>CAVPPL010000001.1:0-39453 GCA_963707295.1 uncultured Planctomycetia bacterium
TAAGCACCACTGACACCCGGATGCGCTGCGCGATCCGGGGCTAATGGCTTTGACTCCTCCGGAATCACTTCAAGCCAGTCACCGCAGCCGCGCCTTCGCCCGACTAACTCGGCGCCGCCGTGCCAAGCAGCCGGTCGAAAATCCATGCCGCGTAGATCGCCGCCGCGGGCGGCGCGAGCCACAGCAGACGGGGAGAAGGACAAGGGCATCTCGGCGGAGCGAGATGAGATACCGGCCGCCACACGCCCTTCGCCGGAAGCTCAGGGTCGTGCCACCCAAGTGCAAAACAAAAGTCCCTTCCGGCAGAAGGGACCTACGGGGCCGGAGGAAAATCGCCCTCACCCTGGCCCTGGCCTGATAAAAGCTTCTAAGCTGCTGCGCGGGCTGACGTTGCGCCTCCAGAGGGTCTGGCTTTTGCTTCCCGGAACATAAGTTGGCGTTTGGAGGCGACCGTGTTTGGTAAGTACGTTGCAATCCATTGGTTCACATCGACAGTCTTGATCCGTTTCAAGCTGGCCGTCACTTCTTCGGGCGTCGTAGGCCGAAGCAATGTGGGATAGGCCAACAACAAGCCTGTGAATCCGCTTTTGGAGTGTTGCTTTTCCAGTTGTTTGTAGAGTGCGAAACTGGATTCCAGAATCTCGGTGCTCATCGGCAAACACTCGTTCGGCCGTAGTTTTCGTTCGTGCTTGCGCAAAAACGCTATCGTAGTCTGGAAGAGCTGCCGGCTCAGGGAATGATGTACAAGAGGGGCGCCCAGCGCGTGAAACTGCTTCGCCGCCCCGCGAAAGATACCTCGTTGGTTGATGAACGTCAGCGCCGTGGCAATGACCTCTTGACACTCTTGCCACGATTGGATGCACGGCGCGAAGTCTCGCAGCCACCCAGCTTTTCTGTCATACGACATTCCTTGATCCCCTCGCGGCTTCGGGATTCGGGATGATTCAAGTGCCACAGAATCGCGGAAGCCCAATTCAGCGTCGGCGCCAGATTCATGAAGCGGGCCTTCATCTTGAAACCTGGCGGGAGGAAGTGCGCCAGCTCAGTTTGCTGTAAAGCGCAACGCATCCCACCGATTTGTTTGACGAACGCTTCATAATCGGCGTCTTGCTTCAATAATCTCTCGAATTGGTTCGCCAGGAAGTGTTTGGGATCGCGGATCACCAAGGGCTTTTTTCCCGCTTTTCTCAGGTCCTCGGCGGGATCTCGTAACTCCACGGCCCCATCCGACTCGATCGCCCTGGGCATCCCATAATGCTCGGCCGTTTCCTGATAGACCTTCGCCACGTCCTCGCATTTCCACGCTTCGCCGGGCCGCACCGCCAGAACCTCCACGTCCCGATGGCGTAGCGGGGTTCCGCGACGCCGCAATCTGGCCTCAGGAACCCTCAACATCACCAGCACCTTTTCCTTGCCGATTTGATTGGTGTGATCCGTCAGCCAAATTCCGCCGGGAACTTTTTTCGCGTGGTCCATGCGATCCAAGCCGATCCTCTGCATCCACAGACGAATCGTTTGGTAACGCGGAATCTCTACCGCCACATCGAGCCAGTCGAATACGACCTCCAGGGTTCGTCGTGTCGGTCGAAGGCCAATCTGGCGTGCAAGATTGACGCACAACGCAATCAGGCCGGCTCCGTATTGAAGACCCCGCGGCGGCTTTCCCAGCGGCAACGTCACCGGTTGGGGTTGAGCAAGCTGATTTTCCAATTCACACACCCGCTGGCGCAGTTTCATCCTCTCTTGTTCCACTTCCACCCGCCCCGCCTCGGACTTCGCCAGCTTCGCGCAATTGCTCCAAAGCTTCACGTGCTTCCTTGAACTTCTCTCGCCAACGGGCACGCCCCAGAAAACAACTTCTGGCAATGGCGGATAAACGGGACTTGCACTGCGATCCAAACTTCGACCATAATGACACCACTGTTGCGTCCTTCGCTTCTAGGCGTTCGGTCTGGAATAACTTCACAGAAAGAAGCGCAACAGTTTTTTTCTTTCAAATCAAGTCCAATTGCCGAAATCAAGCAACTTTTTATCAGGCCACCCTGGCCCTCTCCCGGTGGGCGAGGGGAACAACGTGCCTTCACCCTGCCCTCTCCCGACATCGCTGCGCGTGGCGGCCGGCGAGGGAACGGCCGGCCTCTCGGCGGAGCGAGAGGGGCCATTTGCCCTTCTCGCTTGCGCTTCGGGCTTTTATTTGGCCGCAATCGAATCTTGCCGCACACCGCCCATCTGGCAAGTTTCCTTCCGCTGCGGTATGGTGTTGGTGAGAGCTGTTATCTCGCCGGCCGATTGGAGTGGAAATGCTACCGGAATCGCACGTACTGCAACTAGCCGAACTGTTCAATTGTCTTGACGACGTTCGGGTGTGGATCAAGGACCGCGAGCACCGCATCTGCTGGGCCAACCGCACCAATCTTTTGCTCTATTCGCCCAACGATCCGACGGGCAAAAGCCTGTTGGGCAAGACGGTCCACGAGTTGTTTCCGGCTTTTCTGGCCGATCAATATCACCTGGACGACGAGTACGTACTGGCCGGCAATCGCATCGTCGACCGCATCGAAATGAACCGAATGCCCGACGGGACGAACGTCTGGCACGTGACGAACAAGATTCCCCTGATGGGAAAGGACGGGACGGTCGTCGGCACCGCCGGCATTACGCGGCCGTTGGACAGGTCCGAGGCGGGCACCACGAAGACGACCGAGTTCGGCTCGGTGCTGACGTACATGCGCGACCACCACGAGACGCCGATCACCAACGAGCAGTTGGCGCGGCTGGCGCACATGTCGCAACGGTCGTTCGAGCGCAAGTTTTTGAATAGCTTCCACCTCACTCCGCAAGTTTACCTGCGCAAGCTGCGGTTGCGGATGGCGAGCCATGCCTTGGTTTCCAGCAATCAATCGCTGTCGGTCGTGGCCGCCAATTGCGGTTTTGTGGACCAAAGCCACTTTTCGCGGGAATTTCGCCGCTATTTCGGCATGACGCCCCGCGAGTACCGCAAGCATTATTCGCGAGACCTGTCCGGCGGTCAGTCGGCGGGCCAGCCATAAATCACAACCAGCGTGAGACACTTCACTAGCGCGGTCTTCTATCCCAAGGCGGGTCGGCTATACTGTTCAGGGGCCTCTATCGGAACCGATCAACCGGCACGACTGAAACTGCCCCAGTATCGGTTTTGTTAGGGACTCCAAGACATGAAGTCGCCCTTGAATCGAGGTGGATTGAGGTTCTACGTCGTAGCCGTGGCCGTAGCCGCCGGAACGCTCTATTTCCGGTCAACAACGGCCCGGTCGATACTGGCCGGGTTGCCGCTCTTGTTCGCGGGAGTTTGCCTCCACACATGGGCCAAGGGCTGTTTGCGGCAGAATCGCGTGGTGGCCAAGATCGGCCCGTATCGCTTCGTGCGGCACCCGTTTTACCTGGCCAACGCCCTGATCGATTTCGCGTTGGTCGTCATGGCCGGCTGGCTGCCGCTGATGATCGTCCTGCCCGTCTGGTGGCTGGCGATTTATATTCCGGTGATTCGCGGGGAGGAACGCTTTCTGACCGAGAAGTTCCCGGAAGAGTATCCCGACTATCGGCGGCGAGTGCCGTGCCTCTTCCCCTGGCGGCGGCCATTGCCGTATGCGGGCGACGGCTTTCGCTGGAACAATCCGAATATCATCGGCGGCGAGGAGCTGCCCCGCGCGGTGCGGATTCTGGCGTATCCGCTCCTGTTCTTCGCCGCCCAAGGCCTGCGCCGACGGACTGAACTGGCTGCGGGACGGTTGGCACTTGACGGCGCTGGCCGGGCAATTGGCGCTCTATGCGTTGGCCTGGCAGCTTCATCGCCATCAGCGCGAGCGGCGTCGCGTCTTGCCCCAGTTCCTGGGACATCCAGTCTTTCGCGCCGCTGCCGGCGGAGCGATCCTGGCGGCCGCCTGCTGGATTCTTGGGCCGACGACAAGCTGCCGCAACGTCGTGCCCGTCAGCGGGATCGTGCTGCTATTGCTTTCCGTGCCGATCTACGCGGGGACGTTCCCGAATTTCGCAAAGCTCCTGCGCGGCGGGGAAGCGAAATTGGAACTGTCTCCTTTCCCGACGGTGCGGGCTATTCTCGCCGAGATGTTCGCCCTGATGGGAGCGATCTGTGCGGCCGAATTGCTTTGGCTTGCGCCGCCCGCAGCGGCGATTTACGCGGCATGGATTTTCGACCGGTTGCTCGGCACGCTAGCGCCTAGTGAATCGGACGATAGCGCGGCGGAAACGTGGTGGCCATACTTGTACCCGCTCGTTGTGGCCCTCTGTGCCGTGGTGATCGGCGTGAAGTTCGTGGCCCGCGTGCTGCCGCATCAGTTTCTGTGAAACGCGGTACTTGGGAATATTCCCGTGCGTCTTCCGCCACCGTCTCCGTATGGCCCGCGTTGGAAAACACGGATTTGCCCTGAGTGTCAATGGGCGTCCATTCTCGATTGAATAGACCTATTCTGCCGCCTTTCCTGATGAATCTGTGCGGTCTAGCGATGGTCGTGGCGACAAGGCTGGCTTGTTTGCTGCCGCATTCGTTGACCGCGCCCGCCCACTCGTCACAACCCCTACCACCCGCCCCGCGATTGACAACATTCCCCGCTAACCTACTCTTTCGATGCAGATGTAATTTGAGGATAACAAGCGTTGGTCCGCGGCCGCAGACCAAAGCCCGTTGTTTCGCGACCCGTCCCATTCCATGAAGCAGCACGCCCGGCGATATATCGTCTTGGTTCTTGCGCAGAGCGCGTGCCTGGCTTTGGGGCTCTGGCTCGAATTCCGCTTTGTCACGTACGCGGACCGCTTCGCCACGAAATCGACCGAATCGGCGGACAATGGGATGAGTCCGACCGGCGCTTCCGCCGAAAACGTCCCGCGCGATTCCGCAAGTCGTGAGGCGGCGGCAGACAAGATACCGCTCGGCGCCATCCGAGCGATTTGCTTCGTCTGGATCGTCGCGCTACAGGCGGGCGCGGCGTGGCTGATCCTCGCGCGGGCCAGCGAAGCCGACTACCGCAAGCAGTCCCACACGGAAAACGTCTCGCTGCAACGATACAACGACCTGGTGCGGACCCGCGACGCCGTGATCTTCGGCCTGGCGAAACTGGCCGAATCCCGCGACTCGGACACCGGCAACCACCTTGAGCGAATCGCCATCTATTCCACCCGCCTCGCCTCCGCGCTGCGCCGCAATTCGCCCTATCGCAATCAGATCTCCGCGCAATTCGTGCAACTGATCGGCATCAGTTCGTCGCTGCACGACATCGGCAAGGTTGGCATTGCCGACTCGATCTTGATGAAGCCGGGCCGCTTCGCCGAACGGGAGCGGCTCATGATGCAGCTTCACGTGGCGATCGGCGGCAAGTGCGTGCAAGACATCGAAACGCGGCTCGGCCAATCGAACTTCCTGCAAATGGCGCGGCAGATCGCGCTTTGTCATCACGAACGCTGGGACGGCAACGGCTACCCGGAAGGGCTCTCCGGCGAGGAGATCCCGCTGGAAGCCCGCATCGTGGCCGTCGCCGACGTTTACGACGCCCTCTCCACGAAACGCGTCTATAAGGACGCCATTCCGCATAAACAGTGCGTCGAGATGATCCGCGACGACGCCGGCAAACATTTTGATCCCGTGGTCGTGGAGGCCTTCATGGAGATCGAGGCCGACTTCGCCGAGGTCGTCAAGCATTGCGCCGCACAACGGGAGGCGATGGCCGCCTCGCCGGCGCCCACCGCCGCACAGAACGCCGCGGCGGGCGGGAACCGCTTCGACGACGACCTCTCGCTCGCCCTGGAATTGCTCGACGAATGGGCCGCCGAGCCGCCCGATTTCGAACACTCGCCTGAAAAGCGCGAAAGCCAGTCAAACCCTAACGAGGAACCTGCCAATGCTTCGTAAGAAGTCTGCCGAACAACGCATCCTGGAAGTCGCCTTGATCCTGATCTGCGTAGCCCTCTGCGGTCTGCTCTATCGGGTCGGTCCCTACCGAATGGTCGTGCTGAACTTGTTTTACCTGCCGATCGTGCTGGCGGCCTTTTTCCTCGGCCGCTATCTTGCCGGCGTGCTGGCCCTGCTCTGCGTAGTGTCCGCATCCGTGGTGACGGCGCTGGATCTGAGCACGCTCGCCGTCTTTGCCGCGCCGCTGGCCGTGGGGCTCGCCCTGACGATCTGGGCGGCCGTGATGGGCATCAATGCGATCCTCGTCGGCACGCTGAGCGACGAGCGGGCGAACAAGATTTGCGAGCTGCACGACGCCTACCTGGGCGTCGTCGAAGTCCTCGCGCAGTATTTGAACAGCGCCGACCCGCGGCGCTGCGACCGTGCGCGGAAGATCGCCGAGATCAGCCGGCAGGTTGCCGCCCGCATGCGGTTCACGGAGAAGGAAATCGACAACATCCGCGTGGCTGCTTTGCTGCAGGACATCGACCACATCGAGGTCACCGCCCGCGTCATCCGCAAGGCGGTAGGCGAGGTTTCCCAGGCCCCGCGAGGCAAGCACCTGGAGCACACGTTCCACGGCAGCGACCTGGTCCATGCCCTCGGAGGAGTGCTCACGGGGGCGTTGCCGCTTCTGGAGAACCGCGGCGGCGGTCTTGAAGCCGAAGGCGAAGTGCGGCCCGCCCTGCCGGCCAATTCCGCCAAGGCGTCGCAAGTCATCCGCACCGTGCGGAGCTACGTTTCTCTCTTGAGCCAGGATGCGACGATCGCCGGGCCCCGCGACGCGATCGACGCCCTTCGCAATGGCGTGGACGGCGACCATTCCCCGGCGGTGCTCAGGCGCTGGAGCAGGTGGCGAGCCAGACCTCCGACGAGTCGCTGGAGCTTGCCGCCTGCGGCGCGTGACGTACTCATCGTGCGCTGCCGTGATGGCGTCAGCCCCCAATCGGAATCCGTACCGCCCAGGCGTATTCGCACGGACGCCGGCCGGCTGCCTGTAGTTCTTCGGGAATGTTGATCACCAGTCCCTTGGCCGCGTCATAAGTCCATTTCAATGGCCGTTGGACGCCCAGCATCGTGATCGCCGCGCCTTCCGCCGGCCGCAGCGAGTCGATTTGCAGCGTCTTGCCGGGCCATTTCAGGCACAAGGCGTAGACTGTCTTGCTATCCTTGCTGCGCGTGAAGCGCAGGTTGTCACCCTGCTTCCATAAGAGGCCGGGCCGCGGCGCGTCCCGTAGATCGCCTCGCCGTTGACTTCGAGCCACTTGCCCGCCGCCTCCAACTCGCGGACCGCCTCCGGGTCAAAGCGGCCGTTGCCGTCGGGCCCGATGCCGGGCATGAAATTGCCGCCCTTGGACACGATGTCCACCAGGTTCGAGACAATCCATGCCGTCCCCTTGAAGTGGTCGTTCTTGATATACGAGAAACTGCCGCCCAGCGGGTAGATCACCATCCACGGCATATTGCCGTTCTCTTTGCGCCGGGCACGAAGGCTTCGGGCGTGTAATAGTCGCCATAATTGCCGATGCCGCGGTTGCGGAACATCACGTCGGGCTGGATTCTCCGCAGTTGGAACATCGTCTCTCGCAGCGTCGGCCAGGCCTCTTTGTCCATCCAGATATCGAGGCAGACCGTGTCGAGCTTGCCGTAATTGGACAACAGTTCCGTGAGCTGCTGCCGGTGCCGCTGGAGCATTCGCGTCCGCTCGCCGGCAGTCTCCTTACCCAGTGCCGCGATGGGGCTGAAGGGCAGGTCGCGGAATTTCGGCATCGTACCAGTCGGGATGCGAGAAGTAGAGATCGATCTTGATGCCGTGCTCCCGTGCCGCCGTGCAAAGCTCCTTGACCACGTCGCGGTGGAAAGGCGATTCCATGATGCTGTAAGCCAGGTCGCACGGTTCGATCTTGGGGCCGCCCGGCGCTATCCAGTTGACCCGTCGGCGGACGCGGGTTTTGGTGTCGAACATGGAGAAGCCATCGTGATGTTTTGCCGTGAAGGCCATCAAGTGAAAGCCACAGCGGTCAAAGAACTTCATCCACGACTCGGCGTCGAATCCTTGCGGGTTCCAAGTCTTGTAAAGCTGCTGGTATCGCTGTTTACCTTCGTTGGACAATTTGAGAAACGGCCACGACTCGGACCCGCGGCCATCGATGGAGTAAACGCTCCAGTGGATTCGGACGCCGTATTTCAAGTCGTGGAAAGCCTCGTAGGCCGCCTCAGACGCGTGCTCGTAGCCCGGCAATGGATCGAGCTCGACGTACGATTTCACCTCTTTTGTCACTCCGTCGCTGGCCGGCGCACGGATCGGATCGCGGGCAGCCGCGCCCGCCGCGGCCGCGAGTGTCCCGGCGATTGCCGCGGAAATCGAGAAATAAAACGCGGCGAGTTTTAACATGATTATCTTTGCCCCGCTCTCTGAACAGTTGATTGGCTCTTGCCATGAACGTGCATTGTACGCCGCGGAGAGAGGGATCGCCACCTTGCAGCGCGCGTAGACAATCCAAACCGCTTCCTATATGCCCCTATCCCTTTCTCGCGCACTTCTATCCCCGCGGCCCTCGCCGCAGGTTCCGCGGGTCGGCCCGCGCCGGCAAAGCCGCCGATGATGTAGGGGAACTTGCCCGGCGTCACGTGGTAGTGCCAGCCGCGCTGGTCGTCCTTGTGCATGTTGAAGGCGTCCAGGGCGTGCCCCTTGTCGTCCTTGGCCATCAGCCGCTTCACCTCGTAGGGACCGTAGATCGGGAATTGCGATCAACTTCCTGAATGGAATTGGGATTGCCGTTGCCGAAAAGGTCGGGGAATTTGGCCGTGGGGTGATTCGTGAGGTTCCGCGAAGTTAGCGCTACTTTCGCGGGGCCAAAGGCTACACTTCTGTCCGCGCTGGTCCTGGGCGAATTGTGCGGCGACGAGCAATTGTATGGATGGGCTGCCCATCAATGTGCGTCCACGCACCAAAAATGGGCACCCGCGCACTTTACGAAAACTTGTTCGACTATTTTCAATTGCGCCCTGCAAATTCGTTGACACAAATTCATAACTGTTATAAGCTCGACATTTGGTTGTGCTTCAAACGAGCGAATTATCAACTCATCCGTACTCGGGGCGATGCCGTGCGACTCACAAAACTCCACAAAACCCTTTTCGTATTCCTTCCGCTTGCCGCGCTTGCCTCCTCCGCCTGCGCAGGGACTTTGCTCTTCCCCGCCGCGCCAATCGTCTCCCCTACGCCGCTGGACAACCTGCTGCCCCCTACCGGCTCCCCGGATGACGTGATCCCCGGTAGCACCTTCAGCATTGCCGTAGTCGGGTTCAGTGCCAGCAATGGCGGATCATATTTAACCGCACCCGTAAACGTCCCCGTTGGCGGCACGTACACCTACTCGGGCGATGCATTGGGCGGCCAGGTATTGACCGTCACCTCCAGCGAAGTGGACAACGGCACCACCACGACTGACACTTTCACAATCAGCGTTCCGTCGAACTTCTGCCCTACCGGGAGCCTCGTCGGCTCCCCTGGGAGTCCATGCACGGACATGGAGGCGGACATAGGCGGTTATAACGCTGGAGCCGATCCCGTTACTTTTTCATCCAACGTCAGCTCTGGAGTAGTGACTGGCGGCATGATCTACAGCGGCGGGCCGTTCACGCTGGGTCCTGCGGCGAACGACCAATTCACCAACGGCGGCATGTCATGGGCTACCGCTGAAGGGGTGAATGCTGGCGGTGCCAATCTGTCGCAATTTGCCATCAATCAATTTAACTTTTCCATCTCGTACCCGGCTTCCCCGGTGCCGGAACCAACGTCAGCCGGATTGCTGGTTTCACTCGCCGTCGCAGCACTTTTTATGTGGCGACGGCGGATGTGACAGCCCGACTATCGTTTCTATCGGACTGCCGGCTGCCGCATCGGATGGCCGAGAGTAGTGTTTCTTTTTCGGGCAAGTCAGGTATGACTTACGCTGCCGGTACGGGGGTTACCGGCGTTCATTTCGGTCGCGATGCCATTGAACCCGACGCACTGTGTAGCCGACACTCTCGATGCGCCGATCATTTGCAGCGTGCCACCGTCAATAAGAGGCTGCGCGAGACTCTTGGCTGGAGGGAAGTGCGTTTGAGCAATAAGCACCATCGAGTGAATTGCTGTCCCAGTAATGGAGAGATTGTGGCAGCGTACTGGATACGGGGCGGTGCGTGAAATGGAGGGTTCGTCCTACGCCATGGCGTTCGCCTCTCACGGGACGCCTCGGAAACCAGGCCCGGATGCGCGGCCCCGCTACCCCCGCGGCCCTCGCCGCAGGTTCCGCGGATCGGCCGCGCCGGCAATGCCGCCGATGATGTACGGGAACTTGCCCGGCGTCACGTGGTAGTGCCAGCCGCGCTGGTCGTCCTTGTGCATGTTGAAGGCGTCCAGGGCGTGCCCCTTGTCGTCCTTGGCCATCAGCCCCTTCGCCTCGTAGGGACCGTAGATCGGAAAGCCATCCAGCGCGAAACCGATCAAGGGCGAATGGCCCTGTCCGTCGTCCGAGAAGGGCGACTTGATGCACACCGGATACTTGTGGTAATGGTACTCGTTGCCCGGACTGGGATGTCCGCAGCAGCGGTCCATGATGTTGACCGCCTCCATGCCGCCGGCGTCGAAGGGATTGAAGAACATGACGCCGTTGGTGGCCACGCCGATGCTGCCCATCGGCAAGCGCGGTTCGAGTTGGTCTCGTCCATGGCGCGGGCCTCAGCATCGCGGACCGGCGACAGCGGCAGATAATACGTTCGATCCGTCTCCTGAATCGAGTTGGGGTTGCCGTTGCCGTAAGGGTCGGGGAACTTGGCCGTCGGATGGTTGGGCAGCTTCCGCGAATGAACTTCTAACTCTTTGCCCTCTTTGAATTCCAGGACCACGTTGTCGGGCATGAATTGGTCCTTGGTGACCGGTTGGCCCTTCAGGTCGAGGTATCCTTTGCGGAGCCACGCGGTCATGTTCTGGGCGAAAGGATTGGAAAGCTCCGCGTCCATGTAATAGAGCCGCCCGGCGTTCTTCGCGTTGACCACGAGTGTCTCCGGCCGCTGGCTCATCTCCTTCTCCGGCTGATAGAACCATCGGCCGCCCAACGAGACGAGCGACTTCAGGCTCGGCATCGGGCCTTTCTCCGTCTTGACGACTTTTGGCGCGTCGGCCAGCGGCGGAATCGCGATCAGCGAGAAATCGGTGACGTAAAACTCCGATTCCCGCTCGCTCGCCGCCGTGCCGTTCTTGAAGCCAACGACCAGCTTGAGCGTATTGATCTCGTTGAACGGCAGGCGGAAGTCGAGCGTATAGGTCTACCAGACGGCCCCGCCATTCTTGAAGTAATCTCCGTTGGCGGCCATGTCCTTGCGATTCAGTTCTACCAGCGGGTAAAGCTCCTGCGTCACGACGTTAAAGGAGTTCGTGCCGCCGTTGCCGTAAAACTCCGCTCGCATGAAAAGGTCGCTGGCCTTGTCTTTGACCTGAAAATTCACTTCGGCCAGACCGCGAATCGAGAAGCGGAACCACTTGCCGGCCCCGCGCTGGAAGTCGGTGATGGTTTGCAAAACGCTGCCGGCCCGCTTGCCGTCGCCGTCTAAATCTTTGCCGCTGTCGAGCGCCACGCCGGCGTCGGTGAATTCGCCCTCCTTGCCACACCAGGTCCACTCAACGTCGCCCTGCAACTTGTAGTCGGCCGGACTCTTTCGATCGGCCGCCTTCTTCATGAATCGCGGATTTTTGACCAGCCCGCCGGGCGGTTCTTTCAGGTCCACCTTGAGGCTCTCGGGCCTTTCACGCATCGGGTGCGCGGGCCTTGGTCCTAACCCGCCGCCGGGCCCGCGCCGCCGAGGCGGCTGCGACGCGGCCCAACTGACCGCCAGGGCTAAGGATATAAAAAGCAGTGCGGTTTTTGCGAATCTCATGGGAGTTCCCTGGTCGAAGTGGCGAGGGAAAGAAAGGAGAATAGGTGCGCGGATCTCAGTATAAACGATTACAATGGTAGTTTATTGCGTTGCCCGCGACAGACCGAGGAAACAAAAACAATTGGACTTATCCTTTTTCGCTAACCCTTTTTCCACTCCTGGTGGGCCGCTCGGCGGCGGTCCGGGAGGACGAGGTGTCGGAGAGACTGGGAGCAAGCCGGCATTAGTCGGCGTCACGCTCGTCACGTGACCTTTAGCGACAAAGCGGTGCCAATAGTGCCAGATCTGTCACACCTAGAAAGAGGGACGGGACGATTTAGACATTGCCCCTTCGCTCCCAAACGAATGTGCCGAACTTCACCGCGACGGGTGACTGAGACCGATCTTTTCCACGAAGGACAGTTCACGCCGCGCGGCGCCGGTGAAGAGACTCAGGCCGATCAGACCCAGGCCGACGAGCGCCATTAGCCGCCCGCGGCGGAGGCTGTCGGGGCGAAACTCCCAGCGGACCTCCGCGTTGCCCGGCTCAACCACGCAGCCGATGAAGTCGCCGTTGACGCGGTACGCCGCGGCCGGTGCGCCGTCGATGAAACAGCGCCAGCCGGAATGATAACTCTCGGCAAGCACCAGCAACTGCGGGGAACCGCAGCAAACATCGATGTCAATCTGTCCGCCGCCGCGGTGCGCGATTGTCGCCGTGCCCGGCGTGCCGGGCGGCAGGGCCAGCGAGTAGTCGCAGAGGGCCTCGCGGCGAAGATCGAGGCGCTTGCAGATCGGCGGCCGGGCTGTCGCTACGGACGACCCGCGTCACGAGCCGAGCCGGCGGCAGCGGATCGGGCACTTGCGACCAGTCCTCATCGAATGGTGCCAGGCCGTCGATTCCCGCCGTCGAAGGTCCGCGATGGACCCAGCGAGTGGACGACGCCCGCAGCGCGGCAAGCTGGAAATAGTCCAACTGCTTGCGCGGCTTCATGGCCGCGCAGCCGTTGAACGCGTTGCCAGCCTGCCAGCGTCATCTGATTGCCGATCGGCGTGGTGTCGTCGCTGTACGCGGGAGGTGCGAAGACGCGGTCGGCGGCGCCATGCGCGGTCGTGTTTTCAACCGGTGGGGCCACCGTTTGAGCGATCACGTCGTCGGCCCGAGCGGCCGATTCGTCCAGCGTACAGCTCAGGCCGTAATAGCCTAGGTCGGCGGCCATGAACAGCACGAGTCCGACCAGCGCTCCGCGGATGCCCTGGGAGGCCGCGATAACCAGCAGTGCGGCCGAGCCCATGAGCAGCGGCCCGACGATCACCCGCGATGGCGACGCGACTTGGTGTCCTGCTTGAAGGATCAGGCCGGCCACAGCCACGGCCAGGCTCGCCAGCACAGTGCCGCCCAGCACCTCGTAGCGCCGCCACAAGGCCGCGGCCGGGTTTTTGATATCGATCAGCGGCACGAGCCGCTGAATTTTTCCCTTTTCCCGCGATTCTCGCTCGACGAGCACGAAACCGATCGCCGCCAGCACGGCCACCGCCAACTGAAACAAGACCGTATAGCGGCAAGAGAAGCGGAACCACGCCGACCAAAGCGCCGAATGCGGGGCCGGGACCAGCCGGCTGCCCATCGCCAGGACGATGGCGGCCAAGCCGAATGCGGCCGCGGCTTTCGCCAGCCGCCGCAGGCCGCCGAGCTCGCCGCGGCGGGCGAAGACCCACAGCGCGAGCATCAATGGCACGGCGCCGACGTACAGGCTCAGCTCGTGGGCGCTGCCGCCGAACGCCCGGTCGATCGGCAGATACGGCGCAATGAGCTGCACGAGGTTGATCGGGTGCAGCGTAGCGGCGTCGGGCGAGTCTCCACCGCCGACCGTGCTGTGGAGCAAGGCGTCCAGCGTCGGCAGCAATTGCACCGCGCCCACTAACAGGCCGATCGCCTTGGCGATGACCACGCACGAAAGCGAACTGCGGCGGCAACCGATGCACGCGCGGCAGGTGGGAATCGTTTCGCAGCCCTCGCGCGGCGAATACCTCCGCGATACGAGCAGGAACGCCGCGAAGCACGACTCGGCCAGCAACGAATACCAGACAAACTGCGGACAGCCGAGCAGCAACTGCGAGCCGGTGAGCAGGGCGAGAAACGCCTGGGCCAGGGCCACCCGCCAGCGCCTGGCGTTGACCAGCACGATGTCGATCATCGTCAGCAGCCAGGGAATATGGGCGACCGCCGCCACTTCATTGGGATGCACGAAGTGCAGCAGATTGAAGCTCGAAAACGTGAACGCCAGGCTGCCGAGCATGGCCGCGTCGCGCCGCCCGATCCGCCGCCGCAGGAGGAAATACATGCCCGACAGCATCAGTGGATAGCTCAACAGATATTCCCAGCCCAGCGCGGTGCGGAGCGGCAGGAAGCGATAGAGAAAATGATGCACCGGATGATAGGTCCCGACCTGCCCGTCGCCTGTGAGGTAGAAGCCGGAGAAGATGCTCGGCATCCAGTCGAAGGCTTCGCCGCGGGCAAGTTGCTGGGCATAGTAAGCCCGCGCCGGGAGGTGGAAGTTCCCCAGGTCATCAGCCGTGTAAAAGCCGCCCGAGAAGAACGGCATGGCCAGCAGCGACATGAGGATCACGCCCGCCAGCAGGGCCCAGGCGAACAGGTCGCGTTCGCTGTGCGCCGTGACGCGGGGAAAGAGCTTGCCGATGCGGAATGCCATAGTCTTTTTCGATATTGTAACTCGTTTCGTAAAGATAGGTCACAGATTAACCATTGACACGTGTTCCCCGGTCCTGCGCAGGCACGAGGACGGACGATTTTGTTAATGAAAGTTCGCACTGCAAAACGCGACCTAGACTATAACGGCGCGCCGGATGAAAGCTGGGGCCGGTTGTGCCGGTTGGTCGTGATGGGAGGGTTTCGCATGTCGCAGTGGCGCGTCAGTGACATGGCGCTGTGTCTGCTCACCGCGCTGGCGGTGATGGCGGCGTGGGAGGGCTATTCGCTCAACCACCGGCCGGAAACGAGCGGCTGCGGCGGAGACTTTTCCCAGTTCTACACGGCCGGAACGATCATCGCCCGCGGCGAGGCGGCGCGACTCTACGACCAGTACTACTTCAAGCATTTTCAGACGTGGATGCGCGAGGATCCGCTCCGCTCGCTTTATCCGCCGACGATGGGCCTGGCGATGTCGCCGCTGTCGCGGCTGCCCTACACCGCCGCACTGGCCGCATGGTGGGCGATTCAATTTGCGTGTCTGGCCATGTGCGGCATCATCTTCTACCGCACGACCCCGCTGGTGGCGCGAGTGGCGGATCAACGTGCTTGTGGCCCTGGCGGCGCTGCTGCCGCTTTGGATCGCCATCGGCATCGGCCATCTGGCGCCCCTGCTTCTGCTGGTGTTAACTGGCGGATTGACTTTACACCGCCAAGGCCGGCGAATTATGGCGGGCGCAGTGTTGGCGCTCTTGGCAGTCAAGCCGCAACTCGTCGTCGGGCTGTCCGTGTGGATGCTGCTCCGCCGCGACTGGCGAACGTTGGCCGGCCTGGCGCTTGGGCGCGCGCCGTGCAGTTTGTGGTCGTGGCGGCGGCGCTGGGTCCGGCTATCTGGCTCGATTACTTGCGCGAACTACCGAAGATCGCCGCGATGACTGCGCGAATACACCTTCTCGCCTTTGTTCGAGCAATCGTTCGCGGGCATCGTGTGCAACCTTTTCGACGCGGCCGGGCTGACGGCGATGAAAATACCGGCAATGCGGGTTGCCTATGCGATCACGACGGCCGTCGCGGTGTTATCGCTCTGCCGCGTCGTTGCAGCGCGGCGTCCGTTTGGAGCGAAGCAGCCGCAGCGCCTCCAACACCGCGAAGAAGAACTATGAGTATGCTTGCGGCGTGCTGTTTATGACGATCTTTCCGCCCTACTTCCTCGTTTACGACCAGACGCTGTTGGCCTTCGCGCTGGTAATGCTTTGGGCCTCGCCCGGCTGGCGCTGGGGCAGTTCTCTTGCTGGCCGTCTCGTCGCCGCCGTTGGCTAATCTGTCGTTCGCGTTGGGGTTCAGTGTGACGGGCGTCGTCGCATTGGCGGCTATGGTTTCGCTGGCCCGCGAGTCGAGCCACCTCTCCGCGCGGAGTAGAGGAGCGTGTCGAGCCGAAGGTTTCCAATTGCGATGAGGTCTGGATTTGCAGCGAGCGGTCCTGCTGTTTCCATCCATCTCAGTTTCGCCACCCCCCGTGATTACTGCCTGCGCCACTTGCAAAACATTGGAGAATAGAATTCCGTACTTGTTCGCCAAAAGGGGGTTGAATTTTGGACGGTCGCGTCTAGGATGATGACACCCCTTTGGAGTATTGCAGCTTTTTTGACAGAGAAGCAAAGGACCTCGCCGATGGTAACCCAAGATCATCTATGGGAGAATCGTACTTTGGATCGTGGCGTTGTCGATCATGAGATCCCCACGGTCTTCGTCATTGATCCGGACCCGTCCACAGTCAGCATCGTGAACGGAGTTTTGACAGGATATCCACTCGATATCCAGACATTCGTTTCCGGTCGGGAGTTTTTTGCCGCGTACAACGGTATTCAGCCCGGCTGTCTCGTGCTGGAACAGCGAATTGCCGACACCAGCGGCCTGCAAATTCAGCGACGGTTGGCGGAGCGGAGGCAGCGGCTGCCGATGATTTATGTGTCGTCGAGCATTGATGTGTTGACGGCGGTGGTGTTGATGCGCGGCGGGGCGGTCCATATTCTCGAAAAGCCGCTCCGTTCCCTTGAATTGTTTGGCGCCATTCAGGAGGCGCTGGCTATCGACAAAAACCAGCGCCAGCAAGAGGCCGACAAGCGGCGGATTCGGGAATCGATCGCGACACTGACCCATAAGGAACGAAAACTGGTGTGTTTGCTGGCCACCGCCACGTCGAACAAATTGATTTCGGAGGAATTGTCGATCTGCGCTCGGGCAGTCGAGTTGCGACGCCGGGCGGTGATGGAAAAGCTAGGGCTGGAATCGCCCATGGAACTGGTCCGTTTTGCCCTGCTCGCACAGGCGGAAATCAGCGGACTTCTTGATGCCGCGAGATATGAACGGGACGATACGCAATTTGACTAACAGAACCGAAAGCGTCTTTTTCTCTGCGACGTGCCATATAGAATTAGAGGGTATGGCACACGAAATCGCCAAGTTGATGCTCGAACACGCGGACACGTTCTTGCAGCGTGCCGAAGCAGTTCGAGTGGCGATGTCGCTCGGCATGCCACTTTCGGCTATAGAAGCATACCTCGATTGGCTTGACGCAACCCGAGGACCCTTCCCGCCACTCCCCGACAAACAGGAGCAGGCGGGCGATAGCTCTGGGGGAAACAGAAGCTAGACGGCGTCCTATACCTTGCTATTGCCGCCGATCAATTTATAGATTGCATTACGGTCTGCTTCTGACCATCGGCCGCAGCCGCTCTTCTGTTTGCGCATTGCCACTGCACCGGCGGTAGCCGCGCTAACGACGCCCCAAATAACAAGGCTGGTCGGCTCCGGAACGCTTGAATCACTGGGGTTATGATTCGGTGTGCCTGGTGTCCCTGGAAAAACACCGCCGGGGCTGTTATTAGTACCAAAGAGGAAGAAAACGTCGTTAATGCTTGAATCGCTTACCGAGCCGCTGGACAACAGGAACGTGAATGTCAGCGAGTCCTGTATGAATGGGTACTGCGAGCCCCCAAAACCGCCAGGGAAACTACCGTTCGTTGCAATGCCGTAGTCGGGGCTGGCGTTGCCAAGGCTAATGCTCCCTCCGTTGAATAGCAACTTTCCTGTAGTAGCTACGCCCGAATTGACGGCTGAACCGGAATACGAGCCAACGGACAATACCGGAGTCCACGAGCCCGCGATTGGGGTTGCGTTATTGGAACCGGACGAACTATTCCAAATCGTGCTGGCGGGCGTCAGGGACATCGACGAGAAGGTTGACGAGGTGGACATCACATCGAACATTAAGCCGGTCAATAGCCCACCAGGAGCATCGGTTGGTGACGCTGTGCCGCCGGTGTTCGTCAGAACGACCGTTAAAGTGCTTCCGGAAATGCTGAAGTCCGCCTCACCGAAGAGATTCGCGTTCGACTGATCCCCAGGATTCGTACCACTCCCGGTGAACGAAATCGAGGCCAAGCTGACCTGGGCGACGCCCAATGCCATTGCCAAAGCTACGCTCGCGGCAAGTACCTTAACCATTCCTCTAAAACAAATCTTCATTTATCAAACCGTTATTATCTTCCCACCCTGAAATTGGGTATATCGCCCTCGCTACCTCCTATCAGCCACAGAAGCTCGATTCCTGACACGGAATGTGCGGATACGCTAAGAAAACTTGGACATACTTGCCTAGATTTGGGGTGCTTGTGCCGTCATAATCGCAACATTGGTCTGCGCTGCCTTCGATAACCGGTCTTAGCCGCTGCGACCGTCCTAAACGGTACTTCTCGGTTTGCGTAGCCCGCGCCACCAACGTACAATTGCCTTGTGCCTTGCTCACCGGAGGAAAGAACAGGCAATGCTGCTGAAAATGGCGATTTGCACAGTCTGGCGCGAGAAAGAGAAGCTCTTCGGCGCCGTGGTGGGTGTCGCCCTGGGCGTCTTTTTGGTTGTCTTCCAGTGGGGACTCTATTTTGCGTACAAGCGCGACACGACTGTAGTCCTCGATGCCTTTGCCGCCGATATCTGGATCGTTCCAAAGAACCAGTCGATGTTTGACGGATTCACCTCGATGGATGATCTGCCCGACCGTCGTGCCAAGGAAGTGGCAGGCGTCCAGGATGTCGCCCGACTCATTTGGGGCGATACGGCGTGGCGAACACCCACATCGGGTGGAAAAGAATATATCCAGATTCTTGGAATCGACCTGGAGTCGTCGATTCCGGCCAGCTTTCAGTTCCCAAAAAAGGACGTGTCGAGTCTGCTTCGGCCTGATGGGCACGTGCTCATCGGCAGCAAGGACCGCGAGAAACTCGGCGTGGCAGCGCGGCCCGACGGCCCGTTTGAAATCGCTGGCCGCCAGGCGTTCGTGTCGGGCTACGTGGACGACGTACGGCTCTTTTCCACGGCCGGATTTGTGCTCACCGACATTGACAACGCGCGGGCGTTCCTGGGCCTGCCGTCGTCCCATGTCCATTACATCATCTGCAAGTGCAGACCGGGCGCGAACGTTTCTGACGTCGTCCGCCAGTTGCAGGCGCTCGTTCCCGAACATGATGTGCTGACAACCGGGCAGTTTCATAATCTTTGCTCCAACTATTGGGAAACCGTCAGCGGCATCGGGCCGTTGATTTTTGTCTCGTCGGTGCTTGGCATCACGGTCGGCTTTCTGATCGTTATCACCACGTTCTACATTTCGACGATCGAGAAGATACCGGTCTATGGATGCCTCAAAGCCCTTGGCGGGACGATCGGCGAGATCGCTGCCATGCTGGGCGTGCAGGTGATCGTCGTGTTCCTGCTCGGCGCCGCGATTGCAGGCGCGGCGCTTTACGCGACCATGACCGCGCTGCACAACTCGATGATCGTGGTCCTGATCACGCCAAACCTCATCGCGGCGGGGCTCGGCACGATGTTGGCCTGTTCCGTCTTGGGGGCGTTGATCTCCATCCGCCGCCTCTTTGCGATTGACCCCGGCGAGGCCTTCCGCACATGAGCAATGGCGATAGCGATTCCGTCTTGCGCTTGGAGGAGCTCCACAAGGACTTTCCGGAGCCATCCGGCGTTTTGCACGTCCTCAACGGGATTTCGCTCTCCTTGCGGCGCGGCGAAATCGTGATGCTGATGGGCCCCTCCGGATCGGGCAAGACGACGATGCTGCAAATCGCCGGCTGCCTGATCCTGCGCGACGAGCGGCGCGTGGAGATCGCGGGCCGAGACTTCAGCCAATCGTCCGAAGGGGAACGGTTGCGTGTCCGCCGCAAGCACCTTGGCTTCGTCTTCCAGAGCTTTCACCTTGTCGACGCCCTGACGGCCTACGACAACGTTGCCCTCGCCCAGCGGTTGCGGAGGCAGCCGATCCAGCGGAAGCGGATTCTTGAGATGCTGGACCGCCTCGGCATCGCGTCGAAAGCCAAAAAACTTCCCCGCGATTTGAGCGGCGGCGAGAAGCAGCGAATCGCCATCGCGCGCGGCTTGATCGGCTCGCCCGACGTGCTGCTGGCCGACGAGCCGACGTCGCAGCTCGATTCGCACTCGGCCGAATCCGTGAGCGAGCTGCTGCGACAAGCGGTCAAGCAATACAACCCGGCCGTGCTCATTTCCACGCACGATCCGCGGCTGGGCAGCATCGCGGATCGAATAGTCCACTTGCGAGACGGGCAATTCCATGAGTAAGTTCGTTTTTCTAGTCATCGGCCTGATGCTGGCGCATTGGGGGTAGCGTTCTATGCGGGACTCATTCCCGATTGGCTTCACAAGGCCGCGACACCTCCGATTGTGCCCGTCACGGAGACGAAGAAGCCAGAGCCGGCCCAGGCCGTTTGCACCGGCATGGTGGAAGCCACCGGCGGCGAGGTCGACGTCTTTGCACAGATGCCCGGCGAACTGGTCGAGGTCAACGTCCGCGACGGCGATACCGTGAAAAAGGGCCAGGTGGTGGCCGTGCTGGACGCCCGGCGGCAAGAGTCGCAAATCGCCGTGGCCGAAGCCTCGGTCGGACTCGCCCAGGCCAAGCTGAAGCGGATCCAGGCCGGCACCGGCAAGGAAGAGAAGCAGGAGGCGCTTGACGCCGTCGAGGCCGTGGCCGCGCTTTTGAAGTACGAGACCGCGAACCGCGATCGCCTGCGAAAGCTTTACTCGACCAAGGCAATCAGCTTGGATGTGTTGGATGCCAGCGAGAACCAAGTCGATCATTTGCAGAAACAGATCGACGGCCTCGAAGCGCACTACGCGTCGCTGCTCCGCGGCGCGCTGCCGGAGGAAATCGAGTTCGCCCGCGCCGAAGTTACCGAAGCGGACCGTAAACTGCAAGAGTGCAAGGTCAACTACGCCTACCGCATGGTTTACGCGCCGGAGAACGGAACCGTGCTGCAAGTCTACCGCCATGCGGGCGACTCGGTCTCGATCCAGCAGCAGACGCCGATCGTGCGGCTGGTGGATGCCGGCCATCTCCGCATCCGCCTGGAGATCGACGAGACCGACGCCCCGCGCCTCAAGCCGCCGCGCAAAGGGACTTTCGAGGTCGGCGGAATCGCCGACAGCGCGGGGCGGCTGGTGATAACGACCGTGGTTCCGCAGTTCGGGCCCAAGCGGCTGTTCAATCCCGATACGAGCGCCGCATCGACACCCGCATACTGGCCGTGCTGTGCGATATCAATGAATGCAAGATTCCGCTTTATCCCGGGCAACGGATCACGGCGCGGATACCTTTGGAGGACGGACATGCTACTGAAGACGGCCATACGCATCATCCTCCATGAAAAGACCAAGTTCGCCGGCGCGGTCGCCGGCGTGGCGCTGGCGATCTTCCTGGTGATTCTGCAATGGGGCTTTTACTTCGGCTACCGCCGCGACACGACCGTCGTGCTGGATGCCTTCGACGCCGACATCTGGATCATTCCCAAGGGCCAATCGACGTTCGACGGCTTCACGACGATCGACGATCGGGCCTATTGGAAGGCTAAGGACCTGCCGGAAATCGCGAAGGCCGCGCGAGTCGTGTGGGGCATCGCGCCATTCCGAAACTGCGTCAACGGTTCGGCGCAGAAGGTGCAACTCTTGGGCGTCGATTTCGATTCGGGCATCGGCGTCAATTTGCAAACGGGGACTGAAGATCTGGCTTCCGCTCTGCGGCCCGACGGCTGCGTGCTCGTGGGCCGAAAGTGCCAGCGGCAACTGGGCGTCGATTCCGCCGGTGCCGACGGGGCCGAAATCTTCGGCCTCCGCGCGAAGGTCGTCGGCTTCGTGGAAAACGTGCATCTTTTCACTACGCTCGGATTTGTGGTTACCAACCTGGACAATGCTCGCAAGTTTCTCGACCTCGCTCCGTCGCACATCACCTACGTCGCCTGCAAATGCCGTCCGGGGACGGATGTCCCTGTCGCGGTGCAAAGGCTGCGGGAGACCTTGCCCGAGGACGACGTACACACCTCGCGGGAGTTCCGCGACTTGACCTTCAAAAATTGGGAAACGAAGACCGGCATCGGGCCGCTGATGCTCTTTCCCTCCATTCTTGCTGGGTTCGTCGGATTCCTAATGGTGACGCTCACGTTCTACATCTCGACGATTCAAAAGCTGCCGCTGTTTGCCTCGCTGAAGGCAATCGGCGCGGCCAACGGCGAACTGGTATTCCTGCTCTTGGTTCAGGTGGCGACCGTCTTTGTGCTGGGTGCGGCACTGGCGGCCGCATGCCTGTGGCCCACGCTGACGGCCCTCCGCGCGACGACGATCGCGGTGCTTATCACGCCCAAGCTGGTGCTGGCGGGCAGCGGTGCGCTCTTGTGCTTTTCGGTCGTCGGCGCGCTCATCTCGGTGCGCCGCGCGGCCACGACCGATCCGGGCACGGCGTTCCGCACGTAGTTCGAGCGGCGATGGACATGTAATGTTGATCAATACCATCGGCCGGGTGTTGCCCGACCGATGACCTAAAGGCGTGAGCGCTGAGGCGACCGCGCTTGCGGCTTAGGTTCGTGCCATTATTCACCGCGCGAGTTGATAAATGGCGGGGCGGTAGCGTGGTTTGGGGATCGGCTTGCCGCGCTGCTTGGCAACCTTTAAGCACGCCGTTTTGGCCTGCATTACCTCGCGGATCGCCTCTTCGGGAGTTGCCCCAAGGGCCGAGCAGAACCGCAGGTCCGGGATGTCGGCAACGTAGCAGGCATCCTCTTCGCTATAGAAGACGTTGATATGGTAATCCTTCATTCTTCCTCTCCAAATTCAAGATTGTAGTTCTCGATAAGTTCCAGGAATTGCCCAACCTGATAGGGCTTGGCCTTGCCCTTCGCGTTTTGAAGATTGACGATCTCCGGCAGGTCTTCGTGATCGAAGATGTGGTGACTCCCGCAAGTCGGAATCCAAAAGCCTCGACAAGCGAGACCATGTCCCGAAAGCGAATGTTCTTCGAGCCGGCCGCAGCCCTTTGCAACAGCTTGCGCTTGTTCATAATCCTGCGCCCTTGATTGATCTAGCTCCGTTTTGGTTATATCATGGATGCGCCCGACGCGGCCGATAAGCAGATTGGCAAAGCAAATCGTCCCGAGGTGCAACCCCTCCGCGTAAAGATGGCGGACTCCGAGTACTTTCAAGTAAAGCGGCGATCTCTACGGATGAAGTGCTTCTGGTGATCATACGGGCCGGCGATCCGCTACTTGCCGGCGGAGGTGGCGCTGAAAAAGCCGCGTTTCGCGCATCGCAAACGGCCGTTTTGGAGGCTTTAAGCACGTGTTTCGAAAAATCTTGCGGAGAGCGATTCCTTTTTCTCGAGCGGCAAGGCAAAATAGCAATCGTACAGATCGACCGACTCCTTGGCGTGCGCCAGGAGTTGTACGAATAGACATCATGCATTCAGGGCCGAAATGATGAACCGCCTTTTGTACGCCGTCGCGATTTCCCTGCTGCTGCCGGTTGCCGGCCGCTGCACTAGTCCTGTCGATAGTGCGCATCTCTCCAAGATCGGCTACAACCAGTTCATCCGGCCCATCCTCTCCGACAACTGCTCCTACTGTCATGGCCCGGACAAGAATCATCGCCAGGCCGAGCTGCGGCTCGATGTCCGCGAGACGGCCGTCGAGAAAGGGGTGATCGTGCCGGGCAAGCCGGACGAGAGCGAGCTGATCCGCCGCATTTTCAATTCAAGCGACGATGAGCGCATGCCGCCGCCGCAAACGCACAAGCACTTGACGGACCAGCAAAAACAGTTGCTCAAGACCTGGATCGGCCAGGGCGCCGTGTACGAACAGCACTGGGCCTATATCGCGCCGTACGGCCGGCGGCACCGGCCGTGAAGGAACGCAAGTGGCTGAAGAATCCCATCGAATACATTCATTCTTGCCGCGCTTGAATTTAAGAAATTTGCTCCCGCCAAGGAAGCCGACAAGCGAACCATCTTGCGGCGATTGAGCCTGGACCTGATCGGTTTGCCGCCGACGCCCGAGGAGATGGATGCTTTCCTGGCCGACGACACCGCCACGGCTTACGAGAAGCAGGTCGATCGCCTGATGTCGTCCCCGCATTACGGCGAGCGAATGGCCGTGCCGTGGCTCGATGCGGTGCGCTTTGCCGATACCGTGGGCTTCCACGGCGATCAGAACCAAAACGTCTTTCCTTACCGCGATTATGTCATTGACGCGTTCAACGAGAACAAGCCGTTCGACGAGTTCACGATCGAGCAATTGGCCGGCGACCTGCTGCCCAATCCGACGCAGGAGCAGTTGACCGCCACGTGCTTCAATCGTCTCAATATGATGACCCGCGAAGGGGGCGCACAGGCAAAGGAGTATTTCGCCAAGTATGAGGCCGACAGAGTGCGTACGGTGGCCGGGGCCTGGCTTGGTTCGACGATGGGCTGCTGCGAGTGCCACGACCACAAATACGACCCATTCAAAACCAAGGACTTCTATTCGCTCTCGGCCTATTGGGCGGACGTGAAGCAGTGGGGCGTCTACATGGATTACGAATACTCGCCGAATCCGGACCTGAAAGGATATAGCAACGATCATCCGTTTCCGCCGGAAACCAAAGTAGGCAGCGCCTATCTTCGCCAGCGGATGGAGCAGTGTACGGCGCAAATCGACGACGTGGCCCTCAAGGCGTCGGCCGCGCTCACGCACAACGCCGAACAACACGAAGCGCTAGACAACTGGCTCACTCGGACCGAAGAGTATCTGAAACGAAATCCGACGGGCTGGGAAACGCTGGCCCTCGTGCAATTGTCGTGAACGACAGCGCCTCCCATGAAAGCGAGAAGAAAGTCGCCAGCCGCAAAGGCGGCAAAGGATTCCACGGCAAAAAAAGGTGAAAAGACGACGGCTTCCGTGTTACCTGATGCGCGATTGAATGCCGGTGAAACCGCGACAAATGCCGATTCCGCAGTCAGAATTGGCAATCCGTTGCGGACGGATCGATTCTCTTGACAGGCAAGGCGGGGGAAACCGAGACATTCGATTTCGCCCTTCATGCCGGGACGGTCGCCGCCATCCGCCTGGAGGCGCTTCCAACCGGCCAAAATGCCGGCAGCACTCTGCCGCGCCCTGCTGGGCAAACCTTGGTGGTGCTATCAGCCGCGCACGTTGGCAATTCTCAAGGCCCGGCCAAGAGACTCGCGTTTTATTTCGCCGACGCGGACTTCAAGGAAGATCGCGGGTACATCAGCGGGCGGCCCGCCTTGGGAATTCTGCGAGGGTGGCTCACGTCAACCGAGCATGTCAAATCCGCCCAGCAGGCGGTTTGGACTCTGGAAAAGCCATTTACGGCAAGCGAGGGCGATAAGCTGGTGATCACGCTGCCGAGAAACATGCTCGGATGCGTGCGGGTTTCCATATCGCCTGTCGTCACGCTCAAGGCGGTCGATCCGCAGTTTGGCGTTTGTCTGCATCATGCGATGGAAACCGGAGGCAGCTCGGGTTCGATTGATCCGCTCGTCGCCCGGACGTATCTGATGACCACCGGTTGGGACGCGGCGGCGCTAACCGAGGTTCGCAAGATTCACCGCGACTACCTGCAATGCACCGAGGGTATCACACCGGTCATGATAACCCAAGGCTGGGCACCGAAAGTCACGCGCGTCCTTGCCCGCGGCAACTGGCAAGATGAAACCGGCGAGATCGTCCAACCGCATCCGCCCGCATTCTTGCCGCAGCTCAAGGGGTTGGAAGGCAAGCGGCAAACCCGCTTGGACCTGGCCCATTGGCTCGTCGCCCCGGAAAACCCGCTGACCAGCCGTGCGGTCGTCAATCGCCTATGGAAGCAGTTTTTCGGCAACGGGCTGAGCGGCATCGTGGAAGATCTCGGGCTGCCAGGGAGAATGGCCGAGCCATCCGGAGTTGCTGGACTGGTTGGCGGTGGAGTTTCGCGGAAGCGGCTGGGACATGAAGCATATGGTCAGGCTGATGGTGACTTCCGCCGCCTACCGCCAGGATTCCAGCTTGCGTGCCGGACCTGCACGACATTGACCCCAATAACCGCTGGCTGGCGTCGCAGAATCCGCGGCGGCTGGAAGCGGAGTTCGTCCGCGACAATGTCCTCTCCATCGCCGGACTGATCGATCTCGATATCGGCGGCCCAAGCTGCAAGCCGTATCAACCGGCCGGGTATTACGCCAACATTCAATTCCCCGACCGCCCGTATGTTGCCGAAACGGACGACCGGCAATATCGCCGCGGGCTGTATATACATTGGCAGCGGACATTCCTGCATCCCATGCTGGCGAATTTCGACGCTCCCAGCGCGTGAAGAATGCGTCTGCACACGGGTCGTGTCCAACACGCCGCAACAGGCATTGACGCTTTTGAACGATCCCGAGTTCGTCGAGGCCGCCAAGGCCCTGGCCGTCCGCGTAATCGGACGCGAGAGTAAGGACGATGGCCGTTTGGAGTTCATCTACCAGCGGGCACTGGCTCGATCAATCCGGCCCAAGGAAGCCGATTCGCTCAAACAGTTCCTTGCCACGCAACGAAGCTATTTCAAGGACCACCCGGTCGACGCCGGCAAGCTGCTGAAAATCGGCCTTTTCCAGGCCCCCGCCGGTGACGATCCCATCGAATTGGCCGCGTGGATGAGCGTGTGCCGCGTCGTATTGAACCTGCACGAGACCATCACAAGGTATTGAGAGCGACAAAAATGAACCAACCCTTCGATCCCCTCGAATTCGAAACACGCATCAACCGGCGGACTTATCTTGCCCGGGCGGGCCTCAGCATTGGCGGCTTCGCGCTGGCAGGGCTGCTGAATCCACAACTGTTGCCGGGGCGGCCGCGCTCGGTGCGGCGCAAAACGGCGGCGCGGATGATCGCTGGCAGGGCGTGATTCGTCCCACGCACTTCCCCGTCAAGGCCAAGCGCATCATCCATCTTTGCATGGCGGGCGGCCCGTCGCAGCTGGAAACGTTCGACTACAAGCCGGAGCTCGAACAAGCTCGACGGCCAGCCGTTCCCCGAATCGTTCACCAAGGGCCAGCAACTCGCGCAGCTTCAGAACACGGTGCTCAAAGCCCGCGGGCCGTTCGTCGAATTCCGCGAAGTACGGCAAGTCGGGGCAGGAGATTTCCGAGCCTCTTCCCGCACATCGCCGGCATCGCCGACGACATCTGCATCATCCGCTCGATGGTCACCGAGCAGATCAATCACGACCCGGCCCATGCCTTCATGAATTCCGGCTCGATCCTCAAGGGCCGGCCGAGCATGGGCTCGTGGCTGCTTTACGGACTGGGTGCCGAGACCGAAACCTGCCCGGCTTCGTCGTCTTCACCTCGGCAGGCAAGTCCAGCGGCAGCAGCCGGTCTCGGCCCGGCAATGGTCAGCGGGCTTCCTGCCTCGCAAGTTCCAGGGCATCCAGTTCCAGTCGAAGGGCGACGCGGTGCATTACGTCGGCAATCCCGACGGCGTCTGCCAGATCATGCCAGCGGCAGGTTGTCGACGAGGTCAAGCGGCTCAACGGCATGCTGGCCGAGGAGCGCGCTCGATCCCGAGATCGCACACGCGCATCGCCCAGTACGAGATGGCCTTCCGGATGCAGACGTCGCGTGCCGGAGCTGACCGATTTCAGCAAGGAGCCGCGGCAGACGCTGGAAATGTACGGCGTGAAACAGCCCGGCGACGGCTCGTTCGCCTCGAACTGCCTGCTGGCCCGCCGGCTGGCCGAGCGCGGCGTGCGCTTCATCCAGCTTATATCACCGCGCCTGGGACCATCACGGCAGACATCGAGCGGGCCATGCCTGTCCGCGGCGAGAGAAACCGATCAGGCGTCGGCCGCTCTTATGCAGGATCTCAAGCAGCGCGGCATGCTGGACGACACCCTGGTCATCTGGGGCGGCGAGTTCGGCCGCACGCCGATGGGCCAGGGCAACGGCCGAGACCATCACATCCTCGGCTTCTCGTCTGTTGATGGCCGGCGGCGGCATCAAGGGCGGCGTCACCTACGGCGCCACCGACGAACTCGGCTATCGTTCCGTGCAAGACATCGTATCCATGTCCACGACCTCCACGCCACGATGCTCCAACTTTGCGGCATCGATCACTCGCGCTTCTCGGTCAAGTTTCAAGGACTGGACGCGAAGCTGACCGGCGTCGAACCTTGCAAGGTAGTCGAGTCCATCCTGGCCTGACTCCGGCGGAAAAGCGGTGCCCCTACTTGTCGTCTAATCCCTTTCCATCAAGGATTTGCGGCATGCATTTTTCAATTCTCGACTCCCGAGTCTTGGACTGCTTGGCGGAAGAAAAATAAAGCAGGTATCCCCTTTGCCGGCCCGGCGTCAATGAATCAAAAGCGGCTTGTAAAGCAGGCAATACATCGAGCTTATTCTGAAATTCATCGGGAATCATGAATTCCACGGTCTTTTTTAGCTTTACTTTCAAGCCGGCGTTTTCCGCTTCGACGGCTTCGTGAATATACGCTATCAAGACGGTTTTCAGCCTGGCAATTTCCCGAATCGCCGGTGAAGCGAATCTGCCGCGCCGCCTGCACGTTCTCCGTTTGCTGGACCAGAATACTTTTGGCATCAGTTAACACGGCGCCTTTGAAGAACAGGAGCGCACAGTATTCTTTGAAGCCGTGAATCAGAACAATGTTTCTTTTCTGAGACGTGTAACAAGGTTGCCCCCACTTCAATTCTTCGGTCAGTCCGCAGCCAAGAACGATCGTTCTGAGTTTCTCGAACTCTTCCCGCCACTTTGCGGCTTTTTTGAAGAAGAAGTCAACCTTGGGATTCGTTTTGCTCATTTACACCTCGTATTGGCCGCTCACATTCGTTTGCCTGGCAATCGGCTGGCTTGCTTCACCCAGCCGGCAAACTGCGTCTCGTCAAGCTCGTCATCCTCATGAATATGAAAGTAGCGTACTTCCTTCTGCGCGGACTCGCCAGGGGGGACGGGTCGCAGCGACGTGCCGCGGAAGAAAGCCACCTTGATGTACTTCGTTGTGCAGTGAAAGGCGAGGAACCAGCCTTGGCCCTCAATGCCGTAGAAGGGCGTGTTCCATTTGACCGCCTTCTGCACCCCCGGCACGGTCTGCACGATGAGCGCGTCGAGGCGTCGCCCGCCGTCGCCTTTCCAGCCCGGCATGGCTGCGAGGTAGGCCCGCACGGGGGCGTCGCCGTCGCCCTTTGCAATCTGCGGGTTGCCGCCGGCGAGAAGGCGCGGCTTCGCGGCCTTCGCGGTGACTCGCTTGACGTGGGACTTCTTTGCGGCTTTCACCGACTTCTGAATCTTCTTACGGGCCATTGGGTTTATTCCTTTACGCACGAAAAGTTCACCGCCCTAGCGCGGGGCCTGCCGGTTATGCGAAATTCCAGACATTCGATCGCAAGCTATGGGGCGTTTGGGTACAATACAAAGATTCGGAGGATGCGTTGTCTAGGCAAATATGTTATACTCGGACCCTTCGGCACCATCAACTTTGGCGATCATTCCCACGTGATCCGGTGCGCGATGCCGCGTTGCACATTGCCCGGCAATCTGACCGATCACAACGATATCCACAGTTCCCTCTAAGGGCACACGTATGATCCGCGCGATACACCCCCAGACCGTCGGCATCTCAGCCATCGCGACCTACGAGCCGCCGTGGCTGCTGGGCAACGACTGGTTCTCGGAAATGCTGCCGCGGAAGTTCGTGCAGCATACGGGCATCCTCACGCGTCATATCTCAACCGAAGACGAAGTGGCGACGGGAGTCCGCGCGGTTGAAAGCCTCGTACAAGAGACGGGCTGCGACCTCCGCGATTGCGCGGCCGTGGTCTTCGTGTCGCCCTCGATCGTGCATGGGGCCGCAACTCGCGAGCACCTAGACGAGCAAAGCGACTGGCTTCAGTCGATCGACCGCGCGGCACAGGAGTTCGTGCGCCGAGCGGGCATTGCGGCGACGCAAGTTTACGGCATCAATTGGGGTTGCAGCGGCTACAGCAAGGCCCTCTCGATCGTCCAGCGGCAGATCCTGCCCATGCGGCGGCTGCGCGACGATCAATTCGTGATGGTTGTCACGGCCAGCCGTATCAGCCGCATCACGAACTATGCCTGCAAGCAGACGGCGCCGCTCTTTGGCGACTTAGCTACGGTCACGCTGCTCGCACCGATGGGCAGCGAGAAGTACCCCGTACACTTCGAGCTCGTCCATGCCCGCGCTGGGATGCAGACCGCGGAGCGAGTTTTCTTTGATTATCATGTGCAGGAAAACGTCCCCTTGCCGACGCCCGACGGCGGGCGAAGCTGCGCGCCGCGGCGGCTGGTGTTTTCGCTCGACGGGCTGGGGATTGCCGAGGCCGCGCCGCGCGCGATGGCGAGAAGCACAGCCAAGGCGCTGCGCGAGACGCACATTCGGCCCGATGAGGTGCAGTTTCTCGTTCCGCACCAGGCGGGGACGGGCATCGTCCGCTTCGCCGAGATGAAACTCGAGGAGATCGGCATCCGCGGCGAAGTCATCAATGGCCTGACGAGCGAGGTCGGCAACGTCAGTTCATGCTCCGTTCCGTATGCCTTGCGGAAAACCTGGAACCAACTCGATGGCCTTGTCGTCTGCCCGACGGCGGGCGTCGGAAACCCCGGCAACGCCGAAGTTTCGCACGGCTGCGTGATCCTACAGGCCGCCGACGAGCATCGTTGACAGCCATCAAGCGTCGGTGTGTCCTGATATCCTTGACGGCGCCCGCCGGAGCAGTGACTCAATTACTGTTTCGGTTCCGGCAGCCGCACCATCAGCCACTGCTGCGTCTGAGCCGTCGGCAAAGTGGATGAGCGCCGGGGAAGAGTCCTGCGTGAGGTTGCCGAGATTCCCGTCTCCATGATCGGCCGCTTCTGACCCTTGACGCTCCAGGCGACGCGCTGGCTCTTCTTGTCGGCCATCCCTTCGAGCGTCTGTGCCTGGTCAGTCTCCATGTTCTTGAACGTGCCGGCGATGACGCCTTGCTTGCTGATGGCGAGCTGCATGAACAAGGTCGGTTCCACGCCGGAAGCCTGGCCGTCCTGCGTGAGCGCGAAAACGCCCAGCGGCAGCCACTCGCCGCTCTCGGGCGTGGTTGCCGGGGCGTTGGCCGCGATGGCGTCGGCCTGCGCGGCATAATCGCTCGGCCGTTGCGACCGGCTGGTCGCCATAATAGACCTGGTCGCCTTCATAGTAGATGTTTTCGCCGTAGGCGTAGCTGGACGGTTGGGCGGCACCGTATCCAATCCAGCCGCCCAATAGACCCCAGGTCGCCCAGCGATAGGGCGCCGAGATGCGCCATGCCGCCCAGCCGGGATTATTGCTCCAGAAGTCCATGCGCGGGTGGTTCTCGGCGACCTGATTGCGGACTTCGTCGCGCCGCTGCTGACGGTTGCCTTGCAACTCCTGCCGGTTCTCAACGCGGCCGGCACGATTTTCGGACATATTCTGGCGCGAGCGCCAGCGCCGCCGGCAAGGGCCGCACCGGCAGCAACTCCCGCACCGGCGGCAACGCCCGGTCGAGCAGCGGCGCCTGCCGCAGCAGCGCGCGATCCGGCCGGAAGCTGCGACGCCGCGGCCCCGCCCGCCTTGCAGGAAGTCGGCTGCGGCGCCGCCGCCGGCCGGTCCGAGCCCCGACAGCGCCGGTGGAAGCGCGCCGGCACGTCCAGGAAGTTGTTCACTTGCCCGGCCGAAGGCCGCGCAGCGGCGGCAACACCAGCGCCCGTCGCCGGTCGCGCTGCCGCACCCGCCCCTGCCGCCGGCCGCGCTGCCGCGCCGGCTCCGGCCGCGGGCCGTGCCGCCGCACCAGCTCCAGCCGCGGGCCGTGCCGCTGCCGCCGGCCGCGCTGCGGCGCTCGCTCCGCCTGCGGGCCGCGCCCCGCCGCCACTTGCGGCCGGCGAACGACCGGCCGCGGGCGCCGGCCGCCGCCTCCGCCGCCTCCGCCTCCCCGCGCCCTCCGCCGCCCCGCCGCGGGCGAGGATGTCGTCCTGCGCGAGAAGAAGGATCGCTCGCGAATGCCAAAAGAGTTGCTGCCTGTTTCATCATGTCGTCACCTGTAGTTTGTTTTGATGTGGGTTTTTGGAAACGGAAAGACGCTGCCGTGCCGCGAAACGCTACTCCCGGACGATCAGCACCTCGTCGATATTCGGGAGCAATTCACCCCCGGCGGTCCGCTCGATCGTCTGCCAGGTGAACGAATTCTGGTCGACCTGGCTTGATGACGTTGACCATCGAGGCCTTTCGGCCATCGGCAAGAACGCCCTTGTTCTCGGATGAACCAGCGATCTTTCTTGCAGGTCCAGGCGCCTTCGGCAAAACCGCCGTCGGAGTCGAACGTCCAGGAGCGGATGGTCTTGGCGGCCGGGTCCCAACCGATGATCTGCATGCCGGAGAGGTTGATTTGGCCCTCGGCGGCGACCGTGAACGAACGGGTGATGAAGCTCCGATTCTTGGTCCATTGGCACTCCGTCTCGATGTCAACCTTGTCGTCCTTGTCGACCCAGTGGCCGATCATCCATTCCAGCGGCTTCAGTTGCTCGTAGCGGGACGGGGCGGCCTCCTTGGCCTTTTCCGTCACGCGATCCAGCAGCCATCTGCCCCTCGCGCCGCACAAAGACGGCGCTATACTCATCCTCCTCCGGCTCCGGCTTTCGGGGCCAGCGTTTTGGCGATTCCCTGCTCGACCGCCACATTCGGCGAGACGAACTGGATCGACTCGCACGCTTGAGTATCGAGCTTGACCTCCGGCTGGTCCTTGAAGACGGCGGCGAATTGTTCGGCGATGGCCGCCCGGCCGACGACTTCGTCGCCGGTGGCGCGGTTGAGATAGACGGCCTCCGGCGACCAGGCGTCGGCGAGGGCCTTGGCGTCGTGCTTGTTGAACGCCTTCACGTAGGCCTCGTCTGCCTTGCGAATGGCGGCTTCGTCGGCCGGACGTTTCGCCCGGCTGTGCGGCGAAAGACCAGTTCACGACGGCCCCGCCGAGAACAAGCAAACACAGTAAGATTCGCGCCATTTTCGCATCTCCTTGTGTGAGATAAAAGAAGTTTGGACACAGCCTCCCTTTTTGTGGAGACAGCATGAAGCATTGGGCAAAGCACGATGAGCGACAAGTTTTCCGTGGGGACAATCCCTCTTGTCCCACGCCCTTCAGATCGGACGCATTGCACAATTATACCGATGGCGGCGAGTCGCATATGCCCCTGCATTGGGGTCATCGCGAAATTTAAAATAACGACGGCGCCTGGCCAGTTTGCCCGCGCCGCAGGGATCGATAGCCGTAAAACGTCAAAGCGACTTGACCGGCACCGAGCCACAGGATAGACAGTGCTACGCCAATCGTTGCGAGCCGGATCCGACGGAGCGCCGTAGCTTTTGATTCTTCAAGATTCTGCTGGGTACGAGAGAGCCGATCGGTGAGTTTTCCCAGGCGGGAGTCGATCGTTCCCACGGTTGCGGCTACTCGCACCGCTAATTCCACACCTTGTTCGATGCGTAGCTTGACTGGTTTCGCACCGTCCTTGTCGGCAATCGACTCGCGGATGCGACCGACCGTTTCCGTGGCGTCGGCCAGCTTCGTCCGCAGGCTCGCTATTTCGTCAATAAGGCCCGCGAGCCCGTCGGCATCCGCTGGCGCATCTGCCGGCGCTGCGATCGACATAGCCTGCTCGACGAGTCCACAGGCCGATGCGGAGAACTCCAGCCAGTCGTCCGTTTGCCGAAAAATCGACGCTAGCCTCTCGGTCTTCTTCTCGGCGTCGAGGCGCACCGCTACGCGTTCGACTGCTTCTTGCTTGGTCCACTTCTTCAAGTTCTCCGCAAGGTCCTCCGTGGTGATCCTTGAATCCTGGAGACCTTCGCGGACGCGCACGACTCGAGCTTGAACCGCGCCGACGGTTCCAACAAGCTTGTCAAACAGCCGATCCGTCGCGCGGCACAATTGAGCATCGACGTACCAGGCGCCGATAATCGCTGCGATACATGCCGAGGACCCAAGGAGCCCAAAGCACAAGGCCAGCAGGCGGAATGCTTGTTTCATAATCGCCATCCGGCATATCATCTCTTGCAATCGTGCAGGCGGCTCAATACTTCTCGGGCACGAACTTGCGACCCTCTAGCGAGACACGGTCGTCGTATTCGCCTTTATTGGACCGCTTCGGCAACTCGACCTTTTCCCGTTTCACTTTTTTGTAGGGAATCAGGCTGAGCAAGTGGGCGATGCAATTCAGGCGGGCCCGCTTCTTGTCGTCCGAACGCACGACGTACCACGGGGCATGCTCGGTGTCGGTGGCTTCCAGCATCTTGTCGCGGGCGCGGGAATAGTCGTACCAGCGGGTCCACGATTCCACGTCCATCGGGCTGAGCTTCCACTGGCGGAGCGGATCGTCGATGCGGGCCTCGAAACGCCGCTCCTGTTCCTTCTTGCCGACTTCCAGCCAGAACTTGATGAGCATGATCCCGCCGTCGACGATATACTTTTCCGCCGCCGGACAGTTCGCCAGGAAAGCGCTGATACTGGTCCTCGCGTGCAGAAGCCCATCACATTTTCGACTCCGGCGCGGTTGTACCAACTGCGGTCGAAGATCACGACCTCGCCGGCGGCCGGGAAGTGCTGCATATACCGCTGCATGTACATCTGCGATTTCTCGCGGTCCGATGGCGCGGGCAGCGCGACGAGCCGGAACACGCGCGGGCTGACGCGTTCCGTGATCGCCTTGATCGTGCCGCCCTTGCCGGCCGCGTCGCGCCCTTCGAAGACCACGATGACGCGCAGTCCCTTGTGCTTCACCCACTCTTGCAACCGGCAGAGTTCCGTCTGGAGCTTGAGCAGCTCTTTTTCGTAGTGCTTGCCCTTCATATTGGGTTGTGCCGCATTTTCGTCTGTCTTGCTCATGATGTCGTCTCCCGTTCGCATTTTGGCGAACAATAAGCGTTAAGTAAATGAAAGAACGCTGGCATCGTATCTTGGTTCATGGCTCCTGCCGCAGCCTTCTATTGTAGTGTTCCCGGTTTAGTGGACAAGCTAAGTGGTTCGGGATCCAATTCGCCCGCAGGCCACGGCCGTCAGCAGGCATCCGACGATCTCAACGATCCCGTAAACCACAACCGCGGTGACGGCCGCCTTGCCGCCAAAACTGCCTGTAACGATTACCAGTCCGACACCGACGTTGCGCAACGCGGTCGTCAACATCAAAGCCTTGCGGCTTTCACTTCCTGGACCGCCCAAGAGCCATCCGACCGCCAGGCTCGCCGCGAGCAAGGCCGCCATGCCCAGATAGGCTCGCGCGCGAATAGCCGTCAAGAGCGGCAAATAGACCGCGAACACGAACATCAACGTTGCCAGATTGAGGATCGCGCTTAGGACGTTGGCCGGCTTCAACAGTCTACCGGCCAAGCGCGGCAACCAATAGCGTACGGCAACTCCGATACAAAGCGGCGCCAATTGCGTCACCAGCAGCGTCGCTATGATCTTCGCGGCATCAATTCGTAGGGATTCGCGTGCCGACAACAAAGGCATCAACAGGTACAGAAGGATCGGCGCGACGATTGCGGACGAGCCCGCAAGCATCAACATCAGTCCCACCGACAGAGCAGTATTTCCCCTGGCAAGCTTGGTGCAACTGGGACCGAACTGCGCGCCGGGGCAGACGGCGAGGATGAGAAAACCAACCGGCACAGTCGGGTCAGCCGGATGAAGCAAGATCAACAAACCGACGGTGATCAAGGGCACGCACAAGTAGTTTGCCAACGCGGCCTTCAGGACCAACCGCCAATTGCCGGCTATGGTCGCTAATTCAGGCGTCATAACGCCAAGTCCGACTGCAATCATCATTTCGATGAGCGTGACGGGAACCAGAACTTTGACAAGTTCCTCGGCGTTCATGACCCAATGCAAAGCGGCATATTACGCAAACAGTTTCGCGTCGAGTTTCAAAAGCATCGCCTTGAGTTGGTGGACCGTTTCGTTGGTCGTGCTCTCGCCGATCACAGCCATTTCATCGGCGCGGGTAAACTCCGAGAGATCGAACGCCGTCATGTTGGGAGCGATGACAAAATCGGCCGGCTGGACTCCCACTGCGTTCATGCTGTAGCTTTGGATCATCGCCTGCCGCATGATGACTTGAATCGTCGAGAGAAACTTGCCGGCGCCGCGAGGCTTATTGCTGCGAATGCCCATGAAATCCTTTTCAAGCTTGGCGGTCACCGTCGATGCGATAACGAAGTTGCATCCTTTCGCGACCAGCGCGCTGGCCGGGACGTTGTTGAGCAGGCCGCCGTCGACCAGCGCTTGTTCCGCCCGCACGATCGGCAAGGAGAGCGGCGGCAGATTGATGCTCTCCAGCATATTGTCGGTTGCATCGCCGCTATCGCGCACGAGAGGGACTCCCTCGACGAGATCGACGGAAATCATCATCACGGGAATGAGCAACTGCTCCATGCGGAGGTTGTCCAAGTACTTTCGCAGCATTGGGCCGAATTGATGACGGCGATACTTATAAAGCAGATACCAGTATCCGCCGGCGGGGAGTTGCCGGAAGATCCAGGGCGGCAGCAAATCGCTTTTGAAGCATCGTGTCACGTATTCCGGATCCAGCCCGGCCGCGTAGATACCGCCCACCATCGCCCCAGCATCGTTCCCGCCAGCATATCGACGAAAACCCCGTGGTGCTCGAGCGCTTTGAGTACGCCCAAGTGGCCCATGCCGCGCACGGCGCCTCCGCCTAGCGCCAAGCCGACTTGAACGCCGCGCAAATAATGAACGATGCGTTCGACGCCCTGTTGCAGCAGTTTGGCTTGCGACGGCTTCAACTGGCCGGAGCATACTTTGAAGTCACGCGCGGCCAACGTGTTGAGTTCCGCGACGTATGGAGGTGCCGGCGCGTCAGCATCCAAGATCCAAACGAGGCAGACCTTTTCGCGCAAATGAGGCGCGGATCGCTCGACTGCTTTCAGCGCCTCCAGCGCGGCCTGAATATCCCGCGGTCGAATGCACCACAGAACCACGTCCGTATAACCCAACAATCAATTAAGGTCATCGGCGGAATGATCGCTTCGAAAATCGAGGAAGAGACGATTGTAGGAGGCCCATTCCTTCAAAAGCTGTTTCACACCCTCGGGGCCAATCGAGACGCCGTTTTCGAACAGCAGCCGATGTGGAATTTCAGCCGCCGGCTTCCAGCGTTCGTCATCGCCCGCCACACAGGGCGACTCCCCGCACTGTAGCAGACGCCGGGCAATCCGGTCCGTCAAGGAGCGGCTTGCATCGGAATGGTGCACCACGGCCACAACGGCCGGCTTGGGCAGTTCCCGATCGACCAGCACCAACTGCTTCACGACGTTGGCCGCGACGCGAAACATCATAAGTTGAAACTCGCCATATTTGGCCGTCAATCGAAGCAAGTCGTCCATCGCGAGTTGAATTACCGTAGTGGGCTCAACGGCTTCGACGTGGACGTACGATCGATCGACCAGCAGCATGGAGAACAGTCCCAGGACCGACCCGCGTCGAAAGTCGTCGCTATGAATCTGCTTGCCCAGTCGATCGTATAGCGCGCCCGCAAGCCGTCCGGCGACGACAAAGTATACGTGTTTGACATCCGTATCCAACTGGATGACGACTTCTCCGGATTGGAACTGCCTCAATTCGGCGGAGGAGGCAATATCCTCGATGACCTCTTCCTTAAGTTGGCGAGCCCAATCCAACCGTTGGAGTTCGATGCAGAGCCGATTCTGGTCGAGAGTCATGGGCATAGGTAGCCACCACTCCTGAAGATTTCATTTAGCCTAGCAAGATGGCGGCACTCTTGGAAGGGTAGCGCCCGGCCGGAAGGATCGCGACTTGGCAGATGCAAATGACGTGCCACGCAGCATAATCCCCGGCAATCGACGGTTATAATGGCGAGTATTCTTGATCGTGAGGCTTTGTTGACGGCCAAATCCGCCCGCCTTAGAATCGAACGGTCGATAGTCATTTCCATCTCCGTTACCCTCCGTTACCGCCGTGAGCGAAGATTATGGCAGCGTCCTCTCGATTCCAGCCCGACCGACCGGCGCTTGCGATAGCGCCGCTTGTATTTGCAGTATTGTGTCATTTTACCGTTTCTGCTTGCGACGCGGCGGATAAGCCGGCCTCGCCCGGCGCGGCGACTTTTCGCAGCGATCCGTACTTCCAGGAAATGAAGGACAATTTGGGCCGCGGCATGAACCTGGGCAACGCGCTGGAGGCACCGCACGAGGGTGATTGGGGCGTGACGCTCAAGGCCGAGTATTTCAGCAAGATCAAGGCGGCCGGCTTCCAGAACGTGCGGATTCCTGTCCGCTGGTCGGCCCATGCCGCGCGAGGCACCCTATACAATCGAGCCGACGTTCTTCGCGCGGGTCGATTGGGCCGTGCGCCAGGCGCTGAAGAATCGGCTCGTGCCCGTCATGAACATGCACCACTACGACGAAATCTACAAGGACCCCGACGGCCATCGCCGGCGCTTTTTAGGGCTTTGGCAGCAGATCGCCGAGCATTATCGGGCGTTTCCGCCGAAGTTGATTCTCGAATTGCTCAACGAGCCCAACGACAAGCTCGACGCGGCGCATTGGAATCCGATTTTGGCCGAGGCGCTCGGCGTCGTGCGGAAGAGCAATCCGGTACGGGAAGTCGTCGTCGGCCCGACCTCATGGAACAACATTAACGATCTCGACCGCTTGCAACTGCCCGAACGCGACCTGCACTTGATCGTCACGGTCCATTACTACAATCCGTTTCAATTCACGCACCAAGGCGCGACCTGGGCCGGGCCTCAGACGCAAGCCTGGCTTGGCACGCACTGGACCGGCTCTCCCGCGGAGCGCAAGGCGGTCGAGCGAGACTTTGATAAGGCGGTCGCTTGGGCGGTTGCTCATCATCGGCCGATCTACCTGGGCGAGTTCGGCTCGTACAGCCGGGCGGACATGGAATCGCGGGCCCGTTGGACGCGCTTCGTGGCCGATGCGGCATTGGAGCGGAAAATGGGCTTTGCCTATTGGGAGTTCTGCTCCGGCTTCGGGGCCTATGATCCGAACCGCGATACGTGGATCGAGCCGATTGAGGAGGCATTGGTTGGAGACAAGGAAGCACGAAATACCAAATAGGCTTCGGATCCCATGCGCCGCCAACGTCCATCGCCCATCCGGCCAAAGCCTCGCGTCGCCCTGATTGTCGAGACCACGCTGGCCTCCGGCAGGGCGATTCTTGCGGGAATCGGCCGCTATCTTTGGGCGCACGGCGCGTGGTCCGTTTCGCTGGAAGCCCGTGAGCTGGAGGTCTCGCCCGATTGGCTGAAGCACTGGAAGGGCGACGGCATCATCGCGCGGGTGCGGAATCCGAGTTTCGTGGCGGGCTTGGCGAAAGCCGGCGTGCCCGTGGTGGACGTGCTGGGCGATTGCCGCGATCCGCGCTTTCCGCTGATCCACGTCGACAACGCTTCGATCGCGCGGCTGGCGTTCGAACACCTCTTCGAGCGCGGCTTCCGCAACTTCGGCTTCGTGGGCT
>CAVPPL010000002.1:0-46151 GCA_963707295.1 uncultured Planctomycetia bacterium
CTTATCTGCAGTTCTTTCACTTGATCATCCCGCGTATTTTCTGGCCCCAAAAGCCGCACGGCAATGAGTTGAACCGAGACTCTGGGTATTCACCTCGGCATCCAAACGGAGCGAGAAATCAATTCCAAATCGATATCCGTGGGACCGATTGTGGAAGGCTGGCTAAACTTCGGTTGGCCGGGGGTCGTATTCGCCGGTTTCTTGCTCGGGGTGGTCTTTGGATTGCCTGCGCAGTTATCGAGGTTGCTGATTCCCAGCCAGGTGGGCTGGCTGATCGCCGCCATATTTCTAAGTTATGCCGGCAATTTGGAGCATGCGGTTGCGGAAATACTGTGTTCATTGTTTACGACACTGGTGCCGGCGGTGGTACTGTTGCTCATAATCTCCCGCCCGCCGACGATAACGCGGCGCGTAATTCAATCCGGTTCGGTCGTTCCATGATCTGTTTGTTCCCCGGAATCGGTCCCATTGGCGGCATTCAGGTTTCTGGCTGCGAGGCTTGGAGGGCGTTTGAAGGCATTGCCGATCGTCGCGCGATCGTCTTCGGGGCCGATGAGACAGGCGAACTCTCGCTGGGTTCGGAAACGGTCATTGTGGCGCAGGGCCGGCTCTCGCTGGCCAAAGAAGTCTTTGCCCGAAAGTGGAATAGTAAGACCGCCTTGTTCTGGCATCTGGGCCTGCTTAAGCTGCTGCCGTTGATGGCGGCTTTCGCGGGCAGGTCGTGCTGTTCCTGCACGGTATCGAAGCCTGGCAGAAACCTAATTGGGCGACTCAACTGCTGTTACGCAGAGTCGATCTCTTTCTCTCCAACAGCCAGCATACTTGGGAACGGTTCCTTGCGGTCGCGCCCCGCTTTGCTTCCACGCGACATACGGTAGTACACCTGGGCCTTGGAGATAGCGCTCCGAATGAGGAAGTTGCCGCCCCAGACCTCCCCATGGCTCTCGTCATAAGCCGCCTCGCGCGAAGAGAAGTATAGCAAAGGCCACCGCGAATTGATCGAGGCTTGGCCGATGGTACGCCAGCTCGTGAAGGACGCGCAATTGTGGGTTGTGGGCGATGGCACACTGAGACCCTCGCTCGAATCGCTGGCCCAATCTCTTGGCGTGGCGGATGCCGTCCGATTCCTTGGGTGGATCAGTCCAACGGAAAAACAAGAAGCGATCAAGCGATCTCGATGCCTTGCCATGCCGAGTCGCGGCGAAGGATTCGGCCTGGTTTATCTCGAGGCGATGCGTTTGGGCCGCCCGTGCCTGGTGAGCAACTGTGACGCCGGCCGCGAAGTCGTCAATCCGCCTCAGGCCGGCCTAGCAATTGCTCCTGGCAACATTCAGGAAGTCGCCCGCGCCCTCGTCGAGTTGCTGACGCTTGATGCCTGCTGGCAGGAACGGTCGGCGGCGGCGCGGCAGCGCTTTGAAAACTGCTTCACCGCCGCGGACTTTCGCGAGCGGCTGCGGCGGGCGGTCCTGGAGGCGGACTAAGCGGCCATGTGCGGAATCGCCGGTATTATCGAAAAAGACCCTCAGCAGGCTCGCGCCGTGCTCGACCGGATGGTCGCCGCCCAGACCCATCGGGGACCTGATGCTGCCGGGGCCGAGACATGTGCTTTCGGCCGGACATCGCTCGGGCTTGGCCATCGCCGGCTATCGATCCTCGACCTTTCACCCCTCGGCCATCAGCCGATGACGCATGCGGCAACGGGGTGCAAGATTGTCTTCAATGGTGAGATCTACAATTTCCGACGCCTGCGGGCTGAACTGGAGGCACAAGGCGACGTGTTCTGCAGCGGCAGCGACACCGAAGTTCTTCTCGCTGGCATTGCGCGGCATGGGCCGGATTTCATCAAGCGACTTGAAGGCATGTATGCCTTCGGTTTCTTTGACCCTCGCGGCCCGGTACTTCTCTTGGCGCGGGACCCAGCCGGAATTAAGCCGCTCTACGTTGCCCGCAGTTCAGAAAGCTTTGTCTTCGCCAGTGAAGTCCGCGCTATCCTCGCGTCCGGTCTTGTGCCGCGAACGATCTCCAAGGCGGGCCTCGCCGGTTTACTGGCCTATGGCGCGGTCCAGCAGCCGCTCACGCTTTTCGAATCGGTGACTATGCTGCCGCCCGGGGCGTGGCAAGTGATCGAAAGCTCGGCGGACGGCTTTCGGGCATGCCCGCCGCAAATTTGGTGGCAGCCGCCTGCCCCGGACTTTACGCAGCCGGTCGCCGAGATTGTCGTCCGGACCGCGAGATTTTGGACGAGGCGGTTCGCGACCACCTCGTCAGCGACGTCCCGGTCGGAGTTTTCCTGTCCGCAGGGCTCGACAGTTCGGCGATCGCCGGCCTTGCAGCAACGCACAGCAGCGAGGTCCTTGCGTTCACCGTCGGGTTTGCCGAACATGCGGACATCGACGAATTGCAGATCGCCGCAGAAACGGCCAGGCGGTTTGGCCTGCGGCATACGGCGATCCGCATTCCTAATAATGCCGCCGAAGAGGCCGCCTACGAGTGGCTGGCGGCCGCCGATCAGCCGTCGATGGATGGGCTGAACACCTTTGTGATTTCCAAGGCTGTCCGAGAGCATGGCGTGAAGGTAGCTTTGTGCGGATTGGGAGCGGACGAACTTTTTGGCGGATATCCGAGTTTCCAGGACGTGCCTCGAATCAAGGCCCTGGCGAATTGGCTGAGGTGGATGCCACGCGGCGGTCGGCGAGCTCTTGCCCAGGCGCTCACCCTGCGAAAGTCGGCCACGGCGCGGGGCAAGTTCAGCGACATTCTTTGCGGTAATTGCGAACTTGCATCCCTCGCGTCTGCACGCCGCCGACTCTTGAGCGACCGACAACTTAGCGCCTTCGGGCTGTCGGCGCCGAATCTCGGACTGACTCCCGACTTCCTGTCCGCGGAAGCCGCGGCTTGGCTTCCGCCGCCTGACGCCGATCCCGGCTGGGCTATTTCCGTTGTTGAATCGCGTTTCTATCAGACCAACGTCCTTCTGCGATTCCGACGCCAACGGAATGGCCCATTCGTTGGAGATCCGCGTGCCGTTCCTGGATCACCGGTTGGTGACGTGGATGGACGGCCTGCCGGGCCGCGTGCGCTTTCCTTCGCACTGTCCGCCGAAACACCTGCTTCGCCAGTCGCTCGATGGCGTGTTGTTTCCCGATCTGCTTGCCCGACCAAAGACCGGTTTCGTGCTTCCTTTGCGGCGATGGATGGCCGGGCCCCTCGCGCACTTTGCGAGGATGGGCTCGCAGCCCTAAAGAACTCGGCGCTGGTCCGTGCCGATGCGGTCGATGCAATCTGGAAGTCGTTTCTATCTGCTCCGGAAAGCCAGGCTTGGACCCGGGCACTAGTACTTGTGTCGCTGGGAGATTACATTCTGCGGCTCGGTCTCTGAATTCCACTTGCGCGTCTTACACGTCATACCTTCGTTGTCTCCAGCCCATGGCGGCCCAAGCTTTGCATTGCCCTTAATGGAGAGGGCGATAACTTCCGCTGGAATTACCGTGGAAACCGTTACAACGGACGACGACGGACCGGGAAAACACATTGACAGGGCGACCGGCCGCCCTTTGAGGAAAACGGCGTGACGCGTTGGTACTTTCCCAAGCAAACGGAAATCTACAAGGTCTCAGTCCCGCTGTACCGCTGGTTGCGGCGGGAGGTTCATCAATTCGACCTCGTTCATGTCCATGCGGTCTTCTCGTTTCCGAGCGTTGCCGCAGCATGGGCCGCGCGGCGAGCGGGCATTCCGTACGTCGTTCGACCGCTGGGCGTGCTGAATTATTACGGGATGACCAAACGACGATCGGTTCTGAAACGCATCTCGGTCGCGACAATTGAAGGCCCGATATTGAGGGATGCCGCTGCGGTCCATTTCACAAGCCAACAAGAACAAAAAGAGGCCGAAGCCCTGAACTGGCCCTTTCGATCCGTCATTATTCCGCATGGACTGGAACCTATAGAATCCCCAACCAACGAGCTGTTCCTCTCGCTGCATCCGATGATCCGGGATCGTCGGCGGATATTGTTTTTGTCGCGCCTCGATCGAAAGAAGAATGTCGAATGCCTGTTGGAAGCATTTGCGCGGGTCCGAAACGAGTGTGCCGACCTCATTCTGATCATCTGCGGCGATGGAAAGGCGGAATACATCGCACATTTGCGAAACCTGGCGCAAACGCTAGGTCTGAGCGACGCAGTCCTTTGGGCCGGAAATGTGGAAGGAAAAGTGAAGCAATCGGCTCTGGCCAGCGCCGAACTCTTCATCTTGCCGTCATTCTCCGAGAATTTCGGCATTGCTGCGGCCGAGGCCCTTTTCGCCGGGCTGCCGTGCGTGCTGTCGAAAGGCGTCGCAATTGCGGCGGAAGTTGCCTGCGCCGGTGCAGGAGTCGCGGTCGAACCGACGCCAGAAGCAGTGGCTGAAAGCATCCGTTTCTTTGTGAACGACCCCTTGCGGCGGACTCTCGCTGGAAGCTGCCCCGGCGATTGGCCGACGCCAAGTATTCAGCTACGGCTATGGGTTCGGCCCTGGTGCGACTTTATCACGACATACTCGTCAAAGAAGTCATCTGAGGTATTCTGGTCTTGGGTCAGTCGAGGCTTGATATCGCCGCGAACCGCAAAGTGCGAAAGTGGTCTCGGCGAGAACAATTTGGCCGACTCCTTTGGGCGTCGTCCAGCCCTTGTTTCGCTTTAGTCCGCGAGTGTTTTGGCGTTGGCGAACCGTGCTCTTGCGAACATTTGGGGCGCGGGTCGGACACAACGTCCATATCCATCCGTCGGTCCGCATCGAAATTCCCTGGAACCTCGATGTTGGGAATTGGTCGGCCGTGGGGTTTGACGCTCTGATCTACAATCTGGGAATCGTGAGGATCGGCGAGCGCGTGACGATCTCACAACGAGCCCACCTCTGCGCGGGGACGCACGACTTTCGCGACCCAGCCATGCCATTGCAAAAACTGCCGATCACGATTCACGACGATGCCTGGATCTGTGCCGATTCGTTTGTGGGACCCGGGATCGAGGTTGGTCCCGGCGCGGTCGCCGGGCGCGAGCGGTCGTAGTCAAAAACGTCGAGGCGTGGTCGATCGTTGCGGGCAACCCGGCGCGCCCAATCGGCGTTCGAAACCTGCAAGCAAGCGAAGAGGGGCTGTAACCAAGTGGGAAGCGTTCCCGTATCCGTCATTGTGCCGGTAAAGAACGAGGCGGCCATACTTCAATCGTGCCTCGATCATCTGTCGTGGGCGGACGAGGTATTCGTCGTCGATAGCCATAGCACGGATGGAACCATTCAGATCGCCGAGAAATGGGCGCGAGGCTCGTACAGTTCAATTTCAATGGCACTTTCCCCAAGAAAAAGAACTGGGCTATCGAAAACCTGCCCTTCAAGAACCAGTGGATTCTGATCGTTGATGCTGACGAACACATTCCTGAGAATCTCGCGATGGAGATCGCTTCTGCGATTCAACGGCCAGGGTGCGACGGGTATTTCGTCAATCGGCGATTCTTCTTTCTTGGCAAATGGATCAAGCACTGTGGATACTACCCAAGTTGGAATCTGCGGCTCTTTTGCCGCGATCGCGGCCGCTACGAGCGAATCGAAGCTCCCCAAGCCAACTCCGGCGACAACGAAGTTCACGAACATGTCATTTTAGAGGGTCGCGCCGACTATCTCCGCAATGATATGCTGCACTACGCTTATCCGACGATTCAGAGTTGGGTTGAGAAGCATAACCGGTACTCCGAGTGGGAGGCACACACGGCCTCGCAATTGCGCAGCCACAGGGAACGAACACAAGATTGGAATCCGTTTGAGGTGGAAACGTGCCTTGAAACGCCAGTACCAGAAACTGCCGCTGCGATTTGTTTTCCGCTTCATTTACGCTTACTTTTTCCGCCTCGGCTTTCTTGACGGCAAACCCGGATTTATAATGTCTGTTCTCCTTTCCTTTTACGACTTCCTTGCCTGGTCCAAGGCCTACGAACTGAAAGTGAGACAGCGGTCGAACAACCCGACGCCAGAGACCGGTGCTTCCGGTTAAGAAGTCTTTACGTGATACTATGGCATTGCGTCGCCCTCTGATTCTGCTGGCCAGTTTGTCAGCCATTGCCGGCAGCGGTTGGGCTGGCTACGCCTGGTGGACGCGGCCGCGGCCGACGCCGCCCACGGAAATTTTTCGCGGAGTCATTTATACTTGCGAGGAAATCGACACAACGGAATGTCGTGGTTTGGTCCATATCGTGCAAATAGACCTGACCGCACCCGGAATTGGCCTCTTTGTGACTCCCCTTGATCCCGAGGCGGTCAGTCGCGGCTATCAGTATCGTTTGGCCGATGCAACCGCGGTTCTGCGCCGCGACGATTTGGCGGTTGTCGTCAATGGGGTCTTCTTCTCAGCGGATTCGGGCCTGTTCTACCACACTGGCGATCTAGCGAACGGAATACAGACGGTCATTGCCGACGGAGTGATTAGCCAGGAAGTCGATCACAATAGCTGCATGCTTTGGTTCGAACCCGGTTTCGTCCCACAGATGGAATCTGGAATTGTCGTGAACAAGGCCGCGCTGCGCCGCGCCCGTTGGGGGATTGGCGGAGTGGGTGGCGCAGCGATTTGGAAGGGACAAGTACAAACGGCCGGCCCCGCCCGCGACTTGGACCGCCGCACGGCGATTGGCATCGACTCCCGGCGGCGACTGCTTTGGCTGGCCGTCTTCGAGAACGCCTCTTCGCTGGGCGTTGCGGAAGCACTCAAACGGCACGGTGTGCAGGACGGCTTTCTGCTCGATGGCGGACATTCGACGACCATGGTGCTGGGGCCCAAAGCGGCTCACGTGCGATCGGGATCACTTATCGGCGGCTCCCGGCCCGTTGCAACCGTGCTTGGCATCAGGGCCGATCCCCTGTAGACTGCATAAAAGCGCTAGGAAATCTCGATGAATACTAAACTCAACCTCCGCTTCCTCCTTTTCTCGCTCGGCTGCTTCGCCGTCCTGGGCGTGGGGGTCTACTTCCTGAATAGATGGCAGGCGAAGCGAACGGCCGGCATCTTCCTGGTCAAAGCCCGCGAGGCAGAAGGCGAACGAGACATTGCCAAGGCCATCGATCTTTATGGAAAGTACTTGCTGCTTGATCCGCGGGATATCGACGCCCAGTCCGAGTGCGGTTCGCTGCTTGCCAACGTCCGCGCTTACGGCCCCGCCAGCGAACACTTCGAGGCGGTGTTGCGGCGCGATCCCACGCGGAGCGACATTCGCCGCAAGGCGGTAAAGGCCGATATCGCCATTGGTCGAATTGCCGACGCCAGGGACCACCTCGAAAACTACCTGCTTAAGGAGTTCCCTGACGATCCGGAGCTGCTGGAGCTTGACGGATTCTGCCAGGCCAAGGCCGGTGAATATCTTGCCGCCGGCAAATCGTTCAAAGCGGCCGTCGCCCATGAACCGACCCGTTTTGCCGCCTACACGCAATTGGTCGGCATTCTCTCCACAAAGGGCGAGGATCTCGAAAAGGATCGGAACGAGTGGCTGAAAAACCTGCCCGATAAACTCCAGGGCACGCTGCGGAAGGACAAGGATTGGGCGGTGAAAGCCGGCGATTACTGGACCGATCGGCTGGTTGCCGCCAACCCCAAAGACCCACACGCCTATTTGTTTCGGGGCTATCGGCGGCTCGCGCAAAAGAACTTCGACGCCGCGATTCAAGACGCCGAAGCCGCATTGAAATTGGCCCCCGACGACCCCGCGGAGCTGTTTCTTGCCGCAAACGTCTGCCTTGCACGGAAGCAACTCGACAAGGCGCGGGAATATGGCGCGCGCCGTCCGGGCCGCTCCCAGAGATCCCCGCATGTACAACGTCCTCGCGCAAATCGAGTTGGCTGCCGAGAAGCCGGACGAAGCGATCGATTGGCTGAAAAAGGGTGTCGAGGCGGATGGTCCGCCGACCATGTGGCTGAAGCTGGGAAACCTTCAGCTTGTCAGGGGGAAGCTTGACGAGGCCCGGAAGACCGCAAGCGACCTGCGGACAAAACCGTTTCCCAAATTGGATGCGGATGCCTCGGCGACGTCGATTGGGCCCGGACTCTATGCCGACCTACTGGAGGCCCAGATCGCTCAAGTCCAGGGGCATTGGGCCGACGCAACCCGGCGATTCGGCCCGCTTGGCCAGGAACTGAAGGCATGCCCGACTTGGCGAAGCAGGCATTCTATTCGCTGGGCAGAAGTTATGAGCAACTGGCCGATACCGAGCGCGCCCTCAAGGAATTCCAACAGGCCGTCAATATGGACCCGATGTGGCTTCCCGCCCGCGAAGCCCTCGCCGCCGACCTCGAATCTCTGGGCCGGATCAATGAAGCTTTGGAAGCGCGGACCACGCTGGCAACGCTCAAAGGCGCCCCTGCGGCGGCCTGGGTCGGCCTCATCCGTTTGTCCATCTTGGCGACATTGCGGCTTCCTGCCGACCAGCGAGGAGATTGGGGCCGCGCCAGCGGTTTGCTCGACGAGTTCGCCCGCACGGCCCCCAACTCGGCGGCCGTGCCGCTGCTTCAGGCAGAACTGCTCGTCGCCAAGGGCCAGCAGGCGGACGCCGAGAAGTTGATTGAAGCCCAAAGAAAAAGCAATCCCAAGGAGGTCGCCTTCTGGAGCGCCGAGATCGACCTGGCGCTTCGCGACAGCCACTGGGAACGCGCCAGTCAATTGTTGGCGGAAGCGGAGAAGCAGCTCGGCGACAGCCTCGTATTGCGACTGGTTCGCACAAAGTGCGTGGTGCTCAAAGGCGAGAAAGACGTTGCCGAACAGCTCCGCAAGTTGGCGGAAAAGACCGACGATTTTTCCAAAGCGGATAAGGTGCGGCTCTGGCAATCTTTGGCATCGGCTTCGCTGGCGGTCAACGACTTCGCGCAGGCCGAGCAACTCTGGCAGCGCGTCATGGCCGAACTGCCCGGCGACCTCCGCGTCCGCCTGGATCTCTTTGACATGGCCGCTCAGGCCCGGGATGCCAAGCTGATGGACAGCGCCTTGCAAGAGATCGACCGGGTTGAAAGCGGCGGCCCGATATGGCATTATGCCAAGGCACTCCGCCTGATCGATTATGGCGGCGCGAAGGGCTCTGCCGCCGCGCCGGCCGCCAAAGCGGTAAATCCGCCCCCTCTCGACAAATTGCGCCAAGCCGATCTGCAGCAGGCCCTCGACCATCTTGCCCAGGCCCTGCGGCTGCGCCCCGACTGGCCGCGGGCGCTCATGCTCCAGGGACTGGTTTATGAGGAATTGCGCCAGGAGGACGCCGCGTTGTCGAAGTATCGCGAGGCGGTCAAACAGGGTGAGAAGAACCCGGAAATCGCCCGCCGCGCGCTCCGCTTGCTCTATAACAAGGGCGAGTATGCCGCCGCCAACGACCTGCTTCACCAACTGGAAGGCCAGCAGGTGCCTTTCACTACCGACCTTTTCCGCGAGCAATCCGGTGTCCTCTACGGCCTGCAAGACCTTTCCGGTGCGCTGGCGGCCGCCGAAAAGGCGGCTAAAACCTCTAAGGACTATCACGACTACCTCTGGCTCGGCCAGCTTCAGAGCGTTCTCGGCCGCCGCGACGATGCCGAGAAGGCCCTGCGGCAGGCGAATTCGCTGGATGAAAAGGCACCGGAGACCTGGGTGGCCTTGGTCCGCCTTTACGTCGCCACTGGCCAGAAGGACCTCGCGGAAAAGGCCCTGGCCGCTGCCCGCGACAAGATTCCCGCTGCCACGGCTCCGCTCGCTCTGGCTGAGTGCCTGGAGTTGCTGGGCAAGACGGACGATGCCGGCGAGCAATATGCCTTGGCCGTGAAGCTAAAGCCCGACGACCCCGCCATCGTCCGCAGCGTTGCCGTCTATTACATCCGCAAAGGCGAGTTGGCGAAGGCCGCCGAGCAGCTTGTCCGGATCGTCGGCGGCCAGATCCAGGCCACTCCTCCGCAGGTGGCCGACGCCCGCGGCGCATTGGCCCGTGTCCGCGCCGATCAAGGCGGCTATCAGAACCTCGTGGAAGCGGTCCGCCTGGTTGATGAAAACCTTGCGGCCGCGCCGTCCTCCGCCGACAATCTCCGCTTGAAGGCCCGCTTCCTGGCAGTTTATCCCCAAATCGCCAAACGGCGCGAGGCGGCCGCCATCTTTGAGAAGCTAGTGGAAGACCCGCGAAACGCCGCGGCCGACGATCGCTTCCGCCTCGCCCAGCTCTACCTGGCCTCGGGCGACTGGTCGAAGACCCGCGAACAAATGTTGGCCTTGCTTGCCGCTCAGCGCAAACAGCCGCAATACGTTGCCGCCTACGCCCAGGCGCTGCTGGACCACAATGAACCCGATGCCGCCCTCTGGGTCGATAAGCTCGAGCAGCTTGATCCCGATAATCCCCGTACGGCGCAGCTCCGCGCCGAGGTGCAGTTTCGCTCAGGCGACATCGACGGGGCCCTCGCCACGCTGACCAAGTTCGTGAAGAAGGCCCAGTCCGGCACGGCGGACCATTGGGCCCGCATGTTGGCGGTCGCCGTCGAATTGGAGGCCCTGGCCGCGCGGGCCGCCAACCAGGGGCCGGCAAAAACGGGGACTGTCCCAATTTTTGCCGCGCAACCGGGAAATCCGCTCGCGAGTAAGGGGCCGGCAAAAATGGGAATGTCCCCTTCTTCGTCGGCGGCTGCCGTTGCCCTGCAAAAGGCCGAAGACGGCTATCGCAAGTGTGCCGCCGACGATCCCAAGCGGGCGCTCGTGCTCGTCGATTTCCTCGCGCGGCAGAAGCGCTGGGACGAGGCCCTCAAGCAGGCCGAAGCGGCCTGGAAATCGGCCGATGTGCCGCAGATCGCTGCCGCCTGCGAGGTCATCATGCGCCAGCCGGCGATCTCCCCGGCCCAATTGGATCGTCTGGACGCCGTGCTTGCCGCGGCGCTGGAAAAGTTCTCCCGCCCGCCAGTATTGCTCTGGGTGGCTGGCACGCTAAAGGACAAGCAGGGCAAGTATCCGGAAGCCGAGACCCTCTATCGCGAGGCTCTGCAGAAGGACCCCGCCTATATTCCGGCGCTGAACGAACTGGCATGGCTCTTGGCCCTCCGCGGCCAGAAGCTCGACGAGGCGCTGGAATCGATCAACCAAGCGATCAATCTAGCCGGGCCGCAGCCCGGTTTCTTGGACACGCGCGCCGTAGTTGAGTTGGCGCAGGCCCAGCCGGAAAAAGCCCTGGCGGACATGCAGACCGTGATCGACGCGCAGCCGGCCCCCAATCGCTACTTCCATCTGGCCCTCGCGCAGCAAAAGCTCGGCCGCGCGGACGAAGCGGCCGAATCGCTCAAGAAGGCCCGTGCGATGCAGCTTGCTCCTGAGTCGCTCCACGTCCTGGAGCGCGGGGCCTACGAAGAGCTGACCCGCGCAGCCATAAGCTCCCCTCGCCTTTCGGGATAGGGGCAGGGGGTGAGGGCGGGGCAGTTTTAGGTGTTCAGCGGTCGGAGGTCGGCACAGGGCTAGCGCGCACTTTGTATACGATGCCGCTATATATGCGCCGAGGGAATCCTTTCCCAGTTGAAATTGACCTGTACCTTCAATTCCGCTATGGCATCGTCGGTACGTGCCATCCGACATAGCAGAAAGTTTCGATCCGCACAATTCAGACTGCACAATTTGGGTCGTTACCCAGTCAGCCCAAAGTTAGCGCTGGCCCTGGAGGTCGGCATCATAACCCGACGCGTCAGCGAGCGACCAATTGGACAGAGTTGGACAAAACTGGACCCATTCTCGACGTTTTATACTTCCAACGGGTTATTTATACCAATCGATAGTATGTAAAATGTGTTGCGCTCTGGACCATCCCCGAGTGCTTTGTACGCTTCCGGCGCTTAGTTGGTGCTGCGACTGGGTACGGTGACCGCGCACCGTGTAGTGGGTATTGCGGACGCGCTGACTCGGCGCCTTCCTCACGCTCCGACTCGGCATCATGCGCCCGGCCGACATCAACAAACGTAGCTGCAAATAAGTCGCCGCACGCTCCGGCTTAAGAAATCCCCACTCGGGCCGTCCTCTTCGGATGGCCCGTTTTCGTCATCCGCCACGCTGTCGCAAGCACGCCCGCCGCCGCGATTGTCTCCCGTGTGCCGCTAGGGGTCACTCTCAGCCGCCACTCTCGCCGTGGCCAAATGTGTGGCACGGTGGCCGGATACTCTGAGTTGTTTTCGCCCGTTGCGCGATGGGCCGGCATCGGACTGGTCGTCCCATCCGCTCCATCTGACACGCGGCAGCTCTCCGCTACGCGCTCTTTGCCGGGTACTCTGCGCCTGCGTACTCGCATTGTCTGCTCGGCAACGCGCATAGGCCGGTTTCGCAGGCGGTTCGGCGCAACAAAAGACACGGCCCTCCTTCGCGGACGGCCGTGTCGTGGGTGCTCTTATTTTCGATTACGGAACTTCGCGTTACCGCCCGCGCCGCCAGACTAGGCCAAGCAGCAACATACCGGCCATGCCCGACAGACCCACCAAACCTGTTGGCTCGGGAGTCGGCGAAGAAGTCAATTTCTGTGTTTCGCCTGCGTTGTCTTCATACTCTCCCATAGAGGGGTCGTAGAAATAGCCGACGCTATATACTGGTCCGACAGGGGCTGGAGAGCTGGTACTCTTCACACCAAAAAACGAATCTGCGTTCAACAAGCCGGGTGCCGACGAAGTGATAGTGAATACGTCGGTTTGGTTCGCACCGCCCTGTCCGAAGTTGCCCGATCCCGCCGCGCCTCCGAATTGGAGTCTGAATGCGCTGAAGTTTCCAGCTTGATCGGCCGCAAAAGGGTTGTTGACGCCAGCATACTGCACCGGAGTATGGATCGCGACAGGGTTACCATTCGCGGCTGTAACCGTTAAGTAACCTTCTTGCGAGCTGGCAACGTTAAAAGCCATCCAGAAAAGACCGATGTCATGGACAGCGTTATTGATGTCAGTATACGAGAGGGCTCCATTAGTTGCAAGCGTCAAAGTAACCTGGCCGGGCGTCGCTGTGTCCGCAAATGTGGCGGTGAGCGAATTGGGAACTATCCCGAATGGGTCGCCAGACTCATTTGAACCATCCCAAGTATAATCCGACAGTTGGACTGAGTCCGCTCGCGCAATCGCACCCGCGCCCAAAACCAGAATCAAGGTACAACCAAAACCCACAAGTAAACGATTCATTTTCGCACCCTCCCGTTTTGTTTTGCGGTGACCTACAACAGCCACCGTTCCGAAATCAGCGGATTGAGCGAAGCGTTCCTTACGTCCGCCCGGCACTTCTCTCCGAGGTTACAAACCTCAGCGTGCATTGTACTGGATGAGGGAGGCGCAGTCAATCAGTTTTTCTCCGGATTTCAACAAGTCGCAACGGATTGCAAAAAAGGCGAAGTTTTCAGGTGGTTAATTGACAATCTTGTGTAACCGCAGACCCTGGTTTCTTGCCGTTGACCGCGACACGCGAGGTGCTGCGAAAGCGCCAACGGGCAAATCGACCAGCGTAAGGCATCCGCGGAATCATCGCGCGGTCGGTCCGCCACCAGCCGCCTGGCTCGGCATGTGCGCCGCTCGCAGATTTGGTTGACGCCGATCGACCGAAGTCGTCACCCTGTCGCTAACGCTTTCTCATACTCGGCCATGTGCGGGTCTCAATGGCCGCTTTCTCAACGAGTCGGCCGCGCTGTCAATGAGCTCCTGCCAGGCTGCCCGACCGGCTCGCAGGGCATCCGCTTCTAAACGCATGGCCATGTGCCCTTCGCGGTAATCCGCGGGCCTTGCCATAGCTTCAGTCTTGCGGTTAACTGATCTGCACGCTGGAGGAGCTGGGACCACATTAAAGTAGCGTATGCGCGTGTATAGTAGTCGCCGGGCTGCGACGGGTTTGATGGACAAAAATGGCCGAAATGCGCGGAATTCACTCCGAAAACCGCTCGTGTCGCCGGCCGGTTCGCTGCAAGAGGCGGCGAGATCGCTCGTTATGATGGGCAATCTGGCAATTCCTTGCCAACAACGCACCCCCTCCCAAGTTGCGCATTTGCGCGAAGTATTGCGAGTATGTGAAAAGTTGCACAAAAACCGTTGACGCCGGTACAATCGGTGGTAGCATGATAGACGTGCGTGGGGAAACCCGCTTAATTCGCAAGCAAGGCCCAGTTCAGTTTTTGGAGATGAGCTATGAAACGTGTGATTGGTGTTGTGATGGCGGTCATGGTGACCACGGCAAGTGCCGCGCTGGCTGATACGAACGATGGTAGTATAACTTATCAGATTGGGGGTAGCTTCAACGGGCTTACTGTTTTGGATCAAGGTCAGTATGGCTATGTCGGCCCCTACGACTACACGTTGACGGGCAATAATCCTAACGTGCCGTCAAACAACAACGTGTTGACTGGTTTCTGTCTTGACTTGATCACCTTCGTTGGTGGGCAGCAGGTGCCGTCTACTCTTTGGGAACTCGACGGCACTGGGACTATTCCGCAAACCTACCAGAACGAAACCAACCTTGATAACGCAGATTCGAAAGTTATTAGGTTAATCGGGTATTACCTACACAACAGTGGCAGTCTGCCACCCAACGGCGTGACTGACGCAGAAGGGATTGCGCTCCAGATGGCCCTTTGGGAAGTGATAAACGGGCCCACAAATGGAGGAAGTTTCACTACTGACTCTGCGACGTTCGGGGGCAGCACAAGTATTTTATCGGAGGCTGCTAGCCTCGGGGGCGTGTATACTGGTACTGTGAAAGGGCTCGCGGACTGGCTCGCTAAACATTACACCGATGAGAATTACTATGCGACCAGCGGTGTGTATGCATTGGTACCTGGCACGGATACCCAGATTCAGGGTATCGTCTTGGACGGCGCAAAGGTTACTGACGTTCCGCCGGCACCCGAGCCTACAGGGCTGACTGCGCTCGCCAGCTTGGGCTTGTGCGGATTGCCCATCGGAATGGTGTGGCGACGGAGCCGGCGTTGCCGCAAGGTTGAATAGTTTCGCATTAGCCATGACCGCCCTCGGGCGCTGTTGTGCGAAGCAGGGTTCAGCGTGCCCTGCTTTTTCGTTTCTTGTCCAAGATTTCGAAGTTCAAATAGGCTATCTTGTTTGGATGCACTGCTTTAGGACGGTCTTATGATGAGAAAGGTTCCGAGGCTTCTACTAGTCTTTGCTCACTTTGACGCGTTTCGGCGTCGGGCCATTGGGAATGCTCCAATAAACCGGGGGAACGACGGCTGTAGCGTATACTTGGGCCGCTCGCTGCGCTACGTCCGGTGTAGGCGCAGGCTAAGCTTTGAGGTCCTGAAGTCACGGAGTCTACGGCTGGAAGCGCTGGAGAAACGGGAGTTGTTGTCGGCTATTTCGCCGACCGAGAGTGCCTCCGCGCTGGCTGCTGAAATCGCGGCCGCGTCAACGGCATCCGCTAGTCTACCAATACTGGTATTTGCGTCGCCGGCCGGAGCGGCGCGCCGCCGGGCGGCGCACTGACACCCGCGCAGATACGGGCCGCTTACGGGATTAACCAGCTTAGCCAGGAAGGCGCAGGGCAGACTATCGCGGTTATCGACGCCTACGATGATCCGGACTTCGTCAGCAGCAGTAATGCCGCTGCTTACGCCACCAGCGACCTGCACAACTTCGACGCATACTACGGACTGCCCGATTTCGGCACTCCCGGCGGACCCACGTTTATCAAGCTGGACCAAAACGGCGGAACAAACTATCCGGCCACCGACACGACGGGCACGTGGGAAACCGAGGAGGCGCTGGACGTGGAATGGGCCCACGTCATCGCGCCGATGGCCAACATTGCGCTCGTTGAGGCGAACAACGGTGCGTTCTATTCTTCTCTCTTTCAGGGCGTCAAGATGGCGGCCGACTTGCCGGGAGTGTCTGTGATCTCCATGAGCTTCATGTCCAAGGAGAACTCGATTGATACTTCGATTTACAATAGCTTTTTCAATACACCTAGTGGACATCAAGGCGTGACCTTCGTGGCCGCCACTGGGGACAATGGCGCGCCGGCCGGTTATCCGGCCTTTTCGCCCAACGTCTTGGCCGTGGGCGGCACATCGCTGACGCTCAGCGGCAACGGTTACGGCAGCGAGACGGGCTGGAGCGGCAGTCCCTACAGCAGTGGCGGCGGCATCAGCCAGTACGAGATCCAGCCAAGCTACCAGCAGGGTCTAACTATTTACAATGGCACAGGCACGGTCAATCCCAACGGGATGCGTGCGGTCCCCGACGTGGCCTTTGACGCCGATCCGAACACGGGAGTTGCGATCTACGATTCCTATAATGGCGGCTCAAGCCCCTGGTTTCAGTATGGCGGCACGAGCCTTGCCGCCCCCTGCTGGGCCGGGCTGATCGCCCTGGCCGACCAGATGCGGGTCGCGGCAGGCCTGACGACGCTGGACGGACCGACGCAGACCCTGCCCCAGCTATACCAGTTGCCCGCTACGGATTTTCACGACATTACCTCGGGGACGAGCACGGGCAACCCGAACTACTCGGTTGATTACACCCCAACTACCGGTTCTAGTTACAACCTGGTGACCGGCCTGGGTAGTCCAAAGGCAAATTTGCTTGTGCCCGATCTGGCCCTGGATAGCCCGCAGCCCGACCTTACTTTGACCGCGATCCACGTCGGCAACTTTCAGCAGGAGGACGCGGGGGACACTTATACGATCACGGTGAACAATTCCGGTTCCGGGGCAACGAGCGGTACTGTGAGCCTCGCGGACACGCTGCCCAGCGGCTTGACGGCCACGGCCATGAGCGGCACGGGCTGGACGGTGAACTTTGCCGCGCTCACCGCCACCCGCAGCGACCCGCTGGCCCCAGGGGCCAGCTACCCGGCCTTGACGATAACGGTCAACGTCGCCGCCACCGCGCCGGCGAGCGTGACGAACACGGCCACGGTGTCCGGCGGCGGCGAGGTAGTTACCCTCAACGACACGGCCAGTGATCCCACCACGATCAATTCGGCGGTCGCGCTTGGTCCTGCCACCCTGCCGTCCGGCACGGTCAACTTGGCCTACAATCAGACGATCACGGCCAGCGGCGGCACGGGCAGCATCACGCTGGCGGTGAGCAATATCCAGAGCGCCATCTCTGGCTTGGTGGTGCCTCCCAGCGGCAACAACTCCCTGAGCATCTCATGCACGCCGATGGCGGCCGGGACCGAGACGTTCACGGTAACAGCCACCGACACGTTGGGGTCCGCGACTTCCATCAACTACAGCATCACGGTCAACACTAATCCACCGGCTCTGGCGGGGATTGAGGGTACGGCCCTGGCCTACGCCGAAGGCAACCCGGCCACGGCGATTACGTCGTCACTGGCGGTAAGCGATGCCGAAAGCGCCACCCTGGCCGGGGCCACCGTCTGGATCAGCGGCAATTACCAGAAGGGCGAGGACGTGCTGGGCTTCGTCAACACGGGCAACATCGCGGGAAGTTGGGACGCGGCGAAGGGGACGTTGACCCTCAGCGGCAGCGACACGCTGGCCAACTACCAGGCGGCCCTGCAAACCGTGACGTACGCCGACAACCGTCTCGATCCCAACACGGCCACGCGGACCATCAGCTTCAAAGTTAACGACGGACAGGCCGACAGCAACGTGCTGACGCGGGGCATTACCGTCCAACTGCTGGACCCGGCGGTCAACGATATCGAGCCTCGGTGGGCCGGCCGCCTCACCGCTAATCAACGATTATCCGGCCAACACTGTCTTTAGCCAGATCACGTTCAATGGGAATTGCACGCTTTCGGGCAACTCCGTCCAGTTGGACTCGACGATTGTTAATGCCCAGGGGGCCAACAGCTTGTCGCTTCCGCTGGTCTTCGGCGACGACGCGGTTTTCCAGGTTTCCGCCGGCTCGCTGGCGGTCGAGGGCCCGATCGACACCGCCGGCCATCTGCTGACGGTGGACGCCGCGGCCGCCACAACGGCAACCATTGACGGGTCGATCTCCGGGTCGGGCAGCCTGAGCAAGAGCGGCGACGGCAAGCTCGTGCTGGCGGGCGGCGGGGACCTCGGCAATGTGACGGTCCAGAACGGCACCCTGCAAGTTACGACGGCCAATGCATTCGCCGACGGCGCGTCGTTGACGGTGGGCAGCAACAGTGGACTCTTTTCGGCCGTCGTTCCAGAGCAATCGCCGCGAGTGGCCGTCGCGGCGGGTGCTCCGGCAGTTGCATCCATAGGTGCCCCGGAGGGGCGGTCGATTGTAGCCCAGCGATTTAACGCTGGGACGAAGGTTAACGGAAACCCGGTCGCGAGTCCGTTAGCGACGGCTGAAACGGCGAAGTCCGGCATTTTCAATCGTCCCTACGGGACTACAAATCCCCCAAACTTCTCGCATCCCAGCAGTAAACTACTGGGCTACCATCAGTCGTCCGTACCGGACAGAAGAACGACGGCCCGCGCAAAGGTCTTTGAGAACCTGGCGGTAAACCTCGCCAAGCAGTCGGCCGCTGGCGTGGACTGGCCGTGGGGGGCTCTTGATCCCCAAGACAACGCGCCAGGCAACCAGCGCAATGCGGCGCTGCTGGCCCGCGACGCCATACTCGCCGAGTATGCCCGCTGAGGCGCGGTACGCGCCTGCACTTCTAATTGTGATGCCACCGGTCAAGCGGTTTGTCGCTTTGATCCGCCCCCGCCGGGCTTGTCCCGGTGAAGCGCGAGATTGATGGCTACAACGATGCTGCCCTGTGCCCCTCGCCCGGATTGCGGTTGCCGCCCGGCCGGGCGGCAACCGCAATCCGGGTGAAAGCGCAATGGGATGACGACTTTAGCCATCAATCTTTCGCTCCACTGCGGTAAACGCAGTGGGGGCGAGGCTGCCGTTTGCGACTAAAGAGACGGACCGCAAGCCGGTCGCATTAGATCGGAAGGCGACGGTGGGCCGAATTCATAGTGTCGGCCGTTGGCGTCTGGCATCGGATATCGAATAATACTCCCACCTATTCTCATGTCTCGGCGGCGCGATAATGCTCATCGCGATGCCTGCCGCCCGTATATTCGGAACCATCCGTCGATTCGTTGTTTCCTCGTCTTGCCGGAAGCACACCGCAGGCAGTTCTCTCAAAGGCGGTAAAAAGCCAGCGCCTGCATCGGCGGAGGGGCACTCCGCGTGACCTATATTTGCTTGGAGGGCCATTTGGACGGAACTCTGTTCCGCTATTCGGATGCCGAAGGTTTGCCCGTGTCTTGTACGTTTCCAGCTTGCCGAGGTCGCCATGAGCAGTCGCTTTCACTTCCGAAGTCTTAACTTTCGCTCTCCGAGGCATAGTTCGCGCGGTCGCAAGTCGCAGCGTCAACGAGCGCTGCGGTTTGAGGCGCTGGAGAGGCGGGAACTGTTGTCGGCCGCCGGGCTCGCGGAGTCTGCCTACTTGTCGGGTGGCGTCGTTGCGTCGCAGTCGTTGATGAATTCAGTGACGCCCGCCGCCGTCAGCGCGACGGCAGTTCCAGCTCTTGGCGACTCGGCAACGCCAGCCGGCTCAAGCGCACCGCCGGGCGGCGCATTTGACGCCACAGCAGATTCAGGCGGCTTATGGAATCAGCTTGCTCAGCCAGCAAGGCAGCGGTCAGACGATCGCCATCGTTGACGCCTACGATGATCCGGACTTCGTCAGCAGCAGCAATGCCGCTGCTTACGCCACCAGCGACTTGCACAACTTCGACGCCTATTATGGCCTGCCCGATTTCGGCTCGTCCGGCGGCCCCACGTTTATCAAGCTGGACCAAAACGGCGGAACAAACTATCCGGCCACCGACACGACGGGCACGTGGGAAACCGAGGAGGCGCTGGACGTGGAATGGGCCCACGTCCTCGCGCCGATGGCCAACATTGTGCTCGTTGAGGCGAACAACAGCGCGTTCTATTCTTCTCTCTTTCAGGGCGTCAAGATGGCGGCCGACTTGCCCGGCGTGTCGGTGGTCTCTATGAGCTTCACGTCCGGAGAGAACTCAATTGATACTTCGATTTACAACAGCTTTTTTATTACACCTGGCGGACATCAAGGCGTGACCTTCGTGGCCGCCACCGGCGACAGCGGCGCACCGGGGGCTATCCGGCCTACTCGCCGAACGTATTGGCGGTGGGTGGTACTTCACTGAGCTTAAGCGGCAACAGCTACGGCACCGAGACGGGCTGGAGCGGCAGCGGCGGTGGCGTGAGCAAGTATGAGACTCAGCCGAGTTACCAGCAGGGCCTGGTGATCCACAATGGCGGAAGCACCGTCAACGCCAACGGCATGAGGACGATTCCTGACGTGTCGTTTGACGCCGATCCCAACACGGGCGTCGCCGTTTATGACTCTTACAACGGCGGTTCCAGCCCCTGGTTTCAGTATGGCGGCACGAGCCTCGCAGCGCCCTGCTGGGCCGGGCTGATTGCCCTGGCCGACCAGATGCGGGTTACCGCGGGACTGGGCACCTTGGACGGACCGTCGCAAACTTTGCCCCAGCTATACCAATTGCCCGCCACCGATTTTCACGATATCACTTCGGGGACGAGCACCGGCAGCCCGAACTACACGGCCGCCGCCGGCTACGACCTCGTTACCGGCCTCGGCACGCCGGTGGCCAATCTGCTCGTACCCGATTTGGCCGGAGTTTCCAGCCAAGCCGCCAGCACCACAACAACGGTCGCCGGCAACTACGCCTCTGGATCGACCTACGGACAGAACGTGACTTATACGGTCACCGTCGCTGCCGCCAGCGGAACGCCGACAGGATCGGTGCAATGGATAATCAATGGCCTGAACGCCGGATCGCCAGTGCAACTAAGTAACGGTCAGGCCACTTACTCGCTAACGACGCTGACTGCGGGCTCGCACACAGTGACCGCCGATTACACGAGCGACAGCGGTTCCTGGACAAACAGCAATTCCACGGGCTATTCGCAGACCGTCACCCCGGCCGCCTTGACGATCACGGCCAACAACCAGACCAAGGTCTATGGGGCGGCATTGCCGACGCTGACGGCCGGCTACAGCGGGCTTCGTCAATGGCGACACCTCGGCCAGCCTGACCACGCAGCCCACGCTCACGACCACGGCCACCGCCAGCAGCCAGTCTCCGGCGGACCCTACGCCATCACCGCCAGCGGCGCGGTGGACGCCGACTACACGATCAGCTACGTCGCGCGGCACGCTCACCGTCACCACCGTCGCCCTGTCGATCACCGCCGATCAACCAGACCAAGGTCTACGGCGCGGCGCTGCCGACGCTGACGGCCAGCTACACCGGCTTCGTCAATGGCGACACCTCGGCCAGCCTGACCACGCAGCCCACGCTCGACCACGACGGCCACGGCCGCCAGCCACGTCTCCGGCGGCCCCTACACCATCACCGCCAGCGGCGCGGTGGACTCCGACTACACGATCAGCTACGTCGCCGGCGCGCTGACCGTCACGCCGGTCGGCTTGACGATCACCGCCGAACAACCAGACCAAGGCCTATGGCGCGGCGCTGCCGACGCTGACGGCCAGCTACAGCGGCTTCGTCAACGGCGACACCTCGGCCAGCCTGACCACGCCAGCCCACGCTCAGCACCACGGCCACCGCGGCCAGCCCCGTGTCCGGCAGCCCCTACGCCATCACCGCCAGCGGCGCGGTGGACTCCGACTACACGATCAGCTATGTCGCCGGCACGCTGACCGTGACGCCGGTCGCCCTGACGATCACCGCCGACAACCAGACCAAGGTCTACGGGGCGGCGCTGCCGGCGCTGACGGCCAGCTACACGGGCTTCGTCAACGGCGACACCTCGGCCAGCCTGACCACGCCAGCCCACGCTTGCCACGACGGCCACGGCAGCCAGCCATGTCGCGGCAGCCCCTACGCCATCACCGCCAGCGGCGCGGTGGACGCCGACTACACGATCAGCTACGTCGCCGGCACGCTGACCGTCACGCCCGTGGCCCTGACGATCACCGCCAACAACCAGACCAAGGTCTACGGGGCGGCGCTGCCGACGCTGACGGCCAGCTACACCGGCTTCGTCAACGGCGACACGTCGGCCAGCCTGACCACGCCAGCCCACGCTGACCACCACGGCCACCGCCACCAGCCCGGTCTCCGGCAGCCCCTACGCCATCACCGCCAGCGGCGCGGTCGATACCGACTACACGATCAGCTACGTCGCCGGCACGCTGACCGTGACGCCCGTCGCGCTTGACGATCACCGCCGACAACCAGACCAAGGTTTACGGCGGCGGCGCTGCCGACGCTGACGGCCAGCTACAGCGGCTTCGTCAACGGCGACACCTCGGCCAGCCTGACCACGCTGCCCACGCTCACCACGACGGCCACGGCGACCAGCTCCGTTCCGGCAGCCCCTACGCCATCACCGCCAGCGGCGCGGTCGATCCCGACTACACGATCAGCTACGTCGCCGGCACGCTGACCGTCACGCCGGCGCCGCTGACGATCACCGCCGACAACCAGACCAAGGCCTACGGGGCGGCGCTGCCGACGCTGACGGCCAGCTACACCGGCTTCGTCAACGGCGACACCTCGGCCAGCCTGACCACGCAGCCCACGCTCACCACCACGGCCACCGCCGCCAGCTCTGTCTCCGGCAGTCCCTACACCATCACCGCCAGCGGCGCGGTCGATACCGACTACACGATCAGCTACGTCGCCGGCACGCTGACCGTCACCCCGGCGGCGCTGACGATCACCGCCGACAACCAGACCAAGGTCTACGGCGCGGCGCTGCCGACGCTGACGGCCAGCTACACCGGCTTCGTCAATGGCGACACCTCGGCCAGCCTGACCACCCAGCCCACACTCACCACGACGGCCACCGCGGCCAGCTCACGTTTCCGGCAGGCCTACGCCATCACCGCCAGCGGCGCGGTCGATCCCGACTACACGATCAGCTACGTCGCCGGCACGCTCACCGTCACACCGGTTGCGTTGACGATCACCGCCGACAATCAGACCAAGGTCTATGGCGCGGCGCTGCCCACGCTGACGGCCAGCTACACCGGCTTCGTCAACGGCGACACCTCGGCCAGCCTGACCACGCCGCCCACGCTCAGCACCACGGCCACCGCGGCAGCCCGTGTCCGGCGGACCTACGCCATCACCGCCAGCGGCGCGGTGGAACCAACTACACGATCAGCTACGTCGCCGGCACGCTCACCGTCACGCCGTCGCGATTGACGATCACGGCCAACAACCAGACCAAGGCCTACGGGGCGGCGTTGCCCGCGCTGACGGCCAGCTACACCGGCTTCGTCAATGGCGACACCTCGGCCAGCCTGACGACGCCGCCGAGTTTGAGCACGACGGCCACGCGGCAAGCAGCGCGGGCAATTACCCCATCACCGCCAGCGGGGCAGTGGACGCTGACTACACGATCAGCTACGTCGCAGGCACCTTGACCGTAACGCCGGCCGCTACGCCCAGCTTTACGATTACAGCGCCCACTTCAGGATCATTCACCGCGGGGCAAACCGTGACGATCCAGTGGAACGCTGCCAATGTCGATCCGGGCAGCACCATCAGCCTGGCTTACGACACGACGACCAACTGGGGCAACCCACAATGGATCGAAATCGGCGGTCTCACAGCGGCCAACGGCTCCGGTTCGTACACCTGGAACACGACGGGAGTCGCGCCCGGCACCTACTACGTGGGCGGCTATCTCTACGACACGTCAACGCCCTATTACTCCCATCTCAGCACGTCGATCACCGTGACGGCGGCCGCTACGCCCAGCTTCGCGATTACGGCGCCAACTTCAGGGTCATTCACCCCAGGGCAAACCGTGACGATCCAATGGACGGCCGCCAACGTCGATCCGGGCACTAAGATCAGCCTAGCCTACGATACGACGACTAACTGGGGCAACGTTAAGTGGATCGAAATCGGCGCTGTCGCGGCAACCAACGGCTCCGGTTCGTACACCTGGAACACGACGGGAGTCGCGCCGGCACCTACTACCTGGGCGGCTATCTCTACGACAACTCGACGCCCTACTACTCCCATCTCAGCAGTGCCATCACAATAGCAGCGGCCATTACGCCGAGCTTTACGATCACGGCGCCAACTTCGGGATCATTTACCGCCGGGCAAATCGTGACGATCCAATGGACGGCCAATGCCGATCCGGGCAGCAAGATCAGCTTGGCTTACGATACGACGACCAACTGGGGCAACGTCAAGTGGATCGAAATCAGCGCTGTGGCGGCAACCAACGGCTCCGGTTCGTATACCTGGAATACGGCAGGAGTCGCGCCCGGCACCTACTACGTAGGCGGCTATCTCTACGACAACTCGACGCCCTACTACTCCCATCTCAGCAGTGCCATCACAATAGCGGCGACCGCTGCACCCAGCTTTACTATTACCGCTCCAACCTCGGGAACGTTCACCGCAGGGCAAACCGTGACGATCCAATGGACAGCCACTGCCGATCCGGGCAGCAAGATCAGTTTGGCTTACGACACGACGACCAACTGGGGCAACGTAAAGTGGATCGAAATCGACGCCGTCGCGGCGGCCAACGGCTCCGGTTCGTACGCGTGGAACACGACGGGTGTTGCTCCGGGCACCTACTACCTAGGCGGCTATCTCTACGACAACTCGATGCCCTTCTACTCCCATCTCAGCACTACAATCACAATAGTTGCGGCCGCCGGCTAATCTTCACGATTACCGGGCGAAGTTGGGACTTCGCGCGGCTAGGATGTCCACATGCTGGCCCAGGACTTCTTCGTCGAGCACTTCGCCGGCCGATCGCCCGACACCGCGTGCTACATCGCATCCCTTCCTTGGGGCGCGAAGTGCCAGATATGAAGGCTGCCATGACGGAAGGTGATGGGCTACGGCTGCGAGGTCGTGGTCTGACTTGATTCCGACTGCGCCAACTACTTGGCAACCTCCGCGTCATTCTTAATCGCATCATCTGCATAGGTCTTCAAAACGGGCACGTCTGGATGGAGCTCCAATTGGCGGTTCCAGAACGCGACGGCATCCTTTGACCAGGCGGCGACTCGCCGGCGATCGTTCTCATGCTTGGCCGCGTCGATCCTGCCGTTGAAAACGAGCGCAAGTTCTTTGGCAAATGTGGCCACCGTCGGATTATGTTCCACTAAATCCTTGTAATACTTCGCCGCCTGGTCGTACATCTCGGCGGCATGTGGCCAATCGCTTTGCGCCTTGTAAAGATCTGCGAGGAATTCAGAGTGCAATGCAACGTCGTACTCCGCCCACATGGGACTTATGCCGACTATTCTCGCCTCGTCCCCTTCCGGACGCTCCGGTTGATATATCGCGGCGCGGCCGCCCTTGATGTCCGCCCATATTGCCTTGTGCATTTCCAGACCTCGGATGCGAAAAGGCATGGCTGCCGCCGCGGACTGCGGAGTTGGCTTGGGTCCGAGCAAAACGGCCGATTTCACGAATAGCGCGTTTGCCAATTCACGTCGAAATTCTGCCGAAGCCGGATATTCCTGAACCAAGTGTTCGCTAAGGGAGACGGCTTCATTCACCATCGAAAGTGCGTCCGCCGCATCGACGTACCGAGCGATGCGCCACAGGGACCACACCAAATCGTCGCGCACGAAGGGATCGCTGGGGTTTTCCGCAACCAGGCTTCGGAAAATCTCGATGGCCTGCCTCCCGGCTTGCTCCGGCGTCGGTGGCATGGTGTGCCGCCGCCACTCCTCGAGGATGCGCGTCCAGCCCATCCCTGAAAGAGATATTGTTGTCAAGGGTCGAACCTGGGGATTTTTTCGGTGAGTTGTGGTTTAGGTGCATAGCATCGATCTGGAAGTCGCTAAGGGCTTCGTTTTGGTTGGATTTTGAGTTTCGCAAGGAGCTGGGTAAGGTATCGAGTTGTCGCGGTCTTTTGTGCGAGGTTGTCGAGCCGTTCTTTTCACTGCGGCTGCACCCCATATCCATCCCTTCGTGATTCCGTCCGCTGAATCAGCGGCCGTCCAGGATCAATCGACCCTGACACCGAGTATTCTGTTCGACCGTCTCGCGAACGCGGGCCGCCTCAATCAGGGTAACGCCGGCGGAATCCGCCGGTCCACTGGGCTGGTCAGGCTGGCCGTGCGTCGCGAGGGCCTCTTCTTCCAAGGAAGAAGGGCCGATGCAACCGTCATCTCCTCGTCGTTTTCCTCGTGCTATAATCGAATTGCTTGGCGAAACGGAGCCGGGCTCTGCTGGCGAGCAACCCGGCAAGGGATCGTCAGGTCAAGGGCGCGTCAAAGACGCGCGGTTGCCGCGCTCTCGGAGTCGCGGCAACTTTTTTTGTCTTGTCCGCAATCCTCCTTTGAACGCCCTTGCCGTGCCTCAAAAAACGCATTCCGATCCGGCAGCACGCAGGCAGACCGCGGATCGTTTGCGTTGTTACTGCCAATCAATCGATACGCTTGCTGATGTTTCAGCATGTGCCATATGATGGTGGCCACCCGGCGCATCACCGCCACCCGCGCGATCTTGGAGCCGCGGCGTTTCTTGATCCGCTGGAACCACTCCTTCATGCGCGCATCGCGACGCAGGATATGCACCACGATCTGACCGAGAATGAACCGCGCTATGGCGCTGCCTTCTTTGGTGATCGAGCCGAGTCGCCGTGTGGCGTCGCCCGAGTTCCGGCATCCTGGCGTTAATCCCCAATAATGAGCTAGGCTACGCGCCGATCGGAACCGCTCGACCGAGCCGATGCTGGAAGCCAAGGCCAAGCTGCCGTAAGGCCCGGCAGCCGGGAATCGTGGCAATCGTCACCGCCGCCTGGTTCTCCGCTTGACGCTCACCAATCTTCGCCTCCAACTCCACGATCTGCTTGTCGTAAAGCTCCCACTGGCTCAAAAGATGATCTAACTCCATGCGGTCCATCGCGCCAACTTCCAGCTTCATCAGCCACTTCCGTGCGGCCTTGGTTTGCATTCCCTTCGTCGGGCATTCCTGCTGCAAGTTGTGTTTGAGCAGCAGGTGCTGAACTCGGTTCACCGCTCGCGTGCGGAGTCGCCCTAGCCGATGCCGCACGGCCGTCAACTGGCGGTCCTCGGCGTCGCGTGCGGACGGCGGCACGATTCGACGCACGTTTTGGACCTTCTTGCCTTCCAGCAGCCGCTGGCGGTTGGTCCACAATAGTTCTCCGAGTCCGTCGGCATCGCGGCGGTCAGTCTTGTTCTTGCTGCGCTTTTCCGGCTGGACGAGCACGATCTCCCGGCAGCCATATTCGGCGAGCATTTTCAGAACCAGTCGTTGAAGCCGCAGACCTCCACGATCGTTACAAATCCCCCTTCCGATACGCTTCGATTTCGCACTTCATCGAGAAATTCCCGCACGCGCTTCCATTCCGTGCTGATCTGGCGTTTGAGAATCACGTCTCCCGCTTCGTCGCGTAAATTGACGGTCAACTGCTTGCGATGCTGGTCAACGGCAAGGTACAACATAATCGGTCCTCCTGGCTTTGCTCTTGGTGAGTGAAAGTAAAACGTCACTACACCGTGTATAGCACCAGGAGGACCGCTCTTTCACATAATCAGGTTTTCCCGCAACATCCGATCGCCCGGATGTTCCCGAAGCAATTGCTCCTGGAGCTTCCGCGCCTTTTCAAACTGGTCCATGACGCTCTGGTCGAAAACTTCCGTGAGCTCCAGCAGCATTTGTCCGTAACGCTCGTAGAGCCTGGCCAGTTCCGCGCGGGGTCGGATCGGGAATGGGCTGTAATAGAAATGGCTCGTAACTGTCAATGGCTGCCTTCATCAACTCCATGCGCAGCGGTTGCAGGCCGGCCTGGTCCTTTGATCGCACGTCGGAGATTCGCAGCAGGTCCTCGACGGCCGCGCGGGCCTCGCGGAAGTTGTCGTCCGCCAGGGCCCGCTGCCGCTCCGCCAGTGCTCGTTGCTGCTCCGCCGTGGCCCTCTCCCGCTCCGCCGTGGCCCTCTCCTGCTCCGCAGTAGCCCTCTCCCGCAATGCCCAGGAAAGGCCCCAGCCGGTTGCGATGACGCCCAGCAACAATGCCAGCACCACCGCCGCCGCCGCCCCGAACGCCAGCTTGTTCCGGCGGACCGCCTTGCGGAAGCGATACGCCGCACTGGGAGGCCGCGCGATGATCGGCTCGTTGTTCAGATGCCGCTGAATGTCCAGCGCCAGCCCGTTTGCCGTCTCGTAGCGCCGAGTCCGGTCCTTCTCCAGACATTTCATCACAACCCAATCCAGGTCTCCGCGCAGCAAGGTCACGAGCCGGTGGGCCTCCATGCCGCGACGTTTGGCCGTACCGGTCGAATCCGGCTCGGTCATTCCGCTGAGGCGATTCGAGGGCCGCACCGGCTCCGTCTCTCGAATCCGCCGGCGCATCTCATCGACGCCCGCCCGCATCAGTTCCTTTGCGTCAAATGGCGTGGTTCCGGTCAGCAGTTCATAGAGCAGCACGCCCAGGCTGTAGATGTCGCTCCGGGTATCCACGTCCAAAGCGCTCATCTCCGCTTGTTCGGGGCTCATGTAAGCCGGCGTGCCGATAAACTGCTGGAACTGCGTGTAAACCGTTTTATCCGTCAGGTCCCCTTGCGTTGCCTTGGCAATGCCGAAGTCGATCACCTTGGGCACCGGAACCCCATCGTGGAGCGTCACCAGAATGTTCGAGGGCTTGATGTCGCGATGAATGACTCCTTTCTGATGCGCGTGCTGGATGGCATGGCAAACATTGATGAACAGACGAAGCCGCTGGACCGGCGGTAAACTGTTTTGATCACAGTAGTCCGTGATGGGAATGCCGCGCACCAGTTCCATCACGAAATAGGGCCGGCCGGCGTCCGTCGCTCCCACATCGAGAACCTTGGCGATATTGGGATGGTCCATCATCGCCAGCGCCTGCCGCTCGGCTTCAAATCGCGCCACCACCTGCCGCGTATCCATCCCCAGCTTGATGATTTTCAGCGCCACGCGCCGCGCGCACGGGAATCTTTTGTTCGGCGACATAGACGACGCCGAATCCTCCTTCGCCAATCTTCTCCAGCAGGCGAAATCGGCCGATAACCGTTTCGGCGCCTTCCGACAACGAAATCTCGGCCGATGGCGAGCCAGGGAATTGGTCCTGCGGTTCCTGCGGCGGCGCGGGAGCGTGTTGGAACGCTTGCGTGGCTTTCAAGACGGGGTCGTCAGAGTTTGGATTTTCGGTTTCGTTCATCGTCGAGCCGTCATCCAGGGAAGCGTCCATTCTAACCGCAAATGGCTTGCGGAAGATTTCCGGCGCAATATTGCCCGTTGCATCTAGGCGCCGAAGGCTCGCTGGTCGGCCGCCGAGGAGAAAAGATGTTGAATTCCAAGCCTCCACTGAGATTCTAGCGTTGGGCAACCGAACGAGTCAAATTGCCATACGTAACAGGGCACCCGGCGGCAGTTGACAACCGGAATCGGCCAGCGGTCAATGCGGTCTTAGGGAAACGGCGCGGTTGACCTGAACATGCCAGCCATTTTGCGCCGGTGGCTCAATGGATACGAAAATCTAACCCTCCGTTTCCGCGTATTTGCCGTTATTTCTCGACCTTCACAGCCCAAGGGCAATTTCCAAGAATTCCATGTTTTCCAGGGAATGACACCACGAAAGTGCCAAGCAAAGTGCCGCCGAGCGACATCCCATCCCTTCCTTGGGGCGCGAAGTGGCAGATATGCACGCTGCCATGACGGCAGGTGATGGGCTACGGCCGCGAGGTCGTGGTCTGACTTGATTTCGACTGCGCCAGCCACTTGGCGACCTCCGTGTCTGTCTTCATCTCATCAATTGCATAGGCCTTCAAAACGGGCACGTCTGGATGAAGTTCCAACTGGCGATTCCAGAACGCGGCGGCATCCTTGTAACCGTCAAAGAATCGCCATCGCCTACGCACCGGCTCCGCTCGCTCTCCTTGTCCGCCGGGACTAGGGAGACGCGGGCCCAGAACGCGGTTCCCGACCCCAGGCGCTCCGTTGCCGCGGCCCGCCGACCGGCAGAGCCACGTCGGGCCGTCCCAGCAACCGCCGCGAAGCACGCGGTCCGAACCTGTGGCAGCACCCGTCGGATCGTCCATCGGTGACTCCTTGTAATACCAGTCCTCATACGAATCTGCGCACCGCTCCCACACGTTTCCGTGCGTGGTATACACGGTTTGGAAGCCGCACCAAAAACGCTATACTATCGGGAATGACCTGCCCCAAACTCAAACTCCGGTGGTTTCAATACTCTCTTCGGTCGCTTATTGTCGTCGTCACGCTTTGTGCCATTCCGTGTATTTGGCTTGCCGCGATACGACAACAGGGTAGCTGTCCAAACTGTGAAACTGGTGCTGCATGATTTTGGCAGATTTGTTATCAAAGGGGAATGGACGCTGTTGAGCAACTAAAGCAGGATGTTCGAGAGGGCGCATCGATCCCGATCGGCTGGTCGGTTTGGTGGTGACCTTGCAACGCCGGTTGCAGGAGGCGATGCGTCGGATCGAAGAGTTGGAGAAGAAGCTGGGCGGTTCGGCGACGGTGAAAACCGCAGAGCCGTTTTCGATGCGCGCGGAAGAGCAGCGACAGCGGGCACGGGGGAAGAAATCGCACAAACGGAAACGGCCGCTGCGACGCGGGCGGATCACCACGGTGGACAAGCTCCTCCTGGCCGTGCGAACGGAAAAAGTGTTTCCCCAGGGCGTCACCCAGGCCGATTGCCGACTCTCGCACACACGGCCCGTGTGGCGGCTGGAAAACGGACAAGCGGTGTTGGTCGCGCATGAAGTCTATCGCGGCCCGAATATTGCATGCAGGAATCGTCAATGCCTACGAAGAGCCCGTCGCCTACAACGGGCCCGGCGTCTTCACGCAGACCGGCGGAACGAACAACACGGTCGCGCTGCAACTCGGAAGCTTCGGCAACGCGGCGATCAGCGGCACCTATATCCTTTGCAACGGCGTACTGAACGCGCAACAGGAAAATCTACAAAGCCCCTCCACAAGAATCGCTGAATTCCCTCGGGAAATCGCGGCCAATCGTTGTCGTGTCGCAACTTAGGATTTGTAAAACAATAAGTTGACGAAGTTTGGCTCAGCGTGGCTGGAGGGTGTAATTCCAGTCGCCGTGGAAATCGTGTCGTTTGATGTGAACTTGTTCGAGTTGTTCGTCAGAGACCTCGATCCCTTTGGGATAGGTGTTTTCGTCCAGTTCGGCGCGTACGACCAATCCTCCATCGGTGCGAGTATGTCCGATCAATTCAACAATGGTCTGCAAGCTCGCCAGCGGTTGGCCGCGCCAGTTCTGCGTGATATACGCGAAAAGCCGGTGCTCAATTTTATTCCATTTGCTTGTGCCAGGAGGAAGGTGTGCGACTGTGATGCTCATTCGAGTTTCGTCCGCGAACTGCTGCAACGCGACCTTCCACAAGCGGCAACGCGCACTGTTGCTGCCACCGCTGTCGGCAGTGACCAGCAGTTCCCGGGCATGAGGGAAACGGCGGCGTCCCATCCGTTTCCACCAGCGGCGAATCGTGTTGACGGCAAACTCCGCCGTGTCATGATCGATGCCGACGCTCACCCAACCTTGATTGTTGAGGATATCGTAAACGCCGTAAGGAATGGCCTTGCCGAGAAGCGGGTCTTTGAAGTCATGCACGCGGACCTGTTCGGGTTGCCCGTGAGGACGCCAATCCCGACCGCCATTCTTGAAATCCCCGACCAATTCCTTCTTTTTCGTATCCACCGAGATCGCAGGCTGGCCGCGTTTCAGGAATCTCGCCATCTCGGCATTGAGGTACTCGAACTGCGCGTTGCGGTCGGGATGCGAGGCGCCTTCGCGCGTCTTGCGATTGGCCTGCAAGCTATAGCCCGCCTCGTCCAGCAAACTTGCTACCGTGCCGTGGCTCACCGGATGGGCTTGCCGGGTCAATTCCTCGGCGAGCGTGCGCGTGCTCTTGATCGTCCATCGCAGCGGAGACTCCGGGGTGCCTCGCGAAGTCGGTTCCACCAGAGCATCCAGTGCCAGCAACAACTGCGGGTCGTTCGCGGCAATCCGGTGGCGTCCGCCGCCAGTCCCGCGGATTCGTTCGGGCGGCAACGCGGCCTTTCCCCGCCGTGGAGTCTCAATTCCGCGATTCCGCTGCGAATGGTCGTCTGCGACATATGCGTTGCATCCGCCACCGCCGTCACGCCTCCCCAGCCGATTTCCAAGGCTTCACTGGCTGCCCACAACCGCCGCGACCGCTCGTTGAGCGCCTCTTTCAACTGCCGAAACTTGCGCCGAATCCTGGCAATAACCCGTGCGTCCTGCATCCACATGTCATCGCACAATCCGGCAGCCAACACAATAGGAAATTCACCAAGTTATTGTTTTACAGATCCTTAGAGTCGCTTTTTGTGATACGCGAGCGACCCCTATCGGCCCCCTGCCATAGCTGAGGAAGGTAGTAGTCTACTACCTGATCGATAAGTTGCCTTTTCCATTGCGCACTTCGCGCTCACTGTGTTGCATTCCTCGGTACACTCGGCGGGAGACTGCCGCACGATGGCGCCAGCTTCCTAGCGTTCCGGTAGCATAGGCCGCAGCAGCTTCCGACCGTTGGCACTGCCCTTCATGGCAGAGCGTCAGTCGAACGATTAGCCGATCGGTGCTCTTGTGCGGAAGTTGGGCACGCCAACGCGCTGCGCTCGGAATGACCTTCGCTGCGGCGGTGGGGCTGACCGCCGCTGGCAAGGCGGCCGGCCGCGGTTCCGAGAATAGGGTCGATTCTCGGGAATTGCTGGAAAAGGAATGGCTTCTTGGGAAACTCAGCCGAAGCTTCCGTGCCTTAGTGATTCGAGTTCATGGGTTCAGTCCCAACCGGGCGAGGATTTCGTCGACGGTGTGCAGGTCCCATATCGCGATTTTGCCGTTGTCGCGGGCAATGGCCATTCTGCGGCGGTCCTGACTCCACGCCAGCCAATAGACCGTGCCGGGTTCGTCGGGCAGCGAATAGAGCCGCGTTCCGGTCTTGAAGTCCCAGATTTCCGCTCCTCTTTCCGATTCCGAGCTGATCGCCAGCTTGGAACCGTCCGGGCAAAGGCACATCATATAGTCAAATGCTTGCGCGCTTTTTGCGTCACTGGTTGGGAAGGAAGAAACTCTGTTTCCAGTCGCCACATCCAGGGTCACGACCTCTCGGCTGCGGTTCATCGTCAACAACTTGCGACCATCCGGTGTAAAGGATGCACACTGTACGCTTGAAGCAATGTCTGTTGCCACACGACGAGCCGGCGCTTCTTTGTCCAAATCCCACAAATAAAGTCCGTCATTGTAGAACGCGACGTGCCGATTATCCGGCGAAAACACGAGGCTAAAGCCGCCTCGTTGTGATTTCAGCAGTTTGGCTTTTAGGGCTACGGCCCGATCGCCGGGCTGGCCTTGTTCAATCTCCCAGATCTGAGTCTCATCACCACACGTTGCCACATGGCGGCCGTCCGGACTGAATTGGACCGACATGGTCGGTCTTTTTCCTGCATTTCCAATTTTCAGCAGTCGTTTGCCCGTGTGCGCATCGCAAATCCAGGCAGCGTCGGAATCAAAATCCCCGGTGCCCAACCATTTTCCGTCAGCGGTGTACGCCACACATTGGGTCAGGCCATGAAGTTCCTGGGTTTGCCAAACGACCATTCCAGTCATCGCGTCACAAACCCGGACTTGCCGATTATTCCCCACCGAGGCCAGAAACTTGCCGTCTGGACTGAAGGCTGTTCCATGCACCGCGGCGGAATGCGGGGGCAGATCCAGTTTTTCCGTGGTGACCAGACGATAAATCCGCGCATGGTGCTCGCCCAAGGTCAACTAGGAATTTCCATCCGCTGTAAAGGCGACCGGTTGCGAGCTTTCAGGCTCGTCCAACATGGCAATGTCCTGCCTTGACGAAAGGTTCCAGAGACGGATGCGGTTTTGCATTCCGATGGGAAGAGCAACAATACTGCCTGCAAAGGCGGCTGAATTCAACGCCCGATAACGCTCGCGAAAATACTCCTTGAACTCACCGATGCGTTCGAGGCCGGGCAGCGTATAGATCGCACCTCCCGTTTCCGAAAGACAGGCAAGGTATTCGCCGTCCTGGCTCAAATGAACCGAGGCGTGGGTTGCCAAATTCAACTGGTTCAATCGCCGGCCGGTTTTCCAATCGTAGATGTTGACCACGTTTAAGGAATTCGAGCCGTTCGTTTTCACCGAACTCACGGCCAAAAGCCGGCCATCCGGTGTCACGTCCCATCCCCAACTTGTGCGCGGAGGGAGCGCATTGCTTGCTCCATATCCGGAAACAAAAGTCTCGGTCTTGAGATCGAAAAGTCGAAACGTGACGTGGGGGTCTCTTCTCGTCGCCCGAATCGCGTGAACCGAAACTAAGAATCACGGCGAAGAGTCGCCCGTCCGAACTCAACAACCTGTCAGCTCCGCTCAGCGATGTATTCTTTGTCTCCGTCCAGACGCCGTCGGCATTCAAAGACCACGAATAGAGCCGGCGATCAGGCTCTGACCAATTCCCGCCTCGCTGACCCAACGCGAATACCTGATCACCGCCAGAGTTGAAAGCCAGGTCGTTGAACCATGTGTTCGCGACACTGAAAAGTGCAACCTCCTTGCCCGAGGTCAGCTCGCGCAAATGAATCTTGCCATCACTGGTTGCGAACGCCGCCAGGGTGCCGGAGCGGTCCATTCGCGCCCAGTCAATTTTGGCGTTGTTGGGGAAGTCGGTGAACGTGATCGGCGTGAGCCCGACGAAATCGCCAAGACAGGCTACGGCTTCGCGCCGCAAATCGGCGAGGTTTTTTCCCGACACCTGGAGATCGCGTGCTTGTTGGAGGAGGTTGAAAACGTCCCCCCGATAACCGATGCGTCGGACCATGCGGAGCGGGAGCGCCTGGGCGACCAGGGAATTGTACAGGGCTTGCTCGGCGACGCTCTTTTGCTTGGATTCGCTTTTCTGCGCGTTCTCGGCGGCAACCCGCAATCGGTTCTGCTCCACTTCTGCCTTCCAGGCCCGCGCTGCCTGCCAAACGCTGATCACAATTCCCAACAGCAGCGCCGCCGCCACGGCGCCGGCCGCCACGAATGCGATTCTATTGCGACGAAATGCCTTCTGAAATCGATATGCAGCAGACGCAGGCCGGGCGACGACGGTTTCGTTGTTCAAGTGCCGCTCGAGGTCCATCGCCAGCCCGTTGGCCGTGTCGTAGCGACGAGCGCGATCCTTCTCCAGGCACTTCATCACGATCCAGTCCAGGTCGCCGCGAAGTTCTCGCTGAACCGTGTGCAGGTTGCGCGCCGGACCGGACGGCGACGGCGTATCGCGCTTCGCCGTTTCGCCGGCGAGCGCCGTGACCAGGCGGGTACTCGGCTTCTGGGGCTCAACCGTCTTGATTAGCCGCGCCATCCCGTCCATGCCCGCTGCTCGAAGTGATTTCGCATCGAGTGGAAGCGTCCCGGTCAGGACCTCGTACAGAATCACGCCCAGGGAATAGACGTCGGTGCGAGTATCCACGTCGAGGCCGCTGGTCATCGCCTGCTCGGGCGACATATACTCCGGCGTGCCGATCAGCGCCGGTCTGCGTGAAGAGTGTTTGCTGCGTCAATGCCTGGTTGGTCGCCTTGGCGATGCCGAAGTCGATGACCTTCGGCACCGGCTTTCCATCCATCAGGGTGATCAGGATATTCGTCGGCTTGAGGTCGCGGTGAATAATTCCTTTTTGATGCGCATGCTGAACTGCCTGGCAGACGGGGATGAAGAGTTCCAGGCGCTGGCGCGTGGCAAGCGTGCTCTCATCGCAATACTGGGTGAACGGCACGCCGGCCACATATTACATGGCAAAATAGGGCCGGCCGCTGTCGGTCATCCCCGCTTCAAACACCCTGGCCACGTTGGGATGAGAAAGCATGGCCAGTGCCTGCCGCTCTGCCTCGAAGCGAGCGACGACTTCCTTGGTGTCCATGCCGAGCTTGATAACTTTGAGCGCGACAATTCGGCGCACCGGCTCGCGTTGTTCGGCTTTGTAGACGACGCCCATGCCGCCTTCGCCGACTCTCTCAATGATGCGGAAGGGGCCGACGTGATCCGGGTCCCTGTGAAAAGCATGCATCGACGGCGAGGGAAAGGCCATATCCGCCGTTTCGGGCAGGCTATGGGGCGTCTTATGGCCATCTTGAGGTGATTCTGACATGGCAGGCCGGACGACGAGTGACATTGACAAGGTCACCTAATATAGAGCCGATAGGTTGGCAATTGCAAGCGGCGCCAGCAGCAACCGCGCAATTGGCAGAGCGTACGGCGAGCGTAGAATCGCGCGCTACGGTTGAGACGTTCCGGCCGGCCGACGCGCGCTTGGCGACCGTCGATCGAACAGGCGGTCGATGTGACCTTCGCAGGTTCAGAGGGCTGACGGCGTTCCGAAAAATCGGTGGTTTGATGAAGCATCCCAAGAAACGGATGGCTTACTGCGACAGCAGCGCACCGCCCAGCGAGCGTCTGGTCATTTCCACTTCGCCAGCAATTCCTTCGCCGTATTGGCCACGTCCGGCTCTTTGTCCCGCGTCATTTTATCTACGACCGCGCGATGCTCACGGGCATTGAATCCGTCGAGAGCCCGCAATGCCCAGATTCGTACCGGCCAGTACGTGTCCTCGGCACATTCCGCCACGGCCGCCGCTTGTTCCTTCGTCCCGATGACCGTCAAGGCCCGCACCGCTTCAACACGGATGGAGTAATTTTTGTCCTTTAACATTTCGGCAACACGACCGGCATATTTTCGTGCCTTAAGGGCCGCCAAGGCCGGCAGCGTCCGCTGCCGAACGTAGTCGTTATCGTCGCCCAACCGCTTGGCGATGGCATCGGCATAGTCCACCGCCCCCATCGCCACCAGGGTTTCCACCGCCGCCACGCGAAGTGCCACGTCCGAGTCCTCCAGCAACTTCGCCACGTCGTCGGCCGCCTCCTTGGCGGCAGGGCGAAGTTTATCGGGATTTCCCCAAGTCGATCTCAGCGCACCCAAGGCCTCCGCCGCGGCACGGCGAACTTCGCTTGATGGATCGTGCAGCGCATGGCGCAGAGCCGTTGTCGCTGCGTCGCCCTCGATGACGGCCAGTGTCTCGACGCATTCGGCGCGCGTTTTTACATCCGCGCTCGTTGTCAGGTTCAAGACGGCCGCAAGATAGTTGCCGGCTTCCGGAGCGCAGGTAATTGCCGCTAGCGCCGTCTGTTGCATCTCCGCTGTTGCATGGGCACCGAGGTACAGCGCGACCATTGTCAACTCTTCTGCCCGCTGCCGATGCGTGACTGCCTTATCCCGCAGAAGTAGGCCGATGCCTGTCAGCGCCGCCACCCTCTCTGATTGTTCTTTTGCCGCACGGGCCATTTCGGCCATCCGCGACGCCAGATCATGTCGCCCGAACGAGCCCAGTGCCATCAAGGCCGAGATGCGGACTTCAGACTCGGCATCGTCCAGCAGACGGGCCACAGCAGCACTGTACTTGCGCTGCTGGTTGTAGACCAGACCTTGGATTGCGGCCTTCCGCACCTTGGCGTCGCGGTCGCGGAGGAGCTTCGCGGCGTAGTCGCTGTAGACCGATCGGTTGATCGCATAGACGTAGCGGCCGTCGCCCACCTCGAGGAAAGCGAGTTTGTCGTCCGCGGTCTTGAGCGTCGCAAAGTACGCCTCGACCATCGGCCGCTGCTCGGCCTCCGGCCGTTGTTTGTAATGGCTGTCCTTTCCTTCGCCGACGAAAAGACCTTTCTCAAACTTACTGACCCGCGCCCGAGCATCCGGCGAAATGTCCGCCGCGATAACCGTGCCCATACCGAACACTGCCATCATTCCGCCAAGCAGATACCGAATTTGCATCGCATTTATCCTTTTTCGCGTTCACATGATGTTCTGGGTTGCCCTAAGTAAGTTGCCGCCCCCCATTACCTCTTTCAGACGATCAACTTCCACGGGGAAGAAATAGACCACCGTGCCATCTTCAGGCGTACTTGCGACTATGGGTTAGTTGCCGTTGTTTTGAGTCCGGCCTGGAACAGCCCTTTGAGCTTCGAAGCCGTCACCCATTCCGCAAGCGGTGCCGCGCGTGGCGAGGCTAACCTATAAAGCAATGTGCCGGTGATTGCCGCCCGCGGGGCGACAGTCGGCCGGGCCTATTCTTAGCCCTCGGCCGGGGCCGACCTCGTGTGTCAAGAATGATTGGGTTGATGGCACCTCCCAAGGGCCTTTTCCAACCGGGGGCGTCGCTTCATTCTCAGATTGCTCGACGGCAACGTTTGATGGACGATTAAGACACGTTCCGAGAAAGGGGTCGTTTGATAGGAAGCGTTGAAAAAGGGGTGAATTTCCGGGAAGTCAGTTCACTCGGCCCCGGTCCGACCGCGATTCGAGCATTCGCGGCGCTTGCGATGTATCGCCATCAGAGCCGTGCCCGCCGCCAACAATGCCAGCGTTCCCGGCTCCGGCACGGGCACGGTGGCGTTGGTGGCCGTTTTACTTTCCGTCGGCGACGGCACCACCGGTGCGGGGAAAAACGTGGGATCGCCGACGGTCAAGCTCGACCCGTCGGCGAGTCCCTCGCTATCGGTCACGACGAGCGTGCCGTCCAGCACGATCGTCCCGCCCAGATACGTGTTGCTGCCGCTGAGCGTCAGCGTTCCCGTGCCGACTTTCGTAAGACTGCCGCTGCTGTTGCTGTCGCTCAAGCTGCCGGAAAACGTGGTGTCGGAATTGTTCCCACCCACGGTCAAGGCCACGTCCGTGAAGGATGCGTCGGTCAACAACAGGCTGCCGGAGCCTTGCAGACCGCCGAAGGCAAAACCGCCGATGCCGCCCTGGAAACTCAGCGCACCCGTGCCCGACGTGTCGAACGTGCTGCCCGAAAGCGAGTTGGAATCGGCAAGTGTCAGTGTGCCGTTGGAAATCAGCGTCGTGCCGGTATAGCTGTTGGAGACGCCCAAGGTCAAAGTGCCGGAGCCGGCTACGATCAGGCCGCCGGGGCCGGAGAGCGCGCCGTACAGTGACAAGGCGTTGCCATTGGTGTCGAATACGCCATTGCTCCCCGCCGTGCTGAACGTGATCGGCACGCTGGTCTGAAAACTGGGCGATGTGGCCTGGAATGTGCCTCCGCTGAAATTGAACGCGGCCGCGCCGCCGCCCTCGTACAGGGCGGAAAGACTCAGCAGCCCGCCGTTGAGATTGTAGGTCCCCGCGGAGCCAAAGAGTTCGGCGAGGTACAAAGTGCCGACCGCGTGCGTCCCGCCGTTCTGCGTAAACGTGCCGCTCCCCGCGACGCCGACGATTTCATAGCCTACGGAGAGTTGACTAGTTCCGCTAAGCAGATACGTCCCGCTGTCGCTGGCATTGTATCCAAGATAGAGAGACGACAGCACGCTCGTTCCGCCCGACTGCGGGAAGCTGCCCGTGCCGTTGGAGCCGACGACCATGAGCGCCGCCGTTAGCGCGCCGCCGGTCATGCCCGAAAAGTTGGTGTCGTTGACGATGACCATCCCCGTGCCCAAGCTGGCTTGGCCGGGATCCGCGAGGGCCAAGCCGTTATTGAGATTGATCCAGCCGCCGGCGGTGGCAATGATGCTTCCCTGGCAGTTGACCGGATCGGCGATTGTTCCCCAGCCGCCGAAACCGGTGCCGGACGAGACGCTCAAGGTCGAGCCCAAAGTGTGCAACATTCCCTGGTTGGAATAGCTCGCGTAGGTTGTCGAGTCGAAGCCCGGCTGCACGATCAGGAGTGAATCGCTGCCGACGGACAACGACGCGCCGCTGGTATTCAAGATGTTTCCCGAGAGGTCCAACAGCGCGCCGGTGCCGGCCACGACCGCCGCGTAGCCGCTGAGGTCCAAAGTTCCGGGCGACTGGAAACCGCCGTTGACGACGCCGATCGTGCCGCTGCCGTTGCCGAGAAGCTGCCCTCCGCTGAGCAGAAAGTAGCCGCCGCTGACGCTGACATTCGTGACTGTGTTCGTTCCGCCCGACTGATAGAAGATGCCGACGCCGCCGTTGCCCGCGCCGCCGTTGCCGACGTACTCGGTCACGGGGTCCAACACGCCGCCGGACAGGGTGTACGTCCCGCTGCTGCCCGGATAGAAGCCCAGGTACAAGTTGCCGGCGGGCAGGGAATTCGTTCCGCCGCTCTGGTTGAACGTGCCTGTTCCGCTGTAGCCGATGTATTCATTTGGCGCGGTAAGCAGGCCGCTGTTGCTGAGGTAGTAATACGAACCGTATTGGCTCTGCTGGTATCCGAGGTAGAGCGCGGTGGAAATCGACCAGTTTCCGCCCGACTGGAAGACCTCGCCACTGCTGCCGAAGCCGACGTAGGCATTGGCCGCGGAAAGAACGCCCGCGGACATGGTGTACGACCCGCCGCGGAGGAAGCCGACGCTCAGATTGGTGGCGACCTGGTTGGTCCCGCCCGACTGCGTGAACGCGCCATTCAGGGCACTGTCGTTGATGTCTTCGATGTTGGCGGTAACCAGGCCGCCGCTGAGATAATAGTTGCCGTTGTAAAAGGTTCCCACGGAGAGATAGCCGGCCTGGTTGGTCCCGCCGGTCTGTGTGAATACGGAGTATCCCGACCAACTGATGAACTCGTTTGCCGAGTTGAGCAGGCCGCCGTTGAGGTTGTAGTAGGCATTGCCGCTGCCGTAACCAATGATCAGGCCCTGAAGATTTCCATTGGCGGACACGACGTTGCTGCCGCCGTTTTGAACGACGGTTGCCGCGGTGCTGCCGGTGCCGACGTACTCGTTGGCGGCGGGCAATAGGCCGCTGGCGTCGATCTGCAGCGTGCCCGAATTGACCCTTGTATCGCCGCTCCACGCGCCCGTGCCGCCGAAGATTAGCAAGCCCGGCCCATTGAGGCTCAGTCCGAACGGCGTTTGCGGCGTCGCTTGGTTGATTACGCCGGCGAGCTCCAGTGTGGCCCCGTTGGCGATTCCGATTGACAAATTGCCTTGCAGCGCCATCGGCGCGGAAATAATATGTCGCCCGCGGCGACGGTGATCGCGGCCCCGGCCGACGTGCCGAGACTTAACGCGCCGCCGGAGCCCTGGTCGAGAAAGTAGCCGTTGCCGTGGGTGGCGTTGAACGACAGCGCCGCGGCCGACTGGTTTCCGTCTAGCGTGACCGTGATCGGCCCGCCGGGCCCGTCGGGAAAATAAACCGTGCCGCTGGAGGGAATCTGGCTGCCGGACCAGTTGTTGGGTATACCCCAGCTACTGCTGAAGGACGAGGTCCATGTCCCGCTGCTGGCCCCCAGGCTCGTGCCGACGGCGACCAGGTCGATGTAGTTGGCGTTAGAGTCAACGGTTGTTGACAGCGAGTAAGTCATGCCGCTCTGGCTGGGCAGATTGAAGCCGCTCAGATTGGGGCTGCCGCCGGCGCGATAAATCAGCCGGTAATCACCCGGCTGCATCGGGTTGACGGTGAAGGCGATCTGGCCGCCCTGGTTGTTGCCGCCGCTGACCGTCAACGTCGAGCCGCCGAGGTTGATCAAGTCGCCGCCGTAGATGTTGTCGCCGTTGCTGCCGACGAGGCCGGTCGGGGTCGGATTGACATTGTACAAAAGCGTAGAGTAAAGGTTGGTCGTCAGTCCATCGAGGAGGTTCAACGTGCCATACTGTCCGGGCAAAAGGCCGGAGCCCGGGGCGATGGTGTGCGCAGCATTGCCCGCCAGCACGGGGCCGCTGATCGTGCCGCCGGACGGTCCAGCGGCGAGGATGCCGCCGTTGAGTGTCACCGTGGAACTGCCGGTGGCGGAGCCTTGGGAATTGGCGACGACCAGCGTGCCGGCCACGAGCGTTGTCGGGCCGCTATAGAGGTTAGCGGCGGTCAGGGTCAGTGTGCCCGCGCCCACCTTTTGCAGGCCGCCCGAGCCCTGGATAAGGCTGTTCAAGGTTAGCGAATTGCCGTGGGAGTCGAAAACGCCGGAGCTCCCCGACGTGTAGAGCAAGATCGCCACATTGGTGGCAAAGCTCGAACCGGCCTGGACGGTGCCGGAACTGATATCCAACCCTCCTTCGTTGAGGTAGTGGGTCAGGCCGCCGAGTTTCAACAGTCCGCTGTGAAGATCGTAAACCCCCGAGGAAAAGGCGGAGGCGCCAGGACGAGACTGCCGGACACGCTGTTCGTCCCGCCATACTGATCAAAAGCGCCAATGCCCGCGCCGCCGACGATTTCCGTCGCGGCGGAAAGTATGGACGGCGCATTGAGTTGATACGTTCCGCTGCTTGTTCCGTTTAGCGCAATGTACAAGGCGGTGACGGAATTGGTGCCGTTGTTCTGAAAGAAGCTGCCCGTGCCGGAATAGCCGATGGTTTCCGTTCCCGCGGTAAGACTGCTGCCCGGAAACCCCATGACGTATTCCCCGTTGCCTTGGGCCGTGTATCCCAGCGAAAGATTGGAAGAGACGTTATGGTTCCCGCCCGTCTGCGAGAATAGGCCGGTTCCGGAGTAGCCGATGTTTTCATTCCCCTGGCAAGTCAGGACGCCGGCGTTGAGGTCGAACGTGCCGTTGCCGCCGGCGCTGTATCCCAGGTCCAACTCGGTAGTAACTGTATGTGTCCCTGTCTGCTGCTGAAACAAACCTGTCCCAGAGAAGCCGACATATTCACTCCCGGCGGAGAGAGTGCCGCCGCTCTGGTAATAGAAGCCGCAGCTCGCCGGCTGGTAGCCAAGCGTCAACGCGATGACCGCATTGGACCCGGCGTACTGCTGGAAGCTGCCGCTGCCGGAGTAGCCGATGAACTCGTTGCCCGCATTCAGCAGGCTGTTGTTGGAGAAGTACTGCTGGTAGCTACTGCTTTTGCCCGCGTTGTATCCCAAGTACAATCCGAAAACATTGTTCGTCCCGCCGGACTGCAGGAAGCTGCCGCTGCCGGTGTAGCCGACGAACTCCATGTTTGCGGAAAGCATCCCATTGCCGCTAAGGTTATACGTGCCGTTGCACGCGGCGGTGCCGTATCCCAAGTAGAGAGTGGATGCGACCGAGTTGGTGCCACCCGACTGCGTGAAGCTGCCTGTCGAGCCGAAATTGAGAAAACTCCCGTAGCCCAAGTACTCGTTTTGCGCGGCGAGGCTGCCGGCCGATTGGTTGTAGACGCCGGAACTGCCGGCCCCGTAACCGATGTAAAGCGACGACGCGGAATGGTTGCCGCCTTGCTGCAGGAAGCTGCCCGGGCTGAAATAGGCGACGTATTCGGTGGTTGTCGAGAGCAAACCGCTGCTTTGCGTATACGATGCCGAAGGGCCGGCGATCGTCAGTTGTTGCGTGACTGTGTGCGTGCCGCCCGACTGGGTAAAGCTCGCGCTGCCGGAGAGGCCGATGTTCTCATAGACCGTGGAGAGCACTCCGTTGCCGCTTAAGTTGTACGTCCCATTGCTACCGGAGTTGTAACCCAGGTCCAACACGTTAGAGACAATGTTCATTCCGCCGGACTGCGTGAAGCTGCCTACGCCATAGAGGCCAACGTCTTCGCTGCTTGCGAAGAGTTTGCCGTTGCCGCTGAGGTTATAGCTGCCGTGGCCGCTGGCGTTGAAGCCGAGGTACAACGGGCCAACTGAATTCGTGCCTGCGGACTGCGTGAAGCTGCCCGTACCGGAGTTGCCGATGTCTTCGCCCCCCAGGCACGACAGACTACCGCCCTGCAGGTAATAGGTCCGCTGCTGCCGGAGTTGTATCCCAAGTTGAGCGTGGAAAGTGAAGAGACGGCCTGCGTTCCGCCCGCCTGCGTGAAGCTGCCGTTGCCGGAGTAACCGATGTATTCGGTATGCACGGAAAGCTGTCCGGCGCTGATGTATACGTTCCGCCTTCAGCGATGAGTATCGGAGTTTGCACGTTGCCTGCCGACTGGGCAAGGAATCCGTCGTTCACGGTAATGCTGCCCGACAAGTTAATGTTGCCCGTGATATAGATTGTTCCGGTGCCTTGTTTGGCGAGCGAAAGCTGCCCGGAGGTGTTCTGCATGTTGCCGTCGAACTCGCTGACGCAATGCCGTTGCCCACGGTCAAGACACCGTTGCCGGACAAGTTGTCGATGGTCCCTCCGCCGCCGAGCGCGCCGACGTTCAAGGAGTAGCCATGCACATCGAGCGTTCCGCCACCTACCACCAAAGGCCCGGTGCTCGCGCCCAATGCGGAATTGCTTCCCGCTTGCAGCACGCCGCCGTCGATGGTCGTGCCGCCGGAGTACGTATTGCCCCCGCTCAGGACTAAATTGCCGGGACCGGAGAGCACCAGTCCGCTGGTCGCCGTTTGGCTAATGTTGCCGCTAATCGCCAGCGTGGCATTGGCGGAGACGGAGACGTTCAGGCCGTCGGCCAGGATCACCGGCGCCGTGATCGCGTGACTGCCGTCGGTGACGCTGATCGATCCCGCGCTGCCGAGATTGTCGAAGGTCAGATTGCCAAAGTTTCGCCGGGGACAACGGTGTAGCCCGTGGTGTTGCTGAGCGCGTTGCCCAGCAGCAAGGTTCCGATGGTTTGCGAGCCGTCTAGGGTAATGGTCAAGGGACTGTTCGAAGCCGCATTGATAACCACGTTGGAGCCTTGCGTGCTTGGCACGCTGTTGCTGAGCCAGTTGCCCGGCGTTGCCCAGCTTCCGCTGACAGGATTTGCCCAGATGTAGGATTGGCGGACCGAGCCGGTGATGAGGAACGGGTCGATCAGACCGGTCGTATTGATGCCGCCCGCGTTGACGTTTCCCAGACCGGCGAAAGTCCCGTAGAACTTGTTGCCGACCGAAGTGAGATACACGTAATCGCCGAATTCGCGGTTAACGACGCCCGCGGCATTCGATGTACCAGTGTTCCCATTTAGCGGCAATGGCGTGAAGCTGTATTCCTGGACGTTGTTTGCGACGGATGCGCCGAATCCAATGAGTCGGCGACGTTGACGATTACTTTGCCGGTTGCGGAGTTATAGGTCTCATATTGGACTACGACGGCGCCGTTGGCGAGCACGGTAAGCGACGGCATGGCGGCCCGCTGGCCGGGCGGAGAGATGACCAACGTCGTCGAGCCGACAAGGAATCCGCCGAAAGGATGATATTCCTCCAGATAGATGCGGTCGGTTCCGGCGCCATCCTGCACTCCGTAGACGACATAGACGTGCTTCCCAGTGCTGTCTGCCGCCACCGCATCGATGCTGCCGCGGAGATCGTTCACGCTAGCAAACCAATTGTTGCTGGCTGCCGTGCCGGAATTGTCCAACTGGCTCGACGTGCCGCTCGTAACAAGGATTCCGCCCGCCGCGCTCGATCCGTTGAAATCCCATGTCTGGCCGCCGTCACGAGAACGGTTCAGGTAGTAATTCACCTGATGCACTCCCGGCGGAGAAAGCCTGTGCCAATGGTGTAGACGTTGTAAAGATTACCTGCCCCATCGGTTGCAATGCGGTTGCCGGGATTGACGGAGTCGCTTGTAACTCCGGTGTTATTGGCCGCAGTGTCCCGAGTGAATCGCGCCTCCGTTGGTGGAGGTGGCCACTCGGATTCCGTTGGGCGAGTTGAAATCGGTGTAGGCGGCATAGACGTTGGCGCTGCTCACCGCGATCCAAGGCTGGTTGACGTTGTTCAACGATGCCGGGTTGTTGACGGTGTTGACGGGGCCGCCGGAGTTGGTCCAGGTCCAACCGGGGCCGGTAGAGCTAGACGACGAACCAACGTATAGGTTAACATTCGAGCCGCTGGGGCCGCTTGTTCCGAGAATGGCGGCGTGCAGGGTGCCGCCGCTATCGTAGGCGAAACGCCAGTCGGCTGGAATGCCGACTGTAGGCGAAGGTGGCGTGATGGTGTATTGCGTGCTCCAACTGCTTCCGCCGTTCGACGAATAAAACACGCCGGACGCACCGCCGCCGCCGCGAAGATGCCGGCACCCGTGAGAAATGTGAAACTCGACACTAGCATCTGGTTGGGGTTTACCGGATTTACCGTCACCGATGGTTCGTTTCCCCAGTCCGATAACCGTTCGTGCCATAGCCGTTAGTGGTGAAGTCGCCGGAACTCGTTTTGCCGATCACGTCGATCGGCGGTTTACGGGTGAATTGGGCTGAGGCCGCTTTGGGGCCGCAGATCGCCAGGAATACAGCGGTAGCTAGAAGAGTTGTGGCTACGCAACGTGCTGAAACTCTCATTTCTCACCCCTTTCGCTTGGGCCTCGCATGGCGGCAATTCCGCGTCGAAAGGGCTGGACTCATTCATCCCT
>CAVPPL010000003.1:0-276499 GCA_963707295.1 uncultured Planctomycetia bacterium
CAGCTTCGCCCCACGCAAGGCGAAATCCGCATCTTCGGCAAGCCGCCCGAACAGGCCCGACTGCAAATCGGCTACATGCCGCAACGGGCCGAATACGACTCCGCTATTCCCTGTGACGGTGATGGACGTGGTGCTCATGGGCCGGCTTGGCCGCGGCGGCATGCAGCGGCTGGCTCGGTTGGTACGGCCGCAAGGACCGCACCGCCGCGCCGCGAGGCGCTCGAACAGGTCCACATGGCCGACGCTCGCTCGGCGGCACTTCGCCGCGCTCTCCGGCGGGCAGCGGCAGCGGGTGCTCATCGCCCGGGCCCTCTGCTGCCAGCCCGAACTGCTGCTCTTGGACGAGCCGACGGCCAACGTCGATTCGCTGGTCGAGGCCCGGCTCTTCGACGAGCTTCGCGCAGCTTGCCGGGCGGATGACGATCGTGCTCGTGTCGCACGATCTGGGCTTCGTCACGTCGCTGTCCAGCGGGTGATTTGCGTCAATCGGCAGGCGGTCGCGCATCCCGCCAGCCAGCTCACGGCCGACGTGATCCGCGAGATGTACGGCGGCGACGTGAGCATGGTCCGCCATAGCGACGTGGTGTGCCACCGGGAGCACGTCCATGAGTGAGTTCCTCGAGGCCCTGCGCGAACCCCGACGTGCCCGTCCATCCGCTACGCCTTGATCGCCGGCCTGCTGTCCAGCGTGGCCTGGGCATCATCGGCACGTACGTCATCACGCGGCGGATCAGCTACATCGCCGGGGCCATTTCGCACAGCGTGCTGGGCGGCATCGGCGCGGCGATGTATCTGCAAGTGGTCTGGCACTGGCGATGGTGCGATCCGATGTACGGCGCGATGGCCGCGCGCTTTGCTATCGGCGCTGGTGATCGGCACGGTGAGCCTCTGCGCCAAACAGCGCGAGGATACGGTGATCGGCGCGATCTGGTCGGTCGGCATGGCGGTGGGCCTGTTGTTCTTCGCCAAAACGCCCGGCTACACCGATCCCATGAGCTATCTGTTCGGCGACATCCTGCTTTTGGGCCGCCGCGACCTGTGGCTACGTGCTCGCCATGGACGTGGTGGTGATCGTGCTCGGGCGTGGTCTTTTATAACAAGTTCCTGGCGGTCTGTTTCGACCAGGAGTTCGCCCAGCTTCGCGGCGTGCGCGTCAACGTCTATTACATGCTGCTCTTGTGCCTGACGGCGCTGACGATCGTGATCTTGCTCCGCGTGGTGGGCATCGTGCTGGTGATCGCCCTCTTGACGCTGCCGGCGGCCGTGGCGGGCCATTTCGCCCGGCAGCTTTGGCAGATGATGATTTTGGCGATTGCTGCCTGCGGACTCTTCACTGTGGTTGGGCTTGGCGGTCAGCTATCACACCGATCTGCCCGCCGGCCCGGTGATTATTGTCATCGCCGCGGCGGCGTATCTGGCGGTGGCGGTGGGGAAGCGGCTGGGCAGAGCGTAGGGGTGCAGGAACGGGCTTCTTTTATCCGACGGTAGTTAGGGACGGCTCTCGGGGGACGTTGGGATGGAAGGGGTGACCTGGGCGACTGTTGAGGAAGTTGCTCAGGCGGTCGTCCTCGCACAGGGCGGCGGCCCGGATTTGCAGGATCGCTTCGCCACTGGCCCCGTCGTTCCAGAATTTCTCGGTCCCTTTCACCCTGGCGTTGATCTCTTTGACGAACGACTCCATGTGCGCCGAAGTGCATGGCAGCCCTTGCCGACGATAGGTGGGATAGTCCATACGCGAGGCGTTGTTCTGAAAATAGCCGAGCGCGTCAGCGAGAACCTTGTGCGGTTGCTCTTTTCACAATCCTTCGGGGGCAAACCCAAGAGCTGCTGGTGCTCGCGAAGTTCGCCGATCACCTGGAGAACCTTGCCGGCCCAAGAGGGGCGTGCCCAACGGAGATAGTCCGTCCAGCGGTGCTCCGCGTCAACGTGAACGCAGCCAGCGGCTTCGTACAGGTGTTCAACGGCATGCACGAAATCGAGGACCGGCATGAAGTCGGGAAAGTGACGCTTCTGAATCGTCCAGTTGTACGGCAATCCATCGCTCACGAAGGCCTTCTTGGCGGCATGATAGAAGCCTGCGCATCGGCTTCCACCTCCATCATCCGTCCGAAGGCGTCACTGTCCTCCAGGGAGCTGAGAGAGGTGCGAAACAGAGGCTCTGGACGCCAGTCGTCGGAGGCGTGTTCCCCGACCGTGCCCGCAGAAGAAGCGGCCTTTTCAGCCGCGACGCGCGGCGGATTCTCCTCGCCAACGCCCGACAACAACTTCTTCATCCGCTCACGGTTGGCGAAACAAGGGGGCAAGTCGGGGTGCGGATCGTCCGTGAAAGAGCGGCCTTTCATCCGCAAAAACAGGGCGTTTTTGTTCTCTCGCCAATGCGGATGATGCACCCCTTTGCCGCCCCCTTCGTCGCGCGTTTGCATCCGTCCGCCATCGGCGCTGACGCACGCCAAATTGATCGGCGTCTTCGCCTCGCCTGCTGCCGCGGGAACGGCCGATCGAAATACGCCTCGACTCGCGCGTCGCGCTGCGCCACCATCTGCGAACCGATCTTCACCGCCGTCTTGTTCAATCCGCGACCGGTGATTTCGATCCCGCCGATCTTTCGTAGCACCAACTCTCCCACCGCGTACGAAGGGGCATACGCCGCGGCAAGCACCTTCTTCTCCAGCACGGCGGGTCTCGCCGAACCGCCGTCAATCCGCAACGGGATGCGTTGAGGGAAAAAAATCCCGCTCACAGGGCGGGCAAGCGAAGGCCGGTTCGCGAAGTCGAACTTCGCCGTCGTCGGTCTGCAACACCAGATCGTGCGGCTTCTCTTCCGGCAGGTGCTTCTCACCGCACGTCGGGCACGGTTCCTCGCCCGCGAAGTGCGCGGCGTGCTGTTCGCTTAGCGACGCGTCGATCGCCCGCGCCAGCATCCGCCCGGCGCGATGCCCAAACCGCTCGATCTGGGCGAAGCTGGTTTCCCGCGGCGGTCCTGCCGGTCCAAACCCATGCTTTGCCAGCAACGCCACCAGTTCGCTGAACTTCTCTTTTTCCTCCGCCGTCAGTTCCAGATCCTCGTTTCGAGCGTCCTTGCTCATCGCAGTTTCCTTTCCAAAGTTTCCAACTTGCCCAAGTACGCCCAAAATCTAACCTATGGCGGACAAATCCACCACCCGAGTTTTCACCCCGCCCTCAGCCCGCCGAAGCCCGTTCCTACACCCAGAGCGTAGGTTGACCGATCAACGACATTGCTTTCCCGCCCCCTAGGGAGCATAATGAATGGGAAATAAGCCGCGTTCGATTTTGCGAATAGCAGGGTGGAACGGGCAAAATACGTGGACGCGGGGTTGCCATGAGTCGCATTTGATCCATATCTCAGTTGGCTGGGGATTCCCATCCACGAGCAGCCACCCAATTTCTACCGCTTGTTGGGGGTTGTGCTTTTCGAGTCAAACTCGGCAGTGATCGAGCAGGCGGCCGATCGGCAGTCGTTGACCGTAGGGGCTTACCAGGGCGGCCCGCAAGGCGAGCTTTGCCAGCGCCTGCTGAGTGAGATCGCGATGGCCCGATTCAACCTCTTGGACCCGCAGCAAAAGGCCAGCTACGACTCTTATTTGCAAGGGATGCTGGCCCATCGTGGGGAGCGGGCGGTCGCGGCCCCTCCTCCGCCGACGATTGCGGGGCGAATGCCTCAAAGTCCGTCACCTCCGCAGTACGCAACGGCACCCAGATATGCACCCCCAGCGATGCCACAGTCATTTCCTTCGCAGCCCGGTTACTCGCCGCAGGCCCTGCAGCCGCAAATAATGCCGTCACCGCAGGGCTACCGCGGCGCGATGCCGATCGCTGCCGCCAGTGGCCGCGCCGTTTCCTGTAGCGCGAGCGGTCAGCAATGGTGTTGCTCCCGCTGCGCCGCCAGCGATCCCTCCCGCCGCGCCGCAGCGTCCCCTGGATGAACTGGAAAGCCTGACCGCGCAGCCCAACAATCGCCGACGCTTCGCCAAGAAAAAACGCAAGACCGATTACACCAAGGAAATAATGTTCGGCGGCATCGCGGCCGCGGCGGGCGTGGTGTTGGTGATAATTTATATTGCCGCCCAGGGGCCGAACAAGACGGGCCTGGGCGCAATCGGAGACACGAACAATCCGCCGAATGTGGTCGCTCCAAAACCAGCCAGCGAAAAGCCCAAGCCGGAAAAAGAAAAGAAGGACGCCGCCGTAACGACAACTAAACCGAAGGAGGCAGGATTGCGGACGCCGACCGAATCGCCGCCGCGGAAGCCATCCGTCGCGTCGGACGACAGCGGTTTTCAAAACAAGACGCCGGCGGCGAACCTCTGCGCCCCGGCAGCCCAATCGCAAGGACATCTCGCCGCAGGAACTGGGCGGACCCGACGATCCGGTGTTTGGCAAGCCGGACGAGTAAGTGATGAGCGATCCCACGCAAAAAAATGAGCCGCCCCGCCTGCCCGGCGATCTTTCCGGACGGCAGATCGGCAATTTTCGCTTTCTCGCCGGCTGGGCAAGGGGGCGATGGCTGACGTCTATCTGGCCGAACAGTCGCAGTTGAAACGCTGGGTGGCGGTCAAGGTCCTCAGGCCGGAGTTGGCCGGCGACGGCACGTACCTGCGGCGATTCGAGCTCGAGGCCCAGGCCGCCGCGAAGCTGGTGCATGCCAACATCGTGCAAATCCACGAGGTGGGCGAGGCCGACGGCCTGCACTATATCGTGCAGGAATACGTGCAAGGGCAGAACCTGCGCGACTGGCTCGCCCGCAACGGTCCGCCGCTCTTGCAGCCGGCCCTTTCCATCATGCGGCAGATCGCCGCCGCGCTCGCCAAGGCGGCCGAACAGGGCGTCGTGCATCGCGACATCAAGCCGGAAAACATCATGATCACCGCCGCGGGCGAAGTGAAGGTGGCCGACTTCGGCTTGTGCGCGCGTGCTCAGCGAGAACGGCGCCGCGGCCACCGCGCTGACGCAGGTGGGCATCACCATGGGCACGCCGCTCTACATGAGCCCGGAGCAGGTCGAAGGCCGCCCGCTGGACCACCGCAGCGACCTCTACTCCTTCGGCGTGTTGTGCTATCATCTGTTGACTGGCAAGCCGCCCTTCACGGGCGACACGGCGCTGGCCGTGGCCGTGCAGCACGTGAAGAGCCAGCCCGCCGCCCTGGAAACGCTGCGGCCGGATTTGCCGCCGGCGCTCTGCCGGGTGGTGCATCAGATGCTGGCCAAGGACCCCGACCAGCGGTGGAGTTCCTGCCGCGAACTTCTGCGCGAGCTTTATCGCATCCAGGTCGCCCATTGCCCCGAAGCATCGCCCGAGGAAATGTCCCTCTGGGGTTCGGTCGGCATGGAACCGCTCAGCGATCCGCGCATGCGCGCTGCGCGGCAGTTGGCGGAGGCGATGCGCGGCTCGGCCGCGGCGCGGAGGAGGCTGACGCCTTGGCTCGTCGCGGCCGGCATCGTGGCGATGTTTACGCTGGGCGGAGTGACCGCCTGGTGTACCGTCCGTCCGCAGCCTTTGACGCCGGCGCAGCACGGCGACAAGGTCCCGTTTCCGCAGCAGGACAACGAACTTCGGCAGTGGTTCCTCGCCAGCCGCATCGGCACGGAGGAAGCCTGGCAGAAGGTGGTCGACTATCCGGACGTATCGGAATTGGTTCAATTACGGGCCAAACAGCAGCTCGCGCGGATTTATCTCCACGGGAACGATTTCAATCGGGCCTTGGCGATTTTCGACGAATTGGCCTCGCTGAGGGACAACTACCCAGAAATCAAAGCCTTTGGGCTGGCCGGCAAGTGCGGCACCTTGTATTTGATGAAACGATACGCCGATTCGGCAGAAGTCAATGAGCAGCTCTTGGACTATCTCCCCAAACTGCAGGACGCTGAAATGGAACAGTTGCTGCGCGCCGCGACCGAAGGCAATCGGAAGGAAACGGGGGCCGTGTCGGGCAAGAAGTGGGACGACTGGTTAAGGGACCATTTCAAGCCAGAGGGGCAGAATCCCCCCAATTAAATCTATTTCAGCGATCGCGCTTGACAGCCGCGGCTCTACATGGGTAGCCTAGAGGGTGGGTGGGCCTATCTTCATTCCGAGCCGTCTCCAAGTTGGCTTCAGATTGGACGATACGCACGCCCCACACGGATCAGTCTGGGCGGAATGGGACAGAGGAGAGAAGATCATGCGGTATTTCAATCGACAAAACGCGGTGTTGTGGCTCATTGCTTTGACAGCCATGTTGTTCGGGCCGAAATTGCCTTCGGCGCAAGCGCAGCCGGAGTCGTTGGCCGATTGGCAGACAAAAGCGCAACCGCCGCTCCCGTCCGATAGGAGAGTGTCGTTTGGTGGTCTTGTTGCCGCATTTCACACAGGCCAATTTGAAAACCAAGGGGACGACCAACTCTTTGCCAATTATTACGAGAAACGGATATTCCCCTATATCACCGATCCCAAGAAGCGCGGCGAGAGAGAAGATGTAGTTACGAAGCTTCACAACGATTTTAGGGCGTTAGGCAGGTTCCCCAATTCCCCGGTGCTCGATAAGTTGATCGACATCACGCTGGAATACATGGCGCCGATCGCCAAGGACGGCAAGTGGCCGCCGGCCGTGCGAGAGAATGCCCTGTTGGCAATCGGCGAGGTGAAGTCGCCAAAAGCAGTCCCTTTGCTCCTGGAGATGATCAAAAACAAGGAATTGCATCCAATGTTCAAAGTCGTGGCAATGGCCGACTTGGTTCACCTGGCGGAGCAAGGCGTCCTCGCGGACGAGGCTGTTGCCGATCCGGTGGTGAAGCTTATGGCGATGGCCGTCCCGCGGAAAATCCCCAATGACGGCTGGCGCTGGATGCGCGGCCAAGCCGCGGATATCCTCGGCTTGGTCGGAAACGCCGGAAACAACGTGCCCGACGCCCTGTTGACCATGCTGGCCGACGAAGACCTGCCGCTGATCATTCGCGGCAAGGCCGCCCGCGCTGGGCAAGCTGAAATTCAGCGGCAATGCGCCGGATGCCGCGGCCTATTCCAAAGCCTTCGCGCAGTATGGCAGCGACGCCTTGGCGGATGGCCTGCCAGGCGAGTCGCGGCGAATCTGGACCGTCGGCAACGATTTTCTCGACGGACTGGACAATCTGATGAAGCAAGGCGCCGCGCCAAAGACGGCCCACGACATCCGCGACGCGATGGATGAGCTCAAGAGGACGGCGTCGAAGCCGAAGGCCGACGGAGGCTATCCCACGGAGGAAGACCTTAAGCCGGCCATCGCCAAGGCGCGAAAGGTGCTCGACGCGGCGGCGAAGAAGAAATAATGGAATTGTGATCGGCAAAAGGATTTGCCCATTGGTATTGTTCAACTCGTCTAAACAAATAGCCGCCCTGCCTGCCGCGGGCTGGTTGCTCGCGGCATTGCTGCTGGGCGGCTGTTTCCTCCGCACGGAAGTCCCGCTTCAGACCATCGATGCGCAAGCGGCCGCAGAGAAAATACCTGAAAAACGATCTGAAAAACAATCCGACTCGCCCAAGAAAAAGCCTTCCGAAAAGCTGCCCGAAGAAGCGGAAGCGCTGCGAGAACTGGCCCGGCGCGTCGATGCGGCGGACGACCCGCGCTTCACGGCGGCGGCGCAGTCGCCATCCGCCGCGGTGCGGATTGAGGCCTTGCGGGCCTGGTCGGCCGGCAAGAAAGGCCCCGTGCCGCAAATCGTCGTCGATATGCGGAGCGACGACGATCCGCGCGTCTGCGCGGAAGCCGTGGCCATGCTCGCCGCGCGAAAGTATCCCGACGCGCTCGATTATCTTTGCGCCGCGTGCGCGACGTGAACCTCTCGGTCCGCCAGGCCGCCGTCCGCGCCCTTGGCGAACTGGACGACGAGAAGGCGCGGGCGGAACTTGCCGAATTGCTCAAGGACCGCGCCGAGTTGATCCGCGCGGAAGCCGTCGCGGCGATCGCCGCGCATGGATCGCAGTCGGCCGTGCTCACCGCGGCGCGCGACCCGTCCTGGCGCGTGCGGCTGAAGGTGGCCGTGGCCCTGAGCGGCTATGCCAACGCCGGCGGCGCGGCCGCCGCACGGCGAATGCTGAATGACCCCAGCGCGGAAGTCGAGCGGCAGATCGTCCGGTCGCTGGCCGCCTGGCCGTTGGAGTCGGCCGTGCCAATCCTCCTGGACGCCTTCGTGCGCGACGCCGTGAGCGTGCGGAAGCTGGCGGCCGAACAGCTTGCCGCGCGGTGGCCGGGACCGTCGCCCAGCGCGTTTCCTTACGAAGCTCCGCCGGCCCGTCGCGCGGAGGCGCTCGCGGAATTGAGGTCGCGCTATCAGCGGGAGTTCGGCGCTGGCAGTACCGGCTTCAGCCGGAATGCCGAATCATCGCCGCCGGGGCACCCGCTTGCGGGTCGCGATACTACAAGCGCCGATGAACGCGTGCTCGCAACTCCTCGCTGCAGGCGACTTCGCGGCGTTAACCGCACTTGGGCCGGACGTGGTCGGCGCGTTGGAACGATTGGCGATCGATCGAGATACGACTCTGCCTGAGCCGGTTTACCGCGACGTGCTGCCGCGTTACAACCCGGCGTTCGCGGCGCTCGAGAGACTACGCATGGGCAAAGGGGACAGTCCCGTTTTTGCTGATACTAAGACAGGGACGGTCCCCGGCGATCTCAACCAACGGCGGCAGGCGGCAGAGGATTTTGCCGCAGCGGCGAAAGCTCATCCGCCGAGCCCGTATGGCCACCGCTCGATTATGCGCGCTTGTGACGACCGAAACCGACCCCGTCGTTTGGACTCGTGCGTTGGAGGCGATCGACAACGAAACGAGCGAGCCGGCCGTGCGAATGGCACGCCTCGCCTTGAGCCAGAACGCCGGCGAGGTCCGCCGCAAGGCATGCGAGTTTCTCGCCTCGCACCCCGATCCGGCCCACGAGACGTTCCTCTTACCCTTGCTGAACGATCGGGAGCAGGCCGTGGTCATTGCTGCAATTCATGCACTGGGAGCGGCGGGCCGCATGTCGAATACCGCCGCCCTCAAGAGCGAATTGGCTGCGTCGGCCGAAGACGTGCAACTGGCCGCCGCCGTTGCCCTGGCGCGGCTGCACGATCCGGCGGGCGACGACGCCATCCAACGATTGAGCTACTCGCGCGACATTCGCATTCGCGGGCAGCTCGCCCAGGGTCTGGGGGATCTGGGCGACGAGCGATTCCTTTCGATTCTAGTCCGCCTGTTGGACGACTCGAAAGCCACCGTGAGTCATGCGGCGTTGGCCAGCTTGTCGCGCGTGAAAGGCCGTGACGTGGCCCAATCCGCCGACGGCACGAGCGTTTCTGTGAATGAGCAAATGACTCGCTGGAAGAGGTGGTGGGCGGATGGTGCTAAGCCGTAGCTGGCACAAACGGCCAGTTCGCGGGGGTAATAAAATTCGCCTTGTCTTTTCCATTCGGATTGGGGATGATTCGCCGCGCACAATGAATTTGATCGATTGCCATACCGCCAACCAGGGTGCCCGAGAAGCATGAGCGATATTTCGGTAGGTCAGGCCGCCGCGCCATCGCTCGGCGCGAGGAATCGCCGCGCCACGTCAGCGGCTTCCGTTGCGGCGGCAGCCGCCCCGCGCATCACAAAGTGGGAAAAAGCCGGTTGGCTGCTCATGGCGATCTTGCTCGTAATTGGGCTGCCGCTGGCGTTCAATCGGGCGGTCAACAACGGACCTGACCTCGCCGGGTTTTGCGATGCAGGCCGATATATTCTTCAGCATGGGCACCGCGACCCCGAGTCAACGCTCTCGCGCTATTGGCCGTCGGCCGATGTTCCCTGGATCCCCATTTCCGTCCTGCCGATCTCCGTCGTGGCAGTTCTATGGTATGGCCTGAATTGCGCGGCCTGGCTGGCACTCTTGCGCACCGATCTGCAGCCGGATGCTCGTGGGATGGACTTCCGAGTCGGTCGATGACAGAGCCACGACGACATCCAGCGCTATCGAGCGTCGCCACGCCACGCTCGCGGCCGGTTTGCTGGCGATGCCGCTGGTCTTGGATGGCATGGCGCTCGGCAGTTTCCACGTGCTCATGGTATGGCTCATGCTATTGGGCCTCGACCTCGCCTGCCGCGGCCGAGCGGTCAGCGGCGGCATCCTTCTAGGCACGGCCGCCTGGCTGAAGCTACTTCCCATGCTGGGTATCGGTTTTCTGCTCTTTCATCGCAAATGGAAGGCCGCCACCCTTGCCTTGGCGACGGTCGCCGCGCTGGAAATCGGGCTGAGCCTCGCCGCTTTCGGCCTGGCCGGCGCATGGCACGAGCACGTTTCGTGGTGGCAGCAAGGGGCCCAAGGCACCGCCAACCGCCAATTGACAACCGACAGCCCTGTCGATGAGGACCGTCTCACAAACCAATCCGTGGCGATCACCCTCCGCCGCTTGCTCACGTCACTGGGGACCACGGTCATGGTGAGGGACGTTGCCGCGGACCATAGTCCATCGGACTTGACGCCGGGTGCCGCTGTTCATCGTGAATTGACGCCCGGCGGGCGCATTCGCCAGCGCGTGCAAATCGCCGATCTCACCGCGGACCAATTGCACACGGCGTACCTGGTCGTCTCCGCGCTGTTGTTCTTGGCGGTCGCATACTACTGCCGGCCGGAAACAAGAAAGGGGACATCACTCATTATCGCGCCGCGCCGAGAAGCCACTTCTGGCTGCATGGGATCGTCCGGATACCAATCCAAGCTCGTCATGCTAACGCTAGCCACACTCTGGTTTTCGCCAGTCACTTGGAGCTATCACTTCGTCGCCGCGACGCCCGCCGTGGCAGCGCTATCTGCTCCGCGCCCGCTACCGCTGGGCGTGGGTGATACCGGTCTTCGTCGTCTGGTGCGCCGCACTTTGCTTGCTGGGCTTCGCTACGATGCGCGCCGCCGGTGTGCTTTTGTGGATGAGCCTCTTGATCGGCCTGGCGCTGACTCGTCTATCCGGCATACCGTAGAGACGTTTAAGTGGATTGGCGCCACTTTCTTCCTCACTCGCTGCCGTGCGTCATCACGAATAGCACTAGCGCGATCACCAGAAACAAAAAACTGACGAGCGTCAGATAGGCGACCTTGCGCCCTGCCGGATCGGCCGATAAAAGGCCCCGATGATCACGTGCAGCAACAGCCATACGAACATGGCGAGCGTGACCAGCACCACCGGCGTGTGCCACGACATCCCCACCCCGTCCTGCCGCGCCCGCAGCCAGTTCAACGCAATGCCCGACGCCACCGCCAGCCCTGTGAGCAGCATCGAGGCGACCAGCGCCCGGCGTTGGCCGTTTGCAGCCATTCCAGGCTGGGCAACCGCACAGCGACCAAGGGCGGACGTTTTCGCTTCAGCCGCTGCCCTGCCACAGGTACATCAGCCCCGCCGCGAAGCCGAAGAGCACGGTCACCGTCGCCGCCAAGATCGATACGCCGTGAGTTGTCGCCAGCACCCGCGACGCCGGCTGGGGAAAGGGGGTCCTTGCCATAAACCAGGCCGGCACCACCAGCCCCAGCACCAGCGGCAGGAAAAAAATGCCGAAGTGCGTCGTTGGATGAAACGCCGCCAGATAGAAGTAGATCAGCACCAGCAGCCAAGCGGCCAGCAGCATCCAGTCGCGATAACTCGATAGCGGCGAGCTGGTCGTCTCCACCGCCGAGTTATAGAGAAAGGCCGTATGGGCGATCCAACCCGCCACGATCAGCCCGAGCGTGATCGCGCGGCGGACGCCGCTCTGGAACCACAGCCGCGAAATTTCCAGCAGCAGCGCCAACGAGTAAGAAGCCAGAAAGCAAAAAACTTGAACGTGGAGCATGGAGAGCGAGGAGCAATGAGCTTGGAGCGTGGAGCTAGGGGAAAGCGGCGGCAGAGACTGGGTTGCGGTTTAGACTCGTATTATACGGGAATTGCGGCGCGGATGTCTGTAGCGGTTTCCGCCACCGTAGGTCCTTTCTGCCGGAAAGGACCAGCATGCGTTGCCTTCTCACAAGACGTGACGCGTTCCTCACGAAGGTAGAGCATTCTTCCCTTTTGGCAACGGTGCCTCAGTTCGCTTACTATCGCTACAACCGCTACCGCGTTATCGCCAAGCTCATCGCGATCGCGGCACGATAGCGTTTCCTATCGTATGTTTTTGACACCGGCTTCTCAAAGCGTCCGCGACAGCGCTATTGAGCCGGCTAGCCGCGCACGGCGCGGTGGAATACAATGGGAGTAGTAGGCAAGTGTCCGTTGACTGCAAAGCTCTCGCCATGAATCGCATGTCTGTTGGCCGTCCGACCGAAATCCTGCTCGTCGAGGACAATCTCGAAGACGCGCGCGTCACGATCGAGTCATTGCAGAACGAGAAAATCCGCTGCCGCGTGACGCTCGTGCGCGACGGCGAGGAGGCCATGACGTTTCTCCATCGCGAGGGCGTGTTCTCGCAAGCGCCGCGGCCGGATGTCGTCCTTCTGGACATGGAACTGCCGAAAAAGGACGGCCGCGAGGTACTGTCGGAAATCCGCGGCGACGAAAGACTGCAAGCGATCCCCGTCTTGGTCCTCACGGCGTCGGCCGTACACCGCGCCGTATTGCAGGCCCAGAATCTTTACGTCGATGGTTTCATGACCAAGCCCGTGAGTCTCGTGCAGTTCATCCAGGCGGTCAAGTCGATTCGCCGCTCGACGCTGGCGGAGCTCGTGCTCCCGTCGGCCGGTCCATCGCTGCAAGGGACCGCCGGGCGCGGTAAACCCCTGAGATAGTGAGATCTTTCCCGGCCTCTGGCTCGATCCGGCCGCCCTGTTGCGCGGCGATTTTGCCCAGGCGGCCGCAGTGCTTCAGTCGGGCCTCGCCTCGGGCGAACACGCCAAATTCGTCGCGAAACTCCAGGGGGCTGCCGGAAGCACCGGGGCATGATTGCTTTTGCTCGGGCGCGTGTGGAGTGCCCGCACAAGTGGTTGGGTTAATGAGAATTGGCCTGCGCTGGCTCGGAGGCGAATCGAGTCCCTCGACTCGTGGGACGCCGGATTACGGGGAGTTATTCCTCGTGTCTGCCGGCAGCGCACGGAGAATTAGAGGGCTGGTTTTGAGCACTTTGCACTTGTGCCACGATCCATCGTCAGACGTATAGCACTCGTAATCCGCTTTGCTTGGATTGATTGTCGTGGGCACCTCGCCCAGACTGAACTTGCCGTCGCTGTTCGATTCGCCATAGCCGTAATGCCGATGTTCAGCGATAACAACGACTCGTGCATTTGAGACGGGCTGGTCGTGCTCGTCGACCAATCGCCCCTCGATATCCTTGGCCGGGGCAAGCTCCGCCGGCGGTAAGTCAAACTGCTTAGCGTCCTTTGGAACGTCGATTTCGTCGTTCGGAACGTCACTGTCGCCATTCCAGTGCTCGCCCACCTGAACGTACCCGAGCGGCGCGGCAGTCAACTGAAATCTGACGCGGCCTGGCAACACGCGGATCGTGTAGTTGCCCTGCATATCGGTAACCGCGCTGGCCCCCTGCCGTCCGACGCCGTAGGAGATGCAAACCAGTGCGCCGGGAAGCGGCTTTGCAGTCTCATTCTGACGGACGGACCCGCGCACGAGGACCGTGGGAACCAGCGAAATATCAAGTAAGGTCGTCGCACCCGATCCCAACCGAACATGCTCCGGCAGTTTCGGACGCAGGGGCTGGTTCTCATTGACGTTTACGTAAACCTCCATATCACCTCCTGCCAGTGTCGGGACGACGAAACGACCGCCCTTGTCGGACTTGACCTCGGCCTTGCCTTCCGTCGGCCACGGTATTGACCGGTGCTCGGGATGGAGAGCGAGCCACTCCTTCCGGAAGACCGCGTCGCCCTCCGTTGGCTTTGTCCCACGATCTTCGGTGGAGAAGAAAAGCCCCACATTTCCGGCGGCCTCCGGCGGGTCGGCGATCAACCGCCCCTCGATCGTGCCCACACGTCTCAGGTGGATCGTGCTCCCGGCGATTGCCGGCGGCTTGCTCTTCTCCACGCGCTGGACCTGAATGCCGAATTCTTTGGTGGTTATTCGGACGTTGTAGAGCGTCTCTCGCGAGACCGCCGGGAGCCTCACTCGGCCGTCGGCATCAGTGCGGGCAGCAACACGAGCAACAAGCTCGTCGGGCAAGTTATGGATGTTTTCAGGTGCCCGGATACCATAAGGTTCGACCAATGCCCCCGCACAAGGCTGTCTCTGGGGGTCCAATACGACAAAGGACGTGTCGGTTTCCAGTCCGAGTCGGATAGTCACGTCCGATGCGCCGCTCGGCTTTTCCGCTCGCGCAGTGCCAACTTGGTGACCTGGTGCGTAGGCCCAGCACACCGTTGTTGCCCAATCCCACCACTGTATTCTGCAAGCAAAGCCGCGCTAATGCCCACTACAAACCGCCCTTGAGCATCCGATTTTGTGTGCAACGTTTGGACCGTGCCGATTCCATAGAGCCACACAGGAAGCCAAACGTCCGCGCCGGGAAGAGGATTCCCGTTTTCGTCCACCACGCGGCCCTTGACCGCGCCGGGGACGGCAACTACGCCTTTCCCTTTCACGTGAGCAACATCCTGCCCCTGTTTGTCCTTCGGCTGCAGCTTGTCCGCGTAGGACTCCGCGAATTCACCGATGGCCACGAGGTCCTTCTCGTCGCGCAACGGCAGCGTGCGGTTCGTTTGCACCGGTTCGCCTTCATCCCGCAGGATAAGAATGCGGCCCTGGCTCAGGTCATACTTCTTTCCATCAAGGAACAGTGTTCGCGGCGCGCTGGAGGTGTACTTCACCGCGAACTTTCGCTTGTCAACATTCTTCTTCGCTACGCGCAGTTTTCTCCTTATCCACTAGATATACGCTGCCCTCGAAACCCCACAACTTCTCCGTATACCAATCCATCATCCCGGATGAAAGACTGCCACGGTAAACCAGTACAAAGTTCACGTGTTTCTCCGTCTGCACCGCGACGGCCGAATACTTGTCATTGAAAAGGTGCGTCCGGCGCGGTAGAGAGGCTACCGGAGGAGCAGGTGAACTGGCTGCGGGCGTTGCGCTGCCGCGCGGATCCGACTGGCCCTGGCCGACCTTGCCGCTCGGTGAGTCTGCGGGCGGCTTGGATTCATCATCCGGTTTGCCGAGGTTGACCGTCAGCGTTTTTCCCGCAGTTATGTCGATCGTCCGTGTGTCGGCATACTTCATACTCCGCGTGGTCGCAGTTTGTGAGATTATGACCATGCGGCTGATCTTCGCGGAACCCCCGCGAACGCGATCCAGCACGAAATGCCCCTTATCGTCCGTGTGCGTCCGGTAATCGTAATAGAGAAAGCGGCCGGGGCTAATTTGTCCCCACGGATTGCGGGCAAGCTCCATGCCGTCATCGTCAAACTTCAGGTTTATCTCTGCTTTCGCGGCGGGCCGGCCGTCAACGTACACTGTGCCTTCGACCCGTGCCCAAGGCTGCATCGTGATTTCGTTGCGATTAGTGTCGCCATCAATGCGGCCGAATCCCAAATCGTGCGTCGCGACGAGGACGTAAGGCTCGCCCTGCGGCGCGAAGGCGAATCGACCGCCGGCATCAGTCCCGCGAGCAAGGGGTTTTGACCGCCGTCGGAACGCCCATTTTGCAGATTGAGTAGCCGCGTTGCGCTTGCGAGCGCAACGTCCGCCCCGGCGACGGGCTTGCCGTCCGGATCGCGCACTATACCGTTGATATCCTTTGCCTTCTACAGTTCGACGTTGAACGTGACCGCGCACTGTTTGGAATCGAGCTTCAGCGTCTCGCTCGGTGAATGTCCGTCGGCCTCGATGCGGAGGACGCGACGCGGGTCGGACATTTCGTCCCACTGTATGACGTACTCGCCCTTGGCGTTTTCCACCGCCGTTTGGGATCGCCACACTCCGTTGCCTACCACCACGTGGAACTTTGTGATCGGCGCTTTCGTGTCGCGATCGACGACGCGGCCGGAAAGGCTCCAACCGCCGAACTGGAGAGTTACTATGTGTTCCGGTCCGCCGGGAGCGACCTTCATGTCCGATTGCGCGTAGCCGGGCTTGGAAAACATGAAGTGGATTTTATCGTCAGAAATCCACAATTTACTCCATCGGCCCTCCGCGTCGGTGAGAAAAAAATGTTGGTCCTTTTCGCGCACGTAAGTTGTTTGATAATCAAGCATCATGGCGCACCAATTCTCGTTGTCGAAAACGGTCGCGACCGTGGCGCCCTTAAGCGGCTTGCCTTTATTGTCAACGACTCGAATCTGGATCAATTCTCCCTTACGGAGCTGTAGACCGACAGTGAGAGGAGAATTTCCGACAGTGACCTGTTGGGAATCGGGAGCGTAACCCTTGGCCGCGGCCGCGATGGTGTATTCCCCCGCGTCGCACGCCGGCAGGCGATAATGGCCCTTTTGGTCAGTCGTGGCGCGAGGATACTCGCTTCCGGAAAGGTCTTCGAACTGCCCTACCGCGGCCCCGGCGACCGTCTTTCCTTGCGGGTCGGTCACTACTCCTTCCACGACGATCCCTTTGTGCATGACCATCACCGCGGTGCCGCCTCGAAGCTGATCGAGCGGCCGCGACTTCAGGTCATACGCGGGCGGACTGGCGTAGTCGGGGTGCTTCAGCGAGATTGCCGGACAGTCGTATCGGCCGAAGTCTTTGGGCACGCGGTGGTCCGTCCACTTTCCCTGCGCATCGGTGCGAACGGTGTCGTCGGCCGAGTTGAACCGGATTCCGCCGGGGAGGCTCTCCCCGCCGCTGATGACAACTTGTACGCCAGCGATCGGACGCCCCTGTTCGTCGCGAACGGTCCCGCCCATGGTCGTGCCCGGTTCGAGCGTGAAGGTAAACTCGGCAGGCATGTGGACCTCGGCCTTGTCGTAGTTCCCCCAATTCGCCCCGGTGGTCACGTGCTTGTCGGCCCTGGCGTACGCGTGGACGAAACTGATTTTCTCGCGCGGAAGTTCTATCGTTGCAACGCCTTGGCCGTCGGTGCTGGCGTCTGGCAGATAGAATCTGGCCAGAGTATCCAGGCTCACGCCCCAGAGCTTTACCTTGGCGCCCGCGATCGGGTTGCCTGCTTGATCGACAACCCGAAACCGAATCGAGCAAGCCCGGGCTTTTCAGGTTTCGCGTCCCCGGCAACATCTCGCGGAGCGAGATGAGTACCGGCCGGCTGTTTCGGAGGATCGGCCTTTACCTGTGGCGGCGCAAACGGATGCAGACCGGCCGCTAGAACTGCAAGAAGCAAAGCGGCGGCGAGCAGCAATTTGCCGGTTCGGGGACCGACCGGCAAACGGTTGAGCCCCCGGCTGGAGGATCGCGCGGATTCGCCGTTGGATTGGGTGCCGGCAGGCCATTGCAATACCGGCCGCGCGGTGCGCGGCCGTCGGCTGATGGCGGCGGCCACGTCCAGCAGCACGGCGGCGTATTGGTCGGGCTGGCTGCCCGCACGAAGGACGGCGTCGTCGCAGGCCAGTTCCCGCTCCACGCGCATCCGCCGCTCGGCGAGCCATGCCAGCGGATGGAACCAATAAACGGCACAAGCCAGCCGCGCCACAACTTGCCAGAATACGTCGTGCCGCGCGACGTGCGACAACTCGTGGGCCAGAACCACGCGACATTTCTCCGCCGTCCAACGGTTGCAATCTACCGGCAGCAATATCTGCGGCCTGCGCCGGCCGACAGCGAGTGGCACCTCGGTCTCTTTGACTGACGCCAAGGGCCACCGCTCGGCGGATGCCCAACTTGAGCTTCAATTCCTCTAGGAGCGTCTGCCAGGAAGGGTCGTCAAGCTCATCAGCGCCCTCCGCCATGCGCCGCTCCAGCCATAGCCATCGGGTCATCGCCAGCAGATAGAGCACGGTGCCAAAGGCCCAGACGAGAACGAATGCACAGTGAGTTTTCGCGAGCAGGGACCGGCCGCTCTCGATCGACTTTTTTGCCGTGGGCGGCGCAGCCGGGCGAGGATTGACCGCGGGCGCAGGCAATGCGTAAGCCGCCTGTGGCAGGGGACCGGCCGCGGTCGGGGGTTCTCGACAGGCAATGCGGAAGGCGTAGGATGGACCTCCGAGTCCGTCCAGGTTTTCGCCAGCGGCAGAGCAATCGCGGTCCCGCTCGCTCGCTCGGGCGTCAACGTCGCCGGACTGCCGGCGGTCGGCCTGCTCGCGGCAATGGGAATGCTCAATGGCAGAGGCAATTTCGGCAATATCGGGCACAGCAACGGCAGGATTAGCAGCCCACCCATGGTTAAGGCCCAAACCCGGTGCCGCAACGATGCGGCGGCGCGGCGCAGCCCGAAGTGCATCACGACGGCGATCAGCAGGAGCAAGGTCGCCGCAACGACTATTTCTAGCGACGCGGGCCAAAGCAGGTCCGTTCCGCGTTCGATCCATTTCCATGCGTGGGAGATCATGTCGGGAATTCTCCTTTCGCGACTGGTCGATCAGCTTGCGCATTTCATCCAGCTCGGCGTCGGTAAGCCGATCGCCCGACACATCCAAGAGCGCGGCCAGGGCCACGGAGGGCCGGCCGCCGAAGAGGGTGCTAACCATGCGGCCGATCACCGATTTCTGCATTTTCTCCTTGGGGGCCAGGCCGCGGTAGAGGTAGCGTTTGCCCTCGTGGCGATAGGCCAAAACGCTTTTTTGCACGAGGCTGGTCAAAATGGCGCGAACGGCCGAGTAGCTGGGCGGATCAGCCAATTCGGCCAGCACGTCGGCGACGGAGGCCTCTTCCAGGCGATAGACGGCCTCGACAATTTGCCGCTGCCGCTTGGCCAGGTCCATGAGATTCTTTTGACGATGCACGGATAGGTCTCCCCGCAAGTTTATCTGCTAGAAAAACTGCATGTGCTATTAGTATAGCAGGTTCTCGGGATCCGTCAAGAGGTCGTTTTTCATCCTCGGGAGGCGGTTCGTGCGCGGCCGGCTCCGTCATCCGCGGTTCCATTCGGGCCTTTGTTCGTCGTGGGGGTAGAATTTGGTCTTGGAACCTATCAAAAACGTAGAAGCGGCATCTTGCCGCTTAGAAAAAGGCGACGGGAAACCGCTTCTACGACCGACTGACTCGACGCTCACACAAACTGTCCCACGGCCGCAGCCTTGCTCTGAAACACGGCCTTGATCCGCTCGTCGATTCCGGGGTAGTCGTCCATGAACTCGGCCCGCTGCCGGTTGAGGGCTCGCTGGCGGGACTCGAAGTCGGCGGCGGCGAAGAGCTTTTCCGGCTGCATGAGGATCGAATCGACGGCGCGGAGCGAGCGGGGGATCGACCAGCCCGGTGGCCTGCGGACGGATGCCATCTTCGGCCGCCCGCCGCGGAGGAGCGAATCGAGAATGCCCATCGTGTCGGCCAGGGTGATGTCCTTGTAGGAATGGCCCTCGCCCACCCAGCCGGTGTTCAACAGATAGCAGTTGATGCCGGCGTTCGAGCTGGAGGATGTCGTAGAACAGATTGGCGTGGTCGGCGCGGTCGCCGGCGATGAAGGGATCGTAGAAGAACTCGTTCTTGATCGTGCCCGGCCTGCGTGGGGTCGCCGGCCGAAGACTCCATCGACTGGCCCAGCACCATGAAGGCGGCCGCCTGCTCGTGAGTCAGTTTGGCCACGGCGGGGATGATGTTGCCGCGGGTGATGAGGAAGAGATTGTCGATCCGCCGGGCGTTGATGTCGTTGCCCGCGTGCATGAAGTCGCGCCGCTCGACGACCGCGCGGCCGTTGCTGGTCCGCGAGAGGTCGTAGAAGTCGATGCTGCCGTCCTCGGTGACGGCGACGTTTTCCAGGAAGGTGTCCTTGCGGAGACAGGCGTAATAGGCCTCGATCTGGTCGCCCGGATTGAGGCAGTCGGTCTTGATAAACAGGCCGCCCGCCTCGAAGCCGCGGAAGCGGCCGTCGCGCTAGAGCGTGCCGCCGTCGTCCTGGATGAGCCACGACCGCTCGCGGCCCTTGCGGGCCAGCACGCGGCAGGTGGTGCTCGTCTTGCCGTTGGCGCTGAGGGCGACGAAGAGCGAATAGCTGGTGACGTAGGTTCCCTCGCGGTTTTCCAGCGTGTCCTTGCGGCAGCCGGCGTGCAGGAAGATCGCGTCGCCGTGGAGCTTGGCGCGATAGTTCTCGCCGGCGAAAACGCCCTTCTTCCATTCGCCGAAGTAGTTGCTGTTGCGGACGAACTTGACCATGCGGCCGTCGCCGGCATGGGCCAGGCGGATGGTGATGTCCTTTTGCGGCAGCGGCCTGGTCTTGTTGGCCTCGTAGCCCTCGTCGAAGAACATGCACGACCTGGTAGGTCGGGGTATCGGTCGCGGTGGGCGTGAACAGCTTCGCCCCGGCGTAGGCCAGGTGCGCGAAACGCCGCGGCACGATCGAGCCGCGCCGTGACGCCCTCGCGTGCCGTCGCCCACCTTGACGTCGATGGAGACGATTTCCTCGTTGGCCAGAGCGGCGCTGGGCCTGGTCGAGAGCTTCATCTCGGCGGGGCCGAAGTTGGTATCGACGTTGTTCTTGGTGAACTTGGCCGCGCCGCGACATCGGCTCGGAATCGGCGTAGACGCTGCCGTACTTGGTCTGGCGGACGTCCGGCTCTTCGAGGGCGAGGGCTTTGAGGCGGGCGGAGTCGGGATTGCGGATCAAGCGCGCCTCTCCGCTGGGCGCAATCGAATGATCGAATGCGGCGGATTGTTGAAACTCGTCGAACATGATACAACCTCAATTCGCTACCCTTTCTCGTACAAGGTGCGGCCCCGGCCCGAGCCGGACCAGCTCCTCGCCGGCGACGTGGTGGATTTCCGCCTCGGTGAAGTCGGGCGTCTTCTCGGTGAACTGCGATTGCTCCGTCGAGCCGTTCAGCGCGGCGAGCGAGCTGTGGCCGCCGGCCACGACCTGCGTAACCGCGTCGAAGTAGCCCGCGCCCACGAAGGACTGGTGCTTGACGGCGCGATAGCCGTGGTCGCGTTCCAGCTCGAACTCCCGCTGCTGCAAGCCGCGAGTAGGCCAACATGCCCTCGTCGCGATAGGCATGGGCCAGCTCGAACATGCTCGGCGTTCAGGGCGTGGAATCCGGCCAGCGTGACGAACTGGAACTTGTAGCCCATCGCCGCCAGGTTCCGCTGGAAGCAGGCGATCTGCTCGATCGTTCAGGGCCCGCTGCCAGTTGAACGAAGGCGAGCAGTTGTAGGCCAACGGCTTGTCGGGATAGCTGGCTCGGATCGCTTCGGCGAACTGCCGGGCCTCGATCGAGGTCCGGCGTCGACGTCTCGCACCAGACCAGATCGGCGTAGGGGGCATAGGCCAATCCGCGGGCGATGGCCTGTTCGATGCCCGTCTCGGACGACGAAGAAGCCTTCCACCGTCCGCTCGCCGGTGAGGAACTCGCCGGTCCGCGGCGTCGACGTCGCTGGTAAGCAGATTGGCGGCCAGGGCATCGGTGCGGGCGACGATCAGCGTCGGCACGTCCAGCACGTCGGCGGCCAATCGGGCGGCGACCAACTTGGAGATCGCCTCCTGGGTCGGCACCAGCACCTTGCCGCCCATGTGGCCGCACTTCTTGGACGAAGAAAGCTGGTCCTCGAAATGCACGGCGGCGGCGCCGGCCTCGATCATGGCCTTCATCAACTCGAAGGCATTGAGCACGCCGCCGAAACCTGCCTCGGCATCGGCCACGATCGGGGCGTACCAATAGGGCATCTGCTCGCTGATGCCCGAGTTGTGGCTGATCTGGTCGGCGCGCTGCAAGGCATTGTTGATGCGCCGCACCAGCGTCGGCACGCTATCGACCGGATAGAGGCTCTGGTCTGGATAGGTCTGCTTGGCCGTGTTCATGTCGCCGGCCACCTGCCAGCCGCTGACGTAGATCGCCTTCAGCCCGGCTTGCACCATCTGCACGGCCTGAGCGCCGGTCTGGGCACCGAGGGCGCGGATGTAGGGCTCGCTGCGGAGCAGCCTCCAGAGGCGCTCCGCCCCCAGGCGGGCGAGGGTGTGTTCGATCTTGCACGGCCCCGCGGAGGCGCACCACGTCGTCCGCCGAATAGGGACGTGCTACATCGGCCCAGCGGTTATCGATCTTCCACGATTGTTCGAGTTCTATTGCTCTGCGGTCTCTCATTGCCAATCTCCTTGTTATTGCGGCCCCGTCAAGTGCGCCGTCAGCCAGGCGGCTCACTCCAAATGCTCGTATCCGGACGAGCGTCATGAAATCCGTGAAATCATCCTTGAGTACGATTCCTTCAATCAAATGTCGGGCCAGATCGTAGTTGCCGCTCGGCAAAGCGCTCCGCGCCCACGGCCTGTTTCAATTGTCGGTTTGCGCCTGAAACGTCGCCCGGACCAGTTCGGGCGTGACCTTGCGTCCGTCGCAGAGCACGCCGTTGGGCTGATGCACCCACTGCCAAAGCTGGGCACGGGAGATTTCGGCGGTGGCGGCGTCCTCCATGAGGTTGTAGATTGGCACGCAGCCGTTGCCCGTCCAGCCAGGCGGCCATGTACTGGATGCCCACGTCGATGTTTTGGCACAGGCCGCGCTCGGTGATTTCGCCTTTCGGCACGGTCAGCAGGTCCTTGGCGGTCACGTGTACGTCGTCGCGACGGCGGTCGATCTGGTGCGGCCTGGGCATGTGCGCGTCGAACGCCTCCTTGGCGATCGGCACCAGGCCGGGATGGGCGACCCAGGTGCCGTCGTGGCCGTCGCCCGCCTCGCGGACCTTGTCGGCCCGGACCTTTTCCAGCGCCTCTTCGTTCGCCTTTGGGTCGTTCTTGATCGGAATCTGTGCGGCCATGCCGCCGATGGCGTGGATGCCGCGGCGATGGCACGTCTTGATCGCCAACAGCGAGTAGGACCGCATGCAATGCGCGGTCATCGTCACCTGTGCCCGGTCGGGCATGGTGAACCCGGGATGATTGTGGAACTTCTTGATGATGCTGAAGATGTAGTCCCACCGTCCGCAATTCAGCCCCGCCGAATGCTCGCGAAGCTCGTAGAGGATTTCGTCCATCTCGAAGGCGGCCGGAATCGTCTCGATCAGCACCGTGGCGCGAATGCTGCCGCGCGGGATGCCCAACTCGTCCTGGGCCATGAGGAAGACGTCGTTCCAGAGCCGGGCCTCCAGATGGCTTTCCAGCTTGGGAAGATAGAAATACGGCCCCGAACCCTGGTCCAGCAATTGCCGGGCGTTGTGGAAGAAGAAAAGGCCGAAATCGACCAGCGAGGCGGGCACCGGCTTGCCGTCGAGGCACACATGTTTTTCGGTCAAGTGCCAGCCTCGCGGCCGAACCATGAGCGTGGCGGGATTGTCGTTGACGCGATAGGCTTTGCCTTCCGGGCTGGTGTACGAAATCGTGCCGTGGACTGCGTCGCAAAGATTCTGCTGTCCCTCGATCAGGTTGTTCCAGGTTGGCGAAGTTGGCGTCCTCGAAATCGGCCATGAAGACGTTCGCGCCGGAGTTCAGCGCGTTGATGATCATCTTGCGGTCGGTCGGACCGGTGATCTCGACGCGGCGATCTTTCAGGTCGTCGGGAATCGGCGCGGCGGCCCATTCCTCGTCGCGGGAGTAGGAATTTTTCAGAAAATCGGGAAAGTTGCCCGCGTCGAATTCCTTTTGACGAATCGCTCGACGGTGTAACAGGTCCCGCCGCCGGGGCTCGAACTGGCGGACCAGTTTTTCGACAAAGGCCAGGGCCTCAGGACTGAGTATATTGGTGAATTGGTCCGGAACCGGGCCGCGGACCTCCAATGACACGAATGGCGTGTGCGCGATACTCACGGAACACCTCCCAGGAAAAGAGAATTACAAGGCGCCACGACGTGAATTACTCAGATTATTGCAGTTGCACAAAGAAAGTCAAGCACCTTTCCTGCAAACGCACAAGTTCTGTCCAGAACATTCGAATGGCACACGGATCTCTGTTTCGAAGGTTGCAGAAAACGGCAGTTTTCGACATGGAACATTTCAAAAATGGCGCGATATTGCGTCTGCACTAAAACCGTTTGCAGTGGCGATTGAGCACCGCGCTTCGTGGGCAAACACGGTTCTCATGCATAAAAAAAGCGTTAAGCTGTAAGAACTTATGACGATTCAACCCTCGCCAGATTTTGTCCCCACAGCGCCGTTGCACAATCTACGCCTGCGGGCAGGCTTGTTGAGGCGGCTGAGGGAGTTTTTTCACGAACGTGGCTTCTTGGAGGTCGAAACGCCCGTGCTTTCGGCCGATACGGTGGTCGATCGGCACCTCGATCCGTTTTCGTTTACGGTTCGCATTGGCGGAGAGCAGCGGACGATGTGGTTGCAAACTTCGCCCGAGTTTGGCATGAAACGCCTGCTGGCGGCCGGCGCGGAGGCGATCTACCAGGTCAGCCGCGTCTTCCGCCAGGACGAACGAGGGCCGCTGCACAATCCGGAGTTCACGCTCGTCGAATGGTATCGTACGGGCGATGAACTGGCGGCCGGGCTGACGTTCGTTAGCGACCTGTGCGAGGCGCTCTTGGGCCGAGGACCGGCGGAATGGCTTACATATGAGGCGGCCTTCAGGCGGTACGTCGGCATGAATCCGCACGAAGCACCTATCCAAGCGCTGATGGGCCGCGCTCGGCAATGCGGCTCGCCGCCGGAAAGCCTTTCGCGCGAAGACCGTGATGGCTGGCTCGATTGGCTGCTGACGGAAAAGGTTCAGGCGAATCTCGGCGTTGAGCGCCCGGTGCTGCTCTTTGACTTTCCTGCCAGCCAGGCGGCACTTGCGCAAGTGGTGCCCGGTCCGCCCGCCGTTGCGGAGCGGTTCGAACTGTACGTCGACGGCCGCGAACTGGCCAACGGCTACCATGAACTTTTGGACGCGGACGAACTGCGGCGGCGCAACTCGCGAGCGAACGAACTCCGCCGCGCCGATAGCAAGTCGCCGCTGCCCGAGGAAAGCCGCCTGCTCGCGGCGATGGAGCACGGGCTGCCGTCGGCGGTCGGATGTGCGCTCGGTTTCGACCGGCTTGTTATGCTGGCGGCCGGTGCGAAGTCGATCGAGGAAGTCATCGTGTTTCCGTGGGAGAGAGCGTAGCAGTAGATGCGGCTTCCAGCCGCATTTTTCTGTCGGTATTTGTTGTGATTCGCCTCTCCATGTTGCTATAATGCACGCCATGACGTTAACACAAACCGTCCGCGTCAATCTAGCGGAGCGCAGCTACGAGATCGAGATCGGCGCCGGCAATTTGGCGCGGATTGGACGCTTCTTGCAAGACCGCGGCAAGGTCTCGCAGGCGGTCATCTTTACCGATACGAACGTCGAAGACCCGCACGCCGTGGCCGTGGCCGAGTCGCTCTCGCGGGAATCGATTGATTGTTCCATCGTCGCCCTGGAACCGGGCGAAAAGAGCAAGTCGGTCGAAGTGGCCGCCCGACTTTGGGAAGGGATGCTCGAACTCGGCGCGGACCGCAAAACGGTCGTCGTGGCCGTGGGCGGCGGCGTGATCGGCGACCTGGCCGGCTTCATCGCCGCCACGTTCGCCCGCGGGCTGCGCTTCCTGCAAGTGCCCACGACGCTCCTCGCCCAAGTTGATAGCTCGGTGGGCGGCAAGGTGGGCGTCAATCTTTCGCAGGCGAAGAACATGGTCGGCGCGTTCCTGCAACCGCTGGGCGTGCTCATCGACACAGCCACGCTCACGACGCTGCCGGAGCGAGAATATCGCTCCGGCCTGGCCGAGGTGCTCAAGTACGGCGTGATCCTCGACGCCGAGTTCTTCGCCGACATCGAGGCCCACGCAGCCGAACTGCTGGCCCGCGATCCGGCCACGCTCGCCCGTGCGATTGCGAGAAGCTGCCGCCTCAAGGCAGACGTTGTCGAGAAGGACGAGCGCGAGGAGACCGGCCTGCGGGCGGTGCTGAACTACGGCCATACGTTTGCTCACGCCTTCGAGGCATTGACCGGCTACGGCGAGCTGCTGCACGGTGAGGCGGTGAGCATGGGCATGGCGTGCGCCGCGCGGCTGGCGGCGCGGCTGGGGCGAGTCGATGAAGCGTTCGTCGCGCGGCAGCAAGTCCTGATCGACGCTCTGGGCCTGCCGAGCAAGCCGCCGAAGCTCGATCGGAAGAAGGTGCTCGATACCATGATGCATGACAAGAAGGTCGAGCACGGCAAGCTGCGTTTCGTGCTGCCGACGCGGATGGGGCATGTGGAGTTGGTGGGAAATGTTGAGCCTCGGGACGTTGAGGCGGCGATTGAAAAGGCATAGTGGTAGCTTTTTTGGAGATTTGTGCCGTTCCCTGGCTATAATGAGATAATAGACGAATCACTTGGGAGGCAGCGCAATACAAATGATCTTTCCAGGAATGGACCCTTGGCTGGAGGACCCACCGCTCTGGCCGGATGTTCACGAGTCGCTGATCGTCTACTTGCGGGCACAACTGCAACCGTCGCTTCGCGGACGCTATGTGGCCGCGATCGAGCAACGACTCTACATTGAGGGGCCGGACCGGCACGTTGCGCCCGATATATGGGTTCGAGAAAGCAATCCGCAGAGATTGACCGCCGGCAGGGCCGCGTCACTTGTCGAAGTTGACGAGCCGCTGGTAGCTGATATCGAGGCCCTGGAAGTGCATGAGTCCTACATTGAAATCCTCGATCTACATGGCGATCAGAAAGTGGTTGCGGTGATTGAAGTTGTCAGCCCGGCGAATAAACACCCTGGGCCGGGGCGGCGCTCCTACCTAAAGAAGCAGTGCGAAGTCCGTGGCAGCGCGGCACACCTCATAGAGATTGACCTCTTGCGCGGCGGACGGCACGTGTTGGCGTTGCCGGAGGCAGTCGCCCGACGACGCGCCGCGTACGACTACCTAGTTTCCGTCAACCGTGCCGATGGCAAGCGCGGACGTTTCCAATTCTATCCGCGCCGGCTGCGCGATCGGCTGCCGCGGATCGCAGTTCCACTCGCTGGCGACGACCCGGACGTGGGGCTTGACCTTCAATCACCGTTGGCCAGGGTATTCGAGGACGGCGCTTATATTGACCGCGTTCATTACGACAAGCCGTGTCATCCGCCGCTTTCAGCGGAGGACCAAGCTTGGGCCGCGGAGTTGATCCGTACGGCCACGACTGCTCAGCCATAGGCTGACGGAAGCGTTCGACTGGCCGCCTACCAAATCGGCGGCCAGGTCTTCTCTGGCTTGCCGCAGCCGAACGCCTTCAGGAACTCGGGATAGTTGGCCACCGAGCCGAGTACCCGCCAGCGGATCGGGCTGTGTACGTCGCTCGTCGCTTCCAGCCGCACTTGCTGCGGACGCTCGTTCGTCCGCCAGCTCTGGGCGAAGGCGATGAAGAACCGCTGGTCGGGCGTGAAGCCGTCGATTGGCACGAACTTTTTGTCTTTCGTCGCCAGTTTGAAGGCCGTGAACGCCACTCGCAGTCCGCCGACGTCGGCGATGTTCTCGCCCAGCGTCTGGTGGCCGTTGATGTGCAAGCCCGGCAGGACCTCGTAGCCGTCGTATTGCTTGGCCACGATTTCCGCTCGCTCATCGAAACCCTTGGCGTCTTCGGCGGTCCACCAGTTCTTCAGGTTGCCTTGGGCATCGTATAGCCGGCCCTGGTCGTCGAAGCCGTGCGTGAGCTCGTGGCCCATCGTGGCGCCGGTCGCGCCGTAGTTGCTGGCGTCGTCCGCCTTCTCGTCGAAGAACGGCGGCTGAAGGATGCCGGCCGGAAAACACATCTCGTTGAGCGTCGGCTCGTAGTAGGCGTTGTTCGTCTGCGGCGTCATCTCCCATTCGTTGCGATCGACCGGCTTGCCGAGCTTGGCCATCTCGCGGCGGAACTCGAAAGCATCGGCCGCCAACACGTTGAGCACGTAAGGCCGCCGCGCGATGTCCAGCTTGCTGTAGTCGCGCCACTTGTCGGGATAGCCGATCTTGCTTCGCATCGTGTCGAGCTTCTTGTATGCCTCGTCCTTGGTCGCCTGGCTCATCCAGGTCGAAGCCGCGATCCGCTCGCGCATCGCCTCGCTTGATGAGTTCGAGCATCGCCAGCACGCGAACCTTGGCTGCCGGGCTGAACGCCTTTTTCACATAAAGCTGGCCCAGGTCCTCGCCGATGTTGCCGTCCACCGCCGCCATCACCCGCTTCCAGCGCGGCCGCAGCTCCGTCGCGCCGGAAAGCTTCTTGCCGTAGAACTCGAAATGCTCATCGGCAAACGGCTTGCTGAGAAAAGCCGCCGTCTCACTGATGAGATGCCAGCGGAGATAGTCGCGCCAGACCGAAAGCGGCTCGGACTTCAGCAGTAACGAGCACCGCGGCAAGATTCTCCGGCTGCCGAACGAGCAGCTTCTTTTCGCTGTTTGGAAAGGAAATGGCGGCGAAATAGTCGTCCCAATTCGATGCCGGACGACATCCGCGGAAGGTAAGTCCGCTCGAACTTATTGTAATTCTTTTCGGGATCGCGGAGATCGACGAGCGTCCGCGACGCCTTCGCCAGCTTGGTCTCGAAGGCCATGATCGCGGCGGCCGACGCTTTCGCCTCCGCCGGTTTGTCGCCGGCCAGTTCGAGCATCTGCGCGATGTGCGCAACATAGGCTGCGCGGATCTCCTCGGCTTCCTTGCCCTCGCGGAAGTAGTAATCGCGCTCGGGCAATCCCAAGCCGCCCTGGCTGAAGCCGGCGATCATTTTGGTCGTGTCCTTGTCGTCGATCTGGATGTCGAAGTGGAAGCCGACGTTCAAGCCCTGGGCCTGCAACTCGGCGATGGTTGCGATGAGTTGCTTGGCATCGCCGACGGCCGCGATGCGGTCCAGCCACGGCTTGAGCGGCCGCAATCCTTCGCGGTCGATAGTCGCCTCGTCCATGCCGGAGGCAAAAAAGTCGCCCACGCGCTGGACGACTGATCCTTTCGGGCCGCCGGTCTTCGCCGAGCTTTCCAGAATCTCCTTGAGAATCGCGTAGTTGCGTTCGTTTATTTCCTGGTTCACGCCGTAGGCCGGGTATTCGCCGGGGATCGACACCTTGTCGAACGCGCCATTGGCATAGGTGTAAAAATCCTTGCAAGGCGAGACGGACAGATCCATATACGAACGATCCACGGCGACGATCGGCTTGTTCGGCTTGTCGTCAGCGCGGACCGCGACGGAAGTGAACGCAAAAACCGACGCGATCAGATAGTTCCATTTGTTCAATATCATGTTGTCATTGCCTTGAATGAAGTGTTTGTAAGGGAGTTGGAGAGCAATCTCGCGACAACCGGGCTTATCTCGCTTGATATGGTGAGTACGTCACTGTCGGACCGGCAGCGTCATCGTGGCGCCTTCCAAGCCGGTCGACGATACCGTTAGCTTTGCCTCGCCCGGCGTCTTGAGCGACTGCACATAGATCATCAACCGGCCCTGAAATGCAGTCCGCCACGTCTTAACATAGTCCTCTGGGCTAAACGTATTTCCGTTTTCAATGCCGATAATTCGAGCGGGGCCGGTGATGTCGCAGCTAATGACGTTCGCGTTATCCGGCACGCGCGTTCCGTCTTTGCCGGTCACATCTACCTCGATCTGCGCAACGTCGCGGCCGTCCGCCGCCAGCTTGTTTACATCCGGGTGCAAGACGAGTTTCGCCGCCGCGTTGGCCTTCTTGAGTTCATAAGTGACTTGCTGGCGGCCCTTCGTGCCCACGGCCTTTAAGACGCCGCTCGTGAACTCGACCGGCCATGTGATCGTGTGTTCGGCCGGAAGCGGCTTGCTGCCCAGCGACTTGCCATCATGGAATAGCTCGACGTTGTCGCAATTTGTATAGCACCAGACGCCCCTCGCTGTTGGCCCTTGCCGAAATCGCCCCCGTCCCGGCCTGGCAGTCGAGAGATAGACCATTGGTTCGTCGGTCCAGAGGCTCTTGCGGAGGTAGTATTGGGCTTTGGGGAAGCCTGCCAAATCCAGCAGGCCGGCGTTGGAGGCGTGCGCGGGCCACATGCCCGCCTCACCGAGATAATCGATGCCGGTCCAAAGAAATAGGCCGGCGATGTAGTCGTTGTCCGCAACCGCCCGCCAGGTCGCCGGCATGTGGGAGTTCTCGCTGCCGTAGATGACGCGATTCGCGTGCGCCGCATGGTCCTCGGCGTAAAGCCGCTCCATGTAGTTGTAGCCTTCCACGTCCAAGAGCTTCTTGAAGAGATTGGTTGTCGGCGATGCGCACGCGGCCGTGACGGGCCGCGTCGTATCGACCGACTTCACGTCCTTGATCAGCCGCTCAGCGATGGGCGGCAACTCGGTCGAGTTCGGCGGATAGGGGTCGTTTTGGTAGTCGATCTCATTGCCGATGCTCCAAAGGATGATCGACGGGTGGTTACGGTCGCGGAGGACCATGTCGCCGATGTCGCGGTCGGCCCAGCGATCGAAGTCGCTGTGGTAGCCGTCCGTGCCCGGTTGGCCGACGTTGTGCCCGACGATCCACTTGTGCTTGCCGCGCGTCCATTCGTCGAACGCTTCGTCCATGACGAGGAAGCCCATGCGGTCGCAGAGGTCGAAGAACTCCGGCGCGGGCGGATTGTGGCTGCATCGAACGGCATTGCAGCCGGCTTCTTTGAGTGTTTTCAGTCGCCGCTCCCAAACTTGGATCGGCACCGCCGCGCCGAGCGCGCCGACGTCGTGATGCAGGCAGACGCCTTTGAGCTTCATCGGCTGGCCGTTGAGCGAGAAGCCCTTGGCGGGATCGAAGGCGAACGTGCGGATGCCGAAGGCGGTGTCGCGCTTGTCAATGAGATCAGTGTGGCCGATATTGCTCCGTTCTGCCACCCACGTTCGAATTGTGTACGTCCGTGGATGTTCCGGCGACCAAAGGTCTGCATCGATCATTTCAAAGGAGATTACGACCTCCCTTTGCGTCCTCGCTGGCACGGATTCAATCTTAGTTCGCAAACGCTTTCGCGACTCCCTGAACCTGACGCAAGCAACATAATCTCGCTGGCAACAGGCCCATCATTATTCACAATAACGCGAACGTCAACTTCGGCCGAATTGGGTGTAACGTTCGGCGTGGTAATGAACACGCCATTGTCGTCGAAATGCACCTTCCCGGTAACGTTCAAGTACACATTGCGATAGATGCCCGAACCGGCATACCAGCGGGAGTCGGCGTACTGTTCATGGTTCACGCGGACGGCAATCACATTCTTTTCGTCGAAGCGGATCGCCGGAGTCAAGTCGCACGTGAACGAACTGTATCCATAGGGCCGCTCGCCGACCTTCTTGCCATTGCACCAGACGGTGGCGTGGTTCATAACGCCGTCGAAGCGGATGCTAATCAGCTTGTCTTTGGCGGCCGCGGGGATTGTGAATGCTTTGCGATACCAGCCAACTCCGCACGGCAAGAACGCTGTGCAACTGGCCAGCTTCATATCGAACTTCCCTTCAACGCTCCAGTCGTGCGGCAGATCGAGCGTCCGCCAGGCGGAATCATCGAAGTCCGCGTCTTTCGCCTTGGCGATGTCACCCAGGTGAAACTTCCAGTCCTCCGTGAAGAGGATGTCGCGCCGGGCCTCTCCGGAAACGGCCGTAAATGCCGAGGCCGATTCACCGGCTTTCAAGCTCGAAGTACCGTCGCAAAAGCACAGCGCTGAGAAGGCAAACGCGAAAACGGCCGCGGGTATGGACACTCGATTCGTCATGTCTTATGCTTTCCTTCACTGACTTGTGCTGCGGTCGTGACTCTTGAATCCTTCGCGGACGTGGTTCCATCATCCTAATTGATTGCGCTTATTATGGTCAATCCTGCCACTGCCGAGCCCGCCGTCGAACTGCCCGCCGCGCCCTGGTATCGCCTGCTTAACGGCTATCATTGGCTGGTGCTGGTCGTAGCCACGGCGGCCTGGGGCTTCGACTGCCTGAGCCAGCAGATTTTCAACCTGACCCGCAAGCCGGCGATGGACGCCCTGACCGACTCGCCCGCGCAGGCCGATGTCTGCGGCCCTATGAGCACCACCGCCCTGCTCGTCGGCTGGGCAACCGGCGGAATTATCTTCGGCGTCCTCGGCGACCGCATCGGCCGGGCGAAAACGCTCACGATCATGATCGTCTGCTACAGCTTCTCGACGGGGCTATGCGGCCTTTCCGTCGGTCCTTGGGACTACATTTTCTATTGCTTTATTACGGGCATGGGCGCGGGCGGCATCTTTCCCATCTCATGTACGCTCGTGGCCGAAAGCCTGCCCGACCGCGCGCGAACGCCGGCTTTGGGCATGGTGCAAGTATTCTCCGCCGTCGGCAACATGGGAGCCGGGTTCATCTCCTTGGGGTTCGTCGCGCTGCTGGCAAGCGGTGTGATTTCAACGCATTGGCGATGGATGTTCAGTGTGGGCATCGTGCCTTCGCTCTTGGCGGTCGTCGTCGCCCGGCGGCTGCGCGAGCCGGATGCATGGCACCGAGCGGTGGCCGCAGGGACCGCCAAAAAGGCGGGACTGCGGGAGCTTTTCGCCGAGGCCCGCTGGAGGCGGAATGCGATCGTGGGCTTGCTGCTGGCCGCATCCGGCGTGGTGGGGCTGTGGGGTATAGGCGTGTTCAGCAACGACCTCACGCAGATCATCCTCGCACAGCAGAAAGTTCCCAAGAGCGAGGTGCTGAAGTGGGCCGCTTGGACGCTGATCTGCTTCAACTTCGGGGCCTTCTTTGGCATGTATGCCTTTGCCCGGGTCACGCAGACGCTCGGCCGGCGGCCGACGTTTGCCATCTTCTTCACCGCCGCGCTGGCGGCTACCGTCTTGGCCTTCGGCTGCATGAAGGAAATGCCGCGGGACCTGTGGATGGTGGCCCTCATGGGCGCGGCGCAGCTTTCGGTCTTCGGCGGGTACGCGATTTACTTTCCTGAGCTGTTTCCCACGCGGCTGCGGAGCACGGGCACGTCGTTCTGCTACAACGTCGGCCGCTACCTGGCGGCATTAGGCCCCTTTACGCTGGCCATGGTCAAGCCAGCCTTGGTTAGACGGCTGGGCGATCCGGTGCTCGCCTTCCGCTACGCCGGCATAGCCATGTGCGCCTGCTTCCTCGTCGGTCTCGTTGCCCTGATTTTCGCGCCGGAGACGAAGGGGCAGCCGCTGCCGGAATAGCGATTATTGCGAGCTGGCGCTGGCCGGCTCAGCAATGATCCGCTCAACTTCGTCATGCCGGAAAAGGGTTGGCGCTCCTTTGGGGCCAAGGTATCCCGCCGCCCCGTCGCGGTGCGCCACGGGAAAATCGACTTCCAATCGGCGGCCATCACGGAATTCAATCGTGTATGCCTTGAACGGCTCGACATCATTCAGGTTTTCCAGCACCTCGTCAAACTCTTGCGCTGTCATATCGTCCTCCAGCCGAAATACAAGACCATCGCCTTATTATACTTGTTACGGGCATTCGATCCAATCGCAGCCGCTATAAGTCGGCGCTGGCGAGCGCATCGATTACGCGATTGACACTCTCGTGGTCGAACAGAATGGGCGCTCCGCCAGGCGCGAAGAACACGGCAATGCCATCGCGGACTCGAAGCGCGTCGTGGTAATCCACCTCTAATTGCCGTCCGCCGTTGAGCTCGACGGTGAAGACACGAAATGGCCGCCGCGGCCGAAGTACTTGCAAAATCGTTTCGAAGTGGTCGGCCGTCATGTTCGATTGGTAACGTTAAACCGATTTTCGCAAACTATCCCTTGCCCGGCTCGTCCACATTCACCGTCGGCACGACCCAGACCTTGACCTCGGCCTCGATGTCCTGGGCAAGGTGGATCTTGACCGTATAGAGGCCGAGTTCCTTGAGCGGGCCGGTCAGGCGGACCTGGTCCTGCGTGATGGAAAACTTGTTGCGCTTCAGGGCGTTGGCGATGTCCTGCGGGCCGACCGAGCCGTAGAGGTGGCCTTCGTCGTTGGCGTTGGCTTCGATGGTTACGCTCTGGCGGCCCAACTCGTCGCCCAAGGTGCGGAGGCCGGCCAGCCGGGACTTCTCGATCTTCTCCAACTCGGCGCGGTGTTTATCGACCATCCGCTTATGATGGTCGGTGGCGTAGGTTGCAAGGCCCTGCGGCAAGAGGTAATTCAGCGCGTAGCCCGGCTTGACCGTCACCACGTCGCCCTGGTGGCCGAGATGGTCCACCGCCTGGACCAGCAGCAATTCGACGCCGCCATTGGCCGCTTTGGGCAGTCGCTTGACTCGGATTTTGTTGAGACTTGCTTTCGCCATGATTCGTTCCGTTCTTGACTGTCGAATTGTCGCCTTTCGCTCCGCGAAAGTAGCTGAAAAACAGCGCTGCTTTCGCGGAGCGAAAGGCGACGTTTGTTCTCGTTCTCTAAAAAGGTATGTCGTCGCCGCCGCTTCCGCCGCCACCGCCGCCGGACATCTCGGGCGGTGGCATGTCATCGACGTAGTCGGGCGGGCCGGATTGATTGTATTGTGAAGCACCGCTTGAGCGCTGGGCAGGACGCGCGCCGCCGCGCGGCCGATCGCCGCCACCGTCACTACCGCCCTGTCCGCCGCGGCCGCCGAGCAACTGCATTCGTTCGCAAATGACTTTGAGCTTCGAGTGCTTTTGGCCGTCCTTCTCCCAACTATCAAGCTTCAGACGGCCTTCGAACAGCGCGGACGAACCTTTGGTCAGATATTCGCAAACGGTTTCCGCCTGTCGTCCCCACACCGTTATATCGACAAAGGTCACTTCCTCGACCCACTCGCCTGTCGCGGTCTTGCGGCGATCGTTCACCGCCAGTCCAACGTCGGTCACGGCCGTGCCCGACTGAATATAGCGCAACTCGGGGTCTCGAGTGAGGTTGCCTACGAGGATCACGCGATTATAGCTTGCCACAATTGGAGTCTCCCGCGATTAAACTTCGTCTTCCGCGTCAGCCTCGTCCTCATCGATCGCCACGACTGCCGCGACCGCGACCGGAGCTTCCTCGACCGGCGTCACCGCAGGCACCGGCGCCGTCTGGGCATGCGCGACCAAGGCGTCAACAATCCGCGGTTCGATCTTCAGCAGCAGGAACCGCAGGATCGACTCCGTGATCTCGAACTGGCGGCGCAGCCCGGCAATTTGACTTGCGTCCAACCTGGTATAAATCAACCAGTAAGTGCCCTTGCGCTGGCCCTTGATGGAATAGGCAAGACGCCGCTCTTCCCAAAGGCGGCTGACGAGGATCTCGCCGCCGGCCTTCTCGATGAAGCCGACAATCTCGCCCGAGATGCCGTCCGGGTCGCGGCCGAACTTGGTCGAGTCGAAACAGAACATCGCTTCGTAAACATTTTTGACCAAAACTACACTCCTCCAATTAACCGTTGTATCGATTCATGCAGGCCTGGATCCCTTCGCGGGACCAGACCCCAACCGCCTCGCAGGCCCTGGCAACGGCCAGTTCCATTTCGGGCAGTTCTTCTTTCTTGAACTTGCTGAGGACGAAATCGGGCCAGTTCCAACCCGCCGGCGGTGAACCGATGCCGATTCGCAGCCGGGCGAACTCCGCGCTGCCCAAACGGCGAATGATGTCCTCGAGCCCTTTCTGTCCCCCGGCTGATCCCGTCGCCCGCAACCGCAGCTTGGCCAGGGGCAAGTTGAGGTCGTCGCATACTACCAAGATCTCATCCAGGGCAATCTTGTAAAAATCCCGCGCGGCCAGTACGGCGGCCCCGCTTTCGTTCATATACGTTGACGGCGTGAGCAGCAGGACCTTCTCGCCGGCAATCTCGGCGTCAACCGTTTCGCCTTGGAAGCGGGTCTTCACCGTGCCAATTCCATGCGGGCCCGTGCCATGCTTTTTGGCCAACTCGCGGGCGACGATGAAACCGACGTTGTGCCGGGTTCCTTCGTAGCGCCGTCCCGGATTGCCCAACCCAACCACAAGTTTCATGCGGGGCACTCCATGACATGGCAACAGGCACTTCCGCGACTACTCCTCTTCGGCCTCCTCTTCCTTCTTGGCGCCAATGACCTCGGGTTCGGCTACGGCTTCTCCGCCTTCCTCTTCCGGCCTCTCAACCGGGATAATGCAATGCACCACGATCGCCTCCGGATCGCCGAAGATCTTGGAGTTCGGCGGCAACTCGAGCTGGGCGATCTTGATCTCGTCGTTCAATTTCAAGTTGTTAACGCTGACGTACAGTTTCTCGGGAATCGAACCGGCCGGACATTCGATATGCACCTCGTGGATCAAGTGATCGACCACGCCGCCCTCCTTCAAGCCCGGCGCCAAGCCGCGGAGTTCAACCGTGAGATGGACTTTGACGAGTTCATCGACGTTGATGCGGGTGAAGTCGACGTGCAGCACGTGCTTGCCGTAGGTGTCCCATTGCAAGTCGCGGATAAAGGCCGATTCGTTGACCGCGCCCGTCAATCCGACAAGCCGTCCACCGTGCCGCAGCGACGCCGCCAACAGGTCCGAAGGCACCGACAAACAGACGTTCTGCTCGCCGTGTCCGTACAACACGGCCGGCGTCTGGCCCGAATAGCGCAAGCCGCCGATTGGAGTGCTTGCCGCCTTTTTCACGGGCGATGGTTGGAATCTGGTCCGGCATGGGAATCCTCGATGTATTTCGATCCTTCTTCCCCAATTTGGCACCGCGTGGGCGGCCAAATGGGAAACCAATCATTTTCTCGTATTACGCAATAAAATCAAGGCCGGGCTGGCAAGATTCTCATTGAGGTCCAAAAGGCGGATTTAACACATGGCTTATTGCACCGCCCCTTAGTTCTCGGTGCGGTGGTGCGGCACCGGTTTATTGCATCTAAGTCTTTATATGGAAGATGTTTACGACGACCGATCGGAATCGGCAAAACCCGTACTAATTGGGGGCTGGTGGTGCAGTAGGACTGACCGGTCCGGCTTGAGCGGGCGCAGCGAGCACGGAGCGGAATGGGGCAGGGAGCGACGAGCCATGAGCTTTGAGCTGCGACATCGCCACGCACCCGGCTCCCGAAAACGCCGCCGCGGATGTTTTTTGGCACGTGGTGCGTGGGGCGGATGTCGGCGTATTCCGTCGCGAATTGTCCGCGGAAAGTATTTTTTCCACCGCCCGCTTGGCGCCGAGGACCGCGCCAGGCACCGCCGACGCGAATTCGCGGCGCTGGTGCTTGGTATGGTGCTAGCTGTAAACTGGTGCCATCACCAGGTTTATGCATTTGCGGTTCGTTTGTTACTTTGGGTAAATGTGGTGCTTCGCCGATGAGTCGTGCATCGTCGGGAGTTCCGGCCCGACGGCGATGGCCAACGAGGGCATTACAACCCCACCGAGCTCGCGTCGGTCGGCGAAGCAGATTGGAAAGCTAACACCGACGCACCACCGAAAACTATTCGTAGTCCGGCGTTTTTAGCCAATCAATCTGATTCACTACCTCGGCAAGCGAGGCGGGGTCTTAAACCTATTCGGCTGCCATTGTGGCAGTCGGCGCAGCTCGCTGGCAGCGGCCATTTACCGCGATGCGCCCCGCCCCAGCGAAAATCGCCGGCTGGGGCGCATCGCCGGGCGTCGCCGTAAGTCGATAGCAAACAACAGCTTACAGTGAAGTGACGCGAGGCCACCGAGCGACCCTCCGCAGGAAGGGGTTGGGGCACATCTCGTTGCCCGGCCTGACGCCTGCCTGCCATTTCATGTATGTAAACACGTGTACACAAAAGACAGCAACTGGTGTGCCAAACGCACAGAATCTGCGACCGAAACGTGGGGGGGCGAAGACGCCGGCCCGACCCCCGACGCAGCCCGCGGAAACGGGGCCACGGGAACGGGCTACCCCTAAACAGCTAGGTTATTAGCGTGGTGGAGACGCAATGTCAATTATGGGATCGGCAAGTATTTGAACTAGTTCGGGAGCCTGTTTCTTCCACCAGATAGCGCTGCCCAAGCAGATCGCAAATAGCATCGAAAGTGCCAAGGCTTCGGCCAAGGAAAACTGGAACCGGCGAGCTTGGCCGATTTCCGGCGCGACCGCACGGCAGAATAACTGCGAGCAGCCCGCACTTAAAGCGGCGATGGACGTGACGGTCATTAGGAACGCCAAGAGGGTCGGATCAAGCGTTACGCTTTTGAAAGCGACGATGGCCACGAGGATTCCAAGAATCGCCGCCCATCTTCCGGCTGCCCGCGCCATCGCGCGAAATGTCGTCTTTGCCGAACTTGTGGAAATACCCGTAGGGAGGCCGATTACGCCTCCAACGAGGATGGCCAGTGGCGGCTGGGGAACGAGCAGATACGCGGCCGCGGCTACAAAACTTGCCGTAAATCCGGCACTCATCAGCAAACGCCAGAAAGCAGTGATTAGATAGTTCTCGCCTTCCATAAAGGACATCTTAGTGCAGACTTACCCACGGCGGCAAGACACAAAGCCGCGCCTAACAATACCGCTGCGCTGGGCTCCGGAACCGGCATGGCCCCGGCGGGTGGCGGCACGGGTGCGTCAAAAATCGAGGCGGCGCCGATGGTCAAATTGCTGCCGTCGGCCAAGGCAGCCGGGCTTGCCACATCCAACTTGCCGTCCGTGACTACCACGCCTCCGCCAAAACTGTTGCTGCCGCTAAGAATCAATTCGCCGGGACCCGACTTGGTAATCGGCCCGGCACCCGTCAGCGAACCGGAAAGCACCAGCACGTCGGTCGGCAAGGGCGTGACGAACGTGGCGTTGAAGACGACGGCGGGCGATGCGACGGCGCCTCCGCCAGTGACGCTACCGCTGGAAACCATGATGCCGGCGGCGATCGGCGCGGCGCTAGGTGACGTGGCCAGCGTGCCGCCGTCGAAGACATTGATTTGGCCAAACGTCCCGGAACCTTGAACCGTCGCACCGTAGTAGACGTTGGTCGTGCCCGGCACGCTGCCGTTATTCACGAGCAAACTGTCCTGTAAGTCCAGGGCTTGGCCGCTATTCTGGCTGTCGGCATTGAGCGTTCCGCCGGAGTTGACCGTAATCCGCCCGCCGCCATAGCTGGTGAGGTCCGTATTGTAATTGTTGAGCGCGCCGCCAGCGCCAACGACGACAATGCCCGCATTGCTCCACTCGGTGACAGTGGCTGAGTTTAGTATGGTTACGCCCCGCCGCCGTCGTTGAGACCGGCGTTCCAGGTCAAGGGCGCGGTGCTGGTGAGTTGGCCGCGGTTGGTAACCTCGGTGAAGACGGCGGGGCCTTGCTGCTGAAAGCGCGGAACCAATGTTCAGCGTCGTGTAGTTCAGGCTGTTGGTCGCGCCGACGGACAAGACGTGACTTCCCGGCCCACGGAGAAATCCGCCGATAATCGTGGAGTTCTTGTACACCGCACTGCCTCCCGACAGGGCCTGGACATAGCGATTGTTCAAATTGAACGTGCCGGACGAGAGGAGCAGCGTCGCGGAGCTTGCGACAGTAAACGATGGCGAAGACTTGTCGGCAAGCAACTGCAGCGTGCCGGCGCTGACCGTGGTGCCGCCGGTATAGCTGCCGGTGGCGGCAAGGACGAGCAGTCCGGCGCCGGTCTTGGTCACGCCGTTCCCGCCGCTGAGCGGGGCGGAGAGCGTCAACGTGTTGCCGCCCGTATCGAAAACACTTGTCCCTGCCGCGCCGAGTGCGATCGGCACGCTTGTGGAAAAGGACGAGAGTGCCTGGAGTGTGCCGCCGCTGAAGTCGAATACGGCCGAGCCGCTGCCTGCCGCCAATCCCTTGAGATCGAGCAAGCCGCCACTGAGATTGTAGTTTCCGGCGACGCCCGCGCCCAAGCCAATCGTCAAACTGCCGGCAATGGTGTTAGTCCCTCCGGACTGCACGAAGCTTGCGCTTCCCGCGTAACCGACGTACTCCGGCTGCCCGCAATAGAGGCTGCCGCCGCTCAAGGAGTAGGTCGATCCAGCGGCGGAGGATTCAAATCCGATATAGAACTGGGAAGTCGTCAGCGTTCCGCCCGATTGCGTAAAAACACCGGTGCCGTTAAGACCGACCGCCAAGAAGCCTCCGCAGACAAGGCTGCCGCCGCTAAGGTTATAGGATCCGCTACCGCCGGCATCGTATCCGACCGACAGCCCACTGCCGATCGCAACGACGTTCGTGCCGCCCGACTGCGTAAAGCTGCCGGTTCCGTTGTAGCCAATGTATTCCGACGTGGCCGTAAGCAGGCCGGTGCCGCTAAATACGTACGACCCTTGGGCACCTGTATTATAGCCGACGTAAAGGTAACCGGCGGGCGAAACCGTGCCGCCGGATTGCGCGAAACTGCCCGCATTGGAATTGCCGACGTACAGAGACGGCGGCGACAAGCGACCCGAGGGCAAGCTTATCGTGCCGCCGTCAACCGAAACCAGGCCGAGTCCGAACATGCTCACACCGGACAGCGTCAGCGAGCCCGTGCCGACTTTGTCTAAGTTGCCGTTGCCGTTGATCGTGCCTGCGAAGGTGGTGCTCGCGTTGTTACCGCCGACGGTCAGCACGATCGGGTTGCCAAGCCTGTCGGACAGGACCAAATTATTTGCTCCGCTCAGCCCGCCCACAACGAACAAACCGATAGCTGGGCCGAACTCCAAGCCGCTGTCGGTTTGCTGGTTTACGGTACTGTTCTGTAAGGAGTTGGCATCTGATATCTGCAACGCGCCGGCCAGTATGTTGGTGACGCCGGAAAAGGAATTCGACGAGGCGAGGATCAATTTCCCGCCGCCCGTTTGCGTCAGGCTGCCGCTGCCGCTGATGGACGGCAGGAACGTGACGGTGTCGGCATGATTGAAGACCAGCGCGGAATTGTCGAGCACGCTGGAAGTGCTGCCGATCGAGGCCCCGCTGCCGCCGTTGCCGATTTGCAGCGTGCCGCCGTTGACGGACGTGGCTCCGGTATAGGTGTTGATGCCGGTTAGCGTTTGCGCGCCGCTGCCTGACTTGACGAAGGAGCCTGAGGCGGCGCCATCAGCCAACACGCCGCCGAAGGTTCCGCTGCCGCCGTTGACGCCGTAGGTGAACTGCACGTATCCGGCCCCGAGAAAGCCGGAGGAGATCGTGCCGCCCCCGGTGAGGGCATCGACAATCACATTGGCCTCGACGCCATTGAATGTCGCGCCCGCGGCGACGTTGAGCCCCGAAAGGTTATTGGTCCAAACTTCGTTCGCGCTGGAGCCGCCGACGAATGTGCCGCTCTGCACGTCGATGAGCGAGCCGGCCGCGAGTTGAAACGTGGCCGCCGACGCGCCCCAGACCACCTGCCCCGCGCCCGTCTTGCGAAGCGTCCCGCCGCCGGAGAATACCGTGTTGGCCGGATTACTGATCGCGCCGTTGAGTTCCAAGACCGCGCCGGATGCGATTGAGAAGGTGGGCGAGGCAGTGGTTCCGTGGAGCGTGAGCGTTCCGGCGGTAAGCGTCGTCGTGCCGCTGTAGGTATTGGCGGCGCCGAGTGTCAGCGCTCCGCCGCCGGCAAGCGTAAGTCCGACGGTGCCCGTCACGACGGAATTGATCGTCGCGCCGCCGCCGGCAACGACATTGATCGACCCGCCGCTGGCGGTCAAATTGACGCTGCCGTTGCTGAGCGTGTAACCGCCCGCGTCGAAACTAATTGACTGCACGGAAGCGATGCTGCCGGAGACCGAGACGGCGCCCGGCGTTCCGAGAAAGTGCGCGTCGCTTCCGCCGACCCAAGCGGAGACGTTATATGGACCGGCGCTCGACGTGCCCCAGTCAGTGACGCTGCCGTTGTCCCAGGTGTTGCTGCCGCTCCAATAGAGCGCGGCCGCTGTTGCGTGGCCGGTCCAAGCAAAGCATGTCGCGATCAGCATCAAGATCGTAATCAAGTGACTTCGGACCGCGGGGGCCGTGTTAATACGGGTGCAGCATGTGCGATATGCAGCGTGATTGCATATCGAATCATGCTTGGGGCGAATGAAAGCGTCGGCCATGCCATTTTCCTTTCAGGTGGAAGTGCCAAGAATGTTATGGCGTGCCACCCAGAATGGCAACAGACATTCGCTTCACAATGCAAGGGTATTGCGGCGAGACACATCAGCCAGAAAAAATCGACCTATAGCGACAAGTCGTTCTATGTGCGGCAGCAGACGCAATTGTCGCGAGGTGCAATTTGAGTTGCCGAGATGCACTAAAGCCCTGGGGGCACTCACCCGAACAACCTACTCACGGACTCATTCCGATGGATGCGCTTGATTGCCTCACCCAAGAGGGGGGCGACCGATACAACGGTTAGATTAGGCAGCCGCTTGTCGTCGTTCAGCGGGATCGTGTCGGTGAGAAAGATGCCGTCGAACAGGGGCCTTCTGAAGCCGCTCGATGGCCCCGCCGACGAGGAGGCCGTGAGTAGCCGCGAGGTAAATCTTTCTCGCACCGGCGCTGCGCATGACCGCGGCCGCTCCGCAGATCGAGCCGGCGGTGCTGATCATGTCGTCGAAAATCAGGGCGACCTTGCCTTCGATCTGGCTGCCGATGACGTTGGCCTGCTTTGTTTTTTCCGCGCTGCTGCGGCGCTTGTCGATGATCGCCAGACTTCCGCCCAGGCGGCCCATGTGGGCCAACGCCCGTTTGATGCTTCCTTCATCGGGGCTGACGACGACCAGTTCGTCCTCATTAAAGTTCATGGCCTTGATATGCTCGTCGATCACCGGCGCGGCATAGAGATGGTCCACCGGAATATCGAAGAAGCCCTGAATCTGGGCGGCGTGCAGGTCCATTGCCAGCACGCGGCTGGTGCCCGCGCGGGTGATCATGTTGGCCACCAGCTTGGCCGTGATCGGCACGCGGCCTTCGTCTTTGCGGTCCTGCCGGGCGTAGCCGAAGTAGGGCATGACCGCCGTGATCCGATCGGCGCTGGCCCGCTTGCAGCTATCGACCATGACGAGCAGCTCCATCAGATTGTCATTGACCGGCGGGCAGGTCGGCTGCACGATGAACACGTCGCGGCCGCGGATGTCCTCGTCGATTTTGCAGGAAATTTCGCCGTCCGGGAAATTGCCGACGAGGGCTTTGCCGACGGGCAGGCCGAGGTAGTCGCAGACCTTCTTCGCCAGTTCGGGGTGGGCACGTCCGGTGAAAATCTTCAGGTCGTCCATACTTCCAACTCGATGGCTGCCCAGTAAAATCCCCCCTCACACGCGGGTAATGATTAGAATCTATTTGAATACCGACTTCAAGGGCCAGTTGGAGTCCCGGCTTTAGCAGGAAATCCGCCTAAAGGCGGGACTCCAGCGCCAGAGGCTTCAAAACACTTGTCGCGGGTGTTATCCTAAGAGCGGTACGACGAGGTTGTCGGCGGAACAAAAAGGCGTCATCATGCCCCAACTCATTGGCTTGGAGTGGGATTCGCGCGAAGTCCGCGTAATGGTTGCCTCCGGGCGGGGTCGCCAGGTGGTGATCGAGCAGGCGTTTTCCTTTGCCTTGCATCTTGACGCGCCAGCGGTTGGCCTGGCCGAACAAATCGGCCGGCGGATTGCCGGCGAGCTGGATGCCCGCGGGCTAGGGCGGCCGGATGGCGTTGTGGCGGTTGGGCGAAGCAGCATCGAACTGCGGCAGTTGCAGTTGCCGCCTGCTGTGGAGGACGATCTGCCCGATCTCGTCCGCTTCCAGGCCATGCGCGAGTTTAACGAGTTCGACGATCGGTGGCAGCTCGACTATCTGCCGATCGAGGGTTCGGCCGAAACTCCGCGCACGTTGCTGGCCACCGCCATCGGACCGGCCGCGTTCGAGCAATGCAAAGCCGTCTGCGACCACGCAGGGCTAAAAATGCGCCGGATGCTACTGCGGCCATGTGAAGCGGCGCTTTTGCTGAAGGGCGAGCGAGCAAGTCCGCGCGGCCGCCTCGCGCTTCTGGTCAACCTGTTGGTCACGGAGGCCGAGCTTACGGCCGTGGTAGACGGCACGGTCGTCTTCTTGCACACGGCTCGGATCGGCGGCGATGTGCCGCTCGCGCAGGCCCTGCTTTCCGCAATCCGCTTGACTATGGCCGCGGTGCCGAACCAATTGGCCGGCCGCCGAATCGAATCAATCGTGTTCTGCGGCACGGACCCGATGCATCGCGAGCTGGCCCGCGCGATCGAGACTGAACTGGGGATCCACGTCGAATTGTTCGATCCGTTTCAAAGCGTGCAGCTCGGCCGCGGGCTGGCCGAATCGCCGCCGGAGAACGCGGGCCGCTTTGCGGCGCTGTTGGGCATGTCGCTCGCCGAGTTGCGGCCGTCGGAGCACGCGGTCGATTTCCTCCATCCCCGCCGCCGCGCGGAAAAGCCCGACCCGCGAAAAAGTGGCTTCTTGCCGGGGCTGCCGCGGCTGTTTTGCTGCTCGGTTGGCTCATCTATGCCCGCGTGGGGCATTATCTTCTGGCCAGCCGCGTCGAGCAGTTGACGCTGCAATCCAAGGACTTGGACAATGCTCTCCAGGACGCCAAACGGGCCCATGCGAAAGTGGCCGAGATCATTCGTTGGGCGGACGAAGACGTCAACTGGCTCGATCAATTCTACGCGCTGAACCAATGTTTTCCGCCGGCAGAAGATGCGATGCTGGGAGAGGCGACGGTAAGTACCGGCCAGCGCGGCGGAGAGATTGGCCTGCATGGCTGGGTCGCGCGGCACGACGACCTGTCGCGGCTGGCCGAGAGCGTCCGCGCCCGCGGCTACAAAATGAGCCAAAAGACCAGCGGAGACGACCGCGCCGCCACCGCGCCCTATTCCTGTTACTTCGAGGCCTCGGTCCTGGCGGAAAGGAGCGAGAAGCCATGAAGCTCCAGCGACGCGAGAAAATCCTGGCGGGCGCGGCTCTTGGGATTGTCGCTTTGGCCGTGTCATGCTTCTTTCTCCTCACCGGCGACGGGCGAACTGACACGGAGCTGCTCGACGAGCAGGCCAAGCTGACCGGGCAAATCGCGAACAAGCAGAAGCTGCTTCAAGATGCGGTCGGCGAGCAGGCTCGCCTTGCCCAGTGGCGGCGGTGCGCCCTGCCGCCGGACGCGGTGCTCGCGCGATCGCTCTACCAGAACTGGCTGCAGGGCGTCGCGGGGCGGGCGAACTTTCACGACGTAAGGATATTCGCGAACGACGCCGGTGGACGCCGCGACCAGAGTACGCGGATCACATTCGCGCTGAACTGCACGACCAAGTTGGGCAACCTGATCCAGTTCATGTACGATTTCTACTCCGCAGGCTATTTCCATCAGATCCGCAAGATGAACATCCGGCCGAGCGCGACGCCGGGCGAGCTGGATGTCGATATTTCAATCGACGCCCTCTCGCTAGTCGCGGCCGAATCGAAAGACAAGCTTCCGCCGGATGCCGGGCACTCGTTGAAGCTTGCGAAGCTCGCCGACTATCGCGATCCGATCGTTGCGCGGAACCTGTTTGCCGCGTTTGTCCGGCCCGCTCTGCCCGCGCAAAAAGATGCCGGCAATGACCCGGCCGCATCGGCCTTGGTGACCGGCTTCACGCAAGTTGATGGTTCATGGCAGGTGTGGATCGAGGACCGCGGCGCGGGCAAGCGTTCGGCGCTCGAAAGCGGCGAGAGCTTTGACGTGGGCGGCCGGAAGTGCATGGTGCAAACGATACGCGGTGAAGGGGATGTCATCGTCGAGTTGGACCGCTGCCGCCGCCAACTCCGCCTGGGCGACAACCTGCGCGGCGGCGTGGAAATCCCCGAAGGGCGGCCAAAGCCGATCAAGGAAGGATCGACAGGCGTTACGAAAGGGTTTCCAGCGTCCTGATGCCGCCAAGGGTGGCACGTCCTGAGCTAACTGCGAAGGGCGTGTTTTGCCCAGTTTACACTCCCCTTGCAAGCTCATGGACGTGCCCCCAACCGAACGAACTTATGGTGACGAACTGCCCTTGTCCGGATGCTGGACAGCGGCTCTTCGTCCTGCGATAATAAGCAAACTGGTCGTGGAGTAAGACACGGGACGGTTCGGCATTACCGAAACTTGGAAACTAGGGTCCAAGGGAGGCAGATCATGTCGGTCACGCGCTGGATTCTGATTGCTGGGGTGATTTGTTCGCCATTCCTGGTGCTTGAGTTCGGGCCGTCTGCTGTCGCGCAGGGTTATTCCGCCGCGCCGGCAGTTCAAAGCGCTCCCGCGCCGTCGGCCGTTGGCGAGATCCAAGTTCTGGATCTCAAAGCAGCAGCCCAGGGCGGGGCGATGTCCCCGGAGGTCATGGCCGCCATGCGCGCGGCGCACGAAAAGGCCGGCGAGGGGCCGGGCAAATCGGGATCACTCGGCCAACCGTCCGGCCAGCCATCTGGCAAGCCGGACGACACCAAGGGGAAAGAAACGGTCCCGACGATCCATCGCTCCGCCGCATCCGCTGCGCCGGCGAATCGCGAGGAGTTCAAAGTCCGGCCCAACGCGGCAGGCCAGGTCCGCCTCAATTTCAACGGCCAGCCGTGGCAGCCGGTCCTCGAGTGGCTGGCCGCGATATCGAGCATGAGCCTCGACTGGCAAGACCTGCCCGGCGATACGCTCAACCTGACGACGCGACGAAGTTACTCCGTGCCGGAAGTCCGCGACCTGATCAACCAGCACCTGCTTGGCGCGGATTCACGCTCTTGTGCCACGGCGAGTCGATGTCGGTGGCTGAGATCAAGAAGCTCGATCCGAGCCTCGTGCCGCGCGTCGAGCCGGCCGATCTGGAGAAGCGCGATCCGCACGAGTTTGTTAAGGTCTCGTTTTCGCTGGATGCGTTCCCCGCCGAAACGGCCATGAATGAGCTGAAACCGATGCTCAGCCCCAACGGAAAGCTGACCGCGATGAACGAAACCAATCGCCTGGAGGCGATGGACGCCGTGATCAACCTCCGCGACATCGACTCGGTACTGAAGCAGCAGCAGGCTCGCGCGAACCGGCCCAAATCTTTTCGCGAGTTCAAACTGAAATATGCTCGGGCCGAGGACGTCCACAATCTGCTGAACACGCTTTTGGGGCTCGAATCGGGGAAGATGCCGGGGATGCCCGGTCAGCCGGGCGGCATGAACCCTGAGCAGCAGCAGCAGCAGATGATGATGGCCCGCCAGCAGATGCAGGCCCAAGGTGGGCAAGGGCAACCCGGCGGCGGGATGCCAGCCAAGGAATCGGCGGTCACGCTGGCGGTCAACATCCACAACAACAGCATCCTGGCCCAGGCCCCGCCCGACAAAATGGCGATCATCAGCCAGGCGATCGAGGCCATCAATATTCCGCTCGATCGCAACGGCCTGTCGCTGATGAACATGGGGCGGATGCAGGTCTACCGTCTGTCGGGCATTGATCCGGAACCGGTGGTCAGGACGTTGATGGACGTCGGCAACCTCGATCCGGCGACGCGGCTGGAGGTCGACAAGAAGAACTCAGCAATCATCGCTTACGCCCCGCTGGCCGACCATGTGACGATCCGGGCTCTGGTAGACAAGCTGACCGGCAGCGACCGCAAATTCGAGGTGATCCGCCTGCGGCGGCTGGCGGCGGATTACGTCGCGGGCACCATCGATTTCATGCTGGGCAGCGGCGCGAAAAAAGAGAAGCAGCGGTCGCCCTGGAGTTACTACGATTCGCCGCGTGAGGACGAGAAAAACAAAACTCGCGAATTCCGCGTCGATGCCGACGTCGAGCACAATCGCCTCTTGCTTTGGGCGAACCCGGTCGAGCTGGCCGAGGTCGAGGCCCTGCTGGTCAAGCTGGGCGAAATTCCCGCCGCGGGCAGCGGAGCGGCCAACGTGCGCGTGATCGAAGGGGGCGACGCCAAGGAAAACGCGGACTTTATCGAGCGGATTCGCCGGGTTTGGCCGTCGGTCGCGCCGAACGAATTGCAGACGCCCGCGCCATCGCCGGCGACGGAAGAGAATCGAGATCGGGCAACGCAGCCGCTTGCGCCCGGGAAGTCCGAGAAGGCCGCGCCCACGACGATGCACGCGCCGCTTTCTGGAGATGGTCGCCTTTCGCTCCGCGAAAGCAGCGCACCTTTTGCGGAGCGAAAGGCGACAATGGCGACGGCACGCCGCGCTCGCGGGCAGTTGCTGCGACTTGCCAATACGAGCGGCGAACCGGCAGACTCGACTCCGGAGCAGCGCCCGCCGGCCGCGCCGCGCGACAGCGCCCGGCCCGCGCCGCCGCCGGTGAAGATCACCGTCGGCCCGGACGGCAAATTGATCGTTTCCTCGCAAGACGCGCAGGCCCTGGATCTGCTGGAATCGCTGGCGGCCGAGATGCCCGTCGCGCATAAGGCTTACCAGATATTCCACTTGAAATACGCCTTGGCGTCGAGCGTCGCGATGAACTTGGAGGATTTCTTCAAGGAAAAGAAGGATAAAGACATGCCTTGGTTCTTTTTCGACGACTCCCCGCCGAACGATTCGAGCGACGACCGGCGGCTGTCGAACCGGCGAAAGCTGAAGTTCATATCCGATATCGACACGAACACGATCCTCGTGGACGGGGCCGATGCGCGGCAGCTCAAGACGATCGACGAACTGATTCAGATCTACGATCAGCCGCCGCCGAGCGACTCGCAGTCGGTCCGCAAGACCGAGCTGATTCGGCTGAGGTTCTCCAAGGCCAAGGCGGTGGCCGACACGGTCAAGGACGTCTACCGCGACTTGCTCAGCTCCAACGACAAGGCCCTAGCCGACAACAATCGCAATCGCGACTCCGGCCCGCGCTTCCTTTTCAGCAACAGCGACACCGATACGGCCGGGCAAAAGACGCCAAGGTTCAAGGGACTGCTCTCGATCGGCGTCAACGAGACCTCCAATTCGCTCCTCGTCTCCGCGCCCGCGTTTCTTTTCGATCACGTGAGCAAGATGATCCTCGAACTCGATAAAGCGGCGGCGCCGGAATACGAGGTGCGGGTCGTGCATATCGGGCCGGGCATCAGCGCCGAGCGAGTGAGAGACCTGTTTGATCAAGTTTACAACAATAAGCAGCCGGAAAAGCCGCCGGCTGATAAGCGGGCTAACGCCAAACCGGGGCAGCGATCGAAGCCCGGCGGCAACGGCAATTCGAAGCGGCAGCAGGAGGAGGGTGGCGAAAAGAAGGATGCCGCTGGATAGATTGGCATTTGAGCATGACCGCGTCAGAAAGGCCCGCCGACAATACGCCGCGCTCGCGATTTCAATTCAGCCTGCGCACGCTGCTGTTGCTGTTCGTAGTGTTGGGCTCGTCGAAGGCGGTCTTTGGAACGCCGGGAATCGCTGTCTTCTTTATTGTCGTTGGAGTCGCGGCCTATCTTCACAAATTCTGGTCGGTCCTCGCGCTTGAGATTCTCGGACTGGCGGCACTTTGCGGAATCTGCGTGCTTTATGCAATCGCGGTCAATGAAGCAAGTAAGGGAGGTAACCGCGCGTCGTGCCTTAACAAGTTGCATCAACTCGGTATCGCGTTGCAAAATTACCGCGAAGCGAACGGCCGGTTTCCGCCCGCTTGCACTGTTGACAAAAACGGCGACCCGCTTCAAAGTTGGCGCGTGCTCATACTGCCATTCATGGAGTACGATTCGCTTTACAAGGATCTCGATCTCGCGCTCCCGTGGAATGCGCCTGGGAACAGGGCCTTATTGGCAATCCACCTCAAGGAGTTTGCCTGCCCCAGCGATCCAAGTTCACAAGTATCGGGGAGTTTGCAAACCAACTACTTTGCCGTTGTCGGACCGAACACGGCTTGGGACCGGTCGAAGCCGGTTGCGGCATCTGGCGAGGTAGCCGCCACGACAGTCATGCTCGTCGAAGTCGTCGGTTCGCGCGTTGAACTGGGCGGAGCCGAATGATGTGCCGCTGGAGACGCTGGGATCGGTCGGGCAGAATCCGTCTGCGCTCTTCCCGTCAAGCAACCACGGCCGGTACGAGGACTTCTTCTGTGAGCGCGATCCGAGGAAACTTTTGATCGTGGCGATGGCCGACGGCAGCGTACAGTTGATTCAGCTCGACGGCCTTTCGCCCGCGCAACTCCGACGCCTCTTCGAAATCGGCGGCTGCACGAATGAGGCCCTCGCCGCTGCCACCGAGGTGCCGGAGGTTTACCGCCCGAAGTGGTTCAACATCGTGAGCCTTGGGGTATGGCTGGCGTCGGTCGCGGCGATTCTCGTCGGCGCGGTTCGCAGCAGAAGGAAACAAGTCCGGGGCTACAATCGGAAATAGACAAGCACCGTATCGGTCCTCACTCTCCGGCGAAAAGAAGAAGGCGGGTTGAAAACTGTCCCGCGGGCGACTGAGGAATAGACTACGAGCGTAGCTGTTTCAATCTCAATCTATCGCGCGGACCGGTTCGCGGTGATGCGCTATCCCCCCAGTTTGGAGCCTGAATAGTGCGGAGTGTGCCCATGTTTCCCGCGACCGAGGAGCAGAAGCACTCCCGTCGCCATTATGAGCACCAGAGTTCCAGGTTCGGGAACGGGCGCGGGCATTTGCGCGGCGACGTCGCTGGGCACGATCGCGCCGAAGGCGGCGAGATCGTTGCCGACGCTCAAGGTGGTGCCGCTTTCGATTCCGCCCGGGGTTGTGACGACCAAGGTCCCGGCCGCGACTATCGTCCCGGCCGCGTAGGAATTGTCGCTTCCGCTCAAGAACAACTTCGCAAGCGGGCTATTAAGAGTGAGCGAATTGCCCGCGCCGGCGAGCATGCCCTGATAGGTGCTCGCCGACGAACTGCCATAGACTAGGTTGGCCGTGATTGTGCCACCCAAGCCGTCTGCCAGCAAAATACCGCCGTCGATCGAGACCGTGCCGGCGGTAAGTGATGCGCCGGCGCCGATTTCGAGCGTGTCGGCCGATTGCTCCAAGAGGCCGGCTCCGCTATCGATGACCATCGTGCTCGTCCCGCCCAGGTCGATCTGGCCGGAATTGGACAAGAGCGGGCCGGTGACATTGAACTGATCGCCGTTGCCGCCTTCGAGCAGGCCCGTCGGCCCGATGGCGAGACTGCTGAAGTAGTTGACGGCCGGATCGCTCACGTAAGTGCCGTTGTTGGTGAAGCCGCCGGCATACGTGACGTTTGTTGAAGTGGCCTTGACGTAGCCGTTGTTGATTACCGCGCCGGTGAAGAGCGCGTCGTTGTAGGCGATTTGCATCGTCCCGCCGCTGGCGTTCGTGACCGCGCCGTTGACGGTTGAACGAGCCGCCGGAGAGCGTGAAATTACTTTGGTTCGTCAATCCGCCCGTCCGCAACACTCCGTTGCCGGAAATCTGCGCAAAGTTCGTCATGGGATGGGCGTTGTTGTCATATGTGCCACCGACGAGGTTGATCAGGCCGCTATTGGCGGAAAGTCCGAGCAAGACCGTGATTTGGCTTCCTGCTTCGGGCTGGATCAAGCCCGCGGAGTTGTTTTGCACGGAGCCAGAGAGCACGAGCGTGCTGTTGATCGCCGCGATCGTACCCGTGTTGTTCACCGGTCCGGAAAGCGTGAGCCCGCCGCCATTCGACAGGATCCCGCCCGTATTATACACCGGGCTGGCCACGATTCCCGTGCCTTGAATGGAACCGGCGTTCGTAATTGATCCGCCGGTAAGGTTCGCGCCGACCCCGCCAAGCAGGACCACTCCGGAGTTCACAAAGGGTTGTGTTACAGTCGTCGGGCCGGACGGTACATAAAGCTCACCCGAGTTCACGAGCGGCGCCGCGATCGTGCCCGGGCCGGTCACAACTCCGGTCGTGTTGTCCAACAACCCGCTGCCGGCGATGGTGGAGGAATTGAGATTGATGTTGCCCGAGTTGGCGAGCGTGCCGCTGCTGAGTCGGAGTTGATAACCGGACTGAAGCGAAATCACACCCGCGTTTGCCATTGTGGACGCGCCCGTCGAAATAGCAAGATTGCCCCCATTCTGAATGATCTGCGAGTTGTTCGTGATGCCGACGCCGGTTGTCAGCGCGCCGAAGCCAGTGATCAAGCCATTGTTGACGATCGGGCCGCCGTCTCCAGCAAACACACCGCCGGCCAATGTGCCGCCGGCGAGAGTTACGGTCGCTTCGTTGTCAAGCGTACTGCCGCCACTGCTGGTGCCGATCGTGATCCCGGCGAGGACTACGACCGTCGCGTTGTTCACAATTCCTCCAGCCGCATAGAACGGCGCGCCGAAGTTGACCGTTCCATTGTTAACCAGTTGACCGTTAAACAGGCCGCCGGAATAGTCGAATGTGCCTCCGTTCTGTAACACGCCGGAGCTTACGAAGCCGCCGGACTGTACGAACGTTCCTGAAGCGCCGAGCGTGATCGTGGCCGCGGTGAGCATTCCGGCAGAGAGGTTATAGAGTCCGCTGCCATTGATCAAATAGATGCCGGTCACAGCGTTCGTGCCGCCGCTTTGGGTGAATGTGCCGCTGCCGGCGTAGCCAATGAACTCCGCGTTCGCGGCAAGGTATCCATTGCCATTCAAGGCGTAGGACCCGCTGTCGGCAGTAGTGAGGCCGCCAAGCTCCACGTATTGCGAAACGGTATTCGTGCCGCCGCTTTGGTTGAACGCGCCGGTGCCTCCGAAGCCGGCGTACTCGAAGGGCGCTGAGAGCGACCCGCCGCTGAGGTTGTAACTTGCCTTGGTGCATCCGGTCTCGGCGACGATCAGTTCGGAAATCGAATGCGTACCGCCGCTTTGGTTGAATACAGCGTTGCCGCCGACGCCAGAACCCACGAAGTCGATGGGCGCGGCAGTTGATCCGCCGCTAAGGGTATATGTGCCGTACCCGCCGTTGCCAACTGATAGGTAGTTTGTCGCCGAATTCGTGCCGCCGGTTTGGATGAACGCGCCGCTGCCGGAATAGCCAATATTTTCGCTGGCTGACGCGAGGTATCCGCTGCCGCTGAGGCTGTACGAACCGCTGCTTCCCAAGTTAGTTCCTAAATAAAAGTTGTTTGAAACCGAATTGGTGCCGCCGCTTTGAGTGAACGAACCGTTGCCATATTGGCCAATGTTCTCGGTATTTGTTGTAAGGTATCCGCTGCCGCTTAAGCTGTAGGCACCGCTGCCTCCCTGAGCGACCGCGACGTTCATGGCGGACGACGCGAAATTGGTGCCGCCGCTTTGGTTGAAAATGCCGCTGGAGTTCTGGCCGATGTTTTCCGATTGGGCTGCAAAGTACCCGCTGCCGCTGAGGCTGTACGTGCCGGTGCAGCCCGGCAAGATGCCGGAATAGAAGTAGGTCGCGACGGAATTCGTGCCGCCGCTTTGGGTGATTATGCTGTTTCCTGAGTAGCCAAGGTACTCGTATGTCGCTGTTAGATATCCGCTGCCGCTGAGGTTGTAGACGCCGCTGCTGGCGGCATCGTGCCAAGTACTAGACCCCCAGTGGAATTTGTGCCGCCGCTCTGCGTGAATGAGCCGCTGCCGCCGTAGCCTACGTTTTCCATTTGCGCTGTGAGGTATCCGTTGCCGCTGAGGCTGTAAGAGGCGTTGCCGCCGGAGAGGTAGCCGAGGTAGACGGTGTTGGAGACGGAGTTCGTTCCACCGCTCTGGGCGAACAAGCCTGTGCCGCCATCGCCCAAGTATTCGTAAGGTGTGACAAGCGATCCACCGCTGAGGCTGTAAGTCCCGATGGAATTGAAATTGTAGCCGACGTAGACGTTATTGGAGGCGGAGTTCGTGCCGCCGCCTTGGGTGAAGGCGCCGCTGCCGGAATAACCCACGTATTCCGTGGGTGTGGTAATTGATCCTCCGCTGAGGCTGTAGGAGCCATTTGTGCTGGAGTTGGTTGCAAGCAACAGGTAAGAGCTGGATGCGTTGTTGGTGCCGCCCGTCTGGGTAAAGAATCCGTTGCCGGCGTTGCCTATATACTCGGCGTTGTTGCCGACCTGCAAGCTGCCCCCGGGGCCAAGCTGCACGCTGCCGTTGGCGGCGCCACCCAGGATGAGTTGTAGACAATTGGCCGTCACTCCGGCGCCAATCGTGGCGGTCCCCGCGTTGCCAATATACGCGGAATCCGCGGGGCCGGGCACAGCGGCCGAGGACCAGTTCAAGCCCGCGCTCCAAGTGCCCGATGAAACGATCCAAGAGTAATTTGACGCCCGGCTTTGAGACGCATCCCATGCGACAAGTATTATTGCCAACGCCGCCGCACAACGAAAGTAACGGTCCATAAATTCTCCCTTCAGTTTTGTCTGCCGCCCCAGTCGCGGACTAACGAAGTTGAAAAGTGTTGGATTGCCTCTCGAGTGCCCTCGCCTCCCCGTGCCATACGCCGATGCCGGGCGAATGCGGCGCGATTTCCACGCCTGTAAACGTTTGTTGCTAGAATCCCGGCTTCCCCTTCGCAAACATCCACGCATCGCGCAACTGGTACAATGGTAATCAGCCCGTGCCGGTGGTCAAGCTGTGGATAAAGCCGCCGCGGCGTCGGAGTGGCTGAAATGTGTGGGGCTCGCCGCGTCAGAATTCGATTAAACGCATACTGGTCCGCAGCCGCTTCGTTCGCCGCGAATCGTTGGGCGAAATCGTCCGCGGCAGGCACCAACTTTGGTCGTCGCCCGTGGATCGCCGGAGCGAGATGAACCGGCACGGGATGTGATAAGAACGATGTCTCATTAATGTCGCCGATCTTCACAATGGGCTGGATTTCCGTTGCGTTTCGTACCCGCTCTTGGTAGGGTGTATTATAGGTCCTCACACGCCTCCGACACCGTTTGCGATGACCTTCCCTACACGTCTTGCTGCACATCTTTCGCTGTTAACGCATTTCGCGGCCTGGGCGCTGATTGTCCCGCGGTTGGTGGCCGCGCAACCGGGGCCGGAGGATCCGCCCGTCACGTACGAAGTGCAGATCGATGGCGAGAGTTTTCAGGTGGAAAGCGGGCAACCGCCCGTCAAGGTCGAGAAGCAAGCTGAAGAAGGGCACGACGTACACCTTGGCAGTGCGAGTCTCGATGACGCAGGTGCTGCGGCTGAATTCGGTGCGGATGGAATATGGGGAGTGGGCGAACGTCTATGAAGACCAACAAGTAAAGAACAAGAGCATCCGCGTGGCGCGGATCGTCAAAGACCCGGGAATCACTTTGGAGATAACCGACATCGGCCATCGCCTGGACGCCGAACCGGCCGACAAGGTGCTGAATACCTTGGTTTCCGATGCTGAGAAGGACTACGTCAAGCGGAAGGCGGCGGTCGTGTCAAAAAAGGGGCCGCTCGCCATGAAATTCGGCTCATCGAGCGGCAAAGGGACGAAAATCAATTTCACCGACGAGGCCGGCGAGGCGCTCACCGCCATGTTTTTCGTGCTTTCCGGGGAGAAATATACGGTTGCGGCCGAAATCGAGTACCGCGACAAGTATTCCGAGGACGCGGTGCCTTGGATGCGTAGCGCGCTGGGGTCGATTCAGCCGTTGCATTGACACTTTCCCCACATCGCGTAAAATATTGGGTTTTCCCCTTACGAATCTGCATTGCCCGCTCGCCCCTAGCTAGAGCGGTCCGGAGCAGCCACCGTTGGAAGACGCAATATTCAAGGCCGACATTCTGATCGAAGCCCTGACGTGGATCCGCCAGTTGCGCGGCAAGATCACGGTCATCAAGCTGGGCGGTAGCGTGATGGAAGATTCGCGGTCGATGACCCATCTGCTGCTGGACATCATCTTCATGGAGACCGTCGGCATGAAGCCCGTACTGGTGCATGGCGGCGGGGCTGCTATAAGCCGGGCGATGGCCGCGGCCGGCCTCGAGCCGCATTTCGTGCAGGGGCGGCGCTACACAGACGACGCCACGCTGGCGATCGTGGAACGCGTGCTGGCTGGCGACATCAACGAGGGCCTCGCCAAGGATATTCAGGAACATGGCGGCAAGGCCCAGTCGCTGAACTTCCGCACGACGAATGTCTTGTTCGGCGAACGGCTGACGCTGCCGAGCGAAAATGGCGAGCCGGTCGACTTGGGCCACGTCGGCACGGTCACGTCGGCCGACGGCGAGATCATCAGCCGGCTCTGCGACGTGGGCGTCGTGCCGGTGATCCCTTCCATGTGCGTCGACGCCAAGGGGCAGAAGCTGAACATCAATGCCGATACGGCGGCCACGGCGGTCGCCCAGGCGATCCGCGCCGAGAAAATGGTCTACCTCAGCGACGTCAACGGCGTCCGCCGCGATAAGAACGATCCCGAGTCGCTCATAAACTCGCTTACCGCCGACGAGGCCCGCGAGCTGATTTCCAGCGGAGTAATCGAATCGGGCATGATCCCCAAGGTGCAGGCCTGCCTCGATATCCTCGATTGCGGGGTCCGCAAGGTACACATCATCGACGGCCGCGTTCGCCATGCCTTGTTGCTGGAAGTGTTTACCAGCAAGGGCATCGGCACGGAGATTATTAGGAACGGAAAGCTGTAATAAGGTGTCTTCGATGTAGGGTGAGGTCGAGCGCAGCGAAGACCCACCGAGATTTTCCGCAATTCGGTGGGTCATCGCTTCGCTTGACACCACCCTACGAAAAGGAGAAAACTTGTGGCCACTGATTTGAGCGCCGATACATTGTCGTCCGCCGGCGTACTAAAACTGTTCCAGCAGTACGTCATACCGAATTACACACGTTATCCGGTCGCCTTGACGCACGGCGAAGGGTCGTATATTTGGGACGCCGAAGGGAATCGCTATCTCGACCTGTTTCCCGGTTGGGGCTGCGGATTGTTGGGTCACTGTCCGGCGCCGGTTGTGGAGGCGGTTCGCGACCAATTGGGCACGCTGATCCACGTTCCCAATACCTGGCACACCGAGATCCAGGGCCGCTGGGCTGAGGCACTTTCCGAGCGGAGTTTCGGCGGCCAGGCGTTCTTTTGCAACTCGGGTACCGAGGCCAACGAGGCGGCGATCAAGCTCGTCCGTTTGCACGGCATGCCCCGGCATCGCTACAAGATCATCACCTTCGAGGGCGGCTTTCACGGCCGTACGCTTGGCTCGCTGACCGCGACGGCGCAGCCCAAGTACCACGAGGGCCTCGGGCCGCTCATGGCCGGCTTCGTCTACGCGCCCTTCGGTGATCTCGACGCGGTGGCGCGGCTGATCGACAACGAGACGGCGGCGATCATGATCGAGCCGATCCAGGGCGAAGGCGGCGTGCGGATCCCGCCCGACGGCTTCCTGGCAGGGCTTCGCAAGCTGGCCGACGAGCACGGCCTGCTGCTGGTTTTCGACGAAGTGCAGAGCGGCTTCGGGCGGACAGGGCATTGGTTCGCCTACCAGGCCTTCGACGTGACGCCGGACATTATGACGCTTTCGAAAGCTTTGTGCGGAGGAATTGCCGGCGCGGCGATGCTTGCCACGACGGAAATCGCGCCGATCTTGCGACCCGGCATGCACGCGGCCACGTTCGGCGGCAATCCGATCGCCGCCCGTGCCGGACTCGCCGCCATCGAAATGATCGAGAGCCAGAACCTATTGGACTCGGCCCGCCGCTTGGGCGAGATTTTTGAGCAGCGGCTGACCGAGTTGCAGCAGCAGTGCGATCTGGTCCGCGAGGTCCGCGTTCGCGGGGCGATGATCGGCATCGAGTTGGCGATCGACGGCACGGACACGGTGCGGGCGTGCATGGAGCGCAGGCTGCTCATCAACTGCACGCACGGCACGCGTAATGCGGCTGCTTGCCCGCGATGAACCTCAGCGAAGACCAGGCCCACGAGGGCTGCGATATCTTGGCCGAAGTCATCAAGGCGCAGGTTGCGGGAAGTCCGAGGTAATCTCACATCATGCGACACTTTTTGACGTTGGCCGACCTGGCGACCGCCGAAATCGAGCGTATCTTCTCCATCACCGAAGACCTGAAAGCGAAGTGCGGAAAGGGCCTGCGCGAGCCGCTCTTGCCCGGCCGCGTGATGGCGTTGCTTTTCGAGAAGCCGTCGCTGCGGACGCGGGTGAGTTTCGAGGCGGCATGGTCCACCTCGGCGGAAGTTCGCTGTTCCTTGGGCAACGACGCCGGCTTCGGCCGCCGCGAGAGCATCGCCGATTTCGGCCGTACGCTCGGCGAATACGCCGACGTAATCGTCGTCCGCGCGAACCGCCATGCGACGGCCGTCGAACTGGCCAGGCACAGCGATTGTCCCGTCATCAACGGGCTGACCGACTTCAGCCATCCCTGCCAGGCGATGGCCGACTTGTACACGATCCGCGAGCTTGTCGGCGGACGCTTCAAGGGACGCACCCTGGCCTGGATCGGCGACGCAAACAACGTTGCCCGCGATGTCGCGATAGGCTGCGGCAAGCTGGGCATGCGGCTGATCATGGCCACGCCGCGGGCGTATCAGTTCAGCGAGTCGTCGCTGGATTGGATTCGCATGCGTGCGCCCGAACTGGACTTGACGGTTACCGACGATCCGATCGAGGCCGTATGCGACGCCGTGGCGATCTACACCGACGTCTGGGCGAGCATGGGCCAGGAGGCCGAGCGCGAGGCGCGCCGTGACGCGTTCGCTCCGTACCAGGTCAATGCCGCGCTGATGGCCCAGGCCCAGAAAGGCGCGTTTTTCATGCACTGCCTGCCCGCGCGGCGCGGCGAGGAAGTGACCGACGAGGTGATCGACGGCCCGCAAAGCGTCGTCGTGCAGCAAGCCGGCAATCGAATGCACGTGCAGAAAGGAATCCTCGCGTGGCTGCTGGCGACGCAAGCCGTGGGCGGGGGAGATGCGGGGCGGGCGACGGGACTGGGGATTACGGAGTGAACCTGGCCCATGCGACCTGACAACCGCCAACCTAACGAACTCCGTCCGATCAAGGTCAAACGCCGCTATACGCGCTCGGCGCCGGGCAGCATCTTGATCCAAGCCAGCCGCACGACGGTGCTCTGCACGGCGGCGGTCGAACCCGAAGTGCCTGGCTGGATGAAGGGAAAGGGCCGCGGTTGGTTGACGGCCGAATACAGCATGTTGCCCGGCAGCACGAGCCCGCGCAAGCGTCGCGAGCGGGGCGAGAACATGGACGGCCGCACGACGGAAATCCAGCGGCTAATCGGCCGCAGCCTGCGCGCGATCATTGACCTTGGCGCGATCGGTGAGCGGACGGTGACCGTCGACTGCGACGTGTTGGAGGCCGATGGCGGAACACGGACGCTGAGCATCACGGGCGGATTCATCGCGTTGGTCGATGCCTTGCAGGCCGTGGCCAAGGACCTGCCGCCCGGGCGCGGCCACTTCGCGACAGCATTGCCGCGGTGAGCGTCGGCATCGTGGCCGGCAAGCCGCTCCTTGATCTTTGCTACGAGGAGGATGTGGCGGCCGAGGTAGATATGAACGTTGTGATGACCGGCTCCGGCAGATTCGTCGAATTGCAAGGCACCGGCGAAGAGGCAACGTTCAGCGAGAAGGAGCTTTACGCGATGCTTGATCTGGCGAAGGGCGGGATGCGCGAGTTGACTGGGCTGCAAGCGAAGGCGTTGGGGCGGGCGTGGGCGTGGTAACGCATTGCAGGTCTCACGATTGACGTAACTTGCGTTTGCGACTAGACTTAGTCAGTATGTCAACTGCCACGCTTGCTTCGGATTTTGCCGAATTTGCGTCTGTGCCGCGATTGCTTACGGCAGCAGACTTGGCCGCCATGCCGGACGAGCTTCCGTCCGGCCCTGTGAAATATGAGCTCGAGGATGGGAGGCTCGTCGTCATGTCGCTGCCCGGCGGAGTTCACGGAGCGGTCAACGCGAATATCGTCTACCAATTGAAGTTGCAAGGCGACGGGCGCGGCCACGGCAAGACGCTTACTGAAACAGGCGTCATCTTGCGGAAAGGGCCGGACCGGGTCGTCGGCCCCGATAGCTGCTTTGTCGTCGCGACGTCGCTTCCGCTTTCCTATTCGCCGGAAGGATTTCTTACGAAGGCGCATGCGTTGATCGTTGAGGTCCGCAGCAAAAACGACACGCCCGCCGAGTTGGAACGGAAGGCGGGCGAGTTTTTGGCGGCCGGCGCACGGCTGGTGTGGGTTCTCGATCCGATTCGCGCCCTAGCGGTCGTCTATGAGGCGGCGCACCCTCCGAGGGTTTCTTGCTCCGGCGGACGAACTGACTGCCGAGGGAGTTATTCCTGGCTTTAGCGTACTGGTTGCTGAAATTCTGCATGTTTGACTCGCCGCCGGCGTATAATGGAGATATCATACTTGCCGGGCAATACGTTCATGACTAACGAGCCGATTCCAATCAACAAAACCGCGGACGGCGTTCTACTTGTCGGAAACACGCGGGTGACGCTCGATACCGTCGTTTCTGCTTTTTGCGAAGGAGTGACGGCCGAGGGAATCGCGGAACAGTATCCGTCGCTGCAACTATTTGAAATCTACTCGGTAATCGCCTATTATCTTCGACATCAAGCGGAAGTAAACGCGTATTTGCAGCAGCGACGTGCGCAGGCTGAATCGGTTCGTCGTGAAAACGAGGGCCGTTTTAACCCCGTCGGCGTCCGTGCGCGCCTCTGAGCGCGGAAGACGTTGGGGTGACGAATCGTGCTGCTGATTGCCGATGAGAACTTCAACAACGACATAGTGCGCGGAATCCGCCGTCGAAACGCAGAGGTCGATGTCGTTCGGGTGCAGGATGTCGGTTTATTATCGGCCGATGACCCAGCGGTTTTGGACTGGGCCGCTCGCAACGGACGCGTGATAATGACACATGATGTGACGACCATGACGCGTTACGCATACGACCGAGTACGTAGTGGTCAGCCGATGCCCGGTGTATTTGAAATCGCGCGACGTGTGCCTGTCGGTGTTGCGGTCGAGGAAATTGAATTGTTAGCAATGTGCAGTCTGGACGGCGAATGGGAGGGACAAGTGCGGTACCTGCCGTTGCAGTGAACGTTACCGGTTATTCCCCTTGCACGGTCAACACCAACCTTCTTCTTCCTCCATGCCGGCGGTGCTCGCAAAGGCAGATCCCCTGCCACGTGCCCAGGCAGAGCCGACCGTCGCGGATCGGGATCGTAAGCGAACAACCCATCAGCGCGGCCTTGACGTGCGCGGGCATGTCGTCCGGCCCTTCTTCCGTGTGGCGATAAAGGCGCGTCCTCGGGCGCAAGCCGCGCGAGCGACTGGTTCAAGTCAAAGAGCACGTCCGGATCGGCGTTCTCGTTGATCGTCAGGCTGGCCGACGTGTGCGCGATGAAGACGTTCAACAGGCCGATGCGGACTTCCGCCAATTCGAGCAGCGCGGCCATGACGTGATCCGTGATCTTGTGGATGCCCTGTGGAAACGCCGGCAACGATAATTCTCTCTGAAACCAGTGCATCAATTGGACCTCATTTATCGCGCGTGTCAATCAAAGTGATCGTCGCCTTTGCCTGCCGACGGCAGATCGCCGAGGGCCGGCGAGCGCGCCATCCACGGGCTGGTTTGCCAATTGTTGACCGGCGGGGTATCGAGTTGGAAGGGCGGCAGCGAAAGAAGGAAACGCGCGGCCAGCGCGTTGACCACCGGCTCATACAAGGCGCGGAGTTCCGTCAGCGCCGCTAGCGCAGTCGCGCAGTTGCGCGCTTTCATGCCCGCCTCGTGAAGCCGCAGGAGCAACCTGGAAAAGTCCGCCTTCGGCAAACGATCGAGCGGCGGCTGCGGGTGTGACTGAAAAACCAGAGCCAGATCGACCGCCGCATGCCGCGCCATGGCGAAGGTCAGCCGGGCCTGGTAGGTGTCCGGGCCGTCCACGCAAGTTATCAACACAGCGGACGCGTCCAGAATCGTCGTGAGCGTGGCGACCCACGACTGGTTTTCGTGCTGGGAGCGGTAATAGCTCAACACGGGAAACGAGATATGGCTCTCCAGCAGATCGGCCGACCATCGCTCCCACTCGGCCAAAAACGGCCCGGCGCCGCCGGGCGGCTTCCCCACGGCCAGCCGCCGCAGGAATTCGCCGGCGCAAGGCGGTGAGCCGGCGCGGGCGTCCATGAGCGCGATCGTGGTCTCCCGCCGTGAAAATGCCTGGTAGAGCACCGGTAGATAACTGATGACAACGGCCAGGAAGATATAGCCCGTGCCGGATTCCGCCACGCTCAATAACCGGCTGAGCGGACCGGTGGGCACGAGATCGCCATAGCCGAGAGTGAAAAACGTGGTGCTGCTGAAATAGAAGTAAGTCCAGAAAGTGATTTTTGCGGTGGGAGGCTCAGCGTGAAGTGACGCGCCGAGCGACCAGTGCAGCAAGGCGAATCCGACAATAAGCCCCAGCGCCCAGGCGACTATCAGGAAAAACAGCGACAACGGGCCAAACGTGCTGAGGAAGCCGGTCCGCCAGCGGCCAGGCGGGAGCAGCCGCGCGGCGGTGCGGCCCGCGAGCCAGGATACTTGATAAAACTGCTTCGCCAGCCGGAAGCCGTGCCGCACCCGCCGCGGCAGGAGCACCACCTCGAAGGCGTCAATCAGCACGATGACGATTATCGCTATGGCAGGAATTATCCCGATCAACACGCTCGTTGTTCCTCATGTCGAACCGCAAGTTTCATTTTGCCAAGCAGCAACTGACGCCCCGTTATACGGTAATTGTTCCCAAGCAGGCAAGGTCCGGAGGAAAAATGCACCGAATGTTGCGCGAATTGCGGGCAATACTTATAGACGGGGGATAGTATGATCGCACTTCAATCGAGCGAGGAAAAGAGGTCAAAATCGGCGGCCCGGCAAGCTCGTTCGTCCGATGGCTGGGAACCGTTTCGCCGCCGCGGCATGGCCCGCGTGCTCGTCATCAGCGGATTCATCGTGGTGACCGTATGGTGTGTCCAATATGCGGGCATGGCCGGCAACGTCGCCCGATCGTATCGGGATGGCGGTCAATCTGCACCGCTCGCGCCATTGCTCGATCCGCTGCTTATCGCCAAGGCATGTCCGGTGGGGCTGGCATCGGTCTTAACGGCTGTCGTCGGGTCTTTTGCCTTGCTGCGATTGAAGGCGGCTGCGCGGATCGAACGGAGAGTGTTGCGGGCGCTAGGAGGTGTAGGATGGACTTCCAAGTCCGTCCAGACTTCGCCGGACGGACTCGGAGGTCCATCCTACTTAGCCTCGTGGACCTGGATCGCCCTGGGCCTGGCCGTCGTCGCCGTGGCATTGGCAACCCTTGAATTCATCCAACCCTATTACTTCGTCCAGGACGACAATTTCGCCAACGTATTGCCGGGAGTTCTGCAAGGCTGCCGCTCTATATGCTGCGGCGAGTTCCCTGACTTTGATCCGTGCCAGTATTTGGGCATGCCTAACGCCGGCAAAGGGATCTTCGCCTTGTTCTACCCGCCGACGCTCGTCTCCTACGCGATCGCCCGATGGGTATTGGGCAACGAGAACTGGACATTGGACGTCTTCGCGGCGATGCACTTGCTGGGCGGATATGTGGCATCCTACGCGGCGGCGCGGATGGCCGGACTGCGGCCGTCGCTGGCGTTCACCCTTGCAATCTCGTTCGTGCTCTCCGGCTATATCCTGATCGTGGGCCGAGGTTGGCACGCGGTGCTGACGCTCGTCGTCTGGTTGCCGCTTTTGTTCTGCTCGATGGAAGCCTGGCTCAATGGCCGCGCCGGCTGGCGGTGGCTGCTGGCCAGCGGTCTGGCCATCGGCGGATTCTATTACATGGGCTTTCCACAGTATTGGGTCTATGCCATGTTCTTCCTGTCGCTCGTCGCCGTGACGGCGGTCGCGGCCGGGCGCGTTACGTCGCGGCAGTTGATCTGGCCGACGGCGGCGGGCTTACTGGGTATCGCAATATTGCTGCCGACGCTCATCGTGCAGTTCGAAATCACCCGCGGCATGGAAGATAAGACAGCTAACTTCGGCATGGGATTTGAACAAGGGCTAGTGGCCACCGTCGCGCCGTTCCCATTCAGTCACGCCGAAGGCTTCATGGGGATTCCCGCGAATTGCGACAAAGATCTTCAAACCGAGTCGTACTACGCCGGAACGATCCTCATGGCCGGCGGATATATTGTCCTCGGAGCCTTGCTGGCCTATCAATGCAGCCGTCACTGGCTCGCCGCGAACCCCTGGGCGGTCGCGGCCGTGATTTCGCTCTGGCTCGGACTTGGTTCGGCCGGGCTTTTATGGTCCCAACTCGGCCAGTTGCCGGTGATGCGGTCGGTCAACCACCATCCGCACCGGCTGCTGCCGTTTTTCGTTTTCTTTTCGCTAGTGATTGGCGGCCGGTTCATCGAGCGCCTGCTCCGCCGGACCGCTTCACCCAAGTGGGAGTATGCGATCGCCGCGGTGACGGCCGTACTTATGCTCTATCACGTGTCGCTGGCCCGGAACAGTCTGTGGTGCTACGGCGACTGCCCCTATCCACCGTTGCCGCCGGAGATCGCCCAGCAGGTGTTGCCGAGCGAGAACCCGCAAAGCGGGCGAGTAATGTGGTATGGCCCTTGGCGTTCCGGGCAGGCCGGATACGCCTACTTGCTGCCGCATAGTCTGCCGTCGGCTTACGGGGCATGGGCTTTCGCCGGCTACGATCCGATCATGGAACGCCGTCCGGAATCAATGGCCATTCAAGCCCATTTCGACCGCGATCCGATCGCGACCGCTCGCGCTTTTGGCGTGCGCTGGATTTTGGCGGCCAATCCCGACCACTATCGGCCGGAGCGCGGTTTCTGGCAGCAAGTCCGCAAAAACGACTGGTGCTTCGATTTCATGGAGAAAGGTCCGCCAAGCGGCGAAGAGCGGGTCATGTCAGCGGCCCGGCTTATTGTCCAGCGCGACGACGCGCGCCTTTTCGAGTTAGGCGGCGCGAGCCAGATGGCATTCGAGACGACGAAGCCGGAGTTGCCTCTCCCGATTCGCTTCCACGGCTGGGGGGCCGAAGTGGAAACGCCCGGTGGCGGCGAGAAGACCATCGTCGTCAACGTTGCCATGCGGCCGTGGGTCCGGGCAGTTGCCGACGGAAAATCCTTTCCCACTTCGGCGGACGAGTGGGGACGCCTGGAGGTTCGCGTCCCGTCGGGTGTGACTCGCTTTGAAGTGAGCTATCAGCTTCCCTGGCGTCGCGGACTATTTTTCGGCGGCGGACTGGCCGCGGCTACTCTTCTGGGTATGGTCTTCATTCAGAGGGCGGCGCGTCCCTGAGCTTGCGAAGGGCGTGGCGGTGCGGCATCCACGCCCTTCGCCTGAAGCTCAGAGCGTGCTACCCTTACTAAGGTACGCCTCCGAAAGATGCTGAGCGCTGCGGTAACAGATCTTGAACGCGGGATTAATTCGTATCGGCGCGGAGAGTGCATCGTCCGTTCGCTAAACTCAACCGAGTTTGCGCATTTTGTGAGCGCGTGAAGTGCAGAAAGCTTGCGATTTAGCGAGGCAAGAATCTTTCCCTAACACTTGACAAATAATCGATTCTGTGCATAATTGACTATTTAAGGATTGCGGTACATCCCGCCATATGGGGTTGATGCACGCCCCATTGTGACCCCTTGTGCCGTGGGGGTCGACGACCAGCCACCGGTTCGGGAGTGAATGGCGATGCCATTCCGGCTGGTGAGAAAAGAAACGGTTTTTGGAGTGTATTATGACGCGTAACGTTTTTGAAGCGATTTTGGAATGCGGTCACGACGAGGATTTTATCCCGGCCGACGAGAGCCCGGAGTTCCGCCGCACGGATGCTCCGGCCGGTTCGAAGGCAAAAATCGACATGCTTGCGGAGCGCGTGATGCGCGGCCTTCCGTTGTGGCATAACGATGATCGAACTGACTATAGCGGACTCACAAGTGGGGGCCTGGGCAAAGGTGGTCTGAGCAAAGGCGGCCTGACCGGGGGCAACAATCCTCGCGTTTAGACATGTTTGATTGGCGCCGGCGCGAACCGCCAGATGGGGACGCAGCCGCTGGCCCGATTGATGATCTAGAAATACTTACGCTCGAAGACTTTCGTCTTCGAGCGTTTTTTTATTGGAACCCGACGCGCGAGTGGAAAAAGGCCCCTCGTGCTTGCGCGTCGGGCTTCGATCATTCTCAACGGGACTTGGTATCAGCCGGCTGCCTTGCGAGGCTCGTCTTCGGGCCGGGCTTCGGGTTCCAACTCGGCCCGGCGAACACGAACTTCCGGCGGCGCTTCAATGCCGACGCGGACTCGGTCGCCGTTGACTCGCACAATGGTCAGGACGATCGATTCGCCCAGTCGGATACGCTGACTCTCCCTACGTGACAACACCAGCATCTTGGACCTCCTTGTCGATTAGATTTGTACAAATGTATATTATTCTGCCGCCGCGTCAAGTGCGGCGTTTCGGTTTTTCTCATTCGTTTGCGGCCAGGCCAAAACTGGTTGCCCTCGCCGCGGTGTCTGTTGTCTTTTGTCTAGCTAATTGGATGTAAAGGGTTGGATTTCCGGACTCTCGATCAACTGCGTGGTTTGAAACCGTTCGCCGCCGGAGCCGTAGAAAAGGATCTTGTTGCGATCCGTTTCCCAGATGGCCGAGAAGCGGGTGGCGCGGGGTCCATGCAGGCAGAAGTAGATTCCGCAGGGCTTGTCGCCTCGCCGCAGAACCCGTTCCGTCAATGGAAACGCGCCGCTCAGTAGTTGATTTTGATTGCAAAGGGTGGTGTTGACGTAGTTCCGAAGATCTTCGACGTTGTTGATCTGTTGAAGACAAGTCAACATTTCTGATTCATTGCTCCTTGGCTAGTTGCGCAGTGTGCCTGGCTAGAACGCGTCTGCGCAGAAAAGGTAAGATAGGATGAATGCCGCCAGTTTAAGCTATCGGCAAAATGGGAACCGGACTTCGCTGTTCGAAATTGCAATATGCACCTAGTCGAGGCGATTTGTGAGACCTTTGTTAGCGACGATAGTTCTTACCATGCAAGAAGATAAGGCGATCAAAGCAGGCAGGCGCCGCGCGATATAGAAATTTCTCAAGTTGCGCGTGCGGCGGCACAAATGGAACAGCCGCGCCTACCGCTACAGATTACGTGCGGGCGCATGGCACGACCCTGAGCTTGCGAAGGGCGTGGCAAGTCCCGGCAATCACGCCCTTCGCCTGAAGCTCAGGGACGTGCCACCCTCGCGAGAGAATTCCGTCTTAATTCGCGCTCTGAGTCTACGTGGAGCAGGCGATGTCGCGCTCGCCGCGAAGCCGCCCGCGGAGCCAGCGATTCCACCAGAGCAACTGGGCACGAAGAACCGTCGCCGGAAAGTAAGTGAAGCGGTAGTTGGCGTGCACGCTCGTCCGCCAGGCCGCCTTGGAATGATGGTCTCCGGTGCCGAAGTCGTACAGCCGGTCGCCGCGGCGGTGCCCGTCTTCGAGCATCAGTTTTTGCAAGACCAGGCCCGGAGAGAGCCGAGCGAAGCGAGGATCAAACCCCTTTCGCAAGGCATAAACGGTGCCGTTCCAGGAATAGTTGTAGCAAAAGGCTACCGTCTGGCCCTCGAAGTAGAGCAGGTTGATGTCGGCAGCACCATATTCCGCGGCAGCGGCATGCGCGGCACGAAAGAAATCGCCATACTGGCCATGACAGAGGCTTGTCTTGTCGCCATGATCGCCCTGCCAACTTCGAGCTGCAAGCGAGACGCAGGCGTCGTAAAGGTCGCACCGTTCGTCCATGCGGCTGCGAACGAACTCGGTCCTTCCTTGTTCGATCATTCGCCGCTGTACGCGGTCAACTTCCCTGCGAAACTTGGGCTGCCGGCCGAACCAGTATTCATGCCAGGTATCCGGCAATTCGATCAGCGAGACGAGGTCCCATTTTTGTCCGCGGGCACGGAATCCAGCCTGCGACATCGAGCGCTCCGTGCGGCCGAGGTCGGCGCCGTCGGCATCGATCCAGCGGAGGTCCAAAACGTCCCAGTCGCGCGGCGTGCCGTGGACGTGCCGCAAAGCGGCGGTCAATGTCGTCGTAGCGCACGGTCCGATCGGGCCGAAGAAGCTGGCCCAGTCGTGCAAGGGATAGGTGAGCACACGGACTTGGCCGACCCGGGTCGTCTCCGTTCGCACCACCAGCGGCAGGATGCCGACCGGCCGCTTTTCATCGAGCACGACCATGACGCGAAGTCTTTGTCCCGCTCCAAAGTGTCTCCAATACGATTCCAGCCATTCGAGGCTGTGGAAGAAGCTGGCGCCGCTGGTTTCGGTCAGCAATTGCCGCCAGGCCACGCGGAATTGGCCCAAGTCTTCGATTTGGTTAATTTCGTGAACTTCTAGCATGTAACTTTAGCAGTCGTCCGCAAATTGGCTTCGGCTATCCCGCATCGGATCAGTCCCATAAACGGCATGTTCCATGCCGAGCCGGCGGTTCATCGCGAAATGGACGGCAAATCAAGTCTAAGTCGCGGAATTCGTGTGAAAATCGAAACCTCGCAAATGGCGATGTCCATTTCCGTTTCCCGCCCACGTTGCAAAAAAGCAACGCCGTCCATTCCCGTCGGGTTTTTTGGCCATTAGAATGGGATTTGCGAATGGAATTGAGGCATAATGAATCCACCCCAACCGCTTATCGCCAAGCTGCGCGAAAACATCAGCCGCGTCGTTCTGGGCCAAGCCGAGGTCGTGCGGCTGACGGTCGTGGCCCTGCTGGCGGGCGAGCATATCCTGCTGGAGGATGTGCCGGGCGTCGGCAAGACGCTAGTCGGCAAGGCGGTCGCCCGGAGCCTGGCCAGCGAATTCCGCCGCATTCAGTTCACGCCCGACCTGCTGCCGGGCGATATCACCGGCAGCAGCATCTATAGCGCCGAGTCGCGGCAGTTCGCCTTCAATGCCGGGCCGATTTTCGCCAATATCGTGTTGGCCGACGAGATCAATCGAGCGACGCCGCGGACGCAAAGCGCCCTGCTGGAAGCCATGAGCGAGCGGCAGGTTTCCGTCGATGGCCAGTCGCACCCCCTGCCGCGGCCATTCATGGTCATCGCCACGCAGAACCCGGTCGAGTTCGAGGGCACTTATCCCTTGCCTGAGAGCCAGCTCGACCGTTTTCTGCTGCGGATTCCGATGGGCTATCCGTCGCGCGAGGTCGAGCTTCAGGTATTGTTGAACCATCGCGACGGCGAGCCGGTCGACACGTTGCAGCCCGCGATCGACGGCCGGGAAGTGATCGAGCTTCAAGCCGCCGTTCGCAAGGTGGCGGTCGACGCGGCCCTGAACGGCTATCTGCTGGAGATTGTTCTGGCGACGCGAAAATGCGAGGAACTGCACGTGGGGGCCAGCACGCGCGGTGCGCTGGCCTTGTATCGGGCAGCCCAGGCGGCGGCCCTGATCGCCGGCCGCGAGTACGTTGTGCCCGACGACATCAAAACCCTCGCCGTGCCTGTGCTGGCGCATCGCGTGATTCCCAAGGGCTATTTGCACGGCGGCCAGCGGCAGGCAGTGGAATCGCTCGTCGAGCGGCTGGTCGAGGAGGTGCCCGTGCCGGGGTAACAAATCTCCCCTCTCCTTCCGGGAGAGGGGCCGGGGTGAGGGAATTTGAGCCACGAATTATCAGAGCAAACTTCGCGCGTTTACCGCCCTCACCCTAGCCCTCTCCCGGCGGGAGAGGGGACGCGCGGGACACCACGCCGCCGCATGTCATTCACCCGGGAAGGCTGGCAGTATCTGGTCATCTTCGCGCTGGTTTTTTTCGGCGCTGATCAATGACGTCAACTTGCTTTTGATCCTCGGCGGCATGTTGGCCTGCCCGCTCCTGCTCAGCCACCATCTGGCCAAGCGCAGCCTGGGCGGGCTTGTCGTCGAGCGGCGGCTGCCGCGGGCCGTTTGTGCGGGCGATCTGCTGGTGGTTCACGTGGCAATTGTGAACACCCGGCGGCGGCTGGGCGGCTGGATTCTGGCTCTGGAAGATACGGTGAGCCGCCTGGGCAATGGGCGCGGCGGCAAACGGAACGGCCAGATCGCCCGGCCCAGTGTGCTCTTTCCGTATGTTCCCGCGCGGCAGACCGCGAACGGCGACTATCGCGGCCGGCTCACGCAGCGAGGCCGATACCAAGTGGGCCCGATGCGGGTCTCGACCCGCTTCCCCTTCGGGCTGTTTCGCTATTCCTTCGCATGCGGCACGTCGGCCACGTTGACCGTCCTGCCGCGGCTTGGCCGGCTCACGCAAAGTTGGCGGGCGCTGCGGCACGACTCGTTCGCGGGCAACGAGCGCCGCGAGCACCGGCCGGGCATCGACGGCGATTTCTACGGCCTGCGGCCCTGGCAGCGCGGCGACAGCCGCCGCTGGGTCCACTGGCGAAGCACCGCCCGAACCGGAGTGGTCATGGTACGGCAGTTCGAGCAGCCCCATAGCCGTGACGCGGCGATCGTGTTGGATCTTTGGCGGCCGGCCCAAGCGGATGCCGCTCATCTGGAAAACATCGAGCTGGCCGTAAGTTTCGCCGCAACATTGGCCGCCGAACTTTGCCGCATGGGCAGCAGCGATGTTTTCCTGGTCGCCGCCGATCCCGAGCCTCGACTGACAGGCGGTCCCGGTTCGGCCGCGCTCATGCAAGATATCATGGAACGGCTGGCGTTGATCGAGGCCGACAACCGAGACCGTGTGCCGGATCTGCTCCAACTCGCCGCCGCGGGCATCGAGGCAGGCTCCGAAATCGTTCTCGTCAGCACACGGCCGTTGGACCTGTCGCAGGCCGACTATTCGGTCCGCATGCCCAGTGAAGTGGTGCGGCGGCTCGGAGGACGAGGATTGAGAATGGTAGATACTTCGAGCGAGAACCTGTCGCAGTGTTTTGTGCCGTGATGGGAATGTGAGCGTCAGATCCGCGATTTCAAATCCGAGCTTTCCGATTCGAGATTTCGAATTGCGATAGGGAAAGCTGAAAACCTAAAACCTGTTGCATTCCTTGGACCTCAAACACCTCCTATCGATCGTAACGGCCGCGCTGACCGCGCTGGGCGCGATCCTCTATTCGATGGGCGCGCAAAACGTCGTGCTGGCGATGGGGCTTTGGCTGGCAGTGATATCGTCGCTGATCGTCACCGATTTCCTTGGCGTTTTCCGTCTGAAGCGCAGCGTCGGCTCCTTCCTGATGTGGTGCGCCCTGGGCATATTTCTCATCCAGTACCTTCGGACGTGGGACGTGAGGATTTTCGCGGGCCACAGCGCCAACTGGCAATTGGATAGCGTGATCAACCTTCTGATCTTCCTGCAATGTGTGCTCCTCTTTCAGGAGAAGGACGCGCGAATCTTTGGCTGGCTCGCAGTAATGAGCTTGTTGCAAGTCGTCGTGGCGGCACGCTATAGCCGCGGAGCGGCCTTCGGTGGCGTACTGGTCCTCTATTCGGTTGTCGGCCTTCTCGCCTTGTCTTTGCTGGCGCTATATGGGCAACGGCCGCGCGGCCAGCTTGCGCCGCGCGATAGGAAGCTGCTTACGGAGCGAAGCGGGAACGATCCGCCCGCTCGCTGGCCGCTTGCAACTGCGGAGCCCGAGTTTTTCAGCTTGCCCTCCGGCGGCGAAAGAGCGGGCATTGTGCCCGAGCTTTTCGGGCGGCTGACGCTGATCATCGCCGGCGGGCTGCTGCTGGCGACGGTCATTTTCTACACCGCGCCGCGTCCGCGGATTCGTTCCTGGCCCGGAGACACGAACCGGAAGATTTCCGTCGTCGGCTTCAACGAGAATATATCGTTGGGAGGCCTCGGCAATATGATCGAAAGCCGCGAGGAGGTTATGAAAGTGCGGTTGCTGGACGCCGCAACCAGCCAGCCCTACCCGCTGCAAAGCTCCGAAATCTATCTTCGAGGAACAGCGGTTAACTGGTATTCACGAAATCAATGGCACCGCCTTCCGCCCTCCGCGTACCGGGAAGGCCAGGCAGTCACCTTGGAATTGGACGGGCGATCAATCAACGGCGGCGGCCCGCCGTCGAGCGAAAATAACGAGGCATTGAGGATCGGCGCCCCGGTGGTCCAGAGGATCACCGTCGAGCCGAACTTCGAACGAACCGACCTGTTTTTTATTTGGCCGCTCATCGACAAAGTGGACTGGAATCGCCTCAACTACCAGCCGGTCAATGAATGCCTGTACCGAAAGGTCGGCTACGAAGGCGAGATTCCGCCGGGCGAGTTCACCTACGAGGCGACCACGAGCGGGTTGTCCGGGGGCCGCCAGGCCGAACTTGTGCCCGCCCGCCGCAAGGAATACCGCGCGATGCTGCTGCAACTGCCGGGCGATGGCTCTTCGCTGCCACGGCTTACGGCGATTGCGGAGAAGTGGAGGCGCGAATCCGGCCTGATGCCCGAACGGCACTACGAGATCGCCCAGTATTTCGAGCGGCAGCTTTCGTCGTCCGGCCAGTTTCACTACTCGCTACAGTCGGTTGAACGCGACGGGCCGGAGGCGATCGAAGACTTCGTGTCGAATCACCGCAGCGGCCACTGCGAATACTTTGCCACCGCGCTTGCCTTAATGCTCCGCACCCAGGGGATTCCGTCGCGAGTGGTCCTGGGCTATCGTTGCGACGAATGGGACCCGCTAGACCAGAGCTTTCAAGTCCGCCAGTTGCATGCCCACGCCTGGGTCGAGGCATTCCTCGATCCGGCCAAGGTCCCGCCGCCGCTGCTTGCCCATAATCCGCAGCGCTGGACCTACGGCGGTTGGCTACGGCTGGATGGAACGCCCGGCGACGACCTTGGCAGCACCGCCGCTAACAGCACGACTTTGGGTACTTGGGCGGCCCGTTGGCACGCCATGCAGCACTATTGGGAGCGCTACATCGCCGACATGGATCGCGCCAAACAGCAGGAGTCGGTTTATGAGCCGATCCGCCGCGCGGTACATGCCGTCGCGAGCCGGATTTTCAGTTGGAGGGCTTGGCGGGAACTGTTCGCAAGCGCCTGGCATGGCTTGGCCCGAATGATGCAAAGCGGTATCATGGGAAAACTGTTTGGCGCGGTCCTCTTGATAATCATTGCAGGAGCGGCAGCACTTGCGGTATGGTCGCTCGCGCGGCTGGCGAAATGGCTTTGGCGGCGGCTTTTCGGCCGCGGCGGGGCGCGGTCGTCCAGAGCACGGGCGTCGGTCGAGTTCTACCACCGGTTCGAACTCCTTGCAGCCCAGTTCGGGCTGCTTCGCCGCGCGGGAGAGACGCCGCGTGAGTTCGCCCGGACGGCCGGCATCCGGATGGCCAGCGCCAGCGGGCGTCCCGAACTCTCCGAGCGGGCGGTTCAGGTCGCCGACGCGTTTTACAGCGTCCGTTTCGGCCGGCGGGAGCTGTCCGCGGAGGCGATCGAGGGCATTCGGAAGGCGCTTGAAGAAATGAAGGAAGTCGTCGCATGAAAATCGGATTTGTTGTAGGGTGGGACAAGCGAGCGCAGGCCCAGCATTCAGCCAACGGTTTGAGCGAATCATGGTGGGCCGGCATCGCTTGAAGCGATCTTGTCCCACCCGTCGGAATTAAAGGAAGTCATCGCATGAAGATTGGATTCGTGGGATATCAAGGATCGGGCAAGAGCACGGTTTTCGAGTGGCTCACGGGCCAGAAGCCGGACCCGGCCTTGGGGCACACGGCGCAAAGCGCGATGGCCGTTATCCCCGAGCCGCGCGTCGAGGGGCTTTGCGGCATTTACAAGCCGAAAAAGGTGACGCTGGCCTCGCTGGAGATCGTCGATACGCCCGGCCTCAGCCGCAGCCACGAAGGCAGCGCCGCGCGGCTGGCGCTGATTCGCGAGGCGGGTTGCCTGGTGCTCGTGATCGACGCCTATAGCGGCAGCGATCCGAAGGCCGACCTGGAAGCGTTCGACTCCGACCTGATCCTGGCCGACATGGAGATCGTCACCAACCGGCTGACGCGCGTGGCCGAGTCGCTCCGCAAGCCGGTTCCTAAGCAGGAGCGCGAGGCGCTGGAGCACGAGGATGTCACGCTAAAAACCGTTTTGGCTGCGCTCGAAAAGGGCAAGCCGATGCGCGAAAGCGAGATGACCGACGACCAACTCCGCGTAACCCGCTCGTTCCGCCTCTTCGGCGAGAAACCCCGTGTCATCTTCTTCAACACGGCCGACGATGAGGCCAAGCCCGAGCGATTCCGCCCGCTTGCGCCGCCGGAAACGCCCGTCGTCGCCGAGCCCGCCGGTCTGGAACTGGAGCTGGCGCGGATGAGCCCCGAGGATCGGGCCGAATTTCAGAAAGAGATGGGCGTCGGCGGCGCCGACCGCGATGGACTGATCCGACTCATGATGAAAACGTCCGGCCAGCGGTTGTTCCTCACGGCGGGCGACAAAGAAGTCCGCACCTGGCTCCTGCACGCGGGTGGCACCGCTCTGGATGCGGCAGCCTCGATCCACACCGATCTGGCCAAAGGCTTCATCCGCGCCGAAATCTTCGATTACCGCGACCTGATGCGTCTAGGCAGCGAACGCGAATTGAAGGCCAATCATCTAGTTCGGCAGGAGCCGAAGGGCTACGTGATTCAGGATGACGATTTGCTGTTTATACATTTCAGCAAGTAGACTGATTTCGATGCAGGCAGTACGACCATTCCGACTCTACCGCAAGCCGATTGTTGTCCCGGAACGCTATGTCAGCGATTATACGCCGCAAGAGCGAGATAAGCTGTATGAGACATTTCAGCAAGTAGCGGCGAGTCATCGGCGTCACGTTCGCGCGGCGCTATGTGCTGGGGTCGGTTTTGCTAGCTGTTGCGTCCTCGGCGCACTACTACTGCGCGAACCAGCCGTCGCATGCGCAGCAATAGCCTTCTGGCTCGTTATGGTCGGTGCCGCAGTTACCGGCCCACCGCTCGTATGTCCCGGCTGTGATAATTGGCTCGAGACAATCAATCGCTATTGCCCAGAATGTGGAGGGACGCCGATACTACGCCACGGCATTTTTGCGCAACCGGAATGCGGGGTCTGTGGGAAGTCGCTGCGTACCTCCAAGCACCGCACTTACAGAACGCGCTTCTGCGCATTGCGGAATACTGCTCGACGAAAAGGGATTCTGAGGGCAGGCAAGTATAATGCTCATCACGGTACCGTCCAATCTTCGACCGACAATTCCGGAACCGCTTTAAAATCGATCGCGTTGCGAGTCAGTACGGTCATCTCATGACATAACGCAATGGAAGCAATGCGTAGGTCCATCGTCCCAATGCGCACCCGTTGCGCCCTCAGTTCTTCGAACTTGCGGACGGCAGGTTCGTCGAACGGCAGCACCTGCGCCAAGGAGAAATCGGTTAGTATGCGTTTGAGTAATTCGTAACCGCGAACTATTCCGGGACGCCCGCGAGCCCTTGCAATATAGGTATTGGCACCAAGCATTTGCTCATGAAAGGCGATCACCGGCCAAAAGAAACTCTCGCCGGGATAGTTCTCCATGCGGCGAATTAAACGCTCGTATTCCATGCTCTCCCTGTCCTGGAGAAACACGATATGGTCGGTGTCCAGAAGGAACATGATTCGGCTACTCCGCCGGATCGTACGGATCCTGGATCGCCTGGCGTTGTTCCCGCCCTAATCGAACCACTTCTTCAAATTCGGGAAAGTCCTTCATCGAACCGATGATGGCCTTGTACCAGGGCTGCGTTCGATTTTTGCCACGGACAATTGCGCGGAGTTCCGCCAGTTCCTTTTCAACGGCCGTAAGCCGTGATTCGAGCTCGGATGATTCTATCATTGGTTTGTACACCCTCCACGCGCATCGACCTAAGCATAATTATCATAACCGAAGGCCCGCCACCAAGCAACTGGACCAAAATTCCGGCCGCGTCAGAGCATGTCGGCGGTTCTTACTTTCGATTCGGAAGTGCAAATCAAAAGGAGTGAATGACGGTTGTACCGATCTTACGCACTTTACGGCCTTCAACAGGCTCCATTGCGCGCCTCCCCTTGGCGCGCCCGCTCCGCCAGGCAAGCTATAGTTTGAAAAACCCGCTCCGCGCCGCGAATAGCGGGTCGGCATTTTCGCCGGCTTTTTTCGGAAGCGATTATGGTTAGCCCATCAGACCTCAACAGTATCCGTGACGAAAACTCCGCGAACCAACTTCGCAAATTGTGCAGCGCGCTGGAGCAAAGCCCGGTGTCGGTCGCCATCACCGACTTGCACGGCTCCATCGAGTACGTGAACGCCGAGTTCTGCCGAGTAACCGGTTATAGCGCGGAGGAAGTGATCGGCCAGAACCCGCGGGTGCTGAAGTCGGGCCATCATCTGCCCGACTTCTACAAGGAAATGTGGACGCAGCTTCGCAGCGGCCAGACTTGGCGCGGCGAATTGTGCAACCGCAAGAAGAATGGAGAAATCTACTGGGAGCGCACGTCAATTTCTCCGATCGTCGAACGAAAACGGCCATTCCGCACACTTTGTCGCCGTCAAGGAGGATATCTCGGATCGCAAACGCGCCGAGTCCGCGCTGGCTATGAGCAACGCCAAGCTGAGCAATGCCTTGGCGATTTCCCACACCGGTTTCTGGGAATGGGACCTTTTGGTCAACCAGGTGCATCGTTCACCCGAGACCTTGGCAATTTATGGACTTGATCCCGAATCGGCAACCGTCAACTTTGAGACGGCCGCAAAACTAATACATCCCGAGGACCGTCAATTCGTCGCGGAATATGTGGGTGCGGCCCTCCGCGATCCAAACGAAAGCAGTTACGAACTTGATTTCCGCATCCTTCGCCCCGACGGCCAAACGCGCGCTACGTGAACCACCACGGCCGCATTGTCGCCCGTACACCCGACGGCGCCCCGACCCTGTTCGTCGGCACGGTCACGGACATCACCGAGCGCACGCAGGCCGAAATGCTGCGGCAAGAACAGGAGCGCGAACTTCACTGCCGGCAGGCTCAACGCATGGAGCTTGTCGGACAACTGGCGGGCGGTGTGGCTCACGAGTTCAACAACATGCTACAGGTGATATTGGGCTACGGCCGGCTGGCGCTGGCTGCAAGTCCACCGCAAAGCGATTGCCATGAGGATATCCAGGAGGTCGTTTCGGCCGCCGAGCGCGCCGCCGCCCTCACGCAGCAATTGCTCAGCTTCAGCCGTCGCCAGCAGTTCCGACCGCGAAAGGTCGAGCCCAATGCGGTCGTGGCGGAAATCGCCAAGATGCTCCAACCGATCATCGGGGATTATATCGAGGTGGCGGTCGATCGTCGCGAGAATCTTGAAGCCGTCTGGGCCGATCCGGGCGAACTTCAGCAAGTCCTTTTGAACCTTTGTCTCAACGCACGAGACGCGATGCCCTCCGGCGGCCGTTTGAAGGTCGGCGCCGACCGTTGCGAGTTGACCGAGCCGTTCCCTGATCCGCGTTACGCGGCGCAGCCGGGCGCCTACGTGGTCTTCACCGTGGAGGACACCGGCTGCGGGCTCAGCGACGAAGTTCGGAAGCGGATGTTCGAGCCGTTTTTCACCACGAAGGAAGTCGGGAAGGGCACGGGACTCGGCCTTTCCATGGTCTACAACATGATCCAGGACCATCAAGGCGCGATTCGCGTGAAAAGCGAACCGGGCCGCGGCACCAGCTTCGAGATCTATTTGCCGGTCGCGGCCGCGCAAAACGAGCCGGCGTCGGGTGACGATGACGCGCTTCTTGAAGCACTTGCAGTTTAGGGAGGGTGGCGAAATGGCGAACAATCTCGGACGGGCCTTGGTGGTGGACGACGAATCGCAAATTCGCAATCTCACGATGCGCATGCTGGACCGCGAAGGCTTCGCCTGCTCGGCCGCCAGCGACGGCGCGGAAGCGAGCCGCATGCTCGCAGTCGAGAACTACGATGTCGTGGTAACCGACCTCCGCATGCCGAACCGGCACGGCCACGCCTTGGCCGTGGAAATTCTCGCCATGCCGAAACGGCCGGTTCTTGTGGTGCTTACGGGAATGCTTCGAGCCGCCCTGGCGGCAGGATCTAATCGCCCGCGGCGTCGATTGCGTCGAATTCAAGCCGGTGGACTTCAATCTTTTCGTGGCGAAGGTCAAGGCGTTGGTGCTGCGAAACAAAACGCCGCATGCGTCGAGCCGGTCGTCCGAGGCCGAGCGCCTAGGCCGTGTGAAGAGATTCAAGATCCGAGCGGCGGTGATTGCGACGTTTCTCCTCCAGGAATGGAAATAGTCACCAAGAAACTGCAAGAACTCTCCCGCGTGCTGCCCATTTCGCGCACCGCACTGGAAGTCTTCGAGATGACCGCGTCAGACTCCGCCGACGTGAAGAGCATTGCCGCGGCCATTGCCTGCGACCCGGCACTGAGCGTGGAGACGCTGCGGTTGGCCAATAGCGCATTCTACTGCCCGACGGGCCAGGCGGTGGTTGGATTGGACGAAGCCGTATTGCGCATCGGCCAGAAGCGGGTCGGCGAGTTGGCGCTCGCCGCCAACGCACTGGAATCTATGACGGCGAACGTTCTGCCTTGGATGAATGCCGATATCGCCTGGCGGCGAAGCGTGGCCGCCGGTATCGCGATCGATCGCCTCTTGGCCAAGCTCTCCGGGTCCGGCGCGAGCGACGGCATGTTCCTCGGCGCGATCGCCCACTCGCTCGGCCGCATCGCGCTAGGCACGCTCTTTCCCCAGCACTACGGCCGGATGATTCGCGTGTGCCGCGAGAAACTGGAAACGTTGGACGAACAGGAACGGCACGTCTTCCCGTTCGACCAAGGAACGGCGATGGCGATGCTGTTGGAAATGTGGCGGCTGCCGGCCGCGGTTACCGAGCCGCTCAAACATATCGACTCGACATACCTCGAAGTCGGCGCCTTATCCGAAGGCTTGCGGACCAAAGTCGAATTGCTCAAAGTAGCCATATTGATTGCCCGGATTGCGGTGGGCCGCTGGGAAACATGGGACAAAATCGAAATCCCGCCGGCGCCGACGATGCGCCGCCTAGGGCTGGTCTCGGCGGCCGACGTGATTGAGAACACGCGAGTCGAAGTCGCGCAGACGATCGCATCCCACTCTCCACGTACGGCCCGGAGCTATGCGGCAGGCAAGTCCCGCAACCCGGCCGATCCCCACCGCCGCCTCTCTTACTCCAATCTCTCTCCCGAACCGTTCGACTTCGTGGCGTCTTTGTTGCCGGCCCTGGGTATCGAGTTGATTCACGGCGATGCGGACGAAAGCGATTCCAACCTCGGCGAAGTCGTCAATTGCCTATGGACGCCTGCCTATCGCCTGGCCGCACGGCCGCACCCGAGGAGCGACACGCGCACGCTCATCTTGTGCGACGCCGAGGCCTCGGAAACCCATCGCCGCTTCGGCAGCATGATCACTTTTCCGGCCAGCTACGGCAGTCTTGCGGCAGCGTGTGATAATCTCTTCCGGCGCTCGTAAGCCGGGCAAGTCGGAAAGCTGCTTCTCGATGGCTTTTCCGCGCCCCCCACTTGTTTTCCAGCCCGCGATTCTGCTATACTGCGGCACGACTTGCCGGCGCGAGGTTCTAGGGCCTAGCCGTCGGCGATGTCATTCTTTCAGTTTGGCAGTGATTATCTAGTGATGGAGTAACGCGTGGGAGTCAAGAAAACGGGGAAAGGCCGGCGAAAGCTCGGCCGCAAAAAACGCCGCATGCGGTCCCGAATTCGGCATCGCAAGTAGCGCGGTTGTCACGCGCGTCTTCTGATCATTCTGGTGGACCCCGCCGCCCGTGCGAGGGATGAGCGGCGGCGCGCAGTTGCTTCAGGCCGTCTGTATGCCAACGGCGCAATCCCCATCAGCGGGGTGTTTGGCAATTCTGCGGGTGCTGGAAATCGGGTCACCCATTGGGCACAGGCAAAGCCTTGCCGTGCGGGAATCTGGCAAATTCAGCGATTGCTGCACGCCTACTTTTACTCCCGCCGGCAGTGAATTCCGCGTGCCTATAATTCCCGGTTTTGCGCCACACATAAGCTAGACTTTCTGGTAGGTCTGCGACTGCGCTAGACCATCCGCACATTCCTCGCGCAAAGCATCTTCGCCATGACTGAAACGGAATCGGTGTTGGACCAGCTCTCGGTCCGCTCGGCCCAACTCTACAGCCTGCCGGGCGTGGCGATGCAAGTTCTGCAACTCACGCGCGATCCGCACGTGGACACCCGCGCGCTGAAGGAATGCATCGAGAACGACCCGGCCATCGCCAGCCGCGTCCTGCGAGTCGTCAACAGTTCGCTCTTCGGACTGAGCCGAGAGGTCTCGGACCTGGGCCAGGCGATTCCCATGCTTGGCATCAAACCGCTCAAGCTTTTGGTCCTGGGATTCAGCTTGCCGAGCGGGCTGTTCCTGGATGTCGAGTCGAAGACGCTCATGTGGTACTGGAAGCACACGCTTACCAAGGCAGTCGCTGGCCGTGTATTGAGCCAGCGCCGTGGCGCATACCGGGCGACGACGCCTTCCTGGCCGGATTGTTCCAGGACCTCGGCGCGCTCTTGCTCTTCCAGCAGCTTGGCCAGCCGTATGCCCGCTTTCTCGATCGGGTGGTGAGCCACCACTTGGACCTTTGCGCGATGGAGCAGCGCGCTTTGGGCTTTGCCCACACTGAGCTCTCGGAACGATTGTTGCGGCAGTGGAACCTGCCCGAGACGTTGTGCGAGGCCATGACTGCCGAATCGCCGGAGCGCGCAAAACATTCCGCCCTGCGGCAGATTGTCCATTTGAGCGAACTTTTCGCGCGGCTGTTTGCCGACGGGCAGTCCTCTGCCCTGGCGGAATTATTGGCCGCCGCTCGCGGCTACTGCCACGTGCTCGACCATCAGTTGGAGCCGCTTGTGCTGGAGGTGGAAACGAAAGTCAACGAGCTGGCGGATATCTTTTCGCTGGCCCTGCCCGACGGACTCGAGTACCGCGACGTGCTGGCCGAGGCCCATCGCCAGTTGACGCAAGTAGCCACGCAGGCCGCCGAAGACCTGCTTCGCAGCCGCGTGCCCGAACGGGCGGAAGTGGACGAGGATTGGATCTTGACCGAATTGGATTCGCTTTCCGACGCCTTGGCCGACGTTTGCAACCGGCCGATCGAATTGGAAAGGACAGCCGTCGCGGCCGCGTCGATGGGAGCTTTGGCCGCCAAGTCCCAATCGGCCTGCGGAATGACAACGCAACGTCCGGCGGCGACGTCCCGCGCGCCCGCAGCCGCCCCGAATCTCTTGGATCGCCTGACCAGCGTCGTGTCGGTTTGCCGTTCGACGCGGCGGCCGCTGAGCCTGCTGCTGGTCAACCTTTCGTGCGGCGAAGAGATGATGGCCGCGGGCGGACCGCAGGACCTGGCGCCCGTGCGGCGAATGCTGAGCAAGGTCTGCGCCCAACTCAATTATCCCGGAATGATCAGCCTGCCGCATGCCGAGTACGGCTTTGCCTTGATCCTGCCCGCCGCCGAGCGGACCCAGGCCGTGGAATTAGGCAACGATTTGATTCGCGCCGTCCGCAACCTTTCGGCAACCGCCGGCATCGCGAAGAAGGAATTGCTGAAGCTCGATATCGGCGTGGCTTCGCTTGCCCAATTGCCCAAGAATTTTCCGCCCCGCGACTTGTTCGAAGGCGCGGACCGATGTCTCTACGCATCGCACGCCTCCGGCGGCGACGTGGTGAAGAGCATTGAGATCTACTGAACTCAAGATTTACACTAAACGCCCAACAACTTTTGTAATCGCCGCGATGTCAAGCTCGCCCAATGTCATCAGTGCCGCACGTTGCCCGACCGCCTTGCGGCGTCGGCGCCGGACAACATCGCGCGGCGGCGCGGTGGCCGTCGAGGCGGCGGTCTGCCTGCCGGTGATTGTGGCCATGATGCTCGGAATGTGGGAAGTCGGCCGCATTGCGCAGATGTCGCGGATCGTCAAGGACGCGGCCCGCGAAGGCGCGCGCGTCGCGGCCGGCGGCGTCAACAACGGCACGACCGTGACCGTGGCCGCGGTGCAAACTGCCGTGCAGAATTACCTGTCGTCCGCGGGCATGCCGGCCGCCGCCGTCAACGGCGCGGTCATTAGCGTGACGAACCTGAGCAGCGACACATGGACCGATCCCGGCAATGCCTTGCCGCTGGACCATTTCCGCGTGACCGTGACAATTCCGCCCGGCGCTGCGTTTGACAGCCTGAAGCTGCTTACCACTTCGCTTTCGGGAGTAACGCAGTTGCAGGAAAACGTCGATTGGCTTTCAGCCAATGACGCGCTGGTCGTTGTAAGCACGCAATTGCCATACTGAAAGCGAGGCACATCTCGAATGAAACGCGTTCAACTAAGGCGAACCTCACGTTTCCTCGACGTACATGGCCGTCCGCCGCAGCGAGGGGAACTAAACATGCCGGAGCTTTCACAACGGAATCGATATGCCAAGACGGCCGGCGGCGCCAGAAACAAATCGCGCCGCGCGCGGCGCGGCACGGTCCTCGTGCTCTTTGTCGTCGGACTGGTCCCGATTGTCGGCTTCATGGCCTTTGCCATCGACGTAGGCATGATGACGGTCTCCCAGACGCAACTGCGCGACGCGGCCGACGCCACCGCTCTGGCCGGCTGCCGGGCGTTGAACGGCGACACGTCGAACAACAATAACTACGCCGGGGTTGCCCCGGCCGCGCAAACGGCGCTCACCAATAACGAGGTTCTCGGCACGACGCTGAACACGTCGCAACTCACGCTCAATATCGGCCGCTACAGCTACAACCAGTCCAGCCAGCAATTCGAGGGCAACTTTCCAGGCGGTTCCGGCAATTGGAACATGGTGCAGGCGACTGTCACCGCGAACGTGACCGGCAGCTTGGGCTTCAGCAAGTTGTTCAACCTCAGCCTGCCCAACTTTCAGGCCACAGCCACCGCAGCGCATCGCGCCCGCGACGTTTGCTTCATCCTCGACTACTCGGGCTCGATGAGGTTCGCGAGCCTGCTTGGGACGCCCTATTACGGCAATCGCTCGTGCAATAACCAGGATCCGGTTGTACCGGCCTTTGGCCATTATTCCGCCGGCAGCGGCGCGACAGGCATGCCCGCCGCAAGCGCGTCGTCGCCTTATGGCGACGCGAACATTACTGCGACTACCTCCGATGGCCGGCCGCCGATCGCTGCGGATTTTTATGTGAACTCCGGCGGGACGCCCGCCTTCACATCGGCCCCGTCGAGTTATGCCTCCACCCCAGGCGGCGACGTGCCTCCCAAGTCCAACAAAGGTGCAGGCGCGTCCTACGCCCAGACAGTCGCCCAGGTGCTCAACATCGGCAGCCCCACGAATTCAACTTACGATGCGACGTTCGAGAACCAGGGCTACCAGGGCTACGGCATGACATCCGGCACCGGATTTCAGGGCTATACGCAAGGACCCGGCTATTGGGGCAAGACGTTCTACCTCTGGCCTCCCGATCCCACCAACGACTGGCGCAGCGTCTATTTCAATTTCCCCACGGGAAACCCGGACAATTCGCTGCTTTGGGACAGCGGCGGAAACTTGAAGGCCCCAGTGGTCAGTGGCAACGGCGGTTACTCGATCAACTACGCCGCCATTCTGAATTTCATCAAGAATCTCGGCCCTAGCGTCTTCCCTTCGCAAATGCAGTCGGGACGGATCGTTTACTACAATTCCATTCCCAGCACGATCGACACTTCCGTCTGGCCGCCCACCGATCTCAACCAGCGGTTCTGGAAAGATTACATCGACTACGTGCTGGGCGTGATGCAGGTCAGCTCAAACTCCTACGTGATCATCAATAACGGCAACACGGGCAACACCGGCTATGGCAGCGACTTCACATGGGGCACCGTGAAAATCACCGCGCTCAGCAGCCTCTCCGGCAACCCCAAGCCCTATATGCACTACGGCGACAACCCGCAGCGGCCGCTCACCAGCTTCTGGTTCGGGCCGATGACGATGGTCGATTTCCTGGGCAACTACAACCTCTGGTACACCGGCTCCGGCAACGACGCCTCGCGCTATTGCTGGTGGCCGGGCACGTGCCACGAGTCGCCCATGTACGAGTGCAAGCTCGGCATTGGCGCCGCGCTGAATGACGCCAAGAATAACCATCCCAATGATTACTACTCGGTGATCATGTTCAGCACGCCGCTGACTGGGGTCAACGACACTAGCGCCTTGCGCTTCAATCGCGTGCGCGTCGCGCTGGGCCAGAACTTCACGAACCTGAACGAGTGCCTTTGGTATCCACCGGCGACTCTCGGCAATTCCTCCGCGACTGTGACGCCGTATGACTCAGCCAATCTGGAAGTGCCGCGGGCGATGGGCGGCACTTGTTATGCAATGGGCCTGATGCTGGCCTACAACCAGTTAAGCGGGAACTCGTCGCTGCAAAGTTTCAATCCCGGCCAGCCCAGCGGCGACGCGGGCGGCAATGGCCGCCGAGGCGCGCAAAAGATCGTCATTTTCGAGACCGACGGCTGCCCGAACACGACCGCCTCGGCCACGTTTCAGAACAACGGATCGTACCAATCTTATTACAAGGTCCGCTACAACAGCACGACGCCGTCGCTGAGCGACTTTCCCTCCAATGTGAATGGCTATGCGGACAGCGACCCGACGGTGGTGGCGCAAATCCAGAGCATCGTCACGCAACTGGCCGCCCAGGACACCGCCAACGGTTTCAGCACTTCAACCCGGCCGTTTCTGCTGCATTGCCTGGCCTTTGGACCGCAGATCAATTCCACGGCCATCAGCACGTTGAATCAGATGCAGACGACCGGCAACGTGACCGACAACATGCCCAACTACAAGATCATCGACGGCAACTCGAGCACGGTAGTAAGCGATCTGCAAACGGCGATCGCCAAGATCCTTCAGGACGGAGTGCAAGTGTCGCTGATCCAGTAAGGAGCCACCTATGACGCGACCCATCATAGAATTCCAAAACGTCTGCAAGACCTATCGCGCCGGTTGGCTGCGCCGCCGCGAACTCCATGCCCTGCGGGATGTGAGCTTTGGCGTGCCACGTGGCAGCGTGTTTGCCTTGCTGGGACCCAATCGCGCGGGCAAAACCACGCTCGTCAAGGCGCTGCTCTCGATCTGCCGGCCAAGTTCCGGCACGATTCTTCGCCTTGGCCGCGGCACGTCCGATCGCAGCACGCTGGCCCGAGTCGGCTACATGCACGAAAGCCCCGCCTTCCCGCGCTATCTGACGGCCCAGGCGTTCCTCGATTACTACGGCGGCTTGTCGCTGCTCAACGGTGTCGAATTGGAGGAGCGTATTCCGCGGCTCTTGGAGGAGTTCGGACTGGCCGATCGCGCGGCCGAGCCGATCGCCAACTACAGCAAAGGCATGTTGCAGCGGTTGGCGCTTGCCCAGGCGCTCGTCAACGACCCGGAACTGCTCGTCCTCGATGAACCGACCGAAGGCATGGATCTTTCCGCCCGCAAACTGTTGCATCGCGTCATTCTCCGCCGCAAGCGGCAGGGCAAGACGGCGATCCTCGTGACCCATAACATGGACGACGTGCGGCGGCTCTGCGACGAAGCGGCCGTGCTCCGTGGCGGAAAACTCGCGTTCCGCGGGCCGCTGGCGGAACTGGCCGGCCAATCTCCCGCCGAAACGGACATAGACGCCTTGCAAAACGCTCTCGAACCGATCTACGCAGGAGCATCGTCATGAACATCACGGCCTCCGCCTCCGTCATTTATCGTCTCGTCCAAGACACGTTCCGGCAATCGATGGCCGCGGGCATCTGTTGGCTGTTGATGGGCGTAAGCACGATATGCATTCTTGGCTGCCTGAGCGTGACCGTCACCGGACCGCGGACGCTGACCCCGCCCGGCGAAGGCGCGACGTTCCTGCCGCGATTCGACCGCGATGCCCAGGACGCACACAAGCTGGAAACCTCCGGCGTGGCGGTAGCCGACGGCACGCTGAGCCTGGCTTTCGGCGCCGTCGCGCGTGGCGGTCGCCCGCGACACTTCCTCCGCGGTGCATTTCGTGCAGTTGATTCTGGCGGCGGGCGTGGCCGACACGCTCGGCCTTTTGCTGACGCTGATCTGGACTGCCGGTTTCTTGCCGAGTTTTCTCGCGCCGCAAGCGGTGTCAGTGCTCCTGGCAAAGCCCGTCCCTCGCTGGGTCCTCTTGGCCGGCAAGTATATCGGCGTGCTGGCCTTCGTGCTTGCTCAAGCGGTCTACTTCGTGGGCGGAACCTGGCTCGCGTTGGGCCTGCGGACAGGCATTTGGGACGCAACCTATCTCATGTGCATCCCTTTGCTGCTCCTGCAATTCGCGGTCTTCTTCGGCTTCTCCATGCTGTTGGCCGTCTACTTCCGCAACACGGTCGTTTGCGTCACCGGATCGATCGCCTTTTGGGCAATCTGCTGGGCGATCAATTTCGGCCACCACGCGGTGATGGCCGCTTCGCAAATCGCCGATTGCGGCAAGTTCTCCTCGGTGGCGGTGTGGCTGACGAACGCCGGCTATTGGATCATGCCCAAGCCGGTCGATCTCGGCTGCCTTTCCTTCGACGCCTTGGGCGCGCAAACGCACTTCCGACCGATCTTCGAGCACTCCGGCGGGATCTCGCTCGGACTGTCCGTGCTCACGTCGCTGGCGTTTACGCTCTATCTTCTGATTGTCTCAGAGCGGCAGTTTGCCAAGATGGATTATTGACCCGGGTTATTCACGGGTGGTAGGGTGCGTGGAGCGAATCGCCGTGGAAATTGGTGGGTTTCGCACGGAGTCAAAAGCGCTGGAACGCCTCGCCGCGGTTTTGGGCGATTCGCGAAACGCACCATGCTGAAAGGACTTCCGTGCTTCACCCACCCTACGATGAATAATCCGAGTTAAGCGTTGCCTGAGTTGCTGCTTAATGCCCGAATATCAACACCGCGCCGACCAGCGCGACAAAAACCAGAAACGCGGCCACGAAGACCCAGCCGAGCCACGCCCGGCCCGCCTCGTGCTCGTCGCGGTGGAGGATCTTCTCCGTGCGGCGTTTGAATTCGAGGCTGTCCTCGTAGCGCAGCTCAAACGTCTTCTTGCAGGCGGGGCAGCGGCCGAGCTTTCCCAGCAGATCACTCGGGGCCTTCACCACGTGGCCGGAAGGACAGCGAATGTGCAGCAGCTTGGGCGGCGGCGGCGTATCGGCTGGCGCTTCGCTCACCGGCGGTGGACCGGCGAGAAAATCATCGCCAGCCGCGCTCGGCATCGCCTCTGCCGGCTTGACCTCCGGAGCTGGAATCTGCACCGCGGGACCAGACCTCCAGGACGAAGGCGGTGGCAAGGTTGTGGCCGGCGCGGGTGCTACGGGCGTCGGACCAGCCAGGAATGCCGGCGACGATGAAGGCGGCGCGACCGGCACACTTCCGCCGGCATCTGCGTCTTCATGACCAGGCAGATCAAACGGCAGTGCGGCCTTGGCAAACGGATCGAAGCCAAGATCGAACCGCGGCCTGTCCTCTGCACCGGAGGAAGGCGCGGCCGGCGGTGGATCTGGCGGTTTGGGCGCGGGGCCATGAGCTTGCACGCTTGCTTCGCCAGTTGTGCCATACTGCTGCGTGGGAAACGGCTGCGGCACGAACGCCGGAGGTGGCGGGTATCCGCCGGCCGGCGGTTGCTCGGAAACGGGAAACGAAAAGGCGCCCGGCGTTCCTGTCGTCGGCCACATTCCCGGCCCCTGAATGAATCCCTGCGAGATCATCGCTCCGGTGTCCGGTGGCGGAACGTGGAAGTCGCTGCCGCACACCGGGCATCGCATAATCTGGCCAACTGTTGACAGTTCGCCCTGCAAGATGTGGCCCTGGGGGCAACAGAATTGATACGCCATGAAATGGAATCCTCAGTTGGAGTCCCGCGGGTGGCACGACCCTGAGCCTCCGGCGAAGGGCGTGGTTTTACGGTAAGTCTTGCTATGCCCTTCGCAAGCTCAGGGACGTGCCAACCATTTCTGCAAACTACTGATCTTTCACAACCCTAATTCCGGTAGCAATTGCTCGGCCGCAATCTGGCCGCTGCGAATGCAATCGGGCACTCCGACCCCGCGCGGCGCGCTGCCTGCCAGTTTCAGTCCGGGAAACTGCGCCAGCCGGGCCTCGATCCGCGCGACGCGCTCCTGGTGTCCCACATGATACTGCGGCATCGTTCGCGGCCAATGGGCAATATCGCAGAATTCCGGCTGGCCTCGAATGCCCAATAGCGGTCGAAGATGGTCCAGCACAAGCGGCAAAAGCTCGGCATCGGGCAGGTCGGCCAACTCCGGCCGCCGCGCCCCGCCGACGAACACCCGCAGCAGCGTCTTGCCCGGCGGTGCACGATGCGGATATTTCTGACTGCTGAAACTGCAAGCCAGTATCGGGCTGTTTTCGATCGCGGGCACGACCGCCCCCATGCCGTCCAGCTTGTGCGCGATCTGTTTGAAGTCATAGCCCAGCGAAACGATCGCCGTTCCTGAGTATTCGATCTGCCCCAATTCGGCTGCCAGTTCCGCATCGACCCCGGCCAAGAGCGATGTCGCGCGATGCGCGGGCACGGCCACGACCACCGCGTCCACCTCGACGGCCGGCTTAGGCTCCGCGCTATCGCCGAAAGCAACTCCGTCGATCGCCGGCCTGACTCGCCATCCGTTCTCCGTGCGTTCGACCTTGGCGATCGGGCAATTCAATCGCAACGTATCCGCCGGCAATCGGGCGGCCATCGCGTCGACCAACGTGCTCAGCCCCGAGGCGAGCGTTACGAACAGGCTATACCTCGCACCGCTTTCGGGTTTGCCGTTGGAGCCCTGCCGCATCTGCCGCCGCATCGCCCGGATCAGGCTGCCGTGCTGCGTTTCCATGTCGCGGAAGCGGGAAAGCGTCGCCTTGACGCTCAGCTTCTCCATGTCGGCCGCATAAACGGCGGAGATCAGCGGTTCCACGAGCCGGTCGAACGTCTCGCGGCCGAGCCGGCGGCGGACGAACTGGCCCATGCTCTCGTCGGTATCGTCGCGGCGCGGCGGGATGAAATACTCCATCGCCGCCCGGATTTTGCCCAGCGGACTGAGAATTGGAGTCATGGCCATCGGCCAGAGTTGCGTGGGAGCCATCATCAGGAAGCCGTCCGGCAAATGGTGCAATCGCCCCCGCCGGACCACGAACGTCCGCCGATACTTCGAGTTCGTCTGCACGAGCTGATCGGTCAGCCCCAACTGCTGGCACAATGCCAGCCCCCAGGGGACCGTGGTGATGAAGTTGTCCGCGCTCCGCTCCACTTGATAGCCATCGCGGTGGACGGTCGAGAGCACTCCACCCGCCCGCGGCCCCGCCTCAAACAGCATGACTTGGCAGTCGGGCGACCGTTCCCGCGCCCGCAGCGCGGCGGCCAGCCCGGAAATTCCCCCGCCCAGCACGGCGATTCGGCGGATTCCAGAAGAGTTCATGCAGCGTATTCTACCCATTTTCAGCCGCTTGTCCCAGGCAGGCCATAAACCCTCGTGACGACGCTCTGCGTCGTCACGGGCGTCACGGCCGCTCTGCGGCGACGGTCACTACTACGGACCCGCCTAACGGTGCCGCGGAGCGGCAAGCCACTGCGTTCCCGCGCAGAGCGTGGGAACGAGACGTACCGCGTTCTCTGCGATATCCGCGATTTGCTTGTCTAGCTTTTACGCGTACGAATTCCGCAAAAACCCGCCAAACTTCATATTGGCTCGCGAATTGCTTTTTGCTACGCTTCACCCAACGAAGTCGCGGCCATGCCATTCGAATGCCCGCCGCTTCGCCGCCGGATATAGGATGTCCGGCACGAGGGGGCCCTGGAATCTCTCAAGACAGCTATCCGCCGTGACGGGCCGACAAGGAAGGAGGCCGCCGCCATGCCTACCGAGCAAAAGCAGGAAATCCGCGTGCAAATTCGGTGGATGATCCGCCGCGACATGCCCGAAGTTTTGCAAATCGAGCGCCAGAGCTTCGAGTTCCCTTGGGTTGACGACGACTTCATTCGCTGCCTGCGGCAACGCAACTGCATCGGCATGGTCGCCGAGCATGAGGGCCGCGTCGTCGGTTTCATGATCTACGAGTTGCACCGCACGCGGATCCACGTCATCAATTTCGCCGTCGGCGGCCTCTACCAGCGGCTGGGCGTCGGCAGCCAAATGATCGCCAAGCTGATCGCCAAGCTCACCGTGCAGCGGCGGAGCCGCATCGTGCTGGAAGTCCGCGAGACGAACCTGGACGCCCAGTTGTTCTTCCGCGAGAACGGCTTCCGCGCGGTCTCCGTGTTGCACAAGTTCTATGACGACACGCCCGAAGACGCCTACTTGATGCAGTATCGCTACCGCACGGAACGTCCCGCGGCGGTTGGGAAGACGGAAATGCCATCGCGACGGGCGGCGTAAGTTCGTCGATGTCCCCTCTCGCGCCGGGATTGGGTTAGGGTGAAAGCGGTTTGAGTGTTGCCATTCCCATCACGGTTACTTCCGCCAATAGATCGCCTTATAAACTTGAGTTCACGCGCACTGCTGACCCACTCGATGTCATTGAAGCGCCGGCCATGAAGAGATGGTGCAGCCGAAACACCTGTTTGCCGTGTGGACGCTTATGGTGCGTTTCCTTGGCACTCGCCATCCGCGGTAGAAATCCATTCGCCAAGAAGTTGCCCGGCGAATCCATCGCCAGATCTTTATGTCTGCCCCTGACGTTTTCCGCAATCTGATCCATCGCGCCTGACACGTCGCCATCGCGTACATAGCCGATCATTGCTCCGTGCCTTACTGTTCGCGAGTATTGCCCGGAAACAAAGCGCGACATGCCGAGCGTCACATATTCCGAGCAGTAGCGTCGCCGCTTGCCGTTCTTGATCACATTCAGTCGCTTGCATTCAAGGCAGAAATAAACGTCTTCCCGCGGGGCCGACGGCTGGTTCGTCGGAAAGAACGCGATGTCCATCCGTCCAAACTCGCCGCTAGTCTCAGGATCGAGTTCCACCACCTGTGGAAGTATCAAGAACATTAGTTTCCGCGCAGTACGACAGCGTTGCAGGGCAAGGCAAAGGTGATTGGTAATGTCATCTTCCTTTTCATCGGGCTCCCCAGGCGCGATCCGCTTCCATGCCGCAACCACCAGCTTAAGCAGTTTCGGGGCTTGGTCCTCAATAACACCCGCCCATTTGTCGCCAGCGCCTTCGATACTCATGCCACCCCCTCGGGAGCGTGCATGAGGATTGACCCGGCGATTTCATCGGCGTCGTTTAGAGCGGCAGTCTCGGTCCAGTAGCGCTGCCCCAACGGTTTTACCAAATAAAGAAGATCGCCTTGAAACGCTTTGATCCCGCGAGCCAGCTCGAATGCATTGCATTTTCGCGCAACGGTTTTTTGCAAATCGTTGAGAACGTCGAGAAGGTCAACTGGTATCTCAGGCGGCTGGCGGCGTTCCGATCGAAGGCTGCGCTGCAAGACGCAAACGCCGATGCCCAGCGTCGGAGAGCCTCGCTGTCCACCTTGCACGACAAATCCACTTCGCCGGGCCCATCGGTTTAACGTATCGCAAACCCGCCGTGCGTATGCGTTGCGCCATTCCGTACTACTCTGCGTAATCGTCGGAACCTTCGGACGTTTCGCGGTCGGTCGGACGCTCGGAATGGTCACTCGGAGCGTATCGCGTACTAGAACTAACTCTTCTGGGAGGACGTCAAAATATCGTTGAATCAGCGGTTCAATTTCCGTCGTCGCACGTCTAACGATATCGACCCGGTTGGAAACCGTGGTTACGGCTTGCGCCGGCAGAAGCAACGATTGAGGCCACTTCACGGACAATCTTCCAAGATTTGTTTGAATGCGACAGATCGCTCGGCATGGGGAACGGCAGACGCATAAGCTCTTCAACGTGAACCTTCTGTCGGCTCACTCCCCAATTCGATGATGTGTGGAATAGGAAGTAACGCGCGAGCTCCGACCTCAAGTAGGCAGCAAGAAACATTAGCAGTTCGCGATCATCCGCCATTCCACAGATTCCACGCAACGCATGTTGGAATGACACATCGAAACCAGAGTACGCGATTCTGGTGAATCCCTGGGAAACGATAACGTGCGGCTCTTTGAATACTTCAGTTTGCTTATTCGATCCCGATCGCACGAGCTTCTCTGGCTTCGTTAATTCTGTGCAATCGCTCTCCAGCAAGAACAAATCAATTTTTGGCGACTTCGCGCGGATGAAGGATTTTGACGGCAGAGTCAAGACGGACGCCTTTTCCGGATCGTCGCTTTTTCCGACAGGCTGAAAACCTTCAGCCATCAGCCAGGGTTTGTCGCTATCTTTGTCCTTTGCCTGACGCACGCGATCGCGCAAGCGGGGATAACTTGCCAGCCGTTCGATCAATCGCCAGTCACGCGGCGTCGCCCACATGCGTCGTTTCCATATCTGTGGCGCGTCGTCCTCCGCGAGATCTTCGAGTACCTCCTTGATTGTGAATTCGCTTCGATCTTCGGCTCCAATCGTGATGACTTCGGCGCGGCGTACGGTCCAATCGGCCTTGGGCGCCCAGTATTCGACGACGTGATCCTTCGATTTCCACGTCTTCGGCCGGTAGCTCAAAACGACTGCAGGATGTCTTGCCTCCGCGAATAGGAAAAACTGGTAGTCAACAAGGTTCAACACACGGTCTAACGTGTGCTGGGTCAGAAATTCCCGTTGAAAGTCGATCGCGGCATCGCTGTGGTTAAAGATTACGCCATGTGGAAGCACCATGCACACGGACCCGTCGGCCGCCGCGTGTTTCGCGGCCTTCGACATGAAGGCCGTTGCAATCTGTTTATCCGGAATGGCAATCGGCGGTTCCTGCGCGCACACCAGATTGCGGCGGGGGTACCAGCCTCCGCAATGCTGCCCCACGGCGGATTTCCAACGACTAAATGAACCCCTGTCGGATATCGCTCATCCTCCGCGAAAAAGTCTCCTTCCCAAATATTGTTTCCCGATTTGGATTTTGGTTCGTTGTCAGTGCTTGACACTAAATATGGCAATGCACCTTTCTTCTCTTGAATCTCGCGAATGCCGCGAGGCGAAAGCTGGTCGAGATAGGCCAAGTACAGACTGAAGGCACTTATTCGGCATGCCGTGGGATTGACGTTCGATGCCGAAAATGCTGTTCCGTAACAACTTCATCAGTTCACGCCCGCGAATGTCATTACTTGCATTGGGATGTGCTTGCGTCCATTCTTCAGCCATCCGGTTGAATAGCCCAACAAGAAACACTCCAGAACCACATGCCGGATCGAGATACTTCTTGCCTACCAAGTCTTTAGTTCGCGTGAGCGCCGAGTCGAGCACGACCTCAACGAGGAATCGCGGCGTGTAAAACGCGCCCTTGCTACGATCCGAGTCTTTTAGGAACCTTTCGTAAATCGCGCTTATGGTTTCGATTGGGATTACGCCGAAGTTGTATGGCCAAAACGCCATCTGGCCGTCACGAGTTCCGCAAAAGAATGCCTCGAGAAGGTCCAGATGCGTTGCCGCAATCAGGTCGGCTTCCCGTTCTAGATTCCCACTAAATAAATCTCCATTGAAGTCGGCTCCAAGGCTGCTGAAGAGCTTGTTATATAGCAAGTCCTTTGCCAGATAGCGCGGTTTGATACCGAGCACGTCGCGTAGATGTGCGGCACCGGGTATTCCAATCTCGTTAAGGTATTGCGCGTCGATGACTTCGCGGTCGAAGAGGTAGCAGGCAAATACAAGCCGGCAAAGCAACGCGTCAAGAACGTCAGGCTTTACGTCTCGCTGTAGCGCGATTACTAACTTTTCGCGAGTCGCCTGCAAGTTGTCGAGAAGATCGCGATCAACTCGTTGCTTTGGATCGAAAGAGTTCGCGTGTCGTCGAAAATACTCGCCCGACTCTACCGATGGCAAAAACTCCTTTAGAGCCACTGATGCGCGCGTTAACTCCTCGATGAAGCCAGCGGAGCGTAAGTTACTATCGCCGAGCTGCGTAGGTCGAGACAACCCGGAGTAGACATGCACCTTCTGCGCATCAATAAGGATGAGAACTGGGGCGGTGCCATGATTCCAAAAGTCTTTCTGAATGTCGGCGGCCGCATTTTTCGTTATCTCATTAATCCGCTTGAAGTACACGAGCGGCGACGTATCGGAACAAAGGATGCCGTCGAGCTTCAGCAAATCAAATGCGCGGCGGAGCACATGCAACTGTCGAACGCCCCGATCCGCAACGCGTAACTCGTCCTTGCTAGTAAAGAAACGGCCTTTGTGCTTGCCATAAATGCCGAATTTCTGCGCCAGTCAGTGTCTGCTTTCGTGGTCATAGCGCTGGCCTTTTCAGGGATGCACTCTCCGAATTCAGTTCACTAGTCCTGCTGTTGACGGCCTTAATCGAGCGGGTCGCGTGCCCGTTCCGCTGCAGTACCGTTAGGCGGGACGAGATGGTTGGCCGCGAAAGCCGCAACTTTCGAGCCAATGCCGGCGCGGAATGGCCGCCACCCTTGATCTGTTTAACGAGATCGCGCAAGCGAGTTTCGACGTTCTGGGGTTGCTCGTAGTCCATGTAAACCGATAGATCTCGGCACATCATTGATAGCCCCTAGCAGAGCATGATAGATAAGGATGGAATGCGAAGCAAGGGGGGCGCTACGTTGGATTTGAAGGTTATAGTCCGCGACCTAATGGTGTAGTGCTCTGCGCGGATTTGCGCGATTGGCACGATAGTTGCTATCTGTTGTGTGCTAATGTTGACATATACCAGAAATGGCAGGCGGCCGCGCGGCCGCTCGCGAGATGCGCCCCAACCCCTCCGTGCGGAGGGCCGAACAGCACCCGTGCCGCGGCGCGATATAAACTATTGTACAGCATAGGGTTGCGGCGACGGCCGGCGATGCGCCCGAGCGGCGAAAAAACGCGAGGGCGGGGCACATCGCAGAAAACGGCCACCGGCGACGCGACATGCCGACTGCCAAAATGGCAGACAGGCAGTGCGGAGTGGGGAGAGAAGAGTGATTAGAGGTAAGAGATCAGCGGTCAGAATGAAGATGGAAATGAGAATCCGAGGCTACCACCCAAATGCCGCAATCGCGAGGCGCAAATTTTCTTTTCCGCCATCTTCCTTTCCCCGCATCGTTACCGCGCTTTGGCAGCCACTGCGCAATTTCGATCGTCGCACGCGCATGCGAAAACTTTTGCGCACCATCCCCACCAACATGTCATGCAGCGACTTCGCTGGCACCTGCGCCGAAAGTCTTATGCTACCAGCACTTACGACTTCGTCTTTCTGCGCGCACATGACACAAACACGCGAGGCGGTGCGCAAACCGTGGACAATGTCTCAATCCTATGCACGTCTCGACACGGCGCGAGGCGAAAAAACATCCCCGAAAACCACGACAAACTCGGACAAACTGCGATAAGTCCTTCGCGACGGAGTTGGCCATGTGGCTGTTGTTAAAATACACAAACTGCATTGATCCTGCCGGTTTTTCCGGTTGTGCCGCCGCGCATTTGCTAAACCTTGCGGGTTGGGTTGCCTGTGCGTCAAGTTCCGGTTGCGCCGGTTCCGATGACATTTCTGCCCTTACTGCCTGTAATGGTTGTAACGATTCTTACGGCAGCGGGCGCCGCGGGCAAAACGCCGCGGGTATCGTCATTATTAAGGGGGGTGTCATGCGATTCGTTCATTGCTTTCTTGCTGCGCTTTTGCTTGCATCCGGAATCGGCGGAGCCGCCTTGGCGAGCACGGCCGACCACGATCCCCGCGCGGCCGTGCTAGGCCGCCAAAAGATTCGCGAGGAGTTGGCGACCGCGCTGACGAAGGGCTATCTCACGCGGATGGACCAGTATCATCTGCTGGTCCACGCCAAGGAGGTGCTTTCCACGGAAGACCTTCGCGGCTTCGAGCGGACGCTCGACCGGCTGGCCGCGGAACAGGCCGCCAAAAATGGCCAAGCGGCCGACGCGGCAAAGGGGACAGTCTCAATTTCGTCGAGACGAAAATCGGGAGAGTCCCCAGCGGCACGAGACGATGACGGTCCGCGAGTGATTGCAACCTCGCGAACCGAGGAGATCGCGCCGAGCCCTACTACGTCCGCAACAGGTGAAATGACAGGCGACAGCCCGACCATCGAAGAAGTGCCTGCTGGCCAGCGCGGATCGGTGATGCGGCTGCCGATGGATGAAGCCGACTGTGGTTGCGACGGCGACGATTGCCGCATCAAGCGCAACTGGCTGGCCGTCGATCTGTTCAGCGGCATCGATGCCTTCAAGGGTCCGATGGACATCGGCAACGCCAACGGCAACTTCGGCGTCCGCGCCGGGGCCAATGCGGCGGTTTCGATCTTCCAGCGGTGGGGCATCGCCCTGCAAGCCGGGCTGGCGGCCGACCTGAGCAATTTGAAGGGCTCGCCTTATCCGTTCCCCAACGCCACGATGCGCGATCAATACTTTACGACCACCGGCATCTTCCAGCGGATCAACCGCGACGACGGCAGCGCGATCACCTGGGGCTTTGCCTACGACTGGCTGTTCGACGACTATTACTCGAACTTTCACTTCGGCCAGTGGCGCGTCAAGGGCGAATACGAGGCGAGCGAGTGCGACGCGTTCGGCGTCGAGGCTTCGATCGCCGAGCACGGTTCCTCCGGCGAGCTGCCGAACTTCTTCGGCGGCGTCGATGTGTTCAGCTTCAAACCGATCACGCAGGGCGATCTCTACTGGACACACACCTTTGAGAATTTCGCCAGCCTCACGGGCAAGTTCGGCGTCGCCGAGCGGCCGGGCAACTTCGTCTTCGGCAGCGACGGCTGCGTGCCGATTACGCGGAACCTGGCCCTCACCGGCGGCTTCACGTACATCATGCCCGATGTTGGCGCCGGTCCCACGGGCCAGACGCAAGAAATCTGGAACGTGTCGGTGGGCATCGAGATTGTGCCCGGCGGCTTCCGCCGCTGCGGCGCCTCCGCCCTGCGGCCATTCCTGCCGGTGGCCAACAATGGAACGTTCGCGGTGAAGGAAGTGCAGTAACAATGACGCAAACGGGGTGGTGCGCTCTGAGCTTCCAGCGAAGGGCGTGGTTGAAGCACTGCCTCAGCCACGCCCTTTGCACGCTCCGAGACGCGCAACCGATCGCGCGACAGTCCTTACCCTGCCGCGGGATGTACCCACGGCCCGCGATAGGGCCGCCGGAGGAGGCGATTGGCTTCGTCGTCGCCGATGATCCGGCCCTGCCCGGCGTCCCATGCCAGGGAGCGGCCAAGCTTCATGGACATATTGGCCAGGATGCAGCTTGCCGTGGAAATATGGCCTTGCTCGATGTCGGCGACGGGCCGCCCGCGCGAGGCGATGGCGGCGAGAAGATCTTTCATGTGCCGCCGGATCGCGGGGGCGACGTGGATCTCGATGTCCTTCTCCGCCACGTCCTCGGGGAACTGCTCGCGCTCGTACGTCACGTCGCGATGTACGGCCGGGCCGGAGTTGGGCGTAAAGTCGTAACTAAAGACGCTAGCCTTGAGCGTGCCCTTGTCGCCGTAGAATGTCATGCCCCAAGGATACTTCGGATCGGGCGACGGGCCCCAGGTGCGATGCTGCCAGACGACATCCAGATCGCCGAAGTCAAAGGTGGCCGTCTGCGTATCGGAGATATTCGCCTTGCCTCCCTTCGAAACCAGAATCCCGCCCGTGCTGCTGACGCGCTTTGGCCAGCCGAGGCCGAGCATCCAGCGGGTCGCGTCGAGCATGTGGACGCACATGTCGCCGATGATGCCATTGCCGTATTCCATGAAGCCTCGCCAGCCGCGCGGATGGACCATCTGGTTGTAGGGCCGCAAAGGTGCCGGCCCGGTCCACATGTCGAAGTCGAGATACTCCGGCGGCTGCGTGTCGGGCGGGTTGCCGCCGTTTCGCATATGGTAGTAGCAATAGATTTCCACCAGCCCGACGCGGCCGAGTTTGCCCGCACGGATTATTTCATCGCGGGCCTCGATGAGGTGCGGCGTGCTGCGGCGCTGTGTGCCGACCTGGACGACGCGGCCATGCTTCCGCGCGGCCGCCAACATGGCTTCGCCCTCGACGACATCGACGCTGATCGGCTTTTGCAAGTAGACGTCGGCACCTGCCTCGACCGCGGCGATCAATGGCAGGGCATGCCAATGGTCGGGCGTGGCGATGAGCACGATGTCGAGGTCTTTTTCGGCCAGCATCTTGCGATAGTCGCCGTAGGTCCGGGGGCGGTGCTTTGATGCCTGCCGCGCGGCAACCATATCGGCCGCGGCGGAGAGCATCCGGCGATCGACGTCACAGAGCGAAACGACTTCGACCGGCGCGACCTGGAGCAGACGCCAGAGGTCAATTTTGCCATACCAGCCGGTCCCAATGAGGCCGACGCGCGTCGGCCGGTCGGCGGCAAACGCGCCGGCCGTGCGATAAAGACTGGAAAGAGCCAAGCCGGCCGCGCCGGCACGAAGGAATTTGCGGCGATTCATAGATGCACCCAGGTGAGCAGGGGAGTTTACCAGGAGACCGTATTATACTATGTTGACGGCGGGGTGCGACAATGCAAGAATGCGATCTTGTGCTAGGTCGGTCAGAGATCGCGAAAGGACGAAAGAGCGAAATCGCGAAAGTGAGCCGCTAACTATTTCGCGTTTTCGTTCCTTCGCGTTTTCGCGTTAAAAAAAGGTGCAACTGATAATCAAAATGAAACGCCAAATCATCCTGTTTCTCATTTCGCTTGCGGTTTCGCGAATGCACCTTGCGCTCGCTGCCGAGGCCAAGCCGGCAAACTCCGCGCTTGTTAAACTCGATCTCGGTGGTTCTTGGAAAGTAACGCGAGAAGGCACGTCGGAGGCAATTTCCGCTACGGTCCCCGGTTGCATCCATACTGACCTCTTGGCCGCGAAGAAGATCCCCGACCCGTTCTTTCGCGACAACGAGAAAAAGGTGCAGTGGATCGGCGAGGCGAACTGGGTTTACCGCCGCTCATTCGACGTGCCGGAAGAGTTGCTCAAGCGCGAGCACATCCTCTTGCGCTGCGAAGGACTCGATACGCTGGCGACCATCCGACTCAATGGACACGAAGTCGCTAAGACGGACAACATGTTCCGCACCTACGAGTTCGAGGTGAAGAAACTGCTCAAGGCCGGCGCGAACGAAATTGAAGTCCGATTCACGTCCGTGCTGCCGGTCATCCGCGCGAAGGAGAAGGAACGAAAGCTGCCGACGTGGAACTATCCAGGGTCGAGCTACGTGCGGAAGGAGCCGTGCAATTTTGGCTGGGATTGGGGGCCGACGCTCATCACCTGCGGCATCTGGCGGCCGATCTCGCTGGTGGCTTTTGATAGGGCGCGGATTACCGACGTGGCGATTACGCAAGATCATTCGCAGAAGGGGAAGGTTAAAATCAAGGTTGACGTTGAGTATACACCGAGTGACTATGCGGAGGCAAATGTCCGTGTATCTTTCGGTAAGGATCATTTTACCGGCTCGATAATTTCTCGCACCGCCAACCGTGATACGGCGGAAATCACGATCGCTGATCCAAAGCTTTGGTGGCCAGCGGGCATTGGCGCGCAGCCGTTGTACACCGTCAACGTCACTTTTGGAGCGCATCTCGGGATTGGTTCCTTTCGTAGCACGGAGACTCTCGACTCCACCACCCGCCGAATCGGCCTCCGCACGCTCCGCGCCGTCGAACAAACGAAGGACGCACCGATGCATTTCGAGGTCAACGGCGTGCCGTTCTTCGCCAAGGGGGCGAACTTTATTCCGGCCGACTCGTTCGCGCCGCGGGTAACGAAGGACATCCTTCGCCGCTACGTGGATGACGCCGCGGCTTGCAACATGAACTGTCTGCGCCTCTGGGGCGGCGGCTATTACGAGGACGACGCTCTGCTCGACGCCTGCGACGAGCGGGGCATCTGCCTGTGGGTCGATATGAAGTTCGCCTGCACGACCTATCCGGCCTTCGATCCGGCGTTCATGGAGAGCGTGCGGCAGGAGGCCGAGGACAATCTCCGCCGCCTGCGGCACCATCCTTCGATCGCCCTGTGGTGCGGCAACAACGAAATCATGTTTTTCCGCGGCGGCAAGGATTGGACGGCGGACAAGATGAGCGAGGCCGATTATTATAAGCTCTTCCGCGATACGCTCGGTGAGCTTGGTCAACAAGTTGGCCCCGGAGACGAGCTACGTCACCGGGTCGCCCGACTGCGGCGATGTCCATTTTTGGGAGGTCTGGCACGGCGGCAAGCCGTTCGAGGCCTATCGCAACATCCACGGCTTCATGAGCGAGTTCGGCTTCCAGGCCTTCGCCGATCCGAAGACCGTCGCCGCCTTCACCGATGAGTCCGACCGCAAGTCGATTTACTCGGCGGCCATGAAGCACCACGAGCGGAGCAATCGCGGCTACCTCGACGTAAAAGAGGACGGCACGATCGGCACCGACAAGATCATGCTCGGCGTCCGCAAATACTTCCGCGAGCCGAAAGATTTCGAGAGCACGCTCTGGCTGAGCCAGATCACGCAGGCCTACGGCATCCAGCTTGGCGCGGAGGGCTGGCGGCGGGAGATGCCGCGCATCGATGGGCTGCGTCTTCTGGCAATACAACGACTGCTGGCCCTGCACGTCGTGGTCCTCGGTTGATTACTTCGGCCGCTGGAAAGCACTGCAATACGCGGCGCGGCGGTTTTATGCGCCGGTGCTCGTTTCGGGCGTGGCCGACGCGAAGAAGGGGACAGTCGCGGTCTACGTGACCAGCGATCGGATGCAAGCTGCCAAAGGTAAGCTCACGTGGGATATCACGACGGTTGACGGCCACAAACTGCGGCTGGGCTCGTTGGACGTTGATATTCCGTCCCACACGAGCGGCCATGTGATAACAATCCCATTTGCGCAAGGGCTAAAGTCGCCCGCCGACAAAGACTTGCTCGTCTGGCTGAAACTGGAAATCGGCGGCAAGACGGTATCGGAGAACCTCGTGACGTTGGCGTATTCGCGCGAGCTGGAATTGCTCGACCCGCGATTGAACGCCGACGTGACGGAGCAGGGCGGCGACCTCAAGGTGAAGCTAACAGCCGCCCATCCGGCCTTGTACACGTGGCTTCTCATTCGACGGTTTTGACGCGCGTTGTTCGGACAACTTCGTCCACGTCCGGCCGGACGAACCTGTCGAGATTACGGTGTATCCGGCCGCGCCGACGACTGCGCGAGGCGTATTTGAAAGCACTCAAAGTTCGGAGTCTGTACGACACGTATGCGCACTGACCATTCGGAAACACGCTATCCGTGCCGAAGGAAGTCCGAATTGCGGCGTTGTGCTTGTGCATGTTCCGGCGGCCACGTATCATGGATGGCGGCCACAACCTGTGGGAGGTCTCTATGCGAACTGCCTTGCTTGTTTGCCTCGCGGCTTTGATGGTTTCGGGCTGTGGCCTGGATGGACCGGCGCCCCAGGAAGCGAAAGAACCTCCAAAGCCCGCCGCGATGCCCGCGCCTAAGTCGGCCAGCCTCGCTCCGACCGACCGCGCGGCGCGAACGCAGAGCCCGGTTTTGACGCCCGCCAACGGCGCTTCGACAGCGCCTGAAAAAGTACAGCCAACGCCGCCGAAGGAGCCGTGAAGAAGGCCGTCGCCGGCGCCAATGAGCGTGCGCCGAACGCTGCCAGAGGCGAGGGCGGGGAACCGCGCATGATCGTAGATCAGCAGGAGAACACGGCCGCTGGGATCGGATGGAACAAAGACATCGTCCTCAGCCGGCCCGGCACGGTCGGCTTTCATGTGACCTCGCAGGGACGGTTCGCGGTGACTATTTTGACGGACAAGGCCTATCGGGCTCTCGAGCGGAGTGACGAAAAGGCCCTCGCAAAGCAAGACGTTGTGCTTATGCGCGATTCGCAAGGCAATGAGATGAGTGGCAAGGTCGCTCTCCCCGCGGGCACGTGGTGGTTCAACATCGAGAACCGGTCCGATGCCCCGGTCGATTTTCACTTGAAGTGCGAGTTGCTGAACCAATAGGGCCCGCGCCGCGAACATTCATCGACTTGTTGGCGCCGGTTCGGACTCTTGGAGAAGCTCCTCCAAATCCCGCTCCCATAGTTTGGCAATTGTATGGCTGCCGTGGCCGCGGGTGGCGGTGCTGATCGGGATCAATACGAACTTGCCGCGAGGCACCTTCTTGATCTCGCGCTCCAGAATGCCCAACTCCGGCGGATTGATTTGGTCGTCGGCCGAGTTCACGGCGACGAGCGGCGCCTTGATCTTGCCCAGCAAGGGCGCGGGGTTGTACTCGCGCGAGGCCTCGAAAGCATACATGACGTTGTTGGCATCCACGCTGCGCATGCGATTCTCACTGGCGCGGGCCATGCGGTCCGCCGCATCGCGCGTGGGGGCCTCCTCGTGCATGTGAAGCGGCGCGCTGCCCATGATCGCCATGACGTCCGATGCGGCTTCCATCGCCCGCAGCGGAGTCGTATAATCGCCATTGTTCCAGGCGGGATCGTTGCGGATGGCGTCGATGATCATCTTCCGCCAGACGCGATTCCGCCCGGCGATTTCGACCGGGGCCGAAGCCAGCGGCATGAGGGCGTCCATGAAATCGGGATACGTTTCGCCCCACACCCACGAGTGCATCCCGCCCATCGAGGTTCCGATCACCAACCGTAAATGATTCACGCCGAGTCCTTCGTTCAGCAAGCGGTATTGGGCGAGAACCATGTCGTCGTACGTGTACTTCGGGAAGCGGGCGTGCAGGCCGTCGCTTGGTTTGCTCGATTTGCCGTGCCCGATGCCGTCCGGGAAGATGATGTAATAGCGCGCCTGCGTCCAAAAGGCCGCCGGCCTTGCAGAGTTCGCCGGCGAAGCTCGGAACGATGAGCGAGTTGCCGCTTCCGGTCGTGCCATGCAAGGCGAGCACCGCGTTGCGGACGACGCCGCGGGCGTCCTTCCGCGGCGTGCCGATCGTGTGGTAGTGAATCCGCAGTTCCGGCAGCGTTTCGCCGCTCTTGAACTTGAAATCCTTGAGAATGAAATCGACTTCCACCGGTGGCGGATACGGGGCCGCCGATAGCTTTGAACCGATAAACGGAGCCGAAAGGATGAGCAGGGATCTCAAAAACAAACGCATGGATAGCACCTCGTTTTCATCAAAGGAATCAGTATGGCGGCCGGGCGATCGGTCCCTCGTCGCTGAACAGTGCGCTCAGCTTGGGATCTCGCAGCACCGCTTCGTAGTCCATATCGCGCCCGTCCACTTGCACGGTCCGCCGCACGGGCCGCACGCCGTGGCTATAATCAACATACCAATCGACATGCACGATAGTGAGCGGCTGGATCGGCTCGCCGCTGGGCCAGTGCCATCCGAAGATCGCGAGCCGGTGCGGCCGCTCCTGCAATCGGTTCGTGACGACGATGTCTTTTTTGATTCCGGCCCAAATTGCGCCGCGAGCGATCCCCGTGGCCTGCTCCTCGATCAGCCGATGGCTTTGCAGAAACGTGGCCGGCGACTCGCGGTCCTTGGTGAGCGGCTGGGGAATGAGCCGCACGGTCGCTTGGGCCCAGATATCGCTCGACATCTTGCGCGTCGGCAGGGCCATGCCGCACTCGTCGCAAAAGGTTTGGGCCGTGTGCGGATTCATCGGCATCCGCACGAAATCGCTATCGGAGCCAATCGCCAGGTAGTCCGGCATTACGTCATAAACGGCCGTGTGTTCCTTGCCGTCCCAGGCGGCTTTGGCGGTCACGCTCACAAGCCGCCGCAGAAATTCGGGGATATTGCCCGCGCGCAATTCCCGCAGAATCGCCGCTTCCCGCGCGGCTCGATCCAGACCGTCGAGCGAGGCGATGAATGCCGCGCCGCCGATGGCAGTCGCGGGACGCGGCGGAATGTTCGCCTGCGGATGTGCGCGAGCCTGCGTCGGCTTGCGCTCGATCCATGCGACGTAGGCCCGCGGACCGTCGAGCGAGGCGAGCTTGTGCTCCCAGGCCGTGCCTGTCGTCAGGGCGTGGATGTAACCGTTCATCTCACCAATCAGTGCCGTGTGAAGAATCTTATTCTGCGGATTGCGGTGGACGAGCATTTCCACCTGCGGCCTTTCCAATTGCGGCCCCGCGAAGCGAATGAACGCTCCCTGTTGGCTTTCTTGGATCGCCATTCCCTTGCCGAGGCTTTGCACCATCCGATTGGTAGCGCGATAGGTCCCGCCGGTCGGGGAAAGGACCAGCTTGCCGTTCAGCCGGATGTTGCGATCGTCGTAGGCGATCACTTCCAGCCGCCGCGCGGGATCGCCTTTCAGCCAGGCGATGAGCTTTGTGCCGTGGGAGTCGTCGAAAGAATAGTTGCTGTCCAAGAAAGCGATGCGCTCGACTTCGCGGGGGATCGCGTCCATTTCGTTCAGGCATCCGAAAACAAAACTGCCGCCGCCGCTGTGGCCCGTCAGACAGAGCGACAGCTTGCCCGGCAGCGTCTCCTTCACTCGCGCCAGGATCGCGAGCAGGCTTTCCTTGGGATGCCTCTGGCGCCAGGCGGGCCAGGAGTGCAGGCTGTTTTCGAGATACGCGACCACGATATTGCGATCCGCAAAGGCCTGCGCAAGAGGCGCGTCTGCGCCGATATGCTGGATGTCGAAATGCCAGTCAAGCCCCGCCGCGGCCCGTCCGATCGTCTGGGCCGTCGTGTTGCCGTTGGGCAGGGCGTAAGTCACCAAGAGCGTCGGCCGCGCCGCGTCGAATTGCCGCAAAGGCGGAGCGACGATGGTTGCCGTGACCCCCGGCTCGATGCCGAGCACGCGGACCTGCTCCCGGAATTGACCGGAAGTTTGAAAGAGAGGTAGCGTCGCGGCGAGAAACAGGTGTGCGGTGCTAGCGCGGCGTCGCATGGGCATCGACCTCCTTGCCATAATCCCTTGCCATTTGCGGGTAGAGATTGATCAAATCGTTGGTATCGAAACGGCCGGTGCGCGGTCGATGAGCAGGAGCGGCGGGCGGTTTCGGAGCGGGCTGTGCTGCGGTGCGCGGAGGGCGCTGCGTGCCAGCGCCGGCGTTGCGGCCATCGCGGTCGAAAATCGCCTCATGGTGCCGCGTCGGCTCCCAGATGAATGAGCCGAGACCGCGGCGATCCGGGACGTTGTAAACGACGTCGTTCAGTTCCCGCTTGCGATACGAGTATTCCGCCGCAAGCAAACCATACTGCGGATACCGCGCCGCAAGATCGTCGAAATTGGCTTTCCATTTCTCGGCCGGGCCGTCGGTGTTGCACGACAGACCGATGATGTCGAACTTCACGCCGCGGGAGATCAGGTTGTCCAGCCACCAGCGGACGACCGCGTTGTTGTTGCCCTTGTCGTGGTGCAAAACGATTTTGATCGCTGGATCGACCGCCCGCGCCGCCGCGATCCCGGACTTTATCAACTCCGCGAAGTTGTCGAAATGGTCCTTCGCCCGTCCATCGGGCCATAGCAACCCATTGGTCACTTCGTTGCCGATCTGCACCATGTCGGGCGTTGTGCCCTGCTCCTTCAGCGCACTCAAAACCGAGTGGGTGTGATCGTATAGAGCTTTCTTAAGAGCGGGCACATCGAGATTCTCCCACGCCGCCGGTTTGAACTGCTTGCCCGGATCGGCCCAAGTGTCGCTGTAATGAAAGTTGACGAGCAGGCCCATGCCGCTCCCGCGGACGCGCTTGGCCATCGCCGCGGTATGCGCCTGATCGCAGAACGCCTCCTTGCTGCGGGCGGCATACCCGCGCGGCGATGCGGGATTGACGAAAACCCGCAAGCGAATGTAGTTGAAGCCGTTGTCCTTGAAGATCTGGAAAACGTCCTTCTGCTTGCCGTGGTCGAAGTAGGTCGATCCCTCGGCTTCATCTTCCTGCACCCAGGAAATGTCCGCGCCGAGGATGAAGGGGCCAATGCGATGGGCGGTGGCTATGCTCTTGTCGGGCTCATTCGCTAGCACTAGGTTTGCTGAAGCAATTGCCAATAAAATGAAAGTAAGGATCGTGCGTCTTGAAATCATGATGATTCGAATGGAACAAAAAAAATCGCGAATGTTTCTCCAATTGTATGTATTCGCAATTGATCCTGCCAGCGTCATCAGTAGAAGCTACCGAATCCAGCGCAAGACCCGTTTTTCAAAATCTTCATGGTCGTCATCGGGCTCATCGAGTTCAGGTTGTTCCGAGCGCGGCTTCAATGTGAAGGCAGTAACAAATGCTCCAAATTCCATTGCGCCGAGGCGCTTCAGGTCGGACGGCAAAAAAGGAATCGCGGCGGCCCTGGCTTGCTGCCACGCCGTGTCGCTTCGATAGTCGAAACCGCAAAGCGAGAGGGTGTCTGCATGAACCTGGGGGACCAGCGCGGCAGCAACGTTGTGCCGCAAGTTGCCTTTGTTCAGAGCCGCCAGAAGCTCTTTGGCCGCCGCTTGGGCCTCGGGCGGCGGACGTCCATTGTAAGCGGCGAGGTTTTGCTCGTCCGTAAAGCGATATACCCCCGGACGGATTCCCCTCATGGAAAGCTGCAACGTCGAAAGTCGTTTGCCTTTGGCGGTTCGCAGCGAGAATATCTGCGTTCTGCCCGTCATGCACTCCCTGTCATACCCTCCTGCACAATGATGCATGCGAGCTCCTTCCTCCTGTAGCGCGGCCGAGGAACAAAGAGGCTCGATGATAACGCCATTTGCGGCCTTGACCTGTGCGAACCAGGGAGGCCAAGCATAATTGTAGCTACCGCCAACTTCACCCGTGCCTGCCGCGATTCCGAGAGTTTTATGCCAATCTAGAGAATGGCGTAAAAACGTTCCGATATGCCAGCGCGCTGCCAAGATCAAAGCCATTTGGGTGAGAGTGGAGGACAGAATCTCCGCCTCAATATTTTCGCCGTCGCGAACCTCGTTGACGCGCAGCACGTAAGGAAGCACGAGTGCATTTGCCAGCATTCGCAAAAAGTCGCGGATGGCAAGCAGATGTGCTCTTGTAACCCCCATAATTTGACGCGCGACGGAATCCCAATCGCCCTTGGTGGAAGCAAGCAGCGGACGAAACACCGAGAAAACCGGGTTGACCACGCCCTGTCGTACTTCGGAGAGCAGACGTGCGGCGTGGAACGACGCGCAGATTACCGATTGGGCCGGTGCATCTCTGCCGGGACCGCCGACGATCGCAACGCCAAGTGACGACAGCGATTCGGGCGGCGGCAGCTTGTCCACAGGCAGACCGGCCAGCCCCTCGAGCAAAAGCAGCGGCACATCCAGCACCCCCGCCCATTCTTGCCGGCGCTCAAATATTGGCCCCGGATGCTCGTCGTCCATGAATTCTTGCCATCCCTCTCGAATGCGGAGATCGGCCATTTTGTGCTCGGTGTCGCGAAGTCTGCGGATTGCCGCGGCCGAACAATCGAGCAAGGTGGCCGCAGGTTTGATAAAAGGCCGGCCCAAATCAATTAGCGCGGAGCCGCGGCTCGTTGCGCAGACCCCAAAGGGCCGGGAAGCTTTGCGCCCAGCGGAAACGGTTGACTCGAAAATCGGGCCTTAACGCCGCCGTCGCATAGTTGTATTCCCGTACGCGGACACCGGGATTTTCCTTTACCAGCTCGCGCAGCACGGGATCGCATCGTGCTGCGATGCGCTCAATCGCAAAACGCGCGCGGATTCCCGGCAAATCGTCGCAGAAGTCGGCAAAGTCCCGAAGAACTGGAACTTGCGGCGCACGCGCTGTCCCGGCAGAGGAGACATCACGCAAAAATACTCCATTACCTTCGCGCGGAACGGAATCGGCATTCTTGAGCAGACAAAAGCACTGAGCGGAATGTCGTCGCGAGCGTGCGTCCATCCGGGACATAACGCGGCTGCTTCTCCCGCTCGCCGACTTCGGGCATTGTCCAACAACTTGTCGAGCGTACCGGCAGGTACATCGGAAATGTCAGCGTCGTTTTTGTACGCTACTCGCCAATTCCGATCATCGGCCAGAAGAATCAGAAGCATTGCGTTTCCGCCCGGCGAGGAGTGGCTGACAATCATCAAGTCTCCGTCGCACGTCAGAAAGCGGAAGTATTCGGACAGCGCCCCTTCGATTACGGATCGTATATTCAACAACAGGGCGTCGTCGCGAATCGCGTGCGATGCGGCCCAATCGCGGACGCGGGCGGCCATAATGTCAGAACTCGTGCGAGGCCGTTCGCCCGATGCTGGGCCGCTGTCAACGGAATTATTCTGTCGGACGGATTCCAGCGATGTTTCCTGGTTCATTGTGGTAGGAACAGTCAGGAGACTCGATTACATTTCACGGGATTCTATTGTACCACGTTTCATCTAACGGGGCCGATATCCATCTCGCTTGCCGCATAGCCTCTTTGCAACTATACTAAATCTGCGTTTGAGACGGGCCAGTTTTTCAATCAGCGAGCCGCTGCATGAGCACTGTTCAATTCGAAACGGAGTCGGTGCGGATTCCGCTTTGGGTCACCGATCTGGTGTCGTTCCGCCGTTGGGCCGAATCCGAGGAGTCGCCCGACAAGGCGACTGTCTGCTATCTTGCCGGGGAGGTGTGGGTGGAAATGAGCAAGGAGCAAGTTTACTCTCACAACCACGTAAAAACCGAATTCGCCCGCGTTCTTGCCGGACTCGTCAAAGTGTTGCGCGTGGGCCGCTACTTCAGCGATGGTCTGTTCTTGACAAACGTCGAGGCTGATTTGTGCTCGAAGCCGGATGGCACCTTCGTTTTGCGCGACGCGTTCGCCGCCGGACGGGTACGGCTGATTGAAGGCGCATTGGAAGGGTTTGTTGAGATCGAGGGCACGCCGGATATGGTCCTTGAGGTTGTCAGCGGCAGTTCGGTCACCAAGGACACCGAGTGGTTGCGGGACTTGTACTGGAAGGCGGGGATCGCGGAGTACTGGCTGGTTGACTGCCGCGGCGACCGACTCGGATTCGACATCCTTCGCCATACCGCCGGCGGCTACGTGACGACGAGCAAATCGGCCGGCTGGATTGAGTCCGCCGTGTTCGGCCACTCGTTCCTGTTGACGCGCCAGACCGACAAAATGGGCCAACCCGAGTACACTTTAGATGCGCAACCAAAAAGCAAACTCTGACCGGAAATCCGATGATCCGGTTTTCGGCTACTGTCGGTAGAAGTCAAGCTACGGTGGTCCGTTGCAAAAAGCGTCGCCCTTAACCACCATGTGACTTAGCGCCTCCAGAAGCCGCACGCGGCCGGCTCGCAACTCCTCGGCCGTCGGCAACTTCTCCGCCCGGCGCGGAGCGGCTTCGCCGGGCGCCCGAGCTGCGGCCGGTGGCATCGCCGGGAAAGCCGTGTGTGGCTCGGTCTGGTACCAGTAGCAAACGCTGGAAAACTCCAACTCGCTGCCCGGCTGGCTGTAGGTGCGGGCGAAACGCGGTTCCTCATTCTTGCCGAAGCCGATGGTCACGCGCAGCGACTTTTCAAAACTGATGGCATCGCTCGTAAAGAAACGATAGGCCGCCGCCCCGTTCTTGAATGGGAACCAACCGGTGAGAGCGAAGAAGCTCTCCTGCGGCGGGAAGCCCCAACTGAAGCCGAAAGAATCCTCCAGGCCCTGGAATTCGATCGAAGGCTCCGCCTCGCCATCGATGAAGAACTTTTCATTCTCGTCCACCGGGTAATTCTTCAATTGCCCGACCGATCGCACGGTCACGTTCCAACCAATGAACTTGCCGTTGCCCTTGGCTTCCAGCGCCGTGTAGTCGCGCTTGCCCAGCAACAGCGACTCCTGCCGCCAGTGAGTGTGAAAATAGCCCACGTGCTCCGCCGCCTTCGGAAGCGTGCGAAAGGTTACATAGCTGTAGCAGGGCATCATCGCGGCCAATTCCTTGCCGGGCTCGACCGGCCCGTCGTAGACTAGCTCCACGCGGGCCGACTTTGCGAAGGGCATGGGAAAGTAGGCGTTGTAGCCGCGGTTCTTATTGACTAGAGCTGTTTGCAGCACGAGCCGCAAGCCGGCCGGGTCGCAAAAGAAATCGACGAGCGGGCAGTCGACGCTGGGATCCGTCTCGCCATCCCAGTAAATGCGCAGCAGGAGGTCCCGTCCGAGCGTGTACTTTTTGTTTGCGACCGCTCTGCCGGGCAAGGCGAAGTGGATCATGGTGATTACGGCCGGTCCCTGGATTTCCGCGACAACGACGCGTCGGAACTTGGTAAACTGCTTTTCGGCGGCGTTTTCGCCCCACAGGGCGTTCTGTGCGGCCGTTTTGCCCGGTTGGAGCGTGGGCAGTTCCATGAGGTCAGGCGGCTGGGCAATAGCCGGAGCGACGAACAGAGACAGACACAGTGCGACAGGCAGAAAGTAACGTAGCGCGATCATGCGTGTCCTTTCATTGAGACAGCTTCGATTCAATCGTCACCGCGGCCGGTTCAAGCCCCGCGCGCGTCGCGGTCACGGTGATTTTGCCGGGCACACGCGTGGAACAGATGGCGACGCGATTGACGCCGCATTCGGTGTCCAGCCAGAGGTTATTGACGGAATTGACTTTGCCGCTGTTGTACCCGCCTCGCCAGATCGCCGGACCCTCAAGCTTGAAATCGACGCGGGCTTCATCGGTCGGGCAGCGCCGGCCCACCGCATCGACGACCTCCACGTCAAACAGGGCCACGTCCGCGCCGTCCGCTTTAAAGCCCTCGGGCGAAATGATCGGCGTCAGTTTCAACTTCTTCGGCTCGCCGGCGGTCGTAATCTCGTGTTCGCAGACAATTATTCCGCTGGCCGTCGCCACCGCCTTGATCGTGCCGGGCGAGAACTTGATGCCGCGGAAGGCGAAGATATAGCCGCCGGTGGGAATTGTTTTGCCGACCGATTTCCCGTTCACAAATAGCTCGACCGCGTCGCAATGATTCGCGGCCACATAAATCGTTTTGGTCGTATTCGCCGGATAGTTCCAATGCCCGATGATGTGAATATCGGGCGTGTCGCTCTGCATCACGCGATAGACGTAATACGCCTCCTTCGGCAGCCGAACGGAGTCGACTTTTCCGCTCACGCGGCAGACCTCGCTGCTGTCCTGCCGGCCGTCGGCGTTGCTGTCGGACCAATAAATCGAAGCGTAACCGGACCATTTCGCGTGCGCCGCCTCGGTGTTGGAGACCTTGTTGAGCACATACTCGTGATAACGAGCCGCGGCGGCGAGGCAAAACGTCTCGGAGTTCCATGCGTAGGTATCGTTCGGGCCTTTCTTGAAGCCGAAATGCGGCGGCGAAAAATCGTCCCAAAAGCGCCGCGCGGCCTCGTCGCGGAAATCTTCCGTCTCGATGATCGGCGCACGGTCGCGGCGCTCGGCGGAGTAGGCGCGGAACATCGCCGTGCGGTCCTTGAGCGCGTCGGTGCGGCGGTCCTGCCCGACCATGACGCCGAAATACTCCGCGATCGGAGTGGCGGCGGCTTCGTTCAGCGTGCGGCAGCCCATCGCCCGGCCGCCGTGCGGATCGAACTCCTTCCGCAAATCGACCATTTGCCGCAAATGCTCGGCGGAAATCGAATTGTTGCCCGCCTCCCAAAAGAGAATGCTGGGCGAGTTGCGAAAGTAGATCATCGCATCTCGCATCACTTCCATGCGCTGTTCCCATTGGCGGCCTTGCACGTCTTTCTCCTTGTCGCCCGCGGGGCAGACCTCGACGATCCCCGCCTTGTCGCACGCTCGCACGTCCACGGCCTGCGGCGCCGTGTGCATCCAGCGAATGTAATTGGCGTGCGTGCCGCGAATGAGTCGCGCGTTGTAATCGTGTAGCCAATCCGGATAGGCCTGACCGAGCCCGGCCCACTCGTTCACGCTCCGCTGCGCATAGCCGGTGAGCCAGACGAAGCGGTCGTTCAGCCAGACTCCGCCCGTGCCGGCGCCGCCTTTGAACTCGACTTTGCGGAATCCGGTGCGAGTCTTGCAAACGTCAACGACTTTGCCCGCGACGGTGAGCGTCGTGTAAACGTCGTAAAGATAGGACTCGGCATCGCTCCAGAACTTCGCGTCCGCCAACTTGCCGGCGGCCGTGAAGGCTTCCGTCTGCCCGCTGACCAGATCACTCGCCTCGCTTTCGAACTTGGCGCGGACTGTGCCGTCCGCATCGACGACGAACGCGGAAAGCACGATTGACTGCGAATCGCCCGATTCGTTGCGGACCTGAGCCTCGACGTGGACGTCGCAGCTTTTGTTTTTCACGTCGAAATCCGAGCAATAGACGTAGGTGCCGGTCGTCTTCAGGTTTTCATAGAGCGGCAGCGTCTGGTAGACCTTGCCGGCCAGGTGCAGGCGGATATCGTGGTTCAGACCGCCGTAGTTAGGATTGAACGCCCGGCCCATCCACTCAAACCCGGTCCCAGTCGCCTCCTCCGTGCAGCGATCGCTGTTGTCGACTTTCACCGCGATGACGTTTTCCGCGTCGCCAGAGCGCACGAGTCCGGTCAAGTCGAGACCGAGCGGTGTAACGCCGTTTTCATACTTGCCGGCGAACTTTCCGTTAACCCAGAAACGTCCGGCCTGTTTTAAGCCCTCCAATTCGAGGAAGACGTTTCCCTCTTTTGCGCTCGTGGGAAGCTTAAAATGCTTGCGATACCAGACGACGCCCGACCACGCCCGGCGATCGCCGCCACTGTGGCTGATGATGGCCGTGTAGGAATCGACGTCGTTGAAGGTGTGCGGCGTGCTGACGTCAGCCCACTTGGAGTCGTCGAATGACGGCTCGAAGGCGCGTGCCGCGTCGCCTTTGAAGAACTTCCAGCCGACGTTGAAATCGACAATCCGCCGCGGCGACGGCGGCGGAATAAAGTTCTCCGCCGTGCAAACGCGCGCCATTGCGGCGGCAAGGATGACTGCGAGCAGAACAAGATGCTTCGGCATGACCGGTGCTGGCCTCCTGGTCCTCATGATAAATGCTATCGCCTCACTGGGCAAACGTAGCGGTTCCTTGCAATATACTGCCGCAACCGCGCTGGATCGGCCGCTTCACAGACATCCTCCGTACCGTCCGCCCGCCTGAGTATTGCATTCACCCCGTCGGAGGTTTGAGCGAAGCGGACAAGCTCCGTTTGACGCTCGACTTTCACGCCCAAGGCGTCAAGCCGCTCGATCAGGAACCGCTCGTGAACGTCTTGCGGGTAGGTCAAGGCATCGGGAAAGGGACTCAGTCCCTCTCCCATGCCGCCGAGCGGCAGTCGCGCGGCGCGGGAGCCGCCGACCCAGAAGTTGGCGGCTGCCACCTTGACACCAGCGTCGACAACCGCCTTCGCAAGACCGGCCTGTTGGTAGAGTTCCAAGGTGCGCGCCTGAACGGCCACGGCGCGCGACGTGGTCCCCGCTTCGGCCGTCTTGTCGATGATCCGCACCGGCACACCCAGCCTGGTCAACCAAAGGGCGAGCACCAGGCCGGTAGGCCCCGCCCCGACTATCAAAACAAGGTGGCGGTCAGTCATCGATTTACAAAATTCTTCTTGCCTTGATCGGTCGGTCCTGCAACGATGCGAAAAGCCTGTCTAAAGCAAGGCAAGGAACCCGTCAACTGTCATTCCGGCAAGTCGAATCAACGCGCGGAGCGTCCCGACAGATAGCTCCTTGTGCTGGGGAACGGAGAGGTTCACCCTTTCGCCGGGCTTCGTCAAAACCAAGTGACTTCCTACTTGCCCGATCGGCTGCCAACCGGCACGAATAAACGCATTCGCCGCCTCTTTGCCCGAAATGTTGCCCAATCTGCCCATCGGCTTAGACCGCGACCATGACGGGCGGCTGCTTGATGCCGGCCAGGGCCTTTTGGTCTTCGGCCCACAGCCAGGCAATGATCGCCTCCCTGACGTTTTCAATAGCTTCTTTTTCGTCACGTCCCTGAGAGACACAACCCGGAAGTGCCGGGCACTCGGCCACGACCCACCCGTCTTCGGCTTGTTCAAGCGTCACGTGAAATATCATGTCGTCCCACCTCTTGAAGATTGCCGACGAATTCTCTACCACTCATCTTACTCGGAAAATCGACATGCTACAAGGGTCGGCCGAGTCGTCTTGATTCCGAGACCCCATCGAGCTTGTCTCGGTCGGTGAATCAGATTGGATCGCTAAAACGCCGTCCAAACGAAGCCTGTTCCTGTCCCTCCCCGCCAGGCCGCCGGAGGCGGCCCGGCGGGGAGGGACAGGAGGAGTTTGCATCGAATCGGCGGATCGCGGTCCTCCGGCCTGCCGAAAGTCTTCATGAAGGCGAAGTCGTTCAAGGGGTTGATTCCAAGCGGCATGACGGCAATGGGCGAAGGTCGTCGGCGAAATGGAGCGCGCCACGTATCGGGGCCATGCTAGCCGATTGGCGAGCGGAGCGACAGGCCGGCCGCGTCGCGGCCTCGCCGCCCTGTCCGGACGCAGTAGCTCGGGCTCATGAATTGTTCTGAACCGTTTTGCGCTCCGTTTACCGTTCGATTTCCTGGCCGGTGCTATGTTGCCGGTCTCATGGTATGATGGCCCGCGTTTTCATTGCATCTGCACTACGGGAGCCGCTGATGGCCGATTACGATAGTCCCTGGAAGGAAGCCCTTGATGTTTTCTTTGAGGCCTTTCTGCGGTTGTTCTTTCCCCAGGCCCACGCCGATATCGACTGGGGCCGGCCCTATCAGTCGCTCGAAAAGGAGTTGCAGCAAATCGCCCCCGACTCCCAAACCGGCCGGCGTTACGTCGATAAGCTTTTCCAGGTCCTGCTCAAGAGCGGGGTGGAACAGTGGATCCTGATCCACATCGAGGTCCAGATGGACGATGAAAGCGAGTTTCCCGTGCGAATGTTCATCTACCACTACCGCATCTTCGACAAGTATAATAGAAGGGAAGTCGTGAGCTTTGCCGTACTCGGCGACGACAACCCCGCTTGGCGACCCCAAAGCTTCGGCTACGAACGGTGGGGGATGGAAGTCGGATTCCGCTTCCCGGTGGTCAAGTTGCTGGACTATGCGGCCAGACGGCAGGAATTGGAGGCAAGCGACAACCCCTTCGCCACGGTGGTCCTGGCCCACTTGGACAACCAAGAGACCCGCCAGAGGCCCGGCGAACGGAAGGACCGCAAGTTTGCTTTGATCAAGCGGCTTTTGGAGCGAGGTTGGGATGCCGAAAAGGTGCGGCAACTTTTCAACCTGGTGGACTGGTTGATGGAGTTGCCGAAGGACCTGAAAATCGAGTTTCACGAGCAAGTAGCACGTTACGAAGAGGAGAAGCGAATGCCTTTTATTAACACATTCGAAGAAATCGGGATGGAACGGGGCCGCCTTGAGGACATCGAGGCAATCCTCGAACACAAGTTCCCGGATGCCAGCGGCCAACTCATGTCGGAGATTCGGCAGATCCGCGACTACGAGCGACTGAAGGAGATTCTTCTCGCGGCGGCGACCGCTGCCAGTCCCGACGAACTGCGGAAGTCGTGGGCCAATGGCGCGGACGGCCATGAGCGCTAGTAAGAGCATTTGCGGCTGGTCCTCGCCGACCCTACATCTCTTCGAGCCGATTGGCACAGGGCCGATTAGAACAGGGCCGTTCGGCGCGGACCCGCTATTTATCGATTTGTCGGATAGTTCGCGCCAGCGGCGAGGTAAGAAAACGCCTGTAATACGGCATTCGACGTTGCGCAATTGGGACGCAACAACTCGCCTTCATAAATTGTTCGGACCCGTTTTGCGCTAGATCCTCTGCAACGCGATTATCCACCTGGTTGCCTATATGAACAGGCGATAGTCGTAGGACAGTGGGCCAAAGCGATTCAGCAGTTTACCGAGCTGCGCAATTTGCTTCGATGAGTCAACGGTTGCAGGAAGCCGCGAATAGAGATCTGCTGAGTTCCAATTCATCTTAGAAAGACCGAGTATCTCTTCCGCCAAGACTGCCAAATCGGTTGATCCCGCGTGGCGACGAAGCAGCACTGGTGCAGGGATTCGGCGCTTTCCTTGGAAATATGGCCGCCTGCCTTGCAGTGCTTCGGTCGCTCCATGAATCCAAAGCAGCGCAGTGAAGTCACTCGTCTTGATGACCGTGCCACGGCGCACGGGATATGTATCTTGCTTCAGTCCGCCGCGTTGGTCGGCTACCGATGCGACATATCGAATCGCATCTTCGATGTTGATCTCAACCATGTCGATGTTGGCAATGCCATTGAGCCCTTCTCGCAACCCGTCCCGTTCATCTCGAAGAAATGGAGTGAGTTTGTGTAAAGCAATCCGCGATGGGAGTTTGCGATGCGCCTCGAAGAATAGCTGACGGATCGTTTCGCCAACACGATAGGCATCGTCCTTCGACATGTGAGGATTCTTTCCGATCCATATTGGCGATTCGATCTGGCTTAGCCGGTATTGCAAACCTTCCCCCTGCGCGTTGTATAGATGGCTGCAACCAAGCGTGATTTGGCTTCCTCGCTCTGCATGGCGATCAATGCTGTGGCCGATGCCGACAAATGCCGTATCGGTCGCTAATGAGTCGAGCACCCAGGGCGTTCGCATCGCCTTTACGTAAAGAGCAAGCGATAGCCACCACCAAATGCGGCACTGCTGCTTCAGGTCAAAGGTATGTTGCTCAAGGAACTGAGAGGCCAGTCCTTTCTGGACGCAGAACGCTTTTACGAAGTCGTGCAGGTCGAAGGTTTCCGTTTCCGTCTCATACTGTCGGTACTGCCGCCAACGCTCCGGGATGAAAACCAAGACGACGTCCGGATTGTAGCCAGCTTCAAGCTGGTTGATGCAGCGTACAAGATGATCGGCACATTCATGCGACCCCTTATCGGGCGCGGTGGCGGCTATCTCAGGACAAACCTCCCATCCAGCTGCTCCCGGCCTGGGAATCTCAAGAGGCAAATGGAAAGCCTTCTCGAAGCCGGGATAATCCAGAAGGTAATCCGCTTCGGTCGTAGATGGCCTAGCGATTGTGTTGCTCTTTTGCAGATACGCCTCTAGCATACGCGACTCCGCCTTCGGGCAGATCACCCCAACGCGAACTCGACAAGCAAGCCCTTTCTGGGTCAGCGAAAAGTCGATTGGCCGATTGTTGAGCAAGCCGCGTAAGGGGTGGGTGTCCGTAATCGTGGCGATTCCATCCGCGCACGAACCGCAGAGGCGGCTCTTTTACGATGGTCCCGGCATACTGGATGTTCTTACGAAAACCTGAAACATCGACCGCATCGCGTGCAAGTGAGGCATTACGGATTTCGGCTAAGGCTGCGCGCGGGCGGCACTAAAGCGGAACGTCGAAGCGCAATTCGAGGGAAACTCAATGAGTGTCGGGTCATCAGGAATCAGTTTCTTGCGCCAAGACTCCAATTCGCCGTTGAACTTGTCATTGTGCTGCCAGCCGAACACTTCCATCTTAACCGGCAGACTCTCATCCTTGGAAATCTCCTGTCCTTCGCGGTCTCGCACTTCAACAGAAGGCTTTAGCACGAGGAACAGTTTCTCTCCGATCCGGCGTAGAAATAAGACAACCGAGCGGTAGATGCGATACTGCCTGTCCTTGCACGTCCTCGTCTCGTAACTGGATCGTTCCGAAAGTCGGTTTCGCTCGTCGGTCGATAGATAATGCTTGTCGGCAAGCGCCTTGACGACAGTTCTAAGGAGGAGCGACATCATCGCGCTGTCGTCGTGCCGAATGTCGTCGTCGCCAATCGGTGTTCGGATAATACTTGCGACACCGGCCTCGGAAAAGGCCGCACGCACATCATCCGCCAAGCCAAAAGCCAGTACGCGACGAAGGTATCCGTCACTTCCGGTAGGTGCGTCTGTCGATGGCAGCTTTTTCCGAAACGGTACTGCGACGAAACCATTCTCATTTGCGATCTGCCGTACCCATTCCCAAGTTTTCTCGGCCGGCCAGTTCTGGATTTCGAGCGAGAGGACTTCGGACGGAAGCGTGATCTCAAACGCATTGCTCTTGATAATGCCGCTGACACGAGCTGTTGCGATAGAAAATGGCGAGCGTGACAAACTTGTTGTTTGCGCTGATTTCGTTAGGATTGCCTCACATTGCTTGCGCTGGCTTGCAGTCAGGCAGAAGCGTGCAAGCCGCGACATCAGATCATCAAAGCCCAAAGTAGGGACATAGTAGGCGGTTCGATTGTTGCTTCTTGCCGCAGTCAGCAGCGCTTCAACCGACTTCGGAATCGAATCCCCGAATCCGCACCAATACAGGACGCCGGTCCCGGCCTGGAAGTATGCTGTCGCGAGAGCGTCCATGATCGAGTGATCACGGCCACTGTACCCACAGACGATCAAGGATGCGTCCTTTGTCACATCAATCAGGGCCTTTCGCAGTGCCGCCTCCTGGTCGCAAAGCTCCACAGTGGTGTTCTTCAGCGGATCGTATCGGTAGTCGCCGTGCAGGGCCACGCTGATTAGCTCGCCTTTGGTCGGCTGACGAAATGCCCTGTGCTGCGAATCCATGCCGACTTCCACGGAAGTGAGTTGGAAATTAGCGGCGGCGCGAACGGTGAGATTATCGAAATTCGTCGTCCAGACCGAGCGGATGATTTCGGCCTCGGCCATAGCGCATAGGAGATGGTAACCGAAATGTGGTTTGGCGGCCTGCACTTTGACCTGAAAGTATGCACGGCGATTGTCGGCCAGCGGGTAGCATTTCTCGATGAACTCGCTGTATTCTTCGTCAGCGCCTTCACAAGGATAGCCGCCCTTGCTGTCGAGCCAACTCTGAATGCGCCTCTTGACCGAGGGAAGTGACAGCTCGGCAAACTGCTCTTCAAGCCCCGGATTGTTCGTCAGGAATATATCTCGCTTCCACTCCCAGATGCACAGCCCTGCTGATGGCACGCCGGAAGTGATCGACGCGCCAGCTCCGAGAAACATCGCGTGTGGCGCATTCTTTCTGACGCCAACTGCGCGAACCAAGGCGTCAACTGTTAGCACTAAATCGTCCATGTTAGATTTCCACAAACAGATGGAACTTAATTGCTGCCGTCAGTACGAAACGCATCGAAAGCTGGCTCCCCAAAAACCTTAACCGGGCCGACGTGGCTAATGTGCTGGAACTGTCGAGGGCGGCTCAAGGCTACCCAGACCGATTGCACTTCCGCCTTGTGGCCTTCTTTAATTGCCTCGTCACAGCCAAAAAGAAAGACGGAATCAAACTCCAGCCCAACGATGCTATCGTAATTCGTAATGATCACCTTCTCGACGCTCTCCTTGACATCTTCACCGTAAGCATCGCGGGCGCTGACGGCATACGACTTCAACTCGGCAATCAACGGCTTCAACACCTCGGCAATCAACGAATCAGGGACTACAACGGCAATCGTCCATTTTTCAGTCTCCTTATCGGTCCTTAGCTGCGAAATGCGTTCTGCAATCGTGACGATCTCCGCGTCTCGATCTTCGCACGACCGGATTTCGGAGCGAACGCCTTCACCCGAGTACCACAGCCGAGGTGTGACAAGTTCTTCCGAGATAGGGGCAGCGTCTCGATAAATCTTCAGGAACTCGAAAACCTGCCGCGATGAACGGTAATTGATCCTGAGCTTGTTAATGTTCTCCGGTGGAATAGCCAGTCCAGCATCTTCCCAGCGGACAAGGCCACCTTTCAGCGACACCAGTTGCTCCAAGTCACCGACGATTGTCATTGTGCCCTGCGGAGTCTCATCGAGTCGCGCCAGCGCGGCGAACAACCGCAGGACCAGTGGATGATAATACTGTGCCTCGTCGATAAGAATGTGCGAGTACTTCGGCAAAGGCATGAGCCTCAGCGCATTCGATGACGAATCCTTGGTCACGAAATGGATCGTCCACAGGAGAAGATAAGTGTCGGAAATAGTAATGAGGCGGCTCTCCGCCTGCCGCGTGATGTTCTGGCGGAACTGCTCGGCAAAATCATCTCCATGTTTTGCGGAGATCTGTTGACTGATAGCGTCAGATTGGTAGAACTGATAGAGAAGTTGAACGTACTGTGCCAGCCGCTCCATCTCGCGATTGCGCAGTTGACTGATTTGATCCCGTGCACGCGATAGGGTTGACGCGATTTTGCGATGATCCGGGTCCCGCTCAGCGGGCGTTTGTGGCATGGCCGCCCTCATGCCTTCGATGGCTTTCTCGATACCGGCCACAGTGAACTCGTACTCGCCCACAGCAGCCGAGAACCAGTAGGAATACCTGAATCGAGTCGCGGCTGTTGCTTCCACAAGTGACTGGTCTATAGCGACAATTACTTTTCCGGTCTGACGACAATTAGAATTCCCGGTTGAGGCCAGTTGAGGCTGGTCAGATAGACTGTTGCAAGTCTCCGTAGGAGGGGGACTTGCAATGGTCACGGATGAGCAGGTGAAGCGGTTGTGGCAGGTGTTGTCGTCAGGGAAGACTCTGGTTCAGTCGGCAGACAAGGCGAGCATGGACGAGAAGACGGCGAGGAAGTATAGGCGGCTGGGTCGGCTTCCCAGCGAAGTTGTGCCGGATCGCTCGTGGCGGACACGGGCAGACCTGTTTGCCGAGGTGTGGCCGGAAGTGCATGCGCAACTGCACGAGGCGCCTGGCCTGGAGGCCAAGACGCTGTTTGGAGCGCTGCAGATCAAATACCCGGGGAAGTTCGACGAAACGCAGTTGCGCAGCTTTCAGCGTGGCGTGAAACGTTGGCGAGCGACGGCCGGCCCGGCGAAGGAGGTGTTCTTCAGCCAAGTGCATCATCCGGGACGGTTGTGTGCGTCGGATTTCACCCACATGGAAAGCCTGGCCGTGATCATTGGCGGGCAGTCGTTCGACCATCTGCTTTACCACTTCGTGCTGACGTACTCGAACTGGGAGTCGGTGACGGTCTGTTTTTCCGAGAGTTTCGAGAGCCTCGGCGAAGGACTTCAAGACGCCCTGTGGGAATTGGGCGGCGTGCCCGAACGACACCGCACGGATCGGATGAGCCTGGCGGTCAACAACGGATCGGACATGAAGGAGTTCACCGCGCGGTACAAGGGACTGTTGGGCTACTACGGGATGGAGATGGAGAAGATCCAGCCCCGGGAACCGAACGAGAACGGAGATGTCGAACAATCGCATCGGCGTTTCAAGGAAGCGGTGGAGCAGGCCCTGTTATTGCGTGGCAACCGGGACTTCGAGAGCCGTGAAGCCTATGGACGATTCTTGAAAGAGCTGGTGGCGGTTCGCAATGCGGGCCGTCGCAAGCGGCTGGACGAAGAGTTGCCTGGCCTTCGGCCTCTGCCGGATCGGCGACGGGAGAGCTGCAAGCGAATCCCGGTACGCGTGGATACGGGGAGTTTGGTCCATGTAGACCGAAATGTTTATTCGGTTCCCAGCCGCTTGATTGGCGAGCGGGTCGAGGTGCGATTGTACGTGGAGCATGTCGAGGTCTGGTACGCCCAGAAGGAGATGGAGCGCTTTCCGCGTTTGCGCGGGCGGAACAAACACGCCATCAACTACCGGCACATTATCGACTGGTTGGTGCGAAAACCGGGGGCTTTTGAGAACTACGTTTACCGGGAAGAGCTGTTTCCCACGAGCCGCTTTCGCATGGCCTTCGACGCCTTGCGGGAAGCGCAGCCCAAGCGCGGTCACAAGGAGTATTTGCAGATTCTCTATCTGGCGGCAGGCCACGGCGAGACGGCCGTGGACGAGGCGTTGCGAACGCTTCTAAACAGCGGCCAGCCCGCGACCCGGGCCGCGGTCGAAACGTTGGTCCAGCGGGCCGAGGAAGTTCCGGCGGTCACCGAAGTGACCGTCGAAGTAGTGGACTTGTCGGATTTCGATGACTTGTTCTTGCACAAGGAGGTGTGGGATGGGTGCGAAGGGGGATTTGAAAGAGAAGTTGGCGGCTTGCTTGCGGGAACTGCACTTGCCGACGTTTCGGGAGTGTTTTGAGGAACTGGCCCGACGGGCATTACAGGAGACGGCCAGCTACGAGCAGTACCTGTTGGAACTGGCCGAGCGGGAATGCCAGGGCCGCTTGGCAAAGCGGACCGAGCGGCTGCTGCGGGATTCCCGTTTGCCGCTGGAGAAGGATCTGGCGAGCTTCGACCTGGCGCGGTTGCCGGCGAAGGTCTCTCGCCAAGTGCGGACGCTCATGGAAGGCTCGTTCGTGGACCGCCGCGAGAACCTGTTGTTGTTCGGCAAGACCGGATCGGGAAAGACGCACCTGTTATCGGCGATCGCCCAGGAATTGGTTCGCAACGGACGGAAGGTGGTCTCATGGTCGTGTGCCCTGCTGGTTCAGGAACTGTTGGCGGCCAAACGGGATCTGAAGCTCAACCGGGTGCTAAAGCAGATGTCGAAGTGCGAGGTGCTCTTGATCGACGACATCGGCTACGTGCAGCAGAGCCGGGAGGAGATGGAGGTGCTGTTCACCTTGTTGGCGGAACGCTACGAGCGCGGCACGGTGATGCTGACCAGCAACCTGCCGTTCTCGAAGTGGGAGACGATCTTCAAGGATCCGATGACGACAGCGGCGGCAATCGACCGCCTGGTGCATCACAGCGTGATCTTGGAGTTGAACATCCCGAGCTACCGGTTGGACGAGGCCAAGCGAACCAAGCCGCCCGACGCGGCCTGAGATTGGCGAGGGCCACCCGCGGCGGCGTGCGGCCCCCCCTTTTGTTTCGCTCCGCTGCGCTGCGCTTCACAAAAGGGGGGGCCGCACGCCTCTGGTTCTCAACCGGGAATTCTAATTGTCGTTCAAGGGGAAGAGTAATTGTCGCCGAAAGGACTGGCGAATCTCCGACGCCACTCCGTTGATCGCATCCACCGATTCGCGCGCCATCCGGTGTGCCGACCGTACAAAACTCAGCACATCGGTTTCGGTAAGACCGAGCTTCGCGTCAGCGATTGCAGTCTCCTCCTCCTCATTGATCTTGAAGCGATCGCGCCCACCGCCGATTGGGATGTAGTGCCAAATCTCCCGCTGGATCCAACTTCCGACGTGCTTTACGTTATCAGCGGGGAAGTCGAGCATACTCAAGTCAATCAAGCACTTACGAAGATACGGAACCAGGTGCTCCTTCCACACGACAACGAGGGTCGCGTCCTGCGAAAAGAGTCGGTCCGGCTGGAGTTCTACAGCCCCAGCGCGGCGATCAGCGTAAGAAACCTGCTCATTGATCAGGTACGGAATCCGATGCAAGGCGACGGTTGTCTTCCCGACGCCCGGCCCGCCAGTCAGAATGTAGGGGCCGTGCATGGGACCACGAATGAGCTCGTTCTGGTCCAGGTCGATTGTCTGGATGATTTCTTTGAGGCCGAACGACGGAGCCCTCTCTTCTCCTGGAACCGCCGCAACCCCAATGAGCGGAAAACGGTCATTCCCGGAATAGAAATCTACCCGGCTTAACGCGCCATCACGGAATCCGTACTCCACGAGCGGCCCAAGTGGGCGAACACACCGCAGCCCTATCAATCCATACTCGGTGCGCTCGGGCAATCCACGCTCCTGGAGAGCGTTCCTGAGCTGCGTGTACAGATTTCCGACCCAGTTAGTCCAAGGGACTATGTTGAAGGCAGAGAAGTAGTAGGCATTGAAGGCCCTCGATAGATAGTAGGTTACCTTTGTGTCCTCATCTGGTACGTCGAGTACTCCGAGACTGGCGTAAAACCGCGCCTGCAACATCGCAGTATTGGCCCTAATTCGCTCCTTCTGAGCGTGGAAGATGTCGGCCTCCGATTCGCTGAAATCCCGTTGGAACCTGTGAGAGTCGATCTCCTCGTCGATCTCTTGGATCAGTTGCCGAGCCTCGGGGACAGCCGTTTCACGGGTAAGCCAAGTAGTCTGATTATTCACGATTCGACTCCCACGTTCATACGATGGAGGGTTGAAGGTTTAGACGCGTCCGGTTGGACACCAACCGTTAGTTCTTGTGATTTTCTCATTCGCGCACGTTTCGGCGGGTCATCGAGCCATTCTACCCTAAGAGAGGTGGTGACACCAATTGACCAGGAGAGAAAAGAGAAGGGGTGAGCCGGCCCACCCCCCGCATCGCCACTTCTCCGGCCCGGTTATCGTCGTTTTGGTCGCGGAAACCGGCCGAAGCGGTGGGTGGACGCGGAACTGGCCCAAATCGTCTCAATCGCCGGCAAGCGACGCGTGGTTCTCAGATCCTCGCCCAGCACGTGCAATCGTCGACGTAGACCGGATTTCGCGCGATTGGCTCGATAGTTGCTATCCATTGTATATTAATGTTGACATACAGGAAATGGCAGGCGGCCGGTCCGGCCGGCCGCGAGATGCGCCCCAACCCCTTCGTGTGGAGGGCCGGCAAACGCCCTCGCGGCAATGTGTTGTAAACTGGTGTAGGCAATAGACTTACGGCGACGGCCGGCGATGCGCCCCAGCGGCCGGTTTTCGCTGGGGCGGGGCGCATCGCGGCAAATGGCCGCGGCCGATGAGGCGAGAGCGACTGCCAAAATGGCAGCCCACATACAATGCAGAAAAGTAGGAACGCTAATTAACACTGATTAACGCTAATAATAGAGCCCATTAGTGAGGATTAGCGGTGATTAGTGTTCCAAAAACGTTTGTGACGACACTGCCGGACAGCCCAAAAGACGTAATTCTGATCGCATCCTATGTCCATCCTATGTTCGTTCTATCTCCATCCTATGTCGATTCTATCTCGATCCTATCTCCGTTCTATCTCCGTTCTATCTCCGTTCTATCTTCTAAAGCAGGCGAAAACCGCCGAAAACAGGCCAATTCGTCGATGAATGCAAAACGAAGAAAAAAATGCGGACTCTGGCGCACGGATATGCACCACCGCGACGATGCCGCATACACGAAGAACGTAAGCTGCCGCCTAGAGCCGGCAGGGCCGATCAGTCGTCGATGTAGGGTGGGCCGAGAGAAGCGAGTCCCACCGGGAAGTTCCAAGAAATGGTGGGACTCGCGGTGCTCGGCCCACCCTACATGTTGTCAGGAACGCAAGAAGAAAAGCTGCCGGCTAAAGCCGGGACTCCAGCGCCCGATACCCAATCCGAGTGTCAACGCACCAAAGTCACCCAGATTGCCAGGGTGGAATACCTCTGTCAAAGAACGTAAGATGATATCTGGTAACATGTTACGCCGCGGCCCGCACCACGCACCACGCGTTGCGTTCTGCGCGGCGGTGCGTGCGATGCCTGGTGCGTGGCGCGCTCGCGGCTTGGTGCTCACGGCTCATCCGCGCCGCTCCATGTTCCCGCTCTCTGCCGCCAATCATAAGGCCACACGACGCAGGAAGGAGGCGAAAAGTGTGCAATTCTGGGAATCGCTTTGACCGGTTGAAACCCTTTCGGCCAAGGGGTAGACTTGGATTCGCAATTGTTGTTCTCCTAAAACCCTTGAATCGTTCCGCTGCGGAGGGATGCATCATGGCACGGCGCGTGGTTGCGATTGGCCTGGACTCTGCCGATCTCGCGCTGCTCGAGCGTTTTATGGACGCCGGCGAAATGCCCAATTTACGCCGCCTTCAGGAGCAGGGCGGCTTGGCCCGGCTCAATAGCCGTATGACGTACCGCGGCCACGAGGTGGACTATGCGTTAACGGAAGGCAACTGGGTCATGTTCCAGACGGGCGTGCGCCCCAGCACTTCCGGTTACTGGGAAACCATTGCCTTCGATACTCGGTCGTATCGCGCGACGAACGATTTCGTGCATGGAGGGTATGACTACAAGGCGTTTCCGCCCTTCTTTGCCCTCGGCGATTCGTTCCGCGTAGCGACGTTTGACATTCCCGTGTCGGCGGTCGTGCCGGGCGTCGCGGGGACGCAGGTCGTGGGCTGGGGCGGGCACTTTCCCTATGTCGTCCGCGGTTCGCAACCCGCGGAATTGATGGGGCAAATCAACGCCCAGTTCGGCAAGAATCGCATCCTCTACCGCGACCACGGCGTATTCTGGCGGCAGAGATACGTCCGTTGGCTGGAGCGGACTGCGATCGAAGCCATCCAGCAACGTGGCCGCATCTATCGGAAGCTGCTCAGCGAGGATCGCTGCGACCTGTTTCTAGGCGTGATCGGCGAGACGCACAGCGCCTCCCATGACCTCTGGGCGGCAAGCTTTCCCGATCACCCGGTTCACGATTCGTGGCGCGGCGGCCACGACCCGCTGCTCAATGTCTTTCGCACGGTCGATCAGGAGATCGGCTCACTCGTCGATCGCCTGGACCCGGAAGATTACTTCGTGCTCTTCTCCGTGCATGGCATGCAGGACAACGCCACCGATCTGCCCTGCCTGTTTTTCCTCTCGGAGTTGATGTACCGATTCAATTTTCCGGGCAAGAAGGGCCTCGCCGCGGGCGATCCCAATTTGGCCCCGCCGCCGCCGATCCAGTCGGGATTGCACGGGCATTGGTTCGGCGAGATTTGGCGGCGGCGGCATGTCCGCTATCCGTGGCTGAAAAAAATGATGGACTGCCGGTGGTGGCCGGCCTGGTTCAAGGCCCTGCCGCCGAATCGCGACTTGCGGTTCCCGTACTTCCTGAGTTGGACGGGGCCCGAAAACGGCTGGATGCCGGCCATGTGGTATCGCCCGTCTTGGCCGCGGTCAAGGTCGTTCGCCCTGCCGGCTTTCGCCGACGGGCATGTGCGGATCAACCTCGCGGGGCGCGAGTCGCACGGCCTGGTTGCGCCGCAAGACTATGCCGCCGAATGCGATCGTGTGGCCGAGTTCCTGCTTCGCTTGCGAAACGCCCGCACGGGCGACGCGGTTGTGCGCGACGTGCTGCGGACCCGCGCAATGCGGCGGATAACGATCCGCGGCTGCCGCTGGGCGACCTGATCGTGGTTTGGGGCGACCAGCCGGTGGACGTAATCGACAGCCCCGACGTCGGCCGCGTCGGTCCGGTCCCCTATTTTCGCACCGGCGGCCATCGCGCCGGCGGCTTCGCGATCTTCAAGGGACCAGGCGTAGAGCCCGGATCGACTTTGCCCACCGCCGAAGTGGTTGACATGCCCCCGACGATCCTAAGCCTGCTGGGCGCAGCGGTGCCGGAGCACTTCGAAGGGCGGCCGATCCCCGTCACCGCGGCAAGCGTGGCGGCTAACCGATCTCCGGCAGTTCGAATCCCTTCCGCCGCGAGCGGCTGAGCAGAAGGTTGGCTGCTTCGTGGTTGGGAAAGCGTTCGGCCGCAGGGTCCCAGGTCAATGGCTCGCCGACCTGTCCGACCTCGCGCAGGATATTTACGAGACAACAGAGCGAGTTTGCCCGATGACCGATCTCGATATCCGCATTGCACGTCTTGCGGCTCTTGATGCACTCGATCCAGTTCTCGATGTGGTACGCAGTCTCCGGCCGGCTATTCTTCCCCGGATTGGCCGAGTCCCGCACGATCTCCTTGGGGTTGCTGGCGAGCTTGTTGCGGTTGATCTCGATCTTGCCCTTTTCGCCGATGAAGATCGCGCCCAATCCCGGACCGCGGTCGCCATCGAGATGCAGCATCAGTTGCGTTCCCGTGGCAAAGGTCAACGTAGCTTTCGCCCTCGGTCCGCTGAGCCGGGCCATATTATGGTAATCGGTGCCGGTGTCGATATCGCCGGTGTCGCCAAGGACCGCGCCGCCGACGGTCGTCCGCGGGGCGAACTTGCCCGACTCCCGATCGGCGACCGCTTCTTCCAGCAAGAGCGAAACGGGGCCGGTGTCGTCCATTCCCAGCGCCCGGTTGACCTGGTCGTAGGAGTGGGTGCCCCAGCCGGTCACGCCGAAGCAGTTGCCGCCGCCATCATAGTCCCACCAGCGTTCCCCAGCCGTGTTGCAGTTCGGCCGCGAAGGGCCGCAACTCGGCCTGGTTAGTCCAGAGGTCCCACCAGCCATCGACCGGCGTCTTCACGTCTTTTGTCGAAGTCTTCGTCCAGCGCATGGGGCCGATGAAGTTCGGCGCGAGCACGGTAAGTAATCTTGCCGAGCGCGCCGTGCTTGACGAGGTCGCTGGCCCAGTTGTTGATCGGCATCGAGCGCTGCTGCGTGCCGACCTGGGTGACGCGGCGATACTTTCGCGCTGCGCGGACCATCGTGCGGCCTTCGGAGATCGTGAGGGCCATCGGCTTCTCGATGTAGGCGTCCATGCCCATCTGCATGGCCAGGATGGCGATCCAGGATCTGGCGTGCGTCGTGGTTTCGATCATCACTGCGTCGAGCTTTTCCTTCTCGATCATTTGGCGGAAGTCCGGTATATGCGCCCCACGGCTTGCCGCCCGAAAGTTTCTTGACGTAGCCTTTGGCTTTACCGGGCACGCAATCGCAGGCAGCGACAACCTGAAAACCCTTCACGTCGGCCGCCTCGTGAATCACAGCGGCGCGGCCGCCGCAGCCGATCACTCCCACGCGGACTGTCTCGCTGGGCGCCGCGCCATCGCGCCCCAGGACATGGCCCGGCAGCAAGGCGGGAAGGGCGGCGGCGGCGGCCGCAGTTTTGAGAAACGTTCGTCGCGTTGATTGTGACATGATTTACCTTTCTTTCGTTGCCTTGGCGGAAATCTCTTTCCAACCTTTCATCGACCGGGCGAGAATCTCGCGGCGGTCGCCATGAATGCCGTAACAGATGATCCCGATGGGTCCGCGATAATCTATCTTTCGCAAAGCGACCAACACGCGGCTGACGTCAAAACTTCCTTGGTCCAAGGTCTTGATCCAGACCGAAACGTCTTTGGCGTCGTAACCGTCCGTGCCGTTGATCACCGCCATGTTCAAGTAAGGCCGCGCCAGTTCGAGGACGTGATCGAGGTTCTTCGCGTCGTCCAGCGCCAGGAAGTGGCAAAACGTGAACGTCACGCCCACATTCTTGCGATCGGTCTTCTTGGCCAGCCGCACAACGTCCTCCATGCGTTGCGCGTAGCAACTCCGATGCGGATAGAGCGAGATCTGCACGCCGTACGGCTGGGCCAGGTCGGAAACCTGCCGCAGAAGTGCGACCGCGCGATCGTCTCCTCCGGTTGTCGACGGCTTATGGCTGCGGCTGGTGACAAAGAGCCAGACCACCGTGCCATGTCCGGCCAGTTTGGGAATCAACTCCTTGAGCCGCGGGTCGTAACCGCGGTCGCCCGCATCGACGTTCAGCGGGGCATATACGGCGAACAGCTTCTGCTTGTGCTTTTCCAGTTCCGCGATCTGCGCCTCGGCCTCGTTAAGCGTCGGCAGGGCCATGCCATCGAAACCCGTCTCGGCCAGCAACGGGGCAAGTTCCTTCTGGGCCGCCGGACTGGCAAGTGACGGTTCGACGCCGATGCCGACGCAGTAAGCGAAGAACGAGTTGGATGATCCGCCGCGCGCCTCGATTGGCCGGCTCAATGTCCAAACGGCCAAGGCAGCCAGCAGGAAACCGTTGCCAGTTCGCCAGATAGTCATCGTCGGACTCCGATCCCAGTGGACTCGTCAAAACCTTATGATACCACGCGGGAACGCGCAGCGAAATGGCGGCAAGGTCAACTACGCGCAATAAGAGCAAATGCCAGGACCCCATGACTACTCAACACCGGCAATGCGACGAGGTCTCAGCGGAGACGCTTGCGAGCCAAGCCGTTGAGCAGCGCCAGGGTGCAGACCAAAGCCCCCATTAGCGTTAGGCTCGCCGGTTCGGGGACAAGGTTCAATTGCACTGGGTCGGTGCTGCCGATGCCATACACCGTCTCCGGCCCCATCCAAGTATCGATCGCCGGCGTATTCGTTGTGCCCTGGATTGCAAAGACATTGGACAGACTGCCCGTCCCGTTGATGTTCGTGTCGACCCCTCCGGCAGGCGGATCGGGCGAGTTTTGCGGAACGGACGCGTACATGTTTGTGGCAAAGGCGGTGTCGTTCTGGATCATGCCCAGCGAAGCCGCGAAGGTTGCGACGCCGACACCCGTCTGATTGGCTGCCCAAAAATAGCCGTTGCTTGCTCCCCAGCCGGTCGTTCCGCCCGTAGTGTTGACAGCCCCGAAGCTCGCCCACTTCGTGCCTGTTGTCGCCAAGGCGAATGCCTGCGCTGCGGTAGTCATAGAGTTCAGGCCATTTCCGTTCTGCTGTGCCGGCATAGCATCGACGTTGTTATAGAACACGGCAATCATCGAATTAGTGCCGTAAGTGCTTTGGAACGCGCTGCCCGACATGGCTTTGGAACCGCCGGTCGTCGTGTTGTCGGGCGTGAGAATATAATTGCCCTTGGAATCAATGCCGGCGACGTATTCGTCGAAGACGCCGGTAATGTTAACGCCGCCGCCCGGAAAGTCTGGCGAGTAAATGGCTTTATTGGGGTCGGAGTTCGGGTCGGAATTTGCCACATTCGTGACTACGAACACTCCCTGCAAAGTGTCACCCGCTTGGGCAAGACGGCTTGTCACGACGTTGCCGGCGGAGTCATAGAGATTTTCATAATCGCGCAAGTCATAGCTGGTCGCCCCGACAAGCAGCGAATTGGGATTTGTCGCGAGGATTCCCGCCGATGCCACGGTGCCGACAAAAATCAACGCGCCGAACAACACCAAGGTCCTCAAAGCGAAATTCACCCTGATTGAAGAAACGACAGCACGCTTCAGTGAGTTGCTTATCATGAAATCCTCGACATATTCCGTTAATGGTTCGACCGGTAGCCATCTATGACCACGATTCGTCAGCACGCGCAGAGAGAACGCCTAGCCAAACGCACACGCTTACCGCTAAGAACTGCGCACGGTGAAAGTGCCTCGCTGCGAAGCGAAGCCTACGAAATAGATGGCCTTCGGTATAAAACGCTGCCTCTTGATGTGGGCATCCAATTACCCCAGTAAAACTGGGTAACCCAACGAGCTGCGGCCAAAGGTATCCGCTGACTCGAAACTAGGGAGTTCATTGTACAGAATTCCCCAACCAATGCAAGCACTTGGCGCACTTTTTCAAGATAAATTCGATCGCCCGAAAATGGATTAAAGAATCGCCAAAAATGGATTAAAGAACCGTGTTTCTTTCACGTGGCGGTCAATAAAAACACCACCTTGTGAGGAGTTTTCCTCGCGAACATTGCCGCATAGGATTGCTTGTGAGCCGTCCAATGAACTGGTGCGTTAACTGGTAATTGTTCGATAGCCGAGGCAACGAGGGCGGCTGGCGCCACCGGCTTTTGGCAGAAAGGAATTAAATATGGATACGCGAATTGATCCGAGAAAGGCTGCCCCCGACGTTTACCGGGCGATGTTCGCTTTGGAGTCCGCGGTCAAGGCGACTGGATTGGAAAGCAACTTGCTCGATTTGGTCAAACTCCGGGCGTCGCAAATCAACGGGTGTGCGTATTGCATTGACATGCACAGCAAAGACTTGCGGGCCGAGGGCGAGAGCGAGGAGCGGCTTTACCTGCTCAACGCTTGGCGTGAGGCGCCTTTTTACTCCGAGCGGGAACGGGCCGCATTGGCCTGGACCGAGGCGGTAACGCTGATTGCCGACGAACATGTGCCCGACGACGTTTACGAGCAAGTTCGCGAGCACTTCACGGATGACGAGTTAGCGAAACTTACGCTCGCGATCGTGGCGATCAACGGCTGGAACCGCTTTGGCATTGCCTTCAGGGCCGCCCCCGGACACTACCAGCCGATCCGCCGGCACGAAGCGGCGATGGCGTAAGATCTCATTTCAAGAGGAAGTTGATCGTCCGCAGCTTCGATTGTCGCGGTAAGCTGCTCGTTGACTCGCGCGGCCCAGCCGCAGATCTGTCCGTTTTGGTTGCACTGGCAACGGCCATCTCCTTCTCGCTCGGCTTGTCGGTTTGCGAGAAAACCAACCATAGCCCCACAACATTGCGATCGCGGCTACAACCGCGATTATGGCAACGACCGATCGCAGCGGAACGTGAGGCGGCTTCTTTTCGCGGTGCTTCGCAATCTAAAACACCGCGCTGGCAACCATTGAATCCGTGGCGCGTCCGACATTCCAACCGCGCAGTTCATAAGTGGCCAAACTTCCTGGCGGCCGTAAACCCCGGCGGGGCACGCATATCTGGCCACACGTGCCACTATCGGCCGTTCCTCGCCAGTAATCGGGATGTCCGAAAGTATTTGCAAATGTGTAAAAGTCCACGCAAATCTGTTAGGAATGCGCTAATAAATCCAATGAATTCCACTTTGCCATACCTTTTCGTTCTTGATTTTGACTGCTATAATGGTTTTAATTGTTTGCAGAAGCCGCGTCCGGCCAACGGACACGCATTGAGCGGGTCAAGCGGAATCAGACTCGGCAGCTTTTCGATTTCACGACGTTCAGGTTTTCCAATTCCACCTTTTCCGGAAGACACAATAATGATTGCTACGAGTCGCCGCATTCGCTGCCGTGAGCAATTCGTAAATGGCAGTGGTTTTACACTTGTTGAACTGCTGGTTGTCATCGCGATAATCGGCATATTGATTGGGCTGCTCGTGCCGGCCGTGCAGTCCGCGCGAGAAGCGGGCCGAAGGATGCAATGCAAGAATAACCTCCGGCAAGTCGGTTTGGCGCTGCTGTGTTATAACGATTCGTATGGCCATTTCCCGCACGGAACTTACGATCTGATGGACGATCGGGGCACTATGATGCCGCAAAACCGCCGCTGCTGGATGCAAGATATACTGCCCTATATCGAGTTCGCCGGCTTGTACAAACAATTCGACAATTACATGGGGCAGAACTCGTCGAACGGCGCTGGTTTTTCCGGGCAACTTGACGGTGATCCCGACACTCGAATGTCCCGACGACCGAGTTTCGCCGAAGATCCACACGTTCTCTACAGGCGATTACATCAATCCCGATCAGGGTTTCTCGGGCAACATTGTGCTTTGTGCCGGCAGCAACTATTTCAATCCGTCCGGGCCCGCAAGCAGCAAAACGGTCGACGGCCTCTGTTTCGCCCAATCGAACGTAACGACTGCACAGATCACTGATGGAACGAGCCACACCGCGGCTTCGACAGAGATCATCCTCAGCCCCAACGTCACTGCCAACGATATTCGCGGCCGCTACTACAATCCTTCGCATGGCGGCGTGCTGTTTACGACGCGCATCACGCCCAACACGCTGGTTCCCGACGTATTCGATTACTGTTCGGATAGTCCCGTGCCCAGAGCGCCTTGTACCGACGCCGGTTTTAGCGCGCCTATGTTCTTGTCCGCGAAAAGCTATCACCCTGGTGGAGTGAATCTGGGAATGGTCAACGCTTCGGTGACGTATGTCGCTGACGGCGTCGATGCCTCGGTCTATAAGGGCTTGGGAACCCGCGCCGGCGGTGAGATCAATGCCGGCCTCTAAACCCGTGCAGGAATTGCGAAAGCCAATGGGCACAAATATGCGGCCGATAACGCGCGTGGCGGCGATTGTGTGCTTGTTATTGGCCACCGAGGCCGGATGCCGCCGTTCCGGCCCGGTTACTTTTCCAATATCGGGAACGGTCACTTACAACGGCAAGTCATTGCCGGACGGTTCCATTGTATTGCTGCCCGAGAGTGGTCCAGGCGCTGCCGACGCCGGCACGATCCACGACGGCCGCTTCGCCTTTGCAGCACATGCAGGCAAGAAAAAAGTGGAGATTCGGGCTACGCGCGAGGTTGGCCCAGTAATTCGATCCATGGGAGCCAGGGACAAGCAATCGTACATTCCAGCCCAGTACAACTCGCAAACCAAGCTTACGGCCGAGGTCGTCCCGGACGGCAGCAATAACTTCGTTTTTGACCTGCGCGGCCCGCCCTCAGAAGCGCAAAAAGACAGTGGCGCAAAAGGATAGCTGTGAGAATTAGAGGACAACCATGCGATACATAACGCGGCTACCGGCGATCGGTGCCGCTCTTGGATTGGCAGTTCTTACGTCTCTTGGGAACGTCGGTGCGAGCGAATATCCTGGCGTCGCCCCCGGCCCTGCTCAGGCCGGAATAAACAACGACACGATCTCACTGAGCAACAAGGTGTTGTCCGAACACTGGACTGCCGGCGGCAGTGCCACAGGCCGGAGTACCGGTGGATTGCTCCGCGCCGGCTTGCGCGACGAACAGGCTGGCAAGGTCGTGCCGAGTTCGGGTCTGGCCTTTCGGATCGTGATGAGCGACGGGGCGGAATATGTTTCTGATGCAATGAATTCGACACAGAAGCCGGCCGTCAGCGAAGTTCCGCCGCTGGCCAAGGCCGTGCGAGCGGTCGATCGCATGCATGGCCGACAAATCAGCTTGCCGCTGGTTTCCGCCGACGGCAAGTTGGCCGTGACATGGCGCACCGTCCTTCGCGACGGGAGCAATTACGTCCGAGAGGAATTGGAGCTTGTTCCCACGCTTGGCGACGTTCGCATTCGAGAAATTCTCTTGTTCGACGAGGTTCTGCCTGGCGCTAAGACGGCCGGAGCCGTGGACGGTTCCCCGGTCGTTGCCGGCAACTTCTTTCTCGGGTTCGAAGATCCGATGTCGGTCAACGATTGCGCCGGTTCGGGCCGGGTCACGTGCCGGCTTAAACGCGATGCGACGCTGGAAAAGGGTCGAAAGTTGACGCTCAGCTTTGTCGCCGGCGTGGCGCCGGCCGGGCAAATGCGGCGGGCGTTCCTGTATTATGTGGAACGCGAGAGGGCCCATCCTTACAGGCCGTTTCTGCACTACAACTGTTGGTACGACATTGCCTGGCACCATTATTTCAGCGAGGAGGAGTGCCTCGACGCGGTGAAGGGCTTCGGTGAACAGTTGATTCGGCCCTATGGCGTGACCATGGACTCGATGGTCTTCGACGACGGCTGGGACGATTATCACACGCTTTGGCAGTTCCACGAGAAGCTGCCTAACGGTTTCAGCAAAGTGGACGAGTTGTGCCGGCAGTACGGCACGCGGGTCGGCGTGTGGCTTTCGCCCTTCGGCGGCTACGGCGCGGCGAAGAACGCTCGGCTCGCGTACGGCCGCGCCCAAGGCTACGAAACCAACGCGGCCGGCTTCTCCCTTTCCGGGCCGAAATACTACGCGCGGTTCAGGAGCGAGTGCCGTAACATGATCCGCAAGTACGGCGTGAATTACTTTAAGTTCGACGGCATCGTTGCCCCGGCGCACGACGATGCAAAGTTCAGCATCGCAGCCTCCGCCGACGCCGGTCCTAAGTTCATTCTCGATACGGAAGCCCTGCGTCGCTTGATGCTCGAATTGCGCGACGATGAACCCGATTTGTTCATCAATTTCACGAGCGGTTCGTGGCCTTCGCCGTTCTGGCTGCGCTATGCCGACTCGCTGTGGCGGCAGGGCCACGATTCGGGCTTTCGCGGTCCGGGCCCGGCGCAGCAGCAGTGCCTGACCTATCGAGACGGCGAGACCTACAGGAACATAGTGCGCCGCGGCGCCCTGTATCCGATCAACTCGCTAATGACCGGCGGCATCATTTATTCGCGCAACGGAAACCCCGGCCGCCCCGATTTCACTTCGGCCGGATTGAAGGACGACATCCACTCCTATTTCGCCAGCGGCACCTGCTTGCAGGAACTTTACCTCCAGCCGTCGCGGCTGACGCCGGCGGATTGGAAGGTGCTTGCCGAGTCGGCCAAATGGGCGCGGGCGAACGCCGACATCTTGGTCAACACGCATTGGATCGGCGGCGATCCGAACAAGCTCGAAGTCTACGGTTGGGCTTCATGGACGCCGCGCAAGGGCATCATATCGCTCCGCAACCCTAGTGATCAACCGCAATCGTTTGCGGTGGACGTGCAGCAGGCGTTCGAACTTCCGGACACGGCAATCAAAAAGTTCGTGCTGAAGAGTCCCTGGAAGGAAGATGCCGGTCGCGCGCCACTCAGTTCGGAGGCCGGCAAGCCGGTTACAATTTCATTGCAGCCGTTCGAAATCATGACGCTGGAAAGCACGGCGCAGGGAGCGGAGGGCAGGGAATAAATCGTATTGCTCGGCCGCTCCTCGCTCCTCAGCCGGCCCAATAGGCTCCAAAACGAGCGAGGTTGTCCTCGTTCAAGAATTCCGGGGCAGCGGCATCGTCGCTGCCCATCGCGGCGGATGCCTTTTTCCATAACTCGCTGCGCACGTAGCGCTGGTGTTCGCGCGGCCAATGGCGGTCGTGCAGCAGGCGGATGGCCACTTCCGGACTTCCCGCCGCCAACGCCAAATCGGCGCGGCGCTCAGTCACCAGGCGATGCTCCGGCGCCCGCGAAAGCAAAGCGTGCCGCTTGTCGTCGAGCCGCAGCTCGGCGTATAGCTCATCTAGCTCAACGACCGCGATGGGATCGTCGAGCGGTCCGGCCTCGAGATGCGGCACTGCCCGCGATGGCTCGTTCATACCCTTCCAAAGAATCAGCCCGGCAATCCGCCTCGCGCTCGGCGCGGGACCTTCCGCCACCAAGGGCAACGCATCGGCCGGTCGCCCGCGAAAAACGAGCCATAGCGCCAAAGGTTCCGCGGCGCGTGCATTCCCACGGGCCAACTCGGCGCCGAGCGCCGCCTCAAGCTCCAACCCGGTCGGCACGCACGACGTGGGCAGTGGTCCTGCGCCGTCGCGGAAACGTTCCCACTCGCATTGCCAGGACGAGTGTGCCGCGCCAAGCCAAGGTTCCGGCCGGGCGGGAAGATCCATCTTCGGCCAGGCAAGGCTGTCGCAATCTTCACGAGAATGGACCGGAATCCAAAACTCCTCGAAACGCCGCTCGTCCCCGCTGCAAAACATCGGCTTCTCACCTTGGTCGATCAGCGGTCCGCTCTCGATCTCCACATAGCAATCGCCGTTGGCAGTGGACGCCTGGCCCCAGCGGCGATGTTCGCCGTAGCCGTAGGTCCAGACCTTCTTGCCGGGCAAATGAGCCGGGTCCGCCAGATGCATAAGGCCGAAGCCGAGGTCATGATGGAACGCGCCGAAGTGCGCCGCGCTCCCGGGCTTCCAGAATAGCGCCGTCATTTGCCGGGCGTTGCGATCCCAATTCAGTCCGTCGCCGGGCCAGTCGGTTTCCGCCAGGCTATCGTCATGGACCAGAACACGATGGGGCGGATGGACGAACTCCGTGCCCTCCGTGGAACGAACGGCGGCGATCGTCCACATCATCCAAGGATGGCTCATGCCCGTCCGGTTCCGCAAAGCCGTCCGTTGCACGAGCGCCGGGCAGCCGTCAACCAGTCCCAATTCCACGGCCCATTCCATGCCGCTGCGGGCTTCGCGCTCGCCCACGCGGATGAAAGCGTAATTGCCCTCGCGGCCGCTAGTGCAACCAACCTCGCTGATCGAGGTGGGCGAATGCGCAATGGGAAAATTGAATTCGATTCCGCCCGAGATGAACGCCCAGACCGGCAGGATTCGCACCGGCTTGACCACCGGATTGCTGAAAAGCACCTCTTTGCCGATGCGTTTGTCGAAGAGGCTATAAACTCGGCCGCCCAACTCGGGCACAACCTCGACCCGCAAAAAGTCGTTTTCCAGCACCACCATGCGGAACGTCCTCTCGACCGCGACCGCTTCTGTGTCGCCGCAACTGGTATACGGAAAAAGATGCTCGCGCTGGTAGATCAGCGGCAAATCGGTCAACGGAAGCGGCCGATAAAAAGGCAGGGTGCGGACGGTCTCACGGCACTCAATCATTGCATATCCTCAGGGTTTTCTGCCCCGCTGTCGGTAGCTGGCAGGAGACATCCCGGTCTTTCTCTTGAACAATTGCGAGAAGTGGTAAGGGTTCTGAAAACGAAGGGCGCTGGAAATCTGTTTGATGGAAAGGTCGGAGTTCCGCAGCATATCGCCAGCTCGCCGAATCTTCAATTGCAAATGGTACTGGTACGGCGTCAGCCCCGTTTGCTCCTTGAAAATGTTGAAAAACTGCGTGCGCCAATGTCCAGGCTGCCGATCAAGTCTTCAATCACCGGCAGGTTGTCGGGGTCCTCGTCCAACATCAGCTTGGCCTTGCGAACCAGGTCCTTGGAGTGCGGAGGATGGTGCTGGGAGTTGGCGGTTCCCAGCGCGCGGGCGAGGATCTCCAGCGTGTGCGCGGCCAGAATCTGTTGCAATCCGGCCGGCTCCATCCGTAAATCATCGAGCATGCGGTTGAAGGCCGAAAGAATCGAATCATCCAATCCCACCCGCAGTATGGGCCGCCGTGGAGAAATGAACTCTCGCTTCACCAGGTCGTCGGCGATTTCGCCAAGAAAATGGACCCAATAAACTCCCCAGCCCGTCGTCCTGTTGGCGCGATAGCGATGCCATTGGCCGGGAAACAACAAGATGACGTTGCCCGCTTCCACGTCGATGAGCCGGTAGGTTCCGACTCGAACTCGCCGCGACCATGAGTGACATAGAGAATTGCGTACTCATTAAGCACGCGGCCTGACTGCCAGACGTAAAAGTGCCCTGGGGGGTGAGGGCGATCAGGGAGATGGTCTGCCCCGGCAGGCGCCGGTTGGTAGCCGGCCCCGGAGACCCAAAGTTTCCATTCTCGGTCGCGTTCGCCTTCGGCTAAGTAACGATAATACTCGGCGGGATTTTTGGACATTGTTCGCTTCGGCTCAAAGCTAGACCCCACGCGATGCCACGCCCAGGCAAAAGTGGCGCGGGCAAGCATCATTCCTACAAATATACTTTTAACACCGAACATCTGCCTTTTCAAGTGCTTTATGCCAAGTCCGGCAAATATAACTGACGAAGCTGTTACAAATCTGTTCGGATTGGGTTAGGTAATCTCGCACGTGGACTAATACACATCTTTTCGAATGATTGCGTATTGCGGATTTTGCTGTGCTGGTCCATATTGAACGGGTTGTCGCATTATCCTCACAATCCCCTCCTCGTTCGGAGACTTCCCGGTGCAACGCAATCTTATTCTCTCCGCTGTGGTCTTGATCGGTATTTGCGGGCAATCCCGGGCAAATGTACTCACGTGGGACTACGCCGGCCTCGGTACGCCCACCACGGACGGAAGCGGCACGTGGAATACGACGTCGAGCAACTGGTGGAACACCACTACCGATCTCGCCTGGAACAATGCCAACGACGACACGGCCGTTTTCGGAGTCTCCGCGGGAACTACGTCTTATACCGTGACGCTAGGTACTGCAACCACCGCCGGCGGCATTACGTTTGCCAGTCAGAACTACAGCCTTGGCATCGTCGGCAGCACCGCCCGTCCTGACGCTGGCCGGGGCGACGACGCCTACGATCACGATGAATGCCACCGCCGGCACGATCAATTCACGCATCACCGGCAGCAACGGAATGCTGATAACCGGCCCCGGCGCACTGACCTTGACGGCTTCCAACTCAGCAACCGCTGGCGCTGTCACCGTGACTGGCGGCATCACTGTCAGCGGTGGGGCCAATTTGATTCTGAATGGCCTTAGTGGCACGACAAAGGGGTATGTCTTTCAGGGCTCCGCCGCACAGAATCTCAACATCTCAAATGGCACACTCAACCTGCAAAGTTATTACGCAATCCTTTACGAGAAGCACCGCAAGCACATGCACGGTCGGGCCCAATAGCCTGTTGCTTGCAAACAATTCGATCGGAACCAGCAGCACTTTTTATAACCAATACTGGCTCACCAATCTTGTCATGCAGGGTGGAACCTTGGCGGCCAATTACCCTGGGAACCTCAACTACGGTGGCAATTGCTACGGTAATTTCACGATCTTTACCGGTGGCACCGTGAGCACCTCCGGGGGCGTCCAGTCAACGATCTCCGCCGAACTCGGATTATATAGTACCACCACAGCAACTGTCTTCAATATTGCCAGCGACTCTCCGCTGCTGATATCCGGCGGCCTTTTGGCGGCTGACCTCGCCACGCACGGAAAAGGGATCATTCTGACCGGGGGCGGGCAGTTGACCCTCACCGGCACGGGCAATGAGTACAATACAACTACCACGATCACCAGCGGCACGCTGAATATCGCCGGCGGCGGTGTACTTGGCAGCGCGGGAGTGGCTAGCGTTGGCAACTTTGCCGGAACCATTCCCATCTCCAGCGGCGGCCTGCTGAATTACAACAGTTCGGCCAATCAGACGCTCAGCGGCATTATCAGCGGCGGGGGCAACTTGAACGTGTCGGCGGGCACCGTCGTGCTCAAGGGCGCTAATACGCTTTCTGGAACTTTTGGCCTCAACGGCGGCGTTGTCAATCTGGCCATCGCCGACTCCGGTTCGGCCGGCCCGCTGGGCACCGCTTCGGTCGTTATGGGCGGCGGCACGCTACAGTATTCGACATCCAATAATACCGACTATTCCGGCCGTTTCACCGCTGCCGGGGGCCAGGCTTACAATATCAATACCAATGGCCAAAACGTGGCATGGAACACGGGCCTGACCAGCATCGGCGGCAGTCTCGTCAAGCTCGGCGGCGGCACCTTGACCCTGAATGGCGCAAACACGTACACCGGCGCCACCGCCGTCAACGTTGGCAAGCTCTATCTCAACAACACTGACACCAGTTCTTCGATAAACGTCGCCGGAGGCACCACGCTGGGCGGGTCCGGCGCGACGACGGCCACCGTCAACGTCGCCGACGGCGGCGCCATCGAGGCCGGCTTCAGCGGCTCGGGGAGCTTGGCTGTCGGCGGTTTGAAGTTCCTCAATACGGGCACGATCAGCATCGCCAACTTCGCCAACTATTCCACGAGCGCGGCCGTCACCGTCGGGTAGCGCCGGCTTGACTACCAGCGGCGATCTCATCCTTGCGCTCAACGGCCCCGCGCCGGTTGGCAGCGGGGTCGCGGAACTCTTGCAGTATTCCGGAGCACTGCACGGCACTGGTTCCAGCGCATTTGCCCTGAATACCTCCGGCGTTTCCGGCCTAGGAGCGCGTGCCCTGCTTTCCCTGTCGTTCAGCAATGCCGGCTTCGTCAAACTGAAGTACAGCCTCGATCATCCAGTTTGGAGCGGAGCCGGTGACGGCACTTGGATAACATCCCCGAGCGTCACCGCAACCGGCACGACGAACTGGGTTCTGGCCTCCAGCCCCTCCACGGTAACCAACTTCATACAAGGCGATGCGCCGCTTTTTGACGACACCGCGGGAACAGGAACGACGACCGTAAAGATAAACGCCGCCAACGTCGCGCCTTTGAGCACCATTTTCAACAATAACAGCCTGAGTTACACATTGACTGGCGCTTTCGGCATTGCCGGCTCGGGAAGCCTGACCATGAACGGCAGCGGCTCGCTGACCATCGCCACGTCCGATGGTTATACGGGCGGCACGACGCTCAATGCAGGTCTGCTTAACATCAACAACAACTCGGCCCTGGGGAGCGGCGCATTCACTATTGGCGGTGGATCGATCGATAGCACGACGCCTGGCGTAGTGCTGGCGAACAATCCCCATTCTTGGAACGGCGACTTCACTTTCCTCGGCAGCAATAACCTCAACCTGGGCAGCGGTTCGGTGACGTTAGGCGGCAATCGGCAGGTGACCGTCAACGCGGGGACGCTTACCGTCGGCGGCGGAATATCCGGCGGCTTTGGCCTGACACTGCCTGGTCCTGGCGCGCTTGCTCTGACGGGCTCAAGTACCTATAGCGGCGATACGGCAATCAACGGTGGCACGCTCACGGTCGGTGGCGCCGGCGTGCTGGGCAATGGCGCGTATGCCGGAGGCATCGCCATCGCCAGCGGCGCCGCGCTGAACTTTAACAGTTCCGCCAATCAGACCTTCGGGGGCGTTATTAGCGGTTCCGGAAACCTCGTCGCGGCCGGGCCCGGTACGCTCACTTTGACGGGCAGCAATGATGCGTTCAGCGGCAACGCGTCGGTAACCGCGGGCGCATTGACGCTGAATTCCGGCAGTGGCACCGCGGCCGCCTTTATCTTGGCGGGAGATACCAGCCTTGCCGTTGCCAACGGCACCTGTAGCCTGAACAGTAACTCCGCCATCCATTTCCAGAGCACCAGCAGCACGCTCACGATCGGACCGAATGGCCTGGTGCTCGCGAACAATTCGCTGGGCACCGCCGGCAATTTTTATAATCAGTATTGGCTCACCAATCTTTCCATGCAGGGAGGCACCTTGGCGGCCAACTATCCGGGCAACAGTTCTTACGGAAACTTCACGATCTTTACCGGCGGCGCCGTCACAACCTCCGGCGGCAGCCCGTCCACAATCTCCGCCGCCTTGGGGTTATATCAGCCCAACACGACGTTTAACATAGCGAGCGACTCGCCGTTGCTCGTTTCCGGAGCCATTACTCTGGCTACGGCCGGCGCAGGCCTCACCATGGCTGGGCCAGGAGTGATGACGGTCACCGGCACCAATACGTACACGGGTGCGACCACGATCAGTGGCGGCACGCTGAACGTCACCGGGGCCGGCGTGCTTGGCAGTGGCAGCTATCCTGGCGCCATCGACATTGCCGCCGGCGCCGCCTTGATTTACAGCAGTTCGGCAAACCAGAAAATCAGCGGCGTCATCAGCGACGCCGGCAACTTGAACGTGTCGGCGGGCTCGCTCGTGCTCAGCGGTTCCAATACGATTGCCGGCACGATTACCCTGACTGGCGGCGTTCTAAACCTAGGCAGCGTCGACACCGGATCGACGGGCCCGCTGGGCACTGCTTCGGTCGTTCTTGGCGGCGGCACGCTACAATACTCCAGCGTCAATAACACCGATTATTCCGGCCGCATTACCGCCGCGGCGGGCCAGGCGTACAACGTTGATACGAATGGCCAGAACGTGACGTGGAACACGGGCCTGACCAGCACCGGCGGCAGCCTCGACAAGCTCGGCGGCGGCACCTTGGCCCTGAATGGCGCCAACACCTACAGCGGCGCCACGGCGGTCAACGGCGGCAAGCTCTATCTCAATAACACGAATATGACTTCATCAATTACGGTCGCCGGAGGCGCTGCGTTGGGCGGGTCCGGCGCCACGTCGGCCGCCGTCAACGTGGCCGATGGCGGCGCCGTCGAGGCCGGGTACAGCGGCTCGGGCAGCCTGGCGCTTGGCGGTCTGAACTTCAACAATACGGGCACGATCAACGTCGCCAACTTCGCCAACTATTCCACGAGCGCGGCCATCACCGTCCGCAGCGGCGGCCTCTCCACGAGTGGCGCCCTGACGATTAATCTAGGCGGGCCTGCGCCCGCCGGAGCCGGCACCGCGGAGACTCCTGCACTTCCCCGGCGGGATCCAAGGCGAAGGTTCCAGCGCCTTGCGCTGAACACGGCGGGCGTTACCGGCCTGGGAATCCGCACTTTCTTCGCCCTGTCGTTCAGCAACGCCGGCTTCGTTGATCTGAACTACAACATTGATCACCCGATATGGAGCGGGGCCGGCAACGGCACTTGGATCACCTCGGCAGGCACCACCGCGACGGGCGTGACGAATTGGGTTTTGGCCTCCAGTCCCTCCACGGCAACCAATTTCATTCAAGGCGATGCCGCGGTCTTTGACGACACCGCGGGCACCGGAACCACCACCGTCAATATCAGCGCCGCCAACGTCTCGCCCGCGAGTGTCGTCTTCAATAACAACAGTCTCAGCTATACCTTGACGGGAGCCTTCGGCATCACCGGCAGCACAAGTCTTGCCATGAATGGCGGCGGCTCGCTGACCATCGCTAACACCAATAGTTACACGGGCGGCACCTTGCTCAACGCGGGGCTCCTCAATCTGAATAACGCCTCCGCCCTAGGCAGCGGACCCTTCACGATCAACGGAGGAACGGCCAATAGCAACGCCGCGAGCAATAACGCCGCCGGCATGACGCTCAATGCAGGCCTTCTAGAACTCAACAACAACCTGGCCCTGGGCAGCGGAACGTTTACGATTAACGGCGGAGCCATCGATAGCGCGGCTGCCGGCATCGTGCTAGCCAATGGCACTCAAGCATGGAACGGCGACTTCACTTTCTTAGGCAGCAACAACCTTAACTTGGGCAGCGGGACGATGACGCTGGGCAGCGATCGAATAGTCACGGTCAACGCCGGCACGCTGACCGTCGGCGGGAACATCTCCGGCACCCATGCTCTTGTCTTGGCCGGCGCGGGAACGCTCTTGCTCACCGGCTCCAGCACCTATACCGGCGCTACAGGGGTCGGCAGCGGGACGATGACCATCGGCGGCGCGGGCGTGCTTGGCAACGGCACCTATTCCGGAAACATCGGCATCGCCGCCGGCGCGGTGCTGAATTACAACAGTTCCGCTAACCAGACTTTCCGCGGCAATATCTCCGGCGCGGGCAACCTCGTCGCATCCGGTCCGGGTACGCTCAACTGGTCGTCGGTCAACAATTCGTTGACCGGCGGCGTCTACGTTTCCGGCGGCGTGCTCGCGGTAACCGGCAATGGCGGCGTGACCTCGAGCATTTTCGGCACTAATACGCCGATTACTTTCTACGTCGGTTCGGGTGGAGTGCTGAGGGTGTCGGGTTCCTACAGCTTGGGGGGACCCGACATCACTCAGCAAAGCCTGGATATTCAAGGGGGAACCCTCGACATGAGTCCGAATTCCAGCGATGTTGGCTACGGCGGCCGGGCCTATCTCAACACGATCACCTTCGATACCGCGCCCGGACAGATCATATCGAGCAACGGCAGCGGATTCCGGCTCGGGGCATCGCAGAGTCCAACCATTACGGTGGCCTCCGCCGCGAGCGGTTCCGTCATCTCGTCGAACCTGTGCGCCGTGTTTCGCTTTTCCGGGAACTCGACGGTCTTGATGTTCAACGTCGCTTCCGGCTCGGCCGCCGGCGGCGACCTCACCGTCAGCGGAAGCATCTTCGATCCGCCGGCCGGGTCGGGTTTCACGGGCATGACCGTGACCAAGGCCGATGTCGGCTCGCTGGTATTGACCGGCTTCAATAACTATGCCAGCGCCACTACGATCAGCGGCGGCACGCTTGCCGTCGGCGGTTCGGGCGTGCTCGGCGGCGGCAATTACGGCGGAGCGATCGACATCGCCGGCGGCGCGACATTTGACTACGCCAGTTCGGCGGCGCAAACGTTGTCCGGCGACATCACCGACTCGGGCAATCTCGTGATGGCCGGGGCCGGCGTGCTGACGCTTACGGGCACGAACACGTACAGCGGCGGAACATTTGTATCGAACGGGACGCTGATCGTAACCAGTCCTGATGCGCTCCTCGACGGATCGGACCTGACCGTTGAGAGCAATTGGCCCGTCGGCGCCTCTGCGCCGCTGGTTCCTAGTCACGCGGCATCGGCCAACGCGGCCGCGGTGCCCGAGCCGGGGACGTTCGTATTACTCCTAGTTGGCGGACTGCTGGTTCTGATGGCATATCGGACCATCACGATTTATCGGCCGCTGCGGGCGACTTCGTAATAGCATGCCGCGCGCGGAGAGTTCAATGAAGTCCTATCGCGAAACGGAGAAAACGTTCTCCACCTGCCCGAACTTCTGAATGAACATCGACTTTTCGAACTTCATCCCGACCGCCCGGGCAACGCGCATCGAGGGTTCGTTGCGCGGGTCGATGATCGAGATCACCTTCTCGATGCCGAGGGTGCCGAAGGCGTAATCGCGGCATCCGCGTGCCGCCTCGCTGGCGTAGCCGCATCCCCAATGCTTGCGCTTGAGCATGTAGCCGATCTCGGTCTCCTGGACCTCGGGGATGCCGTGATCCAGCAGTCCCACCTGGCCGACAAACTCGCCTGTTTCTTTGGAAAGGGTCGCATAGAAGGACCTTCCATATTTCTCGTAGCGCATGAAGATCTTATCGAGCCAGACTCTGGCCTCGTCTTCATTCATCACCTTGGGATAGTAGCGCATGACGGCCGGATTGCTCAGCATCTCCACGAGATCGCCGAGGTCATTGGGTGTGAAGCGCCGCAGCACCAGGCGCGGGGTTTCGATGACGATCATTTGTCGCTCGCGGGGGCACCGTAAGGATTTGGCCACAATGAGCACAAAGGACACAAAGCAGGCAGTTTATCTTTGTGCTCGTTGAGTTCTTTGTGGCTAATATCAATTGAGCATCTCACGCAGTCACGGTGAAGTGGATCATCGACGACCGCGGCCCGACGAGGCAGGTGCGGCGTCAAGCGGCGGGGCAAAACGGGGCGGAAAAACACGTCTATCCGTGCCAGCCTTCGAGGTGGTGCCGGTTCTGCCGCACATGCACCGTCAACTTCGGCGGTTGGCGTGCGCCGCGCCGTTCGGCTTGACTTTACTGGTGGCGTTGCCGATGGACGCCGAAGCCTCATGCGGCGGACTCCCGCTGGCCGTCGAGTCGCTGATTGGATATCCTTGTATGCGCGTGCTGCAATCGAAGAAATCAATCGGTTGCAACCTCTGCTTCTCGTTAGGTTGCGCAGCTTAGGATAGCGTGCAGGCGTTTTTTGTAGGGATACAATTTACGTTGCTCGGCTTGGATTCGATCGGCGTGGAAGGCATCCCAGTCATCGTTGACATAGAGGGCTCGTAAGCTGAGAATCGCCTGGGCGCCGGCGATTCGCCACCGCATGCCGGCTTGTTCCATGCGGTCCTTCACCAAGTGCCGGCAGGCGCCCTCCACAACACCGCTGCCGATCGGGTAGCCGGCAGCCAGGTATTGGTCGTACTTCATGTATTCAGACCGCACCGCGAAGTAGGTCAGACAATCCTCGACCTTCTCCCATTTTGGCGTCGACAAGTTGCGTTTAGTCGCCATTTGCCGAATACCGCCAATCACGCGGTTGACGTTGCCTTCGAGCAACTTTCGCAGATACGTTTCCACGAATGCTTCCGCCTCATCACTCCCCTCGCGGTAAAAACAGTAGGCCAGCGCCCATAGGTATTCGGTTACGTGCCAGATGTCCAAAATGCCGATCGCCCGGCTGATCTTCAGTTCCTGCAAGTCGCGAAGTTTCGATTCACCGTCCATGACCGCTACGACCGTCCGATGCTCGTGCGGATCGCGCTGTTGTACTTCGTTGGCAAGCCAGTCGAAGACAACCTCCTTGGCGTTGACTTCCTTGCCGTCAACCTCGCGAGTCAAGACGGCGCGTAGCCGCTTGTTTTGCGGTCGGGGCCGCTGATCCTGCTTTTCTTTGCGGAGGACCTCGTTGAGGACCTCCTCGACCGTGCGACGAAAGGGGGCCACCGAGTAGACTCCGCCGACACACGCCATCCGCTTCTGGCCGTTCTTCTCGCCCTTTTTCAGCCGTTTCCCTCGTCCCGGCGCGCCGGATCGCCGTCCTGTTTTTTCTGCGGCGCATCGACCTTTCGCATCGGCACGCCTTTGCAATCGCTCGTGGCGACGAGGATCTCCTCCTCCGTCGTCGGATCAACCGCTCCCTGTTGCTCGAAGTAGGCATCGGCACGCTCGGCTGCCGCCGCCGCCATGTCTTCCAGGCAATTGACCGACGGAGCAAAGCCGAGGATTTCCAGTAGCGTGACCCGCGATTCCTTGTACGATTCCTTCACGAACAGGCGCCACTCCACTTTTGCAACAGGTACGACGTATCGCTCTGGGGCATGCCGAGTTTCACGTCCAACGGCACCACCTCCTGACGCTGCGTTTCCCGCGTGGCGTAGGCGTCGCGTAGAAAGGGCGTGGAACCGAAGGCCGAAATATACGGCCGCGTCCGCAATTCGGGCAGGCGATGAAGCGTCTTCCCCTCGTGTTCGATCACTTCCGGCCGCGAAAGGCTTTCCTCTTGCTGGTTGATGTACGCGATGACCAATTGGCGGCCTGTTTCGATCAGGCCGCTCCAGGTCATCTCCTCGACCTCATGCATTGCATCGCCCCGTTCGGCCGCACATTGAACCTTGTTCAACACTTCCGAAAAGACCTTCGCCGCCTTGCCAAACCGATCCTCAATCTCGATAATCATTGCTCGGGCTCCTGTGGTAGGACAATGAAACATGCTTCACACACTTCAATGTTTTACCCTGGAGCCCGCCTTGTTGTCCCTATCACCAAACAAATGTATTATTACCCGTTAATATAGGTGGTCTGCGCAATGCGCGGTAGCGCAGCGGCGGTTGCAACCAAATCAATCTACCGTTTGGCCGGGCCGCCGACCGCCTATCCGCCTAGGAGGAAATGAAGATGAAACGAACGCTCAATTGGTCGATCGCCGCGGCGGCTTTGCTGGCATGGTCGAGTCTGGGGATGGCCGAGGACAAACGGCCGGCGAATCTGCCAAAAGGCGTCAAGTTCCTCGGCGATTTGGCCTACGTCGAGCATGGGCACGAGCGGAACCGGCTGGACCTCTATCTGCCCGAAAAGGCCCCGGAAAAAGGCCAACATGCTCGGCTGCCGCTGATCGTCTGGATTCACGGCGGCGGCTGGCAGGCTGGCAGTAAGGAGGGCTGCCCGGCGGTGTTTCTCGTCGCCAAAGGATACGCCGTGGCGAGCATCAATTACCGGCTCAGTCAACATGCCGTCTATCCCGCCCAGATCGAAGATTGCAAGGCGGCGATCCGCTGGCTGCGGGCCAATGCCGCGAATTACCACATCGACCCCGAGCATGTCGGTGTGTGGGCGCCTCGGCCGGCGGCCACCTTGTCGCCTTGCTGGGCACCACCGCGGCGGCGAAAGAGCTGGAAGGCGAGGGAGGCAACGCGGACCAATCGAGCCGTGTGCAATGCGTCGTCGATTTCTTCGGCCCCACCGACTTTGTCCATTGGGATCCCGATTTCAACAAGCCGGTCTACACAATGATCACAAACCTGTTGGGCGGCAAGGCCAACGAGAGCGGCACGAAGGCCCGCGCGGCGAGTTCGCTCTTCTATGTGGACAAGGATTCGGCCCCATTGCTCATCGTTCACGGCGACAACGACCCACTCGTTCCGCTCAACCAGAGCGAAGCACTCGTCAAAGCGATGAAAAAGGTGGGTGTAGAGGCAAAGCTCGTCGTAATCAAGGGCGGCGGGCACGGCGGGCCGGGCTTTGACACGCCCGATAACCGCAAGCTCATCGAGGAGTTTTTCGCGCGGCACTTGGGCAAAACGGAATCGCAAACCAATTCTCCCTGAAACGGCAAACCGCGAGGTTGGTCTACCGCTCGGCGGTCAGCCGGTCGCAGTCGAGCCGTGGCCGGAAAGTTTCGGATGGCGGAAGAGCTTCTCCAGCGCGGGCCAGAAAGCCGGCTTGAGAAGGTGCTCGTCGAAGTCCGCCGCGATGGACCGCTGCCGGTCGTCGTCCTGCCCGTAGCCGGTCAAGGCAACCAACAACAAGCGGTCGCCTTCAGGCTCTTGCCGCAAGCGCGCGGCCAATTCGTAGCCGTTCATGCCGGGCAGGCCAATGTCCGCGAGCACGAACAACGGTTTGACGGTATGGCTTGGACTGAAAACCGCCGCCTGAGATGACCGGCGAAAAAGCCATTATACTAAGCGAATACGAAGCAGCGAATTCCACTGGCTTGACATTGCGGGGACCGCAATCGAAACTTAAGAGAGCGCCGCAAAAGACGGATAAAGCGCTGGGGTGCGCCAGTGGCTGCGGCCGGCATTTGCCGAGGAACGGCACGCGATGGCAACTCGATTCTCGCGATTATTCCTGTCTGCGGCCCTGACCGCGATTGTCGCAGGCGGTTCCAAGGCCCGTGCGGAGCCGCCTGCCGGTGCGGATCAGCGCGCCGATTTAACGGCCCTAATCCAAGAAAACATCGCGGATTTGGACAATCCCTTTTACTCGGTTCGCTGCCGCGCTGCCGAGCAAATGGAGCTGTGGCTTAAGCGAACCGACCTTGCCCCGATCCTGTCGGAACAATTCGAGCGACTCCGGCTGGCGAGCCGGACCTGCCCTTCGAAATTCGCTTGCGGATTTCGATCTGGCGAAAGCGATTGCCGCCGGCACGGAGCAAACCGCCGCAGACCGTCGCGCCGGATGAAGTGGAGCGGCTGGTTCGCCAGTTGGACGACGATTCCTATGCGCTCCGCGTGGGCGCCAGCGAGCGCTTGTTATGGATGGCAGGCAGCGAGCGATTGGCGGGACCGATCATGCTTTGCCTGCGGCGCCGGCTGGCCGCATCGTGGATCTCCGAAGACTGCTTTCGCCGCCTCAATTCGGTATGCAATGTGGCCTGGGGCTCTGGTTGGCGAGCGATGCCCCGGAGTTGAACGCGGAGTCGCCGTCCGACGCACAAATCCAGAAGTGGCTCGATCAATTGACGCGGACGCCGGCCGAGGGCGACCTATACGCCGACCTCCTCCGCCGCGTGGCCCGCCGGCAGTTGTTGGACGCTCTGACGCAAGATCGCGATGTGCCGCGGCTGAAGGCGGCGTTGCAAGCCCGCGCAGCGCCGATAAGAACGCGGCTGCCCGGTTGGCCGAGTTCATCGACATGACCAGGCCGGCGGTGGTGGCCGAAAGCTGGTCCGGCGGCGCGCAAATCTTCGAGCAGCAGCATGTGCCGGGAATGCCCGCGCAGGTTCCGGACGACGAGCACCCGATCTTCTTTGACCGCGTCAACGAAGAGACGGCCCATTGCGAAAGCGGCGCCGCTCTGCCGCCGGGCGACTATCCGGTAGGCATCGCCTTTGTGCCGCCAAACTACGATCCCCAACGTCCGGCCATATTCTATTTGACCTACCTCCCGACTCCTCGCCAGCAGATGGCCTATTCGCATTTTGTGAAGGCGGACCCGGCCGCTCGGCTGGCGCGGCTCAGCCGGCGGACGCTGGACCGTTACACTTCGCAGAAGAGACAGTTGGACCGCAACCAATTGGCGACTCTCGACCAATTGGACGCCCGCGAGGTCTCGCGCTTTGCGAGCCGCTTTTTCGCGACAATGACGGACGGACCCGTGGCGTTTGACCTCGAACAGGGATTTGCCTATGTGCATGGCCGACAGGCCGGCCCATTCGGCAGCCGGAACAGTTGCTTCGGCGCGATCTGTGCTCAGTTGTTGACAACGGGCACGCGAGAGGCGGCGCCGGGGCTCATGGCGGCGTTGCGGCAAAAGAGATTTCGCCAGCCCACTCCCGCCGAACCTTATCGGCTGCCCTGGCTGGCGCTGTTCGCCATTGCCAGGCGCGATCCGTGGCCCGACCTCAATGCCTGGCTGGCCGCAAACCTCGATAATCCGCAAACAATCGCCCTGGATCACGACCAATCGGGCCAGCGGCTGCGGAGGGCCCCGGAACAGCCGGGCACTCGGGGCCCAGCCAGCGGCTATAGCGAAGAAACGGCCACGATCGGCGCTATGGCCGCGGCGCTGCTGGCGAGGCGACACGCCTGCCGCCCCGCGGCCCTCGGTCTGGTGCGAACGTCCGACAAGCAGATGGAAGCGTTCAACTTGTACGGCTATCGTTACGGCAAGCCGGAGGATACTGAGCGTGTCCGCCAATGGTGGAAAGCGCAATCCGCGGCGCCGCCGGCCGCGGCCGATACCGCATCGAAGTAACGGCATCGACCGACATGGTTCCCGACGGCGGTGTTGCCGCGCGTGGCCTAAAGCGATCACAACGGTGCGAAAAGCGTGGCTAAAGCAAGGCAAGGAACTCGTCGACTGTCGTTCCGGCCAGTCGAATCAACGCGCGGAGGGTCCCGACAGATAGCTCTTTGTGCTGAGGAACGGAAAGGTTCACCCTTTCGCCGGGCTTCGTCAATACCAAGTGACTTCCTACTTGCCCGATCGGCTGCCAACCCGCGTGAATAAACGCATTCGCTGCCTCCCTGCCTGAGATGTTGCCCAATCTGGCCATCGGTTTAGATCGCGACCATGACGGGCGGCCGCTTAATGCCGGCCAGAGCCTTTTGATCTTCGGCCCACAGCCAGGCAATGATTGCCTCCCTGACGTTTTCAATAGCTTCTTTTTCGTCACTCCCTTGAGAGACACAACCGGGAAGCGCCGGGCATTCGGCCACAATCCACCCGTCTTCGGCTTGCTCAAGCGTCACGTGAAATATCATTTTGTCCCACCTCTTGAAGATTGCCGCCGAATCTTCGACCACTCATCTTACTCGGAAAATCGATGCGGTACAAGTGTCGGCCAAGCCGTCTTGAACGCGGCGATTGACCGCCGCTTTTTCGCCGGCTAGTGAATGCAGCCCCATCGCTTGTCTTCGAGCTTCCTGTGGCGCTGTGCACCGGCGCAACCGCGCGGTTCAAGTCTCGGAAGAGATCCGGCAGCACGCGTTCTTCATTCGCCGCGTCAAACGATCCGCCGCGTCGTCCGCTTGTTGCGTCGGCGAGCCAAGACCGCTGCCGCGGCACCGGCCGCCAGCAGCGCCAGCGTGCCTGGCTCCGGCACAGGGGCGACCCCGCCGGCTGAACTCGCGGCCGCGACCGGCGCGGAGGACGGGACCGTCCCCGAAGCCATCACGCCGTTGCCGACGTACAAGTTGGTGCCATCGGCAATCGCTTGCGGCGAAGTCACAATCAACGACGCGTCCCCCTCGACCCACGTGCCTCCGGTATAGGTATCGCTCCCCGTGAGATACAGCGTGCCGGGACCGGTTAGCACGAGCGTGGTAGTGTTTGTTGGGCCGTCGGCTATCGTGCCGGCGAATGTGCTTGAGCCGGTTTGCGAAACGGTCAACGTGGAATTCGTGGTTCCGGACAAATTGGCGATCAGCCCGCCGGGCGCGCCGCTGAGGCCGCCGGTTGCTTCGTTGAATCCGTCAAGATCGACGGTGCCGCTGGAGAGAATCAAAGGGCCGCTGCCCAGCGCGTTAACGACCGACGTCTGCACGGTGCAGCCGTTGACGAACGATCCTCCGGAATACGTGTTGTTGCCGCCGGTATAGGGGCTGACGCCGCCGAGAACGAATGTGCCGGTGCCGACGAAGTGTACGCCGCCGCTGCCCACGAGATTCGCGGCGACGGGAACCGTTTCGGGGTTGCCGCTGGCGTCGGTGCTGCTCAGCACCGCATTCGTGCCCGACAAAGTTATGTTGACGTTGTAAATGCCGCCGGAACCCCCTTCGCCGATGCCGTTGCCGGCGATTGAGGAGACGGCGCTGATCTATGGGCTGGATAGTGCCTCCGCTGAAAGTAAAAACTCGAGGTGGACGGATTGTTTGTGTAAATCGAATCGGTCTGGAACGTGCCGTTGGTCATATAGACCGTGCCTGACCCGCCGCCGCTGGTATAACTCAAGTCGAGGTTGGGGGTTTGCACAAGCGCGGAGGCGCCGTTGACGGTCAGCGTTCCACTGCTTCCGGCGCCAAATCCGAGAAAGAGCCATCCATTTCCCGGGCCGGAGCCAACTTCGCTCATCGTGCCCCCGGTCATCGTATAATTCACCTGGCCGGACCCCTGTGTGAAATAAATGCCGTTCCCGGCGCGGTTGACCCCCACCGAACCTCCGGTTTGCAGAAGTTGGTCGTGCCATTGATGCCAAGCACCAGCGCCAGGACCCGCTGTGCAAATCGATAACCCCGGAGTTGCCAAGGGTGTAGTTGCCGTTGTCGATGAAGAAGTGGCCGCTGGTCTGAGTAATCGTGCTGGCAATATTGAGCGTGCCAAGGCTATTGCCGGTCCAGTCCTGGCGGCCGCCCGTCATGCTGATCGACGCGCTGAGAGTCGTCGTGCCGGTCGCCGCGTTGGTGAGCGAGACCCAAAGGGCGTTGGGCAAGCCCACGCCATTCGGCGAGTTCAGGGTGATGGTGCCGTTGATTGAGCCGGTGTTCGAGATCGTGAGCAAGTTGGCCGTGGCACCGCTGGCGAAGGTCAACGCGGCGGGGCCAAGCTGTGCGATCGTGCCGCTGCCGCTGATCGCGGGAATCGTCTGGGGCGTAACGTAGTCAAAGGCCAGCGTGCCGTTGTTGGTGACACCGGACGACTGGCCGATGCTCGCGTCGTGGCCGGGGGCGCCGTTGCCCAGTTGCAGGGTGCCGCTCGCTACCGTCGTCGCGCCCGTATACGCGGCTGTGCCGATGAGCACCAGGGAGCCCGTGCCGGACATTTGCAGGTTGAGTTGCCCGTTCATCCCGTTGTTGTTGTCGGCCAGCACGCCCCCAAACGTGGTGGAGGCGTTGTTGGATCCGACGGTCAGCGTATTCGCGCCGCCCGCCGCATCGTTGACCACCAGGTTCGCGGCCGAGAGGTTGGGCTGCGACAGTCCGCCGATCGTGGTGTCGTTCCCGTTCAGGTCCAACACGGCCGAAGTCGCGGCATTGCCAAAGACGACGTTGCCCGCCCCTAAGCCGTTGGGGAGTGCGTTTTGCGCGCCGCATCTGCAGCACGCCGCTGGAAATCGTCGTGTCGCCGGTATAGCCGCTGGCAGCCGCGAGATTGAGCGTGCCGCCGCCGGCCACGGTCAGGCCGTAGCTGCCGGAGATGCCTCCCTGGGCGGTCAGCAATGCGCCGGCGCCGAGCGTCACGGTTGGCGTCGTGCCCAGCGTCACCGGCGCGCTAATGGTCAACGGCTGACTGCCGATGAACTTGAAGCTGGCGTTCCAGTTCTGCGAGTTGCTGATCGACATGGCGGCGCCGCTGGTGTTGTCCAGCGAACCGCCGCCGATCGTCAAAGCGCCGGTGCCTAGCGCGGAGGCATTGCCCACGTTCAAACGGCCGGCGTTGAGGAACGTCCCGCCCGTGTAGCCGTTCGCGGTATTGATCGTCAGCGCGCGGGCCCGTTCTTCACCAGCGAGCTGCTGCCGTTGATTCCGCCAAAGCCGTTGAAAGTGTAGCTGACGGCCGTGTTGCTGACAGTCATTGTCGCCGGGCTGACCGCGGCGTTGATATTGACGGTGGCCGCGTTGCCGCCGGGCCGGTCGTTGAAGGTCACGTTGTCGGCCTGGTAGAACACGTCGGCGGAACCGGTGCTCGTGTTGAACCAGCTTGGGGTGGTCGTTACGTCCCAGATGCCGCTGGACGTGTTCCAAAGTAGATTTCCCGGGTTGCCCGCGACCGTCAACGTGACGGCCGTTCCGCCGGAAGTGCCAAAGGCGTAGGTTTGCCGGGTGCCCGACTGGTAGCTGCCGGCCATCGACAAGTCGGTCGACAGGATCGGGCGAGCCGCCGTTGTACGTAAAGAGCGTGTAAGTGCCGGAGGAGAGGGACCTGTGGGCAAGACGTAATCGGGACTGCTGAGCGACAACGCGCCGCCCACGGCGATCGTGTCGCCGGAAGCATAGGAGTACGTGACGTTGCCGTTGAGGTTCAGGCTGCCGGAAATAGTCATCGTGCCGTGTGCGATCGGGCTGATCGTGGCATTGCTCATATTCACGCTGCCGTTGATGTCCGTGGCGAAGGAGCTCGGTGCGGCCGGCGGCAAGCGTCATGTTGTTGAAGCTGTAGCCGCCCGCCGAAGTCCATGCGGAAACGTCCAGCACCGCGCCGGCACTAACCGTGACGTTTGCGCGGTGCTCAGGGTCCCGCTTGCGCCTAGGGACAGCGTGCCGGCGCAGACGGTGGTCGGGCCGCCGTAGGTATTCGCGGCCGTGAGCAGGGCCAGGCCGGAAGTCGTCTTGTTGACGGAGGCGGCTCCGCCGCCCAGCACCGCGCTGGCCGTGCCGCTTTGCAGCGTATAACTTGGGGCGTTCAGTACGCCGCCGCCCGCACTATCGATGATGCTCCCCGAGGCCAGCGTGATCGGGCCCGGGTTTGCGACGGTGTTGCCATTGATGTCAAGCACGCCGCCGTTGATCAGCACGGAACCCAAGCTGCTTCCCAGCGCGGCGGTGCTTGCGGTTCCGATTTGGAGCGTTCCGGCACTGGATGCGACTTGGCCGGTAAAGCCGGAGTTGGAGCCTTGCAGAACCACCGTCCCCGCGCCGATGGTTGTCAACGTGCCGCCGCCTGTCAGATTGGCGTAGACGGGGACAGTACGGCCGACGCTGCCGGAGTCGCTGCTGCTGATCGTGGCCCCCGAGCCGGAGAGAACGATGGAGAAGTTGTCGGCCGGGGTCGCGCTTCCAAAGCCGGTAATGCCGCTATCCAAGGGCTGGAGAGTGCCCCCGCTGAAGTTGAAAATGGAATTCGCCACCGACGAACTTGTCGTGTTGATAGAGTCGGTGAGAAGCCTCCCATTTTGCAAGTTGACTATGCCTTGGCCGCCCGCGGCGCCAAAGAGGTTGACTGTCGGCAGACTCGCCAGCGCGCCCGCTCCATTGATCGTCAAAATCCCAGTCTGGGTGTTGGCATTGTCGCCAATGATCGTGGCCCCGGCGAGGACTACCAGGGACCCGCCGCTAAGCGTGTAGTTCCCCGTGCCGCCCTGCGTGAGGTACAACCCGTTCGAACTGGGACGATTGATCGAAACCAGTCCGCCCGACTGCGCGAAGTTGCATTGCGTGTTGCCGGAGGCGCTGACGACCAGCGCATAGCCGGTGGCAATCGTCAACGACCCTGCGTTGCCCATCGTGTAATTGCCGCCATAGAGGTACAAGTGAGCGAGTGCGGTATCGGTGATCGGGGCGGCTATATTGAGTGTGCCGCTGCCGCCGGCCCAGTAGTTGTTATTGCTCCCGGCAACCAGGTTTATCGGCGATGAAATCGTGGTTACGCCCGGCGCAGTGTTCACCAGGTTGTCGACGCCGGCCGCCAGGTTGATCGTGCCGCCGGTGACCGTGCCGCTGTTGGCGAACACCAGCGTAGTGAGGGAATTCGAGCCGGTGAGCGTCAGTGTGCTGGGGCTGTTTTGCACGAGGGCACCCGAGCCGGTGATCGCAATAGCGAAGGTAGTCGGCCCCACGTTGCTGACGACGAAGTTGCCGTTGTTGACGATGCTGGTTGACGAGGCGATCGAGCCGTCCTGGCCGGGAACGCCGCTCCCCAATTGCAGGGCGCCGCTGCTGATTGTGGTTGCGCCCGTATAGGTATTTGAGCCCAGAAGCGTAAGCGTGCCCGCTCCTGTCTTTGGTGAGGGCCAGCACGCCGCCCGTGCCCGTGTTGTTGGCCAATACGCCGCCAAACGTGCTGGTGGCGTTGTTGTTGCCTACGGTGAGCGTGGCCGTGCCGCCGGATAGGCTGTTGACCACCATGTTGGACGTGGAGGGGCTGGGTTGCGTCAAGTTGTTGACGGTGACGCTGTTTCCATCGAGGTCCAGCACGGCCGAGACCGCGCCGTTGGTAAAGACGATGTTCCCAGTGTTCGCGCCGCTGGGAAGCGCGGCGGCCGAGGCAAGCTGTAGTGTGCCCTGCGAAATGGTCGTGCCGCCCGAGTAGCTGTTCGACCCCGCAAGGACCAGCATTCCCGCTCCGGCCATGCCCAGGCCGTAACCGCTGCCGGAGATGTTTCCGCCGACGGTCAGCGTGCTGCCGCTGACGGTCACCGTCGGCGAAACGCCGAGCGAGACCGCGCCATTGCCGAGGTTCAATGATTTGCTGCCGACGAACGTGAAACTGCTGTTCCAGTTCTGGGCAAGGCTTCCGGCAAGCGTCATGGCCGCTCCGCTGGTGTTGTTCAGCGATCCGCCGGAGATCGTCACCGCGCCGCTGCCCAGGGCGGCGGAGTTGCCCAAGTTGAGAAGTCCGCCGTTGAGGATGGTGCCGCCGGAGTAGGTGTTGCCGTTGCTGTTATTGATCGAAAGCGTGCCCGGACCGTTCATCACCAGCGAGGTGACGCCGGCGATCGACCCAGTGCCGCTGAACGTATAGTTCACGGCGGTATTGCTGACCGTCAGGGTGCCGGGCTGGACCGACCCCAATGCGCCGCCGCTGATTGCGACGTTGCCGTTGGCAGTCCCGGCGGTGTCGTTGAACGTGACGTTGTCCGCCGGGAAGAAGTGATCTGCCGAGCCGCTGGTCGTGTTGAACCAGTTTGCGGAAACCCCATTGTCCCAGAGGCTGTTGGCGGCCCCAGTCCAGACAAGATTTGCCGCCGTGCCGGCGACCGTGAGCGTGATGAATTTGCCGGATTGGGAGAACACGTACGATTGCCGCGGACTGCTGCCGAAGACTCCCGCCGTGGCCAGGTCTTGCGTGCCGCCGGTCAGGCTGCCGCCCCACGTGAAGAGGCCATACGTCCCGGCTGAGAGCGGAACGGTGGGCGTGATGAAATCCGTGCCGCCGAGTGTCAGGCGCCGGTCGCGGCGATCTCCGCGCCGGATAGTACGAAAAAGTTGCGCCGTTCATCGACAAATTGCCGCCTATGGTCAGCGTTCCGGCTGAAGCGCCGCTGGCGACCTGCGCGACGCTGTTATTGAGGCTGACGTTGCCGTTGACGTCGACGCCGGGCGATGACGATCGGCCGCCGGAAAGCGTTCCGCCAGTCAGGCTCAGGCCGCCGACGAGCTGGGAAACGTCGAGCACCGCTCCGGCGGAAACGCCGACCTTGGGACTGTTTGAAAACGCGGCGCCTCCCGTGATCGACAAAGTGCCGGCCGTCACATTCGTAGCGCCCGTATAGCTGAGGCTTCCGGCAAGGGTTTGCTCGACATTCAAGGCGTTGAGAGTGACGGAGGTCGAGCCGCCGATCTGTCCAGAATAGGTGGCAGGCGCCGCGGGCGCCAACGTGAGGGTGGCCGCGGAGGGCGAAGTGACGGAGCCGCCGGGTCCGGTAATGCCGCCGACGGCAACGTTGTTGCCGTTCAGGTTGAGCACGCCGCCGTTGATCGTGAGAGAACCCGCCGAGCTGCCCAAGGCGCCGAGGCCGCCCAACTGCAACGTGCCGCCGTTGATGGTAGTTCCGCCGCCATACGAGCCTCGACCCGCTAAGCACGGCGACCCCCGGTCCCGCCATCGTCAGCGGAGTTGTGGCCCCGCCCAGCGAGGCGCTGGACGTGCCGCCTTCCAGCGTGAAGCTGGTGGCGGTCAATGTGGCTGCGGCCCCGCTGTTGACGATGCTGCCGGAAGCCAAATTAACGGCACCGGTCGAGGGGCTGAAACCGTTGAGGTCGAGTTTCCCGCCACTGACTTGCACCGTGCCGCTGGTGCTGGGAAGTCCAGTGGCGCTGCCGGTCTGCACCGTTCCGCTGTTGATGAGAAATTCGCCGTTGTAGTTGGAATTGTTGGTCCCGGAAAAAACAAGCGTACCATTGCCGGCCAACGTTAGCACGCCGCTGCCGTTCAGCGGTGAATAGACTTTGACCGTCCGTCCCACGCCGGTGGCGTCGCTGCTGCTCATAGTTTCACTGGCGGACAGCGTGATGGAAGTGTTTTGGGTTGCGGTTGCGCTTCCCCACGCGAGAGCAGCCAGCGTGCCGTTGTCGATCGGCTGGAGCGTACCGCCGCTGAAGTTGAATACGCAATCGGCCAAATCGGCCGCACTGCTGACCGACGTGTTGATGGAGTCGGCTTGCAATAGGCCGTTTTGAAGGTTAAGCGTGCCGACGGCGCCTGGCACACCGTCATAGTTAATTGCCGGCGAACTCACCAGTACGCCCGCGCCATTGATGGTCATAGTACCGATACGGCCGCTCGTGCCATCGGCGAGCACTGTGGTTCCGGTGGCGACGATCAGCGATCCGCCCGTCATCATGTAAGTCGTTGTGCCGGCTTGCGTGAGGTAGAGCGTGTTGTTGGCGGGCCGATTGAGCGATATGAGGCCTCCCGTTTGCAGGAAGTTGGTGGTGCTGCTGGCGATCGAGTTCATGACGACCGCGCCGCTGACCGTAAACGTGAGCGAACCTGCCGAGTTCATGCTGTAATTCCCGCTGGTGAGGAAGAGGTTGCTTACGGTGTTCACGGTAATGGGAGCGGCAATCGCCAGCGTGCCTGACGAGTTGCCGGACCAGTCGATTGTGGCGGCCGGGGCGTTCATAACCACAGGCGTCGCAAGGGTCGTTGTGCCCGTCGCGTTGACCACCAAGTCGGTAGCGCTTTCCGTGAGCGCGATCGTGCCGCCGGTCAGCGTGGCGTTATTGTTTAACTGCAGCGCGGCAACGTTATTCAAGCCGGTAAGCGTCACGGTGTTGGCGCTATTCACCGCAAGGGTGAGTGCTGTGCTGACCGGCCCGTTGATAGCAGGCAATGTCGTCGGTCCCACGTTGTTGATGGCCAGAGTGGCGGGGGCATTGCTCATGAGAATGGCGGAGGAATTGCCGATGAAGCCATCCTGCCCGGCGACGCCGGTCCCCAATTGCAGCGATCCGCCGCTGAGAGTGGTTGGGCCGGTGTAGGTATTGTTGTTTATCAGGGTCAGCATTCCGGCGCCGCCTTTGGTCAGGGCAAGAACGCCGCCAGTGCCCGTGTTGTTGGCCAGTACGCCGCCATAAGTGCTGCTGACGCCGCCGTTTCCGACCGTCAGCGTAGCGGTGCTGCCCGGAAGATTGTTTACCACGAGGTTTGTAGTCGATGCACTCGGCTGAGAAAGCCCGTTGATCACGGTACTATTGCCGTTGAGATCGAACACGGCGGCGGACGCCGGGTTGCTGAATACCACGTTGCCCGCGGAAGCGCCGGTTGGAATTGCGCCGCCCGAACCGACCTGTAGCACACCCTGGCCAATCGTTGTATCGCCAGAATAAGTGTTCGCACCCGCAAGATTGAGCGTTCCGGCGCCAGCCAAGGTCAGGCCGAAGCTGCCGGATATGTTCCCGCCGGCGGTCAATGTACTGGCGTTGACGGTAATCGTCGGAGTAGCGCCGAGTGCCACCGTTCCCGAGCCCAGGTTCAGCGGTTTGCTGCCAGCGAACGTGAAGCTGCCGTTCCAGTTCTGGGCGAGGTTGCCGCCGATTGTCATCGCAGCGCCGCTCGTGTTGTCGAGCGTGCCGCCCGCGATTGTCAATGCGCCGCTGCCCAGCGCGCGGAGTTACCCAGGTTAAGCAGTCCGCCGTTGAGGACAGTGCCGCCGGAGTAGGAGTTGCTGTTATTGATGGTCAACGCGCCCGGACCGTTCATCACCAGCGAAGCCGGTCCGCCGATCGAACCGGTGCCGATGAAGGCATAGGCGACGGCCGTGTTGCCGACGGTGACGGACGCGGGAGTGACCGTTCCGCTGATGTTAACGGTTGCGGCGCTGCCGCCGGGCATGTCGTTGAATGTCACGAAGTCGCCGGTCTGGAACTTGTCCGCGGCAAGCGTGGCGGTATTGTACCAACTTGACGTGTTGTTGGTGTCCCAAGTGCTATTGGCCGAGTTCCAAAGGAGATTCCCAGCCGATCCGGAAACCGTAAGGGTTATGGCCGATCCGCCGGGTGTCGCCCAGGCGTAGCTTTGCCGGGAGCTCACCAACCCGCCGAGATACATATCGGATAGAACGGTCCCGAGCGAGGGAACGCTGCCGCCGGTAATGATCGTATAGGTGCCGCTGGCGAGCGCTGTGGTGAGTGCAACTTGGTTCGAGCCGCTGAGCGCAAAGTTGCTGCCCAATTGAGCCATGCTGTTCGCGCCGTAGTTCAACGTGCCCCCGTTGAGGGCCAGTCCGCCGCTGAACGTCGCCGTGCCGGCGAGGCTGATCGCAGCGTTTTGCACGTTCACGCTGCCATTGATATCTGTGCTCGCCGCGGAAGTGCGGCCGACCGTGAGCACGCCGCTATTGAGATTGTAGCCGCCGGGGTAAGCCGAGAACGTTCGAGCAATGCGCCTGGACTGACAGTGATGTTTCCGCTGCCCAGGGTCCCGCTCTGACCCAGAACTACGCTGCCGGAGGCTATGGTCGTCGAGCCGGTGTAGGTGTTGGAAGCGGTCAACGTCAGGCCGCCGGCGCTGGCCATGGCCACGTTGCCGCTGCCGCTAATCACTCCCCCGTAAGTCTGCGCAGCGGCATTGTTGAAGACAAGGTTTCCACTATTGGCGATGTTGCATTGCACTGACCCGGAAAGCAGAAATGCCCCGGCGCCAGTGGTGTTGAGCGTACCGTTGCCGACCAGGTTGGAATAGACGTTGACTACCCGGCCGACGCCGGCGGCGTCGTTGCTGCTCATCGTGGCCCCCGCCCCGGAGACGGTAATGGCGACGTTGTTCGCGGGCGTAGGATTTCCAAAACCGACGCCGCCGCCGTTCAGGTAGCCGCCATCAATTGGTTGCAGAGTGCCCCCGCTGAAATTAAACGCGAGGCTCCCGCCGCTTTGAAACAGGTTGTCGATTTGCAACAGTCCGTTCTGTAGGTTGAGGGCGCCGCTTGTGACGGTGGCGGCCACATTCAGGTTCAATATCGGGGTACTTACGAGCGCACTTGCGCCGTTGATCGTCATCGTTGCCGGTCAACCGGTTCCATCTGCGATTCCCAGGTCGCAGCCGATGCCGGAAAGCATTATGCTGCCGCCGGTAAGCGTATAACTTGTCGTGCCGGCTTGCGTTAGATACACCCCCACCGCGTTGGGGCGAGTGATTGAAATCAGGCCGCCCGTTTGCAGGACGTTGCTTGTCGTGCTGGCTGAATCGTTCATCACCAGCGCATAGCCGTTGATGTTGATCGAACCCGGGCTGTTAAGCGTGTAGTTGCCATCGTAGAAGAGGAAGTTATTGACGCTACTGGTAATCGGGGCGTTGATGTTGAGCGTGCCGCTGCCGCCACCCCATAGAATCAATGCGGAAGGGCCCACGAAATTCAAGGCAGTGCCGAGTGTCGTCGCGCCCGTTGCACTATTCACGAGGTTGTTGGTGCCAGCCACCAGATTGATCGTGCCGCCCGAGAGTGTCGTATATCGTGCCGCCCGAGAGTGTCGTATTCTGAGCAAAAATGATGCTCGTGGCAGTGTCTGAGCCGGAATTAACCGTAACCGACGCGCCGGCGGTGTTAAACAGTGCCACGTTGGCCGTTCCGGCTGACGATTGGGTCCACGTCACGCCGGCCGGGGTCCAGTCCGCGGACGTATCCCACGAGCCGCTGGCGCCGCCGTTCCAGGTGTAGGTGGCTGCGGAGGCCAACTGCGCAGCCAAGGGCGGCCATTGAACTTAACAACATCCCAGCCGCGATAGATCTCGCCGTCTTGGTGCGAAATGCAGCCAAACTTGCAATACGTGGCGCGATACTGGATTTCGATGCAACCCCATCTCTCAAACTGCGCAAGAGCTTGCCCTGGAACATGACAGTCCTTCCTTTGATTAGCACCCTACCCGAAACTGCCGATAAGATTGCCGGTATCATAGCTATAAATGGAATAAGCGTCAATAAAATTGCACATTTGAGAAATAATCCTGGCCAAAGGCTGTAGCTTGGCATGTCGGTGTCCGGCGGCAAAACGCTGAACGGACATGCAGGACGGAGTCCCAACCGAGTTCCCGTGAAGCTGCCGACGTTGCGCAACTCGTACTTTTGGACATCTATCTTCGCCGCATATTGCCAGAAAATGCTGCCAAAAAGGCGGTATTCGTGCGGGTCGTCGCCTGTTACCATGGATCGCATGGCAGTCATGTCTCGCGGGATCAGCAACGGGAAACGAGGAGGGCCGTACAGAATGGTAGTTAAAACGCTTTTACTCCTGGCATTGTCGTTAAGTGCCGCGGTTGACGAGGCGGCCGCGGCCCTGCCGAATCAAGCCCGTCATTTGCCGCCGGTGGGAATCGAGATTCCGGCCGCGGCCCGCGAGGCATTGGAGAAGAAACTGCATGACCTGGAAGCCGCGGCCGCGCGGCTGGCGGATGACCCTCTTTGGCCCGACGTGGCCATGCTCTTGAAGGCCGTGCAGCTTTGCCCTTATCGACGGCGAGTTCTACGGCCCCAAAGATGCCGATAAAGCCAAACAGTTGTTGCAATTGGCCGAATCTCGGCTTGCCGAATTGAAGGAACATCGGCCGCGCTGGCCGGCGCAAACGGGTGTGCTCGTGCGCGGCTTCATTTCCGCCATCGACGGCTCACCGCAGCCCATCGGCCTGGAGATTCCCGCCGGCCTGGACTTGTCCATTCGGGCTCCCTTGACGGTCTGGCTGCACGGGCGAGGCGACAAAGTCACCGATCTGCAATTCATCGACGAGCGCATGCACCGGCCCGGCCAATTCCAGCCGGGCGGCTGCATCATTCTGCATCCCTTCGGGCGGCAGTGCGTCGGTTATGAATTGGCAGGCGAGACCGACGTGCTGGAGGCCATCGGGGCCGTCAAGCGGATGTACCGGATCGACGATCGCCGCATCTTGCTCGCCGGTTTCTCAATGGGCGGGGCCGGGGCCTGGCACGTCGGAGCGCATTACGCGGACCTTTGGTGCGGGCTGCACACGGGCGCCGGTTTCGTGGAAGTGAAGCGTTTCCAGAACCTGACGCCGGCCCGCTTTCCGCCCGTTTACACCCAGACGCTCTGGGGTCAATACGACGTGCCCGATTGCGTGCGAAATCTCTTCAATATCCCGGTGCTCGCTTACAGCGGTGAAATTGACAAGCAAAAGCAGGCGGCGGACATCATGGCCGGCGCGTTCCAAGCCGAAGGCCAAAAACTCCATCAGCTCATCGGCCCGGGCATGGCACACGCCTATCATCCGGAAGTGCTGAAGGAAATCGAAGCCTGGCGCATGAGCGGATGCAGGAGGGCCAGCTCGCCGTCCGCAACAACGTCCATTGGCAAGGCCGGACGCTGAAGTATCCCAAAATGTTCTGGCTCACCGTGACGGGCTTGAAAAAACATTGGGAGGACAGCCGCGTGGATGCCACGTGGAAAGGAAACGAACTCAAAGTGACGACCAAGAACGTGAGTCGCTTTGAGATATGGCCAGCCTCCGGCCATGACAGTTTGCCCAGGCAGATCGCGGTCGACGGCCAGTCCGTTGACGTTTCATTGCTTCAATGGCCCGAATTCGGACTCGACAAGGGCCGCTGGCGGATGGCCTCCCAAATCGCGTCTGCCAGCCGGTTCCGAAAGCAGCCCGGCCTGCAAGGCCCGATCGACGATGCCTTTACCACGGCGTTCATCGTAGTTCCGCCCGACAAGGCATCGGCTTCCGCGGTGCGAGAAGCGTTCTACCAACGGGAACTGGCTTACACGGCGCACCGCTGGCGGGAACTGTTTCGCGGCGATTTGCCGGTGAAGCACTCGGTTGAATTGTCGGCTGACGATCTGAAGACGAAAAGCCTGATTCTCTTCGGTGAACCGGATACCAACCGCATAATGGCCAAGCTGCTTGCCCAGACGCCGATAGTTTGGCGGGCCAATGAACTAAAGCTCGGCGCAAGATCCTTCAAAGGCGAAAACATCGTGCCGCTGGCCATCTATCCAAACCCCGAGCAGCCGGGCCGGTACATCGTATTGAACAGCGGCCCGACAATCCGCGAAAAAACCGACGCCAGCAACGCCCTGCAAACGCCGCAACTGCCGGATTGGGCCGTGCTGGACGCCGGCGGCGCGGCAACTGATAGCGTGGCGGCGCCAATCTTGGACGCCGGCTTCTTCAACGAGCAATGGCTGCCTTGAGTTCTACTGAATCGGGCCGATGAGCTTGCGCTTGATATCTTCGAAGTCAATTTCCGCCCAACGTTCAGCCAGCTTGCCATCGACAAATCGACAGCGCTCGCGGACTTCGAAGTGGATTCTCCGGCCGGTTGCGGGTATGCCCATTAGTTCGCCGGTATGAGTCGCGTTCATGACCAAGTCTGCTTCGACGATGTCATCTCCTCCAAAGCGCGCGGCGGTGACGGTAACATGTTCATCGGGAATGGCTGCGTTGACCTGACGCCGGAACATCTTCAGCCCTTCGCGTCCGCGCGGGAGTCCGATCGCATCCAATTCGTGCCAGTGAACGTCGGGAGTTACCGCGTATCGGGTCCCGCCGTGTCCGTTGCCAGAAGCGCCGGCAGGTAGCGCAGGTAGTGCTTCATGAACTGAGATTGCAGGCCATTGGTTTCCAGAATGGACCTGATCGCCGGGCTGAGTTCGACACAATCCGCTGGAGGTATCGCCGACATGAGTTTCCTTTCGTCTCAATGAAATAATCAGTAATGTCCCTTCGTCGTGTTCGGCCAGTCCCATCAGGCGGCAGTAACGATCGCGTCACTTTATAAGGCCCTTCTTGTGTTCAGCAATCACGAAGTATGGATAAAGATCGGGATGATTCGTCGTTAGCGTATATGCATAGCCCGCTTTAACAGTGCCGGATAATCTTCGGATGCGCCAAAAACATCACTCGCTTCAAAGACATAGCCAGTCGGAGGGTCGTTTGACGGGGGAACAACTATGAGGACTACGAAGTTCGGCTTGAACCGATGAAATGCGTTTACATTCCAATATTCCAACTCACTATTTGCATAGGCTGTTCCGAAATCGGCACGACATTGTTGAATTGCGCGGCGAACGACTTCATCAATCTGCAGCCTGTTGCTTCCATCCATACGAAACACGATGACTCCGTAGTTAAGATCAATGCGGAACGGCGGTCCTGCTTCGTAAGTGTTTCGGTTTGTATCGTAAGAGCCAGTCTCGGCTTGCCAGTGTTTCTTTGGAGCATCGGCCCCTGTGCAGCCAACGAAGGCTGTGCAAATAAGAAGCGTCCAGCGAAATGAGTTGAATATCTGATTACCGTTCATTGCTTCGCTGTGTCCTTCTTGTTTTCATCCAGCTCCAGCCGCAAATAGTCGTAAACTACGCCGGAAGTGACTTCGCCGGCGGGGACGGTAAGCTGCATCTCGTTTTCGCCGGATTTCAAGAGGTCGGCGTCGAAGGGCAGCTTCAACTCCTGCCAAACGCTCTTGTTCGTGTTGTAGCGCAGGGCGTTGGTGGGCACGGGATGGAGCGTGCCGGCCGCGCGGCCGTTGACGGTGACGGCCAGACCGCCCGCGCCGTCGGCGCCGGCCAGCGCCACGCGGAGAGTCGCCCGGCCCTGCGGCGCCGTGGTCCATTGTGAACTTGATGGTCCAGGTGGTCGCCTGGCCCCGGCCGATCTTCCGCCACAGTTGGTCGCCGGGCACCGCCGTGCTCACCCAGCCGAAACGCTGGTAAAGCGGGTCCTTCGCGGCGGGGTTCTTCCAGGCGTCGGACAACTCGTGCGGCACCTCCTCGAAGAACCAGTCCTTGCGGTAGTCGCTCTTGCCGATGGTGTAGGTGATGTCGTGGGGAAACAAGTCGCCGTAGCGGACGCACCAGCCCCAGAGCCAGTAGTTCTCGCCGTCGCCCTTGAAGAATTTGTCCCCGGTGCGGTCGGGATAGCCGATCTCCCAGATCTGCTTGCCGTACCGCACCGGCGTCCACCGCACGGCGCCCAAATCGACGGTTTTGCCCGCCGTCACGGTGATGTTGGTCCGTGCGAACTCGCCCAGCACGCCGTCGGCAAAGGCGTGCAGCGTATAGGTGCCGGGCGCGCACGTTGGCGATCGTGAACTGGCCGTCCTCGCGGCCATCGGTCCAGAACTGGTAGAACTTCGCGTCGTGCGCCCAGGTCAACCGTCCGCGTTTCCGCCGCCGAAACGCCGGCCGCCAAGCGCGGCGGTGTAGTCGGGGTTTGCAAGTCCGACGGTCAGATTCGGCAGGCGGCTTGTGGCGGCCTGCGGGTCGTTGAGCACCAATTGGCCGGTGACCGTTCCCCGCTCCTCCTTGTGCGGATAGTCGACGCCGCGGACCCAATCATACGGCCAACGGGCCTTTTCCTGCTTCGCCTGCTGGAGCGCGTCGCGCCAAAGCGCCGTGGCGTTGTCCTTCCATGCTGGCGGAACGACAGGGTCGCCAGCGGTCGCCAACAGCCTTTCGAGATCGGCCTGGGAAGCGATGCGGGGATTGGCCAGGGCGTTGCAGTAAACGAAGATCGGCCCGATAACCTTGCTCCACTTCTCGCCCGCGGCTATCGAGCAAGTCGCGCCGCCGCCGTAGTGCGTGCCGCGCCAGTAGTCGAGGATGATCGGATCGGGATTGTTGTTGCCGTCGAAATGGCAGACGAGTTCCTGCTTGGAAGCGCCGCCGCTGAGGAATTCGATCGACGGGTTGATGAACCAAATGCCGATGTGGTCCTTCGTACACGACCAGCCGAATGCGGGCACTTTGTATTGCACGGCGTTGTAGCTGTATTTGTGCTCCACGGAGTTCTTGTAGACGCCCGTATTGAGAATGCGCTGCTCCTTGGCGTGGATGACGCTGCCCGCTCCCCAATCCCGCGGGGAACAGGCCAGCAGATTGCGGTCCGCATCAACCGAAATCCAGTCGAATATCTTGTTGAGCTTGGTGATGTAGCGGCTCTCGCCTATGCCCATCGCGCCATATTCTCGCGGGTGGGAGAAAATGGCGTAGGCGTAGATGCCGCTCTCGCCGCGGCCCAGGACGTAGCGGACTTCGATGTCGCACTTGGTACCTCCGCCCGGCGCCACGGGCGTGAGCATCGCAGTGCCGCCGGTTACACCTTTGACGGCGACCTCGGCCCGCGCGCCGCCGTTTTTCGCCGGGTCGATGGTAACGGTCTGGGTCAACCGCGGCGCATCTTGCGGCGTCTGCTCCCAGTAGCCGCCGCCGCCCATCGTGTTGACGCCGCGGTACACGAGCGACGGAAGGTTGCCGCTGCGCTTGTTGATCGTCGCCGCGACGATGCCGTTATCCAGCGTCCACGTGCGGCCGTTGTCGATAACCGTCACCGGCAGCGCGGCCTTGGGCTTAGCGATTGCGATTTCGACCGGCGGGCCGGCGGCGCAGAGGGCTCCTGCCGGCAGAACAAATGCCGGCAGGAGGGATGTCAGGCAGATCGCGCCGATTGCTCGGCGCCGGATCATGCCAGCGGATGCACGTTCTTGCATAGCGTCCTCCGATTCCCGTTAAGGGCTTGTAAAAGGACAACCAGTAGGATGGACCTCCGAGTCCGTCCCATTTTTCGCGGACGGACCCGGAGGTCCATCCTACGAATTCAACAACTCGTTGATTTACAAGCCCTACGCGGTTTTTCCGGTCCACTCCACCGCGTTGCCGACGATCTTGCACATCGTGGCGTCGAAGAAAAATGGATAGCCCTCATGGCCGGGCTGGAAATAGAATACGCGGCCTTTGCCCACCGTCCAGACGAGACCCTGCCGCGACATTTCCTTCGTGCCGTCGGGACGGATATATTCGCCGTCGAAAATCACCGCCTCCGGCTCCGGGCACTCGAACGGCTCGCCGTAGCGCTCCGTGTGCGGAAAGGAAAAATCGGTGATGCCGCGGGCGATCGGGTGATTCTTGTCCTTGACGATCATGTTCAGCTTGCTGCCGTCGTCAACGTAGCCGCCCTTCCAACCGCAATTGGTTCCCAGCAGCGCCTTGAGCGGCTTGGAGAAGTGCGCCGAGTGCAAGGCGATGAAGCCCATCCCGCCGTTCTTGACGCGATCGACGATGTGGCTGACATGCTGCTTGGTGACCTTGTCGTGCAGCTTATGCCCCCACCAGATGAGCACGTCGGTCTTGTCGAGCGAATCGACGCCCTGCTCGGGATCGGTGATCGTGGCAGTGACGATTTCCCAGCCCTTGTCGCCCAGCGGTTTGAGCCCATCGGCCACCGCGCCGCGGATATCGTGGGGATAGACTTTTTCAGGGGCGGTCCCCTCGGACCAGACGACGACTCGGCGTTTCGGCTCTTCGGCATGAGCCGTCCGGCTGGTCAGCAATTCCACGGCGGCAACTGCGCCGGCGGCCAGGACGCTGCGGCGCGATAGCAAAAGGTTCATGGCAGTACTCCACTTCATAAATGTTGTTTGGGATGTTTAGTGACCCAGTTCAATCCGTTGAAAAGCTTGATAGGGAACTTGGTTCCCATTCATAGCTGCAAGTCTAGCGTAAGAGAAGCGGTGAATCAACTCGCCAATCGACTCGCGTTGCGGGGAGTCTCGGGCAACTTGCCGGACGAGATGAGTACGTCACGGCGAACGGCATCGTGAAGCACGGGCACATACCCTAAAACGACGGCGGGCACGACCTGGCTGAATCGCGCCCGCCGCGAAAATCAATGCCATGCCTCTCGCTCATCAGGATTCGATTCGCGCTCTGTCAGTTGCAGTCTGACGGCGCGAGACCTGGAGCCTATCCAAAAATCTGTAGGGTGCGGTCGAGTCCTACGAAGATCCGCCATAAATCGCCGCGAATAGGTGGGGCTTCGCTCCGCTTGATGTCACACTATGACCGGATTGCGGAAAGCTCTTGGACTCGCTACAGAGCTTCCACAAACCTTCCTCAGAGTTTCTGTTGACGGCGCTGTATCTTGTGCTCGAATGAGGGGTGCGTTTTTCCTTTCTCTCAAGGTTCAATTAAGGGCAAGATCACATGAACAATTCGATTGTTTCTCATACGGCAAATTTGCGCACGGCGGCCATACCTCGGCTGCTTGCTTCGATCGGCGGCGTTATCATCCGGACAGTAGGCGCGATGATCCTCGTCGGTGTCTGCGGTGTACCGCAGGCCACGGCCACCGGCACCGCCATCGTCTTTGACAACACACCGAACACGAATGGCGGCCTCGGATTCACCCAATTGCCCTACGGCGCCGAGGTCACGCTGAGCGGCGCCAATCGCCGAATTACCGAGATCGACCTCGGCGTCGGTTGACAAGGCGATCCAGGCACCGCCGATTTTGAAGTCTGGTTTTACGCCAATGACGGATCGGGCGGTCAACCCGGCACGATGCTGTGGGACAGCGGATTGCTCCCCAGTCTGTCACTTTCGGGACCTCCGCAAAACTTGCCCTTTTCGGTGCCTTCGGTGCTGGTGCCCGATACGTTCACGTGGGTAACGCGGATATCGAACTCCCAAGGCGCCGTCCCGGCGGCGGTTGCCATGACCGAGGCGAGCGGCACGACAGTCGGATCGTTCGATACCGACTGGTTCGGCGGCCCTGGCCAGTGGACCAAGGATAGTGCGCAGAATGAAGCACGGATTTACGCCGTCTCCGTTCCCGAGCCTTCGACGCTCGCAGTTTGTGCGATCGCTGCCGCAAGCGGCCTGGCGGTTACGTCGCGCCGGAGGCGACGACAAAGGGAGTCAAAACTATTCTCTCTGGAAGTGCTCAACCCTCCGTGCAAATAGCCGCGAAACAACGATGAATTCGACGAACGGGCTTGTGGTTCTTGGAGTCGTTTCGGCAGCGATCCTCCGGCAAGCTCTTCGCGCAAGCGGCTAATCTTCGGTTTTGCCATATGCAAAGAGCCGTGCGCTCGCCGGTATCAAGCGGCATTGGGAAATGCGACAGCACGTCCATTACCGCCGCTCGTTCGCGGCTTGCGGCGCGGCCTGCTCTTCACGGCCCGCGTTTTATAGTGCTCGAAAGCCGGTTTTTGAACGCCGGGTGCGCCATGGCGGTCGCATAGATGACATCGTTGACCGGGTCCCAGGAATAGCCCCCGAACCATTGCGGAGCATAGGTATATAACGGGTCCAGGTTCGCGTGCAAGGCCGAGACTTTCGCCCACGTCTTGCCGGCGTTGGTGGTCTTGTAAACGCCCTTCGGGCCCACGGCGACCATCGTCTTCTCGTCGGCCCCAAAGAATGGTCCTTGCCACAGGTCAACCGGCTCGCCCTGCGTTTGCCACGTGGCACCGTGATCCTTGCTTGAGATCAGGCCCTTGGATGTACACAGATAATGCGCCCCTTGGAAGTATACGGGGATTTTCGATCGGGGTTGAAATTCCGAGACCTTAGTCCAGGTGGCACCCTCGTTGGTGCTGCGCTGGATGCCGTTGGCGAAGCTGTAGACGAAGGTCTTGGCGTCCATCACGCCGATCATGCAGTTGTCCCTTTTAGCTATCGGATTCATGACAATCGGCAGCTTGGTCCAGGTCGTTCCGCCGTCCGTGGACTTATACACCTCGCCGCCCGATTCGTGCTTGCCGGCCACGATCACCCGTGCGCCGACCGTGGCCCAATCGACCGAGCCAAAATCCCAGTTCCGCCCCATGCCCCTGAACTTCTTCCAGTGGCGCCCGTCGATCGTATAGCCGGCATCGCCGTCGAGCGAAAATACGGCCACGCGCTGAGGATCGTTCTGATCGACCTGGACCGACCAGCCGCTTTCGCCCCGTCCGCCGATGGCGCCTTGGTCCATGCGGGTCCATGTCTGTCCTTGGTTCGCACTCTTCCAGAGACCAAACCCGACGAAGTTGACCATGACATCGCCGGTCAAGCGATTGACGGCACAGCCGGCACACCCGCCCGGCCAGGGCTGTTTACCCAACCGGCTGATATTAGCACTTGAAATGTCGTCCCACTTGTCGGCAGTCTGGCCCGAGGCCAGCTCGGGAGCAAGACAAAGAAAGCCTAGAGAAAGAGCGAATCGGATGTTTGTCATGCTGGCTGCTCCTTGCGAGCTCCATTTTGTCTGTCCGGCACGGCGGAGAAAACAGCCCTGCTGCGGTGAAGGAAGCAGATTAGGCGTTGGCGCTCGCGTCTGAATGTCGCGCGGCAAGCGCGCGAAGTCGCGACGATGCCCAATCTCCCCAAGCCAAAGCGCAGGACTACGCCGCTTGCTTCCGCTTTCGCCATGCCATTCCCAACAGACCGACGAAGCCGAAAAGGGCAAGCGTCGAAGGCTCAGGAATCGCCGTTGTTTGAATGTTGTCCAGATAGAATGTTTCATTGCCCTGGCTGAAACCGCCGCCGACCTGAATGGCCATGTACGTCGGGTTGGAGGATGCGGCCAGTTCTGCCTGCAAGGATGAGGAGACCGGCGCCGTGATGGTTGATTCCGCACCGATCGTGGCGCCGGATAGCTATAATTGCCGAGCGAGACATAGCCCGTGTCGGGGTTGTAGATATCAACATCGAACTGCAGATAATAGCCAAAGGAATTGGGCGGCGCGTAAACATCGAGACTTACGGACGCGGCGTTGGCCAACACGGAGGTCAACTGGGTGGTAGCGGGACTTAGCAGCATTTGAGCGTAGTTCGGGCCGGCGTTTCCTGTCCCCGTGATGGACAAACTATAATTTCCATCCGTGACGCCGGTCGTGGAACTGAAGCCGGGGACAAAAGCTTGAGGATTGCTTGGCGGAACAACCTGCCAGCCGTCCAGCGTGTTTTCGAAGGACTCAATTAGAGTTGCATTCCCTGACCGGCTTTGGCAGAGGCCAACACAAATCGCGACGACGATTCCCAAAACTCTCGAAGTTCTCATTCGTAATCCTTCGCGGCAGGGTGCGCCGCACGGGATGAGGTTGCACAATGTTTAGCGTAACGCGCTGTTGCATTTTTGTACGCGATTTGGCTGGCAGCGATCTGGCAGCAGTCTAGGTTATCCTCAAGTCGATCCGCACTCGATTCGCCTTTCCCGTCTGGATCGGATTGGTGGCGGCCAATTCTCCATTGATGTCCGAAAACCGCGAGACACCTTTCACGAAACCTCTATACTTGAGGCATGGAACTGATCCCTGCCATTTGTTATCGCGCGGTCCAGGCCCGCGACGCCCGCTATGATGGGCGGTTTTTGACCTGCGTGAAGACGACCGGCATCTACTGCCGGCCAATTTGCCCGGCGCGGCCCCCGAAGCTCGAAAACTGCACCTTCGTGCCGACGGCGGCCGCGGCGCAAGCGGCCGGTTATCGGCCTTGCTTGCGCTGCCGGCCGGAAAGTTCGCCGGAGCTTGACGCCTGGCGCGGGACGGAGGCAACCGTTTCACGGGCGTTAAAATTGATCGAGGCCGGGCGCTCGACCGTGGTATCATAGGTGGCGGCGACGTCGCCTCGCTGGCCGATCGGCTGGAAATCGGCGAGCGGCAATTAAGGCGGCTATTCCGCCAGCACATCGGCGCCGCGCCGATCACGGTCGCTCAGACGCGGCGGCTGTTGCTCGCGAAGCAGTTGATTCACCAGACCGATCTTTCGATGATCGAAGTCGCGCTGGCCAGTGGCTTCGGCAGCGTGCGGCGCTTCAATGAGACGTTCCAGCGGCTCTACGGCCGGCCGCCCAGCGACTTGCGGCGCCGCGCGGCCGCGGCGTCAAGCTCTCCGGAGATCAACATTCTCCTTTCCTATCGGCCGCCTTACGATTGGGCGTCGATGATCGGTTTTTTGAAGGCCCGCGTGATCGAAGGCGTCGAGGTTGTCACGCCGGACAGCTATCGCCGCGTCATCGCTTTCGACGAGACTGTCGGATCGATCGAGGTGACGCACGCGCCCGAGCAATCGGCTCTGAGTGTGATTGTCCGCATTCCGCGACTCAATGTTTTGCCGGCGATCATTGCCCGAGTGCGGCGGCAATTTGATTTGGGCGCGGAGCCGGCGGCGATCGCGGCAGCGCTTTCGTGCGATCCGGTCCTCGCGCCGCTCGTTCAGGCGCGGCCGGGCCTCCGCGTGCCGGGGGCTTGGGACGGATTCGAGATCGCGGTCCGTGCGGTGCTCGGGCAGCAGATCACCGTGAAAGCGGCCACGCGGCTCGCCGGCCGGCTCGTAGCCAAGCTCGGCGAATCGGTCGCAGGAAAAATCGACGTGCCGGGCCTGACCCACGCCTTTCCGCCGCCGAATCGGTTTGAAGTCGAAGTTTTGGCCGGTCTCGGCATGCCGCGGCCCCGCGCCGCGACGCTTGCCTCAATTGCCAGCGCCGCCCGGCGCGATGCGAGGCTTTTCGATCCGCGCCACGATCTCGCTGCGGCCGTCGCACGGCTCCGCGAATTGGCCGGCGTCGGCGAATGGACCGCGCAGTACATCGCCATGCGCGCCCTGGGCGAAAGCGACGCGTTTCTTGCCACCGATATCGGCGTGCTCCGCGCTGGCCCGTGCCGGGCGGCGTCCAAAGCCCGCCGAAGTCGCCCGCCGCGCCGAAGCGTGGCGGCCTTGGCGGGCCTATGCCATGCTGCACCTATGGACGGCCGACGCCGCACCCGCTTCGCCGCCCGAAAGCGTTTTACCTATTGAGGAGAATTCCGATGTGCTTGTCGCGTAAGGAGTTCTATCACAACCCGACGCGTGAGCGAGGGCGAGCGATTTTCCCTTACTTACGCTTCGGGTTGTGATAGACATCCATTCCCACCGAGGAAAATTCCCAATGCGCCTATTGCTCAAAAAATACTCATCGCCAGTTTCGCCGCTGCTCGTCGTCACCGATGCTGACGGCGCGCTCTGCGCCCTGGAGTTCGGAGACAAAGAACCCCGTATGCATCGCTTCCTAAAAATCCACTACGGGACCTACGAGCTCAAGAGCGGCCCGCCGCCCGCTGCCGTCCTTCACGCGCTGGACGATTACTTCGCCGGCAACTACGCCGCGCTCGATCGCATCAAGGTCGTCACCGGCGGCACGCCGTTTCAGCGCGACGTATGGCGGGCACTTCGCAAGATCCGGCCCGGCAGCACGATGAGTTATGGAGAGCTAGCGGCCCGCATCGGCCGCCGCGGCGCGAGCCGGGCGGTCGGCGCGGCGAACGGTTCCAACCCCATCGCCATCGTCGTGCCCTGTCATCGCGTCATCGGCGCCGACGGCAGCCTAACCGGCTTCGGCGGCGGCCTCCCGCGCAAGCGGTGGCTGCTCGATCATGAGAGAGGAAAGTAGGAGCTACCGCGATTGTTCAATTGATCGGGGCCGCAACGAATTCTAGCCGCGTCCCAGTTTCGATTCCCGGTCGGTTGCTTGACGGTGCGGAGCGCTTGCACGGCTCCCATTGCGGTCGCTATACTTAGCCCGTGCATGATACGGCTTGTTGCTTGTGCTATCACGGGGTTCAGGAAATGTCCACGACGATTAAAGTGATCGGCGATACCATTAAGGTCGAAAAGACGTTTTTGTCCGGGAAAGACCGGGTTGCTGTGAATGGCACAATCGTTTTCAAGGGCAACGCAACCCTGCCAAATACCGCGGAAATCAAGGCTGGCGGCCGAGAATACAAAGTCGGCATAGAGAGAATCGGCTGGTATGTGAAGACGTTCGTGGTCCATCTAGAAATACTCGACAATGGAAGGTTGCTGCATTCTGGAAACTATGATCCTATCGGAAAATCCGTAGAGAACGCGGAACAGGCTAGATCGTCGGCGGGCGTACAAACGTGCGCATTTATCGGCGGCACCGTCGGCGTTGCAGTTATGATAGGGCTGAACAGTGTCGGGCATGCCGCGCCGGGCGGAGCAATTGGCGGGGCCGTTGGTGGTGGAATAGGTGCCGCAATTGGATTCGGGATAGGGGAACTTCTCTACGGCAAGCGACCATGAATGGCGCATGAATACGGGGGCAGATCAAATGGTTCAGCCCCTCATCCCCAGCCCTTCTCCCCGGGGTCTCGAAACCGCCGAAGCCGGGCGGATGACATTTCGTTGGCCGATCCAGACCCTCCTCGACGCATTGATCGAGAAACGCATGCGTTAACTTTCTCACAACGCCTTATTGCTTCTTCCCGCCCTCGTATACGCGAACGTAATCGACGTACATGTCGGCCACCCCGTGGTAGCGTGAAAGGTCCACCGGCCAACCGCCGCCCGTGGCCAGGTTGATCAGGAAATAGAGCGGCTTCTGCTTGCAGATGGGCAGCGTCGGATGGCGGACCACCTCTATGTTGTCGCAGTAGTAGATCGTGTCGCTCTCGGTGATCTTGCAGCCGTAGGTGTGGGGCGTGTCGAACCATGTGGACGGGATGCCGAACTTGCCCATGTGGGTCAGGCTCTTTGTGCGGTAGAACTTTTCCGTCATGCTTTCCGCGGCCGAGCCCTTTTGCTCCCAAGCATGCGGCGTGATCATGTACGTGTCTTTGGCGTTGGGATGCCCAGGCCCTTCGCCCCCGTAGGCCTCGATAATGTCGAGCTCGTCGCACGGCTTCGACTTCGGATCGCACAGATTGTCCGTCAGCAGCCAAAACGCCGGCCACGTGCCGATCGCGTTGGGACCAATGAAACGGCACTCGAAATAGCATGGCAACGTCGCCTTGATGCCGCGGCCGTCGCTCTTCAACGAAGAAATCAGCCCGGAGCTCTGCAAGCGGTCGCTGGCGCGGATCCGCAGATAGGTGTCAATTTGCGTGAACGGATTTTGCGCGGAACCGTAATCGGAGAAGCGGTGCTGGCTGAAATCCTGCCAGCCGTGCGGCGGCTTGTGATCGTAGTAGGTCGCCGCGGATTTGTCTCCGCCGATGGAGAGCGGTCCGGTAAAATCATCGGCGAAAAGCAGCGTCATTCCTTCGGCGGCCGGCGGGGCTTTCGGCATGCCCTCGTTCCAGGAAACGCCGCCGCGGTTGTAAAGCTGCAAGTAGCAGTTATCGCTGAAGCCGTCGCCCTCGCCGTGCAGCCGCAAATTGACCGGTCCGTGTGGATACTGGTCGGCCGGAAAGACGAATGAGCCGCGGCCTTGGGCATCAAGCGACACCGCGGCTACCGTCGAATCGGTCCCGAACCCTGGCCCTTGTTTCCAGCACTTGGCCGTAACACTCTTGAATCCAATTGCCAAAATGTCGATCGTCGTGCGGCCTTTGATCTCCGCGCAATACTCCGGCGAGGTCACCGTTACTTGGCGGTCGGAAAGCGTTTCCGCGGAGCTTTTTTCCGAGTTGACCGAGAGCGCGTCGAAGTAAAGATCCCCTTCGGCAGTCAGTGGCTTGGCTTGATCGCCTACATTGGCAACCGGCTGACCGACCGCGAAAGTGACCGACATGATCGGATAATCGATTTTGCTGCTCTTATTGCCTCCCCAGATTTCGTGCGGCGCATCGAGATCGAACGCGACCTCCTTCCAGCCCGTAAAGTCAACGATCCCGCCCTGGCCCTTGCCGCTGGAAAGCGAACGGTATTGATGTGTCTTGCCGGCGGCGTCTTGCACTTGCAGGCCGTAGGAGCATTTTGAGCCGTTTCCGTAAAGCGCATAACGCAGCTTGTGTATCGGCACCTGGATATTGACTTTATTCGGGACCCCCAGGTATTGAAACTGGCCGCGATCTAGAAAATGGTAATGGAGTTTCAAGCACTGTTTGCCTTCGAACGGGTGCGCGGCGGACAGGCTCACGGCCGCGTTCTGGTTCGGGATGCCGACGACCCAGACCTCCGGAACCGCCGAGACCTTTTCGAAATCCTGCACCATGACCGGCGTGATCGCCCAGGCTGGCGCGGCGGCAGTAAGAAAACAGACGATGGCAAATGTCGGCACTTTATGGTCCATGATTGCTTCCTATGGTTCGCGGCGGACACATCTCCACGACCGCGTTTATGCACACTGGCCTGATAAGGAGAAAGTGCATGTGCAGCGGGTGGTTCAATTACTTCCGCTTCCACCCCGCATCAATCATCCCCATCAATACTTTCAGATCAATGTCGGCCAGTTTGTTTACGTAGAGGCAGCCCATGCCCGCTTTGTACTTGCCCAGCTTTTCCAGCACGGCGGCGTATGCATCAATATAGCTGCCGCAGTACAACGATAGGTTCGCTTTGCGCGGCGCGAAGCCTATCCGAAACCAGTCGGATTCGCGGCCGGTTGCGGTGCTTTTGTGTCGTCTGATGCCAAAGCCGACGAAGGAATTGCTCCACAGCACCGGCTCTTCCTTGCTGGCTTTCTTCATCATCTCCAGCAGCACAAAGCTGTCTTTGCGGCTTCTGCTCGGGGGTAACGTTATTGAGAAACTCTTCCACACTTGCGGTGGTTGGTTTTGTTTTGTTAACGGCCAGTTTTGTTTTCTTCTTTGCCATTTTGAAATCTCCTAATCCTGATAGGAAACGTGATTTCACTTCACCGACCCGATTCTACGCTGCGAGAGGCGAAGCCTCAAGCGGCTCCAGCATGAAACGACGCCGGGTGCGACATTACTCACGTCGCACCCGCCGTTTGTGTACCACCTATGAAACTCCCTAAGAAGCACCGCGATATCAACGGCGGCTAGCTAGCAGCAAGCCGCCGGCGAGCAGAATGAGCAACATCGCACTGGCAGGCTCGGGCACGGGCGTAGGGTATACCGCGATGCCATAGGTGAGGCTGCCGAATGTGGTCCCGCCGAAGCCATTGCCCGACACGATCGTCCGGTTGCCGTTTGCGGGATTTACCGCGAAGATCTCGTTGTTTCCTACGTCCGTGGCGTAGATGTGCCCGTTGTCGAATGTAATCCCGCGGAGGACGCCGTACGCCGGCCCCGATCCGGTCCCGTTATTATCCGACAGGGTCGTCGCGTTGCCGTTTGTCGGGTCGATCGATGAGATCAACGGATTCGATGGGTTTCCATTGATCGCGAGGAGCTGGCCGCTTGCGCCAAAGGCGAGCCCCTGCGGCGCCGAGATGGCCGTCGTAAGCGGCGTGCTCGTGCCTGGGCCCACCCGATAAACCGTCGATGCGGTAGGCGCCGACGTGAAGAGGTTTCCGTTGGAGTTGACGGCAAGACCAGCCAGCGACTCGGCAAAGAGATTGTTCGACGACCCGTTGTTTCCCACTACGAGGATGCGGTTGCCGTTGTTAGCGACAGTGTACACGGCGGTCGTATTGCCGTTGGGCGTTCCGCCCTCGGCAACGTCCAGAAGGCCGGAAGCGAATACCATCTGAAACGGCCGGTCGAGCGCCGGCCCCGCGCCGACGCCATTGCCAGAGAAAACCGCGACATTCCCGTTCGTCGGATTCACGCTATTGATCGTCGATGTGCCGATATCGGACACGAAGATCGTGCCTTGGGCATTGACGGCGACCCCTTGCGGATTCGAGAACCCACTGGCGATGACGAAGCTGGAGCCGGTGATCGGGCTGACGTCGTCCAAGGCGCCGTTTCCACGATCGACCACGAGAAGGTCGCCGGGGACGATTTGGCCGGCACGGGCGGCGCGGCCACGCCGATCGCAGCGATTGAGATCGTCGCAATCGAGAACGCTAGTCGCAAGCGCATTGGAGATTCTTCAGGACTTCGCCGCAAAAACAACATGCCGTCGAATTAGGCGGCCTTCTGCCGCCGCCTCCAACCAATACCGATGCCGATGGCACCGAGCAGCGACCAGACGATAACGGCGGTCGGTTCAGGGGCGACGGAAGGCACTGGGTCGAAATGAAAAGCGATGTTGAAGCCATCGGCGTTGGTCGGAATGCCGCCGCCGGTATTGGCGAAACTGTACGGGCTTACAAATTGTGCGAAGTTCTGATGCCGGCGGCAATAGGGTCGCTAAAAGTACCGCCCGTCGTACCGAAGCCGTTAACATAGCCGTCGCCGAGTGGGCCGGTTCCGGCAAAGTTTATGAAGCCTGATGGCGTAAGGGAAGCGAGCGGGACCGGTGTGCCACCCAGACCATTTGGCGGGTTCGCGCCGCCCGTCGTCCATTGATCCTCAATGCCGTTGAAATTTGCCGCTTGGTTCAAGGTGAAATTCGCAACGATTTGCCAAAGTGCAGCGCCGTTCGCTGCAAGCGGTCCGCCGTCTGATGTCGAGAAAAAAAAATCGTCCCATTCTCCGCCGCCGGCCGTCGGAGTTTGAACCGAAAAAACCTGCACGGTGCCCACGGTCGTGAGGCCAGCACCTATTGTCGAGCTAATCGAGGTGACCCCCCCGGGGAAGTTGGTAAGGGTAAACGACAAGGAGGGGTTCATAATACTCGCACGGGCGCGTAGTGCGTTGAAACCCGATAAAGCCACCGCAAAGCCCAAGATAATAACCAAGCGTTTCATGATTTCACTTCTCGTAAATTGATAGGCCTTTGCGGAAATGCGTTTAACCGAGTTAGTTCAGAGACAGAAAAGGCCATTACCGTAACCATGCTCCGTACTGAATCTAATCCGCGCCGAAACCGCAATTCCTGACAGTCGAGATCACCGAAAAGCGTTTTGACATTTTTGTCGCAAGGTTGAGGGACCGCGACTGCGGTCCCCCTGCGAACATCAGACCTTCCAGCAGGGGGGCGCCGATGCGACGGCGAATGCATTCCTTAAGGCCGTCTCTGTCAACGCGTTATATCGCCAGTCAAGCGTCGCTGTTCATCATTCAATCCTGTTCACGGAGCGTCAGGGCCATCATCGCTGCAATGGCTTGCGAGTTCTCGTCACGTCGAAGTGCAAGCGCTTCCTTCACACTCTCACGCCGCTCTCGAGGCTGGTTCTGGCTCAACTTCCACTTGCCCTCAATGCGACTGATTTTCACTTCAAAAGCAACGACCGATTCGGCGAGCTTCTTTACGAAGTATTCGTCTTCGGGCAGACTCCACGGAGTCGGCATCGACTTTTCATGGAAAATGACAAAATCCCGCAGGATCTTCAAAGTCGTTTCTTCGTCTTCGATGATGTGCAGCGTTCCAAAAACATGGACAGCGACGTAGTTCCAGGTCGGCACCACGTTCTCCGATTCATACCAGGACGGCGAGATGTAGGCATGTGGCCCGGAGAATACGACCAGCGCGTTACACTCCGCAGCTTGCCAATGCGGATTCGCTCGGGCCATGTGGCCGATGAGTGTGCCGGACCGTCCCGCTTGTCGGTCGAGCAAGAGTGGCAGGTGCGTGGCGAACGGCTCGCTGCCAAGCTGTGACACGAGCAATCCGAAATTGTGCCGCTCGATGAAATCGAAAAGCGTGGTCTGATCGGTCTCGGCAAAGCTAGGCGGAATGTACATCGACGATGGGTCCGAGGGGCTCGATTCGTCAGTCGGTGTCGCTTAAAGACGCCGTGGACAGGGATTGAGACACAAAGGACTGAAGTTAGGTTCAGTCCAGCACTCGATCGTCTTCGTGTGGCACACCGGCTTGCAGACCGTGTAAAAAACTTGCTTCACGCTCGCTTTCCGGAACCATGCGGCAGACTTGGCAGTAGCCGGATCGCGTTGGCGTTCAATGAAACTTGATAATAACTTACGCCCGACCCTGATGCCTCTCCCCTGGGCGTTCGGTCGCCAGTTTTTCCGACCCCTGTTGCCGCGACTCGTTATGAACCAATGTCAGCAAACGATCGGCCGCCGACGAATTTCCCGCTTCGATACATTCCAGGATTTCTGTAATTTCACCCTTTTGCGCAGTATACTGGTTTTCTCAACATCCTGCGCCCAATCGCCAATTGGCAATGGCGCTCGGTTGTTCGTTCGAGTCGTTTCACTACATTTAGAGTCTCCAACAAAACGGATCCTGCGGCTGCGTCAGTCGTGCCATTCGATCGGTTATGATAGAGCCTATCCGGCAACCCGTGGATGCGGCGTCCCGCCGCATTTTGCAAGCGGCGAGACGCCGCTTCTACGATCTGGGCGCCGGTTATCGGATCGACACTAAAACTCCCGCACGGAATCACTCCCATGGCATATTGGTTGTTCAAAGAGGAACCCGATCACTATTCGTTCGACCAACTCCTTAGCGACAAGCGGGCAACCTGGAGCGGCGTTAAAAACAACACGGCGCTCATGCACCTCAGGTCGATAAAAAAAGGAGACAGCGTTTTTTACTATCACACCGGCAAGGAAAAGGCCGTTGTCGGCGTAATCGCGGTTGTGAAAGGCCCCTATGCCGATCCCACGCAGGATGACCCGCGGCTGGTTGTCGTCGATGTAAAACCCGTCCGCCGGCTCGATCGCCCGGTGACGCTGGCCGAGATCAAAGCCAATCCCAAATTTGCCGACTTCGCGCTCGTGCGCATTTCCCGCCTCTCGGTCATGCCCGTCACCGCCCCGCAGTGGGCCGAGATTGAACGGTTGTCTAAACAATCGCCGTAGGCGATTTGGCCTCCGTTCACCCCGCAATCGCCGACGTTCGGCTTTGGTTGCGGCTACTGACGGTGACATTTGTAACTGGGAAAAGTCGAAAGTGCCGGTCTGACCCGAATGGCACCGAATGGCACTGTCGTACCGCGCACGGTGCATCATATATCGTGTTGACAGCATTGCTGGCAATACAATATGTAGCGGCGTCTCGCCGCAATTCAGCGGCTTTTCGGATCTATGGCAGTGCCATTCCGGTCTGACCCCGCTGCGGCGCTCCGCTTTTCCGCCCTACACTCGCTGATACCCGTGCGGTGCAGCTACCGCCAGTCGTCGAGGACGTAAAGGCCGGGCCGGCTGTAGGCCGCCTCGTTCGGCCGGTGCATTGTGATGACCTGGATCTCGGCGCGGAAGCCGCGCGCCACCATCTGCAGATAGGCCTCCTCGCGGGCGAGATTGACGCCGGCCAAGAGGTTCGGCATGCCGACCGCGGCGGCGAGCGAGCCGCAGCCGTCGAGCAGCGCGGCGAAGCGCGCCGCGTCTCCGGCTCCCCGCCGCACCGCCCCGAATTTGACGAAGGCGCAGCCCTCGCCGGCTTCGCTCGCCGGCCCCCAATGGCATACCGCAAATCCGGCGAGTCGGCTCGCGCCCTCCCACAACAGCAGCGTGTCTCCGAGCCCCGCGCGGCGACAGTGCGGATTTCGGCGCCGAGATCGAGGCCGTCATAGAGCATGTCCGTCAGCTCGCGGCACGCGGCCTCGACGGCACGCCTATCGCGTTCCGGCAGCTCGCTATAGCGCGACCAGGAACCCGCATCGCCGGCGGGCCGCGACGGTGCCGCCATGATCGGGTTCAGAAACCGCGCGGAAGCCGAATTTGCCGTAAAGCGCAATATGTAACGGGCTCTGCGGGAAAGTGCACAGCCCTGCGTGGCTTACGGCCCAATCCTCGAATTGATTGCTGACCGCTTCGACCAGGGCCTTGCCGATGCCGCGCCCCTGCTGCTCGGGGCGCATCGAGATCGGTCCGAAAAAGCCAAAGCTGCCCCAGCGCGTCGCGAAATTCGAGCCGACCAGCCCGCCGTCCAGCTCCGCAGCGAAGCTTGCGACGTGTTCGGCCCCGAAGCGGCCATAGACATAGTCGCGATCGGCCCAGAAACTCTCGGGATCCGGCGCGGCCAGGAACGTCCCGAAAGCAGTGCAGCAGATGCGCCGCGCTTCCGGCAGATCAGCGGTCGTCAATGGTCGGATCACGGCGCTCATTTTCCCTCCCTATCCCGGTAATCCCGCCAAACGCAATGCAGGGCACCGATGCTCGGCAAGCTTTCCGGATGATCAGTTGATCCGTTCGGCCGCGCAATATCTTTAGTCAGGCTGCGCGATCCCAACCCCACCAGGCGCAGACCGCTTCTCCTGCCTCGAAAATTAGTTAGGGGTGCGCGGTTGCGGGCGCATAAGGGTAGCGCTGATTGGTGATAGCGGACGGTTCGGATAATGTATCATGCGGCGTGCTTCTCCGCCAGTTGCACCTCGTAGCCCAGTTGTTCCAGACGCTTGACCAGGTAGCGCTTCTGGCGCTCGGGCTCCAAGCGGAGGAAGTAATCGGGGCCTAAGTCTTGATAATCGACGCGGTACTTGATGATGTGGTAGATGATCACCAACAACGTGTGCGCGACGGCCACGAGGGCGCGTTTCTTGCCGCGACGACCGGCAAGGCGATGATATTGGGCGCCGAGATAACTGTTCTTGGTGTGCGTGGCCGCCCAGGCCGCTTGGGTCAGGGCCCGCCGCAACCAGCGGTTGCCCTTGGTGGTCTTGCTCCGTTTGCGTTTGCCGGCCGATTCCTCATTGCCCGGACAGATCCCCGTCCACGAAGCCAGATGCGCGTCGCTGGGAAACTGGTCCATGTTGGTGCCGATTTCGGCGACGACGTTCTGGATCGTGTTGAGGTCAATGCCCGGCACCGCGTCCAACTTCTCCTGCAACTCCTTGTCAACAAAAGGGAGCATCAACTCCTCGACCCGCGCGTTGAACTCGGCGATCTGCTGATCGAGATGGTCCAGATGGCTGAGCAGTTGCTTGAGCATGAAACGGTGGTGATCGCCAAACTTGCCTTGCAAGGCAAGCTCCAACTGCGGGATCTTCGACCTCATGCGTCGCCGTGCCGATTGCGCCAGCTTGGCGGCGTCTTCCTCTCCCGCCACAAGCCGATCCAGAATCTCCCGCCCGGAAACGCCCAGGATGTCGCTGGCCACCACTCCCAATTTGAGGTTGGCGTCCTCCAGGAGCTTGTGGATGCGATTGGCGGCGCACGTGTGCTCGCCTTGGAGTTGGGCGCGATGGCGGGTCAAGTCCCGCAACTCGCGCTGCGGCCGGCCCGGCACGAAACTGCTGCGCAACAAACCGTGCTGCAGCAACTGCGCGATCCACTGCGCGTCCTTGACATCGCTCTTGCGGCCGGGGACCTGCTTCAGCTCCCGCGGATTGACCAACAACAACTGGAAACGCCCGTCCAGGATGTTCCACACCGGCTTCCACAGGACCCCCGTGGCTTCCATGGCGACGTGCGTCACGCCATGCGCCGCCAACCAATCCGACAGCCCGAGAATATCTCGGGTCATCGTGCCAAAGACACGCAGATCGGTCTCGAGTTTCCCCGCCGGACCGAGGCAACGGACCGCCGCGACAATGGTTTCCTTGTGCAGGTCCAGCCCTGCCACACGCTGGTAGATGATATCCACGATAGACCCTCCTATGTTCGCCAGCGACTCGGGGGTATCGAAGTAGGCAACAATCTGCCTCGCGTGCTCCCCGACCGCCGGGGGCGACAATTACAGGTTCGTGGCGACACCCAGGCCAGACTGATAGTCGGGCTCGAAGCTCCACTGGAAGTCGGCCTTCGACCAAGACGCTGGACGTCTTTCACCACCAGTATTATTACGCCCAATTTTCATCATTCCAGGCGCCGCGCAGCGGCATGAGGGACTGATAGGAATTTTGATTTCCCTCCATTGCCTGATTCTACCCTAAGACCTATGGTGCAACAAGCATCCAGCCGAGGGAGGACGGGCTAGCCCGTCCTCCCTCGGCTGGATGCTTGTTTCGTTCGCTACGCGAGTATGGCCGGCCGAAGCGGGCCAATTTGCAACTGCGATCCGTCCGCCAGCGGGCAAATCCCACCGCACGCGCAGACCCTCTCCGCGTCGGCCTCTGCCGGTGCTTGTCAAAACGTCGCCCAGAAGGTGTCTTCGTCCACGTAGGTCAGTTCGCCTAATGCATCGTAGCCATCGGCATCGACCTCGCCGTCGTGGACGCAAGATTCGCCGGGCGGCGGGCGTGGCTGCCACAGGTCGCAATGCCGCAAGATGCGCTCGATGACCTCGCCTTACGGCGGCTCAATAAAGGCGACAACTTTCATCTCGCCGCCACAGTGCGGACAGGCCAGCGGATCGAACTCGTAGACCCGCTTGATGAGCATGGCCCAGGACTGGCTGCCACCGGCTAGTGCGGAAAAAACCGATTCCGGGAATAATCCGCGAAACCTTTGACGAATAGTAGTGTTTATGGATGGAGATAACAACAGTCAACATAATGCGCCGATGCATCCGACGCGAAGCGGCAGCGCGGGAACACTATCGGACGGACATTTTGGAACGCTAATTATCACTAATTGCCACTAATGGAAATGCATTAGCGGCGATTAGTGGAGATTAGTGTTCCCAAGCCTTATGAACAGGCTGCCACGCACCAGGCTTTCCTCGCTACGCACAAGTTTACCCAGCTTAACAAACCGGCGACCGACGCTGTAGTTAACATAAGATGATATCTGATAAGGCGTTGCGACAGTGCTTCATCGACGCACCAGCCGGTGCGAATGCTGGCGGCGGTGCGTATGGTGCTTGGTGCGTTGCCGCCTCAAGCCTCACGACTAAAGCCTCAAGCCGCAAGGCTCCCCTCGATCGTCGCCATCTGTCAAAATTCAAACACCCAAAGGGGGTGATGAAAACCGAAAAAGTGTCCAATTTTGTCCAATTCGATCCCACTCGCTTGCGCGTCCGGCTTGTATGCATGGAAGGACAGCGGGCTGCTACGTTACGACATCTCGGCGGAGCGAGATGAGTACTCGAGAAACGACGGCGGGCACGACCTTGCTGGATCGCGCCCGCCGCGAAAGGCTAGACCAGACCTCTCGCCCAACCGGGGCTCGAGTCTCGCTCAATCAGTTGCAGCAGCCCGCCTCGCCGCAGGCCTTCGTTTCTCCGCAGCAACTCGGTTCGCAGCAGCTCGGGGCCGGGCAGCATACCGTGACCGGCACCTGCTTGCAAACCACTACCGGCACGCACCGAGTGACCGTGTACGGAACACACTTCGGCACGCAATGCCAGCAGTTGATCGTCTTGGTGTAGCACACCGGCTTGCAGACCGTGTAAGGAACTTGCTTCACGCAGGTCTCCGGCACCATGTGGCAGACCTGGTAAGGTATTTCCTTCGTGTGACACTCCTTGACGATGTGGCAGACCTGGTAGGTGCAGGTCTTCACCCGCTGCTCGGGCACCATGTGGCAGACCTGGTAGGTGCAGGTCTTCACGCGCTGCTCGGGCACCATGTGGCAGACCTGGTAGGTGCAGGTCTTCACGCGCTGCTCGGGCACCATGTGGCAGACCTGGTAGGTGCAGGTCTTCACGCGCTGCTCGGGCACCATGTGGCAGACCTGGTAGGTGCAGGTCTTCACCCGCTGCTCGGGCACCATGTGGCAGACCTGGTAGGTGCAGGTCTTCACCCGCTGCTCGGGCACCATGTGGCAGACCGTGTACGGCATGTGTTTCTCATGGCATTCCGTGCACCATGTGGCAGACCTGGTAGGTGCAGGTCTTGACGCGCTGCTCGGGCACCATGTGGCAGACCTGGTAGGTGCAGGTCTTCACCCGCTGCTCGGGCACCATGTGGCACACCGTGTACGGGATCCGCTTCTCGTGGCACTCCCGCACCATGTGGCAGACCTGGTAGGTGCAGGTCTTCACCCGCTGCTCGGGCACCATGTGGCAGACCGTGTAGGGCACCTTGCTGAACGCAGGTCTCGCGGACGTACTTCACGCAGTCGATCTGCTTCTCGCAGACTTCCGGCACCCAGACGCGGCAGCAGCACTGCGGCTGGCACGTATCGCAGCAGCCCGAGGCGGCCCCGCAGCAGGCAGCGGCCTGCGTCTCCCAATGGCCGCCGCAGCACTGCACGGTCTTGCAGTAATGCACCGGCTTGCAGACCGTGTAGCACTCTTCGCGCTCGCAGCACTCCTACACCGGCTTGCAGACCGTGTAGCAGACGTTCTTCGAGCACGTTTCCCACACCGGCTTGCATGTCGGTGTAATGGCAGACCCGCTCGCACGTCTCGTACACCGGCTTGCAGACCGTGTAGCAATAGTTCTTCGTGCAGGTCTCGTAAACCGGCTTGCAGACCGTGTAGCAGTAGTTCTTCGTGCAGGTCTCGTAGACCGGCTTGCAGACCGTGTATGGCAGACCCGTTCGCACGTCTCATAGACCGGCTTGCAGACCGTGTAGCAGATGTTCTTCGAGCAGGTCTCGTACACCGGCTTGCAGACCGTGTAGCAGACGTTCCGCGGGCAGGTCTCATAGACCGGCTTGCAGACCGTATAGCAATAGTTCTTCGTGCAGGTCTCCCACACCGGCTTGCAGACCGTGTAGCAGTAGTTCTTCGTGCAGTCTCATACACCGGCTTGCAGACCGTGTAGCAAATGTTCTTGCTGCACGTCTCGTAGACCGGCTTGCAGACCGTGTAGCAGTAGTTCTTCGAGCAGGTCTCATACACCGGCTTGCAGACCGTGTAGTTGCACGTGCGGACGCACGTCTCCCACACCGGCTTGCAAACCGTGTACTGCACTTCGCGATAGCACGTCTCCGGGACGTACTTCACGCAGTTGATCGTCTTCTGCTCGCAGACCCGCTCGTAACAGGTCTTGTAGCAGGTATACTGGCGCTGCTCGTAAACGACTTCCCTGCAGGTCTTCATCACAGTGCAAGTCTGCTGCGGGCAGCACGAATCGCAGCAGCACGATGCGCAGCGGCAGCGAGCGATCCCGCAGAAGCTGGCCTCCGCCGAGCTTCCCGCGAGCACCGCGAGCACTACCGCGATCAGCGGTACGGCAATGATCCTTCTCATCGCATGCCTCCTTAAATCGCTATTGGCTTGTCGCAATACATACGTCCGCATGAGTAACGTTTTGCTTTGCTTCCGGCCGTAGCGCGTATAAAACACCCCGAAATGGTCTGGTCTAGTTACTGGTCTCAATCCGCAATTCAATCATGCAGACTAAAACGCCCAATAGGCATTCCTTGCCTACAATCTATTCGTCTTGCTCAATTGCCGTACATTAACCACAAACCCAAAAATCCGCATGTATTCCCGTCAGCTAATGTTGTGCATCTGTCCCAAGCGAAACTTTTCGACGTGCGAAAACTTGCCATATCAATAAAATGCGGCTTTTGTCTTAAGTGGGTTGACTTGACGCCGGTGTCCGCATGTAAGGGCACCAACGATCAAGCACTTTCGGTGGGTAGTTTGTGCTGTTGGGTTGGTGGCGGATGTGGCGAAGGCAACTTCTTTGACGCCATCCCGCCGCGTGGCCCGACTGTCGCTGCATTGACGCGGGCCGGTTTTCAACCTATTAACTCAGTAGCGTGCCGGACTAAGGGAGATGGATGCCTTCCGATCCGGACGGCCCAAAAAGCCGTTGGCATGGCCGCCCCGGTTCGCCGCGAAAAGGTGATTTATGAGACACGCGACACCGATCGGGATTGTACGGAAAGGGATGGGTCGCAAGGTTCGCCGCGGCTTCACCCTGGTGGAGTTCGTGATTGTGGCGATCATCATTTCGGTCCTCGCCGCGACCATTCTGCCGCAATGCTCGTCGTCCTCGCGGGAGACGAAAATGAGCAACCTGAAGTTCAATCTCCACAGCGTCCGCTCGCAACTGGAGAAATACAAGGAACAGCACCGCGGGGCGTTTCCGCCGGCGGCCACGTCTGCCGACTTCAGCAGGCAAATGACCGGCAAGAGCGATCAAGCTGCGATGTTGAACGTTGCCGGTCCCTTCGGTCCGTATCTCGAAGGCGGCATCCCGGTCAACCCGTTCAACGGCAGCGCGTCGGTGGCCATAATTCGGGGCAATACGCCGCCCACTGCGCCGACCGGAAGCGAGGACGGCTGGCAATACAATCCGATTCAGGGCTGGTTCTATCCGAACGATCCGGATTATTTTCGTGCCGCCCAGGGCACGAACTGAACCGACGGTCGCGTCTCTGTTGCCGCTCGGCGACAAAACCGCATATACTGTGCATTCCCAATAGGAATCGGTTCGGGCACGGCTTTCTTGGCGTTCCTCGGCGAACGGCCGGTAAGTTCGGGTGTCCTAGAAATAGCGGGAAAAAGCTCTTATCCCACCGATTGCGTCCGAATCCACCCTACCCGGTGGTGTAATGGTAACACAAGGGTTTTTGGTACCCTCGTTCATGGTTCGAATCCATGCCGGGTAGCTTTTATTGCTTGGGAGCCCGCGTATAATACAAGTACATGCATGTACACAGGCTTGCTATGGCTACAAAGACTATCACAATCGATTTAGAGGCATACGACCGTCTTCGCCGTGTTCGGCATAACAACGAGTCATTTAGCCAAGTGATTAAGCGTGTCGTTAAACCACCCTTCGACTTCAAGGCTTGGCTAAAGACCGTTCAACGAAAATCCAATTAGCGAGGAAACAGCCCAGACGATTGAAGAAGTGGTGCAAAGCCGACGCGATCCGATCAACTGCAAACCGCGACATGGCTTGTCTTGACACCACCGTTTTTATCGACTTGCTTCGGCGGACGTTCGAAAAATCATGCAGCCGCAAGCCAGAAATTGGCGGACTTGGTCGGCCGCGGAGAGTCGTTGGTAACTACTCGTTTCAACGTCGCCGAGTTGTTTGAAGGAGTGCATATGACGGCCAACAAAAAACAAGAGTTCCAACGCGTTAAGACGGTGCTTGCGGGACTTCAGATTCTCCAGTTCGGCTCCCGTGCCGCATGGCTCTACGGTAAGTCAAGTGCCTATCTGCGATCCACCGGACAACTTATTGGACAATTAGACCTGCTGATTGCCACCACGGCCCAGTCGAGGGGTCACTTGGTCGTCACGAGAAATCCTGCGCATTTCGCCCGTGTCCCAGGCCTCGTCGTCGAATCTTACTAAACTGCGGAAATGTGTCCAACGCATCCTCGAATCAATTGACGACTCGCTCGATAATCACTAAACTTTTAGGTTTGCCCTCTTGAACGGTCCAAGAAGGTAGATGTTTTTTTATTTGACCGCAGTGCCTGACTAACGCCGGACACTTCCCTCTTTTTCGAGGGTCGAAATTGCCGGTGTGCCTTTAAGGAGTGTTTGATTGGCTACCGTACTTGTAAAGGACCTGATCGAAGCCGGGGTCCATTTCGGCCACCGCGCCAGCCGCTGGAACCCCAAAATGCGGCCGTATATCTACGCCCGCCGCAATCTGATCCACATCATCGACGTCCGCGAAACCATTCGCGGCCTGCTGCGTGCCCGCAAGTATCTGCAGCAGGTCGCCGCCGCAGGGCAGCCTGGTGCTGTTCGTGGGCACGAAGCGGCAGGCGAGCGACACGGTCGAGCAGCGAGGGCACGCGCTGCGGCATGCCCTTCGTCAGCGATCGCTGGCTGGGCGGCACGCTCACCAACTTCCGCACCATCCGCAGCCGGCTGAGCCGGCTGGAAGAGCTCGAAGCCATTCGCTCGGAGCGACGAACTGGCCACGTATTCCAAGAAGATGCAATCGGCGCTTGAACCGCGAGTATCGCAAGATGTATCGCAACCTCAACGGCATGCGCACGATGAACCGCCTGCCGGAGTGCCTGGTGGTCATCGATCCGCGGAAGGAAAAGAACGCCGTCAGCGAAGCCCGCAAGCTGGGCATCACCACCGTGGCGCTGATCGATACCGATTGCGATCCGGACGAGGTCGATCTGCCGATTCCCGGCAACGACGACAGCATCCGCTCGATCGAGTTGATCGTGCAGCAGCTGGCCGACGCGGTGCTGGCCGGCAAGAACCAGCGCCGCCGAAGTCGAAGCAAGAGCGGACCGAGGGCGTCGATGCCGCGGCGCCGGCTGTCGCGGCCGCGACGCTGAATAGAATTGTAGGCGGGCAAGCGAGCCTAAGCGATGCGGCGACCGATTCCGGCGCAGTGCTACGGGCATCCGCTGCACTGTGCTACATGGCGGGCCTGCCGCTACGCAATCGGTCCCACCCTACGCATTACGCTTACGATAGACGAAGGAGATACCATTCCATGGCAGAGATTACCGCGGCCGCCGTCAAGGCGCTGCGCGAGAAGACCGGCTTGCCCATGATGGACTGCAAGAAGGCGCTGACTGAGAGCCGGCGGCGACCAGGAGGAGGCCGTCGAGTTGCTGCGCAAGGAGGGCAAGAAGATGCAGGAGAAGCAGTCGGGCCGCGCCACCTCGACCGGCCGGATCGCCGTCTACGCCGACTGCGGACAGCAAGTGTCGGCGCAATGATCGAGCTGCGCTGCGAAAGCGCCCCGGTGGCCAACAACGAGCAGTTCATGGCATTGGCCAACGACCTGGCCAAGCAGCTTGCCACGGGTCCCGGCGCGGCTACGCCCGACGCATCTGCTCGACCAGCCCTCGCCCGGCCAAGACGGGTCACAACGCTGCGGCAGCAGTTCGACGACCTGAACAACCGCATCCGCGAGGTGTTCAAGCTCGAGCGGATCGTGCGGATCGACGGTCCGCACGGCGGCTACGTCCATCACAACGGCGCGGTCGGCGTGCTGCTGCAAGTCGAAGGCGGCACGGCGCGCGAATGGCCAGCGACATCTGCCATGCACGTCGCGGCCATCAGCCCGGCGCCGTGTCGCAAGGAGGAACTCGATCCGGCCGCTGGTCGAGAAGGAGCGCGAGATCCTCGACCGAGGCCTGCCAGACGCCGACAAGAAGGCAAGCCGGAGAACATCATCGCCAAGATGGTCGAAGGCCGGACTCCAACAACTTCTACGCGCGAGACGATGCTGGCCGAGCAGCCGTTCGTGAAGCGACGACAAGAAGGTCGAGGGCATGGCGAAGAATCGGCCCAAGGTCATCGAAGGCCGCATGGACAGTTCTTGGTGAACGTTGCCTGCTCGAACAGCTGCACGCCAACCAGGCCAAATACGGCACGAAGTCGATCGCCGAATTGGCCGATGCGGCCTGGGCATGAAGATCAACGGCTTTGTCCGTCTGGGAACTGCCCAAGGAGTCAATTGATGGCAACAGCCGCAACCGACAACCAGGGCCGTGTATCGGCCGCGTGGTGCTGAAGCTCTCCGGCGAGGGCTTCATGCCATCCCGGCGAGCGCGGCATCAGCATGGACGCCGTGTGCACATCGCCCGGCAGACCAGCCAGGCGGCCAAGCACGGCGTGCAGATTGGCCATCGTCATCGGCGGCGGCAACATCCTCCGCGGCGCCCAGTTCACCTCCGGCAATTCGAGCATCCAGGAGGCCACGGCCCATTACATGGGCATGCTGGCCACGGTGATGAACGGGCTGGCCCTGCAGGACGCCCTGGAATCGCTGGGCTGCGAAACGCGGCTGATGACGGCCATCCGCATGGACGGCGTGGCCGAGCCCTACATCCGCCGCCGCGCCCGCCGGCACCTGGAAAAAGGCCGCATCGTCATCCTGGCCGCCGGCACCGGCAGCCCCTTCGTCACCACCGACACCGCCGCCGCCCAGCGGGCCTTGGAGCTGGAAGCCGACATCCTGCTGAAGGCCACCCGCGTCGACGGCGTCTACAGCGACGATCCCGAGAAGAATCCGCACGCCGTCCTCTACAGCGAATTGAGCTACGACGACGTGCTGCGGCAGAACTTGCGCGTGATGGACCCCGAGGCCATCACCCAGTGCATGGAGCACGACATGCCGATCCTGGTGTTCAATTTCCGCAAGGAAGGCAACATCGAGAAGGCCGTGATCGGCGAGCGCGTCGGCACGCTGATCCAGAGCAGCGGTAGGGATTGCGGCTAGGGATCGTGATCGATGCACCTCGATTCCAGACCCTAATCCAAGCCCAAGACTCACTCCCATGACCACCGAAGAAATCCTGCTCGACGTCGAAGAGCGGATGGAAAAGGCGATCGACGTGCTCAAGCACGACCTGGCCGGCATCCGCACCGGCCGGGCCAATCCGGGCCTGGTCGATTCGCTGCGCGTCGAGGTCTACGGCTCGCCAGCGCCGATCAAGCAGCTCGCCTCGGTCGGCGCCCCGGAGCCGAACCAGATCGTCATCCGGCCCTTCGATCCCGGCACGATCAAGGACATCGAAAAGGCGATCCAGGCCAGCGACCTGGGCTTCAATCCGCAGAGCGACGGCCGCGTGATCCGCCTCAACGTGCCGCCGCTGTCGACCGACGTCCGCCGCAAGATGGTCGGCCGCATCAAGGAGCTGACCGAGGAGGCCAAGGTCGCCATCCGCAACGTCCGCCGCGACGGCAACAAAATGGCCGACCAGGCGGAAAAGGACAAGGACCTCTCCGAGGACGACCGCGACAAGGTCAAGGACGAAATCCAGGAGCTGACCAAGCAGTACGAGAACCAGGCCGGCGAGATGGCGAAGGCCCGGGAAAAGGACGTGATGGAGGATTAGGTTCGCTCGATCGTATCCGCACAGCAGTACCATGTGACGCCGGTCGGCAACGACCGGGGGCGCCGGCGTCAGCGGGCGGCTAGACGCCGGCGAGCGGCCTCGAGTTGCTTGCGGTCGGCTTTGTCTCGCCGCTCTTCGACGCGGTACATGCGGATCGCTTCCGGGTGGCTCTGTTTCCAAACGTCGGGCAGCAGGCTTTCGTAGTCCGTCGAGCCCGCCAGCAATTGGTCGAGCACGTCTTTGACGTAGACCCCGACATCGAGGTCGTGTCGCCGCGCCTGCTCACCAGGGTCATCATCATCGCACTTTGCTCGCCCCCGGCCACGCTGCATACGAACAGCCACGCCTTGCGGCCCATGGCCACCTGCTTCATCAACTGCTCCGCTGAATTGTTGTCGATGGGAATCCGGCCGTCCCGAACGTAGACGTTGAGTTCCTTCCAGTGGTTGCGAATGTACCGCAACGCTTCCGAGAAGTCGCTCTTCGGCAGCACTTCCTGCAAGGGCCTCGTCTCCAGCCAACTCCAAATCGCGTCCAGGATGATCGTCGATTCGCGCTGGCGCAACGCCTGGCGGTCCTGCCAGGTCATGTCCTTGGCACGGGTCTCGATATCATACAGCGCCTGGATCATTCCCAGCAGCAATTCGCTTTCCTTCGCGTAGGTTATCGCTTCCACGACCTTGCGGTGCGCGTGCCCCCAGCAGGCGGCGAACGTCAGACGTTCGTCGCTGTGGATCACTACGCTCAAGTTTCCCGAGAAACAATCTCCCTGCACGATACATCGGCTGTTGCGGAAGAAGTCGTCGGGGCCGTCCCGGTGCCGCGACACGCGGAAGTCGAAGATGTTGTAGGGTGCCAGGTAAAGGCCCATATAGACCCACATCTTGGCGAGCAAGCTCGAATCGCCTTTGGCACGCGCCTCGGCAACCTTCTCGACCAGACGCTTGCTCTTGGCGTCGCCGGGAATTACCACAGGCGGCGTCTTCGGCAACAGCATGCGGCAACCCGTGTCGTCGATGGCCACGCCCACGTCCTGCTGAACCTTCCACGTCATGTGAGCGATGAAGGGCGCGATGACGAACTGCACCTGGCTGACGAGGTTCAACAGCGTCGAACGGCTGGGCGTCCAGCCGCTGCCGGCGAACACGTCCTGGTGCCGATAGATTGGCAGGTGGTGGAACCACTTGCCCTCGACCACCGTGGCCGCCACACTGGTGTCGTAACGATCACCTTCCACTAGCGACGTGGGACGTTCCGGCGAAGCCACGCCGCAGGCGGCTTCGCCCGGACAGACATACTTCGGGTATTTCTTCACCAGCACGTACAACTCGGGACGCTTGTAAACCAGCGTCTCGGTCGTATCGTAGCCCATGGCCTCTCGCTCTCCGTGCGTGGGGCAGTTCTTCTGCGCCTCATTGCCCTCGATGACCTTCTCGATCCGCGGCAGATGGCTGGGCAGCGACTCGTCCCGTTTATTCCTCTTCACGGCGCGTGTCACCGTGTATGTCTGCACGATCGCTTCGGCCTGGGCCTCCGCCTCGGCCCGAGCCGCCTGGAACTCTTCGCTGTTTTCAAAGGGCAGCAAAGACTGGTTCTCGGCCGAAAGGATGCGCTTCTCGCTGCGATGCCCGTTGATGAAATAGCTCAGCAGCTTTCGCAGCTTTTGCATCTCTGTCGTGAACTCCTCGATCTTCTGATCTTGCGATGCGATGGTCGCAGCTTGAACACGCAGCAGCCCCTGGCAGGCATCGAGATCGTTGGGAAGTTCGTATGCGTCGATCATGTGACTGATGATAACAAGATCGTCAAAAAGCGCAATAGCGCCTTCGCGCAAATCGGCGAGATTCCGAAAAATATTTTGCGGCGAAGGCGCTGCGTTCGCCGTTACGAACTGACGTGTCCCAATGCGGCAGATTTCGCCGCATCGAACGAATACCGGCGACGACGTTTCACGGTCGCCAGTTCAATGCCCGAGAGCAACAACGCGAAGTCGGTGGCGTCGATTTCGACCTGCGTTCCGCTGGGTGCGCCTTGCGGCCTCTGGAAGGTGCCGCGTTCCAAACGCTTCATCCAAATCGCCAAGCCATCCCGATCCCAATGGATCAGCTTGATGCGATCCAAGCGGCGGTTGAGAAACAGAAACACGTCTCCGTTGCGGATGTCGCGTAGGAACTCGGACTGCACGATGGCGTGCAGGCCGTTAAAGCTTGTGCATATCGGCAGGCTTGGCGTACAAGTAGATCTTCGTCTGCCCCGAGGGAGACAAAAGCGACGAGTGCAACATCGCGGGCGCCTTTCATGTCACGAACGCACGACGACTTCGTGGAAGGCGTCGGAACACTCCGGCGGCGGACGCTGAAGTGCCTCGGCGAGACAACAAATCGCCTCCAGGCAGTCGGCCGGCACTGACACCTCCACTCCGGCCTTCAAAGAAAAACGCACCACGGCAGCGTGCGCACTCTTGCCTGCTGCGGCTGCGGGCTTCACGGGCAGGCGACTCCGCCGCGGCGGAGTCGCGGTCGAGGTGGACGGCCTAGCCGATTTCGACCCGACACGCTTCGCCCAATAGTAGAATGTGCATACCGATATCCGTTCTCTGTTCGCAGAATCGGGTGACCGAAAGCCCACTCGCCCGAAACCGCTCGAACCGCACCTCCCACGCCCGCCGCTTCTCAACGTCCTGCCGACCCACCATGACTCTCGACTCCGAAATGTGACTGAACTTGACCTATCCGGCCAGTCCAAGCCTACACCCCAAAATGGCCCGCCGCCGGCCAAAGCCCTGATGGTGCCCATGTACGGTCACGCTCGATCAGCCAAATCTCCGTTACCGTCGCCACTCGATCCGGCTCGTCTACCGAGAATTTGACTGCTAGCGGCAATTCGATAAGCACGCGATAAATTCCTTCTCTGGATTCGCCCGCCGCCGAGCCTTGTTGCTGCAAGGTTTTGCTCAAGCGATTGAGCGCGCCGACTATTTCCACTCGATTCGCCTGACGGAAGATCATTTCCAGTAGCAGATCTCGCGCAGACGGCATCCAGGCCAATCGGTAACTCATGCCGACCGCCCGATCATTTCCATTATCTCTTTCATTACTTCCTCGTGAGGGATGGGACGCTCTTCCCGAAGGCGCCGATTCAGTTCCTCAAGAGGAGTGGGCGAGTCCAGTAGATGTTCGGGCAACGTCATCGCGATTCGCTGCTGCTCCGTAAGTTTGCTCACCGGCGTGAACGTGCCGAGCGGATTTCCGCCTTCGTCGCAAAGTACAACGGGTTTGCTGGGATTAAGCTGCTCAACTAAGTTGCCTGGGATAGTTATACGAATCATTAATCGTCCCTTGATGTAGGGTTATGTTGGACGACACTGATAGATTATACCCTCCGCTCAATCGTGCCCGGGCAACTTCTTCACATCCTTCGCATCGTAAGGATGAGCCCGCTTGCGCAGCACTTTCGCGTCGATGATCTTGTCGGCCGCCGCGCCGTTCGAGGTTTCCGGATCAATACGCTTGAGCTTCGCCAGCACGGCGAAGCTATCGGTATCGGCCGTGTTGATCATGCGCCCGAAGGCCGTGTGCTTGCCGTTAAGGTGCGGCGTGGGCAGGAAGGTCAGAAAGAACTGCGACCCGCCCGTGTCGCGTCCGGCGTGGGCCATGCTCAACGTGCCGCGATAGTGCAGGCGGAAGTCAGGCCGATAGCATTCGCAAGGAATCGTGTAGCCGGGGCCGCCGCTGCCCGTTCCCTTGGGATCGCCGCCCTGGGCCATGAAGCCTGGCAGCACACGATGAAACTTCAGGCCGTCGTAAAAGCCTTTTTCGACGAGCGTGATGAAGTTCAGCACGCTGTTGGGCGCCTGGTCCTCAAAAAGCTCGACGACGATGTCGCCCTTGCTGGTCTTCAAGAGCACCCGCGGCAGATCGTCGGCCTTAGCCTCGGCCTCGCGAATCTTCTTTTCCTTGGCCCATTCTTCTTTGGCCTGGGCAACCGTTTGGGGATACGAGAGATAATACCGGGGGTTGTCGGAGTGATCGAGCTGCTTGATCTTGTCACACACTTTGGCCAGGTCGCCGGAAGCATCGGCGGCTTTCAGCCAGGGTTCGGCCAGGTCGTATTCGTTCACGCAAAAGGCGGCGATTCCCGCCAGCGCCGGCACAGCCGGATTCGGGCACTTGTTGTCCATGAGCATCTTGCCGAGCTTGAACGCCGGTTCGTAGTCGTCGCGATCGACCTGATCAATGAGCGTGCCGACAAGGACATCGGTCACGTCGTGGTTGGCATTCGGGGCCTCGGCATAGGCGTTTTCCGCCGCCGTAACGAGCTGCTCGGCCATCGCGTGGGCCTTGTCCCGCCCGGCGTTGAACTTCTTGGCGATCTCTGCTTTCGTATCGGCATTGCCCTCCGCCGCGTACTTGCTTTGCATTTCCGTCAAATCCGCAAGCAGTTCATTGAACTCCTTCGAAAACTTGGTAAACGCCTTGGCCTTGGGGCCGGCAGGCGGTGTAGCGGCCGGAGTTGCCGATTCAGGCGCCTTCTGCGTGGGCGGATCCGCGGCCCATGCCACACTGCTAACGATGCCGCAAAGAACCGCCAGAACAACTCGAATAAACATGTTAATTCCTTAAAATCGCTAGGATATTAGTAAGGCCATTGCTGGCGACCAGCCGCATCATACCGTACCATATCAATGATACTCGAACCAGAGACCCCGCAGCATGTCGCCGCCGAAGAAACCACGAGGGAAAAATGGGGCTGTCCCTTCGAGCGGCAAGCATCCATCGGGCCGATTTGGCAAAAGGGGAGTGCAAACTTTTTCCGCCGAGACCGCCGAAATAGCTGGGCTGCGGATTATCGGCGGACGGTTCCGCGGCCGCAAGCTAGCCTACTCGGGCGACATCCGCACGCGGCCGATGAAGGATCGGGTTCGCGAGGCCCTTTTCAACCTACTCGGCCGCGCGGTTCCAGGGAAGACGGCGATCGACCTCTTCGCCGGCACTGGCGCCCTGGCCTTGGAAGCCTTGAGTCGCGGCGCGAGCCGGGCCGTGGCCATTGAAATGCACCGGCCCACCGCCCGGCTGATCGTTCAAAACGCTGGAACCCTTGGCATTCCGGCGAGCCATGAGTCTCGGGTTGCGCCGAAGAGGGCATTGCCATCGTGACCAGTGATACGTTTCATTGGGCGAAGCAGTCGCCGGATTTGGGAAAGTCGGCATGGCTCGTATTCTGTTCGCCACCGTATGAGTTTTACGAAGGCCGGAAGGACGAAATGCTTGAACTCCTACGCCAGTTGATTCAAGCGGCGCCGGCCGAGAGCCTGTTCGCTGTCGAGGCCGACGAGCGATTCGATTTTGGCCTCCTGCCTCATGCCGTGGACTGGGACATCCGCAGTTATCCGCCGGCCATCTTGGGAATCTGGGAGAAACCACTCGGATAGGAAATCATGGACATTCGCAATCTAAACGATGTAACGGCGTTTATAACCAAAGACGGTTCAGAAATTCGCGAGCTCTTGGCTTATCGGAACTCGTGCATCCGAAATCAGACTTTGGCCGAAGCCAGGTTGGCTCCGGGCATGAGCACCACGCCGCACTTCCATCAAGAGACCGAAGAAATCTACTACATATTGGAGGGGCATGGCCGTATGCAGGTGGGGGAAGATATCCGCTTGATTGGAGCAAGCGACGCGATCGCCATCCCACCCGGTCAGCGGCACAAAATAACCAACATAGGGGGATCTGTGCTCCGCTTCCTTTGTTGCTGCGCCGGGCTACGAGAACAGCGATACAGTTCTCGATGAGCCGCAGACGAGGTAATCCGTTCCCATGCATGGAAACCGGCCGTATCGTTTGAATGTAAGGTGTTGGCATCAAAAGGGTTACGCCACTCTTTCCAACTCCTTCGGTGGGCATGGAGTGAACATCGAGCCGCGAGCAGGTGTGGCTCCCAAACTAGCCCTGACGGCCGCCGGTTTCTAGGTGTGTGCCAATTCCGCAAGTCCCTTATATTTCGCAACTTGCGTGCGATCGGAACTTAGGATTTCCTGTTTGATTCGCTCGCTTGGAACATCCGATCTAATTCGATGCCAGAAGTTGCACCATCTGGGTTTGCAGCACACGCATGGAGGCGCGGAATGTTTCGCCGACGACCGGATCTGAGTTGGCCGCTAATTGCTCTGCTTGCCGGGCTGTTCATTTTGAGCCTCCGGATGCCGCGGCAGTGGGAGCGGATCGCCCGCGATTCGAGCCTTGCATTTCCTTCGCGCGCGGCGGCCCAAAACGACATTCCACCGGCTCCGTCCAGCACAGCGTCCAATTCCACCGACCCGGCCACGTACCAGACAGTTGAGCCGACCGCTGCCGTGGCGACGAACGTTGAGGCCGCGGCATCGAGCGATACGAAGTTGCCGTCTGCGGTTGTGATTCCCGTAGCGGCGTCCACGACGACAGCACAGAATGATTCGCCAATTTTGACCGCTCGAGCCAGTAATGTTGAAAACGCCATTGCCGCGGAGCGCTCGATACCGACGCCGCAATCGGAACCAATTGAACTCGCTGACGCGACGTGCGCAGTTTCCGGCGAGGTGCAAGTTTTGCGCGACACTTCCGCATCGCCGGACAGTCACTCGGCCGGTGCCGAGGAACATGTTGCTTCGAGCAATCCGTCGTTTGGCCGGTTGCCCGCGCCGGAGCCGCAGACCTCCGCCAGTCAGCCCCAAACACAACCATCGGATTCAGCAAACATCAGCGGGCCGACCTTTGCAACTGCTGCCGTGCCGGCGCAAACTGTACCGGCCGCGCAACAAGCTCCGGCTGCCGAGCCTGCTCCGACTCCTGCACGTCCCGTGGCCCCCGAGCCGCGGTTGATAGCGGCCGATTTGATGCCGCAGCCGTCGATTGAGCCAGTTGTCTCGCTGCCGTCGCCGGCATCCGTACGGCGTGACCCCGCGCCGGAGCCTCAGTCCAATCCCGCTGCCCAATCGCTGGAACCGGCCGCAGTCGCGTTGCAGGATAAGCCATCGCGGCCGATGAAGGCGATCGGACGGGCCTGGGAGGAGCCGGCTTCCCTCCTGGCCCAACTGGAGAAGTTGAAGTCGAACGAGTCGGCAAAAGACTGGGCGGTAGAAACGATTAGCGAAATCCGCAAGCTCGGTCCGGCGATCGCCGTCGGCGCGCCGCAGACTGCCGAAATCCTGGGCCGATTGGACGAACTCGTGCATCAGGCCACGGCCGTGGCGGCGAAAACCGACGATGACGCCGCGGCCAAGGAAGTCCAAAGTGCTTCCTTTGCGCTCGCACGGCGGCTCGTGATCTGGAAGCAGATCGGCCAGATGGGCGGCCTGATACTGGCCGACGCTCCGGCGCCAACCGTTCAACCCGCACTCGTTCAACAAGGCGCTTTCCGACGTTCGAGAAGCTTACCTCCGACTCGCCGGAGGGCCACGCCTGGCGAAAATACTTGCTCATCGATTCGCTCCGCGATTGGGCCGCGCGCCGCCGCAACGGTGACGAGCGGATGCCGCACGAGCTGGCCCAACAGTGGTCCGCGCGATTGAACCGCATATCGATGACCTCGAACCAGCGGCAGTTTCTCACCTCGGGAGCGGCGGCCGCGCTCAATCGCGAGATGCTCCGCAATACGGCCGAACCAGTGGAATCCAGTCGCTTGCTCGAGCATCTGGAAAACTACGAGAAAAGCGGCTTGCCCAGCGACGCCCACTTGTTGGCCCGCGATTGCCAATTCCTTTCCGTGAGCAGCGGCTCGGCGCCGCGAGAATTGGGCGACCGCGTGGAAATGTACTTCCGCAACGCCAATTTGAGGCTGGCCGTGACCGCCGAACTGCTCAACCGCATGATGCCGAAGCGCGAGCCGGAGTACGCCCCGGTGCAGGATACGATCCAAGGGGCGACGGTCCGCGGTCAGAGCGTGACGGCCAACGAGATCAGCGTGCGGATGGTGCCCGATCCCGATCACGTCCGCATGGTGTTGGTAGTCAACGGCGAGGTGGCTGCCATCACGCGTTCGACTTCCGGGCCGGCCACGTTCTACACTGACAGCGAGTCGAGCTACGTCGCCCGCAAACCGTTGGTGGTCACTTTGCGCGGCATAAGCATGAGGGAGACGGAGGTGCGTGTGGACAACAACTCCACCGTTCGCGGCGTGCGGACCGATTTTGACCGTATGCCTCTGTTCGACCGCATCGCCCGCAATGTAGCGATTTCGCAATACGACGAGCGCCGGCCGGCCGCCGACGCCGAGGTCCGCGGGAAGATCGCTGAAAAGGCGAAACAGCGCGTCGATCGCGAGGCCACGGAGCAAGTAACCGCCGCGGCGAAGCGCCTGCACGACGAACTGCTCGGCCCGATGGATTCGCTGCTGTTGGATCCCATGATGATCTCCGCCGAGACGACCGAGAAGCGATTCAGCATGAGGATCCGCCTGGCCGGTCCCGACCAGCTTGGCGGCCACACGCCGCGTCCGCAGGCCCCGGCCGACAGCCTGGCCAGCGTGCAGATCCACGAGAGCCTCTTGAACAACATGCTCGAGCGGCTGGAACTCGACGGCGAGACGTTCGACCTGGCCGGGCTCAATCGCCGGCTTGCCGAGCGGATGCACCGCTTCACACCCAGGGCGATTGATCCGGACCAGGAAGACGTCAAGATCACGTTCGCGGCCAAGGACGCGGTCCACGTTCGCTTGAGCGACGGGCACCTGGAGATATCTTTGGCGATCGCCCGCTTGAGCAAGGGCAGGAGTAAGTTCAAGGATTTTCAGGTCCGCGCGTCCTACAAGCCGGTGGTCGAAGGCCGCTCGATCGAACTCACCCGCGACGGCATCGTGCAGTTTTCGGGCGGGCGGATGAACGTCGCCGCACAGGTAGTATTGCGGAGCATCTTCCTGAAAATCTTCTCCGACAAGAAGCCTATTCACATGACGCCCGAGGAGTTCGTGAAAAACGAGAAGCTCAAGGGCGTCGTCGTGACGCAATTCGTGATCGACGACGGCTGGATCGGCGCGGCTCTCGGCGCGCAGCAGGGCGTGGCGGCGGTACGGTAGAGTGACCGCCGCTCGTAGTACCGGCTTTAGCCGGAATTGACGCTCCTCATCGCTGATCGTACACTAGGGTATAGGAGGGCTCCCTAATGACCAGTCAACTTGCGAAGGCGTTTGAAAAGGCATCATCGCTTCCCGAAGAACTTCAAGACCAGCTTGCGGATGAGTTCTTGGAAGAGATTGAATGGGAGCGGCGCTGGGACGAAACCCTGGCGAATTCGCAGGACAAGCTCGATCAGCTTGCGGAAAGAGCGCTGCGCGATTATCGCGAGGGTAGGACTGTAGAGATGGGATTCGATGAATTGTGAAATCCCGCCTCGGTCCAGAGTTTATTCAACGGTTCCGTAAACTGCCGCCCGGCGTTCAGCGAACGGCTCGAAAGAACTACCGGTTATGGAAGGAGAACCCGTTTCATCCCTCCATTGAGTTTAAGCGTGTCGGCCGCCGCAATGCAGTATACTCGGCTCGCATAGGAATCGGTTGGCGGGCTTTGGGTATCTTGACGGATGATGTCATTGTTTGGTTTTGGATTGGCTCTCACGCGGAATACGACGTGATACTCGATAGGCTGTGAACGGGAATCGTGCTATACTCCCGCGAATTTCCGCAAGTCCGCTCCCACGGCCTTGATCCGCGCGACTTGCACGGCCTTGATGCCGGGCAACTCGGCCGCGTCCGCCGGCGGATCGTAGGCAAACATGTAGAACTTCACTTTCGGCTCCGTGCCGGACGGACGCACCGCCACGTAGTTTCCTTCGGTCTCGAAGTCGAGAATCACCAGATCGCCGCGCGGCCCGTTCAGCGGCGCCGGTTTGCCGCCTACTTCGGCAACCGTGTCGTTGAGATAGTCCCGCACGCGGGCGAGCTTCATGCCGCCGAGTTCCTGTGGCGGATTGGTGCGGAACGCGGCCATCACCGCCTTCATCGCATCCATGCCCTGCTCGCCGGGCATCTGCACGTTGATCTGGCTCTCCATGTGGCAGCCATAGCGAGTGAACAGCTCATCGAGCCGTTGATGCAATGTTTTGCTCTGGGCCTTTAACCTGCCGGCCAACTCGGCCAACAAGAGTGAGGCTACCGCGGCGTCCTTGTCACGAACGTGATCGCCGGCCAGAAATCCGTAAGACTCCTCGGCGCCGAAGACGAAATCCTTGGGACCGCGAAGGTCCATCTCGCCGCCGATGTACTTGAAGCCGACGAGCAGATTGCCCGCGGTCTCGACGCCGTAGTCGTCGGCAATGCGGCGCATCAACTCGGTTGTCACCAGTGTCTTGACGACATAAAGCCGCGGATCGAGTGTTCCCGCCGCCTTTCGCGCCGCCAGTTGCGAATCGGTCAAGAGCGAGCCGATCTGGTTGCCCGTCATCGTTCCCCACGCGGAATCGGCCGCGGGCGTCAGCCGTGCGGCGCAACCGAGCCGGTCGCAATCGGGATCGGTGGCAAGGATCAGATCCGCGCCAATTTCGTTGCCGCGGGCGATCATCGCGTCGAAGACTGCTGGGTTCTCCGGATTGGCAACATGCCCCGGCACGTTCGTGAATTCGGGATCGGGCGCTTCGTGTGGTCCGAATATCTCGAAATTGCGAAAGCCGGCCCCTTTGAGCACAGGGCAGACCGCCGATGCCCCCACGCCGTGCAGCGGCGAGTAGATGATTTTCACGTCGCGCGGCCCCGGCGAACTTTGCCGCAAGACCGCGGCCACGAACGCCGCATCGACCTCTTCCTGGCAAAGGACGATTTGGCCCGAGGCGAGGGCTTCTGCCCAGGGAATCCGCTTGATCTCCTTGACTTTGTAGACGCGATCGATGACATTCTCGTCGTGCGGCGGAAGAAGCTGCCCGCCGGTCGACCAATAGACTTTCACCGCGTTGTCGGTCGGCGGGTTGTGGCTGGCGGTGATCATGATGCCGCAATCGCAGTGCTTAAATCGCACCGTGAACGACGCCTCGGGCGTGCTGCGATAGCCGTCGAGGAACCAGACCTTGAAACCAGCCGCCGCCATGATCGACGCGCACAGCTCAGCGAACTCCCGCGAGCGGTGCCGCGTATCGTACGCAATCGCGCAGGCTAGCTGCCGATTGCTCCCCTCTCCTTTTGGGAGAGGGGCCGAGGGCTTCGTGCTCCCCTCGCCCTTTGGGAGATGGGCAGGGGGTGAGGGCTGTTCCGTCCCATTGTTGAGAACCACTTCCTTCACATAGTCCGCCAACCCCTGGGCACTCTCGCCGATCGTGCGATCGTTAATGGCGTTCGTGCCGATCGGATACATCCGCCCGCGGCGGCCGCCGGTGCCGAAGGGGATCGTCGTCCAGAAAACGTCCTCCAGCTCCCGCCATTTGCCGGCGGCGATGTGCTCGATGACTGCCGGGCCATATTCCGCCAGATAGGGCGCGGTGAGCCAGGTGCGAACGTTCTTCTCGGCGGCGGGCGTCAGCTTGCCGGTCGTATGGGCCAAATCGAGTTCTTGGAGTGCTTCGTTGAGATTCATGATGCGGCCCATTGTATGCTGCCGCCGGGGGAGTGAAAAGCGGGGCACGACAGCCCGCCCGTCTCGATATTCATCTCCGGTTTTTGCCGTTGACAGTCTCCGGGCTAAACCGTAGACTACCACGAAACATGGCAGGCCGGCCCGCAGATTCCAGGAGACCGCACGCAATGGCCCGACCGCGACAACCCAACGCCACGCCCGGCGAGCTGGAAGTGCTCAAAATCCTCTGGGAACGGGGGCCTTCGACCGTCCGCGAAGTGATGGACGTGCTTAATCAGACCCCCCGCCGGGCCTATACCTCGGTGATGAGCCTGCTGGAGGTGATGTTCGACAAGCGGCTCGTGAAGCGCCGTCCGCAAAGCCGCGCGTTTGTCTATTGGGCGGCGGTCAGCAAGGAAAAAACGCTCGGGCAAATGCTCGGCGACCTGGTGCGGCGGGGTTTCGAGGGGCTCGGCCAGCAGCCTAGTGGCCTATCTGTTGGACGAGTCGCCGCCATCGAAGGAAGAGATCGATGAGATCCAGCGCCTGATTGCCGAGTACCAACGCAAGCAGGGATAGCCATGGAAACAATAAACGCTTTGGCCGGCCCGCTGGGCCAGCGTCTCACCTGGACGCTGCTGCACTTTCTCTGGCAAGGCGCGGTCCTGGCCGGCCTGCTGGAAACCGTCATTTATTTGTGCGGCGTGCGATCGCTGACGGCCCGATACCGGCTGGCGCTGGCGACGCTGATGCTCATGGCGGCCTGCCCGATAGTGACCTTCCGGTTTGTACGGCCGGAGCCGTTGATCTCCGCTGCGCCGCCGCCGGAATTTGAACGAGCGATGCCGCCCGGTTTGCCGGCAGCCGGGCCGCCGATCGTGTTGGATCCGCGGGAATCGACGGCCGATGAGCGCGTAGGGTGTGTGGAGCGAAGCCCAGAGAAAGTGGTGCGTTACGCACGGACGTTCGGCGGCTTCGCGGAACGCACCAGTTTCCTCGTCCGTGCTCCACGCACCCTACACGCTACCTGCCCGCTGGCAACCCTGGTTGCTGGGCGGCTGGGCGATCGGGGCCGGACTGTTCGGCCTCCGCCTGCTGATCGGCGGCGGCATGGCCTGGCGGATGCGAAAGGGGCGGCGGCCGTTGGACCCGGAGTGGGCCGATCGGGCAAGGCGGCTGGCCTTGCGGCTGGGAGTGCGGCGGGCCGCGGTCTTCGTCTCCTCGCGGGTTCGCCAAGCGCTCGTCGCCGGCGTATGGCGGCCGATGGTCCTGCTGGCCGCCGCGTGGATGTCAGAGATGCCGCCGGAGATGCTCGAAGGCGTGCTGGCCCATGAACTGGCCCACCTGCGGCGGCTGGACCTCTGGGCGATCCTTTTGCAGCGGCTGGTCGAGACGTTTTTGTTCTATCACCCGGCGGTCTGGTGGCTTTCGCGCCGCCTCAGCCGGGAGCGTGAAATGTGTTGCGACGAAATGGCGGTGGCGGCCATCGGAGACCGCCTCGTATTTACCCAAGCATTGCAATGGGCGGTCCAGCAGCCCGCGGCCGGCAGCGGCCCGGTGCTGGGCGCCGCCTGGAAAGGAAGCCGAAAAATGGTTCTCGAAAGGATTCGACGATTGCTGGGCGCGGACGTGCCGCGCGAACGGTTCTCCTGGTGGCCGCTGGGCCTGGCGGCGCTGGTCGCGCCGGCGCTATTGATGCTACCGGGCCTTTTTGGCAAAGACGGCCCCTCAGCAGTCGGCGCCGCGGCCTCACCGGGCGGACCCAACTACGTCCAGCCGGCGGAGCTTTGCGATATGTCGCTGCCCCTGGGGCGCGTGGGCGATGATGTCGTCCTGACTCGCGACTTGTTCCACTGCATCGACGACAAGATGGTCCGCAGCTATGTCCCGTCCGAGAAGCGCGCGGCGCTGGTAAAGGAGCTGACCGACGCCATCCGCGACTACGCGTCGCACGTCGCCGCCCGCGACCCCGATCCGGCGAAAGGCATATCCGAGCCGCACCGCGTCCTTCTATACAAGATGGTCAGGCGGTCGTTGGATGTGAAAATGCTCTACCACAACTTTCTTGACGAAGTTCCGAAGAAAGGCCAGGCGAAAATCCAAGCGAGGGTGGACCGCTACTTCGAGGATAGGCCGCTCAAAGCCCTGATGATGCGCGAAAATGTCACTACCTTGGCCGACCTGGAAAACGCCCTCCGCACCAAGGGCAACTCGCTGGACCGCGAGCGGAAAACCTTCACCGAGCAGTTCATTGCCCAGCAGTGGATTTTGCAAAAGGTCAAGCCGGAGGGCGGCCCGGAAATCACGCCCCAGCAGCTCGACAAGCAGCGACAAGCGTTCATCAAGGAGCTTCGGGACGAGTATTCCATCTGGACGGTCTTCGACGCCGCTATGAAGTCGGCCCAAGCGCCGGATAACCGCGGCCCAGCCAAACAGCCGCGGCCGATTCGCGCTGGCACGACCCAGCCATATTCAACTGCGGCGGAAAGCACACACGCGCAGGCCGGCGGGAATATGTTCGGCATAGGCGCGAGTCCTAGCGCCGGGCTCGCGGGTAGTGTTACGATCGACCCCACAGTGCCCTTGCCGCCCCGTCCTGGCGCCACAGTGTCCCATGAAGGCGCTGTGGCATACAGTACGCCGATTACCGATCAAATAGCCGCCCTGCGGGCGGAACCCGTTGTCTTCGATCGGCGCAAGGCGCTGGAGGAAATGCGCGCAGAAGTTGAGCAGAAACGCGACTCCAAAGATCCGGCAGATATACTACGGCGAGGCAGCTATTACCTGGCAACCGAAGATTTCGACCGCGCGCTTGCTGCTTTCGAGGCAGTGATGACCGCCGATCCGAATTCCCCGAACGCGGCCCTGGCGCATTGTGGTTGTGGAAAAATCTATCTGCTGCGCGGCCGCGACTTTGCTAAAGCTGCTGCCGAATTCTCGAAATGCCTCGAGTGGTATGAGCACGCGGCCGACGAGAGCAAGATCGCTACGATCGAGATGGACTGGCGTATGGTCTATTTCGCCGCGGATTGGGCTATGCCAATCAAGCCGACGGATTGGATAAAGCGTTGGCCGATATGACCACGATCATCGACGGAGGCGGCCGGGAACCGACGTGGGAGCAGCTCACATGCAACGCGGCACTCGTTCGCAGCGCCATTTATTTGCAGCGCAACGAGCTGGATAAGGCGCTGTCCGATATCGCGGGAGTGCTCCTTAGCGCCAATCCGCCCGCCGACGCCAACGAATTACTTTCGTTGATACTTGCCAAGCAAAGCAAAAAGGCCGGCGGGGAGGAGGAGCGAGCGACGTTCGCCAACAAGTCAGAGTCAAAATCGCCGGCGCCGGCGTCGACCGCGGAGAACCCATTTGACGCCTTGTTTGGCGAAATACGGCACCGCACCATGCTGCGGCTAGTGCCCGAGCTTTCAGCCCTTGCCACCGACCGCGTCCCAACGGTATCACAATTTCCGGCCGCACAACCGCAGGCGATGGGCGCGGGCACGAGGCAGTATTACCCGTTGCCAGCCGTACCGCCGCAGCCAGGAACGGACACGATGACACCACGCCCCTCGATCGGCATTGGAACCTCAACCTTGGCGAAGAGACCGGTGTATGAAGATGTGAACGTTGCCGGCAACGAAACCTATGAGTCGAGCCTGCTGAAGAAAGTGGCCGGGGTCAAGGCGGGCGACGCCGTTGACCCGGTCGCCGCGGAAAACGGCCGGCAGAAGATCGAGAAGTACTACGGCGACCACGGCAAAAAGAACGTCCGTGTCAGTATCCTGGAAGGGAATAACTCCTCCAACATGCAAGTAGTCTACGTTGTCGATGAAGGCCCGCACCAAAGGATTCTTTGGATCAATATCGTCGGCAACAGCTTTGTCTCCGCGGCGCGGCTGAGAAAGGTCATCGGCTCGCACTCGCTCACTTCTTCCTTAACCGCCGAATTCAATCCGAAACAGGTCGATGAAGATGTCGAGAAACTAACCGCTTACTACCGTAGTTTCGGCTTTTTTCACGCCCGCATCGGACGCGAGCTCGATCACCATGAAAAGCAGAATTGGGTAACGATAACCTTCGTGATCGACGAAGGCCCGCGGTACTCGGTTCGCAACGTCACCTTCCTGGGCAACCGCAAGCTCGACGACGCCCGTCTGACCAAGAAGTTGAAATTGCTTGGTGGCCAGCATTTCGACGCGAACCAGCAGAAGCTCGACTTGCAGACGCTCCGCGACGAGTATGGTGGTGAGGGCTATGTTCTCGCCAAAATTGAGGCCGAAGACCGTTTTCTGGCCGAGCCGGACAAACTGGATATCGCTTACAAGATTGACGAAGGCGACCGCTACCGTATTGGCCGGCTCAACATCGAAACAAAGGGCGCGAGTCCGTACACCAAGATTGCCAAGGACCAAAATCGGACTTCGGTCAAGCCGGCCGATACCGCCGCTCCACCGCCGGCCGCTTCACCGGGCCCAAATACGGCCCCAGTAGCGAAGCCGGTACCGCCGGCAAGCCGGTCTGCGCCCGTTGGCCAAATCTATCGGATCGAGCCGCCCGATGTGATCCATGTCGAAGTCACGCGGTTTCCCGGCGGCAAGAGCGTCTTCGAGGGCCACTATCTGGTTGGCCCGGATGGAACGATCAATCTGCGCGACTACGGCGTGCCGCACGTTGCCGGGCTGACGGACCGAGAGACTGAGAAGCGGATCGCCGACGCCGTGGCGCGGAAGGAGCCTGTCGGCGAGTACAGCGCGCGGGTTGAAGTCGCCAGCTACAACAGCAAAGTCGTGTACGTCATCGTTTCAACGGACAACAAAGGCGACCAAGTTGTGCGGCTGTCGGTGAATGGTTCCAACTCCGTGGCCAGCGCGATTTTGCAAGTCAACGGTGCGGCGGCCAAGGCGGCCAAAGAGTCTGTCTGGCTCGCCCACCCGAAGCCAAAAGGCGTCGAGACGGAAGTCAAGGAGATCGACTGGCGAGCGATCGTCGAGCGCGGGTCCGTCGAGGCCAATCTGCCATTGCTGCCCGGCGACCGTATTTACATTGGCCGGCAACCGCCGGAAGGACGCGTCCGCAGCGACGGAAGCACTGAGTTTCAAGTCCGCGAATTCGCCGGCCCCGATGGAACCAAGTTCTTCGTGCGCTACGCCCGCATGAGCTACTCGCAGGCCAAAGACCAGATGATTTTCGAGGGCGACAAACAGGGCGACGCCGAGCTTTACAAACTGGGGAAAGACGGCGCTGCCCTCGATCCCATCAAGGCGCAAAAGATCATCTATTTCAAGAAGAGCGGGGAGGCGATCGTCAACGGATTTCGTTCGCTAGAGGCGAAGCAGCCGCCCGAAAAGCCGGGCACGGCTGGGCATCGGTCCGTGGACAACTCGGGCATTATTCGGGACGAAGGCAGACCGATTGGTGTTTGGGGAATCGACGATAAACCAGTTCCATCGCGCTAGGCTCCGCGATCTCAATGCGAATCGGCTCCGTCAGGTCTCCAAAGGCAAATGCGCCGGGCTGAAGCTGGCCGCGCGGACGCTTTGGTTGTCATTGCCCAACGGTCGAACTTCTATTACAATGGCAAGTAGTCTTGTTGCCTTGCAGTAGCGCATTTGCTTTTTGTTTGGAATTGTCAATGTCGCTCCCAAGAGCTCGTGAAGCACAGCCGTTCTATCGCGCAGCTCTTCGCCGTTTTGATGAAGCGAAGTACCTGTTGGCGGGTGAACATTGGACCGCGGCAATTTACCTCGCGGGTTATGCGATCGAGTGCATGTTCAAGGATTTAGTCATGGCAACTATCCGAGGAACGTCTGATCCGATTCTCATCGCGATTAAAGAGGCGCTCTTAACCTATGAAAAAGAACATCCAAACGCCGACGTTGTTATTTACCGACAGAATTCCGTTTCCGCGCGGGTGCGAATCGTCGATCCTGAACTAGCGGGCATTCCAAAGTTTGACAGACACGACATGGTGTGGAGGTACTTCAGAGACCTCCCAGATGAGATTCAAGAAGAGATCAGCGTCTTGCTGTTGCTCACTCCAGAGGAAACTGGACGGTCGCTCGCCAACAAGGACTTCGAGGATCCGATTCCTTCGAACCTCTGAAAAGTATGTCCGAGCCAATCATCAGCGTTTCGGGGTTGCGTGGCATCGTCGGCGAGTCGTTGACGCCAGAGATCGCCATCCGCTACGCGGCCGCGTTCGCCGCCGTCGCCCCGCCGGGACCGATCGTGCTCGCCCGCGATAGCCGGCCCTCCGGGCGGATGCTCGCCGGGGCCATCAATAGCGGCCTGGAAGCAGCAGGCCGGGCGACGATCAACGCCGGCATCGCGGCCACGCCGACCGTCGGCGTGCTCGTGCGGCAACACCGCGCCGCGGGCGGAATCCAGATCTCGGCCAGCCATAATCCATCGCCCTACAATGGCATGAAGCTCTTCTCCGCCGAGGGCCGCGTGATTCCGGCCGGACAAGGCGAGAAGGTGCTCGAACAATATCGTGACGGCCGGCCGGGCTGGGTGGCGCACGATAAATTGGGCACGTGCGAATTGCTGACCGATACGCTGTCGGAGCACCTCAATCTTGTGCTAGCCACCGTCCGGCCCGACGTTATCCGCAAGCGGAAGTTCCGCGTCTTGCTGGATGCCAACCACGGCGCGGGCGGCCAATTAGGCCGGCGTCTGCTGGAGGAACTCGGCTGCGAAGTGACGATCCTCGGCGAAGCGCCGGACGGGCAGTTCGCACATACGCCGGAGCCGACCGCGGAGAACCTGGCGGAAGTTTGCGCGCAAGTTGCGTCGGCCGGAGCAGACATCGGCTTTTGCCAGGACCCGGACGCCGATCGCTTGGCCGTGATTGACGCCACGGGCCGCTATATCGGCGAAGAGTACACGGTTGCCTTGTGCGTGGAGCATGTGTTGCGACATAAAAAGGGCCCGATTGTCATCAATTGCGCCAGCAGCCGTATGACGCAAGACATCGCCGAAAAGGCGGGCGTGCCGCTGATCCGCTCGGCGGTCGGCGAGGCTAATGTGGTGGACGCGATGCTCGATGCCGGCGCGATCTTCGGCGGCGAGGGAAACGGCGGCCCGATCGATCCCCGCGTGGGATTGGTTCGCGACAGTTTTCTGGGCATGGCACTGTTCCTTGACTCGATGGCCGAGCGGGAAGCGTCAATCGCCTCGATGGCTGACGCCTTGCCGCGCTACGAGATCGTCAAGACGAAGATTTCTCTGCCGAAGGAAAAGATCCCGTCCGGACTGGCCGCGTTGGAGAAGCACTTTCACGATGCCTCGGCTGACCGCATGGACGGCCTGCGCCTCGATTGGCCGGACCGCTGGCTCTTGGTCCGCGGCAGCAATACCGAGCCGGTCGTTCGGGCAATCGCCGAAGCTCCAAACGCGGCCGACGCGCGGCGGCTTTGCGAAACTGCGGCCAAGGTGCTTGAAGCGGTGTAACCCGAGGGTGCAGTCGCACCATGAGCCGAAGAGCTAGAAAGAGCCGAGCCGGAAATCGCGGTGGCAATGAAGGCGCGAGCGGCTTGCCGCCTTCCGTTCGTACAAATGCGGCAACCGCGACGAAAAGCCGCGATAACATTAAGGGTATCGCCGTCTGCGGGTTCCTGCTTCTCGCCGTGGCGGTCGTTTACGTTCAGTGCGTCACATTCGACTTCGTCAATTTCGACGACAACGTCTACGTCCACGAAAACCCGCTGGTTGGCGCGGGTTTACTGCGAAATCCTTCGCGGCCGCGTTTACCGAAGTGCGCGAGGCCAACTGGCACCCGCTCACCTGGCTCTCGCACATGCTGGACTGCCAGATGTTCGGCCTGAATCGTCCCGGCGGACATCATTTGACGAACGTCCTGCTGCACGCGACGTCTGCCGTGCTGCTCTTTCTCGTATTGCGGGCGATGACCGGCGATCTCTGGCCAAGCGCCTTTGCGGCAGGCCTGTTCGCCGTGCATCCTTTGCACGTGGAGTCGGTGGCCTGGGTTTCGGAGCGGAAAGACGTTCTCAGCGGGCTGTTTTTCATGCTCACCATCGCGGCTTACGTCGGCTATGTGCGACATCCGTTCTCGCTTCTTCGCTACCTGCTCGTGACGGTTCTATTTGCTCTCGGCCTGATGTCGAAACCGATGTTGGTGACGCTGCCGTTCGTGCTATTGCTGCTGGACTATTGGCCGCTGCGACGCATGATTTCGGCGGAGATCGCTTCGCGCCGTTTCCTGCTGTTGCTTTGGGAAAAAACGCCTTGGCTTGCGATGAGCGCCGCGAGTTGCGTTGTGACGCAATTCGCCCAGCAGAAGGATGAATCGCTCGTTCCCTTGGAATTCTGTCCCTTTGCGTGGCGCGTAGCCAACGCCGTCGTGTCGTATGCCACTTACCTGGTTGATTCTTTCTGCCCGGTCGGGCTGGCGGCGCTCTACCCCCACCCGCTCAATACCTTGCCCGTCTGGAAGGTAGCGGGTTCAGTCTTGCTGTTGGCTGCTGTTACAGTGGTGACGTACGCTTGGCGACGCAAGTGCCTTTACCTTATCGTCGGCTGGCTCTGGTTCGTCGGGATGCTTGTGCCCGTGATCGGGCTCGTACAGGTTGGCAGGCAAGCGATGGCCGACCGCTATACCTATCTGCCTCTCATCGGCTTGGCGGTGGCGCTGGCCTGGGGAGCGGATCGCGCCTTGGAAATGTCTCTCCACCGTCGTCGCGCTTGCCGAATGGTTGCCCTCCTCTTCGCATTGGTTCTTACGGCCATCGCCTGGCGGCAGACAAGATTTTGGAAGGACAGCGAGACCCTTTGGGCACGCGCGGTGGCCTGCACGTCGCGGAACTGGCTGGCTCACAATAATCTCGGCGTCATTCTGGACCAGCGCGGCCGGGTCCGCGAGGCCATTGTGCAATTTCAGGAGGCCGAGGAAATCAGGCCCGGCTTCGCAGAGTCGCATTACAACTTGGCTAAAGCGCTGGCCGACGGCGGGCAAGTCGAGGCCGCCATTGCCGAGTACCAAAAGACTCTCGATATCAAGCCGGACCACGCCGACGCCCGCCTCAATCTTGGCATCGCGCTGGAGAAACATGGACAATTCCGCGAGGCCGTCGTCGAATATGAAAAGGCTTTAGTGATCAAGCCGGACTTTGCCGAGGCCCACAACAGTCTCGGCATCGCCTTGGCTCGGCATGGTCGGATCGACGATGCCATAGATCAATTCCAGAAAGCATTCAGCCTCAAGCCGGACTTTGCAGAAGCTGGCCGCAACCTGGACATCGCACGAGCGAAAAAGGCGTCGTCGCCCCAAACGCCTTTCTCGCCCTAGCGTTCGTTACTTTCTTGCCTCGATCCGATCCTTCCCCATCCACGCCCGCAAGACCTCCGGCACGACGATCGAGCCGTCGGCCTGTTGGTAGATTGTGCGGGCAGTCGCCGAGCCGCACACCGAAATGGAAACGCAGCGGCTCTGCGACAAGTCGCGCGGGTGTTGCAATCACGATGAACGGCAGCTCGAACAATCATTCCTGATTGATCTCAAGGAGATCGTGAATGTGCAACAAGTCCCGCAGGTACTTGGTCAGTGCATTAACTTCTGCAAAAAACTCATTCTTGAAGCAGCGTCCCAGTAGCTCTTCTATGAGCCGTGCCTCCGGATCAGTTACGGAATTCTCCAACGAAACGAGAATATGTTCTGAAGATGGGCGAAGTGTCACCGTCAGCGCCATCAGCGGCGATGCAACCGAATTTGCCCAACCGGAACTGCGGACTGAATCCTCGTAGGATCCGCTAACCCTGAAGAATCGAGCAAACTTGGGCGGCGACGGAGAAGCTTTGCCTCGCCGATAATTGAGGACGTAAGCATCGTTAGGCAAATTCCCATCCATTTGCCAAGTTCCGAGGTCCGAGGTCCGCAGGAAGGCGTGAATCATAGAGTGAACACCCTCCGTTAACGGAAGCCTGAACGACACCTTCCAGCAATACAAGACAGTTTTCATTGTTCGCCGGCGACGAGGTTTCAGTGCTGCGTCTGAGCTGGTATTTGAGCCATGAGGGATTGGATCAGATGGATGGTGTCGTTGTGCGAAAGAAATCCTCGGAGCAGTTCTAGGAATTCCTCTTTAGATTTGGCGCGCACATGCACGCGATCAATGTAATATGAAATCGAAAGCGGATAGTACTCACGTCCATGCATCACTGTCAACAAAAGGAATTGATAGTTGTCCAGTGCCGGAACTTTGAGGTAGAACGAGTGGACAAAAGTTGGTTCCGTGGGCCCAACCGCTTTCGGGACTTGATGTGCTTCGCCTAGGGAACTGCGGTAAATCACCGAATCTCCTTTGTGAAGCGGTGCCGCAGATGAAATGGGTGAAATGCTGGCGGTCGTGACCTCCGCTTGCACTAACTCGTTCGTTTTGGCTGCAAGGAGGTCCGCTTGTTCACGTAGTACGTCAACTGGCGGATCGAGCGTCGGAACGGAAATTTCCTCCGGCCATAAATCTCTAGTCGGCTGTGACATTTCGTTCATCCATATTGAAATCAAGGCTGAAGACGATGGGTAAATGGTCGGAACCGACGGACTTGCCGGGCCGGCCGCTGCGCGTCAGGAACGACGCTGCTCCGTCGTTTTCCAGAATCTTCAAGTTATGGCTTCCGAAGCAATCGAGCAAGCTCGGCCGCAAAAGCACCTGGTCGAATATGTTCCAAAAGTATGTTACTGGCTCCGAACGGTCGTAATAGTAGGTTCCGGGCGGCGAACCATGCAAATCGCCAAAATGCGACCACATTGGATTATAGAAGAAATCGCAGGACTCGCCTAGGATTGTTCGTCGGCCGCGAAATGCGATTCTGCGAGACATAGTTGCATTAAAGCCGTTTGCGGAAACCATCCCGGCCTCAAAGGGGTTCATATTGAAATCGCCAACCAGAATTGTTCGCGCGTGTCCGCGCTTTTCCTCGATTCCGCGAATCCGTCGTGCAATCACGGGAGCCTGCTGACTTTGGCTATCATCCGACCAATGCAGCTTGCTGACCAGATGGACAACCACCAGAAGGACTTCATCGTTTTCGGGAACCATGAGTTTCCAGACCGACATCCGATCGTCGCCATCTTCGACCGCCGACAAATCCGCACCGCCGAACCGCGAGAAAACGTGCGTCAAGGTTTGTCGGCTTGACGTCCATTCAAAGTTCCCAGCGTTCTTTTTGGAAAGCTCAGTCAGTATCGTGGCCGCCGATGAGGTACATTCGGCAAGAATGAGCACGTCCACAGCATGGCGTTGAACCAGCCGCGCTACGCTTGCCTCGAGCGGCTTTCCATTGAGATTCCAAAACAGGAAAGTGAGCATCGTCAGCCCTTCGCCTTCCTCGCCTCGATCCGTTCCTTCCCCATCCATGCCCGCAGGACCTCGGGCACGACGATCGAGCCGTCGGCCTGTTGGTAGTTCTCCATGACGGCAATGATGCCGCGACTGATGGCGATGGCGGTGCCGTTGAGCGTGTGGACGAACTGCGTGCCCTTTTCCCCCTTGACGCGATAGCGGATGTTAAGCCGCCGCGACTGGTAATCGGTGCAGTTCGAAGTGCTGGTGACTTCGCCCCAGTATTCACCGTGGGAAAACTGGCGCCGCGGCCGGGCATCCAGGCCTCCAGATCGAACTTGCGATAGGCCGGGCCGCCCAGGTCGCCCGTGGCCGTATCGACGACGCGATAGGGCACGCCCAGGCCGTCGAAGATGCGGCATTCCATGTCGCGGAGGTATTCGAGCATCGCGTCGCTTTCGCCGGGCGCGGTGTAGGCGAACATCTCGACCTTGGTGAACTGATGGACGCGGTAAAGGCCGCGGGAGGCCCTGCCCGCGGCGCCGGCTTCGGTGCGAAAACAGTGGCTCATGCCGCAGAGCTTCAGCGGCAGTTCTTCGGCTTCGATCGTCAGGCCCGAATAGAGGCCGCCGAGCGTGATTTCGGCCGTCGCGACCAGGCTCAAATCGGTCGAGTCGATGCTGTAGATCTGCGTCTCCGGCCCGCGCGGAATGATAGCCGATGCCTTGCAGGACCTCGTTCCGCGCCAGGTCCGGCGTGGTCATCGGCGTAAAGCCTTCCTTGAGCAGCACGTCCAGCGCGTAACGCTGCAAGGCCAGTTCCAACAGCACGGCGTCGTTCTTGAGGAAGTAGAATCCGTGGCCGGCGACGCGGGCCCCGCCCTCGAAGTCGATCATGTCGAGCTTTTCGCCCAGCTCGACGTGGTCCAGCGGCTTGAAGTCGAACTGCGGCACCGGCGTCTTGCCGCGGAAAAGCTCCAGGTTCGCCTTGTCGTCCGCCCCCACCGGCGCGGCCGGATGCGAGAGATTGGGAATCGCGCGGATGATCGTATCGGACTCGGCCGAGGTCTCGTCAAGCTTCCGCTGGATGCCGGCAGCCTCTTCGCGAATGCGGCGTCCTTCTTCCTTGAGCGCCTCGCGCTGCTCCGCCGGGGCCTTGCCGATCGACTTGGCGGTCTCATTGGCCTTGCGGTTAGACTCGTCGAGCTGCAGTTTGCAGCGTCCGCCGCCGGGTTTCAAGCTCGACGAACCGATCGACGTCGGCCGCGGCGCCGCGGTTCTTGCAGTTCTGCTTGACGAGTTCGACGTTATCGACGATGAATTTGCGATCGAGCATGAAGCGGCGCTGATGGATGGCTTGCGATTCTGGACAAAAGGCCGCATTATAGCGGCAATTGCCCGTTCACACTACCCACCGCTCGCCGCTCATCGTGTGAATCACTTCCACTTGCGGTCGTGCATCGCCTGGCATCAGGCGGAACTTTAGCGGCAACATCTGGCTCGCCAGAATGTCCTGCTGTGTTAGCGTCGATTCGCCGATTTGTTGAAGTTCAACCCCATTGTGCCGGTAAAGCTCAAGCGACGATTTCTGTCGATTGAGGATAAGCAGTTCGCGAACGCCAATCCGCGAATAGAACGCGATCTTCTCGTACGTCCGGTCACCGGCAGTGGTGATTTCAAGGACGAAATCGGCGGGGCCGGTCCAGAAGTCGTGATAGCACTTGGCAGCCGTATTGGCCAGAAAGACTATGGCGTCCTGCACGCGATAGTCGTATTCCCAGTCGTCGGCAGATGCGGCAAGATTGACACCGGGGCGGACGTTGCCAAGATGGGGCACATTGATCGTCGTTCCAAGCACATACAAGAATTCGCCAAGTATCTCTTGATGTTCGTCATTCGGCAGCGGCGCCATGAAATAAACGCCCTCCCAAACGTCGTCGTAGCGGTCGGAACCGTACACCCTTCGCTGCTCTTTCAGTTTCTCCTCAAGCCAATGATCTTCAATCAGCATGGTCATCGAAGTATTATCCCGTTGTGCAAGTTATTCGCCCGACTTACGCAATTCTCGATCAATGGCCGCTTTTGAATCGGAATCGCTTATCGCTTCAATACGCGTTCCGCCATCGAACGTATCCTCGCGCTCGGATGGTGCTGTGCGATGGTGCGAAGCCCCTGTTTGTCGTCAAGCTCCCCCAAAGTTACCACCGCAGACATCTGGGTCGCAAGGTCAATGTCGGCAGACCAGGCAATGTCTCTCACTTCTTGCTTGTAGCGGGAATAGTGGTTTATGCCGATCAAGGACAATGCCGTGCCTGCGGTGTTCTTGTCGCGCGACAAGAGCGGCGTCTTCAAGTAAGGTTCCGCCTCGCGCCGAAAGCAGCCGCCGAGCACCGTCATGGCATACGTGCGGACGTCTTCGTCGGGGTCGGCAAAGTAATCAATAATGGCAGGCACGGCCTCCGGTGCAGGTTTCTTTACCAGCGCTGCAATCTGCCGGCACTTTGGATCAGTACGGACCTTCTCGGTCTGTTTGGCAAGATCGTCTGCGAAGGGTTTAGCGATCTCCGCGATGTCGTATTGCTCCTTAAGCCTCGGAATTACAACGGCGGCATTGAGGATCATGTGAGCAAGAATTAACGGCAGAAGACTTCGGAATCTGACTCGCCACGCCCCTGCTATGACGCCCCACAAGCAAGCTTGGATAAACGCGGATCGTGCTAGATGAAGGTGAAGATGTGTAAGGCCAAAAAGGAATGACTGAATCAGGACCGCGACGGCGGAGGGTGTGACTTTCCGTATTTGTTCAAGGAAATAGCCCCGCCAGAAGATCTCTTCAGCGATGGGGCCAATTACAATCAACACGCCTCCCAGAAGGACGACACTACTTGTCGTTGGGATGTCCAAACGTGGATCGTTTCTTATTGTTAGATTACTCGTCAAAATCGCGGCAATTGCGTTGCCGGCGAAGAGAGCCAAAACCATCCCTATGAACCATATCCAGTGCAACCGCGCCGGCGGAAACCACAAATGTTCGAATTTCGCAGCACCTGGGATGGCTTTCGCCAGGATAAACGGTACCGTGCCGATGACCACGTATGAGGCGAGCGCGCCAGCCAAATTCGACCGGTCATAGAACACGGACAGATATAAGGGGAAGTAACCAATAACGCCCACGCCGACCGCGAGGGCCAAGACGACTCCTCGCGGCGTTGAAAGTTGTTTGTCGTTCTCGCACAACTTGTCTTCCGCGTGCATTTACGCCATTTCGTGGCACTACCTCAGTTTCCCAATCTCCTCCCACAACCGCGCGCTCGCCTTGATCCCGCGATGAAAGTCCGCCAGAGAGAACTTCTCGTTCGGACTATGGGCGTTGTCGTCGTCCGTGCCCCAGCCGATCAACAGCACGTCGGCGCCGCAGCGCTTCGTGGAAATTGGTCACGATCGGAATCGAGCCGCCCTCGCGCGCATAGACCGGCGCACGGCCGAATGCCTGCTCGATCGCCCGCGCGGCGGCCGCGATGTAGCGGCTTTCCAGCGATACCATGACGCCCGGCGAGCCGCGGAAGTCGATCAGTTCAACCGTCGCGCCGGGCGGCGTGATCTCCGGCAGCCAGCGACGCAAGGCCGCGACGATCTTCTCCGGCGACTGGTTGGGCACGAGGCGGAAGCTGAACTTCGCCCCCGCCTTCGCCGGCAGCACGGTCTTGGTCCCTTCGCCCTGATAGCCGCCCCACAGTCCGCATACATCGAACGTCGGCCGTGCCCATTTCCGCTCCAGGGCCGAGTAGCCCTCCTCGCCGAAAGCTCCGTTCGCACCAACCTCGGCCAAGAACTCCGCCTCGTTGAAAGGCAGCTCCGCGAACTGCTGCCGCTCGCGATCGGTCAAGGGCACGACATCGTCATAGAAACCGGGGATCTGCACCTTGCCGCGGCGATCGATCATGGCCGAAAGTATCCGCGCGACCGATGTGGCCGGGTTCGTCACTGCTCCGCCGAAGGAACCGGAATGCAAATCGCGATTGGGCCCGTCCACGCGGATCTCAAAGTACGCATTCCCGCGCAGCCCGTAGGTGATCGCCGGAATGTCGCGGCTGAACTTGCTGCCGTCGCTGATGACCACGCAGTCGCACGCCAGCCGATCGACCGCTCGCGGCAGATACTCCTCCAAGCCGTGGCTGCCAACCTCCTCTTCTCCCTCGATCAAATACTTCAGCCGCACCGGCAGCCGCCCATGCACCGCCAGCCACGCCCGCGCACTGACGATATGTGTGAACACTTGCCCCTTGTCGTCCGTCGCCCCGCGAGCGTATAGATTGCCGTTCCGCCGCGTCGGCTCAAACGGTGGGCTAGTCCAAAGTTCCAGCGGATCGACCGGTTGCACGTCGTAATGCCCATAGACGAGCACCGTCGGCGCGCCCGGCTCTGCAGGCGACTCGGCATAGACAATCGGGTGCCCGCTCGTGGGAATCGTCTCCGTCGCCAGGCCCATGCCCTTGAATTGACTAGCCACCCAGGCCGCCGCCGTCGCCATGTCCGCTTTATGGGCCGGGTCCCCGCTGAGGCTGGGAATCCGCAGAAAATCGCACAATTCCGCCTCGAACGTGGCTGAATTGGCCGTCAAATACTGATCTAGGTCTGGCATGGTAAGTCTGTTGCTGGGGATTTGCGGGCGACTTGTTTCGGGTGGTCGATAATCAATATAATGTCGAAAGAGTGGGTGGTCGGCTAGTGGACCGGGGGACTGTCCCGATTTTTGTACTAGCAAGAATGGGACTTTCCCCTTTACCGCCGCCCCCTCTTTGCCGCCATTTAGTAGGGATGCTATTACCGCACATTGAGGGAACTATGGCCCAGAACGCTGCTGTTGCCGACGTAGAAGAAGCGGTCGAAACCGCGGTGCCGAAGCGCGAGAAGAAGGAAAAGCGCAAGCCGAACAAGCAGCCGCGCTATAACGTCGTCCTCTGGAATGACGACGACCACACCTACGAATACGTCATCACCATGCTGCTGGACCTTTTCAACCACCCGGCCGAAAAAGGCTACCAATTGGCACAGGAGGTGGACAACCAGGGCCGTGTGATCGTTTTGACGACGACGATGGAACACGCCGAATTGAAGCGCGATCAAATCCACGCCTACGGCAAGGACATCTTGATCGACAACTGCCGCGGCTCCATGTCGGCAACGATCGAAGCGGTGGACGGGTAGGGAAAGTAAAGTCCCCTCGCCTTCCGGGAGAGCGTTAGCATCCGTCCCCTCTACCTCCGGGAGAGGGCTAGAGTGAGGGCGTTTTGTAATCCAGGTGATGGCGAACGGCGACCCATGCTCTACTGTCATGAAGTGCAGTACGACCGAGCGGGAGTTGAACGGGACGACGGTGGTTAGGTTATAATTGGGGAAACGGAGAAACGGCCATGACTGTCAAAGAATCGCTTCTGCAGGTCGTCGAACGAGCTGCCCTCGGAATACCTGGTTGATCTCGCTGAATTTGCGAACCGGCTGCGTTTGAAGGCTGCCCATCGGGAAGTGCCCACCGCATTGGCAAGCGAAGACGTCTTGGCGAAGGATTGGCTTCGTCCCGAGGAGGACGAGGCGTGGAAAGACCTGTAATTATTCTATATCGGGCTGGGCACCTAAAGCCGGCGAAAGTGAACGAAATTGTGGAGCGCATCGTCGAAATCGTTCGCAGGTGACATGCGCTCGCTAGAGGGCAGAAGTGAGGACCTAATCTCCCCTCGCCCTGTGGGAGAGGGGCAGGAGGTGAGGGCCTTTTTCCGCTAGCAGAATCTCTTCCTGCATCCTTCTCCGCGTTCTTGACACTCCCTGCTCGCCGCATTACCGCAAATTCTCCCATGACTTACTATCTCGAGGTCCAGTACAACAGCCCGCGGGAGATCGACCGCTTCCAATGGGCCGATTCGCTTGCCGGGCCGTGGGAATCGGCGGCCGAAGCGGCGCGGTTTGCCCAAAGCCAGTGCGGCCTGCCCTGGCGCGTCGTCGAACGAGGATTACGAGCGGAACCAGATCGAATACGCCAGCGGGAACGAAGACCGGCCCCCGGCCGATCTGCCCGGCCTGCAAGACCAACAACTGCGTGTACGGCGACATCGCCTGCTAATCTTGGAAAACTTCCTGCAATTCCTGCACGGAAGACGGCAGTCGCGTACATCAGTATTAGGACGCGGCGAAAAAGACGCCGAATCGCTTCTTCAAAGCCGCGTTTAGTGCCGGAAAACTCAACGCCGCTCGCCGCCCATGCCCATCGCCGTGTGTGGCACTCTAAGTGGTCACAGTTTGTGACCACCTCTTGTTTTTCGGTCTCCGCCAACTCACAACGAAAACCGCCGGGACACCGCTCTGGGTTGCGGCGGACAGTCCTTATTTGACATTTGATGGATGCTCGTCGCTTGAATATGGCCGCGATAGGCTCGATGGACCCGCGCCCTCAATGACTGGCTTTCGCGACATCCGCGTTTCGCTCTTTCTCCAAATTAGCGGCTATCTCCTGAACAAATGCAATTACATCGCTCAACCCGTTAGCCTTCTCCGCGATGCGTTTCACGGCCATGTTTGACCATTCGGCCTTATTGCGTTTGCTCACTCCGGCCATTGCCTCCGCGCCCCACCACTCCAATTCTCCGACCGGAACCAAGAAAAGTCCAAGCTTTCTGCAACTGTCAATTACCTGAGTCAGCAGTTGTTTGATTTCAGGGTGCTTGTCGAAAGCCGATAAGCCTCCTGCTTTGACAACCTTCCGTTTGTCTAGCTTATTGGCCGTGTCGCGTAGCTGACTTGCAAGAGCTGTCATGTCACGTTCTTCCCAGTTTTCTTGCGCGGTCAACGTCGCAAGCGCACTTCGAATCTCATCGGGGTCAATTGGAGGTGGAAGTGCCATTATCAGCCTCGAAACCTGATCGCACTGTTGAATAACTTCCTCTATTTCCGGACCCGCGTGAGGAGCAGTTGCCGCCAATATATTACGAAGTTGCACTTGTTCCAGAACAAGGTCGAGGTCAGCTATGGCAGCTACTGGGATCTTCAGGCGCTTGTAAAACGTTGCGATACTCGGGATCCCGCCATGACCGCCGACAGGAACGAAGAGTACATCGAAACGTCCTAGGGATGTGGCCGCTTCCAACGCGGCCTGATACACGGCGCGGTCACCATCACTTTCGACCACAATAACACCGTCAGCGAACACTCCGTCCAGGACGGTCTCGGCTCGCACAATCGGCTTGTTGATCGACTCCATCAGTACGTTGTAGTCTATCAAATGCGCCACAAACGCCCTTCCGCTACGGCTCAGGCGGATGATCTGAACGCTTGTTGCCGTTTGCGCTATGCCACGCAACACATGGCTACTATGGGTTGCAACTAGCGTAGTGCGGCTCTCTGAGCTTCCATGTCTCCCGATGAACTGACCTACGCATGAGCCTGGGGCGGATGTAAGCATGATTCCGGTTCGTCAATTACGCAAACTGGTCTATGTCCTGCAAGCAACGATACACAAATCGCTGCAAAGGATCGGAGCCCATCGCCTTCTTGCTCAATTGGAAGGCTGTTCGGGTCGTCCGGCCAGCAACGCGGCGGTTGCGATTCCGGCGTATCGAACACTTTTAGGCACAGATTAGTAGTTGTCGAGTCAATGCTAATCGATCTACCAAATGCGCGAACGATCTCGGCGTTGAGTTCCAGTTGACCTTTAGAATTGATGTGGAGTGCCTGAAGGTCGTTCTTGGGCGCCTCAGTTGTATGGTTGAAGCCACGAGATTGGCTTGTCGTAGCGAGGCGATTTTGCAAGAACAGCGATGTAATAAGAAGATTGCCAACAAACTTCATGAACGCCGCCCTCGACTGTGGCTGAGAAAAGGACTTGTGCCACTGTTCAAGGTTTGCCTTCGGAGCTTGGCTCTGCTCGAAGTTGTCGGATGTTCCTGAGCCCATGTAGAAATTGCGAAAACGTCCTGGTTGTTTCCGTGCCTTATTCGCTTGACGCAACGACTTTCCTCCAATCCCGAAAGAAAATTGTCGAGGTTGGGCGGTGGCTTAATCGCTATGGCTTCGCATACGACGAACTTCCGATCCTGTCCGGTTATTGCAGCCTTTATGTCCGTCAAGAACTGAGTCTTGCCGGACGAATTTGGCCCAACAACCAGTATTAGACCCTTCAATTCCACTGGTCCGGCGCCGGGAAGGGTGATATTTGCGGCTGGATTGTACGACAGTGAGGGCGCTGGCACGGGTATCCTTTCAAAATCATTCCAATTGCGTGGCTCAAACGAAGGTTGCCTTACAACTCTCCCTTGAACGCCCTGTCCAGAATCGAGGGGAGCAGGGCATCCAGTTCGGCCCGCGTTTGGGCTCGGATCGCGTTTATCGAATCGACCTTGGCCTGCAACCGGTCAAACCAGCATTGCTGCTCATATTTGGGAACGGGAACGGTGATACCGAGCATTGCTTTTGAACCGAGGGTACGGTTCCGGTCAGCGCTCCCGGGTGACGCCTCGCCGACGAAATACAACCCTTCGGAAGTAAGCAAATAAAAGCAAAGGAATCGCGCTTTGGCCAAGTTCGGTATCGGCACAAAGGTGAGATACCTGTGCGACCCGTAACGACCATCATCGTGAGACTCTGCGACGGCAATTGCACCCTCCCACGCCTTGATGTTGCTCACGAGAATATCGCCTGCCTTGACCAATTGCGGCTTCTCCCAAGTAATATCCGAACCTTTGATCGGCGGATTATGAAAAGTACCGCGGCCGAACGAACGCACAGAAACGCCGGGATACTCCATAGAAGGATCAATTACGGCCGGCCGTCGAGTTAGTGGCGCGACTTCGCTCAACGGCCGTCGCGGTGCGGCGTCCGCAATCTGATGGTAGGCCGAAAGAAGAAGAACGTGGCATTGTCGTTCCACTTCGTCTGCTGACTTTCGAGCCTCCTCGATCTTCGATGTGAGCGCTTCGATCCTCGCTACGATCCGGCACTGTTCGGGAATTGGGGGCAAGGGGATTTCGACTCCCGCAATGTCCCTTTCTTTTAACGACACATTCGCTGTCCCCAGCATCAACGGAACGAAGTATTCGTCCTTCTTAGTGTTGAGAAGATAGTACAAATACTTTCCATTGCATACAGTCTTATCTCGCGGAAGCAAAGCGACTAGCAAATTGGCTAAGGCGAAAGGAACTTCCTGGTAATGAACCCGATGAAGTGCTGCGTCGCCATGTCCTGTTGAAGAAACCAAAGGTATGCAGACTGCGGGCCCCTCCAACTGGTATGTAGCGGAAGTTCTCCGGTACGCTGCGGTGACAACCAACGGATATTCACCCGGCTCGGTTTTCATCGTTGGGGACTCGCCCTTTACCATTTCGCACAGGTCGCCAATTCGGTGCGGCTTGTAAATCATTTCATTTCCCTGCCCCCGCCAACACCTTCTTTATCTCGCCCATGATCTCGATGATCCGCCGCTCCTTGGTCAGAATGTCCGCGACCAGTTGTTCCGGCGGCAGATGCTCCAGTGCCTCGGCCGCACTGGGGTTTTTGATGTCGAGATTGACTGAGAGCAGATTACCCGCGTCATCCTTCTTGATGGCATCGCTCGCCTTGACCTTCCATGCTCGCTCGTTGGCCTTCCGCTTCTTCCACCAGGCGATGCAGTCGGCGAACTCCTCATATTGCATCGGCTTCGTTTTGCTATAGCTCCTCCGCCCTTCCGGCAGCGGCATTTCGTAATACCAGATGTCCTTGGTCGGCCCGGAGCGGTCGAAGAACAAAAGGTTGGTGGGGATGCTGGTATACGGGGCGAAGACGCCGTTAGGCAGGCGAACAATCGTGTGCAGGTTGAACTCGGCAAGTATGTGCGCCTTGATCCGGCGCACACTCCGTCGCCAAATAGCGTGCCGTTGGGCACGACGACGGCGGCCCGGCCACCGCGAGCAATGCCCTCACCCCCTGCCCCTCTCCCGGTCAATGTCGTTCGGCACGCGGTTTGGCGGGAGGATTGAGTGGGTGGAGTGTGAGGAGTTTGGTTGAACGGAGGGCGTTGCGGGCAATCTAGTCGAGCTTGCCCGACGCGGCGAGGATGCGGTGTGCGCAGCCGCGTGCGGCCACGTCCGTCGGGGCGCACGGAGTGGTCGGATCAATTCTTCGATTTTTTCAAGCTGGCCAGGTAGGCCGCGAACTCTTGGTCACTGACCCAGCCGAGCAAGTGGAATTGGATCGTCTCGAAGGTCCGCTTGGTCGGCTTCGAGCCGGTGCGGATCGCGATCAGCAAACTGACGATCAAAGCCGCGTACATCTGCAGCGCGACGCCGTTTTCCTGATGCGACACCAAGTGTCGGGCGCCGAGCACGCACTTCAGCCAACGGAAAAACAATTCGATCGTCCAGCGATAGCGATAGGCAATGGCCACCAGGTCGGCCGCCAGATCAAGCCGGTCGGTGATCAGCCACAGCTCGCTCGTCTTGCCGGTCCGATCCGCGCAGCGCACAACCACCAATCGCATCGCGCGCCCGACGACATCCTTGTGATGGGAAGTGCCCAGCCGCTTGAGAATCACGTCGCGGACGACGCCCGCCCGAGCGGCCTGCGGCGAGACCGGAAGCTCTTTCTCGACATGCAAGGCGAGATCGTCTTTGACGCGCGTGATCAGCGACGAACCGGCGTCGAGCACCGACCGCATCAGCTCGAAGCTGGCGTAGCCCCGGTCATTCACGTAAAGCAGTCCCGGCTGGAGCATGGCCTTCATCGCGGCCGGCTCCGAACAAGCGGCCGCGGTGATGGTGGCGTCCAGCGGAACCCATTTTGCCACGGAGAACTGCAAGTGCAGCTTCACGCCGCGATGCTCGGCATCTTCCCAAAGGGCCCAAGCCATGCGGGGCAACGCCGCAAAAACCGAGCCGTTGACCGCCGTGAGATTCTCCAGGGCTTCGGCTTCCCGCCCGCGCAGTTGGGACCGGGCCTGCCGAGCGAGTTCCTTGAAAATCGGCCGGACCAGGGCCGGATCGAACACGCCGACCGACTCGCTGAGCGAGCCGAGCGACACGCGGGGAATGCCCAGCTTGCGTTGGACTCGTTCCCAATTCGAGGCGTTCTGCAAAGCCCGCAGGCTGTCGAGCGAGGGGTTGAAAAAATACAACAACAGCAGCGTGAGGTAATGATCGTAGAAGAACTTCCGGTTGCCGGCCCGATCGCGCTCGGCGCCAGCGGAATGGATTTGCTCCAGCAGCCGCCCCACGGGAGCGATCAATCGCATCGCCTGGAGCCGGTCACTCGCCTGCTCTGTTTGCCGCTGTCGGGTTGAATCAGTGCGCGCCATATGGCAGTCATCCTAGACCATCATCTCCCAGGCGGAATTTCGTGCCGAACGGCATTGCTCTCCCGGTGGGAGAGGGGAGACCAGCGCGTCGCAGCTTCCGCATGATGAGTTGCAGGAACAAGAGCGCCGTCTCGGCCGTCTGCATGTCTTCGGGGAAGTTGCCCAGGATGCCCCGCTCCTCCTCGCCGCCGAAAGGCGGATTCGTGAGTATCACGTCCACCCGCTCGCGGTCGCCAAGCTCGTTGAGTGGAAACCGCAAACTGTTCTCCGGGTCGATCTGCGGGCTTTCCAGTCCGTGCAGCAATAGATTCATCTCGCCCAGCAGGTACGGCAGCGGCTTGGCCTCGCCGCCACGGATGCTTTCGTCCTGCAAGACGCAGCGGTCCTGCACCGTCTTGCACTGCTTGGCAAGGTGGTTATACGACTCGACGAGGAACCCGCCTGTCCCGCAAGCCGGGTCGAGAACCGTCTCGCCCAGGCGCGGGTCGGTCACTTCGACCATGAACCGAACCACTGACCGGGGCGTGTAGAACTCGCCATTGTCGCCCGCCGCGTCGCGCATTTCGCGGAGCATCGTCTCGTAGAGCGAGCCCAGCGTGAACAACTCCTCTTGGGCAGTGAAGTGGATAGCGTTGACCCGGTTGATTACGTCGCGGAGCAAGTAACCCGAAGTCATGCGGTTGATGACGCCGCCGAACACTTTGGCAATGACCGTCGCGCCGGTCGCCGCGGCCGTTATCGGAACGTAGCGAACGAAGGTAGGCGAACAGCCCGGCGCCTCTCTTACCATCGGGACGGGTCGCTTCGTCCTGATTGATGAAGGCCAGCAGTTCCGGCCCGGTGACGCCTTGTTCGTTGGCGGCCCAGTCCCGCCAGCGGTAGGGCGGTTCGATGGCCGGGCGGTATTTCTTGCGGCCCAATTTGGCCCGGCTTTCCTCGATCTGCTCCATATCGTCGAGGAATTTCAGGAACATGATCCACGTCAGCATCGGCAGCCGGTCGAGGTCGCCAGAGAGTCCCTTGTCCTTCCGCATGATGTCGCGGGCGGATTTTATCAGGGAGCCGAGTTGCTGCGTGGTGGTTTGCGGTTGTTCAGCCTTCTTGGCCGGTTTCTTCGACATAGTAAGGTTCGATGTCCCCCCCAGCGTTCGGTTGCAATACCGTGCTACGGACGCCCCCGCCGACCTCGCGTCGGTGGAGCGAAAGATTGACGGCTACAACGGTCATCACCCGCGCATTTCGCCGCTTTCCGGCCGCCGCCCGGCCCGCAGGCCGGGCGGCGGCCGGAAAGCGATGGAGGGTGTATGCGGTCGCGGTTTAGCTATCAATCTTTCGCTCCACCGCGGTAAACGCGGTGGGGGCGTCGCATCACACTGCCGCATACAGCAGGGTCTGCAATTCCGCAATCGCTTCCCGCAGCTTCTCCTCGCCGCCAAACTTTTCCGCAATCTCCATCACGTTACCATGCTCCGAAATCGGCGGCACTTCCAAGATTTCCGGGATGGCAAATTGCGCGTCGCCGTGGGCCGCGTATTTCTCCAATAGCTCCTCCAAAATCGCTCTGGCCTCGGGCGTGTACTGGTCCCAGAAGTCGCGTCGCTCCGTCATCAGCCGCCGTGCCCGTTCCCGCCGCGTCCGCAAGGGGGCATTATAGGCAATATAGCACAACAGGTCGAAGGGGTCGGCGTCGGGCTGGTTGGCGGCTTCGGCCAATTGGTCGAAGTCGATGCCGCGGTCGGCCAGGGCCTCGATCACCGCGGCGCGGTCTTCGGGGTCGGCCCAAGCGTCGCGGAGGTCGGCGGCCGAGGCGTAGAGCGTGCGAACCTGCTCGGCCGTGTAGTCGGTGAACTGCACGACGCGAAGCTGCCGGCCCGTCGTATTGTCGAGCTCATAGACGAGGTGCGCGACAATCTCCACTTGGCCGCCGTCGAAATAGAACTTCCGCCGCGGCTGCTCGGGATCGTCGGGCGGCAACGGGTCCGGCGGCTCCGGGTCGCCCGGCTCCGCGTCGTCGCGTGGCGGTTCGGGGCCTTCTTCCGGCGGTTCGGGTTCGTCGATGGGTCGCTCGTCGATAACCTCTGGGTCGCCGTCAAAGTCGGGGTCGGCGAACATCCGGGTGGCGGAGCCGGTGTAGTCGAGGATGTTGAAGAACAGTTTGCCGTAGTCGTCGCGGACGCGCGTGCCGCGGCCGATGATCTGCTTGAACTCGGTCATGGAGCCGATGACCCGCAGCAGGACGACGTTCTTGCAGGTCGGCGCATCCACGCCGGTGGTCAGCAGTTGCGACGTGGTGAGGATGACGGGCGTCTGCTCGCTCCACGTCCTGGAACTGGCTCAGGTGGCCGCGGCCGATGTCGCCTTCGTCGGAAGTGACCCGGCAGACGTAGTCGGGGTGCTGCCGGACCAGATCGGCGTTCAGGTTGTTCAAGGCCCGCCGCATCTCGTCGGCGTGTTCCTGATCGACGCAGAAGACGATGGTCTTGGCGAAGCGGTCGGTCTTCTTGAGGAAGTCGGTGAGGTGCTGGGCGATGGCCTCGGTTCGGGCCTGCAGCGAGATGATCCGCTCGAAGTCCTTGGTGTGGTAATCTTCGTCGGGGATCTCCCGGCCGTAGCGGTCGATGTCGCCCTTGGCTGGGCCGCCAGCCGGCCGCGTCCTATGTGGTGATGATCCGATGGACGCGGTACGGGGCCAGGAAGCCGTCGTCGATGCCCTGCCGCAGGCTGTAGGTGTAGAGCGGATTGCCGAAGTAGAGGTAGGTGTCGATGTTGTCCTCGCCGCGTGGGCGTGGCCGTCATGCCGAGCTGGTAGGCCGGCTCGAAGTAGTCGAGGATCTCCCGCCAGTTGCTCTCGTCGCGGGCCGCTGCCCCGGTGGCACTCGTCCACGACGATCAGGTCGAAGAAGTCGCGGGGATACTCGCGGTAGAGGCCGGGCCGGTTCTCGTCCTTGGCGATGGCCTGGTAGATGGCGAAGTACATTTCCCGGCCTTAGCTCGACTCGTCCTCCCGATCTTGCAGCGGGCGTCGCCGAAGGGGGTGAAGGTCTTGTCCTTGGGGTCGTCGACCAGGACGTTGCGGTCGGCCAGGAAGAGGATTCGGGCTGGCGGTGTTCGCCCGTGCGGTTCCAGCCGGCTCGACCAGAGCTTCCAGCAGATCTGAAAGGCGACGAGGGTTTTGCCGGTGCCGGTGGCCATGGTGAGCAGGATGCGGCGATTGCCCGTCGAGGACGCTTCGACCGCCCGGTTGATGGCGATTTCCTGGTAGTAGCGCAGGCGCTTGCCGCTGAGGTCGTAATAGGGGGTGAGGAGTTGCGCGGTGATTTCGGGCGAAAGCGGCACGCCGGCAAGTCAGGCGTTGCCAGAGTTCGTCCGGGGTGGGAAACGCGTTGATTTCGCGTTCGATGCCCGGTCAGGTAGTCGAACTCGATGATGCCTTGGCCGTTGGTGGCGTAGGCGAACTTCAGGTCGAGGATTTCGGCGTATTCCTTGGCCTGCTGCAGGCCCTCGCCGGGCTTGGCGTAGTCCGGCTTGGCCTCGACGACGGCGATGGGAAAGTCAACGCGATAGCGAAGAACGTAGTCGGCGCGTTTGCCGGGTCGGCGGCGGCCGTGCCGTCCGGCCGCAATGATTCGGCCGTCGGTGAACGTGACCTGTTCGTTGATCCGAAACGGCTCGTTGTCCCAGCCCGCAGATTGCAGCTTGGGCACGACGTAGCGGCGGCAGGTATCTGCTTCGTTGGGCATTTTTGGTTATGATGAGGGGCGCGAGTTGACCACCCCTCTGGTAGTGTAAGATAATCTCTGCAAGTCTCACAGTCTACCGGGTGTCTCGCGCACGCTCGCAACGACACCATCGACTATGCTGCCCACGGCACCGCGGCAAGGGAGATTGCGCCACCAAAAATTCTTTTTTCTCGATGTTTTTTTCGCCGCTTTCCGCAGCCAACCGGCCGGATTTCCGAAGTCCTGAGCTGGCAAGGGTTTACGGCGACGAAGAGCGCTGGCGAAGTTTTCGCAGGGCCTTTGGCGCAAACATAAGCCGCGGACGCAAAGCCTTTGCCCGTAATGCTTTAGCTCAAAAACGTTCGCGAATTCCTTCCAATCGTTGACAACATTTGTAGACTGTGGTATACTGAGCGGCGGAAAAAGGCCTGGAGCAAGGACGCACGGGGAACTCGGAGCAAGGTTTTGACATAAAGATGGACGTCAGAAAAATAAAGCGTCGAGCACGGAGCGGATTTGAGAAGGGTGGAAAATGGACGGAGAGATTCTGGTCCCAGGACGGCATCGCCCTGACCTTGAGAAACCTCGTCCTGACCGCACAACTTTCCTGCCAAAATGGCAGTCGGGCGGGAGATGCACCCAGTCGGCACCTCCGGGGCATATCGAACCCACCGGCCGTTTCCGCGTCCGAAGTCCTTTGTTGGCAAGAGTTTACGGCAGCCGCTCGCGATGCGCCCCAGAGGACACAAAAACGCGAGGGTGGGGCGCATCTCCTCGTCCATACATTTTTTTCCCGATTTCAGACCGGCGGCGCGGGCCGGTCCGAACGCGGGGAGAGGCCGAACCACAGACCGAACATGGATCAAATGCGGATTGCATCCGTGTTCAATCCGTGTTTATCCGACGCTCCGTCCGATATTTGTGTTCTTTGTGTGCTTTCGTGGCTTATCGCCCACCGAACTTCCCCGCTGATTGCCGGACGGCCGGAGAAAACAAATGTCCACAAAGGGTATTCCTGTCTCGGTTCTGACTCGGTTCTGTCTCATTCCTGTCTTTCAAAACCCCTGTTTTCCCGGAGAAAATGGCCAATTCGCAAACAAAAAAATACTCTCAGCGTCCGGGCAACCGAACGGGCGATTTTTGGCAGTTTTCCGCAATTCGCTCTGGCAGGGTGCCGCGCCGTTTGTTACACTCCCGCCCGACTTTTCTCGCAATTCCGTGCGAACATGCTTCTCATGCGCTCGGCCCGGCGGCGCGTCCGCGGGAGCTGAACCACTCGCAATTCGGAATGAAGGAAACCTAGCTGAATAGGGCAATGAAGATGATCCGAAGGACGTTTTGCTGGTTGTTGGCGGCGCTGCTGGGACTCGGACTCGCAGCGGCGGCCGTCTCGTGCGCCGACTCGCCCTGGTCCAACCTCTTGACTATCAATCACGTCGAGGCCGATCCAGGCAAGGATTACAGGTTGAAAGAAGAGCAAGGGCCGTGGATCATCATGGCTTGCAGCTTCAGCGGGCCGACGGGCGAAAAGCAGGCCCATGAATTGGCCTTGGAGCTTCGCCAGCGATACCGCATGGAGGCCTTCGTCCACCACATGGACTTCAAGTTGGACGACCCCAACAGCAGCGCGCAGTCGATCACGGCCTCGCCGCATCGCCATGTCTATCACCAGGTCACCGAAAGCCCAAAGGACTACAGCGATGGCGAAATCAAGGAGACGGCGGTTATGGTCGGCAATTTCTCGGCGATCGACGATGCGGACGCCCAGCGGACTTTGGCGAAGCTCAAGGCGGCCGACCCCGACTGTTTGAATCCGAAGCAGGCTAAGGACGAAACGCGCTCCTTGGCCTGGTGGCGGAAGATCCAGGCCGAGGCGGAGGCGCTCGCTCCCAAGGAAATCGAGGGCCGCAAGCTCAACGGCCCGCTCGCTCGCGCTTTCATCACGCGCAATCCGCTCTTGCCGGACGAATACTTCGTTCCCAAGACGGGCCTGGACGAACTAGTAGTGAAGATGAACAAGAACGTGAAGTTCAGCCTGCTGGACTGCCCGGGAAAGTACAGCGTGCAGGTCGCTCACTTTACGGGCGAAGTGATTCTCAATCAGGGCGAAATAAGGGCCATCGAGAGCGGCAACCGGCCCGGCCCGGAAGCGACCACGCAGGGTTTGGCGCAAGCGGCCGAGAAAGCCCATGAACTGACCGAAGCCTTGCGCCTGAAAGGCTGGGAAGCGTATGAGTTTCACGATCGCAACGAGAGCAAGGTCACCGTAGGCAGTTTTGATGCGGTCGCCGCGCAGCAACCCGATGGGCAAGTCCAATACAGTCCGCAAGTTCACCGGATCGTCGAGAGCTTCGGCATCGAACAAGTCCAAGAGCCGGGCAAGCCAATGCAGTTCAAAATGCGGTCGTGCATCGGCATTTTCTTCGACGCGCAGCCGATTCCGATCGAAGTGCCGCGGCGGTCCATTAGCCGGCAGCTTGGGCAGAGGCTGGAAACGGCGAGCGAATAAAGGTAGGGTGCGTGAAGCACGGGACTACTGCGCAAACGGTGCGTTGCGCAATGCCGTCAAATGAAAGAGTGAACGGATAAAGCTGCGGACGTTGTGCGCAACGCACCATTCCCTACGGGCGTTGCTCCACGCACCCTACGCCCTGGAAACGGCGAGCGAATAAAGGTAAGATTCCCGTCATGCCTCCGCTATTGGTAATTGGCACGGGAAACCGCAAGAAGGGCCAGGAACTTGCCGCGCTGCTGGCGCCTGCTCGATTGGAGCTGCGCACGCTGGCGGACTTTCCCCAGGCCATCGACGTTGTCGAAGATGGAGACACGTTTGCCGCCAACGCCGAAGCTGAAGGCCACGCAGCAGGCCCGGCACTTGGGCCAATGGGTGTTGGCCGACGACAGCGGCCTGGCAGTCGACGCGTTGGGCGGCGCTCCAGGGGTGTTCTCGGCACGCTACAGCGGCCCGGACGCAACCGACGAAAGCAACAACCAGAAGCTGCTGGAAGCCTTGCGCGACGTTCCGCAAGATCGCCGCGGAGCGCGGTTCGTATGCCACATTTGCGTTTCGGACCCGGATGGCAACGTCCGCGGCACGAGTTCCGCCTCCTGTCGAGGGCGGATTCTCCCGGCCGCCTGCGGGCAGGGCGGTTTCGGTTACGATCCGCTCTTTGAGATTGTGGAATATCACCGCAGCTTCGGCGACCTCAGCGCGCTAGTGAAATCGCACCTGAGCCACCGCTCGCGGGCCGCGGTGCGGTTTGTGCCGCGGTTGATTGAGCTGCTCGGCGGCAAAACATCGTAGGGTGGGACAAGCGAACTTGTGAGCACGGCCCACCTTAATCGAGCGTCAGTTTTGTTCACGGTGGGCCTGCGCTCGTTTGAAGCGAGCTTGCCCCACCTTGCATTCGGTTATCACCATGTCGCGATTTGCCATCTTGATCCACGATAGTCCTCGCGGCTTGCACTACGACTTTCTCCTGGAAGCCGGCGACGTGCTGAAGACCTGGCGCTGCCGAAGATTCCGGCGGCTGGGGATGAGATCGAATGTGACGCGCTGCCCGACCATCGCCTGGTCTATCTCGACTACGAAGGGCCAGTATCGCGCAATCGCGGTACGGTTGGCGCTGGGAAAGCGGCACGTTCAGCATTGGGACGTGGACCTCTAACGAGATTGTCGTTCTGCTTTGCGGCGAGAAACTCGCGGGCACGATCGAGTTGCGTTTAATGCCCTGCCAAACCGGACGATGGCGGTTGTCATATCGCGGCTGACACGCGGAGTATTCAAATAGCGTAGCTGGCATGGTCGTTGTTTTTCCACCTTCGTTTATTCGCTTTCCGGGACCGGCCCTTGAAATTCGGTCTGCCGGAAGGCCGCTTGAACTAGGTTTACGATATACGCCCCACTACGCCTCGGGAGTTTTGCTTATGTTATCGCGCTCCACTTCTGGCCGTGTTGGTTCTCCGTCAACACCGAAAACCCTTCGCAAGCGCGTGTTCGTCGATTACAAACTGCAGGGGACGATCGTGGCCCGCATTGTGCTGTACTGGCTAGGTTGCCAGTTCACCACGGCCGTGCTGCTGTTCGGCTTCAAGGCTGCTACCGGCGGCGAGCATATTGCCGACGACATGGCGGCATTTTATCGAATGCGCCTGTTCGGCACGGTAGGCTTCCTGCCCTTGGCCGTGATCGACATGGTGCGGTTGAGCCATCGTTTCGCCGGTCCGATGCTGCGATTCCGGAGGGCTATGCAGGAATTGAGCCGGGGCGAGGACGTCGAGCCATTGCGTTTTCGCAACGGCGACTACTGGCAAGATCTCGCAACGGATTTTAACGCTCTTCGTGATCGGGTCCAGGGTCCGAGCGACAACCGCGTGGCGGAGCCTGCGCCCGATGAAGACTTGGAAGCGGTAGGCGCGGGCAGCGTTTGAACCGACTTGCGGCGAATCAATTGTCGGCGCGATTGCCCAATACGCCGGCAGGGCATTCGACGGTACTTTCAACTCAGTTCGTCGCGTGCTGGATACTTCCGCTCGGCTGTCTTGTTCGGCTTCGCGCGGTTATGGCAACCTTTCCGACCGGCCGGAGATTTTCGCAGGTCTCGCGACAGCAATTTCGGCTTGGAAACGGCCGCTTTACGAACTAGGCTCGTAAAAGCGTGATAGTGCGCCGGCAGGGACTCGACTCCTGCCAGGCCGATTTTGTTAAGGGCATGTGGGAGACAGAAAACATGGCAATGAAGAACAAACGAAAAACTGTTCTCGTGGACCCCGGCGTTCAGTGGGCCATCGTGCGGCAAGCGGTAATCCACTGGTTGGCTTTCACCGTGGCCGCGATGACGCTCCTCGCGCTGCAGTTCCTGGCGTTAGGCATGTTCACGCCGTCGCACGAGCAATGGCCGACGATTTGCCGCGTGGTCGTAGCCATGTTCTTGTCGCTGACGCTCCTTTTGCCGCTATTCGTCCTTGATTCGTTTCAGCTCAGCAACCGCTTTGTCGGTCCCGTAAAGCTGCTGCGGCGCGCATTGCGGGATATAGCCGATGGAAAGCAGTTTTCGCGTGTTGCATTCCGCAAGGGCGATTTCTGGGAGGAAATGGCGGATGAACTGAACAGGGCAGTCGAGACTTTGCGGAAGCAACGCTCGGCGGAAGATCCGGCCGGATTCGCCCACAACGGCGAAAATCGCGGTAAAGAGCTGGAAACGGTCGCCTAGCCGTCGCGGGGGATTTTGCACATGCCGCAAGTTCCGCAAATCTGAGAAAGCACCGCGGTGCCGCGACGGTTGAATTTGATTTGGTTGTACTTCGCGCCGGTTTTGGGCAGGACATGTCCAAGGAGCTGACGGCACTCGTGCGGGCATCGGCAAAAGTGCCGCCCGTCAATCGATCTGCTGAATGATCGCCAGCCAACGCCCGCAACCTTTGCCATTTAGTTCCGTGTTCTGGGACCGTCCTGTCTGCAATTCAGAAAGCGGCAATAGCGACAGTTTCGCTCAATGGGCCGATGTTTCCGTATCTTAGAGTAACGCACATCGAGGCTCAGCTTGCGATCGTATTCTGGCACAGCCGGCAATTTCGACCCGAGGTTAGATTATAACTGTCAGGAACCATTGGTCTGCGGCGGATAATAGGCGTCCGACAAAAAGAAGTAGTTCCCATTCCGTGTCGAAATAAGCAACCGGCCGTTTGGGTGGGAGAGTTAGAAGCAACCTGAACTTGGAGCACTTTATGAAACGGTCAGTAGCGTTAGCGGTAGTGTTTGTTCTTTCCGCAACACTTTCAGCCCAAGCGGCAGTTACCCTCCAAACCGGCGACATCGTGACGTTCAACGGTCAGGCGACCGGGCTTTCTGAGGGATACGGTGGGGCCTTTAACTGGGATATATATTCCGTGGTACCCTCGCCGGCGTCGTCTCCAGTTGGAACTACCTTCCAGACTTTTTGCGTGGAGCTGCAACAGAACATTTCCAACGGCACTAACTACACCATCGGCCAGATGTTCACCCCCGCTACGGGTGGTACGGCAAACTCTTCGGGTAACAAATTCAATAACCTGTCCGGGGTCTATATCTTTGATCTCTGGTCCAACAATCTAATCACTCAAAACGCCGCAGATGCCGGTGCAGTTCAGGTTGCTCTCTGGGAGAGTGAGGGCTATACCTCAGCACAGATTACTGGAACTGGCGGTTATACGACGGCTCAACTCAATGCCGCTAACACGTTGATTCCGACCCTGTTGGCAACCGCTGATGTCAGCGGCTCATATTCCAGCAGTTGGGCTCCGACCGACTTGAACGCGTTTTTCCTGACTCATAACGGCTACGGAGCCCAGGACCAAATTGTTCTGGTAAGTACATCAACCCACGGTGGCAGCCCGGCAGTTCCCGAGCCAGTTGGTGCCGTTATCTGGGGTGTAGGCACGGCTCTCGCCGCTGGTGGCGCGGCCTTGCGTCGCGCAAGAACCGTCAGAGCCATCGTCGGCCGTGGTCTGCGGCGAATCGTGAAGCTGTACTGCGAGTTGTCCAAGGCAGGCGGTAGCCCAATTTGGGAGAAGCTTATGACCGGATCGGCTTATCTTTGATTGGAGCCGATGTGGGTGACTTTTCTCCCGCGGCACCAACAAGAGATCCTTTAGCGCATCGAGACGGCTCGCAGACCGTCGCGATGCGCAAGTCGCTGCCTGACATACCTTAGCAGGCGATTCTCAGCATGGTAATGTGAATCGGCGTCAAGACTTCTTTGCGGACGGGCTCTGCTGGCCTCGCCGAAACGGCCTCCATCGCTAGCATCGACATTCTCTTTTTGGCAAATTGTTCCGAACGAGCGGAACATTCGCATTGTACCGACTGGTCGCAATGCGCCGGCAACTGGCTGCCAAACGCCAATGGGCTGCCGCCTTCCGCACAGCCGGGAAAAATAACCTAGAGTTGTCGTAGAGGAAGCCCGCACCCATCTCATCGCTCAAGGGCTGCTAAATCATGTTTGCAACGCCCATCACTGTTGATGCAAAATGTGTTGCGCACCGCCGCAGCGCCGCTAAGCGGCGACGGAACCCCGAATGGCGGCGCGGCGCGGTGGCGGTCGAAGCCGCGGTTTGCCTGCCCGTGATCGTAGCCATGATGATGGGCATGTGGGAGGTCGGCCGGATCGCGCAGATGTCGCGGATCCTCAAGGACGCCGCCCGCGAGGGCGCACGCGTCGCAGCCGGCGGCGTCAACAACGGCTCCACAGTCACCGTGGCCATGGTGCAGACTGCCATACAGAACTACTTGTCGTCGTCGGGCATGCCTGCCACGGCCGTCAACGGGGCAGTCATCAGCGTAACGAACCTGAGCACGGACACCTGGACGGACCCGGGCAACGCCCTGCCGCTGGACCACTTCCGCGTAACTGTGACGATACCGTCCGGCGCGCCGTTTAATAGCCTGCTGCTCTTCACCTCGTCGCTTTCGGGGGTGACACAGTTGCAGGAAACGGTCGATTGGCTTTCGGCCAACGACGCGCTGGTCGTGGTGAACACGCAATTGCCGTACTGAAAGCGCAACTCATCTCATCGAACATGATACCCACAAAAACATTCCGGCGGGTGCAGAAGCACCATCGCCACCGCGGCGTGGCGATGGTCGAAATGGCCCTCGTCTTGCCAGTCGTCTTGCTGTTCATCATGGGCCTTGTCGACTACGGTCGCTACTTCCTCATGATCCACCAGTGCAGCAACGCGGTTTCCGCGGGGGCGGCGTACGCCTGCAAACACACATCGCCGATCGTACTCAGCGGCACAACCTACAACAACGGCTCTAGCGACGTAACGAACATCGTCAATTCAACGATCGGTTCGCAACAGTTGGCCAATCCGACGATTAGCGTCTTCCTGTCGGACGCTAACGGCAATGCGGTGGCCGACAGCGCGGGCAACAACCCGGGGCTTTTCACCTACGCCACTCCGGGAAGCTATGTGTGCGTCAAGCTTACCGGGACATTCACCTTTGTGCCTTCCACCTTTCTGAAACTGCCTTCGACGTATACACCGACGTTCATGGCCGTCCGCCGCAGCGAGGGAAATTAACCATGAAGAACTACGTAAAATGCCATTCGACTTGTGCGGAACACCGTTTTAGTGGACACAAGGTCCACGTTGAGCGATGCGGTGCTCACTTGCCGGCGCCCGTCATGAAAGACGCTGCGCACGCCGCGGCGCCGTGGCGGTGCTTTTCATCGTGGCGTTGGTTCCGCTCGTCGGTTTTATGGCCTTTGCCATCGACGTTGGCATGTTGACCTGCGCAGACACAATTGCGCGACGCGGCCGACGCTAGCGCGCTGGCCGGCTGCCGGGCGATCAATGGCGATACTTCGAACAACAATAATTACTCCGGAGTAGCGCCCGCCGCTCAGAATGCGCTGACCAATAACAACGTCCTTGGCTCGTCGTTGAGCACTCCGCAGCTTACGCTCAATATCGGGCGCTGACAACTACAACTCCTCCACGCAGCAATTCGAGGGGAACTTTCCGGGCAGTTCCGGCAATTGGAACATGGTTCAGGCGATTGTCACCGCCAATGTAACCGGCAGCCTCGGCTTCGGCAAGATTTTCAATTTTACGCTGCCAAACTTTCAAGCGACGGCCACCGCCGCGCACTGCGCCCGCGACGTTTGCTTCATTCTCGATTACTCGGGCTCGATGCGTTTCGCGAGCCTGCTCGGCACGCCCTATTACGGCAATCGCTCGTGCAATAATCAAGACACGGCTGTGCCGACGTTCGGCCATTACTCCGCCGGCAGCAGTTCGACGGGCATGCCCGCAAGCAACGCTTCCTCGCCCTATGGCAACGCAAACATCACCGCCGCGACGTTCCGACGGCCGCCCAGCGGTCGTCAATGATTTCTATGTGAACTCTATTGGTTCGCCGGCATTTGTCTCGGCCTCCGCGGACTACACCAGCACGCCTGGCGGCGACGTTCCACCCAAGACCAACAAAGGCGCAGGCGCGTCCTATGCCCAGACAGTCGCCCAGGTGCTCAACATCGGCAGCCCCACGAATTCAACTTACGACGCAACCTTCGAGACCCAGGGTTATAAGGGCTACAGCATGACGTCCGGTACCGCCTTCCAAGGCTATACGCAAGGTCCGGGCTATTGGGGCAAGACGTTCTACCTTTGGCCGCCCGATCCCACCAACGACTGGCGCACCGTCTACTTCAATTTCCCTACGTCCAAGGCGGACAATTCGCTGCTTTGGGACAGCAGCGGAAACTTCAAGGTGCCCAGCAGCAGCGGCTACTCCATCGACTACGCGGCCATCCTGAACTTCATCAAGAACGTCGGGCCGAGCGTCTTCCCTTCGCAAATGCAGTCGGGCCGGATCGTCTACTACAGTTCCATTCCCAGCACGATTGACACTTCGGTTTGGCCGCCCACCGATCTCAACCAGCGGTTCTGGAAAGATTACATTGACTACGTGCTGGGCGTGATGCAAGTCAGTTCAAGCTCCTACGTCATCATCAACAACGGCAACACGGGCAACACGGGCTACGGCAGCGACTTTTCCTGGGGCACCGTGAAAATCACCGCGCTCAGCAGCCTCTCCGGCAATCCCAAGCCCTACATGCACTACGGTGACAACCCGCAGCGGCCACTCACCAGCTTCTGGTTCGGGCCGATGACGATGGTCGATTTCCTGGGCAACTACAACCTCTGGTACACCGGTTACGGCAATGACGCCTCGCGCTATTGCTGGTGGCCGGGCACGTGCCACGAGTCGCCCATGTACGAGTGCAAGCTGGGCATCGGCGCCGCGCTGAACGACGCTAAGAATAACCATCCCAACGATTACTACTCGGTGATCATGTTCAGCACGCCGCTGACCGGCGCCAACGACACCAGCGCATGGCGCTTCAATCGCGCGCGCGTCGCGCTGGGCCAGAACTTCACGAATCTGAACGAGTGCCTTTGGTACCCGCCCGCGACCCTCGGCAATTCGTCCGCGACCGTGACGCCGTACGACGCGAGCAACCTCGAAGTGCCGCGGGCGATGGGCGGCACTTGTTATGCAATGGGACTGATGCTGGCCTACAACCAGTTCAGCGGGAACTCGTCGCTGCAAAGCTTCAATCCCGGCCAGCCCAGCGGCGATGCGGGCGGCAACGGCCGACGAGGGCGCAGAAGATCGTCATTTTCGAGACCGACGGCTGCCCGAACACGACCGCTTCGGCCACGTTTCAGAACAATGGATCGTACCAATCGTACTACAAGGTCCGCTACAACAGCACGACGCCGTCGCTAAGCGACTTTCCCTCCAATGTGAATGGCTACGGGGACAGCGACCCGACGGTCGTAAATCAAGTCCAGAGCATCGTCACGCAACTGGCGGCCCAGGACACCGCCAACGGTTTCAGCACTTCAACCCGGCCGTTTCTGCTGCATTGCCTGGCCTTCGGCCCGCAGATCAATTCCACGGCCATCAGCACGTTGAATCAGATGCAGACGACCGGCAACGTGACCGACAACATGCCCAGCTACAAGATCATCAACGGCAACTCGAGCACGGTAGTAAGCGACCTGCAAACGGCGATCGCCAAGATCCTTCAGGACGGAGTGCAAGTATCGCTAATTCAGTAGATCTACTTCGCCGCTTCCGTCGCACCCGCCACTACTAGTTCGCCATCGCTTAGTTTAATCGTGTCGATGTGAACGACGCAGCCTCGCCCGGAACTAGCGGACGCGAGTGTGATCAGGGCCACTGGATCGCCGTCGATCTGCCGCCACTGGATACGGGCATTCGATTGTCGCGCCACCTTGGCGATGGCCTTGAGGATCGGATCAAGCGACCAGGGAATTGCACCCAGGCGGGCTTTGTGGATTCGCAGGCTGATCACGTCGGCCGATTCGACGAGGGCGCTCACTTTGAGCGAGATGACGCCATGCAGACCGAAACGATCGAGGTGACAAGCGAGCGTTATCCCCTCCGGCGTTATGCGGATACGCGGGTCGCTAATTCCCGGCGGTAGCGAATCGGGGAAGTTCCGCGGCAAATCGACCGCCAGCCACGCGTTAACCGTCTTAGCCTCGAAGGTCTGTTGCCAGCGGCAGGTGTGTTGCAAATCGGAATAAAACGTCGTGGCCTGTTGGAGCATGTGGTCGCTGTCCTTCTCCTGCGTCGAAGGCGCATCGCGCCATCTCATCGGAATAGAAACTTGGCACTTGTTGCACGGCTCGGTAGAGCGCGAAAAGCACGGTGCCCGCGAGCAGGAACAGGACTGCGGCAGCGGTCAGCGAGTAGCGGAGCACTTTGGACATAGGATCGCGACTTGTGAAGTGCGCCGGCCTTGGCTGACGACGCGGACGTTTGAACTCCAAGTACTGAGTACTGAGTACTTTGTACTTCTCCGTCCTATCCTACGCATCGCAGCAGCGCGTAGTTCTTTTTGCCTTTGCGGAGCACGATAATCGATTCGCCGGCCAGGTCGGCGGGCGAAAGCCGAGCCTCGATGTCGGAAATGCGGCGGTTGTTGACATAGGCCCCTCCTTCGCCAATCGCGCGGCGGGCCTCGCCCTTGCTCTTTGCCAGCCCGACCGCGCATAGCCCGTCCACCAAAGGCAAACCTTCGCCGTCCAGAGACGACCGTGGAATCTCCTTGGACGGCACCTCTGAAAAAACCTCGGCAAGTTGGCGATCGGAAAGGTCATGTATTTCCGCGCCGAAAATCATTTCGGTTGCTCGCAGCACCGCGGTAACAGCTTCATCGCCGTGGACCAGCCGCGTAAGGTCGGCGGCAAGCTGTTTTTGTGCGATTCGCTTGCCGGGGTCGGCAGCGTGTTGATTCTCGATTTGCTCGATCTCGGCCTGGCCGAGATCGCTGAAGTAGCGCAGGCACTTGCCCACGTCGGCATCCTGCGTATTGATCCAGTACTGGTAGAACGCGTAGGGACTGGTTCGCTCGGCAGAAAGCCATAGCGCCCCCGACTCGGTTTTGCCCATCTTGTGCCGTCGGATTTCGTCAGCAGCGGGCAAGTAACGCCTTGTAGCTGCACGCCGCGCATCCGTCGGGCGAGATCGATCCCGGCCGTGATATTGCCCCATTGATCGCTGCCGCCGGCCTGCAGTTCGCAGCCAAATTGATCGTGGAGATGGACGAAATCGTAGGCTTGCAAGAGCATGTAGCTGAACTCGGTATAGCTCAATCCCGAGTCGGTCCGTTCGAGCCGCGATTTGACCGAGTCCTTGGCCAACATCACGTTGACGGGAAAATGCTTGCCAATGTCGCGGAGGAACTCGATGTAGCCGAAGCGGCCCATCCAATCGAAGTTGTTGGCCATTTGCGCGGCGTTAGGAACGCCGTCGAATGCAAGGAAGCGGCGCAATTGCTTCTCCAGGCACGCGACGTTGTGGCGGAGGACTTCGACGTTCAACAAGTTCCGCTCTTCGCTCTTGCCGCTGGGATCGCCGATCATGCCCGTCGCGCCGCCGACCAGGGCGATCGGCCGGTGCCCGGCCTGTTGAAAGCGGCGCAGCATCATCACGGCCACAAGGTTGCCGACGTGCATGCTGTCGGCCGTGGGATCAAAGCCGACATAGACCGTGCGCGGCCGCTCGTTCAGCAAGGCCTGAAGATTGACGGGGTCGGTACACTGGTGGAGCAGTTCGCGCCAGCGGAGTTCATCGTAAATGTCGGGCATGACGGGAGTTTTCAGTTTTCTGGGTTCAACCGTAGGGTGGGACCAGCGAGTCAAGCGAGCGCCGGCCCACCATAACGCGAATTGATTGCCGATTGTGGTGGGCCGGCACTCGCTTAGGCTCGCTTGTCCCACCCTACCGATCTACCGCCAAATATTGTCTTCGGCGAACGGGTGCGCCGGGCCGAAGAGCTTCGGTTTCGGCAGCGCTTTCAATGCGTGCTCGGCGAGCCGCAGATCTTCCTTCGTGGTGATCTTCACATTGATCAACGAACCGGGAACGACCGTAACCGCGTGACCAATGCGCTCGACCAGTTGGGCGTCGTCCGTGGCGGCAAAGCCATCGCGGCGTGCGTGTGCCTCCAGGAGCAATTCGCGGCGAAAGACCTGCGGCGTTTGCGCTTCCCAAAGACCGTCGCGGGGGACCGTTTCCTGGATCGTGCGGTCGCCGCTGACGCGCTTGAGCGTCGCTGAAACAGGGATTGCTAGGATCGCTGCCCCGGTCTTCGCTGCGGCGCGAAATACGTTATCAATCCATGCCTCCGCGAGGCATGGGCGAGCCGCGTCATGCACACAAATGTATTCGGCGTCCGGCTTTACTCGCGCCAGAGCGGCAGCCACCGAGTCGGATCGTTCAGCCCCGCCGGGCACGACGTCGATTCCCAAGATCGCCACATTGGAGCCAAACTTGAAGTTGAAGTTCTCGCGGTCCTCGGGAGCAACGACGACAAGGACTTGGGAAACGTCGTCGCGCTGCAAAAAGCGCTCGGCCGAATGAAGCCACACGGCCTTGCCCGCTAGGGGCGCGTAGGGCTTCTTATAATATTCGTCCTTGAAGCGGCTGCTGCGGCCGGCGGCCGGCAGGATGACGGCGAATTTGGCCATAAAAACGTTCCGTCAAGGCATTTCGACCGGAAGCGTTGTGCCAGGGTTGCTGGCTGAATTCACCGTCGCCTCGCCGCCGTCGATGGTAGCCAAGGCCTTATAGACATTCATGTCGATCTCCTCGCTTACGAAGTGAACGCTCGCGTCACATGCCGCGAAGTTGCATCCATGCACATGTTTGCTCATGAATGAATACGAGTACTTCCAGTTTCCGGCGTTAGCCAATGGATCTGGGGGGCTTAAGTAGCGGAAATAGTTCATTGGTATGCCGCACGTAGCCGTGGAACCATCGAACCACATCCACAGTGACCACGGGCACCAAGCCGGAACGCACTCGCCGGCGAGGAAAGTCTTGCTGGCACCGTCGCGAATGTCAACGTTCTGCGTCGTTAACGGTGCTGGGGTGTTGTTTGCAGTAAGGGTCGGAAGCGCGCCGTTGGTAGGAACCGTGCCGCTAAGAGTGCCGCCGCCGCGGCAAATGACTCCGTTGCCGTGGTCGATCCCATCTTGGGCGATCGACAGCGCCACCGACGGGTATGAGTTGCGGCCTTTCGTCCCTGACGTCGCCGCCCACGAGACTGCGGCACCCGTGGCGCCAGCCCAATTCATGCCCGCACAAGCCTTGTAGTTTGTTGGTCCAAAGCTTCCGTTCCCGAATGCCGAACTGGCAATAGGGCCGGTTTGAGGATCCGAAGGACAACTGAACGTTTTTATCACCGTCTGGCTCGCAGTCAAGTTATTGTACGGAACCCCATTTAGGGTGCCGGAAGAACTCATTGGCTGACTGATGGCTATCTGATCGTAGAGCGTCCGACTATCCATGTACGGCAAGATCAGGGTCAGCCAACTTACGCCCTGCGACGAAGCGCCGACGCCACTGGTCGGATTTCCGACCGAATTGACTACGCCCCAGTTCGTCGGATATTGCCGCTGGCTCGTTTCATATTGGGTTGTGGCCAGCCCGATCTGCTTCATATTATTGACGCAAGAAGCTCGCCGTCCGCTTTCCACTGCCGACTGCACTGCGGGCACCAATAAGCCAACGAGGATGCCGATGATGGCAATGACCACCAGCAACTCGACGAGCGTGAAGCCGGTTCCCGGCGCTTTCCGCGACGTCGGCGCCGTCACGGAAACTTGACGACTTGCGCATTTGATATTCATAGTACCCACCTTACAGTTACGAGAGCTTGAAGCGCACGGCGCGATGTCTCTCCTGCGCCCCGCTTGCCCTTACTTGGTAGCATACCGCAATTCGGCGCGGCTGAGAAGCTGATTCAACGATAGTCGGCACGGAAGTCAACGCACTGAAACCTCCTTTGACCACCAAAGTAATCCACCCCTCCAACAGGGAAATCCAAGACCGAAGATCGTTGCCACGTCGATTTGCCAAGCATCCGCTTTCCCCTCGTGAATCAGGCGATGCGCTTCGGCGACCATCGCGGCAAGTAACCGCAAGCCGATCGATTTGGCCGTCAGTTGCTTGGTCGCTGCGCTTAACAGGCTATCGACTACAGGACTAAATCCCTCTAGGGATGGGTTCGCGGAGCCGCTCGGGTAACGATAGATGCCGGCCCCAGTTTTCACTCCGAGTTGCTTAGACTTGACGAGCGCGACCAACAGCTCGGTTCCACCCGATCAATGCTCAGCGATTTCGGAGAGCACCATGCCGCTTTGCAGTGCCGTGTCCAAACCGATTTCGTCGAGCTGACGTAGCGGCCCCATTGGCATGCCGAACTCGCGCATACCAGCGTCAATTCGACCCGGCGCAACTCCAGTTACGAGCAGTTCGAGAGCCGCGTTCAGATACGCCATGAGCAGGCGATTGACGACAAAGCCGGGGCCGTCGGCAACGATCAGCGGCAGCCTGCCGAGAGACAGGGCGTGTGCGGCAATCGTTGCAACCGTGTCGGCACCGGTAGCCATTCCCGGAATGATCTCGACAAGCGGACGCAAGCGTACTGGATGGCAGAAGTGCATCCCTCCAAATCGAGCAGGCGCTTCGAGAACCGATGCAAGACGGGCAATCGGTATTGTGCTGGTATTTGTGACAAATACTTGGCCTGGGGCCACCTGTAGCGCTAGTTGCTGATAAAGCGATTGCTTCGCCGCCCGTTTTTCGACAATGGATTCCAGCACTAAATCACAGCCTTCAATGTCTGTAGGGGATAAAGTGAATCGAATGAGGGCCGAATCAAACGTCGAAAACGACTTCTCCGCGCCTGTAGCGACGCTGAATCGGTGTCCAATAGAACGACCGGTATTCCACGCGCGACATGCTCCCGCGCGATGGCGGCGCCCATGATCCCGGCGCCTATGATCCCTACGCGACGAATCGGCGCGGCGTGGGCCGTCCTGGCGATCTCCTCGGCCCGCACGCGACACATGGACACGATTCGTGCGACATGTTCCAACGCCGCGGAAACCTTCGGCGAATTCGATGCGAATGGATCAAGCATGGTAAAAGCTGATTCTTGAGGAAGTCGCATTATACCGCCCACCAAATCGGCCACCACCGCTTGACATTCGCCCTTCCACCGCGGAAACTTTGTGCATTCAAAAAAACCGCGAAGTTGGCATCGCTCACCGAATCCCATAAGCAATCTATGGCTGAAATACAAGCTTTTCGTGCAGTTCGTTACAATCTTGGCAAAGTCGGCTCCCTGAGCGACGTCATCGCACCGCCCTACGACGTAATCGGCCCGGAGCTTCAGGACGAGCTTTACCGGAAGAGCCCGTACAATGTCATTCGCTTGATCCTCAACAAGATCGAGCCGGGAGATGACGACGAGGTAAAGAACCGCTATACACGCGCCGCGCGCTTTTTGCGAGAATGGCAATCTGAGGGCGTTTTCTACACCGATCCCGATCCGGCTATCTACGTTTATCACCAGGAGTTCACGGCCGATGGTGTTACGCATAATCGCCGCGGTTTCATGGCGCGGGCAAGACTGTCTCCATTTGGCGAGGGCAAGGTGTTTCCGCACGAGGAAACTCTGCCCGGTCCGAAGGTAGATCGGCTCATGCTGATGACCACGACGAAGTGCAATCTTAGCCAGATTTTTGGGCTCTATCCCGATCCAGTCAACGAAGCCCAGAACATTTTGGATAAGGCCGCGGCAAAACTGACGCCGGTGGTAGCGACCGATCACTTGGGTGTAGTCAGCCGCGTTTGGGCGGTAACCGACGTCAGCACGATCGCCGCCGTGTCGGCGGTTATCGGACCCAAGCCGGTTTTCATCGCTGACGGTCACCATCGCTATGAGACGGCATGTGAGTATCGCCGGCACATTTATGAGTCGGGTTTCCTTGGGCCCGACCATCCCGCCAACTTCGTGCTGATGATGTTTGTGGGCATGGAAGATCCGGGGCTGATCGTGATGCCGACCCATCGATTGTTCCGCGGATTGCCGGCGATTTCCAGCGAGGATTTGTCGGCCCGATTGTCGCCTTGCTTCGCATTGCGGCCGGCTGGCCAAGGCCCTGACCAGGCGAACAACCTCTGGGAAGACATTGAAACAGGTGGAGATCAGGGTGCGATTGGCCTGTACACCCAGAAAGATCAACGCTGGACACTGGCCGAATTGACGGACGCCGGCCGGGCGCGGATGGCCGAGGTGGCTAAGGAACATACCGAGGTATGGCGGGAATTGGGGGTCGCCCTGCTGCATCGCTTGCTGATCGAGGACCTTCTCAGCGGCAAGGATTTTCCCAAACCGCGATACGTGCATCTGGTCCAGGAAGTCGTGGATGGCCTGAAGAGTGGCGAGTTTCCCCTGGCGGCACTTGTCATGCCGGCGACCGTGAAGCATATCCGCTCCATCAGCCTGACGGGCGAGCGGATGCCGGCGAAGAGCACCTACTTCTATCCCAAGCTTTTGAGCGGCTTGGTGATCAATCGGTTGGAATAGTGTCGCGGTTTCACGTGAAACACCGTCTGCGGCAAGTCTTCCGGATGCGGAAACTGGGTGTTCCACGTGAAACTTAAGGACTTTGGAGTGCGAAAGCTTGCTTTCGCTTTTCAAGGCGCGTGGCAAGTCTATCGGTTTAGATACCATTGCTAAGGTTCCGGCCATTTTGGAAAGCGGCGGCAAGCCGTCGCACTCCAAAGCGGGCAAATTGCCATTCCCGGCTTATCCGGTCCGTGGTTACAATCCGGCCACGGAGGCGGTATGGGTCGTTCATTGTGTGTGGCAAACCAAAAAGGTGGCGTCGGCAAGACGACAACTGCCATGAATCTGGCAGTCGCTACTGCCAAGGCCGGCTGCCAGACTTTGTTGGTTGACCTTGATCCGCAGTGCAATGCCACAACCGGGCTGGGCCGCCAGCCGGTGAACAGTCATCCGCTCGTCTCCGGCACCTCGGTCCGCCAAGGGGTCTGCGCTACGGGAGTTGCCGGCCTGGATTTGCTCCCGGGCAGCCGCACCTTTCGCGATGTCGAGGCATTGACTAGTGACAACGATGAACAGGCCGCGCGGCTCCGCGAGCACCTCACTCGGGGTTTCGCCACATACGATTACGTGCTGATCGATTGTCCCCCGTCGCTCGGGCCATTGACCCGGACGGCCCTGGCCAGTTCGGACGAGGTGCTAATGCCGATCCAATGCGAGTTCTTCGCGATGGAGGGTTTAACGCTGATGATTTCGACCATTGGCCAAATCTTGAAGCAGGCCGGCCACACGCTTCGTTTTGGCGGAATCGTGCTGACCATGTACGACCCCGCGCCTGGAGCTGACCCGCGAAGTAGAAAACGAGGTAAGGGATTTTTTTGGAGAAATTGTCTTTTCGACCGTCGTACCGCGTGACGTGGCCGTCTCGGAAGCGCCGAGCCACGGCCTCTCAGTGATTGACTACGCACCTCGATCGCGAGGCACACGGGCGTACATAGAACTTTGCATGGAGGTTTTGGATCGTGACTAAGGAAAAACGACTTGGACGTGGACTTGAAGCCCTGCTTGGACAACTGCCCGGCTGGAACAGTGCCGCGCCACCGGGACAAACTGGTGCGCCGCCTGGAGATCAAGGTGCTGGGCCGGCAACAATACCGATTCGCCCATTGAACGACACTGGTGGCGAACAACCGCTGGCCGGCCAACGCGCGAACACAGTTGCCGCTGAAGCGGAACCCAACACGGGGCCGATTCGGCTTGACATCGACAGCTTGAAGCACAACCCACATCAGCCTCGACAGGAGTTCGATGCCGACGAACTTCAGCGACTCGCGGACAGCATTCGCACACACGGCCTGCTCCAACCGGTCGTCGTGCGGCCGTGGCAGGGCGGATATCAACTCATCGCCGGCGAGCGTCGGCTGCGGGCGGCTCGCCTGGCCGGATGGACCGACGTGCCGGTTACCGTTGTCGAGGCCGACGAACGCCAGACAGCCGAACTTGCAATCGTGGAGAACCTGCAGCGAAAAGACCTCAGCGCATTGGAGAAGGCCGCGTCGTTCCATCGGTATCTCGACCAGTACGGCGGCACGCAAGAGGAGCTTGCCAGCCGGCTGAAACTTGATCGTTCGACAATCTCCAATCTGATCCGCTTGTTGGAACTCCCTGCTGCCGTTCAGGATGCTTTGCGTCGCGGAAAAATCACGCCCGGCCACGCAAGGGCCCTCCTTCCGTTGGGTGACGAGCGCGAGCAGCTTGCCTTTTGCGATCGGATACAAAAAGAGGGGCTTAATGTCCGGCAGATCGAAGTTCTTGTGCAAGAGGCGATCGCATCGGACGAGGACAGCGGCGGTGAGGACGCTGCCTCCGGCCGACCGCAGCGGCGAACGTCCGACAATATCGCGGCCTTGGAGCAGGAGTTCCGCAGTGCCTTGGGCGTTAAAGTGAAGATCAGCCACGACGCCCGCGGCCGTGGCAAACTCGTAATTGCCTTTGGCAGCCACGAGGAATTCGACCAGGTCCGCCGCCATATCTGCGGAGGGGGCCAGGCTGCCCGACGGCGCAGGCCGGGTAGTAGGCGGTTGCCGCCGAGCAGCATTTTTGTTATGATAACGTGTTTGCGGTATGAATATCGCACGGGGCGTGGCGCAGTCTGGCTAGGCGCCTGGTTTGGGACCAGGAAGTCGAAGGTTCAAATCCTTTCGCCCCGACTTTGCGGGATAACGGAATAATGCACGGTTCGTGCGACTGGACGCAGTTATGGCGCGGAAAACGACAACCTCCAACGGCGCGGATCGTCTCGAAGAGGCGACCGCGAATCTCATTCAGAGTCAGGCTGGCTCGTACAGAATCAGGCTACGCTCACGCAGAGTCAGGCTGCGTCGTACAGAATCAGGCCACGCTCACACAGACTCAGGCCGCGTTCGTGCAGACGCAGGCAGCGTTCCTTAGCCGGATGGCCGATTTGGAACGTTCCTCGGCGGAACGATTTGCGCGGATCGAACAGGACATGACCGCGATTCTCCGCGTGTTGGCCGAACACAGCCGCATCCTGGAGCGCCTTCCGGAAGCGGTCCGCGAGAAGATCGGCTTCAAAGGAAAAGAGTGATCGCGGGTCATCCAATTGTAAGTCGCAAACGCCAAGGATTGGGCCATGCGCGAACAACCGCCACCGCAACTCGTCAAATTGTTCGAATCGCTGGGCTTGGCGAACGAGTGTAACTTTCAAGCCATTGAGCCGGCGGTTCGTCGTTTGGCCGGCGATCTGCCTCGCTTCGAGTCGGTATGGATAGACGCTCTCCGGCATGAGCGTATGTTGACGCAGTTTCAGGCCGCTGAAATCATGGCGGGCCGAGGCCGAATCATTGCGCACGGGCGCTATGTTTTGTGTCATGTCGTTCAGGAATGTGGCTATGCAACCGTTTTCAGGGCACAGGACGTCGAGTCGCGAGAATCGATTCGCTTGCTGACGACAGCAGCGCCGACGCCGCCAATCGATCGGCTGCAATCGCAATTCAATAGTCTCATTGAGCTTGCGCTACGTTTGCCGAGTTTGTTCGGGTTGGTGATGTCCGCCGAGATGAACGGTTCGCGACTCTGGGCCGCCTCGCCTTGGGTTGAAGGTACGTCGCTCGCAGATTGGATGCTGCACCACGGCCGCTTTCCGCCGGAGGCCGCTCTGGAAATCGGCAGAGCGATGGCCGAGCAACTGGCTGCGATGGAGTCGGTCGGTCTGGTCCACGGCGACATCCGGGCGGAAAACGTCCTGCTCTTGCCCGACGGTGGCGTCTGCCTGCCCCAACCGGGCGTTCGTGCGATCATTCGTCCGCACGAAGGGATTGCACATGGCGAATTAGCGCCGGAAGCATGCAGCACACTCGCGCCGGAACGGGTTTCCCGTGGAACGCAGCCGACTATTGCCAGTGACATGTTCGCCTGCGGGTGCGTGTGGTGGCAGATGCTCTGTGGGCGGCCTGCGCGCAGGCGGCGGAGACTCGCTGGCGAGGCTCCGCGCGGCGCAATCGGCCGCGATCGAGGATTTCCGGCATTGGGCCTCCGACGTTCCTAAGCAGCTTGGCGACGTGCTCGACGCTTGCCTGAGAAAGGACCCTCGCCAGCGGCCGGATTCGATGGCTGCGCTTGCGGAACAGCTTGGTCCGACTAGCCGCGGAGGTCGCCAAACGATCAACCGCTGCCTTCGCGACGTTGGCCAGCCGCACGCCCCTTGGCTGCTGGCGAAACGCGCCAGGCCAAAAAGAAACATCCGCATTTACTGACTGCTGCCGCCCTGGTTTTGCTTGCGTCGATAGCCATCGCCTGGCCCTTGTGGGTTGCCGCCAATCGGCGGCAGACCGTGGTACGGGCTTTGTCGCCTGCGAAAACTGGGACATTCGCTGCAAAAAGCCCGTCCAACGATCCGCGCAAACCGGCGTTCGAACTGATTGCAGACTCCGGACCGCGAAAGTCGCCCGTAATACAGACTTCATATAACGAGCCTATCAGTACGCGCGACGAGCTTCGCTTGCCGCCGAGCCTAAGCGTCGCGATGGATGAGTTGAAGCTTCGGCCCGGCCAAATGGTGCGGCCGCAAGCCGGGCGGACGCGCATCGTGGCGCCGACGCAGGGATTGGCCGTGACCGCGGACCGCTTGACATTCGAGCACATTGATTTTGTAGCTGACGCTCGGCCCATAAGGGATGCCGACAGCAAGCAAGGAAACGCTGCACTCATTCGCCTTTCCTGCACGGAATGTACATTTGTTGACTGCTCCTTCCAGACCGCTAGCGGCGCGGCGGAACTTAGCGCGGCGATCCGTTGGACGCAAGGCGAGCCAAGCGCAGCCGCTATGCTGCCTTCGGGCCGCGTCCGCTTGCGCGACTGTGTTTTTCGCCGCGTCGCCGCCGGCATTGAATCTAGTTGCCGCGGCGCAATCGCCTTGGACGCGGTAAACGTGCTCCACCTTGGGCCCGGCCCGTTCGTGCAATTGGAGCGCTTTCCGGCCGCCGACGAACCCTTGCGGATCGGCCTCGCGCAAGTGACGCTCCGCGATGCGGAATCGCTCGTCGAGTTCGATTGTCCGGCCGGTCTCGCCGAGTCGGCAACCGGCGAAATCAGCATCAATGCCGCGGGCTGTGTGCTTGCCCCGCGCGACAATCGGCCCTTGTTGCTCATTGCTTGCGAACAACCTCCCGCACCATCGCTCCGCGGCTTCAAATGGACCGGGCAAGGTTCCGTGCTCTCTCCACGGACCGATTTTGCGCACTGGCAGCGCCGCGACCGGAGCACGGAAGTCATTGACGACATGGCTATTTCCATTTCGGGATTGGTACGCGGTCAGGTTGTGTTTTCCGGCCCGAGCGACGCAGTGCCAGCCAACAGCCGCGTCGTCGAATGTCATGCGCCGCTGACGGACTCGGAGTCACCCGGCGCTAGTACCGCCAGGCTGCCCGCCGATGTTGAAGCGGCCGGCCCCACCGCGCCCTAGCGCCTTCGGCAAATCCGTCACAAGCGGACGCCCGAGCGGGGCCAATTCCGCCATCTGCCGCATTGCGCTAGTTGCTTATTTGACAAGGGTTTACGGCAACGTAGGATTCAGTAGACCCGTCGTCTTTTTACGTTTATGCGAGCAACAACATGAACCGCATCCGCCAATTCCTGAGCGATTCTTCGGCCGCCACATCGGTCGAGTACGCGGTCATGCTCGCACTGATCCTGATCGCCGTCATCGGGGCGGTCGCCGCCGTCGGTCAAAGCACCGCCAACAGCTTCAACAGCACGAACTCGAAGCTGCAAGCCGCCGGCTTTGGGATTTGAGCCAGTCACGGCGAGCCGCAAATTCTGAAACGGCCTGCAACTCTGTCTGTTTTCTCCCTTTTTCTCTTTACTTTTCGCCGCCAGTGCCAGATTTGGCACTTTTGGCACTCGTTTGACGCTGTTTTGCACCGATTTGGCGTCGTTTGGCACTTTCGCAGCCCCGCCGAATACGCGATTTTCCGCGGGAAAACCGCGTGTGTGGCGGAATTTGGCACGTTTTGGCACACTTTACGTGATTTCATGGTTTCATTCATGGGAGGGAACACTAATTACCACTAATCAACGCTAATCCGATTCATCGATCTCGCGTGGGGTGATGTCGAGCGCAGCGAAGACCCACGGCTCGCAGCTATCCACTCATATTATCGTTTAGTGGTGATAAGTAGTGTTACCAGTATTCTATAAATGACCTTTCCGGCCGTTGGTTTTCTTCTCGTTTTCCAAAACTCATGAATTGCCTGTTTTCTCTGGGGTTTTGGGGAGTAGAACCCAAGTACAACCCGAGTAGGATCACAGCAGGAGCCGAATACGAATGGAGTAGAAGCCGGGTAGCATGCGAGTAGGATTACGTCTTCTGGACATTAGTATTTTCATTGGCTGGGCAATTGGAGGGGGGCAAAAGCTGGCAGCTCGCGACTACGCTGGCAAGGGAGCTGACAGAAACATAAAGACAGAAACATAAGGGTGCGGACCGGTGAATTGCGAGCATTGTTCTGCCACCATCTTTCTGTCTATTCCATTTTATGCTTTGCGAGCTTCGCGTCTTTGCGTGAAATCTCATCCGTCGGGTCGCTGCTCACTGCCCACTGACCATCATTCACTTTGTCCGCTCAGTATACCACAGTTCTTATTATGTGTCAACACTTGTAAGGACATGGCGATACAAAACATCGCTAAAGCGTTGCCGGCGGCGGACTTGCGCCGCCGTTTCAAGTTCGCGCATTTCCTCCACGCGCGGGTGGAGCGGAGCGGCGGCGTCGACGTAAGTCATTGCCATATAAGGAGTTCGGCGTCGGGCGGAGATTTCGTCGGCTGCGCGGCCCGAAAATCGCCGGGCAGAAAGATTTCTGGCCACCGCAAACCGCGATGAATGTGGCGAGAACCTGTTGTTCGCGCTCCGGCAGGCGGTATAGAATCTTAACGGTGCGCCCGGGGAGGCTCCTAGAATAGCCGGGGCTGCCGTTCGGGGCTGACTGACATTTTCTTTCGATGTTGAAAGTCGAAAGCCTCGGTTTCCCCTTACGGCACTTGACGCTTACGGCTCCTTATGGCACGACCGAGAAAGTGGAATGTGCAAGCCTGACCCCGGCGCCAGCCCGGAACGATCGATGAGTGAAAACAGTTCTGACCTTCCCAAAATTTCCTTCTGAAAGGTTTAGCGATTGATCGCCGCGTGCGCTGCCTCCGTCCTCCGCGGCCGAATGGCGGCGCCGATCCATCCGTCCTCCATGACGAGTTGCGTCACGAGTTCCCGTGGATGTCGATCTTATCGGAGGAGATGCCCGTCTGGCCGGTTCCGCGGCCGATCGGCCGGTCGGCGGTGCAGGCAATTTCGGCACCCCCAAAATACTGCGCGGTCATGCCGACATGTTGCGACTATGCGCAAAACTGCGCAAATTGCTTGACGCGGTTCTTTTCTTGACTATCATTCCACTTATGCAGGGTACATGCTCCGGCAGGTGAATTTTTAATATAGGAATAAACATGCGAACGTATCTTGTCGTTTCCGCGATTCTTTTCGGTTTGGCGGTGGTGCCGAATGCCCATGCCGATCCTTTCTATTACACGGGAAACGTCCAGACGTATACCGTTCCTACAACGGGAACCTACCAGTTCACGGTGGCGGGTGCACCAAGGCGGACGGGCCTACTACTCCGGTTCCTACTATTCGGGTGGGTACGGCGCTTATATGTCAGGTGATGTCTCGCTGGCGGCCGGCACGGTCTTGGACATTGTGGTGGGTGGCCAGGGCGCGACCGGATACGGTTATTTCGGCGGTGGCGGCGGCGGTGGCGGCAGCTTCGTCTATGATCCTAGCGCGTCCCAGCCTCTGGCCGTTGCGGGCGGCGGTGGCGGGGGCGGGGTTGGCGGTTATTTCGGGGGCCCTGGACAGCAGGGCAGTTCCGGTCAGGCGGCATCTGACTACGGGTACTACTACAGCGGCGGTAACCCCGGCATAGGCGGCCAGGGCGGCCAGGGCGGGTATTACTCTTACTCCGGCGGCGGTGGCGGCGGTTGGTCTACCAGCGGCGATTTCTGGTATTCCTATTCCGGCCAAGGAGGCGGAACTCGCACAACCTTTCCAGGTGGCCTCGGCGGGAGTTACGCCAATTACTACTTCGGTGGCAACGGGGGCTTCGGCGGCGGCGGAGGAGGAGGTGTCTATGGCGGCGGCGGCGGCGGCGGCTATTCGGGCGGCGGCGGCGGGGGTGGCTACTACGAAGGCGGTGGCGGCGGAGGTGGCTCGTACCTCGATCCATCCTTCACGAATGCTACCGAGATTGCGGGCAACAACTCCGGCTACGGAGAGGTGACGATTGCCCTGGTCTCCGTCCCGGAGCCGACCTCGATCATCGGTCTTTGCGGGCTCGGCGGCATGGCCCTCGTTGCTCTCGTCTGGCGACGAAAAAGGACGGCATGACCGGCTTTTCGATTCGCGTCGCAGCCTCCTGCTCCAACGGCCCTGCGCTGGGGCCGGGAACGTTTGGCGACTACCGCGCGGCTGCGCGAGCAACCCTTCCGCGCCTCCGGCCCGGCGCCGGGCGGAGTCCAACGACTGAAAACAGTTCCGACCACTTTTTTCTTCGTTCGGCGAGTCTCGCGAACTCTGGCTGGCTTTGTTGTTGAATGATGACCAGATGATCGGTGTCGAGAATAAACATCGAACGACAAAAGGGGTCAAACGACAAAAGGGGTCGGAACTATTTATGAGTGAAAACAGTTCTGACGCCTTTCGAGCCGAGTGAAAACGGTTCCGACCCCTTTCGAGCCGCATGTCATTGCTTGCCTCTGCGGAAGCTGTCGTAGTAAAGCAGTGCCGCCACGCTCTTCGCGTCGCGAATTCGCCCGTCGCGAACCATCGCGAGCGCCTCGTCCCACGTGTGTCGCACGACGCGGATGTCCTCGCCCGCTTCGAGGGCCATCTCGCCGGCGACCAGGCCGGCTGCAGCGTAGACGTACATCTTCTCGTCGAGGATGCCCGGCGACATCGAGAGAGTGGTCAAGTGCTCAAGATGGGCCGCGCGGTAGCCGGTCTCCTCGGCCAACTCGCGGAGGGCCGTCTTGCCGGGCTCTTCGGGCGGTTCCAAGGTGCCGGCCGGCAGTTCCACGAGCCGTTCCTGCACAGCCACGCGGTAGTTCTCGACGAAACAGATCCGCCCGTCATCCAGGAGCGGAATAATGGTCACCGCTCCGGGATGGCGGACGATATCTTTTGCATGGCGCGTACCGTCGGACGACTCGTGGGTCACGCGCTCCACGCGGAAACGCTTGGCCTGATAGAGAACTTCCGGCGGTGTTGCCATGTGGAGAACCTTTGCCAAAAAGTCCCTCTCCCTCCGGGAGAGGGCTAGGGTGAGGGCAGTTATATTTAGATAACATCAGTACACTCAGAATTCCGGCCAAGGCCCTCAACCCCTGCCCCTCTCCCAAAGGGAGAGGGGAGAGCTGGATTCGCTCTTATTTACCCGCACCGGCAAACATGGTCTCGGCGCCGCGGGCCATTTCTTCCTGCGAGGGGTCCCCGATATGCGTGGCCAGCGTCCATGAATAGCCGAACGGGTCCTTAAAGGCGCCCATGCGATCGCCCCAGAACATGTCCTGCACGGGCATCCGCACGGCGCCACCCGCGGCCAGGGCTTTCTTGAATGCCGCATCGACATCCTTCACATACAGATACATGCCGATCGGGGAATCGCCAAGCGATTCGGCGCTCTTGCAATGGGGATGCTCATCGCCCATCATGACGGGCGAATCGCCGATCATGATCTCGCATGCATGACTCCCTTGCCATCGGGGCCCGGCATGCAGAACATCTCGGTAGCGCCGAACGCCTTCTTATAGAACTCAATGGCCTTGCGAGTATCCTTGAACATGAAGGTCGGGGTAACCGTGTGGAACCCGTCTGGAATTGGCTGGGTCATAATCGTTCTCCTTCAATCAAAATCGAAATGCGTGCCGCCCACGGCAGCACAACTCGCACAAATTATTGCGCCGGCGGCGAGATGCGGCAAGGAGGGCGAGTCGTGTGCCGCCAGGCAGCGATTGCGAACCAATTAAAACAGTGGCAATCTGGATCAAAAACCGCGGATTTCGCGGAGTACGCGGATCTGTTAGGGGAATTCCTGAAGGTCGAAACGCAAGCTCAACTACGTGCCACCAATTCGACCAATGATTCTCTCACAGCCGCAGATTCACTCGATTTCGATGATCGGCGTGACTTCCCCGTCGGCGGCAAATCTTGCTAAGAGGGTCTCCGTAGAAAGATTGTGGCCCAGCAGCGTTCGATTTGCGATCGGGCCGAGCGATCAATAGATGAGCCATTGCTCTTTCCCAACGGCCGCGCGATAGCCGACGGCGTGCTCGGCCGGAACCGGCACGAGGGAGGCGGCGACCGTGAGCGGCCGCCATGTCAAGCGGCGGCGAAAGCGGGCACGATCGAGGTCGATGAGCAGCGGAGCGAAGAGCCGCCGCCCTTCGGTCTCCTGGTGGAGTTCCAGCCCGCGGGCGGTGCCGATAAGCTGGCCAATGCGGGCGTCCGATCGCCATTCCGGCAAGGCGAGTGGCAAGATCTGAGCAAGCGTGTAGGGTGCGTGAAGCGAAGCCGTTGACGAGTGGTGCGTTGCGCACGGATCGTCAATCTGATTTTTACGTTCAATCTGTCGTTGGACGGCTTCGCGTAACGCACCGTCGCTGTCATTCCGTGCTCCACGCACCCTACGACTACGAGCGCCCCTGACCAGCAGCCCTTCCCGGGTCTCGGCCGCTGGTCGGAACTCGACTCCCTCGGCAAGCGGCAGGATTCCGCAGTACTCCAAGCCGCCGATATCCGAGCCAAGCACGGCGTCCGCGAGCAGCAAGAGCCGGTCTTCGCGGGCGAGCACCAGATGCCGTTGCAAGATAACGTTTTCAGCAAGTTCAATCTGTAGTTCGAGGTAGTCAACGTCCGCGTCGCTGTGCCAGCAGATCGATTCCCAGTCGGAAACGGGCTCCAGCGGCTGCCCTTGCCGCGAAAGGCTGAATTGCCAATCGCCCGAAATGGCAAGTTTTCCGGAAGCGACCAACTCGATTTCGCACGATTGCCGTGCAAACCGCGCCACTAGCCGTTCATCATCGCGATTCCAACCGCGGCGTAGGACCGCCAGGGCACTTTCTTCGCAATGGAGCGAAGCGGGCGGCGGATCGGCGTTTTTCTTCGGCTTAGACGACGACTTCCGGGCAGCAGGCGGTAGCGCGATGGAGGCAATTTGACGGTTGGCAGCATCCGTGGAAAGCTCTGTTGCCGCTAGGAGCAGCTTGCCGCAGGTTGTCGAACTGATCGCTTGCCGTCAATGGCGGCAGGCCGTCGGGCCGCGCGATCCGCACTACATTGCGGACGAAGCGATCAAATTGCTTCTCGGCGCGCGGTCCCCACGGTCCGCCGGCCGCGTCCTTGGCCAGCGCCTGCAACGCGTCCAACATGCCAGCAGCGGAAAGATGAGATGGAAATGCTCGGCCGCCGGTACGCCTTGATTATTGAGAATCTGGCCCAAGCCGAGTACTACCGCCGCCCTGCCCGCCTTCTCTATGCGGCGGCGTGATTTGTCACTTGGCAACCGCGCGGCGAGCGTCAGGGCAAGTTCCCCGACGAGCAACTGGTGGAGCAATGGCCGGTCCGGCAGGATGCTCGAGTCGGCCTCGGTGGCCGCGCGGCAAAGCAGTTCGCACAATGCTTGGTATTCGGCCGGATCGAGGATTTTCGCGAGCAGCGTCACCCCTTGTGCCCAGGCGATGGCCTCCATCGCCATATCTACCGATGCTACCGGCATCTCGATCGACTTTACCCAGTCTTGCGCCCGTTGCCGGATCAGATCCCGAGGCGCATCGCCGCCCCAGAATTCGTCTGCCAGGAGCCGCGGGCCATCAAGCGGATCGATGTTGCGGCGGGACTGCTTTGCCGGAGGAATCATGTGCATCGTGCAAAACCCTGGATTGGACAACTCGCGCGAAATCGTCTATGTTAAAGTCCGACGTGAAACGTCACATTCTAACGAAAGGTCGCCCGACATGAAATTGCCACGTAAAACATTTCGTTTCATGCTGTTCGCCGCACTGGTCGGATATCTCTCCCCTCTTCGGGCCGATGACTCCACGGCCGAAGTCAAGCCCCGCGATCTCGGGCCGCCGCTGGTCAACAACGTCAAGGACCTGAAGCAGTTGGGCAAGTTTGCCGCTTGGTTGGATCCGAAAAACAAACAGGTCGTGCTCGTGGGCGAAACATGCAAAGCGGGTTACGGGCTGGAGTTCCTCGTGACCTCGAAGGAAAGAGCCTACGAGTCGGTGTTGGTAATCGACGGCCGACGGCACGACAAGGACGAAATGCCCGTCTTTCAGCAAATTCACACTGCCTTGTTGCTGCTCGGCGCCAAGCCCGGGCATCCCGCCTACTACAAGGATGAAAAGACGACCCTTGCAACGGGCGACGAGGTCGCCATCGAAGTCCGCTGGAAGGACAAAAACGGCAAAACGCAATCATCCGACGCCCGCACTTGGATTCGCGACATGAAGACGAAGAAATCGCCGGCGGTGAATTGGGTCTTCGCCGGCAGCCGGTTTGTGAAGGACGAGGAGGGCCACGAGCACTACTTGGGAGACAGCGGCGATTTCATCTGCGTGCTCAACAATCCCATTGCGATGCTCGATCTGCCGATTCTCAGCGGCGGTGCGATCGAGAGCCGCCTTTTCGAGGCCAATACCGACGCCATGCCGCCAGCGGAGACGCCAGTGACGATCATCTTGAAGCCAACGCTGAAGGCGAAGGGGAAGTAGTAGATGCGGCTTCCAGCCGCATTTCGCAAGCGGCAAGATGCCGCTTCTACGGTCCTACGCCAGCAGCCGCGTCACGCTGTCCAGCAGCCGGTCCATAGCGAACGGCTTGCGGATGTAGTCGTCTACGCCGAGCATTTCGGCATACGCCTTGTGGCGGCTGCCCTCGTTGGCCGTAATCATGATCACCCGCATCGGCACCGGGCGGGTGCGGCGGAGCTTTTCCAGCACCAGGAAACCGCTCCGCTTGGGCATCATCATGTCGAGGATCACCAGGTCCGGGTCCTCGCGCTCGACCATCGCAAGCCCCTGGTTGCCGTCGCGGGCGACGAGCGTCTCAAAGCCCGAGGCGTCCAGGGCGATGCGCATCGATTCGACAATCTCGCGATCGTCGTCCACAAGCAATATCTTTTTCCGCGAGCCCGGCGGCGATGGTTCCGCGGTTGCGGCGTCGTCACTCATAACCGATTTCCTTTTCGACAGACTTCTATTGGTACTCTATTGGCCAGCGGTTTGCAAGGTCTCCACGCTCGTAGGGTGCATTCCCGTTCCTGCGCCGGCGTTTTTACGTTAGACTGGGGCGGCGTTTGATTTAAAAACCGGCACAACACGGAGGATTGCCATGGAAGGCAAAGGGACTCTTCACGAGCGATGGTTGCAACGGACGGAAACCGCATATCGACGGATGTTTGAGGGTAAGAGCCAGGAGGAATTAGTGACGCTCACGGAGCGGGAGACTATGGCAGTGCTGATCGGCAGGGAACTCGCGGCCTTTCTTTTGGAAGAGCACGTGAGCTTGGATGCCGCAGCGCAGCCGGCGCAGGCTTCCACGACATGCTGCCCGAAGTGTGGTCAGCCCGGAACGCCGGCGGAGCGGAAGGGCGACAAGTTGCCCACGCGGACCATGACCACGCTTGCGGGTGACATTTGCATGCACCGCCAGCGTTGGCGGTGTGCGAAATGCCGGGTCATTTTTTTTTCCGTTAGACGTTCGGTTGCGTTTGGGAACGGAAGGTTTCAGCCCGATGGTGCTGGCGAAAGCGGTTCGCCAGGCGAGCAAGTCGTCGTCGTTCGCTGAGGCAAGCGATGACTTGCAGGAATTGTTGAGCGTAAAGATAAGTGCGACGCACCTTCAGCGGTTGAGCGAGCGGATTGGTGACGAATGGGCCGAAGTCCGCGACGAAAATGTCGAGAGATTTCGCCAGGCCAAACTGGAACGAACTTACAAGGAGCCGCCGCGTGGAGCGGCGGCAGTGATGCTCGACGGCGGTCGTTTGCAGACGCGTGCCGAGGAGAGCGGCCGGGGCGTCAGCGAGGCAAGTTGGCGCGAGTCGAAGGTGGCGTGTTGTTTGACGCTGGAGACGAAGGTGGCAGAGGCGGACCCCAAGCCGGAGCCGCCGTCGAAATTCCTGGAACCCACGGAAGCGGCCCGTTTGGCGTCGGAAATCAAGCGTCGCAGCCGGCCTGCCGTGGAACGGAGCAATGAGGACCGCAAGGCAAGGCGATCGTCGAAGAAGAGGAAGAAAGGAAAGAAATCCGCCCGTCGGAGGAAGCGAATGCTGGCACGGGTCAGGACGGTCGTGGCCACGATGGAGAACAGCGACGTATTCGGCTGGCAGGTAGCGGCGGAAGTGCATCGTCGCGGATTGGACCGAGCGAAACGCAAGGGCTGCGTCTGCGACGGCCAGGCGTACAACTGGTCGATCTACGAGATGCATCTTCTGCCTGCGGGGTTCATCGCCATCTTGGATTTCCTTCATCTGCTGGCATACCTTTACGAGGCGGCCCACGCGTATCGCGGCGGCGACGCGGCACGGAGCTGGAAGACGTACGAACAATGGCTCCGCTGGGCGTGGTCGGGCAAGGTCGGCTTGTTGCTGTCGAGCCTCCGCGCCGCGGCCGCGGAGTTGGCGAAGAAGGGCCCGACCGCGGCGGCCAGAAAGCTGACCGTTGCCGAGACGCTGACTTATGTGACCAACAACCGCGAGCGAATGAACTATCCCGAGTACCGCCGCTTGGGCTTGCCCATCAGCAGCGCCCCCGTCGAGTCGTCGATCAAGCAAATCAACCGCCGCGTGAAAGGCAGCGAGAAATTCTGGTTGGAAGGCGGCGCCGAAGCGATGCTGCAATTGCGCGCGGCTCAATTGAGTGAGGACGACCGCTGGAAGAACAACTGGCTACGCCCGCGAAAACACCGCCGCGCTGCCGGCTCCGGCCGACTCACGCACGCGGCCTGACGAGGCAGCAATAACGGGAATGCACCCACGCTCGTAGGACCGCCTTTAGGCGGAATGCCGGCTAAAGCCGGTACTACGAACGAACTTGCAAGGTCTCCTCCGGGCGGTCGCTAAAGGTCGCGGTGACCCGCAGGGCCTCGCACAGGCGACGAAGATACTCGGCACGCGGGACCTCGATCGCTCCGAATTGAGCCGTATGCCTCGTCAATTGCTGGATATCCATCAGAACGTAACCGCGGCTCCGCAGTCGTTCCACTAGATGCACGAGAGCAACCTTGGAGGCGTCGCGAACTCGATAAAACATCGATTCCGCGGCGAACAGCCCGCAGATCGCAAGCCCGTAGCAGCCGCCTGCCAATTCGTCCTCGTGCCAGACTTCGACGCTGTGGCAGTGCCCCAACTCAAATAGCCGAGTGTACGAACGAACTATTGGGGCAGTGAGCCACGTCTGGCCGCGTCGCTTGCCGGAAGTCGCGCAGCCGCGAATGACCCCGGCAAAATCGGTGTCAAAGGTTACCCGAAACTTGCCGCTACGGCAGGTTTGCCCCAGACGGCGGGGTACGTGGAAGCCATCCCATTCGATAATCGCCCTAGGGTCGGGCGAGCACCACGGCACGGGCAAGGTCGGGTCGCCGGTCGGCCAGGGGAAAATGCCGTGCTGGTAGGCGTCAAGCAGCCAGTCCGGCGACAGTTTTCCACCAAAACCGACCACGCCTTCCGCGTCACGCTCTCGGCCGGAGGGAAAAACCGGGATGGGGGCAACGTGGTCATATTCCGATGGATGGGTTCCGCGGCGATAGCCGGTTGCCGCCGGATCTCGGTCGGCGTTGGTCATTATATTGTATTCGAGGGCCTTTGAACTTCTGTCGCGGCTGGCAAACGGCCGGTTCTCAGCCGCGAGCTTCAAATTCCGCGAACAAACCGCTTGACGCGGGTCGTCAACTGTACTAGGATTCATAGTACAGTTAGCGAGGGCCGCATGGAGTTCCAGATCGATCCCACCAGCCGCCTGCCGATCTACCGGCAATTGACCCGCCAGCTTCGCGAGGCGGTCGCCCGTGGGCGGGTCCAGCCCGAGGACCGCCTTCCCTCCGTGCGCGACCTCTCGCGGACGCTGGTGATCAATCCCAACACGGTGGCCCGGGTCTACACGGAGTTGGAGCGGGAAGGGGTCATTCACACGCGGCCTGGGCTGGGCGTTTTCGTCGCCCGGCCCAAGGAGGAACTGACCCGGAAGGTCCGCAAGGAGCGGCTCGAGGAGTTGCTGGACCATTTTCTCACCGAGGCGGTTCACTTGGCTTTCCGGCCGACGAGGTCATCGGGCTGGTGACGCAGCGGGTAAAGGAGTTTCAATGGTGTCATTAAAGGGGAAGCGACGATGCCCGACATGATCGTGACGCACCGCCTGACGAAGTATTACGGCCGCCGCCGCGCGGTCGATACGTTGGACCTCCGCGTGCCGCAAGGCTCGGTCTACGGCTTGCTGGGCCGCAACGGGGCCGGGCAAATCGACCGCCATCAAGATGCTGCTGGGCATGGTCCATCCCGACTACGGCCGGGCGGAGGTATTCGGCGAGGATGCCATGAACCTGCGGCCCGAAACGCGAGCGAAGATCGCCTATCTGGCCGAGGGGCATCCGCTTTACCGCTGGATGACGGTCGGCGAGGCGGTGCGCTTCGCTCGTGCGTTCTATCTCACGCTGGGACGGGCCGCTCGTGGAGCAGATTCTCGACCATTTCGAGCTTTCGCCGCGGGCCAAACTCCGGCGGCTATCCAACGGCCAGCGGGCGCAGGTCTCGCTGGCCCTGGCCGTGGCCGCCGATCCGGAGCTGCTGATCCTCGACGACCCGACGCTCGGGCTCGATACGGTCGTCCGCCGCGATTTCCTCGAATCGCTGATCCAGATCATCCAGCGCCGCGGGCGGACGATCCTCTTCAGCTCGCACATCCTGGGCGACGTGGAGCGCGTGGCCGACCGCATCGGCGTGCTGGTCGACGGCGTGTTGCGGGTCGATTGCCCGACGGACCATTTCAAGGAGACGATTCGCAAGGTCGTGTTGGAGTTCGACGGCGAGCCGCCGCAGTTCCCCGCCTGCCCGGGTGTGGTCAGCGACCGGCAGGTCGGCCACAAGCGGGAACTGATCATCGTCGGCTATGGCGAAGAGCATCGCCGCGCTGGCCGAGTCGCTCGGCCCGCGGGCGATCGACGTGATCGAACTGAACCTGGAAGACGCCTTCATCGAGTACACCCGCGGCCCGCGCCGCGGCCTGCCGATTTTCATGGGAGAGACATCCGATGTTCCGAGCGCTGGTGCTTAAAGAATTGCGTGAGACGGGCTGGATCGCGCTCGTCGGCCTGGCGGTGCAACTGTCTGTTGTGGCGAACCGCACGGGACACGGTATCTTTCGGCTTTGGGGGACTGCGGACGGACGCCGAAATTCCATTTTTCGACAACGACGGCTTCGTGCAGTTGTTTTGCATCGTCTCGATCGCGTTGGCAATCGGTCTGGGGCTGCGACAGTCGCTTGGAGAGTCGGGCAGCGGCACGTGGTTGTTCTTGCTGCACCGCCCGGCAGGCCTTTGGCGAGTGCTCGCCGCCAAGTTAGCCGTTGGCTGGGGATTGTATCTGCTGGTTGGCGCGGCGGCTATTTTGACCTATGCCGCCTGGGCGGCGACGCCCGGCACGCATGCCAGTCCATTCTATTGGTGGATGACGGCCGACGCTTGGATTGCGTGGTGTGTGATCGCGCTGGTCTACCCAGCGGCGTTTCTCACCGGGGTTCGCCCGGCGCGGTGGATCGGCACCCGGCTGCTGCCGTTGGCGGCGGCGCCGGCGTTCGCCCTCGTGACGATATATCCATTTTATCACTTGGGTTGGCCGTTGCTGGGCTTCGCAGCAGTTATCGTGATCGCCGCCGGCCTGATTGATCTCATTCACTTTACCGCACGTACTCGCGATTTCTCGTGAGGAGGCTGCCATGACGAAACAAAAGGGGATTCTTCGGCCGCTCGGCCTGGCGCTAATCCTTGCGCTTGGTTTCGAGATCGTGATTGCAGTGGTCTTCGGCTGGTGCATCGGGACCTGGCAAAGCCTGCGGCCGCGCGAGCGCGGCGTCAACGAGTCTTTGACGATCCGCTTGGACGGGACACCGTTGATTCAATCCACCACGTTCCATCAGTACACGGCCAACGGCTACAACGATATCACGACCTACCGCAAACTGGATGGCAGCGCTGTATCGCTTCTCCGTCAGGATGAAGAATGGCTGAACGGTGCATCGCTGACAATACCTCGCTACACGGGAACGTTCCCACTGCACGGTTACGCGCGCATCGGTCGCTTCTCGAACTGGCAGACGCCGCCCGTTCTCTGGTACTTCATTGACAATGGGGATCGTGACGGTCGCGGCTACTTTGAGGGCTACGACAGCGCGAGCAAACGCCGCACGGGGTTCATCGGACGAAATGGCATTCGCCCGGATCGCCCGCCCGTCGAAGAGTGGTTTCCCATGGACGGCATCAAGCTGGCAAGCGACGCCGCGTTCTCGGTGCATACGGACGGCTCCTATTGGGGCGACCAGACTTCGCCCGAGCTAGGGCTTCCTACGTGGAAAGTAGGAATGATCTCCGACGGACAACTATTGGAGGTTGATCTTGCTAAGGGATCGGTGACGACGCTCTTCGAATCGGCCAATCTGATTTCGGTGGGGATATTGGAGACTGCCGCTAAGGAAAAAACAACTCAGAAGGGTCCCCCGCAATACCGCGTTCGGTACCATCTGGCCGTTCGGACATCCGATCGAGTTCTTGTGCTCGACCCGACGGGCAAGCAAGAGGCCGTTTATCCCATTCCCGACGAGTTTCGCGATCAAGGCTTTACCATCTACGAACTTGCCGATGGAAAAGCGCTATTAAATGCTTCTCGTCCAGTTTTCGAGCGCGGGTCGAATCGAGGATATGAAAATGACCTCGCCTGGATTGACGGCTCGGGAAAAGTCTTGCGGCGAGAGGCGGTCCTTTTGGATATCACCAACGGATGGGACGAAGAGGGCGAGGCGCGGATGTCGGCGCTGCTCGCGCCCGCGCCGGCCCTGCTCGCATATTTTGCCACGGTGGCTGCACCGGATGCAGAATTGAGTAATGGACGCGCACTGAATTACTCAGTGGCGCTGGCGCAATTGCCTTACGCTCGTTGCAATTCCGCTGCTGTTGGTATCGCTGCTCTCGATTTCGCTTGCCTTCTACTGCTGGCGGCGGCATCGGAAGTGCTATCAGCCCGGCGCCGGCATTTGGTTCGTATTCGTCTTGCTCACGGGCCTGCCAGGCTTTGTGGGCTATCTCTTCCATCGCCGCTGGCCGGTGCGGGAGGCTTGCCCGTCATGCGAGCGGCTCGTGCCTCGCGACCGCGATGTCTGTGCGGCCTGCGGCAAGGAATTCCCGCCGCCGCCGCGCAAGGGAATCGAGGTGTTTGCCTGACTCTGGGAAACGCAGAAACTTGGCGATGTGCGCCCCCGAAGGGGCGTCAATTCGCCCAGCGAAGGGCGAAGCCCTGGTTAGACGGCGACGAAACAACGTGCGGCCCTCGGGCCAACGGCCCAATCATTCATCTCATTGGGAGAAACGGTTGGCCCGTTGGGCCGAAGAACCAAATAATTTGTGCTCGGTGTTACCAGGGCTGCGCCCTTCGCTGGATTACGGGACGCCCCTTTGGGGCTCACATTCCATCGTTATCGTTTATCGCGCTCTTGATATCGCCCAGTGACGGTGAAAAAGAACCAGCCGACCGCCGCGCGGAGAAAATGGAAACTGCTCCAGAAAATGCCGCCGAGGAAAAAGTCGATCAAATGCTGCGCGAGCAACGTGCGATTGACCCGCTCGTGCAATTGACGATCGAAATTGCTTGGCGGCTCGCGGACTTCAAGCTCGGCAAGTTGTTCCAGGATGTCTTTCATTGTTATGCAGCCGCCTAAAGGCGGGACTCCAACTCAGGCGTTCGGAAATCGGGCTTGGAGCTTATCGCGGGCGCGGCTAACGCGCATCTTGCAGGCCGAGGGCGAAATCTCGAAAATCTCCGCCAACTCGTCATATTCGTATGCTTCGGCGTACTTCAAAAGCAACATCGCCCGGTCCTCTTCGGAAAGCGTTTCCAGCATCGCCAAGAGGTCCAAGGAAACGCCCTCGGGTACAGTCGGCCGGGCGGGCTGCCGGGCCGCCCAGCCCTCTTCGGCGGAGACCATTTCGTGCCGCTGCCGGCGGCCGCGGCTCCGCCGCATGGCTAGGCATGTCTTCACCGCGACGGCATGGACCCAGGTGGCGTATTTCGACCGCCCCGCGAATCGGCCACGATGCAGGAACAACCGCAAAAATATCTCTTGGGCGGCATCCGCTGCGTCCTGCTCATTGTTCAGCAGGCGGAAGCAAATCCGCCAAACGCGGGGCCGGAACCGTTCCACCAGCGCAACGAACGCGGGACCGTCGGAACTCTCCCGAGCGGCCTCCGCAGCAAGCTGCTCGTCGCTACAAGTTGACAGGTCGATGCCAATGAGTTCGCTCGATCCTTGCGTGAAACCGGACCAACGGCTTAGATGCCGCGACCGCAAGATACGTCACCGCTGGCCTTTTACCGTGAAAAACATATTAAACACAAGGCCGCTTTCGGCTGAAGAACCGTCAAATCCGGAGAGAGTTTTACAAACGGCCTCGGAAGATGCGTCTTTTGGCGGAAGTGGGGCGTCTAGCTAAAAGACGGCGCGGCACTTCGTCGATATCTTCGCTAGATCGGACCCGGATTCCCTATTTACGCTAGGTGGCGTAATTTTCCCATTGGGTCGATGTAACAAGGAGTAACTTCCATGAAGCGTGTTATTCTGTCGGTGGCGGCGCTGATCGCTTTGAGCGCTCTTGCCACCACTATTGCTCGGGCCAGTGATTGTGCTCCGGGCTGTTGTGCAGCGCCAGCGTGCTGCGCTGCCCCGGCCGCTTGTTCGCCCGCCCCGGCGTGCTGTGCGGCTCCGTCGTGTGGTTGCGAGAGCGGCTTCTGCCGTCACCGCTGCCACTTGTTGGCCGAGATGCGAAGCTGCTGCCATCGCTGCAATAGCGGCTGTGGTTGCTGCGCCGCCCCGGCGTGCTGTGCCGCCCCCGCGGCTTGCGCGGCTCCGGCGCCAGCGGCTTGTGCACGGCTTGCGGTTGCGAGAGCGGCTGCGGTTGCGCTCCGAAGAGCTGCCGTCCCCGCTTGATGGACCGGCTGCGCGAGCGTTGCGCTTGCCACCGCTGCCATAGCGGCTGCGGTTGCTGCGCTCCGGCGTGCTGTGCGGCCCCCGCGGCTTGTGCTCCCGCAGCTTGCGCTCCGGCTCCGGCGCCCTGCGCTCCGGCGGCTTGCGCTCCGGCTCCGGCGTGCTGCGCCGCCCCGGCTTGCTGCTCGGCTCCGTCGTGCGGTTGCGAGAGCGGCTGCTGCCGTCACCACTGCCACTTGTTGGCCGATCTGCGTAGCTGCTGCCATAGCTGCTGGCCGCCCGGCCTGCTGTGCGGCTCCCGCGGCTTGCGCTCCGGCGGCTTGCGCTCCGGCTCCGGCCTGCTGTGCGGCTCCGTCGTGCGGTTGCGAGGGCGGCTGCGGCCACCGTTGCCACCACGACTGGCTGGCCGGACTGCGAAGCTGCTGCCATAGCTGCTGCGCCCCCGGCCTGCTGTGCGGCGCCCGCCTGTTGTGCGGCCCCCGCGGCTTGCACTCCGGCCCCGGCCTGCTGCGCCGCCCCGGCTTGCTGCACTCCGGCCTGCGGTTGCAAATAGCCCGAACCAAGAGGCAGTTTGCCTCCTACGATAAAAACGCTCGTCTCGCAAGACGATAAACTCCGCGGCCTGTTCGAGAAAGTCGAACAGGCCGTTGGCGTTTCTTGGAGGTATACAGGCGATGAAGGATGATAGTCACGATAGGGCGCGTCCTTCTCGGGGAGGCCGCAGGGTCAGGCTCTAACTGGCAATTCTAATTGCGGAAAAGGGTTCTGCTGTGACTGAATGACCGCGACTCGAGCCCCCGACGTGCCTTGGACGATCGGAATGGCCCTGTGACCCTCGAAATCCGCCGTCTGCTATAATGGAGCCGCGTTTACCCAACCAGGAATCGACCGATGTTCGAATACGACGGCATCTTGGCTCTCGAACGAATGGAGCGAGCCGTGTTGAAAGTCAAGGAACGGTTGCTTCGCGCGACCGCGGCTTTGGAAGTTGCGCAAGTCCCCTACGCGGTAATCGGCGGAAACGCCGTCGGCGCCTGGATCGAGCAAATTGATGAGGCGGCCGTTCGCGCGACTCAGGACGTCAACCTGGCCCTGCGACGACGCGATTTCGATCGCGCCAGAGCGGCACTGGAAGGTTCAGGGTTTGTTTACCGCCACGCGGCGGGCGTCAACATGTTTCTCGATGGCCCCGTTGGCAAGTTCCGCGACGCGGTTCACGTCATCTTTTGCGGCGAAAAGGTGCGCGAAGAATACGTAGCGGCTGTGCCGGATGTCGATGAATCGCAGTCGTTCAAGGCGTACCGCGTGTTGACGCTTGAGGCGCTGGTTCGGATGAAGTTGACTTCCTACCGCGACAAGGACCGGACTCACCTGCGCGATCTGATTAACGTCGGACTCGTCGATCTCACTTGGCCCGTTAAGTATCAACCCGAGTTGGCCGAGCGGCTGAGGCACTTGCTCGACACGCCGGACGGATGATCTCCAACTCTCTATCCGAAACCGGGCAGAGCTAATCGCGGCCGTTTCTTTCACGGTGCTTACAGCCGGGCCAGCAGCACGGGCGGCGCTTGCCCGCCAGAAGCGAGGATTGCATCCGCTCGATGTGGTTTTGACGAGTTTCGGCCTTTTTGACTGAACGTCGTCCAGCAGATCCACTCGTTACGGGCCAATGGCGTGAGGTCTTCCCACTCGGCCAAAACCTCGGGCGAGGCGAGCAGCATTTTCTTGATGTCGGCCGGCAGTTCGTGTACCGTGCCGCCGGAGATTGTTTTACGCGCCATGACTGTATGGTATACAAGAAATGCTTCGGGGTGAGCGCTTTTGTGGAATAAAACGTAAGTTTCCCCGGACAAGCCAGGGACTTTTGCAGGCACTTTTGGAGCCGCAGGCTTTCCCTGCAAAGGAGGGGTGACGGATTGACGCCGCTTTGTGCCCTCCGCTAAACTGGTGTGTTTTGCTGGGTCGGCCGCGCTGCCGCTGGCGATTGTTCGCAATAATCAAATCGAGACGAGTTCATGCCGGCTACGTGTGTTATCGGATTGCAATGGGGTGACGAGGCCAAGGGGAAGATCGTCGATCTATTGACGGAGCAGCACGATATCGTCGTCCGCTACCAGGGCGGGGCCAACGCCGGGCATACCGTCGTGGCCGGCGGGCAGACGTACAAGCTCTCGCTGGTGCCCAGCGGCATCTTCCGGCCGGAGGTGCAATGCGTCGTCGCGGCGGCGTGGTCATCAATCCGCCCAGCCTGCTGCAGGAGATCGAACGCTCGTCGGCCGCGGCATCCAGGTCGGCAAGAACCTGATGGTCAGCGACGCGGGCGCACGTGATCTTTCCCTGGCACTTCGAGGAAGATCGCCTGATGAACGAATCGACCAGCGGCGAGGCGATCGGCACGACGATGCGCGGCATCGGCCCCTGCTATCGCGACAAAGTGGGCCGCTCGTACGCCATTCGTCTGGGCGACATGTACCGCGACAACTTCGCCGGCCGTATCGAGCAGATCGCAGCGGCCAAGCGGCGAATCCTCCGGGGACTGGGCTGCCCGGACGAGAGCATCCAGCTTGACCCGCAAGAAATCTACCGGCAGTATAGCCAGTATGCCGAGCGGCTGCGGCCCTACGTGGCCGACACGACGGCCTATCTGCTGGACGCCGTCGAGGCGGGCAAGAAGATGCTCTTCGAGGGCGCGCAGGGCGCGCTGCTTGGACATCGATCACGGCACTTTCCCGTTCGTCACCAGCAGCAACAGTTCGGGCGTCGGCGTGTCGGCCGGTTCGGGCGTGCCAGGCCGCTACATCACCAAGGTGATCGGCATCGTCAAGGCGTATTGCACGCGGGTCGGCGGCGGCCCGTTTCCGACCGAGCAGGACAACGCCATCGGCCAGCACATCCGCGAGCGCGGCAACGAATATGGCACGGTCACGCGGCGTCCGCGGCGCTGCGGCTGGTTCGACGCGGTGGCGGCACGCTACACGGCGCGTCTGAGCGGCGTGGACAGTCTGGCGGTCATGCTGCTGGACGTGCTGAGCGAGTTGCCGGAGTTGAAGATCTGCACGGCCTACGAACTTGGACGGCAGGCGAATCACGGATTTCCCCGACCACGTGGACGACCTGCGGCGGGTCGTGCCGGTTTACGAGACGATGCCCGGCTGGCAATCGGAAATCAGCCAGGCCCGGACGATGGGCGATCTGCCGCCGCGGGCGCGCGCAGTATCTCGCCCGGCTCAGCGAATTGGTCGGCCGGCCGGTGGAGGTGGTATCCGTCGGGCCCGACCGGCAACAGACGATTTTTGCTCGAGATGTCCACAGCACCTGAAATTCTCGAAGCGGCCAGCGGCGCTGGAGTCCCGCCTTTAGGCGGCGAGGGAGGCGATGGCGCTTTGCCCTCAATCAAAGTCGCAGGGATGCAGCCGGCTAAAGCCGGGACTCCAGCGCTGGCCGACGTTCCGCCCGAAAAAATGCCGCGGCACATCGCCATCATCATGGACGGCAACGGCCGCTGGGCGCAGGCGGCAAGGGCTGCCGCGGATCGAGGGGCATCGCCGCGGGGCCGAGAGCGTCCGCCGCGTAACCGAAGAGTGTGCCCGGCTGGGCATCGAGCAGCTCACGCTCTATTGCCTTTCCAGCGAAAACTGGAAGCGGCCGGCCGCCGAGATCGACTTCCTCATGCAGTTGCTGGAGCAGTACATGATCGACGAGCGGACGCTGATCATGGAGCAGAACATCCGCGTCAGCGTCATCGGCCGCCGCGATGGCATCCCCGACGGCGCGCTTGCGCGAGATGGACGACACCGTGAACATGAGCGCGGGCAACACCGGCATGACGCTTTGCCTGGCGATCAACTACGGCGGCCGGGCGGAACTGGTCGACGCCTGCCGCCGCGTGGCGGAAGATGTTCGCGCGGGCAAGCTAGCGGCCGGACGACATCAACGAGGAGGCCGTCTCAGAACACCTGTACACGGCCGGCATGCCCGAGCCCGACCTGCTCGATCCGCACGGCGGGCGAGATGCGGGTGAGCAATTTTCTGCTGTGGCAGATCAGCTACGCGGAGATTTGGGTGACGGACCGGTGTTGGCCGGAATTTCGACGAGGCGTTGTTACATGCTGCGATAAGGGATTTTGCTGGGCGGGATCGAAGGTTTGGAGGATTGGGGAAGTAGGCGAGGCCCACTACGAGTATTCAACGTCAAGTCCGGGAATCTGGTCAAAGTCGCGCCTATTTCGCGAAATAAGCTTTGCGCCTAGATCAACGCAAATGGCAGCTATTCGCAGATCGTGCGTGGCGACACGAATCTTACGATTGCGCCAATCGAGGAAGAGTTGGTTTGCGCTTTCACTGTACGGCAGAATTGCCAATCGGCGAAGCTCGATGAACGATCTCGCGAAAAACCCGTAGGCAAGCGAGGTCGTTAGCTTTCCTTTTCCTGCCTCTGCCTGGCGGATGGAATTCAGTTGCGCACGAACGATTTCTTCGACGACAACGACCGGAACCGTCTGTTCATCGAGCGAAATAGTTGAGGCACGCTGTACGAAGACAGGATTGCCCGCCAAAATCTCGACGAGCACGTCGGTGTCGAACGCCTTCATTTTTGCAACTCGGCGTCGCGCTGACGATAGATTTCCGCACAGATATCTCGTAGCGTCGGATCATCTGCGAAACTGCCGGCAAGTGCGGACACGCCGGTAGGCTCTATATCGATCCACGTCAATTCGCCTTGTCTCGTGCGCTGCATTAGATCGGTCCTTAGGGCGGCGATCGCTTCGGCGCGACTTGGTCCGACGCCACTGATTTCCGGCGTGCCGACAACAACGGCCACAAATTGGCCCTCAGAGGGCGTTACGAGTATGTCATTGGGCGCTTGAAAGGATACCACCCGTGGGCGCTTCAAAAGGTACCAGGGAAGGCGGTTTCTGTGTGGAAGGGTGAAATTGGTATCCTTTGGAGTCAGTTCCCGGTCCTATCATCGGCTGGGGACCCGGTGGGCGCTTTGGTATCCTTTGGCGGTTTTTCGCGGGTGGCCAGGCGATAGCTCCTGCCGGTGATCTGAATCATCACCGCATGGTGTAAAAACCGGTCGAGAATCGCCGTGGCGCTGGGCACGTCGCCCAACAGTTTGCCCCAATCCTCCAGGGGCCGATTGCTGGTCATCAGCGTCGACTTGACCTCGTGGCGGCGGAGCACGATCTCGAACAGATACTCGCCGCTGCGCTTGGGCAGTTGCTTCATGCCCATGTCGTCGATGATCAACAGGTCCGGCTTCAAGTAGCGTTGCAGAATCCGCTCCTGGCCGGCCAGGGCCTCGTCGTGGAGGAAGTCGCGCACGGTGTCGAAGATCGAACGATAGTAGACCGTCGCGCCGCAGCGGATCGCCGCCAGTCCCAAGGCTTGGGCCAAGTGGCTCTTGCCGGTGCCCGGCGGTCCCACGAGCAGCACGTCGCGGCGCTCGCGGACGAAGCGGCCCGTGGCCAGGTCGAAGACGCGATCCTTCTTGATGGAAGGATTGAAGCCGAAGTCGAAGTCCTCCAGGCGGCGCGTATCGCGGAAGCCGGCGGCGGCCGTGCGGCGGTTCAAGAGGCGGCTGTTGCGGACCAGGAGTTCGTCCTGCAAGAGCAGTTCCAGGAACTCTCGATGGCCCAACCCGGTGGCGGCTGCCTCGTGCAGGCGGACCTCCAGCGAGTCGGCCAATCCCGAAAGGCGCAGTTTCTTTAGCGTAGTCAACAACTGATCGTACATCGTCATCCTCCTTGGATCGCGGTCTTGATGAACTCTCGGTACTCCGCCAGCGGTCGAATGACCGGATGGGTTTCGATGAACTCCAGCGTCTGTTGCGCGGCGGCGGTTTGCCGCTTCAGCAGGTTCTTCACGATGCGGTAGCGGAAAGCCCGGCTGCGCCAGGCGGCGTCGCAGGCGGCCTCGATCGCCGGGGATTCGTAGTTGCGGCTGAGGGCCAAGAGGCCCTGCACGATGCGGCATGCCGCGGATGCCGTGCTCGCTCAGGGCGGCTTCCGCCCAACGCAGCGAAAAAGGACCTAAAAGCCGCACTTTTCCCAGTAAATAGGCCGCTCCCCGCTCCACGCCGCTGATCTTCTTGTCGTCCAGATGCTCGTTAAGCGTGCTGAACTTGCCCGGCTCCTTGCGGCAATGCACGGCCATCTGCTCGAAGCGATGATTCAGGATTCGCACGATCTGGCTGTTCCAGCGGACCCAGACTTCGCAGCCCAGATATTCCGGCGGCGCCGAGTAGAAAGAACGCTTGATTTCGATGTGCCCGTCGCGGCTGACACGCCGCATCCCCTCCTCAAAGAAAGGGAACCGCTCCCGCGGCAACGGCCCCAATGCCGCGCGTTCCCCGCGTTGGAACAACTGGCCCACGTGCTGCTTCGTGGTGCCGTGGATCCGCGTATCGGCGACCGTGCGTTCCCACTCGCGCAAGTGATCGTTCTGGGCGGCCAGCGATTCGAAGCTCCGTCCGCGCAGGCCGTTGCACTTCACGTAGGCCACGCCCCGTTCCACCTTGCCCTTGTGTCGGGGCGTTCGCGGCCGGGTGGGCAACAGCGTGAACTGGTAATGCCGGCAGAACTCCAAGATCTTCGGATTGAGTTCCGGATCGTACCAGTCGGCCTGGCTGACCACGGCCTTGGCATTGTCGAAGACAACCGTCTTGGGAACTCCCCCCAAGGCCCAAAACGCATTCTCCAGGGAACGAATGAATGACTCGGTCGTCAGCCGCCGCACAGCCTCGCTATAGCCCTTTCGCGAAAAGCTCAGCACCGAGCGAAAGACGTGGGTCCTGTGCAGCTTCCCGTCCGGCGCCTGGCAGCGGGCGCCCGTGCCGTAGTCCACTTGCATCTCGTAGCCCGGCTCGACCTCAATGCGGCGGAACGGCAGTTCCTTCCGCTCAACAGTTGCTCCACGAACCGCCGCACCGAACTGTACTTGCCGGGAAAGCCGTGCTCCTGCCGCAAATCCTGGAAGATGCGCTGGGCCGTCAGGCCCTGTTCGAGCTTCGCCAAAATGTCTCGCGGTACGCCCCGCAGAGGCTGCGGCATCGCCTGCCGGCAGGCTCCGGCGGACTCTCGGACCCGGTGGGCGCTTTGGTATCTTTTGCTCTCGCCGCCGGACGACCCGGTGGGCGCTTCGCCGGGGGGCGCTTTGGTATCCTTTGGCGGAAGCGGCCCCAAATGATGCCGGACCGCCTTGCGGCTGATTCCCAGCGTCTTCGCGATCCGCCGCTGCGACATGCCCGTCGCAGGTAAACTCTTAATTGACTGTACTTTATCCATTGCCAGTTGGTTCGCCATGAGCTGCTCTCTCGCGGTGGTTCGGATGTGCCAAACCACTCAAGAGAAGCTCTCACAGTCACTGTTCCAACTGGTATCCTT
>CAVPPL010000004.1:0-235000 GCA_963707295.1 uncultured Planctomycetia bacterium
GCTTCATCCAAATCGCCAAGCCATCCCGATCCCAATGGATCAGCTTGATGCGATCCAAGCGGCGGTTGAGAAACAGAAACACGTCTCCGTTGCGGATGTCGCGTAGGAACTCGGACTGCACGATGGCGTGCAGGCCGTTAAAGCTCTTGCGCATATCGGCAGGCTTGGCGTAAAGTAGATCTTGGTCTGCCCCGAGGGAGACAAAAGCGACGAGTGCAACATCGCGGGCGCCTTTCATGTCACGAACGCACGACGACTTCGTGGAAGGCGTCGGAACACTCCGGCCGCGCACGCTGAAGTGCCTCGGCGAGACAACAAATCGCCTCCAGGCAGTCGGCCGGCACTGACACCTCCACTCCGGCCTTCAAAGAAAAACGCACCACGGCAGCGTGCGCACTCTTGCCTGCTGCGGCTGCGGGCTTCACGGGCAGGCGACTCCGCCGCGGCGGAGTCGCGGTCGAGGTGGACGGCCTAGCCGATTTCGACCCGACACGCTTCGCCCAATAGTAGAATGTGCATACCGATATCCGTTCTTGTTCGCAGAATCGGGTGACCGAAAGCCCACTCGCCCGAAACCGCTCGAACCGCACCTCCCACGCCCGCCGCTTCTCAACGTCCTGCCGACCCACCATGACTCTCGACTCCGAAATGTGACTGAACTTGACCTATCCGGCCAGTCCAAGCCTACACCCCAAAATGGCCCGCCGCCGGCCAAAGCCCTGATGGTGCCCATGTACGGTCACGTATCCTCATCGTTGAAAATCTGAGGCTCGCCCATCGTGCAATCATCCTCTCAAGTGACTCTCTACGGTCCTGGTATTTGGTCTCCCGCGTCCTCGGGCAACTCCTCTGCAATATCCTCTGGCGCGTCTGGCGACCGCTTGATCGTAAGGCACTCTTCAGCCAACGAAAGCGTGATGTTGCCGTTGCTCATCTTTGCGCTGAAATCTGGCAGGGTTTCCGTTACCTCGCTAAGTAACGCCTGAATAGGAGTGCGTACATACTTTTCAAGGAACATTGCCATAGTGGGTCCAGCCACCGCCTCAAGGTGCCTCCACGCGGCTTCTCCCTTGTATACCTCTCCGTTTTGCGCTACGAATGCCGCCTCAAGTTGCTCCAACTTGGGGTTTGGAGTTGCATCCAGCACAATCAGAATTGGCATATAGCCGCTCGTTTGGCAGTCAACTGGGAAGTCCAATTCCTCTTGCCATCGTCCTTGCCCAGAGGATGCAATCGTTACCCGAATCTTGAACTCATAGGCTTGCTTTTCGCGGATGCAATCGGCTTGACGACCCTTCTTCTTGTCGCTTGTTCGTTTTATCGGGCTAGTCTTTGAACTGAACGGCGCACCGCCGATTGCGTTGGCGATGATGGGTTCAAAGAGATAGCCAGTTTCCTGCCCCGCACGGTTGTCAATGTCAAAAAACCATTTCCTCCAAAACAGCAGCGCGGTAAGTGCCTTCGCCTTCAGCGTGCCGTATTGCAAAAGCCCGCGCGGTCCAACCTGTTCGATTGTTGGAATCGGCTGGGTTTGGAGAATGCGTTCATACTTCAGCCTTCGCTTGTGCATACTGGCGAGGCAGGCAAAGTAAGTATCTGCATCGGGCTTCAGCCCTACAAGCCTCTCCATAAGTGCCAGGAAGTTTAAGCCATGCACCTTCAGCGTACTAAGTTCGGCGTGGTCAAAAAAGCCAGGAACATTCTGTGGCAATTCTTGAAAACTGTTAAGAACATCTAGGTCCCTTGCGATGATTGCGACGAGGTAGCAGCAAATATCATCGGTGAGGGTGATGCCTTGATCGCTAGTTCCCCCGGACCGCACCGCTCAATCATGGACCGTTGTGCTTGAGTCAATGCCATAGTGCTTTTCGCCTCTCGGTCTTGGTCGTGGTCCGAAAATGTGAACTGTGCTTGCATCAATCCCATAATGCCTTTTGCCGCCTGGTCCTGGTCGAATCGCCGAAACGCGATTTGACCGTTTGAACGACGGCTTCAAGTGCAGGACTCATGCCCGTAGAAAGTGTTGGCACAAAACTCAGCAGTTTGCCCGAGGAGTGGGATTGCTCCGCGGTAGCGATGCTTGCTAACAGTTGATTAGCAATGTGTTCTGCCAAGAGAGGCGGTACGGCGTTTCCGATTAGGATTATCCTATCCGCTCTGCACCCTATAAAACGGAAATCATCGGGAAAGGTTTGCAGGCGCGCGCATTTCGCGTAGCGTGAAAGGGCGGTTCTCGTGGGGATGAAGGAAGTCCCGCAACGCTCCGCTTGTAATTGCTTTTGAGGGCTGGTCCGCCCGTAGCCGTCGCAGCCCGAACGGCGCGCCGCCTCTGCATTCCGTAGGCGTTCCGTCCATCACGCGACGGAACGCCCGCCGCTTGTAACTCTCATGCCAGAGTGCTTCGGGTAAGTCCCGCATACATTGTCCAGGCTTTAGGTGCTTGGCTCTTTTCAAGTCCAATCCCTCAAGTGGTTTCGTTACATGATCGTCAATGGCACTGGGTTCCGATTCGGCGGGCGGCGGAAGTCCCTCAAGTGCTTCGATAAGCGACAGAGTGAGCGGAAGTTCCTGTGCGGCAAGATGAGCACCAGGCGCGCCGTGCGCCGTATGCGTAGGTTCGGGAAACGGCGGGTCCCATCCCAACCCGCCAATGCCGATTACTCGCTTTCGGTGCTGCGGCACTCCGTAATTGGCGGCGTTGACCTTGCGAAGGTGTATTCGGTATCCAGCATCGAGCAGAGGTACAAGTAGGTCCACTACGAATCGCCCGCCCGCACCAGTGAAGAAGCCTTCGACATTCTCAAATACGAACGCCTTGGGCTTTTGCTGGGCGACGATGCGGGCGAAGACTGAGACCAGGGAGTTACGCTTATCGTCCTCCTCTCGTCTTCCTGCTGATGAGAAGCCCTGGCAGGGCGGACCGCCAACAATGACGGTTGAATCGGGTAACTCAACGCCGTCCGCAATTTGCTGTTCAACTACATGGTCACCGAGGTTCGCCCCGTAGGTTTCAACGGCGGGCTTCCAGTGGTCGATTGCGTGAACTACCTTGAATCCAGCGCGGGTGAACCCAAGCGACATTCCCCCAGCACCACAAAACAAATCAACGACCGTAGGCGTTTTGCCATTCCTGGACATCATCTTCCTCTTGACCCGTGCGTCCGTGTACCATCGCGCCGTCAATAATAGCAATTCCTTGACCTTCGATCAACTACCCCTTGCTTTTGGGGCTTGCGTTTTGGAGAATCACGGCATGAACCGCCTTGCCCTAATCTGTGTCCTGCTGCTATTGCCCACAACTGCCAGCGCGCACGAGGCAGCCCAGCCGAAGGTCATTATGGGCAAGGTCGTAGGCGTGACCGATGGCGATCCGGTCAAGGTGCTTGACGAGAAGAAGGAACTGCACAAGATTCGCCTCCTGGCGATTGACGCGCCCGAGTCCAAGCAGGCTTACGGCAGCAAAGCCAAGCAAGCCCTTTTCGCCAAGATATTCGGCAAGACGGTTCGCGTTGAGTGGAAAACGCACGACAAGCACCGCCGAACCCTCGGCATGATTTTCCTAGACGGGCGGAACATCAACCTTGAAATGGTTGCGGAGGGCTGGGCGTGGCATTACAAGCATTTCGATTCGTCGGCTGAATTCGCGGAGGCGGAGCGCAATCTATAGCGACAATTACTTTTCCGGTCTGACGACAATTCAGAATTCCCGGTTGAGGCCAGTTGAGGCTGGTCAGATAGACTGTTGCAAGTCTCCGTAGGAGGGGGACTTGCAATGGTCACGGATGAGCAGGTGAAGCGGTTGTGGCAGGTGTTGTCGTCAGGGAAGACTCTGGTTCAGTCGGCAGACAAGGCGAGCATGGACGAGAAGACGGCGAGGAAGTATAGGCGGCTGGGTCGGCTTCCCAGCGAAGTTGTGCCGGATCGCTCGTGGCGGACACGGGCAGACCTGTTTGCCGAGGTGTGGCCGGAAGTGCATGCGCAACTGCACGAGGCGCCTGGCCTGGAGGCCAAGACGCTGTTTGGAGCGCTGCAGATCAAATACCCGGGGAAGTTCGACGAAACGCAGTTGCGCAGCTTTCAGCGTGGCGTGAAACGTTGGCGAGCGACGGCCGGCCCGGCGAAGGAGGTGTTCTTCAGCCAAGTGCATCATCCGGGACGGTTGTGTGCGTCGGATTTCACCCACATGGAAAGCCTGGCCGTGATCATTGGCGGGCAGTCGTTCGACCATCTGCTTTACCACTTCGTGCTGACGTACTCGAACTGGGAGTCGGTGACGGTCTGTTTTTCCGAGAGTTTCGAGAGCCTCGGCGAAGGACTTCAAGACGCCCTGTGGGAATTGGGCGGCGTGCCCGAACGACACCGCACGGATCGGATGAGCCTGGCGGTCAACAACGGATCGGACATGAAGGAGTTCACCGCGCGGTACAAGGGACTGTTGGGCTACTACGGGATGGAGATGGAGAAGATCCAGCCCCGGGAACCGAACGAGAACGGAGATGTCGAACAATCGCATCGGCGTTTCAAGGAAGCGGTGGAGCAGGCCCTGTTATTGCGTGGCAACCGGGACTTCGAGAGCCGTGAAGCCTATGGACGATTCTTGAAAGAGCTGGTGGCGGTTCGCAATGCGGGCCGTCGCAAGCGGCTGGACGAAGAGTTGCCTGGCCTTCGGCCTCTGCCGGATCGGCGACGGGAGAGCTGCAAGCGAATCCCGGTACGCGTGGATACGGGGAGTTTGGTCCATGTAGACCGAAATGTTTATTCGGTTCCCAGCCGCTTGATTGGCGAGCGGGTCGAGGTGCGATTGTACGTGGAGCATGTCGAGGTCTGGTACGCCCAGAAGGAGATGGAGCGCTTTCCGCGTTTGCGCGGGCGGAACAAACACGCCATCAACTACCGGCACATTATCGACTGGTTGGTGCGAAAACCGGGGGCTTTTGAGAACTACGTTTACCGGGAAGAGCTGTTTCCCACGAGCCGCTTTCGCATGGCCTTCGACGCCTTGCGGGAAGCGCAGCCCAAGCGCGGTCACAAGGAGTATTTGCAGATTCTCTATCTGGCGGCAGGCCACGGCGAGACGGCCGTGGACGAGGCGTTGCGAACGCTTCTAAACAGCGGCCAGCCCGCGACCCGGGCCGCGGTCGAAACGTTGGTCCAGCGGGCCGAGGAAGTTCCGGCGGTCACCGAAGTGACCGTCGAAGTAGTGGACTTGTCGGATTTCGATGACTTGTTCTTGCACAAGGAGGTGTGGGATGGGTGCGAAGGGGGATTTGAAAGAGAAGTTGGCGGCTTGCTTGCGGGAACTGCACTTGCCGACGTTTCGGGAGTGTTTTGAGGAACTGGCCCGACGGGCATTACAGGAGACGGCCAGCTACGAGCAGTACCTGTTGGAACTGGCCGAGCGGGAATGCCAGGGCCGCTTGGCAAAGCGGACTGAGCGGCTGCTGCGGGATTCCCGTTTGCCGCTGGAGAAGGATCTGGCGAGCTTCGACCTGGCGCGGTTGCCGGCGAAGGTCTCTCGCCAAGTGCGGACGCTCATGGAAGGCTCGTTCGTGGACCGCCGCGAGAACCTGTTGTTGTTCGGCAAGACCGGATCGGGAAAGACGCACCTGTTATCGGCGATCGCCCAGGAATTGGTTCGCAACGGACGGAAGGTGGTCTCATGGTCGTGTGCCCTGCTGGTTCAGGAACTGTTGGCGGCCAAACGGGATCTGAAGCTCAACCGGGTGCTAAAGCAGATGTCGAAGTGCGAGGTGCTCTTGATCGACGACATCGGCTACGTGCAGCAGAGCCGGGAGGAGATGGAGGTGCTGTTCACCTTGTTGGCGGAACGCTACGAGCGCGGCACGGTGATGCTGACCAGCAACCTGCCGTTCTCGAAGTGGGAGACGATCTTCAAGGATCCGATGACGACAGCGGCGGCAATCGACCGCCTGGTGCATCACAGCGTGATCTTGGAGTTGAACATCCCGAGCTACCGGTTGGACGAGGCCAAGCGAACCAAGCCGCCCGACGCGGCCTGAGATTGGCGAGGGCCACCCGCGGCGGCGTGCGGCCCCCCCTTTTGTTTCGCTCCGCTGCGCTGCGCTTCACAAAAGGGGGGGCCGCACGCCTCTGGTTCTCAACCGGGAATTCTAATTGTCGTTCAAGGGGAAGAGTAATTGTCGCCGAAAGGCGCAAGGCGCGCGCCGCGAAACTTGGATTGTGGGCGGATAGTCAAGAGCCTATCGCGCCTTGGGACTGGCGGGAGCAACGGAAACAGAAGAGCAAGGCACGCTCTACGCCAGTTCAGTAAGGCTTAAAGGATTCGGAAGCATGGCGATATTCGATGTTGTTTGGAAGCGTGACCAGCCGTTGCCAAACGAATTTCAGACTGAAACCATACCGCAAAAGTTACGGTCGCAAGTTCTTTGGTTATGGAAAGACACGCTGAAAAAGTTTGATGAGGATGATGAAGGATGGGCTCCGCGTCAAAACATCCATCTTCGTCAACTTTGGGAAGCGGTATGTCGTGAACACGGCGTGCAATGCCTTTGCAACAATCCGTTAGCAAGCCCTGAGAATGATATTGAGCAAGCACTCCTTGAAACCAACGATAGGGAACTCGCGCTCAGCATCATTGAATTGTCAATGCGGTTTATTTGCTTGCTATCGAGCAAGGAGTACAGGTTGTTTTCGCATGAGGTTGTCGCCAAGACCATCCGTGAACTCAATCATCGTTTCCGAGAGAACGGCGTAGGGTTCCAGTTCGACATCAGTACCCTCAACCTAATTCCGATCAATGCACCCATCATCCATGAAAACGCGGTGGGACCAGCCCTTGTCCTCTTGTCCCATCCCGATTTCGCAACCGCCAACAAGGAAATGCAAGAGGCGTGGGACGATTTCAAGAAGAGTGATTTCGACGATTGCCTTTTGAAGTGCGGTAAGGCTTTTGAGAGCGTGATGAAGATTATTTGCGACAAGAAAGGCTGGCAACCAACGAACGCTAAGGGCGTTCTGATCCCGATCCAAACCGCGCAGGCTCAACAACTACTCGATACCATCATCGCCAAATCGGGAATGGAATCGTTTTTTGGAAGCCCGTTGATTCTGATTGCGACCCTGAGAAACAGGTTAAGCGCGCATGGCGGCGGAACAGCCACCGTAAATGTTCCCATAGAGTACGCGCGATACGCCTTGAACGCTACGGCATCGGCTATCCTGCTGCTGGTAGAGGCGACGGGCGTTTAGAGCTTATCCCGCCGTAAGACTAGCGGGAGCAGCAGAAAAAGAAGAGGCGAGTTGCCAAACAATCCAAGTAACGATCCCAGCTTGCTCAGTCCCTGGCTGATGGCGAAGACAAATGAGCCCGCTCGCCTTCACACTGACGGACTCGAAACCCCGGCGCCGTGCTTTCGTAAAACCTCGGCAACCCCGTCGTTCTTCGCCGCGATTGCGTCATCCAAGGGCGTCTGGCCACGATCTCCGGCGGCGCTGCGATTGGCGTCCGCCCCATGAGCGATGAGCACTTCCGCCGTTCTCCCGCTATGCGCGTGGGCTCGCGGCTGCCGCGGAGCGGCAATACGTGAATAACCGGGCGTGGAGCGCAGCGGAACGCCCGGAATCCAACGCGATCGCCTTATGCCGCGGAGCGGCTTTACATTCACGCAGCGTATTGCGATCGTGTCACGACTACGCCGCTTGTGATCGTGTTTGGCAGCGGCCGGCGGTTGCGCTGCGCTCCACCGCCGGTTATTCAAAGGTGACCGCTACGCGGTCGCGCAAGGGGGAACATCGATCCATACTGCCCGCGGGACGAAATGAACCAAAGCCCGACGCGTAAGCGAGTGGGGAACTAGTCCCCCGGGCTCGCTTGCGCGTTGGGCTTCGATACCGCAGCGGGAAATCAGCTCATTTCGGACCCGCGGAGGGTATGACATCGACCTTGCCATCGTGGACGCCGGCTTCGCCGGGCGGCCGACGTGGCTGTAACTGGCCGCACCGCTGATAAAAACATGGCCGAATTGTGCTATGTCACAAATGACATCAACAATTCTTTAAGTCCTTGTCCGGCAACGACTTGGGACAAATCCGAAAAGATTTCTTCGATTTTCGCATAGCGCGGCATTCGGATAATATATAGAGACAGATGTTTACAAACATGGAGAAGTGAGAAGTGAGAAGTGAGAAGTGAGAAGTGAGAAGTGAGAAGTGAGATGTGAGAAGTGGGAAGTGGGAAGTGAGCGGAAGGGACGAGATGAGGGATGAGAGATGAGAGATCGAGCCACGGATGGAACGCGGAGCAAACAGTGGCGGAACCACAAATGACGCCAATGACGCGAATATCGACGCGACTGGATGAGCGTCAGGGAAAGGCCCTGCCTGCGTTATTTTCTGTCCCCCATGTTTCTGTCGAATTGTCTGCGGTTCGTTGCCTCCTCGACTCCCCCTCCAATTGCTCAATCGCCGGAAAAGCACATGACCACAAGACGTATTCCTGATGCGGTCCTACTCGCATCGTACTCCGATCCTAGTGGCGTCCTACTGCCGTCCTACCCGCATCCTGCTGCCGTTCTACTCCAGTCCTGGCCGGCACAACCGCAAGAAAACAGGCAAATGCGCGGTGTTTTGAAAAATGAGAAAAACTTGCCCTCGCAAAGGCGTTGATAAGAACACTGGGAACGCTAATTATCACTAATAAACACTAATGTAAGCGGATCAGTGGTGATTAGCGGCGATTAGTGTTCCCCGGCCCGGGAGAAAACAAAAAACCACGACCTAAAACGTAAGACTCAAAACCTATGGCCTTCCTATGCAGATGCTATGCAATCCTATGCGCTTTCCAAGCCATCCCAATTGTTCCCTTGTATTCCCAAGCGCCCCCAAACGCTGCCAAGCGATTCCCAAACGATTCCCAAATCTCCCCAATCCTTTGTTTAATCGGTTTCGCCTTAAACGCATGGCCATTTTCCGAGGTACTTCGCGATCACTGTGTAAAACATTGTCGCGCGCAATTGCCGCGCCTGCCGAGGCGTATTTGGCCACCTGCTCGCGCAGCCCCCGCTCGCTTGCGCTTCGGGCTTCGATGCCTCGCTGTCTGTTTCCTCCCCTCTGATTGCCAAACCATTGAAAAACAAACAACCACAAGACGTAATCCTGATACTATAACCGCCCGGCGAGTCAAGGCCCCTTGCCGGTAGACTAGAGATTGAGGTTCGCAACTCATTCCTAGTCCACCGAACAAGGAGACCTATATGTGGTATCTCGGTATCGACCTTCATCGTCTTACCGTTGTCATCGCCGGCGTGAACGACGCGGGCGAAGCCATGAACGCGACCACCATCCGCTGTGAAGACACGGAAGCCATTCGGCAGTTCGTCGAAAAGCTCGGGGCGTTCCGCGCAGTGATCGAAGCCACGGGCACGTACCGTTGGCTCTACGACCTGCTTCGCCCGTACGGCGTCGTCGTCCTGGCACATCCACTCCGCCTGCGCACCATGATACAGCGCCGCAGCAAGACGGACAAGCTTGACGCGATGCTGCTGGCCAATCTGCTGCGGATCAACCAAGTCCCGTTGGCCTACATTCCGCCAGAGCCCTACCAGCAATTACGCAACCTGACACGCGCACGAGCACGACTCGTCCGCGAGCAAGTGAAGGCGAAGATCAAGCTCCGCGACCTGTTGGCGCGGCAGAATCGGCAGACGCCCTACCGCACGCTCGGCAAACGCTGCTTGGCGTGGTTCGGCAAACAGGACTTCGGCCCCATCGAGAATCTGGTGCGCGACGAGCTGGTGCTGCGATTGCAGCACTACGAGAAGCAATTGGCGATCCTCGACGAACACATGCTCGCGTTGCGTGAAGCATTCCCGCAGGTGGAGACGTTGACGGACATCCACGGCATCGGCCTCTACTCGGCGCTCTTGATCGTGGCCGAACTGGGCGAGGTAGATCAATTCCACAATGCCAAGCAGGTCGGAGCTTACACCGGCCTGACGGCGCACGTCAACCAGTCGGGCGGCCACTGCTATCGCGGATCGATCACCCGTCAGGGCTCGTCCTGGTTGCGATGGATCCTCGTGGAAGCGGCAATGAAGGTCGTCCAGGAGGATGTTGCCTTGAAGAACTTTTACACGCGCGTACGGAAACGCGCGTACGCCAAGATTGCGCGCGTGGCGACGGCGCGCAACTGGCGGAGATATGTTGGAAACGGCTGCGCCGCTGGCAGAGGGAAAACGTTCCCTCGGCGGCGCCGGCTTGAGGCAAACAAGAGGAGTTGCGCTTGCGCACGCAAAATCGGCGAAAGCGACCCGCGATTGAGACTGGCGAGGCCTTGCGCCTGTGCCGAGATCCTGATTGGGTGCTCTTGCCGGTGAACAGAATAATGTGCGGCGGTCTCGCGGCCGAACGGCACGAATGGGTGACTACGATATGCGCAACGCACACGAACGAACATCGAACCGGCATCCTGCCGCGGACATTTCGGCCGATCCATCGGCCGACCAGGGCACTCATTGCCGCCCCTGGACCCCGGCTAGCCTTTCTCTGTTCTGCTTTTTTGGCCTATCGCGAAAATCGGGGCCTTGACACGCGGGCGGTTATGGGTGACTCGATCCTGAGTCATTTCTGTCTCGATCCTGTCTTTGTCGCACCCATAAAACCGATGAAAACATCGCGAAAACCGCGAATTCAAAAGACCCGGAAAACTTCGTGGCATGTCCTGAGTCCCGGCACGCCGGGAGGCGCGATTGCCATTACAGGCCCTTCGCCGGAGGCTGAGAGCGTGGCACCCATGAGTCACCACCAGTGTGCGACGCTACACGAGCAGGACTAATGATTGAAGCCTACGAAGAAGCTGAATATCTGCGTCTGGTCGCCCGGCTGCGGGTTGAGCGGGAAGGCGAAGTCCAGGGCGATCGGCGCCGGGCCCATCATCGGGATCGAGATCCGCAGGCCGAAACCAGGCGCTACGCGGACTTGCTGGTTCCAATTCGAGATCGTCGGCTCGACCGTGCCGGCGTCGACGAAGACCACGCCCTTGAGCATGTCGTCGGCCGTGATGGGAAACATGTACTGCGCGGTGCCGAGCAACTGGAAGTCGCCGCCGACGCCCATGCCGTAGATCGGGTCGCGGGGCGTCACGCCGCGGAAGGCGAAGCCGCGGATCGAGGAGAAACCGCCGGCATAGAAACGCTCGAAGATCGGCGTGTTGTCGCCGGTGTAGCCGGCCCGCAGGTCGAGGTTCAGCACGTGGTTGCCCGAGCGGTCGGCCCGCTGGAATATTTTGAAGTACTGGCTGAACTCGACCGACGCGTTTGGATACTGGAACGCGCCGAGGTTTTCCCCAAGCATGGCGGAGATCAGATGGCCTTCGGTGGCCATGAAGGGATTGTCGCGCGTGTCGTGCTGGAGAGAGGCGGAAAAGGTGTACAGCGGATTGCGGCCCAAGACTTCCAGCAGATCGGGCACGGGAAACTCCGGGTTCTCGATGGTGACGTCCTGGCCCTGAAAGCGGACCGTACCGGTCAGGTCGTGCGTGAACTGGTAGCCCAGGCTGACACTGCCGCCGACGCGGTTCTCGGTCCACTCCGTGTAAATCCGCTGGTAATAGAAACCGCTGAGGCCGAAGCTGATCGGCTGATCGTTCAAGTACGGGTCCTGGTACGTGACCATGTAGCGCTGGACCTGCGTGCCGGGCACCAGTTCCAGGCGGAAGCGTTCGCCCGCGCCGCGCCACGCGCGGCCTTCCATGACGTCTTCCCAACTGCTGGGCACGTTGCGCCAGTCGAAGTTCTGCTCATCGACCGTGACGTTGCCGACGAGGCCCGCGTCGGAGTTGACGCCCACGCCGAACATGAGCCGGCCGGTTTGCGTTTCCTTCGGATCGATTTCAATCGGCAGATCGCGAAGCGGCTCGCCGGGGGCTTGGGGGAACATGGACGCGGCTGGATCGCTGAACAGATTAGTGCCGTCGGCCGCCGGGGCGGCGAGACTGCCGGCGGCGGGGCCGGCGGGATTGTAGATCAAACCGCCTCCTGTTGTTCCGGTCGCAGGCGGCGGCGCGGAGGGATACGCGTATGTGGGTGCTGCGCTGGCGGGAGCGCCGTAGCCCGGTGGCGGCGCGGCGCCATACGGAGCGTTGCCGTAGGGAGCGGTGCTCGGCGGATAAGCAGGATTCGGTACATAGCCGCCTGGGGCGGAAGGCTGCACCGCGTAGGGCGCGGGGTTTTGCGCCACATATTGTGTTGCCGGATTGTAAGCCGCTGGCGTCACCGACTGCTGCTGCGCGGGCGAGTAGATTTGCGGCGGCTGCCCGTAACCATAGGATTGCGGCTGCGGAGGCGGCGTATAGACCTGAGTTTGTTGGGGGTAGCCGTATTGCTGCGTTTGCGGTGCAGGCGCGTAAGGCGGCGGCTGCTGTGCGTAACCGAACTGCCGCGGCTGTTGCGGCGGCGGATAGTTCTGCGGCTGGGCGGCGTAAGCACCGTTCCCACCGGAATCGGCGTTCGGCGGCCAGCTTTGCCCTTGCTGCTGCGGCGCTGTCCAGCCCTCGCCGGATTGATAATGGACTTCGTAGACGATCGGACGCGACGGCTGTTGCGCGGCGGTGGGAGCTTGGCCTTCGTAGGTTTGCGGCGGGTACCCGGCGTCTCGGTAGGTCGGGCCTTGATAGGTTTGACCTTCACGCGCCGGAGCTTGTTGCGGCTGGCGCTGATACGCCGGCACTTCATTTTGATGAGGCTGATATTCCTCTACTTGGACTTGGTACGGCTGACCTTGATAGGTCTGGGCCTGGAACGTTCGCGGCTGGATTGTCTGGCCCTGGTACGTGCGTGGCGGATCGGACGACACTTGGACCGAGCCGGAATCGTCATCAACGTCGAGATCAGCGTACTTTTCGTCGGGCGGCAGCGGGGGCAGCGGGCCATCTCCACCGCACCGATAATAGGTCGTCTGCCTTCGCCCCGCTATGGCCGTGTTATCGGAGTCGGGCGGGGAGTAGGCGATCTTTGGTTCGGCGCCTTGCTTTACTTCAAAGAGCTGGGCGGCCTTCAATCGCCGCTCGCTGGCGCGGATTTCGCGCGTGTCGGCGATGTCGCCCGGCTTCACCGAAAGGCGGTTCAGCACGGTCGTAATCTGCGTGTGCGGGTTCTCGCCCTTGATCTCGATGTTGATCCGGCCGACGCGATACTTGTCGCCTTCCTCGACGTTGTAAACGATATCGAGGCGGCCCGGCTCTTCAAGGAAGCGATTATCGGCCTCGACCTTGGCGAAGACGTAGCCCTCGCTGCCGTACTCGTCGCGGAGCTGCTGCAGATCGAGGTTCTGCTGGTTCTGGTCGAAGGGCTGGTCGCTGAGCAACTTCAGCTTGGCGGCCAGGCGGGTATTGTCAAACTTCTTATTGCCCAGGAAGGAAATATTGCGGACCGAATACCGCGGACCTTCGTCGATCACGAAGGTGACCGTGACCCAGTTCTGTTTTTCGTTGAACTCCAGCTCGCGGCCGATGCGGGCGTGAAAGTAACCGAAGCCGCGATAGTAGGCGGTCAGCTTGCTGACGTCTTCGTCGAGCTTTTTGCGGTCAAACTCGCCGGAGAAGAGATAGAAGTAGGGAGGGTGCGTATCGATGAGCGTCTTCAGCCGCTGGCCGGAGACAAAACTGTTGCCGACGAAATTGACCCAGTACACGCGCTGCCGCGGCCCCTCGTTAACCATGTAGATCACGCGCAGGTCGCCCGTTTTGTTGCCCTCAAGAACCGTGACGCGGACCTTGCTGTATCCGTGGTCCTGGTAGTACTTTTCGATCTTGCGGCGGCCGTTTTCCACGGCGAACGGGTCGGCGGCGTCGCCCGTTTTGATTTCGGCTTCCTTTTTCAGCACGGTGTTCTTGTATTCGTCGTTGCCGATGACAATCACGTCTTGCAGCAGCGGCCGCTCCGTGACGCGGAAGACGACGACCACGCCGTTAGGTTGCACGCGATCGACGAACGGCCGCACGTTAACGAAGAGCCCCATGCGGGTCAAGGCGCGAACGTCGTCCTGCACGTTCTGCACGTTGTAGGGCCGACCCGCGCGGGTATGGATCTGGCCCATGATCTTGTGCGTGGCCACCGTCCGATTGCCGTCAACGCGGACCTCCACAACGTTATCGTCCGGCCCTGGGGCTTGCGAATACGCGCCGGCCTGCGGCACTGGCGGCGGCTGAGCGCTGGCAGCCGGAAATGCGGGGCCGTACGGCCCCGCGGGCGGAGCAACCGCCGATTGATTGGCCGGAGGATAGGTTACAGACGCTGCGGCAGGCTGGTAGCCGGGCGGCGGATAGTTCGTCGGCGGCATGTTTTGCGGCGGATAGTTTTGCGGCGGATAACCGTACGCGGCGGGGCCGCCCGGCGGCGGTTGGGCAACGCTTGCCGAATGGCACAGCCCGGCCAGGGCCAAAAGCGCGCAAATACACAGACGCCCGCGTCGGAGTGTTTGGTTCGGCTGCCTTGCCATGAAGCCCTTTCACCGGCGTGCGCGCCGTCGCCCTTCTAGCCGAGGGTTGCTGCGCTGAGGTATGGCGGGCGCTGGCCCACCACGCGCGGGCGGACCGATGCTCGCCCGACAGTTTTCCAGGTCATTCGATAAAACGATTCAGTAGTTGAAGAGAAGAGAAACCAACGGACGGCGAAAAATACCGAAAGGACCGCCGCCAAGCAAGGCGAGTTGACAGCAAAATCCGTCGCTAATTATGCGTTTTCGCCGCCATGACGGAAGGCTGGGCGGTTTCTATAAGACGGAGAAGTAATCTGTCGCCGCCGCATCGATCGCTTCGATGCTCAGCTTTGGGGATTCTTCGAGGAACTCGTAATAGATTTTGATTTGGCGGAGCAGGTCGCGCGGATGGCAGAATCGCATCGCGCGGCCGGTTTTTCTGTAGTATTCGTTTAAAAGGTGATCCACGGGCGGCCGGGAGGGCTCGATGCCCATCGAAAAGGCAAGTTGCAGGAACAAATCGCGGAACTGCTCCTCGGTGGGGCCGCCAACGTCGATCTTGTAAGGAATCCGCCGCAGGAACGCCTCGTCAACGAGGTCGCGCGGCTGCAAATTGGTGGAGAAAATGACAAGTTGATCGAACGGCACGCGGATCTTCCGCCCGCTCGTTAGATTGAGAAAATCGTAGCGCTTCTCCAGCGGCACAATCCAACGGTTAAGCAACGCGGCGGGGGCCACCTGCTGCCGCCCGAAATCGTCGATCACGAGCGTCCCGCAGTTGCTCTTCAGTTGCAGCGGGGCCTCGGCGACGCCCGTGGCGGGGTTCGGCGTGATCTCCAGGTTGTCGAGCACCAATTCGCCTCCGACGACAATCATCGGCCGGCGGATTCGCACCCAGCGGCGATCGATTTTTTCCTCGTCGATCAGTCCCTGTCCCTTGACTAAAGGCATTTCTTCATGGCAGCTTGGATCGAAAACGCGGATGATCTCGCCCCAGGCGCTGATTGCCTTGGGGATCCAGATCGTTTCGCCATACGCGCGGGTGACGCGCTGGGCGATGCTGGTCTTGCCGTTGCCCGGCGGCCCGTGCAGGAAGAGTCCTTTGCCGGAGACGATCGCCCGGCCGAGCCGCTCGAAGGTGTCCGGGGCGAGCATCAGGTCGGCGAACGCGCGGCGAAGGTCCACAACCTCCGGCAAGCAATTCTGCAGCGACTGGGCGGCTACGCTGGCCTCGTAGTCGGCCAGGCAAACCGGCGCGGCGCCGAAGTATCGGCAATGCTCGGCGAACTTGCCGGCGCGTTGCATGCCCGCCTCGGTCAGCTCGTAGAGAAAATCGTTGAAGCTGATCGTCGCCTTCAAGACGACCAGCCGGTCTGTTTTGAGCGAATAGAGCAGCTTCTCGCAAATGCCAAAAGGAACACTGATTTGCTCGCTGATCTCCAAGCCGGTGGCGCTGTGACGGTTCATTAAGAACTTCAGCGCCAGCGACTCCACTTCCGCTTCCGCCAGATTGAACTGGGAAAACTCGCCGGGGACAATCGGTACAAACTCGCCCGACCGGCCGCCGGCAGCGTACGACGAGGCGGGGCCATTTTGCCATTCGAAGTGACCGATCCGTCCTTCCGCTGGCAGTCCGCTCCCGTAGGCGTGCAGGGCGGCCTCGTTCATGGAAGAGGCGGCCGGCGCGTTGCGTGCCGCCTCCGTTACCGTCGGGACCTTATCCGGCGGCGCTCCGTCCACCTGCAGGATGGCCGAAAGTTGGTCGAGGAACTTCTTTCGGCGCTGGTCGTTATCGGAGGTCGCGGTCGTCATGGCGTTTTGGAGTATCTAACGAAACCGATCCAGGGGCTGTGTCAGTCGTGCCACTTGACCGGTACCGACAGAGGCTCATGAGAATCTAGGTCAGCATTGGAGCGCAAACAAGGCATGAGCCATCAAGGGCGTCGCACAATCAATATAATCCATACACGCATTATCACTTTGGTTTCCCGCGGCGCTTGCATTTCCGGCAGTTTCTGCACATCATAAGACCTATCGGGCAAGCCGCGGACTGCGGATCCCAAGTCTCACTGAGAGGAGTTTGAATCATGAAGCGACTGACAGTTTGCCTGCTTTCTTGCTTGGTCTTGGCCGGCGGCGGCTGGTTAGCCCATAACGTCTGGGGGCAGGCCGCCGACAACAAAGACCAATCGGTAACGATGACCCGCGCCCAGTGGAAGGAATTGTTGGACAAGGCGATTGCCGCCGACCGCGAAAAGTCCGGCCGTGGCGCTGGCGGCACGGTCTCGGACGAGCAGGTGCTCAAGAGCGAGAACTGGCACCGCGCCGTCTTCAACAAGGCGGAGTGGGTTGTTTATACCGGCCCGGGACAGGCAATGTTCCATCACTGGGTTGAGCAGAAGGCGCCGACGCTCAAGAGCGGCACTGCCGCGCCCGCGAACCCCGCTGGAAAGGGAAGTTGAACTCCTATATCATGCTGGCATGGCGACCGTGCTGCAATCGCGGCCGCCCGTGGGCGGGCGCCAGGTACGCGGGCACCCGGCCGCGGCGGCTTCCCTCAACGCCGAACCGGCTGGCACCCCATCGGGCCGATATCACCCGCTGGTCATCGTGCTGGCGGCGGCCGCGGCGGGAATCGTAGTCGATCGCTATCGGCCGTTGGCCTTTCCGGTGTGGTGCATCCTGGCCGCCGCAGCGCTCGGATGCTGGTTCGTTGTCAACAGACGCCGCAAGGAACTCGCCGCCGGCATAACGGCCCTGATCGCGGTGGCCGCGCTCGCTGCCGCGTGGCATCATGATTGTTGGAACCTGTTTGGTGCGGACGATGTGGGGCTGTTCGCGCGATCGCGGCAGGAGCCCGTTTGCATCGAGGCAGTCGCTTTGCAGACACCGTGCGCCAGCCCCCAAGCCGACTCCAACCCTTTGCGATTGTCGCGGTTGGACGAGGAGGTCCGCTTCACAGTTGAAATTGACGCGATTCGCGACGGCGACCAGTGGCGGACGGCGTCGGGCCGTGCGGCTCTCGCGGTCGAAGGGCCGCTGCCGTACTTGGCGGTGGGCGATCGCTTTCGCGCGTTCGCCCACCTGCTGCCGCCGGACCACGCACTGAACCCCGGTGAGACCGATCGCGCCGATCTCGATCGCGGCCGGCGAATAACCGCCCATCTCCGTGTGACGTATCCCGAAGCAATTACCGTAGTGGCCGGCGGTCACGGAATCGTCCTCGGAGCATGGCTTGACACTTTGCGTCTTCGCGGGCGGCAAGTCTTCGGCGCTATTTGCAGCCACGTCAAGCCGATTTGGCTGCCGCCGTACTCTTGGGACTTCGCGAGCAACTCGACCCTGACGAGATGGAAAAATTCCAGCTTACCGGCACCGTTCATTTGTTGGTGATTGCAGGGCTTCACTTGGGCATCATCGCGGGGTTAGTTGGATTGATCTTCAGCCGGCTTCTGCCGCGGCGTTTTGCATTGCCGGCTACTGCGGCCTTCGCCGTCATGTACATGCTGCTCGTTGATGCGCAGCCACCAATCGTGCGAGCGACGGTACTGATCGTGGCCACGAGCGCGGCGGTCTATATGGGCCGTCACCGAACAGGTTTCAATGTGCTCGCTTTGGCGGGACTGATTGTTTTGGCGTTCAATCCGACTGACCTGTTTAACGTTGGGCCGCAGCTTTCCTTCTTGTGCGTCGCTGGGCTGATGGCCCTGGCGCCTACGTGGTTTGCCGGCAAACGGGACTGCGACTTACCGAACGGCTCGGGGCCGAAATCTTTGCCTCGCTGGCGCGCGCTTTTATCGCGGTGGCTTCCGCAGCGGATTCTCCCCGAGCCGCAACCGAGGGCGATTGCGAAATTGCTGGAGCAGGAGCGGCCGTGGACCGTTCGTGGAGTGTGGTACGTGGCGCGCATTCTCCGCCACCTGACGCTGGTGAGCGGCGCGATTTGGCTCATCACAATGCCCCTCGTGATGGCGAGGTTTCACATCTTCAATCCAATATCGGTGGTCCTGAACACGCTTGTTTGGTTTCCCATGGCGCTTGCGCTTGGCAGCGGACTTGCCTTGCTTCTGTTCAGCATCGTTCCCGGCCCGCTTGCGGCCGTTTGTGCAGCCTTTTGCAACATGAATCTTGGCATTGTCGAGCGGCTGGTGCGCTTCGGGGCGGCGATCCCCTACGGACACGCCTGGGTGCCCGGCCTGGCCGATTGGTGGCTGATCGGATTCTACGCGGCAGTGGGCATTTTCGTCGCATTCCCGCGACTTCGCCCGCCATTCCGTTGGCGATGGGCACTCTTGGGTGCTTGGACGGCCGCTGGATTCATCGTCCCGTGGTGGACGGCGGACCATCACGGCTTGCGCTGCACGTTCCTCAGCGTGGGCCACGGCGAGGCCGTCGTCCTGGAACTGCCCGACGGTCGAACGGTCCTTTACGATGCGGGCCGGCTCGCCGCGCCGACGGCCTGCTGCCGATCTGTTTCCGGTTATCTCTGGTCGCGAGGGCTGACGCACATCGACGCCGTTGTGCTCTCTCACGCCGACTCGGACCATTACAACGCCCTGCCACGGTTGAAATCAAATTCCAGATTTACTATAATGCCATCCAGAGGGCCACTTATCCGCCCAAGCCAGAGAAATCAAGAATGCACGGACAGCAGATATGGCGATAGTTCATTCATACAGCAGGTATTCATCGGCAGGCCAAGCCCTTGGAACTTCGGAAGCGCGACAAGTTGCGAAGGGCTTAGAGTGGATCAAGCGCAACGGGCATACGTTGTCTGACTTGTCGCCCAACCTTATCGACAAGGGCAAGTCGGGCTGGTCGAAAAACAACAGGCAAGCCGCACTGGCGGCGTTCCTGAAGGAACTTGGCGGGCGGGTCAAGGCAGGCGACATACTCTTGATTGAAGCCATAGACCGCCTTTCTCGACGTGGGGTTCGGGAGACGCAGGATTTGGTCAACACGATTTTTAAGGCGGGCGTTGACATTTGCATTTTGTCACCCGTCGAAAAAATCTACCACGCCGCTGATTCCAATGACTTGGGCGGGGCTATCGAATTGGCCTCTTTCGCGTTTGGGGCGCGGGTCTACTCTGATCGGCTTTCCGACAACATGCGGGGTTTTTACGACTTTGCGAGGGGGCAGGCCCGCAACGGGGCTAAGCAGATTACAAAGAAGAAACTCCAAAATGGCTTTATCAGCGGGGTCTTGCCCTCATGGCTTGACAAGCAAGGCGAACCCATCCCCGAACGCGCTGAAACCATCCGTTTCATTCTGGCCCGCATCATCGCGGGTATGGGGCTTCATCGCCTCAACCAAGAATTGAACGACCAGGGCATTAAGTCCTTCACAAAGTCCAAGGTTTGGAATTACACCTATTTGCTAAAAATCGTTCGAGGTCGCCAGATTCTAGGCGAGTACCAACCCAAGATTCACCTTGATGGGAAGCCGCAACCCGCTGGCGAACCCATCAAGGGCTACTTCAAGGCGATTACGAACGAAGATACATGGGAAGCCGCGAACGCAGCCCTGGATCGGCGGTACATCGAACGAGGCCCAACGGGTGATTTTGTAAACATTTTCACAGGGTTGGTTTTCCATGCCGTAGACCGCTGTCCCGCGCACGTTGCAACGGGAAGCAACTACGCGGGCGGAAAACGGAAAGTTGCCCGTCGTCTTATTTCCTCGCTCGCCCACTATCGGGTCTTGGGAGCATCGCGAGAAACTGTCGAACTGAGCATGTTTGAACGCGCAGTTCTTCGAGACCTTTGTGAAGCGAAGTTGCCCGAACATATCAAGAAGACTCCCGATGCCCTGGTAATGGCGAACGCGACGTTGACGACGATCAACAAGAGGTTGAAGGAACTCCAAGACGACTTAGAAAATGGAGACGAAGCCGTAGGGGCAGTACGACGAGCCATCGGGAAGAAGGAAGCCGAGAAGAAGGAAGCGGAGCAACGGGTACGCGCTTTGTCGGCGGAATCCGCTGTAGACGCTCCCGAAGCCCTGGCAACCGTCAACCGCATTTCAGAGCTTCCCCAGACCCGTGAGAATCGGCAACTCATGCGTGAATCGCTCAAGCAGTGTATCGAGCGAATCAATCTTGTCCCGATCAAGTTGGGATCGACCAAAGCCGCCAAGGTGTACACCTTCATTGAAATTGTCTTCAGGGCAGGGCACCGACGCTACATCATTCTTCGGGGCGGTCGCAAGCCCGCAATGTATCAGTTCACGGATTGCAAGCCGCCCGCATTGACCTTGGACGCCCGCGAATTGAAGCGGTTTGTTCGCGCGTTTCGGGAGGCTATGGCCGATTTTGAAAAAACCCAGGTCAAACCGCGCGCTGCGGTTCGCAAGTTGCCTCGTATTCCCGACCACATTCCGAACTATTTCCCCGCAGTCCTCCAAGGATGGCGGGATATGTCGCGAATAGTTGTCCATGCTTTGTGAAAGAATCACATGGCCGAGTGATAACGGCATTTTCCGATTATCATTGGCTCCGACTCGCTCCCCAACCCGTCGAAGTCAACCTGCACTCACCGTCGTCGCGCAGATCGCTGCGTGGAAAATTGAAGTTGGCGGCGGCCCTATTTGCCGTCGTCAATCACGGCGTCCCGCTCAACATCGTGTTCGGCCCCTGGCTCTTGACGGGCCTGCTCTACTTGGGGTGCGGTTGGATGAAGGGCAGAGCGGTTCCGCATTCTTTGCCATTGTGAACCACGGCGTCGAAATCAATTTGGTCTTCGGGGCGATGTTCGCGGCTGATCGAATTGGGGTGCGGAGGCAGACTTTCTACTGGCCGTCATTTTCTCCATAAATCAGTCCGACTAGGGCTTGACAAGACGTTAAACTCGCAGTTTAATTGCGGGCTGACAATTTGGTTCCTCCTACGCACGCAGAAATGCGTCGTTCCAAACGGCGAAAAAGTGCCTTGCGGAACATGAACGGCGTCTTCGGACGCCGCCACTAAAGCCCTCTCTGGCCGCCTCGCACGGCGGCTGGACGGCGTGGTCTGCCTCGCGGCCTGCGGTCGCCTCTGCCTCTCGCGGAGTCGGTTGCTCGAATGCGGTCGGCGTACTAACTTTCGAGTCGGTGTATCGTCTTCCGTATCGCGTGTCGTGTCGCAGTGGTTGGGATTCGCTGTGAGTCCCTAGTTGTGACCCCGTAAGGAGGACTTAGCAATGAAAACTCATTGCGCCAAATCGTCACCTGACGATCCGCCGAACTGCGATGAACGTCGCCAGCAAGTCATCGACTTCTGGAACGATCTTCGCATCTGCGGTGACACAGGTGCAACTACATGGGAGGTATTAGAGCCATTGGAGCGGCGAGTGACAGAGTACCTTGATGATGACCCACCTGATATCAGGGGGGCGGAATCAGTAACGGCCTTGGCCGCACTCTTGATCGCTGGTTGTGAAAATGCCTAATACCTCCCAAAACCAAAATCAACTGGCGAAAAGCCATATCATGATAGCTCTCGGCAAGACTGCACGGCATTTACGGGAATCTCTTGGGCTGACCCAACGTGCCGCTGCGCAGCAACTCGATATTTCCGTCGTCCATCTGTGCAATATCGAGAATAATAAGTCCGTACCGTCGCCAGCATTATTGGAACGGTTCCACGAACTGTGGAACGTGGACCTCTACATGCTGGCTTGGTGCCTGCACGGCGATTTGGAGAAGTTGCCAAAGGCCGTCCGCAAGCCGATGGCCGATTTAGCGAAAGCGTGGCAAGAGCAACTCGGTTCGGTGATCGCCCGCAAAACGTAGGGATGCCCCTTCATGCTCAACATCCGACAACCAAAACATCTTGCCCGCCAGTTGGGCGTATCGGTCGAGAGCCTGAAGGCGGTCGCGGAGTCGGCATCGAGTTGGTGCGAGGAGTTGGAGCTACTCGATCCTGCGAAGCCGAACAAGCAGCGTACAGTCCTGAATGTCACTGGCCTACTTCGGAAAATGCAGGCCAAGATGCTTCGGCAAGTGATTCTGCCAAAATTTGCGGTCTCGGAATTCAGTCATGGCGGTGTGCGGGGCCGTCACATCAAGTCGAACGTGGAACAGCACATCGAATCGAGGTTCGTCTTCACCGCTGACATTTCAGATTTCTACCCGACCATCACCCACAAACGGGTCTATCGCCTGTTCAGGGAGGGTTTTGCCTGTTCCCCCGACGTTGCCCGCATCTGCACCAAGGTCTGCACCTATAAGCACCGCCTTGCACTTGGCCTTATCACCAGCCCAATACTGGCCGACCAAGTCATGCGACCCATTGACGCTCGAATCGGCGGCCTGTGCCGTGACGCTGGCTTGGTCTACACTCGCTACGTTGACGACATAGCCATTTCGGGATCGTTCGACCTGAAGGAAAGCGGCTTCTCGGCTCTGGTTCAACGCATATTGGCCGAACACGGCTTCAAGGCCAATCCGCTCAAGCATTGCTTCGGGCGACTGGCCGAGGGTGTCCCAATCACAAAGATCAGGGTGAAACACGGGCATCTTGACGTTCGGAAGGAGTACATCGAGGAATTGGAGCGGCAGATTGACGACGCAGCGGCCCTGGCAACAGGAAGCGAATTCCAAGGGCCGTATTATACGGAGGCCCAAATCTGGGGCCGTGTTCAGTTTGTTTGCTGGATCAATCGAGGTCGTCGCCAAGCCTTGCTGCGGAAATACCGAGCCGTTCCGTGGCGGAAGGTGGACGAGGAGGCTCGGCAACGGGGCCTGATTGCTGCCAAGAAGAAACTGAGAAGGCGTCAGCCGATTTCTGCATAAGAGTGGATGGAGGAAAGTATGGACGACATTCAACGAGCACTGTCAGAGGGCGTGGCGACGATCCCACAAATGGTCGAATACGTCCGAAGCGTGACCGAGCGGCTGAAAGCTGACGCACGGGTTCACGAGAAAATCGACCTCGATGAACGGGCGATTGGCGATCTGCTGAAAGCCGCCAAAGACCTTTGGGAGGCCGCTGACAAATTGCACAGTAGACATTTTTCCGCAAAGATGATGATGTAGACGAAAGGAGAGCAATATGTTGATTTTTGAGGATGTGAACGAATTACAGATTGACCCTGAACTGGATGCGTGGCTGGATTACGAAACGAGCCAGTTCATTGAGAACGAACTGAGTGATGCCGCCGACTCGTATCGCCAATGGCTTGCGGACATTTGGGACGCCGACGACCCATTCGACCTCGGCGCGGAAATGCGGGCATGGTGGAATAAGCAGGTTCGCGCGTTTCGGGCGAACTCGCTTGAGCAGCATCGCAGGCAGGAATTGATCGCGCGAGCCGCTGGTTGGCATGAAGACTTTGCATTGGAGTCACGCCGTCAGTTGGCGAGATTCAGTGAATCGCTGTCTTGAAATCCACCTGATGCGGGAAATTCAATCATGGGGAAGGGACGCCAGCGCTTGTCCTTCGACATCGTTACATCAAAGCAGTTTCTCGCCAAGCTCAAGGAAGAACAATACGATGTCGAGGCGAACCTAGCTTCAGCGCGACATGCGATCAACGCAGCAACAAATGCTTGGCATTTGGCTGAATGGATTTGGGAGTTGGACGTGCAGAACAGTCCAGCACTCAAGGCGGCTCTTGGCGTGGGAAGTAAAGGAGATTTCCAAGATTATTGCAGGAGCCAATGTGCCTCGCTCGAAATCATGCAGTCGATTTGCACTGGCTCAAAGCATTTGCATTCGAGCCACGGCAGCACTGCTTCAACGTCAGTTCGAGGCGGGGCATTTAGTGGAGCTTTCGACAGAGGATTTGACATTTCGCGCCTCCAAGTTACGAAGAACGATGGAACGATGGTCTACTTTGATGACGAACTGAGGGCTGCTGTGGACTTCTGGGACAAGTTCTTCGCGGCACATCTACCCTAAACCAAAGAGGCCCGATGATGAGCAAAAAAAAGCCTAAGAAATCTTTTCCAACCAGCGGATGGGATCGAGAAAAATGGGAAGAAGATATCGACAGCGCGGTTGCCTCAAATGTACACGCGGAGGAGCGACGGGCCTACACCCATGCTTATGCTTTCGGCGACAATTACTCTTCCCCTTGAACGACAATTAGAATTCCCGGTTGAGAACCAGAGGCGTGCGGCCCCCCCTTTTGTGAAGCGCAGCGAGGCGGAGCGAAACAAAAGGGGGGGCCGCAGCGCCGCCGCGGGTGGCCCTCGCCAATCTCAGGCCGCGTCGGGCGGCTTGGTTCGCTTGGCCTCGTCCAACCGGTAGCTCGGGATGTTCAACTCCAAGATCACGCTGTGATGCACCAGGCGGTCGATTGCCGCCGCTGTCGTCATCGGATCCTTGAAGATCGTCTCCCACTTCGAGAACGGCAGGTTGCTGGTCAGCATCACCGTGCCGCGCTCGTAGCGTTCCGCCAACAAGGTGAACAGCACCTCCATCTCCTCCCGGCTCTGCTGCACGTAGCCGATGTCGTCGATCAAGAGCACCTCGCACTTCGACATCTGCTTTAGCACCCGGTTGAGCTTCAGATCCCGTTTGGCCGCCAACAGTTCCTGAACCAGCAGGGCACACGACCATGAGACCACCTTCCGTCCGTTGCGAACCAATTCCTGGGCGATCGCCGATAACAGGTGCGTCTTTCCCGATCCGGTCTTGCCGAACAACAACAGGTTCTCGCGGCGGTCCACGAACGAGCCTTCCATGAGCGTCCGCACTTGGCGAGAGACCTTCGCCGGCAACCGCGCCAGGTCGAAGCTCGCCAGATCCTTCTCCAGCGGCAAACGGGAATCCCGCAGCAGCCGCTCAGTCCGCTTTGCCAAGCGGCCCTGGCATTCCCGCTCGGCCAGTTCCAACAGGTACTGCTCGTAGCTGGCCGTCTCCTGTAATGCCCGTCGGGCCAGTTCCTCAAAACACTCCCGAAACGTCGGCAAGTGCAGTTCCCGCAAGCAAGCCGCCAACTTCTCTTTCAAATCCCCCTTCGCACCCATCCCACACCTCCTTGTGCAAGAACAAGTCATCGAAATCCGACAAGTCCACTACTTCGACGGTCACTTCGGTGACCGCCGGAACTTCCTCGGCCCGCTGGACCAACGTTTCGACCGCGGCCCGGGTCGCGGGCTGGCCGCTGTTTAGAAGCGTTCGCAACGCCTCGTCCACGGCCGTCTCGCCGTGGCCTGCCGCCAGATAGAGAATCTGCAAATACTCCTTGTGACCGCGCTTGGGCTGCGCTTCCCGCAAGGCGTCGAAGGCCATGCGAAAGCGGCTCGTGGGAAACAGCTCTTCCCGGTAAACGTAGTTCTCAAAAGCCCCCGGTTTTCGCACCAACCAGTCGATAATGTGCCGGTAGTTGATGGCGTGTTTGTTCCGCCCGCGCAAACGCGGAAAGCGCTCCATCTCCTTCTGGGCGTACCAGACCTCGACATGCTCCACGTACAATCGCACCTCGACCCGCTCGCCAATCAAGCGGCTGGGAACCGAATAAACATTTCGGTCTACATGGACCAAACTCCCCGTATCCACGCGTACCGGGATTCGCTTGCAGCTCTCCCGTCGCCGATCCGGCAGAGGCCGAAGGCCAGGCAACTCTTCGTCCAGCCGCTTGCGACGGCCCGCATTGCGAACCGCCACCAGCTCTTTCAAGAATCGTCCATAGGCTTCACGGCTCTCGAAGTCCCGGTTGCCACGCAATAACAGGGCCTGCTCCACCGCTTCCTTGAAACGCCGATGCGATTGTTCGACATCTCCGTTCTCGTTCGGTTCCCGGGGCTGGATCTTCTCCATCTCCATCCCGTAGTAGCCCAACAGTCCCTTGTACCGCGGTGAACTCCTTCATGTCCGATCCGTTGTTGACCGCCAGGCTCATCCGATCCGTGCGGTGTCGTTCGGGCACGCCGCCCAATTCCCACAGGGCGTCTTGAAGTCCTTCGCCGAGGCTCTCGAAACTCTCGGAAAAACAGACCGTCACCGACTCCCAGTTCGAGTACGTCAGCACGAAGTGGTAAAGCAGATGGTCGAACGACTGCCCGCCAATGATCACGGCCAGGCTTTCCATGTGGGTGAAATCCGACGCACACAACCGTCCCGGATGATGCACTTGGCTGAAGAACACCTCCTTCGCCGGGCCGGCCGTCGCTCGCCAACGTTTCACGCCACGCTGAAAGCTGCGCAACTGCGTTTCGTCGAACTTCCCCGGGTATTTGATCTGCAGCACTCCAAACAGCGTCTTGGCCTCCAGGCCAGGCGCCTGGTGCAGTTGCGCATGCACTTCCGGCCACACCTCGGCAAACAGGTCTGCCCGTGTCCGCCACGAGCGATCCGGCACAACTTCGCTGGGAAGCCGACCCAGCCGCCTATACTTCCTCGCCGTCTTCTCGTCCATGCTCGCCTTGTCTGCCGACTGAACCAGAGTCTTCCCTGACGACAACACCTGCCACAACCGCTTCACCTGCTCATCCGTGACCATTGCAAGTCCCCCTCCTACGGAGACTTGCAACAGTCTATCTGACCAGCCTCAACTGGCCTCAACCGGGAATTCTAATTGTCGTCAGACCGGAAAAGTAATTGTCGCTATAGACTTATGACCAAGCCACCAAGCTCCTTGCACAGGGCAAGACTTTTGATGAGGTTCGTGCCGCGATCCACAGAGAACCACAACTGCGAGAAGGGTAAGCGGAAGAAACCACAGAGCAGGCAAAATGGCGGAAAGTGGACAACCGCACGAAGCAGGAGCTTTGTCGGATTGAGGACCGAGCAATTGACGACGCCGTAGGTAAGAAGCCGCCAGACGAGACCAAATACCTTCGTAGCTGACAATGGAATCCGAAGTCTATATTGACGAAACTGACCAGCGGGTGCTTCGCTACCTTGAGAAGATTTGGATTGCGGAGGGTGGCGGTAACTTCATAATGGTGCCACCCGCTGAGATCAAACGAGACAATGGCCTCAACGACGACCAGTACGTTCGGATGATCGCTCGCTTCAGGCGGCTAGGCGTGGTGGAAACGGCGGCAGCCGATGGCAGCCTTTTCATCAAGGAGATTATCGCCCACTACGTTGAACAGCTTGATCGCCAGCAAAAAGAGATTGCCCAACAAGCCGAGGTCGATATGGACGTACTGATTAGTTGGTCGAAGTGCCGCAGCCGAGAAGTCGCCACCCTATTCCACGGCTGGCTTCCCAAGGTTCTTCCAGGCGTGGCCCCTTGGATGTCGGACAAGGACATCGACAAGGGGACGGAATGGTTTGAGGAACTTCAGGGCCTACTTGGGCGGGCGAAGCTCTGCATCATCTGCGTGACGGCAGAGAATGTCCGTTCGCCCTGGCTCTACTACGAAACTGGCGCAATCGCTGCCAAGAACGATGATAACGTCCGCGTCTGCCCTTATCTTATTGGCATCGAGCCGAGCATGTTGTCGGACGGCCCGCTGGGCAAGTGGCAATGTACGGTGGCGACCAAGGCCGATACCCTTGCTCTGATCCGTTCGCTGAACAAGGTGCTGGACGAGGGCAAGCGGCATCACGAAACGCTTTTGGAAGGGAACTTTGAGGCAAAATGGCCTGACTTTGAGAAGGAACTCAATCGCATCCTGGCGTTGGACATCAAAGGCGGCGATGCTTTCATTGCCACAGAAGCCGATCAGCTTGCGGGATACAACCTGTCGTCGGACGCACGGACTCTGTTGTCGGAGGCGGCTAAGGGTCCGCGCGGAGTGGTCACTTTTCGCCGTATAACAGGAAATCTGATCCTGCGAGCCAATGATCGCCAGCTTGCCGAGTATCACAACGCGAGGTCAGCGGCACGGTGGACACAGGCTTTCGACGAACTATTTGGCTGCGGATTACTGGCACAAAGCGGGGTCAAAGACGACTTGTTCGACGTGACGGCAAAGGGTTACGAGGTAGCTGATCTGTTGAAAGTATGACCGTATGGCAACCAACCACCTTGAACAGCTTATTGCAGAATGGTACGAGTTCAAAGGGTACTTCGTGCGCCGCAACGTCAACGTCGGGAAGAGGCCGAACGGCGGGTACGAATGCGAACTTGATGTTGTCGCGTTCAATCCGCGCGAGAGGAAGCTCGTCCACATCGAGCCTTCGCTCGATTGTCATTCATGGGATAAGCGGGAGATTAGGTTCAAGAGCAAGTTCGCGGCTGGCAAGAAGTATATCCCGACGCTGTTCGACGGGCTTGATGTACCTGTTGAGATTGAACAATTCGCGGTACTTCTCTATGCCAGCAAGACGAATAAGCAAACTATTGGCGGCGGCAAGATCATGCTTGTCCCCGAATTGCTGCGCAAATCATTGACGGATTGAGCGGGAAAAAGATTGCGAAGAATGCCGTGCCAGAGAACTTCCCGTTGTTGCGGACGATTCAGTTTATGGCCGAGTTCAGGAGCGAATTGTTCGGAGATGGCTGAGGTCTATAGTCCTCAATTGCATTCCTTGGCGACGAACTGCTTCGTCTTCCAGTCGCTTGAGACTTGACCGAAGTCGAAGGGAGCCGTGCCCAGATACCGCATGACCTGAACTATGCCGTAGTCGCGTAGGTATGCGACGGCCCGATTTATTCGCAAGGGGCTTAGCCCACATACATCTTGAATCTCTTTGCCCGTTGCCTGTCCTTTCGCCGCAACCGCTGACGCGACCGTCTTGATGTCCTCTTGCGGATCATAGCCAATGCGAGCATTTCCTTGAAAATGCAAGAAGCACGCATAGGTTGCGTGGACTTCCCCAAAGCCGTAAGGTGCCGTCCCCATCCACTTCTGCACTTTTACTAGACCATAACTTGCCAATTCGTCTACCGCGTTGTCTATTTGATCCTCGGAGAGAAAGGGGACCAATGTTTTTATGTTCTCGCCGCTGAAGCGTGCTTCATCGCCGCGCTGTTCATCACCGCCCTGCAAAAGCACTTCACCTACCGTGGTCGCTTCCCTTGACAACCCTCCATGACTTTCTGATAGCCCAGTCACAAAGGACGGGACTGGCCCAAGCGGAGGGCGAACAGGGACGTCGAAGATTGCATGTACGATCTGTCGGATGCCTTCATTGAAGTTCTGGGACAAGTCAACCCATAGCAACGCTCGCAGTGGTGCTGGTAGTTCGCACTTCTCCTTAATGACGGGGATGATTCGTGTAATTCCCTCGATCTTTCGGATCATTGCGGCATCCAGTTCTTGACGCACCCAATTTGAGGCCACACTGGCAGGCGACAGCAGCACCAGGAACACATCACATCCATGCAATCCTTCGGAGAAAATCTTCTGAATTAACGAGTCCCCAGGCTGAATTTCCCACTTATCCAACCAAACATCCACGCCTTTATCCCTAAGCTCGCGGGCGATCTGTTCCGCGAAATCTCTGTCTTGATGCGAATAGCTGAGAAATCCTTGTTTCGAGTCTGGCATTATCCTACCCATTGAGTGCCGAGGCGATAGCCTCATCGAACGCTCTTCTTGAAACCTGGACATGGACACTTAGGTCGGCCACAGCCACCCGATTGGTGCGGAGGTCTCTCAGGTGTCCTGGCGATGTCCAGACTGCGTGAGTCTGATACTGGTTCCGCACATTTTTATCCATCACTTCTAGGACGGCCACCAAACATTGCACGTTGTTGTCGTACCGATACAGTTCAACGAGTTTGCCTGGGGCCAACGGGCACTGGCCGTCCAAGAGGAAGACCTCCCTGTCGCCATATTCATCACTCCGCTGAATGCCGAGGAAACGCGGTGAACTGAATCGAGCCTGAAAGAACTGCCACGCTCGGTAAATTAGTGATCCGACGAGGAACACTAGAGTCAACGCTGCAAGGATTACAGTGCTCAGCCAGAATCGACTTACGGTTACACCATTTTCGGGCAACGAAAGAAAGCTCGCTATCGACGCGAAACCAGTGACCGCCGCCCACCACGGCGCAAAGAAGCTGGAAAACAGCAGACCCAGGAACCGCAGTACCCCTCGAACCTCGTCCATATTCCTAGCTCCATGAACAAGACTTCTCACTTGTCGCAATCGCCGCGTGCAACATGCGACGAATGGGATTGTAGCCGTTTAGGGCCGCTACAGCAACCGCCGCCCGACTTGATGGCAGGCCAGTTCTGCCGTTGAAAAGGCGATTGGGCCGTCATCTGTGGTAGTCGAATGCGGCATCCTTTCCGCCTACAATTCATTCGGAGGCCCGCCATGCAGTCGGAGACACCTATTGTTCGGAGAACAACATGCCCAACAAGCCCACGACCCTGAACCGTTTTCCGCTTTTCGGCCTTTTCGCTCATCAGGCCGCTCGGCACATGGGCTACGATGAAGACGATGCTCGATTGCTTGGCTTCTCCACTGCCTTGCTTTACGCGATCTTCAAGGCCAAGGCGCAAGCGAAGAAAGAGACTGCGGAAAAGAAAAAGGAACTACTCAAGGAGATCGAACGTCAAGACGAAGACGCTTCAATTTGGCGGGCAGGAATTCCAAGTCATCTATGGCAAGGGAAAGAAGCTCAAGCAATCCGTCGTCGGCCACGAGGTCCACGATGCCGACGAATACGATTCCCAGATCAAGGCGAAGTTTCCTGAAGGCTGGTACGACCGTCTCGCCAAGGCATTCGCCAAGTATCTGAAAGCCTTCGATCCTGGGCAAATCGACAAGGGCCTATTCGACCTCTACAAAGTCTGGCGCGACCAGAACAAAGTCGGTTTCAACCGCGTCGATCTCGAAAAGTTGGTGGCGTGGATTGAGGAACGGGCGGGGTAGAAACGCGCATCTCTTGCAGGGATGATCTCGGAATGGCATAATGCCGAGTGGAGTAGACTCTGGGCAGGAACCGCAGCCGAGCAAGAGAGAAGGGTGGCAGTTGCAATGGTTCGGTGGCTCATCTATTTTATTCCTTGTATGCTGGCTCTTTTCGCTTTCCTGGCGGCCCGCTCTTTGATAGCTCGTCACGCTGGGCGGTCATTGGTGGCCGCACTTGTCATAGGCTTGGCCTTGGGACTCTGGTTCACGTTTTCATTTGAATGGCCGTCACAGCCGCCCGAACGCACTTATATTGGATTTCCGCTTCCTTGGAAGTACCCAGGCAAAGGGGGTATAGGCACTTACACCAGTTGGGACTTCGCCGTGTTGGATATGATGTTGTTTACATCTGTCTCCGTCTATCCCGTGTGGCTGACTAACACGCTTTGGCGATTCTTCCGTAAGGGAACCAATGAGACCTCCAATGTCGCCTAGAGGGGCAGTCTAGCGGCCCACGGACTCTTCACGATGGTCGTTGACAATGGCCTGCCGCTGAAATAGCGTTGCAAATCTGTCCGCGTTGCGGAAAGCCGTTTGCCGAAGTCCCTGCTCAGTCGCGCGAAGACAGGGACGTGCTGATTTGTCCGAAGTGCGGAACGGACGAAGCCGTGGAAGCCGCCGCCTTTGCAATCGGAAAGATTGGGTTCGATTCTCCCCCGCCCAAATTCAGAAATTGGGCCTACCCAGCTCACTGAAGTCAGCAGCGTCACTTCATCGGGTGCTTTTGAAAGAAGTCCCAAAGCAAGTCGTTGGCCGCGATGTTCTTCGTGGACTTGCCGATGAAGCCAACGGGTGGCTCTTGTCCAGGCCACGTATGCCCACCACCCTTGATGACGACCAAGACCACTTCGGCCCCGTCCTTCCCTCGCCCGTAAGTCTTGCACTCGATGGTTGTGCCGTCCTTGGCCTTGTCGGGCAACTCAACGATTTCAGGCTTTTTGTCGCAGCCGTCGATCTTCACCCAAGTCTGGATGGAGTCCTCCACCGACTTGAATTTCATGAACCTCGGCGAGTCTTTGCCTGGGCCGTTCGAACGGGACGAAGGTATCGGCAGTGCCGTGGAAGTTAATGACGGGGACAGGCCGCTTGGGGTTGGCCTTCTCGAAGACCATTGTTCCGCCGACTGGAGCAATGGCCGCGATTCGATCTGAAAGTTTAGCGGCGAGGAGGTAGCACATCATGCCGCCGTTCGACATGCCCGTGGCATAGACCCGCTTGGGATCGACCTTGACCACGCCGCCGAGATCGTCCAGAACCACTCGAATATAAGCCACGTCGTCCGCATGATCTTTGCCCGTGCGACCGCCCGCATTCCAACTCAGAAGGAATTCCGTGCCCGTGCCGCTGGGATAGACGGCGATGAAGCCTGCCTCGTCGGCCTTCTTGTTCAGTCCGCAGAAGAAGGCCATCATCGGCCCGTTCATGGCGAGACCGTGCAAGGCGAGAACGACGGGCGCGAGGGTCTTGCCGTCGTATTTCTTGGGAATGTGGACCAGATACGAGCGATTCCGCCCGTCAACCTTCAAAGTGCGGGTGTGGTCCCCAGGCTTCAACATCGGTGGGGCGGTCAAGAGTGCGGCAACGAGAAGGGATGCTATGGTCATTGGGTTGCTCCTGCTAGGCAAGAATTACTGTATCGTCCTTTGCTTCGTCTATCAATCGGCCTCGCCTCCGCTTCTTGCGGGGAAGCTTGCTCAGCGGGATAATGAGTCTGTGGCCCTGCCCGCTCTTCGCGTACAAGGAGAAGGAATATGGCGTTGCAAAACCCAGTGGCAGTCTACGATGCCGCGAACGACGTGGAGGCACAACTGATCTGCAACCTCCTGAACGAAAGTGGAGTTGAAGCATTCGCCACAACGGATACCCAGGTTGGTCAATTCCCGAAACCGCAAGTTTGGGTTGATCGCGGTGCTATCGACCGTGCGAAGCCGATATTGCAGGACTACGAACACGTCCCACAACAGCAATCCGCCCGCTACCTCGTCATCGGTGCTGTTGTCGCGTTCGTCCTTGTCGTCTTGGGAGCACTGGGACTTGATTGGAGCGTGCTGCGGCAGACAGAGAGGGGAATCAAGGAGCGATGGGAACGGCAAGTTGAAGACGTGAGGTCGGGCCAACAGACGTTCTTAACCTCGCCCGATCCTAGTTTCCTTGAAGATTTTGTGCGGGATCAGCCCGACATCGCCGCCAAGATCACCAAAATAGACTTCTCCACGAGCATTGTTTCCGACGAGCGATTTGGAGTCTTGAAGCGGTTTCCTCATCTGGCTGAAATCGACTTCAATGAAGTCTCGGAAGGGGCGGATTCATTTTTGAAGCAAATCGCGGGGATGGAGTCGATAACATCGCTCTCGTTTTCAAAGACGCTTCTCGGTGAAGATGGAGTGCGGGCCGTCGCTAGCTTTCCGCATCTAAAGCAGCTTAGCATTGACTATCCTTGGAAGGATACGAACCTTCAGCCGTTGAGCGGCCACAAGGGAATCGAGACGCTCATTCTGGGCGAATTGCCAATAACCAAAGAGCGGATCGACTTCATGCTGAGCCTGCCAAAACTGCGGATAGTTGACCTTCAAGATTTTGATGTGGTGACGGAGGCTGACCGTCAGAAGTTGCGAATGGAATTGCCGAACGTGAAACTACAGCACAACGCATTGCGCTAACGGCGAAAATAGTGCGGTGCTGAAAACATGCCATTGAGCAGACCATCGTGAAGTCCGACATTGACCGCCGAAAGACGCTGACCGAATTGGAAGGCAAGGATTGGGGGCCTCCGAATTTCGACTCGCATCTTGTCACCACGATCCATCAGCTTCGCCACAAGCCGCTGGAACTGTTCAGCGTCGAAGATTTGAGAATCAACATCGGCCAGAACATCGCTTTAGAATGGCTCGTGCCGATTGCGATTGAGCGGTTACAGGACGATCCCTTCGCGGAGGGAGACTTCTATCGAGGCGACTTGCTCAATGCGGTACTGAAAATCAAGCAGTCCTTTTGGGCGGATCATCGTGAACTGCGGGGAATCCTGGCACAAATCGCCCAGCAAGCGACAGTACGTCGGCAGGAACTTGATGAGATCGAAGTGGATGCTTTTGACGGAGGGATTAAATCATTTCAATTGTCCCGAGAGAGCGAATAGGCGTTATCAGTCAGGAGTAGCAGGCCGATATGGACAAGAAGGCTTTGAGAATCCTTGAGCAAACCTACTGGTCATCGGCGGGCTGGATACCAGAGAAACAGCGGGTGATTACGCCCGATGACTTCGAGTATGCCAAGCGTGCGGAACGTCATGTTCGACCCGATTCGGGTGTCGCACGATATGCTTGTCAGCCGCACCAGGCTGCCCGTAGTGCTGTGACCAAGAACGAAGTCGCTGACGCCTTTCTGGTAAGCCTTTCGACTCGTCGGCTGGAAATACGGTCGGCCCTTGGCAGCTTTGCAGTGCTGCAACATCTGCCGAACCATCGTTTTTCCGAAAAACGCAATCAATGCCCTGTTTGTGGCTGGTACGAGAATGCGGACGACCTCGAAGACCTAAACGTTCTGAATTTCGAGCGACACAAGTGGGGCGGCGTCAGGCACGACGCACTCTTGTACGCCACCTTCGATTTGGAGATGTTCTCGAAAGCAGTAGTGCCCGTTCCAACCGACGATGACCGTCAGGTTTTTAGCCACATCCTTGCGACGATCCGTGGCCTGGGGCCGAACGATACAGTACCCGCATTGGAAAAGGCCCTCGGAAAAGTATTGAAATCGAACAAGGCGGAACGCTACATTCTCATCGACATTCTCGGGCTGTGCGGTGTTCTTGAGACTCGCGCACATGAAGGATACTCTAAACGGTTCATTCGCTGGGATCGTCGGGAGTTGCCCAATCGTCGCTTCGTGGATGCCAAGTATCCCGTCTGTTGGTGGCGAGGGGTCGATGGCATCAACGAAGCAGCCCTGCGGTCGTTCTTTGGCGAGGTTCTTCATGCGTGAAATCCTTCCAAACCAACTCTGGATCGGCGACGTGGGCGATGTGCAGTGAAACAGCTATCAAGCGATCAGTCCTATGACCAACGACACGATTGAGAACTGTTGCCCACTGTGCGGTGCGGCGATCACCGACATTCGGATTGTCGGCCATTGGCGAGAGCGTAAGGAACTTGGCGGCGGTGGAGGCTATTGGCTTGCAGGGAAGTGCGTGCCGTGTGGCGTTGATTTCCAGAAAGCCGAGAGCAAAACACGCCCCAGCGGTTGGAGAATGACCGTCGCCGAACGGGAGTGGTTGACAGAGCAGATTGATCAGGAAGAAGTTGCCCGTTTGACGACAAAACTCTCTCGGTACAACGTTCTGGGGGCGAAGTGGCGTGGCTTTCTCGCCAAGAAACGAGACACCGATGAACTTTGGAGGTTCAATAATCATGCGCAGCAAGGCAATACCGCCATTGCCATCGTTCGTAACGGTGTCCCGATTGCTGACTATCGGGTATTTGGGAATTTGTAGGTCATAAACGCGAGTATGCTATGGGCCTTGGCCTCTACCCCGTATTCAAATCCACCTTTACTAAGCCAGCCTTCGATGCGCTCGGGGAAATCCTGCTGTCGCATATCGACGCACTGGACGCAATTGCCGACGAGCATGGCTTGGTCCGCTTGACTGCATTTGCCAACAACCGAGAAGTCCCAGAAGGGTTTGAAGGGCCGCCCGACGAATTGGACGACTTGATGGGCAAATGGGATGAATGGTTCCCTGCCTTCGATGGTGCAGCGGCGTTTGAATCTCTTGCAGCAGTGATTGCCAATGACGCCTCAGTAGGAAAACGGCTAGAATCGCCCGAGAATGTTCAGCACGAACTGCGGGAGTTCTCCCGCCTTTTTTACGCAGCCAGTGAAGCCAAGGTCGAGTTCCATTTGGAAGTGCTGTAGCGAAGCCATGAAAACCTTCGAGGAATTGCTGAACTTGCAGGAGCCAGGATGGGCAGTCGTCGAGGGCTGGCTTCGTGAAGCAACGAATCCTGTCGAGGTCTTGCCGCCTATAGAGGCTAATCGAGAACCTGCCCTCGTCGCAATTCAAGTGACGACGCGATCTCCGATGGGCGCGATCATCTATGAAACGGGAGGAATTCTCGTTGACCACGGCTGGATACGGATACTTGGTTCAGGCTGCGAACGCCTGCCTCGCTCAATCGCGGAATGGAATTGCGGAAGGACTTCTCAGAAAAGCGGAGAACGGCCACCATATTTGCTCGTTGCCGACGACGTGATCGGCGGCTTCTTCGCCATTGACGGCGGTGGTCTGGGCGGCAAGGTCGGCTCGATGTTCTACTACGCTCCCGACAGATTGCAGTGGGAGCCGATGGACATGGGCTACTCGCAATTCGTGTATTGGTGCTTTACGGGTGACGTTGCCAAGTATTATGCTGACTATCGTTGGAGCGGATGGCAGGAAGACGTAAAGAATCTTCCTGGCGACAAGGTGTTCGGCTTCGTTCCATTCCTGTGGGCCGACGCGGAGAGCCTTGAGAGTCGTTCTCGACGCCCTATCCCGATTTCCGAACAGTACGATCTTCAATTCGATATCGCCAAGCAGCTTGGGGGAGAGGAGAATCGCAGCAATGTATGAGCGGTTTACTGATCGTTTCCGAAAGATCATGCAATTTGCCAATCAGGAGGCAATTCGGTTCAATCACGACTATGTTGGCACCGAGCATATTCTCATCGGACTTGTAAGGGAGGGGAACGGCGTGGCAGCCATCCTGCTGAAGAAGTTCGCGGTTGAACTCCACAAGATACGCATTGAAGTGGAGACACGCATCCAAAGCGGTCCCGACATGGTGACGATGGGCAAACTCCCGCAGACGCCCCATGCCAAGAAGTCCATCGAATACGCGATGTACGAAGCTCGGATTCTGAACGACGATTACGTCGGCACCGAGCATCTTCTGTTGGGATTACTGCACGAAGACGAAGGTATCGCTGCTCAGGTGCTAATGAATCTTGGTTTGCGGTTTGAGAAGGTACGGGCAGAAATCGAGGCGATCCCTGGACGTTCCGATGAGGAACGGATTTCGTAAACCTATCGAAACACGTCCATGCCAGTTCGCCAACTCGCCCTGCTGATCGGCCTTCTCTGCCTTTGTCTGGCAATCGTCGGCCTTGCCTGGGCAAATGGAAGCCAACTCTACTTGTTCCTTCCAAGCCGTCATCCAAGACTCCCGCCGACGCATCCAGGCGTCATCCTCTTTTTCCTCGTCGTCAGCCCGATTCTGACGTATTGGCTTCGGCAGGACGGCGTGTATTACTTCATCGTTATAACGGCGGGGATGCTTCTCGGAAGTGCGATGGGCGTCTGGGTCTACAACTGGACGCCATCATGGGCGCAGCATCTTCTGGCCGTCGCCATGATCGCCACCAGTATTTACGCTTGTAAACAGAAATACTATTTTGAGGATTGAAATGGCCGAACTGAAATTCCCCGTCGTCAAAGGCAAGTCGAGCCACTGGCCCAAAAAGCCACTTTGCCCAATCTGCGGCAAGAACAAGGTCTTCGAGCCACACTCGATGGCAATTCTGGCAGTGGGGGCCATGCTAATGGATCGGGCAACAGACAGCGGCAGCATGTCCGACGACCTCGATGGCTTCCTTGCACTGCATTGGCACGGGGCGCATGATGGAGGTAAAGGGAAAGACCGCGAACTGTTTTGCGGGGTCGATATCGTTCGTGATGCCTTTGGAGGCCAAGCCGATCTGTACTTCTGCTCGACCAAGTGCCTGCGAAAGTTCCTCAATGCCTGCGTTGATGAACTCGAACGGAAAGTGGCGGATGCAACGCAGCCCAAGCGGCAGACGACAAAGGGGCCACGCCGCAAATGAAGATGCCGCTCTGCAAGCTGTTTCTGATTCAAGCCGCCTACGCGATTGCTTTGGGTGCGTTTTGCAGTCTGGGTACGGCTGGCATCGTGACTGGGCTTGTCGTTGGCACGGCCCTAAGCGGCCTGATTCTCTTGGTCCGCAAGGAGAACACCCAATCGGTTCTGACCGTGGGCGTGGGTAGCATTATCGGCGGATTCTTCGGAGCCAGTTGTCTCGGGCAAATGATTTTGACATCGCAGTACGGTTACGATCATGGCTTTGGCGAAACAATCGAGTGCGAAATAATTGGTGGAATAATCGGGGTTGTTGTCGGCAGCCTCTCCTTCTCTCTCTTGCTCATCCGAAGGCGCAAGCCATGAACGCACCAGACCAATGGCCGTTTGCCGATCCGAAGAACGTCGCCGTCATCACGTTGAAGTCCGTCGTCAGGGGCGGCAGTCCGATTCTTCATGTGACCCACGACACGGACGATGGGACGTGGCAGTTTCTCGATGGCTCGGCCATATCGGAAGAAAACGCCTCGATAGTCAGCTTGGAAGAGATCACGCGGATTGACCCTGCCGTCATGGAATTGGCCGACCTTCCTTTAGGATGGTATGCTGATCGTTCGGCAGCGAGCGAACCGTGGCGACGAGGCAAGAGTTGATGGCAACGATTGGATCGTGATGACATGCTAAAACGACTGGCCTGTATTCCCCTCGTGCTGCTATTGGGCTGCCGCGACAACCAGCCAGTGGCCCCGCCTTCCAAGGAGACTTCAACCGTGCAATCAAATGCCAAAGACAAGGACTCGAAGCAAGACTTTGACGCTTTCTTGCGCGTGCCGTTGAGGAACTCAAGCTCAAGACTGCCGCTCATCAGGCGACATGGCACCTCGGAGAAGAGGGTAATTGGAGCGTCGATCAGGATGAAGGAAAGCTCGTTTTCACTTTCAAGAATGGAGTCATGGCGACTGCTCCTGTCCAGATCATTGGATCGTTTAACTCGGAGGACAAGACGTGGCTATGGGGTTGGGCCAATCCTTCCGTAAACGACTCGCTCAAGACCGACGCGCTGAAAGTGAAGGCGTATGGCGAGCAGCATCAGATTTCCAAATTGACCACACGAAAATGGTCGGGAACTGAGGACGATGCGTGGGCGATGGCAGCGTTCGCTGTAAAGTTGTGCGGAACACAAGGGGCTTACCGAGGCCCTGCTGGCGACACGAAAGTATTCATGACCTTTGGTGAAATACAATTACAGAAGGCCAAATAGTGGGACAAGGCGAGGGCAGCCGCGAGCCTTAGCCAATCGAAGGAAAACTGCAATGTTGGAGCACATCAATCCAAACGACGAGGAGGGCGCGGAAAAGATGCGCGATCTCTTCGGTCCCACTCAAATCGACCATCAGATTCGTCAGGCGATTCAGTTTTGCTGGATAGGGCTGCCCAAGGAGAAGAAGAACGTCGACGAAGTGGAGCGGCAAATCCGCCGACTTGTTGATCGGGCCTTGCGCGATCTACGGGAGGATTTCGATGAGTTCTTCGGGAAGAAGGATGCGGAGTAGAGCAATCGCATGACTACCAGCCCTCGTTTCCAATTCAGCCTTCGCACTCTATTGGTGATCGTCACGCTCTGCGCTGTTGCGTTGGCCGTGGTAAAGTCCCTTGGTATGGAAGTCATCCTGGGATGCTCTGGTTTCGCTTATTCTTGTGGCCTAGTCGTACTGATCGCAGCGGCCTTGATTCCATACGACCCCCAAGTTTCGCAGCTTGGCAAGTGGGCAGTGCTTCTCTTTACGTTCGTTCTTTTTTGCTTTCTCGGCTTTGTTTTCCCTCTCCTAGATGCGGCGATAAACCAGCCCCACCCGAGCTACATTGACGGGCCAACACTCACGAATGCCTGGCTCGCAAGGGCAATGGCGGGTGCCGCAATTATTGCTCCAATTACCGCAATAGTCCTGCTGCTGCCCGTCGCGGCTCATTTGGAATCGCGCTCTGGTGGTTCAACGGATCGCGCGTACTACCCACAACTTGCAAACATTTGGCGAAAACTGGGTTTGGTTCGCGTCCGTGCAATTCTATTGATCGGTGGCCTACTTGTTTTCGCTTACTATGCCGCAACCACAATCCACGTTCAAGCAGCCCAAAAAGTCTGCGGCATGGTTTTTCCAGAATCGCGCGTCTGGCTAAGCTGTCAAGGTCTTTGGGGCGTACTATGGCTAGCAGACTGCGCATTGCGCCCGAATCGCGGTATGCTCAAGGTGGCGATAGCATACCTTTGCATTGCCGTCGTTCTCGTAGCACTGATGAGCGGACCAGAAATAGGCGTTTAATTCAGCTTCAATTCCGTCCGCAAAATAGAAATGATCTGCGACCGTCTAATCCCTGCCATCAAAGAGGCATTTCCAGACAAGCCGTTCGTGTTCGCCTCTCCACCCGATCCTGTAATCAGGCTGCCATCGGGCTTTGCGGAAATCGGCGAGTTAGCGATTTACGATGATGGTGAGGAAGCACGGGTCTGTATCACCGCGATCACGCACAATCACTTCCCCTACGAAGAGAACCTTACCTCAGACATATTGGACCAGAAAGTGACCGAGGAGATCATTGCTTTTCTCCGCGCCCCTTTCGGCGACAATTACTCTTCCCCTTGAACGACAATTAGAATTCCCGGTTGAGAACCAGAGGCGTGCGGCCCCCCCTTTTGTGAAGCGCAGCGCAGCGGAGCGAAACAAAAGGGGGGGCCGCACGCCGCCGCGGGTGGCCCTCGCCAATCTCAGGCCGCGTCGGGCGGCTTGGTTCGCTTGGCCTCGTCCAACCGGTAGCTCGGGATGTTCAACTCCAAGATCACGCTGTGATGCACCAGGCGGTCGATTGCCGCCGCTGTCGTCATCGGATCCTTGAAGATCGTCTCCCACTTCGAGAACGGCAGGTTGCTGGTCAGCATCACCGTGCCGCGCTCGTAGCGTTCCGCCAACAAGGTGAACAGCACCTCCATCTCCTCCCGGCTCTGCTGCACGTAGCCGATGTCGTCGATCAAGAGCACCTCGCACTTCGACATCTGCTTTAGCACCCGGTTGAGCTTCAGATCCCGTTTGGCCGCCAACAGTTCCTGAACCAGCAGGGCACACGACCATGAGACCACCTTCCGTCCGTTGCGAACCAATTCCTGGGCGATCGCCGATAACAGGTGCGTCTTTCCCGATCCGGTCTTGCCGAACAACAACAGGTTCTCGCGGCGGTCCACGAACGAGCCTTCCATGAGCGTCCGCACTTGGCGAGAGACCTTCGCCGGCAACCGCGCCAGGTCGAAGCTCGCCAGATCCTTCTCCAGCGGCAAACGGGAATCCCGCAGCAGCCGCTCGGTCCGCTTTGCCAAGCGGCCCTGGCATTCCCGCTCGGCCAGTTCCAACAGGTACTGCTCGTAGCTGGCCGTCTCCTGTAATGCCCGTCGGGCCAGTTCCTCAAAACACTCCCGAAACGTCGGCAAGTGCAGTTCCCGCAAGCAAGCCGCCAACTTCTCTTTCAAATCCCCCTTCGCACCCATCCCACACCTCCTTGTGCAAGAACAAGTCATCGAAATCCGACAAGTCCACTACTTCGACGGTCACTTCGGTGACCGCCGGAACTTCCTCGGCCCGCTGGACCAACGTTTCGACCGCGGCCCGGGTCGCGGGCTGGCCGCTGTTTAGAAGCGTTCGCAACGCCTCGTCCACGGCCGTCTCGCCGTGGCCTGCCGCCAGATAGAGAATCTGCAAATACTCCTTGTGACCGCGCTTGGGCTGCGCTTCCCGCAAGGCGTCGAAGGCCATGCGAAAGCGGCTCGTGGGAAACAGCTCTTCCCGGTAAACGTAGTTCTCAAAAGCCCCCGGTTTTCGCACCAACCAGTCGATAATGTGCCGGTAGTTGATGGCGTGTTTGTTCCGCCCGCGCAAACGCGGAAAGCGCTCCATCTCCTTCTGGGCGTACCAGACCTCGACATGCTCCACGTACAATCGCACCTCGACCCGCTCGCCAATCAAGCGGCTGGGAACCGAATAAACATTTCGGTCTACATGGACCAAACTCCCCGTATCCACGCGTACCGGGATTCGCTTGCAGCTCTCCCGTCGCCGATCCGGCAGAGGCCGAAGGCCAGGCAACTCTTCGTCCAGCCGCTTGCGACGGCCCGCATTGCGAACCGCCACCAGCTCTTTCAAGAATCGTCCATAGGCTTCACGGCTCTCGAAGTCCCGGTTGCCACGCAATAACAGGGCCTGCTCCACCGCTTCCTTGAAACGCCGATGCGATTGTTCGACATCTCCGTTCTCGTTCGGTTCCCGGGGCTGGATCTTCTCCATCTCCATCCCGTAGTAGCCCAACAGTCCCTTGTACCGCGCGGTGAACTCCTTCATGTCCGATCCGTTGTTGACCGCCAGGCTCATCCGATCCGTGCGGTGTCGTTCGGGCACGCCGCCCAATTCCCACAGGGCGTCTTGAAGTCCTTCGCCGAGGCTCTCGAAACTCTCGGAAAAACAGACCGTCACCGACTCCCAGTTCGAGTACGTCAGCACGAAGTGGTAAAGCAGATGGTCGAACGACTGCCCGCCAATGATCACGGCCAGGCTTTCCATGTGGGTGAAATCCGACGCACACAACCGTCCCGGATGATGCACTTGGCTGAAGAACACCTCCTTCGCCGGGCCGGCCGTCGCTCGCCAACGTTTCACGCCACGCTGAAAGCTGCGCAACTGCGTTTCGTCGAACTTCCCCGGGTATTTGATCTGCAGCGCTCCAAACAGCGTCTTGGCCTCCAGGCCAGGCGCCTCGTGCAGTTGCGCATGCACTTCCGGCCACACCTCGGCAAACAGGTCTGCCCGTGTCCGCCACGAGCGATCCGGCACAACTTCGCTGGGAAGCCGACCCAGCCGCCTATACTTCCTCGCCGTCTTCTCGTCCATGCTCGCCTTGTCTGCCGACTGAACCAGAGTCTTCCCTGACGACAACACCTGCCACAACCGCTTCACCTGCTCATCCGTGACCATTGCAAGTCCCCCTCCTACGGAGACTTGCAACAGTCTATCTGACCAGCCTCAACTGGCCTCAACCGGGAATTCTAATTGTCGTCAGACCGGAAAAGTAATTGTCGCTATAGAGCGCCCTCTTCTCTGACCATGTTCTTCTATATCGAACGCCGTCCCGTGGCATGGGCGGCTGGCGTGTATTCGATGACGCGCCTGATGAAGACGCCCTTGTGAAGGGGCGCGAGTATTTCCTTTGGTCAGGGCCTTACCGCAGGACGGACGAAAAGTGAAGCACTATAGCCGACACTGGAACGAGACTCGCGGCGACGAATATGATTCATGGGGCAAAGCGACGTACTTTTTCGAGGTTGGCTCCGATCAACGGGTGGTGCGGCAGTTGGAAATCGACGAGAATGGAAATGTCCTCTCCTACGACCAGTGGCACTCCGAGGATCAATTTGGACGGCTGGCGAAGGACTTCGATCCAGTTGATATGCAGCCGTTCGAGATTAGCCCCCAGGCGTTTGAGGAGGCTTGGAGTCGCAATGTTCCAATAAACCGCCAGTCGTGAAGGTGAGGGATGCCGATGCCGCTTGACGAGAGATGGGACAATCTCGATGACGCCCAATGGGCATCGTTTGCCGATGCGTGGCTGGCGGAGTTGCGCGACGAAAAGGAATCTAAGGACGACGACTCTGGCATGTCCGTGACCTGGATGGGATTCACGGCTCGACCCGAGCAGCAGTGGAAGTTTATTCGCCTTGCCACTGCCCGCGCCACAGGTGATGACCAGCTTGGGCATATTGCGGCAGGGCCAGTCGAGTGCTTGCTCGGCCATCACGGCGCACAGTTCATTGGCGAAGTGGAGAGATTGGCAAGCAGCGACCCGCAGTTCGGTCGAATGTTGACTGGCGTGTGGAAGTACATGATCCCCGACGACGTATGGGCAAGACTTCAAATGGTGCAGGCCCGCGTTCCAAATCCTTTGGCGTCGAGCGGCTCACCCAAGAGTGATGGCTTACCCAGAATCGCTGTTCCCAACTAATGCCAAATGAGCCGAACACAAAAGTTGTACGAACGTCTGGATCGGATCGAGGCAGATTACTCGTCGTTGCTTCGAGTTGAACTTGAAGCCGTCCTGCGCGGCGCACTCGGCCATTATCTGGGAAGAAAACTTCGTGAAGACTGGCACCGAGCCGTATCATCCTCTCCCGATGCTCGAACCAAGGAATTGCAAAGCCTCGAAAAAGAAGTACGCGAGCTTCGGTCCAAGCTGAAGGAACCTGTGCCTGGAGCAGCGGTTGACATAGCCGAAGCCCTGGTTCAACGCATAAAAGGTGCAGGAGAATGGTCGCCAGGAACCAACAAACTATGGCTTCGTGAGGCACTTGACGACTTATCGCGGCAGGACAGCCAACCATAGCCATTCATCATGCACCCCGAAGTTCTCTGGATCGACCGCATTGGAAAAGGAGTCGTCGGCATCATGCCGCGTCCCCGTGGCGGCGATTAGCTCAGCGGGGCGGCCCTGCTATAATCGACGGCGGTGTGGAACGTCCATGACGGGGGAGCGCACAATGTCCACTCCAGAGAGCGACGAGCCAATCGAGCAATTCGACGAAGCCGAGTCCCGCGACGAGACAACCAAGGCCGCGAAAAGGCGATGCTTGGTCGGCCTGCTGCTCTTGGCAGTCGTGATGGGCGTCCTTCAGCAGCTTGTAGTGCAGAAACAGGCTGACAGGGTTGTGACGCTAGTGGGCGGCATTGTCAGTATCGTGCTCATTTTCATTTGGTGCCAAAACGACAGTTATCAGCGGTCCTATAAGATTCCGAAGCTGCTGAGGCTTCTCATCATTTTCGTGGCAATTCTCGGCGTCCCGACCTACTTGCTTCGTACCAGAGGGCGTCGGGGCATACTTTCAATAGTCAAGTTGGTCGCGTTCTTCGGTATCTGTGCGCTGTTGGCTGGGATTGCTGGTGCAATCACCTACTGCGTCCAGAGCCAATGGTAGTCAAGAACAGGCTGTTAAACGCTCTGTGAGGCTCGTAGGCGGCTTTAGTATAATCAGGTGCAGTTCCACATCAAGGCTGCCCCACGATTTAACGTACAAAATCGTAGGAGGCCGTTTCAAACCCATAGCCGCTACCAAATCGGCCCACGAAATGTTCAAATTGAGGTCTTTTATGGCCGTTGGAGGAAAAAGGGGACACAAATATAGATGCGGAGGTTGGTTTGTTGTATGAGTAGTGAAGTTATTAGCCCTTAATAACCATTACTATGCCATTCTGGCCCATCGGGCGGCACTTGCAGACAGAGAGGGAAAGGGGCACGATTAGTTGGGCCACTACCCTTCAAGGAAGTGTCGAAGTGCGTCCTGATTCTTCGGCAAGCCATATCTTGCAAGCTGATGGGCACGGACATACTGAAAGCTGTACTGCCATACCGAGGGCGTCGTGACAAGCAAGTTCAGAACCGCTCGCTGCAAATCTGACAGATTCTCTCGAATCATGGGCGATGGCGTTCGATTGAAGGTCAGGCCCAATAATGCATCAACGGATTCGTCCAGTGCATAGGTGGGGATCGCGGGAAGCGATTCCATCAGTCGCGGGACGACGAAGCCTGCCTTTTCCGCACCCAAGGCGGCAAGCATTTTGGCCGCCACAGAAGTTAATGGATTGAAAATGGCATAAGGCAGCGATTCATAGGCATCAAGTAGGTGGTAGTCGATCACAACGTCAACGAGAAGACTGATTGCCTTGCTGGGAACGATCTCAGACACACGCCTCGCGGTGCAAATTGCCGCTGCAAAGCGAACCCCAAAGTCAGCGTGGTCAAGATAGCTGAAAATAGTTGTCGGATCGCATTGCCGAAGGTCGCTCAGCGCAAAAATGATGCTCGCCACAACGCTCGGCTCGGTTTCAACATCCAGACGGTGAACAAGTTGCCAGCCACCGCGTCGTCTTTGCATTGACCCAGCAAATGCGCCGCACTGGATCGTACTTCGTGATTGATGTGAGGCAGATGAGCCACGAATAATGGAATCCCCTGTCGGACTGCCTGCAAAGTTGAACGTACCCAATCCTTCTCGGTCGCCAACTTCTTCTTGAAATCTGGCGTGTCCCGCTTTCCGTCGAAAAGGCTCATAGGTCCATGAACTTCGTGGTACGACGTGCCAGTCGCCAGCGATGCCAACAACAGAAGAAGGCTCGGCTTGTCCTCCGTCTGATCTTCCGCCAGCATTTCCAGAAGAAACGGGACCGCATAGGACGACGCCTCGTAGACGGTTCCCTGATGCCAGATGTTCCCGTGAAGCTCCTCGTATGCCGCCTCCCGTTCGGCTTTGTCGGAAGATGCCAAGGCATGAATCAATGCGGGAACGTCTGCCGCACTACCATAGGCGTGCTTCAAGCCAGCCCAGTCAACGCTGTCAAGGTTCTCTAAGGCCATGACGTGTCCTACGGATTGCCAAAACGCTTTGCGGCGACAGCCGCATTTTCTTCCAAGTGCAGAATTTTAGTCACGCGGCCCGTCGCCACCGTGCGCTTTCCCTCTCGAATCTCGAACTCCGTCCCCACGGCGATCTTGCCCGCGTGGAATTGCGGGCTAAGGAACTTCAGTTGGGCCGTCACCGCGTCGCCTGGATTGACTTGTTTCACGTCGACGTAGGTGTGCTGGGCATCCCAATCCTCGCCTTGATAATGGAATTGTGGGCGATAGCCTGAGAAAGCGAGGCGTGTCTTCCCTCCGTCTTCGGTGCGGAGAAAAGCCATCACCACTTCGATGTCTTGGGAAAGGTCGGTCACGCTTTGTACACTTTTCCCTCTCGGTCGCCTTCCCATTCTGTGAAGCACTTCCATCCCGCGTCGGTTCGCTCAAATCCATAAATTAAGAACCATTTCCGCGTGGAATTGTCAGGTGCTCCTGGGGTCCAGATCGTGTGGACCGTAGCCTGCGGGTGGCGACTTGTTCGGGCAGGAAGGCAGATGCGATGGCACAACGGGCGGCGTGTCGGTTGGCCTCGCATTCGCTCCAACGATCCAGTAGCGGGATCAAGCAGCCACTTTCGCGACCAGTCGAAATCAGGATTGCTCTTGAAAAACCAAGCTCCCATATCTCCCCAATGGAAAACGGACGGGTTGTAGCCAAAAGGCCAAGTCATACCCGACCGCGTTTTCCATTTGGGTCGAATCCAGTGGGAGCAGCAACCAATCTGAACGATGATCGCCTCTTTCCCCGTGTACCGTGATGCGTCGGCCCTGGTTCGGCCAAGGATCGCGGTGAGGGCGAATTCCCAGAGTGCAGGGTCGTCGTCTTCCGTCAGCTCGGCGGCGAGATCATTGCGGATCAGACGCCAGCACTCGGCCCCCATTTTGCCATTAGCAGTCTTTGTCGTGACCATGATTTTGCAGCTTAGTTCTTCGTCGGCTCAACGTGGAATCCTGACCGATCATAGACGATCTCGTGGCCTTTCAGCACAAAGCTCACGCGGGCCTTGTCCTGCTCGACCACGACCTTCGCGTTCTTGAACTCCTCGATGGGGATGATGGGAAGCCCTAGAATTTCCCGTTTCCAGGTTCTTGGTGGTCGCAATTTGTTCACCCGAATTCCATGTCGAGCCATAGATGGAGTCGTCCATAACCCGTATCTGAACCTTGACCTGATTGTTGTCGATCTGTAGCGTGGCAGCATAGCGGATCGCGGTCTTCCTTTCCGCTAGCAGCTTCGTCTGCTCCTCCATGAACGCATCCCATTCGGCATCGGGTATGAATCTCCGCGTCCCGCTCACAAACAGAACCGTATGCCCGCTTTCCGCCAAACGCCCGCCGTTGTGGTCCAGTCCGATCTTGTCCCAGAAAAGTGCGAGGCGATAATCGTCGTCCAAACTCAAGCCCTCGACGTAGTGCCAGCCGCAAGTATCAGGAGTCAGTAATTCACCGCGTTCGAGGATTTCCTTTACGACGGATTCGGGCACGGTCCTGCCGCGCAGAAGGCGTTCGTCGGCCAGTGGTCCATATTCTGCCTTTTCTCGATAGAGCAAGCTCATGGACGCTTCGGGGGTCGCCTCACCCGCAGGGAAAGCCCCGTCATGCCTCATCGCATAATCGCGGAGTGCGCCGTACAGAATAAGATCGCAGCAATGGCTATACCCATAAGGATAGTGATGCTGCCACCAACCGTAGCCGAGAATGAAAGGAGTCACCACGACTGCAACGACGGCTATTTTGGTTCGTCGGCGCATCTTTGCGGTCTCGCTCTTCGTCCTATGGCCTCAATGACGGATCTCTTCCCATTCTACAGCCGAATTCCGCAACTGAAAACACGTTGCCTTCCTTTCGTGCCAACGTATCATGACGTGAGGAGACGCGACAATGGCTCAAATCAAGGACAGCGGCGACGAAGTTGAGGAGTGCATCGCAGTCATGAAGGACGGCTTCCTTCGCGACAGCTTCGGCCTGCCCTTTGTGCTTTCCACGTCTGACATTCTGCTGGATGCCTTGAAGCGAAATGTCTCTGAGGCCAGATGGCTTGAGGTCAAGTCCCGCGTTTTCGATATGGTCGTGGAATGGCAGAAGGAGAAAGAGCAGACCTCGCCCGTCTCGCAGCCGCAGCACGTCGAGTTCAGATGGCAGTCTGATCCGCAAGAGTTCGGACTGACAAACCAAGAGTTCAATCCCGAAGAAATTCCGTGGCAAGAACGCGAGCCGTGGAAAACGATCAAGCGACAACTGCCGCCAGCCATGATTGATACGGATGAAAAGGAAAGAAAGGTCGCATGGCGCATCGGTTTCCTCTTGGGCTTCGGAGCAGAAAAAGCAGCGGCGGCGGCCATTCGAGAGTACGGATTAGTGGGCGGGGCGGGGCTTGCCGCATTGTTTGCTTGGGCTTATCAGCAGATGAGACGACGATAGGGCAAATGCCCTCTTCGCGGATTGTTTCAGCGGTGTCCGCTTTTTTCTGAACGCTGATTGCAGCCTTTGCGGCCCGTGGCTAGAATGGCAGTTATTCCCCTTATTTAAGGGAACGAGAACGAATCGACAAATTGAAGGAGAGAACTCGACGCCGACTTTCGGCTGAATGATACAACTTGATTGACGTGCGTGAACGTCAGTAATTGCTTCCCAGAAAACGACCAACCTGGGCCGCGAGGCCCTTGAAGAAGAATAGCAGTTACTTGGCTCACGCTCCCCGTCTGGGGAGCGTCGGGCTGGGTGCTGTTTTCTTCTACCGCTTGGTCGCGGTTCTGGGAGCGGGGCTTCAGTTTCGACGCTCTCCTTTTTTATGCGCCATTGCTGACTGTTCAATTTAGCCGTCAGTCGTTTTGGAAATCGTGGCGATTCGGTCGGCATGATTTTTCCCAGGAGCGAACGCTATGGCGGAACAATGGTACTACTCTCAGCAGGGCCAACGACAAGGTCCAGTTTTAGAAGAACAACTCAAGCAACTTGCTGCTTCGGGCCAACTCAAGCCGACCGACAAGGTTTGGAAAAAAGGCATGGCCGCGTGGGAGGCAGCGTCAGCGGTCGAGGGGCTGATTCCTAAGCCCGCTGAAGACGAGCCGCCGCCATTGGAGTCGTCGGGCGCACCCGACGAACAGGCTTTTCTCAATGCCAAGCCTGCTGAAGATGAACCGCCGCCGTTCGAGGATGCAGCCGACACGGCCCGCGAATGGTATTATGTTCAAGGTGGGCAACGCAAGGGGCCTGTGTCGAAGGCGCAACTCAAACAGCTTGCTTCCAAGGGGCAACTGAAGCCCACAGACCTGATTTGGAAGAATGGCATGTCCAAATGGCTGCCCTTGAATCAGGCAATTCCGCTCGCGCCACCCGACCCGAACGCGCCCGCCGATTCCGAATGCCGCCAAAGCCATAGGCGGTTCGGTGTTGGAATCCGTCCTGGCAACGAGCCGCTCTTTGCTGGCTTATCGCATCGCTTTGGCCGTCGCTGCTCTCGCGGTATTTCTTCCTTGGATGGAGGCGAGCAGTTCCGTATCCATCATGGGACACAATGCGGGCGGGTCGGCGTCGGGGGCGGGAATCCAGAGCGCATGGGGATTGTTGTGCCTTCTATGCGCCGCAGGTGGGATTGGTCTGACCTTTGCCGACCCATCGAAGATTCTGAAAGACAAAGCCAAGATCGGAATGACCGCCATTGGCGGCGCGATTGCCGTTCTCGCAATCATCGCAATTATGGCTGTGCCATCTCACGGCGGGGGTAGTTTCGGTGACTCCGCTGGCGACTTTGTTTCATCGCACACTGGTGCTGGCATTGGCGCATACCTAGCGATTCTTGCTGGTGCGGCGGCTGGATTCTTCGGCTACAAGACGGACTGGAATGAGAGGCAACCATAATATGCGGTGGGGAGACCGATCATGGCCGACAAATGGTACTACAGCGAACACGAGCAACGCAGAGGGCCAGTTTCCGAAGAGGAACTGAAACAATACGCTGTCTCGGGCCAACTCAAACCGAAAGACAAGGTGTGGAAGAAGGGCATGGCATCGTGGGCAGCGGCCTCAAGTGTCGAGGGCATCGCGTTTCCATCGTCCGCCGCGTCCGAGCCGCCGCCGCTCCCATTTGATAATGCCGCTTCGCCGCACGGTGGCCCCCCGCCCGTTCCAGCACGCAGAAAGATTGATTTCTCGGGCGCAACCAGCAAGGCCAAGGGATTCGCCGCGTCTCTTGCCAAGCGCGGCAAGGCAGCGGCCCAACTCGTTGCCAAGCAAGCGGAACGGACGAAGCTGGTAAACGTCAGTCTTCCCGCCGTATATCAGGCGTTGGGCAGGCACATCCACGGCGAAGGCCGTTTCCGCGACGAGTTTCCAGAAATCCACAAGCAGATCGACGGTCTTCTTGCTGAAATCGCTAAGTTGCAGACCCAGGCCGCAAACGCGCCGAAAGCTGAGGGACTTTCGGCCAAAGCCAAGGCCCTAGCCAACACCACGAAGGACATAGCCCAAACGCAAGCCGTGAAACTGAAACTGAACCACGCCTTTGCTGAACTCGGCAAGGCCGTATTCGAGAAGCACGGCAACGAGAGCGGCCCTGAAGCAGTAGTCCGCCCGCTCCTTGCTTACCGCGCTCGCGTTGAGAAGTTGGACTCGGAGATCAAGGGCTTGTCGCAGTCTCAGCCTGGGCAGATTGTTACTCCGAAGCGACTTGCGATAGGGGGAGTGTGTGTAGCAGCCGCAGTCGTTCTCCTCCTGCTGCGAAGTGTGTTCTCTGCGGCGGGCAGCAGCCAATCAGAAGTTGCCAGGGGGGAAGATGGTAAAGCATCGCTCGCATCCTCGGCGGCGGCGAAAGCGGAATCAGAATCAGCGAGTGACGGCCAGACTGCACGCACGTCTCGACACGGCGGCAAGAAGAGCACTAAACAAGACGATGACTACACCAGCGGCCTCCCACCGACCGAAGCGACAACACTCGTTAAGCGATACATCGAGTTGAGTGAGTCCGTTCCAGATGAAAACGAGCAGAAGGAAATGTCTCTCGTTCTCGACACGCTCGTTAGTTATGGTGCGGAAGCAGCACCGACAGCAGCGGCACTAGCGAAGTTGTATGTGAGTTTGAGTGATTCCGTTCCAGACGAGAGTGAGCGAAAGGAAATGGCCCAAATCCTCAATGCGCTAGGCGGTCTTGGTGTCCACGCCAGGTCCGCTCATCCGATCTTGACCGCCCGCTACAGCGAACTGAGCGACTCAGTGCCCGATGCAGAAGAACGACGCGAGATGACGATGATCCTCCAAACGACCTCTCGCATCGGTGGATTGCCTCCGCAACGGTCACGACACCCTTCCAATAGTCGAGTCAAGTCCGATGATGACGACGACACGTCTTCGTACCCCACACTTCCTCGCAATCCAGTTGGCGTAAGCGACGGGGAAGTAAATAGAGCGGTCGCTGAACTCATGGCGAAGGGCTTGACCGCCGACCAACGCAAGTTGGTTTTGGATGGTATAGCTTCGGGTATGACTGAAAAGGAGTGCTATCAGGAAATGGGGAAAGGCTTGGCATATAGGAATAACACTTTGAACGGGCCTAGGAATAAGGACGTTAGCGAATTGACTGACGAGGAAAAGGCGGTCATTTACCTCAATGAAATGCGGAAGAAGAAGCAGGGCGAGTGAAACCAGGGCTTTCACGCTCCGAAAGGGAATATGCTCATGGCAGACCAATGGTACTACGCACAGCAAGGCCAACGACAAGGGCCATTTCCCGAGGAGCAACTGAAGCAGCTTGCATCCTCTCGGCAACTCAAGCCTACCGACCTTGTTTGGAAAAAGGGGATGGCTGCGTGGCAGCGGGCGTCGGAGCTTTTGTGGCTGTTCCCCCCACCGTCGAAATCTGAACCTCCTCCTCTTCCTCCAGGGATCGCAACGACAAAAACCACTTTCACATCTGCTACCAGTACGGCCAAAGGTTTCGCATCGTCACTCGCGAAACGTGGCAAGGCTGCGGCCCAACTCGTCGCCAAACAGGCCGAGCGGACGAAGCTGGTCAATTTAACGCTCCCTGCCGCATATCAGGCGTTGGGCAAGAATATCCAAAGGCAAAGAACTACCGCAATGAGTTTCCAGAGGTCTATCGGCGGATCGACGGCCTTTTCAAAGACGTAGCGGCGCATTCTGCTGCCGCCCCAAAGGCGGAAGGATTCGCTGCGAAGGCGAAGTCCGCTGTAAGGGCCACTACGGACATGGCCCAGGTCCAATCTCTGAAGCTGAAAGTCAACCACGCACTTGCCGAACTTGGAAAATCGGCATTTGAGAAGCACCGCGAGAACAGCGGCCCCGCCGAAGTTGTCCAACCCATTATCGCCCTGCGCACGAATCGAGAAACTCGATGCCGAAATCGGCAAGCTTGCGCAATCGCAGCCTGGACAGTTTCTCACTCCAAAAAGAATTGCAATTGGTGGATTTGGCGTTGTTGCACTCACGATTCTCGTCCTTGTCGCCGTTTCCTTTTCTGGGAAGCACAACGTCCCGCCCACTAAAGTCGCTTCTGCGAGCGGGGAACGGATTACCGACAGCGGGCAGCAAGCAGGACCGCAGCAACCTGCTAACCCATCGAGTTACAAGGCCGCCAAAGCCGTTGTAGCAGTAACGACTAAGATTGAGTCAGCCATCGGCAGAAAAGGACATGATAATATCGTCGCGGAAAGTGTCGTGGCAAGTCCCGACGGCAGGCGAGTGGCGTATGTGGCGTTAGCCACAAATGCCTACATCGCCGTAGTCGATGGCAACGCAAAGTTATGCAATGCGGTCGGCCCAATTGTTTTCAGCCCTGATAGTAAAAAGGTTGCGTTTCTGGCATGTAAGAACAATAAATGGTTTGTGGTGTTGGATGGCGTGCAAGGAAAAGAGTATGAAGACGCGCATAGCCTTATCTTCAGCAGGGACAGCACACGGATGGCGTATGCGGCGAAAAACAACGACAAGTGGTGTGTTGTAGTAGACGCCATAGAAGGAAAAGAGTATGACGATGTTGCAAAGGTCGTGCATAGCCGAAGTCTGGCTCATGGCAGCCTTGCTGTGTCTAAACCCAGCCTTGTGTTTAGTCCTGATGGCACGCGCTTGGCATACTTTGCAAAGCGCGGTGCCAAGTGGCTGGCGGTCGTAGATGGCGTCGAAGGCAAAGAATACGACAGTATCGGCACCCTTCTCTTCAGCCCTGACAGCAAGCGGCTGGCCTTTGTGGCAAGTCGCGGCAGTAGGTGGTGTGCCGTCCTAGACAACGTAGAAGGAACAGAGTATCACAACGCGCTTGGCGTCGTTTTCAGCCCTGACAGCAAGCGGTTGGCATACGTCGCACAACGCGGTAGTAGGTGGTTTACGGTCGTGGATAGCGTGGAAGGGAAAGAGTATTCTAACGCGGACATTCTTTCCTTTAGCCCAGATAGTATGCGGCTGGCGTTCTTGGCGGCGCACAACCACAAGGTAATGGTGGTAGTGGATAGCGAGGAGGGACAGGAGTACGACAGCATTCGCAGTTGTGTTTTCAGTCCCGATAGCAAGCGGCTGGCATACAGAGCAAGGCTCGGAAAGAAGTATTGCATTGTGGTCGATGGCGCGCCTGGAAAGGAATATGACATGATTGATCGCACCTGTTTTAGCCCGAACAGTAGGCGAATCGCATACGCCGCAAGGTCCGCGAGGTGGTGTTTTGTTGTTGTGGATGGGCAGGAGGGGATAGAATACAACGCCGTCGGAAGACCAGCATTTAGCCCTGACAGCGAGCGAGTGGCGTATAATGCAAGGCACAGGAGCATGGCGTGCGTTGTTGTCGATGGAGTCGAAGGGCCAGAGTTCAACGGTTTCGTGACCACTCACCCGCCGTTATGGGATAGTGACACGTCGCTCCATTCGGTGGCATATCGCGGAAACGACTATATTCGGGCAACGATGGAGATTGGCTTGGGTGTTGCCAAGGCGAGCGACAGGCAGGTTGTACGCCAGCGGTCTAGGAGCGGCACTGCGGCAGGGCCGCAGCGGGCTGACTCCGATATGAGACAGGACATCGAGCCTGACTCAGACGATGAATGAAGATGTATTTGTGACTTATGCCCGCCCGTAGCTGGATGCCGTTGTCGGGAAGCGAACGGACGGCGGAGGTTCTATCGTCCGTGTTCGGTGGTTAAGCTCAAGCCCACTGCGGCAACACAGGTAGGGAGATCGCGTTATGGCAGACCAATGGCACTACACTGAAAGAGGCCAACGGCAAGGGCCTGTGTCGGCCAAGCAACTCACGCAGCTTGCAGCGGCAGGTCAACTCAACTCCACGGACCTCGTATGGAAGGAGGGCATGGCCGCATGGCTGCCTGCATCTCGAATTAAGGGCCTGTTCTCTCTGCCTGCGGACGACGAACCGCCGCCTATTCCGTCCGACGATGAGCCACCACCTATTCCGCCTGACGATGAACCCTCGCCAACCGCAAAGAATGAGCCGCCCGCAATTCCTCCTGAAAACGAACCGCCGCCTATTCTGCCCGAAAATGGGCTACCCGCAACACGAAACGAAAAGTCAACATTCGCCTCAGTACGAAGTCCAACGGAATCATCCTCGATTCTGCCGCTGATAATGGCCGCGCTGGTTGTGATCGCTCTCGTCGGGATAGGGGCCTACGTCTACACGCACGGTGGCAACACGCAGGTCGCCAAATCGGACGTGGACAAGGAAACAACGGCGCACTCGCACGACGTATCCGCACAGCAGTACCATGTGACGCCGGTCGGCAACGACCGGGGGCGCCGGCGTCAGCGGGCGGCTAGACGCCGGCGGGCGGCCTCGAGTTGCTTGCGGTCGGCTTTGTCTCGCCGCTCTTCGACGCGGTACATGCGGATCGCTTCCGGGTGGCTCTGTTTCCAAACGTCGGGCAGCAGGCTTTCGTAGTCCGTCGAGCCCGCCAGCAATTGGTCGAGCACGTCTTTGACGTAGACCCCGACATCGAGGTCGTGTCGCCGCGCGCTGCTCACCAGGGTCATCATCATCGCACTTTGCTCGCCCCCGGCCACGCTGCATACGAACAGCCACGCCTTGCGGCCCATGGCCACCTGCTTCATCAACTGCTCCGCTGAATTGTTGTCGATGGGAATCCGGCCGTCCCGAACGTAGACGTTGAGTTCCTTCCAGTGGTTGCGAATGTACCGCAACGCTTCCGAGAAGTCGCTCTTCGGCAGCACTTCCTGCAAGGGCCTCGTCTCCAGCCAACTCCAAATCGCGTCCAGGATGATCGTCGATTCGCGCTGGCGCAACGCCTGGCGGTCCTGCCAGGTCATGTCCTTGGCACGGGTCTCGATATCATACAGCGCCTGGATCATTCCCAGCAGCAATTCGCTTTCCTTCGCGTAGGTTATCGCTTCCACGACCTTGCGGCGCGCGTGCCCCCAGCAGGCGGCGAACGTCAGACGTTCGTCGCTGTGGATCACTACGCTCAAGTTTCCCGAGAAACAATCTCCCTGCACGATACATCGGCTGTTGCGGAAGAAGTCGTCGGGGCCGTCCCGGTGCCGCGACACGCGGAAGTCGAAGATGTTGTAGGGTGCCAGGTAAAGGCCCATATAGACCCACATCTTGGCGAGCAAGCTCGAATCGCCTTTGGCACGCGCCTCGGCAACCTTCTCGACCAGACGCTTGCTCTTGGCGTCGCCGGGAATTACCACAGGCGGCGTCTTCGGCAACAGCATGCGGCAACCCGTGTCGTCGATGGCCACGCCCACGTCCTGCTGAACCTTCCACGTCATGTGAGCGATGAAGGGCGCGATGACGAACTGCACCTGGCTGACGAGGTTCAACAGCGTCGAACGGCTGGGCGTCCAGCCGCTGCCGGCGAACACGTCCTGGTGCCGATAGATCGGCAGGTGGTGGAACCACTTGCCCTCGACCACCGTGGCCGCCACGCTGGTGTCGTAACGATCACCTTCCACTAGCGACGTGGGACGTTCCGGCGAAGCCACGCCGCAGGCGGCTTCGCCCGGACAGGCATACTTCGGGTATTTCTTCACCAGCACGTACAACTCGGGACGCTTGTAAACCAGCGTCTCGGTCGTATCGTAGCCCATGGCCTCTCGCTCTCCGTGCGTCGGGCAGTTCTTCTGCGCCTCATTGCCCTCGATGACCTTCTCGATCCGCGGCAGATGGCTGGGCAGCGACTCGTCCCGTTTATTCCTCTTCACGGCGCGTGTCACCGTGTATGTCTGCACGATCGCTTCGGCCTGGGCCTCCGCCTCGGCCCGAGCCGCCTGGAACTCTTCGCTGTTTTCAAAGGGCAGCAAAGACTGGTTCTCGGCCGAAAGGATGCGCTTCTCGCTGCGATGCCCGTTGATGAAATAGCTCAGCAGCTTTCGCAGCTTTTGCATCTCTGTCGTGAACTCCTCGATCTTCTGATCTTGCGATGCGATGGTCGCAGCTTGAACACGCAGCAGCCCCTGGCAGGCATCGAGATCGTTGGGAAGTTCGTATGCGTCGATCATGTGACTGATGATAACAAGATCGTCAAAAAGCGCAATAGCGCCTTCGCGCAAATCGGCGAGATTCCGAAAAATATTTTGCGGCGAAGGCGCTGCGTTCGCCGTTACGAACTGACGTGTCCCAATGCGGCAGATTTCGCCGCATCGAACGAATACCGGCGACGACGTTTCACGGTCGCCAGTTCAATGCCCGAGAGCAACAACGCGAAGTCGGTGGCGTCGATTTCGACCTGCGTTCCGCTGGGCGCGCCTTGCGGCCTCTGGAAGGTGCCGCGTTCCAAACGCTTCATCCAAATCGCCAAGCCATCCCGATCCCAATGGATCAGCTTGATGCGATCCAAGCGGCGGTTGAGAAACAGAAACACGTCTCCGTTGCGGATGTCGCGTAGGAACTCGGACTGCACGATGGCGTGCAGGCCGTTAAAGCTCTTGCGCATATCGGCAGGCTTGGCGTACAAGTAGATCTTCGTCTGCCCCGAGGGAGACAAAAGCGACGAGTGCAACATCGCGGGCGCCTTTCATGTCACGAACGCACGACGACTTCGTGGAAGGCGTCGGAACACTCCGGCCGCGCACGCTGAAGTGCCTCGGCGAGACAACAAATCGCCTCCAGGCAGTCGGCCGGCACTGACACCTCCACTCCGGCCTTCAAAGAAAAACGCACCACGGCAGCGTGCGCACTCTTGCCTGCTGCGGCTGCGGGCTTCACGGGCAGGCGACTCCGCCGCGGCGGAGTCGCGGTCGAGGTGGACGGCCTAGCCGATTTCGACCCGACACGCTTCGCCCAATAGTAGAATGTGCATACCGATATCCGTTCTTGTTCGCAGAATCGGGTGACCGAAAGCCCACTCGCCCGAAACCGCTCGAACCGCACCTCCCACGCCCGCCGCTTCTCAACGTCCTGCCGACCCACCATGACTCTCGACTCCGAAATGTGACTGAACTTGACCTATCCGGCCAGTCCAAGCCTACACCCCAAAATGGCCCGCCGCCGGCCAAAGCCCTGATGGTGCCCATGTACGGTCACGCTTGAAGAACCAAAGCCGTTAGTGCAGAACGTGCGCCCGTATCAAGGCTCGTATGTGCATGGTATGGGGTTCATGCTCGATGACGATGAGCGAAGTCGCATTTTAGCAACCGATTCCGAAAGTGCAGCCTGCATCTTTTCCTGCCTTTCGGCGGAGGATTTTAACAGTTCGCCGACTCAGTCTGCCAGTCGGTTCGTAATCTACTTTGGCGATCTTTCGGAAAAGGAGGCCAGTGAGTATCGAGGGGCCTGGAGTCATATATTGAGAACGGTTAAAGATGCGCGGCAAAAGTATGAGAATACATCTCTCTCCAAGTATTGGTGGCGATTCAAACGGCCAACCAAAGACTTGTATGAAGCCATCTGGCGCGAAGATCGCGTGTTAGTGTGCCCTGTCGTGACGAAGTACCTCTCGTTCGCTTGGATCAGGTCGAAGACGATTCTGTTGAATAGAGTTTATGCGTTTGTCGGAGCCACCGACACGGATTTCATGGTACTCCAGAGCGGACTCTACAATGCCTGGGCCTGGAACTGGTCTGGAAGGCTGAAGGGTGATATGCAATACGCTCCGACTGACTGTTTCGACAACTTCCCCTTCCCGCTTTCTTCACCTTCCGTGTTGAGCATCGCGGCAATTGCCATCGAATACTCTCAACATCGAGCGGCGATCATGCTATCTCGATCAGACGGCCTTACCAGTACCTACAATCGCTTTCACGATCCCAGCAACACTTCTGGAGATATCCAGAAACTCCGCGATCTTCACGTCGAGATGGACAACGCCGTCGCGGCTGCCTACGGCTGGGACGACCTCGACCTCGGCCACGGTTTCCATGAAACCAAGCAGGGCTTACGGTTCACGATCAGCGAAACCGCCCGCCGTGAAGTTCTCTCCCGCCTGTTGAAGCTGAACCACGCACGCTATGCCGAAGAGGTCGCACGAGGTTTGCATGACAAGAAGCGGGGGATAGAGAATGCAAAGAGAGCGACCAATGCACACCCGAGGTTATTCGATTGACATGGCGCGGTGTGACAAAGGAACAGCGATCAAGCACACTGTCTTTAGAGGAACGTGTTGATGAAATCTAAGGTGCATGTTTCGTATCCCAAGCATCTACTTGTTCGATACTCGGACAGCCTACTTTCGGTGGAGTCTACGATTTTAGAACATCAGAAGGTGGTTAAGACGAAGGGTAGCGTATGGTTTGGCAAGCTCGGCAATCCAATCGGTGCTTCACGGATTGATGAACTTACGCAGCAAATTGTCGCCAGAATACCGACATTCGTATTTCTTATCAAGCGAGGTCGGGGAGGTTATGAATGTCACCGAGGAAAACTAGAGGCTGTGAGCCACTCGTTACCTGTGGATGCGCAAGATTCTGTCCCAACCTACTACTACTCAAAGGGTATTGTATTCCAAGTGCGGCTTTGGCTCAAGCTCAAGAGAATCCAGACATTTTCCTTTGACGAGTTGACGGGATATGAAGTTGCATCTAGCGGGCGGCAAGTTGTAGAGATTATTAACAAGAGTATGTCGAGCGTGTTCGTTCTCTGTAGGAAAAAGCAACACGGTGATGGCGAGGCCAATGATGAGTAGTGTGCTTCCAACAAAGCCAAGTTTCAGAGAACTCCGCACCAAGCTGGAAGAGATGGTTGTGAACGACCTTCTCGGCCCAGCAGGTGGCGAGGCCGAGGAGCTTGTTGAACGGAATGTTCGCGACAGGTACTTGGTCGGCGTGCTGGCCCCAAAGCGAAAAGCGGGCGATCAAGGTCAACAAGGAGGGGAGGTTGAAGAAGATACTCCGCTGATCCCCGACGAACTTTCCGAGGGCGGGGTCGATTCTTCTGACGACGGCGTAACGGACCTTGGCGTTCCTGTTCCCCGTGCGCACATGCCCTCGTCGTTCGGCTTGACGTTCTGCGTGTCTGCCGAGACTACGAAGATCAAAGTGTTTGTTCATTGGGGACAGTATCTCCGCGAACGCAAAGAAGATGAGACTGACGATAAGACGGGCAGGCCCAAGCTGATTTGGAAACGGCATCCACGCGGCGGCATGATTGAAGTCAGCTTGAAGAATGGGCCAATCAAGCCTACATCCCCTGATCCCGAATGCGAAGAGGTCTACATTCAGGGCATCGCCCGCAAAAAGGACTCGCATTGGATCGTGACGCTCTTCGTGGTCAATGGACAAGAAGAGCCGAAGCAGAAGAAGGACGAGACCTTCCTGTTCCAGCCTGAGATTGCTGTCAACGCGGTCGATGGTTCCGCTATTTTCGAGAAAAAGTTCAAGGGCCGCGATCTGACCGACGACCTGGAACGAGCGACGATGGAAATGCTCTATCGTCGCCAGATCGAATTCGTCGTCGGGCATGGCGTCGGCGTCAACGCGGAGGTCTCCAAGGAGAATCCTGAAAGGGCCAATCTCGTCCGAACCAAGGTGGTTCCGACTCACGAAGTCCCCATCACCACGCCTCCAACGAAAGATGATGCGGAACAGAATCCCGCGTTTGCACTTCTCGACGGCCTCGTTCTCGACATGAAGGAACTGGCCGAGGCATCGGCCAAGCAAGTTCAAGTCAAGCTGCAACCACTGCTGACGGCCTACAAAGCCTGGATCGACGCAGAGGAAGCAAAGATCAGCGACCCCGCCCAAGGATTGGCCCAATACGAAGAAGCCGCAAAAGCCGCCATCGCCAAATGCCGCAAGACCTATCAGCGGATCGAGGCGGGGCTGAAGCTGATCGTGGACGACAAGCAGGCGGCGGAAGCGTTCTCCTTTATGAATCGGGCCATGTGGCTGCAACGCACGCACAGCATTTACTCCGAGCATGTTCGACGTGGCGAGCAGCCCGATTTCGACAAGGACATTGACAAGCCCGAGAACCGCCGCTGGTATCCGTTCCAGATTGCTTTCATCCTGCTGAACCTGCCGGGCGTTACCAAGCTCGATCATCCCGACCGTAGCGAGGGCCCTGAAGCCTTGGCCGACTTGCTGTTCTTCCCCACAGGCGGAGGAAAAACGGAAGCATACTTGGGCCTGACGGCCTACGTCATGGGCCTGCGGCGACTGCAAGGTACTGTGGCGGGCCGAAACGGCGAGAACGGCGTGGCCGTGCTGATGCGGTACACGCTGCGGCTGCTCACAATTCAGCAGTTCCAGCGGGCCACGTACCTTGATGTGTGCCTGCGAGATGATTCGCCGTGGCGCATTAGAGAAAGGCGACAACCGCTGGGGCATGACGCCATTCCGCATCGGCCTGTGGGTCGGACGACGAACCACGCCCAACAGAACTGACGACTGCCGTAGAAGCGATTCAGCAGTTACGTGGCAATCAGTTCGCAGGCACGGGAATGGGATCGCCGTACCAACTGACGAATTGCCCGTGGTGCGGAAGCCGCATTGAGCCAGGGCGGCATCTGGACGCCAAACCTTACACTCAAGGCCCGTGCAGAACGTGGATTTACTGCGGCGACATGTCCGGCAAGTGCCATTTCAGCCGCCGCTTGGCCCCTGACGAGGGCCTGCCGGTCATGGTCGTGGACGAGGAGATTTATCGCCGGCTGCCGACGCTGCTCATCGCCACAGTGGACAAGTTCGCCCAGATGCCGTGGAACGGGGCGGTGCAGATGCTCTTCGGGCAAGTCAACGGTCTCTGTTCTCGTCACGGGTTTCGATCGCCTGAAATTCGAGGACAGCGATTCCACCCGAAAACGAAGACGGGCCTGCCATCGGCCATTACCCAACCTCACGGCCCTCTTCGCCCGCCCGACCTGATTATTCAGGACGAGTTGCACCTTATCAGCGGGCCGCTGGGAACACTGGTCGGCCTCTATGAAACGGCCATCGACAAGCTCTGTACGTGGGAAGTGAACGGCAAGAAGGTGCGGCCCAAGGTTGATCGCATCGACGGCTACGATCCGCAACGCCGACGTTCAGGTTCACAAGCTCTTTCTGCGGACGGTGAACATTTTCCCCGCCCACGGCCTCGACATTGCGGGACAACTTCTTCTCCCTCCAGCGGGAGCCGAGCGAGAAGTATCCAGGCCGCACGCTACATGGGCATCTGTGCCCCTGGTCGCCGTGTGAAGGCGGCCTTGATCCGGGTCTATGTCGCCTAACTCTGTGCGCAGCACAAGCCCTTTACGATCAATATGGTAGGTGACGCTGATCCGTGGATGACTTTGGTGGGCTACTTCAACTCCATGCGGGAATTGGGCGGCGTGCGGCGTCTTGTCTCTGACGACGTGTACGACGCGAGCTAAGAAGATGGATCGGCGTGGCCTCGCTAAACGATTATTGGGTGCCGACTCCCTTGAAGAATTGACCATCTCGTATGCGGTCGGAGCAAATCCCTGAAATCTTGGACAGATTGGAAGCTGTCTTTGATCCCGAAATTGAAGCAAAGCGAAAGGAACTATACAAGAAGAAAGATTCAGCAAAGCCCCCAAGAAGCCGATCGACTTCTCTTAGCGACGAACATGGTTTCGGTGGGCGTGGACGTGAAGCGGCTCGGGCTGATGGTGGTTTGCAGCCAACCGAAGACGACGGCGGAGTATATTCAGGCCACCAGTCGTGTGGGCCGCAGCAAACCAGGATTGGTTTGCACCGTCTTCAATTGGGCGCGGCCACGGGATATGTCCCACTACGAGACATTCGAGCATTACCACACCACGTTCTACAAGCATGTCGAGGCCCTTTCCGTCACGCCGTTCTCGCCTGGGGCCTTGCAGCGGGGTTTGGCGGGGCTGTTGGTTTCGCTGGTGCGGATGCGAGGCATTGAGTTCAACGCCAACGATCAGGCGGCGTTGTTCCAGGCGGACCATCCCTATGTTACTGAGGCAATCGAGATTATCGCGCGTCGAGCTGGTTTGGTGGGCGATGGCCCTGAAGTGGCCGACTTCGTGCGGGCAGAACTTCAAAGCAAAGTCGATCTGTGGAAGGCCGAGGCCGAAAACAGGACGGGTGGCCGAATGCTGGCCTACGATACGCCGCGAGGCGAAGGCAAGGCGGGGCAGAGGGGAACGACGGTCGAACTCTTGCACAGACCAGGGCTGGAACGATGGGAGGAGTTCACTTGTCTGAATTCACTCCGCGAAGTCGAACCTACGGTCAAGCTCATTATTGATGACGGCGGTTTGGACGACGTTACGGATGAAGTGCCCGCGATTCCCGAAGCCAAAATCGAGGATGGGGAGGCAGAAGAATGAGCAGCAGCACGATCGAAGAAATCCGAGGTTGGGGAACTCAGGCCGAGTCAGCTATTGCTTACCTTCGGCGTGGGTTCCATCGTCGATTTGCCCAATATGTCGGTCATGGTGATGGGCTTGGACGATTGGCCCATTCGATATGCTACCGAAGTCGGAGAAGAGCGGCTGCTCCTGAGTGTCAAGAACGCCCTGGGACCGCAAGTTCAAAAGCTAATGACGCCGCCACGCGGGGAAGAGAATTCGACTTCCGCAGCGAATTGGTTTGATGATTCGTACCAGATCGGCGTTCCCGTGGCCCCATTCCCTCGCTGGATGGTTTGCCCTCGCTGCCGCCTCCTTGCCCCTGTCAGTTCTGGGTTGTTTGAACCGAAAGTCATGGCCTATCGCCCAGACAAAGCGTGCTATATCCACGATTGTTCGACTCAAGGTAAGCCTGCTACCGTCGTTCCCGCTCGTTTCCTCACAGCCTGTTCCAAAGGCCATTTGGACGATTTTCCTTGGCTGGATTTCGTCCATCGGGGTGTGGACGGTTGCAACGGCCCGCTACGGATGTACGAGTTGGGCGTGTCGGGAGAAGCCGCCGACGTGGAAGTGAAGTGCGATGGATGCGGTGGCGTTCGCCGTATGGCCGAGGCATTTGGTCTCGACAACCAAGCCAACTTGCCCGCGTGTCGTGGTCGGCATCCTCATCTTCGCGTCTATGATTCGGCGGGCTGCAAAGTGGAGAACATGACGGCGATCCTTCAAGGGGCGTCGAATTCCTGGTTCCCCATTATGCTCTCTGCCCTTTCCGTGCCGCAGGCGACGGACAAGTTAGGTCAGCTTGTTTCTGAGAATTGGGTCACGCTGGACAAGGTGACGAGCCTGGATCGGCTCCAACTGCTGCGTGAAATCGGGCAACTGAAGGAGTTCGCCAAGTTCACCGACAACGAAGTGTGGCTGGCAATCCAAAAGCAGCGTAGCGGCGGCAGCGAGCAACAAGAGGCGTCCGACCTGAAAAGCCCTGAATGGGAGGTCTTTGCCAATCCGAACCCTGCTTTGAATAGCAAGGATTTCCGTCTGAAGGTGGTGGTTCCACCTGACGGCTACGCGGGGTTCTTCGACAAGATTGTATTGGCTGAAAAGCTGCGGGAAGTGCGGGCATTGATCGGATTCACGAGGCTTGAATCAGCGGGAGATTTCGACACGCCGCAAGAACTGCCGCCCGATCAGCGTGCGCCATTGTCGCGGAAGACCCCAACTTGGGTTCCCGCATCAGAGATCAGGGGCGAGGGCATCTTCTTCCATTTTTCAGAAAAGGCCCTGAAGAAATGGGAAGGAGAACACGGCGCATACTTTGACGAGTTCTTCAAGGCCCACAGGCGATGGCGGGATGCAAGGAAACTTCAACCTGACGTTGGCTATCCTGGGATTCGCTTTGTTCTCCTCCACACCTTTGCTCATGCCGTGATCCGCCAGCTTTCTATCGAGTGCGGTTACACAACGGCCTCGATCCGCGAGAGGATTTACTGCAATAGCCCTGACGACGACAAGCCGATGGCGGGCGTGTTGATCTATACGGCTGCACCCGACAGCGAGGGAACGCTTGGCGGTCTTTGTGCTCTAGGACGGCCTGATCGCTTGGGGAATCACTTGGACGCCGCCTTAGATATGACTCGGATGTGTGCCTCCGATCCCCTATGCGCTGAACATCGTTCGTCGTCGGAGGGGACGACTTTGCACGGGGCCGCGTGTCATGCCTGTACGTTCCTGCCCGAAACATCGTGCGAACGTGGGAACAAGTACCTTGATCGTTCCGTTTTGGTTGAGACATTGGATCGAACTGATTTGGCCTTTTTCAAGTGACGGCTATGGAATCGCAACTATTCGAGATGGCGATTGAATTGGCGGCTCGTTTGCCAGCCGAAGTTCTCGATGCCGTTGCACGGGCAATTGAGGAATCGCCGTCTGCTTGTTCTCCTGTTGCCAGAACGCGAGTCTCGCAAGACATTCCGCATCCGTACTATCGGGACATTGCAAACGATTTCCTTGATCGTTGGCGTGGATTTGCGCCCAATCTTCCGTCAGGTCAGGCCGCGATGGTCCTGCGTGTTGCAGGGCTTTCAGAACAAGTCCATCGGAAGAAGCAAGCTGTGGAATTGGTCTGGACGGGGCCAGTCGCAAATGCGGGGCCATTTCGCCGCACAGAGCAGGCGATCCTTCAAGTCTTGGACTCGGCCCAGCGGCGGATTACATTGGTCAGCTACGCGGTCTACAAGATTCCGCAGATTGGGCAGGCCCTTGTAAATGCTGCCCGTCGCGGGGTGCAGATCAAGGTCGTCGTGGAAACGCCCAATCGCATCGAAGGACAGGGCGAATACGACACGATCAAGGCCCTGGGGGACTGCATAGGGGCATCTGCGGAGGTCTATTACTGGCCCAAAGAGAAGCGGGGTGTGGCTGATGGCGGGAAAATCGGCATCCTGCACGTCAAGTGCGCCGTTGCTGATGGTCACTGCCTGTTCCTGTCCAGTGCGAACCTGACGGAATATGCCTTCAGCATCAATATGGAGCTTGGGATATTGGTGACGGGCGGGCCGTTGCCTGCGCAGGTGGAGGCACAGTTTGACGCTTTGATTGGAAATGGAATGTTGCTGAGGATATAGCAGGCCAATCGAAAGGAATGATATGACGAATGATGCTTACCAGCGATTGTGCGACCTCAAAGATGAGCTTGTGAAAACAGAACCCTGGCCTTGGAGCAACATTGCGGCGTGGTCGGCCAAGGCAACGCCTCTAATCCGTCGTAATTGGCCTGACGATCTCGATGACTTCCGCGAGGCTGTAGCCGAGCCTCGATGGATAATGGTAGCGAGCGTTTGGGCTGGTGGTGCGACTGCGGCAAGTGACAAGGCGAAGCAAGACGCGCCGAACAAGTCAACGGCGAAACAAGCTAAGGCACGCATCTTAGGCTTTTTGGAAGGACTATTGGCCGCGACAGAACCTCCGCCCTCGCCAGTTGCCGTTGCTACGGACGACCCAACTTCCGTTAGGCAGCAGATTCTTCTTGTAATCTTGGAGATTCAGGGCAACTCCAGCGCGTACACAAGCGACCTACGAATCGCTGAGCGACTTGGCCTATCGGTCGAAGAGGTTGACGGACACCTAGAGATTCTTCGAGACCAGGGCAAGCTCCGCTTCCAAAGCGGCGATAAAGGATGCGCCGCATCCCTGACGGACGGACAAAAGCAGCGATTCAAGGAATCCATGCTGTCTGCATCGACAACTTCCCAGCTAACGGTCACTCAGATCATTCCGCCCGAAATCACCGACAGCCTGAAACAGTTTCGGAAGGACTACCCCGACCCCAGCATGGTCGCCTTCATTATGATGCGGTTCGGCAGCACCCCCGCGCACAACAGCATCGTGGAGGGAATTCGCTCCACGTTACAGCCGGCACGGCATTCAAGCTATCCGCGCAGATGAAAGGCAGTACCATGATGATCTTTGGCCTAACATCCTCACGTATATCTACGGCTGCGGATTTGGAATCGCTGTTTTTGAGCGGCTGGAACAGGACGAGTTCAACCCCAATGTGTCGCTTGAGGTCGGCTACCTGTACGGCCTCGACAAACCCGTGTGCCTGCTCAAGGACAAGACACTGAAGACTCTGCACACCGACCTCGTTGGAAAGCTATACCGCCCGTTCGACCCCCAAGACCCGAAGAAGACGATTCCGACTGAGCTTTCCAAGTGGATCAAGGACAAGGGGATTACGTGAAGGCGATCATTGCTCTGGATAGCTAGAGCGTGGAATAGCGATAGTAAGGAGAAATGTACATGGACCCCACGGGAATGTCAGAGTTCACGTTCGGATTTGCGTTTCTGTTTGACCAAACGACGCAACATTGGGCTGATTTGCGGGCAGCACCAATTCTTCCCAGCCTTCGCCAAGAGGCGGCAGACGCCTGGGATGCGCACCTGCCACTGAACGGAACCGATTATTATTATCAGTTCAAACTTTGTGAACACCTTCTTCGGCCATACGCTAAATACAGAAAGGACGGAACCTACGATGCACCCTACTTCCGTTTCGACATATACAGACGACACAACAGCAGACAGCATAACCGTCTTGTTATCCACTCCCAGAATCATCCTCACACATACTATGTCGCTCCCGAATTCGAGGAAAAGAACGAGTTCACCGATGCGTTTCAGGCTCGACAGATGCTTGCCTGGTCACGCCTGATCCCGTTGCACGATTGCCCAACGATAGATGACAATGCTGCACATTGTATCACGTACCAGAGAGGCAACAATGATTGGGCGTGGCATTCGACTCCGCTGTATCGTCACTCGGCAGTCTTTGGCAAAGACCTCGAACGATTTTATGGCAGCAGTCGATCTTTATGGCAACCAGTGGACGTGGGTTTTGCAAGAAGGTTGGTTGAATCGACGTTTGAAAGTATCATGAAGGCGTGCGAGAATAACCAAGAGCGGTCGTACTTCTCTCGCCGTCTGATTGAATCGCAGAACATGGCCGAGAGCAAAGCGGAGTTGCTTCAGGTCGCCGCAGATGCCGTTTCGGTAGTGTTTGGGCTGACGCTTGTTCTTGTGGGTGAGGCATCGCACCCAGAGCAAACAGAGGCGGCTCAATGATCCCCTTTTTCGCTGACCATCTGCCGCGCTGCCTCCCGACGGTTGGTTTGCACAATTCGTTTATTAGTAGCCTCAGAGAGGTTCGGACATAATGAAGATGTCACGGCTGGCCGTCCACAACTATCGTGCGTTGCACGATATTGATGTTCCCCTTTCGCCCTTCGTCTGCCTCATTGGCAAGAACAACGCGGGCAAATCCTCCGTTCTTCAAACAATCGCTCTTTTTTTCAGTGGCTCAAAGCTCTCTCGCACCGACTTCTTTGATCCCTCAAAGCCGATACGAATTGCAATCACGTTCACCGACATCACCAACGATGACTTGAAGAAACTGGCCGAAGAGCATCGGCAGCGTATTGAAGAAATCCTTGAAGGCGGTAGTCTGACGTTGGTTCGTTACTACGAGGGTGGGGGCGCGAGCAAGTTGAAGTATTCCGCCACGCTACCCAAAGACGAGCGTTTCTCGGCTGGCGAGATAACGGCTCTGATGAAAGGAAAGAAGGGGGCTGGATTAACCAGTGCGGTTCTCAGGAAGTTTCCCGAACTGGAAGGGCAACTCGACGGGGCAACGACGCAGACGGATTTCAAGGCGGCCATTGAGGAATTAGCGAGGAGCCTGCCCCCAGAGCAAAAGACCGTGGCCGACGCGGACTTGCCAACGGGGATCGACAAGAGCGTAACGCCGCTGCTTCCCGAGCCAGTTTACATCCCTGCCGTGAAGAATCTAGCCGACGACACGAAACTCCGTGAAGGCACGCCATTTGGCAAAATCATTGGTATTCTCCTTGAAACAATCACGCCTGAACTTGGTGACGTGGCGTCGTTCTTTGCCGCATTGTCCGCAAAGCTCAACCGAATTGAGCATGAGGACGGCACCATAACCGACACACGCCTGGATGCGGTGAAGAAGATCGAGCAGACCGTGGAAGCGCAACGTCCGCGAGAGCTTCAGGGATGTATCGCTGAAGATCAACATGCCCCCGCCCGAGTTGAAGGCCATTCTCTCTTCTGCTGAGATTCTGGTCAACGACGGCGTGGAAGGACCAATTGAAACCAAGGGCGACGGGCTGCGCCGTGCAATCGTTTTCGCCATCCTGCGGACCTACGTGGAACTCTCGCAGCCTGGGGCGATGTCTGTCGAAGCCCAAGCGGAACTATCGCACGGCAGGCACGTTCTGCTATTTGAGGAGCCAGAGCTTTACCTCCATCCCTCGGCCCAGCATGTGCTATTCGACGCACTTAGAATTTTCTCTCAAAGGAACTACGTCATCGTTTCGACCCATTCCCCGATCTTCTTTGGGCCAGAAGCGACCTCAACGTTTATCAAACTGCACAAGCCCGAGAGAAATGCGGCTGACAGCAAGCCTTGCACTTTCGCGGCCCCGATTGATCTTAGCGACATGAAGCTGAAAGACCAGTTCCAACTAATCTGTTTCGAGAATAACAACGCCGCGTTTTTCTTCGACAGAGTGGTTCTGGTCGAGGGCGACAGCGACATTATCGTCCTGCCTCACCTTGCGCGACTCCTGAACCCCTCTTGGGATTGTGCGTCAACATCCGTTCGATTTGTCCGCGTCAATGGAAAACACAGCATCGGTCGCTATCGGGCGTTCTTCTCTCGCTTCAATACCCGTGTGGCTGTCGTCACGGACTTGGATTTTCTGCTGGATGGCTTGGGTCAAATCAACCCCGACGCAACGATGCAGGCTTCGCACAGTGCCATGATTGCAGCGATAGACGCAGAGATAGCCCGCGTTGGAAATGAGAGCGAACCGAATACGCAGCGTCTTCGTGACGCGCAATCACGCGGCGATCTCAAGGCCCAATGGCGTAAGGCGAAGAGCGATCACCAGAAGTTCGAGGCGGGCGAACTTCCTTTTGAATCTTTGTGCCAATCGCTAGACGAGTTCTTTGCGTGGGAAAAGCGGTCCAGTCGGCTTGAAGTCCTACGGCAATGCACCGACGCTACCCTTGTTGCGCAAGCATGAACTTCTCGCCGCTCTTCGACAGCACGAAGTATTTGTACTTGAACGCGGTGCATTGGAAGCCTATTATCCGCCAGAGGTAACGGGGGCCGACAAGCCGACCAAGGCGCAGGCGTTTTGTAAGCTATGCGGCGAGCGAGAGGCCGTGTTGGGCCTCTGCGGCAACATTCCCGTTGGTGACGGGGCCGCGACCCGAAACGAGTTTGAAGTTATCTTTTCGGGCGTGTTTGATGGAATAAGGTCGTGAGCACGAACAGTTTCCGCTCAGATTGGTCGAATGGCTACCTGGATGATTAGGAAGGAATAACATGACCGCCGATGCTCGCCAACGATTGTGCAGTCTCAAGGATGAGCTTGTAAGTCTTGAGCCGTGGCCGTGGAATAATATCGCAGCGTGGTCCGCCAAGGCCACCCCGACAATCCGCAGTGATTGGTCTGACCATCTCGATGATTTCCGCAAAGCGATTGTCAAACCTCGCTTCACGAAGCCAATAAACGTCTTGTTGGGCGACCAACAAGAAGGCACAGACGATTCCGAAAACAAACTGAAAGCGAAACAAGCTAAGGAGCGGATACTGAGTTTTTTGGAGGGCCTGTTGACCGCAACGGAACATCCTGCGTCTCCTGGGGCGGTTTCGTTTAATAAGAATGACCCAATCGCCGCGGTCGTTGAGGCGACAGGTCAGCATGACGAGGGTAAAGACACCACGGAGGTTCAGCGCAGGCGTCTCGCCATCATTCGTAAGAAACTGCTGGAGTCGCTTGCACAGTTAGAAACAATGCCGAAGATTGGATGGCGCAATTCGAGCTTATGAACAAAAGGGTAATCGAATTGATATCACACGAGTATCCAGACATTGCAGACAACATTCGCCAGGCACAGAAACACTTGGCGAGCGACGATAGGAAGGCTCCCCATTTCCGAAGTGGAGTCGAGATAGCAATTGACAGGATTGATCTCGTACAGACTCCCGATCACGATGGTAGCGGGAAGTTGTCGCATTCCATATCCTATACACCCGCGCTTTGGGAGAAGATTGTCGCCTACTCGATGGCGGCCATCGTCTTACTATTCATTCTGCTTTTGTCGCTCCGCGAAAAACCGTTTCCCGATCCCAACATCGTAGTAATGCTTCGGATCATTTTGAGTCTCGCGATTGCCGTTCTCGGAGCAATCATTCCAGGTTTCCTGCACGTCGGTTGGAAGAAAGGAGGCTTCGCACTCAGGGCTGGAGGTGCTTTAGCACTTTTTGTGGTTGCCTTCTTCTTTACTCCAGCCGTACTGCCGCCCGCTTCCGCAAAGCCGACAAGCGAGCCTAGTCTACCAGCCGCACCTTCTGGAACGGCCCCTAACACAGGATCATCCGCGTCCTCACCAAAGCCAACAACGCTTCCCGAGCGAGTAGGTGATGACGCAGACCAAAGGGTTTTCGCTACGGTAGAACTACTCAAGAGCAACGATAACGCAGTTCGAGATAGTGCTGTATTGACATTGAAGGGGATGGGTTCCACTACTTCACCCGCAATTCAACTCCTCACGGAACGGCTTTCGGGCATGGATCATACGGATCGAGCTGTATGTGCGTGGGCCTTGGCGATAGTCCGTCCAGAAAAAACAAAGACCGTTGTTCCCTCCCTTATTGAATTGCTAAAGGACAAGAATGAGGCGGCGGACGCGGTCGCCATTAAAGCGTTGGTATACATTGGACCAGAGGCCGTCCCATTTCTCGTCGAATCCCTTCAGGACAAGGACTGCTTGGTTCGGTGGGCCGCTGCTAACGCTTTGAACGCGATTGGCCCCAAAGCGAAAACTGCCGTACCAGCCCTCACCGATTCGCTCAAGGACAATGATAGGTTGGTTCGGTTTGCCTCCGCTCATGCCCTCGGACGGATTGGCCGCGAAGCGAATGCCGCCGTCCCAGCCCTCGTTGATTCCCTCAAGGACAATGATCGTGATGTTGCGCGGGCCGCTGCTAACGCCTTGGGAGAGATTGGCCCCGAAGCGAGAAGCCGCTGTCCCAGCCCTCATCAAATTGCTCCAGGACAAGGACCGCTTGGTTCGGCAAGCCGCCGCTAACGCCTTGGGAGAGATTGGCTCCGAAGCGAGAAGCCGCTGTCCCAACCCTCATCAAATTGCTCCAGGACAAAGATAGCAGTGTTCGGTGTGATGCTGCTTACGTCTTGGGAGCGATTGGCCGCGAAGCGAATGCCGCCGTCCCAGCCCTCGTTGATTCCCTCAAGGACAATGATCGTGATGTTGCGCGGGCCGCTGCTAACGCCTTGGGAGAGATTGGCCCCGAAGCGAGAGCCGCTGTCCCAGCCCTCATCAAATTGCTCCAGGACAAGGATAGTGTTTTGAGAGATTTGGTAGCCGACGCCTTGAAAAAGATAAATGCGGAGAAGGAGTAAGGAAGCACAAACTGATGATCTTGGTATTGGCGACTACAACTGGCATGTCCGCAATCCTGAACGGGCGAAGAAGCTGCTCAAGCCGATAGGCCGACCGTAGCCCGCGTAGCTTAATCCGTTCTGAGGGTCGCATCATGATTTCCATTTCAGCCAAGCTCGAAGGCAATTGGGACATCGACGGCGTAGAAGTCCAGGTCGATTGTCCGCGCTGCGGCTTCGCCAATCCCGTCTGGCTCAAGCAGATTCGCTTGCGAGAACGTCGTCATTTGTCGTGGCTGCAAGTGCAACATTCAACTTGAGGATTACATGAATACGTTCCGCAAGGCCAGAGAAGACTTGGATCGCCAGATGCGGGAGCTACAACGCGGTCTTGAGCGAACGTTCAGGTAGGAGGTCGAGGCACGATGCAAGACAAGTACATTCAGTCCATACGGTACAAGCTGCAAAGACGTGTACGGAGACTGAATTCCGTCTACTACAAAGTGTTTCCAAGCGAGTTGCGGCAGTTCTTTGCCTTCATAGAGTCTCAACCGCTTTTGGCGACCATGCGCGACGAACTATTGGCCTCGATTCCCAACAATACATTGGAGGCCCTCGTCGCTCGATTCATAGGCGAGGACGAAGAACCCGTACTCGGGGACACCGAGGCTGAACACGCAGCTTTTGGCTACCGCGTGTTGAAGTTGTTTGAGTCGTATAACGAGAGCTTTGATCCTATGGGGGCAGCGTACCGATACGGTGCGTCCGATAACGTGCATGTTGCACTCGACACGGTTCGCCAAATCTTCCTCGAACCATTCTACGAATACGTCAACGAGCATATTGATGACCAGCAGGCGATCCTTTACTTTCTGCGGAAGTACAAGCACCGCTGCGAGTGGTTCCGAAGGGAGCGGCTACACGCGCTTGCGGCAGGCGAAACAGGGAAAGCCGAGTCATCCTTGGCTTTCGATCTTTACGAGTACCTGCACGATCAAGGCATCGACTTCTCCATCGAGCCAAAAGCGGCGTCGGGCCGTCCAGACCTGGTAACGGAACAGGTGGGCAACAACAAGGTAGTGGCCGACGCCAAGGTATTCTGGCCTGATCGCAACAAGGGGAAGTCGTACATCATCAGCGGCTTCAATCAGGTCTACACCTACCTGCGCGACTACAATGAGTCATTCGGCTATTTGGTCATCTTCAAAATGTGCGAGGATGATCTCAGGTTCATGGTGCCGCCCTCGACGGCAATGTTCCCGTCACTTTCGCACAACAACAAGATCATTTTCTTCGTGGTCGTGGACGTCTGCGAATACGATTCTACGGCCAGCAAGCGGGGTCAGTTGAAGGTCCATGAGATTACGGAGGATGATCTCGTTCAGTCGGTGAAAGTCGATGAAGCCCAACCTACGGCAGCCGAAACTAAAGCGTCGCCCTGTGTTGCGGACAACCCGCCTGCGGCCCCCGCCAGCGAATCAGAGCATTCTTGAACAGGATACCATGCGCAGCAATCAATCGAGAGCCGAGCAGTTCTACCAGGAACTAGCGGGCCATAGCAATCCCGTTGCGTTCCTTCATGGGCTAGTCACCCAGGGCAAGGCCGAAGATGAGTTTCTGGAATTCAAAGGCGCAAGTCGGATAGCGGAAAAGGACGCAAAGCAGTATTGGAGCCAAGCGTTATCAGGCTTTGCCAACACAGAGGGCGGTGTCCTGATTTGGGGCATCCGTGCGGCTCGAATCAAAAGCCCGACTGATCCTTCTCGAAATGTTGATTCTGCAAGCGAACTCGATCTAGCGGCGCATCCAGAGACATTTCTGCAAATGCTGAAAGACGTGCGGCTTGAGGTGACGGTCGATCCTGTTCAGGGCGTGGAATACAAGCACTACGACGCTGGAAAGGGCGACGGAAGCGGGTTCGTCGTTTGCCTGATCCCCGAGGGCGTGAACAAGCCCTACCGTGCCGCGCTCGATCCTGCAAAACAGTATTATCAGCGAGTCGGGGACAGCTTCGCGGTGATCCCTCATTCGCTTCTGCGATCCCTGTTCTATCCGCGATTGACCGCGCGGCTGGGGGTTGAAGTAGTCGTAAAAGAAACACGGATTGAAGACCGTGCAGGGAAGGCGACGGCCACGTTTGGCCTTTCGATGAACAATAGCGGGACGGCAACAGCCCGTGATCTTTATTTCCCTGCACTGGCTGATCGGCCCGATGGAAGCGTCTACGTGTTGTCAAATTTCTGGACCACAATTCGGAATGCGGACAATACTATTGCTGGGCACAGGTGCGCCACACGGCTGCATCCAGGCCAAACTCTTGAAGTGGGTACATTGACAGTACCCCAGCATCCGTCCAAAGTGTTCTCAGGGCCGTATCGGTGGGACGCGATTCGGTTCCGTTTCACCGTGTATGCCACAGACCATGTGCCCCAAGAGATTTCTATTGATTTTAGCAATGACGACCTATCCGCCAAACGCACGAAACAGTTCTGGGGCGATTCTCAAAGCAACACAGTGACCAAATGAAGCACGCACCGCTTATCGTTATCTTCCTCCTCCTCGCCCCTGTTTGCCAAGCGCAAGAGCTTCGGCACGCGGTCCCGCCCATCGAGGTCTACTTCAGTCCACACGGCGGCTGTACCGAGGGCGTCGTCAAAGAACTTGGCAAAGCCCACTCGTCCGTCCTCGTGCAAGCCTATAGCTTCACGTCGAGAGATATTGCGAAGGCCATCGTCGATGCCCACAAGCGGGGCGTGAAGGTTGAAGTCATCCTCGACAGGAGCGTCCTCAAAGATGGATACACAGAAGCGGATTTCATCCTGCACGCGGGAATCCCAGTCAAGGTCGATTCACTACATGCGATTGCTCACAACAAAATCATAGTGGTTGACGGCCGCGTGGTCATCACTGGGTCTTTTAATTTCACAAAGCAGGCCGAGAACTCAAACGCCGAGAATCTGCTCGTCATCCGAGACAAGACGCTCGCTGAGAAATACACGGCCAACTGGCGGACCCACGCTGCCCATTCGTGGGTCTATGAGGGCATGACGCAAGGCTACTCCGAGACGCATCACGCCGACCAGCCCGCCAAGCCTGCTCCTGCTATCTCTGACGGCTATGTCGCCTCAAAGAACTCGCAGGTCTTCCACAAAGCGGGCTGCAAGTCGGCGGCCAAGATTTCGGAGAAGAACCTCGTTCATTATAATAGTCGGGAAGAGGCGATCCAGGCAGGGAAGAAACCTTGCCACGAATGTAATCCGTGAGATGCAAGAAATCGCAAGCCTACAACTAACGGACATGACAGATGACCAAGTTTGAACCAATCTTCTCGTGCAAGAGCAGGCCGTGGTATACCTTTTTGCGCGATATTGGGAAAAGCTCCCCGAATTTCAGTGGTGGCAAGAAACGGCTCTACGAAATCCAGACCCATTTCCCAGATGCTTCGATGGTGGACATAGCTGATGACGAGGAAGTGGAAGAAGCAATCGAGTTTGAGTACGCACTCAGTTCGTTCGGCCACCATCGCGAACTAAACCACATGGAGAAATTGGCTGACTACGAGAATCTGTATATCGTCTATTGGGACGACGACAGGGACGAGGAGGAGCTACGGAAGGAGATCAGGCAACAAGGCTTCAAAGGAAAGGTCGAATTCTGCTGTCTCAAGAGATACTTTCGTCCGCGACTCGAACGCGAACCAGAATGCCTGGAGCCTATTGGGAGTTTTGCCCTGAGAACAAGGACTTTGCGGAGTCGTACCCTTCGGATGAGATCGTGATGCGGACTGTCGAATTGGCACAACAGCGGGCGGTCACGTTTCTTGAGCGCGAAAAGAACTTGTACCGAACTATCGGGTTCAACACGAAGCAATCCGAGTTCATTGAGTGCGACCATTGGAAGTGCATTCACCTGTTCACAACCACAACGCCATTTGACGCCGACAGGATTCCTTCCAAGTTATTCGTAACGCCGACACGATGTGGATATGTGTCGGGGTATTTTCAAATCCAGTTGGCTTTCACGATACGTGAGGCCACTCAGGGCGTGAAGGATTATTTCAGGGACTTCTACTTCTATCCGTTTGACCATTGGAAGTCTAAGTGCTTCGTATACTCCAAGTTCAAGGAGCTAGATTATCGACGGCCAGAAGACCCAGGCCGTGCGCTCTATGACTACTTGCTGGATAATGACATTCGGGTGGACACACGAGGTTCAAAAGTGATTTCGGATCGCTGGCAGCTTGACGAAATAGACGAGATTATCGGGGTGAGCAGAAGGCGATAACGAGAATCTCAAATGCTCAGACTTTTAGTTGATACGAGCGTCTGGCTTGACCTTGCCAAAGACCCCCGCCAGCAGACTCTTCTTGGCGTATTGGAGCAATTGGTCGCGTTGAAGGAAGTCTCGCTCCTGGTTCCAAGAATTGTTGTGGATGAGTTCCATCGAAACAAGGATCGAGTCGTGCAGGAAAGCTGTCGGAGCGTGTCGAGTGTCTTCAAGCGGGTCAAAGAACTTGTCGAAAAGTTCGGCGATTCCAAGAAGAAGGCGGCGGCACTAGAGCAACTGAACGACGTGGACCATAAGATACCGTTGCTGGGAGAATCGGCGGTTGGTTCTGTTGCCCGCATCGAAGCATTGCTCGGCGGTGCGACGATTATTGAAGCTACCGATGACGTGAAATTGCGTGCTACACAGAGGGCCATTGAGGGAAAGGCTCCATTTCACCGACAGCGAAACGAGATGGGGGATGCCATAATCATTGAAACCTACGGCCAGTGCGTCCAAAGTAAGGAGTTTCGCGGGTATCGTCTGGCTCTCGTCACGCACAACAAGGGAGATTTCAGCGATCCCACGGGGAATGACAAGACGCCCCACCCTGAAATAGCCAATTATTTCTCCAAGCGGAAGTCGTTGTATTTCATTTCGCTCGCGGAGGCGATTAAGAAGCTCAATCCCGATCTCGTGTCAGACCTCATGCTGGAACAGGAATGGAATCAGGAGCCTCGTCCGCTGTCTGAGATTCTCGATGCCTTGGAGGAGTTGCTCGACAAGGTGTGGTACAACCGCCACAAGGTATTTGAGGCCGAGGTTCTCAGAGGGCAACGGAAGATTGTTGAAACGGAGACCTTCCCCGTCAAAGACCACAGAACAAGGCCCGTGCAGCGGGATGTGTGGAAGGGGGCTTGTGAGGCCGCGAAGCGGAAGGAAAAGAAATACGGTAATAAGAACCTTGGGCCGTGGGACGATTTTGAATGGGGTATGTTGAACGGCAAGTTGTCTGCACTTCGCTGGGTGCTTGGGGATGAATGGGACATGCTGGACACTTGAGGGAGACGATTCCTCGAACAACCTCAAGTCAGAATCACTCATCATGGGCATCTTCGACCGATTCATTTCAGCCAAGCCGCCGACCAAAGATCAGTTCGCCCAGCAGGTGCTTGACGGCATCAAGCGGGCGGGCGAAAAGCGGGCCGTCGTCTTCGACAAGGATCGGTTTTCGTTACACACGACGGATGGTGGCGTACTGAACCTGACCCACGCCTACCCTGAGTTCTGCGACGCCCCCAAAGCGATGCGTGCCGAGTCCGTGAAGAAATGGGTCCGAATGTGGTTCGCGCGGTCTCTTGAGATTCCTGACGATTTCGACGACGTTCGCCCCGATCTGCTGCCCACAGTGCAAGCCCGTTCTCATTACGATTTGGTCAATCTGCAATTCGAGGTCGAGGGTCGCATGAAACTCAATCGACCTTATGCCGTCGTTGGAGAGCATTTTGCGGTCGGCCTTGTCTACGATCTCCCTGAGTCCATGCAGCACGTCAATCAAGACAAGCTGGACAAGTGGGGCGTCACGCTGTACGAGGCATTGGAGGTTGCCAAACAGAACCTTGCCGAGAGGCAATTCGCTTTCGCTGGCCCTCAAGGCGGCGTGGGCATGTACTGGTGCTCAATGCAGAAGGACAGCTATGACGCGGCACGCATCTTGCTGCTCGATGCCATCCGCGATTTTCCTCTACGCGGAGAACGGATTGCAATGATTCCCAATCGAGAAACCCTCTACGTCGCTGGATCGGAGGATTTGCACGCGCTGAAGGAGATGCTCAAGACCGCTGCTGAGGAGATGCAGAAACCACGCTTCATTTCGGGGATCGCCCTGCGGCTCGACGGTGACGAGTGGGTGCCGTGGCTTCCCGCAGAAGATCATCCACTCTATCAGGACTTCCGCAAGCTGCGGTCGCAGACAGTCGGTCAAGCCTATGGCGAGCAAAAGCAGCTACTCGACAAGCTGCACGAAAAGACGGGCGAGGACGTATTCGTATCGCCGTTTTCAGGAATTGGGAAAGACGGAACGAACGAACTCACCAGTTATTGTGTGTGGGGCAAGGGAGTGGATGTGGCGGGATTGTTGCCACGCACTGACGTTGTGGCGTTTTCAGAAATCGGCAAGGAACCACTGATGGTGCCTTGGGATCGGGCGGTCGAAGTCGTGGGCGATTTGATGGAGGCGGTGGACATTTATCCTCCGCGTTGGCGAGTGTTCGAGTTTCCAAATGAAGAACAATTGAAGGCAATGGGGGGCGACAGGTAGGGGGTCGGCTTACCCTGTTGCGAGTCGTCGCCCACAAGCCGAAGGAATCTCATGCGCAAGCGAAAGGAAAAACCGATGCCCGCCTTGCAGATCGCTGCTGACGATGCCCAGGTTCGTTCGGGAATACTTGTCCCTGTAAAAGAACTCTTGGAGTTGCTTACTGAAGAGAACCTAGCAAAGGTCATTGAAGACATCAAAGCGGCCATAGGTTGGGAAAACATTGCAAGCGGCTCGACCGACAACGGTGACGCTCCATCGGTCAAGCATCTCGTTGTCTCCGACAGCCCCTCAGCCGAGACGCTCAGGGTCCGTATCTACAAGGCGATCAAGTCGAGTTTCGACACGACCATTGACAGAACACGCGACAGTGCCCATTTTTCCCGCATCATGATCCTACAGGCTTTGCTGCCTGATCCTCTCTTTGGGCTGATTGATCGTCAGGGTCAGTGGGTCGTCGAGCCTCGGTTTCAAGAGGTAGGCTTCTTCTCTGAGGGGCTGGCATCCGTCCAGCAAAACGGAACGTGCGGCTTCATTGATAAGCAAGGCAAATGGGTAATCCCGCCTCAGTTTGAAAGCATGAAATACTGCCCTCACTTTTCTGAGTGTCTGGCCGCAATGAGGCGAGGGTCACTTTGGGGCTACATCGACAAGCAAGGCAAATGGGCCATCTCTATAGCGACAATTACTTTTCCGGTCTGACGACAATTAGAATTCCCGGTTGAGGCCAGTTGAGGCTGGTCAGATAGACTGTTGCAAGTCTCCGTAGGAGGGGGACTTGCAATGGTCACGGATGAGCAGGTGAAGCGGTTGTGGCAGGTGTTGTCGTCAGGGAAGACTCTGGTTCAGTCGGCAGACAAGGCGAGCATGGACGAGAAGACGGCGAGGAAGTATAGGCGGCTGGGTCGGCTTCCCAGCGAAGTTGTGCCGGATCGCTCGTGGCGGACACGGGCAGACCTGTTTGCCGAGGTGTGGCCGGAAGTGCATGCGCAACTGCACGAGGCGCCTGGCCTGGAGGCCAAGACGCTGTTTGGAGCGCTGCAGATCAAATACCCGGGGAAGTTCGACGAAACGCAGTTGCGCAGCTTTCAGCGTGGCGTGAAACGTTGGCGAGCGACGGCCGGCCCGGCGAAGGAGGTGTTCTTCAGCCAAGTGCATCATCCGGGACGGTTGTGTGCGTCGGATTTCACCCACATGGAAAGCCTGGCCGTGATCATTGGCGGGCAGTCGTTCGACCATCTGCTTTACCACTTCGTGCTGACGTACTCGAACTGGGAGTCGGTGACGGTCTGTTTTTCCGAGAGTTTCGAGAGCCTCGGCGAAGGACTTCAAGACGCCCTGTGGGAATTGGGCGGCGTGCCCGAACGACACCGCACGGATCGGATGAGCCTGGCGGTCAACAACGGATCGGACATGAAGGAGTTCACCGCGCGGTACAAGGGACTGTTGGGCTACTACGGGATGGAGATGGAGAAGATCCAGCCCCGGGAACCGAACGAGAACGGAGATGTCGAACAATCGCATCGGCGTTTCAAGGAAGCGGTGGAGCAGGCCCTGTTATTGCGTGGCAACCGGGACTTCGAGAGCCGTGAAGCCTATGGACGATTCTTGAAAGAGCTGGTGGCGGTTCGCAATGCGGGCCGTCGCAAGCGGCTGGACGAAGAGTTGCCTGGCCTTCGGCCTCTGCCGGATCGGCGACGGGAGAGCTGCAAGCGAATCCCGGTACGCGTGGATACGGGGAGTTTGGTCCATGTAGACCGAAATGTTTATTCGGTTCCCAGCCGCTTGATTGGCGAGCGGGTCGAGGTGCGATTGTACGTGGAGCATGTCGAGGTCTGGTACGCCCAGAAGGAGATGGAGCGCTTTCCGCGTTTGCGCGGGCGGAACAAACACGCCATCAACTACCGGCACATTATCGACTGGTTGGTGCGAAAACCGGGGGCTTTTGAGAACTACGTTTACCGGGAAGAGCTGTTTCCCACGAGCCGCTTTCGCATGGCCTTCGACGCCTTGCGGGAAGCGCAGCCCAAGCGCGGTCACAAGGAGTATTTGCAGATTCTCTATCTGGCGGCAGGCCACGGCGAGACGGCCGTGGACGAGGCGTTGCGAACGCTTCTAAACAGCGGCCAGCCCGCGACCCGGGCCGCGGTCGAAACGTTGGTCCAGCGGGCCGAGGAAGTTCCGGCGGTCACCGAAGTGACCGTCGAAGTAGTGGACTTGTCGGATTTCGATGACTTGTTCTTGCACAAGGAGGTGTGGGATGGGTGCGAAGGGGGATTTGAAAGAGAAGTTGGCGGCTTGCTTGCGGGAACTGCACTTGCCGACGTTTCGGGAGTGTTTTGAGGAACTGGCCCGACGGGCATTACAGGAGACGGCCAGCTACGAGCAGTACCTGTTGGAACTGGCCGAGCGGGAATGCCAGGGCCGCTTGGCAAAGCGGACCGAGCGGCTGCTGCGGGATTCCCGTTTGCCGCTGGAGAAGGATCTGGCGAGCTTCGACCTGGCGCGGTTGCCGGCGAAGGTCTCTCGCCAAGTGCGGACGCTCATGGAAGGCTCGTTCGTGGACCGCCGCGAGAACCTGTTGTTGTTCGGCAAGACCGGATCGGGAAAGACGCACCTGTTATCGGCGATCGCCCAGGAATTGGTTCGCAACGGACGGAAGGTGGTCTCATGGTCGTGTGCCCTGCTGGTTCAGGAACTGTTGGCGGCCAAACGGGATCTGAAGCTCAACCGGGTGCTAAAGCAGATGTCGAAGTGCGAGGTGCTCTTGATCGACGACATCGGCTACGTGCAGCAGAGCCGGGAGGAGATGGAGGTGCTGTTCACCTTGTTGGCGGAACGCTACGAGCGCGGCACGGTGATGCTGACCAGCAACCTGCCGTTCTCGAAGTGGGAGACGATCTTCAAGGATCCGATGACGACAGCGGCGGCAATCGACCGCCTGGTGCATCACAGCGTGATCTTGGAGTTGAACATCCCGAGCTACCGGTTGGACGAGGCCAAGCGAACCAAGCCGCCCGACGCGGCCTGAGATTGGCGAGGGCCACCCGCGGCGGCGTGCGGCCCCCCCTTTTGTTTCGCTCCGCTGCGCTGCGCTTCACAAAAGGGGGGGCCGCACGCCTCTGGTTCTCAACCGGGAATTCTAATTGTCGTTCAAGGGGAAGAGTAATTGTCGCCGAAAGGCCATCGAACCGCAGTTCGATGAGGCAGGTGAATTCGGTGTCGATAAGTGGGCTTGCGCTTCGCAAAACGGCCTAGAAGGTCACATCGACACCCAAGGGCACTGGGTTATTCCGCCGCAATACGAACAATCGGGAGCATTTCATGAGGACGGTTTGGCTCCCACAAAGCAGGCTGGTGTCTGGGATTTATCGACAGGGCAGGCAAGTGGGCTATTGAGCCGCAATTCGAGGAGGCATGGTGGTTCGACAAGGACTTGGCAAGCGTGAAACAGGGCGAATTGTGGGGGTTTATTGATCCACAGGGCAAATGGACGATAATGCCGACGTTCGAGAAAACAGCCTTGAGTTTCTCCGAGGGATTGGCACGGGCGAAACAGGGCGAATTCTGGGGATTCATCGACAAAGAGGGGAATTGGGTTATCGCGCCACAGCACGAACTTGTGTTCGATTTCCGCGAAGGCTTGGCTGAATCGCTTTACAAGTCTCGGTGGGGTTTCATCGACAAGCAAGGCCAATGGGTGATCGAGCCGCAATTCAAAGGCGTGACGACCTTCTCTGACGGGCTGGCGTGCGCGAGGCGGCACCACAACTGGGGTTTCATTGAGAAGCAGGGCAAGTGGGTCATTCGCCCCCGCTTTGGTGGCAGTTGTTCGTTCTATGATGGGTTGGCGTTCGCAAGATCGTGCTATCCTCCATCGCTCAAGTCCATTGTCGTCTTCGATTCCTCAATGCAGGGCGACCTAGAAAGTGGAGAGCCCTACGCAGTCTTAGACGAACTCGAATGTTTCGCTCGAAAACTTGACGCCAATCGGTCGAACTCTCAGCGGCTTGTTTGGAAGCGATAAGGTCCGATCAAGACAGTGGGTGGAAAGGGTGGAAGATGGCTCATTTGACGACTAGCTGCGGAGGCTCATTGCCGTGAAAACCCCACTCTCCAAAGATGACTTCGCCAAGCTCATGATGGACCGCATCCGTCAGACAGGGGAAAAAGGCAAGATCATCTACAAACCCGACGAGTTCTGCCTGCATGGCGAGGGCAGTGCGTTTGCCGCAATGTTCCTCGCCAATGCCTACAAGGAATACTGTGCCGCGCCTGTCGCTGATCGTAGTCGCGTTGTCAGGCATTATGTTCGGAACTGGTTTGCCGCGTCTAAGAAAACGCCCGACGAGTTTGAGGACGCCAAGCCTGACCTGATGCCCGTCGTCCGCTCCCGTTCTTATTTTGAGCGCAACAACGTGGAAGTTACGGACGGCCTTCCCCTTGATCGGTCGTATGAAGTTTTGGGCGAGCATTTCGGCATCGGCCTCGTCTACGATCTGCCCGAGTCGATGCGGTCGATTCCTCAAGCCAGTCTTGATGCTTGGGGCGTGACTTTCTATGAGGCTTTGGAAGCGGCGATGGAGAACTTCCTGTCGCTGGAAGGGAAGTTCATTGGCCCAGAGTCGGGCATAGGGGCTTATCTTTCGGCCACGGGCGACAATTACGATGCCTCTCGCCTGCTGCTGAAAGACGCGATCCGCCGTTTTCGTGTCAAGGGCGACCACATCGCTATGGTTCCCAATCGGGAGAATCTGATCGTGGTGGGATCGGAGGACGCTAAGGGCCTGGCGGGAATGGCGAAGTTGGCGGCCCAAGCCATGAAAGAAGCTCGCCCGATTTCAGGAATTGCCCTGCGGCTGGACGGCGACGAGTGGACGCCGTGGATGCCGCCGCAGTCCCATCCATCCTACAAGGAGTTTCAAGAGCTTCGCCTTCAGACCTTTCGGCAGGACTACGCCCAGCAGAAGGAAATGCTCGACAAGCTGCACGAAAAGAGTGGCGAGGATGTTTTCGTGGCGTCGTTCGGCGCAATCAAACGCCCCGATGGCAAGATCTTCAGCTATGGCACATGGACGGAAACGACGAATACGCTATTGCCCAAGACGGACGCGGTGGTGCTTGGTCGGCTTGGCGGAGAGCCGCAGATGGTCGAGTGGGATCGGGCGGTCGAAGTCGTGGGCGACCTGATGGAAGCCGTAGACATTTATCCGCCGCGTTGGCGCGTGACGGAGTTCCCTACGAAGAAGCAGTTGAAGGCGATGGGGAACATGCTGGAATGAAAGTTCCTATTGGCGAATGCCACGTCATCGACCTCGACGCCCCCATTCTTTCCGCCTACGAAGTTGTCGTTGACGGCGTGACGCATTGGGTCGTCTGGTGCAAGCATTGCGGGGAATGGCATCGCCACGGGCCTGCTGAAGGGCATCGAGAAGCGCATTGTCAAGACAGTAGCAGCCCGTATTGGAAGCGGGGCTACAACTTGGCGTTTGCGGGGAAATGGAAGGATAGAAACCGTAAAGCGAGTTTCATTGATTGAGGAGCTAGGTCATGGCTAAGAAGGTAACGAGAGCAAAAGCACGGGTCAGCAAGAACAGACGCAAGCCTGCGGCAAAGGCACAGTCTGCGAAGCGGACGCCGCAACCTGAAAAGAAGTTTTTCGACCTGCCGTGCCATTTCTGCGACGGTGACCATCATCCCGCTAATTGCAACGCGGAGTTGTGCGAAGGATGTGGGAAACTCGCGGAGAAGTGCAAGTGTTCTGATCCCGCCCCGATGGCCGCGTCTGAAATATACGAGTGGATTGGGGAGACCCTTTGGGAATACATTCCAGAAGAAGCAGCCGACGAGATCGAGGGCCGAGTAGAAAAGGAAGGGCTGCTCAAGACCGTGGAGTATGCTTTCAAGAAGTACCCAAAGCTGTTTCCTTGGCATCTGGAGCGATGGGTCAAAGGAGCCAAGAAACAACCTGAGAGTGTGCAAACTCAGTATGGCGACTGCTACCAGTATTCGCTAACTACCTTGATTGGGATGGATCAGGGTGTGGGAGTTCTTGAAGCCTTCCACCCCGAGCCACGGTCCGTGCGGATCGTCCACGGCTACCCGAGCCTTATCGAATCGGATGGAGAACACAAATTCGGCCATGCGTGGCTCGAATTCATTGTCAGCGGTCACAAGTACGCGCTGGATTGTGGCACGAATGAGTTTAGGACCGTACTGTGCCATCTGAACGACTACTACTCGGAAGGGCGAATCCAGGCTTCGGAATGCCGCCACTATACAAAGGACGAAGCGGTGAAACATTTTATGGCGCAGAACACATGGGGGCCGTGGGAACAGCCTCCCGAAGATGCCGAAGTTGTTGGGTGGCAAGGCGTCAAGTAGAGCGCAATATGAGCAAGCCATCGCCACGAAAACAGAAGAAGCAGAAAGAACGCCAGCGGCAGGACAAGGCGAAGAAGTTAGACGCCGATCAGCGGCAGTTGCTTCGTGCCCGTAAGTCGGAGTACGCGCAGAAGTATCCTGGCTTCCGCTATGACACTGCGAACGGCGACCCCGCGTTCGTGGAATTGGTCAAGAAGGCCGTGGCCCAGATCAATTTCGATGACGAGTCGATGTTTCAATGCTGGGAAGCCGAAGTATACCGCGCCATCAGACAGGGTGGCTGGAACGCTGGCAACGCTGTCTTGAAACAACTTGTGGCCGAGGCGAAAGAACGTGGCGTCGAGGGCACGGACGTGGCACAGGTTGACTTTCGCTTCCATCTTGGTCAGGTCATCTTTGACTTGATCGGGGAAACAGAGTTGGGAAAGTACGTTCCATTCAACGACGTGACCTTCGGTTTTCGGGGCGGCGATGTCTTTGGCCGCTTCGGCTCATTGCTTCACGCCAAGGGCAGTTGCGGCACGGTCTACTATTCGCGCAAGAAGCCCACTATCGAGATCGACGGCCAGAAGAGGATCGTGGCCTTTTCAAAACATGCCATCGAGCAGACCTGCAATCGCATCAAGCCCAATAGGAAGACGTATGCGGCAGTCGGCGATCTCTTCGGTTTCTTCAGCTATTGCGTCTATTTCGAGCAGGTCGATCTTGCAGGTGGACAGATTGGCTTCACCTTCTATGATAGGTGCGGGAAGCCGCCATTTTGTCAGCACCGCTACATTGCCGATGTTCTTGGTGAGGAGAATGTCGTAACAGGCATGGGCGAGTGCTATTATCGTGTCGGTTATTGCCCAGCCATCGTCGAAGGGAGTTTCATCAAGGCCAAGACCTTGCTCTACCCTGGTTTTACTGGAACTCCCGAATACGGAGCGATTCTAAGGTCATCACTTGGCCGCCAAGAAAGACAGGAAATGATCGAAATGGCTAAGCACCTGAATGCCGATTGCCTGTGGCAGGATGATTTTAGCCAAATCAAGTGGTATCACGATCACGGCGTTCCACAGGTCGTTCAACTGCGGCAGCCTGTATTCGATTACGATTAGGGCTTGCGAAAATGGATTGTCGCCCTCCAAACCACGGCTGTCGGTTCTGTCTATCAAGGAAACGAATATGGCAAAGAAAAGCAAAGCGAACAAGGGCCAACCTTGGAAACCTTGGGCCACGATCTGGGAAGACGATGGTTGGCATATCGAGTATTCGGTCATTGAAGGCAGAACAAGTCGCATGGACTTAGATGCCGAAACGCTCGACGATGCACGAGTAGAGGCCAGCGGCATCACGGACATTCCCGAAAAAGACATCCAGGCGGAGTAAATCGACCATGAGTACAAAACGAACCATCGACTACGAGCATTCCGCCCGCGATCTGAACCTGAACCGCAAGGGCAAGAAGAAGCTCACGCCCAAGACGAGCGTGCCTTTCCATCTCTACACGGATTGGCACGACGACGCGGACGACAAGACCCGTGGCACGGTCTATCTGGACATGCGGGGCGTATCTTTCTCGGCCAGCAAGGACAGCGTGACCGTGGGCATCCCGCCCGATATATGGAATCGCATTGTCGCTGCTGGCCCCGTCAAAGTTCGTAAGGACAGCGGTCCCGAGTTTCCGCAGCAAAAGCCAAAAAAGGGAAAGCGAGTCCCGTCGTGACACCGATTGTCGCCCTCGCCGCTGCCCTCGCGGTTATGTGAGTTAAGAAGGTGAGGACGAAGCCATGTCGAAACTTGAAGTGCGGAAGTCGAAGTTTCGCTCAAGCCAAGCCCAACGGGATGCGGCTAGGGCGGAATACGAGCGGCTAAAGGCGCGTAAGACGGAAATCGACGCCGAGATGAAGGCGATGGGAAATGTCCTCAAGCCCTTCGTTGGAGCCGCCCAATTCGTCTGTGACGTGAAGGGCGACCCGCCGTCGATTGACACGCTCCGCACTTCATTGGAACGCTACAAGCACTATATCGCGCTCGCTGATGAACTACGCGACGTTGTGGATCGCCGCGACAAAGCCTCGCTTGAATCACGTCGCTATCAGTGGACGGCTGGCAAGATTGGCACTCTCTGCTTCGTAGTCCTTGGAGAGGGCGACACACGAAACGAGGCATTGGACAAAGCCAAGGGGAAGGAGTCATGAGCGAGCCTTTGAAATGTTTTGCTTGTGACCGCACGATCAGGGGCGAACCGAAGTCGGCAGACACGCGAGACGGGCAAATCGTTTATGTCGGCCCCTGCTGCCTCAAGAAGATCATCGCTGCGGGCGAGATTGGATATCAGCCGCCCAAGGGTGGTCCGAGGTTGTACCCGATGCCAGCAAAAGATTGACTGTAGGAAGCATCCATGCAACTGCCTGGGCAGCCCCGTGAAAAGTGCTACTACTGCGATACTCGCACGCGCCTCATCGGTCCTGTTGTCGAGGGCGAGCGGGTGTACTATCGAGCCGTTTGTGCAAAGCACCAAGAGCAGGCGCATCGTGCTTACTTGGAATTCGCCATGCCGCGATGGAATGCCGCCGCGAAAAAGAAGCAATCGGGCAAGGGCGGCTCAAAATGAATACCGTGCTTTGTGAAGACTTGCGACCCCATCCCGCGACCTTGATAATGCATCCATGATTGAAACCTTACTGATCGTCGTCGTCGTCCTGCTGCTCGTCGTCATTGGCGTTCAGGTCGCCCTCTTCTTCCGCAAGGTGCAGATCGACCTTTCGCCCGTGACTCAAGCGTTCCAATCCGTCGAAAAGGCCCAAGAGCGCACTGAGAAGGCCGTGCGGGAAGAAGTGGCCGCCAATCGTACCGAGTTAGCTAAGACGCTTAAAGGCGTGGGCGACAGCCTCAATCAGCAGCTTGGACTTCAATCTCAGGCGAACAGCAAAACGATCAACGACTTTGTGCATTGGCAGCGGGGACAATTTGCCGCCGTGGTCGAACAGTTGAAGAATCTGACGGACTCCAATGAAAAGCGACTCGATGCCGTTCGGACCACCTTGGAGCAGAAGCTCAAATCCATGCAGGACGACAATACCAAGCAGTTGGAGGAGATGCGCAAAACTGTTGACGAGAAGCTCCAAGGCACCCTGGAGAAGCGACTTGGCGAATCCTTCAAGTTGGTCAGCGAACGCCTGGAAGCCGTCCATAAGGGCCTGGGCGAAATGCAGACTCTTGCTATAGGCGTGGGCGACTTGAAAAAGGTTCTGACGAACGTAAAGACTCGTGGCACTTGGGGCGAGGTTCAGTTGGGGATGCTTTTGGAAGAAGTCTTGACAATCGACCAATACGATACGAATGTAGCCACCAAGGGGGACAGTGAACGGGTTGAGTTCGCCATCAGGCTGCCAGGTCGTGGCGAGGACAAGGACGAAATCGTGTGGCTCCCCATCGACGCTAAGTTCCCAGTCGAAGATTATCAGCGGCTCATGGAGGCGCAGGAATCGGGCGACACAGAGGGGATGGATGCGGCCTCCAAGCAACTTGAAATAAGGATCAAGGGCTGCGCCGTGGACATTTGCACGAAGTATCTTTCGCCGCCCAAGACCACCGACTTCGGCATCTTGTTCCTTCCCACGGAGGGCCTGTTCGCGGAGGTCGTTCGTCGCCCTGGTTTGGCTGAGGGCATTCAACGCAACCATCGCGTCGTCATTGCTGGCCCCACGACCCTGTGGTCGATCCTGAACAGCCTGCAAATGGGCTTTCGCACGATGGCGATTCAGCAGCGGTCGAGTGAAGTTTGGAACCTCTTGGCGGCGGTGAAGACGGAGTTTGGCAAATACGCGGGAGTTCTCGATCAGGTGAAGGAGAAACTCCGACAGGCATCAGACAAGATCGAGGATGTGGCCGTTCGCTCACGGGCGATTGGGCGGAAGCTAAAGAAGGTCGAGGAATTGCCTGTGGGGGACGCCGACAAAGTGCTGATGCTCGAAGGCGATTTTGAGTGTGATGGCGAAGCGGAATGAGTTTGGAAAGGCAGAGATCAACGTCCGCACGTCGAGGCAACGACCTGGCCGTTTGCGGCTTGCTGCTGCTAGCCATTGCGGCGGTTTACGGGCGGACGGTTCGATTCGACTTCACGGACTGCGACGATTCGCTCTACGTAAGCTTGAACCCGCATGTCAATGGCGGCGTGACCGTCGAGGGAATCGTCTGGGCCTTCACGCAGAGCTATGCCGCCAACTGGCATCCGCTGACTTGGCTCTCCCACATGCTGGACTGCCAGCTTTACGGCGTGGAGCATCCTGGCGGGCATCATCTTACAAATGTCATCCTGCACGCCGCGAACACGATCCTGCTCTTCCTGCTGCTGCGGCAGTTGATTTACGACTTGTGGGCGAGTGCCTTCGTGGCCGCACTGTTCGCTATTCATCCGTTGCATGTGGAGTCGGTGGCGTGGATCGCGGAGCGGAAGGACGTGTTGAGCGGGCTGTTTTTCATGCTGACTCTGGCGGCGTATGTCGGCTATGCCCGTCGCCGATTTTCGCTCCTTCGCTACTTCCTAGTCACGATCCTCTTCGTTATGGGCCTGATGGCAAAGCCGATGCTCGTCACAGTGCCGTTCGTGCTGCTGCTGTTGGACTACTGGCCGCTTCAACGACGCAGTGTTGGAGTGCTCTTGGAAAAGTTGCCCTGGCTGTCGCTAAGCGCGGCTTGTTCCATGATAACGTTCCTGGCCCAGCAGAAGGATAAGGCGGTTTTGCCGCTGCAACTCTGCTCGGTCCCGTGGCGAATCGCCAACGCAATCGTCGCCTACGCCGCGTACTTGGTCCAGTTCTTTTATCCCGTAGGGCTGGCCGTGCTTTATCCGCATCCAGGAGCGGCCTTGCCCATTTGGCAGATCGTTGCCGCGTCTCTGCTGTTGCTGGGCATCTCGGCATGGGCAATCGCGTGGCGGCGGAAGTGTCCCTATTTGCTCGTCGGCTGGCTTTGGTATCTGGGGATGCTCGTGCCAGTCATCGGGCTTGTGCAAGTGGGCGGGCAAGCGATGGCCGACCGCTACACGTACTTGACGCAGATTGGACTCTATTTGGCCCTGGCAATGGGCATCATGCAGGCGGCCGCGACTTCCTACCGTCGTCGCCTCTGCAAGATTATTTCGGTGCTCGTGCTGGTGGTTTTCGGAATCTGCGCTTGGCGGCAAGCAGCGTATTGGAAAGACACGGAGACCGTGCTGACTCACGCACTAGCTTGCACAACGAGAAACCTCACGTCGCATCAAACGCTTGCTGCTTGGCTTGAACGCCACGGAAGGGTTGACGAGGCCATTACGCAGTACGAGAAGGCTCTGGAAATCGACACGGCAAACGCTGAGGCACATCGCCATGTCGCCGCTCTGCTGGTCAATCGCGGCAGGTTCGTTGAAGCCATTCCTCATTATGGTAAGGCTTCGGACCTCGATCCGAACGATGCAGAATCATTGAATAGTATCGGATTGGCTTTTGGCAAGCTAGGACGGATGGATTTGGCTATCACAGGCTTTGAAAAGGCAATAGCGGTCAAGCCCGACTTCGCAGAGGCTTATGACAACCTTGGCACGGCATTGCTCATGTCGGGCCATGTCGATGCGGCTATCGCAGATTTCCAAAAGGCACTCGAAATCAAGCCCGACTTCGCACATGCCCGTAAGAATCTCGCTGCCGCCCAAGCCATGCGGACGAAGCCTCCTGTTCAACAACCGCCGCCGTCTCGCTGAGCTTGATTACCTCTTGGCTTGCGACCCTGCCGCGCCAAGCTGATAATGGACGGCAGGAAAGCTCTGACAGGCATCGGACAAGATCGAGGATGTGGCCGTTCGCTCACGGGCCATTGGACGGAAGCTCAAGAAGGTCGAGGCGAGGGACGCCGACAAGGTGCTGATGCTGGAAGGCGATTTCGAGGGTGACGGGGAAGCGGAGTAGTTGCCAACTTGCGGTCCCTCTGCTTGACAAGGGAAATGGTGCAAGACCCCAGGAACACGATAACGAGGAAACTCACGGACGCGGGTAACAAGTGTTTAATCTGCTTCTAGCCACAGCGAGGTAAGCCGAATGAATCTGTCCTGTCCGCATTGTCAAGAACTCATACCTTACGATCCCAAGGCGGCTGGTAGTCGTATTACCTGCTCCTATTGCAAGCGACCCGTTCTTATTCCTCAGTTCCAAGCCTTGCCGCCTGAACTCCAGCAGGAGTACCGTGAGGAGGTCGAAAAGGCTCGTAAGAAACAAGAAGCCGCGCTCCGCAAACAACAGGAGGCCGAAGCCCGAAGGTGGCAGGCCGAAGAGGATCAGAAACGGGAAGAAGCGGAAAAGGTCTTGCGAGCTCAACAGCAAGCCGAGGAACATCGGAGACAACAGGAATTAGAAACTGAAAAGGCTCGCCAACGTGAGGTTGCTGATCGGAGAAGAGAAGCAGCGCAGAAAGACTGGAATGCAAGGGTGGAGGCAGTTACAAACGAAGTGCCTGAAGAAGCGGCTGTCACGAATCGTTATCCTGCGTTGAAGAGCATCGCAGATATCGTCAAGATCGTCACCGTCCTAGTTATTATCGTCACTTTCATCGGCTGGGGAATAGCCGCAATCAACATGCAGAACGGAGCAATCGGCCTAGCCTCATTCTTTGTCGTGGGGATATTTGCCGCCCTGTTGTGGATGTTCAATTTTGCCATCGCAGAAATGATTCTGCTGGCAATCGACGTTGCCAATGACCTGCGCATCAATCGCTTTTTGCTCAAGGCAATACGCTACAACAAGATCATACCACCCGATGCTCCATCAGCGGGATCAGCTATTCCAACGAGGCCAACCGCGTCGCCAGTACAAGATGGTGACCGTCCAGTGATAGCCGTGCCACCAACTCTTGGGATGTTTGGATAGTCAGTGGACCAGCCACGGGCGATTGATAATGAATAGTCATGGACTTCTACACCTACACCACGCTTCGTGATTGGGCAAGGCGAACGACGCCAAACGACCGCATTTGCAACGACATCGACGCCTTTTTTGGCATGGTCTCCGTTGACGCCCATCGTCAAAAGTCGGGCCAGCTTCTTGGGCAGGGCGCAAACGAGCGGGATTGGGAGAAGGGAAGGCGGCCATATTATAACGTTTGGCCTGCCATCGTGCCCATGCTGACACGGCTGAACCTCGATCTCGATTCGAGCTTGATTCGACTCCCGCTGCCAGCCCTGTGCATTCGCTTCCCCAAGGACGAAGCCAAGAACCCGCTGAAGTTCGATTGGAAGGGAAAGACCGTCCCGATCCGCTGCATCCTGATGGGCTACATCAACGACGAGACGGGAATCTCACTGCTCATCGACATTGGGGAAACAATGCCCTTGGGCGTGCCGATATACAGCTATCGTAACTTCCCACGCAAGGAAGGTCTTACAGTGGAGCAGTCCTTGGCGGGGCTACAGCCTGATCCGTTTGCAGAAATCGGCGTCCAGATGCCGAACGAGCTAGCCCTCGACTGCGTGCGCCTGTGTTGCTCCCTCTGTCTTTTAGAAAACGACTCTGAAATAATCTCGCCTGAACGTCTCTGGCTGATGATCGAAGCAAATACGATCAAAACCACGATCAGAAGTTCGTGGACAAGGCCCATCGTCGCGGCAAAGTCGGCTGGGACGTGGGGCGGCATATCGAAGTCATTCCCCATTACCGCCGCCCGCACATGACCTTGGTATGGACAGGGCATGGACGGGCGGTGCCTCGTATCGTCCCACGAAAGGGCAGCGTGGTCCATCGTGAGATAGTCGAGAAGGTGCCGAGCGGATTTGGGGGGGGATTATGAACAGCAAGCGAGCCAAAATGTCGCTGTCGCGGGCAGAAGAGAACGCCTATGCCGAATAGGTCTGGAAAAGCAAAAGCATTCTCAGCAATTTCGATGGCTGCGAATTTAGGGCGGCGAATCCAAAGCGACCACGCCGAGGTAGTTGCCATGTACAGACGCTTGACGCCCCTTTCCACAATCGCACGACGATTAGGGCTAATGAAACTTTATGGAGTATCAGAGCGTGTTGCCAGAAACGCGATCGCGTATGCACTACGAGGTTATTTTGGGGGATGTGGCGTAGAAAGTTATGAAGGTCTGGTAACGGACGTTGAAGAGTTGGACAGAATAGCACGCGGGTATCACGCACAAACAGGACGACGACTGAGAAGACAAAAGATAGGAATTTGCGGCCAATCAAAAGAGGACCAGAGAAAAGCCATTGTCGCCGCAGTGCAGGCATTAGGGCGGACCATTTTTACAAAGAAGGAAACCGCATGTGCCTTAAAGCTATGCACCGCCCCACGTTTCTGCTATGAAAGCGGCCCGCATAAAGGACAGCCGAGGCTGGAACTGGTTGCACAGGAATTGAACAAGCGGTTCCACAAGGGCCAATCCGTCAGAACCAAGCGCAGCGTCAACTTTCTGCGAGGCCGTGCCAAGGGGCAGCAGGGGTAAGCGTCTCTACCTCAAGTCAGAAGCGAGAATGCAAACGCCAATCGGACAGGCATTGAAGCTGAACCGCCCGAGCCTGTGGTTCACGACGGTCATATCGGCGGCAGTCGTCGGCTGCTATATGGCCTTTGTCGCCGCTGGCCGACTCACGTTACTGTGGTCGTGCAGTCTGACCGCCGTCGTGGTCTTGTCCTATGGATCGGTCGCTCTGTACCACCGTGACGGAGCATCATTTGCGATCCGACTGTCGCCCTTGCAAGGCTGGCTCTACTGGGCAAAGGTGACAATCGTGCTGGGGGCGATCTTTTTGGTCGTACTTGTCGCGTTCGCGGCTGTCTACCTGGGATTCCTCCACCGCTCGATTCCGCTGCCATACCTCTACCTTTCGCACAGTTCACAGATATGGCCGCTGTTCGTGTGGATGTGCGTCGTCGCGCCAACGACTGAGGAGATCATTTTCCGACTCGCTGTTTGTCCCCCCGTAACCGCGTGGCTAGGGCCGAAAACCGCTATCGCCATCAGCGGCGTCATCTTCGGTGCGGTTCATGTCCTGGGTGGTAATCCTGGCCCCGACAACCTGCTCGCGGGATTCGTCCTGGCATGGGCCTTTCTCAAGAGCGGGACGCTGGCCGTGCCGATGGCTTTCCACTTCCTGGGAAACCTCTGCGCCTTTGCGAATCAAGTATTTTGCTTCTACTGGGTTCGGTAGAGACTCTTCTTGCAGCGGCGAAGCCAGTGGAAGAAAATGACAATAGAACCGTGCGTTCCCAGAGGACCGAACGATGAAGACGCTACTGACCTTGGCGAACTATCGCCGCAGAACTAGAAGGACAGCACAATGCTTGATTTGATCTATTTCCTTTTGATCGGCCTAATTGCAGGATGGCTCGCTGGCAAGTTCATGAAGGGCCGCAGCTTCGGCCTCGTCGGCAACCTCATCGTCGGCATCATCGGTGCTATTTTGGGCGGGTTTCTATTCCGCCTAGTCGGGTTCGTCAGCTTCGGCCTGCTTGCGGACCTGATTTCCGCCACGGTCGGGGCCATCGTGCTGCTGTTGATCTTGCAGAAATTGAATGTGAAGACGCCATGAAGTTCTTCCGCTACCGCCGCCCATCGCTGAAGACCCTTCTCGGCATCACGAAGGCCAAGAAGCGGATCAAAAAGGACTTGGGCATCACTGCGTTCATGAAGCCGTTTCGCTGGTGGACGAACACGAAGCGGAAGATGAAGCGAGATGTTGGCTATGAATCGCCAGCGGGGCGGCTCATTCGGGATGGACTGCCTCGGCCTGGAGGGTGTTTGGTCGTTGTCATCATTGGCCTATTGATGGGAGCCGCAATGGCCTTGGCACGGTAGTAGAGCAATCTTCCATGAACCCTCAGCAACAACCCGACGACCCGATCAAGCACGTAGTCCTCCTGATCTTAGAGAACCATTCGTTCGATCAAATGCTCGGCTGCTTCTATCCGAGCGTCGATGGCATTAACCCCGCCAATCCAGGCGTAAACAAGGACGACAATGGCAAGGAGTTTAAGCAAGAGCCGACCGACGAGCGGCAAATGATCCTCGACCCGCACCACGAGGTCAATCACGTCGAGACACAATTGAAGGATCACAACGGCGGTTTCGTCTTGGACTTTGTTCAGTCGTCGAATCCAAAGCCTAGTGACGAGCAGCGTCAATTCATCATGGGCTATTACCAACGCGGTTTCCTGCCCGCGCTTCATACGCTCGCTGAGGACTTCACGATTTGCGACCATTGGTTCTCCTCGCTCCCTGGCCCGACTTGGCCGAATCGGTTCTTCGCACTCACGGGAACATCGAGCGGGCGGGTCAATATGCCCGAAGACGGCGAGCATAACGTGGACTTCGGGGGATGGTTTCAGCAAAAGCAGTTCTCAATCTTTGATCGCTTGAACGACAAGGGCATCTCGTGGAAGGTTTACTTCCACGACATTCCTCAATCGGTTTGCCTGGAACATCAGCGTCAACCAGAGATGGCGGCTCGGTATTTCCCGATTTTGCAGTTCTCCCACGATGCGGAAGGCCCTGAATCCGACTTTCCCGCCTTCTGCTTCGTCGAGCCTGACTACAGCGGAGCGACTGAAAACGACGACCATCCACCGCATGACGTGATGAAGGCCCAGAAGTTGTTGGCCGACGTGTACAACGCCATCCGATCAAACGAAGAACTTTGGAAATCGACATTGCTCGTCGTATTCTACGATGAACACGGCGGGTTCTACGACCACAAGGAGCCGCCTATTGCCATTCCCCCAGACGCGGAACACGAGGAGTATACCTTTGATCGGCTCGGCGTTCGCGTTCCCGCCGTGTTGATTTCCCCGTGGGCCACGAAAGGCGTCGATTCGACTCAGTACGACCATACGAGCCTTCTGAAATACCTCATTGGCAAGTGGGGCCTGGATTCGCTCGGTAATCGAACAGCAAACGCAAGTCCAATTCAGCCGAACAGGGAAACGCTACCTCGACCTGATACGATTGCCACGATTGAGTTGACGCCCGACCAGCTTCGTCCTCCCCGCCCCGATGTGGAAGAACAGGCAGTCGATTATATGAGCGCCCATCACAAGGCACTCGCATGGATCGGGGAATACTTGAAAAGGGAACTGATTTGGGAATACCCGCTCTGGTACGCCTGGCTCTATTACGTCGCTGAGATCGTAGTTCACTCGCTATCCAACCTCGCGGATAAGCTGCTGTATGGAAAAGACACGGCGTACCTGCTCAAGTATCAGAAGGCAAAGGTTCAATGGTCGGTGTTCCGCAATCGTCGCAAGAAGAAGGCCATTCCCGCGTTGGCGAAAACGATTAGGGACGACGCGAAGCAATGGCACGTCAAGATGTTCGCGGTCGAAACACTGGCTTATGTGGCCGATATGAAACCGCATCCTGGTGTAGCCGACATAAAGTTGTTCGCTGAGGCAGACCCGATTGAGAACGCCAAGAAATGGCTCAAAGACAACGGCTACTGAGACGAGGCAAGGACGTTGCAACTTAGACAGGACGGCTGATCCGAAATGGATCACCACCGCCATTCAACGATTCAATCACTCTGAAGGGGCGGATGTAAGTGAGGATTGCACGCTCACCACACTTTCCTGCAAAACACCTCGATATCTCGCTCGCCAGACAGGAGGAACTCCAAGAAAGAAACTCCTCTGTATTCGCAAGTCTGGTAGATGCTTAGCAAAACCAAGTAATCGGTGATGCCGCTACGGGTCATAGACCGCTTTACGATGGGGCGGTACTTCGCAAACGGCTTGATTGCGTGTTCTGCATTATTGTTGTTCCACGGAATGCCGTCGTGGTCGAGAAACGTGAACAGTTTTGTGCGATGTTTCACTATCCTCTCTTGGTAGTGCTGCGATACGGTAGAACCCATTTCCCGTTTTTCCAGGCTTCGATAAAAGGCCGCCACGTCCTTCTGATGCCTTTTGAGCCAATGCGTCTTCAAACCGAATCTGTCCACAGTGGCAATAATCGTGCGCAGCAACTCCCCAAACTGGCTGGCAATGCTCTTGAGGTCGTCGTCAAAGGGATTCTTCAACAAGTCGCCGTTGATGTCCCACATCAGATGAATGAGGCACTTCTGCTGCGGGCAGGGAAGGGAGTCGTAGGCCGAGTAGAAATCGCTCACCAACACGCCCTTGAAATCGCGCAACAGGTCGTGAAGGAATTCCCCTTCCCGCGTCGGCTTGTACAAATAGGCAACGTCGAGCATGTTCGTGAAGACCCAAACATATCCTGTTTCCCCTCGTAACTTAGCCTTCGTTTCGTCGCCGTGAATCAGTCGTCCCACCGCAAGGCGTTTCAGGATTTGTTTGTAAGTAGACTTGTAGTAGCGAGCCGCCGCACCCTTGAACCCGAAGATTTCGGGAAATGGAATCCGAAGCCCGAAGCATTCTTGCAGGGTGGTCTCCAATCCCTCAAATGGAACCTTGTTGACAATGTGCTGATAAATGCACCAGGAAATCAGACTGTGGCCCCAGCGGCTCTTCTCCTTATAGCTGGGCGTCGAGACATTCGCTTTGCACTTCGGGCAACTGTAGAACGGGGCTCGGAACTCGGTGATCCATCGGCGTATTCCTGTCGATGAGATGCGTAGGTCAAGTTGGCGCTTGTGATGCCAGCGAGCTTCCTTCCGTACCACGTCGCCTTTGCATCGCCAGCATGTGCGGGCAGTACAGACCACAATTCGATTAGGCTTGTGCGCCACTTCCTTGCGTTTCCGCTTGTGGCGATGGATTTGCTTCAGTTCAGGTTGCGAGCGAATGTATACCTTGCTGCGCTGGTAGTCAAAGTACGCATGGTCGGCCATTGACTCGAATGCGTCAACGGCGAACTTCCTTTGGCCCCATCGCCCGTAGTCTTCGTGGTCCAAGAGATCATCGACAAGTGCGGTCCCATCGGGGTGCGGTTCACTCGGCTTTGCCATAGCTGCGAGGTAGTCCGTCAGTTTTCGGAGCGAATCGCAATCCTCGCGGTTATATTGAAGAAGTCTTTCCTTGAGGGCGGTGTCTCTCGATTGCTCCCAGCGTTTGCGCCACACGACTCTGGATTCCAGAAGCGTCAGGCTCGGTCCACTGACAGCCCAAGAAATGCCCAATGTCCTTCAAGCCGTTGGAGTAGGTGGGAAAATAGACATTTCCGTAAACGGCCTTCAGAATGTCCGTGGATCGTTCCTTGAGCAGATTCGTGAACGCCTTCTTACGGCCCTCTGAACACATCCTTTTAAGAGCCGTCGATTCATAGCTGCCGAAATGGAAGACGTGAGCATTATCCAAACCAGCAAGAAGGTCGCGCAGATTGTCGAACAGCACTTCCTCCTCGCTGGGCTGGTCGGCCCAAAAGGAATGAAACGCGGGGACGCCATTGGCAACGACCAAGGCACCGATCAAGTAAATGCTACGGGCGTTCAAGTCGCCCTCCATGTCCAGATACACGCGGGTCGTGGCGTCTGGGATTGTCGGGCGGGTGAGGATGTACACCTTTTTCTCTCGTAAAGCAAGCGCCCGCAACGCATGGTAGTAGAGATTGGGACGATCGCGGAGTTTTCTTGGCCTTCGTCGGACCCGAAATGTGTACGAGAGTTGATTTACGGAAAAAATGCCCTTGGCGGCGAAGACGGCAATTTCCTTGGGCTTTATTCCCCGCAAGAGGCTGAGGTCGTCCTTTTCCAATGCCTCCCTTCTGCAATGATCTCGAAACTGGCATATGTCGCAATGTTTAATGAGCGACAACACGGGGCGTTGCATTTTCAGAAGGTCGGTGATCGCATCCTGCGACCTGTCCAGCCAACTCGCAAGACGGACATTTGTGATCGCGCACTCCTTGCCATACACGATGCCGCCGCTCGTTGGAGAGACTCCTTGTGCCTTTTCGAGAACGAATCCTCCAAAGGCAAGCAGCCGCTTGCGGTCCTCGGCAATCGTCCTTTCTGTCAGAAAAAGAATCGGCTCGTAGTGGAAGCCGCCCAGGTCCGATTTGCCTTTCACCCGCCGTAGGGCATCGAAATGAAACTCAAACGGGTCATGCACAATTCGGCAATCGAGGATTAGCGGAGAACCAGCCCCGATGCTTGCCCCCTCGACCGCCGCAGGCTCAAGGTTAAGTTTATTCAGGAGCGCGGCTGCGGCCAACGCCCGATACCCCTGTTGCACTTCGTCAAGGACCGTCATGTATTCGTGCCGCGTTCCCGATTCCCCTTTGAGGGTCAGAAATGCCTTGAGCTTGCAGGTCAGATAATCTCGAAAAACGGTGTCGGTGATTCTCATATCCTGTCCTTTATTTATGATTCGCTTGCCCGCCATCCGCCGCTGAGCGACAATGAGTAAGAATTTCGTAGAAAGGTAGTCACGTCATGAGCCGTACAATACGTTTCATCGTAATCGGTGCTTTAGCCATTTCCAGCCACTTGGTTTACGGAGACGATACACGCCTGGCCGACCAACTGCCGCCCGCCCCCAACGGGCAAACTTGGAAACTCGTCTGGCACGACGAATTCGAGAGCACGAGGCTCGACGAGGCCAAATGGGAAGTCATGCCCGATGCGCCACGCAAAGGCGGGTGGTGGATGCGGAAGGCAGTTTCGCTCGACGGCAAGGGCCACTTGGTCATCAGCACGTTCAAGGAAGGCGACCGCTACATCGACGGCTGCGTGCGCACCAAGGGCAAGTTCGAGCATTCCTTCGGCTACTATGTCGCCCGCGTCAAACTTCAAAAGCAGCCAGGGCATTGGTCGGCATTTTGGATCATGGGCGACGGCGTAGGCAAGGTCGGTAGCGGTGGCCGTGACGGCACGGAAATCGACATTTACGAAAAGCCCTGGCTCGATGATCGAGTCCAGCACACGCTCCATTGGGACGGGTACGGCAAAGACCACAAATCCAAGGGGCATGTCGCTAAAGTTCCTGGGGTTATGGATGGCTGGCACACGTTCGGCCTGTGGTGGAAGCCTGACGAGTACATCTTCTATGTCGATGGCAAGGAGACGTGGCGCACGACAGGCGCGTGTCCCAGGTGCCCGAATACATCAAGCTCAGCGACGAGATCGGGAAATGGGGCGGCGATATTTCCAAGGCCAAGCTGCCCGACGCATTCTTGGTCGATTATGTGCGGGTCTATGACGTGGTGGAAACGAAGGATGCCACCAAAGTCGCCACAATCCAGATCGCTTTGCTCAAGACCGCCCTGAACGTCTATCAGCTAGACATTGGAAGTTATCCGAAGGGATTGGATGCTCTCCGCGTACCACCAGCCGACTTACCGCCAGGAAAATGGTACGGACCGTACCTGGAAAAGGATGTGCCGTTGGACCCTTGGGGCAAGCCGTATCAGTATCGCGTGCCAGGAGTTCACAATACGGACAGCTTTGACGTTTGGACAGTCGGCCCCGACGGCAAGCCAATCGGCAATTGGAAGTAGGTTTTACCACACAGCAGAGGCAAAGTAAGGCGATACTAGCCTTGAGAGGTTCCGTGATGGGCGGCGAACAGAAACCGAGTCGGTGGATGCTTGCCATCGAGGTATTCAAGCTGCTGTTTCTCGTGGGCGTCAGTCCGATTCTCGTTTGGCTCGCAGTACGCGAACTTGCTACTGCACTGTCCGAGCAATCCCCTACCCGATTTCAGGCCGACCGCTTCGTCAGTGATTATCGTGGCCAGCGTTGGCTGCATGTCGAAGGGCGTCTCCTGGCTGAACTTGTCGACGTGCAAGAGGGCGACAATGATCTTGTAAAAGTGCATGTGCCGCTCGTGCCTTTCGATTGGAAGCCCGATCAGGCCGTGCATCTCGTCGGCAGTTTTTCGATGCCGCGTTCCAACGTAGAATCATGGAAATTGAATGTATCGAGTGCTCCGCAATTTGCGGTCACGGGTTTCGTGGGAGGCCCGATGAACTATCGGGAAATGTTTCCAAACCTGCGTTTCGAGACGCCTGTTGTCCGCATTAACCAGGGCGGCTCGCCTGCCCACCCGATATTCATTTTTCTTTTCTTGGCCTTCGCTGTGATTATGCTTGTCGCTACTTGGACGTTTGCCGTGAAGCTCGCTCTTGCTTGGAGACGCCGCCGAAAAGCAGAAGAAGAAGCTGCGGAAAAGGCGTTGTGGGGATGATCGTCGAAAGAGACAATCGTGATGCCCTCGTTGCGGCGATCCGAAGCGGTGTCTACTATGATGCAGCCGCGAGGGAACATTCAAGCCCAGAAGCCGCACAGTAAACGGATCGTGGAGATTGGTCGATGTACGAGCGATTCACCGAGCGAGCCAGAAGGACAATGCAATTGGCAAATCAAGAGGCCATGCGCTTCGCCCATGAATACATTGGCACAGAGCACATTTTGCTTGGTCTAGTCAAAGAAGGCACTGGCGTAGCGGTTCAAGTGCTTACGAACTTGACCATCGACCCACTAAGAGTCGTCGCGGAAATCGAGAGTCTGATCCAGAAGGGGGCCAGCACGGGCGACGTGCAAAAGTACCCTCAGACGCCTCGTGCCAAGAAGGTCATTGAGTACGCGATGCAAGAAGCTCGGAATCTCAAACACAGCTACGTCGGTACGGAGCATGTTCTGTTGGGCCTACTGGCCGAAGACGAGGGTGTGGCAGCCCAAGTCCTGATGAACTTTGGCCTTCGCAGAGATGTGCTATTGGCCGAAATCGAGGATGTCCTTCGACAGCCGCGTGATTGGGGACGTCTTCCACCGCCGCCACAATTCCCAGCTCAACTCGCAGCAAAGTCAAGGAAAGGTACGGCTGAGATACCGCAGGCTTGTCCACAATGCGGGCAGCCCGTCGTCCGCGTTGTTTGGCGTCTCATTCATCTTTTTGGCAGGGACTTGGAAGACGTAAATGCGGGGCGGGCCATTCTTGGCTCTTCACGCAGTAGTGACGAGGGGCCGCCGTGGGTTTGCCTAAACTGCGCCCCCAAGTGGTCCGAGGTTCATCGCTTAGCAATGCAAGACTACGATTTGCAGATTAAAAAGGAAAACGCCGTCGCCGCGACGGACTTTCAAACGGCTGCACAATATCGTGATGTCCAGGTGGAGTTGCGGCGTCAACTGGCGCTGCTACACGAGGAGATATCTCGCAACCAATGAGGCTGTGGGGAGATTCTCAACAATGAACGGCGTAAATCACGAAAGCCTGGGACGGCATATTCTGACTCACTTCAAACTACTGCTTTTGGCGGTGGGCAGTCCTTTCCTCGTTTACATTGGAGCGACCAACCTCCATTCCACGTTATCCGAGCGGTCGCCTACGCACTTCCAGGCCGAACGCTTTGCAGACGACTATCACGGCGAGCGGTGGCTTACTGTCGAAGGGCGATTATTGCCTGAATATGCGTGGTGGCACGCGAGCAACAATGGTTTCGTGAATATGCACGTTCCGCTCGTGCCACTTGACTGGAATCCCGATCAGACCGTTCAAGTCGTCGGCAGTTTCTCGATGCAGGGTTCCGAGGTCGGTTCATGGAAGGCGAAGATTGCGCGTTCCCCGAAATACACATTGACGGGGAGCGTGGGGCCGCTTGGCCCAATGCGGTATTGGGATATGTTCCCGACCTTACATTTCAGGAAACCCGTCGTCTACATTAACGATGGCGGCTCGCCAGACCCGCCTATAATCAGTCTCTTCTTATTGGCCGTTGGCGGTTTCTTCTTGATTGCAAGTTGGACATGGCTTTTCCGACTGATCGCCGTCTGGCGGAGCCAGCATCCGCGAAACCGTCAATTCAACGTTCTTGGGCGGCAAGCCGATGCCATCCCACTTTCGCACCACCCTGTTCTGTCCCATTTTGCCGCCGACTCGGCTGTCGAAGAAGCCACGCCTGATGACCTCGATCATTTCAGCCTGGGTGTTTTCGCTCTCGGAGCAGGACGTTTTGCTGAGGCGATGGACGAACTGAACATTGCAATTGAAGAGAATCCCGAGGACGTCGAAGCCTATCAGCAGAGGACGATAGCCTACCTGGGGCTGGATCGCGTAGAAGAAGCACTGGCCGATGCGCAGAAGGCCGTAGTGATGGCCCCCGAAGATGTTGAATCGTATTTCGTGCGCGGCAAAGCCCTGATGCGCAACGGTCTTCACGACTTGGCTATGGCGGATTTCGACGTGGTGGTCGACGATAATGACGATCATGCGAGCGGCGGCAACCGCTTGGCCGAAGCGTATTATCAGCGGGGGCTTGCGTGGGCCATCCAACGCGATATGTCAACGGCAATTCGAGATTTCAGTCGAGCCATCTTCCAGGCCCCGTTTCGTGCGGAAGTGTATGAGGCAAGGGCTGCTGCGTATGACTTCCTGGGCAAGACGAAGAAAGCTCAACGCGACCGTGAAGAAGCGGAGTATCGCAGATCGAAACCGCCGCAATGATGAAGTTGGAAGACATCGCTGGCAAGGGCCACAACAATGTATGAGCGATTCTCGGACAGCGCACGAAAGGTGATGCAACTGGCGAATCGAGAGTCCCAGCGGTTCAATCACGCGTATATTGGCACCGAGCATATTCTGCTGGGCCTAATTCAAGTGCCTGGCGTAGCGACTGACGTGCTGCACAACCTGGACATCGACCTGCACAAGAATTCGCTTGGAGTTAGAAAAGCTGATTCAAAGTGGCCCCGATATGATAACGATTGGCAAGCTGCCGATGACATCCACCGCCAAAAGAGTTATCGAGAATGCGCAGGAAGAATCCTCAAAGCTGAAGCAGAAACAAGTGGACACAGAGCACATTCTCTTGGGGCTATTGCGGGAGGATCGTGGCCTTGCGGGACAACTCCTGATGTACTTGGGCCTTCGTATCGAGGAGGCCCGAAAGGAGATCGAGAAGGTTCTACTTGAGTCGAATGATTTGGAGCACAAGCCATCCGTAGCCCACCCGCCAGCCCAATCCGTGGTGCGGGCTGACGAAGACGTGGTAGAGTTGCCATACGCATGTCCTAATTGCGGCCACTCACCCGTCGTCCGCGTCGTTTGGGGTGCCTACTGCCTTTCTGACAAAGACCTGCAAGAGATCACGTCGGGCCAAGCCTTCCTCGGTTCTGTTGACGGTGGTAAGAAGGGTCCGCCGTGGGTCTGTTTGACATGTGCCCCAAAATGGTCCAAGGTTCGCCGCTTGGCTATGGAGGACTACGAATGGCAGTTGAAGAAAGAGATAGCAATAGAGTCGCAGGAATTTGACAATGCCGTGCAGTACCGCGATGCTCAGCGCGAATTGCGGAGCCAATTGGCCGTGCTGTACGAAGAATTGTTGCGGAACCAATAATGCGTCTTCCCGAATCCGAAATCAAAGCGGCCATCCTGCATCCTGTGGACGAAGTGCGGGAGCAGGCCCTCCATTACTTCTCCGAAGTCCGCAGCCCTGACGCCACGATCATGCCGTTCGTCATCGAGGCCGTGGAGAAGTACGGGCGAGAGAAAGCATATACTCTTCTTCGGGCTGCTGAACGCCTTGCCCAGACGGAGGCAACTGTCGAATGGCTGATTGCCGAGCTTCGGCGGCATTACGATCTTGCCAGCATCGAGCAAGACAACCATCGCTTTGCCGTGTCCATTATTCTCTCCGAAGCGGACCCGCAGTTGATCGCGTCACGAGAAAAGGAGATTCTATCTCTCAAGAACTTCCCAGAGCGGTTACGCGAGCCGCTCCATGATCGGATCGACATGGCATCGTGGTCTTGGGACCGTGCTTACGAGGCCCTGATGAGCTTCGGCGTGGACACCATGCGGCGACGGCAGATTACGAGCAACGATTTACGATACGGGAATCGCCTCGTCGAAGCCCTTGCACGACATCCCGATCAGGCAGGGGCAGTGTTCGATTTGCTGAAACGGCCCTATCCAGGCAAAGATCGCTCTTTCGTCCTGTGGCTGGAACCGCAAGTCATGGCCCTGGCAGGCGAAATGAAGATCGAGGCTGCTATTCCGTTTCTGATGAAGCAGACCAGGAGCGAACATGAACGAATAATTGACGAAGCACTCATGGCGTTGGGCAGAATCGGCACGGACGCGGTGGTTCGAGCGGTTGACCAAGCGTGGTGGGACGCAGATCAGGACACTCGATGCTCGTATGGGATACTTTTGGAAGAAATCCACAGCGACGAATCGGTGAAGTGGTGTCGTGCATTTCTCGGCGGCGAAGACGATCGCGAAGTTCAGATTCTATTGGCGAACTCGCTGCTGGGCAATTTCGAGACGGACGCCATCGACCTGTGCTGGCCGATGGTGGCTGACATGGAGGAAGAAGACATGGCACCCGACGAACGCGACTTGCGCTATCGGCTCGTCGCCATTGCGATGATTATGGGCAAGAGGTTTCCTCATTTCGAGGAATGGCACAAGGCGGCCTTGCGGGACAACTGGGGCTGGTTCGAGCGCGAACACAAGCGGTTGGCCGACACCTTCCGATCTGACTCGCCTGGGCCGAGATTGTCGGAGAATTGAGTTTGGTGGCACTGTCATGCAGATTACACGACGCTTGATCGAGGCATACCTGGACTGCAAGTACAAAGCCCACCTTCTGTCCAAAGGCAATAGAGGCGATCCCCACGACCTTGAAGTGGTTCAGGCAGAACTTCAAGCCGCCTATCGAGAACAAGCCGCCGCCGTCTTGAAGCGCAAGTGTAGCAAGGCCCAAGCGTCAACCGCTACGAACATCGACATTCATTCGGGGCAAGCGATAATTCTCGCCCCCATCCTTGAAGACGAAGAAACGGCCATTGAGTTCGACGCCCTACGCCGAATGGACGGCAAATCATCGCTCGGCCCTTTTCAGTACGGCCCCGTCTTATTCTGGCACGGGGAATCTTTGGGGCGGAAACTGACCATTCTCACGGCTGCGGGCGGGATTATTCTTTCTCGGCATCAGCAAGTGCAGCCCAAAACGGCAACGGTCATTTTCGGCACCGAATGCAGGGTGCGAACGCTACAACTCACCAAGCACTACAAGGCCGCTCAGCAAGTCCTTGACGATCTCGCCGCCATAGTCAGCGGAAAAGTGGCCCCCCGTCTGATTCTCAATGACCACTGCTCGCTCTGCGAGTTCCGTGCAGAATGCCGAGAGCAGGCCATCAAGACGGATGACCTCAGCCTATTGGGGCACATGACGGCGAAAAAGATCAACAATTACGCCCAGACAGGAACTTTGACGGTCACGCAGCTTTCCTACACCTATCATGCCCGCCGCCACAAGACCGTTCACCCCAAACAGAACCCCCGATCCTTGCCCTTGCACGCCCTGGCTATCAGGCAAAAACGAATCCTCGTCATCGGAAAGCCTACGTTTCCTAAGACTGCCGTGCGAATCTTCTTCGATGCGGAGGGCGATTTCGACCGAACGTTCACCTACCTCCTCGGCCTGCTCGTCGTCAAAGACGGCCACGAAGAAATGGTCTCGCTCTGGGCCGACGATCCATCGCAGCAGAAACGCCTTTTCGAGCAGTTCATAGATGTTTTGAAGCAGCACGACGGCTACGCGCTTTTCCATTACGGCCAATACGAGGCGAACATCCTTCGCAAGATGCGGGCCGTGGTCCGCCCGAAGAAGGCCGTAGATGCCGCCATAGCAGCTTCAGTCAATGTCCTCGCTCCCCTCCATTCGGATGTTTATTTCCCGACCTACTCCAATGGCCTGAAGGACGTTGGGAAGTACCTCGGCTTTTCATGGACCGACGCGAATGCCTCTGGCCTGCAAAGCCTCGCATGGCGAAAACGATGGGAAATGACGGGGAATGACGAATTCAAGCAGAAGCTCATCGTTTACAACGCCGATGACTGCCGAGCGCTGAGGCAAGTGACGGAGGCGTTGGAAGCCATCGGAAAAGAGCAACAAGGCGTTGAAGGCTCCTTCACGGCTGCTTGGGAGGAGGTCAAGTTCGAGCCAACGAACCGTGATTGGGGCAAGATTGGCTTTGTTCTTCCAGACTTCGACCGCATCAACAAGTGTGCCTACTTCGATTACCAGCATGATCGGCTAAGCCTTGGGCGGGGTCCACGGCAAAGAGAACTACAGCCTATTAGGACATGGAAGCGGAGACAACGGTGGTTGCCTCCGAACGTGCGGAAGGCAATAAAGACATCACGATGTCGTCATTGTGGGGGCCGCAATCTCAAACCGCTAAAGAAGGTTCATATCAAGAGACAGGTGTTCGACCTGGAAATGCGGCCATCGGGCATGGTCAGGCGTGTGATCGAGTATCGGTCGGTGCGTGTGCGTTGTCTGGGCTGCAATCGACTCTCTTCGCCGCGAAAGATTCTGCGACTGGACCCGTATTGCCACGGCTTGAAGAGTTGGGCCATGTACCAGCACGTAGAACACCAAACCAGCTTACCGAAGCTGGCTGCGCTATGTGAGGACTTCTTTCATCTGCACCTTGACCATGTCTACATCCACATGATGAAGGCGATCATGGTCGCCTACTACCGCCCGACGAACAAGCTCTTGATGCAGAGGTTGCTGGTGGGAAACGTGATTTATGTCGATGAAACTGAAATCAGCCTACGCTACGGCAAGGGGTACGTGTGGGTTCTGACGAATGGGCGGGAAGTGGTTTATCTTTATAGGCCGAACCGAGAGGTTGGTTTCCTGAAGGAACTGCTGGCCGAATTCACGGGCGTCTTGGTATCGGACTTCTACCCTGGATACGACGGGATGGCGTGCTTTCAACAGAAGTGCCTTGTTCACCTGATTCGCGACATGAATAGCGATCTGCGGAAGAATCCATTCGACGACGAACTGAAGGCATTTCTTGGCGAATTCGGGACTATGCTGCGGGAGATTGTGGAAACCATTGATCGGCACGGCTTGGACAAGAAATGGCTGGTAAGGCACAAGCCCAAGGTAGAGGCTTTCCTTGATCGTGTTTGTGGGCCAGAGTACGAGTCCCAGGTGGTCCAAGGCTACAGGGAGAGGTTTGCCAAGTACCGCGACAAGCTCTTCATATTCTTGGAACATGATGCCGTTGCCTGGAACAACAATAACGCCGAGTATGCAATCAAACAGTTCGCGCATTACCGCTTGCTTGTGGACGGCGCGATGGTGGAAAGTGGGTGCAGCGACTACCTTGCCCTCCTAAGCATTTGCGTCACATGCAAGTACATGGGCGCGAGCTTCCTGCGATTCCTCTTGTCGCGGGAACGAGACATCGACGGGTTTATGGTGCAAAGACGCGAACGAAGGCCGAAACGCAGAATAGAACTTTATCCCAAAGGTTTTCCGAGTCGTTACAAAGGGCAGCGCCGTCTGTCACAGCAAGAAAGCGAGGACATCGCCGCTGCAATGGGATTCGCTGACCTGTTCAGGAAGCTCGTGGCTGGACTGAAACGGTACTTTTACCAGGTCCAGTGCGACACCAAGGGTCTGAAGTTCCTCGGCAAGTTGGGAAAGGGGCAGTCTTACTTGACGATGATACGCCTCTTGCCCAAAGAAAGCTCCTCTGAGCAGGGATTGCGATATGTCGTTGACCTGGGTCGCTTGTCAGCCTATTTCAAAATTGAGAAGAGGATGCTTTGTAACGTGCTGCCAGCATACGAAACGGCAGACCAGGGTGGCGGCTGTTTCAAAGATATGGCAGAGGTCGATGCGTTTCTCGAAACGATCAACACAAAAGGTCAGCGAGCCGAACCGAACCCGTAGACGGATTGCAGCAGGCAAAGCATGAACCGCGGTCACCAAGTTCTCCTAATCGACAGCTTCTTGCGGAAGGCCAGCATTAGTACGGAATGTCATTCATTGACGTTTCCGTGACTGTCATCGCTTCCGCCAAGTCTCTGAACTTCTTGATGCCGCCCAATTCCTTGATGACTTCCAGCACTTCGGTCACACGCTGACAGCCACCGAGCGTCTTGATCGTGTGCGCCACCTTCTTCACCTGCTCCAAGGTGAGCGTGCCGCCGTTCGTCGCTGGCTTCTCCGCGACAGGAGCAGCTTCAACATGTACCGTTGATTTCTTCGACGCCTTCTTTTTCTTGCCAGCCTTATTGAGCGTGGTCTTTATGTTGGCGACGTAGCTGGCCGTGATCTTGACGCCCTTCTTGTTCAGGGCCGCAGCGATCTCACTGCTGACGGCACCAGGATGGTCCGTGAGATAGTCTCTGACGGCCTGGGTCTTGTTGACCTTGGGTTTCTTCGCCATTGTTGTGCTCCCATTGTGGTGTACGAGTGAATGAACAATTATTGCCCTTAGAATCCAAGGGACAATACGCAAAGTCACACCAAAGCCCGCAGATCACGAGCTTGGTTCGGAATATGCTGAATAAGCGAGCGACCTGACCCCATTTGGGGTTAAAGACACTTGCCATACTCGACGGGAATGAAAAGAATTATCGTGAAGGGAGAATCCCCGATGCTCCACGCTGCCTTCCTCTGTTTGCTGATTGGACAAGTGCCGCCGCCGCCCGCTCCGTTCAAGCTCGATGGCGATGCGCAGTCAACCTCGTCGTCTGAAGATCCCAAGGCCCAACGCAAATGGCTCTTGGATCATCTGACTGCGGACTTGCAGGCGCAGGGCAAACTCGATGCCCAGAAGTATCGTGAGGTCGAGCGAATGGTGAACGGCGTTAGCGACAGCCAGGTTGCCGAAGCGGTTCAGTATTATCAGGCTCAGGAATTGGCCGCAGCCGAAGCCAACCTTCGTCGCTTGCAAGCCTATCGTGACAGACTGAAAGTGGAAGTCGCCCGACGACAGCAAGAACAGGCGATGGCGGCCTACAGTTCAGCCCTTGCCGTTCAACAGGCACAGTGGGCGATGGGCAACTTGTATGCAGCCCCGTACTACCACGCACCATATCCGCACTATCATAGGCATTGGTGATTATCTCTTGAATCGAGGAAAGAACAATGAACAAGTTCAGCTACGCCATCGTCTTCGTGAGCGACATGGACCGTTCTATCGCCTTCTATCGGGATATACTCGGCTTTTCGTTGAAGCATCAGTCGCACAAGTGGACCGAGTTCGGTACGGGGGAAACTACCCTCGCCCTGCACTTGGCCGACGCTCCTGACCACGCCCACCCTCATTCCCACGAAACGATGCCTGCTGGTCATTGCCACGTCGGCCTGACCGTTGCGAACATCAATGACTTCCATGTGGCGATGATCGCCAAAGGCGTGAAGTGCATCCAGCCGCCCAAGAAAGAAGAATTCGGCAGTCTGGCGATTTACACCGATCCAGATGGACTGCCATTTTCGGTCTCGTCGGAGGTGTAATGAATGTTTAGGTCTTGGTGTTTTGCGATGTTTTCGCGACCGCCGCAGCCTTTAGTTTGTGCGCTTGGGTCGTCTCCGCATTGCGCCTTTGCCGTTGCAGTTTCTTACGTCTGTCGGCTCTTGGTTGACTTGACATCCTGTTCTCCTGACAATGGTTAGGGTAACGACATGCGGCGATGGGAGATCGTCGGTCGTGGCGGATTCGACACGGAATTGTATCCGCAACGCGGTGGGAAAGATAGGGTTATTCCCCAAGGTCAACCGCAGTCATTTCGATTTAGACGCTGCTGATCTGCCTCCGCATTTTCAGCCGCCGCTTTTCGGTTCAGCGGCGGCAATCACCTTGTCAAATTGACAACCTGAAACCTTTCACCGTGAACGAAATCTACCGTCTTTTGGGTTATTCTTGAAAATGCCAAGAATTCGCTAAAGTTTTTCTGGATTTCACTGATATATAGAGTAGTGGGAAAGCCAAAGATTCTTCTGAAAAAATCAACGGCGACACTACTATATATGTTGTCGGTGGGATTGTCGGACAGTGCGGGAAAAGGAAGCTAGGATAAGAACAAAACAAGAGAATTGCTTCGTTGCTCCCGCAACGCTGTCACGCCACTCGATTCCACCGACATGGATCGAGTGGCATTTTTATTGGATGGACAATGGCACGACGGGAAACAATCACAGCATGGCTGCGGAAACGCATCAGTCATCTCGACTACGGCTACAAGTGGAACGGGCAGGTCAAACACTGCAATTACAACGACGAGGTTCTCGACCATCTCCGAAACAAGGTCCATCTCAGCCATTTGACCAACGAGAAGCTATCGAGGCATTTCATCGACGAGGACACCTTCTACTTCGCTGGCAACTCTTGGAAGCCTGAAACCTTGGTCATGATCGACATTGACTGCCACAACGGCATCGGGACTCTGCAAGGGGCCGTAGCCTACGCGCAATTCTTAAAGGACACTTTCTTTCCGAATCTGTATTTCGAGACATCCACCAATGGCAAGGGCGTTCATGGATATTTCATTCTTCAAAAGGATGGCGTGAAGCCCGAAGTAGTCAACGACCTGCTCGGTCACCTTCAAGCCTACCTGCGGAAGACCGTCTACGCCTTTGACATTGAAACGGTGGAAATCAAAGGCCGTTGTCCCGTAATCTATTGGGGCGCAAGGAGGGGCGAGGTCACAAACTACAAGGCGGGTACTTTGGCAAAGATTCCTCGCAATGCCAACCGCTTTGAAGAATTGAAAAACACGACGCATTTCAGCGTGGCGAATTTGCGGTCGTTGCTTCTGAGGCCGTTGCCAGAAATCGCTCCTATTAAAATGGCGAGTATTATGCGCGAGACAAAGCCCGCCATCCCCACAACGATAGTTATACCCAAGATTGTAAAAGTCAAGGCAACTATTCCCAGGGTCAGGACTGTCGGGTCGTGCTCGGACAAGGTGATTTCCGAAGATGAATTGCAGAAGCTCGACGGCCATTATCTTGAAGTGGCAAAAACACTTCTCGGCGTCCATCCTTTGAAGACAGGCCGCGTCGTTGCTACAGTGAAGGACTTGGCAGTTTTTCTGATGCTGCTGAAATGGTTCAACGAACACATGAACGAGGACGGTTCATTGCCTTGGAAGCGATTCGCGGGCCTCTGGACTGCACTTTACAAGGCGAAGGATATTGACCGTGCCTTCGATCCAAAGCGGTTTGCTGCTTTGAGGAATTATCTGTCGAGCCTTGAACTTTTGAAATGGAAAGATAAGACCTACAAGCAGGGGCATTGGGAAAAGGGCGTCAAGGTCGGCGGTATTGCCTGCAAGTGGAAGGCAAGTGACGTGTTAATGGGAATGCTTGTAGAAGTAGAGAGAGAAGAAAGGACATCCTTGGCAGGAACTTCCGCCCCATCTCGCCTCCAACAGACCGTGGAAAGCCTCCATAGACTGCCCTTCGAGCAGACGATCAAGCCCGTTGAACTTATTTCAATGGCACTTTTGCACCCGACTGAACTTGAATTGAGGGAAGCAATGGGAATGGCGGCGTAATAGGACAAGGACAACATCCAAAGACTGTCCACTATTGCCCTCAGCACCTTAGCCACGATCTTGAAAGAACTTGCCTCGTGCCCGACAATAGGGCAGCCGCAACGAGGATTGAGATGGCGACAAAGCAAGGCAAACTGAAGCTCGGCAAAGGAGCGGGATGGTTCGTTAAACGACGCCTGCTTTGGCTGCCGCAAGCCGATGTCGAAAGAGAAGCGGATTTCTGCCCTCTGCCCGAACTGCTCGAACGCCGCGAACTTTGGCTGGGCATGGTCGTCAGCCACCACGATGGCTCGGTCTTGCGCAGGAAATTATCGAGCAGCCACCGACCGTCAATGATTTTGCCAACTTGCTGGCGAATTCGATGGAACGTCCCCTTACCGATGATCGCCACGGTCGTCCCAAGAGGTTCTATCTGCGGGACAATCCCGAATGGCAGGAACTATTCTCGCACTTGAAACAACTGAAGATCGAGGTCGCAGTCAGCGAGGATTTGCCGCAATGGGATGAGGCCGTTGCGGAATTCATCCCGTTCATGCAGGCTTGGCGGGCCAAGTATGGAGAGGAAAAGACGTTGAGCGACTCGGAGTTGGGACGCCGCGACGAGATGCTCGACCTTAAACTCAACGCGATCTTCTTCCCGCCTCACCGCCGCAATCCCAAATAAATGAACAGAGGATCAAAATGAAAAACGACGATTTGCTAGACGCGGCGATGGAACTCCAAGACGACATACGGCGGCGATAGAAGGGATTACCTCGATGCGACTTTCCGAAGAGAAGATTAAACAGGGAATTCTCCACCCTGACCGCGACGTGCGGGATGCGGCGGCTATGTACTTTTCCAGGTCCGCCTGTCGCGACACGTCGATTCTGCCGCTCGCCATTCAGGCCATCGAGAAGTTCGGTTGGCAAGGAGTATTTACCGTCCCGCCTGTAATCGAGGGTTTGCCACTTTCCGAAGAAACTCTTCCTTGGATGCTAGAGCAGATTCAAAGCGACGACTTCGCCAACGACCACAAGATGAGAGCGCGGCTGGCACTCGACGTTGACGTGGCTTCTGTGCGATGCCGACGCCACACTGCTGGCCCGTCACAGTTCGGAAATCTCCTCGATCACAGGTCTCCGCAAACGCGACCGCGAGCTGATTGAGATGCGGATTGATCTTCTGAACGTGGACAAGGAGACATGCTGGCGCGAATTGGATGCCATTTGCCTTCAGGCCAGCCAGGATCGCACCGACCCCGAAACGGAATACGGCTATGCGTTGGTCGAGGCCATTGCGCGACACGGCGATTCAGACAGGGTGCTTTCCGCCCTGGCCGAGAAAGTAGACTTGGATGATTACGGCGAAGCGTGGAGGGAACTTTTCGTGGTCAGCATTGCGGGAGAGATGCGACTCGACGCTGCTGTTCCGCACATTGTCGCCAAGTTGCGTGAGGCTGACGACGATGCCGAACTGCTGTTTCAAGACGCTGAAAAGGCATTGGTGCAAATCGGGACGGATGCGGCTGTCGAAGGGGCGGCTTCTCTGTTTTCTCAAGGGGATTGGACTCGTCGCATAAGCGGCTGCCAAGTCTTGCAGCACGTTCATTCCGATCTTGCGGTTGCCAAGGTGCTAGAATTACTGCCGCATGAGGAGGATGCAACCGTCAAGGCGTGGTTGGCGGAGGCCATGACATCCCACTTCACCGACGAATGCATCGAACCCGTCCGTCAGGTGATTCTCGATGACAAATACGACAAGACGGCCACGGATTTGCGTGCGGGCTTGATCGTGGCGGCGACCTTGATGGAGATCGAATTGCCCGAAAAGGAACAGTGGCGATTGGAAGTTGAAACAGCACGGGCCGAACGAGCACAACAGGCTCGCTCCCAGGACGAACCCGACGAGGAGGAAGAAAAGGAGGAGGAACCGCCGCCGAAGAAGAAGATCGGTCGAAATGACCCGTGCCCCTGCGGCAGCGGCAAAAAGTTCAAAAAGTGCTGTATCAGAGAAATACAGCAGCGACCTACTCGATTGATCCCCACGCAAATTGCCGCAGGAAAAGGGAATCATGGCAAAGAAACGCAGTCAAAAGAAGGATTCGACGCAGGAAGGACCACCGAGCGTGCGAGATCGGATTCAGGCTCTTCTCAACGAGTTGACTGATGCCGAATTGAACATACTGCTTTACGAGATCGAGAATCCCCATGAACGACGTTCGATGGAAAAGTTGGGCCGAATTGCTTCTGCTCGATTGAAGCGGCCAAAAGCCATTAAAGAACTGACGAACATGCTTATTGACTACAACATCGAACGGCATCCGAAGTTGGAGTCGCATTACTTGACGGACAAGTACCGTTTGATTGAGTATTTCTACGAATACTGCGTTTGAGGAGTGAAGCCATGAAACGCTTGCCGATGATTCTCGTCTTGCTCATCCTGGGCAGCAACGTCCACGCACAGCAGCCCAAGAAGCTGATCGAATGGGGGTGGGACGAACCCGACACCAAGTTTATGCGGCAGAACGTGGAGAAGATGGAGCAGTTACCCTTCGACGGCCTGATCTTCCACGTCACCAGCAACAAGGGCGGCAACTTCGTCTGGGAAATGTGGGGCAAACGAAAGTTTGACTTGGCCGACTTCCAGCACGCGATTGACGATTTGAAGGCGACTCCGTTCAAGAGACTTACGGATCGGTTTCTGCGGGTTAACGTCACGCCTGGGAACGTTGATTGGTTTGACGATAAGGCATGGGCTATTGTCCACAACAACTTTGCCGTTGCCGCGCAGACTGCCAAACAGGGCGGGTGCAAGGGCTTCATGTTCGACGTGGAGCAGTACAACGAGCAACTCTTCAATTACAGTAAACAGAAGCATCATGAAAGCAAGACCTTTGACGAGTACCGCGCCAAAGTCCGCCAGCGGGGGCAGGATTGGATGAAGGCCGTCAACGGGCCGTACCCCGATATCACGATACTCATGACTTTCGCCTATTCGATTACGGGCAGTCAAAAGGACCGTGCAAAAGCATCCTACGGCCTGCTTGCGGATTTCATTGATGGGATGCTCGATGCCTGTACGCCGCAGACGAGGTTTGTGGACGGATGGGAGGCGGCCTATAGCTACAAGCAGAAGGAACAATTCGACAAGGCTTACGACAACATCAAGGTGAAGCTGGCTGCTTTGGCTGCCGATCCCGAAAAGTACCGTCGCCATTTTGCGGCGGGCTTCGGCATCTGGATGGATAATGGATCGAACAAGGGCGGCTGGCGCACGGATGACTTGTCCAAGAACTTCTTTTCGGCCGCCCAGTTCGAGTGCAGCGTGCGATTGGGACTGCAAAGGACGGATGAATACGTCTGGATTTATACGGAGCAGCCTCGGTGGTGGACTAACGAAAAGCTGCCGCTCGCGTATGTCGAGGCGTTGAGAAAGGCCCGAGAGCGATAAGGCAACCTATGAACAACGAAGCCTTTGACCAGGGCTACGACGCCTATTGGGAAAGTGTCGATGACAGCGACAATCTCTACGACGAGGAGTAGGAAGCCGACGCCCGCCTCTCTTGGGAATTAGGCTGGCGCAAGGCTCGTCAGCACGATTACGACGAGGACGACTAATTGCTGGCCGAGGCTTGTTGCGGCAAGAATGATCTGATATGCTTGCTCCCTGTGCGGGAGGGAGTCTGCTGAGAAATGTTGCACGATGCGACAGTGATTATAGCCCTATGGAAGACAAGCGTTTCCGTGGGGCTTTTTCATTGCGCTTGCCGAAAGAAGCGGATGGCCTTCACCCGCCTTCCAGAATTCCCAGCGACAACTTTCCATCCGTGTGGCACGGATAGCTTCTTCGACTCCAAGGAGGCGACGATCTTGTGCGTCACGGCTGATGCAACCCCTACAGCCACACGACATTCCGCCGCCAAGGAACGGTTTCGGTTCGTCGCCCTGACAATATGGTTGGCTGCGGAATCATACTAATAGGGCGGGAAGCAGACCGCAGTTTTCAAAACCCATGATCCGGCAGGAGGCGATCAAATGCTCGTTCTGAGCCGCAAGAAGGGCGAAAGCGTCATTATAAGCGACAACATCGTTGTCGTGGTGGTTGATATTCGAGGCGACAAGGTTCGCCTGGGGATCGAGGCACCGAAAGACGTGTAAGTTCATCGCCGCGAAGTCTATGACGCGATCAAGAGTTCTAGCGGTTCGCAGATCGAATCGCCCGACAGCCCTGCTTCCAAGGAGTAGGTTCCAGCCGCCTACGCCACCATTCGCTGTGGAACGGCCTCCTCAAGAACGTTGACGGTCGCCAGCATGTTGCCATCGTCATCGTAGAATTGGACGATCCCAATGCCGATCAACCACATCGCCATCAGCCCCTCCACTTGATAGCTACGGGCAACGTGCTTGCCTTTCTCGATCTGGATTGTCTCTTCGATGTCGAACAGGTTTTGGGGCGATGCTCCGAATTTCTCGAACATGCCGACGACGACAGAAAGCACTTCGGACGGCTGGGATTCTAGTCGCATGTCGCAACCTCCTGTTGCCAGCAATGGCTTCCTTGCCATTGAACTGCATACGAATGTACCGCCAGTGCGCGTCGTCGTAAAGGTCGGCTTCTTCAGGGATAACGTCCGTAGTAAGCACTGCTAGCACCACCCACCCTACTCGACGTATAGGTTGTCGCCGCGATCCGTAGTATGATGCCCAGTCTGGCGGAACGGATGCCGCCAGCTTCCAATTTGGTGCAGTCCACAGGACGTGACGCTGCCCAAGGTAAACGCCCCGTCGATGCCCGCAGATTGGCGGGGCAACTTTCATAAAAGGAGTGAACGATGGAAGGGATCGAAACCGCAACGAAACCCATGACCAAGACGGAAATCTTCGCTGCATTGGCCGAAACCACGGGGCTGACGAAGCAGCAAGTCGGCAGTCTGTTCGATGAACTTTCCAAACTGATCGGCACGAATCTGGGCGATGACGGTCCTGGCACCTTCGCCATCCCTGGACTGCTGCAAATCAAGGTCGCCCGCAAGCCCGCCACGGAAGAACACATGGGCATCAATCCGTTCACCAAGGAAGAAATGCTTGTCAAGGCCAAGCCCGCCAAGAACGTCGTCAAGGTCATAGCCTTGAAGGGCCTCAAGGACTTGGTGTAGCTTTATGGGCGAATTGACGCAGCACACGATTGCTAAAGTGAGCGGACCTGCTTGGGAATCGCTTCGCGGGGAATTCATGCAGATTGCGAGGCTGCTCTTGGCGGTTTCCCCCGACACCGACAGCGAGCTAATGACCACCTACGTCAAGTTCACGATCGACGCCGCTCTGCGAAGCTCCGTATTTGCTGCGATCTGGCTGAAAAGCAGCAAGCGATTGATCGTCGGTCTGGCCCTTCCTGAAGAATACAAAGCTGAGGAACTTGGCCCTTCGCTGCCTGGGACGATGTACAAGGGCCTCAACAAATACTTCGTTGTGGAACGCGGCAGTGCGGTGCCAAAGGGCCTTGCAGGTTGGGCGAAGACAGCCTATCAGAATGCCGTATCAGCAGCAAAAGAGCTTCGACGGGTGGCATAAGAAGCCCCCAAGCCTCGACTTGGAGAGGGCAGCCACATGTTGTTCCCCGAACAACAGCCGACTTCGACGCCAATGACCCTCAAGTATTGATCGGGCTTACGCGGCACCTTTTTTGTCGAATTCTTCCCAAGCCACTGACTTCGGCGGCGTGCCCACGCCGCGTCGTAGACCTCGATGGCATTCAAGCCCGCAAACCGCATCGAGTAGCCACCGTGGTAGCAGTATTTGTGGTTCACGTAACATCCCAAGTGGCTGTTACGAAATCAGCGTGGTTAGAATTGCTCCATGTTTTTCCACCTAGAAATCGTTGAGTTTCTCTACCAACGGCACTCGTCGCAGGCATCGGGAGCCCTGACCAATTTGTTGCCTTTTTTGCCACCCGCTGGCGCACAAGTTGCTGTTAAGCTCCGCCTGCTTACACGATGATGCCGCCTTGTATCAATAGAGGAATTGATATGCTTGGTCTCTACGACGCGCGGTCTGAAATGGCCACTTCGACAGAGAACCGTCTTTGCGTGGAATTAACGATCCAGGACCATTGCGGGCGCGAGACGCAATGGGTGCTTTACAAGCTGCCCGCCATTATCGGGCGTAACGCGGATGTAGATGTGCCACTTGTCGATCCCTGGATCAGCCACAGGCATTGCGAGATCAGCCAGATTGGCGACGTGCTGGTTGCGCGTGATCTTCATTCCAGAATGGCATTTTCATGCACAGCAGCCGCGTGCATGAATCGTATCTAAGGCCAGGAGACCGATTGACTCTGGGGCGAACAGAAGTCACCGTGCATTTTGTTCGCGGGGCGATAGAAGCCGAAGTCAGCGAACCCCAGAAACCCTTGCAGGATCGCGGTCCCGATACCTTGGAACTCCCTTAGCGAGCCGCTAATCGTCGTATTCAACCGCGAACTCGACTTCAAATAGAGGCTTCGATGTAGCATGAGCCATTCATTGATCGACAATCTTGTGGCAGCGACGTTCTCCACACTTGGGATGCCGCCCCCAATCGACGTGTGCGAAACTTTCCTTGTCAAAGACGGCTGTTTTATCGGCCACAAGTTTCATTGCGATGGCGGCTATGCCATTTGGGGCGCAGGTTGAAATTCGGTCGAGTTCTATGACCAGAACGGGAAACTGCTGAAGATGGTCGCGATCAAAAAGGCAATGCGCTTATCCGCATGAAGCTACGCAGCATCACAGTGCTCAATCCAACGGGCCAGCTAAATCAATTCCCTATTCGCCCTTCACGAAGTCAGGCACGACCTCGAAGCCAGCCCGCCCATCGGCCCATTTCAGCATCTTGGGCATTTTGGCTGCGGGCGTGCAGAGCTTGTTCGTTACGGGCACAATCCCGACTCGGCCAAGATCAAGACGGTCGGCATCCCAACAGACTTGGATCGTGATGTCGGCGTCGATCAAGCCATCGGTGTGGCAGGCACAGGCTTCGTAGAGAAGCTCGAAATCGGCATCGGACAGGTTGAACAGGTGACGAAGGTCAGCGGCAAGATCAGCCCCGCGTTGGCCGTGTCCGTCGTCGAATCCTTCGTTGATCCGCCGCGAGTCGTGGAAGACGGCAAAAAGTTGGACGACTTCGACTTTGGCGTCCGTGGCCTCGGCCAAGCGCAAGCCGTTTTCGAGAACCCTCGCCCAATGCCCGACGCCGTGGGTGCCGTGCCAGGGGAGCGCATAGCCTTCAAGAATGCGGTGGACGAGAGGATTGAGGTTCAAGGCCATTTCGTTCAACCTGGAATCCAGATTTTATTCGCCACTATGACCTCGGCGTTGCTTGGCAAACTCAAGGGCGTGGCAGATTGTGCAAAGAAAGCCAGCCCCTTGTAGCTTGTCAAATACTGGTAGTTCGTGCTGAAAACGCCTCCTTGTGCCGTGACTACCAGAGGGCCTTCCTGTCGCGCGAGTATCCGCTCGAATTCGTTTGGCTCAACTCTCACGATCACGCCCATAGCCCTAATCGCCTGGGCAATCACCGCCGCTGCCGCTCCTGCACTCATGGGTTCACTCCAATTCTTTCTGTCTCGTTAATCATCTTAAAGATTTCAGTTGCATTATACGTCCCGCCGTAAATCAAGACTCCCTCAGCTTGTTTCTCTCGATCTTCTGCCGCTTCCAATTGTGCGAGGTCTGAACGTGGCCTTCGCGGACCCACTTGGCAACGCTCACCCTGAACCGAGAATAGTGGAATCGCTCGGCCAGCCGCACGATGAACCCTTCCTGCTGGTCCGTGTCCTTGGGGATAAATCGCTCCATCAGGGAATTGTCCCACGGCCCATCGTACAGAACAGGAACATGCTCGACGCCAATTAAGCCGAACCACTCCAAGCTGGCGTCCCAATCGAGGCAATAGTTCGTATCATCCCAAATTGAGAACGCCTCGAAATAGGACGCCAGGCTGTCGTAAGCGATGGAGTGCTTGGCCCAGAGGTTCTCGCCGCAGACCCGCCAGCCTTGCGGAATGTTCCAGCCGATTTGCGATTGATAGTTCTTGATCCAATCCTTCGTGGGGTGGCTGGCTGAATCGACGGATCGGGCATGAACGTAGTCCGTATAAAGCGTCGTGTTCTCGCCGTCCCGCTTTTCGCTGATGATGACCCTCGTGCCTTGGAAGCAGGATGTATCCTGAAGAACACGATCGTCGTCGGTGCGGCCTGGGGAATTCGGCAGATGATATGTACGGGGATACTTCACCCATTTCAAAAAGAGCGGCAGAACGCCTGAAAGAATCTTCTGCACTGACTCGTCATTGAACAGTTCGCCGCGAATCCGCCGCCCGTCTTTGAGGACCATGTTGCCCCACTTGTCCCACTGCTCATCAGGATACAGGTGGTCGGGCAAGACAACTGTAGCGATCCCTGCCGCCGCACGGATCTCTTCGCAGGAGAGGACAGTCTGTTCAGCCAAGACGTGGTGGTTTTCGCAAAGTGTGGCACCATTGTCGAGGAAGTACCCGCCGTTGTCGAAAAGGCGGCGTTCCGTGATGTGGTGCGCGTCCTTGCCTTCGGCACCGCAGATCACGCAGCGGTGCTTATCGCGAGCAAAAACGCCCTCGCGGAATTGGTCGCGGGTCAAGAGTTGCATGGCTGTTGCACCGTTCCTTCTGCCTTAGAGCCAGCGACGCACTCGATTCCTGTAACGTGTCCACTCCTCGCCAAATTCTCGCTCCAGTTGTTTTTCCTCTCGCCGAATGAATAAGTCCACAACGAGGATGTTGATGGCGGTAAGACAGATTCCAAATGGCGATCCGAGGAATAGCGCCGCTCCCAAGAAAATGAATACGTTTCCGCCAAGATACAGCGGGTTTCTTGAGATGCGAAAAGGCCCTGTAGTAATAAGCGTCTTCTGGGGCACAAGCGAAATCACCTTCATGTGCTGCTCGTAGAAGTGAAACGTTGCCCACACTCGCAACAAGAAGCCGATGGCAATACGCAGCCAAGCGGCTGTAGTCGCAAAAACAGATTGAAAACCAGTTATCCCCAGAAGGAAATCGAGTCCTCTTCCGATAAGGGCAAGACCGAATCCCACGAACACCACGCCAATGTTATGGAGCAGACTCTTGAGAAGGTTTACAAGTTTGCCGAATTGATAGTTCATCAATGGTCCTGTCGGCCTAACGGCATCAGATGGTTCCAGGGCGGTCGTTCAAGCCGTTGCGCAGCCTCAGCATAGTCGGGTCGCAGCCCGTCGCTTGATCCGAGGAACACGCAAATCCGTTTCATAGCGATTCCCCGTTACCGCTTCACCGCACCGAAGGCGGCGAAACACGAGTTCTTATGAAGAACATCGACTTGGGAAAAGCCGACTTCTCGTAAAAGGTCCAACTGGAACATCAGCGACCGAGGCGTGTCCTCCTTTTCGACGTAGGCGAAGACGTGATCGCGGTAGGCTTCGTTTTTCAAGTGGGTAAGGTATTCGCCGTAGCGACGTTGCATTGTAGCTTGGACTGCGGGAATCGAACTGTCAACCAGGTCGAAAACCCAAATCGAGCCGCCGACCCGTAGGCCCGCAAAGAACTTCTTGAATACGAAACGCCAGTCCGAATCGTCCCGAAGGTGATGCAGCACCGAGGCGGCTAGAATAATGTCGTGCCGTTGAATGCCAATCTCAATCTCCCGAATGTCGCCTTGCGTCGCCTCGACGCTGCGGTTCGTAGCAGGGCGAATCCTTTCCACGGCCCGATCCAGCATCGGTTTGCTCAAGTCGATCAGGGTCACATTCAAGTTCGGCAGCCGCTCCAGCAGTTTAATCGTGTAGTTGCCCGCTCCGCAGCCAACGTCAAAAACGCTTGTCGCGCGTGGGGTTGTACGTGCGGCAACTTCTGCGATCAGCGACATAGCCAGCGGCGCATCGACTGTAGCCGACTGGCCCGTTTCCAGGTTCGAGAACCGTTCCACGTCAGCGTCGAATCTCTCGCGGATTTCTTCTATCGTGGACTTGCTGCCAGAACCTTCTTCAATCATGTGTTTCCTATTTCGCAGTCAATGCCTTCAAGTACCGAAAGCTCTGCACTACGGCCACGGTCACTCCGAACAACACAACGGCGGACACGGCCACGGCGTAGGTAGCCACCGTTTGAATAGGGAGCGCATAGAAGACAATCGCCGCTACCACGGTCGCCAGACCCGTCCACGCCAGCCTTACTCCCGCGAAAGCGTTGGCCGCGAACCACACGTCCCTGTTCTCCAACGTGCGTTTGACCCGAAACCCGTACAAGCGATTCGGGGGGATTCTACGGAAAGCCAGTGGCAGGGCCAAGCCGATCAAAAGTAGTCCCGATGCAATGTACAGGATCAACAGCAAGGTCATTTGCTTTCGGTCGCCTTGGCTTGCGGCAGCTTCTTCAAGGCCGCAATCAACTTCTTGTCCAGGGAAATGTCAGAAATCGGTTCGAGTCTCTTGCCTTTCTCGCCCATGATGGGTTTGCCATACTTCTCTTCCAACTTCGAGAATACGACCTTGAGTTGGTCCGCATCGCCCTCGGCCAGGAAATAGGCATCGTGCAACTGCCCCCATTTTCCATCGCCCTGTACGCGAGTGAGGCACTTCATCTTGTCCGCGCTTGGACCTAACCAAAGCCGATACAGGGCGAGCTTTGGGGCGGCCTTATCCCTGCCCGCAAAGTTCTCAAGAAACGAGTTGATGCCACCGCCGATGGTCGCCACGCTTCTCTTGCCGCCGTTCGGGCTGCTGATCGTTGCACTGTGCAGCCACTTCTTCTTGGTCCGATCAAAGACATAGTAGCGAGCGTCTGTGGTGTCTCCTTTCCCTGGCACTTTTTGCACGAAGAACTGAAAAGTATCGCCCACCTTCCAATCCCAAAGCATGTGGGTGTGGCCGCCTTCGCCCTCGCCACCGAAGCGATTATGCAAAGTCCGTGGATCGGCGGCAGTGACCTTGGGGTGGAGTTCGGGCGACGTGTCCCAAATCGAGAAGATCGTGCGGCGTTCTTTCTCGCTGTTGTGTTGGATGCCGCAATAGCCGCCCGCTGGCTCGCCTGGATGCCAGTTCGCCCCGCAGTAGTAAATGGCGGGATGCGTTGCAAGGACCGTGATTTCACCATAGAGGCAGGTTGCGTCCTTCTGGCCCTCCAAGTTCCACCAAAGATGCTGAGCCTGACTTTGGGCGCAGAGAAACAGCGTAGTCACTGTTGCTATCAGAATCGCCGCTTTGATTCTCATCGTACGTCCTCACAGTTCACAGAATAAAGTCTTTGCATTTGTAGGACTGCTTCGCCAGCGATTCAAGATTCCTCTGTCCTATCAGGTATGTACTTGCGCTCGATTCGACCGACGACCGTTAGAATTACCAAGGCCAGGATCGCCCCTGCAATACCCAATCCCAAACGCCCCATCCCTATAACGATTCCCACGGTTGCCGTGAGCCAAATGCCTGCTGCCGTCGTAATCCCCTCAACACGACGATGCTCGCTCTGCTTGAGGATGACGCCGCCGCCGATGAAACCGATGCCCGTAACCGTTCCTTGGATGATGCGGCTTATGTCGGCAGTTGACATGCCCGCTAATTCTGGTGCGAGAACCACGATAGCGGCACCTAAAGCGACGAGCATGTGCGTTCGCATCCCCGCCGCCTTGCCCGCCTCGGCCCTTTGGAAGCCCAGGATGCCACCCAACACGGCGGCGACTACAAGCCGAACAGTGATACGGGCAATTTCAGCGTTGCCTGGAACGCCAGAAGCCAACTCCTGCCAGAGGGCGGCACCTAAGCTCATAAAATCACCAACCTTTCCGATTACTCTGGCAACTCTTGCCACGCCTTGTGCATCGGGGCCAATTCCTTGAAGACTTCCTCCGCAATTATCTTCGCACCTTGGCTGTTCGGGTGCAACTCGTCGGCAAAATGCTCGTCATGCAGTCTTGAGAAAATGTCTGCCAACGGAATGCCTTGTTCGCCGCAGACCTCTTTCAGCCGCGCGTTGTGGTACTCCCGCTTCTCGCGTAGCTCTCTGGCGACGTAGGGCAGAAACATGGATTCATTTGCATTGGGAACATTGAAAAGGATGGCCTGCTTTGCTTGATCCCTAACAAGCTGAACCATTTCGCTAAGATTCTCGATGATCCTTTGGCTCGTCGCCTCGGTATCATGCGACATGCCCAAGTCGTTGGTGCCCATGCCGAATATGAAGTAGCGGGCGTTGGGGAACAGGGCGAGGTAGTCCCGCACCTGCTGCGGCCCGTTATCGCTTACCTCGCCCGCGATGCCACCATTCGCAATCCGCAGGCCCAGCGGCACGCAGAGTTCTTGAAGGAAGTGCGGATAAGTCTGATAGGGCCAATTTCGGGCGGGGCCGAAGTTATTCCAACCCGTCAAACTGTCGCCAAGGCAGACGATATCGACGGCGGTGCGGGCAGCCTCGAAGGCAGGCGTTCCTTGGTCAACGGTGTAGACGACTTCGGGGTTCATGGTCTCGTCACCATTCACGTTCTATTCGGAATTACGATTCCCCGTAGCCACGCAAGCACGATGACCGCCAAGCCGACAGGAATAAGCCATAAGACGTGATACCACGCACCCACGGCCATCACGATGTAGCCAGCAAAGCGAACCGCCTCGACCATGCGGGTCATATAGCGACGAACATAGTTTCCGAACGACGAGTGCTTGTATCTTTCAAGATTCACAAATCGAATGAGCAGGAATGACGCGATGGGTGGCGGCACAAGAGCAATGAGTAGGGCTGGCAAGAGATGGTTTTGCCAAAGCGGATAAAGGGCTGCGATACCCGTACTCCAATCGACAAAGAGCTTCACGGGATGGATTTGGTGGTATAGGCTCTTCTCTTTGAAAGTCATCCTCCCTTGCTCCGTCTCACTATCCATATTTGCCTGCTGTCCGTGTCGCTTCATCTTCTCTTCCATGCCCTGACATATTCGATGCTGAACGTGGAGGGCAAGTCCTTGTCCTCGGGCATCCCGAACCACTCGGGCATGGTTTCGCTGTCGAAGGTCAGATAAAGCGGCTGGTGCCAATGCGTGTTTTCAACCGACCGCACCAAGACCCCATCAACGAACCACTTGATCGTGTCCTTGTCCCAGTCTAAGCCGCAGACGTGGTAATCGTCCGCCAAGGTCCAAGGCGCAATCCAAGTGTGCTGCACGCTCCAATGCTTCTTTTCCTTCGGGGTCTGAAAAACGTGCAAGTTCATGTTGTACTTCCGCTCGAAGCCCTTGGCCTTGCCGCCGATCTCGAACACGTCGATCTCCGTAGTCCAGCCAGGAGTATCTTCTCTGTGGAACCAGAAGGAGCTTGAGCCGCCAGAGTTCATCGGCTTGGCCTTGACCTCGTAGTAGCCATAAGAGGCACGATCCTTGGAGTGCAAGGCGGCGGAAGTGTAGTCGTGATAGCCTTCCTTCTTCAATTCGTCGGGCAGCTTTTCCTTTCGCATAGTCAGATGCAGCTTGCCGTCCGATACGATGACGTTCTTCTCGCTAAACAAGGCGGGCTGACGGCCCTTCCACCATTCCAGGCCGACGACCCACTTGCTGCGGTCGAGTTCCTTGCCCTCGAACTCGTCGCTCATCGGCTCGAACTTGACCCATTGCCCCTTGTTCGGCTTGATCGGACAGCGGGTAGGCGTCAGTGACGCGCTTCGGAGTGTCGCCAAACGGGCCAGTGCGATTCCAAATCTTGGTTGGGTGTTTCTCGGCGGCAAAAGCAGCGGCAGAGAAAGCCAGCAGGATCGTAAGAAAGAAGAACTGTTTCACTGCAAAGTTCCTTTCAGTCCACTTGAAAATGCCCGTCGTTCTCGATGGCGTCCAAGCACTCGTCAGCGGTCAGACTTGGGAACAGCCTGAACCACTTGTCGTTGTGTCGCATGTAGGAAATGGCGAAGTTGCCGCCGCCAACATGCTCCATTCGGGCGAACTTGACCTCGAACGACGGCGAGATGGCATTCGGGCCTGGGCAGGCGTAGGTCAGCCCGAAGTAGAGCGTGCTGCCGAGCCACTTGATCCACAGGTCGATGATGTAGTTAAAACGGGGGCTCTTCGGCGGCGGCTTGATGTACTTCGGTTTGAGGACGGCCACGAGCTTCTTCGCCTTTGCATCCAGGTCCACCTTGATCTTTTCGGGCAAAGCGGCCTTGGGGGTTCTTTGCGACGGAGTAGGCAGCATCCACGTTCTCGCTTGTTTCTTCTTCGACATCGGAGTTCTCCTTGAACCCATTCTAAGAAATGTTGGGAGGCGTGGAAACAAGCCCGTGGGCCGAAGACGCTGAGGCCAGCTTCTCTACCGCATATAGCCCACCTGAGCTAAAATGTTCTGAAGCGTGGTCGGCAATGGATTGTCCCGCGTCAGTTTGGCGAGGAATAAGATGGCTAAACATCGAGCATTGGTAATTGGCATCAGCGAGTATCCTGACCCCGCGTGGAAACTCCCTGCTGTGGCCGCAGACGTTCGGGAGATCGCAAAGCTGCTTGGCTCCCGAAATGGCACTTTCAAGGACGAGGAAGTCCTTGTGTTGACGGACGCTGAGGCAACTTCGACTGCAATCCAGAAAGCCTTGAAGGATGTTCTCGGCAGGGCCAAGGCAGGCGAAACCGTCTTCGTCTATTTCGCTGGGCACGGGACCGTAGATTCAACCGACAATTCGTTCTATTTCGTGTCATACGACGCCGACTTGTCCGATCTTGCCGCGACAGCCGTGCCGCTGACAGGAATACGAGATTCCTTTGACAAAAGTGCGAGCCAGCGTGCGTTCTTGTGGCTCGACTTCTGCCACAGCGGAGGAATCGTGGCTCGTCGAATTGGGGCCGCACGCGAAAATGGGCAGCAGGTACTTCGAGCGCACTTTGAAAGTTGTTCAAGGTGAGGGGAAGCTGATTTACGCCGCCTGCACTCCTGAGCAAAAGGCGTATGAAAACGACAACCACGGTCTCTTTACTCATGCCCTGCTTCGGGGTCTTCGGGGAGAAGCACAAGTGAATGGCGAAGTGACGGTCAACTCCCTGTACGACTATATTGATCGCGCGATGGGTAGTAAGAGGCAACGTCCAATGATGTGCGGCCACATGACTGGACGTGTCGTTCTGATGCACTACGCGGATCGGGGCAGGGGATCATCGCTACCGCCACCATAACTGCGAATGCCCCATCAACCGTGACTTCTTCCGACCGATGGGTCTTGCTGGGCAAGACGTTCTTCACGGCTGAGCGAGTGCGTGAGAATAAGGACGGTTCGATTTGCGTCGAGATTGTGGCCCAAGACTCTGCGGATGAATCCGCCCTGCGCAGTTTCCGCTCTCAGTGCGGTCGCCATTCCGAGCCGATTGGTTTTGCACATCGAGACAACGGGTTGATAGTTCAAGTGCGCGAAGTGGAGGCAACCACGGAGGGCGAGCGGCAGTTATGGACTCTGACCTTGGCACCCGACGATCAGCACGGCGGCTCGCTTACCGAGATGGCGTGCCAGAGCCAGGGCAAGACCTACACTCCCGATGAAATCGCCAAGCTGCGGGGTGGACGAATTTTGCTGAATAATCCTCCTCCCATTCAAGATCGCGGTGACTGGAGCCAGGATTTCGTACTGGAATCCCTCATCCGTGGCTCGAATAAGCCCGTGTCCGTGGACCGCTGCGTCGTCCAGACTATGTGGAAGGAGTTAAAGGACAAGCCGACGCTGTTCTTGCATCTGGCACGATTGGTCGCTGTCTTCCAACTTAAAACGAGCAATGTTGTGGCCGAGATTCTACACCTGTCGCTTGGCCCGATTAGCGAGGGCAAGCTCCACGTCCAGTTCAAGGGGCGGAGGCGGCCCATGTATAGCAACGTCGATCCCAAGGTCATCGAGATCGAAGGCGACTGCCCGCTGGAATAGGGCGACTTCAAGGAGTTCGCGTACAATGGAACGACCGACTTTTTGCGTTGCTTTGCCGCCAGAAGAAGCTCTCGCCCACAGAATACGCGCGTACCACAGGAATCGCGTGGCCGAGATTATGAAGGGCAACACGCCTTTTCCGATGGGCGAAGGAGCGAAACTGATCCTCCACCTGATTCCCGATCAGTCCATCGCTTTAACGACCGAATTGGCGGCAGTTGCGATTGGAAAGGCGGCACAAGACAAGGTGCCATTGGGAAGCGAAAGAGGTTCGTCGCGCTACAACGCAGACGGATTCGCCATTAAGAACCTGGGCGGCTCGCCAAGCTATGTCCAGTTCTATCGCGGTGGCGTTATTGAAGCCGTTCTCGCGGATATCGTGTATTCGAGGCGGGAGCCGCAGCAATGCACTCTGCTGAAAGCGGTCAGGATTTCGAGGACTTTGATTTACGGAATTCCTAGCTACCTCAGATTCCTCGCAGAACTCGGGAGCGCACCACCTGTGCGATGCCTCGTCACGCTGATTGGTGTGAACGATTCTCGAATCATGCTTCCAGATGACTTCATTGGAGAGCACGCAATTGACAGGGATGTTGTAGAACTCCCCGTGGCGACCATCAACGACTTCAGCCTCGCGGGCCACGTTTTCTTGAGGCCGACTTTGGACGTGATCTGGAACGTTGCGGGCCTTCCCCAATGCCCGCACTTCGATGCCAATGGGCTGTGGGTGGACCCGCCACAGGGCAGATATGGAACCGTCTGGGTTTGATCGCTATTCCTTTCTGCTGAGTTCATCGCACCGATCATTTGTGAACTGTGCGAGCCGAAGCAGCAACATCAGTGCGGTGTACGCCTCGGCTTCCGTGATTCCCGATGCCTTGCCGTGGGGCATGAGGTCGCCCCAATATTTCAGCAGGCCGAGATACCCACGGCATTCATTTTGGACATTCTCGGGCTGCGAGTCGAGGATCAAGCTCTCGATTTCTCTTCGACCACCGCCCGACAAGTAGAGTTTCTCGATCTTCTCCTGGTCGCCGCCCTTGGATATCGCCACGGCCAGCAAGATCGACTCCGCCGCCGCCCCGCACATTGCACAGCACCCGACGTAGGCCGAAGCTCCATAGCATCGGATGGCCTCTTGAGACCGCTCCCTATAGCCTGCTCCGAAGCGAGAAGTAAAACCATCAAGTAGCTTGGAGAACCGCTCTGATTCGATGGGGAGAAGCATCGTACTGGCCCGCATCCTTGATCCATCTTGCGCCAGCGGGCGTTATGCTGTAGCCATCGACAAAGGCTCCTGCCTCCTGAACACCATAAGTACGGATTCCTGGACGAAGAATCCCACGACGGCAGAGTTCCCAGGCAGCGGCATAGAAAAGGGGAGCGATTTCCTTGTACGCTCTTTGTTGGCTGCTACGGTCTTGGAAAGCGCACACGGTATTCAGATAGAGATCGAAAATGTGGGGCAGAGAAACGTCGTAACCATAGTCACGGAGACTCACTTTGGTGTCTCGCAAAGCCCGAACGATGAAATTAAGGCTATCCTCCTCGGTGGGAATCTTGATCGGCGGGTTCTGGGGTCCGAATTGCATATTTCATCCTTGGGCAAGGTCGAACGGATGGTAGTGTCAACTGGCTTCCATTGTAAGAAATCCTCGGAAAGAGGGGGAGAGGAACAAAGAAGCGTGCCGACCATCGTAGTTGGCCGATGAGGCTCAATACCTCCTGTTCCCGTCATGGATTTGAACGGAATTGGCATATTTCCAATTCCGCAACAGGCTAATCCAATAGGGGTCGAGATCGCACGACCGAGACAGAACAGAATCCTTAGCGGCCTGCCGTCTCAGAATGTCTCAGTCTCACAAGAACCCGTGCCGATCAAGAAAGGCTCTTTACGGGCGGAACGGCATCAAAGCACTGGCAATGAATTTCTCGACAGCCTCTTTGGCAGTAGGCTTTGACCAGCGCACTAACTCCTTCCCATCGGCCTGAAGAACAATCTGCTCCTCGTCGCCGCAAATAACGCCGCGATAATCGTTGAATTCTCCCAAAGCGGCGGCAGAACGCACGCCAACAACCTTAGCCGCAGAATAGGTCTTGCCCTTGATCCTGATGGCTTCGGGGAACTCAAACCAGCAACCGTAGCTGGTTCTTTTCCAGTTCCACTTCTGCGTGTACCACATCTCTTTGACTCCTATTCAATCCAAAATATGCCAGGCAAGGCGTTTTTCTTCATCGGAAAAGTTGCCGCTATAAATCGCTTGCTGCACTTCCCCGTAGGCATCATAATGCTTTTTACCATCTTCCATACGACCACACTGGACGGCTAAATACCCTAACCAGTTTTCGGCGGCAGTGAGGAAAATCAAATTGGACAATTCGCGGTTTTCAATCGGTTCGCACACTTCTTGCCCGTCAAACTTGGTGAAATGCCCCGTCTTACTTTCTTCATGAAGGTCTTCTATTCTATGTATAAAATAAAGGACTTCACGGCAGGGGGTCTTTTTCATTTCACGGAATGCTTTGTCCGTCCACTTGCGGTACTCTTTGGAATTCATTTTATCTCTCCTCGTCTAGGTTTGTGGCCTAGCGAAGTTGCCTGGCCTCCTGATTATACCGCGTTCCGTTACATCTGTAAACTAAATCACGCTTTCTTTTTTTGACCACTCGACACCGCCCACGCCGATTACTTGATTCTGTATTGTCAACACGGCTTACATAGGACAGTCAGCTTTCAGAGGCTCTAGGAAACCTGTCCAAGGGACTGGGAAAGTGAACAAGGATGCATCATGCGGGGATAAATACTGGTATGATGACATTCACAGAGTTTCTGCACGGCGACAATTGGAAAAAGCCACTGCTGCCCGACTTGACTAAAGCTACCCGCAAGATTGTCCGCGACAATCAACAAGCCAATGACAAATTGCGCAGCACGACCACGATCCCCAGCCATCAGATGCTCATGATCGCCTTAGCACGGGCGGGGGCGAGAGGACTTACCCGCGTGGAACTTGGCGGCTTGCTCGATCTTGACGGACAGGTCTTGGAGGACTTGCTCGCGGCCTTAGTGCGGGCTGCGGAGATTTCAGTGTCCCAGACGAACGGGCAGCGTGTCTATCGGCGGCTCGTTTAATAGTGTAACGACACAAGGTACTACAGTTCGGCTCTTGAACTGAAAGGCATGGACACGCGGCACCCTGCCCACAGTCAGTTTATGGGCCTGCTGGGCATTGGAGCGCATATTCCCGTTCGTGGGTGAAAGAACCAAACAACCTGACGCCCTAGAATGCCCGTGAAGGGTTTTAATAAAACCAGTTGGCATTCGAGCCCTTGTGCTTATTATGATTTAACGTAAGCGAACGTGAGCGATTCTGGACGGTGTTTAGGCGGTCTGCGCCTTGGGCAGGCGGTCATTGAACATAATCATCGTCTTTTTCGACAGTTTAAATGCCTTGCTGATCGCTGCCGCTGGACAGTAGCCGCTCGTAGTAATAATGCCCATTTTCTCCAGCCGTTTTATATGTTGACGGGCAGCATAGTTGGCAAATCCCATCCTTTTCAGTAATTGAACGCCTACTCTGGCCTCTCCACCACTTTTCCGCAAATGATTTATTAAACGCGATAGCTTCCTGATCGTCGGCGTGTAGAAGTTTAATCCTTGGCCTTGGTAATAACCCCGAATCCGTTTTTCCAATTCTGCGGGAAGAGGGGTGTCGTCTGCCTTGTATTCCCAATTATTGGCAGCTTCACGCTTCTCTTGTGGTGTCTGAGTGATGGGCGAAACAGTACAACATAAAGTAAACCCAACAGGAAGAGGAGAAGCTTTGTCCTCTGTGGGGCTTTCAGCAGGACGACAGTGGGTGGCCTTATCAGCTTGGGCCTGGGCTTGTCTTGTTTGGCCGTCCTCTGAAACACTACAACATAAAGTAAACCCAACAGGGGAAGGAGAGATAATGGCCTTGTCGAGGTAAATGACCCTGCGATACTCATAACGCTTTCGCTTCTGCCGAACATTGGAGAAGAACACCTTGCCCTGACTATCCGTTTCGACAATGGCTGTTTCAACAATTCGACGGACATGACCTACAACTTCAGCCTCCAATCCAATCTCCAAGCGGGAAATGTACCCGTTGTTCTTCTTGAGGCAATAATCCGTCAACAATGAAACGATCCTGTCGATTCGCTCGTCCTTATCGACGCCCCAGAACTCGATGTAGTAGAACCAACGCGCCAGTTGCGAAACCACCAGCAGGATGGAATCATGGCAAGGAAGACCTTCAATGGCCCACTTTTCGCAGTGCTGTACCCACTCGCGATTGCAGACCTGGGAAAGGGAGAGTTCGCACTTCGGAGCAGTTGTCGCTTTTTTGGATGGCATATTGCCCAAGTCAATGACCACGGGCACTGTGGTTGAACTCGTTTCTGGATACCCTTGCTCGGCCCACTGATCGCAGAGTTTCAGGTCTTCCTCCAAGCCCTTTATGTTGACGACATCCTTGCCGACAAAATACTTCTGAAGGTGGGGAGTGGCGCAGCTCTTGAATCCGTGCCCTCCATCCCGCCGATAGTGCGCCCAACTCTCTTTGACCTTGGAGCGTAGATCGCGGTAAATTGCTCCGAAGGTCGGCGTCTCGCCCACTTTCTCGAAAAAGTTCAGTTGCTCTTTCGGCGACAATTACTCTTCCCCTTGAACGACAATTAGAATTCCCGGTTGAGAACCAGAGGCGTGCGGCCCCCCCTTTTGTGAAGCGCAGCGCAGCGGAGCGAAACAAAAGGGGGGGCCGCACGCCGCCGCGGGTGGCCCTCGCCAATCTCAGGCCGCGTCGGGCGGCTTGGTTCGCTTGGCCTCGTCCAACCGGTAGCTCGGGATGTTCAACTCCAAGATCACGCTGTGATGCACCAGGCGGTCGATTGCCGCCGCTGTCGTCATCGGATCCTTGAAGATCGTCTCCCACTTCGAGAACGGCAGGTTGCTGGTCAGCATCACCGTGCCGCGCTCGTAGCGTTCCGCCAACAAGGTGAACAGCACCTCCATCTCCTCCCGGCTCTGCTGCACGTAGCCGATGTCGTCGATCAAGAGCACCTCGCACTTCGACATCTGCTTTAGCACCCGGTTGAGCTTCAGATCCCGTTTGGCCGCCAACAGTTCCTGAACCAGCAGGGCACACGACCATGAGACCACCTTCCGTCCGTTGCGAACCAATTCCTGGGCGATCGCCGATAACAGGTGCGTCTTTCCCGATCCGGTCTTGCCGAACAACAACAGGTTCTCGCGGCGGTCCACGAACGAGCCTTCCATGAGCGTCCGCACTTGGCGAGAGACCTTCGCCGGCAACCGCGCCAGGTCGAAGCTCGCCAGATCCTTCTCCAGCGGCAAACGGGAATCCCGCAGCAGCCGCTCGGTCCGCTTTGCCAAGCGGCCCTGGCATTCCCGCTCGGCCAGTTCCAACAGGTACTGCTCGTAGCTGGCCGTCTCCTGTAATGCCCGTCGGGCCAGTTCCTCAAAACACTCCCGAAACGTCGGCAAGTGCAGTTCCCGCAAGCAAGCCGCCAACTTCTCTTTCAAATCCCCCTTCGCACCCATCCCACACCTCCTTGTGCAAGAACAAGTCATCGAAATCCGACAAGTCCACTACTTCGACGGTCACTTCGGTGACCGCCGGAACTTCCTCGGCCCGCTGGACCAACGTTTCGACCGCGGCCCGGGTCGCGGGCTGGCCGCTGTTTAGAAGCGTTCGCAACGCCTCGTCCACGGCCGTCTCGCCGTGGCCTGCCGCCAGATAGAGAATCTGCAAATACTCCTTGTGACCGCGCTTGGGCTGCGCTTCCCGCAAGGCGTCGAAGGCCATGCGAAAGCGGCTCGTGGGAAACAGCTCTTCCCGGTAAACGTAGTTCTCAAAAGCCCCCGGTTTTCGCACCAACCAGTCGATAATGTGCCGGTAGTTGATGGCGTGTTTGTTCCGCCCGCGCAAACGCGGAAAGCGCTCCATCTCCTTCTGGGCGTACCAGACCTCGACATGCTCCACGTACAATCGCACCTCGACCCGCTCGCCAATCAAGCGGCTGGGAACCGAATAAACATTTCGGTCTACATGGACCAAACTCCCCGTATCCACGCGTACCGGGATTCGCTTGCAGCTCTCCCGTCGCCGATCCGGCAGAGGCCGAAGGCCAGGCAACTCTTCGTCCAGCCGCTTGCGACGGCCCGCATTGCGAACCGCCACCAGCTCTTTCAAGAATCGTCCATAGGCTTCACGGCTCTCGAAGTCCCGGTTGCCACGCAATAACAGGGCCTGCTCCACCGCTTCCTTGAAACGCCGATGCGATTGTTCGACATCTCCGTTCTCGTTCGGTTCCCGGGGCTGGATCTTCTCCATCTCCATCCCGTAGTAGCCCAACAGTCCCTTGTACCGCGCGGTGAACTCCTTCATGTCCGATCCGTTGTTGACCGCCAGGCTCATCCGATCCGTGCGGTGTCGTTCGGGCACGCCGCCCAATTCCCACAGGGCGTCTTGAAGTCCTTCGCCGAGGCTCTCGAAACTCTCGGAAAAACAGACCGTCACCGACTCCCAGTTCGAGTACGTCAGCACGAAGTGGTAAAGCAGATGGTCGAACGACTGCCCGCCAATGATCACGGCCAGGCTTTCCATGTGGGTGAAATCCGACGCACACAACCGTCCCGGATGATGCACTTGGCTGAAGAACACCTCCTTCGCCGGGCCGGCCGTCGCTCGCCAACGTTTCACGCCACGCTGAAAGCTGCGCAACTGCGTTTCGTCGAACTTCCCCGGGTATTTGATCTGCAGCGCTCCAAACAGCGTCTTGGCCTCCAGGCCAGGCGCCTCGTGCAGTTGCGCATGCACTTCCGGCCACACCTCGGCAAACAGGTCTGCCCGTGTCCGCCACGAGCGATCCGGCACAACTTCGCTGGGAAGCCGACCCAGCCGCCTATACTTCCTCGCCGTCTTCTCGTCCATGCTCGCCTTGTCTGCCGACTGAACCAGAGTCTTCCCTGACGACAACACCTGCCACAACCGCTTCACCTGCTCATCCGTGACCATTGCAAGTCCCCCTCCTACGGAGACTTGCAACAGTCTATCTGACCAGCCTCAACTGGCCTCAACCGGGAATTTGAATTGTCGTCAGACCGGAAAAGTAATTGTCGCTATAGAGCCGTGGGTGTTCTCGCAAAGAGATCTCCAGCGGCGTCAGTTCCTCGCCGTACAACCTCGTAAAATATTCCGCAGTCGCTTCCGAAGATTCTTGGCTGCCCATCTGGAACTCGCCTGACGGGACGAGAACCAGCTTCATCCCGATTGAGTTTATGGGATCCTTCGTGTGTGCGGGATCGCTGGCGACCGCCCCATATGGTGCGAAAACCCCAATGGCCAAGTACAACGCGAGCAACGTTTTCGAGATTCTAGTTGGCATTATGTCACCTCAGGTTCGTTTGAGAATGAGCAAGGCGATCGGCGAATATCTGATTGCGCCAATCCGCGTCCAATCAATAAAAGGTTGCTACCCGCCAACCACGGTAATATCGAGGATCGAGTCATCGGGGAATATCACGACCACGTGAAGAACGGGTCCATCCCAGTATTCTGTCATTGGATAAGCCGGAATTCTTCCGATTCGATAATGGATTCCATTTGGCGTTGGCGTCGCCTCGATGGTAATAATGACGTGGTTTTTACCGTCCAACGACGAAAACGGTTTATGGTATATACCGGGCCCATTTGGCGCGAAAACAGTGCCATACTGGTCCGCGAGCGGCACCTGCAGACGCGGCGGTTTCAAAGGGATGAACGGCGGGGTGCCGGGCGGTATTATAAACATCGGCCCATTTATGCCGTTCGGAAAGGAGAAGGTTGGGAATGGGTTCGTGCCCGTCCCCGGTGGGTACAACGGCACGTCGATTGTCCCGGGTCCCGGCCCAGCGCGATTACCGCAAGGGGGACCGAAGGAATTCCGCCGATAGTTTGCGATTGGTACGAGCCCGTTGTTGAAAATGATCCGCCGTTATTTCTGCCGGCCCCACCCGCGTACTGCGATTGGTAGGACCCGGCCGTTGAAAATGCTCCACCGTTACTTCCTCCGGTCCCGCCCGCGTTCTGCGGTTGATACGAGCCGTCTTGCGTTGCCGAACCGAAATCAAGAAACGCCCCCGGCCAATTCAGGCCGCCCGGCGACGCGCCCCCATCGTCTTCATACACCTGAATATCCGAGCCGCCGGAACCGGCGTTCCAGTCGCCTCCCGAATATGCGCCGTCGCCACCGTCTCCGCCACCGCCACGGACGGGCGTTCCGCCGCCGCTTCCGGAACCTGTCTCAATTCCAACCTGATCCGGTGGGTCGTCGTCATCGTCTAGCCGTGTACCGCAATAGGCCTCGCAAGCGAAACCGTTTGTCGCCAAGTACCTCAGCGCGTCGCGTGGCCGTCGCGGCGCCGTGGTGAAATCGACAAGACAATGCGGAGAAACGAAGGCGATCTTGCAATCGTCGCGGTCCATAGCGTATACTACCTACAAAGTACAGCAGTTTACTGATAATATCGGTGATACTCACGAAACGGAGGCCCAACCCTAGTTGCGGTCGGGGCTGACTTCGGCTGCCTTCGCAACCCCGCCATTGCGGCCTGCCGGCCTTTTGATGTTTGCACGTACCTCGCTGAATCAACGCTTTTCCGAATCAGGCGTAGGACTAAGCCTCCTTGCCTCCGCAAAATCCGCCTCGGCGCTCGCATTATCACCGGTCCTCAGGTAGACGTTTCCTCGCGCGACGTACGCCTGCGCGTGTTTTGGATTGATTGCGATGATCTTGTTCAGGTCCGCAATCGCCCTTCCGTACTCGCCAACCGCATAGAACGCGCTCGCGCGGTTTTGGTATGCCAGTACGAGCTTTGGGTCAACCTTGATTGCCTCGCCGCAATCAGCAATGGCGCGGTCATACGCATGGAGGTCGAGATTGCACGTCCCTCTTAGCAGGTAGACCGCCGAAGTCCGAGAGCCGAATCCGATGGCGGAGTCGCAATCCGCCGCCGCCTGCCCGTATTCATGCAATTGATAGTGGCTGTTGGCGCGCCAGTAGAACGAGCGGGAATCGTGCGGATCAAGTTCAATCGCGCGGTTCAGGTCGGTGATCGCTTCTCCAAACTTGCCGAGAGATCCGTTCGCGATCGCCCGATTGCGGTACGCGACAGAACTTTTCGGATCAAGCTCGATGCCGCGGCTAGCGTCCTTGATCGCTCCCGAAAAGTCCTCAAGTCCACTTCGCGCGGCGCTCCGGTTCTGGTAACCCAGCGGGTCATTCGGCGCCAGGCGGACTGCCTGGTCCGCGTCGACGAGCGCCTGCTTGAACTCGTTCCGAAGAAGGTGCGCCTGGCTTCGGGCGATATACGACAGCTCATCGCGTGGAGCGAGCTTGATCGCCTCATTTAGGTCTGGAATCGCCTCGTCTATTCGCCCCAACTCCGCGTGCGCTCGGGCGCGCCAATACCTGGCCCGGTAGTTTCGGGGGTCGATGCGAATCGCCTCGGTAGAGTCGGTGATTGCCTCCGTGAACTGGCGAGCCGAATATCGACAGAGTACGAGTCCGACGCGAGCTTCGCGCAAATTCGGGCTTAGCTCGATTGCCTTCGCATAATCGGCGATCGCCTGCGCACAGTTACCTAGTGCCCCATACGCACGTGCGCGGTTGCAGTACGCCTGAACGCTCTTCGGATCGAGCTTAATTGCGCGGCTGGCGTCGTCAATTGCGCGAGCATTGTCGCCCATTTCGGCATATACGCCGCTACGGTTCGCGTACGATCTCGCGGCCTCAGGCTCTAGCGACAGCAAAGTCTTCGCGTCCGAAAGCGCGCGGTCAAAGTCGCCATGCGCCGCGTAGGCGCGGGTGCGACGATAGTAGCCCTCCGGACACTTTGGATCCAACTGAATTGCCACGGTTGCCTCAGCGATGGCTACACCGATATCCCCAGTTTCCAAGATGATCGCGCTCCGGGCGGCACGAACGAGCGCGTCCTTCCCGTCAAGTCGAGCCGCTGCGTTGATGTCCGAGAGTGCTTTACCGACCTCGTCATTGCTCAGATACAAAGTCGACCGAAAAAGGTAAGCGCGGGCGAATTGTGGATTAAGCCGGACCGCCTGGGAACAATCCGCGAGAGCGGCATCTCTCTTTCCGATGCTTTCCAAGGCACGCGAACGCCCGTAGTATCCCTCTGCACACGCTGGGTCCATTATTATGAGCTTAGAAAACGCTTCGGAGGCCCCGACATAGTTTTTGTTCTTCCAAAGTTCCCTACCGCTAGCAAGCAGTTCGTCCCGCGTCTCCGCCGAAGCAACCGATGCCAGGAAAATGACATTAGCCATGCTGATTCCAATTACCCATATAATCCGTTCCATAAAATCCGCTTTCCATTTTTTCGAGTCTATGAGAATTGGCCGTTACGGCCGGGAGGTGCCCTAAAAAGGGGCGATGCATTCTTAAAAAGGTACGACGATAGCCCCGCCTCCGCCATACGGCCCACGATAGCTGGGAAACGAGAACAGGTTCCCCTGAGGTCCAAAGCTTCCTTGTAGTATTCCAGGACCGACATGAATTGAGAATGGCAGCGGTCCGCCTGGAAAGCCACCCTCAGGATATCCCGGAGGTATTCGCGGTAGGATATCGCCGTCACCACGCGTGTCCGGCGGCACTGGTTTTGGCTGAGGCATTTTCCCCTGTATCCAAGGGATGTCGTTGAAAAAGTCACCCTTGAATCCACCTGGCGCTATCGGCTGCGCGCATGCAACCCGGGTATGTTGTCAAAAAGCCCGGGAATTGGTTGAACTTCGAACCCAAATGGCGGCAAGGACGGGGGTGTCACCTTATACGGGCTGGGGATGACCCAGTACGGCGGTCGTATTACGGTGCCGCCCTGTCCATCCGGTACGGGCGACGGCGGCGTGACCATGTACGGCGGCGGAGTAACCCAGTACCCAAAAGGATTAATGTCCCCGGGCGCAACAAAGAATGGGTCCGGCGTAACCTGGAACGGCGCGCCCATTCCCGGCGCAGTCGGGACCACATAAGACGGCGGCTGGACCATGTACCCGTTCGGAGCGAAGCCTGGACCAGTAAACGAATAACCGGGCGGATCGTAGTTCGACCCCGGCGGCGCAGTGTGGGGCGATGGAAAGATGGAGCCGAGCCCATTTTCCGCCAGCCACGCGTCAAAATCGAAGTCCGGCGATCCCGGCGGCGTGTTGTTTTGGACGACCGTCTGGTCAACATACACGGAAATGTCCGTGCTGCCGGACCCGGCGTTCCAGTCGCCCCCCGAATATGCGCCGTCGCCACCGTCTCCGCCACCGCCGCGGACGGGCGTTCCGCCGCCGCTTCCGGAACCTGATACTATAACCGCCCGGCGAGTCAAGGCCCCTTGCCGGTAGACTAGAGATTGAGGTTCGCAACTCATTCCTAGTCCACCGAACAAGGAGACCTATATGTGGTATCTCGGTATCGACCTTCATCGTCTTACCGTTGTCATCGCCGGCGTGAACGACGCGGGCGAAGCCATGAACGCGACCACCATCCGCTGTGAAGACACGGAAGCCATTCGGCAGTTCGTCGAAAAGCTCGGGGCGTTCCGCGCAGTGATCGAAGCCACGGGCACGTACCGTTGGCTCTACGACCTGCTTCGCCCGTACGGCGTCGTCGTCCTGGCACATCCACTCCGCCTGTGCGCCATGATACAGCGCCGCAGCAAGACGGACAAGCTTGACGCGATGCTGCTGGCCAATCTGCTGCGGATCAACCAAGTCCCGTTGGCCTACATTCCGCCAGAGCCCTACCAGCAATTACGCAACCTGACACGCCGCACGAGCACGACTCGTCCGCGAGCAAGTGAAGGCGAAGATCAAGCTCCGCGACCTGTTGGCGCGGCAGAATCGGCAGACGCCCTACCGCACGCTCGGCAAACGCTGCTTGGCGTGGTTCGGCAAACAGGACTTCGGCCCCATCGAGAATCTGGTGCGCGACGAGCTGGTGCTGCGATTGCAGCACTACGAGAAGCAATTGGCGATCCTCGACGAACACATGCTCGCGTTGCGTGAAGCATTCCCGCAGGTGGAGACGTTGACGGACATCCACGGCATCGGCCTCTACTCGGCGCTCTTGATCGTGGCCGAACTGGGCGAGGTAGATCGATTCCACAATGCCAAGCAGGTCGGAGCTTACACCGGCCTGACGGCGCGCGTCAACCAGTCGGGCGGCCACTGCTATCGCGGATCGATCACCCGTCAGGGCTCGTCCTGGTTGCGATGGATCCTCGTGGAAGCGGCAATGAAGGTCGTCCAGGAGGATGTTGCCTTGAAGAACTTTTACACGCGCGTACGGAAACGCGCTAGCGCCAAGATTGCGCGCGTGGCGACGGCGCAGCAAACTGGCGGAGATATGTTGGAAACGGCTGCGCCGCTGGCAGAGGGAAAACGTTCCCTCGGCGGCGCCGGCTTGAGGCAAACAAGAGGAGTTGCGTTGCGCACGCAAAATCGGCGAAAGCGACCCGCGATTGAGACTGGCGAGGCCTTGCGCCTGTGCCGAGATCCTGATTGGGTGCTCTTGCCGGTGAACAGAATAATGTGCGGCGGTCTCGCGGCCGAACGGCACGAATGGGTGACTACGATATGCGCAACGCACACGAACGAACATCGAACCGGCATCCTGCCGCGGACATTTCGGCCGATCCATCGGCCGACCAGGGCGGCTCATTGCCGCCCCTGGACCCCGGCTAGCCTTTCTCTGTTCTGCTTTTTTGGCCTATCGCGAAAATCGGGGCCTTGACACGCGGGCGGTTATGGGTGTCTCAATTCCAACCTGATCCGGTGGGTCGTCCTCATCGCCACAGCCGGAATCGCACAGGCCGCTGGGGTCAGTGAAATTCGTCGGGCTGTTGTCGACGAAGCGGTAGGGGTTCGTATCCGGCCCAAGGCCCGAGGGGTCGGGCTGCATCCAACCGCCGGTGCGCGGGTCGTAGGGACGATACTGCGCGAAGAAGAGTCCCGTTGCCGCGTCGCGCCTCATGCCGTTAAACCCGAAACGCGGCAGCGCGTCGCTTGTGAAGCCCGCGCCCTGGCTTGGAACGCCGTAGGCCGAGAAGATCACATGGTCCACGAGTTCCGCGGTCATCGCGCCCTCGACGACCCCGCCGGCCTGCACCACGTCGCGGATCGAGCCCTGGTTGTCGCCGAGCATCCAATTCACGGCGCCCTTGTCTTGCCCGCCGCCAACGCCTTCGCTGGTCGGAGAGACAACCTCGCTGGCCATGATTGCATCGACGGCCGGCGCGTAAAGCTCGCGCTCCGTCACTTGCCCGGCGTCATTGAGCACCAGCGCGAGGTTCGCGCCGTCAAAGACGTAGTTCTCGTCGGTCGTGGTCGCTTCCTCAGTGCCGGGATTATCGGTCTCCGACCGCGATACCGTCCGCCCGAAGGCGTCCACGCCATAAGTGATCTCCCAGTCGGCCAGGGGCGTGCCGCTATAGTCCGCGTAATGTTGTACTCCGACCAATTCGTTGCGATTGTTCCAGGCATAGAGCGCGAACGTCCGTGGCGTGGGAGTCGAGTTGGTTCGTGACCGAGTTCTGGTACTGCGCGATCCGATTTCCGGCCGCGTCATATTGATAGTAATAGGTGCCGTCGAAGAGGACGCGGTTGGTGGCACTCGTCGTGCTGCCGGCAGTATTCGCTGTGCGGTTGCCGTTGGGATCATAATTGAAATCCTCCGGCGCGAGCGATTCGGTCGGGTGCGCAGGGTCCTGCCAATTGCTATATGTTGCGGCATGCGTAGTGTCTTCGCCGCTGACGGTCGTCGTGAGTTGCCCGGTCGGATCGTAGTTGTAGCTCGCCTCGGCCCAAGTGCTGTAGGCCGATGTGCGGCCCGTGGTATTCAGTGTGTCCGCGTAGGAGTAGAAGTTGCTCACCAGCCCGGCCGTGTTGTACGTCAGGTGGTAGGCGGCTATCGTGGTGGACGCCCCGTCAACATACTTCAGGTCGGTCAACTCCGAAGCATCGTTGTAGGAGTACGCTGCCCCGGCAACGAGCGTGGAGGAACCGAGCGAGCCAAGATCGTCCGTCGCATAGCGGTTGACGTTCGTCACGCGCTCGGCGGAGTCGTAAGCGAACGTGACCGTCTTGGGCGCAACGACGTTGTACGTGCCGCTCGTCTGGCTCGTTTGCACTTCGCTCGTCATGTCGCCAAGCGAGTTGTACTGATACGTGTTGATGAAATCGTTCGTGCCGTCGTTGAAATGCGAGAACGTGCCGTCGCTGTTGAACGTCGGCGCTTCGCTACCGCCGATGTTTGCCGCCAGCGTGGTGCGGTTGTTATTATAATCGTAATCGGCCGCCAGTGTCACAGCCGTCGTCCCCAGACCGGCCAGGCTGATATTCTCGACCTGCACGTTGCCGGACGTGGTGTAAGTATAGCCGTAGCTGGCAATGTTCGTGGTGCTTGAACCAGTCCCATTGCTGGCCGCCGTCATGTAGCCGGCCGGATTGTTCGAATACGCCACGCCGCCAGCAGCGCTACCGGACGCGTCGGTCCAGGACTCGCCCGTCTCCTCGAAAAGATGATCGTAGGCATAGCTTATTGACCGATGGTCAGAATCCATCGTGCTCGTACGATTCCCCGCCGGATCATAGAAATCGTAACTGGTGGCGAATGTGGTTTGCACGGTGCCATCCGGATAGTAACCCAGCGCGGCCAGTTGGCTCTGCGAAGTGGTCTGTCCGTCATGGTCCACGCCCCAGGAGGTCGTGTTGCCGTCAGAATCGGTCAGCGAAAGAGTGTCTCCTACCCCATCGTGGGAAAATGTGGTTACGTCGCCGTTGGCGTCCGTTGTCAACTCAAGATTGTTCTGCTGATCGTAGCTGTTGGCGGTTGTTACGTAACCGCTGCCCGTGGGAGACGGCGACGTGGTGCTGATAAGGTTTCCAACCAAGTCATACCCGAAGTCGGTCGTCGGACTGCCGGTGTCCTGCCCGCCATTGCTCGGATCCGGCAGGCTTTCGCTAATCTGCCGATTCAGATTGTCATAGCCGAAGCCGGTCACCATCGGTTCGGGCGGTACCTCGGTGGGATTGCCCTCGGCATCGAAGGCATAGTTCGCATACGTCGTTTGCGTGAGCAGATTTCCGGCCGAGTCATAGGCGTATTGCGTGACGTGGGTGTCGTCGGGGTTGCCGTCGGTCGCGGGCGCGGTGGTTTGCACCAGCTCGTTCCGCGCGTTATACGTGTAGTACGTAGTCGCTCCGTTCTGCAAATCGGTATCCGAGACCACATTGCCGTCGGCATCGAATTTCGGGCCTAGCTCGATGCTGCTGTTTGCCGGGTCCGGCTGCTGCTGCGGCCGGCCCAGGGCGTCGAACGAATACGCGGTCGTATCGTTGCCGCTGCCGGTGGCCGACGGCGCCGACTCGCTCACAAGGTCGCCATACTGGTCGTAGATGTCCGTCGTCGCTGGGCCTTCGCCGGTGGTCCCATACGTCGGGTCGGGCAGCGTGGTCGTCACCGTCATGCCGGGACTGGAGTACGTGCCGAACGTATAGCCGTAGTCGGTCGTGCTCGATCCGTCCACACCGTTCGCCCCCATCGGCGGCGTGGTTACGCTGATCGTGCGGCCGAGAGCGTCATACGCGTACGAAGTCGTGGCCCCGCCCGCCGCCCCGGTGGCCGGGTCGGGCAGGCTGTCGCTTGTTTGTTCGCCCAACGCATCATAGCCGAAGGTCTCGACTCCGCCCGTAGCGTCCTTGACCTGATAGAGCATGCCCGTGGGCGTGTAGGAGTAGTACGTCAGGGCATCCGTACTGGAGCCGTCCGGCCCCGGCGCGTCGATTTCGGAAAGTTGTTCAAGGCTGTTGTAGCTGTAGGTGGTCGCCTCCCAGACCTCGGTGCCGCTGGTGATCGTCTCGAGGACCTGCTGGCTCGTGACGTTGCCCATCTTGTCGTAAGCTAGAACCGTCACGGGCTGCTGGCCATTGGCGTCGGGCGGGCTGGTCTCGGAGATCGGGCGGCCCAGCCCGTCGTAGCCGAAATCGGTCTCGTTTCCGTTCTCGTCGATAAACGACGTCAGATTATCGGCTGAATCGTAGCCATAATAGACGCTCGCGTCGGGCGTCACGAGGACGGGGTTGGAATCGTCGGGGTCGCTCGGCAGTTCGACCTGCGACACCAGCCCCGCGTCGCTGCCCGACGTATTGTAAACATATGTTGTCATATTGCCATCGGGGTCCTCGGCCGTGAGGACCAGCCCCGCCGGGCAAGAGCCGCCCGGCGACGAAAGCGTCGTGTACGTGTAATTCGCAATGCTGTCTCCGGCGCCCGCGGCGGTGCCGGGCGTGGCCTCCTGATCGACCGAAAGCACGTCGCCGGTGTCCTCGTCAGGCGTGTAGACCGTCTCGCGGCTGGCAATGAACTCGTCGCCGCTCATGGCCCCGGTGCTGTCGCTCGTCATAAACCAATACGGGCCGCCCGGCGTGCTGATCGCGGTCGTGACGTAGCCCCACTCCTCCGTCAACCCATCGGGATTTGTCTCTGAGGTCGGAAGGCCCGTTACCGTGTCGTAACTAATGGTCGTCGTCGGCGTAATCGTCGATCCGCCGTTATCCACCTCCGGTTGGTCCATCTCGAAGACGAGTCCGTTGTCGTCCCGTTGGAAAATCGTGGTATTCCCCAAGGCATTTTCCACGCTTGTCGGATCGCCGAACGTGTTGAATGTGTAGACGGTGGGGCTGCCGTTTTGGTCGGTCACGACACCCACGGCTGTGGCCGCGAGGATTAGCGGAGCGGGGTCCGATGGATCGCCGCCGGAGAGCTCGCCAATCGGCTCTCCGTCTCCGCGAGGGAGCGGGGAGAGGGCATCCTGATACTGCACGCTCGATCCGTCGGCCGTGGACACACTGGCCAGCGTGCCGTCATTGCGGTAGGCGAACTGCGTGCCGTTGCCATTGGCGTCGATGACGCATGTCAACGGACCGCCATAGGTGAAGCCGCTGTTTGGCGCGGCGTAGCTGAAATACGTCACCGGCTGCGTCTCGCCGTCGCCGGGGTCCGGCTCGGTCACGCTCGTCAACTGCCCGTTGCTGTAGGCCAGCGCGGTTATGCGCGATGCGAAATCGGTAATCGTCCCGATTTGGCCGTAGCCGTTGTCGGAATACGTCGTCACGCGGCCGGCCGGATCGGTGACCGTGAACCCCGCCCCGCCGTCTGGAATCGGGGCATGGGAGGTTACGTTGCCATCGCGATCGGTCACTGTTACCAGAGCGCCGGACGAATTGAACGCCTCCGTTGTGCCCGTGGAGGCGTCGTTGAGCCAATAGTTGCCGCTGCCGTCAGTGCTGAGTTGCAGGAAGGCGAACGCGCCGGCCGGGCTAGTGAAGGTGTCGCCGTCGCCCGCCATGAAGTACCCCATTGCCCCATCGCTTCGGACATAGCTCACGTTGCCGCTGCCGTCGAAGGTAAGTTGGTCCAGACCGTCCAGGTTCCAGCCCTGTCCGAACGGGCTGTTGATCCAGTTGAGCACGTTCGTGATGCCGCTCGCGCCGGCGCTTTCGTTCAGCGACGACATCGACGAGCCGCCCGGGTCATCCGCGGAGAATGCGGTGAAAGTCATCGTGTACGCGTAGCAGCCGGTGGGCAGGTACGCGCCGTTGATCGGCACGGTGAAGCGGTACGACGTGTCGGCGGCAATATCGCTCGCGTCGTAATAGACGGAATTGCTATAGCCGTTAACCGTGAGCGTGGCCTCGATTACCGTTAAAGACTCGCTGTTGGAAGGGTCGGTTATGCCCGGCGTCGCATCGACGGCGACCATGGCGTTGCCGTTGGAATTGCTGACGTAGGTCAGCCCGGCGGGGGCGAAAGGCAATACCAAATTGCCGTCGGTCAGGGGCGAAGGGGCTGTCTGATTCGGCGGCACGTTGACGATCGCTCCGTCGCCCGGCAGGGTCGTATCCAGCACGACCATTGCCAGCGGCGCGGACGCGCTGGGCGCGTAGGTGTCGGACTCGCCGCCGTAGATGGCCGTTATCGTGTGGGGGCCGGGGCTGGAAAACGTCGTAGTGAACCATGCGCTGGAGACGCTGGCCGTGTTCAGCGTGTAGCTTACTCCCGAGGTGCTCGGGGTGCCGTCGTTGCCGTTGCCGCTGAAATCGTCGAGGTTGTCGTTGAAGTGGTAGGCCGCCACCAGGTCGCCGGACTCGGGATAATCGGTCTTCGTACTGCTGGCGAAGAGGCTTCCGCCGTTGTTCATTTTCGCCACCTCGTCCGTGTCCAGCGCGGTGTCCCAAATCTCCAATTCGCTGATCGATCCCTGGAATAAGCTTTGTACGGTGGACGAGTTCGCCAAGCCGCCGACGATGATCGGATTGGTGTCGTCGGCATCGGAAATGTCGGCGTCCGAGGTCTGCATGCCGATGAATTGGCCGTTCATCCACAGGCTGTAGTCGTAGCCGCTGCGGGTCACCAGCACGTGGTTCCAGTTGCCCGCGCTGGCGTGCAGCGACGATTCGGGCACGTCCCAGCCTAAAACCCATCCGGTTTCATCAAAGATCTCGAACTCCATGTGGCCAGTCCAGTAATTGACGTGGAAGCTGATGTCGCCCTTTTGCCCCACGAGGTCGCACCGCGAGAAGATGAACCCGGAGACATTGTCGGCGGTCGGACAGAACCATTCGGAAACGGTGAAGTCTCCCCCGGTGAACTTGATGCTGCTGTTGGGCAGCGTGACGTAGCCGCTCGTGCCGTCTAGCGCCAGGGCGTCGGTGTCGGCCCCCGGCTGTAGCGCGACATCGTCGCAGCCTGATATCGGCCCGCCGTTGTCGTCAAACGTCACGGAGCCTGTGGCCCGGCGGAGAGCCGCGCGGCCAGCGTTACGGGTTGGTCTACGACCGGGGCGCTATTGCTGGCGGTGACCACGGCCGGCACGACCGGCAGGACGTTGATGAGGGTCGTGCTCACGTCTTGGCTGCTGGCAAAGTTGGCGTCGCCCTGATAGGCGGCCGTAACGTAATGCGCGCCGACGGGAAGCCCGGTCGTGTCCAACGTGGCAACGCCGCTGCTGTTTAGCGCCGCGGCCCCAACATCGGTCGAGCCGTCGTAGAACTTGACGACGCCGGTCGGCGACCCGCTGCCGGACACCGTGGCAGTCAAGGTCACCGCAACGCCCTGGCCGATCGGTGTCTCTGGGCTGGAGAGCGTCGTCGTTGCCGGGCTGAGGATCGTCTCCGCGATCGTGCTGCTGGAGGCCGCGTAGCTCCCGTCGCCGCCATATTCCGCGGTGATCAGGTGGATGCCCAGCGACAGCGATGAGGCTGGATCGGCCGTGGCGACCATGTGCCCCACCGCCCCGCTGCCGAGCCAGTCCGCGTCGCCAATTATCGTGCCGTCGTGTTCCGGATCGTCCGGGTGGGCGAAATCATAGACGGTCGTGCCGGCCCCCTCGTCGAAGTGGTATCCTGCCACCAAGTTCGCGGCCTGGGGAAAGTTTCCGTAGCTGCCGTCATAGTCGCCGTAAAGCTGCGTCACGTCGGCGCTGGTTAGGGCTGTGTTCCAGATGCCCACCTCATCCACCGCGCCGTACAAATATTCCGGCGACCAGGAGTTCTGCATGCCGATTTGCAGCGGCCCCGTGGCATCGAGTAAGCTGCCCGTCACGCTGTAGGTCGCATCCAATGAGCCGTTTAAGTAGACCTTCACATTCGACCCGTCGTAGACGCCGACGACGTGGTACCAAACTCCCGTCGTCAGCGTCGTAGTAGAGGGATAGTCGGTCCAGGGTTCGACCGTCGTGGCCAAGGAGAAGCTGATCTTGCCGCTGCCCACCAGATAGACCAGCCCGTAGGACGCCCCTGTCGTGCCGCTGGCATTCTGCTTGATGAAAGTGATGCCGTTGCCCTCGCCCTCGCCGTCGATTTTGACCCATGCGGACACGCTCGCCTGGTCGCCCAGGTTCTGCCAGGGGTGGTTGCCGAAATCGACGTAGGCCGTGCTGCCGTCGAACGCCAGTGCCGAGCCGCTGTCGGCGGTAAGCGTCACGTCGCTTGCAAACGCGCTGCCATTGTCCTCGAAAGTCACGTTGCCTGTGGCGTTTCCGGGCATCGTCGCACTGAACTCCACTGAAGTGGAAGCGTCCGCCGTCACGCGATCCGCGCTGGCGGTAAGCGACGGGACCACGGTTACGCTGAGCATCTGGCGCGTCTCCAGGCTTTCTAGCGCGAGCCGCCGCTGGGCGCGGTAATCGCGGACCCGCGATTTTGCCCGCGACAGGAACGCGCGGCCGGCGCGGCGGCGGCCCCAGAATCCGCTGCGCTTGTCGTTGCGGGCCGACGGAGTCGCCCTACGTCGCCACCCGCGAAAATGGCCCCAGGCGGATATGGCACGGTTGACGAAGAGCATCCTCGGCCGCTCCCCGGCGGCCCGAACGTTCAGCTTCTTCCCCGCCGCCAGCCATTCCGCGGCGGCCGCCGAGTCGGGTTTGCACTGGGCGTTACCCGTTGTGCTCATTGAAGGAGACTTGCGGGCAATCTTCCCATCTTTCTCCCCCCCCCCCAAGTCCCAGAAAACGGCCGACAAGGTTTATCGGATTCAGCATGGCAGCTCCCTTTGCCCTATATGCCGCCCGACGCGCGTCATCAGGATCGCACGCGAGCGAACCGATCGAGAACACACCAAAAGTCGCTACCCGATAGTTGTACGCCCGTTGGAATTCTTGTCAAGCAATTTTTCGCCTTTGGCGTCGTGCGCGAGCGGTTTGTCAATTCGCCACGGATTAAAAGCATGGCAAAAGCGAGCGGAAAAATCGCCTGCGCTGATAATCGACGTGCGCGGGTATTGGTTGACGGACAGGGAGCTTCGCAGTCTCGATTTCCAAACCGTTACTGCACAACAGTTTACGTCGCCGCCGTTTGCGCGGCCACCCGCGCGGAGGGGAGATAATCGAGCGCACGGTCGGCGCCGCAAGTGGCAGCGGCGCAAGGCTTTAGAGACGTTTTGTCCCGCCATTTCATTGCAACTGTTGACACGTAATAAGAACTGTGCTATATTGGCGGAAAAACCAGGGCAGCAGAGGTGGGAAGTGGGTGGTGGGCAGTGAGCAGCGGCCCGGATGGGATTTCACGCAAAGACGCGAAGCTCGCAAAGCCAGGAGGGAATAGGCAGAAAGATGGTGGCAGAAAAATGCTCGCGATTCGCCGGCCCGCGCCATTATGCTCGCCGCTCATTGCTCATCGCTCCGTGCTCGCCGCTCTTGCCCCCTCCATTTGCTCAATCGCCGGAAAAACACATGGCCGAAAGACGTATTCCTACTCGGCTTCTACTCGAATCCTGCCGGCGTTCTACTGGCGTCGTACCCGCATCCTGCTGCCGTTCTACTCCGGTCCTGCGCCGCAACACCCCGAGAAAACAGCCGAATTCGCGATGTTTTGGAAAAAGAAACAAACTACGGCCGCGAAGGCCGGTTATGAATGCTGGGAACACTAATTATCACTAATACACACTAATGTTAGCGGATTAGTCGTGATGAGCGGCGATTAGTGTTCCCATCCGTCGTCGGCAGCGAGAAATGAGTTATGAGCGTAAGTGTCTTGGGCCGATTGGAAACCGATCAAATTTTGGCCCGCCGGGACTTCGTCCGCGCCCCATCCGGACTTTGTGTTCTTTGTGGGTCTTTGTGGCAATTAAATCAGCCAAAGCTAGCCGCGAAAGAGCGCAAAGAACGCACAAAAAAAGGGAATTGAAATGGCCGCTTGCGATAGGAGATTTCGTGCGATGCGCGTATTTCGTCGTCCGCCCAGCGTTTCCCAAGCGATTTCCAAGCTATCCCAAGCGTTGCCATTTATTCCCAAGCGCCCCCAAACGCTGCCAAGCGATTCCCAAACGATTTCCAAATCTCCCCAATCCTTTGTTTAATCAGTTTCACCTTAAACACATGGCCATTTTCCGAGAAACATCGCGATCACCGCGCAAAACATTTTTCGCGCGCAATTTGGCCGCCTGCCGAGGCGGCTTCGGCTGCCTGCTCGCTGCCCCCGCTCGCTTGCGCTTCGGGCTTCGATGCCTCAGTTGAAGAAGTGTGCAATTCTGTGCAGTTTTGTGCAATTCGGCGCGCGATGATACCGTTAGCCATGAAGACTTCAATGCGCGATGAACGTCTCCACCCGCAGGCCGCTTTCGTCGATACGCACCGTCACCGCGCCCGTGTCCGCCGTGTGCAAGACGCGGCCGCGGCGGGCGTAGATCGCCTCGACGCTCGCGGTATCGTAGCGGTGGTCGGCACTGAATACCGCCCAGGCGGGAGTGCTCCAGGCGGCGAGCTTTGCCGGCAGGCTGGACTTGCTGCCGTGATGCGGCACCAGAAGAACATCGCAGTGCAGCGGGCTCTCGGCCAGCACGTCATCCAAACCGGGCGACTGAAGATCGGCCGGCAACAACACTCGCCGTCCGGCATATTCCACCGAAATCACGATGCAGTTCGCGTTTGTGGTCGACGGCAATCCGTGCGGCGGCGGATGGAGTATTTCCAGCACGCAGCCCGGCCCGCCGGAAAGCCGGTCGCCCGACGCGATCACGCGAATCGGCACTTTTGCCCGCTCGATACTCTGAGAGAGATAACGGACCGCCCCGTTCGGCGCGTCGAACATCACCGGCGAAACGTAAACCGCGCCTACCGAAAAACGCTCCAGCAATTCGGGCAGGGCGTTGTCAAATACCAGATACATTTTTCTTGGGGCTTGCGGAAGCGACTCCTGCATCCCGCCATGCGAAAACAGGCAATAATTGCGAGATTTTCGCTGCGAATGAGGCCGAATCGCAAGCTGAACCTACCCCGAAGTATCTTCCATCGCAAGCCCCTGCCCGCTGCCAAGAACGACCGTGGCGGGCGTGGTGGGTGTGTAGGGTTCTTTTGGGACTGAGACTTTTGATACTGTCTGAACCCCTCCGTCGCAGCAGGAAAGGTTTCAGGCTGAAAGGATCGAGGCAACTTTCGAGATTCCAAAACTGATGCGGGCGCAGGCAAAAAGGCAGTCGCTTACAGGAGCGCAAAAAGGAGGATTCAACAAGCCTTCCATCGCCCCGCCTGATTCCGCCCTCTCCTTGGCTCGTCCCTCCTCCTCGCCTGATCGCCGCCCGTCCGATCATGACCGCCACCGACGCCGCTGACACTTTGACACTTTGACACGTTTCCAAATCTGTCAATTGGTCAAACCCCGAGTTCTGCACTGCGGCGGCGAAACGCTTTGTACGATTTGCCTGTCCGTTTGGTCCATTCAGCCACCCGATCCTTGGCATCCGAGAATTGAGAAATGATCTCCCTGATGATCCGATGCTCCTCCTCTTTCGTGTCCTTACGGCTCTGCTTGACGGCGGGCGTGTGCCGCAGTGCCACAAGCTGTGCTTCCAAGGTCGTAGTCACCAAGTCCTTCCAATGAACTTGCGTGAATCCGTTGCGGTTAAGAACGTAGTCGGGGAACGCCTTGTCTACCAGAAGCCGCATATCAAGCCGAACGCCGAGTCGGCGGCTTTCAGGAATCACGAAGTCGGCCACTTCACGACACTCATCGGGAGTCATGCGGCGACGGCCCTGAGACCAGCCCTTGGAAGCGACATCCAGCATCAGGGCTTCGATCTGCTCGTCGCTGGGATCGTACTTGAGATAGTGGACACGGCTCTTGAGGGCTTGGAGCAAGGGTGCAGAGTGAATTTCAAGATTGGATACCAGGATGATGCCGCCCGTGAATCGCACAGTTTCCTCAATGCCCTGCCTGCGGTATTTGACGATGCGGGTGTCCGCGTCCGTGGGCTGATTGCCCAATGCGGCCAGCATGATTTGCAGGGCGATCTTCTGATTCAGAAGTTCCGAAACGTCATCGAGGACGATGGTGCGGTCGTGCTGTTCGCCAAGGAGGTCGAATAGGCCCATTGGTGTCAAATGGCCGCTGTGGTAGTGGTACGGCTTGCCGAATTCAGCAAGCGTCGTTCTGATGGTGTAGGTCTTGCTCGTCCCTGCCCTTCCGAAAAGGTAGAAGCCATTGGCATGGCGGTGGGCGACAGCCAAGACTCTGGCACGGACGACGGCGAGGCGGCGTTGAAGTTCGGCAAGCGGATCGTTGATTGGCGCGATCATGAGAGTTCTCCCGCATTGCGGGCAGGGTTCGGGGCCGATTGGCACCGAAAGAGCCATAAGGCTCCGCAGGAGATAGCCGCGCACGGCTAGTATCAGCGGCTACATCGCGTGTATCGAGGTCGCAGCGGCGCAAGGCAGTGCCGCAGGATGCGAGCATTATTCCGCCCTAGACGGCCAAACGACCTTCCACGGCGGAAGAGATAGTGGCGGCATGTAAAAACAGACTCCCCGCCATACCTCCATCACCTTCAAATGCTCGTAAAGATGGGGAAGGGGATGCTTGCCCTTGGGTGACAGCATTTTCTTGAAGCGGTCGATAGCATTCCGAACGCGATTTGCTGCGTTTAATTCTGGGACGCTCAGTTTTTCTTTCAACGTTCCTGCTCGATTGTATTCATTCAAGCTCTCGTAAAGGTATTTCAGTTCCTCCTCGACCTTGGCTTCTTCTGCCTCATCGCTATTCGCCCTCGCCTCCGTGAGAGCTTCTTTGCGGTCATTGATTTTACGCCAGACGTTCGCCCACTCTCGCTTGTCAGGGTCGTCTTTGCCTTGCCGCGATTCGCGCTGAAAAGATGCTTCTGGCTGAAACTTGCTACGACTCACTGCTGACCGCAACTCAGTCGGGCCAAAGGTGTGGAACACCTTCGTGCAAGGAATCGGTGGTTGGTGTGACCGTTCCAGCATGAAAGCCACGTACTCGCTTACCTCCCTTTGGCCTACCCTAACCTTGTGCCGCTCTATCCAGTCCTCCTCTACATCAGCAGGGCCTTTTCCCCATCGAAATCGAATATGCCACTGCCGTCGTCGAGCATCGAAGGCAAAGAGGTAATCGCCTTCGGATTCGGCGGACTTTGCCTCGTATTGAGGATTAGAAGTAACCTCTTCCGCAATCAGTTTGCCTTGCCCGAGCCTGGGATAATCGGGTTCGGAGAAATGCTCGTCCGAAATGAAGAAGGCATTGTCATCATCTAAGATCATGTCGATCAGCGAGACGAAGGCCGAGAAAAGGTTGGTCTGGATGGTGCCTACCCACGGATGCACCATGAATGCTGCGCCGCTTTCACCCGTCGCTATGCTTTCTTCTAACGCATCGAGGTCGTTGAGCTTTTCAAGGTCTTCGCTTGCCAGCTCTTCGTCATCCGCATATTTCGCTCCTATGGCATTTTTCGCCCGCTCATGTTCCTCCCACAAGCCCCAGCGAGTCTCCTTGGATCGAATAATCTGGGTCGGCCAGCAGATAGCGATTGTGTGCAGCAAATCAAGGCATACCTCGAAACCACTTGCGCGTGAACCAACACTACCACCCCATTTGCCCTCCTCACTCTCCGCATCCCAGCGACGATCAATCTGGCGGATCACCGAATAGAGGCCGTCGGCCAACTGCTTGAATTCAGTCAGGCCCGCCTCGTTCCCGTAGAACCGACCGAGCCAAGCGTCTAGGCCGAACACGGGGCCGTGCCACGCCTGCCAGTCCGTGGATGTATTGGCGGCGGCAAAGGCCCGCCACGCATCCACGGTCTCTGCGTTCTCTTCATAGAGGTCCACCAATCGCTGATGGTAGAGAGGCGGGTACATCGAAGACGCCCGCAGGAATTCCCGTCGCAGGGCTTCAAGTGCAGGTCGAGTTGGATCAGTCATCGTTCGGCTCCAAGGAATACAGCGGCAATTTTAGCCATTTCCTTCTCCATCGCACAAGCCGCCTTGCCCACGACGCCAACGCAAATACACGTGCTGTATCCGTCGCTACGAGTCCTGTGCGGCTTTTGACCTCGATCGGCGCAACGTCGCGCCCAAGAAACCAGAACCCAGTTCTGAAGGAGGCCAAATATGCTGCCCCAGTACGATCTCGTCCCGATTCCGCTCGATGCGAGCAAGATTCCTTACCTCACCCAGCGTCAGCTTGTGGAGGCTAACGACGAGTCGATCAGGCGCGACTTTTCCCGAAACTTGGTCGCGGAAAAGATCGCCGAACTCCCCACCAACCTGAACTTTCCAATTATCCACGCCTGGAACCACAAGTCGGGCGAGGGCCTGAAGAACATCAGGCTCATGCTCCTGATCGGGCCGCAGGCTGACGACTTGCATGAGGTCTTCGTAGATGTGACGCCCGACACCTGGGCGAAGTTGCAGGCGAACCCCGTGTTTCGTCGTCCGTAGTCTTACCAAGTTTTTACCCCTTCTGCCTGTGGCATCCCACATGGGCAAAAGGTCAATTTCCTTGGGATGATAAAGGATAGTTCGATGAAAGTAAAGCGAACAGGAAAACCTCCATTGCAATTCGATGGAGAATTGCTCGCCGACTGCAATTCCAAGATCGTGTCGGGAAGAGAACGCAACCGCTGGTTCTCGATTGCCGTTTACGGCATCCCTGCCTCCGATGAGGATGTCGTGGTGGCAATCACCTACTTCACCCAATGGCAAGGCGAGTTGGAGTTCTCTTGGGCCGAACAGTGTCCGTTTGAATCTGTGTACGAGGCCATCCGCGATTTTGAGGCGGAGTTCGGCAACCACTGGCGCGACTTGAGGCCCAGCAGTGACGATCTGCGAGAAGAATGGGGCCGTGAGTGGTTGGCCCTGCGCAATGATTTGCGGCATCTTTGCAGCGATATTTGCGAAACCTGCGGCGTGGTCCAGAACCTCGATACTCCTGATGACATCGAGACGGAACATGATGGTTAGACGCATAAACGTCCGTTAGGTTGCTGAACGTACAAGGCCCATCGTCTTGAAACCGATGGGCCTTTTCCTTTTGGACTTCAGTGTTTCCCCACCTGGTCCGCTTACCGCGCTCTTATCGCCACTTGCGCTATGCCAAGTGCTTGCCCATCGCAGAGTGCGTCCTCAATACACGCTTTGTATCCACTGATACAAGTCCTGAGCGGCTATTTCCTGCGAAGCCCAAAGGTTCCTTCGGTGCCAATTCGGTGCCGAGCTTTGCGGCAACGCGGGAGCAATCTCATGAAAGTAAAGAACGATGCGAAACTGAAAACCAATAACGGCAAGGCCACGCGGCCCGCGCCGAAGTCGTCCCCCAACGGCGGCAAGAAACCTTTCAGTGTGCAAGGATTACCCCATGCGTCTTTGTCTGAGAAACAGCTTGTCCAATGCGCTCGCTACCAACGCAAGGAACTTCTAGCGGCGGAAAAGAAGGCGGCGGTCCATGTCTACCGTCTGGGTGTCGCCCTCGCCATTCTGAAGCCGAACTTGAAGAAGCGCCGCCAGTGGGCGAAGTTCCTCAACGATTTGGGCATCGCGGAAGCGACCGCGTGGCGGGCGACGGAGTTGTACCGCCGTGCCGAGCGCGAGGAGAAGGTCGCGTTGTTCACCATTACCGAAGCGTACTTGCACTTCGGCATCGTGACGCAACCCGAAGTTCCTGCCGACGATGACAACGACGCAAAGGAAGAGAAGGCCGCTGAAAAGGGCAACAAGAAGAAGGTCGGCCCGACGAAGGACGATCATGCCGACGATAGCAAGACCAACGATTCTCACGAAGACGCTGCCGACGAGGCCGAAAATGGGGAACGGTATGACGAGGCTGATGAACAGAAGGTCGATTTTTCATTGCTCCCTCGGTTCGCCAAGGAGAATCTCAGCGACGAATACTACACGCCCGACAATGCGACGGCGATTCTCCTACCTTATCTGCCCAAGGGCAAAGTTTGGGAGTTTGCCTGGGGCCTCGGCCACATGGCGCGCTGCCTTCAATCGCACGGGCATTCGGTCGTGGGCGATCGCGACTCGGATTTTCTGACCGAGTCCTTTGACGCCAACGTCCTCGTTACGAATCCGCCGTTCTCGAAAAAGGACGCCTTTCTTGAACGGGCATATTCCATCGGCAAGCCGTTCGCCATGCTGCTCCCCGCAGATACACTGGTCGGCCTCGAACGCTATCCGCTGTTCGCACAGCATGGTCTCCAACTCCTGATCCCAAATCGGCGCGTTCACTACATTGACGCCGACGGAAGGAAGACGAATACCAACTTCAATTCGTTCTGGCTGTGCTGGAAACTCCTGCCGCAAGACATTGTGTTCGCTGAATTGCGCAACGGCCAAGGAGGTGCGCAATGATTCGCACCCGCCTTCGCCCCGATTTCAAGGCACGTAATGTTATTCTCTTCAATAATGACTGCCTTGAAATCCTGCCCTTGCTGCCGTCCGACGCCGCGATCATTACCGATCCGCCCTACGGCATCAAAAACGGTGGGGACTACACTCGTCTGTCGGGCGGAAAACGTCCGAGCAGTAATTTCGTAGGGCGGTCACGACAAAGCCGTTTCTGGGGCGGCATCATTGGGGATGACAAGCCCTTCGACCCGTCGCCCTGGTTGCAGTTTCCGAAAGTCGTGCTGTGGGGCTATCAATTCTTCGCTCGTCACTTGCCTTCTGGGACCACACTCGTTTGGCAGAAGAATCGCGACAGCGTGCTTGGCAAGTTCATGTCCGATTGTGAATTGGCCTGGATGAAGGGTGGCGTCGGAACTTATTTGTTCAAGCACACCTGGCGTGGAATGGACCGCGAAAGCGAGCAGCGGCAAAAGACGCTCCACCCAACCCAGAAACCTGTTGCGCTTTTCGATTGGGTCTTGCAGCGGGCGAAGATCAAGCCGATGCAGGTCGTCGTTGACCCGTACATGGGGTCAGCGCCGTGCGCTTTGGCCTGCATCAAGGCAGGAATTCCCTTCATCGGAATTGAGCAAGACCACAAGCATTTCTTGACGGCACTTGCTCGTATCGAGGCGGCCCTCTCCGAACAGGATCGGAGGGCATCGTGACAAATTGGACACTCCATCACGCCGATTGTCGAGACATTCTCCCCACGCTTGCTAATGCGAGCATTCACGCCGCCATCCTTGATCCGCCATATCCGCACATCGAGCGGGATTACGGGACTTGGACGGAAGCTGAATGGTTCGACCTCATGCAGCCCGTAGTGCGTGAATTGAAAAGAGTCCTAATGCCCACGGGATCGGCAGTAATCGTTCTCCAACCCAACTCCGAGCATATTGGCTCGATGCGGCCCTGGCTGTGGGATTTTCTTTCGTGGGTCTGCAAGGAATGGAACGTTATCCAAGACGTTTATTGGTTCAATCCCTCGATGCCGCCCACGGCCCACTGCAATCGCAAATACGGTCTGATGCGGCCCGCCGTCAAGACGTGCGTTTGGTTGGGGCCACTTAACGCCTACCGCAATCAGGATGCCGTGCTGAAGCCCTTGGGGAAATCGACGCGGCTGGCATTGGAAAATGGTCGTGGTGCCGACGATACGCTTCGCTATTCACCTAGCGGCCTGTCGATCCGCTGGGGTCGTGCGTTGCGGACTGCTGCTGAACGCGGTGGCGCGACTCCTTTCAACTTGATTCAGCTTCCCAACACCAACGGACGCAGCGGCCACAGTGCAGGGACACCCGTTACGTTGTGCGATTGGTGGATTCGCTACATCACTCGACCAGGAGACACGATCCTTGATCCGTTCGCAGGTGCATCGACGGTGGGCGAAGCATCTCTGCGCCTTGGCAGGAAGTTCATTGGGATCGAAAAGGACAAGCGGTACTACCGCAAGTCGATTGAGCGGCTCTCCAAGCAGGAACGGAGGGCCTCATGATCGCCAAGTCCAAATACAACCTGTTCCCCGACCTCACGCCTGCCGAGTACGAGGCTTTGAAGACCTCGATAGCCGACCGTGGCGTGGACATTCCGATCATTGTGGATGGCGAGGGCAGTATCATCGACGGTTGGCACCGCCAGAAGGCTTGCGATGAGCTTGGCATGTTCTGCCATCGGGAAGTTCGACGATTTGATTCCGACGAAGAGAAGTTGGAACTTGCCGTCACAGCCAATGCCAAACGGCGGCAACTGAATCAAAAACAGAAGTGCGCCCTCGTCGCGGCTTACTTGAAGCTCGACCCGACGATCAACGACAACTGGCTGGCCGAAATGATCGGCGGCATGGCGAAGATTACTGTCACTAAGGTTCGGGTGCGGTTGGAGGCAACTTTGCAGATTCCAAAGTTGACCACCTTTCGCGGCAAGGATGGAAAGAGCCGTCCGAGGAATTATGCCCGCGTCGTTGTCAACAGCGATAAGGAATTGGACAAGGCATTGAAGGCTATTAAGAAGTTGCCCGCCAACGGCAAGATGATGGACGCCACCACCGCCATCCGTCACGCCCGCAGAAACGACAGGAAGGCCGAGCGGGAGGGCACACCCATCATTCCCCTGCCCGACGATTCAATTCGTACTTACCATTGCCCGTTTCAAGACCTTGAAAAAGTTGCTGCGATTCCTCCTGCATCCGTCAATTTCTTCTACGCCGACATTCCCTATGACGGCGGATTCGTGGAGCAAGTCGCTGATTTGGCAGCGATGGCCAAAAGAATGTTGGTGGAAGGTGGCGTCTGCGCCGTCATGACAGGACAGTATTATTTGGACAAAGTAATGGGGATGCTCGGCAAGCACTTGACTTGGCGCTCGGCAATAGCTTCGGTGTGGGAGGGGGACTCGCCACCCGTCCACCAGCTTCACGCCAGCAACCATTGGAAGCCGATCTTGATTTTCTCAAAGGGAGACTGGCGAATAACGGGACGGTGGCCTGATGTTTCTCGCGTCGTTTCCAAGGAAAAGGACTGGCATCCTCAGCAGCAGCCCCTTGGGGAAGTCGAAATGCTGGTACGGACCTTTTCCAATCCAGGTGATCTCGTCGTCGATCCTTGTGGGGGCGGGTTCACGACGGCGGTTGCGTGCCGAAATATATCTCGGCGTTGCATTTCGTGTGACGTTGATGAACAGGCGGTGCTTGCGGGGCAGGAGCGATTGGGAGCGGCCAAATAAAGAGAAACGGTCGAAAGAACGACTCTTTTAGAACTGGCTGTTCTACTTTATTTACGCAGCAGGAATACAGCTTCATGATTCATTTATGAAACTGAAATACGCATTTTCTGCTGCCGCCGTCAAAGCCAATCAATATAAGTCCTTACCGCACCACGACTTCTTGCGTTCGCGGTCGGGCTACAAACTAAAGCCGTTTAATCGGGACGCAAATAAAAACGGATTTGCTTTTGATCGTACTGTTTATAGTTTTTGATTTGTGTTTGTTCATTTAGAATTGAGGCCATTTTGGAAAATGAAGATCGACTTTGAGGATCGACTCGACACAGCGCGAAGAAAAACGCGGCTCCCTGAAAAAGTCCCCTTGCATTTCCTTGGAGCCATGTTAGATTGAACTCCTGTTGAGGCTGCTCCGACGCAAATCGGAGCGGCCATGCTCGCCTCCCCCACGGTGTTGCCTTCCGCCTCCTTGCAGGCGGACTTTGATACGGCGACACGACTTGGAAGTGAGCTACAAGCGGTGCCTTTACGGAACCGCACCTGTCGTAGATGTTCTGCGGCAGTGTAGCACTACTACCATTCTTTTTGGGAGTTCCAAGAATGAAGATTGAAGATTTTGCGTTTGTCGATTTCGGGCCAGCCGTTGGCGGCCATTGGGCGGAATTCTCCGTCCACTTGGACGACAAGCTGTACGAAGGATACGTCACTGAGACCCGCGAACCTTACGAAGCGGCAGAATACTATGTCGAACCGTGCGATGACAGTCCAAACGATAGTTTTCCTGACGCCCTTTCGGACTTCGCAATCGAGGCGTACAAGGAAACCGTCACCGTCGAATATGAGGTCAATGAAGACAACTTGGAAAAAATGGTTGCCGAGTTCAATAAGGGCAACGGCAAATCGTGAACTTGTAGCGCGCAGCGTCGGCCCGCCCCGCCGACGATGCCCACAAAACAATGGGGCGAAGGAAAGGAAGAGAAAAATGAATGTTGATTTGTATGACTTGTCGGCGGAGTTGGTCGATCAGGCCGCAGAGCAGGTTGTGGGATGGCTCTGGGCGCACGGCACGTTGAAGGCGGCCTACACCGTCACAGTTGGCGCGGATGGAATGCCCGACGGACTGGCGGTGGCATTGCGTGCGGGGGGCTGCAAAGACGGCGATTCCGTAACCGTGGTCGCGCAGTAGGAGGATCGAATTGGGTGCGTAGCATAAATGGATAATGCCCAAGGCTGCTCAGTCTGAGAGGCCAAACTGCTACCCAAAGCGTTTTTTCAATAATGTTTTTCGCCGTGGGGTGTAGTGATGCCGAATGCGGGTTCAAATCCCGTCGCACCTATTGTATCTAGTGTTTCGCAATTCATTTATTCAAAACGCGATTTCGGGAAGTTAATCATGACAACAATGACCGTCAAGGAAGTGATCGAAAGGCTTGAAGTCCTGCGACCCGATGCCCTGGTTTTCGTAAGCGTAGCCACGGCAGAGGGCAAGGAAGTTATCGGCACTATCGAAGGGGTGGGCAACGATACGTTCAAACTGGTCTACCTGGAAGGAAAGGAGGACGCGACCGCCACGCTCGAAAAAGTGGGCCAGCTTGAGCCGCTGCAACCCCGCCTCGATGTGAAGCCGCTGGCCGAGGCGATTGCCAAGTTGGTCGTCAACGGTGAGCAGCGCGAAATGCTGGAATGGCACTCACCCAAACGAGTACGGCTGCTGATTGGCAAGATTCTGCCTGAAGAATTGCCTGTAAAACAAACGCTGGAACGCCGTCGCAAACGATTGTGGATGGCCCTCGTCGTGGAGTTGGAGCAGTCGGGATGGAAGTGGCTTGGGCAGGACTTGTTCGAGCGTGTTGAACAGGAGACCGACAACGAAAGGGCCGACCGTCATGCGGTCGCCGCAGTACCCGACGCCGAACGCACAATTGCCGACGATCATGCTGTTCCCGCCTCCCATAAAACGGCGTCGGTGAACACCGATGCCGATACCGTGGTGAAAACTGAATCCGAATTGGCTGTTTCAGAAATGAGCGCTTTTGCCCATGCCGCCCAGCAACTCATTGCCGTGGAAAAGGAGATTGCCGCGAAAGCCGCTCTCACGGAAAAAGACCGCGCCCGCGTGCTAGCGGCAAAACAGCAGGTAATGGAAATTATCGAGGCCGAACAGGAGGAGCGGATCAACGACAAGCTCCGCAGGCAGAAAGCCTTTGTCGAGGATGCAGCGAAGTTTCTGGCCGAGCTTGAAAGGAAACTGCCCACAATTGACAAAAAGTGCAAAAAGTAAGTGCAAGCGGCTGCAAAAACATATACGAGACGTCGCTGCCGAAATTGAGAAGCAGATTTGCTGATTCTGGGCATCGTCCATGCGCCCCGCGACGATGCCTATGTGGAAGGGGCGGCTGAAAGGAAATGGAAATGGACAGGAATAAGATCGACGCAATTGGAAAAGCCATTAACGCGGCAATCCCTGACAGCACCACATACGAGGAGTTGCTCCAAGCACTTACTGAGGTATTGGTGGTTTATGCCGCGAACGCTTCCTACACTCCTCCTGGTACATGGATGCCGCGTTTAGTACCCGCAATAGGCGAAATAATCAATACGGCAATAGTTGCTGAGAAAAGAAGACTTACCAATAAGAAATAGGTTGGTGTCACGAAAGCCTCATCGGCTCGTAGCAGTTGGGGCTTTTCGTTTTCAGTTGTCTTTGCCCTCGGTGAAAGAAGACCTATGCTGCCTGACACCATCCTTCCAAGCGACCCGTTGGCAATTTGGCGGCACAACCTCGATCCCAAGCCGATCCTGAATTATCCTATTCGGCGGCCTGGCACCACGCTTATGGGAGTCGAGGACAAGTTGGGCGCGGTGCTGAACTTTCTCGGCACGCACCCCGATGAAGGGTTGGCCGTGGCAACCTTGGCCGTGGGTTTTACCTTTTCGGTCTTGGAGTTCTTGGCGCTTGAGAACAACGACGCTCCCGCCCCGACGATTACCAATCTTGAAGCGGCCCGCCTTGCAATTTCCAATCTTCGGGCTACCGTTCGTGGTCATCTTGAGGAGTGGCAACGGGCGGCACTTGGCGACGACGAACCCGATGCCGTCGCGCAGGATGTACCTAATGCTGCTTCTGTGCAGACTTTGGTAAGCGACCGCCCGCACGGCAAGATCGAAACTGACCGCTGGGCCGACTTGGGGATCGGCATTGGTGTCGGTAAGTATTACGCCTTTCCAAAATGCCCCGAACTCGGCCAACGACTTCGGCTCATGGATGCCATCGAAATTCTGCTCGTCGGGGACCGCTGGCCGAAAGTATTGGAATGCCTTGCCGTATCCCGCGATGGAAAAACGGCGGCCAAAGCCGAATTGGTGCAGCGGCTCGGCTACTTAAAGAAAGGTGACATCCCCGAGGATTTCGCTCGCGACCAACAGCTTACCGTCGCCAACAATGCCATGAATAAGCTGCGGCACACGATGGCCGATCTTGCCCGCGAACTCCGTGGTTTCATTGATATGACCGACAAAACCAAGGTTTTTGAACGCAACGGCGACGACTATTTGGCCGCGTTCACGACCCGCCACCTTCTCCGCGACGACGACGGCAATTATTCCTTCGGTGAGGCGAGATAAGCCCCTCTTCTTGGCCGTGAATCCTTGGCGTTGATGGCTGACGCCTCTCAACCATCGCCAGCCATCACAGCCATCGTTGTAATCGCCGTCGCCAAACTCTGGCAGCAGCACGGCTTTGCGGCGATTCCGAAAACTTTTTTCGCCAGCCATCGCAAAGCGGCCTTAGCCATCACCTGTTTTCAGAGGCGTGTGTCGTGGTGGTCACGATGAGAAGCCAAAACGGTGTTTTACAAAAGATGAAAGGACAAAACACATGAAGACCTACAAGACAGTGCGAGATGCCAAAAGGGCTTACGACAAGTTTCTGGGTGCGAATGGCGATAGCCACGACGGAGCGCATTATGTGCGGCCCGACAAGACCAAAGGCCCGATGGTCGAGTACGACGAACTCAATATGTCCGTAGCGGTGGACCGTGATAAAGACGGATGGATTCTTTCCAAAGCCTATTATGGGAGTGATCTGCCGCCCTACATCGTTTTCGGAATCAAGTCGTTCGGCACGTGGGAGAGTTGTCATGCATAAGATGATAACTTGTGATACGCAGAGCAACAGCCACAGCGTCAAGAAGAACATTGCCGTGGCAGTCCATCGGGCCGTTTGCGAGTTCACGAACTCGGACGGCTGCGGTCGCTGCTTCCACTACGCACTGGCAGGCTGGGTGTTGGCCTGCTCGCTCATGAAGCGGGAATACGTGCTTCAGTCGGGGTCGCTGTACATCGTGGCCGATCCGCCTAACGGTGCCGTAGCTATTGAGCCAGGACAGTTTGGATTTGAGCGAGGCGAATTCCATTGCTGGTTTGCGGCCCCTGGCAGCGACGGCAAGATGGCCGAGTTTGTGGACCTTTCAAGTCGCCACTATAGGCGGCTTGTAGAACGAGGAATTCAATTCTCCGACGTAAAAGAGACTGACGCAGCCTCGATTGTGACACTCGGTACTGACCGTATCGAATGGAAGCGCAAGGACAACCCGCCTGAGTTCATTTGGACGAACGGCACGTTTCCCGACGTGGTGCGGGTAGTTCCCACGGCTGAAGCCACCAACTATTTCTGCAAGGCCGCTAGCGACCATTTGGAAGAAGCCAAGCCCTTGGTCAAGCTGGCGTGGAAACACTACGCCGCGTTGACGGGCCAGGGAGTCGCTTTGCCCATTCGCTCGTCGGTCAGGGTTGGCAGAAATGCCACTTGCTCCTGCGGATCGGGACGCACGTTCAAGCACTGCTGTCGGAAAAGCGGCATTTCGGAGGCACATCATGTCTAAGACTACATTGCATCCGAAGATAACGGGGCCGCTGAAGTGGCATGGTGGCAAGCACTACCTTGCACCGAAGATTGTGGCGATGATGCCGCCGCACCTGCATTACGTCGAACCGTTCCTGGGTGGTGGGGCCGTCTTGCTCGCCAAAGACCCCAATGGCGTTTCCGAGGTCGTCAACGATCTCCACGGCGATTTGACTAACTTTTGGCGAGTCCTTCAGGGCGAAGGAAGTTTCGCGGTATTCATGCGAAGAGTGGAAGCGATTCCCTTTTCCCAGGTCGAATTCGAGGATGCGGCTGGCCGTGGCGTCGATGACGTGGATCGGGCCGCCAGCTTCTTTGTCCGCTGCCGCCAATCGAGGGCCGCGAACATGACAAACTTTGCGACCCTCACTAGGAATCGGCTTCGGCGGAACATGAACGAGCAGGCTTCCGCCTGGATGAACGCGGTGGACGGCCTGCCCGAAGTCGCGGCGCGGCTGAAGCGGGTGGTGATCCTCAACGACCACGCCTGCAATGTGATCCGCAGCCAGGACGGCCCGAACACCCTGCTCTACTGCGACCCGCCCTATCTCCACAGCACGCGGACCTCGACGGACGCCTATGCCTACGAGATGAACGAGGACGACCATTGCCGCCTGCTCACTACCCTGAATGAGGTTGAGGGCAAGGTGATCCTCAGTGGCTATCCGTCCGCGCTTTATGAAGCCATGCTTCAGCCGCCGAAATGGCATCGGACGGAATTCGATCTGCCGAACAACGCGGCAGGCGGAAATGCCAAGGCCCGCATGACCGAGTGCCTCTGGCTTAATTATGAATTGCCCGACATGGCGACGTAGATGGAAATGTGGATGGCCCCGAACGGAAGCGGGGCCGTCCGATTCTTTCGGTGACCACCAACAAGAAATGAAGCAGCAGCACTATATAAGTAGAGGAGGATTTTATATGGATGAACTTTTATCACTGCGAGATTGCGCACGGCGGCTTGGGGTTGCTTCGCATCGAATCGCGTATGCACACGAAAACGGGCTGCTACCTGACGTTCACCTTCGGGTCGCAGGCAAGCGAATCTATACGACTGCCGATCTGCAACGAGTTGCGACCTACTTCGGCATTGAATTGGATGACACTAACAAAGTAAGGGGGACAGATGAATGAGGAGAAATATGCAAATATGAAAATGATTGGACAAATCTATGGACGGACCTCGCATCAGGTAGGTCGAGAACTTAAAGAACTCGGCTACCGCAGTAGCGATGGTAAGGCCACGAAGCGGGCATTGAACGAGGGCATGGCCGTACTGAAGCGAGACGTTGAGAACCCGCAATGGGTTTGCGTGCTGTGGCATAGGGCCAAACTCTGCGAGTTGCTCGAAATCTTCGGTTGGAAACGGACGGTGGACAATGATTGACGGATTCACTTTTCGCCGCGTGGCATCGAGTGGATGCGAACTTCTCGACGGCAACGGCGTCGTAATCGCCTGGAGTGCGGACGAATTATGGGCGGTGGTAATTACAGCCCTATTGAACAACGACCTGCGTGCGGTTGGCGCAGCGGAATCTTGCTCCGAGCGGCTTGTGGCCGCATGGAGATCACAACCGAGCAAATACTAAATTAGTTGAAAGGATAAGAAGATGTACGAAAGCGAAGAGAAGGTTTGGTCGTTAGACGACCTGCCCGCTGGACTTGTGAATGACCAGCAGGCTTTGCAGGACCACTTGGTCAAAGCAGTGGAGAGCCATGAAATGAAACCGTCGCGTGCCTTAGAACTTTACTGCGAAGTTGCCAACATTCATAGGGAATGGTTGATCCAGTTTGCGACGGACGAGCTTGGCTATAACCCATATTTTGTTGCCCTCGACGAAATCGACTACGAGTTTCGAGAGAAGACAATTTCCGACGTCTTCTTCTATCTCGACTGGCATCTCGGAAAGAGTGACTGAGCGGTTGCAGCTTCGCCGTAACGATACCAAGGCCACTTCAGCCCTGCCCATCGGTCGTCCCGTGGGGTTGGGTTGATGAGGCGGGAATGAATCACTACCCCCAGGTTATCGGTTGGCATGTGGATCGGACTGCTCGAAGCGGCGTGTTGCCGCTGGAGGCGTGACAACCGAATTGAACACATTATGTAAATAGGGAGAGAGAAATGAAAAAGACAAAGACAACACTAACCGAGCGTTGGAATAAAGAAGCCCGCCAACTACTGCTCAATCGGCGGATCGTCAAGGCTCGCTATCTGACCCGCCAAGAGTGCAAGCGGTTCGGGTGGAGCGATAGTGGCGTGAGTATAACGTTGGACAACGGCGCATTTTTTCTACGTCGCGTGCGACGACGAGGGCAACAACGCGGGAGCCTTACACGGCTTCTCAGGAGATGGCGAACTACTCGGCCTTCCCGTAATGGGAGTTGATGACTTTGAGATAGAGTACGAGGGCAATGATGAATAGCTATGAGACTCAGGAGTCACCGCTCGACCCTCCAAAGTTTGCCCGATGTTCTATCGGAAAAGGCAAATGGTTCTGGGTGGCTTGTAGGAACTTGAGAGAGTGGTGCGATAGGCAGCTTATTGCATCGGGCATCGCCGCTACAGCAATCGAAGCGGAGGCAGCAGCCAAGGCTTCCATTGCCGCAGAATGTGGAAGCTCAGTTTCAGAGCAATGGCCTGCGGGATTTGCCAGCCAAGCGTACCACCGCGAAGCGGTCAAGCGGCGAGTAGCTCGCGCAACGAACGCGGCAAACGATGCAGCGGACGTTGAGTACGTCTACACCGATTGGGAAAGCGACTATTCCTCCGCTTGCGGTAGTTCTCCGCATCGGATTGTGAAGAAGACCGCCAAGCGGGTGTACGTCGAATACCGAGATAGTTCGTGGACGGAGAACGACGGCTTCTACCAGGACGTGGAAACCTTCGTCTTGGATCGCCAGGAGCTTGAAACGAAGGGCGAGGAGCATATACAAAGTTGGGTTGCGACCTATGTTCCCACAAGCCTGGACCGCAAAGAGAAGCGAATTGTTGACAAGATGTGCAGGTGAAGTTGAATAGGCTCCTTCAGCCCCACGCCTCGGTCGTCCCGTGTGGTAGGGCTTTGGCGGTTCACAGCTTAAACTATTAAACGACCCTGCCCAGCGGGACAAGCTGGGCAGCGTCAGAAAGGACGTAGTGATTACTCTACATGATAATATAGTATCCAATAATTCGATTTCTTCATCTGAAAATGATGAATGGCTGGAAATCCTCAACGAGGAACATACGCCGCTTGAGCAGTTCTGGCCCGATGAGTTCCAGCGGTACTGCGACCTCTTCGTCAAGTACCTCCCGAAAAGCCCGTTCCATGTCCGCAGGTCTTACGGCGGCGGTTTCATCTGTCAGAAGGGCCGCAAGAAGAGCGGCGATGAGTATTTTAAGGGCTGCTACCCTGGCTTGATCGCCAAAATGCTGGACTACGAGCGATGGAAAAGGATTCAAGGCTTGAAGGATACAAAACGCTATCCGCCCGACTTTTGGATTGCCCTTAACACAGGCAGCAAATCGAGGATCAACGCTATCGACTTCGACAATAAGGAAAATGTCCTGGGCTACTACTACGAATCGCCGCTTGAGGATGCTCGGCCCCGTCCCCTTGTCACGATGACGCTTGAGCATCTACAAGCGATGAAAAGGCTCTACGACGAGTTCCCGAATCGCATTTGGTGCATTAGTTCCCTGACGCTGGGCCTCCATATTTGGGAAGTGGGTCGTTTCCCGAAACCCATCGAGTTGATCCATGCCCTTGCGAAGCCGAAACTTAAAGCAATTGGCCTCGGCAATACGGAAGTCCACCCCATGTTCGGCAGGCCGCACCGCCGCCCCTTTGGCAAGGACTATTTCACGATCACGGAAGGGGGCATTTTGGAAGATTGGATTGAGCAACTCTATAGCGACAATTACTTTTCCGGTCTGACGACAATTAGAATTCCCGGTTGAGGCCAGTTGAGGCTGGTCAGATAGACTGTTGCAAGTCTCCGTAGGAGGGGGACTTGCAATGGTCACGGATGAGCAGGTGAAGCGGTTGTGGCAGGTGTTGTCGTCAGGGAAGACTCTGGTTCAGTCGGCAGACAAGGCGAGCATGGACGAGAAGACGGCGAGGAAGTATAGGCGGCTGGGTCGGCTTCCCAGCGAAGTTGTGCCGGATCGCTCGTGGCGGACACGGGCAGACCTGTTTGCCGAGGTGTGGCCGGAAGTGCATGCGCAACTGCACGAGGCGCCTGGCCTGGAGGCCAAGACGCTGTTTGGAGCGCTGCAGATCAAATACCCGGGGAAGTTCGACGAAACGCAGTTGCGCAGCTTTCAGCGTGGCGTGAAACGTTGGCGAGCGACGGCCGGCCCGGCGAAGGAGGTGTTCTTCAGCCAAGTGCATCATCCGGGACGGTTGTGTGCGTCGGATTTCACCCACATGGAAAGCCTGGCCGTGATCATTGGCGGGCAGTCGTTCGACCATCTGCTTTACCACTTCGTGCTGACGTACTCGAACTGGGAGTCGGTGACGGTCTGTTTTTCCGAGAGTTTCGAGAGCCTCGGCGAAGGACTTCAAGACGCCCTGTGGGAATTGGGCGGCGTGCCCGAACGACACCGCACGGATCGGATGAGCCTGGCGGTCAACAACGGATCGGACATGAAGGAGTTCACCGCGCGGTACAAGGGACTGTTGGGCTACTACGGGATGGAGATGGAGAAGATCCAGCCCCGGGAACCGAACGAGAACGGAGATGTCGAACAATCGCATCGGCGTTTCAAGGAAGCGGTGGAGCAGGCCCTGTTATTGCGTGGCAACCGGGACTTCGAGAGCCGTGAAGCCTATGGACGATTCTTGAAAGAGCTGGTGGCGGTTCGCAATGCGGGCCGTCGCAAGCGGCTGGACGAAGAGTTGCCTGGCCTTCGGCCTCTGCCGGATCGGCGACGGGAGAGCTGCAAGCGAATCCCGGTACGCGTGGATACGGGGAGTTTGGTCCATGTAGACCGAAATGTTTATTCGGTTCCCAGCCGCTTGATTGGCGAGCGGGTCGAGGTGCGATTGTACGTGGAGCATGTCGAGGTCTGGTACGCCCAGAAGGAGATGGAGCGCTTTCCGCGTTTGCGCGGGCGGAACAAACACGCCATCAACTACCGGCACATTATCGACTGGTTGGTGCGAAAACCGGGGGCTTTTGAGAACTACGTTTACCGGGAAGAGCTGTTTCCCACGAGCCGCTTTCGCATGGCCTTCGACGCCTTGCGGGAAGCGCAGCCCAAGCGCGGTCACAAGGAGTATTTGCAGATTCTCTATCTGGCGGCAGGCCACGGCGAGACGGCCGTGGACGAGGCGTTGCGAACGCTTCTAAACAGCGGCCAGCCCGCGACCCGGGCCGCGGTCGAAACGTTGGTCCAGCGGGCCGAGGAAGTTCCGGCGGTCACCGAAGTGACCGTCGAAGTAGTGGACTTGTCGGATTTCGATGACTTGTTTCTGCACAAGGAGGTGTGGGATGGGTGCGAAGGGGGATTTGAAAGAGAAGTTGGCGGCTTGCTTGCGGGAACTGCACTTGCCGACGTTTCGGGAGTGTTTTGAGGAACTGGCCCGACGGGCATTACAGGAGACGGCCAGCTACGAGCAGTACCTGTTGGAACTGGCCGAGCGGGAATGCCAGGGCCGCTTGGCAAAGCGGACCGAGCGGCTGCTGCGGGATTCCCGTTTGCCGCTGGAGAAGGATCTGGCGAGCTTCGACCTGGCGCGGTTGCCGGCGAAGGTCTCTCGCCAAGTGCGGACGCTCATGGAAGGCTCGTTCGTGGACCGCCGCGAGAACCTGTTGTTGTTCGGCAAGACCGGATCGGGAAAGACGCACCTGTTATCGGCGATCGCCCAGGAATTGGTTCGCAACGGACGGAAGGTGGTCTCATGGTCGTGTGCCCTGCTGGTTCAGGAACTGTTGGCGGCCAAACGGGATCTGAAGCTCAACCGGGTGCTAAAGCAGATGTCGAAGTGCGAGGTGCTCTTGATCGACGACATCGGCTACGTGCAGCAGAGCCGGGAGGAGATGGAGGTGCTGTTCACCTTGTTGGCGGAACGCTACGAGCGCGGCACGGTGATGCTGACCAGCAACCTGCCGTTCTCGAAGTGGGAGACGATCTTCAAGGATCCGATGACGACAGCGGCGGCAATCGACCGCCTGGTGCATCACAGCGTGATCTTGGAGTTGAACATCCCGAGCTACCGGTTGGACGAGGCCAAGCGAACCAAGCCGCCCGACGCGGCCTGAGATTGGCGAGGGCCACCCGCGGCGGCGTGCGGCCCCCCCTTTTGTTTCGCTCCGCTGCGCTGCGCTTCACAAAAGGGGGGGCCGCACGCCTCTGGTTCTCAACCGGGAATTTGAATTGTCGTTCAAGGGGAAGAGTAATTGTCGCCGAAAGCACGGCACTGCGTTCGAATCACCCGTCCGTTTTACATGGCGGCCTTTCCGGTTACACGCGGACAGTTTCGGGAATTCGCAATGGCCGTGCGCTACAAAACCGAACCGGAGGGAGCTGCCGGCGGCGCTATCGGGTGGGACGATGAAGCACAAATGATACAGTTCAAGAGTGGCGCGTTCTTGCGCAATCCGGGCTACGCTCAAAACGACGATCACCCCGTCGTGCTAGTGAGTTGGGACGACGCCATGGTGTTCTGCAAATGGCTTAGCGAAAAAGAGAAAGCGAACTATCGGCTTCCCACCGAGGCGGAGTGGGAGTACGCCTGTCGTGCGCGGACGACGACCCGGTATTCAAGCGGAGACGACCCCGAGGCGCTGTGCGCATTGGGAACACTGGAGATGCCGCGCTCAAAGCCAAGATGTCGTTTGCTGATTGGACCATCAAGGCCAACGATGGTTACGCCTTCACTTCCCCCGTCGGGCGATTCTCTCCGAACGCCTTTGGCGTTTACGATATGCATGGAAATGTCTCTGAGTGGTGCTCGGATTGGTACGCGGAGGATTACTACAAAAAATCCCCAACGGATGACCCGAAGGGGCCCGAGAGTGGAGACTACCGCATAGATCGAGGCGGCGGGTTCTATGACCGGCCGGACGTTGTACGGTCCGCGTGGCGCGGATTTGAGCCGCAAGGTGCTAGGATATTCGATCTCGGCTTTCGAGTTGTAATGGATCGCGGAGCCAAGGGTAACGCCGACGGCGATGCTACGAAAGCGAAGGAAAGTACGAACCGGCAGTAACGCCGGAGCACGAAACGGGGACGGAGCACGAAACGAGGACGGGGCTAGTATTTGCGGAGTAAAGAATCGCCAATGACTAACGATGACAAGTTCGTCGATTCTGGGTCAAAAAAAGGGGTCAGAACTATTATTAGGAGACGTTAATGGCTGATGATGAGGAGTTCGTCGATTTCGAGATGGAATGCGCGCGGCGCATGGTGGCGGGCACGATCGCGCGTGATGACAGCCAGGGCAGGTTCGTGGAGGAATACACCTGGTTCGAGGGCGATCCGCCGCCGGTCATCGGCCCGGACGGCGAGATCGTGGTCGAAACGCGGCGCGTTGAACGTGAATCTTTCCCCCGGCCAGTTAAGGTACCTTGCGCGAGCTGATTCGGCGGCTCTCGGAATCGGGCTGGTTGCGGCCGGAGGACGAAGGGTTCGCGGGATGGTGAAGGGCACGACATCCGCCTTCCCAATCGTCCCTCTTCCGGACTCCAATTCCTGAAAGCCGCTCATTTCCCCAGCAATGAATTGCTGGGCAATTATCAATGGTCCCTCCGGGACCGCAAACGCCCGTTGACTTGTGTGTAACAACGAGCCCGGCGGGAACAAGCCCTCACCCTGCCCTCTCCCGAATTCGGACTACCCTCACCCCGGCCCTCTCCCGGCGGGAGAGGGGGACATTATGACCAAGATCGCCTTCATGTCGCCGCACTGCCTCGTCGATTTCACGAACGGCGCGGCGACGGCCACGCTGGATGCGCTGAAGCTCTTGGCGGTAAGTGGTTTCGCCTGCGAGGCCTATTGCGGCACGCGGCTGGACGATGCGCATGAGGGACTTGTCCAGGAGTCGCTGTTCCGCCGCGGGATTAAGTATCATGTCCGCGCCGCGAAGCTCGGACCGTATAACGGCCGATTGATCTTTTTTATCGAGGGCAACCTGCCCGTCACGCTCTTCGAGAACGGCTCGACGCGCGGCGGTTGGTTCGGCGAGAAGGAGGTCAAGGCGTTTCTCAAAGGTTGCGAAATCTTCCTGCGGAAGAGCCGGCCCGACGTTGTTTGGACCTACGGCGGCGATGCGGTCTCCATCGCCGTGCAGCGCGTTGCGAAGTCGCTTGGGAATTACTGTCGTCTTTGCCCTTCACAACTTCTCCTATACAAACTGCGACGCCTTCGAGGCGGTGGATTACCTCACCGTGCCGAGCGAGTTTTCGCGGGCGTACTACCGCGAGCGGCTCGGCCTCGATTGCCACGTGCTGCCGAATGTGGTCGATCCGGGACGGGTGAAGTGCAGGGAGCAGGGAGCGGGGAACACGGAGCAGGAAGGAAACCGCCCTCACCCTGACCCTGGCCTGATAAAAAGTTGCTTGATTTCGGCAATTGGACTTGATTTGAAAGAAAAAAACTGTTGCGCTTCTTTCTGTGAAGTTATTCCAGACCGAACGCCTAGAAGCGAAGGATGCGCAACAGTGGTGTCATTATGGTCGAAGTTTGGATCGCAGTGCAAGTCCCGTTTATCCGCCATTGCCAGAAGTTGTTTTCTGGGGCGTGCCCGTTGGCGAGAGAAGTTCAAGGAAGCACGTGAAGCTTTGGAGCAATTGCGCGAAGCTGGCGCAGTCCGAGGCGGGGCGGGTGGAAGTGGAACAAGAGAGGATGAAACTTCGCCAGCGGGTGTGTGAATTGGAAAATCAGCTTGCTCAACCCCAACCGGTGACGTTGCCGCTGGGAAAGCCGCCGCGGGGTCTTCAATACGGAGCCGGCCTGATTGCGTTGTGCGTCAATCTTGCACGCCAGATTGGCCTTCGACCGACACGACGAACCCTGGAGGTCGTATTCGACTGGCTCGATGTGGCGGTAGAGATTCCGCGTTACCAAACGATTCGTCTGTGGATGCAGAGGATCGGCTTGGATCGCATGGACCACGCGAAAAAAGTTCCCGGCGGAATTTGGCTGACGGATCACACCAATCAAATCGGCAAGGAAAAGGTGCTGGTGATGTTGAGGGTTCCTGAGGCCAAGATTGCGGCGTCGCGGAACCCCGCTACGCCATCGGGACGTGGAGGTTCTGGCGGTGCGGCCCGGCGAAGCGTGGAAATGCGAGGACGTGGCGAAGGTCTATCAGGAAACGGCCGAGCATTATGGGATGCCCAGGGCGATCGAGTCGGATGGGGCCGTGGAGTTACGAGATCCCGCCTAGGACCTGAGAAAAGCGGGAAAAAAGCCCTTGGTGATCCGCGATCCCAAACACTTCCTGGCGAACCAATTCGAGAGATTATTGAAGCAAGACGCCGATTATGAAGCGTTCGTCAAACAAATCGGTGGGATGCGTTGCGCTTTACAGCAAACTGAGCTGGCGCACTTCCTCCCGCCAGGTTTCAAGATGAAGGCCCGCTTCATGAATCTGGCGCCGACGCTGAATTGGGCTTCCGCGATTCTGTGGCACTTGAATCATCCCGAATCCCGAAGCCGCGAGGGGATCAAGGAATGTCGTATGACAGAAAAGCTGGGGTGGCTGCGAGACTTCGCGCCGTGCATCCAATCGTGGCAAGAGTGTCAAGAGGTCATTGCCACGGCGCTGACGTTCATCAACCAACGAGGTATCTTTCGCGGGGCGGCGAAGCAGTTTCACGCGCTGGGCGCCCCTCTTGTACATCATTCCCTGAGCCGGCAGCTCTTCCAGACTACGATAGCGTTTTTGCGCAAGCACGAACGAAAACTACGGCCGAACGAGTGTTTGCCGATGAGCACCGAGATTCTGGAATCCAGTTTCGCACTCTACAAACAACTGGAAAAGCAACACTCCAAAAGCGGATTCACAGGCTTGTTGTTGGCCTATCCCACATTGCTTCGGCCTACGACGCCCGAAGAAGTGACGGCCAGCTTGAAACGGATCAAGACTGTCGATGTGAACCAATGGATTGCAACGTACTTACCAAACACGGTCGCCTCCAAACGCCAACTTATGTTCCGGGAAGCAAAAGCCAGACCCTCTGGAGGCGCAACGCCAGCCCGCGCAGCAGCTTAGAAGCTTTTATCAGGCCACCCGTAGGGTGGGGACGGGCACCGACGCGCAGCGTTGGTCAGCCTTAGCGATGCCGGCCCACCATATCAATATTGGCAACCACTCATGGTGGGCCGGCGCTCGCTACGCGATCTTGTCCCACCCTACAAATCCGGATTTCCCTAGCGAACACGTACCCAACGATAGCTTACCGCTCGCGGAACGTGATCCGCCCCTTCGTCAGATCGTAAGGAGAGAGTTCCACTCGCACTTTGTCGCCCGGCACGATGCGGATGAAGTTCTTCCGCATCCGCCCGGCGACGTGCGCGATGACCTTATGGCCGCTGTCCAGTTGCACACGAAACCGCGTGTTCGCGAGGGCTTCGGTAACGACGCCCTCGACTTCGATTGCTTCCTCTTTGTTCGCCATACACCACTCCACTGAGGGATACGATAACGCCGGATACCCAGCCGGAAAGCATCATCATACCACTTATGCGGCTGGGGTCCAAGGATGGATATGTACCATGAACTGGCAGTTGGTTTGCGGCGCGGTGTCATCAAATTGAATTGGCGGCGAGTGGATATGTGTCAGGAATACCGCACTGGAGCATTTGGCACACGGCATGCAATGGACTATTCCATCACATCACGCACGCTTTGTGGAGAAATATGATGAAAGCGATTGCTCTTGCCGCCGTTATGCTATTCACCGCCCCGATTTTTGCCGCGGACGCCAGCTCAGCCGTGCCGCCTTCGCCGCCCGCGGTCTCCTATGACGTTTGGGGATTTCGATGGGACGGGCACCAATACGTGAAACAAGCGACCCACAGCTTCACGACTACCGATATCAAACAGGCGGCCGATTATGTGAAGCAAGTCAATCAATTCGCCGGCTGGACGGCGACGACCAATGTGCCGGACGCCTGCTTGGTCCATCCCGCGCCCGGGCTAACTGCCGCGCAAGCGCCCGCCTCGCCCGATCGGCGGACATTCGCCGTCTGGGCTTTCCGCCTGAGCGACGGCAAGTGGGTCAAGGACGACGCCCATTCGTGGACGACATCCGATCCGGAATCGGGACTTGACTACGCACATAAAGTTCAAGCCGTGGCTGGCTGGGCCGCGACGACGAATTGCCCGCAGCCGATTCCCGAGGCCCAACGATACCGCGCAAGCCGGCCCGTGGGGACGCTCGATGAACCTGGGCGGATACAACGTCACAATTCGCAACGAGCGCGACGGCGGCCAAACGATTTCCATGCCGTATATGACCGTGCGGTTGCCGGCCGGCATGATCCGCAATCTGCACGCCGCCGGGCGGGGCTCCACAGAAACCGTGGACAGCAGTTATTACTCGAATTACGACAATTCGGCCGCCCTGAACGATGAGGCCAATCTGCGGAACATGCAACAAACGCAGGATATGATCAATAACCAACAGATGAACAACAACATTCAGGACATGATCAACACGCAGAACATGATCAACACACAGAACATGGTCAATGACATGCAGAATCAGGTCAACATGCAGAACCAGATAGACGCTCAGAACGCGGCCAACGCGATGAACAACCAGTGATTAGACGTAGGGTGGCGTTGAGCGCCGCGAAGACCCACCATTGAATCGCGATTTAGGTCGGTCTCGTAGAACTCGACCTCACCCTACGAAACTACAGCCAGGCTCTCAACTCACCGCCGGGTTGATGCCCGCCCGGCGCAGCTTGTCACGGGCACGAGAGAGGATCGGCCCGATGCTGTTTTCCGGCATGCCGACGGTCGTGCTGATCTCCTGATAGGTCTTGCCTTCCAGATGATACATCCGCACGACCAGCGCCTCGTTGCCTTGCAAGCCGCCGATCAGATGCTCGACTTCCTCGCGATCGGACACCTTTTTCTCCGCATTCATGTGCGGATCGGGAACCGCCTGCGGAAGCCGCTGCACGGGCGGCGACAACTTGCCGCCCGGTCCGCGGGCCAATAGATCGCGGACGACAACCCGCCGGGCGACGACAGTCAAATAAGTGGCCAGACTGCTCTGCCCGCGAAAGTTGCGGAGCACGGCAAAGTCGTTGCGAATGACGGCCAGAAAGACCTCGGCGCAGAGGTCGTCACGGTCGTGGGTCGTAAGCCTCATGCTCCGCGCTTGGGCCGTGTGTCGGATCACATGCTGCACAAGACCCATGAAGCGGTTCAACAAAATCCTCCCACGCCCTGGGTTTGCGGTTGAGGCAGCGTTCCAGCAGGTTTCGATCGATTTCAGAGAGTGCCACGCTAAAGATCCTGACGAGAAACAACTGCCCCTTGGCCCGTGGAGTGATTACGCGGCCCTATTCCGATTTTAGACAACGACAATGCAAGAAACAAGTCGCATTTTGGCAGTGGTTTCCGCAATGCCATCAAGCGTAGCATTAGGGGGGTAACGCATTGTCATAACCCGACGCGTAAGCGAGGGACGTAAAAGGCACCACCTCGCTCACGCGTCGGGTTAAGATCGGGCACTTCCGGCCCCACTGGCGGGCAAAGTTCAATCCTTCGCACCGATTTCCCAGGAGACGCCGTCCAGCCAGGTCCGCCAACTCTCGTATTTGGGGTTTTCCAGCTTCAACGTGAGCATGGGGTTGCGCTTTGGCCGGGCCGGTTTCTGCACCAGCTTCATTTTGGCTTCGTGAGGAGTTCGCCCCCCTTTTTTCACATTGCACGCCAGACAGGCACATACGATGTTTTCCCAGGTGGTCGGCCCGCCGCGGCTCCGCGGCAGGACGTGATCGAGACTCAACTGATGGATCGGCAAATGCCGGCCGCAATATTGACACTGGTGCCCATCGCGGGCCAGCACGTTTCGCCGGTTCAAGTGGACGCCATGCTTGGGCAGCCGATCGTATCGCAGCAGCCGGATGACCCGCGGCACCTGAATCTCGAAATTGACGGAACGGATCCAGTCCTCGTGCGTTTGCTTTTGATGCACCCGCAACTGGCTGGCCTCAAGCCACGACTCAAACGTATAGTTGCCGAACACGCCCTCCTCGCCGGCATGGATGACTTCCGCCAATTCGCGGCACAACAGGGCAAACGCCCGGCGGACGCCGATCACATGCACCGCCATATAAAGCCGATTGAGCACCAGCACGCTGGCGTGGAGGGAAGGCGAAAAATGCGGCTGCGGCGAAGAAAGAGCCTCTCTATGCCCCGGTAGCTTGCGGCTGCCGTGCAGTTTTGCCGGACGTGTGCTGGCCGACTGATTGAGGCGCAAAGGAAAGTCTCCCGTTGCACCCGAAACTTGTGTTCGGGCAATGCCTTACAAGCCTTTTGAGGCTGCTTAACCACTCCATCTTAACCGAATCCGGGAAAAACTGCCAGATCCCTTTGCGGATTTCGGGGACTGTCCCGATTTTTGTGACAGCAAAAATGGGACTGTCCCCCCTGCCGGCACGTCCAAGTATCCAAAAATCGGCTGGATTTGCCAAAATATTTCCGCCGCACGTCTTGCATCATTCCGGCCGGGGCCATTAGGATGAAGTTATCGGGCTACCGCTGCCCCAAGCGGATGTCCGTTTCCCTTTCCAGCGCAAGCCGCATAAAGGAGTGGATCAATGATTCGGTATTCGTGCGATCTGTGCAAGCGGGATCTCGATGCAGAAGACGATCTTCGCTACGTGGTGAAAATGGAAATCTTTGCCGCCATGGACGCGTCTACGGACGACGAAGACGACAACGATCCGCTCGAACAGATCCAGGACATCATCGAGCGGCACGACGATATCATGAACGAGGCTATCGGCGAAGAGGTCTGCCAGCAGCTTCGCTTCGACCTTTGCCCGGAGTGCCGCGAGAAATTCGTCAAGCACCCGCTCGGCCGCGAGAGTTTCGTCGCGGCGATTGCCGGGTTCAGCAACAACTAGTGTAGTGTCTCAGAATTGGCAAAACTTATAAGGGCAAATTGCGAAGGCTGGGTGGCACGCAATGCCATTTCCAATTTAGTGATCAGACTGCTTGTAACTGATTATGGAGTATGATCTTTTGTTCGTCCGTCAGCATCAGCAAAAGGGGCGGATGTGGCGGCCGATGTGGCTTGCGTCGCGGCCATTCGCGTTTTTCCTTCGCGCTGGTGCGCTCGCGTCGTTCGCGTTCCGCCCGCGCGATCCGTGCCGCAAAGGGCTCCTTGGGTTCCTTTCGGGCGGAGATGTCGCGGCGTGCCTCCAGCAATACGCCGCGGGGGCTGCACATCGCGGGAAGACCGTTCTTGGCCGCCGCGGGCATGGCCAGCGCCTTGGCAAAGGAGCAACTGCGTGGCGATCATCGAGGCTTCCGCCTCGCGATGAACCTGGGCCACGGTACGGCTCATCAATGTCGCTTTCTTCAGGGTCCGCTTGTAGGTCCGGAAAAATCCTTCGTTTTCCCATCGCCAGCGATAGCAGGTAGCGGCCATTTCCAAGGACAACTGCTGGGGATCTTCCACGTTCGTAAACAGCCACACGTCGGCCTTGTGGCGGACGCTGTGGATTCGCAGCAAGCGTCCCCGCAACGGCGGCTTGCCTTCCTTCTGCTGTTTTTTGGGCCAATAGTAAACGATCCCCTCGCGGAACTCTTCCAACGGCTCCTTGCTCTCGGTGTAGAAAGTTGCCATCGAAGACATGCGGATGAGGAAGAACACTCCCTTGCTGAGCATCGTCGCCATGACTTCGTAACCGACATATCCCGCGTCGGCCACGATCAACGCCGCCGTGGGCAGCAAGGACAGCATCGAGATCAAATGGCTGCGCTCGCTGGGCTTGCTGCCTTTGCCCAATCGCCAGCAAAAGGGAACGCCCAGCGTGAGGTGGACAATCGAAGTATTCCAAATCGTGGGCGAAGAGCCCTCTTTGCCGCCGCTGCCCAGTCGTCGTTCCAGTTCCTCGGTGCGCGGACAGTTCTGCCGCGTGCCGTCGCAGCCGAAGGGAATAAAGTCGCCAACCTTCCAGCGCTCGTGGAAGACCGCTTGGAAGCGGCCGCGAATTCCCGTCGCCAATGCCCGCAGGACCGGCATGGGAAGTTTGGCAACGGCCTTCTGGAATCCCGCAAAGGACTTTCCCGGGCGTTTCCTCTTCGGGCAACAGGCCACGTAGAATGCCTTGGCGGCCTCGAACTTCTCCGGCAGGCTGTCGCCGGAGCAGTAAGTCGTCAACAAGAGAATCGACAACAGAGGGTGAATGTCCCAGCGGGGCGATTTCCTTCGTATCGCGGCATTTCGGGCTTGCTTGAAAACCTCCGGCGTGAGAAAATCCCGCATCGAACCAATCAGCGACTTGGCCCGCCGTCGCTGGCGCTCGCGTCCTTGCGTGCGTCATTTGCCGTTCCTCCGTGATAGGGTTTTGGATGGTAAGCCCCTATCATTGGCGGAACGGCTTTTTCATGCACGACCGATTTCGCAGGCGATTTGCCGCGGCAAGTTGTTGCTGCAAAGTCAGTCATAACAAAAACTTACGACCAAAAACTAACCTGATTCGGAAATGGCATTGGGTGGCACGTCCTGAGCTTCAAGCGAAGGGCGTGATTGCCGTAACACGCCCTTCGCCGGAGGCTCAGAGCGTGCCACCCATAAATCACAATCAGCGAGAGACACTACACTAGGTGAAATGCCGACAAGCAGAAGAGCCTTTCTAAAGCTTTCGGTGCTCGCCGGCGGCGGTGTTGGCCTCGGTCTGGTTCCCGCATCGTTGACCCTGCTGAACGCGGCCGGCAACGCGGACAAGCCCCTCCGCATTTTGATTCTCGGCGGCACCGGCTTCACGGGTCCCTTCCAGGTGAAGTACGCGCTCAGCCGCGGACACCAGGTCACGGTTTTCAATCGCGGCAAGACGCATCCCGGCGAGCTGCCCAAGGAAGCCGAACAGTTGCTCGGCGACCGCAACGGCAAACTCGACGGTCTGAAAGGGCGGCAATGGGACGTTTGCATCGATATTCCCACAACGCTGCCCGTCTGGGTGCGCGATGCCGCCCGGATTCTGCAAGGAAACGTCGATCGCTACGTCTTCATCTCGACGATCTCGGTTTATTCCGATACCAGCAAACCGGGAATGGACGAGACAGGGCCGCTTGCCAAGTACGAAGGCGCGGACGCCATGAAGGAAACGCAACAAACCTTGCTCGCCTCAAAACTCGCGCTCTACGGACCGCTGAAAGTGCAATCCGAGCAGGAAGCGGAGAAATGGTTTCCGGGCAAGGCCCTGATCATTCGGCCGGGATTGATTGTCGGCCCGGGCGACGAATCCGACCGCTTCACTTACTGGCCGGTCCGCCTGGAGCGCGGCGGCGAAATTCTAGCTCCCGGCGACGGCAGCGATCCCGTGCAATTGATCGACGCCCGCGATCTGGCCGAATGGACGATCAGAATGGCCGAGCAGCGCGCGACCGGCGTCTTCAATGCCGTCGGACCAAAATCGAAGCTTACGATGCGTGAAATGCTAAAGGGCATCGCGAGCGCCGTCAAAGAACAGGTAAAAGCCACGCCGCAGTTCACCTGGGCGGACGCGGACTTCCTGGCCGCGCAAAAAGTTTCGCCTTGGAGCGACATGCCCGTGTGGGTTCCCGCACGGGGCGACTCCAAAGGCTTCGCCGAAATCAATATCAACAAAGCCCTCGCTAAGGGTTTGACCTTTCGCACAGTTTCCGACACGGCACGAGCCACACTCCAGTGGTTTCACCAACAGCCCGCCGCGCGACAGGCAAAGCTCCGCGCCGGGCTGACGGCTGCGCGTGAAGCCGCGGTGCTCGCAGCCTGGCACGCGCCAAAGAAATGAGGTGCGCCCGTCCGCCTGGCACTCGCGGCCTCGAATCGCTTAACGGCACATTTGATACAGATGTCCACCTCCGCCTATTGACGGTTATCCAGAATCCTGATAACCTCTTCAGCAATTCGTATCGCTCTGAATGGAAGTCCGCGGGCTCCTGCGCTATCGCCAAGGAAAACATGGCCCGGCAAAAGCTCTTTTCCGTCGAATCGGCCGTCGCGAGCCGTCAGCCCAAATCCGATCGCCTCATTCTCTCGCGGTTCATGAAGGAAGCGGCCGACGACAAGCGGCTCAACGAACGCGAAGCGGAAATGAAGGCCGCCCACGCTGTGCTGCTGAAATGGGCCGATCTCGAATCGACCGGCCGCCTCGCGGAACTGAACGAAACGCAAATGCAGGGCGACTTCCTTGCCCAGGTCTTCGGCGAAGCGCTGGCCTACGCCGGCCCGCTGGACGGCGGCGAAGTCTGGCATCGCGAGCAGCACTACCGCATTGGCGACGAGACGCCCGACGCCGCGCTCGGCTTCTTTCGCCAGGGCGGACCCGACCGGCCTTTGGTCGTGGTCGAACTCAAAGGCCCGCGTGTCCACCTCGACCGCGACCGCAGCAACGGCCGCACGGCCGTCGATCAATGCTGGAATTACATGGTGAACACGCCTCCGGATTGCCGCTGGGGCGTCGTTTCCAACATTGTCAGCTTCCGTCTCTACGAGCGCGCCTCGACGAAGCGGGTATACGAGCACTTCAGCCTGCAATCGCTCCGCGATTACGAACTCTTCAAGCAGTTCTACGTCCTCTTCCATTGCCAGGGGCTAGTTGACGATTGGATGCACGGCGGGCCGCGCGGCGTCGCACTGCTGAAAATGACCAGCGAGCGGCAGCGCACAGTCGGCGACCAGCTTTACGAGGACTATTCCCGCAACCGCGCGGACCTGATCGCCGAACTGCACTACCGCCAAGGCCGCCCGCTGGACGACGCGATCGAAATGGCCCAGCGGCTCATCGACCGCATCATGTTCATCGCCTTCTGCGAGGACCGCCACCTGCTGCCGGAAAAGACGATCCCCAAGGCCTACACCGTGGCCGGGTTCCACGCTGTCACCAATCCCCGCTGGCAGAATTTTCAAGAACCTCTTCCGCTTCATTGACCTCGGCAACGAGGTGCATGGCATCCCGCGCTACGACGGCGGACTTTTCGCGCCACATGCCGTCGACGACTTGGAACTGCCCGACGAACCCTGGACGAACTTTTTCCGCTCGATCAGCGACTACGACTTCGCCGACGAAGTGAATCTCGACGTGCTCGGCCATCTCTTCGAGCGCTCCATCACGGAACTGGAAAAGCTCAAGGATACGGGCGTTTTCGGCAATGCCGAACGCGCCGAGCGCTACGCTGCCATGCCGCAATCGGCCAAGCGGAAGCAGCTCGGCATCTACTACACGCCGACGGAACTCACCGGCCGCATCGTCGAGTACACGGTCGAGGAACTGATCGCCGAGCGGTTCGCCGCCGCGGCGGTCGAGTTCGGAATCGACAAGAAGGAAGCCGAGCGCGGCGCTGCGCCCGACGACCCGGCCTACTGGCGGCGTTGCCTGGGCATCTTGCGGGACCTCAAAATCGTCGATCCGGCCTGCGGCAGCGGGGCTTTCCTCTTCCAGGCTTACGACGCCCTCGAGGCCCGCTATCACGAAGTCATCGGCCACCTGGCGAAGCTGGGCGCGGCCGAGGCGGCGGAACTGTCCGCACAGGTGCCGACGTTCATCCTCCAGGAAAACCTCTACGGCGTCGATCTCTCGCCGGAGGCGGTCGAGATCACGCAGCTTGCCCTTTGGATCCGCTCGGCCAGCCACGGCCAATTGCTGGCCAAACTCTCGGAAAACATCGTCCACGGCAACTCGCTAGTCCACGACCCGGCGGTCCACCCCGAAGGTTTCGACTGGCGCGAGCGCTTCTCCGCCGTGTTCCCCTCTCCCTCCGGGAGAGGGCAGGGTGAGGGCGGGCCGGGTGAGGACATTAAGCTCCCCTCGCCCACTGGGAGAGCAATGTCGTTCGGCACGCGGTTTGGCGGGAGGATTGAGTGGGTGGAGTGTGAGGAGTTTGGTCGACGGAGGGCGTTGCGGGCAATCTAGTCGAGCTTGCCCGACGCGGCGAGGATGCGGTGTGCGCAGCCGCGTGCGGCCACGTCCGTCGGGGGCGCACGGAGTGGTCGGATCAATTCTTCGATTTTTTCAAGCTGGCCAGGTAGGCCGCGAACTCTTGGTCACTGACCCAGCCGAGCAAGTGGAATTGGATCGTCTCGAAGGTCCGCTTGGTCGGCTTCGAGCCGGTGCGGATCGCGATCAGCAAACTGACGATCAAAGCCGCGTACATCTGCAGCGCGACGCCGTTTTCCTGATGCGACACCAAGTGTCGGGCGCCGAGCACGCACTTCAGCCAACGGAAAAACAATTCGATCGTCCAGCGATAGCGATAGGCAATGGCCACCAGGTCGGCCGCCAGATCAAGCCGGTCGGTGATCAGCCACAGCTCGCTCGTCTTGCCGGTCCGATCCGCGCAGCGCACAACCACCAATCGCATCGCGCGCCCGACGACATCCTTGTGATGGGAAGTGCCCAGCCGCTTGAGAATCACGTCGCGGACGACGCCCGCCCGAGCGGCCTGCGGCGAGACCGGAAGCTCTTTCTCGACATGCAAGGCGAGATCGTCTTTGACGCGTGTGATCAGCGAGGAACCGGCGTCGAGCACCGACCGCATCAGCTCGAAGCTGGCGTAGCCCCGGTCATTCACGTAGAGCAGTCCCGGCTGGAGCATGGCCTTCATCGCGGCCGGCTCCGAACAAGCGGCCGAAGTGATGGTGGCGTCCAGCGGAACCCATTTCGCCACGGAGAACTGCAAGTGCAGCTTCACGCCGCGATGCTCGGCGTCTTCCCAAAGGGCCCAAGCCATGCGGGGCAACGCCGCAAAAACCGAGCCGTCGACCGCCGTGAGATTCTCCAGGGCTTCGGCTTCCGCCCGCGCAGTGGGACCGGGCCTGCCGAGCGAGTTCCTTGAAAATCGGCCGGACCAGGGCCGGATCGAACACGCCGACCGACTCGCTGAGCGAGCCGAGCGACACGCGGGGAATGCCCAGCTTGCGTTGGACTCGTTCCCAGTTCGAGGCGTTCTGCAAAGCCCGCAGGCTGTCGAGCGAGGGGTTGAAAAAATACAACAACAGCAGCGTGAGGTAATGATCGTAGAAGAACTTCCGGTTGCCGGCCCGATCGCGCTCGGCGCCAGCGGAATGGATTTGCTCCAGCAGCCGCCCCACGGGAGCGATCAATCGCATCGCCTGGAGCCGGTCACTCGCCTGCTCTGTTTGCCGCTGTCGGGTTGAATCAGTGCGCGCCATATGGCAGTCATCCTAGACCATCATCTCCCAGTGGCAATTTCGTGCCGAACGGCATTGACTGGGAGAGGGGCCGGGGGTGAGGGCCGCGAGCCCGGCTTCGACTGCGTGATCGGCAATCCGCCCTGGGAGCGGATGAAATTGCAAGAGCGGGAGTTCTTTTCCCTGCCCGCGCCAGAAATCGCCACGGCCACCAGCGCCGCCACACGGCGGCAGCTTGTGCAAAAGCTGGAGTCGGGCGATCCGCCGCTCTTCGAGCGCTACCGCCACGCGCAAGCGGCCGCCGATTCGCTCCTGACCTACTGCCGCACCAGCGGCGAATACCCGCTCACCGGCCGCGGCGACATCAACACCTACGCCGTCTTCGCCGAGCTTGCCTACCGGCTCGTCGCCCCGCACGGCCGCGTCGGGCTATTGGTGCCGTCGGGCATCGCCTCGGACATGACGACCAAGGATTTTTTCGCGGCGGTCGCGGAATCGAGACGGCTTATTCGGTTGTACGACTTTGAGAACAAGAAGAACTTCTTTCCGGAAGTCCATGCGTCGTTCAAGTTTTGCATCTTGAATTACGGCGGAGCGGAGGCCGCGGCGGCGAAGGCCGATTTCGTTTTCTTCACCCATGAAATGGAGGAATTGGAGGACAAGAAGCGGCATATCGCGCTGAGCGGCGCGGATATTCGCCTTTTGAACCCCAACACCCGTACCTGCCCCATCTTCCGCACCCGCCGCGACGCAGAAATCACGAAAGCGATCTATCGCCGAGTTCCCATCCTGATCGACCGCAATCGCGAAGGGCCGACCGGCAATCCCTGGGGCGTCCAGTTCAAAACAATGTTCCATCAAACGAACGACGCGGAGCTATTCCGCGAGGCCGGGGCGCTCAAGGCCGATGGTTTCAAGCTGAACGGAAATCAATGGGTAAAGGAAAAGGAGAGGTGCTTACCGCTTTACGAAGCGAAGATGCTACAGGCCTACGATCACCGCGCGGGCGACGTCGTCATGGACACATCGAACTGGGTGCGGCAAGGGCAGACCGCAAAGACCTCGTTAGTCGAACACCAAAATCCGGAACGCCTTTCGATGCCTCGATTCTGGGTTTGCGATGAGAACGTCATTGCGCAATTCGAGCAATGCCGGCCCCACTTCCTTTGCTTCAAGGACGTAACGAGCCCGACGAATCAGACGCACGATGATCGCGGCGATGACGCCGATGGTTGGCATTGTCAACTCCGCACCGATCGTCTTTACAGCCGCCTCGCCACGGCGGCAATGTTGCCTGCTGGCGAACTTGAATGCTTTCGCCTATGACTTTATCGTGAGGCAGAAAATCAGCAACGTTCACCTTAATTTCTTCATCGTCGAGCAAGTCCCCACGCTTACGCCCGATGAGTACGACAAGCCCTGCTCGTGGGATGCCGGAACGACCCTGGAAACGTGGATCAGCGAGCGGGTGCTAAAACTCACCTGCACGGCGGTCGATATGCTGCCGCTGGCCGAAGCCTGCGGCTTCACCGGCGGCAGTTTCCAGGCCGAATACGGCGGCCGGCTCAACAAGTGGGACGAGAGCCAGCGGGCCGACCTCATGGCCGAATTGGACGCCGCCTTCCTCCACCTTTACGGCATCGACCGCGACGACGCCGAGTACATCCTCAGCACCTTCAAAGGCATCCACGACCGCCAAGACCTCTTCGCCGGCGGATTGAGCACGACGGAACGAGTTTTGGAGACGTTCGATCAGTTGAAAGCAAAGTGAAACGATTTGCCCTTGTAGTCGCTTGACACGCTAGGTTGCGCAACGTATCCTTCGGCTTCAATAGTTGGCAAGCTGATGCGAAAATAGAGATAATGGCAAGTTTGGGTCGTGGCCACGGTCCCGTGAAGCGGGCGTTACGGGATTCGACCACGGCATCGAAAATGCGATGACTGCTTTGCGGGCTGCAATGGTAAAAAACATACATGAGATTCGCGACGCAATTCATGTCTTCGTCCGGTTAGACTCCGACGAGCGAAAGGTGCTCGACTCTCGTCCCTTCCAGCGTCTTCGGCATATCCATCAGCTCGCTTTAACGCCGCTGGTTTACCCTGGCGCCACGCACAAGCGGTTCGAGCACTCGCTTGGAGTGATGGAACTCGCCGAACGCGCATTCAAGGTTGTCACAGCCGATGGGAATGTTGACCAGCGAGTTCGAGACGTTTTTCCAAGCGGCGATCAGCTTCGGTATTGGTGTAGGGTTTTGCGCATGGCGGCACTTTGCCACAACATAGGACATTTGCCATTCTCTCATGCCGCCGAAGAACGATTGCTGCCCGCAGGATGGACTCATGAAACCCTGACGGTCGAGCTTATAAAGGGCAAAGAGATGGAGGAGATTTGGGGACAGCTTACGCCTCCACTTCGCTCGGCGGATATTGCGAAACTCGCCGTCGGTCCTAAAAAGCTTAAGGACAGCAATTTCAGCAGGTGGGAGCGAGTTCTGTCCGAGATCATCGTGGGGGATTCGTTCGGCGTTGACCGCATGGATTACCTGCTTCGCGACTCGCATCATGCTGGTGTCGTATACGGCAGGTTTGATCAGTACCGACTAATTGACTCCTTGCGAATTCTCCCGGAGAACGAGGACAAATCCGCCGAACCGGTCCTGGGCGTAGAGTCGGGCGGACTCGAATCCGCGGTCGCGATGCTTTTGGCGAGATACTTCATGTACTCCCAAGTCTATATGCATCCGGTGCGTCGCGCTTACGACCGCCACCTACAAGATTTCTTATGTGGTTGGCTGGGCGAACACAATCTGCCTACAAATCTTGATGAAATTCTTGAATCTCACCGACAACGAGGCGTTGGTCGAACTTCGGAAGGCGGCCGCTGATCCATCGCACGCGGGACATGATCCCGCTGATCGAATCGTAAGTCGGAAGCATTTTAAAGTGCTCTATGAGCGGAATCCTGACGATCTCGCAATTAACCCTGAGTCGGGATTAGCTGTTTACAAGGCCGCCTGCGATAGACTAGGCGGCGCATTTGTTAGGCATGATCCCTATACGGAAAAGGGAAGCCCCACGGTGTTTCCCGTGAGAAGCCGCGACGAAAGAATTGTTTCATCGTTTGCGGCCTCTGACGTTCTTCAAAAGTTGCCGCTTGTTACCATTGACTACGTATTTGTTGCCCCCGAAAAACTGCGTGAAGCCGAGTTGTGGTTGAAAGAAGAACGCGGCAAGATCATTGCCGCACTGAAAAAGGAGGAATAATCGTGAACAGGATGCAAAGGGCTGCCGTCGTTGTTTCGCTTGTGAAGGAATTGAAAGCCAAGGACAGTTGGTGTGGTGAAACGAACGTCCAAAAGGCCTGCTTCTTCCTGCAAGAGCTGACCGATGTCCCGCTCGGTTTGGAGTTCGTACTTTACAAATACGGTCCCTACTCTTTCGAGTTGACGGATGAGCTTACGGCGATGCGAGCGGACTCGTTCCTGGCTTTGCGGACTCGCGACCCGAGATATGGCCCCTGTTATGTGCCAGGCGACTTGGCTGAGTCTCTCCTGCATAACTATCCAAAAACCGTCGATAGATCTTCAAACGAGGTTGAATTCGTAGCTCAACACTTGGGCAGCAAAGGAGTAGCCGACCTCGAGCGAGTTGCGACCGCGCTTTACGTGCGGAAGGAATTGGGGATCGACGACATTAACGACCGGGCAGACAAGATCACAGAATTGAAACCGCATATCTCCTTGCAAGACGCTCGGGCAGCAATAAAGGAAGTGGACAAGATGATGGGTGACGCGAAGCAACTTGTTAAGGCTTGATGGTCAAGAGACCCATTCGCGCCGCATAACCCAGCGTACCACCATGATTCTGCAAAACGATGAACTAATGGCCTTTGCGGCGACCACGAAGCCCGAGGAAGCTCGGGCCTTCTACTGCGACGTGCTCGGCCTTCGCTTCGTGGAGGATACCCCGTTCGCCTTGGTCGTGCGGGCGGCCAATGCGACCGTGCGAATTCAAAAGGTCGAGAGTTTCACGCCGCTGCCCTTCACCGTCCTGGGCTGGAAAGTCGCCGATCTCGCGGCGGCGGCCGTGCAACTCAAGCACCGCGGCGTCAATCTGGAGCGGTTTGCGGGCATGTCCCAGGACGAACTGGGCATCTGGACCTCGCCCGGCGGCGCCAAGGTCGGCTGGTTCAAGGACCCCGACGGCAACCTCCTCTCTTTGACCCAATTCGCCTGAAGCGTGCCGCTGGCGTGGTCCCCGCTCCCTGCTCCCTGCTCCCCGCTCCCCGCCCAATAAAAACATGGCCGAATTGTGCTATGTCACAAATGGGGTCGAAAATTCTTTAAGTCCTTGTGCGGCAAGTACTTGGGGACAAATCCGAAAAGATTTTTCGATTCTCGCATAGCGCGGCATTCGGATAATATATATAGAGATGTTATGTATTGTAAACAACGAGAGGCGGCGAAGCCTGGGAAGCGGATAGTGGGAAGAGGCTAAAGATGAGCGATGAAAGAACGGCGATCGGCAGTCGGAGGTCAGAGGTCGGGATGAGCCCCTCCGACATTCGTGTAATTCGTGTGATCCGTGGTTCCTTCCTTCCCGCCGCCCGCCGTCCCCCTCCGTTTGCCATGCCAGCCGAAAAACGAATGGTCAAAGGACGGATTCCGGAGTCGATCCGGAGTCGATCCGGAGTCGATCCTGAGTCGATCCTGAGTCGATCCTGAGTCGATCCTGAGTCGAAAACCGCTGGAAAACAAGGAGAATTCGCCATATTCTACAGCCGAGAAGTTTTCCCCCTTCGCTGCTTTCCGCTCAATGCTCCGGTCTCCTCGCCTGCCAAGATTCCCAGCAGTATCCCAACCTGTTCCCAAGCTATTCCCAAATTGTTCCCAAATGCTGCCAAATCTCCCCAAACCTTTGTTTAATCGGTTTTGCCCTAAACACATGCCGAATTCCCCAGGAATATTAAGGTCGCGATGTTTCTAGTTTTGCGCACTACGCGCAGCATCGCTCCTGAGCCAGATTACCTAAGACCTAAGACCCGAAGGTCGTGTTCCATCCGGATTTTCGTGTCGTTTGTGTGTTTCGTGGTGGCCTCGCCGGCGACGGTTGAAGTCCGCCCCCAAGTTCGATAAAGTTTTAATCATGGAAAACATGCCATATCACGGCTTTGCCGCCCTCATTGCCGCGTTGTTTCTTGCCGCGGCGATCGTAGACGCGGCTGACGCTCCGCAGCCAGTGATGCCGCTCCGCGACAAGCCGCGCGACCTGCCCGGCTTGCAGAACGTGCTCCACCTCACGGATCGCATCTACTCCGGCAGCCAGCCGGAAGGCGAAGAGGCCTTCGCCGCGCTGGCCAAGTTGGGGATTCGCACCGTCGTCAGCGTCAACGGCGCGCGGCCGAACGTGGAACTTGCGCGGAAGTATGGGCTGCGGTACATCCACGTGCCGATCGGTTACGACGGCATCCCGGCCGAAGCCGGCAAAGCGCTCGCGGCCACGATCCGCACGACCGAAGGGCCGATCTATTATCACTGTCACCACGGCACGCATCGCGGACCCGCCGCGGCCGCCGCCGCTTGCGTGGCGGAGGGTTCACTGGGCAACACGGACGCCGTAAAAATCCTTACGCTGGCAGGCACCGGCAAGGAGTACGCCGGGCTGTGGCGCAACGTGAAGGCTTATGTGCCGCCCCGGCAGGGCGTGCAATTGCCCAAGCTGGTTTCCATTGCGGAGGTCGGTTCGCTGGCGAAAGCGATGGTCGGGATCGATCAGGCGGCCGATCGGGTCAAGCTTTGTGAGAAGGCCGCCTGGTCCACTCCGCGCGACCATGCCGATCTGACGCCCGTGCATGAAGTGTTAATACTTCAAGAAGCGCTGCACGAGGCCCGCCGCAATTGCACCGCCGGCCGCCCGAAAGAGTTCGTGCAGAAGCTGGAGAAGACCGAAAATGCGGCCGCCCGGCTGCGCGAGACGATCGCCGCCGGCAAATCGCGCGAGGCGACGGCCGAGTTCACCGCGCTGCAAAACAATTGCACCCAATGCCACGTTCGTTACCGGAATTGATGTTTCATGCCTCGCCTTCGCTTCATCCTGGTCATTGCGATTGTGATCGCGGTCGCGTTTTTCGCGTTCTTCTTCGAGCGGCATTATGCGCCGCGCGCGAGCAAGACATCGCCGGGCAAGCTGCGGATAGTCTCACTGGCCCCCAACGTTACCGAGATCCTCTTCGCGTTGGGGCTGGGCGACAACATCGTCGGCGCGACCGATCAGTGCAACTATCCGCCGGCCGCCCGTGCCATCCTGCGGGTCAGCGGCTTTGGCACTCCGAATGTCGAGAACTTGCTCGCACTTTCGCCGGATATGGTCATATCCTGCGGCTTGGAGAAACCGGAGACGCTCGCCGTGTTGCAACAATCGGGCATTCGCGTAGTGAACGTACAGCCCAGCGGCTTCATCGCCAGTTTTCCGGAACTGTTCGATGCCATCCGCACGATTGGCGCGGCGACCGGTCGTGCTGCCGAGGCCCAGGCAATCGTGGTGCATATACAAGCCGAACTCGACGCCGTGGCCGCGGGTGGCGAAGATCGACGCGTCGCAACGTCCGCGGGTCTTCGTCGAGATCGAAGCCAATCCCCTGATGACCGCCGGGGCCGGTTCGTTCATCGACGACATGATAATTCGCGCCGGCGGCCGGAACGTGGCACATGAGATTCACGAAGCCTACCCGCGCATCGACCCCGAGCAGGTCATCGCCTGGAACCCCGAGGTAATCCTCGTGGCCCACAGCAACACGCCGGGCGAGGCGGTAAAACGCCTTTCGGAGCACATCGGCTGGTCGAATGTTGTGGCCGTGCGGCAGCGGCAGATCATCGACGACATCGATCCGGATTTGTTGTTTCGTCCCGGTCCGCGGCTTGCCGATGGCGTCAAAGAACTGGCGGAGAAGCTGCACGGGAAATAATGCGTTACCTTCGCCACAAATCGCCACTCGTCGTCTATAGCCTGCTCGGGCTGTCGCTGGCAGCCGCGTTCGCCCTGTCGATCGCCGCCGGCTCGTCACACCTGGCGTGGAGCGAGTTATGGCACAACACGGCGATCCTGAAACTCCGCGCGGCCCGATCGCTGATGGCGGCCATCGCCGGCGCGGGGCTTTCCGTGGCCGGCGCAGTCTTTCAAGCGCTGCTGCGGAATCCGTTGGCGGAACCCTATGTGCTTGGTGTGACGGCCGGAGCCGGTGTCGGTGCCGCCTTGGCGATCGTAGCCGGCATCACCGCGGCCGGCGCGTGGACCGTGCCCGGCATGGCCTTCGCCGGCGCGCTCGGCACGATCCTCCTCGTGCAGGCTCTTGCCCGTACGCCGGACGGTACGGCGCCGGTTGAAACCATGCTCTTGGCCGGCGTGTCAGTCGCAGCGGTGCTCAACAGCATCTTGATGTTCCTCGTTTCGGTCGCCCCCTCGGACAAGCTGCACGGCGTGATCTGGTGGCTGTTGGGCAATCTGGCGGTAGCGGAATGGCCTCCGGTTGCGGCCGTCGGCGCGGTCGTGGCCGTGGGGGTAGCCGTATCAATCCTCTCGGCACGCGACCTGAACCTCCTTGCGCTGGGCGACGCACCGGCCGCGCATTTGGGCCTGCACGTCGCGCGGAGCCGGTTGCTGTTTTACATCGTCGCCTCGCTGGTGACCGGGGCGACAGTAGCCGCCTGCGGCATCATCGGTTTCGTGGGGTTGATCGTGCCGCACGCGGTGCGGCTACTAGTTGGGCCGGATCATCGCCGGCTCGTGCCCGCGTCGGCGATTTTAGGCGCGGCGTTTCTCGTGCTGGCAGACTGCCTCGCGCGGACGCTACTTTCACCGCGTGAGATCCCCATTGGCGTCGTCACCGCCTTGGCCGGCGGGCCGTTATTCATATTCCTTTTGCGAAGACATAAGGCCGCGAGGGGTTAATTTGGAGTGCGACGGCTTGCCGCCGCTTTCCATAAGACGAGAAGATAGCGTCGATGCAGAATCGCCTGTTGTGAAAAGAGATGGCAAGCCATCGCACTCCAAAGATATTATGCTTACCGTCGAACAACTTGATGCCGGCTACGGAGACACGCTCGCCTTGCGGGACGTGACGCTCGCAGTCGGCGCCGGCGACTTCCTCGGCGTGCTGGGCCCGAATGGCTGCGGAAAGACGACGCTCCTGCGGGCATTGCGAGGCACGCTCCGGCCGCGGCGAGGGCATGTGAAGCTGGAAGGCCGCGACCTCCGCGCGACCGACACTCGCGCTCTCGCCCGCACGATGGCCTATCTGCCCCAGGACATGTCGATTGATCTGGATTTCACTGTTCGTGAGTTGGCCTTGATGGGCCGCAGTCCGCACGTTTCACGCTTCGCCCGCGAGTCGGCGGCGGACCGCCGCGTGGCCGAGCGCTCGATGGAACTGGCCAACGTGCTGCACCTGGCGGACCGCCCGGTGACGGCCCTCAGCGGCGGCGAGCGGCAGCGGGCGTTGATCGCCATGTGTCTGGCCCAGGAGCCGAAGATTCTGCTCTTGGACGAGCCGACGAACCATCTCGATCTCGCGCATCAGTTGTCGATTCTTGACCTGATCGCACGGCTGAATCGCGACGGTTTGGCGGTGGTCGCCGTGTTTCACGATTTGAACTTGGCGGCCGAGTATTGTGGCCGGCTCGTGCTTATGGAAAGTGGCCGTGTTGTTGAAATGGGCACGCCCGCGGAAGTGATTACGGAAGAGGCGATCCTGCAGGTTTACGGTGTGCATGTTACAGTCGAGTCCAACCGGGTCTCGCGGCGACCGCATGTGGTGTTGACGGCAGGACAGCACTTTTCCTGACGATGGAGGGCACAACATCAACAGATTCAACCCGCCGCAAAAAGGGTCAATACCAACAATACGAATGCCGCTATTGTTGAAAATCCCAGCAAGACACCTATCCAAGAAAAGCCCCGCACGGTGGCGAGCAATGCCTGTCCGGTCAGAAAACCGATTACGGCGAGAGCCAAAATGGTGGGCCAAGCCAACGGGGACAATGCTATGGAACGAATGAGCCAGCACGCCGTATAAAGTGCGTATGCCCCTATAACGGAAACACCGTGGAGCCAGCGAAGCATCCTATTCATACGAAAAGCAACGTAGGTGTAATTGACCACAACATCAGGGAATTGCGCCTTCCAACAACCGCGAGTCATACCGCCTCATGCCCCATGTCTCAACAACTTATACGTCGTATACCCGCCGCCGAGATTCGTCGCATCAAAACCGGCCTGCTTCAAAATCCGCGTGGCCAAGTAGCCGCGTTGGCCGACTTGACAATAGACTGCGATTTCGCGGTCGCGGGGCACTTCGTTCAGCCGCGCACGCAACTCATCGACCGGCACGTTTACCGCTTCCGGAATATGCCCTTGGGCGAATTCGTTCGCGGTGCGAACGTCCAACAGCAGCGGACGTTCGTCTTCCGGCCGCGCGAGCACTTCTTTGAGATCGCTTTGCGGATGGTCGCCGCGCAACAGTCCGGCCGCGACGAAGCCGGCCATGTTGATCGGGTCCTTCGCCGAGCCGAATTGCGGTGCGTAAGCCAGTTCCATTTCCTCCAGGTCGAAAACCGTCATGCCCGCCTGGATCGCGACGGCCAGCACGTCGATCCGCTTATCGACGCCCGCGCCGCCGACCGCCTGAGCACCGAGGATGCGGCCCGATGCCGGATCGAACAACAGTTTCAGCGTCATCGCCTCCGCGCCGGGATAGTAGCCGGCATGATGGGCCGGATGAATGTAGACCTTGCGATACGGCCGTTTCGCGCGGCGCAACGCCTTCTCCGACGCGCCGGTAATCGCCGCCGCGCGGTCGAAAAGACCGACGATCGCCGTGCCTTGCGTGCCGCGATAGCGGACCGAGCGGCCGAACACGTTATCGGCAGCGATGCGGCCCTGGCGGTTCGCCGGGCCGGCAAGCGGGACCTGCGTCGCGTCCCCGGAGACGAAATCAATTACTTCGATCGCGTCACCGACCGCGTAAATGTCCGGATCGCTCGTCAACAGGTGCTCGTTGACGCGTATGCCGCCGCGCGGCCCGACCTCAAGCCCAGCCTCGACCGCCAGCTTGTTTTCCGGGCGGACGCCGACGCCGATAATCACCAACTGCGCGGGCAACCGCCGGCCGGACTTCAAGACCACGGCGAGCCCGTCCGCCTCGTGCTCAAAGCACGCCGCCGAATCGCCCAGCAGCACCGTTACGCCGTGAGCGGCCAATGTCTCGACAATCGGCGTCGTCATCTCCTTGTCCAGCGGCGGCAAAACCTGGTCCTGCAGCTCGACGAGCGTCGTGGAGATGCCCCGCCGCACGAGGTTCTCGACCATTTCCAGGCCAATGAAACCGGCACCGACCACCACTGCCTGCCGCACACCCTGGTCGATGCGGGCTTTGATCTGGTCGGTGTCTTCGAGGTTCCTCAAGGTGAAGATGCCCGGCAGGTCGATGCCCGGCAGCGGCGGCCGGATTGGCGCCGCGCCGGGCGCGAGGATCAGCTTGTCGTAGCTTTCTTCGTATTCCCGCCCAGTGGACACCTCACGGACGCGCACTTTCTTCGCCGCGCGGTCGATGGCCTCGACCGACGATTGCGTTCGAACGTCCAGATTGAACCGCTCGCGCAGCCGCTGGGCGGTGGTGACCAACAGCTTTTCGCGCTCTTGGATCGTTCCACCCAGGTAATAGGGCAGGCCGCAGTTGGCGAAGGAAACGTCCGGGCCGCGCTCGAAAAGCACGATTTGCGCCTCTTCCGACAAACGCCGCGCCCTGGCCGCCGCCGATGCCCCGCCCGCCACGCCGCCGATGATGAGAAGTTTCATGATTCCGTGCTCCTCGCTCCAGGATGCTTGCTATTTGTTCCACGGCATGCGGGCCAACAACATGCCCATGCCACAGGTGTCGGTCACGCCGGCAAATATCAGTCCCGCACCGACGAACGCGGAAAGTCCAATCATGGGAAAGTACCAGAACGATGCGATGACGCCGAGCAGCACGAGCGAGCCGGCGGCGATCCGCACTTGGCGTTCCAGCGATATGGTCTTCTTGCCGCGCACAACCGGCACGCCGGCGTCGACACAAGCCGCCGTGCCGCCTTCGACGTTGACCACGTTGGTGATGCCGGCATTGATCAATTGTTCGCAAGCCTTTGCGGCTCGGCCGCCGCTCTTGCAAATCACGTAGAGCGGTCCAACAGCGCCGTTGCGAGCGCTCTTCAGTTCCCCCGGATCAAGCCGGTCCAAGGGGACATTCCGTGCGGCGGTCACGTGGACCTCGCGGAATTCGGCTGGCGTGCGCACGTCGATCAGTTCGATCGGCCGGCCCGATCGACAGATTTCGGAAAGCTGTGTGGCTGTAATGGTGGTGGGTGTCATGGTTCAGTCCTTTCTTTGTCCGCCAAATCGCGACTCGACACAGGCAAGGATATTGGCGAGGTGCGTTTCGGCCACGCGATAATAGGCCTTGCGGCCGTCTTTCTCGTTGTTCAAGAACCCGCAGCGCTGCATGAGCCGCAGGTGCTCAGAGGCCATGTGACTTGGAATGCCGCAGGCTTCGGCCAATTGGCCGACCGTATAGCGGTCGCGGAGCAACATCTGCACCATCCGCAGTCGGTGTGGGTGGGCAAGCGTGCGCAGACATTCGGCAGCCCGCTCCAAGGCGTCCAACGGCGTCAAATCGGCAAGCAACTTGGGTTGTAGTGTGATAGGCATGGCCCCCAATGCCATTTCCGAATCAGGTTAGTTTTTGGTCGTAAGTTTTTGTTATGACTGACTTTGCAGCAACAACTTGCCGCGGCAAATCGCCTGCGAAATCGGTCGTGCATGAAAAAGCCGTTCCGCCAATGATAGGGGCTTACCATCCAAAACCCTATCACGGAGGAACGGCAAATGACGCACGCAAGGACGCGAGCGCGCAGCGACGGCGGGCCAAGTCGCTGATTGGTTCGATGCGGGATTTTCTCACGCCGGAGGTTTTCAAGCAAGCCCGAAATGCCGCGATACGAAGGAAATCGCCCCGCTGGGACATTCACCCTCTGTTGTCGATTCTCTTGTTGACGACTTACTGCTCCGGCGACAGCCTGCCGGAGAAGTTCGAGGCCGCCAAGGCATTCTACGTGGCCTGTTGCCCGAAGAGGAAACGCCCGGGAAAGTCCTTTGCGGGATTCCAGAAGGCCGTTGCCAAACTTCCCATGCCGGTCCTGCGGGCATTGGCGACGGGAATTCGCGGCCGCTTCCAAGCGGTCTTCCACGAGCGCTGGAAGGTTGGCGACTTTATTCCCTTCGGCTGCGACGGCACGCGGCAGAACTGTCCGCGCACCGAGGAACTGGAACGACGACTGGGCAGCGGCGGCAAAGAGGGCTCTTCGCCCACGATTTGGAATACTTCGATTGTCCACCTCACGCTGGGCGTTCCCTTTTGCTGGCGATTGGGCAAAGGCAGCAAGCCCAGCGAGCGCAGCCATTTGATCTCGATGCTGTCCTTGCTGCCCACGGCGGCGTTGATCGTGGCCGACGCGGGATATGTCGGTTACGAAGTCATGGCGACGATGCTCAGCAAGGGAGTGTTCTTCCTCATCCGCATGTCTTCGATGGCAACTTTCTACACCGAGAGCAAGGAGCCGTTGGAAGAGTTCCGCTAGGGGATCGTTTACTATTGGCCCAAAAAACAGCAGAAGGAAGGCAAGCCGCCGCTGCGGGGACGCTTGCTGCGAATCCACAGCGTCCGCCACAAGACCGACGTGTGGCTGTTTACGAACGTGGAAGATCCCCAGCAGTTGTCCTTGGAAATGGCCGCTACCTGTTATCGCTGGCGATGGGAAAACGAAGGATTTTTCCGGACCTACAAGCGGACCTTGAAGAAAGCGACATTGATGAGCCGTACCGTGGCCCAGGTTCATCGCGAGGCGGAAGCCTCGATGATCGCCACGCAGTTGCTCCTTTGCCAAGGGCGCTGGCAATGCCCGTGGCGGCCAAGAACGGTCTTCCCGCGATGTGCAGCCCCCGCGGCGTATTGCTGGAGGCACGCCGCGACATCTCCGCCCGAAAGGAACCCAAGGAGCCCTTTGCGGCACGGATCGCGCGGGCGGAACGCGAACGACGCGAGCGCACCAGCGCGAAGGAAAAACGCGAATGGCCGCGACGCAAGCCACATCGGCCGCCACATCCGCCCCTTTTGCTGATGCTGACGGACGAACAAAAGATCATACTCCATAATCAGTTACAAGCAGTCTGATCACTAAATTGGAAATGGCATTGCATGGCCCCTCCCCTTGTAATATCAATATATCGCCATATCACGACATGTCAATGAGTAATTTGTTGCTGTATACTCCAATGGGTTGGCTCACTATACTCTCGCTAACTACCTGCGGTCCTCAAATAGCGGCTTCGTCCCCCCATTCGCTTGGCCCGGCAAAAATCGAGCCAAGCTTGCAGGCCGGCGATTCCGAAGAATACCTTTGTCAGGCCCTCGACATATTTTCGCACGGCGGTATAGTGAGATGAAGCTCGAAGGAGGCGGCATTGAGCCGCCCGGGCCGATTACTCCCCTGCAACGTGCGGGTTTTTGCCTTGCCAGGCACTCGCCGCGATGGGTGTTTGTCGCGTTATTGGTTGTTCACAAAAACAGTTACAGGAGAAGTTGTGGTAAAAATTGTGCTACGCGAGCGGGAATCCGCTCAAGAGGCGGTGCGTCGTCTGCGGAAGATATTGGACCGGTCGGGCTTGAAGCGGGAATTGCGCCGCCGGGAACGTTATGAGAAGCCGTCGGCCGTCAAGCGGCAGGCAAAAAATCGGGCGATACGTCGCACCAAGGCTCAAGCGCGGGCGGCCACCGGCGGTCGGCCCTAAGCAAGGCGCGCGGCATTATGATGTACATCAAGCTGCCGCCATAAGCGTTGCGTCGTTTCAGATTGGACTGCGAGCAACGTAGAGTTGCTTCAAGCTTCAGTCGGCTGCGAGGATGTCAAGTTGGCCGACACCGCTTCCATGCCGGGGCAACCGTATAGTTCGCCGTCTTCTTCCGCAATCGCAAGTGCCGCTTCGGGCGTCCAGGCGGTGATGATTGCCAGTTCGCCGTTGGCATACCTGACTTCGTAATCGTTCATGGGCGGATCTCCGGATGTTGCCAAGCGTCCAATCGAATCTGCCATTTCCTATCGGACGTTCACGCCGCCGCACTGAGGGGGAAAGTCCATTTCGCCGCAATCGTAGCGGTAAAGCAGGCCGATATAATCCGGACGATCGGCTTAGAGAGGAATGTCGATGGCAGGACGGCGATCGTCGATATTCGGATGAATGTTCGGGATGGTACGCAACAAGGGTCGATTGACTCGGAACGAAGAAGCCGCTAATCTTAAAGCCTTGGAATGCACGGGGCGTAGCTCAGCCTGGCTAGAGCGCTTGGTTCGGGACCAAGAGGTCGCTGGTTCGAATCCAGTCGCCCCGACTCTTGTAAAATACTACGGGGCAACGAGTTGCGTCGTTGCCCCGTAGGTCACGAAACCCAGAACGACCGGCTATACACTGAATCTGGTGTAGCCGACCGTTTCCTCCGGGCTTCTCACAGCGAGTCCTTTGATTCCGTGAGAGGTCCTCCTATGGCTCGAAAGCCGTCCGATAAGCCGTGGCTCCAAGGTGCCGCGGGCTGGTGGCGTGCAACTATTTCTGAAAAGCGGGTGTATCTCGACAAGGACTACACCGCCGCCTGTCGTAAGCTGAAATCGCTCCGGGCACGGGTGAAGAAGGGTGTCATCGAGAACCGCGACTGGCTGAACGCCACGTTCTCGGAGCTGGCCGACGAGCACCTCGACCACATCGAGTTGACGAAGAAGCCCAACAGCTACCCCGCCTTCCGGTATGGCATCCTTCGGGCCTTGACGATCCTTGGTTCCCGGCTGCGCGTCTGCGAACTGCGGAAAGTCCACATGGCCAAGATCCACCAGGAGATGAAAAAGGGTGGGTAAGGTCGGCGACATGGAACTTGCTGAGTTGATGGGACATACCGACTCCGAGATGACCAGGCGTTACGTTCACCTCAATGCGAGGCGTCTCTAGGACATTCGGCGTCGGGCCCAGGAGAAGCGTGCCTGAGTTCAGGAAAGTGCGTCAGCGGCGGTGCGCCGTTGCGTCGCGGCCGTGGCTTACGTCGCGGCTCGCTGCCCGCTGGTGAGGTTGGCCATTCCTGCTCGGCCTGAATTACCGCGAACAGCGGAACCTTGATTGTCTCGCCATAACGGCCCACGGACGGAATCCGAAATGCTCCAGGAAGCCTCCCCTGTGAGCGGTCGGGCACAAGGCAGCCTTTTAAGATTGCCTCGGAAGCTGGTGTTCCTTTCGAGAGAGTCTCGTATCTCGTGAAGAGCATTGCCAAACGTGCCCGCCTTGCTGATGAAGCGAACGAAAAGCAACAGGCAACGAATCGCCAACTAAGCAAGGAAAGTGGGGCCTGTGGGCCATACCGCATAGTTGACGGCGGGATTGTTTTCGACAAGCCCAAGGGCGACGACATCGTCACGGTCCCGCTCACCAATTTCGTCGCTCGCATCGTCGAGGACATTAGCGAGGATGACGGGTGCGAGATTCGGCGCGTGTTCAGGATCAAAGCAGAACTAGGTGGAGCGGAGCATGTGTTCCTCGTATCCGCCCACGACTTCGGGTTCATGGCATGGCCGACCGAGCACCTCGGGGCCGGCGGCGCGGTCTTCGCCGGCGGCCAGGCTCGGTGGGGTCTTGGGGCGGCCATCGTGGCGGCGGCAAAAATGTTTCTTCGCCGGGCATTTTTGGGCCGTCCGACACCGGAATTCCTCGCCGATCCGCAACCCCTTATGTACCAAGGGTTTACGGCGATGGAGGACCGTCGGCAAGCCGATTCGTGCCCGCCGGCGCAAATATGAGCCGTTGACGGAAAGCTGGAACTGGAAAGGACTTAGCTCACAAACGTTGGCGAATTCCTTCCAATCGTTGACAACATCTGTAATCTGTGGTATGCTGAGCGGCACAAAGCCGGGAGCACGAAGCCCGGAAAAGTGGATAGTGAGCAGCGACCGGACGGACGGGAGATGAGAGATTTAGCCACGGACGGAACACAGATCAAACACGGATTTCTTCCGTGTTCGATATGTGTTTTGTCTGTGGCTCCTTCCTCCTCTCGTGTGCTTCGTGTATTTCGTGGTTTGTCGCCGGCCGAACTTCCCCCTACAGCCAGATGCCGGAGAAAACGCATGTCCAGAAGACGGATTCCTACTACGGTTCTACTCGGGTCCTACTGTCGTCCTACCCCATTCCTGCTCGGCTTCGACTACGGTTCTACTCCCATTCTGCCTTGCAAAACCCCATGAAAACAGGCGAATTCGCGATGTTTTGAAGAACTAGAAAAACTTGTCGCGCGGAACGCTAATTAGCACTTATTAACGCTAATGTGAGTGGATTGGTGTTGATTAGCGGCGATTAGTGTTCCAAAAGATTGCTGACGACACCCCTATCAACCCAAAAGATGTATTCCTGTGTCCGTCCTGTCTCCATCCTGAATTGACGCTACAATGGAAGAATGCACGCCACGGCCGCGAATGGCGGACCCGGTGGTATGCGAAAATGCCGATTACCACTAGAATTGTCCGGGAGATATCGAGATCCAGCTATGAAACTTGCAAGAATGAACCCAGTATTTCCGTTGGTTGCTTTGGCGGCCTGTTGCTCGGCCGCACTGCCCGCGAACCGCGCCGCGGCCTGCGACGGCAGCCTCTCGCCGCAAGCGGTTGCCTCGCTCCGCGATTCGTTCCGTATGGACGATCATGCCCGTGCGGTTTACAACGCGGTATCGGGCCTCGACATCAGCCAGCTTGCCCTGAATCGCGAAATTGTCAGCAAGCACAACGACCTGTTCAACAACAAGATCAAGACCGGCCCGGTCACCAACCAGCAGACATCGGGCCGCTGCTGGCTCTTTGCCACGTTGAACGTCATGCGGCCGGAACTGATGAAAAAGCACAAGCTGGGCAAGCTGGAACTCTCCGAGAACTACCTTGCGTTCTGGGACAAGCTGGAAAAGGCCAACTGCTTCCTGGAGGACATTATCGAGACGGCGGACCGCGACCCGCTGGACCGCGACGTGCAGAATATCCTCATGGAAGGATTCCAGGACGGCGGAATGTGGGATTATGTCACCGCGTTGACCAAGAAGTATGGCGCGGTGCCGATCGAGGTCATGCCGGAAACGCACGGCTCGTCGAACACCATCCAAATGAACCGCGTGATCCGCGACCGGCTGAAAGCGACGGCCGTTCACCTTCGGAAGCTCAAGCGCGAAGGCAAGTCACTGGACGATCTTCGGGCCATTAAGGACAAGGCATTGTCCGACACTTACCGCATCCTCGTGATGAACCTCGGCGAGCCGCCGACGAAGTTCAACTGGCGCTACGAGGACAAGGACGGCAAGCTGAGCCCCGACAAGACGTATACGCCGCAGTCGTTCTGGAAGGAGTGGGTGGCCGAGACCGATCTGGACGACTACGTGCAGATTGGCAACGTGCCCGGCCAGGAATATGGCAAAATCTACGAGCTTTCCCATTCCCGCGACATTTACGGTGCGCCTGACATCCGTTATTTGAACATGAAGATCGACGTGCTGAAGGCGGCCGCGCTGAAGTCGGTGCTGGACAAGCAGCCCGTGTGGTTCGCCGCCGACGTGATGAAGGATCAGGACGGCCCGCACGGGATTATGGAGGTCGGCGTCCACGACTACGACTCGATCTTCGGCGCGAGCGAGAAGCTCGACAAGGCCGAGCGCTGGAGCTACTGGGACAGCACGCCGAATCACGCTATGGTCCTGATGGGCGTCGACGTGCAGGGCGACAAGCCGGTCAAATGGCTGGTAGAGAACAGTTGGGGCAAGGAGAAGGGCCACGAGGGCTACTGGTCGCTCTACGACAATTGGTTCAATGAGCACCTTTTCCTGGTCGTCGTCAATAAGAAGTATTTGCCGAAATCTGTCGTCAAGATGCTCGACCAGAAGCCGGTCGTTCTGCCGCGCTGGCATCCGATGTGCTCGCTGAGCGATTGAGAAGGGCGCTCACACCTCGTTTCGCCGAACGGTTCGCGTTATACTTGGGCGTTCCTCACGCCTCTACGTTGTTGGAACAACGTTCTAGCTCTTGGAGGCGTCCTGTGAAGACGCGGCAGGCAAGGCGGCCACGAGAACCTGTGGCGGCGGCCATTGCAGGCAGGTCGATAAAGGGCATCTTACTATGACTCTCTTCCCGTCTCAGCCGGCAGGCCGCATCCCCCTCTGGGTAAAGGTGCTTTACACGGGCTTCGTCGTGATCTTGGTGCCATCCTACCTGTATTGTTATGGGCCGACCAACTTCCTCTATTTCTGCGATGTCGCCTTGTTGATGGCCCTGGTAGCCGTTTGGCGGGAAGATGCCCTCTGGGCCTCGATGCCAGCCGTAGGCATCCTCTTGCCGCAAACGCTTTGGATAGTGGATTTTCTCGGCCTTCTACTCGGATTGCACGTCGTCGGCATGACGGACTACATGTTTGATGCGGAAAAACCTCTGTTCGTTCGCGGGCTGTCGTTCTTTCACTTCTGGCTGCCGTTCTTCCTGGTCTGGCTGATCTGGCGACTCGGCTATGACCGTCGCGCTATTCTCGGCTGGACAGCGATTGCGTTGGTGCTGATCCTCGTCTGCTACTTCCTGATGCCCGCTCCGCCGCCGCCAGCCACGAACCCGAATCTCCCCGTGAATATCAACTATGTCTACGGAACGAGCGACCAGAAACCACAAACCTGGATGCCGCCGTTGGCCTACCTTGGCCTGCTGATGGTCGGCTTGCCGATTTGCATGTTCCTGCCGACGCATCTGGTTCTTCGCCGCGTCTTCCGCGAGAGCGATATTCGCCCGCGGCAAAGGAACCTCCCAACGTCATGAACTCGGATTCATCTGCATCCTGGCCGCGCGGTTTTTGGAATCTGATGTTGACCCAGTTCCAGGGAGCCTTTTCCGACTGCGCGCTGCGCTGGCTGGTGATTTTCCCCGTGCTGGCCTCGGTCACTTTGAGCGATGCCGACAAGGAGGGCTTTGCCTCGCATGCCTCGCTGCTGTTCGCCGTGCCCTTCCTGCTGTTCTCCACCATCGGCGGTTGGATGGCGGACCGTTTCAGCAAGCGCTCGGTGATGGTCGGCGTGAAGCTCGCCGAGATCGGCATTATGCTTTTCGCCGCGCTGGCATTGGTTTCGGAAAGACAATCGCTACAGCTCGCCGCTATCTGCCTGATGGGGATCCACAGCACTTTCTTTGCCCCGGCGAAATACGGGATCATGCCCGAGGTTTTACCCGTCTCGAAACTTTCGGCGGGAAACGGCATTCTCGAACTGCTTACCTTTATCGGCATCATTCTCGGGACCTTCGCAGGTGGTTGGCTGGCGGAAACGCTGGTGCATCGCGAAGGCTGGTCTGGCGGAATTCTGGCGGTGCTCGCTGCCATCGGTTTCATGACCAGCCTCGGCATCTCGAAAGTGCCGGCCGCCGATCCCGGCAAGAAACTCAACGTCAACATCCTCGGGGAACTCTGGAGCAACCTGCGCGTCATGAAGGCCGACCGCGACCTCTGGCGCGCCAACTGGGGCAACACCGCTTTCTTCTTCGTCGCCATGCTGGTGCAGATCAATCTCGCACTTTTCGCCCAGAAGGTCTTCCACCTCAAACCCACCGAACAGGCCTGGCTCCAGGCCGCGCTGAGCCTCGGCATCGGTGCGGGCAGCGGATTGGCCGGCAAGCTTTCCAGCGGCCGGATCGAATACGGCTTGATTCCGCCGGGCGCCGGTCTGATGGCCTTGGCTGGCCTGTGGCTCGGCTGGCCGGGGATAAACAAGCCCGAGTTCACGGTTGGCTTGGCGTTGCTCGGGCTCGGCGGCGGGCTGTTCATCGTGCCCATCGTTTCGGTGTTGCAGCATCGCCCGTCGCCGCAAACGAAGGGCGCGGTGCAGGGTGCGGCGAGCTGGCTTTCCTGGGTCGGCATCGCCGCGGCGGCCATCACGCAGACCTTGCTCTCCGGTCCGGCACACCTCAGCTACGGCCAGATCTTCTGGGTCTGCGGCATGGTGGCGGCATTGGCTGGCGCTTTCGTCGCCTGGTCCCGGCCGCGAGCCATGCCGGAGATGCTCGCTCGCTGGTGGAACCGTTGAAGGGTTATGGTACCATGCACAGTGTTCTGAATGAGCTGATGGGAATCAAATCATGACGGAGACCGCCGGCCGTGCGCCGATTTGGGTGCGAGTGCTGTTCGTTGCCGTTGCCCTGGCGGCGTGGTTTGCAACCCAGCGGCTGATCGGGCAGCGCGAAGCCCAGCCGGGCGCCATCTATGACGCCGTACACGTTTGGCTCGAGGTTCCCCATCGATATCTGCAGGAACATCCCGCGGCAGCCAACGGGCTGTTGATTGTCAGTTCCGCGGTGATCGACTCGCTGGCGATATTCCTCTTGCTGCGATCGATTCTGGGGCCGACAGTCCGCCCGTTTCTGGGACTGTTGATCCTGTTTGCGATGCGGCAAGTCTGTCAATTGTTGTGCGCGCTGGAGCCCCCTCGGGGCATGATCTGGCACGACCCGGGCTTTCCTGCCCTGCTGGTGACTTATGGCGTCGCGACCGACTTCTTCTTCTCGGGCCATACGGGGTTGGCCGTGTTGGGAGCCATCGAACTGGAGCGGATGGGAACGTCGCCCCAGGGAAAACGCCGCTGGCTTGCCTTGGGCATCGCGATCGCCGTCTTCGAGGCCACCACCGTGCTCGTTCTCCGGGCCCATTACACGATGGACGTTTTTACCGGCGCCGTCGTCGCCCGTTACGCCTCAATACTTGCCGCGCGTATCAGCCCCTCTTGCGACCGACTCCTGGGAAAATTCTCCCATCGCCAGGCGGACAATTCCTCCCTGGTCGCAGGTCCCTGACCGCCTGACCCGCGCCGGTCACGAGTTTCTTCCCGCGGCCTTGCACCGTTCTGCGACCCTGGTCCGCAGGAGCTTGTAGTCGGTCTTGCCCGTGCCGAGCACCGGAATGGCGTCGAGACGAACGACCTCGTCCAGGCGCATCACTCCACGGAATCCGGCCTCGCTGAGCACGGCGTTCGCCTGCCGCAGCGCGAGATCCCGAGTTGTGAACAGCACAATCCAGCGGCCTTGCGGGGTTTCAATCCCTTCGACCGCCACTTGCGGCCCGTTTTCCGTGGGCGGGTGCAGCCGGGCCAACGGCTCTTCCAAGGCGGGCAGAGAGATCATTTCCCCGCCGGCTTTGAGAAACCGCTTCAGCCGGCCCTGGAAATGAATGAACCCCTCGTCGTCCAACTGAACCAGGTCGCCGGTATAGTACCAGCGATGCCCGTTGACCGTGAGGAACGGATCGGGCCCGTCGTATTCCAAGTAGCCGCGAAAAACCGAAGCGCCCCGGACCAGCATGATGCCGGTCGAGCCGGCAGGCAAAGGCTGCTTGGACTCGGGATCCACGACACACACTTCCACGCCGGTCACCGGGAGCCCGACTGTGCCGGCCTTGATCCGACCGATCCGGTTTGCGGCGACCAGCGGCGAACACTCGGTAATCCCGTAACCTTCGAGGATCGTGACCGCCGGGGCCAACTCGGCGCCGCGGGCAAAGATCGCCTCCGGGCACTTCTCCGCACCAATGATGATTACGCGAAGCGATCGCACGTCGTCCGGCGTGGCGGCGGAGAAGATGTAGCCCAGGAACGTAGGCGTGGTAGGCAGGAGCGTCGGCCGGTAGCCGGCAATGGCGTGTACCAACCCGGGCGCGTCGGTGGGGTCCGGGTGACACACAAGCCGAATCCCGCCCAGCAACGGAGCAATGATATTCCCCGTCAGGCCGAAGCTGTGGAAGGGGGGCAGGCAGGCCAGCATGGCATCGCCGCAGGTCGCGGCCAGGGCGAGCAGCCCGTCCCGCGCGTTCGTGACCAAGTTCCGGTGGCTCAACGGGACCGCCTTGGGCGCGGCCTCCGATCCGGAGGTGAACAGGACCACCGCCGGGTCGTCGGCGTCGACGTGCGGCACGGCTCGGAGGAAACGGTGCGGCGCCACGTACGTCGCCAGGAGCGCGGCCAGGGCATCGGCCTTGCCGATCCCGCCTCGCAAGTCTTCGAGGAAAACGTACTCGGCGCCGGGGAATTCGATCCCCAGCCGGTCGATCAGCTTTTGTGACGTGATCACGTGTGTCACGCGGAGCTTTCCCACGGCGTGCGCGAGTGCGGCCGGGCCGGTGGTCCAGTTGAGCATCACGGGGAGCTTTCCGGCCATGTGCAGACTGAGAAAGACGATATCGACCGCCACAGAGGCTGGGAGCATCACGCCGATCGCGTCTCCGGGAATTTTCCGTATTCGTTTGCTCAACAACCGTGTGCCCACCAGCAACTTGCGATAGGTCATCACCCCCGAGAGCCGGTCTGCCACGGCAACGTCGTCGGGATGCACAAGCGCGGCGCACGAAAGCCTCGGCGAGGGTATCGGCCAGGATCTGCGCCGGCTGGGAGTCGCTCGGAGGGCGTTTCCATGCCTCCGGCACTGGGGCCGGCGCGCCCGACGAAGCGGGCAGCAGCCCTTCGGCCAAGGCCCAAAGCTCACCCAGCGTCTCGGCCACCCGGTCGGAACGAAACCCAAAGCGGTCTTCGATCCGCAACGCGGTGTCCATCCGGTCGAGGCTGTCTAGGCCGATCGCGTTCAGGGTGGTCTCAGGCCGGTTCTCGTCTTCCTGCAACGGGCGACCCAGGTGTTCCTCGACAATCTCGTTGACCTGCTGGATCGTTGCCTGCTTGATCTTCTCGAACTCCAACGGCCCGCTGCCTTGGTACTCGCGGAACTGGTGCGACCGCGGACCGAAGAGGAGGTGGTAGGGAACGAAGGTGGGCGTTTCCGGGCCGTCCCGGTTGTACCAGGCTTCCAGGTAGGGATTGAGCTTCTCGCGGCGTAAGTCGGGCAAATCGGATCGGCGGACGACCTCAACCGTCATCGTCACCGTGCGCCGCGGCATGAAGAAGATCAGACTGGCCAGCATCCAGAGCACGCCGACCAGCCCGGTACGACCCACGTCGGGCCGCTTGCCCAAGGGAGCCACGCTGAACGAGCTCCCCCACAATCCCCGTGTGCGGATCAGGACCAGATTGGCCTGCGGTGAGCGTTCGAGGATCTCCGCCACGGACCGAGCCGGGCCAATCTCTTCGATTCCCCGTTCCTGGATGTGGCCGGCCGGATAGATCAGGAAGTTCCCGCCCTGCTCTAGGCCGGCGACGACCGCGTCTATCGTCGCCAGGGTCTGCTCGCGGGCGTTATGGCTCTGTGCCGCCAGGTCGGGGACTTCTAGGGCCTCGACCAGCCGCATCATGGGATACAGTATCGCTCTGCGGTACATTCCTCCGTACACGATCGGCCGGATCGGCCCGTGCAGCCGGATATGGCTCAGCAGCAAGGGCGGGTCGATGTAGGCCGGATGGTTCGGCATCACCAGGGTCGGCCCGTGGAGATCGCGGAGTTTTTCCAGCCCGATCACCTCCACGCGATACCGTAGCCAAGCCAGCTTTCGGACTACCCACCAATAAAATGCCTGAAACAGTCGCAGCATGATTACCTCCCCGGTTGTTTCGGCATCGCAGTCGATCGAGAGGCCCCGGCCAAGTCGAACGCTCGGACACGATCTCTAGGTCATGGGCGGCGATTGGCCTTCAGTATAACACCGTGTCGAAGATTGCTGGAGACGAGTATGGCGAGCAAGCGAATCGACTTCTCGGGAAAAACGCCATACGTGGAAAGCGAAATTATGGATAATGACGCGGCACCATATTGACATGTTCCCTATTCTTAAATACAAACAATCCAGGAAAGTCACCATGGAAGATTCCGACACCAACGACGATCAAAACGCATTCGCTCAGTTCGTGATCGACCGCATGCGGGAGGTCGGCGTCACCAGTCCGATCGACTACGACGCCGAGCAGTTCCAGTTGCAGGTCGAGGGCGAGAAGGGTTCGGTGCTCTTTCTGAATAACGCCTATCGCGAGTATTGCTCGCTGCCGGTGGAGCATCGCTCGCAGGCGGTGCGGCGATTCGTGCGCGGCTGGCTGCAGGCGAACAAGCCGGCCCCGGAAGAGTATGATGACATCGCGCCGGACATCCTGCCGGCGGTGCGGTCGCGGAGCTTCTTCGAGGCAGCCCGGCTGCGGATGCTGCTTGGCGGCGCCGATGACACCTATCTCCCCTACCAGACGCTGGGCGACGATCTGGGCCTCGGGCTCGTCTATGACATGCCCGACTCGATGAAGCCGATCTCCAATCGCGAGTTGGACGCGTGGGGCGTGACGTTCTACGAAGCACTGGAGGCCGCCCGCGAAAACCTGCGGCACGTGCAGCCGCAGATCATCGGTCCGCAGGAAGGGCCGGGCACCTATGTCTTCACCACGAACGACGGCTACGATTCGTCGCGGCTGGTGCTCTTGGACTTGGTGCGGCAGTTCGAGGTGAACGGGGACTACATCGCCATGGCGCCGGGCCGCGAAATGCTCGTCGTCACCGGCTCCGAAGACTCCGCCGGGCTGGAAGCAATGCTCGCCCTGGCAAAGAAGGCGTTCGACCAGCCGCGGACGGTCTCCGGTGCCGCGCTGCGGTTGGACGGCGACGAATGGACCCGCTGGCTGCCGGAAGCCGACCATCCGCATTACGAGGAGTTTCACGGCCTCTGGCTGCGGTCGCAGGGCCAGGACTACGCGGAGCAGAAGGACCTCTTGGACAAGCTGCACGAATCGCGCGGCGAGGACCTCTTCGTCGCCTCGTTCAGCGTGGCGAAGCACAAGGTGACCGGAAAGCGAATCAACTTCTGCGTCTGGGCCGACGGCGCGGTGACGCTCTTGCCGCGTACTGAGCAGATCGTGCTAGGCACCCTGGGCGAGACGCCGGTCGTGGCCGAGTGGGAGAAGGTCGAAGCGGTCGCCGGCGAGTTGATGACGCCGCTGGACATGTATCCCGAGCGCTACCGCGTGACGGAGTTTCCGAGCGCGGAGCAGTTGGCGGCGATCAAATCCGAATAGCCGGTTTGCGGACTTTGTGAAAACAGATGCGCAATCCGGGGTGGCACGACCCTGAGCTTCCAGCGAAGGGCGTGATTTCCGATGCTTGCCACGCCCTTCGCAAGCTCAGGGACGTGCCACCCGACTATAGATTCCCAACCGCGCGGCGGACCCGCAAGCCAGCGAGGATCGACTCATAATAACTGTTGTACAGGTTCATATATGCCTGGGCGCGGAGCGTTTCGCCGTCCAGCACTTCGGTGTTCGTCGCCAGGCCTTGGAGGTAGCGGTCGCGGACAACGCGCAGGTTCTCGTCGGCCTGCGCGGTTGCCTTGCGGGCGAAATCGAGACGATCGTAGGCGGTCTGGACCTCCAGCCACTTCTGCCGCACCTCCAGGGCGATCGTCGATTCGGCGTCGCTCCTCATGCGGAGCAGGGCCTCGCTGCGTTGACAAAGCGACTTCGGCCTGCTCGCTGCTGCGGCCGGCGTCGAAGGCGGTCCATTGGGCCGTGAGGGCCACGCCGGCCACGCCGTTGGGATCGACGTACTTGTCCTGCTGGTAGAGGAAGCCGCCGCTGACGCCGATCTGCGGCGCTCGTTTGGCCCGTTCCGCATCGGCCTGGCAGCGCAGCGCCCGCGCTGGGCGGAAAGCTCCGCAAGCTCGGGCCGGCATGGCGCAGGCCTGGTTCGTAAGTTCATCGACGTTGCCTGCTCCGCTGTCGCCCGGCAGGTCAACGAGATGTACCGGATCGGTCAGTCGCCGCCGCAGCGCACGGTTATAAGCGGCCGAGAGCATTTCCAGCGCGTTCCGCGCCTGGACGGCTTGCTGCTGGGCGTCGGCCAGCGCCACCTGCACGGCCAAGAGATCATTGCGCGACGCCACGCCCTTGCGGAAGCGATTCTCCACGTCGCGCTCGATGCGCGGCAAGACTCGCCACCCGGCTGCCGTCAACCTCGACAACCCGTATCGCGCGGAGCACGGCGATATAGACCTCGGCGACGCTCATCTTGACGTCCAACCGCGTGCGCTGCGCACCCGCCTGATTGGCGTCAACCTCCGCGCCGGCCGCGTTGATGCCGCTGGATATCCGTCCAAACGTGTAGATCGGCTGGCTGACCATAGCATTGAAGCCCAGGCTGTCGCGGCCGAAGAATGGCAGTTGCGTCGGCGGCAGCGGCGGAACGTTCGCCTTGATCGACAACTGGTCGCTCAGCGCGAGGTAATTCGCGCCCAAGTTCATCGTGGGAAACTGCTCGGCGCGGGCGGCGGAAAGCGCGTGGTCCGCGGCCGAGGCGTTGAAGTCGCCTGCCGCTACGCGCTGGTCGATCGAAAGCGCGATCCGCCATGCGTCGTCCAACGACTCCTGGGCTTCGGTTTGTGGCACGGTTCCCGATTTCATGTCATCGGGTGCGGGCGCGGCGTAAATCGGACCAGGCAGTCTCGGCGCGTTTGGAGCGACCGTATCCGGCGCGAGTTCCAGCATCGCTCGGCTTGGCCCCAGAATCTGCCCGTTCACTGGCGAATACGGATTCTGTGCCGCACAGTACGCCGGCAGAATCGCGACGGCTGCCATGACCACGGCCAAGAGTTTTCCGGCACGTCGGCACATCCTCTCGCACCTCGACTTTGCGGATCGCGCGGAATCTGCGGCTTCGGCCGGTTTTGCCGCCGGAAACACGGTCGCGCTGTTGTCCGTATTAGTTCGATTCGACAGATTCTCGCGGATTTGTTAGCATGATCACATGCGAAGAGTATCCGACCTCAATATTGATTCCAACATCCCGCTGCCCGCGCCGGCGCTGATGCTCCATGAAATCCCCCGTTCGGGCAACCAGGAGGATTTTGTCGCCGAGTCGCGGCAGCAGATTCGTGAAATCCTGCGGCGAACCTCGCCGCGGTTCCTGCTGATCGTCGGGCCGTGCTCGATGCACGACACGCGTGCCGGCCTGGAATACGCGACTCGTCTCCGCGGGCTCATCAAAAGCGTGCGCGAGAAGCTGCTTTTGGTGATGCGTTGTTACTTCGAGAAGCCGCGGACCTCGCTAGGCTGGAAGGGGCTCATCATGGACCCGCATTTGGACGAGTCGTGCGACATCCCCGAAGGCTTGCGGATCGCCCGGCGCGTCCTCCGCGACATCATCGACCTGGGCGTGCCGACGGCGACCGAGCTTTTGGACCCGATCACGCCGCAATACATCGCCGATTTGATTTGCTGGTCCGCGGTCGGCGCACGCACGACGGAATCGCAGACGCACCGGCAGATGGCTTCCGGGTTGTCGATGCCGTTGGGATTCAAGAACGCCACGTTGGGGTCGGTCACGCCGGCGATCAACTCAATCAAGGCCGCGCGGCAGCCGCAAAGGTTCTTCGGCATCAGCGGCGACGGCGTCGCCTCGGCCGTCTCGACCAAAGGCAATCCCGATTGCCATCTCGTCCTTCGCGGCGGCGACAACGGACCGAATTACTCGGCCGAGCACGTGGCCGAGGCGGAACGACAACTGGCGGCATCCGGCCTCGAAAAGGCGATGATCATCGATTGCAGCCACGGCAACAGCGGAAAAGACGCCGCTCGCCAACCGGAAGTTTTGCGCGACGTTGTCGGCCAGCGAGTGTCCGGCACTACGTCGATCGTCGGCGCGATGCTGGAAAGCAACCTGGTGGCCGGCAGTCAGCCGTTTCCTAAACCGCCCGGCAATCTGGTCTACGGCCAGTCGATCACGGACGCTTGCCTTGGCTGGGAAACCACGGAACGAATCGTGCTCGAAGCGGCGGAGAGATTGTAGTAATGGCCATAGGCCGCCGATGGGGTCACAATTCGATTCAGTCCGCGACTGTGCAGCCGCACGTTTCTTCGCACGATGCACTGTCGTCAACCGTTGACCGCGCGTTCGTCTGCGAATTGCGATTGCATCTTTGTCCCATTTTCCGCGCAGCGCCCGCTCGCAGACTGCGAGCGTGCTTTCGGCCACAACGTCCCAACTCAAACACTGTTCCGCGCACTGCCGCAGCCGCTTGGAGAGGTCGCGGCGGAGCGCATCGGCACCGATCAGCCGTTCGATCTGGGCGGCGATTTCCTCGGCCGAGTCGCTCTCCAGCCAGATTCCATTCTCACCGATGTGTTCGACGATGCCGGCGTTCTTCGTTGCGATGATGGGCAATCCCACTGCAGCGGCCGTGGCCGCGGCCAGCCCGGCGAAACTGCCCGTAAAGGGCAGCACGCAAAGCAGCGACGAACTATACTCGCGGACGAGTTTCGGCGTCGCAGGCTGGTTGAGCCACTTTACGTCGTTCTCCAACCCCGCTTGGGCGGCCATTTCCTTGAGCGTTGCCAGGTCTTCGCTGCTCAAATAGGCATGAACTTTCAATTTCGGAGCCTTTGCTCCCAGCCGCTTCTTCAGCATTGTCATCGCCTGGAAAACCGACTGCAGCCCCTTGCCCCTGAAGGGATGATGGCCGCAGTAGTACATGATTCCGTCGCAGGTTCGATTCTCGTCGATCGCCGGCAGATCGGTTCCGTGGAGGACGATTTCAATTTTGCTTGGATCGACGCCAAGACCGATGAGCTGGTCTCGCATAGCGCCTTGCTGCACGATGATCGCGTCGGCCTTGTTATACGTTTTGTTGCTCTCCGGGCTTTCCAACTGATGACGGTCCAATTCGTGGATCGTGACCACCCGTGCGGTCGGCGATCGCTGGTTCAACCAATGGAACAGCACGGTCGAGCCGTAAGCGTTTAACGTCTGCTGGAAGTTCACCACTTCCGCACCGGCGGAAAAGGCGTGATACTTCCGCGCGCGGAAGTAATAGAAGAACTTTCTGGCCGCGAGCTTGAGCCGGAGTTTCCAGGAGTTTCGCGAAGGATGGTCGGTAATCGTGATCGCGTCGAAATACTTGCAGCCGGGCATCTGGAACTGCCGGCTGACTTCAACATCGTCGCCGCAACCGCAATTGGACGCCACCCACTCAACCTTCGTGCCGAGCTTCTTCTCAGCGAGTCTCTTTTCGAGGGCCTTTTTGAGGGACTCGGAAGCCGCTCCGTAGGAAGTCTTGAAGGGACAAGCGATGAAAGTAACCTGCATGATGATTTCTCTAAGTTCCCGAATAAACGCCGATCAGGGCGTGTGGTCGCGAGGTGCATGGCGCGGCCTATGTTCAAAAGCTACCTTACAAATCCTGTCCGGCGTGAAAGAATCAGGTGTGCGGGTCCTAACGGACCGAGCGCTCGATTCGATCGAACGAAATGTGCGGGCTTTGGGGTTCATCTTTAGCCATGCGTTTTTCCGGCGGCCGGCAATGGGCGGGAACTGTCGCAGCGGAAGCTACAAAATCACGAGGCACACGAATGCCGCGCAAGCAAAGCCACCGATCTTCTCAGATTAGAGTTAATAGGTGGTAATCAGCTATATTGAGAAGTGGTTCCGCCTTCGCCGTTGGCTCCAGGTTAAACGAAGCGTAAGATACCCGGTGCGATCCACCCGCACCGTCCGCCGTAAACCCGCCTTCGCAATGCCTTCCGAAAAAGCCAGCGCAATAGTGCTCCGCGTCACCGATTTTAGCGAAACGAGCCTCGTGGTTTCGCTTTTTACGCGGGAATTCGGCAAAATCGGCGCTTTGGCGAAGGGGGCGAGAAGGCTCAAGAACCCGTTCGAGTCTGCTCTTGACGTGCTCACCCATTGTCGAATAGTCTTCCTCCACAAATCGTCCGAAGCGCTCGACCTGGTGACCGAGGCCAAGCTCGTGCGGCGGTTCCGCCCTAATTGCGAGAACCTCCGCGGGCTTTATGCCGGCTATTACGTCGCGGAACTGCTCGGCGATTTGACCGACGACAACGATCCTCATCCCGAACTTTTCGACCTGGCCGATGAAACGCTCGCCGCGCTGGCGGCGGGCGACGTGGTCCACCGGCGGCTGCCGCGCTTCGAGCTCGGCGCGCTTCGCTACCTGGGCCACGCCCCGGCGCTCATGCAATGCGCCGAATGCGGAACGGAAATCGAAATGACCGGGCGGATCGCCTTCGGCGGCATCCACGGCGGCGTGCTCTGCCGGGAATGCCGGCAGGGCAAGAGCAAGGTTGTCTCGGTGAGTGCGGGCGTGTTGCGAACAATGGCCCAATTGGCCGACATGGAAAGCCATACCTGGCGGCGGATGGAGATTGACCCCCGCACGCTGGGCGAGTTGCGAGGCGTGCTGAACCACTACATCGCGCACCTCGTAGGACGGAAACCGAAGATGTACGACTATTTGCGGGAGTTTTGGAGTTAGGAGCGAGGTAGGGTGGCGTCAAGCGAAGCGCTGACCCACCATGACTTCGGCGATTGGTGGGTCTACGCTGCGCTTGACGCCACCCTACGCATACAAGGACGTTGCCTATGTCACGAACTTTTCACGGCCGAATCGTCGTAAGTGCCGGCATCCTCGCCTTGGAATTTCTCGCCGGATGCGTGCCCGCTCCGGTGTCGCGTTCGACGAATCCGCAGGGCAATTATGCTCCACCTTACACGCCGGCGGCCAGTTATGGCTCGCAGCCGGCTAACGGTCCAGCCGGCTATGCGCCGTCTACCGCCAACAATGGACCGTCGGCCACGGTGACGACGCACTACGACCCGTACGTTGCGCCGGCCGGTGGCATGAGCGATGTTCCGCCGGCTGCCGCCTACCCGCCCGGTCCCATGCAAGGCTCCGGACCAAACACCATCACTTCGCCCTACGAAGCTCCCGGCGCACTGCCGGGGCCGCCGCCGGGATATTCCCAGCCCGCGCCGTCGGAGCCGATCGTCGTCGCGCCGGCCTCCGCCAAGAAGTCGGATGACGATGACGAGTGGGACATTTCCCATCTGGCGCCCGATTACACCTGGAAGAAAATGAAGGACGCGATCGGCTGGGGCCCCGACGAAAAGCTGGCCAAGGAGGCCTACGACCGCGGGCAGGCCCTGTTCCGTGACAAGAAGTACGAAGAAGCGGCCGCGGAGTTTTATACCGCCACCTGGCGCTGGCCCGAATCGACAATGGAAGAGGACGCCATGTTCCTCATGGCCGAGTCGTACTTTTTCGCGGACAACTATGGCAAGGCCCAGGATTCGTTTACGAACCTCCTGAAGGCGCACGACAACACGCGCTACCTGGATACGATTGTTGCCCGGCTGTTCGCGATCGGCACCTTCTGGGAGCAGCTCGACCTGCAGACCCACCACTGGCCGATGACGCCCAACATGACCGACAAGACGCAGCCGCTGTTCGACACGATCGGCAACGCGCTGGCATGCTATTCGCTGGTGTGGACGCACGACCCGACCGGTCCGCTGGCCGACGCGGCGCTGTTCCGCGTGGCGAACGCCCATTTCCGCCGCGGCGAATGGGAAGACGCGGCCGACCACTACAAAATGCTCCGCCAGAACCACCCCAAGAGCAAGTACCAGAAGGACGCCCACCTGCTGGAAATCCAGGCGCGGTTGCGGATCTACCAAGGGCCGCTCTACTCGGTCGTTCCGCTGAAGGACGCCCAGGAAATTGCCGAGCAGACGCTGAAGCAGTTCCCCGGCCAGCTTGGGCCGGAGGAGCAGCGGGTACGCCAGTCGCTCGCCATGATGGTCGAGCAGCGTGCCGAGCGGGAATGGGCGGTGGCACAGTACTATGATCGCAAGGCCGAATACCGAGCCGCCCGCGAGTACTACAAAGCCGTTCTGGAAAAATACCCCAAGTCCTCGTTCGCCCCGCGGGCGGCGGCACGGCTGGAGGAAATCAAGCCCTTGCCCGACGAACCGCCGAACCACTTCAAGTGGTTGACAGCCCCGTTTGGAAGTGAAAAATAGCGTGCGATTGCTCATTGCTCGTTACTTCATGATCGTCGCTGCTTGCTCCTTGCTGTCGCTCGGCGGCTGCCTGAGCAACTACCAGTTCGGCGCACGGACGCTCTTTCCCGAGGGCATCGAGACGGTCTACGTGCCGGTCTTCGACTCGGTCAGCTACCGCCGCGAGCTGGGCGTGGAGTTGACCGAGGCGGTGGTCAAAGAGATCGAACGCCGCACGCCATTCAAAGTCGTCTCTACGCCGGGCGCCGCCGACACCATTCTCATCGGCAAGATCGTTGGCGAAAACAAGAAACTGCTCTTCGAGATCCCCACGGGCGACCCGCGGGAAATGGAGGTCAACCTGACGGTACAGGTCAGTTGGACCGACCAGCGAGGCCGGCCGGTCTGCAACATCCCCAAGGTGCCCGTGCCCGGTGCGGCGGTCAACGTCAGCGCCACGAGCGAGCTGGTGCCCGAAGTCGGGCAGTCGGTCGCGACGCAGCACCAGGCGGCTATCAAGCGGCTGGCCGAGCAGATCGTTTCGCTGATGGAAAAGCCGTGGTAGACAAGCTATGAGCGGTGAGCCATGAGCAGTGAGCTTCTGGCGAGCCATTGCTTCGGACGTTATGCTAAAGGCGGCCGAACTCAAAGCTTGTTCCTCATGGCTCATAGCTCAATGCTCAAAGCTCCAAGCTCGCTGCCTTGGCAACTTCGCACCAAAACTCTCTCGCCGGGCCGCATTCCGCTCGTGATGGGTGTGGTCAACGTCACGCCGGACAGCTTTTCCGATGGCGGGCGGTTCCTCGCGCCGGAGGCCGCCGTAGAGCATGGGCTACGGTTGGCGGCCGAAGGGGCCGACATTCTGGACATCGGCGGGCAGAGCACTCGGCCCGGCGCGACGCCGGTGAGCGCGGACGAAGAACTGCGGCGGGTGCTGCCGGTGGTCACGAGGTTATGCCGGCAGACGCCGATGCCGATTTCGGTCGATACGTCGAGCGCGGTCGTTGCCGCCGCTTGCCTTGATGCGGGAGCGGAAGCGATTAACGACGTGACCGCGCTGGTCGATCCGGCAATGCTCTCGCTCGCCATTGCCCGTCGCTGCGGCGTCTGTGCGATGCACATGCAAGGCACACCACAGACCATGCAACGCGACCCGCAATACGGCGATGTGGTCGAAGACGTTTTAGCTTGGCTCGCCGAGCGGCGCGATGCCCTGGTTGCGGCTGGCATCGCCGCCGAGCGGATTGCGCTCGACCCCGGCATCGGCTTCGGCAAGACGGCCGCCCACAACTTGGCGATCTTGAACCATCTCGCTCGATTCCGTGAATTGAACTGTCCGCTCATGATTGGTCTCTCGCGGAAGGCGTTTATAGGGCACGTCTTAGGCGAACTATCGCTTGACCGCACGTTCGGCACGATCGGCGCTGCTCTGGCCGCCACGCGGCACGGGGCCGACATCCTGCGCGTGCATGACGTGGCCGCGGTGAGACAGGCGCTGCAATTGTTTGAGGCGTGCGGAGGGAAACGCATGACTAGCTAACCAAGATTTTGACCGTACCTCGACGACCGCCCCGCGCGCTCCTCGCGCGGAGAACAATGTTCACATCAACGGCCAAGGCATTCAGAAGACCGAGCAACCGCTCTACGGAAAAGCCCGTAAACCGGCCGTTCATAAGCTTGGAAACATCGGGTTGCTTCAATCCAAGCGCTTTGGCGGCTCTGACTTGCGACAGTCCGAGGGATTTTATCCGCTGATAGAGCTGGCGCGTGAGTTCCGCCTTGGTTTCCAGATCGCCTGCGTTCGGCAAATCGAGGTCGGCAAACACGTTACCGCTGCCGGCAGTTATCGGGTCCTTATCGACTCGTTTCATTCGATTCCTCCTTCCTCTTCGTCCAAAACCCGTAGCAAAAATAAAGCGCCAGCCCCACAAGCAGCCAGACTCCGAAACGAATCCACGCGTCCCGTCCCAGCCCTAGCATCAGCCAGAAGCAAGTTACGATGCCCAAGACCGGAACCCACGGCACGAGCGGAGTGCGAAACCCGACCGTCCGATCCGAATCGCGCCATAACAGCAATTGTCCGAGACGGGCAGCGCCTTGCGACTTGCGAAACTCGTCGCTGCGAATCAGATCGCGCCAACGAAGCACGAGCACGCCGGCACAGACGATGACAAACGCGAACAGCGTGCCGATGTTGCATAAACTCACCACGAGATCCATGCTCGACAAAGCGGCCCCGCCGGCCACGAAGAGGCCGGTAAGGATCGTCGCAACGTGCGGAGTGCGAAAGCGGGGATGCGTCTTCGCCAGGGCGCTGGGCAAGAGCCGATCGCGCGACATGGCATACAAAATTCGCGTCTGCCCAAGCTGAAAAACCAAGAGCACCGCCGTAGTGGCGACGACCGCGCCAAAGGCGACCAGGCCGGCCGCTCGGTTCTCACCGACGGAAAGCATGGCGTCCGATAAAGGATCGTCAACACACAGGCGCTGCCACGGCGTCATTCCCGTGAGGACGAACGCCACGAGCATGTAGAGGACCGTGCAAATGGCAAGCGAGCCGAGGATGCCGATGGGCAGGTCGCGGCGCGGGTTGCGGCACTCTTCGGCCGCGGTCAACACGGCGTCGAAGCCGATAAAGGCAAAGAAAATCACGGCGGCTCCGGATTGAACGCCAAGCCAACCATTGGGCATAAAAGGCGTCAGATTCTCATACTTGATATGGTACATTCCGATGAACATGAAGATCGCCAGCACGACCAGCTTGATTGCGACCATCAGCGTATTCGCCCGGGCACTCTCCTTGATGCCGACGAGAAGCAACACGGTAATGACCACGACGATAAACACGGCCGGGAGGTTGAAGGCGAAATGCATTCCGAAAATGCGCGGACAAATGTCGCGGATTTCGGGTTTTTCCATCGCGGTTTGAAAGTCGGTTCCCAGCCACTTGGGAAACTCTTCGGCCACCCAGCCCGGATAGTGCTGATGCAGGCGCTTCAAAAAGGGATTGATCAGATCCTGAAAATAGCCGGACCAAGGGATCGCCACGGCGACATTTCCCACGGCGTATTCCAAGACCAAATCCCAGCCAATGATCCAGGCGAACAACTCGCCCAGGGTCGCGTAGGCGTAGCTGTAGGCGCTGCCGGCCACGCGCGAGATGGAGGCGAATTCAGCATAGCAAAGTCCCGCGAACCCGCAGGCAATCGCCGTGAATATCAGGGAAACCACCAGCGCCGGTCCCGCGCCGGGCCGCCCGTCTTTGCCGGCGGCCGCTTCGCCGACCAAGGCAAAAATCCCCGCGCCGACGATGCCGCCGATGCCAAGCATCGTCAGATCGACCGCCCCTAGCACGCGCTTCAACGGCCGCTCGGATTCGGGGACTTCGGAGGAAATGTTTTTGGTGTGAAAGAGTCTTTGCCACATGGTGGTAATTGGCGGCGCCGGGTTTTTGTTCGAAGGTTGGGCTATTCTAACCGCGCAGCGCGACAAATCATACACACGGCGTGAAACGCAAGCGGACGAACAAACCGTACCAGTCCCGCGCAGTCCGCTTCGCGGAAAGGACGAACAACCGTAAAGCAGCCGCGCGTCAGTGTCGCTTGCGGCACGCTCCCAAGAGTGCCGATATAGCGACCAGCAGCGCCAGCGTCCCTGGCTCGGGAACTGGGGCAACCTGCGGGGCAGCAGTTGTTGGGACCGGGGCGGCAAAGGCGGCAATGCCGCTGCCAACTGAGAGATTGGACCCGTCGAGCAGGGCATAACGGTTCGCGACGACCAACGTTCCCGCGGCCACGTTCGTTCCCGTGCCGAACGAATTGGTGCCGCTGAGAATCAATGTCCCCGCGCCGATCTTGGTAACAGGCCCCGGACCCGATAAATTGCGCGAAAGCGTCAGCACGTCGGCCAGGTTCGGCGCGGCCATGACAGCGTCGGTCACCGTCGCGGAGACGCTCAGATTGCCGGCCCCCATGATGCTGCCGCCGGTAACGGTTAGACTTGTCGGCGCGGGCACGGCAGTTGCTGCCGCGACCACGGCGCCAGCCTGGTAGACGTTGATCGGCCCAAAGGAACCGGACCCGCTGACGGTCGCGCCGTAATTCACGTTCGTCGTACCGGTGACGCGGCCGTTGTTCACCAACAGGCTGTCTTGTAGTTCGAGCGTCACCCCTTCACCCCGGCTATCGGCGTTCAGCGTGCCGCCACCGGTGACGTAAATCCTCGCCCCGCCGTAGCTGGTCAGGTCGCTGACGTGGTTGTTCAACAGTCCGCTGCTGGTGACCGTAATCACGCCCGCGTTGCTCCAGGAGCTTACGTCGGCCGTGCCGTTGACGGTCAGATTCGCGCCGCCATCGTTGATGCCACCAATGATGGTCAGCGAGCCGCTCGCGGCAATCGTGCCGCGATCGGTCACGTCCAAAAACGCGTCGCTGCCGGCTTCCTGTATGATCGTGCCCGGATTGATCGTCGTGGTATTGAACGTCGTTGCGCCGCCGGCTGGCAGGATATGCGTGCCGGGGCCGAAAAGGTAGACGTTGTTGAGGGTGACGTTTTGATAGAGGACAGTTCCGCCGGCCATCGCGAAAATGGAGCCGCCGTTGACGGTGGCGTTTTGAAGGTCAACCGTTCCGCCAGCCATCGCTTGGATGACGCGCGTGCCCAGATTAAGCTTCGTGCCGGGGAACTGGAGTATGCCGCCGCCGGTGGCGGTGAACGAAGATGTAGGAAAATCGTTTGAGAGTTCCAGCGTCCCGCCGCTGACAATTGTCGGCCCGGTGTAACCCTGGGTGCCACTAAGGATCAGCGCTCCGGCGCCTCCTTTGTTCAGGCTTCCGGGCCCGACGAACTCGGCGCCGTAAAAGGTCAGCGTATTGCCGTTAGTATCCAGCACCCCGCCGGGGAAGTTCAGACTGATGGTCTGAAAATTGTAATTGCCGGGGAAGCCTGCGAGCACCTGCATCGTACCACCGCTTAAAGTGAGGCCGCTTCCGCTGAGATTGCCTAGGCGCAATAGGCCGCCGCCGAGATTGTAGCCGTTGCCGGCCGCGAGACTGGAGACTACGTTTGTGCCACCGGTTTGATTGAAGTATCCGCCGTATCCCACGCTTTCTTGCTGTGCGGATAGCACTCCACTGCCGCTGAGATCGTACTCGCCATAGCCGTAGTAGCCCACATTGAGCGCCGCTGCTACCACGTGAACTCCGCCGGACTGCGTGAAGTAGCCATTGTTTCCGTTTCCGATATACTCGTACGCTGTGGAAAGTGTCCCGCCCGTCAAATAGTACATTCCGACTCCGCCGTAGCCACTGCTGATATACAGCGAGCCGGATGCTGAACTAATTGCGTTCATTCCACCCGATTGCGTGAAGCTGCCGGTGTCCGAGTAGCCAATGTATTCGTATTGCGAGTTTAGCAGTCCGCTGCCGCTGAGAGTGTAGGAACCGCCTGAAGGGAAGTTGTAGCCGAGAACCAAAGTGCTCGGCGCCGAGGTGCCGCCGGTCTGGACGAACGCCCCGGGCGCAGAATAGCCCACCCACAGATAGGGCGAGGCGAGCGATCCGCCGCCCAGATTGTATGAGCCGGTGCTGCCGGCGTTGTAACCGAGGTAAATGGCGGAGTTCGTGCCGCTTGTTGTGGCAGAGTTCGTGCCGCCTGTTTGGCTGAACGACCCGCTTCCGGAATAGCCGATGTATTCGCTGGGCGAATTGAGCGATCCGCCACCGCTGAGGCTGTAGGAGCCGCTGCCGCCGGCGCTGAAGGCCGAGCGCGAGAAAGTTGTTCGATCCGGTCTGGTTTATGGCGCCGCCGGTCTGGATAAACGTTCCGCTGCCGGAGTTGCCCACGGTGAGGCTGCCGGCAGTCGTCAGCGCCCCGCCGCTAAGGTTGTACGAGCCGCTGCTGCCGGCATTGTTGCCCAACACTAGGCCGCCGGTGGTGGAGTTCGAGCCGCTCGTCTGATCGAACTGTCCGTTGCCCTTGTAGCCGACGAGCTCGCCGCCGCCGCCGACCGTTAGACTGTTGGCGAGTTGCACGTTTCCACCGAAGTTGCCGCCAAGGACGAGCGTGCCGCAACTTGCATTTACGAAGGCGCCGATCTCGGCCGTCCCGCCGTCGAGTATCCACGCAGTGTCGGCAGGGCCCGGCACGGTCGCAGGGTTCCATTCAGGCGCCACGCCCCAATTGCCCCCCGACGTGTTCCAAGAATAGTTTGCCCCCAGGGTTTGTGAAATTCGCCCTGTGGCGACGATTGACAAGGCCGCGAAAATGGCGAATCGCGCGTAACGAATCATAACGCCCCCTTCTTTTATTGCCGCCGCGGGGCGGCGTGGCGGAACCGAAAAGCCAGTCCAATAATAAGCAGGCATTACCGCTTGTCAAGTTCTTGTCGAGTGAACTCGAAGCCCGTTGCCGGGGCCAAATGCCGCTTCTAACGCGGCCTCGACTTGTTGCTGTAACATCTGTGATAGCTGTAGGTTATGACGAAGCACCGCGAAACGCCGCGCGGCCAATTCCTGGCAAGCTTTGTGCTCGGCGGGGGTCGGTAGCGCGATGTATGCCTCATGACCTCACCGCTCTCTTCCTTAGCCGTCCTTGGCCGGTCGGGATCGCACCATTGGGGATGCTCGTAGGGCGATCGAAGGGGCTTCTTACCATCGCAGTCGCCCGCCAATTCTTGTTGATCGGCGTCCATGCTATGATCAGTTTCGTGGAATCAGAATTCCTGTCGGCATTGGAGACGGCATGCTGAAACGCACATTCTTTTCCCTGATCGTGGTCGGCGCTTGCCTGGGCACGCTGTGCGCCGCCGGAACCAAGAACGGCAAAACGGCGTACAGGCAGGAAGTCACGGCCGCGGGTGCCCCGGTCGGGAAAGCCTTGACAGGCGACATCGAGACCCGGGCATCGGCGTGCCAGCCGGTCCCGGAGGCGACGCTTTGTGGTACGACAGGCCGATTCACGCCAACCTCGTTGGCAGTCAAGCAAGACGCTGAACCGATTGACCGTCACGCGCTGGTTACGCGGCACAACATCGAGTGCAACTCCCTCGCGATGACATTGCCGCTGGGCAACGGCGAGTTCTGCTTCACCGCCGATGCGACCGGCCTGCAGACGTTCGCGGGCAATGCGATGTCGCACTGGGGCTGGCACTCTTTTCCGGGGAAGGACGACTTCCGCCCGCTGAACCTCGGCCGGCTGCGTTTGTGCCACGGCGACGGCAGCGCGGTGACGAAGAAGGAAATCACGGCGGTGAAACGCACGCTCGATCTATGGAGCGGCATACAGACCGTGCAATTCGAAATCGCGGGCCAGCCGGTGCGCGTCGAGACGTGCGCGGATCCGAAGAACGATGCTGTCGCGGTGCGGATCGAGTCGCCGCTGCTGGCCAGCGGCGAGCTCCTAGTGACGCTCGACTTCCCCTATGCCTGGACGAAAGAGGAACCGTGGCTCGGCGACTGGTCGCATCCGGAATTGCACACGACAAAGCTCACGCGGCATGGCGAGCGCGTCGCCGACTTGCGCGCAAGGTGGATGATGCGTCCTATTATGTCCGTTTGACATGGTCTGCGGGGGCACAGCTTGCGGCGCCGGCAGGCTCGCCGCATACCTTCCGGCTCTCCAGCGCCGGCACGGACCGGCTCGACTTCGTCTGCGCCTTTGCTGCCGCGCCCGTCACGGCGGAGTTTCCCGACGTGGGAAAAGTGTTTGACGAAAGTTCCCAGGCCTGGAAAGCTTTCTGGAGCACGGGCGGCGCGATCGATCTGTCCGCCAGCAAGGACCCGCGCTCGCGCGAGCTGGAACGGCGCGTGGTGCTCTCGCAATATCTCACCGCGACACAGTCGTCGGGCAGTTGGCCGCCGGCCGAAACCGGCCTGTTTGGGTCCGCCATGTGGGGCGGACGGTTCCACATGGAGATGGTCTGGTGGCATCTGGCCCACTTCGCGCTCTGGGACCGCTGGGAACGCGCCGACCCGGCGCTGGGCTGTTACCGGCGCTTCCTGCCCGGCGCCGCGCTCGCGGAGGAAGGCGGCCACAAGGGGCTGGAATGGCCGAAATGCGTCGGGCCGGAAGGACGCAGTTCACCGTGGCGCGGCAACCGCGTGCTGCTTTGGAAGGAGCCGCACCCGATCTTCTTCGCGGAGCTGGACTATCGCCGCAGCCCGACGCGCGCGACGTTGGACAAATGGCGCGACGTGGTCTTCGGCACCGCCGAGTTTATGGCCGATTATGCCAAACGCGATGCCAAGACCGGCCTCTATTCGCTCGCGCCGGCGATGCCGCCCAGCGAGCAAGGCATCACGCGCGATACGGTCTTCGACCTCGCCTACTGGCGCTGGGGCCTCGATGCCGCCCAGCGCTGGCGTGAGCGGCTCGGGCTGCCGCGCGAGCCGCATTGGGACGAGGTGCGCAAGAATCTTGCGCCCCTGCCGGTGGTCGATGGTCTCTTCGTCCATTCCGCCGAGTGGCACGACACCTACACCAAGCGGGCATGGGAACATCCCGATCCGGTCGGCGTCTTCGGCATGTTGCCGCCGATCGAGGGCGTGGACGCGGCGACGGCCCACCGCACCGTGCTCAAGGTCTGGAAAACGTGGAATTGGAACCGCTGCTGGGGCTGGGATTTCCCCTGGATGGCCATGGCCGCCGCAAGGGTCGGCGAGCCGCGACTGGCCGTCGACGCGCTGCTCAAGGACAGTCCGAAGAACAGCTATGACGTTCGCGGCCTCAACGGCGGCTGGTATTTGCCCGGCAACGGCGGCTTGCTGTATGCGGTCGCCATGATGGCCGCCGGCTGGGATGGCGCTCCGGATCGCAACGCCCCCGGGTTTCCCGATGATGGATCGTGGGTCGTGAAATGGGAAGGCTTGAAGAAGGCACCCTAGCCCGGCTTATTTATGAACCATGGCTTGACTACAACAGTTGAGGAAAAACATGAGCGAGATTCGGCGAGATCGAGATGTCCGGCTGGGGCGACGAGATCTGATCAAGTCACTGGCGACGATGGGAGCAGGCGCCGCTTGCGGGGTTGGCGTCGCGAGGCCCTCGTCAGCTTCCGCAGCAGCCCCGGAGGGAATACGCCGGGCGGAAACCGTGTCCTCATCCGCCTCCAGCCCGGTGGTCGAAACCACCACGGGAAACGTGCGGGGCTGTGACCGTGCCGGTGTCTACACTTTCAAAGGCATCCCCTACGGCGCTCCCACCGGCGGCGTCTCCCGCTTCCAGCCGCCTGCCAAACCGGCTCCGTGGAGCGGCATCCGCAGCGCCCTCACTTACGGCCCCATCTGCCCCGTCGGGATCGGCGTGCGCAGCGGCGGCGACAACCGGCCGCATGGAGACGAAGACGCGTTCCTCCTCTACCGCGGCGCCAATCACACGGATTCCGCGGAAGACTGTCTCCGTCTGAACGTCTGGACTCCTGGTCTGTCGGGAACGTCGAAGCGGCCGGTGATGGTTTGGCTGCATGGCGGCGGCTTCACTGCCGGCTCCGGCCACGATCTTCTTTCTTACGATGGCGAGAATCTGGCCCGCCGCGGCGATGTGGTGGTGATTACGAATAACCACCGGCTCAACGCGTTCGGCTACCTGGATCTGGCCGGATTGGGTCGGCGAACGGTACGCCTCCTCCGCGAACGTGGGGATGCTCGATATCGTGGCGGTGCTGGAGTGGGTGCGGGACAATGCGGCCGCGTTCGGCGGCGACCCCGGCAACGTTACCGTTTTCGGACAGTCCGGTGGTGGAGGCAAGGTAAGCACGCTGATGGCGATGCCGGCCGCGAAAGGTCTCTTCCACAAGGCCATCGTGCAGAGCGGCGCGTTTCTGCGCGCGCACTCGGCGGAAGATTCCGCCCGGCTCGCGGCAGCGTTTCTGGCCGAGCTGAACTTGTCCAGAAGCCAACTCGAAGAACTCCATACCATCCCCGTGGAACGCCTGTGCGTGGCGCAGCAACGTGCCACGGGACAGCGGCGGCTGTCGTGGGGCCCGTCCGTTGATGGACATGTGCTTCCCGCGCATCCGTTCGATCCGGCGGCGCCGGCTCTTTCTGCGTCTGTCCCGCTGCTCATCGGCACCAATCTCAACGAGGGGGTGCATGGGTGTGACAACCCGGATGTGGATGCTCTCACGGAAGACGAGCTGAGCAAGCGGGTCCAGCAGCGTCACGGGGAAAAGGCCGCCGCCATCATCGATGCGTACCGGCGCGAGTACCCGAAGGCAAAGCCATTCGACCTCTGGTCGGTGATCTCCGCTGCCGCCGGGCCGGGGCGCCGCTGCCACCCAGGCGGAGCGCAAAGCGGCCCAGGGCGGTGCATCGGCCTTTCAGTACCTCTTCGCCTGGCAAACCCCCATGCTTGACGGCCGCCCGCGAGCGTTCCATAGCTGCGAGATCGCCTTCGTGTTCGATAACGGCGACCTTTGTGTCAACCTCACGGGCGGCCGGCCTGATGCTCTGGCGCTGGCCGAGCAGGTAAGCCGGGCCTGGGTGAGCTTTGCGCCACGGGGATCCCAACCACTCCGGACTGCCCCGGTGGGCACCTTACACGGCAGCGCAACGCGCCACGATGGTCTTCGACACTCACTGTGAGGTGCGCAACGACCCTGAAGGAGAGGGTCGGCGGCTGATGAGTCGAGCTTAGAGCGGCGAGACTTTGGGCGAATGAAACGGCCCTCAACCAGCGGCCGCGACCGGGCCGTAAGCCCGGATTATTCATGTAGGGTGGGTGCAGCACGGAAACCCTAGGGAGGTGGTGCGTTGCGCGAACCGGTTGATGACAGTGTGTCGTCCTGCGGCGCGATTGAATTCCATGCGCAACCCACCATATTCCACGGCGGTTCGCTCCACGCACCCTACAATTTGTGAATAATCCGGGCTAAATTCCATTGCGGTTGCGGTTATACCCGCGGCCCATCGTCTGGTAGCTGCGGATCGTCGAGGTGCCCAGCGAGGCGATGCCCGCCATCCGTTCCATCGGCGCCGTCACCTTCGAGACCACGTTGTTGAAGGTCATCACTCGTCCTCGGCGATGAACAGCCGGTCGCCGGGCAGAAGCTGGTAGTTCGTGTCCGTCTGCGCCCTGCGTGATGCCGTCCCAGTCGATGGGCAGGATCTGCTGGCAGCCGAATTGGTGCGGCGCCGGCCGGGCGATCCAGATCTTCTTGCTGGAAACCTGCGACAGGCCGTTGATCTTGGCTGATCGCGTCCAGCACCGTCTCGTTGCCGGTGACCGGCAAGCGGCGGACGTTGTCGCCCAGCCCGGCCCCTTGCGTGATCACGTAATAGACCTTGCTGTTGTAGGCCAGCACGTCGACGGCCAACTCGCGGCGAGTCGAGGAACTGCTTCAGGTGGTTCTGCGATGGCCATGCGGGCTTCGGTCACCGTCTTGCCGGCCACGTGTACCACGCCGTACTGCCGCAGGTTGATCGTGCCGTCCGGGCCGACCAGGTATTGGCCCGTGACCGGCTGGGCCCCGGAAACGCGGGCCAACTGCACGCCGGGACTCGGGGTCGCGGAGCGTACTGGCGGAGCCACTTGTCGAGGGCGGTCTTGATCTCGTCGATCGTCATGCCGGCCACGCGGACGGTGCCGTAGTGCGGGCCCAGGTTGATCGTGCCCTCGGCCTCGATCATGAAGTAGTTGTCGATGGGCTGGTCCGGCGGGGCGTTGGCCGCGGATCTGCAGCACGTCGAAGACCTCGGCCCGATAGGGCGGCAGGGGGATGAGCTTGAGCATTTCGATCTGAGACACGTCGGGCGGCTCGATGCGATAGGCGGGCAGCGAGACCTTGCTCTGTTCCCGGCCGATCGCCATTTCTTCGGGCACCGGCGGCACGATGCGGGCGTCGTAGGGATTGACGACCGCCTGGCAGCCGGTGAGCAGGAACAAAGCCAAGCCAAGCGCGAGCAGGCGTCGCGCAACGTTTAGCCCTGTCGCTTGCGAGCAGGTTTGTCCCGTCGCAAGCGACGTGGCTAAACGATCCGATCTGCTCGACGCAGACTGCGCAAGACAGGTCGAATGGAGAGGTTTGGTAGTTCATCTTGCCGCTGACTATGCCGTTAAACTCTGCCTAAACAGTGCAGTCGGAATAATCGGCAAACTTGCGGCCGATCTTTGCCCTGATTGAGAAGATTCGGCCAAGAAGCTAAAAACCCCCTGGAATCGCGGGATTTCAAGGGGTTTGGAGTTTTTCGAGCGTTGCCACATTCACCGAAGTGAACTGCGACTTGTGAGAACGGACTAGCGCGAGAACCTTACCCGCCGCTCGGGAACTGGCTCTCGTCGGCAACCGGTTCAGATCCATTTTTGCTGCCGTCGGGCGTGACCATGATCTGATATACGGTAGGGGCTGGCGTGATACCAGCCGGGTTGGTGGCGGGAGTCGTTCCAGCATCGTCCTTGACGAAGACGACGTGACCATCACAGAACGCCGCAACGGCCCCGCCGCCATGCGCGGAGTTGATGTTAGCGATCATGGGGTTCGTCGCACTGTACCGTCCGGCCTTGGGGGCGTATACGGCGGTGAACTGCGATTAATTGAGACGTGCTGTTGATAAGAACGCCAAACGTCTGTGTTGCTTGATCTATCGTATCCGAGCCAAGAGTTGGTGTACTTGCACCGGTCGTCCAACCGCTGTACCAACTATGCGACATGGAAAGCGCTCCCGCGGCGGCCGTTGGCGGAGATTGAGTATTCTCACTCAGCAAAAGCGTGTAGGCAGAACCATCCGCCGCACTAACGTCATCCACAGATTTTGGAGGAAGAGGCCCATTTGGCGCCTTGAGTGTCGGATCGAGGAGAACCAGACCGTTGGCGGTATAAGCACTCGGGCCGCCGTTCATCGAGGCCGGCGGATCGCTTGGGCACGTAAAGACACGGATCGATGGGTTTGTTCCGGCGGCGCCGGGAACATAAGTGCCCGCCTTGATCGCACCCCAAAGGTCGGCACGCTCGACATCCGGAAGAATCATCGTCGGCCAAGGCACTGCGATATAACCGGTCCCATTCGTTTTCTGTACGTTGTTTCGCCAGCCCGGAAACGCGTTATGCTGGTTCGAGTAGGAGACTAATGCAAGCGCAATCTGCTTTTGGTTGCCTTTGCAGGTGGACAACCGGCCCATCTCTCGCGCGGCCTGGACGGCCGGCAAGAGCAAGGCGATCAACATTCCGATGATGGTGATTACCACCAGCAATTCGACGAGGGTAAAGGCCGCACGGGCCTTCGCGGAAACAAACGCTTTCTTCTGTTCCATTTCCAGGCTCCTCAATGTTCTTGGATCCCCCAAAGGACTGGCGTGCCGAAAAGTTGCGCGAAGATGGTTTGGCGGGCACCGTCCGATGGTACTACTTGCCCAATGCTATTCTCACCAATTTCAGACTAAAAATCCAGCCTTTGTCCGAAAATAATTCTGATGACTGGATTTTGGCTGGCGTTTTCCCGGACAATGGATGTCGGGCAAGGGCGTTGCGCTGGAGTTCCGGCTTTAGCCGGCATCGCTTCCGGCTAAAGCCGGGACTCCAGCGGCACAGCCGGCATTCGCAAAGGAACTGTTCAATGCACCGCTTCAGGTCGGGTTTCACGCTCGTCGAGCTTCTGGTTGTAATCACGATAATCGGGCTGCTGGTCGCCCTGCTGATTCCGGCGGTGAATGTGATTCGCGAGCGCGGGCGGCAAACGCAGTGCTTTAACCAGCAGAAGCAGATCGGCCTGGCAATCTTGGCTTATGAGGCCGGCCAAAACCATTTGCCCGGCGTAATGGACCAAAAGACAGTAACGGTTGCAACCGGCGGGACGGCGATCCAGTATAGTTGGGTCGAAGCGATCTTCCCGAACCTGGAGCACGCCGACATTTGGGGAATATAATCACCGGCAATACTAAGGCGATTACCGGCATTCGCGTGAGCACCGTGATTTGTCCCGATGACCCGATCATGGCCGATCCGACATCACCGAACGCGCAGCGGCTTTTGAGCTACGGAGTCAACGACCAGTTCTTCGTCGACTATCGCGGCACGCAACCCCGTGTTTAAGCTCACAAATCCCGACAACACGGTTGGCCACCGTAGGTCGAATCGCCGCTTCACCATATTTCTCCACGGTCGGCTGCGGCCAGTCCTTTCCAATTTGAAGACGCGGCCAAATATTGCGGAGCTATCCACATGGCCAAACGGTGACAACGACACAGACCGTGATGCTAGGCGAGCGGACATTTGCCCGACGCGACGGCATATTCCGGCAGCGAGCAAAGATGGTACGATCCCACTTGGTTACACCAACCCCTTGGGCTGCCGAACCCAGGAAAGTATTGGCAGGCTCTGGCTTTTCCTTACCCGGCATCGCCTAATACGGTACCAATTTCCCCAGCGGTCATGGCCTCGACGCCACGCGCCACGGCCGGTCGGCCCGGTACAGTAGTAGTCGTCACCTATTTCGACGGCCACGGCGCGATTCTTCCTAGCGACACGCCGTTTCCGTAGTGAGATGCGCTATGGAGTGCGAAGGCTTGCCTTCGCTTTTCAATACGCTTTATGAATGCGTCAACTCCAAAGCGGCCGAACGGTTACTTCCGATGTCTGACGTCATGGAAAGCGATGGCAAGCCATCGCACTCCAAATTGCGTTTCTTCCGCCGCGGCAGGAACGGATAAATCATCTGCCCCAGGTAGCTCCGCCATATCGGCTCTTTGATGCCGAAGGCCCGCGGTTCGTGGCCCGGGCAAGTGTAGGTGCCGAACAGGAGATCCATCAACGGCGAGAGGTTGGCGTAGTTGCCCGCGTCGCGATCGTGGTCGTGGTGCCAATGGTGCAATTCGGGCGCGCCGATCAGCACGCGGAACGGCCCGATCGGCAGGCGGACGTTGGAGTGGATGTAGATCGCCCAGATGCCGCGGAAGGCGATGAAGCCCAAGATGGCCGAGACCGGATAGCCCAAGACAAAGCCGGGCAGGTTGATCAGGCCGATCGTGTAGATGGAATCGATCGGGTGTTCGCGATGCGCGGCCAGCCAATCGAGATGCTCGGCGCTGTGATGGACGGCGTGGAATCGCCAGAGGAAATCGACGTTATGCTGCAGGCGATGGCCCCAATAGATGAGGAAGTCGCTGAGCACCAGCACGATGAGCGTCTGCGTCCAGAACGATAACGACGTGAAACCGCCCGCGCAGCGACGAGGGCACGATTTCGTCGAGCCAGCCCTTGAAGACCATCAGCACGGCCAGCACGACTCCGTTCCAGAGGATGTACTGGCCGCCGAAGAAGCAGAGATCGGTGAACCAGGCCGGCCGGATGAATCGCTGGCCGGGCCGGGCAGGAAACGCCGCCTCCAATGGCCAGAAGACGATGCAGAGAAACACAAAACTAAGACCGCAAGCGATCACCAGATCGGGAACCGACTTGAGATAGGATTGAATGTCCATTGGTTCCTCGCATCGTTGGAGTTCCGGCTTTAGCCGGTATTTCGTTGGAGTCCCGCCTTTAGGCGGTTTATTCCAAGCAAACCGCCTAAAGGCGGGACTCCAGCGCTCACCTGGGTCCATTGTAAAGCATGATCGGCCCCGACTTGGATCCGACATGATTTCCTGCCGTTGCTGTGGCTGCGGTTCGCGGGTTGTTGCGAAGCGTTCGGCGGCGGGTCGCGGCCGCGGTCTGTTCGGCGCGTTCGCTCGTGCCGAGGAGCCGGTCGTTCCGCCAGGCAATTGCACGACCGTGCCGTCGGAAAGAACAACTTGCCGCGGCGGCGCTGTGCGAGGCTTGGCGGGCGCTGGCGAGCCGCCGGGTGCTGACGCGGCAAATACCGGGCCGCTCATCGACAAAGGCATAATGCCCCGAGCCGCGCTCCGAATGGTCGCCGGCGGCTCTATGGCTTGGCCCCTCGGCACAGGACCGGCGACCAAGTCCGACGAATTAACAATTGCCGCGCTCTTGCTGGAAGGAATGATGGCCTCTGGACGCGGCTTTGCAGTAGGCTTGGAAGCTGGTCTGCCGGTCGCGGGGCGCTCGATGGGTGAATCATCGCCGCCGGTTCCCAGTAAGTGGCCGGACAGTATGGCAGACTTCGACGATGGGAAGACTGCCTCATCGGAGCGGTCGCCGGACTTCGCCGAAATCGCGCCGCCGCCTCCTTCGCCGCCAAAGACTTGCACGTTCCGGAACAGTCCCGGCACGGCCCGCGAGGCGACATAGCCGCCCGCCAGCACGATAGCACTAAAGACCGCCGCCACCCTGCCACACCACCGAAATGATCTGGTCATTGGACCGTCCTCCTGTTTCTGTGCGAATGAGACGATTATGGAGAAGAATTAGTTCCCAAAAATCGTATGGCCTGCGGGCCGGCAAGTCAAATCTTGTAAGTCGGCCACCGTCAGAATAGAATGGACTCGCTGCCACAAACTGTTTCCAACCCCCGGCTCGAAATGTCCACAGTCCTTGCAGTCCAGCCAGAAACTCGCGTCGTGTTGCGGAATGTCTCCTGGGCGGTCTTCGAGGCCCTAGCCGCCGGCGACCGGACGTCGCCCCGTCTTGTCTACGATCGAGGAACTCTTGAGATTATGTCGCCTTCGATTTCGCATGAATGGTATCACAAGCTGCTCGGCCGCTTGATCGAGGCCTATACGGTGGAGCGCCAACATTCCCATTCGCAGCACGGCATCGACGACTCTCAAGAAGCAACTCAAGGAACGCGGATTGGAAGCGGATGAATCGTACTACATCACCCATGAACTGCCGGTCCGCGGCCTAATGGACATGGATCTGGAACGCGACCCGCCGCCAGACTTGGCGATCGAAGTGGAAATATCCCGCAGCGCGATCGACAAGCTGGCTATTTACGGCGATCTGGGCGTGCGAGAGGTGTGGTTCTACGATGGCGACATCGTCCGTATGGAAGTGCAGCAGGCCGACGGATCGTATGCTCCTCAGCTTGCAAGTTCGGAGTTGCCTGAACTCACCGTCGAGATTGTCGAGAAGCTTCCTCGCGCGGCGCAACGAAAGCGACGAGACGACTTGGGTCCGTTCAATTCACGAATGAGCGAGGAAGCTGGGGGAATAGCGGCAAGGCCGCCCTCAACGCCTCTTACGCCGCGCGTTCGCCGAACGCCTCGATCTCCAACCGCACGAGTTCCGTCACCAACTCGCGCGGCGATTGCGGGCGGCGGAGCGGGTCCTTGGCCAACATCCGCTGCACGAGTTCGGCCGCGCGCGGCGGCACGTGCGGCGCCACGCGGCGCAGCGGCAGCGGGGCTGTTTGCTTGTGCCGCGCCACCAATTGTTCGAGCGTTTCGCCGTCCAACGGAACCCGGCCGGCGAGCAATTGGTAGAGCACCACGCCCAGGCTATAGATGTCGCTGCGGACGTCCGGCCGGCCGCGGGCGATCGCGTGTTCCGGCGCCAGATAATGGCCGCTGCCGGCAATCATTCGAGGACTCTCGCGCTCGTCGCGGTGCCGGGCGAATCCCAGGTCCAAGAGCGTGGCGTGGCCTTGTGGTGAAAGGAAGATATTGCCCGGCTTGATGTCGCCGTGCCGCCAGCCCGCCCGATCCAGTGCGTCGAGGGCTTCGGCCGTTTGCCGCGCGATCCAAAGCACGACGGGCGGGTCGAGCAAGTATCCGGCTGAAACATACTCTTCAAGCGACGAGCCTTGAAGCCAAGGCATGACCAGAAACGGCGGATCGTGCTTGAGTTGTGCATCGAGTATCGCGATCAAATGCGGATGCCGCACTTCGCTTGCCACGCGCACTTCGCGGTGGAGCATTTCGCGGGTGAGCGGGTCGTCTTGAAGACCAGCGCGGAGCGTTTTGATAGCATACGCCGCCGAATCCGCGGCGGTCGCGCCCGCGGGGCTAGCGCGGTAAATCCGCGTCCACTCACCTTGGCCCACGCAGTCCAAGAGCCGCCAACTGCCAAGCCGCGATGGCACGAAGCATGTGGCATGGCCGGAAGCATTTGGCCCATTCGCGGCGGCGGCCAAGGTGTCAGGCTGGGTCATTGTATTGGCTCGTTGAAACGACGCTGCCGCCGAGGGAAGAGGGCCTCATGGATTGCATCGGGTTTCTGTGCCGGTGCAGATTAGGCCAGGCTGCCGGGTCGGTAATGCAGGCGAAATGCGGTGGAATTGCGGGCTGAATTCATTTGCTTTTCTTTCGCCGGCCCCCTTGAAAGTGTTTTTCGTCGTGGCATAATAGGGCACATCGACACTGCGGCCTGTGAACTGGGTAATTCAAGTTTCGCCCGCAGTGCGACGATCTTTGACAGTCTGCGAATTAGCTTCAATATCCCGAAAAAAACTCTTCGGGACCCATTGACGCCAATTTACAGAGTGTTAGAATGACTAGTCTCGCTTGAAACGACCTAGTTTTGAGCGGGAGTAGGTTTGCTCTTTGACAATTTGATTGTGATAACCTCAATTCTGATTTTCAGCCAGTTTTGAACTGGATTGAAGTCGGTATAGAGAAGCGATTTAGGTCGCTTGTTTGTACCGCAAAATAGGTTTGGTTTGAATAGCCAATCAGGCTTTTTCAATTTCGCTAATAAACCGCCGGGAGCAATCTTGGCGGATGCAAAAACTAATTGAAGGGTTTGATCCTGGCTCAGAATGAA
>CAVPPL010000004.1:237500-2359028 GCA_963707295.1 uncultured Planctomycetia bacterium
CGATATTCATCCCAATCGAACTGACAATCAGCAAGATCGAAGCCAGTGTTGCGGCAAGCCTGGGCACGTTCGGCGCCTCCGGGGTCAACGGAAGTCATGTATTGCGTAGCGTGGAAAACATACACCACCGCGCGGCTGGCAAGCAAACCTCGACTTCCAATGCGTTGTCTTTTCAGATTTGCCGAAGGAGAATGGCGGCTAGGTAAACTCTGCGCGGTGTAGCGTATGAACTAATGCGGAGAATACCGGCAGCAGTCTGGCCGGCACTCATGCGGCGAGGGTCCGTCGGGCGGCGGCCCGTCGGGGCCAAGAGCCAACCGCTCGGTTCCGGGACAAGTCCGCTCCAAGATTAGCTCGCGGATCATCGTTACAAACCGCGGATGCAGTCCGGGCGTCGAGGCCCGCGCCATCGTTAGGCCAATCTCCTCGCAAAGCTCGCAGACTTCAACGTCCAGATCAAAGACTACCTCCATGTGATCGTGCAGAGAATCCGATAGGAACGACGATCACGTCGTGGCTACCGCTGCCCGCGGCGATCGCCCGTAAGGTGCTTTCCACGTCCGGTTCCAACCATGGCTGCGAAGGCGGGCCGCTGCGGCTCTGAAACGCGAGTTGCCATAGAGTGCGGCCCAGGCTATTCGCCACCAGCCGGCACGATTCGCGAAGCTGGGCCTCGTAAGGGCCGGTGCCGGCCATCGCCACCGGGATACTGTGCGCCGTAAACAGCAAATTCGCCGCGCCACGTCGTTCATCGGGCAATTCGGCCAGAGCTTCAGCAACTCGGTCGGTGACGGCGTCGATAAAGCCCGGATGATTGTAAAAACGGCGAATCACGTCGATTTGAGGCGCCCGTGTGCCAACCTCTTCTCGGGCACGCGCGATATCTTCGCGATACTGCCGGCAACCGGAATAGGAGCCGAATGCCGACGTGACAAACGCCAGCGCATGCCGAATTCCGTCATCGGCCATCTGTTCCAGGACGTCGCGGAGCAGGGGATGCCAGTTGCGATTTCCCCAATAAACCGGCAGGTGCGGTCCGTGAAGGTTTAACTCCTGCACAAGCTTGCCCAGCAGGCCGCGAATCTCACCGTTCAAGGGGCTGACGCCGCCAAATTGGTGATAGTGTTCGGCCACTTCCAAGAGCCGTTCGCGCGGAATATTGCGGCCTCGGGTCACGTTCTCCAGAAAAGGAAGAACATCGTCCGGACCCTCGGGGCCGCCGAAAGAGACGATGAGCAGGGCGTCGTAAGGCATGCAGGTCCGTTCTGCCGGAAAGGACTGTTGTACACAGACCAAACGGAAATCGCGCATCTGTTTGACGGCGCGACATCCGTTGGTCCCTCTCGGCAAGAGGGACCTAAAGTGACCCCGACGGGATTTGAACCCGTGTTCCGGCCTTGAAAGGGCCGTGTCCTAACCTGGTTAGACGACGGGGCCTTGCGCATCCGAGGCGAAGAAGAGATTGTATACCTTGTCTGGGAAGGCCGCGTCAAGGGGGTGAGAGGAATAGTCCATGCCGGGTGGACTCTAATTCACCGATCGAATGCGCACGGCATGCCACAGAATACGTCTAACGCGCCGGGGACCAAGAGGGGTCCCAAAGGGCAAGCGACACACGGCTGATTGGCTTGTGTGGCCGGACAATCGTCGATCGAAGCGCTTGACGCGGGCTAGACCTGGTCCTGGGTTTCGGTGGTGTCGCTCTTAGTTCCGGACGCCTCGCCGCCTACGGTCTCGTTGCGATGAATCGCATCGAACACCTCGCGACGATGGACAGGAACCTCCTTGGGAGCTTCAACGCCGAGACGCACTTTATCCCCACGAATTTCCACGACGACGATCGTAATGTCATCGTTGATGACGATACTCTCGTTTTTCTTCCTAGACAGCACTAACATTGCACGTTCCTTCGCCCTCTCGCCAGAGCATCCTGGTACTTCGCCCTCGCAGAAGTCGTTTGGCACGTATATCGATACGTACCACCATCATTTTACGATACGCTCCAATTATGCGAAGTCAAGTGATTCACACGTTAAATCTCTGTTTTTGTAAGATTTTTATCTCGCAGTTAGTGGTTTCCTGCCTTAGAATATACGCCCGCCGCACAATTTCAGACGTTGTCTGGCGACATTTCGGCAGATATTGCCTAAACCATTATAGCGCAACGGTTTCGGTGGGCAAACCGAAAGCCCGGGCTGTCGCCCATTGTGGAATAAAAGGCGGTTACATTATAATGATTGAAGCTCGACGGACCTTGGAAAATTTGGACTACGGGAAATGCCTGTTATGCGCATTGTGCGTGCAGCCAAATCCAGTGCATAATGGAGCAAACCGATGAATAGCAGCAAGACCATGCCGAAGCGCCCGGCGCAAGCGAAGTTCTTCACGCCCGCCGAAGCCAATGCCACGCTGCCGCTGGTACGAGCGATCGTTTCCGATCTGGTCGTTCTATCGCGCGAGTTAGTTGAGCGCCGTCAAAGGCTATCACCCCTTCTGGCGGGCAAAGCCAAGAATGCCCGCGATCCCTATCACGAGGAGTTGGTCCAGACGCAGAAGGACATGGACCGGGATATAATTCGGCTCAAGGAATACGTTGAAGAACTCAGGGCGTTGGGAGTCGAACCCAAAAGCGGCACCGAAGGATTAGTAGATTTTCCGGCCATGTTGGACGGCCGACCGGTCTATCTTTGTTGGAAATTGGACGAACCGCGAGTCCTCTTTTGGCACGATTCAGAGGCCGGATTTGCGGGTCGGCGTCCGCTTGGCCCGGACGATGAGTTCAAGTCGCCGGAGACCGCGGAGGGCCGCAAAGTACTTGGCCGTGCAAGCCCGAATTAGTCACTGCGACCGGGCGGCCGACTTCGACGTCCAATCTAACGAGACGCATCGGCCGAATTGACATCGATAACAACGGCCGCGCACTTTTGTCCCTTTCGGCAAAAGGGATCTACGATGATCGACACGCATTGCCATCTGGATGACGAACAGTTCGCGGTCGATCGCGCCGAGGTGGTTGCACGCGCGGCGGTGGCGGGCGTGGAAACGATGATTGCAATCGGCACCACCGCTGCCGACAGCGCGTCCACCCTCCGCATCGCGGATACCTTCGCCAGTGTCTACGCGGCGGTCGGCATCCATCCCAATTCGTGCGCAGAAGCTGCGCCGGGCGATTGGGATGCCGTCGTCGCCATGCTCGATCATCCGCGCGTCGTGGCCTTGGGCGAAACGGGGCTGGACCGATATTGGGACCACGCACCGATCGAGTTGCAGCGGGACTATTTCGACCGCCATCTGCGGATGTCGCAGGCCCGCGATCTGCCGGTGGTCATCCATTGCCGCGACGCGGTGGCCGACATGATGCCCATGCTCCGCGAAGCCACCGCGCGCGGGCCATTGCGGGCGGTAATGCACGCCTTTTCCGGTGACGCGGCGATGGCCGCCGAATGTCTGGAATTGGGCCTTTACGTCAGTTTCGCGGGCAACTCGACGTACACGAACAAGAAGTTCCAGTCGCTCCGCCAGGCGGTCGTTTCCATTCCCGCCGATCGCATTTTGATCGAGACCGACAGCCCGTATCTCACGCCCGAGCCGTTCCGCGGAAAGCAGAAACGGAATGAGCCGGCGATGGTCGCACATACGGCCGCCGCACTGGCGGCGTTGCGGTGCGTGCCGCTGGAGGAATTCGACCGACAAACTACGGCGAACGCCAAGCGGCTGCTCAAAATTGGATAAACGCACGAAATACACGAAACACACGAAAAGAGGCAGGACGGCTTGCTCGCGCGTGTAGAATCAGTTTGTTGTTTCTTTCGTGTGTTTCGCATATTCCGTGGTTCTTTTTTCTGAGAGGATTATTCTTATGGCCCTCACCCCCAGCACAATGAAGCTCGCACTTGCGCCGCCGCGCCCGATTTTTCCTTACCTGACCCGGACGGCAAGACGCACTCGCTGGCCGAGTTTTCTGGCAAGCCAGCGCTTCTGGTGGCCTTCCTCTGCAATCACTGTCCTTACGTCAAGCACGTCGCCCCAGCGTTTGCTGAACTGGCCAAGGAATATCAGAGCAAAGGCGCGGCCGTTATGGCAATCAACTCAAACGATTTCACGACGCATCCCGACGATTCGCCACAAAGATGAAGTCGGAAATTGGCCAGCGAGGCTATACGTTTCCCTATCTCGTCGATGAGACACAGGAGACGGCCAAAGCCTATCACGCCGCCTGCACGCCCGACTTCTTCGTCTTCGACAAGGACCAGAAGCTCGTCTACCGCGGCCAGATGGACGGCAGCCGGCCCGGCAACAGCGAGCCCGTGACCGGCAAAGATCTTCGCGACGCCCTCGACGCAGTGCTCGCCGGGCGGCCGGCGGCCAAAGAGCAGCGGCCTTCGATGGGCTGCAATATCAAGTGGCGACCCGGGAATGAGCCGAAGTAATCAAGCGCGATAGGTCGTGTTGTTTACCGCGGTTTTGCAGGAGTACTTGCCCAATCCTCGACAATCAGCCCCGGCACTTTTCCAAAGTTCGACAAGATTTCGCGTCAGCACTATCGCGCTTTGCCGGTGTGCGATTGCGGCAATGCGCAAGTCCATCGTGCCAACCCGAATTCCATTTCGCCGCAGTTCTTCAAACTTCTCCGCGGCGGAAGCGTCGAAGTCAAGGACTTGCAAGGCCGCAAAATCGGCAAGTATTCCCGCGAAGTCTCGCATAGGCCTTGACTACCGAATCCGGCGATTTCGCGCGGCTGAGATAGGTCGTCCACCCCAATACTTGCTCGTGAAAACTCACAATCGCGACATGGAAGGCATCCCGTGAAAAGTCGCCCATGCGATTCGCGATCCGGCCGAATTCTGGTTCGGTCTGCCGTTGAATGATGGCAAGATGGTCGGTGTCGAAAACGAACATCGCCATCGGCTAGTCTCCATCGCGCGGCCGGTCAGCTTGACGGATTTCCTTGCCCAGCCGGCACGATCTCGTCAAACTCAGGATCGTCTTTGAAAGAGCCCGCGACGACAGAAAACCAATCCTTCTTTCCGGCGACACCCTGCCTCTTCAATTCAGCCACCTCGGCTTCGAGTTTAGTTAGTCTTTCTTCAATAATGGAGGAGTCTGACATAATATGGCTCCGAAATTGCTCCAAGTAACTGCTCGTTTCATCTTAGTTAAATGTTTTTATCGAGACTAATGTCTACGTTCGATGTAGGTCGCCTTAGAACTCTCCTGGGAAAGGGCCGAATTCACTCCCCCAGCGCATTCGATCGGGTTCTCGATCGTGCCGTCGATCATGATCGCCTTGTGGCCCTTGAAGGCCCCGAGCTTGGCGCGGAACTTGGGCACGCCCTCGACCGAGACGATCACCGGCTGACGCATGTCTTTCTGCGTCGTGATGACGTCGCCCACGCGAAGGCTCATCAGCTCGCCGGTGCCGATCTTCGTCTGCGCCAGCCGGACGTGACACGCCGACCGGCGAGCTGCAAAGCGTCTCGCTGATCTGCTGGATCGTCTCCGGCGAGGCGCTTTCGCGGCCGTAGGAGACCCAACTGTTGGCCGAGAGCTTGCCGCCGATCCGCTCGATCGAGTTGTAGGGGATGCAGAGGTTCATCATGCCCGCGCAGGTCGCCGATCGTCAGCTCGAAGCTGATCACCACGACGACTTCGTTGGGCGGCACGATCTGCACCAATTGCGGATTGCTCTCGACCTGCAGCACCGTCAGCTTCAACTCGAGCACGTTCTCCCAGGCGTGCCGCAGCTCTTCCAGAAACAGCCCGGTGATCCGCGAGACCAGCCGCAGCTCGATTTCCGTCAGCGGCCGCCGGGCCAGCGGGCCCATCTTCGCGGCCGCCGCCCAGCAGCCGGTCGATGATCGGATAGAGAATCGACGGATTGATGTCGAGGATCAGGTTGCCTTCCAGCGGCTCGGCCTTGAGCAGGTTGAAGCAGCTGGGGTTTTCCAGGCTGAAGACGAACTCGCTGTAGGTCAGCTGATCGACGCTGGTGAGCTTGACCTCGACGATGCTCCGCAGCAGGGCCGACAGGGCCGCGCCGAAATTGCGGCCGAAGCCCTCGTGCAGCGTCTGCAAGGCCCGCATCTGCTCCTTGCCGACGCGCTCCGGGCGCTTGAAGTCGTAGGGCGTGATCTTCTCGCGGCGCGACGGCGGCGGCGGCGCCTGCAGCGGCGGCTGCGGCTGACCGGCGGCTTCGCCGCCGGTGCCCATCGCGCTGAGCAGGCTCTCGACTTCCAGTCTGGCTGAGAACGTCGCCGCTCATGGTCCATCCTTGGCGTCGAGGCGACTATCCGTCGCGGCTCGTCTACCTCGCACCTGTCCGTTGCCGTAGACGACGTACTTGTAGCTGGTCAGTTCCTTCAGCCCGCAGGGGCCGCGGGCGTGGAACTTGTCGGTGCTGATGCCGATCTCCGCGCCCAGGCCGAACTCGCCGCCGTCGTTGAACCGCGTGCTGGCGTTGACCATCACCGCCGAGCTGTCGACCCGGGCGGCGAACTGCCGGGCGGCGGCCAGGTCGCCGGTCACGATCGCCTCGGTGTGCTGCGAGCTGTAGTGGTTGATGTGTCGATCGCCTCGTCCAGCGAATCGACCACCTTCACCGAAATCACCGGGCCGAGATACTCGGTGCAATAGTCCTGCTTCGGTCGCCGGCTTCGCCGCGGGCAGCGAGCTTGCGCGTGCGCTCGTCGCCGCGGATCTCGATGCCGCGGTCGCACAGGGCCTTGCCGATGCGCGGCAGCAGCGACTGCGGCCGCGTCGGCGTGGACCAGCAGCGACTCGGCCGCGTTGCACACGCCCAGCCGCTGGCACTTGGCGTTGACGGTCAGCCGCTCGGCCATGTCGAGGTCGGCCGCGCGATCGAGATAGACGTGGCAGTTGCCGGCGAAATGCTTGATGACCGGCATCTTGGCCTCTTCGCTCACGCGGCGGATCAGGCTCTCGCCGCCGCGGGGAATGGCCAGGTCGATGTACTCGGGCATGCGGAGCAGCTGGCCCACCGCGGCGCGGTCGGTCGTGGCCACCAGCTGCACGGCGTCGGCCGGCAGCCCGGCCTCGGCGGCCGCCGTCGGCCAGGATATCGACGATCGCCCGATTCGAGTGGGCCGCCTCCTTGCCGCCGCGGAGGATCACCGCGTTGCCGCTCTTGACGCAGATCGCCGCGGCGTCGGCGGTCACGTTCGGCCGCGACTCGTAGATGAAGAAGATCACGCCCAGCGGCACGCGGACCTTCTGCACTTCCAGGCCGTTGGGCCGGATCGACGACGAAATGATCTCGCCGACCGGCTCCGGCAGCGCGGCGATTTCCTCCAGAGCGGTCGCCATCGCGGCAATCCGCGCCGCGGTCAAGCGCAGCCGATCGACGGCTGCGTCGGTCAGGCCAAAGCCCGGTGCTGCGTCGAGGTCTTGCTGGTTGGCCGCCATCAACGCGGCCGTCTGCTCAACCAACTTCTTGCTCGATGCTTGCAGCCACTTCTGCTTCTGCGCCCCGCTGACGAGGGCCAAGTCGGCGGACGCCCGCTTGGCCCTGGTCGCTATTTCCAGGCAGTACGCATGCAGATCGCTGGGATTCATGGCGGAAGTATCCTTGGGAAAGGCCGGAAAGTCAACGCCGATTTGGGGCGGTCGCGGGCTCGCTCGCATCGCCCGAAACAATTATAGCGTAAGTGGTTACGATGAGGCCGGGGATCAATTCCGTTACCGGGCGTCACATTTGCGGCAGATCGAATTTTGTTTCGCATAATCATCGCCGGATAGGGCCGGCCGGGAATCAGGTTTGTGCCGTCCGTAAAGCCTTCCGGGCGTCCAGTCAACGCGGCGATGAGCCGCTGCCGCCAGGGCTTCACCATAGCGTCGTCCGTCAGATTGTGCTCCTCGTGCGGGTCCTTGTCCAGGTCAAACAGTTGCTCCGTGCCGTCCAGCGGACGCCAGATGTACTTGAAACGGCCGTCGGTCAAGGCGTGAAACGCCTGTTCCCGCGTGTAGCAAGTCGAATGCTCGAAGTGCAGCACGTCGCGGACCGGCGCGGTCTCATCGCGCAACGAAGGCGACAAGTCGATGCCGTCCATCCCCTCCGGGCCTTTCACGCCGGCCAGTGCGAGGAGGGTCGGCATCAAGTCGTGCAAGGCGACCGGTTGATGCTTGCGCACGCCCGGCTTCAAGTGCAGCGATTTCGAGCCGGCGATTATGAAGGGAATGTTGGCCGAGCCTTCGTGGGGCTCGCATTTGCGGTAGTAACCGTTGTCGCCCAGCATTTCGCCGTGATCGCTGGTGAAGACGATGACCCACGGCCGTCCTGCCTTTTCGCTGCGGGCCTTGAAGCCTTCGATCAAAGGCGCGATCTGGGCATCGACATGCTCGATCAGCCCGAAGTAGCCCGACTGGGCGCGGCGGAGCGGTTGGCCTTCCAAAAGTACGCGATCGCCTTGTGGCGACCCACGCGGCGTGAGCTTGTCCCACTCGACCCAGTCGCCGTGCGCCGGCTTGGGCAGATCACCAACCATGAACGCGTCGAAGTATTTCTTCGGCGCAAAAAGCGGTGAATGCGGAGCGTAGAACGATGCCGTCAGGAAAAGCGGCTTGTCGGCAGGCGCAGCGGCAAGCTCTTTATCGGCCTCGCGCACCGCCCAAGCAGTCGGATGCAGTGCGTCGTCCAGCGGCCACGGGCCAGCCTGCCACCAGTTGAATGTTAGATGGGTGTCGCCAACTACTTTTCTGATCCCGCCCGATTGCGGCACGGCCTTTCGCAAGTAGCGGTCGTACTCGTCGCCGTTCACGTAGGTCGAGCCGAGAATCTCGCGCCGAAAGCCGATCGACTTGTTGGGTGGATCTTGGTGCATCGTTCGCCCGACCAGCACTGTGGTATATCCGGCTTTGCCGAGCGTTTCCGGCAAAGTCGGCGTATCGATCTTTCGCGACGCGAAGCCGACGACGCCGCTCTTCTGTGGCGACAATCCGGTCAGAAGCGCGTACCGCGCCGGGATGCACGATGGCACGCTCGAATACCCGCGACGGAACACCACGCCGTCGCTCGCCAGCTTGTCGATCGTCGGGGTACGCACGATCGCGTGGCCAACCGCCGACATGGCATCGCCGCGCATTTGGTCGGGCATGATCAGCAGGATATCTGGCATCTCTTTGTTACCGGCAGTTGAAGCCGTTTCACTTGCGGGCGGCGGCACATCTGCGGCGAAGGTTCGCAGCGCGGAAAACAGCGTCGCGGCGATCACCGGGAGCAATACCTGCGCGCCGTGTCTTTCGATTCTCATGGCGATTGGGTTCCTTCACGTGAACGACTTTCGAGGCGGCCGCGCCGGCAGTGGCTTCCCCGCAAATTCTCGACGGTTGCCGAGCAGGACTATTGTCGCGCCGGAACTGCATTGCCGCAATGCCCGGTTTGCGCACTTCTTGCAAGGGTAGTGACTGCCAAACACGTCAGTTGTGAGCAGGGCTAATGTTATTGAACTGCGGAATCGTAAACACACGATAACGGCGGCCGTGCTGGCGAGACCTCGGCTTCACCAGCATGGCTATTTGCGCAATTTCGCAAAACTTCTGCGTGGTTTTTGCTTGTGGGACGTGCCCGGTGTCGGCTAGACTGAAGAACTTGTGGATGCACTGGGGTTCTTTGTTCTGCGCATTCTCAATCGATCTCGGACGAGGCTTTTGCTTTGAATTACCGATGCTGGAAACCCCGTCATTCCTTCGACGGCTGCAAGATCGTAAAAGTCCCCCTGTGAGAACTCGATACTCCTTGCATAACAACGGATATGTTAGACGCTTGCGTTTCGAGTCTCTCGAAGAGCGCAATCTCTTGTCTTTCGGCGTCACCACCGGCACCACCCCGACCGGCCAGACGACCTACGTCATCAATAACGGTTCTGACGTTGCGTTTTCTGTAATCAATGGCGGCTCCCTAAGCAGTACTATTCACCTGGGCAACGTCTCCTCCATTCAATACAAAGGCCAGGAGATGCTGGCCAGCTACGCCGTGACCAGCCGCTACTCCCACTACGAGCAAGGCTTGGGTTCGAGCACGATCGTTTCCTACACGGTCAACAATGTCAACAACTGGATCTTGGTGACTTGCGATGACTCGTCGGAAAGCAGCGGAGCCGTGATCCAGTATTACGCGGTTCGCCGGAACGACGACAACATCTACATGGCATCGCTTCCGATCGACGTGAACAATGGGCCCGGTGAAGGCCGCTTCATCGCTTACCTCAACCGATCGGTTTTCACCACCCCCGAAGCCCCGTCCGATCTGGCGGGCAGCACGGGGGCGATCGAAGGCTCGGACGTGTACGGCTTTGCCAACGGCACCACCGCCTCCAAGTTCTACAACATGGGCCGGGAGATGATCGACAACATCTACCACGGCCTCACCGGCGCCGCCGGCAGCACCACGGTTGGCGCACTGGATGTTCATGGGCGACCGCGAGACATCCTCCGGCGGCCCGTTCTTCAAGGACATTGACTACCAGAGCTTCAGCTCGGACATTGAAATCTACAACTGCCTCTTCACCGGCCACACACAAACCGAGCCGTTTCGCCAGGGCCTGAAAGGTCCCTACGCGTTTCAGTTTATCAGCGGTTCCCAGCCCGTCACGCCCGACTATTCCTGGATGGAAGGTCTCAATTTGCAGGGCTGGATTCCCGCCGCTCAGCGCGGTGCGCTCACGGGCACGGCGTCTGGCGTGCCCAGCGGCCACGAGGTCACCGTTGGCCTGGCCAACAGCACCGCGCAGTATTGGGCCACGCCCGATTCCTCTGGCAATTACACGATCGCGGGCATTCAGCCCGGCACGTATACTGAGACGCTCTACGATACCGAATTGGGTGTCGGGCAGAAGACCGTCACGATCACGGCGGGCGCAACGACCAGCGCAAACATCGTTGATACGTTCTACGTCCCCGCCAACCCGATATTCCGCATCGGGACGTGGGACGGCACGCCGGCGGGGTTCCTCAATGCCGACAAGATTTCGATCATGCACCCGTCCGACGTGCGGATGAGCAGTTGGACCGCGACGCCCAACTTCGTGGTCGGCACGAATACCGACACCCAGTGGCCCCTGGTCCAATTTATGGGCGTGAACAACTCGCAGAGGATCACGTTCAACTTGACGCCGGCGCAGGTGCAAGCTCTGACGCTGCGCATCGGCATCACGCTCGGTTTTGCGGGCGGACGCAACCAAGTGATCGTCAACTCGGGCCAGAGTTACGCCTGGACAAGCGCTTTCCCTTCCGCCAGCATCGACCTCAACAGCCGCGGCATCACCCGCGGCACTTGGCGCGGCGACAACCAGTTGTATACCTACAACATCCCCAGCAGCGCCCTGCGGGCCGGAACGAACACCATCGACCTGCCGGTAATCAGCGGCAGTTACGTGTCGGGACAAACGTGGCTTAGCCCCAATGTCGTCTACGACGCCATCGACCTTATTCCCACCAGTTCCGTCTCGCCGCCCGCGATCGACACGGTCACCATCACGCCGGAGAATGCCACCGTTGGCGTTAGCGGGACCGGGACGTTCGCCGCCGCCGTTATCAAGGATACCACAGGGGCCGTGGTCGCAGCGAATATCGACTGGTCCGCCGCGCTCGGCACGATCGGTCCCAACGGAGCTTACCGTGCGCCCGCGTCCGCCGGCACTGACACCCTCACCGCCACGGCATCGTTTACGGGGACCGCGGGGTACGTCACAACCTCGTCCTCGACGAAGGCTTTCACTGGGACCATTTCCGGCGCCGGAACTACGACCATCAACGTCCTTGCTAATCCGATCGTGAGCGGCATATTCGCCGCGACTCCCACGATGGCCGTCGGTACTTCGCAGCAACTCTATTTGGCCGACCAATCCGGCGCACCCTTGGCCACGAATCCGCCGGCCACCTGGTCCGCCAGCGCCGGCGCCATCACCACAAGCGGCGTTTACACCGCGCCGGCTTCGCCCGTGTCCTCGGTGACGATTACCGCTCAAACGGCAAGCGGCACGTTCAAGTACTATCTGGCCGTTTCGGACCCGTTGGCCTGGTACAAAGCCGATGAATCCAGCGGCGTAACACTCGCGGATGCCACTGCCGGCGGCCATACCGCCACGCTGACGAGCAGCTACAATTTCGTTAGCGGAGTTTCCGGCAACGCCCTGCAAGTTACGGGCGGCTATGTGTCGCTGCCGTCGGGCATCGTTAGCGGCGTGAACGACTTCACGATCGCCGCCTGGGTCAAGGCCGACAGCCTCGACACCTGGCGCGCGTCTTCGACTTCGGCACCGGCACCACCGCTTACATGTTCCTAACGCCCAAGGCCGGCATTACCAACGCGTTGCGGTTTGACATCACGACCAGCGGAGGCGGAGGCGAACAGCAACTCAACGGCCCCGCGCTGACCACGGGCACGTGGTATCACCTAGCGGTCGTGGTCTCCGGCAACACCGGCACGCTCTACGTTAATGGCGCGGCTGTGGCGACCAATACGGGCATGACGGTGCATCCTGCGAGCCTCGGTAGCACCACCTTGAACTACCTCGGCAAGTCGCAATTCAGCAGCGATCCAGCCTTCAAGGGCACAATCGACGACTTCCGCATCTACAACCGGGCGCTGAGTGCCGCCGAGATTTCGGCCTTGGTCAAGCCTGCCGTGGTCACCGCCGCGGCGGCGAGCCCATCGCCGGTCGCCGCGACCTTGACGGCGCTTTCCGTGCTGGCTGCGCATCAGACGGTCGGCGAATCCGGCTTGACGTACACGTGGGCGACAACCGGCGCGCCGCCCGCCGCGGTCAACTTCTCTGTCAATGGCAGCAACGCCGCCAAGTCGACCAGCGCCACCTTTGCCAAGGCCGGCACCTACAATTTTCTGGTGACGATCAGCGACCCGTTGGGGAATTCCACCACGAGCAGCGTGAGTGTGATCGTGCAGCAAACGCCGCAAAGCGTCTCGATCAGCCCCGCTACGGCCAACATCAACGCTGGCAGCACGCAGCAGTTTACGCTCATAGCCCAGGACCAGTTCGGGAAAGCGTATGCCGTCACCGATCCGTCCGTAAGCTGGCATTTGAACGGCCTCGGCAGTCTCGGCCCCAGCAGCGGACTGTATACGCCGCCTTATGCCAGCGACTCGGCAACGGTCCAAGCCACCTATGGCACGTTCAGCATCACGCCGGCGACCGTCATGTTTTCCGGCCAGGCGCAGTGGAACGCAGCAAATAGCGCCTCGTGGAATGCCAACGGAAGCTGGAACTCGATGAGAGGCAGCATCATCGCCGCTCCCGGCACACGAGGCATTCTTGGCGATACGCTGCTATTCGCCGTGGCAACCGGGCCGGTGGCCCGGCTCGACGGAGCTAATCCCACGCTGGCCGGTATCACGTTCAATAACGCCGTGACCAGCTATACCATCGCCCAAGGCAGCGGCGGCGGTCTGACCTTGCAAGGGAGCAATGGGGCGACCGTTTCCGTATTGGCGGGCAGCCATGCTATTAGCGCGCCCGTCCATTTGACCGACAACACAACAGTCAACGCGGCCGCCGCGAGCACGTTGACGGTGACTGGAGCAACAGATGGCGGCGGCAGTTTGACGAAGACTGGTGGCGGCACGTTGCTGCTCAACGCGACGAATTCGTTTACGGGTGGGCTGATCGTCCAGGCGGGTACGGTGCAAGTCGCTACGGCTAGCGCACTCCGCGACGGCACCAACCTGACCGTTGGCGACGCGAGTTCTCTTACTAATCCGCCGGTTGCAGCACCTACCGCCATTTTGGCTGCTTTTCCTGGCACTAACCAGGACGCTCAAGTTCGCGACGCCGTATTCTCCAAGTGGGCAACGGACATCCGGCGGCCGGCCTTTTTCGCGGCGGCTTATGGCATCCGTAATCAAACGGTGGTATGATTGGGGGCGTTTGGCGGGATGCAATTCCCGTCGGCTTTCCCTGTTTTTTGCGTTGTTCAAGTACCGTCTGGTTCGATGACTCTGTCTCCATCAAAATGTGCGGTCGCGATTTGGCTTTGCGGAAGTGCGGCGCTCTACGCGTTCATCCCGCCTCAGCCGCCCGCGCAGCTTCCGCCGCCTGCCAATCACCGGGTTGATTTTGCCAAGGAAATCAGACCCATTTTCGAGAGCAGTTGCATCGAGTGCCATGGCCGTGGCAAGAACGAGGGTGGATTCAAGATCGATTCTCGCGAAACCCTGCTGAAGGGAGGCGATTCCGGGCCGGCCATCCTCGTTGGGAAAAGCGCCGACAGCCAGCTCATCGAACTTGTTCAGAGCGTCGATCCAGATTCGCGAATGCCCAAGAAGGGCTCGCATCTTACGCCCGAGCAAATCGGCTTGCTCCGCGCATGGATCGATCAAGGGGCAACGTGGACCGCGGGCGTCACTTTCGGACGATTGGAACCAAGTAATCTCAAGCCCCGCCGCCCGGAGATTCCGTCCGGCCCCAAGGATGCCAACCCGGTTGACCTCTTCCTCGAGCCTTACTTTGCGGCGCATCATGTCAAGCCGGCGCCGCCCGTTGATGACCGCACTTATGCCCGCCGGGTTTATCTCGACGTGATCGGCCTCTTGCCCTCGCCACCGGAATTAGACGCCTTCGTCGCCGACCAGCGCGCCGACAAGCGCGGTGCGTCTTGTCAGGGCGCTGCTCGCGGACAAGCTAAATTACGCGCTCCATTGGATGGCCTTCTGGAACGACGCGCTGCGGAACGATTACCGCGGCACCGGTTACATCGACGGCGGACGCAAGCAAATCACCGCTTGGCTGTACGACGCACTCGGCACGAATATGCCCTACGACCGCTTCGTTGCCCAGTTGGTCAATCCTACGCCCGGTTCCGAGGGATTCAGCAAGGGCATCGTCTGGCGCGGCGTGGTTAACGCCAGCCAGACGCCGCAGATGCAAGCCGCGCAGAACATTTCGCAGGTGTTCATGGGCGTGAACCTCAAATGCGCTTCCTGCCACAACAGTTTCATCAACGACCTTACGCTCGCGGACGCCTATGGACTGGCCGGGATATACTCCGACGGCGCGCTGGAAATGGTGCGTTGCGACAAGCCGACCGGCAAGAAGGCCCCGTTGAAGTTCCTCTATCCCGAGCTGGGCGCAATTGACCCGAAGGCCAACAAAGCTGCCCGCCTCAAGCGACTCGCCGAGATTATCACCGGTCCGGCGGACGGTCGCCTGACGCGCACCATCGTCAACCGCTACTGGCAAAAACTCATGGGCCGCGGACTCGTGGAACCCGTGGACGACATGGAAAGAACTGCCTGGAACACGGATCTTTTGGACTGGCTTGCGAGCGACCTGGCGGACCACCATTACGATTTGAAACATCTCATTGAAGTCATCCTGACTTCGCGGGCGTATCAATTGCCCGCCGCGAGTTTCGATGAAAAGAGCAGCCAGGACTATGTCTTCACCGGGCCGTTGGTGCGGCGAATGTCCGCCGAACAGTTTCGCGACGCGCTCGGCGAACTGACCGGCGTCTGGTGCGGCCGTCCGGCAGCGCCGCCGCTTGACTTCGCGCTTGGGCATAAAACGACGCCGCGGAAGGCCTTTGCGGCCAAGTGGATCTGGAATGCAGCCCATGCGGCCGTAGCGGCCAAACCGGGCACGGTTTATTTCCGCAAGACGATCAAGCTCGAAAACCGGCCCTCGCGGGCAATCGCGTTCGTCACCGCCGACAACAGCTTCACCTTGTATGTCAATGGAAAGAAATCGGGATCGAACGACGATTGGACCCACCCGCTCGTCCTCGATATCACGAAAGACCTGGTGCAGGGGGAAAACACAATCGCCGTCGCGGCCGTCAATGGCGGCACGCAAGCGAATCCGGCCGGTCTCTTCGTGTATGTCAAGTTGCAAGAGAACGAACCAAAAAAGCCGGCCACATCTGGTATTAAAACCCTCGACACGGGCACGGATGCCTCATGGTCCTGGTCCGTCGCCAAGGTGAAGGGCTGGGAGCAACCCGGTTTTGCCGCCATGAATTGGAAGCCCGCAAACGAGTTGGGGGGTGTCGCCATGTTGCCGTGGAGAATGGAACCGCAATTGCGAGCCGCGCTGGCAGCCGAGGAAAATCCGGCCGGTTTCGGCAGGGTTCGCGCCGTCCTGGCAAATGCCGACGTCTTGCAAGTCGCTATGGGACGGCCCAATCGTGAGCAGACAGTCACCGCACGAAGTTCGGTGGCGACCACGCTGGAGGCGCTGGAGTTGACCAACGGGCGTGAATTGGCCGAGATTATTCGCCGCGGAGCGCAAAACGTGCTGGCGGAAAACGCCGCTTCCACCGACGAATTGATATCGAGCCTCTACGCCCGCGCCTTGGGACGACAGCCAACCGCGGAAGAATTGGAGATGGCCAAGCAAGCTGTTGGCCAGCCCGCCGATGCGGCCGGCGTCGAGGATTTGCTCTGGGCGCTGGCCATGCTGCCGGAATTTCAACTCATTTATTGAGGAACATGCCGTGAAGACAAACGAACCTTGGCGCCGCCGCGATTTCCTCAAATCGGCCAGCGCCGCCACGCTCTCTGCGCTCGCCGCCGGTTGCCCGTACGCTATGCTTGCCGCCGATGAGGAGAAAGTCGCGGAGAAGATCCAACCCACCGCCGACACGGTCATTGTGCTATGGATGGCCGGCGGCATGGCGCACACCGAGACATTCGATCCCAAGCGTTACACTCCCTACAAGACCGGGCTTGCTTCCAACGAGGTCCTTTCCACGTTCCCGGCGATTGATTCCGCCGTAGACAATATCAAGGTCTCGCAAGGCCTGGAAAACATCGCCCGCGTGATGGACCGCGCCACTTTGATTCGCTCCTACACGGCGGGCGACCTCGGCTTCATCTTGCATTCGCGCCATCAATATCAGTGGCACACCGGCTACGCGCCGCCACAGACTGTGGCTGCGCCGCACATAGGCGCCCTCATCGCCCGTACGCTCGGGCCTTTGAATCCGGCGATACCGGCGTTCATCGACATCGGCCAGCGTTTCGACCTGGGCGAAGGCGAGGAACTCAAGGCGTTTCACACGGCCGGATTCCTCGGCAGCGAATATGGGCCGTTCCTTATCGCGAACCCCGAGCAGGCCGCCGAAAGCGTTCGCCCGCCAGAGGGCATGAGCCCCGCCCGCTTCGAAAATCGCGACAAGTTCCTCCGCAAGCTCGTGAAGAAGAGTCCCATCGGGGAATACGGCAGCGATTACCAGCAGCAATCTCTCGTTCGCTCGCTGGATAATGCCCATCGTTTGCTGAGTTCGCCGGCGGCGAAGGCCTTCGACCTGTCCCTGGAGCCGAAGGCTTCCTACGAAAAATACAACACCGGCCGGTTCGGGCTGGGCTGCCTGCTCGCGCGGCGGCTGACCGAGGCCGGCGCGAGATTCATCGAAGTCACTACGGAGTATATCCCGTTTTTGAATTGGGACACGCACGAGAACGGTCACACGCGGATGATCGACCTGAAAAAGTCGATCGACGCGCCCGTCGCGCAGCTCGTGCTCGACTTGGAAGAGCGCGGTCTGCTGAACCGTACGCTCATCGTGCTCGCCAGCGAGTTCAGCCGCGACATGATGATGGAAGGCAAACCGGGCAAGACGGTCAAGGACCAGGTTGTCGTGCCGGACGTCATCAACGAGATGAAGTATTACGGGATGCACCGGCATTTCACGGACGCCGGCAGCGTGCTGATGATCGGGGGCGGCATGAAGAAGGGCTATCTGCATGGAATAACCGCGGACGAGCGGCCCTGCAAGACCCTCGAGAAACGCGTGGTGATTGAAGACCTGCACGCGTCCATTTTGCGCGCTGTCGGCATCTCGCCGAAGCTCAGTTACTTGATTGAGAGACGGCCGTTTTACGCCACCAGGGACGGCCTCGGCAAGCCGGTCATGGAGTTGTTTGCCTAGGTCGCCGACCTGTTGCCGTCGCGGTACACCCACATCGGCGGCGATGAATGCCCGAAAGACCGCTGGCTGAGTTGCCCGCGCTGCACGGTCAAAATGAAGGCAGAGAATCTCAAGAAGGGCGAGGAACTCCAGAGCTGCTTTATTCGCCGCATCTAGTAGTTTCTCCAGACCAAGAACCGCCGGCGGTTTGGCTGGGATGAGATCATGGAAGGCGGATTGACCGCGCGATGCCGTGATGTCCTGGCGCGACATGTGCGGGGGCATTGCCGCCGCCAAAGCCGATCATGATGTCGTCATGGCGCCGACCGAATGGACCTATTACCTCACGGCCACGCCTATGAGCGACGTTACTCGTATCCTCAATGCCATCCAACGGGGCGATCCGCAGGCAGCCGACCAACTGCTGTCCACGGTATACGAGGAACTGCGCCGGCTCGCCGCGGCCAAAATGGCGAACGAACGCCCTGACCATACGCTTGATGCCACGGCGCTGGTGCATGAAGCGTATCTGCGCTTGGCGGGGGACCAGCATTTCGAGAATCGCCGTCACTTCTTCGCCGCCGCCGGCGAGGCGATGCGGCGCGTCCTGGTTGACCATGCCCGGAACAGGCAGAGCGCCAAGCGAGGGGGGCTGGCCCAACGCCAGCCGCTCGCCGACCTGGCCAACCCCGACGCCGACGAGCACCTGCTCGCTCTGGACGAAGCCCTCAACCGGCTTGCGATGCACGATCCGTTAGCGGCCCGAGTCGTCGAATTACACCACTTTGCCGGGCTGCCGCACAAGCAAGTCGCCGAAGCGCTGGAGACTACTATCTATGAGGTTCGGCTGAAATGGACCTTCGCGCGGGCCTGGCTGAAAACAGCCCTGAGCGATTCTTGAAAATCTGTGAGGTTTTTTCGACAGCTCGCCGCGCCGAATGCGCATGATAATGTGAACCCTTGGCCCGGACGTAACTATGTCAGTTGACCCAAAACAGTTGCAGGCGGTGTTTCTGAATGCAGTGCAAGTGGCGGAGGGCGAGCGGCCCGCCATCCTGGACCGGCTTTGCGCGGAAGATGTCGAACTGCGCCGCCGTGTCGAGTTGCTGCTGCGCACTCACGACGATTCCGCCGACCTCCCGCCGGCCCGAGGTTGCTCGGAGCAGACTATGGCGTGCATGGCCAACGAGCAGCCCGGCGCCGTCATCGCCGGCCGCTACAAACTGCTGGAAGCGATCGGCGAAGGCGGCATGGGCACCGTGTGGGTCGCCGAGCAGATGCAGCCAGTCCGCCGCAAAGTGGCCCTGAAGCTCATCAAGGCCGGCATGGATTCGCGGTCGGTATTGGCGCGCTTCGAGGCCGAGCGGCAGGCGCTGGCCGTGATGGACCACCCCAACATCGCTAAGGTGTTGGACGGCGGGTTGACGGAAACGGGCCGGCCCTTCTTCATCATGGAGTACGTTAAGGGCGTGTCGATCACCGAATACTGTGAAACAGCGCGGTTGAACATTCCCGAGCGATTGCGGTTGTTCGTGCAGGTCTGCAATGCCGTGCAGCACGCCCATCAAAAGGGCATCATCCACCGCGACCTGAAACCGTCGAACATCCTCGTTGCCCCCTACGACGACAAGCCGGTGCCCAAGGTGATCGACTTTGGGCTGGCCAAGGCGATGAACCAATCGCTGACCGAGAGAACGCTGCACACGGCCCACGAAACGGTGCTGGGCACGCCCTTGTACATGTCGCCCGAACAGGCACAGCTCAATAATCTCGACGTGGATACGCGCTCGGACATGTATTCGCTGGGGGTGCTGCTCTACGAGTTGCTGACCGGGACGACGCCGCTGGAGAAGCAGCGGTTCAAGGAGGCGGCCTGGGACGAGGTTCGTCGCATCATTCGTGAAGAAGAGCCGCCCATGCCAAGCACGCGGCTAAGTTCCAGCCAAATGCTGCCTTCGCTGGCTGCCGGCCGGCAGACGGAGCCATTGCGGTTGACGAAACTCGTCCGCGGGGAGTTGGACTGGATCGTGATGAAGGCCCTGGAGAAGGACCGCACGCGGAGGTACGAGACCGCCAACGGCTTCGCGCTGGACATTCAGCGTTATCTGGCTGGCGAGCCGGTGCTGGCGGCGCCGCCCAGTGCGCGCCTACCGGCTGAGCAAGTTCGCGCGGAAGCATCGGACCGCGTTGACAACGGCGGCGGCGATGGCCCTGCTGCTCCTGACGGGCGCGGCCTTCAGCACCTGGCAGGCAATTCGAGCGACGCAGGCGGAGAGTGCCGCACGGGCCGCGGAACGGGAAGCGTTGCAATCACAACAGGACGCCAAGGCAAGGCAGGCCGAGGCCGAGCGGGAGAAGAGCCGGGCCGAGACGGGCGAAAAGCTGGCGAGCGAACGCTTGGTTCAGGTCGCTGCCGAGAAAAAGAAAGCGGAGGAGGAGAAGCAGATCGCCCAGTCGGTGCGGGACTTCCTCGAGAACAAGCTGCTCGCTCAGGCCGACCCGTCAACCCAGGCCGACGACATGTTGCGGACCGGCGGACTTTCCATGGAGGTGAAGGAGAACCCGACGATTCGCGAACTGCTGCACCGTGCCGCCAGGGAACTGGCGCCGGAAAGGATCGACGCGACCTTCCCGAACCAACCGCTGGTCCAGGCTGAGATTCTGCAAACGGTCGGCCGAACCTATCAATGTCTGGGAGATCGCGAACGGGCGATGGGCTTTCTGCAACGCTCCGCGGCTCTGTACCGTCAACACCTCGGCCCCGAGCATCCCGACACGCTTCAGAGCATGAACAACCTTGCCGCAGCGTATTATTCTGCCGGGAAGCTGGATCTGGCCCTGCCGCTCCTCGAGGAGACGCTGAAGCTCCGGAAAGCGACGCTCGGCCCCGACAATCCTCAAACATTCCAGAGCATGAACAACCTCAACTGTGCGTACCAGGCAGCCGGAAAGCCGGAATTGGCCTTGCCGCTCTTTGAGGAGACGCTGAAGCTCTCCAAGGCGAAGCTCGGCTCCGACCATCCCCAAACGCTCATGAGCATGAACGGCCTCGCCGCGGTGTATCTCAATTGCGGAAAGCCGGAATTGGCCTTGCCGCTCTTTGAGGAGACGCTGAAGCTCTCCAAAGCGAAGCTCGGCCTCGACCATCCCACCACGCTTTATTTCATGACCAGCCTTGCCCGGGCGTATCACTACGACGGAAAGCCGGACTTGGCCTTGCCGCTCTTGGAGGAGACGCTGAAGCTCCAGAGACTGAAGCTTGGCCCCGACCATCCCGAAACGCTCTTAAGCATGAGCAGCCTTGCCGAGGCGTATCAGGCCGCCGGGAAGGTGGACATGGCCGTGTCGCTGCTCGACGAAGGCTATCGGGTCGCCAAGATATACTCCTGGCGTCGCTGGATGGGCCCCCAATTGCTTGATGGCTACGTGCGGGCGGGGAAGAAGGAACAGGCGGCCGCACTGCTGAAGGAGCTGCTGGCCGATGCGCGTACACAGTTGCCGAAGGAAAGTCCTCAGCTTGCGGCGCAGTTGGAATCAATTGCCTTGTCGCGTTGGCGGGCCGGAGACTTCACGGAGGCCGAACCCCTCCTTCAAGAGTGCCTGGCCATTCGCGAGAAGACAGAACCTGACGAGTGGATGACGTTCAGCACCAAATCCCAGCTCGGCGGCGCGTTGTCAGGTCAAGAGAAATACGCCGAGGCCGAACCGTTGCTGCTGGCCGGCTACGAGGGAATGAAGCAGCGTGAGGCAAAGATCCCGCTGCCCGAGAAGGTCCGCCTGACCGCCGCCCTGGAGTGGCTGGTGCAACTTTACGAGGCCGTAGAGAAAAAGGACCAATCAGCCAAGTGGCGGAAGGAACTGGAGGCAATCAAGTCGGCCGAGAGGAATGCGGGGAAGCGGTCGTGACCCGATATTGGAGCCCCGCTCACCAGTGCGAACTCGCGACCAGAACCCACCCCGATGGATTTATCACGTCATAATGTTTTCGTTCGCTGTCACAATTGGCTAAGACTGCGTTACTTCGTTGAAATCTTCCCACGGCGTTGTGAGCTCATTTGTGGCGAGCCGGGCTGCGGTCCCGATTGCAACCCTTGAAAATCAGCATCAGCCGAGGTTGCCTGCTTTCCAAAGTATTTGCGCGGTTATCAACGCCTGCGCTCACAGCGGAGGAATCTTGTAGCCGCGGCACCCCCTCTCTGGCGTGTGTCCTTCCCGACGTTTAGAATTTGCCAAAAACATTGGCCAGGGAGCGTCATGCTTTTGATTCGATTACGCTTGTTCCAATAGAGACTTGTGATGATCGACAAGAACCTAGAATCAAACCGGCCTGAACGCGAATACCTCCTGCTGCTGGGGCGGATGCAGTTATCAGCGCGATTATGCGGCAAGGTCGATCTTTCGGGCGTCGTTCAGCAAACGCTGTGGGAAGCCGAAAAGGCTTGCCCGCCGGACGCGGAACGGCTCCCCTGGTTACGGAAGCTGTTGGCCAACAACCTGCGGGACGAAATACGCAAGCTGACGGCAATACGACGAGACGTGCGCCGCGAAGCTTCGCTCGAAGCCTCGCTCGAAGAATCATCGAGCCGGCTGGAAACCTGGTTGGCTCAAGAAGGAACTTCGCCGAGTCAGCGCGTGATCCGTACCGAGGAGCTAGGACGCCTTGCCTGTGCCTTGGCGGAATTGCCCGCCGATCAGCGGACGGCGATCGAGTTGCATCATTTGCAAGGGCAACGGCTGGCCGAGGTCGCGGAACAACTCGGTAGAACCAAAGAAGTCACAGCGGCACTTCTTTATCGCGCCCTCAAGCGGCTGCGTAAGCGGCTTGATGCCGCGGAAGGAACTTGACCGATGACCGAGCAAAATCGTTCTGACGAATCCCACGATCCTCGTTTCGATCGCATCCTCGCGGAATACATCGAAGCCTTGGAAGCCGGACAAGACGCCGCCGTGGACACCTGGATTCGCCGCTATCCGGAGTTCGAAAACCCGCTTCGGCACTTCATCGAAAGCAACCGCCGGCTAAACAAGATCGTTCCACGCGCGACCGACCATACGCCAGCGGATGCGGACGCGCACACAATTGCCCATCCAATGCCCAGCGGTGAAGCAGGGCCAGCCGATCCCGTGCCGATACCGGACCGCCTGCGGTACTTCGGCGACTATGAATTGATCGAGGAAGTGGCCCGCGGCGGGATGGGCGTGGTCTACCGCGCCGGCAGGCGAGCCTGAATCGTCCGGTCGCCGTCAAGATGATTCTTGCCGGCGAGCTGGCCACTCCCGATGACGTGGCGCGGTTCGAATTGGAAGCCCAGGCGGCGGCCAATCTCGACCATCCCGGCATCGTCCCAATTTACGAAATCGGACAGCGCGACGGTCGGCACTACTTCAGCATGAAATTCATTTCCGGCGAGAGTCTCGCCCAACGGCTGAAGAAACGTGCTGCCGGACAGCCGTTGCCACTGCGGAAAACCACTGAAGTTCGCGATGCCGTCCGGCTCGTCACCTCCGTGGCACGGGCGGTGCATTTCGCTCATCAGCGCGGAATTATCCATCGCGACCTGAAGCCTGCCAACATCCTAATTGACGATCAGGGGCAACCCCATGTTACCGATTTCGGCCTGGCCAAGCGCATCGCCGATGACAGTGAATTGACGCATTCGGGCGCGATTCTCGGTACACCCGGCTACATCGCCCCGGAGCAGACGATGGGGAAAAGCCGGAGCGTCACCACGGCGGCCGACATTTACGGATTGGGGGCGATCCTCTATGCATCGCTGGCCAATCGGCCGCCCTTTGAGGGCGATTCCCCGCTGGAAACACTTCTCAAAGTTCAGCAGGAACAACCGGAACGATTGAGCCGGATTTGCCCGGCCGTTGACTCGGCACTGGAATCCATTTGCGAAAAATGCCTCGACAAGGATCCGGACGCCCGTTATCGCTCCGCCGGCGAACTGGCCGACGACCTGGAACGTTGGCTGAAGGGAGAGCCCATCTCCGCCGCCCCGCCCGATCTCTCGTCGTTGTTTTGGCGCTGGCTATCGGCGAACTTTCGCCCGGCGATGGGCGTCGTTCTCTTGGGGTTGGTGATGGGAGTGCTCGCTTCCGAGATGCCTCGAATCGTGCTGGCAAAAAACCTCGGCCCTTACCTCAATATTTACGAGGGGACATTTCCGCAACAGGCTCCCCCGCGGATGCTGTCAGCGATTTCCGCCTACCCGGTATGGGCGGCGGCCATGACAGTTCCTTTGGCAATTATCCTCTACCTGTGCATGGGCTGGCTAGTCGACCGAATTGTACATCCCAAGACTGCCGCGGCGGCGATTCTCAGCGGGATGGGGCTGGGAAGCACCGCGGCCGCGGCGGCATTTCTTGGGGGTTTTGGCTGGATGATGATCAATCAAGAGGCAATCTGGCCTGGTCAGGCGGATTTGGAACTGATCTCCGCCACCGTGGACGGTAATACAACATTTACACACGGACGCACGTTGCATGATGTATACCCGAATGTCTGGCCGCGGTACGTCTTGAAAAAAGCCCTTGCGGACATGCAATCAGGAGTTCCGCTGGCAATCTGGTCCGCGCTGCAAATCACCGCGTGCCTCCTTTTTCTTCCCGCGACTGCGCAGGTTTGGGCGGCCTTCGTATTGCGAGCGCGGCGATTCCGCCATGAAGCAGTTGCTGCACCTGGTCGAGTTGTCAACCCCGCTGTCGCTGTTGCTGGCCGGCTTGGCATTCGCGTCATTTGCCCATCCTTGGATCAGTCTCTTATTCTTCGTGTTTCCCTTCGTCGGGTTGGTGCTTGTCGGCCGCGCGCGGCGATTGTCTCAGGCCGCCCGCCGCAACGTGTCCCTCGTCGCCGGTGTCCTCGGTCTTCTTGGTCTGGGATTCTTTGCAACAAACATTTTTTCGCCGGAGACGGCGGGAGGCTTCAGCTTGGGACTTCTGCTCGTCGGCGCAATAGCAGCCGCGTGCGCAGTGTTCCGGCGTTGGCCTTGGTGGGGACGAATTCCGGTTTATGCCACGTGGTGGGCGACGTTTGCCTACGTCGGCGGAGTCCGCGGAACGTTGAATGCGAACGAGAATCACAGCCGGATGATTGCTTCCTTGATAGGTAGCGGCCTCGTCATCGTACTCGGCGGACTCGTAATCTGGTCGCGCACAATTGCCGCCGCTCGCCGCACGCGCGTAGATCTTCGACGGCCTTCGCATTTGACTTCGCCTCGTCAACTCCCAATCGGTTCCGCGCTACGGATACAGCAAATACGGCCCGCGCAGTTTGGCGAATTCCGCCAGACCGGGTTTGAAGCCGGCGACAATTTGGTCCACCGATTCGCCGCGCTCGAGCGCCTCGCGCACGCTGGAAGTTCCCATCACATGGTCAAAATAACTCGCGTGAAACTCCAGCTTCTTGCCGTAAAGACTTTTCACGACGGACAGAATGGCCAAGGTCGTGGCGACGGGGCGAAACACTTTGCGGTCGGTGACGTGCAATTGGCAGCCGCCGCATTGCTGGCCGGAATGTTTTGAGAACGTCGGCGTGAAATAGACTTCGCGGAATTTCACGCCGGGCACGTGCAGGTCGTTCAGTTTTCGCGACAGCACGAAACCGTCGATCCACGGCGCGCCGAAGAATTCGAACGGCCTCGTCGTGCCGCGGCCTTCGGACAAATTCGTCCCCTCGATGATGACTTGCCCCGGATAAACCGTCGCGCTGTCCAGCGTGGGCAAATTCGGCGAGGGCAGCACCCACGGCAGCGATGTCTCGTCGAACCACTCGTCGCGGGTCCAGCTTTCCATCGGCACGACGGTGAGCCGGCATTTCTTGGGAAGGTATTTCGCGTTGATCAATTGAGCCAGTTCGCCTATGGTCATGCCGTGCCGCAGCGGAACTGGGTAACGCCCGATGAACGAGCTGAACTTGGGGTATTCCAAGATCGACCCTTCCATCACCGCGCCGCCAATGGGATTGGGCCGGTCCAACACGATGAACGGAATGTTCGCCTCTGCCGCCGCCTGCATCGCGCCGCCCATCGTGGCGACATAAGTATAGATGCGAGTGCCGACGTCCTGCAAATCGCAAACCATCACGTCGATGTTTTTCAAGGAGCCGGCGACCGGCGACTTGCCGGCAAGCTGCGTATCGAATGCGCGCATTTGCTCGTCGAGGTTCGTCGGCATGCCGGCCAGCGGCTTTTGCACTTGGCCGTACAGACTGTACACCGGCAACCGGTAATGCTCGTCGATATAATAGGCGACGAACTGCCCGGCCTGCGCGTTGCCGCGGACGCCGTGTTCCGGCCCGTAAAGCGCGACGAGCTTAACGTCCGGCTGCGCGCGAAACCGCGCGACGATGCTGTCCAAGTGCGAATCGACGCTGCTGGGATTGGCGATCAGGCCGACGCGCTTGCCGCGAATCAAGTCGAGGTGCTTGGCAAACAGCACTTCGTCGCCCAGTTTGACGGGCGGACGCGAGGGAGAATCCTCTTTAGACGCGGCCGAGGCCGTCTGGCAGCCGGTCAGCAGCGCGGCCAAGAAGCAGCAGAAAATCTCATGCCGGATCATCATTGAAGGTCCTCGCGATTTTTCGCGATATTCTCTCATAGAATCGCGCGAATTGCTATTGACTCAATATTGCCGTCAGGGAATAATGCGGTCAGAATCGGGCAAAATAGCCAGATTGCCGGCACCCGCGTCAAGCAGCCGATCGCCAACTCACGACTAAGCCAGCTTGCGTTGGCGGGGCGGGCTCTCTGGCAGCAAGAAGGGCCGTATCGAACCGCGATTTTTCGCGGGCGGCGATGCGGCGCAGACGACAGCAAGGAGGATTAATCATGCTCGTACTCACCCGCAAATTCGGCGAATCGATAATCATTGGCGATTCTGTTACTGTAACGGTGATTGAAGTCAAGGGCGATCGCGTGCGATTGGGTATTTCCGCGCCTGTGGAAGTGCCCGTACATCGCGAAGAAGTTTTTGAGAGTCTAACAAAACCGATCGCAGGGCGGCTTCCGTCGTGCCATTCGATCGGTTCCGATAGGGTCTCATAAAGAAAAATCGGGACAGGGCTTTTCGATTCGTCTCGCGGCAAGTATACTCGGAGCCGACCGAAGTTGAAACAAAATGTTGCGACACGGGGACGTCTTTTGCATCTCCCCGCGCAAGCGATAAAACTGGCTCTTTTTGGGAGGACGCCGTCGATGAAAGCTTTTCTTCAATCCCCAGGGCGAAACGATTGTCATCAACGGCGACATCAGCATCACCATCTTGAAGATCGAAGACGACGAAGTGTTTTTCGAGATTAATGCGCCCGAATGGATCTCGATCGAGGAGCATCCGGCTGACGGCGTGCCCAGCGGACGCCGCACCGCCTCGTTGCCGGCCCAGTAGTAGGGCGAGCGCAACATTCTCCGAAACCGCTCTTGTGTGCGGCGAGCCATTTTGGCTATACTCGCCGCGACGCGCGGGGGACCGATCGAAGCGGCCCCTCCGATGCGTGGTTTTTGCCGGTTTAAGGAGGAACCGCAATGTTTCGAGAAGGATCTCGCAATTCGTTTTCTGCGCCGCGTTCATGGAAGACCCGCGCCGGTGTCATTTTGTGCGGCATGGCCGTGTTGGCCGCCTGCGGGACCGCACGGTATTACTGGGGCATATCTTCGGCTAAGGCCGAAGTAGCGGCCAGTCTCTTGCCGCCGCCAGGTTCGGCCCCGGCGAGCCAAGCTTCGCCGGCCCAACCGGCTCGCACGGCGACAATTCCCTCCGGCAATATACCGATTCCGGACATTGTGGCGTCGATCAACGGACATGCGATCAGCCGCGACGAACTTGCTGCCGAATGCCGCATCCATTACGGCAAGGACGTGCTGGAGTCGATGGTCAACAAATACCTGATCCTCACCGAATGCCGCCGGCTAGGAATCACGGTCAGCCATCGCGAGGTCGATGAGGAAATCGAGCAGTTGGCCGCGAGTTTCAAGCTGCCCGTCACGCAGTGGCTGAAAATGCTCCAGCAGGAGCGCGGCATCAAGCCCGACCAATACGCCAACGACATCATCTGGCCAAGCCTTGCGCTCAGGAAGTTGGCGGGCGAAAAGCTGCAAATCTCGCAAAAGGAACTGACCGACGCCTTCGAGATGGAATACGGCGCGGCGGTCAAGGCCCGCATCATCGTCTGCTCGACTGAGCAAAAGGCCCGCGAGGCACAAGCCTTTGCCGCGGCCAATCCGGCCGACTTCGGCAATCTTGCCAAGGAGTTTTCGATCGACGCCCCCAGCGCGAGTGTCAAGGGCTTGATCCAGCCCATCCGCAAGCATTGCGCCTGCCCCGAGATCGAGGAGGCGGCCTTCGCGCTGGCCGACGGCCAGGTTTCTAACGTCATCAAGAGCGAAGGGCAATTTGTGATCGTCAAGCGCGACGGCATCATTCAGGCGCAGAACATCAAGTTGGAACAAGTCGCCGACCGGCTGACGAAAATCATTCGCGACAAGAAGATGCGTGCGGTTGCCGGCGACATTTTCAAGGAACTCCAAAAGCGGACCCGCGTGCAGAACGTCTACAACGACGAAAAGCTGCGGCAGCGCATTGGCCCGAACGTGGTCGCGCTGGTAAACGATACGCCGATTTATATCCGTCAATTGGACGATGAGTGCCTTGCCCGGCATGGCGCCGAGGTGCTCCAGGGCCTGATCGGCCGGAGGATGCTGGAGCTGGCCTGCCAACAGAGCCAGGTCACCGTTTCCGACCAGGAGATCGATGCAGAGATCGCACGGCTGGCCTCGATGTTGACGCGGCCCTTGCCGGACGGTTCGCCCGACGTTAAGGGCTGGCTGGCCCTGGTGACGAAGCAGCAGGCCGTTTCGGTCGAGGTCTACCGCGGCGAGATGATCTGGCCTTCGGTGGCTTTGCGGACGCTCGCCGGTTCCAAGTTTAACGTGACGGAAGAAGACCTGAAGAAGGGATTTGAAGCGAATTACGGCCCGCGCGTTCGCTGTCGGGCGATCGTGCTGAACGATGAACACCGCGCGGAAAAGGTCTGGGAAGAAGCCCGCAATAATAAGACAGTGGATTACTTTGGCGAGTTGGCAGCCAAATATTCCGTCGAACGAAGCAGCCGAGCGCTTTACGGGCAGGTGCCGCCAATTCGCCGCTTCGGCGACCAGCCGCAATTGGAACAAGAGGCGTTCGCCCTAAAGTCGGGCGACCTTTCCGGCGTGATTAACGTTGACGGCAAGTTTATCATCCTCTTCTGCGAAGGCTATACTAAGCCGATCGAAGTATCCTTTGCGAGCGTGAAGAAGGACATCGAGGACGACATTCGCGAAAAGAAGCAGCGGGTGGCGATGGCCGAATACTACCAACACTTGCAGGATGGCGCCACGATCGACAATTTCCTCGAGCCTGAGCTGAGCCACTCTCCGAGCAAGAACGAAGCGACGCGGCAGCCGGCCGTGCCGGCCGCTTACAACGCGCCGGTGCAACGGTAACGTACGCTTCTCGCGTTGATCATGGGCCACATCAATTTGGCGCTGTTGGGCGTGTTGGGGCTCGTTCAGACTGTCTTTCTGCCGGGATATTTGATTCTGCGTTTCCTGCGGCTCGGCGGCGGCCTGATTGCCGGCAGCGTGATGTCGTTTGGTCTGAGCCTCGTCGCCAATTATCTGCTCGTGGCCGGGCTGGTCGTGCTCGGCGTCTATCGGCCGGTGGTGGTTTACGCAATCTTTGCAGGCGAATTGATGGTCTGGTTCTGGCTGGACGGCCGGCGGATGCAATCGCCGCTCAGTGACGTGATTTCGCTTTTGTACAGCCAAGCGAGGACATTCTTTCGCGAAATCGAACTCGCAAGCCCTATCCGGTCCCGTTGGCTTCGCCTGACGATTATCGCAGCCGCAATATTTGTCGCTTGCGGTTTCGCGGCTTCGGGTCTCACCGAGTTCGGACGTATTTTCCAGCAGTGGGACGCCGTGGTCTCCTGGAACCGCTGGGCCGTCGAGTGGGCCGCCAACCGGCCGCCGCAATTGACGAGCTACTATCCGCAATTACTGCCGTCGAACATCTCGCTGAGCTACGTCTTCATGCAGACGAGCGACGTTCTGGGTCTTCGCCAAGGCGATGCAGTTCCTCTTTTGCTTGCTGCTTTTGCTGGCCATGCTCGATGCCGGTCGCCTGTCCGGAAACTTCGGCCTGGTTCCGGGCGTTGTCATCACTTATGGTCTGCTCGTGGCGCTGCTGCGCTTCCGCATGTTAAGTAGCGGCTATGCCGACGCTCCGCTGGCGTTCTTCGCTTGGATGCCGATCTATGCCTTGCTGCGGGCGGACCGCGCGGATGACGCTCCCCAGCGACTCAAGTGGCTTGTAATCGGCGCTTTGTTTTCGGCCGGCGCTGCGCTAACGAAACAATTGGGCCTGTATGTGGCTGCGGTCTATCCGTTGCTTGCCTGGGTGTGGTCTTCCGTAAGGTGGGACAAGCTCGCTTCAAGCGAGTGCCGGCCCACCGAATCAACTGGTGGGCCGGCGCTCGCCGAGGCTCGCTGGTCCCGCCCGACAGCCAGCGGCACGCTGCGGCTTTGCTTGCTCATCGCGCTGCTCGCTCGCCGTGGTACGTCTACAAAGTCGTCGACATTCAATCCGGCCGCGACGTGAACAACACGTCGATTCTGGTCCGCGATGCGCACGAAGGGCGAGACCTGCCGGCACGGTTCGCGCATGCTGGCGGATTGATTGCCGAAGCGACGACCCTGCCTGGCGGCGCGCTGCTGCTGTTTGCCGTCGCTGCCTCGCTCGGCGATCGACGTAGTCGATGGATGTTGGGAGTCTTCGTCCTTCCGCTGGGGCTGCTTTGGGTCGCCGCCTTTTCCTATGATCTCCGTAATCTGGCGATGCTCGCGCCGTTTGTGGGCGCGGCGGCGGGCACGGGGTTGGTGCGGATCATTAGTTGGCTGGAATGTATCGTAGGGTGGGCCGAGCGCAGCGAGTCCCACCGAGAATTCGCACGAATCGGTGGGGCTCGCTGCGCTGGCCCCTCCTGCCTGGCCTTCGCCTGTGGCACGCCGTCGGGCTGGTGGCCGTCTTGCTGATCGCATCCACGCTTTGCGTCCGCGATGAAACGCTGCGTTCGCTTCAGCGACGCCAACTGCGCCAAGCTGGCATTGCCGATCTGAACGATCGGCTATACGCCTTTTCACAATCCAAGTCTGACCGATCGCTGATCGCCACTGATTATCTGGCGCTGCGCTGGCTGCCCGACTTCGGGCCACGGAGCGTTGCCTGCGCTGCCGACGATTTAAGCACATTCCGCAGGTCCTTCAACCGGACCGATGTGCGATATGTTCTCGTGCGGACCGCAGCCGCTTCGGACGAGGTCCGCAGCTTCCTTTCCGGTTCGGCCGCCGTGCGACTGCTATTCGAGGAACACGGCTACGCCTTCTACGAAAAGGTTACGCCCGCGGCGTGAATCGCGTCTGGTAGAATAGAATTGGCTGTAACAGGCGTCCTGTTCGGCCGTATTTGAAGCATGTACCACCAGACTCAACAGTTTTCGGGCCACGATCGTTTGACCTTGGGTGCCCAGTCGTGGGGGCCTGATGGGCCGGCACGAGCATCGGTCGTCCTCGTTCATGGCCTGATCGAGCACAGCGGCCGTCATGCAAATACGGCTGTGGAACTGGTGCGCCGGGGCTTCGCAGTCCATGCGATGGATCTTCGCGGGCATGGGCGGTCGGAAGGACGCCGCGGCGACGTCCGTTCGTTCGATCAGTACCTGCTCGATCTGGACGTCTTCTTCGCGCGGGTCCGTGCCATCGAAGATGATCGGCCGCTGTTTCTGATGGGCAATAGCATGGGCGGCCTGATCGCCAGCTTGTGGACCGTTTTGCGAAAGCCGACGATCGCCGGTCTGATACTCACCGGCCCGCTGCTGGCGCTGGCCGACGAACTTTACCCTCGGCTGCGTCACCTGGCGGCGGCAGCAAACCGCGTTGTCCCCTGGCTACGTGTCCCGCGGATTCCCTTCGATTGGCTCTCCCGCGCCCCGAACGCGGTTGACAGTTTTCACCGCGACCCGCTGGTATGCCAGTGCGGTTTCACGGTCCGCGTGGCTGCGGAGGTGCGACAGGCAATGCGGGAAGTGTCGGCTCGCGCGGCGTCCTTGCATGATCCGCTGCTGATCTTGCACGGCGGCGAGGATCGCATCTGTGGCCCGGCCGGCAGCCGCGCCTTGTATGCCAACGCCGGCAGCACCGACAAGACGCTCCGCGTTTACGACGGCCTGTATCACGAGGTTCTCGATGAGCCGGAACGCGAAGAGGTGCTTGCCGACCTGACGACGTGGCTCGATCGACGCGCCCCGCGATGTGTGGACGCCGCTTGTCACATGCATCTGGCAAGGTAGAATACTGGGGTCTATTTCTTTCGATACTTTTTGCTCTTCAGAATCAGGCAACGGTGGGCTATGAATCAAGACGACTTGCGACTTAGCCGCATCGATACTCTGTGGTCCGTCGTTCGCCAGGCAAACGAGAGCGACGCCGCCAAGGCCCGGCGAGCGCAAGAGGAACTGCTGGAACGCTATGGCGGCGCCGTCCGTCGCTATCTGCTCGGTTCGCTCCGCAACGAAGACGCGGCCGACGAGGTCTTTCAGGAGTTCTCGCTGAAACTGGTTACCGGCGCGTTCCAGAAGGCGGATGCGAACTTTGGGCGTTTCCGCAGCTTCCTCAAGACTACGCTCTTCCATCTCATTGTCGATTACCAGCGCCGCGGCAAGCGCAACGCCGCGCAGCCGCTTGTGGGCGATGCGCCCGACCGACCATTGCCCGAAGACCGGCTCGCGGAGGAAGACGCCGCCTGGACGCGGAGTTGGCGGGACGAGCTTCTGGCCAAGGGCTGGAAGGCGCTCGCAGAAGTCGAGAAAAACACCGGAACACCCTACTACACCGTGCTCCGTTATCGCAGCGAACACCCCTATGACCGCTCGCAAGATATTGCCGCCGCGCTCGACGGCAAGGTGAATGAAGGCAAGGCGAAAAAGCCGCTCACTTCGACTTCGGTCCGCGTGCTGATCCATCGCGCCACGTGAGTTGCTGGCGGACCAGGTGCTCGATCTGGTGTTCGAATCGTTGGACAACGCATCGCTGGACGAGTGTGAGCAGGAATTGATCGACCTGAACCTGCTGGAATACTGCAAACCGGCCTTGCTGCGGCGGCGGGGCGAGACGCCAGCAGAAAGTTAGACAGGCGGCATGTCCATGAGCGACCAGAACCTCGGCACGAAACGCTCGCGACCGGCGCCGACGCTCGGCCTGCTCTCCTCGCCGAACGACGAATCGCTGGTCAACGATAGCGGCACGGCGCTTGCGCCAAGTTGCCCCGCTCCGCTTGGCACTGCGATGAGCGATGTCAAGCCGGCGGTCACGCTGGACGACCTCGCGCCGGGCGACATGCGTCGAGGATTTCGAAATCATCGGCCTGCTGGGGCGCGGGGCTTTCGGCGCGGTTTATCTTGCCCGGCAGCTTTCGTTGGATCGCCAGGTCGCGTTGAAGATCACCGCCTGGCAAGGAGGCGAGGGCCGCAAGATGGCCCGGCTGGAGCACGAGAACATCGTGCAGGTCTTCTCGGAAACCGCGTATGGCAGCGACGCGCGGCTCTTATGCATGCAATACGTCGCCGGCGCGACGCTGCAGGAAGTTTTGGACTTGCTTGCCGAAGTCCCGCCCGCCGCCCGTAGCGGACAGAAGCTGCTGGAGGCGGTCGATCGGCTCGTCGCCGAGCCGGCAGCCTTCGACCCGGCCGCGCTAAGAAACCGCGAACTGCTCTCGCGGCTCGATTGGCCCGAGACCGTCTGCTGGATCGGTGCCCGTCTGGCAGAGGCCCTCGACTTTGCCCATAGCCGCGGCGTGATCCATCGCGACATCAAGCCGGGCAATATCATGCTCAACCAATACGGCCGGCCGCTCTTGGTCGATTTCAATCTGGCATTTCAGCCGCTGGACGCCTCGGCCACCGGCGACCGGCTCGGCGGCACGCTGGCCTATATGGCGCCGGAGCACCTTGAGGCCTTCGCGCCGGACGCCGTGTTTCCCAAGGGGACCGTCGCCCAGGCCGCCGACATTTACTCGCTGGGCGTCGTGCTATACCAGGCTGCCGCCGGGCGGCTGCCATTCACCGAAACGCCGCCGGGCAAGACAAAGAGCGAAGTGCTGCGTGCGTTGGCGGCCCAGCGGCGCGAATTGCCCGCGCCGCTTCCGCTTGAGATGCCGCGGGCGTTGGATCAGGTGATTGCCCGCTGCATGCACCCCGATCCGGCCCAGCGTTTCACGTCCGCACGCGAGTTGTCCGCCGCGCTGGAAGGCTGCCGCAACTACGAGTCCGCCGAAAGAGCAATGCCCGACTTCCACGGCATGAGGGCGCTGGTGATGCGGCATCCGGGTTGGTGGCTGTTCATCTTATCACTGACGCCGCATATCGTGGCGTCGGTCATCAACATTTTCTACAACAAAAGCCGCATCATTACGCACTTGGAAGACGTTCAAAAGAAAGTCTTCGTCGGTATCATCTTTGCCTACGACCCCCTCGGCTACACGGTGGGCATCCTCCTGGCGATTCGCATTCTCTTGCCGGTGGTACGAGGGTGGAGGCAGGTGGCGGCGCGACTGCCCGAAGACCGGGAACTGATCGACCGGGGCCGCCGCATCGCGACAACCTGGCCGTGGTGGGCCTGCGTCATTGCCTGCATTTGCTGGGTACCCGGCGGGTTCGTCTTTCCCACGGTGTTGACAATTGCCTCCAAATCGCTGCCGATGGAAGATTGGGTGCATTTGATTATCTCCTTCACACTTTCCGGGCTTATTGCCGCGACCTATTCCATGTACCTCGTCCAATGGATGTCGCTATGCGTGATCTATCCGCGGTTGTGGTACGACCGGCAAGGCTTCCGCGCGACCGCTGCCGCCGAATTGCGGAGCGTGCCGAAGACACTTTGGATGTTGCAAGTCATGGCCGGATTGATTCCCTCTATCGCTGCCATCTTGATGATGTGGATGGTGGCTTCAAACACGAAAAACCTTGATCCGTTGTTTTGTTATCTGGTCATTGGCGTCATGCTCCTGGGATCGGCGGGATTTCCGTTGGCAACTTATATGACCGGCCTGCTCTCGAAGGCGCTGTCGGCGCTCGTCGGGGCGGGCGAAGAAAGCGCGAACCGCGTTCGTGCTTAGGTGATTCTGCTACAATATGTCCCTATGAAAAGCCAAGTTCAAACTGTCGCCGGACGGCCCGGCACATCCATATCGGTCGGCCAGGCGTGGGTTGGCTGGGCCCAGCTTGTTGCGCACCCGAGCGCACCGCTCGGCGCGGGCGGCCCGGGCAATTTCTCGCCACCGATTCCTATGAACGCCGACGACGGCAGCGACCTGCCCAGCCCGTGGCGGCCGGGTCCGCTGGGGTTGGATGATCCCGTCGCGATCCCCACCGACACTCCCACGCCGGCCAACGCGCCGCCCGCCACGAGTCCGCAGTCGCTCGGCGTCGTCAAGCAAGTGCAGAACGACCTTACCGACTACAAGATCGAGGCCGAAATCGTCGCCGACGGCTCCGGCGGCGTGACCACCGGCGCGAATACCAGTTTCACCCGCGTCGCCTCGAGCAGTCCCAGCTACGATGCCGTGGACGGCAAGATCACCAAGTTCAAGGGGAAGTTCACCTTCAAGGGCACGATCACGATTCAGACGAAGTACGCCGCCGACTCCAACTCCAGCACGCTGTCGTGTTACGGCCGCGGAACTACCGACGCCGACGTGAAGAACCGCGACATCACGCTGGGCTTTCACGAAAGCTGCCACCGCGCCGATTACCAGGCATTTCTGACCGCGAACGCGTTGCCCGATCCGCCAGCGATGAGCATCGGCATGAAGGCTTCCGACTACGACGCCGCGGCGGCTGCATTCTCCGCCGCGATAAACAAATACTACAAAGACATGGAGGCCGACAGTATTAAGAAGACCGACGAGGTCGGCTTCACGTTGAGCAAGTCGAACAAGTCCAACACCTGTTATGTGCATATTGTGCCGTAGCTCCACGGCGAGTTCGGGAAATCTACTTGACTTCTCCACGCGCGAGCGAACAATCAAAGTCGGCAGGGCACTTACGCCATTGGGGTGTGCGTGGCCGGCAAAAGCCGCAAAGTTTGCCCAAGCTATCTGCCGATAGATAGCATAGAATTGCCTTATTCCGTGTGTGTAAAATAAAAACATGGTCGGCCGGCACTGGAATAATGACCGACGGAACCCAACCGCGAGGAAAGTAGCTATGTCGCGAAATCGAACGATTTTTACTACGTTGTTATCGGCTAGCGTTGCGTTTATCGCTCTCCCGCTTTTCGGTCAAGGTCTTGGACTCGGCGCTAATCCGCCGTTGAGCCCGTGGTTGAACCTCTATAACCGCAGTCCCGGCCCTGTCGACAATTACCACATGTACGTCCAACCGGCCCAGCAACTGCAAAACACGCTGCAAGGCCAACAGATGGGCATCAACCACAATGCGGCCGCATTGAATTCCGTGTCCGATCAGTTCACCAGCCAGTCGGACGCCTATTACGCCACGTCAAATCCGACAGGAAACGGCGCAGGTTTTATGAACCAAGGCCGCTACTTCAATAACAACGGACAAGGCGGTGCCGGCGTATTCGGCATGCCGGGCACGGGCGGGATGGGAAGGCCCGGCGGCGTTGGTCAATTTGGAACGCCGGGTCTCGGCGGCGCGGCCCCCGGAGGATATGGCGGTTCGGCTGTTCGAGGAGCGCCAAGCGCACAGGGCATGGGCCGGATTTGAGCCGCTCGGGCCGGCTTTCCTGACCGGACGAAGTATTGCGCCCGAAGGAGTGCTTCTTTGGGCGTTTTGTTTTTCTTGCGGCGAGGTCAACCGCCGAAGCACACAGTGACAATCGCCTTTCGTTCTTCACCGATTAATGACAGCGGCCCATCTCACGGCACTTGCATGAAATAGCAACTCTTGGTCTATTTACAGTTTTCGCATAGCAGCCCCGGTCGCGGAAAGCGGATCGGAGATCTTGTTTTCGCGATTGACTGGCACATGTTCGACCCCGTTATAAGCTCGGTTTCGCTTCCACAACAAGAAGTGAAGATCATCCGCTTCTGGAAGGAGCGGCGAGATCTACGAAAAGACGCTCGCTGCGCGAGCCGGCGCGCCGCCGTTCGTCTTCTACGAGGGCCCGCCGACGGCCAACGGCCTGCCGCATCCCGGCCACTGCCTGACCCGGGCGATCAAGGACCTCTTCCCGCGCTACAAGACGATGCGGGGCTACCTCTGCGAGCGCAAGGCCGGCTGGGACACGCACGGCCTGCCGGTCGAAGTCGAGGTCTGCAAGGAGCTGGGCATCCACGCCAAGGAGGAGATCGAGGCGTACGGCGTCGAGCCGTTCATCCACAAGTGCATCGAAAGCGTCTTTCGCTACATGCAGGAGTGGGAGCGAACTGACCGAGCGGCATCGGCTTCTGGGTCGATCTCGACGAGGCCTACGTCACCTACCACCAGAGCTACGTCGAGAGCGTCTGGTGGGCGCTGAAGAACCTTTTCGACCGCGGGCTGCTCTACCAGGGGCACAAGATCGTCTGGTGGTGGGCACAAGGCGGCACCGCACTTTCCAGCGGCGAAGTCGGGCAGGGCTATCGCGAAGTGGCCGACCCGAGCGTGTATGTGCGGTTTCCGCTCGTGTCCGGTCTCCGCTCGCTTCCGGGAGAGGGGCAGGGGGTGAGGGCATTTCGGATGTCGACCTGCTGGTCTGGACCACCACGCCCTGGACGCTGCCGAGCAATCAGTTCGCCGCGGTGAATCCGGAATTGGAATACTCGGTTGTAGAGTTCGACGGCGAACCGCGCACGACTGATCATCGCCTCGGCACTGGTCGAGGCGATCGCCGAAGAAGATCGGCAAGGACGTTCACAGTCGAAGCAACGGTAAGCGGTGCAGGACCTTGCTCGGCCTGCGCTATGTGCCGCCGTTTCGATTATTACTACAAACGCTTCGACAGTGGCCGTGCGATCGGCTTGCTCGAAAGAAGACGGCGAGGACTATCGTCTATTGGCGGGTGGTGGCGGCCGACTTCGTGACGACCGATACCGGCACCGGCATCGTGCACCAGGCTCCCGGCGTTCGGCGAGGTCGACTTCGACGTGCTGCATGAACGAGCGAGCGCGGTTCCAAGACGGCCAGGGACCCGAGCTGATCTGCCCCGTCGCCCCCGACGGCAAGTTCACCGCCGAAGCGCCCGACTACCAAGGCCGCTGGGTCAAGGACTGCGACAAGGACATCATCCGCGAGCTGAAGCGCCGCGGGCTGCTGTTCCACCAGGAGCAGTACCTGCACGACTATCCGTTCTGCTGGCGGGCCGAAGAGGATCCGCTGATCCAGTATCCGCGCAAGAGCTGGTTCATCCGCACGACGCAGTTCAAGCGACCAGATGCTGGCCAACAACAGCCAGATCAACTGGCTGCCGGAGCACATCCGCGACGGCCGCTTCGGCAATTTTCTGGAAACGAACGTCGATTGGGCCCTTTCGCGCGAACGCTACTGGGGCACGCCGCTGCCGATCTGGGTCTGCGAAGAGACCGGCTACATGGAGGCCGTCGGCAGCTACGACGAGCTGCTGGCCAAGCCGGGCGTCGCGGCACCGAAGTTTGGGAAGAGGCCAAAGCGGCGAACCCCGCGCTGGCCGACCACCTGCGGGTCCACAAGCCGTACATCGACGCGGTCACGTACGATTCGCCCGAGGCCGCAGGCAAGCGGATGCGGCGCGTGCCCGAAGTGATCGACTGCTGGTTCGACAGCGGCGCGATGCCGTTTGCCCAGTGGGGCTATCCGCACCAGGCGGCTCGGCGAGTAACTTCTGCGGAGCAGTTTCCGGCCGACTTCATCAGCGAGGCCATCGACCAGACCCGCGGCTGGTTTTACAGCCAGTTGGCAATCAGCACGCTGTTGTTCGGAACGGATCAGCACGTCAGGAGATGCTAGCCAGCATTCATCATCAGAACGGGGTGCAGTGCTACCTGGGAACGAGACGGATCTTGGACGAAGAGTGGAAGAATTGGCCAAGTCGATTTCGCGTCTGCGTAGGCAGATCGACACAGGTGGCGCCGCCAACTTCGTCCCTTACGACTCAAGTTCCTTTTCCGCATCCGTTCCGCAACTGCATCGTGCTGGGGCTGATGCTCGGCGAAGACGGACAGAAGATGTCGAAGAGCAAGCGGAACTACCGCGAGCCACGAGAAATCTTCGACCGCTACGGGGCCGACGCCCTGCGATGGTACTTCTTCGCCAACCAGCCGCCGTGGACTTCGATCCGCTACAGCGAGCAGGCGATCAAGGAGAGCATCCCCGAGTTCCTGCTGCGGCTGTGGAACGTCTACAGCTTCTTCGTGATCTACGCCAACATCGACGGTTTCGATCCGGCCGCTGGGATCACTGGCGACGCCGGTCAGCTTGGCACCGGCGTCTTGGCCGCCGGCCAAAAGCTACCGCCCGCCGCAGGAGCGGAGCGAACTGGACCGCTGGATCCTCAGCGAGCTGAATCGCACGGCGGCGGCCGTGGTCGAGCGGATGGACGCCTACGACAACTTCGCCGCCTGTGCGCAGTTCATCGAGTTCGTCGACGCCTTGAGCAATTGGTACGTCCGCCGCAGCCGCGACCGGTTCTGGAGCGAGCGAGCACAACGCCGACAAGATCGACGCCTACTGGACGCTCTACGAGTGCCTGCTGACGACGGCCAAGCTGATCGCGCCGTTCGTGCCGTTCCTGGCCGAGGCGATGTGGCAGAATCTGGCGGTGGCGGCATTCCGCAATTACCGCGCTGGCAAGCAACCGTCGAGAGCGTCCATCTGTGCGAATATCCCACCGGCCATCCGGCCCTGGTCGACGAGGATTTATCCAGACAAATGGGCCTCGGTGCGCGAGATCGTTTCGCTGGGCCGCTCCGCCCGGATGGGAGCGAAGCTCAAGGTCCGCCAGCCGCTGGCCAAGGTCGAGGTGATCCTGGCCGATCGCACGCACCTGAGCTGGCTCGAAGAGCACACCGCTCTGATCTGCGACGAGCTGAACGTCAAGCAGGTCGAGTTCACCGAGCGGGCGGACCAGTACATCACCTACACCGTGCTGCCCGACCTGAAGCGGCTCGGGCCGCGGCTGGGCAAGCGGTTGCCGACGGTGAAGAAGTTCCTGGCCGCGGCGGACGGCGCTGAGCTTTTGAACGAGTTAAAGAGCCAGGGACAGATTGCGCTCTCGGTCCTCGATCGGCGCGGTCGTGCTCGACGCGGAAGACATTCAAGTCCGGCTGCAAGCCAAGGAAGGCTGGGCGGCCGCGCAGGGCAAGACGTGCGTCGTCGTGCTCTCCACGGAATTGACCGAAGACCTGGTCCGCGAAGGGCTTGCCCGCGAAGTCGCCCGCGCGGTGAACGATCGCCGCAAGGAGATGGCTTGCCAGTTCACCGACCGCGTCGAAATCGCGATCGTGACCGAGTCGCCCGAATTGCGCGCCGCGATCGAGCAGTACCGCGACTACATCATGGCGGAAACGCTTGCCGTTTCCGTCACATTTGAGCCGATTCTTGGAGTCGAGCCGGTGACAGTTGAAATCGCTGACTACACCGCCAAGCTTTACGTGAAAGTCGTTCGAACCGCCTGACGCTTATCCAAGACATTGAGGAACCACGAAATACGCGAAATACACGAAAGATGAGTTGAAAGGAAAATGTGGAAAGGAAGATAAACCTTACGTTCATTCGATATTCCTTCCCCTAATTTTCCTTTCCTTCCTTTTCGTGTCTTCGCGTCTTTCGTGGTTTGACAACTGACCGCCATACCACCCTTTATGTCAACTGCGGCCCATCCTTTCCGCCTCGCCGTGCTCATCTCTGGCGGCGGCACGACTTTGAAGAACCTGATCGAGAAGATCAAGGCTGGCACTTTGCGCGCCGCGATCGCAATGGTCGTCTCCAGCAGCGAGGGCGCCGGCGGTTTGAGATACGCGGCCAAGGCCGGAATTCCCGCGGAGATCGTCGAGGCGAAGCGCTATCAGACGCAGGACGCCTTCAGCCAGATGATCTTTTACCACTGCCGCAAGGCAGAGGCCGATCTGGTCGTCATGGCCGGTTTTCTCAAGCGCGTCACCATCCCCGAGGACTTCATCAACCGCGTTGTCAACATCCATCCGGGCTTGATCCCAGCCTTTTGCGGCGAGGGTTTTTATGGGCGGCGAGTCCATCAGGCCGTGCTGGATTACGGCGCGAAGCTCAGCGGCTGCACGGTCCATTTTGCCGACAACCAATACGACCACGGCCCGGTGATCCTGCAACTGCGCGGTACAGGTGCTAGATGACGACACGGCCGAGTCGCTCGCCGCGCGGGTTTTCGAGGCCGAGTGCGCCGCATTTCCCGAGGCGATCCAGCTTATTGCTGAAGGACGCGTGCGCGTTGAAGGACGAAAGGTGCGAATCTCGTAAGGCGACTTTGGAGTGCGACGGCTTGCCGCCGCTTTTCAAAACGCTGGCAGAAGTCCCAATCGGCGAAGCAGGCGGAGGTCATCACCGGGCCCTGCCTTTTTGGAAAGCGAGAGCAAGCCCTCGCACTCCAAATCACGGCAGCTTCTCCGGCCTTTGACCGATGTCCACGCTGATTTCCTTCGTTTCCTCGCCGCGGCGGACGGTCACCTTGGCCTTCTCGCCGATTTTCGACCAAGCCACCGCCAGCCCTAGTTCCGCCGGGCCGCTGACCCGCTTGCCGTTGAACTTCGTGATAACGTCGCCCTCCTCAATGCCGGCCTCGGCTGCAGGGCGCCTTCCACGACGCCCCTGACATAGGCACCGCTTACGCCAAATTGCTGCGACTCCTTCGCGGAAAGCTCCCGCATCGAGACCCCCAGCCAACCGCGGGCGACCTTGCCCGATTTCACAAGCTGGCTATAAACATCATGCACCATGTCGCTGGGGATTGCGAAGCTGATGCCCTGATAGGTTGGGCCGACGATGGCCGTGTTGATGCCGATGATTTCGCCGTGCATGTTTACCAGCGGGCCGCCGCTGTTGCCCGGGTTCACGGCGGCGTCGGTCTGCAGGAAGTCCTGGTAGTTGACATGCTCGACGACCGCGTGGCGGCCGGTGGCGCCGAGGATGCCCGCGGTCACGGTCCGCGACAATCCGAAGGGGCTGCCGATCGCCAGGACCGGATCACCGACTTCCATTTCGGAGCTTTTGCCCCACGGCGCCGCCTTGAGGTCGCTCGCGTTGACCTTCAAGACGGCCAGATCGGTGGCCGGATCGATGCCGACGATTGTCGCGCGATGCGTCTCGCCGTCGCTCAATTCGACGCGAACATCCGTGGCACGATCAACGACGTGGTAATTCGTGATGATGAAGCCGGCCGCGTCGACGATCACGCCCGAGCCCTGATCCTGCTCGCGGAGCGCGCGGCCGGGCCCGAAGAAGAACCCGGAAAGCTCGTCGTTGTCCTGTCCGCCGACGGCCCGCGACGCTTTGACGCCCACGACTGATGGCTGCACCGCCTTGACCACCGTGCGATACTGGCCGATTGTCGGGCCGCGGCCCTCGTCAAGCATTTGCCTGGCGACTTCGGCCTCCGCCCGTTCCTTGCCGCGTGCCCAGGCAAAGCGGACCTGCTCGACGACGCTAGGCATGATCCACAAGAGCAGCAACAAGATCAAAAGACCAATCGCCCGCGAAAGGCGAATGCCCCCGCCGTGTGGTTCCCGCGGATCGGGGCCGTAGGGCGCGAAGGGCGGAAGCTGCTGCGGCGGATACTGTGGATTGCCGGGCGGGTTCGAATAAGCGTCGGACATGAATTGCGCGTCTCCGTAAATGCCAAAAAATGCGTTACCCAATTATACCGCGGGTATCCCCGACGCGAACAGGAAACAACCGCGATACCAATTTCCCGCGCACATGCTACAATTGCCGATTTCTCCAACTCCATTGCTATTACTCATGCGAACATTCCTCGTAACGGGCGGGGCCGGGTTCATCGGCTCCAATATTGCCGAGGCGCTCGTCAACCGCGGCGATCGCGTCCGCGTATTGGATAACCTCAGCACGGGCAGCGAAAAAAATCTAGCGGCATTCCGCGACCGGATTGACTTCATTGAAGGCGACATCGTCGATCCGGCTACGGTCGATCGGGCGGTCAAAGGCGCCGATTGCGTTTTTCACGAGGCAGCGCTCGCCTCCGTGCAATGGAGCATCGACCGCCCGTTGGATAGCCACGCCGCCTGCTGCACGGGCACGGTCAACGTACTGGACGCGGTGCGCCGGGCGGGCGTTCGGCGCGTGGTTTTCGCGGCGTCGGCCGCCGCCTATGGCGACCAGGCCCTAAGCAGCAAGCGGGAAACCGATCAGGTCGATCCGCTCTCGCCCTACGCGGCGGCCAAGCTCGCGTCGGAGCATTATTGCCACGCTTTCTCGGCTGCGTTCAAGTTGGATACGGTCGCCCTGCGCTACTTCAACGTCTTCGGGCCGCGGCAGGACCCGGCCAGTCCCTACTCGGCTGTGATTCCTCTATTCATCACCGCCATGCTCTCCGGCCGTGCGCCGGTCGTTTTTGGCGATGGCCGGCAGTCGCGAGATTTCGTTTTCGTGGCGAATGTGGTGCAAGCCAACCTGCTGGCAGCCGACGCCCCGAATGTCGCCGGCCGCACCTTCAACGTGGCCGAGGGCCGGGCGACCGATCTTTTGAAGCTGATATCGCTCTTGAACGAGTTGCTCGGCACGAACATCAAGGCAAAGCACGAGCCCCCGCGCGTGGGCGACGTTCGCGAAAGCCTCGCCGATATTACGCAGGCCCGCCAGTGGCTCGGCTACGAACCGGCCGTCGATTTCGATGAGGGACTAAGGCGCTCGATCGACTACTACCGCTCCGTGGCAAAGTAGGCGAGAAACTCTGGGAAATAGGACCGTGAAACTCGGCGGTTCGCCACCGTCTACCACGGCTCCGCGCCAGTGGCCCGCTTCAAAAAAGCCCGGAGAGGGCCGAATATCAAATCTTAGCTGTCTGAGGTCAAGTGGCACTGGAGTTGCTAGGGGTGCCTCACAAAAAAACGAACCCCCGCGCATTTAATGACAATTTCTTTTGACTTTGTTTACGCATTTTTGTAGCATAGATAAGACGTATCTGGGTGCCAAAAACTCGTCGTTTAGTTTTTCTCGCAGGGAAGACTTTCCTATGACCTTCGCGGTGGCGAATCGTCGTTTCGTCGTGTATGCCGTGCTCGCCGGATTCGGCCTTTGCTAATTGAGAAGTTCGGCTCGCGGGACACCTCCATTATCGTATGCAACTACAAAATAAGGAAAGGTAACATGGTGCGCTTTCTTATCGGCGGTCGCTTCCGCAGGCAGAACGTGTTTTCGCGGCACGGCCGCCACATGTCAACAGTTTTCTTTGCGGCCTGCGCGGCGCTGGCGCTGGCCGCAACCGCCCGGGCCTCAACCTTCTCGTGGACGAAGAACAGTTCGTCGAATTGGAATAACACGGCCAATTGGTCGGGCGGCGCCGTCCCGAGCGCGGCGGGAACGGGCGACTACGTGTTATTTGGTCTTGCTCCCACGTCGGGCACAATAACGAGCACCTTGGACATCAGCCCCACGGTCGGTGCGCTCGTCTACAACAACACCGCCGGCGGCTCATACTGGGCAATCAGTTCTTCCACCAGCAACGGCCCGTACAGCATCACGATGAACAATACCGGGGGCAGCAACAACCCGTGGGGCGACGCCACGGCGGCGATAGTCTCCACGTCCAAGGGGCACTTTGTCGTCAATTCGAACATCACGATGACGGGCGATCTCTACGTGGGGACGGCCGGCACCAGCCAAACCAGCATGTTCATCAACGGCAATATAACGTCCTCAAGCCGGCCCGCAGACCCTTTACTTTCGCACGAGCATCAATGGCACCGGCGGTTTTGGCAACATCCTCTCGACCGGCAGTATTGGCGCCAACGGCAGCACGATCAATATCCTGGAGGACCTCGACACTGGCAACACCAATGACTATGTCGAGTTGTATGGTCCTCTCGGGCCGAGCGTCGGCAGCGTCACGATGTCGGCCAGCAGCGGGCTGATGACCCTCTCCAACAACGCAAACACGTACACGGGGCCGACGAACATCACCGCCGGTTCGCTGCAGATCGGCAACGGCGGGAGTGGCGAAACGCTTGCCAGTCTGTCCATCGGCGATAGTGGGACGCTGATCTTCAGCCACACCGACGGTTTCACCTACCCGGGCACCATCTCCGGCCCCGGCTCGCTCATCAAAAAAGGCAGCGGGAATCTTTTGCTTACCGGAAGCAATACGTACTCGGGCGGCACAAACATTTCCGCGGGCACGCTGACAATCGACACCACGGTCGGCAACATCACCTTGCCCGGTCCCATCACCGGGAGCGGCACCCTGGCCAAGATCAACGCCAATGCGCTGGTGTTGTCCAGTCCGGCCAGCAACTATACGGGCAACATTACGGTGTCCGGCGGCACGCTGCAATTAGGCGATGGGACGGCGAACATCGGCGCGCTGGCGAGCAACATCAGCACGGCCAACGGCACTGTGCTGCTCCTGAACATCTCCAGTTTCGATACGGTGACTTACGCCAACGCCGTGAGCGGCTCGGGCAGCGTGGTCGTCAACGGCCCAGGGACATTGGTAGTCGCTGGCACCAACAACAGCTTCAGCGGCGGAACGACGCTCTCTGGCGGAGTGCTACAGTTGGGCGATGGAGGAAGTAATAATGGCTCGCTGCCCGGCCCCGTCACGAACAACGGCTCGATGGTCTTCGAGAATCCTCAGCCGCAGACGTTTTCCGGCTCGATTGGCGGCAGCGGCTCCGTGTCCGTCACTAGCTTCAACGGGGCGCCGCTAACCCTCTCCGGCAACAACACGTTCTCCGGCGGAGTGACGCTGGCGCCGACCGCGTACCTCAATATCAACAGCAACACGGCTTTGGGAAGCGGAAGCCTGACGATTACCGGCGGCACGATCGACAGCACCGCCGCCGGCGTGGCGCTAGGCAACGTCCCGCAGAACTGGAACGCCGACTTCACGTTCGGCGGCACCAATAACTTGAATGTCGGCTCCGGCGCGGTTTTGCTCGGCGGAAATCGCACCATAACATTGAACTCGGGCGTCTTGACGGTCAACGGGCCGATATCAGATGGCGGCTCCGGATTCTCGCTGAGCACCTCTGGCACGGGAACGCTCGTCTTGGGAGGCACCAGCACCTATTCCGGCGGCACGAACGTCACTTCCGGCGCGCTGGCGGTCAACGGCGCGCTCACAGGCAGCGGAGGCCTGATGGTCCAATCGGGCGGCACGCTGGCCGGCACCGGTCTGGTTTCCGGCGGCGGCGTAATAGTTAGCGGCGGCGCTTTGCTTTCTCCCGGCCCCAGCCCGTTGCCGGGGTCGGTGGGAACATTTACCGCCTCGTCGCTTACAATCGGCAGCAGCGCAACGATCGGCTTCGATCTTTCAACTTCAACTTCCGGCGCGGGCAACGACCTTGTCAACGTGACCGGCAATCTGTCGCTGCCGTCCAATGTAACCATCGCCGTGAACCCAACGGGCGGAAGTCTTTCGCAAGTCGGCGCATATACGCTTTTCAACTATGGCTCGCTGACCAACTCGGCGTCCGGGCTCGCCTATTCCGGGCCCTTGGGCGCGCGTCAGACGGCAACGTTCAATTACGGAACAGGTTCAAACAGCTCGATCTCGCTTACGATTGCCGGCTATTTCGCGAACCTTGTCTGGACCGGGACCGGCGCCAACTCCGACACATGGGACCAGAACGACACCGGGAATCTGTCGTGGACCAGCTCGCAGCATCCGACGGGCGACTATTTCGCCTCGCTGGACAACGTCACATTCGACGCCACTTCATCGCCCGGCAATCAAACCGTCAATCTCTCCGGAACGTTGACGCCTTCGTCCGTGACCGTGACCGGCTCGCAGAACTACACCTTTACTGGCGGCGGCCAGATCGCCGGGGCCACCGCGCTAACGGTCGTCGGGCCGGGCTCGCTTACCATCCAGAACGCTGGCAACAGTTATACAGGCGGAACCAACATCCAAGGCGGATCCGTCATGCTGGGCGCCGCCAACGGTTTGCCGACCGGCGGCACGGTAACCTTTGGCGCGGCCACCAGCAACGGCACGCTTGATCTCGCCGGCAATAACCAGGCGGTAGGCACTCTCGCCGTTGCGCCAAGCGCCAATGCCGCTCACCAGATCATCACCAGCAGCACCGGATTCGCGACGCTGAGCTACGTGGCCACGGGGTCAACGACCTTCGGCGGCACGCTCAATGACAGCGCTCCCGCGGGCCTGCTCGCGCTGGAGGTTTCCGGCGGACAGTTGGTCCTCAGCGGGGTCAATAATACCTATGCCGGCGGCACGACGGTCAACGGCGGCACGCTGCAGCTTGGAGCAACGAACGCGCTTCCCACGGCCGGCAACATCACGGCTTTGCCCGGCGGTACGCTTGATCTCGGCGCCAGTATCATGGGAAGCGGGGGGCAAACCACTTCCGGCACGGTCAGCTTCCAAGGCGGCACCGTGCAAAACGGCACAATCACGAGCACTGTCGCGGCATTCGACGGCCAAAGCGGTACGGTCTCCGCGAACCTTGCTGGCCCAGTCGCGCTGGATAAGTCGACTGGCGGACTGCTCGTGCTCAACGGTTCCAATAACAGCTACACGGGCGGGACCAACATCTCCGGCGGCATCCTGCAGCTTGGCATCGCCAACGCCTTGCCAACCGGCGGCAGTATTACCGTCTACGCGGGCGGGACTTTCGACCTCGGTGGAGTGAGTCAATCGACTTCCGGCGTCGTCAGCTTCCAAGGGGGAACCGTCCAAAACGGCACGCTGAACAGCACGGCGTCGGCGTACGACGGCCAAAGCGGTACGGTCAACGCCAATCTGATCGGCGGCGTCGGGCTGAACAAGACCACCGCGGGCCAATTGATCCTCGGCGGCAGCAACACGTACACCGGCAACACCGTCGTCAATGGCGGCATCCTGCAGTTAGGCAGCACGACGGGCGTTCCCGGCGGTGCCGCGGCCGGCACCGTCGTTCTCAACGGCGGCGCCGCGACGACGGGCACCGCCGACGTTAACGGCTTCGCGGGCGATTTCGGCGGGCTTTCCGGCGCCGCGGGGGCCGTGCCGGGCGTGATTGTCAACAACGCCTTCGGCGCCAATGCCACACTCACCGTCGGCGACAACAATGCCAGCACCACTTTCAGCGGCACGCTCGCCGACGGCAACAGCACGCTCGGTCTGAACAAGACGGGTTCCGGCAATCTCACGCTCGCCGGCAGCAGCGCCTACAGCGGCGACACCACAGTCTCGCAGGGCATCCTCGTCGCGACGAACACGGCCGCGCTGGGCAACCCTACCACGACGACGAACCTGACTGTAAAGACGGGTGCCGAACTGCAACTCTCCGCGGGCGTCATTGCCAACGTGGGCAACGTCTCTGTCGGCGGCAACGGCGTCACGGCACTGGGCGCCATCAACGGCGGCATGCTCAACGTGACGGGCAATACTATAAACATGAACGCCTCCAGCGGCACAACCGTCATCAGCTCGGCCACGGTCCTCAATCCCAGCAGCGGCAGCACGCTCATCAACTGCAGCAACAGCAATCAGACGTTGTTATTCAGCGGCCCGATGACGGCCCTCGGCAGCGTTTTCGCCTCCGGCTCAGGCAACTACGTTTTCGGCGGAGGCGCGATGAGCATCAGCGGAACATTGCAGGACGGCATCTACCCCCAAGGCAAAAACGCGGTCGTTTCCGTCCTTCCTGGCACGACGCTCAACTGCGGCTATTTCTACAACCCGACCTTCGTGACCCTCACGGTCGGCGGGACAATGAACGCTGGCTCGGTCTACACCTGCAATACCGCGGCACCGATTTTCGTCAATGGAAACGGCGTACTCAACGTAACGAACTTATTCGGTTCCGGCGGCGGCGTGGTGGAATTCAGCAACGGCGTTCTGAACGTCACCGGTTCGGCCGCCATCGGCCCCATTGGCCCCGCGGGCCTGTCCGGGACGCCGCGATACGGCTGCACCTTCCAGCAGGACTCGGGCACGGTGAACATTACCGGCACGGGCGACGGATTTACGATAGGCAGCGAGGCGGCCACCGGAAATGGCGCGTACACACAGTACGGCGGCGTATTAAACGTTCCCAACGAGTATGTTGAGCTCTGCTATTCGAACGCCGGTGCAGCCTCTGCCACTTTCTTCCAAGTACTCGGCACGCCGACCAGCCCCGCGACCGCCAACCTCTACGGCATATCGCTCGGCCAGACGGTGAACAACAGCGTTCAAAACGGCAACGGCACTGTGAAGTTGGGCGACTCCGGCTCGTTGCTTGTCATCGGCTCGGGCGGCATCGTCGCGGCCAGCAGCGGCTCGCTGCAAGTCTTGCTCGCCTCCGGAACACTCGCATCCTCCGCCCCGTGGTCAACCACCGTGCCGCTCGCCCTCAACGGCGCCGCGCCGACCAACATCGACGCCACCGCCGGGACGATTTCGTTGGACGGCACAATAAGCGGCACGGGCGGGCTGCGCGAAATCGGGTCCGGCACGCTCGTGCTCAGCGGCACCAATGCCTACTCGGGCGGAACGACCGTAGCGGGCGGCGTATTGATCGCGACCAACAGCGAGGCGATTGCCGACGGTACGAGCTTGACCGTCGGCAACGCCTCGGCCTTCCCGGCCCCTGTCGTGCCGTTAGTCGCCGCTCCGTCCGCAGCGGTAGCGGTTCCGGAACCGGCCACGCTGGCATTGCTGGCGGCTTGCGGCGTTACGGTACTTCTGCTAGGTCTTCGCAAAGGAATGCCTCATCTTCCAGATCGGCCTGCGGCGAGATCGGAAGCCGGTTAGGGTTCGGAGAGGATTGTGGCAGTCGAATAATGCTGTCGCATGTTCTTATACCGCTCCGCGGTCGTTGAAGGCAGATTATGGAATTTGGATCGGACGGCAACAGTTGGCTCCGTTTGAACCGCCTGCCGGACCGCAATCGCCTTTTGCCGATTACTGGGCCGACTATCGCCGTTTCTTCTTTTTCGCGGACGCTTTTGCGGTCTTCGCGGATGCCTTGGTCCGGCGTGGCTTCTTTCCGCCGCCGAGCCCCTTTAATGATTTCAACGTGGCCAGATCCGTCTTGAACTGCTTCAGACGCCGCTTATAGGACGCCTGAGTCTTTGTGCAAATTAGTGTTTGAGGCGAACCTTTGCGCTCGGTGACGTGCGTACAGTCAATCTGGCGGCTGTCTATAATGTTGTGAAGGTGCTGCCGTCGCTCCTTTCGAAGCGGAAAGCGCCCAACGCTCGTCAATGGATCGCGGAGGAACATCGCCAGCGCCCTGCAATCGGCGCACTTGCAGCCCAAATCGGCCTCGCGGGCCCAGTTTTTCGGCGGCTCGACCGGCTGCGCCGTGGCCGCGCGAAGTTCGCTCAGGCAATGCTCCAGCAGTTGATGAGCGGCACTTTTCGCCGCGGGGAACTTCGGCAGCCATTCGTAAATCGCCGAAACCTCGCCGATCAGCACTCCCCGGAGGTCGTAGTGCCCGTCGTCGGCCCCGAAGTGTGTCACCAGCCACTCTGATTGCTCGCTATCCCCGACCGCGGCAAGGATTTTCAAGAGGTCACTCACTACACCGGCGCGCGAGTCATGGCGACTGTAGTACGTGCCGGCTTTCTTTGCATCCCAGCGCTCCATCGCCTCGACGAGGGCCGCGGCCACAGTCTTACATGCGTCGCGCCGCTCATCGGTCATCGCCGGCGGGTTGCAGCAGAGGGGCCTGCAAATGGCCGCGAGCCCGGCCAGATTCGCATGATAATCGTCCGGCTTCTGTGCGGCGAGCAGTTGGCACAACGCCGATGCTACTTGCCGCCAACCCGCCCGGCCGGCCAACCGCAGCAGTTCGGATCCCTCGGAGCCGTCGTAATCCTTGGGAAGGACTTCCTCAATGAACCGCAACGCAAGTTCCTTCGCTTCAATCCGATTCAGGACGGCGAGCATCCGGCCAGCAAGACCTTTCGTGCCGGGCGAAGTTCGAGCGCCCGGCTGCCATGCCGCGATCAGTTCTGCCGCGAACGCCCTGCAGGCCGCCAAGGCTTCGGGCCGCTTCGCCCGGGCGGCCATCTTTTCCAGTTCCGGCATGGCCGCCTGTTGTCCTTCGGCGGCCAGCACACGGAACTTGCGGTCGCTGGGCCACATCACAATGACTCCTTGGCGATACCAGCGTTCCATCGACACGCCGGCGTTGCCGCTGGCCTCCTCGATTTGCTGGCGGCAGGCCCAGTCCTCCTTGTCAGATGTATCAAGAACTTCGGTCTTCTCCAAGCCCATTTCACCGAAGTGCGGATCACGGCCGCTCGGATCGCGCCAATGATCAAGTTTCAGGCTCTCGTCGAACACCTCGCCCATCTCGCCGCTAGAGTCGCCGCCCGAGTAGTCATCCGCATCTTCCTCACCCTCGTCGTCGTACCAGCCGTAGGAACGTCGCCGATGCCAAGGGTCGAAATCGAGCGTCTCGTAATCCGGCTCGCCTGACTGCCAGTGTGTGAGCAGGGCGAAGTAGATATCGTAGTTCAGTCTCACCGCAGCACGGACGAGGACGTCCGCATAGGCTCGATCGGAGCCTTTGAGTTCGCTCGGATCGAGTCCGGCCTGCGTATACTGATGCTGAAACGGAATGGCGATTTTTATGGGGGCATCGGCACTGGCAAAGACCGCCGGAAGGAGCCGGACCGCTTCGTCGACCGCGGCCACGTTCTTCGGCGACGCCGGCTGCTTTCGTCCAGCGGTGGCCAAGTTGTAGACCAGGCACACGCGGTATCCAACGGTGACCGGTTTGATTTCATGTTCGCAGTCGGCATAGAATGCGGCATATTGCGTTTCGAATTCGCTTTCCTTCTTGCCGAAGTCGATCGTTTCGATTTGTCCCTCGTGTTGGACGACGAGCGTCCCCCCCTCGTGCCGCGAGGGCAAGCAAACGATGAGAGTGGCGAACATCCGCGACGACTTTTCCGTGTCGCGATGAGGCGCGAAAAAGCTGCCTTTCTCGTAGATCAACAGCTTATAGAGTTCCGCCTTCACTTTCTGCGCGATGCCAAGGTCGGTCCTTACCGCATCGACGATCGTCGCCAGGTGGATGTCCCACGCGCGGTTCTGAGAGCGACATTCCTGGGGTCGAGTTGCCAAACCCGGCGGACCTTCGTATCGAGAATCGTATCCTCGCCGCGGCCGTAAGGCGCTTGCTCGGCCTGGTCGATCATCCGCTTCGCGTCGGCTGCCGACACGGGCGTTCCTATCGGGCCAACCTTCTTGATGGTCAAGCCGGGCAGCACGGGCGGCAAGCTGCCTGAGGTAACGAACCGTACCGAATCGCCGAGTGAACACAGCAGTTTTTCCAGCGATTTTCTTGCATCGGCCATAAAGGAACTCCATTTTTCGTTGCCGCCAAAGTGAAATGTCCCTTGGATGATACAGCAACGGCGGGGAGATGAAAAGTTGCTGTCGAACAGGAATAGCTGACTGAGGCCGACGGGCCTTCCGCAGTCTGCTCCCCGCACTCCTGCTCACAGCTTGCGAGCACTTCGACTATGCGCTACAATTGCCGCTGACCGTTATCCCCAACTTTTCCTGAGTAATTATAGCTGCCTTGGAGACTTCCATGCCATCGCTCGCCACCGGCCAAATCGACAACGTGATGAAGGAGGAGCGGCTCTTTCCGCCGCCGGCCGAGTTCGCCGCCAAGGCCCGCATCGGCTCGATGGAAGAGTACGAAAAACTGTGCCGCGAGGCGGCCGACGACCTGGAAGGTTTTTGGGGCAAGCTGGCCGGCGAACTGCACTGGTTCAAGCCGTTCACAAAGGTGCTCGAATGGGACGAGCCGGTCGCCCAGTGGTTCGTCGGCGGCAAGACCAACGTCTCCTACAACTGCCTCGACGCCCATCTCACGACCCACCGCCGCGAACAAGGCCGGCGCTGATCTGGGAAGGCGAGCCGGGCGACGTGCGCGTGCTGACCTATCGAGATGCTGCACCGCGAGGTCTGCCAGTTCGCCAACGTGCTTAAGCAGCTGGGCGTCGGCAAGGGCGACGTGGTCTCGATCTACATGCCGATGGTGCCCGAACTGGCGATCGCCATGCTGGCCTGCGCGCGGATCGGCGCGGTGCATTCGGTGATCTTCGGCGGCTTCTCGGCCGAAGCGATCGCCGACCGCAACAACAACGCCACGGCCAAAGTCGATCATCACGGCCGACGGCGGCTGGCGGCGCGGCAAGCAATTGCCGCTGAAAGAGAACGTCGACGCGGCGCTGGAGAAATCGCCCACCGTCGAAAAGTGCATCGTGCTCCAGCCGCACCGGGCAGCGAGGTGCACGATGACGCCCGGCCGCGACTTCTGGTGGCACGAGCTGATGGCCGAGGCCTCGGCCGATTGCCCCGCCGAGCCGCTGGATAGCGAGACGCCGCTGTTCATCCTCTACACCAGCGGCTCGACCGGCAAGCCCAAGGGCATCAAGCACACCACGGCCGGCTACAACCTCTACGCCAAGAAGACGACCGAGTGGGTCTTCGACATCCGCGACGAGGACATCTACTGGTGTACGGCCGACATGGGCTGGGTCACCGGGCCACACCTACGTCGTCTACGGGCCGCTCTCGGCCGGGGCAACGGTCTTCATGTACGAAGGCGCGCCCGACGCGCCGGACTGCGGCCGCTGGTGGCGAGATGATCGAAAAGCACCGCATCAGCATCCTCTACACCGCGCCGACCGCCATCCGCACCTTCATCAAGTGGGGCGACCAGTGGGTCGACAAGCACGACCTGTCGAGCCTGCGGCTGCTGGGCACGCGTGGGCGAGGGGATCAATCCCGAGGCCTGGATGTGGTACCACCGAGAAGATCGGCGGCGGACGCTGCCCGATCGTCGACACCTGGTGGCAGACCGAGACCGGCGGCATCATGATGAGCCCGCTGCCCGGCGCCACGCCCACCAAGCCCGGAAGTTGCACCAAGCCGCTGCCCGGCATTGTCCCGCAGATCGTCGAGCGAGGACGGCCAGCCGGTGGCGACCGGCAGCGGCGGCTGGCTGGTGATCACCAAGCCCTGGCCGGGCATGCTGCGCGGCATCTGGGGCGACGACGAGCGCTACCAAGCAGCAGTATTGGAGCGAGGTGCCGCACAGCTATCTTTGCGGCGACAACGCCCGCCGCGACGAGGACGGCTACTACTGGATCATGGGCCGCATCGACGACGTGCTGAACGTCTCCGGCCACCGCCTGAGCACGATCGAGATCGAAAGCGCGCTGGTGAGCCACGACGCGGTGGCCGAGGCGGCGGCGGTCGGCCGGCCGCACGAACTCAAGGGCGAGGCCGTGGCCGTGTTCGTCACCTTGGCCGCCGGATTCGAGCCGAGCGAGGAGCTGCGGCAGGAGCTCAAGGACCACGTCCGCAAGGAGATCGGCGCGTTGGCCGTGCCCGACGACATCCGCTTCACGGCCTCGCTGCCCAAGACCCGCAGCGGCAAGATCATGCGGCGGCTGCTTGCGCGACATCGCCGCCGGGCGAGAGACCGTCGGCGACACGACGACGCTGGAGGATTTCAGCGTCTTGGCGCGGTTGCGGCAGCAGGAGGAGTAAGGACAACGAAGAAAGCGTTCGACACGGCTTGCAAGATCGGCATCCAATTCTCCTTTCCTCGTTCTTCTGTCGTCGCGATTTTTCTGTCGAAAGTGCGTTTCTCCCTCGTTCACGCGTCGGGTTGGGAGAAAGCTGCCACAAAACTGGCCGCGCTCGACATCGTGCGTCACTTGACATCCCCCCCGCGGCCACCGAAAATCAGCGTGGCGAGGCTAAGAAACACGCCTCCCGGCGCGCCGGGACTCAGGCGTCTACCACCCGAAACATAAATTACTGAGCGACACATTGGAGCTATGCGATGAGAACACTGTGCGTCTTTTGGATCTTGTTCGCCGGCCTTATGGCCGGCTTCCCTTGCGATCCGGCAGCGGCCGAAAACTGGCCCGCTTGGCGGGGGCCGCGCGAAGACGGCATCAGCCGCGAGGAAAATGTGCCGACGGATTGGGATGTGGCGCACGCCGTTTGGAAGACGGCCCTGCCCGGCGCCGGACATGCCTCGCCGATCGTTTGGGGCGACCGCGTCGTCACCGTCACCGCGCTGCCCGACCAAAAAGACCGTATCCTCCTCTGCTTGGACCGCGGTACCGGCAAGATGCTCTGGCAGCAGACCGTCGTGAATGGCCCGCTGGAAAAGATCAATCCGGAAAACAGCTATGCCTCCGGCACGCCGTCAACCGATGGCGAGCGGGTCTTTGTCGTCTTCCGCGTCGGCGATGAGATCGTCGCGGCGGCCCACAATCTTGCCGACGGCAAGCAGCTCTGGCTGGTTCGACTGGGCAAGCACGTCGGCGAATGGGGCTTCAGCAACACGCCCGTGCTCTACAAGGACAAGGTCTATATCGACGGCGATAGCAAGGGCGCGTCGTTCCTGGTCGCCTTGAGCCGCGACGATGGACACACGATCTGGCGGGTCGATCGCTCACAGAAAGGCATCAGCTACAGCGCCCCGCTGATACGTGAGATGGCCGGCCGCGAGCAGTTGGTGCAATGCGGCGACCGTCGCGTGACCGGTTTCGATCCTGATACCGGCAAGGAATTGTGGACCGTGGACGGCCCGTCCGAAGAGTTCGTCGCCACGCCGTTCTACGACGAGAAGAGCCAGCTCGTTTTCGTCTGCAGCAGTTGGCCAGTGCGGGATATTCTGGCCATCCATCCCGACGGCAGCGGCAATGTCACCAAAACGAAAGTCGCATGGCACGACAAGAAAGGCGCCGCCTACATCGTTTCGTTTGTCGTCGTCGATGACCTTTTCTTTAGCATCAACAGCGCTGGCTCGATGTTTTGCTACGAAGCGGCGACCGGAACGAATCTCTGGCAGGAGAAGCTCGGCCGCCACCACGCCTCGCCGGTTCTGGCGGGCGGATTGATCTATTGCATCAACGACGAAGGCCAGATCAACGTGATCAAGCCGGCCAGGACGTTCGATCGCGTCGCCAAGTTTGAAATGGGCGAGCAATGCTACGCCTCGCCGGCGATCAGCAACGGGCAGGTTTTCCTGCGCGGGTTTGAGCATCTGTATTGCATTGGCAAACCGAGCAAGTAAGGGGCCCACCCTACATAACGGAGAAAAGCAATGAATGCATTATTATCGTGCCGCTCGTTACCGCTGATTACAGCATTCCTCCTTGCCATCGGGACCAACCGCGGCCCTGCCGCGGACACTCCCTCCTTTCCCGCCGTGAAGGACCTGCCGGTGCGCGCGGCAATGCCGGATCCGCTCGTGAGCGACGATGGAAAGAAGATCACCACGCCCGAACAATGGAAAGCGCGGCGTGAGCAGATCAAGCAAATCTTGGAATACTACGCCCTGGGCCATCGCCCGCCGCCGCCGGGCAACGTCGTGGGCCGCGAACTTCAGTCGAAGAAGCTATTGGACGGAAAGGTTGCGTTCCGCCTTATGCACTTGGCGTTTGGTCCCGAAGAAAAGCTCGGGTTCGACGTGGCGATCTTCATCCCCGCGGAGACGGATACATTGAAAGCGCCCTTCCCGACGATCGTCCAGCCATCGTTCTTTCCAACGCCCGGCACGACGCCCCCGAGGCCGCAGGGCGGGACCGCGCCGCGCCAGGCGGCCGGGCGCCGTTCACCTTCACGCTCGATGACGTCGCCAAGCAATACGCCCAGCCGCTCCGCCGCGGCTATGCCGTCGCAACCTTCTACTATCAGCAGGCCGGCGCGGACAAGCCCGACTATCGGCAGAGCGGTTTCTTCGCGGCGTACCCGGATTGCGACTGGGGTGACCTGGCGGCCTGGTCGTGGGCCATGTCGCGGTGCGTAGACTTCTTGGAAACTCAATCCTTCGTCGACAAGACGAAATTCATCGCGCTAGGCCACTCGCGATTGGGCAAGACGACGCTGGTCGCCGGGGCGTTTGACGATCGCTTCGCCCTCACCGCGCCGTGCGGCTCGGGCTGCGGCGGCACGGGCGCCTATCGTTTCAACGGCAAAGGCCGCGGGGGCAAGGAGGGCCTGGAAGACGCGACAAAAAACTTCCCGCAATGGTTCGGCCCGCACTTGCGCGAGTTCTCTGGGCAAGTCGAAAAACTGCCCTTCGATCAACACTGGCTGATTGCCCTCGTCGCCCCGCGGCTCTTCATCGCCGCCGACGGCCTGGACGATCAAGCGACCAACGGCAAAGCCTTGGCGCACTGCTACCTGGCCGCCCGGCCGGTTTACGAGTTTCTCGGCGCGCCCGATCACATCGGCATCAACTTCCGCCCCGGCCGCCACATGCTCGCGCCGGACGACTGGACGGCGGTTTTGGATTTTTCTGACAAATACTTGCGAAAGATGGACGTGAAGCGGCGGTTTGATCAATTGCCGCCGATGGAACAGTTGCATTAGGTCTTTCAGCCGGAGCAAACGTGAAGATCAAGTATTTTAGGGATACCGATACCGCGCTACTGGAGTTTAGCGGCGGAGAGGTCGTCGAGACTCGCGAAGTCAGCGCGAGCGTTTATTTGGACCTCGACAAAGACGGCAACCTTGTCAGCATGACGGTCGAGCATGCGGCCGAAAAGCGCCAGCCTGCCGGAGGTCGCCGTCGAGGAAGTCGCGAATTAAATGACGACCGGCTGACCGTTTGGGTATTGGCCATCCCAGGAACAAGGCCACCTCCCTTCACGATAGAGGCCGATCAGTTCCGTGAAAAAGCCCTGGGCCTTAATCACGTCCTCGACTGCCGCCCAGCAGAAGTCTCGCTTTACTGAGTCCATTACTTCACGAAAGACGGCATCATCGCAGGTGCGTCTGAATGCAGAATCTTCGTCAGTAGAGTTGCCATAAACGCGGTCGAGGTACGAGCAAATTCCCCTGTACACCGAGTCGTGAATTGCCTCGGAAACCGCGGCAAAGATATTGTCGATCTCCGGATCGGTGAGTGTTTCGCATGCACGAGCTTCAATCGCGTAACTTTGTTGCTTCCAAAGTTTGAGATATGCCTTGCCTTCTCCGTCCCAAGCGTTTTGAAGGCCGCCGTGGACTAACCGCGCGTTTGCAATCGGTTCACCTGCATGTTCAAACCAGTTTATTAGTTTCACGCTATCCAAGAATTGAGAGAGATGCTGAGTATTCATGGCATTCCCAAACCATTTCGTTGCTTGCTCAATCCGCCATTACGCACCGCCCCTTAGCCCATTCGCGCAGCGCGCGAGCGCGCTCGCGCGACCAAGCGCCACGGTTTCTCGCGGAAGGTGGACGTGAAGCAACAGTTTGACCAGTTGTCGCCCAGGGAGTAACTTCGCGAACGTGCGAAGTTAATCGCGCGGTGGCGGGGCCAGTTCGGATCTTTTACTCGTACTCATGAAACCGTCAATTCCCATGCGCTCACCAAACCGTAGAAATGCCGGCGCTCTGGATTTTTGCGTCACGAGTAACCAAGGGGAAATTCAGAACGAGGCAGTGGCCGCTATTATGCGATCGGGCATGTCGGGGACCGACGACCTGGGAACCTGGTCAATGTGCCATGCCACGTCCTGGTTCAAAGGAACAACGACAATCTCCCCGCCAGGGACCGCCAACGCCGCTTGCAAACGGGTGATAACCAATCGCGGAAGTCGGCCTTTTTCCACCAGGTAAACCAGTTCCACGAGGGAGATGGCCGAGACATAGACCCTGTCGCCCGAGTTAACAGCAGTATCTCGCGCAGCCGACGCGGCGGGAGACAATCGAGCCGGTTCAATAAGATACCAGACCAACGCATGTGTGTCCGCCACAACCCCAGCCATCACAAGTCCTCCCGCGGGAAGTTCTTCCACGATTCCCGGCGAGCGTCATCAATTTCGTCCGCGGTGAGATGAATCCCCAAATCGGCACAAAGGCCCTTTAGCGGCGCAGCGCGCCCGGGAACTTTGCCCTTAGTGTTGAGGAACTCGATAAAATCGACAACCTCCTGCTGCTTCTCCGGCGGAAGCATGCGAACTTTGTCCAGAATCAGAACGTCGATAGACACTTATTCAGCCTTGCAAGTCCGCGGTATGAAGCAATCCCACAATACATTTTAGGCGATGAAACATTTCATGTCCATAACGTCAGTCCGCCATCACGCAACGCCCCTTCGCCCATTCCCGCAGCGCATCGACGCGCTCGCGCATTACGACGGCCAAGGGTCGCGTCGATTGGATTGCACAGAGAAGGTGCTCGGTCGTCATTTCGCCCTTCTCGGAATAGGCCGTGAAAAGGCCCGATATGACGACCTGCTCGATTTCCGCGCCGGTGAATGTCTCCGTCGCGGTGATAAGACGCGGCATATCAAAGGCCGCTTTGTCCCGGCCTCGTTTGCGAAGATGAATCGAAAGTATTGCCTCCCGCTGCTGCGCTCCCGGAAGATCGACGAAGAAGATCTCGTCGAAGCGGCCCTTCCGCATCAATTCCGGCGGCAGGCGCTCGATGTCGTTGGCCGTGGCGATGATGAAGATCGGACGGCGATGGTCCTGCATCCAGGTGAGCATCGTGCCGAAGATCCGCTGCGAAAGCCCGCCGTCGGCCGAGTCGGCACTGGCCGAGGCGAAGGCCTTCTCTATCTCGTCGACCCAGAAGACGACGGGCGACATGGCCTCGGCCTGTTCGAGGGCCTCGCGGAGCCGGGCCTCGGTCTCGCCCACGAACTTCTGGTAGAGCGCGCCGGGGTCCATCCGCACCAGCGGCATCCGCCAGGCCGACGCGACGACTTTTGCGCAAAGGCTCTTGCCGCAGCCCTGCACGCCCAAGAGCAATATGCCCCGCGGCGGCTCCAGGCCGAAATCTTGCCCCTTGCCCGAAAAGCCGCCGTGGCGGAGGTTGAGCCACTTCTTCAGCGTGTGCAGCCCGCCGATTTCGTCCGGCGAGACGTCGACGAGGATCGACTCGAGGCAGCCGGTCGTTGCCAGCCGCGTCCGCTTGGCCTCGACCAGCCGCGGCAGGTCGGAGTGGTCGAGCACGAAATCCTCGTAGAGCACCTCGGAGAGCGCGCGGATGATCTCCTCGGTGGTCAAGCCGCGCAAAGTCTGCACTACGGTTTCCAAGTCGCTCTTGCTGAGCTTCGATTCGACCTTTTTCAGGCTCCGCTGCTGGGCGTCCTGATAGGTCTTCTTCACCAGCGCGAGGATTTCCTCCTCGTCGGGCCAGCCGATGTCCAGCGGCAGGCTGAGCCGCCGCATCTCGATCGGCGGCGACGTGCCATCGACGAGGATGACCGTCCACAACCGCGAAGGCGGCGAGAAATAAAGATCGCGGAGGTAGCGGAGAATTTGCGGGTCCTTGGCGTGCTGGCCCAGATCCTTGAAGAGGAAGAGGGCCGGATTCGACGAGTCCTTGACATAGCGGAGCGCGGCCGCAGGCTTGCCCGGATCGGCCAGCACCTGGGAGGCCCCCGGCGCAAGCAGGCCGTCGGTGAGCGACCACTCGGAGACGTGCAGGCCCATCTGCTGCGCCGCCTCGCGGACAAGGCGAACCGCGCGGGTCTCATCGGGCGTGGCGATCGAAATGATCGGATTGCCCGCGGCGATGAAGAGTTTAAGGGTATCGGGCTTCATGGAATTAGGCGGTCGAACGGCGCGCCAGTAGTTAGTTTAGTAGGGCAGGAGGCGGCTTGGTAGGCGTTCCATCCTGCTTTCCAATCGATCGGCGGCAAAAAGACCGTTCGCCGCGCGTAGGAACCCCCATCAGGAAGGGCTGCAATAATCCGAGGGTTATTTTTCCGAAAACTTCGCCAAATGCTTGCAATTCTGCGCTTTTAATGATAATAAAGACTCAGAGCACTGGCGAACAGGCGCTCGCACTGGACGCGCGTTATCGCCCGTGTTTCGCGGCAATTATCGATATTCACAGTGCGTGACCTGACCACGAGGCAGCGTTTTACAACTAGGGTTTGCGGGAGGCCACCATGAAGGGTCCGCTAGCATGTCGCGCTTTGCGCCGCAGTCTTCGGATGCGTGGGTATCACGATATTTGACGAGCCTCCCGCGATGGGATCGACGCTCGATCTTAGTGATATCCAAAACCCCGATTTAGCAGCACTAGCCTTGACTGCGAGCTACGTGCCGTCGGCTGGGAGCACGGGAACGTTTACTATAAGTGGGTATGCCACCAGCTTCAAGGTCGATAGTGGCGACGGGCCTTATGCCATCGGCGGCAATGATACTTATAACCTCACGGCGACGATCAACAAAAACACCGGCCAGCTCATATCGGGAACGTTAGCCATTGATGGGACGATGTCGTCCTCTTCCGTTCCGGCGCAACTAGCGGTACACTCCTAACAGGAAAACTAACGGCTTTTGGATTCGGTGATAGCGGTGGTGACTTCTTCCAATTCTGCGCTAATGTTACCGGCGGCGACTTGGCTCATTATTACCCGGGGACGATAGGCATCCCGGTGGTTGCTGCTGATTCCGGCTTCACAGGCAGTTTCCTTACGCGCCTTTTCAACCGCAATCTTCAATACGACCTCGGATAACGCGAGTCTAATTATCGTGCCCGAACCGTCATCCGCTGGGTTGTCCTTGGCCGCTTTGGCGTGCTTGCTACCGGCTTTGGTATGTCTTAAACGGCGCCATGTGATTCGTGCCGCACATTCGTTGCGGTAACATTCCTCGTCTTGTTTTGCTTCCCTCACGTCCGCTTGTGCTGTGCGGGTACCGTTAATTTTTCTGCGCAAACAGCCTGTGGTGCGGGCGTCGGCACGAACGCCGATTAGCGGTTAGTGCTAAACCTGGCCGGCTGCTTCTTTTAGCTCTACATAGCCGGACCATCACGCCTATCACCCGTTCTTGTCATTTCCTGTAGCTCCGTTTCTCGCAGTAGCCTCCAAAATTTCTTACCCCAACAACGGGACGCTCTCTCGCGCCTGTCATTTGACATCCATAATCATTCCAATTAAGATGCGTGAATTGGGATGAGTGTAGGCATTATGCGTTTTGGGCATAGTGCGCAAGGATGCGCTAGGGTCGGCAGAGTCTTCCTGATCGTTTCATTGTGAAAGCGATTGGGTCCTTTCTTCTTGAACAAAGCATCTTGAGAGGCACGCTATGGTATTCCGATTTGTTCGAACTCTTTTTGCTGGGTCAGCCAAGCGGCGCCGCTCCTCGAACTCTTCAAGGTTTAATCGCAATCGCCGCTTAACGCTGGAACACTTGGAAAGTCGTCAGCTTCTCTCTTCGTTGGGCATCGACTTCAGCGTCTTTCCCAAGATCAAGGGTAACGACACCTACAGTTATTCGAGCGCTAGCCATGTGTTCCAGATGAGCACCACGGCATTTCAGTATTTTCCAAGCGCGGTCTCTCCGCCGGTCTCGATTACCAACGGACTCGCGAAGATCGACATCCTGGTTGACAACTCGGGCAATCTTATCGGACGGGACGGCAGCCAATGTTTCTCTGGAGATCGACGGAACCTTCACCTCCAGCGGCACAACTTACACCACGCCCTTGCTGACAGGAACCATTCTTCAGTTCGCATCACAATACAACGGCACGAACCCGAGCGAGTTCCAATTCCGCTTCGTTCCTACCGGCGGTACTCTTACCCAAGGAGCCTCCGCGCCCTTTCCGACGAGCAGTGACGTCGGCGTGGACATGACTTCCGACAACGGTAATACGTTCACCGGAAGCTTCGCGCAGAGCTTTCAGGGCAATGCCAAGCCGACCGTTGTACCGACGGCGCCTTTGCCGGTTTCGCTTTACGGCTACAAGTTCGACGATCTCAATGACAACGGCGTCAACAATTCCGAGCCGAGACTCAGCGGTTGGACGATCGATCTGACCGGCACCGACGACTTGGGCAATCCCGTGTCGGCGACGACCGTTACCGCGGCAAACGGCCAGTATGCGTTCACCGGCCTGGTGCCCGGCACATATACGGTTACCGAAGTACAACAAACCGGCTGGACGCAGACGACGGGCGGGACCACCGTCACGCTGACCAGCGGGCAGGTCGCAGTGGCCGTCACGGGCGAAGCAGGCACTCTGCCGTCAGGCAACACGGAAGTCGTCACGCCGCTTTTGGCCTTTGGCAACTTCAAGCCTACGTCGATTGTGATCGGCAACGGCAAGAGTCCCGTGACTCCGCAGACGGTTAACATTTTCAATCCGCTGACGGGAAGCCCGACGCTGGCCCCGGCCATCACTCCTTACGGCAACACGTTCATGGGTGGCGTGAATCTGGCGACGGGCGACCTGAACGCCAACGGATTCGACGACATCGTGACCGCGCCAAACCGTACCGGCAGCCCCACGATCAATGTCTATGACCAGTTGGGCGACCTCTTGACATCATTTCAGGCCTATCCGTCGTCGTTTAATGGCGGTGTGCAGGTCGCAGTGGCCGATTTGAACGGCGACGGCTTGGAGGATATCGTCACGGTGCCGAGCTGGGGGCCGGCCGAAGTCCGCGTGTTTTACAATATGGGCACCGTCGGCGCGCGCCGGTCTTCAGCTCGACGCCGTCGCTGGACTTTCTGGCATTTCCGTCAACGTTCGTCGGCGGCGCGGTCGTGGCCGCGTCGAGCCTGGGAACCATGGGCAACGGCGTGCCGCAGATTATCGTGGGCAGCGGCGCGGGCATGAAGGCTACGGTTGAGGTCTTCAACGCCAACAGCATCGTATCGAGTTCGCCGCCCAAACTGGCGACACCCACGGCGACATTCATGCCGTTCAACAATATCGCGCCGGCGCTGCAAGGAGGTGTTTCGCTTGCCACGGCGCGGCTCACGTCCGCCGCGAACGACAGCATCGTCGTGGGCGCGGGCACCGGCGGACAGTCGCTCGTCAACATCTGGGGATGGAACGGCACCGGCTATCAGCCTCTTTCCGCGAGCGGCGTCATTGGCTTCCCCGCATTTGCCGGATCCAGTGCAAACGCGCCGGTGAATGTCGCCACGCTCAACAACCCGCAAGGGATTGCCACAGCGATCTTGGCCACGCAAGGCGAGGGCGGGACCACCAGCCAGTTGAACCAACTCAACATTACGAGCGTCTCGCCTCTAGTGCTTTCAGCGCCCGTCACGCTTCCGGGCAGCTATCCAGGCCCGAGTACGGTCGCCGTGATCAACAATGTTCAGCCGGTGCGGTGCCTCATGTAGTGGCCAAGCCCGTGACGACACCGGTAGCTGTGACGGTCACAACATCCGCGAAGCCAGCGGCCACCACCCCGGCAGCGACAACGACTACGGCCGCGACGACGGTTAAGCCCACGACAACGACAACGACAACGACAACTGCTACTACTACAGCCGCGACGGCGGCTACAAAGCCAGCAGCGACTACTGCTACCGCCGCGACGACAGCAAAGCCCGCAGCGACAACGACAACTTCAACAGCAGCGGTGACCACGAAGCCGGCGACGACAACTGCAGCTACCACTACGACCGCCGTTACGACCGCCAAGCCCGCGGGAACAACTACAACAGTCGCCGCGACGACGGCGAAGCCTGCAACGACGACGACAGCGGCTGCTTCCGCCGCCGCCATCGTAACGACCACTACGAAGTCTACGACCGCGACGACAGCCGCCGCGAGTGCCCTGTTGGCGGCTTATATTGCCGCATCGGGCAAAAAATAGCTGGAGTCCTTTCAGCGAGTTTCCTGGAAGGAAGCGCGGATGCTTACCACCGGGCCTCAAGCCCGACGTTCGCACCGTGTATGAACATGCCGCCGTCGGACGTCAGCGTGTTGCCGCTGGGGCTGACGGCGAAGTTGAAATCGAGCTGGTCCGGCGCGAGGGCCAGGCCCTCGATCCAAATGACGCTGTAGCCGGCTTTGACCGACCACACATCGTTTATGCGAACGATTCCGGAAAGATTGAGCTCGCCTTCAAAGGCCACGTTATTGGCTTGAACGGATGTTGTCGGACGCAGCGGGAAGTTGGGGAAGTCGATGACGGTTTGATTCTGGTCCGCGTCGTTCCCGTAGATGCCTGCCTTGCCGGTCAACTCGAATCCGAAATGATTGACCGTCCGCCGCACGCGTCCGCCGATTTGGCCACCGAATAGGCGATTCGTGGTATGGACCTCGTAGGAGCCCGTCTCAGTAAAGGGCGCTGCAAACGACGCCGCGGTGATATTCAGATCGCTGCCGAGCTCGATATAGCGAAATCCGGCGAACCATTCCAGACTGCGGCAAACTGTCGCGTCTCGTCCGCGCTTTGAGCAGGATGCTTCGCCGCACGTCGCCTCGCCGCACGTTGCCTCGCTACAGCCGCACTTGGGTTCTTCGCAGCATCCGCAGCCGCCGCAGCAGCACGGGAAGTCCACCTCAAAACTGTTCAGGTAGGAGGTATAGTCCGTCTGCACGTGGTCCATGTTGAGGAAGACGTTGCCCACGGGGCCGGTGGGGAAAGTAACGACCATGTTCGGATCGGTCTTGTCGAAGGATGCCGAGGCGCCGTTGCGGAACAGGCCGAAATAGGTGAACTCCACCGCCCGGCAATTGCAAAGGTGCAAACCGAACGTCGCCTCGATTCCGGTACTATCGGCGAAATTTAGGTCGGAAGTCGATACGAGCGGCGTGCCGTTAAGGAAGTCGAGCAGGATCGGCTGATTGTGGAACCGTGGAGTCTGCTGCATGAAAACGGCTTCCACGTCGGCATAGAGGCATGGGCACGGATTGCAATTGAGGCAGCCGAAGAGGCTGTCGCATCCGCTCCCGCCGCACGGTGCCGCACTTGCGACTGAGCCGCCGGCCTTGCCAGTGGCACTCGCGGCAGATGCGTCATCGCTGGCGACCGCTTCTCCCGCCGCATAAATGGCCGAAACCGCCGCATCGGCGTGCGGCAGGTTATCCCCGCCGGCAACCGCATCGCCAGCCGCAAAATAGGCATTGGACCTCTGCTGGGCCGCCGCATCGGGAGCCACGCTGATCGTGTAACTCGCCGAGTTCGCGCCGTCGCCGGCTGCCGCGAACCTCACCCCACTCATACCTACTATGGTGTATATGGCCACCACCAAAAGACTGCACTTCAGCATTTTAATTCCTCCTGTACGCATAATCCGTATTTCAGGATCGGTGCGACTTTTGAGACTAATCCATATAAACAGTCCGCGCAGGAGCAATCAGAATAAAGCGGAGCCCTTACGCAACAGGCAGAGTCAACCCATTTTCCGTCTTTTTTGACACCCGATGCGTATAATACTGGTGTACTGAGTTCTTTCTCCCTTTTTGACAACTCTACTAGCGGGGAGGGCATCATGAATTCTCGAATCTCTCAAAACGTCCGGCTTTCTGCTGCGGCGGAGCGGCAAATGCGGACTTGGGCAAAAGTGCAGGAAATGGCCGCCCATGCCATCAGCGAATGCTCCGCCGAGCGGCTTCCGCCACGGGCGATCAAGTACGTTACGATCTCCCGCGAGTGCGGCACCGACGGTACGCTGGTCGCCCAGTTGGTGGCCAAGACGCTGGGCTGGAACGACTATGGCCACAACCTTCGCGACCACGTGGCCAAGTGGTATGAAGAGTCGCGATTGAAGCTCGACGCGGTGGACGAAACGAGCCGCAATTGGCTGTACGACACGTTCGGCACCTGGTTGGACCATAACCTTATTACGCACGACAAGTTCCTGGCCCAGGTCAGCAAAATGATCCACATACTCGCTGCGCCGCGGGCCGGCGGTTTTTGTGGGCCGCGGGGCGCAGTACCTGCTGCCGCGCGAGCAAACCATCGCGGTGCGGCTCGTCGCGCCGGAAAGCTATCGCCTGGAGCGCGTGCAGCAGCGGCAAGGATTCGCCACCCGCGGCGAGGCCCGCCGTTGGGTGCGCAGCACCGACGCCGGACGCCGGGATTTTGTCCACCGCCATTTCCACCACGACATTACCGATCCCCACGGCCAAGACCTGGTGATCAACGTCGAGCGCGTGGGAACGGTCGGCGCCGCCGGGCAGATCGTGTTCGCCGTCTGCCGGGCACAAGGCCTGACCGCGCCGCCGGAAGTCGTTTATAGCGAAGCGGGTGCCGTTGACATTGCGGCGCATTGACGCGTGCATTTAGTCCTCGTTTCGTTTCGTTGCGAAAGTGTTGCTGGGGAAAAAAACTTTTCGCGGTGCGCAACACGGGGATTTGTCCTTGTTTCTTGATGTTTTTGCAAGTCAGACCCCGGTCAGAACGCGGTCAGCCGTGGATCAGGATGTGATCAGACGACGCTCAGGGGCTCGATCAGACCCCGATCAGGAATCCGTCTTTTGGTGGTTTTTGAATTCTCGTTTGCGTGCCAAGCGGCTCGTGCGCCGCGACGATCGCGAGTTTTTTTTCAAGACACACCGGTCGCTAATTCCTGCGGAAAACGGCGTGTTTTTAAGCAAAACATGAACGCTATCTATATAGGAATTGCATAGAAATCGCGTAGAAAGTGCATAGGAACACATAGAAACGCATAGTATCGCATAGAACTGCGGAGGCTTTCGGCATTCGCCCTCCGATCTACCGTCACTGAACTCTGATCTCGCATCGTTCATTGATGTTCACTATCCACTGGCCACTTCCAACGAGCCGGCACTTTTCCTCGCTCAGTATAAACTTCTGTCAACGATTGTACGGTTGTCCGGTACATTTTATCGCTAAAGCCTTTGCCGGGCACGCTTTACGACGACGGCGAATGTTTGCGCTTTTGCCGCGTCGCGCGTCCGCCAAGAGAGCCGTGTGGGCGTAACCCCTTATGCCGCAAGGGGTTGTGAATCGGAAGCGGAATCTGCCGCCGCGGCACGTGAAAATCGCCCAGCGAGAAAATATCTTCCGCCGCCCGCCGCAAGGGACCGGATTGCCGACCATGTTGATAAACTTGCAACAATTTGGCGGAATTCAGTTCCGACCCCACCGAGCTTGTCTCGGTCGGTGAAGCAGATTGATACACCGACGTGCGACTGAAACTCACATCCGTCCCGCCCCGGCCGCCGGAGGCGGCCGGGGCGGGACGGATGTGAAAGCTATTCGTTGTGCCGCGTTTTAGCCAGTCAGTCTTATTCACCGACCGTGGCGAGCTCGGTGTGGTCTAGGAGGCGCGGGCGTTCCCCCGCTAGACTTCGCAGCGACGCGCGGCCGCGCCACGGCCGCGCCACGCCGGCAGGGAAAAACCTCGAAGGTCGAAAATCTAATGTCGCGACTGGCAAGCGGGTGCCTGGGTCGAAGGCCGAAGCACGAAGGCTGTTTCGTCATTCGTCCTTTTTCATTCGCCCTTCTTTCGACATTCGTCATTCGGCATTTCTGCTGTGGAACGCTCGGTTGCGGACGCGGCGCTGTCAAACGGCGGCTGGAAAATACGGTTGAAGCTGGAATAATGCCAATAAAAAAATGCTTGCGGTGCCCCACAAGAGTCGGTATAATAACGGACGATCAGTTGACACTTCATTTGTACTCGCAATCCCATTACGAGGCAGCGCGACCGTCGGCAGTATATGCGGATTGAAAGTCTAAGCGGCCGGGACCAGGCCGCTTGCCGGCGACTTCTTCCAACTCGGTTTCCCCGCGGCATCTCACGCCTCGGTGACTCCGCGCTCGCCCATTCTTCAGGTAGCTGTTTTGCGTGGTCGAGCGTGGAACCACGGCTTTTTGTGCTAGAAAGAAACGAAATGAACTTCACAGCATGTGCGCTAACCGTCGCGATTGCTCTTTGCGCTGCGCGGCGAGTCACAGACTTTCTCAACGCTGCTTTCGTTCACCGGGACCGGCGACATTGCTAGCGGCGCATCACCGGACGGCAGCTTGACGCTTAGTGGAGCAACGCTATACGGCATGACCTTCAGTGGTGGCGCAGCCGGCGACGGCAACATCTTTAGCGTCGGCATAAACGGGTCGAACTACCGGAACCTTCTTTCGTTCACAGGGACTGGCGGCGCGGCAACTGGTAAGAATCCCAATGGCAGCTTGACTCTTAGCGGCACGACACTTTATGGCGTGACGACACTGGGCGGCACGACCGCTTCTGGCAACGTCTTCAGCATTGGCACCGATGGAACGAATTACCAAAACCTCATTTCGTTCGCAGGTGGCGCGAGTGGTGGCACGGCGATTGGTTGGATTCCAAACGGCAACGTCACGCTCAGCGGGACGACGTTATACGGCACGACTCTTCGAGGTGGCATCGGTGCCGGCAACGTCTTCAGCATTGGCATGGATGGCACAAGCTACCAGAACCTTGTGTCTTTCACTGGATACGGCGGCACGGCAAGCGGCGCGTATCTATACGGCAGCGTGACGCTCGACGGTACGACGCTGTATGGGATGTCGTCAATCGAGGGTAACTTTGGTGGTGGTACTATCTACCGAGTTGACATTAGCGGTGCGGGCTTTCAAGATATTGTCCACTTCACCGGCACTGGCGGCACGGCAGATGGAAATTCTCCGCACGGCAGCTTGATAGTAGTCGGCACAACGCTTTATGGCATGGCCGGGGGCGGCGCATACAAAGGTGGCAGCGTTTTTAGCGTTGATACGGACGGAACGAACTACCGCGACCTTGTTTCGTTCACTAATATCGGTGGGACGGCAACAGGCGCGGGACCAAATGGCAGCTTAATTCTAAGTGGCACAACGCTCTACGGTACGACGTTAGGCGGGGGTGCCAACGGTCTCGGCACCATCTTTAGCGTGGGTACCGACGGTTCGGGCTTTCAGAATCTTTACAGTTTCAACCGCGGTGCCAGCGGGTATGAGCCGTTAGGAGATTTGACACTGAGTGGCGGCACGCTTTTCGGGATGACAAGCCAGGGCGGCAACCAGTCGTTAAATAACGGCCAAGGCTACGGAACGGTGTTCGCGCTCGCGTTGCCCGCGCCAACGCCCGAACCAGGTTCGCTGGCGCTCGCCAGCACCGGAGCGGCGGCGGTTGTTACGTATCGCTGTTGGAGGCGGCGGCGAGAAACTCTCGCAGGTCGAAAATCAAATGTCGCGACCGGCAAGCGCGTGCCGGTGTAAGCGGGTGCCCGTGTCGAAGGTTAAAGCACGAAGGCTGTTTCGTCATTCGTCCTTTTTCGTTCGTCATTCCTTCGAGATTCGACACTCGGCATTTTTACTGTGGAACTCTCGGTTGCCGCGCGGCGCTGTCAAACGGCTGCAAAATATTTACGTGCGCAAAGGCTGGATAGCTGGAGGAATCGCACGTTAAAACGGCGGCGGGTGGTTGAAATGCAAATTGAAAAATGATTGCTCGGCCCCGCGGGAGTCGGTATAATGGCACTTAGCCAGTTGATCATCTTACGCAAGCATAATCCCATTACGAGGCAGCGTTCCGTCGGCAAGTTACACGGAATGGAAGCATAGGCGGCCACGGATAGGGTCGCTTGCCGGCGACGTCTTATAACGCCCCGCTTCATCGCCCACCGGGCCTTCTCGCCAAGTGGCTCGACGCTCGCCCACTCTTCATCTGCCTCTCTCGCGTGGTCGTGCGTGGAACCACGGTTAGTCTCACTCGAAAGGCCTGACATGAGATGCATTGCCTGCGCGCTTGCCCTCGGTGTCGCCCTGATTGCAAGCAGCGCAAACTCGCAAACTTTCACTACGCTGGTCGCGTTCACCGGCACCGGCGGCACGGCAAACGGTTGGAATCCATACGGCAGCCTGACAGTCGGCGGCACAAACCTCTTCGGCATGACATCGGCCGGGGGGATCCTCAACGGCAGCGGCGGTTTTGGCAACATCTTCAGCGTTGGCACGGACGGAACGAACTACCAAAACCTTGTTTCCTTTACCGGCGCCGGCGGCACGGCAAGCGGTAATGCTCCACACGGCAGCCTGACGATCAGTGGCACAACGCTGTATGGCATGACGCAAAACGGCGGCGCCAACCTTTTCGGCGTTGCTTTCAGCGTCGGCACGGACGGCACGAACTACCAGAATCTTGTTTCCTTTACCGGCACCGGCGGCACGGCAACCGGTTATTTACCGCTTGGCAGCTTGGTACTCGGCGGCACGGCGTTTTACGGCATGACGCAATACGGCGCCGGTTCCGGCAACATCTTCAGCATTGGCACGGGCGGTGGGAGCTACCAAAACCTCGTTTCCTTTACCAACAGCCTCAGCGGCACGGCAACCGGTTATGATCCCCTGGGCAGCTTGATACTGGGCGGTTCAACTCTCTACGGGATGACGAATTGTTCCTTCGGCAACGTCTTCGGCGTTGGCACCAACGGCACGAGCTATCAGCATCTTGTCCCCGATTTTACCGGCACCGGCGGCACCGCAAGCGGCGAGGCGCCACAAGGCAGCTTGATACTGGCCGGCACCACGCTCTACGGCATGACGGAAAACGGCGGCACGTTCGGCGACGGCAACATCTTCAGCGTGAGCACTGGCGGTACGAACTACAAGAATCTCGTTTCCTTTAGCGGCAACGGCGGCACGGCAAGCGGTTCCGATCCCTATGGCAGCTTGATTCTCAGCGGCACAACGCTTTATGGCATGACTAGCTCGGGCGGCACCGGCGGTTACGGCGCCATCTTCAGTGTGGGAATTGACGGTTCAGACTTCGATGACCTCTACAGTTTCACGGGCAGCGCCGACGGCGGCAACCCGCACGGCGATTTAACGCTTAGCAGCGGGACGCTGTTTGGGATGACTTCCGCCTACGGCGCAAACGGGTACGGCACCGTCTTCGCGCTCACCTTGCCGACATCCGAACCCGGCACGCTGTCGCTTGTTGGCTGCGGTATGGCTGCGGTGGTTTCGTATCGCTGGCAGAGGCGGCGGCGCTGCTGATACGGCTAGCGCGAACCTCGAAGGTCGAAAATCAAATGTCGCGACCCGCAAGCGGGTGCCCGTGTCAAAGGCCGAAGCACGAAGGCTGTTTCGTCATTCGTCCTTTTTCATCCGTCATTCCTTCGGCATTCGGCATTCGGGATTTCTGCTGTGGAACGCTCGGTTGTGGACGCGGCGCTGTCAAAGGGCGGTGGGAAAAAGGACAGTTAAAGCAAAGCCGCCGAAAATGCAAAAAGGGGGGCTTGACAGCCTGATAATCCGTTCACTAGAATCCGTGGAACCTGCCGCATTTTCACCGTAGCGAGGGGTGACGCCAGGAAACATGCCGAAAGGAGTACGTGACTTGCCAGCCTCCACGATGCAACTGGAATTGTTCGACGCCGCCCGGCCGGACAAATCGGACCGAGATAGCGGCACATTTATGGACAACGTGAGGTTGCCGGTGCATCGGTGGTTTCGTTATAGCGCCGGTTTTTCTGCGCAATGGGCTAGAAGACTTATAGCCGAAGTCGCCGGTTCCAAGCGTAACGCAAAAGTCCTTGACCCGTTTTGCGGTTCTGGCACGACTCTTCTTGCAGCCGAAGATGCGGGGCTTGCAAGTTACGGTGTTGAGTCGCATCCGTTTGTAGCCAGGGTAGCCCGAGCAAAGCTAGCCCGTGACAGCGACCCAACCGTGTACCGGAAATTTGCTAGAGCAGTCCTCGATAGCGCCAAGTTGCGGGAGGGGGCATGCGACGACTACCCACCGCTAATTGCAAAGTGCTATCGAGAAGAATCTCTGATTGACCTAGACCGTATCCGACGCGCGTACGAAGATCACAAAACCGATTCGCTGGAATCGGAGCTAACGTGGTTGACGCTGGTCGGCATACTCCGTAAGACTTCGCACGTTGGTACGGCAAACTGGCAATACGTGCTACCCCGCAAAAGTAAGAAGGTCTTTGCGAAACCCTTTGATGCTTTTGAAGAACAAATTGCAACCATCTACGCGGACATGGTTGCTTCGCAAAACACTCCGAAAGAATCGGCAGTTCTCACGTTGGGCGACGCTAGAGATTGTGAGAAGCGTCCCTAACAAGTCTATTGACTTAGTTGTTACTTCACCGCCATACCCGAACAATTACGACTATGCCGACGCAACCCGATTGGAAATGTCGTTTATGCGAGAGATTGGCGGTTGGGGCGATCTACAAAACGCTGTCCGGCGACATCTAATTGTGTCTTGCTCCCAGCATGTACCGGAGAAAGCAATCAGTCTTGACGCGATTCTTTCGGCTCCCGAAGTCTCCCCAATACGCCAAGAGTTGTCGGAAGTCTGCGAGGAGCTTGCACAAGTGCGGCTATCTAAGGGTGGAAAGAAAACGTACCATCTTATGGTGGGTTGCTACTTCCGCGATCTTTCCGGGGCGTGGATGGCGCTTCGTCGCGTTTGCAAGTCTCCGTGTACCGTGTGCTTTGTGCTTGGCGACTCGGCCCCCTACGGCGTGTATGTCCCCGTGATGGAATGGATGGGGCAACTTGCGACCGCTGCGGGCTTCACTAGTTACCGCTTTGAAAAGCTACGCGACAGAAATATGAAATGGAAGAATCGGAAGCACCGCGTACCGCTCTCCGAGGGTCGCCTTTGGGTAGACGGGTAAGGCCATTTCACGGGGGACTATTCATGGCTAACGACGAAGCCAACGCGAACGAAAACGACAATGCTTCAGCCGGGCATAAGTTAGGGCAAGTGGTTGGCGATTGGTTTGCCGAGTATGTCGTATACCCGCTATTGACAAGCGTTGCCAACCAATTGAATCTCTATCTGAATAGCATGTATCGGACGAGGCCAGCCCGTGGCGATAGGCTCCTATGGAAAGACGAAGAAGGCAACACGGTTGACTACGATTTCGTGATGGAGCTTGACGCTACAGAGACGCAAATGGGGATTCCGGTTGCCTTCTTTGAGTGTTTTTGGCGACGTGGCTCCCGGCATTCAAAAGACAAAGCCAGGGATGACAGCGGCAAGTTGCTGCCCATGCGGCAGGTCTATCCTACGGCTCGTTTCCTTGGGATTGTTGCCGCCGGAAACTTCACCGCTCCCGCTCGTCAATTGATTACGAGCCGGGAGATCAATCTTTTCTACGCTCCAAAGGAAAAAGTTTTACAGGCGTTTAAGAGCGTTGGACTGGAAGTTGACTATCCCGACAAAACGAGAGAAGAAGACAAGCAGAAACTCGTACGAGACTATCAAGCCAACATCACAGACGCATTGAAGCGTATCGCCGCCGACAAGCTACGCGAGTTGATCGGCGGTCCTGCTATCACGACGTATATCGACCGAGTCCGCGCCGCTATGGGGGCATTACCGCAAGAGATTCGCTTCATCGCCCGACACGATTCTGCCCCGCGGGTATTTGAGAAGATCGCGGACGCTACTGCTTTCTTGGCAAAGCCTGACTTCGATTTTAGCAAGCCGGTGGAGACGTACGTTTATCAGATAACATACTCGGACGGCAAGGAATTTGAACGCGAAGTGTCAACACTCGACCGTCTAAGGGAGTTGCACCAGCAGACCGACAGGCTCGCACAACACATGGGCAGAATTACTCGCCCGCAAACAGCCCAATCCTAGGAGAAAACCGGGGTAAGGAGAAAACCGGGGGGAAAGACCGGGGGCAAGGTAACACATTCCAGGTTGCAAAGTCGAATGTGTAGGCCTGACCCCGATTCCCTTGACCCCGATTCCCTTCCCGTCCGATTCCCGTCTCTTTTTCACTTCGTTGGGAAATAGCGAAGTATCGAGGAGTGGCTGATGAGACTGCACTTCAATATAGTCTCCGGACGCTGCTGGTCGTAGTTTTCGCCTCGTCATGTCTCATGAGCTGGATCGCGGTATTAAAACAACGCGCCGATCGACAGCGAGCGGCGGTTGAAGCAATCCTTGCACCAGATCTATTCGGCATTGACTTGCATATGAATACGAAGTTGACGCGAACGGCTGCGAGCTTTCGGTCGCAAAGGAGCCTGGCCCTGATTGGGTCCGGAAGTTGTTTGGCAAGGACTTCCTAAGCAATTTGGTCTATTTCGGGATCATGGGCGGGAGGGATTTTGATCGCCGTGCCGACTTAGCGGGGGCTCTGCCGGACCTGCCTCACCTTGAGATGGTGGACCTGAGTATGGCCAGAACACGGATAAAGGGCTGACGTACTTCCGCGACAATCACGAAATAAGCAAGCTGGTTCTGGGTCGCTCCGACGTAAGCGATGCGGGTTTGGCTTGCCTTGCCGATCACCCGAAAATCCGGGAACTTGATATGACCGCAACGAGGATCACCGACGCGGGCGTTGCCAAGCTTGTGGCAGTGCCAAATATCGAGGTGCTGAATCTTGAAGGGACTCTTGTGACAGACGATTGTGTGCAGTATCTCAAAAAGCTACGGAGCCTTAGGACGTTGATTCTTGAAGATACGCATGTATCCAAGGCAGCGCGAGATTCTCTCCGGGCTTGTTTTCCCGCGATTGAAATTCAATGAATGGGAACCGCCGGGGTGGGGGACAAACGCCGGAAAAAGGGGTCAGGACTGACCCTTTTTCACTTCTGACCATTTTTTGCTTCCGGACGCAACCATCTTCGGCCAATTCCAACGAAATAGCTACGGCATCCAGGATTATCGACATTCTTTGGAATTCACCCCGCATCCCCGGTACATCCCGATTACACATCGAGTTTTGCCTACTTGCCTGATTTCTCCGCCGCCGGTTCGATCTCCGTGACCGCCATATCATAGGAATACCGTCCGAAGTAGATGTTGTGGCCGCCGCACTCCACTTCGCCGCGCTGGAAATCGACGTTGTCGGAGCGCATCGAGCGCTTCGGCGGCGTCAAGTTCCTGGCTGTGGTCGCCGTTGGCCGCCATGCGGTATTGCTCCATGCCGCCAAAGTAGAAATCGCGCAGCTCGCGGCGCTTTTCGATCGGCAGCGATGTGGCATAACGCGTGGCGAATATGCTCTCCCAGGATCGACGGGCACCCAGCCATACGGCGCAAGGTAGATCTCCGCCCAGTCGTGCATGTCCTTGAACTTGGGGAAGGTGTTCCAGCCCGACTGCCAGCGCACCGGAACGCCGTTGAGGCGGCAGAGCGTGATGAAGAGCAAGGCTTCCTGGCCGCAGTCGCCGTAGCACCTCGTGCGGCAATAATCGCTGATGTTGCGGATCGTCGAGTATTCGGTGGCAAAGCTGTACTTGATGTGCTCGCCGACCCAGTCGAAGATCAGTTTTGCCTTGCGATAGTCGTTCATCTCGTCGCCCACGATCTGCCGGGAGAGTTCGCGCATCTCAGGCGTGAAGACGACATGTGGCGCCTCGCTCACGAACGGCCGCAATTCCGCCGCGTCGCGGTCGCAGGGCTTGACGGCATCGGGCTTCATGTCGAACCAGACGCCGTAGCGCGTGTATTCGTAGACGGCCTTGAACTCGACTGGGCGGCCGGCTTCGGCGGGCCGCTCAAGATAAACGCTGCGAATCGGGCTATCGGAGGCGTCGAGGCGATTGGCGGCCGGCGAAGTTGAGATCAACTTGAAGCCGTTTTGGTAGGGATAGCTGCGCGGGATCGGCAGCCACGCGCGGACGGTCTCGCCGGCGGGAGCGGCCCCGTCCTCCACGGTGACGGTCATGGTGCAACGAAAGTGCTTCGGCAGGACATAGGGCGTCTTCTGCTCGATGGCGGCATTCTTGATCGCGCGGCAGCTCTCCCAGTAGCGCCTTTGCAGATCGGCCGTGTCCTTGGCCGGGCGGCGGCGCGGCCCAAGCTCGGGATAGCGGAAGAAGAGATTGGCAACGCTGGACGACATGAAACGCTCCTCGCCATCGATCGTACGAATGTCGAACCGCCCTTCCTTGATCCAGCGCGCGTATTCGTCGGCGGTAAGGCCGGCGACGGCCTTTTGCAACTCGGCGAAGAGTTCGTCCCGGCTGAAGGTATAGCAATCCTTGATCCGCGAGCCGATCCAATTCGAACGCAAGCGTCTTGCGTTCGGCGGCGGACAGGTCCGTGGACGCGAGCGCCTTCTTTAACGCGTCAGCGGCCTCCTTGAAGCGACCCTCGGATTCCAGCTTTCCGGCGCACGCGAGCACACCATCCTGCGACATGTGATCCACCTGCGGGGATTTAAGCGACGAACTCTCTACGCGCCGTGCGATCCTCCGCGATACCGGGCGCGTGGCCCAATAAGCAAAATACAACGGTGGTCAGGAACAGTAGTGCAAATTGTTTCATTAAACTCACTCCGGTGGAAGGGAATTGCCGGCGAAGGGGACGTCCGCCCATGCCTCCGATTTTGCCTGCGACGACGCCCCCGGTCAAGAGGCCGCAAGCTTGGAATTGTAAACCCCCGCACCGCGCCTTGCTACAATAGACTGCCAACAACTTAGCGAGGCATTCGATGGAGTTTTGGATCAACGTCGGTGGGACTTTTACGGACTGTATCGCGTGTCTGGACGACGGCCGCGCGGTGCGGCACAAAGTGCTCAGTTCGGGCGTGACGAAGGGCCGTGCGGCGTACGGATCGGATCGCGGGCGGATTGTCGATCCGGCAAGGCGGGCTGACCCGCCGGGATTCTGGCAAGGGTATTTGCTGCGTGTGCTCAATCAGAATGGGCAAACGTTGGGCGAGTCGCGCGTGGCCCGCTTCGATGCTGCGACCGGCACGCTTGTCCTCTCAACGCCGCTGCCTTCCGATCGGATGGAGGGAGTATCGTATGAATTGACTTCCGGCGAGGAATCGCCGCTGTTGGCCATTCGTTATGCACTTGGTCTGGGACTCGACGTGCAGTTGCCACCGCTTTCCGTGCGACTGGGGACCACGAAGGGAACCAACGCCCTGCTGACGCGTCGCGGGGCGGCAACGGCATTGATAACGACACGCGGCTTCGGCGACATCTTGCGTATCGGCTACCAGGACCGCCCGAAACTGTTCGAACTGGCAATCCGCAAGCCGCCGCCGCTTTTTTGTGCCGTGGTCGAGATCGACGAACGGATTTCGGCCGCAGGCGAAGTCTTGCGCAGAGCCGATGTCAATGAAGTGCGGCACGCATTGACAGAGCTCAAGTCCCAAGGGATCGAGTCGCTGGCTGTGTGTCTGCTGAATGCCTACGCCAATCCGTGCCACGAAGAACTCATCGGGCGGATTGCGGTGGAAATCGGCTTCCAGGAAATCAGCCTCTCCAGCCAAGTTGCTCCGCTTATCAAGATTGTCCCCCGCGGCGATACGACGGTCTTGAGCGCGTATCTGAATCCGGTTCTGCGGACCTATGTTGCCCGGCTCCGCGCGGGGCTTTCTAATGGCGGCGGCAAAGGGGACAGCCCCATTTTTGCTCAGACAAAAATCGGGACAGGCCCCAAGCTGCGGATTCTCAACTCAGCGGGCGGGCTGGTCGATGCGGATCAGTTCGTCGGCAAGGACAGCATCCTCTCCGGGCCGGCGGGTGGAGTAGTCGGTTTCTCCCAGGTCGCCAAGGCGGCCGGTTTCGGGCGCTCCATCGGCTTCGACATGGGCGGAACAAGCACGGATGTCGCCCGATTCGACGGCCGCTATGAGCGCGAGTACGAAACGGAAAAAGCGGGCGTACGAGTCGTGGCCCCGATGATGGCCATCGAAACCGTGGCGGCCGGCGGAGGATCGGTCTGCCGCTTTGACGGCGTGAAGCTCGTCGTCGGCCCCGAGAGTGCGGGCGCCGAGCCGGGCCCGGCGTGCTATGGTCGCGGCGGCCCGCTGGCGATCACCGACATGAACTTCTACCAGGGCAAGATCCTGGCCGAACGTTTTCCGTTTCCGTTGGATCGCGACATTGTCCAGCAACGCTTGACGTCCCTTGCCGAAGAAATCGTTGCCGCCACTGGTGTTCGATACACTCCGCATGCGCTGGCCGACGGGTTCCTACGAGTGGTGAACGTCAACATGGCACAGGCAATCCGTTCCGTTTCGCTGGCCAAGGGCTACGACCCGCGCGACTACGTGCTGGTCGCGTTCGGCGCGGCGGGGGGACAACATGCCTGCGCCGTCGCGGCCGAGTTGGGGATCCGCCAAGTGCTGCTGCATCCCGATGCGGGCGTGCTTCAGCGCCTATGGCATCGGCCTGGCGGACGTCACGCGCCATGGCGTGGCAAGCGTCGGCAAACCCTATTCGGAGGCCGCGATTGCCGAACTGAGAGATATCTTCGACGAATTGACCGCCGGCCCCCGCGGCGAAGTCGTGGCTGAAGGCGTGCCCGACGAGCGAATCGAAGTCCGGCGGTCGTTGGACCTTCGCTATCGAGGCGTGGACGCGGTGCAGACGATTGCCGAGCCGCAGCTAGGAACTTACGCCGAGGAATTCGCTCGTCAGCATCGGCAACATTACGGCTACGTTCACGAAGGCAGGCCGCTTGAAATCGTCGCCGCACGGATTGAAGTCGTCGGTGCGTCCGGACGGGATGCAGCGGCATCATCGCCATGTCATCCGCGTCAACCGGATCCCGATCACTCCGTAGAAGCGTGGTTCAGCGACCAAAGTCAGCCGACGGCCGTTTTTCTGCGGCGGCAACTGCGGCCCGGCGATCGGATTGTCGGGCCGGCAATTGTCTGCGAGCCGACTTCTACGACCGTTATTGATCCCGGCTGGCAGGGCGCGGTGTTGGGCCGCGGCGAATTGCTGCTTTCGCAGGAGAATGGCCCCCTCGCTGACGCGTCGGGTTGTGATGGTGCAATGAGTGTCACAACCCGAAGCGTAAGCGAGGGAGAAGGAAGGCAGAAGGCAACCGAGGCCGATCCGGTGATGCTCGAGGTCTTCAACAACCAGTTTGCCGGTATCGCCGAGCAGATGGGCATTACGCTGCGGAACACGGCCGGCAGCGTAAACGTGAAGGAGCGGTTCGATTTCAGTTGCGCCATTTTCACCACGAGCGGCGAACTCGTGGTCAACGCCCCGCACATTCCCGTGCATCTGGGGGCGATGGGCGAAACAGTCCGCAACATCGTGGCCGCGAATCCGGTCATCCGGCCGGGCGACGTTTTCGTGACCAATGATCCCTATCGCGGCGGGGCACACCTGCCCGACGTGACGGTCGTCACCCCTGTACACGACGAGCAAGACGGACGATTGCTCTTCTTCACGGCCAGCCGGGCGCATCACGCCGAGATCGGCGGCATCGTGCCGGGCTCGATGCCGCCGTTCTCGCGAAACCTGGCGGAAGAGGGCGTGTTGATTGGCAACTTCAAGCTTTTGGATCATGGCCGGCCGAGGTTCGACGAACTGCGGCAATTGCTGCTCGCGCCGCCTTACCCGAGCCGCGCGGTCGAGGACAATCTGGCCGACATCGCCGCGCAAATGGCCGCGAACAGGCAGGGCGCACGCGACCTGCTGGCGATGGTCGAGCGATATTCCTGGCCGGTCGTCGCGGCGTATATGGGTCACATCCAGCACGCTGCCGAGCGGAAAATGCGGCTGGCGCTCTCGAAACTCCCGGACGGCAGCTATCGCTTTGCCGACGCCTGGACGACGGCGCGCCGATTTGTGTCAACGTGACGATCGGCGGCGACGAAGCGACGTTCGATTTCAGCGGAACCGGGCCGGTCGTGCCCGGCAACTTGAACGCCACGCCGGCCATCGTCACGGCGGCCGTGATGTACTGCCTGCGTTCATTGATCGACGAAGACATTCCGCTCAATCAGGGCGTGCTCGCCCCGGTACGCATCGTGTTGCCGGAGTGCATGTTGAATCCGCCACGGCGAGACCGCCCGGCGGACTGCGCGGCGGTGGTCGGCGGCAATGTGGAAACCTCGCAGCGAGTGGTCGACGTGATCTTCGGCGCGCTCGGCGTGGCGGCGGCCAGCCAGGGGACGATGAACAATCTGCTCTTCGGCGACGAGACATTCGGCTACTACGAAACGATCTGCGGCGGCGCAGGCGCCACGCCTGACTCCGCCGGGGCCGACGCCGTTCACACGCACATGACGAACACCCGCCTCACCGATCCCGAAGTGATCGAACGGCGTTATCCGGTGCGCGTACTGGAGTTTTCCATCCGCCGCGGTTCCGGCGGCGCGGGCACCAATCGCGGCGGCGACGGCGTGATTCGCCGGTTGGAATTCTTCGCACCGCTGGTCGTTTCCATCCTCTCCCAGCGCCGCGGCCCTCGCCCGCCTTTCGGCCTTGCCGGAGGAATGCCGGGTGCGCTTGGCCAGAACACGTTGCATCGGGCCGACGGAACGGTTGAGATCCTGTCGGCTTTGGCCCAGTTTTCGGCCGCAGCCGGCGAGGTACTCACGCTGGAAACACCGGGCGGAGGCGGTTATGGAGTGCGGACTGTTGAATAGTCGTAGGGTGGGACAAGCGAGCCTCAACGAGCGCGGCCCACCAAACGAATCGCAATGGTGGGCCGGCGCTCGTTGAGGCTCGCTGGTCCTACCCAACGCGATTCACTACTCCGCCGCCTCGCCCTCCTGCCCCGGCTGCGTCATGCGGACAAGCACTTCCTGCTGCGTCTTATCGGGACCGAAGTGGACCACGCGGTCGAATCTTCCTGCGTGAGGTTGTAAAGCCCCGTCTCGACGACGATTCCCTTGCCGCTGCCCGCTTTGTCGCTGCTCACCGACCACGCCACGCGTTGGTTCTTCTTATCGACCTGGCCGGTCACCGGCAGATTGGTCTGCGTTACCTGGTCGTAATAATTGCCGCGGATGACGCCCTGCTTGTCAACCGCCAATTGGAAGACCATGTCGGGCGTTTTCGAGCCTTCGGGCATCAGGCCGAAGACGCCGAGCGTCAGCCATTGGGCACTGTCCGGCGGGTTTGCCGCGCCGCCGTTCGCCAGGTCGGCGGCCTCCTGGTAATACTGCTGCGACGTGCCGGCGGGCTGGCCGCCATAGTAAACGCTGTTGTCTTGATAGACAATGTCGCCGCCGTAGTTGTAGCCATAGTATTGCGGCGCACAGCCGATCCATGCGGCGGCGTCGGCCCAGGTTGCCGTGGTCCAGGCGGCCGTGGCCCAGTCGGCGGCCGCCCAAGCCGCCGGATGCCAGGCCCAAGGATGGGCGGCGCACCATCGCCGGAGTAGATTCCGCTGCCGGCGAACCAGCCGCGTCCGGTGACTGCCTGGGCGTGGCAATAGGTGGGCGACCAGGCGCGGGTTCCGTAGCCATAGCCGCCGTAGGCGTGGCCAGCGACGGTCGTGCCGTTGATTGCCGTGCGGCCGGTATCGTAGCGTCCTGCTGCCGCGCCGTCTGGACCGACAGCAACTCCGCGACCGGCTTCGCTTGTGTGAACGTAGGTGTTGCCTTCGGGACCTTTCACGGCCGTCGCGCCGGCATATCGTCCGCCCGCCGCCGCGCCGTAGGGAGTAACCGCGGCGCCGCGTTCGCCGGCCGAAACGTGGGCAACGTCCGTGCCGCCAGCGCCTTGATAGGCATGGGCGGAGTAACCGCCTGCGGCGTGCATGCCGCCATCGGTCGGCAAGCCGAGAAAGCTGTTCAGGTTGCCGCGATTGAGCGATCCGCCGTAATCAGCGGATCGAAATCCGCCCTCTGCCCCGCCGGCACGATAACCGCCCGCGGAGTAGCCGCCGCCAAAGCTAGAGCGATCAAAACTTCCGCCGCCAAAGCTCCCGCCGCCGAAACTGGATCGGTCAAAACCGCCCGCGCTAACGCTGCCGCGGTCAAAGCTGCCTCCACCGAAGCTCCCGCCGCCGAAGCTGCCGCGATCGAAACTGCCGCCACTAAAGCCGCCGCGATCAAAACCGCCGCCGCCGAAGCTACCGCCTCGGAAGCCTCCGCCGCCGAATCCTCGGGCGAAGCCGTCCGTCGGCAAGCTCGCCAAACCGAGCAAAAAACGAGAACGACCGAAGTGAATATGTGTCTGCTCATGGATATCACCGTCATGTATTTGGTTGTTTGATTACTTCGCCTTCGCGCTCTTCGCTTGAACCCGGTCGAGCACGACTTCCGGCACGTCGGGCAGGCGGGTGTCGCCCACGGCGCGGTTGACCGACCGGAACCCGAGCACGTTGTCCTCGCCCGGTATGCGGACGAGCGTGTCGCGCGAGGACGTCGGCGTGCCGTCGGCCAGCACGCCGGACTGTTCGATCTGCCAGCCTTCGGGCGTGGCCGTCCAGACGCCCGTGCCGTGGCCGCCGGCCGCGTCGAACGACCAGGAGCGGACCTGCTCGCTCTTGGGGTCCCAGCCGATGATCTGCCGGCCGCTCGTGGTCACGATGCCGTCGGTCGAGACGGAGTATTCGCGCTCCAGGAAACTGTTGTTGGCAATCCAGCGGATCGTCGTGCGGACCTTGTTGCCGTCCCGCTGGGCCGTCCAAGTGCCCACCAGCCAGCCCAGGCTTTCGACCTTGGCGAAGTTCGAGGGCAGCTCGACGGACGACTCGCGGACGCTGGCCACGAGCCATTTTCCGTCGAGCTTGACATGCACGGCGCTATAGCGGGCGACCTGCGCCGGGCCGGCGTGTTGGGCATCGACCTGCGAAATGCCGTCTTCGATGGCCACGCTTGGCGCGGGAAACTCGATCGACTTCACGGCCACGGCTACCCGCGCGTCGGGGTGCAACTTGAAGAGTTCGGCATACTCCTGCTCGATGGCCTTGCGGCCTTTGTAGATCGTGCCGTCGGAGTCGGCCGCGCTGCCGTCCGGCGTCCAGAGGGCAGCGACGGCCGCCGCGTCGCCGCGATTGAACGCCTTGACGAAGGCCACGGCCGTGGCGCGAATCTCCGCCTCGGGCAAAGCGGCTTTCGACATAGGCAGGCCCTTCGGATCGGCGGCGCGGGCCAATGACGTTGAAAGGAACGCCGCGAGGACGATCCCAAGACACGGCACACACGTGCGCAAACTCGGATGGTTGGTCATATCAATGCTCCTAGATAGCGGTTGAGACAATTATATGTTACACAAAGTGAAGGAGGACCGCTTAATGCACCGCCCCTTGATGTTGGTGCGGTGGTGCAGCAAGCGGCCTGATGACGTAAGTCATTATGGGATAACGACTTGGGAAGCGAGTCCCGCGCGACGACGGAGCCACCCGGTCGCGGGGCTGGTGCAATAAGGCGGCCGCGCGAACGTCAGCGCGCCACGCTCCGCCGTGCCGTCCGACTTGCAGCGGGGAGCAGGGAGCTTGGAGCAGTGGGCAACGAGCTTTGAGCGGTGAGCAATGAGCCTGGAGCCCGGAGCCGGCTACGCACCGGCCTTCGCAAGCACCGCCCGCGCGATTTCGCGGCGCTGGTGCGTGGACCGGGCCGTGGCGTACACTGTTATCCGATATCATCTTATGTTCTTTCACGGAGGTTTTCGCCCCTGGCAAGTTGGGCAATTTTGGTGCGTCGGCGCTCGTCCGCTGGGTATCGCGCTGGAGTTCCGGCTTTAGCCGCCGCCTTGTTTTCGGGCAGCGCGTAGGGTGCGGTCGAGTTCTGCGAGACCCACCGGTGGCCGCCACTAACCTGCGCAGCATCGTGGCCGTCGTGCATATCCGGCCGCAAGGGTCCGCGTTTTTTTCTTTGTTTCGCGTCCATCGTCGAATGGGCCTGTTTTCGGCCATTTTCCAAGTCAAACCTCGTTCAGGAACCGATCAGGAAGCGATCAGGACTGGATCAGCCCGCGATCAGACCCCGATCAGACCCCGATCAGAGTGCGGTTAGGATGCGGTCAGGATTACGTCTTTTGGCTATTCACATTCTCCTTGGACTCGAAAATCGGGGCGGATCGCCGGGCGGCCCAGACATTTTGGCCACAAAGAGCACAAAGGACACAAAGAGGCGCATCTTTGTGCCCATCGTGTTCTTTGTGGTCGGAAATTCGGTCCGTGTTTATTCCGTGGCCGGGTGGCCCTGGGCGGTTGCCCGCCCAGGGCTCCCACAGATCCGTACATGGACGCATTAGACCATACGGCTCCTCGGGGCATGGTTTCGCTGCTTGACGCAGGAGTGGACGATTTTCGGCGGCGGGAGGCGATAACGCTTCAGCAGCCGTTTAAATCGGTCCCAGTTCATGTCGCGTTGCCGGTTGCGGCGGTCAAGCCACATCCGCCAAGCTCGTTGAACCGCATTCAGGAACGCCTCCAACATTCGCATGTTGTTGGTGATCCCATAGTAAGCGTAATGTCCGCGAACCTTTTGACTCAGTATTGCATGCTGCTCGCAGACCGGTCGGTGCCGGTTGTTCCGACACCATTGGGCAATGCTCCGCACCGCCCGGCTCAGACGCTTCGAGGCCGTTTGCCGCATTACCGCCCAACCGCCCCGAACCGTGCGACCCCAGTAATGGGTGAAACCCAAGAGGTCAAACGTTCCTGGTCGAGTGGTCCGGTCGTTCCCGACACCTGTCGCCTTGCGGGGCGGTCGGCGAAAGGGAATCAGCCGGGTCTTGTCAGGATGCAGCGTCAGGCCGTACTTGCCAAAGCGTTTCGGCAGCACCTCCATCACTCGCTTTGCATCTTCCTCGTGAGTAAACAAGATCACGAAGTCGTCCGCGTAGCGGATGAGGTGGGCCTTGCCCCGGAGTCGCGGTTGCACCTCCTGCCGAAACCACATGTCCAGCACGTAGTGCAGAAACACGTTGGCCAGCAGGGGCGAGATCACGCCGCCTTGCGGGCTTCCGGCGTCCGGGTAACTGACGTTGCCCGCTTCCATCACGCCCGCCTTGAGCCATTTGCCGATCAGGCGTGTCAGCACGCCGTCACGCACCCTGAGTTGGAGAAACTCCCGCAGATGGGCATGATCCAAAGTGTCGAAGAACTTCCGGATGTCCACCTCCAGGATCCAGCCCACGCTGGTGTTCATCGTCTGCTTCCACAGGTCTTCCAGGGCTGCGTGTGCCGATCGCTGCGGCCGGAATCCGTACGAGCCGGGATCGAAGTCCTGCTCGTAGATCGGTTCCAGCAGCATGACGACCGCCCGCTGGAGAACTTTGTCCTCCAGCGTCGGAATTCCGATGGGGCGGGTCTCGGTAGTCGAGCCCGCCTTGGGAATATGCACGCGCCGCACCGGCGGTGCCCGGTACGTGCCGGACTTGGCCCGGTCGAGAAGCGACTGGAGGTTGGCCTCCAGGTCTTTCGCGTAATCGTGCCAGGTCTGTCCGTCCACGCCCGGTGCTCCGTCTTTGCGGGTCCGGTAGAAGGCCGCTTTCAGCCAGTCGATGTCCATCAGGTAGGCCAGCGAAGTGAATCCCATCTGCGGCGATCGTCTCGCCAACTCGGCTATCCGTTGCTGTTTCGTTAATACGTACATCGAATCTCCAAGTATCCGTCGTATGTCCCAACAACGATTCCATGCTCCCGATGCCTCGCTTCCCTCCACAGGGTCCGCACGGGCGTTTGTTCCCCTGCTTCAACGGTACTATCAAGGCACTGCGACTTCCTGCCGTCCTTCCCGCCGCGCTTCGTTTCCTTCGCACGGCCGGTACCACGGGATCACGCATGTTTCGCTCCCGCCGCCGCTGCGTGCGACCGCGTCGGGCCTGGGGTTGTTCACCCGGTCGCCCCGTCCGGGAATGCTTCCGTGGAGACACCAGGATCTCCCAAGTTTCTGGGGAGCCTCAATTCCCGTTTGCACATGTTCTCCGACCCCGGACGGTCAACGGTTCCTGACCAATTCGCGGAACCGTCGCGTGGCCCCCGCTATTGAAACGACGGAAGCACCGACGACAACCACCTTTCGAGGCTCAATAGCATGGCTTTCGGGCTCGCCGCCTACGCATCACGCCTTGGTTTCCCGCAACGTGCAAGGCTGGCTTCCAGGTGCTGGTCAAGCTCTCCCGGACGGGCTTTCACCCGCAAGGCTCCTACAGAAGGTTTCTAACTTCACTTCATGTGTGCTGTCCTCCTTCTCCAGTCTTCTTGGCACAATTCAATCCGTGGCTCTGACCTCCGATCTCTGGCCTCTGATCTCTGATCCTCTGCCAGCCTGCCATTTTGGCAGTCGCTCTCGCCTCACTGGCATCGGTCATTTGCCGTGATGCGCCCCGCCTCAACGAAAACCGCCCGCTGGGCGCATCTCCGGCCGTTGCCGCAAGTCTATTGCATACACCAGTTTACAACACATTGCCGCGAGGGCGTTTGTCGGCCCTCCATACGAAGGGGCTGGGGCGCATCTCGCGGCCGGCCGTGCCGGCCGCCTGCCATTTCGTGTATGTACACATAAATATACAAGAGATAACAACTATCGTGCCACTCGCGCGGAATCCGTGGGTTCTCGCGCCCGCCGCGAGGAAGGGCAAAACGGACAGCTTCCGGCCGAAGCCAATCGGGACGTTGCTAAATCTAAGGTCGTCAGAAACCCGGTAATCGCGCATATCGCGGCATAACCCCTACGCATCCGCAATCCGCTACCCCACTCGTGCGATGCGCGAAATCAATGCCACATAGTTTGCATAAATGGGCGGCCGTTTTCCGAAGCCACTGATTGGAGACTTGTCTCTTTTGGAACTGGGGCTATGGACGCTGACACTCTCAGGGAAGGCATTTTCGCATTGAACACGCGGCGGTTCGGGTCCGTCGCTGAGGTTCTTATTCTACGTTTGGTCAAGCTCGGCAAAGCGCGTAGCTTGTTCCACGATCTCTACCACGATATTGAAAACAAGAGGGTCGAGGTTAAGTTTTCAAGAGCATCGAAGAAAAGCGATATTCCAGTAACGGAAGCGACGGCACTTCAATGTATTGAGCAATCGACCAGCGAGCAACGCCTTGTCGAATGGTCTCGGCCGCTTCCGGCCGGCCGTGCTGATTATGTCAGCGCGGCATTCCAACAGCGCAATAGTGGCCGCCGTCGCTGAATTCCGAAAAGCCTTATCCCGCAGGGACTTACGGCGACGGAAATATTGTTCGGAAAACCCTACGCGCAGCGCGCAACTTCGGCTCCGCGCAAGTCCTTGGCCGGCAAGGGTTTAGCTCGAATTAGCACCACAAATCACCAGCAAGTGGTGACAACAGTTGTAAACGGTGGTATACTGCGGCGGAACAAGGTGAATAGCAGGCAGTGGACAGTGATTAGTGGATTGAAAGGATCGAAGCTGAGAGGCGAGGAGCTTAAGCCACGGATGGAACATGAATCCAACACCGACTATTGCTCTCCGTGTTCCGTCCGTGTTGCATCCGTGGCTCCCTCCGGTTTTCGTGTCATTCGTGTCATTCGCGGTTTTGCCTGCCGCCGACGCTGGCCAGTGCGTTATCAAGAGTATGCAAGAGGTGATAAACAAGTGCAAAGCGCAATCAAAGCGAATTCAAACGGGGCGTTGCTTAAACACACGCCGGTTTCCCGGGAGATTTCTCCGCTCGGGTCGTTTTGTTTTTGCGCCGCAAAACATGCGCACTCGTTGTTCCCCACGCCTTGCCCCATGCTCGCTGCTGTCGTGCCCGCCGCGCGCTGATGCACAAACCAGCCACAGGACGGATTCCTGGGTTCATCCTGGGTTCATCCTGCCTTGCGAAACCCCAAGAAAACAGCCCAATTCCACGGAAACCAAAACGTGAAGAAAAAAATCGGCCGAACACGACAAGATAGGCACCAACGGTTTTCCCCGCCGTTGTTGCACACAAGTCGCCGAACGACCCCATCCACCTCGCGTGGATGGTGAAGGAGGTTGAAAAGCTAGAAAGGAAAAAAGCCCGTATAGGCCCCATCCACCTTGTCTGGATGGTGAATCAGGTTGTCCAGCTTTGTGTGCCTTTCGCAGCTTAGCCGCGCAACCTTCTTCACCCACGTGACAAGCACGTGGGGGCCGTGTTTTTACATATCGGTCTTGTTTAGCCATCCAGCCTTGTTCACCATCCGGGCGAGCCGGATGGGGTCCAAGATGTGCGTAACACCAACGTTTTCCCCGCTAATCGCGCCATTCCGCCACCGTCGTTCCCCCTCGAAAAGCGGCCGGGAATGACGTACAATTGTCAAAAGTAACCGCCTTTATCATTGAAACAGTTGCATGTCCCAAACACCGGATATCCCCCCCGTTCCGCCCGATCCCTCGCAGCCGCCGGCAAAGCTCCCGCCGCCTATGCGCCGCAATATGCCGACGGCGCTGATCATTGCTGTCGTGCTGATCATGATCGCCGTACTTTTCTGGATGCCCGGCAGCGAAAAATCGTCGGAAATCAGCTACGGCTTTTTTCATTCGCAGCTTAAGGCGGGCAATATCGCCGAAGCCAAGCTCGAAGGCACGAAGATCACGGGCGAGTTCAAGGAGCCGCCGGCGGAAGACCCGTCGGCGAAGCCCGATCGCCACGGCGAGCCGATCAAGCTGAAAAAGGAGTTCACGACCTACCTTCCCGTGCTCGCCGACTATCATCTCGACGATCTGCTGCTGGCCAAGCTGGGCGACAAGTATAAGGTGGCCGCGCCTGCGGACAGCGGCTACTGGCTTTACGTCATCTCGACGTTCGCGCTGCCGGTTATGATCGTTATCGCGCTGCTCGTCATGTTCCGCCGCACGCGGGACTCAATCTTCGGCGGCGGCGGCATCCTCGGCTTCAGCAAGAGCCCCGCGCGGAAATACGAACTGGGCGACCGCCGCGTCACCTTCGACGACGTGGCCGGCCTGGAAGGCGTCAAGCACGACCTGCAGGAAGTCGTCGAGTTCCTCAAGAACCCCGAGAAGTTCCAGCGCCTCGGCGGCCGCGTGCCCAAGGGCGTGCTGCTGATGGGCCCGCCGGGCACCGGCAAGACGCTGCTGGCCCGCGCCGTGGCCGGCGAGGCGGGCGTGCCGTTCTTCTCGCATCAGCGGCTCGGAGTTCATCCAGATGTTCGTCGGCGTCGGCGCCAGCCGCGTCCGCGACATGTTCAAGACCGCCAAGGAGAACTCGCCCTCGCATCCTGTTCATCGACGAGATCGACGCCGTCGGCCGCCACCGCGGCGCCGGCGTCGGCGGCGGCCACGACGAACGCGAGCAGACGCTCAACCAGATCCTCAGCGAGATGGACGGCTTCAGCCAGAACGAATCGGTGATCGTCATGGCCGCCACCAACCGGCCCGACGTGCTCGATCCGGCCCTGCTGCGGCCGGGCCGCTTCGACCGCCACATCACCGTCGATCGGCCGACCTACAAGGGCCGCCTGGCGATCTTCAAGGTCCACACCCGCGACGTGCCGCTGGCCGACGACGTCGACCTGGAACGGCTGGCCGCCGGCACCGTCGGCCTGACCGGCGCCGACATCCGCAACCTGGTCAACGAGGCCGCCCTCTGGGCCAGCCGCCACGACAAAGAACAAGGTCGACATGGCCGACTTCGAGTACGCCCGCGACAAGGTGCTGATGGGCGCCAAGCGCGAGGAGGTGCTCAGCCGGCAAGGAGAAGTCGATGACCGCCTATCACGAGTCGGGCCACGCCCTGCTGGCCTGGCTCGTGCCCGGCGGCCGACCGCCTGCACAAGGTCTCGATCATTCCCCGCGGCCGGTCGCTGGGCGTCGACGCAACTGCTGCCCGAGGAAGACCGCCTCAACATCAGCGAAAGCGAGCTTGCACGACCGGCTGCTGTTCATGCTGGGCGGCCGCGCGGCCGAGAAGCTGGTCTTCGACGAGTACAGCGCCGGCGCCGAGAACGACCTGAACCAGCGCCACGCAGCTCGCCCGGCGGATGGTCACGCACTGGGGCATGAGCGAGCGGCTCGGGCCGGTGGCCTTCCGCGACAGCGAGGAGCATCCCTTCCTGGGCAAGGAGATCGCCGAGCCGCGCGAGTTCAGCGAGCACACGGCCCAGGTGATCGACGAGGAGGTGTCGCGCATCCTTCGCTCGTCGTACGAACGGGCGGTGGAAATGCTCACGGTGCATCGCGATAAGTTCGAGTGCATTGCCAAAGCCCTGGAGAAGGAAGAGACGCTGGACGACGTGGCGATCGCGAAGCTGATCGGCCCCCCGGCCTGGAAGCTGGCCGCGGACGCTGAGGCCAACGGAAAGCCGGCGTCGGACCCAGTGCAGATTGTGACGTAAGGCGGAGGTTCGTGTAAGAAGGGGCGTTTCAGCGTTGACAACATGCCCGGCGGTTGCAAATAGAGTCGAGATCTCCCAGCTTAACTAACCTGCGAATCCGCTCATGGTCATAATCACGCTTCCCACCGAACTCGAAGAGGCCGTCGCGGCCGAGGCCGAGCGGCGGGGTACGACGACCGAACAACTTAGTTTGGATGTGCTTCAAGAGCGTTTTCTTGTTCAAGCCATACGTGATCGAGCCTCATCGCGCACCGCCGCGTCGCTGCAGCCAATGGACCTTTCGGACGCCGAGGCCGCCTCGCTGCAAGAGGCGATTGAGTGCGGCGCTGCACGGCCAAAAGTTAGGATTGCCCGCCTGCCCGAATATCAAGGCTGATTGTCCGGGGCAATGCGATGGGCTACGAGCTTTTGGCGAAGCAATTCTCGGAGTCGCTCCTCGAGGAAGTCCGCGATTTCCAGTGTGGCGACGAGCCCTGGGAAATCGAGGTCGCTGACTGGATCAAAAAGATCAAGCGCCGAACACTTACCACGCCCGCGTCACGCCTGGAATCGCGAAGGGGTAATTCCCCTCGGCATCGGGCGAAGTCGGTGGCTGTGCGTCGAAGGCGTAGCGGTCTGGTGCGAGCCGCAACGTCGAAGCGGCCGCCTCGTCCCAGGTGACGATTTTTCCCGAATAGGTGGCCATGCGGCCCATCACGGCCGTCATGCCGCTGGTCGCGCCGTATTGGCCCTCGCAGCGATAGGGACCGCTGCCGAGGATGCTGGCCATCAAGGAGTCGTGTTCGAGTTGATACGGATTCTGGGCCATCATTTGCTTGTCGCGGAGCGTTCGCGGCGTGGCTGTCGCGGCCGCCCCACGGCCCCACGCCGAGTGTCATCCGGCCCTTCGTGCCCGTCACGTTCTCCGAGACGTGGCCCCAGGTCCCGGGCTGCTGCCGGGCCTGGCAGTAGTAGCGCGTGCCGTCGGCATATTCGAACTCGACGCTGTGGCAGTCAAAAATATCGCCCGTGCCGGGCCCCGTGCGGATCTGCCTCATGCCCATGCCGTTGGCGCGGACCGGGTGGGAGTCCATGATCCAGTTCGCCACGTCAATGCTGTGGCACGACTGCTCGACGATGTGGTCGCCCGACAGCCAGCAGAAAAGGTTCCAGGAGCGGATCTGATACTCCATCTCGCTCATCGCCGCACTGCGCTGGACCGCCGCCCGGCCGCCGTCGACGTTGAAGTAAGTGCGGATGAGCCGGACCGAACCGAACGCGCCGTCGCGAATCTGCTTTATCTTTTCGAGATAGAGCGGCTGATGCCGCCGCTGCAGGCCGACGCCGACCGAGAGCCGCTTTTCCTTGGCCGCGTCGGCGGCGGCGAGAAACTGCCGGTAGCCGGGCGCATCGACGCAGCACGGCTTTTCCAGGAAAACGTGCTTGCCGGCGGCGACGGCGGCGGCAAAATGCATCGGCCGGAAATGCGGCGGCGTGGCGAACAAAACCAGATCGACGCCCGCGGCGAGCACCTTCTCGCAAGCGTCGAAGCCGGTGAACCGCCGTTCGGGCGGAACATCGATCCGCTCGCGGACCTCGTCGTGCCGCGAGAGATTCTTGAGGCTCGTCTCCAGGCGATTGGCGAAGAGGTCGCCCATCGCGACGAGCTTGACCGGGGCTTTCGTGCTCAAGGCATCGAGACACGCGCCGCTGCCGCGGTTGCCGCAGCCCACGAGGGCCATGCGGATGACTTCCGTCCCGGCTGCGTGAGCGGATCGGGCGACTGAGAGGCTGGCGGCCGCCGCGCCGGCAGCAATCTGGCGATTGGAGTGTGTCATGGTTGCATCCGTTTTGAATAGCGAAGTTCGTAGGGTGTGTGGAGCGAAGCCGACTGGAAATGGTGCGTTGCGCACGGAAACGCGAACTGTGCTTTACGATTTCCTTTTCGGCGGACGGCTTCGCGCAACGCACCATTCACAGGTCGTTTCCGTGCTCCACGCACCCTACGCATCACGCCCCCGCGGCGCTGCATCAGCCCTACGTCCTCGGCCAACATTCCGGGCCGGTCCTTATTGTAGATGCCGACGCAGACGCCGTCCTTGGCGGCGATGTTTTTGAAGGCATACGCGAAACCTTCCTCGGGCGGAATCCGCGCGGCGCCAAGTATCTTGTACGCCACGACCGGCTTCGTCGTGATCGCGCGGATCGTCGCCACAGCCTTTTCGCGGCATTCCAGCGCAAAGTTCTCCGGATGTTGATCGACACGGAAGAAACATTGGAAATAGAAGTCGGTGGGAAAGCCGAGCTTCTCCGCTATCAAGTGCGTTCCCGGGCGGTGCGACGCCAAGCCGACGGCCATGCCGTGACTCTTGCCGTGTTCGAGCCAGCCGCGGACAACGTCAAAAGCCTTCTGGTCGAACTGCTCCTCCACGCGATGACCCTGGATGAAGAACGCCTTGGCCCCCGCCTTGACGGCCGTGTCAATTTCCTTCTTCATCCCCTTGGGGGAACCGTGCGGTTGGGCGATCCAGGTGTTCAGCTTACCGCCGCGATCGAGATATTTGGCGAAGATGCCGATCCAGGCGGGCGAAGGCGGGGCGACAACCGTGGTCACGCCCAACTCGGCCGCCTGGTCCAGCACGGCCATGATCCGCTCCGGCGTGAAATACTCGGCCATCTGCCGGCCGATGTCGCCATCGCGATGGGCATAGCCGAAGAACGGATTGCTACCCAGTATCAGCCGCGAAACTTCGACTTGGCCGAGGCGGATTTTCGGCATCGACCACGGCTGCGAGGTTTGCGCGGCGGCCGGTTCAAGCGACTGCATGGCGGCCGCGGCTCCGGCGAGCAGGGCCGTGTCTTTGAGGAACGCGCGGCGGGAGAGATCGGATTTCATGGCAGGCTCCTTTTTTGTCAGGGTTTGGCGAATAGCTTGTCGTCGAGGTCCTTTTCAGGGAATTCAACCTTCAGGCAAACATTTTTACGCGCACTTCCTTCCGTCCCGATAAATTTCCATTTTAAAAGGTTGCTGAAACCCCTGTACGATACGGTAGTCCGAGAGAACCATCTCCTCGTGAACTTCTTTGGCCGCCCCGTTGTCCTTGAATCTGCGTTCGTACTTGACAAGCAGATTGGTTTCCTTGTCAAAATAGAGATTGACCGGGTCGTGTTTTTCGTATCGCACGAGAATGCCGACGACTTTGCGCCCCGCCACGACAGTCTCTCCAACGGACGATAAGCGATACTCGGCTCTTCTAAGGGGAGTAAGCGATCGAATCCAGTGAACGGAAGTGCCATCAGGGAATGAAGCCGCAACTGCCCCACTCATAATCTCTGTTTCTATGCGATTGCGTCTGATCCAGCCGTCCTTTTCCGCCTCGATCATAGTCTTTGTTTTCGTGCCATCTTCCTTGATCCACGCTTCCTTCCCGTTGACGACCGCAGTCACTGTGCTAAGAACCGTGTTACCCAAGCTAGTAGACATAACGAGCCGCGATTTATCGAGACCTTGCTGGTATACTTCGACTCGCGATAGAAATCCTATGTCGAGACCGTAAGACTCGGCCTCTAACGTCGCATGGACCGCCACAACTTTACGCATCGCGGCTTCATCGCCGAGCGCCTTAATCGCCTTCTCAAGAATTGCCCGAGCGTCGGCCTGCTCGTCGGCGGCTACCGAAGCACGGCAAATAGACGTCAGAATCAACGACGCAAGAAGGAACCTGGACATTTCAACACCTCGGCTCCGGATAGGAGTTGTGCTTGCATGAACCCAGCTATGCCAGCATCATACGCCCAGCCGATGGGCAATGCAAGCGCTGTCCAACTGCTACATCGGCGCGGCCAGCGTGGCCTCGAAAGTCAGCGTCGACTTCTTGCGGCGGACTGTGATCCTCACGCGGTCGCCGGGCACGTACTGCTGCAAAGCGTCGTCCAGATCATCGCAAATGCCAATCAGATTCTTGCCGAACCTCACGACCACGTCGCCCCCTTTAAGGCCGCAGCGATCGGCAGGACTGCCCGAAATGACCGAGCTGATCGGAAACCCCGGCTCTTCGCGGGTGAAGTCGGGAATGCAGCCCAAAAACGGCAGCGGCGCGCCGCCGCGAGACTGCATCGGCACGGATACAAATGTCGGCCGCTCGCGCGCGTTGGCCAGCGCCACCACCACGTCCTGCACGTAGTCCGCCACCCGCCTCATGCCAGGGACGTTCACCTTGTCAAACGTGTCGGTCGGTTTGTGATAGTCCGGGTGCTTGCCCGTAATAAAGTGGATGTCGGGCACTTGCTTCGCATAGAACGCGGCCTGATCGCTGCGGCCGGACGCGCCGGCCAACTTCAACAGATGAAAGCCGAAAGGCCGATTCAGTTCGTCCAACAGTTTGCCGAAGCCCAGGCCCGTGCCGACGCTGTTGATCTGCAAGAACTCGTCATGCAGCCGGCCCACCATGTCGAGATTGACGTTGGCCGCAGTCTTGCTCATGGGTACGATCGGGTCATTCACATAGTGGCTGCTGCCCCAAAAGCCCCATTCCTCGCCGGTAAAGAGAACGAAGACCACCGTGCGGTGAAGTTTTTCCTTCCGCTGGGCCAACCTCCGGGCGACCTCCAGCACCACGGCCACGCCCGATGCGTTGTCGTCCGCGCCATGGTAAATGGCTGTCGGTACGGAAGGCAGCGTGCTCCGCGAGCCATAACCCAAGTGATCGTAATGGGCGGTGAGCACGACTGCTTCGTCGGCCAGCGGTCCCTCGCCGGGCAGGACGCCCGCCACGTTCTTCACTTGGCTGTAGACATGATGCAGGTCGGTCTGGCCTTCGATCCGCCAGCCCGTCAAATCGCGGCTGGCCGGCTTGAGCGTGCGGTCGATTTCATCCTCGATCTGATTCAACGTCGGATCGTCCAACGAGTGCAGGATGCGATCGAGCACCGCTCGGCGGAAAGCCAGAACGGGCAGGTCCGTGTGAACGTGCGTCGGCCCGACTACGTGGAACGCCGGCAGCACATCGTCTCGGTTGCAGTGGAGTGCAATTCCACCCGATCATCGCAAAAAATCATCGCGGCCGCGCCGTGTTCGAAGGCGTTGGCGGCCTTGTGGCGCATCACCGTGTACGCAGTAGCCTTGATGCCGGCGGATGCCTTGTCAGTCACGTCGTCGCGCGGCTGGCGACGGAGCATGATGACGGCCTTGTTCGTCGCGTCGATGCCGGAGAAATCATCGTAGCCGGCCTTCGGCGCCGTGATACCATATCCGGCGAAGGCCAACGGCAGATTAAACAGGGCTTTGCCGCTGATCGCAAGCGGCGTGTAGTCCTTCCCCAGCACGAGTTCGATGCGGGTCGGCTTTTGGTCGCCGCCCTTGGGCGGCCCGACGAGCGTGAGATGATTATTCGTTCCCAAAGCGGCGTCGATGCCGACCTCGAATTTCTGGAACGGGCCGCCGTTCCAGATATCGGTCCGCACGCCGTAGCGGTTGAGCTGCCGAAGCTGATCAGCGATATAGTCGGCCGCCAGATCGATCCCCTTCGTCCCGATGCCGCGGCCCTCCAACTCGTCGGAGGACAAATAACGCGTGACGTCTGCCAGGCGATTTTCGACGGCCGCGTTATTGACCGTTGCGACGTTTGGAGCTTGCGTCTCGCCGGCTATTGAAATCGCCGGGCGGACGAACGCTAAGAGAAGGATCAAGACCGCGCATAGATCCCTTCTGCCGGAAGGGACTTTTGTAGCCTGAGCAGATGAGTAAATACGAGCCTTCATGCGACGTAAACCGCAGTCGTCCCGTTCGGCAAACGGGACCTATCTATTTCTTCATCAGGTTTCGCAAATCAGCCGCTTGGCGGCGGAATCGGGCGACGTGCCGCAGGTAGCTGGCTGCCCGCGGACGGCTGCGAACGGTGCTGGCCAGGTTTTCGTACTTGTCGGCCAGGGCCAGCTTGACGCGAGCCCGGTTTTCCAGATCTTGCTTGAGAGTCATGTCGTATTTTCCTCCTTTTTTGTGATAGAATCTCCATCCTACTACAGTGGCGTAAAACTTGCAATAACTGCTGGAAGCAAAAAAAACCGTTTCCGCCCGTTCAGGCCAAGCCAATGCGACAAGCAGAACCTCATATCGTCTTGCTCACCGGCCTCGGCGCCGACGAACGCCTGTTCGACGCCCAGCGAGCGGCATTGCCGAGTTTGGTTACGCCTGGATGGATCACTCCGCGTCCGAGCGAGGGCTTGGCCGAATACGCTGAGTGCTTCGCGGCCGAAATCCCCATCGCCCGGCCGCTGCTTCTTGGTGGCTGTTCGCTGGGCGGGATGATGGCCTATGAAATGGCTCACGTTCTGCGGCCTGACGGACTGGTGCTCATTGCCAGCGCCACGACCCGCGACGCGATTCCCTGGCGCCTGCGGACGTTGGCACGGATCGCGTGGATCGCACCGCCCGCCGGCTATGGGCTGGGAAAGCGGACGTATCCAGTGCTGATGTCTCTGGTGCGGCGACGGCCGGCCGAACATCGTCGCCTCGCGGCTGCCATGGCTCGCGATGCATCGTCCTCGTTTCTCCGCTGGGCGTGCATCGCCGTGGGTAGATGGCAACCAAGCGCACCCCCTGACGTGCCTACGTATACGATCCACGGAAACCGCGACCGTGTCTTGCCGCTGGGCAACCGCACTTGCGATTTCCTCATTCCCGGCGCCGGACATCTGCTCACTGTGACGCATGCAGCGGAAGTCAACGCGGCCTTGCAAGAAGTGGCCGATCGTGTGGCACGGGCCGCAGCAACGCCGATGGCCGCGGACATTGATCGGGCGGCGCGGACGTGATAGGTTGGCCGTAATGAATAACGAAGCGTACGACATCGGTTACGACGCCTACTGGAACGGCGCGGAGGTCACCCAGAACCCTTACGACGCCGACGAAGAGGCCGAGGCATTCAAGTCGTGGGAAGACGGCTGGCGCAAAGCTCGCGAGCATGACTACGACGAGAGCGATGGCTAGGGCAGAATGAAGGCTAGGGACCGTTGTCAGGCCATGAGTAAATGATGTAAGATGGCGGAGTTCCCATGCCTACCGACGAGAAAACGCATGTTACGGTCATCGACTCCCATACTGGCGGGGAGCCCACTCGTGTCGTTGTCGCGGGCGGCCCGGAACTGGGTAATGGCGCGATAAGCGAACGGCGCGAGCGGTTCCGCACGAAGTTCGACTGGTTTCGGTCGGCGGTCGTCAACGAACCCCGCGGGTCGGATGTCATGGTCGGCGCGCTGTTGGTTCCACCGTGCGATTCGAGCTGCGCAGCCGGCGTAATCTTCTTCAACAATGTCGGCTGTCTTAATATGTGCGGGCACGGTACGATCGGCCTCATAGTGACGCTGGCCGCGATGGGCCGTATCGGACCGGGCGAACATCGCATCGAAACACCGGTGGGCATCGTTACCGCGTGTCTGGATGAGTCCGGCCAGGTGAGTTTTGAGAACGTGGCCAGCTATCGGCACGCGGCGCACGTACCGCTGGAAGTCGATGGCCACGGCCGCGTGCATGGCGACGTGGCCTGGGGCGGCAATTGGTTCTATCTGGTGCATGATCATGGCTTGGCAGTCACAATGTCGAATCTCGAACGCCTTTCGGATCTAGCTTGGCGAATTCGGCAAGCGCTGCCGCGGCAGGGCATCACCGGCGCTGACGGCCATGAGATCGACCACGTCGAGCTTTTTGGACCGCCCGAACATCCGCAGGCCGACGGCAAGAACTTCGTCCTCTGTCCCGGCCGGGCCTACGACCGCTCGCCATGCGGCACCGGCACCAGTGCCAATCTGGCCTGCTTGGCCGCCGACGGCAAGCTTCGGCCTGGCCAGGTCTGGCGGCAGGAAAGCATCGTCGGCAGCATTTTTGAGGGCACGATTCAGTACCGTGATGAGCAGTGTTATCCGCGTATTCGCGGTTCGGCGTTCATCACCGGCGAAGCCACGCTCGTGCTCGATCCCCGCGATCCATTTGTGCATGGGATTCCCGCTACACTATGACCAGCGACGTTGTCATCGTGGGGGCCGGAATCGTCGGCGCGGCATGTGCCCGAGCGCCGTCGCGCGATGGGAATGCGCGTGACGATTGTCGATGCGGCAATGGTCGGCGGCGGAACAACCGCGGCGGGCATGGGCCACGTCGTGGTGATGGACGACAATGCGGCGCAGCTTGCGTTGACGCGGTACTCGCGGGACCTTTGGCAAGAGTTGGCCGACGAAATGCCGGAGGACTGCGAGTTTGATTCCTGCGGAACACTCTGGGTAGCGGAAGATGACGAGGAGCTGGCCGCGGCGCGGGAGAAGCAGACCGTGCTTCGCAGCCATGGTGTCTGTGCGGAACTCTTGGACGCCCGGCAACTGGCCGAGGCCGAGCCAGAACTGCGGCCTGGGCTGGCGGGCGGCCTGGTGCAGCCGGACGACCTGGTCGTCTATCCGCCGTGCGTCGCCCGGTGGCTGGTCGATCAAGCCCGTGCGAAGGGCGCTGTCGTTCGCGTCGATACCCGTGTAGTATCGCTCGGCGGCAATCATGTCGTGCTGGCCGACGGCACTCGGCTGACTGCTGGTTGCGTCGTGAATGCCGCGGGCACGGCGGCACCGCGGCTCACGCCGGGCGTCCCGATCCGCCCGCGCAAGGGCCATCTCGTGATTACCAACCGCTATCACGGCTTTGTCCGGAGGAATATCGTCGAGTTGGGCTATATCAAAAGCGCCGCCGGCGGGGCAAAAGAGTCGGTTGCCTGCAACGTGCAACCGCGTCGCACGGGTCAGGTTCTTATCGGCTCGTCGCGGCAGTATGACATCGAGACGGGCGAGATCGACGCGGCGATCCTCGGCCGCATGCTCCGCCGCGCGATCGAATTTCTTCCAGGTCTGGCCGGACTCAGCGCAACCCGCACTTGGACCGGCTTTCGCCCTTCGACCGAGGACAAGTTGCCGCTGATTGGTCCCTGGCCGCAAACGCCCGGCCTGTATCTCGCCGCCGGCCACGAAGGGCTCGGCATCACGACCTCGCTGGCCACCGGCGAGTTGATAGCCGATTTGATCGCCGGACGCGAATCGAAGATCGACCGCGAGCCGTACTTGGCGGAAAGAGTGTGCGAAGGCGGCAACCATGAATGACTCCGTTATCGTCAACATAAATGGACAGGCGGTGCAAGTTCCCGCGGGCAGCTCGGCGGCAGTCGCGCTAGCCGTAGCTGGCGTAGCGGCGCGGCAATCGGTCACGGGCACGCCGCGCGGGCCGTTGTGCGGAATGGGAATCTGTTTTGAATGTTGTGCCACGATCGACGGCCGGCCGCACCAGCGCACCTGCCAGGCCGCCTGCCGGCCCGGAATGGAGATTCGCACCGATGGCGACGCATGAACGATTCGACGTTCTTGATCGTTGTGCCGGCCCGGCGGGCATTGCCGCCGCCTTCGCCGCCAGCACGTCGGCCACGGTCGGCCTGATCGACGACAACCCGACTGCTGGCGGGCAGATCTGGCGCGGGGCAAGCCGCCGACCGGCGACCGCCTCGCCATTTGGCTTAATCGTCTTGCGGATGTCAAAGTCGAACGCCTCCTTGGCACGCAAATTGTTTCCGCGCCCGCGACGAATGTCCTTGTGGCGGAGCGGAACGGCGAGCCGATCGAGTTGCACTACGATAAACTGATTCTGGCGACCGGCGCGCGGGAGCGCTTCCTGCCCTTCCCCGGCTGGACGCTGCCCAACGTCATCGGCGCGGCGGCTTGCAAGCGCTGCTCAAGGCGAAGCTGCCCGTCGGGGGAAAACGGGTCATCGTCGCTGGGAGCGGGCCTCTCTTGCTCTCCGTCGCCGCCTTCGCGCAACAGCATGGGGCGATGGTTGCCGTCGTGGCCGAACAGGCGCCGCGGCGTCGCGTGGCGGCTTTCGGCTGCGCAGCTTCTGTGGCTTAGTCCGGGCAAGATTTGGCAGGGGGCCGGATATCGCTGGTCGCTGCGGAGCACGCGGTATGTGATGGGATGTTGGCCGACAGCCGCCCACGGCTGCGCGAAAGTCGAAGCCGTCACACTCCAGTCCGGCGGGCGTACGTGGACCGAACCATGCGATATCCTGGCCTGCGGTTTCGGGCTGGTTCCAAACCTCGAACTGCCGATCATGCTGGGATGCCAGGTCCGCGACGGCGCTGTTGTCGTTAACGCGCGGCAAGAGAGCAGCGTGCCGAGCGTCTTTTGCGCGGGCGAAATCACGGGCGTCGGCGGCGCCGAACTGGCGGTAATCGAAGGCCAAATCGCAGGACTCTCGGCGGTCGGAAAAACGGCAGAGGCGGCGCGACATTTCGCCGCACGGTCGCGCGGCCGGCGCTTCGCCGCTGCGCTAGACCGCGCGTTCAAACTTCGGCGGGAGTTGCGTGATCTGCCGGACGACGATACATTCGTATGCCGGTGCGAGGACGTGACGTATAAACGATTGCAGGGTTTCGCGTCGTGGCGTGCCGCCAAGCTCCACAGCCGCTCCGGCATGGGGCCATGCCAAGGCCGTGTGTGCGGCGCGGCGGTCGAGTTCTCGTTTGGTTGGAAGAACCACTCGGTCCGGCCACCGGTGCTGCCGGCCAGCGTAGGAACGTTGGCTGATGGTGACGTGACGGATAAACAATAAGGACAGCAGAGATGACGACCACTTTTCGCGGGATCTATCCCGCATTGGTTACACCGATGACCGAGCGCGAAGAGGTTGATCTTCCCAAGCTTGAGGCTTTGGTTGAATATCTGATTGGCGCGGGCGTACAGGGACTGATTCCGCTGGGCAGCACCGGCGAGTTCTACGCCTTGTCGCCGCAAGAGCGGCGCGACGTGCTGGCGACCGTGGTCCGCACCACGGCGGGCCGCGTGCCGGTCGTGGCGGGCGTCAACGCGGCCGCAACGCGCGAAGTCGTGCAGTACGCCCGCGAAGCCGAAGCCCTGGGGGCCAACGGCGTCATGGTCGCCCCGCCGTACTACTCGCTGCCTAGGCCGGACGAGTTGCTGGAGCACTTTCGCGCGGTCGATGCGGCCATTGGCATCCCGATCATGCTCTACAACTTCCCCGCCCGAACCGGCGTCGATCTGCGGCCGGAGTTCGTCGAGCGATTGGCCGAATTGAAGAACGTCCGCTATATCAAGGACAGCACGGGCGAAACGTGGCGGATCAGCGAGATCATCCAGCGCTGCGGCGATCGTATGCAAGTGTTCGTCGGCGGAGATACGGTGGCCTTCGAGGGCCTCGTCCTCGGCTCGGCCGGCTGGGTCGCGGCCATCGCCAACGTCTGCGCGGCCGAGCATGTGCGGCTCTATCGCTTGCTGGAATGCAAGGACATTGCGGCGGCCCGCGACTACTTTTACCATTTGCTGCCGCTGTTCTCTCTTTTCGAGCACAGCGGAAAGTTTACGCAGTTCGTCAAAGCGAGCTGTGGCCTTGCCGGCCGCGACGCCGGCCCTCCGCGGCGGCCGCTCTTGCCGCCGAACGCAGACGAACTGGAATCGATCCGTGAGGCGCTGGAACAGTTGAAACAAGTGAAGTAACCTCGAACCTCGCGAATAATGCCTTCTGTTGATAACCGTGCTCTCCTCATGGCGGGCATTCCACAATTGAACTCGGCACTGTACCACCGCATTCGCTTCCTCGTCGGCGATCCGGCGGCCTACGTGCAGCTTCCGCTGCAGGGCGGCGGCGTCCGCTCGGTGCTTATCCTCCGCGATATCGAAATGGATCGTGCTCGCCGGCACGCCCGCGCTACGGAGGTCGCCTGCCCTCGCGACTACGCGCCGGAAGGCGGACTTTCCGGCGATCGCGAGACGGCTACTGCCCAGGCGGCCGCGGAATGTCTCCGCCGCGCGGGCGTGAAACAAGTCGTGGCCGATCGCACACTGCCTTTGATCGTTGCTGAAATGGTCCGCGAGGCGGGCATTGGTGTTACGTGCGACGCAAGTATCGGAGTCACCGACCGTCGCCGCAAGGATGCCGAGGAATTGCAGCACATTCGCAACGCGCAAGCCGTCAACGAGCAGATCATCGAGCGGACGTGCCGGCTCATCGCGCGCGGAGGCCGGCCGCGATGGCGTGCTGATGCACGAGGGCGGCCCTCTGACCTCCGAGCGCGTGCGGGCGATGGTCAACCATTGGTTCATCGACCTGGGCTACGTCAATCCGCCTTCGATCATCGCCGGCGGCCCGGCGGGCGGCGATTGCCACGATCTGGGCCACGGCCCTCTGCGAACGGGCGAGCCGGTGATCGTTCAACGTATTTCCGCGAAACGGAGAAACGCTTTATTACGGCGATTGTACCCGGACGGTCGTGCATGGCGACGTGCCGGACGAGATCGCCCGAATGCATACGGCCGTCTGCGCGGCCAAAGCGGCCGGCATGGCCGCCGCGCGAGCAGGAGTGACCGGCGAGGACGTTCACAAGGCGACGATCGCCGTTATCCAGTTCCGCGGCTACAAAACCGGATTGCCGCCGGCCGACGCCCCGGACAGTTATTGCGCCATGACGCACGGCACGGGCCACGGTCTGGGGTTGGAGTGCCACGAGCCACCGCTCTTGGATTTCAAGGGACCGGAGTTGCTCGATGGCGAACTCCTTACGATCGAGCCGGGGCTCTATCGCCGCGATCTTGGCGGCGTGCGGGTTGAGGACATCGTGCTTATTCATGCGGATCGGTGCGAGACATTGAATAAGTTGCCGGAAGGAATGGATTGGTTCTAATCTGGCGCGAACGGTCGTCTCTGGCTTGATGTAGCGGCTGGACAGTGCTAGAATTGGGTGAGAATAAAGCATGAGTTTGGCCGCGAGGTAAGCTTGATTATGGCAACAGTCGTTGAAGCAAGCACGGTTGACGTGGGCAACCTGATGGCCGACGTAATTGAGATTACGAAGGAGCTATTTCCCGGCGACGTCTCAATCGAGGTTATAGAGGATCCGGAGTATCCACAAACTCGCTTTACAGCAATTGTGGCGCAGCCAAGCGGCCCAATCGAAAGCATTGTGAGCCGGCGAGGCGAATGGCACGAGCGCGTCGCACAACTCGGTGAACCGTGTACCAACCTCTCCCTCTCGTTTAGCTTCTCCGAATGAATGCCAGTCACTTCATTGATTTCGCCGCAAAAATTGCCGCGACCTACGCGGACGCCGCGGCTTGCCGTTCCTCGATCAGCCGGGCGTATTACGGCGCATTCCACATCGCAAAGTCGTTTCTGGAACGGCTCGGTTCGCGACCGTTCAAAAATGCAAATTCGCATGTCTTTGTCCAGCATTGTCTTATGAACTGCGGGCATCGCCAGGCATTGCGCCGCGGGCGCTATTTGCAGGACCTATTTAGGGATCGTCTTCTTGCGGATTACAGCTTGCAGGTTCATCGCGTGGAGAACGTGGAGTTTGCTAGGGTCGCTGTCGAATCGGCGCGAGAAGTACAAAACTTGATTGAAAGCTGCGACACAAACGAAGCGATTACCGAGATCAAGGCCGGCATTGCGGAATACGAACGTCAACGGTCTGGCGGGTAAAACAGACCTACTTCTTCGGCGCCGTCGTCACCAACACGCTCTTCGTCAAATACTTGTCCGCCGCGCGAATGACATCATCCTTTGTCACCGCCTGAATCTCGGCGTCGAACTTCTTGTCGTAGTCGTAACCCAGGCCAAAAAGTTCGTCGATGGCGGCGGTCCGGGCCTGGTCGGCGATGGTTACGTTTTCCTGCGCATGCAGGGCCACGATCTGCTCGATCGCCGTGTGGAATTCGCTGTCGGAAATATCGCCCTTCTTTGCCTTATCCAGGTTGCGGCGAATTCGCTCGACCACTTCGCCGAGCTTCTCCGGATACGTCTGCGACGTGACGACGAAAAAGCCCGGCACCGGGCCGGTCATCTCTCGCGTGAAAACGTAATAGACCAAGCCTGCCCCACGGAGTTCGTTGTGCAGCCAGCCGCCGGGCGTGCTGTAGCCGTTGAGAATCGCCCGCAACACGGTCATCGCTGCGTGGTCCTCCTTGTCGTAGATGCCCTCGCATGGATACGCCATCATCACCATAGCGGTGTCTTTCCCCGTAGCCTTGCTGACGGTCTTCGACTCCGCAATCGCGTTGCTGTGCGCGGGAAATTCAATCGGCTTGCGCACGCCGGCGGGCAGGCCGCCAAAGCGCTTCTTCACGATAGCCATCGCCTCGGCAGGTTCGATGTCGCCATAGACTGTCACCACCATGTTGCCCGGCAGGAACCACTCGTCGTGAAGCTTTTTGAGTTCGGCGGGCGAAAGGCGATTGATGGTGGCCACCTTGCCCTCGGGATTGATGTGATACGGCGAGGCGGCGGGCAGCGCGTCGAGGAAAACGTCGTCTGCCTCCGCCGCGGCATCGGCGCTGCGGTTCTCGATGCCGGCGATAAACGCCAGCTTCGCCCGTTGAAACTGGTCGTCCGGCAGCGCCGGGTAAAGCAGCGAATCGGCAAACAGCGCGGCCGCCTTGGGGAAATCCTCCTTCAGACAGACCGCCGTGCCGTTGAAGGTGAAACGGCCGCATCCGAAGGAGATGTCACCGCCAACCGAGTCGAAGTAAGCGGCGATGTCGGCCGCGCTGGCGCCGCGCGTCGTGCCCTTGTCCATCAAATCGGCCAACATCGCGGCGCGGCCGGCCATCGGCTCGCCGTCGGTCGAGCTGCCGCCTAGCAATTGGGCCTGGATGTTCACCAGCGGCAGGTTGGGGACTCGCTTCACGAGCACCCGCAGGCCGTTGTCAAGGCGCTCGAAATGAACCTTGCCCGAGCCCGACTCGCGCTCGGCGACAGGTCCCTTCGGCGCAGCGCCGCGCGGGGCAATGACGATGCGATTCAGCCGCGCGGGCACAAAATACTTTCGGGCCACTTCGCGGATCTCGGCCGCGGTGACCGTCTGGATTCGTTCGGTATATCGGCTGTCGAAGAGCGGATCGGCGGCGGTCAGGAAGCTTTCGCCCAGGCTTTCGGCCTGCTGCTGGACCGTCTGGTGCTGGAATACCAATTCGGCCGATTTCTGCTTCTTCGCGCGGGCTAGCTCGGCCGGATCGACTTCCTCGTCGCGAAGTTGGGCGACCATGCGGAGGATTTCCTTCTCCGCCGCTTGCCACGTATCGGGATTGCTCGTTGCCGTGACGGCGAAATAACCGCGGACGAAATGCGGCGTGTTGCTCGTTGCTCCCACGCCCAGCACCAGCGGCGTGGGCGTCTCGTATTTCAGCCTCCGCACCAGCCGCGAACTCTCGCCTTGCCCGAGGATATAGGCGGCGAGATCCAGCGCGTACAAGTCGCGGTTTGATAGGGTGACCGTCGGCCAGGCCACGGCGAAATCGTAGACCGTGCCGTCCATCTCCCGCACCGACTCGCGAGGCGAGACCTGTTCCGGCTCTTCGGGCAGCGGCACGAACGTCTCGCGGCCGCGCGGTGTGCCGGTCCATTGCCGGGCGACGTGGTCCAACACGTCCTGCGTCTTCACGTCTCCGACCACGACGAAGATTTGGTTGTTCGGCACGTAGCGGTCGTGATAGAAGTCGATGATCGTCTGGTTCGTCGTGCCGTTGAGCACTTGCAGATATCCAATCACCGGATGCCGCACGGGATGGACCGCGTAGACCGTCAGATCGAGCTGATCCGCAAGCACGTGCCCGCGATCGTCCTCATCGTCGGCCAGTTCGCGGCGGACGACCTTCAGTTCCCGCTCGAATTCCTTCGTTTCGAACGTGATATGTTGCATCGAATCGGCGACCAGTTCAATGGAAGTCATCACGTTGCGGGCAGGGCAGTCGATGAAGAACGTCGTATGGTCGCTCGTGGTGTAGGCGTTGGTTACGCCGCCAAAAGAAGCAATGATCTTTTCAGTTTCCTTTTCGCCGCGATGCGTGGTGGTTCCGCCCGCGACGACATGTTCCAGCACGTGGCTCAGCCCAGCGCCGAGATACTTTCCCTCGAACGCCCCGCCGGTGTTTTGCACGTAGCAGCGGACGGTGGCCACCGGCGCGGTATGGTTTTCCTGCACGATAACCGTCAGGCCGTTATCGAGCTTGGCGAGCGTGACGTTCTCGGCCAAGTGGCGGACGCTCGTGTAGTGTGGCAAGGGCGGTTTTAATTCGGCGGCGACGAGGACCGACGCCGAAAGGCAGAGCAGGCAGAAAGCGATTAACGGTTTTGAAATCATGACAATACCTCCAGTCTCCATTGTAGCAGCGCGCTTGCGAAGCACCATTCTTCCTCTCGTAGTCACTGCCGCATGGCCTCGCACCATTCCTGCAGCCTGGTTAACGAGGCGGCGCCGGCGAGATTCACGCCGCCTGGCGCGGCCATCGACTGTTGCCGTAAAGTCTGTGCCATCAATAGGTTATGTTGTAGCGCTGCATGATTTCGCACCAGCCACTGCTGGTAAGCTTGGTGCTCGGCCTCCGTCGGCGGTGCTTTGCGCGGCGCCGATCGGCGCAGGGCACGTCGGACGTTCCGCGGGCGCCGCGGCTGCCGACGCCTTGCACTCCTCACGCTCCGCATGAGGCACGTGCGTCGCCATATCGTGCTCCGCACCCACCGCCTGGGGCCTCGGCGCTGGAAGCTCGTCCGGCGGCGCCGCTTCCCGCAACGCGGCTGCCTGACAGTGTTGTTCCGGCGCGGCAGGCGGTTGTTCGCACGCCGGTGACTGTTCATCGGTGGCGGCCGGCGGCTCACCAGTTCGCTCTTGCTCCGCTGAGACGGCACGAAAACCATCAGCCGCCGGCGCCGCCTCAAAGTCGCCGGACCCAGCATCCAGATCGGCAGGCCGTGGCGCCGGATCGGTTGGCAATTCGGCCGCGAATGACGCTTCAAGGCAAGGAGCTTGTTTCTTGACCCGCGTCCTCGTTCTGTTGTTTCTCGCGCTGGCGTTCCTCTTCGCGCCGCATTGCGTCGAGTTCCACCCGGAGATTGTCCATGGCCTCGCGCATTCTTTGCAGTTGTTCATCGGTGAGGCGATCGACTTGATCTTGAGTGAGGAATTCGAGATAGATCAAGTATTCACGATCGGTCATTTGACGGGGTTTAGGCGGCGAATCATCCTTCTCGGCGGCAAATTGGCGGAGGGCCTTCAGGGCGCTGACGGCGGCGAGGAGAAAAGTCTTGTCGCCCGGCCCTTCCTCGCGGCGGGTGATGGTTTTATCGACTTCATTCTCCTTGCCGCGGTGCTCGGTCGTAGTGACCTTGGCCTGTTGGGAACGCTGCCATCCGCCCATCGCCTCGCGGTAGACGGTGGCGCACTGGGTCTGGGAGAGAACGCTTTTCTGCCGCGCGGCGGCGCGCGCCCAGCGTTTTTTGAGCTCGCGGAGGTTGCGGCCGACGCAATAGGCGCTCTTGTGACCCAACGTTTCGGCGATCTCTTGGGCCGAGAGGCCTTCAAAGAAGAGCCGCTCGATTTCGGCAAGGAACGCGCATTTATCGGCGGCCGCGGTTTTTTCTTTTGGGATTTGATCGCTCATGTTTTCCTCGCATTTTCTGGGGGAATTCTGGGTGTGTTTAAGACAGGATGAAGATAGGACCGAGATAGGATGAAGATAGAACGAGATAGAACGGAGATAGGAATACGTCCTTTGGCGGTTGTCGTGGCGGTGGAAATGGTCATTGGTATGGGGGAGGGAATCTCGGATGCCACCCGGCTTGCCCGGTGGTGCTTCACGTTCCCAGCTACCTCGGCCTCCGACGACACGCCCTTTCCCGTTCCGGGGCGACAGCGGAGCTGTCGCCCCGGAACGGGAAAGAATGCGCCGGGGTCCGTCTTTTGTAGCAGCGAACGTAAACGTCCACCGGGCAAGCCGGTGGCATTCGCTCTAGCCACTTCCTCACGTCGTTATATGTTAACTATTCTAAACGTCTCTCTATATAGACGCATTAAACCCCGGAATTATTCCCGAGTTCCGCGCGAATTCTTGGTTTTTCTTGGCCTCGCGCCGTAAGTCGGTACTGGACAAGTGTTTAGATATTGGAAAAACTTTTTCCCAGGCGGCCAAGGCGGGAACGCCGCGCGGTCAAACCGCGGCGGGAAAACAGCTACTGCAAAATGAAAATTGCAAATTGGGCCGATTGACTACCCGCGGTCAAGTGGCTACTATGGGAGGATGCGGGACGCTGCCAGAGGGATTGGGAGTCGTGCGCACCTCTTCGCTTCTGGAACTTCGCACTGCGACTCCGTTATAGAGGAAGGTCAATCATGGCATTCATCACTCGTGGCGAAACCGGGGAGCAAACCAAGGTCGATTTGAAAGTTGTAAGCCCATTTCCTCCGGATCGTGCGATGATTGACGATATCCAGATATGCTGTTCAACCGCCGAGAAAAAAAGGGGTTATGAAGAAATAATAACGACGACCCGCGATGAAGCGCTCCAGCTAATCGCCGATCTAGCGCAGCGGCTCAAAACGCCCGCTCCTCTGGAGCCTCCGGAGCCGGTTCCGTTGGGCACCCAATTGCTATAGGCGCTATGTTCCGTTGGCGCTACACAAAAATGACGGGTAGCGGGCGTCTTTAGTTTCCGCAGGAATTCGGTAATCTCCCCTTCTGTCTTGCTTGAGGCAAAAGCCGTGTCCGCTTTCTGAGCCAGTGGAGTCCTACGGCGCTTCTCGGGCGCGCCTATAAGGGTACGCGCCCATAACTTCTCCGCCTAAGCCGATGAAGGGAGAGCAGACCGATCGTGCCGGCCCCAAGCAGCGCGGGCGTGGAGGGTTCGGGGACCGCTTGTTGTGTATAGCTGACAATGATCTCCCCGTTTGCGCCTGCGCCCCCGATGACGGAGTTGCTGCAATTCCCGCCGCCACCACCCCCCGGGAAGCTACCGTTTCCGCCCGCGCCGGCGTTGAGAGCTGCGCCATCGCCTCCGGGGCCGTAGCCATCGCCCCCGCTACCGCCGGCGCTGCTTGTAGCATCCGCTCCGTCGCCGCCTAGCCCGCTCGGGCCGCCGCTCCCGCCGCCGCCACCCCCGCCGTAAGAGTCGTAAGTGGCCCCGCCAGCGCCGCCAGCACCGCCCGAATAGCCCGTTCCAGCACCGACCGTGCCGCCGGTGCCGCCTACGGCGGCATAATTCTCCACGCTCCCGATGAAGTAGCCTCCAGTCCCGCCGTCCGCAAAAACGTCTTGAGCACCGTCGTAGTTCCAAATTGTGTCTCCACCGGTACCGCCGGCCGCAAGGCCATAGCCCGTTTCAGCGTTGCCGCTGTACCCGCCAGCGCCAACATAGTAGCTGTAACTGCCCGCGACCAGCGGCGTTGAATACGTCTCGGCGCAGTATGCCCCCCCTCCGCCACCACCACCACCGCCGCCGGGCGCGTAAGCCCCACCGCCGCCGCCGCCGCCCCAGCACTGAACCGTCACGTGGGTCCACTCGTAGCCCGCGGGAATCGTCAGCGTGCCCGCTCCGGTTGTCGTAAATGACAAAGTGTCCCCGCGTGCGAAAGTGGAAACGGCCACAATCATAGCGACGCACAAAGCGCGATACATGATACTTACTCCGCCAACTCGAGAATCGAATCGTCAAAGAACGCCCCTATTATGGTCAGGCCGGTTGCGAGATGCAAACCCGAGAGGCCGCCTATCCCATACGGACAAGGGGAGCAAGAGCGTTCTCTACGCTGAATTCTGGCATTTCAGATGCGGCTGCGTCCGGCAAATAGCATAACACTTCTTGTCGCTGATTGCAAACTCTTTGTCAGTCTTAACATACAAGGGGACATCGGATTGCAGGGGTGCGCAAGAGGCCGGGGAATCGGCCATGATGGGGACAGGAGGCAATAAGGGAGCGCCTTTACGCCTTCGTCGGTGTTGGTACAATCTACCCGTAAACCAATGAACCTCATGTCATTGAGATTCAGAGGATCGGACAAATGACGCCTAGTTTGGAGATATAAAATGCCCGTCCGACGGATCAAAGGCGCAGCGGATGATTTATATGCCAATAATTCCAATGCAAACCATTTGGCGCTCCGGCAGCTTGGGGATTTCCTCCGTGACATCATCGGTTTCAAGGTAGTAAAGAAGTTCGCGCGAGCAGACTCTGCGCGTCTACCCAACGAAAATCCGGCAATACCCCTTGCTGAATCCCAGGTTTTGGCAGACGGGAATTAACTTTGACGAAGCGAGCGATTTCGAGTGTCTCACGTTTGTCGTTTATTCAAAAGGCGATCCTGACACGCTGCACCGATACCTGGAGAACTTCACCCGCACTCCCGCCTGCGCGTTCGTCCCTGATCGGGAAGGTATGGTCGGCGAGGGCTATTGCCGTCACGGGCGATTCATTCTTCCTGTGCGGTTCAAGACCAAAGAAATCGACTTCGGGGCTCTCAAAGAACCGCTTTACACGCTCTTGGAGTTCTTGAAAAAGGCTCCGGTCACAAATCAATGACCGTCGCCTCAGAACGGAAAAAGGTAGCCATTACGAGGCTTTAGCCGAATATCCTGCGGTAGACGTTCGGAGACTCTCGCCTGAGTGTATTCTGCAGCAGGTCCGCATTGTACGGCGGTAGGCGCCAGGCTCCTTGACGCAGGGAGCCGATCGGCTTTTCTTTGTCCCATCCGCGCGGTCTCACAATGTCGTCGATCAGGATTGGCGGGCAGACCCGGATACACTTGTCCCTCACTCCGTTCACCAGCAGGCCGAAAGGACTTGCGATCTCTGGAATGATCCCGCTAACGGTGAAGACCGCCGTCAAATATGCCTGACTGCCTTCGATGCCACCGTCCGGCAGGTCCTCCTCGGCAAGTTTTTTCAAGCATTTGTCGCCACTCGTGAAGAGCCAAAGAACATCGCCCTTCACGGCATCGGCCAAGCGGTTCTTAGAGCGAATTCGCCAGCCAGTTAGAACGAGCGGCTCTTGCCGCTTATTATAGAACTGCCAATAGGAGGCAAAGTGGGTCATGGCGATCACCTTTTGAGCATAAAGAGCGGACATTCACTGATTTTGTTCCCGCGGTCATCAAATATCACTGATGTCCCCTGTTCGTCACTTCCCCCTGTTCGTCCCTCGTGGTTTGTGAGATTCAAGAGTTATTCTTGGCGTCCCCGGCTTTTCCCAAGACCCTGCGGGCCTCTGCTTCCATCCGCGCAACGTGATCCAGCATCTTCTCGTCCAACGCCGCGACTTGGACATAGGCAAGCTCCTGTAGTCGTTCAAGCTCTTCTTCCTCTTCCCGCGCCAAACCGCCATCATACTTTTTGTGGATCAGGGCCACGCGTCGCGTATTGAGGCGTGTCCATGTCTTCTTACTAACGGGCTTTTGCATAGGAGCCTCACTTCCGCTTGCACCGCTCCAAAGTCATCAGCGCAAACGCCGTCCCATACGCCTGGTGATAATTATAGAAGGGAAAATCCCACCAGGTGCCGTCCGGCTGCTGCAAGGGCAATAGTATCTGCGCGAGATGGTCCTGCCGCTCGGGCCGCTCGGCGGGCGGGAGGATTTCGATGCAACGCGAGGCGTAATAGTGGCCGTAGTAGAAGAAATAGCCTGCCACCTGGAACCACGATTCGTGCGGAATCGGCCTCTTGCGGCCCAGGTCGAGCCACATCTCGCGGGCGAAGAGGCGGTCGAGCCATGTCTCCATGATTTCGTCCGTTACTTTCTTGTCGCCCCAGAGCCGCATCGCCAGATTGCAGGCCTGCGAGCGGCCCAGACTGCCGCCCGGCCGATTGATCGGCAGCATGGGCATATACTTCAAGTACTCGCCATAGTCGTAGCTGAAGTCGGGCTTCCGCTGCCGCAGGATCGAGGCCATGCCGCGATCGACCAGCTTCTGCGGTACGGCGATGCCTTCCTTGCGGGCCTCGTCGAACGCGATCAGGACCGTCGCGGTGACGAAGCTGATCGTCGAACCGTTGGGCCGCTGCGTCTGGAAGTCGTCGTCGTCGTAATAGCACCAGCCGCCAGTGAGGCACTCGTAACGCTGAAGCCTGTCAATCTGCTGCTCGATCAGCGCCCGAAGCTGCTTGCAGTGCGCGGGGTCTTTCGCATGACGGTACAAAAGATGCACCATTGCGTCGATCGAATAGGCGTGCGCCCAGTTGTTGTAAAGTGCATCGAACGAATCGCGGCGGAGCGTCGGCAGGATCTCGGTCAGCCAGATCTCGGCGCGATCGATCGGCGCGATCGACTTCGGGACGGGTGCCACTCTTCACTCCGGCACGCGCCTCGCATAGCGCCGAGATGCAGAGTGAAGTCGTCGCCGCGCGAAACGAACGGTGCGCGTCCGGGATGGGGGCATACACCTCGTCCGGCCGCGAACTGCGCTCCGAGCCCCATGAGCCGTTCGCGTTTTGCGACTTCAGCAGGAAGGCGACGCCGCGAGCGATGGCGGCGTCGATCTGTTTCGGATCGGGTCGCGGCACCGGCTTGGGTTTGGGGCCGATCTCGGCCAATGAGGGCATCGCGGCCTTGACGTCGTGGGCGGTCGCGGTGTCGTCGGCGGCGCGGCCGACCAATGTTGCAGTCAGCAACAGTGCGATCATTGTGCTCGTGGCTATGAGCGCCTTAGGAGTCGCGTAAAGACAACTTGTTCGACTGTGGATGAGGGTGGCACGCCCCTGAGCCTCGGCGAAGGACGTGGTATGCGTTCACCACGCCCTTCGCAAGCTCAGGGACGTGCCACCCAGCCTGATCAACTTCTTGTGACGCGGCGCCTTAGTTAGCATCGTGCGCTCCTTCATCACTCTTCCTTGGGTTTTTCCGTCAAAATCTCTTCGCCGGCGGCCAGGCCGCTGAGCACTTCGACTTGCTTCTCGTTCCGTTCGCCGAGCGTGACCGTCCGCTTCTGGGGCTTGCCGTCTTTTTTGCCGACCAGGTAAACATATTGCTTGGACGGATCGAGGTCCTCGGTGAAGACCGCCTTGGGCGGCACGGTCAAGGCATCGGCCTTCTTATAGGGAATCAGCTTCATTTCGCAATTCATGCCGGGCATGATCGCCTGGTTCAGCGCGTCGGACGCCACGGTCATTTGGCAGTCAAAGCCGCTGCCGCCCATCGGGATCGTGCCCACGCGGTGGACAATTGCCGTCAGTTTCTGGTCGACGAAGCCGACAGGATCGACGTACGCCGTTTGTCCGGCATGGACCCGCTGTGCCTGCGATTCGGGAACCGTGGTGCGAATGATCATCGGCCGCGGCTTGACGATGGTCATGACAACATCGTTGGGCTGAATAGGAGAGCCGCGGCGGAGCGTCTCATGGCTCATCGCCGCCCACTTGCCGCGCACGCAGCGGCCGTAGTAGACGATGCCGTCCATCGGCGCCTTGACGACCATCGCCTCGCGGTCGGATATCAGTTTGCTCAGTTTCTCCTCGCCTTGCGTCCGCGCCAGCTTGAGCTTCTCCAACTCCAAACGGTGCTTATTCATCAGCAAGGGAATGCTGGCTCTGGTCAGATCGACATCGATCAACGCCCGTTCCGTTTGCTCCTTGGCCCGTTCATCCTGACGCGGCAATGAGAGTTTCTTCGCCTCGTTATAGGACGCCTGGGCGAACTCCAAACCGAGCTTCGCGCGATCGACGCCATTCTTGGCCCGGCGGAGGACGATCTTCTCGGTCTCCTCGCGGAGGTCGTCGGCCTTGTACATTTTTTCCAACTGGCGGTATTCCTCTTCGGCGTATTCCAATTGCTCCTGCGCCGACTTGAGGCGATACTCGTTCATCTTCACGGAAAGCGGCTTGTCGACATCCTGATAGAGCTTCCAATCTTCCTTGGCCATCCGCTGGGCGCGCTCGTTGGCGTCGGTGTCCAGGGGCGCGACCTTTTCCAGCGCAGCCAACTGGGCCTCGGATTGCTTGACGGCCAGTTCGTTGAGTTGCATTTCCGCGCGGAGTTCGCTGATGGTGTGGTCGATCTTCTCGGTGTCCAGTGCAAGAACAAGGTCGCCTTGCTTGACGGCCGTGCCGTGATCGACCGCCTTGAGCACTTGCAAGAGCGGCCACTCCTGCGGGCGAATTACCAACTCGGCCTGGTCTTGTGCCTCGAATACGCCGTCCAGCGAGACTTCGATATGGAACGGACCTTTCTTCACTTTCGCCGTGGCCGGCTTGGCGGCTTCTTTCTTGTCGGCATCCTTGCCCTTTGCCGCGTCGGCGCTTGCGGTGGACTTTTTATCGGAGGCAGTCGATTTGGAGGCCTCGTCGGACTTGCCCGATTCCTTGGCGGCCGCGGCCGGCTTGTCCCCTTTGGGCCGCTTTTTGGTGGGCTTGCTCTGGGCGCTCGCTTGTCCGGCAGCAAGCGAAATCAGCAAGAGTGTGGATAAAAGCAGTCTTCCGGCGGCGGCCAGTCTCATCGTGCGACTCCAAGAACGGGGTAAAAGTCAAGCCAATCCCCCCATTTTCGCATGAAACTGGTGGGAATTCAAGCGGGCATTGGAGCTACGGCTTCTCCTTTTGCTTATCCCTTGAATAGTACCTCGCCAAATTGATCCCGCCGCGAAGTTCCTCTTCCAGGAGCTTCATCCGCTGTTCCATGCGCTCCACCTTCCGTTGCAGCGTGGGGATCAACATGCGGTTCGAGTCCTCGGGGACTGGCCGCGGTACCGTAGGGTAGCCGAGGTGGCGCGACAGGGCGGCAAACAGGTAGAGCGGGTCCTTGCGGCGGTTCGCCAGGGCAATGCGGCCCTCTTTTTCGCCGAACAGGACCGGCTTTTCTGCGGGTGCATCAGAAAGCTGCTCGCGCGACTTGCGATAATGCTCGCTGCGGACGTAGAGCATGTCGCCCAGGTCGATCAGGCCTACCTGGTGGCGGACGGTCAAAATCCATTCCCGCCAGTTCTCGTCGTACATCTCGTCGCCGGCGATGGCCTCCAGGCCGCGGTCATAGCCCAGCCGGTTGCGGCAGAGGGTCTCGAACTGGAAGAGAAACAGCCCCTGCGGCGATGCGGCGACCTGCTGAGCAGGTAACCCGGCGCGGTATTCGGCCTCGCGCTCGAGCACCTCCAAGGCGACGCGAAAATCGAACTTGCCTTCCGCCTTTTCGGCCTCCGCCACGACGAATGTCTGAAACGGCATGAAATAGTGCGAGAAGCTTGGTCATCGCCGAGGCGATCCCACCGGTAAAGCGCAGCTCGCTGGCCATGAAATCAAGCGCCATCGGCAATTGAGTCGTGGCGAGGATCTCCTGTTTGACCGCGGTGAGAAGATCCTGCGTGGACATGCTTTGCTGCATTCGCTCCCGCAAGGTGCGAAAGAAGTAGGCCTGCTCGATGTATTCTTCACGCGCCAGGGGCATCGTAGGATGGGCTTGTTTCGTGTATGCTTACGGGCTCCCCTCTCCCGGAGGAGAGGGGACCAAGTTATTCTACTTGCACAGCCGTTCCAACGTGACTCCCCCCGACGACAATCTGGCCGCCGCACTGGCGCGACACCATATCGAGCTTCCGCTCGATCAGGTCGCCCGGCTCGAAGACTACTGCCGTCTGCTGTGGGAATGGAACAGCAAGCTCAATCTGACGCGGCATACCGATTTCGAAAAGTTCGTCGCCCGCGATCTGACCGATAGCCTTGCATTTGCCAAGTTTCTCGACCAAGGCGAATCGGTGCTCGACGTAGGCACGGGCGGAGGCGTGCCGGGCGTCGTGCTTGCAATCGTCCGCGATGACCTGAAAATCGCTCTGTGCGAATCGATCGCTAAAAAGGCAAATGTGGTCAGCGACATCGTCAACAAGCTGGGCCTCGCCGCGCCGGTGCTCCACGGCCGGGCGGAAGACCTGCTTGCCGGCCATCGTTATCAAACGCTCGCGATCCGCGCGGTCGCCCGGCTGAAAAAGCTCTTGGAATGGTTTCGGCCGCAATGGTCGGAGTTCGATCGCATGTTGGTGCTCAAGGGGCCGGCATGGGTCGATGAGCGCGGCGAGGCCCGGCATTACGGCCTGCTCGGCGGCATGTCGCTACGGAAGTTGCATTCGTATCGGCTGCCGGGCACGGAGTCCGAAAGCGTGCTGCTGCAAATAACGAGGCGCGGCTAGAAGCCTTGAGCGCCTAGCTTCGATCGGTTATTGCTCCGTCGCATATCTATTCTCGCAGCCGGCGAAATAGTTATAATTGAGATGTTCGTTCCGAACGCTCTTGAAAGTCGAATTCGAGGTTGCCCCCAATGACTCTTACATTACCTCTATCGTCGGATTTGGAGCAAAGGTTGTCAAGCGAGGCGGGCAGGCTTGGAGTCGCGCCAGCCGATTATGCGATCCGACTTTTGGACCGGCACCTACCAGCGTACGGCGACGGTGCTCCAGCTATTCTGTTGTTGCAATCGTGGATTGACGCTCCGGATGCCGAGGAGCAAAGGGAAACCGGGAACTATCTGGTTCGTGTGCTGGATGCAGACCGGCCTGAACAAAGGAAGTTGTTTCCGCCCGAGCTTGAAGGAGTTACGTGGTGACCCGAACCGTTTTGCTCGACGCTGGTCCGCTCGGATTGCGAGCATTCACTCCCCCAGCACGTCGTTCAACACGTCCTCGTTCACATAGATCGGCAGCGGCGGGTTGCACGTCACCGCCACGGCGATCGCGTCCGACGGCCGGGCGTCGATCTCGATCAACTCGCCCTCGTGCCGAATCCGCAGCCGGGCGAAGTAGGTGTGCTCCTTCAGCTCGCTGATCACCACGTCCTGAAATTCGCCGCCCAGGTTTTCGGCCACGGCCACCACCAGGTCGTGCGTCAGCGGGCGGGGATATTCCTCTCCCCGCACGCGGCGGTTGATGCTCATCGCCTCGAAAATGCCGATCAGGATCGGGAACGTCCGCTCGCCCCCAATTTCCTTGAGATAAATGACCTGCTGGTCGTTCACTTCGCTGATGATGATGCGAGCCAACTGCATGGGGATCGGCATGGCAACGTTCCTGGAATCTAAAGCCCGGTCGCCGGCCGTCGATTAGTCTGTGGCGGGCCGTTTCGGACAATCTCCCCATTATAGCGCATTGCGCACGGCCATCGCCAGAGGCATGGCTGCCGGCGTTTGACATCCTCGCCCAATGCGTTAAAATCATCCTCACTTGCCCGGCTTGCGTGATCAACCCTGCCCGTAGGCGAGCTTTTTCACTTTGGCGCTTTCCTCGATGCCTGCGCTCCCCACCCATTCCGAACCGGCCGTCGATAGCCTGCGGGAGGCGTTCTTCCGCCATACCCAGGCCCTGCTGGCGGCATCTGATGACCGCGACGACGCCTGGCGGGCGGCGCGGGCCTGCCTGCATCAGCGGGGTTTTGACCTGCGAAAGATCGAACACCTGCCGCTGGGCTATTTTCCGGCCGTCGAACCGCTTTGGCGATGCCTGCTCAACGACGGTTTTGCCGCCGACGAAATCCGGGCATCCAACCTGCTGGCCGATTCTCGCCTGCCCGGTCGGCTGATCGGGCCGATCCGCGGCGCCGACCGGCGAATCGAGAGCTTTTGGGCACGGCAGCCCCAGAACCTCGACCGCTGTCTCTACCTGAGCACGGAATGGAAGGAGCACGCCGGGCTGTTTGGCATCGACGCGGCGCTGCCCGCGGTGGCAGGCGGCCGGCGGGACATGCTCGTGGTCGAAGACATTTGGGACGCAATCCTTTTGCAATCGCACGGCTGGGCGGCCGTCGGCGCGATCGGCAATAGTCCGGCGGAGATTGGCCCGCAGCGCTGGGAGCGGCTGGACGAGCTGGGCATCCACCGCGTGACGCTGCTGGTTGACAGCTTTCATGATTCGCACGAGGCGGCCGTGGCGGCCATTCGCCAGGCGGCCGCATCGCGGCGCGGGCCGGCGATCTACGTGCTGCCGCCGGCCGCGGTGCATGGTGCCTGGCAATCGTGGCAGCAAGGCCGCTCCGCGCAGCCGGAAGTGCTGGAAAAGCTCCTCGCCGCGCATCGCATCCACGGCTTCCATTACCTGGCCTTGAGCATGATCGCGCTGGCCAAGGGCGACGGCCCGTGGACTGACTCCTCCCGCCGCGCCGCGCTGACCGATGGGCGAAAGTTCTTTGCCGCCGCCCATCAGCGGAACGTGCCGCAGTTGGATGCGTTCTTCCTGCCGCCGCTCTTGGAAGCCCTCGATCTGAACTGGGGCGACCGCGCCGCATTGTTCAATGAGGAGGCGACGAATTCCTGGCTGGAGGACGCAGCCTCCGCCAACGGCAGCGAATGGACCGATGCGAAAGCAGCAGGCACGCACCGTGTGCCGTCCGCCGAAACGGAAGCACCATCCACTCCGATTGACACCGCGATTCACGATACGGCCGAGCCCGCCGCCGCCAATTCGCGTGTCTCGGAATTCTGCGACTTCCATCAGTGTGAACGGATCGTGTGCCTCTGCTGGGACTGAGGGGCAACCATCGCTCGGTGTCTCGGCAAGTAGAAGCTCGGTGCAAAGTGACGACACATGTGCCACTTTCGCTACAATCCTTGGCATCATAATGACGGCGGATGGAACGCTGGAACCTGCTTTTTTGGCGGAATTGTGCATCTTCAAGCCTGATTTCCGCGAAGCATCACTTCGTCGCAAAACATGGCACAGCAGTTGCTCCACTAGCTTGGCAGGACCAAGCGGCTGCCAAAGTCGCCGGTCGAAACTTGACCAAAATGGTGCAGCGATGGAAGCGAATGCAATCAAAACCGTGCGGGTGCTGAAACGGCTGAAAACGGCCATTGGCTATCACGAGTTGGGCATGAAGCAGCACGCCTTGCGTTGCCTCGACAGCTTGGCGGCGCTCGGCAAGATCGGGCCGTTTGGTTTGGTTGCAGACGTGCTTCGCGACGAATTCACGAACGATCGGCAAGTGTCCGCCGAAAAAGCGCTCGACATCGTCGCCTGCATGTTGCCCGCGCCCGCGACGGCGCGCGGTCCAGATGACGCTGGCCACGTGCTATGGTTCGGAAAACAGCCGAAGGGCCGCGAATGACCGGGCGGTAACTCGCGGTGCCGCGCCGGTGGCAGAGGCGAAGCCTGTCATATAGGCTGTTCAGCGAGGCACAGCATATCGCCGAGTGGCCGGCCCGACACGTTCACTTCATGGCATCTATCTCTGGATGAAAATGCCCTTGCTTCTTCGGCAAGGCAACATCAAGGGTTTCCAGAGTTGACTGGCGGTCCGCGCGTTACTCGCACTGTGCCGAGTAGTCTACACGCGGCGCGGAAGAGCAGGCAGCCGATCGCGGCGACGCTGAGCACGATGAGTGCCCAGCGCATGGCCACCGCGACGGAAAGTGAGAGTCCGACGCCGGTGAAGAGGACGACGTAGGCGGCCACGCACATCGGGCACTGGGGCACGAGGGCGAGCGCCGTCACCGGGATCGCCCATTGGATGAGCCCGGCGACGCGGCGCGGCCATCCAGTATGCACGGCGCGGGACGGTGGTGTTAGCGGCGAGGATGGCTCGCCATCGTTACAGCAGCATCGCATATCATTCGTCCTATTCGTGGTTAGAGCTTACAGAGGAATTGGGTGGCACGTCCCTGAGCTTGCGAAGGGCGTGTGAGGCGGAAATACACGCCCTTCGCTCGAAGCTCAGGGTCGTGCCACCCACACCTGCTCCCCACCCTTTACCGCGGCAGCGGTGCGGTGATGCCGGGCCTTTCTGCCCACGGCTGGACAAAGTTCGCTTCGCCGTAGCGGTCGTGATGGCGGACCCAGCCCATGCCGCCGATTTCGGCTTCATCGCGGCCCTTGGGCGTCATGTCAATGTAATTGTATGCCGTGAGCAGGCTCTCCAGCCCACGGCCGAAAGTGGAGTACGTGTGATAAATATCACCGCGAGCGTCCTTGTAGAAGACGGAAAGGCCGGGCAGTTCGCGAATCGGGTACGGCTTGCCCGTGAAGTTATACACGATGTCTCCCTTCGCGAAATCCTCGTCTGTGAAGGAGACGCCATAGTCGCGGCCGAAGTCGTTGTTTGCGCCGGAAACCCAAGGAAAGGTCCAGCCCATGCGCGTGCGGAACTACTCGATCTTCTCGATCGGCGCCTTGGAGACCGTGACCAGCGAGATATCGCGATGGGCGAGGTGGATGACAATCGGGTTGTAGTGGTCCGCGATGAATGAGCACGACTTGCAGCCCTGCGACCACGTCGGGTCGAACATGAAGTGATAAACGATGAGCTGGCCCTTGTCGCCAAACAGGCCGCCGAGGGACTTTTTGCCGGTTGGCGCGTCGAAGGTGTAGGTCTTGTCCACCTTCACCCAGGGCAGTTCGCGGACTTTGCTCGCCAGCGCGTCGTGCCGGCGAGTGAGTTCTTTCTCTTCGGCCAATAGCGCAATGCGCTCCTTGAGCCATTGTTCGCGCGAGACGATGCGATGGGCCGTGTCGGTCGTGCCGGCGGCCGGTTTGCTGGTTGTTGCGGTTGACATTGCTTTGCTCCTAAGAAGTTGGTGAGGGCGAGTTAGAGAAATTGGAATTGGAGAGTCGATTGTTGTAGGGTGTGGTCGAGTTCTACGAGACCCACCAAAAAACCGCCAATTCGTGGTGGGGCTTCGCTGCGCTCGACATCACCCTACGCCCGGCTTTTGGCTTTGCGTTCGGCGACTAGCTTGATGCGCTCCATGGCATGTCCCCAGCCTTTGGGAAAGCCTTCTCGGTGCTCCTGCGGGATCGGCCCCATCGCGCGGTGCGCGAATGAGAGCCGCGTGCCGTTCCCTTCGGCGACGAGGCGGTACTGCGCATGATTGATCGACGGATAGGACATCATCATCGGCCCGACGAGCTCCAGCAGTGCGGGCGCCTTGATGACTTGAACGTGGCCCCAGAGGTGCCCGTACTTGTGCCCGCCGGTCTCGCCGAGGTCGCGATACCAGCGTCCGCCCGGCCAAGGTTCGATCTTCATGGGAAACGGCTTGCCGTCGGGCATCTCGCTGCCGGGGCCGAGTTCCTCGAGCACCGCCTCGAAGGCGATCTCGGGCGGCGCGGCGATGAAGATCTCCTTGCGGATATCGAGAGTCTGAATGGTTTCGTTTTCGGTGGCGGCGTGGGCCCAGTCGCGGTGGCAGTGGACATTGGTTTTCCTTTCTCTAGGTTTGGGGTGACGCATGGAGTGCCGCCTTTAGGCGGCAGTTCCGGCTAACGCCGGGACTCCAGCACTTAACTAACTTTGGGGTGGAGGTTCCTTTGGCTTTGCTTCCCGTCGCAACTTGTCGCGCTCGATTTCTTCGGCGCGGACCTTGATCCGTTGGAGCTGGTGCTCCCAGAACCGCTCATATTCCTTGACCCAGTCGTAGACCGGGCGGAGTTCCTGGCCGTTCAGACTGTACATGCGGCGTTTGCCTTTCCGCACGACGCCGACGAGGCCAACCTTGCGAAGCACGCCGAGGTGCTTGGAGACCTGCGGCTGGGGCCAGCCGAGTTTCTCGATGAGCCAGGAGACGTCGCGAGCGCCGTCGCAATTGGCCAATGCGCGAAGGATTTCGCGTCGCCGCGGCTCGGCGATGGCTGCGAAGGCGTCGGCAGTGGTTGGGGAGCGTGCCATAACTGAGATCATTATATTCCTATATCGGAATATGTCAAGAGGCGTCGAAGTTTTTTGGACGAATTCCGGAATTACCGGCCGAGAACTGGCTGAAATTCGCGTTTTACCTCGCGCAGGCTAGGCGCCAACTCCTTATCTGCCAAGCAGTTGCGTCGTGGGTTGCGGATGGCCGGCGAGCCAGCGATTCTCCGGATTAACTTGCGGCGGCGACCTAAAGCCTGCCAATTAAGGACTTCGGCGATCCCGTGAAACTCCCCCGGCGCAAAGCCGCAAAAATGGCGAAGGAAAGATTGTGTTGATGGCGCTGCGATAGTGGGACTGTTTTTAGTTGTTCAAAGCCGCCAGCTTACCGTCGAGCCGGTGGCATTGACCGACTCAAGCCTTGGAAATCTGCTATGAACCAAATCGCTGCTGCTTCACTCTGCTATACTACTCCGTATGCCCTCCGCTAGCTCGATACTCCGCCTCACGCCCGGCCGCTTCGTGGCGGCGCTTTTGGCGGTGGAAGTCGTGTTTTGGCTTTCGGAGCCTTTTCGATTGTTCCCCTTTAACTCGCACAAAGGCTGGACCGTGCTTATCGCGGTGGCCTGCGTGGGCGTATTCCTGCCGGCCATGACCCTGGGGCTCATCGGCGCCCGGCTCTTTCGTCTGCGGTTTCAGTTTAGCCTCCGCACCCTCATCGCGCTGACTGTCGTCGCGGCCCTGCCTTTGAGCTGGCTGGCCGTGGAGATGAAGAATGCGCGGGAGCAGCGGGAGGTGGTCGCCAGCATAAGGAATATGAGCGCAAGTCCACTGGTAACCTATGACTGGGAGTCGAACCCGCCGCCCAGCCGGAACCCTCCCGGAGCAGCCTGGTTACGAAATCTCCTCGGGGACGATTTCTTCGCAGAAGTAACCATGGTGCATCTTACCGGTCACGGAGTGTGGTTCGGAATGCAGTGGGTGCCAGTGCCAGATCAACCGGGTAAGGGAAGTTGGCACGAAAAGCAGTGGGTGCAAGTGCCAGAACAGCACGAGAGCACGGACGCTATGCTGGAGCACCTCAAAGGATTGACGGCCCTTGAAGAATTGGGCCTTATTGGCACGAATGTCACGGACGCTGGGCTGGAACAGATCAGAGGATTGACGGCACTGAAATACTTGTATCTTTACAACACGCGGGTCACGGACGCCGGGCTGGAACATCTCAAAGGATTGACGGCACTCCGGCGTCTGGGTATAGGAGGCACGAAGGTCACAGGCGACGGCTCGGCAAGCGTGGGTCGAGCGCTGCCGAGTTGCACCATTGTCTGGTATTAACGCTGCTTTTCAAATGATTAACGTCTATAAGCGGTAATTGGCGTTTCCTAACCTCATGCTCGTCCCTTGTACTTCAGCGGGAGTGCGGGGACACCCATAACCGCCCACGCGCCAAGGCCCAGAATTGGGATTCTTGGCGTGCCGTCCGTGTAATACCGATGCTTGGTGACGCGGAGTGGGGCATTGCTTGCGATGCAAGCGAGGCTAGGAATAGCCAGGCCAAGGGTGCGCTTAGAACTCATCGAGCATTCGGGAGAACAGCGCCCGACGGATTTCTCAGGCGTCGCTACGCGACGCGCGCCGTGCATCGGGGCGTCCTTGCCGTGGGATGAATCCCACGGTTACCATCGCAATGTCGCTACGCGACAGGGGCTTTTCCTCCGTCGCGTAGCGACGCTATGATGGATAGGGGTAGGGAGAGCCGGTTGAGTCCGGCTCCCCCTCCCTCCGAACCGGACTGGCGATTTTCTCGCATCCGGCTCTCCAGTTGATGGTGTTACCTCAGTGAGGATTGTACAAAACGATTATGGGCGGTTTGCAAGGACCACAGCCCATGCTCGTCGAAGAAGCGATTGGGCCAACGTTGTTGGTCTGTTCCGCGTGCCCGTCCGCGCCGTTTCCGTCGCCGACGCAGAATGCTGCGCAGGCGGCCACGAATCCAGCCATCCAGTTGGCGGAATACCGAACCACGACAGTGGCGAAAGTAGGTGAACCATCCACGAAGCTGCCGACTCAGTCGGGAGCACGTGAAGAGCAGGTCATGCCCGTTCGTGCGTTTCGTCTTCTCACGGACCGCATCCTTGAGTTTCTTTAGGCTCTTTTGCCGCGGCACACGCAGGTCGCCGCGGAAGTGATAGCCCAGAAAATCGAAACTCTCGCTGCGAGCATCCACGATCTTGGTTTTCGTTGGATGCAATGTCAGGTCGTTTTCGTTGACCCAACCTTGCACCAGTGCCAAGGCCGCATCCGCGTCCTCGCGGGTCTTACACAGGATCACGAAATCGTCTGCATAACGCACCATCGCATAGCCGGCATCGGTCAGTGCATGATCCAGCGGGTTGAGGTAGACGTTGGCCAAGAGTGGCGATAGGACCGCTCCTTGCGGCGTGCCCGTCTCCGGTGTCCACTCCCGCAATCCGTCCAGCACGCCCTGCTCCAAGAAACATCTCCACTAACCGCAGCACGCGATTGTCCGACACTTGCTCGCGCAGGTGCGCCATCAGCCGTGGTTTCGAGATCGTGTCAAAATAACTCTTGAGGTCCGCATCGACCACATAGACGTGCCCGGCCTTCAGCAGCTCTTCGACTCGCTCCAGGGCCTGATGACAGCCCCTTCCGTGTCGAAAGCCATAGCTGACCGGTTGGAATGTGGCGTCGAAGATCGGTTCCATCACGTGCAGTAGCGCGGTCTGCACCACGCGGTCCCGCACGGTCGGAACTCCCAACGGTCGTTGTTCCGTGCTTCCCGGTTTCGGTATCCAGACTCGCCGCACCGCCTGCGGACGATACGTATTGGTTCGCAGGGCCTCGTACAGTTTGTCCAGTTCTTTCAGGCAATTCTCCTGAAAGTTCGCGACCGTTTGATGGTCCACCCCTGCCGCTCCCCCGTTGTCGATCACATGTCTGCTGGCGACAAACAGGTTCAGCGGAGCATACGCCTTGTCAATCAACGTGTGCCATTTTCCTCCTCGCACTCCTTGTTCGAGTGTTGTCAACATGCAATCTGTCCATACGCACGAGTTCGCCCAGTCGCGGATCGACGGCGGCTTTCCGGCGGGGGTAGCCGCGAACGGCACTGTCACCGGTTCGTTATTCTTCTCTCGTAGTTTGGACATCATGCATCCATCTTCCTGCACCCCTTCGCTCCACCGGCGTTACCCGGCTTCGCCGCTACTATGGGTGCTCTGACTCCTGGGCGGTCGGCTCTTCGTATCCTTATCAGGGACAATGAACGCCGTCCTTGAATCCGTCCAGGTCTCTCTCCTTACGACGCTTGACCTTCCGACCATTCCGTCCTCAACCACCGTTCTGCCATTTCCCCATCTGGCTTTCGCACGTTACCTCAGCCAGTATAGGCCGCCGCGTCTATCCCCCGGGCAGACCGATCAGGTCGGAGGGATCGCCGTCACGCGATCGGAGGTTCGCCATTGGCTAGCAGGCTCCCCGACAGGCTTGGCCGAATCAGGTTCGTCATCCTACGGACTGGTCATTCGCCTCCAGTTGCTTCCCACCCCTTCTCGCGAAGACGCGGTTACTTTCGACTAAAGGTTCGTAACGTACACCTTGCGGGGACTTGCACCCCGCCGATCAAACGCTTTCAGAGACGCACTAACCGTGGGTTTCAACCCACGGATCGCCTACCGCCCATCAACCCCTTCCTATTTTGTCGCGTAGCGACGACTGAGCGCAATGGCAAACACCTACACTTCCTTGCACTACCACATCGTTTTCAGCACCAAGCATCGCGAGCACTGGATTCGCCAGGAGTTCGAAGAGCGCATCTGGGCCTACCTTGCAGGGATCGCCAAGAGCAATCGCATGCATCCCATACAATTCGGCGGCATCGAAGATCACGTCCATTGCCTCCTGAGCGCGCCGGCCGTCTTTGCGCCGGCGAAGATTTTGCAACTAATCAAGGGCGGATCAACCCGCTGGATACAAGAGACATTTCCGCGACTTCGAGGCTTCGGCTGGCAAGACGGCTACGGAGCGTTCACCGTCAGCAAATCAAACATCCCCGATGTCGCGGAATACATCCGAAACCAGCGGGAGCACCGTCGAGTTAAGTCATTTCAAGAGGAATACATCTCCTTCCTGAAACGGCACGGGGTCGAATACGATGAGCGTTACGTTTGGGATTGAAGCGTCGCTACGCGACGCGGGCGCTGCGCGGCGTCCGTGCCGTGGGATAAATCCCACGGTTAGTGCGTCTCTGAAAGCGTTTGATCGGCGGGGTGCAAGTCCCCGCAAGGTGTACGTTACGAACCTTTAGTCGAAAGTAACCGCGTCTTCGCGAGAAGGGGTGGGAAGCAACTGGAGGCGAATGACCAGTCCGTAGGATGACGAACCTGATTCGGCCAAGCCTGTCGGGGAGCCTGCTAGCCAATGGCGAACCTCCGATCGCGTGACGGCGATCCCTCCGACCTGATCGGTCTGCCCGGGGGATAGACGCGGCGGCCTATACTGGCTGAGGTAACGTGCGAAAGCCAGATGGGGAAATGGCAGAACGGTGGTTGAGGACGGAATGGTCGGAAGGTCAAGCGTCGTAAGGAGAGAGACCTGGACGGATTCAAGGACGGCGTTCATTGTCCCTGATAAGGATACGAAGAGCCGACCGCCCAGGAGTCAGAGCACCCATAGTAGCGGCGAAGCCGGGTAACGCCGGTGGAGCGAAGGGGTGCAGGAAGATGGATGCATGATGTCCAAACTACGAGAGAAGAATAACGAACCGGTGACAGTGCCGTTCGCGGCTACCCCCGCCGGAAAGCCGCCGTCGATCCGCGACTGGGCGAACTCGTGCGTATGGACAGATTGCATGTTGACAACACTCGAACAAGGAGTGCGAGGAGGAAAATGGCACACGTTGATTGACAAGGCGTATGCTCCGCTGAACCTGTTTGTCGCCAGCAGACATGTGATCGACAACGGGGGAGCGGCAGGGGTGGACCATCAAACGGTCGCGAACTTTCAGGAGAATTGCCTGAAAGAACTGGACAAACTGTACGAGGCCCTGCGAACCAATACGTATCGTCCGCAGGCGGTGCGGCGAGTCTGGATACCGAAACCGGGAAGCACGGAACAACGACCGTTGGGAGTTCCGACCGTGCGGGACCGCGTGGTGCAGACCGCGCTACTGCACGTGATGGAACCGATCTTCGACGCCACATTCCAACCGGTCAGCTATGGCTTTCGACACGGAAGGGGCTGTCATCAGGCCCTGGAGCGAGTCGAAGAGCTGCTGAAGGCCGGGCACGTCTATGTGGTCGATGCGGACCTCAAGAGTTATTTTGACACGATCTCGAAACCACGGCTGATGGCGCGCCTGCGCGAGCAAGTGTCGGACAATCGCGTGCTGCGGTTAGTGGAGATGTTTCTTGGAGCAGGGCGTGCTGGACGGATTGCGGGAGTGGACACCGGAGACGGGCACGCCGCAAGGAGCGGTCCTATCGCCACTCTTGGCCAACGTCTACCTCAACCCGCTGGATCATGCACTGACCGATGCCGGCTATGCGATGGTGCGTTATGCAGACGATTTCGTGATCCTGTGTAAGACCCGCGAGGACGCGGATGCGGCCTTGGCACTGGTGCAAGGTTGGGTCAACGAAAACGACCTGACATTGCATCCAACGAAAACCAAGATCGTGGATGCTCGCAGCGAGAGTTTCGATTTTCTGGGCTATCACTTCCGCAGCGACCTGCGTGTGCCGCGGCAAAAGAGCCTAAAGAAACTCAAGGATGCGGTCCGTGAGAAGACGAAACGCACGAACGGGCATGACCTGCTCTTCACGTGCTCCCGACTGAGTCGGCAGCTTCGTGGATGGTTCACCTACTTTCGCCACTGTCGTGGTTCGGTATTCCGCCAACTGGATGGCTGGATTCGTGGCCGCCTGCGCAGCATTCTGCGTCGGCGACGGAAACGGCGCGGACGGGCACGCGGAACAGACCAACAACGTTGGCCCAATCGCTTCTTCGACGAGCATGGGCTGTGGTCCTTGCAAACCGCCCATAATCGTTTTGTACAATCCTCACTGAGGTAACACCATCAACTGGAGAGCCGGATGCGAGAAAATCGCCAGTCCGGTTCGGAGGGAGGGGGAGCCGGACTCAACCGGCTCTCCCTACCCCTATCCGTCGCAACGTCGCTACGCGACAAATTGAGGCATCGCTACGCGACGCGCGCCGTACATCGGGGCGTCCGTGCCGTGGGATGAATCCCACGGTTGCCGTCGAAACGTCTTTACGCGACTCCTTAAGACCTGGCCGCAGGCAGTTTCAGGGCGCGTACATCAGGTTCTCGCCGCCGGCGATGGTGGAGAGCGCCTGGTAGGTCGGCATGTCGATTGTGTTGGGGACAAAGATGACGTGCCCGTCACCGAAGCAAAAATTGGCCCCGCCAGGGTGCCGGCTGCCGAAGGCGCCGTTGAAGTTGTTGCCTTTCTCGTCGGTGGAAGTCGAACCTTGGCCGGGCGGCGTGTTGACCGGATTGCACGACGATCGCATGCTCTCTTGAAAGCGCGCCGCGAACGCCCAGTAATTCGTCGACGAGGACTGATCGCTGACCATCGTCTCGCCGAGGAAGACCGTGTGGCTCAGCCCGTCCGTCACCTGCTGCGCCGTGTGCGGGTGGATGTAGAGGAACATGCCGGTGTTGTTCTGTTTGGTGGTTTCGCTAAAGCCGTAGGGCTGGCCGGGACCGTAAGTGCCCATCATCAGGGCGTAGGACGACGTGGGGTAGGCGGTGCTTCCGCCATTATCAGGACCGGCGTACGAAGGCTGCGACGTGTCGCTGGGGCACACGAACGTGTTCGGCCGCCGCCGCATGCGCGGCGGCAATTTGCGGCGTTTCCCAGCCCGTGGTCGTCGCGTCGCTGCAAACCGGAAACAAGGCGCCCTTGGCGAACGGCATGAACGCCTTGTAGACGTCGTTCATTTCGATGTTGGGCAGGATGTAGACGAAACCGCTCGTGCCGGAGCGCCCGGCGCAAGGCGTGTTCGCAGGAGCGCCGGAGCCATCGTAGCCGCTGCGGCCAGGCGGAAAAACATTCCTCGCGCTTTCGTACGCCACGAAACCTAGACCCATCTGCTTCTGGTTGTTGGCGCATTGCGACCTCCGCCCCGACTCGCGTGCGGCGTTGATCGTCGGCAGCAGCAGCGCGATCAGGATGCCGATGATGGCGATCACCACCAGCAGTTCCACAAGTGTAAAGGCTCGCCGTCTCATTTCATAGCTCTCCTTTGCCCGGCGTAGTGTCTCGCGCTGATTGCGATTTATGGGTGGCACGCTCTGAGCCTCCGGCGAAGGGCGTGTTACGGCAATCACGCCCTTCGCTTGAAGCTCAGGACGTGCCACCCAGCCCTCGTAACTTGCCATAATAAGTTCCGTCGATTGTGAGACACTACACCAGCCGGCTCGGAATGCGAGGCGCCGCCGACGGCAAGCTCGAACCGCCGGCGAGCGCCTCGCGGAAGTGACCTATCTTCGTCGCCTGCGGACGTACCCTAGCGTGCCGCCCAACAGCGCGGCCAGCAGCGCGAGCGTGCCCGGTTCGGGCACCGGCGCGACTGCCGACGCGGCGGGGGGCGCAGTTAACGGCGTCGGAACCACGTCGCCAAACGCCACCAAGCCCGTTCCGACGGATAGGTTCGTCCCGTCTTCGATGGCGGTGCTGTCGGCCACAATAATCGTTCCGCCGGCGACCGTCGTTCCGCCGGTGTAGGTGTTCGTGCCACCGAGCGTCAACTGTCCGCCGCCGATCATGGCCAGACTGCCGCTGCCACTGATTGCGTAAGTCGGCGATTGGCTGCCGAGAATGTCGTAAACCAAGGCGCCGTTATCGCTCACGCCGCTGGTGCTGTCGATTGAGCCGTCATTGCCCAGGCCGTCTCCCAATTGCAACGTGCCGCCGTTGATCGTGGTCGGCCCGGTGTAAATGTTGATTCCGGTTAGGGCCATCACGCCCGCGCCGCTCTTGTTGATGCCCTCCAGAGAGTTGTCCGAGAAGATGCCGGCGCTGACCAGCAAGTCGATGGGCGTCGAGCCGCGCTGCGTATTGAATGACCCCGTGCCGGAAAGACGTATCCGTCCCGACATGACGGCGCTCGTACCGCTTGCCATGGTGTAGATCGTGTCGTCGTAGCCGGGCTCGACGCCGAAGCGATAGAAGCCGCCGCTGGAATTGCTGCTGACGCCATTGTTGGTCTGGATCGTGCCGCCCGTCATGTAGACGGCCTGTCCGATACCGAAGCCGTAACTAACCTCACTTGGGGTGTAATTAAGCAGGCCGTTGTTGATGTAAATGGTGGTCAAGCTGTTCGGATTCCCCGCGAATCCCAGGCCTTTGGCTGCCGAGACAATGACGGATGCGCCGGGCAAGATCGAGAAGCGTGCCGCTGAGCGTGCCGATGTTCGTGCCCGTATTGCCGTAGTTCAGATCGAGCGTGCCCTGGCCGACGGTCGTGCCGCCCGTGAACGAGCACGTCGTGTTGAGGGTCAACATGCCGCCGCCGGTCTTCGCCAGGCGCTGGGCCGAGGATACTGCCGGAGTAGGTGGTCTGGTTGTTGCCTTCGACATTGAGGGTTAGCGATCCGCCGGAGGTGTCCGCCAAGGCGAAATTGCTGCCGCCGGCGAGTCCGCCGATGTTGACCGTGCCCGCGCCCGGCGAGAACGCCAGGCCATTGGCGACGCCGACGGAGACGGTGCTGTTCTGGGCCGCGTTGGCGCTGCCCAATTGCAAGGTGCCGTTGCTGATTGTCGTAAGTCCGCTGAAGGTGTTAGCGTTATTCAACGTCAACGTGCCCGAGCCGATCTTCGTCAGGGCCAGCACGCCGCCGCTGCCGTTGTTGTTGTCGGCCAGTATACCGGCGAACGTGCTGTTGGCGTCATTGCCGCCGGCGCTGAGCGTGGCGGTGCCGCCGGAAAGGTCGTTGAACACCAAGTTGGTAGTCGAGGTGCTGGGCTGCGAAAGGCCGTTGACGGTCGCGTTGTTGCCGTCCAGGTCCAGCACAGCCGCGGCGGCGGCATTGCTGAAGACGACATTGCCCGCGCCGCCCCGCTGGGAATGGCCCCGGTGGCGCCGAGCTGCAGCGTGCCCTGGGCGATCGTCGTGTCGCCCGTGTAGCTGTTAGATCCCGCCAGGATCAACATGCCCGCGCCCGACGAAGTCAGGCCGTAGCCGCCGCCGATGCTCCCGCCGATGGTCAACGTGCTGGAACTGACAGTGACCGTCGGTGTGGCGCCAAGCGTCACCGGGCCGGCGCCCGTGTTCAGAGGATTGCTGCCAGCGAAGACGAAGCTGCCGTTGAGGTTCAAGGCGTTGCCGCCTAACGTCATGGGCGAGCCGCTGGTGTTGCTCAGCGATCCGCCGGAAATGGTCAAGGGGCCGCTGCCCAGCGCATTGACCGCGCCGTCATTGAGCGCGCCGCCGCCCAGCACCGTGCCGCCGGTGTAGTTGTTGGCGCTATTTAGCGTCAAGCTGCCGGGACCATTCTTGACGAGCGAAGTTGCGCCGGCGATCGGGTCGCCGCTGAATGTGTAGTTCACGGCCGTGTTGCTCACGGTAACGCTGCCGGGCTGGACAAAGCCGAGCGTGCCGCCGCTGATCGTGACGTTGGCGTTGGCGGTCCCGGCCGCGTCGTCGAAGGTCACGTTGTCTCCGGTGTAGAAGAAGTCGGCTGCGCTCGTCGAAAGGTTGAACCAGCTTTTCGACGTTGTCGTGTCCCATGTCTGGTTGTTTCCACCGGTCCACTGCAGATTGGCGGCCGAACCGCCTACGGTTAGCGACACGGTGCCGGCTGCGGCGGAAAAGCTGTAGGTTTGCCGGTTGCTCAGAAAAGCGCCGCCCAAGGCCAGATCGGCAGTGCCGCCGGTCAGGCTGCCGTTATAAGTGAATAAGGGAAAGACGCCGGTGCCCAGTGGCGCCAGGGGAGCAATGTAATCTGTGCCTCCGAGCGTCAGCGCGCCGCCGACGGCGATCAGGTCGGCCGCGTTGTAGGCAACTGTGCCATTGCTGAGGGCGAGTCCGCCACTGATGGTCATGGTGCTGTTCGCGGCCGGCTGAGTCATCGCGGCGTTATTCACGTTGAGCGTGCCGCTAACGTCCGTGGCGAACGAACTGGTGCGGCCGGCGGTAAGCACGCCGGCTCCCAAGGTGTATCCCGCATTGCCGTAGGCCGAGACGTCCAGCACACCGCCGTTCTTGATCGTGACGTTTCCATTGCCCAGCGTGCCCGTGGCGCCCAGAGCCAACGTGCCCGAGTTAATCGTCGTGCCGCCTGTGTACGAGTTTGTGCCGAGGAGCGTCAGCTTGCCGCTCCCTTGGAGATACAGGGCGAGCCGGCCATTGCCATCGACGATTGCCCCGGCGAACGCCGTCGTGCCCGACTGCGTGACGGTCAACGTGGATAGCCCCGAGACGCTGTTAGTAACAATTCCCGCTGCACCGCTGAAGCTTGAAACCGTGACGCTGAATCCGGCCAAGTCCAACATGCCGCTGTTTGCGGCAAGCGCCCCGCTGCCTAGGGCCGCGCTATTGCCAAGCTGCAGAATGCCGGCGGCGACAGTGGTGCCACCCGAATATGAGTTGCTTGCGCTGAGCGTCACCTGGCCGCCGCCGATCATGGCCACGCTGCCGCTGCCGCTAATTGCATAGGTCGGCGATTGGCTGCCGAGAATATTGTAAAACAACGCGCCGTTATTGGTCACGCCACTGGTGCTGTTGATCGATCCATCGTTGCCCTGGCCGTCGCCCAGTTGCAGAGTGCCGCCGTTGATCGCGGTGACGGCGGCATAAGTGTTGATGCCGCCAAGGACCAGCAGCCCGCCATTCACGGTAAGCGAACCGGAGTTCTGTACGCCGTAGAGATACTGCGTTCCCGTGCCGGCTTTCACCACGCTGATTGCGCCGTTCGGATTGGCGTTACCGGCGCCGTTTACATCGGTGAAATTCCCCGAATACGTGCCGCTGCTGTTGTTGACCCCTACGGTAACGATCGCGGGCGCGTGAGTAGCGGCGGCCGAGTTCAGCAATGAAGAGCCCGACGGTCCATTGAGCGCGTCGAACTGGATGGTGCCGCCGTTGATCGTCATGGTCGTGGCGGCAGCCAGGTTGAGGCTGCCGAAATTGCCGCCTAATATCGCGGTCGGATTGCCCCCGGCGGTAAAGGTGCATACGCCGGAGGCGTCGATCTGTCCGGTGAAACCGCTGCCAAAAGTGCCCGACGATGCGCCAAACCAGTTCGCTATTTGCACGACGCCTGTCCCGGAGAAGGCGGAGGGCGGCAAAGTTCCACTTGGGGAGAAGGGAAAACTGAGTGTGCCGCCACTGACGACGGTCGGGCCGCTATAGCTGTTACCCGAGTTGCTAAGGGTAACACTGCCACCGTTCACGGTCAGACCGCCGGAGCCGCTGATTACGCCTGCGAACAACGAACTGCCGGTGCCGGAGACCGCAAGCAGATTGCCATTGTTGTTCACGTTTCCGTCGACCTCCAGCGTGTTCGTGCCGCCGACCGTAAGCGCCACTGCGCCGCCGAGCGCAACATTGCCGCTGCCCAAGTTCAGCGGATTGCTGCCCAGAAAAGCGAAACTGCCGTTCCAGTTTTGGGGATTGTTGGCGGAGAGGGTCATGGCCGCCCCGCTGGTGTTGTCCAGCGAGCCGCCGGAGAGCGTCAAGAGGCCGCTGCCCAGCGTGGCGCCGCCGTTGGCCAGGTTCAGCAGGCCGCCGCTGACGGTGGCCGAGGCGATCGATTGCTGGTTGTTGAGATTTAGGGTGCCGCCGGCAACGCCCAGCGAGCCGCTGCCAAGCGAATTCGCCGCGCCGTCGTTGAGCACGCCGCCCGATATAATCGTGCCGCCGGTATAGTTGTTGGCGTAGTCAGCGTCAAGCTGCCGGGCCCATTCTTCACGAGCGAAGTTGATCCGGCGATCGGGCTGCCGCTGAACGTGTAGTTCACGGCCGTGTTGCTCACGGTGACGCTGCCGGGCTGGACAAAGCCGAGCGTTCCGCCGCTGATCGTGACGTTGGCGTTGGCGGTCCCCGCCGCGTCGTTGAAGGTCACGTTGTCGCCCGTAAAGAAGAAGTCGGCCGCGCTGGTCGAGGTGTTGAACCAGCTTTGCGACGTGCCGGTATCCCACGTCTGGTTATTTCCGCCGGTCCAGCGGAGGTTGCCGGGCGCCCGGAGACGGTGAGCGTCACGGCCGTGTTGCCGGAGACGTTGAAGGCGTAGTTTTGCCGGCTGCTCGTGTCGCCGATAAGGCTCAAATAGCTTGCCGGGTTGGCCGCCACGCTGCCGCCTGTAATGAGCGTATAGGTCCCGGTGCCGACCGGCGTCAGCAAGTTGATATAGTCGCCGCCCCCTTGGCTCAAGACGCCGCCGCCGACAAGCGAGATCGTATCGCCAGAATAGTAATTAATGGTGCCCGAGGTAAGCGAAAGGCTGCCGCTGATAGTCATGGTGCTGCTGGAACCGGTCTGGGCGAGCGCGGCATTCGTCACGTTCAGATTGCCGTTGATGTCGGTGGCGAATGACGCCGTGCGGCCGGCGGTAAGGACTCCCGCGCCGAAGGTGTATCCCCCGCTGCTGTACGACGTGACATCGAGCACTCCGCCGGGGTTAATCGTGAGGTTTCCGCTGCCAAGAGTCCCCGTGGCGCCCAGTTGCAGCGTGCCGGCGTTGATCGTTGTAGGGCCGGTATAGCTGTTCGCCGCAGTCAGCATCACGAGACCGGCGGTCGTTTTTGACAGCACCGCGCCGCTGCCCCCTATGGCGGTGCTGACCGTGCCGCTTTGCAACGAGTAAGTCGAGGCGGTAAGTAGTCCGAAGCCGACGCTGTCGGTGATCGTGCCGGAAGCCAGGCTCACGGTGCCCGCTGTAGGAGAGAAACCACTGAGGTCCACAACGCCGCCATTGACAACCAGGCTGCCGCTGGAACTTCCCGTGGCCGCTGCGCTACCCAGCAGGAATGCCGCGCCGCTGTTGACCGTGGTGCCGCCGGCATAGGTACTCGTGCCGTAAAGGGTCGTGGTGCCGCCGGCCACGGCTGAGCGCGCCGGCTCCGGCGATCACGCCGCCGAAGCTGCTGACTGCATTGCCAGCGGTGCCGCCGCTGATGGTCAGCGTGTTTCCACCCAGGTTCACCGCGCCGACCAGGCCAGTGTTCGAATTGATCGCAGCGATCGATTGGCTGTTGCCGGCCGCGCTCATATTCAGCGATGATCCGCTCGACACAAAGTCTACGGTCGTAACGCCGACTCCATTGGCCATTCCAAAGACGTTCGCCCCGCTGGTGGAGAGACTTGCGTTGTTGGTGTTCACCAGAAGTGCTCCGGAAAACGTGCTGTTGGTGTGCTCTAGCGTTGTGGCGAAGTTTCCTCCAATTGTGAGATTAGCCGTGCCCGTGAGCGTCGAGGTGACAATCATCGGATTGTTGGGCAAAGTGCTGAAAAACGAATTCGCGATTACGTTGGCAGTGCCGGCGAGCGTGAAGACCGCGCCTGTGCTATTCTGCACGGTTCCACCGTTGAGGATGAGGTTATTGACCGTGATGGTGGCGGCGGCCGTCCCTTTGAAGCCCATAGTGCCGCCCGCATTCATCTCCAGCGTACCCCCACCGAATGTGAAGTTGCCCGCGGCGGCCGGGGTTCGCATCGAATTGAGGCCGACGGTATATGCGTTTGCGGCCGACGGCGCCAGGCCATTCGACCAGTGGCCGGCGGTATTGAAGGAGCTGGTGCCCGAAGCATCCGCGCCAGTCAGCGACACGACAAGCTGCGCCGCCGCAGGCCGCGGCGCGACGCAAGACGAAAGATGTCGCGAAGACGAAGGCCACGACCAGCAGGGTCGCCGACCGTGAGCAACCGCTGCTGTGTGGAACGAATGAAGAACGGGCGAGCGGCGAAAACTTGACCGAGTCTGAATTGATCATTGATTTACCTTTTGCGATGCGTTAACTTGTTTTGCAAATAGAAACTCGCCGGGCGAGCGGGCGACGTTGCTGATTCGCACTTCGTCGATCAATCCTTGAAACCAGCAGGCCATGCGTCCGTCGGTGTCCCTCCCGCGGCCAATCGTCCAGTGCGCGGTTGTCAGGCCCACGCCGAGTCGCCGTGCTGCCCGAGGTTGCCAGCGCCGTTGTCGCCCGGAGTTGGTACCCCTGGCCGTCGAGGGAGTTGACGTACAGCCGCAGTTCTCGGCCGTCGCTGACGGCCGCCAAGTGATACCATTGGTTTGCCTTGACCTCCAATTGCTCCGCCACGGCCTCCCAATCGCGGCGCTTTGCGTCAATGAACCGCACGGCGAAGCGGGCCGCCGGGTTGATCGAGAAGGCAAATCGCGCCGCCAACTGCTTCTCTGGCGAGACCGTGCCGCCGTCCCGCCCTATGAAGACTTGTGCGGTCGCGAAGTTGTGCCGGCTTGACCGAGGCCTCAATGGTCCACTGCGCGGTGCGAGATTCTCTGCACGTCGGTCGGCGACGCATGGGACAATCGCGAATTGGTATAGAGGTTGGGAATGCCTTGGCGAAGGTTTTTCGCCACCGAATTGTCCAGCGAGCCGCGATTCGCCCTGCCGGTCTGAGCGACGGTTGCCGCGGGCACGTCCGCCGAGAAACGCGAGGCCCGAGAGAGGTCCCACATGAACAAGTCGTTGCCGTTGCCGGAACAATCGGCGGTGGCGCGGATGTGCCGGTGCTCCTGATCGCTATCGGGCACGAGCGTGCCAACGGCCCCGTCTTCGAACCGCCAATAGGCGACAGTGTGCGGGTCCTTGTCCGAGTTCTAGGGAGCGCGTGAAACTTTCGCCCGTATCGGCCACCAGGTCCACGCCGTCGGTTCCGGCGTTGAGCCGCGCGCCCTGGTTGGCGGTCAAGTCCCGCTGTGCAACGCTCGGACCGACCTTGGAATTCACGGCGAACCGCACCTTACCCTGGAAGACGTGGATGTTCTCGTCGCCCCCGGGTTGAACGTCGATGCCGAACTCGGTCCCCTCGTCAATGGCGACGGATTTCGGCGTGCGGACCGTGAAGCCGCGGGCTTCCGGGCGGGTCAAGCGAGCGGTCAAGCGGCCCTCGGCCAGAAACACGCTCCGGTCGGATTCAACAATGAGCGAGGCCGGACCTTGCAGGACCAACACGACGCCCCTTGGGCAGCCGATTTCGACCAGCCCCGAATCGAGATGAAGTTGCCGGCCTGCCGCAAGACTGCAGCCGATTGCCGGCGGTTCCAGTCCCTCGCCCCAAAGCACGTTGACCGTGCGCACAAGACGTGCGGCGGGCGCGGGATCGTGGGGTGACGCAGCCGCTCCGCTCGCTGCTCCCCGCTCCTTACTCTGTGCTGCTTCCGGCCGATCGGCGTGACGTGCGCGGCTCCGCACGACCCCCGAAATGATCGCTGCCGTCCCCGCAACGACGGCGCAGAAAAGCAGGGAAAGACCGAGCGCCAGCCGCACGTTGACCCGAAAGCCGCCGTACTTCACCCTCATCTCCTTGCTCGCATTGTAAAAGAGGCCCAAGATGCTGCGGACGTTGGCGCCTTGCTCGCCGCGCGGCCGATGCGCCCGGCGGTGGGCCGCTCGCGGCAGCTTCGCCGCCCTCCACCGTCCACTCCAGCGCCACTTCCAGCGACACGTATTCACAGTAGCGGGCCCGCGCCGCGGGATCATCCGCCAAGAGTCGGTCCAACCGCTCCATCTCCGCGGCGGAAATCTGCCCGTCGCAAAGCAGCCCGGTAAGCTTGGAAACTTCTATTAACTTCTGTTGCTGCCGGCGATCGCTCATGGCCGGGACTCCCTTGCCAGCGACCGCTGGATGCATTCCATCAGCGCCAGGCGAATGCGGTTCAACGACTGGTAAACCCCCTTGAGCGACCGCCCCGAGCGCTCGGCGACGCTTTGCGTGGTGGCCTCCGGCTCGTAGCGGAGCCGGACGAGGTCGAGGTCTTTGTCCGGCAGCTTCTTCAGGCACTGTTCCAACGCCTGTAGCCGCGGTGTGGAAAAGCCCGCGGCGTCGGCTTCGGCGGCCAGTTGCTCGATCACCGCGTCGCTGAAGCGGAGCTTCGTCCGGGCCACGCGCTTGCGGAAATTAAGGACGTGGTTTTTCGCGATCTGATAGGCCCAGGCGGTGAAATCCGTACCCGGCTGGAACTCGTCGCCATGCCGCCAGATGAAGAGATTCACTTCCTGAAGTATGTCCTCGGCGTCCGCCCGTTGTGGGACGAGGCTGCGGATGTAGCCGGAAAGCCGCTGCTGGTGCCCGGCCATGAGCTGAGAGATCAATTCGGCTTGTTCTTGGTCAATCATCGCGGCAAACGGGCTTTACCCCGGAATAATAGGCGAATAGCACCCCTGCTAGAATACCCTAAGTAGTAAATGGCGCAAATCGGGCGGGATTCCAGGCGGAAACGGAAAAATGGTCAGAACGCAAGCAGCCACGCTCCGCGTGCCGCCCGCCGTGGGACCCTCTCTTGGTGAGAGGGACCGCGCACTCGCTTCCGCTCTGAAGCGCGGTAATCGCACTTCTCGCGAGGTATAATGCGAGTTCGCTCATCACACTACTGGCGACTTCCAGCGAACCAATCGACGGGCGGGGTCTTTATGCGAATTGCGACTTACAATCGGCTTTTTCGGCCGGCATCATGCGTGCTGTGCGGTTGCGCACTCGTTCTTAGCGGCTGTGGCGGCGAACCGCCCAAAATCGATTCCTGCTGCCCGCGCGAACCGTGGCCGAGCCAAATCCCTCCCAAGCGAGCGACGCGCCGAAATCGAGCGCAACGCATGCATTGGCAAGCGACGCCGGCGCCGGCGGGATTGGAAGTCTCGCCGACCGCTTGGCAACCGCCGGGAAAGATTCCGGCAGCCGATCCGGCGCCAAGGCTGATAGCCAAGAGGCCAAGGCCGGATCCAAATCCGAGAAGACGACGGATGCCGCGGCGCAGGCCAATGCGATTGGCGACGACGAAGCCAAAGCATTGTTCGCCGAGTTCGACAAAGCGATCACCGCGGGAAACGCGGACGGAATTTGCGCGGCGATGTATTACCAGGCAACCATCGACAAGGCGTTTCATGGAACCGAGCTGCCCAAAGCGGCGATGCTCAGTTTCTCTCGCGGCATCATGGAAGCCTTCGGCGGACCCAACGGCATGCCCGCCCACCTCGCCGGCCGCATCGCCGGCGGCGAGAAATATCATCTCGTGCGGACGCGCAAGATTCTCGGCCTGCCGACGGCGCTTTATCGGCACTTCGATACGAAAAACCGCATGGGCTACAGCGAATTCATCGCCGGGCCGGACGCCGACGGCAAAGCGAAGATACTCGACGTTTATCAATACTACGGAAACGAATATGAATCCGATCAATTGCGGCGGGCAATCATCAGCGAGGCCGCAAGACGGGACCCGGAATACGCAAAGACCTTGACCGAGGAGCAGCGGCAGTGGGCTCAACATGAAAAGGAGATCGAAGAAATCGGCCGGAACTTCGAAGAGGAGCACTACGACGAAGTCATTGCCGGTTACGACAAGTTGCCGGAAGTCCTCCGCAAGAACCGCCACTTGCTCAACTTCCGCATCGGCGCCGTGAAGAAGCAGAGGAACTTGTGCGACGCGCTTGTGAAGTTGTATCGCGAGAAGTATCCCGGCGATCGCGGCTTGGATGGCGCCATGCCGGCATATCTGGCCACAGGCGACCACTGGGACGAAGCTATTGCCGCGGTCGACGCATTCGACCACAACCTGGGCGGCGACCCCTATCTCGACGCCCTGAGAGCCAATTTCCAACTGCAAAAAGGCGACTTCGCGCTCGCCAAAAAGTTGATCGCCAATGCGGCCACGGTTGAACCCGACGACAAGCTCGTCAAAGACGTCAAGAAGCAGGTGGGGGATTTCGACAAGGACCTTGCGGGCGGTTCGGCGTCGGACGGACCGGCCGCGCCGCCCGCCAAAGGGGCCGAAGCCAAGGAGTTCGCGGCCGAGTTTCTCAAGCTGGTCGCTGCGGGCGACGCCGACGCGGTGGGCAAGTGCCTCGACGCGGCTTCGTTCTATCGCCGCGCCTCGGCGCGGATCGAAGTGCCGCACAGGCTGCGGCTGGGCATCGAAGCCGGATTTCGCACGATGGAAATCAATCACTTCACAAGCGTTTTCAAAATCGACCACGATGCGTCCGACCGCGGCGGCTCGTTTTCACTGCTCCATTTGCACGTCCGCGGCGACGATCACTGCGCGATGTTCCGGCAGATCTTTCCCAGCGGCGGCTTCCGTTATCTGGACTGCGTGCTGGTGCATGACGCCGACGGCAGCGTGCGCGTCGCCGACTACATGGAACTGGACTTCGGCATGATGGCGTCGCAGATGGACGCCTACGCGCTGGCCGAAACCGTCCGCAAAAACAAGGCCCATCTGGACGACGACGACACGAAGTCCTCGGACAGCCATCCCGAACCGGACGATCCCAAAACGCTGGCCGGCGCCGTGGAGAAAATGCGCCAAATGCTCGGCGCCGGACGCGAGCAAGACGTGCCGGCGATGTATGACAAGCTGACGACCGAGTGGCAGCAGGATCAGGCTGTCATGGTTTTGCGCCTACTTGCCGCTCGGCACGTCAAAGGCGCCGTCTACGAGAAGGCCCTACGCGACTACCGCAAGGCGTTTCCCGATGCGCCGAACGTCAACGTGCTGGCGATCGACTTTTTCCTGGAGGGCAAGCAACCCGATCGGGCAATCTCCTGCGTCCGCGCGGTCAATTCCGAGTTCGCGACGTCGATCGGCACGGAAGATCCGTACCTGGACGTGATTTGCGCCGAGGCCTGCATTTCCAAGAAGGACCTCGCCGGCGCGAAGCGCGCGCGCGCAAAGCCATCGACGCCGATCCCGCGCTCTACGGCGGCTACAAGGTCCTGCTGGAACTCTCGCTCAACCAAAAGAAATATAGCGAAACGGTCCAGCTATTGAACGCCCTCAAAAAGCAAATTCCCGACATGGTGCCCAAGGTGGAGAGCGAGCCGGCGTATTCCGGATTCGCCAACTCGACGGCGGGGAAACTCTGGATCAGGCAGCGCAAGCGCGATACGTGAGATAGCGGCGGGTTAGAACCTGCCGCTAGCATCGTGGCATCGCGTACGCGTCGAGCGAGGACCTACCAACGACTCTTGCCCGCTCGCGCAGCGCGGTGGTGCTTGAACGGCCTATTCGGTCCGTGTGCATGGCTAACTGGCCGTGAGCCGGAAGCCGCGTTCGCCTTCGGACCGGCTTGCGCCGCCGCGAACGTATTCGGCCTGCGCCGATCCGTCACTTACAAGGACCGGGCCGACGGCGAGCGGCAGCCCCGGCGGCTGGCCGCGCTCAACGTCCCCGCTCGGCTCGCTTCGGCCACGGGAAGGCCATCCGCGGCGACGACGCGCGCGAGTTCCGTCGGCGGTGGCCGGTGGGCAGAACGCAAGACGCTGCACCAGGCGCTGCACATGACCGTCGCGGAAGGAAACGTATCGGAGTTGAGCGCGATCAGGGGCGATCCAGCGATCAGACCTTAAAAGTGAACCGTTTGCGCAAGCATGTAAACGCCGTTGCCGCGCGTGCCGCGAGAATTGAAATTAATGGCCCTGACTTTGGCGGCCTTGACCCTCGCTCTGACCACCCTGTTGGCCGTAAACCTCGGCTCCAATCGCCGTGAATCTCGAAATCCTCATGAACCAGCTAGGCGATGCATACACGATCAAGGAGCATTCGAAATAGCCTTTCCGATGCAACACTGTCGTAGTCGACACAAGCGAGCAGTTCGTCAAAGAAATCGTCAACATCGAATGGTTGTACCGGCCTGAAATTGCGGCGAATATACCACGTGCAGATTCGCGCTATGTCGTGCCCATTCATCTGATGACGGCAGTCTTGCCGAAAGCCCGTCCTCGCTTCGTTGACTCCAACGCTGAACTGCGGACGAAACCATGCTAGGTTGTGTTTCATCAGCAAGCGATCCAAATACTCGCTGCAATCGAATGTAATCCTGTCGTCGCGTAATTCCAGAAGCTTCACCGGGGAGTAGTCCTTAAAGTCCAACCACAACTCGCTCTTATAGCTGACCAATCGAATAAGAAACAACTCCTGCGCCACACTCGAAACAATCCGAAGGAACTCACTAACTGCGACGGGGTAGTCAGGAAACTGGCTCTGGAAAAGCACCTCGAATACTTGCTCAGTGAACAAGTACATGTCCATGCACGCGAAATCAGTTAGCAGCAGGCAAGCGGTGCCGTACGACTCCCCTGTAAAATCGGCAAAATCTCGATCCGCCACGCACGTCGCCTGCTTCGCATCGCGTCCCAAACTATCCGTCAGCTCGATGCCAGGGTTATCACTCGCCCTCTTTCTCCCTCACTTAACCTGCGCCGATGACGGCATCATTTGGAACCTCAACATCGCCGATTTCGTAAACTTCACAATTCGGAACCGACAGCCCCCTCCTCACCGATTCGGTCATGAACCACTCAATAAACGTGCGATCCGAGCGACCCTCGACAAAAACATGTCTTAAGGCGGGCTCAAACTGAAATATGGCCAGGAGCTCGGGGATTGTCCTTCTCGCTTTATCAACCATCACTCTTGTCCGTTCGCCAAATTCGTGAGCGTAACGACGTTTTCGCGATAGTGCGACAACATTTCAAACGAGTGGGTGGCCGCAATAAACTGCACGTCGCTTCCTGTCGTACAGTCCAGCAGGGTCTTTATTAACTGTCGCTGCCATTTAATGTTAAGCGACAATTCAGGTTCGTCGATCAGGACCAAGCAAGGTGAATCCCGGGAGGAAAGGGTGTTGCACATAAGGAGGAGAATGTGCTGTTCGCCCGAGGAAAGCACACTTGGCGACAGCGGGTCGTTGGAATTCTTGGAAACAACTTGAAACCCCTGTCCTAACCGAAACTCCAGCACGATGTCGCGGAATAGTGAGTTAATGTTGTTTACGAATCTTGACACCAACTCATAAGTCGCGCTCAGTGCATCAAGGCGCACAACAAGCCCGTTGAACGTAGGGCTTCAGGACGGTCACTATAACCGATCGTATGTTCGGCACCGATTCGCGGAGCGCCTCTTTAATCTTCTCGAGTGGCACCGATATTGGCGGCGTAAGCCCAAAGCGGGAGTACGCTACGCTGCGAGTTGCGGCGTCCTCAAGGCCTTCCAATACGATCTTGACGTTGTCTAACGTCACCGACTCGGGTTCGAGAAGGGCGCTCCGAGCAATCGTAGCAACAACCTCTGCATATATTTGCACTGCGCCCTGATCGCTTAACGTCGAGGCGCCAACAACTTGGCGATTTATCCACCTCGCAGCGCGGTCAAACGCAACTGATAGCGTGTTTTCGGGATATCGCCCGGCTGTCGAATGCAAGACCTCATGTCGTTCAAACAGCCTCAATTGACCGACGTATGAGTGGGCAGTCTCCTCTTGACCTGCAAATGGATTGCTAAGCATCCTCCGATGCTCGGGGAGAAATGTCAATCGTGGTGAATATTCGCTGAGTAGCTTTAGGAATTGCGCAAGCTCGGAGAAACGCCTTCTGCTCATAGCGCGTGCGCTAATCTCCAAAGCCTCGTCGGCCCTCAGGTCGACTGCCGCCAAACACTCCTTGTCCTTGTGCAAAGAAAGGGAGTACGATCCTCGGATCTCATCTCCAGAACGCGTTGCAGATACGGAGAGGGCATCGGAGAAATAGACAGAGAACTCCCTAAATGGAGCACTTGGAAGAAATGTGCGATATCCCTTGCCGTCCTCCGCCGACAGAATAGCGTATAGCAGTCTTAGGATCGTGGTCTTGCCCGAGCCGTTATCCCCGTAGACGATCATGAACTGGGAATTTGGGATTTGTTTCGTTACGGGGCACGGCAGGTCGTAGTCGTAATGGCCGAACAGTCCACGAACGGTGATTTTGGCGAGCAGCCGCTTTGAAGTCAGCTTTGCCGCTTCCTGGGGCAAATCCATTACTTTCGGGGCCTCCAATAGTCTGCGTAGGAGCCTATCGATCGTCGATGAGCCGTTATTGGCGCTAGTATCTCTACAGGCATCGGTTCAAGCCGGCATTGGGCCTGACGCGTCAGCCCCACACTGCGAGTCTCCATCGAATCGGTCCCTGAGACGGCTCGTGCTGATGATGGTTTTGTGGTGGAAGGGGCTGCCCAATTATTGAGGTGACCTCCTTCCCGCAACCTTCGCAACGATATATTCCTGAGGAAGGGGTCGGGGCCCCGGAAGATGGATTAAGTCGAACCTTGGGTCATTGGATTGACTCAAGAACGCAGCGTACTTGTAAAAGATTGCCACTAGCACTCCCAAGGGCACAAGCGCCTGTTACGCGGAAAAAACGTCCGAAGATTTTCAGCAAATTGAGAGATTCTACAATTTCAAGCCCATATTCTAGCTTGATCATTTCAACGCGACAACACGCGCCGGCTCGATGCCTGCTATGAAAATATACCCGACAGTTCCGCAATTGTCATAAAGAACCTAGAATTCCGCCAAATGAACCCGGCGTGGATGTCGATGCCACTCGTTTTGAGGGGTACTCAGTAACTTGTCGGGGACGCTTGGGGTCAGGGGACGCTTGGGGGAACGCTTGGGGTTAGGGTTAGGCCGAAGATAGACGTTAGGAGGCGGAGATGGCCGACTCGGGTCACCCATACCCGTGTGTCAAGGCCCCCGGGGTTGGGAATTCTTTGCGTGCCATAGCGCACCGTCCGTATAACATAATAGCGATGCTTGGTGAAGCGGAGCTGGGCTCAGTGGGGACGCAACCCGACGTGCGCAGTGCAAAGTACGCATTACCCGGTAGTGGGCAGTCAGGCGGCACTACGGCTGCATCCCAGCGTTCGCAGCACAAAGTACGCAGTCTTCGGTACTGGGCGAAAACCACATCCTGGCGCAGGCGCTCCGGGCCTGGCACTTATGGGACATCTACGGCGGCCGCCCAGGCGCGCCGAGACAAATCCTCCTCGAACTGACACGTTGCGATCATGGCTTCTTTGCAGCGCGTTTTTTTGCAGCCGTTTTCGCTGCCCGTTTCAGCCCCAATTGATGGCGAACCTCGTCGAGTGTGATTCCGCCGCGCTCGCGGTAAGAGCGCCGGGACGCCTCAATCAACGAAATGAATTTCGGATTGTTCGCCAGCGATAGGGACTCCCAATCGGTCCCGGAAAGGTCCTTCACCGCGGCCAATGGGTTGCCTTTGCGCGTGAGCACCACGATTTCCTTGCGTGCCAACGCCGCAAGTTCCTTCGCGGTCAAGGTCGTTTCTTCCACCGCAAATGTCTTCATAACATGTGACTTCCCGCACCGCCACAAGTGATCTTACGGCTGGCCGGCGCAGGTGACAAGGGCAGTAGTGCATCAAGCCACAGTTCTCCAATCGTCGGAAGCGATCCGACCGGCACTCGTAGCTTGCCGGCAGTTTACCACGGGAACATCAGATAGGAAAGAACAAGGGCAAAAAAGTAACGGCGGGCTAAAGCCCGCCGCTACCATCGTGGCTTTGCTAAGCGCGACAAGGACACGTCAGGGCCTACCAGCGGCTCTTTCCCGCTCGCGCGGGCGGCGCTGCTTGAACGGCCGCTTCGGTCCGCCGGCATGGCTAAATGGCCGCGAGCCGGAAGCCGCCTTCGCCTTGGGGCCATTAGCGGGCGGCACGGCAAGCACCGGCGCCGGCGGCAAACCCTTCGGCTGATTCTCGACGGAGAGCGTCTGCTTCGTAAATCGCTGGATCGCCTGCAAGACGCTCCGCTCGGCCGAATCGCAGAACGAGAAGCGCCACGCCGTCGGCCCCCGCCCGGCCGGTGCGGCCGATGCGATGGACGTAGTTTTCCGCATCGACGGGCAAGTCGTAATTGATCACGTGCGAAACCATGTCGATGTCCAGGCCCCGCGCGGCGATGTCCGTCGCCACCAGGACCAGGGGCTGCGGAGACTTGAACCTCGCCAGTGTCCGCTGCCGGGCCGATTGGGATTTGTCGGCATGAAATGCCTCCGACGCAACGCCCGCCTTCCGCAGCAACTTGGTCACCATGTCGGCGCAACGTTTGGTCCGCGTAAAGACGAGCGTCCGCGTCCAGGCGGTGTTCTCGAGCCAATGCGTCAACATGCGGATCTTGTTCGGTTGCTCGACGAAGATTACCGATTGCCGCACGGTGTCGGCGGTCCGCGTCACGGAATCGACCCGCACGTCGACCGGATTGCGCAGCCACTGGTCGGCCAATTGACGGATGGCCGGCGGCATGGTCGCCGAAAACATGAGCGACTGCCGGCGGACGGGCACTTTCGCGACGATTCGCCGCAGATCGGGCAGAAAGCCCATGTCCAACATGCGGTCGGCCTCGTCGAGGACGAGGATTTCCACGTGCGCAAGATCAACGAAGCCTTGCTGCATGAGATCCAGCAGGCGGCCGGGAGTAGCGATCAGGATATCGACGCCGGCCCGCAAGTCGCGAACTTGCGGGTGTTGTCCAACACCGCCGTAGACGACGGTGTGTCGAAGTCCGGTGTGTCGGCCGTACGCGCGAAAACTCTCGCCAATCTGGATTGCCAATTCCCGCGTGGGAGCAAGCACCAGCGTGCGCGTCGGGCGGCGACCTGATTGTGGTGCTCCTTTGCTGAGCCGCTGTAGCGCGGGCAGGGCAAAGGCAGCCGTTTTGCCGGTGCCGGTCTGCGCAGCCCAGCACGTCGCGGCCTTCCAAGATCGGTGGAATCGCGGCGGCCTGGATTTTTGTGGGGATGGTGTAACCCTCCGCGCACCGCGCGGAGCAATGTCTCGGCAAGGCCGAGTTCTTCAAACTTCATTACCAAACTTTCCGTAACTTGTGATGCGGTGCCCGGCCAGCACGCATCGCGCCGGCGTTAAACGCATTCCGTACGGCAAAAGCAAATTCACGGCGCACCCTATAAGGACGCCGTGACGCTTCGACGCTCGATAGCGCTGGGGGCACGAGGTCGGCCAAGGGCAAACACTGCCCGGAGCAAATACTGCCCGGCCGTGGTGCAAGAGAGATCAATTGGCGGTCGTAGTCAGACAATGCCGAGCGAGGCAAAAGAGCCGGCGAGGCGGCCGCTACAGAAGACGCATATCGACGCGACGCTGGCCAAAACGACCGGCGTCTCTCGCACGTCATGTCCGTCTAGTATAGCCCCCGGCCGCAGAATGTCAAGGGAGGTATGGAAACGTCCGCCCCACTTTCCTTATTAGGACAAAAAGGATAGGATTTACGCACGAAGGGTTATCCTCCTACATCCGCCTGATTTACTCTGCCTGTAGATGAAAGTGACGCCAGTGAGTGCTCGCGGCAACTCGATACGTCATTTCAATCGGTGTCGAGCAAAATTCAGTCTGACTCGGCAGCCTCCCTTCACATGGTGTTTTCGTCAAGTTTTCGTCATTTCGGTCCGCGGATCGGTGGTTAGGTGGCGGGCCAGGGCTTCTGTTCAAGGAGATTGAGTCGTGGGTAAAAAGTTGTATGTAGGCAATCTAAGCTACACCGTCAACAACGCAGAACTGGAAGGGCTTTTCGCCGCCTTCGGCACTGTGAAGAGCGCGGAAGTGGTCCAAGACCGAGACACGGGCCGCGGCAAGGGGTTCGGCTTCGTAGAAATGAGCAGCGATCAGGAAGCAGCGGCGGCCATCGCCGGCCTGAGCGGAAAAGAGCATGAGGGTCGCGCCTTGACCGTCAACGAAGCGCGGCCGCGCGAGAGCGCAGTGGTGGAGGTGGCGGCGGCGGTGGCGGGCGTGGCCGCGGTGGTTACGGCGGCGGCGGAGGAGGCGGTGGCGGTCGCGGAGGCTACGGTGGCGGCGGCGGCGGGCGCGGTGGTCGCTACTAAGCACTCCAATCGTATGCCGGTCACATTTCGTTCACGTTAAATTCGATGGCCATGCGCGCCCTGTGAGTCGCGCACCGTCATGCGGATGAGTTGTGCGCCGAAAGGCTGAATGTTCCAAATGGATAATAGCGTCCTGTTTCGCGGGCAAGGTGTGCGCGTCGGACCGTCGGCCTACGGTCTCGGCGTCTTTTCACTCCGGTCGTTTTCCATCCGCGAGGTCATCGGGCCGATCGAGGGTCAGTACTTCGACAACGACCTCTATGAATCGGACTACTGCATGTCACTGGGCGAAACCGGGTGTCTCGAGCCCGATGCCCCGTTTCGCTTCTTGAATCACAGTTGCCAGCCGAATTGCAGCTTGCAGGAGTACGAGATCGAGCAGGACGATGGCAAGTGCGCGGGCGAACTCTGGCTGACGGTGGATGCGGAAATCGCGCCGGGCGAAGAAATGACGATCGACTACGCCTGGCCCGCCGAACACGCGGCGCCATGCCGCTGCGGCAGCGCAACATGTCGAAAATGGATTGTCGCCGCCGATGGGCTCCGCGAAAGTCACGTAAATCCAATCGCCGGATGGACCTATTTCTCTAGCCATTCCAACGAAAACGTTGAGAACGTCACGGTCTCGTAGGGTTTGCTCTTGCCCGTTTCGTAAAGGATTCCAATCGCTCCGTCCTTGAGCCGTGCGAGACACGAGTAGGCGAAAGGTCCCGGACATAGCTGCTTGCTGAGCGGCCAGGTGCGGCCGTCATCATAGCTCGCGTAGATGGTTCCATTCGTCCGCCCGGGGCGCGCGGTCCGGAATAGATGATCCGGCCCTTGCTCCCGCCCGCGGCGAAACCGTACCGCAAGATTGAGCCCATGCAGGCCGGGTCGGGCAGTTGCTCGACCTGTTCGACATTGCTCCACGTTTGGCCGCCATCGCGGCTGACGGCCGTCTTGCGGTATGGCTTGTCGTCCGCCCGGCGGCTGTTCATCCGAAGGGAGCCGTCTTCCAACTCAACCATCTGTACTTCGTTGACCATGCTCATCGCGCGGCCTTTGGCATTGACGGCGCAAGCGCCGGGCGCGCGTTCTCTCCATCTTCCACGAAGCCCCATGATCGTCGCTGAAGACCGCTCGCACGTCCCAAAACGGTCCCACGCGCTGATTGTGCGGCACGACGAGGCGGCCTTGGTGCTGGCCGCGTTTCAATTGGATGCCGATGCCAGGACCACTGGCGATGGTGATCGCGTCGCCCGCTTTAGTCGTCTCCGTTACATCCTTCAGTCCGGTCCACGTAGCGCCGTCATCGTCGCTGGTGATCACGTAGTTCCGTTCAATGTCTATGCCCTCGATTCCCGGCTTGAGGCGGCCGTTGAATTCCTTTCGACCCTCGGGATAGGACTGTACCATCAGCAGAATCCGGCCGCCGGGCAGATCCTCGACCGCGCACGGATTGTTGAGCGAGTTCTTTCCGTCGCGGGCGATCACCTGGAGCGGTCCCCAGGTGCGGCCGTTGTCCGTGCTGCGCTTCAAGATGATGTGGTTGGCGGCCTGGTCGGCGTTCGCCGCGCGGCCTTCGGCGAACGCCAGCAGCGTGCCGCGGCGCATGACGAGCAACGAAGGAATACGGATCGACGTGTATCCATTCTCGCCTGCGGCGAAGACAATCGTTGACACGGGCTCCGCGGCTTTAGCGCACAGCGGGGACAGGCAGGCTAGAGCAATGACCAAAGTGGCAAATCGATGGGTTGACATGGCGAAGACATCTGGCCGATTAATAAAGCGGCATTATACCTCATCGCGGTACGGCCGCGGCAAAGGTATACTGGCACCGCGCCAGCATATCGCCATCGCCCGCTCCGGCCGCTGGAGCGAGGCCGACGGCGAGGCCGTTCCCTTCTCGCAGGACCAGGTCGGGCGGGGGCAGCTTTTCGGCAAGGAGGAGGGCCAGGGCAAGCACCGCGGCGCGGCGACGGGGTCGAGATAGCCGCGCGTGGCGATCTAACGGCCCGCCCGAGACCTCGCCTGCCCCAATAACTTGCCATACGCTATTGAATCGCTGCAGCTCGTTGCCAGTCGATGGTATAATAACCGAGCGTCCAACGGGGCCTGGATTATAAGGAGGTTACCATTATGGAGACGGAAATGGGGCGAGTATTCGCGACTGCAACCATCGAAAACCTCTTGGACCTCGGCGAAGTTGATCGAGGCAGCCGGCCTGCCGACCAGGTACGACGGATTGTCGTGAGCAACGCGCTAGTCGATACCGGCGCAACGGCGACTTGCCTTGCCAACGCGCCTGATCGCGCAGCTCGGCTTAAAAAAGGTCTATGAGCGACGCGCACGGTCAACACGCGGCACGCACATGGTGGACATGTATCAGGCCGTTCGTCTGACGATTCACGAACGCTCCTGCACGGTCAACGTCATGGAGGTGCCGGACGAAGTGCCGACGTTGATTGGCCAAGTGCCGCTGGAGTTGCTCGACTTCGTGGTCGATCCACAAGGACAGCGATTGATCGGCAATCCAGCCCACAATGGCGAGCATATTTTGGAGCTTTATTGATTCCCGACAAAATGCCCCATTACTTTCCAGCCTTCGGGAAAGTAGAGGTTGGAACGGGCCGCCGTCGGATCGTCGTAGGACGCGAACTCATCCCTCTCAACGCCGCTGCCCGCGATCGCGATCGGCACGTCGCCGTGGCTGTGCGTCTTGGTCCGTAATGGCGTGGGGTGGTCCGGCGAAACCATGATCCGCCAGTCTGGATAGCCCTGCAAGGCCGCGAACACCGGCCCGACGATGTGCCGGTCGATCTGTTCCAATGCCTCGATCTTTGCATCGGCGCGGCCTTCGTGCGAGGCCTCGTCGGTCGCCTCGACGTGAACGCAAACCAGGTCGTAGTTCGCGCAGCGCCTCGACAGCCGCCCGGCCCTTGGCCGCGTAGTCGGTGTCGAGATAGCCGGTCGCGCCGGGCACGTCGATCCGCTGCCAGCCGATCAAATGGGCCAGCCCGCGCAAGAGATCGACCGCGGTAATCATCGCCCCGCGTACGCCGTAAAGCTTCTCGAACGGCTCCAGCTGCGGCGCGCTGCCTTGGCCCCAAAGCCAGACGTTCGTTGCCGGCGGCTTGCCGGCCTTCCGCCGTGCCTGGTTGACGGGATGGTCGGCGAAGACTTCCTCGCTGGCGCTCATCAATTCGACCAGAAGACTGCTGCCCGGCCCGCGCGGATAGTCGTCGGCGATGCACTGATCGGTGAGGTCGTGCGGCGGCAGTGGTGCGGGTGTCCGAGGTGAAGGCAGCCGAGTGGACGAGCAGTAAATTGCGATAGCTGACGCCCGGCAGGAAACGCAACTTCGCGCTGCCGGTCTTCTCTTGGAGCGACGCCAGCAAAGCGGTGGCCTCCTCGGTGGAGACATGCCCGGCGGTGAAGTCCCGCATGATCTGGTCTTCGATCGTGACCAGGTTGCAGCGGACGGCCCAATCGCCCGGCCCAAGCTCGATGCCCTGCGCGGCGGCTTCCAGCGGGGCGCGGCCGGTGAAGTAGTGCAGCGGGTCATAGCCCAGCAGGCTCAGGTTGGCCGTGTCGGAGCCGGCCGGCAGTGACGCCGGTGTATGATTTCCGCGGCCGACCACGCCCGGCCTGGCCACGGCGTCCATCGCCGGCAGCCGGGCCGCCTGCAGCGGCGTCTTGCCGCCCAGCGAATCCTGCGGTTCGTCGGCACAGCCGTCGGGAATGATGATGGCGTATTTCATGGTTTAACTGTACGGTGGGACAAGCGAGTGTAACGAGTGCAGGCCCACCATGATTGCATTCTACGCTCCATCGGTGGGCCTGCGTCTGCTTGCGCAATCTGATCCCACTCTACTCCCTCACCCTCAGCCGCACGCTGCCCGGTTGCACCGCCGGCAAACTCGTGATTGCCTTCAAGGCACCCCGAACGGCGCCTTCCGTGGTGGTGTGCGTCATGATCACCAGCGGCACGACATCCGCCGGCCTCCTCGGCCGTCTCGTGCTGGATCACCGAGGCGATCGAAATCTTGTGGCGGCCGAGGATGCCGGCGATGTCGGCCATCACGCCGGGCCGGTCGTCGACGTTGAAACGCAGGTAGAACCGGCCGGGAACGTTGGCCGGATCGCGAACCGCGGCCGCCGCCCGGCGTTCGTCCGACCAAAGCTTGAGCGTGCGGAAGGTGATCGCCGCGCGGCCCAAGAGCGTATCGATCAGGTCGGCCACGCACGCCGAGGCGGTGGGCATTTGACCCGCGCCAAGCCCGTGGAGGAAGACGCGGCCCACGGCGTCGCCCACGATCCGGATGGCGTTGTACGCCCCGTCCACCTGGGCCAGCGTCGAACGCCGCCGCACCAGCGTGGGCGAAACGTGCAACTCCAGCCCGTCGGGCACCAGTTCGGCCACCGCCAGCAGCTTGATGCTGTAGCCCAATTCACGGGCGTAGCGCATGTCGGCCACATCGACCATGTCGATGCCGGTCCGCGGAATGGCTTTCCAATCGACCCGGCGCCGAATGCCAGGTGGGCCAAGATCGCCAGTTTCTGCGCGGCGTCGCTGCCGTTGACGTCCATCGCCGGATTGGCCTCGGCATAGCCCAGCTGCTGGGCCTCGGCCAGGGCGTCGGCGTAAGTCTTGCCCAGGTCCTCCATCTGCGAGAGGATGAAGTTGCTCGTGCCGTTGAGGATCCCGTGAATCGACTGGATCTGGTTCGCGACGAGCGATTGGTTGATGGCCGCGATGATGGGAATGCCGCCGCCCACGGCCGCCTCGAAGGCGATCGTCCGCCCCAAGCTCCGCGCGACGATCGAAAAGCTCCCGGCCGTGCTCGGCCAGCACCGCCTTGTTGGCCGTGACGATGTCCTTGCCGCTTTCCAGCAGCTTGAGCATGATCGTGCGGTCGGGCTCCAGGCCGCCGATCAGCTGCACGACGACTTCGATCTCCGGATCGTTCAAGACCGATGACAAGTCAGTGGTCAACAGCCCCGGCGGAGGCGCGATATTGCGCGGACGCGTGATGTCGGGATCGACAATCCGCACCAGTTCGACTTTTCGGCCCGCCTGGCGGGAAATCCGCTCCGGCTGTTCGAGCAACAGCCGCGCCACGCCCGATCCGATCGTGCCGAACCCGATAATGGCTACTTTCGCGGTCGATTTTGACATTGCACCAATAGCTTATTGAATGAAACCAGCGGCCATGTTACGGCGGCAGCCGCGTTGCGTCAAGCGATTCGGCGGAAGTCGCCAGTGTCGGAGGGGTAGTTGCGGAATTTGCAAAAAACGGCATACTTTAGGGTTTCCCGTCGCCCGACCCAGTCAGGTTGCCGTCATTTTAGTTTCGTACACCGTCAGGATTCCTCTTCATGAGCATTGAGCCCAAAGCACTCGATTTCTTCAAGCAGATTCTGGCCACGCCCAGTCCTTCGGGCTATGAGACGCCGGTCCAGGAATTGGTCCGCGATTATGCAGCCTCGTTTGCCGACGAAATGCGGACGGACGTGCACGGCAACGTGATTGCCGTGCGGAATCCCGGAGCCCCGCTGCGGGTGATGTTCGCCGGGCACGCCGACCAGATCGGCCTGATCGTGCAATACATCGACGACGAGGGATTCATTCACGTCTCCACGATCGGCGGCTGGGACCCGCAAGTGCTTATCGGCCAGCGGCTGACGGTCTGGGGCATGAGCGGCCCCGTGCTCGGCATCATCGCCCGCAAGCCGATCCATCTGTTGAACGAAGAGGAGCGGAAGCAGGTCCCGAAGATCAAGGACCTTTGGTTGGACATCGGCGCGAAGAACAAGGACGAGGCCCAGCAAGTCGTGCGCGTGGGCGATCCGATCACTCTCGAACTCCGCTATCAGGAGCTGCTCAACGGCCGCGCGATTTCGGCCGCGATGGACGACAAAACGGGGATGTGGGTCGTCATGGAAGCCCTGCGACGGGCCGATAAGAGCAAACTGAGAGTTGCCGCCTACGCCGTCTCGACCGTGCAAGAGGAGGTCGGACTCCGCGGCGCGCAGACCAGCTCCTTCAGCGTCGATCCGCACGTAGGCATTGCCGTCGACGTGACGCACGCCACCGACTGCCCGACGATCGAGAAGAAGGAAGAAGGCGATATCCGCCTCGGCGGGGGACCGGTCGTTTATCGCGGGCCAAACATGAACCACAAGGTCGTGCGGCGGCTATTGGATGCGGCACACGCGAACAACATTCCCTATCAACTGGGCGCCTCCGGCCGGGCAACGCCCACCGACGCCAACGCGATCCAGGTCAACCGCGCGGGCGTGGCGGCCGGGCTGGTGAGCATTCCCAATCGTTACATGCACAGCCCGGTGGAGATGATCTCGCTGGATGACATCGACCACACCGCGGACCTGCTGGCGCGGTTTTTGGAGGCGATTCCGGCGGATGCGGAGTTTATCCCGTAAAACTTGTAGGGTGGGCCGAGTGAAACGAGTCCCACCATTGCAGCGAGTGTTGTGGTGGGACTCGCGTCGCTCGGCCCACCCTACAAAGAAATACCATGCCCGAACTCGGCGTCAACATCGACCACGTAGCCACAGTCCGCCAGGCGCGGCGGACTTTGAGCCCGACCCACTCTGGGCGGCCGCGCTGGCCGAACTGGGCGGCGCGGATTGCATCACGCTTCACCTCCGCGAAGACCGCCGCCATATTCAGGATCGCGACCTCCGCATCTTGCGCGAGACGGTCACCGTCAAGCTCAACCTGGAGATGGCCTGCGATCCGGGCGTCCTCAAAATCGCCTGCGAGGTCAAGCCCGATCAGGTGACGCTCGTGCCGGAGAAGCGAGAGGAAATCACGACCGAAGGCGGCCTCGACATTGCCGGCCAGAGGCAGAGAACGGCGGACATTGCCCGACAATTAGCCGACGCGGGCATTTCCGTGAGTCTCTTCCTCGATCCCGATCCGCGGCAGCTCGACTTAGCCGCCGCGCTCAACGCCGACGCCGTAGAAATGCACACGGGTCAATACGCCTTGCCAAACGCGGCATGGAGAAGGCGGCCGAATTGGAAAAACTCGTGAATGCCGGGCGGCTCATCCGTCAGGCCGGCATGGCACTTCACGCTGGTCACGGACTTACGTATCATAATGTCAGGCCCGTGGCCACCATCGAAGACATGCACGAGCTGAACATCGGCCACAGCATCGTCGCGCGGGCGCTGATGGTGGGGTTTGAGCAGGCGGTAAGAGAGATGAAGAGGTTAGTCGAGTCATAGAGCGATTGACCGGAAGTGACAAGCGGTTGCGAAACGAGTTTTTGTCGCGTAGAATATCAAGGAGTGAGGCGAGGTGAGAATATGGCCAACCAGACTCTCGAAAACCGCGTCGAGCGGCTTGAACAGCAGATGGCGAAACTTTGCGACGCGCACTCAGACGCGGCTGGTCCGGCAGACGACGAATGGGAAGAGACCGTCGGCATGTTCCGCGGCGATCCGGTCTTTCAGGAAATGATTGAAGCGACCGAGCGCAGGCACGAAGCAGAGCGACGGCTCGCCAGCGAGCAGCGGGACGCCGAGTCGCCATGACGATTCTCGTGCGGCGATCGTCGCCAATCGGCCGCGTACCCGCGCACTCTCGCCGGGCACCAGGGGAGCCCATCAAAACAAGAAAGTCCCACGCAAAGGCGCAAAGAAAAAACTTTTGCGCCTTGGCGTCTTTGCGTGACATTCTGACGACAGCTACTCATACTCGAAGGTTACTTTCGCATTCCAAACGCCGTCGGTTTCGCGAAGAGTGATTAACGAACGTCGCCAGCCTGGTGCATACCGCTTGACCAGCGGCAGATACTTGGAACAGCAATCGTAAACGAGAGGACTGAGCGTCACATATTTCACTTCCGGAAGAATTTCCATCAACCCGATGTCGGCTCCGCCGTCATCTGTGGAGACGATCTCGAACTGGATTTCGTGCATAAACTCTGGCGTGAGCGTAATGAGTTCACTACTCAGCTCATTCGTCACGCCCCAAAGTTGCGATTCGATTTCGCTTCGGTCATCCACGGCAGGCCCCTCAGCCGCCCAGCAGGCGTTCGACCGCGAAAATGCGGCCGAGTATCGAAGCATTTTCGCGGTCGAGGAAAGGCCAGTCAAGTCCGCTGCGGCATGCGGATGCACTCATTGCGAAATCTCCTCCGGCCGCCGCCGCGACCGCAGAGCCGGACCGCTCTAGCGCGGTTAGGTAACGTCGTTTGCCTTAGTCGCCCTAGGAAGATTCGTAAGGTCCGGCTCGACAAACTCGCGTTTCGCCTGGGGCGACATGAATAAGCCGGGCGAGTAAAAGAGACGATGATTCTTCTTTTGGCTGAGTTGCGGGTGGAAATCGAAAAACTCATCGGCAGTCGGTAGCTGGCCATACTGCTGGACCGTCATCTCGACGATGCGCAGCCAAAACTGCGTGATCGTCTCGTGGTAGCCGCTGGTCGGCTCATCCGAGAGGTTGTTGGCGGCGTTATAAGCCCGGATTCCCTCGCGGAGCTTCAGCAAAGCCGCATCAAAGCCGTGGCGAATCAGGTAGAGGTACGCGAGCTTCACGTGGGCTCGGTGATGCCACTGGTCGAAAGGAAACGAACAAGCCTCAAACTGCTGAATGAATTCGTCGTCGTTCATGGAAGCGCGTCGCCGTCGCGGAACAGGTCTTCGACCGCGAGAATGTGGCCGAGGATCCCAACATTTTCACGGTCGGGAATGGACCAGTCAAGTCCGATGAGCTACGCTGTTGTACTGTAGCGCTCTGGTTATGCGGTGGTAGATTCCGAGAGCAGTTTTTTAGCGCAGTTGCGTACATATTCATTGGGGTCGCTTAGGTAGTGCTCAAGTGTTGATCTCAAGAACGGCGACCTGACTACAGCTAAAACGTGAAGGGCTGCAATGCGCGTATACTCAAATCGGGCCTTCAGGTCGTGGGTCGCTATGGCCTCTGCCTCCGCGGGGGAGTGGGACGCAATGGCAAGAAGACTTCTTCTGCGGACATACTCGTCCGCGTCACTCAAATACGGACGAATGAGGTCGGCAGCGTCAGCAAGGTCGGCTTCGTGAACCGAAACTACTATTTGCCACCGCGCCGCCGAGTCATGGTAGCTTACCGCACGAATTGCCAGAGCGCGCAAGAGTTCTGGGTAGCGAATGAGTTGTCGTCTGAGATCCTCGATCTCATTGTCCCGGGCGATCGTGTAAAGCAGGTTGTCCGCATCAATATCGTCGATCACTGAAGTTGCAGCTTGACGCATTGTCTCCTCGGCGGCTTGGGTGAGGCTTGCCCAATCGCTATAGTCGCATTCCCACTCACCGGAGGTTCCCTCACGGGATGGCGCCCAAGCCCGAAACTTTGCGACTTCGTTCTGGAGAAACTGGTTCATCGGCATAACAAGCATTCGACCGCGAACATTCGGCCGAGTATCACAACATTTTCACGGTCGAACATCGCCCAGTCAAGCCTCTGGCGGCGAATCAAATCCGTTTCGGCGGAGTTCCTTGCCAGTCCCCCGCCGATGCCGTATCATGGTGCGCGTGCTAACCATCCTGTAATTCGGCCGCTGGGAGGCTTGAGTCCTGAGTTCAAGCTCCCCACTTCCCACTCCCCACTCCCCACTCCTAACGCCCCATGCCCACTCGTAGTGAAGATTTCTCCGGCCTGACCGTGGCCATGATTACCCCGTTCCGCGACGGCCAGGTCGATATCGAGACCCTGCAGCGGAACGTCGAGTTCCAGATCGCGGCGGGCACGACATGCGTCTGCCCGGTGGGCACGACCGGCGAATGTCCCACGCTCTCGCACCCGGAGCACGAGCGGGTGATCGCTTCCGTGGTCGAGGCGGCGGCCGGCCGCATCAAGGTCATGGCGGGCACCGGCTCCAACAGCACCGAGGAGGCCCTGCGGCTCACCCGCTGGGCCGCCAAGCGCGGGGCCGACGCGGCCCTGGTCGTCGCCCCCTACTACAACAAGCCGACCCAGGAAGGCTTCTATCAGCACTTCAAGGCCCTGGCCGAGGCGGTCGACATTCCGATCTGCGTCTACAACATCCCCGGCCGCACCGGCAAGAACATCGAGCCCGAGACGATCGTCCGCATGGCCGACGTGCCGAACATCACGATGGTCAAGGAGGCCACCGGCTCGATGGACCAGGCCTCGCAAATCATCGCCATGACCGACCTGACGCTCTTGAGCGGCGACGACAGCCTGACGCTGCCGTTGATGGCGATCGGCGGCCGCGGCGTCGTCTCGGTCGTCGGCAACATCGTTCCCAAGGACGTGATCGCCATGTTGCGGGCCTTCGAGTCGCGGCAATCTGGCCGAGGCTCGGTGCCTGCATCACAAGCTCTTCCCCCTGTGCCGCGACATGCTGGGCCTGTCCACCAATCCGATCCCCATCAAGGCCGCGATGCAACTGCTCGGCCGCGACACCGGCGACCTGCGCATGCCGCTCACCCGGCTTACGGCGGCAGAGCAGGAGAAGCTGCGAACGTCGCTCGGCGATTATGGGCTGCTGTAGGTCCTGCTTGCCGAGCGGGACTAATACGTGCGGACCAGCGGGAAAAGTCTTATTCTTCCGTTACTCTTGGCCGCATTAGTCCCTTCCGGCAGAAGGGACCTACGCATACCGATGCGCGGGCACGGGCCGAGCGGGACTAAGACTCCGCAGCGCAGCGATCCGCCAGCTTATGCCGGATGCCGTGCAAGTATCACGCAAGGCGTCCACACAAATCGCGTTGAGTTCCTCCGGCGCGATATGGACCCGCGCATTCAATCGCATCGTTGCCTCCCCCCCGGCCTGAGACAACGTGCCGAGAAGCGAAACAGGTCCGTAGTTGCTCGTCACGTTGCCGGTCACGGTCTCGTCGCCGTGGCGGATGACCAGCTTCAGATGCGCGATCTCGGCCGCTCGGGCCAAGAGCGCCGCGCGAATCTCCGCCAGCAAATCTTCGGCGAACTTCCGCCAGTCCGCGGAGTTTTCGGCACGCAATTCGACCGACGCATTGAGCCAGCCCAGGGCCGCCTCGCCCGCGGCATAAGTATCGTAATCGACTTCGACGACGCGCGGCGCGGCGGATTCCGAACGCAGGACGTATTCGAGCCAGGCCTCGACGCCGTCGCCCGACTGTGCCGAAATCGCCATGACGGGCTTATCCGGAAAACGCTCGGAAAGCGACGCCTCCAGGTCAACCAACTCGGCAGCAGTCAGGCGATCGGCCTTGTTGAGCACAATCAGATCGGCTTCTTCGAGCTGCTTCTCGTAGATATAGAGCACGTTGTCGGGGAACCGTTGCGTCCCGTCCTCCGCGTCCTTCCGCAGCCGCGCTAAGGTGCGCACCTGCTTGCCATCGACGAGCACGCTGAGCGGCGCGAGGTCGAACTGTGTACTATGCAAGTGCCGCAGCGGGTGCATGACGGTGGCCGCCAGGTCGGTGCAGCTTCCTACCGGCTCGCCCAGCAGAATTTCTGCCCCGTCGCGCTCAGCCAGGCGGGTCAAGGCGGCAACCATTTCGGGAAAGCGACAGCAAAAGCAGCCTCCGGCGACCTCCTCCACCCATGCGCCGGCGACGCGGAGAACTTCCGTATCGACCAAATCGGCGGCCTGGTCGTTGGCTACCAGCCCGACGCGCTTGCCGAGCTTCGACAACCGCACCGCGGCCTGGGCAAGCAGCGTCGTCTTGCCGGCGCCGAGAAAACCACCGACGAGAATCAAACGAGGTATTGGCATGGTTATTGTTGGTAGGGTGAGACAGGCGAGTACCAACGAGCGCAGGCCCACCATGCGATTGATTTAACGTGCTCCTTTGGTGGCCCGGCGATCGCTTACACTCGCTGGTCCCAACCTACTTGTCCACAATCTTGCAGCCGGGCAGCGACTGCTTCAATTGTAGCACTCCCGTCGGCGTAACGCGTGTATGCGTCAAGTGCAGTTCCTTGAGCTTCGTCAAGCTGGCGAGGTTGGCTAGCCCGGCGTCCGTCACGTTCGTTCGGCCAAGATGCAGAAACTCGAGATTCGTCAGGCCTTTCAGCTTCGGCAGGCCGGCGTCGGAAACGGCCGTCTTGTCGAGATTAAGCCATTTCAACGCCGGCAACGATTTCAACGGTTCCAGGCCCGCGTCGGTGACCTTGGTCGTATATAGAGTTGAGTTTCACCAGCTTCGGCAGCTTGCAAATGCTTCCATGCCTTCGTCGCCAACGTCGCAGTCCGACTGACATCGAGATCCTCAAGTGCCTTCCAAGATTGTAAACGCAGCGGTAATCACGTTCGTGATTTTTGTCTCGGCGATCCGAAGGCGACGAAGCTTGCGAAATGCTCAATGGCTTGACAGGCGCAATCATTGATCCCCGTTTTTGCCAAAAGAAGCTCTTCGAGTCCCGGTAGCGGTCCCAACTTCATCAAGTCTTCGCCATGTGATGCCGGTCTCATCGAGCCCAATGCGATTTCAGACTCGCCAGCGACGCTAGTTTCTTCAGCCGGTCGCCATTCATGGTTTGCCCGGTCAGCTTGACTGCTCGGAGATTGTCAGGGCGGCGATGTTATCGAAGTCCGCATCGGTCAACTTGGCCTTGAAGCATCAACCACGATTGGCATCCCATGTTCGTCGAGCTTCACAGCGATCCCGCGATCGCGCAATGCCTTAACCGTAGCAGCGAATTCGGCCGCTGGCTTTGGTTCCGCGGCAATCATTCGACTCGTACTCAGCAGGATGATAAGGCATCCTACAACCGAAATGCACGGTGCGGACATTAGGTATCCCCTGATAAAAGATTACGCCTCGAGAAAAAGTACGCAGTACAGAGTACACAGTGCATGGCTTACCTCGCTGTGCTCACTACTGTGTACTGAGTACTGAGCACTCCGCACCCTCACGCCGCCGGGTTCTTCCTCCGCGCCGTCCCCGTCTTCAACCACTGCCCGATCTGCGCCAGCTCGCCGTGCCAATTCTTGCCCACGCGCTGTTCGCAAAACGCCCGAAACAACAGATCAACCGTCTCGTGCAGGTTCCGCACGCTCTCGATGCGGTCTTCGACCACGCCGCGGCCTTCCGCCGCGTTTTCCACCTGGATCTTCGCACCGCCGATCATAAAGCTTTCCGGCTGGATCGCCAGATCATACTGTTCGCCGTTGCGGACGAGCGTCATGCCCGCCTTCCGCGGCAGCTTGCCGCTGCGAATCGCCTGCATCGCTTCGGGCAGTCCGGTCGGGCCGTCGGCGGAGATCGTTTCCTTGCCCGACTCGTCGCGCGGGCACTGCAAACTGAGTGTCCGGGCAAACATGCCAGTCACCTCGGACCCGTCCGTCAAGTCGATCGTGTCGGAAACATGCTCCCAGCGCCACCAGAGCCAAAGCAGGAACTCATTGCCGAGAAAATCCCAATTGCCTTCTTGCTGGTTCCACCAGGATATCTCGGCCGTCGCGTTGCCCGAGTGGAACGCCGAGGGAATCGTCTGCTCGAGTGCCTTGCGATGTTTAGTCTCCGCGGCCCAATTCGCCGCGCGGCGGCTGGCGGTCATGGGCGACAGTTCCATTTTGAATGCTTGCGTGAACAAATCGCAGCAAAGCTCGGCCGCCGTCGCGCTGCCGCCGCCAAAGTAGAGCAGGCCGTGCCGCGCGTCCCAAAGCACCGGGAACTGCGCCATGCGGAGGAAGCGGTCGGATTTAATCTCTTCCTCGCAGCGGGCCTCGACGGCCTCGCGGGCCTCCTGCCGCTGGGCCTTTGTCGGCCGGCCGCCGGGATTGTCGGTCGCAAGCGCCGCCAGTTCCAATTGCAGCCAAGCCTTCTTCACGGCCGCGGGAATCTGGTGTGTATCGATGCGGATGCCGCAGTGCAGCGCGTCGCCGATGACGTTCTTTTCCAGACTGAAACTGAGATCGAGCAAATGACCGCCGCCCAAGAACCCAACGTCCGGCTCCTCGGCCGATGCCACGATCTTGTTGATGGCATACTTTTCCAGGATTTTGATTTCCGCCGTGCCAAATTGCGACGGCGCATCGCCTTCGATCTGAAAGCACTGAAAGCTGACGGGGCCTGAGAGAAATCCCATGATTGGATCGTCCTTGACGGTTGCGGGTCCGGATGACGCTGCACAAAGCAGCAAGCGAATCAATGATTATTCGGCAAAATCGACCAACTTTCGATAGTATAATGGTTTCCGATTGAGCTGGCTACAGACATGCACAAAACCAAACGCCGCCGACTTGCGAATGCCGGGCTATCTTCCGAGTTTTTCCCGCATCGCATTGATTAGCCGGCCGCGGCAGATATACGACCGAGGCAAAAAATGACTGCGACGATACGAGGCGTACTGCTCTTTACCCAATTGCTGACGGCAGGCTCTTTCGCCCTGCAAAAGCGTGCGATGTCGGCCGTCCCGATGCCATCCAGTGGCGAGATTCGCTTGGACATCCACAACATCGGGCAGGAAAAGCGAAGGCCCAAGGAAGGCTGGTGCGGAGAATCGTCGATCCAAATGGCGCTAGCCTACTACGGCGCATACGTCTCCCAAAAGGCCATCAATCGGGCCGGCAAGCCGGCGCACCCCGACCTCTATGAAGAAGACATCGCCGCGGCAATGAACGGCCTGGGAATGGAGTATAAGGCGTGCCAGAACGTCGGCCTGCAACCCTTCGTAAAATGGGTGCGCGGCGAGCTTGCCGCCGGCCATCCGGTCCTGCTGGGCGTGAAAATCTATCCTACCGGGCACCCCGAATCGAACGTCGATCATTTCGTCCTGGCGACCGGCTGCACCGAGGATTCTCTGACGCTCAATACGACGTGGGGAAAACAGGAATTGCGGAGCATAGCCCTGCTGTCGTCGAAGGAGAAGGGCATGTCGCTGATAAACGGCATCAATACTTTCTTCGGCTATTCGATTACCGACTTGAAAACGAAATCGGCGCCCGTCGGTCTCAAGCCCGCGAGGGTGCAGATTCGCCGCATGGGGGACAAGCAAGTCGAATTGCGGGTCACCGCGGAGAACCTGGAGCGCGGCAAGCGCTACCGGCTAGTGAAATTCACGGATCTGGCCGCCGCGCAAAAGCCGGACGCCCGCGGCGAAGTGGTTCGATCGTTCATCGCCGACGCCCCGAAGTCCGAAATCGTAGAGACCATCGGGCTGGACGACGCGCGCGTGTATCGATGCATGTCGGAGAAGTAAGCGCTGGAGTCCCGGCTTTAGCCGGAAGCACCGCGCTAGAATCGGCAATCGAAAGCGGATGGGGAGGGATTCGAACCCCCGGTGGACTTTCGCCCACTACGGTTTTCAAGACCGTCGCATTAGACCACTCTGCCACCCATCCGATCATAAGACACACAAACCGGTCTCCGCGTTCATTTTACCATACGAACGAGGGCCTCCAAGCCCCGTTTTGCCTTCCGCGGGGGTCTTAGTTAAGACATTCCGAGGCTGCTGCTACTGCTGTGCAATGCCGGCGATGTACCGCAGAAATGTAACCGGTTCGATAATGGCTAAGTCCGGATACCGCCGCGAAAGCTATCGTCTTTCATCAAATCGAGAAGATCATTGTCTCGAGTAACCAGATACTTTATATGCAGTCAAAGACCGCAAGCGGCGTCATTAAGCGAGTCCCTGCTTGTGCTGCCAATTCTCCTCTCGCGACCTCTCAAAGAAACGGTTGAACTCCTCCTCGGTAATCTCGGAGGCTTGTACCGCCTCGGCAAAGGGAGCACAGATCTCTTGAAACGTCGCGGCCCGTCCGATCTTTTCCCTTACTGCCTGCACGACGAAAACGTCCACGCTCTCGCCGGTCGCCGCCGCGAGGCGCTGTAGCGAAGACTCCACGTCCGGCGGAAGTTCGATGTTCAGCGTCATGAAATCCTCAACGAAGGGACTGTAAATCTATTTGATTCATTATATACGCCATCCACTACAGTTGCATACCACGGAAGTTCCGGCATCGGTATATTGCTTATCGCCCGGCAGGCACTCGTAGTACCGTCATTGAATGCGGCTTGAAAGTGTGGTCAAACCGCGGCGCGGGAATCGTCAGGGGCGTCGTGGCCGGAGCGACTTTCTTCGGCTCGGCGGAGGAGTTCTCGTCCGCCAGCACGCCGGTAAGAAGTGCGACCGTCGCCTTTCCGCCGGCGATCTTCGCGCCATCAAGTTCGATCGCCGTTTCGACCGGCGCGTTCGATGCGTTGACCACTTTGAGTATGATCTCGCGTGCCTTTTCATCGAGCGCGGCCGTGGCGTACAAGCGAGGGTTCCCATTCGCCATCGGCAAGTCGCCACCCAATTGCAACGGCAGCACGTGGTCACCCCGGTTGCGGCTGAAAAGCTGCTGCACGTAGTAGCTGGGCGTGCCATAGCTGCGCAAGCTGTCGCACCAGATCAGGTTCGGCCGCCATTGCCAGCCCACCTCGTTGCCGAAAAGCGGCGCGTAGGACGCCATCACGACCACGCCGGCGTTGCGCTCCAGGCCGGTCATGTAGGCGGCCTCGGCGAGCGCGCACTTCCAGTTGTTCCGGTTGTTCACGCTCACCACCTTGTCGCTCTGCGCCGCGTACTCGCCCATGAAAACCTTCGGGCCGTTTCGGTCGTAGCCGTCGTAGCGCGTCGTGTTGTCGAGGAACCAGTCAGGCTGCGCGTAGCAATGTTCGTCCACGATGTCGGCGTGCAGGGCGCGCAGCTTCGGCCAGGCAAAGTGGAACTTGTCGTCGTCCGGCCCGGGACCGGCGCTTGAGACGAGCCGGATTTCCGGGTGCTTCGCCTTGATCGCCTTGGCGAAAGGAACGTAGCGGTCGAAGTACTGCTGGAGCCATTGCTCGTTGCCGACGCCGAGCAACTTCATGTTGAACGGCCGCGGATGGCCCATCGCCGCGCGCTTCGCGCCCCACGTGCTCGTCGCCGGCCCGTTGGCGAACTCGATCAGGTCCAGCGCGTCCTGGATGTAGGGGCCGAGTTGGTCCATCGGGCAAAGCTCGCCCGAATTGAACTGGCAGGCCATGCCGCAATTGAGGATCGGCAGCGGCTCCGTGCCGATGTCTTCGCAAAGTTGGAAATACTCGAAGAAGCCCAGCCCGAACGACTGGTAATAGTCGGGCGACGGCCGATGCTTGAACTCGTCGTTCCAGCGGTTCATGATCAGTTTCCGCTCGGCGACCGGGCCGATGGTCGTCTTCCACTGATAGCGGTTAGCGAGCGTGTGCCCCTCGACGATGCAGCCGCCGGGGAAGCGCATGAAGCCGGGCTTCAAGTCGGCGAGCATCTGGCCCATGTCCGCGCGGAGGCCATGATTCTTGAATGTCGTCTTTGGGTAGAGCGAAACGAGGTCGATGTCGATGACTCCCTTGCCCTTGAAGATCAAATGAAGGGTGGCTTTCGGATCGCCGTAGACCGGCTTCACGACCGTTTCGAGCCGCTTCCATAGGTCTTCGACGCCACTTAACGCGCCATCGGCAAGTATCTGCCCGTCGGGGCTCACAAGTTCAAATCTCAGTTCCAACCGATCTTTGTTCACTCCGCGGGCGAGCAGGGAAAGCGTGTATTCAGCGCCCGCCTCGATGCCCATGCCGAAGAAACCTTTGTTGGCAAGACCGATCGTCCCGCCGCCGGCATTGACGACGCGAAGATAGTGGCGGTTATTGGAGCCGTTCGGCTCGTACTCGCGGACCGTCGCCGATCGACCTCTGCCATTGGTGTCGCGCCAGCCCATTAGCGGATCGGGGAATTCGAACGAGCCGTTTTTCACCCGCTCGGGATAGAGCCCGCCATCGGCGCCATAGTTGATGTCCTCGAAAAAAACGCCCCACATGGTCGGGCTGATCGCCGTGCCGGGCTTGTCGGCTTGTACAGTCAGCGTGACGGCGGGGGCCGCTTGGACAACGCCAGAGGCTGCGAATAAGACAACGACGAAGGAAAATGTTGACCGTTTCATGCGCCGAGATTCACGAAGGACTACCTTCCACGACTAGCGCCGCTTCGTCTCGGACTTCTTGCCATGCAGTCAATTCGTCCACGAGGTCTGCGTCAATTTGCAGATACCACTGGAGGGCTTCCCGAATCATGTGTTCTACTGGAATATGCCGCTGCTCCGCCTTCCGCCGCACGGCCGCTTCCAATTCGTTTGATATGGTGACCGTCATAGTTTTCCTGCCGACGCAAAACGGATGTTCTGGGAAGGCTTCTCGCATCGAAGCTATTCTTCCGCCTCATCCTTTTCATCCGCCGGCGGCGGGCCGGGGAGATTCGTCCAGTCGCGGCGCTGACGCGAACTGGGGATGTTCATCGCCTTGCGATACTTGGTGACCGTGCGGCGGGCGACCGTCAGCCCGTGCTTGGCCAGGTCCTTGACCAACTGGTCGTCGCTCAGGGGATGCTGCTTGTCCTCGTTGTCGATCAGTCTCCTGCAGCTTCAGCCGGACGGTGTCCCAGGCGACTTCCTCGCCGTCGGCCGCTGACCGTGCCGCCGCAGAAGAACCGCTTCAGCGGGAAAGATGCCGCGGGGCGTCTGGATCCACTTGTCGTCCACCGCCCGGCTGACGGTCGTCACGTGGACGCCCACCTTGTCGGCGATCTGCTGCATCTTCAGCGGCTCGATCGCCTCCGGGCCCTTGCTGAGAAACTCCGTCTGGTGATCGACGATCGCCTGCGCCACGCGCGTCAGCGTGCTCCGCCGCTGCTCGATCGAGTCGATCAGCCACTGGGCCGAATTGATCTTCCGCTTGATGTACTCGCGGGTCTCGTCGTTGGTCTGCCCGCTGGCGAAGAGCTTGCGATAGTAGGGGCTGATGAACAGGCTCGGCGTGCGGCCGTCTTCCAGGCGCACCTGGTACTTGCCGTCCTCGCCTAGCTCGACGAACACGTCGGGCGTGACCGGCGGGACCGGAGCGTCGTTGAACTCGGCCCCCGGCTTGGAGATTCAGCTTCCGCAGCTCCGCCAGCGCCTGCTGGATCAGCTCGATCGAGTAGCCGGTGCGGCGGCTGATGACCGGCAAGCGGTTGTGCTCCAGGTCTTCCAGATGATTGGTGATCAGCGTCGTGCAGTTGTTCGTAGTAGCGGCATGCCGGGCGTGAGCTGCAAGAGCAGGCACTCGCGCAGGTCGCGGGCCGCCACGCCGGGCGGGTCGAGCTTTTGCACCACGGCCAGCGCCTGCTGCGCCAGGGCCACGTCGTCCTTGCCGGCCGTCCGGACCCAAGCAGGTCTTCCAGGCGCGCCTTGCAGATAGCCGTTGGCGTCGAGGTTGTAGATGATCCGCTCGCACATCGCCCGCAGGACGAGGCTCGATCTCGAACCAGCCCAACTGATCGTGCAGATAATCTTGCAGCGATTGCGGCCGGGCGACCATGTTGGCCATCGCGTCAGCTTGCGTTCGCCGGCTTCTTCCATCTCGCGCTGCGCGAGGGACGCGAATGCTCCTCGAAGTGGTCGGGCCACTCCTCGTCCATCTTCATCAGCCGCTCGAAGTCTTCCTCGTTGTCGTCGGTCTCGTCGATGACCAGCTCCCGCTCTTCCTCGCGTGGGCGCGTCGGGCGATTCTTCGGCGTCGAGTCTCGCTGGTCTCCGCGGGCAGGTCGGGATCGTCCTCCTGCAGATCGAGCACCGGATTCTCCTCGATCTCCTGCTCGATCCGCTCCTCCAGAGCCAGGATCGGCAATTGCAGAATCTCCATCGACTGGATCATCCGCGGCGCAAGCACCTGCTTCTGCACCAGCCGCAGTTCTTGACCGAACGAAAGTCGCATGGATCAGGATCCAATTTCTTTCTTGGCTGGACCTCCTGGCCCGTCGCTTTGCCCCGGAGCGAGCCGCACGTCCATCCTACTGGACATGACAAGCATTTGCCAGCATACCGGCTAAAAAGTTTGCCGGCCCGCAAGGGCGTCGGCCAGAATTTCCTTGTTAGCAAATTCTAGCACGCTGCCGGTCGTGATTCCACGCGCCAAGCGCGTGATCTCGACCGGCACAGTCGCTCAACAGGTTGGAAATGTACAGGGCCGTGCCGTCGCCTTCCACCGTCGGGTTGGTGGCCATGATCGATTTCCTCTGAACCGTCGCCGCCGCGGACCCGATTGACCAGGGCGTCGATCGTCAATTGGTCGGGCCCAATCCCTTCCAACGGGGCAATTCGGCCCAAGCAGCACGTGATACAAGCCCTCGATAGACTGCCCGCTTGCTCCAGGGCCATCAGGTCCCGCGGCTGCTCGACCACGCAAATGACTTCGCGATTGCGGCCCGGATCGCGGCAAATCTCACATTCTTCCTGCTTCCGCCAAATTATAGCAATTGCGGCAGTACCGGACGTTTTCCTTGACGTTGCGGATGGCGTCCGCCAGCGCCAGGGCTTCGTTGCGGTTCAGGCGAAGGACGTGATAGGCCAGCCGCTCGGCCGACTTCTTGCCGATGCCGGGCATCTTGGCGAATTCGTCGATCAATTCGGTGACGGAGCGGGTCAGTTCAGACATTACGATTCCTTCGGCCGGAACTGTAGGGTGCGTGAAGGGAAGCCGAAAGCGAGTGGTGTGTTGCGCACGGACGTCAAAGCGAGGATCGGGCCTGGAATCGCTTTCGACGGCTTCGCGAAACGCACCATTTCCGCTATCCGTCCGTGCTCCACGCACCCTACTATCGAAACCATGCCGTCATCCCTCCTGTGGCCCCACTCCGCTCAGTTTTTCCAGCGCCTCGCGAATGCCGGGAAGCTGCAAACCACCGGTCAAATCCTTGAGGGCTTCCGCATGAAGCTGCTTGGCCTTGCCGATAGCCTGGTTTACGGCAGCAACCACGAGGTCCTCCAGCAGCTCGCGATCGCCCTGCGCCATGAGTTGCGGATCGAGCTTGCAGCGGAGGACTTCCAGCAGCGCCGTTGATCTCGACTTCCACCATGCCGCCGCCGGAGATGCCGGTGGTATGGCGCTTGCGCAACTCCTCGCCGAGCTTTTCCAATTGCCCTCCGAGTTGGCCGGCTTGCTTCCAGAGTGATGTTAAATTCCCGATACCTTGAAACATAGTTCGCTAATCATTTCTTGTAGGATGGACCTCCGAGTCCGTCGATTCACGAAAGACAGACTCGGAGGTCCATCTTACATCGTCGTTATCCTTCTTCCACTGCCGTGGGCGTTGCGCCAAACAATTCGCTTGCGCCTCTGACGAGCGGGTGCGCCGCTGCTTCCATCAGCTTTTGGTGCGGCGACACGGGCGGCCGGACCGTCGTCTGAGTTCCTGCCGCCGGCGCTGCACCCTCTTGCATTTTGAAATCGATCCGGATCGCTTGCCCCGTTACGTCCTGCAACGCCCGCTCGAAACGCGACACCTGATCTGGCCGCTGACAGGCCAACTTGTACATCGAATTCTTCGGGCGCAAAGTGGATCGTGAGCCGATTGATGCCGGAAACCTCCAAGCGGCTGAACTTCTTGGCCTGATCGGCAACCAGGCCGGGAACCTTCTCCACCGCGCGTCGCCACGTTTCGGCGGCGTTATGCGATTCAAGGACGAAGCTCGCGTCGTTTGCGGCGTCATCATCATCGTCGGCATCGCCTTGCAAACCTCCCATCGGCGCGGCCGCGACAGCAGCCGGTTCAAACTTTTTTTTTGCAGTCGCCGGCGCGGAAAGACTCGCTTGCGTGTTCGGCGCAGCGGATGACACAACTTGGCCTTGCGCGGGAAATCTCTGTACTGTACTCCCTGCTCCCTGCTCCCTGCTCCCCGCTCCCCGCAACTGAACAATCAGCGCGGATAGCTCTTCAAGATCCTCTAGGTTGCTGATTCGCACCAGCGCCAACTCGGCCAGGATTCGTGGCCTGCGTGCTATAGCGCAAGCGAGAAAGCGTCTGGTCGAGGATCTGCATCACCGCCAGAATGGTTTGCAGGCCCAACTGTTTGCCCGCGTCGATCACGTCGCCGCTGCTGGACGATGACGCATAGAGAAACGCATCGGACGCGCAGCCGACCGCCGCCACCATGCAATCGCGGAAAAAGCCGAAAAGCTGTTCGATCAACTGGCCCACGTCAACGCCTTCCCTGGCCGCCGCATCCAACTCGCCCAGCGCGGACGCCGCATCGCGATTGACGAGGTGTTTGACCATCGCCGCCAGCCGCTGGTCGCCCGCGGTGCCGAGCATGTTGTGAACGTCGGCCACGGTGATCCGCTCCGGAGCGAAGGCTAAAAGCTGCTCCAAGAGCGACTGGCTGTCTCGCATCGAGCCGGCCGCGCGCCGGGCGAGCACTTCCAGTGCCTCGTCCTCGGCTTCGACTCCTTCCGCCTCGACTATCTGCCTCAAACGGTCGAAGATCGATCGCGTGGAAATGCCGGCGAAGTCGAATCGCTGGCAGCGGGAGAGGATCGTGATGGGGATCTTCCTCGCTTCGGTCGTGCAGAACATGAACTTGACATGCTCCGGCGGCTCCTCCAGCGTCTTCAACAAGCCGTTGAATGCCGCCGTGCTCAGCATGTGGACTTCATCGATGATGTAGATCTTGAAGCGGGCCCGGCTGGGGCGCACGTTCGCGTTCTGCCGCAATTCGCGGATATTGTCGATTCCGCGTGTTGCTGGCGCCGTCGATTTCCAACACGTCAACATCGTTGCCCGCACCGATGCTGCGGCAAATGTCGCATTCATTGCAAGGCGTGGCTGTGGGGCCGTGGACACAATTCAGCGCCTTGGCGAAGATACGCGCGGTTGAGGTCTTTCCGGTGCCCCGTGCGCCGATGAATAAATAGGCGTGTCCGATTCGGTTTGTCGCGATGGCGTTGGAAAGTGCCTGCGAGACGTGTTCCTGCCCGATCAATTCGCCGAAGCCTTGCGGCCGGTAACGGCGCGCCACCACGACGTAAGGCGTCGCGGGCTCAAGCGTGGCATCAGACTCTGGCATGGGCAATCCGTAGGCCCTCGTGGATAGGATGCGCCATTCGGTTAGGAGGCGCTGCCGGTCACCGATGAGAAGCCCACCGCACCTGGAACGAACTGCTTATGGCTGCTTCGTTTCCGACCTGACCAGGTTCACAGAGCCCCATTACGGGGGCTCCTCATCGGAGACCGGCGCAAGTTCCACGATAATTCTCGCGATTGGCACGCCATTGTCAAGCGGGTGCGGAGAATACGACTCTCAGCGCGGAATGGGCCGTCAATAGACAAAAGGACATCAAGGACGGCAAAGACTGCAAGGACCGAGCGGCGGATTCGCGCGTTTGAACGACGCAGTTACTGGCGCTCTGGCTCGACGGGATAATACTCCCCGTGGTTCAAAAAGACCGACGGGTAATTCGGCGTGCCCAGTCCGGCGCGGTCTCGCCGTCTTCCTGGCCGGCCCGCTGCGCAAGTGCCGGGCGGACGTAAGCGTTGTAGGTACTGATCGTGCCGTTCGCCGTGCTGTTGTATAGCAACAAATAGGGACTTACGGCCGGCGCGTTCTGATGATGGTCGAATGGCCTTTCGTTCAGTGCGCGGCGGTTGCCGTTCTCGCTCGGCCCGACCGCGACGTATCGCGGCCGCGTGTCGGCCGGCTTCATGCTCGGCATCGGGCCAGCGCTATCCATCGTCGGCGGCAACGGCATATTTCCCTCGGAAAACAAACGCGGATCGGTCGGCGACAGCGGCATCCGGCGCGCGGCGCGTTGCTTTCGCCAATCGCTCGTGATGCGGGCCGGCTGCTCAGGGAACGCGGCGGCGGCGGCTTGCTTGGCGCCCGTAATGGTACCTGCTGCATGCTCTGCGGCGACGGCGCGACGGGTTCATTGGCGTCTTGCGACAGCCATCCGGACATAATCAACGCGCATGCGGCAAATGTTGCGTTCATAGGTAGACAAGGTAGGTTGGGCGGACTGGTTCTGTGGCTTTATGGCGGACTCTGCCGGTTGTATCGGTTGCAACGCGCGGCAAACTTTACCAAAGCTGCCCAGCTTTGCAGTGGCGCCGCCATCCTGGCCGTGATTCCTCATGGGCTGGAAGTCCATGCCACGGAATTCCACACAGTCTGCGAAAACCGCCCGGCTGACATCGGGACAATGCGCTTATATAATTCGTCCCCATGCCTGCCGACAAACATCCCGCCGCCAATAGTGCCGCCGCGCCGCCCAATCGCGCGCGATTGGCGGAATTCACGCTTCAGGCCGTCCTTACGGGCATCGTGCTGGGGACCGTTTTTGGCGCGGCGAACGCCTATATCGGCCTGCGCGTGGGGATGACCGTCTCGGCTTCCATCCCGGCGGCCGTGATGACGGTCGCGGTCTTCGCGCTGGTGGGCCGAAAGGCGACGATCCTCGAAGCCAACATCTCGCAGACCGTCGCCTCGGCCTCGACCGCCCTGGCCACCGGCTCGATCTACACGCTGCCCGCCCTGTTTCTTTGGCACATCGTTCCGCCGTATATGCAAATCGTGGCGCTCTGTTTTCTCGGCGGACTGCTGGGACTGTCGGCGATGATTCCGCTTCGCCGCCTCTTGATCGTTCAGTCGCACGACGAACTCCCTTATCCCGAAGGCACGGCTTGTGCGGAAGTGCTTGCCGCCACTACGAAAGGCGTTTCGGGGGCTGGCTGGGTCTTCGCCGGAATGGCAGTCGCGGCGGCCGTGACACTGACTACCGACATCTTCTTTCTCGTGCCGAATAAAATGGCCGTGCCGCTGCACTTCCTTCCCAAAGCCGAGTTGGCCATGAACTTGTCGCCTGCCGTGATCGGCGTCGGGTTCCTGCTGGGCTACCGCAACTCGGCCGTCTGCGTGGCCGGTTCATTGCTTTCCTCGATGGTCTTCATCCCACTCATCGCCTGGCTCGGCGAAGGGCTGACCGGCCCACTCGCACCGGCGGCGATGCGGATCGCGGACATGTCATCCGACGACATCTGGGGAACCTACGTGCGTTACATCGGGGCCGGGGCCGTTGCCACGGCTGGAATATTCGCCGTCCTGCGGGGATTGCCCGCCATGTGTGCCGCGTTTATGTCGGTGGCGAAGGGTATTTGGCACACGCGACATAAGGCGGCTCGAGTCTCAGCCGGGGAGTCAAGCGAGACGGCCCGCAAGGACCGTGACCTGCCCGGCACTTTCATCTTCGTCGCGATTGCCATCGTGGTGCTCGCACCGGCGCTGGTGCCCGGCATCCTGGGCGGGAATATCGGCTTGGTGCCGCGGATGGTGTGTGCGGCGGGCATCGCTTTTTTCGGACTGCTTTTTGTCACAGTAACGGCGCGGATCGTGGGCATCGTGGGCGTCTCGTCGCAGCCGACGTCGGGAATTGCACTAATCACCCTGCTTGGCATTGCGTCGCTATTCGCCGCCGCCGGTTGGACCGATCTCAAGTCGCAGGCAGCCGTGCTCACGGTCGGTACGATCGTGGCCATCGCCGCCTCCAAATCCGGCGATATCTCGCAGGACCTCAAGACCGGCTTTCTCGTCGGCGCAACGCCCGCGCGGCAGCAGCTTGGGCAGCTCCTCGGCGCGGCCACGGCCTGCTGGGCTGTCGCCGGGACACTGCTTCTGTTGCACAACGTCTACGAATTTGGCGGAAAAGAGCTACCCGCGCCGCAGGCCACGCTTATGAAAACCATCGTAGAGGGCGTGTTTTCCGGCCATCTGCCCTGGCGGCTCGTGTTTAGCGGCTGCGGCGCCGCGATTTGCGGGATGCTTTTGGGGGCCAACGGTCTGGCGTTCGGCATCGGCGTCTACTTGCCGCTGGCGACGATGGCGCCGATCTATGTCGGCGGCTGCGTGCGCGCGATTGTCGATCGTGCCCGTCGCGGCCGGCCGATCGGTGAGAATGACGCCGGCGTGCTGGCGGCCAGCGGGCTCGTGGCCGGCGAAGGTCTGGCCGGCGTACTTGTGGCCGGTTTGGTTGCGATGAACGTCATCGCCAAAGACCACCCGGCTCGCCTTGCCGACGCCTACGGTCAGCCGGCGGTCGTCGTCCTGGCAATGTTGATATGCGGTTTTCTCTGGCGGGCTTGCCGCGCGAAGAATGATTCACATGACTGACACATCTGCTTCCTCTCAACCGCTCGAAACCGCCGATGACTGTGTCCTTGCCGTACATGGCGGGGCGGGCGTGCTATCCCGCGAAGGCAACGAAGACGTTCGCCGCGCCGCTCTCGAAGCCGCCTTGCGAGCCGGCTTTGAGGCATTGCAGAAATCCGGCGCGACGAGCCTCGATGCCGTAACCGCCGCGATTTGCGTGCTCGAAGACGCGCCGTGCTTCAACGCCGGCAAGGGCGCGGCCTTCACCCGCGACGGCCGGATTGAGTTGGACGCCTCGATCATGGACGGGGCGTGCCGCCGCGCGGGCGCCGTGGCGTGTGTGACCACCATCAAAAACCCGATCGTCGCCGCGCGGCTGGTCATGGACCGATCAGATTGCGTGTTGCTAATCGGCCCCGCGGCCGACGCCTTCGCCCGGAGCCGCGGCGCGATCATAGTTGCGCCAGAGTATTTCCAAACCGACATGCGGCGGAGGATGCTCGAAGACAAACTGTCCCGCCTAAGCGAGTCGCCAACGCTTCACGCCAGCGCGCGGTGCGGCACGGTCGGCTGCGTGGCGCTGGATGGAAACGGCAACCTGGCCGCCGGCACCTCGACCGGAGGCATGACGGGCAAAATGCCGGGCCGCGTGGGCGACTCGCCGATTATCGGCGGCGGCACGATCGCTGACAACGCCAGTTGCGCCGTTTCGGCCACCGGCGATGGCGAATACTTTATTCGCGCCGTGGCGGCGCACGACATTGCCGCATTGGTCGAGTACCGGAGCCTCACAGTGGCCGAAGCCGCCCGCATCGTCATCCACGAGAAGATCAAACCGGCCGGCGGCGAGGGGGGCGTCATCGTGTTGGACCGCCGCGGCCGGCTGGCGATGACCTACAGCAGCGAAGGCATGTACCGCGGCTACGTCACGCGCAGCGGCGCGACGTGGGTGAGGATTTACCGAGATCGTTGAGCATCTTATTAGGCCCTCCAGCCGTGTGCCAGCACGCAGGCTTCCGCGTTGCGATGGCTCCGCAGCAATCTGCGGTCTATGCTTCTCGCGGTTGGCCGTTTTCCAGGAAGCAGGGCAACCCTCAGCCGCCGATCGGCACCGTAAAACTCACGATCCGCGACCAGGGCGAGACGCCGCCGGTCTGCACGCCCCACCGCGCGGCGATGTAGGCCGGCATGTTGGCGTCGCGGGCGTCAAAGCGGAGTTGCACCGGCGATTTCGTGGCCAGCACTTTCAAGGGCAATTCGCTCTGGCGGGTGATCGGCGTGGGCGAGACGGCGTAGAAGAGCTGGCAGGCAGTCACGCCGGGCGGTTTGGCGCGCCGGGAAACGCCCGCGCCGCTGCACTGGTAGGTTAGTTTCAAGAGCAGGTTGCCGGCCGGGGCGACGGAGAGCATCGGGCCGGCGAGCGGCGGTTTGATCGGCGTGCGGCCGTTGACGCGGGGATTCAAGCCGAGGGCCACCTTATCGTCGGGCGTCACATTGCGGTCGTTGGCGATGATCTGTGCGCAGGGGCGGATCGTCCCTTCGGCCATCTTGCGGGCCGCGTCCTTGGCGGCCACCGTGACTTTGGTCTTCGTTCCAGGGGCGGTCACGGGCTGGTAGGCGGCGGACCATTCGGCATAAACGTCCGCAATGATCGCGGCGTCGGCCTCCGAAAGGTTATACCGTTTCGGTTCGTTCGAAATGAGCGTGCTAAAATTCAACAGCCAGAGGTCGAATTCGCCCTGGGCTCAGGCAAATAGGGAGCAGCGGCGGTCATGTTTACTATTTTTGCAAGTCGTCAACAAAAGGAATTGGACCGCGGATTTCGCGGAGGGCGCGGATTTCGTGGAGGGGAGCCGAAAATGACATTAATAACATCCGTTTATCCGCGTTATCTGTGTAATCCGCGGTTCCTTCCGCACGTCGCGGGGCGCGGACTTGGAAATGTGGGTTTTCCTGGCAGAAATGCAAATGGAAAGCCGGTTTTTCAGCGAATTTCCCGCATCTTTTGCCCGTTTATCCGCTGCAAGCGTCGCCAGCGACATCTCTCTTGACCAAGGGACCGCGCGGCTTGACCGGGAGATTCTCCGACCTGGCCAAGAAACATTGTCCCTTGGCCGCGCCAACACCTTCCTCGACGAAGAGAGTCTTTTCCTTGACTGAGCCACTGTTTGCCATGCCCAAGCCGCATTACGCCTTGGCCAAGAAAAATGTTTCCTTGGCCAAGGGATTGCTTCAATCGTCTGTATGCGAGAAGCAAACGGTCGAGGGCGAGAAGCGAACGGTCGTGGGAATGGAGCAAACGGTCGAGGCAGCGAAGCAATCGAGCGACGCAGCGATGCAATCGACCGTGGCAAAGAAGCTATCGGCCGAAGCAGAGATGCAATCGAGCGTTGCAGAGAGGCAGTCGCGCGTGGCAAGCAGGCAAACAATCGGCGCACAGAGTCAGCCAACCCGCGCACACGGTCAATCACTCCGCGCCCATCGCGCGACGACAGCCGCCAATCGTCCGTCAAGTCGAGGGTTATTGCCGCGCGGAGACGAACAAGTGCAATGTGCAGGCGGAAGCGGGCAGCGGGCGAATGGAACAAGGGGTCGTAAAAGTCTCACGCAAAGCCGCAAAGGCGCAAAGAAAAGACCTTTGCGCCTTAGCGGCTTTGCGTGAGATTGGTTCTTTTAGATAGGGAGAAGCGTCACGCTGCAAACGGTAACAAGGCAAGACCGTATAGCGCTATTGAGTCATCGATACCCGGAACCCAGTGTCGTTGCGCCGGCCGTCCGGGGCGCTCATGTTGCGTTTGGCACAGCGCGCGAAGTCCGGCCCGTCGCAAAAGGAAGAACCACGCAGGACGCGAAAGAAGCCGGAATTTGGGCCGGTTGGGTCATCCAACGGGGATGCCGTGTAATACTTCGCGCCGTACCTGTCCGCGCACCATTGGCAGGCGTTTCCGTGCATGTCGTACAGCCCCAAGGCATTGGGCTTGAACTTCCCCACCGGCGCCGTGTACACATAGCCGTCGCTGGCTTTGATCGTGTATTTCCAATCAGGGAACTTGGCCTTGGCGGCCGCGTCGGCCACGTTGCCGACCTGGGCCAGCGTCTCGGGATCGTCGCCGCTGTAATACCGGGTTGTCGTGCCGGCGCGGCAGGCATATTCCCACTCGGCTTCCGTCGGCAATCGGTAGGTCTTGCCTTCCTTCTTGCTCAGCCACTCGCAGAAGGCCACGGCGTCGTTCCAACTGACGTGTACCACGGGGTGCTCATCCGTCTGCTCGAAACCCGCGTTCCGCCAGGAATATACCCCCAGTGTTTCTCCTTTCTCCGCGTCAGTCTTGTAGTGCGTATCGGCGACGAACTGCCGGAACTGGCCCCGCGTGACTTGGTGCGTGCCCAAATAGAATGGCCGCGTGATCCGCACGCGGTGCTGTGGATGCTCGCCGTCGAATATGCCTGCGATCAGAAGGTTCTCGCCACACGTCTTGTTGAAGAATTCCGCCGTGGCCTCCGCCGACTCGCCGCTGCCCATCATGAATTCGCCCGCCGGGATGAGCGTCATCTCCATCTTCACCCCGCCGCCCAAATCGACCGCGATCTTCTTCGGTCCCGTCGGCGGCTTCTTTGCCGGCTCGTTGGCCTGCCCCCACGCGGTCCCGGCGAATCCGCAAAGCACGACATACGCTGCTACGACGTTTTTCATCATCTCGGCTCCCTTGGACTGATTCTTCTTTTTCACCCGCTGCGGCCCCGATTTCCGCTGGCAGTACGAGACATGCGAAGCGCGCGCGGGCCTTCCGTAGTATATCGCTCGTTTTCCCGCCTGACTAATAGACCGGCCACGAAGATGTTTGCTTAGGAAAAACCGGCGCGTCGTCGAGCGGGCAGTCGACCTCGGCAGCGCGCTGCACGTACCGCACCACATACTGCGGCGTGCCATTGTGCTCGAGATAGGACCGGCCCATGTACTCGCCCAGCATCGCAAGCATGAGGAAATGGCCGGCGGCAAAAACGGCGATGCTCGCCGTCAGCAATGGCAGGCTGACCCCCGACGGAGGATCGCTCCAAGCTCTCGCGACCATTACCGCGAGCGCCAGCATGCCAATCGCCGACAGTGTGCCGCCCAACGCGAGCACCGCCGCGCAGCGGGAACATCGAGAAACCCAGGAACATGTTCATCCACAGCGCAATCAGCTTCCGCAAGTTGTAGCCCGATCGTCCGGCGCGGCGCGGGAGATGACTCACCGCGAGCTCGTCGACATTTTGGGTGATGCGGAAGATCATGCCGTCGAGATAAGGGAACTTGCCGTCATACTTGACGAGCTCATCGACGACCATCCGGCTCATGACTTTGAAGCTGGAAAGATGTATGCCCCGCGGCTTGTCCAGCACGAGCCCCGCCACCAGATCGTTGAACCAGCTTCCCGCGCGGCGAAACATGGAATGCTTGCGGAACTCGTAACGTCCATAGACGACGTCGAAATCATGCCGCCAGGCGTGTTCGAACATTCGCCGGGCTTCATGCGGCGGGTTCTGACCGTCGTCGTCGAGGATGGCCACGAATCGGCCGCGCGTCTGCCGCAATCCGGCCAGTACGGCGGTATGCTCGCCGTAATTACGGGCCAGATGCACGTACCGGACCGTGTCGGGGAACTTCTGCACCAACCGAAGACACACCTCTTCGGAGGAGTCTGCCGATCCGTCGTTGACCAACACGAGGTCGAAATCGACGCCCTCGAAGTCGACGTGGATCTGCTCGACGAGCCATTCGATCGTCGCCGCCGCATTGAAAACGGGAATAACCAGAGACAACTCCGTGCGCTGCATTTCGCCGGCAGCGCGAGCCATAGATGCAAATTCACGCATGCTTGCCCCTCATTCGCGTGATTATTTTACTTACCTAGACAAGTTATCGAAAAGCACTCACTAGCAAGGTTAAAGTTTAACGTATTTCTTTTTGTCCGTCAACAAGTTGGTGGCGGATTTTTGCTTTTTTCGTAATAGTCCGTTTTTTAGGCGCATTTTTCGGGCCATTTTGCGCCCCGTAAATTGGGCCGGTTTTTGGGGGGCTTTATGCAGCAGAGTGCCGACCCTATACTTGGCTGGTCGAAGACGGTCGGAACTCGGCTTGCGATGCAACCGGTTTCGGCGGACTACTAAGCTTCTAAGCGTTACTATGGGCAACTATGTCGATATCACGTTCGATTGTCTTCCGCTGCGAGCGGTTTCGCGGCTCGACGCGCCGCTGGACGATGCCGACTCCGATACGACCGACTTCGCCAAGCGGGTCCGCCGCGCCGTGGCAAAGCATGGGCAGTTTAATACGTACTATCTCCATAACGCCCAGTGTGTTTTCCACCTGACCAACGACGAGAAGTTCGGCATGGTTAGTTTTCGCTTCGAGGGCACCGTGTTGGCCGATAGCAAAGATTTGAAGACACTCGAATGTGACCTGGAAACCGAGCTCAACGGCGAAGTCTGCGACTGGCTCACGGCCACGGCGGTCGAGTGGTTCAAGGACTCGGTCACCCACGCCGTGCGCATCGAGTTCGACCGCTACATCCACGCCGGCGATCTGCGGCGGACTATCGACCGCATGGAAAAAATCCGCGCGGAGAGCGATGCGCATGGAGGTTACCTGGGCATGGGGTTGTGAGCCTTTGGAGTGCGGCGGCTTGCCGCCGCTTTTCAATAGGGCGGGAACTAAAAAGAGGCGACGACATTTCGCTAAGCTGACAAAGCAAGTGAGCGTTTTGAAAAGCGAAGGCAAGCCTTCGCACTCCAAATGTCTTCTTTCCGCCCACTCGCCGGCCGCCTCGTTCTCATTACTCGCCCTGGTGAGCAATCGAGGGAACTGCGTGATTTGCTGGCGGCTGCGGGCGCGGAAGTGCTGGAGCAGCCGGGCATTGTTGTCTCCGATCCGTCCGACTGGTCGCCGGCCGACGCGGCGATTGAACGCATAGCGAGCCATGACTGGATAGTTTTCAGCAGCACAAACGGCGTGAAGCGGTTGCTCGATCGGCTCTTGGCACGCGGCCGCCGGATTGAAGACCTCGCCGCCGTAAAATTGGCCGCTATCGGCCCCGGCACTGCCGCGGAATTGGAACGCTTCGGTCTGAAGGCAAACATCATACCGCCCGAGTATCGTGCCGAATCGCTGGCCGAGTCGCTCCGCCCGGTTGCGGCCGGAAAGCGATTCCTACTAGCACGCGCCAGCCGCGGGCGCGACGTGCTGCCGGAACAATTGATCGCCGCGGGCGGAATCGTCGAGCAGGTGGTCGTTTACACCAGCGCCGACGTGGAAACGGCCGATCCGGCCGTCGCGGCAGCTCTGGCGGATGGGCGAATTGATTGGGTGACGATCACCAGTTCCAGCATCGCCCGCGCGATTGTGGGCCTTTTTGGCGAGCAATTGCACAATTCGCGCCTAGCGAGCATCAGCCCGATAACGTCGCAAACCCTGCGCGAACTAGACCACCCGCCGACCGTCGAGGCGGAGGTGTATACGATGGAGGGCCTGGTGCAGGCGATTGCTGCCGACTCGCAGGGCCATGCGGTTCGGAAGCCGTAGGGTGGGACCAGATTGCGTAGCAAGCGCCGGCCCACCAATCCTTCGCCTCGATTTCGGTGAGCCCCTCGCTCGCGGGACTCGCTTGTCCCACCCTACGCGTCACAACATCGCCGCATGTAGTCAATGCTCTCGCGTGCCAATCGCTCGATGCCCGGCGTATAGTCGAAAACCTCAACGGATACCCAGCCGTCATATTGGACCTCGTCCAGCGCCTTGAATACCGGCACGAAATCGAGTTCGCCAAATCCAGGCCCTTGTCGATTGGGATCGTTGGCGTGGAAGTGGGCCAGCCAAGGACGGTATTGGCGAATGAGATCGACAATCGACGTCGCCTCGGTGGCCATAGCCTTGCAGTCCAGATGCAGGCGGACGTGCGGCGAACTGATGCGATCGATCAGTCCCAACGCCTCGGCGGCCGTGAGCAGGAAGTTCGTCTCCTGCGGCCCCAGCGGTTCAATCGCTAGCACCACATCGCGGGCCTCCAGTTCAGGCACGACCGCGCCGAGGACTTCGGCCGCGTAATCCATTCCTTGGGCCCTTTTCATGCCTTCGGCCAGATTCCGTTGCTGAGGCGAGCCGAGCACCATCACCCGGCCGCCAAGGTCGCCGCATAGCAGAACCAGCTCAATGAGGTAGTCGGCCGTGCGCTTGCGGACATCGCGGTCGCGACTGGTGACGTGAAAACCATCGGTCTTGGCCAACAGCCAATGCAGGCCGACGACGTCAAGTCCCGCAGCATGGGCTTGTCGGCAAACTTCCATCCGCTGCTGCGCCGTAACGTCCCCCGCCCGTGCGGCCAGCGTGAACGGCGCGATCTCGATGCCTTGATAGCCGCATTCCGCCGCAAAGGCGCACGCGCGGTCCAGCGGCCAATCCTGAAAGGTCTCGTTGCAAATGGCGAATCGCATCGAACACTCCAAATTATGGAAACCACGAAATACTCGAAACACACGAAAACTATCTCAATCCGTGACCCCAGGCATTCTTTCGTGTGTTTCGTGTATTTCGTGGTTCTTCTTCATTCCCAGCACAGTCTCAATCTTCTTCGCCACTTCTCCGCTTTCGAGCGCGGTGAGAAACTCGGCTTCGTCAACGTAGATGCCGTGGCTGAGGTATTTTACCGCCCAGTTGTGTTTCATCGGGCTGATCGAAAAAATGGCCGCGCCGTGCTGATGGGCTTCCCACATTTCGATCGCCGTGCCCATCGAAGCGGACGGCAGGAAGGCCAGCAGCACGTCGATCTCGCCGCACATGCGGTTATGGCGGAAAAAGACCTCCCGGCCAGCCAGTTTGTCGTACTCCAGCGAATTCTTATGCTTGGCAAGCGGATCGTAAATTTCTTCGCCGGGAAAATGCTCGGCGAGCACTTGCGTGATTCGCTGGCGGTAGTCTTGGTCGTGCATTTGGTTCACCGTGTGTGAACCTTGCATGATGCCCGCGATGAAAAAACGCATGGGAAAGATGGTTCTGGGGGAGCGTTGCCAAGCGGAGCTTGATTGCCGATAATGGGATTGTAAATTGCAACCTGCCAAATGCAAACTGGCACCCACCATATAAATCCTACGTTCCATGACGCTTTCCCCCTACTTGAAACAGGCCGATGAACTCTTGCTCCAATTGCTTGCCATTCCCGGGCTCAGCGGCGACGAGGGCGCGGTAATGGATTGCATCACGTCGCATCTTCGCACGGCGGGGGCGGCCGATTCGATGATCGAATTCGACAAGGCCCATCGCAAAATCCCGCACGGCGGCGCGGTCGGCAATCTCATTCTCAAGTTGCCGGGCACGCGGCCGGGCCCGCGGCGGATGTTGATGGCCCATACCGATACGGTGCCAATCTGCCGCGGCGCGAAGCCGGTAAAGAAGGGGCGATACATCGTTCCGGCGGATAAAAACACGGGCCTCGGCGGCGACGATCGCAGCGGCACGGCCGCCATTCTGGCAGCGGCGCTGCACGTGCTCCGCGAGAAGCCGGAACACGGCCCGCTCACGTTCCTCTGGACCGTGCAAGAGGAGGTCGGCCTTTACGGCGCCCGCTTCTGCTCGTTGGGTATGCTCGGCCGGCCGAAGCTGGCCTTCAATTTCGACGGCGGCCCGACCGACAAGATCACGATCGGCGCAACCGGCGGTTATCGCATTGAGATTCGCATTACGGGCAAGGCCAGTCACGCTGGCGCGGCCCCCGAGCAAGGCGTTAGCGCGATCACCATTGCCGCCGTTGCCATAGCTGATCTGCACCGCGAGGGCTGGCTGGGCAAAATTGAAAAACCCGCCGGCAGCGGCACGAGCAATGTCGGCGTCATCCACGGAGGCGAGGCCACCAATGTCATCACGCCCGAGGTGATCCTCCGCGCCGAGGCTCGCAGCCACGATCCGGCCTTCCGCCAGAAAACCATTAAGACAATCGAAACCGCCTTTACCAAAGCCGCTCGAAGCGTGAAAAATGTTGAAGGCAAATGCGGAAGCGTCAAGATCGAAGGCCGGACGGACTACGAATCGTTCCGCTTGGCCGACGACAGCCCGTGCGTTGTCGTGGCGGAAGAGGTGATTCGCTCGCTCGGCGGAACGCCCTGCCGCCACATCTCCAATGGCGGCCTGGACGCGAATTGGATCTCCGCCCGTGGCATCCCGACCGTTACGCTCGGCTGCGGTCAGGATAATATTCACACGGCCGGTGAGCGGCTCGATTTGGACGAGTATCATCGCTCGTGTGACATTACCCGGCTGCTGGCAACGGGCGCGTGAACATGCGGAAAGCGTCAGCTTCTATCCGCGTGGGAGGAGGGTGGATTCGGCGGACCGCGACGTTGAATTCTTCGCGTCAGTGACGACAGAGGGCGCGGCCAGCAGACCGGATCGCTCTTCCGGGTTCTCCTCGCAGATGCGAGACATTTCGGGCAGGTTCAGGAAGAAGGTCGCCAACAATTGCGGGTCGAAATGCGTGCCTGCCTGCTGCTGCATCACTGCCAGGACTTTCTCTTCCGGCATCGCCGGCCGGTAGACGCGATCGTGGCTCAAGGCGTCGTACACATCGACGATGGCCACGATCCGCGCCGCTTCGGGAATGGCGTAGCCGGAAAGCACGGCCGGGTATCCTCCTCCGCCCCACTGTTCGTGGTGGCAAAGCGCGATCTCCTCCGCCATCTTGAGCATTGGCGCATCGGAACCCGAGAGAATCTTCGCGCCGATTACGGTATGGCTCTGCATCGTGCGGGTTTCTTCGGGGGTCAGCGGGCCGGGCTTGCGAAGAATGTCGTCGGGGATGCCGATCTTGCCGATGTCGTGCATGCAGGCCGCGAGACGCAACTCCTCGGCCTCGGCGATCGACCACCCGACGGCCTTCGCCAGCATCTCGCTGAGCAGCCCGACCCTGCGAATGTGCGCGCCGGTCTCTTCGTCGCGCCAAAGCGAAGCCGAAAGCAATCGGCGAATGACTTCCTCTTCGCGGTGACGGATCGTCGCGGTCTGTTGCCGCACCCGCTCCTCGAGGCGATGCGTGTATTGGCGTTTGTCGAGAATCAACTGCCGCCGCTCCAGGGCCCGGCGTGCGTGGAACAGGAGTTCCTCGCGCTTCACCGGTTTCAAGAGGTAGGCGCTTGCGCCGTGGGTCAAGGCCTCGACGGCCGTTCCGGTCTCGTCCTGCCCGGTCATCATAATGACCGACGTGTCGGGGAAGGCTGCGGCAATCCGCGGAAGCAGTTCCGTTCCTAGCGTACCCGGCATGCGGACGTCCAGCGTGACCAAATGCACTTCATGCTCTTGCAAGTGGTCCCACGCCTCCTGCGCTGGCGGCCTGCGCAGCAATAGCCCTCGCTCGTGAACCACCTCGTCACAAGCTTGCGCAAGAGGTCTTCGTCGTCGACGACAAGCACGGGCGTCGGCGCTTCGTCGTTCAGTTCGCGATTTGCACTAGCGATGGGCATGCTTCGTGGGTGTCCAAGGTTTCCCGCACTTTGGCCAATAGAGTTTGGGCGGTGAATGGTTTTTGGACCAGCGGCACGCTCTCGCGCGAGAGGCAGTTCGAGCGCGCGGTCTCCCGATCGTAACCCGTGCAGCAGATGACCTTCACGTCGGGAGAGATCTCCCTGATGCGGCGGTGAACCTCATGGCCCGTGAGGCGAGGCATGACGGCGTCAAGCACAGCCAGGGCGATTGTATGGCGGTGCTCCTCGAAGATTCGCACAGCCTCTTCCCCATCGGCGGCGGCAAGGACCGTGTAACCGGCATTCTCCAAGGTGCGAACGCTGAGTTTGCGAACGGCCGGGTCGTCTTCGGCCAGCAGAATCGTCTCTCTGCCGTGCAGCGCGGGAGTAGCTTCCTCCCGCCGATCTTCAACGGCGTTGCCGTCTCCGGGAGGCAGGTAGAGCTTGAATGTCGTGCCAGCGCCCAGTTCGCTGTAAAGGTGGATGGCGCCCTTGTGCTGCCTGACTACGCCGTAGACCATGGCCAATCCCAACCCCGTGCCCTTTCCCACCTCCTTAGTCGTGTAGAACGGCTCGAAGATGTGTTGCTGCACATCTCGGGGAATACCGCAGCCGGTGTCGGACACGCTGAAGACGACGTACCGTCCCGGCTTGATGTCGAATTGAGGGTCCCAGCAGGGCGCCGTCAATACGGTCGTTTCTGTCTTCAGCAGCAACTTGCCTCCGCCCGGCATGGCGTCGCGGGCGTTGATGCACAGGTTCAGCAGGGCTTGCTCCAGTTCCCCTGCGTCGCCATAGACCGTCCCCGCATTTTCGGCAAGCGCCAGGTCCAACGCGATGTGTTCGCCGATCGTCGGGCGGACGAGTTTCACCAGATCGCGGAGGACTTGGTTGGCGTCGGTGCTTTTCAACTCGATCGCGCGGCGGCGGCTGAAGCCCAAGAGCTGGCGCGTCAGCGCCGTTGCTCTCTCGGCGGCCTTGCGGACTTGGACGAAGTCCTTGTAACGTTCCTCCTCGCGATCGAGTCCATCCATGCCCGTGCAGGTGTAGCCATCGATGACTTGCAGGAGGTTGTTGAATTCATGGGCGACCCCGCCGGCCAGTTGCCCGACTCCCTCCAATTTGTGCGCCTGTCGCAGTTCCTCCTGGGCGGCGTGGTCCATGATGACCCGCGAAGCAGTTTCCGCCAGGTTCGACAGGAATGCGTTGTCTTCCTCCCGAAGCGGGTGCTTGGCAAACATGGCCAGAACACCCATCGTGTTGCCCCGGGCATCGTGGAGTTTGTAGCCTGCGAACGAGACCAGACCGAGGCCTTCGGCCCACTCATGGTTATGCACATGTAGGTCGGTGGTCACATGATTGGTTATGAATTTCTTTTCTTCACCCGAGGCGACTCGCCCAATCTTGTACAGGCCCAGCGGCACGCGACGATGGTCGCCGTCGATTTGGGTGTAGCGTCCCGAACTGGCTACCAAGTGGAGGCACCGATCGCGGCGAGGGCAGCGATGCGCTTCGTCCGGACTGGCGGCATGGATGCAGCCGGAGTCGCAGAGGTCGCCGGGAAGCACGCTCCATATCCGGCAGAAGTCGAGATCCAGCAGAGCGACCGCGGTTTCCGTGATCTTCTTGAACTTGTCCCCCACGGCGCCCGGCAGAATCAACGCCTCGTGCAGCCGGTTGACTCCCTCCAGTCGCTTCAACAACCGCGCTTGCCGGTCGGAGGCCAGCTTGCGATCGGTAATGTCTTCGGCAATGCCGACGATGTGCGGCGGTTTTCCCCCACTGCCGGCGACCAGGGAGACGTTCGACTGGTGCCATCGCCAAGTGCCGTTGCGGTGCAGGATGCGGTATTCGACGCCTCGCCCAGGCGTTCCGGTGGCCAGCAGGCGCGCCATCGCGCTTCGGCACGCGGCCACGTCGTCGGGATGGACGAACGGCGCGAAACTCTTGCCCTGGATGTCGTCGACGGCCCATCCCAGCTTGTCGGTCCACGCGGGCGAGGTGAAGGTGACGATGCCTTCGGGAGAAAGCGTGTAGATGACCTCGGAAGCATTGTTGATAATGTTGTCCAGCCGCTCTTCTCGTCGCCGCAACTTGCCGTTCCGTCCGGCGATCTCTCGAGTCAGGCATACGGTCCAGACAAGGATGAGACCGCTCGGCAGGACGGCGAGCACGGACGTTATGATGATGTTCCATAGAATCGACCCCTGTAGCAGGGATCCGCTCCGGTTCGCTTGCGCCAGCGCGTCGCTTGCCATAGCGATGGCGTTGTTGGCCACGCCTCGAAACTCCTCCTTGGACGGTGTGATGGCGCGATTTGCGTCCGCGGGGCGCGTGATTCGTCCCTCCTCGATTTGAGCGACGACGTTTTGCACGTGTTGGCGGTACTTCTTGCTCGAGGCGAGGCACTTTGCGACATTCAGCTTGTCTTGGCCCGGACGGCTCGCGGTTTCGAGTTGCTCCAGGTCGTCGTGAAGCGTTTGCCACGCCTTGTTCCATTTGCCCAGGTAATCGCCGCGAGTCGGTGGATCGTTCAGGTTGAGGAAAATGTCCTTCTCATAACGGCGGCATTCCAGCGCTGCGACCGCGGCGCGACTGGACCACGCGCCGATGGCAAAGTCCTGGTCAACGGCCTTGTGGGCAATTTGAAGGAGTCGCCAGTGCTGATAGAGGGCAGTCGCGCCTGCGCCAAGCAGGACGATGCAAGCCAAGGCGGCCCCAATATACGCCTTGCGCACGATATTGGAATCAGCGGCGGGTCTGCGACTTAGGAAGATGCGGCCGTTTGGACGCGACATCGTCTTGGCATCCTTATCTTTTAACCGAATGCAGTGTCGTCTCACCCTGACGAACCGCCGTCGGGCCGTTCACAAAGTCGCCGGGTCGGCCGGTTTCGCCGTCGGCCAAGCGAAAGGCGTTGCAGTGCGCGATGCGTTCTGCACTTCGGCAATAGGAAAGTCTAGGTTGCGGAAACAATTGTTACGCCCGGCGGCGGAAAACGGCCCAATGAAGTGCGGATTGCAACGGATGTATCGAATTGAATAGTGGCTGGTGAGAAGAGCGTGAAGAACAGACAAAATGAGGGATCAAAGATGTGTTCTGCCGTCGGCGTTTCCCGCCGACCCTTACCCCGGCGCTGCAAATCGTGTACGATTTCTTGTCGATACACGTTGGGGAACTAGCTGACCCACCATAACGGGTGGCGATGAAATACTAATTGATGCAAGCCCTTCCTATACTCACCTCTCGTTCTTCGGCCGCAATCCTGCCAGACCCGGCGGACGCCGTCGGCTGCAAGGGCCGCTATTGCCTCGTCACGCTCGGCTGCCCCAAAAACCTGGTCGATAGCGAACGCATGGCCGGCCTCTTGGAACTGGACGGCTACGACATGGTCGTCGAGCCCGAAGGGAGCGATTTCGTCGTCATCAATACCTGCGCGTTCATCGACGATTCACGGGCCGAGTCGCACGCCACGATCCGCGAAATGTTGGAACTGAAGGCGAAGGGCCACACGCGCGGCGTTATCGTCACCGGTTGCCTGGCCCAGCGCGAGAAAGACAAGCTGCTGGAACTGTATCCGGGCGTCGATCAGCTCGTGGGCGTTTTTGGCCGCGACGAAATCGCCGCCGCCGCTCAGCGCCTGCTCACGGGGCTGCACGAACAGCGAACGGTTTTCCGCCCCGCGCCTACCCGCGCCCTGGACGACAGCCATCGCCTGCGAATCACGCCGCGGCATCTCGCGTTTCTGAAAATCTCCGAAGGCTGCAATCGCAATTGCACTTTTTGCTCGATCCCGCAGATGCGCGGCAAACATGCCAGCAAGACGATCGAGGCAGTCGTGGCCGAAGCCGAGGAACTTGCCGCCGAAGGGGTGAAAGAGCTTGTCATCGTCGCTCAGGATACGACCTTCTACGGCATCGACATCTACGGCAAGCCAATGCTCGATGAGTTGCTGCTGCGGCTTGAAGCGATCGACGGCGTGCGCTGGATCCGCCTCATGTACTTCTACCCGATGTACATTACGGATGAACTCTTGGATACAATCGCCGCCAGCGAGAAAATCTTGCCCTACATCGACATTCCCTTGCAGCACATCGACGACGACGTGCTCCGCCGCATGCGCCGAGCGACGACGCGGGAGAAGACCGAACGGCTGCTCGATCGCCTTCGCGAGCGGATTCCCAATCTCGCCCTGCGGACGACGCTCATCGCCGGCTTTCCGGGCGAGACCGAAGAGCAATTCGGCCGCATGCTCGAGTTCGTCCATCGGCGGAAGTTCGAGCGTCTCGGCGCCTTCTCTTATAGCCATGAGCTGACTACGCCGTCGGGCGCGATGGACGGTCAGGTGCCGGAAGAAGTCCGCCGCGACCGCCGCAATCAGCTTTTGCTCGCACAGCAGGAGGTGGCCTTCGCCTGGAGCCGGGCCCAGGTCGGTCGGCGGATGGACGTGATCCTCGACAGTCCGGTGCGGGGCGAGGCTCACGCCTTTGTCGGCCGCACCTATGCCGACGCCCCGGAGGTTGACGGCGCGGCGTATGTCAGCGGTGCCGGCCTGGCCGCCGGGCAGATCGTTTCTTGCAAGATTGTCGCGGCGCGAGGGTACGACTTGGTTGGCGTTGCGGAGTGAGCAATGTCCGTCAAACCAGCACGCATTGCGCTCGGCAGCCTCAAGAACCTGCCGAACCAGTTGACCAGCCTGCGGCTGCTGCTTTCTGTCGTGCTGTTCTATCTGATCGCGTCGGAGCACTACATCGCCAGCTTCGTGATGTTCGTCATCGCCGCGGGCACTGACTGGCTGGATGGCTATTACGCGCGGAAGTACAACCAGGTTACCACGCTGGGCCGCATCCTCGATCCGTTCGCCGACAAAGTAATCATTTGCGGCACGTTCATCTTCCTTGCCGCGACCGACGGTATGCGCAACGATTGGCGCATGTTGCAACCTTGGATGGTCGTAGTGCTCGTCGGCCGCGAACTGCTGGTCACCGCGCTGCGGAGCTTTCTGGAGGAACGCGGCAGCGATTTCTCGGCAAACCTTTCGGGCAAGCTGAAGATGCTCTTGCAGTGCATTGCGGCGGGGGCCGCGCTCGTCTACCTTCATTACACGCAAACAGCCGTGCGCGATTCGGGCTCGGCCGCGCCCGATTGGGTATATTGGGTCACCGTGGCGTCGATCTGGTCGGCGGTGCTGCTCACCGTTTACTCCGGCGCGGTTTATGTGTGGATCGCGTGGAAGATTCTGCGCAGCGACCACGACGAGCCCTGAAAAATGATAAGGCTTTCGATTATCGCAGCGCTCCTGGCCGCCAGCGCCGGCGTCTGGTACTGGATCTTTATGCGGCGGCAAGCGGGGCTGCCGCTGATCCCGCTCGCCCGGCGGCGGCCCGTGCCTTGGCTGGGCAGAGACGTGCTGTACGTTTTCTTCATCTGGTGGTGCCTCCCCAGCCTGGCGACACTTGCGGTCTACAAGGTTGTCGGTATTAACGCCGCTCAGCGAGTCGCGGAAACGCCGCCGCCGAAGGACCAGAAAGCCGAGAAGCTTCAAACCGAACATCCCACGGCCGATTTGCTCCGATCCGGCGACTGGCGAATGATCGCAGTCGCCACCATCGCGGCCGTGATCGTCGCGCCGATGATCGAGGAGTTTCTCTTTCGGGTCGTGTTGCAAGGTTGGCTTGAAGCCGTCTGGAGCCGGAGGCGGCGAAAGCGTCGCGAATTGCGCAACGCGCCTTTTTCTTGGTATCCCATTCTGCTGCCGGCGGCGTTCTTCGCCTTGATTCACTTTCGTTTCGGCCGTGAGCCGCCCACGCCGGAGTCGTTGAACACGCTCCTCATGGCGCACGCGGTGCGTATCGCGGCTTCTCTGTTGACGCTCGCGGTCGCAATCGCGGTGTTGCGTTTCGGCATCGGCGCCACCGCGGCCGACCTGGGCTGGCAGCCGCATAAACTGGCCGCCGACGGCAAGTCGGCTATGGTGGCGCTAATTGCCGTCATGCCGCCGTTGCTCTTGTTGCAACTGGCATTGAACGTTGCCGCGGAACTGGCCAATATCCCGATCGCTCCCGATCCGATTCCGCTGTTCTTCCTTGCCCTGGCGTTCGGCCTGCTCTATCGCCGCACGCATCGCATCGCGCCCTCGATGTTTCTGCACATGGCGTTTAACGCCACGTCCGTCGCACTGTACGTCGTAGGGCAATAAGGAGCATCGAAGTGGCGGATTTTCGTGATGTCGATCCCCGCGATCTGCGCCTCCCGCCGTCGCGCCGGCAAGGGGCCGATCGAGAAAAGCTGGCAAGGCAGATTTACTTATTCGGGGTCTCGGCTGTCGGAATGCCGCCGCCGTGGGTCTACGAAGGGACAGATGGCGTTCTCGTATTGTATAATGGTGTAACGAGGGCGACTCGAATCGCCACGCTTGCGCCGGGCACTTTGATCCGTGTTGAAGTGATCGGCAAGCTACCGAAAAACTTTGCGGCCGACCCAAGAATTGGAGATTTCACGCCATGACGCTCGACTCACAGCAAGAGGCACTCGCGTTGCTCGCCGATGTTTGGGCACTTGCACCGATGTTCGCCTCGGCCAGTTGATGGCACATCTCGGATTTCTCGGCGAAGTCCATGTTGACCGAGGGCTGGGATACATCGAGGACGACGAGTTGATCGCCATCCTTCATCGCCACCGCGCGGAACTGATCGCCCGACGGCAGGGCAGGCCGGACCAGGCCCCGTTGCCCAAAGGGCCGGCGACATCGGTTTGCGGAAGCGCCATTCCGGCCGATTCAACGACTGCCGTGCATAGCTAATTGCTCACTCGGCCATCTTGCCCGCGCATGCCTTTCGACTTCCAACTCCACAAGACCGACGCCACAACTGCCGCCCGACGCGCGACGTTCGTCACGCCGCACGGCGTGGTGGAAATGCCCGCTTTCATGCCGGTGGGCACCCTAGCAACCGTCAAGGGGTTGGAGATCGAGCAGCTTCGCGGCACGGGGGCGCAGATGGTGCTCTCAAACACCTATCACCTCGCGCTGCGGCCCGGGGAAGAAGTCGTCGCCGAGTTGGGCGGCCTGCACGCCTTCATGGGCTGGAACGGCCCCATCCTCACCGATAGCGGCGGATTCCAGATCTTCAGTCTCGGCCACATGACCAAGGTCACCGAGCAGGAGGCCGTCTTCCGTTCGCATATCGACGGCCGCCTCGTGGCCATCTCTCCCGAGCGCGCCGTGGCGATCCAGGAAGCACTGGGCAGCGATATCGCGATGGTCCTCGATCACGTCGTCGAACTGCCCAACGATGCGGCCGTGGTCCGCGACGCCTGCGAACGGTCGATCCGCTGGGCAGACCGCTGCCGCCGCGCCGCCCGGCGCGGCGACCAGGCCCAATTCGCTATCGTGCAGGGAGGGCTCGACGCCGATCTCCGTTGCGAATGTGCCGAGGCCCTGGCACGGCTCGATTTTCCCGGCTACGCGGTCGGCGGATTAAGCGTGGGCGAACCGCCCGAAGAAATGTATCGCATTCTCGATGCCACCGTCCCGCAGCTTCCCGCAGATCGGCCGCGCTACTTGATGGGCGTGGGCCGGCCCGAAGATCTGATGGAGGCAGTCGCGCGGGGAATCGACCTCTTCGACTGCGTGATGCCCACACGGAATGGCCGCAACGCGATGGCCTTCACCGACGCCGGGCCGATTCGGCTCAGGAACTTGCAATACGAGCGCGATCCTCGCCCGCTGCAAGAAGGTTGTCCTTGCCCTGCCTGTCGCCGCAGCCGGGCGTACATTCGCCATCTTTTCATGGCAGGCGAGATGCTCGGGCCGATTCTGCTTTCGATTCACAACTTGACCTACTATCAGCGGCTGCTCGCAGGCGCCCGCGAGGCGATTGTCGAGGACCGTTTCGCGGACTATCGCGCAGAGAAAATGGCGGGGTGGAGAGGGACGAAGGATGACGGATGAACGGCGTAGCCCGTTGGCAACCTGTAAAGTTGGATGTTCCGGCCTGGACCCACGATTTTCGTGTTAGGATTGACCCTGTGGCTCTCGGAAGCCTCTGTCTGCTATAATGGAACGGCGTTTACCCGTCCAAGGATCGACCGATTTTCGAATACGACGGCATCTTGGCTCTCGAACGCATGGAGCGGGCCGTGTTGAAAGTCAAGAAACGGTTGCTTCGCGCAACCGCGGCTTTGGAGGTTGCGCGAGTCCCCTACGCGGTAATCGGCGGAAACGCCGTCGGCGCTTGGATCGAGCAAATCGATGAGACGGCGGTTCGCGCGACCCAGGACGTCAACCTGGCCGTGCGGCGAGGCGATTTGGATCGCGCCAAAGCGGCCCTGGAAAGTTCAGGCTTTGTTTACCGCCATGCGGCGGGCATCCGATTGCTTGACCAGCAATACAAGGAAGAAGACGTACACATGGACTTCTCCGAACTGCCGCGCAACGACCAAGAAAAAGTGTTCCTCGATGGTCCCGAGGGCAAGTTTCGCGACGCGGTTCACGTCGTCTTTTGCGGTGAAAAGGTCCGCGAAGAATACGTTGCGCCCGTGCCTGACGTGGCCGAGACGCAGTCGTTCATGGCGTACCGCGTGCTAACGCTTGAAGCGCTGGTTCGGATGAAGCTGACTTCATACCGCGACAAGGATCGAACCCACTTGCGCGACCTGATTGGCGTCGGCCTCGTCGATCTCTCCTGGCCCGAGAAGTATCAACCAGAGTTGGCAGAGCGGCTGCAGTACTTGCTCGACACGCCGGAGGGATGATCTCTCCATTTTCTCTCTCAGTTCCTCGCCCTCATACCCGTCTATTCGGTTGCCGCCCGGCGCTGCCGGGTGGCAACCGAATAGACGGGAGGTTCTTTGGAATGGACCGCTCGTCGTAGCCTTCAATCTTCCGCTCTACCGACGCAAGGTCGGTAGGGGCGAGGCCGTACGTGGACGTTGCGGCGGGCTCCAGGCTTGCGATCCACCGAAGCACGGACGGCGGTGGCGCGGTCGCACGCGCAAACCCGCGGCCGTTTCAAATCTTGCGATCCGCCGACGCGAAGCGACCGCTGAAAAAGTCCTATGCTATCGCAACATCTACTACTCAGTACTGAATACTAAGTACTGAGTACTACATCTTGTGCATCGGCGCATCTTTTCCAACGGTCTCGCTAGGGAAGGGGGCGGCTGAATCCAGCCCCAGCCTCCGACTTGCGGCTTTCTTTCGCGACGGTCCGCGCCGCCGGGAAGCAGAGCCGAAAGCCCTAAAGTCTTATGCTGCAAGACCTTGCGACGCAACTTCGTGAATGCCGTCCTTACCTATTGACAACGTATGTTAACGCATTATAATTGCCGTTATTATGCGTGATGGCAGGCCGCCGGCCGGCCCGCGACATTCGCCAAAACCCCTTAAAACAAGGAGAAAACCATGATCGCCGCATTCGCACCCGAATTGACAGGGCCAAACGCCGTTCCCTTCCACGAATCTTCTTGCGCCCCGCCCGGCTTCAGCGACGCCCGGGCGCGGATCGAGGAAATCGAGCAGCTTTATATATCCGGCTATACGACCTACCAGATCGCCGACAAGCTCGGCCTCCGCCCGCGAGACGTTGGCCGCAATCTCCGCGAGACCCGCAAACGCTATCAGCGGGCCGCGCAGCGCCAGACCCAGGCCCTGGCCGTCGGCCAATGCGCGGCGATCCAGCGCGAGGCGATGGAGGGCTGGCGCCGTTCGCAAGAGCCGAAACGAGCCGTCACCACCCGCCGCAAGAGCGGCGAGGCCGACGCGGTCACCACCCGCACCGAGGATCGCGGGGGCAATTGCACATTTCTCAATACGGCCCTCCGCGCGATGAAGCAACTCCGCGAGATCGCCGCGGACGCCCCCGCCGAACCCCGGCAGGCGAGCGATGCCGTCCGCCTCGCCCTGCTGGACGTGCTGACGCCGGCGAAGGTTGCGACTTTGGACCCCGGCCAAGTGCAAAAGTTCCGCGCATCCTTGGACCGCTGGAGTGCGATCTTGAACGGCAGCGAGGATAAAACGCGCCAAGCCAACGCCCCCGCGCAAGAGCCGCCTATCGCCGAGACCCAGGCTGCGCCGGTTCCCGAGGCCGAAGTAACCGTGCCGGAAGTGCAGTCGTCGCCGGATGCGGTGGAATCCAATAACGCCGCCAACGACGATCAGACGCCGCGCACCGCCGTCCATCGTCCGCATCAGCCGTCACGTCCGCGCCATCCTGAGTGGCCCGCTGAGTCGGTCCTGACTCGCTCCTGGCTGCCGCCGGAGCGCGATTTCGCGACGAATGGCCGCGAAAAGGCGGTTAGTTGCCCAGTCAACCTTCACGAGCGAAATGGTTGTGCTCCTTAGAGCCTATCCGAAAACCGTAGAAGCGGCATCCTGCCGCTTGGAAGAAGCGGCGGGACGCCGCTTCTACGACCGAGTTCCCGGATAGACTCTTAGTCGCCGCAACAGATTAATTTGGGCAATTTTCTTGCTCCCCGCCGCCCTTGTCGGATGCGGAAAAAGACGTTAAGATTTGGGATTTACCCCCGCTGGCGGGACTTATACGCGCCGCGGCGGGAGTTGAAACAGAGCATTGCCCTATAGGGCGTTCGTTTCACTTCCCACCCTCAGCAAGAAAAACCTGGAATCCCAAGTGGATCGCCCGAGATGATGTTGTTTGCCTTGGCGGCTTTGTTGGCGGACGGAAATGGCGCGGGCGGCGGTGCTGCCGGCGCTGGCGCACAGGGTGGCGGCACAATGTTCCTGGTGCAGATGGGCATCGTGCTGGCGGCGGCCATGTACTTTTTGTTCTATCTGCCTTCCAAACGCGAGCGCACGCGTCAGGCGACGCTGCTCTCGGCAATCAGAAAAACGACCATGTGGTGACAACTAGCGGTATCTATGGCGTGGTCACCAACGTCAGTAAAGAAACTAATAAGGTTACCCTGCGAATCGACGAAACGACCGGCGCGAAGATGCGGATGGATCTGACCGCGATCGTCAGGGTACTGGGCGACGAACCGGCTGCGAACGGCACGTCGAAGTAAGAAATTGTAGGAATACGCTCTCATGCTCACTTGGCTTACGGATAACCTGCTCATTGTCCCCATAATCGTCGTCGGCCTGGTGGTCGCTTCGTGGCTGCTCGGCTCCTGGATAGCCAAGTCCGTGCGGATGCCCGATTACGGTTGGAAGTTCAGCTTGATTCTTTTCGCCGTCTTCGCGAGCGTGACGACCATCTATCGCGGCTGGCCGCCGCATTTCGGCATCGACCTCGGCGGCGGCGCGGTACTGGTCTACCGCGTCGATAAGGCGCAAACCGAGTGGCGGCCCGACAAAATGCCCGCGCTTCTCGAAGCGATCATTCAAACCGTGAATCCGGGCGGGCAGAAGGAAATATCCGTCCGCAGCTTGGGCGAGGACATGGTGCAGATCACCATGCCCGCGGTGGCCGGCGCTACCGCCAAGGAAAAGACGGCCCAGATGGACGAGATCAAGAAGAAAATCAGCACGACGGGCGCCATGGAATTCCGCATCTTGGCCACGCGTCGCTTCAACCAAACGGAGATCGAGCAAGCCGCCGCCGCCCGCAAAGCCGCCTGGGACCTGTCGCCTAGGTATGACAACGAAAAAGGCCGAATCTATCCCGATCCCAGGACAGGAAAAAAAGAAATTGCGGAGTGGTGCCGCGTACGCGACAAGGAAGCCGACAAATACAAGGGCGACCCGGCCGCCATCCAGCTTACCGGCAAAGACAAGGACGGCAATGAAAAGACCTACGTTGAATTGCTGGTTTTCGCGCCTGAAAGCGAGTCGCGCAATGTTATAGGCAAGTTCGTTCGCGACGCGCGGGCGGAGCCCAATCCAGAAGGCGGCGGTTACGAAGTCGCGTTCCGCTTTGACCCCGAGGGCGGCCAGCGCATGGGCCGCTTGACCGGCGAACATACGCCCTTGGATAACGAGACGTTTTTCTATCATCTGGCAATCGTTTTAGACCATGTGCTCCAGACGGCGCCGCGGTTGCAAAGTCAAATCAGCGACAACGGCCGCATTACGGGCGACTTCGATGTTACCGAAGCGCAGGACCTGGCGGATATCATCAATCGCGGCGCCTTGCCCGCTGCGCTCTATCAAACTCCCGAACGCGAAATGGTCACCGAGGCCACGCTGGGGGCGGACACGATCCGGCAGAGCTTGATAGCAATGGTTATCGCGGCGGTGCTGGTGCCGTTGTTCATGCTCTACTACTACCGTTTTGCCGGCTTGGTTGCGGTGTTCGTGCTGTCGCTGACCGTGCTCATGCTTGTGGCCATCATGATCCTGGTCAAGGCCCCGTTCACGCTGACCGCGCTGGCCGGTCTTGCCCTGGCGGTGGGCATGGAAGTGGACAACAACGTGCTGATTTATGAACGATTGCGCGAAGAGCTCCGTCACGGCGCCGCGCTGCGGATGGGGCTGCGGAATGCGTTCCACCGCGTGGGCGTGGTCATCGTCGACGCCAACATCACGCACGTCCTCGCCGCCGCCGTGCTCTTCTACGTCGGCACGGAGCAGGTCAAGGGCTTTGCCATCACGTTCCTTTTGGTGCGCTCTTGAGCATTTGGGCGACGATGTTCGTGGCCAAGACGCTGTTCGAGGTCTGCGAGCGCCGCCGCTGGGTGCAGCAGATCAAAATGAAGCAGTGGATCGGCCACACGTCGATCGACTTCATGCACTGGTTCCCCGCCTGCGCCACGTTTTCGGTCTTGATCACCGTCGTAGGGCTTGCCGTGGCGGTCGTCCGCGGAAAAGGACTGTTCGACATCGACTTCACCGGCGGAATCTCGGTGCAGACGGTCTTCCGCCAGCCGGAGGAAGTGTCAACCATCCGGAAGGCGATCGACAAATACGAGGCGGAACACAAGGGATCGATTCCCGACTCCACGGTAACAAACGTTTACACCCAAACCGGAGAAAAGAACGTCCGCTACGTGATCGAATACGTCGAACTTCGACGGAGAAGCCGTTAAAAAACTGATCCAACAGCTCTTCGGCGACAAGCTTGTCACTTCGAACTTGAAGTATGAAGTGTCGTTGGCGGCGCCGAAGAAATCGTCGGCTGAAAAGCCGCCCGAGAAGTCGCCGGAGGCCTCTCCCGTGAAGCCGGCCGTGCCGAAGCCCGTGGATGAGCCGGTCGATATGTCGTCGCCGAAACCGGCGCCGAAAGCGACGGGCGCTGCGCCGACACCTGCCCCGCCGGCCGCGACGGGAACCAAACCCGCCGCGCCGAAAGGCAGCGCGTCAGCGAGTGCGCTCGTAGTACCGGCTTTAGCCGGAAGTCCGCAATTCCGCCTGAAAGGGGGACTCCAGCGCTGGAGTCCCGGCTTTAGCCGGCAACCTGATCTACCGCCGGCAAGCCTCGTCGCGATGGCCGGGCCGGAAGCGTTTCTGCTCGCGCAGGCTGACTCGGGGAAGGTAAAGCCGGAAGTGAAGACCGATACAAAGACCGACGTGAAAGCGGATCCCAAGGTCCCGGCCAAGACGGAAGTCAAGCCGGACGTTAAGACCGAGCCGAAGCCGGAAGCGAAGACCGACGCAAAGCCTTCGCCCAAGTCCGAGTCGAAGCCGGCCGAAAAGAAACCTGCTGACAACAAAGTAGCACAGCCGGCTCCGGCCGAATCGGAAGCGGATGAGTCCACACCGGAGACGCCGCCCGCGGCGCCGCCGGTACAGGCGACACTTTCGTTCACGGTGGCTTCTCCGGTGGGCGGCGAGTTGACTCAGGGGGCACGGTACGAAAGAGAGCAACTCCGTTCGATGATCCAGAAGGCCATGGAAGCCAAGAACATCCCGGCCAAAACCTGCACGATTGATCTAACGAACGACGACGACAACGCGGACGTTTCCGACAAATGGAAAACAACGTTCTCGCCTGTCATCGGTGCGAAGGTTGCCATTACTCCCCAGCTTGTGAAGGAGGTTCTGGCGACCGTTCAGGCAGAGGCCGCCAAGCAGCCGTATTTTCCCGGCGTTGACAACATGGGCTCGGCTGTGGCGAGCGACGCCCGGTTTTGGGCGTGCGTCGCCTTGGTATTAAGCTGGGCGCTAATCATCATCTATCTCTGGATTCGCTTCCAGGGCGTAGCCTTCGGCGTGGCGGCGGTCATCGCGCTGATCCACGACGTCTTGGTGATGCTCGGCGCGATCGCCTTCAGTTCCTACCTGGCGCTGATCCCCGGCCTGACGACGGTGACGCTGATCGAGCCTTTCAAGATCAACCTGACCATCGTCGCCGCGTTCCTAACGATCATTGGTTACTCGGTGAACGACACGATCGTGGTCTTCGACCGGATTCGCGAAATCCGCGGCAAGTCGCCCGTCCTCACTCGCCAGATGGTCAACGACGCCACAAACCAGACGCTCAGCCGCACGGTGCTGACGAGCTTTACGGTGCTTCTCGTGGTGCTGATCCTCTATATTTTCGGCGGCCAGGCGATGCACGGCTTTGCCTTCGCCCTGTTTATCGGCGTGCTGACGGGCACCTACAGTTCGATCTACGTGGCCGCCCCGGTCCTGCTCTGGCTGTTGCACCCCACGGAGATGCAGAAAGGCACCGCCACTGGTTCGTCCGCTGTTCCGACGCGGTAGGTCCTTTCTGCCGGAAGGGACCATTGCGCCCGGCACCGCCGGTAGAGATGAAGCCTTTCTGCGAGTTGGCGCGGAAGGGTCCCGCTCGGCAAGCAGGACCTTCGGCCTCCGCTACCACTCCCCCCGCCGCCGTGATATGATGGGGTAAGCGGGGAGTAGCGCGGCATGCCCAAACCCAATGTCGAAACACTGATGGATCTAATCGAGCGCAGCGGCTTGGTGGAAAAGGACCGCTTCGATTCGATCATCGCACGGCTCAAGACAGAAAGAAACGGCCAGCTTCCCGCGGACGTGGACGAAGTCGCGGCTCGGGTCGTCGCCGAGAACCTCGTCACGCAATGGCAGTCGGACCGCCTCTTGGAAGGCAGGCATCGCGGCTTTTTCCTCGGCCGCTACAAGCTGCTGGGCCAGGTCGGCTCCGGCGGCATGAGCACCGTCTATCTCGGCGAGCACGTGGTCATGCAGCGGCGGGTGGCGATCAAGGTCCTGCCGAAGCAACGCGTTACCGATACTTCCTATCTCGCTCGTTTCCACCGCGAAGCTCGGGCGGCGGCGGCGCTGGATCATCCCAACATCGTCCGCGCCTACGACGTTGACAACGATGGCAACACGCACTACATGGTGATGGAGTATGTTGACGGACGCGACCTGCAGCAGACGGTAAAGCGCGGCGGCACGTTGGACTACGTCCGCGCGGCCGACTACATCCGTCAGGCGGCCGAGGGCCTGGCGGATGCCCACGCACACGGGCTGATCCATCGCGACGTGAAGCCGGCCAATTTGCTGGTCGACCAGAGGAACATCGTCAAAGTCCTCGACTTGGGACTGGCCCGATTTACCGACGACGACCACGCCAGCCTGACCGTGCAATATGACGAGAACGTGCTTGGCACGGCCGACTATCTGGCGCCCGAGCAGGCGGTCGATAGCCACGGTGCGGACGCGCGGGCCGATATCTATGGCCTGGGCTGCACGATGTATTTCCTGCTTACGGGTCATCCGCCTTTTCCCGACGGCACGTTGCCGCAACGGCTGATGGCCCATCAGAGGCAGCAGCCGCCGCCGATCACGAAAGACCGCCCGGACGCCCCCGCGGACCTGGTAGCAATTTGCATGAAGATGATGGCCAAAAAGCCGGCGGACCGCTATCCTTCGATGGTCGAGGTCGCCGAGGTATTGCGCTGCTGGCTGGCGGACAACTCGCAGGGCGCACCATCGGGCACTTCGCCCGGCGGGAAGAGCGGCGCGGGTGCGCCGCCGATTGCGCGAAGGTTGCCCGAGTCGGGAGCTTCGCCAGCGCGGCGCAGCTCCGGCGAACTGCCCCGTGCTGTAGCCGTGACGCCGTCGGCGCTTGGCGATACTTATGTCGGCGCGGGCAACGCGACTACTCCATCGATCACGCGCCGCGTGGGCGACAGCGGCGCATCCGGTTCCAAAATGGGGCTGAGCGGACTGCGCAAGGCGACGCCGCTGGAGCCGGCGCGATCGCCCGCGCACGAAACACCCATTTCCTTGGACGACGTGCTGGGCAGCGCTGCCGCGTCATCAGCGAGCGGCATCCGCCGGTCGGGCGAGGTCAGTTTGCTTTCGCGGCGGCCGAAGAAAGCCGCGCCCTCCAAGTGGGTTTGGATCGGGATCGGCGCGGCGATGCTCGTCGGGTTCATCGTCGTGATTCTGGAGATCGTATTCCAATCGCGGTAGGACTGGCCGATCCTCCACACGTAGGCTAAACTTAGCGGTTTACCTGCGATCGAACCCCACCTGGGCCAACTGTCATGGAAATGGACAAACTGGTCGCGCTGTGCAAGCGGCGCGGCTTTCTCTTTCAGTCGAGCGAAATCTACGGCGGCCTGAACGGCTTCTGGGACTACGGCCCGCTGGGCGTCGAGCTGAAGCGGAACGTCAAGGAGGCCTGGTGGCGCGACATGGTCACCGGCCACGACGACCTGGCCGCCCCGCCCGGCGCGCCGTCGGCCTTACGAGATGGTCGGCCTCGACTGCTCGATCATCATGCACCCGCAGGTCTGGAAGTGCTCGGGCCATTACGATCTGTTCCACGATTTCATGGTCGATTGCCGCGAGTCGAAGAAGCGCTATCGCCACGACCAGGTGCGCGGCCGCTGGGTCGAGTGCCAAGGGCAAGACGGATCTTCGTCGCCAGCGACGCCGGCGGCGACGAGGGCTGCAGAAGAACTCGCAGCAGCAAGGCGCTGAAGTTCTTCAACCTGCGCGGCAAGGACGCCGAGGAGCTGCACTGGGACGGGCCGACTGGTCTCGCTGACCACGGTCAAGGATCTTCGCCAGGTGCTCGGCCCCGACGCCAAGGCGCTCGGCACGCTGACCGAGCCGCGCGAGTTCAACCTGATGTTCAAGACGATCGTCGGCGCGCTGGGCGGCGAGGAGGACGCCGCCTTCCTCCGCCCGGAAACGGCCCAGGGCATCTTCGTCAACTTCAAGAACGTGCTCGACAGCACGCGGGTGCGCATTCCCTTCGGCATCGCCCAGATCGGCAAGAGCTTCCGCAACGAGATCACGCCGCGGAACTTCACCTTCCGCTCGCGCGAGTTCGAGCAGATGGAGATCGAGTTCTTCTGCCATCCCGAACGAGTCGCCGGAGTGGTACCAGTATCTGGCGCGACCGCCGCTACCACTGGTATCTCGACCTGGGGCTGGCCGGCGAGCGGCTGCGGCTGCGCGATCACGACGGCCGACGAGCTGAGCCATTATTCGTGCGGCACGGCCGACATCGAATATGCCTTTCCGTTCCTGCCGCCGGGCGAGTTCGGCGAACTGGAAGGCATCGCCCATCGCGGCGACTTCGACCTGCGCAGCCACATGGAAGGCAAGCTGGTCGCGCCAGGGCGAACGCAGCTGGTCGTGGAGACAGGACGCCGACGGCAAGCCGCGGCATCGCGGCAGCGGCAAGGACCTGAGCTACTTCGACGACCAGACGCAAGGAGCGCTACATGCCGCACGTCATCGAGCCCTCGGCCGGCGCCGATCGGGCCACGCTGGCCTTCCTGTGCGAGGCCTACACCGAGGACGAAGCGCCCGACGAGAACGGCAAGCCGACCAAGCGGGTCGTGCTGAAGCTGCATCCGCGGCTGGCGCCGATCAAGGCGGCCGTCTTCCCGCTGGTCAAGAAGGACGGCATGCCGGAGGTGGCCCAGGAGATCTATCGCGACCTGAAGCCGCACATGCAACGTCTTCTACGACGAGAAGGGCGCGGTGGGCCGCCGCTATCGCCGCCAGGACGAGGTCGGCACGCCGTTCTGCATCACCGTCGACGGCCAGACGCTGAAGGACGGCACCGTGACGATCCGCGACCGCGACACGCTTAAACAATGGCGGACGAAGAAGGAGGACGTGGTGGCCGAGCTGCGCGAGCGGCTGCGGTAACAGCGGCGGTTGCCAGCGCGTTACGCCCCTGGTCCGCCGGCCTTCAGCTCCTTGGTCAAAATCTCCCACAGCGCTTCCAGCGACTGCGGAATGACACGGATGCCGGCGGAGACCGGCATGAAGTTTGTATCGCCGCTCCACCGCGGGACGATATGCCAGTGGAGATGGCCCGGCAGCCCGGCGCCGGCGATCTGGCCGAGGTTTAGCCCCACGTTAAATCCTTCGGCGCGGATCGTCCGTTCCAGCAGACCGACCATCTCTGTGATCGTTTGCAGCAGTTCGAGCGACTCCTCGGCCGCAAGCTCATCGAGCCGGGCGACGTGCCGCGCGGGGGCCACGAGCAGATGGCCGTTGTTGTAGGGATAGCGGTTGAGGACCGTCAGCGAGTGCGGTCCGTGCTGCACGACCAGTCGCTGGCGGTCGTCGCCGCCGGCAGCCCCGCGGCAGAGGAAACAGGACGGATCACCGCCCGCGAGCAGCCGCTGCAATTCGGCCTCTTGCGTTTCCTGATTGCCGACGATGTAGGCGAGCCGCCAAGGCGCCCATAGCTGTTCGTGCTTCACGCTATCCAGTCTAATTCAATCGTTCAGAACTTCAAATGATGCACCCACGCCGGGGGAACATTCGACCAAACCGAATCGCGGCGGAATTCATGTGTCCTTAGAAGATCGCCGAGGACCTGGTCGATTCCGCGGAGCCGGGCTCGCTCGTTGCGCCCGCTGACAACCGCCTTGACCCGCCGGATGCCCATGTATTGGAAAAACGTGAGTGTCGCACGCTCCGAAGTCAGGCGGCGGAGGGTCGAGAGGACCGCTTCCACCTCGTCCACGGCAAAGTTGTTCAACGGCAGGCCGGAGATGACTACGTCGTAGGGCGCGTCGGTGTGCAAGTTTTCGATCCGCGTACAATGGACCGCCGCACGCGGGCTGACTTCGCGGAACTCCGGATCGTTGCGGAACCGCTCCTCGAGCCGCGCGACGAAGTTCTCGTTGATTTCCACCAGATCGAGCCGGTCCGCCGGGTGCATGTTGCGAATGATATGCCGCGTCACGGCGCCCGTGCCGGGGCCCACTTCGAGTATCCGCTTCGGCCGGTCGTCGGTGCGGTGGTTGACGTAATGGGCCAGCGTTCGGGCAAGCCGCTGCCCGCTGGGCGCGAGGGCGCCGGTCGAGTGGAAGTTGCGACGGAACTCCTGCAAAAACAGGCGGCAATCGGCAAGTCGATTGGACATGATTCACCCCAGTTTGGAATACGTGATGATAACACGTTTGCCGGAGGCCGAAAAGGTAGGGAGGGGGCATGCTTGCACACTTGTGGGTGGTGCCGAACGACTATCGACCTTCGAGCTTCTCACCTCGATAGCTCAAGTCCATCAATTCCATCGGATGCATTACCCGCAGCGGCAGTCGGGCTTGCCGCGCTTCGCGGTCGATTTGCAACAGACAGCCGGCGTTGGCCGTGAGCACGATCCGCGCACCGGTGCGGACGATGTTATCCAACTTGCGGCGCGAAAGCCGGTCGGACATTTCCGGTTCGGTCAAGTTATATGTACCAGCCGCGCCGCAGCAGACGGCAGCCTCGGGCAGATTCCGTAGTTCCAACCCCGGTATCTTGGCTAATAGCCGCCGCGGTGCGGCGGCCACGCGCTGGGCATGGGCCAGGTGGCAAGAATCGTGGTAGGTTGCAACGGTCTCGATCCGGCCGTCGAAGGGCACCATGCCCAACGAGTCGAGAAACTCGTGAACGTCCTTTACCTTCTCGGCGAAGCGGGCGCGGTGCGGTTGCAAGCCGTCGTGCCAATGAAGACCGTATTCCTTGAGCATCGCCCCGCAGCCGCCGTGATTGACCAGGACCGCGTCGTAACGGTCCAATTCGAAGGCGCGGAGATTGGCATCGGCTAGGCGTCGGCCGCCATCGACGTCGTGATTGTGAAGATGGATCGCACCGCAGCAGCCTTGGCCGGGCGGAACGAACACGTCGCAGCCGTTTTGCTGCAAGACGCGGGCGGTTGCCCAATGGACGCCGCGGAACATCGCATCGGCCACGCAGCCGACGAAAAACGCCACGCGGGCCCGCTTGCGGCCGACCGCCGGCAGAAATTTCGGCAGCCGCGGACCCGGCTTGGCTGGCGGCGGCAGCATGGCGGCAAGCCGGCCCAGCCGGCCGGGCAAAACCTTGAGCAGTCCCAGCCGTTCGATCGCCGTCATTATCCCAAGTCGCTGCATGAGTCGCATCGGACCGAGCACGCGCCGTAGCCGGTCGGCATACGGGAACAGGTTCAAGAGCACGTAGTGGCGGAATAGATCCCAGTGTTTTTCCGGGCGGGCGTCATTCTCCGCAATCGCCTGGCGGAAAGGCTCGATCAGCCGCCCGTACTGAACACCCGATGGACAAACCGATTCGCACGCCCGGCAGTCGAGGCAGAGCTCGAGGTGCCGCGCCATGCGATCGGTGAGATCCGCCTGGCCATCGGCGACGAGGCGAATCAATTGGATGCGGCCGCGCGGGCCGTCGTTCTCGTCGCCGGTCTCCAGATATGTCGGGCACGATGACGTACAGATTCCACAATGGACGCAGCGGAGCAACTGGTCGTAGGCAATGCCCGCGGCCAGGTTCGCGGTACCGTTCGTGTCGTGGTGAGGGTCCGGCATCAAAACCTTCCGGGATTCAATACTTCAGCGGGATCAAAACGCCGCTGGATGGCTTTCATCAACGTCGCGCCGGCTGGGGGCGGTCCCCAAATATCGGCCGCGGTCAGGTCACATGTTGCGGGCGATCGCAAAATCGTCAGACGCCCGCCAGCCGAATCGACGAGCGGACGCAAAGTGCCGCTGACCAATTCGATCAGGCCCTCGGCCTGGTCCCGTGCATCGCCGGCCGAGGAGTAGATACGAATTACGCCATTTGCGGCATGGGCCTGCAACGGATGTCCAGGAAGCAGTTTCGCGAATTGCTCCACGAGTCCAACCAGCCGGCTCGGCAGCACGTTGACCTGAAGCAGGGCAGGGCTCGTGCCCAGCCAATTCAAGATGGAAGCTACGCCCGCGCCGGAAATCGTTGTCATACCGTTAGCACCGGCCGATTTCCATTCGTCGCTCAACATCGAGAGCATCGCCGGAACCTCAATCGAACCGCCCTCGAAACCGACCGCCAAACGCGCGACGGACGATCCGGACATCGCGGGCAGAGGACAGCTCGATCGCGCCGGGCCGGCCAGAAGCTCGACGACCGTCGGCGAAGTCTGGCTTCGGCCCAAACCGGCCAATAGGCCTTCGGCCTGATCGAAACTCGGCAAGTCGCAGAGCGCAAGCGCCGAGCAAGCCGGCAGAGGGCGAACCATAAAGGTCGCCTGGGTAATCACGCCGAGCGTGCCAAGCGAACCGACCATCAACCGCGGCAAATTGTAGCCGGCAGCGTTCTTTACGACTTTTCCGCCGCCGCAATATGCCTCGCCGCGGCCGTCGATCGCCCGAAAACCAATCAGGTAGTCGCCAATCGTCCCATGACCATGCCGCCGCGGGCCAAAAGCGTTCGTGGCGATGATGCCGCCGATTGAGGCTTTGTCTGGATCGGGTGCATTGATCGGGAGCCATTGTCCTTTGACCGCCAAATGCCGATTCAGTACAGCAGGGGTGATACCCGCCTCGACCGTGATCGTCAGATCGTCTGCCGCATGTTCGAGCACGCGGTCCAGCGCGGCCAGCGAGAGCGCGATGCCCGGCTTGCGACGGGGCAATCCATAATCGAGGCTCGTGCCGCCACCCTGCGGATAAATCGCGTGTCCCTGCTCGAACGCCTGCCGCACGGTCGCCACAACGGCCGACTCGTCCTGCGAAAGCACAGTATCCGTGATGGGACTTGGGGGAACGATGGGAGCTGCGGAAATGGCTGGATCAACCGCGACATGCGCGGCATCCCGCGGCATTTCAGGCAAAGTGAAGCGGAGATCGGCGGAGGCGCGGCTGATCATGCGGGGCCTCCCGCGGCCGCCGGCATCGGCGGCAGCTTCTTGCCCGGATTCATCAATCCGGCGGGATCGAATGCCTGGCGAACGCGGTGCATTGCCCGCAGGTCGGCGGGGCCGAATAGCTTTTCCATGAGTGCGAGCTTCTCGACGCCGATGCCATGTTCGGCCGAGATGCTGCCCCCACAGGAAATACATTCCTCCAGCACCGCGTGGCTGGCAGCCTCCACTCGCGCAGCAAGGTCGCGATCGCGGGGATCGAACAACAGGATCGGATGGATGTTGCCGTCGCCGGCATGGGCCAGGCTGACGATTCGCACGTTATGCTCCGCGGCGATTTCGCCAACGCGACGGAAAACTCGCGGCAGCAGCGTTCGCGGCACGACGCCGTCCTGAAGCACGTAGCTTGGGCAAGCCGGCCGACCGCGCCGACGGCCATCTTGCGGCACTTCCATAGCAGTTCCCGCTCCGCCGCCGTCGTGGCTTGTAGTATTTCCGCGGCATTCCGTTCACGGCAGATGGCGACGACTTGTTCCAGAAGCACATCAAGCCCGGCTTCCGCGCCGTCAAGCTCGATCACGAGAACCGCCGCTGCCTCGCGCGATACGCCCAGCGCAAAGGCATCTTCCACGGCATCAAGGATGCCGCGATCCATGAGCTCCAGCGCTGCCGGCAAAATGCCGGCGGCAATGATCCGGCTCACGACTTGCGAGGCGTCCTCGATCGAGCCGAACGACGCGCGGACGGTGCGGCACGACTGCGGCAGTCGAGTCAGCCGGGCCCAAATCTTGGTAACGATCGCCAGTGTGCCCTCGCTGCCGCAGACAACACGCGCGAGGTCCAACGCCGCCGGGTCCTCCACCGGGCCAACCTCGACGATCGCGCCGTCGGGGAGCACGAATTCAAGCCCGGCGATGTGATTCGTCGTCACGCCAAGTTTGAGAGTGTGCGGACCGCCGGCGTTGGTGGCCACGTTGCCACCGATCGTTGATGTGCCTTGGCTCGAAGGGTCCGGCGCATAATGATAACCGGTTCCCGCCAGGGCTTGCGTGAGTTGAAGGTTGACCACGCCCGGCTCGACCAGCGCCAAGGCATCGCGAAGGCGGATCTCCAAAATCCGGTTCATTCGCGTGAGCATGAGGACCACGCCGCCCACCAACGGGCTGCATCCCCCGGCCAGCCCGGTGCCCGCGCCGCGGGCGACGATTGGTGCGCCATAGTTGGCACAGATGCGGACGACTTCGGACACCTGCTGCGTCGATCGCGGGAAAACGACCGCGGCAGGCGGACGCCGTTCGACAGTATAGGCATCGCAATCATAGACGGCCAACTCCGAGGGCGCGGAGAGAACGTTCTCCATGCCTAGAACCGAGCGGAGCCTGCGGATTAGTTCGCTATTGGCCATGCTGCAAGTATACCATCCGGGTAGGTGGGTCAAAGAGCGGGCTGGGCGGTACATATCATGCGGTTTCGCTCGGAATGTTTTCTTGGATTTTGAATTCACGGTTTTCGCCTTGTTTTCCGGGGTTTTGCAACTCAGGACGAAGACAGGACGGACCCAGAACGAAGACAGGACGGACCCAGAACGAAGATAGGATCGACCCAGAACAAAGGCACGATCGACCCAGGAATACTACCTTTGGCCAGTCTTCTTTCATTGACGTGGCAATTGGAGGAGCGGCGGATCGAAGCCCGGAACGCGAGCGAATGGCATCGAAGCCCGATGCGCAAGCAAGTGGGAGAGTGTCCGCCCGGACCACTTTCTTCTGTTCTCTCATCGCTAATCTCTCGTCGCTGAAACTGCGCGAATTCGCGATTCGATTGACCAGCGCCGCTCGCTTCGTGCACCGCCCCTCGGTTCTTTCGGTCCTGGTGCATGATGTTGACTGTCGATGTAACGTGTTGACATATAAGGGTTTATGGACAGCACCAGCTTCTGCACCAGCCTCCCCCTGGTGGAAGGGGTGGTGCATGAAGGCTGGATAATTGCGAACAAGGCAAACAGGGTTGGACCTGAATGGGATGAGGGCTTTGGTCTGTAGAAGCGGCGTCCCGCCGCTTTTTCCAAGCGGCAGGATGCCGCTTCTACGGTTGAGTACTTGGCACTTGGTACTGCGCACTGCGTACTTGTTTTGCGCACCGCCTCGCGTTTAGTGGCAGTTGGTGCGCATCGTGCGATACTGTTGTCGCATTCTGTCGCAATTTATCCGCGGAAAGTGTTTTTTGCCGCCCGCTTTGCACCAAACGTCACGTACCACGCACCGCCGTCGTGGTTGTGCGTAGCTGGTGCGTGGCTTGGTGCTTGCTGTAAACGCTTGCTATCATGCAGGTTATGCATTTTCGCCTCGCTTGTCAATTTGGGCAACGTTGGTGCGTGGCCGGCCGGTGGTGCGTTGTGGCCGCCTCAGGCAACGAACCGCGGATAACGCGGTTTTCGCGGGTATTCTTGATGATTGCCCTCATCTGCGTTCTCTCGGAAATCTGCGGTTCATTGCAGCTTGCTGGCATCTTGCGGAAAATGATCGGTTGCTTGCGACGCCGCTTTCCCTCTTCCTCCGGGAGAGAGCAGGGTGAGGGCTAGTTGCCTTGCGGCAAGTATCGTGCCAAACACGCACACTTCATAACTGGCGTTAATATATCTTAACATAAGATGTCGTGCCTGCCAGAATGGCAGTCGGGGCGGCGCGGGGCTGCCAATATGGCAGTCGGACAGCACTCAGGAAGTCATCTAAGGATCTGTAAAACAATAACTTGGTGAAGTTCCTATTGTGTTGGCTGCCGGATTGTGCGATGACATGTGGATGCAGGACGCACGGGTTATTGCCAGGATTCGGCGCAAGTGTCGGCAGTTGAAAGAGGCGCTCAACGAGCGGTCGCGGCGGTTGTGGGCAGCCAGTGAAGCCTTGGAAATCGGCTGGGGAGGCGTGACGGCGGTGGCGGATGCAACGCATATGTCGCAGACGACCATTCGCAGCGGAATCGCGGAATTGAGAACTCCACGGCGGGGAAAGGCCGCGTTGCCGCCCGAACGAATCCGCGGGACTGGCGGCGGACGCCACCGGATTGCCGCGAACGACCCGCAGTTGTTGCTGACACTGGATGCTCTGGTGGAACCGACTTCGCGAGGCACCCCGGAGTCTCCGCTGCGATGGACGATCAAGAGCACGCGCACGCTCGCCGAGGAATTGACCCGGCAAGCCCATCCGGTGAGCCACGGCACGGTAGCAAGTTTGCTGGACGAGGCGGGCTATAGCTTGCAGGCCAATCGCAAGACGCGCGAAGGCGCCTCGCATCCCGACCGCAACGCGCAGTTCGAGTACCTCAATGCCGAGATGGCGAGATTCCTGAAACGCGGCCAGCCTGCGATCTCGGTGGATACGAAAAAGAAGGAATTGGTCGGGGATTTCAAGAATGGCGGTCGGGATTGGCGTCCTCACGGGCAACCCGAACAGGTCCGCGTGCATGACTTCAAAGACCCGCTTCTCGGCAAGGCCATTCCTTACGGCGTTTACGATATCCTCAACAATCAAGGTTGGGTGAGCGTCGGCATCGATCATGACACGGCGGAGTTTGCCGTCAACACGATTCGCCGCTGGTGGAAACGGATGGGACGCCGCCGTTTCCCTCATGCCCGGGAACTGCTGGTCACTGCCGACAGCGGTGGCAGCAACAGTGCGCGTTGCCGCTTGTGGAAGGTCGCGTTGCAGCAGTTCGCGGACGAAACTCGAATGAGCATCACAGTCGCACACCTTCCTCCTGGCACAAGCAAATGGAATAAAATTGAGCACCGGCTTTTCGCGTATATCACGCAGAACTGGCGCGGCCAACCGCTGGCGAGCTTGCAGACCATTGTTGAATTGATCGGACATACTCGCACCGATGGAGGATTGGTCGTACGCGCCGAACTGGACGAAAACACCTATCCCAAAGGGATCGAGGTCTCTGACGAACAACTCGAACAAGTTCACATCAAACGACACGATTTCCACGGCGACTGGAATTACACCCTCCAGCCACGCTGAGCCAAAATTCGTCAACTTATTGTTTTACAAATCCTAACAACGACTCTAGTCCAGAAACTTCGGGCTCACCGTGGGGCGAAAACCCTCAATTGCCTAGGGAATTGGTTTCAATCCGCAGACTGCCGCGACCTGCGCTACGAGCGGCGTGACGAACTTTGAGAACGCAAGCTCCGGGTGCGGTTCCAGGTAGTCGCCCGTATCGAGCGACTCGGAGTTAGCCAGCAGAAGACACGCCCCATCGTAAAGCCGCTCGCGAAGAAGCTTTTCGACGAGAATCGCATACCGATCGCGATACGACGCGCCGCGGAATTCGGGGAATACCGGAAAACTAGGCTCAACCACCTTCACCGGTGAGCGGGAGCGTTCGCAGTCTTCAAGCAGCATGAAATAACCCAGGAACGGCCGCGCGGACGGCCGAAACGCACCTTCACGGTAGGCCGCCCATATATCGGTGGCGCTGCCCAATGCTTCCTCCGTGCGATTATTGAAATTGTTGCCGAACGACGGGCCAATCTGGCTCTTGAACTCCAGTGCCGCAAGCAATTCCTTTTCATGCACAATCACGAGGTCCCATTTCTTCTCCGCGCGAAACCAGCCGGGGAGCTCAATCCGTTTTTCGACGGCGATACAACTTTGCGGAACGCCCGCGGAAATGAGCAACTCGCGCACTCAGCGCACGAAGCCGTCCATTTGCTTACCGCCAGTCACCGCGCCGCGACCGCCGCGATCGCGATCGTCCGATTCGGCCTGCCGAGTTGACTGAGACAGCCGCGTGCGCCAAAAATGTCTGACTGCCTCGCGTAACTTCGCGTCAAGGTCGAGCATGATCATGCACCCGCGTTTTCATACAGGACGAGACAAAAAGGTCCGCGCCGTGCTCCGCGACGCCGCGGCGGGCGATGTCGTAGTATTTGGCGTCAAGCTCGATGCCGATGCTGTTGCGGCCCCAGCGAGCACAGGCGATATTGGTCGAACCGGTGCCCATGAAGGGATCAAGCACCGTGTCGCCCACGAAGGAGAACATCCGCACCAGCCGCTCGGCGAACTCGACCGGGTAGGGCGGCGGGGTGGTGACGGCTGGAGGTGCCCGGCAAGTCGGACCAGATTTGCCGAAACCAGGTCTGATAGTTGTCGGCGCTGATGATGCTGAGCATCCGCTCGCGGGCGGAAGGGCTGCGGTAGCCGCCCGGCTTGCGCTGCATGAGGATGAACTCGATGTCGTTTTTAATGACGGCGTTGGGCTCGTAGGGTTTGCCGAGGAAGCCACCGCCGCCAGAAACCTCGTAATTTGCGTTGGCGATCTTGTGCCAGATAATCGGCGCCAGGTTGTCGAATCCCAGTGCCTTGCAGTGATCTTGGATCGTTGCGTGGAGCGGGACGACTGTATGCCGGCCGTTGTTGCTTCGCCGAGAGAGACATACGTCGCCGACGTTGATGATCAGCCTGCCGCCGGGCACCAAGGCGCGAAAGCAGTTTTTCCAAACTCCATCCAGCGCGGCGATGAAATCGTCGTAGCCGGCAACGTGGCCGAGTTGCGATTCGTGCTCGTTGTAGCGTTTCAGGGTCCAATAGGGTGGCGACGTGACGACAAGCTGCACCGATCGTTCCGGGAGGGCCGATGCGTCACGAGAGTCACCTAGAATCAGGTCGTGCGACGTGCTCAGCCGCCGCACTGTTGCCTCGATCTTGCGGATCGCCGCGCGGTCCCGAGCAAGCTTCGGAATAACGTCGTCGAGTTTCCCCAAGGCCAGAAGGTCGTCAAGAAGGCCCCGCTCATCGTCATCGGTTCGCGGCGGTTCCGTTCCTAGCCTCATATCAGGGGTCTCATTTTGCAAGCGGCATATCGGCCGATGTCCGGCCCACGGAGATCAGTTTAGCACGATGCGCGTTCAATTCAAGGGCCCTGCGATCAGCTTGGCCCGGCATCGAGGGGAGGCGAAATCGGCACTGGCGTCGCTCTTCGCGCTTTATCCGATGACGTAACGTTTTTGGGATCGAAACGAGGACGCGGCTAGGATTGACGAGGGGGGGTCTTGATCGGGCACCTTCCGTTATGCCGAGAGTCGCCTCGGTCAGCCTAAGGTATTCTCGTCTCGTTCCACCATCGGCAACTCGACGAGAACGCGCGATCCTTTACCGGTCTTGCTGGCGATCTTGCACTTGCCGCCCAAGATCCTTGCCCGCTGACGGATGCCCTCAAGGCCAAAACGGCCGCGCGCCGCGGCCTGCGTGTCAAACCCTATGCCCCAGTCGCGGATCTCGATCCGAATCCGGTCCCTGATCTGCACGAGACTGAGCCGCACTTTCTTCGTCCGGCTATGCCGCGCGGCGTTTGTCAGCGCCTCCTGACAGATGCGGTAGACGGCATTCTCCAGCGCGGGGGCCAACCGGTCAAAGCCAACCATGTTACGATACTCGATCCGCGGGCCCTTTTGCCGGGCCATTTCGTGGACCAGATGGGCGACGGCCTGAATGACGCCGAACTCGTCCAGCACCGGAGGTCTCAGGCCAGAAATCAGGCTGCGCGCTTCGTCGTGGGCTTGCTGAAGGAGCTTCATTCCGGCCTCGTAGGCGTCGGCGGCATCCTTGCGACGGTCGTCAGCTCGCGCCTGATAGGCTTCGAATTGCATGATTGCTGCGGTCAATTGCTGCGCCAAACCGTCATGGATTTCGTAAGCGATCACTTGGCGTTCGTTGTCGCTGGAATGGAGCAGATGCCTAAGCGTTCCGTGTTGCTCGGAGAGCCGTTCGTAGCTCTGCCGCAAGGCTTCTTCGCGCGCTTCTGCACGGTGATGTCGGTGGAGACGCCGCCGGTTGCGGAAATTTGCCCGCCAGCGCCCCTAATCGGAAATTTCACCGAGAGAAAAGTTTTCCCGCGCGCGGACTCTTCGGCCGCGAGCGCCTGGCCTGTTTCGACGACCTTCCGGTCATTGGCCATGTGGACTTCGGCGTCACGCGGGTCGGAGACAACTTCGGAACTGCGCTTGCCAAGGACATCGTGTATTTCTTTGGCGACTGCCTTGCATAACGCTTCATTGGCGACGGTTAGTCGCCCTTCCATGTCCTTGACGTAAATCAGCGCCGGAGTGTTGTCGATAATGGCTTGCAAAAGTTCGCGGCTTTGCCGCAGTTCGGCGGTACGCTCGTCGAACCGGCGCTCCAAATCGTCTCGGACCGCGCGCGGCTATTGGCTTCGGCGTGTTCTCTCGCCGCCATGAGCCGCCGCAACTCCGCTAACTCGTCAACCAGTTCCTGCTTGCTTTTGTTCGGTTCGTCCATGTCACCTGGTCTCGACGAGATAACGTCCATGTTGGTCAGTATAGCACTTCTTCACTTCCGGATTTCCCGCCCCAATTTCGCTTCAACACTGGCGACCTTGGATTTCAGCCGCCCCGCCGCACCCTTTCGCGCATCGATCTTGATGGAACACTCGATGCGGTTGCAGTCGGCGGCCATTGCCTCGTAGCAGCGGCGAACGATGTCCATCACTTGATCGAATTCACCTTCAAGGACCGTGCCCATCGCGTGTGTCTGATAGGCCAAGCCGCTGCGATCGATGATATCGACGCTGCGGGCCACGTACCGGCTCACGCTTTCCCCTTTGTCGAGGGGAAACATGCTGAATTCAAGCAATACCATCGCAAAGCTCCTATTTTACGGGCTCGATCGCACCTAAATCAGTTTGTATAAGATATTACACCATAAGGGTTTGCGGACAAGCGGCATCGTTGCTGCGGCCGCGCATTCCTTATCGGGCTTGTTTGGAATTTCGCCAGTGTGTAAACTCTCGCCCCATCACATCGGCAAAGGAAATAATGATCGCTTGGCACAAGCCGAGAGTCATCGCGATTGTACTGCTGGCCGGGATTTCGTGGCACGTGGGGGCCGCGCCAGGTCTTGCGCAGCCGGCGGCGATGCCCATCACCGATTTGCAGGATCGCAACGCGACCGTCATTCCGGCGGGCGCGGCGGGCACCCATGCGTCGTCGGACTTCTTGCAAACGCAGTACTTGGCCCCACCGCCCGGTTCCGCGCTTGAGCCCGCACAACCCTTGACGGCTGCCGAGCCGGTGCCTTCAATCGCGCCTCCGCCCGGCGGCTTCGATGCGCCGCCCTCCCAGTTGCCTCAACAGGCCGCGTGGATCGTTCCCTGGACCTGGCAAGTCCTGCCCGACGGACTGATGTACAAGGACTATCTCGCCAGCAATGAAGAGGCACGGCTAAGCTCGTTCTTAGGTTACGGCAACCAAACAGGTTGGACTTGGGACTCGAATCTTGGCGGCCACGTGGGCATACTCCGCTACGGCACACAAGACCCCGCCTGGCCGGAAGGGTGGCAATTGGACGCCGAGGGCGTGGCCTTAGTGCGGTTGGACAGCAGCCGCAGCCTGGTGTCGAGCGACTTTCGCGTCGGCTTTCCCGTCACTCACCGCGAGGGCCCGTGGGAATTCAAGTTCGGCTATTATCATCTCAGCTCGCACTTGGGCGATCTCTATATCGAGTCGCATCCGGGCATCGAGAGGATCAACTACAAGCGCGAGCAATTGGTGTTCGGCGTCGCCTACCGTCCGATCCCCGATCTGCGGTTCTACAGCGAGGCGAGTTGGGCCTTTGCCGAGGACGGCGGCTCGCAGCCTTGGGAGTTTCAATTCGGTGTCGACTACAGTCCCGCCCAGCCGAACGGCATCTGGGGCGCGCCGTTCGCGGCGATCAATGCGAAGATCTTCGAGGACTTGAACTATGCCGGCAACTTCACGGTCGAGGCCGGCTGGCAGTGGCGCGGCCCGACCGGCCACACGCTTCGCACCGGCGTGGAATACTTCAACGGCTACAGCTTCCAGCGGCAGTTCTACAACGACTTCCAAAGCTTCGTCGGCGCGGGCGTGTGGTACGATTTCTAGCGGCGCCCCGATTGACACCGCCGATTCGGACAGAAGAATAGAGGGACAGAAAGATGAGCGGGGCCTGCCGGTTCCCGCCATTTTTCTGTCCCTCTGTTTTTCTGTCGAAGGAGACCGTCGATGAAGGCTCTATTTGTGCTGCTGTTGGGAAGCTTGGCGCTGATGCTCTCCAGGGGAGTTCTTCTGGCTGACGAAGGCCAGGTCGTCATTCGGAACAAGTATCTGGAGGTCCGAGCGGATCGGAAGACGGGCGAGATTACGATTCTGGCAAAGGGAAAGAGCGTTCTGCACAATGGGCGCATCTCAAGTGGAGAACTCGCTGCATTTCTCGGCGTAGTAAAACTCGAATCCCAGCAAGGGGGACAAGGGATTGGCATATACCACATGGACGTACAAACGGATATGGTTTTGCTGCCAAACGATTCGCCTTTCGTCATGATAATTACGATTGTTCCGAAGCCTGTGGGAGCCCCCCCACTCCTTATTAGTAAAATGCCAGTTTTCCACGCAGAAGTCGATCTTGGTCTGCGCGTTCGGACGATGTGAAGCTCTTGGGCACGGGAGGACTTTCAAATCCGAGCCGGCAAATAGGAAGTTATATGTGGCTCGCTGCGGCCCAACCAACGCGCCGTCAAGGTATCGTCGGAGGATTCGTTCAGACCAACCGGGGAAGCGGAGTAGTCTTCGCCGAGACAAAGGGACGACGTTCTCGAAATCGACGCGCAAGTTCAGTATGGCCACATGGAATTGAAAACGGCGAAGAACGCTACTTCGGAACTTTTCGCCATTGGCTACTTCGACGATGTTCGCGATGGACTAGAAGCCTGGGCCAACGAAGTCGCTAAAGTAAACCATATCAAACTACCCCCCCAGCCCTCCGGCTACTGCACTTGGTATCACGCCCGCGCATCGGATGAGAAGGCGATGGTCAAGCAGACCGAGATCGCAGCCAAGGAACTCAAACCCTACGGCTTCGATTTCCTACAGATCGACGATGGCTGGCAGGACGGCGTCAAAAGCAACGGCCCGAGGAAGAATTTTACGCGCATTTGCGCGAATGGGCCGTATCCATCCGGAATGAAGCAGACCGCACAGATAATTGATTCCCGCGGCCTCACGCCGGGCATTTGGTTTATGCCCTTCGCCGGCACTTTCAACGATCCTTGGTTCAAGGACCATCAGGATTGGTTCGCCAAACGGGCCGATGGCTCGCCTTACGACACGGCCTGGGGCGGCACCTGCATGGACATGACCAATCCCGACGCCCGCAAGTACCTTCACGATTACGTCCAACAGATCACGCACGACTGGGGCTATCGCTATCTCAAGATGGACGGCCTCTCGACCGGCTGCGGGGTCACGCCGCAATATGTGAATCTGGCCTACAAGGACGACCACATGGGCGACGCCGTGTTTCACGATCCGAGCAAGACTAATATCGAAGCCTTTCGCAGCGGGCTGAAACTCGTCCGCGAGGCGGCAGGGCCGGATGTCTTTCTCTTAGGCCGCTGCGCCCCGCAAAACATGCGGAGCTACGGCGGGGCATTCGGGCTGGTCGACGCCATGCGCGTCGGGCCCGATAACAACGGCGGCAGTTGGAAGGGCGTGATTCGAGGGCCGCAGATCGCCTCGCGGCACTACCATCTCAACGGTCGCATCTGGTACAACGATCCGGACGCGGTTTACGTCCGCAACAGCCTCACGCTCGATCAGGCCCGCGCCAACGCCTCGTGGGTGACAATCACCGGACAGTTGTTTGTAGTGAGCGACGACTTCGGCAAGCTTTCGCCCGACCGGATCGACGTGCTCAAGCGAGTCTTGCCGGCGCACGGCCGCCATGTGCGGCCGGTTGATCTGCTGGAAGAAGAGATTCCACGGATCTGGCACGTGACCGACAACCGCGGCTCGGTGCGGCGGGACGTTGTTGCGCTATTCAATTGGGACGATAAGAAGGGATGGGACGCCGATTATCCGCTGGACCGCATTGGGCTGCCCGAGGCGAAGAGTTATGTTGCCTACGATTTCTGGGGCGATCGGCTTCTCCCACCGGTCGCGGATCGGCTCAAGGCGACGCTGCCGAAGTCGTCGTGTCTTATCCTGGCGATGCGGCCGGCGGCCGATCATCCGCAGTTGATAAGCACGTCGCGGCACGTGACGCAAGGCATGATCGACGTAAGCGACGAGAAGTGGGACACGGCCACGCGAACTCTGAGCGGCAAGAGCAAGCTGGTGCCCGGCGACAACTACGAACTGCGGATCGCGACGGGCGGAAAAGCTTGGAGAGCGGTTCGTGTCGATTCCAACCTTGAGATGCTCAAGCCGAGCGTCACAAACGACGACGGCCTTGCTCGCGTTCGTTTGACGGTGCCCGTCAAGGCGCCGGCCGAGTGGCGATGGAGCGTGATGATGGCGAAGTCGGAATGACGGATCAAACGGTTTCCTATATTCGCTTCCCAAGCTCGGCCACGAGCCGATCGAGCATCTCATCGGTATGCGTGGCGACAACGGCGATCCGCAACTTTCCGGCTGCGCCGCTTCCGGAGTAAGCCGCGAAGTAGGGCACGATGATTCCGGCACGCCGCAGTTCGTCGTGTATTCGCTGCATGTTATCGCTGGTGCCGATTTCCAAGGCGATGATCGGCGCGGGCGAGGCGTGGACCGTGAGCCCGAGCGCTCTTAGCCCCGCGCGGAGTCGTGCGGCGTTTTGTTTCAGGCGATCGCGGAGTTTTGGCTGGCTAGCCACGATCTCCAGCGCTTTGGCCGTAGCCCCGGCGGCAGCCGCGGGAGGAGGGCTCGCCCCCTCGTAATAGTGCGAAGTTCGCCTTGCGCATTTGAACAGAGCCCGGTTTCCCGGGATGATTCCGCCGTATCCGCCGATCGCCTTGCTCAACGTACCGCAAACAAAGATGGCGGTTCGTTTCGCAGCCGGATCACCGTTAACCTCCCCGCTCCACAGTCCCAAGTGCTCAAGCGTTCCGCGCCCATTGGCGCCGATCGATCCAAATCCGTGAGCGTCGTCGACCAGCAGCGCAGCCGTCTCGTATTCGCGAAGGGCCTCAAGATAGCCGTCAAGCGGCGCTAGAGCGCCGCTGAGCGCGAAAACGCCATCGGTCAGCACTATCGGTCGCTGGTCGTGCGGAACGTGCTCGTGCAGCTTCCGCCGCAGATCGTCCGGGTCGCGATGCCGGAAGCGAATGATCGGCTTGCCCAGCAGCCGACTTGCTTCCTCAACCGAGAAGTGGGCCGATTCGTCAATCAGTGCAAGGTCGGCACGATCCGCCAGCGCCTGGACCAGAATATGATTGCCGGCATAGCCCGACGCGTAGTAGAACGAGGTCTCGGTCCCGAAGAACTCTGCCGCCCGGCGTTCAACGTCGAGCACGATGGCGCTGCTGCCGAAGCCGCTGCGGCTCGTGGCGGCATGGACTCCGTATTCGCGCATTGCTGCGCAGCCAGCCTCGATTACCTCGGGGTGTCCGCTCAATCCCAGATAACTCGTGCCGCCGAAGTAGAGATAGTCCCTGCCGTCGATGCGGGTCAACGCGCCGGGCGGGCCTTCCATCATCGGCGGTTCGTGCCAATCGGACATGTCCGGAAATCAAAGTTGTTTGGAAGCGGACCGGGCTAAAGACGACCGGACGTCCAGTTAGCTATGGATCGACGCAACACTATATAACGTAACAGTTTAGCGCACTTTGCCACACGACAAATCTACACTATTTTGGCCTAGATTTTGACAAATACGTAGCAGTTGTCTAACATAACTCTAACAGTCGGCGCTGAATTAGTAACAGTAACGCGCTGTTCGCTGTCTCAACCTCTTCGAATTCTCGTCTATCAAGGGCAACGATGCAATCCGACTCACGCGAACACCATTTGACGAACAACCTGGAGCTAACCGGCCTTATTGGCGTTTCTGCATGGGCACGTCAGATTCGCAGCCAGATCCCCGCAATCGCTTCTTGTCCGTCGAATGTATTGATATCCGGCCCTACTGGAACTGGCAAGGACGTTATCGCGCGAGCAATCCACGCTTGCAGTGCTCGCAAGAACAAGCCGTTCATTCCGGTCGATTGCGCCGGCACTGCAGGTCCGCTTTTTGCCAGCCACCTTTTCGGGCATCTTAGAGGCGCGTTCACCGGGGCGAGCCATGCCGCGCTGGGCTGTTTTCGGGCCGCCGAGGGAGGCACGATTTTCCTCGACGAGATCGGAGAACTGCCGACCGACATGCAAACCAAATTGCTCCGCGTGCTCCAGCAGAGAACGGTTACCCCCGCAGGCAGCCATGAGGAGGTGCCCGTCAATGCCCGTGTAATCGCCGCAACCAACCGCGACCTGAGCCGGGAAGTAGGCGAAGGACGTTTCCGCGAGGACCTTTACTATCGGCTCAACGTGGTATCGGTCAAAACTCTGTCGCTCTGCGACAGGCCCGACGACATAGAAGCGATCGCGGAGCACTTCCTCAACAAGCTGGCGATCACTCACGGGCTTCCCGTTAAATGCCTGTCCGCCGATGCGCTCGCCCGGCTCAGGGCCGACGAATGGCCCGGCAACGTCCGCCAGCTTGAAAACGCTCTGGAACGGGCCGCCTTCTCAAGCCGCGGACCGATGATCCAAGTTACGGAGATCTTTGCCGACGACGCCCATAATGCGCTTGCGGAGCCGCCGGAAACCATAACGCTGCCAATTTTCCAGGCGGCAACTTCCGCTTGCCGCGAGCACAATCTCGGGGAGTGTTGCATGGCGGTTCTCGACGGGCACTGGCGGACCATGGAAGAAGTCGAATGCGAGCACATCCGCCGAACACTCGCGCTGACCGGTTGGAACCAGAGCGCGGCCGCGCGGATTCTCGACATGGAACGTCACCAACTTGCCCGGAAGATCCGCAGGTACGGCCTGCAAGCGGCCATTCACCAGCAGCGATCGTCGAAGCGAGCCGCGTAGACCGCATTTCTTGCCGTTGGTGCGAAATGCACCAACTCCGCGCCGGACCACTGGTACAAGACACGCCAGAAGTTGGTTCACGTCGTCTGAAACGATCTGCGGCATTTCTTGCCGCTAACGGCCACGGCAGCCGAATTCCACTCGCCGTAACCTGTTGCGTCAACAAGACTTGACGCCTATTCTAGCCGCCGGCGCCGGCGCATTGGCCCGCGACGTGCATTACAGGCGGGCTGTTCCCCTTCCTGGCAAAGGCAAGACATGGCTCCCCCCACGAAACGACGGTCTCCGCCCGATCGAACAAAGATTTGGATCGCCGATTCGCAGCCGTCGGACTACGGCTGCCTGAATTCGGGGGCCAATTCCTCCCAGATGGACGTCCGCTTCCTGGCTTCCGCCGGCGACGTACTGCGCCGCTGGTCGACCGACATGCCCGACGTGTGCCTCGTCAACGCGCGGCTGTCCGGCATGAGCGGATTTGACCTCGTCGAGATGCTGCGGCCATTTCCGTATGGAATGACTGTCGGCATCGTCGGTGACCGCTACGCCGTGGAGGACGAAGTGCGGGCGCTGGGACTGGGAGTCCACCATTACTTCTGCAAGCCGCTGGAGGGCGCGGTGCTGTCGGACTTCTGCTCGCGTCGGAAGCGGGAAAGGAGGTGCTACCGCTGAGATATCCGCGTCTCAATGAGAAATCAGAGAATTCGCTTTAGCGCGTCTCTTCACCCCATTTACTTTGAAAAGTCTTTGCATCGTAGAAAAGCGTAGTAGTAAGAACTTCGACTCATTTACCTCGAATCAAGGAATCAAAACATGAACACACGTACGAACCTCACGATCGTCATTGCTGGACTCCTGCTCGCGTTTGTGTCCGCCCCGCCGTCGGCCAAAGCAGTCAACCTTCTCGTGGATCCGGACTTCAATGGGACGCCCCCTCTCAGCAACGCGGCAACCGTCCTGGGGCCTCCTTTCGTCTTGGGTCAGTGGGGTCCTGAAAATGGCGCCATCGTAGGTGTTGACGGCGGTGTCACTCCCCTGACGGCGCCAACCATGCTCGCCGAGTACGCTCCCGGCACCTCGAGCTACACGCAGACTTACCAAGCCACTGACGTTTCCGCCGACCCTGCAGGGTCCTCGTTCACCCTGAGCGCCTTTTTTGATGCGAACCAGAACCTGCCCGCCGCCGGCGCCTTCGTCAATATGACCTTCTACGACGCGAGCTATACGCTCTTGGGCGGACCTCCTTCTTCCGGCCTGATTCTCGACAACAACCCCGCCACGTGGCAGCAGATCTCGGTTACGGCCACCGAACCCCCGAATACCAAGTACATCGTGTCTCAGGTCTTGTACGACAATAACACGCTAATGGATAGCACCGGCGTCATAGATCCCTCCTATGTCGATGCAGCATCACTGACCCTCAACCCCGTGCCTGAGCCTTCGGCCTTCGTCCTGCTCGGCGCGGGCAGCTTGTTGATGATGGGCTTCGCATGGCGAAACAAGAGGCTGAAGCCCGGCGTGAACCTTGCAAATGGTGAGTGCTGAACGCAATGCAAACACCCATAACGCGGATATATCCGGTACAAGAGACGGCTCACCGTTCCGCTGGCCCAGCTCCCGACGTTTTTCGCAATGTCCTGATGTTGAACACTCATCTTGGCAATGTCTCACTCACCCAAAAGGTCATTCTCAAATGAAGCACTTACACGATCGACCCACTTTGTATGCGACTCTGCTTTGTACTGCCTTGCTGACGGCTCCCGCGACGGTTCAGGCCGTCCAATTTAACGTCTTGGACCCAGGCTATGACCAGCAGATTTTCACCGGCCCGCTGGTCGTGGGTGGCGAAGCCGGAATGACTTTTACTAACAGCGGCGCTTTCTTGACCCGCGTCGGGTCGTCGATCCGGGAGTACAGCCTGACGTTAACTCCGAGCGCATACCAGGGAACGTCACTGCATCTACTGGCGACGACGCACAATATCTCCGGGCTTAGTTCCAGCGGCTATGGCATGACGATGGGCACGGATGGATTGATTTACGCCGTAACCGGCGGCGGGGTGCAACGATTCGATCCTAATAACTGGGCGGCACCGGCTCAAAACCTGGCCAGCACCGTCGGCGGGGCCGGATACGGCATCACCACGCTTTCCGACGGCCGGATCGCTTATTCCGATGGCGGCTCACCGAGCAACGTCTATATCTACGACCCGACGTCCGGCTCCAATTCGCTGATTTACACCCTGCCCGGCTTCGCTCAGGTGGACGGCATGGTGGGCGGACCGGGAGGTGTAATTGCCTTGACCGACCGCAATGCGCCGAGCTTTGGCCTCGACATCATCAATAGCACGGGCACGCTGATCAATTCGTTTTCGACGGCGCACGCACCGGACGGCTTGGCCTTCGGCGACGGCGCGTCCTCCAAGTCGCTGTTCAGCAACAATAACGACGGCACGATTAGCCAATACACGCTAGGTCCGGGATGGCTGGGTATTCCGTCGATAAACGACATCGCCCAGCAAACGCTATCCAGCGGCAAGGCCTACGGCGACCTGGCTGCCGTGGGGGATTGCGCTTTCTACGTCTTTGAAGGCCCAAACAACGTTAACGGTTCCACGCCTGGGGTGGGCACTCACTGGGACAACGGCCTTACCAACTCCGATGCCTCGATCGTGCGGATTTCCGCTGTCGATAGTACCGGAGCGGAGGTCTGCGGGTTCTATTCTCCCCTCGAACCGGTGCCCGAGCCGGGAACGCTCGCGCTGATCGCTGCGGGCCTGGGGATTCTGGCCCTTCGCAACCGCGCGTTACGATCGACCCTCTTCAGAACGAGGAGGCGTTGAGCGAGAGAACAATGTTGTTGTTTCTGGTAATTCGTTTTCCTTTTGCACTTTAAGCATTTCTTCCACTTCCCATAAGGAGCATGAATATGATTCGGCTTGGCAAAGCATCACTTCTCATTGCGGCGATTTCTTACTCGATCTGTGGCTCGGCACGAGCCGCGATCACCTTCAACACGTTCACCAGTCCTCCTGGCTCGATGACGGCGGGCAATACAGTTGGCTTCGCCTACGCAGGCAACAAATTCGTAGGGTCGATTTACGTGAATGGCACGGGATCGCTCTACTCGACCGATCTGGCCGGCGGGAACGCGCAACCGTTTGCCCCCTCGGTGAGCCTCACCGGCACCAGCTCGGCGGAGCACTTTGTCTCGGCTTCGTTTGGCCTAGGCGGCTTCCCCAATGGCGACATCTATGCTGCCAACGGGTCGAGCATCACGCATATCACGAACAATGGCGCTTCCTCCAATATTTTCGTCTCCGGCCTCGGTGGCGAGGTGCGAGGCATCACTTTCGACCAGGTCGGCACGTTCGCCAACGACATGCTGGTCACCACCACAGCCGGAAACGTCTATAAGGTGACCAGTTCGGCCTCGGCAAGTTTGCTGGCCAATGTTGGCGAAGATGTCGAGGGCCTCGATGTGGCGCCGTTGGGCAATAACTTCGCTACGTTCGACGGTCAATTGATCGTGGCCTCCGAGGGCTCCGGAATGCTGCGCCATCAGTTCGGGGGGCGTTGTGACCCCGTTGTCCAACGGATCAAGCTCGCCAATTATCATCCCATCGGCCGAGGAGTTGACCTTCGTCCCGCTGAATCTGGGCGTGAGCGGTAGCACGCTGGAGGGCCTGTACGGGTCGAACTATGGTGCCGACAACGTCCAGAAGGCAAACGAGAACCAATTCCTCGGCAGGCAAGGAGACATCATTGTCACTGGCGAGACCACCGGAGATGTCAGCGAGGTACACTGGAACGGCTCGCAATTCGTGGTGACGACAGTTGGCTCGTTTGGCTCGTATCCGCCCAACCAGCCTGAAGACGGCGTCTTCGTGACCCCGACGATGATTCAGGCGCCCGAGCCGGGCACGGTCACGTTACTAGTCACCGGTCTCATCTCGCTCTTGGCGTGGCGCGTCCGTTCGCGCTTTGGGCATATCAGCGGCATCGCTGATTCTGACAGCGCGGCGCCGCGCTTGATAACATGCCATCATGCCGCGAACCGCGTAATCGACCGGGGCCGGTATGGTCTGCTGCGTTCTTGTCTTCAATCTGTTCCACGAGTCCTTTTATCTTGGAGGTGTTTTTCAATGTGCAGTTTACGAAAACTTGGTTTTGTTTCGGTTGTGCTGTTAACGGTGCTCTGCTGCTTTGCCAGCCTGTCGCCAGCCGGCTCCATTACACAGGATGGAGGACAGGTTACCGGCCTCTGGAACACGGGTGTTGACGTGAACGGCAACCCCCTGCCCGACGCGACGGTGGACGGCCACTATTCGATTGGGCCGTATGTATATTCCAGCGGCGCTCCCGGCCCTTCTCAGTCTATCGGTGGTAACTATGTATATAGTGGTACTAATGCCCCTAGTTTGGTGAACTCGGGTTCGTCGGGCCGCCGGCTTTCCCGCCGGGTCCTCCACTCTCATCATTGCAGCGACAGCAACGAATGACGCCCCTTACACCCTGCCGCCACTCAATATCGGTTCAGAGTGGATTGGTCCAGGCACCAGCTCTGCCACCGGACTAGCCGGCGGCCTGCAACAGAGCGGCCCCGCCGACCTGAGTGGCACAAGCGCGAACGGATACTACGATTTCGAAACGACTTTCAACCTTACAAATTCAGGGGCCTTCACGATTTCGGGGTCGTTCTCCGCGGACAACCGGGTCATTGACACCCTGGTGGACGGCGTCTCCACGGGCATCGGGTCCACGTGCAGCCCCGCCCATGACTATGGGTCGGCATACTACACGGCCAACGGCCCCGCCGACTTTGCTCAGTGGACCGCTTTCACGATCTCGGGAACTGGATCGCAAGGAACCAACGACCTGGACTTCGTCGTCTGGAACTCGTCTCCCGCCTACACGGCGCTGCGCGTGGAGTTTACGCCCACCCCGGAACCTGGCACGCTCGCCTTGATGCGCCCGGCGGCGCGGCAGTTGCATGCTACGGCTGGCGAAGGCGGAGGTCGCGAGCCGCAGCGCCTGTCACTACGGAGTCCTGAAGAGACCGTTGCTCCCCTTGGCGACATAAGCTATGCGATCAACTCCGGCGCGCTGCCGCAGTCCTAAGTTGTTGAGCGTTCCAACGCGCGTCGTCGCCAGACGTAGCCCAACAATCCGACGCTGCTGGAAACCAGCAGCATGATCGTCGAGGGCTCCGGAACGGCGACGAACAACCCGACCACGTCGGGTACGAAGTTGTTGGACGGAGCGGCCAGTTTGAATGTCTCCGTCACGCCTGGGCCGAAATCGCCGAGCGGCACCGTTGGCAACGTACTGCTCGAACTAATGGACGCCACCGATTGCGACGGCGAGCTCCATGTCAGCGGCGTGTTAGCAATGGTCCAAGGGAACGGAACCAGAGGAGTCGTCGCCGGATTCGATCCAATTCCATAGCCGCTAAATGTCATGCTGTCCGTGTTACTGCCGACGATTCCACTCCAACTATTGGAATTGGTATACGTCAATGCACCTTCGGGCGGCGCGGGCGGCGAGACTTGGTCCCAAACGAACTGCAACATCAGATTCACGTTATTGTAGGTGTTGGAGCCGGTGTTCGTGGCCTGCAACGTAAAATTCCACTGGCCGTTGACGTTATCGTAGGAGGTAGATGAGTTGACCAGGCTCAAGACCATATCGCCTGTCGCAGTCTGCGCATCGACCATGTGAAAGAGGGCGGCTCGGGCGGACAGCGACGTTGCACCTAGAATCGCGAGAAATTCAAAGAACGTGAAGCTGATTTTTCGCCATGTAACTCTAGGCGTGCCATTACTCATGATTGTTCTCCTTAGAATCAAGCGGGGAATACCTGAAGGATGTGCAAAAGGGCTGGATGTGCAAAAGGGCAAGCTGGCTCACATCTATGAGCCGCTGTTGCACCCAAGAAACAAACTGCGTCACACGTCAATACGCGTTGCGGTTTCGTTTATTGGCGGGTGCCACCGAATGCAATCAGAGGGACGACTCTCCTCACAAGCGGGATTGCCGTCGTCCTGATCGCGGACGCTGCCTGCGTTGGGACCTAGCTCGTCGCTAACTCCTGTCATTATTCATAAATCAAAATGCGTGTCAAGCATTTTGCCAGCGGATTGCGGAAAAAAGCCGCTTAGTTTGTGTGCGCCCATTTGTCATCTGCCAATTCAATCTTCTAAGCGGAATGTGTTCGGAAGCGAACATTTATCGTGTTTGTTTCACCGGCTTTCGGCTTGCAGCAGCTAGCTTGCCCGCATCTCTCAGACACCACGGTCACCGATGCTGGGCTAGAATGGCTCAAGTGGTTGAACCACCTTATTGCACGGAAAAGTCCAGCGACGAACAGATCAGGCTAGGAAGAAAACCGAGCAGTCCGGCAACGTCGTTGTAGAGCATTGCCCGGCGAACATCGCCGCAGTTGCGGCACTCGATCATCTTCTCGACGACGGCCGGGAACACAAACAGTGTCGTCTCGTTGTTCAGGCTGCCGCACGAGGGACACCGAAGCAGGTCGATCGCGGCCTGGAGTTGCAAGTGCAACTCGCGTTCTTGCTGGGCAGCAAATCCGCTCGGTGCGGCCTCTTCGACGATCGGGATGCCGAGGATCTGATTTGGATTCATATTAGCAATAGTATAAAGCCACGCCAACGCCGCTGGCAACCGCGCGGCGGGACGGCGGTGAATTCCCGTTTTTGCGCTCTCGACGATTTCGCAATTTGTGTCGGATAGCCCGATGGACTTGACCTTAAGTTCGATCATGCAATACTTCCTGCCGTCTCTTCCAACTACTAATTGCCACCCGAATCATGGCGTCAGTTGACCCGAACCTAACAACTACGGCCATCCCTCTCCGCCTACTCGGTCGCACCGGTCTGCCAGTCACGATCTTCGGTCTCGGCGGCGAGGGTGTTCTCAGAACGCATGGCCGCGAAAGAGAAGCCGTTGCTGTTATTCAGCGTGCCTTGCAGCAAGGCGTGAACTACTTCGAGACGGCCCCGGCCTACGCCAGCAGCATGGATTATTATGGCATGGCCTTGGGCGACCGCCGTTCGGAGATATTCCTCGCGTCAAAGACCCACGATCGCACGTACGATGGGTCGCTCAGGCTTCTGGACGATAGCCTGCGGCGGCTGCGGACAGATTACCTCGATTTTGGCAACTGCACGACCTGCGCACCGAGGACGATCTTGCGCGGATCTTCGGCAAGGGCGGGGCCATGAAAGCATTGCTCCAAGCCAGGGCCGAGGGCCGCGTGCGTTATCTGGGCATCACTGGTCATCAGGACCCTGCGATCTTGCTGAGGGCGATGCAGGAATTCGACTTCGATACGGTGTTGATCCCGCTCAACGCGGCCGATGCGCACCGCTTGTCGTTTCGCGATACCGTGCTTGTGGAAGCCGCCCGCCACAACATGGGCGTCATCGGCATGAAGAGCACGGCCCAAGGCAGATTACTGGCGAACGGCACGGTGACGATGGCCGAGGCGATGAGCTACGTATTCTCACTGACCGCGGTGAGCACGCTGATCATCGGCTGCACGACGCCCACGGAGGTTGATGAGAATGCTCGGATTGCCCGGCAGTTTGCCGAATTCAGCGCCGAACAGATGCAGGAACTGGAAAACCGAACCAGACGACAGGCCGAGGACTTCACATACTTCAAGCGGCCGGCGTCGATCTCTTTCCGGCCGTGAGTAAACCGAGAAACAGGACTTTTTTGCCAATTCCGCCAATACGGCGAGATGGGAAAACTCTTCGCAATCAGACTTTCTCTGCTCTTGCCCCTTGACGCCGCCGAAATATCTTGTATCATTGAGTTAGTACAAGCATACATGCGGCGGCGAGACTTTGTCCGCGGAGAGAGCCATGCAAATCCACATCTCTGCCAATGACGGGGTGCCGATCTACTTGCAGATCGTCAACCAGGTCAAGTATTTGATCGCGTCGGGCCGGCTCAAGTCAGAGGAAGAACTGCCGCCCATTCGCGTCCTGGCCGATCGGCTGCTCGTCAATCCGAACACCGTAGCCCGAGCCTATCGTGAACTCGAGACGGCCGGTCTGGTCGAGAAGCGCCGCACGGCGGGGACGTATGTCTCCGAGGGGGTGTCGGTGCTGGCCCGCCGCGAACGTGTCAAGATTCTCACCGAGCGCATCGACGCGCTTTTGGCCGAGGCGCGGCAAATGGACATCCCTTTCGACGAGCTCGTCAAGCTCGCCGAGCAACGCGATAAAGCCATGCAAACCTCCCGCAACGAGGAATAAACCATGAACGAACCTTTCCCCAACTCCGTCTCCTCCCGTCATCGATATCCGCCGCCTCACGCGGCAGTTCGGCAACAAGACGGCGCTTGACGACGTCTCCCTGGCCGTGCCGCGCGGCGGCGTTTTCGGCTTGATCGGCGGCAACGGCGCCGGCAAAACAACGCTCATCAAGCACATCCTGGGAATGCTCAAGGCGCAAACGGGCACGGTGCAGGTGTTCGGTCTCGACCCAGTGCGGAACCCGGCCGGCACGCTGGGCCGCATCGGCTACCTTTCGGAAGATCGCGATCTTCCCAACTGGATGCGCGTCGGCGAGCTGCTGCGCTACACGCAAGCCTTCTTCCCGACCTGGGACGAAGCCTACGCCGAGGAACTGCGGCAGGCTTTCGACCTCGACGCCAAGGCGCGGATCAAGACGCTGTCGCGCGGCCAGCGAGCGCGGGCTGGGTTGCTGGTGGCGCTGGCGCATCGGCCCGAATTGCTCGTGCTGGACGAACCTTCGTCGGGCCTCGATCCGGTCGTCCGCCGCGACATTCTGGGGGCCATCATCCGCACGATCGCCGACGAAGGACGAACGGTTTTCTTTTCCTCCCATTTGCTTGACGAGATCGAGCGCGTGGCCGACCGCGTGGCGATTATCCACCAGGGGCGGGTCATGCTCGCGTCGTCGATGGATGAAATCAAGGACACGCATCGCCGCGTGACGTTGCGGTTCGGGCAGCCGGTGGCGCAAGCCCCGTCACTAGTCGGGACCCTTTCGTGCGCCGGTGAGGGAGCCGAATGGACGTATGTATGCAGCGGCGAAAGCGGACAGTTGCGGCGGGCCGCCGAGGCGATCGGCGGAACGGTCGTCGGAGACACCGCATTGTCGCTGGAAGAGGTTTTCGTATCGCGTATCCAAGGTTGAGGAGAAACAAACATGAGATTGATTCCCGCCGCACTCACTTGGGAATTGTTCAAACGCGGGAAATGGAGTCTTCCCGGCGCATTCTCGACGGGAAACGCCCTGGCGATGGTCCTGCTGGCGGCGCTGCGGCGCGACGGGGCGATCTATCCCGAAGATTCCAGCATGATCTGTGTCCACGCGACCATGCTGTTCGTCAATGCCATGATTTTCGGCGGAGCCCTATTCGCCGCGATGGGGAACCCTTCGCGGCTGCGGGCGTTTCCCGCGCCGAACTCGGTCATTGTGGCATGGCAGTTGTTGCCGGCAATGGTCGCCATGGCGCTGGAATGCCTGCTGAGCAACGCCGCGATAAACGCCTTGTTCAAAGTGAATTGGCCCCTCCGGGGCCCGGCACTGTTCGTGTCCGTCGCACTGGCGGCGTGCGCGGCTGTGTTCTGGGTGACCGAAAAGTCGCCCTGGCATTTTTTCATCTTCGGCATACCTGTGTTGGTTGGCGGCGTGATGTGGTTCCAGACGCGTTACGGCATGGTATTCTTTGGCGCTCTGCGCCGGCCTCGCGCATGTGGCGGGAAGTCACCGCGGCAGACGGCGTGACCATGCTGGCGATGGCGGCCGGCTCGTATTACGCGGCAGTTGTCGGCGTGGCGCGCGGCCGGTGCGGCGAGTATCTGAACACGCCCGAGTTTTTACGGTCGCTGGGCCGATTGCTCGAAAGACTTCTCGATCCCGCTCCGGAGGCCGGCCTGCCGTTCCGCTCCGCGGCGAAAGCTCAATTCTGGATTGAATGGCGGCAGAAAGGATGGGCATTGCCCGCCATCGTTATCATGGGATTGGCTTTCGGTTTTCTCGGGTGGCTCTTGTTCAATCGAAATCCTCGAGAGTTGTTCGACGCGGCGACCGCCGCCGGCGCGATGCTGCCCGTGGGCGGGCTAATCGTCGGCCTATTTTTCGGAAATGCCAGCACGAATCTTGGCGGACTGCTGGAAATGGGCTCGTTCCATGCCGCGCGGCCGATGACTAGTCCGGAAATGTCGCGAACCATGCTGAAAACCGCCGGGGTCAGCGTCATCATCGCCTGGGCTATTTGGGCCGCGGCATACCTTGGGCTGTATGCGATTCTTCTCTTGGCAAACGTTGGCCCCCGGTCGCTATTTCCCAGCGAAGTGGGGTGGTGGTATTTGCCGCTGACGCTACTGGGAACGTGGCTTGCGCTGACGTGCATGGCGACCATCGGCCAGGCCGGCCGGCCGATCTTGTTTGGAGTCTTGTTCTGCGGCGTCCCGGCCGTGACCGTTGGGGTGATTGTGATTTCACATTTTGTCCTGACGCCAGGGGCCACGACGGTGCTTAATGAATGCATTACAACGTTGGTTGGAGTCGTCTACCTGCTTGGGACAATCTGGGCGTTCGCCGCGGCGCGACGCCGCGCGGCGATCGGCTCGCCGACCATCTGGGCCGCAAGCAGCGCGTGGGTGGCGTTGTGCGCTTTGCTCGTTCTCTTCTGGTCGCAGCATCGGGACGAGCACGCCGCGTCGCTGCCGTCGTTCGTCCTCATGCTCGGATTATTCGCCCTCGTTGTGTTCCCGTTGGCGGAAGCGCCCTTGGCGTTGGCGTGGAACCGGAATCGATGAATCGTCATCGTATACGGCAAGCCCCGTGGCGTAGGCTGTGAGGTACGGTAGGCAATCGCCCACCCCGCCTCGGCCGGTTACAATCAGCCCATGGCCTACAACTCGCCCGCCCGCGAAATCAAACTGGCGTCGTTTCTGGCGCGGCTTCGTCTGCACCCTGAGCTTCCTGGTCTTGCCGATTGGACGACTTTGCCGCGGGCGGCTGATCAAGCGGATGGAACCGGAACGGCTCGCTCGCGGGCTGGTGTTGATACTGCCGGGCATCGAAGGCCGCAGTTTTCTCAATGTGTCGTTGATGGCTGGCTTACTCGATGCTGGTCTGCCGTATGCAATGGAGATCGTGGATTGGACCACCGGCCACTTTCTGCTGCTGATCTATCATCTGCGTGCGTGGAAGCGGAACCATCGGGTCGCTCGCCAGATCGCGGATCGTGTGATCGAGTATCGCCGGCAATACCCGGGGCGTCCCGTGTGGCTGATCGGACATGTCAGTCGGCGCTTAAAGGATACCAGTGATGGGCGCTTGAAAGGATACCAGTTGGAACAGTGACTGTGAGAGCTTCTCTTGAGTGGTTTGGCACATCCGAACCACCGCGAGAGAGCAGCTCATGGCGAACCAACTGGCAATGGATAAAGTACAGTCAATTAACACTACAGCGCATCTTGGTTTTTATCTAGGGTGGCATCGGGGTAGCTGAGCGACATCAATGCCGTGCTTTTCGAGTTCGCAATTTCTTGTTTTGGTGTGGCTCTTGCGGGCTTGGGCATTACGCCGTTGCCAATAGGTAAGTCGTCGAGTCGCGTGGTTGAATCGTGCGGATTGCGCCGGCTCAGGCAGCGGCAGCGCATCAATTAAGGCGTTCGTGGCCATGTGGACTTGCGGCAGTGTGATCTCCGGATTTTTCCCCCCTCAGTCGCTCCGTTTGACGGGCCAGGAATAAATGGCTGACTTGCGTGATCAACAAATGGCGTTTCAACGCCGGATAGCACCGCACCTCGAAATGGGACAGTCCCAGTTCGCTTTTTTCGTCTTGCAGACAGCGCTCCACCGGCCAGCGCCCGAAGGCCACATGCAAGATCGTTGCCAGCGGAACACCGGCCGCCGCATTGCTCATAAAGTATTTGACTTCGTCCGGATGAAGCGCGTTGCGTGCCATGACCAACCAGTACGGTCCCACGCTGCGCGGCAGCCAGCAAGGCACGCACTTGACCTCCCAAACCATCGGCCCTTTGTCTGTGTCCTTGATGTAATAGCGTTGCCAAGGTTGGCACATCATCGCCCGCGAGTAGCGACACAAGTTCTCCACCGGTTTAGCCGGCGTGCCCTTGGGGCCGTGCGCGGGATCGTGCAGCCACATCGCAAAATTCTTGGGGATTTCCAGGACAAATCGCAGGCCGCGTTGTTCCAGTCCCTGCACGAAAGCAGGCTTTTGCGAGTACCATTCATCCGCCGTGACCCAGGCAAAGCGCACCTCGTTGGCCGCCGATCGATCCAACTGCTCCAAGGCAATGTTGTACTTCGGCCGATAGACGAGTTCATCGGGGATCTTCGCTTTGCGGCACCGCTCGCGGTCTTCGTCCCAGCACTTCGGCAGATACAAAGAACTGTCGAGCATGGTGCGGAATTTTCCATCGAAGCTGGTGTATGTCAGATGCACGGTCATCACGCAGTTGTCGATCTTGCCGGTGTTGCCGCAATACTGCCGCGACACGCCCGCCGTTTCGCAGCCCTTCTTCGGATGCCCCGACTCATCAATGACTGCGATCGCCTGCGGGTCTGCATGGTCGCGAGCGACAAGTTGCTGGACAAGTGCGGTCATGCGATCTTCGTCCCACGCATCGCTGGCCAGGAACTCTTGCAACGTTCGCGGCTTCACGTTCGCAGCGAGTGCGATCGGTTCGATGCTTTTGCGGGGCAGTTGTCCCAACTGCCCCAGGATGTAGGTTTGCAACTTTCCACGCGGCTCCGAGCGACCGAAACAATCCGTGAACTGGTCCAGAAACCCCGCCAACTCCGTCCCCAAACTCACAATTTGATCTGCGGTCATCCTTGACCTCCTGAAATGTTGTATCGCCCCTCTGTTCAACTGCCCAAAGTCATACCATATACTGATTTTCCGGTAAAGTGCGCTGTAGTATTAAGAGTTTACGTGCGACGGGCATGTCGCAGCGGCGGATCGCGAAGACGCTGGGAATCAGCCGCAAGGCGGTCCGGCGTCATTTGGAGCCGCTTCCGCCAAAGGATACCAAAAGCCGCCCACCGGGTCGTCCGGCGGCGAGAGCTCAAAAGATACCAAAGCGCCCACCGGGTCCGAGTGTCCGCCGGAGCCTGCCGGCCAGCGGTGCCGCAGCCTCTGCGGGGCGTACCGCGAGACAATTTTGGCCAAGCTCGAACAGGGCCTGACGGCGCAGCGCATCTACCAGGATTTGCAGCAGGAGCACGGCTTTCCCGGCAAGTACAGTTCGGTGCGGCGGTTCGTGGAGCAACTCGTTGAGCGAAAGGAGCTGCCGTTTCGCCGCCTGGAGGTCGAGCCGGGCTACGAGATGCAAGTGGACTACGGCACGGGCGCCCGCTGCGAGGCACCGGACGGGAAGCTGCACAGGACTCACGTCTTCCGCTCGGTGCTGAGCTTTTCGCGAAAGGGCTATAGCGAGGCTGTGCGGCGGCTGACGACCGAGTCATTCATTCGTTCCCTGGAGAATGCGTTTTGGGCCTTGGGGGGAGTGCCCAAGACGGTTGTCTTCGACAATGCCAAGGCCGTGGTCAGCCAGGCCGACTGGTACGATCCGGAACTCAATCCGAAGATCTTGGAGTTCTGCCGGCATTACCAGTTCACGCTGTTGCCCACCCGGCCGCGTACGCCCCGACACAAGGGCAAGGTGGAACGGGGCGTGGCCTACGTGAAGTGCAACGGCCTGCGCGGACGGAGCTTCGAATCGCTGGCCGCCCAGAACGATCACTTGCGCGAGTGGGAACGCACGGTCGCCGATACGCGGATCCACGGCACCACGAAGCGGCTGTGTTTTTTGTCAAGCGCTTTGAGGCGCGATTCTTGGCGACCATGATTCGTGGTTTTTGGTAATAGTGTTGAGGATGGTAAGCAGTTTGCGCATGCAGGCGGTATGGACGACTTTGTAGAGTTTTCCGGCTTTCTGGAGGCGCTCGGAGAAGGCTTGGATGATGGGATTGCAGCGACGGGCCGTGACGGTCGCCATGTAAAGGGCGCTTCGGACGCTGGCGCGTCCACCCCAGATCGAGCGTTTACCGCGAAACTTTCCGCTGTCGTGGTTGTATGGCGCCAAGCCGACAAGAGCGGAGATTTCGCGGCGGTTGAGCCGACCGAGCTCGGGCAATTCGGCGACGAGCGCGGCGCTGGTTACCGGTCCGACGCCGGGCACGGATCGCAGCAGTTGGTCGGTGGCGCGCGAATCATCATCGGATTCGATGAGCTTCGCGATCTCTTTTTCAATAGTTATTATCTGTTTATTAAAGAGTTCGGCGACTTTGTCGATGCTGCGGCAGGCTTTCGTCGTCTGCGCGGAATGCCGGCGATTGGTTTCAGCCGTCAGCATGTCCATGAGCTGGCGGCGTCGAGTTACCAAAGCCGTCAGTTCGGCCTGTTTTTCCGAGGTTTTCTCCGTCAATCGCGGCCGGACCTGCTGGGCGAAACGCGCCAGGAGCAAGGCATCAATGCGATCGGTTTTGGCGAGTTTGCCAACGGCTCGTGCGAAGTCGCGAACCTGGCGGGGATTCACCACCGCAACCGGCTGGCCGGCGTTGATAAGTTCCGCGGCCAGGCGACCCTCCAGGCCGCCGGTCGCCTCAAGGACAACCAGCGCCGGCCGCAAGAGTTTGAAACGTTCAATGAGTTGTGCGATACCTTCCGTGTCGTGCGACACAGAGAAGACCTCCTCCGATGGCAAGATGCCGACATCCAAGGACTTCTTCGAGACATTAATACCCGTGAACGAGAGAGTTGGGAGAACTATATCCATCATAGTAGAGGCCCTTTCTTGCGTTTGCGAGCTCGCCGATGTTCTCGTACGGCTCTGGCGGCTGTCCGGGTTGGTACTACGAAGCCGACGAGGATCCCGCTTCGTGACGGTCTTGGAACGACCAGGACACGATCAATCTCTCGTCGGCGATTTTTTCGGGGGCTGCTGCGCAGCAGCCCCCGAAAAGACTCCCATCAACTGAACAAGTTCCATTTCCTTTGGCAACCCATCAGTGTTTCCTTTTTCCAACATACAAGCAGCACGTGGGCCAGTTGTTCCAACGCGGGGAACGCGCGGCATTGGGGCCGTTGCCGCGGGAGCGGTTCCCTTTCTTTGAGGAGGGGATGCGGCGTGTCAGCCGCGACGGGCACATCGAAATCAAGCGTTCTTTCTACTCGGCGCCGCCGGAATATCTGGGCTGCGAAGTCTGGGTCCGCTGGAACAGCCAGATCGTGCGAATCCTGAATCATCGCTTCGAGCAGGTGGCCGTGCATTGCCGCAAGGAGCCGGGCAAGTTCAGCACGCTTAACGAGCATCTGGACGACAAGAAGATCAGCGGCGTGGAGCGGGGAGCGGCCTATTTACTGGGAAAAGTGCGGCTTTTAGGTCCTTTTTCGCTGCGTTGGGCGGAAGCCGCCCTGAGCGAGCACGGCATCCGCGGCATGCGCATCGTGCAGGGCCTCTTGGCCCTGAGCCGCAACTACGAATCCCCGGCGATCGAAGCCGCCTGCGACGTCGCCTGGCGCAGCCGGGCCTTTCGCTACCGCATCGTGAAGAACCTGCTGAAGCGGCAAACCGCCGCCGCGCAACAGACGCTGGAGTTCATCGAAACCCATCCGGTCATTCGACCGCTGGCGGAGTACCGAGAGTTCATCAAGACCGCGATCCAAGGAGGATGACGATGTACGATCAGTTGTTGACTACGCTAAAGAAACTGCGCCTTTCGGGATTGGCCGACTCGCTGGAGGTCCGCCTGCACGAGGCAGCCGCCACCGGGTTGGGCCATCGAGAGTTCCTGGAACTGCTCTTGCAGGACGAACTCCTGGTCCGCAACAGCCGCCTCTTGAACCGCCGCACGGCCGCCGCCGGCTTCCGCGATACGCGCCGCCTGGAGGACTTCGACTTCGGCTTCAATCCTTCCATCAAGAAGGATCGCGTCTTCGACCTGGCCACGGGCCGCTTCGTCCGCGAGCGCCGCGACGTGCTGCTCGTGGGACCGCCGGGCACCGGCAAGAGCCACTTGGCCCAAGCCTTGGGACTGGCGGCGATCCGCTGCGGCGCGACGGTCTACTATCGTTCGATCTTCGACACCGTGCGCGACTTCCTCCACGACGAGGCCCTGGCCGGCCAGGAGCGGATTCTGCAACGCTACTTGAAGCCGGACCTGTTGATCATCGACGACATGGGCATGAAGCAACTGCCCAAGCGCAGCGGCGAGTATCTGTTCGAGATCGTGCTCCGCCGCCACGAGGTCAAGTTGACGCTGATGACCAGCAATCGGCCCCTGGAGGATTGGGGCAAACTGTTGGGCGACGTGCCCAGCGCCACGGCGATTCTCGACCGGTTTTTACACCATGCGGTGATGATTCAGATCACCGGCAGGAGCTATCGCCTGGCCACCCGCGAAAAAGCGCCAAAGGATACCAAAGCGCCCACCGGGTCCCCAGCCGATGATAGGACCGGGAACTGACTCCAAAGGATACCAATTTCACCCTTCCACACAGAAACCGCCTTCCCTGGTACCTTTTGAAGCGCCCACGGGTGGTATCCTTTCAAGCGCCGAATGACATGCACATCGCAACGATCCGAGTTCAGCCGCCGAACGTCGATTGCGGCAGATTCCCTACCGCCTGGGAATGATCTTGCAGTTTAACTTTGGTGGACACTTTGGATGCGTGAATCGCGTCTTCGTGGCGGAAACGATCGCACCGATCTTGCTAGAGGACGCCAAGGACTTGGGAAAAACAGGAGACGGCCGTCCTGATTAGGCGAATGGGACAGGCGCTCGACATTACTCGGAAAAGTCCAGCGACGAACAGATCAGGCTAGGAAGAAAACCGAGCAGTCCGCCAACGTTGTTATAGAGCATTGCCTGGCGAGCATCGCCGCAGTTGCGGCACTCGATCATCTTCTCAACAACGGCCGGGAACACAAACAGCGTCGTCTCGTAGTTCAGGCTGCCCCAGGATGGACACCGAAGACGATCGATCGCCGCCTGGAGTTGCGAGGACAACTCACGTTCTTGCTGCGCAGCGAAACCGCTCGGTGCGGCCTCTTCGATGATCGGGATGTCGAGGATTTGATTGGGATTCATATTGGCCATTCCAGCGCAATGGCGGCCTACGAAAGCGGGCGGCGTGCAAGGCGGTTGCCGGGTTGGAGATTCAATCTTCGATTTTGGTACACTTGCCGTAGATGGACTTAGCAGTATTCCAGCCGTTGATGCGGCCGCGGTTGTTGCCGATTCGCAATTGAATCGCCTCTATCAGTTGAAGGTATCGCGAGCGTCTCATTTCATCGGCTTCATCGTGATTACTCGGATCTGCTTTCCTTCTTCATCCCCTGCCGATTGTTCGACTATGGAAATCCGTAGCTGTCCGTCGGCACAATTGTAGTCCCATCCTTCGTTTGGACTGCCTTCTGGCCCGTATGTTGCATCGTGCTTGCCGAATAACGTGTCTATTTCGTTTCGGTCATTGAACGCTGTACCTTGGGGCCGCTTTGCTAACGCCGCGTTAAACTTTGCGAACAACTCGTCCTTGGTCCTCATCTTGGGAAAGACGACGGTCGTGTTGCCCTTGTGTCCCTCTGCTTCGATGTACGCGTTCTCAAGGGCTTCCTTCAGTTTCACGTTATTCCCGCCTCGGTAATAATAATGATGATTAATGTTAAAAGCAGCAACGCGATCAAACGTATCAAAAAGGGATAGCCGGAAGTGCCGTTTCCGAGTGTCGATTTCCACTAATGCGAGCCCCACCCATCCGGCAGGCCGCGGATCGGTCTCACAGGGCGTGATTGCGGCCAGGATTGTGCGCCAGTGGCTCTCGGGAACTTCAAAGCCAGGCATCGACTTATAACTTTGCACACTGATGCCGTCCCACCATCGTTCAATCCGCATGCTTACAATTTCGTCAGACTTAGGCAACGAATCATCGACCTCAATCGTCCATCTCCATAACTCCACCGCGGCCGCCGTTGCAGAAATCAATACAACAAGCAGCAACCAAGGGCCATATCGATAGCGGCGTTTGGGTCTCCGTTGCGGCGGGGTGGGGTTCAGAGGTCATGGGCTTTTATTTGTCGACGCCGACCACAAGATTTGGCCGCCTTTCGTCAATGCAGATGTGCGGTGGGCAGATTCTGCGACTGCGTGGTGTTCGTGCCGCCGGTCTTTCCGTTACTCGCCAGATACCAGTATACGCACATGCCTTGGCCGCTGGCAATCAGGCGACAGGATGATCTATTCGTGGCACATTTCCATCATAAGACCAAACGGTCTTGTTGACTAAATCCACTCGAACTGAGGCAGCCCGAGGTTGGTGAACTTGTTGAGGATTTTGCATCGTATTCGGGCTTCCGCCTGCTGGTTCGGAGTCAATCGGTTTTTCAGATGGTCCCCAAAGCAGCATTTCATTCGATACATGGCGGTTTCCGAAAGGCTGCGACGATGATAACCGACATCTTGCTTCCAACGGCTGCGGCCGCGACGGCGGATTTGGCGTATCGCTTCATCCCGAGAAAGCGGGCGGCCGCGCGAGTTGCCGTGCTGCGCGATCTTCGCGTTGCGCTGCGGCGGGACAATGGCCTTCGCCCCGCGGTTGTCCAATGTCTCGTAGACCTTCCATTTGTCGTACGCCGCCGTCGCCGTAAAACGTCTTCGTCTTGTTGTGCACTTGATCCAGCAGAGGATCGACTTGGCTGGCGTCGTCGCAACTGTTTTCCGTCAGTGTTTCGGCTTCAATCTCGTGCGTTTCGGGGTTGACCGCCAAGTGCAACTTCCGCCACGTGCGGCGTTTGCTCTTGCCGTGCTTGCGCATCTTCCACTCGCCTTCGCCAAAAACCTTCAGTCCTGTGCTGTCAACGACGACCTCGATCGGGCCGCGGTGCTTACGAACCTCCAACGAGATTCCCAAGCTCGACGCCCGTTTCGCCAGCGACGTGTAATCGGGAATCGCGACATCAAGCTCCATCAATTCGACCAGCGACCGCCCGAGCCCTTCGGTTTGCCGGTAGGGCAATTGAAACAGCTCTCGCAGAACCAGCAAGCACTCGATCGCCGTGTCGCTGAAGACAAAAGGGTGACCGCGCCTGGGCTGCGCGTTGGCGTGATGCCATTGGCTGATCACGTCCTCGCTGAACCAGAACATTATCGACCCCCGCTGGACGAGCGACTCGTTGTACTTGCTCCAATTGGTGATTTTATACGTGCCTTTCCGTTTTCCGGCCATGTCAAAACTCCGTTAAGTCGTAGAATGATTTGGTTGCAACCGCCGCTGCGCGCTACCGCGCAGACCACCTATATTAACGGGTAATAATACATTTGTTTGGTGATAGGGACAACAAGGCGGGCTCCAGGGTAAAACATTGAAGTGTGTGAAGCATGTTTCATTGTCCTACCACAGGAGCCCGAGCAATGATTATCGAGATTGAGGATCGGTTTTGCAAGGCGGCAAAGGTCGTTTTCGGAGGTGTTGAACAAGGTTCAACGTGCGGCCGAACGGGGCGATGCGATGCATGAGGTCGAGGAGATGACTTGGAGCGGCCTGATCGAAACGGGCCGCGAATTGGTCGTCGCGTACATCAACCAGCAGGAGGAAGAGCCTTCCGCGGCCGGAAGTGATCGAGCACGAGGGGAAGACGCTTCATCGGCTGCCCGAATTGCGGACGCGGCCGTATATTTCGGCCTTCGGTCCGACGCCGTTCCTACGCGACGTCTACGCCACGCGGGAAACGCAGCGTCAGGAGGTAGTGCCGTTGGACGCGAAACTCGGCATGCCGCAGAGCGATACGTCGTACCTGTTGCAAAAGTGGAGTGGCGCGCAGTTCGTGAAGGAATCGTACAAGGAATCGCGGGTCACGCTACTGGAAATCCTCGGCTTTGCTCCGTCGGTCAATTGCCTGGAAGACATGGCGGCGGCGGCGTCCGAGCATGCCGATGCCTACTTCGAGCAACAGGGAGCGGTTGATCCGACGACGGAAGGGGAGATCCTCGTCGCCACGAGCGATTGCAAAGGCGTGCCGATGCGAAAAGTCGATGCGCCGCAGAAAAAACAGGACGGCGATCCGGCGCGCCGGGACGAAGGAAACGGCTGAAAAAGGGCGAGAAGAACGGCCAGAAGCGGATGGCGTGTGTCGGCGGTGTCTACTCGGTGGCCCCCTTTCGTCGCACGGTCGAGGAGGTGCTCAATGAGATCCTCCGCAAGGAAAAGCAGGAACAGCGGCCCCGAACCGCAAAACAAGCGACTGCGCGCCGTCTTGACTCAGGAGGTTGACGGCAAGGAAGTCAACGCCAAGGACGTGGTCTTCGACTGGCTTGCCAAGGAAGTACAACAGCGCGATCCGCACGAGCATCGGACGGTCGTAGCGGTCATGGACGGCGAAACGAAACTTCGCGACTTGCAGGAACTGAAGATCAGCCGGGCGATCGGCATCTTGGACATCTGGCACGTGACCGAATACCTATGGGAGCTGGCCTACTGTTTTTACCGCGAGGGGAGTGATGAGGCGGAAGCATTCGTGGAAACGTATCTGCGAAAGTTGCTCGAAGGCAAAGTCAACCGCGTGATTGGCGGCATTCGGCAAATGGCGACTAAACGCGACTTGTCGACGCCGAAATGGGAGAAGGTCGAGGATTGTCTGACCTACTTCGCGGTGCGGTCTGAATACATGAAGTACGACCAGTATCTGGCTGCCGGCTACCCGATCGGCAGCGGCGTGGTGGAGGGCGCCTGCCGGCACTTGGTGAAGGACCGCATGGAACAAGCCGGCATGCGTTGGCGAATCGCCGGCGCCAGGCGATTCTCAGCCTACGAGCCATCTACGTCAACGATGACTGGGATGCCTTCCACGCCGATCGAATCCAAGCCGAGCAACGTAAATTGTATCCCTACAAAAAACGCCTGCACGCTATCCTAAGCTGCGCAACCTAACGAGAAGCAGAGGTTGCAACCAATTCATTTCACGTGCCGTCCAAGCCGGTCGCACGGCGCCGCCAGGCTTCCTTTAGTGCCCGCTGGCCCCGCGCCTTCGTGGTGTTTTTCGTCCGTTGGTTTCCACAACGCCGACACGACGGCGAACCAAACAACAAACATCACGACCATGGCTACGAGCGACAACTCGCAAAACAGCGTCCAATCGTTCATGGCGGTTCTCCCGCTTCTTCTCGATTCGACCGATGCTTATGCAACTACTGCGCCGCTAGCCATGTTTTGCCAACAAACGTCAACGAGACACAAAGTGTGATTGCGCAGTCGGCCGCAACGGCATCTCATCCTGGAGCCCTCGTATCTCGTCTAACGGTATTCCCGGTGGATGGCAGGTCGAGCATTGTGCGAATCCGCACATCGAATGAGCGGATTTGACACATCCGACCGGCCGTTCTCCGCCGCGTCCTGCGCGAATGGATTCCGTTCAGGAACTTTAGCTGCGGCACTCGGTTTGCAGGTGTCTTGGCGTGTTGCCGACGAAAAGTTAGAGCGCATTCGCATGAGTCGGCTTGCGCTCGACGCGGTTCAGCGGTCAGCAAGACACAATCTATTCAAGTATGGCACGCCGGGTGCGTTTGATTCCTACGCGCCAAACATAACCCTCGCGACATACGGAGTGCAAACCATGGATACATCAGGAATTTATGAGGCGGCACTTGTTGCGGCCACGGGGCGGCAATCGAGGATTCCTGGGGGAGCGGTGAGCGAAGCCGCGGAGCGACAGATCCAGCTTTGGCTGCACTCACAAGCGCGTGACGCCGAGTCGCGGAAAGCGATGAAATCGCCCAGCACTTACCAGTATTTGACGATCTCGCGCGAGTCAGCGCGGGCGGCAGTCAGATTGCTCGGCTTGTCGGCGAAATCGTGGGATGGAGAGTGTTTGATCGCGAGTTGCTCGAATGCCTGGCGGAGAAGTACCAAACCGATCCTCGAGTCCTTGAATTCGTGGACGAGACGACCATGCACCGAATTAGGGAGATCTTCGGATATTGGCTTGATCACGCGTCGGTTTCGCAATCCCAATACGTAATGCGGCTTGGCCGAATGATTCTTATGCTCGCGCAGCACGAAAACGTGATCATCGTCGGCCGGGGCGGCGCAATTCATCCTTCCCCAAGATCGGGGACTAAGGGTAAGGCTCATCGCACCGCCAGATTACCGCGTGCGACACATCATGGAGGCGCAAAAGCTCGACGAACAAAAGGCACGCAGGTTCATGGAACTGACCGACGACGGCCGGCTGGCATTCGCTCAAAACTACTTTCATCGCGCTACCACGGACCCACACTTCTTTGATCTAGTAATCAATGTGGAAAAACTTGGGCCGCAACCTACTGCGCATTTGATTGCCGAAGCACTGAAATCCCGCTTTCCGCTTGCAATGCCGTGATAATGCAAGCAGACTTTCTCTCTATGATGCTGACGCGTCGTTTGTAGTTTCTTCGCTCTTCGCGCCACCGGAATCGACCTGGTACTTCTCCATCAGGCGGTAGAGGGACCGACGGTCAATTCCAGAACCCTGGCCGCACGGGCCTTGTTTCCGCCGGTCTTCTCGAGTGCGGCCAGAAGCGCTCTGTATTCCAGGCCGCGAAGATTGAGCGGATCACCGGAAAGGGTCTCGGGCAAAATCGAGGCCGTCTGAAGGTTTTCGGGAAGATCATAAAGGGTAATGATATTGTCCGATGCCAGAATTTGGCCGCGCTCCAACACATTCGCCAACTCCCGCACGTTGCCCGGCCAGTTGTAGCCGACGAGGGCCGCCATGGCCTCGGCTTCGATCTTGCACATGGTCGGGCCGACTTGACGGTGGGTCAGAAGGTGTTCTACCAGTGCCGGAATGTCCTCGCAGCGGTCTTGCAACGTTGGCAACTCAATCGTGATGACGTTGAGCCGGTAAAAGAGATCCTCGCGAAATCGACCGGCCCGCTGCTCCTCTTCCAAAGGCTTGTTCGTCGCCGCGATGACGCGCACGTCAGCTTCGAAGTCGTGCGTGCCGCCGACTCGCCGGTAATGGCCGTCCTCCAGGACTCGCAACAGCTTCGCCTGCAGCGCGTGGCTCATTTCGGCGACTTCGTCGATGAAGAGCGTCCCGCCCTCCGCCACTTCGATGAGGCCTTGCTTCGTCTGCTGCGCACCGGTAAACGAGCCTTTTTCGTGTCCGAAAAGCTCGCTTTCCAACAACGTTTCTTGCAAGGTGGCGCAGTTGATCGTAACCAGCATCCGCTCGCGCCGCCGGCTGTTATAGTGAAGAGCCCGCGCCACCAGTTCTTTTCCCGTGCCGCTCTTTCCCCGAACCAAGACAGTGGCATCGGTAGGCGCGACCTTTTCGACCATCTGGAACACTTTCCCCATGGCCGGCCCCGAGCCGATCATCTCATAACGCGGCGATTCGAACGTGAGGCGATCGACGTACCGCCGCAAGCGGCGGTTTTCCATGCGCAATCGCCGCACATCCATGGCACGGGAGAGGACTGGCAGCAGCATTTGCAGATTAAACGGCTTGAGCACGTAATCAAAGGCGCCGATCTTCATGGCCTCAACGGCCGTCGCAATCGTACCCTGGCCGGTCATGATGATCCCGACCAAGTTCGCGTCCACCGCCAATGCCGCGCGAAGCAACTGGATACCGTCCATGCCGGGCATCATCAGATCGCTGAGGAGGACGTCGAAGTCGGAACCGTTTAGTGCATGCAGTGCCTCCGCCGCTCCGGCAGCGCCGACCGTGACATATCCCTCGTCGGCCAGCGTCTCGCACAAGGCATTCTTCAACTCCGCCTCATCATCTGCGATAAGCAACTTGCCTTTGGGTGGTTTTGCCATCGTCCCGCCTTTTGCAGCTTATCGCGATTCCGAGGGAGCCTGCACCGAGTCGGCGTTGGCATTGTATTGTACGGGCCAGACAATTCGCACTTCGGTTCCCTTGCCGACTCGACTTTGAATTTGTATTGTGCCGCGATGTTCGTAGACGATTCGTCAACAAATCGCGAGCCCTAGCCCGGTGCCCTTGCCCTCGTCCTTCGTGGTGAAAAACGGTTCCATGACCTTGTCGAGAAAGGCTTCCGGGATGCCGGCGCCGGTATCGCAGATTTCGATCAAGACGGCGGGTCTCGCCTCGGGATCACCCCCGTTGACCCGAAGAATCAGGGGGGCGCAACGCAAGGTCAACGTGCCACCCTCCAACATCGCATCGCTTGCGTTGGTCAAAAGATTCAAGAAGACCTGGCGGAACTTCTGGCGATCGGCGAATATGGCGGGAGTGCCGTCGGATAGTTCCTTCACGACATTGATCTGCCGGTTTCGCAAATGATGCTGAATGAGTTCGACGGCCTTGTTCAGTTCCTGCCGGACGTCCAGCGTTGATACTTGGTCCTTGCCCCGCCGGGAGAACTGGAGCAGATTAGACACGAGGTCGCCCATGCGGATGATCTCTTGCTCTATGATCTCCAGCCCTTTGCGGCGCGGATCGTCGGGATCGGTACGGCGCAAGATGGACTCGATGCGCAAACTTACCGTCCCCAGCGGGTTATTTAACTCGTGTGCTATGCTGGCGGCGAGTTCACCGACGCTGGCCAGCTTGGCGGCCTGCCAGAGCTGTTGCGTGGCGGCGCGAACTTCGTCGGTCTTGGCCTGAAGTTCCACGACGGCGCTTTCCAACTCCGCCTTGCCCTCATGGATCTCGCGCTCCGCGCGTTTTCGTTCCGTGACGTCCCGGATAACCCCCACGAAAATTCGTTCGGATCCTATCCAGGCTTCCGCCACCGACAGGTCCATCGGAAACGTCGTGCCGTCTTTTCTGGCGCCGACTACCTCGCGGCCGATGCCGATGATCTTTCTCTCGCCCGTGGTTATATATCCGGACAAGTAGCCATCGTGTTCGTCGCGGTAGGGCGCCGGCATAAGCACCCTGACGTTTTGTCCGAGTAATTCGCTTACCCGGTAGCCGAACAGCCGTTCCGCCGCGGCGTTGACTGTTCGAATGAGGCCCCGCGCATCGATGCTGATAATCCCGTCGAGCGCAGCTTCAAGAATCGCCCGAAACCGGGCCTCGCCCGCCGACATTTCGCCAGTCGCATCGACGCCACCGCCAACGACGATTTCAACCTCCGTTCCGCGGGGTGTGCTGGTACTGAGCATAATTCCAAAGTTTCTCCTGGAGCAGTTGTCCGTGACTGCAAGCGTGCCGTCATTATACCGGCGACGGGGGATGCCTGTCGATATGAGGAGCTATTGTGCGGATTCGCACGCAATACGGGCGGAACCGCGCCCGGCCTTAGTGAGAAGTTGCCATTTCGGCCGCCGGGCATGCTTCCAACTCAAACTCGTCGATTGGTATCAGTTTTGCGTTCGCCAAGCGGGGACGCGACGGTGCGTAGGTATCTCGCAAGGAGTCTCGCGTCTTTCATCTCGCTAAATGAACTTCATTCTCGGAGGTAATATGAGAACGCAAACGAGGTCAATCGGGCTACGCATTTCGTTCATGCTGGCGGCCATGCTTTCCACGCTGCTGCCTGGCTTTGCGGGGGCATCAAGCGCTGCGCCAGTTTTAGTCGATGCCACTAGCCGACCCGTCTCGCGGGGCGGCGAAGCGAATCTCGTGCTGCCGCCGCTGGATGACTCGAGCCTCGTCAACTTCGGCGGCATCTCGGGACACTCGCTGCTTTTGGCCGGCTTGGTCATATGTGGATTGGGATTGTTGTTCGGGCTGATCATGTTGCGCAAATGCGGCGGCGGCCGGTACACCGGGCAATGCTCGAAATCTCGGAATTGATCTACGAGACCTGCAAGACGTATCTGATAACGCAAGGCCGGTTTCTCGCCATCCTGTGGGTTTTGATCGGAGCGATTATCATCGCATATTTCGGCCTTATCAAGCACATGGAGACCTACCGCGTCGGCATCATTCTCGCCTTCAGCGTGCTGGGCATCGCCGGCTCTTACGGCGTGGCCTGGTTCGGCATCCGCATGAACACCTATGCCAACTCCCGCACGGCCTTCGCGTCGCTCGCCGGAAAAGGCTACCCCTGCTACGGAATCCCGCTTCAGGCCGGCATGTCGATCGGCATGGCGCTGATTTCCGTCGAACTCTTTATCATGCTCTGTATCTTGCTCTTTGTGCCGGGCCAACTGGCCGGGGCGTGCTTCATCGGCTTCGCCATCGGCGAGTCGCTAGGCGCGTCGGCGCTGCGCATCGCCGGCGGCATCTTCACCAAGATCGCCGACATCGGCAGCGACCTGATGAAAATCGTCTTCAAGATCAAGGAAGACGACGCCCGCAACCCGGGCGTCATCGCCGACTGCACGGGCGACAACGCGGGCGACTCGGTCGGCCCCACGGCCGACGGATTCGAGACCTACGGCGTCACGGGAGTCGCCCTGATCACCTTCATTCTCCTTGCCGTTCCCAGCGCGATGGTACAGGTGCAGTTGCTCGTCTGGATCTTTGTGATGCGCGTGATGATGGTTATCACCTCCGCCGGGAGCTATTTCCTCAACGACACGATCATGAAGGCCAAGTACGGCCAGGCGACGAAATTCAATTTCGAGCACCCGCTCACCTCGTTTGTCTGGATCACGTCGCTCATTTCAGTCGGGGTGACGTATGTTACTAGCTGGCTTTTGATCCCGCAACTTGGCGACGGCACGTTGTGGTGGAAGCTGAGCACGATCATCACTTGCGGCACGTTGGCGGGCGCCATCATCCCGGAAGTGGTGAAGGTCTTCACCTCGGTCTCCTCGCGGCACGTCCGCGAGATCGTCAACTCGTCGCGCGAAGGCGGCGCATCGCTGAACATCCTCTCCGGCCTCACCGCGGGGAACTTCAGCGCCTACTGGCTCGGCATGACGATCGTTGGTTTGATGTCGGTTGCTTACCTCGTCAGCCGCGGCAATGTGGGGGATATCATGCAGGCTCCCGCGGTCTTCGCCTTTGGTCTGGTCGCCTTCGGGTTCCTTGGAATGGGCCCGGTCACAATCGCCGTCGATTCCTACGGCCCTGTCACCGATAACGCCCAATCGGTCTACGAACTCTCGATGATCGAGACGCTGCCCGGCGCGGAGGAGGAGATCAAGCGCGACTTCGGCTTCACGCCCAACTTTGCCCTCTCGAAAGAACTGCTGGAGGAGAACGACGGCGCGGGCAACACCTTCAAGGCGACCACCAAGCCTGTGCTGATCGGCACGGCGGTCGTCGGCGCGACGACGATGATCTTCTCCATCATCATGTCGCTCACCAACGGCCTGACCGAGCACATGACGAGCCTGTCGCTGATGCACCCGCCGTTTCTGCTCGGACTGATTTCCGGCGGCGCGATCATCTATTGGTTCAGCGGCGCTTCGACCCAAGCCGTAGTGGCCGGGGCCTACGCGGCAGTCGAGTTTATCAAGGCCAACATCAACCTCGATTCGGCCGAAAAGGCTTCCACCGCCGACAGCAAGCGCGTGGTGGAAATCTGCACGCTCTATGCCCAAAAGGGGATGTGGAACATCTTCCTGACGGTGTTCTTTGTCACGTTGGCATTTGCCTGCGTCGAGCCGTTCTTTTTTGTCGGCTACCTGATTTCCATCGCACTGTTTGGCCTTTATCAAGCCTTCTTCATGGCCAACGCCGGCGGCGCCTGGGACAACGCGAAGAAGATTGTGGAAACCGAGATGCGCGCCAAGGGAACCGAGTTGCACGACGCCTGCGTCGTCGGCGATACGGTCGGTGACCCCTTCAAGGACACCAGTTCGGTGGCCATGAACCCGATCATCAAGTTCACCACGCTGTTCGGCCTCCTGGCCGTCGAGATGGCCGTCGGCCTGGTGAACGATGGACGGCCGGGCTTGACGCACGTGTTGGCCGCGGCCTTCTTCCTGCTCTCGGTGGTGTTCGTCTACCGCTCGTTCTACGGAATGAGGATCCGGCCGCGCGCCGAGTCGATCGATCGTCCGGGGCCGAAAGCGGCAAAGATCCTTCTGGCGCCGACACAGCCGGATCGAGCTGAGGGTTCAATTGTTGGGAACCGCACTTGAACGTGCAGAAGAAATTTACATCGCTAAAAGGAGTACGTCGAATGTTTTGTTACCAATGCGAGCAGACCACGAACGGCACGGGTTGCCAGCAGATCGGCGTTTGCGGCAAGGATCCTGAGACCGCGGCCTTGCAAGACTTGCTGGTTCACGCCACCAAGGGCCTTTCGATGTACGCGCATCGGGCCGCCAAGCTCGGTGCGCGCGGCGACGAGATCGACCGCTTGATGCTGGAATCCCTTTTCGCCACCGTGACGAACGTCGATTTCGATCCCGCCCGCATCGAAAAGCATTTGCGGCAGGCTGCAATGGCGCGGGACAAGGCCCGCCACCTGTACGAAATCGCCTGCATAAAGGCCGGCCAGGCGCCGGAGAAGCTTGCTGGTCCCGCCGTCTGGCAGCCGGCCACCGACCGCGCGGGCTCGTCCGCCAGGGTGAAGAGGTCGGCGTACCGAAGTTCCAGGCCGTGCTCGGCCCCGACATCGCCGGGTTGCTGGAACTCACGCTCTACGGCCTCAAAGGCGCCGCGGCCTACGCCGATCACGCCCTGCATGCTTGGCTATGAAGATGCGCAAATCTATGCCGCCTTCCACGAGGCGCTCGATTTCCTTGCCGGACAGCCGATCAGCGTCGACGCGATCCTCGGCTGGGTCTTGAAGACGGGCGAGCTGAACCTCAAAGTCATGGAAATGCTCGACGCGTGCGAACACCGAGACCTACGGCCATCCCGAGCCGACCGTCGTAAACGTCCGGCCGCTCAAGGGCAAGGCGATCCTCGTCTCCGGCCACGACCTGAAAGACCTCGAAGAACTGCTCAAGCAGACCGAAGGCAAGGGCATCAACGTCTACACGCACGGCGAGATGCTGCCTTGCCACGCCTATCCGGGCTTGAAGAAGTACAAGCATCTGGTGGGCAACTACGGCGGCGCATGGCAGGATCAGATGGCCGAGTTCGATGCCTTTCCCGGCCCGATCCTCATGACGACCAACTGCATCCAGAAGCCGCGGCCCAGCTATCAGAACCGCATTTTCACCAGCGGTCTGGTGGCTTGGCCGGGCGTGCAGCACATCGGTCGATCGCGATTTCCCGCCGGTCATCGACGCCGCGCTGTCCGCCGCCGGCTTCAAGGAAGACGCGCCGAAGAAGACGATTACCATCGGCTTCGGCCGCAACGCGGTGATGGGCGTCGCCGACAAGGTGATCGACGCGGTGAAGAAGGGCAAGATTCGCCATTTCTTCCTCGTCGGCGGCTGCGACGGCGCGAAAGCCGGCCGCAACTACTTCACCGAGTTCGACGCAGAAACTGCCCGACGATTGCGTGATCCTCACGCTCGGCGTGCGGCAAGTACCGCTTCAACAAGCACGATTTCGGCGACATCGACGGCATTCCGCGGCTGTTGGACATCGGCCAGTGCAACGACGCCTACTCGGCGATCCAGATTGCCAGCGGCGTTGGCCGGGGCGTTCAATTGCGGCGTCAACGATCTGCCGCTTTCGCTCGTGCTGAGCTGGTACGAGCAGAAGGCGGTGGCCGTGCTGCTCTCGCTCCTGCATCTGGGCATCAAGAACATCCGCCTCGGCCCGAGCCTGCCGGCGTTCGTCACGCCGTCGGTGCTCGGCGTGCTCGTGGAGAAGTTCAACATCCAGCCGATCACCACGGCGGACCAGGATGTCGCGGCGATCCTGGGATCCGCCGTCTAAGGGAGAACATCGGCAACCAGCAACACAAGGAACTTGGTCATGAGCACTACCGTCAAAACCGATCGAGCCGCGTGGCTCAAGGGTCCCGCCTGCCAATGCAATCCGTCTGTGCCCAAAGCCGCACGGGCGTGGCGGCTGGTGCTTTTGGGGGCGCCGGGCGTGGGTAAGGGAACGCAGGCCGAACTGCTCCGCGATCGTTTAGGCGCTTGCCCGCTCTCGACGGGCGACGTCTTCCGCGCGGCGAAGAGCTTGCCCGAAAACGAGCGCAGCCCGGCGATCAACGCGGCGCTGGAATTCATGCGGCGAGGCGAGTTGGTGCCCGACGAAACGGTGGTTGACTTGGTGCGCGAGCGGGCGAAATGCCTGCGCTGCTGCGGCGGATTCTTGCTCGATGGTTTTCCCCGCACTGTCGCCCAGGCCGAGGCCATGACCGCCATGCTGGACGATGTCAACACGAAGCTCGACGGCGTGATCGACTTGCGTTTGCCGATCGAGGAGATTGTCTCGCGGCTCAGCGGGCGGCGGACATGCAGCGGTTGCAAGGCTGTGTTCCATATCACCGGACGGGCGCCGCGGGTCGAAGGCGTATGCGATCATTGCGGCGGCGAGCTGGTGCAGCGCGAGGACGACCGGCCGGAATCGGTACGCGTGCGGATGGAAGCCTATCATCGCAGCACCGCGCCCTTGACCGGCTACTTTCGCCGTCAGGACTTGCTCGTCGAAGTCAACGCCCACGGCGCGCCGGACGAAATTTTCAAGCGGACGCTCGCGCTGCTTGGAGCCTGACCCCCGGATCCCGCAAATCGAGCTACCAGAGCTTGCCGTCGCTTACGAGCCACTCGTGCATGTCGCGGGCGGCAGCCCGGCCGGCGCCCATGGCTTGAATGACGGTCGCCGCGCCGGTCACGATGTCGCCGCCGGACCAGAAGCCCCGCTTGTTCGTCCGCCCGCGCACGTCCGCTTGAACGTAGCCCCAGCGGTTCATTGCCAGATCGGGCGTGCTCGCGCCACTAGCGGATTGGCAAGGTAGCCGATGGCCACGATCACCAAATCCGTTTCCATCGTGAAGTTCGAGCCGGCGATGGGCTTCGGCCGCGGCCGGCCGAAGTCGTCGAGCTCGCCTAGCTCGATTCGCTCACAGAGCATCCGCTGTACGCGGCCCGACTCGTCGCCTTCGAAGCCGACGGGAGTGGCAAGCAGTTCGATCAGGACGCCTTCCTCTTCCGCGCATTGTACTTCTTCGGTGTAAGCTGGAATCTCGGCGCGGGAGCGACGATAGACTATTCTTACTTCGGCGGCACCGAGCCGAACTGCGGTTCTTGCGGCGTCCATCGCCACGTTCCCGCCGCCGAGAACGCAGACGCGCGAACCGCTAATGGCGGCCTTTTCGCATTGCGGAAAAGATGTACCTGCATCGAATTCACTCGCGCAAGATACTCGGCCGCCGTATAGATGCCGCCGAGGTCTTCGCCGGGAACACCTAAGCGCATCGGCTGCCCCGCGCCGACGCCCACGAACACCGCGTCGAAGTTTTGTTCCTGCAAAAAATTGTCCAGCGTGACCGTTTCGCCGACGATGCAATTGAGCCGCAGTTCCACGCCGAGCCGCACAAGGTCGTCGACTTCCCGCTCGACGATTTCCTTCGGCAAACGGAACTCGGGGATACCGTACATCAGCATGCCGCCCGGCTTTGGGGAGGCTTCCAAAATCGTTACCGCATGTCCGCGGCGCAAGGTCGCCGGCGATCGTCAGCCCCGCAGGACCGGAGCCGATCACGGCGACGCGTTTGCCCGTCGGCGGAGCGTTCGCCGGCGGTTGGGCAGTGCCTTGGCTGCGCAGGTAATCGGCAGCGAAGCGCTCCAGGCGGCCGATGGCGACGGGCTCGAATCTCTTGCCCAACGTGCAGTTTCCCTCGCACTGGCTCTCTTGCGGACAGACGCGGCCGCAAACTGCCGGCAAGGCGTTATTCTGCTTGATGATCGAGACGGCATCGCCGATCCGGCCCTCGCCGATCGCGTGGAGGAAATCGCGGATGGCAACCCCGACCGGACACCCTTTCTGACAAGGCGCCGTCTTGCACTCGAGGCAGCGCTCGGCTTCCTGCCGCGCCTGCTTGAGCGTATAGCCAAGAGACACCTCGGCAAACGACTGCCGCCGTGCTTCGGGCGGCAACTCCGGCATCTGAGTCCGTGTCGGCACAATTGATTTCTTTTTGGCAGTTTCAGTCATGGCAGCATTGGGCGCAAGAGTAGCCGACAAGCTCGTTCATTATAGACTTTATGATCGCCTGCCACGAGCGGTGTGACGCAATGCGCCGCATTTGGACAGCCGCAAATGCGAGAAATCAGGGGTGCAGCAATACTGTGCAAAAAGCCTCGAAACGACGCAGCGGTCCTTCTGCCGCCGAGGCAGCCGCATCAAGCGGCATGGTCAGTTGGCAGAAACCGGCACGGTCTTTCATGGAACGCGGAAATGCTCTACACTATACTCATGACCCAGCGCCGGGCAATCAACGTGGATGGTATCGTGCAAGGGGTCGGCTTTCGGCCTTACGTCCATGCCTTGGCCTCACGGCTGCACTTGATGGGATTCGTCAAGAATCGGACTGGCAATGTCCGCATTGAAGTCGAAGGAGAACGAGCCTCACTGGAGTCCTTCCTCGACGAGCTAACGAGCAACCCGCCGCCGCTGGCGCGCATCGACCAGGTTTTGTGGTCCGAGATCGCGACCCTCGGCGACAGGCAGTTTCGCATCGAAGCGAGCGAAGTCGATTCTGAAGGTCGAGTACTGATTTCCCCGGACGTGGCCACGTGCGGCGATTGCCTCCGCGAACTGTTCGATCCGGCCAACCGGCGATATGGCTACCCGTTCCTGAATTGTACGCACTGCGGGCCGCGCCTGACGATTATCACCGGCAGTCCGTACGATCGGGCTCGAACTACGATGGAGGCATTTTCCCTCTGTCCCGCATGCCGGCACGAGTATGAAAATCCGGCCGATCGGCGGTTCCATGCACAGCCTACCTGCTGCGACAAGTGTGGACCGGCTTTGCGGCTCTTGGATGGAAATGCCGCGCTAATTTCGGCTACGGAACCTCTGGAGATGTTCGCTCAAGACATTCGCGCGGGCCGAATCGGCGCCATGAAAGGCCTGGGCGGATACCATCTGATCTGCGACGCAACCGACGAATCGGCTGTCGCCGAGATGCGACGCCGCAAGCACCGCGATGAACGGCCGTTTGCCCTGATGGTGCGGACGATTCGCGACGCGGAGATGCTTTGCGAGGTTTCGTCGCTCGAACGGCAGCTTCTCCAGTCGCCGCGGGCGCCGATCGTGCTCCTGAAAAAGCGGGCCGGTGTACGCATTGCGGGCGGCGTGGCGCCGGGCAATCCGCTTCTGGGCGTCATGCTGCCATATTCGCCGCTGCATCACTTGCTGCTTCGCCGCATGGAAGGCACGCCGCTGGTGATGACCAGCGGTAATCGGTCGGACGAACCGATCGCCTATGACGACGCCGATGCCATCGCCCGGCTGCGCGGAATTGCCGACGTTTTCCTCGTCCACAATCGGCCGATCCACCTGCGCTGCGACGACTCGGTGACGCGCGTCGTCGCGGGAGCGGAGCTTCCCATCAGGCGATCGCGGGGTTACTCGCCGCAGTCGTTGCCGCTGCCGATGGAGTGTTCCCTTCCGACCCTGGCCGTGGGCGGGCAACTTAAGGCGGCATTCGCCCTCGGCGCGGACGGCCGGCAATCATCAGCCATCACATGGGCGACCTACAGCATTTTGCGGCGTACAAGGCGTTCCGGCGCGACGTCGATCATTACGAGCGATTGTTCGCCGTCCATCCGCAGCGGATCGCACACGACATGCATCCCGACTACGAGTCGACGCGATATGCGAAGATGCGCGCTGAAACCGCGAACGTCGAGCTAGTCGCGGTACAGCACCACCATGCCCACATGGCGAGTTGCATGGCAGAGCATGAATTGACTGGGCCGGTCATCGGCGTCACGTTCGACGGAACCGGCTACGGGACCGACGGCGCGGTCTGGGGTGGAGAGTTTCTGGTGGGCGACTACCAAGGCTTCCGCAGGGCTGGTCATTTGCGATATGTGGGTCTGCCCGGCGGTGAACAGGCAATCCTTGAACCGTGGCGGATGGCCGCGTCGCACCTCCTCGATGCCGACTGTCCATTGACGCCGCTGGAATCGCACGTGCCGACAAACTCGTTGAACATTCTTCGCACGATGATTCAGCGGCGGGTCAATACGCCGCAAACGTCCAGCATCGGCCGCCTGTTCGATGCCGTCGCCGCGCTGATCGGCCTTCGGCGGACGGCGGCCTACGAAGGGCAGGCGGCCATCGAATTGGAATGGCTGGCGGAGAACGAGCCGGCTGGCGGCAGTTATCCGTTGGAGATTAAGGAAGAATCGACGGCGGATAATCCTGATCCGGCCTTCGTCGTAGATTCGCGTCCAATGATTCAAGCGATTGTCCATGACTTGAAACACAAATGCGACGGCGCGCGCATAGCTCGACGTTTTCATACGACGATCGTCGAAATAATCGACGGCGTTTGCGGTCGCATTCGTGAAGGCACGAGGATGTCGCGTGTCGTTTTGAGCGGCGGCACCTTCATGAACGCATTGCTGACGGCGGAAACCGTCGAGCGTTTGACGGGCCGCGGTTTCGTCGTCTACCGGCATCAAGTCGTGCCGCCCAACGACGGCGGCCTGTGCCTCGGACAATTGGCCGTTGCCGCAAGCCGTGATTCGAATGCGAGTCGGGATCCGGCCATATAATCTGTAGGAGCCCTATAAGATGTGTTTGGCAATACCTGGAAAAGTCGTCGAAACGTATCAGGAACGTGAAATGCTCATGGGCAAGGTCGATTTCGGCGGCGTTTCCAAGCGCATCTGCCTGGAATACGTGCCCGAGGTGCAAATCGGGGAATACGTCCTGGTCCACGTCGGCTTCGCCCTTTCCGTGGTTGACGAGCGGGAGGCCAAGCAAGTGTTTTCGTACCTGCGGGAGATGAATGAACTCGACGATTTGACCGCGGACGAATCGGCCAGCCGGGAAAATGAGAAAGGCGAGCTGATTCAAAGGACAACATCGTGAAGTATCAGGACGAATATCGAGATCCCAAAGCGGCCGCGCAACTGCGGCAGGCGATTCATCGGGCGGTGACCCGGCCTTGGACGATCATGGAGGTTTGCGGCGGGCAAACGCATACGATCGTCAAGTACGGCATCGACGAGCTGCTCCCGCCCCAGATTGAATTGGTGCATGGCCCGGGCTGCCCGGTCTGCGTGACGCCGCTGGAATTGATCGACAAGGCCATCGCCGATCGCCTCGCGGCCCGACGTGATCTTTTGCTCCTTCGGCGACATGCTCCGCGTGCCGGGCAGCCGCAGCGATTTGTTTGACGGTCAAGGCCGCCGGCGGCGACGTGCGGATCGTCTACTCGCCGCTGGATTGCCTCAAGATCGCCGAGTCAGAACCCCGGCCGGACCGTGGTCTTCTTCGCCGTCGGTTTTGAAACGACCGCGCCGGCCAACGCCATGGCCGTCTGGCAGGCGAAACGCCGCGGGCTCAAGAACTTCGCCGCGCTCGTTTCGCACGTGCTGGTGCCGCCGGCGATGACCGCCATCCTCTCGTCGCCGGGCAACTCGCGTCCAGGCGTTCCTGGCCGCCGGCCACGTTTGCACGATTATGGGCTACGAGGAATACGAACCGCTGGCCGCGCGCTTCCGCGTGCCGATCGTGGTGACCGGCTTCGAGCCGCTCGATCTGCTGGAAGGCATCTACCGGGCCGTGCAAATGCTCGAAGAAGGCCGTTTCGAGGTGGCAAATCAATACGTCCGTGCTGTTCGCCGCGAAGGAAGTCCTCCGGCGCGCAAACTGCTCGACGACGTGTTCGAGATCAGCGATCGCAAATGGCGCGGCATCGGCACCATTCCGTAGAGCGGTTATCGGCTGCGGCCCGACTACGCCGAGTTCGACGCCGAAAGACGCTTTGGGGTCGAGGACATTCGGGTTGACGAATCGGAGTGTGTGCATCAGCGGACTCGATCCTGCAAGGGCTGAAAAAGCCGCATCAGTGTCCGGCGTTCGGCAAGCAATGTACGCCGCAATCGCCGCTCGGTGCCACGATGGTGTCTTCCGAAGGCGCCTGCGCGGCCTACTACAACTATGGCCGATTTCGCCAACCGACGGCCCCTGCATTGAAAGCGGGAGACGAAGTTCATGTCTGATTCGACCGGCATCGATTTCGATCAGATATTCTTGCCCGCTGCCCAAATCCGACTACGAGCACGTGCTGCTGGGCCACGGCAGCGGTGGAACGCTTACCGCCGACTTGATCCAGCGGCTCTTCCTGGACGGCTTTGGATACTGCCCTGATCCCGCCCTGGAAGATCAGGCGACGCTCACGTTGAGCAGCCTCGGCGGCGGAACCGCGGATCGCGATGACGACCGATTCCTTCGTGGTTCGGCCGCCATTTTTCCCAGGCGGCAACATCGGCAGCTTGTCCGTGTACGGCACGGTCAACGACTTGGCCGTCGGCGGAGCGACGCCGCTCTATCTTTCGGCCGCGTTCATCCTGGAAGAAGGCCTTCCCATGGACGACCTGCGGCGAATCGTCGCCTCCATGCAAAGCGCGTGCGCCGAAGCGGGCGTCTCGATCGTCACCGGCGACACCAAAGTGGTCGATCGCGGCAAGGGCGACCAGATCTTCATCACGACAACCGGCGTGGGTGTCTTGCCCGAAGGGCGTCTGCCTTAGCGTCCGCCACGCGCGGCCGGGCGATAAGATCGTGGTTTCCGGGACGATCGGCGATCATGGGATCGCGATCATGTCGGTGCGCGAGGGGATCGAGTTTGACACGGTGCTTGAAAGCGACTCCGCGTCGCTGAATGATTTAACGCGCGTCATGCTGGCGGAATGTCCGGCAATCCGCTGGATGCGCGATCCGACGCGCGGCGGGCTGTCCAGTTCCCTCAACGAACTGGCCGGCGGCTCGAAGGTCGGCGTCAAGCTTTACGAGGCCGCGATTCCTGTGCGGCCGGAAGTCCAGGCGGCCTGCGCCATGCTGGGCCTCGATCCCTTGTACGTTGCCAACGAAGGGAAGCTCGTCGCCGTCGTTCCGCCCCAAGATGCGGACCGATTGCTGGATGTCATGCACGGCCATCCGCTGGGGCAAAGTGCGGCGATAATCGGCGAAGTCGTCGACGATCACCGCGGCATGGTGATACTTCAATCTTGTATCGGCGGCGAGCGCCTCGTCAGCATGTTGACCGGCGAACAATTGCCGCGGATCTGTTGACCGCCGCTGATCTGCCTTAGAATATAATGTATTGCGTCATGTTAAATGTTGGAGTCCTCGGCTGTCTGAAAGGCGCCTGCCATGAAAATAATTGCTGCGAAGAGCATCCTGAAAGCCAACGACCAGTTGGCGGCGGTGAACCGTAAACGATTCGACGCGGCCAATGTCTTTGGAATCAACGTGGTCGGATCGCCCGGCTGTGGAAAGACTACTTTGATCGAGGCGATCTTTCGGCGGCTTCAAGGCCAAATGCGGCTGGCGGTCGTCGAGGGCGACATCGCCGGGTCCATTGACGCCCAGCGCATGGAAGCTATCGGCGTGCCGGTCGTGCAGCTCAATACGGAAGGCGCCTGCCATCTCGATGCGACGATGGTGGCCACGGCGATCGATCAACTCGACCTGGATGCGGCCGATCTGCTGCTGATCGAGAACATCGGCAATCTGGTCTGCACCGCCGGCTTCGATCTGGGCGAGCATCTGCGGATCATCGTCCTGAGCGTGACCGAAGGCGACGACAAGGCCGTCAAATACCCCGCCATCTTCCAAGGTTCAGATGCCTTGTTCGTGACGAAAACCGATCTCCTGCCGCATACGAATTTCAGCATGGAACGAATCACGGCCGACATGCGGCGACTGGCGCCTAACGCCAGGGTCTTTCAAGTGTCGGCCCTGCATAACGACGGCATCGAGCCGGCACTCGACTGGCTCGTTGAACAATGCGGCGCGGAACAATGCGGCCGATCTACGGCGCAAGTTGCGATCAATTAGCGTAGCCCTGCGATCATGCATGAACTCTCGATTGTCGAAGGGCTGGTCTTGCAGGTCGAGCAGGAACTCCTTGCGCGGGCGAACATGGCCGTGTGACGCGACTAGAAGTGACGGTCGGGCGGCTATCGGGCGTGCATTGCGATTCGCTGCGTTTCGCCTTCGAACTCCTGGCGCCCGGCACGGTTGTCGAAGGGGCGGCGCTCGAAATCACGGAGGCCTTGGCAAGCTCGCGCTGCAGGCAATGCGGAGCGAGCCGGGAAATTGAAGAACTCGTTGTGACGTGCCCGGAGTGCGAGAGCCCCGATATCTGGATCGACAACGGGCGTGATCTGATGCTGCACTCTATCGAAACAGAGACTTGATCCTTATAGATAGGATAGTGCAGGAGCCAGCAATCGCCGTAACGGCCTTATTTTGCCACGTCGGTTGCCGGCTCTCCTCGTTCATGGTGCGAAAGTTGCGCCGAGACCTTCTCCGCCTCGCGCAGGACGCGCAAGACATTGAGCCCCGCAACCTTCTTGATGTCGTCCTCGGAATATCCTCTTTTCAACAGCTCTGCCAAGAGCGCCGGGTAACAGGTGACGTCTTCCAATCCTTGCGGCGGATTGTCGAAGCCTTCGAAATCAGAACCGATGCCCACCGAGTCAATTCCCGCCACTTTTCGGATATGATCGATGTGATCGGCAACGTCCAACAAGGTCGAATGCCGCGGGTCGGGATGAAGCACACGCCACGCGTCCATGCCTTCGTTGACTTTGCCTTTGTCCTTTGGATAGAGGGCCCTAAGCCGTTTCTTTTCCTTGCTCGATTCGATTTCGTCGGCCCGGTCTATTTCCGTCAAATACTCCGGAACAAACGAGACCATGACCACGCCCTTGTTGAGCGCCACCTGTTGCAATATGTCGTCCGGCACATTGCGCAGATGATGGCAGAGGCGCGGGCCGACGAATGGGAGAATATCACGGGGGCTTGGGTAATCTTGAGCGCCGCCCGCATCGTTTCGTCGGAGACGTGCGACAGGTCCACCAACATGCCCAGCCGGTTCATCTCGCGCACCACCTCCTCGCCAAACGGCGTCAAGCCGTGATGCACGGCCGTGTCGGTGGCGGAATCGGCCCAGTCGTTGTTCTTCATGTGGGTCAGCGTCATGTAGCGCGTGCCCAAGGCGTAGGTCCTGCGCAACACCCCCAGCGAATTGCCGATGGAATGACCGCCTTCCATGCCGATCAGCGACGCGATCTTTCCCTGGCGATGAATGCGGGCAACGTCGTCCGCCGTCCGCGCCAGTTCAAAGTCATTGGGATAGCGCGCGATCATGCGATGAACCAGATCGATTTGTTCCAGCACGGCTACGACCGCATCGGACTTGGTCGGCATGTCTGGAACGTAAACCGACCAGAATTGGCCGCCCAGATGGCCGGCGCGTAAGCGTGGGATATCCGTGACCACATGGGGAATATGTCCGCGGTTGTCGCGAGAAAGATCAATGCCGCTCGGGTCGTCGTTGCATTCCTCCCGAAATTGCCAGGCCAGATCGTTGTGTCCGTCTATCAGAGGGACTTGGCGGAGGATTTGTTCGACTGTTTTCAACCGCGCGGGGTCAGGCACGAAGGGGTGATCAGTGGTTTGGGCCGGCAGGGGGATCGAGAAAAAGAAAGCGACGGAGCCAACGACGAACGACAAACGAGTCATGTTCATTTCTTAATCCCTAATTCCTCGACCGATTCGCACGTGTGGCCCAGATTCTAATACGGAACGAACTCGTGAGTCAAGCATGTACCGTGGTAGGGCACCTGGCATATTACAGAGATGTGCTGGCAGATGTAGATGTCCCACAATCGCACAATTTCCACATATTGATCCTCGAAGTTCGGACGTAGGTCTCAGGAAATCCCTGATACTCGTCTCGTGAATTGTCGCATACAATCTGGGCTTGGCTAGCCCATTCGGCGGGTGAATCGTTTTGCGCAACATCGTCAACGGAGTGACTTAGAATTCTATTGGAGAACCACCGATGAAAACTGACTCGCTAGACAATGAATCTGGGTGCGTTATCACGGCTGAAAACGAGCCCGAGGGAACCGCACTTGCCTTGGAGAATCCGCCCTCTTTGCAGAACCGATCGTGGGACGGTAACGGCGCGGCAACCCACTCCGAAGACGCATTCACGCGGCAAATACTCCACGCTCTTATCGCACTCCGCAACGGCGACTTTTCGCGGCGGCTGCCGGTGGACTGGATCGGCGTACATGGCAAGATTGCCGATGCTTTTAACGAAATCTTGGCCTTCAACGAACGGCGCGCCACGAGACCGCCCGCGTCTGCCGCATGGTCGGCAAAGAGGGCAAGCTGGAGCAACGCATGGCGGTGCCGGGCGTGACCGGCGGCTGGGTCGATGAAATCCAGGCCCTCAACTCGCTCATCGCCGACCTTGCCCGGCCGACCGCCGAGGTGACGCGGGCGATCGGCGCGGTGGCCAAGGGCGACCTTGGACAGTCAATCGTATTGGAGGTGGACGGCCGCCCGCTGCAAGGCCAATTCCTCCGCTCGGCAAAGATCGTGAACCGCATGATCGAGCAGCTTTCGGTCTTCACCTCCGAGGTCACTCGCGTCGCACGCGAGGTGGGTACCGCCGGAAAGCTGGGAGGGCAGGCTCAAGTGCAAGGCGTGACCGGCGTCTGGCGGGAACTCACGGACAGCGTCAACCAGATGGCGTCCAATCTCACCGACCAAGTCCGCAGCATCGCCGAAGTGACCATCGCCGTGGCCAATGGCGATTTGTCCAAGAAGATCACCGTGGACGTCCGCGGCGAAATCTTACAGCTCAAAGAAGCCATGAATTCCATGGTGGAGCAGTTGCGGTCGTTCTCCTCGGAAGTCACGCGCGTAGCACGTGAAGTGGGCACGGAAGGCAAGCTGGGCGGGCAGGCCATTGTGCCGGGCGTGGCAGGCACGTGGAAGGACCTCACCGATTCGGTCAATTCGATGGCTGCCAACCTCACCACGCAAGTCCGCGGCATCGCCGAGGTGACCACCGCGGTGGCCAAGGGCGACCTCTCGCGAAAAATCACCGTCAACGTACAGGGCGAAATCCTCGAGTTGAAGAACACGATCAACACAATGGTCGATCAACTCAACGGTTTTGCCTCGGAAGTCAGTCGTGTAGCCCGCGAAGTGGGCACGGAAGGCAAGCTGGGCGGTCAGGCGGCCGTGCCCGGCGTGGCCGGGACGTGGAAAGACTTGACGGACAACGTCAATTCGATGGCCTCTAATCTGACGGCCCAAGTCCGCAACATTGCCGAAGTGACCACCGCGGTGGCCCGCGGCGACCTCTCGCGAAAAATCACCGCCGACGCCAAGGGCGAAATCCTGGCGCTGAAGAACACGATCAACACGATGGTGGACCAGCTTAACGGCTTCGCCTCGGAAGTCAGCCGCGTGGCGCGCGAGGTCGGCAGCGACGGCAAGCTCGGCGGTCAAGCCGACGTGCCCGGCGTCGCCGGAACCTGGAAGGGCCTCACGGACAACGTCAACTCGATGGCGTCGAATCTTACGGACCAGGTCCGCAACATCGCCGAAGTCACCATCGCCGTGGCCCGCGGCGACCTCTCGCGCAAGATCACCGCCGACGCCAAAGGCGAGATTCTGGAGCTGAAGAACACGATCAACACGATGGTCGATCAGTTGAACGCTTTTTCGTCGGAAGTCACGCGCGTGGCACGCGAAGTGGGCACCGATGGCAAGCTCGGCGGACAGGCGGCCGTGCCCGGCGTGGCGGGCACATGGAAGGACCTGACCGACAACGTCAATTCAATGGCCTCGAACCTGACGGCCCAGGTCCGCAACATTGCCGAAGTGACCACCGCCGTGGCCCGCGGCGACCTCTCGCGGAAGATCACCGCCGACGCCAAGGGCGAAATCCTGGAGCTGAAGAACACGATCAACACGATGGTCGATCAGCTCAATGCCTTCGCCTTCGAAGTCAGCCGCGTGGCCCGCGAAGTGGGCACCGAAGGCAAGCTCGGCGGCCAGGCACAGGTCTCGGGCGTGGCGGGCACATGGAAGGACTTGACCGACAACGTGAATTCGATGGCGTCGAATCTCACTGCCCAGGTCCGCAACATCGCCGAAGTGACCATCGCCGTGGCGAATGGCGATCTCTCGCGCAAGATCACGGTGGACGTCCGCGGCGAATTGCTGCAATTGAAGGAAACGATCAACACCATGGTCGAGCAATTACGGAGTTTCGCCTCGGAAGTCACCCGCGTGGCTCGCGAAGTCGGCACCGAAGGACGGCTCGGCGTGCAGGGCGCGGTGCCCGGCGTGGCGGGCACTTGGAAGGACCTCACCGACTCAGTCAACGCAATGGCATCGAATCTCACGGCGCAGGTTCGCAACATAGCCGAAGTGACCACGGCCGTGGCCCGCGGCGACCTTTCGCGCACGATCACCGCCGATGCCAAGGGCGAAATCCTCGAGCTGAAGAACACGATCAATACGATGGTCGATCAGCTCAACGGCTTCTCATCCGAAGTCACGCGCGTGGCCCGCGAAGTCGGCACTGACGGCAAGCTGGGCGGCCAGGCTGAAGTGCCCGGCGTGGCAGGCACTTGGAAGGACCTCACGGACTCGGTCAACTCGATGGCCTCGAACCTCACGGCCCAAGTCCGCAACATCGCCGAGGTGACAACGGCGGTGGCCCGCGGAAATCTTTCACGCAAGATCACCGCCGACGCCAAGGGCGAAATCCTGGAGTTGAAGAACACCATCAATACGATGGTCGATCAGCTCAACGCATTCGCCTCGGAAGTCACTCGCGTGGCACGCGAAGTCGGTACGGAAGGTCGGCTCGGCGGCCAGGGCGAAGTGCCCGGCGTGGCAGGCACCTGGAAGGACCTCACCGACTCGGTGAACTCGATGGCCTCCAACCTCACGGCCCAAGTCCGCAATATTGCCGAGGTGACCACGGCCGTGGCTTCCGGCGACCTTTCCCGCAAGATCACTGCCGACGCCAAGGGCGAGATTCTGGAGCTGAAGAATACGATCAACACGATGGTCGATCAGTTGAACGCCTTTTCGTCAGAAGTCACGCGCGTGGCGCGCGAAGTTGGCACCGACGGCAAGCTTGGCGGCCAGGGGGCAGTGCCCGGCGTGGCGGGAACCTGGAAGGACCTCACCGACTCGGTGAACTCGATGGCTTCCAACCTCACGGCCCAAGTCCGCAACATTGCCGAAGTGACCACAGCCGTGGCCCGCGGCGACCTCTCGCGGAAGATCACCGCCGACGCCAAGGGTGAAATCCTGGAGCTGAAGAACACGATCAACACGATGGTCGATCAGCTAAACGCCTTTTCCTCCGAAGTAACGCGCGTGGCACGCGAGGTCGGCAGCGAAGGAAAGCTGGGCGGCCAGGCCGCTGTGCCGGGCGTGGCCGGCACATGGAAGGACTTGACCGACAACGTCAATTCAATGGCGTCGAATCTCACCGCCCAAGTCCGCAATATCGCGGAAGTGACCATCGCCGTCGCCAACGGCGACCTCTCGCGCAAAATCACGGTGGACGTCCGCGGCGAATTGCTGCAACTTAAGGAAACGATCAACACGATGGTCGAGCAGTTGCGCAGCTTCGCCTCCGAAGTCACCCGCGTAGCTCGCGAAGTGGGCACCGAAGGCCGCCTGGGCGTACAGGGCGTGGTCCCCGGCGTGGCAGGCACCTGGAAGGACCTCACCGACTCGGTCAACGCGATGGGCTCGAACCTCACGGCGCAGGTCCGCAACATCGCCGAAGTGACCACGGCCGTCGCCCGCGGCGACCTCTCCCGAAAGATCACCGTGGACGCACGGGGCGAGATTCTGGAGCTCAAAAACACGATCAACACGATGGTTGACCAGCTCAACGGCTTCGCCGCCGAAGTCACTCGCGTCGCCCGCGAAGTGGGCACCGACGGCAAACTTGGCGGCCAGGCGCAGGTCCCCGGCGTGGCGGGCACCTGGAAAGACCTCACCGACTCCGTCAACGTCATGGCGGCCAATCTCACCGACCAGGTCCGCGGCATCGTCAAGGTGGTGACGGCCGTGGCCAACGGCAACCTACGGCAGAAGTTGATCGTCGAGGCCAAGGGCGAGGTGGCGGCGCTGGCCGAAACGATCAATAACATGACCGATACTTTGGCCACGTTCGGAGATCAGGTGACGAACGTCGCCCGCGAAGTCGGCGTCGAGGGGCGACTCGGCGGCCAGGCGGCCGTGCCCGGCGCGGCGGGAACTTGGAAAGACCTCACCGGCAACGTCAACTTGCTCGCCGCAAACCTCAGCACGCAGGTCCGCGCCATCGCCGAAGTCGCCACGGCCGTGACCAAGGGCGACTTGACCCGTTCGATCCAGGTGGAAGCCCGCGGCGAGGTGGCGGAGCTCAAAGACAACGTGAACACGATGATCGGCAATCTTCGTGCCACCACGGAGCGCAACCAGGAGCAGGACTGGCTGAAGACGAACCTAGCCAAGTTCGCCGGCATGTTGCAGGGCCAGCGCGATCTCAACACCGTCGGGCACATGTTGCTTAGCGAGCTTGCCCCCTTGGTCAACGCCCAGCAAGGGGCCATATACCAGGTGGAAACGGTCGAGGACCGTCCCTCGCTTCGCCTCTTGGCGACCTACGCCCATCGCCGAAACCAGCCCGATCGCATCCCGTTGGGCGAGGGACTGGTCGGTCAATGTGCTGTGGAAAAGCAGCGCGTCCTGCTTATGGACGTGCCGCCTGACTATACGCAAATCGAGTCCAGCCTGGGCTCGTCGCGGCCGCGGAACATCGTCGTCTTGCCGGCGTTGTTCGAGGGAGAAACCAAGGCGGTCATCGAGTTGGCTTCGCTGCGCGCCTTCCCGGCCACGCACCTCACCTTCCTGGAGCAACTGACGCAGTCGATCGGAGTGGTGCTTAACACCATCGAGGCGACGATGCGCACCGAAGGGCTCTTGAAGCAGTCGCAGCAGCTTACCGTCGAATTGCAGACGCAGCAGAAGGAACTTCAGCAAACCAACGAGGAATTGGCCACCAAGGCCCGCCAGCTTGCCGAGCAGAACGTGGAGGTGGAACGGAAGAACAACGAAGTCGAGCAGGCCCGGCGGGCACTGGAGGAGAAGGCCGCCGAATTGGCCCTCACCTCGAAATACAAGTCGGAGTTCCTCGCCAACATGTCGCATGAACTGCGAACGCCGCTAAACTCCATCCTCATCCTCGGCCAGCAGTTGGTCGAAAACGCCACCGGCAACCTGTCCGGCAAGCAGGTCGATTTCGCCCGGAATATCCACTCTGCCGGCTCCGACCTGCTGACGCTGATCAACGATATTCTCGACCTGTCGAAGATCGAGTCGGGCACGGTCACGGTGGAGATCGAGGAACTCAGTTTCGCCACACTTCGCGAAACCGTGGATCGGAATTTCCGCCACGTGGCGGAAACGAAGAATCTGGCCTTGCACATGGAGTTCGACCCCAACTTGCCGCGCGGCTTCACCACCGATCCCAAGCGTTTGCAGCAGATTCTCAAGAACCTGCTTTCCAATGCCGTCAAGTTCACGGCCCAGGGCAGCGTTACCATGCGCGTGCAAATGGCCGCCGACGGCTGGAACCCCGACCATCGCGTGCTGAGCCGCGCCGGGCACGTCATCTCGCTGGCGATTACGGATACCGGCATCGGCATTGCTCCGGAAAAGCAGAAGATCATCTTCGAGGCATTCCAGCAAGCCGACGCGTCCACGTCGCGGCGTTTCGGCGGCACGGGCCTCGGGTTGGCCATCAGCCGCGAACTGGCGACGCTCTTGGGCGGCGAAATCCGGCTAGTCAGCGCGCCCGGCCAAGGCAGCACCTTCACGCTCTATTTGCCGCTGAGCTACACGGGGCCGGCTTCGGCGACGGTGCGATCCGCCGGCACACCGCCACCCGCAGGCGCCAGATCCGAAATATACGGGCCGGCCGCCGAACCGGCGCTGCCGGTCGTGCCCGTGATGCGCGAGGAGACGATTGTCGACGACCGAAACGAAATCCAGGAAGGCGATCTTTCGCTCTTGATCGTCGAAGACGACCCGCATTACGCCCGCGTCCTCCTGGGCCTGGCGCGGGACAAAGGCTTCAAGGGCATGGTCGCGATGCGCGGCCAGCAGGCTCTTACCCTCGCTCGGCAGTATCTGCCGACCGCCGTTACCCTCGACATTTTCCTTCCGGACATGCTGGGCTGGACCGTGCTGAACAACTTGAAACTTGATCCGGCCACGCGGCACATTCCGGTGCAAATCATTTCCCTGGAGGCCGAACGGCAGCACGGCCTGTCGCACGGAGCCTTCTCCTACCTCGTGAAGCCTGTGACGACCGAGGCCCTCGATCAGTGTTTTGATCGCATCAAGGCCTTTGTCAAGCCGCACGTCAAGCGGCTCCTGGTGGTGGAAGACAATGCGATGGAACGCGACAGCATCGTCGAACTGCTGGGACATAGCGACCTGGAAATCACGGCGGTCGGGACGGGTAGCGATGCGCTCGAGATGCTGATGGACCGGCCATTTGACTGTTGCGTGCTCGATTTGCGCCTACCCGATATGAACGGCTTCGAACTCCTCGACCGCATCCAGACGGAACCGGTTCTCCGCGACGTGCCGATCGTCGTGTTCACCGGCAAGGAGCTCACGTCCGAAGAGGCGCTGCACTTGAAGACGGCGGCCAAGAGCGTCGTCCTCAAAGATGTCCAGTCTCCCGAACGGCTTTTCGACGAGACGGCATTGTTCCTGCATCGCGTCGTCTCGGACCTGCCCGACGCGAAGCAAAAACTGCTAGCGCGGCTGCACGGATCGAACGAGGCCCTGTGCGGCCGAACGGTCCTGGTCGTGGACGACGACGCCCGCAATATTTTCGCCCTGGCGACCGTGCTGGAGAACCAGAACATGGAGGTCCTGACTGCCACGAACGGCCGTCACGCGATCGAGCTGATCAAGAGCACGCCGGTATTGGACGTGGTGCTAATGGATATCATGATGCCCGAAATGGACGGTTACGAAACGATGCGGGCCGTTCGTCAATTAGAAATAGTAAATAAAGAGGGCGCAAGGAGCAGAGATTCCGCTCCTTGCCCATCCTCGCGCTGACGGCCAAGGCCATGAAGGGCGACCGCGAAAAGTGCCTGGAGGCAGGCGCCTCCGATTACATTGCCAAGCCTGTGAATATCGAACAATTGCTCTCCCTGCTTCGCGTTTGGCTGTACCGATAGCGCTCGCCTGCGAAACCTCGCCATGTTATACTGTTTGCTATGCCAAGTCCCGTGAACATCTTGCTGGTGGACGACGAGCCGCGGAACCTGGACGTTCTTGAGACCGTGCTCCAGGATCCTGACTACCGGCTCGTTCGCGCCACGAGCGCCGAGGAAGCCTGAAGGCCCTCATTACCAGCGATTTCGCCGTGCTGGTGCTGGATATTCGCATGCCGGGCACCAGCGGCATCGAACTGGCGCAAATGATCAAGCAGCGGAAGAAGACCCAGCACCTGCCGATCATATTTCTCACGGCCTACTATCAGGAAGACGAGCACGTGATGCAGGGCTACAGCGCAGGCGCCGTGGACTATCTCAGCAAACCGTGCAATCCGGCCATCCTCCGCTCCAAGGTCGCGGTGTTCGTCAACCTTTTCCGCAAGAGCCAGGCGTTGGAAGCGGAGATTGCCGAGCGGCGGCAAGGCGAGCAGCGCATCCGCGAGCTCAACGAGCAGCTTGCCCAGCGCGTAAGTGACTTGGCCGCCGCCAATTCGGAGTTGGAGGCCTTCAGCTATTCCGTCAGCCATGACTTGCGCGCGCCGTTGCGCCAGGTCGCGGGCTTTGTGGGCCGCATGCAAAAGCTCCATCGAAGCGATCTCGGCGCGCCGGGACCTGCCGATCAGTATCTGCCGCTTATTCAGCACTCGGTAACGCGCATGGGACGCCTGATCGACGACCTGCTTGAGTTTTCCCGAATCGGCCGCGCCGAACTGCATTTTCAGATGGTGAGCCTGCGGAGCCTGCTCGACCAAACGCTTCAAGCCGCCGAGCCGGACATGGCCGACCGGCCGATTCATTGGACTATCGAGCCGCTGCCGGAAGTCCGCGGCGACGCCGCCATGCTCCGCCAGGTATTTGCCAACTTGATCGACAACGCGGTAAAATTCGCTCGGAATCGCGACCCGGCGGAAATCGAAATCGGCTTCCGGCCGGCGGATACGGAGCACGTCGTTTTCGTCCGCGACAACGGCGTGGGCTTCGACCCGCAATACGCGCACAAACTGTTCGGGGTTTTTCAGCGGCTTCATCAGCGCCGCCGATTTCGATGGCACGGGCATCGGACTTGCCACCGTCCGCCGGATCATTGAGCGCCACGGCGGCCGGACCTGGGCCGAAGGCGCTTTGGACCGGGGAGCGACGATCAGCTTTTCGTTGCCGCACTGAATAGGCCCGCACTGAGTAGATCATGCCACAGGCCGAAACTTTATTACAGCAGGCGAATGGACGGGCACAACGGCTGGTCCGCGTGCTTCTGGTTGAGGACGATCCGCACGACGTCGTCCTTGCTTTTGCGGCTTTCGCCGATTTGGGCCTCGACGACCAGGTTGCCGTGGTAAGTGACGGCGAGCAAGCGATGGACTATCTCCGTGCCCGAAATGCGTTTCGGGGCCGGCCGCCGGGCCTTCCGGCGGTCGTATTGCTGGATGTCAAATTGCCCCTGGTGGACGGCTTTGAAGTGCTCCAGCGGATCCGGTCCGAACCGGCCACACGATGCTTGCCGGTGGTCATATTGACCGCATCAAACCAGGAACGCGACCGACAGCGGGCCTACGAACTTGGCGCCAACGGCTACGTCGTGAAGACGATCGATTTCGAGGCCGACACCTCCGCGCTGCACGCCGTCGCGCAGTATTGGGCAATGTGCAATGAACCTCCGGCAGGATGCTTGCCCCGCCCTAAACTTGACCCGGCAGAGTGAGGCGATAATGAACGCACCGCTGCGCATCGTCTACCTGGAGGATGATCCCGCCGACGTTCGGCTGCTGCAGGACACTCTCGATGACGAAGGAATGTGCCTTGAACTTAACGCGGTCGACAACCGCGAGAAGCTTCATGGCGGCGCTGGAGCAATCGCCCGACCTGATCCTGGCCGACTATGCGCTGCCGACGTTCGGCGGCATGGAGGCCCTGGCGCTGTGCCGCGAAATATGCCCCGATCGCCCCTTTATCTTTGTCACCGGAGCATTGGGCGAGGAGCGGGCCATCGAGACGCTCAAGAATGGCGCCACCGATTTCGTGCTGAAGACTCGCCTTTCGCGTCTCGGCATGGCCATACGTCGGGCGGTGGCGGTGGCCGAGGACGTCGCCGCGCGAAGCGCGCCGTGGAACAACTGAACGCCGCCAAGGCCGCCGCCGAAAGCGCCAATCAGGCCAAGAGTCAATTCCTGGCGAACATCAGCCATGAGCTGCGCACCCCGATGAACTCCATCCTGGGAATGATTGACGTCGCGCTGCCGAGAGTGGCCGACGCGGTCGCCCAGGACTTCTTGCGAACGGCAAAGGAGTCGGCGGACCTGCTCCTGACGCTGCTCAACGATCTGTTGGACTCCGCCAAGGTCGAGTCGGGCAAGCTGGACCTTGAATCGGCCCCCTTCAGCTTGCGGCAGATGCTGGAGCAGGTGTCGCGGGTCTTTGCCATGCGCGCGGGCGAGAAAGGGCTCGACTTCCGCTGCAACGTGCAGGAGTCGGTTCCCGACCTGCTTCTGGGCGATCGCATGCGGTTGCAGCAAGTGCTTTTCAACCTGACGGGAAACGCCGTCAAATTCACGAAAGCCGGCAGCGTGGAAATCGGCGTGCGTTGTCTGTCGCAGGACCGCGCCGCGCGCCTGGAATTCGAAGTGCGGGATACGGGCATCGGCATCCCGCCGGACAGTGTCAGCCAGCTTTTCCAGCCGTTTGTCCAGGCGGACGCCTCGATGGCGCGCCGCTACGGAGGCTCGGGCCTCGGGCTATCGATTTGCAAGAGTCTGGTGCAATTAATGGGAGGAGAAATCCAGGTCGAAAGCAGTCCGGCGGGAACTAAGTTCGTCTTCACGGTCCGACTGCTCTTGGCGGATGAACTCCCTTGCGACGAACCGGGGCCTGAGATCGTTTCCGCGGCATGTTCCGCGCCGAAGCGCATCTTGCTCGTGGAGGACAACATAGCCAATCAGAAGCTTGCCAACTATGTTTTGCGGGATCGCGGCCATCATGTCGATAACGCGGTCAACGGCAAGGAAGCGGTCGAAATTACCGAGCAGAGTCATTACGACGTGATTCTGATGGACGTGCAAATGCCCATTATGAACGGACTGGACGCCACCGCGGCGATCCGCAAACGTGAAAACGGCCGCTCGCGCGTGCCCATCATCGCCATGACGGCCCATGCGACGCCATCCGACCGCGCTCGGTGCAAAGCGGCCGGCATGGACGGTTATCTCTGCAAGCCGGTTAAGCGTGAAGAGCTAGTCGCGGCCGTTGAACAATTGGGTCCCCTTGGCAACGCCGCCGTTCCCGTGGCGGAAACGTCAACGTCGCCGGAAGAGGCCGGCCCGCAGAGCGCAATCGAACCGGGCGCGGACCTCGATGGCTCACCGATCGATTTACGTCAGGCCATGGTGCGGCTCGACGGCAACTTCAAATTGTTCCGCGATATGGCGAGGTTCTTTTTCAACGACGCGATTGAACGCATGCCTGAGATTCGCTCCGCGGCTGCGTGCGGCGACTTGGAAACCCTTGCGGATAAAGCCCATTGGTTCAAGGGAACGGTGCTCTACCTAGGCGCCACGGCGGTGACATCGGCGCTTGATCGCATCGAAAGACTGAGCCGGGCCGGCGATCGCGCTGGGGCAACGGCGGCGGTCGAAGCGTTGGAGGCGGAGGTCGTGCGTCTTGCTGCGGCGCTGCGCCGCTTCGTGCCGGAATCCGCCGACGAAACAGGCTCCGCCACGGCCGGCGCAACCGCCCGGCAGTCAAGTGTTTAGCGAGCTTCCAGGCTTGGCCGAATTAAGCAACTTCCGCCGTCGCAAAGGCATCCATTTGCCGACAGCGAGCGATTCGCGCGTGTGTTTCTTCACGGTGGATCGGCATTTCTTTTGGCGCCGAAAGTCCCAGCTTCACCCGGCCCCCCTCAACCTCCAAGACCGTTACTCGGACGTTATCGGCGATGACGATCGCTTCCCCGCGCTTTCGGCTTAGCACTAGCATGACAAGTCCTCCGTGCAAGGTGTTCTTAATTCGGCTGACATCCTAGACGGCGGCCAGGTTGCATCGCTATATGCAGCGGCCAGACTGCCGTAACGCGATCATTCTATTGCAACGGTCAGTACCCGCCATCCCGAAGGGCCTGAATCTCGCCTAAGGAAAATGCTGAGGGTCGCTAGTAATGTTCCCAGGCGCACTGTCAATATTGTCCCGATTGGCGGATTCGGCCGCCCGCTCCATACTGTTATGCTGCGGAGCGATAGGGCAATTCGGGTTTGTTACAAAAAAAACCGTTCAAAAAAGGACATTGAAACGATGATAATGGCTGCGACAAAAAACCGTGATCGGCTTATGTGCGAGATCATGGGCTTTGGCGGAGATTCGAGGTACGCATCCGAGGACGACATCCAAGACCGCTTCCGCCGGTCTCCCTATTTGCCGCTGCGAGCGATCGAATGCCGCTTGGACGATGGCGTACTCGTCCTCCGCGGCAGCGTGCCGACTTACTATCTGAAACAACTTGCGCAAACCATTGGTCGTTCCTTGAAAGGCATTCGCCTCGTCGTCAACGAGTTGCGCGTCGACTTTCCCAGCCGGAGAGCGCGCGTGTAGGGCACATGCTTCCGCATGATTTCGTGCGCGAGGCCGTGCAGGCGCGGGGCTTGCCGCTTCTGGGGCCTATTGCTTTTCCATGACCCATTGGAAAGCGCGGCGGCTTAATTGCGTGCTGGTCTCGATGTTAAGCTTCTGCTTAATCGTCTTGCGATGCGATTCGACCGTTTTCGGGCTCAATTGAAGCTTGTCGGCAATTTGGACTGTGCTGAGACCCTCGCCGATCAAGCGGAACACCTGAAGTTCGCGATCTGAAAGCGTGCTCATGGGCTCCGAGTCGAGCGTCTGGCCAACCGCCGCGCAATGCAGCAGGGTCTTCGTCATTTGCGGGCTGAGATACACCTCGCCCCGCAGCACCTGGCGGATCGCATCGACCACCTTGGAGATCGGTTCGCGTTTGTTGATAAACCCCAGCGCGCCGGCACGCAAGACCCGGCCGGCAAAGGTCTCTTCGTCATGCGCGGAGTAGACGAGAATCTTGATGGCGGGAGCCGCGCCTTCGCATAATCAATCAGGTCGATGCCGTCTTCGCCATCCAGCGACAAGTCGATGACGAGAATATCCGGAAGCGCGCCATCGATCTTCTTCAGAATCTCCACGATGCCGGAAGCCTCGGCGCAGACCCGAAGGTCCGCCTCGCGAGAAACCGCCTGACAAAGGCCCTGGCGGACGATGGGATGGTCGTCCACGATTGCCACCCTGAAACAACGCTGAAGCGAAGAATCCGTAAGCATCGGATCGACCTCCTCACCTTGGGGGCTCGCTTGTTACGCGATGACTGGTCGCTCCGGCATCCTCGTAGAGTTTCGGAGGGATCCGCTCCTATCGCGCGGCACCCCCACCCAACATGCTAGCTCCTTTGCGTTAACCAATCAATCATTTAATTCTATACTTACTGCTATTGTTCCGACTCGCTCTATGCGAATCGCGTCTCGCCTTTTATTCAGCACATACAGTGCCGCACAAATCATTGGTTTTGTCGGTTACTCGTGCAAAAAATTACTCGCAATCTGCCTATACAGCGCAGCCGTTGGTCAATCCCAAGCCGCTCCGGTCAGCGATCGTCCGGACCGCCGTCGCCCCAAACAGCAATGTAAGCCCACCGTCCCTCGAGGCGGCTCCTGACGGAACACCCCCCCAGCGGTACTCGGTTGACCGCCGACGGCACGCATTGTAGACTGCCCAGCGTCACGACTTCTTACTTGGCAGCCAATCGGAGATTAAACGCATGAATCGGCAGCGACTTCCGACGTTCATTATTACAACGGCATTATCCTAACTAAATCAATTAGTCGTCCAAAAATGAGCACGGCGGAGTGTCGAAATCGATCCTGACCATAGACGACAAGTCCCACCATGAAACCCGCCGCTGCAATTGAACTTGCGCATCGAGGCTGGTTAATCGCCGCCTCGATGGCGATTGCGTGGACGATGTCGTCACGGCCTGCGTCTTTCGCCTGGGCCGAACAGCCCCGCGAAGGCACCGTAGCAATCCGCGGTGAAATTGTCTTGCCGCGTGCCGGCCACGACTGGATGTCGCAGCAAGTCGAGGAGCCGTGTATCCTGCCGAACCCAAAGGTGGCGGGACACTTGATCATGTTCTACTCGGCCGTTTCGTCGTCCAATCGGGCGGGGCACCAGCGCGGCGGGTCAACGGCGACCGGCAAGGCATGGGCCGACATACGAGATCCGTTCCGCTGGCGCCAAGATAACGCAAATCCAATCTTTCGAGCCACAGAACGCGGTTGGGACTCCTCCACCATCCGTCTCGACAGCGTCCTCTATATACCAGATGAAGATGCCTATTACATCTATTACTCCGGCTCTGCCGGCACAATTCAGGACCGGATCGGCCTTGCGATCTGTCCGGCGGGCGCTGACGGCTACTCCGGGGTGACCACGGCTGCCATCGCCCGGTATGGCACCGCGCCGGTGCTGGCCCCGGAGCCGGCAGCGCCGTTTTACGAGGAAATGGCCTCCCAGGCAGCGGTCATGCGTGAATGGAACGCCAAGACGTGGCGATGGGACTGGTATATGTACTACTCCTACCGCGGCAAGGACGGCACGCTCCCTGGCATCCGTCTCGCGACTTCGCACGACGGCAAGACGTGGGTGCGGCACTTCAACGCGAACGACCCACGCGGCATGGGCCAGATTTTCCGCTCCACGCCCGCTGCCTACTACGAGTGGCACCAGGTATTCAAAATTGGCGCGACGTATGTTCTCTGCATCGAGGTGGGCGTGAACCACGGCGCACGCTGGCGGCCGGGCCTCGCCGTCAGCACGGACCCGGTGCAGGGCTGGACGCAGCTCGATCTCGATACCATGCTGCAGACGAAGTGGCGCAGGCTATACGACGACCGCACGCTCTATCATGTCGCCACGCCCGCGCTGTATCGGATAGATAAGAAATGGTATCTCTTCGGGCAAGCCTGCGGTCGGCCCGCGAACGACAACTATATCGACGGGGCCTGGGAGATGTGGTGCATCGCTTGCGACCACGAGATTCCGACTCGTCCGGGTTGTGCCCACCTCTGCATTCCGGGAGAGCCGGCACAAGCCGTCGGCACTGCCCAGAAATGAAGCGTTTGCGGCGGCTTTACCTGAACCGGACGGATTGCGTTGCTATTCGTTTCCGCCTATGCTGGCGAAAATCATGCTTTGTCATCAGATGCTTTTGAGATCGCTCGTTTGGCCGAGTCTGGCCATTACGCTTTTAGCCGGGACAGCCGGTCACGCCGCCGACCAGCCGCAATGGGGCGAGCACCATTCGCGCAACATGGTTTCAGAAGAGACCGGGCTACCGGTATCGTGCGATCCGGCGACCCGCAAGAACATCAAATGGTCGATTCCCATCGGCACGCAATCCTATGCCACGCCCGTCGTTGCGCAGGGGCGGGTTATTATCGGCACGAACAACGACGAACCTCGCGAGGCGAAGCAGATTGGAGATGGCGGGGTGGTTCTCTGCGTAGACGAGAAGGACGGACATTTTTGCTGGCAAGTCTTCTCGCCCAAGTTGGAGCACGACCCGTACCTCGATTGGCCGCACATCGGGCTCTGTTCGCCCGCCACGGTCGAGAACGGCCGCGTCTATATTGTCAACAATCGGGCCCAGGTGCTCTGCCTGAATCTGCTGGGGCACGGCGAGGTCCTCTGGCGTTTCGATATGCCCAGCGGCGCGGGCATTCACCCCCACGACTCGGCGCACAGTTCGATCCTCATTGACGGCAACTATCTTTATCTCAACACCGGCAACGGCGTCGACAAAACGCATCGCAAGATTCGTTCGCCCGACGCGCCAAGCCTCATCGTGCTCGATAAACTGACCGGCCGGCTGGTCGCCAGGGACGACGAAAGAATCGGCCCTAACATTTTCCATGCCAGTTGGTCCGCCCCGTCAGAAGGCGTGGTCAACGGCCGGTCGCTCATCTTCTTTGGCGGCGGCGACGGCGCCTGCTATGCCCTGGAAGCCTTGCACGCCGGCGAAACCGGTAATCAGGTCGTTAAGCTGAAGGAAGCCTGGCAATTCGATGGTGACCCAACCTCGCCTAAAAACGATGTTCACAAATACTTGACCAACCGGAAGGAAGGCCCGAGCTTTATCAGCGGGATGCCGGTGTTCTATAAGAACCGCATTTTCCTGACGCTGGGCGGCGACATCTGGTGGGGAAAAAACAAGGCTTGGCTGCAATGCATCGATGCTGCCGGTCCGCACGACAAGTCCGGCAAGCAATTGGTCTGGTCCTACCCCGTCAACAAACACTGTTGTGCGACGCCCGCGATATACGACGGAATGGTCTTCGTCGGCGATTGCGGTCACCAGTTTCACTGCGTTGACGCCGATACGGGGAAGCCCTACTGGACCCAGGACGTAGAGGGCGACGTGTGGGGTTCCGCACTCGTGGCGGATGGAAAGGTTTACGTAGGGACGCGGAAAGGCGATTTATGGACATTTGCGGCATCGAAGGAAAAAAGGGTCCTCGCCACGGCCCATTTCGACGATCCGATTAGTGCGACGCCGGTCGCTGCAAACGGTACGCTCTACGTCGCCACGCTTACTCGGCTCTATGCTTTGCGGGCCGATAACGTCCCGGAACGGTCCCGACGGCAGTCGGCCAAGATGAGTTATCTGGACAACAGCGTAATCCGCCTTGGCGTCGATCTGAATCTGGGTGGTGCAATCACGTACCTTTCCCGCAGCAGCGGCGGGCAGAATCTCGTCAACAGCTACGATTGCGGTCGGCAGATCCAGATGTCGTACTACTCGGGCCCCGTACCGTTTGTCCTTGCCGGAAAGCAGCCCAAGCCGGAGTGGCGTTTCATCGGCTGGAATCCGATCCAGGTCGGTGACGCGTTTGGCAACTCATCGAAACGGCTGGAACACAGCAATGACTCCAAGCAAATCCATGTAAAGTGCATCCCATTGCACTGGCCGCTAGACAACGTGCCGGGCGAGTGTACCTACGAATGCTGGTTCAGCCTGGATGGCCCTGCCGTGCATGCACGCTGTCGATTGGTGAATCGTCGGCCCGACCATGCGCAGTATCCGGCCCGCAATCAGGAGTGTCCGGCCCTTTATACTAACGGACCCTGGTATCGGCTCATGACCTACAGCGGCGATCAACCCTTCACCGGCGGCAAGTTGTCGCGGATCGAGAAGCGCATCGGCGAACCCGGTCCCTGGACCGGTTGGACGGCCACGGAATCGTGGGCTGCTCTCGTGAACGACGATGGATTTGGCCTGGGGATCTGGACACCGCATTGCTGCTGCTTCAACGGCGGTTTCGCCGGCAAGCCGGGCAAGGGCGGCCCATGCGACGATCCTACCGGCTACATCGCCCCGCAACCCCGAGAAATCGTCGACTGGAACATCGAGCACTCGTATTGCTACGATCTGATCGTGGGGGACTTGCAAACGATTCGCAGGTACGTGTACGACCATGCCCCCAGACCCAGTCCGCCATCCTACAAGTTCGAGAACGACCGGCAAGGCTGGTACTATGTCAATGCGACCGATACAGGCTGGCCGATCCAGGGTGAATTAAACGTGCTCTTGGAGCGGGACGATCCCCAGTTGCACGGGCCTGTCGGGTTCTGGCAGGCGACCGACGCCGGCACACTGGTGGTCCAAGCCGCCAGCCACGCACGCGGCAGTGACGCCCGCATCTTCTGGAAGAACCTCGGCGACAAGGATTTTTCGGAGAACAGTTCGCTCGGCTTTACGCTCAACAGCGACAACAACTACCATACGTATCGCGTCAAATTGACCGATAGCCGGGCATGGCGAGGCCGGATCGTCCAACTGCGATTTGATCCCGTGGGAACGGGACACAAGGGCGAGTGGATTCGCATCAAGTCTATGACTTTCGAGAAATAAGATATGCCGGATCTGGAGTAATTCGATGATCGAATACCGCATCGAGCCCGACCTGAGCGCGGCCGAATTCATCGACGTGTTGGAACGATCGACGCTGGCCGAACGCCGCCCGGTTTCAAACCGCGAAACAATCCGGCAGATGCTCGCCCACGCCGATATTATCCTGACGGCTCGCCGCAAAGGTCGGCTCATCGGCGTTTCTCGTGCGATCTCCGATTTCAGCTTTTGCACTTATCTGTCGGATCTTGCTGTCGACGCCGCATTTCAGAAACAAGGTGTCGGTCGAGAACTCATCCGCCGAACACACGAAGCCGCGGGTTTATCCACGACGCTGATCCTGCTCGCCGCACCCCAGGCACAGACGTATTATCCTCACATCGGGATGACGAAGCATGAATCCTGCTGGATCATTCCACGCCGAGCAATGAATGACCAAGAATGACGATGCCTCCGCTCCATTATTTCCATTTCGTCGTTGACGCTTCCACGAATCGGCTATTTCCTGGCAAGCCCGCCGCCATGACGCGATGGTCAGATAGCAGTGCTAGCACGCGAAAATTCATTCAGTAAGGACTGAGAAGCAAATCGCACAGGAAGTTGTGGCCGGGGTCAGCGGCGTGACGCAGGTGGTCAATGAAATCGAAGTGCAATGATCGGAATTATAATTCTGAGCGTCGATAAACTGCTATTGTTCGCTCCGATCCCGGCTCTACAATGGACAAGAGTTCGCAGGTTGACTAGATGAAGAGCAGCCCGGTCCCACCGGGAGGCTCGTTGGCGAGTAAGCCGAGGTGGATGGATACTTTCGAGTGTTCAGCCACGTCGGCTTTTCTTGTTTTCTGTGGCATAACGCCGTTGGAAACTTGCGAACTAAAGGAGCGATCCATGTTAGTTTTGAGCAGGAAGCTGAATGAGAGCATCGTAATTCACGACAACGTTGTGGTCACGGTACTGAGCGTCAAGGGTGACACGGTACGGTTGGGCATCAATGCGCCCGTGGAAATCCCCGTACATCGCCAGGAGGTGTACGAGAAGATGCGGAACGAGGAAGTTCTGGTGAGTATCGGGTAGAAAAGCCCGATCAGTTGCCGTGCTCCAGATAACATGACGCTATTGAGCATCACCAGAAAAACAGGAGGTTCACAATCATTGAAACTATTCGCCCATCTGCCTCGGAGCGTGAAGCGGCGATTTCCTCTGCGGTATTTCCCGGTCCAACCACTGCCGTAGCCGAACGTAGAATTGGCCCGAGGTTTCACCTTCGATCCGATTGCACTCACCGAAGAGCTTCGCTCGGCGTTGGAGGTCGGCGCCTCCGGGCGGCGTTTCGTCAAGTTGGCTAATAAACGCCAGCAATTCGGCTAGTTTGTCCTCGATAAGTTCTTCGTCAAGCAGGGTCTCTTGGCGGCTCTTGTATTGCAGGGTTTTCTCGTTGTCCTCACGATTGGCTTTTCGGCTGGTATCCAAAGCGTCTCTCCTTATCTAGCTCATCGCTACGGCCCCGCCATGACGTGACACGACAACAAGTTCGGGCCGGTGCTGGTCAAACTCGGCCTGGGCAATTCGGATGGCAACATCGAAATCATCGTCGGGCAATGCCGGATTTAGGACTTCGTGGCCGTGGTCCTTGAGGCAAGTCGTTGTCACGCTGCCTGGAATTGATTCCCAGCCGTGGGGGAAGAGAATTTTCATTCGGACTTGTAGCCGAGCTTCTTGGCTTGGGCGAAGTCGGCTTCGGCATTGGTTTTGTCGCCTTTCTTTTCGTAGGCCAAGCCACGGGTATAATACGGCTCAGCTAATGACGGCTTCAGCCGAATCGCCTTCGTACAGTCAGTAATGGCTTTGTCGAATTCACCATTCCGATAGTAGGCAACACCGCGGCAGTAATACGGCTCAGCTAACGTCGGTTTCAGCCGAATCGCCTCCGCACAGTCAGTAATGGCTTTGTCGTATTCACCATTCCCGTTGTAGGCAAGGGCACGATTATTATACGCTCCGGCTAACGTCGGTTTTAGTCGAATGGCCTCCGTACAGTCCGCAATGGCTTTGTCGTGCTCGCCCTTCATGTCGTAGGCAAGTCCTCGATTGCTAAACGCCGTGGCATACTTGGGGTTCAGCCGCACGGCCTCCGTGCAGTCAGATATTTCCTTGTCGTAGTCGCCCTTGTTCCCATAAGCAGCTCCCCGGTTGTTGTAGGCAAGGGCATACTCTCGGTTCAGCCGGATGGCCTGGGTGCAGTCAGCGATTTCCTTGTCGTACTCGCCCTTATCGCCGTAGGCGGCGGCACGGTTGCCGTACGCTTCGGCAAAGTTCGGTTTGAGCCGTATTACTTCGGTATAGTCGGCAATTTCCTTTTCGTATTCGCGATTGATACCGTAGACGACGCCACGATTGTAGTAGGCATTAGCAAACTTCGGATCGAGCCGGATAGCCTCGGTATAGTTCACGATCGCCTTCTCATGCTCACTCTTCATGTTGAAAGCGTTGCCGCGGCTGTTGTACCCTTCGGCGTTTTTCGGGTTGAGCCGGATGGCCTCGGTGTAGTCGGTGATCGCGTTGTCGAGTTCACCCTTCTTAACGTAGGCTCGGCCTCGGCTGCAATAGGTATCGGCGTTTTTGGAGTCTTGCCGAATGGCCTCGGTGAACGCAGTAATCGCTGCATCGTAGTCCTTTTTCTCGAAAAACGCCTTGCCCTTGTCGAAAGCTTCCTTTGCCGCATCTGCACTTACCGCCGTATTCGGGAGAAGGGAGATTGAGACCAACACCGCCGTCCAGAACTTGAAAAAGGTCATGGCATTTTCTCTAAATCATCCGCCTCCATGATATCACTGCCACTCCCCCGCCGCCAGCCGATAGAAGCGATGCAGCAACCTGGCGGTTAGGCAGCGGATGGGACTGGTCATCGGATTGGCTGCGTTAGCGTTTATTTTAGGCCAGCCTTCCCTTCATGGCGAGTTTTCAAGTCCTGAACCGTCTGCCACGCGATCTCTTGCAGCATTTTCGCTTCGTTCGGGGTGACCTGGACGAGGCGCTGACTTCCCTTGGTGAGTTCACTCGGCAGCCCTACCGGGCTCTTGTCGAAGAGCGTGGCGTAGAACACGCACGCCGCCAAGTAGGAACCTTGGGCATTCGGATGACTCTTGTCCGCTTGGTGAAGAATCAGGTTGGGGTCGGCGTCCAACGCCTTCTTCCAGGCGATGCCCACCGGGGCGACCGCGGCGTTCAATTCCGTGGCAATATCGAAATACGCTCCGTTGAGCCCGCCCGCCAGTCCAACTTGGTTATGCTTGCACAATGCCTCGAAGTCCGCAGGCTTGGCAAGTCCTACCAGTTGGAACATCGCCCTGGCATATTCGGGCGAATTTGTCGGGTCGCCGCCATCCTGCATTTGCGGAATGTCTAGTCGCGCCCAGGTCAAGTAAAAAACCGTCTTTGTTCCATGTTTTGAGATCTCGTTGTGGAGAATACGGGCATACTTGTGCATCGACTCCCGGTTGAGGATCGGGAATAGGCTCTGTTCCTGAAGGACTACTACGTCCCATTTCTTTTCTCGGATTTTTTCAAGAGCCTTCTTGTCGCCGGCGTGCTGCTCGAACGTGTATCCGCCAGGAACGTACTGGTCCGTCTCGATCCTCTGGCCACCGGCCGCAGCGAGGGCTTCCACCAGGGATGGCAGATCGTTCACCGACGTATAGCTGTTGCCGATGAAAAGCACCTTCAGCGGCGGATCGCCCGCCGGAACTTTCGCGCAGCCAAGGACAAGAATGGGAACAAGAATGAACCAGCGGAGCGTGGCGTTAATACGACTTTGATCGCAACGATACACCGGCGCAGCCATACTCGTCTCGCTTTCCGAGGGCGGGACATTTTCGTCAGCCGTTCGTGGAAGAACGATCCTATTCACGGCCACGGCGCCGACCCGCCTAGAATCGACAACGACATCTGGATGAAGTTTGTCGAATTCGGCTTGGGCGAAGTGTACCCCAGCCTCTTCGCCTGGGCGAAGTCCATCTCCGCTTGGACCTTTTGGCCGTAGTGCAAGCAGGCACAACCCCGGCCGTAATACGCCACGGCAAACTTCGGATCGAGCCGGATGGCCTCGTTGAAGTCGGCAGTCGCTCTATCGTAGTCGCCCTTGTGCAAATAGGTGACGCCCCGGTTGCAATACGCCTGGGGCAACGTCGGGTTCAGCCGAATGGCCTCGTTAAAGTCGGCAATGGCCATGTCGTAACGACCCTGCTGCTCGTAGGCGATGCCACGGTCGTTATATCTCTCGGCAAGTCTCGGATCGAGCCGACGGGCAATCGCTTCGTGAGGATGGCCTTTAGGAGCATAAGCGGAAGTGTCTTCGACGGCCGAATTGGCGCCGACGATTGGACCCAGCGACGCACACGCGGCTGGCAGCAAGCTCGTTGTCGCCACGAGATTCTGCTGACGGATTTGAACAGGCTGATTACCAATTGGTTCCTGTGGTGGCAACAGCGGTCTCGGCTCTGATCGGGCCGCCGATTGCGAAGGGCCGATTGCAACGAGCTGCGCTACTGCCGCAGGACTTGCCTTCGATTGGATTGCCTGCGGCGGGGGGCTGATCGAAGCGGTCTGTGCAGATGCTTGCGAAGTGCTGTGATGAATCTGCTCTTTGATCGCGTCTAAAGCCAAATTCCCAACGACAAATCCCAGCACACCTACTACCAATGATGCGCCATAAGAACCGAGCTTGGATGTTGTATCGATTCGAGATGCAGACTCGCAGGACTGAGGCAAAGATATTCTCAACTTCTCGTTCCTCCCGATCTTCTAACCGCCCATCCCCTTCCCTCTTAATCTAGTCCAAGACTTCGTACGATCCAAGGACTTTGGCAGCGCTTTTGGCAATTCGAGATTTGAGACGACGGCGCCAACCGTCTAAACGGAAGACTTTCGCCATATTCCCTATCCGGTTCGGGCTAACACTGCACTTTCTGAAAAGTGGCGGCAGGCTCTTCTATCACAAGACATTTTCCACAACGCAAGTGACAGGAGAGCCAAGGATGGCGATTGTAAATTGGCGATGCCCAAACGATTGGAAGCAATGGAGCGAGTTTTTTGCGGTGCCGCTGCACGTCCGCAACCGTTGGCGGTTGCCCGTGCTGTTGCTGGGCATCTTCTTCGCTCGCGGGCGGCGCACCGTGACCACCTGGCTCCGTGCCGCTGGCATCCGTCACGACATTCAGTAAGTGCAGCAGGGGCGTACGCCCTGGTTACTAGCTATCGCCGCTCCGCAGCTATAAATCGGCAACCCGCAAGCCGGTGGCATTGGCTCGCCTATGCCCACCCGCTGGTGGGCTTTACGGCCTAATCTCGCGCCAATAAACGCATGATCGGCCGAGGCGATTCCGCTAGGAAACGCTATCACTCCCGCAGGGATGAGGGACCGTTCCACCCTTTCCCGGCGAGGATTCTCAATCCACTCTACTAAAATCCGTATCCATCTGTTGACATAGAATGTATACGTATGTATACTATCCGCTGACTGGGTAGCACTGCCCTCCCGGCAACCAATCCCACACCTAAAAGAAAGCCCCCGCCATGAACGAACTGCCCCACATCCACAACGCCCTGCCTCTGGAATTCGCCATCCGCGTGGGCTTGCCGCGGACAAATGACCAAGGAGACTGCCCCATTTCGGTGACCGGCCCGGCCGAAGGGGGCAGTCCCATTTCCGCCTTCCCGCTGCGCGAGGACCCCGCGGAGATTGGGACAGTCCCCGGCGAACAGCGCACTCCAGACCCCCGCGAAGCCCTCGACCCGGTCAAACGCGCGACCGTCGTCGCCCTGGTCCGCCTGGGCGGCAGCCGCCGCTTGGCCGCCCGTGAGGTCGGCTGCTGCCACCGCACCATCGCCCGTGCCGCCGCTCGCGATCCGCAGTTCGCCGCGGAATTGGCCGCGGCCGAGAGCCGCGCGGATGGCAAGGCCCTTCGCCTCATCGACCGCGCCACCGATCAGGAAAAATACTGGCGGGCGGCCGCCTGGGTCATGGAACGCCGCAATCCCGAAGAATACGGCCGCCGCGCGCCGCACACCTTCACGGGCGACCAGGTCATGGAACGCTTCACTCGCTTCTTGCATGTTGTGATGCCGAAACTGCCGGCCGAATGCCACGAGACGCTCTTGGAAGAGTATGAAAACGTTCTTTCCGACCTGACGGAGAACCCTGACGCGGAAGTTGACAAGAAGAAGTTCGCAGTAGAAGACAAAGCGCCCGTGGCCGCCCCGCCGCCGCCGGAACCGCTGGAAAAGCAGTGCCCCCGCGACGAGGCGGCCGCCCGCGCCTGGCTGGCGGGGCTTCCCTTCAAGCAACTCACCACGATAAGGAGGCGCGCGGATAAGAAGCCCCGCCGGCCCGATTGGAACTACTGGCGCACACTGGTGGACGAAACGTGGGAACGGGTCTACCGGCAGAGATGTCGGACGCGGCGTGAAGCCCGCCGCCAGAGACGGGAAGAAAACGGCCGATCGGCCCCCGATGCGCCCCCACTCCACCCCAACGGAGGATCGTAACTCCCTGTCAGGCAATCGCTCGCAAGTCACTATCACACAAGGACTTACAACGACTGTTCCGTAAACCTTCGTCCAAGGCGTGGTGGGGGTGATTTGCGCGGAGCGTAGCGCAGTTCAGGTGAGTAGTTCGTAAGCGAGGCGACACATGCCTTTTCAAGAGGTGTCGTGCGTGGCAAGGGCCAGCGAGTTGCGACGTTGCTCAGTCATCGTCCAGGGAAGAAACTGAGCGATTTCCTCGGGAGCCGTTCCGCCCGCCGCGGCACAGCTTTCAAGATACCACGTCAGCCACGAGCGCGGGTTCAGTCCGCAACGGCCGATGGTGGCGAAGAGCGAAAAGAGCATCGCTGCCAGGCGACCGGACCATAAGGCGCCCGAGCCATAGTAGTTCTTCCGTCCTACCGCGGGACCGCGATTGGCGGCCTCCGAGGCGTTGTTGTCCAGCGGAATGCGCAGGTCATCCACGAACCGCGTCAGCCCGGACCAATGCTCTTGAAGACTGACCAGGGCCCTGCGGCAAGGTTCGTGGAGTCGCGGATCGGCCAGTTCCGCGGCGGCTTGCCGTTGCATCCGGGCAAGCGATTGACGCATCGCCGCGTCGGCGGCGCGAAACTTCGTGCTTTCGGGCTTGCATGCCAAGCGCCGCCGTTGGTGATGATACACCGCGCGGATGCGCTCCAGCCAAGCCAAGGCCCACGGTTTCAATTCGTCCCAGCCCTTGCCGACTTCGACGAAATCCCGTCGCACGTGAGCCCAGCAGAACGCCAGGGTCACGTTGCCGCGTTTGACCTGCGCCATGGCCTTGTATCCGGAGTAGCGATCGACCATCAACGTCAGGCAGGCATCGGCGGCGAAATGGCCTTCGGGCACGTCGTGACTGCGCGAGGGATCGAGTCGGAACACCACGCTGTCTTCGCTGAGGAAGACCCACAGCCACCAGCGATGGCCGATCTTGCCTTCCTGTTCGATGAAAACCAGCCAGCGGGTCTCGTCGGCCTGCGCGAAACCGGCTTGGGCGCTATGCGCCAACAACTCGTCGTAGAGCGGCTGAAACAGCCTTTCGAGGTGTTGCAGTCCGCCGCTGACCGTGCCGGCCGCAAGGTCCAGTCCGCGCAGCCGCCAGGCGGCAAGCTGCCGTTCGATCGGCTCATGGCTGAAGTATTTGCCCAGCAACAGTTCGGCCCAAACCGACACGCCCAGCAGTCCCTTGGGTATCAGCTTCGCGGGAGGCGGCGCGACGAGCGTCCGCGGGCCGCGGCAGTTGCACGTGCGTCGATAACGCCGCCGGCGGGTCCGTCGTCGATAAGCGCGGACATCGATTTCGAGTTGTTCCGAATCTTCGCTGCCGTTGGGCGTACATGGCCGACCGCAACGAGGACAGCAAGTGTCCTCGGCGGGCAGTTCGATCAACTCCTCCACAACCGGCAGATGGCTGTAATCGCGGCGCGGAGGACCGGGGTTGCCTTTCCGCTGCCCGCGCGGCTTGGGCGAGAGGGATTCGCTGTCGGCTTCTTCGCCCGGCAGATGGTTGGAGCGATCGCGGGAGGCGGAGTGCTCGCTTTTTTGGCCGTAGAGTCGGGCTTGGAGTTGGCGGACTTCACCCCGCAGTTGTTCGTTTTCGGCTTCCAGCTTGGCGATCCGTCCCACCGCATCCGCATGGCGCGACTTCCAATAGCCGGCCTCTTGCCGCAGGATCAGATTCTCCCGCCGCACCTCCGCCAATTCCTCACGCAGCGAGGCAACCTCCTGCTTCAGCTCCTGGACAAACTCCAGCAACTGGGAGGTATTGCTGCCCCGCCGATCCAAAACAACCTGTCCGCTCATAGCGAAACAGCTTGTACTACGGCATGGCGATCCTCGCCAGATCAGAATTCAGCAGAAACACGGGTTGGACGAAGGTTCACACTGTTCCAATGCGCCCCCAGATAAGAAAAAACGCGCGGGCAGGGCGCATCTTATAGGCAAACCTGCAAACGACTACCATATACGCACGTTCTCAGTTGGAGTCCCGGCTTTAGCCGGAATTACCGCCTAGAGGCGGGACGCCAGCACGGAACTCGCCGCAACTGAACCAACTATGCCGGACCCGATCCTCCATATCGTCCTCTATCAGCCGGAGATTCCCTTCAACGCCGGGAACGTGGGCCGCACCTGCGTTGCGCTGGGGGCCAAGCTCTGGATGGTTCGGCCGCTCGGGTTCTTGGTTGATAGCAAGCACGTCCGCCGGGCGGGCCTCGATTATTGGGAGCATCTCGATTGGGAAGTCGTCGATGACTGGCATGCGCTCGTCGCGCGGCTGCCGGGCAAGACCTTCTGGTTTCTCACCAAGACCGCCCGGCGGCATTTTACGGAGCCCCGTTATCAGCCGGGCGAGGTGCTTGTGTTCGGCAGCGAGTCGAAAGGCATGCCGGAGCCGATGCGGCGTGAACAGCCGGAGCAATGCCTGCGTATTCCGATGCGCGACAAGGTCCGCAGCCTAAACCTATCCGTGGCGGCGGCCTTGGTGGCCTATGAAGCGGTCAGGCAATGGCGCGAGGGCGGCACGATTCCGGCGGGGCTGGAGGATGTTATGTAGTAGGTCCCGCTTGCCGAGCGGGACTATTTTGCGTTCCTTCGCATGGAAGGGTTGCCGCTTCCGAAACCACGGCGCGATAAGTCCTTTCCGGCAGAAAGGACCTACTTTGACGAGCGGGACTAATGCGGTTGCCGAAACGCCTCGGCAGCAATAGACTTACATCGGGCGAAAAACGGACTTCGATTGGGAAAGGACCCTATCATGCGTGGCGGCATCTTCGGTGCGTGCAGTATCGCGGCCCTCTTCGTCGTCGGCGCGGCGCGATTGGCTTCCGCTCAGCAAGAGGTCATCCATCCGGGCGAAACCTACGATTCGCTCCAGGCCGGCCGCGACGCCTATTGGGAAGCCGAAGCCGAACGCCGGGCGAAGGTCGGCCGGCAGCTCATGCTGGAAGAACAAATTCAGGCCGAGAACACGTGGTCCGATCCGCAAGATAAATACCGGCCCGTGCGACCGGAGTCGTATGGTCCCGTGTGGCCCAAAGTATACGTCGGTCCGACGCTGGCCGATGTCTACGCTTATCCGGCGTCCGGCATTACCTTCTACAACGCCCCGCCCGCCGCGCCTCAGGCAACCTTGCCCGGTGCTGCGCCGGTGCCCGTTTTTCAGTCTTGGCCGCGCGTGCCGGGCGATATCTGGGGCACACCGTACTACGGCTTCGTGCGGCAGCCGATCGGCCACGTGAAGATCTGGACGGGGCGGCTGAGCTACATCTACAAGCCGGTCTATGCCTCGCCGGCGATGGAACCTGACACCCCGAATGCCTTCCCGCCCAGTCCGCCGCGGCAGGCTGACATACCGAGAAGAACTCGTTCGTTTTCGGCGCCCGCATCGCCCGTTTCGCCACAAACCCCGCCGCCCCCGCCAAAACCGTCGCCGGGGCAACCCAATCCGGCGCCGGCAAGGCCGGGCGAGGGGCAGGAAATCTGAAAACGAGCCGTTGGAGTGCCGGCTTTGGCCGGAATTGCCCCCACTTGATGGAAAAGGCGGTAGGCGAGTCGCCTAAAGAAAAATGTTGGACTACCCCTCGACACCAACCGAAATAATGGTAGAATTGAAACGTCTACTGGGGCGAATCTCCTATTCGTTCCGGCAACAATTTGACGCGGGGTGGAGCAGCCCGGTAGCTCGCGAGGCTCATAACCTCGAGGTCGTAGGTTCAAATCCTGCCCCCGCCATTTAACCTAAACCCTGCCGGAACTTGGAGTTAAGTTACCTTCCGATGGTCGGAAGCGCGGCCTGTAAGTCGAAACGAAGCGCGTAGATTACGCGCGACGTATTGATGGAGGGACGCACAATGTCCACCAACGGTCGCAAAAAAGCGCCCAAGTATTGTCTTCACAAGCCAAGCGGCCGCGCATACCTTCGGGTGCGCGGCCGCGTCGTTTACTGCGGCGAGCATGGCACCGCCGAAAGCCTGAAAGAGTACGGGCGACTCATCGCGGACCTTGCCGCTAACCCGTCCGCGCCGGCCAAGCTGAGCGTCGCGGCCGGCGCAATCTTCGTGGTTGAATTGGCCGACGCCTACTACCAGCATTGCGAAGGCTACTACCAGAAAAACGGGCAGCCCAGCGGGTGGCTTCGTCACATTCACTTGATGCTGAGCACGCACCTTGTCCCGCTCTACGGCGAGACGCTGGCCGCGGAGTTTGGCCCCAAGGCATTCAAGGCCATCCGGCAAACCCTCATCGACGCCGGCCACTCACGCCGCTACATCAACAAGCTTATGCCGATCGTAACCCGCTGTTTCAAGTGGGGCGCGGCGGAAGAAATCGTAACCGCCGGCATCTTCCACGCGCTGCGAACCGTGGACGGCTTGAAAAAGGGCAGGACCACCGCGCCCGAACGGCCGCCCGTCCTTCCGGTCGATGACGCGACGGTCGATGCAACGTTGCCCTTTTTGCCGCCGATCGTCGCCGATATGGTTCGCTTTCAGCGCCTCACCGGTTGCCGGCCGGGCGAAGTCTGCCAGTTGCGGCCGGGCGACATTGACCGCACCGCCGACGTTTGGGTTTTCCGTCCGGAGAGTCACAAGACAGAGCACCACGACAGAGAGCGGATTATCTTCATCGGCCCCAAGGCCCAGGCCGTCATTCTGCCGTATCTGCTTCGCGAGGCGACGGCCAATTGCTTTTCGCCCGCCGAAGGCGAAGCAAAGCGACGTGAGGCCCTCCACGAGGTCCGCAAGACGCCGCCGGGCTACGGAAACCGTCCGGGCACGAACCGCAAGCGCCGGCCGAAAAGGATGCCGGCCGATTGCTACAACAAGGACAGCTACGCCCGCGCCATCCGCCGCGGGGTCGATAAGGCCAATCAGCGCTACGCGAACAAGCCGAAGAATTGCAGATCGACAATCCGGCCGTGGTCCCCTATTGGGCACCGAACCGACTGCGGCACACGCGGGCAACGGAAGTCCGCCGGCAATTCGGCTTGGAGGCCGCGCAAGTCGTTTTGGGCCACACCCAGGCCGACGTTTCGCAAATCTACGCGGAACGCGACCTTGCCAAGGCCAGTGACGTTATGAGGATGATCGGTTAAACTTCAAGGCATCGGGTCAGCGGAGTAATTAACCGCGACAGACCAACCGCGCGCCGTGGTCCATCACCTGCACCACGGCTGCCGGGCGGTCACCCGGATCGAAAGCAGGTGAATCATGGCTACGCAATCATCCCCGCTGGAGACGGAAACCAGCGCCGAACTTTCCCGGAATGGGGAGTACATCAACACTGCCGAAGTCTGCCAACGCTTTCCGCAGTTCACGACAAAGCTTATCCACTACTGGTGGAAATTCGGCCATCCGGCAATCGACGGCCGTTTGAACCGGATTCCCATTCCCGGCCGGAAGCGATACTACCTTTACGACGCGCAGCAGTTGGAGCGCATCGACGCTTATTGGGACCAGGCCGAACAGAGCGACAGCCCGGCCGAGATGCGCGACAAAGACGGAACCACTTGCTTACGCGCTGACTTGGTTTTTGCTGAATACGGTCTGTGCCTACACGATCTATACGACTGGCACCGCACGCACTGCGCGTGGCTCGACGCATCCCAAAATCCCGCCAGGCTGCGCGGGACGCATTACAGACTGCGATCGGTCCGACGATCGCACTTCGGCAAGGGGAACAAACGACGCTACGAAATCCTCTACTTCCGACGCGACCAACTTGAAGAGATCAAACGAAATCAGAGCGCATGGAAAGCCTACGAGGAAGAAGGCTGGTTGTTTCAGAATGGCATCGGGTCGGACCAGGGCATCCCGCCGGGGGTCTTTAGGAGTTGGTGTCTCAAGGGCTTTCCCAGGGATGCTCCCAAGCTGGAAATTCGGCGTCTGCTGTGTCCCGTGCCCGATGGTAGAAACGGTTGGCGCGTTATGTACACGCCCGACAGCATCAAGCGGCTGGCAGCCTTGTACAACGGACTTCGATCGGCTGACGAAGCATACCGCGGTGAAGGCGGCATTGTCTACCGCAACGCCAGTTATCTGCTTGAAATGTTTTCTCGGCGGACGGGTAAGCCCCCGCGCGCCCCAAAGCTGGGCAGGCCCGCGCGGCGCTCTTATCAGCAGCGAGCTATTGCGGCGCCGGCGAGAGACAGGATGCGATGAACTAGGCGGCAAGGTCCTCAATGCCCGTTTGGTCAAAGATGCGCCTTCCGACCGGCCGTCTTTTCGACGTATGGGTCTACGACGTGGACCAGGTGGAATGGATGGTTGCCGCACGGCGGGGCGAGTCCAAGCCGGTGGCACGCGATCGGGAGACGGAAGCTAGGGACCGATGGATTTACAAACACATCGTAAGCGGAAAACCCCGACGGGCCATACGGCTGCGGCAAATAGACGCTGGCCCAAGTTGCCGATCGACAGCGACCCAGGCATCATGGACCGTGCAAAAGCCTATGCAAAGCGAAATGGCCTTCCGCCGCCGACGCCACGGAAAGCGGGCCGGAAACCGCGGTAAACCGTACTTTCATCCACTTTCCATTTTCATTTTCGATCGTTCGCTTACCATTGCACGTGTGACGCAAACAGTGTCCAAACTTGCAAATGGTTCCTATGATCGACCCGGAAAAGGAAACGATTCTCACCCTCACTCAGGCCCGCGCCCGGATTGCAAAGCTACGCGGGGGCCAGAGGGCTGACCTCAGCACTTTGCACCGTTGGATGCGCAAGGGCCGGCGGGGAATCTGTCTCGAATCCTTTCTTTGCGGGGGCCGGAGGATGACGAGCGCGGAAGCGATCCAACGCTTTTGCGATCGGCTCACCGAGGCCGCCGACGGCGACCGCCCCGCGGAAGTTGCTCCCCACGTGCTCACCATAACACGCAAGGAGCAAATCGCCGCGGCGGGAAACCGTCTGGCGCGGTCAAAGCCCGGATTCAGGACCGCTCGCAAGTAAAAGACGCTGATTTGCTTTTCGACGCTGGCCGTGGAGTCGCGGGCGGCAAGGGTTTGTTCCCCTACGGAAGGTTCTACGATGATAGACTCAGGCCGCTGGCCCGATTACTTGTGCGCGGACGAAAGTGCCGTGTCGAAAGACGCGTATCAATCCCGCGCAGGCGTCTTCCGCGCCGAACAAGCGAGTAGTCGGGCCAGCGGTCTTTTTCTTGGAGGTGCCATTATCTTGGCAACCCGCACAACAAGGCTACATATCGAAAACGGCGTCACTTCGCACGACCGGGACATCATTGCGCACTACCCGCCGAGCGTCGTCATTCCGAAGCTCATCGCATTGTTTGCCGCCTATGAAAAATGCGCAGACGTTCTTGGCCGCGGGGACTGGCCGGTCACGGTATCGCTACGTGTCCTCAATCGCCGCCGGGTGCATATCGGCATACACCCCGGCGCGGACCCCGCGGAGGCGCGGCGCTGGTTCGATGAGTTTGTGGCCCTGGCCGGCGACGCGCTGGACTTGCTTCGCGGCTATTTGGCGGAAAGGAGCGAAGTGCGATGAGCACGGAACTCCGCGCCTGGCTATCCATGCTGGCGGTCCAATTCGAGGACTTCTACGACCCGCCGTGCGCACCGGTCTATTTGGCCGCGTCGCCAATGGCCACTTTGCCCCCGGCCCCGCGGCTCGTCAAGCCGCCGGCGAAAACCGCGCGCTTTAGCGAAGGCATCCGCTGCTTCTTGCTCCGCAAAGAACAAGAGCGGGTCAAGCTTCGCACCTTGGCGGGCTACCGCACGGCCGCATGGTCGATGCTGGAATTTCTCCAAGCCGATCCGGCCATCAACCTATTCGATGAGCAATTTGCCCCGGCTTGGTTGAATTGGGTGCGAACGACGCCGGCCTACAGCCGCGGCCGCGGCGGCTATCCGGTGCAAATCGACGCCCAGGGCGTCGCGGACTTCCTCACCGCGCCGAAACCCAAGCGACGGGTGGCGCTCTCCGCGGCCCGGAATCCGTCAAACGGTTTGTCCGCGAAGGCGGCTGTCTCTTGCGCTGGCTTGGCATCCCCTTTGAAATCAAGCGACCCAAGAACCGCCGCCGCCTGCCGCCGATCGTCCCCACGTTGGAAGAGATTGCCGCCCGGTGGCAAGCCATGCTGGCGTCAACAGCCGTCCGGGCGGTCCACAGCCAAAGAGTGGTGCTTATGCAGGCCCTCATGCTGCTTTGGGGCACGCGAAGCGGCGAGGCGCTTTCCGCCCAACGCGATGACATGGACGATCATTACGTGCTTGTGGAGGGCTAGACGGGCTTGCGGCTTTCTTACCTCAATTCGCAGGCCCTTGGCATCGTCGCGTCCCTCGACACGAAGCACCGCCGATCCGCGCGCGTTTGCAATTGGGACCAAGGCAATTCGACCTGGCACCGTCACGTTCGCCATTGCGGAGTTGACGACGGCAAAAAGCCCCAGCAAGACTTGCGCAAGCGTTTCAGCGGTTGGGTCAACGCCAAGGACCCGCAAGTCGAAATGTTGCTAGCCGGCCACGGCGGCGACGTGATTTTCGATTACTACTTAGCGACGCTGGAGCGCATGCCCGATGTCATGGAGCAATTCGCCTTGCCCGAAATCCCCGGCTGGCAGTGGCCGGGGCCGGTCTACCTCTATCGGCCGGCCGGCGCTACAAGCTGGACCGCCTCCGATGAGGCCGCGGCCGCGGCCCGGATTGTCCCTCACGCGCTCTATGAGCGCTACCGCGCCTACGTCGCGGAGTGCAACAGCGATTCCGACTTCTAAACACCCTAACCAAAGGAACTTACGCCATGATACGAACCGCCTCGAAAGACTTGATGACGAAGAAAGCCGCCGCGCCGGCTGCAAAACTATCCGACGAAGAGCGCGCGGAACTCACGACCCACGAAGCCACCATCGAACGCGGCAAGAAAGCCTTTCTCGAAATGGGCCGCGCCTTCCGCGCGATTTGCGAAAAGCGGCTCTATCGCGAGACGCACAAGAACCTTGAAGACTACTTCTGGGAGCGATTCGAGCTCGCCCGCTCGACGGTCTGCCAACTGATGGACGCGGCCCGCTGCTTCGACGGCAACGACAAGCATATCCAAGAGCACCGTTTTTCCTTCACGGCGGAATCGCAATTGCGCCCACTGGCGCGATGCAAGCCGAGCGAGGTAGCCGCGGTGCTGAAAATCGCCGCCAAGAAGGTGGAACCCGACGCCGAAACCGGCCTACGCCGTCCGACATGGAAACAGATGGCCGAAGCGGTCCGCGAGCATCGCGGCGAGCCGCTCAGCCGAAACGACGCGACCGTGGCCCGCAAAGAAGCCGCCGGCAGGAAGGCCGAAGACCCTCACCGCGTCCCAGAGTTGCCAACGTGGCCCGATAAGGCACTGTTGCGACTCGCGAGCGCCGTGGCGACTGAATTGAATAACCGCGGCCTGATCAACTTGAACCGTGCTTTGGCAGCCGTCTAAGGCGCGGAAGCATTCGCAATTGCGGAGTTGGAATCCGGTCCCACGCCACTTCGGCGCAGGACCTTTAGACCCTGAACCGATAGGAACGAACTATGATACGAGCAGCATCAACCGACCTAATGACCCGGCCGGGCTCGGCAGAAACGCCGAGCCGGACCGCCCGCTTGACCGACGCCGAGCGCGCCGCGCTCGCAGAAGGCGAAGCGACCATCGAACGCGGCGTTGGCGCCTGGCTGGAAACTGGCCGCGCCCTTGCCATGATCAACGCGGGCCGATTATACCGCGAAACACACAGGAAGTTTGAAAGCTATTGCTGGGAGAAATTCCAGCTTGAGCGATCGACGGCCTACCGGAATATGGCCGCGGCCCACTGCTACGACGCAGTGCTGCCGATTGCCAAAAAGTTGGGAATCGAGTTTACCCGCGAATCGCAAATTCGGCCCTTATGCAAATGCCACGCGGCCGAGTTGCCGGCCGTGCTAAAACTTGTCGCCAAGGAAACGCCAGCCGACAAACGGGGCGAGCGGGTGCCGACGATGGCCGTCGTGGCTCGCGCCGTGTGGCAAGTGCAGAACCCCGACACGGCGCAAGATGCGACGCCCCGCGCCATTGATACCAAGGGAACAATCCGATCGGTGCCGGAATGGCCCACCGATGAGTTACATGCGTTGGGTGTCGCGGTCGTTACCGAGCTTAAACGCCGCGGAGCAATCAACCTGCAAAAGAATTGAGTGCGCGGCACCATTTGATTCATCCGAAACCACCTCACAAAAGGACAACGACAATGATACGAGAAAACCAACCCAACCCCGACAAAAGCGACCGCACCAAACTCTCTCCGAGGGAATTGGCAGACCAATGGGGCAAGAAACCCAGCATGATTATTGCCTTGATCCGCCAAGGCGAGTTGCGCGATCAACGTATCGCTAAGCCAAGAGCGCCGCGCTTCCTGATCGACGTGGCGGACATCGCGATTTTTGAACAACGCCGCGCCTTCCAGCCGACCGCGGGAGCACGCCAACGGCGCTGAACAAGGCCGAGGCGAACGGACACATCAGGCACTTTTGGAGCCTTATACATCCCCGTAGCGCGGGTGTCATTGACACCAGCGCGGCCCGGTTTTCCCCGGAAATCCCGCTAATTCACGTTTCGTCACGAAATCTAAAAGGCCATAAGAAACGCCAGAAAAGCCCGCAAATTTGCGTTCTCTGTATCGGTTCTTTTGGGGAGACGTGTGAACAAAAATTAAGTTGTGCGACTTGAAAAAACACGGAAGGACTGTCGGTGGAATTAGGATGTGAAACCGGCCTCTGTGGCGGCCGGAAGGGACTCGCCCCGAGGTGCCCGGATTCGCGACGGCAGGGATGCGGGAGCGTACCTTCTGCCACTTAGCGTGCGATGCGTTTATTTCTTCACTAGGGTAATGTTTACAGGGGTGTCATACATATTGTCGGAGCCAGTAGCGGAATCCACGGCCCATCCGATACCGCCGCCGAGAACGATATTCCCGAACGTCGCGCCGGCAGCGCCAGAATGATTGAGATAGGTCGCCGTTTCGTAACCGGGCTTCTTGCAGCTTATGATTATGTCATACTTGGTCTTCTCGATGTATGCAGAGCCGGGAGTGGGGGAGATAGTGGCGACCGGCTCGCCATTGCGGCTGAGAGTGCAGGTGGCCGCGGGTGGGTTGGTGTTGACCATGATTTCCTGCGATCTGCCTTCGATAATCGTCGAGCAAGCTGGCAACAATGCCAGAATAGGCTCCGCGTGCTGCTTGTTTAGGTAGACGCGGCAAACGTCGAACATTCAGGTAATCATGAGCGTCCATAGCTAGCCTCCATTTCGAGGCACGGTACTATGTGCAGCACCGTAAGTCATCTAGTTTTTCGAACAACCTCGTTCCTGGTCCGCAACTCCTCCTCGTAATACTGGTAGGCTCGGCGGCGTGTTGCCTCACTGTCAGGCAACCCGCCTTCGATATGGCCCTGGTCGAGGAAGGCCGCCCACGCACCGCCGTGGAATAGGTCGTCGAATATGTCGGGGTCCAGTTCACTCATCGGGTTTCACCATAGCGGCGTCCCGTGATTCGTGCAAAGACTTGTTCCGCATGAGCCCGCGTCTCAAAGTCGCCGATACATTCGAGCCCCCGGCCGGGAATATGACCGAACAGACTCCAGAATTCGGCTTCGGCGTCAGGAACGTGTTCCTCGTACTGGCGGGGCGACAGTTCTCCTTCCTCGCCACCCACGGGAACGATGAATCGCCGGATGCCGTGGATTTCGTAGTCGTCGAAACGTTCTGGCAGGACAGCTTTCGGCATAGTGGTCTCCTTTCAAATGGTTGATCTATCGGTTTTCTCGAAGACCATGCACACGTCGTGCAGGCCGGGGATGAAGGTGGAGCGGTAGACCTTCTTGCTGCTGCTGGCCCCGTGGCTGAACCGGATGATGTCGGTGCAGGGTTGCCTCAGCCCGGCCTCGAAGGCAAGCCGCTTGGTGTGGTAGACCAGGGGAACGAACCCTGCCTCGCGGTCGCTGTAATCGCCCATGAGGATGGCCAGCTTGCCGCCGGGCTTCAGGGCACGCGGCGCAGTTGCGGATGAACTGCCGTAGCGGCGCAGGAAATCGTCCAGCGTCGGGGCGCGCGACAGGTCGCGGGGATCGTCGGCGTAGAGCTTCTGCCGCCAGTAGGGCGGGTGAGCCCAGATGAAGTCGAATGCCTCGGCGTGCGGAGAAGCCTTGCGGGTCGCAGGCGTCGAATCCCGCGGTGGATGTCCCACGCCAAGCAGGGGATGCCGAGCTCCTCGCACACGTCGCGGCAGGTGCCGCTGCCCGCCATCGGGTCCAGCACCAGCGCATGGCTTGAAGTAGAGCAGCAGGTCCTTGATGAGATTGCCGCCGCAGTTGCCGGGATAGCTGCGGTCGCCATATTCGCCGGCCCGGTGGAAGTGGTACAGGCTGGTAAGGTGCGGCACCGGGCTGCCGGTGACCGGAGCACGGGGAAGCCTGGCGAGGATCGGCTTGTATGGCTCGACCGTGGATTCGCTGGTAGGGCGATATTGCCGGGCGGCGTAGAAGGGATTGATGGTTGCGTAGTTCATGACATTCTCCTTTCGTCGGTTTGTTGGTCATTGAGTTCGTTGATGTAATGCCGGCAGGCGCTCGCGAGCAGGAAATGGAAGTTCTCGCCGTTCTGGTCGCACCAGTGCATGGCGTCGCACATGATGTCAGTCAGGTTGGTGGCAAGGTCGTCGTCCTCGTAAGTTTCGAGTGCTCCGTGGCAGCGACTGGCTCGGTCTTGGTTGGTGGTCATGGCGTCCTCCTAGCCGCGTGGCAACATGAGCCGGATTTCGGCGAATTGCCGTTCGAGCTCCTCGAATTCGTTGTCGAAATCGGGGTCGCATCGGTAGCTGTATTCGTCGAGGATTGCCGTCAGGGCTACGAGGCTGTGGGCAGAGGACTGAGAAGGGTTGTAGATCATGGTTTGGTCTCCTTTCTTTGGGGTTGTGGGCGGGCGATTTCACGCCCGCCCCGTAGTTGCGTTAGTCTTTCTTTTCCGATTCGACGCGGAGCACGATGCGTCCGTCGAGCGGCACGACTTCCAACTGGATGTTGAAGCCCTTGCCGTCGTTGTGCGCCCATACGCTGCCGATTCGCGTCCAGTAGCCCTTCTTGCCTTCGCGGTCGCGAACTTGGTAGGCAACGTGGCTCGGCTTCTTGGAATTGGTGGTCGTGTTGTTGGTATCGGTCATAAACTCTCCTTGTTTTTGAATTACCGGCCGCGCCCATCGCGGCCTGATGGCACGGACACTAAAGCCGCCTAACCGGGAGTATTTGGACGACGGTCAAGGGGCGGGTGAGAACGAAACGGGATTATTGACAAGCTCGGCGGCTTGCCGCCTTTTGCGTGCCCCCGTTTCGCAACGGAAGCCGGCCATTGACCGGCCCGGTGGCGGCTTTAGAGTGTCCATCAGGTTGGACGCGTGGGCGTGCTGGGATTCACGGAACGCAAGGAGAGGGGAAGACGACCCGCAATACGGCCGCTTACATGAACAGGCCGATTACCTACGGTATGTGCGCGATGCGAGGAACAAGCTTCGGACTCATTGGAAGACGGTCACACATGACGGTGCGGCAGCATTCAATTGGAATCGCAAGACGGATCAGCCGATTGGCTGCGAGTGCAGGGAAGAATTGCGAACATCCGGGGCGGGCGCGAAAGATTTTGCTTGCCAGACGCCATTAGAAAGGTAAAGAAGCGTCAACTATTTCATAATGCCACGGATTAACCGATGTTGCGAATTATCGAGAACAAGACGGCAGCCGGCGCCATGAGCTATTACAGCACGGCCGACTACTATTCCCAAGGCCAGGAACTCGAAGGTTGCTGGAGAGGCGAGGGGGCCAAGCGGCTGGGGCTTGCCGGCGTCATTCAGAAAGACGCCTGGGATGCCCTATGCAACAATCGCGACCCGGCAACGGGCAAGACGCTTACCTTGCGGCAGAAGAACAATCGTCGCGTCGGCTACGACTTCAACTTCCACGTTCCAAAGAGTGTGTCGGTACTTTACGGACTGACGCGCGACGAGCGGATACTCAACGCTTTCCGCGACTCGGTGGATGAGACGATGCGCGGCATGGAAGCCGAAATGAAAACCCGCGTCCGCAAGGGTGGCAACGACGCTGACCGCACGACGGGCAATATGGTGTTCGGGCAGTTCGTGCATTTTACGGCAAGGCCGGTCGGCGGGGTGCCTGATCCGCACCTGCACGCCCATTGCTTCGTGTTCAACACAACTTTTGACTCGAAGGAGAACGCCTGGAAAGCCGGACAGTTCGCCGACCTCAAGCGGGATGCGTCGTATTTCGAGGCGGTGTTTCATTCGCGAATGGCTCGACATATGGCCGAATTGGGTCTGGACATTGAGAGGACGCGGACCGGATGGGAGGTCGCGGGCGTAGCCAAAGAGACTCTGTTGCGATTCTCGCAACGGCGGAAAGCCATCAACAAGTATGCGGATGAACACGGCATCGTCGATCCGGCCGAACGGTCGGAACTGGGTGTGAAAACGCGGGAGCCCAAGCGAAAAGAACTGCCGTTCGACCAGTTGCAGGCAGAGTGGAAATCGCGTTTGCCAACGGATGAAGGGGCAGCCGTTGCCGGCGTCGCGGCCGGCATCGGCGGCAGGCCGATACGAGAAATGCCCGCGGCGGCGGTTGAGGCGGTACATCATGCAGCCGATCACTGGTTTGAACGCAAATCAGTCGTGCCAGAGCGGACGCTTTTGGCGGCTGCCCTAAAACACGCGGTGGGTAAAGCGGGGCCGGAAGAAGTCGAGAACGCGTATCGGCGGCAGGATTTCGTGTACGGCGACCGAGATGGTCGGCGGATGGTGACGACGCGCGGCGTGCTGTCGGAAGAAATGAGGATGATCGCATTCGCCAGCGACGGACGCGGGACGGAACAAAAACTTTGTGCAGGGACGCATGTATTCCAACGCGACTGGCTCAATGAGGGGCAGCGTCGGGCCGTAGAGCACGTATTGCAGTCGCGAGACCGAGTGATAATTATTTCCGGGCGGGCTGGCGTCGGCAAAACCAGCATGATGCAAGAGGCGGTCGAGGCCATCGAAGCGAACGGCAAGCGTGTATTCACCTTTGCTCCATCGGCCGATGCCAGCCGCGGGGTATTACGCAATGAAGGCTTCGACAACGCCGATACCGTAGCCCGGCTGCTGGCCGACGAGCGATTGCAAGCCGAAGTCGCTGGGAATGTCATCTGGATTGACGAGGCTGGGTTACTCTCCACGAAGACAATGGCCGCCGTCTTCGAGCTCGCAGAGCGAATAGACGCGAGGGTGATTAATTCCGGAGATCGGCGCCAGCACGGCTCGGTCGAACGTGGGGCCGCATTGCGGCTGCTCGAAGAAGAAGCCGGTCTTGTCCCCGCAGAAATTACCGACATCCAGCGTCAAAAGGGCCGGTACAAGTCGGCTGTGCAAGCGCTGAGCGAAGGCAAGACGGAATTGGGCTTCAAGGAACTTGATGCGCTCGGCTTAATACGCGAGGTTGACGACGAGGATCGCTACCGGCTCATGGCGTGTGATTACATTGCGGCGGTAGAGTCCGGCAAATCGGCACTTTGCGTGTCTCCCACTCACTTTGAGGGCGATCGTATTTCTGCCGAACTTCGCCGCGAGCTTAAGGAGCGCGGCCGGATCGCAAAGGACGAGCACAGCGTGCTCCGGCTTGCTCCTTTGAACTTCACTACGGCGGAAAGGGCCGATGAAGTGAGCTACACGCCGGGCGACCTGCTTGACTTCCACCAAAATGCCGTGGGCTATCGCAAGGGGCAACGCATCGCGGTGGCTGCCGGCCGGAAACTGCCGCTTGGACAGACAGCACGATTCCAGGTTTATCGGCCGGCGTCGCTGGCGCTTGCTGCCGGCGATCTCGTGCGGATCACAAAGAACGGAAGCACGGCGGACGGCAAGCACCGCTTTAACAACGGGGCTCGTTACACCGTCAAGGGATTCACGAAATCCGGCGATATCGTGTTCACGAACGGCATGACCGTCGCCGAGGATTTCGGGCATCTCGACTATGGATATTGTTCTACATCACATGCCAGCCAGGGGAAAACGGTCGATCGGGTCTTCATCGCGAGATCGGCTGAGTCATTTCCAGCGTCGTCAAAGGAACAGTGGTACGTCAGCGTGTCACGTGCGAGAGAAATGGCGACTATCTTTACATCTGATAAGAACGCGCTGCTGGAAGCAGTGAGTCGCGCAGATGACCGCCTGACTGCCACCAAATTCATCAATCTCGGTAAGAAACGAAAGCACGGAGCGAAGTTGCAACGGCGTGAAATCGAATCTTTGGCCGTGCAACCACAGGCACAGCACCAGCAAGAAAAGGATGAGCCATGATCAATAATGTTTTGAAGCGATACGCTTCCCAAAATAGCGATAAGGTCACGAACCTTCCCGAAACGGATGAAGCGGAGGGCGTCGATGATTGCGGCTCCTTCGGCTGGCTGCGGGGCATCCGCGACCGGGCCGTGATGCTGGAACTGCGTAAGGCGAACGGCGATATTCGGGCGGTAGGGTATGGCTGGCTCGAAAAACTCGACTACAATCCCTCGCACGGAATTGTGCTCCATATTGGCGACGAGGAAATCCGCATCAAGGGCCGCAGCCTTAACGCCAAAACCCGCCCGCTATTTGAAGGAATCGCCCGGCATCGTGTTGCTTGGCTCCAGGAAGCTGACGAGGCCTCGGCGATGCGGGCGGAGAAGGGGAAAACCGTGGTGGAAGCGATCGAGTGGTAAGCGTGGGTAGCCCTATCGCGGCCGGTTCTTTTAGATCAAGATAGAATCGCCTATAATAATGGTGTCAATGCCGTCTCGGCATTGGCGACAATTTGAAATTGACGCGCGAGCGTCAAGACGCTGCTTCGCGGAAAACCGGCAAGTTTGATGTAGAGAAGCAGTGCCTTGGTAGCCGCGCCCGTTTGGGGCGTCGGCCAGGGCACGTTCTCTACGCCTCTTGCCGGAGGTTCCGTGAGCGTCCTTGGTTCGACGCCTCTTTCGTTTCGGGGCCGCAGGCATGTATCGCTCGACAAAAACCGTCGCCGACTTTCTCGAAACCTTCCCGCCACTGCCGCTCGGTCACGACCACTGGCAGGCAGTTGTCCGCTCGATGCGGTTCTCTCCGCAACAGGCCCGGATCGTCGAACTCGTCCTGCGCAGGGATGAGTGATCGGCAAATCGCCGTCGCGATGGGCATTGGCGAACCGACGATTCGGACCTATCTTCAGCGTATTTTCAGGCGAACGGACTCGCACTCTCGCATGGAATTGGCCATGCGCGTGTTGGCCGTATCACACGAAGTGAACCCTGCCTGCCGCTGTCGTCAAGAACGATGACACCTATGGCGATGTCATCAATACATCTGGCTTTCAGCGTTTGCAGTCCTGGCGTAAATTGCAATGATAATTCGGAACGCACGTGTGCTCGCGACGATGCTTAGCCGGATTTGGACTTACAGATTATTCGCGAGCGACTGGAGTGACTCGAGATGAAGAAACTACCGCGATGCCTCCTCCTTATGTGCGTTTTGTCCGCGTTCGCCGCCGATGCCGATGCTGACATCATCGGATTTGGGAAATTTTCGGGCTATACGATCAACTGGAACGATCTCGGCGCTGCCCCCAGCGTTATCCCCGGCAAGATTCATCTGACATACACGGGCGATTTGAGCGGCGAGTCGCGAAGCATTTTCTACGGCACTCCGCAGCCCGTGGGGCACTTCACGGCGTCATTCACTTACCAGTGCCTCAACACTAACGGAGTGCCGGACGCCGGAGCCTGCTTCGTCTTGCAAAACTCGTCCTCCGGCGTCTATGCTCTCGGCAGCTACGCCAGCCAACTCGGCTACGGCCAATACCACATGTCGCCGAGCGTTGCCATTTCGCTGGAACTTGATCCGAGTTTCGCGTCGAAAACGACCAGCGGTCTTCACACGAACGGAGTCGTACTGAACGGTGCCCCGTCCACTAGCCCGGTAAACCTCTTGTCGGGCGATCCAATCAATGTTTCGCTTGCCTACGATGGTTCGATTCTTTCAGAGACCCTACTTGATACCGTTACCTCCGCATCGTACAACACCGGTTACCTCATCAATCTGCCAAACACGCTTGGCGGCTCAACTGCGTGGTCGGCATAACGGCAAGCACCAATGGATTGGCGGAGCCGGATCAGTATCTTTCCAATTTCCAATACGCTACGTCGGCGGTTCCCGAACCGTCAACGATGGCTCTCATCGGCATCGCTGCGTTGGCTTTTAGTGTGTATGGTTGGCGCCGAGTGACTTCAAACGCGCGTCGCAAGCCGGTCATAACTCGAAGTAGTCGGCCGTACGTAAGCGCCCATCAAAGCCATTCTTGACGGCAGGGGTAGATTGAAGGGGATTGGTTTTTCTCAACGATCTCTTTCCATTGGAGGTCCCATGTCTCGTTTAGTGCCTGGCTACAAAGTCCAAGAGTGGCAGCGGCGGATGAGGAGATTTCGGAAGTCCCGGCATTCGGTTGTCGAATTCTGCCGTCAAGAAGGCGTCTCGGCTCCATCGTTCTATCATTGGAAAAAACGTCTCGCCCAAACGGCTGGTTCCAAGCTGTCCGCCAGTGAAGCGCCAAGCGGCTTCCGTCCGGTGCGGTTGCTGTCAACGGCGGGCGTCAGCGTGCAACTGCCCGGCGGCACGCAAGTGGTCGTGCCCAGCGGCGATGCCGAGAGTCTGCGGCTGGTGATCGATCTTATGGTCCGTGCCGACGCCGAGCGTCTGGGAGACGCCCGCCCATGCTGAGTTTCGCCCCCAATATCCGCATCTTCCTGCATGCCCGGCCGACCGACATGCGGAAGAGTTTCGACGGCCTCTGCGGGTTGGTGCGGGGCGTGCTGGCGGCCGATCCCTTGGACGGCAGCCTGTTCCTCTTCGTCAACCGCCGCGGCGACCGCCTCAAGGCGCTGTGGTGGGACCACGACGGCCTGGCGTTGTTCTACAAGCGGTTGGAGTCGGGCACGTTCGAGATGCTGCGGCCGGAGGGCGAAGCGGCGGCCGTGGAACTCGACGCCGCGGAACTGGCCATGCTCCTCAGCGGCGTGACGATTGGCTCGGTGAAGCGTCGCAAGCGTTACGCGCGGGCCGGCTGAAAGCGGCGCGCTGTCGCGACACGTCGGGTGGTTGTTTGCCGGGGCTTTTCGCGAAGCACACGCGCGTGAAAGGCCCCGGCTTCGTTTGGGGGAGAATTCTTGGCAAAGTGTGCTTGTCCATTCCCCAAGCGTTGCTATGATAAGGGCTATGAACGACACGCAACTGATTCCCGAACGATCTTGCCGCCTGTCAGACGCTCATCGTCGAGCAGGCGCGGGCGGTCCTGGAGCAGAGCGCCGAGATCACGAAGCTCAAGCAAGTGGTCGAGGAGCAGCAGCTCACGATCAACAAGCTCTTGCAGCAGGCCTACCGCAATCGCAGCGAGCGTTACCGGGAAGACCCGCAGCAGATGCAGATCGACTTCGGCAACACGCCGGAGGCGGGCGACGCGGCGGACGGCCTGACCGAGGCGGTGCAAGAGGCGGAGATCGTCATCGCGGAGCACAGCCGCCGCCGGCACAAGCCGCGGAAGGCCCGCAACGAGTCGCTGCCGGCCCATCTGCCCCGCTACGAGGTCACGCTGGAAGCCCCCGACGAAGTCAAGCACTGTGCGGAGCATGGCGCACGGAAGTTGATCGGCTACGACGCCCAGGAAACGCTGGAGTTCGAGCGGCCCAAGCTCAAGGTCCGCGTGACGCTGATCCCCAAGTACGTCTGCGAAGGCCAGGCCGAATGCGGCGTGAAGGAAGCCCCGCGGCCGGAGGGCCTGGTCGAGGGCAACCGCTACGACACGAGCGTGGCCGCCGAGATCGTCACCGCCAAGTACGGCTATCACCTGCCGATCTATCGCCAGCAGGATTACTTCGCCGGCAGCGGCTGGACGCCCTCGCGGGGCACGCTGTTGAACATCCTCGTGGCCGCGGCGGCTTGTCTTCGCCCCTTCGTGCTGTATCTGCGGGAGCAAGTCATCGCCAGCGGCGTGCTGGGCACGGACGAAACGCGGACCACCTTGCTCCTGCCGCCGGAGATCCCCGCAATAATCCCCGGCGACGCCAAGTCGCAGCGGATTCACGAGGTCTTCGCCAAAGCGCGGGCCGAAGGGCAGCCGAGCGTCTCGGGGCGGATGTGGGCCTACCGCAGCCTGACGGTGCCCATCAACGTCTTCGATTTCACCGTCAGCCGGCACCGCGACGGGCCCGACGAGTTCCTCGTGGCGGGGAATTTTACCGGCACGATGATGGCGGACTGTTATTCGGGCTATCAAGGCATCACACTGCGGAGCGAAGCGCGGATCGAACGCGCCGCGTGCAACGCCCATGCGCGGAGAAAGATCTTCGAGGCCCGTGCGAGCGAGCCCTTGTTGGCCAGCCGCTTCCTGGCGATCTATCAAGAGTTGTACGACATCGAGGACCGCGGCAAGGCGTTGCCGTGCGCGGAGCGGGAGGCATTGCGCAGCGGCCGAGGCGCTGCCCGCGTGGCAGCGTCTGCGGGAACTGTTGGACGGCGAGGCGGTCGCGCGGGTGCTGCCCAAAGAGAAGTTCGCCGAGGCCTTGGGCTATCTGCGGAACCAGTGGGATGCCTTACAGGTTTACCTGGACGACGGCCGCTTGCCGATCGACAACAATGAGACCGAGCAGTTGATGAAGCAGGTGGCAATCGGACGGAAGAACTGGTTGTTCGTGGGCAGCGTGGCGGCGGGCGAGCGCGCGGCGGACTTCCTCTCAATCGTCAGCAGCGCCGTGCGGAACGACCTGGACGTGTGGGCCTACGTGAAGGAGATGCTGGACCGGCTCTTGGCCGGGGATCGGGACTTCGCCGCGCTGCGACCGGACCGTTGGGCGGCAGAGCATCCCCAGCACATCCGCGACTATCGGACGGAGGAGCGCCGCGACCGGGCTGATGCCCGGCAGATGCGTCGCGCTCATCGCCGCCGCGCGGCGTCCCCCGCTAGCTAACCCCCATGCGCCTCATGGCCCTGGTTGGCGCTTACGCTCGGTTCCCCTTTCTCCTCTCTCGCCGGCTCGCTTCCCGCCGTCGGTTGACCGTTTCCGCCGCTCGGCTGGGCGTTACAACCGGTCGGCTCGGCGTTACCATCGATCGTTTTTCCGCTTCCTTCGATCGTGCGCAGATTTCAAACGCGCGCGGGCAATTTGCATTCGCGAGTGCGCAACTTGCATCTTCACGTGCGCAACTTGCCCTTCACGTAGGCAAAATGCCCGCGTAAATGGGCATTTTGCCCACGCGCGTATCGATTTTCTGCGCGTGAGAATGGTCTTTGCGTACGACAGGTGCGCGGCGGTAAGTCGGCTGCGCGTTACTACCGGACCTCCGCGAGATTGGCCTCCCCCTTGACGGGGTGCATTCCCGTTATTGCTGCCTCGTCAGGCCGCGTGCGTGAGTCGGCCGGAGCCGGCAGCGCGGCGGTGTTTTCGCGGGCGTAGCCAGTTGTTCTTCCAGCGGTCGTCCTCACTCAATTGAGCCGCGCGCAATTGCAGCATCGCTTCGGCGCCGCCTTCCAACCAGAATTTCTCGCTGCCTTTCACGCGGCGGTTGATTTGCTTGATCGACGACTCGACGGGGGCGCTGCTGATGGGCAAGCCCAAGCGGCGGTACTCGGGATAGTTCATTCGCTCGCGGTTGTTGGTCACATAAGTCAGCGTCTCGGCAACGGTCAGCTTTCTGGCCGCCGCGGTCGGGCCCTTCTTCGCCAACTCCGCGGCCGCGGCGCGGAGGCTCGACAGCAACAAGCCGACCTTGCCCGACCACGCCCAGCGGAGCCATTGTTCGTACGTCTTCCAGCTCCGTGCCGCGTCGCCGCCGCGATACGCGTGGGCCGCCTCGTAAAGGTATGCCAGCAGATGAAGGAAATCCAAGATGGCGATGAACCCCGCAGGCAGAAGATGCATCTCGTAGATCGACCAGTTGTACGCCTGGCCGTCGCAGACGCAGCCCTTGCGTTTCGCTCGGTCCAATCCGCGACGATGCACTTCCGCCGCTACCTGCCAGCCGAATACGTCGCTGTTCTCCATCGTGGCCACGACCGTCCTGACCCGTGCCAGCATTCGCTTCCTCCGACGGGCGGATTTCTTTCCTTTCTTCCTCTTCTTCGACGATCGCCTTGCCTTGCGGTCCTCATTGCTCCGTTCCACGGCAGGCCGGCTGCGACGCTTGATTTCCGACGCCAAACGGGCCGCTTCCGTGGGTTCCAGGAATTTCGACGGCGGCTCCGGCTTGGGGTCCGCCTCTGCCACCTTCGTCTCCAGCGTCAAACAACACGCCACCTTCGACTCGCGCCAACTTGCCTCGCTGACGCCCCGGCCGCTCTCCTCGGCACGCGTCTGCAAACGACCGCCGTCGAGCATCACTGCCGCCGCTCCACGCGGCGGCTCCTTGTAAGTTCGTTCCAGTTTGGCCTGGCGAAATCTCTCGACATTTTCGTCGCGGACTTCGGCCCATTCGTCACCAATCCGCTCGCTCAACCGCTGAAGGTGCGTCGCACTTATCTTTACGCTCAACAATTCCTGCAAGTCATCGCTTGCCTCAGCGAACGACGACGACTTGCTCGCCTGGCGAACCGCTTTCGCCAGCACCATCGGGCTGAAACCTTCCGTTCCCAAACGCAACCGAACGTCTAACGGAAAAAAAAATGACCCGGCATTTCGCACACCGCCAACGCTGGCGGTGCATGCAAATGTCACCCGCAAGCGTGGTCATGGTCCGCGTGGGCAACTTGTCGCCCTTCCGCTCCGCCGGCGTTCCGGGCTGACCACACTTCGGGCAGCATGTCGTGGAAGCCTGCCCGGCTGCGCCGCGGCATCCAAGCTCACGTGCTCTTCCAAAAGAAAGGCCGCGAGTTCCCTGCCGATCAGCACTGCCATAGTCTCCCGCTCCGTGAGCGTCACTAATTCCTCCTGGCTCTTACCCTCAAACATCCGTCGATATGCGGTTTCCGTCCGTTGCAACCATCGCTCGTGAAGAGTCCCTTTGCCTTCCATGGCAATCCTCCGTGTTGTGCCGGTTTTTAAATCAAACGCCGCCCCAGTCTAACGTAAAAACGCCGGCGCAGGAACGGGAATGCACCCCCCTTGACGAGAGTATTACACTCTTGTAGATTTGGCCGAAAAGTGCGGAACAACGCTGGTTCAGCGGTGTCACCGCAATCCGAATTTGTTGTGCGCGGGAAAAAGGGAGCCACTTTCGCGGCGCAAGGCGTACTCCAACCTATGGGTGGTCCCAAAAGGAACAGAGAAGAGGAACCCGTACTTTCTTTTGATTGACGCCTGTGTAACTGGCTCCCGTTCCGCCGCGAAACTGGCCCCCATTTTCGCCGCTACTGACATCCGAATTGGCTGATCCACCATGCCATCCCAAAAGCAATCGCGCCCCGGCGGATCAGGAACCGTAGCGGAGTACGTCGCTAGGAATTTGTCGCTGAAATGGGAGACACGATTGCACCGTCGGGCAAACGAGATCACATAAAGGCACGTGTTTTGCGCGAATTTGAGTCACTTTGCATTCGTGCAACGCCTCAGCGCAAAAACGCGATTACGCAGTCTATTCTGCGTTCACCCGGTGATATTACTGGCGACAGCGACTCTCTCTTGTCTGGACTCTTGCGATCCGGCTCGTACACGGTTGACGCGCTCGAGCTTGCTCGCGCGAACCCACGGCGGCTAAAAAGACTTGTTGATGACAGTATATCGACTCCACTGGTGGATGATGGGCGCGAGGGCGTTCGAACGTTCTTTGAAGTGTGCTCCGCGTCACGCGCAATGCTTTCGTACGCGGTGCGCAAAGGGTCGCTGGAAACTGCGGACATCCTTCGGTACGCCGTCGCGCCGGTGGGACCCGGCGAGTTCGATGAAGACGAGCCAAGATGTCGCCCGTTGGACGACGTTGTGAGCGCGCTCCTTCTCGACCGTCTAAGAGAGATTTTCATAGCTGAAGTCTATTTTGGGAAGCCGAATCCAGAAATCGAGTTCCAGACCCGCGACCGGCCTCTTACAGAGAGGGAATGCTTTCTTATCCGCGGGCACTTCGACGAGCTGCTCGGTGACGATGGCCGCGTCCTTGCGGAGTATTGCGTCTCTGCGCTCAATAACTGGTTTCGGGAACGCCGGATCGTTACGCAGCCTGCGGAGGTTGTCGCGTTGTTTATCGAGTTGTGCAACTTTGAGCTTGACTTCGGTGCCGATCTTTTTACGAGAAGCGGGGGAAATTATGAGATTCTCGAAAAGAGCCTTTCGCTTTCGCAGAGAATCAACCCGGAACGTGATGCAAGCGCAATTGTCCTTTGCTGCCGGAATGACCGCGTCTTCGCGGCTGAGTACACATATCGAAACAGTTTGGAGGTAGATACATGTGATTCGCATGGCCGACCATGGCAACGGCTCAGTGTCCAAGCAATACGTTCGGTGCCCCTCGTCGCGGAAGCGGCTTTGATCGGTCTACAGGACCTTCTTTCGAGAGACTCCACGTCCGAACTGCAGATTCAACAATTCTTTAACGTACACCCCGAGTTGTTAACGTCATTCGGCGGCTATTCGGGCGCTTATCCACACGTATTATTAAGCGAAGAGGGAAAGGAGGACATGGTTCCTGACTACCTGCTGGAGCTTCCATTAAACGGAAGTTTCGACATCATCGATCTAAAGCTTCCCACTGCACGACTGTCGGCGGGAACGCGATATAAGAGGCTGTCGCATGAGCTAACGAAGGCTGTGGCGCAGCTCCGTGCATATCGAGGTTTCTTTGACAACGCGCAGAATCGGAAGTGGTTTGTCAATCGCTATGGACTCGAACCGTTTAGGCCCGAGGTCGTCGTGGTCATGGGGCGGAACTCCGAATGTGCATCGCGCGATGAGCGTCGAGGGATCGAGGAACAGCTATCTCCCACAAGGCTATTGACGTACGACGACTTGATTGCGTATGCGCGTTCCCGACTTATATTGCCGAGTACTGCGACGGCACTCGGATGACGAAAGAGAATCGGATGTCACCAATGGGGTTGTAAAGACGCCCAGTTTTCGGTTCTGCTACCGAGAGCGCGCATCTACTTAATCGCTCGATGCCGAGACATAAACCCGGCTGGGAAGGGTGCAAAACCATTCCGTTGTACCTCGCCGCCTTTGCGTGAAACATCTTCCTTCCCCGTATATTCCTTTCCTCCCCTATTTCCAGCCCCATTTTTCTGTCTTATCGCCCGGCCGGCCCGAATCGGGCTGAACTTACCCGCCCTTTGCGCACCGATACCCTGGCCGTCAGCAGCGTGGCGACGCGCAGACCCAGGGCAGGCGCCGCGAGCGGCCTTCTTCTTGCCGGCCGAGGCGGTTTAAATCTCTTTATCTATCACGCGCTTGTCGAAGGACCGAACGACGCGTTGATTCAATTTCGACAGATTTCGTGGGCAGACGACCGTGATCTTAATGTAACTCGTTTTCCGTCAAGCACTTTTGTCTGCCCTGGCTCGAGGGCAGACGGTGGCCCAACCGGGCAGACCAACAGATTTACTCCAATGGATGCCGGGCAGCCAGTTCCGATGCTGTTGGCAGACGACGATATGCCCCATGTTGGGTCTGCAATTCTTCGGGAAGGACGTATCGCCAAGGGCCATTCGCCATTTCGCGCTCGGCTGTGATCATGCCGCTGCGACGTAACTGATCGAAATGCGTCCGCACCTGCTTGACTGTCCACGGGCGCAGACTGATCGATGAGGGTCGCGACTGCGGATGTCTGCCAGCGCTCTCTCGGCGGTGGCTGCCGCAATAACCCCATCCGCTGAAATCGCTCGTAGCCGTCGCCGCGGCGGCGAACGTATTCCACTAGTTGGCGGACCAGCCGCGAACGGAGATTACCCAGGTCTGCAATCTCTCGCCGAGTAATGATGCTTCGATTGCTGCTACTGCCGAGCGGCAAACCGAAGCCATTGGCGCGGAACGGATTGTCTTCGGCATTGCACTCCGAATACTTCGCTTGCAAGAAAACGTTCGAGCGGGTCACCATATCCTTCGCCAGTGGGTCACGAGGCTCGTCGGCGAGCGTCGCGGACGGAGATTGCAGCAGCAGTCGAACCTGCTCGTAGTCGTCTATCGTCAAAGTCAACTCCTCGACCATGGCGGCTTGTCCCGAGTCGTGAGTCAGCGATCGGAGGACAGCGGCACCCGTTACTAAGGAACGAAGAAGCTCCTGCTCGCGCAGGTGGCGGATGCTCGAATTGCCCCCAGTCCGGTGGCAAAGAAGTAGCGACAACAGTGGGACCGTTGTCACCGAAACCTCGTCGCCCATGGCTTGCCAGTTGGGTACGTTGGGGATCTGCCCCAGCGCGAACCACCGCGCCAATGCAGTTGCCTCGACTTGATCGGCGCAGAGCGCCAGGGAGATGCCTGGATCGTCCTCGCCGTCGCCGGGTCTGGTCATGCTGAAGATAGCTGGCCGTGAATTCGCTTCTGTGTCGGAAGGGGAGCACATTTCGACGGCCCAGGACGCTGCGGCCCGGAGTTTTGCGGCGTGGACCAGGATGAGCTTTACATTACCGCACGATTCAGGCAGCGTGCGGATGTCCTTCTGGCTATGAACGTAACGGGTTTCATTTGCTCCGGCGAAATGCATAGAATATCTCCAGAGTTGGCAGAGGACGGACGGGGGGAAGTCGTGAAAGTGAACTGCCACGCTTTGCCCGGTGGTTCCGGCGGCAATTGCCAACTCGCACAACGAGACGATGTTGGGCTTTCGCGGGAGGGTGATGGGAGCATGGAGGCGACTCATACCTGCACCTCCTTCCCGGCCAATCGACGCCGTTGGTAGGAGAGTGATCCGCGTACAAGCAGAGCGTTTCGGGTATCGGGAATCGGAACCGCTGTCCGTGCCGATATTGACAAGAGCTGTAAGTCGTTGTTGCAACAGCACTTCGGGAATGTCATAGCGTTGATTGAAACCGGCATGGTTGTGTCCACGACCATGCCGGATTCAATTAGTGCTGTGAACTTCAAGCCGGTGTGAGCCGACAGCACGATTGAGAAGTAATTCCTGTCTCGAAATCCGATCGATCAGTACGCATTGCAGCGAAACTCGGGGAGGATGTCATAGGCGAAGTCTTGCTTGCCGAACGTCGGCTGCTCAGGCGGCCTTGCGCCGTGAAGTTCATCCGCCCCGAATTAGCCGCTCACCCTGTGGCCGCGGCCCGGTTCGCGTGCGACGTGCAGGCGGTTGACTGGCAGCGATCCATCAAGTATGCTGCGCTGATAAACTGGGCCGTCGATCTGGACATGCCTCGCGACCCGCCAGGTGTGCAACTTGTCGGACCTCTCCCAACACTCTTGCACGACGAATAAGGAGACCGCCATACCATGAGAACTACTCTGTCCCGCCGCAATTTTTTGAGCACCGGCGCAGCCGCTTCGGTGCTTATCGTTCCAGCCGCAATGGCCCGCACCTACTCCGCCAACGAAAAGATCCGCTTCGGTCTCGTTGGCGTCGGTGGCATGGGGAGCAAAGGCGTCAACTTCGCATCCGGCGAACAAATCATCGCCGCGGCCGAACGTCAACCACAGCTACGCCGCGCGATCGATCGGTCAAATCAAGGGCCGCTTCGCCGACGCCAAACTCTATCGCGATTACCGCAAGCTCTTCGACGAGCAGAAACATCTGGACGCCGTCTGGGTCGCCACGCCCGACCACAATCACTTCCCCGTCACCGTCCGCGCCTTGGATGCCGGGCTGGCCGTTTACTGCGAGAAGCCGCTCTGCCACGACATCTACGAGGTCCGTAAGCTCCGCGAGTTGGCCAAGGCCAAGAAGGTGGCCACGCAGATGGGCAACCAGGGCCATTCCGAAGAGTACGTGCGGCTACTCTGCGAATGGATCTGGCAGGGAAGCCTAGGCGACGTCTTCGAGGCCCATATTCGGCCGCCTTACAACGAAATGGACTTCGGTTCCCGCAACGCCGGCCAGCCCGTCAAGCCGCCAGCCGGCCTTGACTGGGACCTTTGGCACGGCCCGGTGAAGATGCGAGAGTACCGCACCGGCATCCATCCCGCCGCTTGGCGGGGTTGGTTGGACTATGGCACCGGCCTTTTGGGCGACTGGTTCTGCCACAACGCCGACGGCGCAGTTTGGGCGCTGAAGCTTTACGAGGCCGATTCCTGCGAGGTCGAGTGCGAAGGCGAGTTGGAAAGCGCCACGAACTGGGCACACGACGTCCGCGTCTCCTGGAAGTTTCCCCGCCGCGGCAAGATGGTGCCATGCATCATGCGCTGGAGCTCGGGCACGTACAACGACAAGCCGATGCCGCCGACGGTCGATCCTGCCCGCGTAGCCGCGGTCGCCAATCACCCGAGTGCCTATTTCGGCACCAAGGGCACGGCCGTTTCTGGCTGGTGGATGCACGACACGCGGCTCTTCCCCGAGAGCTTCATGCAGCAAGTAGGCAAGCCCAAGAAGGTCTTGCCGCGGGTCAAGGGGCACGAAGCCGATTTCCTCAACGCCGTCCGCACCGGCGGCCGCTCCTCGTCCGACTTCGACTATTCGGCCCGGCTGACGGAGATCATGCTGGTGGGGAACATCGCCACGCGGGTCCGCGAGCCGCTGCATTACGACTTCCGCACCGGCCGCTTCACCAACAGCGACCGGGCTAACGCGCTCTTGAAGCGCGAGCCGCGGCCGGGATGGGAGTTCGGCTACGTTTGAGCGGGCATCTTATAACCGGCATACCCAGATGTTGCGGAACGCACGGGATTGCCGTGGTCCTGAAGGTGGAGCGGTCCCTTCTCGGCAGCGGAGCAGCCGTGGTGGGCGTGCCGTCTACGGGGACTTCGTTCTGGCTGACCTTGCGGGAGTTGGCTTGGGCTGTTGAGAGGAATCGGGAGCGTTATCCGCCTTCAGGTCCAGTCGGGCAGGCTTCAATCCCGGGGCGGTTGCGCTCAGATGAATTTCGCCAGGCACTTCACCGGCTCGCAATACGACCATGCACAGGCCATTGAAGGCGTGGCGAAAGCTCGCCTGATCGGGATCATGATCGCTCGGATTGCCGTTGCCCACTCCCGCCACGCTCCCGCGCCGGTCACCTGGAAGGTCACCCGGTCATCGGCCGTCGGTACGACCCGGTCCTGGGCGTCCAAGACTTCCACCTTCACCGGCGCAAGGTCCTCGCCGTCGGCCAGAAGCACCGGCCGCTCAGTGTTGAGCGCGGACGCGGCTGCCGGGCCGGTCGTCTCCACCGCGTCCGTGGCCATCACCTGCCCCGCGGCGTCGTAGCCCTTCGCCGAGAGCTTGCCGGGCGCGTATTTCACGCGCCATTCCAAGTGCTCGTTGCGGGGCATCTCCCTTGCGCCGAGACTATGGCCGTTAAGAAAAAGCTCTACGCGCCCGCATTGCTGAACGCGACGACGCGGATCTCCTGCCCTTCCTTGCCGGGCCAATTCCAGTGCGGCATGAGATGCAGCACCGGGTTCGGCTTCCACCAGGACAGGTAGTAGTAATAGTTGTCCTTGGGAAAGCCGCACATGTCCAGGATGCCGAAGTGCGAGTTGATGCACGGCCAGCTGTAGGGCGTCGGCTCGCCTTTGTAATCGAAGCCGGTCCAGGCGAAACTGCCGAACATCCACGGCCGGTCGGCGATCGGTTTCCAAGTCGCGTCGGTCATGTTGTACGAGGTGACAAAGGTCCGTCGCCGGTCATTGGCATACTCGCCGCGCGTAGTCAGCGTGCTGGCCGTCTCGCTGCCGTAGATCGGTTGCTTAGGGAAAGCCGCGTGGAAGCGGTCGTAGTCGCGTCCACTGCCGTAATTGCAGCCTATGAAGGTCTTCCACCGTGGAGAACCCCTTGCCCCAGGTCTTCGTATCGCCGTTCATGGCAACTGATGACCGGGCGCGTAGTATCGTGCTTACGGACCGTATCCATCATGTGGCTGAAGATGCGCGTCGCCCTCGGCGTGCCCTGGGTTCCCCATTCCTCATTGCACATCGACCAAATGATGATGCTCGGGATGGTTGCGATCGCGGCGGACCATGCTGGCAACGTCAGCGAGGTTTTGTTCGCGAATCGCCGACCTTTCGGTTTTCATCCATGACGAGCATGCCCAGCTCATCGCAGGCGTCCAGTAGTGCGGGCGTTGGCGGGTTATGGGACATGCGCCAGGCGTTCGCGCCCATATCCTTGAAGCTTCTGCACGCGCCAATACTGCAACGTGTCGGGCACGCCAATTCCTACCCCGGCGAAATCCTGGTGATTGCACGTGCCCTGGATTTTCACCGGCTTGCCGTTGAGGAAGAAGCCCTTATCGGCGTCAAAGCGGATGGTGCGAATGCCGAAGCGAGTCGAGTCGGCGTCGATCTCTTGCCCATCCTGCTGGACGGACGTGAGCAAGCGGTAAAGATTGGGCGTCTCAGGCGACCACAAGTTCGGACTTGACACGGCCGTCGCCTGCGAAGTTTCCAACTCCTTCCCGGCGGGCACGGTGACGGGCGTGGAGACGGTCGCGACGTCATGTCCCGCCGCATCCAAAACTCGTGAGACCAGCGTGATTGCGGCATCGGCAGCCGTCGTGTTGACGATGGTTGTCTTGATCGTCAGTTGGGCCGGCTCGATGGAGTGCGAAGGTTTCGGCTCGGGAAGCTGTGCGGACACGAACGTTCCCCACGGCGCGAGATGGACTGGATCGGCGACATTCAGCCAGACGTGACGATAAATGCCACCGCCTTCGTACCACCAGCCCTCGAAGTGCCGAGGGTCTACATGTACGGCCAGCGTGTTGAGTCCGCCGTAATTGACGTAGGGCGCGACATCGTAACGGAAGCCCGTGTAGCCGCTGGCGTGCCGGCCGAGAAAGTGGCCGTTCAACCAGACTTTGCTGTCACGGTATATGCCGTCAAAATCGATCCAGAGCGACTTGCCTTGGTCCGCGGCCGGCACGTCGAAGTTCAAGCGGTACCAGCCCGTCGTCGTCGGCAGCGAGCCATGGCTGGCGTCGGCCTGGGGGCTGAACGCGCCCTCAACAATGAAGTCGTGCGGCAAATGGACGACTGCGCCAGGCATGGTCGTCGTAGTCCTTGCCCGCCGGGCCAGTCACCACCCCAGCTTCAGCGTGTTCTAAACTGACTGGCGCCGTAATACCGCCCGCCCCGGCAGTGTTTTCGACCAGGATGGCCAATTCGTTCACCCCGGTTTCCTTCCAAGCCGGAGCAAGATCGACGTCGAAAGGATCATTCCAGCCTTCGTGGTGCCCAAGTCGCCGGCCGTTCAGGTAGACCGTGGCGTTGTCGTTGACGCCTTCGAAGTGCAAGACGTAACCCGATCCTTTGCCTTCCGGCAAAGCTGTGCGGAACCAGGCTGAGCCGACCCTGCCATGAAAAACGTCATCGCCAGTTGCCGCATCCTTCCAGCCGCCACCACTGGTATCAAGTCCGGGGGCGGCCATCTTCGCTGCGTTGGGTTTGTCATCCGCCACGATCCAGCGCCAGCGGGTGATAGGCGTCCCCTGGGAGGCCGTTGGACTGCCGGGGACTTCGCCGCGATAAAACCGCCAATTGCTGTCCAGCAGGACGCGCCGGCGGCGCGATGCCTCCGGCGAAAACGCAGAGGAGCCAGCCTTGATGCGGATGACGCCCTGATCTTTCGCGGGGGCCGGCGTCGCCGGCGTTGGCGTAGTCTGCGCGACAATTTCAATCGCGTTGATCTGGGGGTTCTCGATGTTGCTGGTGAAGATGATCTTGAGCTTGCCGTCGGTGACTTCCACGGGCACCGTCTCGACATAGGCCCGGTTCGCGCCGCCGGCCTTCTTCCAGACGTCGAAGTCCTTGAACTCGTGCCCCTGAACCTTGAAGGAGAAGACCCGCTGGCCCTCGCCGCTGATGCCCTCGAAAGTCTCGGCAAAATGGAGCTTGACGACGTACTTGCCGTTGGGAACATCGCAGGAGAAGGAGTCCATCGAGTAGTGTTCGGAGCGATAAAGCCCCGGTTCCTTGGTGTTGGCGATTTCCAGTTCGGCACGCTCGATGACCTGGCCGCCCTCGAATCCCCGTTCCGCCTCCCAGACGTTGCCGGCGGAATCCTTGAACGGTGTGGAAGAGCCAGCCTTGATGCGGATGACGCCATGCGCCGTTGCAGACGCCGGCGCGGCGCGGGCGTGCCCGGCCTGATCTGCTTGAAAGCGCTTGCCGGCTGGGCTGGCTTCAAGTCGGCGCCCGTGATCTTCAGGCCGCAGGTGTATGGCGAGACCTTCTTCTCCGGCAAGGTTACCACCAGTCCGTCGGCGGTCTGCTGCCATTGGATTTTGCCGTCGTAGCCCAAGAGGCTCACGTCGTAAATGACACCGCCGTCGTCGGCCGGCTTCGCCAGCGAGTGGACAACCAGCTTGCCGTCGGCCGGCCAGCCCAGCGCGATGGCGTAGAGCGTGCTGCCCTTGGTAGTGAAGCGGATGTCCTGGGCCGAATAGCTGTAATTCTCGTTGAAGCCCCGGTTCCTCCGAGTCAAGGCCGGGCCCTCGCCGCAGATCAGCCAGGGGCGGCTGCCGTGGATCGCCTCGCCGTGGACCGCGTTCCAGTCGGCAAGCTGCTGAAGCATCTGCTCGACTTCCGGATCGAGCGAGCCGTCGGGCCGCTGCACGACGTTGAGGAGCAGATTGCCGTTCTTGCTCACGTTGTCCACGAGCATGTCGATGACCCAGTTCACCGGGCGGAATTTCCAGTTGCGGTTATAAAACCAGTCGCCGATTGAGGTGTCGGTCTGCCAGGGGTTCGGGTCGATCCCGGCCATGACGCCGCGCTCGAGGTCTTGGACCCAGCGGCCGTCAGACTTCTGCTTGCAGTTGTAAACTGCGTAGGCCAGGCCACCGTTGCGGGCGGCGCTGCTGTTATACAGATGGGCGATCATGCTCAGCCCGGCCTCGTTGCCGAACGGCACGGGGCCGTCCGAGTAGAGCAGGTCGGGATGGTAGTTATCGACCAGTTCCTTGATCTCGTTGTACCACTGTTGCTGCCAGCGCGGATCGTTACTGTACCAGCCCCGATCGCCGGGTTTGGCAGGGAAATGATATAGATCCTCGTACTGCGGGTCGGCGCCGTCGTAGGGAACGCCGGCCAGCGGACCGGTCCTGTCCGCGCGATGGCTCGACTGGAACCAGGTGAAGCTGGCGCCAGGTGCTCGGAAACGCCGAACTTCAGGCCATATTTCTTGGCCGCCTTTTGCCAATCGCCCACCACGTCGCGCTTCGGGCCCATGTTGACCGCGTTCCACTTGTGCAGCTTCGAGTTCCAGAGGAAGAAATCGTCGTGGTGCGACCCCATGCTGACGAAATACTTCGCGCCGGCCTTCTTGTAAAGCTGCATGAGGCGGTCGGGGTCCCATTTCTCTGCCTTCCATAGTTGGATGATGTCCTTGTAGCCGAATTTCGACGGGTGCCCGTAATGGGCCAGATGGTACTTATAATGGCCGCTGCCTTGTTCATACATGCCGCAAGCGTACCAGTCGCCGTCCATGGGCACGGCCTGCGGACCCCAATGGGCCCAGATGCCGAACTTGGCGTCGCGGAACCAGTCGGGGCACTTGTACTGTTTGAGCGATTCGTAGCTTGGCTTGTACATTCCGTCCGCAATTGGGTACGTGTTCTTGTCTTGAGCCAAGGTGACAGTGCAAAACAATACGGCAACGGCCAACACGGCCGTTCTCACATTCATTTTCTTGTGCATGGGTGGTTTAACCTCTCATTCTCGATGGCGTGAAACGGATTGGTTTTTCATATTGCAAATTGTCAAGAAGTTGTCGGCAACAATGCGTTGCCGCTATTTCTTCCACGCCGCTTCGTCGGCAAACAGCGGCCAATAGATCACATAGCGCTCGTCGTGCAACGTGGCGAACGGCACCAACGTGCAATCGCCGCCGGGAATCAAGCCTTGCAAGCGGAACTCCAGCGAGCGGCCTGCCACCGGCTCGATCCTCTTGAGCACGTCCGCGGCCGAGGCGGCGATGATCGCGGGCGTCTGCGGCAGCCGCGTCACCTTCGCCAGCGCGATGCTCTGGCCGTGGAAATCGGCGTCGGTCAAGCCCTGGCGCCCGAGCTTGCCGGCCAGCACAACCGGCCCATAAAGGATCGCGACAAACTTCGCGCTTTTCGGCAGCGGCTCGACCGAGAGCCGCATGGGCAGTTCGATCTCAATCTTGTCGCCATCGTTCCAGGAACGCTTCAATTCGATGTAGCCGTTGGAGGAGGGCGCATAGGTTCGACGCGGCGCCGTCGATCGCTACGCGCAGCGTTTTTTCGTTTATCCATGCCGGCTTGCGAATCGCCAGAGTGAACTCCTGCGGCGCGGTCAGCTTCAATGCAAGTTTGCTCCGCGGTTCGGCAGGAAACTGGGTTTCCTGCCGCAGGGTCAACCCCAAGCCGCGCGCCACGACTTCCGAGGCGATGAATTGGTTCACGTAGATCCGCCCGCGAGCGTGGCCATAAATCGCCTCAGTGTAGCGGGCCGGGTTCTCCATGCCCGTGCCCACGCAGCACCAGAAGTCGTGCTCCTCGCCCGAATAGTTCCTGTACGAGCCGGGCCGCAGGGACGTATAATAGACGAAATTCCCGTCGCCCGGATGTTGCGACGAGCGAATGTGATTGAGCAGGGCCCGCTCGTAGAAGTCGGCCATAGCGGCCGACGGCTCGACCATGGCCAGCCGCGCCGTGAGCTTGAGCATGTTGTAGGTGTTGCACGTCTCCGGACCGATGGGCGTCCGCATCTGATCTTCCCACTTGTCGACAGAGAAGAAGTGCTCGTGCGTGCTGTTGCCGCCAATCGCGAATGAACGGTCGCGGGTGACGAACGTCCAGAAATTGCGGGCTGCCGCGTGGTACTCGGGTTCGCCGGTCAACTCGAAGATCCGCTCATAGCCGATGAACTTGGGAAACTGCGTATTGGCGTGCAGTCCGGTCAGTTGGTCCCGGCCGGCGGTGGCGGGAAGGAAGACCGCGTCGTGCCGGAACGCCTCGGCCAGTTTCAGATCGCGCGGTTCGCCGGTCCTGGCGTAGACTTCGGCCAGCGACTCGGCCATGCCGCCATGTTCGTTGCCCAAGGCTTTTTGCTGCGCCTCGCGACTCATGCGGCCGAATCGCCGGTCGAGCCAGTCAGCCATCTCCCGCAGGACGACGAGCGCCTGGGCATTTTCGCAGAAATGATGCGCGTCCAACAGCCCCGCGAAAATCTTGTGTAGCGTGTAGTACGGCGCCCAAACCGGCTTTGCCGCGTCGGCTCGGTCGAACAGCGACTCGGGATACGCTGACAGGAACCCCTTGTGGAATCCCTTGTCGGGCATCGCCGCCTGGCACTCGGCCAGCTCAGCGACGATGCGATCGACCCGCCGCTTCAACTTGATATCGCCGGTTGCAGCGAACATCCTCGCGCAGGCCGTAAGATAATGTCCCAGAGTGTGCCCCCGGAGTTCGCAGCCCGAGGCCTCCCAGCCACCATACGGTCGGGCGGAGGAGGGCAGTCCGGCCGTAGCGCGGAAGTTGTGCAGCAGCCGCTCCGGATCAATTCGCATCAGCCATGCCCGGTCGGTCTCCTGCGCCGTCTTGAACGGCCCGTCCAGCAATCGCACGTCCGTCAATTCGAACGGCGTCATCGCCAGGGCGATCTTGTTGGACACCACTTCGTCGTCGCCTCGAACGGTACTCAGGAACGTGCTCACGGCACAAAACAACGTTGCGAAAACGGGCCTCCGCATGTCTACGCTCCTCTGGATTTATGGGTTGGGTTTACTTGGTGGCGAAGGCCATATAGGAGTGGGGCAGTACGGTGAACGTGAAGGAGGTTCGCGGCGGAACAAACGAGCCGCGGCCAGCGAATCTGCCGCGGCCGCCAAATCCATCTTCGGCCGCCGGCGCAGGCGTGAGTTCTTTGCCGGTTATCAGGTCGTGAATCTGCGCGACCCTGCCGGCAATGGAGACGGTCACTTCCGCCGCCGTCGGCAGATAGTTCTGTACGATGAAGGCATTGTTGTCGTAGCGGAACAGGCGCCACCTGCGCTGGGGCGCTGTCAATGCGAATCGGCTCGGCGGAACCCAGCGCGGCGCGGATCACTGCAAGGACGCTCGGGGGAAGGGCGTAGAGATCGGCGGGATCGTTGGGGATGGTCAGGACGTAGAATTTGCCCTTGGAATAATCGCACGAGAGGACGATGGGAAAGGTCGTGCCGCCCGGGGAAATGCCCAGTGCGTCGCCCCAAGCGTCGTGGGTCAGGATGTTGAAGTACTTGATTTCGGGAATGAGGATGTCGCGCGGGGCTTCGGACGGGACGAAGCCGCCGGCCACCGCGACCGCCCCGAACGGCGCGCCCGGGTCCGCCGGCGAACGTGAAGCTGCCGCACCGGCACCGTGACGCCGGTCGTTTCAACTTCGCAGATGTCTTCGATGCCTTTGCCCTTCATGGCGCGCAGGAATCCGGAGGTGACGCAGACGGATTTGCCGGCTTCGAGCTGGTCTTTGAATTTTGCCAATGATATTTGGATCGGATTTGGCCTGCTCGGTGAGGAGCACCATATCGGCATCGGTGGGGAAATGCGGCAGGATGTCCATCGGCAGGCCGATCATGCCGAGGTAATCGTGGAGGAACTCTTCGCCGGTGGCGTGATAGGGCGTGTAGGTTTTCATGCCGGCCGGCTTGCCGACTTGGTCGAGCACCTTGTCGGCTTGGCCGAGCGTGTAGGCGGCGATGTCGGCGAAGGTGGGATTGCCGCCATTCGGAACGGTTTTCTGAATTTCCGCGAGGTTGAGGCTGGTGGGTTGGTCGGCCCAGGTGCGATTGGACGTGGCATTGGGCCGGATGCGCCGCCGAGCATGCCGGAGTAGTTGAAGCAGCACATCTCCGGGCAGCGCGCAAACACGGTGTCCAGGAGTTGCTCGGAGTAGCGATCAATGGGGTTGGCGCCGCCTTGGTCGACCCAGCCGCCTTTGTTAACGCCCGGCTTGAGGTTGTCCATGAACCGCATGATGTCGTAACTCAGGTACGGCTGGAGGTGCTGTTCCTGGCCGACCCAAAGACGCGATTCCGTGCCGGAGAACATGCCGTCGGCAATGCAGCGGGACTTTTTCCGTGTCATTGCCCATGCCGGCGTATTGGTCATACCAGTTGGCCATCTTGACGATGACCTTGCACTTGGGATTGACCGCCTTGGCCGGCTTAACGATGAGGTTCTCGGTGACCTCGCGCATGGTTTCCAGGCGATATTGCGTCCACGATTTGTCGCCCTTAGCCTTGATGTCGTAATCCGTTTTGCGATCGAAGAAGAAGTAGTCGTCGAGCAGGATTTCGTCGAAATGCCGGGCGGCCATTTCCGCGGCCTTTCGAGCGAACTCGCGATTCTCCGGATCGGCGTAATCGAAGCCCTGATAACCATTGGCTTCGCTGATGCTGTACGCCAGGCCGCCGCAGACTTCTACGCCCTGGTCCTGGTAGAACTTCTTTAGCTTTTCCAAACCTCGTTCGTCCACCAGCGTGTGGTTGCGCATGACCTCGAGGTAGATTTTGTCAACCTTGAGATTGCGCGTCAGCGCGGCCCATGACTGTTTCGGGTCCGGAGAGCCGCTCATCAGTCCCTGGACGGTGCCTTGGATGGCATACGTGGAGACGATGAAACTTTTATAGTGTCGCTGCCCGAAAGCGGTACTGCTCGCCGTTGTGATAGCCAGCAGGATCGCGAGTGAACCTAAATGCTTTTTCATGTTGCTAGTTTCATTCAACGGCTTTCCACTTGAAGCACGCACCATCTTTGCGGGCGGGGGTCGGTCCGGTCGCGGTCGCCGTGACGGGACCGGCGTTGTCGGGTTTGGTGGCCAAATAGCGGTGGTTGACAAGCGACATGAGTATCGTGTCGCCGCGCATGAGGTTAATCCACTGGAACGTCTCGGCATCTCCGGGCACGGCGCCGGCGAGATCTTTGAGCATTACGGCGCCGCCGGCGCCGACCGAAAGGAAGCGGCGATTGGTCGCCTTGAGCGCCACTCGCCCCTTACCAAGATCGACGACCTGAAATCTGTGATTGACCATCCCGGCCTGTGGTGACATAGGATGGACGCTGCCGAGCGACATGTCGTCTTCTCGGGAGACCAGCAAACTGCTGTCGTCGCCGCTGGTCAGCGTGATGGTCTTGCCCACGGGAATTTCGCGTTCGATGCCGCGGGCACGCGGCTCCTCGACGGTGTAGTTGTCGAAGTCGGCATAGCCGCCGGGCTGGCCGGCAGTGTTGAAGTTGAACAACGCGGGACGCACGCCTTGGAAGGTCTGAAGCTGGAAAGTCATGGCGAACGGAGTTGCCCAGCGGCGTGAATTGCTTGCCATCGGCGCTCCAACTGAAGATGGCCCGATCCGTGTCGAAGTTGCAGGCGACGCGGAGCCAAAGGTGATTCGGAGGACTCGTCGAACCAGTCGTTGCGTTACTGGCCGGGGCAGCGCTCCACGCCGCCCGCCGCGTCCGCCGCCGGCGGTGAACATCTGCAGCTTCGTGCCCTCGTCGGTTTTCACCACGCCAATCCAGGCGTAGGGATTGCTCAGGAGTGCCAAGCCCGCGTTGTCGCCCGGCTGCAAACCGGAGGTGTCCAGTTCGACCGTCATGATCGACTCCGGTCCGGGCGGCCGCTGGCAGAGGCTGTTGCGGGCGGTATAGAAGTTGGCGGCCGGCAGGGAATGGAGCCGCAGCACGCCGGGCTTCTCGGTCAGCGACCACTTCGTGTCGTCGGGCACGTGATTCCACTGCCATAAGCGGATTAAGCTTGCCGCGATCGAAGTTGTCGTCGTGGATAAACGCCGGCTTGGGTTCCTGAATATAGCCGGTGTCCGGCTTGATCCAGGTATTGGGTGCCTTGCGGAGATTGCCCGGCAGGCCGATAAGGGGAAAGCCATTGTCCCAAGTGATGGGGACCAGCGAAACCATGCGGCCGGCGCTGCCGTGGTCCGACATGATGATGCTCCACCATTCGCCCGAGGGAGTATCCACATGCCGCCTTGATGCAGCCACAGGCCGCGGTCATTGGCTTGGCGCGCACGGGCGCCGCGGCGGTCACGCCCAGCGATTCGCCCTCAACCATGGCCGTCGACCGTCCAGGGGCCGTCAATGGAATCGGCACGGGCGACCATCTGATCGACCGGGCCGCCCGGCATGGCGGAAACGTCGTAATACTTGCCGTTGATCTTGTAGAGGTGGTGGCCTTCGCCCATTCTCTGGCCCGGCGGCACGGACAGTTGATGCCGCTTGGCCGGTACGAACGACTTGAGGTCCGGCGCCAGTTCCTCGATCGGATACGGGCTGCCGCCGCCGGAGATGATGAAGATCTTATTGAGGTCGTCATCGAAGAGGACCGACAGATCGTGCCTTCCGGGCAGTTGGTTGCGCTCCCAAGGGCCGTGAATCGACTTGGAGCGAAAGACCAGCAGGCCCGCGCCGTTGACGTTGGAGAAGACATAGAACATGCCGTTGTGATAGCGGATGCACGGCGCCCAGATGCCGCGGCCGTAAATGTTCGCCGCCTTCAAGCCGGAACGCCGGGCCGAAGTCGAGCTGATCCATGCAGTAGCCGGCAAGTTCCCAGTTCACCAGGTCCTTGGAATGCATGAACTGCACGGCGGGATTCATGTGCATCGTGGTGCCGGCGAGGTAGTAGTCCTCGCCGACGCGGATGGGGTCGGGGTCTTCGAACTCCTCGTAGAACAAGGGATTGGAGTAGGTGCCATTGCCGTTGTCGGCGGTCCAGAGCGCTTCGTCGCCGCGGAAGCTGCGGAATGGCCCGCCGGCGCAGCCGCCGCCGGTCCCGCGCCACGGGACCCCAGTGCAGCACGCTGCGCACGTCAGTGTCGCGAACAAAAGAAACTTCCGCATCGATTGCTTGAGGGCTTGACGGTTCAAATCACTTATTTTGTCTTCAGTTTCAAGACCGTGATGGAATACGGCGGGAATTCGCGCGTGAAATCGGCGCTCAGCCCGGAAGCCGTCTCCGTATGCGGAACGATTTCTCCGGGGTGCTCCAGGGAATTCGTGTCATCGAGACTGCCGGCAGCCAGCGAAACCAATTCGCCTTCCGGTTCCACCTTTGCCGCGCCGCTGACGTGAATACGGATCGGCTGCGCCGTCCCGGCCGCGTTCACGACTTTCAGATAAATGATCCCGCTCTTGCTGTCGCGCGTGGCGCAAAGAAGACGTCCCGCATTTGCCGCGCCGGGACCGTCCTGCCGCGCATCGACCGCGGCTGCCACTGGCGGATGGGAATATTCCGTGAATCGGTCGCGAGGATCTCGTCGCCGTGCATCGTGCTGAACATCTTCTGGGCATAATAGGAGGGCGAGCCGTAGCTCGTCAGCGCGTCGTAGCCGATGAGGTCCGTGGTCCATTGCATGGAACGGTTCGGCCCGTTGAGTTGGCTGACGTTGACGAAAAGCGGAGCATAGCAGGACAGGAGCACGATGTCCGAATTGCGTTCCATGCAGGTCATCCACGCCGCGTCGCCGAGCGCTCCGGCCATGTTGGGCGTAGGCGAACCGACGCGCGTGGCCCATTCGCCGACGAAAATCTTCGTCTTGTTCGCGCGCGAGTACTTGTCGTATTCCAGCGACTGCGCCTGCATTTCTTCCTGCGAACGGTAATAATGCTCGTCCACCAAATCCGGCACGCGCGACTTGGCACCTTGGCGTCGTGGCGATGATTTGCAGCTGCGGATATTTCGCCTTGATGGCGTCGAAGAATTGCGCGAAGCGTCCGTCGTAACTGCCGCGACCGGTCGAACCAGTCTTCGTTGCCGATCTCGACGTAGTGCAGCGTGAACGGCGCGGGATGGCCGTCCTTCGCGCGCTGCGCGCCCCATTTCGTGTTCGCGTCGCCGATGACATACTCGATTTCGTCGAGCGCTTCCTGCACGTAGGGCGCGAGTTGCGGACCGGGCTCGATGCACTGCCGCGCCGCAGCGAATAGCCGGCAAAAACCGCCAGCAGCGGCTCCATGTCCAGATCCTCGCACCACTGCAAGTATTCCATCAGCCCCAAGCCATCGGTGGACCAATAACCCCACGGGCTGCGGTGGCCGGGACGCTGCGCAACGTCGCCGATGGTTTCCTTCCAGTTGAAACGCTCATTGATGGAGTTGCCTTCGAGATAATTGCCGCCGGGGAAACGCAGGAACTTGGGCTGCATGTCCGCCAGCAACTGCATGATGTCGGGGCGGTTGCCGTTCGGGCGATTCTTGTACGTGGGCGGGAAGAGCGAGACATTTTGGAACCACACCGCGCCTTGCTCGCTGGATTGGCCTCCCTGTTGTTTCGTGGAAATCACCAAGCGATTATTCTTGGAGACTTCCGCGTTTGCGGTTGTCAACGTCACTTCATACTTTGTCCACGCCGAGGAAACCTTGGGAACGTCCTTGCTGGCGAAGACCGTTCCGCCGCTCGCGTTTTCCAGAGAAACAAGCAGCGGGCCGGAAAAATGTTCGCCGCGGGCATAAAACGAGGCGTGGTATGTCGTGTTCGGGCGGACGGGGATTCCCCAATAGCCGCCGTTGGCGATTCCGACGGGCGAAGCTTCCGTGGCCTTGCTCGTGTCCAGCTTCAGACTCACGTTTAACGCGGAGTTGAGCGGCTGGCTCGAATCAAGCGTAATCTTCGCGTCGCCGACGGCGCTCCAGCCAAGGGGATTCTGGGTGCTCGCCTTGAACGTCCGGTTACGAATCAACTCTCCGTAAAGACCGCCCTCGTAAGAGAAGTTGATTTCTTCCGTCATCAGGCCGTACAGCTTGGGGCTTACCATGCCGGTAACTTTGCCCGCGTCGATTTGCAGCAGCGGCACCGCGCCAACCGGGGTCTTCGTCTCGGCCGCAGCTTGCGGCGCAATCTCAATCGCGTTGATCTGGGGGTTCTCGATGTTGCTGGTGAAAGTGATCTTGAGCTTGCCGTCGGTGACTTCCACGGGCACCGTCTCGACATAGGCCCGGTTGGCCCCGCCGGCCTTTTTCCAAACGTCGAAATCCTTGAACTCGCGGTCCTGGACCTTGTAGGAGAAGACCCGCTGACCCTCGCCGCTGATGCCCTCGAAGGTCTCGGCAAAGTGCAGCTTGACGAGGTACTTGCCGTTGGGAACTTCGCAGGAGAAGGAGTCCATCGAGTAATGTTCCGAGCGGTAAAGCCCCGGGTTCTTGGTGTTGGCGATGTCCAGGTCCGCGCGCTCGATGACCTGCCCGCCCTCGAAGCCGCGTTCGGCCTCCCAGACGTTGCCGGCGGCATCCTTAAATGGCGTGGAGGAGCCGGCCTTGATGCGGATGACGCCATGCGCGGCTGCCGGGGCCGGAGAGGAAGCCGCGGCGCGGATGCAACGGGAGTGGCCGCCCCGCTAGAATCTGCGTCTTGGAACAATAGCGGTGCGAATTCATGCAAGCTTCGCCGCCAGGTCTGCCACTCGTGTGCCGTGTCGGGCGATACGTAGAAAACGCTCTTGATGCCAGCTTGCTGGAGCGACTCGATGCCGGCCTTGGCCGATTCGAGACTGCTCCTGCCGGCGGCAGGACCGGCACGGTTCTCCCGGCTGCCATAGCTGACGAATACTATTTGACCTTCTGCTTGTTCGCGTCCATATCGGGAATGTCTGCCGGCGCGATGTTGCCGCCGCTGAAGAGTCCAATATGGGAGAACTTGTCCAGGTTGGCCAGCGTGATCTGCTTCGTCTGCATGCCGCCCATGGAAAGGCCCGCCATCGCGCGATGCGGTTGATCGGCAAGCGTGCGATAGTTGGCGTCGATATAGGGAATCAGATCGTCCAGGAGGACCCGCCGGAAGCCGCTAAAGTCGAAGTTCATTCGTCCGCCGGGCCGTTGCCCGGGTGCGCCGCCGCGTCCAGCCGGAGCGCCGCCGGGCGCCGCCGCGCCGCGTCCGGGCCCGCGACCGGGTCCGCCAGCGCCGGGGACATAGCTATTGGCCATGACGATGATGAAGGGCCGGGCCTTGCCTTCGGCAATCAGGTTGTCCATGATCAGACCGGCGTGACCCTGGCCGCCCCAGCCGGTTTCGTCCTCTCCGCCGCCGTGTTGCAGATACAACACCGGATAGCGGCGGGCCTGCTCCTTTTCGTAACCCGGCGGAGTGTAGACGAAGCAGCGGAGATCGGCGTTGGCCGTATTGGAATGGTAAAGGACCTGCCGCAACTCGCCGTGCGGCACGTTCTTGAGCGCGTAGAAGTCCTGGTCATGCGCGGGCACTTCCACGCCGCTGCCCCAGCGACTGGCGCCATAAAAGTACAGACTTCCGGGGTCCGGGACCTTGGCGTCATCGATCCAAACTTGGTAGTAGTGGAAACCTTCGTCCTGCGGGGCCGAGTCGCCGGTCCAGGCGTCGCCCTCGCCCTTCTTCAGCGGATAGCGTACACCGCCGAGATCGAGCATGACGCTCTTGGCCTGCGGCGCGACGACCCGGGCACGGACGCGCCTTTCGGAATTGACCTGAGGATATTGCTTGCCCTGCTGATTGAGCGACGACGGCTTGAAATCCTCCGCCGCGGGCTGATCGGTTTGCGCCACGGCCACAGCGGCGGCCAGGAGCACGAGACTAAAAACTACAGTTTTCATAATGGTACTTTCTCAGTGTGTAACAGGTGGTTTAACAATGCTTGACAATTAATTCTGAAGTGACAATGGTGCGAACTGAATGCTTCGGTTCGCTTTGGCGGCGCCATCAGCGGTCTTGGCCGATTGTAGCGCCTTGATTACTGCGGCGAAGGCGGGTTTGGGCCGCAACTGCCGGTCAAACAGCAGGGGATAATTGGTGCGGCCGCGGACGGGGAAGCCGTTCAGCCACGAACTGCCGTCGCTGACGCCCCAAAGCGTCACGCGGGTGACCTGCGGATACCGCATAAACAAGGCGAAGAGCGCGGCGTAGCGGTCCGCCAGCTTCTGCTGCACCGCGTCGGGCAATCCCGCGCGGTAGGGATCGCGGCCCTGGTTCTCCGTCGCGCCCACGTCGGCCCCAAAGCCGCGCCGCGCGGGAGCACATCAATGTCCAGTTCCGTGATCATGACCTTTACGCCCTCGTCGGCGAACGCCCGGATGCCCCGCTCGATTTCCGCGAGGCTGGGCGACTGGAGGGCCCAGTGTCCCTGAATGCCTACGCCGTCGATCCGCACGCCCGCTGACTTCAGTTGACGAATGAGTCGCAGCGCCCGGTCGCGCTTGCCACCGATTTCGATGTTGTAGTCGTTGTAGTACAATTCCGCGTTCGGATCGGCCTGATGGGCGAACTCGAACGCCTTGACCACGAAATCGTCGCCGATGGCGCGGCGGGCCGGCGTGTTTCGCAGATAGGCGCTGGGCCGTCGTTCACCGCCTCGTTCACGACATCCCAGCCTTTCACCTTCCCCTTGAAGTGCTTGACGACGGCCTCGATATGCGCCTTGAGGTTCGCCAGCGCCGCGTCCCGCGGGAGCGGGCTCCCACTATCGTCCTGGAACAACCACCGCGGGGACTGGCTGTGCCAGCAGAGATTGTGCCCGATGACCTCCATGCTGTGGGCCCTAGCGAAGTCGACGATTTGATCGGCCTGCACAAAGGAGAATGACCCTTTGCCGCGCTGCAACGAGGCGGGCTTCATCTCGTTTTCCGCCGTCACGCAGGAGAACTGCGCACCGATCGCGCGGCGAGCTCGGGCCTGCGCAGGCTGAACGAATTGATGGCGGCGCCGATAAGCAGTTTGTGGCCCGCGGCCTCCCGAAGTGTCGGCTCGGCCTTCCAAGTTTCAGGCGCGGCCGGCACTTGCTGCCCAAAGACCACAGACGCCAGGCAGATGATTAATGTGCGCATTATTGTGTTCCTCCGTTGCATGTTTGGGTTAGGATTCATCGATCGACAATCTTTACGAGGTCGCCCAGGATGCGAAGTTCACCTTCGACCGCGTCGCTGGTCTGTGATTTGGCAATGCTTTCGACGTGCATCTGGCCCCCACCCACGGTGATATGGAACTCGCCCGGCTCGACGACTCGCTGACCGCCGGCGTTGATGAGCGAAAGCTGGTAGGGCGTCAAGGCAAAGCTCAGGTGTTGCGTCTGGCCCGCTTTCAGCCGCACGCGGCGGAAACCCTGAAGCTGGCGAATCGGCTCAGGGACCGACGTGTGTCGGGCAGACAGGTAGAGTTGCGCCACGTCTTCGCCGTCGCGCGGCCCGGCATTGGTGACGTCAACGTCAACCGTGACGTTCTTATCGGCCCGAGTGGCGCTTGGCGCGATCGTAAGATGGCTGTAAGCGAACTTCGTATAGCTCAGACCGTAGCCGAAGGGATAAAGCACTTCCTTGGCAAAGTAGCGGTAAGTTCAACCGGCCATGGCGTAATCTTCGAAAGGCGGTAGATCAGTGACGCTCTGGTAGAACGTGACCGGCAGGCGGCCAGCGGGATTGTAATCGCCGAAAAGGACGTCGGCCAGGGCCGTCCCAGCTTCCTCGCCGCCGTACCAACTCTCCACGATCGCCGCAACGTGGGACTGGGCCAGGGGATCGCCAGCGCACTGCCATTCAGCAACACGAGCACCACCGGCTTGCCCGTAGCCTGCACCGCTTTGAGCAACTCCTCCTGGCTACCCGGCAGGTCCAGGCGGGTGCGGTCGCCGCCGGAGAAACCGGGCACGTTGACCGGCATCTCTTCGCCTTCCAGCCGGCGGCTGATGCCCATCACCATCACGACCGCATCAGCGCGACGGGCGAGTTCCACGGCGTTCCGGTCGATTCCCGGCCGGGACAAATCGCAGCCGCGGAGGTAATCGATTTGCGCGGCAGTGCCGACTTTACTCCGGATGCCGGCGAGCGGCGTCACCGAGGCCGACGGCGTGCCGTTGTAGTTTCCCAATAGGACTTCCGGATCGTCCGCATTGGGCCCGATCACGGCGATCCGCCGCAAATCCTTGCGCAGCGGCAGGCATTGGTTCTCGTTCTTCAGCAACACGATGCTCTCGCGAGCCGCCTGCACGGCCAGTGCCCGGTGTCGCGGACAATCGACCACCGAAATGGGAATTCGGGTGTAAGAAGCCTTTCCGGGCGGATCGAAAATGCCCAGCCGCGAAAGAAGCGTAAGGTTCCGTCGCACGGCGACGCCAATCTCCGCCTCGCCAACCAATCCCTGCTTCACCGCGGCCGTGAGCTTGTTGTAGCAGGGGCCGCCATTCAGATCGCAGCCCGCCCTGACGGACAGCGCGGCGGCCTCTTCGAGACTTTGGGCGAAATGGTGCCCCTGGCACACGTCGATGACGGCGTCAACGTCGCTGACGACCACGCCGGTGAAGCCCCATTCTTTTCGCAGAATGTCCGTGAGCAGACGACGGTTGGCGCAGGCGGGCGCGCCGTTGACCCGATTATAGGCGCCCATGACGGACGCCACCTTGCCTTCCTTGACCGCCATGCGAAAGGCCGGCAAGTAGGTCTCGCGAAGGTCTCTTTCGCTGATCCGCGCGTCGAAGCCGTGCCGCAACGATTCGGGTCCGCTATGCGCGGCGAAGTGCTTGGCCGTGGCGGCCAGCTTCAGGTACCAAGGATCGTCGCCTTGCAGGCCGCGGATGAAGGCCACGGCCATGCGGCCCGTCAGATAGGGGTCTTCGCCATAGGTTTCCTGGCCGCGGCCCCAGCGCGGATCACGGAAGATGTTGATGTTCGGCGACCAGAAGGTCAGGCCGTGGTACCGATAAGGGCACGAGCACTGCGCATACCAGTTGTCGAACTTCTGCATTTTCCAGAGCGAGTCCGGCCGCTCCGATGCGATTTTAGTAGCGGCCAGGCGGAGGAACTCGTGATGCTTGGCGCGGGCCTCGTCGGAAATCGCGGATGCCACCTCGTGCATCAGCGGCTCGTCCCATGTCGCCGCCAAGCCGATCGCTTGCGGAAATACCGTCGCCGTGCCGGCGCGTCCCACGCCGTGAAGACATTCGTTCCACCAATCATAACCGGCGACTTCCAGGCGCGGCACCGGCCGAATCTCCATGACGGTCTGGCCTACCTTTTCTTCCAGGCTCATTGCGCCCACGAGGCGATCGACTCGTTGTTGGACGGAAGTCCCCACGTCGTCGTTCGACCGGGCGCTGGCGGCGGCCAACGGCAACACCGCGAAAAACGCCAGGCAGAGGTTGTGTTTCGGCATCGTCATGCTCTTAAGCTATGTATTTTGCGCGGCCGGGGAATCGGCTATCAGCGAAAGATCCGTTGCGCGAAGTGATACAAATTGTTTTTCCAGTGGGTAGGATCGTGGGCGTTGCCGTCAACGTTCCAGACATGCGGAACCTTGTTGTCCCGAAGGTAAGCGTGGACTCCTTGGCTGATCCGTATCAAGCCGTCTCGCTTGCCGCACGAAATGTAGAGCAGCTTGAGTTGGGCCTTGGCGGCCGCGGGATCGGGCACGAGCTCTTTCGCAGGCTTCGTGTTGGGCGCGGCGGAGAACGAGCCGATCCAGGCGAAGGTGTCCAGGTGTGGCAGTCCGAAGTCGAGCGACTGTCCCGCGCCCATCGACAGGCCGGCAAGCGCCGGTGTTCGCGGTCTGCTTGCACCGAGTAGCGTGATTCGATCGTGGGGATCACGTCCTTCAGCAGGTCTTGTTCGAAGGCCGCGAAGGCCGCCGAGGCGCCGTACACATTCCCTTGTGCGCGGTCGTCCTTTTGCCCCGGCCATTAGGCATCACGATAATCATTGGCACCGCCTTGCCGTCGGCAATCAGGTTGTCCAAGAGGACGTTAGGTGTGGCGAAGCGCTGCCACTCCGTCTCGTCGCCGCCGATGCCATGCAAGAGATAAAGCACCGGATACTTCTTGCCGCTTGCGATTGGGGAGGACGGCGAGTAGCCGGGCGGCGTGAAGACCTGCATCTTGCGAGTACTGCCGACGGATTTCGAATCGTAGCTTACCATCTCCAATTTGCCGTGCGGGATGCCTTCCCGCTTGGCGTCGAAGCCGCGGGGAGGATCGGCAAACGCGGGCACGTCGTCCTCGTTGAGCACGATCGGTCCGCCAAACCCGCGCCTCGGCGGTTGAGCGCGGCCGTCAGAACTGAATGCGGCGAAGAACAATAGCCCGCATAGCACGGCAAGGAGGGAATGTTTTGATCGAATCGTCATGGAACTTCTCCGAAGGGGATTGTCTGGAAAACAGCGGGCCGAGCCGTGGCTGAATCAAATCCATCGGTAAACTAACTCGGCGGCCCGCTCCGTGCCGAGGGGTGAAACGTGGCACGCCTTTGCTGCTTATTATAATCATTCTTGAGAATAGGCGACCAGCACGGCGTCCAGGGCCTTTAGGGCAGCCGAGCAACTGTCTTTTTGACCGACGGTAGTCATGGCAGCTTGCGAATAGCTGGGCCAACTCGCGGCAGCGGCCGGCACGTCGAACCACGACTGCCTCGATCGCCGCTGCGTGGGCCGCGCGGCTGCTGTCCAAGCCATGCGTAGCCGGCGAAGTACCGCTGAAACGATCCGTCGCGGACGAAACAGACGTGGCCGCGGGACGCGCGGGACGCAGTGGCGGCGGAGGACCTCCTTTGGCGACGTCCGCCCCGAGCCCGTTAGCTACTGGCGCGACAATCGATGCGAACGCGATCGTTGTTGGAAAACTCGCGTTCGGCGCCGCCGTTGCCGCGGAAAACAGACTGCCAACATTTGCACCGACAGCGAGGTTTGCGCCGCTCGGCAAGGCATTCGGGCCGGCGATGACGAGCGTGCCGGACAAAACCGTCGCGCCACTAAAACTATTATTTCCGCCTATGACCAACTTGCCCGGCCCATTGAGAGTCAGCGACTCGCCGCTGCCGCTGACGCCGCTTGAAATCGTCAATAGGCTGTTCGCCGAAACCGTGACGTTGAGGTTGCTCAGCAGAGTCACGGGCGTCAAGATCGCATGATTGCCGCTGGACACGAAGATCGTGGCCGGAGTTGCTCCATTGCTGAGCGTCATTGCGCCGCCGGACAGCGTATAGCTGCCGGTGCTCCCAAAGGAGATGCCGGCAAGACTTGGGCTGACGCCGGCTAGAGAGATGGTCCCGCCGGACGCAGCGAATTGGGCGTAGTCGCCCGCCACGGCGCGAAGCCCCGGCGGCGAAACCGCGGCCGCCGAGACCGCGCCGCCCCAACTGCCGCCGGCCCACGAACCGCTTCCCGCTGAGTTCCATTGGGCGATACCGGGATACGTCGCCGTCGTCTGTCCAGTCACACTGCCGGACATCGCGCGGACGACAGGTGATCCGGCTATCGTTGCATACGGTGGCTGATAGTTGCCGCTGGCATCGATCAGTCCGTCGCCGAGGACGCTCCAAGCGAAGGTCGGCTGATTGACCATCGGGTTATTGAACTGGTCGTAAGCGGTAGCGGCAAACTGCTCCGTGCCGGTTGTGGCTAGTTGGTTCGCGGCCAAAACGACGGCAATGCTCGTCTGCGTCTGGCTAACCGTTACGTTGACGTTGCTGATTGCATACTGCCCGTAAGTATCGACAATCGTCACGCCCAGCGCATACTCGCCGGCCTTGCTGAACGTGGCGACGGTCGATTTGGCCGCATTCGTTTGATTGACGCTGAACGTCACCGGCGCGGGCGGAGTGCCGATCGCGGACCATGTATAGCTCAGCGGCAGGTTGACGCTCGACGCGCCCTGCACCGAAAGCGCCGTAGTCGTGCCCGTCACCGTGCCCGGACTGGCGGACGCGGGAGTACTGACCGTGGGCGGGAAGTAGGAGTCGGCCAGTTGGGTGATTTGCGCCGCGGAGAGGCTCGAACTGTAAATCCGGACGTCGTCCAGGCTGCCGTTGAAGAACCGGCTGCCCAGCGGGTCCTGACCAATATCGCTGACGCCGCTGAAAGCCTGGGTAGCATTGGACACGTTGTTGACGGCCGACTGCATGGCCGTGCCCGCCGGCTGCATATACATCGTGGCCTTGCTGGAGGTGATGGCCAGCGCCACAAACGTCCACACGCCATCGGGAACGGTTATCCCCGACGACCAATTATAGGTCGAGGAGCTGTCGTTCCAGCTATACGAGAGCGCGCCGCTGGACCGTAGGCTGATCCCGGAGGCGGTCCCGCTGCCGTTGCGATAGAAGACCACGCCCGTATAGTCGCTGGGCGCGCCGTTGCGCTTGATCCAGCCGCTGATGGTGACTGTGTTGCTATTGAGGTTCAGGGCGGGCAGGGTGACGTATTGCGACGCACCGTTGAAAGTCATGGCCCCGCCGGACTCGCCCGTTGTCCAGCTTGGGTAGCCCACGAGAGTGCCCGCGCGGCCGTTGCCCGACGCGTCGGTTGCGGTCGTACTATTGTCGAGGGGATACCAGGCGGTCGGCGCGGGCAGCGTGCTCACCGCGACCGTAGCGGAACCGCTCACCGTGCCGATGGTGGCAGTGACCGTGGCCGTGCCTTGCAGATTGCCGGCGGTGAAAAGCCCCGAAGAGGCGTTGATCGAGCCGAGGTTGCTGTTGGAGCTGGACCAAACGATGCCTGACGGAGAGAACGCAGTGCCGAACTGGTCGTAAACCACGGCCGAAAACTGCTTTTGGCCATTGGGGGCAAGCGTTGCGCCAACGGGACTGACGGCGATGCTGGCCGCCGTCTGGTTCACCGTGACGCTCACCGTGCTGGTCACGCTATTGCCGGCCAGATTGGCGATCGTTGCTTCCAGGTTATAGACCCCCGGCTGGCTGAACGTGGCAGCGGTGGCCTTGGCGGCGTTCGTTCCATTGGCGGTAAACGTCACCGTGGCGCCGGTCGGGACATTCAAAGTGCTCCAAGTATACGATAGACCGGATTCGCCGCCGGCGTCGGAGCCCAAAACGCTCAGGGCCGTGTTTGTGCCGGTGGCCGGGCTGGGCGCGGCCGCCGCGGCGGTCGCGACCGTTGGAGTTGTAGCCTGAGTAAGTTGAAGTCCGCTGAAGGCGCCGGTGCATAGAATCCCGGTGACATCGCTGGTGACGGCCATGCCGGCCTGAGCGGTCGTATTCATCGCAATCGTCTCGGCCGTGCCAATCTGGATCCAATCGGAAGCGGTGGGAGTCGCGGAGGTCGTGGCATAGAAAGCCGTGAAGCTGTTGCCGCTGCGGACCAACTTCACCCATTCCGGAGGTTGGAAGGACCACCCGAACTCCGTGGTGCTGCTGTTTCCTCCCGTGCTGCTGCGCCACTGGAAGTTGAAGGACCAATTGCGCGTGATCACCATCGAGACGAACTTCGCATTGGCGGCTGTGGTATCGCGGAACATCACGCCCGCTTTTGCGTAGGAATTGGTGTTCTGCAAACTGGCAACGCGAGCGATAAGCGTTGCGTCGCCGGAGACGCTCTTGGAAAAGAAGTGGAATTGGTCGGAGGCGCCTTCGATGCCGCTGCTGCCGCTGCCACCGGAAACCGAATACGTGTTGGTGCTGGAATCATAGCTCGTCGACCCCGACGGACTCGGCGAGCCGATATCCGCATCGGTGCCGCCAAACGTGCCAATCGAGACGGGCACGGTCACCGAACTAGTCACAGAACGCCCGCCGCCATTAGCGATCGCGACCTGGATCGTGTAGGTGCCTGGCTTGCTGAAAGCAGCCTCGGTGAACTTGGCGGCATTGGTCCCATTGGCAGTGAAGCTCACGGACGCCGGACCCGTGGCCGACCATGTGTAAGTGACCCCGCTTCGCCGCAACTCACGTCCGCTCCTAGCACCGTCAGGCTCGCAGCCATCCCGGTCACCGTGCCCGGGAGAGCGGCCGCGGGCATCGCTACCGTCGGCGTGGAGAGCGTACTTATGGTCACGGTGGTCGAACCGCTGATCGCACCGCAACTTGCCTGCACGGCGGCCAAACCGGCCGCGCCGGGGGCCGTGTACAGACCCGAACTGTTGATCGATCCACCGCCGGAGAGTACGTTCCAGCTAAAGGTCGGCTGCTCCGCCATCGGCTGACCGAACTGGTCGTACGCCATAGCCGTGAACTGTCGGGCGACGCCGATCGCGACGGACGAACTGGACGGGCTCACCGCAATGCTGGTCAGAACCTGGGCGGAATTCAGCGTCACGCCGACGGAACTGTCGATGAAGTTTTCCTGGGCATCCTTAATGGTGACCTGAAAGCTGTAGTAGCCGGCCTGAGAGAACGTGACGGTGGTGTTCTTCGCCGCGTTGGTTCCGTTGACCGAGAAGCTGGGGTGGGTCGCACAGGGGGGCCAGTTCGTCGTGCGCCAGGTATAGGTCAGGTTGGCCTCGCCACCAGCATCCGAACCCAGCACGCTGAGGCTCGCCGTGGTCCCGATGGCCGGGGTGAAGGTAGCGGCGGCCGCGACCGACGGAGCGGTGGACTGAATCTCGCCCACAAGCAGACCGCGAGCGGCCACGTACACCCGGCCATACACATTCTTGTCGCCCGCCAGGGCGCCCACCACCTGGTCCTGCGCATCGCTGATGCTTACCCACGTGGTCCCGCTATCATCGCTGCGGAAGAGGCCGGTCGTGCCGTTGGCGCTGCCGCCGAGGTAGATGGCCGGATAGGTCTTGCCGGTCGCCGCTTTGCCGAAGCTGAGGTCAATGGCGTTGGTCACCGTGGAGCTGGCCACTTGGGTCCAAGTGGCGCCATGGTCCGTCGAATGCCACAAGCCGCTACTGCCGGCGGTAATCCAAAGATCGCCTTCCGCAGTGTAGTTGGCCTGCAGGGTTCCGTAGGGCGCGGACGATGTCTTGAGCGTCCACGTTGCCCCGCCATCGCTGCTGGCATACACCTTCTGTCCGTCGAGAACATAGAAGTAGTTCGGGTTGACGCGGTCCGATATCGGGTTGACATCCGCCGATCCGCTCCAGGAGGAGGTCGTCCAACTGCTCCAACTGCTGCCGTTCCACGTTGCATAGGACATGACGGCGCTGCCGGAAGGATCCCAAACCACTCGAGAACCATCGGCCGAAAGTGCCAACTTGCCGCCGCCGGTGATGGTTCCTGAGGGCAGCGAGGAGAACGCGGTCCAGGTGGCGCCATTGTCGGTCGAATAGACGATGTAAGGCGATGCGTCGCCGCATCGGACCAGCAGGTTGGGGTTGCTTTCGGCATAGTCGATGTCCTGGTTCGTGCCGGACATGACGGTGTATTCGGTACCGAGAGTGGATGGGTCCGTGAAGCGATATCCGCCGACATCGCCCGCGGCGGTCAGCAGCGGCGCTCCGCTGGCGGGGCTGACCAGTGCGGTTGTCGCCACTTCCTCGAGGTTATTGACGAAGGGGCCCCATTGCGTAGCCAAGCTCGAATCGGCGTTGGCCAGGTCGAAAGTGCCCATGATGCCGCCGCCGTAAGCGACCATCGCGTGATTGGAATTGAACGGATCAATCTGGATATTCCCGGGCCAACCTATTCCGCCCGAGCCCCCATCCCACTGGATCGTGTCGGTCCATCCTTGAGGCCAGGGATTGTCGTCCGTATTGCGCAGCGAGGTCCACGAGGCGCCGCCATTCGTCGAGCGATAAATGTCGTCGGCGGGCCACCAGCGGTCCAGGGTTGTTATCACCAGGGTGCCCGGGTGCTCGGCGTCCACCGAGACCCCGCTGAACCCGCCCTGACCGTACGTATTGGGTGTAACGTTAGTCCAGGCTCCAGTATTCGTCTGTAGTTTCCAGACTGATCCATCGAGAGTGCCGTTGGAATTCCCCATGCCGCCCGGCCCGGGTGAATTGCCGAAGGTCACGTACATGCTTCCGTCGGAATCCAATGCCGCGTGCTGCGGCATTTGGGTCGCATCGAGGGCCGGATTAGAGACATTTTGCCAGGTTGCCCCGCCATCGGTGCTGCGGTAGAGGTTGTTGCCGGTCTGAGAAACCCCGACATAGACAGTGGGCGTAGGCGAGCCAGCGGCGCCGCTGCTCTTGATGAATTGCACGAAGTTCAGCCCCACGCCATTGCTGGTCGTGGTGACCGGAAAACTGGTCACCTGGTTCCAGGTGACGCCGTAATCGGTGCTTTTCCACAACCCGTTCTGGTTCGTGCCCAGGAACAGGATGGCGCTGTCGTTGGGATCGACCATCAGCCGCTCGCCGTCAGAGCGGCCATCCTGGTTACCTCCCAATCCGAAGGGCAGATTGGTGCGCTGCCAGGTCTGTCCCTCATCCGACGAACGGAAGATGGCGCTCTGGCCCTGCCACGTGTAGATGCCGACCGCGGCATAGACGCGGGTCGCATTGTTGGGATCGATTGCCATGCTCTCGACGCCGTCACCGTCTAAGAGCACCGGATCATTGTACGGAAGAAAGTCGAACAGCGGCATCCATTGGCCCGAGCCCCTGATTCCAGCGGTATGCGCCGCCGACGTTTGTCCTGGCGTAGACCAGATTGGGCACCGTGGGGCTATAGATAATTCCGGTGACGAATCCACCGCCGCCGATCGGTACGCTCTGCCAGTTATATGCCGACAAGAGGCGCCGCGGTTCGAGGGCCTCAAATCCGAGCACACGGTGTCCAGCACGATCGTAGAATGTGCCAACTCGATTTTTACGACGCGCCATATTTGACGAGACAGGATCGAATTCTCCCGAACGCCGAGACGTTGCCGATGATCAAGCTCGAAGCATCGGCAGCCGCCTCGTCGTCCGGTCGAATTCGGTGGGCAATCGGCCCCTGATGTGCTCCCTAGTTGTTACCGTTAGTTGTTGTTACAGCGTAGACCACGCCTCTTCCGCCGCCGCAGAACCGCGAGTGTTGCCGCGGCGCCTGCGGACAGCAGGGCCAGAGTACCCGGTTCCGGCACGGGAGCGGCGGATGCGAGGCTCGCTCCGCCGGCGAACGACGGCACCGGCGGAGCGAAGAAGGATCCGGCGGAGCCGACGAAGAGATTGCTGCCGTCTTGGATCCCCTGGGGCGAGGTTACAATCAACTCTCCAGCGAAAACATTCGTGCCGCCGGTGTAAGTATCGCTGCCGCTAAGGGTCAGCGTGCCGCCGCCGGTCAGATAGAGGCTGCCGCCGCCACTGATCGGCGCCGCCGAGTAAAACTCCCCGGTCGCGCTGGGCTGGAGGACCACGGTGCCTGGACCGCTGAGATTGACGGGCATGTAAACGTGGAGATAGCCGGCCGGCGAGTTCTCCAACGTCCCGCCGGAGAAGTTGAACGCGCCCGAGCCAGTGTAGGCAGAAACTTCGCCCGTTGCCACCAAGCCGCCTTGCAGATTCAAAGTGCCGTTCCCCGTTCCGTATTCACCCATCGTCACGCGACTTCCCGTCACCACGCCGCCGGTGAGCGTCATCGTGCCGATGCCGTCGGAGCCGACGTTGATGTGGTCCGCCTGTATCGTGCCGCCGCTGACGCTGAGCGTGCCTTGATTGTCAGTGAACGTTCCGATCGACATGGCGCCGGCCACATGGATGGAGCCGCCGCTCATGTTGAATACGCCGGAGACATTGCCGCTTGGATAAATGACCGCGATGTCCAGATAAGGTGCGTTGCCGGCGCCAGTGCTGGACACATTGAGCACGCCGCCGCTCATATTCATTACGCCGAGGGCGCCGGTTGTGGTACCCACGTGAAGTTCGTTGCCGTTCGTGTTGACCGTTCCTCCGGTCATGTTAATCGTGCCAGTACCGCCCGACGCCTCACCCGCGCCAATAAAAGCGCCGCTTAGCGAGCTGCCGGGCAGTATGTTCACTACGGCGGAGTCGCCGCTCTGCGTGGCGATGTCCAGGCTTTGCGTCGTCGAGGCGCTGCCGGCAACATTCAGCGCCTCCAGCGCCGGTCACGGTGATGTGTCCCAGTCCGGTATTGTTGTTTCCGGCAAGCGTCACCGCGCCGCTTTCAACCGTAATGCCCACGCCGGTGTTGTTTCCGACGAGAGACACCGTGCCGGAGCCGATTTGATACAGCGTGCCGGCGCCGCTAAGGCTGTTGAGCAGGGAGTAGATGTCGCCGCGGTCCAGCGCCAAGGCCCCGCGCCGCCAATGACGATGTTGCCGGAGCCTGTCGTAGCGACGCTGCCGCCGTTGTCGATCTGCAGCGTGCCGCCGTTGACGGTCGTCGCGCCGGAGTAGCTATTGCTGTTCAAGAGCGTCAGCGCACCGCCGCCGGTCTTGGTCAAGCCGCCGCTGCCGCTAAGCGAGGATGCGAACGAAACGTAGTTGCCATGGGTATCGAGAATGGCGGCTTGCCCCGCGGCGATGGGCGAAATGCCCGCGGAAACGTCGTCCGCATTGCCACTGGCCCATTGCAGAGTCGCGCCGTGGAAACGAATGCCCGAAAACGGCAGCGCTCCCGAGACAAAGTTCAGAACGCCGCCGTTCAGGTTGGTCCCGCCGGTATAGGTGTTGGCCATTCCGGTCAAGTAGAGGGTCCCTGTTCCCGACTTGGTGAGCGTCAAGCTGCCGCTGCCGCCATCCTGCAGAACACCGTTGTAGCTGCTGCTTCCCGTGTTGTTCACGGTCAAGGCGGCGGGCGCGACAGCGCCGTTTTCCACGGTAGCTGTCACCGTATAGTCGTTGGCGTTCAGCGCCGATACGGTGACGCTGTTGCCGTTAAGCTGCAGGTCAGCGGCGATGTACGAGCCGGACCCGAAGGTGACCGCGCTGGGACTGGCCGCGTTCAGGGCCGCGGCATTGCCTAATTGCACCGTGCCGCTGCTGATCGTTACGCCGCCGGTGAAGGTATTAGAGCCGTTGAGCTGTGTCACGCCGGCCTGATTGAAGACCAGTGACAATGGCGAGAACGCGGCGTCGCCGAATGATCCGTTCAGCGAGATTCCGCCCACGTCGGTGCCATTCAAGGTCAAGGTCGTCGGGCCGACACTCGCCGCGGGCGCGACGTTTGCATTGACCATCAAGCTCTTGCTGGAATTGTTGTTTGCCCAACTTTGACTGCCCGCCAGAATGATCGACCCGGCGCCGATCGTGGCGCTGGCCGTTGAACGAGAACGTCCAATGTCACGCCGCCGGTCCCCATGGTCAGGCTATGTCCGTTGGGGTTGACGACCACGGAAGTAATTCCGCTGCTGGCGCCGGATACAGCAAACGTCAGGCTGTTGATCGAATAGTTGAGGTCCAGCGCCGTGGTCAAGTTGCTTCCCGAACTCGGAGCCGCATTGTTGGCCGTAAAGAAGACGTTGGTAATTGGACCGGGAATCTGCCCGGTGTCCGTCCCGCCCGAAATATCGGTGGCCCAGTTTGTGTGGGCGCCGCTGCCCCCGTTCCAGTTGAAGTTGCCGCCGATTGCTCCCGACCAGTACGCCGTCGCGGGAGTGGGGTTGGCCGTCACGGACAGGACGAGTGCGCCGGTGGTCGAGTTGTTCAAGGCGAACGCGCCGCGCGCTGGGCAGGGAACCGAGGGTGAAGTCGGTCCCGCCCGCGGTCAGGCCGCCTGCGGCGGCCGTGAGCAGCGTGTAGCTGCCCGATACAAGGCTCGGCGTGGCGAGGTTGACGACCTCGTGGCCGGCCGCGGCCGACAGCGAGCCGGCAACGGCAATCAGATCGGTGGCGCCGGCCGAGGAACCGAGTTGGAAGCCGAGGACCGAGCTGGCAGCCAGGTTCAGGTTGCCGGCGATCGAGAGTACGCCGGTGCCGCCGCCCTGCATATTGATGGCGGCGCCGGCGCCCGTGGTGGCCACGTTCCCGCCGATGCCGGCGGTGCCGGAGGCGGCCAGAGCACCGTTGGGACCAATGCTGACAGCCGTCGCGCCGAGCGTGCCGGAGACTAAATTCAACGTGCCGATGTTGACCGTGGTCGCGCCCGTATAGTTGCTCGATCCGCTGAGCGTCACTATGCCATTGCTCGCAGTGGCGATCGAGCCCGACCCCGTGCCGTTCAACAATCGACCCGGCGATCGTCGCCTGCGCGTTGCCAGCGGTGTCCAACGCGACCGTGTTGCCGTTGAGAACGATGGTCCGGTTGGCGTTGAGCGAAATATTGTTCGCGCCGAATTGCAGCGTGCCGTTGTGCGTGAACGTGACGTTCGCGGCGGGCGAGCCGGTGCCGCGCCTAGGGCCGCGTCGGCATTGATGTTCAAGGTGCCGCCGTTGATCGTCGTCCCGCCAGTGTAGCCGTTGTTGCCGGTCAAGGTCAGCACACCACTGCCGAGCTTGGTCAAGCCACCACCGCCGCCACCGTCCCCCAGGTTCTGAGCGATGCCGATGCTATATCCGCTGTCGTCGATGATCGCCCCGCCACTCTGAACATTCACGTGAGTCCAATACTGGTTACCGAGATCCAGGAACGAGCTTTGGTTGCCAGTGGCCTTCAAGGTACCGCCGTTGAAGCTGAAGTTTGCACTGCCCCATCCGCCGTTGGAATAGGCGATCTTAGGCACTTGGAGGGTGCCGCCGTTGAGGTTGTAGGTGAAACTACCGCCAGTACTCTGGCTTTCCATATTCAGGAAGCCAGTTCCGCCAACCGTCGCGCCCGAGTCGCTGTAGAAGTCCACGCTGCCACCGATCTGATTAATAACTCCGGTTTGGCTGGCATACGTCGTATTTGTGCTATACGCGATCTGTCCGTTGTTCTCGATTCCGACCTTCGCGCCGGGGTTGATCGTCACAGTTCCCTGGACGTTCTCGCCATCGGCGACCGACAGGCCGCCGCCGGCATTGGCGGTGTTGACATTGACCGCTCCATTGATCGTCAATTGTGCAGATCCATTGCCCATCGCACCAACGTTGACCCATGTCTTGGAGTTCAGCACCGCGCCGGTGCCGAGCGTGCTGGTACCGGATGACTGGTCGCCGTCCCATTGCGGATTGTTGGCAATGCCTACATAGTTGGCGTTAATCGTACCCCCAGTGAGGTTCATGACGCCGGTGCCGCTAGCGTGCTGACCATTAAACCAGCCCAGCGCAGCACCGAACCTCAAGTTCCCGGCCACGTTGAGCACACCGCCGGACATGTTGAGTGTGCCGCTGGACGCTGCAGACGCACCCGTGCCGCCGTTACCGAAGTTGGCGTCTCCGCTTACGTTGATGGTGCCGCTAGAAAGATTGAGGGCGCCGAGGCCGCCGCCGCTGCCGACCGTAATGGATTGGTTAGCGTTCGTTTGGTTGAAGAGGCCGCCGGACATATTCAGCGTTCCGTTGGCAACCGCGTTGATACTGCTATCGACGCCGTTGCCGATATTTACCTGTCCCGCCACGTTCACGCTTCCGCCTACAAGGTTCAAGTTGCCGGCGCCGCCGTTCTGCGCGATAGCAGCGCCGGCGCGTTGATGCGGCCGCCGGACATGTTTAGGGTCCCGTTGCCCGCCGGACTACCGCTGCCGTCGCTATTACCTATCACGATAGTTTCGTTTGTGGATGTGACCGTGCCGTTGTCCAAGTTGAAAATGCCGGTGCCAGCCACCCCGCCGACAACCAGAGACGTTCCCCACCAGTTGCCAGGGCCCTCCGTGAGAGCCAACGTGCCCGTCGTATTGACGTTGATCGTGCCAGTGCCGCCGGTAGCCACCCAATTGAACAAACCGCCACCGAGACTCAGCATGCCGCCCAGGGTAAGATTCCCCGAACCTTGGCCGTAACCTGTAAACATGCCACCGGTTCCGGTTGTGTCCGCCAGGTTGTAGATTCCGGAATTGTTCCAGACGCCCACGCTTGACCAGCCACTGCCGGTCGATAAGCTTCCGGCGGTATGGTTGATCTGTGCGCCGCTCCCAATATAAATACTGTTCGGTGAAAAGAGGCTATCGGCCGTGATGGTCGCGATGTTGGGCGAGACGGTGTTTACATTGGCGGCACCCCCTCCACCTGGGAACGCGCCGCCCCAGTTGCCCGCGTCGTTCCAAGCGGTGCTGTTGGTGCCGGTCCAGTCTGCCCACAAGGGGCTGCCGACGGCCACGACGCTCACAGCGGCGAACAAGACAATCAGTCGAGCTTTCATAAAATGCTCGCCAATGTTGAAGAAGCGGACACAATTTCGAAAAGTTTTCATGACAAACTCCCAGTGAAGCGTAGCCTCAACTCCTAAGTTCAGATATCAAAATCTCATTTCCTCGTCGCTGGCGAGGTCGTCGCCGTCTCGCTGGCCCGCAGGCTGAAGAGAAAGTCCTCCGGCTTCCGTGCCACGTCGCTGATGCGGACCTCGTCGATCAAGCCGTGGAACCATTCGCCCGGCACCTTGCCGACATGTCCGCGGCCAATGGTCCACTCACCGATGTCTTCCCCTTTGCCTAGCGCAGTGCGGCCGTCGTCGGGCAATGCATTGGACGCGCACTCTTGATAGCCGCGACCGTCCAGGCAATCGACGTACAACCGCAACCGCCGGCCGTCGCTCGCGGCGGCCAAGTGGTACCAATGGTCGAATTCGACGGGAACCTTCTGGGCCACTGCCTCGTGGAACCGTGCTTGAACGTCGGCGAAGCGGATGGCGAATCGCTGTTGGGTGTTGATTTGCAGCGCCACTCGCGGGGCATCTTCCAATTCGCGAGGCGCGTAGGTCGCATCGCGGCCTACAAAAGTCTGCGGAAAGCCCTCGCCTTCGACGCGGTGCGGCGAGACCGAGGCCTCGATCGTCCACTCCAGCGGCGTGATTCTCTGGACGTCGATGGGGGCCGCGTGGCTGAATGCCGAGTGCGTGTAAACGTCGCGGCCGTAGCCTTTGTAAGAAGGCGCCGAATAGGTGTCAAGGCACGATCGGTTGATGCATCCGGCCAGGGGCGCCCCGGCGGCCGGCACACGGTCGGAAAAGGTAGGACGACTCTCGGGAATATACGTATACAGATCGTTGCCGTTGAACGACGAATCGACTGACGCGCATACCTGATGGATGTTGCCGCCGGTGTCGGGAACTATGGCTCCCACGGGCCGGTCCTCAAAGCGCCAGTAGGCCACGACATGCCGATCGCGACCGGCATCTTCCACGTGACGAATGAACGATTCGCCCGTATCCTGTAGCAGGGTCATGGCGCGGCTTCCCTCTTCGACCCGCGCGCCGCTGTTCTCCAGCAGTCGCCGCGACTCGGCTGCCTGACGGGAACCGGACGAGGCAATATCCACAGCCCCCTTGAACACATGTACGCGGCTGCTGCCTTGAGGCGTGACTTCCACGCCAAATTCCGTCCCCTGGTCGATGATCGACTCGCTCGGCGTATTGACGCGAAAGCCGTGGCGCGCGAACATCGGTTATTTCAGCGCTGAGCTTGCCTTTTTCCAATAGCAAGCTTGCGGCCGATTCCAGCTTCACGGCCGCCGGCCCCTGAACCACCACCCGGGCGCCTATGTCAAATGTCAGTTCCAGCACGCCGGCATCGAGAGCTAGCGACTGGCCGACGGCCAGTCGCTGGCCGGGCTCGATCGCATTGCCCGACCACCGCACTCCCACGACGCGGTTCAGTTGCGCGACCGGGCCGTCGCCTTGCGTCGCGAGCGTCGCGGACGGCGCCTGCACTTTTGGCTGCGCCGCGATTTGCCCCGCGCCTGGCCGCCGCGCAATCGTACCGACGACCACAACAAGGCACGCCAACAACAACGCGGCAACCGCAACGACCGCCGCAATCGAAGGAAAGTACCGTCTTACATCGACCGCGTTGCCGCGCCGAAAGGTGCCGGACCGGGCAACGCGAGGCGCGTTGACGCCGGCCGTTATCGGTGATGCGGCCGTGTCCTCACCGCAAGCCAGCGAGAGCAGGTCCCGGCGGATCTTGCTTTCCCCGAGCACGCTGCGCAACTGGCTGTCGAGAAAAGCCTCCATGACCAGTTGGTCCAGGTGCCCCGGCTCTTCCTCCAGCCAGCGCTGCAAGACCGCGCTCGTCTCCTCTGAAAGCTCGTTTTCCAGATAGCCTTGAATCAGATCGGCCGGGCTCATGAACATCTAACACTCCCTCCCAATTGCCGCTCGATGCACTCGCGGAGGACCGTGCGTGCCCGCGAAAGCAACATCCGCACAGCGCCGTGCTCCATTTGCAACCGCTGAGCGATCTCAATCGTCTTCATGCCCTCGGAATAATGGAGTCCGATCACCGTGCGGGCACGTCCCGCCAACTTCTGCACGCAGTGCTCCAAGGCGTCGGCCACATCTGAGACTTTGTCGGCCAAGACGCATTGATAGGTCTCCGCGATGCGCTCCACCATGGCGTCGCTGAACACGAGTCGATCAGTGTGCTGCCGCCGGCGAAATGCCAGGACTTCCTGTTTGGCGATGCCAATCACCCAGGCGTTGAACGAGCGCGAGCGATCGAATTCATGGAATTTTCGAACCACTACGACGGCGACCTGCTGCAACACGTCTTGGCACTGATCCGGATCCGGCATGAGTGTGCGAAGAAACGCCGAGACCGCCCGCTGTGCTGCGGTCCAATACAATGTCAATTTCTCAACGTCGCGCGGGCTCATGTGCTTGCTTAGCACCCCAGTACCAGGCAGAAAAGAGAGGCTTCCTCTCTAGTATCTGCGCGAGACCGGCAAAATGTAACGCAGGTGGAGAAAAAAATCGTCGGTCCAGGCTTTAGACAACATTTTTCGCATTTGCCGCATAGAGGCGGGACGTTGGATCTCGCGCCTCCGAGCCAAACGCGGTCAGCAACCTGCGGAAATGTGAGCTTCTTCGCGCGATGCGACAGACATGCAATCGCAGGCGTGGCGTCGCTCTTTCGCGCGCACGGCTCCTTGATGAGTTCGAATTGTCCATTCATTTTAAAAGACAAGATTCGTCATGGAGAAACGCTCATAAACGCAAAGATTTCGAGTCCTCGATATGCGAGACGGAAATTCGGGACGGGCCGCAGTCGGAACTTCCGCTGCAGGAGACGAACCTTTCCTGAAAACCAAGGATCTGGACGCCTGTTGCGCCGTGCGCACCGCCTTTCATCCGCCGATTTGTTGCGATGATCGCTACCGAGAGAAATGATAGAATGTGCACTGTGCAGGCGAATCCGGTACCCACGGGGACCGTTGTTGCTTCCCGATTAAGGACCGACCAAAGTATTTACATGCCGAATAATCGCTTAGACAGACGTGAGAACGGCACTGGCGATCACTACCGAGCGCTGCTCGCGGTATCGGAAGCGATCGTTGCGCACCACGATCTATCCGCGCTGGTCCAGGAATTAGCGGGCCAGCTCCGCCTGGTCGTGCAGTTCGACGGCCTCTCTTTGGTCCTGCACGACGAGGCGAGCAATTTGATGCGTCTGCACATCCTGAAAACCTCGGACCCCCTCCCGAGCCAGCCGGTGCTAGCCTTCCCTGTTGAAAGCGATCCAGCGGGGTGGGTCTGGCAGACCCAGCAGCCGCTCATCACTTCGAATTGGACAGATCTAAAGCGTTGGCCGGAATTCCGGGAACGAATGCAACCGTTTGGAGTTCAAAGCCTCTGCTGGCTTCCACTAACCACGTCGCGTCGAAGGCTGGGTGCGCTCTTCTTCCTTTGTCAAGTGCTTGTTTTTGAAGGGAATTGGGGATGTGTTTCCACACGTTGGACGGCTGCTTTTTCGATTGTATCGAAGAAGCGTTGTGCGCACACCAGCGTGTGGGGATCGGTTGAGGAGATTGTTTTCGTTTGACCCGTTCGAGCGAGGCTGTGCAGTAGCGCGCTTGGATAACTCCAACCTCTTACCTGAAACGTCCTGCCGTGAAGCAAGCGTCGAATTGGCTCTATAAGAGATTCCACGCCAAGCGGTGCTGCCGGTCCCTCGAAACTGAGTTTAGCGCTCCATGCGGGCGCGGGACGCACCCAAAAGGTGGCCGAGCAGCCCCAAGCTCGATTGGTCAAACGTTGACTTGCTCCTCGGTTAATTGACTTTGTTTCGGCTCGTCAGAGCCGCTTGATCATGCTACAGTTCATTGCCCGGAGAAACGGAAGCAGGCTCTGCGGGGACGCAACCTGCCAGGGATATCCGGGCCAAGGTGCGTCAAGGCACGACCGGCTCCGCAGGGATGATTGTCCTTCGGGGCCGGTTCTTTCTCTGCCCTTGAACACCTTGCCATTCCTCCAAAAATCCGCGGGGCGTCAGCCCCACTCAAACCTTCTGCTTTCGCTTCTTCTGCTCCTTCTTGGCACGCTTCGCGGCGCGGCGAGAGTGCTTGACCGCCGGCGAAAACAGCCGCCGCGCGTCAAAACTCTCTTCGCCCACGCCCAATGCGTGCAGGCCCAAGGCCAGCTTCCGCATCACAGCCACCAGCGCCCGCGTGCCGCCTTTGCGCGCTGGCCCTTCTTGACCGCATACCATTCCGCGATCCCGGCCGTCTGGACCAGACGCATGGCCGCAAAGAACAGCCAACGCCGCACGGCGCCGGGTCCGCGCTTGGTGATCTTCAATTGCCCCTTGTGGCGCCCGCTGCTGCGTTCCTTGAGGTTCAAGCCCATCGCCTTGCGGTACGCCTCGGCACAATGGTAGTTCCGCGGATCGCCCAGATGCGCCCACAGCACGCATGCCGTCGCCCAACCCACGACCGCTGCCTGACGGGCGATGATCGCGTGGCTTTGGGCCAGGTTCTCCAAGGTTGCCGCTGCTTTCTGGACCTCATGTTTGGCCGTCAATGCGGCTTCGGCATACTCTTGCATTCGCCGACAATCAATCGCCGTCTGCCGAACGCCGACGCTCCTGGCCGCAGCACCCACAAAGCGTTCGATCTTCTCGCTCTTGAGGTAATTGCGGCCCCAACCTTTCAATCGCTTGGCGGCGCCGCCATCGGCCGCCAGCGCTGCTGGGCCGCCGTACTGGGCGAGGGCTCGCAGCAAGGTTTCGGAGTTGAGTTCCAAATACTGCGTCGCTTCCGGCCAGTGCCGCGCCAACAGTGCTTCCAGGGCACCCAGCCACAGCATCCCAATCCGCTGCTGCGCGTCGGCCCGTTCGACCCAATAGCGCAGCTCCTGGTCGAACTCCGCCGGCGGTTGGTACGGCCAAGGAGACGACTTCCCCATCGCCGCCAACTCCGCCACGATCGCCGCGTCCTTGCCGTCGTGTTGGGAAGGAACGCCATCGAAGATCTCCGCGTAGTCATGCACCGCCTTGCCGCTGACGCGGTGGACCACGAGCCCGGCGTCGGTCAACGCCTGGCGGAGGGCGTCGCCGTAGGTGCCCGTCGATTCCATGGCGATCAGCAGCGGCCGGCCTTGCGCCAAGTCTCGCAATCGGTCAACCAACACGGGAATCTCCTCGGGAGTCTTGGTGCGCCATGGCCGCTCGAAATCGCCGCTTTGCCACCGCGTCACGGCCAGCGATTCTGACTTGGCCACGTCGATTCCAACGACGGCGGGCACCGCTGGCTTATCCACTACCAACGATTCAATCGAAACCTGCTTGACATCGACCGAACGATACGCTTCTCTTTTCATAGGGGACGACCTTTTATACGTGGCGTTGATGGACTTAGAACCGTCAACCTTACCACTCTTGAGGCGTCCCCTGTTCTTTTTGACTATAGCCAACTGGTGTTCGCGTGCAAGCAGCCGTCGGCCTACGACGCAGCGGACGTGGGCTTCTTGCAACTCGTGGCCAGCCAGGTGGCGGTTGCAGTAGAAAGCGCTCTGGCTTTCCAGGAAATCGAAACCGCCTTGCGAGAGATCGCGGCATTGAAAGATCAGCTTGCCCAGGAGAATGCGTATCTGGCCGAGGAGGTCCGCACGGAGCACGAGTTTGGCGACATCGTCGGAGAAAACGATGGCCTCCGTCGCGTGCTCCAGAACGTGGAGACCGTCGCCCCCACGGATTCAACCGTCCTCATTTACGGAGAGACGGGCACGGGCAAAGAGCTCATCGCGCAGCCCTGCACGACTTGAGTCCGCGCCACGACCGCACCTTCGTCAAACTCAACTGTGCTGCAATCCCCACGGGGCTCTTGGAAAGCGAGTTATTCGGCCACGAGAAAGGCGCGTTTACTGGCGCGATCAGCCAAAAAATCGGCCGTTTCGAGCTGGCGCACCAGGGGACGTTGTTCTTGGACGAAGCCGGCGACATTCCGCCCGAGCTGCAGCCTAAGCTGCTTCGCGTGCTGCAGGAACAGGAGTTCGAGCGCCTGGGCAGCACAAAGACGATTCGCGTCAACGTACGACTCGTGGCGGCTACCAACCGCGATCTGGCCGCGATGGTCGCCGATGGCCTTTTCCGCAGCGATCTCTACTACCGCTTGAACGTCTTCCCACTCGTGCTGCCTCCGCTGCGAGAGCGGCGCGGACGACATTCCGCGACTGGTCCGCCATTTCACGCAGCGCTTTGCCCGAAGAATGGGGCGGCGGATCGAAAGCATCCCTTCAGCGGTCATGGATGCGCTGGCGAATTATCCTTGGCCGGGCAACATCAGGGAATTGCAGAACGTAATCAAGCGCACCGTCATCCTCTCGCCGGGGCCATCCCTACAGGTCCCCCTCGCCGATCTCCAGACCCGCGATTCGAGGCCGAAGTTCGAAGGTCAAGATTCAAGAGTCGAAAGCAAGCCGACAGCTCCCAACAACGTGCCGTCGGGTTCCGGACTCACACTGGCTGAGTCCGAGCGCAACCACATTCTTAATGCGCTTCGCGAGACCGGCTGGGTGATGGGAGGGCCCAGCGGAGCGGCCGCCAAGCTGGGAATGAAGCGTTCACTGCTGTATTGGAAGATGAAGAAGCTCGGCATTTCTCGGTCCGAGTAGCGCCGGACTGGCGCTGCGCGCGCCGGCTCGCGCGCCAGGCCTGACACTCCCTCCGAGGCGCTCGCAATCGCCTCCTCTTTTCGCCATCGCAACTCCTTGCGGCTATTGGCTTTACACGTTTTCCGCGACGCATCCGACGTGCTTGGCACGGCTCATGCTTTACGACCGCCCAAGTGAGGACGGCAAACCATGACCAATCCAACTGTAGTTGCTGCAATGGCTGCGGCGCTGGGCTCCTTGGTGGGCGCCGCTGCTTCGATTGCCACGACTTGGATCACGCAGCGCACTGAGACCATGCGCGCTTATTCGGAATGGAAGCTGCGCAAGCGCGAGACTTTGTATAAGAAGTTCATCACGGAGGCTTCGCGCCTGACGGTTGACGCATTAGCGCATTCCCTGGAACGGCCGGATCAGTTCGTTGCCCTTTACGGAATTCTGAGTTGCATTCGACTCATGTCCGGGGAAGCGGTTGTGCGCCAGGGCGAAGCTTGTTGCCATCGAATCATCGAACTGTATGGACGTCCCAACCTAACGGCAGATCAGATTGCGCGGCCGCCCAGGCCCGCGATGTCGAAGCCATTGACCCGCTCAAGGAGTTCAGTACCGCTTGTCGGAACGAACTCTTGGCAAGGCAGTGGTAATCCATCACATCACGGCGAGATGAAAGTGCAAGCCATGTTGCGAATCACAGTCCACGACAATCCGCAGACCCTCACGTTCCAGCTCGAAGGGCGCTTGACAGGGCCTTGGCTGCGGGAGCTGGAGGAGTGCTGGCAGAGCACCCTGGCCCAGCAGCGCAAACCAATCCTCCGCGTTGACCTTACGGGAGTGGCCTTCATCGACGACGCAGGCAAGTCCTGCCTGGCGGCCATGCACCGCCAAGGGGCCGAATTGGTTGCCGCCGACTGCATGACGAAAGAAATCGTTGCCGAAATCGCGCGATCGTCCCTTGCTGACGGCAGTGAACTTACGACCACAAACGAAACCAGGAGGAATCTCTATGCTCGTACTTAGCCGCAAGACCGGCGAACGATTGGCGGTGCCGCACCTGCAAATCGCGGTCACCGTCCTAGGGGTCAAGGGCAAAGCCGTACGGCTGGGAATCTCCGCGCCGGAGGACCTGGCCGTCTATCGAGAAGAAGTCTGGTCGCAACCCAGCGAAGCGCCCGCGCCGCGAAAGGCGAAAGCCGCGCGTGAAAACAAGTCAAGTCCAAGGTAAACATTTTTCCCCCCAACTTAACGAGGAGTTCAATCGTGAAGACAATTAGCAGTAAAAACTCTCAAGGCTCCAACATTTCCAGCGGAACCGTGTCCGTTCCACCCGATCGCGCACTTGCACGCAGCGAAAACGGCGCGTCGACCGGCTTGGCCGAGGCGCTGCCGGATTCCGCTAAGCCGGCAGAACCGACAGAGGATCCGGTTAACGCCGCCCAGACCCAACCGACCGGTGCCGCGCCGCCTGTACGACGCTACCGAAAGTGGTTGCTGTTGGCCGGAACTGTGGCCGCGCTGGCGGTGGGCGGTTACTTCCTGGTCCCGTGGGTAATACGGCACTGAACACGGTGAGCACCGAGGACGCTTACGTCAACGGTCACGTGACCTTCGTGGCCCCGCGGGTATCCGGCCAGGTGATGAAGGTGCTGGTCGACGACAACCAACGCGTGAAGAAGGGGGATTTGCTCGTCCAGCTCGACAAGGAACCGTTCGAGGTGCAGGTGGCGCTGAAGCGCACCGCCGTCCACGCGGCGGAGGCGAACCTGGCGGCGGCCGAGTCGAAGGCCCGCGGCCTGGAGGCGCAACTCGGCAGCCAACGCTGGAAACTCCAGAACGCCTCCGAGCAGGTCGATGCCCAGGTCGCCCTCTTGCGGTCCCAGGTGGCCGCCCTGCGGACTCAGGAGGCCACTCTCGAACCGCGCCCGGGCCGATTTCAAGCGCGCCGAGGGCTTGTTGCCGACGTCTGCCATCAGCCGCGAGGAATACGACCAGCGCCAGCAGCAGTTGCGGGTCGCGGCAGCCACCCTCGCTCAGGTGCAGGAGGCGATCGCCCAGACCCGGGTGTCCCTCGGACTCGCCGCCCAGCCGGAAAAGGGCAAGGGCCTCACCGACGTGCCGCCGGACCTGAACCAGACCTTCTCCACGGTCCGAACGGCCTTGGCCGACTGCATGCAGACGATGACCCAGCTCGGACTGCCGCTGGCGTCCACCGACCTGACGCCCAACAAGGCCCTCGAAGAGTTCCGCCGGCTCGACAAGGAAGGGGACATTGACCAGATCCTCGCAGGATCTGGTCCCCAAGGTGCCTTTCGTGCTCCAGGCCAAGGTCGCACTGGAGCAGGCGCGGCACGACCTGGAGCAGGCCGAGCTGAACCTCCGCTATTGCGACATCGTCAGCGAGATCGACGGCGTGGTGACCGGCCGGAACGTCAACCCCGGCAACAACGTCCAGGCGGGGCAAAGCCTGATGGCCGTCCGCTCGCTCACGGAGATCTGGATCGACGCCAACTTCAAGGAGACGCAACTGGCGGACCTGCGGATCGGCCAGCGGGTGCGGTGCGAGGTGGACATGTACGGCAGCCGCCGGGAGTTCGAGGGCCGGATCACCGGGTTCACCATGGGGACCGGTCAGACGCTCTCCCTGCTGCCGCCGCAGAACGCCACCGGCAACTTCGTCAAGATCGTCCAGCGGCTGCCGGTCCGGATCGAGCTGACCGACTACGACCCGGACAAGGCCCCGCTGTTCGTCGGGCTGTCGGTGACGCCCTACGTGTATTACAAGGAACCGCCCACGGGGCCGCACGCCGGGGAGCGTCCTGCAACCGTTGGCGACTCTGCCGACGACGAACCACAGTACCCCCAACCCTGACCCGAAGCGAATCGACCGAACGAGCAGGGTCGACCGACGCAGCAAGTCCGACCGCTCGACTCACCGGAGGACGCATCATGAGTACCATGGCACTAAGCCCCGCCGCGGTCAGCCGACCGGCGATCAATCACTGGGTCGTCGCCGGCGTCGTCGTCGTGCCCACGTTCATGGAGATCCTGGACACCACGATCGCCAACGTGGCCCTGCGGTACATCGCCGGCGGCCTGTCCGCCGCGCAGACCGACGCCGAGTGGGTCATCACCAGCTACCTGGCCGCCAACGCCATCGTCCTGCCGATCACCGGCTGGCTGTCGGCCCACCTCGGCCGCCGCAACTACTTCCTGCTGTCGATCGCCGTCTTCACCCTCGCCTCGGCGGTGTGCGGCTTCGCCACCAGCCTGGGGCAGATGATCCTGTTCCGGGTGATCCAGGGGCTGGCCGGCGGCGGGCTCCAGCCGTGCAGCCAGGGCGTCCTGCTGGACGCCTTCCCGCCCGAGAAGCAGGGCACGGCCATGACGCTGTTCGGGGTCGCCGCCATGATCGCGCCCGATCGTCGGGCCGACGCTGGGCGGCTGGCTGTGCGTCAACTACAACTGGCGGTGGATCTTCCTCGATCAACGTCCCGATCGGCCTGTTGGCGCTGGTCGCCGCGTACGCCGTGGTCGATGACCCCGACTACCTCAAGCAGGAGCGGGCCGAGCTGCAGCCGCAAGCCGCTGAACTTCGACTACATCGGCCTGGGATTGCTGGTGCTGGTCATGTCCTGCTGGGAAATCATGCTCAGCAAGGGGCAGGAATGGGACTGGCTGGGCGACCCGTTCGGGCGGGTGCAGACGCTCATGATCCTGTTCGTGCTGGGGCTGGGCTTGCTGATCGTCCGGGAGATGCGGACCGCCAGCCCGATCATCAACTTCCGGGTGCTCGGCGAGCGGAACTTCGCCATGTCCTGCGTCATCATGTTCTTCGCCTTCGCCGTGGTGTACTGCGCGAGCATCGCGCTGCCGGCGCTGCTCCAGGCGCTGTTCGGCTACGACGCCCTTGCGCTCCGGGCTGGTGATGTCCCCGTCGGGCGTCTCCTCGTTGGCCGCGATGGTGGTCGTCGGCGTCCTGCTGGGCCGGCAGGTTGACGCCCGCTGGCTGATCGCGGCCGGCCTGGTGGTCATGGCCGCCGGCAACTACTGGATGGCGCGGATGAACCTCCAGATCAGCCCCTGGCAGGTGGTCTGGCCGCGGATGCTGCTGACCCTCGGCCTGGGGCTGCTGTTCGCCCCGATCAGCGTGGCCGCCTACAAGTACACTCCCGCTGCATCTGCGCGGGGCGGCGGTCGGACTGCTCAGCCTGCTCCGCACCGAGGGGGGCAGCGTCGGCACCTCGATGGCCCAGACCATCCAGGAGCGGCGCGAGCAGTTCCACCTGTCCCGCCTGGCCGAGGACTTGGGCCCGCTGAACCCCCATGTCCAGTCGTTTCTGGAGCAGGCCCGAGAGTTCTTCCTGCAGCGGACCGGCGACCCGGCCCGGTCGCAGCAGCTGAGCGTCCAGACGCTCGACGACCTCCGCCAGCAGCAGGCCGCGTCGCTGGCCTACTTCGACGTCTTCTGGCTGTGCGCCGTCCTGTCGGCGGCACTCGTCGTTCTGGTGCTGCTGATGAAGCGCTCGGTGGCCGAAAAGGGCGAGCACATCGCGGCGGAGTAGCATTTTGATTTTCCTAAATCCAACCACAACTTCATTCTCACAGTGCGGAAGGGCAAGCACAGTCGATCACTTTCAACATGAAAAGAGGCACCACTTCAATCGGGCGGAGAAACCTGATGGGCACTTCCGAATCAAAGACGCGCATTTTGATCCTCGGTGGCGGTTTTGGCGGACTCGCCACCGCCCGCCACCTGGAACGGCTGTCGATTGACATTGTTCACGGGGAAACGGCCGCGTCTGCCGGCCGGAGACTATCGACGTTCGTTTCCGGATCTGCGCGATCTCGGCCGCGATTTCCGGCAATTCGGTGGGCAGATTTCCAATACTGTCTTCTTCGGCTTGTTGCCAACCCCTCCCATTAAAAGAAACACTACCACTGGCACGGTGAATTGGCTGCTAAGTGGTCAAATTGTCTTAACATCTTAACACATGTTCCCGCGCCCTGGTCTTTAGCCGCTAATGGCCGAGCTCAGAAAAATGTAGCAAAATGTAGTTAATTGCCCGCAATCACTCGCAATTCTCATCAATTGCGAGTGCTTTGTTAACAACGCGGAAAATGCATATTCTCCGCCAATTCCGCCAGGTTTTCGTACCTTTTGGCCGAGCTGCTAATACTTATCGTCGGCCTTGGATGGATGCATTGCCCGCTCTGGCCGAGCTTTGGCTAGATCGCCAGATTGCGCCGTAAATTTTCCGAGAAAAACGTGTCATATTATGAAGGATTGTAGGCGGCGTGCTATCAGCGGGTTGACCCTGCCGGTTGACCCGAAAGCACGCCGCTTACGATTCTATTGAACTGAACCGCCGGTGGACGTGGGCTATGGGGATTGAATGCTGACGCTCGGCCTTCGCAACGGCGTTAAACGCGTGAAAGGCGCTGAAGCGGGCGCGAAAATCGGTCACAGTGGTGGTCTGCGTGCGCCGCAGGTAGATCGTCGTCGCCATGGTAGGCACGAGATGCGCTGTTCGGCGCAATGCGGCAGCGCTGCGGATGCCCGGACTCGCCCGCAAGCGATGAGGTTCGGTGTGTGTTGCGCGAGCAGGCTTCATGAGCTGTCCCCGCGAGGTCGGTTCGCAACAAAGGCGGAGGCTGGCAAGGCGGACGAACAGAAGATGCCGCGGGGTGCGGCTCAAAGGTTTCAATCAGCCACATCCGTCCGGTCTTGCAGGCCGGACAACGAGTGGACGACTCCGCCGGGACGATGTCTGGGCAAGGCGGTTCGGGCGGTAGCTCGCTTTCGGCAGCCACAACGGTCGTGTGCGCGCACGCCGAGCAGACGGCGACACGTTTCCAGTTTCTCGCGGCGATGACGGTTGGCCAGATAGCCATAGTGGCGAATCCGCATGAAGCCGTCGGGCAGAACATGCAGCAGAAAACGGCGGATGAACTCGGCCGCCGCCAGCGTCATCGTCCGCTGCTGACTCTGGTGGGCATAATCCTTATAGCGGAACATGACCTTGCCGTTCCCGGTAGGCGAGCAAGCGACTGTTGGCAATCGCCACGCGGTGCGTGTAGCGGGCCAGGTATTTCAGCACGCAACTGGTATCCTGAAAAGGCCGCTTGGCGTAGACTACCCATTCCGCGTTTCGTGGCAGCCGTGAGGAAGCGCTGGAAGGCCGCCGGTTCGGCCAGCGGTTCGAGTTCGCCGAAGAATTCCAGTGTTCCGCGGCGGAACGCCTTCTGTAACAATCCCCGGAACTTGTTGCGGAAGACACGGCTGAGGACCTTCACCGGCAGAAAGTAGTGTTTTTTGGAGGCGATCCACCGCGTGGCGTCCGCGGAAAGCCCGCCGCCGCTGACCACGCAGTGCAGATGGGGATGGTGCATCAGGTTCTGGCCCCAGGTATGCAGCACGGCCAGCAGGCCGATCTCCGCGCGCGCCCAGGTGTCGCGGGTTGGCGGCGACTTGCATCAAGGTCTGGCTCGCCGCCTCGAAAAGCATGCCGTAAACGAAGCTGTCTTTGGTGCGCCCGAACGCCTGGATCGGGACCTCTGGCTTGCTCGCCTGTCGGACTTGATTCTGGACGGTGTTCAGTTCCCGGCGAGTGCGCGGATTAACCTTGCTGACTGGCGAAGGGCCATTCGCGAGGGAGCGTGCGAGATTGCCATCCGCGGCTATTCGCATGTCTTCGTCTGGGGGCCGGATGACCCATGCGACTGTGCGACGTTTGCTCCGGTGGCCGAGCTTGAGGGGGCGTATCAGGAAGTATTCGGGCGGCCCGAACTTCGTGAATTGGTGCGCTGCTATTTCGAGAATCGTGACCCGCTGCCGCTCCGAACCGGAATCGCTCAAGAGGATGTGTGGTCTGAGATCGAATACCAGAGGCCGACGGACCGCACCAAGATCAAAGTGCCGCGTGTGCAAAAGCCGGATATCGACGACGAACCGCCGCAGGGCGATGCCGGCGGGGGCGGTAGCCCGGATGATTCTCCACCGGCACCGGAATCGCCGGGTGGTGCATTGTCCAAACCTGTTACCGAACCCAAACAAAGTGGCCTGGAAAACACCGCAGCGAAGTGGGAGTATCCGGGAATAGCAGAGGTCGTCTCAAACGCACAGCCACAGGCTGAATCGAACGATGACACCGAGTGGCTTCATTCCGTCGAGACGAAAGCGAAGCACGCACTTCAGCAATTCCAGCTCCAGGCAAAAGTGGTTTCGAGTGTGCTCACCCCGAACTGCGCTCTGATCAAGTTCGCGGGCAGCTCGAATCTCACGGTCGAGCAGGTCAGCCGCAAGCGGTCCGAACTGCTTACTACGTATGGCCTGAACGTGGTGGCGATCCGTCCTGAGCCGGGTCTCGTAAGCCTTTCGATTGAGCGGCCTAAGCGTCGCGTGATTCGAACGCAAGAACTTTGGTCCAGATGGCAGCCGCCTGCGGGCTGGGGGAACCGGTCATTGCTTATCGGCGTGCGAGAAGACGACGGGGAGCTACTCTTCCTGTCTCCCGGGAAGCGCATGCTCCTCATACGCTGATTGCCGGTTCGACTGGAAGCGGCAAGTCCGTCTTGAGTAAGCGCCGATCAAAGCCATTCTTGACGGCAGGGGTAGATTGAAGGGGATTGGTTTTTCTCAACGATCTCTTTCCATTGGAGGTCCCATGTCTCGTTTAGGATTTGTAAAACAATAAGTTGACGAATTTTGGCTCAGCGTGGCTGGAGGGTGTAATTCCAGTCGCCGTGGAAATCGTGTCGTTTGATGTGAACTTGTTCGAGTTGTTCGTCAGAGACCTCGATCCCTTTGGGATAGGTGTTTTCGTCCAGTTCGGCGCGTACGACCAATCCTCCATCGGTGCGAGTATGTCCGATCAATTCAACAATGGTCTGCAAGCTCGCCAGCGGTTGGCCGCGCCAGTTCTGCGTGATATACGCGAAAAGCCGGTGCTCAATTTTATTCCATTTGCTTGTGCCAGGAGGAAGGTGTGCGACTGTGATGCTCATTCGAGTTTCGTCCGCGAACTGCTGCAACGCGACCTTCCACAAGCGGCAACGCGCACTGTTGCTGCCACCGCTGTCGGCAGTGACCAGCAGTTCCCGGGCATGAGGGAAACGGCGGCGTCCCATCCGTTTCCACCAGCGGCGAATCGTGTTGACGGCAAACTCCGCCGTGTCATGATCGATGCCGACGCTCACCCAACCTTGATTGTTGAGGATATCGTAAACGCCGTAAGGAATGGCCTTGCCGAGAAGCGGGTCTTTGAAGTCATGCACGCGGACCTGTTCGGGTTGCCCGTGAGGACGCCAATCCCGACCGCCATTCTTGAAATCCCCGACCAATTCCTTCTTTTTCGTATCCACCGAGATCGCAGGCTGGCCGCGTTTCAGGAATCTCGCCATCTCGGCATTGAGGTACTCGAACTGCGCGTTGCGGTCGGGATGCAAGGCGCCTTCGCGCGTCTTGCGATTGGCCTGCAAGCTATAGCCCGCCTCGTCCAGCAAACTTGCTACCGTGCCGTGGCTCACCGGATGGGCTTGCCGGGTCAATTCCTCGGCGAGCGTGCGCGTGCTCTTGATCGTCCATCGCAGCGGAGACTCCGGGGTGCCTCGCGAAGTCGGTTCCACCAGAGCATCCAGTGCCAGCAACAACTGCGGGTCGTTCGCGGCAATCCGGTGGCGTCCGCCGCCAGTCCCGCGGATTCGTTCGGGCGGCAACGCGGCCTTTCCCCGCCGTGGAGTCTCAATTCCGCGATTCCGCTGCGAATGGTCGTCTGCGACATATGCGTTGCATCCGCCACCGCCGTCACGCCTCCCCAGCCGATTTCCAAGGCTTCACTGGCTGCCCACAACCGCCGCGACCGCTCGTTGAGCGCCTCTTTCAACTGCCGAAACTTGCGCCGAATCCTGGCAATAACCCGTGCGTCCTGCATCCACATGTCATCGCACAATCCGGCAGCCAACACAATAGGAAATTCACCAAGTTATTGTTTTACAGATCCTTAGTGCCTGGCTACAAAGTCCAAGAGTGGCAGCGGCGGATGAGGAGATTTCGGAAGTCCCGGCATTCGGTTGTCGAATTCTGCCGTCAAGAAGGCGTCTCGGCTCCATCGTTCTATCATTGGAAAAAACGTCTCGCCCAAACGGCTGGTTCCAAGCTGTCCGCCAGTGAAGCGCCAAGCGGCTTCCGTCCGGTGCGGTTGCTGTCAACGGCGGGCGTCAGCGTGCAACTGCCCGGCGGCACGCAAGTGGTCGTGCCCAGCGGCGATGCCGAGAGTCTGCGGCTGGTGATCGATCTTATGGTCCGTGCCGACGCCGAGCGTCTTGGAGACGCCCGCCCATGCTGAGTTTCGCCCCCAATATCCGCATCTTCCTGCATGCCCGGCCGACCGACATGCGGAAGAGTTTCGACGGCCTCTGCGGGTTGGTGCGCGGCGTGCTGGCGGCCGATCCCTTGGACGGCAGCCTGTTCCTCTTCGTCAACCGCCGCGGCGACCGCCTCAAGGCGCTGTGGTGGGATCATGATGGCCTGGCGTTGTTCTACAAGCGGTTGGAGTCGGGCACGTTCGAGATGCTGCGGCCGGAGGGCGAAGCGGCGGCCGTGGAACTCGACGCCGCGGAACTGGCCATGCTCCTCAGCGGCGTGACGATTGGCTCGGTGAAGCGTCGCAAGCGTTACGTGCGGGCCGGCTGAAAGCGGCGCACTGTCGCGACACGTCGGGTGGTTGTTTGCCGGGGCCTTCGCGCAGCACGCGCGTGAAAGGCCCCGGCTTCGTTTGGGGGAGAATTCTTGGCAAAGTGTGCTTGTCCATTCCCCAAGCGTTGCTATGATAAGAGCTATGAACGAAACGCAACTGATTCCGAACGATCTTGCCGCCTGTCAGACGCTCATCGTCGAGCAGGCGCGGGCGGTCCTGGAGCAGAGCGACGAGATCACGAAGCTCAAGCAAGTGGTCGAGGAGCAGCAGCTCACGATCAACAAGCTCTTGCAGCAGGCCTACCGCAATCGCAGCGAGCGTTACCGGGAAGACCCGCAGCAGATGCAGATCGACTTCGGCAACACGCCGGAGGCGGGCGACGCGGCGGACGGCCTGACCGAGGCGGTGGAAGAGGCGGAGATCGTCATTGCGGAGCACAGCCGCCGTCGGCACAAGCTGCGGAAGGCCCACGAGGAGTCGCTGCCGGCGCATCTGCCCCGCTACGAAGTCACGCTGGAAGCCCCCGACGAAGTCAAGCACTGTGCGGAGCATGGCGCGCGGAAGTTGATCGGCTACGACGCCCAGGAAACGCTGGAGTTCGAGCGGCCCAAGCTCAAGGTCCGCGTGACGCGGATTCCCAAGTACGCCTGCGAGGGCCAGCCGGAGTGCGGCGTGAAGGAAGCCCCGCGGGCGGAGGGCCTGGTCGAGGGCAACCGCTACGACACGAGCGTGGCCGCCGAGATCATCACCGCCAAGTACGGCTAGTCCCAGGGCCAGCGCCACTCTGCGTAGTTTTGGCAATATAGGGGACTTGCGCTTTTGCGTGTAATGTGGTACACCATCGTCTTTGTGTTTCTGTTCTCGATCTGAAGACGGAGGATGAGCGATGGCGAGTCGTCGTGCGGATGGATGTGAAGGAGGTCTTGCGGCATTTCAAGCAGTTGGAAGATCCGCGGTCGCCGGTGAACCTGCTGCATCCGCTGGACAGTGTTGTTGTGATTGCAATCATGGCCGTGCTTGCCGGAGCCAATGGACCAACGGCCATCGCCAAGTGGGCCAACATGAAGTCCGAGATCTTGTTGAAGCTGCTGGACCTTCCGCATGGGATTCCCCAGAAAGATGTCTTCCGTCGCGTTTTGGCCACCTTGAAGCCGGATGCCTTTCAAGCCTGCTTCACGATGTGGCTGACGGCGCTGCGTGCCGCGGCCGCGGAGGCCACGGGCGTGGAGCGACCGACTCTGGCCATCGACGGAAAGACGTTGCGGCGAAGTCACGATCGTCGCCGGAATCTGGGGGCCTTGCATTCCGTCAGCGTTTGGGCGAGCGAGTTTGGCCTGACACTCGCGCAGGTGGCGACGGCGGAGAAATCGAACGAAATCACGGCAATTCCCACACTGTTGTCGCTGGTCGACATCCACGGGGCCATCATCACCATCGACGCGATGGGGACACAAACGGCCATCGCGGAGAAGATCATTGATGGCGGAGGAGACTACCTCCTGGCACTGAAGGGAAACCAGGGAACGTTGCACGACGCAGCCATCGACTATATCAACGAACAGACGAAGACGGACTTCCGCGGGATCGGCGCTCGTCGACTGGGACACCGTGGAAAAGAAGCACGGCCGGATCGAGAGGCGAACCTATATTCAGATGCCCGCTCCCAAGAGCCTGCCGGGGTTCGATAACTGGAAGGGACTGCTCTCGATCGGGATCGCCTTTCTCTGGTGCATCCGCGATGGAAAAGAGACCGCCGAGGTGCGCTATTTCATCAGCAGTCTGCCCGTCAAGGTGAAACAGTTTGCCCACGCGGTTCGTAGTCACTGGGGAATCGAGAACAGTTGTCATTGGTGCCTCGATGTCACGTATCGCGAGGATGAGTCACGCATCCGCGATGAGCATCTTCGCGAGAACTTCGCTTGGTTGAATCGCCTCACGTTGTCCCTGCTGAAGCAGCATCCCGACAAAGACAGCGTGGCCATGAAACGCCGCGCTTGCGGTTGGAACGATGAATACATGCTCCAAGTCCTTACCGGAACAAGGGGTTAGTACGCGCTGGCCCTGGCGTTAGTCCCAGCGCTCGCGCCACCACGGCATCGACCACCGGCTTGGCGGCAGGATGAAGGTCACAGCGACTCCGAACCCGGCGAGAGACATACCGCCAGTCGTCATAGGAGAGTCCGGCTTGCCTCACGAGGCGGGCGATGCGGGCGACGATCCGCTCCTTCCGCGATTTCGACTTTCGTGTTTGTGTCACGCCTTTGGGCTGGTTTTCGGTCATGTTCGTACTCCAAACTGCGGAAAAAGGTCGTATATACTCGTGGACACTCCATTATGCGAAATTGTCCGCATGATTCTCGGGCATTAGAGTTACTCAAGTTCGAGAAAGATCACGTGGATCAGAAAGTGTTTTCGTTTCACGACATGTACATGACCATGAATAATCGTTAAACGAAATGTCTTTCTGTTCGGCTTGAATCTTGCAACCCGTTATTCAATAAGTACTTACGCAATTCCGCTAAAACGCGATGCCCTGATAACTTAAATAAAAAACCACCTGAGCGGGCCAGATTGCCTGCCCAGGTGGTCGAAAACCACGAGTTTGGCTGAAATCTCAGCCGTCAATCTCGGGGGTATCATCCGATTGGGCGAGGAGCTTGGCCGCGTGGGCCAGCGCCTTGCGAATGGTCGTGTCGCTTTTCTCGAAGAACTCGACCAATTCGTTCGTGCCCAGACCTTCCGCCTTCTTGGCAGCTACTTCGAGGGCATGGTCCTCGTCCCAACGGACGCGAGCCATCTTTCGCGGCAGTTCCTTGAAGCGGTTGTCGATCCTGGCGGCGTGCCGCAAGGCACTCCGGATCGTCGGCGGCGTCTTATCGAACTCTACACACAGTTGCTCGATTGTGTGGCCTGGTCGACGTTCCGCCACGTCGATGGCGTGCTCTTCGGCCCAGGAGATCAACTCCGGCATCTTGAAGATCGCCTCATCAACCCACTTCTCGGGCAACTGCACATGTACTTCGATCACGCCGTCGACCTTGGCGAGCTTGCTCGTCTCGGCCAGCCGCGTGGTACGTAGTCGGGAAAGCGCCCGCGGACGGATCTGGAAGCCGTCACGATCGGCATCGCTTTCACACAGAACGCCAGCGTCGGCAATGTCACCGGCGAGGATCTCCGCGGCGCCCTCGAAGACGCCAAGTCGATTCGTCCGCATCACAACCGTACCGTCGGGATGCACCAAGATCGACTCAATGTGCAGCGACAACTCGACGTTGATATCCGAGGGGTTGCTGCCCGCGAGGACAGCATCGAGTCGCTGTAGCCGATCAATCGCTGCCTTGGGGTCTAGCACATCATCGACATGCTTCGTTCCGTGGGTCAGCATTTCCAGCTCGACGCCGATCTGCTGCTTCCGCTGGAGCGCGACGCTGAACTGCTGTTCGACTTGCGTCTGACCAGCGATGAGAGGTCCGACTTGGACAATGTTTCCATCCAGCCGGTCAACTTGCTATCGATATCTTGCGACTCCTTCTCCAGCATGGGCCGACGATCTTGATCCTGTTCGAGCCGCCCAAACAGGTCCGTCCGCACATCGGCAATCAACTCCGGAAGCCAGTGCGGGCACGAGCACTCCTCGGTGGCGGGGAGCGGGAACAGCACTTCGCGGAACCGAGCAATCACCACCTCCCAGAGCCAAGGGCCGCGAAGGTAGAGCTTATTCTCGCAGCGGCCATCGCCGGCGCAAGGGCACCGGTAGTAATAGTAGCAGGCGGCATCTTTGCTCTTTGCCCCTGACTTCGACGGACGCATCGCCGCCCCGCATATTGCGCAGCGGACCAAACCCGTCAGCGGGTAAACCAAGATCAGGCCGGCACTAAGCGGCTGGATTTGCTTGCCGTCCGACTCCTTCTTGGCTGCCCGCAGGTCCAGCACCGTTTCGCTCCGCTTCTGGACGTTGGCGTGGACCTTGTCAACGATCCCAGCATCGACGATGCATTCGCAGAACCCTTCGACATAGATGATTTCGTCGGCGTCCTTCTTGCGGATGAGCCGGCAGTCGTCCTGGATGTCGGTGGCGAGAAAGTTGAAGCGGTACAGCCCCTTGTAGATGGTGTTGGTCATGATCGAGCCGACGAGCGACTCACTGACCTTGCCGAACTGTCGGACGAAGTCGGAATCAGCATTCAGGTGCTTGGTGATCCGGCTTCGTCCCCATCCCATATCGAAAGCGATGCGATAAACCCGTCGTGGAATGTCCACGGTTTCCGGGTCCGGTTCCAGCACGTGGTACACGTTCTCCACGGTCTTGCCATTGCGACGGGTAATCGTCTCCGTCCTGGCCGCCAGCCGATAGCCGCAATTGGGTGGGCCGCCAGGCCAGCGTTTCATCATCACGACGTCGATCTTGCCGCGAAGGACGTTGTGGGCCTTTTGTGCGGCGGCGCTCGACGCCCGGATCGCTTCCATGGCCCCGTAAATTCGTCCCACATTGCTCGTGGGGTCGGCGAAACCCGTGTCAGAAGTGAGAATCAGAACCCCGTACTTCTTGCGCAGTTCGTCCCGGTTTGCCGGAAGGTCCTCCAGCCTCGCAAACCTTTCGATGGTATCAACGAGGATCGCGTTGACCTTCAGCAGTCCGCAGCGGATGGCGTCGAGCATCTTGCGGAAGCCGGGCCGCTTACGATTGTAACGGCCCGAAATCGCATCGTCACGAAAATCCTTGAGGTGGCACCAGTTATCCCGTCCTTGCTTGCGCTTGGTGCGGTCAATGTCGTCAAACTGCTGGTCCGGCGAACGCGGGTTCTGCTCCTCGTCGGACATCCGCCCGTAGCGCACGTAACGCATAGGTAGATCGGGGTTGAACTTGGTAGTAATCATGTTTGCGCCTCCTTGGCTCTGGCTCGCGTCTCAGCGGCAATCTCTGCCGCGATGCGAGACGCAATCAATTTGACCAGCCTCGCCCGCCGGAAACGTCGCACGGCTCGCAGCAACTCAGTTTCCTGCTCGTCCGAGAGTCCTGCGGGCCAATCCACCTCGCCAGTGGCGAGAAGTTTGGCGCATCTCTCAATCGTTTCGGCAGATAGCTGCTCAGCGCGATGCGGAACGGTGTGGAGAAAACTGGTCGATTCTGGTTTTTGACCGGACATGCGTGGCTCCTGGTGGTTGCCTGCGCAAACGGCCGGTCAGGGCAACAACGCTGTCACCCGCTGACTAGGCATTTGCGCGTAGGGACTGAAAAAAGGTGAGACTGACAAAACAGGCTATCTACCGGCGGTTATGAGAGAGGTGAACTGGCAATAGCATCAAAAACGGCGGCGTGAAAAGGGAACAGCGATGTTGTGGAATGCCTGCACACGCGGATGCAACGGGCAATCGCGGTCATTATGCGAGGAAAGTGTCGATCAACTTTGGACCGCAACTACGGAAGAACGTAGCCAACAGAAGTGAGGCTACGGATAGGAAGACATTTCAGAAGGTCAGCTGTAGGGCTGCCAGTCGTTCATAGGTTGCCGTCGTCGGCCGCGGCGACGACGTTCGCGGCAGTAGCGTTGGCTCAGTCGGAATCCGGCCGCACACCAGGCAAGCGTCGATGTCTCGTCTTGCTTGACTGTTCCTCTTCTTCGGACTCCAAGTCGAATCCGGTTACGAAAGTGGCATCTTTGCTGCGCAGCGTCCGCGTGAAATCGCTCCGCCTCGCGTAATCAGCCGTTGCGATAAACAGGCCGTAAAGAAGCCGGCCAAACGCCGTCGATGATTCCGGCGCGGCCAGCCATTCGCCGATCAATTCCGATCCGGTGCGCGTCTGCACGAAAATGCCCGTCGCGGGGTGTAGGGCAAACACGTGACCATGAAAGAGATGGAAATACGCTTCGGCACTGTTAGATTCTTGGCACTGGTCAAGGTGCCAGAGCGTATGGAATCTCGTTGACGCGGCGGTCAAAGAGTATTTCTGGATCAAGTGGGGCAGCAAGTCGCACCAAGCCGCCGAGTAACAGCGATGAAGGGCGGCACGGCATTCGTAGGAGAGAATGTCTAACACCAACTTCTCTTCCTCATGCCCGCGGTGGCGCCCAATCGAACGCATCCAATCCTGCCAGCGCTGTAAAGGTATTTGAATCCCGTCCGGTCCCAAACGCTGCAATGCCTGCTTCCCTTCGCCAAGGAGCTCTTCCTGAAACTTCCGATATCGATCCCAGATTGCCTCTTCGTAATCAGCTGGGCCAAGAGTCTTGGCCGTCTCGTCCCGAAACTTGACGATGTCCATTTCCTCGCTTCGGTGCTTGTCAAGTTCCGTATCAAGTTGCTCGATCAGGTCCTGTTTCTTGGTGCCGATCCGGCCGGGCAACGTCAGGACGGCGTCGGCGAGCACGCGACGAGATCCATACCCCCGCACATGGGGCAGCAATCGGGCCAGAATATAAGACTCCTGCACCCCATCGTCGAACACCGTCAAATTCTTGACACACAGCCCCCAAAAGTACGCGATCATCACGTCTCGGTTCCGCGCGACGCGATTCCGCTGCCCGTAGACGGAGGCTATGTCCATCCACCATTGGTCAATTGAAACCTCTCCCATTTGGGCCCGCTTCCGGCAAAGCTCAAATGAGTACCATTTGCCCCCTTCAACCACCAGTTTTCCAGGCTGCCCAGGAACCTGATGGAAACGTCGGCACCCATCGTCCAAGAACAGCTCTTCCGTAAATCTGACACTCATGCCATTTGCTCCTGCCTCATAGCACCGGCTTTCGTGAAGCTATCAATTGAAACTACCAGCGCGCCCGCTGCCCTGGCAAGTCTGAAATCCGGAATCGAATTGCAAGTGCTTGCTAGATAAGGCTTTGCGTCAACCTTGTATTGCGGAAGTTCTACTGCGCAATTGCCTAGCTCCTGGAAGAACGCCGGTTGGATATCCGTTGTACGGCTAAGCACCGGCGTCAGTCCCAAGGACGGGGATTGCAGCGGTAATGATTTCGCCAACCCAAACAGTAACTAATGAGTCGAATGACGCCAGATGCGGTTCCATATGGACATGGTCCGAGAAGTACGGCACGCGCCATCGCCTGGAGTGGATCAAGGAGTTCCCAGCCGGAATTGTCGGGCCGAAGAAGGTGCGCATCTACCGGCGGGCCAACCACTTCGTACTTCAGTGGTGGGACAAGGCCGAGAAACGCAATCTCTGCGAGCGAATCGACGGCGACCTTGTGGCGACCATCACTCGGGCGCGGCAGATTGATGAACGCCTTGAGCATTTTCGGTCGGCTGCCGGCGGGATACCGAAGACCCAGCATTGCATTCTCATTGAACAGTTCAGTGCTGACCTGCACCGCCGCGCTGAAGCCGGGGAGATCGACCTGCGGACCGTCAATCGGTATGAGTCGGCGTTGAGGCATTATCAGTCGTTCGTCGCGCAGCCGGAAATTGCCCGTCAATTCCCGCACGTCAGCCTTGTCAACCGCGAGTTCGCCTTGAAGCTGGCGGCTCATCTTCGCTCGCTCCAGGTCTCCTCCAACGGACACACCAACAGCCTAGGACGTCCCATGCGCCGCCCCGATTATGTCGTTGATGTGACTCGTGCGATGTTCGATTGGGCGGCCGACCCTCAGCGTGGAAAGCTCATTCCCGACGGCTATCATAGTCCATTCTTGCGTCGCGGACGGAGCAGTTCCACTGCCGTTTCCGTGCCAGTCGGCGAGCCCGACATCACCATCAAGATGGCCGCGGATTTCCTGGCGGCCTGCGATTTGTACCAATTGCGGCTTTTCGGTCCCATCATCATCTACGGTCTGCGGGCGGCCGAGCCTGCTTCTTGTTCCATGAACATGTCAACGCCGGCTGGCTCGATGTGCCGTGCCTGCCGGAAGTGAACTACTTCACCAAGAGCCGCCGGGCCAAGCGGCTACCGCTCATTCCGGCAATCGCCGCCCTTCTGCGGCCAAGGCCAGGCCGTGTGGCGTCAGGCCTGCTCTACCTGCGGCACGGCGCCGAAGCGATCGGGCGACGAAGCGGAATCATCGGATCGCAGTATTCGATACTGGTCACGGAGTTCCAGCGGCGCTGCAACGGCTCCGCATGCACGGCTGGCGAACGGCAAGATATCCGCGACCAATTGTTCCATGAAGCCGGCGGCATGAACTACGACCACATTGCTACCGAGTTCGGAAAGATCTCTCGGCAACTCACCTGGCCGCGCTCGGCCACGATCAAGGACTTTCGCCACTTGGCCGCAACCTGCCTCGAAAACGCCGGCATGCCTGAGAATTACCGCAAGTTTTTGCTTGGGCACTCGCCCGGCCGGGCTGCCATCGTGACGTACACGCACCTCAACGCGATTCGTGAAAAGTTCGACGCCGCCGTTGCAGGTGAATTCCATCCACTGCTTGAAGCGATCGAGCGGCGAACTGCGGAACTCAAGCTCGCTACAGGCACGGAAAGGGAGGGATCGCCTATGGCATAGACAAGTAAGCCCCTCACATCCAAGCACCACGCCGAGCAAGAACGCTTGGCAATCTTTCAATAACCTATTGGCACATACAAGGATGTTCACATGAACGAAAACTCGAAAACGCATGACGAGGACTCGGCCGGCATCAATAAGGTGCTGGACAAGATCCTCAAGGAAAAACAGAAGATCGACCGGCGCGAAGGGGATATCGTGCTATCGCACATCCGCATCGCGCATTACCTGGTGGAACTCCGTGTCGCGGCCAAGCGAACCTGGGGCCAGCAGCTCAAGACGCTGGGGATCAATCCCCGGGTGGCGGGCCGGTACCTAAAGATCGCCGCGCACTGGCCAGTAGAAATCGGACTCAGTGAGTCCGATTTGCTGGCACGGTTGCCGGTTGACGTGCTCAAGCTCGAGTGGCTTTGCCGCGTTCCTGTAGAGCGGCTTAGGGAACTGCTCGATCAACTTGACTGCAAGAAGGCAACTCGCGCTGAGGTCATTGGAGCGGTTCGCGCCGCATTGGGCGAAACGCCGCCGGCCACCGAGTCCAGCGTGACCAAGTACGTCGGCCGCTGCTTGCAGCGGCTGGTCAAGGCCATCGAACGGCTGCCGGGAGAATTCCCTGCCGCCGACGAACAGGCACAGGCTCGAAAACTGCCAGAAAACGGCCTCCACGATGTGCTGGAAGCCCTTCAGCGTGCCGGCAAGCTGTCAGAACGCCGCTCGCCCCGTGCCACCTCCAGCTCGATGGAACAGACCACGGAATGATACAGCGTGCGTAGGTTACGTGAGGATCAACGATGAAACCAGGGATCGCACGTGCCGACAAGGACTTGCGAGCCCGAATTCTGTTCTTGAACATCGCGGCCATCCGCGCACGACTCGCGCCGTCTTGGCGCCGTGCGACCAACCTGTTTTTTGGCGTCGGCGTTATGCTGTTAACCCGGGCATGCGTCGCCGCTTACAGATTCCCCAGTCCCAACCCCGCCCGCCCCTTCGACGCAAGCCGGCGGAGCGGACGAGGCCGGAGGCCGGGATTGCTTTGCGGTTTACAGACATTCAACTATGCGCTCGCCAGGACGGGTTCCTCACCTTGGAACCGCTGCCAGGCCTGAAGTAACTCTCGACGGATCTGACTGATCCGGCCTTGCGACAGGCGAAACCGCCGCGAAGCAGCGCTGTGACCGTACATGGGCACCATCAGGGCTTTGGCCGGCGGCGGGCCATTTTGGGGTGTAGGCTTGGACTGGCCGGATAGGTCAAGTTCAGTCACATTTCGGAGTCGAGAGTCATGGTGGGTCGGCAGGACGTTGAGAAGCGGCGGGCGTGGGAGGTGCGGTTCGAGCGGTTTCGGGCGAGTGGGCTTTCGGTCACCCGATTCTGCGAACAAGAACGGATATCGGTATGCACATTCTACTATTGGGCGAAGCGTGTCGGGTCGAAATCGGCTAGGCCGTCCACCTCGACCGCGACTCCGCCGCGGCGGAGTCGCCTGCCCGTGAAGCCCGCAGCCGCAGCAGGCAAGAGTGCGCACGCTGCCGTGGTGCGTTTTTCTTTGAAGGCCGGAGTGGAGGTGTCAGTGCCGGCCGACTGCCTGGAGGCGATTTGTTGTCTCGCCGAGGCACTTCAGCGTGCGCGGCCGGAGTGTTCCGACGCCTTCCACGAAGTCGTCGTGCGTTCGTGACATGAAAGGCGCCCGCGATGTTGCACTCGTCGCTTTTGTCTCCCTCGGGGCAGACGAAGATCTACTTGTACGCCAAGCCTGCCGATATGCGCAAGAGCTTTAACGGCCTGCACGCCATCGTGCAGTCCGAGTTCCTACGCGACATCCGCAACGGAGACGTGTTTCTGTTTCTCAACCGCCGCTTGGATCGCATCAAGCTGATCCATTGGGATCGGGATGGCTTGGCGATTTGGATGAAGCGTTTGGAACGCGGCACCTTCCAGAGGCCGCAAGGCGCGCCCAGCGGAACGCAGGTCGAAATCGACGCCACCGACTTCGCGTTGTTGCTCTCGGGCATTGAACTGGCGACCGTGAAACGTCGTCGCCGGTATTCGTTCGATGCGGCGAAATCTGCCGCATTGGGACACGTCAGTTCGTAACGGCGCAACGCAGCGCCTTCGCCGCAAAATATTTTTCGGAATCTCGCCGATTTGCGCGAAGGCGCTATTGCGCTTTTTGACGATCTTGTTATCATCAGTCACATGATCGACGCATACGAACTTCCCAACGATCTCGATGCCTGCCAGGGGCTGCTGCGTGTTCAAGCTGCGACCATCGCATCGCAAGATCAGAAGATCGAGGAGTTCACGACAGAGATGCAAAAGCTGCGAAAGCTGCTGAGCTATTTCATCAACGGGCATCGCAGCGAGAAAGCGCATCCTTTCGGCCGAGAACCAGTCTTTGCTGCCCTTTGAAAACAGCGAAGAGTTCCAGGCGGCTCGGGCCGAGGCGGAGGCCCAGGCCGAAGCGATCGTGCAGACATACACGGTGACACGCGCCGTGAAGAGGAATAAACGGGACGAGTCGCTGCCCAGCCATCTGCCGCGGATCGAGAAGGTCATCGAGGGCAATGAGGCGCAGAAGAACTGCCCCACGCACGGAGAGCGAGAGGCCATGGGCTACGATACGACCGAGACGCTGGTTTACAAGCGTCCCGAGTTGTACGTGCTGGTGAAGAAATACCCGAAGTATGTCTGTCCGGGCGAAGCCGCCTGCGGCGTGGCTTCGCCGGAACGTCCCACGTCGCTAGTGGAAGGTGATCGTTACGACACCAGTGTGGCGGCCACGGTGGTCGAGGGCAAGTGGTTCCACCACCTGCCAATCTATCGGCACCAGGACGTGTTCGCCGGCAGCGGCTGGACGCCCAGCCGTTCGACGCTGTTGAACCTCGTCAGCCAGGTGCAGTTCGTCATCGCGCCCTTCATCGCTCACATGACGTGGAAGGTTCAGCAGGACGTGGGCGTGGCCATCGACGACACGGGTTGCCGCATGCTGTTGCCGAAGACGCCGCCTGTGGTAATTCCCGGCGACGCCAAGAGCAAGCGTCTGGTCGAGAAGGTTGCCGAGGCGCGTGCCAAAGGCGATTCGAGCTTGCTCGCCAAGATGTGGGTCTATATGGGCCTTTACCTGGCACCCTACAACATCTTCGACTTCCGCGTGTCGCGGCACCGGGACGGCCCCGACGACTTCTTCCGCAACAGCCGATGTATCGTGCAGGGAGATTGTTTCTCGGGAAACTTGAGCGTAGTGATCCACAGCGACGAACGTCTGACGTTCGCCGCCTGCTGGGGGCACGCGCGCCGCAAGGTCGTGGAAGCGATAACCTACGCGAAGGAAAGCGAATTGCTGCTGGGAATGATCCAGGCGCTGTATGATATCGAGACCCGTGCCAAGGACATGACCTGGCAGGACCGCCAGGCGTTGCGCCAGCGCGAATCGACGATCATCCTGGACGCGATTTGGAGTTGGCTGGAGACGAGGCCCTTGCAGGAAGTGCTGCCGAAGAGCGACTTCTCGGAAGCGTTGCGGTACATTCGCAACCACTGGAAGGAACTCAACGTCTACGTTCGGGACGGCCGGATTCCCATCGACAACAATTCAGCGGAGCAGTTGATGAAGCAGGTGGCCATGGGCCGCAAGGCGTGGCTGTTCGTATGCAGCGTGGCCGGAGGCGAGCAAAGTGCGATGATGATGACCCTGGTGAGCAGCGCGCGGCGACACGACCTCGATGTCGGGGTCTACGTCAAAGACGTGCTCGACCAATTGCTGGCGGTCTCGACGGACTACGAAAGCCTGCTGCCCGACGTTTGGAAACAGAGCCACCCGGAAGCGATCCGCATGTACCGCGTCGAAGAGCGGCGAGACAAAGCCGACCGCAAGCAACTCGAGGCCGCTCGCCGGCGTCTAGCCGCCCGCTGACGCCGGCGCCCCCGGTCGTTGCCGACCGGCGTCACATGGTACTGCTGTGCGGATACCTAAAAGTCACAAAGTTGTCCACTCTTTCCTGACGAAAAAGTCCAATGTGACGCTTGTTGTAGTTAAGCTCTATGCTCACATCGAAAGACTTGAGTATCCCCAGCACTTCGTCGGCAACTGCCAACGTCGCTTTACTACGTTCTTCCCAATAAGCCCGGTTTGATTGTTCTGCCGGGTCAGGAACGTCCTCGTCCAAACCCCGCTTGACTTCATCCACAACTCGCGTGAACGTAAGCGTGACGTGCTCGTCCACTCTAATCGCACTCACCTGCAATGCTATTAGCGGTATGGAACCGCCGAAAAGCCCAATGACGTTAAGAAAGCGCCCTGTGATTTCTTCCGCTACGATGACGGCGTGATGGTCATAGTGAGGATACCTCTTCCTCTCATTGTCCCAGTATTCGATAGTCCTGATGATATGACCTTCATCAGTTTTGCCAAGCTGAATCTCAACTTCATACCGGTCTTGCGATTCGACCTCGGTGCTTTGCAAGAGAAGGTCCAATCGTCCCTTCCCCGGTTGAATTATTTCAAAGCCTCTAACACTCACGGCCCCAAGTCCAAGTATCGCCGGGTCATCTGCAATCAAGTTTTGAAGCCACTTTTCGTCTAATTGTAAGTCCCTTATTCGGACGATTTCAGCCTTCTTATAGTTGACCATATTCACTCCCGTGCGAACGGTAAACGCTGCCATTGCCTTGTGAACGCTTACGCCGAATAGCGGATGCCAGCAGGCCGATTGCACCGCCACACAATAGGGCGAGCGTCGAGGGTTCGGGCACTGCCTGCTGTGTGTAGGTGATTATTATTTGGCCGTTGCCGCCGTTGCCGCCGGGGTAGTAACCGCCGCCGCCGCCGCCACCGGGCGACACGCCGTTGGAGCCGTAGCCAAAGCTGCTGCCGCAGCCTGCCCCGCCGTTGCCACCGGGAGCGGACCCAACGCCCCCGCTACCGCCGCTGGGCACTCCGTTCCCGCCCTGCCCGCCCGGCTCGGCTGGACCGCCGGCACCGCCGCCACCACCGCCACCAAAGTAAGGGTAGGTTTCGGTGCCGCTGCCGCCCGCACCGCCCAAGCAGCCCGTTCCGGCCAGCACCATGCCCCCGCTGCCGCCACTACCGTTGAAGAAACCGCCACTACCGCCGCCGGCATTTACGTCTTGGCCAGCGAGGTAGTCCCAAATCGTGCCGCCGCCGTCGATGCCGCCGGTGTCAAAGCCGCCGGCACCGCCCGCTCCGACGAAATAGCTATACGCACCGGCGACCAGTGGCGTCGTGTACGTCTGAGCAGAGTAAGCGCCGCCGCCGCCCCCGCCACCATAGTAGCCACCGCCCCCTCCACCGCCGCCCCAGCACTGGACCGTTACGTTAGTCCACTCGTAGCCTGCGGGGATTGTCACGGTGCTCGCACCCGTCGTTGTTAAGTCAAGTTCGTTCGCGTAAGCGATTGTAGAAACCGCCCAAATAGTTACGACGCCCAAAGCGCAGTACATAGCAATTGCTCCCTAGATGTTGGATCCCGGTGCTTGGAGACCGCCGCCTATTATGGTAAGGCAAGTTTCGTTTTGCAAACGCTACGCGACATATAGCATAAGAATTCCTGTCGCTATCGCAAACCTTTTGATAACCTCGCGGAAAACGCCGTGGTTCCAAAAACGAGCAACAAAAAAAACAGCGTTCGTGGCGCTGCCGCATGGATTCCGGCATTGCCGGTCGCGCTAGACGTGAGCTATGGCCTATGTTAGAATTGAATGTAATTGGATCAATTGAAGGGGGCCAGGGTGGACCGGCTGCTTGAAAGTTACCGCTTGGACAAGACGGCCGTAAGGTCGTTCACCCTTAAAGATGAGGGAGATGACCGCGCCTATTGGCAATCCCAAACGCCGGAAGCCCGGCTGCGGGCCTTGGAATTCATGCGACGCGTGATGTATGGAGATCGAGCTACCGCAAGACTTCAAAGAATTCTTGCAATTCATCAACGCGAACCGGGTTGAGTATCTGCTGGTGGGCGGATATGCGGTCGGCTATCACGGATATCCTCGCGCCACGGGCGACATCGATTTTTAGGTCGCGGCGACTCCGGAAAACCAAGCCAATCTCGGCAAGGCGCTGATCGAATTCGGTTTTTCCCCGGCAACCATCGAAAGCGAGTTTTCACTTCGGGTGCCGGACGGAATCCATATTGGCCTGCCGCCGCTGCGAATCGATCTTCTTACTTCCATATCCGGAGCGACGTTCGCCGACTGTTATCCTCGCCGAATTGCAGGGATCTTGGACGGCGAGACGGCATACATTATCGATCTTGCCGACCTCAGGAGGAACAAGCAAGCCGCCGGACGGCTGAAGGACCTGAACGATCTGGAGCACTTGCCAGAAGCGCAATAAAACGGTCTTTCGCTGCTCCGTAAAAAAATCTCGCCAAATGCCCGTTGCTACGGGGGGTTGCACTTTGGTAGGGCAGAAAGTATACTCACATTCCTCTTCGTAACTAGGTTCAAGGGTGTATAGCGTGTCGAGATTATCGGTTCCTTCCTTGTAAAGAGGAGTGCGGTTATGGCGCTGCAAAATGATTGGTTTCGCTCCGGTCGGTGCGTTTCATTTCTTTCTCTAACGCTGCCGGCTTCTATTTCCCTTGGCCTGGCACAGCCGAATCTCGCGGTCGCGGAAGACAGCAAGGATCTTTCAGGGTTGGTGGCCAAGGTCGATCCCTGCGTCGCCACCATCAGGATGCGCACTCAACGGGCAGCGGCTTCGTCGTGGACGCCGACGGGATCATCATCACCAATTACCACGTGATCGAAGGGGCCAAGGAAGCGGTCGCGATTTTTCCGGGCAAAAGTACGTACTCGATCAAGGGGTTTTACGTCGTCAAGCCCAAATGGGACATTGCGATACTCCGTATCGAGCCGCAGCAGGGCAAGACGCTGCGCCGTTGTCGTTCGCCAACGGACTGCCGGCGAAAGGTCAACGGGTGTTTGCCTTCGGCGCTCCGCTGGGCATGAGCGGGTCGGTTTCGGAGGGAATTGTGGCCGCGTCGCGCACTGGCGATGAACTTAGCGAGATCATGAGCCAAGGCGGGGACAAGGACGTCTTCAACGATATATTGCATTACGACAAGAAGACGCAGTGGATCCAAACTACCTCGCCTATCTCGCCCGGCAACAGCGGCGGACCGTTGGTGAATGCCGAGGGCGAGGTCTTGGGAATCAACACCTTTCAGAGTCGCCTCGGGCAGAACCTGAATTTCACGATCTCCGCGACGCATGTCCAGGATCTCCTCAAGGAGAAGGGCACCGAAGTGCATCCGCTCAGCATGCTGCCCAAGCCGCGCGTCCACGAAGAAAACTTTGATATCAGGGACAAAACGTTCGCCACATGGAAGCAACTTAACCGCCTGAAGATCGATCTGAGCAAGAAGGTTGCTCCGGTCGAGAAGAAATTGGCGGCGATCGTTCCGACCGATCCGCAACCCCATGAAGGGACTCGCCGGCCGGATGAAACAAAAGGCGGACCAGTACCACGCCCTGGGGCAGATCTACTCCGATTTTTCGGAAAAAGTGAAGGCCCTGAAGACGGTCGATATTGATCCGAAAGTGGTCGGCCTTGCCTTTGTTGAAACGGATCTTACGCAGAAGATTAGCGAACTATGCGAGAAGAACTCCGCGGCCGCGAAATCGGGGTCGGTAGGAGAATTACTCGGGGGCGACGAAGCCTATCAGAACGGCGTTGCGCGGGCGGTGTCGAAGATGCGGACCGCGCACAACTTGCTGCGCTTGGAACTTACGGCGAGATACCACAAGGAATTCCCCACCGTTGAAGACACTGCCAAGGAGCCCGCGAGCGACGAGAGTGGAACAGCCAAGGAGACTGCCGGAAGCGAGACCGAAACCGCCAAGCCGGAAACCAAGAGTCAGGACGACAACTCCCGCGCGGCGATGCGGAGTTGGACCGACATTAGCGGAACATTTCATGTCGAGGCCAAGTTCCGCGGCGTAAAGGACGGCAAGGTGAGTCTTGAACGCGCCAACGGGCAAGTGATCAGCGTGCCGATGGCCAAGCTCAGCGACGCAGACCGGCAGTTCATCGGCGAGGAGAAGTAGGACGCGGAGTAGTAGGCTCCACGCACGCTACGACTGTAGCGCGCAAATCGCGGCCGGCCAATACTTCGGCAGCGGCGCAATGAACTCCATCGCGTCACCGCGAACGGGATGTGCGATGACCAGCCGCCGCGCGTGCAGCGCGATGCCCGTCGCGAACTTCACGGCGCTGCCGTACTTGCGATCGCCGATGATCGGCTGCCCGTGGTGGGCCAACTGTACGCGAATCTGGTGCTTGCGGCCGGTTTCAAGTTCGATTTCCAGGAGCGAAAAGCGGCCGTCCTGGGCGATGTGGCGGAATGACAGCCGAGCTTCTTTGCCGTCGGAACGGCCTCGATCGACAACATGCACACGGCGATGCCGCTCGTCGTGGATGAGTCGATCTGTGTAACTGCCGCTAGACGGACTGCTAGCCGCTTCTACCAACGCCCAATAGGTCTTTTGCACGTCCTGGGTGCGAAACTGCTCGCTCAGCCGTGCGGCCGCCTTGGAGGTCCGCGCGAAGAGGACCACTCCCGTCACCGGGGCGTCCAGCCGGCTGACGACGCCGAGATAGACATTGCCCGGCTTCTGGTACTTTTGCTTGACGTACTCCTTAGCCAGCGTTAGCAAGGTCGGCGTACCTTCGGGCGTGCCCATCGTAGGTAGCCCGGCCGGTTTGTTCAGGACCAGCAGGTGGTTGTCTTCGTAGAGGACATCAAGAGCTGGCGAGGGCATGTTTGGGCGCGGGTTGGTCGGATCGTGCGCCGTGACATCACGACGGAGCGTGATGAGTACGACGAAGCGGTCCCTCACCCTAGCCCTCTCCCGGAGGGAGAGGGGACTGGTCGCTACGCCTTGAAGGACGTGCCGCAGCCGCAGGTTTTCACGGCCAGCGGGTTGTTGAAGACGAACGCCCGCTTCAAAAGATCGTCGTGGAAGTCGATTTCGGTGCCGTCGATCAAACGGGCACTGCGGGGATCGACCGCCACGCGCAAGCCGTGGCTTTCGGTGACCAGGTCGTCGCTGGCGGAGGCGTCGGTAAAGTCCAGACGGTATTCAAAACCGCTGCACCCGCCGCCCGCCACGCCGAGGCGGACAACCGTGCCCTCCGGCTTGTTCTTCTCGGTAAAAATCCGCTTCAATTCCTTTGCCGCGCGCTCGGTAAGCTTGACTGCCATTTTCGTATCTCGCCCCTAAATTTGGGTGTTCCTTGGTCCGGTTGTTTTTCACATATATAATTGTCAAAACTCATTCAATTATCGCTTTGAACCGCTTCTTGTCAACACGGAACGCCTGCAATGAACGCCGATCCAGCACTTGACGTGATCATTCGCGCCGCGGCGCCGCCCTGCGCGAAACACCCTGGGGGCCGGTCGCCGTCGATTTTGGCGACTGGAAAGCCGAATATCGGGCATTTCGAGAATCTGCCGGGCTGTTCCATCCGCCCAGCGCGGCCCAGGTCGAGATTACCGGCAGCCATCGGGCCGAGTTTCTCAATCGGCTGGCGACGAACAAGCTCGATCAGATTCAGCCCGGCGAGGGATGCGAGACGTTCCTCTGCGACGCCAACGGCCGGATCATGCATCATGTGTTCGTTTTTGCCGGACAGAAATCGCTCGTGCTGCACACGGCCGCCGGACTAGGGCCGAGCCTCATCACGCACCTGGACCATTATTGGATTCGCGAAGACCTGGGGTTTCACGACCGCAGCGACGAGTGGGGCGAAGTTATCCTTGCCGGGCCACATGCGGCGGGAATCATTAAATCACTCACCTCCGCGAACGTGGTGGGCGGCGACTCATACCTGGCGAATTACGATCTTTCGTGGAACCGCCGACCGCTGATGATCCGGCGTTGGCGCGAGCGGGGATTCGACAGCTTTCACCTGGCGGCCGACGCGGCCGAGATTGGCACGCTCTGGCAGTCGCTGCGCCAGTTGGGTGCGAAGGCATGCGGCATGAAGGCCCTGGAAGCGATCCGCATCGAGGAGGGTTTCCCGGTCATCGGTTTGGACGTCACCGATAAAAACTTGCCCCAGGAAGTCGGCCGCAACGAGAAGGCGATTTCGTTTACGAAAGGCTGTTATCTCGGCCAGGAGATCGTCGCCCGTATCGATAGCCGGGCGCAGTCGCCAAGGTGCTTTGCGGCATTCGCTTCAAGTCGTCCGAAGCGCCGGCCTGCGGCGGAGAGTTGCAGCATGATGCCCAGCCTGCGGGGCAGATCACTTCGGCCGCGTATTCGCCCGGCTTCAAGGCGAGCGTCGCGCTGGCCTACGTTCGACGTCCACACCACGAACCGGGCGTGGTGCTCGATTCGGCGTGGGGGAAGGCAACGGTGGTTGAGTTGCCGATGAGGTAGGGTAGGACCAGCGAGCTTCGGCGACTCGCCGGCCCACCATAAACAGCGCACACGTTTCATAATGGTGGGCCGGCGCTCGCTTCGCGATCTTGTCCCACCCTACGCGGTACTTGATCAAGCTCACGGTCGGGTACTGTGCAATCCGATCGCGGCCAAGCAGCCCGGCAAGCTCAATCAAGAAAGTGCAGCCGGCGACCTGACCGCCAGCCTGCTCGATCATGGTGCAGCAGGCTGCAATCGTGCCGCCAGTGGCCAGCAGATCATCGACCACGAGCACCTTGCAACCGGGGCAGATCATGGCATCAGCGTGGACTTGCAGCGTGTCGGTGCCGTATTCCAGTTCGTAGGTGTACGAAAGCGTCTTGCCCGGCAGCTTGCCTGGTTTGCGAATGGGGATCAGCCCTGCATCCAGTTCAAGGGCCAGCGGGGCGGCGAAAATAAAGCCGCGGGCCTCGGCGGCGGCAACCAGCTCGATCCCCTGCCCGCGAAACGGCTCGGCCATTTGCCGGATCGTCTCGCGAAAGGCGGCCGGCGATTGCAAGAGCGGCGTGATATCGCGGAAGAGAATGCCCGGCTTGGGAAAATCGGGGATCGCGCGGATGAAATCGGCCAGGTTAAGTTGCGTTGCGACGGGCATGGATTGGTCCTGCGGGCGGCGACATCCTAAAAAGACCCAATATATATGGTGCTGGGTCCGTGCGAAAGCCACAGAGAAACCGATAAACAGCCACGAAATTAGCCACGGATGTAACACGGATAAAACACGGATTATAGGCAAGCGAGTGCCAAACCGGTCCTCATGTCAGTGGCCGGGTGGCCCTGGGCGGTTGCCCGCCCAGGGCTCCCACAGATCCGTACATGGACGCATTAGACCATACGGCTCCTCGGGGCATGGTTTCGCTGCTTGACGCAGGAGTGGACGATTTTCGGCGGCGGGAGGCTATAACGCTTCAGCAGCCGTTTAAATCGGTCCCAGTTCATGTCGCGTTGCCGGTTGCGGCGGTCAAGCCACATCCGCCAAGCTCGTTGAACCGCATTCAGGAACGCCTCCAACATTCGCATGTTGTTGGTGATCCCATAGTAAGCGTAATGTCCGCGAACCTTTTGACTCAGTATTGCATGCTGCTCGCAGACCGGTCGGTGCCGGTTGTTCCGACACCATTGGGCAATGCTCCGCACCGCCCGGCTCAGACGCTTCGAGGCCGTTTGCCGCATTACCGCCCAACCGCCCCGAACCGTGCGACCCCAGTAATGGGTGAAACCCAAGAGGTCAAACGTTCCTGGTCGAGTGGTCCGGTCGTTCCCGACACCTGTCGCCTTGCGGGGCGGTCGGCGAAAGGGAATCAGCCGGGTCTTGTCAGGATGCAGCGTCAGGCCGTACTTGCCAAAGCGTTTGGGCAGCACCTCCATCACTCGCTTTGCATCTTCCTCGTGAGTAAACAAGATCACGAAGTCGTCCGCGTAGCGGATGAGGTGGGCCTTGCCCCGGAGTCGCGTTTGCACCTCCTGCCGAAACCACATGTCCAGCACGTAGTGCAGAAACACGTTGGCCAGCAGTGGCGAGATCACGCCTCCTTGCGGGCTTCCGGCGTCCGGGTAACTGATGTTGCCCGCTTCCATTACGCCCGCCTTGAGCCATTTGCCGATCAGGCGTGTCAGCACGCCGTCACGCACCCTGAGTTGGATAAACTGCCGCAGATGGGCGTGGTCCAAAGTATCGAAGAACTTTCGGATGTCCACCTCCAGGACCCAGCCCACGCTGGTGTTCATCGTCTGCTTCCAGAGGTCTTCCAGGGCTGCGTGTGCCGACCGCTGCGGCCGGAATCCGTACGAGCCGGGATCGAAGTCCTGCTCGTAGATCGGTTCCAGCAGCATGACGACCGCACGCTGGAGAACTTTGTCCTCCAACGTCGGTATTCCGATGGGGCGGGTTTCGGTAGTCGATCCCGCCTTGGGAATATGCACGCGCCGCACCGGCGGTGCCCGGTACGTGCCGGACTTGGCCCGGTCGAGAAGCGATTGGAGGTTGGCCTCCAGGTCTTTCGCGTAATCGTGCCAGGTCTGTCCGTCCACGCCCGGTGCTCCGTCTTTGCGGGTCCGGTAGAAGGCCGCTTTCAACCAGTCGATATCCATCAGGTAGGCCAGCGAAGTGAAGGCCATCTGCGGCGATCGTCTCGCCAACTCGGCTATCCGTTGCTGTTTCGTTAATACGTACATCGAATCTCCAAGTATCCGTCGTATGTCCCAACAACGATTCCATGCTCCCGATGCCTCGCTTCCCTCCACAGGGTCCGCACGGGCGTTTGTTCCCCTGCTTCAACGGTACTATCAAGGCACTGCGACTTCCTGCCGTCCTTCCCGCCGCGCTTCGTTTCCTTCGCACGGCCGGTACCACGGGATCACGCATGTTTCGCTCCCGCCGCCGCTGCGTGCGACCGCGTCGGGCCTGGGGTTGTTCACCCGGTCGCCCCGTCCGGGAATGCTTCCGTGGAGACACCAGGATCTCCCAAGTTTCTGGGGAGCCTCAATTCCCGTTTGCACATGTTCTCCGACCCCGGACGGTCAACGGTTCCTGACCAATTCGCGGAACCGTCGCGTGGCCCCCGCTATTGAAACGACGGAAGCACCGACGACAACCACCTTTCGAGGCTCAATAGCATGGCTTTCGGGCTCGCCGCCTACGCATCACGCCTTGGTTTCCCGCAACGTGCAAGGCTGGCTTCCAGGTGCTGGTCAAGCTCTCCCGGACGGGCTTTCACCCGCAAGGCTCCTACAGAAGGTTTCTAACTTCACTTCATGTGTGCTGTCCTCCTTCTCCAGTCTTCTTGGCACAATTCAATCCGTGTTCCATCCGTGGCTTCCCCCCTTTCTTACTGGCACGGCGCTGGATTCCTCGTCACTTTCGCTACGATCCGAAAATCCTGCAAGTTCCGCAGACTTTGACACGATATTACAAATGTCACCGTTCACCTTGTTGGCGAGGGACCCATCGATGGGCAAGAAATCCGCAACCATATCCGTTGGAATACTGCTGGCTGCCGTCATCGCGTCATCGACGGGATGTGCGCACCGGTCGTTTTCGGTCCCAATATCGGGGCGCTGGGCTTTCCGATCCCGATGTCGCCCTACTTCCAGAAGAAAGAGGAAGACGCTTTCTGGAACCATAAGCGTTACGACCGCGCGCCCGTCCTGGGACCGATCCAGCCCGGCGCGGCCGATATCGGATTCGACGCCCCGTCGGAAGACGAGGTCATGCGGCAGTTGGAAAAGGCCCGGCCGGTGCAGGGCGGCATTCCGATGATGTATGAAACGCAACGTAATCGCGTCCGCATCGTCAGTGAGTTGATCCAGGACAGCATCGATCCGCCACGCGTGATGCCGCTGGTCGGTCCGGTGCAGGTACACCACGTCCACTTCAAGTGTACGGTCTACTTCACCGAAGTGGTTCACGTCGGCTGGCCGGTTCCGTATACCACGGTTGACGAAGATTGCCAGGAAGTCATCTACATCGACCACGACCACCTGCACATGGTGGGCAACGTGGACCCCGGCCCCGGCACGGGCTATCCGAGCCCGCGGCCGCAGTAAAAGCGGGGAGCGTGGAGCACGGAGCAGGGAGCAATAAGAGCTAGGGGACTACCCCGAGCCATCGCGAACCGCATGGTGCGCGACGGCTCGGGGTTTGTCATTTGGCGGGCGGTCCTAACCCGACGCGTAAGCGAGGGACGTGTGGTCATGCCCTTCTTCCCTCGCTTACGCGTCGGGTTATGATTGCTACACGCATGCGTTATACAGGATAATGGAAACATCGCTGCACCGCGAACTGAAACTGCTTTACGCTGGCCGCCAGGCCAAGTCTGAAGTAAGGCTGGACGGCTATCGCATCGATGCGATCGCCCGGGGACGCTTGATCGAGGTCCAGCACGGCGCCCTGGGAGCGATTCGCGACAAGATACGCGACTTGCTCCAGTCGCACCGGGTCACGATCGTCAAGCCGATCATCGCCAGCAAGACGCTCGTGAAAAAGTCGGCCAAGGGCGGCGAGGAAGTTTCGCGGCGGACGAGTCCCAAACGAGGGCAGATTCTCGATCTGTTTGACGAGCTGGTCCATTTCACCAATGTCTTTCCGCACGCCGGACTGACGCTTGAAGTGCTGTTGGTTGAGGTCGAGGAATCGCGCTATCCGGGGCACGGGCGGCGGCGGCGCTGGCGGGAAAACGACCATGAGGTCGAAGACCAGCGGCTGGTTGCCATCCACGGCAAGCACCGTCTCCGCACCGCGGCGGACTTGGCCCGGCTTGTCCGCTGCCCGCTGCCGACCCCATTCCACACGGCCCACTTGGCTCAGGCGCTGGGCGTAAGGCGCTGGGCGGCGCAGCGGATCGTCTATTGCCTGCACCGCATGGGCTCGATGCGGCAGGTCGGCAAGGAAGGGAACGCTCGGCTGTACGAGTTCGCGTAGGTTCGTACTCATCACGCCCCGTCGTGTTGCAAGTCCTCACGGCGGAGCGTGAGGAGTACAGATTGATCTGCCAAAGCACCCATTTTACGGCTCTTTTCCCAGCTTCCACTCGGTTCCGCAGTCGCTATTGGCTCCCACGGCGGTTTTTGATAAAAACCGCCACCATGAACAAGAACTTCCTCCGTACACTTCGCATGGCCTGCCGCTACCGCTTTACCCTCGTGGGCGCCACGCTCGCGGCGCTGGGCGTGGCTGTGCTCTGGGGTGGCAATATCGGGGCTGTCTTCCCCTTCGTCAAGGTGGTCTTAGAGGGCAAGACAATCCAGAACTGGGTTGCCGAGGAAATCGACCACAGCGGGCAGACGATCCGCGAATTGGATGCACAGATTGCGACGGCGCAGGCACAGGCCGCCGCCCCGCCGGCCGAGCAACAGCCAAAACTCGAAGCGGCGGTCCGCAGTCTGCAATCGCGCCGCGGCACTGAACAACTGGCCCGCGATTGGTATGTTCGCGCCAAGCCGCATCTCGATCGCTGGCTGCCGAACGATCCCTTTCAGACACTCGTGTTAGTTGTGGTCGCGCTCATGATCGGAACGCTGCTTAAGAACGCGTTGTCGATCGCCAACGACATCCTCGTTTCGCGGCTGGCGAACCTCGTGACCTTTGACGTGCGCAAGCTCTTCTACCGCCGCACGTTGCGCTTGGATCTGGCCACGTTCAACAAGGAGGGCTCGTCGGACCTGATGAGCCGCTTCACGCACGACTCGGCGAACATCGGTTACGGCGTGGAAACCTTCTTCGGCAAGTTGATCCGCGAGCCGCTCAAAATGATCGCCTGCCTTGTGGGTGCGGCCTTCGTCTGCTGGCGGCTCTTGCTCCTTTCGCTGGTGATCGCCCCGATTGCCGCGATTTCCATTCGCTGGCTGAGCAAAATGCTCAAACGGGCGAACCGCCGCGCGATGGAGCAGATGGTGCAGATCTTCAATGTCCTGGAGGAGACCTTCCGCGGCATCAAGATCGTCAAGGCATTTACGGGCGAGACCTACGAGCGGAAGCGGTTCCACCACCGCGCCAAGGAATACTACCGCAAGTCGATGAAGATTGCCCGGTATGATTCGCTTTCGCACCCGATCACCGAGTTCATGGGAATACTCACCGTCAGTCTCGCGCTTCTGGCCGGGGCGTGGCTGGTGCTCAAGGGCGAGACGCACCTGCTCGGCATACGGCTGTCGTCGCGTCCGCTGGACCTAAGCACGCTCTTGCTGTTCTACGGTTTCCTCTTCGGCACGGCCGATCCGGTGCGGAAGTTCTCCGACATTTTCAGCCGGCTGCAATGCGGCGTGGCGGCCTGCGACCGGGTCTTCGCGCTGGCCGACCGCGAGCCGGCCGTCCGCAATCCTAAAAACCCCCTGCCCTGCCCTCGCCATCGCCGCGAACTATCGCTGGAGGGCGTGTCGTTCGAGTACGAGCCGGGCACGCGGGTGCTGGACGACGTGACGCTACGGATCCCCTTCGGTGAGACCATCGCCATCGTCGGGCCAAACGGCTGCGGCAAGTCGACGCTCGCGAATCTGATACCGCGTTTCGCCGATCCGATCGCCGGGCGGATTTGTCTGGACGGCGTGCCTCTTACGGACATGCGGCTCCGCGAGCTTCGCGGGCAGATCGGCCTGGTCACGCAGGAGCCGGTGCTCTTTGACGACACGGTCTATAACAACATCCGCTACGGCCGCCCGCAGTCCAGCCGCGAGGAAGTGATCGAGGCCGCCCGGCGGGCGCACGCCCATCGCTTCATCGAAAAGGAACTGACCGATGGCTACGAAACGATCGTCGGCACGCTCGGCGGCCGGCTCTCCGGCGGACAGCGGCAGCGGATCGCGCTGGCCCGTGCAATCCTCCGCGACCCGGCGATTTTGATTCTCGACGAGGCCACCAGCCAGGTCGATCTGGAGAGCGAGCAGGCGATTCAAGAGGTGCTCGAGGAGTTCACGCGCGGGCGGACGACGGTGATCATCACGCACCGCCTGGCGATTCTTTCGCTGGCCCATCGCATCGTGGCCATGCAAGGCGGGCGGATCATCGACGTGGGCACGCACCAGGAGATGATCAACCGCTGCGCGCTCTATCGGCGGTTACATCAGATACAGTTTGAGGACGTGCGAAGGAGCGCGTAATATATCAGGCACACTCCGTGTGCCGTCCGTCCGCTTCGTCGAAGCGCCGTTGCCAATCGCGTGCAAAGGTCATGGCGGTTTTCAGCGGCGCTTTTTCGACCGCTTTTCGACCCAATCTCGATCTTCTTCGGTTAGCTGATCCAGCGACACAGTGATTGCTGTACCATCCTCTTTCTTGAGTTTGATTTTATCCCCGATTCGTCCCGCAAACGTCGCCGTGATACTGTTGCCGCCGCTTGCGGAAGTCCACTTTCGCGTATCCTCTTTCACTCGCCGTTCGCGTTCCGCTTTTAGTTTTGCGTCAGCGGCAGTTTTCGCTTCGGCAGCTTTCACTTTTGCCTCGGCAGCTTTGGCATTTGCCGCCGCAATTTTTGCTTTGTTCGGGTTCTCGGTGGTCTCAAGCATCGTTATCGTTTTCGTTGTCCCCGCCGCCGTATCGTACTTTTTCGTTCCCGCAACTTTGAAATAATCCGCGGTGGTGTATTTCTTGTCATCGGCCATACCCTTCGTGGAAATTTTCATCCAAACGGTTTCCTGCTGCATATCCGCACGCGAAACCCACGGATAATAATTGATTTCAACGATAGCGTTGTTTTCATCAACGACTTGAATTACGCGATACGGATACGGTAGCCTGCCCACGTCGCCTTCTTCAAGCGGTTTCCAGCCGAGGCAGTCTTTGATTTCAGGGCTGGGTTCATTGCTTGGCATAGCTGGTACAGACATCTTGGCCTGTGGCCGGCGCGACGATTGCGCCTCTGCCAACTCCGCGCAAAGACTGAGAACAACCAATGAGACAACCAAGGCCCGCGTGTACATAACCCGTCTCCTAAAAAATGGCTGCTGGACGAGGAAGAACATTAACTATTCTACACAAAGGCAGCAAGGTTGCAATAAAGGGGGGGTGGCAACAACAGTGCTTTGCGAGCTCCGTGGCGTCCGTAAGTGGACCTTCATTGCGGCACGTTTGATGCAAAAAACCACAACAATAAGCTTCCCTCGCCGTCTCTCGAAGTGCTTAATTTGATGTCGAGCCGAACGCCATATGGCATCGCTTCGGCTACTTTTATTCGGCAATCGGGGCCGGAGACCGCCTCTACTTCTACAAGCGGCAGCCGATCGAACGCCGGACAAAAGGCAACGTGCAGGCTGCCGGTGCGTTGTCCCGCTGACAAGTTCATGCGAAGCCAGCCGGAAAGTTCCTGGCCGCCTTCGGCCGTCGTGCGGAGCGTGAGTTGTTGCACGACGTTCGGCCGCCGGTTCGGTAGGCTCACCGCTTTCTGTCGGAATAGCTTTCGCGCGACCGATAACCGACGGATTCCGTAGAAGTGCCATTCCAGGTCGGCGGCCGGTTGCGGCAAGACGGACAAGCCAACCCATGCCCGACAACAGCGCGGCGGTCAAAACCAAGGCGATCAAGGACGATGGTTTGGCGACGCCAGCGGCCAGGCATCGCCAAGCCACAAACAGCGCGGCGATAAAGAAGAACGTTGCCAACGCGAAGCCGAAATAGCGGCCTAGCTCGGCGGCGAGCCGAGACGGAGAGCCAATGAGCCCCGAAGGGGTGTCGGTTTCCGCAGCGAAGGGCGCAGCCCTGGAAAAGACGTTCGGCATATCGTCCTCGCGCCGGGCCAACGGCCCAACTCTATTTTGCCTTCGCCAGCGCCGTGGCTACGTCCGTCCGTTCCCAGGTGAACTCCGGCTCGCAACGGCCGAAATGCCCGCCGGAGGCCGTCTTCCGGTAGATCGGCCGCCGCAGGTCGAGATGCTTGATGATCCCGCTGGGCGTCAAGGGGAAATGCTCGCGGACCAAGACACACAGCTTCTCATCGGGTAGTTTGCCGCGTGCCATCAGTATCGACGTGTACGCTCACCGGATCGGATACGCCGATCGCATAGGCCAACTGCACCTCGCATCGCGTCGGCCAGCCCGGAGGCGACGATGTTCTTGGCCACGTATCGGGCCATGTAGGCGGCGCTGCGATCGACCTTGGTCGGGTCCTTGCCGCTGAACGCGCCGCCGCCGTGGCGGGCCCAGCCGCCGTAGGTATCGACGATGATCTTTCGCCCGGTCAGGCCGCAGTCGCCGTGCGGCCCGCCGACGACGAACCGCCCGGTCGGGTTGACGTGGTACGTCACCGGCTTGGAAACAAGCTCCTTGGGCAGCACGGGGTTGATGATCTTGTTGATCACGTACTCGCGGATGTCGCCTGGACTAACGTCCGGGCTGTGCTGCGTGGAGACGACGACCGTGTCGATGCGCACCGGCTTGACGCCGTCGAACTCGACCGTGACCTGGCTCTTGCTGTCGGGCCGCAGCCAGGGAACTTCCTTGGCGAAACGGGCGGCGGTCAGCTTGGCCAGGATGCGATGGGCCAACGCGATCGGCAGCGGCATCAGTTCGGGCGTGTCGTTGCAGGCGTAGCCGAACATCAGGCCCTGGTCGCCGGCGCCGATCTCTTTGCCCTTGGCGGCGTCTTCGTTCACGCCCATGCGCGATGTCCGGGCTCTGCCGGTCGATCGAGAGCAGCACCGCGCAGGTGTCGGCCGAGATGCCCATGCTCGTCGTCGATGTAGCCGACCTCGCGGATCACGTTGCGGACGACTTCGGAGTAGTCGATCGTGGCCTTGGTGGTGATCTCGCCGGCGACGATCGCCATGCCGGTGGTGACCATCGTCTCGCAGGCCACGCGGCTATAGGGGTCTTTGGCGAAGAGGGCGTCGAGAACACCGTCGGAAATCTGGTCGGCGAGCTTGTCGGGGTGTCCCATGCTGACCGACTCGCTGGTGAACAAGTATTTGCCCTGCGCCACGTGTTATCTCCCGCAAAAGTGAGGATTCAATTCAAAAGTTTACTCGAAAGCCGATCATTTCGGCAGTCTTGTAACGATAGATTATAACGACGGGAGGCGATGGTCCGCAAGCGGTTGCATCCGTCGTGATTCGAGGGTTATGTAAGATTCAAGCAAGCCTGTGTTATAATCGGAAATTGGAGGATGGCTATGACGACAGAAACGATTGCTACGGTGGTAAACGGCGGCTTACAGCTTGATGTGCCGCTGGCTTTGCCCGACCAAAGCCGGGTGCGTGTGGCAGTCGAGCCGCTGAACGATTGGCGAGCAAGATTTAAGGCCGGTTTGGAGGAGTGGAAATCTTATTGCCAAATCCACCCGGTTCATGCCGGGCGACGACGATACACTCGGGACGAGTTGCATGAACGCCGTTGATACCAATGTGCTCGTCTATTTCGTTGATAACGACGAACCCGCGAAACATACAAAGGCGATTGAGCTTCTTGACCGCCTCATCGACGAGAAAATCGAAACTGTGCTTCTTTGGCAAGTCGCGGCGGAGTTCTTGGGTTGCATGAGGCGATGGGAAAACGAACGCCGAATCAGTCGGCAAGAAGTACTTGGGAATTTGAGCCGCGTTCGGTCGATGCTTCGTTGCGTACTTCCATCCGAAAGCGCTCTTCAGATATCACTCGACCTGAGTACAAAGTACAGCCTTTCCCATTGGGACAGCATGTTGCTTGCTTCCTGCATTGATGCGGGCGTTCGCATGTTGTACAGCGAAGACTTGGCGGATGGCATGACATACGATTCGGTAACGGTGGTTAATCTGTTTGCTGAGTCGTAAAGTTTCCAAAATGAGCCAATGAAGACTCGTCACGCTACATTGCTAAACGTCGTTGGGCGGCCCGCGAAGCACGGCGGACTTACAATTGTGCCTGCTGAAGTGGAACTAGAAGGCGGCGCATTTCGCTCCACGTTTCCGCTATGCGAAATGCCGACAGATCAAATTCCGCCCGTGCTTCGTTTGCCGATCAAAGGAGGATACGATGTCGCCTGGGTCCGTGCTAGATTGCCAATTGCATTCGGCATTTCGCCGGAGCTGAGTGAGGCGGAGAAAACTTTGCTTTGGGCCGGGTTTGTGGCCGTTTTAGAAGGCAGGGAGGAAGCTGTACCGTTTGAGTGTTCGGACTACTACGGAAAGACATCTCTCACATTCAGTCCGGCGGAAGAAGATTGAGACCTGATCCGCACGGTTGCAAAGTCATTCTGGGAAATTCTACTTTCGGAACCGAATGAGCTCGCAGACTTCGAGGCGAGAGTGCGGCATCTGGGTGCTGGTGTCACGATGGTTTTTGGCTGTGATCAGGGGGAGCCGTTCTACGATGAAATCGAAGACTGAGACTCATCGCACCGTCAACTAAAGCACGCCCTTCGTGCTCGGCACGCCGGTAATCCGCGGGTCCGGCTCGATCGCCATCCGCAGCGCCCGTGCGGCGGACTTGAAAATGCCCTCGGCAATGTGGTGGCCGTTGCGGCCGTAGGGGACGAGGATGTGGACGTTGCCCAGCACGTTCGTTGAAAATGCGTGCCAGAAGTCTGCGACCAGTTCGCTTTGGAACTCGCCGATGTTGGCGGCGGGGAACTCGACCTGGAAGACAAAGTAGGGCCGCCCGCCGAGATCGATCACCGTAGTGGCCAGCGTCTCGTCCATCGGCAAGGTAAAGTGGCCGTAGCGGCGAATGCCAGCGCGATCGCCCAGCGCCTGCCGCACGGCAAGCCCCAAGCAAATGCCGACATCCTCGACCGTGTGGTGCTGATCGACGTGCAGATCGCCCTTGGCCTCGATCTTCATGTCGATGGCGGCATGCTTGGCCAAGAGCGTGAGCATGTGGTCGAAGAAGCCGACGCCCGTGGCGATCTCCGCGCGGCCGCTGCCGTCGAGATCGACTTCCAGGCGGATATCGGTTTCTGTCGTTTCGCGTTGTAGGGAGGCTTCTCGCGCCATAGTTTTCTTTATACCAACTCCCGCAGTGCCGCCAGGCAGGCGTTGACTTCTTCGTCCGTGCCGACGCTTATCCGCAGGCCGTCGCCCCAGCGGGCATATTCCATGTATCGGACGAGGATCTTGCGGCGTTTCAATTCTTCGTACATCCGCCTTACAGGGCGGCTGCCGTGGACCGCCCAAACAAAGTTAGCTTGCGATTGGGGCACGATAAACCCTAAATCCCGCAAAGCCGTCGTGAGCCGTCCTCGGGTGTGCAGAATCTTCGCCCGGTTCGCGGCCAGCCATTCCCGGTCGCCGATCGCCGCGGCGGCAGCGGCAATCGAGAGGGCATCGCAATTATAGGAATCTTTGACCTTTACGAACTGCTCGATCAACTGCGGCTGGGCGACCAGGTATCCGAACCTGAGGCCGGCCAGTGCATACGACTTGCTGAACGACCGCGAGACCATGATCCGCTCGTGCTTCGCCACCAGGTTCATGCAGTTCGTCTCGGCGAAATCGCCGTATGCTTCATCGACGAGCAGCGGGCAAGGCAGTTGTTCGGCCAGTTCCAGCACGCGCTCCGGCGGAACAAGCGTGCCGGAAGGGCTGTTCGGATTGGCTAGAAAAGCCAGTTTCAGCTCGCCGCCGCCTTGAGCGAACACTGCGGGCAGCGACCAATCACGCTCGAAGAGGACTTCGTCGCAACGGGCTCCTTGCAGCTCAGCCAACGTGCGGTAGAGGATGTAGCTGGGATACGGCATCCGCAGCAATTGCCCTTCGCCGACTAGCGCGCGAGTGACAATCGTGAGTATGTCGTCGCTGCCATTGCCTGCCAGGATCCAGTCGGGCGACACGCCCAGCAGCTCGCTCGCCCGGCGGCGGAAGGCCCCGGCCATCGGATCGGGATATTTTCTTAGTCCACGCTGCAAGGCTTCGTTCACCGCGACCGCCACCGCCGGCGACGGCGGATACGGGTTCTCGTTGGTATTGAGCTTGATGAACCCATCCGTCTGCGGCTGCTCGCCGGGCACGTAGCCGGACATGGACTGAATGTTGGAGCGGAAGTAAGACATACGGTCTATTAGCTGTGAGTCGGCTTCTTCACGCGCGACTCGAACCGCACGATTTCTTCCGTAAGCTGGTTGATGAGTTTCTTCAGCGAGCGGAGCGTAAGTTGTCGCGATTGCTGGTTTTCACAAGTCCGCGCCTGTGCGGCATAATACTGCTGTTGCAACATCCGCAATTTCTCGCGTGTGTTATCCAACTCAGTTTGGTTCTTCAAATCCGCCATTCGATCACCTCCACCATTCCCTTGGCTACGAAGTAACGGTCGTTAGCAAAGAAGTCATCCACGAGTTTTCGGAAGTCATCCGCTTCGAGCAATGCGATGTCCAGAAACGGCAAGCCGTCGTCCAACTCTTCCACCGCGCTCGCGTTTTCGGGAAAGTCCCGGCCGACCAAGAGTGCGCAGTCCACATCGTTTGGCTCAAATACATCGGTCGCAAAGCTGCCGTTGAGAACGATTCTCTCGACACCCGCTTTTTGGGCCAAGTCCACGAGCCACCGGATCGACTGCATTTGTACACGCCGCAACTCGGATTCGGAACCGAAGCGCTCTTCGATTTCGCCAAGCGTGGCGGGATGCACTCCCGGCGGCAGGTAGCCCTGATCGTTGAACGCGGGTATCATTCGCCTCAATTAACTTTATTCTGTAACTCCAAATCCGTCCACAGTCGGGCAAATGGAGCAAGTTGCCAGATTCCCTGACTCTACATAGCCTGCGGCGCGCCGTCAACTGTTGCCCTGTGCCATACGGCACGGTAACATGGAACCACGACTGTCTAAGATACAAGCTCTGACCAAAATCGGACCTCGCGGGGGCTTGCGGCGTGAGGTTGCCGGACGGAGATCTCGAACTCGCGTTGGAAATAATCCGGCAAATCGAATCCATAGTATATGGTATCGGTCTGGTACACCGAATAAACTGGATTTCCGGATAGCGCTGGTTCACAGGGCAAATAGCGATGACTGTAGATGGGTACGAGAACTGCGCCTGCCTGACATTATCCGCGGCGAATTGCTTCGCTTCCGCGAGACTAGTCGGACGCTCGCCCCAGTTCGATAACCAAAAGGCGTTGTGCTCAATGTCAAACAGAATTCCCTCCAGCGGCCAATCTAGTCGCGTTTGAATTCTCTCTCGCGCTCCGGTCCGCCAATCCGGAAACTCGGGCGATTCTGGTAGGCCGCATTGGAGAAACAGGCGAAGATCGGGAGGAAAACTGAAATGGTAGGTACTCTCGATTACCCCGACTTCCTTGTCAGACAAGCCAGGCTTATTAGTGATCCCCTTTTCACGCAGCACCTTAAGCACAGAATCGAAGTCGTCAGCGTCCATACAATCAACCTCGTGACTCATCATCATGTACGCGAGTCGTCCTTACCTCAACACTTGCCATATGCCCCGTCAGCCCTTCTTTGGTCGCGAGAATCTGCACGTCCGGCGCAAGCTCAATTAGCCCCTCCTGCGTGAAGTGCAATACACTCCCGGCGCGAAGAAAATCGTTGCTCGATAGGCCGCTGGCGAAGCGGGCGGTGCCGCTAGTTGGCAAGACGTGCGACGGGCCGGCTGCGTAGTCGCCCAGGGCGACCGGCGTAAAGTTGCCGAGGAAAACGGCGCCCGCGTGGAGAATCTTCTCCGCGAGCACGTCGGCGTTTTCCGTGGCAATGTGTAGATGCTCCGGGGCGATCTCGTCCGCCAGGGCACACGCTTCGTCGGCGTCGCGAGCCAAGATCACGGCGCCGAACTCCTCCAAACTTTGCCGGGCAAGGTCGCCGCGCTCCAACTGGGCTAACTGCCGGTCAAGCTCCGCGACGGCCGCGTCCAGGACCTGCTCGTCCCAGCCGATCAGAATGCTCGCTCCCGGCGCATGTTCGGCCTGGGCGATCAGGTCCAGCGCCGTGTAATCGGCCCGCGTCGAGCGATCGACGATCACGACGACCTCGCTGGGGCCGGCGATGGAGTCGATATCCACGTCGCCGTAAACGTGCTTCTTGGCCAGGGCAACGAAGAGGTTGCCCGGCCCGACGATTTTATCGACCCGCGGCAGACCTTCAACGCCGTAGGCCAGCGCGGCGACGGCCTGTGCGCCGCCCACACGATAGACTTCCTCGATGCCCAGCTCGTGGCAGGTGGCCAGCAGATCGGGGTTATAAGCCCCGAACTTGGTCGGCGGGGCGACCAGGGCCAGTTCTTTGACGCCCGCTATTTCGGCCGGCACTGCGGTCATCAGCACGGTGGAAGGATAAGCCGCCGCACCGCCAGGCACGCAGAGGCCGACTCGATCCAGCGGCCGATAACGCTCGATGAGGTATCCGCCCGGCACGTCGACGCGGATATCCTCGTGCAGGATCGCTTCCTGAAAGCTGGCGATCCGCTCGCGGACGCTGCGAATTGTTTTCAAGAACCTCTTGTCGGCCTGGGCATGGGCTGCGGCAAGTTCCTCGATGGGAACCCGGATTGTCTCGGCCGTAAGCTCCGCGCGATCGATGCGGGCCGTGTAATCCAGCACCGCCGCAAGTCCTTTCGATTTCACATCGCGGCAAATCCGCTCTACGACTTCCGCCGGCGACAGCGGCTCTCCGAAGACTTCGATGGTCCGCTTCCGCCCGGCCTCGCTGACGACGTTGCCTTCGGGGCTGAGCCGACGGCGCAGCTCGCTCATGGCGGCGCGGATATCTTCACGACGACTGTCGATGCGGCGGATAGAAAGCATAGGAAATAATGTACCGCACTCCTGTGCCGTGGTCAACGCATCCGCCGCGCGATAGAATTACCTGCATGTTCCAACTCGCCGCCCCCTTCCAGCCCGCCGGCGATCAGCCCCAGGCCATCGAAAAACTCGTGGCCGGCGCTGCGCGATGGAAGACAGTACCAGGTGCTGATGGGCGTGACCGGCTCGGGCAAGACGTTCACGATGGCCAACGTCATCCAGGCCATCCAGCGGCCGACGCTGGTCCTGTCGCACAACAAGACGCTGGCCGCCCAGCTCTACACGCGAGTTCAAGGAGTTCTTTCCGCACAACGCCGTCCACTATTTCGTCAGCTATTACGACTACTACCAGCCCGAAGCCTACATCCCGCAGCGCGACATCTACATCGAGAAGGACGCCTCGATCAACCAGAAGATCGACCGCCTGCGGCTGGCCGCCACCAGCGCCCTGGTGAGCCGCCGCGACGTGATCATCGTGGCCAGCGTGTCGTGCATCTACGGCCTGGGCTCGCCGGAAGACTACCGGGCGATGATGGTCGGGCTGGCGGTGGGCAAGCAGGTCGATCGCGACTGCAGTGCTCGCGCAAGCTGGTCGACATCCAGTACGAGCGCAACGACATCGAGTTTCAGCCGGGCAAGTTCCGCGTGCGCGGCGATTGCGTCGAAGTCTGGCCGGCGCTACGAGGAGTTCGCCTTGCGCATCGAGTTCTGGGGCGACGAGGTCGAGCAGCTTTCGATCATCAATCCCACCAGCGGCGAGGTGATCGAACGGCCGCGAGGAGCTGTACATCTATCCCGGCCAAGCACTTCGTCATGCCCGAGGAGCGCATCGCAGGCCGCGGTCGACGACGATCAAGCAGGAACTGGAAGAGCGGCTGGAGCAGCTGCAAGGACCAGGGCAAGCTGCTGGAAGCCCAGCGGCTGAACGCCCGCACGCGCTTCGACATCGAGATGATGCTGGAGGTGGGCTACTGTCCGGGCATCGAGAACTACAGCCGGCCGCTTGAGCGGCCGTCCGCCGGGCGCGCCGCCCTACACGCTGTTCAACTTCTTTCCCGACGATTTTCTGCTGTTCGTCGACGAATCGCACGTCACGGTGCCGCAGGTCCGCGGCATGTATGCCGGCGACCACAGCCGCAAGATGACGCTGGTCGAGCACGGCTTCCGCCTGCCCAGCGCGCTGGACAACCGGCCGCTGCGGTTCGACGAATGGGAAGGCCGGATCAAGCAGGTGATTTACGTCTCGGCCACGCCGGGCCCTTACGAGCTGGAGCAAGACCGGCGGCGAAGTGCGTCGAGCAGGTGATCCGGCCGACCGGGCTTGCTCGATCCGGTGATCGAGATCGCCGCCGGCGCGAGCCAGGTGCCGCATCTGCTGGAGCAGATTCGCGAGCGGGCCGCCGCGGGCGAGCGCGTGCTGGTCACGACGCTGACCAAGCGGCTGGCCGAGGACCTGTCGGCCTACTTCAGCAAGCAGGACGTCCGCTGCAAGTGGCTGCACAGCGAGCTGGACGCCTTCGAGCGGGTCGAGCTGCTGCGCGAGCTGCGCGAAGGGCGAGTTCGACGTGCTGGTGGGCGTCAACCTGCTTGCGCGAAGGGCTCGACCTGCCCGAGGTCTCGCTGGTGGCGATTCTCGACGCCGACAAGGAGGGCTTTCTGCGCAGCGAAACGTCGCTGATGCAGACGATCGGCCGCTCGGCCCGCAACGTCAACGCCAAGGTGATGCTCTACGCCGACAAGGTGACCGATTCGATGCAGCGGGCGATCGACGAGACCCGCCGCCGCCGCGAATTGCAGCGAGCAGTACAACGCCGAGCACGGCATCACGCCGGAGACGATTCGCAAGGCGATCCGCGCGGGCATCGAGGCCGAGGCGGCCGCGCATGCCGCAGGCCAACGCCGCGGTCGGCCGCGGCGACGAGGCCCAGTACATCACCGAGGAATATCTGGCCGAGCTGGAAGCCGAGATGCTGGCCGCGGCCGAGGCGCTGGAATTCGAGCGGGCGGCGGCGCTTCGCGACCGCATCGAGCAGATGCGAGACCAGATTGGCAAGCCGGTAGGCGCGGCGAAGGTGGAACGCGCCGGGCACGGCTTACGCGGCCGAAAAAAGCCGCGCCAGCCCGGCGCGCGGATACCGCGGCCGAAACGATAGCTTGAAAAATCTCAGATTTCGAATCTGAGATTTGAGATTTCAGATAATCAAGTGGCGCACGCGCAAAGCAAAGGGAAGTCCGATCCGAAGAACGAACTTCCCGTGAGCGATTCGCCAGAGCAAGCGTTGTATTTACTTCTTAGAAGTGTCGGCTGGCGCTGTGGTATCATGATGCGCCGCACCAGTACCGCTGCCGGCAGCGCTGCCCGACGGCTTCGTAGTGGGCTTGTCGTCGCCGCAACCAACCATGAAACCCAAACCCAACAGCATAACTGCCAAAAGCATCTTCTTCATATTCTCACCTCGTGCAAAAATTATTTTGTAATCTCGTCGGAACCATTCCGTCGTTACCACTAAGATACCTTTCGCTGGGCGTTTATTCCCGGCGGAGTTATAAATTCTTCCAAGTCTCGCCATAAGGTGGGTGATCCTACCCGAAAGTGTCGGAAGAGTTATACTAGCTTGCATCACCCACAAGGGGCCGCCAGACGGTGCAATTGCCATTTTTCGCACGGGTCTAACAGATTTCACTATTATTTCCGTTTGCTACGGGAATAAACGTCCTCGTTTACCTCTCTAACATGATAGAGCCCGCGATGCCAGAAAATCGCGAGAACTCAAGCATCCAGTGCCTCAGTATCCAATCCTTAGTGGATGAGCACCTGGGGGCCGTCTATCGGTATGCCTACCGCTTGACCGGCACGGTGCAAGACGCCGAGGACTTGACGCAGCAGGTTTTCCTGTTGGCGCAGCAGCGGCTGGAGCAGTTGCGCGAGGCCGATCGGGCGCGTGGGTGGCTTTTCACCATTTTGCGGAATTCATTCCTGAAAATGGTGGAGCGGGCGGCGCCGATTGCGGCGACTAACGTTGGCCTGAACTTGGACAACGTCGCCGTGGTGAGCGATGAGGTCGCGGTGATCGACAGCCATGAGTTGCAGGCGGCAATCAACGAGTTGCCTTTCGAGTTTCGTGTGGCGCTCGTGATGTTTTACTTTGAAGATTGCTCGTATCGCGAGATTGCGGAAAAGTTGGAGTTGCCCATCGGCACCGTGATGAGTCGGCTGGCGCGGGCCAAGCGGCAATTGCGTGCGAGCTTGTGCGAGACGGAGGAAAAACCGGCGCGGGCGAAGCCGGTTTCGGCACGATAGAAAAGCTTGGACGGACTTGGATGTCCATCCTACGGTTGAGGGAAGTTTGATGGATTACGCGGCACGTCGCAAGCGCGAAATTTTGGAAGCGATGGAGTCGTGCCGCGCTCACGGTGCTGTCGGTGCAGGTGGCGATCTGAACGATCCGCAGTTTTCCGAACTTGCGGCTGCGGTGGGCGAGGATGGCGAACTCCGTGCTCGATTCGAGCGGCTGCAACGGGCCGATACGGCGATCAAGGCGGCTTTCGCCGACGTGCCGGTTCCCGCCGATTTGGCCGAAAGGGTTCTGCGCCGCCTGGGCGAAGAGGCCGCATCTCAAGCGGCCAAACCAATTCAGTGCGCTGCCGAAACCGTGCCGAACTCCCCTGCACCGCCACCGTCAGAACATGTTACGCCGCAGCCGAAGCGCATTTCTCGCCGTCGTCTGATAGCCGGATTCGCCGCGGTAGCTGCCGCGTCAGCGGTCGCGGCCGCGATTTGGCTGCACAACCATCGCGATCCGGCGTTGACGCCCGGTCAGGCGATCGAAACAGCAATGGACTTCTTCCGCCAAGACAACGGACCGCAGGGTGAACTGGCATCTCGCGTGGCCCCGCCTGCCGATTTTCCCATCAGCTCCGATATCGCACGATTCAAGGACGTCCGTTGGCGGCGCATCCCGGGTCTCATGGGCGGCGCAGGGGTCGCTTATGATCTTCCATCGAGGCGGGGAAAGGCAACGCTTTACGTGGTCAATTGCACAGTCGCCGGCCTGCCGCAGTTTCCGCCTCCGCTGCCTACTCTAAGCACGGGCGGCAACTCGGCCGCCGCATGGCAGTCGGGGGGATTGCTCTATGTGCTGGTCGTGCAGGGTGACGCCCAAACTTATAGCGACTATCTCGATCGGTCTCAAGGCCCGCTGACGTAAAGGCGGGGAGCTTGGAGCGGGGAGCCCTGCAAAAGCTGCGCTTTTACTCCTGCTCCCTGCTACTTGTACCCCGGCCAGCGGACTTGCTCTTCCCAAACCACCTTACTCCCGCGGAAGAACCAGACGAACAGCGTGCCGGACTGGGCGAACTCGTCGCGGGCCGGCACGATCGACAACGTTTCCTTATCAACCGCCCACCTGTCCAACTGGAGATAGACCGCCGCCGGCTGATCGGACTTTTTAGGCGTCTCGCTGGAAACGTAAACGTGTACTGCTTGATTGCCGAGACTGTTCAGGCTGCCGATCATCTTGTAGACGATTTTGTCTTTCGTGAAACTGTGCGTCTTGCCGCCTGTCAGTGGGCGCTTAAAGGATACCAGTGATGGGCGCTTGAAAGGATACCAGTTGGAACAGTGACTGTGAGAGCTTCTCTTGAGTGGTTTGGCACATCCGAACCACCGCGAGAGAGCAGCTCATGGCGAACCAACTGGCAATGGATAAAGTACAGTCAATTAAGAGTTTACGTGCGACGGGCATGTCGCAGCGGCGGATCGCGAAGACGCTGGGAATCAGCCGCAAGGCGGTCCGGCGTCATTTGGAGCCGCTTCCGCCAAAGGATACCAAAGCGCCCACCGGCGAAGCGCCCACCGGGTCGTCCGGCGGCGAGAGGCTCAAAAGATACCAAAGCGCCCACCGGGTCCGAGTGTCCGCCGGAGCCTGCCGGCCAGCGGTGCCGCAGCCTCTGCGGGGCGTACCGCGAGACAATTTTGGCCAAGCTCGAACAGGGCCTGACGGCGCAGCGCATCTACCAGGATTTGCAGCAGGAGCACGGCTTTCCCGGCAAGTACAGTTCGGTGCGGCGGTTCGTGGAGCAACTCGTTGAGCGGAAGGAACTGCCGTTCCGCCGCATTGAGGTCGAGCCGGGCTACGAGATGCAAGTGGACTACGGCACGGGCGCCCGCTGCGAGGCGCCGGACGGGAAGCTGCACAGGACTCACGTCTTTCGCTCGGTGCTGAGCTTTTCGCGAAAGGGCTATAGCGAGGCTGTGCGGCGGCTGACGACCGAGTCATTCATTCGTTCCCTGGAGAATGCGTTTTGGGCCTTGGGGGGAGTGCCCAAGACGGTTGTCTTCGACAATGCCAAGGCCGTGGTCAGCCAGGCCGACTGGTACGATCCGGAACTCAATCCGAAGATCTTGGAGTTCTGCCGGCATTACCAGTTCACGCTGTTGCCCACCCGGCCGCGAACGCCCCGACACAAGGGCAAGGTGGAACGGGGCGTGGCCTACGTGAAGTGCAACGGCCTGCGCGGACGGAGCTTCGAATCGCTGGCCGCCCAGAACGATCACTTGCGCGAGTGGGAACGCACGGTCGCCGATACGCGGATCCACGGCACCACGAAGCGGCTGTGTTTTTTGTCAAGCGCTTTGAGGCGCGATTCTTGGCGACCATGATTCGTGGTTTTTGGTAATAGTGTTGAGGATGGTAAGCAGTTTGCGCATGCAGGCGGTATGGACGACTTTGTAGAGTTTTCCGGCTTTCTGGAGGCGCTCGGAGAAGGCTTGGATGATGGGATTGCAGCGACGGGCCGTGACGGTCGCCATGTAAAGGGCGCTTTGGACGCTGGCGCGTCCACCCCAGATCGAGCGTTTACCGCGAAACTTTCCGCTGTCGTGGTTGTATGGCGCCAAGCCGACAAGAGCGGAGATTTCGCGGCGGTTGAGCCGACCGAGCTCGGGCAATTCGGCGACGAGCGCGGCGCTGGTTACCGGTCCGACGCCGGGCACGGATCGCAGCAGTTGGTCGGTGGTGCGCCAATCATCATCGGATTCGATGAGCTTCGCGATCTCTTTTTCAATAGTTATTATCTGTTTATTAAAGAGTTCGGCGACTTTGTCGATGCTGCGGCAGGCTTTCGTCGTCTCGCGGAATGCCGGCGATTGGTTTCAGCCGTCAGCATGTCCATGAGCTGGCGGCGTCGAGTTACCAAAGCCGTCAGTTCGGCCTGTTTTTCCGAGGTTTTCTCCGTCAATCGCGGCCGGACCTGCTGGGCGAAACGCGCCAGGAGCAAGGCATCGATGCGATCGGTTTTGGCGAGTTTGCCAACGGCTCGTGCGAAGTCGCGAACCTGGCGGGGATTCACCACCGCAACCGGCTGGCCGGCGTTGATAAGTTCCGCGGCCAGGCGACCCTCCAGGCCGCCGGTCGCCTCAAGGACAACCACGCCGGCCGCAAGAGTTTGAAACGTTCAATGAGTTGTGCGATACCTTCCGTGTCGTGCGACACAGAGAAGACCTCCTCCGATGGCAAGATGCCGACATCCAAGGACTTCTTCGAGACATTGATACCCGTGAACGAGAGAGTTGGGAGAACTATATCCATCATAGTAGAGGCCCTTTCTTGCGTTTGCGAGCTCGCCGATGTTCTCGTACGGCTCTGGCGGCTGTCCGGGTTGGTACTACGAAGCCGACGAGGATCCCGCTTCGTGACGGTCTTGGAACGACCAGGACACGATTGATCTCTCGTCGGCGATTTTTTCGGGGCTGCTGGCAGCAGCCCCCGAAAAGACTCCCATCAACTGAACAAGTTCCATTTCCTTTGGCAACCCATCAGTGTTTCCTTTTTCCAACATACAAGCAGCACGTGGGCCAGTTGTTCCAACGCGGGGAACGCGCGGCATTGGGGCCGTTGCCGCGGGAGCGGTTCCCTTTCTTTGAGGAGGGGATGCGGCGTGTCAGCCGCGACGGGCACATCGAAATCAAGCGTTCTTTCTACTCGGTGCCGCCGGAATATCTGGGCTGCGAAGTCTGGGTCCGCTGGAACAGCCAGATCGTGCGAATCCTGAATCATCGCTTCGAGCAGGTGGCCGTGCATTGCCGCAAGGAGCCGGGCAAGTTCAGCACGCTTAACGAGCATCTGGACGACAAGAAGATCAGCGGCGTGGAGCGGGGAGCGGCCTATTTACTGGGAAAAGTGCGGCTTTTAGGTCCTTTTTCGCTGCGTTGGGCGGAAGCCGCCCTGAGCGAGCACGGCATCCGCGGCATGCGCATCGTGCAGGGCCTCTTGGCCCTCAGCCGCAACTACGAATCCCCGGCGATCGAGGCCGCCTGCGACGCCGCCTGGCGCAGCCGGGCTTTCCGCTACCGCATCGTGAAGAACCTGCTGAAGCGGCAAACCGCCGCCGCGCAACAGACGCTGGAGTTCATCGAAACCCATCCGGTCATTCGACCGCTGGCGGAGTACCGAGAGTTCATCAAGACCGCGATCCAAGGAGGATGACGATGTACGATCAGTTGTTGACTACGCTAAAGAAACTGCGCCTTTCGGGATTGGCCGACTCGCTGGAGGTCCGCCTGCACGAGGCAGCCGCCACCGGGTTGGGCCATCGAGAGTTCCTGGAACTGCTCTTGCAGGACGAACTCCTGGTCCGCAACAGCCGCCTCTTGAACCGCCGCACGGCCGCCGCCGGCTTCCGCGATACGCGCCGCCTGGAGGACTTCGACTTCGGCTTCAATCCTTCCATCAAGAAGGATCGCGTCTTCGACCTGGCCACGGGCCGCTTCGTCCGCGAGCGCCGCGACGTGCTGCTCGTGGGACCGCCGGGCACCGGCAAGAGCCACTTGGCCCAAGCCTTGGGACTGGCGGCGATCCGCTGCGGCGCGACGGTCTACTATCGTTCGATCTTCGACACCGTGCGCGACTTCCTCCACGACGAGGCCCTGGCCGGCCAGGAGCGGATTCTGCAACGCTACTTGAAGCCGGACCTGTTGATCATCGACGACATGGGCATGAAGCAACTGCCCAAGGCAGCGGCGAGTATCTGTTCGAGATCGTGCTCCGCCGCCACGAGGTCAAGTCGACGCTGATGACCAGCAATCGGCCCCTGGAGGATTGGGGCAAACTGTTGGGCGACGTGCCCAGCGCCACGGCGATTCTCGACCGGTTTTTACACCATGCGGTGATGATTCAGATCACCGGCAGGAGCTATCGCCTGGCCACCCGCGAAAAAGCGCCAAAGGATACCAAAGCGCCCACCGGGTCCCCAGCCGATGATAGGACCGGGAACTGACTCCAAAGGATACCAATTTCACCCTTCCACACAGAAACCGCCTTCCCTGGTACCTTTTGAAGCGCCACGGGTGGTATCCTTTCAAGCGCCCAATGACACCGCCGTTGTCCGGATGGTCGAGGCAGTCGAAAAAGTCCTCCTGCACTTTGCCCTTCAGCTGATCGTGGAAGTAGACCGGGGCGGCCGCAATTGGCTTATCATCCGCCCCTGGCACGAGCCGCACTTCGATTCGTGAATTGGTAAAGAGCGACCAGCGGAAATGGATGTTGAGAGTTTTTAGTCCGCTTGGCTCGGGGATGACATTGATTGCGGACGGCCCGGCGGTTGTTTTCCGCGGTTTGGAAACCTCCTCGTCGGCGGATGGCGTGGGCTTGGCTGCTTGATCGGCACTCGCGCCGGCGGAAGCGGTATCCCCACTTGTGGGATTTGACCCGGTGGTTGGCGGAGGAGTCGGGTCGGCGGCGAGCAGCGAACCAGGAATTGGGACGATGCAACAGATCAGCAGAAGAAAAAGCGGTTGTTTCATATCGCTTATTGTAACCTCACCCCTCTTGCAATGCGAAGCAAAATGGCAGTAAAATGGTGGGTCTATATACCGTTTCCTGGTTTAAGACCCCGGTTTAGTTTGCTCGAGACAGAGGGAGAGATCGAATGGCACAATCGTGTGAAGTATGCGGACGTAAGCCGGCGACCGGCAACCAGGTGACCACGCGCGGCAAGGCTAAATACCTCGGCGGGGTAGGGACCAAGGTCACTGGCATCTCTCGGCGAACATTTCGGCCGAATTTGCAGACGGTCCACGTCACTACGCCCGGCGGTTCAAACCGCACGCGGCGGGTTTGTACGCGTTGCATTCGCAGCGGTGCCGTACGGAAGCGCATCCGCGCCGTTCCATTCCGCTTGCCGAAGACGGCAAAGCAATCGTAGTTCGCAGTGTATCCGGCACACTCCGTGTGCCGAACGAAGGCGGCACCTGGAGTGTGCCGGATACGATCATGTCGCTGACCCGTGCCGAGGTCGAAAAGATTGCCCTGCTCAGCCGGCTGCTGCTGTCCGAAGACGAGTTGCAGCGCATGACCGCGCAGTTGGGCGGCATCTTGGGATACATGGACTTGCTCGGTGAGGTCGATACAACGGGCGTCGAACCGATGGCCCACGCCCGCGACCTGACGAATGTCTTTCGCGACAACGTCGTCCGCCCGAGCCTCGATCGCGAGCAGGCGTTGGCCAACGTCCCGCATCGGGACGCGGAATGTTATCTGGTGCCGGCGGTGTTGTAGGTCCCTTCTGCCGGAAGGGACTAATGTGCTTGGATCGATCAATAGCTTCAACTTCTCTTGGTCGGTCGAACCGCAATAGTCCCTTCCGGCAGAAGGGACCTACATTCCATGAACATCCCCGACCACAACGCCCTCGAACTTCTCGCCGAGCTATCGGTCGGCCGCACCACATCGGTCGAGTTGACACGGTCGTATCTCGATCAAATCGAGCGCCACGACAAAAGTGTTCGGGCGTTCCTTCGCGTGGATGCCGATGCGGCGCTCGCTCGCGCCGAAGAAATTGATCGCCGCCGCGCTGCTGGCGGGCCGCTGGGCCGCCTGGGCGGGTTGCCTGTGGCGATCAAAGACGTCCTCTGCACGCAAGGCGAGCCGACGACCTGCGCCTCGCGGATGCTGGAGAACTTCCGGCCGCCTTACGATGCCACGGTGATCGCCCGGCTGAAAGCGGCCGACGCCATGTCTGATCGGCAAGACGAACATGGACGAGTTCGCGATGGGCGGCGTCGAACGAGAACTCGGCCTTCTTTCCGACACACAATCCGTGGGACCTCTCGCGCATTCCCGGCGGCTCCAGCGGCGGCGCGGCAGCCTGCGTGGCCGCGGGCATGGCCCCGCTCTCCATTGGCACCGATACCGGCGGTTCCGTCCGCTGCCCGGCGGGCCTGTGCGGCGTCTCCGGGCTGAAGCCGACCTACGGCCGCGTGAGCCGTTTCGGGCTGATCGCCTTCGCAAGCAGTCTCGATCAGGTCGGTCCGTTGGGCCGCACGGTCGAGGATCTGGCCTTGCTCATGGAAGTCATCGCCGGGCACGATCCGGCCGATTCGACATCAGTCGATCTGCCGGTGTCGGAGTATACCAAGACAGTTCGCCAACCGCTCGCCGGCCTTCGCTTGGGACTGGTGCGCGAGCATTTTGGCGAAGGGCTCGATGCGGAGGTCGATGCGGCCGTTCGCGAGGCGGTCCGCGTCTACGAATCGCTGGGGGCAACCGTGAAGTGGCTTTCGCTGCCGCACGGCAAATACGCGGTGGCCGTCTATTACGTCATCGCGCCCTGCGAAGCGTCGAGCAATCTGGCCCGATACGACGGCGTGCATTATGCCTATCGAACGGACGAGAAGAAGATGCTGGCGGACCTTGAGGCCGAGCGCGCCCGCTTGCAGAAGTCGGGCGATAAGGCCGCGCTAGAAAACCTCGACAATCCGCTGGTACGACTCTATCGCCGCAGTCGCGCGGAAGGGTTTGGGCCGGAAGTGAAGCGGCGGATAATGCTTGGCACTTATGCGTTAAGCGCCGGCTACTACGACGCCTATTACAAGAAGGCCCTGCAAGTCCGCCGTCTGATCCGCCAGGATTTCGACCGCGCGTTCGAGGAAGTCGACTTGATCGCCGGCCCGGTAACGCCGACGCCCGCCTTCAAGATCGGTGAGAAGATCGACGATCCGCTGGCCAATGTATCTCTTCGATCTCTACACGGTCAGTGCGAACCTCGCCGGCATCGCCGCGATGTCGATCCCCTGCGGCTTCAGTTCCACCGGCCTGCCGATCGGCCTGCACCTTCAGGCCCCGGCATTTGAGGAAGAGCGTTTGCTGCGCGGGGCAAACATGTTCCAGCAGGCGACGGATTGGCACGATCGTAAGCCGGAGATGACTTCATGACCCAACCCTACACCATCGTCATCGGCCTGGAAGTCCACGTGCAACTGCTCACCGCGAGCAAGCTATTCTGCGGTTGCAGCACGCGAGTTCGGCGTGCCGCCCAACACGCAGACCTGCCCGGTGTGCATCGGCATGCCGGGCGTGCTGCCGGTGATGAACCGCCGCGCGTTCGAGTTGTCCGTCAAGGCGGCGCTGGCGCTGAATTGCCGGATCGCCCGCTTCACCAAGTGGGACCGCAAGAATTATTACTATCCCGATCTTGCCCAAGGGTTATCAGATCAGCCAATACGACCTGCCGTTCAGCCACGACGGCTGGCTGGAGATCACTGATCCCACAAGCACGTTCGAGCCGAAACGGATCGGCATCATCCGCGCCCACCTGGAAGAAGACGCCGGCAAGAGCATGCACGACGAAGCGGCGGGCAAGGCCGACAGCCGCATCGATCTGAACCGCGCCGGCACGCCGCTGCTGGAAATCGTCAGCCAGCCCGATCTGCGCTCGCCGGCACGAGGCCAAGGCCTATCTCGAGGAGATGAGCTGCTGCTGACGTACCTGGGCGTTTCCGACTGCAACATGCAGGAAGGCAGCCTCCGCGTCGACGCCAACATCAATCTGCACATCGACACGCCGGCCGGACGACGTCGCCACGCCGATCGTGGAAGTGAAGAACATGAATAGCTTCCGCGCCGTCGAGCGGGCAATGACCTACGAGGCCCAGCGGCAGTACGAAATCTGGCAGGAGACGGGCAAGCGGCTAGGCGACGTGCCCAAATCGACACGCGGCTGGGACGAAACGACGCAGACTACCTATTTGCAGCGCGAAAAGGAAGAATCGAGCGACTACCGCTATTTTCCCGAGCCGGACTTGCTGCCCGTCACGACGACCGCGGCCGAAGTCGAAGAAGTTCGCGGCGGCCTCGGCGAGCTTCCCGCCGCCCTGCGCAGCCGCCTGGAAATGACCTACGGCATCACGCCCTACGACAGCGACGTGCTGGTGAACCAGGGCCGGGCATTGGTGGATTACTACATCGAAACGGCCGATCTCTTGAGCGACGGCAAGCTGGCCAGCAACTGGATTCAGCAAGACGTGCTGCGGACGCTCAACGAGCAGCAGACCGCGATTGAACAATTCCGAATCCGCCCGCAGGAGCTTATGGAACTGATCGATACGGTCCGCAAGGGACAACTCACCACGAGCCGTGGCCGCGAAGTTTTTGCCGAAATGCTCACCAGCGGCAAGCCGCTTGCAGAAACGATGGCCGCGATGGGCATTGCCGCGGTCGACGAATCGGAACTGGAAAACCTCTGCCGCGAATTGCTGGCGGCCAATCCGAAAGTCGTCGCCGAAGTGCGGGAAGGCAAGCCGAAGGGCCTGGGGCAATTGATCGGCCAGGCGAAGAAGAAGAACCCGAACGTCAATCCAAACCGGTTTCGGGAGCTTTGCGAAGAGTTGATCAAACGTGGTCTGTAATGCCTATCATCACCCTCACCACCGATTTCGGTGATGGCAGCCCGTATGTGGCGGCCATGAAGGGCGTGATCCTCTCGATCAATCCGGCCGCCACGATCGTCGATATCTCGCACGCCGTTCCGGCCCAGGACATCTCCCGCGGCGCGCTGGTGTTGGAAGACACGACGCCCTGGTTCCCCGCCGACACGATCCACGTGGCCGTGGTCGATCCGGGCGTGGGGACCAGTCGCGCGATCCTCTACGCGCGAATCGGCACGCCAGCAATACGTCGCGCCGGACAACGGCCTGCTTGGGCCGGCTCATGTCCCGCACACCGCCGGCGCTGGTGCTGCAACTCACCGAGCGGGAGCATTGGCTGCCCGAGGTCTCCAACACGTTCCACGGCCGCGACATCATGGCCCCGGTCGCGGCACGACTGAGCTTGGGGCTCGATCCCGCCGGCTCGGTTCGCCCGTGGGGCACCTGACGCAGCTCGATCTGCCGCGACCACTCGTGGTCGACGAAAAAATCCGCGGCCAGATGATCTCGATCGACTCTTTCGGCAACTTGATTACGAACATCACGCACGATTTCTTGGCCGGCCGGCCCAACGACAGCCGGGCCTGCGTCGTTTGCGGCATTTTTGAGACGTACGGCATTTACCAGGCCTACGGCGAGCAAGCCGCCGGCATGTTGGTGGCCCTGATCGGTTCCACGCGCCGCCTGGAGTTGGCGATCGTCGGCGACAACGCCGCCGCGCGGCTGGGCGTGTCCATCGGCACGCCGGTCGTGGTGGCGTGGGAGTAATGGAGTCCATCCCAATTGTCGAGAACCGCCGCTCGCGTTATGATTGAAATGAGGAGTCGAGCAAATGACGATTGAACAGATACGAAACCTATATCAAGCCCATCCGTTTCAGCCCTTTGTGATGCATCTGGCCGATGGGCGACAGATTCCGGTTGTCCACCGCGATTTCATCATGTCCTCTCCAACTGGGCGAACAGTAATCGTTTATCAACCCGACGAGTCTTTCAATATTGTCGAACACGCTTCTTGTGACTGATCTTGAAGTGAAGGCGAACGGTCAACATAGCTCGACCTGATTCGGAACGATGTCAACGCCCGAGCAGCTCGTTCATTGGGACCGCACGCTCGTCTGGCACGCCTTCACGCAGATGGCCGAGTACGAGCCGCTGATTCTCGACCGCGGCGAGGGCTGCTACGTTTTCGATATCGACGGCCGCCGCTATCTCGACGCCACGAGCAGCCTGTGGTGCAACGTCCACGGCCATCGCCATCCGCGGATCGACGCCGCGATCCGCGAGCAGCTTGATCGCGTGGCCCACGTCACTAACCTCGGCGCGTCGAACCCCACGACGATCCGGCTGGCCAGGCGGCTGGTCGATCTGGCGCCGCCCGGCTTGAATCACGTCTTCTTCAGCGACGACGGGGCCACGGCGGTCGAAGTCGCGCTGAAAATGGCCTTTCAGTATTGGCGGCAGCGAGCGGACCCGCGGCCGGAAAAAACCTGCTACGTGGCGCTGGGCGACGCCTATCATGGCGATACGCTGGGTGCGGTCAGCGTCGGCGGCGTCGCACGGTTTCATGAACTGTTTCGACCGCTGTTGTTCGAGTGCCTCCGCGCGCCTGCGCCCGATGCGTATCGCCTGCCGCCGGGCGTTTCCGATGATGGCTTATTGGAGCATTCGCTGGCCGCTCTGGAAAAAGTGCTGGCCGAGCATCATGCCCGGATCGCGGCGCTGGTGATCGAGCCTTTGGTGCAGGCGGCGGCGGGGATGATCGTGCATCCCGCCTGGCTATCTCCGCGGCGTGCGCGAATTGACGCGCAAGTACGACGTGCTCCTGATCGCCGACGAAGTGGCCGTCGGCTTCGGCCGCACAGGCCGCATGTTCGCCTGCGAGCACGAAGGCGTGACGCCCGACCTGCTCTGCCTCGCCAAGGGGCTGACCGGCGGCTATCTGCCGATGGCCGCCACGCTGGCGACCGACGAAATCTAGCAGGCGTTCCTTGGCGACCACGCATCGGGCCGCACCTTCTATCACGGTCACACCTACGGCGGCAATCCGCTGGGCGCGGCGGCCGCGATGGCTACGCTCGATGTATTCGAGGAAGAACGCACGCTGGAGAATCTTCCAGCGAAGATCGCCCGCCTCCGCGAACTGCTCACGCCGCTTGCCGCGCATCCGCACGTCGGCGACATCCGCCAGTGCGGGCTGGTCGCCGGCATCGAGCTAGTCCGCGATCGTGCGACCTGCGAGCCATATCCCGCAGCGGCACGCATAGGCCGCCGTGCTTGCGATATCGCTCTTCGTCACGGCGTCTTGCTTGCGCCCGCTCACCGACGTGATCGTCCTCTGGCCGCCGCTGGCGATATCGCTCGAACAGCTCGGTGAAATCGTCGCGGCGGTCAACCTGGCAATTGTGGAAGCTACACGATAAACCAGTACTTCGACGGCACGCCGGCTTTCACGACCGTGGTGATCACGCTCGACGTGTTGTTTGCCGGATTGGCGTCCGGTTCGTTGCTGCTAACGACGGCCGTATTGGTTATCGTGCTGGCGGCGGCCGAGGTCACGACGCCGGTAACGGTGATCGTGTCCATGCCGCCTTGCGAAGCCAATGAGCCGAGGGTCAACGTGAGCGTGTTGCCCACGATCGTGACTGTCGTCGCGCCGCTCTCGGTCTGGTAGATGAAGCCGGTCGGCAGCGTGTCAACGACCTTCACTCCCGTCGCGGTGGTGAGCGAGTTGTTCGTCACCACGAGCGTGTATGTTAGCGTCCCGCCGACATTGACCGGATTAGGGACTGCCGACTTCACGATACTTACGTCCGTCGTCGCCTGTTGCACGATCGGCACTGTGATCGGCGTCGTCACAGTGGACGTGTTGTTGGCCAAGTTGGGATCGGCCTGGTCCGCGCCGACGGTGACGGTATTCGTGACGCTGCCCGTGGCGCTGGCCGCGACCGTGACGATCACTGTCGTGGTGGCCGTCGCGCCGTTGGCCATGTTGCCGAGCGTTACAGTGAGCGTGCCGTTGTTATTCGTCACCCATCCCTGGCTGCTCGTCGAGGAAACATACGTTTCGCCGACCGGCAGCACGTCGGTGAGCGTCGCGTCGGTGGCGGCTAGAGGACCGTTGTTGGATGTCGTGAACGTATAAGTGATCTGATGGCCGGCAACAACCGGACTTGGCTGGGCCGACTTGATAACCGCGAGATCGGCCTCCGGAATGTTGGCAAGGTTCTCGCTGAGGACCGTCGGCCCGACCGTCTGGATCGCGCCCACCTGGCCGTCGTTGGCGTTCGCGCCGGTGATGTTCAATTGGATCGCGCCGACCTTGCTGAAGTTGGCCCCGCTGCCGCCGCCGACGGTGAATTTTCCGAAGGCGAGAAACACGCTGTCGCCCAGCGAACCGTCGGACGTGTTCTGCAGCGGTACAGTGGCCGTCGACCAGTTGTTGGCGTCGCTATATACCTTGATCGTCACGTAGCCGCTGTCGTGGTCCTGCGCCGAGGGAAAGCTCGATCCCGGTCGCTGCGCCCTGGTTCGTAATGTTGACTTGGCCGAGTCCGGTCGGGTTGAGTACGGCCGCATTGCTGTTATTGCCGTCCCAATTCACCGTGTAGGTGCCGTTGGAGGCCGCGCCCGAGGCGAAGTCCAGCAATCCGGGGAAATCGGCATCGGCGCCCAGCGAAACGGAGCCGGCGAATGAAGTGAGCTGCACGTACAAATTGCGGTGCCCGCCGATTGCGTCCGGCGTTGACATCGACGAGGCGCCGGTCCGGCCGCCGTGTAGCGATCCGCTCACATACTGCTCCGTCGAGGCGAACGAATCAATGGTCCGTTCCGGTGCGCCTTGCAGCTCACCGTTGCCGATGACCACTTTCTGCACGCCCGTGCCCGACGGAACGATCAGGCCCGGCACGCCGATCTCCTGCACGAAGTAGGTGCCGGCGTTGAGGTTCGTGAAGCTGTATACGCCGTTGGCGTCGGACGCGGTCGTGCCCACGATCATGTCATCGCTGCCCGGCGCCTTGCCGGTGAACATGCCATCGCCGCCGTCACGGAAGAGATTGACCGTGGCATTGGCGACACGGGGATCGGTGGCCGTCAATGCGCCGCCCGACATGTCCTGGTAGACGACGCCGCTGATCGTCGGCAGCACGGTGGCCGAGAGCAGCGATCGCGTCTCCAACGACTCGATTCGCAAGCTGCGGCCGTTCTTTGGCCGCGACACCTTGCGGCGCTGCGGCGCGACTAGTCCCCTCGCCTTTTGGGAGAGGGTCAGTGTGAGGGTGCCAAAGCGTGCGAACCACGAACTCGACTTGTGCGACTGCGAAGACATGCGGACACTCCTTGTCCAAAATCTGGTCCCTGGCCCTCCGCGAAGAGGGTTAGGGTGACGGGGAACTGGTTTCAAACCTACTTTTTTCGAGGGGTGTTGCCCTCCCCCCTGCCCCTCCGCCAGCTAAAGGCAGAGGGGGCTTTTCGTATTCTCTATCAATCGACCGAAAAGGCCCGGCAATTCCATTACCATCGGATATCGACGCCGGCATTCAAACCTTGAGCCCAAAAGCCAGTGTTGGCGAACGTAAACCGGGGCTGGCTGGTGTCCCCGGCGGCGGGGACGGGCGAGTTTGGCAGCGTCGTCGAATTGACGTTCGGATTAATCTGCTCGCCGACGCTGCGCCACGTTGTTCCAGTACAGGAACGAGTAGCCGAGAACGAGCTTCGTATGCGCGGTGGCCTGCCAACTCGCATTCACGTCGATTTCCGGCACGACGGAGAACATATCCTCGACGTGTGTGCCGATGTTCGTCGGCTGAGCCAACAGTCCGCCTTGGACCGTCGTTTGGGTGCCGGTGACGTTGGTGGCGACCGTCGTTCCGTTGATCGTAACCTCCTGGTGCGTCGAGCCCAGGGCGATGCGGGGGAACAGTTCCAGTCCCCAGCGGTTCCGCTGGAACTCGAACTTCATGCCCAACTCGCCGCCGTTGAATGTGTTGTGCGCGCGGAATGCGTCGTCGATGGCGAACGCCTCCGTGCCGGCAATCTCGGTTCCGGGTATCACGCCGGCCGTGGTGGTCAGCCGCTCCGAGACGCCCAGCGAGTCGTCCAGATCGAGATAGCGATAGCCGCCGGTCAAGATCATGCGGAAGCGGTCGTGGTAGTTCGTGCAGCCGCATTCGTCGGTCCAGCATCCGTCCTGCCGGCACAGAGTGACGAGGAAGCGTGCGCTGCCGCCGTTGAAGTGAGTGACCGCATTGACGTTGATCGTGCCGTCAAGGCTGTTGGGGTTGCCGCGGGGAAACGCTACCAACTCGGCACGCGGGGCGAACGGCGTCTGAGACGCATCGTTGAACGGCCGGGCGATGATCGTGCTGCCGTCGGACCACTGATGGAAGTTGTAGTCCTCGTCGCCGAGGTTCAGGAACTCACCTTCGAAGCCGAGCGTGGCGCAGCGATTGAGCCACATGCCGGCCTGAAAGCGGAAGCCGCTCCGCGAGTCGTCATCGACCAGACCCTGGCCGGCGAGCACCACGGTGCCGGGCTGGCCGAGCCGCCGGGATGCGCGTCGTTGATCGATCCCTGGGTCACGAGGGCCGGAACGTTCGTTCCACTCTGCGCCCACAGAAGATAGTTGACCTTCGCCCAGATGCCGGTCGGTCCCCAGCAGAACAGCGGCTGGCGCGGTCCCCAGCAGGCAGGGTATTCATCAACGCAGGCGTTGCACGGCCCGGCGTTGCCGCACGGGGCCCCGCCGCAGTCGCCGCCGCACGATGCGTCGCCGCCCATCGAGCCTTCGACCATCTGGCCTTCCATCATCGGGCCTTGCATCATCATGCCTTGCGAGACCGCCGGGACGTGTTCCATCGAGGGGCCGGGATCGGCCATCGGTTCGGGCGTGTCGCGAATCACGCGGCCGGCCGCCGGATTGGGCGCGGGGATCGGCTCTGAGTAAGCAGTCATTCGCCCGCCCGCATTGCGCACGCGTCGCGGCGCAGGGCGTCGGACCGGTGCCGGATCGGGTTGAGCTTGGCTGTTATCGTCCGCGGCAGCCGCCTCTGGATTGAGGACGACCTCACGGATCGGCATCGGCCGCGCGGCCGGCCCGGTCGCCCGTTCGTCTTGCGAACGGGCGGTTTTGGCTTCCCAGCCCGTCGCGGCCGCTAAAGGCGCTGGTGTATTCTGCGCGTCGTGGCGCTGCTCCTCGCTCGCAGCGGCCATCGGCGCCGCGGTCGATTCACTGTTTGCGCCGACTATCTTGTCGCACGTTATGCAGGGCATGTCGCCGCCCGGAAGAGTCCGGATCGAGCCGTGCAGATTCACCTGCTGTCCGACGCTCGATTCCAGGTCAACTCCCTGTCCGCCGGCGACATAACCCCGCACCACGCCCCATTTATCGAGGAGCAGATACGGGGCGGCGCCGCTTTGGTCAGCCGAGTTGCGATAAAGCTTGCCGCTAAGGGTTGAGCCGCCGCTGTCGTCCGAGGTGGTCTTCCAGTCAGCCGCAAAGGCCGCGCGTTCCGCAGCGAAAGTTAATAGCCCAAGGGCTACGACGAGAGCAAACTGTTGCCGGTTCACAGTTATTTCCCTTGCAAAAAGGAGGTAATGTAGGTTGCGTATTGCCCGTTAAAGTCAATTCCATTGCCCCCAATAGGAAAACTCGCGGTATCCTTTATCGTCCACACAACCGGCAAACTCGAAAAAATCTACGCATATTGAAGGAATTTGATTCTGTTCCTGGCAGAGGGCGTAAAATGCGGTGTTTAGAAAGGTTATTGCCGACTTGCGCTGGAGTCCCGGCTTCAGCCGGCTGCGCTGGGAGACGCCGGCGGCAGCCACGCCCGACGGCTCACGGGTCGAAGAAATCGCGATAGTGCGGCGTCAGAGCATTCCACTCACCCTCCGAGAGAAGGCAGCGTGAGGGCTCGCTTCCCTGACCGAGAGCGCGATGATCCTCCGTCCCTTGCCCGGAGTCCTCAACTGCGTGGCCGCCTTCGCAGTTCCTCGCGAAGTCGGGCGACTTCGGCTTCAGCGGCGCGTCGGGCTTCGGCCGGGGTCAGGAGCGGTTCGCCGGTATCCAAGCGATAGAATCGCACTTCCCCTTCTTCCAGCCGCAGCCGCAGTCTGAGTTCCCGACTCGTCAGGCCGCCGTCTTGGTCCGGTTTCAGCCGCGCATACGCGCGACCGCGAAGGCGGTAGCCCTGGAGAGGTGGGTCCAGATACTCCCCATCCGGATCGAACAAGAAGTACTCCTTCACGCCCAGCCGCGCATAAAGCTCGGGCTTCGTCGTCGTGTCCTTGCGCCGCGTCTTGCGCGAGGTCGTCTCAATTACGATGTCCGGCGCCTTGCCCTCAAGCCAGATCTTGTACGTTCGGCGGCGACTGGGGGAGGCGCCCTTGACCACAAACGCGTCGGGCACGACGTACTTGCTCGGGTCTCCCTCCTGGTAATAGACCAGCAGATCCCCAGAAACGTAAACTCGCTGGTCCCGATAGTACTCCTGGAGAATCTGGATGTGACGGACCATCGCATCCCGATGTTCGTCGGTTTCGCCCATGGGCTTGCCGTCTGATTCTGGGTAATGGACTTGGGTGAAAGGGCCCGCTGAGGCCATAATACTGCTCCTTAACGTGAGCAAAGCCGCGCAAGGCGTGGACTGGCAGCCGACCGAATGCACACACCTCTTCTATTATCGGACGCAGAAGGGGCGTTGGCAAGAAGGCATCTATCGACCCGTCCGAAAGCAGTTCTGGCGCTCGTTTTCGCCCCAAAACACCTATGATCTTTCGGCGACAATTACTCTTCCCCTTGAACGACAATTCAAATTCCCGGTTGAGAACCAGAGGCGTGCGGCCCTCGCCAATCTCAGGCCGCGTCGGGCGGCTTGGTTCGCTTGGCCTCGTCCAACCGGTAGCTCGGGATGTTCAACTCCAAGATCACGCTGTGATGCACCAGGCGGTCGATTGCCGCCGCTGTCGTCATCGGATCCTTGAAGATCGTCTCCCACTTCGAGAACGGCAGGTTGCTGGTCAGCATCACCGTGCCGCGCTCGTAGCGTTCCGCCAACAAGGTGAACAGCACCTCCATCTCCTCCCGGCTCTGCTGCACGTAGCCGATGTCGTCGATCAAGAGCACCTCGCACTTCGACATCTGCTTTAGCACCCGGTTGAGCTTCAGATCCCGTTTGGCCGCCAACAGTTCCTGAACCAGCAGGGCACACGACCATGAGACCACCTTCCGTCCGTTGCGAACCAATTCCTGGGCGATCGCCGATAACAGGTGCGTCTTTCCCGATCCGGTCTTGCCGAACAACAACAGGTTCTCGCGGCGGTCCACGAACGAGCCTTCCATGAGCGTCCGCACTTGGCGAGAGACCTTCGCCGGCAACCGCGCCAGGTCGAAGCTCGCCAGATCCTTCTCCAGCGGCAAACGGGAATCCCGCAGCAGCCGCTCGGTCCGCTTTGCCAAGCGGCCCTGGCATTCCCGCTCGGCCAGTTCCAACAGGTACTGCTCGTAGCTGGCCGTCTCCTGTAATGCCCGTCGGGCCAGTTCCTCAAAACACTCCCGAAACGTCGGCAAGTGCAGTTCCCGCAAGCAAGCCGCCAACTTCTCTTTCAAATCCCCCTTCGCACCCATCCCACACCTCCTTGTGCAAGAACAAGTCATCGAAATCCGACAAGTCCACTACTTCGACGGTCACTTCGGTGACCGCCGGAACTTCCTCGGCCCGCTGGACCAACGTTTCGACCGCGGCCCGGGTCGCGGGCTGGCCGCTGTTTAGAAGCGTTCGCAACGCCTCGTCCACGGCCGTCTCGCCGTGGCCTGCCGCCAGATAGAGAATCTGCAAATACTCCTTGTGACCGCGCTCGGGCTGCGCTTCCCGCAAGGCGTCGAAGGCCATGCGAAAGCGGCTCGTGGGAAACAGCTCTTCCCGGTAAACGTAGTTCTCAAAAGCCCCCGGTTTTCGCACCAACCAGTCGATAATGTGCCGGTAGTTGATGGCGTGTTTGTTCCGCCCGCGCAAACGCGGAAAGCGCTCCATCTCCTTCTGGGCGTACCAGACCTCGACATGCTCCACGTACAATCGCACCTCGACCCGCTCGCCAATCAAGCGGCTGGGAACCGAATAAACATTTCGGTCTACATGGACCAAACTCCCCGTATCCACGCGTACCGGGATTCGCTTGCAGCTCTCCCGTCGCCGATCCGGCAGAGGCCGAAGGCCAGGCAACTCTTCGTCCAGCCGCTTGCGACGGCCCGCATTGCGAACCGCCACCAGCTCTTTCAAGAATCGTCCATAGGCTTCACGGCTCTCGAAGTCCCGGTTGCCACGCAATAACAGGGCCTGCTCCACCGCTTCCTTGAAACGCCGATGCGATTGTTCGACATCTCCGTTCTCGTTCGGTTCCCGGGGCTGGATCTTCTCCATCTCCATCCCGTAGTAGCCCAACAGTCCCTTGTACCGCGCGGTGAACTCCTTCATGTCCGATCCGTTGTTGACCGCCAGGCTCATCCGATCCGTGCGGTGTCGTTCGGGCACGCCGCCCAATTCCCACAGGGCGTCTTGAAGTCCTTCGCCGAGGCTCTCGAAACTCTCGGAAAAACAGACCGTCACCGACTCCCAGTTCGAGTACGTCAGCACGAAGTGGTAAAGCAGATGGTCGAACGACTGCCCGCCAATGATCACGGCCAGGCTTTCCATGTGGGTGAAATCCGACGCACACAACCGTCCCGGATGATGCACTTGGCTGAAGAACACCTCCTTCGCCGGGCCGGCCGTCGCTCGCCAACGTTTCACGCCACGCTGAAAGCTGCGCAACTGCGTTTCGTCGAACTTCCCCGGGTATTTGATCTGCAGCGCTCCAAACAGCGTCTTGGCCTCCAGGCCAGGCGCCTCGTGCAGTTGCGCATGCACTTCCGGCCACACCTCGGCAAACAGGTCTGCCCGTGTCCGCCACGAGCGATCCGGCACAACTTCGCTGGGAAGCCGACCCAGCCGCCTATACTTCCTCGCCGTCTTCTCGTCCATGCTCGCCTTGTCTGCCGACTGAACCAGAGTCTTCCCTGACGACAACACCTGCCACAACCGCTTCACCTGCTCATCCGTGACCATTGCAAGTCCCCCTCCTACGGAGACTTGCAACAGTCTATCTGACCAGCCTCAACTGGCCTCAACCGGGAATTCTAATTGTCGTCAGACCGGAAAAGTAATTGTCGCTATAGATATGATTGGCTGGGCCACGGAATATACTCTTGGGCTACAAATGCGCAACGGACAATATATACCTATGAAGAAATGAAAGCCGCACTCTACGCGACAAAGGTATCGCCGGAAGAGGGCTGGGAGCGGATGGTTCGCAACGGGATCATCAATCGAGAAGGCAAGGTCACCCGGCTGGTCGGCGCACGCCGAGCCCGAACCGGGCGCGATGCGTCCTGTCAACCGAAGGGCGCTCGAGGCCAACGGCAATCGCTAATCTGCGCGCCAGGCGACTACGTGGCGTTAGCCGCCAATTGGCATCGGTTAGCGGGCGGTGATGGCATCTTTCTCCCCTCGCCCTCCGCTGTACTCAGCGGCGGGAGAGGGGCCGGGGGTGAGGGCATGCGCGTATTCTTAGGCATCCTTAATCTCTTCTCCTTCGTCTTTCGTGCTCTTGTGCGCACTAACCACTATTCATTTATTCCGAGCACTATACCACAGTTCACAAGTGTTGTCAACGATTGTAAGGAATTCGCGAACGTTTTGGCGCTAAGTCCTTGCCAGTCAACACTTTGCGTCAACGACTTATGTTTGCGCAGGCGGGCGCGAATTGGCTTGCCGACGGCTTTCCGTTGCCGTAAACCCTCGCCGGATAAGGGGTTCGGCGTTGCCGCGCGGTCCGGCACTATTGAGCCGAAAAAAAGCAGCATAAAAAGTATTTTAGACTGGCGCGGCGGCCCCTGGTTCGCGGATGGCAAGACCGCACCGGACTCGTCTCGGTCGGTGAATCAGATTGGATAGCTAAAACGGAGCACCCGGCCCCCTCCGTCGGTTCCCGATGCGGGCCGCCGTCGGCGGCCCGCATCGGGAACCGACGGAGAGGTTGCTTGAGGAGCGGCTTAGCCCTTCAGCCTCATCACCGGCCGCGACGAGCTCGATGGGGTCGGTCGGGCCGGATCGTGCACTGCTAGCCAGCAATCTTATTCACCCGCGTGACAAGCACGTGGGGGTCCGGCGGCGCGCGTCCGTCGTCCGCTTGCGGGAGTATGCGGCCTGGCGCAAAGGGTGCTACACTGGTTTCGCAAAGGCGTTTGGCATAAATTCGCTAATTCCGCATTGCGCCCGCTTCCACTTGCAAGCCCGCTATGCACCTAGTCGAAACCTACCTCCGCCGCCTGGCTGGTTTTCAGCCCGCTGACATGAAGCGATTGGCGACAACGATCCGAGATGAGACACAGCACCAACACGGCAGGTTACTCGCAGTCGAGACTCTTTCCTACGCCGTTGACAAGAAGCTGCAATCTGATGTGGCCGACAGGAAGTTGTATGCTGCGGCCAATCCAATTGAGAGTGCGAAGAAGTGGCTCGATGAAAATGGCTATTGAGACAAGGCAAGATGCAGAAGGCCGTATATTCTTGGTTGGCGTGTCGCCATCATGGAGATAAAATGCTTGGCATGGGCCTTACTCGCAAAGGAGAATACCATGTTCCGCCGAAGTGTCTGGGTATTGCTCGCCGTGGTCGTACTTGCAGGATGCGGGACGCAGGTTGACCCAGCGAAAGAGGAAGCGGAGAAGAAACAAGAGGCCAAGAATGTTGCCGCCATGCAAATCGGCCTGCTGGCGGCGGCTTTGGATGCCTACAAAACGTCCGTGGGCGAGTTTCCCAGCACGAAGCAGGGGTTGCAAGCCCTCCGTACACGCCCTGTCGATTTGCCTCGGACGAAAGTCTGGGATGGCCCATACCTTGACTCACGAGAGGCAATGCTGCCGATTAAGACGGACATGCTCACTGATCCTTGGGGCCATCCGCACCAGTATCGGTCGCCAGGAATTCACAAGCCTGATAGCTTCGATGTGTGGTCGCGCGGACCCGAAGGTTCACAGGACGATATTGGCAACTGGAATGTTCCGCCATTGGGCGATATGTTGAATCCTCGCGGGCAAGCGAAGTGATCGTTGCTTCGGATCGGTTGAGAAATGCTAATCCTGAGTCGCAAGAAGAACGAACGATGTACGAGCACTTTACCGACATGCCCGAAAGGTGATGCAACTGGCGAACCGAGAGTCCCAGCGATTCAATCACGAATACATCGGCACCGAACATATTCTGCTGGGCCTAATTCAAGTGCCTGGAGTGGCCACCGACGCGCTGCACAACCTCGACATCGACTTGCACAGAATCCGCTTGGAGTTAGAAAAGCTGATTCAAAGTGGCCCAGATATGGTGACGATGGGCAAGCTGCCGATGACACCCACCGCCAAGAGGATCATCGGGTACGCGCAGGAAGAATCGTGGAGGCTGAAGCAAAAACAAGTGGACACCGAGCATATTCTCTTGGGGATACTGCGGGAGGAGGGAGGCGTTGCTAGGCAAATCCTAATGAACTTGGGCCTTCGCGTCGAGGAAGCCCGAAAGGAAATCGAGAAGGTTCGTCGTGAATCCAATGATTTGGAACAACAGCCATCCGTATTTCACGCCCAAGCCCAATCAGTGACACAGGCTGACGAAGGGATGGTGGAATTGCCCAAGGCGTGTCCAAAATGCGGCCATGCTCCCGTTCTCCGTATTATTTGGGGTGCCTACTATCTCTCTGACAAAGACCGAGAGGAGATCAAATCAGTGCATGCTCTTCTCGGTTCTGTTAAAGGCGATAAGAAGGGGCCGCCGTGGGTCTGTTTGGAATGTACCCCAAAGTGGTCCGAGGTCCACCAACTGGCTATGCAGGACCATGAATTGCAATTTGTGAAAGAGAAAGCAATAGAGTTGCAGGATTTCGACGAGGCCGCACGGTGCCTCCGTTCCCAGGAAGAGTTGCGGCGTCAATTGGCGATGCTGTACCGGGAGGGAGACATTTGGACCAAGGAGCAGTACGAAAAGTTCGTGCGCGATTCCTACGAGTACTTGAACAGGATGCAGAATGCCGCGAAGCGGGATTTTGCTTTGGGGAGCTACGAACGATTCGAATGGGATCAAGCCAACGGTACGCTGACTTTCTCGGACAAGGAAGTGCCGAAGGTGATCGCGGAAGTCGAGTTCGTCGGCTCAATTTCCAACCGCACGAAAACGTGGCTCTGGTCATGGGACAACGCAAGCATTCTGCCCTCGGTCAAGGAGCATATTGCAGAGGTCCGCAGCTTCGGGGAACTGCATGGACTTAGAGAATTGACCACCGCAAATTGGGAAGCGACTGAAGAAGACGGTTGGGCAATGACGGCGGTAACGGCCCGAATACTTCAAGCCAAGGGCGCATACCGTTCGCCTAGCAACAACGGATTCACGTTCGTCGTATTCCGAAGCCTTCGATGGGCGAGCGAGCAGCGGCCATGAATCGCCTCCACCAAGTCCTGCTGCCCGATTTACGTCGGTCTAGTCCTTGCCACGGGGCAATCACTGGGTCGAAACAGGGACGGGCGTCGTTCCAAAAACTAGAAGCCGCGCCTCCCGTTTCGACCTCCCGATATCGAAGAGGAGCCCGATCAATCGGGCTGACAGGGTCTACGAGAAAGGAGAGGTGATGTCGCGGGCCGGGCTGAACCGGCACGAATGCCGGCCCTAGTACCGGCTGCGCCGGAAATGCCCGCGAACGGGCATGGGAAGGGGAGCTTGCGTTGACCTCCCATCCTTCATCCCTGATCCCTCATCCGTCGGCAGCAATCCACACGCCGTCACCCTGCCCTCTCTCGGAGGGAGTGGGGGAGAAACGGAGACGGACTCGGAGGTCCATCCTACAGCTCGCTTTGCACTCGCCGTTATTTCGCCGCCGCAGTGCCGGCTACCGGGGCCGCGTGTTTCGCCGGGCCGCCGTTCTCCGTATGGCCGTCGGCCTTGGCAGGGCGTTCTCCGCCGCCAAGGGTGACGAGTGTATCGGGAATCTCCACGCCGCCAATGTCGCGCATGACCTGCATCATCGGCGGCAGCGATGCGGGCCATGTTGTGCAGCCAGTTGGCCGTGGCGCTTTGCCCTTTGGCCCCGCCGCCTTCCCAGACCACGACCTTGTCGAACTTGATGTTCGAGATCGCCTTGGCCGAGGCTTCCGCCAGATGGTCGAGGTGTTCGAGCATGAGCAGTTGGAACGCCTTGCTCGGCGCCGCCGCAGGCCTCGATGATCTGCCGCAGGCCCTCGCCCTTCTTGGCGAGGATTTCGTACTGGCCGCGGGCCTCGGCTTCGAGCTTGGCGAAGATGGCGGCGGCCTCGCCCTCGGCCTCGATGCGCCGCTTGGCGGCCTCGGCCTCGGCTTCGACCTCGATCTTGGCCTTTTCGGCTTTGGCCGGGGCTTCCACGGCGGCGCGGCGTTCGGCCTCGACCCGCTCGGCCTCGGCCAGGGCGGCCTTGGCCCGGGCGATGGTGCTCGGCCTCCAGCACGGCCGCCTCGGCCTCGCCCTTGCGCGTTTCGCCCAGTCTGATAGGCCTCGGCCTTCTTCACCTGCAAGTCGGCCTGCGAGAGCGGCGATCGTCGGCCTTGGCCAGGTTCTCGCCCTGCGACGGCCTTGGCGTTGGCGTCGGCCAGCTGATGCGCATTTCGCGCTCGGCGTCCTTCACCTGGGCCTGCTCTTGGAAGCGCGGCCGTCTGCTCGCCGACCTGCTGTTCCTTGTCCAGCTCGGCGACGCGGACGGCCTGCTCGCGCGTGGCCTCGCGGGTGCCGATCTCGCGGAGCTTGTTGGCGTTGGCCACCTGGATGGCCTTCTCGCGCTCGGCCTCGGCCACGCGGATTTCGCCCATCTTCTCGTTGTCGGCCACGTCGCCGCGGGCCTTCTGGATCGCCTGCGAGGCCGCCTTCCGGCCGATGGCCTCGATGTAGCCCGACTCGTCGGTGATGTCGGTGATGTTGACGTTGATCAGCACCAGGCCGATCTTGTGCAGCTCCGGCTCCAGCGAGTTCTGGATGGCCTGCAGGAACTTCTCGCGGTCGCGGTTGATGTCCTCGATCTGCATCGAGGCGATCACCTGCCGCAACTGGCCGAAGATGATGTCCTCCGGCCTGCTTGTTGATCTCGCGGCGGGGCATGCCCAGCAGGCGGATGGCCGCGTTCTGCATCAGTTCCGGCGCGGTGCCGATGGCCACGGTGAAGACGCTGGGCACGTTGACGCGGATGTTCTCCATCGACAGCGCGCCGCGGAGCGGGATTTCGATCTGGATCGGCTCCAGGCTCAGATAGGCGAAGTCCTGGATCAGCGGCAGGACGAACTTGGCCCCGCCGTGGATGCAGGTCGCGGCCTCGTGCGCGCGACCCGACTTGCCGTAGATCACCAGCACGCGGTTGCTGGGGCATCGCTTGTACCGCCGGGTTAGCAGCATCAAGAACGAGAACGCGACGATGACCACGAGCACGGCGATCGCGCCCAGCCAGAGCATGAGTTCCAGCGGGTCGCCGGTGGCAAAGCACGGCGCGAAGGCGATCGAGGCGAGGGATGATGTGGACATGTTGGCTCCTAAATGATGCGAATGTTGTTGGAGGGAGATCGTTGAGTGTCAAGCCGCTGCGCGAGCGAGGCGATGGCACACATCCACGCTCGCGCTTCGGGTTTCTATCTTAGGCCCTCGCTGGCACTGTGAGTTGGTATTTGCTCGTGCGTGGTTTTGATGGGGATTGCCTCGACTTGAACGAGATCGGAGCCGAGGACTTCGGTGACGATGACGGTCGCGCGCGGTGGGGATCGTGTCGCCGTCGGTTAGGGCGAGATACTCCATCGTGCGATTTTGCAGATTGATCTGGATTTTTCCTCGGCCTTGTCGATTGCCGGGAACGTGGAGGTAAACGGTGGCTTCCTTGCCCAGCGCGCGCTGAATCCGCGCGGTGCCTTCGGCCCGCAGCGATTTCATGCCGCAGAACATCGAGTAGACGGCGTACATCGAGCCGACGCCCGCGGCGACGGCGATCAGCATGGTCGCGAAAGGTGAACAGTCGGCCGCGTGCGCGGCCAGTCCTGCCAGACCGAAGAAGGCGAGTGCGGTGGACACCGTTCGCAAGGTCAACGCGCGAATCAGCCACGTGGCGAAGTGCGGCGAGTGACCAGCGCCGGCATGGTGCCCGCTGCTGTGTACCTCATGCGTCGCCTCCCCGTGAAAGTCGGCGGCGGCGACATCATGGTCCAGCCCGCCAACGCCGTGACCAAAGTCATGCTCGCCGCAGAGGCCGGCAAGTGACAAGATAAACTGCAGGACCAGCACCGTCGCGCCCACCGCGGCACAAACCACGAAAATGGGAATCATGGTAACCTCCCGTAAGTGAACCCCAGCTTCCAGTAGTATTTCGCCCCAGGACAAGGGTTATTGGAGCCAACCCTCCTTGTTGGGGTGGCTGCGGGGCAGAAAAAGGACCCGTGCTGTCCGCTGTGGTCTCCTATTCATTATGATTGGGGAATCGAATATAGCAATACGCGCGGCGTGCCGTGCTCAGAATGATGAGCGATTTCAAGAGGAAAAGGTCGGAGTTGCCCGACGATCACTTCATTCTCGTTGGTTTAAGTCGATTGCCTTATAATGCGCAGAGGATGCTGACCACCAACTAGAGTACGGACACTCTGCCCATGACCTTGGAACTTGCCTTCACGCCATCGGGTCAACTCTTGGCGGTTGAGTCCGCAGCCGAACTCTCGCGAGGAGCGCACCTCCAGTCGTCGGATGGACGGCTTAAGCGGATTGAAAAGGCCTTCGCGATGAGTCCTGGCGAAGGGCTGTTCACGTTGGCAACTGAACGCCCTGCATCGCCGCTTTCACCGTCGCTCGCGTACTGGCAAGAATTTGCCGGGCGCTACCTGACGGAGCTTTGCCACACGCCGGAACAGGCGGCTGCACTGCCGGAATCGATTCCGCCTCCGGCGGAGGCGGAACTGACGGGTCTGCTGCGCGGTGTTCCGCCAATGCGAGGTGCCGAGTACCTCTCCGACGGTGCGTTACAGGCATTGTGGCGCGAACTGGACAGTTGGGTTCGTGGCCGAATCAAATCAAGCGGAGCAATATTGTCGGCGTTCTTGAAGGAGCAAGCACCGCTCTGGCACCAGGTGGGCCGCGTTTGTTTCATTTGGCCGAGAATCGCCACGATTTGGACTTCCCGTTCGCCTTCCTGGCTACCTACGCGCCGAGACTTTCCAACGGGTCCCGCGTGCAGTATCAACCGCTTAGCAAGGCGTTGACGCAGTCGGCCGACTCGAAAGACAAGGAAACTCTAATCAAACTCCTCTCGCCTGTTCACCTGGCATCGCAGAAGAGCACCTTGGCCAAGGAGTTAGTCGAGTCGGGCGACATCTATCAGCCATTGGCCTGGACGCCCCGGCAGGCCTACCGATTTCTCAAGGACGTTCTGGTCTTCGAGGAATGCGGCCTGCTCGTCCGCGTGCCCGACTGGTGGAAAAAGCGTCCGCGTCCGCGCGTGGGCGTGACCATCGGCGAGAAGCGGCAGAAGAAGTTCGACGCGCAAAGCATGCTCGACTTCAAGGTGCAAGTGGCCCTGGGGGACGAGACGCTTTCTAAGGCCGAATGGTGCAATCTGCTGGCCGCGGAGGAAGGACTTGTCTACCTTCGCGGCCAATGGGTCGAGGTCGACCGAGAGAAGCTCTCCGAGGCCCTGGAGCATTGGAAGAAAGTTGAGGCGGAGAGCGGCGACGGGCTATCGTTCATCGACGGCATGCGGCTGCTGGCCGGTGCGCCTCGCGACCTGACCGACACCGCCGCCTCCGGCAATTCCAGCCGCGAGTGGTCGTTCGTCCATGCCGGCGGCTGGCTCAGTGGGATGCTGGAAAACTTGCGGAACCCGGAACGCCTCCAGCAGGCGCGGCCTGGTGATGACTTCAAGGCGAAGCTCCGCGGCTACCAGGAAACGGGCGTCAACTGGCTCTGGTTCGTCACGAGCCTGGGTTTGGGCGCCTGTCTGGCCGACGACATGGGCCTCGGCAAGACCGTGCAAGTGTTGGGGCTGCTGGCGGCGCTGAAGAAGACGTCAAGCGGCAAGCCGTCGCTGCTGCTGCTGCCGGCGTCGCTGCTGGGGAACTGGCGGTCGGAGATGGCCCGCTTCGCCCCGACCTTGCGCGGACTCTTCCTTCACCCCTCGGAAACGGCTAAGGACGAACTGAAGCGGACGGCCGACAATCCGACCGAGCAGTTGCGGACGGCCGACGTTGTTCTCACTACTTATGGCATGTTGCTGCGTCAGCCGTGGCTGCTTGAGGTCGATTGGAGGCTGGCCGTGTTAGACGAGGCGCAGGCGATCAAGAATCCGGCGGCGCGGCAAACGAGTGCGGTGAAGCAGCTCAAGGCCGACGCGCGGATTGCGCTGACAGGCACCCCGGTCGAAAACCGGCTTTCTGATCTCTGGTCGCTCTTCGACTTCCTTTGCCCGGGGTTGCTCGGCTCGCAAGAGAAGTTCAAGAAGTTCGCCAAGTCGCTCGAATCGCGCGAGCAGAACCGCTACGCTCCGCTGCGTGGCCTCGTGCAGCCGTACATTCTTCGGCGGCTGAAGACCGACAAACGGGTCATCGCCGACCTGCCGGACAAGACCGAAGTGCGAGCATTCTGCGGGCTGGCGAAGCGGCAGGCTGCGATGTATGCCAAGCTGGTCAACGAGTTGGCCGAGTCGCTGAAGGGGTTGGACGGCATGAAGCGCCGCGGTCTGGTGCTCGCCTATCTGATGCGCTTCAAGCAGTTGTGCAACCACCCCGCGCAATTGCTGGGCGATGGCCGTTACGAGCCCGAGGAAAGCGGCAAGTTCGCGCGGCTGGCGGAGATTTGCGAAGAGATCGCATCGCGGCAAGAAAAGACGCTGGTCTTCACCCAGTTCCGCGAAATGGCTGAACCGCTTTGCGGGTTCCTCACGCAAATCTTCGGCCGCAGCGGGTTAATCCTGCACGGCGGCACGGCGGTCGGCCGGCGAAAGCAACTTGTCGATGAGTTCCAGCGCGACGACGGGCCGCCATTCTTCGTCCTTTCGCTGAAGGCGGGCGGCACGGGGCTGAACCTCACGGCCGCCTCGCACGTCATCCATTTCGACCGCTGGTGGAACCCGGCCGTGGAGAACCAGGCCACCGACCGCGCCTTCCGCATCGGCCAGCGCCGCAACGTGCTGGTACATAAGTTCGTCTGCCGCGGGACCGTCGAAGAAAAGATCGACGAATTGATCGAAGAGAAGACCCAGTTGGCCGCCGACCTGCTGGAAGGCGGCGCCGAAAAAGTCCTCACCGAGATGAGCGACGCCCAGTTGATACAATTCGTTACGCTGGACATTGATAAGGCATGTGAATGAGAACATCAACCCGGAACACAAGCGAGGACGGGGCCGGGCCTCGCTTCGGGTTGTTATGGATTGCGTCGTTAAGAACCGAATACCACAGCCCCAGAAAAAGGAGTAAATATATGTCCTGGCACTACGGCTTCAAACCCTATGTCTCCGTCGCCCAGCGCCGACACAATGCGCAAAAGAAGATGGACGCCCTGCGAAAAAAGGGCCTCGATATCCAGCCCATCGCGATCGAGGGCCGCAAGATTGCCCGGACGTTCTGGGGCGAAGGCTGGTGCGATCACCTGGAATCGTTCAGCGACTTCGCCAACCGCCTGCCCCGCGGACGGAGTTACGTCCGCAATGGGTCGGTCTGCCACTTGGCAATCGACAAGGGCTGCAATCGAGGCCAAGGTCAGCGGCTCGGAGTTGTACACAGTAAAAATCGACATCAAGACCTTGGCCGGCAAGAAGTGGAACAACCTCAAACAACGATGCACCGGTAAGATCGGCTCGCTAATCGAGCTGTTGCAAGGCAATCTGTCGGATCAGGTCATGGAAGTGGTGACCGACCGGCAGAACGGGCTGTTCCCATTGCCCGGCGAGATTTCGTTGAAGTGCAGTTGCCCTGATTGGGCCACGATGTGCAAGCACGTGGCGGCGGTGCTCTACGGCGTGGGCGCGAGGCTGGACGCGAAGCCCGAATTGCTGTTCAAGCTTCGCGGCGTGGACCACGAAGAGTTGATCGCGGCGGACGCCCAGGCCGCGGTCGCATCTGCCACCGCCGGCGGGAAGTCGAAGCGGCTGGATTCGGACGACCTTTCCGATGTCTTTGGCATCGAGCTTGCCGCTGATCCGGAGCGTTCGTCAGAATCGAAAGTGCCGACAAAGGCTAAAGCGGCGCCGCGAATACCGTCCGCCAAGATCGTCAAGAAGCCGGCCAATGTGAAACGGGCCGCGAAACCGCAAGCGGCGCGTGTGGCAAAGAAAACCAGAAAGAAGCAAGTGGCATAGCCGCAGCGGGAATAATGGCCAAGCAATCCGAGATCGAACGACAAACAACCGGAATCGACGGGCTGGACGAGTTGCTGGGCGGCGGCCTATTGCCGGGCACGCTGACGGTGCTCGTCGGCTCGACCGGCATTGGCAAGACGCAATTCGGTCTGCAATTCGCCCGTGCCGGGCTGAAGCAGGAGGGAACGCCCGGCATAATCTTTGATATGACCGCGCGGGGCGATTCGCAAAACCATGCGGACTACGCCCAGCGCATGTTCGGCTGGTCGCCGGCGGCGGCCGATCCGGAGGCGCACGTCGAGCTGTCGCGATTCTTCGCCGCAGAACGGCCGCGCGAGGAATGTCTGCACATCTTCAATTCACGCGGCCGGCGGGTGACGCGGAATGACATGGATGCCGATGCCTGGCACGACTGGCAAGCCGAACTCGCCCGGCGGCTGAATACGACGATCGCTTTCTTCTACGGCAACTTCGTTCGCGGCGTGCGCCGGGCGGTGATCGACGGCATCGAACCGGTCGATCGGCCCAGCGACTCGGTGCAGATCGAACTCTTCGAGTACGTTTATCATCAGATCCTGCGAAAGGACGCGGAATGGGTCGCCCGCGACCTGTTCCGCGAACATTATCGCGAGAATGCCGCGGCGGTGGCCGCTCATCTCTACGATCCGCGGTCGGTCGGATGCATGTTGCTCTACACATCGCACGAAACGTCGCTGGACGGCCTCATCGAGCGATCCCTGGACGAAGGTGACCTCTTGGCCAACGCCAATACGGTCATCCACCTGGGCAAGATTCGCGACGGGATGAAATTCCGCCGGGCGATGTACGTCAGCAAGCACCGCGGCAGCGTCTGTCCGGACGAGATCATTCCCTATACAATTGACGACCGTGGAATACGGTTGGAGCGATGAGCTTTGAGCAGTGAGCTATGAGCCACTCTTTTGCTCGCAGCTCACTACTCATCGCTCACAACTCAATGCTCTATGCGTTTGATCATGATGGGCACGGGCCCGTTTGCCGTGCCGACATTTCAACAGTTGTACGAAGCTCGGCACGACGTGGCGTTGCTGGTCACGAAGCCGCTGCGCAGTCATCATGGGAAGGAGGTGGCGCCGGCCAGCGCAATGCGCGATATCGCTCACGAACATGCGACGCCGATCTACGATCCCGAAAGCATCAACACACCCGAGGCCCAGGAACGACTGAAAGAGTTGCGGGTCGATTTGCTGGTGGTTTGCGATTACGGACAGATACTCGGCCCGGAAACACTCGCAACGGCCCGGCTGGGCGGAATCAATCTGCACGGCTCGCTCTTGCCCAAGTACCGCGGGGCGGCACCTATCAATTGGGCCTTGTACCACGGCGAGACGGAGACGGGCGTGACCGTGATCCACATGACGCCGCGCATCGACGCCGGGCCGTGCATCGCGCAAGCTGAGATCGCGATTGGTCCCGATGAAACGGCCGTCGAGCTGGAACCCCGTCTGGCCGAGGTAGGCGCATGGCTCGTGCGGCGAGCGATCAATGCGGTGGTGGAAGGCCGCTTGGAGGCCCTGCCGCAAAATCCGGCCTTGGCCACGAAGGCGCCGCGTTTGAAGAAGACCGACGGGGCCATCGATTGGCGTCGCCCGGCCATCTGTCTGAAGAACCAGGTCCGGGCTCTGGAGCCTTGGCCGAGGACTTATACCTTTTGGCATCGTTTGCACGGAGAGCCGCTACGGATGATTCTGGGGCCGCTGGATGTCGTTGACGCGGCCTACCCTTCGCTGCCGCCCGGCACGGCAATCGAAACCCGCGACGACCGCCTCGTCATTGCTTGCGGGCAGGGAGCCGTCGTGCCGCGAAGTATTCAGATTGCCGGCAAACGACCGATGGGCATCGCGGAGTTCTTGCGAGGCCATCCGATTCGGCCTGGCGAGCGGTTTGGGCCTGAGGGAGAGGGTGGCTCGTAGCAAACTTGACGCTACCCCCCATTGTTGCTACAATTCGCTGTGCCGTGCAAATTAGGTTCTACCAGGATCCAGAAACGGGATTGCCTCACATTTACGAGCATGGTATTACCGCGAGATAAGAAAGCCACGATGAGTGAACAGAAGTTTCCACCCGGTTGGAACGAAGAGCGTGTGCGTCAGGTTATGGAACATTATGAGAGCCAAACGGAAGTCGAGCAATTTGCCGAAATCGAGGCCGCACGCGAAGATGAAGGCATCACCATGATGGCGATTCCGACGGAATTGGTGCCCGAGGTGCGAGCACTTCTAGCGAAGGCCGGAGATTACTGAAGGAACGAGAATAACATGGATCGTTGGAACATCGCCCTATGGATCGGGGCAGGATACGTCGCCGTGGTCGCCCTGATGCGGCTCATGGCCCATAAACGCCAGCAGGTGATGGCCGAATTCCGCGGCGAAGTGGAAAAGGAAAAGAACCGCCGAAAAGCGGCCGCCGCCAAGCAGGTACAGGGCAAATCGCCGCGCAAGGCGGCCTAGTGCGTCAGGCTTTCCAGCCTGACTGAAGACGCAAACCGGATAATGTCAGGCTGGAAAGCCTGACGTACCTACATGACCAAACGCTTATACATTGAAACCGTCGGCTGCCAGATGAACGTGCTGGACAGCGAACTCATCGTCTCCGATCTCGTGCAGGCCGGCTATGAACTCGTCGATAGCCCACAGAGCGCCGACACAATCCTCTACAACACGTGCAGCGTCCGCCAGCACGCTGAGGATAAAATCTATAGTGCGCTTGGGCGATTGCGCCGCTCAAGGAGCATCGGCCGGAGGCGATCATCGGCGTGTTGGGCTGCATGGCGCAGAAGGACCAGGACCATATCTTCCGCCGCGCCGGGCATATCGATCTGGTCGTCGGGCCGGGGCAGTTCAATCGGCTGCCGCAGATACTCGAGGAAGTGGCCGCGCAGCGCTTCCGTGAGCCGCGTTTGGAAGTGAGCCTCGATCGACTCAAGGCGGGCCGCTCGCAGGTCGAGGAAAGCTTCGCCCACTTCGATCCGCCGCGTCCGCCCGAGTTGCGGGCCTCGCCTTTTCAGGCGATGGTGCGGATCATGTTCGGCTGCGACAAGTTCTGCACTTATTGCATCGTGCCCAAGGTCCGTGGCCCGGAGCAAAGCCGGCCGGCAGCCGAGATCGTGGAAGAGGTCCGCCGCCTGGCCGCCGACGGCTGTCTTGAAGTCACGCTGCTGGGCCAGACCGTCAATAGCTACAAGGACACGAGCGATGGCAAGCACCTGCGGCTTTCGGACCTAATCGCGCGGCTAAACGCGATCGATGGCCTGCGGCGGATCAAGTTCGTCACGAATTATCCGAAACACATGACGGACGATCTCTTGCAGGCGGTTCGCGATCTGCCCAAGGTCTCGCCGTACCTGCACGTGCCCGTGCAGAGCGGTTCCAACGAACAGCTCAAGCGGATGAAGCGCGGCTACACGGTGGAATACTATCGCGAAATGATCGAGCGGATTCGCGCGACCGTGCCGGATGCGGCCATCACGAGCGATTTCATCGTCGGCTTCTGCGGCGAGACGGAAGAGGATTTTCAGCAAACGGTCGAGATCGTGCGCATGGGCCCGCTTCAAGAACAGTTTCATATTCAAGTACAGCGAGCGGCCGGGCACGAAAGCGGCCGGCCTCATGCCCGACGACGTGCCCGACGCGGTCAAGCGGCGGCGGAACAACGAGTTGCTGGCGGTGCAGAACGCTATCAGCCTGGAATTGTGCCAGCCGCTGGCTGGGGCAAATGTGGAGGTGTTGGTCGAAGGTCCCAGCAAGAGCGCAGAAGCGGTCGGCCGCTGCCCGAGACGCGGCGAGCGACGACGTTGTGCAGCTTGTCGGCCGCACGACGCACGACCACATCGTCGTCTTTGACGGCCCGCGAACGCTCATCGGCCAAATCCTGCCGGTGCGAATCGAAAAGGTTGATGCGTTCACGTTGTTTGGGCGGGTTGTGGAAGCACACACATCGCAAAGCTGAGCGAGAACGAGGAATGTATGATCGAGATCAAAGGCATCATCCACGGAAGAACAATCGAATTGGAAGAGGATTTGGGGTTCCACGATGGAGATCCAGTAAGCGTAACAGTCCGATCAGCACTGCCTCAGAAAGAGGGAATTCTTCGGTCGGCGGGCGGTTGGGCGGACGGCGGCGAAGAAATGGACGAATGGTTTGAGAGGCTGCATCGTGCTCGACGACAGCGCCGCCCGGAGCCGGAGTGATGGGGTTTCTCGTCAACACGAATATCTGCTCGGCGCAGCTTCAGAATGTGCGCGGTGTTGGCAGTCGCTTCCTTCAATACGCTGGTTCGCTTTCAATTTCGGCAGTGACACTAGGTGAGCTAGCATCGTGGACGCTGCGCAGCAAGGCACGCAAGCATCTTGCCGTGCTTGACGACTTCCTAAACTACGTGGAAGTGTTGGATGTCAACCGCGAGGTCGGATGGAAGTTTGGTGAACTCAATAAGCATCTTCTTGACCGTGGTTTGCCTCCGCCCGGGATGGACCTTCTGATCGGCGCTACGGCAGTCGTTCATAACTTGACCCTCGTAACGCACAATCGGCGAGATTTTGCCAACCTTCCCGGCTTGACGATTGTTGATTGGCTTGAGCCGTAAAGTTGTACCGCCGCGCACAGTCTGACAGGAGTAACAAATGGTTTCTCGTCCGTCCGCGGTTCAAATTGAAAATTGGACGAAGCTCTTCCAATTATGGGCATCGCTTGGGTCTGTATTTCAAAGGTCTCAATCGAGACCCCGTTTCGAATTGGGAGCCGGTAAGGCGCATGATCGATGCCGCGCGAAAAGCTTAAAGGGGAACAAGAAACGCCTCTGCGACTTTCTGCAAGAGTCAACGCTGAGATTTGAGCCTCTGGAGGATCCATTCGATGTTGACTTGGGACTGCATCGCTGGCTTGAAGCGGAGCGTGAGGAAGGCTATTCGGACTGGCTGGAATGGGTTGTTCGCCAAACGCCGAATCCGCAGGTGTTCGAACTTTTCGGGTTGGCTCCGCCGGAGGGTTTGCTGGATTACCCGCAATGTGAACCTTGGCGCGAATTGTGCGTTCCATACGGGCACGTCGATCAGGAAGGTCGCCTCGATCTTGTCATCCCATTTGCGGATAAAGCAACCATTATCGTCGAGGTCAAGTTGGGGAGCGCCGACGATGCAGATATCGAAAAACATCGCGGCTACAACCGTTCGATCGAAGAGTTGAAGTACCCCAACCCATATCGCGTGTTGCTCGCAACGTCGGAAGAGGAGGAAGATTATGAAGGCTTCTCGTTTTGTTCATGGGCGACAGTCTGCTTAGAGATGCGGCGGTTGGCGCTTAGCTTGAAAGCCAACCGTCGCATGACCGTTGCCGCGATGGTTCTTGCATTCGTGGCTGCGGTCGAACAGAATCTATTAGGCTTCTCCAGTAGGATTGTTCGAGAGATTCGCGAAGGGAATCGAATCTGGTTCAATGTCGAAGTTGTCGATCATATAGAACGGTTTCTCAAACGCCTGGAGTAATAAAATGGGATCATCTGATTGTCAAAAACGCGGCGATCCTCAAAGAGGGCTTTTGGAAGAGGGCGCAGCGTTCCTCTCTTGATGCCGTCACGGCCTTGATTGCCTTTCGGAGCGAAGTTCAAGGCATTTGTCGAACCGTACTCGAAAAGCATCTTGAAAACTACACGGCAGCCCTTAAGGTTCAATTGAAACGGAGTGAAATCAAGGATGCGGAATCACCGTCATTTGCGAAATGGGAGGGAGATTATTGGACTCTGGGCGTCAAAATTGTAAGGCCTAAGTTCACGTCCGCAATTCGTTGGTGGGAATCTTGGTGTTGCTTCACATTCTACCGTGATGATCCCGGTTTAAGCTGCTGGATCTTAGAGTGGTTTCCCACGAAACCGAAAGCTGCTGAAGTGCTTCGGCGCTTTCAATCAATCAACAAAAGTGTTGAATGCGAGGATAACAACGTATGGATCGAGCAAAACGCGAAAGTTGACGACGTATGCAATCTAGAATCGCATTTGGACCGACTTGTTTTGCAGTGGATTGAGCTTTGGAAAGAAGTCGGGGGAATCAAAAAGGTCTTCAAAGATTAACATTCCGAAATCTCGAGCCTACGAACCGAGCCGTCAAATGACCGTTGCGCCGCTCCCAACTCACGTCAACATTCCCACCGTCCGCCGCTGGCTGGACGACGCGGATGCTGCGCGGGAGTTTCTCCAATCGCTCGGCGTGGTCGATCTCCGCCGCGCCCATTCGGCGCTGGTGAGCATCGCCGCGGCGGGCGTCACGCTCGATCTTTTGGCGCTGATATGCGAACAACTCGCGCAAACGCTCGCCCGCTGCCCCGATCCGGACATGGCCCTCAATAACCTGGACCGTTTTGTCGCCCAGGCTCGCAATCCGCTGAGCATGGGCACGCTCTTCGAGCGCGATTCGACGGCCCTGCCCTCGCTGGTGCAGATCTTCTCCACCAGCCAGCACTTATCCGATCTGCTTGATCGCCGATCCGGAGGGTTTCGACCTGCTGCGATTGACCGAGGGGCTCGCCAGTTGCTCGGCAGATGCTCGTCGAAGACCTCGTCGCGGAAATCTCCGCTCTGGAGCACGAACAGGCAGTGCTCCGCTCGCTGCGGCGGTTCAAGCGCCGCGAGACGCTGCGGATCGCTTACGGCGACATCATCCGCGAACAAAGCCTGCAGACGGTCACCGCGCAGATTTCCTATCTGGCCGACGCGATCCTGGAAGGCGCCCTCCGCGCCGCCTGGCGAAAACTCCGCGCGCAGCGCGGCAACCCTGTCGCGGCTGACGGAAGCCGGCGCGGTTCGTCGTCCTGGGGATGGGCAAGCTCGGCGGCTGCGAGCTGAACTACTCCAGCGACATCGACCTGATTTTCCTCTACGACGGCGACGGCAAGACCGACGGCCCGCGGCCGGTCAGCAACCAGCGAGTTCTTCGAGCGGCTTGCCCGCGACGTCGTGCGGCTGCTTGACCGAGCAACACCGAGCTGGGCATCGCTTACCGCGTCGATCTGCGGCTGCGGCCCGAGGGCCAACGAGGGCCGATGGTCATGCCGCTGACGGCGATGCTCAATTACTACGACGTTCGCGGCCGCACCTGGGAGCGGCAGGCGTTCATCAAGGCCCGGCCGGTGGCCGGCGACTTGGAGCTCGGCGAGCAGTTTCCTCAAGCAGCTTTCGCCCTGGATTTATCGCCGCTATCTTAGCCGGGCCGACATCAGCGGCATCAAGGCCCTCAAGCGGCGGATCGAGCAGACGGCCCACGGTGAGGACCAGGTCCGCGACGTGAAGACCGGCCACGGCGGCATCCGCGACATCGAGTTCGTCATCCAGTTCCTGCAACTGCTCAACGGCGGCGACCTGCCCGCAACTTCGCACCGGCAACACGCTGGAAGCGATCGCGCAGCTGGAGCAGTGCGGCTGCCTGACCAATCAGGAGCGGGTCGCTGCTGGAGCGAGAACTACAGCTTCCTCCGCAAGATCGAGCATCGCTTGCAGATCATGTTCGACTTGCAGACGCACCTGCTGCCCGCCGAACCGGCCGAGTTGCGCAAGCTGGCGCTTCGGATGGGCTATGCGGACTTGCCCGACAAGCCGGCGCTGGAGGCGTTTCTGGCCGACTACCGCGAGAAGACCGTCGCTCAATCGCAAGATCCTCGACCACCTGCTGCACGACGCCTTCGGCGACGACGCCAGACCGAGCCCGAGGTCGACCTGGTGCTCGATCCCGACCCGCCAGCCGGAGCAGATCGCCGAGGTGCTCGGCAAGCTACCACTTCCGCGACGTGAAGCAGGCGTACCAGAACCTGCATGGCCCTGTCCGAGGAGAAGATCCGCTTTCTTTCCACGCGCCGCTGCCGGCACTTTCTGGCGGCGATCGCGCCGCAGCTTGCTGAAGGCAATCGCCGCCACGGCCGATCCCGATTCGACGCTGGTGAACTCGAGCAGGTCAGCGAATCGCTGGGCGGCAAGGGCGTGCTGTGGGAGCTGTTCAGCTTCAACCCGCCCAGCCTGCAGCTCTACGTCGAGCTCTGCGCCTACAGCCCGTACCTGTCGGGCATTCTGATCAGCAACCCCGGCATGATCGACGAGCTGATGGACAGCCTGGTGCTGGACAAGCTGCCCACGCCGCGACGGCCTGCGGGAGACGCTGGCGGAACTTGTGCTGCGGCGGCCGAAGACATCGACCCGATCCTGCACAGCTTCAAGAACGACCAGCAGCTTCGCGTCGGCGTGCGCGACATCCTGGGCAAGGAGGACATTGCAGGCCACGACCAGCGGCGCTGTCGGACATCGCCGAGGTCTGCCTGGCCCAGATCGCCGCATCGCGAATACGAGAAGCTGACCGCCAAGTTCGGCGAGCCGCGGATCGGCGAAGGCCCGCGGGCGGGCGAACCGTGCGACATGGCGATCCTGGCGCTGGGCAAGTTCGGCGGCCGCGAGATGAATTATCACAGCGACCTGGACATCATCTTCCTCTACGAGGCCGACGGCCAGACCGCTTTCGACTTCGGCCAGTGGTCCGCCCGCAGCACGACCAATCAGCATTTCTTCAGCGAGCTGGGGCAGCGGATCATAAAGACGCCAGCCGCTTGAGCGCGTACGGCAGGCTGTACGAGGTCGATGCCCGGCTGCGGCCCACCGGCAAGAGCGGCGCGCTGGCATCACGCTCGCCGAGTTCGCCCGCTACTTCGCCGAAGGCTCGGGCCAGCTTTGGGAGCGGCAGGCGTTGTGCAAGGCCCGGCTGGTATACGGCTCGTCGCGGACGGTCCGCGCGGCGACGGTGGCCGTGCACGGGCTGCCTTCGCCCGCCGCTGGCGGCGCAAGGACGCCGGCGAAATCCGCCACATGCGGCAGCGGCTGGAAGAAACGGTCGGCGCGGGCGATTTGAAGCGCGGCCCCGGCGGCATTGTCGACATCGAGTTCCTCGTGCAGATGTTCCAGTTGCAGCACGCGCGGAAAAATCCTTCGCTGCGCGTGACCAATACGCTGGCCGCGCTGCGGGCTTTGCAGGCTGGCGGTTTCCTACAGGTCGAGGAGCACCATTTCCTTGAAACGAGCTATCGCTTCTTGCGGACCATCGAGAATCGCTTGCAACTCATGAACTCGACCGCCCGCGACCAGTTGCCGCGCGACGCGACCGAATTGAACAAGCTGGCGCACCTGCTGCGCTATTCCAGCGGCAACGCGCTGATGTGCGACTATGAGAAGACGACCAGCCAGATTCGCGAGCGGTTTGATGCGGCGTTTGACGCGGCGGGGAAGTGAGGGTGCCGCTGCCAAATCGCTACCACTTTTCGAGGGCATCACCGTATAATCCAATAGTGTCGAGGACGTCGGCTTTGTGATGGTCTCGCCAAGGCAAACCACAATCCCTGCCCCATGAACGATCGACTGATTGATATTGCGACTTTCGCGTCGGCAAACGAGGCGGCAGTGGCTCGTAATGCGTTGGAAGCGGCCGGCATTCCGGCGATCCTCGACGGCGAAGTTGCCGCGACTTGGCTCTGGCACCTTGGCACCGCTTTAGGCGGGGTCAAGTTGCTTGTCAGTGAGGGCGACGCTGGCGAAGCGCGTGCGATCCTCCAGCACCGCCACGCCGATGATATTCCAATGCCGCCGCCCGCCGAAGCCGATTCTCTCGAGGCGGCGCAGCGCGAGCCGGAACGTGAAGAGGAAGTTGCTGGTCCATCGCCCATCGTAGCGCGAGCATGGCGGGCTGCGATCATCGGTGTATTGCTGTTGCCTCCGATCCTGAACCTCTACTCGATGTGGCTCCTGGTTCGTCACCAGTTGTTGTTTGGGAAGAAAACTCGGCCAGGCGAGTGGCGGACGTTTGCTGCCTTTGCCGTGAATGCAACTGTTCTCTCGGCCGCCGGACTGTTGGTCTATCTCGTCGCGATGAATTCAAGCCCAAATTTGCGGCCCTCCGTGCCGGGTGGCGAGCCATTGACGCGAAGGCGTACTATTACGATACCCGTGGTCCCATTTGACTCGCCTCGTGAAGATCCCGACATCGGGCGCCGCGGAGTGAACCGTGCGCACGACTAGACCCGCGCCTTCGGGGGACCGCCCCAGCAAATAGCAAACAACTTTGAACCATGGCTCCTCCAAGCTCGAACTGGAATTGTCCAAGGTGCAAGGCCGAAGTCAACGCCGGCTTTGATACGTGCTGGGCTTGCGGCACGCACTGCGACGGGACCCCCGACCCGGACTTCATAGTTGCAACGGCGCCGATAATCGAAGTAGACCATGCCGATCCTCCTTCGCCCTGGGTCGCTTTTTTGATGGTGTTGTTCTTGCCCGCGTCGCTCGTCTACGGATTAGTGAAGTTGGCATTTCCGCTGCGTGAAAGGCGCGTCTGGTCATTTCTGCGACCGCTCCTGGTTGTCGCGTTCCTGCTGTTCATCGGTTTTTTGCTCCTCCGACTTGCCACGGGTCGCTAACAAGAGTTTAGAAAGAAATGAGCAACGGCCATGCGAGGCGAAACACACACAATGAGCGCGGCCGTGGGTCTTACGCATTCTCCCCCGCCAGCCATCCCGTGCTGAACGCCGCTTGAAAATTGTAGCCACCAATCGGGCCGTCGATGTCGAGGATTTCCCCCGCAAGGTACAGTCCAGGCGTCGTGCGGCTTTCCATCGTACGCGAGTCAACTTCATCGAGGACCACGCCGCCGGCGGTGACTTCGGCCTTGTTGAATCCTAGCGTGCCGCTGACGGGTATATCGAACTGTTTGAGACCTGCTACCAGCTTCTGCCGCTCGATCCGCGAGATTTCGGCCGCGCGGCGGTCGCGATCGATCCCGGCCTGCGTGGTAATCATTTCCGCCAAGCGCTGTGGCACGAAGCGGGCAACGACCGCGGCCGCCAGCCGGCCGCCCGCTTGTTGGCAATGCTCCCGGATTTCGGCGTCCAGCAATTGGGCGTTGCTCCCGGGCAACAAGTCACATCGCAGCGACAGCCGCTGCGCCCGCAGATGCCCGCTCACGGCGCGGCTCACGTCGAGCGCGGCCGGGCCGGAAACGCCAAAATGCGTGAAAAGCAATGAGCCACAACGTTGAGCAATGCACGCCAATCGGTTAGCCCTCACCCCCTGCCCCTCTCCCAAAGGGCGAGGGGAGTAATCGCCTTCGACTTCCATCACTTTCACACTAACGTCCGCCAGCGTTATCCCCTGCAACTCGCGGACCCACTGTGCGGGCGAGATGATCGGCACCAGAGCCGGCCGCGGAGGGACGATCGTGTGGCCAAGCTCGGCCGCCCAGGCGTAGCCGTCGCCCGTCGAGCCGCTGCTGGGGAACGACTTTCCGCCGGTCGTAACGATCACGCTTTCCGCCAGCAATGTCCGCTTGGAGGTGGCAACACGCAGCCCGCTCGCATGGGCGCGATCGACAGCACCGGCTCGTCGCAAGCCAGCGTGCAGCCGCTGCGGCGAAGGACCGCCATAAGCGCGGCAAGCACGTCGCCGGCCCGATCGCTGACGGGGAAGATCTTGCCCGTCGGCTCGACCTTTGTCATGACGCCCTCGGCTTCGATGAGGTCGACAAGTTGCGGGGGACTGAGCGCGGCCAGCGCCGAGTGGAGAAACGGCCCCTGCTCGGCATACGCCTCGACGATGCCGCGACTATCGACCGCATGCGTGATGTTGCAGCGGGACCCGCCCGACATGAGGATTTTGGCGCCCGGGCGTTTCTTCTTCTCCACCAGCAGTGTGCGGCGGCCGCGCTGGGCGGCGCGGCTGGCGGCCATCAGCCCCGCCGCCCCCGCGCCGATAACGATCACGTCCCAGTCGTCCATTCACTCGATCCCGAAATCGCCATTCTAGCAGTTCGCATGTCGCTCTTCCCGACACGGCTGGCGAAGAATTCGCCGCGACGGATTGCTAGGGCCGGCTCTGGCCGCGATGCAAAGCATGGTATAGTATAACGATACGGTAATTCGGCTGATTCGGTCTGATCGCGGCACATAGAATGCTAGTACAATGCTAAAGGAACGGCCGCACATTCCCTGCCCATGTTTTTCTTGGAGTCTCAGACATGCTTGCCTGCCAACAGTCCCATATTTCCCGCCGCGGCTTCCTCGCTGCCGCTACCGCCGCCACGACTTTTTCGGCCGCCGGCCTGCTGAACCTCAGCGGCCTCGGCGCGGCCGTCGTCGCTGATCCCAAGATCGACGCAATGGTTTCCAAGGCGGTCGAATTCTTGTCCACGCACCAATCGCCCAACGGGGCATTTACGCCGCAGATGGGCGTTGGCATCACGGCCCTGGTAGTCACGGGCCTCTTGCGAAACGGCCGCTCGCCGGACGACCCGCTGGTGGCTCGCGGTCTGAAATTCCTCGAAGGCGCGGTTCAACCCGACGGCGGCATTTATGCCCCAAAGCTCGGCTACAACAACTATGAAACGTGCATCGCACTAACATGCTTTGTGGCGGCCAACGCCGACAAACGATACGACAAGATCATCAAGAACGCCGAGAAGTACCTCAAGGCGACGCAGTGGACCGAGGCCCAAAACGAAAACGACCCTGACCACAAAATGGACAAGTCCGATCCGTTCTACGGCGGCGCGGGCTACGGCAAGAACAAGCGTCCCGATCTATCCAACACGGCGTTCCTGGTCGATGCCTTGAAGGAAGCGGGCAATGGTCCCGACGACGAAGCGATGAAGAAGGCCCTGGTTTTTGTTTCCCGCTGCCAGAACCTGGAGAGCGAGCACAACACGACGCCGCTGGCGGCAAAGAACCCCGACGGCGGCTTCTACTACACGCCCGCCAACGGCGGCGAAAGCGCGCCGGAGAAGATGCCCAACGGCGGCCTGCGGAGCTACGCCTCGATGACCTACTCGGGCCTCAAGAGCATGATCTATTGCGGACTGAAGGCCGACGATCCGCGTGTCAAAGCGGCCACCAAGTGGATCAAGGAAAACTACGACCTTACGACGAATCCCGGCCTCGGAGCCGATGGCTTGTACTACTATTACCACGTCTTCGCCAAAGCGCTCGACGCCATGGGCGGCAACACTCTTGTAGACAGCAAGGGCGTGAAACACGACTGGCGGAAGGACCTTGTCGCCGAACTTGCCTCCCAGCAGCAGCCCGACGGCTCCTGGGTGAACACCAAGAGTCAAAGCCGCCGCTGGTTCGAGGGCGATCCGAACCTCGTAACCGGCTACGCACTGTTATCGCTTTCGTATTGCCGGCCGAAGTAGTCTCACGATGTCTTCACCCTGCTCCGCCATCGCGCCTCAAAGCGTGCGATGTCCGCCACCGTCGTCCGCTTGAGGAAGCGGATGATCTGGCTGCGTGAACTGCGGCATACGCGGTGCGCCGGGCAGGCGCGGTCGTCCGCGCAGGGAACGTTGCCTAACATGCAGCGCGGGTTCAAGATTTCGTCGTCCAGGGCCGCGCAGACTTCGTAGAGCGTGATTTCTTCCGCAGGCCGGGCGAGCAGCACGCCGCCGCCGGCGCCCCGCTGCGTAAGCACAAGCTTTTCGTGCGCCAAGAGATTCACGATCTTCGCCAGATAGGCGGGCGGGGCATTGCAGGCCTCGGCCGCCGCTTTGATCAGCGTCGGCTGCCCGGATTGGCTGGATACGTAGCCCAAGGCCCCGATTGCATAGGCCGATGCCTGGCTGAGCATATTGTGAAATCCTCTAAAGTATCGGCGTATAGGCAACTTGGCCGCGGCGCTGTCACGTTTTGCGGCCGCCAGCAATTTTTAGCAATTAAAGACATGTTTGTCAACTATTATTTCAGCCGCTTCTGCAAAAACCACTTGACCGACTGACGTTTCTGCGGCACAATCCTTGAATAGAGGATATGCGTGTCATCTATTACTAGCCAGGGGAGGCAATTGTGGCAGCCGGCGGCAGCGTAGTTTCAGCGGAAATCCAAGAACCGGTGGCGGCGCCCGAGCGCGGGCCGATGGAACGCTTCGTCTACAACGACGCCATCGTGCGGGCGTTCATGATGATGACCGTCATCTGGGGCCTGGTGGCAATGCTCGTCGGGCTCGTCGTCGCCACCGAGTTGTTCTTTCCGTCGCTGAGCATGGGGCTTCCCTTCCTGGCCTTCGGTCGGCTCCGCCCGCTGCACACCAATGCGGCAATTTTCGCCTTCGCCGGCAATGCCATCTTTGCCGCCGTTTACCATTCGACGCAGCGGCTTTGCAAGGCGCGGGTCTTCAGCGATTTTTTGAGCTGGTTCCATTTCTGCGGCTGGCAGTTGATCATCGTCATGGCCGCCGTGACGCTGCCGCTGGGCTATACGCAATCGAAGGAATACGCCGAGCTGGAGTGGCCGGTCAACTTGACGATCGCCGTTGTCTGGGTGGCGTTCGCGATCAACTTCTTCGGCACGCTGGCCCGCCGCCGCGAGCGGCACATGTACGTGGCCTTGTGGTTCTACATCGCCACCGTCGTGGCCATCACCGTGCTGCATGTCTTCAACAACCTCGCGCTGCCGGTCGGGCCGCTGAAAAGCTATCCGGTCTATGCCGGCGTCCAGGACGCGTTCATGGAATGGTGGTACGGGCACAACGCGGTGGCGTTTTTCCTCACGACGCCGTTTTTGGGGATGATGTATTACTACCTGCCGAAGGCGGCCGAGCGACCCGTTTATTCCTATCGCTTGAGCATCGTCCATTTCTGGTCGCTGGTGTTTATCTACATTTGGGCCGGGCCGCACCACCTGCACTACACGGCATTGCCCGACTGGGCTTCGACGCTGGGCATGCTCTTCTCGCTGATGCTCTGGATGCCGTCGTGGGGCGGCATGATCAACGGCCTGTTGACGCTCCGCGGGGCCTGGAACAAGGTGGCCGCCGACCCGATCCTGAAATTCTTCGTCGTGGCGATCACGTTCTACGGCATGTCAACTTTTGAAGGCCCGATGCTCGCGATCAAGGAAGTCAACGCCCTGGGCCACTACACCGACTGGATCATCGCCCACGTCCACGGCGGGGCGCTGGGCTGGGTCGGCTTCATGACCTTCGGCATGTTGTACTGGCTGATGCCGCGGATGTTCCAGACGCCGCTGTGGAGCAAGAAGCTGATGAATGCCCATTTCTGGATCGCCACGATCGGCCTGTTGCTGTACGTGGTGCCGATCTATGTGGCCGGACTGACGCAAGGCCTGATGTGGCGGGCCCTGACTCCCGAAGGCGGCCTGCGTTACCAGTTTCTGGAAACGGTAACGGTCCTGATGCCGATGTACTGGCTTCGCGCCGCGGGCGGAACGCTTTATTTGACCGGAGCCGTGCTTTGCGGCGTCAACATGCTGAAGACCTGGATGGCGCGGCCGGCCAAATATGAAGAGGTCGTACACGAGGCGCCGGCGCTTTCGCGGAGCTACGCCGAGCCGCCCGTGCCGGAGTCGCGGCTGGCCGGCTTGCCGGTGCATGAGTTCGCCCATTCGTTTGACATCTGGCTGCAGGGCTGGTGGCACCGTCGCGGCGAGCGCCGGCCGCTGCGGTTCACGATCTGGGTCGTCTGCTCGATCGTTGCCGCTTCGCTCTTTGAGATCATTCCGTTGTTTCTCATCAAGTCGAACATTCCCACGATTTCGGCGGTGAAGCCTTATTCGCCGCTGGAGTTGCTGGGCCGCGACATCTACATCGAGAACGGCTGCTACAACTGCCATTCGCAGATGGTCCGCCCGATTCTGGCTGAAACGGTGCGCTACGGCGATTACAGCAAGGCGGGCGAATCGGTCTACGATCACCCGTTCCAATGGGGCTCGCGGCGGATCGGGCCGGATATTGCCCGGCTGTATAACCGCTCGCTGACGCCGGACTGGCACATTCGCCACTTCAGCGATCCGCGGCTAACGTCCCAGGGCAAGTCGATCATGCCGAACTACGAATGGCTCCTGCACGCGAAAGCCGAGATTGACGCCATCCCTCAGCGTATGCGAGGCATGAAAATGCTCGGTGTTCCGTACAAGGACGAGGACATCGCCGGCAGCGTTGCCACCGCGCACGAGGAGGCGAAGAAGATCGTCGCCCAGATCAAAGAATTTGAATCGCCCGAACAATTGGAAGACACGCAGGTGATTGCATTGATCGCCTATTTGAACAAGCTCGGTCGGGACATCGGCGAGCCGCCGCCGCCAACCGACGCCGCGTCGAGCGCGAAAGAGGCGAAGAAACCATAATGGAAGCCTTGGAACGATTCATCGATCCGTTGCGGACCGGGCTGATGGTGCTGGCAGTCGTCGCCTTCGTGGCGATCGTTGCCTGGACCCTGTTGCGGCCGAGGTCGCGGATCGAGGCCGATGCGCACTTGTGGAAAGAGGACGAGTAGGCCCCTTCTGCCGGAAGGGGCTGTTACGGCCTAGAAGCCGAGAAAGTCGTGACGTCAACTGGGAACGTATTACGCAATCGTCCCTTCCGGCAGAAGGGACCTACAGGAATGATCATGGCCGAAGAACGACTTTTGGATCACCAGTACGACGGCATCCAGGAATACGACAATCCGTGTCCCGGATGGTGGCACGCCATATTTTGGACGACGGTGCTGTTCAGCCCTGCTATTTCCTGTTTTTCCACGTGGGCGATGCCGGCTGGACGGTGGCCGACTCCTGGAACGCGGAACAAAGCGAGGAGATGCGGAAGCGGTTCTCCGGCATGGGCGAACTGAAGAACGATACGGCCACAATCTTGAAATACAAAGACGATGAGAAGTGGATGATTTACGCCCGCAGTGTATTCCTAAACAACTGCCAGTCGTGCCACGGCCCGGACGGCGGCGGCGTGATCGGACCGAATCTGACCGATGACTACTACCGGAACATCCATGTGATCACCGACTTTGCCACGGTCATTGAAAACGGCGCTGGCGGCGGCCAAATGCCGACATGGCGCGGCAAGCTACATCCCAACGAGATCATTCTCATGGCTGCGTACGTGGCAAAGCTGCGAGTCGGGGGCGATGGCATCCCTGGCAGCAAGAAGCGAGATCCAGACAAAGACAAGCTTACACCGCCGCCCTGGTCAACCGCCGCGGACGCTGCGAAATTAGGGAATGCGCCGAAGTGAACGCCAGTTCTGCTATGCCTGAAGTCGCCCATTTTGATCCTGATAATCCGCATGGCGGCAGCGGTTCAGACAATGCGCTTCCCACGCCCGACTCGCCCATCCTTTCCACGATGCGGCAGGACGGATCGCGACGTTGGCTCCATCCACGGCTCTCGACTGGACCGTTCCTGCGGGCGAGGCGATGGTTGGCCTGGGCTTTGATCGCTGTTTTTACGCTGCTTCCCTATGCGCGGATTCATGGCAAGCCGGCCATGCTGTTGGACTTGCCTCATCGGGAGTTCACGGTCTTCGGGTTCACCTTTCTCTCAACTGACACGCTGCTATTGGCCCTGGGGCTGTTGACGGTGATACTCGGCATCTGCCTGGTGACCGCCTTTGCCGGACGGATGTGGTGCGGCTGGATGTGCCCGCAGACGGTTTACATGGAGTTCGTCTTCCGCCCGATCGAGCGGTTCTTCGACGGTCCGCCCGGCGCGGCGCATCGTGCCGGAAAAAAGAAGACCGCTCCGCGGACGTTGGCCAAGTACGCGGTCTACCTGGCCATTTCCATCTATCTCGCCCACACGTTTCTGGCCTACTTTGTCGGCGTGGACGAGTTGGCCCATTGGGTCCGCCGTTCACCGCTGGAACATCCGGTTTCGTTTCTGGTCATGGCGGGCGTGACGGCGCTGATGATGTTCGACTTCACCTATTTCCGTGAACAGACTTGTCTCGTCGCCTGCCCGTACGGCCGCTTGCAGTCGGTCATGCTGGACCGCGATTCGCTCATCGTGAGCTACGACCCGCGCCGCGGCGAGCCGCGAGGAAAGATGGGCCTCCGCAAGCCCAGCTCCCCTCTCCCTCTGGGAGAGGGGCAGGGGGTGAGGGCCTTCGGCGATTGTATCGACTGCGGCCTCTGCAACGACACTTGCCCCACGGGCATCGACATCCGCAAGGGGCTGCAAATGGAATGCATCGCCTGCACGCAGTGCATCGATGCCTGCGACGCCATAATGACGCGGATCGGCAAGCCGAAGGGTTTGATCCGGCTCAGTTCGCAGGCGGCGATGGAAGGCACTTCGCGGCGCATGCTTCGGCCGCGGGTCATTCTCTATCCCGCATTGATCGTCGGCTTGGTCACAGCTTTTACGTTCGTCCTCCTCAATAAGAAGACGGCCGACGTGACGCTCTTGCCGGGCGTCGGCCCTTTGTTCAGCGAGACCGCGCCTGGCCAGATTACGAACCAGTTGCGCCTAATTATCGAGAACCGCAGCGGGCGAAATGCAGTTTATACGATCGAAATCCTTAGCGACGTGCCGGCCCGCTTCGCTCGGAGGCCGGAGCCAATCGCGATTGCGGCGGGGAAAAGCACGAGAACGCCGATGGCGATTGTCGCCCCGGATTCCGCTTTCACGCACGGCCTTTGCGACATTCGCGTGCGCGTCTCGGACGACAAGACTTTCCATCAGGAACTTCCCTGCCGCCTATTGGGGCCAATACACAAATAAGGACCGACATGTCAAACTTCCCTACCGCAACTCGAAAACGTCATCTCTTCTGGCCGGTTTTCATTTCGAGCCTTATCGGACTTCACGTTGTTTCGGTGGTAACGATGGTTGTCGTGGCCACGCACGATCGCTCCTTCGCCGTCGAGCCGGACTTTTACCAGAAGGGACTGCACTACGAACAAACGCTCGACCAGCGGCGCGAGAACGCCCGGCTTGGCTGGACCGCCAAGCTGGAAGTCGGACGACCGCTCGGCGGCTCGACCGTGCGGGGCGTGGTTTGCCGGCTCAGCGACCGCGACGGGAAGCCGTTGGACGACGCCAAAATCGACATGGTGGCCTTCGCGCAGTCTCCGCGCAAGCCACACCGAGTCTTGCGTCCTGTTGGCGCAAGACAGCGGCCGGTACGCCGCCACGCTCGCTTTTGACGATCCGGGAATCTGGGAGTTCCGGCTTGTGGTCACGCGCGGAAAGGACACATTCACGCAGGTCATCAATCGGACGGTCGAAAGTTCCGCGGCCGCGGACGACTAGACGCTCATGCAACTGCTCATCGCTGTTATCGCCGCGAGCTTCATCGGCAGCCTGCACTGTGTCGGCATGTGCGGACCGCTGGTCGCCTTCGCCATCGGCGATCCAAAGGGCGGAAGGGCTCGCTCGTCGAAATGGCTGCACGTCGCCTACCACGGCGGACGGCTTTCGACCTACATGCTCGTTGGCGCTGCCTGCGGCCTGCTCGGCGCGGCAGTCGATCGAGGCGGCGCACGGCTCGGGATGCATCGTGCCGCGGCGCTCGCGGCCGGCGGCATGATGGTTGTCGTGGGGCTGGCAGCGGTAATGCGCGCGATCGGCGCGCGGTTGCCGGCGCTTGCGCTGCCGCGGATTATCCAACGCGGCATCCTTACGGGCCAGCGAGCCGCCTTTGCCTTGGCGCCGCTGCCGCGGGCTTTGTGCGTGGGACTTCTGACGGCGCTGTTGCCGTGCGGATGGCTTTATCTTTTTGCTTCCTATGCGGCCGGCACCGGAAGTCCGCTTTGGGGCGCCGCTTTCATGGCTGCCTTCTGGCTGGGCAGCGTGCCGGCACTCCTAGTGGCGGGCGCCGCGCACAGGCCCTGGCGCGACTCGCGGGGCGTCGGCTGCCGTTGATCACGGCATTGACCATCGTCGGGCTGGGCGTTGTCACGCTCGTACTGCGGATGCAATCGCCCGTGCGGGCCTTTGAGCCGACGCAGATTCGGCAGGGAGTGGAGTCCGTTCGACAGGTCGAGGCGCTCGGCAAGACAGTTCCGCCTTGTTGCCAAAAGTACGACAAGCAGGAAGACGCCCCGTGACCGCAGTCATTGAAGAGTCCACGGCCTTCGAGATTGAACGGGATACAATCTGCTCTCACTGCGGCCTCGTCGTGCCGTCGGGGCTTGTCCGAACTGACGAAGACCTTCAGTTCTGCTGCAACGGCTGTCGCACTGTCTACGCGGTCATCCACGGCTGCGGGCTGGAACGCTTCTATCGAATCCGAGACACCGCTTCCGGCAAACCGCAGGCGGCACGGACGACCGAGCGGGCCTACGCGGAGTTTGATGACGAAACCTTCCGCACACTCTACTATCGTCCACAGCCCGATGGTACACTCGCCACCGAGTTCTACCTTGAAGGCGTGCATTGCGCGGCGTGCGTTTGGCTCGTCGAGAAGCTGCCGCAAGTTGTGCCGGGCGTGATTGAAGCGCGATTGGACATGCGCCGCGCGATTGTCGAAGTCCGCTGGGAACCAGAGCGCGTCAAGCTGTCGCGGATCGCCGCCACGCTCGATTCGCTTGGCTATCCGCCGCATCCGGCCAAGGATATCCGTGTCCGGCAGATGCGGCGCGCGGAAGACCACCGCTTCCTCATCCGCCTTGGAGTCGCGACCGCCTGCATGGGCAACGTGATGACGCTGGCATTCGCGATCTACGGCGGCGTATTTACGGGCATTGAGGCCCAATACTCGCAGCTTTTCCGCTGGGCCAGCATGGTCTTCGGCATGATCTCGCTCGCCTGGCCGGGAAGCCTGTTTTTTCGCGGCGCTTGGGCGGCCCTGCGGACGAGAACCGCCCATCTCGACTTGCCGATTGCCATCGGACTGGCGGCGGGCGGCATCGCCGGCACAGTCAACGCCGTGCTCGGCCGCGGCGAAATCTACTTCGACTCCTTGACGATGCTCGTGACGCTGCTGCTTGTCGGCCGCTGGCTGCAACGCCGGCAGCAATGTTGGGCCAACGACGCCTTGGAACTGCTCTTCTCGCTCACGCCCACGTCGGCCCGGCGGCTGGAGAACGGCATAATTGTCGAAGTGCCCATCGAGGCGATTCGGCCCGGTGATCTTGTTGAAGTTCGCGCGGGCGATTCGATTCCCGCCGACGGCCGCGTGATTGAGGGAGAGTCGTCGGTCAATCGAGCGTTGCTCACGGGCGAGTCGCGGCCCGTAGCCGTTGCGCCGGGCAGTCCGATAGACGCCGGCACGCTCAACGTCTCCGCGCGGCTTGTGGTTGAGGTCGAGGCCGTGGGCGAGGAGACGCGTGTGGGGCGGTTAATGCAGCTCGTGGAAAAGCATAGCCGCGACCGCCCGCCAATCGTCCAATTCGCTGACCGCATCGCCGGCCGTTTCGTGCGGATCGTGCTCGCCGTGGCCGCGATCACGTTTTTGGCGTGGCTTCCAATCAGCGCCGCAAAGGCGATCGACAATTCGGTCGCGCTCTTGATTGTCACTTGTCCCTGCGCCTGGGATTGGCGACTCCGCTGGCTGTGACAATCGCCTTGGGCCGCGCCGCGCGGCGACACATCCTCGTCAAAGGCGGCGAAGTTTTCGAGGTCCTCAGCCGGCCGGGCGTGATGCTTTTGGACAAGACCGGTACGCTAACCGCTGGGCAGATCGCGGTAGTCTCGTGGCGCGGTGACGAGCGGCTCCGCCCCTTGGTCGCCGCCTTGGAGCGACATTCGGCACACCCGATTGCCAAAGCACTAAGCGCTTGTAGTACCGGCTTTAGCCGGAATCCGGACGGGCTGCCGCCTGAAGGCGGTACTACAAGCGCCGATGAAATCGTTGTCGCTGACGTTCGACAGACGATCGGCGGCGGGATTACCGGCATCGTGGCGGGGCGGCGGATCGTCGTTGGTTCGCTGACGTTCGTGCGGGAGCGCGGCATCGAAATCTCCGCTGATATCGAAGCCGCGGTGCAGGCGACCATCGCCGAAACTTCCACGCCCGTGCTCGTAGCGGTCAACCGCCGCGCGGCCGCGGTAGCCGGCCTCGGCGACCCGCTCCGGCCGGATGCGGCTGACGCTATAGATCGCTTGCGGAAGCTGGGGTGGAGAATCCGCATCCTCTCCGGCGATCATCCCGACGTGGTAGCGGCCGTCGGGCGCAAGCTGGGCATCGCGGCCGAAGACGCGATTGGCGGCGCATCGCCGGAAGATAAGCTGAAGGCAGTCCGTGCTACACCCGTCGTCATGGTCGGCGACGGCGTGAACGACGCCGCGGCCCTCTCGGCGGCGGCGGTGGGCATTGCCGTCCACGGCGGCGCGGAGGCCAGTCTCGCGGCGGCGCACGTCTATCTCGATCGGCCCGGGCTGACGCCGATCCTTGAACTCATCTCCGCCGCACGGGCCACGCTCCGCGCGGTCCGCCGCTGCTTCGCCGCCTCGATCCTCTATAATTCACTGGCCGGCATCCTGGCCGTGACCGGGTTGATCAGCCCCTTGGCGGCGGCCATCCTCATGCCGATCAGCAGCTTTACGGTATTCGCGCTGGCCTATTCGGCGCGGACGTTTGGAGACAAGCGATGAGCGTGATCTATATCCTCTTGCCCGTCGCAGCATGCCTGGCGGCTGGGGCAGTAGCCGCGTTCATCTGGGCCGTCCGCCGCGGACAGTTCGACGACCTGGATACACCGGCGGTGAGGATTTTACATGATGAAGAGGAGCGGGACGATTGACCGCAATACCGTTCACATGCGGCCGACTAAAAAGTCGTGCGGCTAACGCTGAAATGCGTCCTTCGGATTCTTCTCCGCCTGGAGGGAGCTATCGCCGGTAGAGCGGCTCGTCAACTCGGGCTTGGACCGCCGCTCTTCCTCCTCCTTCAGCCATTTCTCGTGCTTGGCCATGTCCTCGGGGTCCTCGAAATTCATGAATAGCGGCTCTTCGCCTTCGAAGACATAGGCGGCGAATCCGGCGACCCGCCAACCGTCCGATTCGTGACGGCAGACCCATGTCGCCTTGTCGGTTCGCGGTTTGCCGGTCTCATCCTGGTCGATCCAGCGAGTCGGGACGTGCGCAATATCGTGCTCTGGCGTAGGGAAATTGGCATCGTCAACTTCGATCTTGACGCTGTCATTGGCCCCGTATCCGAGGGTGCGGCCTTGCTCTTCGACCTTTTGCCGAGCCAACTTCGTTAAGAACGTCTTGGCCTTCGCGTCGTCGCCGCGGCGGAGGGCGTTAACGAATTCGGTGACCACCGATTTCACCTCGAATGCCGTGCGGTCCTGTTGCGAGGGTCCGTTCAGAGACGCCGAGGCGGGCGTACCCTGGCCCGAGTTGCTGCTCGAGCCGCAACCGGCAGCCAACATACAAATCGCGGTCAACCCAGAACACTTAACCTTACGAACATTGAAGTCTCCTTTCATTCCTGTCCGTCGCTGGCGGACAAAAACACGGCAAGCGGCGGCGCATCTCCGTAGCGCGTACCGACGATCTGCCGCGCCGACGCGATGGCAGGCCGGTTGCTCAATAAAATGGTCGCGAAGTGTCCCAGGAAACAAGCAACGGGTCAAGAGCAGCTCGGATAACAATGATGCGAAAGTCTCAACTCTGGAACTATTTCCCGCCGCCAAGCGTCCAATCTCGGTCTAGTGGCGAACTACTCGGCCGCGTATTACGATGGATTGCAACTCTACTGAGGGAAAAACATGGTTAAACGTCTTTTCTTGCTCTCTCCGGGCCTAATTCTGGCCTTCTTGGCATCGGCCCGGGCCGCCGTGGATCTGGTGACCCTGCCCACCCGCGAGGGTACGCAGCTCACGATCTACAACTCCGAAGACATCACCATGGTCCGCGAGCACCGGCTGCTGACCGTCAAGGAGGGCGTCAACCGCATCCAGTTCTCCTGGGCCAACACGCTCATCGACCCGACTTCCATCGAGTTCCGCATCCTCGACCAGCAGGACAAGGTCGATCTGGTCGATACGACCTTTCCGGCGGGTCGCAACGACGCCCTGCAATGGAACATCACGAGCCAGATCGCCGGCAAGATCCCCGTCGAGATCCGCTATTTCACTAGCGGCATCACCTGGGCTGCGGATTACGTGGGCATCGCCAACGAGGACGAGACGAAGCTCAACGTGACCGGTTACGTGCGCGTGTTCAACAACTCGGGCGAGCTTTACGACAACGCCCAGACGCGGATGGTGGTGGGCAAGATCAACCTCGTCGAGAAGATCGCCGACCTGGCGAGAAGGCCGCCGCCGGGCCAGGTACCGCCCGTAGCGGTCCGATCCGGCACCGGTCGCGAAGGCAGAATCGGCGGCCAGGGAATATGCCTTTAACAGCGCGATCAAGGATGCGGAGCTATGCCGACAAGAACAGAGGCTCCCAAGGAAGTCGTCAAGCAGGGCCTCTCCGAATACTTCCTCTTCACGATCGAAGGCCGCGAGGACATCAAGGACAAGGAGCCCAAGCGGCTGGTGGCCCTCAAGGCGGCCGAAGTGCCGCTGGAATGCCTCTACAAGCTCACCGACCGCGACGGCGGCCAGCAGTTCACCAAGTTCTACCGCTTCAAGAATATCAAGCTGCTGGACGAGAAGGGCAAGGAGAAGAAACTCTCGGCCATGGAGAACCTTGGTCTTTCGCCGCTGCCCAACGGCATGGTGCGGCTCTTCTCCGAGTACAAGAACAAGGACCTGGCCTACGTCGGCGGCACGGAGACGAAGTACGTCCCCATCGGCGACCGCGTGGAGGTGAACGTCGGCCCCGACAAGGACATCACGATCCACCGCCGGCTCAAGGACCAGCAGACGTCGCAATGTCGTGGCCCGGCAGTACAAGCGGCGGCTGGACGACCAGTTCGTCCTGTACTACGACCTGATGGACTACGACGAGACGTTCTTCTACGAGGAAGAGATCGTTTCCGGCAAGCCGGTCGAGGCCAAGATGGAGTTGGAGCGGCAGTTCGACGCCAACGTCGTGCTGTGGGGCCCCGACGGGCAGCCGAAGGACTGGGACTCCAGCGCCGGAAGGGCCTACGTCGATCTGCACCAACGTGCCCGGCCGCGTCGAGCGCGTGGACCAGAACCACGTCAAGTATTTCCTCGATCTCAAGCCCGGCAAGAAGCAGCTTGTCAGCTACAACGTGACTTACAAACGCCGCAAGGAGGGGCCGGAACTGAACACCGAGCGGAAGCGAGAGCCGCTGTAATGAACCTGTTCAATACCGCCGACCGTTGCCGCTTACCCGAACACACGAATCATAAAAGGACTATAACCATGAAAACCGCTTTTACAATCGCCCTCGCCGGCACGCTGCTGCTGGCCGCCATTCCTGCCCATGCCCGCATCAAGTTGACCACGCTGCCCGAACGGGAGAGCGTGCGGATCGATATTCAGAACGGCCGCTATACGCTGGTCGAGGAAGAGCGGACCGTGAACCTCCAGGCCGGCCGCAACCAGGTCGATTTCTCCTGGGCGAATATCGGCATCGACAAGGAGTCGATCGTCTTCCGCGTGATCAAGGCCGACGGCGAAGTGAATGTGCTCAACACGAATTATCCGCCCAACGAGAACGCCCTTTACTGGACCGTGAGCGCCGCCAATGCCGGCCCGGCCGTGATCCGCATTTCTTATCTCATCGCCAACATGGCTGCCGAGCCGAGTTACCAGGGCGTGGTCGAGAACGACGAGAAGAAGCTGCTGATGCAGGTTTACATGACGGTCACCAACACGTCGGGCGAGAGTTTCGGCGAGACGATCGTGCAGCCCGGCGTGGGCAAGACCAGCGTGCGATACTTCAACGACGGCGAGCGGAAGCGGATGCTGGCGGCCAAGTTCGCCGAAGTGCCGATCGCCAAACGCTACGTCTTCGATTCCGCGGTGGATCAGGAAAAGACGCGGATGTACTACCGCCTGACCAACGACAAAGCAAATCAGATGGGCGGTTTTCCGCTGCCCTACGGCAAGGTGCGGCTGTTCATCAAGGAGCCCAAGAGCGACGGCGACACGGTCCGCAGTCAGGCGTTTCTGGGCGAAGATTGGGCCCAGTACACGCCGCTCTTTGCCCAATTGGACCTCTACGTGGGCGTGGCCCAGGATGTGAAGGTCGAACGCTTCACGATGGACCCCGAAGGCGGACCAAAGGCAGCCTTTGACGAAATTACCGTGCCGCGGTTCACGCTCGACGGCAAGGAAAGCGTCACCAAACCCCAGTTCCGCAACTTGCGGAGCCGCTACCGCTACCGTTTGCAGAACTTCAAAACCGAGAAGGGCGATCCCGTGTCCGTGCCCTTGACAATCAAGGAGCATTTGGACGGCGAGTGGATCATCGAGAAGGTCGTCTTGAAGGAGATTCTTGGCGAGCGGAATGAGCAGAAGGAAAAGGAAATCCCGTACGCTGAACTGTTCAGCCCGAAGCGGATCGACGTGAACAACGCGGAGTTCGAGATGAAGCTGCCGCCCACGACGATCGACAAGAAATACGATCTCTACGTGACGATCCTTAAGAAGTATCGGCGGTATTAACCAAACGCGAAAGGAGAATGCATCATGCGAATCGGACAACTTGCGACATTGCTTCTGCCGCTCGCACTTGCCGCGCCGGCCTTCGCGGCCGTCGATCTGGTCACTGTGCCCACTCGCGAAGGCACGCAGCTTACGATCTACAACTCGGAAGACATCACGATGGTCCGCGAGCACCGGTTGCTGACGGTCAAGGAAGGCGTCAACCGCATCCAGTTCTCCTGGGCGAACACGCTCATCGATCCGACGAGCATCGAGTTCCGCCTGCTGGACAAGCAGGACAAGGTCGATCTCGTGGACACGACCTTCCCCGCCGGCCGCAACGACGCCTTGCAGTGGAACATCCAGAGCAAGTTCGCCGGCAAAGTCCCGGTCGAGATCAGGTACTTCACCAGCGGCATCACGTGGTCGGCCGATTACGTCGGCATTGCCAACGAAGACGAAACGAAGCTCAACGTGACCGGCTATGTGCGGGTGACGAACGGGTCCGGCGAGCTTTACGACAACGCCCAGACGCGGCTGGTGGTGGGTAAAATCAATCTGGTGGAGAAAATCGCCGATCTCGCCAACAAGCCGCCGCCGGTCGTACATCACGGGATGGGAATGGGGGGCGGCCGGGGAGGGTTTGGCGGGCGAGCGGAAGGATTGGCCCAAAAGGCCGCGGAGTTCGACAGGCTTTCCTCCAACGGCGCGCTCGACGCTACTGGACTCGTTCTCGAAAAGCGGAAGGAAGTCAAGAAAGAAGGTCTCTCCGAATACTTTCTCTTCACCATTGATGGCCGCGAGGACATCAAAGACAAAGAGCCAAAACGCCTGGTAGCCCTTAAAGTCGCAGAAGTCCCGCTAGAGTGCATCTACAAGCTCAACGACCGCGCAGCTACTGTGGTTCCCGCACTACCGCCAGAGTTGGCCCGCCTGATCCCACCCGAGCCTGGTGAATCTATTCGCTTTGTGCCGGGCACGGATTCCGAAGAAGCGCGCCGGATTTATGAGATGCTTACAGACGGCAGGAAGATCCCTGGCCCGCTAAGAATTACGCCAGGCAAAAGCGGCTTGTACATCTCATCGCCGGATGCCAAGACCCTTGATATCGCTGAACGGCTCTTGACGGGAGCGAACCACGTCACGAAGTTCTATCGCTTCAAAAACGTCAAGCTCTTGGACGACAAAGGCAAGGAAAAGAAGCTCGCCGGCATGGAGAACCTGGGCCTCTCGCCGCTGCCCAACGGCATGGTCAAGCTCTTCTCCGAGTACAAGAACAAAGACTTGGCCTACGTCGGCGGAACTGAAACCAAGTACGTGCCCATCGGCGATCGCGTGGAAGTCAACGTCGGGCCGGACAAGGACATCACGATCGAGCGTCACGTAAAGGACCAGAAGATTTCCAATGTCGTCGCCCGGCAGTACAAGCGGCGGCTGGACGACAATTTCGTTCTCTATTATGATCTGGTCGATTACGATGAGACCGTGTTCTACGAGGAAGAGCTCGTCTCCGGCAAGCCGGTGCCGGCCAAGGTCGAAGTCGAGCGGCAGTTCGACGCCAACGTCGTGCTATGGGGCTCGGAAGGCGAGCCGAAAGGCTGGACGAGCAACGAGCCGGGCGCCTACGTCGACCTGCGCACAGTTGCCGGCCGCGTGGAGCGAGTCGACCAGCGGCACGTCAAGTACTTCATGGACCTGAAGCCGGGCAAGAAGCAAGGGGTCGAGTACAGCGTGACCTACGAGCGGCGAAAAGTCGGGCCGGAGCTGAATACCGAGAGGAAGCGGGAGCCGCTATAATGGTGGTGCGATTGAGTTTTTTCCGCTGTCCACCTTTTAGGTTTCACCGATGCAAATGCATACCGTCCGATTCGTACCCGTGATTTGCTGTGTTCTGTTTGCCGCCACAAGATTCTCGCTTGCCGCCCCGCCCATGGCGCCGGCCGAACTGCCGGGCAAAGGCTTGGCCCAGCATCCGTTCTTCTACGCCGGCGAAGACAAGGCGCAGAGCATGTTCATCGTCAAGGACGGCAAGATCGCCTGGTCGCACACGATGCCGAACTCGCGAGGCGAGATCAGCGACGCGTTCCTGCGCCAACGGCAATGTCCTTTTTGCCCACCAGTTTGGCGTTACTGAAATCTCGCCGCAAAAGACGATCGTATGGCATATCGACGCCCCGCCGGGCCGCGAGATTCACACCGCCCAACCTCTGGCCGGCGAGCGCGTGATGTATGTCGAGAACGGAGATCCGCCCCGGTTGATTGTCGTCAGCAAGGCCACCGGCAAGACGGACATGGAGTTCGCGCTGCCGGTCAAGAATCCCAAGAGCGTGCATGGCCAATTCCGCCACGTAAGGATGACGGACCGCGGCACGTTTCTGGTAGCCCACATGGACTTGGGGAAAGTGGCGGAGTACGACGGCAAGGGCAAGGAGGTCTGGTCGGTTGACGTGCCTTCGCCCTGGTCGGCCTCGCGGCTGCCTAATGGCAACACGCTGATTACCAGCAACCGGACGTTCGTGCGTGAAGTCGATCCCGCGGGGAAAACGGTTTGGGAGTTGAATCAGGCCGACGTGCCCGACTATAAGCTGGTGGGAACGCAAATTGCCGTGCGGCTCGTCAACGGCAATACGCTCGTCAACAACTGGTGGAACAACTGGTCGAAGAAGGTTGATATCGAGAATCCTCCGGTTCAAGCCCTGGAAGTGACGAAGGACAAGCGGGTTGTCTGGGCACTTCGGTCATGGAAAGCCCCCGCGAATCTTGGCCCGGCGACGACGATCCAATTGCTCGATGAACCGGCGCCCGCCGAGGACCTGAAGCTGCCGGAATCGAAATAGCCGTGGCCGCCGCAGGATCGGAGCATTGCGTATGCTGGGCAGCAAGTTGGTGATTATCGACCTTTTGTTGGCTTTTGAACCTTCGCATCGTGGATCACGTATTAGTGGTCAGGCGCAAATCATCTTCGAGAAGGAGATCATGCGTTCAATGTCTGAGCAAAGGTAAATAAACAGATGAATCGACAACGACTTTCCACTTTCGTTTTATCAACGGCTTTATTGGTGTTGCTTCTGGCTGCGGTGCCATGGACGAACAGTGCGGCGACTTCCGCACCGCCCAATGGCGCTAGCACGGCAGCCCCCGCCAAAGCCCAGCCGTCCGATTTCGAAGCCCAGGCCCTGCAACTGAAGGAGTTGCAAAAGCAAGTCGCCGATCTTCAGGCCCAGGTGAGCCGGATGCAAACGCCTCGCATCGTGGCCGCGGGCACGGCGGCGATCAGACTTCCAGGAATACAAGACAACAAGCAGAAGATTCGCGTAAAGCTGCCCGCTGATATCGCCGCCCGGCTCGGCGTCAACTGCATTGTCGAACTCACGAATCGGTGCCCGACCGGCGGCTCCTTCTTTGTCCCTTACTGGAAGCCCGCGGCGGACGGCTTTGACATTCTCGTGGCCGATCCGTCTATGTCAGGTGACTATCAGATTACTCCGAATGACAAACAGCCTTACTACATCGATTGGATTGTAGTACAAAAATGAGCACACCGAGGACAAACCGAATACGCTCGCCCGCGAGGTTCATCGCGTGCGTGAGATGACCGCGGCGTCGAATGTCGGTTTGCCGCCGACCCAAGTGCGAAGGACCTTTACGTCCTTTATCTTTGCCGCATCGATCGTGAGCACGTCGTCGCTCAGCAAGACCATGTCGGCCAGCTTGCCCGGCGTGATCGAGCCCTTCTCCTTCTCCTGAAACTCCGAATAGGCCGAACCCATCGTGTATGCCTCGATAGCCTCTTGAACGGTCAGTTTCTGCTCGGGGAACCATCCCTGCGGATTCTTGCCGTCCAGCGTCGCGCGGGTGGTAGCCGCATAGAGGGTGAGCATGGGATTGAGGGGCGCCACGGTCCAATCGGTACCGAACGCGAGACGCACGCCATGGTCGAGCAAGGTGCGGAAGGCGTAGGTCCGCGAGCAGCGGTCGTGCCCGATGCGGCCCTCCGCCCAGCGGCCGTCGTCGATCGCGTGATATGGCTGGACAGAAGCAATCACGCCAAGTTGTGCATATCGGTCGAAATCCTTGGCCGCGATGTGCTGCGAGTGCTCGATTCGCCAGCGGCGATCGCGGCGGCCGTGCGCCTTCTCGATCTCGCTATAAATATCGAGAATCGCCGAAATCGCCGCATCACCGATGGCATGTGTATAGATCTGTAGTCCCGCGGCGTCCGCCCGCATCATTCGCTCGCGCATCAGGGAAACGGGATGCATTTCATCCGAGAGGATGCCACGATTGCCGGGCTGGTCCGAGAGCGGCTCGAAAAAATACGCCGTGGACGAGCCGAGCGAACCGTCCGCGAAGGCCTTCACGGCCCCGATGCGCAGAAAAACGGCCCGCCAAACGCGCGGCGGATGCCGATTTTCGCCTGGTCGTCCACCTGCGTGATCAGCGGCGCCGCGTAGACCCGCGTCGTCAACTTGCCCTCGTTTAGCAATTCCGTATAGACCGCGATTTCGGCGAAATCGGGGTTCATGTGCTGCACGCTGGTCACGCCCACTGAGGCCGCATGCCTAGCGCGCTCTCGGCATAGCGCCGCCTCTCGACGTGGCTGGGAGCGGGAACGGCTTTGAACAGGATATCCATCGCGGCATCTTTTATCGCGCCCGTGGGGTTTCCCCGCGCATCGCGGACGATGACGCCGCCCGGCGGATCCGGGGTTCGCGCGGTGATGCCCGCCAGCTTCAGCGCCAGCGAGTTGGCGACAACCATGTGGCCGTCGTATCGCGATACTGCCACTGGCGTGTCGGGCGTCTCCGGGTCGATCAACTCCTTGGTCGGCAATGCGGCAGGGGTCCACTTTGTTTCATCCCATTCGCCGTTGAGCACCCACGCGCCTTTGGGCGTTTTGGCGGCCTGCAGGCCGATACGGCGGGCAAACTCCTGCGGGCTCGCGGCGTCTTTCAGTTCGACGCTCTCAAGTTGCGCTCCGCCATCGAGGAAGTGGACGTGCGCGTCGTTGAAGCCGGGCAGAAGGCGAGTTCCCGGCAGCATCGACGATGAGAGTACGAGGGCCTCGCCAGGCGTCGGCCTCGGCATTCGAGCCCACGGCGACGATGCGGTCGCCAAGAACGGCCACCGCCTCAGCTTCCGGCCGGGCAGGATCGACCGTCCAAACGCGGGCGTTTCGGATGACCAGATCCGCGGCCGGTCGATCTTGAGCAAGCGCACGAGGCGCACGGCGAGTACCATCACAATCAGCAGGCAATACCAATGCATAGTTAATCCTAAACGTCCTCGTCGCGATACAGCGGGAATTTCAAATTGGACGACTTGTCGTTGGACATGGGGAAAGAGTTCGCGGGCGCGCTGGCGAAGATGACGGCGGCCGCGCTCGCTCTGACCAATGGTGAAACTCCGAGCGCGCTGTTGATACGAGGTCCAATAAGCGTCGTATTGGCGAACTGCCAACTTTGAGTTGACGCTTGCGAGGAGGGGACAATGGGCGCGTTTTGCGTATATTGCACGACATTCACCAACCCCACGTCCACCCCCTGCCCGCCGGTCGTTTGATGGCAGGTGACGGCCAGGGTGATTGTCGCTCCGGGAGTCAAAACGGCCAGCGCGGCGCTGTTGATGGTGGCGGTCTGATAGCTTGTGGTGAAGCCGGTGGCGGTGTAGGCCAGGATGCCGTTGAGATAAACCGAGATGTCCTCGTCGTGGTACAGGACGAACTCCAGGCCGGAGTAGGTCCCGCTTGGCATGGTGAACGTGCGGCGGAGGTAGATGTAGCTGGGGGTTGCGGTCCAGGTCGTGTTCGGGAAGATGCCCGGCGTGATGCCCACGGTGCCGAATGAGCCCAAGCCACTTGTCCACGATGAGTCGTTGTAGCCGCTGTTCATCCAGCCTCCAGACATGGCAGTCGTCGTCACAATGTACTTCCAGGTCTGGGGCGTCGCCTGCGACGTCGGGACGATGGGCACATACTGCTCGATATTCACCAACCCGACGTCCACACCTTGACCTCCGGCCGTTTGATGGCAATGGACGGCCAACTCGATCGTCGCACCGGGGGTCAATACGGCCAGCGCGGCGGCGCTGATGCTGGCGGTCTGATAACTTGTGATGTAGCCGGTAGCGCTGTAGGCCAGGACGCCGTTGAGATAGACTTGGATATCCTCGTCGTGGTAAAGCAGGAATTGCAGGCCGGAGTAGCTGCCGGTGGGCATGACGAATGTGCGGCGGAGCCAGATGTCGCCCGTGTTCCAAGTCGTGTTCGGCGAGATGCCGGGCGTGCCCGCGGTGCCGAACGCGCCCGGAGCGCTGGTCCACGACGAATCGTTGAAGCTGCTGTTCATCCACGTTCCGGCCGGGGTGGACGTGGTGTACCTCCATGTCTGCGCATAGACTGCGATGTCGGCACAATGGTCACAGTCTGAGGTATTGGCGCCCAAGCGGCCGTGGTATTGGCGCCGGCAGTCGCGTACTTCGCCCACATCGTCGGGTCGGTCAGCATCTTCACGAACAATCCGCCGACCACCGGTCGCGCGTCAAAGCCGCTGCTGCCGACGTTGGTCACGACATACGAGTCCTGTAGCGGAGCGCGGTTGGTCGTGGTGTTCATGAAGTTGTAGATCGGCGAGATCAGCGTCTCGAAGTCGGAGAGATTGGTCGCCAGGCTGGCGGACCACGTCTCCCAATCGGCCTTGGCGGTTGTGGTCGTGCTTCTCGAGGGGCACGCCATACGTGCCCATGACGGTCTCGTAATACGCCACCTCTTGCGCGGCGACGTAGGTCGGGAAGAGGTTCAGGCCGAGGATCGTGTCCCAGACGAGGTTGTACTTCTGGCTCCAGGTGCCAGGATCGTTGTAGGCTAGGCTGTAGTGATTGCCGTCGGCGGAGACCGAGAGCCAGTGGTTCACGTCCAACTGCGCGGAAGAGAGATAGCTTGCCGCCGACGCGGAGTAACCAAGCATTTGGGCGAGCTGCGAATACGCGCCGAGGGCCTCGATCGCCTTGACGGCCAAATTGGTACTGTGGTTGATCGTGCCCAGGAAGTCATCTGTCGTAAGTTGGTTGCCCGGGTCATTCGCGAAAGGTATGAGGTAATTCGCCCAGGTGCTCAATTGCGTCCAGTACTTGGCAGCGAATTCCGGGCTATTCTCGGCCTTGGCCAGGGCGTCCACCATGATGATCATGTTGGCGCTCTCCTCGACCGGCATGGCCTCGCCGCCGCTGTCGCGCCCCGTGACGACCGGGTAGGTGCCAAGGTCGTGCGGAGCGTTGGAAAATGTCCAGTGAGTTGACGCCGCGTAGTCCAGCACGGGAGTCAGTTCGGCCTTCATAAGTGCAGGGCTGAACAGCAAGAGGATCGGCGACATCGGGAAGATCACATCGACCGTGGCGATGTCGCCGTTACTGGAGTTCTCCTTGGTGAAGAACATCGGCTGCCCGTTGGAGTCCGCCGCCAGCCCGCACGCCGCCAGCGATTGTCGATATGCCAGCGCCGCCAGTTGCGCGTATTGCGCGCCGCCCTCGGTGGTCATGTCGTTCATGAGTTGCTGATCGAACGCCGCGCACTGGGTCATATAGGAATTGAAGTTGGCGTCGGCGGTCTGGAGCATTGTCGCCGGCGTCGCGCCATTCCGTCGCCAGTAGGGTTGGAGGCTCGCTCCGAAGTAGTCGATCGAGTAGACCTCATCGTACGCGACCTCGACGTGGCGGCTGACGACGACGCCGTTGACCAAACCAAAGTTGAACGCGAACGCCATTACCGGCTCGTTGGTGTTCACCGCTCGCGGGCCCGTAGTGTCGTCCGTGTTCGACAAGGCGCCGCTCGATTGAAACGCCGCAATGAGCGACGCGTCGGCGCCGATGGACGAAGTGGACTGCGATGTGTTCGCCGCGGCGTAGGCATAGCCCCAGTCGATGCGCACGCCGTCGCCGGCGGGCGAGAAGTAGGTTTGCGTCGTCGTGCCGACGTCAAGCGCCGTCAGCGGACCGACGGTCTGCCGCGACCACTGCACAACCTGATCGGTCGTATTGACCGCGAGCTCCGAACTGGTGCTGTCGTAGATCTGCACCATGTGCGAGCGGCCGTCAACGGAATGGACGGACCAGTTCAGATAGGTCACCGGCTGCGCGAACGCGTCGAGGTTGTTCGGCAAGAGCGGCGTCATGAAAGTCAGCGTGACGTGGATGTGGCCGTTGTCGAAGTCGTAGATCGTCCGCGTCGGCAGGACCTCTAGATTGACCTGCGGCATAGCCGGCACGGAGGACGGGTCGTTGCCCATCAGGCGATACGTCGCGCCGTCGATGCGGATCAGGCTCACCAGCGAGTTGGCTGTGCCGGTCCAGTGACGCGTGACATCGTCGGTGAGCCGCGTGGCGTCGGACCAGACGCTCAGGTATGGGTCGTTGACGATCAGCGGCACGGCTGGGGGTCGCAGCGTCGTGCTCGACAGCATCCAGCGGTTCTCAAGCTGCTCAAAGCCAAGCCGCGCGCGACGAGTAAGGCCTGAATTGCGCTTTGCGCGGGACGCAGCTCGCGACTTGTTGCTCGTCCACATGAGAATCCTCAGTACGGCTAAAACGTCGAAAAAGGCAAAGCCCGTGATCCCAAGTATACAGTAATCCCGACATTTTGTGTATACTGTGTATTGTGCGAAGTTCAACTGGGGCTGGCAGCGTGTCCTATACGCAATGTGCGCCCGCACAAGGGGAGAAGAATTGGATATGGTCGCGAACCCTGCCCGCGCCGCCGTACAGCGCTCTCTGCTAATGCGCTGCTCGCTTGTGGCATTGGCCTTCGTGGCTCAGAGCGCGCGAGTGTTCGCGAGCGACTACGTCGTCACACTGCTCGGCTCGGGATATTCCAGCAGCTTGGCCAATGGGATCAACGGCGGCCGCATCGCCATGATCGGCTACTCAAGCACCTCGAGCACGGCCGCGGTCTGGACCATCAGTTCTTCTTCGAGTGCGGCACTGCCAGTTGGCACTGGCATTAGCTTGGCAGAGGCGCTCGCGATCGATGGCAACACCGTCGCCGGTCAAGCCTACTCCACTTCCGCCCACTTCTACCACGCCTACGTTTGGAACCTGAGCAGCGGCACGTTCCTCGACCTGAACCCTAGCGGCTACGATCAGTCGACCGCCAACGGCACTTCCAACGGCGCGTTCGCCGGCAACGGGACCACGGGCGGCACGTCGCAAGCTCTGTACTGGCCGACGGCACAGTCAACGCCCACGAACCTTACGCCGTCGATCGCCTCCGATTCGACCGCCTTGGCGATCAGCAATGGCGTTGAGGTTGGTTCCGCCACGATCGCCGCCAGCGGACGCTTCCACGCAATGGCTTGGAACGGTACGGCAGCCAGCTATGTCAACTTGCAAACGCCACTGCCGCCCGCGCTGACCGACTCCGTCGCCGCTGACGTGTCCGGCACGCAGGTCGTCGGCACGGCGTACGACGCGGGCGGCATCGCGCATGCGATCCTCTGGAACACGGCCGGGACGCACTACACCGATTTGACGCCTTCCGGCTATGTGAGCGCCGACGGTGAAGCGACGAGCGGGTCGCAGCAGGCCGGTGACATTGTCGGCGCCGACGGCCATGCCCATGCCGCAATGTGGTTCGGTTCGGCGACCAGCAACGTCAACCTGCAAGCGTTTTTGCCCGGCGGCTACGCCAGCTCGACGGCCTACGGCATCGACTCCGCCGGCCGGATCGTGGGCGTCGCCTACAATGGCAACTCCGTCGGCAGTGCCGTCCTCTGGACGCCCGTGCCGGCGAATCTGGTGTGGGCCGGCGGACTGGGCGGCAACGCCTGGGACGTGAACGCCACGAAGAATTGGCGCGACAGCGGGACCGGAACGCTTGGTCTCTTCTCCAATCTCGACAACGTGACGTTCACCGACGCCGGCGCTGCCAATGGCGCGGTCAGTTTGAACGTCGCAGTACAGCCTGGATCGGTGACGCTGACCATGACTAACACCGCCTCAGCCTACTCGTTCTCCGGCACCGGCTCGATCACGGGCAGCACCAGCCTTGTGATGAACGGCGTCGGCACGCTCACGATCAACATGTCGAATGCCTACACGGGCGGCACGTTCGTCGAAAAAGGCACGCTGATTGTGACTTCGCCGCGGGGAATCGAAGATGGGACCAATCTGTATGTCGGCCCTGGCGCATCGTTCGTTCCTGTCGTGCCCGCGCCCGCCGGCGCGGCAGTCGTCGCGCCGGTGCCGGAACCGGCGACTTGGGTGCTGCTGGCGGTAAGCATCGGCTGCTTGCTCCTCGGGAGACGGAGAACTTAAACTTATGAATATCATCACTTCTTGCCTGCTTCTGTCCCTGGCTTTGTCTGCGCAATCGGCGGCGGCCAAAACGCCCGTCATCCTTGACACCGACATCGGCGACGACATCGATGATACTCTGGCGCTGGCGATGTTGTTGAAGAGTCCGGATTTGGACCTCAAGCTGGTCACGACGACCTGCGGCAAGTCGGAATACCGGGCGAAACTGATTGCCAAATTGCTGACGGTCGCCCGGCGCGACGACATTCCGATCGGCTTTGGCGAAGGCGGACGCGACGGCGGCGGTGCGAGGATTGTGGGTCAAGGACTACAAGCTCGCCGACTACCGAGGCAAGGTCCATCAGAACGCCGCCGCGGCAATCGCCGACGTGATCGAGTCGTCGCGCGAGCCCGTTACGATTGTCTCGATCGGGCCATGCCATACGCTGGCTGCCGCTCTAAAGGCACGGCCACAGATTGCCTCCAAGTCATTCTTCGTCGGGATGCAAGGCAGCGTCTTCAAAGGCTACGATGGCGGTCCCGTCTCTGCTGAGTACAACGTGAAGGCCAACGTGGCGGCCGCACAGCGAGTGCTCTCCGCGCCCTGGAAGAAGATCACCATCACGCCGCTGGACACCTGCGGTCAGGTCACGCTTTCCGGCGAGCGCTTTCAAAAATTGGTCAAGTGCGATGATCCGCTCGTCAAAGCACTCTTGGAGAATTACCGGATTTGGGCAAAACGGAACCGCGTCAGCGAGTTGCACTCGAGCAGCGTCCTTTTCGACACTGTGGCCGTCTACCTGGCCTATCCCGAGACGCGGCTATTGCGGCAGCAGACACTTTCGATTTCAGTGACCGGCGACGGCGTAACGAAGGTCGATCCGAAAGGGCGGCCGATGTCGGTGGCCACGGACTGGACGGACCTCGACGGCTTCCGCGACCGGCTCGTGGAAGTTCTTACCCATCCGGCCAAATGACGAATGGAATGGACCTGCTTCCGCCGCGTAGCAATGTCACGAACGAGCCGATCAGGGATGATACACTTCTTCGGAAAACGCCAACAAAGCGCTTGCGCGAGCGACGGACAAATTAGTCCGCCCACCGCATCGAACGTTCCACCGCCTTTTGCCAGCGGGCGTATTTGGCGTCGCGCTCGGGGCGGGACATTCTAGGGACGTAGGTATCATCGACGGCCCAGTTGCGCGTGACTTCGTCCATGCTTTCCCAATAGCCGACCGCCAGGCCGGCCAAATAGGCCGCGCCCAACGCGGTCGTCTCCGCCACGACCGGCCGTCGCACCGGCACGCCCAAGATGTCGGCCTGAAATTGCATCAGCAAATGGTTGACCGATGCGCCGCCGTCAACCTTCAAATCGGCCAGGTCGATGCCGGCGTCCTTTTGCATCGCCTCCAGCACGTCGCGGGTTTGATAGGCCATCGATTCCAGTGCCGCCCGGGCGAGATGGGCGGCGGTCGTTCCGCGGGTCAGGCCAACGATCGTGCCGCGGGCATACGGATCCCAATACGGCGCATCCCAAGCCGACGAACGCCGGCACGAAATAAACGCCCTCCGCGTCGGCCACCTGGGCGGCCAGCGCCTCAACCTCCTCGGACGAACCGATCAGGCCCAGCCCGTCGCGGAGCCACTGCACGACCGCGCCGCCGATGAAGATCGATCCTTCCAGGCAATAGGTGATCCGCCCATTGATGCCCCAGCCGATCGTGGTCAGCATGCGATGACTCGACTCGATCGGCTCACCGCCCGTGTTCATCAAGAGGAAGCAGCCGGTGCCGTAGGTGTTCTTGGCCATGCCGGGCGAGAAGCAGGCCTGGCCGAAGGTGGCCGCCTGCTGGTCGCCGGCCACTCCGCCGATGGGCACGGCGCCGCCGAGCCATTGCGGGTCGGTTTGGCCGTAGACTTCGCTCGACGATCGAACTTCCGGCAGCATCGCCCGCGGCACGCGGAGGATGCGGAGCAGCTCGTCGTCCCACTCTAGCGTGTGGATGTTGAAAAGGAGCGTGCGGCTGGCGTTGCTGTAGTCGGTGGCGTGGACGCGTCCGCCGGTCAGCCGCCAGAGGAGCCACGAATCGACCGTGCCGAAGAGCACCTCGCCCCGCTCCGCGCGGCCGCGGAGGCCGTCGATCGTGTCCAGCAAGTGCTTGATCTTCGTGCCGGAGAAGTACGCGTCAACCACCAGGCCAGTCTTGGCGCGAAAGGTCTCTTCCAGCCCTTCGGCCTTGAGACGCTCGCAAATGCCGGCGCTGACGCGGCTTTGCCATACGATGGCCGGAGCGACGGCATGGCCTGTCTGACGGTCCCAGAGGATCGTCGTTTCGCGTTGGTTCGTCACGCCGATCGCGGCCAAATCGGCGGCGGCGACGGATGCCTTGGCCATCGCGGCACGGGCGGTTTCCAATTGCGACGACCAGATGGCCTCAGGGTCGTGTTCAACGACGCCCGGCGCGGGCAGGATCTGCGGAAACTCCTGTTGCGCGGAGGCGACGATTCGGCCGCCGCGGTCGAAAATGATCGCCCGGCTGGAGGTTGTGCCTTGATCGAGAGCAAGAATGTATTGGGACATGTTTGTTACTTCTCATGTTCGCGGAGCATGGCGGCTCAGTTTACCACATGGATCGGCTCGCCGCGCTGGAAGGCGGCAATGTTCGCCGCGGCAATCGCCATCAGGCGGCGTCGCGATTCCAGCGTTGCCCAGGCCATGTGCGGCGTGATGAGGCAGTTCTTTGCGGTCAACAGAGGGTTCTCCGAGATGGGCGGCTCGACGGTCAAAACATCCAGCGCGGCGCCCGCGATGCGGCCTTCGTTGAGCGCTTCGGCAAGGTCTTGCTCGTTGACCAGCCCGCCGCGGGCCGTGTTGATGAACAGCGCGCTGGGTTTCATCGTGGCCAACCGCTCACGATTGACCATGCCGCGGTTGCCCGGTCCCAAGGGACAATGAAGCGAGATGAACGTCAGCCTCGGCGAAGATGGCATCTAACGATCGCCAGGCAAGCGGCACATTGTCGGGGGACTGTCCCGATTTTTGTCTCGGCAAAAATGGGACTGTGCCCTTCGCGGTGTTGGAGTTGCAGGCCAGCACCTCCATTCCGAGCGCGTGGGCCAATTCGCCAACCCGCCGGCCAATTCGTCCAAAACCAACGATGCCGATGCTCTTGCCGGCCAATTCTATCAGCGGCGAATCCCAAAAGGAGAAGTCGCCACGGCGCGTCCATTCGCCTTGCCGCACCAACTGATCGTGCCGCTCCGGGCGGTGAACAGCGCCAGAAGCAAGGCTATGACATGCTGGGCAACGCTGTTGGTGCCATATTCCGGCACGTTGGAAACCACAGTGCCTTGCCGCCGAGCCGCCGCGGTATCGACAATATCATGACCCGTGGCGAGCACAGAAATGAACCGCAACGCGGGGCACGCGGCCAGCGTCGCCGCGTCCAACGGCGTTTTGTTCGTCAAGAGGATCTCGGCACCTGCGGCCCGCTCGACGATCTGCTCGGCGGGCGTCCGGTCGTAAACGGTCAACTCGCCCAGCTTTGCGATGTCGTCCCAAGGGTTGTCGCCGGGATTGAGCGTGTAGCCGTCCAGAACCACTATTTTCACGGGCGACTCCGACTGATGCGGCGGGGGGACTGTCCCGATTTTTGTATCAGCAAAAATGGGACTGTCCCCTTTTGCCGCCGATATAGATGGCTACGGAAGTGAGACAGTGGGCGATGAGGGACTCGAACCCCCGACATCCTGCGTGTAAAGCAGGCGCTCTAACCAACTGAGCTAATCGCCCGACGAAGGAGTATCGTAACGTGGACGGCAGGCGGTTGTCAACGCGGGTCAAGGGGCACGCCACGTTCCAGGGCCGCGCCCGCTGTCGCCCCAGAAGTCGTGGTCATCGCGCTGCTGCTGCTCGTCCGGCGGTAAAGGCGCTGGCGGCGCTGCGGATGGAAGGGGAACCGCAAAGTTGGCTGTCCCGCTTGTCGCGTCGCCAGGCGGCGTGGAGAGACCACTTTCGCTCTTGTCCAAAGTCCCAGGCGAAGCCGGCAGTTTGCTTTCAACTTCCACAGGTGTCTTGCTCGGCCTCGCGGCGCTTGCCTCACTGTTCGCGGCTGTTCCCGCCGAAGCTGCGGCCACAGGCGCGCCGTTTTTGTTTTCGCTTGCAGTTGCCGATGGCAGCGGGCGAACGTCTGCCGCCGTGGGCACTGCTCCGGCGTGCTTGCCATTCGGAGCGGGGATTCCCGTACCGTCGGAGTTGCTATCGCGCACATGCGATCCAGACGCAGGCGTCGGACTCGCCGGCCCCGGCAGATATCGCCAAAGCTGGTCGAGCACCGCCACGATCACAATAAACGCCACGAGCGATATCACCCACGGCAGATGCCGGTAGTAATGGGGAGCGACCGGCGTTCTGGCAACCGCCCAAGTTCGACCGCCCGGCGCTGTCGGCCGCAAGCCAGCCGCGCGGGCGACGACGATCAAGTCGTCAACCAGTTCCGTCGGCGTCGGATAGCGGTGCCGCGGATCTTTCGCCAACATTCTTCGCAGGATGCGATTCACTTCGTCCGGAAGTTCGGGGCGGAACTGATTCAAGTCGGGCGGCTGATCGGCCTGATGCTGCAGGAGCTTCTGCAGCATTGTGCCGCCGACGAAAGGCGGCCTGCCCGTGAGCATGTAGAATAACGTGCAACCCAGCGAATAGATATCGCTACGAACGTCGGCGTTGCGCGGATCGCGGGCCTGTTCGGGCGAGATATAGTCGAACGTGCCCAGCGTGACTCCGCTGGCGGTGAGATCGACGGCGGAATCGGCCTCTCGCAGCCGTGCCAAGCCCATGTCGATCAGCTTCGCCTGGCCGGCCGGAGTTATCAGGAGGTTCGAGGGCTTGATGTCGCGATGCACTACGTTCCGCTCGGAGGCATGGGCCAATGCGTCGGCCACCTGAAGCGCGTAGCTGACGGCCTCGCCCAACGGCAGCGGCCCGCGGTTGGCGACCAGGTCGCGAACGTTGACGCCCTCGATAAACTCGAAAACGATGTAGTGTAGTCCACGATCTTCGCCCACATAATAGACGCGGGCGATGTTTTCGTGGTCCAATCGGGCCGCCGATTGCGCCTCGTTTTGAAAGCGGAGCACCGTTTCTTGATCGGCCGCGTGCTCGGGCGAGAGAATTTTCAACGCCACGCTTCGCGCCAGGCGAGTATCGTGGGCGCGGAATACTTTGCCCATTCCGCCGCCGCCAACGTACTGCATTAGTTCGAAGTGGCCCAGACGCTCGCCGGGCAGGATGCGGCCGTGGAGGATTCGCGACACGGAGTCCGACGTGGAGCTTCCCGGCGGCGCGGCGCACGACGTGATGACCGTGGGCTGGTCGTCAGTGGAAAGATGAGCAGCGGGAGTGGACGACATCATTGCACCCTCCCTAGCGCCGCTTGCTGGTTCACGCGCTGCGGATGGGCCGGCGATGACGTCCGAACCGCCTCGAATTGACGATTCAGGCATGTTTTTACTCTAACGTCCACTGTACAAATAGTCAATTCTCAGTCGCCGGCCACCCGTAGTATTCCGCGCCGTGAGACTATATTATTGCAAGGTAAAGCTGGGACCATGCGAAAGGCCGCGAATAGTCCCCCACCTATGGGCCGGCAGAGGTGTCGCGCATGGCCATTCAACGAAATCCGCCGCGCCCGCGAAAAATCTAGGAGTCTATCAAAATGTCGTACTCTCTTGACCGTCGCCAACTTTTGCAAGCCGGTGCCGTTCTGGGCGCTGGAATCGGTCTGTCCGGCGTCAGCCGCGTAGCGGCCGCGTTCGAGCCTCCCGTCGGCGCGCCGCACGCGGAAAAACTCGGCTGGCGGCTCGGCTGCCAGGCATGGACGTTCAACAGCCATACGTTCTTCGACGCCGTCGATAAAACAGCCGGGCTCGGGCTGCACTTCATCGAGGCATTTCCGACTCAGAAAGTGTCGAACGACATATCTGCCAAATTTAGTGATGTGTCGCCATCGGATCGTAAGGCGATCAAGCAAAAACTCAGCGATTCCGGCGTCAAATTGGTAAATTACGGCGTGACGGGAATTGATGGCCGAAAGACGTTCGACTTCGCCAAAGACATGGGCATTGAGACCATCGTTTCCGAGCCGGCTGAGAAAGATTTTCCCAAGCTCGACGAGCTTCTGCGGCGAGTACGAAATCAACATTGCCATCCACAACCATCCGAAACCATCGCATTACTGGAATCCCGATACGGTCCTCAAAGTTACCAAGGGACTGAGCAAGCGGATCGGCGCCTGTTGCGATACCGGCCATTGGCCGCGCTCGGGACTCAACGCGCTGGAATGCCTCAAAAAGCTCGAGGGACGCATCATCAGTTTCCACTTCAAGGATGTGAACAAGACCGGCAACGACGCCCATGACGTGGCCTGGGGAACCGGGATCAACAACGTCAAAGGCATGTTGGCCGAGATCCACCGCCAGGGCGTCAAGGCGGTCTTTTCCGTGGAGTACGAGTACCACTGGGACAGCGCGCTGCCGGAGATCGCTCAAAGTATCGCCTATTTCGACAAGGTCTCGGCCGAATTGGCCGGCGGGTGAAAATCGGCGGTCGATCGAACCGGCTTTGCCGCCTGCACGGCGCTGCCGCGCGGCAGCCGGGCGATCGGTCTTATTGGTTTCTGCCATAGTGGTTGTTGCTTCAGTTCTCAAGAGATCGTGCGCGAGGAGTGCCAAATCTGGCCGGGTGGCCCTGGGCGGTTGCCCGCCCAGGGCTCCCACAGATCCGTACATGGACACATTAGACCATACGGCTCCTCAGGGCATGGTTTCGCTGCTTGACGTGTGAGTGAACGATTTTCGGCGGCGGCAGCGGGTATCGCTGTAGCAGCCGGTTGAACCGGTCCCAATCCATGTCTCGGCGGCGATTGCGGCGTGCAAGCCACTGTCGCCACGTTCGATGGACTGCCAGCAGGAACGCCTTCAACCTTCGTTGGTTGTTGGTGATCCCGTAGTATGCGTAATGTCCGCGTACTTTCTGACTCAACGTGTAGTGCTGTTCGCAGACCGGACGATGCCGATTAATCCGGCACCATTGGGCAATGCTCCGCACCGCCCGGCTCAGCCGCGACGAGGCCGTCTGCCGCATCACCGCCCAACCGCCTCGCATGGTCCGGCCCCAGTAATGGGTGAAACCCAAGAGGTCGAACGTGCCGGGCGGATTGTCCCCGCTGCCCTTCCTTCCGGACGCCTTGTAAGGCGGACGGCGGAAAGGTATCAAGCGGGTCTTGTCGGGGTGAAGCGTCAGGCCGTACTTGCCGAAGCGTTTGGGCAACACCTCCATCACACGCCGGGCGTCGGTTTCCTTCGTGAAGAGGATCACGAAGTCGTCCGCGTAGCGGATCAGGTGGGCCTTGCCCTGGAGTCGCGGTTGCACTTCCTCGCGGAACCACGTGTCCAGCACATAGTGCCGGTACACGTTGGCCAGCAGGGGCGAAATCACGCCTCCTTGCGGGCTTCCGGCGTCGGGGTAGCTTACGCCGCCGTCTTCCATCACGCCCGCATTGAGCCATTTTCCGATCAAGCGTGTCAGCACGCCGTCACGCACCCTGAGTTGGAGAAACTGTCGCAGATGGGCGTGGTCCAAAGTATCGAAGAACTTTCGGATGTCCACTTCCAACACCCAGCCGCCGCTGCTGTTCATCGTCTGCTTCCAGAGGTCTTGCAGGGCCGCGTGTGCCGATCGGTGCGGCCGGAATCCATACGAGCCCGGGTGGAAGTCCTGCTCGTAGATCGGTTCCAGCAGCATAACCACCGCCCGCTGTAGGACCTTGTCCTCCAACGTCGGGATTCCTATGGGGCGCGTCTCAGTAGTCGAGCCGCCCTTGGGAATGTGCACAGCGCCGCACCGGCGGTGCCCGGTATGTGCCGGACTTGGCCCTATCCAAGAGCGACTGAAGGTTGTCCATCAGGTTCCGCTCGTAGTCGTGCCATGTCTGTCCGTCCACGCCCGGTGCCCCGTCTTTGCGGGTCCTGGCAAAGGCCGCGTCGAGCCAGTCGATGTCCATCAGGTAGGCCAGTGAAGTGAAGGCCATCTGCGGCGATCGTTTCGCCAACTCGGCTATCCGTTGCTGTTTCGGTAATACGTACATTCGAATCTCCAGTATCCGTCGTAGTTCCCAGCAACGATTCCATGCTCCCGATGCCTCGCTTCCCTCGGCGGGGTCCGCACGGGCGTTTGTTCCCCCGTTTCATCGGTACTATCAAGGCACTGCGACTTCCTGCCGTCCTTCCCGCCACGTTGTCGTTGCCTTCACGCGGCGGTGCCACGGGATCACGCCTCGTTTCGCTCCCGCCGCCGCGGCGTGCGGCGGCGGCGGGCCTGGGGTTGTTCGCCCGGTATCCCCGTCCGGGACTGCTTCCGTGGAGACGACAGGAGCTCCCAAGTTTCTGGGGGACCCCGATTCCCGTCTGCGCATGTTCCCGCGACCCCGGTCGGCCGAGGCATTCCAGACCGTTGCGGAATGCTCGCGTGGCCCCCGTTATGTGCATCGCGGAGGCGCCGGCAATGAGCCAGTTTCGGAGTTCGATAGCATGGCTTTCGGACTTGCTGTCTACGTATCACGATGTCGGTTGCCCTTCACCGCGCAAGACTCGCTTCCAGGTGCTGGTCAGGCTCTCCTGAGCGGGCTTTCCACCCGCAGGGTCCCGTTGAAAGGTTTCTAACTCACTTCATGTGGGTTGTCCCCCTTTCCCAGGCTACTTGGCACAAGCACGGTTTGGCACACGTTCGCACGATTTCCTCGTTTTCATTCATAGGAGGGAACACTAATTACCGCTAATCGCCGCTAATACGATTCAGCGATCTCGCGTAGGGTGGTGTCGAGCGCAGCGAAGACCACCGCTTGCAGCTATCCTCACATTAGCGTTTGTTAGTGATAATTAGTGTTTGCAGTATTCTATAAATGGCCTTTGCGGCCTGCGGTTTTTTTCTCGTTTTCCAAGACTCACGAATTCACCTCTTTTTCTTTGGGTTTTGCGGGGCAGGACGGGAGTAGAACGACAGCAGGATGCGGGTAGGACGGCGGTAGAACGCCAGCAGGATTCGAGTAGAAGCCGAGTAGGAATACGTCTTCCGGCCATTTCTTTTCTCAGTCGCCCCGCGATTGGTGGGGAATAACGGCGGACGGAAACCACGAAATACTCGGATTGCACGAAAGCGGAATGGAGCCACGGATGAAACGCGGATTGAACACGGACCGAATCCATCTTCTCTGCACGTCTATCCGTGGTGTTGCTCTTCATCCTTCATCCTTTCTTTCCACTATCCACTACTCACCCTCCACTTCTTTCCGCTCGGTATACACTATTCTAAACTTATGTCAACTCTTGTATGTTATTTTGGTACAGTTTATCTCTAAAGCCTTTGCCGGGCACGCTTTACGACGACGGCGAATGATTGCGCATTTGCCGCTGCACGCGTCCGCCAAAAGGGCTCTGTGGATGCAACCCATTATGCCGCAAGGGGTTGTGAATCTTCAGGTGGAATCTGCCGCCGCGGCACGTGAAAATTGCCCAGCGCGAAAATATTTTCCGCCGCCCGCGGCAAGGAACCGGATTGCCGACCATGTTGATAAACTTGCAACAATTTGGCGGATCAGTTCCGACCCCACCGAGCTTGTCTCGGTGGGGCCTGGTGGCGCGGGTGCCCCGCCTGCCAGACTTCACAGCCGCGCGCGGCCGCACCACGGCGGAGGTCCAAGAATGTCGAGCCTCAGACATCAAATATGGAAACAAGGCCGAAGCACAAACTCGCGATAGTCCTTCCTCATTCGTCCTTTTTCATTCGTCATTCCTTCGACATTCGGCATTCGGCATTTCTGCCGTGGAACGCTCGGTTGCCGCGCGGCGCTGTCGAACGGCGGGGGGAAAAAAGCGGTCGGAGGTGGAAAAAACGCGGCCGCGAATTGAGGATTGAAAGGTGCAAACCGGGAGTCAGTGCGTCCCAGACCAGCGCTGCGGTACTTGACGCCGCGCCGCAATTCGCCAGAATAGGTGCTTTCGCCCAAATGTCAGCAAGTTCCTCAAATGACTGCGATGATCATCTTCCGGCAGTGCGTCGAAGGAATCCAGAAAGGGATGCTGATTCGTCGCGAGAGCAGCACCGACAAGGAATTTCACTTCCAAAACTGGTTTGAGGCGCGTCTAAAGGAGACGCGGCTCAATTACGAAGTTGGCGGGCGCAACAGTTATCCCGACTTCAGGCTCGTCGCCGCGACTGAGGGTTACGAGATCAAGGGGCTCGCCTATCCCGGCCGCGATGCCAGTTTCGACAGCAACAGCCAAGTGCCGTCCGGTTTGCACAACGGCAGGACCATTTACTACGTATTCGGCCGCTACCCCAAGAAACCCGACGGCGGTACCTACCCGGTCACTGACTTGGTTATTTGTCATGGCGATTTCCTAAACGCCGATCACGACTATGTCCATAAGAACAAAAGCGTCAGGGGCTTCGGCAGCTACGGCGACATTCTTATCCGCGACCGCAAAATGTATGTCGTTCCGACGCCGTTCCATCTCGTCGAGGGGGTGGCGCACCGGCACACGCTGATTTTGCCGGCCAACGAGAACGCCGGCCACGCATTCCGTAGTGTTGGCGAACTCAGGCGGCGGGAAGCGCATGAACTGATCGTCGGCTATTCCTTCAACCTGCAAGCAAACTCGCTTGTGCCGGAAAAAGTTGCGAATCCCGACTCGGGACGCGAACATGTTTTCCGCGCGTGGAGGCTCAAGAGTTCGCCCAATGACGCCGTAGCGATGCGCACCGTCGCGCCGGCAACGCTCGCCGCGGAGATTGAACATGAAGCATCGCGAGAGTAGTCTTATCGAGTCAGACGCCTTTCCCTTCGAGTTCTTGTCAATTCTAGGCGAGAGGGAAAGTTGGCGCAAGGAGGTTCACCGTCCAGTGTATCACGTGCACAAGTGGTGGGCGAAGCGGCTCGGCTCCGTCTTCCGCGGCGTCCTTCTCGGTTGTGTGTTGGCGCCCGATGCCGACCTCGCGGCGGAGTTCTACCATGAGCATGATTTGCCGCAGTCGGTTCTCGACCCTTTTCTCGGCTCTGGCACAACGGCTGGCGAGGCGCACAAGCTTGGAATGACCGTCATTGGCCGAGACATCAATCCGGTTGCGATCGAGTCGGTTCGGGTTTCGCTCGGCGCGATGAACGCCACGAGACTGCAATCAGCGTTTATGGATTTGGCTGCCGGCGTCGGGCAGTCGATCCGGAAGCTGTATCGTTCGACGGACTCGCGTGGGCGTTCATGCGAGGTGTTGTACTTTTTTTGGGTCATGCAGACGCGCTGCCCCGCCTGCCGTAGCATCGTCGATCTCTTCCCGTCGTGGGTCATCGCCAGAAACGCATACCCTGACCGGAAGCCGGAAATTCGGGTACTTTGTCCGGGATGCGGAGAGATTTTCACCGGGAAGCACCGCGACAGGTCCGCCCGCTGTCCGGCGTGCAGCCGCGAGTTCAACCCGAACGAGGCAATTTCTCGCGGAACGAAAGCACGTTGCACTTCCTGCGATGCCTCGTTCGCCATAGCGAAGTCCCTGGCCGGATTGACGACGCGACCGACCTTCCGGCTTTACGGAAAGCTGGTTCTGACGCGCGACGGAGAGAAGGAATACGGCCGTGCTACCGCCGAAGACATCGCCGAATACAATCGATGCGCTGCTCGCCTCAATGAGGCGATCGCGGCGAGGACGATCCTTGTACCGGATCTTGTCCTCGAAAGTGGAAACAATACCGACCAGGCGATGGGGTATGGGTTTCAACGTTGGCGAGATTTTTTCAACGACCGCCAATTGCTCGCGCTCGGCATGCTGCAAGCGGCCATCGAACGACAGCCCGATAAACAGACGCGCAACGCGCTCCTGCTGCTGTTCTCGGGACTTCTGGAGTTCAATAACCTCTTTGCGTCCTACAAGGGAGAGGGCACTGGCGCAGTGCGTCACATGTTCGCGCACCACATCCTCAAGCCGGAGCGAACGCCTATTGAGGCGAACGTGTGGGGTACGCGGAAGAGTTCGGGGTCGTTCCTGAATCTGTTCCGCAGCCGCCTATTGCGGGCGGCAGAGTATCATCGAGCACCGACCGAAGTCAACGGAAGCGCCGGCAACAAGGGCAAGGTTTGCTCGCCGCCGTTCAACGGTTCCGTAGAGGTGAACGTGCCTAGCGACTCCGAACTCAAGCCGAGAACGATCTACCTTTCCTGCGGGGACTCGGCGAACTGCGGGCTGCCCAATGGCTGCGTTGACTTCGTCGTCACGGACCCGCCGTTTTTCGACAACGTCCACTATTCCGAGTTGGCGGACTTTTTCTACGCTTGGCAAAAACTGGTCCCTCGCGGTGCGAAACATTGCGCCGCAACGACGAGAAGTCCGTTGGAAGTACAGGATGCCGACGCCGAAAACTTTGGCCGTAAACTTCGAGGCGTTTTTCGCGAATGCAGGCGCGTGCTGAAAGACGACGGGTTGCTCGTGTTCACGTACCATCACTCTCGCGATGACGGATGGAAGGCGCTTGCCGATGCCATTCTCGGGGCGGGGTTTGTGGTCGTCAACTCGCACCCGGTCAAGTCCGAGATGTCGGTCGCCGCGCCGAAATCACAGGCAAAAGAGCCGATCCAACTCGATATTGTGGTGGTGTGCCGCAAGAACCCGCCACGCAAGCGAACCGCGCGCGAGATGCCGTCGCGGCAGCACACTCGCAATGTGAGAGACTGCGCGGGATCGGTTTGACGCTCTCGCGCAACGACAGGAAGGTGATACTCTTCGGGCAACTGCTAAAGACGGTTCGAAAGCCGTCGGATGCGCTCGGCGTAGCGCAACAAGTTGAAGACGCGCTTCACTCGCGCCGGGCAATTATCGCTTTTTTAACAAAACGGCGAAGAATGGGGGCGTTCTCTTATTCCTCACAATCAATCGCGTCGGGGAAGGCGAAGTGGTTAGAACTGTTTTCGCAATAATTAGTTCTGACCCCTGGTGTCCCCCCTACGGGACGCCGCAGGACGGGGCTTGCCAGGGCTGTCCAAATCACTAATAATTGTCCTAAAGCGGTGGCATTCGCCATCGTTGCGAGAACACGGAGGTATTAATCGTCAGCGATTTTGGACAGCGTATGCGTTCGAATCTCAAGGAAAAGGGCGAGCAGCTTCTTCGCGAAGAGCAAGTAGCTGACGACCTCAGGCGGACAGAGAAAAAGCGGTTCGACGAGGCGGATCGTATCGCCAACGATCTCCGTCCAGAGGTTTTTCAGCCGCTGCTGGAGGAATTCAGGGCAGCAATGGAGTCGGAGAAAGTGTTTGTTAACGGCGTGGTGCGGCAGGACCGCGAGGGCCGGGACGGCGCGTACCAATGTTCCTGCTTCGCGATGGGAACGGCTCCGGGAAATCCGTATTTCGTCATTGGCGACCAACGACGGTAAAGTTAAGTTAACGGTCGAGTGTCTCCATGCGACCGCGGCGCAGTCACAACGGCAGCGGCCGGACACTAATCTCATTGAACCGGAAGAGAAGACGCTTTCAATTTTGGCGGTGGAATATCCTCTCGTCCGGCAATGGTGCGAGGTCCGGTTGCAAAAGTGCGGCGAGGCGTGCATGGAGAAAAACCGGGCAAGATAGTCAGTCGCGAGCTAGGTCCTCAGTCGCGGGAAGTCCGACCGAGCCGTTCCACCCATTGGCGTTAGAGAGGCAATCATTAGGCGCGTGCCCTACGACCCCACATACTTCGCATAAACCGTCCGCGCTGCCGCCGGATCATCGGTGCCCTGCACAATCGCGCGGCCGTCGGGGAAGAGCGTCAGCTCGAAGGCATCGACTTTTAATCGCAGCAGAAACGGATTTCGCGTCACGCGGCCGAGGCCGGCGAGCCGCTTGGCCAGTTCGTCCAGCGGCATGGCAGTGCCGGGTTGCGTCAATTGCACTGCGTTGCGGCCGCAGAGGACCGCGGCGCGGCTGCCTTCTTGACCGGCAAGCCAGGAAAACTCGCGCCGCTTGCAGCAGGGGCAGTCGGTCTGTTCGCGGAGGTCGCTGACATCGAGCTGCAGGATGCGGTTCTGCCAGAGGTCGATGACCGTAAGCTGCCGCGAGATGGCCGCCCGATTGCCGCTCAGCAGTTTGATTCCTTCCATCGCCTGGATCGACGCCACGACGCCCACGATCGGCGCGAGCACGCCGGCCGTGTCGCACGTCGGCGTGCTGCCGGGCGGGGGACATTCCGGCAGCAGGCAGCGGAGGCAGCCGGTTTCGCCCGGCACGATCGTCAACGTCTGACCTTCCGCGCCGACGCAGCCGCCATAGACCCACGGTAAATTGAGGTTGACGGCCGCATCGTTGAGCAGGTAGCGGGTCTCGAAATTGTCGGTGCCGTCTAGTATCGCGTCCACGCCCTGGCAAAGCGACTCGACATTCTCCGGGCCGACGTGGGCTACGATCGGCTCGATTTCCACCGCGGAGTTGATCGCTCGAAGCTTTTCCGCGGCCGCAACCGCCTTGGGCAGCCCGGCCGCCACGTCGGCTTCGTCGAAAAGGGTCTGCCGGTGCAGGTTGCTCAGTTCGACGAAATCGCGATCGACGAGCCGCACCTTGCCCACGCCCGCCCGCACGAGCGTATTGGCCAGCAGGCTGCCGAGCGCCCCGCAGCCGCAGATCAGCGCCCGGCTGGCGGCCAGGCGACGCTGGCCCTCTTCGCCCAAGTGCGCGTAACGCATCTGCCGGAGGTAGCGGGAAAGATCGGGGCTGGTAGAATGGTCGGACATGGTTGGCGACAATTATACTGGAATTTGGAGCCGATCGGAAAACCGCGCGTAGGGTGGCGTCGAGCGCAGCGAAGACCCACCAATTTGCGGAGATTCTTGGTGGGTCTTCGTAGGACTCGACCGCACCCGACAGGCCGCGAATGCAAAAACTCACGCCCATCTTGCCTTGCACGAGCCGCGACAGCGCCGGCGAGCCGCGTTCTGCCGCGCAGGCCGATGAGCTGTTGGCGGCCTGGACCGCGCTTTGGCATCCGGCCCTGATTGCCGCCGCCGGGGTGATGCCGAAATGGCATTCGGCTGGCGAAGCGCCGGATGAACCGGCGGGTCACGTTCTGGTCATTCCGCCTATGGCCGAGCCCCTGCTGCCGCAAGACTGGCTGAGTCATGCGGAGCTGCTTGGCGCGAAGTTGATTCGCGGCAAGCGGAGCCGGCCGGAAATGATCGCCGCGGCGCTTGAACTGCTTGGCGGCGAAGGGGGCGGTAAAGGGGACAGTCCCGTTTTTGCTGGGACAAAAGCTGGGACGGTCCCCGTCGATCCTGAGCCTCGTCGCCGATTTCCTCGCCCTGGGCTACTGCCATTACGTGATCGAGACTATTACCGTCCGCATCCGCTACATGAACAGCCTCGACGAGACCGCGCTGGAGCGGGAACTAGTGGCGGCGGCCGTGGCGGCTTGCGGTGGTGAGGGCGATGAAGCCCGTGCGCGGCTACAAGCGACCTTCGATCTGCTGCACACGGCGCGGGAATACTACTACTCCGCCGAGTCGCACCTCTTGGACCTGACGCTCGTGGCCGGTTCGACGATCGGGCAATCGCTCCGCACACAGTTGAGCGGTCACACGGCCGACGATCCGCCATGCAATCTGCTCCTCTCGGCGGAAGTGTTGGAGCAAATGGCCGCCCGCGAGCCGGCCACATTGGAGTTGCTCCGCCAAGCCGTCCAGAAAGGCCAGGCGAGCATCATCGGCGGCGAGTACCAGGAACTCGAATTGCCGCTGCTGCCGATTGAGGCCGTCCGCGGGCAGCTAGTGCAAGGTCTTGCCATCTATGAGAAGCTTCTGGCCGCGGCCCACGATTTTCGGGCGGCGGCGGTTCGGCATGACGCCGGTGCTGCCGCAGATCCTCGAACATCTGGGCTTCACCGGCGCGGTTCATGCGACGCTCGACGACGGCCGCTTTCCCACGGCGGGGGCGAGCCGCCAGCGGTGGGAAGGGCTGGACGGCACGACGATCGAAGCCGTCTTGCGCGTGCCGATCGACGCCGCGAAGGCCGACGGATTTGTCCGCCTGCCGCAGGCGCTTTCCGGCGCGACCGACATGGACAACCAGCCGACCGCGATCTTCGCCCATTGGCCCGGCCGCACGAGCTGCTGGCACGAAGACATCCGCCGGGCTCGCCGCTACACCAGCGTGCTGGGCACGTTCCGCTCGCTGCCGGAATATTTTGAGCATACCGGCATGTCGGGCCACCAGGCGGCCTTCAAGGCCGACGAATATCACTCGCCTTATCTGGCCCAAGCAGTGGCGGCAGGCGAAGCCGATCCGATCTCGCGTTGGCAGCAGTACTACGCACGGCGAGCCATGGAAGAGGCGGGGCAGACGATGGGCGCGCTTGCGGTCGTGGCGGAGGGCAACGCAAATAGCACAGAGTCTACGTTAGATACAGTGAGCGTGGTTCAGACTTTGGCGGCGGAGTTGGGCGCGGCGATCGGCGCTCGTAGTACCGCCTTTAGGCGGATTGCCACGGACGAAGACCGGCTGAAGCCGGGACTACAAACGCCTGCCGGGCTCCTCGTAATCAACCCACTGACTACTTCCCGTCGCGTACGCCTCGACGTAACGAACCTCGGCGGTATGCCCGATGTCGGCGGCGCGGTCCTGCATGTGGGCGACTCCGCCGGGCGAAAGTCCGCGATTGTTGAGATTCCGCCGCTGGGCTTTGCTGTGCTGCGGCCGGGAACTGGCCAAACGGCGAAACCGCCGCCGCGCGCATTCAGCTTCTTTCGCAAATCGCCGCAGCCGCGGCCGATGGCCGAGCGAGACCCAAAGCAAGGCGCCGCGGTGCTTCGCAACGAATTCTTCGAGCTGGTCATCGATCCACATCTCGGCGCGGTCCGCGCGGTTTACGATTTACATTCCCGCGGCCCGCGACTGGCTCAACAACTCGCCATGCGGCTCCGCGGGGGCGAGGAAGACGACGCCTACACGATCATGGCCGCCGATGAGATTCGCGTCGTCGATTCCGGACCCGTCGTGGGCGAAGTGGCCGTTCGCGGGCGGCTTGTGGACCGAGCGGGCCACGTCGCGGCCGAGTTCCGGCAAACGACCCGAGTCACTTGGGGCAGCCGGGTGATCGAAGTCGAGGTCGAGATCGATCCCCGCCGCGAACTGGAAGCCGATCCGTGGAACTCCTACTTCGCCGCCCGATTCGCCTGGGCGAACAACGCGCCTGCGGTCTATCGCAGCGTCAATCAGGCGACCGTGGCGAGCGAAGCCATGCGGTTGGAAGCGCCGCAGTTCGTCGAGATTCGCGACGGATCGCGCCGCACGACGATTCTAACCGCGGGGTTGCCTTATCATCGCCGCTATGGCATGCGAAGGCTCGACTCGCTCTTGGTCGTTCGCGGCGAGACCGCCCGGCGGTTTCGATTCGGCATCGGCATCGACCTGCCTCATCCGCAGGCGGCGGCGCTGGATTTCGTCGCGCCGTCGCCGGTCGTGCCGCTCGAGGCGCTGCCGAAGAACGACTCCGCGTGGCTCTACCATCTGGATAACCGTGCCGTGGTGGCGACGCATTGGGAGCCGATAGTCGAAGGCGGGGCGGTCGCGGGAATCCGCGTGCGGCTGTTGGAAACCGAAGGCCGGCACATCTCTCTCGGCCTGCGGTCTTTCCGCACGGTAAAGTCGGCCCAAAAAGCCGGTGGCGCCGATCGCGCACCGATCGATCTGACCGTCGCGGGCGATACTATCACCGTGCCCTTGCGGCCGTACGAATGGGCTGAAGTCGAAATAAAGTGAGATAACTTGAAGATGGCCTGGTCTGGCGTAGCGCCGGGTTCGGCGGCGGTGTCTCTGGGATGAGAATGTCCTCAAACCCCGCCCGGGCAATCGGCACCGCGCTTTCCTTCCAACGCGGCTTCATACCAAGGATTCGTAGCCGCCACGGCCCTCGTGATGAACGTATCGACGTACTTGACTATCGGATGCACGCCCGTTGACTCGGTGCCCAATGAGAGCCGAAATCCCGCACACGGCCGATCCTGACTGCCCTCGGGGCCGGCTCCGAAGAAGACCAACGTGTACTCCACGTGAGCCCCGGCCTTATCGACGCAGTCGTACTCGCCCGTGTGCCGGAACACAACGTCGTCAACCAATTCAATCAGATCCCGGAAGTAGCGGCCGTCGGTCATTCCCAAGACCGCGGGCTGTGTCTGCGGGATCGCACCGCTGCCCTGCCGTCCGAGGCTTCCATCGCGGTGAACCATCACCGAGAGCGCAAGCGACCCGTCGGATGTCACTTCGATCCGGATTTCTTCGATTTCATCTTTCGTCACGATTCCCTCCGTGGCCGCAAGCACCCAGCAGCGCCAATGCCTCGTGGAATGCGCCGTAATAGGCTCTGCTCACGGCACTGCGAAGTGCGGCTTTCGTACGTCCCTCCGCAAATTCCTCCGCGCAGTCTATGAAGTCACGGCCCGTCATGCGACGGATTCCGGGATCGTCAAGTAGACCTGTGGAGAAATGGGGATGATCTCCATCATTCGCTTTCCCCACACTTCATCTATTTCCAGGTCCTCCTCAATCGTGCGCTGTGCAGGGACGTGAAAAATGATATGAGTATCGCCGAACTCGGGATCGTCGCTCACGGTGACATTTGAAAAACTGCCGAAAACTTCTCGCGTAAGATCGATGACCTGCGGCAGATATTTCAATACGTCCAAACGGGCGGCCGTTTCAAGCACATCGGGCGGGATGACAGCCGCCGGGCGAACGGGCAAAACGATTGGACAGTCGACGGCGTCAGTGGCTTGCGTACTCTTGGCAAGGCCCTCTTGATATCCTTTGGTCATGTAGCGTCGCGCTTCCTTGCAGTCTTTCCACCCCTATTCTACTTTGACACGGCAAGGCTGTCGAGAGCGCGAGCGCTGCACAAGGCGGCCGACACCGATCGTCTTCCGCCTCACCCCGCCCCCACGCCTCGATCGAGCGCGTCCTGATCGCGCTGATAGAGCGCCAGCACCGACTCGAACTCGCCCTGCCCGATTTTCCAGACCGGGCTGTCGTCGCTGTGGGCGTTGCAGTGCGTCGTGAAGAGGCGGTAGAAAAACTTGAACATGTGCCGCGGCACACGGAGCGTTGCCAAGCCGTCCTTCAACCGCCGTGCGTCGATCGCCGGGTCCAGAAGATCGCTGATCGCCGGGGCCTTGCCGTCGCTCGCGCAGGCCTTTAGCCGGGCGTTCGCCAAGTCGTAGAGCGATTGGCCCGTCCAGGCGAGCGAGCGGACTAGGTTCTGCTTGTCCAGCCGCGCTCGCTCGTGGAAGTCGCGCTCCTGGCGGTCGATGGCATGTTCCAACTCGATCGGCAGCAGGAGTTTCACGCCCAGCCCGTGGTGCTTGAGGAACTTGTTGTCCAGCATCGGCCAGACGAGCGTCTGCATGAGGCTGCTGGAGCCGTTGATCAGATACGGCTCGTCCACGCGATCAACGACCACGATGACGCCCTCGAAGTGCATCGACCGCAGGGCCGATTGCAGCTTCTCCAGCAGTTGATAACGCTGGTCGGTCTGCTGCGATGTCGGCAGCGGCTGGCCGACAAGCTGCGCGGGCGGAATGTTCATAAGTATCTTCCGCAGCGGGTTGATCGCGTGGTGCAGTACGCGAGTAGCGCGCTTGATCTGCCACGCGCGCCAAGTGAACTTTGCGAAGCGGCCAATGCACGGCAGCCAGCCGGCGACGATCGCGGCCAGCATCCACTTCCAGTACGGGCCGACGCGCGACCATCCCAACCAGAAGAAGAGCACCGGCGCCAACACGGTAACGCTGCCGCCCACGGCCAGGTCCCATTTTGATTTCCAGGTGGAAAACCGCAGCTTCTTCCGCAGCCGCTGCCAGCGCGCCGCCGGGCTCTCCGCCGTTGACTGGTCGTAGATCGCGGCCAAAAGCGCCACATCGCGGGCCTGGGCGGCGTCCAACAATTCGATGGGCAGCGCCCCGTCCCGTGCGGCCGGGTGCCGCGCCTGACGCACGTCGAGAATCCGATCGACGAGTTGCGTCACCGCCAGCGAGAGGATGGCGTCAATGTGGTCCCACAACCGCCATTGGCCCAGCGCCCGATCAATTCGCCGCGAGCGCCCGTGGAAGCTCTCGCGGAAGTGGTCGATAAACGGGTTGAAATCGTCGTATTGCACGACGAAGACCTGGTGCTCGGGATGGTCGGCGTTGTAATCGGCCAGCCGCCGCACGACCTGCATCCGCATGGCGGTCTTGCCGGCGCCTTTCTCGCCGAAAACGACCGACGTGGCCGGCTCGGTCGGATCGCCATAGATTTTGTCCCACGCCGGATGGAACACGGTGCCAATGCACGCCCCCTTGAAAACCGTGTCGGTCTGCGCGTCCTCATCGGCGAAAGGATTCGCGGCCAGCCCATTATGTTCGAGGAATTGTTGAAGCTTCATAATCGTAGGGTGGGACCAGATCGCGTAACGAGCGCAGGCCCACCGTTTTTGCTTTCGCGTCGGGATTTCATCTATCAGTGCAAAAACAAAAAGTACAGGAATACAAAAATCACTGCGACCAAGAGCAGGACCGTTAGGGTCAGCAACATGATCCAAGTGTTATCCGACGACTTATGTGCCTTCGGCCGATTCGCACGGGCGGAAACTGCGGCAGACGTGCCTGCCGGCATCAATTCCAGCAACTCGCTGAGTTGGTTCCCGCGGAGTTTGGGGAAGACCGTGCCGGCCTCCTGCCAGTCGCGCAACCTTCGCGCCACACCAGCGAATTGGCGCTCGACGCGGCCTTCGGTCAGCCAGGTGCGCATCAAGTCGCCCGGCGCGGGGCCGAACTGGCCGCCTGACGGCGGGCGAATATACCAAATCATCTCCGGAGCCTCGGAGATCGCGTCGGGCGGCTCATTCACCATCTCCCCTCTACCTTTGGGAGAGGGGCCGGAGGTGAGGGCTTGTCCGGGAGCGGCGCCGGGAGCGAGGGCCGGACTCGGCGCAGCGGCCGATCTCATGACTGGGCCGGCTGCTGGCGGAGAGCCAGCCGTAGCGCTCGGGCCCGCGGCCTGCGGCCTGCCGGTCAACGTCGGCATGGCGGAAATGGTCGCGGCGCCACGACCGCCAGAACCATTGCTTTGCGTAACTGCCGTCGTCGGCGGCGCGGCGATCAGCCCCGCCGCGGCATGACTGCCCGGCGCGACGCTTGGACCGACCATCGTCGATCCCGCCGGATCGCCCGGCAGTGCGGGCGGTTCGCCCGGCAGGATGTCGGGCGAGGAGTCAGATCCCTGCCCGTCGTCATCATGATCGAGCGTCTGGGCGCCGGCATGTCCGCCGGCCGCGCAGCGCGCATTGCCGCTGGGCCGCGTGCTTTGCATGGGAATTTGCGTCCGCGAACCGCAGAACGGGCAAATCCCCCGCCGCCCGGCCTGGAACTCCTTGACGTTCAGCTTATGCCCGTTGGGGCAATAAAAGCGTATTCCCATCGCTTCCGCATCCTCCAAACAGTCTATTATAACTCGCGGGGGTTGAGTTGGAAGTTAGGGCGGATCGAGGGATGTAAGATGAAGGGACGGCGGGCGAAGGACGCACGTGGCAAGCGGCCTCGTCCGCGCGTGGCGACGTTCTGACTGTAAACGCCCCCACCGCGTTCACCGCGGTGGAGCGAAAGATTGATGGCTAAACTCGTCGCTTCGCGCCTTCTTCGCCGGTTTCGCGGCCGCCGCCCAGCTTGGCCGGGCGGCGGCCGCGAAACCGGCGAAAGTCGAGGTTGGCGGCATCCTTGTAGCCGTCAATCTTGCGCTCCATCGACGCAAGGTCGAAGGGGGCGTTTGCAATGGCACTTCTAGCGACGTTGTGATGGTAGCAATCAATCACTTGTCCGAAATGAGGGCCCGCGAGAAGAAGCAGAGCGAAATGCAGTTGTCCACATTTTGTGTACAAATGATTTTCACTATGCTCGGCGAGGCCGCCACCACCGAAATCGCCCGCGACAAAGACGCGCGGGGCATGGCGCCCAATAGGAAGGCCGCCCGCGAAGGCGGCAACTGGACGGCGCACGCGGTCCACTCGTAAACGTACGAGATGCGAGAATGAGCCATCAAGACCCTTTTGCCGGCCGCTCGATGACGTGCATCGCCTGCCACCGAGATCCCGGTCTAAAGCACTGGCACTTCGAGGGCGACTTGTTGTGCTGGCAGTGTTGGGAACGCGTCAAACATCTGGGCGAGCCCGGTGCCGCGATATCGGCCTGCCGGCTGTTTCGAGCCGGAGAAGCCGATTGTTCGTCGGCGAAGGACCACGACGAATTGGCCGGGTTGCTGGCCTGCGAATAACCACCGTGATAAATTGAGTGCACACCCATGCGTGAAGCTTCGCCGCGCTTGACGCGTTCGCCCCTCGGAGACATGATAGGGGTATTCATCAAGGGTGCCCCGGCCGCTTTTGTGCCGGGCCACGAGACAATCTAAGTAGTAGGCAGCGTTTAGTATCCCGCAATTAGTCGCTTCGACCGCTCCGCTTCAATAGCGGACCGCTGGATACCTTCTCGCATTGCTGCCTCGGCCCCGAGAGCCAATCCCCATTTCGCGATGGAGCTTGCCTTGCGGCGCTTGGGCAACAAGCCGGAGAGCGATGCTCGGAATATCACAGAAGAGCCAACATGCGTACAAAGCAACTTAATCGACGTAACGGTTCGATTCATGCGGTTGGATTCAGTAGCGAACCACTGCTTCGGTCTTCGCTGTTGGCGTTCGCAGTGCTCGCGACTAGCTCGTTTGCACCGTCGGCAGCCGAGGGAGCAACTTACTCATGGCAACCTGTTTCCGGCGACTGGAGTATCGCTTCTAACTGGGGCAGTACCGTTCTCCCCACCACGTCGGATCTGGCCTACGTCGCGAACGGTGGCACGGTAAACATTACGCTAGCTAACGAGACATGTGGCACTCTATCGGTCGGCGATGCAACCGGCGCTAGTACCGTCCAATTGCTAGGGGGCAGCCTTAATCCGCAATTTGGCGGTCAGGTCCTCGTCGGTGATACAGCCAATGGGTCGTTTTACCAGTCCGGCGGGACCTGCGGCGCGAGCGCGTACATTGGAAATAAAGCTGCCGCCAACGGCAGCTTTTTTTTGAGCGGAAGCGGCGACTTCAACGCAACGGCATACGTCGGCGTCTATGGAAATGGTGTCTTTACACAAACCGGCGGGACCAACAATGCTCTGCTCTACCTCGGGTATTACTCCAGCGGAAGCGGCACGTATAGTCTAAATGGCGGTCTATTTCACAACACCAACGTCGAATACGGCGGATATTCCGGAACCGGTCTATTTCAGCAATCTGGCGGCACAAACAGTGTCGGTACTGCGCTGGATTTGGGCTATAACGCCGGCAGCGCGGGGACGTACACCATTAGCGGAAGCGGCAAACTCTCCGCGCCAAGCGCGGTATTGGGCTACGCTGGCACTGGCACGTTCATACAAACCGGCGGAACGAACAACGATGGCAGGCTTTACGTCGGCGGCGGCACGGGCGGCACCGGGAGCTACTTTCTGAGTGGAAGCGGCGTGCTCTCCGTGACGACCTCAGAATCGGTCGGAACGATTCAAAGTACAACCGGGCAGTTCCAGCAGACAGGAGGTTCGAACTCAACACCATTTTTGGCTATTGGCAGCGGAGGTCGCTATTTGCTTAAGGCAGGAACTTTGGCGATTACAACAACCGGCGGAATTTCGAATCAAGGCGGTCTCGACTTCACCAACAGCTTGGCTACGCTGGCGATTGGGAACTCGTGTGCCGTTGATCTTACCCAAGCGACTCTTACGAACGTCGGCTCGATGAACGTCAGCCTCGGTTCAAACTCTCTCTTGATCGTACCAACTGGATTTAATCCAGCAACCGGCTTCGGCAGCTTTAGTGCAAGCCCTTCGTGCATGGTCCATACCATTGGAACGACACTTACAGTGGCTGCCGGCCAAGCGATCGGCGGGCAAGGGGTGACGTTTACGGACCCCGTTGACTGTCAAGGCAAAATCGTTTCGTACGGAACGCTCAACATGAACGGAGGACTGACCGTATCGGGCACAGGGTTGGTGTCGCTGAGAAACGGAAACCTGATTACGAACGACCAGGCATCAGGTATTAACGCGGGAGGAGCAGTCTCTTCGGCCAACCACTACGTCGGTCTTGGTGGATCGGGACAATTTGCTCTGTCAGGCGTCGAGGGGCTCGACCAGCGTCTACCTCGGCTACCAGGCCGGCGATTCCGGCGTGTATAACCTGACGGGCACCGGAAACCTTGCAGCGACCTCGGAGTACATCGGCTATTCCGGCGCGGGAACGTTGTCGCAACAAAATGGCGCAAACACTGTTGGCCAGCAGGGCGCCGGAAACGCTGCTTTCTACTTCGGCTACAATCCCGGCAGCGCGGGGACATACATCCTTAGCGGCAGCGGCAAGCTAACTACATTGGCGGAGTACATCGGCTACTCCGGCTCCGGCTCCTTCACGCAGTCGGGCGGCACGAATGCAGCTTTTCCGCAGGACAGCCTCTCGATATATCTTGGGTGGAATGCGTCTAGTGTTGGTACATACAGCCTCACGGGTAGCGGCAGATTGACAACCGCCGGCGAAACCGTGGGATACTCAGGGACACCCATAACCGCCCGCGTGTCAAGGCCCCGATTTTCGCGATAGGCCAAAAAAGCAGAACAGAGAAAGGCTAGCCGGGGTCCAGGGGCGGCAATGAGCGCCCTGGTCGGCCGATGGATCGGCCGAAATGTCCGCGGCAGGATGCCGGTTCGATGTTCGTTCGTGTGCGTTGCGCATATCGTAGTCACCCATTCGTGCCGTTCGGCCGCGAGACCGCCGCACATTATTCTGTTCACCGGCAAGAGCACCCAATCAGGATCTCGGCACAGGCGCAAGGCCTCGCCAGTCTCAATCGCGGGTCGCTTTCGCCGATTTTGCGTGCGCAGCGAACTCCTCTTGTTTGCCTCAAGCCGGCGCCGCCGAGGGAACGTTTTCCCTCTGCCAGCGGCGCAGCCGTTTCCAACATATCTCCGCCAGTTTCGCGCCGTCGCCACGCGCGCAATCTTGGCGCTGGCGCGTTTCCGTACGCGCGTGTAAAAGTTCTTCAAGGCAACATCCTCCTGGACGACCTTCATTGCCGCTTCCACGAGGATCCATCGCAACCAGGACGAGCCCTGACGGGTGATCGATCCGCGATAGCAGTGGCCGCCCGACTGGTTGACGCGCGCCGTCAGGCCGGTGTAAGCTCCGACCTGCTTGGCATTGTGGAATCGATCTACCTCGCCCAGTTCGGCCACGATCAAGAGCGCCGAGTAGAGGCCGATGCCGTGGATGTCCGTCAACGTCTCCACCTGCGGGAATGCTTCACGCAACGCGAGCATGTGTTCGTCGAGAATCGCCAATTGCTTCTCGTAGTGCTGCAATCGCAGCACCAGCTCGTCGCGCACCAGATTCTCGATGGGGCCGAAGTCCTGTTTGCCGAACCACGCCAAGCAGCGTTTGCCGAGCGTGCGGTAGGGCGTCTGCCGATTCTGCCGCGCCAACAGGTCGCGGAGCTTGATCTTCGCCTTCACTTGCTCGCGGACGAGTCGTGCTCGTGCGCGTGTCAGGTTGCGTAATTGCTGGTAGGGCTCTGGCGGAATGTAGGCCAACGGGACTTGGTTGATCCGCAGCAGATTGGCCAGCAGCATCGCGTCAAGCTTGTCCGTCTTGCTGCGGCGCTGTATCATGGCGCACAGGCGGAGTGGATGTGCCAGGACGACGACGCCGTACGGGCGAAGCAGGTCGTAGAGCCAACGGTACGTGCCCGTGGCTTCGATCACTGCGCGGAACGCCCCGAGCTTTTCGACGAACTGCCGAATGGCTTCCGTGTCTTCACAGCGGATGGTGGTCGCGTTCATGGCTTCGCCCGCGTCGTTCACGCCGGCGATGACAACGGTAAGACGATGAAGGTCGATACCGAGATACCACATATAGGTCTCCTTGTTCGGTGGACTAGGAATGAGTTGCGAACCTCAATCTCTAGTCTACCGGCAAGGGGCCTTGACTCGCCGGGCGGTTATAGTATCAGGATCATTTCTTCAAACCGGCGGGAATAACACTGCCAATGCCCTTCAACTAGGATATTACCCCGGCAGCAGCGGCAATTACACTCTTAGTGGCAGCAGTAGCATCTTGTCGGCCGCAAACGAGAATTTGGGTGGCGGAAACGGCGTACCATCATATTTTTCCCAGCTTGGCGGCAGCAATTCCGCCACGCTCCTGACAATATCAATCGGGGGTACGTATTCCCTTGCGGGCGGAACCTTGCAGATCGGGCAATATCTCCAAAACCAGGGAGTCTTCATCGGCGGCGGCACGCCTGCAACACTGCTTACCAACGGCATCCTCGATCTGACCACCGGCAGTTGGCAAAACTTGGGAAACACCGCCCTGAGTGTAAGCCCCAGTGGTTTGCTCGTTATCCCTGCCGGCTACAACATTTCCGGCAATTTCGCGAGCTACGGCAGTCTGGGATTGACTTACACCGTGGGTTCAACGTTTACCGTTCCGGCAGGACGAACGCTTACACTGAATCAAGATTATTCGATCAACGACCCAGTGAATTGCCAGGGAACACTGAACTCTCCCTACTATCCGACCATCAAACTGAATAACGGACTTATACTTTCGGGCAACGGCGTCGTTAATCTGAGCAGCTACAGCAGTATAACGATCAACGACTCCACTTCGCAGATGACCGGGGGATCGCTAACCTGCGGAGCATTCTATGTCGGCAGCGGCGGAACGGGCAGTTTCTCGCAGTCTGGCGGAGTCGGCGATGTGATCGCAAACCAGCAGTCCGGTCTCACCCTGGGCAATAGCGCTGGCGACGTTGGAAACTACGTGCTCAGCAACGGAACGCTGTATGCGCAGTCTCCGGCGTATGTCGGCTACGCCGGTATAGGAACCTTCACTCAAACCGGAGGTTCCGCAGGTCTCGACATGACTCTCGGCTACAGTGTCGGCGGCCGTGGTACCTATATTCTCAGTGGCGCCAGTCACCTGGGCAACCGCATTAGCAGCCAGGAAGTCATCGGCTACTACGGAACTGGCACGATCATGCAATCAGGAGGAACGAATAGCAATGGTAACGCGTTCCCTATGGTGCTTTATCTAGGTTATTATTCCGGCGGCACCGGCATTTACTCACTTGGCGGCAGCGGCACAGTCCTGAGTAGTACCGAGTACGTTGGCTATTACGGCAATGGAACCTTTTCACAATCCGGGGGAATCAACAGCATTTCGGTATTGAGCGCACCTTATCTCTATATTGGCTACGAACCGGGAAGCAGCGGCACATACAACCTCAGCAACGGCAATCTGACCGCCAGCTTGCTTTACGTTGGTGCTTCTGGCAATGGCGTTTTCACACAAACTGGCGGCACCAATAGCTCGACGCTTTATGTCGGTAGCGGCGGTACCGGCGCATACTATTTGTCCGGCGGCATTAAGCTTGGGGGCGATGAGTACGTTGGAAACGCGGGCGCAGGACTTTTTGTGCAGTCCGGCGGAACAAACGTCGTGGAAGAGCTTCACTTGGAAGGAAATGTATCCGGGGTTTACGATCTCGAAGGAGGCATCTTGAGAGCATTTTCGCTGCTTTGCAAACCCGGACTGGCGACCTTCAACTTCACGGGCGGCACGCTGCAAGCCGGCAGTTTCTTTCTCGGCACCGGATTCTCCAGCACGGCTTCTATGACGCTTGGTAGCGACAATGGCGGTGCGACCTTCGATTCGGCGGGCTACACAATGGCGCTGTCGGGTCCGCTTTCCGGATCGGGGAGTCTTACGAAAGTGGGTAGCGGCGCATTGATATTGGCCGCGACCGATACCTACACACGCAGGACACTTGTCAGCAGCGGAACCTTGGTACTGCGCAGCCCGCTGGCATTGTGGGGCAGCACGCTCGATACCAGCGGAAGCGGTAACTTGAGCTTCGGAACATTAACCGCCGTCACGCTCGGCGGACTGACCGGACCAGGAGCGATTTTGCTGAGCAATACCAAGTCAGTCGCACTGATTCTCAGCGTCGGGAACAACGGTGCCAGCACGACGTATTCGGGCGCGCTCAGCGCCGCTGGAAGTCTTATAAAAATTGGGAACGGATCGCTGGATTTGACAGGTGCGGAAACGTACGCCGGCACAACTGTGGTCAACCAAGGCGAACTCATGGTCAACGGCTCGCTGGTCAGCCCGGTCACAGTCAACAGCGGCGGCACGCTCGCCGGTATGGGCAGCCTTTCGAGCGTCACGGTCGCCGCAAGCGGCCACCTCGCGCCGGGCGATGCGCCGGGCACCCTTGCTCTCAGCGGCAGCCTCTCGCTTTTGAGCGGTTCGAAGATCGACTACGAACTCGACACGCCGCTGGACAGCGACATGGTCTTAATGACTTCTGGCGCTCTCAGCCTCAACGGCCAGCAGTTCTCCGACTTCAACTTCACGCCGCTGGGCGGCTTTGGGCCGGGCACATACGACTTGATCAATGCTGGATCGGTCTCAGGCAGCCTCGGGTCGGGCACCACAGGCATGATCGATGGACTGCCTGCGACTCTCGTCGTGCAGGGCGACAACCTCGTGCTCAACGTCGTGCCGGAACCGGGGACGATCGCCCTAATTGTCGCGGGTGCCTCGTGTCTAGTGGGCTGGAGCCTAAGTCGACTCGGAAAAACGGTCATAGCTTCGTCCGCGCAGTATGTCGTGAAATACCTGGTATGCCCGCTTGCCAAGCCGAACCTATCGGCCGGCGCCGTCACACTCGTCGCCTTTTTCCCAGGAACGATCCTTGGAAGCTACATTTATGTCGCTAACGAAGGCGCCGGAACCGTTGGCTTGTACACAAGCTCGGGCGCGCCCGTGAATCCAAATCTAATCACGGGCTTGGTCGGAGTGGAAGGCCTTGCCGTGGCGGATGGTTATCTTTACGTCTCGACTTTCGGCAATAATGCCGGCTCTATTGGCAAATATAGCCTGATGGGCGCTCCAATAAACACCTCCCTGATTACTGGCTTGTATCAACCGACAAGCATTGCAGTTTCTGGAACGGATTTATACGTAAACAATGCGGGTACGTCCCGCGTCGGCAAATACACAACATCGGGCGGGACGATAAACTCCTCATTCATTTCAGTCTCGGGAGGTGGTGCGGAGTCTGTCGCCGTCTCGGGATCAAACGTATTCGTTGCCATCAGCGGTAACTATAGAATCGCCGAATACAGCACGACCACGGGTGGAACCGTTAACGACAATTTTATCCCTGGCGTGGTAACCGGCTATAGCCTTGCCGCCTCTGGATCGGATCTATATGTCATGAATAGTAGGACAAGCGGTGGCTTTGTCAGCAAATACACCACGTCAGGCATACTGCAAGATGCCTCGCTGGTAAGTGGATTAGATGATCCTTACGGCATTGCCGTGGATGGCTCCGATCTGTATGTTTCGAGTTTCTTTCCCAACAGCATCGTCGGCAAATACACAACGTCTGGAGGAACCATAGTTCCTTCCCTGATTTCAACCGGGCTGAATCGGCCTTATGGTATTGCAGTCACAGCCGCCATCCCCGAGCCCACCAGCCCCGCCCTGTTGCTTGCCAGCGGCGTGGGTCTGCTCGGCTATTGGCGAAGGCGTAAGCGTCCGGTCAAGCCCAGTGTTGCCCACGGCGTTGCCGAGGGCTAAAAGAGAGCCCAACGACCTGCCGCCTTTCGGCGGCGAGCGTCAGGCATCGTGTTGTCTCATCGCCCGGCCAGCGCCGCAATCGTCGCCAGCCACGATCGGATTTCGCCCTTCGGGTCTCGCTCGGCTAAACGTGCTACTGTCATCTGCTCCACTGCCCGCACGTTCAACCACTTCTTCGCCTTGTATCCCTCCTAAGTGGCGGCACTCGCCCGTGGCTAAATTGATCTTAAATGCTCCTCCGTGGACGCGGAGAGTGTAGGCAGGTGCGCCAAGACTCACACGTCGGGCTGGAATAGTCGGGTTTGGAGTAGTACGAAGGAAGACATCGCCCAAAAAAACGCCTGTGGTTGCGCCGGCACGCGATTCGCGTCCTTAGAGATAGGGGCGATTGTCCGTAGCTGCCGGAGTGGCGATCTTTGGGATGTAATGTTTCAAATACGATCTCAGCGAAAGAAGAGGTGCATTTATGATCGACAAAGACCTAGTCGAACGAGAACTGCGCCGCGAGATTCCGTTGTGGCGAATCGAAGACGAATTGGATTGGCAAGAGAATGCGGCCTTATCGCGGAAATCTGCGTTGCTTTCAGAGGCGCGAGGCGCGACAGTCAGGGGTAGGTCACGGTGGCAGTCGTTCTTCCACTGGCTCTCCAATTTAGCCGGGCACAGGGTGAGATTCTTACGCTAAAGGCTGAAGCCAGCAAAGCCTCAAATCGTCTCACGCACCCCGTTTCCCCGCGGAAAACAGGGGGCCCGGAGGGCCGGCGAGAGTCTCAAGCGATCTCAAAATGCCACAAAACGGCATAAAACCAGTCTCAAAAGTATCACTTTTGAGACTCCCGGCCCCCCTGGTGATGTCCGCGGCTGCCCGTTTCCGCCCGCCGCCCGGATGCATATACTGACAGCAGATTTGGTGGGCAATGTACGCGGCAGGCCGTCCCATTTTGCACACGAAATCGCGGCAATGCTCATCGGTGCGGTTTCTCGACGATTCGGCTTCCTTTTTCAGATTTCCGACCAATCCGCGGCGTTTGGGTACGAATATCCGTCCGGCGGCGCAAAACCACCCCTTGCCACCTTCAATCGCAACTGCTATACTGCCTTAGTTAACTAAGTCACTTCGACCAACCCTCATCCCCCAGTTTCAAGGAGACTGTCATGGCCGTTTCGATGCTCGCTGTTTTTCCCTTGTGGATTTCGCTGCTGATGGGCGGCGGGGCCGGCTTGCCGCTGAGCCTGCCGCCGTTGCCCGAAGATCCCGTGCTAGCCCGTATCGCCCCCGCGGAGTGCCTCGTCTATACGAGTTGGTCGGGCACGGCCCTCGCCGACGCCAAGAGCACGAACCAGACCGAACAACTGCTCGCCGAGCCGGAGGTTCGCGACATGTTCGCCCAGATCGAACGGGCGATCACCTCCGGAATCGAGAAGAACGGTCCCCCGCAGCAACGCGCAATTGCCCTGGACGTCGTCCGCTGGGGGAAGAAGGCGTTGACGCGGCCGATGGCGGCCTTCGTTACCTCGGTCGCGATCGGTCCGCACGGGCCTGATATTCGCGGCGGCTTGGTGCTCAATGCGGGCGACGATGCGGCGGAACTCAAGGCCACGCTGGAAAAATACCAGGCCGCGATGCCGCAGCCGCCCGAGAAGGTCGAGATCGGCGGCGTCTCTTGCTATCGAATTGTGTTAGGGCCCGGCATCCCGTGATTAACTGGGGCGTCAAGGACAAGTACCTTGTCGTCGGAGTCGGCGACGGCTCGCTGGAAGAGATCCTGAAGAGGGCCGACGGTACGCCGCCCGAATGGTTGGCGAAGGTTCGCAAGCAGTTGCCGATCGAGCGGCAGTCGACGATATCCTACGTCAACGTCAAGAAGATCATCGAGCAGTTCGCTCCGCTGGGCGGCGCCAGAGTCCAAATGGTTGTAGACGCTTTGGGGCTGGGCAATGTAACCTCGCTGGCCGCGGTGAGCGGGCTGGAGGGCGAAGGATTTGTCAACCGCACGCTCGTGGGCACCGAGGGCGATCCGGCCGGCGTGCTCTGCCTCGCCACCGGCAAGCCGCTCGGGCTGACGGACCTGGACTCGATCCCGCGCGACGCCGACTTTGCCGTCGCCGGCCGCTTGGACCTCGCCCGAGTGATGGAGCGGGCCATCGCCATCGCGGGCAAGATTGAACCTCAAGCCGGCGTCGAGATCGAGCGCAATTTGAAGATGCTCGACGAGCATTTGGGCATCGATCTCCGCAAGGACGTCGTCGAACTCGCTGGGCGACGTATGGTGCGCGTACAATTCGCGAAGCGAGGGCGGACTGCTCATTTCCGGGTTCACCGGCGTGGTGCAGGTAAAGGACTACGACAAGCTTGCGGCCGCCCATGCGCGGCTACTAGCGTTGTTCCAGGCGGAGATCGCGCGAAGCGGTCCGCGAGAAGTGGGCGGCGGACCTGCGGGGTCCGGTTTTGTGCCGCGGCCGCGGCCCGCGCCGAGCATCGAGCATTTCCGCTTCGCGGAGAATGACGTCTACTTTTTTTCGGCGCCCGACTTCCCCTTCGCGCCGGCCTGGTGCCTGACCCGCAAGGAACTGATCGTGGCCGCCTTCCCGCAGCAGATCAAGGCCTATCTCTCGCGGGCCGCGGATTTCAAGTCGCTTGCCACCGTGCCCGACGTTGCCGACGCCTTCAAAGGCGCGGAAGGGCCGGTCAGTCTGACTTACGTCGACGGGCGGCGGTTCCTGGACCAGCTCTATCCGCTGCTGTGCGTCGGCGTGCAGATGGCCAGCAAGGAACTTTCGCGGGAAGGAATTGACTTGAACGTCTCGATCGTGCCCTCGGCGCCGACGATCTATCGGCATTTGCGGCCGAGCGTCAGCGTGGTGCGGCGCACCGATGCCGGCATCGAGACCATGAGCCGCGGAACGGTTCCAGGCAGCAGCATTGCCTCGAACGCGCCTGTCCTGGCCGGCCTGCTCCTGCCGGCGGTGGCGAAGGCCCGCGAGGCGGCCCGCCGTACCCAGTCGATGAATAACATGAAGCAGATCGCCTTGGCGATGTTCAACTACGAATCGACCTACGGCCATTTTCCAGCCGCCTACATTGCGGACAAGAAGACGGACAAACCGCTGTTGAGCTGGCGCGTGGCGATCTTGCCTTTCATCGAACAAGACGCCCTCTATAAGCAGTTCCACATGGACGAGCCGTGGGACAGTGAAAACAACAAGAAACTGCTCGCCGCGATGCCGACGATTTATCGCCATCCGGCCAGCACCGCCGCGCCGGGCATGACCAATTATGTGACCGTCCGCGGCAAGGATACGGCGTTTCCCGGCAAGGACGGCATTAAGATTGCCGACATTACCGACGGCACGTCGAACACGATCATGGCAGTCGAGGCGTGCGATGCCAAGGCGGTGCCCTGGACGAAGCCGGACGATGTCACCTACGACGAGAAGAACCCGGTGGCGGGGCTGGGCGGCCTTTTTCCCGGCGGCTTCAACGCGGCCTTTTGCGATGGATCGGTGCGGTTTATTTCTTCCGCGATCGACACCGAGACGCTGCGACGACTGTTCAACCGGCACGATGGCGAGGTGATTGACCAAAGCAAGTTTTGACGGCGGACGAAACCAGCGGCAATCACGGCAGCCCTCGTGATGACGAACACCATCCACGATCCACTAGTGTAGTGTCTCACGCTGATGGTGATTTATGGGTGGCACGCTCTGAGCCTCCGGCGAAGGGCGTGTTACGGCAATCACGCCCTTCGCTTGAAGCTCAGGACGTGCCACCCAGGCTTCGCAATTTGCCATTATAAGTTTCGCCAATTCTGAGACACTACACTAGGGTGCCAAGCACTGCTGCGGCCCCCAGTGGGCCAAGATGGTATAATCGCGGTATCACTCATCGGCAATATCGAGACAAGGAGGAGCGGCGCCATGTCAACGGCTTCTAGCGAATGCTCGCCCGCAACAGCGAAGCCGCCGTATTGCGGCGCCAGTTGCTCCGCGATCCGCTCTACAACAAAGGCGCCGCCTTCACGCCGCAAGAGCGCGAGCGGTTCCACCTCCACGGCCTCATCCCCTCGACGACTCTCACGATCCAGCAGCAGGTCGCCCTGGAGTTGGAACACCTGCGGGCCAAGGGCGACGACCTGGAAAAGTTCATCGGCCTGTCCGTCCTGCAGGACCGCAATGAAACGCTCTTCTATCGCCTGCTCGTCGAGAACCTAGTCGAATTGCTGCCGATCGTCTACACGCCCACCGTCGGCCGGGCGTGCCAGTTCTACAGCCATATCTTCCGCCGCCCGCGCGGGCTTTGGATCACGCCCGACGATGTGGACCGCATCCCCACTTTGCTTCGCAACGCCCGGCAGTCGGATGTCCGCTTGATCGTGGCCACCGACAACGAGCGGATTCTGGGCCTGGGCGATCAAGGCGCCGGCGGCATGGGCATCCCCGTCGGCAAGCTATCGCTCTATAGCGCGGCTGCGGGCATACATCCCGCGCAGTGCCTGCCTGTCAGCCTCGATCTGGGCACGAACAACACCGAGCTGCTCAGCGATCCCTATTATCTAGGCTACCGGCAGCGCCGCCTCACGGGCGAGCCGTATTGGGAGGTGCTCGATGCCTTCGTCGCCGCGGTGAAAGGAGTATTCCCCGGTTGCCTCGTTCAGTGGGAAGATTTTCTGAAGAACACGGCCTTTGCGGTCCTCGATCGCTATCACCGCCAAATCCCAAGCTTCAACGACGACATTCAGGGCACCGCGGCCGTGGGCGTGGCCGGAATCCTCGCCGCGCTGCGGATCACGAAACAAAAACTCTCCGAGCAGCGCATCGTGTACGCGGGAGCGGGCGCGGCCGGCGTCGGCATCGGGCGGCTCGTGGCGATGGCCATGCGTGAAGAGTCAGACGATCAGGCCAAGATTCACGCCGCGCAGGTCTTTGCCGATTCGCACGGCCTGCTTCGCCAGGGCGTGTCGATTAGCGATCCGCACAAGCGGCCTTTCGCCTTGGACGACGCCGCGATGGCGAAGTACGGCTTCAGCAAGGATGCCTCCGGCGATCTCTTGGAAATCGTTCGCCGCGTCCGACCCACGGTCTTGGTCGGCACGACGGCCACGGCCGGCACGTTCACCGAGCCGATCATTCGTGAAATGTCCCGGCACGTCGAGCGGCCGGTCGTGCTCCCCCTGAGCAATCCGACGTCGAAGGCGGAATGTACGCCGGCGGAGGCGATCGGCTGGAGCGACGGCCGGGCGATCGTCGCCACGGGCACCGCCTTCGATCCCGTCCGCCGCGAAGGCCGGACGCATGTCATCGGCCAGGCGAACAACGTCTTCATTTTCCCCGGCATGGGATTAGGCTGCATCCTCTCGGGCGTACACGCAGTGACCGATGCGATGTTCCTCGCCGCCGCGCATCGCCTGGCCGATTGCGTGGGGCAAGACCGGCTCGATTCGGGGGCCATCTATCCCAACCAGAACGAACTCCGCCGCGTCGCCGCCGAAGTTGCGACGGTCGTCATAATGCAAGTGCAGCGGCAAGGGGACTGTGCCCTCGAAGGCCGCGAAACGATTGCCGAACGGGTCCGCGAGGCGATGTGGTTCCCGGAGTATCCGAACTACACTTGATTGTGGCATAATAGGCGTCTTCCAGTTGATGGCGGACAAAGTGCCTGCCGGCCCGGTGCCGCGGCCGTAATTGCAAGTTCCATGAGGCAACGATCCAGACTCACGATCATTTTTCCGCCTGCCCAGCGTTTCGCCAGCAGATGCTTCGGGCAAGAATGAGAACCCATGCCGATGAACCGAGCGACAAGACACACTCTCACAGCCTTAATTGCCGCAGGACTACTGATGCCGGCCGCGGCACTTCGCGCCGCGGATCAACTGGCATGGCTGGATGCTTACAACGTTGTCTGGACGGAGCAAAGCCGGGATGCCAGCGAGTCGATGCCGTGCGGCGGACACAGCATCGGGTTGAACGTGTGGGTCGAGAAGGGCGAGCTGCTCTTCTACATGCAGCGCAGCGGCTGCTTTGACGAGAACAACGAATACCTCAAGCTCGGCCGCGTGCGGGTGCGACTCGACCCGAATCCATTTGCCGACGGAGGCAGTTTCCGGCAGGAATTGAAGCTCCGCGAGGGCCTGGTCGAAATCACCGGCAAGCGGGAAGGGGCGGTGGCCGTCTTGACGCTGTGGGTGGAGGCCGAGCGACCCGTAGTGCATCTGGAGGTCGAGGCCAACCAACCGGTGACCGTCCATGCCGCTTACGAGAACTGGCGGCAGGCCGACGAACACCTCCCGGCCAAGCCAAGCAAAGGCCCGCGGTTCGGTTGCGTCTCCTGGGAAGAATATCCCGGCGACGTGGTCCGCCGCCGGGACGCCGTCCGCCACGAGGGCGACACGGTATTGTTCTATCATCGCAATCGCGACGATTCTCTGCTGTTCGATTACATCGTTCGCCAGCAAGGCCTGGAGAAAGTCAAAGACCGGCTTGTCAACACGCAGAAGGGCCGGACGTTCGGCGGCATCATGCGCGGCGAGGGATTTGTCGCCGATGGCACGGCGACAGGGCAGTACCTGCTGACGCCGTTTTCCGCCTGGCGATTGGGCTGGCGCAGGCGGCAATGCGGCATCATCTTCAAGTCTTCACCCACGTCGCCCAGACAGAAAGCCTCCAGCAGTGGCGCGATGCGCTCGCGGCGATGGTCGAGTCGCGCGAGCCGTCTTTGGCCGAAGCGCGGCGGACGACGGAGGCGTGGTGGTCCGAGTTCTGGCAGCGCAGCCGGATCGTGATCGACCCCAATCGGCCCGGCGAAATGCCGTGGCGGATCGCCCGCAACTATCAATTGTTCCGCTTTCAACTCGGCTGCAACGCCCGCGGCGAATATCCCACTAAGTTCAACGGCGGCAACTTCACTTTCGACCCGTCGCTAGTGAACAAGAGTCGCCCCTACAATCCCGACTGGCGGGCGTGGGGCGGCGGCGTCTTTACCGCGCAGAACCAGCGCCTCGTGCATTGGCCAATGCTCAAGGCGGGCGATGCCGACTTGCTCCTGCCGCAGTTCGAGTTCTACCGCCGCACACTGCCCAATGCCGTGGCGCGAGTGCAGACGTATTGGGGCCACGACGGCTGTCTCTTCACCGAGCAGACGGAGAATTTTGGGCTGCCGATGGCCTGCGCTTGGGGCTGGACGGAAGCTAATGCCACTGCCCGGCAGCGAGGGCAGGAGATTCCCTTCGGCGATCCCCGTGCCGACGGCGCAAAGCTACAACGCCGTAGTCGAGCATGGCGTGCAGGCCAACGGCGCCGTCGCTTACCACTGGGAATCGCAGCTCGAATTCTCGTACATGATGCTAGAGTATCATCGCTTCTTCGGCGCGGATATTCTGCCGTACTTGCCGATGATCCGACAATCGGTGCGGTTCTTCGACGAGCATTACCAGGCCTATGAGCGTCTGCGCAGTGGCCGGCCGCTGGACGAAAACGGTCGATTGGTCATTTATCCCTCGACCTCCTGCGAATCGTATCGCGGCGCCCGCAATCCGGCGGACCTCATTGCCGGCCTATCCGCCTGCCTGCAATCGCTGCTTGCCTTGGACGACAGCCTGGTCTCGCCCGGCGACAAGGCGTACTACCGCGCCTATTTGAAACGACTGCCGGCTTACACTTACGCCACCGTGGACGGCGACCGCATTTTCCAGCCCGCCGCGAGTTGGAAGCGCTACCAAAACGTCGAGTGCCCGCAGTTTTACCCGCTCTTTCCCTTCAACCGGTTCGCGCTAGGGCGGGACGATATCAACGTCTTTCGCAACACATGGAAGCATGGCACGTTTCCGAAGAACATGGTGCAAAGCTGGCACCAGGACGGCATCTTCTTCGCGCATGGGGCTGACGTCCGCCGCGGCGGACTACAACGGCCGCAAACTGGCAAACAGTCCTCGCCGGTTTCCGACGTTCTGGGGGCCCGGCCACGATTGGGCGCCCGACCACAACTGGGGAGGCAGCGGCATGATCGGTTTGCAGGAGATGCTGATGCAGACCGTGGACCGGCGGATCGTCCTTTTGCCGGCATGGCCCGCCGACTGGGATTGCGATTTCAAGTTGCATGCTCCCTACCAAACGGTCGTTGAAGGCCAGGTGCGAGGCGGCAAGCTAACCAAGCTGGACGTGGCCCCCTCCTCCCGCCGCAAGGACGTTGTGGTCGCTGATGCAAGCAAGGGGCTTTGAACAACGAGCCGTGAGCCATGAGCCAGACAACATGCCGCTCAGAGTTCTCTGCGTTCATCTCAGAGCGCTCTCTCTCTTCCCTTTCTGAACGCCAGCGGCGAGCAGCCGGCGATTTTCTTGAACGCGCGGGAAAAATAATACGGATCGGGGTAGCCAACTTTCTCGGCAATCTGACGGACGCTTTCATCCGTGTTGCGAAGCAGTTCGCACGCCCTTTGCACGCGCAGCCGATTCAAGTGCTCCATCGGCGAACAGCCGCTGCGCCGGCGGAATTCCACCGTGTAGCGGGTGATCGACATCTGGGCCAGGTCCGCCAATTGCGCCAGCGATATCTCGGCCGACAGGTGCTCCGCCATGAATTGAACCGACTTCGCGACCGCCGCCGCGCGGCCCCGCGCCCGCTGATCGGGCCGCTGCTGGATCTCGCGGAGAAGGCCCAGGAAACGCACCAGTCGGATCGAGGCGTTCACAAGGTTTTCCCAAGTGTAGACCATTCTCATGGCCGACCAGACGGCTTCAAAATCGGCGACCAATTCCTCATGCGCGCTGAAGTGCAAGAGAGGATGGTCGGAGGTGACGCCCAGGAAGCGGAAGTAGTCCGACGCCTGCCGCCCCGTAAAGTGAATCCAATAATGCGACCAGGGATCGCGGTCGTCGGCGCCGTACCAATGCGGCACTTTTGCGGGCAAACAGCACATGGTACCCGGTCCCGCCTTCCACTCCCGGCCGTTGATCTTCAGCCAGCCCGATCCGTGGGGGCAGAACATGAGAATATGGTCGAGGCTTCCCTCCGGCCGCGGAATGTAGTGTCCGAACAATCGCGTCGCGTATCCGACGCGCGTGATCAGGAGGTCACTAAGCAGAGGTTGGTTGAGTGAACCGCATATCACTTGGGGAGGCAACAGGATCGATCGCATGTCCTGAAAGCCGAAGCGGTTCACCGCGCGCACTCTTTCAGGCGGCACGTCTTCAAGTCGATGGAAGACCAAACCGGCGGCGTGCAGGCGGTCCTCGGCGGTGATAATGCTGGAGGCTTTTTTTGACATTAGAAGCTTGTTAGGATTCCGGTTCGATTATCTATTGTTGAACGCTTGATTCTCCCTGTCAAGCGGCCATATTCTCACGATTCCCCGATAGATACCGAATATGGAGGGCACGACATGCGGTTTGAAAGTCCATCTTGATTTGTTTGAAAATCCATTGCTGAAAAGTCCGTTCAGAGCATAATTGGAGTGTATGGATGATTGATAAAGGGCGAGGGGTAATCGCCTTTCGTTTATCTTGGCGACGGAACGCCCAATGCATGTGCATCGCATCGATAGGGGTATCGATCAATTGATTAAATCTTGTCAGTCAAGGGGCAAATTCATGGTCACTGCGAAGAAGTCGCATTGGTTGTCGATTGCAGTTACGGGCGTCATCGCGACAACATTGTTCGTCGGGACATCGGCCCGCGCGGCCACGTATACGTGGGACAGTTCGGGAACTGCCACGTCGGGGAACTTGGTTACCGACGGCTCCGGGACCTGGAGCACCGGCACCGCCAACTGGTGGAACTTCTCAACCAGCGCCGACCAGGCATGGACCAACAATGCCCCAGGCGATACGGCCGTGTTCGGCGCAACTCCAGGCGCGAATCCCTACACGGTGACCCTCGCGCAGGCCACCTCGGCCGGCGGCATTATCTTTCAAAGCCAGGGCTATACGATCGCCGACGGCGGCAATACGCTCACGTTGAACAATCCGGCCTCGAGCTATACCACGCCGGACTTCAGCGTCGCACCAGGCGTCGCGGGGGCCATAAGCGCGAGCTTTACCAAGTCGGTGGCGGCGGCCTTCGTCAATGGCGGCGGGACACTGACCTTGACCGGCACGGACTCATTCTCGCCGGCGCTATTTGTGGACAACGCCACCTTGCAAGTCGCCAGCGGCGCGTCGGTCTTGGTCAAGTCCGGCAGTCTGCTGTTGGGGGCTAATGCCGCCAACAGCAACTATTTTCAGAGCGGCGGGTCGCTCGGTGCGACCACCGCATACATCGGAGACGCGTCCGTGGGCACGTCGTCTCTTTCCATCAACGGCGGCGTATGCACTGTCTCCTCTTCGTTCAATCTGGCCTACAAGGCGAACAGCACGATGAATATCAGCGGCGGTTCGCTATTCGTCGGCGGCGTCTTCGAAACGGGATCCGGGGCAGCCACTTCTGCAACGATCAATGTTTCGGGAGGAACTTGCACCCTGAATGGAAACGGCAATCCGTTCAGCGCGACGAGCGGCGCCTCCACAGCAATCAATGTCTCGGGAGCGGGCCTTCTCAATCTGAATCTCTCGACCTATCTCGGCAACGCAAACGGCGCCGCCGCCGTCCTCAATCTTCAGGGCGGAACCGTCACCCTCAACGGCGGCAACTTGGGCATGGCCAGGAACGGAGACACAGCGGCAGGCATTGTCAATCAAACGGGCGGCCTGTTCAACGTAACAAACGCAACTAGTCAAATCCTCGATGGATGGGACTTTCTCACAGCCAATGCGGGATTCACCTACGGAGCGTATCTCCTATCCGGCGGCACGCTCAAAGATTCCGGCATATTAAGCGTGGGCCATGAGGGCTACACCATGGGTCTATACAGCCAGACCGGCGGAACGGCCACTTTTACCAGCGGCCTCTACACCGCGTTTGACGCATACACCGCCGGCACGGGACTCATCGACATTTCCGGGGGCCGGACGTTTCACACGACTGCCGGAACAGTCATGAACGTCGGCGCAAGTCCTCCCGCTACCGGCGCGAATGCGGTCGGCATTTTTACCGTGCGCAATAACGGCTATTTCCAGGACCAGACAAGCAATTTCGTCGTGGTCAACGCCAACACTGTGGCAAACTCGGGGTTGGGAATCGTGAACATCGTGTCAGGCGGCACGCTGGAAACCAACCGGATCTTCGCCAAAATTGGTACTTCCACTGTCAACTTTGACGGCGGTACGCTCCGGGCATTCAGCAATGCGAACGCGGTCAGCTTCCTGAGCAGCCTGACCAACGCTTTCGTTTATCCGGGTGGCCTGACGTTCGACACCAACGGCCTCAGCATCGCTAGCACCCAGACGCTGTCAGCGCCGGTCGGCTACGGCATTGGTACGACGGGCTCCACGATTTCCATCACCGGCGGCAGCGGCGGCACCGGCTATCTAGCCCCGCCGGTGGTCACCTTCGCCACGCCGGCCGGCGGCGTGCCGGCCACGGGAGTGGCCGTCCTCAGCGGCGGTTCGGTCGCGGGCGTCATAATCACAAGCCCAGGCTCCGGATACACAGTCGGCCAACCCGTGACGGTCACGTTCAACGGCAACAGCAATGCGTCGGGCGCGGCCACAACGCTGGCTAGCAGCTTCGCGATGAATGCGAACACGCAGAACACCAGCGGCGGTTTGACCGTGGTCGGCGGCGGCACTTTGTCGCTCAATGCATTTGCCAACAGTTACACCGGGACCACAAACGTCACCAATGGAGCGCTCTACCTAAACGGCGCGGATAGCAGTTCGATCATTAACGTTGCCGGCGGGTCAACGTTAGGCGGCTCCGGAGCAACTACCGCCAACGTAAACGTAGCGCCAACAGGGATCCTGGATTTCAGCCGAAACAGCGGTGCGTTCACTGCCGGCAACCTCGCCTTCTTGGGCAGCGCCACGATCAACTTCGGGGCGCTCGGCAGTCATTACGATAACAACATCCCCGCGCTGAGCGTGGGCGCTCTGACGCCCTCCGCCACTGAGGGCTTGATTGGCATCAACTCCAATCCGCTCGGTGCGCCCTTGGTTTCGGGGACCTACGATCTGATCAACTACACCGGTTCGATCGGCGGCGTCGGATCGTCGGCCTTCACGTTGTTTTCGGTTCCGGGATTAAGCGGCAGCCAGAACGCTTTCTTGGTGAACCAAAACAACCAGATCGACATCGTCGTGACCGGTCCCCAACCCTACTGGAACGGCACCGGGTCTGACTGGAAGTCCACCAGCGCCTTTACGATCGTGCCCGGCGGCAGCCTCGAGACCTTCCAAACGGGCGATGCCGACGTGTTCGACGATTCGGCCGGCTCGGGAGCCTTCGCCGGCAATGTGACGCTAGCCACCAGCAACGTGGCCCCGGCGAGCGTCACGTTCAATAACAACAATTTGGCCTATACGCTCAGCGGCAATTTTGGCATCACCGGCAACACGTCGCTGAATCTTATTGGCAGCGGGTCGGTGACGATCGCGAATTCCAACGGCTACACCGGCACGACGACGATTGGCACCTTTGCCACGCTGCAAATCGGCAACGGCGGCGCGACGGGCGTGCTCTCGCCATCCAGCGCGATTGTCGTCAACGGCACGCTGGCGTTCAGTCGCAGCGACAACATCGTTCAAGGCACTCAATTCGGCTCCGCCGGGATAACGGGCGTCGGCGGCCTGACGCAATTGGGCCCGGGCATGGTGACGCTCACCGCCAGCAACACGTATTCTGGTCCCACGACGATTACGGCCGGGACGCTGCAACTCGGCACTGGCGCGGCTGGCCAGGATGGCTCGATCAGCGGCGCCGGCGGCGTGAACGACAATGCAACGCTGGCCTACAATCTGGCCGGCAGCCAGACGGTCAGTTACTCCATAGGCGGCAACGGCGGCCTGGAGAAGGCAGGCACCGGAACGTTGATCCTCAATACTGCCAACACCTACATGGGCGGCACGACCGTCAACGCCGGCACGTTGCAATTGAATACGGCGGCGGTTGGCGGTGTCGGCACACTCCAGCCCGGCGGTCTCGTCACCGTCAACTCCGGGGCCACGTTTAGGGTGAACGCGACGGACGCCCTGGGATACTACACCGGCTCGACGGGCACCATCGGTCTGGTCGGCGGCACCATGACCATTACCGCCGGTATTCACACCAACGTCGGCTATCTGGGCCTGACTGCCGGCACAATTTCTTCGCTCGGTGCGGGCGACGCCAGCGGCAACTACATCTTCAACGGCGGCGTAACCACCTTTGCCTCCACGGCCCCCTCCGTCATCAACGCCACTACGGTCAATCTTCGCGATTCGGTTGACTCAAGCTCGTCTGGGCTAACCCAGTTCAATGTGGCCCGCGGCAGCGGGCCAGTTGACCTAATCATTTCGTCGAACCTCACGGGAGTGGCCGGGGGCGCGGGTGTGCAAATGGTTGGGCCCGGCATCATGTGGCTCACGGGCAGCGGATCCTACTTGGGCAACACGGAGATCGACAGTGGCACGCTGCAAGTCGGCGCCGGCGGCGCGGCGGGCGCACTTCCCACCGGCAGCCAGATCATCGACGAGGGCACGCTGGCCTTCAGCCGTAGCGACAATATCGTGCAGGGCCTGCAATTCAGCAGCACGATTTCCGGCGTCGGCGGCCTGACGCAGTTGGGCCCTGGCATGCTCACGCTCAACGCCTTGAACACGTACACCGGTCCGACGGTCATCAGCGGCGGCGTGCTCAACGTGACGAATCTGGCTAACCAATTCTCTCCCAGCGCCATCGGCGAAGGAACGGGCTCGCCCGCCGATCTGGTGATCGACAGCGGCACGCTGCAATACTCTGGCGCGGCCGCGCAGAGCAGCAACTGGCTGTTCACCGTCGGCCTCACCGGCGCGGCCACAGTGAACGCCTCGGGCGGCACGCTGACCCTCGGCAGCCAGGGCGGCGCGATCGCCTTCGCCAACAGCGCGGCCCCCGCCACACTGACCTTGACCGGCAGCGGCGCGGGCGTCCTGGCGCCGCCATTGGCGACAGCGGAACCAGTCCAAACGTCACGTCGCTGGTCAAGACGGGCGCGGGCACGTGGACGCTGGCCGGGGCCAATACCTATTCCGGCACAACAACCGTCAGCGCTGGGACGCTCAACATCGCAGGCGTCAACGCCGGCACGGGACCGCTCAACGTCAACTCGGTGGCGCTCTATATCACCGGTAGCGCCGCCGCGACGAGCATCTCCGTAGCAGGCGCCGCGTCGCTGGGAGGTACGGGCGCGGCAGCTTCCGCCGCCGCCAACGTGGCCAACGGCGGCATTCTGGACCTCAGCCAGAACGCCGGAAACACCTTCTCTCTCGGCGGCCTGACCTTCGCCGGTCACGCCACGATCAACGTCGATGTCCTGACCAACTATGCCGGCAATCCCGTCCTCAGCACGGGCGCGCTTGCGACTTCCTCCACCGCGGGTCTTGTCGCCATTGATGCCAATCTCGGCAGCGCCACTGTGCTGGCGGGTACCTACGACCTCATCCATTATACCGGCTCGATCGGCGGCGCCGGGCTTGCAGGATTTACGGTCTCGGTCAACGGCATCAGCAATCGGCAGAACGCTTCGCTGATCAACGCGGCTAACCAGATCGACGTTGTCGTGACGGGGGCCACGCCCTTCTGGAACGGCAACAGGCCAGATTGGGTGTCCACCGGCGCCTTTACGCTGAATCCCGGCGGCGGCACCACGTCCTTTCAGGCCGGCGACAACGACGTGTTCGACGATTCGGCCAGCACGGGAACCTTCGCCGGCACCGTCCTGCTGAGTGCCAGCGACGTTGCGCCCTCGGTCGTCACGTTCAACAACACAAACCTGGCCTATACGCTCAGCGGCGCCTTTGGCATCACCGGCACGGGTTCGCTTTCCGTCGCCGGCAGCGGGTTGGTTACCATCGCCAATTCCAACAGCTATACCGGCGCGACGACGATCGGCAGCTTCGGCACGCTGCAAATCGGCGCTGGCGGAGCGACGGGCGCGCTCTCGCCCTCCAGTTCGATTGCCGTCAACGGCACGCTGGCGTTCAGCCGCAGCGACAACATCGTTCAAGGCACTCAATTCAGCTCGGCCGGGTTAACGGGCAACGGCGGCCTGGCGCAGTTGGCCCGGGCATGGTGACGCTCACCGCCACCAACACATATTTAGGCCCCACGACGATCTCCGGCGGCACGTTGCAGCTTGGCACCGGCGCGGCCGGCCAGGACGGCTCGATCGCCGGCATTAGTGGTGTGACCGACAACGGCACGCTGGCCTATAATCTGGCCGGCAGCCAAACCGCTGGCTACTCCATCGGCGGCAGCGGCAACTTGAGCACGATCGGCACCGGCACGTTGGTCCTTGCCGGCAGCAACGGCTATTCCGGCGCCACGACCGTGACGGGCGGTGCGCTGCAAGTGGGCAACTCCGCTGCCTTTGGCGCAAGCTCTAGCCTCGCGATATCCTCTGCGGGCACGGTAAATCTGGCCGGGTTCAGCCCGGTCGCCGGCGCCTCAGCGGCGCCCCCGGCGCTTTAATCACCAACAGCGGCCCCGCCTCGGCGACTCTCACCGCGAATTCTACAGGCACGTTCGACGTTTGCCGGCACGATTGCAGATGGCAGTGCGCCGACCTCGCTGACCGCCGGCGGCACCGGCAATCTGATACTTGCCGGCAGCAATACCTATTCGGGGACGACCACCGTCACCGGCGGTACGCTCACCTTTCCCGCCGGCGGCTCGATCAACAGCGACTCGAATATCTTCGTCGGCGGCCCCAGCGGCGCGACGCTCAACGTCGTTGGCGGCCTGGTTACCACCAACTACAACGTTGGCTTCAACTCAGTCTTCGCGCTTACTATCGGCTATAATGGCTCGCCTGGCGCGGTGAACGTATCAAGCGGCACGCTGAACCTGGCTGGGGCGACTACCGGCATTGTGATGGGCGGCAACACCGCCAGCGGCGCACCGGCGACGTTCACCCAGACCGGCGGACTGGTCAACGTAGGCTCTGAGACCATCTACATGGCCAATGAGCCGGGAGGTGTTTCTCAAATGTCCCTCGGCGGCGGCACCTTCAACAGCAACGGGGGTAGTGTGGTCGTTGGCGAGCGCGACGATGCCACTTTGACCGTTAGCGGCAACGCCGTGGTTAACCTCAACAACAACGTGTATATCAATAACAGTGCTGGCAACGCGTACACCCTGGATTGCACGCTGAACATGCAAGGCGGAACGGTCACGCAGATCGGGAATAACATGTTTGTGGGCAACGGCCTGGGCACCGGAACTTACAACCAGACCGGCGGCGGTTACATTTGCGAGAGCGCCATTGGAGTGTATATCGGCAATGGGACTGCCGGCGGCGCGGGGGTCATGAGCGTCAGCGGCGGGACCTTCGTGGAAACCGGAGGCACGATGGTCGTCGGGCAGAACTCGACCTCCAGCGGCTCGCTGTCCGTCGGTGGCGGGGCCAGCCTGGCCGGGGTGTACGCGCCTGGCATCGTCCTCGCCAACAACAGCTCAGCCGGCACCGTCAGCTTGCTGACCAAAGGGGTTCTCCTCGTGGGTGCGCTCGGTATAAGTCAGGGTAGTGGTACTGGTACGTTCAATCTCGACGGCGGCACGCTTGCGGCCAACGGCAGCAACGCCAACTTCATGCAAGGGCTCACCGCTGCAATCGTTGAGGAAAACGGCGGGGTGATAGACAACCGCGGCAACGCAATCACGATCGCCCAGGACCTGCAGTCTGGCGGACTAAACCCCGTGGACGGCGGGCTGCTGTTCCTGGGCGCGGGACCACGACCTTGAGCGGCACAAACACGTACAACGGCGGCACGACCGTCATCGGCGGGACGCTGATTGCGACCGACAGCGAGGCAATCGAGGACGGAACGAACCTCTCGGTCGGCAGTGGATTGCTGGCCTTTGGCGCCGTGATTCCGTCGCAAGCTGCCAGCGCATCCGCTGCGCCATCAATGTCGCCCGTGCCGGAACCGGCATCGTTGGCGCTAACGATTGTCTTGCTTGGCGGCGCGGGCATGTATCGTCGTCTGCGGCACCCGCGGGAGGCGAAAGCATAATCCGGTGCGGCCAATCAAGAACGCGGACTTCCGCGTATTGACGGCCACGGCGGGGCGGTTGCCGAGAGTATGAGCTTGACTGTCGGCAACCCCTCGCTGCCGGCGCGGAAAGTCGGTGATTGTTATCGCCCCTAAAGTTGATTTCGCTATTCAAGTCCTAGAAGAGGTGACATGAAACGGAATGCTTTTACCCTCGTCGAATTGCTGGTGGTGATCGCCATCATCGGCATCCTTATCGGCCTTCTCTTGCCGGCCATCAATGCCGCCCGCGAGGCCGGCCGGCGGATGCAGTGCTCCAACAACCTCAAACAACTCGGCCTGGGATGCATGCACCACGAGAGCACGGTCGGCTTTTTGCCCACGGGCGGTTGGTTGTATACCTGGGCCGGCGATCCGGATATGGGTTTCGGGCGATCACAACCCGGCGGCTGGACGTACACCATTTTGCCGTGGATCGAGTACAAGTCGATGTTTGATTTGGGCGTGGGGCAGAACGTGGCCCAAAAGAGGGTGGCCTTTGCACAGCGCGGGCAGACCGCCATTCCCACCTTTTATTGTCCCACGCGGCGTCCCGCGAAACTCTATCCCAATCCCACCTACAACGCGTGCAACTCCAATCCGATCAGCGAGTGGCGCATACCGACTACGCGGCGAACGCCGGGACGAATGACGCGAGTCCCTATTGGGAGGGGCTTTCCGCTAGCGGTATTCCCTCCACCGTCCTTTCCGCCAAGAACCCCTATCCCAATATGAGCGCAATGGACGGTGTGGTATATCTGAACATTCGCAGATTTTTTGATGGAATTTGATGATGAAAAGAGGGCGGGGTTCCTTGTACACTTTGCGTGATTTACAAGCGTCGCAAGACGCTCGCAAAGGACAAGGAGGTCCCCGTCCATGTTTACGAGCATACCCTCTCTCGACCCCGTTCTGCAATGCCTGCTGCCTGCATTCACTCTGCCATCGTTCCAGACGCACATCGAAGTGTTGCTCGGTTGGGCGATGTGCCTGGGCAAGCGAACCGAGTTCGGCGTCTTTCAAGCCATCCAAGCCGATACGCCTATCTCCCGGAAAGAGCGACATCCGTTCGACCGCTTCTACAACTTCTTCAGTCGAGCGGCCTGGACCGTCCACGATCTGGCCCGCCAATTGGCCCTAGCCATTGTTGTCGCGCTCAACCCGCGCGACTTGTTGTATCTGGTCGTCGACGATACCTTGCTGCACAAGCGCGGCAAGCACGTCTACGGTTTGGGCTGGTTCCGCGATGCCGTAGCCTCGACGGCCAAACGGGTCGCGACCGCCAGCGGCAATCACTGGGTTGTCATCGGACTGGCGATTTGCATTCCCGGAACGAACAAGATTTACTGCCTGCCGATCTATGCCAAGTTGCATCTTGCCGGCAAGAATCACCCCAGCGAAGCCACGCTGGCCAAAGAAATGCTCCAGGATCTGCTGGCTTGGTTTCCCGATCGAAAGCTGGTTTTCATCGGCGACGGGGCCTATTCCGCGGGCAATCTCCTGGCCGATCTCGACCCGCGCGTGACCTACGTCGGCGTGATGCGTGCCGACGCGGCGATTTACGATTCGATCGTGCCCAAGCAATCCAAGAGCAAGCGTGGGCGAAAGCCGACGAAAGGTCCTCGTCTTCCGAACCCCAAAGAGGCGGTCAAGAAGGCCGACGGCAACCGCAGCGGAAAAGGGCCGTGGGTTTGGAAAACCGTCAAGGCGACGTGCTACGGCGTAACGCGCAAGTTGAAGGTGCTTTCCTTCCAGGCAGTCTGGCCCGAGGTGCGTGGGTTGTTGCCGATTCTTGTGGTATTGGTACGCGACCCGAAGGGCAAGTTCGCCGACAAGTATCTCTTCACCACCGATGTGAACGCCGAGTTGAGTTGGGTAATCTCCACGTTCTCGCGAAGATGGTCGATCGAGGTCGCCTTCAAAGCGAGCAAGCAGGTGATGAAGATTCAAGCCCCACAACACTGGTGCCGGCAGAGCATCGAGAAGCTGTCGCCCTGGGTGTGGATGATGCAAAGCGTGATCGGTCTGTGGTATATCACCGAGGGCCACAAACTTCCGCAAGCGCGGGCTGCGCGTTGGCGTTTCGGCGACTGGGACACGGAATGGTCGCTCGCTCATATGCTCCGCATCCTGCGCGGTTATCCTCGCGAATACAATAAACACCAAGTCGGGCACCAAGGCCGACCTTCATGAATTACTTGTAGCCCTGGAAAACTACGTACATCTCGCCGTTTGACCGGCTTGAAAACTGCGAATGTTCAGATATACCACGAGCATGATTCGCTTTGTTGACATCACCGATGGCACGAACAACACCTATCTGCTGGGCGAGAAATACCTCAATCCAGATCATTACAATGACGGCCTCGATCCCACGGACAATGAGCCGATCTACAACGGTTTCGACTGGGACTTTGAACGCTACGGATGGTTCAAAAGCACCACCGATCCCACCCTTAACGGCCCACCGCTCCAGGACCAGCCGGGAGCCAACAACTGGGATGTTTTTGGCAGCGCTCATCCGGCCGTTCTGAACTTTGTGATGTGCGACGGCTCCGTTCACTCCGTTCCCTACACAATCGATCCGCAAATCCACAGTTACCTTTGCTGCCGGAACGATGCCAAGGTATTCAGCAAGGACGTACTGGGGAATTGAACGGAGCGCGGCGATGAAGAAGAGCAGGGCGGACCGATTGCAAACGCGAGTAGCTGGAGGAGTTCGGCACAGCGGCGAGGGGAACATGCGCGGCCCTCGTTTGGGCTTCGGGCTTCTGTGCTTGGCCGTGCTGGTCGCTTTCGGCTGCTCGCAGGGGGCGCTGCCGCGGGTCTATCCGGACAAGCCCGATTCGCGGGCTGGAAACCGCGCCGTCGAGCTTTATGACGCCGACAAGGATGGGTTCCTGGATGCCAAGGAGTTGGAAAAAGTACCTGGGTTGAAAGCGGCAATGAAGCAGGTTGACCGCAACAAGGACGGCAAGATCACAGCCGAGGAGATTTCCGCACGGATCCAGGACTGGGCCGACTCGAAGCTCGGCCGCATGGGCGTTTCGTGCATCGTCAACCACAACGGTCGGCCGCTCGCCGGGGCCACGGTGAAGTTCATTCCCGAGAACTTCCTCGGCGGCGGTTTGCATGCGGCGGAGGGAACGACTGACGACCGCGGGATGGCCAGGATGAGCGTAGCCGGCTCTGCCCAACGGGGCATTTCGCCCGGTTTCTACCGCATTGAGATCACCAAGGCCGGGGAGGCGATCCCCTCGAAGTACAACACAAGTACGTCCCTTGGCCAGGAGGTCGCCAGCGACGCCGCGGGACTGAGTCACGGCGTGGCGACGGTTGAATTGAAGTACTAACGTCGCCGGGATTGCGTCTAGAAACCAACCATGAAACAATTGACGATAGCCGCTCTGTTGCTTTGCGCCTATGCACGATCCGACTATGCGCAGCCTGCGGAGCCCATACTACCCAATACCGACGCCAAGCCTCATTACACCACGCCCTACAACGTCGTTTGGACGTCGCCCAGCCACGATGCGGCCGGCTCGATGCCGCTGGGCAATGGGCAGGTGGGCATCAATCTCTGGGTGGAAGAAGATGGCGACCTGCGGTTCTACATCAGCCGCAATGACTCTTTCACGGAAGTCTCGCGGCTGGTGAAAGTCGGCGGCGTGCGGATTTCGCTCGATCCGAATCCGTTCAAGAAAGGGATGAAGTTCCGCCAGGAACTCAAGCTGGCCGATGGAATTTGCGAAATCACTGCCGGTGAGGGAAAAGGCAAAGTATCGCTCAAAGTTTTTGTTGACCCTGATTCGCCGGTCATTCACGTCGCCGGCCAGTCTGATTTGCCGCTGAAAGTCAAGGCGGCAGCGGACATCTGGCGTACGAAGCCACGCACGCTTGCCGGCGACGAATTGAAGTCGTCGTGGACATTGCATAGCTCGCCGTCGCCGGTAATCGAATCGGCGGATATCTTTGCCGAGACTGGCGACGATTCGAACCTCGCCTGGTACCATCGCAACGAAACGGCAACTGCATTTGCTTCTACGATCAAGCTGCAGTCACTTGAGGCCGCTGGCGAAAAAGCGCATGACCCGCTGCTGCATCGAACGTTCGGTGCTTGTATTTTCGCCGGAGGTTCTTCGGTTTCTCGTTCTGGAGAGCGGACGCGCTGGAAGGAATTCCATTCTGTGGGCCGGCATTCGCTTGAATCCGCTGATTCCGTCGCCTCCTTCGCGCTTCACATCGCAGCTCCCTGCGTGCAATCGTCAACGGCGCGGGAATGGCTCGATGAGGCCGAACGGATTGTTGGGGCGAATAGAAACAACGGCCAGACTTCCCCTGCACGTTCCGTAAAGGCCTGGCACGACTTCTGGGACCGCTCGCATGTCGTCGCGGAAACCGACGCCGTCGGCGAAGTGCCGGGCGGCGAGCATCCTTTGCGGATCGGCTACGATTCCGATGGCGGCAACAAGTTTCCCGGAAAAATACTTAGCGAAAGCGTGTATAACAAGCCTCTGTCCTTACGGACAATTGCCGAGCACACGAAGAACGATCCGGCTCTGAGAAACCTCCCGCCGCCGGAGCTTGTCGAGTCCGGGCCGGGCAAGTCCCGAGCGATCGACAAGGATCGCGTGAAACTGAAGGCCGGCTTCACGCTCGAAGCAGTGATAAGACCTGACGCATTGAAGCCGGGACGCATTTTTGACCGCCTCACCGCGGGCAAGAGTGACGGCTTCCTCTTCGATACGCATCCCGGCGACACGCTTCGGCTCATCGTGGGCACGAACACGCTTAGCGCGCTGCGCGGCATCTTGCAGGCAAACAAGGTTTACCACGTGGCGGCCACCTACGACGCCGCGACCGGCGCGATGCGGATCTGCCTCGAAGGCAATCTCGTGGCCGAGCTTGGCGGTGATGCGTTTTCGTCGGTCACTCGCGCCTACACGCTTCAGCGTTACATGCAGGCCATCGGCGGCCGCGGGCCGTTTCCCATCAAGTTCAACGGCGGACAGTTTACCGTCGAGCCCAAGGCGATGCGAAGGCCCTTTAACGCCGACTGGCGGGCGTGGGGCGATTGCTTCTGGTGGCAGAATACGCGGCACATGTATCTCCCCATGCTCGCCGCGGGCGATTTCGACCTGATGGACCCGCTGTTCGACATGTATGAAGCGTGCCGCCCGCTGGCCGAAGCTCGCACCAAGCTCTATCACAACGTGGAAGGCGCATACTTCCCGGAAACGATGACAGTCTGGGGCACCTATTCCAATGGCGACTATGGCTGGAACCGCGCCGGCAAGCAACCAAAGGACGTCGATTGCGGCTACTGGCGCTATGCCTGGAACCAAGGGCCGGAACTCGTGAGCTTGATGCTAGACCGCTGGGACTACACGGGCGACGAGAAGTTCCTTGCCAGTCGCGTGCTGCCGATGGCCCAATCGGTGCTGAAGTACTTCGACACGCGATTCAAGAGAGACGCCGGCGGCCGCATCGTGCTCGATCCGACGCAATCGATTGAGACCTACTGGCACGGCGTCATCAACGATATGCCGGCCACTGCCGGGCTGAATGACATCACCGCGCGGCTCTCTGCGTTGCCCGAGCGGCTCACTACGCGGCAACAGCGCGAGTTCTTCAGTCGGATGAAGGCGACGTGTCCGCCCGTGCCGTTGCGGCAAACGCTGGTTGACCATGTGATGAAACCTCTCTTGTGCCGGCTGAGAGATACGAACCGGCCCGTTCGAACTACGAGAGCCCCGAGTTGTACGCCGTCTGGCCATTTCGCCTATACGGCGTCGGCCGTCCGGGATTGGACGAGGCTCGGCTCGCCTACCAACTGCGGCACGATCACCTCGATGTCGGCTGGGGATACGACGGCAACTGCGCTGCCCGGCTGGGGCTGACCGATGAAGCCGCGCGGATCCTCAAGAAGAAGTGCGCCAATTCCAATCGCGCCTATCGTTGGCCGGCCACTTGGGGGCCGAACTTCGATTGGCTGCCCGACCAGAACCATGGCGGCAACCTGCTGGAGACGACGCAGCTCATGCTTCTGCAACCTGTCGGCGACAAGCTGCTGTTGCTGCCGGCGTGGCCGAAGACTTGGGACGTTGACTTCAAGCTCCACGCGCCGCGGCAGACCGTGGTGGAATGTGTCTATCGCGGCGGCCGTATTGAGCGGCTCGTGGTAACGCCGGAATCGCGCCGGGCCGACGTGGTGCTGCCGTGATTAAACAGGCAAAGCCATGACACATTGATGAGCTCAAAAGAAGGGTGGCACGCTCCGAGTCCCGGTGCGCAGGGAGGCGTGATTGCGGCCGCGTCCACGCCCTTCGCTTGAAACTCAGGAGGTGTCGCACAGTCCTCAACTATACTTCACGCGGCCATCAGGGAGACGTTTTCGAATCGCTGAAAGTTGAGGGTCATCAGGGAGGCCAGATCGGTGGCGTGCTTTGTGGGTAGGGCATCAATAATTTCTTCGATGGCCGCGCGGAAATCGGCGAACGTGGGATGGTAGCGGCCGTACAGCGAGCGGCGTTTGATGAATTTCCACAGGCGTTCGATCAGGTTGAGATTGGGGGAGTATGACGGCAGGAACAGCAGTTCGATTCCCAACGAGTCCGCCAGTGATTGGACCACGGCATTACGTTGATAGCGGGCGTTATCGAGGACCATCGTGATCGGCCCGGTCAGCCCCAAGGCGGCGATTTTCCGCAGAAGCTCGCACATTGTCTCGGTGTTGACCACGGTTGTGTTGGTCACGGCCACCAACTCGCGAGTGATCGCATTCCATGCTCCCAGCACGTTGAAGCGTTGTCGCCCCGAGGCCGCTCGAACAAAAATCGCGCAAACGACCACAGGCAACAGAGGAACGTGCCGTAAACGAAGTGGGCGGCATCTACGAAAAACACGTGTCTGCTCATCGTTTGGGCCTGTTCGAGCCTGGGCTTCAATTGGTCATCGTAAAATGCGGCTTGATCGGCGGCGTGTTCGGCCAAGTTTTTTTGGGTGGCACCGGGATCGCACGAACCCGCTGCCACTTCAAGCCAAGATTCTTGAGAAACTGCCGCACCTGTGTCGGTTTGCGGATCACGCCGGTAAGTTCCGAGACGCGCTGACAGACTTCCGCGATCGTGCGCGCCGGCTGCTCTTCGAACGACTGACGGATGATCCCCGCATGCGAGGCGAGTTCACTGGTCGGTTTGTAACGCGGACCGCGTTTCCGAAGTCCGTCGAGCCCTCCATCGCGGAACTCGGCGACGTACCGTTCAATCGTGGATCGGGCCACACCGACGATCTCAGCGGCTTTATCGCGCGTCGTGCCGCAGTGCAACAACCACAAGGCCCACAGTTTTCGACGTACCAAAGGATCGGGATACGACTCCCGCTCGCTCATCACGACTCGCCGTTCGTTCTCCGTCAGACTGATCCGCAACCACTTCATAAACGCCTCCTTGCAGCCAACTTCCACGGCCTTCATGGCCGTCACAGCGGTCATCCTACAGCAAAACGCCTCGCAAGGAAATGTCGCATTCTAGCCCGCGCACGGTATATTACTTATACGTTGAGTTAGTACTACACTGCACTTTACCGGAAAATCAGTATATGGTATGACTTTGGGCAGTTGAACAGAGGGGCGATACAACATTTCAGGAGGTCAAGGATGACCGCAGATCAAATTGTGAGTTTGGGGACGGAGTTGGCGGGGTTTCTGGACCAGTTCACGGATTGTTTCGGTCGCTCGGAGCCGCGTGGAAAGTTGCAAACCTACATCCTGGGGCAGTTGGGACAACTGCCCCGCAAAAGCATCGAACCGATCGCACTCGCTGCGAACGTGAAGCCGCGAACGTTGCAAGAGTTCCTGGCCAGCGATGCGTGGGACGAAGATCGCATGACCGCACTTGTCCAGCAACTTGTCGCTCGCGACCATGCAGACCCGCAGGCGATCGCAGTCATTGATGAGTCGGGGCATCCGAAGAAGGGCTGCGAAACGGCGGGCGTGTCGCGGCAGTATTGCGGCAACACCGGCAAGATCGACAACTGCGTGATGACCGTGCATCTGACATACACCAGCTTCGATGGAAAATTCCGCACCATGCTCGACAGTTCTTTGTATCTGCCGAAGTGCTGGGACGAAGACCGCGAGCGGTGCCGCAAAGCGAAGATCCCCGATGAACTCGTCTATCGGCCGAAGTACAACATTGCCTTGGAGCAGTTGGATCGATCGGCGGCCAACGAGGTGCGCTTTGCCTGGGTCACGGCGGATGAATGGTACTCGCAAAAGCCTGCTTTCGTGCAGGGACTGGAACAACGCGGCCTGCGATTTGTCCTGGAAATCCCCAAGAATTTTGCGATGTGGCTGCACGATCCCGCGCACGGCCCCAAGGGCACGCCGGCTAAACCGGTGGAGAACTTGTGTCGCTACTCGCGGGCGATGATGTGCCAACCTTGGCAACGCTATTACATCAAGGACACAGACAAAGGGCCGATGGTTTGGGAGGTCAAGTGCGTGCCTTGCTGGCTGCCGCGCAGCGTGGGACCGTACTGGTTGGTCATGGCACGCAACGCGCTTCATCCGGACGAAGTCAAATACTTTATGAGCAATGCGGCGGCCGGTGTTCCGCTGGCAACGATCTTGCATGTGGCCTTCGGGCGCTGGCCGGTGGAGCGCCGTCTGCAAGACGAAAAAAGCGAACTGGGACTGTCCCATTTCGAGGTGCGGTGCTATCCGGCGTTGAAACGCCATTTGTTGATCACGCAAGTCAGCCATTTATTCCTGGCCCGTCAAACGGAGCGACTGAGGGGGGAAAAATCCGGAGATCACACTGCCGCAAGTCCACATGGCCACGAACGCCTTAATTGATGCGCTGCCGCTGCCTGAGCCGGCGCGATCCGCGCGATTCAACCACGCGACTCGACGACTTACCTATTGGCAACGGCGTAATGCCCAAGCCCGCAAGAGCCACACCAAAACAAGAAATTGCGAACTCGAAAAGCACGGCATTGATGTCGCTCAGCTACCCCGATGCCACCCTAGATAAAAACCAAGATGCGCTGTAGTGTTAGAAGCTCCCGCTGCGAGCCGCTGGACTGGCCGCCACGATTCGCTCCGGCAAAAATCCAGGTGAATTGCCATATTTCGCATGTTTCTTAGCGAAAACTCGACTATCACGGGCAATAAAAAAATAAGTACTGACTCTTGGCGCGGCCATTCTTTGGAGCGATGATAAAGGGGTTCATCAACGGTGCCCCGGTTGCTTTTGTGCTGGGCCACCGCCACAACGGTCTATTTGGGGCAGAACTGACTCCCGCCTTTCTCGCCCCAAGGAAAGCCCACGATGGCCGACCACACCGTTCGCAAGGTATCGCAGTCCGGCATCGGTTACTCGGTCGTCGATCTCGCCGACGTGCGACACGTCTTCGCGGCGGCCACCCCACGCTGCGGCACAACTTTCGACCAACAGGCGTTCGACGCGCTGCGGACCATCGAGGCCGTCACTAGCGAAAACGGCACGCGGGGCTCAATCGTCCACCAGGCGGTCTTTCTGGCCGACATGTCCAACGCCGGTCGCTGCCGGCGGTTGATGCGCGAGTTTTACGGCAGCGAGTTGCCGGCGATCAGCTACATTCCCCAGCCGCCTTGCGGCGGAAAACTGCTGGCGATTGAGGCCCTCGGCGTCGGCCAAGGGCGAGGCGAAGTCGAAATCGAGCGAGTGAGCGAAGAACTCGTCATCGCCCGGCACAACGGAATCGCCTGGGTGCATTGCACCATGACGGGTCCGCAGACAGAGAATCGGCCAATCTACCACGCGGCGCTCGGCGAGTTGCATGAAGTGTGCCGCCTCTTGGGCAGCGTCGGCGTGCATTTCGGCCAGGTCGTGCGGACGTGGTTCTACCTCGGCGGAATTCTCGACGACGACGGACCTCGGCAGCGCTACCAGGAGTTCAACCGCGCCCGAACCGATTTCTTCCAAAACGTGCATTTTCGCTCCTATCCCGGGAGCACCGGCATCGGCACGGCGGGCCGCAGCGTGACGATGAGCGCGATCGCTGTGGTAACCGATCGGGACGACATTCGCGCCGTGCCGCTGGAAAACCCGCGGCAAACGGCTGCCTGCGACTATTCGGCCGAGTACAGTCTGCAAAGCCCCAAATTCTCCCGCGCGATGGTCCTTTCTTGCGGCACGTTCACGACGATCTTCATCTCCGGCACGGCAAGCATCACCGATTCCCGCACGCGCCATACGGGCGATGCCGTGCGGCAAACCGAGGAGGCGCTGAACAACATCGACGCCTTGATCGCCGAGGACAATCTCGCCCGCAACGGTCTGCCGGGCCTGGGCTCTTCGCTGGCCAGCCTGGGACTGGCCCGCGTCTACATCAAGCGGCCGGAAGATTACGCGGCGGTGCGCGCCGTGTACGAGCGGCGGTTGTGCGGCGTGCCGACGACCTACGCAATTGCCGATGTATGCCGCAAGGAACTGCTGGTGGAGATCGAGGGCATGGCGTTCTCGCGGATTGCTGTGGCGCCGTCGTTTAACGTGGACGATGCACCCGCGCCGCGGGTCGCGGCGACGGCGGGAAGTCCCATTCCGGTTGCCGTCGCCGCTGGCTCTGAGTTAAACGACGAAACGTCCACGCCGCGATTGACCACGCCTTACGGAGACTTCAAATGACCACAGCTTCCTTTGCCACCGCCTTGATGGCTGTCGTGCTCGCAGCCGATCCGGCTACGGTCCAGGCCGTGCGGCCATTCGAGATCCCAGGAACGGTTGTCCCGGCGAGCAAGATCGATGAGTTGGTCTTCACCAGGCTCAAGAAGCTTGGCGTGCAGCCCGCGCCATTGTGCTCCGACGAAGTGTTCGTCCGCCGCGTCTTTCTCGACGTGATCGGCACGCTGCCCACTGCGACCGAGGCTCGGCAGTTCCTTTCGGACCGCGATCCACAGAAGCGACGCAAGCTCATTGATCGCATCCTGGAGCGCGACGAACGGGCCGACTATTGGGCTATGGAGTGGAGCGACCTGCTGCGGATCAAGGCCGAGTTCCCCATCAATCTCTGGCCCAATGCGGCACAGGCCTACTATCATTGGGTCCGCACGTCGATCCGCGAGAATAAGCCCTACGACCGCTTCGTACGCGAGTTGCTCACCGCCAGCGGCAGCAACTTCCGCGCGCCGTCGGTGAACTTCTACCGCGCGATCCAAAGCCGCCAGCCGCAGGCCGTGGCCCAGTCGGTCGCCCTGGCCTTGATGGGCGCACGGGCAGAGAAGTGGCCCAAGGAGCGGCTGGCCGGCATGGCGGTCTTCTTTTCCAAGATCGGCTACAAATCGACCGAGGAGTGGAAGGAGGAGATCGTCTATTTCGATCCAACCGCCAATGCGGGTAAAGACGGTACGAGTGGGCAGACGGCAATCTATCCCGACGGCAAGCCTGCCCGCATTCCGCCCGACCGCGACCCCCGCGAGGTCTTTGCCGACTGGCTGATCGACGGCGGCAACCCGTGGTTCGCCCGGAATATCGTCAACCGCATCTGGTGCTGGCTGGACGGCCGCGGCATCATCCACGAGCCGGACGACATCCGCCCGGACAATCCGCCCAGCAACCCCGATTTGCTGGCGTATCTGGAGAAGGAACTCGTCGCGTCGCATTACGACTTGAAACACATTTATCGGTTGATCCTCAACTCGAATACTTATCAGCTTTCATCAATTGTTCGCGACAAGAGTTATCAGGCGGAGGCGAACTTCGCCTACTATCCGCTTCGCCGCCTGGATGCCGAAGTGCTGATCGACGCCCTCTGCCAGGTGACTGGAACGACGGAAAAGTACAACAGCGCGATCCCCGAGCCGTACACCTTCCTGCCCGAGGGATATCGCTCGATTGCTCTGCCCGACGGCAGCATTACAAGCCCGTTCCTGGAAACGTTCGGCCGGCCGCCGCGGGACACGGGCATGGAATCGGAGCGGAACAACAAGGTCACGGCGGCGCAGCGGCTGCACCTCTTGAATTCCTCGCATATTCAAAAGAAGCTGGAGCAGGGTCCGCGGATCCAGGAGATTCTCACCAGCGGTCGGAGACCGGTGCAGATCGTCGAGAGCTTGTACCTGACTATCCTCTCTCGCTTTCCGACGGAGGACGAGATGAAGATCCTCCGCGGCCGATTCAACGCGCCCGGGGGCAATCGCCGCGAGGCGGCCATCGACCTGGCCTGGGCGTTGATCAACAGCGCGGAGTTTATGCATAGACATTAGATCGTAGGGTGGGGCCAACAAGTCCTGCGCTCGCCGAACCGCAAGCGGGTGCCCCGTCGCTTGTCCACGCTACGGCTCTACAGAAAGGCACGCTGCCATGAACAACGAAAGTCAACCAAAACAAATTTCACGTCGCGTAGCGGCCTGCCGGATTCTGGCGGGCACGACCGGCCTAGTGCTCGGCAGTCGATTGGAACTTGCGGGGCTAGCGGCCGAGACGAAGCCCGTTCCCAAGGCCAAGGCCAAGTCGGTGATCCAAATCTGGATGTGGGGCGGCCCGCCGCACTTGGACACCTTCGATCCCAAGCCGGACGCTGGGAACGATTACTGCGGTCCCCTAACTAAGCCGATCGCAACAAAGATCGACGGCGTCCGCATCTGCGAACTGCTGCCGGAGCTAGCCAAGGCGGCCGACAAATACTCGATCATCCGCAGCATGACGCACAACATTTTCGCCCATGAGACCGCCGCCTACGCCACGCAGACCGGCCGCATGCCGGGCGATCGGCAGGTCTATCCGTCGGCCGGGGCCGTGGTCTCGCTCTTCCGCGGACGCGACGCCGGCTACAAGGGGCTGATTCCGCCGTATATCGTCCTCACCGAACCGCAGGGCCGCTTCGACGAGGCCGGCTTTCTTGGCATCCGCTACAAGCCGTTCGCAACCGGCGGCGATCCGTCGCAGGGCCGCTTCGTCGTTGAAGGCGTTGTCGCGCAAAACGTTTCCGAGCAGCGGCAAAAGGCCCGTCGCGAGCTGTTGGAAGAGCTTAACACGCTCAAGCATGCCGATCGCGACGACCCGCGGCTGGCGGGCTTGCAAGATTCCGATCGACAGGCCTACGACCTCATCCTCGGCGACGCCGGCAAGGTATTCGACTTGAGCCAGGAGAAGGACGATCTGCGCGACCGCTATGGACGTACCCGCTTTGGGGCTTCGTGCCTGCTGGCCCGGCGACTGGTGGAGTGCGGCGTGCCGTACATCACGATTAACTATCCCGGCTGGGACACTCACAAGGACAACTTCCAGGTCATGCGCCGCAAGCTGCCTGAGATGGACAAGGCCATGTCCAGCCTATTGCAAGATCTTTCCGCCCGCGGACTTTTGGAGAGCACGATCGTCTGGTGGACGGGCGAGTTCGGCCGCCAGCCCAAAGTCTCTTGGGAGGCCCCCTGGAACGGCGGCAGGCAGCACTGGGGCAAGGTCTTCTCGGCGGTGGTGGCCGGCGGAGGATTTAAGGGCGGCCACGTCGTCGGGGCGTCGAACGCCAAGGGAGAAGAGGTGAAGGACCGCCCGGTCTATCCTTGCGATATGATCGGCAGCATGTACGAGTTGCTGGGCGTTGACACGGCGGCCACGCTGCCGAACCCGCTGGGCCTGGTGACCCACGTCACACCCGCGCCGGAGGACAAGGTTCCCTCGGCCGGCCGCTTGAGGGAGATTATGTAGAACACTGTAGCCAACGCCCTCTGTGGCGTTCCGAAATCAAGCGCCGGCCGTTCAAATCGAATGAACTGCTGGGACAAAATGGCATAATCACGAATGGAACGCCACAGAGGCCGTTCCGCATAGGTATCGTTTGTCGAGACCGAGTCATGAACCGACATCTTTCTCTCCTCGCGTTTCCAGCGGCACTCCTGACTACCGCCGCCGTACTTGCCCAGCAGACGCCGCACGTGGGCTACGTCTTCCCCGCTGGAGGGCAGCAAGGCCGCACTTTCGAAATCCGTGTCGGCGGCCAATTCCTCGACGGCGTTGATTACGCGCAGGTCTCCGGGCCGGGCGTGAGCGTCAAGGTGGTCCAGCTTATCAAGCCGATGAACCAGATGCAGGCCAATCAACTGCGGGAGAAGCTCCGCATGCTGATGGAAAAAAAGTACCCGGGCTCGGCCGCAACCGCTGCAAAGCCGGGCGCAAAGGCGGCGAATAGCTCAATAAGCAAGCCGGACGATACGTCCGCGTCCAAACCCGTGACGAAACCGGCCGCACCAGCCAACCGGTCGATGGCGGGCTTCGGCCGGCCGATTATGCTCTCCAACGAGGAGGAGCAGATGATCGTCGATATCCGCAAGAAACTGGCGAAATTCGTTGCTCGGCCTCCCGTACCGGCGATCGCGGAGACGGCCGTGCTCCAGGCCACCGTCGCCTCCGATGCAAAGCCCGGCGTCCGTGAGTTGCGGTTGGAAACACCTGCCGGCCTGAGCAATCCGCTGGTCTTCCAGATCGGCAATCTTGCCGAAGTCGTCAATAAGCGGGTCGATAACGACGATGCACCGCCGCGCGTTCCGCTTGCACAGCTCCGCGCCCGAGGTCCCGCGCAGCCTCCTTCGCAGCCGACGGTCGACGTCGAACTGCCGACCGTTGTCAACGGCCAGATCCTCTCCGGCCAGGTCAACCGCTATCGCTTCAGGGCGAAGAAAGGTCAACACCTGGTTATCGCCGTCAGCGCACAGCAACTGATGCCTTACATCGCCGACGCAGTGCCCGGCTGGTTCCAGGCCGCGGTCACGCTCCGCGATGAGCACGGCGCGGAGCTGGCCTATGCCGCCAACTTCCGTTTCCACCCCGATCCAGTGCTCTCCTACGAAGTGCTTCACGACGGCAAGTACACGGTCGAAATCCACGACTCGGTCTTCCGCGGCCGCGAAGATTTCGTCTACCGCATGGCTATTGGCGAACTGCCCTACGCGACGGACATGTTTCCTTTGGGCGGCAAAGCGGGCACGGTCGTGGAAGTGGCAGTCCAAGGCTGGAACTTGCCCTTCACAAGCCTCACGGCAGATGACTCGCGCAAATCGGTGGGCTCCGACATGCTCGCCGGACATCGCGAGCGCAAGCTGTTGAACGATTTGTCCTTCGCCTGGGACGCGCTGCCGGAATGCGTCGAGCAAGAGCCGAACGACTCGCCCGAGCACGCTCAATTGGTGACGCTGCCTATCATCATCAATGGCCGCATCAATCGGCCCGGGGACCACGACGTTTTTCGCTTCGAAGGCAAGGCCGGGCAAGAGGTCGTCGCGGAGGTCAATGCGCGGCGGCTTGGTTCCCCGTTTGATTCGGTGCTCAGACTGACTGACGCCGCGGGCACGCAACTAGCCTTCAACGATGACTGCGAGGACCCCGCGTGCGGCCTGATCACCCATCATGCCGACAGTTATCTCAAAACCAGGCTGCCCGCCGCCGGCACCTACAATCTTCATCTTTACGATGCCCAACGGCAGGGCGGCCCCGAGTACGGCTACCGCTTGCGGATCAGTCCGCCACAGCCCGATTTCGACCTCCGTATCGTTCCCTCCAGTGTCAACGTCCGGGGGGGCGGGGCCGCGCCGATCACCATTCATGCCCTGCGGCGGGACGGCTTTAACGGCCCCATCGAATTGAAGTTAAAAGACGCTCCGGCCGGCTATCGTCTCAGCGGCGCCACGATCCCCGCCGGCCAACAAAAGGTCCGTTGCACGTTGAGCGCACCCCTTGCTCCCGACGAGCCGCCCGTCGCGCTAACGATGATAGGCCGGGCGACGATCCAAGGCCTCGAAGTCCGCCGCGCGGCCGTTCCGGCCGACGACATGATGCAGGCCTTCTACTACTATCATCTCGTGCCCGCCCAGCAATGGCTGGTGGCCTCGATCGGCAGCGGGCGCGGCAGCGTGATGCTTGCGCCGCACGATGCACAGACGGTGAAGCTGCCTTCCGGCGGCGTCGCCGTGCTGCACTTTGTCGGGCGCACGGCTCGATGGTCCGAATGTTGCGGTATACGCTCAGCGAGCCGCCCGAGGGCCTTTCCATCCAGAGGACCACGTTTACCAACGTTGGCATGGACGTCACCTTGCGTGCCGATGCGGAGAAGCTCAGGCCGGGCTGGGAGGGCAACGCGATTGTCGAGGCCTTCGTCGTACGGACGCCCAATCCGCAGCCCGGCCGGCCGAACCCGCCTAAACGGCGCGTCAGCGTTGGCATGCTTCCCGCCATGCCGCTGGAAATCGTGGCCAAGTAAGCGTCGAGCAGATTGCCAATCTGCTTGACAGTTTTGGCAAACCTGCCGGGCCTGCCAGGCAGTTTAGCCAACTGCCCCGCGCCTACAACACAACCCATTCTCACCATGCCGGTTGAAGACCGGTCTGCCCCGCCGGAGCAACAAGCGCCTTTGACGCGATTCTGGCAGTTGATTATTGACTGGAACTTTCTCCCTCGCTTGCGCAGTCCAAGCTACGGCTGTCTTGCGCTGGTATCTGCGGCCCGCGTTTGCCTTCGGCTCGTAAGCTATTATATTGCAAGGACTTGGGACGATTCCGCCGGCTGTAGGTCCCTTCTGCCGGAAGGGACTTTTGTGTCCAAAACTGCCGGAAAGTGTCCAATCGCTCGAAAAAATGCCGCACAGAAAAAAACGGCGCAATAGTCCCTCTCGGCAAGAGGGACCTACCTATCCTGGGAGTCTCGCCATGAAAACGCTCTTTGGCACGATCATATCTCTATCCCTCGTTCTTTCCTTCGTCCCAACAGCCTCGGCCGCGGACACGCCAAAGGATGCCGCCAAGCCGTCAGCCGACACCCCGCTGGTGGCCGATAACATCCGCGAGGCGATGCAAGACCGCCACTATGCCGACGCCGTGAAGGCGATCGACGAAGCCATCAAAGACAAAAACGCTCCGCGCGACTACCTCACCTATCTCAAGGGCCGCGCACTGCATCTGGACGGCAAGTATGACGACGTCATCAAGGTCTTCGACGACTTCGCCAAGCAGTATCCCAAGAGCCCTTGGGCACGCCGCGTCCGTTTTGCCAAGGCGGTCTCGCTCGCCCGCAAAGGCGACTTCCGCAGCGCGGAACTGATCTATCGCGCCGAGGCGGAGTATCTTCTTTCCAGCGAACGGAAACAGCAGCTTGCGGACATCTATCTGGAATTTGCCGACACCTACTTCAAGCCGCCGAAGGAAGAGCAGAAGCCCGATTATGCTAAGGCGCTGGAGTTCTACAAGAAGGCGACTCGATGCCGGCGCGAAGCCGGAAACGCAAGCGGAGGTCGAACTTCACATTGGCGAGTGCCTGCAAAACCTGAACAGGTTCGGCGAAGCGGCCGCGCAGTTCGAGAAGTTTCTCAAAGACCATGCCGATCCCGTGCAACCTTCGGGAAAAACTGTCTCATTTCCGAACTGGGCTTACGAAGCGTCGCATCCCTGGGGCATTGAAGCCCGCTGGCGCACTCGGCACTTGCCGGCTGGCCGAAGGCAATTCCCGCGAAGCCCGGCGGGTCTGGCAGGACTTGCTCGCCAAGTATGTTGACAAGCCGCAGTTGCCTCGCGTGGCCGATGCCCAGTTCGATCTCTCGCGGACCTGGAACATCCCCAACCCGCAAAACGACGAGCAACTGAACCTCGGCACGGCCGCGCTCAAGATGTTCCTGGAACGCTTCCCCACGCACAAAACGCGGGCCGAGCACATCTGGAAATCGCCCAAAGCTATCTCAACCGCGGCCGCGCGACCGATGCCGTCACAGCGCGTGAAGGACTTCCTCTCCGACGCCCATTGCCGCGATTGCAAGGAACTGCCCGACGCCCAGAACATGCTGGGCGTCGCCTATCGCTCGCAGAAGGATTTCGCGAACGCCCTGACTGCCTGGCGCGATTTCCTTGGCAAATATCCGGCCCATACGCGCCTGGAGCAGCGTGCAGCAGCAAATCGTCGAAACCGAATACGCTATGGCGGCCGAGCAGCTTGTCGCCAAGAAATACGCCGAGGCCAACAAGCTTTTCGCCGAGTTCCTGGCCAAATATCCGCTGGACGGACGGAATCCGGAAATCCTCCTGGCGATGAACCAGCAGAACGTGGCCGCCGAGAAGTGGGACGACGCGATTGCCGGCTGGCGAAAGCTGGTCTCTAAATATCCGGGCACCGGTCCGGCGTCGCTGGCCCAATATCTCATTGCCGACACGCTGGAGCGGAAACTCGGCAAGTTGGAAGAGGCCCTGGAGGAATATCGCAAGGTCACCTGGGGCCCGGCCCAAGGCCGCGCCATGCAGGCCGCCGCCCGACTCACCGCCAAGACGATGACCGTTTCCACGGAACGCGTCTTCCGCAGCGACGAGACGCCGAAATTAAAGCTCGTGAGCCGCAACGTCGAGTCGGTGACGGTCCGCGTCTACAAGGTCGATCTGGAAACCTATTTTCGTAAGATGCACCTCGCCCGCGGTGTAGAAGGACTTGATATTTCTCTGATCGATCCCGACCAGACGTTCGAATTCAAGGTGCCGAAGTATACGAAGCACCAGGAGATGGAGAGCGAGATCCCCGTTGGAGTCCCGCCTTTAGGCGGTTTGAGCGGAAATCCGGCTAAAGTCGGTACTCCAGCGCAGCGCGGCGTCATGGCCGTCACCGTAAGCAGCAAGGCGCTGGAGGCGACGACGATGGTCATGCAAAGTGACCTCGACGTGATCGTGAAAAGCTCGCGCGACGAGGTCTTCGTCTTCGCCGAAAACATGCTCACCGGCAAGCCGTGGCCCGGCGCGCATCTGCTCATTTCCAACGGCCACGAAGTGATCGGCGAAGGGACGACCGACGAGCATGGTGTTTTTCAGAAGGCGTACAAGGACTTTCCCGCGACCAGTGCGTTCGTAGTACCGCCTTCAGGCGGAATCAACGCCCCGATAACCGAACCAGTCCAACCCAACGCGCCGCCGGTCCCGCAGACGGCCCCGAGCTATCCTCAACCGCAGCAGCCCACACTGCCGCAGCAGGCGGTTCCCGCCCCGGCGCCGTCAGCATCGAATGATTCATCCGGTCCGACGACAACCGCAACTCCATCGGCCGAGCCGGCCGCGACCGTCGCCAGCCAGCCCGCCGCTCCCGCCGAAACCTCCGGAAAGCCCCTCAACACCGACAACGTCCGCGTCTTCGCCTTCATCGATGGCAACGTCGCCTCGAACCTCGTCAACCTCCAAGGCGTCGGCGTGGCCCAGGGCCTGACCGACAAGGCCTATATCTATACCGACCGCCCTGCCTACCGTGCTGGGCAGCTCGTGAACATCCGCGGCTGCCTCCGCCGCGCGGCGAATGACGCCTTCGTGATCGACAAGGACAAAGCCTACACGGTCGAGGTTTTCGACGCCCGCAACCGCCCGATCCGCCAGGAGAAAGTCAAGCTCGACGCCTTCGGCAGCTTCCATGTCCACTTCGTCCTGCCGCCCGACAGCCCGCAGGGCCAGTATCGCGTGCTGACGCACGACAACGGCACGCAAAACTTCCAGGGTACGTTCCTGGTCCACGAGTACCAGCTTGAGCCGATCCGCCTGGTGGTCGATACGCCGCGACGGGTCTACTATCGCGGCGAGCCGATCGAGGGCACCATCCGCGCCGAGTTCTACTACGGCGCCCCGGTCGTGGGCCGCGAAATCCGCTATCAGCTCTCCGGCGACCGCTTCGAGACGGCCAAGACCGACATCAAGGGCGAGGTCAAGTTTAAGCTCGAAACGCGCGAGTACAGCGAATCGCAGGTCCTGCCGCTCGTCGTGCAAATGCCCGAAGGCAACGTCAACACGCAAGTCAATTTCATCTTGGCCGCGCAAGGTTTTACTATTGGCGTGAGCACCGTGCGGCCAGTCTACGTGACGGGCGAGTCGCTGGAGGCCACCATCAACGTCCGCGACGCGGAGAACAAGCCGCTCGCTCAGAAGCTCACGCTCAAGGTGCTGGAGCGTACGGTGGTCAATGGCCGCATCGGTGAGCGGCCGGTCGAGGAACATGAATTGACCACGGCCGCCGACGGCAAGGCCCGGCAGACGCTCAAGTTGGACAAGGGCGGCGTCTATTTCCTCCGCGCTGAGGCGATTGACCGCTTCAAGAACCCGATTTCAGGGCAATCGTCCGTGCAGATCAGCGGCGAGGACGATCTCGTGCGGCTGCGAATCCTGGCCGACAAGCACACCTACAAGGTCGGCGACACGGCCGGCGTCGAGCTTTTCTGGCGGGAGGCGCCGGCACTGGCGCTCGTGACCTATCAAGGCGCTCGCGTGTTGGATTACCGGCTCGTCGAACTGAAGACCGGCGCCAACAAGCTGGAGATTCCCATGACCGCCGCGCTCGCGCCGAATTTCGAGCTGGCCGTCGCGGTAATGACGGACCCGGAGCACGCCGTAGGGTGGGACAAGGGAGCCTCAGCGACCGCCGGCCCACCATCGCGCGGAACTGGTGAGCCGGCGCTCGCTAGAAGCGAGCTTGTCCCACCCTACAAATCCAAGCGGCCGATCGTGCGCTTCCATACTTCCACGAGCCCCTTCACGGTCGAACGCGACCTGCGCATCAAGATCGCGGTCAAGCGGAAAAGCCCTCACCCTAACCCTCTCCCAAAGGGAGAGGGGACCGAGCGGGTCCGCCCCGGCGACGACATTGAAGTGACGATCACCACGACCGATCCGCAGGGCCGGCCGGTGGCGGCCGAATTGAGCCTGGCGATGGTCGAGCAGTCGCTCCTGGAGCGGTTCGCCTCGCCGCTGCCCTCGATCGGCAACTTCTTCCGCGGCGGCGAGCGGCAGCCGGCCGTCCGCTGCACGTCGAGCATCACCTTCAACTACCGCCCCGCCACGCAGCCGATCAATCCGCGGCTGCTGGCGGAGAAGGACCGCGAGGAGATCGCCAAAGAGGAAGAAGAAAGCCGGAAGGCCGCGATCGCGGTGGCATCGACGACTCCCGCCGATGGCCCGGCGATGGGCGACATGGCGGCCCGGCGGGAGAGAGAGATGGTTCGCGAAAGCCTCTTGAGGGATCGGTTATTGGAGTCATCGAGTAGTACCGAACGACTTGATCTCGGTGAGGTTGACGAGGCGGCGGTTCCCGGCCTCTACGTTGACTCATTGGTGCAAAAGACTGCCCCCGATGGCACTGTCCTAACGATAGGTGGAGGCGCCGCCCTCGGCACCAACACCATCCGCAGTTTTCAGACGTTGGGACGAGGCTACAATCGGGGGCGGAACGGATTAGACGATGCGCTCAGCAGGCCGGCGGGCAGCAAGCGGCACAATCGCGCGTAAGCACTTTGAACTTGAGCTTTAACGGCTCATTCGACCTGAACGGTGGCGAATTGACCGCCAACACTTCGAGCATCGACATTGTGCCCGGTGACGATAACCAATCGTTCGCGAAAAACGGCGCGGGCTTCCTAACGCTTAACGGCGGCAATACCTTCTCCGGCGGCGCAAACTACAACGCCGATAACCTCAACGGCCTCGTCGCGGCGGGCAACAGCACCGTCCTTTGCGTTGACAACTCGGGCAACTTCCGCAGCGTCCGCCTGGGCAATAACGGCGAGCTCGACCAGAAAAAGGCCGCGGCGATGGCCGCCGAGTTCAATGCCACGGGCGCGATCCTGCTCTCCGCGCTTTTGCCGCAAGAGACCGGCTACTGGAACCCGATCGTTACCACCGGCGCCGGCGGCAAGACCACGCTCACTCTGACCGTGCCCGAACGCTCGACCGCCTGGAAACTCCTCGCCCAGGGCCTCACGGCGGAAACGCTGGCCGGCGAGGCGACCGACGACCTGGTCGTGAAGAAAGACCTCTTCGGCGAGATCAAACTGCCGCTGGCCTTCACCGACGGCGACACGGCCGAAATCCCCGTTACAGTTCACAACGACGCCGTCGAAAAAGGCACGATCGAAGTCGTCCTCAAGACCACGATCGGCGGGCGGAAGGTCGAGGAGACGCGGCGGATCGACGTTAAGAGCAAGGGATTGGAGGAGGTGAGTTTCAAGGTGGAGTTGAAGTCAGGTAGGTCCCGCTTGCCGAGCGGGACTAATGCGGGTGCCAACACGGAAGATGCCGAAGCTCCCACTGATTCGGACCACAGTAGTTCCTCCCGGCAGGAGGAACCTACAACCGACGCGCAATTTGAACTCCTCGTCCGCGCGGCCGGGCACGAAGACACCGTGGTGCGTTCCATCCCGCTCAAACCCTACGGTGTGCCGGTCTTCCGCGCCGCCAGCGGTTCGGGCACGTCGGACCAAACCGTCTGGGTCGAAGCGCCGGAAGGAATGCCCGCCGAATCGGCCGCAATGCAGATCATCATCGGCCCGACGGTGCAGCGGAGCCTCTTGGATATCGTGCTCGCGCCCGCGCCGTGGTGCCAGATGGAAGTCGGCCGGCTCGCCTCCGGACTGGAAACGGCCACCGGCGATGCGATGGCCTCGTTGGGATTGCAAAAAGTCTTGGGCGGCGGCCGCGACTCGGGCGGCCCCGAGGCGATGGCGCTCGATAGCCGCATCCGCGGTTCGATCAGCCTGCTCTTATCCGCGCAGAACGACGACGGCGGTTGGAGCTGGACCGGTACGCCCGGCGCGGCGAGCAATCGCTATGCAAGCTGCCGCGTCGTCTGGGCGCTCACGCTAATCCGCCAGGCCGGTTACGTCGTGTCCGATGACACTTACAACAAAGCCCTCGGCTACCTGCGCAACCAGTCGGCCGCCACCGACAACGCCGACTACGAGAGCAAAGCGATTCTGCTGCACGCGCTGGCCGCGGCCGGGCAAGGCGATTTCGCCCTGGCGAACCGGCTCTATCGCGACCGCAATTCGCTCTCCTCGGCCGCTCTCGCCCACCTGGCCCTGAGCTTCGCGGCGATGGACCGCAAGGCGACCGCCAAGGAGATTCTCGATCTCTTGGAGAAGCGAAACCTGGACGACACGGCCACCCGCCGCGATTCGGCCAAGGGTGTGCTGCCGTGGAGCGGCTCGCCGGCCGAACTGCGGGCGCTCTATGCGCTGGGCTTGGAAGATATCGGCTCGAAATCGCCCAAGGCCAAGGAGCTGGTCGATTGGCTCATGGCCCATCGCACGGGCAACCGCTGGTCGCCGGAAAAAGCGACCGGCCCTGCCGCGCTGGCCCTCTGCCGCTGGTTCGCCGATAACCGATTCCAGGGCGAGCGGTATAAGCTGACGGTCTTCGTCAACGACGTGCGCGTCAAGGCGCTCGATATCGACCCGGCCGCCGGCAGCCAGACAATCGACGTGCCGCGGAAGCTATTGAAGGCAGCGGACGGCACGCGGAGCGTGCCTGCTACTTTGAAGCAGCGCGTCAACTTCCAGATCGAAGGCCGCGGGCAGTATACGTATCAGTGCATCCTCGGCGGATTCGTGCCGGCCGACAAGCTGAAGAGCACGACCAACGACTGGCGGGTCACGCGCTACTACGAGCCGGCCCCGCTGGAGCTTGACGGCCGCGAGATCCCGCGCGGTTTCGGCGTGCTGGAAGGCGGCTATCAGACCTTCCGCAATGACTTGAAGCAGCTTCCCGTCGGCCGCCGCAGCATGGTCGATATCAATCTTTCGAGGAACAATTGGAACGTGCCCGAGGAGCGGCAGGAGTACCTTGTCGTCACCGAGCCGATCCCCAGCGGGACGACGGTCATCGAGAAATCGGTCATCGGGCCGTTCGAGCGCTTCGAGATCGGTCCCGGCGAAATCACTTTCTACGTCGGCAGCCGAACCGGCTTGGGCACGATTCACTATGAGCTTTACGGCTACGTGCCCGGCAGTTATCGCGTTGCGCCGACGACCGTCCGCAATGCCTACCGCCCCGAGCAGCTCCTTGTTGCCGGAGTGAAGGAACTGGCCGTGCTGCCGCAAGGAACGAAATCGGCCGATCCCTATCGCCTCACGCCGCAGGAGCTTTACGAGCTGGGCAAGCGGTTGGCGGCGAAGAAGGAACCGTTCGTAGTCCCGGCTTCAGCCGGTCTTCCAGGAACGCCGCCTAAAGGCGGTACTACGAGCGCGTCCGCCGCAGTGACCTACTTGACCGATCTGGTTGACAACTGGAACCTTCGGCAAGACATCTACAAAGACGCAGTTCAAACCCTGCTCGACCTTCACTTGGAGATCGGTCCGCCGAGCAAGATCGTCCATTACTTCGAGATCGTCAAGGAGAAGTGGCCCAACGAGGAAGTATCGTTTGCCAAGATCGTCAAGGTCGGCGCGGCGTATCACGAGATGGGCGAGTACGAGCGGAGCTACCTCGTCTTCCGCGCCACGGTGGAGAGCAATTTTGGCCGCGAGAGCGAAGTGGCCGGCTTCCTCGATTCGCAGGGCGAGCTGCTGCGGAGCGTGGAAACCATGAGCAATCTCCTCCGGAACTATCCGCCGGAAGGCTACATCGCCGCGGCCGCCTATAGTCTCGCCCAGCAGGTCACCGCCAAGGCCCCCGAGGCGGCCGGCGACGCCAAGCTGCGGCAAGCGAAGGTCAACAAGGTCGATTTGTTGCGCCGCGGCTGGACGATGCTGGAGAGCTTCCTCACCGCTTGGCCCGACGACCCGGCGGCCGATCAGGCGGCCTTCGCCGCGGCCGGCACGCTGTTGGACCTGAAGGCCTATCGCGAGGCGGCCACCGCCTGCGGGCGATACGCCAAGCGCTACGAGAAGAGCGATCTCGTCGACAGCTATTGGTACATCATCGGCTACTGCGAATTCGCCGAAGGCAAGCACCAGGCGGCCTTGGAAATGTGCCGCAAGGTGGCCGATTGGAAGCACGTCGAAAAGTCGAGCGGACGCGAGATCGATAGCCCGAACAAGTGGCAGGCGATTTACATCCTCGGCCAGATCCATCACGGCCTCGGCGAGGCGGCTGCCGCCATCCGCGAGTATCGCCGCGTCGAGGACCGCTTTGCCGACGCCAAGGAAGCCATTTCTTACTTCCTGCGGAAGTCGATCGAACTGCCCGAAGTGGCCACGGTCAAACCGGGCGATGCGGCCGAGGTGGAACTGAAGTTCCGCAACATCCCCTCGGTTGACGTGAAGGTCTACCGCATCGACCTGATGAAGTTCAGCCTCCTCCGCCGCAACCTGGGCGGGATCGCGCAGATCAATCTGGCCGGCATCCGCCCCTTGCACGAAACGAGCGTCAAGCTGGGCGACGGCAACGACTACCGCGACCGCACGACGAAGCTGGCCCTGCCGCTGAAGGAAGAAGGCGCGTATCTGGTCGTCGCCCGCGGCGAGGACCTGCACGCCAGCGGCCTGGTGCTCGTCACGCCTCTGGCCGTGGAAATTCAGGAAGACCCCGTAAGCGGCCGCGTGCGAACCACCGTAAAGGACGTGAAGGCGGACCATTACGTTCACAATGTCCAAGTAAAAGTGATCGGCAGCCGCAACGACGATTTCGTCGACGGCACGACCGATCTCCGCGGCGTCTTCGTGGCCGACGGCATCCACGGGCAATCGACGGTGATCGCCCGCGTGGAGCCGTCGCGGTATGCGTTCTTCCGCGGCACGATGGATCTGGCCCCGCCCGCGCCGCCAGCGCCAGCGGCAGCACCGTCTGCGGCCGCCTATCCGGCCGCGAATGCGCCTCCAGCCCAAGCCGGCGCGAGCCAGCGCAAAAGCCGATGTCGCAAGAGAGGCAGCTACTGGAGAACGTATATCAGCAGAATAAGAGCTTCCAAGGCCAGCAGCAGGAGAACTTGAAGCGGATGTATAACGCCCCCAGCAAGGGTGTGGAGATAAACAAGGCGTATTAGCAGAATGTTGGACGCCCTTGCAGGAGCAAACGGTAAGGAAACCCAGAAGCAGGCGACTGTCGACGATGCCCGCAAGTTCCTCAGCGCAGCGATGGAGGCCGGCGTGGTAAAGAAGAGTGACAGCGGCGGCCTGGTTGAAACGAAGCGGAAGTCCGAGAGGGTCATGTCATTTTCGGCCGCCATGGGCGGCACTTTCGGCGGTGCCGATGCCGTTCACAGACCGCGATCGCGAACCGACCATGAGCCGGTTTGTTGAGCGCGCAATTCGCGGCCAAGCTATCAATTTACAGGGAACACGCCCTCCACACGCCGGAAAAATCGGGAAAATGACCGAGATCATCCGATGGTGGGGGAGCACGAGAGAGACGGTCTGGGTCGTGGCCGTTCGCTTACGTTGGCCGCGCCGGTCGCACCCGCGTTTTTTAGACGCAACCACCTTGTAGCAAGTCTGCAAGCCTCCGCAAGTCGGCGTCCCGCTTTTTGTCTTTGGGGCCGCTCTCGCACTCGTCGGTCACGGCCCGGCCGACGAGCCGAATATGGGACGGGGCCAAAGACTCACAGCGGATGGCCCGCCCTTGCCTGGTCGTTCGGGGTGGTGTCTAATTAGACGGTGTTCGGGGCCAGCGCCGCTGGTTGAAACGCTGTTGAAACAGACGGCCGCGAGCCTCGGAAAACGCAAAGGGGTTGTAGCTCAGTTGGTAGAGCAACGGACTTTTAATCCGTTGGTCCCGGGTTCGAGTCCCGGCAACCTCATTTTGGGCCGTTTTTTCCGCCTTGTGAGGGGGGAATCAACGGCGCAACCAACGGACTTTTTGGACCGCGACAATAAGCGGTCAAACGGCGATCGCGTCTTTCGCGCGGATGCCCGCAGGCGGACCATTGATTCGGGCCGCGAATTATGCGCTTCTTCCACGAACGAACTGCAACGTGATCTCAGCTACTCGGCGGCCGTACAATTCGGCCGTTTCAATGTCGCCTTTGACCGCGCGCCGGGCGGAGCGACTTGAAAACTGGCGGACATCGGCCCGATCCATGAGCCGACGCGATTGTGGGCTTCCGGCCCGGGTCCGGCGATCTGCTTCATATCGTCGGGCCGATTCGCCGACGGCATCATGCCGAGACCGACGTAAATCATTCCATGTTGCATGGCGTTGGCGACTAGGCCAACAAGCGTGTTGAACTTGTCGCCGGAGAAGGACGATGAGTTTGTGAAGGCGCCCGCGATCTTGTCCTTCCAGGCAGACGTGAACCATTTTTTCGCGGCGGCCTCGATGAACGATTTCATGCCCGCCGACATGCTGCCCATGTAGGTCGGGCATCCGAAGATAATCGCGTCGGCGGAGTCAAGTTCGTCCATGCGGGCGGTGGCTTCGTCGGCGGTGTAAAGCTGGGCCGTTACGGAAGCGACGCCTTGTACGCCGCACAAAACGGCCTCGGCCTGAAGTTTGGTGTGGCCATACGTGGTGTGATAAACGACTGCGATTTTGGTCATTGCGATCCCTTCCGAGTGCGAAGGTTGTTTCTTGAACACACGTATCCTATGCATTCGCTTTTGCGTGGGGAAGTACGAACAATCAAGGAAACGTCTTACGTGCGACTTTTCACTTTCCAGGCACTTGCCCGACGCAAACTGCACGCCTACGATTGTTTTTGAACTGCCAAAACGGATTGGAGGAATATATGTCCAAGATGCGAGCGGCACAAGTCAGTCGGCCCGGCGGGCCATTGGAGATTGTCGAGCGTGAAATACCGCAGCCCGCCGCTGGGCAGGTGCGGATCAAGATCCAGGCGTGCGGCGTCTGCCACAGCGATTCGATGGTCAAGGAAGGACTTTGGCCCGGTTTGCAGTATCCGCGAATTCCGGGACACGAGGTGATCGGCACAGTGGATGCCGTCGGTGCCGGAGTCGCGCAATGGAAAACGGGCCAGCGCGTCGGAGTCGGCTGGCACGGCGGCAATTGCGGCTATTGCGATGCGTGCGGCGCGGGCGACTTCTTTGCCTGCACGGTGGCGCTCCAGTTTACCGGCATTTCGTTCGACGGCGGCTATGCGGAATACATGGTGGCCCCGGCGATCGCGGTGGCGGTCGTGCCGGACGATTTGCCGGCGGCGGATGCGGCGCCGCTCATGTGCGCTGGCGTCACCACTTATAACGCGCTGCGGAACAGTGGGCGCGGCCGGGCGATATTGCGGCCGTCCACGGCCTTGGAGGATTGGGACATCTTGGCGTACAGTATGCCGCGAAGATGGGTTTTCGCACCGTGGCGATCGCGCGAGGTGCAGACAAGGAAGCGCTCGCGCGAAAGCTGGGCGCGCACCACTACATCGACAGCCAATCGTCCGATCCAGCGGCGGAACTTCAAAAGCTCGGCGGAGCGAAGGTGATCCTGGCCACGGTCACCAGCGGCGAGGCGATGAGCGCCGTGTCGGGCGGACTGGCCGCGAACGGCACGATGCTCGTGATCGGGGCGGCGGAATCGATGCAGGTTTCGCCGATCTTTCTGCTCAGCGGCCGCCGCTCGGTGAAAGGCTGGTATTCCGGCACGGCAATCGACTCGCAGGACACGATGGCCTTCAGCGTGCTGACGGGCGTGCGCTCGATGAACGAAAGCTACCCGTTGGATCGTGTCGCCGAAGCTTACGATCGGATGATGAGCGGCAAGGCGCGGTTCCGCGTCGTCCTCACGATGGAATAGTGTTGCGGCCGCTACGTCTCCGCAGGGAAAAATCGCTGGACCACTTCCGCGGCCGGAGGGCGCGTAACAAGCGATGCGATGACGATCGTTACCGCCGAGGCGGCGAAGATCGCCGCGGCGGGCAACATGCCGAGGAACAGGTAATCCTTGTTCGCGCCCCAGCCTGACTCGTGAAACAGGTAGACCCACGTTGCCAAGGCCGCGACTATCGACCCGATTGCCCCGGCTTTCGTCACGCGCCTCCAATAGAGCGCGGAGAAAACGAGCGGAAACAGCCCGGAAAAGCCCGTGAAGCACCAAACCCCCAGCGTGTAGACGGACCGAGGAGCGAATAGCGACACGAGATAGGCCAATAAGACGATCGCCACGACGAGGCCGCGGCCGAAGAGGATGCGCAGCCGATCGTTGAGGCGTTTTTCGCCAAAGGCGCGGAGTAAGATGTCGTGGGTGAACATGCTGGAAAGCGCGAGGAATTGCGAGTCCAAGGACATCGTTGCCGAAACGATGCCCACGCCCAAAAAGCCGGCCACCGTGGGGTTGGTAAGCTTCTTTACAAGGATGCTGAGAACCTTGTTCGGTTCATCCAGGTTGGCGGGAATGACGGGTATTCCCTTGATCGTAGCGACCGACGCCCAGACTCCGAGGAGCACGCAGGGAGCCCAGACGAGCATGATGAACAACGGATGCAGAATCACCACCGGCCGGAATGTCTTTACGTCCTTGGCCGTCATCCAATGTTGGAAGAGATGCGGAAACATGCCGACGGACAGCGGCACAAACATATAGGAGAGGAATTCCATCTGGCCGATGGGGTGCGCGCCTTCGCCGCGGACGAGCAGATTCGGATGCTCCTTGGCAACCAGCGCGCTGGCGGCCACCGCGCCGTGAATCACCTGCGAGTCAGCTCGAACGAACGAAAAGGTGCCGACGACCAGAAACAGGATCACTCCGCCCAGGAGTATGAGAACGGTGGCATGCACGGCGTTGGCAACCGAAAGGCTCCGCATTCCGCCGCCGAAGACATAAGTCAATACAGTGATGCAGACCATCGCCGAGCCGATCCAGGGCGGAATGCCGCCGCTGGTGGCCGCTGAGTCGGTGGGAAAGAGCGATGGAAACGCGCCCGCCGTGACGCCTTGAATCGTATTGCCGGAGCCGAGAATATTGATGATGACGTAGGGCACGACCCAGCCCACAAGGATCGGAAAGAGGATGAATCCGATCGTGGGACTTTGAAAGCGGTCGGTAAAGAACTGGATTTGCGTGGTATAGCCGAAACGCTTGCCGTGATACCAGAGTTTGGTGCCGATGATGAAGAAGCAAGCCGAATGGACCAGCCCCGACCAGGACGCCATTTGCCCATAGACGCCGATGCCGCGGCGGTAGGCCTCGCCCGTGCTGCCGACCAGCGCGAAGGAGGTCATCGTAGTGCCGAAGATGGTCATCACCAGCAGGAAGGCCCCGCACGCGCGGCTGGCCAGAAAGAAATCGACCGCCGAATTCTTCTTGCGGCCTCGGGAGCCCAGCAGGCCCACGGCAACCAGGACGATCAGATAACCGCAGATCATGTAGAAGGGTATCACGAAAGCAACGGGGCTAGAGGAAAGTGGCTAGAGGAAAGGTGGCGAGCGGTGATGGGGCAGCGGTCAGTCGAATGCGTCTCCGGCATCGGCACGCCCGCCGAGCGGGTCGGAAGCGGTAACTTCGTCCCAATGTTCCGGCCAGGCGTTGAACGCCGCCCAGCCCCACAGCGCCGAGGCTGCAAGGGAAATCAACATCTGATAGCCCAAGCCAACCGGCAGGAAGCCAAACCACAGCCAGCGGCTGTTCCAGAACCAGAAGTCGTGGTGCAGCACGACTAGCACGACAAACATGATCCACATTATCGTGCGGTTGCGAACGTAGCGTGAGGTCATAGGCAGAGTCCCTGTGCTTTGGAATTCACGAGGCGGCCGCCGCGAAGCGTTCCTTCTGGAAAGCTCGCTGCTGGTAAAGATGGTCAAAAATGTTTCCTTCGTGCGGCTGGTCCCACTGCAAGACGCTCGTGGGCACGGGGCCAAGATTCAGGCGGCCGATCTCGGGCCGGCCGAGCAGCTCGCGTTCAAGGCGGCGATCGTCCGTCAGCGCGGTCACCACGAGGCTCGGTCCCAGCGTGTCGGACAATTCGGCTTGCGGCACGTCCAGCACGCTGACGAACGGGAACAGGTATTCCTGATTGGCCAATGGGTTCTCGAGGTCTTCGCAGTAGATCACCGTGGGCAGCAAGTAGGTGCCGCCCTCGAACTCGACGAGCCGCCGCGGGCCGCGGATACGGGCCGAAACATCCTCTGCGCCGCCTTGAGCAAGCCCGCGCTCGATGGCCGCGTCGATGCCGCGGGCCGTGGTCGGATCGGCGAACGCGGCCAAGAGAGCCTCCGCGTCGTCGCGGGAGCGCGGCCGGAGCGCGGCAAGCCGCTCCGCCAGCGCCGCGGCCAATTCGCGGCCGCCGGCCGGCGTTCGCACGCTCGACGCGTTGATGCACGACCTTCCGCCGTTGGAGGAAACCGAGGTGACGATCAGGTCGAGATAGTCCCGCCACGCTTCCGCCTTGTCCGGCCCGATGAGCACTTTGCTATAGCCCGGGCCGTGGATTTCGACTCGCGGATCGCCAAGCCACGCCTTCACCGAAGCGCCCGAGCCGAACATCATCGACGCTCCGCACTTCCGAAGAATCACGCCGGCACCATCGTGCCCAGAAGGGTAGAAGCCGAACGCCTCGGCGGGAAAACCGGCCGCGCGGAGCGATTCCATGATCCTGAGCGGCGTCCAAGGCTCGCGCTGGCCCGGCTTCAAGGCGAGCGGCATCTTCAGGGCGATAGCCGGCAGCCACAAGGCATGAACGCCCGGCGAATTGGCCGGCAGCACCGCGCCGAAGCGGCGGGCCTTGGGAGCGTAGCTCACGGTGTGTCCGTCGCGCAGGCCATAGCCCGCATCGACCACGTCGAGATCGAGCCCGCCCGTGAGGCCGTCGAGAATGGCCTCCATATTGAGCATGGCGGACCGGACTTTTGCCATGTTCTGGCGGCAAAGCGATTGCGGCAGACCGGTCGTGGCACATTGTGCGGCGACGAATTCCTCGGGCGATTGCAAGCGGTCGCCCGCCGGCAGCCTGGCGGTCATGAAATGTTCGGCCGCCTTGCGGAGCATGGCCAGAATGTCACCGACGCGCAAGTCCTGCAGCGGAGTCCAATCGTCGCGAAGCAGATCGCGCGAGATCAGCCCCGGATTGGCAAGGTTCAATCGGGCAATCGGTTCGCCGGTGGCATAGTCGCCGAGGTTGAGCGTTTCCTTGCTCAGGTAGGGACGGCCGCCGCGGAGGATTGGGACGTCGAGCATCAATACACGCCTTCCACAACGTTGACATCAAGTTTCTTGAATGGTCGCACGTCCGCCACGCCGTCCCACGGATAGGCGGGAACGGGCGGCGTACGCAGCGCTTCGTCGCGTTCCAGGAAGCCGGGTACGAAGAACTCTTTGGTCAGCGTGGTCAACCTCACGCGGCCCCATTGCCCATACTCGACAAGTTTGGAAGGGTTATCGGGCTGGACAACCTGCAACACCGCCCGGGGCTGCGGTGCATGATAAATGATCGAGTAGTCGTCGGCCGGATCGAACGGCTTGTTGCAGGCCAGGCCCATCAGCGTGTTGCCATAGGTAGGCACGAAATCCGCGCCTTCCAGCAATTCCTCGCGGGCGAAGCGGTGGAACTGCCGCGTCATTTCCGTTCCGCCGCAAAAAATGCCTGTGATGCCGGCCTTCTTCAGCGAAATCTTCTCGCAAAGAGACTCCAGCAGCTTTGGCGTGGTGAACATGCACTTAATTTCGTGGTTGGCTCGCAGGATCGTCAAAGCTTGCTGGATGCAATGATCTTTGTAATCCTCCAGAACCGAGAACTGTCCCTGCTTGATCAGACGGATGACCCAGCGGGGATCAAGATCGATGCAAAAGCAGATGCCGCCGCGTACCTGGGCGAGGTGCTCGACCGCCAGCCGCAGCCGCCGCGGGCCGGACGGGCCGAACATGAGCCAGTTCGCACCGCGGGGGAAATACTTTTCGTTGAGCGTCTCGCTGAACATCGAGTAGTCGATGCGGAAGTCTTCGATGTTGATGCGGCTCTTGGGGATGCCCGTGCTGCCGCCGGTCTCAAAGACGTAGATCGGCCGATCGGCGTATGCCTTGGGTACCCAGCGCCGCACCGGGCCGCCGCGGAGCCACTCGTCTTGAAATGCGCCCAGCTTGGCAAGGTCGTCGAAGCAGTGAACCTCGCGGCGATGGTCCCAATCGAGCTTGGCGGCATAATCGAGCCAGAACGGCGTGCCCGTCACCGGATCAAAATGCCAGGCGACGCACTCGCGGACCCAGGCATCCAGCCGCTCACGGGCCGCTGCCGCGCGTACGGGAAGGTCATCGACCGCCGGCCGCGCTTTCTCAACAACTGCTGCGGTCATTAATTCACCTTTTTCACGTCGCACTGCGCGCCTTGCTGGATGGCATAGAGCTTTTCGCGGGTGGTGATGTAAAGCACGCCGTTCGCGGCCACAGGCGTGGTGTAGACCGAGCCGCCCATGTCCATCGTGTTGAGAACCTTCTCCTCCTTGCCGGCGGCGAAAACGACGACATGGCCATCTTCATCGCCCTGAAATACCTTGCCGTCCACGTAGTAGGGCGAGACTCCAGACGGCCGAACCCATATCGTGCTGCCAATAGACTTTGCCGGTGTCCGGATCGATCGCGCGGAAGTTGCCCGCGAGATCACAATGGTAGAGAACATCGTCGTAGATCGAAACGGTGGCCAAGCCGCGATTGATGTCGTCCTTGCTCCAAATCTTGCCGGTCTTGGTGATGTCGCCGCGTTTCGTGCCATCGACGGCATACATGTGGCCCGGTCCCTCGCCGTGCTCGGGGTCCTGGCCCATGGCGATGTAAACGCGGTCCTTGTAGATTACGGGCGTGGCAATCAGGTTGTTGCGGGTGCCTAGCCCCAGTTTCCAGATCGTGCCATCGGGATTGCACTGGAATGTCCAGAGTTCCTTGCCCGTCGCGGCCTCATAGGCGTAAAGGCGGCCGTCGCCACCCGGAAAAATGACTTGTTTCACGCCGCCAATAACGCCAACGGCAGGGCTGGACCACTGACCATGAAGGATCCCATCGCCGGGCCCGACTTTCGACCATTTGACCTCGCCCGTCATCTTGTCGACGGCAATGAAGCTGGGAGCCTTCGGCGAAGGGATGACGATATGGCCTCGTCGACGCCGTTGCCGGTGACAATGTAGACCAGGTTGCCGTCGATGTTGGGCGAACTGGCCGACATATTGTGCGGGAACACGCCCAATTTGTCCATCATATCGAGATGCCAGATGATCTTGCCATTGTGCGCTGCCGTGCGCCGTTGACGTCTGCACAAACCAATTGGCAACGGTTGCTGACGTAATAGACGCGGTCGCCGTCCACGCAGCATGTCGAGCAAATGCCCTGCTCGGGCCAGTCGTTGACGCGGCCGGAGCCGAGCTTGTCATGTACGATCTGCCAGAGAAACTGGCCGTCGGACTCGCGGAAGCACATGAAGATGCCTTTGTCGCCCTTGATCGCGGGCTGCCGCTCGGCGAGGTTGTTCGTGCCCGATGAAGACCCTGCCGCCGGCGACGACCGGATTGCCGAACGACTGCGAGCCGAGCTGCGCGACCCATTTGATGTTCTTGCCCGTGGTGACATCCCAGGAGTCCGGGATGTTCTTTTCCACGGTATTGACCATGTTGCGCTGCGGCGAGCCGCCCCACATGTGCCAGTCGGCGGAGAAAGCCGGCGCCGCGGCCAGCGGCAGCACGGCGAAAGCGATGAAAGAGAGCGTTTTCATATACCGTTTTGTGTTGTTAAGTAATTGGGGATTGCGAACGAATTCCAACTCCGAAATGCTTCGAACGTTACGGCGAAACCTTGATATTGTCGAAATACACCTCGCCATCGGTGCTGTAAGCGTAGATGCCCGCCGCGCCCTCCTCGTTGGGCATCGGATCGGTGGCCACGATCGTCCATGAACTTGGTTCCGGTTCCTCGCGCGGCCATGCCTTGGCGAAAACCTTGCCCACTTTCTTCCCTTGCTCAGTGACGATTTCCACCTTTAGTTTCATGCGAAGCCACTTGCCCCCCGGCCAAGTGAAATCGATGGCCTTCTCGAACCGGGGGCCGGGGACCCAGGAAACGACGCGGAGCTTCGTACCCCTCTCGTACGCCTCAAGTACGTAACGCGAGTTGACGATGCCCGCGTCGCCGCGAAGGACGATGTCCCCCGTTCCCTTCCGGACGCCGCGAACATCGGCTTCGACCGTGTATCCGGCGGGAATCGGCGGCGTGATAAACGCCATCGAGCGGTTAAGCACGGGACCGAGATCATTGGAGATTTTCTTCAGCACCTTGGAGCCGTCAAGTGTCTCGATGACGTACTTCGCCTTGGAAACGCCCGACCACCAGCCGACGACGTCGCCGTCTTTATAGGACTCGAAATCTTCGCTGATCGGCAAAGCGGGCACGACGCGCACGCGGGCAACACCCGTGATTTTGCCCTTGCCGTCAACGGTCTCGAGTTCGGCCCGCACTTCTCCAATGCCACCGCGGCTGCCGGCGGTGAATACTCCGCCGGCGTCGATCTTGCCGAGATTCTTCGGGAAGTAGCACGTCGAATTGACCGGGCCGATGCGATCGCCATGTTTGTCGTAGGCGATGACCTCGAACTTGGCCTTCTCGCCTGGCCGCAGCAGAACCTCGGCGGGCCGGAGCATAAGTGTAGCGGGCAATTTTTCCGGCGCGGCTTCGGCGGGCAATTTCTCGGCGGCGACTGGTTGAGGCTTGGCATCCTTCTTGCCGAAACAGGCCATCTCGGTCGTCGTGAAGATCACGATCCGGCCGTCGGAGACCGCCGGCGAGGCGTAGATTTCGACGTTTTCCTTGGCACCGGTCTTGAAGTTCAGCTTGTCGATTAGCTTGCAGGAATCGCCCTTGTCTTCCATGATCAGAAAGGTTGCCTCGTGCGTGGTAAGATAGATTTTTCCGTCGGCCCAGACGGGCGAGCCTTCGGATGCCGCCCGGCATTGAACTTCCAGATCGTCTTGCCGGTTAAGGCGTCGAGACAGAATAGGCGGCCTTTGTTGCTCATCAAGTAGAGCCGCCCACCGTGCAAGAGCGGCGAGGCAATTCCGTCGTCGATGATGTCGGGAAAGTTGCTGTCGCGCCGCCAGATTTCAGCGGTCTTCGTGATGTCGCCATAGCCACGGCCGTCCAGGCAAACGACCCGGCCCATGATCTTGCTGTCCAGATTTTCCTCGCTGTGGGTCACATAGACGCGAAAGTCTTCGGCGACCGGCGACGCATTAAGGCCTCGCAAGCTGGCCTGAAACGCCCAGACCTTTTCGCCGGTGCGGGCCTTGATTGCGTAAACGTGACCATCGGCATTGCCGGCGATGACGAGCCGCTGGCCGTTGATCACCGCTACGATCGGATTGGAGTAGGTGGGGTCTTCCGGGCGTCCGCCGGGCGTGCTCCACCAGAGAATATCGCCATTCTTCTTGTCCAGCGCCAGAAAGCGGTGCGCTCCCGGCGCGTGCGAACCAAAACTTGAATTGTTGAAGGCCACAATCACGCGGTCTTCGTCGATGATTGGCGTGTAGGTCCGTCCGCCGTAACCGGTGACGCGGCCGTAGAGCTCCACTGACGACTTCGACCACAGCAGCTTACCGTCGCGATTGAGGCAAACGATCATCCCTTGCTCGCCGTTGGCGTAGACATTGCCCGTCTCGGGATCGACCGCGACGCTGGCCCAGCCGATGCGGAAATCCGGCACGTCGGTGTGAAAGCAGTTGAAGTTGTAGTGCCAGATTTCGTGCCCATCGGCGGCATCGAGGCAGAACATTTGTTCTTGCTCGTCAACGCCTTTGCCCGTGAGGTGAATACCGTAAATACGGCGATCCACGATGACCGGCGTAGAATGGCCGCCCAGCGGAATCCGCCACAGGATGTCCTTCGTGGAACTGGGCAGGCCAGTCTCCAGCGACACGCCGTTTTGGTAAGGTCCGCGCCATGCGGCCCAATCGCCGCCAAGCGCGACAGCCGTCGAAAGCAAACTTGCCAACCAAAAAACGCCCAGCGGGGCCGAGAAACGTTTCATACCAATATCCTTTGGAGGGCTGAACCCAGTCACATTTTTGACAGCCAATCCTAATAATTTTCGCAGGACGCCGCCGGATGTCAAGCCGGAGGCGGGAAATTATCAATCTTCACTTTGCCGCAACCGCGTCGCTGGTGCTTTTGGGCACCAACCTTATCCAGATGATCAATATCGAACCGATGATGACGCCGACCCCGGCTACCAAAAGCGACGTGCGTTGCCCGACGTACCCGTGCTTCTCGAATACGCCAGCCAAACGGCCAAAGATCATCGACCCCAGCGACATCGAACCCCACAGCACGAGCACGTAAACGCCCATTGCGCGGCCTTTAATCCACGCCGGAACGGCTAATTGCGTGGCGATGTTGAAGTTGGTTGGAACAATCACCCAATTGAACCCGGCGACGAACATTGCGGCGCAGCCGACGGGAATGTTCGACATTCTGGCAACGCCCAGCATCGCCGCGCCGTAGAGGACCGTGCAGACCACTACGACTTTCTCCACGCCAAATTTGCACTGCATCGCCTGCATGAGGTAAACGCCGATAATTGCCCCGACGCCAAAACAGGCCATCATGTACAAAGCGCCGGTCTCTCCCTTAAGGTACTCATTCTCTTTGCATATTCCCGCACACGACGTTTGCAGGATGCCGGCGAAAACCATGAACAAGAAAATACGGGTCATAATCGCCAACATGCGCGGGGAGGTACATGCGTAATGCACACCCTTCCAAACTGCGCCCAGAATCAATTCCGCGGCGGCGGCGGTTTTTCGCTCGGCTGGCTTCCACCTTGCCAAGACCCAGACCACTCCCGCCAGCGACACAGCCGTCGCGAGAAACGCGAGCCCCTTGGCCACATAGTACGGCAGCCCGCCGGCGAGGTCAACGATAATCAATCCGCCGATGGCCGGTCCGGCGACGCGGGCGATATTCATGTTGACACTGTTCAGCGCCATGGCCGACTTGAGCTCGCGGGGTTCGACGAGCTCCGGCAGCACGGCCAAGAGCGGGGTTCATCATGGCATAGCCCGCTCCGATCGCGAAGAGAAAGCCGAGCAGGAGCGACGGCGAAAGCAAATTGCCGATGGCGAGCAAGCCGAGCACTCCGGCGGCCAGCATCATCCATAGGTGAGTCACGATCAGCAGCATGCGGCGGTCAACGCGGTCGGCGAGCGCCCCGGCGAAAAGCACCAGCAGCGGAATCGGCAGCGTGGAGGCGGTAAACGTGTAAAGGATCATCCCTTTGGACATTTCGGGATGAAGCTTGATGAAATCGCCCATCAAGAGCGGCGCGGCGTAGTTGCGGATCTCGAAGCCGGTGTACGAAACGGCCGACGCGATCCACATCGCGCGAAAGACCGGATGCAAGAGCGGGCTCCAGTCGGATACTGGCCGCGGCGGGCTCGCCGCCGGCGGAGCAGGCGCCGCGGGAGCAGCGACAGCCGCGCTGGCAGCAATTACTTCCGACTGCGGTTGGGGTGACGTTTCATCCATAGCATTCTCTCGAACAAAAAACCCGGTTATTGACGCGACTAACTTTTCGTCACGCCATTCTTCCGCACCCAGCGCTGCGATTTCATCTCGCCGCGCGGCAGCGTGCCCGGCGGACATACGATTACCGGCACGCGGAGATTGAAGGCGGCGCGAAAGTTCGATTGCACGCGGCCGGCCAATTCGGCGTCATCGCCGGCAACGGCCGCCGGCTCGATCCGCAAGTTTAACTCGGTCATCGAGCCGCGCAAATCCACCTCGACCTGGTAAAGTGCAATCTCCGGCAGTGAAAGCATTAAATTTTCGACCGCGGCCGGATAGAGATTCACGCCGCGCACGAGTACCATGTCATCGACGCGGCCCAGGATGCCTCCGCGAAGCGCCAACTCGTGCCGGCCATGGCTCGCCGCGATATCGAGATTCTCGCGCACCAGGTCGCCCGTGCGATAGCGGATCAGCGGCGAGCCGGTGCGGCCAAGCGTCGTGAGCACGAGCTCGCCCTCTTCGGCGCGGGCAACCGGCCGCTCTCCACGCGGCTCGATGATCTCGGCGATGTACGACGATTCAATAACCATAAGCGTGCCCGGCATGCCGGGACACTGGTATGTCACGGGGCCGACTTCCGTCATGCCGTGGTGATCATATACGCTTGCAAGAGGCCACGCTTTTTCGATCCGCTGGCGTGTCGCCGGGACGCTGCCGCCCGGCTCGCCTGCGACAACGATCGTTCGCACGGCAAGCCCGGCAATATCGATACCGTTTTCGGCGGCGACTTCACCAAGATGCAACGCATAGGTCGGCGTGCAGCAGAGGACGTCAACGGCGTTGTCGCGGATGGCCTGCAAGCGCGCCAGGGTGCTCAGCCCGCCACCCGGCAGACTTCGGCAGCCCATTTGGCAGGCCGCTTCGAAGGCCGTCCAGAAGCCGAGGAATGGCCCGAAGGAGAAAGCGAAGTAGATCGCGCGGCCTGGGCCGACATCCGCCGCGGCGAAGACCTGTTTCCAGTTGTCCAGCATCCACTGCCAGCTTTCCGGCGTATCGAGCCAGCGGAGGGGAAGTCCGCTCGTGCCGCTAGTCTGGGAGAAGCGGCTATATGCGGCTATTGGAAAACTGAGGTTTGACCCGTAAGGCGGATGAGCTTGCTGGTCGCCGACGATTTCTTCCTTGCAGGTGAACGGCATGCGCTCGATGAAGTCGTCGATGCTTTTAACATCGCCGGTCAGGCGAGCCCGTTCCAACCGCGGCCCGTAGTATCGATTTCCGCCCGCGACCACGGCAAGGAGTTTGCGCAGTTCGCGCAACTGATGTGCGCGGATTTCATCGCGGCTGGCAAAATCGACCGGAGTCATTCGTGAAGCTCCAGCAATTCCTTCGGCGCCGTTTCAATCAAGCGATCAATCGACTCCGGAATGGCAATGGCTGACATTCGGCCGGTGCCGCGGTCCATAGTAACGCAAACCACGGTGATCGAACCGACCGCCACAATTTCATTCGAGCCGCACTTACGGAAGTGGAACTCGTAAGTGATGGCCTTGGTTCGCTTCTCGCGCACCAGCAGCCGGACTTCCAACTCGTCATCATACCTCAGCGGGGCACGGTAGTCACATGAGGCGCTGACCCGCGGCAACGAGACCGGTGGCTCGCTCACCGTATCATGCACGGAAATGCCGAGCGAGCGGAGGAACTCGTGTTCGGCGCGCTCCATTAAACGGAAGTAATTCGAGAAATGGACGATCCCCGCCATGTCGGTTTCGGCGAATTCGACGCGCTGGCGGCTACAGTATTCAAAAGGCATGGCGGATCAAATCGGGCCGCTTTTCCAATTCACGGAGGCAGGATTTCGATAACTTCGGCGACGACGCGGCCCACCTCGTCGCTCATGCAATTGCAACGGCCGTAAAGCCATTGCGGCCACGAGATTTGCAATGCCTGCTCGATCAGATGGTTCGTGTGGAGGCGAAAGAACCCGCCAGGGCAATGACGATAGTTCAGCCCGTGCCGGGCGAGAATCGCGCCTAGCGGCAATTTGGCCTCAAGCACTTCCGCGCGGGCCGCGTCGCTCAATAACGGCAGCAAGACCCGCATCGCGCCGTACTCCACCGGGCGGCGCGACGTGGCAGTTTCCAAGACGATGTGGCGCCGGTACCACTGCGGACCCTCGTGGTGATCTAGCAGCCTGAGTACGATCGGTTCGCCGTAGTGGCGACCGAGCGTCGAGGTCATGTCACTGTAATGCACTAGCAGGCTCCGCTGCGGCTGCGGAAGCGTATCGGAGGGGACAAACGTCGCGTCGATTGCAGGCCGCTCGGGCAGGACCTTGTAGAAGTCTTGCAACAAGGCGACGTAGCGATCGCAGCTTTCGCCCGGCTCGGTTGTCCGCGCGGGAATCTTCTCCCGGACCGGCAGCGAATGTTTCGACGCGTGTTCCATTTTCTACTCCATCACGTGTAACGCGTTCCGCGGTGTTCGGGGCGAAAGAACTCGTGCAGCAACTCGTCAACGCGCAGCAGCCCTTGCCGCGTAAGCGTTATGCGGCCGTCCGCCAGCACAAGGTGCCCGGCCGCGGCATGATGCGCCAGCGGCGCGGCAAAGCGCTCAAGCACGTCCACGTCAAACTTGCGCTGGAAGTAGGCGGCATCGACTTGCCCCAGCTTCATGATCAAGATGAATTCGCGGATCAAGCGGTCGTCGTCGCTCAATGCCAGGCCGCGGGCGATCGGCAGTTCGCCGCGAGCGAGACGATCGACATACGGCCCAAAATCCTTTTCGTTCTGATAATGGTTGTCGCGGAAATAGCCGAACGACGCCACGCCCAGGGCCATCATGTCCGCGCCGCGCCACAGGTACTCGCGATACATGAAATGGTTGACTTTTGGGTTGCGGATGGCCGTGTAGCCGCTGGTGATCGTGTAGCCGGCGTTTTCCAACTCGGAGAAGGCGTAGGCGACCCATTCGCGTTTCGTCGGCCAATCGGCCACCGGGGCGACGATCTCGCCCTTGGCGTGCATCTCCTTGTAGAGCGTCGTGTTGAAGGGCACCTCGAGCTGATAGATGGTCACGCACTCCGGGCCCATGTCGATGACCTTGCGAACGCAGTCGCGCCAGTTGGCTTCGGTTTCGTTGAGCATGCCGGCGATCAGGTCAACGTTGATCTGCTGGAAGCCGGCCTGGCGCGAGACTTCATAGGCTCGATAGACTTCCTTCGAGAGATGCGCGCGGCCGTTGCTTTTGAGAACGCCATCGTCGAAATTCTCGACTCCGATGCTCAGCCGTGTGACGCCAAGGTCGTGCAGCGCGTGCAGCTTTTCATCCGTCAGCGTGCCGGGCTCCGATTCAAAGGCGATCTCTTCGCACTCGTTCCAGGGAAAGGACTTCTGCAGGTCGTGGAAAAGCCGCGTGAGCTGTTCGATCGAAAGGAACGAAGGCGTGCCGCCGCCGAAGTAGACGTAGCGCGGCCTCCGTCCAGATAACAGCGGAGTGCGGCTGTAAAGTTCCGTTTCCTTCTCGACCGCGTCGAGGTAATTCGCCACGCGGTCCGGCTTGGCGTCCTTGCCGGTATAAACACGGAAGTAGCAGAAGTGGCAGCGGCGGCGGCAAAAGGGCAAGTGGACGTAAATGCCCATTGGCGTGCCGCTGACCGGCGGCTGCGCCAGGGCCGCCCGCGCATGCTCGGCGCCTTCCTTGTTCCAATAGGAAAAGGGCGGATAGTTGCCGACAAAGTAGTTGCCAGCGGTCGTTTTGCTGTGTTCTTCCGAAGGAAGTTCTTCAACGGGCGTCATCTATGAACCTCCTGAAAAAGTTGGTCTTCATCTGCATTCGGCTCCTGCGGTTTCAAGTAGGACCTCCCGATAGAGAGCCGCGAATTCCTGAGCCGAAACCGGTCGCGGGTTAAATGTCCCGGTCCACTGCTTGGCGGCGTCCGCGGCCAGGGCATCAATATCGCGATCGGAGAATTCCATTCCATCGAGCGATTGCGGAAGGCCCGTCTGGCGCTGGAATCCACGGAGGAAGCCGGCGATCTTCTCGCCCGCCGGTGTGCCATTCATCGGTCCCGCCTCCAAAAGTCCGCCCTGAACCGCCAACTCATGGTACAGCGGCGCAACGCCTGCGTCTTGCGCATTGAATCGTATGACGGCTGGCAGCATCAGCCCGACGGCGTGGCCATGCAGAACTCCATAGCGTGCCGTGAGTGGATTGGCCGCCGCATGGGCGGCGCCCAACATGCTGTTCTCGATCGCCATGCCGGCCAGCGCAGCGCCAAGCAGCACATCCGCCCGGGCTTCGATGTCGTTTGGCTTGTCGAAGACCCGCCGCAACCCCCGCGAGCAGAGCCGGAACGCCTCGCGCGATAGCATCTGCGAGATCGGATTCCGCCGCCGTGTGACCGCCGTTTCCAACGCATGGGACATGGCGTCCATGCCCGTGGCCGCGGCGACGGCCGGCGGTTGCGTGAGCGTCAACTCGGGATCGAGTATGGCCACTCGGGCCGCGGCCTTGGCATCGCCGCAGGCCATCTTCGCGTGCGTCTGAGTTTGTGTGATCAGCGCGAACGACTGACATTCGCTGCCCGTGCCGGCGGTTGTGGGGACGGCGATCAGCGGCAGCATGGGCTTCGTCGCTTTGCCGACGCCCCAATAGTCCTCCATCCGTCCGCCGTTGGTCAGCAGGAAATTGCAGCCCTTCGCCGTATCCATGCTGCTCCCGCCTCCCAGGCCGATGAGGAAATCGACGTTGTGCTCCCGCGCGACGGCGACGCAGGCTTCGACCACTTCGGTCGTCGGATTCTCGCAAACTCCGTCGAACCGCGTTACGCAAAGCCCCGCGGCCGACAGAGATGTTTCGGCCCGATCAACGTGTCCGGCCGCGACGATGCCCGGATCGGAAACTACCAGGACGCGCGTGCCGCCATATTCTCGCACGAGTTCGCCTAGTCGATCGACAGCGCCGACGCCGAACACAATCCTGGTTCGCGGCTGAAAATCGAGGATGGCGGGAATCGTGGGCGTCACGCGGACGTTTCCTCTCATCACCAAACCGGCGGCCGTTCGGCAGCCAAGTCCAGCAGGCAATTGTGAGACCTAAGCATCGGTCTCTAGGTGGGGCGGCCACTTGTCGAGGCCCTCCGCTAGAGGGAAAGAACAGTGGCCCTTGCTTTAGGGGGGCGGTGTCGGGGATTTTTTACTATTTCCCCTGTTGATAATAAGGGACAGGCTTGTTGCGGTCAAGTCAGTTTTTGGGGATGCTTTCCCCGCGTACTAGATCCTCAAATGTCTGCCGATTGCGGACAAGATGGGCCTTTCCTTGCTGAACAAGGACTTCCGCCGCCATCGGCCGCGAGTTGTAGTTCGAGCCCATCACGAAGCCATAGGCCCCGGCACACTCGATCACCAGCAACTGGCCGACCTCAGCTTCGGGCAGCCGCCGAGGCGAGACGAAGCCGCCTTCGGACTGCGTGAAAATGTCCCCCGACTCGCAAAGCGGACCGCCCACGATCACGTCTCGCTCAGCCCGCGGCGCGTCATTACGCGGCACGATCGACATCGGATGATACGAGCCGTAGAGGATCGGCCGGGCAAGGTTGTTGAAACCGGCGTCCAATAGATAGAACCAGTGCTCGCCTTGTCGCTTGACCGAGCGGATTTCGCTCACCAGGTAGCCGCTTTCGGCCACCAGATACCGGCCCGGCTCGATCTCCAGCGAGACCGCGTGGCCGAAGCGATTCTCCAACCGCTTGCGAGCGGCGTCCCAAAGCGAGAAGTATGCGGCAAGATCGACGTAGGTGTCGCCCGCCTTATAGATTGTCGGAAGTCCGCCGCCGGCGCTGATCGATGTCACAGTGGGGCCGATGACCGCTGCCGCTTTCTCCATCGCGGCACAGACCTGCGAAAGATGTTCAAGATCGGTGCCGGAGCCGATGTGCATGTGCAGCCCGGCGATGGTCATGCGATAGCGGCCGGCCGTCTCCAGGCAAAGGCCGAGCTGCTCGTGCCAGATGCCGTGCTTCGACTGCTCGCCGCCGGTGTTGGTCTTGCGGCTATGGCCGTGGCCGAAGCCGGGATTGATGCGGAGCGTGATCGTGCGGCCCGGCGCACGGCATCCGAACTGTTCGATCATGTCGGGCGAGCCGCAATTGACGTGGATCTTGTGCTCCACGCAAAGGTCGAGCGCCTCGGCGTCGAAGATGTCGGCCGTGTAAATGATCGGCGGCGGCGTGCCTTCGACCGCATATCCGGCTGCCAGCGCGCGGCGAATTTCGCCCGCGCTTACCGCATCGACCAGCGCGCCGTTTCGCCGCAGCAGATCGAGGATGGCCAGGTTCGAGCAGGCCTTCTGCGCGTAACGAACGTGGTCGAACGCCGCCAAGTCGGCCAGGCGCAGTAAGATCATCGCCGCGTCGTAAACATACGTTGGCGTGCCAAACTGCCGGGCAAGTTCCGCGACGGGAATGCCGGCGATATGGGTGCGCGTGGTGGAAAAAACCATTTATGCCGCTTTCTGCAACTCCGCCAGCTTCTCTGCCACCGCCTCGGCATGACCGGCGGCCTTGACCTTGGGCCAGTAGTGTGCGATCTCGCCTTGTGGGTCGATCAAGACGGTCGTCCGCAGTACGCCCTCGCTTATCTTGCCGTAGTTGTTCTTCTCGCCCCAGGTGCCGTATTTCAGCATCACCGCATGGTCCAGATCGCTCAACAGATCGATCTTGAGCTTGTATTTGGCAATGAACGCTTGATGACTCTCCGCCGAGTCGGGGCTGACGCCGATTACCCGTGCGGACAGTTTCTGGAACTTGTCCCAATTCGTCGTGAACTCACAGGCCTGTGTCGTGCAGCCGGGCGTGTCGTCCTTGGGGTAGAAGTAGAGCACTACCCATTGGCCTTGCAGGTCCTTGAGGGCTACCTTTTTTCCGTCCTGATTGGGAAGGGAAAAGGCCGGCGCCTTGCCGGTCATGGTGGTCTTTTCGTCGGCCATTGGAATCTCCTGACAAGGTTTGACAATAATGTCCGTCGCGTCGAAACCCGACACTTAAGCGAAGGAACGACAGGATGCCGCCTTCGCTTACGCGTCGGGTTGGGATGTAGTGTGCAGTATAACGGGTCGGCGTCATTCTTCACATCCGGCCGATGGCAGGCAAGTTCCGCCCCCCTTGCTTTTATTGCCGGCTCAGCTATCATCGAGTCTGCATCCGGCCATGCAGGGAGATCACGAAATGCCTGAAAAAGCGGTACTTTGCTACGGTAATCATAAGGTTGAACTGCCCGTCATTGTGGGGGCCGAAGGCGAGACGGCGCTTGACATCTCGCGGCTCCGCGACGACACGGGACTTACCACCTACGACCCGTCGCTCTCCAACACGGCGGTTTGCAAGAGCACGATCACTTTTATCGACGGCGACAAGGGCATCCTTCGCTATCGCGGCATTCCGATCGAACAATTCACCGAGCGGCCGAACTTTATCGAGGCCGCCTGGTTGTTGATTTTCGGCCGATTGCCCGGCAAGGACGAAATGGACCTCTTCAGTCAGCGGCTGACGCAGAATGAATTGCTGCACGAAGGTTTGAAGCATCAGTTCGAGCACATTCCCGCCGACGCCCCGCCGATGGCGATCCTTTCTGCTTCCTTGAGCAACCTGGCCTGTTACTACCCCCAATTCCTCGCGTTGGGCGACGAGGAATCGTTCGAGGAAATTGCCGCCCAACTGATCAGCAAGGTACGCACGATCGCCGCGTTCTCGTATCGCCGCTCGCAGGGGCTGCCGTTTATCTATCCCGATCCGGCCATGCGCTATTGTGCAAACTTCCTGCACATGATGTTCTCGATTCCGTACCAGCAGTTCCATATTACGCCGGAAATCGAGGATGCGCTGAACTTGATCTTCATTCTGCACGCCGATCACGAGCAGAACTGCAGCACGTCGGCGGCGCGGCTCGTTGGCTCGTCGCGGGCGAATCTCTTTGCCTCGTGCGCGGCGGCCGTGTGCGCTTTGTGGGGACCGCTGCACGGCGGGGCCAACGTGGAAGTCGTGGAAATGCTCGAGCGCATCCACCACGGCGGACTTTCGCCGCAAGAGTGCATCACCGCGGCCAAGGATAAGGCCAATCCCTTCAAGCTTTTCGGCTTCGGGCATCGCGTTTACAAAAACTACGACCCGCGAGCGAAAATCCTCAAGGCCTCGTGCGACAAGGTCTTGCAGCAGCAGAAGGTCAAGGATCCGCTCTTGGACATCGCGCGGAAGCTCGAGGAATTGGCCCTGTCCGATCCGTACTTCGTCGAGCGCAAGCTCTACCCGAACGTCGATTTTTACAGCGGCATCATTCTCCGCACGCTGGGCATTCCGACGAACATGTTCACGGTCTGCTTCGCGATGGGCCGCCTGCCCGGCTGGATCGCCCAGTGGAAAGAGCAGCACGACGATCCGACGAGCAAGATCCTCCGCCCGCGGCAGGTCTATATCGGAAATACATTGCGGGACTACGTGCCGATGGAACGGCGGTAGACACTTTACTGATTGTCGTCGCTCTTTTCCGCTTCTTTCTTTTCGTCGTTCTTATCGACTTTCTTTTCTTCCTTTACGCTCTCGCCGATCGACTTGATGATGTCCTCGACTTGGTTGTGCGAGAAGCGCCGACTCGTCGGCCATAATCATAAGCAAGGCAGGACCCGTTTTGCCTTGGAACGCGGCATTTACCTTTATTTTTTTCTTGCCCGATTTCACGCCGGTGCCTTCGGAAATATGGAATCGAGCCTTTTCGCCGCTAATCATCCGGTCGATGGTCGAGTCTTTAGAACTCTTCAATTCCTCGTTGAGATCGTCGTTCTCCGACGGCTTCTGTTGGTTCGATCCCGATTCCAGGCCTTGCATAAGTTGCTGCTTGAATTGGGGACCAAAGGCATCGCTAAATGAGGCCACGATCAACATGGCCTTCGGCTTCGTGCCGTTTCCACTGTCGGCAATGAAGACCGCGCCTTCGCCCACGGGCCCGACGAACGGCAACTTATAACGTCCGCCGCCCTTGGGCACCAGCGGCGGTTGTGGAATGCGCATCGAGACAATCTCATCGCTAATGGCCTGAACCTCGCCCGGTTGTTGCGTCGTGGAATTCTTTAGATTCTGAACGACGTAGTACCCTCCTCCGCAACAAACTGCCAGCATTAAGAAGACGGCAACACCCAGCAGGATGAAGAACTTGCCCAAACATCCTCCACAGCCGCAGCCGGACGGTTGCGGCGGGGGCGGCGCGGGCTGGTAGGCGGTTGGCGACATGCCGGGCGGCGGGTAGTTGGACATGATCAGAGCCCTCGTGGTTGGATGTTGACCGGTATTGTGAAGGATTATTCCGAATGTGTCAATTGCCCGTAAGTCTCTTCCGGCATAAGGGTCCCACGGTAGAATAGACTAAATGCGCCTTATACTCGATGAATCGCCCGAGCAGCTTCAAGATTGGATGGTCCAGCAGGGCCAGCCGCCGTACCGCGCCGGGCAGGTCCGCAAGTGGCTCTTCGAGAAGCGTGCCCGCGACTGGGAGGCAATGACCGACCTGCCACAGGCATTGCGAGGGCGGCTTGCGGAAGAGTTTTGCATCTGGTCGTCGGAACTGGCCGTGCATCGCAAGGACGCCGACGGCACAGAGAAGCTGTTGCTGACACTGGCGGATGGGCAAAGCAGGGTGGGACAAGCGAGCCTAAGCGAGCGCCGGCCCACCGAGTTCCCGGCGTCGGCGATCGGTGGGCCGGCATCGCAAGCTCGTTGGTCCCACCCTACGCGACTTCAAAGACGGACCCGGAGGTCCATCCCACGCCGCGCAAAGGTCGGTTGCAGGTCGAATGCGTGCTCTTGCGCGACGACAAAGGCCATTGCAGCATGTGCATCAGCACGCAGGTCGGCTGCGCGATGAAATGCGCCTTCTGCGCCACCGGCATCGGCGGCCTCTCCCGCAATCTCACCACCGGCGAAATCGTCGAGCAGATGCTGCAACTCCAGCTTCTCTTGAAGCCCGAAGAGCGGCTTAGTCACATCGTCTGCATGGGCATGGGCGAGCCGCTGGCGAACCTCGATCGGCTTATGCCGGCGCTCGCCGCGGCTTCATCCAAGGACGGGCTCGGCATCGGTGTCCGCAAGATCACGATCTCCACAGTCGGCCTGCCGCCAGGCATCCGCCGCCTGGCCGAGCAGAATTGCCAATACCACTTGGCCGTTTCGCTGCACGCGCCCAATGATGCCTTGCGGACACAATTAATGCCCACGAACCGCGGCATCGGCATCGACGCCATCATGTCGGCAGCGGACGAATACTTTGAGAAGACCCGCCGCCGCGTGACCTACGAATACATCCTGTTAGCCGGCGTGAACGACGGTCCGATCGAGGCAGAGCAACTGGTCGATCTTCTCCGCGGCCGGCCGTCGCTGGTGAACCTGATTCCCTACAATCCGGTCGCCGGCCTCCACTTCCGCACGCCGCATCCTGCTGCGGTAAAGCGGTTTGTGGAAATTCTCGAAAACGGCGGGCTGAACGTAGCCATCCGTCATCGCAAGGGAGCGAAGATCAACGCCGCCTGTGGGCAGTTGAGAAGGGCGGCGGCGACGCTGGCGGCAAAGTGACGATACCGCTGTGCGGCTTCGCATATAGTCAACGGCTCTATTCGGTGTCGTCGTAACGAACTACAATAGTTGGACGGGCAGGTGGTTGTGTTGATCCGTCGATTTGCTTGAAAGGAAGAAGCATGGCGAAGAGCGACTTTATCTCGAGTGTTCGCACAGCGGTCGGATTCCTCGACCCCGAGGTCCAAGCTGACAGCCAGTCATTAGATTCGGAGGAAGTTCGGCAGCAGTTACGGCACGCAGTCGTCTGGCTCACGCCCAAGTCGGTCGAAGGTTTCGTACCACAAGATTTTGCGGAGTTGCCGGACGCGAAGCGAAGTGCGCTGAACGCCGAGGTTGAGGCGTTTCGCAACGTCGCCAAGAATGTCGGACGACTTGCCACGGATCATCAAATTGAGACCGCGCTGCCGCACTTTCTAAGCATCGTCTCGCTTGTCCGTGAAGCCGTCTTGCCGGCGTGGATCGCCGACCTGAGAGCGCTCGTCGGCCAGGTCGAGGCATGGTGTGCCGAAAAGGGCTGGTCGCATTTGCGACAGTCCAAGGTCGTGCGGGAACGGCTGCTTGGGCTGTATGAAGTGGAACAGCTTCGCTTCCATACCGGGCAGGCTGGATTCATGCTTGATCCCGTTGCAAGGTTCGTTCCCGGCGGCTTGGGCCTGGTGGACCTGTACGTCGTTCCAACGCTCGACTCGGTTATAGTCCTGCGAACCGAAGAAGGCTGGAATCTTCGCGTCGAACAATCGGGCGATACCCAAGTGCTGCCTTGGACGGAATCGCAATTCCTCGCCGCCTTGAACGAACTGGCGAAGAATCTATGAAAGAGCGGGAGAAACGCCAGCAACGGATTCTGGCGGTTGAGCGCGAGTACAGGGCGGCAAAGATGGCGGTGGAATTGCTCAACCGTGAAATACAACAAAACCCGGCCCTGGGCAAGCCCTACGGATGGCGGATGCCCGACGCAAAACAGGTGCAGGAAAACCTTGAGCCCACGTTCATTATCCGGTTGTACGCGGAGTTCGAGGCCGGATTGCGAGAGGCCTGGGAGTATTACTTCAAGAGAACGTCGAACCCTCCGATGAGAGATCTTTTGTCGGCAATAGCAGCCAAGCGGTCTGCGGCCGACTGCCTTGATGCGGCCGACGCTGTCCGGGAATATCGTAACGATTTGGTCCATGAAGGAAATGCCCGAGGCATAAAGCCAATTGCATTTGACAAGGCGAGGCGGTCGCTGGCGGTCTTTCTCAGCCGGCTGCCGCTGAGTTGGCGGCCGTGAACCGAACTGCGGGAAAGCCATAATCGGAATGGAAGTCGCTCATGAAAATGCAATGTACCTATTCGGGCTGCGACCAAAGTGCAACCTTCCATTTGTCGTGGATTCAGAATCGCCATTGCGTCAAGGAGCAACATTTGTGCGAGGATCATGCTCGTTTAGCGCTCACTCCATACCCGCCACCGGCCTCGGACTTTACAGGCGCCCGCTATCAACTTGACGGCGCACGACAGTTCGAGGTTTTTCTGGTCGTAGTCGAGGAAATCTACAACAAGCCCGTAGTCTACCTTCGGGAAGTAGACGGCGCAGCGTCGGCTTCCCGTCCTGACTGGATTCTTCGAGGCAACATCGCTAGACCAGGCATTGAAGGGCTGTAAGTCGCCGCGTCCGCTGACGTACGATGCGATGGCAGATGCTATCCGTTTGCTCGGCGGAGAGGTCCAGGACGTTGTCGTCAATTCCCTTGAGAATCAAATGTACCGCTCGTATTTACGAATCCGCAGGCAGGACGAGTTGCTCTCCCTCGACGTTCGACCCAGCGATGCCTTCGTTTTAGCAATCCTTTTCGGCCGCCCAATCTTCGTCACAGACCAAGTGCTGGAAAAGGTGGACCGACAGGCGGCCTCGTAGTAGGTGATGACTTCGACTACCAAGCCCTTTGCCCCGTATGCAATTCATAAGACTAATCCTCCTAGTTTTGACATTCGCTTTACTCTCTTCGGCAGTCAACGCCGAGACTGCGTCGAACCCCCGCCGACCTCGCCCACAACGCCCGCATGGCATGGTTCCGCGAGGCTCGCTTCGGCAGCTTCATGCACTGGGGCGTCTATTCGGTGCTGGGAGACCAGTGGCACGGCAAGCGCGGGCCAGGTTATGCCGAACACATCCAGCGGAAACTGCAAATCCCGCAGGCCGACTACCGCCGCGACGCCGTGGAGAAGTTCAACCCCACGCACTTCGACGCCGAGGCCTGGGTCTCGCTCTTGAAACGGGCCGGCATGAGATACTACATCATCACGGCCAAACACCACGACGGCTTCGCCATGTACGACTCGAAGGTCAGCGACTATAACGTCGTCGCCGCCACGCCCTGGCATCGCGACCCGATGAAGGAGCTTGCCGCGGCCTGCCGGCGGCAGGGGCTGCGGTTTGGCTTCTACTACTCGCATGCCTTCGACTGGGGCGATCGCTACGCGCCCGGCAACGATTGGGAATGGCAGAACCCCGGCGGCGACCGGCTCATCGGCGGCAAGGATTGGTGGACGACCATGCCCGATAAGCTGGCCAACGTCCGCAAGAACTACGTCGATCGCAAGGCAATTCCGCAAATCCGCGAGCTGATCGCCAATTATCGGCCCGACATCCTCTGGTTCGACACGCCCTCGAAATTGCCGTTCGAGGAAAACCTCCGCATCCTCAATGCCGTCCGCGAGGCGGGGCCGAACGTCATTATCAATGGCCGGCTCGCGCGGACAGGCTCGCGAAACTACGGCGACTACCTCAGCACGGGCGATCGGGCGGTCGAGTTCGTCGATCGCGCCGACGACTGGGAAGCGATTCCGACGACCAACGAGTCCTACGGCTGGAACCCGTTTGACAACTCGCATAAAACGCCGGAGTTCCTCATCCGCGTGCTGGCCAAGGCCGTGTCGCGAGGGGGTAACCTGCTGTTGAATGTCGGTCCGATGCCCGATGGCCGTATCGATCCCAAGGACGTGGCGATCCTGGAAGGCATCGGCCGCTGGATGAGCGTGAGCGAGCCGTCGATTCGCGGCTGCGGTCGGGCAGGACTGCCGGTGCAATCCTGGGGCGTGATCACCGCAAAAGGCACGACGCTCTATCTGCACGTTTTCGATCGGCCAGCCGGACTGTTGGTCATCGGTGGACTGGAGAGCACGCCCAAGAAGGCGTGGCTGCTTGCCGATCCAGCGCGGTCGGAGCTGAAGATCGTCCGTGAAAATGAACACGACTTGACGATCGACTTGCCGTTGAAACTGCCCGATGCGGCGGATACGGTGATCGCATTGGACTTCGATGGCATCCCCGCCGGCGGCGGCGCGCGGTTGCTGGACACCAAGGCAGTCAACCGCCTGCTCACATTCGACGCCGTGCGGCATCGCGGCGACCAGATGGGCGACGCCTCGCGACTGGGCTACGGCGACGGCAAGAAAGACCGTTACTATGTTACGCATTGGACCGATCCGCGGCAGTGGCTCGACTGGGACTTCCGCCTCAACGAACCGGCCAAGTTCGATGTCGTCATCCGCTACGCGAAGGCGCCGGGCCGCGGCGACTACGTAGTCCGCTGCGGCGACTGGCAGGGCAAGGGAACCGTTGTGGACCACGGCAATGCAGGCGCGGTCACCGAGCAGAGCCTCGGCTCGATCAACCTGCCTACTGGCAAGCATCACATCGAGTTGCGGGCGGAGCAGATCGAATCGGGCGAACTTTTTTGGCCGCTGGAACTGCTGCTAAAGCCGGCGAGCGAACATCGGTCATAGGCGTGCGGTTACTTGCCGCCGTTCAACGCGCTCGCAATCCTCCGCGGCAGTTCCGCTTCCATCATCGTCTCGATATCCTGCGGCAGAACGAGGGACCAGTTGGGCCACTGGTCGATCGTGCCGGGCATGTTCGGCCGCTCAGGCATCGCTTGGGCGTCTTCCAACGTGGCGGTGACGATCCGCGACGGCGACTCGGCCAGACGGCGATAGGCCCGCTCAATCACGTCCTCCACCACGGCATGCTGGTCGATCTCCAACAATTGGCGGAGATGCTCGCGGAGGTTCCGCATTTCCTCGCTGACGGTCAGGCCGATCGCCCGTTGTGCTGCTTCGTCCGCGCCGCTCCATACGCCGGCGATCGTCGGCAGGTCGTGCGTCGTGACGCTGGCCATCGCCAATTCCGGGTACTCGCGCGGCGGACGAGGCTCGAACCACAGCAGCCGGCAGGATAATATGCGCCGCGCCGCAAGCCGTTCTCGAACGCCCGGCTCGACAGTGCCCAAATCTTCACCGACGATGAATGTTCCAGCGCGATGGCTTTCCAGCGCGACGATGCCGAGCAGATCGTCGGCCGGATAGCGGACATACCAGCCGTGTTGCGAGTGCTTGCCTTGCGGTATCCACCACAAGCGAAACAGGCCCATCACGTGATCGATCCTGAGCCCGCACGCGTGGCGCAACACGGCCCGGATCGTTTGGATGAACGGTTCGTAGCCCGCCGCGCGCAGCCGTGCCGGATGGAACGGCGGCAGGCTCCAGTCTTGACCATCAGAGTTGAACGGGTCGGGCGGGGCGCCGACCGTCATCCCCTTAGCCAACAGATCCTGCCACTCCCAGGCGTCGAAGCCTCCCGGATCAAAGCCGATTGGCAGATCCTGAAAGACTCGCACCGATTGGGAAGCCGCCGCCAACTGCCGGTCGACCAGCCATTGCAGCCAGGCATGATAAAGCGCCTTGTCAAAGCGCTTCGCGAAGAAGTCGCCGACCGCAGCATTGTCGGGCCGGCGGTATGCGGCTGGCCATGCGTGCCAGTCGCGACCGAACTCCTCAGTCAACACGCAGAACGTCGCAAATCGACGAAGCGGTTCGCCTTGTTCGCGGCAAAAAGCATCCAATTCCGCGATGGATATTCCTTCCCCCCAAATCGCTCGCAGCGCCTTCTGCTTCAACTCGAAAACGCGATCGCGATCCAATCGCGGCACGGTGTTCAGCCCGCGCGCTCGGCCGCTAGTTGTTCAAGTTGCGGCCCAAGACGTTCGGCGCCCGGCACGTCCTCGATGCGAAGATAAAGCGGATTGCGGAAACGGCGCGTCGCCGGGTAATATGGGCTGGCCGCTTGCGGCACGACCGGGGCGGGCGAGCCCAGCGGATTGACGAGCATCATGCCGGCGCCAAATTGATGCGCCCATTCGGCAAGCCGCTTCAAGTCGGCCAAATCACCGATTCCCCAGCTCTCGCGCGAACGAGTGCTATGGAGTTGCACGGCCCAGCCCCAGGTGCGGGCGGACGGTTCCACGCATTGCCACGGCGTCACAATAACGCGCGTCTTCCAGTCTCCGGCGGTCGGATAGAAGTCGTGATAGCCCAGCGGAAGGTCGCTTGGCAGTAAATCGTCGATCGGCCGCCGCGAGCCGTCTTCCAAGGCAAGTTCGCCGGGCGACGACCAAGGAACTGACTCGCCGGATCGGACCACCCGGACCGGCTCGCGGCCCGGCTCGACGCGATTGGCGTCCGGTCCTCCCAGCGCGGCAAGAATGTCCGGCGGCGTGTCCGTGGGAATCTCTTCCCAGGCATAGGGTTGATAATCAGGAGGTGCGTCCGTGCGGTGCTGGTCCGTCATGTGTTGCGGGTCCCCTGTCTTGGTTTGGAAAGATGATTCTACACGGCCGGCAAAGCCAACCATAGGATTTATTCGCGGAATCTGATACGATTCTGTTACTTATGGCCGATCCAGTACAACAACGTCAATTTGCCTTGGACGTAGTTCGTCGGCTGCGCGGGGCCGGTTTCGAGGCCTACTGGGCGGGCGGCTGCGTCCGCGACGAAGTGCTCGGCCGGCGGCCCAAGGATTACGATGTGGCCACCAACGCGAAGCCGCCCGAAATCCGCGAGCCTCTTCGGCAAGACCCGGACCTTGCCGCTGGGCGCCGCGTTCGGCGTGATCACGGTCGTGGGTCCGCGGCCGGCCGGACAGATCGAAGTGGCTACCTTTCGCCAGGACGCCGGATATAGCGACGGCCGGCATCCCGACAGCGTGACCTTCACTTCCGCCCGCGAGGACGCCGAGCGCCGCGACTTCACCATCAACGGCATGTTTTTCGATCCCGTCGAGCGGCAAGTCATCGACTTCGTCGGCGGGCAGGAGGACTTGCGGCAAGGCCGGATTCGGGCGATCGGCGCACCGCGGATGCGGTTCCAGGAAGACAAGCTGCGAATGCTGCGCGCGGTACGCTTCGCCGCCGTCTTCGGCTTTGCGATCGACGGCGAGACGACGGAAGCGATCCGCGAAATGGCCGGCCAGATCACGGTGGTCAGCCCCGAGCGGATCGCGATGGAGATGCGCCGCGTACTCGCCGAGCCGGGCCGCGTGCAGGGAGTGCGGCTGCTCGTCGAATTGGGCCTGGCGGCGGCCGTGCTGCCGGAGATTGTAGCACAAGGCGAACCTTCGCGCGCAGGCTTCGAGCGAGCATTGGAAGTCTTGTCGCGGCTGCGCGAGCCGGAGTTTCCGCTCGCGCTTGCGGCGCTGCTGGCGGAGCATGGCCGGGCGGCGGTCTGCGAGGCAGGACTTCGCTGGAAGCTGTCGAACAAGGAATCCGACGAGGCCACGTGGCTGGTGGAATACCACAGGCGCTGATCGGCGCGCCCTCGTCGCGTTGGTCGAGAATCCAACCGCTTCTTGTACATGAGTGGGCGTCAGCGCTTGTCGACTTACATGAAGCATTGTCGGCCATTACCGCCGAGGAAGCCGCTTGGTGCCGCGAGCGGTTTGCGTGGCCACGCGAGCGGCTCGATCCGCCGCCGCTGGTTACGGGGAATGACTTGCAGACCGCCGGACTTCGGCCGGGCCCGGCGTTTCGCGCATATTGCAAGCCATCCGCGATGCGCAGCTTGACGGGGAAATACAAACCAAAGAGAAAGCCATTGCGCTGGCCATCGAGTTGTCAAAGAAGTAAGTCGTAGGGTGGGACAAGCTCGCTTGTCCCACCCTACAATGACCATTCCCCATCATCACGGAGTCACCTATGGACAAGAAAAGCAAAAAACGCACCGAAGTTCTCCGCACCCGCATCGGCAATTTGCAGCAGCAGTTGGCCGGCGCGAAAGCAGATGGACGATCCCGACGAGGTAAAGAACCTTGAAAAGCAACTCGCCGCGGCCGAGGCCGAACTGGCGAAGCTGAAGCAGGAATAGGTGATACTTGTGTATCGGCCATACCACAAAACCTTGCCGCACATCTGCGTTCATCCCTTAGTTCTCATGGCGGTTGCCGGACGATCTCTTGAAAAACGGGCCGTTTTCGGCGGATTTTCCGTGTTTTCTCGGGTTTTTAGCCGCTTTTGCCCCGACTATGGCCGGGGCGCGGCCTTTTTCGCAGGCCGATTTCCGCGGCGAAACAGGCCGGTGTCGCATTTTGTCGCAATTTGTCCGCAGAAAGTGCTTTTTTTCGCCGCCCGCTCCGCACGACAAACCGTGCGCCAGGCACCGCCCGCGCGATTTCGCGGCGCATGGTGCTTGGACTTGACGTCGGCGTAACCTGTTATCACATATCATCTTACGTTCACTTGGCTAAGGTTTTCCACTCCTGGCAAGTTGGGTAGGTTTGGTGCGTCGGCACTCGTCGCGCGTCGAGGCTTGGCGTCATCCGTTGGAGTCCCGGCTTTAGCCGGTGCCTTAGGCTCTTCGTACATGTGGCATCGAGCCGCTGGTGCCTATCCGTCCGACCGAGTCCGCATTCTTTTCTTTGTTTCGCGTTCATCGTCGAATTGGCCTGTTTTCGGCGGTTTTCGCCTGCTTTAGAAGACAGGATGGAGATAGAACGGAGATAGGATCGACATAGGATGAAGATAGAACCGACATAGGATGGACTTAGGATTACGTCTTTTGGGCTGTCTGGGAGCGTCGTCAGCAACTTTGTTGGAACACTAATTACCGCTAATTATCACTAATGGAAGGTCCTATCAGTGTTAATACGTGTTAATTAGCGTTCTCTCCTTTCCGTATTGCATGTGGACTGCCATTTTGGCAGCCGGATCGCCTCGCTGGCGTCGGCCGTTTGCTGCGATGCGCCCCGCCCCCGCGAAAATCCTCCGGTTGCAACCTCTGCTTCTCGTTAGGTTGCGCAGCTTAGGATAGCGTGCAGGCGTTTTTTGTAGGGATACAATTTACGTTGCTCGGCTTGGATTCGATCGGCGTGGAAGGCATCCCAGTCATCGTTGACATAGAGGGCTCGTAAGCTGAGAATCGCCTGGGCGCCGGCGATTCGCCACCGCATGCCGGCTTGTTCCATGCGGTCCTTCACCAAGTGCCGGCAGGCGCCCTCCACAACACCGCTGCCGATCGGGTAGCCGGCAGCCAGGTATTGGTCGTACTTCATGTATTCAGACCGCACCGCGAAGTAGGTCAGACAATCCTCGACCTTCTCCCATTTTGGCGTCAACAAGTTGCGTTTAGTCGCCATTTGCCGAATACCGCCAATCACGCGGTTGACGTTGCCTTCGAGCAACTTTCGCAGATACGTTTCCACGAATGCTTCCGCCTCATCACTCCCCTCGCGGTAAAAACAGTAGGCCAGCGCCCATAGGTATTCGGTTACGTGCCAGATGTCCAAAATGCCGATCGCCCGGCTGATCTTCAGTTCCTGCAAGTCGCGAAGTTTCGATTCACCGTCCATGACCGCTACGACCGTCCGATGCTCGTGCGGATTGCGCTGTTGTACTTCGTTGGCAAGCCAGTCGAAGACAACCTCCTTGGCGTTGACTTCCTTGCCGTCAACCTCGCGAGTCAAGACGGCGCGTAGCCGCTTGTTTTGCGGTCGGGGCCGCTGATCCTGCTTTTCTTTGCGGAGGACCTCGTTGAGGACCTCCTCGACCGTGCGACGAAAGGGGGCCACCGAGTAGACTCCGCCGACACACGCCATCCGCTTCTGGCCGTTCTTCTCGCCCTTTTTCAGCCGTTTCCCTCGTCCCGGCGCCGCCCGGATCGCCGTCCTGTTTTTTCTGCGGCGCATCGACCTTTCGCATCGGCACGCCTTTGCAATCGCTCGTGGCGACGAGGATCTCCTCCTCCGTCGTCGGATCAACCGCTCCCTGTTGCTCGAAGTAGGCATCGGCACGCTCGGCTGCCGCCGCCGCCATGTCTTCCAGGCAATTGACCGACGGAGCAAAGCCGAGGATTTCCAGTAGCGTGACCCGCGATTCCTTGTACGATTCCTTCACGAACAGCGCGCCACTCCACTTTTGCAACAGGTACGACGTATCGCTCTGGGGCATGCCGAGTTTCACGTCCAACGGCACCACCTCCTGACGCTGCGTTTCCCGCGTGGCGTAGGCGTCGCGTAGAAAGGGCGTGGAACCGAAGGCCGAAATATACGGCCGCGTCCGCAATTCGGGCAGGCGATGAAGCGTCTTCCCCTCGTGTTCGATCACTTCCGGCCGCGAAAGGCTTTCCTCTTGCTGGTTGATGTACGCGATGACCAATTGGCGGCCTGTTTCGATCAGGCCGCTCCAGGTCATCTCCTCGACCTCATGCATTGCATCGCCCCGTTCGGCCGCACATTGAACCTTGTTCAACACTTCCGAAAAGACCTTCGCCGCCTTGCCAAACCGATCCTCAATCTCGATAATCATTGCTCGGGCTCCTGTGGTAGGACAATGAAACATGCTTCACACACTTCAATGTTTTACCCTGGAGCCCGCCTTGTTGTCCCTATCACCAAACAAATGTATTATTACCCGTTAATATAGGTGGTCTGCGCAATGCGCGGTAGCGCGCAGCGGCGGTTGCAACCAAATCCTCCGCTGGGGCGCATCGCCGGCCGTTGCCGTAAGTCTATTGCATACAACAGTTTACAACACATCGCCGCGAGGGCGTTTGTCGGCCCTCCACACGAAGGGGTTGGGGCGCATCTCGCGGCCGGCCGGGCCGGGCGTCTGCCATTTCTTGTATGTCAACACACGCATACAAGAGAGAGCAACTATCGTGCCAATCGCGCGAAATCCGTCGGGGGCGGCGTTCGCGACTTTGAAAGTTGAAACGCGCCATTAAATGTCTCCTATTGCCTGCCTGCCAGATTCCTGAAATGTTTCACTCTTTTCTGCGCACGCCACTCCAAGCCTGCTCTCACCGGCGCTTTCCCTGACCCGATGATCCCCTTTTTCGGTCTTTAGCGCACGCTTGGCATAACATCCGGGTAGGGGCCAAGAAACCGCTCGCCATTGAAATGAATCATGTGCTCCGGGTCTTCGGCGACCAAGACTTCCGTTTCCTACGAAATCCGGGTCAAGAAGCTCCGCATCACATCCCGTGTCGAAAACGCCGTTACAAAAACCAATCCGGCTTTACAACCGGAAGACAATTCCTTCAATTCTTTTCGGCGCTTGCCGTCAACCGCCCCGGCGCTGGTCACAGCTTCGATGAGCAACATCCAATTTCGTTTCGTGTCGTGAACCACCACATCCGGCATCTTGGCCGGTGCGGGAATCACGACACCGAGCCGTTGCAGGTAATCCGTGTCGAGGTGAAGAAATTTGTTTTCGGCGTCGCCGATGTAAACAACAGTGCCCCCGGGCACAAAGCGCGGACAGAATTCTTCGATCACCGTCTTTATAAGCGGATTCTGTCCGCCCGGCGAAATGGCCACAGTGTTGCCGGATGGAAGCCGCACCGGAATCCGGGACAGCTTGCGCTCGCGGAGGAGTTCCTCGCGGATACGGCTGCGCTCACCCAAATACGAATTCAGCTTGCCGCTCCATTCCAACGTTCCGAACGCGCGAAACAGTTCGAGCGCCGTTGGTTCGATTTGATAAACGGTCTTGGCGCTGAGTCGTCGGGCGGTTCGGATCATCCGGGTTTTGAATCAACATTCCGGCCTCGACGAAGTACTTCACCGCCTCGTCGCGAATCGTCTCGCGGGTATTCGGCGCGTAACGCACGTCATACGCCTCGGCCACGAAATCAATGATCGGCGTGCTGCGGAATCGGTCAAAGATGTTCCAGGTCGTCCCACCTATTACGCGCAGCGCGGAAGCATGATACAATTGCCTTCTTGACAGAATATTGTTGGAATACTCCAACGTTTGCAGCAGACCCAGCGGAGGAGGCGCAGAGCGTGGCGGACGTAATGAGCCCCCGAAATGCGAAGTGCGGTAATGTCGCGCATTCGCAGCAAAAACACAGGGATCGAGAGGCTCGTGTTCCGCGAATTACGCGCTCGCGGCGTCTATTTCTCGAGGCACGTCGCGGCGCTGCCCGGCAAGCCCGATGTAGTGTTCAAGAAACTGAAGGTGGCGGTCTTTATCGACGGCGATTTCTGGCACGGCTGGCGGTTTTCCCGCTGGTGCGCGAAGCTTCAGCCGTACTGGAAGGCAAGAATCATGACGAACCGGATTCGCGACCAGAAGAATTTTCGCCGCCTTCGGCGAAACGGCTGGACTGTCATCAGGGTATGGGAACACGAGGTCGAAGCGAACCCTTTGGCGGCCGTCGAACTTGATCCTTCGAAGAAGGCGAGAGGCTGCTGTGGCGTCTTTGAAGCAACTGCGGAGAAGTCGAAACGCGCGATAACATGGAATATCTCGAACTCCTGAATAAAGAGCTTGCGAAGCCGACGCGATGTTGCAGAACGGAACGGGTGCTCGATCTGTTCGCCGGTTGTGGCGGGCTTGCGCTGGGATTCGAGGCCGCGGGCTTCGAAACGACCGGTTTCGAGAAGCTTGGCGACGCCTGCGAGACTTACAACAAGAATCTGCTCGGCGAGTGCCGAGCTGCTCTGTTGGAGCCAGGTCAAGATTTGGTTTCGCGAGCGGACGTTATCATCGGCGGTCCGCCGTGCCAACCGTTCTCTGTCAACGGTCACCAAAACGGCCGGAAGGATGTTCGCGACGGGTTTCCTGCCTTCCTGTCCGCGGTTGATCGATACCGACCGGCGGTCGTGCTGATTGAGAACGTGCGGGGAATGCTTTATCAGAACAGGTCCTATTTCGCGCAAATCCGCAAGTCCCTGGCGCGACTCGGGTATCTCGTCGAGTGGAAACTTCTCAACGCAGTTGATTTTGGTGTTCCGCAAAAGCGGGAGCGGTTGTTCTTGGTGGCGCACAAAGCGGAATGGCAGTTCCCCGAGCCGTCGGCAGCCGCCGCTCCGTTTACCGCCGGCGACGCGCTTGGAGAGCTGGCATTCCAAACGCCGCCAGGCTCCAAGTTCCTGACCAAGAGCATGGACGAATATGTCGCGAAATATGAAAAGGCGTCATTCTGCATTCGTCCGCGCGATCTGCACCTTGATCAACCGAGCCGAACGGTGACGTGCCGCAACCTCAACGGAGCAACGGGAGACATGCTGCGCATCGCCTTGCCCGACGGAAGACGAAAGCGGCTGAGCGTGCGTGAAGGCGCAGCGTCTACAGAGTTTTCCCGACTGGTTTGAGTTTTGCGGAACCGAAGGCAGCCAGTTCAACCAGGTGGGAAATGCGGTGCCTCCCCTGCTTGCGAACGCGCTGGCAAAAAGCGTGATCGACTGCCTGGATAGTGATGTTCATCTGACAACCGCGCAGATCGAGCAGCGCGTCGCCGTCGAACAAACGTCCTTTGATTTTGCGGAGTAGCAGGATGGCGAAGAAGCAAAGTCGGCGCAAGAACCGAATGCAGGTCCAGAAAGTTTCAGAAGCCCTCGAGATAATCTCTGCCGTCGGCATACCAGTTGGCGGAATGTCCCCGAGGCGCAAGGAGCGCATTGCGCTGGCACTGCTTGCCGCGGCGAATATCACGCCGGAATTTCGGTGGAGCGATGCCTCCTGCTGGGAAGGCAAGGGGTCGTGGTCTCTTGGAACCAGGGAGATGATCAAGTTTTGGAACAAGCACTATGGGGAGCGCGTATCAAGCGGCTCTTACGACGATGTGCGCAGGAAGGATCTTGTCTATCTCGTTGAAGGACGGCTTGTCTTGCGGAGTGCTGCGGACCCCGACGCCAACACGAACAATCCGCAACGGCGCTATGCGGTAAGTCCGGAATGGGTAGATGTGTTGCGGACATTCGGGCAGCCGGACGTTTGGCCGAAAATGGTGGCGGCATTTCGGGAGGCGGCGGGAACACTGGCGGATCGAATCGAGCGACGGCGGCAGCAGCGCAAGGTTCCGGTCAGGCTACCGTCGGGTAAGTCGCTTGAACTCTCCTTCGGAGCGCATAACGAACTACAGAAGGCCGTCGTAGAGGAATTCTTGCCGCGTTTCGGCGCGGCGCCGAAATCCTCTACATCGGCGATACGTCAAAGAAGTCGCTGCTGCTCGAAGAAGCGAGGCTCAAGGAACTCGGATTCTTCGAACTTGCCCACGACGCGCTGCCGGACATTGTGGCTTACGATGCCGCGCACAACTGGCTCTTTTTGATTGAGGCAGTTCACTCGTCGAATCCAATATCAAAGCTGCGGCACCTGATGCTCGAGAGAATGACGGAAAAATGCTCGGCGCCGAGAATCTATATTAGCGCGTTTCGAGACAGGCTTTCGTTTCGGAACTGGATGATGGAGATAAGCTGGGAAACAGAAGTTTGGCTGGCCGATTCTCCGGACCACCTGATTCATTTCAATGGGGAGCAGTTCTTTGGCGCGTACGCGGCAATGACGGCCGAAAAGCGCGAAGGCGACAAGAAGAGCGGCTAATCTCACTTCAGTGTCCGGGTTAAGACTGGCTTCACAAGCCGTAACGGAAATGCCGTTCGGTTTGTGTTGCGCAACGCAAAGCCGCTTTACCAACGCCGCCGACAGCGCGCCGGTTCCCGCTTCGGCGTCCAGCAAACTCCATTCCCGCCAGCTCGATTCAAACAGCGATGCCATGAACTCGGCCACGGGCCGCGGTGTGAGGAACTGCCCCAGTTCACGCAGCCGGTCTCGGTCGGGCGCGACGAATATCGGTTTCTCTTCAAAATGTCTCGTGACGACTGTCATGCTTTCGTCGTCATTGTATCAAAACGCGATCTCGCAGCAAGCAAGGCTGGAGCAGGTTTTCCCAAGAGGAGTCGAAACCGGGATGGGAGCGCAAACCGGGTCTTAACGATTTATGAGAGCGAGTCATTGGGTCCGGATTGCGGAGCGTCGAATGCCGAATTACAGGCGTTGTCTTACCTCGCCGCTGGCGCGAACTATCCGACAAATCAATAAATAGAGGGTCCGCGCCGAACGGCCCCGTTCTAATCGGCCCGGTGCCAACCGGCCCAGTGCCAATCAACTCAGGCGCCGACGGCTGTGCCCGCGCCCGCCGTGCCAAGACAGCGCAGGTATAAATGGCCACCGTGGCGGGCGTTCCCAAAGTGCGGTGAGGCACGTCATTCGGGTTTTTCAATTCATCCGCGATAAAAGGCGTTTTGAAACGCGATAGCGGCCGGATTTGACAATGGCGGGCGGTTTCGATAAAACGAGGTGCAAATAGTCGCTTCCAGCCGTGCAGCACATAAAGATTAACCGAATCCTAACCTACTTTGCGGCGGCCGTCTGGCTCGCTTTCGGGCTGTTCTGCAAAGTGCTCAATCTCGTGCCACGGCAGGAGAAAATCGTCGAGCGGATTCTTGGCGCGCAATATGCCGAGTTGTTGACCAAAGGCATCGGCGCGGCGGAGGTTGTCATGGCGGTTTGGATCCTCAGCGGCATCCGGCCGCGCTTCAACGCAATCGTGCAAATCGTGATCGTGTCGGCGATGAACGTGCTGGAGTCCTTGCTCGCGCCCGACTTGTTGCTGTGGGGAAGGTTCAATGCTTTCTTTGCTGCCATGTTCGTGACCATCGTCTATTACAATGAGTTCGTACTACGACGCGACGCCCGGCCGCAATAGCATGTTTGCCTTCCTGAAGAACCATCCGTTCGCCGTCGAAGCTTTTTTCGAGCGGTCGCTCGTCTTGACCTTTGCCGTTGTTAAGGAGGATGTTCGGCCGCTTGTGCCCGAATGCTTGGAACTGGATGACTTCAACGACCGCTGGGCGTTTATCGCAGTCGCTATGGTGCAAACTTCCGGCTTGCGTCCCAAGGGGTTTCCCGGGTTTCTCGGCAGCGATTTCTTTCTTATCGGCTATCGTGTTTTTGTCCGCTACGCCAGCGCGGCCGGCAGGCGATTGCGCGGGCTTTACATCCTCAAGTCCGAGACCGACAGCCGAAGAATGGAGTTCTTCGGCAACATGTTTACACACTACCAATACGCTACCACCGATATCCGGCAAACCGCAAGCGATGGACAATTGGAAATTCGCTCCGAGAGATCAGGCTTCCACATTGCCGTCAGGACGGACACGAACGCCGATGACGTGCCACTGCCCGAACACTCGCCTTTTACGGACTGGCGGCAAGCCCGTGCATTCGCCGGGCCGATGCCGTTTACGTTTACTTACAACCACACGCGAAACGAAGTGCTGATCATCGAGGGTGTGCGGCAGCATTGGGACCCCAAGCCGGTGCAAGTTATCGACTACCATATATCCTTCTTGGAAACTCTTCCCATCACGGCTCCGGCGCTGGCTAACGCCTTTGTCGTGGAGAAAGTCCCCTATTACTGGAAAAAAGGGCGGACGGAACCATGGCGCCCGTGAGAAAACCGTTCCAGGGAGTCTGGAACATCGTCCGCTTCAATTGGCATTTCTACGTTTTGTCGCTGGGCGGTTCGCTCGTCCTGCTTTCGCTGGCCTGCGTGCTCAACGGACCGCTGCGGCTTGGGGCGGCAGTCGCCTGCGCGATACTGCTGACCGTCTCTTTCCTTTCCTTGCTCGTTTCGTGGTACGTCTATGACTTGTCCGGGCTCTACCGCTTGGAGTGGTGTGGCGCGTGTGAACCCGGCGGGCGGATCGTCAACATCCATGCCGGTTTCGACGAGACCAGCGAGTTGTTGCAGGCGAAGTACCCGGATTGCAACCTGACCGTGCTCGACTTTTACGACCCGACAAAACACACGGAAGTCTCCATTCGCCGCGCGCGCCGGGCCTGCCCGGCATTCCGCGGCACGCAAGCAATCGATACCGCGAACATTCCGCTGCCGGACGATTCGGCGGATTTGATTTTCCTCATTTTTGCGGCCCACGAAATCCGCCGCGACGACGAGCGAGTCGTCTTCTTTCGGGAAGTGAGACGCATCACAAAACCATCGGGCCGAATCGTGGTAGCCGAACACCTACGCGACCTTCCCAACTTTTTGGCCTATTCGATCGGTTGCTTTCACTTTCTGCCGCGCCGCACGTGGATCGAAACATTTCGCGGGTCGAGCCTGGAACTCGCCGATGAGGCCAAGGTCAACCCGTTCATCACAGCATTCATTCTCACGAAACATGGAACTGCATCTTAAGATAATTGGAGTATTGCTCATCGCGTTGGGCCTGATGCACGCCGGTTTTCCTCGCTATTTTGCCTGGAAGACCGAACTCGTCCGGCTGAGCCTGATCAACCGGCAGATGATGCAGGGCCACACGTTCTTCATCGCGCTCGCGGTCATCTTGATGGGCCTTTTGTGCCTGACTTCCGCCGCCGACCTGACCGACACGCCGCTGGGCCGCCGCGTCGCCCTGGGGTTGGCCGTCTTCTGGTCTCTTCGGCTGTTCGTCCAGTTCTTCGGCTACTCGCCCGAACTTTGGCGCGGAAAGCGATTCGAGACGGCAGTGCATTTTGGCTTTGCGATCCTCTGGGTTTACTTCAGCGGCGTTTTCGCCACGGTTGCATTTGCCCGGTAATCTAGACGTGCCGCTGTGGCGTCGGTTCACCACCCACTGAAAGCGAAATAAAGACCGACCATGACCGCCACGACCAACGCGGCCAGCAAGCGATAATCGCCCAGCCCGGGCCAAGGGGTCGATTTCAGGGCGTCCAGCGGGCGAGCCCAGTAAAGTCGCTGCGGGTCCTCTTCGGGAAGCTTCGGCAGCAGGAAGCTCAAAACTATTTGCAAGGCAGCGCACAGCGCAGAACATGTAAAACGCCATCATCATAAACGGCGTTTCATAGAAGAAAGGATGAATCCAGGTGAACGCGTCGGGCGCCAGGCGTGGAGCGTCTTCAGTGCGTACAACAGCACGCCCATCGCCGACCCCAGCCACATCGTATACTTGGCGCTGCGGCCGGACGCCCGGCCCCAGAAAACTCCCAGCAGGAAAACGCACGTGATGGGCGGGGCAATGTGGGCGATTACGTCGTTCGATGGCCGCAAAGATGCTTTCATAACGATCCAAGAGCGGCACCAGCACAATGCCCAGCACAAACGACAGGAAGGTCGCCGTGCGGCCGATGATCACCAGCCGGCAGTCGGGCGTGTCGGGTCGAAAACGCTTCCAGAGGTCATAGCTGAACAGCGTCGAAATCGAGTTGGCCGCACTTGCCAGATTGCCCATCAGCGCGGCCATCAATGCGGCCGCCATCAGGCCGAACAGACCGCTTGGCAGGAGGCTCTTGATCATCAGGCCATAGACTTCCTTGCTGTTCTCCACAGAGACCCCGGCGATCATGCGGTTCTTCAGGATCACGTAGAAGAGCAGGCCCGGCAGCACGAAGATGAATACCGGCAGGATTTTGATCATCGCGCAAAACAACGGTCCGACCCGGGCGTGATTCTCATCTTTCGCGCCGAGCACGCGTTGTACGATCGTCTGATCGGCGCACCAGTACCAGATGCCAAGCACCGGGTAGCCGAGAAAGATGGCGTACCAGGGGAACTCCTTTTCGATGCTTCCTGACCGCAGCACGGAGAGCCGGAACGATTCATTGGAGCTATCGAGTGCGTGGACCAGGTGTTCCCAACCGCCAACCTTGGCATAGGCAAAGGCCGTAATGATCACGGCGCCGGCTATCAGCACGACCGCCTGAATGGTCTCGGTCATCACCACGGCGGCCAGCCCGCCCAAGACGGTATACAAGGCGGTCAACCCGCAGATCACGAGGATGGAAGTCCACTTTTCTATGCCAAAGACCCCGTGCAGGACGATCCAGCCGGTGGAAAGCGGAAAGGCAATGTGGAACACGACGGCCGCCACCATCGAGACCACGGCGAGCCAGTCGCGGCACTCGCGACAGTAGCGCTTCTCCAGGAAGTCGGGCAGCGTGGCCACCTTCGAGCGGATGTAAAACGGTACGAAGAAAAGCGCGAGAAGCACGAGCGTGAAGCCCGCCATCCACTCGAAATTCCCCATTAGCAATCCGCTGTCGTAGCCGGCCTGGGCAAGGCTTACCAGATGCAGGCAGGAAATGTTCGTGGCGAACAATGCCATGCCGATCGACGGCCAGCGCAGGGCGTGCGCCGCGAGGAAGTAGCGGGCGGCGCCTCCTTCCCGGCGCCGTTTCAATCCGGCAAAGCAGCCGACCGCCACGATTCCCAACAGATAGACGAGGATCACCGCCAGGTCTATCGTTCCGATTTGCTGCGGCATGATTCAATTCTCAGTCCAACCGACGTTAGCGGTTGTTTTCGAGCAATCGCAGATCCGAACTGCAGCCGGCTTCTTGGGGCGTGCAATACACGCCGTCCCGAACGACAGCCGGGTGGACAAACCTTTCGCGCAAATGAGGAATGTACTCCAGGAAAACCTTCTCCTGGCCCAACGCCACGCGGTTGAAGAGCACGAGATGCTGATGGATCTGCCCCATGTCGCCGACGTGCGGCACGACGGGCACGCCGAACTTCCGGCAAAGCAGACTGACCGCAATAAACTCGCTGATCCCCGCGACACGCACGGCATCGACCTGGATGAAGCCGGCGCACCGGGCCTGAAGGTAGTTCTTGAAGACGACGCGGTTCGGCACATGCTCGCCCAGCGCCAGCCGCGTGGGTGCTATCGCCGCCGCCAGCGTGCGGTGGCCAAAAACATCGTCGGGGTGCGTCGGTTCCTCGATCCAATAGGGATCTATCGCCCGCAGCCGGTTGCATGTCGCAATCGCCTGGGGCAGCGTCCATTGTTGGTTGGCGTCGAGCATGATACGCGCGGCGTCGCCGGCCGTCTCGCGGAGAATGGCAGCGCGGCGAAGATCGCGTTCCGGGTCTGCCGAACCGACCTTGAGCTTCATGGCGGAAAAGCCCGCCGAAATCGCCTTCCGGCAGTTTTCTCGCACTTCGTCATCGGAATAGTTGAACCAGCCGACGGACGTGTCGTATCCGGGGTAGCCTTCGGCAATCACATCCTGCCGCGCAGCCCGGGACGGCCATTCGGCCTTCAATAACTCCCGCGCCTGTTCGCACGTCAGCTCGTCCTCGAGATAGGAAAGATCGAGCGTGTTGATGAGTTCTTCGGGCGGCAGATCGAGCAAGAGCCGCCATACCGGCAGTCCCCGCGACTTCGCCCAGAGGTCCCAGCAGGCGTTCGTGACGGAAGCCAGGGCGAGTTGCACGACGCCTTTATGCGGTCCAAGCCAGCGAAATTGCTGCTCGTCCGCCAGGGCCTTCTGAACGGCGCCAAAGCGGCCCATGATGTCGTCGATGCCCTGGCCAAGCAGCCGCGCCGCATAGATTTCGGCCGCCTGGCAAACGAGCTGGTTACCTTCACCCAAGGTGAAGGCCAGGCCCGTGCCGGTACGTCCCGCCGAATCGCGAAGTTGTGTGACCGCATAGGAGTAGACCGGATCTCGATGGACGGCATCGCTGCCGGCGCCGTGCTCCAGCGGAAAACGCGCATCGCATGTTCCATAGCCGGTGATTGTCGCGCTCATGGGATGCTCACGAGCCAGGTTCGGACAAAGAGGCCGGTGCATGGATGTTGTAGCCGCAGTCGCTGCCCCCGCTAACCGGCATGACGCAGCCGGTGACGAACTTCGCCTCGTCGCTGCAGAGGAACGCCGCCACAGTGGCAATCTCATTCGGCTGCGGACAGTAGCCCAGGGCGTGGATGCGGTTCAGGTACTCGACGATGCAATCCGTGTCTGGCTGAACCTCGGTCCAGCGGCGAAGCGAATCGGTCCAGACGCCGGCCGGGCAAAGGGCGTTGATGCGAATACCGTCGCGGCCCCAATCGACCGCGGTGCAGCGGGTCAGCGCGTTGATCTGCGCCCTTGGTAGCACCATAGACGGCATGTCGTTCTTGGCCGGTGATGCCGGCCATGCTTGAGATGTTCAGCACGCAGCCGCGCGACGCCTTAAGGAGAGGATATGCCAGTTTGCAGCCCAGGAAGACGCTGCGGAGGTTGACGTTGATGTACTGTTCAAAATCATCGAGCGTCGTATTCTCAACCGACTCGGCAGGAAGGGTGATGCCGGCGTTGTTTACGAGGATATCCAAACGGCCCCAAACGGCAATCGCTCGCTGGATCGCTTCGGCAAACGACGCCGCGTCGGCAACATCAAGCGCCTGGAACGCGGCAGCTTGTCCCAACTCGGCGCACAAGGCGGACCCCTTGGATTGATCAACGTCGGCCACGAGCACCCGTGCCCCTTCCGCGACGAACCGTCGCGCAATCGCCGCGCCGATGCCCGCGCTGCCGCCGGTGATCAGGGCTATTTTATCGTGCAGACGAGGCGTCGACATGAACGCGTTTCCAAGGGAGGTCAAAAGCGGCAGGTGGAAAGGCTATCATCGTAACTTCGCCGCCGAGATGCGACAAGCCCCCGGCACGCGCATCATTTCATGCAATATGTATCCGCAAGCCGCTGTCATTGGCGGTCGTGAAATGCTAAGGTTGACTTGGACAGAGACGATAGAGGCGGGCCGCATTCTCGAAGAGCAGCTTCCTTTGGTTGGCGAGGTCTTCGCCCGAAATGATTTCCCGCGTCATCTCTACCCAGCGCCCCAAACTGGCGTTGATCAGGCAGACCGGCCAATCGCTCCCCCATACGACGCGATCCCATCCGAAGGCTGCAAGGCAGTATTCCACGTAAGGCCGAACGGCCTGCGCAACGTCCTGCCCTGGACTACAGTACGCCACCACGCCCGAAATCTTGCACGCGACATTCGGCTCGCGCGCAAGTCGCGGATTTGGACCCGCCACTCGTTAAAATCGCCGCCCTGGATATCCGGGACGCCGCAATGGTCCAGGACGAACTGAACTTCCGGGCATTTCCCGCAAGCGAAATGCCAAGTTGCAATTGCCGCTGGAGCAAACAAAGGTCGAAAGTCCAGTTCTGCGCAGCCAGCTTTTTCACGTTCTCGGCAAATCGAGACGATTGGCTCAAGTCATCGGGCGCCACATGCAGGATTCGCCGCGCGCCTACGACCGGCAAATCCGACACGCTTTCCATCCATCGCGAGAAATCGTCCCGCTCGGGCCGGCAGCCCGCGACGATCCCGCGCACGATCGATCCTTGTCGGCCGGCCAAGGCGGTGGCCCATTGCACCTCGTCGAGTTCATGCGGATCGTCCGGCAACGTCTCCATGAAGAGCGCTGCTGAGATTCCGGTACCTTGGATGGCGTCGCTATAATCGTCGTAGGTGAACGACTTGCCGGCAAGGGCAGGGATGTCCTTGGTCCAGGAGTACGGCCAGCGGTCCGCGTAGACAAGGTGCTGGTGCGTGTCGAGAATGGGAAGCGGGGCCATATGCTGCACTTTATCACGTTCTGCGACGCCAATCGTTGGGCCTCCGTATGAATGAATTGCGTCGAAATCGGCAAGCGCAGGACCTGCGAGGCGTAAGCCCGAACGCTTTTGCGAAACGCGGACCAGATCGGCTCCGCGCGAAGGGTGCCGAGTAGATCGACCGCCTCCTGTGCTTCGCTGAGCAAAGTCGCGGCACCCCTGCCGCTTTGGAAGCTAGTGATACGAAGATCGTAATCCGCTCGATTGCGTTGGCTGCGCAGCAACTCCAACTTATCGCCCGCGCGCTTTGCGGCATCAACTTTCGATTCTTGCAGGCATAGCTGGATTTTGCGATGCGCCTCGGCCGTGTCCGGAAGGAAGACGCCCGCGGCGCGCATCGATTCCATCGCGAAGTGGAACGCGCCGTAGTACGCGCGGCCAACCGCAGTGCGATTTCGCGGTTCGCCTCCGGCCGCCAGCAGTTCGCTCGCCAGAGCTAGAAACTCAATGCTGCGCATCATTCGAACGTCGGCGAGGAGGATGAAGGAACTGGCTGCGTCCCCAATCCGGTTCCGCAGTGAGTCGAGCCATGCGTCGTGCTTTGCCACGGCGTCTTCCACGGTGGCCTTGAGCCGCACGTATACCCCAATGTGCGTCCAATCCGTAAGCTCCGGGTCTTCAATTACGCCAAGCGCTACCGTACTTCCGAAGAGTTCTTGTGCAAGCTCGACGACCTGTGAGAGGTGCTCGTCAACGCCAAGCCGCTCTACAGACCGGACGACGTCGTCCGGAACCGCGATTGGCATGGGCGGCAACGTCAGTGATTGCGAAGTAGATTCGTCCGTTGTCTTCGTTGTCATGGTTCTCAGCTTCCAGGGGTTGATTCTCCTATTATCGCGTCGAGTCTCTCGGCAAGCAATCGCAAACGCTACCGTTTCACCGGAAACCGGTCCTGCACCGCCTGCACGGTGATCTCTTCCGTTCGCAGGGCTTCCATCGCCCACACCGCGGCGTCGGCCGCTTGGATCGTGGTGATGCAGGGGATGCCGTGCGAGACGGCCGGCGGCGCGGATGCGGCCTTCGTCGGTGCGGGCTCCCTTGCCGCTGGGCGTGTTCATGATCAGCTGCAAATCGCCGTCGATCATGTAGTCGAGCACGTTGGGATGCCCTTCCTGCAGCTTCTTCACGCGCTGCACGCGAATGCCGGCCGCCTCGAGCCGCTCGGCCGTGCCCTCGGTGGCCAGCAGCTTGAAGCCCAGCTTCTCCAGCCGCCGCGCCAGCGCCGACCATGTGCTCCTTCGGCCGGCTCGGCGACGCTGATGAAGATCGTTGCCGCTCGTGGGCAGCACCGTGCCGGCGGCCAATTGGCTCTTGGCGAAGGCGATCGAAAAGCGCTCGCTGATGCCCATCACTTCGCCGGTCGATTTCATCTCCGGGCCCGAGCACGATGTCGACGCCGGCGAACTTGACGAAGGGAAAGACGCTCTCCTTGACCGAGACGTGGCTGGGGATCGGCTCGCGCGTCGATAGCCCTGCTCGGCCAGCGACACGCCGGCCATCACCTTGGCCGCCGACCTTGGCCAGCGGCATGCCGGTGGCCTTGGAGACGAACGGCACGGTGCGGCTGGCCCGCGGATTGACTTCCAGCACGTACACGATCGGCCGGCCGTCTTCCTTCTTGACGGCGAACTGGATGTTCATCAGCCCGTTGACGCTGCAGCTGCCGGGCCAGCGCGCAGGTGGCCTCGCGGATTTCGGCCACGACCGGGCCGGGCAGGCTGTAGGGCGGGATCGCGCAGGCCGAATCGCCCGAGTGGACGCCCGCCTCCTCGATGTGCTCCATGATGCCGGCCACGATCACCTGCTGCGCCGTCGGCGATGGCGTCGACGTCGACTTCGATGGCGTCTTCCAGGAAGCGGTCGATCAGCACCGGCTGGCCCTGGGCGACGACGAACGCCTCGGCCACGAACCGCTCGAACTGCGACTGGTCGTAGCAGATTTCCATCGCCCGGCCGCCGAGCACGAAGCTGGGCCGCACCAGCGCCGGGATAGCCGATCTTGGCCGCTTCGGCCCGGGCCTGGGCCATGGTGCGGGCGATGCCGTTGGCCGGCTGCTTCAGGCCCAGCCGCTGCAGCAACTTGCTGGAACTTCTCGCGGTCTTCGGCGTCCTCGATCGTGTCGACGCTGGTGCCGATGATCGGCACGCCGGCGTTGGCCAGCGCCCGGGCCAGGTTCAGCGGCGTCTGCCCGCCGAACTGCACGATCACGCCGTCGGGCTGCACGCGGTCGCAGATGTTCAGCACGTCCTCGGTCGTCAGCGGCTCGAAGAACAGCAGGTCGCTGGTGTCGTAGTCGGTGCTGACGGTCTCGGGGTTCGAGTTGACCATGATCGACTCGATGCCCAGCTCGCGCAGGGCGAAGCTGGCGTGGCAGCAGCAGTAGTCGAACTCGATCCCCTGGCCGATGCGGTTGGGCCCGCCGCCGAGGATCATGACCCGCTTGCTCGCCCGGCTGTTTCGGCGGCGTCTCGTCCTCGTCTTCGTAGGTCGAATAGTAGTAGGGCGTGTAGGCCTCGAACTCGGCGGCGCAGGTGTCGACCGACTTGAACGTGGCCACGATGCCGCGGCGCTTGCGATCGGCGCGGACGTCCATTTCGGTCGTGTTCCAGATCGTGGCCAACTGCCGATCGGAAAAGCCGAACTGCTTGGCCTGCCGCAGCAGTGGCGTCGTCGCACCGCGGCCAGCGTGCCGTGGCCGCGCAGCTCGTCCTCCATCTCGACGATCTCGCGCAGGTTGTCCAGGAACCAGGGATCGATGCTGCGTCAGTTCGTGGATTTCGTCGATCGACATGCCGCTATTTGATGGCATAGCGCAGGATACCAGACGCGCTCGGTCGTTGGGCGTGGCGAGCTTGGCGCGGATTTCGTCGCAGCGACGGCTGCTCGGCGGTGCCCCAGAGGTCCTTGCCGTCGCAGCCGAAGCCGAAGCTGCCCACTTCCAGCCCGCGCAGCGCCTTCTGGAACGACTCCTTGAACGTGCGGCCGATGGCCATCGTCTCGCCCACGCTCTTCATCTGCGTGGTCAGCGTGGCGTCGGCCTCGGGAAATTTTTCGAAGGCGAACCGCGGGATCTTGGTCACCACGTAGTCGATCGTCGGCTCGAAGCAGGCCATCGTCTCGCGCGTGATGTCGTTGGGCAGCTCGTGCAGCCGGTAGCCGACGGCCAGCTTGGCGGCGATCTTGGCGATCGGAAAGCCGGTGGCCTTCGAGGCCAGCGCGCTGGAGCGGCTGACGCGCGGGTTCATCTCGATCACGATCATCCGGCCGGTCTTGCGGATCGATGGCGAACTGGATGTTCGAGCCGCCCGTCTCGACGCCGATCTCGCGAATCACGGCCAGCGAGGCGTCGCGCATCCGCTGGTATTCCTTGTCGGTGAGCGTCTGGGCCGGGGCCACGGTGATCGAATCGCCGGTGTGGACGCCCATCGGATCGAAGTTCTCGATCGAGCAGATGATCACGACGTTGTCGTCCACGTCGCGCATCACCTCCATCTCGTATTCTTTCCAGCCGATGATCGATTCTTCGATCAGCACCTCGTGGATGGGCGAGAGCTCCAGCCCGCGGCTGCACCAGCTGGTCGAACTCGTCGCGGTTGTAGGCGATGCTCGAACCGGTGCCGCCCATGCGTGAAGCTGGGCCGCACCACGCAGGGCAGGCCGATCTGCTGCACCAGCTCGCCGGGCTTCGTCCAGGTTGTGCACCGTCTGGCCGCGGCAGACTTCCAGGCCGATCTTCTCCATGGCCGCCTTGAACTGGTCGCGCGGTTCTCGGCCTTGGCGATCACCGTCGGGCCGTGGCGCCGATCATCTCGACGCCGTACTTTTCCAGCACGCCGTGCTTGGCGCAGGTCCATCGCCAGGTTCAAGCCCGGTCTGCCCGCCGAGCGTCGGCAGCAGGGCGTCGGGCCGCTCGGCCTCGATCACCTTGGCCACGATTTCCCAGGTCAGCGGCTCGATGTAGGTGCGGTCGGCCATTTCCGGGATCGGTCATGATCGTGGCCGGATTGGAGTTGACCAGCACGACCTCGTAGCCCTCTTCGCGCAGGGCCTTGCAGGCCTGCGTGCCCGAATAGTCGAACTCGCAGGCCTGGCCGATGATGATCGGGCCGGAGCCGATGAGCAGGATCTTCTGGATGTCGGTACGTCGGGGCACGGAAGCTTCCTTGGCAGGTGCGCAGGGACTGTCGCGATTTTTGTATAAGCAAAAATGGGACTGTCCCTTTTTTCGCCCGCAGTCCGGCGTGGAATGCGGGTCGGTGTAAAATTTCCTTAGTTTAACATTTCACTTTGTGTGTTCTCAAGGGGGTGCGCGGCCCACGATGCGGGCGGCGGACGCAGCACATTTTTTTCAGCGCGTGTTTTTCCTTGAATTTCCCCGAGGAAACGCATGTTTTTAAGACAGGAACGAGACACCCATAACCGCCCGCGTGTCAAGGCCCCGATTTTCGCGATAGGCCAAAAAAGCAGAACAGAGAAAGGCTAGCCGGGGTCCAGGGGCGGCAATGAGCGCCCTGGTCGGCCGATGGATCGGCCGAAATGTCCGCGGCAGGATGCCGGTTCGATGTTCGTTCGTGTGCGTTGCGCATATCGTAGTCACCCATTCGTGCCGTTCGGCCGCGAGACCGCCGCACATTATTCTGTTCACCGGCAAGAGCACCCAATCAGGATCTCGGCACAGGCGCAAGGCCTCGCCAGTCTCAATCGCGGGTCGCTTTCGCCGATTTTGCGTGCGCGAGCGCAACTCCTCTTGTTTGCCTCAAGCCGGCGCCGCCGAGGGAACGTTTTCCCTCTGCCAGCGGCGCAGCCGTTTCCAACATATCTCCGCCAGTTTGCGCCGTCGCCACGCGCGCAATCTTGGCGCTGGCGCGTTTCCGTACGCGCGTGTAAAAGTTCTTCAAGGCAACATCCTCCTGGACGACCTTCATTGCCGCTTCCACGAGGATCCATCGCAACCAGGACGAGCCCTGACGGGTGATCGATCCGCGATAGCAGTGGCCGCCCGACTGGTTGACGCGCGCCGTCAGGCCGGTGTAAGCTCCGACCTGCTTGGCATTGTGGAATCGATCTACCTCGCCCAGTTCGGCCACGATCAAGAGCGCCGAGTAGAGGCCGATGCCGTGGATGTCCGTCAACGTCTCCACCTGCGGGAATGCTTCACGCAACGCGAGCATGTGTTCGTCGAGGATCGCCAATTGCTTCTCGTAGTGCTGCAATCGCAGCACCAGCTCGTCGCGCACCAGATTCTCGATGGGGCCGAAGTCCTGTTTGCCGAACCACGCCAAGCAGCGTTTGCCGAGCGTGCGGTAGGGCGTCTGCCGATTCTGCCGCGCCAACAGGTCGCGGAGCTTGATCTTCGCCTTCACTTGCTCGCGGACGAGTCGTGCTCGTGCGCGTGTCAGGTTGCGTAATTGCTGGTAGGGCTCTGGCGGAATGTAGGCCAACGGGACTTGGTTGATCCGCAGCAGATTGGCCAGCAGCATCGCGTCAAGCTTGTCCGTCTTGCTGCGGCGCTGTATCATGGCGCAGGCGGAGTGGATGTGCCAGGACGACGACGCCGTACGGGCGAAGCAGGTCGTAGAGCCAACGGTACGTGCCCGTGGCTTCGATCACTGCGCGGAACGCCCCGAGCTTTTCGACGAACTGCCGAATGGCTTCCGTGTCTTCACAGCGGATGGTGGTCGCGTTCATGGCTTCGCCCGCGTCGTTCACGCCGGCGATGACAACGGTAAGACGATGAAGGTCGATACCGAGATACCACATATAGGTCTCCTTGTTCGGTGGACTAGGAATGAGTTGCGAACCTCAATCTCTAGTCTACCGGCAAGGGGCCTTGACTCGCCGGGCGGTTATAGTATCAGGAATACGTCTTTTGGCGGTTTGTATTTGTGGGTCATGCGGCATTGGGAGGGACAAGGCAGAGGACGGAAGACGGACACGATCCGTGTTCCATCCGCGGCGCAGGGGATCGCCCTTGGAGTGCGATGGCTTGCCATCGCTTTTCGCAACGGGCGGAGTAGTACGATTCGGTTCGCAGGGCGTATTGAAAAGCGAGGGCAAGCCTTCGCATTCCAAAGTCCGCGTTTTCGTGGCCGCAGGGGTTTCGCAGGGGTTTTGCACCGCCTCGCGGTGCTGCGCCGGCGGGTGCGAATGCCTTGTTGCGTACGTACGATATTATCAGATAACATGTTGCGCTAGGCGGTCAGGGTGGTGCGTCGGCTGTTAATCTGGATAAGGGTGGTGCGGCAAGGGGACCATCCCGCTTTTTGGCATGGGCCGGAAAGCTCGGAGCAATTGCGGAATTTTTTTTGGAGCAGCATGATGGCATATTCTCGCGGAAAACGCCGTGCGTTTAATGAACACCCGCTCGAAATCTATATAGAAATCGCATAGAAAGTGCATGGAAACCGCATAGGAACGTATAGAACTGCATAGGATTGCATGGAACGATCTTGGGCCTTTGGGTCCTTGGCTTCCCGCGAGCGGGGAGGAAAGGCGCACTGATGCCAGGCGCTTGTTGGTATCTGACCTCCGATCTCTACCTACCATTCTTTTCCCACTCTTCACTTGAGTGTTTACATTACATAACAACTATATATATATATCCGACTGATGCGCTATGCGAAAATCGAAGAATTCTTTTCGGATTGTTCCCAAGTGCTTGCCGCATAACGATTTAAAGAATTTTCGCCCCTGTTTTTCGCATATCACAATTCGGCCATGTTTGTAATGCGGGGGCGGCGATTCGCCCCCGCCGGGCTTGTCCCGGTGGAGCGAAAGATTGATGGCTACAAAGACCTGCTCTACGCCCTCGTCGCCGGTCTGCGGTTGCCGCCCGGCCCAGCCGGGCCGGGCGGCAACCGCAGACCGGGCGAAAGCGCGATGGGATGACGACTTTAGCCATCGATCTTTCGCTCCACCGCGGTAAACGCAGTGGGGGCGAGACTGCGGCCTGCGACTAAATCGACAAACCGCAAGCCGGATGGGGTCCTGAGATGTGTGTAACAACGGGCAGTGTATTGCGCATGTTTTATGCGGAAAAAGCCAGGGCTCGGCCTTGAAACAAATGCTCGCCTCAGAGTTGAATTGTACCGCCTCAGAGGGCATAATGGCGGGAGTCCCGGAATCGCGCCCCAGTTAGCACTAAAGGTGAAAGATGGAGTTTCGAGCGAGCAACCATCTTGGCAGAGGTAGTTCGCGGCGAATGGTGGGGAACCGAAGCTTGTTGAGGTTAGCCAATACTACGGCGTTCATTGCTGGGATTCTGATCTTGGGATCGCCGGCCTGCGCGGGGCCGCGTACTCATGGCAGGTCCAGTTGGGCGACTGGTTCCAATCGTCGAACTGGGGTGGAACGCTGCTACTAGGCGACAGTGCATCTATTGTCAACGGCGGTACCGCAACCATTGCAAACTCGGTGGCTACGATCGGCGCGCTTAATATGGGAAGCAGCGCCGGAAGCGGATCGGTGCTAATGACTGGCGGCGGTCTTTCCACGAATAACTTCAGTGAGTATGTGGGCGATACTGGCGCGGGGAGTTTTACTCAATCCGGCGGGACAAATAGCATTGCTAACGGTTATACCCTGTGCCTTGGCAACGCCAACGGCAGCAACGGCACATATAGCCTTAGCGGCAGCAGTTATCTTTCGAGCTCCAACCTGCTTCTTGGATACTTCGGACTAGGGAACTTTTGGCAGACTGGTGGAACCAACAACGCGGTGTTGGTATACCTCGGCGACCAGGCCGGTAGCAGCGGCACGTACAACCTCGGCGGCGGCTACTTCTCAAACCAGGGCGTGAATGTACGCTATTCCGGCACAGGGAGCTTTACGCAGTCTGGTGGAACCCACAGCGTTGCCGGCATTTTCTTTCTCGCCGATGGAGGTGGCAACGGCACGTATTACCTTAGCGGCAGTGCCTTGCTGTCAACCTCCAGCGAGGACCTGGGTGACAGCGGCACAGGGACCTTCACTCAATCCGGCGGAACCCACAACGTTGCCAATAGCCTTTATCTCGGTGGCATCCCCGCCAGCAGCGGCGCGTATAACTTTGGCGGCGGACAGTTGACCGCAGGGAGTGAATACATAGGTGCCAATATCGCCCCGGGCGTGTTTCAACAAACTGGCGGCATAAACACAGCATCGCTATTTACCGTTCTTGGCCGCGGGCGATATAGCCTCGGAGGCGGTACGCTAAAGGTATCCGGACTTTCCAGTCACGGAATCGTCACCGGTGGCGCGTCGCCTGCCGTCCTTAGAAGCACCGGAATTGTTGACCTTTCTAGCGGAACATGGCAGAACCTAGACAACGTCAGCCTGAGCATGGGAACCAACTCGCTATTGATCGTTCCCGCGGGATCCAACGCGTCGTCGTTTGGATTCGCGAACTTCAGCGTCTTGGGATTGACCCACACCGCCGGCGCAGACCCTCAACTTAGCTGCCGGCCAGGGGTTCGGCGGGGTCGGCTTAGTCGCCGATCCCGTCATTTGCCAAGGATCGATTTTGGCCGCCACGAGCGGCGGCATCAGTTTGACCAACACTTTTGCCCTCTCAGGTTCCGGACTGGTGAACTTGGGCTCGGGAACCTTGGCTACCAATGATGCTACGTCGGGAATCTCAGGCGGGTCGCTGGCCGCGTCCTATCACGTTGTGGGCTTATCCGGCACTGGGACGTTCACTCAGACTGGCGGAACCAGCCTCATCGTGAATGGCCCATATCTCGGCTACAACTCGGGGGACAACGGCACGTACAATCTCGGCGGCAGCGGCTACTTATCGGGCCACATCGAATACGTTGGCAATAATGGTACCGGAACTTTTGCGCATTCGGGCGGATCGAACAACGCGTTTATCGTTTACATCGGAACTGGCGCCCACGGTAGCGGCGCGTACAATCTCAACGGCAATGGCTACTTGTCGGCTTCCGATGAGGAAGTTGGCTTCTCGGGCACGGGTAGCGTCATACAGTCCGGCGGGACTAATGTCGCGGGCACTCTGTATCTCGGACACATTTCGGGCAGCTACGGCACGTATAATCTCAGCGGCAGCGGCTATCTACAGGGCTTGGATGAGTACTTGGGTTGGTCGGGCACAAGCAGCTTCGCGCAGTCAGGAGGAACGAACAGCAGTAGCAACATTCTTGCGCTCAGCTACAACTACGGCAGCAGCGGTACGTACAATCTTAACGGCGGCCTACTGACATTACCAGGCGTGGCTGGGGTATCGGGCACTAGCGTCTTCAATTTCAATGGCGGCACGCTTCAGGCTGGCGCAAGCGGCACTTCGTTTTTCGGCGGACTTACCGCGGCTTACGTAAAAATCGGTGGGGCGAATATTGATGTCCAAGGCTTCAACGATACGGTCAGCCAAAATCTGCTGCACGATCCATCTTTGGGCGCCGCAGTCGATGGCGGGCTGACAAAGCTCGGTTCAGGAATTCTGACTCTCGCTGGCGCGAACAACTACACAGGCGCGACGACCCTGGCGGCGGGCACCCTGAATGTCAACACCGATGGACGCCTTGGCACGGCGCCTGCCACACCGGCAACAAACATCGTATTCTCGGGCAACGCAACGCTCCAGGCCGGCTCGACAATCGCGATTAATACAAACCGAACTATCTTCATTAACAGCGGCGCCACCGCGACATTCGACAGCCAGCGCAACGCGATTACAATACCCGGTGCAATCGGCGGCCAAGGCAATCTGACAAAAGTGGGCTCGGCGCGCTGGTGCTGGGCGGCACAAACTCCTTTGGCGGGCACACCTCGGTCTCTGCAGGCACGCTGACGCTTAGCAGTGCGCTGGCCCTGCAAAACAGCACACTGGATACCAGCGGCAGCGGCATTGTTAGTTTCGGGGCACTGTCCAGCGCCACGCTCGGTGGCCTGACCGGCGTGGGCAAACTCAGCTTGAGCAATACTGCTGCGGCCGGCGTGATTGTCAGCGTTGGCAACAACAATAGCAGTATGACCTACTCGGGTACGCTCAGTGGTGCTGGCAGCTTAATCAAACTCGGTTCGGGCACGCTGACTCTCGCTAGTAGCAATACCTTTGCCGGCCCGGTCGCTATCAACCAAGGCGAACTTCTCATCAACGGCTCGCTTGCCAGCCCGGTGACCGTCAACAGCGGCGGCGTTCTCGCCGGCACGGGCAGCCTGTCGAACGTGACCGTCAACGCCGGCGGACATCTCGCGCCGGGCAATGCGCCGGGCTTGCTGAACGTCAGCGGCAGCCTCACGCTCATGTCCAGCGCGGTGATGGATTATGAACTCGATACGCCATTGGATAGCGATGAGGTTCTCATGATGCCCACCGGCCTGCTGACGCTCAGCGGCCAGCAGTTCTCCGATTTCAATTTCACTCCGCTGGCTAGGTTCGGACCGGGCGGCTATACGCTCATCGATGCAGGCTCGATCAGCGGCACACTCGGCACAAACACCAGCGGCACGATTGATGGTCTTCCAGTCACGCTCGCAGTACAGGGGAACGAGCTGGTTCTCAACGTCGTGCCGGAGCCGTCAACGCTTGCGCTGATGGTCATGGCTGCGATTGGTAGGACAGTAGTAGTCGCCAGAAAGAGCAAACACGCTCGATGGCGGGCGTTTCCGTCGTAGCGGGCGTCTGGATCGTTCCGGAAACAAATACTCGCGTCAGAATTGAATTGTGCCGCCTTGGAGGTCATAATGGCGGGAGTCCATGAATCGCACCGAAGCTGGTACTAAAGCTGAAAGATAAAGCGTCGAGCGAACGGCAGTTTCGGCGGCGGCAGTTTGAGGCGAATGATGGGGAATCGCAGCTTGTTGAGGTTAGCTGATACTACGGCGGTCGTTGCTGGGATTCTGCTCATGGTCTCGCCAGCGGCGCAGGGGCCACGTATTCATGGCAACCGGCGCTGGGCGACTGGTCCGTGGCGTCGAACTGGGGCGGCACGCTGCCGACCAGCACAAGCCTTGCCTACATCGTCAATGGCGGAACGGCGGCCGTCACGCTGCCCGGTGCAACCTGTGGCACGCTTTCCCTCGGCAGCGCAGCGGCGCAGGCGACGTACAAATGTCGAGCGGAGGACTTACGACCAACAATTCCGAGTACGTGGGCGACTCCGGCATAGGCGGCTTCACACTGTCCGCCGGGACCAACACAGTCTCTAAGTCTCTTTACATCGGCTACAGCGCGGCGGCCAGCGGCGCCTACAGCCTTACCGGGCTTCTCACGAGCGGCACGGAGAGCGTGGGGTATTCTGGTACAGGCAGTTTCATCCAGTCCGGCGGGACCAACAGTATCGCTACCCTTCTTTCGATCGGCTACAACGTTGCCAGCAGCGGCGCATACACTCTCACCCAGGGCCAGCGCATACTAAGTTGTTTTCCCCGTAAGGACTTGCATCAGGAAGTCAACGCTCCAGCCGGCTAGGCGACGCTTCATGGCGATACTGTCTTTGCCGGGATGTTGTTTCAGCAGGGTCAATGCCATGCGACGAAGCCAACCGAGATTGTCGGCCAAGCAACGGTCTCGTACCCGGCTCTCGTCTTCTCGGAACGTCATGTCCAACACCCAATGCAGTTTGTTCTCGATGCTCCAGTGACCGCGTACGCAACCTGCAAATTTTCGTCCGTGACGTGAGAGGCTGCTGATGTAGTAACGGTGTTCCATCGTCTCGTTGCCGTTGATGATGCATCGTCGAATCGCCAAGCCAAACGTCTTCAAGCCGGTCCACTTCTCACGTTGCGGAAAGTCGGCGGGAACAGAAATCTGATAGTAGTACCGTTCCTCTGTGCGGCCGTGACCACGCTCACATTCTTGATGACGGCTCACAGGCGTATCGCCAAAATCCTCGGCCAACAGTTTTGCGAACAGATCGGTTGCGTCACGATGCAAGGTTTCTTGGTTTCCCTTCAACGCCAGAACATAGTCGCCCCCGCCCGCAACGATCTCGTCGGCAATATTCCTTTGACAACCCGCAGCGTCAATGGTGACCACCGCGCCCGTTAGCTCCAGTTGATCCAAAAGCTGCGGAATTGCCGTGATTTCGTTCGATTTTTCCTCCACAGCCAACTGCCCTAAAGAGATTCCCTTATCCGTGGCCCACGCGCTTACCAGATACATCGCCCCCAAGCCACGGCCACGTGCGTGTGATCTCCGCAAGCATTTGCCATCCAAAGCGATCTGACGGAGAGGTTCCTCTTGTTGATCGTTCTCCGCAACAGATTGCTCTTCCTGAAGTGAGGTCAGCCATGCCGCAAAACATTTCTGAAAGGCCGATGGCTTCAATGACTGAAGAACCCGTCCGATCGTATCACGGGAAGGAATGCCCTCCGGCAATCGGAGATGGCGTTTCAGCCATTCCTCCTGCGCAGCCGCCCATGTCGCAATGGCCAGCGGCCCATCCGCTCCTGCCAAAACTCCAAGCAGCGAGATGACGATAACATCCACCAAGAGATGAAGCCGATTGACGTGGCTCCGCGGATCCTTCATCTCCTCAAAGTGCCGAACAATTCCATTGATCTCTGCTACCCCGACATCCATCATTCCCGAACCCTCCTTGTGCGTCTTCAGCTACCTCGATTTCTACTAGGTTCGGTTATATCAACACTATCTTTATCCCGCCAGCCCATTCTACCCAGAGTGCGCGCTGGCCCTGACTCTCACCGGCGGCCCGTTGTATTGCAATAGCCAAGTCGTGGGATCGTCCGGCACGGGCAGCTTCACTCAGACCGGTGGGACAAACAATTCCGGCAACCTTACTCTGGGGAACAGTTCGAACGCCAGCGGCACCTACAGCCTCGGCGGTAGCGGCTACCTGTCGAACTCCTTCGAGTACGTGGGCTATTCCGGCGCGGGCAGCGTCGCGCAGACTGACGGTACGAACGCGACCAGTGTGTTTCTTTATTTGGCATACGCGCTGGAAGTAGCGGCGCATACAGCCTCGGCGGCAACGGCTACCTCAATATCGTCGGCAGCACCGCCAACGAATACGCGGGTTACGCCGGAACGGGCAGCTTCATGCAGTCCGGCGGGACACACCACGGCGGAGGCGGGGGCTTCTATCACTACAGCGCATCTTGGTTTTTATCTAGGGTGGCATCGGGGTAGCTGAGCGACATCAATGCCGTGCTTTTCGAGTTCGCAATTTCTTGTTTTGGTGTGGCTCTTGCGGGCTTGGGCATTACGCCGTTGCCAATAGGTAAGTCGTCGAGTCGCGTGGTTGAATCGCGCAGGATCGCGCCGGCTCAGGCAGCGGCAGCGCATCGATTAAGGCGTTCGTGGCCATGTGGACTTGCGGCAGTGTGATCTCCGGATTTTTCCCCCCTCAGTCGCTCCGTTTGACGGGCCAGGAATAAATGGCTGACTTGCGTGATCAACAAATGGCGTTTCAACGCCGGATAGCACCGCACCTCGAAATGGGACAGTCCCAGTTCGCTTTTTTCGTCTTGCAGACAGCGCTCCACCGGCCAGCGACCGAAGGCCACATGCAAGATCGTTGCCAGCGGAACACCGGCCGCCGCATTGCTCATAAAGTATTTGACTTCGTCCGGATGAAGCGCGTTGCGTGCCATGACCAACCAGTACGGTCCCACGCTGCGCGGCAGCCAGCAAGGCACGCACTTGACCTCCCAAACCATCGGCCCTTTGTCTGTGTCCTTGATGTAATAGCGTTGCCAAGGTTGGCACATCATCGCCCGCGAGTAGCGACACAAGTTCTCCACCGGTTTAGCCGGCGTGCCCTTGGGGCCGTGCGCGGGATCGTGCAGCCACATCGCAAAATTCTTGGGGATTTCCAGGACAAATCGCAGGCCGCGTTGTTCCAGTCCCTGCACGAAAGCAGGCTTTTGCGAGTACCATTCATCCGCCGTGACCCAGGCAAAGCGCACCTCGTTGGCCGCCGATCGATCCAACTGCTCCAAGGCAATGTTGTACTTCGGCCGATAGACGAGTTCATCGGGGATCTTCGCTTTGCGGCACCGCTCGCGGTCTTCGTCCCAGCACTTCGGCAGATACAAAGAACTGTCGAGCATGGTGCGGAATTTTCCATCGAAGCTGGTGTATGTCAGATGCACGGTCATCACGCAGTTGTCGATCTTGCCGGTGTTGCCGCAATACTGCCGCGACACGCCCGCCGTTTCGCAGCCCTTCTTCGGATGCCCCGACTCATCAATGACTGCGATCGCCTGCGGGTCTGCATGGTCGCGAGCGACAAGTTGCTGGACAAGTGCGGTCATGCGATCTTCGTCCCACGCATCGCTGGCCAGGAACTCTTGCAACGTTCGCGGCTTCACGTTCGCAGCGAGTGCGATCGGTTCGATGCTTTTGCGGGGCAGTTGTCCCAACTGCCCCAGGATGTAGGTTTGCAACTTTCCACGCGGCTCCGAGCGACCGAAACAATCCGTGAACTGGTCCAGAAACCCCGCCAACTCCGTCCCCAAACTCACAATTTGATCTGCGGTCATCCTTGACCTCCTGAAATGTTGTATCGCCCCTCTGTTCAACTGCCCAAAGTCATACCATATACTGATTTTCCGGTAAAGTGCGGTGTAGTACTATATGGGATACAATTCGGGCAGCGGTGGCTCGTACAGCCTCAGCGGCAGCGGCTACTTGTCGGGGTTCACCGAGTACGTAGGCTATTCCGGCACCAGCAGCGTCACGCAGTCCGGCGGGACGAACAGCGTCGGGCCGCTCTATCTGTATTTGGGCTACAATTCGGGCGGCAGCGGCTCGTACAACCTCAGCGGCGGATACATGACGATCAACGGTGAGAATCTGGGCTACGCGGGCACAGGCAGTTTTACGCAATCCGGAGGAACGAACAACGCCGGCAGCCTTAATATCGGCAGTGGTTACAACTTCGTCGGCGGCAACGGCACGTACAACCTGTCCGGCACTGGTTACCTGTCGAGCGGGGGCGAAAACGTGGGCGGCAACGGCGTGGGGAGCTTCAGCCAGTCCGGCGGCACCAACAACGTGAGCTCCACGCTCAGCGTCGCGTCGAACACGTCAAGTGCCACCAGCGCCTACGACCTCAGCGGCAGCGGCTACCTGTCGAGCAGCACCGTGAGCCTCAGCGGTTCCGGCACGAACACTTTTACGCAGTCCGACGGAACCAACAACATTTCCGGCTATCTTTACGTCGCGTATAGCGGCAACGGCGCGTACAGTCTCAGCGGCGACGACAATCTTCGCGCCGGCAACGAGGAAGTGGGCCAGCTAGGAACGGGCAGCTTTACTCAAACCGGCGGAACCAACGGCGTCGTCAATTCTCTCTGGCTCGGTTACTACACGGGCAGCAGCGGCACGTACAATCTCGGCGGCAGCGGCAGTTTGTCCGGCCGCTCCCTGTACCTGGGCCTCTCCGGCACAGGAAACTTTACGCAAAGCGGCGGGACCAACAGCGCCGGCACTCTTTATATTGCATACAACACCAGCAGCAGCGGCGCCTACAGCCTCAGCGGCAACAGCTATTTGAGCACGTCGGCCGAGTACGTGGGCTATGCCGGCAATGCCAGTTTCATACAGTCGGGCGGGACAAACAACGCCCCACTTATCTGCCTGGGCTACAGCAGCACCTCAAACTATCCGTACGGCAGCAGCGGCGCGTACAATCTTAGCGGCAGCGGCAACGTCACCGCCGGCACGGAGCAAGTGGGCTACGCCGCGCGGGCAACTTCACGCAGTCGGGCGGAACGAACACGATCGCCGGAGTGCTTTATGTCGCCGTCAATGAAGGCACGGCAAACTACTACAGTGGGACGTATAGCCTCAGCGGCGGCTATCTCTCCGCCGGCACGGAACAAGTTGGCTACGGCGGCTATGGCAGCTTCATGCAATCCGGCGGAAGCAATGTTGTCGGAAGTTTGCTTTATTTGGGGTCCGGTTCGTCCATGTTTGGCATTTATGATCTCTCCGGCAGCGGCTATCTTTCCTGCCCGAACGAGTACGTGAGCCACAACGGCAGCATCACGCAGTCCGGCGGGACCAATTCTGTCGGTCACCTGTCTGAACATTCGCAGATTTTTTGATGGAATTTGATGATGAAAAGAGGGCGGGGTTCCTTGTACACTTTGCGTGATTTACAAGCGTCGCAAGACGCGCAAAGGACAAGGAGGTCCCCGTCCATGTTTACGAGCATACCCTCTCTCGACCCCGTTCTGCAATGCCTGCTGCCTGCATTCACTCTGCCATCGTTCCAGACGCACATCGAAGTGTTGCTCGGTTGGGCGATGTGCCTGGGCAAGCGAACCGAGTTCGGCGTCTTTCAAGCCATCCAAGCCGATACGCCTATCTCCCGGAAAGAGCGACATCCGTTCGACCGCTTCTACAACTTCTTCAGTCGAGCGGCCTGGACCGTCCACGATCTGGCCCGCCAATTGGCCCTAGCCATTGTTGTCGCGCTCAACCCGCGCGACTTGTTGTATCTGGTCGTCGACGATACCTTGCTGCACAAGCGCGGCAAGCACGTCTACGGTTTGGGCTGGTTCCGCGATGCCGTAGCCTCGACGGCCAAACGGGTCGCGACCGCCAGCGGCAATCACTGGGTTGTCATCGGACTGGCGATTTGCATTCCCGGAACGAACAAGATTTACTGCTTGCCGATCTATGCCAAGTTGCATCTTGCCGGCAAGAATCACCCCAGCGAAGCCACGCTGGCCAAAGAAATGCTCCAGGATCTGCTGGCTTGGTTTCCCGATCGAAAGCTGGTTTTCATCGGCGACGGGGCCTATTCCGCGGGCAATCTCCTGGCCGATCTCGACCCGCGCGTGACCTACGTCGGCGTGATGCGTGCCGACGCGGCGATTTACGATTCGATCGTGCCCAAGCAATCCAAGAGCAAGCGTGGGCGAAAGCCGACGAAAGGTCCTCGTCTTCCGAACCCCAAAGAGGCGGTCAAGAAGGCCGACGGCAACCGCAGCGGAAAAGGGCCGTGGGTTTGGAAAACCGTCAAGGCGACGTGCTACGGCGTAACGCGCAAGTTGAAGGTGCTTTCCTTCCAGGCAGTCTGGCCCGAGGTGCGTGGGTTGTTGCCGATTCTTGTGGTATTGGTACGCGACCCGAAGGGCAAGTTCGCCGACAAGTATCTCTTCACCACCGATGTGAACGCCGAGTTGAGTTGGGTAATCTCCACGTTCTCGCGAAGATGGTCGATCGAGGTCGCCTTCAAAGCGAGCAAGCAGGTGATGAAGATTCAAGCCCCACAACACTGGTGCCGGCAGAGCATCGAGAAGCTGTCGCCCTGGGTGTGGATGATGCAAAGCGTGATCGGTCTGTGGTATATCACCGAGGGCCACAAACTTCCGCAAGCGCGGGCTGCGCGTCGGCGTTTCGGCGACTGGGACACGGAATGGTCGCTCGCTCATATGCTCCGCATCCTGCGCGCGGTTATCCTCGCGAATACAATAAACACCCAAGTCGGGCACCAAGGCCGACCTTCATGAATTACTTGTAGCCCTGGAAAACTACGTACATCTCGCCGTTTGACCGGCTTGAAAACTGCGAATGTTCAGCTGTATCTCGGCGTCAAATCTGCGGACTTCAACACTTACTACTTCCACGGCGGTTTGTTGTCTGCTGGGAGCATAAGCAACGGCGGTCCCAGCAGCAACGGGCAGTTCGACTTCGACGGCGGCACGCTCCAAGCGACGGGGAACGACGCCCAGTATTTCTCCGGCGTCTACCCCGTCGTTCAGGCCGGCGGCGCGATCATCGATGTCCAGGGGTTCAATGTCGCCCTCGGCCAGAGCCTATTGCACGACTCGTCGCTGAGCGCGACGCCCGATGGCGGCCTCACAAAGCTTGGATCGGGCGTCCTGACGTTAACGGGCACGAACACTTACACCGGCGCAACAACGATCAACCAAGGCGAACTCCTGGTCAACGGCTGGCTGGTCAGCCCGGTGACGGTGAATAGCGGCGGCATTCTCGCCGGCACGGGCAGCCTGACGAGCGTGATCGTCAACGCGGGCGGACATCTTGCGCCGGGCGATGCGCCGGGCTTGCTGAACCTCAGCGGCAGTCTCACACTCATGTCCAGCGCGGTGATGGATTATGAACTCGATACGCCATTGGATAGCGACAAGGTCCTCATGTTGCCCACGGGCCTGCTTACGCTCAGCGGCCAGCAATTCTCCGATTTCAATTGGTTGCAACCTCTGCTTCTCGTTAGGTTGCGCAGCTTCAGGATAGCGTGCAGGCGTTTTTTGTAGGGATACAATTTCCGTTGCTCGGCTTGGATTCGATCGGCGTGGAAGGCATCCCAGTCATCGTTGACATAGAGGGCTCGTAAGCTGAGAATCGCCTGGGCGCCGGCGATTCGCCACCGCATGCCGGCTTGTTCCATGCGGTCCTTCACCAAGTGCCGGCAGGCGCCCTCCACAACACCGCTGCCGATCGGGTAGCCGGCAGCCAGGTATTCGTCGTACTTCATGTATTCAGACCGCACCGCGAAGTAGGTCAGACAATCCTCGACCTTCTCCCATTTCGGCGTCGACAAGTTGCGTTTAGTCGCCATTTGCCGAATGCCGCCAATCACGCGGTTGACGTTGCCTTCGAGCAACTTTCGCAGATACGTTTCCACGAATGCTTCCGCCTCATCACTCCCCTCGCGGTAAAAACAGTAGGCCAGCTCCCATAGGTATTCGGTTACGTGCCAGATGTCCAAAATGCCGATCGCCCGGCTGATCTTCAGTTCCTGCAAGTCGCGAAGTTTGGTTTCGCCGTCCATGACCGCTACGACCGTCCGATGCTCGTGCGGATCGCGCTGTTGTACTTCCTTGGCAAGCCAGTCGAAGACAACCTCCTTGGCGTTGACTTCCTTGCCGTCAACCTCGCGAGTCAAGACGGCGCGCAGCCGCTTGTTTTGCGGTTGGGGCCGCTGATCCTGCTTTTCTTTGCGGAGGACCTCGTTGAGGACCTCCTCGACCGTGCGACGAAAGGGGGCCACCGAGTAGACTCCGCCGACACACGCCATCCGCTTCTGGCCGTTCTTCTCGCCCTTTTTCAGCCGTTTCCCTCGTCCCGGCGCCCGGATCGCCGTCCTGTTTTTTCTGCGGCGCATCGACCTTTCGCATCGGCACGCCTTTGCAATCGCTCGTGGCGACGAGGATCTCCTCCTCCGTCGTCGGATCAACCGCTCCCTGTTGCTCGAAGTAGGCATCGGCATGCTCGGCTGCCGCCGCCGCCATGTCTTCCAGGCAATTGACCGACGGAGCAAAGCCGAGGATTTCCAGCAGCGTGACCCGCGATTCCTTGTACGATTCCTTCACGAACTGCGTGCCACTCCACTTTTGCAACAGGTACGACGTATCGCTCTCGGGCATGCCGAGTTTCACGTCCAACGGCACCACCTCCTGACGCTGCGTTTCCCGCGTGGCGTAGACGTCGCGTAGAAACGGCGTGGAACCGAAGGCCGAAATATACGGCCGCGTCCGCAATTCGGGCAGGCGATGAAGCGTCTTCCCCTCGTGTTCGATCACTTCCGGCCGCGGAAGGCTTTCCTCTTGCTGGTTGATGTACGCGATGACCAATTCGCGGCCTGTTTCGATCAGGCCGCTCCAGGTCATCTCCTCGACCTCATGCATCGCATCGCCCCGTTCGGCCGCACATTGAACCTTGTTCAACACTTCCGAAAACACCTTCGCCGCCTTGCAAAACCGATCCTCAATCTCGATAATCATCGCTCGGGCTCCTGTGGTAGGACAATGAAACATGCTTCACACACTTCAATGTTTTACCCTGGAGCCCGCCTTGTTGTCCCTATCACCAAACAAATGTATTATTACCCGTTAATATAGGTGGTCTGCGCAATGCGCGGTAGCGCGCAGCGGCGGTTGCAACCATTTCAATTTCACTCCGCTGGCAGGCTTCGGACCGGGCACGTATGCGCTCATCGACGCCGGTTCGATCAGCGGCACACTCGGCACGAATACTAGCGGCACGGTCGGCGGTTTTTCGGCAAGTCTTGCCGTGCAAGGGAACGATCTGGTGCTCAACGTCGTGCCGGAGCCGTCGACGCTGGCGATGTTGGGCGTCGGACTGATCCTGGCCTTCGGTCGGCATTTTCGGCCGCAGTGCAGAGCTCGCTGAGCAACTGCGTAACGGCGTACAAGGCATTGTGACGCCGGAACCGAGTCATCGCGGCCCCGCCCACGTCGGTGTATAATCAATAAGCGAATCAATTAACAAGCGGGAGAGGGCCAGATGCCATTGCACGATTGGACGCGCGTACCATCGGGATTGTTTCACGACTTCCATCAAAGTTGGTGCATACGGATCAAGGACGCGCTGAATGCCGGCCGGCTGCCAAAGGGCACTATCGCGCTGGTGGAGCAGCGGTCGGGGCCGCGCGAAGGGGACGTTTTGGCGATTGAAGCGCGGCCTCGGCGCGGTCGCTTGGAATTGGATTCCGGCGGCGTGGCGACCTTGGAGCCGCTGGCCGTTCGTATCGTGCATCGAAGCGACAAAGAGATCTACGCCGAGCGGGCCGATCGAATCGTCATCCGCCATCATCTTGGCAGGATAATCGCCGTGATTGAGATCGTCTCGCCCGGCAACAAGGACACCCGAGCAGCGTTACACCAATTTGTAGAGAAATCGGTCGGCTTTCTTCGGCAGGGAATCCATTTGCTTGTTGTCGATCTCTTTCCGCCGTCGCCGCGGGATCCACACGGTATTCATCAGGCAATTTGGGATGAGATCGGCGACGAAAAGTTCGAGTTTCCGCCTGGCAAAGACCGCTTGCTGGTCTCCTACGAGACGAGCGATGATCGAATCGCCAATATCGAACCGCTGGCCGTCGGTGACGCACTCCGCGACATGCCATTGTTTCTAAGCCGCGACCTCCACGTGCCGGTACCCTTGGAATCCACCTATCAAGCGACTTGGGACGCATCGCCCGAGGAGTTCCGAGTCGCCGTGGAAACGGGCAGATTGGACGACGACGTGGAATAGGAAGTCGTTCGGAATAACTGTCCTTGTCAAGGAATCCGACAATGAAGCAACTCCTTTTGCCCTTGTTGTGCTGCTTCGCTCTTACTGCTCGCGCGCGGACCTCCCGCAACGCTACTCCGCCTCTGGCGAGTTGATTCTCGCCCAGTTGGCGTCCGCGCCGTTTCCACATCCCTCGCGCGCCGAGGGCCACCGATACAACGGGCAGTTGTTCTCGGCCAAGGAACATTACTCCGACAGCAGCGTAGCCATTTTCATTCCCAAGGGCTTCCGGGAGACGGGCAAGATTGATTTTGTCGTCCACTTCCACGGCTGGACGAACCACGTCGAGCGCGTGCTGGACCATTACAAGCTCATCGAACAGTTGGCGGCCAGCGGACGCAACGCTGTCCTCGTCGTTCCGCAAGGCCCGCGCGATGCCGGCCCGATTCCGGCGGCGGCAAGCTGGAAGATGCCGACGGGTTCAAACGGTTCATGGCCGAAGTGGCCGACACGCTGCGGCATAAGTCCGCCTTGAAGAAAATGGACTTTGCGATCGGGCAAATCATCCTTTCCGGGCACAGCGGCGCTTACCAGGTCATGGCGTCGATTCTGGATCGCGGCGGGCTGACCGAACACGTCCGCGAGGTGTGGCTGTTCGACGCACTCTATGCCAAAACGCCGCAATTCCTGGACTGGATTGACCGCAAGCAGGGCCGGTTCATCGACATCTACACCGAGCACGGCGGCACGAAGGGCGAGACGGAGAAACTGATGGCTACGCTCAAGGGCCGCCGTACCGCATTTTTCGCGCAGAAGGAAAGCGATTCGACTATCGCCCAACTGCTGGCGAACCGGATCATCTTCCTCTTTAGCGATCTGCCGCACGACGAGGTGATACAAAAGCGTGAGGCGTTCCGCGAGTATCTTGAGACAAGCTGCCTGGAGAAGCGCGTGCCCGATCCGCCGGCCAGTCCCTGCGTCCAGCGAATCGATTTTGCCGCTCTTGCCGAGCGTTCCCGTGCGTTGTCCGAGCGGGACCGGGCGATCATAAACCTTTATCTGGACGGTGCGCGGCGGTATGTCCTGACCCCCGAGGATGGAGCGTTCCCCGCAAAGGGCTCCGAACATTACCGAAACATCGCGGAACGGGCACACGGGGCGGCCGTCTTGGCGGAAGTCGCCGCCGATTGGCCGGCTGACCTACGGGAACGCTGCCGCCGGGAATCGGTCGAGTTTATCAAGGAGTTTACCGCCCAGTTCGCGAAGGACCACAGTTTCGGCAACACCTGGCAGTCTTCGTGGTGGGTGGCGGAGATGGCAACCGCGGCGTGGTTCCTCTGGGACCGGCTCGACCCGGCGTTGCAGGAAGCCGTGGCGGAGATGGTCGTTTATCATGCCGACATAATCGCCGCTGAGCGGCCGGGGCACAGGATCAATCTCGATACCGAAGCGGAAACCGTGGCCTGGAACAGCACGATCCTTGCGCTGGCCACTAACATGCTGCCCAACCACCCTCACGCCGCGAAATGGCGGGAGGCAGAGCGGCTCTACGTTTACACGATCTTTGCCACGCCGCACGATCTTAGCGACTCCACGCCCGGCGACGACGGCCGGCCGCTAAAGGACTGGATCGCGGGCGCCAACATCCACGACGATTTCAGCTTGGAGAACCACAACCGCTTCCACATCGACTACGAGCTGACCTGCTACCGCTTTTTGATGTTCGGAGCGGCCATGCACCGGCTCGGCGGAACCAGCGTACCGGCCGCGTTCCGCCATCATACTTTGGACGTTTATGAAAAGGTCTTGCTGCCGTGTACCGACGGGAGCAAGTTCATCACGTATGTCTCGGACAACGACTGGAAGCGGTATCACGCCTGGACCGAGTCGCCGGCAATACACGGCTACGTCGCTTTGATGGACTCGTCGCCCTTGGCGGCGGGCTGGAAGAAGAGTCGCTGCGAGGAGCAGTTTCTTACTGGCGGGCGTTCCCCGAAAACTTCAGCTACGCGAACCCGTATGTTTGCGGCAAGGCATGGACGCCGCGGATCGCCGACATCGTGCTCTTGCATCTGCTCATGCCGCTTCCGCCCGTGCCGGTTTCCGTGGCCAAGTCGGAAGCAAGGCTGCGCGGGGCGCATCAGAAGCAGGATGTCAACCTGCTTACGCAATACTCCCGCGAGGGTAGCTTCCGCAGCTTCTACTGGGGACCGGGTCCCGACAGTTCGGCACGTCGAGCCGCGGGATGATGCCTGGATGATGCTGCCGCTGGACATCAACTACGGTATTGCCATCGACGGCAAGCCGCTGCCCAATGCGGGGGCCAAGGTCGTATGTCGCAAGGGCGACGATTGGTTCTGGGCGATGCGGCATGACGCCCGCGGAATTGATGACGCGTTCATTTCTTTGCCTGGCGAGATGGTTGTGGCGATGGCCGCCGCGCCCGTTGCCGCCTTAAAGGGTGCGCGGACGGTGGACAGTATGGTCGCGGTGGAAAAGCCGCACAAGACGTTCACGATATATTATCACGGCGGCGCGGCGACGTATCGTTATGGGCAGAAGGAATGGGAGCGTTCGGACAAAGCCGGCGGCCGAGCAGTTGAGAGCCAGTGGATCAACTTGGATGACCGCATGGGCTACGTCGTGCGGAATTTTTCCCAAGACGCATCCCACATGGTACTGCCCAAGCCGGGAGTGCGCGACAATCTCAGCCTGCATCACGTTGAAAATCCCAGCCACGATCTACGCTTCGTGACGATCGCTCTTCCGAATCGAGACCACCTGCAAACCGAGGGGATGGCCCGGCAAATCTTCGCGGTCCCAGTGCATCATTACGTCGTTTTGAGTTGTTTGGCCGCCCCGTATTTCATTTCCGCAAACTTCTCGGATCAGCCGGCGGAAAGCAAATTGTCCGCTGGCGCGATGACGGCGGGGCCGGTGAATACGCTGCCGCACAGCATCGGCATCCTCCGCACGAAGGACGATGGCAGGACTTGGGAACCGCTGAAGTGAGCGGATGGCGAGCTGACTTGGTTGAGAAGGTCGGAACGATTTATGACGCGGAGAAGAAAGAAGAATCTTTTGTTCGAGCGGCTTGCTGTATCGGCCGCTTTATGAACGGAATTTGGATAGTGGTACAATTTCGGCGGACTGTCAGTAAATAATTCTGAATAGCTCGTAAGCCCGGCATCGTCTGGGCTTTATTTTTTAGCGGCAACCGCGGGTTGTATAGTCGGCCAAACTCGAATGGACTTACCCGATGATTGGCTGTGATTGTTCTCTCGCTAAGAATTGAGTTGACAAATCATTTTGACGGCACTACAATCATTACATCCTGACAATCAAGAAGGAAACTATGATGTCTAACGAGACGCTAAAAACTCCGTCCGAATTACTGGTTGATGTGCGAGATCAACGGCGGAAAATCGCCGAGGAAGACAAGCGATTGGTACACGTCGAGCAGTATTTGGCCAATGTTGTGGCCCAGTTCAATGCGTCAGTTGCTGCTAATTTACCGGCCGTTGGAAACGGTCCGATTAATCGCGACGCGCCTTCCTGTGGTCGCCGTACCGATTCAGGATGGACCACCGATACCTCAACATCCAGCCACACCAATCGATTTCTCAGGGATCACTCGCCACAGCGCCTGTGAAATGGCATTGCGGGCACTGGGCGGTCAACAAAGGACAGGCGATATCGCGAGATGGTTGCTTGAAAAAGGGTATCCGACGACTATGGACGAACGCGTTTTTTACAACTCGTGCTACACGTCCATGATGCGAAAAAAGGATACTTTCAGGCGGGTAAGGAGCAAGTGGGAGCTAATAGAAAAGCCCAGCAATCCATAAGGGGCGGATTGCTGGGCGTGAGGCAAAGCCCCGATACTAGGCTGGCTGACGAGTAAAGTTTGCGAGACAGCGCTCGTCAGTCGGCCGCAACCCACGGAGGGTAGTTTCATCAGCCAGGAGATTCCCTGGTTCTGGTTTAGCCTATCACGGCGACAATTTGTTGCTATGAGTGGCTGTAACCAGACGGACGCACGGTAACCGTGCATTTTCAGGTGCCCAGCGACTGGATAATCGCCAGTTGCTGGCCCTGATCTTTACATTGTAATGTCAATTCCCAAATCAACAAGTCGTAAAAAAACGGAAAGCAGCCCGCGTCTCGCTGGCGCAACGGCCTTATAAGCCGTCGGAGGGGTCGGCTTTCACCGATGGGTTGGAGTCCCCTGCTTTCCGCTTTTTCTCACAATTCCTAGCAGTATCTCACGTGCCGATGTAGAAGTTGCGCCGCCCGCAGCTCGGTCAAGTTCGGCGCGCTCTGCGCTAGTGAGCCGTATGCGAAGCTCCGATGTTTTTCGGCTTTCCGGTTCGCTAAACGGCCGGCCGCGTCGTTTTTCCATGAATTTACTATAGCAACAAAAAATATTTCGTCAACTCATTGACGTGTTATTTGTTGTTGCTACAATAAAATCACTGGGGAGTAATGAACCCAAACAAAAACCCCGCAGGTGTTTCAGCACTTGCGGGGCCAACCAGAAAACAGCTTTCGCTAGAATCCCGGCCTAGACACCCACATTCTAGCGAGAGCCCAACGAAAAGGGAATCTCGCTATGGCGAATCAGTTGCCACGCACAAAGCAAATTGAAGTCCTTCACCACCTTGTAGAAGGGAACACGCTCCACAGCACAACCCGATTGACCGGGGTTCACCGAACCACGATTATGAATCTGCTAGTGAAATTCGGCCGCGCCTGCAAAAAGTACATGGATCGCGAATTGCGCGGCCTGAACATCGGCCACGTCGAGGTAGATGAGATTTGGACATTCGTCCAAAAGAAGCAAGGACGGCTGACGGTAGAAGAGAAGGCCGCGCGGTTCGACGTTGGCGATATTGTCAGTGGGCGCTTAAAGGATACCAGTGATGGGCGCTTTGAAAGGATACCAGTTGGAACAGTGACTGTGAGAGCTTCTCTTGAGTGGTTTGGCACATCCGAACCACCGCGAGAGAGCAGCTCATGGCGAACCAACTGGCAATGGATAAAGTACAGTCAATTAAGAGTTTACGTGCGACGGGCATGTCGCAGCGGCGGATCGCGAAGACGCTGGGAATCAGCCGCAAGGCGGTCCGGCGTCATTTGGAGCCGCTTCCGCCAAAGGATACCAAAGCGCCCACCGGCGAAGCGCCGCACCGGGTCGTCCGGCGGCGAGAGCTCAAAAGATACCAAAGCGCCCACCGGGTCCGAGTGTCCGCCGGAGCCTGCCGGCCAGCGGTGCCGCAGCCTCTGCGGGGCGTACCGCGAGACAATTTTGGCCAAGCTCGAACAGGGCCTGACGGTGCAGCGCATCTACCAGGATTTGCAGCAGGAGCACGGCTTTCCCGGCAAGTACAGTTCGGTGCGGCGGTTCGTGGAGCAACTCGTTGAGCGGAAGGAACTGCCGTTCCGCCGCATTGAGGTCGAGCCGGGCTACGAGATGCAAGTGGACTACGGCACGGGCGCCCGCTGCGAAGCGCCGGACGGGAAGCTGCACAGGACTCACGTCTTTCGCTCGGTGCTGAGCTTTTCGCGAAAGGGCTATAGCGAGGCTGTGCGGCGGCTGACGACCGAGTCATTCATTCGTTCCCTGGAGAATGCGTTTTGGGCCTTGGGGGGAGTGCCCAAGACGGTTGTCTTCGACAATGCCAAGGCCGTGGTCAGCCAGGCCGACTGGTACGATCCGGAACTCAATCCGAAGATCTTGGAGTTCTGCCGGCATTACCAGTTCACGCTGTTGCCCACCCGGCCGCGAACGCCCCGACACAAGGGCAAGGTGGAACGGGGCGTGGCCTACGTGAAGTGCAACGGCCTGCGCGGACGGAGCTTCGAATCGCTGGCCGCCCAGAACGATCACTTGCGCGAGTGGGAACGCACGGTCGCCGATACGCGGATCCACGGCACCACGAAGCGGCTGTGTTTTTTGTCAAGCGCTTTGAGCGCGATTCTTGGCGACCATGATTCGTGGTTTTTGGTAATAGTGTTGAGGATGGTAAGCAGTTTGCGCATGCAGGCGGTATGGACGACTTTGTAGAGTTTTCCGGCTTTCTGGAGGCGCTCGGAGAAGGCTTGGATGATGGGATTGCAGCGACGGGCCGTGACGGTCGCCATGTAAAGGGCGCTTCGGACGCTGGCGCGTCCACCCCAGATCGAGCGTTTACCGCGAAACTTTCCGCTGTCGTGGTTGTATGGCGCCAAGCCGACAAGAGCGGAGATTTCGCGGCGGTTGAGCCGACCGAGCTCGGGCAATTCGGCGACGAGCGCGGCGCTGGTTACCGGTCCGACGCCGGGCACGGATCGCAGCAGTTGGTCGGTGGTGCGCCAATCATCATCGGATTCGATGAGCTTCGCGATCTCTTTTTCAATAGTTATTATCTGTTTATTAAAGAGTTCGGCGACTTTGTCGATGCTGCGGCAGGCTTTCGTCGTCTGCGCGGAATGCCGGCGATTGGTTTCAGCCGTCAGCATGTCCATGAGCTGGCGGCGTCGAGTTACCAAAGCCGTCAGTTCGGCCTGTTTTTCCGAGGTTTTCTCCGTCAATCGCGGCCGGACCTGCTGGGCGAAACGCGCCAGGAGCAAGGCATCGATGCGATCGGTTTTGGCGAGTTTGCCAACGGCTCGTGCGAAGTCGCGAACCTGGCGGGGATTCACCACCGCAACCGGCTGGCCGGCGTTGATAAGTTCCGCGGCCAGGCGACCCTCCAGGCCGCCGGTCGCCTCAAGGACAACCAGCGCCGGCCGCAAGAGTTTGAAACGTTCAATGAGTTGTGCGATACCTTCCGTGTCGTGCGACACAGAGAAGACCTCCTCCGATGGCAAGATGCCGACATCCAAGGACTTCTTCGAGACATTAATACCCGTGAACGAGAGAGTTGGGAGAACTATATCCATCATAGTAGAGGCCCTTTCTTGCGTTTGCGAGCCTCGCCGATGTTCTCGTACGGCTCTGGCGGCTGTCCGGGTTGGTACTACGAAGCCGACGAGGATCCCGCTTCGTGACGGTCTTGGAACGACCAGGACACGATCGATCTCTCGTCGGCGATTTTTTCGGGGGCTGCTGCAGCAGCCCCCGAAAAGACTCCCATCAACTGAACAAGTTCCATTTCCTTTGGCAACCCATCAGTGTTTCCTTTTTCCAACATACAAGCAGCACGTGGGCCAGTTGTTCCAACGCGGGGAACGCGCGGCATTGGGGCCGTTGCCGCGGGAGCGGTTCCCTTTCTTTGAGGAGGGGATGCGGCGTGTCAGCCGCGACGGGCACATCGAAATCAAGCGTTCTTTCTACTCGGCGCCGCCGGAATATCTGGGCTGCGAAGTCTGGGTCCGCTGGAACAGCCAGATCGTGCGAATCCTGAATCATCGCTTCGAGCAGGTGGCCGTGCATTGCCGCAAGGAGCCGGGCAAGTTCAGCACGCTTAACGAGCATCTGGACGACAAGAAGATCAGCGGCGTGGAGCGGGGAGCGGCCTATTTACTGGGAAAAGTGCGGCTTTTAGGTCCTTTTTCGCTGCGTTGGGCGGAAGCCGCCCTGAGCGAGCACGGCATCCGCGGCATGCGCATCGTGCAGGGCCTCTTGGCCCTCAGCCGCAACTACGAATCCCCGGCGATCGAGGCCGCCTGCGACGCCGCCTGGCGCAGCCGGGCTTTCCGCTACCGCATCGTGAAGAACCTGCTGAAGCGGCAAACCGCCGCCGCGCAACAGACGCTGGAGTTCATCGAAACCCATCCGGTCATTCGACCGCTGGCGGAGTACCGAGAGTTCATCAAGACCGCGATCCAAGGAGGATGACGATGTACGATCAGTTGTTGACTACGCTAAAGAAACTGCGCCTTTCGGGATTGGCCGACTCGCTGGAGGTCCGCCTGCACGAGGCAGCCGCCACCGGGTTGGGCCATCGAGAGTTCCTGGAACTGCTCTTGCAGGACGAACTCCTGGTCCGCAACAGCCGCCTCTTGAACCGCCGCACGGCCGCCGCCGGCTTCCGCGATACGCGCCGCCTGGAGGACTTCGACTTCGGCTTCAATCCTTCCATCAAGAAGGATCGCGTCTTCGACCTGGCCACGGGCCGCTTCGTCCGCGAGCGCCGCGACGTGCTGCTCGTGGGACCGCCGGGCACCGGCAAGAGCCACTTGGCCCAAGCCTTGGGACTGGCGGCGATCCGCTGCGGCGCGACGGTCTACTATCGTTCGATCTTCGACACCGTGCGCGACTTCCTCCACGACGAGGCCCTGGCCGGCCAGGAGCGGATTCTGCAACGCTACTTGAAGCCGGACCTGTTGATCATCGACGACATGGGCATGAAGCAACTGCCCAAGCGCAGCGGCGAGTATCTGTTCGAGATCGTGCTCCGCCGCCACGAGGTCAAGTCGACGCTGATGACCAGCAATCGGCCCCTGGAGGATTGGGGCAAACTGTTGGGCGACGTGCCCAGCGCCACGGCGATTCTCGACCGGTTTTTACACCATGCGGTGATGATTCAGATCACCGGCAGGAGCTATCGCCTGGCCACCCGCGAAAAAGCGCCAAAGGATACCAAAGCGCCCACCGGGTCCCCAGCCGATGATAGGACCGGGAACTGACTCCAAAGGATACCAATTTCACCCTTCCACACAGAAACCGCCTTCCCTGGTACCTTTTGAAGCGCCCACGGGTGGTATCCTTTCAAGCACCCAATGACAGCGATATGTACTTGTGGACGGCCTTGGACAAGGAAACGAAGCTGGTTGCATCATTTTTGGTAGGCAAGCGATCGGCCGACAACGCCCGCAAGTTGATGGTGGACTTGGCCGCACGGCTCGCCCTGCCACAGACTGCCGCACAGAACGCCGTGACGTACATCACGCAAATTAGCACGGACGGATTTGCAGCGTATCCAGAGGCCGTAGACCTAGCATTTGGCGCTAGCGTGAAGTACGGCCAAATCATCAAGGACTATCGTAATGCGGATCAGCCCGGCCGGTACGCGCCGCCCGAAATGGTCGGCACCAACCGAAGGGGCGTATTTGGCATAGGGGAAAGCGAAACTCGCAGCATAGTGACCAGCCACGTCGAACGGCATAACTTGACGATCCGCACCCTAATGAAGAGGTTCACCCGCTTGTCACTCGGATTTTCTAAGAAGCTAGTCAACTTGGAAGCGGCCGTAGCTATGTTCATGGCCTACTACAATTTTTGCTGGCGGACGCATGACGTGGTGAATAACAAGACCCGGCTCACGGCGGCAATGGCCGTTGGCAAGACCGATGCCCCCATGACCTTTGAGCAGCTTTTTGACAGGGTAATGAACACGGCCGCTTGACGAGCGGCTATCGGACGAATAGGACTAAAGCAGACACTCTCACAACTAAGGAGAATTCAGCAGTCCAAATGCAGCCTATTGCCAAGCGATCCTACGGCATAGCGCCAAGCCTGAAAAATCGAGATAGCGGCCCGGTTTAGCACGGCCCATCGACCTGGCGGGCATCTTAGTCCATTAGATTCGTGGAGTGGCAAGACGACTCGACAACTCGCGAGCACCAAACCGCAGGTGCGTGAATAATCAGCCGATTCCGCTTGCTGCTGCGAAAATCGGTTTTCTCTTTATTCCTTAGATTCCCCGGACCAAACTGTACCATTACCGGAATTTGCCGAAAATCCCAACTGGACACTTAGGCGATAAGACAAAAGCGCCGCTTTGCCCCAGAGGCAAGGTTTTCGGCAAAAAAACTTATCAGGTGTACGCGACGTAGAAAGTGTCAAGGAGAAACTTGCGGAGGCCGGTTCTCGAGACTAAGTTGTTGCCCGATTCAGTTGGCAACATGCAGCAGTGACAGCATCGCAAGCAATGACATAAGTGCTTGCACTGCTTGAACTTGAGTCTGGCGTCAGAAGGCGCAAACCGGCGGGGTTGACTCGTGGAAAGAATTGCTCAAACGCGGAATGCGGGTTGAAATGCCCGGTCCGCCGATTGCAAAGAACCACCTCCCACGAACCCAATACAGGAATACGGAGATTCACTCAGATGACGACCGCCACTGCCCATTATGAAGAGATCAAGTTCGCCGCAGAGAAGCTACATGCGGACAAGGTGGACTGGACCGTGTTTTATCGCGAAATCTTGAGCCTGCGCGGCGTTATTCGCCGCCATTTCCCAACGAAGAGGGCGATGGCCAAGTTCGAGCAGTCCGAGACGTACCGCGAGATCCAGCGGATGTTAGCGGAACTGAGAAAGCGGACCAATGCGAAAAAGCTGCCGGTGCCGCATGAAGCCGCCCACGAATCGAACGAAGAAACACGCGTGATTACCGTGCGGATACCCAGAAGCATGCACGAGGCACTTCAGATCGAGGCCTACGAGCACCGTACGAGCATGAACAAGCTTTGCATTTCCAAACTCTTGCAACACATCGAAAACGACCACGTGCCGGGGGCATTTGGAGAGGAAAAAGCGGAAGCCGATCTATAAGCCGGGTTTTGTCCGCCGTCCCGAAGGACGGCGCGATGGTCATTTCTCTAGGAGGCCGATTGCTCGGTCCCTCCAGCAGCCTACCCGGAAGTCGATAGCGGGCCGGACCAGCCCGACCCGCCGCGGTTGCCGCGCCCTGCTCCCTGTTTGGCCTTGCTCCCGGTGGGGTTTGCCTAGCCAGGCCGGTCGCCCGGCCTGCTGGTGAGCTCTTACCTCACCGTTTCACCCTTACCTTGCCGGAGTTTGTGCCCGCAAGGCGGTTTGCTTTCTGTTGCACTTTCCCTGGCCTCGCGGCCGGTGGGCGTTACCCATCACCGTGTCCTGCGGAGCCCGGACTTTCCTCCCGCCGGGCCTTGGCGGGACCTTTCGACCCCGTTGGTGCCCTGCCGGCGATCATCCGATCGGCTTCCAAGTCAATTATACCGCCATTTCCGCGGGTTGACGCCGGAAATGTCCAAAACTAGACTTGATAGTAGGGGGCTTGGCCGCGCCGCTTGGCAATGGCGCGGAATTTTTGCCAAACGAACTTACACGAGAAAGAATCCATGTACGGCGTTTTGCACCCGGTGGGAGGCGGCGACCCGATTCCGCTGCTCAAGAAGAACCTGATGGTCGGGCGACGGGAGAGCTGCGATATTGTCCTGCGGTTCTCCAATGTGTCGTCACAACACTGCGAGTTGAATATTAACGACGGCTTCTGGTACGTCCGCGATCTGAACAGCCGCAACGGCGTGAAAGTCAACGGCAATCGCGTCACGGAGAAGCGGATCGATCCGGGCGACGTGCTCGCCATCGCCAAGCACGCCTACGAGGTGAACTACTCGCCGGTCGATCTGGGCGCCGTCGGGCCGCCGCCGCCGGATACGCCGAACGCGGTGATCTTCAGCCAAAGCCTGCTGAAGCGCACCGGCCTGGCGGGCCGCCGTTCCGCCAAGTCGAAGCCTGTGCCGGAGCGCCGCGACCGTGATGCACCATCTCGTTACGACATCACCCGCGACGAGCCGGGCAAGATTCGGCAGAACAATCGCATCAGCGACGACCCTGTGTAGGTCCCGCTTGCCGAGCGGGACGGATTCGGAGAGGTATGGAAAAGTTGCCACGTTTCGACAAGCGGCGAGCGAAGTGGTCCCTTCCGGCAGAAGGGACCTACTGATGGCGAAGAAGAAAAAGTCCCGGGTTGAATTTCGCAAGAATCGCGCGCCGCGGGCTCGCAAGACCGATTGGACGCGGCAGTTTGACGAGCATGGCTTCGACGAACAGACGCCGGAAGGCGAAGAGCGGATCAGCGGCCGTGGAGAACATGCCCGGCGGCGGACGGTTCACACGACCGAGGTCGCTTCTGGCGAGTGTGGCGCGGAATTGCCTTCCATCCATCTGGAAGTCGACGAGACTGTATGCCGACGCGGCCGCGTGCTTTCTGTTTTCGGGCTGTCGAGCACTGTGCTAGGCGACGATGGTACGACCTATCAGTGCGCCACGCGAAGGATTCTCAAGACGCTCAGCACTGCGGAACGGAATCCGGTTGTGGCCGGCGACCGCGTGTTCTTCAGGCCCGAGGGCGAAGTGGAGCCTCGCGAGGGCCTCATCGAACGCGTCGAGCCGCGGCATGGCACGGTTTCACGCGCGGTCCGCGGGCGGCGGCAAGTGCTTGTCTCCAACGTCGATCAAGTGCTTATTGTAACCAGTGTGGCCGAACCGGTGCTGAAACCGAACCTGATGGACCGCATGCTCGTCGCCGCCGAAAAAGGCCGCGTGCGGCCGATCATCTGCATCAACAAGATCGACCTGGACGAGCCCGCGAACTTGATTCCGCTGGTGGGTGTCTACAGTCGCATGGGATATACGGCCATGTTGCTCAGCGCGAAGACCGGCTTCGGCGTTGAGCGGCTGCGGCAGCTTGTCGCCGGGCGGGAAACGGTCGTAGCGGGGCAAAGCGGCGTGGGCAAGTCATCGCTGTTGAACGCCATCGATGCTGGATTGCACCTCCGCGTGGGCGAAGTCAGCGAGGATAACGAGAAGGGAAGACACACGACGACGACGGCCCGGCTGTTGCCGATCGCATGGGGAGGATATGTGGTCGATACGCCGGGGATGCGGAGCTTTGAGCTTTGGGACGTGATTCCCGAAGAGGTCGCGGGCTACTACCGCGACCTGCGGCCGTTCGTGAACCAGTGCAAGTTTCCCGATTGCACGCACACGCACGAGGACGACTGCGCCGTGAAGGACGCCGTGGCCGACGGCCTGCTGGACGAGCGGCGGTATGAAAGCTATTGCACTTTGTTCAGCGGTCAGATGGAGGAGTAGGGTGGGACCAGCGAGTCTAAACGAGCGCCGGCCCACCATGAATCGCGATGTGAAGGAATGGTGGGCCGTCGCTCGCTTGAAGCGAGCTTGTCCCACCCTACATCAACCTGGAGGAAATCATAGAGCGTGAAAGAAATCCGTCGAACTGAGAGCGTAAACAGCGAGGCGGCGATTCTGGTGGGCGTCCTGCTTGCCGATCGCAACGGCGACCACGACGCGCTGGAGGAACTGGAAGGGCTGGCCGAGGCGGCCGGCACGCGCGTCGTCGGCAAACTGACTCAGCGCCGCGAGTCGCCCGACGCCGCAACCTATCTGGGCAAGGGCAAGGTCGAGGAGCTAAGCCAACTCGCCGACGCCGAGATGGCCGACGTGATCATCTTCGACAACGATCTCAGCCCCGGCCAGACGCGCAACCTGGAAAAAGCGACGGGCGTCAAGGTGCTGGACCGCACCGAGCTGATCCTCGACATTTTCGCCCAGCGGCGCAGACGCACGAGGCCCGGCTGGCCGTCGAGCTGGCCCAGTTGGAATACTCGCTGCCGCGGCTGAAGCGGATGTGGACGCACCTCTCGCGGCAGGCGCAAGGCGGCATCGGCCTGCGCGGGCCGGGCGAAAAGCAGTTGGAAGTCGACCGCCGCCTGGTCGAGAAGCGGATCACCGATCTCCGCAAGCAGCTTCACGCCATCGAGCAACGGCGGCAGCGCGAAGTGGCCGCACGGCGGCGACAGATGACCGTCTCGCTGGTCGGCTACACCAACGCCGGCAAGAGCACGCTCTTGAACGCGCTGACCGGTGCCGACGTGTTCACGAAGGACAAGCTGTTCGCCACGCTCGACACGCGCACCCGCCGCTGGCAACTGCCCGGCTGGGGGCCGGTGCTGCTGAGCGACACGGTCGGTTTCATCCGCGACCTGCCGCACCATTTGATCGCCAGCTTCAAGGCCACCTGGAAGAAGCCCGGCAGGCCGATCTGCTCCTGCACGTGGCCGACGCCGCTAATCCGGCGGTGATCGAGCAGATCGCGGCGGCCTACAAGGTGCTCGAGGAGCTCGGCATCCAGCAGAAGGACACGCTGCTTGGTGCTCAACAAGGTGGACGCCGTACAGGACCGTGTCCAACTCGACGGCCTGCTGCAACGCTATCCCAATGCAATGCCGATCAGCGCCCGATCGGGCCTTGGCATCGATAAGCTTGAGGCGGCAGTGAGCGATGCCTTGAGCCGCAGCTTCCTCGACATCGACGTAGAGCTAGGCGTGGACAACGGCCGCATGTTGGCCTATCTTGCGGCCAACGGTGAAGTGCTCTCGAAAACGTTCAACGACTCGAAAGTCGTAGTTCATTGCCGCATCTCGCAGCATTTTCTGAGCCGCATGGAGAACGACGGGGTTGTCGTGCGGCCGCATGAGAGTCATAACGGAAGTACTCCTCACGCTCCGTCGTGAGGCGATTCTTCGCACAGGCACGCGTACTACTTAAAGAACTTGATCGAGAGCGGATATTTCCATGCCTCGCCGCTGCTGGCTTTGACTCCGCCGATTATCGGGAAGACGACTGCCAGAATGCCGAGCACCACCAAGAGCGGAACACCGATCACGACGAAGACGAGTAAGAAGCAGACAATGCCGTAGATAAACGCGCTGATCATCCAGTTCACTACGTTTTTTCCGTGTGCGTCAAGGCTTGGGAACTCTTCCTTCTTAATCTGCCAAATCACAATCGGCGCGACGATGCCAGCGGGTGGAAGTACGTAATTGGCAAGTTGCGACAAATGCAACGCCATCGCCCATTGGTTTTCTTTCGGATCCATTGCAGATTCTCCGGGGAAGAGGGACGTGAAAAAGTCTGGCTGCCAGACCAGTTTATCGGGTTGCCGGTAGTTGAGCAAGCGAAGTAGGCGGGCAGAGAAAGCAGCCGCGTAGCGGCGAGAGTTAATAACCAGGAGTGCAAACCCCTGGAATCTGCCAGTGCGCTGCCAGCCAAGCCCCGAAGGGGCGACAGAAGCGAGACCCACGCGACTTTCGCCTCGTCAGGGCTTGTGAGGGGTCGTTCGCGCGTCCCAGGGGCTTACGCCCCTGGTTATTGACTTTCGCCGCTTCGCGGCTGACTTTTTCGCAGTTGCGACAGCGCCTCATCCCAATCGACGAACTTTAGCTTGCCTTCAGCGGCGAGCCGCTTGCTGCCGGCAAGCACACTCCGGTGCCAATCGGGAGACGGCAATTTAGCAGGAAGTCGCGACAGGTTGGCCAAAAGCGACTCCATCATCTCCAGTTTCTCCGGCATCGACATCTGATCAAGTGGCAACGCGATCGACATAGCTTGAATTCTCCTCCGCGATGTTACCCAAGATGACACTATTATGGGCTACTCACCAACTCGCTTCAAGCGAACATGTGCTCATATTGCCCGGCCGAGAATGACGGGGTTGTCGCGAGTCCGCACGAGAATCATAATGGGCGGTAGTCGGTCCCTCTTGCCGAGAGGGATTGGTACGGTTCGACCGTGCTTGGAATTCGGCCCGCCAGCAAACTTCTCCGCGCCGATTTCCCGCTTCAGGATCATTCAACGGGGTCGCAAGGGTCATGTTTCAAGCTGACGACAAGATCGGGGAAATTGCAGCGGCGTATTCCTTCGACGCAGTTGACCACGCCAGCAGCGGTGGGATTGAGTTGGATTGGGCGGATCAGAGCATTGAGAAAGTTGAAGAGATTCTTGGAACTCTTCATCATGAGATCGAACAGGCGAAGCCTTCCAAAGAACAGATTACTACGTTTGCGAGAATGTACGGCAGTTATGTAGGAGAGGTGTTCAGGAAGAACCACGGCGCAACTTGGGGGATGGTCACACTTGATGGGGGTAGCTTCCCAGGCTTGGAGGCGGCAAGGACCAACGTGAATTTCTGGCCCTGGGGACGCGTTGAAAACAGAATTCGGAATGGGGCCGAAGACAACGTTTGGCACTACTATCAAGCACTGCTAGGCAATCCAAGACAAATTGATTCGCCGGCGACTCAGTCGAAAACGCGCGAGCGACGCTGGTGGCGATTTTGGTAGGAGGCAACATGGCGACACGCGATATAACTGGCAGCCGCTCCATCGTAACCGGCGCGTCCAGCGGCATCGGGCGGGCGATTGCGCAGGAACTCGCGCGGCAAGGCGGCAAGGTCGTCTGCATGGCCCGGCGGGAAGACCGCTTGCAATCGCTGGCCAAGGAGATTGAAGATGTCGGCCGTACGGTCGTGACGGTTGCCGGCGATGTTACCGACCCGGACGCGCGGAGCGCGGCATCGAAGCGGCCGTCACTCATTTTGGCGGCCTGGACATCCTGGTCAATAACGCCGGCGTCGGCGCGGTCGGGCCGTTCGAATCGAGCGATCCCGAGCGGGTGCGGCGGATCATGGAAGTCAACTTCTTCGCGCTGGTCGAGATGACCCGCCTCGCCCTGCCGTATCTCAAGCAGGGCCGCGCGCCGATCATCGTCAACGTCAGTTCGATCCTCGGCCGCCGCGGCGTGCCGCATAACAGCGAGTACGCCGCCAGCAAATTCGCCGTCCACGGCTTCAGCGAGTCGATCCGCGCCGAACTGGCCGAACGTCTTTCGGGTCGGGGCGTCGATGTGCTCGTCGTCAGCCCCGGCACGACGGAGACCGAGTTCTTCGACCATGTGTTGGAAAGCAAAGGCGGTCCGAAATGGCCGGAACATGCGGCTGTCACCGCCGATGCGGTCGCCCGTGCCACCGTCCGCGCCATCCGCCGCGGCAGCCATGAGATCACGCCATACCTCTGGGGCAAAGTGCTGGTGTTGATGAATCGCGTCTCGCCGTGGTTCGTCGATAAGCTGATGGAGCGGTACGCGTGAGGCGTGGACAGTCAATACGCAAGTGAGGAACACCATGGCACGGAAGAAAATCGCCGCGGGGGCAACGCGGAAATCGGCAGAGAACGCCGCGCGCGGCGCGTTGCTTGCTCCCGGTTACTCCGAGCTTTTGGAAAGCATCAAGAAGCGGATCGGCGAAACACGAGTTCGTGCCGCGATCAGCGCCAACCGGGAGTTGATTCGACTTTATTGGGACATCGGTCGAGAGATCGTGCAGCGCAAAAGCGCGACGGCTGGGGGAAGAATGTTGTAGTGAGATTGTCCGCCGATCTGCAACTCGCGTTTCCCGGAATCTCCGGGTTTTCGCTACAGAACCTCTGGTACATGCGGGCGTTTTTCCTCGCTTGGACCGACGAAGGCGCAAAACTCCAACAACCTGTTGGAGAAAGCGGCGGCGAGGCCCTTCCGCAGGCAATTGCGGAAATTCCGTGGGGACACAATCTTCAACTGCTCGCCAAGCTCAAGACCCCAGCCGAACGTTTGTGGTATGCCCAAAAGACCATTGAGCACGGGTGGTCGAGGGCGGTCCTCGTGCATCAAATTGAACTTGACCTCTATCGGCGCGAAGGGCGGGCGATCACGAATTTCTCGTTGACCTTGCCCGAACCGCAGTCGGACTTGGCGCAAGCAGACTCTCAAAGACCCCTATGTGTTCGATTTTCTGACGCTTGCCGATGATGCACGCGAGCGAGAATTGGAGCGGGGCCTGATAGAGCATCTTCGCGACTTCCTGCTGGAACTTGGAGTGGGCTTTGCATTTGTTGGCAGTCAATACCATTTCGAGGTTGCGGGAAAGGACTACTATCTCGATCTGCTCTTCTACCATCTGAAGCTCCGCGCGTTTGTCGTAATTAATTTGAAGACGGAGGAGTTCAAGCCCGAATTTGCCGGAAAGATGGCCTTTTATCTCTCGACCGTAGACGACAAGCTGCGAAAGGCGGCCGACGGATCGAGCATTGGCATCATACTTTGCAAGAGTCGTGACGAAGTGACGGTCGAATATACGCTTCGCGACACGCGCAAGCCAATCGGGGTTTCCGAGTATCGCTTAACTAAGGCCCTGCCCAAAACTCTCAAAATTGGACTGCCGACGATCGAGCAACTCGAGGATGAGTTAAGAGATTGGGAGCGACCGTGACATGGATCATTCCAACCTCGGCTTCCAAATCCTCTACGAACAAAACGGCTGCCTAGTGGCCAACAAGCCGCCCGGCGTGTTGACGCAGGCCGTGCCGGGCGTCGATAGCCTCGAGGTCCGCGTGAAGGCGTATCTGGCCGGCGAGCGAGGCGGGGGCGAGGTCTACTTGAATGTGATCCACCGACTTGACCGCCCTGCCAGCGGTGCGATCATTTTTGGCAAGGACCTTCGCACGACCCGCAAGCTGGGAGCGCAGTTCGAGAATCGGCGGGTGCAAAAGGTCTATTGGGCGTGCGTGGAAGGAAACGTCTCGCCCGACGCCAGCCGTTGGGAGGATTTTCTCAACAAGGTCGAAGGTCAGCCAAGGGCAGAGGTTGTCGCCGCCGATCATCCCAAGGGCCGGCACGCGGCACTTCGCTATCGCGTCTTGAAAACCTTCGACCGGGGCACATGGCTCGAAATCGAGTTGGAAACCGGCCGCACACATCAAATCCGCGTTCAAGCCGCGTCGCGAGGCCACCCCGTACTGGGGGACAAGCAATATGGCTCCTCGGTCTCATTTGGCCCGCAGTTCGACGACGAGCGCCTCAATGCCATCGCGCTTCATGCCAGGAGCCTGACGTTTCGGAATCCCGATACGCATGACACGATTGTCGCGGAAGCGCCCGTTGCAGCGTATTGGCCAGCCTTGTGAGCGCCAGTGTGATTCGTCGGTCTCCCGGTAATTTGCAACATTGATATAATTGTTGGTCATCCGAGCAATCTGCGGATTTCGCGCCGCGTTCGGCAATTACACGAAAGCAGCATCAAAATGGCATTGAACGACCCCTTTCACGCACGAGACACATTTGATACCGGCAATGGCAGCGCGGGGATCTACCGGCTTTCACACCTGGAAGACGCCAAGCTGACCACCGTCTCTCTGCTGCCGTACTCGATCCGCATCCTGCTGGAAGCGGTCCTCCGCAACTGCGACGGCTACGCGGTGACCGAGAGCAAGATGTGAAGAATCTGGCCGGTTGGAACGCTGCCGCGCCGACGAACATCGAAGTGCCATTCAAGCCGGCGCGGGTCGTCTTGCAGGATTTCACCGGCGTGCCGTGCGTCGTCGACCTGGCGGCCATGCGGAGCGCGATGCGGCGGCTCGGCGGCGATCCCAAGCGGATCAATCCGCTGGTGCCGGTCGATCTGGTGATCGACCACTCGGTGCAGGTCGATTTCTTCGGCGGCGCCGACGTCGATGGAACGCAACGTGGCAATCGAATTCGAGCGCAACCGCGAGCGTTACGAGTTCCTCCGCTGGGGGCAGAAGGCCTTCCGCAATTTCCGCGTCGTGCCGCCGGCGGTGGGCATCGTCCACCAGGTCAATCTCGAATATCTGGCCAAGGTGCGTCTTCCTGCGCGAGGACGACGCCGGCCCGGTCGCCTTGCCCGACACGCTCGTCGGCACCGACAGCCACACGACGATGATCAACGGCCTGGGCGTGCTCGGCTGGGGCGTGGGCGGCATCGAGGCCGAGGCCGTGATGCTCGGCCAGCCGCTGTACATGCTCGCGCCGGAAGTGGTCGGCTTCGAGACTCAGCGGCGAGCTGCCGCCGGGCACCACGGCCACCGATCTGGTGCTCACGGTCACGCAAATGCTCCGCAAGGAAGGCGTGGTCAACAAGTTCGTCGAGTACTTCGGGCCGGCGATTGAGCGGCATGAAGGTGGCCGACCGGGCGCTGATGGCCAACATGGCGCCGGAGTACGGCGCCACGATGGGCTTCTTCCCCGTCGACGAGCAGACGCTCGACTATCTGCGGCTCGACCGGCCGCACCGACGCAGAAGTCGAGCTGGTCGAGCGCTACGCCAAGGAGCAGCAACTCTTCTCCGCCCGGCCGACGCGCGATGCCGAACCTATACGAAGGTTCTTACGCTCGACCTGGGCACGATCGAGCCGTGCCTGGCCGGCCCCAAGCGTCCGCAGGACCGCGTGCCGCTGGCGAACGTCAAGCAGTCGTTCCAGCAGTCGTTGCAAGCCGCCGTCAAGCGAACGCGGCTTCGGTCTGGCCGAGAAGGACACGGCCCGGACCGCCACGGTCGATGACGAACGGCCATAGCGACACGATCGGCCACGGTGCCGTCGTGATCGCCGCCATCACCAGTTGCACGAACACGAGCAATCCGGACGTGATGCTCGCCGCCGGGCTGCTGGCCAAAAAGGCGGTCGAGCGAGGGCTGACGGTCAAGCCGCTACGTGAAGACGAGCCTCGCGCCGGGCAGCCGCGTGGTGACCGACTACTATCGCAAGACCGGCCTCGACACGGCCGCTGGAACAACTCGGCTTCAATCTCGTCGGCTACGGCTGCACGACCTGCATCGGCAACAGCGGGCCGCTGCCCGAGCCGGTGGCCGAGGCCGTCAACGGAGGCGATCTGGTGGCCGCGGCCGTCTTGAGCGGCAATCGCAATTTCGAGGGCCGCATCAATCCGCTGGTGAAGGCGAACTATCTGGCCAGCCCGCCGCTGGTCGTGGCCTACGCCCTGGCCGGCACGCGTCGATATCGACCTGGCGACCGAGCCGCTGGGCACCGGCAGCGACGGCCAGCCGGTCTATTTGAAGGACATCTGGCCGACGCGAGAGGAAGTGACGAAAGCGGTTGCCGGCGCGATCGGCGCCGAGATGTTCCGCAAGCGATACGACAACGTCTTTCGAGTCGAACGAGACGTGGAACGCCTTGCCCGTCTCGGCGAGCGAGTTGTATCCCTTGGGAAGCCGAAGAGCACCTACATCCAGGAGCCGCCGTTTTTGATCGACTTGCCGCCCGAGCCGAGGCCCGATCCAGCCGCTCCGCGGCGCGCGGGTGCTGGCGGCCCTGGGCGATTCGGTCACGACCGACCATATTTCGCCCGCCGGCTCGATCGCCGCGACCAGCCCGGCCGGAAAGTATCTTCTGGAGCATGGCGTCAAGCCGGCAGACTTCAACAGCTACGGCGCCCGCCGCGGCAACGACCGCGTGATGACCCGCGGCACGTTCGCCAACATCCGCATCCGCAATCTCCTGGCCCCCGGCACCGAAGGCGGCGTCACGCGGCATCTGCCCGACGGCGAGGTGATGCCGATCTACGACGCGGCAATGAAGTACAAGGCCGAGGGCGTGCCGCTGGTGGTTCTGGCCGGCGCGGAGTACGGCACCGGCAGCAGCCGCGACTGGGCCGCCAAGGGCACGTTCCTGCTGGGCGTCCGCGCCGTGATCGCCGTCGAGCTTCGAGCGGATCCACCGCAGCAACCTCGTCGGCATGGGCATTCTGCCGCTGGAGCTACCGCAGGGCAAGACATGGGAGTCGCTCGGGCTGACCGGCGAGGAGATTTTCGAGATTCCCGATCTCAACGATCAGTTAAAGCCGCTGTCGCAGATCCACGTCCGCGCGGCGGCTGCCGACGGCAATGTGAAGGAATTCGACTGCAAGGTCCGCATCGACACGCCGGTCGAGATGGACTATTACCGCAACGGCGGGATTTTGCAGACGGTGCTCCGCAAGTTGGCGAAGCAGCAGTCCAGCTAGCAGAAATCTTCCAAATGCTATACTAGCCGAGAGACAGCCAAGTTTTCGGTGTTTCAGCAACTGAATAAGCAGAGTACGCTTGACTCGCTTGGATTCCGGACGAGTTCAGCACATGCGACTTGCTGAAGACTTGGCGTTTCGAAAGGGACCACAAGAACCAATCGACTACGATGAGGCTCATTAGCAAACATTTGTTATTGGTATGGATCGTTTTCGGAGTGTCAGGACTTGCGATCGGAGTTGCGACCCCCATGCTTTACGGGATTCTCACGAGACTATGTGGATTATCGAACGTTGCCGTCGTTTTGATTCTGGCAGTTTTTGATGGTGTCGCTTGTTTGATGCTGGTAGTGGCGATTCCAAAGATACTTCTGTGGCTCGCTTTGCGGCGAAAGTCACCAGGCCGTTAAACCAGCCCTACTGCTTTCGGGCCGCCGGCGGTTCCGCGCGGGCAAACAATTCCGCCAGCGGGAGTGTGAAGCCCGGCAAGACCTCGCCACCGTTCAGCACCCCGCCACGGTCAATGAATGTCGGCTTCTCCGGCGCGGTATAGACATTGGCGGTGTGGGTCCTGGGATCGATAATCCAGACCAGTTGAACGCCGGCATCGAAATACTCGCGTCGTTTCCGCTTCATTTCTGCCGCGGAGTTCCTCTCGGAAAGCACTTCTGCCGCCAGATCGGGCACAAGTTCAGGTGCCGGTTCTTTGGGCAGATTGCCGTTTGGAAATCGCGACCAAGGGATATACGAAACGTCAGCGGCGCGCACCAATCCTGGGAGGATTTCCAGTGTACCGCCCGTCCCGAGCAACATTCCAATTCGGGTCGTATGGAGATATTCCAGGATGAAACACCCCAACAGCATGGTTAGCTGCGATTCATAGAATCCGCCTGTTTTCTGAACGAGCGTCCCGTCCACCAACTCACATATCCGACCGGTCGAAACGCGAATCCGTTCAACATCCTCGACTGTCGCCGTGCCAGGCGGGGGGACGATGAGAATGCGCTCGATGGGAATATCTCCCAGCGCTCTTGCAAGTCACTTACTGTCCAAACAGCCGGCAAAGTTTGGAACGGAGCAAGCGGCGAATCCGAAGTGATGACGCTTGCCATACTCGAACTCGATTTTTCGCCCTTAGAACGTCCGATCCGCCAACTCCTGCCCCACCATTTCCCAATCGTTTTGATAGACGCGGATCGCCTCGTTGGGGCTAAGATTGAGAATCACCCGGCCGTCGGTCACCCAGCGGTCCTTTTCAAATCGGAAGACCGCCGTGCCGGCCTGTAGATTGCTCATCAGATCGGTGGCCGAACTGGTCATCTGACCGATCCCCTCCAAAGCCACGGTCACGGCGACGAATGCCGAAAGCTCGCCCGAGGTTCGGTGCCGCACATAGCAGACCGCATCGTCGAAATCGCAATTGGACCACCGAGTTTCCTCCGGCCTGGCGGGCGAACCGGCCCGTGCGATAAAGCGGACCTCAAGCCATTCGCGCTGGCGGTGAAACTCCTTGCGGGCCTTGGCAAAACGAGCCTCCCGCGCGGCAATCTGAAAAGGACGCCACAAAAGCAATATGGCCGCCACGGCCAGCGTCAGAGCTATCGGAATCCACAGCCAGGGCTCGGGCATGATCTGCCTCCCGCACACGATCGAACGATCCTTCGGAAATGGCCTGTCTATTCTATCCTGAGAGCGGCCAGTATTGCAAGCACCGCCCGCAATTCTCGGCCAGCGGCAGGGAATTCGGCGTTCTAACTCGGGTTTTGCCCTACCTTCGTCGAGCTACGGAATAAGTTCCGTGCCGGGAATCGCCTCCGCCCTGCTGGCCAACTTCGATCGTGGAACAACCTCCTAATATCCGTTATACTGCCCTCAATGTCATTATACGCAGCAACTCGCCCGATGATGCTCCGATTTCTTCACGCCGCCGATATTCATCTCGATAGCCCCCTGAAAGGCTTGGAACGCTACGAGGGCGCGCCATGTGACGAAATCCGCCAGGCAACTCGGAAAGCCCTGGCGAATCTCGTGCAACTGGCGGTGGACGAGGCGGTTGCGTTCGTGCTAATCGCCGGCGATCTCTACGATGGCGAATGGAAGGACTATAACACTGGGCTCTACTTCGTGTCGCAAATGTGTCGTCTCCGCGAGGCCGATATACCGGTTTTCCTCATCGCGGGCAATCACGATGCGGCGAACAAAATGACTCGAATGCTGCCATTGCCCGAGAATGTCCACATGATGGACCATAAGAAGGCGGAAACGGTCAAAATAGAGAGTTTGGGGGTGGCTATCCACGGGCAGAGCTTTGCCACCCAGGCCGTGTTGAATGACCTTTCCGCTTCGTATCCCTCCGCCGCCGGCAGCATGTTGAATATTGGGATGCTCCACACATGCGCCAACGGCCGTGAGGGACATGAGCCGTATGCGCCATGCACCGTTTCGGGATTGATCGCCAAGCAATACGACTACTGGGCGTTGGGTCACGTCCACGCGCACGAGGTACTTAATCGAGACCCAGAAATTGCCTTTTCCGGCAATATCCAGGGACGACACATTCGCGAGTCCGGAATAAAAGGCTGTAAGCTGATTGAAGTGGATGACCAGCACAGGCTACAGTCCGAGTTGCGGCCCTTGGATGTCTTCCGCTGGCAGAAGTGCTGGGTCGATGCGGCCGGAGCTTCTACGAAAGACGAACTCCTCGATCGCTTTCGGCAGCGGCTCGCAGCTATCCTATTGGAAGGCAACGGCATTTCAATGGCCGTTCGCGTTGAAACGAGCGGACCGTGCCGCGCATCAAGGAAATCGCTTCGCGGCCGGAGCAATGGGTTAACGACATTCGCGCCGCTGCCCTCGATCAGAGCGGAGGCAACGTGTGGATCGAAAAAGTGCGTACTGCGACGACGCTTCCCGTTGACTTAACTTCGGCGGCCGAAAGCGATGGCCCGGTGGGCGAGTTGGCCCGTTTAATTGATGAGCTTCGTGGCAATCCCGAGGCGGTTTCACGATTGGTGGCCGACAATCTCTTGGAGTTGCGAAAGAAGTTGCCCGTGGAATTAACCGAAGGCGAATCATCAATTGAGCTCGCCCGGCAGGATACGGCGGATGAGTTGCTTGATCAAGTGCGCCAGATGCTAGTCACGCAACTTGCCTCGCGCGAGGTGCCGGCGTGAAGATTCTGCGATTGGATTTGCGCGCCTTCGGTCGCTTCACAGGCGTATCGATTGATTTGGCGGCTGGAACGGAAGGCTTTCATTTAATCTACGGTCCGAATGAAGCGGGCAAATCCTCATCCTTGCGAGCGCTGCGAAACCTGCTCTATGGCATCCCAAACAACTCGCAGGACAATTTTCTTCACGCCTATCCCGCAATGCGTATTGGAGCCACGCTCGCGCGACGCGACGGCCAGTGCTTGGAATTTGTCCGCCGAAAGGGCACGAAAGGTACGCTGCTGACGGCCGACGAAAAAGAGACGATGGATGAAGCGGTGCTTCGTGATTTTCTCGGCGGGTGCGATCAAGTGCAATTCCAAACGATGTTTGGCATCGATCGCGGCGACCTAATTGCCGGCGGCAAGGACATTCTCGACGGGCACGGAGAAATTGGCCATGTACTTTTTGCCGCCGGCGCTGGTATTTCTGACTTGCGAACCTTTCGCACCAATCTGGAAAAGCAGGCGGAAGACCTATTCAAACCTGGGGGATCGAAGCCGGAACGTCAATCAGTCCTTGAGCAAGTTGGCGAACGCCCGCAAGCTCGTCCGCGAAAGCCAGCTTCCCAGCAGCGAATGGCAGAAGCACAAAGTCGCGCTCGACGATGCCACGAAGAGACTCGACGAGTTGGAGCAAGAATTAGACCGGCTCTCGCAGAAGAAGTCGCGATTACAGCGAATTCGCGGCGCACTTCCTGTGATTGGCCGCCTGAATCAGGCCAAGCGAGATTTGGACGCACTGGGCGACGTGCCCGCCTTGGCGGAAAGTTTTCCTGAGACACGCCTCGATACCATTTCGCGGATGGAGGCCGCGCGACAGGTTGAAAGTGACGCGCAAGCCGAAATCGCCCGCCTCGATGCTGAAATTGGCGCGATAAGAATTCCCGCCGAACTCATCGCACGCGAGGCGGAAATCGAGACGCTTTACAAAACCCTGAGTGTACATCGCAAGGCGCAGCAAGATCTGCCGGCTCTGATTGACCGCCGCTGCCGCCTTGAAAACGAGGCCACAGCAATCTTGCAAGAAATGCGGCCCGACTTGACTTTGGACGAAGTCGGGCAGTTGAAACTTGCAAAGCGGCAGCAAGTTGAAGTCCAAGAGCTAGGCAGTAAACTGGCCGCCTTGGAAAATGATTTGACTCAGGCCAAATCGGCAATTGCCGACGCGCAAGTGCGCTTAGAGGAAATTAAGGACGAGCTTGCCCAACTGCCGCTGTCGCATGATCCGGCGCCGTTGGCCGACGCAGTACGTATGGCGCGTGCTAAGGGCAATCTTGCAAGTCAGGCTGGCACGCTTCGAGCGGAGTTAGCGAGCCTTGAGGCGAAGGCCGCCGTGAACCTGCAACGCTTTTTGCTTTGGAGTGGCTCACTGGATTCGATTGAGAACCTGCCGCTGCCCTCCGCCGAGACCATCGCACGATTCGATAGCACGTTGACGGAAGCAAACGCGGCTGTACTGCGCTGGCAAGACCAATTAGATAAAGCCCGCGACGACTCCAACGATCTAACACGGCAATTGGAGCAACTTCGCCTGGAGGGAGAAGTGCCGTCCGAGTCCGATTTGGCGAAAGCTCGCGACGATCGCGAATTGCTTTGGCGGCGTATTCGCAACGATTGGCTCGAGCGGAAAGATGCCGAAGCGCCGGGAGCGGAGCCCGCTAAAATAGCCGGTGCCTTCGAGAACTCGTTACGCGACACGGACGATCTAGCCGATCGACTGCGCCGCGAGGCCACACGCGTTGCAAGCAGGGCAGCGCTACAAGCGCGGCTGAACTCGGTGCTGGAGCATTCTGCGGAATGCGCAAGAAACTTACGGAAGCGGCAAATCGACATCGCGAAATCCAACAGGCGTGGCGTGACAGTTGGACACCGCTGGAAATTGATCCTCTGCCGCCGCGCGAAATGCAAGCGTGGACGCAGCGGCATCAGGCACTTGTGCTAAGGGCGCAGGCCATCCGTGAGAAAAAGTCCGAACTTGCCCAATTGGGCGAAGAGATCGAAAAACACAGTCAACAATTGCGACAATGTCTTGCCGACATTTCAATCATGACGGAGGCTGCCTCGCTCGATGCACTGATTCTGCGTGCCGAGTCCGAGCTTGATGTCGCGAGGAATACTTCCGACGCGCGTCGTCAACTGGAAAAGGAGAGTTCGCGTATTGTCAAAGCGACTTCGCAAGCCGAAACTAAGGAGCAGCAAGCGGCAAGCGAACTTGCGAAGTGGCGAACCCGCTGGGCGGCCGCCATTGCGCCGCTCGGCCTCCCGGCGGAAAGCTCGCCCGCCATCGCTGGCAGCGTGGTAGCTCAGTCGGTCGAGTTATTCAACAAACTGCACGAAGTGGCCGTTTATAACGAGCGGATTGACGCCATCAACGAGGATGCAAAAGGTTTTTACCGAGACGCGAAGCGGTTGCTTGCGGCCGTCGGTACGGAAGCTGATTTGAAAGCGACCCAATTGGAACCGGCGACTGAGGATCTTTACGCTCGACTCCGCCGCGCGTAAGCGATCGGAAAAACCTAGACATCCTGCAATCGGACCGGAAAAAGCAGGACGAGAAACGAGCGAAACATTACGAAAGTGCGCAGAAGATGGAGATGCAGCTTGGCTCGCTTTGCAAGGAAGCCCGCTGCGCGACAGCGGAAGAACTGCCAAATGTCGAAGTTCGATCGAGCCACGCGCGGCGACTCCGTCGCGAGTGCGAAAGCTTTCAAAGCCAGCTATCGGAGCTTGCCGGTAGCGGAACAGTCGAGGCACTGATTAACGAAGCGACAGTGATCACCGCCGACTCGTTGCCCGGCGAATTGCAGCGCATCGACGAATCGATTGCCGAATTGCAGCGAGAGCGCGGCGAGCTAAACCAGACCAAGGGCGGTGAAAAGGCCGTGTTGGCTCGCATGGACTCAAGCGCCGTCGCGGCCGAAGCCGCTGAGGATACGCAGGAAATTCTGGCGCGACTTGAATCCGATTCATGGCGATATATCCGCTTGAGGCTGGCATCGGCGGTGCTTCGGGAAGGAATTGAACGCTATCGCAAAAAAAACGAAGGTCCCGTGCTTGGTCGAGCTAGTAAAGTATTTCGCCGCTTGACGCTTAGTTCGTTCGATGCATTGCGGATCGGTTTTAACGACGGCGGCGATCAGGTCGTTGAGGGTGTCCGGCCGGACGGTCGCGCCTTGCCGCCCGGCCACATGAGCGAAGGCACTTGCGACCAGCTATACCTCGCCCTGCGGCTAGCGAGCCTGGAAAACTGGCTCCAGCGGAACGAGCCGTTGCCGTTGATCGTGGATGACATCCTCGTCAGTTTTGACAACGACCGGGCGGCCGCGACATTGGAAGTTCTGGCCGAAGTGTCCCAGCGGACACAGGTCATATTCTTCTCGCACCACGAGCACCTCGTCGATCTCGCCCGGCGATCCATTTCGCCAGAGATGCTTTTTGTGCATCGGCTGTAAAGCCTTACTGTGTAATGTCTTACGGTCTCGTTTCCACCTCGGGCGTGCCTGAATCCTGGCATCGGCCACGTTTCCTGTAACGCTCGCCATTTCGCCCCGTACATGAAGGGTGAAATGCGAGCCGGATGTTCCGGTTCAAAAGAAAGTTCCGCGATCACGCAACTTGTTCACCGCCCAAACGATAATGGCCCTGAACAACGCGTCGCGTGAACCTTGAGCCGGTAAGTTCTGGTTCACCCCCCCAAAAAGTAAAGACTCACTCGGAAAGGCAACGATCATGAAATCCTCCTGGAAAACCTCGTGTGCGGCAGTCGTTTTGACAATTTCCCTCCTAGGCGGCAAGGCCCTGGCCCACGGCGGCGGCGGTGGTGGCGGCCACTCGATGGGCGGCGGCAGCTTCAGCCACCAGCCCAGCAGCAGCTTCAATTCGTCCAACAGCTTCCGCAGCAACAATTCGACAATCAACCGCCCCTCGAACATCGGGGTTGTGAAAAACACGCAGTTGAGCAATGGCCAGCAGTTCAGCCAGCTTAACAAGCAAACCAGCCTGAACAAGCAAGGTAACTTCAACAAAGTAACCAGCAACAAGCCGACCGGCACGAACAAGCCCAGCGGCAATAAGAACTCGAATTCCTATAACAAGTACTGCGGCAAGAACAAGTGCTGGCCGTGCAATTGCTGGTGGGGTTGTGGATTCGGCTTCGGTTTCGGCGGCTGCTACGGCGATTACTGCTCGGATGACTCGTACTGCTGCCAGCCCTGGTGCTCGCCGTGCTACAACGTGTGCTACGAGTACAGCCAACCGAACTACACGCCGGGCTACTCGCCGGACGGCGGCCCGGCCTACGGTCAGCAAGATCCTACGCCGGGTCCGAGCCCGACGCCGACGCCCGACCCGACTCCGAGCCCGACCCCGACGCCCAGCCCCACGCCGGTCGCCAAGACGGTACACCTGGTCAATCCGGCCGAGACGCAGACTACGCTCGGCTTCGCGGTGAACGGCCAGGCCTACACACTGGAAGCCGGCCAATCGCAAGACGTGCAGATTGCTGACGGAGCGGTGATCGAGTTCGACCGCGGCAGCGACAACCAGACCGGCCGCTACACGTTGACCGACGGCACCTACCGCTTCGGCTCGACGCCGCAAGGCTGGGAACTGTTCCACGGTGACGCCGCCGCGGCCCAGTCGGTCGCCACGAACTGATTTCGAATGAGAAGAGTGCAATGCGGGCAAGTGGCCCGCAGTAAAGAAGGTTAAGCAACCAAGAGCCGCACGACGCGGCTCTTGTTGTTTTCTTGGGCCGTTGGAGTTTCGCCTTCAGGCGGCGAGGGACGGCACGAAGCAGCCTTAAGCATAATTCTTAGAGTTTCGGCGGCAATTGTCGCGCCCCGTGAAAGACCGCGAGTATATTGGCACGGTCCTTGGAAACCCGATAGATGATCCGATATGGGCCTTCGATTACCTCGCGAATGTCATCGTGGCAGTACTCCTGAACAATCCCGCCCAAGAGCGGGAAATTCTTGATTTGCCATACTCGTCGCTTGATTCTGTCAACCGTCTGGCGTGCGTAGGTTGGAGAATCCACGGCGATATAATCGCGAATGCGGCGAAGATGTTCGCGAGCAATTGGGCTCCAAATGACTTTCACTGCTGCGACTCAAATTCCTTCCAGACTTCTTCATCCGGAATGCCGTGCCCCGCGTCAATTTCTTTAATGCCCTGCTCAATCGTCTGTCGCACGTAGATTCGGTACATCAAATCTTCCCAAGTCGCCGTCTCCGGTAACTCATCTACAAGCCGCCGGGCCTCGGATTTTACGGTCGTGTTTTCCATTTTTGATTCCGCGCCTCTCGTTAAAAAGAGATCGAGCCCAAGTGGAGCGGAGGCAGGCCCCACTCGACTGCGCTCCACGATATACCGCAATTCTACCACGCGTCCGTCGAGGCGGACAAGAGCGGCGGAAATTGCACTACTTTGGCAGCGTCACGCGCCTCACAACTCTATCGGTCCCTTATACCCAAGCTTTTCGGCTTGATCGAAATCGGCTTTGGCCTTCTCCGTCTCGCCATCCTTATCGAGAACGATACCGCGGTCGTGGTACGCAGATGCGTTCTTGGGATCGAGTCGAATGGCCTCAGTGAAATCGGCAATCGCATTCTTGGAATCGCCGCTGGCATCATACGCCGCACCTCGGGAATAAAACGCCTCGACGTATTTGGGATTCAGCCGAATTGCTTGGTTGTAGTTTGCAATCGCGTTGTCATAGCTACGCGTTTTCGCGTAAGCAAAGCCCCGATTATAGTACGGCAACGCATCTTTCGGATTTAGCCGAATCGCGTCTGTAAAATCGCGAATTGCGGCGACGAAATCACCCTTCTTTGCGTTAGCGGTGCCGCGATCGTTATAGGCCGTGGCAGAGCCACGATCGAGTCGAATTGCTTCATTGCAATCTGCGATTGACCGATGATAGTCGCCTTTGGCTCGGTAGGCCGCCGCGCGGCCAAGATACGCCTCGATGTATTTTGGATCCATCCGAACGGCCTCGTTGTAATCGGCGATCGCCTTTTCAAAGTCGCGTGTATTCGCGTAAGCAAAGCCCCGGTCATAGTACGGCAAGGCATCTTTCGGATTTAGCCGAATCGCCTCGGTAAAATCGCGAATTGCGGCGGCGAAATCACCCTTTTTTCCGTAAGCGGTACCGCGGTCGTTGTACGCGTCTACATATCCGTGATCTAGTCGGATGGCTGTCGAGCAATCGGCGATTGAATTGTCGTATTCGCCCCTAATTCGGTAAATGCCGGCGCGGTCCCGATACGACACCGAATCGGCAGGATCGACCCGAATCGACTCGGCATAGTCCGCAAGAGCGCGTTCATATTGGCCTTTTCGTTCGTAGGCGACTCCGCGATTGCGGTATCCGCGGGACTCCTTCGGTGCAAGTCGGATGGATTCGGAAAAATCGGAGATTGCTTTGTCGAAATCGCGTTTCTCCGCGTAGGAGATTCCGCGGTAAAAATATGCGTCCGCATAGTCGCGCTTGATTTGAATTGCCTTGCTCAAGTCGGCGATCGCCTTGTCGTTATCGCCCTTGCTGCCGTATGCACTGCCCCGATTTGCGTATGCCTCAGCGTAGTCGGCTTTAATCGCGATCGCTTGCGTGAAATCGGCGATGGACTTGTCGTAGTCCTGCTTGTTCCCGTAAGCCCACCCACGACCGTAGAAAGCCTCGACATTTTTCGGATCGAGCCGAATGCAATCAGCATAGTCGGAAATCGCCTTGCCGTAATCCTTTTTGTTCAGATAGGCGTTGCCCCGGGCGAGATACCCGTTCGCCGTCGGGTCGAGTCGAATCGCGGCGGAATAATCCGCTAGTGCCTTACTCACGTCACCTTTGCTCTCGTAGGCCAGTCCCCGGTTCAGATATCCGAACGCCTCTTGAGGATCGAGTCGAATCCCTTCCGTATAGTCGGCAATAGCCTTGTCGAAGTCGCGCTTCCGCAAGTAGACTCCAGCCCGAAAGAGATACGCTTCGCTCGAACGCGGATCAATTCTAACCGCTTCGGAACAGTCGGCGACAGCTTTATCGAAATCGCCGCGATTCCCGTAAATGGTGCCACGGACGGTGTGCGCCTCTACCTGATTGGCATCGAGTCGAATCGCTTCGTTGCTATCCGCCAACGACTTTTCGGCTTCACCTTTCTCAAGGTATGCGCAGGGCGCGGTCCGCAAGGGCGCCCGCGTTCTTTGAATCTAGGCGGATCGCTTCCGTATAGGCCGCAATCGCTCCTTCAAAGTCGCCTTTACCGAGACAGACGTCCCCCTTTTCGCGGGCGTCCGCCACCGCCTTTGGCTCCTCGGCAAGCATTGCTGTCGTGAACGCCAACGTGCTCAGTAGCACTAAGGTCATAAGATAATCGCGCTTTTTCATGGTCCACTCCCGTTGCAGAAGAAACACGAGAACACACCAGAATATTACTCCCTATTATAGCAAAGGAAGCGCGGTGTCGCGAGGCCCCGATGCAGCAGCCCTGACCCTTCCTCTCGCACTATTAAGCGTGCTCCACTGGCCATGCTACAATAACTCCCGCTGCTGTTCCGCCGCCCGCGGCAACTGATGCTTGAAAAGAGGCAAGACGCGCAAAAAACGAACGCGATTCCGTTCCACGCGCTTGTTGAAGTCTCTGCATCGGCGGCCTGCACCCGTTCTCACGCCAGCGCCATCCACACCGTCTTCAACTCCGTGTACTGCTCGTGCGCCAAATCGACTTGTCCCGCCCGGCGAAGCCCGATTCCTTGTAGCCGCCGAAGGGCGTTGTCATGTCGCCCTCGGAGAAACAGTTCACCGAGACCGTGCCGGCGCGGAGCGCTCGGGCGACGCGATGAGCCGCGTTTACGTCGCGAGTGTAAAGCGAGGCGGCCAGGCCGTAGTTCGTTTCGTTGGCCAGCTTCACCGCCTCCTCTTCGCTCTTTACGGGAATCACGCTCAGCACCGGGCCAAAAATCTCCTCGCGGGCGATCTTCATGTTGTTGCGGACTTCGTCGAAGATCGTCACGTCGACGAAGTATCCGCCCGATTCGGCCAGGACCTGCTGGCCGCCCATCACGAGCTTCGCCCCTTCGCCGCTGCCGGCGGCGATGTAGCCCAGCACCTTTTCCATGTGCGGCTTCTCAATCATCGAGCCAACGCGGGTGGCCGGGTCCAGCGGATCGCCAACCTTCCACGTCTTCGCCAGCGTGGCGATTTTTTCCAGCAGGGCGTCTTTGACGGAATCGTGGACGATCACCCGTGACCCGCAACTGCAATTCTCGCCCATATTCCAGAAGGCTGCGTTTACCGCGTTGCCGGCGATCACGTCCAGGTCGGGCGGGTCGGCCAGGACGACCTGTGGGCTCTTGCCTCCGCATTCCAGAATGACCCGCTTCAGGTTCGACTCGGCGGAGTATTTCAGGAAGTAGCGGCCCACTTCGGTCGAGCCGGTGAAGGCGGCCATGTAGACGTCCATGTGGCGGCCGATCGCTTGCCCGGCCGTCTCGCCCAGTCCTGGCACGACGTTCAAGACGCCCGGCGGCAGACCGGCCTCGACGGCCAACTCGCCCATCCGCAAGGCGCTGAGCGAGGTTTGCTCGGCCGGCTTGAGGACGACACAATTGCCCGCGCCGAGCGAGGGGCCAAGCTTCCATGCCGCCATTTGCGTAGGAAAATTCCACGGGATCACCGCGCCGACCACGCCCACCGGCTCGCGGATGATCATCGCCAGGTTCTCCGGCCCGGTAGGGGCGATGCGGTCGTAGAGCTTGTCCAGCGTCTCGGCGTGCCAGCGGATGCAGTGGACCGTTTCGGGCACGTCGGTATTGACACAATCGCCGATCGGCTTGCCGCCTTCCAGGCAATCCAGCAACGCCAGCTCGCCGGCGTTGGCCTCCAGCAGATCAGCGAACTTCAGTAGCACCTTTTTGCGGTTCAACGGCGACATCCGCGACCAGGCCCCGCCCTCAAAGGCATTGCGGGCAGAGCGGACCGCGGCGTCAACGTCTTCCTTGTCGCACGCGGCGACTTGCGTAATGACCTTGCCGGTGGCTGGGTTTTCCGTGGGAAACGTCTTGCCGGATTTGGCCGGAATAAAGCGGCCGTCGATAAACGCGTCGGCGCGGAGTTTCAAGGCCGACACTGCTTTTTGAATTGCTGGGGCTTCCAGGGCAAGGCTCATGAGTTGTCCTTTCGCGGAAATGGAGGGATTGTCACGCAGAACATTTTACTGCTTAGTGGTTTGGCTACAATCGTCTTATCAAGCGACCAAAAGAAAATCTGTCAGATTTCGGTCGGGCCTGAGAATAACTAGGTAGGGAAGGCAGGAAGGCACCTCGCGATGAGTTCGGCCCCGGAAACACGACCCAGCTTGCTGATCCGCGTCCGCGATCCGGCGGATCAGGCGGCGTGGGGGGAGTTCGTCGAGATTTACCGGCCCGTCATCCTGCGGATTGCCCAACATAAAGGGATGCAAGCGGCGGACGCCGAAGATGTCGCCCAGGAGGTCCTGGCGGCGGTTGCCAAGGCGGTAGAGCAGCGGGAACACGACCCCAAGCGGGCGAGGTTCCGGACGTGGCTCCATCGGGTGGCCAACAACATCATTCTCGATGCCCTAACCCGCGGCAAGCCGGATCGTGGAGCGGGCGGTTCGTCACTAGTGCCCGTCCTGGCTCAGAAGGAATCGCGCGAGGGGCCGGATTCGGACCTCTTGCGGTTAGAATACCGGAGGGAGGTGTTTCGCTGGGCGGCGCGGCAGGTCCGCAAGGAGTTCCACCAGGAGACGTGGAACGCCTTTTGGTTCACGTATATCGAAGGACGGTCCGTTGAAGCCGTGGCGACGGAGCTGGCAAAAGACGCAGGGGCGATTTACGCCGCGCGGAGCCGGGTCATGCGGCGGATCCGGAAGAAAGCGACCGAGTACGAGGAGGAAGTGTAGACGCGGCGTCCCGCCGCTTTTTATAAGCGGCAGGATGCCGCTTCTACGAGCAGGAACCAATCCGATGAATACGAACCAAACCAACTGCGACCCCGATCGCATTGAACTTTTCCTCGAACAGAGATTGAGCGATGAGGAGCAGTCTGCCTTCGAGTCGCATTTGAGCGCCTGCGGCAATTGCCGCCAACGGCTGGAAACGGCCGCCGCCGGCGAAGACATTTCGTTTGAAATCTGCGAGTCGCTCCGGTACTCCCCTCTCCTTCCGGGAGAGGGGCAGGGGGTGAGGGTGGCGGACTTCCTGCTCGACTCCGCAACCGGGGAGGACGTTACATCCAGCCACGCCACGGTGCTAAAACTCTTGGCGCCGACGGACGATGACCGCATGCTCGGCCGCTGGGGCACTTATGAGGTCGTGGGAGTCGTCGGCGCCGGCGGGATGGGCGTCGTCTTGAAAGCACTCGATGTCGCCCTGAACCGCTACGTGGCGATCAAAATCCTCGCGCCGCACCTGGGCACGAGCGGCGCGGCGATTAGACGCTTCTCCCGCGAGGGCAAGGCGGCCGCCGCCGTGGTCCACGACAATGTGATCGAGATTTACCACGTGGCCGAAGCGGCCGGACTGCCTTTTCTCGTCATGCCCTATGTCCGCGGCCCCTCGCTCCAACGTCGGCTGGACGACGAAGGCCCGCTTGCGACGGTGGAAATCCTCCGCGTCGGCATGCAGGCCGCCGCGGGGCTGGCTGCTGCCCATGCCCAAGGGCTGGTGCACCGCGATGTGAAGCCCGCCAATATCCTCTTGGCCGACGGCATCGAGCGGGTCAAGCTGACTGATTTCGGCCTCGCCCGCGCTGCCGACGACGCCAGCCTGACGCGGACCGGCGTCATCGCCGGCACGCCGCAGTACATGTCGCCCGAACAGGCCCGTGGCGAGCCGGTGGACCAGCGGAGCGACCTGTTCAGCCTGGGCAGCGTGCTTTATGCGATGTGTGCCGGCCGCTCGCCGTTCCGCGCCGAGACGAGCTACGGCGTGTTGCGGCGGATCACCGATGAAGAGCCGCGTCCGATCCGCGAGATCAATCCCGACATCCCGGAATGGCTCTGTGCGATCGTCGGCAAGCTGATGGCAAAGCGGCCCGAGGACCGTTTCCAATCCGCCGCCGAAGTCGCCGCGCTCTTGGAACAATGCCTCGCCCACGTCCAGCAGCCCACCATCGTCCCTTTGCCACCGATCTCCCCTCTCCTTCCGGGAGAGGGGCAGGGGGTGAGGGCGGCCGACGCGCGCAAGCCCCAACCGTCCCCTGGCTGGTCGCATAGGAAACGAATCGTAGCTGCCGCCATCGCGCTTCTCTTCGTCGGCGGCCTGGGGCTGGCATTCGGGATACTCATCCACCTGAAGAAGGACAGCACGACCACGACCATTGAAGTGCCCGACGGGAGCACCGCGCACGTCGATGCCCAAGGGGGCGTGACGCTTGACTTCGCGTCTTCGGCAGCAGCAACGAGGACGCAGCCGGAATTGGGAACGAAAGTAGGTAAAAGCCGCGTCCCTATTTCTGAGCCGGCTTTGCTGCGGGCCACAAGACTCGTTGAGACTAACATAGAGAACAACCGGGTATCCATCAAAGGATGGGCACAACAAGGCGCGAGACTCTCATTTTATGCGGGGGAACGAAAAAACGGTTGGGGCTGTGTGTTTCCAAAAGCAACTGGGTTCACGGCAACGTTGGAAATCGCCGCAACCGAAATGGATTGCAGCGTCCTGCCGGATACAGGCGATCCGGTGCTTACCTTGATTGGTGCGAAGCACATTGGCAGCGTGGTACTGTCCAATGGACAATTCATTTTTCGTGTCCGCGTGCCTCATAAAGAGCGCGACGGTAGCGAAACCGCGAGAATCGGCCAGTGGGCGACAAAGTCCGGCGACGCAATAGATATTGGAGTGACATTGACGCCTCCGCAGACGGACGTGAAAACTGAAGCCGAACCCGCAACGGCCGCCAGCATCGCCCCGGCGATCGAGCGAGTAACGGTCAACCCGGACAAAGCAGTCATCGAAGGCCAAGCGTCGAAGAACGACAAGATCGTCTTCGTTTTCGGAGATAAAGAGGCGATGCCGCAGACTTTCCCGTCGCCGGTCCACTTCAAATGCACCGTGGAGGAGGGAGAAGTTGACGGCCGGTGGGGGACGGTCGCTCGGATCACCGACACCGAGGGAAAGGAACTGCCGGACATGCCGGCGCAAATCCTTCCCGTGTACGAACCGGTGTTCGTTGAACCGTCATCCTCCGCGATGACTTATGTGAACGGCCCGCTCCACTTTCGCAGGTCAGCCGCGCGCACGCCGGACGGCACGGCAATTGTCGCCGATTGCTGGACGCAGTACGCCGGGCATGAGCCGTTTGGCGTGAAAGTGGTTCCTGCCGGGCGGAAGAGCGAGGAGGATCACTCCGGCGTCACGGTGACGGGCCGCGTGCTGACCGAGCCCGGCGGGACGGGAGTGGCCGGGGTGAAGGTCGGGCTTTACGACCGCGTCGGGCAAAACTTTTACCTGGAGTACGCCGTGACGGCGGCCGACGGCAGCTACGCCTTCAAGGGCGTGCCGCGCGACGGTAGCCTCCGGCCCAAGAGAAGCCCCGGGCCCGACCGCTACTACGAGGCCTGGATCGAAGCCGCCCCGGACCGGCCGCCCGGAGTCTGGAGCGAGGCCGTCTCGCTGTCCGTCGAACAGCAGGACGTCCATGCCCGCGACCTCTATTTGAAGTTCCCGCAGAGCATTTCGGGCACCGTCCGCGACACCGACACCGGCAAACCGATCGCCGGCGCCCGGATCAATTTCTCGCCGAGTGAAGGAAGGTCGGGGCCTCTGATGTTGGCGAAGAAGAAGGTCACCGATGCGGAAGGCCGCTATCGGTTCTTTCTCCGCCCGCAAGAAGTCACCGTGAGCTGCGAGGGAACGCCGGATCGCTATAGTCGAGACGACGTGCATGGCAAGCGGACGGTAATCGCCGAGCCGCAACGGGAAACTTCCGTTGACTTCTTCTGTACAAGCGGCGCACCGCTGACGGGCCGCGTTGTCAACCCCGACGGCACGCCAGCGAAAGACGTGCGAGTACATGTGTCGGTGGATTGGCCCGTGCGTGTTACGGCCAATACGGGGTTTGGGGGCACGGTTGCGGGCGGACGCGGTCGCGTAGCCGCGCACGGGCGCACGGCGGCCGCGGCAGTTCAAGCGCTGGCGGCGGTCCAGATCGTTCGCTTCCGCGGACCGTAAACATGAACCTCTCCTTCGACGCCACAACGGATGGTGAAGGCCGATTCGCCGGCTATATGCGGCAGCCGGACTTGTACCGTGGCGAGTACGAAAGAAACATCGGCCCAGAACGGCGCACGCTGCAAACTGCCTTTCCCCTTTCGATCAAGGCGCGTGCCTGGGTGCCGGACCGCTCGCTGGGCAGCGTCGGCCAGGCGGAGACGCCCGTCGGAGAACCACTTGCAACGCCGCTGATATTGAAGCTGGAAAAGACTGGCGCGGCGGATGTTCGGGTCCTGTTTCAGGACGGCCGGCCCGTGCCCGACGCGGAAATCCGCGTCGAGGGCGCCGTGCCGCCCGGCAGACCGGCCGAGTATCTGGGCGACGGCCGCTACCGGATCGCGGGCCTGATCGCGGGGCCGAACTATCGCCTGAGGGCCTTCAGGCGGAAGCTCCCAACGCGTACCCAAACCGGCCAGCTAGAAATCAAGCCGGGCCAAACGACCGACGCCGGTGAGCTTCGGCTGGAATGGGAGGAAGGGCTGGCCGGCGATGCACAGCCGCGCTTCCGGATTGAAAACGGCAGCCCTGTCGCCCTCGCCTTCTCGCCTGACGGCGCTACGCTGGCAAGCATCAGCGCACTTGCAGCCTCCAACGACGACCGCAACGACGCCAAGCTCATTAACGTTGTCACAGGCAAGGTCCTGGAAACGCGCCACATACCGGCCGTTTGCATGACCTTTTTCCCCAAGTCGGACAGGCTGGCCCTAGGATGCAGCGACGGCACGGTGGTCATCACGAACGAGGGAAGATTGACGACGTGGAAGAGCTTTTCCGCAAGCAGTGCGGGCGCTTACCCCGTGGTGGCCTCGCCCAACGGCGCGATGATCGCATGCGGCACCGGCGACGGGAATGCCGGTTCCTTCACCGTGGGTTGCTGGGACGTAGTGTCGGGCCGCAAGTTGCATGCCCTCGGGGCCAAGGGAAGCTACATGTCTGGCCTCGCCTTCTCGCCCGATGACAAGCTCCTGGTGGCGGCGGATAGCAATGGCGCCTGCACGGCATGGGAATTGGAGTCGAAAAAGGAGCTGGGAAGTTTCCCGGGCGTCAACAAGGCTCGCTTTCCGCGCAACTACGTCGTCGATCCGGTGTCGATCCGCTTTTGCCCGGACGGCAATACGGCAGCTATCGCATTTGATCGAGGTGAGCCGCTGTTGTTCTGGGACCCTCGCGCGAAAAGGCCGCCGGTCCACGTATCGTTGCCAGATGCCATCCAGTCGGAAGAGGAAACTACGCCGGCTGAAGATTGGCCGGTGAAGGGCCCGGGACGTACGGTTCTATCACCAGACTGCAAGACTGCCGCCACGGTACTCTACAGTGGCTGGGTTGCGGTCTGGAAAGTTTCCAGTCGCCGCGTGTTCCAGGTGTTTCCCGCCGGAAACTGGGAGGCTAACACCCAGCAATTCAGGGGCTTGGCCTTCTCGCCCGACGGCCGGCTCTTGGCCACCGGCAATGGGCAAGGCGTCATGGAGGTTTGGGAGATCGACGCCGCGGTGCGCAACGCGAAGAAGAGCGAAGCGTCGGCAAACAAAGGGGCCAAGAATATCGACGCCGAAAACAAATCATCGCTGAGTCCAGCGGAAAATCCCACCACAACAAAAGGCGGGCTGGAAAAACAGTCCATCATGTCCTCGCTGCGCAAGCAAGCTGTCCGGCAAGCCGCGGCAATGCGCAGCGGCCAGGCCGATTACCGGTCGAGCGATTAGGTTTGGCGATACGGAATGGGAGAGAGTAGCTGGTTGAATCCAATGCGACGTCCGGAAATGTTGGAAAATAGCCAGGCCTTTGTGTAAGAAGTAGGGAAGGAGCCCAATGATGAGTTCCCGGAAAACGGCAAGACGGAGAAGCACGTCGAGTCGGAAGATGCCCGTTTCCAGCCGCCGAGGTCCGTCCGGGCTGTGGCCGCCAAAATCGAGCAGTCTGGGGGTGCAGGAACGGGCTTCTTTTATCCGACGGTAGTTAGGGACGGCTCTCGGGGGACGTTGGGATGGAAGGGGTGACCTGGGCGACTGTTGAGGAAGTTGCTCAGGCGGTCGTCCTCGCACAGGGCGGCGGCCCGGATTTGCAGGATCGCTTCGCCACTGGCCCCGTCGTTCCAGAATTTCTCGGTCCCTTTCACCCTGGCGTTGATCTCTTTGACGAACGACTCCATGTGCGCCGAAGTGCATGGCAGCCCTTGCCGACGATAGGTGGGATAGTCCATACGCGAGGCGTTGTTCTGAAAATAGCCGAGCGCGTCAGCGAGAACCTTGCGCGGGTCGCTCTTTTCACAATCCTTCGGGGGCAAACCCAGGCGCTGCTGGTGCTCGCGAAGTTCGCCGATCACCTGGAGAACCTTGCCGGCCCAAGAGGCGCGTGCCCAACGGAGATAGTCCGTCCAGCGGCGCTCCGCGTCAACGTGAACGCAGCCAGCGGCTTCGTACAGGTGTTCAACGGCATGCACGAAATCGAGGACCGGCATGAAGTCGGGAAAGTGACGCTTCTGAATCGTCCAGTTGTACGGCAATCCATCGCTCACGAAGGCCTTCTTGGCGGCATGATAGAAGCCGCGCGCATCGGCTTCCACCTCCATCATCCGTCCGAAGGCGTCACTGTCCTCCAGGGAGCTGAGAGAGGTGCGAAACAGAGGCTCTGGACGCCAGTCGTCGGAGGCGTGTTCCCCGACCGTGCCCGCAGAAGAAGCGGCCTTTTCAGCCGCGACGCGCGGCGGATTCTCCTCGCCAACGCCCGACAACAACTTCTTCATCCGCTCACGGTTGGCGAAACAAGGGGGCAAGTCGGGGTGCGGATCGTCCGTGAAAGAGCGGCCTTTCATCCGCAAAAACAGGGCGTTTTTGTTCTCTCGCCAATGCGGATGATGCACCCCTTTGCCGCCCCCTTCGTCGCGCGTTTGCATCCGTCCGCCATCGGCGCTGACGCACGCCAAATTGATCGGCGTCTTCGCCTGCGCCTGCTGCCGCGGGAACGGCCGATCGAAATACGCCTCGACCCGCGCGTCGCGCTGCGCCACCATCTGCGAACCGATCTTCACCGCCGTCTTGTTCAATCCGCGACCGGTGATTTCGATCCCGCCGATCTTTCGTAGCACCAACTCTCCCACCGCGTACGAAGGGGCATACGCCGCGGCAAGCACCTTCTTCTCCAGCACGGCGGGGCTCGCCGAACCGCCGTCAATCCGCAACGGGATGCGTTGAGGGAAAAAAATCCCGCTCACAGGGCGGGCAAGCGAAGGCCGGTTCGCGAAGTCGAACTTCGCCGTCGTCGGTCTGCAACACCAGATCGTGCGGCTTCTCTTCCGGCAGGTGCTTCTCACCGCACGTCGGGCACGGTTCCTCGCCCGCGAAGTGCGCCGCGTGCTGTTCGCTTAGCGACGCGTCGATCGCCCGCGCCAGCATCCGCCCGGCGCGATGCCCAAACCGCTCGATCTGGGCGAAGCTGGTTTCCCGCGGCGGTCCTGCCGGTCCAAACCCATGCTTTGCCAGCAACGCCACCAGTTCGCTGAACTTCTCTTTTTCCTCCGCCGTCAGTTCCAGATCCTCGTTTCGAGCGTCCTTGCTCATCGCAGTTTCCTTTCCAAAGTTTCCAACTTGCCCAAGTACGCCCAAAATCTAACCTATGGCGGACAAATCCACCACCCGAGTTTTCACCCCGCCCTCAGCCCGCCGAAGCCCGTTCCTACACCCGCAGTCTGGAATTTCGCGACTCTCGCATTGCACGCACCGAAGAGGATGGGTACGATACGGCCCCCTCAATTAGCGAAAAGCCGGCCGACTCGCGAGTCGTCGCATTATGCAAAGCTGTGTAGCCGAACTCGATGAACGTACGGTAATTCGTCCAGCCGGCTCAGCGCCATCAACCGGAATTCCTCGACCGAGGCGCCGCACTTCGTCGCGACGACTGCGCTTCCGCGCGTTCGCCTTGCTTTTGGCCCTTTTCGCCGCAATCATGATCGGCGAGATCGGCCTGCGACTGTGTGGGTTCGGACATGATTATACTTATCCGATGGGCTCGTTCTTCGAGCCCGACAGCGAACTCGGCTGCCACGGCAAGCCGAACTTCATAGGCCGATTCCGCCGCGCGGATTTCAACGTCATCGTCGAGCACGACGAGAACGGCTTCCGTCGTGGCAAGCCGATCGCGGTGACCGACTCGCGAGAGGTTTACGTGCTGGGCGATTCGTTTGTCTGGGGCTACGGCATCGGCCAGCACGATCTGCTCACGAATCAGTTGGCGCGGCTGCTTGGCCGCCGGGTACATAACTGCGGCCTGATCGGCGCGGGCACGGTCGAGGAATACATGATCTTCCAGAAGCAAGTCGCTCCGAAGCTCCGGCCGGGCGATACCTTGGTGCTGGTCTTCTTTGGCAACGATTTTGGCGACAACGTCGGCAAGCATCTCCGCGGCCGGACTTACGCCAAGATCGACAACGGCCGGATCGAGATCGTGCCACCCGCGCCGCCGTCCGAGCTGCGGCGATGGAAGAACTGGCTAAAGGACGTCTCCTGCATCTTCAACCTGGCGACCTGCTGCTTCGATCGCTACCGCGACACCGAATGGACCAAGAACCTGGGCGACAGGACGACGCGGCGCGTTCCGTCGGCTGAAGAGGTGCGTGCCGACACTGACCCGGCAAGCCCTGCGGTACAAATCACTCGGCATTACTTCTCAGCAATGCAGGATAAGTGCCGAGAGAAGCAGGCCCGGTTCCTTGCCGTTTTCGTTCCCGGTCAGGCGGAGTTGGGCGAGGACGACGTAACTTCCACGAGCGACCTTTCGCCGCTAGATGAAGTCGCCACGCGGCAGGCGTTTGACCGCCTGGTCCGTGAGCTTGGCATCGAAACGGCGGACCTGATGTCTCCGATGCTTGCCGCCAAGCACAGCGGTCGATTCGAGCGTTTGACATTCGCGCACGACTTCCATTGGAACGCGGCGGGAAACACGGTGGCGGCGGAAGCGATTGCTACTGAGATTGGCTGTAAGGGCTTGCAAAACAATAAGTCGATGAAGATGTAGGATGGACCTCCGAGTCCGTCCGCGAAAAATGGGACGGACTCGGAGGTCCATCCTACAGCCAAAAAGCGCGTTCCCACGCAGAGCGTGGGAACGAGAAGTTAGGCCAGATACCGCCGCAGCCCTTCGATCATCTCCGGCGTATCGAACTGCTCCTTGCCGTAGCCCGGTTCCGCGCCGACGGAGAGCGCTTCCTGCTGGTAGTTCTCGTGGTTGCTCAGCAGCATAACGGGCGTAGCGGCCAGTTCGGGCTCCGACTTCAGCCGGCGAATCACCTCCAGGCCCTGCTGCCCATCGCGATGGAGAATGCGGTTCACCATCACCAGATGAAACTGCTCTCCGCGGAGCTTTTCCAATGCTTCCTCCTCATGCCGGGCGTAAACCACGTCCGCATGAAAGTGCTCGTTCAACATGGCCGCCAGCCGGCCATGGTCGTAGCGGCAATTGCCGAGGGAAAGTACCTTTTTCATCGCATTATTTGGGTGATTTGGTGCGGCCATAACCCAAATAATCCTATCGGCACATTCCGTCGTCGGCAAGGAGGGGCTATTACGACTTGATGATCCCGTACTTGCCCGGCACGAGCCAGTTATTGGTGGTCTTGCCGAAAATCGTGTCGTGCGCGCCGCTGTCCTGGAACGACAACATGCTCGCCAGCAGCGCCGGATTCCTCGCGATGCTGGCCAACGCCAGCCGGACGTTATAACCATAAGCCACCAGCGGGCCCTGATTGAGCAGATTGATCAGGGCCTGATCGTTGGTGTCGTAGTTCGTCGAACCGCCAAGGACGATGTTCGAAGTGCCGGTGGCGTAGAGCGTGCTCGTGCCGCTGCCGGCGATCATGAGATTCTTGCCGGCGCCGCCCATGATCATTTCGTTTCCGCCGCCGCCAACCAGAATATTGCTTCCGCTGCCTCCAATGAGATAGTCGTTGCTTGCGCCGCTATGGATGATCGTCATGGCCGCCGGGCCGCCGGTGAGAATGTCGGAATACTTGCTGCCGATGATCTCGCTAAGCACGCCATTCAGCGCGAGCGAGGCGCCCCAACCGGCCATGTTTTGCGTCTGGCCCTTGTAGAGACCCAGATTGACGGCCACGCCGGTCTTATCGTTGCTGAAGTCCAGCGTGCCTTGGCCGCTGGTGTTGACGATGGTCAGCGGAACGGCGCTGGAACTGAGCGTATAGTAGTTGTTGCCGCCGTTACCGCCGAGCGTAAGCTTCTGGACCGTCGAATCGACGATCGCGAGGCCGTTGGCCGTGACCGTATTTCCGGCGAGCGTGAAAGTATCGGCACCGCTCGTTCCCGTGACGCTGACCTGGTTGTTCGTCGAGGCGGCCGCGCCATTGACGAGAACGCCGTGCGGAATCGCGCCGCCATTCGGCAAAACGACGATCACGCTGTTGGCCTGCAAGGCCGGCAGATCGACCTCGACCGTATCCGTGGCAACGAACGACTGGTTGCTCAAAACGGTTTTGGCGATATTGTCGAAGACCTGGACATTGTGCCCGCTGAAGCTAATGGTTACGTTGCCGCCGGCGGTTGGGTTGACCGGAACTTCTGTTGGTATGAGACCGATAACGACCGTGATGTTCGTCGGGCCGATGGTGACCGTCCGGCCTTGCGAGTCGCTGATCGTCGCCTGGAACGCGGGCGAGGTGTTCAACTGGCTGCTGGACGGCGTCCAGGAGAAGGTTGCCGCGTTGTCGAACGTCATGCCAGCCGGCATTTTGACCGGGGTGACCGTGATCGTGTCGCCGGCCGGGGCGTTGGTCACCACGGTATAAGTGTAAAGCGAGCCGACCTTCGCCTTGGTTGTGGGCGTGGCGAGCACGAAGAGGCCGATCGTCAACGGTGCGCCCGCCGAGGCCGGGCTATCGACGCTTTTCGAGGGGACGCTGAATTGGGTGGCTTGTGACGGGCTCTGTGCCCGAATGGCCAGTTGGCGTAGAGAGTAAGCGCCGATGTCGTGATCGTCTGCTTGACGGTGAAAGTATGCGCGCCGTCGGCGATCTTATTGGCCGCGCTGCCGGTCGTGGTCAACGTGATCGAAGTGCCCGTGGCGGTGCCGGAGACAAGCGGCGTGGTGCTGTTGTCAACGTAGACGCTCACGGTCGCCCCGCTGAGCACGCCGTTAATATTGAAGGAGAACTGGCTGGCCGTAGTGCCGTTGTTGTTGAACGTGCTGCCGGAAATCGTCTTGCCGCCCGAACTGATCGAGCTGAGTACGGGAGCCGCCGGAGCAACGTAGACCGGCACGAAGGAACGGTAGACGGGATTGACGCCGGAACTGGAGTCCCACGATGCGCCGGTGGCAGTAAAGGTGATCGTCTGCGAGGCAGCCGCGGCAGTGGCTTCGTTCGTGACGGACAGCGGTAAAGGATTGGTGCTGTCCGCCGTGTAGACAATGTCCGGTTCGCTGCCGGCAAACGTTACGTCGAAAACGAAATTGGGGGCGGTTGTCCCCTGGTCCACGGTCACAGTCGCAGCGCCAAATCCTGCCGTCCGCAGCGCGGCTTGAATGTTGGCAGCCGTCGCGGTCAGATTCGTGCTGTCGAAGCTTATTGCCGCGGTTGTCGTGGATCCCACTTGCAATTGGAAGGCGCCGTGATTGGCAGTGGCGGGCGACGTCGTCTTAACGGGGGTGAATCCCATGACCTCCAATACCTGAACGCCAACGAAGCCCGCCGCAGGCGTCACCGTGTAGCTTGAACCGTTCTGCGTCAAAGTAATGTTGGTGTTGGGATTCTGTACCGGGTCCTGCGATTGGAAGGTGGTGTTGATAAATGAGTTGTCGACGATCACCCCCGATATTTGCGGTATTGTGAGCATCGGCTGCACGCTCACCTGCACCGGCGAGCCATCGGCCGAGCCGGTTGTGGGAGTGAAGCTGGCCGCAGCGCCGGCGGAAGTGGTGATCGTGTCCGTGCCGTTGATCGCGTTGACCCACGGGTTGGGCGGGTCGAAATTGTCGGTGCCGACATTGATCGTGAAGGTCTGCGTACCGCCGAGGCCGTCGGAGATCGTCACCGTATAGGGACCGCTCGCGCCCGAGGCGGCCTTCAGTTCCATCACGCCATTGTTTGTTTCGGTCGTCACGCTCATCGAGAGGATCTTTGGCGGCGTGAGCGGCTTGCTGACCTCGCCCCCGCCGTTGTCCTCCACCGGTGTGGTCGAAATGGCCCCGCGGACCGCGTCGCCGGAGACCAGCTTGCCGAAGATCGTATAGCGGAAGTCGAGGAAGCCGTCGCTCATGTCGTCCGGGTTCGTGATGAAGAACTCCGAAGAATTGCCGTCGACGCCGTTGTTGGCCATTGCCAACAGACCGCTGGAGGTAAACCGCAGATTCGCGTTCAATTCGTCGGGAATCGTCGTCGCGCCGCCCAGGCCGCTGACGCCGCCCTGGTTAATGAACGTGCTGATGATCCGATAGAAATCGGGCACGGGCGCGGTAAAGGTCAATGTTTGTGTAGTGCTTGCGGCCGTCGCCGAATTGGAAAACGAGATCGGCAGCGCCTTGGCGGCTTGAATATAGCCGACCGGCGACTCTGCGCTCGGGAACGTGACGTTGAAGCTGAACGTCGGCGCGGCGGAGCCGGATGCGACCGTTACCGTGGCGCCGGTAAAGCCGGCCGCCACAGCGCCGCCTGAATGTTGGCCGCGGTGGCCGTCAGGTTGGTGGCGTCGAAAGTGATTGCCGAGGTCTCAACCGTGCTCGTGCTGGTGTTCGCGCCGAGCTGGAACGTGCCGGTGAAGTTCGTGTAGGTGCTCGGATCGAACACACCCGAGTTCACCAGATTGACGAAGTGCGAAACCGTGTTGGGCGAGAAGTTATTGAACAACTCGAGGTCCATCTCGCCCTGGTCGGTGACGATTTTCAGGATCTGGTTGGTTTGCGGCAGGATGGTGCCGGCCAGGTCGGCCCCTGTGGGATCGCTCGCGCTAGTTGTCGTAACGGTGTAGTGCGGCGTGCCCGTATTCGCGTCGTTGAAGGAAACCAGGACCGGCGCGTTGACCGCGACCGTCGCCGGCGGCGCGACCACGGTAATGCCGCTCGCGGCCGCCACCGAAGCGAACACCGGCAGGGCATTGACGGTGTTGCCGGCGGTGTCGCTGGCGGATAGCGTGAACGACGGCGTTGACCCTGCTTGATCGGACGTAGGTGTCCACGTCACCGTGTTGGTCGCGGAGTCGAACGACATCCCGGTGGGTGCCGCGGTGGACGGGAGCGAGTACGTGACCGTATCGCCGCTGGGGGCATTCGACTGCAACGTGTATACGTACGAGAAGGGGGAGCCAACCGTTGCCGTCGTCGCGCGGGCCGATGTCACCGTCACCGTAAGGCGACTGAAGACCTGGAGCGGGTCGCCGGGCGATGCGGTGCTGACGTTTGAGGACGTGTCGGTCTGCGTGGCCGTGAAGGTATGCGAGCCGTCGGCCAGATAGCTGGTGCCGTTGGTCGTTACCGTAACTGTCGTTGCGCCGCTGGCGACCGTTGCCGTGCCGAGCGCGGTCGTATCGGCGTCGGCAAAGACATTCACCGTATCGCCGGCCGTGACGCCCGATACGAGGAATTGCAGTTCCTCCGCCGGGCTGGCAGCCGAGTTGTTGGCCGCGGTAAGTGTTGTCGTCCCCTGGCCGCTCTGCGGCTGAAAGGCGATCGAACGTTGGTGCCGCGACGGTGAGCAACTGGCGGACCTCCAGACTCTCGAACGTTAGCCGCCGAGACCTGATTCCGCCAGGTTTTTGCTTTCGAGTGTTACGTGGGACTCGACCGAGACCGCTACCCAAGTGCCTGATCATGTTGTTCCGTGTTCCGCTTGTTTTTACGCTGCCCTGGGCCGATACCTAGCCAATTTACCTATGATACTCGATCGGAGGTTTAGTTTCCAATAATCGCGTAAATCGCGGGGCCGCGGCATCGCCATTCGCCCCCCTACCAGCCGTCCGCCAAATGCGCTATGCTTCCGATTATGAGCGACGTGCCAACTATTTTCCGGAGTTCCGAACTTATGTCGCGCGGCGATACCGCGCTGGTGGTAATCGACGCGCAGGAAAAGCTGATTCCGGCGGTCGTCGGAACTGCGCGGGTGGTATGGAATGTACGGAGGCTGATCGACGCCGCGCGCGTCCTCGGCCTCCCGGTCGTAGCCACTGAGCAATATCCGCAGGGGCTCGGCGCCACCGTGGCGGAGTTGGCCTCGCGACTGCCCGATCGGCCTTCCAAACTGACGTTCAGTTGCCGCGAACTGGCGGGGCTGTTTGCCGAGCTTCGTCAGCGGCAGATCGTCAAGCTACTGTTATGCGGGATCGAGACCCACGTCTGCGTGCAACAAACCGCGCTGGATCTGATGGCCGACGGCTGGCGGGTTTACGTTCCCGTTGATGGCGTCAGTTCGCGATTCAATATCGATCACCAGACCGCGCTGGGGCGTATGGAAGCTTCGGGCGCGGTGCTGACGACCACCGAGGCCGCTCTATTTGAATGGTGCGAGACAGCCGCCGCGCCCGAGTTCAAACAAATCAGCCAACTCGTGCGGGAAGTGGTACCCGTTACGGCATAAACTGCTGGCACCAGAAGATCGTTCCTTCCGCCGAACGGTAGGCAGAAACGCCAATGCGCCGATAGCCTCCCAGGATGTTCGCCCGATGCCCGGACGAATTCATCCAGGTGCGAAGCACATCCTGCGGGCTCGACTGCCCCATGGCGATGTTCTCGGCCACGCCCATGTTCGAGTGGACCATTTGGCGGTACGAGGCCATCCAGTTGCCATGCCGCCGCGCGCTTGCCATCAAGTTGGGGTCGATTACAAGCGCTGGCAGGCCGTATCGGGCGCGTTCGGCGTTGGTGCGGTCCACGATGCTCTGCTCGACGGCCAGGATTTCGAACTTCGCGGTAGTCGCCGCGGGAGCCGTCGAAGCGGGTTTGGCCGGCTGGGAAACCGGCCGATTGACCGTTTCATTCTGTGGCTGGGACTTTGCGAGCGCCGCGACTGCTGGCTTGGTTGTTTGTGCATCGGTGGCGGGCGTGGTGCTAGCGGCGCTGGCGAACATCAAGGTGCAAGTAATAAACGACGAAATCACGAGGTTCTCCATTGGTTGAGTTTCTAGGAGACGCCAAGATACGGAATTGTCGCGCGATTGCAAGTAGCCCCGCGAAATAAACAGCCCAGTTTTCCAAAAACTAAGTGAAGCAGCGAAGTCTGGGTAAAGTGCGTGCGACTTGCTAAGACGATTGCGGATCAAAACCCTTCTGATGGAGTAGAAATCTCTGCTTGACATACAACCTCCAAGCCACTATTCTGCGGCCCTTCCACCTCCCCATTTCGACCGGACAAGGAAGTTCGGTTCCTGCCAAAACCACGGAGGGTATTCGCTTGGAGAATCGTTGTCAGGTGCTTATCGTTGACGCCGCGGATGAAACTCGCGTCGTCTTGCAAACCGCATTGGAGCGCATCGGGCTGAAAACCTTAGCGACCAGTCAGGCCAGCGAGGGCCTGTCAATGGCCAGGGAGCATCGCCCGGAATTGATCGTTTTAGACCTGGAAATCGACGACGGCTCACCTGATGAGATCGCCAGTCGGTTCGCGCGGCAATCGCAGTCAGGCGAGACTTCACTTGTCCTGCTGGGCAGTGTGCGCCGGCCGCAAGCGGTTCCGCAGGGCGAGTACGTCGCCAAGCCCTATCACTATGCGCCATTAATTCGTAGAATCGAAGAAATCTTATCCTCCGGCCCGGCCATGCCGAACGAACTGCGTGACAAGTCGCGGGCGGGATAGATTTTTTCGTTGGCGCTTTCTGAAACGAAGCCAATCGCGAAGCGCAAGCGAGGGTGCGATACGTTCCCCTGCTTGCGTTTCGTGTTTGGCAGGCGTTGACTCGTCCCGGGAACCCTATCGTGCCGTCGCTATTTGTCATTCGCGGAAACGACCAAGGCTCGCGCTACGAATTGGAGGACCCCATCGTTCGCATGGGGCGGGACAAATCGTGTACGCTCCACCTTCACGATACGGAGGTCTCCCGCCAGCACGCCGAACTCCGCCGTACGCACCGCGATTACACCGTCTCCGATCTGGACAGCTCCAACGGCACGTACGTCAACGGCAACCGGATCCAACAGCACGTGCTAGTCAGCGGCGACCACGTGCAGGTCGGCGCGACGTTGATGCTCTACACCGGTCCCCTGGACGAATCCAGCACTGGGATCGACGATTCGGTCAAGATCATCGGCCTCCGTGTCGACGGAAGACGGCTCGCGGATCGTCCACTCGATGACGCAGCAGGAGGGCAGCCGGATTTTCAGCACCCAGGCGGAACTGCCGCAGAATTCCTGGCTTGCCCGCGCGGCAGCAATCTGCAGGTGATGTATCGCACGGCGCTGGCCGTCAGCCACACGCTGGACATCGACCAGTTGCTTCACCGCATCATGCGAGTTGATCTTCGAGTGGGTCGAGGCCGACCGCGGCTGCATCATGCTCTTCGACGCCGACTCGCGGCGGCTGGATCCCCGAGGTGCGCCGCAACTCGCAACAACGACCAGCGCGACGACAAGATCACGATCAGCAAGACGATCCTCGACTACGTCATCGAGCGCAACGAGGGCGTGCTCACCAGCGACGCCCGGCAGGACGACCGCTTCAGCCCGGCGGCGAGCATCGTGCGCATGGGCGTGCGCGAGGCGATCTGCGTGCCGATGCAAGGCCGCTACGACGTCGTCGGCGTGATCTACATCGACACCTCGACATCGCCGCAACAGGTGCTCCAGCGCGGCGCCGCGGCCCAGCAGTTCACCGAGGACCACCTCAAGCTGATGATCGCCATCGCCCACCAGGCGGCCCTGGCGGTCGAGGACACCCGCTACTATTCCGCCATGGTCCAGGCCGAGCGGCTGGCGGCCATCGGCCAGACGATCGCCACGCTTTCGCACCACATCAAGAACATTCTGCAGGGCATCCGCGGCGGCAGCTACCTGATCGAGATGGGCCTGACGGAGCACGACGAGACGATCGTCGGCAAGGGCTGGAACATCGTCGAGAAGAACCAGAACAAGATCTCCGCCCTGGTGATGGACATGCTCACCTTCAGCAAGGAGCGCGAGCCGGATTTGACCACCGCGAACGTCAACACCGTTGTCAACGACGTCGTCGAACTGATGCAGGTCCGCGCCGAGGAAGAGCAGATCGAGCTTCGCATGATCGCCGAGGCGGATATGCCCGACATGGTGTTCGATCCCGAAGGCATTCACCGCGCCGTGCTGAACGTGGTGACCAACGCGATTGACGCCGTGGCGGAGACCGATCCGCCGCGCGGGGTCGTGGTGGAAACGCGGCGGCTCGCGGACCAGAGCGCCGTCGAGATCGAAGTTCGCGATACGGGGCCGGGCATCGCCGCCGACCAGTTGGACACTCTCTTCAGCCCTTTCATTTCGTCGAAGAAGAGCCGCGGCACGGGTCTCGGGCTGCCGGTTAGCCAGAAGATTCTCAGCGAGCACGGCGGCAAGATTACGGTGGAGAACCTGCCGGGGCATGGGGCCTGCTTCACGCTGGAATTCCCCGCGGTAAGCCCCAGCGCGAAGCCGCCGGCCGTCGGCGTGCCGGCACAAGCCTGAAACGCAACACAAGCCTGAATCGTAAGCGAAGAAGATGACGTATTCCCCTTCGCTTGCGGTTTGTCGATTTAATCCGCCCCCGCCGGGCTTGTCCCGGTGGAGCGCAAGATTGGTGGCTACAAAGATGCTGCCCTATGCCCCTCGTCCGGTTTGCGGTTGCCGCCCGGCCCGGCCGGGCCGGGCGGCAACCGCAAACCGGGCGAAAGCGCGATGGGATGACGACTTTAGCCATCAATCTTTCGCTCCACTGCGGTAAACGCATTGGGGGCGAGACTGCCGTTTGCAAACCGCGACAATATAGCCATGATCCGAAATGCTGATAAATCAACGATCGACGCAATCGTAACCGCGATTCTGAATGGCCTTGACGAATATAAGTTGCAGCATCCACCGGCAGTTATTGAGGCATACCGGCGCAATCCCGGGTCCGTGCGGATTCGCATCATCGACCCCGACTTCAAAGGCAAAGGCGTAGTCGAGCGCGAAGACATGGTGTGGGGAATTTTGGATCGCCTGCCCGACGACGTTCGCGGCGACATCACCATGCTCATCTTGGAACCGCCGGAGGAGGTTGCGAATTCACTTTCCAGCCGGGAATTCGAAAGCCCGACGCCGCTGCTGCTCGAGGGGTAGGGCGTTATAAACGCGGGCCGTCGCCGCCTATAGTGATCGTGCAGGTAGGACGGCCTGCTATCGCAAGCGCCGCCTAGCACGGATTAGAAGGTGATATCATGAACCGCTTGACGTTGTTTTCCATCTGCTTATCGCCGGTTATCTTGGCAGTGCCGTGCGTCGCTGGCGGGGCGGAAGCGAAAAGCAAGACCCCGGCGATAAAAGCTGAGACGCCACAGGCGCTCATGGCGGTCCGTAACCGTGCCGTATCCCAGAAAGATTGGCGCATTTGCTACCTGTGCGACGATCCCGAACTGCGAGGAGATTTCTTCCATTATGCGGTGTTTGGAGCGGCCGTAGGCAAGGATGCCGACCTCGGAGCTATCCTTGGGAAGTGGTTGAAACTGGACGCGGCCCGGCCGGATGGTAACTTTCCGAACATCCGTGAGGATGATCGCGTGCCGGACGGAGTGCTGTGGTACGAGGCGTTCCAAAAACGCGTCGATGACCTTCCGGGTTTCGCCGCCGACGTGGCGCGGCGGCTTGACGCAAGGGGGGCGCCGCCCTTCCGCCGAATCCCCGATTTACATGAGATCAAGACCAAAGGGGATTGGGCTATGGGATACGAATTGCCTGCTCGTGATGCACCGCCGGCTGCTGCCGGTGGAAAGCCGTCCGCGATTCCGCCGGGCGATTCTGCGCGAGGCAGGCCGAATGCCCCTCAAACGGTGAACGAAGACGACGAACCCGAAATCCGGTGGTGCCGTCCCGTGCATTTCCGCAAGATCGACGGCAACTGGTGTTTCGCGCGATGCGCCCCGCCGCTTTCGCCCGCCCGTGGTGCCAAGGTATTGAAGAAGGAAGTCAAATCGCTGTTTATTACGCTAAGCTGTAATAATCAAGGGATACCTCCCCATCGATACCTCGAGTTGAGGTTCCTCGTTAAGCCTTGGGATTTCTCTAGCGACCACGAAACCCGGTTCGTTCAGCTTACCGAGCAACAGGCGCAGCGGCTGATCGACTATCTCGGCACGGAAGGTTACCTCCGTCAAGCCGTGGAACTTAGCAAGCAGAAGATTCCGCAGGTTGACTTGACAGGGACATGGTACACTCTGCAAGTCTCGACAGGGAACTTGAACTTCTGCTTGCATGAAGACCTCGGTTGGGGACCGGGGATGCTGAAACGATTGCAGGGGATGCGCACGGCGCTAGAGGGCGATGCTGCGGAAGCAATGGATGAGCTATTGGGGAGATTGGCAGAAGACCAGAAGAAGTGGAAAGCAGAGGCGCAAGGCCAGCACAAGCCAAAATCACCGCCGAAGGAAGCCGACCGCTAGGAGACGAAAAGGGTCAGAACTATTAATGACCGAAAACAATTGTGCCCCTTTTTTCCGCGACGTTTAGTGCCGCCCACACGCTCCGCAACGGAAGCAGCTTCAACCTCGCCGCGCTCAAGACGCACAAGCAGGGCCTGATGCAGCAGTTGTTCCCGTCGCCGGAGGGTGGCTGAGGCATGGCGTGGATTTTAACCGTCGGCGGAATGACCCGGCGGGCAGGGTGTCTAGCACAAGCGGGGCACCGGGGTCAGGCCGGGACTTTCGACTTTCGGGTCTTTATAAATGGGAGCGGGGCACCGGGGTCAGGCCGGGACTTTCGACTTTCTGGTCTTTATAAATGTTATCGTGAGAAGCCAAAATAAAGCGCAAGCGGCGAGGACGGAGCCCGCGGTTGGATGGTAAGTTCGTTTGGCGTTGGCTCAAACCGAGGGACGAAAAGGGTTAGAACTATTTATGACCGAAAACGGTTCTGACCCGAATGGCACTTGAACTTCTCTAAGTCGTTGCAGGGCAAGATGATATGGACAAAAAAGGCCTCACTTGTCAAAAGGGGTTGTGAAAACCAAATTCCCCAATGGCAAGGAGGCCAAAGATGGTTCATCGTTTCGCGCCGCGGTGGCGGAGGCTCGCCGCCACGGCGACTTGTACTTCGCCGCGTTGCTTCCCCAAGATCGTATCCTAAAAGCGTTCGGCACGGCAAGATGGCTTTGGCAAGGTTGGATTTACACGCCGGCGGTAACCGTATGGGTCTTTCTCTCGCAATGCCTCAGCCCCGACCATTCCTGCCGCGATGCCGTGGCCCGGCTGATTGCCTGGCGTGTGGCGCGAGGCTTCCAGCCCTGCTCGGCCGACACGGGGGCCTATTGCACGGCGCGGAGCGATCTGCCCGAAGAAGCCCTGCACGAATTGGTGCGCGACACGCGGCCGGCAGGTCGAGGACGAATCGCCGCGGGAGCTGGCTTTGGCACGGGCGAAGGGTTCGCGTCGTGGACGGGTCCACCATCACCATGCCCGACACGCCGGAGAATCAAGCGGCCTATCCGCAGATGAAATCGCAAAAGCCCGGCTGCGGCTTTCCCATCGCCCGAATCCTGGTGATCTTTTCGCTCTCGGTGGGCACGGTCTTGGAGGCGGCGATCGGAAAGTACAAGGGGAAGCAGACCGGCGAGAACAGCTTGTTTCGCGAGCTTTACTACGCGCTTGCCGAAGGCGACGTGATCCTTGCGGACCGCTATTTCAGCGGTTGGTGCGACATTGCCCTGCCTGTGGCAACGCGGCATCGACATGGTGATCCGCAAGCACCAACTCCGGCGCACGGACTTTCGCACGGGCAAGCGATTGGGCAAGGACGACCACTTGGTTGTCTGGACCCGGCCGCAGCGACCGAAATGGATGTCGGCCGAACAGTACGCCCCGCTGCCCGGCGAGTTGACGTTGCGCGAGGTTCGCATTCGCGTCGATCAAAAAGGCTTTCGCACGCGGTCGTTGGTGGTGGTGACGACGCTGTTGGATGCCGAGCATTACAGGCGTTTTCTTACCTCGCCGCTGGCGCGAACTATCCGACAAATCAATAAATAACGGGTCTGCGCCGAACGGGCCTGTTCCAATCGGCTCTGTTCTAATTGGCTCTGTTCCAATTGGCTCTGTTCCAATTGGCTCTGGCGCCGACCGCTGTGCCGCCGCTCGCCGCACCAGGGCAGCGCAGGCTACTGCTCGCGCGGCAAGGCCGCGGTCGAATAAAACGAACAAGAGGAATTCGATGCCGATGCACTTATTCGAAAGTGCTCTGGTAACTACGTGCCCCTCACCACCAGCCCCTCTCCCCTCGCGCGTCACCTCTCACCCCTCACCCCCGGCCCCTCTCCTTCCGGGAGAGCAATGCCGTTCGGCACGAAATTTGCGCCTGGGAGATGATGGTCTAGGATGACTGCCATATGGCGCGCACTGATTCAACCCGACAGCGGCAAACAGAGCAGGCGAGTGGCCGGCTCCAGGCGATGCGATTGATCGCTCCCGTGGGGCGGCTGCTGGAGCAAATCCATCCCGCTGGGGCCGAGCGCGATCGGGCCGGCAACCGGAAGTTCTTCTACGATCATTACCTCATGCTGCTGTTGTTGTATTTTTTTAATCCCTCGCTTGACAGCCTGCGGGCTCTGCAGAACGCTTCGAATTGGGAACGAGTCCAACGCAAGTTGGGCATTCCCCGCGTGTCGCTCGGCTCGCTCAGCGAGTCGGTCGGCGTGTTCGATCCGGCCCTGGTCCGGCCGATTTTCAAGGAACTCGCTCGGCAGGCCCGGTCCCAACTGCGCGGGCGGGAAGCCGAAGCCCTGGGGAATCTCACGGCGGTCGACGGCTCGGTTTTTGCGGCGTTGCCCCGCATGGCTTGGGCCCTTTGGGAAGACGCCGAGCATCGCGGCGTGAAGCTGCACTTGCAGTTCTCCGTGGCGAAATGGGTTCCGCTGGACGCCACCATCACCGCAGCCGCTTGTTCGGAGCCGGCCGCGATGAAGGCCATGCTCCAGCCAGGACTGCTCTACGTGAATGACCGGGGCTACGCCAGCTTCGAGCTGATGCGGTCGGTGCTCGACGCCGGTTCGTCGCTGATCACGCGCGTCAAAAACGATCTCGCCTTGCATTTCGAGAAAGAACTTCCGGTCGCGCCGCAGGCCGCTCGGGCGGGCGTCGTCCGCGACGTGATTCTCAAGCGGCTGGGCACTTCCCATCACAAGGATGTCGTCGGGGCGCGATGCGATTGGTGGTCGTGCGCGTGCGCGGATCGGACCGGCAAGACGAGCGAGCTGTGGCTGATCACCGACCGGCTTGATCTGGCGGCCGACCTTGTGGCCATTGCCTATCGCTATCGCTGGACGATCGAATTGTTTTTCCGTTGGCTGAAGTGCGTGCTCGGCGCCCGACACTTGGTGTCGCATCAGGAAAACGGCGTCGCGCTGCAGATGTACGCGGCTTTGATCGTCAGTTTGCTGATCGCGATCCGCACCGGCTCGAAGCCGACCAAGCGGACCTTCGAGACGATCCAATTCTACTTGCTCGGCTGGGTCAGTGACCAAGAGTTCGCGGCCTACCTGGCCAGCTTGAAAAAATCGAAGAATTGATCCGACCACTCCGTGCGCCCCAGACGGACGTGGCCGCACGCGGCTGCGCACACCGCATCCTCGCCGCGTCGGGCAAGTTCGACTAGATTGCCCGCAACGCCCTCCGTCGACCAAACTCCTCACACTCCACCCACTCAATCCTCCCGCCGAACCGCGTGCCGAACGGCATTGCGGAGTACCGGGGCGAGGGGAGACCGGAGTTCGGGAGAACAATAGGGTCTAATTGTTGTCTGATGTAAATAGTTATTACCAGTCTTTCACTTGAGCGCAGTGCGACGGTCACGCTCCGTTGATTTTCATAAATGCCCGGATGCCCGTGAGGGCGAACTGGACTCCCATCGCGATCACGATCAACCCCATGAAACGGGTGACCGTGTCGCGCACAAAGCCACTCCCGCCGCGCGGCTGGCCGCCGAAATAGACGGCCAGGGCGATTACGAGCAACATCACCAGCGCGCCGCACGAATACGGCTAGCAGGGCGGTTACGGGAAGCTCATGTCGCGTTTGGGCAACGGCCAGCGTAATGACTCCGGTGATCGTGCCGGGACTTGCCGCGAAGAGGATCAGCGGCGTGAGCGACCGGTTCTCGCTCGCCGCACCGTCGCCGGACGGCTGGGAATTGGTCGAGTTCCCTCGCAGCATTCCAAACCCGATCCAGGCCAGCACGCCCCCTCCCGCCACCATGAAGGCGTCCAACGACACGCCGAACACGCCCAACAACCGCTGGCCGAACAAAGCGGCCAGCATGAGGATCACCAAGACGGCGAGCGCGGCCTTGGCCGCATCAGCCAACTGCGCGCTGCGCGGCCGGCCAGCTTCGATCCGCGCGAAGATTGCTGCGCACATCAGCGGATTGATGAGCGTCAGCACGGTGATGATCGCCTGGAGATGGTCCTGCATATCTGACTTCCCGGTTCAAATCACGATTTCGGCGAGGGTTGTGGCGAATCGCACGGGCCGCACCCGGTTACGAAGCGTGCGGCCCGCGGCGCCGACGTTACGGCTTGCGGACCTTGCCCATGCGCGGCGGCTGCACCGGCGCCGCGACTCCGTAGATGACCGTGAAACCCGACCCGCCGCCCCAGGTCGAGATGGCGGTGGGTGGATTTGGGAGGGCCGCTGCTTCGGGGCTATTCCAGTTGTTCGCGGCCCAGACGTTGCCGGCCGGGTCGATCGCCACGTCGGTCAGCATCTGGATGCTGCCGCTCTTGAAGCTGTGGATTACATCTCCAGGTTTGGTGCCGGCAGGATGTCCCTGAGAGTTGGTGCCCGCCATCAGAACCACGCTGCGCGTGCGAGGCCCAAGGTTGCCGATCCAGACGTCGTCGTCACCGTCGAGGTTCAAACCCCAGGGAACGTCCACTGCGCCGTTGCCTGTGTAACCCTTCGCGTCAATCTGAGTACCGTCCGGACGAAACATGTGAATGACGCCGGTGGGTTTCGGATACTGCAGCATGGCCTGGCCCATGATTTTGAACTGCTCCATGATGGACGCGCCGTCGGGGACCTTCGGCATCGGAAAGTCCAAGGAGCAATTGCTCGCCACCCAGACATTTTCCTGCGAGTCCAACGCGAGCGCGGCACGCTGATGCCGCAGCGGAAGGTCTCCACCTTCGATGGATCATCAGCGGGAAACCGCACGAGCGTGTCCGACTGGGAGTTGCTGACCCAAACGCGATTCTGCGAATCGACAACGATGTCGAAGGGCGATTTCAGCCCCGCGACCTTGACGATCTTGCCTGCCCTGATGTCGCCTCCGGGGAAATGCAGCAACTGATTGTTGGCGCCATCGGCAATCCAGACATCCCCGTTTGCGGCGACACCAATGCCCATCAGGCCGAGGAATTTCTCCGTGAAGGGGAAATCGCTTTCCTTCCCAACCGGCTTGCCGTCGAAATCCATCACAAGGATTTTCCCGTTGAAGCTCGTGGCCCAGACATGATCGCGCGTCACGGCCGTGCCCCAGCCGACTCCATCCAACCCCATGCCCGTGAACCCGGAGATCGGCGGCGAAAGCGGCGTTCCGTTGGGAGTGAACTTGGTCACACCACCGCCGATGCTGTGAATGACGCCAGACTGTGAGCCGGGCATCCAGTTCTGACCGCTCCACAGATTGCCCTCGGCGTCGAACATGAACCGGCCATTGGCACAACAACCGCCACCGGCAAAACAGAGGCTGAGCATTAAATCCGGCGGGGTCCAGGCGAGATATGGCACGAAAGGCGCCTGCGCCGGGAGCCGTCCTTGGGCTGCGGATAGGCTTCTTCGAAGAGCGCGAAGAGTTCCTTCGGCGCGGCATACGACGCGCGGGCGATGCCGGCCATGGCTTCCAGCGTGTTCTTCGGCGTTGCTCCGCCGGTCAAAGTGGCCGCCTTGAAGAAGCGCGCCCGCCAATCGTCGTTGGCCGAGGTAGCGCAGGCGCTGATCAGCGAGCCCAGCGTATTCAAGTTCGCGAGCGCCGTGGTTTGTGTAATGTTGATCGGATCCAGAATTACTTTGCCGTATCCGCCCGTAACGGGGTCTACCAGGTTCGGCACGTTCCCGGCGGCGATCCGCAGTCCGAGCGGTTGTCCAGAAATCGCTTCGCCGTTGATGAATCGCGCGGCGGTGAATGTCGAAGCCACGGTCGTGAGTTCATTCACGATCACCTTGTTCGGCAACGCAGTTCCCAAGACTGCAAGAAGCGCGAGTGTCTCGTTGGGGCCTTTTGCCTCAGCGGCCTTCAGCGTGCCGCTTTTTGCGACGAGGTAGAACACGCTGCCTTCCGGCGGTTGGCCGCCATCGAGCTTGAACGAGCCATCGCCATCGGATTTGCCCTGGGCCAACTGCGGCAGGCGCCCGTGCCGGCTGCGTAAAGCGTTACCGTCGCCCCGGCAACGGGGCTGCCGGCGATTTGGACATTGCCGGCAAGAGAAGAGTTCCGTGCGGCTTTTCCAGCCGCCGGCGCGGGCGACGCCTCGTCGGCTTTTGCCAGCAATTTGCCGGAAGGGGCCGGCGGATTTTCTTTCGCGCCGCTTTCCTTGTTTGGATTGCTCGACGTGGCGGGCTCCGACGAACAAGAGAGGATCGCTCCGATCATGGCCAGCGCAATGCTGGCCGCCAACAGGCTTTTGAGTTTTGGCACGTGAATATCCTTTCAAACGAGAATGAATATGATACTGATCAAGAACTACGTTTTCGGCGGCAAGGGCAGGAAGTAAAGCCACTTCTGCATGCGGACTGCCACCTTGCTGATCATCGCGAAGGGTATTTCCCAATCGGTACAAATGGCCCGAATTGCTACGATGTTTTCTTCACCGGTGGAATCTTCCATGTGCCGTTGAGGATCGAAGGGGACCTTTCCCGAGGCCAATAAAGCCGCAGAATGAGGATGAATTTGCCTTTCGGCGCCGGCAGCCAGTTCGACAACTTCTCCGCGCCGGGGTTCTCGTTCTGGAGATACAAATCCAGCGAGCCGTCGGCGTTGTACTTCAAGTTGTTTCGCGGGCTGACCGTGAAGCGGTTCAAAACGTTTTCCACGAAGAAGTATTGGTCGTTGTACATCGTCAGCGACCAGAAACCGCGGACCGGCGGCGTTTGACCTTTGTCGAAGTGCATGACGTACTTGTTGGCGCCGTCGTAGGGCTTGCCTTCAGCGTCGGCCTCGGAGGTCGGATAAACTGCATCTTGCGGTCGATTGGCGCCCAGCCCGATCGCTGTGACCAGGGGCGCTGGGTGTAGTCGGCGCCATAGAGGCCCATTTTTGTGCTGGACATCCAGCCGTTTTCGAAGGTGCCGGCCTGCTTGAGGTGCGCCATGATCTTTTCGACCGCCAGTTTCGGCGCCTCGTTCAGCGCCTTGGCCGCGGCCGGATCGAGCTTGCCGGGATCGAATTCCTTGCCGGGCACAATGCCCAACCGCGCCATCTTGGCCAGGACGAACGCGTCGGTGGCCGACGGCGGATTGTCCTTCATCAGGGCAGCCATAAGCTTGAAGTAGGAAACCGCGTCCAATTGGTTGACCTGTTCGCGCACGGGCGTCTTCATGTCGATGCTTGCATCGACCTTGCCCGCCGGCGGCGTGTACGGCTTGCCGTAAGCGCTCAACGGAACGAGCTTGTATTGCGTCTGCAACTCATGCACGGCCTTGTAGTCCTCAGGCGTGCCGGTGCAGTAGGTGCGGCCGAGGATCCATACCAGGTTGGTGGGCGACTTGTATTGCACGACGCCCGCGGGCAGCGGGCCCATCCAACCGGGACCGGTGATGCAATAGGTCTGGGCCTTGTCGCCGGTGGTACGCTTGCCGGGCACCTGAAAGACGTCGGTCCACCCGCTGAGCATAGGGATGAGGAAGTAGCGGTCTCCCTCGTCCGGAAGGCTCAGCACGTACGGCTCCTTGCCCAGATCGAGCCACGCGGTCGAATACAGCGTGTCGGCATTGGGCGCGGTCACGTCCCGGAAGGAGGCACTGGGATACTCCTTGGCGTTGAAGAACTGGCCCATCGGGGCATGGTTATCCTTGGGCTCCTCGGCGTTGGTCATCACCCGGCGGGTGAATTCCATCGTCACCAGTGAATAACCGTAGATGTATGCCTCGACTCCGGTTTCCGTGGCTTCCTTTTCCGTGACCGGGCCGGTAGGGATCGTCTGCGTAGCTGCGGCAGGACGCCGCCGCCGCAGAAGTTGCGCGGAACCCTCCGAAATCACGCTGACGAGCATGGCGAGGGCCAAGGCCGCGAGGAGCGCGGCACGAAAACAAGAATTGACCATAAGTTTTTTTTCGCGAAACATATTGCATTTCTCCTTCTTAACACTTGGGGTTTACACACCTGCTGACGCGACCAGCGGGCTTGGTACAAAATATCGGAAACCTGGTGCTTTTGAGCGGCCGGCACGAGGATCACCGTTTACGTTTTCGACGGCAAGGGCAGGAAGTAAAGCCACTTGTGCATGCGGATCACTACTTTGCTTATCATCGCGAAGGGCTTTCCCCAATCGGTATAAATGGCCACCGTGGCAGGCGTACCCAGAGCAAGGCCGGCGGCTTGCTCTCGATCGTTAAGCCGGATCTTTACCGCAAAGATGCCGGGTGAGCCGACCTCCGCTGCCGAGGGCAACTTGCCGCCGGGCGCGAACTGCCCTTCGCCCGTGGCCTCGATGATGTTTTCGACTTTGCCGCGGAACAACTGTCCGGGCCGGCTCTTGAAGGCCAGTTCAACGTCCTGGCCGGGCCGGACGTGGAGCAATTCCTCGGCCGGAAAGGAGGCGACAATAAAGGTTACCGAGGTCTCGATAAAATCGCCCACCGCCGCGGACGACATCGGATTGGCCATGCTGCCGTCGCGAATCTGCCAGTCGGTGACAAAACCATCGGCGGTGGCCGACACGGTGCATTGGCCGAGATTGAACTTGGCGGTTTCGACATCGGCCTGAGCACTGACTACGGCGTTGGTGCCTGCCTGGAGGGCCTGTACCGCCTGGTTTTCGGCGGCAGTTGCCTGTTGTACGCTTGCCACCGCGACGAGGTATTGCGCTTTGGCTTCCGCGACCTTTAACTCCGAGACCGCTCCAATATTTTCTTTTTGCAGCTTCAAGTCAGCCTGGTAGGCGAAATTCGTCTCCTCCACGTCGGCCTTGGCCTTCACAATGTTCGCCTTGGCAACCGCCACCGCCGCCAGCAGAACTTGCACATTGCTCTTAGCCACCAGCAGTTCACCCTGGGCCTGGTTCAAGGCATCCTTGTACGGGGCCGGATCGATTTGAAAGAGCACGTCGTTCTTTTTCAGCGGCACGTTGGGCTTGGCCGGAATACTGAGAATCTTGCCCTTGACCCAAGGCACGATCTGCACGACATATTGGCTGACCACGGCTTGCTGGGAGATCGGCGCGGCGAGTTTCCAGCAGACGACGATGCCGCCGATCATGAGGGCGCCGAGCGTGACGAAGCCCGCGATCGGCCAGGGCCGCGGCCTGACTTTGAAGACTTTGAATACCAGGACGATTACGGCCACATAGAGGATGGTGATTAGGGCGATCATTTGGATTGGCCCCCTTCGTTCGTCGTGCGCTCGACGGGCCACGGGATGAACGCCCAGACAAAGGCCAGCGGCCAGAGTGCTCCCAGGGTCACCAGGCTGATCCAGCCCGCGGCGTTTACGGCCGCCGCAAGGGGATGGCCGCGCTGGATTGCAATCCGTCCCGGCAGGCCACCTAATTCCACGATAATCAACACCACGGCGGCCAACAGAACTGCAAAGACGATGAATGCGAATATGTCGAAACCGTCAATTGTCATTTGGTCACTCCTCGTGTTCGAACCTAACGACGCCGCGGGCCGCCTCGCGAGAGGCGGCCCGCGCGTTTCACTATCGAACTCACTATTGGTTATTGTTTAGTCGCCGTTGCCGATGACTCTCACAGTCTTCTTGAGATCCATCAAAGGCACGGGGTTATTCGGATGCTGCAGATCCGGATTCATATCATTCGATGCTCCGCCGGGGAATCGTTTGATGCTCGGGAAATCCACGATGGATTTGTCAAACTCCAATATCACCGGCGAGAGCAGCGAAATTACCCACCCATTGTCATAGCCGGCATAGCGGCCCGGTGAGGTAGTTGTGCCGCGCGTTGCCACCGCCCCGTTAAACGTCATGTCGTATTTCTCATACGGGTCCATGGTGAGGTTGTAATACGAGCCGATGGCGCCCAGATCCATCGAAGGGCCGAGCCAAGTGTCCTTGGCGGTGAAAAGCATTTTCCAGGCAATGCGGATATCGCCATCGGGTCCGTCGCCGATGTCGGCCCGAACGCCCTGGAAGTTCTCGCCGTCAATATAAACAAATGACGTGCGCGCTGAATGTTTGGCCTTGCCCGTGACATAGGCGCTGTTGTCAATGCCGTCGAAGTAGATCGACTTACCGAAGTTGTCCTTCCAACCCCCATGAGGCGGCGGGGTAATACCGGCCATCGCGGCGGTCGTGGGCCACACGTCCATGTGAGACATCATTTCACCAGGACGCGCGCCGGCCGGAACCTTGCCGGGTGCCCACATGATGCCGGGCACACGGAACCCGCCCTCGAACGGCGAACCCTTTTCACCGCGGAACGGAACACAGCCGGCGTCCGGCCAAGCATCTTGCCACGCGCCATTGTCGGCGGTGAGGATGACAATGGTATCGGGCGCCTCGGCGCGGATGGCATCCATGATCCGGCCGACGTTGTCATCCAGTTCGAGCATGGCATCCGAATAATTGCCGAGGTGCGATTTGCCCGCAAACGCCTTGGCCGGATAGTTCGGGTTGTGCATCTTCATGAAGTTGACATCCATGAAGAACGGCTTGTCGGCCTTCGCGTGCGCCTTGATGTACTCGATCGCCGAATCGGCCTGGCGGACGTCGAATTCATGCAGATATGGTTCGTCAATCCGCGCGACCTTGGTCGCGGGTTTGCCGGCTACGCCTTCCCACTCGTCAAGGTTGCAGATCTTTTGGTATTCATCCCAATAGGCCTTGTTAAACTTCGGGAACCAGGGATGAGCATACCAATCCGTGCAGTCGTAGGTATAGACGCCCGGATAGTAGGCGGCGAACTCCTTCATTTCGTCGAATCCGTGCTCGATCGGATAGAATTTAGGCTGATCCCCCAGATGCCACTTGCCCGAGTAGTAGGTGCTATAGCCGTTCTTCTGGTAAAACTCGGCGATCGTTGGTGTATCCTTTGTCAGGCCGTTCTCGTCAGCCGGAACTACGACGACCGAGAGGGCCGAGCGGATGGGGATGCGTCCGGTCATCAGCGAGGCGCGGCCGGCAGTGCAACTCGCCTGACCATACCAGCAAGTGAATACCGCGCCCTCCTTGGCAAGGCGATCAATGTGCGGGGTCGCATGGCCGAGGTTCGCGCCGCCGCCGTAGCAGCCGAAGTCGTTCCAGCCGGTGTTGTCGGTCATCAGGATAACGACGTTGGGCTTCTTGCCGCCGGTGGCCGGTGCGGCCGCCGGTGTTTCGTTGGCCTTGGCAAGCACTTTCGCGGAAGGAAGCGGCGTGGTTGCCGCAGGATTGGCCGCCGGAGCGGCGGCCTTGTTAGCGGCGCTGGGATTGGAACCGGTCTTGGCGTCGTCGCTGCCCGATTTGGCCATCTGCGACGAGCAAGCAACGATGCCGCCAATCATCGCTAACGCGATAGCGGCGGCCAGGGTTGTTTTTAGCTTGAACATAAGATCGTCCTCAAGGTTGGAAGTAGCACGTTGGTATCAAAGGAGCAGGTACCGCTTGGTTCCATCCTCCGCGTGGAAACGCCAAGGACAGTCATACTTCGCGCGGCATGAATGACCCACGGGTAACCGTGGGGAAGAATTCGGGTCTTTTTCAACCGCTCGCAATATGAGACGACCGCCGCCTCGGAAACGAATCCGCTAGCAGTAGTACGCCAGGAAAAGTGGTAGCGAAGATCGCCTTGATTATTACGCTTGAACTACGCCGCGGCAAGTACCCGCGGGGCGAATTCACGCGGGACTGCGCGGACTTCTGTGGCATGGGCTTCCAGCCCATGAGGGAACACGGCCTGGATGGCCGCGCCACGCCGCCCGGAACAAAAACCTGCACAATCCCTCGGCTGTTGGCTGCACCGCAAGCGCAGCGTCCCCGCGCCTTCGCCCACGGCAAGGTCGCTGAGGACATACTTAACGCTCGACCGCGCAGTCGCGGCCTATTCGCCTTCGTGTTGCTTGATCATCGCCTCGATCTTCTTCTTCACGGCCTCCAGATTGAAGGAAGCCGGGTCCTGCATCGGCGGGTAGTCGATGGCCGTCATGGCGAGCTTGCCGACCGTCTTGTTGCACGACCACGAAGCGCCAGAACTCGCGCGCATAGAAGTCGTTCATGTAGCCACCGCCCAGGTCGTTCAAGGCTCTGGCCGCGGATGGACGGCGTCCGCTCGAACGGATCCTGGCGGAGGTTCACGATGGTCGGCATGTCGGTCGTGACCTTTTCTCCCGGCCAGCCGTAGGGCTGCTGGAGGAACTGGAACTTGAAGTCATCGATGCGGATGGCGCCGAGGTGCGGCCCGCCGAAGTAGAAGAGCTCGTGCCGCTTGGACGGGCCCTTGCCCTGCCAGCAGATCCATCTGGTTGTAGCCGTCGAGATGGTTCTTGTACTCGCGGTCGCCGAGCTTCACGCCTTTGAGCAGTTGGTCGGTGATGTCCGGGTTGCCCGCGGCGGCGCACAAGGTGGGGAACCAGTCGAGGCCGGAGAAGATGCCGTTCTCGACCGTGCCCGGCTTGATGTGGCCCGGCCAGCGGGCGATGCACGGCACGCGGAAACCGCCTTCAAAGGCGGTGCCTTTGGTGGCCTTGAACGGCGTCATGCCGCCGTCCGGCCAGGTGAACACTTCCGCCCCGTTGTCGGTGGTGAAGATGACGATGGTGTTGTCGGCCTCGCCGATGTCGTCGAGGTGCTTGCAGCAGCTGCGCCGATGCTGTCGTCCATCTGCGCCATGCCGGCCTCCTCCAGGTCGTAGTTGTTCTTGGAGTTCATCATCGCCTGGTACTTCGGCGGGAGGTAGGTGAAGACGTGCATGCGCGTGGTGTTGTGCCAGACGAAGAACGGCTTGCCGTCCTTCTTGGCCTTGTCCATGAAGTCGCAGGAGCTCTTGACCAGCACCTCGTCGAAGGTCTCCATGTCGTACTTGGCCGGGCGGCCTTTCTGCCAGTTCTGCATGTCCTTCATGTCGGGGAACGGCGCCAAGGGGCCTTCGTCCACGATCTTCTGCTTGCCGACCTTGCCCCAGCGCGGCATGCTCGGTGGGATCGTCCATGTCGGTCGCCCAGCAATGCACCAGGTCGCGCGGGCCGGTCTTGTCGATCCAGTCCTGGGGATAATCGAACCAGTACGGGTCCGACATGGCGTCGAGGTGATACAGGTAGCCGAAGAACTCGTCGAAGCCATGCACCGTCGGCAGGTACTTGTTCAGGTCGCCGAGGTGGTTCTTGCCGAACTGGCCGGTGGCGTAGCCCTGCGCCTTCAAGCGCGGTGGCGAGCGTGCAGGCCTGGGCCGGGCAGGCCCACGTCGGCGCCCGCCTGGCCGACGGTCGTCAGGCCGGTGCGCAGGGGGATTTCGCCGGTGATGAAGTTCGCCCGGCCCGCCGTGCAGCTTGCCTCGGCGTAGTAGTCGGTGAACATCATGCCCTGCGCAGGCAAGCTTGTCGAGGTTCGGCGTCTTGCCGGACATGATGCCGCGGTGGTAGGCGCCGATGTTGAACCAGCCGACGTCGTCGCCCATGATGAAGAGGATGTTGGGCTTCTTGCCGCTGGCTTCAACCTGTGCCGTGGCCGCGGCGATAATCGCGGGCGTCGCCGGGCCTTGCGCCACTAGAACGGGCTTGCTGGAATCGGCAAGTTTCGATGGCGCATCTGATCGCGCCGGCTGGGCCGAAGAATTGGCCGCCGGCGGATCGGCGCTCGCATTGTGTTTAGGCGACTGCTGATCGCAGGCCGCGATGTAACCGATCACCCCGCCCACGGCGAGGATGATCCAAATCTGCGCTCTCGTTGATTTCATGTTTGATACCCCGAAGTTAATGGTTGGCAACCGTCCGCAAGCGTCAGGATTGCCCTGCAATGTATTGAGATACTTCCCTGTTGCGGAACATTGGATTGTCAAAGTCCGTTGTCACTTAGTTGCTCGTCTGTACACTACGACATAACTCAGTTTGTTGTCGTCGTACCCCCTTTCGATGAGTGGACGTGGAATTCACTGCTGCACAGCCTTTTTCGCCCTAAACTTCCGCCATGTGTTCGTAATGATAGAAATTTCACGTGCCAATGGCAATGGGCCGCGGCGAGAAGCGCAGAAAAAATCACGCGGCAAAAAAGACCCTTCATAACGTTCGCGCGCCGTCGTTCTCGATGAACGGCTGCGGGTGTTATTCTATTACGATGGCCTAACTATTGCCCAGTCGCCACGATCAGCAAGCCTTGCATCCCCAGAAGACCGTGGTTGAACACCGGGCAATAGAAGACATACTGTCCCGGCACTGTCGGGGCCTCGAACGTCAGGCTTCTGTGCCGATAGGGCGCAATCAATCCTCGAATGCCGATGTAGCCCTGCGGCAGAACGAAAACGATGCCGTGGTTCATCCTTCCCTGGTTGTGAACGGTGATATGCACTCGTTCGCCCGGTTGCGCGGTCAATACGGCCGCTTGGAATGCGCCATCGGTGGCAACGATATCGTAGTGCCGACCGGCGTCGGCCGCTTGCGCCGCGTATCTCGGTATCGCAAGCAGCATTAGGATCGTCAAGAACGATCGTGTGACGACTGTCGATGTGCGGAAAGTCATGGCAGTTTCTCCTATAGGATTATAGGTCACCAAACGCCGTGAAATGCGGATTAGCGTCATTCGAATTGCGGCAACGCACGTGCCAATTCCTGCAAAAAAACCCGCAATTCGGCCTGTCCGCCAACTTCCGTCCTGCCTTCCGATTTGCTAAGATGGTGGACATTCGGTTTGCGTTTGCGAGCCAAACATCGGCGGTCGGTCGAGCACCACACTGATTTCGCAAGGGGCAAGTGGCGTGCAGATATGGCGACCCGATATATCAATAGAAAAAGCTAGAAAACTTTTGACTCATGGAGGTCCCGATCATGGAAAAACGTCTTTACAATTTCTCGCCCGGTCCGGCCGTGCTGCCGCTGCCCGTCTTGGAAGAGGCCCAGCGCGATTTGCTGGCCCTGCCGGGCACCGGCATCTCGATCCTGGAGATCAGCCACCGCTCGAAGAAGTTCGAAGAGATTCTGGCCACTGCCGAGGCGAACCTTCGCGCGCTGCTGGGCATCCCGAGCAACTACCAGGTTCTCTTCCTCCAGGGCGGCGCCATGCTGCAGTTCGGCATGATTCCGATGAGCTTCCTGCGGAACACCGGCAAGCCGGCCGACTACGTCGTCACTGGCACGTGGTCCAAGAAGGCGGTCGATGAGGCCAAGACCCAAGGTAGCGTGCAGATCGCCTTCGACGGCAAGCCGGGCAACTACAACCGCACGCCGCAGGCCGGCGAATTGAAGCTCGACCCCAACGCGGCCTACGCCTACTACTGCTCGAACGAGACCATTCAGGGCGTGCAGTTTCCGAGCGAGCCGGAGGTCGGCGGCGTGCCGCTGGTCTGCGACTGTTCCAGCGAAGTCCTCTCGCGGCCGATTAACGTCGGCAAGCACTCGTTGCTCTTTGCCTGCGCAGAAGAACGCCGGCCCGGCGGGCGTGACGATTGTTATCATCCGCGACGACATGCTCGCCAAAGCGCCGAAGGACCTGCCCTCGCTCTTGAACTATCCCGCGCTGGCGGAGAACAAGTCGCTCTTGAACACGCCGCCCACGTTCGCCATCTACATGGTCAAGCTGGTGACCGACTGGCTGCTCCGCGAGATCGGCGGACTGGACAAGATGTACGCGATCAACCGCCGCAAGTCGGGAATGTTGTACGACGTGATCGACGGCTCGGGCGGCTTCTATCTGCCGCACGCGGAGAAGGCCAGCCGCTCGATCATGAACGTGCCCTTCAAAATGGCCGACGCGAGCCTCGATGAGTCGTTTCTCAAGGGTGCGGCTGCCTGCGGTCTCGTCGAACTCAAGGGCCATCGCAGCGTGGGCGGGTTCAGGGCATCGATCTATAACGCCATGCCGGAGGCGGGCGTCGCGGCGCTCAAGGAGTACATGTTGGACTTTGCCAAGCGGAAAGGCTAAGAGCCCATCCAACAACCGCGCGTAGGGTGGTGTCGAGCGCAGCGAAGACCCACCAATTCGCGACGATACATGGTGGGTCTTCGTAGGACTCGACCGCACCCTACACGTTCCGGAAAGACTACACCTGAACGTGCAGCGGCTGGATCGTAAGTTCCGGCGGGACGACGGGCGTGGGATACTTGGCTTCGTGCATGAACGTGCGGTTGTGTCCGTAGCGTTTCGCCTCGCGTAAGGCAGCCTCCACCCGCAAGAGCATCGAGGAAGGGCTGTCGTCGTTGTTGGCTCGCGTCAAGGCGCAACTGACGGTAATGCGGATGTCAAAGTCCTTGTGCTCGAAATGGGCGTTGCTGATCGTCTGCCGGCAGCGCTCGATCGTGTTGACCGCGGCCTGCGGGTCGATATCTGAAAACATGATCAGGAACCGCTGGCCGGAGAACCGAGCGACGCGCACGCTGTCCGACTGGTTGGCCTCCAACAGCCGCGCGATGGCCTTGATGATCTCGTTGCCCACGCGGTAGCCGAACTGCTCATTGGTCTCGGCAAGGCGGTCGATATCGATCATGGCGACGCACAGCCGGTCGTGATTGGCCACCCCGGCCCACCACGCGCCGAGGTCGTGCTCGATGCCCGCGCGATTGACGCAGCCCGTGAGCGGGTCGCTGCGATCGGCATCCTCGGTCGCCCGGCTTTCCTGCTGCACGACTTCGGCCATCGCCTTATTCACGGCGTCGCTGAGCAAATCGTTGGTGTTCAACAGGCGGTGCGTGCAGCCGACGATCTTCTGGCAGCGGCCGGCGAGGTCGTTCTCGTAGTCGAAATTGGCGATCTCCTGGCAGGCGGCCTTGATTTCGGCGTCCTGCAACTGCGCGGCCACCGCGAGTTCGTTATTGATGCACTCCCAACCGCCGTCGCCGCGGGTCAGGTCGGCCACGCGCTGCTGGGCCGAGTCGCGCGACTCGGCGAAGTTGCGGGCTGTGTTCTCGATGTCGCTCAAAACGGTTTCGATCGTGCCCAGGTCCGGCGACGCATCGCACTGCCGCAGCCGCTCGTCGACCTCGATAAGCTTCGCGCCGAAGTCCGCGACCTGCCCTTGCAGATCGTCGATCGCCAGGTGCCCGGTGCTTTTGGCCCGGCGGCGCGTCGGCGGGCGGCGGCGCGGGCAGCGGCTTCGCCGCAATGGTCACCGGCGCGGCCGCGGACGTTCGGGCCAGGCGCTGGCGGCGACGGGACCTGCGGCAAGTTGACCGTGAGCGAGGCCCAAAGCTGCCGCGCGGCCATTCTTCGGTAACGGCGGCCGAGCGCCGTCGCCAGCCCGAACCCCGCGCCAATGTTAACCAACGATAGCAGACTGAATTGGAAGATCAAACGCCGCCTCGACGATAGTTTGCGATGAAAACCGTTGCCAAAGTGTAGGTTACGCCGTCTTTGGAGTGCGGCGGCTTGCCGCCGCTTTCCAATGCGGCCGCAAGTCGGGAAATGATTCCCGATGCAAGATGCACACGAGACGTTATGAAAAGCGGCGGCAAGCCGCCGCACTCCAAAGATGCCGCTTGTTCCGATTTTGCGGACTTACCAATTCATCTCGCTCGCTTCTTCCCAGTGCTCGTAAAGCTTTTTCAGGGCCAACTGTTGCTCGGTAATCTCCTGTTTGATCGCCCGGACGCGGCCGCCGTCGCGGTACGTGGCTTGGTCGCCCATCTCTTCGTTCAGCTCCTCGATCCGCGTCTCGCGCTGGAAGATGTCGGCCTCGATATCGGAAACCTTGCGATAGGGGAAGCGGCGATGCTTGTTCTTATCTCGGCGGGCCGCGCCGTCGCCGTTGGACTTGCCATCCGCCTTTGCCACGCCGGCGAGGGCGGGCTTCGCGTGTTGTTTGCCTTGGGTCTTTACCTTCGCCTTGCTTGGCGGAGACGGCGGTCCTTCTTCGGATGCGTCTTTGCTCTTCAAGAAAAGCTGATAGGCTTCGTAGTTGCCTTCGATGACGCGAACGCCGCCCGGCTCGAAGATGATCAGGTGGTCGGCCACGCGGTTGACGAAGTAGCGGTCGTGGCTGACGAAGAGCACGGTGCCGTCGAAGTCGGCAATCGCCCGCTCCAGGGCGTCGCGGGCCCAAAGGTCGAGATGGTTGGTCGGCTCGTCGAGCACGAGGAAGTTGGCGTCGGCCGCGGCCAGCCGCGCCAGCGCCGCGCGGCTCCGCTCGCCGCCGCTGAGCTTGCCGACCTTTTGAAGTTGCGTATCGCCCGAGATGCCGAAGCGGCCCAAGAGATCGCGGCGCTGCTGCGTGAGGAACTGCTTGTGCTTGGGGCGGATCGCATCGACCACGTCATCATCGTCCGAGACGCCGGCAAGATGCTGGTCGAAGTAGCCGACGCTCACGCCCTGCGCCAATCTGCACGTTCCCCTTGTCGGGCGTTTGCTCGCCCAGCAGGCAACGCAGCAGCGTCGTCTTGCCGCAGCCGTTGGGGCCGATCAGCCCCCAGCGCTGGCCGCGGATGATTTGCAGTTCGACGTCTTTGAACAGCGGCCGGTCGAAGGACTTCGCCAGCCCTTCGGCGCGGACGACGATGTCGCCGCTTCGCGAGGCGGGCGGAAAGCCCATCGGCGGCAGCGCGATCTTCCGCGGCGCGGCCACCAGCTCGATCCGCTCCAGCTTCTTGCGGCGGTCTTCGGCCTGCGCGTGCTTCTGGCCGTAATGCGTTGCGGCGGATGAAGTCCTTGGTCTTCTCGATCTCGATCTGCTGCTTCTCGTAAGTCCGCTCGGCGACCAAGCAGCCGCTCGGCCTTCTGCTGCCAATAGGCGGAGAAGTTGCCGGTGTAGTTGTCGACCGTGCCGTGGAAAAGCTCGAGCGTGCGGTTGGTCACGCGGTCGAGGAAGTAGCGGTCGTGGCTGACGAGGATCATCGCCGCCGCGCTTTCGGCGAGGAATCCTTCGAGCCACTCGGTGGCCTCGATGTCGAGGTGGTTCGACGGCTCGTCGAGGAGCATCACGTTCGGCTCGGCCAGCAGCAGCTTGGCCAGCATCAGGCGGTTCTGCTCGCCGCCGCTGAACGAGTTCGACCGGCTGATTCGAACGATTCGCGGCGGAAGCGCAGGCCGTCGAGCACGCGCTCGATCTTGTGGTCGAGGTTGTAGGCGTCCTGGCGCTCGATCTCGTGCTGCAGGTGGTCGTAGCGGGCGGCCAGCCGCTTGTGCTCGACGTCATCGTCGCAGTGGCCCAGTTCCTCGGCCACCGAGATCAACTCCTCCTGCATGGCCATCAGGTCGGCCAGGGCGCTGTTGGCCTCGTCGATGAGCGTGCGGCCCGCCGCCCATTCGGGCTGTTGTTCCAGGTAGCCGAGATGGACCGAGGGGTGCTTGACGACCGATCCGCCGTCGGCTTCCTCCTTGCCGGCGAGGATTTTCAGGAGCGTGGTCTTGCCGGTGCCGTTGGGGCCGACCAGCCCGACACGGTCGCCCGGCCGGAGGTCGAACGTCACGCCGTCGAGGACCGGCTCGGGGCCGAAATGCTTCTGAATTCCTTCAACTTGGAGTAAGATCATCGTGTCGCTGTTGTTTTTCCGCAGTTCCGCGTCAATTATAACGCCGGGCCGGCAGGCCCCAAAGGTCCGCTTGCTGCACCGCCCCCGTGTGTTTGGCGCATGGTGCAGCGGCGCGTAAACGCTTATGCTGGCACGACTTACGGCGGCGACTCTCATGTTAATCTGGGTAAGGGTGGTGCATGAAGGCCGCGCTGGAGTTGCGCCTTTAGGCGGCCGAGTGGCAACGAGCCGGCTAAAGCCGGGACTCCAGCGCCTACACAGCACAGGTCGCACCAAGCACCGCCAACGCGCTTTCGCGATGCTGGTGCTTGGCTAGTCCTTCGTCGTAAACTGTTATTATCACACGGCTTAGGCATTTTCTTCTCGCTTGTTAATCTGGACAATCTTGGTGCGTGGCCGATTGTGGTGCGGCCGTCTCGGCTGCAAACGCTGGATTGTTCACTCTGTCGGATGCCACCGGCTTGCCCGGTGGTGCTTCACGTTCGAAGCTACATTCGCGTTTCCCAAGAACCCTTTTTTCCCATTCTCCGGCGGCGGCTCCGCCGCCGCCGGAGAATGGGAAAACTGCGCACGAGAGGCCGGCCGTTCTGTAGCAACAAGCGTAAACATCCACCGGGCAAGCCGGTGGCATTAGAGTGCCCGAGTATTTTCGCGCACCGCCTTCGCGATCTCTACTTTTGGTGCGCGGGAACGCTTGCCGCAAGTTGTTGGCGTGCAACGACTTGCGGCATGGCGCGGCGGCCGCGCGGCGACCCGCCGGAAGCGGGGCTGGTGCGCAAAACAGGTTTTGGCTGCCGACCTTGCTTCCGCTGGCGACGGTATTTGTGCATTGTGTCATTCGTGGCTTCAATTTTGAGTGCAGTTCGTCGGGAGGCTGCCATTTTGGCAGTCGGCGCGCATCGCTGGCATCTGCCATTTACCGCGATGCGCCCCGCCCCAGCGGAATTCGGCTTGTGGGCGCATCGCCGGCCGTCGCCATAAGTCTAGTTTATACAATAGTTTACAACCTACGGCATGGCGGGTGTTGCTCGACTCTCCGCACGAAGGGACTGGGGCATATCTCGCGGCCGGACGGCGCGGCCGCCTGCCATTTCTTGTATGTCAACACTAATACACAAGAGATATCAACTATCGTGCCAATCGCGCGTGAATCCGCGCGGGACAGCGCCGCGGAGATAGGCCCAATCGCGACCGTAAACAGCGGGCTGGCGAATTGTCGCATGAATACGTGAGTAAACTCGCTGGCAATCGGCTCCGCTCCGTCCTAACCGCCTCTTGTTATGGGCATTTGCGAAGAAACCGTGGGGCGACGCTCGGGTTTCCGTGCCGTCGTTAAGAATTCCCGGCCTGTCCCATTGACAATGACGACAGTTGGGCTACTCTGTGGGCTGCTTCTCTGTGTGTGTACCCCTTTGGGCAAAGGCGGTGCGGTATGCGAGGGAATTCACTCGACGAGTTGCCGGTCGAGGCGATGGCGGCGCTGAAGCTGCTCTCGAAGCCCTATTCCTGCGCCCGCGATTTGTGCCTTGCGCCGTGGGAGTTTTCCCTGCGGCTGCCGCACTTGCTCGATCTTGGCGTGGGCGAAACTGTTCTGCGGCGGCTGACCGCCAGCGGCCACATCGAGTTCGCCGACGATGTTTCCGCGTTCCGCGATGCCCGTCGGCAGTTCATCCCTGCAACGGGTCTAACGTTTACGGCGCGAAGTTGCTTTGTGCTCAGCGCGAAGGGTGCGGCGGCTCTCAATGGCAACGGCGCGGCATCGCATCTTGCCCCCCCCCCCCGCAAACCCCAGATTCTTCGGGGATGATCCGGCTTTGTTCGATGTTGCCGCAATGGGATCGTCGCCGTCGCGTGCTGCGATGCGGTGGATGCTGCGATGGATGCATCGTGAAGCGATTCCGGGTTCCGGCCGAAAATCAAGAGGCGGTGCTTTCCGCGTTTCAGGAAGAGGGTTGGCCGTCGCGCGTGGATGACCCATTGCCGCCCGCCGAGGGCGTTGTCATCAAGGAGCGTCTGAAGTTTACCATCCGGCGTCTGAACGCGGCCCAGATCGAGCGTCGCATGCACTTCTTCGGTGACGGCACGGGCGAGGCGGTCTGCTGGGTGCCGCTGGCCGCGGGCGTGCGAGGTGAAAAGTAGCAGGCACAGTCCCTGTGCCGTCCGCTGTACTCATCACAGTCCGCGCTATGGAGTGCGGAGGCTCGCCTCCGCTTTTCAATACGGCCAACTCCGCGACAGACAATCTTCGCGCGTTTTGAAAAGCGACGGCGAGCCGTCGCACTCCAAATTCTCGGCCGCCGCATTTCGATACAGCAAGCCGCTCCAAGCCCGCTCTGCCCCATCGCTCTCCGATCGCTCGCTGACAGCCTCAGCAAAGCGTGCTAGTTTACGTTCAGCATATTCTGCTGGCCCGCTTGTTGTTGGCTAGTTGTGAGTGTTTTGCAAGGGCTTGATCCTGCGTCTATGCGCTCCGATTCAGGGTGACTATTCGCCCGCAACTGCAAAGGAAATTAGCGATGAAAGAACTCGTAGTTGGTCTTTTTGGCCTTTGTTTGGTCTTCTGCGGCGTGGCACCGCTATTGGCAGACTTGACGGTGAACGGCACTCCTGTGGCTCTGGGCGGTTACAGTCCGAACCCGACGTACGAGAACATCGAATACCTTAGTCCGAACGGGCAGTACATGCTGATCCACACGCCATACAGCGGCACTTATGGAGATGTCGAAAGTCGAACCTGGAACCTAACCAGTGGAACGAGTGGAACGTGGGGGCCAGCAACACCGATTCCCGGAATTCCCCCTACGAACGGAACTGCCGGTTATAATTGGGCAACCCTCAGTCCCGATGGGCAGCGTCTGTTCACAATGGCCTATGGTGGCTATATCGAGCGATCGACGCTACAGCCGAGCGGCTCATGGTCAGCGCCCGCACCGATACCGAACGTGACAACGAGCCAAAGCTTCTATCCCTACTTCAATGGAAACGACCTGTTCTACTCCGAGTCGATATCTGGCGTGTATCACATCATGGAGTCGGACTACAATTTGCCAACTGATACGTTTTCAGCTCCGAAAACGCTCACATCGCTCGATAGCGCCGGGGCTAGCTCGCTCTTTCCATGGGTTTCGCAAGATGGCACCCATATGATCTATGATCGGCTTTCCGAGCCGGGAGAACTAACTTCGGATATTTACTCTGCGCAGTTGATCGGAGGCACTTGGGTGCCGAGCGCATTACCATTGCCCAATCTGCACAAGGATTCGCGGAATGACCTTGCCTGCGTGGCTGAGCAAGCCGGGATGCTAGAATTCATGAGTAGCTCCGGCGGGTCACTGACGGCCTGGCAAGTGTCCGTGACCGTGCCCGAACCGTCCACGCTCGCCCTGCTCGGCGTTAGTGCCATCGCACTTTTGGGCCGCGCGTGGCGACGGCGTGGGATTCGTGGGTTGACGATAGGCGTGATAGCGCTTTGCTTGGTCTTTAGGGGGGCAGCGCCAGTGTCGGCCGACGTGACGGTGACGGGCACGCCAACGCTTCTGCCCGGCTATTCACCGAACCCCATTAGCGGCACGAAGCCGTACCCGTGTTATCTGAGCCCGAACGGGCAAGTCATGTTGGTCTCTACTACCGGAAACGCTTATGGAGACGTTAAGGAGCGAACATTGAACCAAGGAACTGGGCAATGGGGTCCGGATACGCCACTCGTTGGCATTACCGGCCAGAGTTACGACTACACTTCTGCGACCCTCAGTCCCGACGGGCAAAGTCTGTTCGCGGAAAACGACGGTGCTACCGCGATTCAGCGGTCCAAGCTGACACCGAGCGGAACATGGTCGGCGCCGCAGACAGTTTTGACAATCGACAATGGAAACTACCCCTATTTCAACGGCAAGCACGTGTTCTACTCCAAGTCGTTTTCTGGCGTGTATCACATCATGGCATCCGATTACAACTCGTCATTGGACGCGTTTGGAGCGCCGTATCCCGTAACTGATATCGAGGGGCCTTCCGGAAGCGGCGAGTTGTGTGACTGGGTCTCGCAAAGCGATACAGAGATGATCTTTGAAAAGCTCGGCGTGGGAGGAGTGACCGACAATCTCTGGTCCTCGCATTGGAACGGAAGCCACTGGGTAGACGTAACCGAGTTGCCGTATGTCAACGGCGATCCAGCAGATGGTCTCCCGTGCGTCGCTGAGCAAGCTGGGCTGCTTGTCTATAACAGTACGACACCAGGTGGTGTCAATCGAACAATATGGGAGGCACCTGTGACCGTCCCCGAACCGTCCACCCTCGCCCTCCTAAGCGTCGGCGCCTTCGGGCTCTTGGGATGCGCTTGGCGGCGGCGAAAGCAGTCGGCCTAGAACGTCGGCCGCTCGCAGTCCGGCCATTGGTCCCGCGGGCAACTTTTCCGCCTTAGAGCGAGACAGTTGCCCCAACTGCCGTGGAGTTTGCTGATGAGAAGATACATTATTGATTTCCTCGCCGTGATCGTCAACGTTGCCGTTACCTGCGCGCTGCTGTCCAATGCGCGCGCGGCGGGTTGTCTCGCACCAAGGGCGGCGCTTGCGGAAGTCGGCGATTGCAATGGCCACGGTACGTCGCAAGTTGTTCTTAGCAGCACGGTCAAGATCGTGTATCCTCTAGACGCTACGAAGGATTACTGGGTATCTATCATCGACGACCGTGTGTGCAGGATCACCGACTTTGATAAGATCAAAGCCGCGGACATCGAGCTCCGGCTCATCGATAGCTCGAATGTGTCAAATCAGATAGCGATCCAGCTAAGGCAGTTTCTCGCTCGAAACGAAGAGTACGACGTATTTGTCGTCGGAAATGATTCTAAGACCAGGCCGCTCTCATTGGGAGTTCGAGAAGGAGATTTCGAGTTGGTTTTTTATCCTCGAAAACCAAAAGCTCCTCAAGCGATACCGTATTCTTCCTTGCCTATTTACAAAAGGACTTTGCCTGATGGGACCCTCGAAATAGAAAAGCGGCTCTAATTCGGTCACGCGCTGATAGCTTCAGTGAACGTCGGACAGACGGGCATCGGACAACATCAGGCTTGCATTGGGACCGAAAAGACCGAGTGTCGCCGTTAATCAACGCCGCGGGCCGGGGCAAGCCCGGCGGTGAAGGAACGAGGGATGTCTTTCTTGCGCCGCTAGCCATCAATCTCGTTCACCCGCGTGGCAAGCACGTGGGAGTCCGGGACCGGAATTCAAACGTCGCTACGCGACGGCCGATTTCTGATTGACTGAAAACGGCGGGTTCAAACCCGCCGCTACCGTCACAATGTCGCTACGCGACAGGCGCTACTTCCGAAGGCGGACGTCCAGCGGAACGACCGCTCTGTCACTCAAACATCGCAGACCACCTATGCTTTGGGAACGACGCCTTTGTCTCTTGCTTATCCCTTCAATAGTTCATATCCGCGAGCAATCTGCGTTGACTTGCCGCAGACATCCAGCTACTCTGACGCCGAAGAACCATCGTCGCGGAGGGCACGGGCGAAAACAAGGAGGGCGTTTTGGATGGCCGTCATCAGCACGGACAAGGCATGCCTGGCCGATGGCGTTATTGATGCCCGGCATGTGGCGAAGTTCCAACGGCGGCATGTGTTCCTTTGCAATCTGCTCCCGCTGCTGGGGTCGTTCCTGACGGTCGGGCTGGCAATCTACCGTCCGCCGCAATGGGGTGAGTGGCTGTCGCTGGCGGTGCCGTGGCTCGTCATCGGCATGGGCGTGACGGTGGGCTACCATCGCTATTTCACGCACCAAGCGTTCGAGACGGGATCGGCCGTCCGGATGATCTTGGCGATCTTGGGCTCGATGTCGGCACAAGGCCCGCTCGTGGCGTGGGTGTCGACTCATCGCAGGCACCATCAACTCAGCGATCGCGAAGGCGATCCGCATTCGCCCAACCTGAACGAGCCGGGCTTTCGCGGCCGGTTGAAGGGAATCTGGCACGCCCATTTCGGCTGGATGCCCTCGCATGCGCTGCCGAACCCGATGCGTTACGCCCGAGACATTCTTCGCGACCGGCGTTTGATGTGGGTCAACCGCATGTATTACTGCTGGGTCGCGCTGGGCGTCTTGCTCCCGGGGATCGCCCTGGGCCTCGTGCGCGGAAACTGGCAGGGCTTCGCATCCGGATGCCTGTGGGGCGGTTTTCTGCGAATATTCGTCACCTCGCAGTTTGTCTGGAGCGTCAATTCGCTCTGCCATTCGATCGGTTCCCGGCCCTATCGAACGCGCGAACAGAGCACGAACAACGCCCTGTTGGCATTGCCGACGTGCGGCGAGGCCTGGCACAACAACCATCATGCCTTCCCCAAGTCGGCGCGTTTCGGTCACCGCTGGTGGCAATTGGACATGGGGTATATTTGCATTGGAACGCTGCGGCTTCTCGGGCTGGCTTGGAAGGTCTGGACCCCGTCGGAAAAGCAAATCGCACACGCGAAATTGTCCGCCGTCCCAGTTTTCGAGATTGATCCCGCCTGCCCGATTCTTTTGACGATACAGGCCCTCCTCCCGGCCGTCGTCCAAGTCGATGAACCGGCCCCGAAAACGGTCATCACGGCTGCTGCGCCATTGCTGGCAGTTGGGCTGTGATGTGCGTAGCCAGGGGTGGAGTGCAGCGCAACCCCTGGATTGTTAATCATGCGACTTGTGCCGCAGCGGCATTACCATCGCAGGATGAGCGAGATCGTTACGCCGCTACGCGGCTTAGGTTGGTTTCTGCTCGCGACAGGGGGTTGCGCTGCGCTCCACCCCTGCTATTCACTTTACGCCGCTCCGCGGCGGAGTATCGGACGATTCGCGCTCTGCGCCGATTCATTGATGCGCAAATATGGAAATCCAACCGGGAGTACCCCTCACGCAGCCGCCGCCTGGGCCGCGCGTTCCCCCTCCAGCAGTTTCTCCGCGACATCCAGCGGCTCGCCCGTGGGCGTGCGCCCCACGTCGTACAAACCGAACGACCGCATCAAGGCCAGCGTTTCGGCCGGATCGACCAAATCGCCGTCGATGCCCTCATGCCCCTCGGGCAGGTGCGCGAGGAAGAGGTCTATTTCGGCCTGCAACTCGTCGCCGACGTGGCTCGTGCCGCGGACGAACGCGCCTTCGGCTTCGATCCCTTCCAGCACGGCGGTATAGCGGAGTTGGTCGCCAGGCAAGGCGAGGCGGTGGAACACGGCCTTGTTGACCTTGGCCAGCACCATCCGTTCGCGGAACCCGCGCTGGTCGTTCGCCAGTATTCCGCCAGTCCAGGCCAGACCTTCCACAATCATCGAGCAAGGCAGCACGGAGAAGCTGGGCACATAGTCGCTCATAGCGTCGTCCGTCAAGCTCACGTTTTTGATGGCCACGGCTCGCTGGCCGCGAGTAAACTCCGTGAAGCGATCGAGCCACATCCAACGCATCGAGGGTCCGTGGCTGCCAGGATGCTCCGGCGTGCCCGACATCACGCGGTCGAATTGCAATCGCAGTTCGCGCATCAGGTAATCGCGGGCGTCGGCTCGCTTGGGATAACGGTCGCCGAGATGGAATGCCTCTACGACGAGCCTCGCGCTGGCGACGACTTTGCCGTCAACCGTTCCCTGGGCCACGAGCGTCGTCCGGTCGCCCTCCTGCTTCTTGATGTCGGCAGTCACCACCAGGGTTTGCCCGGGCTCGACGAGCCCGCTGAACTTGACGTTGCGTGCTTCGGCCAGCACGACGATCGAATGGGCAAAGTCTTCCGTGCGGCGGACGAGCCATGCCGCGGCCTGGTACATGGCTTCCAACATGAGCACGCCGGGCATGAGCGGCAGTTTTGGGAAGTGGTCTTCCAGGCATCGCTCGTCACCGGACAGGTGGAAGACGGCTTCGACGCGCTTGCCCGGTTCGAGTTGTGTAATTCGGTCAATGAGTCGGAATCGCATGATGGGAACGTGAGCATTTCAAGGTAGGCTGTCGAGCCGAATCACAAAGGAGGCATACGCCGAATTGCTCAAGCTATTGAACAAGCGGTCATCCGCCGTAACCATCTGACCGGCCATCTGAATTGCCAAGGCAAGATACATGGAATCGTAGACCGATCGGCCAGTGCGATCAGCCAAATCGAACGCAGACGGCACTAGCACGGAATCCGCGTGACGGGCGAGCGGCAAATTTGGCAGTTGCGCAATGAACGCATCGGCCTCGGCGCGAGTAAGCAATTCTTGGCGAAGTTTCTTCCACAAGACATTGGCCAATTCCACCTCGATGAACGCCGGAGCGTGAAGTCGGTGAGCGGGCGACTGCAATCGCGATGCCTCTGCGGCAAGCGGTTCGGGAAACATCCACTTTACCGCTACGCTCGCATCCACCACGTAAACGCTCATCGGTCCCGGTCCTCGCGGATCAGCGGAGCACTGTCCGGGAATTCTCTGCCGGAACGGGCCAGTTCCTCGCGCATGGCATTGATCGTCGCCCAGGGATCGGCTGCCGATTGCAGCGCTTCGGCGAGGATCGCCTTGGCTTCAACCTCCACCGGTTGGTCATGATGCGCCGTGCCGGCGGAGGCGTTCCATCGTTTGATCGTTGACGTTAGGAATTAAAAGCTGAGACACAATCCCCTCCTTGTTGCGAGATGGGTTATTAGCCCATTATAGCAGTCCAAACGATGGGTTCAATCTCGCCCCCTTCTATCGTTATGGCGTCGCTCCGCGACGCCGCGACAAGCTCTTGAACATCTCGTCGGGCACCAAGATAATCGCCGCGCGGCGCGGCATGGCGGCCTGATAGACCAGCGCGCGGCCATCGAAGAGGAAAACGTCGGCGTGAGTCTCGGAGCGATAGTATTCGCCTTTGACCAAGGTTTCGCTTCGCAGCCGCGAATAGGCGCGGGTGATGCGACGGTAGAGATCGGGGACGGCAAAACCCGAGCGGTCTTCCCAGGAGTCGCTGTCCTCCAAGGCCGTTTCCTCCTCGAAATTGTTCCAGTCGGCCACGGTCACGAACTGTGGGCGGGCTTTCAGCACGCGCAGCCACTCGCGAACATACAACTGGCCGCCTTCGCGCGGGGCTTCGACGGCGTCTTGCCCGGCGGCGGTCACCTGGGCTGGATAGCGGTGGCCCGGCCAGATGCTCATGCACTCGTCCAAGAGCGGCGCCGGCTCGTACTGCGCCCCAGCCCCAAGTGCGGCGGGCCTTTATCGCGGCATGGTTGTCGCCATTGTAGGCCCAACGTACCGTAAACCGCCCGTCGGAAAAATCGCCCGGCCTGTAGTTTTTGTCGGTGTTGACGAGCACCAGCGGCTTGCCGTTGAGGCGGAAATAGCTGGGCCGTTTCGCCCAGGAGGTCCAATAGAAATCGGCCGCCTGTTGCTCGCCCGCGCGGCCGCCGCTGCGCATCTCGGCGCCCCCGCCAATGCAGATCGGAATCCGCTCCGCCGCCGGCTTGGCATCCATGAAATCGAACCACGCGCGGATGTTGTCGTTGATCCGGCCGCCGTCCGCGCCGGCGAAGTTCGTATCGTCCATGATCAGAAAATCGACGCCCATATCGCGGAACTGAGCGTAATTCGCTGCGATGACGGCCGGGTCGCCCGCGGAGTATCTGCCCAGCGACGGAAGGCGGTGGCAGTGACTCCAGTGCTGGAAGCGGTCGTCGGCGGTCCACCAGGCGGTGTACCAGAGGCCAAAGCTTGGACGAACGTTCCCGACGGCAGTCGCCTCACTCGGCACGGCGGAAATGAGCAACAATATGCTGGCAAGGAGATTGGTTTTCATTGTGACGCAACCGAGGCAGTGCGGCCGATCCAGGGGGGAACGGGTGGACCGACGGCCCAGCGGGACATGACAGCCGCCACGGCAAACGGCGAGAGACTTCTTGCCGAGGAGGATGTCGAAGTGGAAAGTTCGGTCGGGCTTTGAATAGGAGCCGCGGCAGCGGAATCGGCTGGAACTGGCTGGCTCGCGAACGCACTTAGCGCGCCAACTGTCAAACTGCTTCCGTCAAGAAGCCCGCTGGCAGCGTTGACGACGACCGTGCCCGACTGTACGACCAATCCGCCCGAAAACGTGTTGGCCACATTGAGCATGAGATTGCCGCCGCCGATCATCGTCAGGCTTCCGCTGCCGTCGAGCGGGCCGATCATCGTAAGCGTGGTTGACGCGGCGGCGCTGAAGATCGTGTTGCTCGTCAAATGTACCGGCGCGTTGATTTCTGGATTGCCGGCCAGCACGGAAACCGCCGCGCCGCTCGCACCTTGCAGCGTGAGGCTGCCGCCGGAGCCTTGAACGATGCCGTAGCCGGTGGCGGCATTATTGAATGTGACGGCGGCCAGCGTGGGATCGGCGCCATCGAGCCTGGCGACGGGCGCTGAGGCAAACAGCACCGTATCGCCGGTCAACCCGCGGACGCCCGGAGCGGCCAGCGCGGCACTGGTGAAGGCGTCTTTCCAGTTTCCGCCAGTGCTCCATGAGCTGCTCATCCCGGCGTTCCACTGGGCCTGAGACGAATACGCGATCGTGGCCGTGGCACTGTAGCTGCCGCTGGCGGCGCGGATGATGGCCGAACCGCTAGCGTAAGGCGGCGTGTAGAGGCCGCTGGTGCTCAGCACTCCCAGCCCGGAGACGAGAGTCCATGTCATTGCCGGCTGTGCGGAGAGCGGTTGGCCGAACTGATCGAGCGCGTTGGCAGTGAACTGCTGCGCGGCGCCGCCGGTCAGATTTGCCGATGCCGGCGAGAGACTCAGGCCCGAATAGACCTGAGTCACGGTCACGTTGACGCTGCTGGTGTTTGTGAACCCGGCGGCGTTGGCCACCGTCACGAGGAAATTGTACGTGCCGCCCTTGGTGAAAGTGACCGTCGTGGTCGTGGCGGTATTGGTCCCGTTGATTGAAAACGTCACGGTGCGTGGAGGAGTTCCGGCGAGGGACCAAGTGTAGGTAAGATAGAATTCGCCACCGGTGGCGTCAGCTCCGAGGACGGAGAAGACATCGGTGGTGCTTGTTGCAGAACTGGCGCTGGCGGCCGTGACGATGGCCGGAGAGATGAACTGCCCGATTTCGGCGGCGGAAAGTGCCCGGCCGATGATGCGGAAGTCGTCGATGCTGCCGAGAAAGGCCGGATCGGCGCCGTACTGGGACTTGCCGAGGTAGTTCAGCGTAGTGGAACCGAGGCTGTTTGGACGCAGCGTCATATTGGTATTCGTACCGACGACAACTCCGTTCACGTAGAGCGTGCCGGTGTTGCCCGAGAGCGTAACGGCCACATACTGCCAGACGCCGGTGGCCAGCGGGGAAGAGCCGTTGATCCGCTGCTCGTTGTTGCCGCCGGAGGTCGTGATGGCAAAGCGGACCGCGCCGGAGCCGGAGAGCGGCGTGAGGAACATATTCACGTTCGTGCCGGTCCCAAAGTCGAAAATGCGCGACCACATGGAGAGCGTGTCGATCTTGACCCAGGCGGCAATGGTGAAGTCGTTTAGCGTGCCGACGATCCCCGCCGGCAGAGAGGCGTATCCGCCGGTAAGGGTCAGGGCATTGCCGCTGACGCCGGCCCCGAACGCCGCCGCCCCGGAGAGCGTGCCGTCGTTTCCATTTCCCGAGGCGTCGGCGAGCGCCGTGCCCGATGTAGCGTTGGCCGGGTACCAGGCGACCTGGCTGAGGATCGTCACATTGGCGTAACCGGCCTGGCCGGTCGAGCTCACGACTCGAACGGTCGTAACTCCGCTTCCATTGGCCGGGGCGGTGTAGAGGCCGGCGGCATTTACTGTGCCCATGCCTGAGACCACAGACCAAGTCACGTTACTCAGCGATCCGGACATGATATCGCCAAACTGATCGGTGCCGACGGCGGCGAACTGGGTTGAACTGCCCGGCGCCAGTGTCATGACGGCTGGCGTGATTGCCGCGCCGGTAAGCGTTTGATTGACTATTACGTTGACGCTGCTGTTCGTGCTGTGACCAGAAGCATTGGTGATCGTGACGGTCAGGCCGTAAGTGCCGGCCTTGGAGAAGATGGCAATCGTGTTCTTGGCGGCGTTCGTGCCGTTGACGGAGAAGGCGACGGCGGCCGGCGGCGTGCCGCTAACGGACCAGGTGTAAGTGAGATTGGACTCGCCGCCCGCGTCAGCGCCCAGGACGGACAGGCTGGCGGTGTTGCCGGTTACGGGAGCAGGAGCGGCAGCGGCGGGCACTGCGACGGTGGGAAGAATAATATTGGCATCGAATTGGACAATGGTGAGCGAGTACGCGGGGAACTGCTGGGTGTAGCGGCCGGCCAAGTTCGATTCTGTGGAAGTGGCGGGAGAGACGAGGGTGGGGGTCGAGATAGTGTTCGTGGCGGTGCCCGTCGAAGCCTGAAGCGTATAGACGGTTCCCGTGGAAGATACGTCGCTGACGCCGTTGATGTTTACTGTCGTGGCCAGGGTGGCCGGGCCGGGATTGACGACCGTGAGATAGTAAGTGCTGCCGGTGTGAGTGACCAAGGCCTGGAGTCCGTTTGCGCCGACGATGGAGCTGCCGATGACTTGGCCGCCGTGGTGCAGGTTGAGCAGTTGCTGAGCGTAATAGCTGGCGGAGTCGAAACTCGTAGTATTGTTCAGGCCGATGAGGTCCGTGGCCCACTGCTGGCCGCCGGGATTGACATTCACCCATAGGGGCGCATAGGACGACATGACCACGAGGTCGGAGTTGCGCTGGAGGCCCATGAGGAAGGCGGCGTCGCCAAGGGCATCGTTCATTGAGCTGGTTTGAGAGCCGTCGCGCGAGGCGTACTCGCCGACAAAGATCTTGTAGGAACCACGGGCGGCATTGTCAAAGAGCGTCGAGTTGGCGAGAAACCACGAAGGGTCGTTGTAGTAGTGATCGTCCAGGACGTTGAAGGGGGATCCGCCGGTGCTTGAACTGGTGGCAATAATCTGAAGGTTGGGGAACGCGGCCTTGATCGCATTGTAGAACAACGGGTAGCGCGTGGCGTAGGTAGAGGAGAAGAAGTCCTCGTTGCCGATCTCGACGTAGTTGACGTTGTAGGGGGCGGAGTGGCCGTTGGCGGCGCGCATCGCTCCCCAGGTCGTGGTGACGGGGTCTAGGACGTAATGCAATTCGTTGACGGCCGAGGTCACGTCGTCGGTCAGGGTTTGGCCCGTATCCGAGGAGCCGTTGAGCGTGTAACCGGCGTAGACCGCGAGGAGCGGCTGAGCCCCGGCGAGTTCGGCCATCTGAAGGTACTCATCAAGGCCAAAGCCGTCAGTTGACCAATAGCCCCAGGGGTCCATGTGGCCGGGCCGGTTCTCCACGGGGCCGATCGTGGCCTGCCAGTTGAAGCGGTCGGCGTAATCGTTGCCTTCCAGGTAGTTGCCGCCGGGGACACGGAAGATGGCCGGATGGAGATCCACGAGTTTCTGCGTCAAATCGACGCGCAGATGGGCGGGCGAATTGTCATACGAGGGCGGGTAGAGGTAGGTCGCGCCGAACCAGATAGTTGCCCCATTGGCGGTCGGGCTGTTAGTGGAAATGACGAAGAGGTTCGTGGAGGAAGTTGAACGCGCCGGCGCCGGTGTTGAGCGTGACGGTGTACTTCGCCCAGGCCGTGGTAATGCCGGAGACCGCGGCGCTGGCGTTGATCGTGCCGCCCGTCGATTCGAGGGTCACGTTCAGCGGGCCGGTGAAACCGGTAGTGGCCTTGGCGTAGAACGTGGCCGTGTACATGGTGGAGGGCGCCACGGCCACGCCGAAGTAGCCGGAGTTGGAAATCCCGGCGCGTGTGAAAGTGGAAACTCCGGACGCTATGGTCAGCTTCCCGGACATGGCGAGCGCGGTGGTTGGTCCGGTGGTGGCGTCGGAAGCGAGGGCGTCGACCACTCCGGCGCCGGCGACGGGCGCCAGGCGTTTAGCGCATTGCTGGAGTCATTGAAGCCGCTATTGCGAACCTCGTTATTGTAGATGCCGCCCTCGCCGCCGTAGTTGATATCCTCCATGAAAGCGCCGAACATGTCGGGCGAGACGGTGGCGCCCGTGACGGCCGTGTTGATGTTGAGGATGCCGCCGCCGTTGGTGCCGACGTTGGCGGCGACGCCGGCGGTGAGCGGGGAGTTGTAGAAGTGAACTTCGTCAATGAGGCCGTTGGCAAAGTCGCTGCGCGCGCCGTTGAATTCGCCGCCGCCGATGACGGTTGCGCCGGTGGCCTGCCAACCGCCGCTGTAGGATACGCTGGATTGGAAGACGCCATTCACGTAGAGCAGCAGTTGGCTGTTAACCGGATCATTGACGCCGATGAGACTGTACCACGTCCCGGCGGAAGGAGCGGAAAGGGCGTCGGCGTGGTAGACCTGTGCGGCGTCGCTGTCGGAGCCGATGCGGTTGAAGGCGAACTTGCCCGTATCCGCTCGGTACTGAAGGGCGAAGCCCGAGACGTTGCCGCCGTCGATGGAAGCAAAGGTCTGTGTGCCGGTGAGCGAATTCATGTCCACCCAAGCCGAGACCGAAAAAGGCACCGCGGTGTTGATGACGGGGGCGGCATTGACGGCATTGCCGGTCGAAGTGCCGTTGACCGCCAGGGCATACGAACCAATGTGTCCCGCGCCCACACGCGCCAGCGGCGAGGGTCAAGGTGTTGCCGTTGCCGGAAGCATCGGCGGCGGTCGTGCCAGAACCTTCATCAAAGGAATAAGCGGCCGGAGTATCGAGCGCGACGACTTGTGCGGCGGACAAGGCGGAGGAATAGAACTGGACCCCGTCGACGTAACCGTTGACGTAATCGACCTGATTGCCGCCGTAGAAGCCGTGCCCGATGAGCGTGTTGCCGGTGGCGGCCCAATTCGAGGTGAAGCTCGTGCTGCCCATCAACTGCCCGTCCACGTAGAGCGAAAGCGTGCCGGCGGACGTATCGTTGACGCCGACAATGTGGTACCAGGTATTTACTGCCGGAGCGCTGGGAGCGGCGACATAAGTGGCGGTGCCCGTGGCGTCGGAGGAGAGTCGCGAGAAGGCAAAGGTGCCAGTATCGCCGCGCAATTGCAGGAAGAAGCCGGCCACGCTCGTGCTGGCGATCGACACAAATGTCTGATAACCCGTCAGAGTCGTGAGGTTGACCCAGGCCGAGACGGTAAAACTGGCCGAGGTATTGACGACTGGTCCGGTCACCGTGGCAACGCCGTTCGAGCTTCCGTCGAGTTTTAGCGCATGGGTTCCGACGTTGCCGGCGACCCACGTGGCGCCGGCGCTCAGAGTTGCCGTGTGACCGTTGCCGGAAGAATCCGCGGCGACCGTGCCGGAGCCTTCGTCGAAGGTCCAATCGGCAACGGCCGCAGTCAAAAGGGTGCGCGACTCCAATTGTTCAAACTGATGTCGGCGTATTTCAATTGCTCTGCGTTTTATCGATTTCTTATTCGGCCGATTTCGCCTCAACAACTTCCACAGTGAGGCAAACACTATCTCGCGAATCATCGTGCCAACTTCCGTTGCTCAATACCGTGGGTGCATCTGCTCGTTTCATTTATCCATCCATTTTAACACATTGCGAGTCGGGCAAAACTCTAGCCATCGGTGGGGCCTATACTACCGAGGTTGTCAAATCACCGTCTTCGGCGGCGATGCCGACGTTGCCTCGCACGCCATCGAAAAGGCCGTGCGGTCGCAGCATCAAGAATCGGCGCGTATCGCTGAGACCGACGATACGCCGCGGCAGGTCAAAGAAGACCTGGATGACGCTCAGCGACTTCGATCAGCAATTCCCGTTCACCGGCACAACATCCACAGCCACGCTCATCCAGTGGCTTCCGCCGCCGAGAAAGACGCCCTTGATCGGGCAAACGTCGCCATAGTCGCGGCCCCAAGCCAGCGTCACGTGCCGCATCTGCGGGATGACGTTATTCGTCGGATCGAGATCGACCCAGCCGTGCCCGGGGCAAAAGACGCTCAGCCAGGCGTGGGACGCGTCGGCCCCGACAAGCCTTGGTTGGCCGGGGCGCGGATCGGTCAGCAAATAGCCGCTGACATACCGCGCCGCCAAACCGAGCGACCGCAGGCAGGCAATCTCCAGATGCGCGAAATCCTGGCAGACGCCGCGGCGCTTCTCGAAAACTTCCATCGTCGGCGTGCTCACGCTCGTGGCCGCAGGGTCGTAGCGGAACTCGCGATAGATTCGAGCCGTCAGATCGAGCGCCGCCTGCAAAACTGGGCGGCCCGAAGTAAACGACATCAAGGCATAGCCGGCCAGCCGCTCGTCGCGGACGACGCAGGGCGAATCAAAGATATAGGGCGCCGCCGCCAGTTCGACCGCGTTGCCGTACCGCGGCAGGCCGTCGCGGGCTTCCTCCCAAGAACAAGTCGCCTCGGGGACGGTTGGCGGATTTTCCATCGCCACTTCACTCACCGCCGTAACGGACAATTCGCGGTGTTCTTCCTCAACCGTGAAGTAGGCGGCCTGGTTGCCAAAGTAATCGGTCCAGCTCCGCAGGCAGGACGGCGCGGGCAAGATTACCAGCCGATTCGAGATGCATCGCTGCCGATCGAGCGTCCGCGGCGTCAGGTGCGACGAGTTGTGCCCCAGCGTGACCGGCTCGCTGTAGTGATAGGTCGTGCGATGCGTGACCTCGTATTTCATGGCAGCGGCTCCGGGGTGATCGCGCCCAACTGCCGCGACGGGCCGGTATGGGTGAAATAGGTCTGCGTCAGGCTGTCGGAAAGCTGCCACAATTGCAACGTCATGTCGGCCAGGAAGTTGTCGAGCGTCCAGCGAATGCCGTCCGGGCCGCGACCGGCCGGCGACGAAGCGGCAGGCTTGCGGTCGAACAACGGATGCCCAGAACGTCCCGCGGTTCCCGGAGACGCGATCCTCGCGCGGCCGGGCGAGCGCCTCCACGTCGACCAGCCGCAACTCGGCCTGCGTGGCGATCATGATCCGCGTCTCGCGGTTCCGCAGCGGGTTCGCGTCCTTGCCCGGCAGTTGCCGCACGTGGTCGGCCAGTGCGGCCAACTGGTAGCCGACGCTGCGGGGGTTCGTCTCATCGGTCAGCAGCAGGTCGAGCAGCGGCGCGACTTGCAGGGAGGTCATATAGCGATAGCGATAGGTCATCGTGCTATCGGCGATTTCCAGCACGGCTTCGAGGAGCGAGATCGATTCTTCCGCGCGGTGGACGAGCGTCTTGCGCAGCAGGCGGAGCACCGTAAGTCCCCGTTCCAGGCGGCGGCCCATATCGACGAATCGCCAGCCGGGTCCGCGGGTCATGCTTTCGGTCATCAGACCGCTGAGCGACGAAAGCAAATTGAAGACCTGGTTGAGAATAGTGAGCGTTTCGCCCAGCCGGACCGACTCCGCCGGCCGCGGCGCGAGCAGGTCGAGATCGAGTTGATTGACGATACGCCAGGTGTCGGCCGAGATGCGGTCGCGCACGCAGCGCGGCGGTGCGATAGAGCGCGCGGAGCGTTTCGTCCAACGTGCCGCTTCGCGACTCGTGGACGAATGCCGCGAGAATCTCCTGCTCCAGCGCGGGCACGAGTTCTTCCGGATCGCTCGGCAACTCTTCGGCAGGCCGGGCGTCGTCGGCCAGCATTTCGACGAGGATCTTGAGGTCCGGCAGATTCGCCGGCTCCAACTCGCTGGTCATGCGGAGCACGACCGCGCGGAGGTGCCGCACCTGGCCGTCCGCCCGTTCGACGTGGCGGCCAAGCCAATAAAGGTTGTCGGCCACGCGGCTGGGCAGGTCGTACGTGCTACGGCGGAGTTCCACGGCCGCCACCTGCGGGCGGAGGAGAGTGATTGTGGAGACCGGCCGGTCGGAGAGGATCCAAACATCTTTGCCTCGAGCACCGGCCGGAAGCTCGTCGTGCCCCGTTCCCGGCCGGCCCACGGGCGTCTGGGCGTGGGAGGGCGGCAGCGCCCTGGCCAATCCGCCCGGCATGACTTGATACGTGCCGTCGCGGTCAGCGGCTACGAAGATCCGCATCCCAATCGGCCAGCCCTCGATGCGTCCGCGAACGAAAACCGGCGCGGTCGATCGGTCGATGCGGTGCTGCGCCGCGTAGGCCCGACGATGCTGGCGGACCGCTTGCAACAACCGCTCGCGCTGCTGCCCGTCCAGATTCGCCGTATCGACCGGGAATTGTCCGCGCGAAGGCACCGTGGGCCGGATCATCATTTCGTCGAAATGGGCCTCGACGTAGGCCCAGTCGTCGTCGCGGCCGCACCACCACGTAGGCACGGACCGGAGCTTCAAGTCCTCGCCCAGCCGGCTGCGGCAGATGGCCGGCAGAAACGCCATGAGAACGGGCGATTCCAGGAGGCCGCTGCCCAAGGCATTGGCAACCGCGACTTGTCCGCTCCGCGCCGCCTCCACCAGCCCCGTGACGCCGTGCAGCGAATCGGCGCGCAATTCCAGTGGATCGGATTCTTCATCGAGCGTTCGGCGTAGGACAACATCGACCGGCAGCAAACCGCCCAGCGTTTTCAGGCAAGCGTTCGTGCCGCGGACGGTGAGGTCGCCGCCTTCGACCAACGTGTAGCCCAAATAGCGGGCAAGGTAGGCGTCCTCGAAGTAGCCCGGGCTGCGCGGTCCTGCAGAGAGGAGCACGACGCGGGGATTATCGCTATGTTGGCGGGAGAGCGATTGCAGCATATCGCGAAGCGTGATGAAAAAGCCGGCCAATCGCTCGACGTGGAGACTGTGGAAATCGGCCGGCAATACGCGCGACGTAACGATGCGATTCTCCAGGGCCAGACCGGCTCCTGAAAGTCCCTGCGTGTAGTCGGCGAAGACGCTCCATTGGCCGTCGGCGCCGCGCTAGACTGCCGGCGTACATGTGAATAAAGATGTCTCGCGGCACCGGCACTCCGTGGCACGGCAGGAGATAGGTCCGTTGCCCAAAAACTACTTGCGGCGGGAGCAGTCCCTCGCGAATCAGGTTTTGCGGGCCATACAAGTCGGCCAGGACCAGATTGAGCAGGTGAGCGCGCTGGGCGAGCGCGGCGGCCAGCGAGTCCCATTCGCTCTTGGCCAGCAACAGCGGCAGGGGGTCGAGTTCCCAGAAACGGTCGGTCCCCTGGGGAAAGCCGGACACGCCCTGCAAGAGGCCGTTTTCGCGGAGCAAGCGTCGCGACTGCTCCTGCCGCTGGGCGAGCCCCGCTACGCCCATCCCCTCTAGGCCCGCAGCGAACTGCCGCCACCTATCACGGAGCTGCCCGTTTCCGTCAAGAAGTTCGTCGTAGCCTCCATTACACGGAGTGTAGTGCGAAAGCAGATTATCAGGAGGCGACGATTCCGCCGTCTCGAACGAAATGCTCATCGTGTATCGAACGCTACAATCCGCGCTTTTGCTACTTCCCTTACGACGCGGCAAAGTTGCAACAACTATAACGCATCCGGTGCAAATAACCAATCCCGCACTGTGGTGACCGGAAGCGACTTGATTCAATTATGCGCACAATTATCGCCAATTGGAACTGTCGATTTTCGGACCATCGGGAAAATGCCGCCTCTACTCCGCCAACTCCCGCACGACCGGCGTGCGGCGAAGATCGAGGGTCATCGGATAGTCCGCGTTATGCTCCGCCTTGGGAAGCGGCACGGGGCCGGCCGTATGACCCATCGCTTGGAAACGCGCGGCGCGGCGGCGTTTCGGCCGCCAGGGCATTTACCGGAAAAGTTTCGTCGGAACGGCCGCCCGGGTGCGATACGTGCCAGGTGCAGCCGCCGATCGAGCGGCACGACCAGGTATCGTAGAGGTCGAACGTAAGCGGAGTATGGACGCCGATGGTGGGATGCAGGCAGGAGGGCGGCTGCCAAGCCCGGTAGCGCACGCCGGCAACGAACTCGCCGCGCGTGCCCGTGGGATGCAGCGGAACGCGGCGGCCATTGCAGACAACGATGTGCCGCCGTCCGGTCATGTTGCCGACCTTGACCTCCAATCTCTCGACCGACGAATCCACATAACGGGCGGTACCCGTAGCGGCCGTCTCCTCGCCCAGCACATTCCACGGCTCGATCGCCTGCCGCAGTTCCATCTTCACGCCTTCATAGGTTGCCTCGCCCAGCAAGGGGAAGCGGAACTCGAAGTGCGGCACAAACCAATCGGGCTCCATCGGCATGCCCCAATCGCCCATCTCGCGCAATACTTCCAGAAAATCCTGCACAACGAAGTGCGGTAGCATGAAGCGATCGTGCAGCGAGGTGCCCCAGCGGACCAGCGGCTGCCGATAGGGGACCTCCCAAAAACGGGCCACCAACGCGCGGACTAGCAGTTGCTGCGCGAGGCTCATCCGCGCGTGCGGCGGCATCTCGAAACTGCGCAGCTCCAAAAGCCCCAGCCGGCCGGCGGCCGAATCGGGCGAATAGAGCTTGTCGATGCAGAATTCCGTGCGGTGCGTGTTGCCGCTCAGGTCCGTCAGCAGATTGCGGAATAGCCGATCGACAATCCACGGCGGCGCGTTGCCTTCAGGAATCTGGCTGAAGGCCGTCTCCAACTCATAAAGGCTCTCGTGCCGAGCCTCGTCGGTCCGCGGCGCCTGGCTCGTCGGCCCGACAAACAGGCCGGAAAACAGATACGACAGTGACGGGCGGTTATTCCAATAAGCCACCATGCTCTGGAGCAGATCGGGGCGGCGCAGGAAGGGGCTATCGATGGGCCGCGCCCCGCCCAGTACGATGTGGTTGCCGCCACCGGTGCCCGTATGACGCCCGTCGATCATGAACTTCTCGGTTCCCAATCGCGAGCGGCGGGCCTCGTCGTAGAGCGTCGTCGTGTTGCTTACGAGTTCCTTCCAATCGGACGAAGGCTGCAAGTTGAATTCGATCACACCCGGATCGGGCGTCACCTTGAAGTGTTGCAAGCGATGATCCCAGGGCGGCGTGTAGCCTTCGATCATCACCGGCATGGCCAGTTCTTCAGCCGTTTCTTCGATGGCCTCGACCATGCGGAGGTAATCTTCCACGCGAGCGATAGGCGGCATGAAGACATGCAAGCGGCCTTCGCGGGCTTCGACGCACAGTGCCGTGCGGATAGTCTGCGAAGTCGGTTCGGCGACCATGACTTCCGTGAAGGGTGCTTCGCGGAGGGCAGTACCAGACGTATCGCGGACCCTTCTCGCCAAGACCGGCGCGATGCCAGCCATCTGTTTGTGTACGGTTGCGTAGCCCGCGGGTGCGACGCCGGCCAGCACGGGATAGCCGGCGCCGGCAAGCCGCCGTTTCCGTTATACCCATCCGACATTTGTTCCATCGACGGACGTCCGCGGCGGGAGTCGCCAAGCGGCGCACGCGGCGCTAGCGGATCGCGCTCCTGCCACGGCTCCGTGTCATCGGCGGCATACCAAGGCAGGCTGTCCAACGGCAAGCGAAGGCCCATCGGCGAATCGCCGGGAGTGAGAAACATGTGCTCATCCCGTAGAAACCAGTTGCCGCTTTCCCAGCGCGTGGTCGTGACGTCGCTGTAGATCGGGCGGATGGGCAAGACATAGCCAACGATTTGGTTCAGGCCGCGCTGGAAAATCCGCGCCAGCCGTTTTCGCTCTTCTTCTTCTTTCAGGTTCGACTTCAGCGGATCGACATTCGCCGGCAGTCGCCGTTCCTTCCAGAGATAATACCAAACGTCTTCGTAGGCAGTCTCGATGTCGCCCGCGCGGACTTCCAGCCGCTCGGCCAGATGTTGGAGAAAGGCTTGCGCCTTGTTCGCGTCGGCGCCATGATTGCTGTTGTCGGCGGCAGTCAACTCCGGATTGCGCCAGATCGGTTCGCCGTCTTTGCGCCAGTAGCATCCCAAGGCCCACCGCGGCAGCGATTCGCCCGGATACCATTTGCCTTGGCCGAAGTGCAAAAGCGAGCCGTGTCCGAAACAATCGGACAGCCGCCGCAGGAGTACGCCGGCGAGGCGGCGCTTTTCCGGGCTGTCGGCGGCGATGTTCCATTCGGGTCCTTCCATATCGTCGATCGATACGAAGGTCGGCTCGCCGCCCATCGTGAGCCGCACATCGCAGCGCCGCCAGCCGCTCGTCGACTTTGTGGCCGAGCCGTTCAACTGCCGCCCATTGCTCTTCCGTGTAGGGCTTGGTGACGCGCGGGGCTTCGGCGACCCGTGTGACCGACATCTCATGGAACAACTCGTCGTTGCAAGGCTCGATCGCGCCGGAAATCGGCGCGGCCGTCGATCGGACTCGGCGTCGCCGCCAACGGCAAATGTCCCTCGCCCGCGAACAGGCCGGATGTGGGGTCGAGTCCCACCCAGCCTGCGCCTGGCAAATAGACTTCGGTCCAGGCATGCAGGTCGGTGAAGTCGGCGCTGGGGCCCGGCGGGCCGTCCAGCGGCTTCATGTCGGGCGTGAGTTGGATCAAGTAGCCCGAGACGAATCGCGCGGCCAGACCGAGGCTCCGCAGAGTTTGCACCATCAGCCAGGCCGAATCGCGGCACGAGCCGCTTCCGAGCGTGAGCGTCTCCTCGCAAGTCTGCACGCCCGGCTCCATGCGAATCAGGTACTTGACCGCTTGATGCACGTACTGATTCAAATCGACGAGAAAATCGACCGTCCGCGTGCTCCGCCGCGGCACGCCCGCCACGAATTCCGTCATCCGCGGCCCTTGCGGCAGCGTTTCGAGATACGGCAGCAAGTCGGTCCGGACCGCGTCTTCATAGGAGAATGGACACTCATTGGCCTGCTCCTCGAGGAAGAAATCGAACGGATTGATCGACCGTCATCTCCGCCACGAGATCGACGGTCACCTGCAGCTCGCGGGTCCTCTCGAGGAAAACCAGCCGCGCGAGGAAGTTGCCGTGCGGGTCCTGTTGCCAGTTGAGAAAGTGCTTCTCCGGCGGGACCTTCAGCGAATAGCTGAGAATCGGCGTGCGGCAATGCGGGGCCGGGCGAAGGCGGATGACGTGTGAGCCGAGGCTGATCAGCTTGTCGTAGGCGTATCGGGTACTGTGGTGGAGCGCGACGCGGATGGGCATAGGTTGTCTTAATCGAGGGGATTTTTGCTATACGGCTGCCACACGGGCAATACTCTGGGTTTGACTCTGATTCTGGCTTTGCAAGCCGTCGGAAGCCGCCACTTCTTGCGTCGGCGGAACTGCGAAAAACGCTTCGTGGATCGCGTCGCCGACCAGGTTCAGCCGCGACTGGAAGCCGTCGATGAACTCGTGAATGCCGTCGGCAATGATCTCGTCGATGTTGCCGTAGTCCAACTCGCTGCGCAGCCGCCCCAACCGCTGTTCGGCCACGGTGCGGAAAGTTCCCGGCTTGCTTCCCGTGATCGCCAGGAGCGAGTCCTCCGCGCGAATTACGCAGAAGTGCATCGAGCGGGGGAAATCGCGGTCGAGAATCAGGAATTCGGCCACCTGCGTCGGCGTCGATGCGGCCGTGCCGCTTGCGATACATCTCCAGGGCGCTGACGCTCTTCAGCAGCGCCACCCATTGGTTCGTGTCGATCGGCGTGCCGACGTCGGACACTTTGGGCAGCAGCAGGAAGTACTTGACGTCGAGGATCCGCGAGGTCTTGTCGGCCCGCTCGATATTGAATCCCAGCCGGCGAAAGTGCCACGCCTCGCCCCGCGACATCGTCGATTCCGCGACGCCTTCCAAGAGCGAGCCGCCAAGTTTTACCTTGCCGAAGAACTCGAACGGCGCCGCCAGGATGCTTGCGTCGTTGCGGGCGTCGCGGACCATGAGATAGAACTTGTTCAGCTCCTCCCACATCTGCGAGCTGATCATGTCGCGGACCGTGCGGGCGTTTTCCCGCGCGCTGCGGAGGCAGGAAAGGATCGAGTTCGGGTTCTCCTCGTCGAACGTCAGAAACCGGATCACGTTCCGCTCGGTCGCCTGGTCGTAGCGGGCATAGAATGCCTCGTGGTCGCCGGTGGTCGAAATCAGCGGGCTCCAGTGGTTGCCCAACTCCGGCCCCAGGTCGAGCGCCAAGTTGTAATTGACGTCGATCGAGCGGGCGATGTTCTCGGCCCGTTCGACGTAACGGCTCATCCAGTAAATCGAATCAGCGACGCGGCTGAGCATCGGCGGCGTACTCCATATTCGACGACCGTAGGTGCAAGTCGCTGCAGCGTGCGGCACCTGATGCGTACTGTCGGCCGCTGCGATCTGTCCGACACGAAATCTATCGCCCTCGACCGCCAACATGCGGTCCGCGGATACCATTATTGTTCTTCAAGACCCAGGTATCTTTGCTGCCGCCGCCTTGCGAGGAGTTGACGACCAGCGACCCCTTGACCAGCGCCACGCGGGTCAAGCCGCCGGGCAGGATGTAGATGTCTTCGCCGTAGAGGATGTAGGGCCGCAGATCGACGTGCCGGCCTTCGAGATGGTCGCCGACGATCGTCGGCACGCGCGACAGCGACAGCATCGGCTGGGCGATGTAGTTCCGCGGGTTGGCTTCGATCAGGCTCGCGGCATTTTTCCCGTTCCGCCTGGCTGGCCCGCGGGCCGAGCATGATGCCGTAGCCGCCCGATTCGTTGGTCGGCTTGACGACCAGCTTGTCGAGATTCGCCAGCACGTGCTGCGCGCTGCTTCTCGTCGGCGCAGATGAACGTCGGCACGTTCGGCAGAATGATCTCTTCGCCCAGGTAGTATTTGATGATCTGCGGCACGTAGGCGTAAACCGCCTTGTCGTCGGCGATGCCGGTGCCCGGCGCGTTGGCCAGCGCCACGCGGCCGGCGCGATAGACGTCCATCAGGCCCGGGCACGCCCAGCGCCGAATCCGGCGCGGAACGTGAGCGGGTCGAGGAAATCGTCGTCGATGCGGCGGTAGATCACGTCGACCCGCTTCAGGCCTTGCGTGGTCCGCATGTACACGAAGCCGTCGGTCACCACCAGGTCGCGGCCCTGCACCAGCTCGACGCCCATCTGCTGGGCGAGGAAGCAATGCTCGAAATAGGCCGAGTTGTAAATGCCCGGCGTCAGCACGCACGACCGTCGGCTCGCGCGTGCCCTCCGGGGCGATGTATTGCAGCATCTTCAAGCAGCTGCTCCGGATAATCTTCCACCGGCAGGATCGACAGGCCGTCGAACACCTGCGGAAAGGTCCGCTTCATCACCTCGCGGTTTTCCAGCACGTAGGACACGCCCGAGGGGCAGCGGAGGTTGTCTTCCAGCACGTAGAACGTGCCGTCGCTGTCGCGCACCAGGTCGGTGCCCGTGATGTGGCACCAGATGCCGCGCGGCGGCTTCAGCCCGGCGCAGCGGTCGCAGGAAGCACTTGCCCGATTGCGACCAGGTACTCGGGAACGACGCCGTCGCGGACGATCTGCTGCTCGTGGTACATGTCGTCGATGAACATGATTCAGCGCGTGATGCGCTGCTTGCAGCCCGTCCTCGATGAACTCCCATTCCTGGCACTCCATGATCCGCGGGATCGATGTCGAAGGGCCAGATCTTCTCGGTGCCGGCCTCGTGGCCGTAGACGTTGAACGTGATGCCCATGTTCAAGCAGCGCCAGGTCGGCCGCCTTCTGCCGCCGCTGCAATTCGCCCTCGGCGAGCGATTTCAGCCGCCGCGCCAGCATCGAAGCCGCCGGCCTGGGCGACCCCTCGTCGTCAAACATCTCATCGAAGAATCCGCCGGTGTCGTAGTCCGATACTACCAGGCGATCGGTTTCATGGTGGGGAGCAGTCATTGTTTCGATCATAAACGGGCTCCATCGCTTTCGAGGGAACGTACCTTCAGCACTGCCCAGTTCTTGGGCGGCTGTTGCGAGTTTACTAGGCTGAGAGAACAGTTTCTCGGCCTGAATTTATGTGCCGGCCCCATCCATGCAGGAAACATGCCGAAAACGTCACGTCACAGCGGGGACTGTGCTGTCCCCTTCCTCGCCCAGGTATTTCACCGCTATCACGACATCGACCGTATATGATACCAAACTGCGGTCTCTACGGGAATTCTGCGGGGCTTAGCGATTGAAACGAGATTACGTTGCTTTCTCCGAGACGTGCAGAGCATTCCATAGGGGCATTGGGCGAACGGGCCAATGCCTCTTTCAGAGACCGAAAGCGGCCCGTAGGGTGGTGCCGAGCGCAGCGAGGACCCACCGAATTACTTTCCTTGTTTCGGTTATAATAGGCAATTGTCCAACCGCGAGTAGTCGAATCCTCTTTGGATACCCCAATGACAGCCCTATTTCAAGAAGCAGTCCAAAAGGCGTTGACTTTGCCGGAAGAGCAGCAAAATGCACTGGGAGTGCTTTTGCTCGAAGAGATGGAATCCGAACTCCGCTGGCAGGAGTCGTTTGCTCGATCATCGGACGTGCTCGATAAGCTTGCCGAAGAAGCATTGGAGGATGACCGGCAAGGGCGAACTCGCAACTTGAGCGACTTGCTATGAAGTCGCGAGTTACCGCTCGTTTTCGCCGCCAGTTGTCACAACTGCCCGCCGAAGTGCAGCGATCCGCGCGATGCGCCTTTCGAAGTTGGCTTGCAAATCCCTCGCATCCCGCACTGGAATTCAAGAAGTTGCAAGGCACGAGGCAGCCGGTCTACTCTGCGCGGATCGGCATTCACTGGCGGGCCATTGCGGTGCGCAGCGGAGACGGTTACGTCTGGTTCTGGATCGGCTCGCATAGTGATTTCGACAAGCTAGTCGCGAGTCTATGACGCCTACCGAGCGAATTGATTAGTTGGACGACCCACGCATAACTCGAGTTTGGGTCATTCTTGAGTTGGTACTGAGTTGCTTGTGACTGTTATCATCAGGAAATATCTGATGATTAGATGCGAGACTACAGCCCGGTGCCGCTCGGCGGCGCTGGCAGCGAGGGGCCGGGCGGCGGAGGCAGCGGAGCCGGCAGGCTCGGCGGGATTCGGCGGCGGCGCATTGATCGATCCCGGCTGCGCATAGGACTGAGTATACGACTGCTGCTGTGGTGCGGCGGTCTGCGGCGGGTAATACGTGCGCGGCTGCTGGGCATATCCTGCGGGCGCCTGCTGGACGTAGCCCGCCGGCGGCGCGGCGTATACGGGCGCGGCATAGCCCGGTGCGGGCGCTGACGTAAACCGGCCGCGGATAGTAATAATACGGATAACCGTAGTACGGCGAGTAGCCATACGGGTAGCCGTAATAGTACGCCGGCGGCGGCGGGCTGTAGACCGGGAGACCGATGCCGATGCCAATGCCGATGTGCGGGCCGCCTGCCTCAGCGGTTGTTTGCGAAAGACCAACTGCGACGCTGAGCAGGCCGATGGTGAATAGTTTTCTGACCATGAAGTAACTCCGCATCAAGTTTGGACGTTGAATAAAAATCCGCTGATGGATTGGTTGTTTCCGGAACTGCCCGTGAAGCTGCGCAAGCAGGTCCGCGAGCTGTTGTGCGGGCGTGCTTGCCTGGGTTGCGCCGGAAGCCGAGCGCCGCTGACCGGCGCGGTTGCGCTCGTCGAACCGTCGCCATCGCCATCGGCGTCGATTGCCGTCGGCGAGCTGGTGGCGGCGGTTGAACTGGTTGAACCGGACGCGCTCGTCGAAGCGGTCGAGCTGCTCGATTCGGTCGAACCCGTTTGCCCGCCGCCGTGGCCATGATGGTGATGATGTCGGTGCGTTCCCGGTGCTTGCGAAGCCGCGGTCGCATCGGTCGTTTGCGCCTGGGCCTCGCGGCGGCCTGCGTGGGATCGGTCGGCGAGGAAGCGCCGTTGGCCTGAAAGACCTGGTTCACCGCGTTTTGGATGACCGAGTTCAAGTTCGACGTGTTGCCCGACTGTTCCGCATTTTGCAGCCCGTTTTCGATGGCGGCAATGAGTTGATCTTGGAAGCTGCTGGTGGATGACGCGGCAGTTCCGGTTGAGCCGGTGGAACTTGCGCCGGCCGTACTCGCGCTGGCTGTGGACGCCGGGCTGCCGCCGGTCGAAGCCGACGAAGCGGCTGACTGCGGCGTGACCTGCGCGAAGAACAGCATCGCGCTATAGTTCGGACTACTGACGCTACTGACACTGGACATGGTTTATGCCCCCCTAAGGAACCTAGACATGCTCATTGCCCTGAATCGTATAAAAAACCGAGCAAGTCTTGATTGTTGTTTTGTGTGCCGAGGAACGACGAAATCGAATTGGACGCGGTCGACGTGCCGTCTTGCGAGCCGCCAAGCAGCGAGTACAGGTCATTCGAGCTTTGGCTGTCGTTGTTCATTGCCAGGAATTGCGCCAGCGAGTCGCCCGTCGCCGTGCTCGCGGATGTCGAACCGTCAAGCATCGAAAACGGGTCACTCGCGGTCTGGCTGGTATCCTGTGATGCCAGAAGTTGCGCCTGCTGGATCGCTGGCGGCGCTCGCCGGATCGCTGGCGGCGCTCGCCGCACCTACGGCGGTGAGCACTTGCGACAGGACGCTGCTCGTGGCCGAATCGACTGCCTGCGACGAACCGCCGGAGCTGCCGGTCGCTTGGAATGTTTTGGGATCGATGCCGTTATTGTTCAGGACCTGCACCAGCGAGTTGTAGACCACGCCTTTCAGGTCCGAGCCGCCCGATTGTTCCGCCGACTGGAGTGCCGCCGTAATGGCCGATTGGATCTGCGTTTGCAAGTCGGATGACGAGCTCGTGCTGGCCGAACTGGACGTGTCCGCGCTCGACGAGCTGTCGCCCGTGATCGCTTGCAAGCGACCGGAGACCAGCGAGTTCAAAAGCGACGGATCGCTCGACGGCCCATTCTGCAACTGGCCGCTTTCCGATTGCGAGAGCAGTTGCGCAAGTCCGCTACTTGGGCTCGTGATTCCAGAAATGCCTGACATAACTTTTACAATTCCAGTCGAAACCGTTTATCGAGTGGCCGGCGAACAATGTCGAAATACAATGCGCCAGTTTTCCCAATCGTTAAAATCGACCGTTCGACTCGCGAACATGAAGGAGGGCGAAACGTTAACGGTATCTGACAAAAACGTCGCGCAATTTGAGCGCTGCTGGCATTGGCGAATGAGATTGCACAACGCAAATCCGGAATAATCGGCATTTCGCGCGTGCCGACTTTAGTTCAAAGGAAATTCATCATGGCGTCGCACTCGCCTTCCTCGCCGCGGCTGCGGAAGGGCACGGTGACGTTGCCGTCGGAGCTTACCGCGACCGGATGCGCGGCCCCATAGATAGGCCGACCGGGCGGCCGTGATCCGCGCCCGAGATGACTGCCGACATCGGGATGCGATCGGATCAGCGCGCCGACCGCCAAAAGCCGCTGGTCGTCGAAGACAATTGCGCCGTCGATGCATGCCAGTTCGATCAGTTGCCGCCGCTTTCGCACGGCCCCGGCCTTTTTGCCGATGGCGATGTCCTCGAGGGAATCGTGGATCAATGCTTGACCGTGTGGCGTCTTCGGCAAGGGATGTCCGTTCAGCTTCCAAAACGGTGCCATAATGCACTCGGGGTTCAGAATCTTGTCGAGGATGCGGTGTTGCGGATCGTAGATGAACAAAGCCCCTTGGCGCTTGAAGCTCAGGTCGAAAATCACTTCGATCAGGTTGGTAGCCACTTCGCGGCTGCCCAGGCACTGGGAGAGGCTGGCTACGAAGCACCGCGCGTCGTAGATCCGCCACTTCTTCTTCCGGTTGGTGGCCAGCACGCCCGTCTTGTTCATGAGAACGAGGTCGCCGCGGGGAGTGAGGTGCGCGACGAGGTCGGCATCATCCATCACCGAGTGGATCGGATGGAGAAACTCGGGATAGAACTTGTTCGCCGAGGTGTTGTTCACTTGCGACCAATCGACCGAGCCGTAGTGCATAAGATGCAGATCGGCGTTGACCGCCAGGTAAGTAAAAGTATAAGGCGACGCCGCCAGCCGATCGAAGAACTTCTGCAAGTGCGACTGCGTGATGTCGGCCACGCCGCTGCCCTGCCGGATGAGAAGCGTCAACGCGACGGGCAGGTTTTCGCTCGGTGCGGCGGGAGACGGTCTCCAAATACTTGACGACCTTGACCCAATCGGGCTCGATGGCTTGCAGCCGCAGCCACTGGCGTGGCGAAGCTCTCCATCAGCACATCGGTCGCGCCGGAGTACTGGCAAAGCGCTCGAATTGCAGGTCCCGCGATGGCTCGCCAATCAAGCTCAAAAGCTGGCACAGGTTGGAGGAAAGCTTGCCGTAATTGAAGAACCGCGCGACGCGCCGGCCGATGGTGATCGAGTACTCCACGGGGCCGCACTCGGCCTCGTACCAATGCGGCACGAGGCGAATGATTTCGCGGCCGATTTCGGCCTCGGTCACAGCACGGAGAACATCGACGGGCGTCATGCGCGAATCATACTCCGAAAGTGATGCGCACCCAATAGAGCTTTTTTGGCGGGTGGCACGTTCCTGAGCTTCGAGCGAAGGGCGTAGTTACGCGCCTTGACACGCCCTTCGCAAGCTCAGGGTCGTGCCACTTGTGCTACAGTCACATTGCCTCTCGTACCATCTCCACCAGTTGGCGATGCAACTCCATGTTCGCCGAGGCGAGAAACCGCCCCGAGCCGAGATCAATTTCGCGGCCTTCAGGCGAGGTAACGACACCGCCCGCCTCGCGGACCAAGAGGACGCCCGCGGCGATATCCCAGATTTTTGTCGACAATCCCCAGAGCACGTCGAAACGACCCGCGGCGACGTCGCAAAGATTGAGCGCGGCCGAACCCGTGCGGCGGACGCCTTGGCAGCGGAACAACGACTTGTTGAAGACGAGCAAATCGGGAGAATTGGGCTGTAGATTTGCCGGAAAGCCGGTTCCAGCAATGGCGTCGGAGAGCTTTGTCACCGCACTGGTCCGGATCGGCCGGCCATCGAGAAATGCACCCCTACCCTCTGCGGCGGCAAAGCAATTCTCGTGAGATGGGTCATAAATGGTTCCGACAATAATCCGCCCCTTATGTTCGAGGGCAATTGATACCGCATAATGAGGGATGCCATGCACAAAATTGGTCGTACCATCCAACGGATCGACGATCCAGCGGAATTCGGTGGTGCTGGGCGTGTTTCCGGGGATCAGATCTTCTTCACCAAGCACCGAATGCTGCGGAAATGCCCCCAAAACGGTCTTTTTCACCACTTCCTGAGCGGCAAAATCGGCTTCGGTCACAAAGTCGGCTGGGCCTTTTACCTTTACGCTGGTCTTGCCGACCAGGTCCTGAATGGCCCGGCCGGCGGACCTGGCGGCGAACTCGCAAACGGCAAGAAAAGCGGTGATTTGCGTCATTTTTCGACATGCCTAGGGATATTGGACGACTGCGATTATACAAGGGCTCTGGACGAAAAAGCCACCCAAATGTGGCAAAATCGGGCCTTGCGGGAAAAAATCGTGTCGGACTCTTTACAAGACCGAGAAACTTGATATCATCAAGATAGATGGTTTTGGCCTCTTCTCTGTTCCGGCCCCGCCGTTTCGCTTCCCGCGAGCGGCGGGGTTTTTATTTTCTCTCTTGCGGGACTTCTGCTACAATCGTGGTTTGCCTGGGCGGCGACGGTATGCTGCATAATTCGCTTCAGTCCACTCGCTTGATACACGTTATGCATTCAACTCCGTGGCATTTGGATGGCCGCACCGCGACATGACTCTTCCGCAACTTTCACTCGCCTTCGACGCGAATCGGCCGGGTGACGGACTACAGAGTATCAGTGTGCTGGGCCGAAGCTGGCCGAATGGCCAATTGTTCGGAGTGACCGGCCCGATTCAATCCGCGACGAAGTGCGAGTTGGCCGATTGGTATGTCCGCGGCGATGATCTAATTGCCGCTTACGAGACAGGTCAGCCGGATGCGGCACGCATTGATTTGCGTTGGAATGTTGCAAAGCCTGCGCGAGAGGATTCAACGATTGCTAGGATTGATTTTGTGGTTTCCATCCGCACGGACCGGCTCGACTGGAGACACGATGTAACTCTGCAAAGCGTCGTCCCTGCCGCGGCTCAAAGTACCGAGTTAGCCGCCAAATAATACTCTGGTTCGCCTGCGACGATTGGAATTGGTCGCTGGACTTCGTCGTCCATTCGCCCGACCTGCCGCTGCGAATTGAAGATGGATCCTAATTTGGCCGGGATGCGGTTCTGCGGCATGAGCTATTTCCGACGGAAATATTGGAGAAAGGTGTAATCCTCCGCGCGTGCGCGGCGGCTTTATTTATTGCGGCAAACGAACGAGCGTTTTCCATGGACGGACTCGGCAATCTGATTGTGGAATTGCGCGCCTACCTCGCCGCCGATCCGCCGCTGGGAACATGAAACCGAACTGGGAGCACGCTGACGTGAGCGACGTTTTCATCACCGAAAACTTCCTCCTGCAGAACGACCGCGCGGTCGAGTTGTATCACCGCTTCGCCCGCGATCTGCCGATCATCGACTACCACTGCCACCTTCCGCCGCGGCAGATTGCCGAAGACCATCGCTTCGAGAACCTCGCCGCAGATCTGGCTCTACGGCGATCATTACAAGTGGCGGGCGATGCGGGCGGCCGGCGTGCGCGGAGCGGTATTGCACGGGCGACGCCAGCGGATTGGGAGAAATTCGAGAAGTGGGCCGAAGTCGTTCCGCAGACGCTCCGCAATCCGCTCTATCATTGGACGCACCTGGAATTGAAGCGGCCGCTGGGCATCAGCGACCGGCTGCTCGGCCCCGCAACCGGCCGAGGGCATCTGGCACGAGTGCAACGCGCGCGCTCGCCCGCGGCCCGATTGTCGTGCCGCGGCATCATGCGGCAGATGAACGTCGTGCTGGTCTGCACGACCGACGATCCGATCGATTCGCTGGAGCATCACGCGGCGATCGCCGCCGACACGTCGTTTCCGATCCAGCGTGCTGCCGACGTTCCGGCCCGACCGGGCGATGGCCGTCGATGCCGCCGGAGACGTTCAATGCCTGGACGTCGATCGGCTGGCCGAGGCTGCAGCCGCATCGACATCGGCGACGCGTTTCGACCGCTTATCTCGACGCCTTGCGGCAGCGGCACGATTTCTTTCACTACGGCCGGCTGCCGGCTTTCCGACCACGGAGTGGAGACGTTCGACGCGTGCGAAGGATACGCTGTCGGAGGCGACGGGCATCTTCGCCGCGGTCCGCCGCGGCGAACGGCCGTCGGCGGAGGAAATCGCCGCGTTCAAGCTCGGCCATGCTCCACGAGCTGGCCGCTGATGGACCACGCCAGAAGGGCTGGACGCAGCAGTTCCACATCGGCGCCCTGCGGAACAACAATACGCGGATGTTCGAGCTTGGTCGGCGCCGATACGGGCTTCGACTCGATCGGCGATGCCGCAGTACGCCCGCGGCGCTGTCGCGATTCCTCGATCGGCTGGACCGCGACGGACCAGCTGGCGAAGACGATTCTCTACAATCTCAATCCGGCGCCAGAACGAGGTCCTGGCCACGATGATCGGCAATTTCCAGGACGGCAGACGTGCCCGGCAAGATGCAGTTCGGCAGCGGCTGGTGGTTCCTGGACCAGAAGGACGGCATGGAGAAGCAACTCAACTGCGCTGTCGAACCTGGGGCTTGCTGAGCCGGTTCGTGGGCATGTTGACCGACAGCCGTTCGTTCCTTTCCTACACGCGGCACGAGTACTTCCGCCGCATCCTCTGCAACCTATTAGGCACGGAAATGCAGCAGGGCCTCGTGCCTGACGACATCGACCTAGTTGGCAAGCTCGTCCAGCGACGTTTGCCACGACAACGCGGCGCGGTATTTCGGATTTGAATCGGGCGAGGTGGATTAGAAGGCGGCGATGTCTTTGCTCGGCAGAATGGAGAATTGATTCCGGCGGTTCGCGGTGCCGAACGTCACGTTAGCGCTGATCGCCGGCCAGGTGGTGGTCTACGCTTTGACTGCGTTCGGCGCCAAGGCAAATCCGCCGCCGGGCGGAGTTCCCCTTGGCCCGCAAATGCTGGAAAAGCTCGAATTGGTTCCCGACACGGTAATGCAAGGCGAAGTGTGGCGCGTGGTCACGTTCGTTTTCGTGCCGCCGGTCGATAATCTGATTTTTGCTCTCTTCTTTTGGTATCTCTTCTATCTAATGGGAACGGCCCTGGAACACTCTTGGGCGCCTTCCGCTACAATATCTACCTGCTGATCGGCTACGTCGCGACGGTGGGAGCGGCGTTTATTACGCCCCAGATGCCGGCGACGAACGGATTCGTACAAGGTTCAGTCTTTCTGGCCTTCGCACAGCTTTATCCCGACTTTTTGCTAAGCATATTTTTCATCCTGCCCGTAAAGATCAAGTGGTTTGCGCTCGTGACCTGGATCGCTTATGCTTTCATGCTCATTGTCGGCGATTGGACGATACGCGTTATGGTCCTGGTGTCGATCGCGAATTTTCTGTTGTTCTTTTCCCGCGACATCAAAGTACGCATGAAGAGCAGCCACCGCCGCATGAAGTGGCAGGCCGCCCGTTCCGTTGCTCCCCTCGCGACTCGAGTCCACCGCTGCACGGTATGCGGGATCACAAGCGAAAACGACCGGACGTTGGACTTTCGCTACTGTTCGAAGTGCGACGGAGACCTTGGTTACTGCCCCGAGCACCTTCGCAACCACCCACACGTCGTGGAAGCGGCAGGACCGGCACAGGAGCGGGCCGAGTGAGTTAGTCCACAACGGCTGGTTATGCCGCGCGCTGCGCCACGACCTTCTCCACGCGCATCGGCAGAATTCCCGCTTGCTCATAGAGCGGGCGAATCGCATGGCGGAGGCGCGGCAAGAGCGCGGTGAAGCCGGCCGCCGCGGCCAAAGAGATGCCGCCGAAGATCATGTAAGTGGCGCGGATGCCGACTGTCGCCGCCAGCGCGCGGCCGAAAGACTGCCCAGCGGCCCCATGCCGAAAAAGGCGAGCGTGTAAAAGCTCATCACGCGGCCGCGCATCGGTTCTTCGACGACCGTTTGCAGGACGGCGTTGCTGGCCGCCATTTGCGTTACCATCGCAAAGCCGGTCGCCAACATGATGCATAGCGCCATTCCGAGTGTATGCGATAACGACAACCCAGCCAGACCGAGTCCAAATGCGGCCGTGGCCGCCGCGATGACGGTGTTCAGCCCGATGACGCTAGATCGCGCGGCGAGGGCGAGGCTTGCGATCAACGCGCCGGCGCCGAGTGCCGCGGTCAGCAACCCCAGCGTATACGGCCCGCCACGCAAAACGTCCGTGGCCAGCAAGGGCATCAAGACGGTCAGCGGCGCCGCCATCATGCTCACGATTCCCAGCAGTAAGAGGATCGTGCGAATCGGCACCGAATGGGCAACGTAACTCAGGCCCTCGCGGAGGCCGGCCAGGATGCCGACATCGCTCTTCGCACGCACGTTTGGACGGACCTTCATCGCTAACAGCGACGCCAGCACGGCCAAGTAGCTCAGCCCGTTGAGCAGGAAGCAGAGCCATTCGCCGCACAATGCGATGACAACTCCCGCGACCGCCGGGCCGGCCAGCCGAGCCGCGTTGAAGACCGACGAATTGATGGCGATGGCGTTGCCCAGGTCTTCGGCACGCGGGACCATATCGACCATGAACGTCTGCCGCGCGGTGGAGTCCAGGCCGTTGACGATGCCGAGCATGGTGCCCAGCAGGAGAACCTGCCAGACCGTCACGAAACCTGAAAGGGTCAGCGCCATAAGCAAAAACGCCTGGAGCATCGCCAGGCATTGCGTGGTGATTACGGTGCGATGCCGGTTCCAGCGATCGGTGAGCACGCCGGCCAGCGGCAGGAGCATGGCAGCGGGAATCAGGGCCGTGAAGTCGGCTACGCCCAGCAGGAACGAAGACTTGCTCAGGCGGTAAACTAGCCACACCGTGGCCACTTGCTGGATCCAACTGCCGAGCACCGAGACGCCTTGCCCGACGATGAACAGGCGGAAATTTCGGTGCGCCAGCGCGCGGCCCATCGTGGGGAAAGGCACGATGTCCGCGGCTTGCTGCTCTTCGTCGGCGATCTCCATCACGTTGCTGCTCATCGGGAAAATTTCTGCTTGGGATTTGAGCGGGCGATTATCGCGAAGTGACAATCAGGCCGCAAGGGCAATCGTGAACCGGGACGTTGGAACGATTTTGTCAATTGCGCTGAAAACTCGAGAGAATCTCAAATCTGAGATCTCGAATTTGAAATCACGACGCTCAAAACGTCGCCGCCCAGCGCGCCAACGACGTTCGCCGAACCCAACGGCTGAGGCATGTCCCAATGCTCGTAATTCATCATCAAGAGACTTCCGCCCGGCAAAGTCCAATTCACGCCCACAGTGGACCGATTGACGCCGAACGTGCCCGTGGGCACCTGACTGCCGAGCACGGGCAATGGACTGTCGTGATACATTGATTCATATCGTGCAAAGAGGCTGACGTGCTCTTTGGGAAGGACGAGGTACTCCGCCTCCAAGTAAAAGCCGGATACCTTCTCGGTAAAAACCGTGGCCTGCGGATTGATCGGCAAATTGCCGAAACGATCGGAATTGCGCTGGGCGAACTCGAATTGAAAGCGGAACACGTCCTTCCAATGGTATGTGGCATCCGCGCCGAAGATGAGGTAGTTCATCGCTTCGTTCAGCGGGCCGGCGCCTGAATCGGGATTGAATCGCCCGCCCATGATGGAAAATCCCAAGCGGAGGTGCTCTCCTCCGATCGTGGCCCGGCCGCCGGCCGCGGGCCAACGATTGTTGTCAACGTAGTCGCGGCTCTGGAAGAAGTCCACACCGATGTTGTTCCCTTCCAGGCCGTTGACCTCATAAGCGTTGAAGGTCGCAGTCAAATCGCAACCGACCGGCGCGGCGATATTGATCGAACGCGCCTTCGTCGCAATACGGCATCGGCAGCACGGGATCGCCGATGCTGTTCGGCTCAACCCGCTCGCCCATGCTGTAGATGAGCGGCTTCGAGACGGCCCGATCGACTCCCGGATTGACCTCTTGATAGTACGCCGCCGAAAGGCACGACGAAACGGCCTGCCTCGACGTTCACTTTTACTTCCGCCGGGCACTTGGGGTCGGGGCATAGGGCCTTGCTGACGTCGAAGCGAACGCTCGCCTCGACGACTTCGATCATGCCCAGTTGCAAACCCGCATTGTGGCACGAGATGCAGGTCGTAACGCGGGCGCTGAACGGGGCCCTTGCTCTGCCAGCCGAAGCTGAGCCAGGCGTCGCCAAAATTCCCGGGGTATTCGAGGTTCTGATTGCCGCTGTAGCGATATCTGGCCGAGATTTCGCCGTTGACCGTGAAAGGCGTGGCGGCCTCTTCGCCAGAACTGCCCGACGCGCCTGGCTTGCCTGCGCTAAGTGATGCCAGATAAACGGCGATTGACTCGTGCGTGTTCTCGGGGATGTTGGCGCCGTCTTTCGCCGCCATGCGCTCAACGGTGCTTCGCCAACCGGCCAGGCTTTTCGTGACGTTCAACGCCTTGTCCGCGCCGTGGCATGTAGTGCAGTAGCTGTTGAATGCGCCCGTGCCTTGTTGCATGAGCGCAGGGTCGAATTTGGGAGTTTGGTCCTTGTTCTTTCCAATCTCGGCGCTTTGTTCCAGGTCTTTTGCCGCCGAACCGGCTTCCGCTCCTTCGCCCTCGGTGCGCGCCGGCACGTATAGAAAGAAACTTGGCGATTGGTTCGCGAACATTCTCGGGGATGTCGGCGTCGGGCTTCTTGGCCATCTTCTCGACGGTGACGCGCCAACCGGCAAGAGTCTTCCGCTTTTGAAATGATCGCTGGGCGTCGTGGCAGGTTGTGCAGTTTTCCTGAAATGCCTGTTCGCCGCCGGCGGTCATCGGAGGCTTGAGTTCGGTCGCTCGTGACGGCTCGGCCGCGACGAAGTAACCTAGCCCCGGCACAGCGACGCTGCCGGTCGTTCGTCCAAACGTGCCGGGACCAATTTCCAAGTTGGGGGGCTGCTGACCCGATGCGGTTGTGGCAAGCAATAGGCATCCTATCGCGAATGTGCCAACTCCTCGTGCATAGTTAGCGGGCCGGCGCATAGATCGTGGGTGCCTAAAAGTAGCGGTGGAGAATGCCCTAATCCTCGGAATTGATGAGATTATCGGTTGAAGTGAGTTTTCCGATAAAGCAAAATGGATTAAAGTCATCGACTTTTCCGGCGATTGCGCGAAATACCGCTCGGCACGTGGCGTAACTTATCGCCTGCCGTTCGGCCCAGTATGGTTAGTAACCGTTGCCGAAATTCAGCCGCAGGTTACAACCATCCATCCCACGGCAATACATGAATACAAAGCATGGATGCCGGGCAAATCCGGGAAAGTGCATGAATAGGAAGTTCTCGAAAGTTGTAATGGCCACGGTGGTCGCGGTGCTGGTTCGCGCGTGGGGGCAATGGTCCTTGGCGCTCCCCTCCTTTGCCCCGGAGCAATGCAACGATTGCCATCCGGGCGGTGGAGTAGGCACCAACGCCGCCATGAGCACGACGCCGGCCAACGGGGGCACGTTGAGCTTCTTCAAGGTGTTGGTTGGCAAGTCGTCAACGGCCAGTTTCACAATCAATAACACCTCGACTATTCAAGCCGCGCCTCCGCCGCAAGGCGGCGGCGGATTCAGCGGCGCATTTCCCGCCGCTTCGGGAGCTTTCTCACCAACGACGAGTGCCCCATTCAACCTCACCATCCCGTCGGGAGGACATGCGCCGTATGCATATCTCTTGCCCGCCAATGTGGTCGCTGCCTTCGGCGGTCAATCGACCGTTTCGCGGGTGTACACGTTTACCCCTACCGCGCGGGACGTTCAACATGGCAATGACTTTCTCGCCAAGCACCGGCTTCCCCAGCCCAGTGCCCAGTTCCACGGTCACTTTCTCCGGTACTGGCGTCGCGCCAGTTATAAGCCTCACCACCTCAGCAGCCGCGGCGGGCAATATCCGCATCGGTACAACAGGCACGGCATCAATTACCATCAAGGATGTCGGCGACGGCAATCAGGCCGGCGGGGGGCTTGGCAACTTGACGGGCACGGTCACCACTGGGAGCGGCGGCTTCAGCGGAGCCGGAGGCAGTTTCAATCTGGCGGACAGTGCAAGCCAAACGTTCAATTACGCGATTACGCCCGCGTTGCACACTTCCAGTTCGGACGCCATCACGGTAAACGCGACCGACGGCAACACGAATGGCACCAACACAGCCCAAACCCTTTCGGCCACGCTCTCAGCAACCGGTGTCGGGCCGACGTTGAGCACCGGCATCGCCAGCGGCGGCACGCTCAACTTTGGCAAAGCCGTGTCGCCCCAGCAGCCCAGCCAAGCTAACACGGTTGCCAACGTAACCACCGACGCCAATCTCGGAACCTTGACGAACTTGGACATTGTCTCCGCGATCCTTTCGGGCACCGGCGCGTCGATGTTTTCGCTGTCGGGCGAAGTAGGCGGTTCGACACTCGCCAAGGGGCAGTCAGGCAATTTGACGGTGACGTTCTCGCCTTCCATTGGATTCACGGGCAGCGCGACGGCTACCTTGACCCTTGTCTCCGACGAAGGTGCGGCGAATGGCGTTGCGGGAAAGGCGGCCACCTACACGGTCACCGGCTTGGGCGCGATGGAAGCCTACTGGAAAGGTAGGCACGGCGGGAGTTGGAACACGACCTCGCCCGGCTACAACTGGGTTGTGGCAAGCGGCTCAACGACCGAGATCAACTGGCTGCCAACGGCCAATACTGACATTTTCTTCACGGACCCAAGTCCCGCCACGACCAATACGACATTGGGACAGAATCTGTCGGTAAAATCCATCACATTTTCCGGGTCGTCGGCGCCAATGACCATCGGCGGCAGCAACACGTTGACGATCGTCAACGGATTGACCGTAAGCGGAGGAACGGCCAGCCAAACGATTAGCGCCTCCGGTGTCGCTCAGCGGGTCCGAAACGTGGACGGTCAGCGGCAGCGGCACATTGACCGACAGCGGCCCGATAAGCGGCGCCGCGACCCTGATCAAAAGCGGTTCGGGCCGGCTTGTGCTTTCGGGGTCCAATTCATATAGCGGGGGAACCGATGTCCTATCGGGAACGTTGATCGTTACTTCCGCTGCGTCTCTGCTGGACGGTTCGAATCTGATGGTGGGCGCCAACGCTGGTATTCTTGGTCCGACAGTACCGAATTCGCCGCCGTTGGACGGATCGGCTTCGGATGCACCCGGTGCCGTGCCGGAACCTGGCACGCTCCTATTGATGGCTGTTTGTGCGGCCCTCGTCGTGCTTCACCGCAAGATTGGCGGGCTTTATCCCTTTTGGCCGTGACATGGACTGCTACAGTCCGGCCTAAGAGATACCGGGATGCCGTCGTAACAGTTGCTACGTGGGTCCGCTGGGAACGGCCCCAAGTACGCCACCAAGGGATAGCGAATATAGCCATTGGTGTTGTTTTGCCACGAGTCGCTGAGGATTTGATTGAATTCTTAACGTTTCGCAAGTACACTAGATTTTTGACACCTCCGCGATCTCAAAAAGACTAATCGCTTTTGTGGGGGTTATGATATTCCGAAGTAGTCAACGACCGCCACGGGCACGCGGAGTCGGGTTGGTTTGTTGGGAAGAGGCCAAGATGCTTTTCGCTCCTCATTGCGGCATCGTGCCGTTGAGGTGTTGCCGCGCGGTTAAGTTAGCCGCTTTCGCGTCGTGCATCGCTTTCGTCGGCGGATGGGCTCAACCGCTACGGGCGCATCCTTATTACGCACCGGAAGCCTGCTCTGACTGTCACGGCGACGTTTCGGCCATGAGCACCACGCCTGCCAATGGCGGGTCGCTACAGTTCTTCAAAACGTTGGTGGGGCGATCGTCCACGGCAAGCTTCACTATTACGAACACTTCCTCCGCCGGCCCGGGGATACCGCCGTCGTACGGCGGTGGCGGTTTCTCAGGGTCATTTCCGGCGGCGTCCGGTCCCTTCTCGCCCCAGACCAGCCAGACTTTCAACGCAGCGGCCCCGCCCGGCGCATCAACTCCCTACACGTTCCTCCTGCCGCCTGCCGTAGTCTCGGCCGACGGAGGCCAATCGAGCATATCGCGGATCTATACGTTTGCGCCAACCGCTCGCGGGACGTTCAATCAGCCAATCACGTTCACGCCCAGCGCGGGCTTTCCTCTTACGGTGCCCAGTTCCACGGTGACGCTCTCCGGCCAGGGCGTGGCGCCAGTGATAAGCCTCAACTCCTCGCTGGCCGCGGCGGGCAACATTCGCATTGGTACGTCCGGTACGGCAAAGCTGTCGATCAACAATGTTGGCGACGGCAATCAGGCGGGCAGCGGACTGGGCAACCTGACGGGAACGGTCGGAGCCGGCAGCGGCGGGTTCAGCGGCGGCGGCGGAAGTTTTAACTTGGCCGACGCCGGCAGCCAGACCTTCGGCTACACCATCGGCCCCACAACGCACGGCGCTATCTCCAGCAATATCGCGGTGAATGCGACCGATGGCAGCACTAACGGCGCTAATGGCGCGCCAAAACTTCTCGATGACGCTATCAGCAACCGGAGTCGGCCCCACGTTAAGCACGAGCCTGTCGGCCGGCAGCACCCTGGCCTTCAGTTCTCCGCAGGTTCCGCCGGATATATTGACGATCGCCAACGCGACCACAGACGCCAATCTAGGCGCGCTGACAAACCTGGATGTAATCTCAGCGACGCTCTCAGGGGCCGGCTCCTCGATGTTCTCGCTGTCGGGCCTCACCGCCGGAACGACATTGACCAAGTCACAGTCCGCGAACCTGCAAGTTTCCTTTACGCCGACTGGCGGCGCATCCGGCCCAGAAACGGCCACACTAACTCTCGTCACTGACGAAGGCGCGGCGAATGGCGCCGCGGGGAAGTCGATCAGCTTCGCGCTTGCCGGGACCGCGGGGGCGACAACAACAAGCTTTTTCTGGAAAGGCGGTCACGGCGGGAGCTGGAACGCCACGTCGCCGGGCTTCAACTGGACCGTGGCAAGCGGCTCCACGACCGAAGTCGCGACACTTCCGAGCGCGACTTCCGGCATCTTCTTCACCGATGGCAACCCGGGAACGACCAGCACGGCGCTCGGGCAAGACCTCTCGGTAAAGAGCGTGACCTTTTCCGCGAGTTCGGCACCAATGATCATCGGCGGCAGCAACACACTCACTATTCTCAACGGACTGACCGTGACGGGCGGCACGGCCAGTCACACGATCAGCGCACCCGTCCAACTTGGCGCTGCACAGACTTGGACGACCAACGGCAGCGGAATCCTGGCGGTCAGCGGGCCGATCAGCGGCGGCGCGGCCTTCACCAAAACGGATCGGGAACACTGCTGTTTTCCGGGTCGAATTCATTCAGCGGTGGCACGAACGTCGCCGCCGGCACATTACAAGTCGGCGCGAGCAATGCGCTGCCGTCGGGGATGAATGTATCCGTAAACGGCGCCGGCAGCGCGATCGTGATGAACAATGGCCTGAATTCGGCCGTCAAGCTCGGCGGACTTTTGATCGACGACGGCGCGTCGTCGCCCCAAGCCATTTTTGATGTATGCAATGGAAAACTGATCGTCGACAAGACGGCAACAACACTTTCCACGATTCGAAGCGAAATCAATTCCGGCCGCGCCGGTGGGAGTTGGACCGGCCCTGGGATCACCAGCGGCGCGGCGGCTGCCGACGTGCTTGCCGGAGGCGGGACGGCCAATACGGCCCTCGGCTATGCCGACAATGCCGACGCCGGCATGGGGCTGACAACGTTCGGCGGCCAAGCGGTAAACTCCAATTCGCTCCTCCTCCGCTACACTGTGCTGGGCGACGCGAACCTCGACGGTAAGGTCGATCTCAGCGACTTTCTATCGTTGCGGCAAAACTTCGGCCTGACAAGCGGCGCTACCTGGGACAGAAGCGATTTCGACTACGACGGCAAGGTCAACCTGAGCGATTTTCTAATCCTCCGCGCGCATTTTGGACAATCGCTTCCCAGCGGACTTGTAGGCGCGAGTTCACCTGCCGCGGCAGCTCCGATAACCGGCCTTTCGCCGGTTCCGGAACCGGCGGCGCTACTGCTCGTCGCCGCGAGTCTTGCCTGCATGGCCGGAACCGCCTGCGTAGCCTTGCGGCGAAGGCGTCCTCTTCGAGTAAGCGTGACGGCGGGACCGGTCCCGAAAGACTACACCATTTGATGCTTTGCTGCCGATGACACTGAAGGGTCACGATTCATGAAACGCTCCCTCCGATCGCGCTCTGCCCGGCGATTTACCAAGTTGCGATTCGAAGCCCTGGAATCGCGCCGCCTGCTCGCGGCGACCAACGTCACGCTGCACGTGCTGACCTCCAATGGCGACGCCGAGTTGGTTTTCAATGGCACCCAACAATTGTCCGGCTATGAGATCAATTCGGCCAGCGGCCAATTGGTTCCGGCAAACTGGCATACCCTCAGCTCGCAAGGCAATTCAGGGTGGGCCACGCTGGGAAGCACATCCCACATTATCGCCGAAGGAAACCTCTCGGGATCGCTCTCGACTTCCACGACGATCGACCTTGGCGACATTTTCAAGCCGGGCGGCACGCAAGACCTCACTTTCAAATGGTCCGACGCGAACAACAACTCCTTCACGCCCGCGGTCGTTTTCGCCTCCCCTCCCGATCTCACGATCGGCAAGAGCCACAGCGGCAGCTTCCAGCAAGGCGACACGGCCGACACCTATACGATCGTCGTCAACAATATCGGCGCGGGACCGACGAACGGGACCGTCACGGTAACAGACACGCTTCCCACGGGCCTCACGCCTACCGCGGCCGCGGGGACCGGCTGGAGCACGAGCATATCAGGCCCGATTGTCACCGCCACGCGAAGCGACCCGCTGGCCGCTGGCGGAAGCTATGACAACCTGACCATCACGGTTAGTGTCGCCGCGAACGCCACCAACGTGACCAATACCGCCCAAGTCTCCGGCGGCGGCGAAACAAACACTGCCAACGACACCGCAAGCGACCCGACCACGATAACGGCCGCCGCGTCCGACCTGACGATTGCCAAGAGCCATTCCGGCACTTTCAAGCAAGGGGATACGGCAGACAACTACTCGATAACTGTCAGCAACATCGGCTCGCTGCAAACCAGCGGCCCGGTGACCGTGACCGATTTGCTGCCGGCGGGGCTGACGGCCGTATCGGTCACCGGTTCCGGCTGGACGCCGCAGATCAATGGTTCCACGATCACGGCCACACGAAGCGATCCGTTGTCTCCCGGTGCAAGCTACACCCCGCTGACCGTGACCGTCGCCGTGGCCAACAATGCCGCGGCCAGCATCAGCAACACGGCGACCGTTTCCGGCGGCGGAGAAATCAACACGGCCAACGATTCGTCCACCGATACGGCTTCCGTTACCCAAGTCGCCGACTTGACCGTAAGTAAAAGCCATAGCGGCAGTTTCCGACAGGGCGACACGGCCGACACGTACACCGTAACCGTTCACAACGCCGGCACGGGGCCGACGAGCGGCACGGTGACTATTACCAACGTCATTCCGACCGGCCTCACGCCGACCTCGGCCAGCGGCACCGGCTGGACGACGCAGATCAACGGCTCGACTGTCACCGCGACACGGAGCGATGTCCTGGCGGCCGGCGGCAGCTATCAGGCGCTAACCATCACGGTAAGTGTCGCCGGCAACGCGGCGGCCAACGTGACGAATACCGTCAACGTGGCGGGCGGCGGGGAAGTCATTACCAATAACGACACGGCCAGCGATCCGACCGCCATCGCCCAGGCTGCCGACCTGACGATCGCGAAGAGCCACTCGGGCACGTTCCGCCAAGGCGAAACGGGCGACACTTACACCATTACCGTAACGAACGCCGGGCCGGGCGCGACGGCCGGTACGGTCACCGTGACCGACACGCTGCCCACGGGAATGACGCCGACCGCCGCCAGCGGCACCGGTTGGACGACGAGCATCTCCGGTTTGACGGTCACCGCCACGCGGAGCGATGCTCTGAACGCCGGCGTTGGCTATCCTGCGCTCTCCATCACCGTCAACGTCGCCACAAATGCCGCGGCCAACCTGACGAACACGGCCAGCGTTTCCGGCGGCGGCGAGTTGAACACCGCCAACGACTCCGCCAGCGATGCAACTTCCATTACGGCCATGGCCGACTTGACGATCGCCAAGAGCCACTCGGGCACGTTCAAGCAAGGCGATTCGGCCGACACTTACACGATCACCGTCGGCAATGCCGGATCGGCCGCCACCAGCGGTACGGTAACCGTCACCGACGTTTTGCCCAGCGGACTGACTCCCACCGCGGTGAACGGGTCGGGCTGGACTACGAGCATTTCCGGCTCGACGGTCACCGCCACGCGGAACGACTCCTTAAACGGCGGCGTGAACTACCCGGCGCTGACCGTCACGGTGAGCATCGCCGCCAATGCCGCCGCCAGTGTGACGAACACTGCCACGGTAGCCGGCGGCGGCGAGATCAATACCGCCAACGATTCTTCCAGCGACGTGACCGCGATTACTTCCTCCGCACAAGCCAGCCTCGCCGGGTTTGTCTACCTCGATACCGCCAACAGCGGCCAGCGGCTCATTTCTGGATCCACAGCGAAGCCGGGCATCGCCGGCGTCACCGTGCGACTCCTCAGCCGGAACGCGCAAGGGAGCTTCGTGGAAGTGAGCGGCAAGTCGCCGGTGCAAACGGCCGCCGACGGCTCATATAGCTTTACCGGCCTGGCGTCCGGAGATTTTCGCATTCAAGTCACGCCGCCGGCTAGCCTCGTCAACGGCAAGGACACGGCCGGGCAGATCGGCGGCAGCACGCGCGGCACAGTCACACAGGACCAGGTCGAGGTGCAACTCAACAGCGGCGAAAACGGCACGGAATACAACTTCGCCATGCAGGGCGTTCGTGCGAGCCAGGTTTCCTTGCGGTTCTTTTTGGCGTCAACTCCACCAATCAGTCAATTGTTGCCGCAATTGGTCTCTTCGACAACCGCCGCCAAAGCCGCCGCTGCGACGGTCCTATTCCCCTCAACCTCGAAACCGACCGCCGCGGGAGTTGACGCACTGATGGCGCAGCATCCGTTTCTGTTGTTAGCTTCTGGCCGGTAGTAAGCACGCGGTCACAACCTGCAAGTCAACCGTTCCGCCCAAGCGGTCATCAACTCGGCATGCGCCGGCCAATCGTAAAGCGTTGCCGGATCAAAATCGGCGCCGTTCGGCCAGACCAACGTGTGGACTTCCGGGTCGATCGCTACCTGATTGAATAGCCGCACATTCCGCAACGGGCCGTACAACTCACCGACCAGAATACCGCGAAAATCAATAACCTGATCCGTTCCGTCGTCAAAAGTGACGCGAAGAGTATACGGCGCAACAATGCGGAATCCGCAAACTCGATGAATTGAATGTGTCATTGACTACTCCAATGGTTCAATCGGGATTGGCGCTTCTCCGTCCTGAAGGAGTGCCCAGTTTGCGACGAGCTCATTTTGGTGCAATTCGGCCCAAGCCTCTACAAAGCGAAGTTGCCTGCGAGCGCTATTGTCTTCTTGAGTCCTTTATCGAGCGAAAGGCGAATATCAAAGAAAGCACGGCTGCCCCACCAGAACAGGCTGTGCAAACCAAGTAGTCCCTGAAACTTTGAGGATACGGTTTGACATCTACGATTTGGAAGCATAGCGTAATGGCGGCGAAGAAGACAAACAGTGTCCAACAAATCCACGGGCTACGCCAAAGTGTAAGAGGGTTGCCTATCCTCATAGTTCAAGTTTACGTCCACCTAGTTCACGTCCACAAGTTCCTGTCCAGCATCCGGTAATTGATCGCCTCGTTGAGATGATGCGGCCGCAAGCCGTCGCAGTTGTCGAGGTCGGCGATGGTGCGCGGCGACGCGGAGAATCTTGTCGTGGGCGCGGGCGCTAAGGCCCATCTCGGCCATTGCGCCTTTGAGCAGATTGCTGCACTCCGCGTCCAACACGCAGAATTGCCGCGTCTGCCGGTGCGACATGTCGGCGTTATAGCGGGTCTTCGAGCCGATGAATCGTTCCGCCTGCCGCCGCCGCGCGGCTGCCACAACCGCCCGCATGTCCGCGCTGGAAGTGCCCGGCGTCCCGCCGGACAGCTCGCGAAATGGTACGGCGGGCACCTCGATGTGCAAGTCGATGCGATCGAGTAACGGCCCCGAAATTTTGCTCATGTATCGTTCAATTTGGGGCGACGTGCAATTGCAACTTCGCCGCGAGTCGCCGCGGTAGCCGCACGGGCAGGGGTTCAACGCGGCGATAAGCATGAAGTTGGCCGGAAAGGTCGTGCTGTTCAGCGCGCGGCTGATCGTCACCATGCCGTCTTCCAGCGGCTGGCGGAGGACCTCTAGCGTGCGGCGATTGAACTCGGGCAGTTCGTCGAGAAAAAGAACTCCGTTGTGCGACATCGAGATTTCGCCCGGCGTGGGCGTGGACCCGCCGCCGACCAGCCCGGCGTCGCTGATCGTATGGTGCGGCGAACGGAACGGCCGCACGGCCAAGAGCGGCTGGCCCGGCTTGAGGCGGCCGACGGCGCTATAGATCCGCGTCGTCTCGATCGATTCGTCGGCCGTCAGATCGGGCAGGATCGTCGGCACCCGCTTGGCGAGCATCGTCTTGCCCGAGCCGGGCGGCCCGAGCATAAGCAGATTATGGCCGCCTGCGGCGGCGACGATGATCGCCCGCTTGGCCATTTCCTGCCCGCGGACATCGGCGAAATCGACGTCGTAAGTCGCAAGCTGGCGAAAGAGGTCGTCCAACCGCGAGGGCGTCGGCTCGATTTCGATCTCGCCTGCCAAGAAGCCGACGGCCTGGGCGAGGCTGGAGACGGCGATGACTTCGATTCCTTCGACGACGGCCGCCTCCGCCGCGCTTTCGGCCGGCACGATCAGCCCGCGGAGGCTCTTGTCTTCTTTCTCCCTGGGCCTGGCGGCCATGGCCATCGACAGCGCGCCTTTGGTTGGCCGCGTGGTGCCGTCCAAAGCCAACTCGCCGACGATTGCGTACTCAGCCAACTTTTCCGATGCGACCTGCCCGCTGCCGATGAGCGTGCCCAGCGCGATCGGCAGGTCGAACGACGCGGCATCCTTGGGCAGATCGGCCGGCGCCAGATTGATGACGATGCGGCTTTGCGGGCGCTGAAAACCCGAGTTGACCATCGCCCGCTCGACGCGGTGCGTGCTCTCCTTGACGGCCGCTTCGGGCAGGCCGACGAGGACTTGCTTTGGCAGACCTGATGGCGAGACGTCGACCTCCACTTCAACGGGAAGGGCTTCGATACCGACGAGGGAGAATGTCTTTAGTTTGGCGAGCATATTAAGATTCCCGACTCTGCGGCTCTAGACGGATGGCCTCGTTGTAGTCTGCTGTGGCTCTTTCGTATTCACCCAGTTTTTCCCACGCAAAGCCACGGTTGTGGTAAGCAAGGGCGTAACTTGGATTGAGCCGGATGGCCGCGTTGTAATCTACGATTGCCTGGTCGTAATGGCCCCGCCTGGCGTAAACAACTCCTCGGTTGTGATAGGCCACCGCATAATCAGGCTTGCCCCGAATCGCCTCGTCAAAGTCGAGGACGGCTTTGTCGTATTCGCCACGTTTTGCCCAAACAAGGCCACGATCTTGATAAGCCGTTGTGCGACGGGGACTGAGCTGAATGGCCTTGTCGTAATCTGCGATGGCACTCTCGAATTCAGCCCGCATCGCCAAAGCGCGCCACGATTGTGGTAAGCGAAAAAGTAGTTGGGACGGAGCCGAATGGCTTCATTGTAATCTTCGATAGCCTTGTCGTACTCCTTCTTATCATGGAAGGCACGGCCACGGTCATTGAATGCTACGGCGAGATCGGGACGGAGCCGAATGGCCTCATCGTAGTCGGTGATAGCCTTGTCGTATTCCTTCTTGCAGTAGTAGGCAAGGCCACGGTTGTTGTATGCGAAAGCATAATCGGGACCGAGCCGAATGGCCTCATCGTAGTCCGCGATGGCCTTATCGTATTCCCCGTTGCGGTACGAAGAAAGGCCACGGTCGGTGTAATATGCTGCGTCTTGTGCCATTGTTGGATCGGCGATTCTGGCGAGGTATACGATACTACCGTGAGTTACAAGTGCTTTCTGGATTCCGGGGGATTATTCCCAAGAGAACTTGATTGCGAAGGCATGAAGGCGAGATGTCAACCTTAACCGGAAGGGCTTCGATGCCGACAAGCGAGAACATTTTCTGTTTGGCGAGCATATCGGCTATTCTAACAAGTTGCCGCACGGCGCGGCCATAGGCGTGGTGACGACCGAGCCAGCGGTCTATATGCTGCTTTAGAGACGGTAGGTGCGGCGTCCCGTTACATCGTTCAATCGGCGGGACACCGCTTCTACGAGCTTGCCCAGCTTGCCTGACCGCTACCATGCGTCCGATACGCCCGGCAAAACCGGACCATCGCGCACATTCGGCTTATTCGACACGCTCTCTTCGGGCCGATCCTACGCAATAGAGCCGGAAGGAGGGCCGCCATGCTTCGCATCCTGCAATCGCTGCTAGTAGTGTCCAGCCTGTTGGCATTGGCCTTCGTGGCCGCCAAGGCCAATAGCGCCCCGCTGCCCGACGCCGATGGTCAGTCGCCCTCGATCGGCCCGGCGACTAGCTCGGACGGCGCGGCGATTCGTTGCCGCCCACACCCCTTTGCCGCCGCACTTCACTACCGCCTGATACCGGGCCCACAAGCGGGCACGCATCTACAGGCACAACCTTTCGCCTACGGCTACTTCAGGCGCACGCCCCGACATCGGCCGCCTTTCATACCGGCAACCGTGGCGACTGGTATCAGTGGACGTTCACTAGAGCGGATTGAAACCTTTGATGGCACGTCCCTAACCTTCAAACGAAGCGCGTGGTCAGCACGGAAAACACGCCCTTCGCTTGAAGCTCATTGCGTGCCACCCCGTTGCTACGCGACGAGCGCTACTTCAACTCGATGTGATACGGCATCCAGAGCAGCACTTTCGAGCCGAGCAGATGCTTCCACGCCTTCACGTTGCCGAGCGACTTGAGGGGGCCCGGCAGGATCGCGGTAAAGTCGTCGAGTTCCGGACCGTCGCCGCCGAACATTTGCTCGAAGAACGACTTCGGCTCCGGCAGCACGAGGAAGTCCACGTCGGCGTCGGCCTTTAAGCCGGCCAGCTTCTTGGCTTCGGCGATGGCGTCTTTCAGCGTGCCAACCTCGTCGATCAGGCCGAGCTTCTTCGCCTGGCGGCCGGTATAGACGCGGCCTTGGGCAAGAGCTTCTAGCTTCTCGTAGTCCATGTGCCGGCCCTGGGCGGCCTTGCTCACGAACTCGTGATACGTCTGCTCCATGTAGCGCAGCCAAATCTTCCGCTCGTCCGGCGAGAAGGGGCTCGTGGAGGTAAGGATGCCGCTGTTCTTTCCGCGGCTGACTACCTCGGTGCTCAGTCCGAGCTTGGCGTAAAGGCCCTCGGTGACCAGCTTGCCGCCCAGCACACCGATCGAGCCGGTGATTGTCGCCGGCTCGGCGTAGATCTTCTTCGCGCCCATCGTAATGTAGTAGCCGCCGCTGCCGGCGACATTGCCCATGCTCGCCACCATCGGCTTCTTGCGGTTCGTCGTCGCGTGCCAAATCAGGTCGCTGGCGGTTGCCGATCCGCCGGGGCTATCGACGCGGAGGACGACGGCGACAACCTTGGGATCGTCGAAGGCATTGTTGAGGGCCTCGACCATCGTCGTCGAGCCGAGCGTGCTTTCGCCGAGAAAGCTGGCGCTGCTCTTGCCTTCGGTGATTTCGCCCACGGCATAGACGATGGCGATTTTCTGCTTGTTTCCGCCGCCGCGTTCCGATTTCTTGCCGCCCGAAAAGGCCTCCATCAACTTCATGAAGCCGCCCAGACCGGAGTAATCCTCGGCCTGCTTCTTCTTGTAGCCCGTGTCAACGTCAACCTTGTTCAGCTTGAGCCGGGCGGCGAGCGACTTTTCAAACGCGTCAGCGTAAATCACTTCGTCGATCAGCCCGGCGTCCTTGGCGTCCGCCGCGCAGAACAGGCCCTGATCGATCAACGTCTTCACCGTGTAGTCGGGCAGGTGACGGTCCTTTGCAATTGTCTCGACCATGTGGTCGTAGGTATCGTCAACGATCGATTGCAGGCTCTCGCGCAGCGGCTCGCTCATCGACGTGCGAGTCATCGGCTCGGCGGCGCCCTTGAACTTGCCCATGTGCAGCATCTCGTACTTCAGGCCGAGCTTATCCAAGAGGCCCTTGTAGAACATCATTTCCAGGCGGACGCCGGGCAGGGCCAGGTCGCCGGAGGAGGGCATGTAGATGAAATCGCAGGCCGAGGCGACCAGATAAGCGCCGGTGTCGGCCGAAACCAACTCGGCATAGACCGGCTTGCCCGCCTTGCGGATCGCGGCGATCGCGCTTCGCAACTCGTTGACCTTGCCGCGTCCGAGTTCCAGTTCCTCGATCCGCAGCCAAACGGCCTTGACGTCTTTGTCGGCCTTGGCCTCGCCCAGGCGTTCCATCAGTTTGCCGAGCGTGGGCTGCATTTCGCCGAACGGGCCATCGTCGCTAACGCCCTCGGGATAATCGCCCTTGAGCGAGAAGCGGACGACCGCGTTGCGGCCCTTCTCGGTGGCCTTCTCTGCGGCCTTGGCTGCGGTCACAGCCTTCTCGACCGTTTTGACGGCCTTCTTGGCCGTTGTTTCGGCGTCCTTGGCATCGGCTTCAAAATCGTCGTAATCCTTGGTCGGCTTCGCATGGTCGGCATCCGCGGGCTTGTCGGCGTTCTTTTTCTTGGCTGTCTTCGTCTTTTTGACAGTTTTGGCCGGGGCATCGCCGTCGGCAAAGGCGGCTGGGGCCGTGGAGGAAATCGCGAATACCAGGACCGCGAGACACGCGACCCAAACCGACAGACGCTGGAACTTCGACATAAAGGATTTTCCTTATTCTGGCACTATTCCACTACTGGCCGCCATTGCCGCACAACGTGTGCGGCTGCCGAGCTGGAGCGGTCATTGGACCTAGGTATCCAGTCAATGTGTGAAAATGGTCACATCAAGTGTACATTACCCGTCCGGAAAAGTCAGCAGGCTGGGAAGACTTTAGGGGCGTTGCGATCGGAATTTGGGGAGGTAGGATGGACTTGAGCCTTACCGACTCTGCCGCAGGCGGGTCGGACATTTGTTTTTGCCGCTCACGTTTTTTCATCGAGCCGAATCGCAGAATACGCCGTGTTTTCATAGGTTTTTGCCTTCAAAAAAAGACAGGATCAAGACAGAAACGACTCAGGATCGACTCACCCATAACCGCCCGCGTGTCAAGGCCCCGATTTTCGCGATAGGCCAAAAAAGCAGAACAGAGAAAGGCTAGCCGGGGTCCAGGGGCGGCAATGAGCGCCCTGGTCGGCCGATGGATCGGCCGAAATGTCCGCGGCAGGATGCCGGTTCGATGTTCGTTCGTGTGCGTTGCGCATATCGTAGTCACCCATTCGTGCCGTTCGGCCGCGAGACCGCCGCACATTATTCTGTTCACCGGCAAGAGCACCCAATCAGGATCTCGGCACAGGCGCAAGGCCTCGCCAGTCTCAATCGCGGGTCGCTTCGCCGATTTTGCGTGCGCAAGCGCAACTCCTCTTGTTTGCCTCAAGCCGGCGCCGCCGAGGGAACGTTTTCCCTCTGCCAGCGGCGCAGCCGTTTCCAACATATCTCCGCCAGTTTGCGCGCCGTCGCCACGCGCGCAATCTTGGCGCTAGCGCGTTTCCGTACGCGCGTGTAAAAGTTCTTCAAGGCAACATCCTCCTGGACGACCTTCATTGCCGCTTCCACGAGGATCCATCGCAACCAGGACGAGCCCTGACGGGTGATCGATCCGCGATAGCAGTGGCCGCCCGACTGGTTGACGCGCGCCGTCAGGCCGGTGTAAGCTCCGACCTGCTTGGCATTGTGGAATTGATCTACCTCGCCCAGTTCGGCCACGATCAAGAGCGCCGAGTAGAGGCCGATGCCGTGGATGTCCGTCAACGTCTCCACCTGCGGGAATGCTTCACGCAACGCGAGCATGTGTTCGTCGAGGATCGCCAATTGCTTCTCGTAGTGCTGCAATCGCAGCACCAGCTCGTCGCGCACCAGATTCTCGATGGGGCCGAAGTCCTGTTTGCCGAACCACGCCAAGCAGCGTTTGCCGAGCGTGCGGTAGGGCGTCTGCCGATTCTGCCGCGCCAACAGGTCGCGGAGCTTGATCTTCGCCTTCACTTGCTCGCGGACGAGTCGTGCTCGTGCGCGTGTCAGGTTGCGTAATTGCTGGTAGGGGCTCTGGCGGAATGTAGGCCAACGGGACTTGGTTGATCCGCAGCAGATTGGCCAGCAGCATCGCGTCAAGCTTGTCCGTCTTGCTGCGGCGCTGTATCATGTGCGCAGGCGGAGTGGATGTGCCAGGACGACGACGCCGTACGGGCGAAGCAGGTCGTAGAGCCAACGGTACGTGCCCGTGGCTTCGATCACTGCGCGGAACGCCCCGAGCTTTTCGACGAACTGCCGAATGGCTTCCGTGTCTTCACAGCGGATGGTGGTCGCGTTCATGGCTTCGCCCGCGTCGTTCACGCCGGCGATGACAACGGTAAGACGATGAAGGTCGATACCGAGATACCACATATAGGTCTCCTTGTTCGGTGGACTAGGAATGAGTTGCGAACCTCAATCTCTAGTCTACCGGCAAGGGGCCTTGACTCGCCGGGCGGTTATAGTATCAGGATTACGTCTTTTGGCGTCATGGATGATGACTTTTGCGTCGCATGATGGGCGGAGAAGTCTGCGCACCGCGCAACGCCTTCGCGTTTTCTGTCGCTGTTGTGCGGCCCCTTGCCGTCGCCACAACACCATGCGGGCAAAGCCTTTACGGCAAGAGTTTCGCACCTTCTGCCCGTCCCCTCACAAGTAGTGGATGATGCGCAAGCGATTGTCGGATGCGGCGCTTTGGGCCATGCCGGCCTCCGACTATCACTTGGGAGCCTCTGCTTTCTCATTTTTCTCGCCACCATTCGCCGGCCACAGTTGGCTTCTTCTTTCCTGCCAGTATAGCCGATATATCAATTTATGTCAACAGCTGTAATGACATGTCGATACAAAACGCAGCTATCTCCTTGCCGGACAAGGACTTGCGCCGCGGGCGTTTGTTTGGCATTTTCCGCCTTCGTCGCTCGCTTCAAGGCCGGCCGTCGCCGTAAACCCTTGTCGGATAACGAGTTCGGCGATCATGGGAGCTTGACACGGTAAGCGAGCAAGAAAAGCGCCAGCAAGAAAGTATTTTTTCTCGCCGGTGCGAGATCTCGCGTTGGCCCGGAAAGAGCAGGCGAATCTCGGGCCGGGATTGCGCCGCGCTGGCTCAGGCGGCAATGTTGGCGGCGTCGCTCGTTAAGAGGCTGTACATGGGCGGGCCTTTCTGGTGGAAAGTGGTTGGTGGGAAGGGGCAATGAGCTATGCGCTTTGAGCCTTGAGCTATGAGTGTTTGGCTCACAGCCCACTACTCACCGCTCGCTAGGTTGCCCGCGCGGCTTTCAAACGGCGGCGAAATAATCACGTTCGGAAAGGCGATGGAGAGAAGCATTCCACAGAGCCTCCACAGATCATCCACAAAGCCTCCGTAGTGCAAATGTTGACATTTTTTCATGGCTGCTGCCATACTCATTAAATGCGAGAAAAAACAAAGTTGCGATTTATTGCTTCATTCACAATCGCAATTTCTTTCGTCGTTTGCGTGAGCCGAGCCAGCACGCCAAATTTCACAACGCTGATCCAATTCACAGGCACCGGCGGCACAGCCAGTGGCCTCGCTGCCAACGGCAGCTTGATCGCCGTTGGCGGCACGCTTTACGGCATGACGCAGGAGGGCGGCAGCATCGGCGACGGGAACGTCTTCAGCGTCGGCATGAACGGCATGAACTACCAGAACCTAGTTTCCTTCACCGGCGGCGGCGGCACCGCCAGCGGCTATACTCCTTACGGCAGCTTGGTCGCCAGCGGCAGCACGCTTTACGGCATGACGAGCGAAGGCGGCAACGGCTACGGCGAGGGCCAGATCTTCAGCGTCGGCACGAACGGCACGAACTACAAGGGCCTCGTTTTCTTTACCGGCACTGGTGGCACGGCCAGCGGCGGGTTGCCCCAAGGCAGCTTGATCGCCAGCGGCGGCACGCTTTACGGCATGACGGCGACAGGCGGCTACGGCTACGGCAACATATTCAGCGTCGGCACGAACGGCGCGAACTACCGGAACCTGGTTTCGTTCACCGGCAGCGGCGGCACGGCCGCCGGCTTGGGTCCCCTTGGCAGCTTGATCGCCAGCGGCAGCACGCTCTTCGGCATGACACAAGTCGGCGGCGTATCCACCGACGGGAACGTCTTCAGCGTCGGCATGAACGGCATGAACTACCAGAACCTGGTTTCCTTCACCGGCACCGGCGGCACGGCCAGCGGCGTCCGGGCCGGAGGCAGCTTGATCGCCAGCGGCGGCACTCTTTACGGCATGACGCAGGACGGCGGCACCAACGGCTACGGCAACGTTTTCAGCGTCGGCACGAACGGGACCAACTACCAGAACCTGCTTTCCCTCACGGGGAGCGGCTCCAGCGGCACGGCAACCGGCAAGTGGCCCGCAGGGCAGCTTGGTCCTTTCCGGTACGAGTCTGTATGGCATGACCTCCGAGGGCGGCGTGGACGGCCATGGGAATATCTTTAGCGTGGGCATCGACGGTTCCGGCTACCAGGACCTTTACGACTTCACCTACGGCACGGACGGCGGCTACCCGCTGGGCGACTTGCTGGACAGCGGCGGCACGCTCTTTGGCATGACGAATCAACGCGGAGCCAACTACTCCGGCACGGTTTTCGCGTTCACGTTGCCCACGCCCGAGCCGGGCACGTTGGCGCCTCGGCTGCGGGGCGGCGGCGCTCGTTTCGTATCGCTGGCGGAGGAAGCGGCGGAGGCGGTGCTAAGCGTTCCTTCATTTCCTTCCTCATTTTCTTTTCGTCCATCTTCCTTTCTCAAAAAAGAACCGCCAATGCGGCCGCTGAGAAGGAGGAGGTGAAGAAAGGAAAATGCACGAAAGGAAGATAGTTGGGGGGAACACTAATTACCGCTAATAAACACTAATGCTCATTAGCGTTAATTAGCGTTTATTAGTGTTCCCTCTCTTCTGTTCCCTCATTCTTCTGTCGCCTGCTTGCGGCCAGAAGGAAATGACAGAAACATGTACGACAGGAAGATAAGACACCGCGGGCGGCCCAATTCTCGCTTTCATCCATTTTCCAGTCGCACATCTTCCTGTCAAATTGCCTCCTCTATCTGGGGCCGGGCGACGAAAAAGGAAAATCTGACGAAACGTCGGGAATAATCGCGGCGGCGAATCGCGAATAACCAGGGGCGAGACCGCGCAGAAGGGGAGTGTCGCGCGTGTTTTCGCCCTTTCCGTGTTGGTCTTGTTGACCTTCACGAGTTTTCCGGCTATCCCAGTGCAATTTCGACCGCATGACGTTTCGCTTGCCCGCTTCAGCGATGCCCCCTGCTTCCCCGGTCCGCTGCCCCTGCTGCGACGCCCCCCTTGGCGGCGGCACCGCATTCTGCTCCCATTGCCGCGCCTATGTTTGCCCGGACTGCGGCCGGTGGCGGCCTAACCCCGAACACGTCCGGCACCTTTGCCGTCCGCGCAAAGAGGCAGGCGAGGAGGGCAATGTAGGCGGTAGAATAGATCGGCCGCCACCGACTGACTACGGAAAAGTTGAAAACTGAGAGAAAGGAAGATGAACGAAAGGAAAAAAATAGGAGCGCCACCCCCTGATTTTCTTTTCGTCCATCTTTCTTACTCCTTTCTTGTGTTTTGTGGTTTCCCTTTCCCGCGGGTTCCCTAACACCTAACGCGCCAAGATCGCCTGCTTTCGCGTCGTTCTTTTTCTTTTTAGATTATTGGCTTGTCGCAGTCTAATGAATTAAACAAGAGCGGCAACATGAGCCCCCCGAACGGGAAACCCTCGAGCATCTCGTATCCGAGCATCATGCGGCGCTCAGCCGACTGGCCGTACGCATGACGGGCGATCTCGAACCGGCGGAGGAGATCATGCAAGAGGCGCTGCTGCGGATCGTGAATGGCTGGAGCGGTTTTCGCGGGCAGTCGGCGTTCCGGACGTGGGCGACGCGCATTTTGCTGAACGTTTTTCACGATTGGCTGGCGAAACGCCGCCCCTCCGCGCCGATCGCGGACGCCTCCGACCCGCGGCAGGCGGACCCGGCATCGTGCGCCATGGCCGAAGAGTTGAGGCGATACGTTGCCCAGCGGGTCTCGGCCTTGCCGCCACGGCAGCGCGAGGTGCTGGTGCTGATGACTTATGAAGGGCTCGCGGCCGAAGAAGTCGCGCAATTGCTGGAGATTCAGGTGAGTTGTGTTTACGCGAATATGTACCTGGCGCGGCAGCGGCTTCGCGCGGAGTTGGCTCCGTTTCTGGCTGATGGCGCGGGTGAAGGCGCCGCATTGCCTTCAGAGAACCCAGGGCCGCCGGGGAAGTGAACCATGAAAAACGAACCTGACAACATGCCAAGGAATGCGGCGGATGATTCGCTCGATGAGCTACTTCGGTCGGCAAAGTGGCCCGATGACGCTTCCGATCCATTGAACCGTTTGCTGCTCATGGCGGAGTGGCCGGAACTGGTCGGGAATCCATTGCCGGACGTGCGGCGGATCGTCCGACGAAAGACGCGGAAGAAAATTCTGGCGGCGGTCGGCGCGGCGGCCGCGGTCGTTTTCGCAGCCGTGGCATTCCGGGTGGCGTGGCACGCTGGTGACTCGTCCGCAGGCGGTACTCGGCCACCTGAGGCGCCGCAAGCAGAATTAGCAGTGGACGACCTATCGAAGACTGTCTCGCAGTTGCCGTCGCGCGAAGTGCGTCTGCGCATGATTCTCGAACAAATTCGGGAAAAGAGCGCCGCGGAAGACGAAACGATTGACCGCATTGTCGCGCTGCGAATTGCCGACCCGGATGGCGATCTTAGCGAACTTGTCCAGCCGCTTCTCGCGCGGCGGGCGGAATTTGAGCAGCGAATCCTGGCGCGATTCGGCACATTCATTGGTGAGCGGGAGTCGGTGGCGGTCGAATTGCTGGGATGTCTGGGCGGCGAAACGTCGCTGCCGCTGGTCCTGAATGAAAGGCTCAAGCCGTCAGTTCACGCCGTGGCCGTCCGAGCCGCGCTCGCACTGGCAGACAGCGAGACTCTTGCCCAACTGGAACGTCAGGAATGGGACGTTAATTTGCAACAACAGATCAAGGCTGTCTTGCGGTCGCGGGACGACAAACAAACGACAACTTCCACACAGATTTTTGAAAGAGGAGACCAATCATGTCTAATGTTCCCAGCAGATTCTTCGTCGCGTTCGGAGTTGTTTTAGGCGCATTTTGCGCCAGCCGGCACGGCGATGCGCAACAGCCCAAGGGCACGAGTTCCGTGCCCTCGAAGGCAAGCGCCGCTCGCCGGCGGCAGCCGCGCACGAAGCGCCGCCCGACCTCGGACCAGCGACAGGCGTTTTCGGCGGTCGCCCACCGCGCAGCCGAATGGACGCACAGGCGACTACGCCAAGCGAGCCGCTCGTAGTCTTGAAAAGCGGTCCGGATCATGTGCGGCTAGTCTGGCGTCTCAAAAACCACCCGGCTTCCGACGCCAGCACAACGATAACTCGTTTGCTTCGGCAGGAAGGAGAGATTTCCAGCTCGACGGGAACTCCGGGAAAAGGCAAGCCGGTGTTGCGGGTTGCTGTCGCACCGGAGCTTATAACCAACAGCCTGGTCATCAGCGGTCCGCCGGAGGCTGTCGAGGAGGTAAGAATGTTGGCCGAGAAACTGGACCAGCCGGCGCCCCAAGTGCAGTTTGAGATCGAAATCGGAGAAGTGGCCACCGGCGAGGCAAAGCATGGCGAAATTGCCAAAAGCGAAGGCGCCGTGACCGCCGAAAAGATCAATACGTTCTACATCCTGGAAAGGCCGAAGTCGATGAAGACCATCGGCCGTGCCCGAGTGCTCACCTTGGACAACCAGGCGGCGAATGTGCAGATGGGACAGCGGGTGCCGACGATTAGCAGCTTGCCGCAGTACCGTGGCTTTGGTAAAAGCGAATCTTCGCCCTCCGCGCCGACGGTCAGTTTCCAAAATGTCGGCTTGATCCTCGGCGTGCAACCTCGCATCAACGTCAAGGACGGAATCGTCGTTTTGCAAGTCGCCGCGGAAGATTCCAAATTGGAACCCGAGAGCGAAGGCATCCCCCTCATGGTTGCCGACAATAAGGTAATTCGTTCGCCAAAGATCGACAGCCTGACGATCCAGACGACGGTCACGATTCCCGACGGCAAAACGATCATGCTCGGCAGCGCCGGGCGGCTGGGCAAGACCGACAAGGAACTCGTCATCATTCTTACGCCTCACATTATCCCCGCGGAAGACGCGAAGAAGGTAGGACCTTAATTAAGTGGAGAGGGGAGGCGGGCCCGCGCGGCGGGCAGAAGTGCGGTCAGGCCGGCGTTTCACGTTCCGGCACGGCCGCACTGACGACCTGGAAAACTAAAGTCGGCGCTTTTCGCCGGTTGATCGAGGCGGCCACCTCGGACCGCAGCCGGCCGGCATGTTGCTGCAACCGCTCAAGGAGCAAACCCGGCTCTACCCTCTCCGCTGGCAAGTCTGTAACAACAGTCACCAACAGCCTTGAGGTATACGGGGCCGGCTCGACGGCCGCCACGCGAAGGCTTCGCAACAGATCGTCGGGCGAATCGCCGGAAAGAACCCAGTCCAGTGTTTCGGCAACCTGCTGACACAACTGCCGGGCCTTGCGGTTCTCGTTCCGTCCGCTGCCGCCGCTCTTGCGGTCATCGCGCGGATTCCGGCCGTCGTCCTCGCCGATTTCGGCGCAATTCTCGCGCAGTCGCTTGTCGGATTTCATATATATCGAGGACACGCGAATTGGCGGGAGGTTCGCAATTAAGCCGCCAATCGACGTGATCTCACTGCCGTGCGATTCGAACCTTCACTTTTCGGTGAACCAATTTGACGTTGGCGGGGTCCAAACAATTAGATGGCGCTGGAGCCAGACGGCACGGCAACCGCCTGCAAAGCGGTTATGAAGTGGGTTCGATTCCCACCGGCGCCTCTTGACCGCTCAACTGCCGGGTTCGGACTACATCTCTCGAAAAGGTGAAGGATGTCTGAACGTTTTACTTCGTTGGATGGTCTTGAATGAAAGCCCAACTGCCGTTCAGGAGTACATGACGGTCCTAAGGTAGCGACGCCGGGCGACCGGCTAGTGAATGGCGCCGGAGTCTCTCGCAGACGAAGGGGCCAGTCAACGGCCAGCGGTGCGAAAGCACCGCCAGTACGGACGGCCGTAAAACAAAGCTCTTCGCACACACCTCGCTGGGCCGTTGAACGCAATTGAAGACAGACCGACTGCCAGTTCGGAGTACAGCACTACGGATGCCGTGGTTGTGGGTTCGAGTCCCACCGGCGCTACTGACAGTTGATGCGCCGTAGCTCAATGGCAGAGCACGTAAACCTCTGGCCAGAACTTCGTCGGTCCAATATAGGAAACAGCCCGACTGACTGTTGGAGTACATCTGAACCTGCGATCGAAAGATCTTGTGGGTTCGAATCCCACCATCGCCGAGAGGCGGTGTGGCGGAATGGCAGACGCACAGGTAAGCCTCTGACGAGACCTTCGTCGGGCAATTTGAAACAAACGAAATACACTCGACTGCCGTGGTGGAGTACATGGTTTAGCAGGTTCGATTCCCGCCCGGCCCCCTTTGATGAAACACACGGGGCCGGAACCTGTGGTCAACGATGAGTCGCCCGCAGGGAAAAAGCTCTGCGCAACACTTCGTCGAGTGCAATTGAAACAAGATCGGATTGACCGAGTTCGTAGGGTGCGTGAAGAGAGGCCCTTGACGAATGGTGCGTTGCGCACGGAACGTTAAACCGTGTTTCAACGTCGCCTCGTGTACTGGCCGCCTCGCGCAAAGCACCATGTTCCGGGTAGTTCCGTGCTTCACGCACCCTACCAGAAGGAGAATGTTATGGCCAACAAGAGTCTGTTCGCAAGCCTGAAGAGCCGCTTCGTCCGCACCGACACCCGCAACGAGGCGGGCGGCGTGGCCTACACGCTGGCGCCGCGGCACGCCCTCGCACAGCTCGCCGCCACGGGCTGCTTCAACGGCGCCTACTACGCCGGAGCCGATGAGCAGCTTGCCACGCTGAAGAACCTTATTGACCAGGTGGCTGACAACGCCTTTCTGGCCAAGCTGGCGGTCTATAGCCGTCAGCGGGCCATGATGAAGGACATGCCGGTCGCCTTGCTGCTGGCCCTGTCGAAGCGCGATCCGGCCTTGTTCCGCAAAGTCTTTGACCGCGTCGTGGACAACGGCCGCACGCTGCGCACGCTGGTGCAGTTCGTCCGCTCCGGCCAGTTCGGCCGCAAGAGCCTATCGTACTCGCTCCAGCGGGCCGTGCAGCGGTGGCTGAACGCTGCTTCCGTGGAGAAGCTGCTGTCGGCCTCCATCGGCAACGATCCGAGCCTGCGCGACGTGCTGCGGCTGGCGCGGCCGACCCCGGCCGACAACGCCCGGCGCGCCCTGTTCGGCTGGCTGACCGACAAGCCGGTCGAGAAGTGGGCGCCGGCCGTCGAGGCCGACCTGCCGGAGGAGGTCATGGCGTTGGCCGCGTTCCGCAAGGCGGAGTCGGCCGAAGCCCAGATCCTGATCCTCGGAAACATGCACGCCCGCTGGGACCTGCTGGCCGACACGGCCAAGGGTCCGACAGTTTGGGCAGCGATTGCCCGGAAGATGGGTCCGCAGGCACTGCGGATGAACCTCAACACGCTGGTGCGCCAGGGTGTGATTGGTCCAGGGGTCATCGGCCCGGACAACCGGGAGATGGTCGATTACGTGGCGGCGCGGCTGAGCGACCCGGACGAGATCCGCCGTTCGCGGCAGTTCCCGTACCAGTTCCTGGCCGCGTACATGAACGTCGGCGACGAGGTTCCGCAGAAGATCAAGACTGCCTTGCACAAGGCGGCGGAGATCGCCTGCGGCAACATCCCCGAACTGCCGGGCCCGGTCGTGATCGGCCTGGACGTGTCGGGCTCGATGGCGTCGCCGGTCACGGGCAACCGCGGCCGGGGCGCGTCGAGCAAGATGCGTTGCGTGGACGTGGCGGCCCTGTTTGCCGCCGCCATCCTGCGGCGGAACCCGGACAGCGTCGTGATCCCGTTCGACACGGCGGCCTACGAGGCCAAGGTTGACCCGACCGACTCGGTCCTCAGCCTGGCCGAGCGGCTGACCAAGTACGGCGGCGGCGGCACGAACTGCTCGCTGCCGCTGGCGGCGGCCAACGCCCGGTATGCCAAGCGGAAGTTCGCTGGCTGCGTGTTGGTGAGCGACCAGGAGAGCTGGGTCGGCACGGGCCGTGCCGGCTCAACCGGCGTGATGACCGAATGGCAGGCGTTCGTCCGCAACCAGGTCCGACTGCACGGCCGTGACTTTGCAGGCCCCAAGCTGGTCTGCATCGACCTGCAGCCGTACACGACCACGCAGGCCCCGGAGCGGAGCGACATTCTGAACATCGGCGGCTTCAGTGACGCCGTGTTCAGCGTTGTGGCTGCCTTCCTGGCCGACGACGGCGGCCGCTTTGTGGCCGAAGTCGAGGCGGTCGAGTTGTAAACGAAAGCGCCCCCGGTTCAGAGTTTTTGGGCCGGGGGCGTTTGCTCATACGGAGATCCCCTTCGGCATCGAAGCTGTAGAATAACGGCATGTCCAAGCCAAGTGAACACCCCGCGGCAGCCAGCGCCAATCAGTTATTGGCCGAGTGCGAGGTGCGGCGTCTGCGCCGGTCGGGGCCGGGCGGCCAGCACCGCAACAAAGTGGAGACGGCCATCAGCCTGCGTCATTTGCCAACCGGCGTCCTTGCGGAAGCCAGCGAGCGCCGCAGCCAGGCCCAGAATCAATCCGTGGCCCTGTTCCGGCTCAGGGTGAATCTGGCGTTAGAGGTCCGCCGGACCTGCGGCCCGGACTACGTGCCCAGCCCTCTCTGGCAATCGCGGTGTGGCGGCGGGGTGCTGAAGCTGAGTGTCGGGCACGACGACTTCCCCAGTCTGCTGGCCGAGGCATTGGATGTGCTGGCCGCGTGTGACGCCGATCCGAAGCGGGCGGCTGCCGTACTTGGATTCACGCCGTCGCAGTTGGTCCGATTGCTGAAACTCGAGCCGCGTGCCCTGACGTTGGCCAATCACTGGCGTCGTGAACGACAGATGCACGTTCTTCGCTAGTCAGGTCTGAGTATGGCAGCCGCGGTCTGATCGTCATCGCGTCGCCCTGGCCCGCGGTTCCGCGTCCGGCGACGGCTTGCTTTGGACGGCCCAAAGGTATCAATTCGTCGTGACGAACAGCACACCATTGGCCACCACCGGCGTGCAATAGATCGGTGCGCCGAGTGAGAGTTTCGCCAGCAGCTTGTCTTCCTTTCCCTCGGCCAAGACCAGCAGATATTTTTTTGTGCCGACGTAGACCTTGCCGTCGGCCACCATCGTCGAACCCCAGATCTCCGCGCCGCTAGGGTGGAACCAGTATCGCTTGCCGGTCTCCGCGTCGAAACAGTAAATGCCCTCGAACGTGTCAGCGATATAGAGCAGCCCGGCGGCGATCGAAGGCGTAGAAATGCTGCGGCCGATCGGGTAGGACCAGATTTTGGCCGATGCGGTCACGTCGCCGGTCTTCGTGGCATCGATGCAAGTCAACATGCCGACGCCCCGGCCGTGCGAAGGGTCCTGCCCGATGGTCACGTAAACGCGATTCTTGTAGAAGACCGGCGTGCCGATGATTTCGCTGGGGCCGGTGAACGTGCCGTCGTTGTTGTTGGCGCGGTGCTTGCGGATGTCGCCATCCATATAGACGGCCTTCCGCCCGCGGACGACCTTGTATTCCGGCGGATTGCAATCGAAGGACCAGACCTTTTTGAGCTTTACCAGCTGCGGGGGCATTGCGGTCAGCGGTTCGAAGGCGTAGAGCACGCCGTCGCCGCCGCCGAAAAAGACCAGCGTCCGGCCATCGACCGTGCCCAGCGATGGCGAGGACCATTGCCCGTGAAACAGCCGCGTGCCGATCCGTTCGTCGTCGACCGCGGCCAGGCGTCCGGTGTGCTTGTCAAGGACGATGAGGCTTGGCGCCAGCGGCCGGGGCACGCGGATATGCGAACGATCGACGCCGTTGGAAGTGCAGACATAGACGAAGTCGCCATGCACCAAAACGGAGCAATTCGCCGCGTCCTGGCACCAGATGTCGAGGTCGTGGATGCAATCGACCTTCCAGAGTATGTCGGCGTCGGTCGCCGTCAACGGGACCGGACGCTGGCCGGGACCGGCGATGAAGCGGCCTTCGTCAACGAACGGGCCGTGGTTGCCGCCGGCCAGTCCCCTCGCACTAAGGCAAACGACCTCGCAGCGGTTCGTGACCAGATAGACGCGGTCGCCGTCAACCGTCGGCGAGGAGGCGACGCCCAGACCCATGTTGTCGAAATTGAAGTTCGGGTCGTTGGTCTGAAAGCGGGGCACGATCAACTGCCAGATGAGCTTTCCGGTGGCCTCGTCGAGGCACATTACCAGGCCGCCGCGGGTCGAGCTCACGCGGCGATCTTGCAAGGCATCGTCGTTCGTGCCGACATACACACGTCCGCCGGCGACCGTCGGCGTGCCGTAAGTCTGCGTACCCAGCCGCGCCACCCACTTCACGTTCTCGGTGGTTGACAGGTCAACGCCCGAGCCGTCCGGATACCTCTTGCCCGGCGTGAAGGTCGCGGGCAATCCTCTTTCGTCAGAGATCATGTTGCAATCGTCGCGTCCGCCCCAGCGCGGCCATTCGGCGGAGCATAGGAAGGAGGGCGAAAGCGCCAACGCGAAAAGTGCAAACCGCGAGACGGAGGAGAGGAGCAACATTGCAGGATGGGAAGGGAAGGCGGGGGGAAGGCAGGGGAATCGGGTGGGTAATGTGATTATACCATCGCCGCCGAAGGCTCGTCTGCGCTAGCCTAATGCTAATCCCCAGTCACTTCTTCTTCACGATCCGGGTCTGAACTTCCCGATAGCAGGCTTCGATTTCCGCCGCCCCGTAGCCGCGTTCCAGGCGGCGGACCGTGAAATGCCCGCGGGCCATGTTCTGAAAATGGTCCATGAACACTGTGTTGATCAGCGCACCGCCGACCGCGCCGATGACCGGCACCGACTGGGCGGCTACTTTTTCCGACACGACGGTCCCGAATCGCGCGGCGACTGCCGCGATCAGCCGGGCGATGGGCAGAGCGCCCTCGACCAATCCCTTCTGGGCGATGAACTTGGCCGCCTCGGAGACCTCGTGCGCCAGCACGCCGCGGACCGCGAAATAGCCCATCTGGACTCCGTCGTCACCTGGGGCCCGCCCGCCCAAGGCAAGGACCTCCAGGCAGGCCAGCTTCGCGGGCACGCTGCGGATCTCTTCGCCTTGGCTGCGGGCGATGTCGGCAACGGAGCGGAGGATCAGGCAGGTGGAGAAGGGCAGTTCAACCGGCAGCGAGACCAGCCCCAGGGCGCCGCCGCCTGCGCCGCTGGCGGCCACGAACAACTTGTGCAGGAAATTGGACGCCGGTTTCTTTCCTGGACTCTGCATCGTGAGCATCGCCAGTTCCAGGGCCGACATCAGCGCCTTGTGGGTCGCCCCGTGGACGACGTGCGTCCAGTTATGCGGCAGGGAGGCCATCGCTTTGTCCAGTGGCAGGCCGATAATGTCGATCAGCTTGGGTGCAAAGCCCGGCTTCTCCAGGCTCCTCACGGCCTCTTCGAGGTCGGCACGGTCTTCGGGGGAGAGATTCATGGTCTATGGCGTTTTAGCGCGACCTGATATTGTTCCCTGGACTGGTCGCAGCCAACCGCAATACCATCTCGGCCACGCGACGACCGAGATTTTTGACGCTGGCAATGCCTTCCACGTCGCGGGCGATATCGAGCGTCGGCCCCGTGTTGACCGCAGTGTTGCCGCCCCAGACCGTGCCGCCCCAATGTCCCGTCGGCAGGCCATCGCCCACAACGATCATCTGCTGCGACATCAGCGCCACCTGCACCGAGCGGATCGTCAGTTCCACGCCGCCATTCCGCGCCCGCCAACCGCCAAGACGCCAGCCACTTTATCGGCCAGCGGCTTCTCCTTGTGGAATATGATGCAACGGTCCAGAAACGCCTTGCAAAGCGACGACATGTTGCCGAAATAGACCGGGGTGCCGAGGATGATCCCCGCGACAGCCGGTTCGGAGAGCTTTGGCACCAAGGCGGGGAAGTCATCGCGTTCGCCGGGCTCCAGCGCAACCCCGGCCGCGACTTCGCCGGGAATCTTCCGCCCCGCCAGCTCGATGAGTTCGACTTCGATTCGCCCGTCAAACGCCCTGACCGCTTCGAGGCAGATGTTCAGGGCGGCAGAGGTGGTCTTGCCCTTGCGCGGGCTGCAACAGATGCCGAGGATTTTGATGGGGCGAGCTAGCGCGGCGCGCTCAGGCAGGCTGGGAGCAGCCGCGATGGTTGCACCGCCGCCAAGCACGGCCGCAGTCGCGGCAGTGCCGAGAAACCCACGGCGAGTCAAGTCCGATGGCATAGCAAAGTCCTTTCAAGCGATTAGGGCGGGATTGCGTCACATCGCGTTGATTCTATCGCTGTTTCGGCAGCGCGTCTATCACGCGCCGAATGGAACCAATCCAGAAAGCGACATGCGGTCGGTGTCGTCCACATGCACCAGGGCAACGAACGATTTGTGAAAGCTCCCTCCTGCCGGCTTGATTTTCCTAGACCGCGGATTCACAATCATGGCAAGACCGGGTGTTAAACCGCCTGGCCTTAGACGGACCTCGGGCGGTTGCCACCTTTCCAGAAGCCATTGCGACGAATTCCGGCACAAAACCACATCTGCACTTATTGAAAGCACGGAGGGCCCCGTGAAGGCTCTGCCTGAGATAACCAACATGATCGCGCGACGCGAGGCGTTGAAGCTTGCCGCGGTAGTGGCTGTTTGTGCGGCGATGCTTGCCGGCAGTGTGGCCAACGTATTTACCGCCGAGAAGCGCGGCGGCGTTGTTGTTCCGTCAGCGAGCGCTTCGAGCGTGCCGCCAGATTCCGCCAGCGAACTGCTTCCCGCCGGCTTCCTGACCGCGCGCGGCAGCCAGATCGTCGGTCCAGACGGCATCCCCGTCCGGATCGCCAGTGTCGGACTAACCGGGATGAACGTGGTGGGCGGACGTCTGCAGTTGCACGCGCGGTTTCGAGGAATGGCCGGCCATATCGCCGCAATGCGAGCTATGGGGTTCAACTGCGTACGGGTTAACTGGATCGATAAGACGCTGGACGATCCTGGCGCGATGGCGCAACTCGATGCGTTCGTCGCGGCCAGCAAGAAGGCCGGACTGAAGGTGATCTTCGACAACCATAATAATGAGGCCACGCGCGATGACTGGGAAAACGCCGCCCAACAAAAGAATGGACTCTGGTTCGACACCGGCCCGGGAACGAACGGGACCGACGGCGCCGGCAATAAAGGCACGGTCAGCGCTGCGAAGTTTCAAGCAAACTGGGTGACGTTCGCCAAGAGATGGGCGGGCAACTCGACGGTGATCGGTTTCGACATCCGCAACGAGCCCTGCGCCCATACGCCAACCCCAGCGCTCTGGGGCGGCAAGGGACCGACCGACATTCATGCGATGTACGAGGCCGTCGGCAACGCGATCCTGGCCGTGAACCCCGACGCGCTCATCATCTGCGAGGGAGTTATCAACTACAAGACCGGCGCCTATGAAGGCGATCTCTCCGTTGCCCGTAAACTTCCGATCAGGTTGAATAAGCCCGCGAAACTGGTCTACTCGGTGCATGAATATCCGCGGGAGATCGGCGAATACAAGGGGCCTGAATCGGGCGCCGGCTACATCGCCCGCATGAATAAAATGTGGGGCTGGCTTGTCACCGAAAACGTGGCGCCGGTCTGGATTGGCGAGATGGGCGCATCAATGTCCTCGCCGACAAGCCGGGCGTGGGGGCAGACGCTTCTCGACTACATGAACGGGAACGCGCCGGGCGGGCCAACGTTTTCGAGAAGCCAGCAGCCGATCGGCGGCGACTGGTGGGCGTGGGGTTGCCTGACAGGCCAAAACCCGAATGGCTGCGTCGGCGAGGACGGCAAGTTGCGCCCCGCACAGGCGACCTTCATCAACCAGATGCTGTTCCGTCAACGGCGTTGAACTTTGATCAGCGCTGCCACATGACCGCTACCGCGGAACTATGGCGCCAAACCGTTGCTCACCGCCCGCATGGAACCTGGAGAAGACCCTTTACGGGCGCTTTCGCCGCTTGTTTTCGGACTGACCATGCCCTCCAGCCCTTCCACTTGGTATCCGAGCGGTGGCAGCTCCGTCCCATTTGCCAGCTTGTATGCACGGTCCCCAAAGTTGACCGTCACATCGACGCCGCCCACGAACCGCGCCTCTTGCACGCTATGGTCGGCCGTCAGCCAGCGGTGGGAGAGCATCTCGGCGTAGCCGGCGGCCCGAGCGACGGGGGCGACAGTTCGGTAGCTTTTGACGAACCGATCGCGCTGCTCGGCCCACAGCTTGCGGTTGAACATGAACATCGGCGGCGTGCCGTAGAGGAGGTTGATAAGGTCCCGCCGGTCCCAGAGTTTCGGGAGCTTGTTGTTGTAGTCGCCCCAGTACCATTGCGCCACGACGCAGTCATGGTACACCAGTTCCCATAGCGGCAAGCGGTAGTAGTGCCCGGTCTGGAACTTCGCCAGCCGCTCCGGCGACCTCGTTCCAGATACGTTGCATATCGCGGCCGGCGTCTGGCACGCGGTACGGCCCCAAGCTGAGCATGCCCTCGAAGTAATGCACCCAGGGAACTGCCGCCTCGTGCCCCGTCTCACTCCCGGTCACGAGTTGGCAGTCTTGGCTTACGTACTTCAGCAGGTCCATCTTGAATTGCCGGCTCTCGTAGCGGGTCATCGGATGGTCCTTATGGTAGCATTCACGCCACGGCGAGGCGGTCGTCGTGTCGATGAAGCGGCAGCGATAGGGATGGGTCTGCAGCTCCGCGGGAATTCGCTGCCGGGCATAGGGTACGGCCTGGCGATCGCACAGCACTCCGCAGGCGATCCGGTGGCCTTCCTTTGCCTCGACTTCCCAGCCGCGGAGCCATTGGCCGCGCGAGTCGAGCATCAGATCTTTGGGCCAAGCCTCAGTCGTCCAGTCGGGGTGGATGTAGCGGAGCTTAGAGAAGTTGGCCGGGTCCATCACGTCCTGATAGATGTCGTAGCGGCTGGTGAGCACGCCCATCGCATTGAGCTGCCGCAACGTTTCCGGCTCGGCCCGGTTGCTCCAGAGGATGCGGGAGATGCCGGCCGCCTGCAACTCCCGACAGATGCCCACGGCGTCCCGATCCCAGCACCATACGTTGACCGCGCCGACCAGCAGGTCCACATTAGGATTGGCCGCCCGCTTTTCGGCAAGCGACTTGAACAATCCCGCTTCGCGGGCCTGTCGCCGGTAGCGTTTGCACATGGCGACATAGCCACCGTCGTCAAAGAACGCCCAGCGCAACCGCCGGGCATACCCGAATTGCCCCTTTTGCGATTCCCACTCCGGGGCAAGCGAGAGCAAACCGTCGTGCCGCACCATCCGCACGCCGCCGTCATCGGGCGTGTCCTCGATGATCATAACCCCTTGGCGACCGTCCGTCTGTCCATACCAGGCCATGCACAGGCCGTGGCCGCCATAGAAGTAGTGGTAGCCTGGGTCGATACTCTGGTCATCCGCGGGATAGCTGATGCCTTCATTGAGCGGCAGGATCAGCGACATCTCTTTGTCCGTCGCCAGCGGTTGCGGATAGTCCAGTGGGCGAGGCATTTCGCCCGTTCCGGACAATTCTAAGCTGACCTCGGGCCGGTCAGGCGCCAGCCGGACTGCGGCCGTCGGCCGAAGCATGGTGATCGGGTCCAACAAGGTCAGCGAGAACCCGTCATCATCGTTCTTGGCATCGAGCACGATCAAAGGACTGTGCGCCCACTGCGTCCAGTGGTGGCCCGAGCGGTGATCGGTAAAGTCAAGCGCACCGTCGGCCGTTTGCAAAGCGACGTCCAGAAAGCGGTTGCTCGCACGCAGCGATGTCGGCAAGTCCTTTCGCCGCATCTGTTCCACGTTGCCTATCAGCACGATTCGGGCATCGGTGAACTGGACGGTCGCCGGGCCATTGCCGACCAGGCGCGCCAGCATCGTTTTTGTGCGCGGCGGCACCACAAACCGCGACCGCAACTGTCGCCAGTCTTCCGTGGCCCTCGACGTTTCTCCCGCAAAGACCCAGTCGGTGACTTTATCCTCGGCCGTCCGCAACGTTACGCAGAGAATGACATCACCTGGCCCCTGCACCCGTATTCGGCCGCTCAGCTCGTAGATTTGTCCCGGTTGGACCTCCATCGGCCGCTTTTGCTCAAAGCTCCAGTCCTGCTGCCCGGTGTATTCAATCCGAGCCGCGTGCTTGCCGCCATGTTGGGCGTCCAAATCCAGCCGTCCGCCGGGCGTCCGCGTCCATAGATTGCTCCAGCCAGTCTGCTCGTGCTCAAAGTCGCCGTTGACCAGAAGGTTGTCCTGGGCGAAAGCAGTGCAAGCTAGAAGAACGAAGAGGGGAGACAGGTAAGCGGCCATTTCGGTTCCCGGTGAGAGCGGTGATGCAGAGGTTGGGTGTGCTCCCGCGACTTACGCTGCATCTGGCACGCGTGCTATTCTACAGAAGCCATTGAACTGCAATGACTTATGTCCTAGTGCTCTGTCAAAGCTAGAAGTTCGAGTTGCCCCGTCTCATTTCAACTGGAACTCACGGCAATCGGAAACGGCCCAACCCGAAAACTAAGGTTTGACAAAGCACTAGTGGAGCCGACCGGGATCGAACCGGCTACCTATTGGTTGCAAACCCAAGGGCACCGCGACGTAAGTGAAGACAGCAAACAACTTACGTCAACGCCTCCGGCCGCTTGTACCAGTGCTTGTACCAGCATAGCCGAAAACGCAAACGCCGACAAGCACGACGCCGATCAGGGCGACCCGCTGGCGAAGCTCGCCGCCGCGCTGCTCACTCTCTCGCCGGCCGACCGCGCACGGCTCGCCGCCATGCTCACCGGGGATCGAAAGGAGGGCGCAACAGGGATGCAGCCCCGGTAAGCCGCGCGACGAATACTCTTTACTAGCCGCGCCCCTTCACGCTAAACCCGCTGGCCGGGAAGGCCCCCCTGTGCATGTATGGGACCCATTGAAGTATGCGTCTACCACGAAGCGGGGGAGTGTTACTAGTTACTGTTCCTAGACTGGGGTCAGAGCGCACCACTGGGACCGCGAAGGACTTAGGTGATTGGCGGCTAGTTCTTACTTACTATGCACTGGCCCTTCGATGATGAATGTTCCGCTTATGTGGACCGACTCGCCGGAAGCGGTATCAACGAAGTGGGCAACCCCTTCAACGACGACGGGCCAAATGTCTCCTGCGTGCTCCCCGTCACCCTTGACGACAGCGCTCCAGGTCTTGATTACTTTGCCGCCGCCGTCATAGAGCGTGACGGTTGTGGTGGGCTGCTGCGGAGCCTGGGGGAGTTGACGTCCGCGGCGCTGTTGGGCGTAGAGCGTGCCGGCGACGATCAGGGCGGATAGGAGCACGAGGGAAAGGACAATGCGTTTCATAGAACACCTTTGGGTTTGGGGGTGGAGGAGACTTCCGCTAGGGAAGTCATCATAGGACGCAATTACGACGGCCGCAATCAGCGAAAACCAGGGCACTGGGTTTGACGGGCGACGGCAGGAGGGTACAACTAAGGAAACGGGAAGGCCGGAAGGGTTGCAAACCGTCCGGCCAAGCGGCCCACGCCGGCGCAGTTATTCGCCTTTCGGCGCGACCGGCTTGGGCCGACCCGAAAAGGAAAGGCGAAACCATGTCGGACCCTTCATCGCCGTCAACCGGCAAGCCACTGGCTCCTCTGAACAAGGTTCCGTTAATTCCGCCGTTGGCGGACATTCCATGTCCGAGGCCGCCTCCCGAGGCGACGGCTGAATCAGAGCGCGCAAGAGCCGGGAGGATTCGAGATCTTGCCGCGGATATTTGGCGCGACGGGGTGAATGATCGGTGCGAAGATAATGCGGTATTCCTAGTCGGTAGGCTGATTCAAGCGTGGCGGGATTGCGGCCTATTCAACGGCCCCGCCTATGTTCATCTTCGCGGTTTGCTTGAACATCCCGACCAGTTGCCGCGGGTAGCGTTCTGGGGTTCGCTGAGGGATGATGAGGGGGAATGGTATCGAACGAACACGCGGCTTGCCGTATGGCACGCAATCGCTTGCCTCTTCTTGCGGCAAGACGACGACGGCAATACGGCCATGCTGCGATGGGTATTCTGGCAAAACGCTTGCCGAGTCATCTCCGACCGACTCGACGCCGAAGCTGCGATGATCGAAAAGGCGATTGGCGCAAAGCCGGTCGAAGGCGAAGGGAATGGCGGGGCCGAGAAGGTTGTGGAAGCGGAGGACGCCGCGGAGTTTGTATTCGCAGCGCGGTGACGGGTATTATCTGGCGGGGTTTGGCGAATCGGGCTATGTTCGCAAGCTGAAGGGCTTCGACGCTATCGCCCGCCTTGTTCGGTCGCCGAGTACCCCCGTTTCAATGGCTGAATTGGTCGGCACCGGCGGTGAGGAACGCCCTTGTTGTGACCAGCGAAGCCGCCAGGAAACACTCGATGAAACGGCGACGAAACAAATTGGTGACGAGCTTGCCGAACTGCGTAGAGACTACGAAAACGCCAAAGCCGACAACAACACTGTCGAGATGGACCTTGCGCAAAGGCAAATCACTGGACTCGAATCTCGTTTGCGCACCGACATCGGGCTAGGGTGGCGAAGCCGTGACATGAACAGCGAAGCGGATAAGCTGCGTCCGAAGATTTACGGCGTTCTGAGAACGGCCTACAAGACCCTTCGGCAGGCAATGCCGCTGATGAACGAATTGGCGAATCACTTTGAAGGGGCTATATCGTCGGAAAGCGGGTGCTTCATCTATCGTCCCGCGAAGCCTATCAATTGGGCCGACGTGCCGCCGAGAAAGAAATTGCGCCGTAAGATTACGCCGTAAGACGGAATCTTACGCCTATGTCTCCGGAGGGCAGGCGATCGCAGGGATTGCCGCCCGTTGTACCAATTTTCTGGAGGCATACTATGTCTACCGTTCTCACACCGGCCGACACTTCGGCCCATTCTGCCCGTGGCGGGCGAACGACTCGGCACCGAGGGCAAGTTGTTTCTTTGGCACCCGCCGCACAACTGCTCGACGTGGCCGCCGTGGCCGAAATGCTCGGCTGTTCGCAGCGCCACGTCTACCGCTTGTCGGATTCTGGCCGGATGCCGGCACCTGTCAAGCTCGGTTCTCTGGTCCGCTGGTCCGCTTCGTCAATCGGTGAATGGATTGCCGCCGGCTGTACTTCGTGCCGCCGTGCGGCGGGAGGTGGCCGATGATTGCTACTGTCCGAGATTCTGGGCGCTCTGCGAGCGAGATGCGCCGCGATGCCGCCCATGCCCTGCTCGCCGACCGCCGGGCCGTCTATGTCCGCCGCGGACAACGCGCCTTGCTTGCCGCGCTGCTGGCCACCGGGACCGCAACCGCTGACCAAGTGCGAGACAACGTGACGCTGCCGGCCGACATCGACCCGGTATGCCTTGGGGCAGTGCCGGCCGCGCTGGTGCGGGCGGAAATCATCTACCGCGACGGCTACGCGCCGACGTGCCGGCCGACCGCTCATGCACGGCCGGTTTCTGTCTGGGGGCTGGCCGATCGCGCCGCCGCGGAACGCTGGCTTGCCGATCATCCTGATTTGCCGGATCCGGCCGACGATGACCTGGGCGACGGCAAGCAACAGGGCGTCTTGTTTCCAATCCAAGAAACCGCAACGCCGACGGGTGACGCCGCCGGCGCTGCTTTGTAATGGAGTACCTTTTCAATGGCTCGAAAATCTCTGTCTGATATTCTACACAATGGCGAACGCGAAAGCATTTCTCAGGCATGGGGCGAGACTCAGGCCGCCGAAGACTTCGCGCCGCTGCCGCCGGGCGAATATGTCGCTCGCATTGTTGGCGAGGAACTCTCCGCCAGCAAGAGCAAGGGCACCCCGTCTTACAAGCTCACGTTCGGAGTGTTTGAAGGCGACTACGCCGGCCGCCGTTTCTGGCACGACGTTTTCCTGACGCCGGCCGCGCTGCCAATGGCAAAGCGCGACCTGGGCAAGCTTGGCGTGACGGCACTTGAGCAACTGGAAAGGCCACTGCCGCCGGGTATCCGCTGCCGGGTGAAGCTCGCCTTACGCAAGGATGACGACGGCAACGAATACAACAAACTGAAAATGTTTGCCGTGGTGGGAATCGACGAACCGGAAACCGACGCCTTTGCGCCGCAACCTGACCCCACCGGAAAGGGAACTGGCGCGATTCCCCCGATTGTCACAACTGGCGAAGCCGATGGTGATGACGACAACTCCGAACGGCCGCAAGGCGCGGCAGGGGGCAAACATGACGACTTCTGAATTTCGCTACGCCTTCCGCATCCTCGGGGGCTGTTACGAACCGCGCCGGCTGGTTGACGCCGCCGCCGCGTTCGCCGGGTACGCCGGTTGCGACCCGAAAGCCGAAGTGACCCGCGAAGCCTACCTGTCGGCTTTCCAGTTTGGTGAAGAATTTCGGCAACGCGCCGATGCCTTCGGCATTGTTGATACCGTTGACTTTCCGGGGCTGTGCTGGTCGCCGCGGCTCTGGTGGGACATCGACGCCGAAGAATTGCAGTATTCCCATAAAGATGCCGGGGCGCTGACCGCCTTCTTGGTGGAACGCTACACCGTAGAACCGGGCTCGCTGTTGCTTTTCTTTTCCGGCTCGAAAGGGTTTCACGTCGGCTTGCCTACCGTGCTCTGGTCCCCGCCGCCGTCGGCCGACTTCCACCGAACGGCGCGGCGCTTCGCCGAAGCCGTCGCCGAATCGGCCGCCGTGGCGATCGACGGCGGGGTTTACGACAAAGTGCGGGCCTTCCGTGCCCCAAACTCTCGGCACCCAAAGACCGGACTTCACAAGCGCCGGCTGACGTACGACGAGTTGCTCGGGCCGCATGATGCGATTCTTGAACTCGCCAAGACGCCGGCACCCTTCAACGTGCCGGACGTGACAGGCACCAGCGAAACGGCCGCCGCCGACTGGCGGGCCGCCGTTGACCTGGTGGCAAGCGAACGCGAAGCGAAGGCCGCTCGACGTGCCGCCGGCAACGGCTCGCCGACGTTGAACAAGGCAACGCTCGCCTTCGTTCGGGACGGCGCGACCATCGGGGACCGGCACCGGCTCTTGTTTTCCGCCGCCGCGAACCTTGCCGAGTTTCATTGTCCGCTGCCGCTGGCCGTAGCTCTGTTGGAAGAATCGGCGCTTGACTCAGGGTTGCCGCCGAAGGACGTTCGCCGCGCAATCGAGTGCGGGCTATCCGCCGTCGGCTCGCCTTCACCGTCGGCACTGACGCAACAGGATGGACCAGGACCGGCGCAAGACACCCCGAACGGCTCGGCAGTCATGGAACCGCCACCGGGCACCGCAAGCGAAGCCGGGGACCTTGCCGCGAAACCCGAATCGGCACCGGCCGAACTGCGATCGGCTCTTGCTCGGCTCTGGCAATCGACGCCGGCACCGAAGGCCGACCAGGGCGAAGCCGTGCCACAATCGCCGCCGCTCGACGTGCCAAGCTCGCCGGCGGCGCCGCCGTCGAACAAGCCGTCGGCACCCGCACCACCTGAAGGCGCGATCCTTCATATCGTTGATCAGAAGATGCGCCCATGCTTGCCGACTGAGTGCTACGTTTGGACGTGGGAAGGCGGACCGCGCTGGTTTTATGCTTCCGAATACCCGCCGCCGAACGCGGCGGAAAGGGGCACACCATGAAACCTAAGCCTATCTTCCAAACTGCCGCCGATTGTTTCGACGGCTGGAAAGATGACGTGCTGAGCGGCTCGCCGCCGACATTCTTTCCCGTGGGCTCGGGCGAACTGGCGCGGCTGGAAATCGGCCCCGGACTGGTAACGCTGTTCGGCGGAGCGCCGGGGGCCGGCAAGACGGCGTTTACCATGCAAGCCGTTGTCGATGCCCTGCGGCTGACGCCGACGCTTCGCGCCATGGTGTGCAACGTAGAAATGCCGCCGCGGGTGCTCTTGGACCGGCAATTGGCGAGGCTCTCGGGCATCGACCTTGGCACAATCCGTTATCGCCGCTTCACCGCTGAACACGCCGAACGAATTGACCAGGCGATGCACACTTTGGAACCGCTGGCCGAACGGCTCGCCTTCGTCAAGGTGCCTTTTGACTTGGCGAACGTCGCCGCTTCGGCTGACGCTTTCCGTGCCGACTTGATTGTCCTTGACTATATCCAGCGAATACCGCCGCCGGGCAATCACGCCGACAAGCGAGTTGCCGTCAACGCCACGATGGATTACCTACGGCAATTCGCCGACGCCGGGGTTGCCGTGCTGGTGCTCGCCGCCGTAGGGCGAGCGAAAGACGCGAAGGGCCGCGCATCCTATTCGGGCGACGGTTTGAACTTGGCATCATTCCGCGAATCGTCGGAATTGGAGTTTGGGGCCGACGATGCCTTTATCCTGGTGCCGGCCGAAGACGGCGGGGAGTTTGGCACCGTGACAGTAACCGTCAAGCACTTAAAGGCGCGGCACTCACAAGCGAAAGACCTGGTGCTCGATTTTGACCGCCGCACGCAACGCTTTAGCGAAGCCGAAGACCCGCGAACGTGGAACCCGAACGGACCAGCAAAGCCGGCTCGGGGCAAGCTGCAATCGGCTCTGGCAGCGTTGTGGGATCGGACCCCGCCGGCCGATGATGACGCCGACCAAGGGGGCGACTTCTAATGTTCCGCGAACTGTGCGAACCAAAGCCGATTCCCGTCAGGGCAAGAACCGCCGCCGATGCACCGGACCCAGAGGGTGCCCCACGGCTCGACGCCGGCGCGGCACCAGGGCAACGGCAAAGCGAAGGGGAAGCCGGCTCGACGAAAGGGCGACCGTTTCGCCGTGCTGAACGCCTTTGTTGACTTCACCCTTTCGACGCTGACCAGGGCGGAGATTGCCGTTTGGCTCTTGCTCTGGCGCGATACGAAGCCGGACGGGTTGGCGCGAACGTCGCAAGCCGACTTGGCACGCCGGGCCGGGGTGAACGCCAAGACGGTGAAGCGGGCCGTCGCCGCGCTCGCCGCCGCCGGCTTGCTCACCGTCGTATACCGCGGAAGTCTGCGGCGCGGACCATCCGCTTACCGGGTGCGTCCGCTGCCGCGGGAACCGTCCAAGCCACCTAAGCGATAGGGGGCATGGGTGTCACGTTGCACGGGGACATTTTGCGACCGCTGCCGGGGGCATGGGTGCCCCCTATCCCATAAAGGACCAGAATAGGCGACTGGTGCCTGTCGGCACCGTCGTTTACAGAAATGTAGAGAATTGCTTCCTGGTAGATTAGACTTACTCATTCCCCGTCCAACCTCAAACCCGAAAGGTGATTTATAAAGCGCGTCGCTCTTTACCTCATTGTCGTCTGCACCCTCGCTGTTGGAACGCTCTACGCGCAGCAAGCGCGAAACCGGCAACGGGCCAACGAGCAGGCGCAAGCAAACGCCACAACTGTCACGCTGTACGATGGAGGCGGCAAAGTAATGAAGGTTTGGCACCCGGTTGTCATCAACGGTAAGGGATTCAAACCCTTTGTCGGTTTCGGCAACGGGACGGTATTCTTGCAGGACGCTTCAGGGCAGACCGTTGCCGTCACGGGCGGCACAGTCCTTGTCGAGGGACCATATTCAACGGAATGATGGCTAGTCGTCGCCGTCGTCGAGACCTTTAGCGTCGAGTTGCAGCCATGACCGACCCGCGAACTTAGGTCAAGCCGCTGACGGCCGCTTGACGGACTTGCCGATACTTGATATAAAGTAAGTATGAGCAAGAGGAAGCCGAAACGGACAATGAGCCAAGTGCTCCGGGCCGCGATTGAAGAAAGCGGCTTGACCCGCTACCGCATCGCCAAAGACACCGGCAACACCGAAGCTTCCTTGTCCCGGTTCATGGCGGGTGAAACGTCCCTTCGGCTCGACAAGGCCGACAAGCTTGCTAAGTACCTTGGGTTGGAACTTAAACCGCGAAAGGAGACTGACCGATGATCCCGCAATTCTACTGGACGATTGTGTTGCTTCTCTTCGCCAGTGGCATCTTCGGGTGCAATAGTGAAAGCAGGCAAGAGCAACTGACGCAACAGAAACTCTTGCTTGAACTTAGCAAAGCCAATGACGATAGGCTCGCAGAGTTGGCGGGAAAAGAGAAGGCCATCACGACACAATCGCAGAAGAACGAAAAGACGCTGGAAGAGATAGCGCGCCGTGAGGAATCAATCAAACAGCAGCGGACGGACCTGGCGGAACGGGAAGAGAAGTTGACAAGGGCGCGAACAGAGGCGAGTCCGAAATAGAAAAGGCGCGAACAGAGGCGCATTCCGAAATAGAAAAGGAGCAATCGCGGCTAGCGGCCAAGGAGCTTGAGAACGAAAAGACCCGAAATGCACTTTCGGTACAACAAGCGAAAGTAGATAGCCTTATTGCTGTCATTAAGCAGCGGGAAGCGGCCGAAAAAGCTGCGGCTGAAAAAGCCAGAGCTGCGGCGGCGGATGCGGCTGAAAAAGCCAGAGCTGAGGCAGAGGCGCGAACGCCTGAAGGTTATAATCGGCGCGGCATCGCCTACGCAGCAAAGGCCAATTACAACGCCGCAATTTTGGAGTTCAACGAGGCTATTCGACTCAAGCCCGATTACGGAGAAGCGTATTTCCGGCGCGGCAAAGTCTACCTTAAACAAGTAGAGCATCAACAAGGCCGAGGCAGATTTCATTAAGGCACAGGATCTCGGTTACTCTGCGCCGCGCAACGAATAATGACCGTGTCGTAAGAGCGCAAACTGAAAGGCGAATGCATGGGCACCGTTTACAAAGAAACCTTTACTAAGCCGCTGCCGGCCGGGGCGAAGATCATCGTCCGCAAGGGGCGACGGCTCGCACAATGGCAAGATGCGAAGAGCAAGACGCGGACCGCGCCGCTGACTGCCGCTGGCGACCGGATCACCGTGGAAGCCGGCACGTATAGCGCCAAGTTCCGCGACGGCTCGGGAATCGTCCGCAAGGTGGCGACCGGCTGCCGCGACGAATCGGCCGCCCGTTCGATTCTGACCGAATTGGAGCGGCGGACCGAACTTCGTCACGGGCTCTTTGCCGTAGAGCCTGCGAGCCAGCCGGAGGGCAACGTTAAAACTGCGGACCTCGCTTGTACGCCGGCCGTCCTTCACATATCGCTGCTTGACGTACCGCCAAAAGGCGAGGATCAAGTCGTTGACCGTGGGAAGGGGCGGGGATTCATCGCCTTGCGACGGTGAGCTGGACGGTTCAGATATGTGCCGGCCAACGCGCCATTCAGCGACCAATCTGTCGTAACGCTCGTGGCTCGCTAGACCGCCGTATTTTCCTAGATAGTGATCATGGCCTTCGATTCGGACGACAGCCAAGTTCTTGGGTTTGTAGTGGCGATATTTCGGCTCTCGGCGCGGAAGAGATAACACAGTGCGTACTCCTTTTGGTCCAGAATCGCGGTAGTACCGGTACTACTGCGTTCAAGACCTAAGAGCCGCACTGTCGAACGCCGACAGGTATCCTAAGTCCAGGATTCGGCAGGGTTTATGTTAAGCTCCCCGGGTAGGACTCGAACCTACGACCCAGCGGTTAACAGCCGCTTGCTCTACCGACTGAGCTACCGAGGAAAATGTCGGAACTGCTATATTAGTGAGCCATACCTCGAATGACAAGTCCCGTCCGTTTCTTATCGGCCAATTCATAGTCTCAAACCTTATTGACGATAACGATTATAGGAAATCTGTCTTTTATTAGGGCCTGATGACAGTGCCATACCCTAACGACGGGTTGGTAAATTGTACCGATTTCTCCATTTTGCCGGCAATTAAAGCGAATTTCGCCCCACTTGCCCGTGACACGCCGCCCTATTTCTAGCTAAGATCCCGCGGCCCTAGCCGAGGCATGCCCCGGCGGAACGATCGGATGGATCGGTGACATTACAAATCTTCAACCCTGGCACGGACGCCACGGCTGCACGATCGGCACGACGCGTTCGTGCTTCCTGCTGCGGGTGTCATTGCTGCAATTCCCAAGCTGGCCGCGCTCAGCGACGCCCGCGACGGCGAGTCCGCTGAGATCGCGCGCTGGCCGCAGCGCATGGACCGCGAATCGTTCCACCGCGCGGCCTATCCGCTCATGCTCCTCTCCCGCCGCTTGGAAGACCGGTTGCTGGAATTGTTCCAAAAGGGCTACGTCAAGGGCACGGTCACCAGCAGCGCGGGCAACGAGGCCACGGCGCATCGGCATGACCATGCCGCTGCGGCCGGGCCGCGACGTGGTCTCGCTCCTGCACCGCGACTTCGTCGGCCACCTGCTGCTGGGTGCGACGCCGTTTCAGCTCATCTGCCAGTACATGGCCAACGATCGACAGCCCGACTCACGCCTGCGAAGGCAACTGCCATCATGGCGACGCCGCCGCCCGGCGTTTCCCCATGATCAGCCACCTGGGCAAGATGCTGAGCGTGGTAGTGGGCGGAACCTGGGCGGCAAGGAACAACGGTGAACAGGTGTTCGGTCTGGCGGTCATCGGCGACGGCGGCACCAGCACGGGCGAGTTCCATGAATCGCTGAACATTGCTTCGGTACACAAGGTGCCGGTGCTGTTCCTCATCGAGAACAATCATTACGCCTTCTCCACGCCGACGGCCGTGCAGTACAACTGCCGGCGGCTTTCGGACCGCGCGATCGGCTACGGCATCGAGGGCAGGTCGATCGACGGCCTCGATGCGTGGACCGTCTACTCGGCGGTTTGCGAAGCGATCGACGCGATGGAAGATTCGCCCGCTCCGGTGCTGCTGGAGTGCGACACGCGGCGGCTTGGCGGCCACGCGGCGTACGACAAAGGGCTCTACGTTCCTGCCGAGCTGATGGAACAGTGGCGAAAGGACGACCCGCTCGCGCTGCGCGGCACAGCGTCGCTCGCTTTGGCGGGCTTTCCGAACGATCGATCCGCGCGATCGAGGCGGCCGTCGATGCCGAAGTCCGCGACGTGATCACGCGGGCGCTGGCCATCGCGCGGCCGCGTGCGCCACGGCAATGGCCCGTACACGCCGAGGCGGCAGCGTTGGCGGAGGAAGGAAATGCACCGGCCCCCGCCGTCCATTCGCCGCGCCGTTCCCATCCCGCGCACAAACTGCATCCGCTTTCCGCGAAGAATGTCAAGAACGGCGATGCGGTCAACATGGCCCTCGATTACATCCTGGCAAACCATCCGTCGGCCTTCCTGGCGGGCATGGACGTTGGCGCCTACGGTTCGGCGTTCAAGACATGCAAGGGACTCGTCGAGCGCTACGGCGCCGGCCGCGTCATCGACATGCCGATTGCCGAGTCGGGCATCCTGGGCTTTGCCCTGGGTGCCTCGCAAACCGGCGCCGAGCCGATCGTCGAGTTCCAATTTGCCGATTTTTCGACCGAGGGCGTCACGCAACTCGGACTTAACGCCGGCACCTGGTACTTCCGCACGGGCTGCGCGGCGCCGATGCTGTTGCGGCTGCCGTGCGGCGGCGGAATGACGATGGGGGCCTTCCACTCCGGCGAGTTCGAAGGACTGTGGTCGCGCTTCCCGGGCCTGAAACTGCTCTATCCGGCCACGTCGCAAGAGACTTACGAAGCCCTGCTGGCCGGGTTCCACGATCCGAACCCGTGCCTGGTGTTCGAGCACAAACTGCTTTACTGGAGCCGCGGCGGCGACATCGACTTCGACGGCGACCTGTCCGCGGTCTGGCGCCGCGCCGCTATACCGAAGGCGACGACCTGACGCTCGTGGCCATCGGCGCGATGGTCCCGGCTGCGCTGGCAGCCGTCGCCCAATTGGGCTGCTCGGCAGAGGTCTGGAACCCGTTCGTGCTGCAACCGCTGGACATCGAGCCGATCGCGGCCTCGGTCGCCAAGACCGGCCGGTTGCTGGTCGTGCAGGAGTCGGGCGAAACGCAGGGACTGGGCGATCGGCTGGTCTCGCTCTTGACGCGGGAGTGCTTTCGCTCGCTGAAAGACGCGCCGATGATCGTTTCGAGCCCGATGCGCCCATACCGTTCGCGCCCGAACTTGAAGCAGCCTATCGGCCCGGTCAGGACAAGATTCGCACGGCAATTACGTCGATTTTGGGCGCAGAGCGGTTGCGAAAAGTAGCCTAAAGGCTTATAACGGTGCATCATGGATGTGGACCCCTTTCGCATGTCGCTCTACTTGCCCGCCCAAGGGGCAAGCGAGACCGAGGCAACGATCATTGAATGGCGTGTGGCCGAGGGCGACCGTTTTCAGCGGGGCCAGGTGCTGGCTCAGATCGACAGCGCAAATCGGTTTTCGACTTCGATGCCCCGTGCGCCGGCCGGGTGATCCATTTGCTGCGGCAGGAGGGTGAGACCGCAGCCCTGGACGAGCCGGTTCTGGAAATCGAGACCAGCGACCCGGCCATGCACGACTGGATTCCGCCCGCCGCCGGCCGCGATGACGCGGTAATTCATGCGACAGCCGCGCGGGCCGCCGCGCGGCGGCCTTGCGGCGAGGACGTGGTGATCAAGGGAGTGGGCGGTTATCTGCCTTCCCGCGTCGTCACCAACGCCGAACTCGTCCGCGGCTTTCCGGAACTGACAGACCAGTACGTTTACGAAGTCACCGGCATCCGCCAGCGCCGCTGGGCGGACGACGACGAGCGGCCATCGGGCATGGCCTTCAAAGCGTCGCTGGAAGCGATCCGCAGTTCGGGCCTCGACACCCGCGACATCGACGCGATCATCGTGGCCACGACCACGCCGGACATGGCCATTCCCTCCACGGCGGCGATCCTACAGGAGCGGCTCAGCCTGCCCACCGTGCCGGCCTTCGATCTCAACGCCGCCTGTAGCGGCTGGCTCTATGCCGTGGCGACCGCCGGGGGATGATCATGTCCGGGCTTGCCCGGCACGTGTTGACCGTGGGCGTGGAGATGCAGTCGCGGCTCTTGGACGCGGCGGACCGCAACGCCTATTTCCTCTTCGCCGACGGCGCGGGGGCGGCGATCATCTCCGCCGCGCATACCGGCGCAACGGGCCACCGCATCCGCTACGTGCATATCGGCGGCGACAGCCGCGGCATCCAGATGGCCCGCCGCGACGCGCCGGGCTACTTGCTGCCCAACGGCCACGGCGATCCGTGGATCCGCATCGACGGGCACGCCATGTTCCGCTTTGCCACGGAGAGTTTTTCGACGCTCATTCGCGACGCGGTAGCCAAGAGCGGCTGGCAGCCGGACGACACCCGCTGGGTGATTCCGCACCAGGCGAACGGCCGCATCTTGAAGGCGGCGGCGAAGCGGAGCGGCATCCCCTTCGACCGCTTCTTCCTCAACATCGAGAACATCGGCAACACCTCCAGCGCGAGCATCCCCCTGGCGTTGACCGACGTGCAGCGGAGCCTGCGGCCGGACGACAAGCTGGTGCTGTGCCCGTGGGCGCCGGGCTGACCACGGCGGCGATCTCGGTCGAGTGGTGAGGCAGGTCTCTGCTTCCACCATGCTTGCATAGTAACCGGCACACGACGTGTGCCGAATCTCACGAACGGCACACGGCGTGTGCCTACTACTTTCCGTGGTACGGAGAGGTCGGCTGGGGCTGGGGCGTGATGCATCGTCTTCTGTAGGTCGTTGCTGCACATCTTGCGGTTCTAATCCAGTTCTTTTCTTCGTTCTTGGAATTCGCTGTTTTCGCCTTGTTTCTCGCGGCTTAGCAACTCAGGACCGACTCAGGATGGACTCAGGATGGACTTAGAACGCACTCAGAATAGACCCAGGAATCCGTCTTTTGGCGGTTTGTTTTTTTGGCCGCCGGCCAGGCGGAGGGGCAATCCTGCTCTCGCGCGTGCTTCGCTGATTGGCGCAAAAAAGTTTTTGTCGTGCGACTTGAAAACCCTCGGGAAAACGGCATGTGTTTAAGGCGAAACCAATTAAACAAAGGATTGGGACGATTTGGGAATCGCTTGGGAATCGCTTGGGGGCGTTTGGGAATGCTTGGGAACGGTTTGGGAAGCATTTGGGAACTGATTGGGAAGTGGATGGGAACGCTTGGGCACACATGGGAACGTGCGGGGTGTTTTGGAAATCGTATGGCGTGGGCTCGCGGCGACCTATCGAAGCCCGACGCGCAAGCGAGTGGGGAGCGGGCGGGCACGGCACAGAGAAACTAACCACGAAGCGGCTGTGTTTTTTGTCAAGCGCTTTGAGGCGCGATTCTTGGCGACCATGATTCGTGGTTTTTGGTAATAGTGTTGAGGATGGTAAGCAGTTTGCACATGCAGGCGGTATGGACGACTTTGTAGAGTTTTCCGGCTTTCTGGAGGCGCTCGGAGAAGGCTTGGATGATGGGATTGCAGCGACGGGCCGTGACGGTCGCCATGTAAAGGGCATTTCGGACGCTGGCGCAGTCCACCCCAGATCGAGCGTTTACCGCGAAACTTTCCGCTGTCGTGGTTGTATGGCGCCAAGCCGACAAGAGCGGAGATTTCGCGGCGGTTGAGCCGACCGAGCTCGGGCAATTCGGCGACGAGCGCGGCGCTGGTTACCGGTCCGACGCCGGGCACGGATCGCAGCAGTTGGTCGGTGGCGCACCAATCATCATCGGATTCGATGAGCTTCGCGATCTCTTTTTCAATAGTTATTATCTGTTTATTAAAGAGTTCGGCGACTTTGTCGATGCTGCGGCAGGCTTTCGTCGTCTGCGCGGAATGCCGGCGATTGGTTTCAGCCGTCAGCATGTCCATGAGCTGGCGGCGTCGAGTTACCAAAGCCGTCAGTTCGGCCTGTTTTTCCGAGGTTTTCTCCGTCAATCGCGGCCGGACCTGCTGGGCGAAACGCGCCAGGAGCAAGGCATCAATGCGATCGGTTTTGGCGAGTTTGCCAACGGCTCGTGCGAAGTCGCGAACCTGGCGGGGATTCACCACCGCAACCGGCTGGCCGGCGTTGATAAGTTCCGCGGCCAGGCGACCCTCCAGGCCGCCGGTCGCCTCAAGGACAACCAGCGCCGGCCGCAAGAGTTTGAAACGTTCAATGAGTTGTGCGATACCTTCCGTGTCGTGCGACACAGAGAAGACCTCCTCCGATGGCAAGATGCCGACATCCAAGGACTTCTTCGAGACATCGATACCCGTGAACGAGAGAGTTGGGAGAACTATATCCATCATAGTAGAGGCCCTTTCTTGCGTTTGCGAGCTCGCCGATGTTCTCGTACGGCTCTGGCGGCTGTCCGGGTTGGTACTACGAAGCCGACGAGGATCCCGCTTCGTGACGGTCTTGGAACGACCAGGACACGATCGATCTCTCGTCGGCGATTTTTTCGGGGGCTGCTGCAGCAGCCCCCGAAAAGACTCCCATCAACTGAACAAGTTCCATTTCCTTTGGCAACCCATCAGTGTTTCCTTTTTCCAACATACAAGAACACCAAGTACACCAAGATCACTTCTTGGTGCTCATCGTGTTCTTCGTGGTTACAACTTCGGTGCTGACCGTTCTCACGATTCACTACCCACTCTTGGATGCAGTCGTGTGTTTACAGACAATAACATCGCCCTCTATGTATATATCCGATTCTCGCGCTATGTGAGAATCTGAGATTCTTTTGTCGCATGGCCTCGGCCGAGGTCTTTCTTGATCTGGCGCGTCGGCTTAAGTCGTGTTGCCGCAAGCACTTCGGCGATAGATGTAGTCGTCGCATGAAAATACTTTGCCCCCTTAAAAACAGACGCATTTCAAGGCCATGTTTTTAATTCGGTCCCGGCGCGAAACCACCTTTTGGCCAACGGGCTGGGGCCGGCCCGTGGCAACGACCCGCCCGGGAGGTCGCCGGTGGCGTTGTTATTCGTGTCATTGGTGTCATTCGTGGTTTGGTCCGTGTTTGGTCCGTGTTCCGTCGGTGGCTGTGACCTCCGACCTCCGAACTCCCATCTCTCCTTTGGCCCATGCCGCCAATTTGAAATCGCGTAAAAAAAGGTACGCGCTAAGGTGCGCCCCACCCTCGCGTTTTTCAGCCGCTGGGCGCATTGTGGCCGGCCGTCGTAAACACTTGTCAATACAGGACTTAGGACACGGAAACAGCCGGCGGGTCCCACATGCCCCGGAGGAGCGGACTGGGGCACATCGCGGTGGCGACTGCCATTTTGGCAGCAAAGTTCGCCTATCAGGACCCGGTTTCTCGCGTTCAGGATTCGTTCCGGCATATTCGACAGAAGAATAGGGGACAGAAATATGACGCGGCCGGCACCTTTTCCGTACAGCTCTTCCAGTCGCGTTGGTACTCGTTTCGTTGGCGTCATTCGTGGTTCGGTCCGAGTTCAAGCGATGTTCAATCCGTGGATCGATTTCCCCCTCGCCTTCGGGCTCGTTGTTATACACAAGTCTCGCCGCGACCCCATCCACCTCGCGTGGATGGTGAAGAAGGTTGGACAGCTAGCAACGAAAGCGAGCCAACCAAGACCCCATCCAGCTTGCCTGGATGGTGAATCAGGTTGTCCAGCTAGCCCAGATCTCGCGATCTAGCCGAGCAACCTTCTTCACCATCCACGCAAGGTGGATGGGGTCGTGTCTGTTTTCGTTCTCTGCTTTAGCCATTCAACCTTATTCACCATCCGGGCGAGCCGGATGGGGTCCGAAGATGTGTACAACAACAAGCCTTTCGGGAGAGGGCGGGGTAAGGGGATTTCCTCGTTGGTCGTTAGTCATCTCTCGTCCTTTCTATGCACCATCCACTACTCACTGCCCACTCCTCACTTATTCCGCGTCCACTATACACTATTAATAGATGTTGTCAAATGTATATGGCGACGCGGCGAGCTAAGTCGTTATCCGGCAAGGGGTTGCGACTTGGAATCGCGCGTGTGCATGTACTCGCAGAGGGGTTGTGTCAAAAAGGCGTCTTTCGGCGCAAAGCCTTATGGCATAACGGGTTGTGGAATTCGTGTCGCGACCCGATCCGGACGTTTATTACGCTGCCAGCGGGAAAATTATTGCCAAATAATTCCCCTGGCCACCTTTTGGTGATAGCCACGTTGCGGCCCGCGAAAAAGCGTGATATAAATGCAGATCGGCTGGCGCGGACGATGAAGCGGGACCTGACTATTCGCTCATGACGACGGCCGCTATGGAGATTAATCGGGCAAAAGAGTCTCTGACCCGTTTTGGCCTCCGTTTTGGCCTCCGATGTGCTCGTGGCCTTTCATTTGCGAACGTCAAACGTCTTTCTTCCGCTCAAGTCCAAGCCTTGCGATATCCTCAGCGAAGCTTGGGATTGTCACGTCCTCCACCGACAAATTATACGAGATGTTCAGCTCCTTCCCCAAATCAACAAAAATCGCGGCAAGCTCTTGAATTGCCCTGTCAACCTCGTCGATCTTCACCGGTGGCACAGTAGACCTTAACGCTGTGGCGTAGTCGTTATGCGCCAACCTTTTGTGTCGCCATTTCTTTTCCAAATCTCGGACAATTCGCAAACTCTTCAGCCGCTTTATTCTCGAGATGATGCTTACCTCGGCTTGCTGAACATTGAGGATGTCTTTCGCCACTCTCTCTATTGTGAGGTTTTCACTGCCACCCATCTTTAACGGGTCGGTGAGTAGCCTCGTCAACTGAAGGACAACGCTGTCGAACAGAGAGGAAGCGATCATTTCGTGGGAAGCTGCAAACTGCTTCGCAATAGCATCCGAGTAAAGAAAGAGCTTGAAGTTAGCCCAATCTGTCTTTAGACGCATAAGCCGGATAAAGAAACGCGCCGGCCATCTGTCCGTGCTTCGCTCGCAACCGAAGGGGCGCGTTGTGGGCCTCGCCGTCGTTAATCAGCCGCTCCAGCGTTCGCCGCGCGTACTCGCTCCATGCAGCCGACGTGGCTTCTTTGCGAAGCTCGTCGCTGTGCTCACAAATCCAGACGGGGCCTACCGTCAGCCGGTGGATATCGGACGAAGAGGGCCAGCGTCGCTCATCGCACCATTTGCACACCTCGTCGAACTTCTCCTGGTCATTCATCGCTCCCTCCCGCGCCGCCCACGGGAGCGACGATGGTCACTGAAGCGAAGTTGTGACGTTTTTCATTCGGAGCTGTCGCGACAAAATCGCGATCGCGGCGGCAGCCGCGGCCATGCCGACCAGCGCCAGCGAGCCCGGTTCGGGCGTGGGCGCCGGCAAGTCGAATGCGAAAACGATTCCGTCGTTGCTTGCACCGCCGGATCCCGTCATCCCAAACAGCGTTCCGCCGCTGAGCGTTAAATCGCCAAATGGTTGTTGGCCGTCCGTGCCGTCAGTGAAACTGTAGAGATTCTGATAGTTCGACCCGTCAATTCCGGCGCTGAATATGTTTCCGTCACCGTTGGCACCGCCGAACCGCGTCATGCCGTAGAGCGTCGTGCCACAAAGCACCAAGCTGCCGCTTGGATACTGACCAATCGCTGCGCCCCCAGTGCCAGTAAAGGAAAGAAGGTTCTGGTAGCCTGTGCCGTTGACTCCAACGCTAAAGATATTGCCTACGCCGTCGGTGCCGCCGCCATAGGTCATGCCATAGAACGATGTCCCGCTTAGGATGAGGCTGCCGTTCTGGTTCTCACCGTTTGCGGATCCGCTTGTGCCCGTAAAAAAAACAAGGTTTCGAAAGTTCGCACCATTGGTGCCAACGCTGAAGATCGTGCCGTATCCGTTCGGACCGCCGCCAGGCGACATGCCGTACAGCGTTGAATTGCTCAGCAATACGTTTCCGCTCGCGCCGCCACCCAACGGCGACCCGGTGACGACATTAAACGGGAACGAAAAGAGATTTTGGTAATTCGTCCCGTCAATGCCAACACTGAAAACGTTCCCGTTGCCGTCTGCGCCGCCGCCGTCCGTCATGCCATAAGCTATTGAACCGCTGAGCGTCAAGCTGCCATATGGTCGCCAACCGCTCGCGCTACCAGTGGTATTTGGACCCGTGAATGAAACGAGATTCTGGTAGTTCGTACTGTCGGTGCCAACGCTGAAGACGTTGCCGACGCCGTCGTAGCCGCCCATGTTTGTCATGCCATAAAGATTAGTCCCACTGAGCGCCAGATTGCCGTGGGGAACCTCGCCACTTGCCGCTCCGGCGCTGCCCGTGAACGAGAGTAGGTTTTGGTAGTTTGTCCCGCCGATGCCAACGCTAAACACGTTGCCGATTCCGTTGACGCCTCCCTCAGCCGTCATGCCGTACAACGTCGTGCCGGCGAGCGTCAAGCTGCCAAGGGGCTCGCCGTGCCGCCGGGGCCGGTGAATTGAACGAGCGTGGTGAACGTCTGGGCGTTCGACGCGCTGGCACACAGGGCGACAGACAAGGCAAGTGCCGGTTGAAAAAACTTCATCTTTAAGCCTTTCGCGCAAAAACCGATGGCGATTAGCCATTGCTCCATGCACGACCACGTGACAGAGAGGTAGGGATAAAAGGGTGGGCAAGCGTCGAGCCACTGGGCGATGCCGAAGGGCCGCCGGGCTACGAAAGAATGTCCGAAGTTAGAGAACGTCGCCGGTGAGCCTACGGAAACAATCACGGTATTTCTCGCCGGCGTAACGCTGCCTCGCAATGGGGGAATTCGATTGCGCGAAAAAGTCGGCCGAAAGAATCAACCGACCGCCCCCATCATGCACAACTCCGGGAGGTATGTCAAGCACTTTGCTGGATATTGGGAGGGGTCAGAACGATTTATGACGCATGAAACGAGAACAAATAGTTCTGACCCCCTTCCCCAGCCGATCACGGCGCGGCGTTTCGCGCGAAGTGCAAATGTACCTACGAGACAGTCCCCTGTCGCGCGTTAGCACAGGTCGAAAGCGAGGACATCCTTGCTTCTAAAACGGTATAGCCGCGATAAGCCCTCGCCCACTCGGCCTTGTGGTTCGACGTCAACTCTTAATTTGCGGCCATCGTCTAGCAGGAGGGCGTTGGGAATGAGGCTGGCCTTCGCCTTGATCTTAGTACGGGGCAAGGTGTAATCCCCTTGGTAAGTAAGGGAGCCAGACCAGACGCGTACCACCTCTTCTAGCCGAACTACAATATCCTCCGCGAGAATCGTGTTGCCGTCGTAAAGCTTTGCCGTGCGGACTTCCATAAGACCTCCTGTTTTTTTAGAAATGCGATCTGCCTTTAGTGATTCTACACACCGGGTTCGGCGACGACAATTGCCAACAACCGGGGCGTGAAGAAACAAAGGCAATAAGTCCAATTTTCTGCCCCGGATGATTGACCGAATCCCTTTTTCGTCAGTGGTTAGCCGTCTAACGAATTGCTACAATGATTGAACGTAGCGGGAAACCACACGTCCCCTAAAATCGTGAACGTGCGGGCTCGGCCGGGAGTTGAACGATGACCATCAAAGAATATGTGACCGACGCCATCCGCGGCTTGGATGGGCAATGGCAGGAAAAGGGGACATCACTGATTTCCGGCGAAGGTAGCTGATAACGTATGTTGCTACGCCTTCCATGTTGCATTATCAGAGATGTCCCGTTTACGGACCTGAAGAGTTGTATTGAAGGCGGCAAACAATGAGTAATGAGGAAAGAAGAAGAAGAAACAATCCGGCCAAATTCTCATCGCTTCTTATAGGGAGTGTTGGCGTTGTGTGGGGGTTGTCGTCGCTGTTGGGCTTCAGCGGTTTTCTGATTGGGGTAGGTGTCGCGTTCTTGGTGCTTTCTATCCTAGTTGCGTTGGATTCAATAGAAACCCGTTGAAGGGAAAGTTATGGTAAAGAAACGAAGAAACAAAGGGCAAGTCCAATTTTCTGCCCCGGATCATTGGACCTATCCCCTTTTTCGTCGGCGGCTAGCCGCCCAGCGAATTGCTACAATGGTTGAAAGTAGCGGGAAACCACACGTCCCCTAAAACCGTGGGCGCGGAAAAGGGGACGGCACTGGTTTCCGTCGATGATAGCTGATAACGTATGTTGCTATGCATTCCATGTTGAATTATCAGAGATGTCCCGGTTGCAACCCATGTTTTTAGTTTGGTCTCCGCGCAAAACACCATGACGCGCGAGCGTTGGTCGCCGAGGGCGGCGAACTCCCCTCGCCTTCCGGGAGAGGGGCAGGGAGCGAGGGCGATGAATTCATCGCCAGCTCGGAAAAGATCTGCGCCGTCCTCGCCGGCGGCCGCCCGTTCGGCCAACTCGTTATACTCCCAATCGGCGGCATCTTACGCTTCCACGCCAACCGTATTTTTCGGAAAACCGCATCAAGCAGGCGAGAGAGGAGGTCGGGCTAGCCCGCTCTCCTCTCCTGCCTGCTTAACGCTCCTCATGTCTTAGGATCTGTAAAACAATAACTTGGTGAATTTCCTATTGTGTTGGCTGCCGGATTGTGCGATGACATGTGGATGCAGGACGCACGGGTTATTGCCAGGATTCGGCGCAAGTTTCGGCAGTTGAAAGAGGCGCTCAACGAGCGGTCGCGGCGGTTGTGGGCAGCCAGTGAAGCCTTGGAAATCGGCTGGGGAGGCGTGACGGCGGTGGCGGATGCAACGCATATGTCGCAGACGACCATTCGCAGCGGAATCGCGGAATTGAGAGACTCCACGGCGGGGAAAGGCCGCGTTGCCGCCCGAACGAATCCGCGGGACTGGCGGCGGACGCCACCGGATTGCCGCGAACGACCCGCAGTTGTTGCTGGCACTGGATGCTCTGGTGGAACCGACTTCGCGAGGCACCCCGGAGTCTCCGCTGCGATGGACGATCAAGAGCACGCGCACGCTCGCCGAGGAATTGACCCGGCAAGCCCATCCGGTGAGCCACGGCACGGTAGCAAGTTTGCTGGACGAGGCGGGCTATAGCTTGCAGGCCAATCGCAAGACGCGCAAAGGCGCCTCGCATCCCGACCGCAACGCGCAGTTCGAGTACCTCAATGCCGAGATGGCGAGATTCCTGAAACGCGGCCAGCCTGCGATCTCGGTGGATACGAAAAAGAAGGAATTGGTCGGGGATTTCAAGAATGGCGGTCGGGATTGGCGTCCTCACGGGCAACCCGAACAGGTCCGCGTGCATGACTTCAAAGACCCGCTTCTCGGCAAGGCCATTCCTTACGGCGTTTACGATATCCTCAACAATCAAGGTTGGGTGAGCGTCGGCATCGATCATGACACGGCGGAGTTTGCCGTCAACACGATTCGCCGCTGGTGGAAACGGATGGGACGCCGCCGTTTCCCTCATGCCCGGGAACTGCTGGTCACTGCCGACAGCGGTGGCAGCAACAGTGCGCGTTGCCGCTTGTGGAAGGTCGCGTTGCAGCAGTTCGCGGACGAAACTCGAATGAGCATCACAGTCGCACACCTTCCTCCTGGCACAAGCAAATGGAATAAAATTGAGCACCGGCTTTTCGCGTATATCACGCAGAACTGGCGCGGCCAACCGCTGGCGAGCTTGCAGACCATTGTTGAATTGATCGGACATACTCGCACCGATGGAGGATTGGTCGTACGCGCCGAACTGGACGAAAACACCTATCCCAAAGGGATCGAGGTCTCTGACGAACAACTCGAACAAGTTCACATCAAACGACACGATTTCCACGGCGACTGGAATTACACCCTCCAGCCACGCTGAGCCAAAATTCGTCAACTTATTGTTTTACAAATCCTTAGGGTAGAATCAGTTCGTAATGGGAAATCAAATTTCCTTCCACAAACCTTCCACAAACCTTCCACAGATCACCTGTAGTCCGATTTGTTGATGTCTGATAAAATGAGCTTTGGGTAACTGCCATCGGCATGGCAGATCGTTCGATTCCTTGGCCGCTGGACTTGGCTCCCTTCATTAAACCGCCGCGCCGCCGGACACGGCTGTCTCTCCCGCGGCAAACTCCGAGGGAAAAATGCGGTCGCGTAATCTCGTTCAAACAGTCGGCATCGAGGCCATCGCGGCCTTCTCTTTGCTGTTCGCACGCGCCGCACTTGCAACCGAGGCGGCGGCCTGGGGCGTGAACTTCTACGGTCAACTCGGCAACGGCACGACGGTGGACAGTAACGTTCCCGTTGAGGCGATCAGTCTCATGAGCGGCGTCACCGCGGTCGCCGCCGGCGCGGATCATTCGCTCTCCGTGCAATACGGCGCGGCCTACGCCTGGGGCTACAATGCATGGGGTCAGCTCGGCGACGGCACGACGACCGACAGTAGCGTGCCCGTCGCGGTAACCGGCCTCACGAGCGATGTGACGGCGGTTGCGGGCGGGCTGTACCACAGCCTGGCAATTAAAGTTGGCGGCGCGTATGCATGGGGCATGAACGCTGACGGCGAGCTTGGCGTCGGCACAATCGGTCCCCCCAGCACGATACCCGTAGCAGTCGGCGGTCTCTCCAGCGGCGTGACCGCAATCGCCGCGGGCGACGAATTCAGCCTGGCAGTCAAAGACGGCGCCGCCTATGGCTGGGGCTGGAATGGCAATGGCCAGGTCGGTGACGGCACGACCTCGACCGACTTCTCGCCCGTGCTGATCACTAGCCTTTCCAGCGGAGTTGCCGCTGTTGCCGCCGGGCAGAAGCACAGCTTGGCAATTTCCAACGGCGGGCTCTACGCCTGGGGCGACAACACCAACGGCCAACTGGGCGACGGCACCACGACCCAGCGGACCACGCCGGTCCTGATTACTAGTCTGTCCAGCGGCGTCACGGCAATCGCCGCCGGGTACCTCGACAGCCTCGCCGTGCAAGACGGCTTCGTTTACGCCTGGGGCTTCAACGCTGAAGGCGAACTGGGCGACGGCACGACGATGATTCATCTTACGCCGGAAGTAATCGATCCCGCCGACTTGCACGGCATCATCGCCGTGGCGGCCGGATATCAAACGAGCTATGCGATATCGTCAAACGGCACGCTGTGGGCGTGGGGGAGCAATGACTTCGGCGAATTCGGTAACGGCACGGATTCATCTCCCCGCTACTCGCCGCAGCCTATCCTTCCCCCTGCCGGCTACGTCTTTACGTCGATCAATGCCGACGAACAGAGTTCTCATGCTGTGGCAACGTTGACCCCGGTGCCGGAACCCGCGACGATTGTTCTGCTTGCCGCCTCGGCGGCGGGCATCGCGGGTCGGCGATGGCGAAGAAATGTCGGCGCGGACGGCGCGGAAAAGGGCGCGGAAAAGGGGACATTACTGATTTCCGGCGATGGTAGGTGATAACGTATGTTGCTATGCATTCCATGTTGAATTATCAGAGATGTCCCGTTTTCAGACCCCTGGGGTTGTGTCCGGGCTGCGCCGCCGAGGACACAACGCGCGTTGGGGTTGGCGGAATGGTTGGGAACGGTTGCCCAGGGTAGGTGCTCGTTCCTCGCACCAACCCTGGGCTGCGGGACATATCCCCTTCGGGGATGGAGCGCGACGCATTCGCCGTGAGCATGTTAGATTGCGCGTCGAAACGGGAGTCGAAACAGGAACGTACCTAGTATTATCAATGCGTCCAAGATCGAATAATCGCTGCGGTTGCGCGGTGTTTATTGTTCTAACCGTATTTCGCCGCTGGCGATAAGATGCAAGAACTCGCGATTGCTGTCCAAGAGTTCGCTTTGCGCCGCCATTTCCGCGGGCGTACACCAGTGGACCGATTCGACTTCGCGCGGGTCGGGCTCGCGAGTGGCGACCGGGTCCCTGTCTGCCAGCCACCACGCCAAGTGGACCTTCCAAAGAAACAAAGGGATGACTCCGATCTTCGGCCCCGGATCATTGGCCTCAGCCGTTTTTCGCCGGTGGCTTGCCGTCCAACGAATTGCTATAATGGAGTATTCGTGTTCGATTCAAGGAGCTGCACATGAGTGATGCCGCCGCACAAGTCGTTAACGCTTTCAGCACATTGCCGCCATCCGAACGGCATGCTGTTCTGCTCGAACTCGCACGTATCTCCGAAATCGATGCCGGTCCAATCACCGACGAAGAGTTGACTTCGGCCGGCGCCGAACTCTTCGCGATGTATGACAACGAGGAGACCAATTTTGGCCATGCCGAAACGCGGTGAGGTTTGGCTGGCGGATATGGGCTACGCTGCCAAAGTACGGCCGGCACTTGTTCTGAGTATCTCCTTCCAGGATGACGAGCGAGCACTTACTTCGGTCGTACCCCACACGACGAGTGTTCGCGGCACACGTTTTGAGTGCGCGTCCAATGTTCGGTGGTTGAAAGATGGGGCCTTTGATGGTCAGGGCATCGGCACCTACCCGACGGTAAAGCTAATTCGCAAGCTGGGTGATTTACCATCGGATCAACTGGCTGCGGTCGAGCGGTGTGTTCGGCTGTGGCTCTTGCTGCCGTAAACTGGCTAGGTATCCCCGGAAATGGAAAAAGTCTGCGGCCGGACGACAAGCTCGTGCTCTGCTCGGCTGGGGCACGGCTGCCCACGGCGGCGATTTCGGTCGAGTGGTGAGTCGGCCCCCACCCAACGTCAGTTATTGACGCGCGTTAACCTCGGCTGTAAACTCCAACGGCCGTGCAGCAAAACGAATCAAATACAGGTCGCCGCAAGCGCGTCGTGCTGACAACTTTTGGCTCGCTGGGCGACCTGCACCCGTATCTCGCAATCGCCCTCGGCTTGCAAGCGCGAGGCTACGAGTCGATCATCGCGACCAGCCCGTGCTACCGGCAAAAGATTGAAAGGTTGGGACTCGGTTATCGCTCCTTGCGGCCGGACTCTGACTTCGTGTCCGACCCCGCCGTTATGCGGCGGATTGTGAGCCGCCTGGGGTTGATCCGGGTTGTCAACGAGATTCTCTTCCCTGTCCTGCGCGAATCGTATGAAGACACGCGGAAGGCGGCCGAAGGGGCCGACCTGCTGGTGTCGCACCCGCTTGCCGCCTACGTCACGCGGCTTGTTGCCGAGAAGACGGGCGTACCGTGGGTGTCCACCATGCCGGCTCCGCTCGGCTTCTTTTCGATCTGCGACCCCTCGGTGTTTCCGCTCGCCCCGGCGCTGTCAAATAAACTCCGCCTGCTCGGTCCGGCCTTCTGGAGGCCGGCCTTCTGGCTCGGCAGACGGGCGACGCGATTCCTGGCGAAACCGTGGTATCAGTTACGGGCCGAAATCGGTCTGCCGCCGACGATCGAGGGCAATCCGCTTGCCGACAGCCACTCTCCGCTGATGGTGCTTGCTCCGTTCTCGAAGCTGCTCGCCGACAAACAGCCCGACTGGCCGCCGCAAACCGTGATCAGCGGCTTCGCCACTTTTGATGATGGCGGTGCCGGCCTGCCCGCGGCGCTGGCCGGTTTCTTGGACGACGGACCGGCGCCAATTGTCTTTACGCTCGGCACGGCCGTGGCGGCGGACGCTGGAACGTTTTTTGAACAGAGCGTTGCCGCAGCGAAACTAGTGGGGCATCGAGCGGTCCTGATCGTACAGGATCCTCGCAACAGACTGCCGGACTTGCCGGCCGGAATCGCCGCCTTCGATTACGCACCGTTTTCGGAACTCTTCCCTCGGGCGGCTGTTATAGTGCATCACGGCGGCATCGGCACGACGGGACTGGCAATGCGGTCCGGGTGTCCCATGCTGGTTGTTCCGTCGGCGTGGGACCAACCGGATAATGCCGAGCGCGTCGCCCGGCTGGGGACTGCCCGCACGCTCCCTCGACATCGCTACACTGGGGCGGCGCGGCGGCCGAATTGCGACAACTATTGGGGAATCCGGCCTACTCGGTACGGGCGAGGGAGATTGGAGAACGGGTACAGCAAGAGGACGGCGTCCGTGGGGCCTGTGATGCTTTGGAACTTATCCTGCGATGAAGGCCGGCCGGCGACGTCGTAAGTCTCCTTCCCTACAATCCCAAAACGCCGCCCCTCCTCCGGCTGGTTGAATTCGGCGATCTTCCCGAGTTTTCTCTGTTTTTTGCATTTACCGCGGCTTTCCGTAGAGGAAATGCCATCCAATATTCCGGAATTCTTTTCCAATCTATTGCACAACTGTTTCCGATATGGTATAACCATATTCCAGTATACCGGAGAAGCGGGCCAGAGAAATGGGAATTCGCAGTAATCGCCGCAAATCGATGCCCGTCCGAGCCAAGCCGGCCAGCGCCGGCGAGGCGATGGGCGATGTCCTCTGTAGCCGCGTCCGAGCCCCTGCGCACCAAGAAGGGCTGGACGCTGGAGGAAATGTCCGCGGCGTGCGACGTCAGCCGCTCCATGCTCAGCGAGATCGAACGCGGCCGCGCGAACCCCACGCTCGCCGTGGCCTATCGCATCGCCCAGGCGTTCGGCCTGTCGTTGGACGAGCTGGTCGAGCTGCCGACCGTCACACATCGCTTGGACGTGATCCGCGCCGACGACCAGAGTTCCTACTTCCGCTCGGACCGCTACTGCCGCATCCGCACGCTTTCGCCGTTGCACCTGGAAAAAGCGGTCGAGTTTTACGAAATCGTGCTCCACAAGGGCGGTGCGCTGAAGAGCGAGCCGCACTTCGAAGGCGCGAAGGAGTTGCTCACCGTGCAGCAGGGCAAGGTCCGCGTTCGTTCGGCGGATGAGTCGGTCGAGCTGGGCACCGGCGATTCGGCCCATTATCCGGCTGATGTCGCACATGCGATCGAGAATCTCGGCGACGGCGACGCAGTGTTGTTCCTCGTGGTTACGTATTTGTGAATTGGTAGGGTGGCGTCGAGCGCAGCGAAGACCCACCGTGAAACGACAATTATTGGTGGGTCTGCGCTCGCTCGACACCACCCTACAACGGAGTCGAAAAATGAAAACGATGAAAGCCCTCGTCAAGAGCAAGCGTGAAGAAGGGCTCTGGCTCGAAGAATTGCCCGTGCCGGAAGCGGGCATCAACGACGTGCTGATCGAAGTGCTCCGCACGGGCATTTGCGGCACGGACGTCCACATCTACAATTGGGACGCCTGGGCACAAAAAACGATCCCCGTGCCGATGGCCGTGGGCCACGAGTTCGTGGGCCGCATCGTCGAAGTCGGCAGCAACGTCAAGGATTTTCATGAAGGCGACATCGTCAGCGGCGAGGGGCACGTGGTCTGCGGGCGATGCCGCAACTGCCTGGCCGGCCGCCGGCATCTTTGCAAAGACACGCAAGGCATCGGCGTCAATCGGCCCGGCGCGTTTGCAGAGTATCTCGCGCTGCCGATGACGAACGTCTGGCTGCACGACCCCGCGATTCCCCGCGACCTGCAGTCGATCTTTGACCCGTTCGGCAACGCGGTGCATACGGCACTGCAGTTCCCCGTGCTGGGCGAGGACGTGCTCATTACCGGCGCCGGGCCGATCGGCATCATGGCCGCGGCCGTCGCCAAACATGCCGGCGCTCGATACGTCGTGGTGACCGACGTCAATCCCTATCGGCTGGACCTGGCCAAGCGGTTGGGCGCGACGCTGGCGGTCGACGTGAGCAAGAACAGCATCGCCTGGCGCCAGGAGCAGTTGGGAATGAAGGAAGGGTTCGACGTCGGGCTGGAAATGTCCGGCAATCCGCAGGCCTTCTGCGACATGCTCCACAATATGTGCCACGGCGGCAAGATCGCCATGCTCGGCATTCCCACCAAGGAACTGGCCATCGACTGGCCCACCGTCATCTTCAACATGCTCACTATCAAGGGCATCTACGGCCGCGAGATGTACGAAACGTGGTACAAGATGACCGTCATGCTCCAATCGGGCTTGAACCTTAGCCCAATCGTCACCCACCGGTTCCACTTCACCGACTTCCAAAAAGGTTTTGACGCCATGCGGTCAGGTCAGTCGGGCAAGGTTGTGCTTACGTGGAAGGAAGGTTGATTGGCCTTCGTGCGATAATTGTAGAGTGGGACAAGCGAGTCCTGCGAGCGAAGGCCCACAATTTCAGCTTGAGTAGAAGTTAATTCAACGGTGCATAGAAAATGGCTGCATACATCTTCGTCGCAGAGAGTTGGCAGGCGCATCCCGCACATCCCCACGAACGGAGCGTGCTGTTGGAAAGCGATGGTTACTATTGGTTTCTCTACCGCTACTTTGAAGGCGCAAATGTAACTTACCAATCGGAATTGATCGACCTCTACGGCGGCGGCGAAATCGCTGGCTACCAGTTGCACCGCCTTGAAACCGAACTTAGAACGGCTGCGGAAGATGTGGCCCGCAAACCGGATCGATGGCAAGTGCTGATCGGTTGGAACGGGGCGGAAGCCGCCATCGAAACCGAGAGCTGGTCCGAGGTTCAGCGGGACAAAATGAGTGAGCTTATTCAACGGCTCCTTTGGTTAATTGATTATGCGAAAGATCGCAATTTGAAGCTTATATGTTCCGGTGACTAAGCGATTGCGCTTGGCGTGCCGGATGCTTGCTAAGGAACAAACCAATGCCTTACGATCGCGTCAAAGAATTCCTTAATGACCAGCTTTCGCAAATCCGCTCGGCCGGCCTTTATAAAGGTGAACGAGTAATAACGTCGCCTCAGCGGGCACATATTGGCGTCTCGGGCCGCAATGATTTGCTCAACATGTGTGCCAACAACTACCTTGGTCTGGCCGATCACCCCGATGTCCGTGCGGCGGCTCGCGAGGCGGTTGACCGCTGGGGATACGGCATGGCGAGCGTGCGCTTCATCTGCGGCACGCAGCAATTGCATAAGGACCTCGAACGCTCGCTGGCTGAGTTCCTCGGCTGCGAGGACACGATCCTCTATTCCTCCTGCTGGGACGCCAACGGAGGCCTGTTCGAGACGATCCTCGCGGCCGAAGACGCGGTGATTTCCGATGAGTTGAACCATGCTTCGATCATCGATGGCGTGCGGCTCTGCAAGGCCCAGCGGTATCGCTATCGCAATAACGATATGGCCGATCTGGAGGCCAAGCTGCAAGAGGCCAAGACTGCTCGATTCCGGTTGATCGCCACCGACGGCGTGTTTTCAATGGACGGCACGATCGCCAACCTGCCGACGATTTGCGAATTGGCCGACCGCTACGACGCGCTGGTGATGGTTGACGACTCGCATGCCGTAGGTTTTATGGGCGCGGCGGCGCGGCACGCCTGAATATCACGGCGTAACCGGCCGAATCGACGTGCTGACGGGCACTTTAGGAAAGGCACTGGGCGGCGGCAGCGGCGGATACACCTGCGCGCGGCGGGAGATTGTCGAAATCCTGCGACAGCGTTCGCGGCCGTATCTTTTCTCGAACTCCTTGCCGCCGCCGATCGTGGCTGCCTCGTTGAAGTCGCTCGAACTGCTCACGCGCTCGACTGAGCTTCGCGACAAGCTGGAGGGCAATACGGCCTGGTTCCGCAAGGCGATGACCGACGCCGGTTTCCAAATCATGCCCGGCACGCATCCGATCACGCCGATCATGCTGGGCGATGCCGTGCTCGCCGCGAAGATGGCCGAGTTGCTGCTGGCCGAAGGTGTGTACGTGATCGGCTTCTTCTATCCGGTCGTGCCGCACGGCAAGGCCCGCATCCGCACGCAGGTCTCCGCGGTGCATAGCCGCGAGGATTTGGAGTTCGCGGTGGAGGCGTTTAAGCGGGTGAAGGGGAAGGTCGCGTAAGGCGTTACTTGTACGTCTGTCCCAAATACTCCACGATCGCCCGTTTGAGTGCCAGCGGTTCGCACGGGCCTGATTTGCGGTAAAGCACTTTCCCGCCCGGCGCGACCAGAATCGTGTGCGGGACGGGGCCGGCGGCCTTTTCGTTGACGGCCTCCATGAGCTTGTACTTGTCGTCGCCCGAGAACAGGTAATTGCTTGCCGCGACCTGCTTCTTCTTCAACGTTTCGAGGGCTTTATCCTTGTCTTCCGGCGAGTCGGCCGAAATGGTGACCAGCTCGAAATCGCGATGACGATACATGCGGTTCATGGTGACGAACTCGGGCAGTTCCGCCACGCACGGGCCGCACCAGGTCGCCCAGACGTTGATCAGGCGGAGCTTCTTGCTGTCGTTCTTCACCAGCGCCCGAATGCCCTTCTCGTCGATAAGCGTCAGCGAAACATCCTCTTGGGCAAACTTATCCAGCGAAGTCTTGACCGAATCGCGCTTTTCGGACCATTTGGTAGAACAGCCGAAAACCTTTGTCGTCTCGACGGGAACGGGCTTACCTGCCAACAAAGCCTCAATGGCATTGCGGGCGTCATGCGAAGTGACCCGCGCAGGCTTTTCGGAGTTGTCGATCCGGCCCTGGTAGCGGAGCTTTCGCTGGCGGTCGAAGATGAAAACGTGTGGTGTGGCGACCGGACCGTATGCCCGCGAGACCTTCTGATTGTCGCCGTCGTAAAGGTATGGGAACTGGAAGTTCCTTTCCTTCGCCCGGGTCTTCAGGTCGTCGAAACTGTCTCCCAGGTCGGAATAGCCCAGTTCGTCGAGTCGGAGCGCCTTGGGATCGTTGGGCGAGATGGCAACCAGCGCCGACCTTCTTGTCCTTGAAGTCCGCCGCAAGTTGTTGGATGCGGCTTTCATAGGCCTGGGCGGTGGGGCAGTGGTTGCATGTGAAGACGACGACCAGGATATCGGCGTCGCGGAATGAATCCAAGCTGTAGGTCTTGCCGTCCACGCCCGGCAACTGGAAAGCGGGCGCCGGGCTGCCGATCTCCAGCGGGTCAGCATAGACGATGATCGCGCGGCCGGCGACGATACAAACTATTGCCGGGGCGATAAACGATATACGGCAGAAATTTGGGAGCATTGGAAGTCTCCATTTGGCGTTGATGGATGGCACTTGGGAATCGCGAGAACCGAGCCATCCTCGCAGATTCTGGTGCCCTATTGTACAATTCCTTCACGAGCATCGCTACGATCGGCAGTGCGCAAGCGGATTCACCCATGAATAAAGCCTTTGTCCGAGAACCTGACCAAACGGCCGACTACTGCCCGCGCTGCGGTTCCAAGGGCGATGCAGTCGGCGCGGAGGCATTGAAGTCGTATCTTACGGACGAACAGCGGAGCGGGTTGGCCGAGCCGGTCAACTTCTGCCCTTCGCCACAATGCCGCGTGGTCTACTTTGATGGGCTGGAACGATCGGTACTCGCGGCCGCACTGGACCGGCCCGTCTATCCCAAAGACCCGACCGCGCCCATTTGCGCCTGCTTCGGACTGACGCAGGCCGACATTGAGCAGGATGTCGCGGAAGGTGTCGTCACTCGCACCAAGGCCGCGTTGGAAAAAGCGAAATCGCCCGCTGCCCGCTTGCCCAATTGGCCGCCGACGGGCAGCCATGCGTCGCCTTCGTGCAAAAATACTTCATGCAATGCCGCAATCGGAAAGGATGACCGCCATGCCCATCACGCGCGAACAAGCTCTCGAACAACTCCACGCCTGGACGACGAATCCGTCGCTGCTCACGCACGCCCGATCCGTGGAGATCGTCATGCGGGCGGCAGCAAGCCGATTCGGCGGCGACTCAGATACCTGGGCGGTCACCGGCCTGATTCATGACGCCGACTACGACCGATGGCCCGAAGACCATCCACGGCGGATCGTCGACTGGCTGCGCGAGCAAGGCGAAGAGGAGATCGCTTACGCCGTTTCCTTTCATCAGACCGCCTGGGGCTTGCCCGCGAAGACGATAATGGACAAGGGCCTGCTGGCTTGTGACGAATTGACCGGCTTCGTTATCGCGTGCTGCCTCGTGCGGCCGGAGGGCATTGCCACGCTTGAGCCCAAGAGCGTGAAGAAAAAGCTCAAGGACAAGGCGTTCGCGGCCAAGGTGGATCGCGAGATCATCAAAAACAGCATCGAACTGCTCGGCGCGGATATGGATAGCCATATCCAGTTCGTCATCGATGCGTGAAGCCGCACGCCCAGGAATTGGGCATTGCTGGCAAGGGTGGCACATCCTGATTCCCGGCCAGAGGGCGAGGGGAGCGGGGAGCAATACACCGAGCGCCTCTGGATGTCGCGGACGCTGTTCCGCTATCAAAGTCGTTTGCGGCCGCGGCCGCCCGCCCGGTGCGCCGAATTTGGATTGCCCGACGGACGGCACTTGTACCTCTGCTTCCAGAACCCGTTGAAGCTGCATCCGGAATTCGATTCCATAATGGCCGGTATCTTGGCGGCCGATTCCCGCGCGTTGATCGTGCTAATGCGCGACCGCGGCGGCCAGGTGGCGCGGCTGCTCGAACAGCGGTTTTCTCGTCGGATTCCGCAAGCGAGCGAATGGATCGTGTTCCTGTTGACGCAGCCTTTTGACGAATACTGTCGATTGTTGTGTCTTGCCGACGCGGTTCTCGATCCGCTCAACTTCGGCGCGGGCAGCAGTTGCTACGACATTTTCTCCTTCAACTTGCCGCTGGTGACGCTGCCGACGGACCTCATGCCGGGCCGGATGGCGCTCGGTTTCTATCGAAAAATGCAATTCGAGGAATTGGTTGCCTCAACGCCGGAGGATTACGTGAGCAAGGCGGTGCAGGTGGCGACCGACCGCGCCTATCGCCGGCACGTCACGGAGCGGATCGCCGAACGGAGCGACGTGTTGTTCAACGACCTGGAAGCGGTCCGCGAGCATGAACGGTTTTTCGAGGAGGCGCTTGCGCATTTGTGATTAACTACAGAGTCAACTGCGACGACGAACTTTAGGGGACATCACTGTGTACGCAGGACCTGAAAACGGGAGGTCACCTGAATACGGACGCAGCGGCGAACATTCGCCACCGGCTACTGCTTCGCCACCGCCGGGCTGTTTTGGAAGAGGTCGCGGTCGGGCCATTGCAGCGTGGCGTCGATCGCTCGGCGGAGCTGCTCGACCAGCCGCGTGACGGCCGGAATCTGGCCGTCGGGCGTGCCGTCGGAGTTCAGCAGCAAGACCCAGTCGATGTCCCTGCCGCAGTGTTCCACGTACGTGCGAACGCCGGCCGAACTGCCGCTCTTGTGATATTCGAGGCCGTCGCTCCCCTCGCGAACGACATCCCAGCCCAGCCCGACATGCGCGCCGCTCTTGCGCTTTCCCAAGGGTGGCGAGGGCATGGCAAACATCTCGTGACGGGCATTTTCTGAAAGCAGCGGATTGCCGCCGCCGGCGCTGGTCGCCGCGGCGAAGCGGGCCATGTCGGCGACGGTCGCCAGCCAGTTCCCCGCCGGCGCGGCGATCGTTTCGTGGCCGCCGGGCACTTCCTTCCCGTCGCCGTGGTAGCGATGGGCCTCGTGCGCGGAATAAGCCGGGGCAAGCTGCTCCAACCGCATGTCGTTGACGCCCAAGGGCGCAAGGACTTGCTGGCGGACGTAGGTCTCGTAGGGCTGCCGGGCCGCCCGTTCCACGACCCGCTTGGCGAGAAAATAGGAGAAGTTCGAGTAGTGGCTGGCGCTGCCGGGGGCAAAGTCCAGCGGCTGGCTCAGGCCGTAGCGGGTCACGATATCGGCGGAAAGCGGGCTCTTTTCGCCAGTCAGCCGGGCGATCTTCTTCGTTTGCCCCAAGACGTTGCCGTGCAGTTTTGCGTTCCATCCGCCCGCGTGCTGTAATAGCTGCCGCACGGTGATCTTTTCCACCTGCGGATCGACGGCGGCGCGGTTCACTGGGCGGGGCTTGTCCAACACCGCGTACACGCTAGCGTCCAGCGAGAAGCTTTTCTTGATCGACAAGCCGCAGCGCGGCCACGGCGGTGATCGTCTTCGTGATGCTGGCAGAGGAAAAGAGCGTGTCGAGCGAGACCGGCTCGTGCGTCTTTATATCGGCCAAGCCGTAGCCTCGCGCGACGACCAGCTTGCCGTCCTTGACGATGGCCAGCGCCCCGCCGGGAATGTGCCGGGCCTTCAAGGCGTCGTTCACGATCTGGTCGAAGACCGGCGTGCCGAGTCCGAGCCGCGGAGCGCTGATTGTGACCGGGAGCACGGACTTGGCCGACGAGCGCGGCGCCGCCGCCCCTGTGTGCGGCGGGGCCGCCATCGCGGCAGTCGTCAACGCGACTATTGAAATTGCCAATCGCGCGGCGGCAACAATCGTTCGCATCGCGGGCAGTCTGAAATGCACGGGCATCCTTAATCCTTCAGGTTGAATCCTTTCCGCCGCTGCTCGGTATAAGCGTTCAGGGCGTTTTCGATTACGGGATGGGCCGCCGACGCCGGCAGGAAGTCGTCCACCTCCACCAACTTGTCTTCCAGGGCCTTGTAGTCCTGAAAGAACCGCCGCAGCATGCTCAGCCGCGGCGCGGGCAGATCCCTGACCTCATTGTAAACCGCGTAGATCGGGTCATCGGGGCAAATGGCCACGATCTTATGGTCCCGCTTGCCGCTGTCCAGCATCGTCATCAAGCCGATCGCCCGCGCGCTGAGGATTGTCAGCGGGTCAACCGGCTCCTGGCACAGGACCAATACGTCCAGCGGGTCGCCGTCCTCGGCGAGCGTTTGCGGGATAAACCCGTAATTAGCCGGGTAATAGACGGCCGAGTACAACATGCGGTTGACCTTGAGAAGGCCGGTGGGTTTGTCCAATTCGTATTTGACCGTGGACCCCATTGGGATCTCGATCACGGCGGTAAACTCCCCCGGCAGGTTGCGGCCGGGCGTCACGTCGTGCCAAGGATGCGTCATTATTGTCCTTCGGTTTCAAATGTCGTTACAACGATCTTACCGGAATAGACCGCGGCGAGCAAGTTAGCGATCTATAAGGTCATGTGCGGAAGGCGCGATTGCGAAACTTTTTTGTGATGGATTTGGAGTCGCGAGTTGTTTCTCTAGCATAGCTTGCATTCGCTGCACACTTTAGTGGCAGCGTACTTCACTCACTTTGCAAAAGTGTCGCGCATGCAGCGATGGGTGGCACTTTTGCGAGGGACCATTGCAGCGCCATTTATGCGAGTGAATTGTTGACCCGGCCCGATCGAGGTAGAATCGCAAGTGAGGAAATCTTGTTTCGCATTCATGCGTGAAAATAGCACCTATGACCTACATCATGGTCGATATCGAAGCGGACGGCCCGATACCGGGCGATTACTCGATGGTTTGCTTCGGGGCCATCGTAGTGGAAGCGGCGCTGGATAGGACGTTCTACGGCAAGCTGCGGCCGATCTCGGAGACGTGGATTCCTGATGCCTTGGCCGTGAGCGGCTTCACGCGCGAGGAGACGGTGGCCTTCGATGAACCGGCGGCCGTTATGCGGCAGTTTGGCGATTGGATTCGCTCGGTCAGCAAGGGCCAGCCAAAATTCATTTCGGACAACAACGGTTTCGACTGGCAGTTCATCAACTGGTATTTCCATCACTTCCTGGGCGGCAACCCGTTCGGCTTCAGTTCGACGAACCTCGGCTCACTTTACAAGGGCGTGGTCAAGGACATGCACGTCCACTTCAAGCACCTGCGGAAGACCCGGCACACGCACCATCCCGTGGACGACGCCCGCGGGAACGCCGAGGCACTGTTGGAGATCAAGGAGACGTTTGGTTTGAGGATTGGATTGAAGTGATAAGCTACCCCATCGGCGGCTGGTAAATCACATCCGACGCAACGTCCTCCAAAAGAATATCAATCAAGCGATCGCTATCGAGATTGCTCGCCTGTGCGGCGAAGTTGCCGGCGATGCGGTGTCGCAAGGCGGGCTTTATTAGACATTGAATGTCACCGATGGTGGCCAGGGCGCGGCCGTGGAGGACAGCGCGTGCCTTGGCGGAGGTGATGAGCGCCAGCAGGCCGCGCGGCCCCGCGCCGTGGGCGACCCACTTGTTGACGAACGCCGCCGCTTCCGGCGTGCCGGGCCGCGTGGCGCGGACCAGCGCCCATGCATAGCCGAGCACCTGTTCGTTCACCGGCAGCCGCTCGACGAGCCTCTGCAATTCGAGCACGTCCTCGCCGTTAAGCGCCGCTGGGATCCGGCCCGGCGGGCTCGACGTGAACCGTCGGGCGATTTCCCATTCCTCGGCCGGCTTCGGATAATCGGTCTTGATGTATAGGAGGAAATGATCGAGCTGTGCCGCGGGCAATGGGTACGAATCCTCCTGCTCCAGCGGGTTCCGCGTAGCCAGCACGAAGAAGGGTTCGGGCAGTTTGTATTCCTGCCCGGCAGAGGTGATCCGGCGGTCGCGCATCGCCTCCAAGAGTCCCGCTTGCGTCTTGGGCGGCGTGCAATTGATCTCGTCGGCCAGAACCAGATTCGCGAACACCGGGCCGGGCTGAAATTGGTAATGCCGCCGCGACTCGGTGTCCTCGTGAATGATCTGCGTGCCGGCAATATCGCCCGGCAGGAGATCGGGCGTGCAGTGAATCCGCTTGAAGCTGAGCTGCGCCGCTTCGGCCAGGGACCTGAGCAAGAGCGACTTCGCCACGCCCGGCACGCCTTCCAGCACCGCGTGGCCTTGGGCGAGGATGGCGATGAGCACCTGTTCGATCACCTCGCCCTGGCCGACGATTACCGCAGACAGGTCCGCGCGGATGCGGTCGTAGGCTGCCTTACAGGCGCGACGGCGGCGAGGTCTTCAGGAGAAGGAGTCGCGGTTTCGGTCATGCGCGGATTCTAGGAGAAGGCCCGGTCACTGTCAATCTGCTTCGTGGTGTAATGCCGCGAACTTAGGCATCGAAACAATGTGGGTGGCACGTTCCTGAGCTTCCAGCGAAGGGCGTGTTTGACGTTGCGCCACGCCCTTCGCAAGCTCAGGGACGTGCCACCCAATGCCATTTCCAATTTAGTGATCAGACTGCTTGTAACTGATTATGGAGTATGATCTTTTGTTCGTCCGTCAGCATCAGCAAAAGGGGCGGATGTGGCGGCCGATGTGGCTTGCGTCGCGGCCATTCGCGTTTTTCCTTCGCGCTGGTGCGCTCGCGTCGTTCGCGTTCCGCCCGCGCGATCCGTGCCGCAAAGGGCTCCTTGGGTTCCTTTCGGGCGGAGATGTCGCGGCGTGCCTCCAGCAATACGCCGCGGGGGCTGCACATCGCGGGAAGACCGTTCTTGGCCGCCGCGGGCATGGCCAGCGCGCCTTGGCAAAGGAGCAACTGCGTGGCGATCATCGAGGCTTCCGCCTCGCGATGAACCTGGGCCACGGTACGGCTCATCAATGTCGCTTTCTTCAGGGTCCGCTTGTAGGTCCGGAAAAATCCTTCGTTTTCCCATCGCCAGCGATAGCAGGTAGCGGCCATTTCCAAGGACAACTGCTGGGGATCTTCCACGTTCGTAAACAGCCACACGTCGGCCTTGTGGCGGACGCTGTGGATTCGCAGCAAGCGTCCCCGCAACGGCGGCTTGCCTTCCTTCTGCTGTTTTTTGGGCCAATAGTAAACGATCCCCTCGCGGAACTCTTCCAACGGCTCCTTGCTCTCGGTGTAGAAAGTTGCCATCGAAGACATGCGGATGAGGAAGAACACTCCCTTGCTGAGCATCGTCGCCATGACTTCGTAACCGACATATCCCGCGTCGGCCACGATCAACGCCGCCGTGGGCAGCAAGGACAGCATCGAGATCAAATGGCTGCGCTCGCTGGGCTTGCTGCCTTTGCCCAATCGCCAGCAAAAGGGAACGCCCAGCGTGAGGTGGACAATCGAAGTATTCCAAATCGTGGGCGAAGAGCCCTCTTTGCCGCCGCTGCCCAGTCGTCGTTCCAGTTCCTCGGTGCGCGGACAGTTCTGCCGCGTGCCGTCGCAGCCGAAGGGAATAAAGTCGCCAACCTTCCAGCGCTCGTGGAAGACCGCTTGGAAGCGGCCGCGAATTCCCGTCGCCAATGCCCGCAGGACCGGCATGGGAAGTTTGGCAACGGCCTTCTGGAATCCCGCAAAGGACTTTCCCGGGCGTTTCCTCTTCGGGCAACAGGCCACGTAGAATGCCTTGGCGGCCTCGAACTTCTCCGGCAGGCTGTCGCCGGAGCAGTAAGTCGTCAACAAGAGAATCGACAACAGAGGGTGAATGTCCCAGCGGGGCGATTTCCTTCGTATCGCGGCATTTCGGGCTTGCTTGAAAACCTCCGGCGTGAGAAAATCCCGCATCGAACCAATCAGCGACTTGGCCCGCCGTCGCTGGCGCGCTCGCGTCCTTGCGTGCGTCATTTGCCGTTCCTCCGTGATAGGGTTTTGGATGGTAAGCCCCTATCATTGGCGGAACGGCTTTTTCATGCACGACCGATTTCGCAGGCGATTTGCCGCGGCAAGTTGTTGCTGCAAAGTCAGTCATAACAAAAACTTACGACCAAAAACTAACCTGATTCGGAAATGGCATTGCGTGCCACCCTACGCCGTTAACCCTTTTTCGTGTTCTTCTGTTAGTCGTTGCGCGGTTTTGACTTGCAATACCGTAGCCCTGCGGATTACGGGAGAGCCCGCGGCGTGTTCTTGTTTCTTTCGCGGATAGTCACGACTGGTTTTATTTTTCCTTATGTACGGATCAATGATGGCGAGGTCCATCAGATCCTTCAGCTTTTCGCCTGGACCAGGAAAGCCTTTGTATTCCCTCATCGGCCTGCGGTAGGCTCGCCATACTCCTGCAAAGCTGATACGCTGTGGTGCAATGCCTTGTTCCACGAGACGTGGTGCGAATGCAGGCCCATCGCCCACATTCCCAACAACGACCAGTGCAATTCCACCATCGCGTTGTCCGGGTTTTGGCTGCGGAGCTTGCGACGCTCGAAGGTCTGCTTGCAGTGGCGATAGTAAACCTCGATGCCCCAACGCCTGCCGTAGATTTCCGCGGCCTGTGCATCGGACAATTCCCGCGGATCGATCACGCTCGTCACCAGATAGACCGGATGCTTGCCTCCGTCCACCACGACCAGTCGCAGCACCAGCGGCGGCAAACGCTTTTTTGCGGCCCGGTCCGGCCACAAGATACACCAACCCGTCGCGCTCGCGGGCATAGCCCAGCTTCTTGAGCAACTTCACATTGCTGCCCACACGCACCAGAAATTGATGGCCGGCGTCGAGAATCGTTTTCCACAACTCGTAGCCCACAAAACCCGCGTCGGCGGTCAGCAACGATCCCGCAGGCACCGAGGCGAGCATCTCCTGCAAAGTGTCCGCGTTCGCTGCTGTCGGAAGGACCGGTCCGCCAGTCCCAGGGCAGTCCCGATCCGACGTGCCACAGCAACGTCAGCCAAATCCGCGGCATGTTGGCCTTGCGCTCGCGGGCTTCCTGCTCGCTGCCGCCGACGCTGGCGGCTGGCGGCGACGCTTTTGTGCCTCGCGCGACAGCTTTGACTTGGGCGAATAACGTTCTTCGTTCTTGCGGGTGCGGGGCACGTCCACGCGGCTGCCGTCGACGGCAAACACCATCCAACCTTCGACCTTCCAGACGCGCGGCGAGCGTTTGCATCATCCGCTGGCGAAAGGCCGGCGCAACAGTGCCCGCAAGGGCTCGGTCCATTTTCGCAGCAGCTTGATGAATGCCTGGTAACTTCCCGCGGGTTCCTGTTGCTCGCCGTAGCGATTGATGATAATCTTGCGTGCGGTGCGCGAACCGTTCGACGAGCGTTTTTTCGTCCGACCACGCCCAAAGCAGGGCCGCGAAAACCAAGCGTCTCCGGCGTCCAAGTGCATTCGGCCCGAAACGCGATCCCGCTCAAGGAGACGCCCACCAAAAGCCACCGCAGTACGTTGTGCAAGTCGTGAGCGTGAGAACATACCAAGCCATTCCGTCCTTGGTCTTGATGCGTCATCGCCGATTCCTTTCGGGGTGCGAGTTGTGGTAAACTACGCAAATCCCAGAAAATGGCTAACGCATCAAGACCAATTTTCATCTCTATCAAAAAGGGTTAACGGCGTAGCGTGCCACCCAGCCTTCGCAATTTGCCATTATAAGTTTCGCCAATTCTGAGACACTACACTAGATCGTTTGGCCAGCGCTTCGCTTCCGCTGGACGGCGAGAATGGCGATAGCGCCGGCGCAGTGCATCGCCGCGATGTGCTCTTCAACGAAGGATGTGGCAATAGCATGTGGAGTCGGGCAAACCGCCGGGCAGCGCATGAAAAAGCCCGGCCGGTGTGGTCCGGCGGGGCTTGTTGCACGATTCGGCTTTCGCAGCCAGGTTCAGCTTCGGCGACGACGCCGCGCCCAGCCGATCAGCCCGATGACACTCACGCCAAGGAGGGCGAGCGTGGAGGGCTCGGGGACCGCGCTCCCATAGCCGATCGCGGACAAGGCCGCCACCTCATTCACCCCCAAGGCCGGATCGGTGCCGGGCTGGCCGAACGCATCCTGTACCTGAGGGCTGAAAGCCCCCGGGGATGGGATTGCTGAGCCAATCCGCGTAGTCGGCCCCTGAAGTTTGATTGAAGTACGACAGGACCGTGGTGCCCCCATTGATGGAGAAGTAGGAGTAAGGGCTCGTCGTCTGCGTGGTCGAATAGCTGCGGACGCCCGCCGCGGTGTAGCGATAGAGGTCCAGATCTCCGACGCCGGCTGCGAAGAAGCCGGTGCCGCCGATGGTCGAGCCGGCGCCACCGGTTCCGAGAACCTCATCAATCTCGTGATTTGCCACGGCCTGGAGACCGTAGTTGCTGCCATTGTTGGGTTGTGGCGGGTATGTGATCGACGTATTCAAAGAGATTTCCGAGTCGTAAGTTCCCGATCCAACTGTAACAAAACCAGGAGTGTTGAAACCGAGGTTCCTGCCCTCGGCCGACGTAATGATCACGTTGGAGGTGCCATTGACCGGGTTCGGCGTACTCGGGCCCGGAGCCGTTCCTAGGGAAGCGAGTGCCGTCATCTGGTTGGGTGACGTGGCCACCGCTTGATACGCGTTGTAATAATTAGAGTAGCTCAGCGCATAGTAGCCGGTGTCGCTCTCGCCCAACCCCCCCCGTTGGTGAAGTAGATGGGAACGGTGATGTTGTTGGGCGAGGTGATATTCGCCTCGACGGCGCTGATCGCAGCGTTGATCGCTGCTTCAACGCCGGCAGCGCCGGGAAGGCTGGTGATCGAGGGGTCGAACGTCGGGACGATGGTGAGACCTGCCGGACCAATGGACCCTGTGCGGGTTCCAACGTCGGATCCCGATACAGTTGGTACGCTACTGGCAATGCCGCTGTCAGGACCATAGGGAATTGGCTGGCCTTTTGCGCGAATCGCCGAAAGAGCCACCACGGCGCCAGCAACAAGGAAGAGTACGGGCACAACTTGCGCCGTTGCAATTGAATGTCTTGCCCTGAACATCTTAATCTAATCTCCTTGGAATCACATGGATTGAAAAGCTTCACGGAACTGCCAACAAACGCGGAGCATCCCTACTCCACAACCTCAAGGAAGAGCGACCCAGCCGAGAATGGCGCGCAGTGCGAACCGCCTTGAGAGTTGCGGTTTGAGCCCAAAGGGATTGCAACAAGAATCTCGGAAATGAGATCCGCCGCGACCGAGGGGCTCAGGACACTACGCTGCCTGCTATGGGGCTATTGCGTCAGCGACTGCAAAACACCTTGCAGCCTTACTGTTGATAAATGTCCTGCTTCGTGGCAAGGCACTTTAGCAACATTAGGCGTCATGCTAGCATCGCTTGAAAAAACTCGCAAGCATTTTGTCGATTTGTTTTGAGAAATTCCGGAAGTCGTAACGAGGGCCAACAAATGTTCGTAGGCGAACAATTGTCAACGAGCGGGCAGTCGTTCTAGAAACGCTTACCGCGATCCACCGCGCCGGAGCGGAGATCATTCTGACGTACTGGGCGAAGGATGTGGCGAAGTGGCTTGCGTAGGCCGCCGAGCGTGGTTCTGCGCGGAATGGTTGCACCGTTTAGCCCTGACGCTTGCGTCGGCCATCGTATTGGCGTTGCGGAAACGCGATTGGCCCCGACAAAAGAGTCGGGGCCAATCGTCTCGATTTGTTCAAAACTGGCGATCAGGCCGCTTGGCCGGCCCTTCGTCTCCGTCGGACGGCATAAAGTGCGAGCGCCGGCGCCGAGCAGCGCCAGTGTGGAAGGTTCGGGCACCGCGACGCGGTCGTACCCGATTACGTCCATCTCCCGCAGGTCCACATCCGAAACGGGATTCACAACGCCGGAATTGCTGAATTGATTGAACGAATCGTTGCCGAATCCAGACGCCCAATCGCGGGAGTCGAGGCCGTTGGAAGTCCAATCGTTGTACTCCTTGAGCAGCGTCGTCCCGTTATCAATGGAGAACCAGGCATTCGGCCCCCCTGCCACAAACTTGGCCCCGCCACCCGTGTAGGAAAAGTCGTCCACCAAACTGTACGAATTGGTGAAACTGCCAACGGTGCCGCCTTTGAGCCCGAAGCGCCCCATGACTTCGGCGATTTCATGCGCGGCAACGCCCTGGAAATCGTAGGTTCCTCCCGGCGGGACGCCGGAGAAACTGAACGGATTTCCCGCGCCGAACGTCGTCGTGCCATCGTTGTTGCCGTCGTCGGCAATTAGTTTGAGGGCCTTCGCCTCGCCGCGCGACACCCACCAGACGGCGCCCCCAGAGTTGGCCACAGTTACCGAGCCGCCACCGCCAATTGCCGTGGCGTCGTCCGTGGTTGTTGCATCCGCCACAACGGCATTGCGCAGGGTCGTGTAACTGTACCCATTGAGGCCGGTGTTGCTTTCGCCAAAGACGCCAGTACCGGTCACCGCATCCACGGTGATGTTGATGTGGATCGGATCGCTGAAATTGTTCATGTAAACTTGAGCGGCTGCCATCCAAGCATTCTCTGCCGCCGCGGCATTGGCGCCGAAATCCGCGACGAAATTGGCCGTAAAGGTTGGCACGATGGTGAGCCCCGCTCCGCTATATCCAGTAACAGTTGGAACACCAGATCCCGCGCCGGTTGTCGATGCGACATAATAACTGGCCGGACCATACGCGATATCCTGGGCTATTGCTGGAATTGCCGAAAGTACCATCGCGGCGCAACTAACCAGGAACAACACGGGCGCAACTTGCGCCGTTGCAATTGAATGTCTTGCCCTGAACATCAAAATCTCCTTGGAATCACATGGATTGAAAAGGCTTCGCGAAACTGCCAACAACCACCAACAGACGCGGAGCATCCCAAAGCACGAACCTCAAGGAAGAGCGACCCAGCCGAGAATGGCGCGCAGTGCGAACCGCCTTGAGAGTTGCGGTTTGAGCCCAAAAAGATTGCAACAAGAATCTCAGAAACGAAATCCGCCGCAATCAAGGGCTCAGGACACTACGCTGCCTGCTATGGGGCTACTGACCAAGTGGCTGCAAAACGCCTTACAGCCTTACTGTTGATAAACGTGCTGCTTTGTAGCAAGGCACTTTAGCAACATTAAGCGTTATGCTAGCATCGCTTGAAAAAACACGCAAGCATTTTGTCAGCTCGCGCGGAAAAAAATCTCGAGTTCGTAACGAGAGCCAACAAGTGTGCGTGGGCGAACAATTATTTGGGATGCCGTTACGGCTGGCCGCCCTGGGGACGGCCTTCGTTCAGTCGGCGCTGCAATTCCTCGGCCTGCTTGGCGGCCCGCTGGGCTCGTTCGACGGCCTGCTTGCGGGTGTTTTCGTACTCGGCGCGGACCCACGCCACCACCGGATCGACCTTCACTTGCCCGGCAGCCTGAAGCTTGACGCCATCGACGCTGAACTTGACGGCGTTGATGGAATCAGCGATCTCCTTCGGCGCGCGGGGCATGACCTGCACGATCTGCCGCAGAACTGCCTGCCCGCCTTCGGCCATTCTCTTGGCGCCGGCTGCCGTGTCGGCGTCCTTGCAGACGAGGGTCGCCCGCAGCGCGGCGTCATCGCCGCTGAGGCCGCCATCCAGCGAAAGACTCTCCAATCGCTTGAGCATCTCGACATTGCCGGCGCCGCCCAAGAGAGGACCGAACTGCCTTTGCAGGTCTTTGGCGAACTGGTCGTCCGCCATGACGGCCTTCAAATCAATGGCATAGAGGAGCGTTTTGGCCTCGTCCGTGCCCTTCAGCGCGTTTTGCATCGTCGCGCTCAGTTCCGCGGACCGGCCGCGTCCGAGGATCTTGCGCAGGCCTTCCAGGTTGTGGCTTTCGATGACCACGTTGTTCTCCGCCACAACGAACGCCTGGCCATGCATCGTGGTTGTTGGAGCTTGGGCAAAGGCATAATGAAATGTGGGGTCGTAGATCGTGTATTCGCCCACTTTGATTTCGTCGATCTTAAAGTCTTTTTGGTAGCTCCGTGGCTTCATTTTCTGACGCACTTCGTCCGCCGTAACCGCATTGCGAGTTTGAAAGACGATCGTCGGCTGTCCCTCGTCGCCCTTGCCCGCAATGTTGCCGGCCACGATGACGCGAGCCAGATTTGCCGGAGCGATGCCGGTCTCGATTTCAAAGCTCTCTTCGCCTTTCGAGAAGTCGGCCAACTCTTTCTTCATGTTTTGATAGAACGAGCTGTCGTGGACCTCTTGGAAATGTGCCGCAATGAGCATGTTCGAGCCGTCGGGAAGGTACTTCAACGGCAATTCGGCGGCGGCAGGACGCGGGACGCCGATACACGCGGCGACAAGTAGCAACGGCGAAAAGAGGCGAGTGCTAAAGCGGCGGCAACCGATAAAGTTTCGCGACAATCCATGTAACATGACGTTCCTCCGTAATTAAGGTTTTGCGGAATCTGAAAGTGAACCGTAGGGTGGGCGGAGCGAAGCGAGTCCCACCATTTTTTGGTTCTCCTGGTGGGACTCGCTTCGCTCCGCCCACCCTACACGGCTGCTTGGTTAACGGCCGACGTTACAAATCTCCCCAGACGACGCCTTGCCGTCCTTTCTCGGCATGGCCGATTTGCCAGGCCGGAACGCCCGACCGCGCAAGCTGCTCGCGAATGCTGTCGGCAAAGAAGCTGCTCACCACGAGCACCATGCCGATGCCCATGTTGAACACCTGATCCATCTCAGACTGCTCGACCCCGCCTAGCCGCTCGAGCCAGGTGAAGACCGGCGGCACCGGCCAGCAGCGGCGGTCGATGACGATCTGCACGCCCTCCGGCACGATGCGGGCGAGGTTCTCGTGAAGCCCGCCGCCCGTGATGTGGGCAATGCCGTGTACGACGTTCTTCACGCGGTAGTGGTTCAGCACCTTCCGCACCGGACGGACGTAAATCCGCGTGGGCGTCAAAAGGGCGTCGCCGACCGTTGTGCCCAATTCCTCGACGTGATCGGTCACCGCGTGCCCGGCGACGTCGAAGGCGATCTTGCGGGCGAGACTATAGCCGTTGGAATGCAGGCCGCTGGAGGCGAGGCCGAGCACGGCGTCACCGGCGGCGATCGCGCGGCCGTCGATAATCTGGCTCCGCGAGGCCACGCCGACACAGAAGCCGGCCAGGTCGTAATCGCCCGGCGCATAAAGGTCGGGCAAGATGGCCGTCTCGCCGCCCAGCAAGGCGCAGTCGGCCTCGATGCAGCCATCGCTCACGCCTTGCACGATCTGCTCCAGCATTACGGGATCGTCCTTGGGCATGGCGACGTAATCGAGGAAGAACAATGGCTCCGCGCCGCAACACAAGGCGTCGTTCACGCTCATTGCCACCAGGTCGATTCCGACCGTCGTATGCCGGCCGACGGCGCAAGCAACCTTGAGTTTTGTGCCGACGCCGTCGGAGCAGGAGACCAAAACCGGGTCTTCATAATTGCGGGCGAAGAGCCGGTTGGCGAAATCGAGCTTGAAAAGTCCCGCAAAGCCGCCGTCCAGCGGCAGCACGCGCGGGCTGTATGTGCGGTTCAGGAGCTTGGGCAGCCGGGCCATCGACTGCCGATAGACATCCAGGTCGACGCCGGCATCCTTGTAGGTGACATTCGCCATCGTTTGCAATCCAATTGAATGGGTGTTATTCTAGCCGGATTCCGGCGGCACAGCAAAGGGGTGCGTATTGGAGTACCGGCTTTAGCCGGCATTCCGCCGAAAGGGGAACTCCAGCGCGCACTAAACTATTTTTTCTGAAAAGGAGATAAAGATGACACGTTTCGTTGGTTTGTTCGAACTAGTGGCGACCGCCAGTCTTGTTGGCCTCTGTCTTGCGGACGTTGAAGCCAATGGCCGCAACGACGCCTCGCCATCCTCCAGCGCGGCGGATGACGGCGCCACGCCCAAGTTTTCCTCGATCGCTTCTGCCGAAGATCTTTCTTACGAGTTGAACTTCATCGTTGCCGACGTGGAAAAGGCGGTTGCCGACGAAGACGAGTACAAGGCGCAAATCGAGGACCGCTTCCTCCGCGACGCCAACACGATTGCCCTGGTGGCGACCGCCTTGGCGCTGCACGACCAGGACAACGCGGTCAAGCCGCACGCGCAAGCGGTCATCGCCGCCGCGCACAAGCTGGGCGAAGCGAAGGATTTTGCCGGCACGAAAGCCGCGGTGGCGGATCTCAAGGCGTCACTGCAAGGTGCCGCCGCTGGCGACGTAAAGTGGGGCAAGATCGCCGCGCTCAAAAACCTGATGAAAGACCAAGTGCCCAACGTCAACGTCAAGCTCAAGAATGCCATTCGTCACCTTGACAAACGGGCCAAAGAGGCGGCCGGCCATGCGGCCACGATGGCCCTCATCGCCGAGAACGCCAAGCTCTATGTCGCCGATACGAAGAAGCCGAATGAAACGGCCAAGTGGTCCGCCTTCGCCGAACAGTTCCGCGCGGCAGCGGCCGACGTTGCGGCAAAGGTCCATTCCGGCGATAAAAGCGGCGCCAACGCGGCCATGGAAAAACTGAACCAATCGTGCCACGACTGCCACGCCGTGTTCAATCCGGATGCGAAGGAATAAACTTTCCGAAGAGAGTTCAAGATATAATTGGGATGGCGTCTCGTCGTGGCTTGCGAGAATAGCCTACAGCTTGCCGCGACAACTCCAACGATACCCCAGCTCTAATCTCAATCGAGGCGGCGTATGCCCTCACCATTTCCAGGAATGGACCCTTATCTGGAAGGTTCGTTGTGGATGAGTTTCCATACCCAACTTTTGGCGGAGATTGCGCGACAGTTGGCCCCCAAGCTCCAACCCAAGTACCTCGCGCTGACTAGCGAGCGATTTGTGCTCGAAGAAGCCGCGGACGTGAGCGTACAGACGGCGAGCATTTACCCCGACGTAAGCGTAATTGACACGAAAGGAGAATCGAGCGGCGAGGGAGGCGTTGCGATCGCGGCTCCTTTCCGGCTTGCGACCGTAGTGCCGGATCGGGTGCCGCAGGTGAGCGTTGAAATCCGCGAAACGGCCACACGCCGCTTAGTCACGGCAATAGAGGTCCTCTCGCCCACCAACAAGCGCGGGGACGGAAGGAAGGAATACCGGAGAAAACGGCGGCGAATCCTGCTGAGCGAAGCGCATCTGCTGGAGATTGATCTATTGCGCCGGGGACAGCGCGTGCCGATGCAACAACCGCTTCCGGAAGCACCCTATTTCGTCATTCTCGGCCGCGCGGACGAGCGGCCGATGAGCGACGTGTGGCCGATCCAATTTGGCGACAGATTGCCCTCGGTGCCGGTTCCGCTTCTGCCCGGCGATGCGGACGTGCTGTTGGATCTGCAGACAGGCGCTGACGAACGTCTACGATTTATTCCGTTACGATTTGGCGATCGATTATTCCGCGCCGCCGGACATTTCCCTGCCGGCAAATCGAGCGGAATGGGCGGAAGAATGCCTTCGCGCCGCGAAAGTGAAAAAGTCGCCTTGAAAAGACCCGGCGATTGTCGGCGGTGAATCCGGCCTCGGCGGCGCGGCCGACGAAAGAGGAATGGGGCGTCGATATTCGCGATCAGTGCAGTGCGGCTTGCCGTCGCCTACTTCTTCAAACATTGGGGCGGCGTGAAAAAATGGCGCAACGGCCGGGAAAGCTACGGCGGTGTCTGCTGAAAACGAAAGCTTTCGGAGCGGGTCCGACTTGAAGAATCGCCGAGGTTGAACCATGATAGACAGGGGATTACGTTAGTACTTTCAATCGGTGGCCAATTCCGACCGCGATTCACTGCTTTCCTCTTGCGGTCGGTTGGATTGCATGCGGATGTGAGGATGGAAATTGCAGCGCGAGAGACAACAAATCGTGCGGCACAAACAACTCGCGGACTTAGGATTTGTAAAACAATAAGTTGACGAATTTTGGCTCAGCGTGGCTGGAGGGTGTAATTCCAGTCGCCGTGGAAATCGTGTCGTTTGATGTGAACTTGTTCGAGTTGTTCGTCAGAGACCTCGATCCCTTTGGGATAGGTGTTTTCGTCCAGTTCGGCGCGTACGACCAATCCTCCATCGGTGCGAGTATGTCCGATCAATTCAACAATGGTCTGCAAGCTCGCCAGCGGTTGGCCGCGCCAGTTCTGCGTGATATACGCGAAAAGCCGGTGCTCAATTTTATTCCATTTGCTTGTGCCAGGAGGAAGGTGTGCGACTGTGATGCTCATTCGAGTTTCGTCCGCGAACTGCTGCAACGCGACCTTCCACAAGCGGCAACGCGCACTGTTGCTGCCACCGCTGTCGGCAGTGACCAGCAGTTCCCGGGCATGAGGGAAACGGCGGCGTCCCATCCGTTTCCACCAGCGGCGAATCGTGTTGACGGCAAACTCCGCCGTGTCATGATCGATGCCGACGCTCACCCAACCTTGATTGTTGAGGATATCGTAAACGCCGTAAGGAATGGCCTTGCCGAGAAGCGGGTCTTTGAAGTCATGCACGCGGACCTGTTCGGGTTGCCCGTGAGGACGCCAATCCCGACCGCCATTCTTGAAATCCCCGACCAATTCCTTCTTTTTCGTATCCACCGAGATCGCAGGCTGGCCGCGTTTCAGGAATCTCGCCATCTCGGCATTGAGGTACTCGAACTGCGCGTTGCGGTCGGGATGCGAAGCGCGCTTCGCGCGTCTTGCGATTGGCCTGCAAGCTATAGCCCGCCTCGTCCAGCAAACTTGCTACCGTGCCGTGGCTCACCGGATGGGCTTGCCGGGTCAATTCCTCGGCGAGCGTGCGGCCGTGCTCTTGATCGTCCATCGCAGCGGAGACTCCGGGGTGCCTCGCGAAGTCGGTTCCACCAGAGCATCCAGTGCCAGCAACAACTGCGGGTCGTTCGCGGCAATCCGGTGGCGTCCGCCGCCAGTCCCGCGGATTCGTTCGGGCGGCAACGCGGCCTTTCCCCGCCGTGGGTCTCTCAATTCCGCGATTCCGCTGCGAATGGTCGTCTGCGACATATGCGTTGCATCCGCCACCGCCGTCACGCCTCCCCAGCCGATTTCCAAGGCTTCACTGGCTGCCCACAACCGCCGCGACCGCTCGTTCAGCGCCTCTTTCAACTGCCGAAACTTGCACGAATCCTGGCAATAACCCGTGCGTCCTGCATCCACATGTCATCGCACAATCCGGCAGCCAACACAATAGGAAATTCACCAAGTTATTGTTTTACAGATCCTAGTCGATGCCAAACGAAACGTATCACACCAGTGCAGCGCAACCGGAGGCCGTTAGGGACAGGGCAATTCGCCTTTTCACCTACCTGAAAGAGCCTCGTCCAACTAAAGTCCAAGACGATTCGTGAGGTCTCGGCATACGAAGCCGTATTCTCCTTCAACGAAGTACCGCGTGAAAAGGAATGTTCTACGCCAGCGTGGTCGGACGAAGAGAGCTCGGACGAAGAAAAATGGCTGAGAATTCAAAAGCCCGCAAAGCCGCAACGTCCCCTGCCGCCGAACATCTGCGCCCCCTGGTGTGACCAGTCAAGCCTAGACACGGTGTCGCCCGAACCGAAACTGCGCGAGGCGATCGACGATCCTGAGTGGAAACCGCCGGCTGAATCAGAAGATGGCGACGCCGACGCCGAGCCTCCAGCGCCACCGCGAGTTCTTCTTTCGCATCATGCCGAGGTTTCCGCGAATTGGGAGGCATACCTTGAACGGCAATGGCGGCCCTGGAGCGAAAGTTATTTGAGGTGGGAAAAGGTCCAGCGGACCTATCGTAAGCTCTTTGCGATCTATCAGGAACAGCAGCGGCGCGGCGAGCAATATGAGTTGCTGCTGGGCTTGGGCGTACTGCTTTGGACCACGCCGAGCGGGCATCGGGTCAATCGCCCGGTGGTCACCGCCCGCGTGACGATCGAAATGGAGAGGGAAACCGGATGCATTACGGTCTCGCCGGCTGCCGAGGGCGCTTCGTACACGTTGGAACAAGACATGCTTGAAGTGGGCGATAGACCGCCCAACGACGATCAGACCTCGATAGCTCGACTGGTAGCGCAGCTTGAATCTCCGTGGGATCGCGCAGCGGTAACGCAAATCCTCAAGAGTTGGGTCCAATCTTTGCCCTGCATGGGCGACGCTGAATACTCTGACTCCCTTAATTTGCCGACCAATTGCAGAGCAACGCCGCAGATGGCATTTGCGCCGCTGTTGATCCTACGGAAACGAGGGACGAGGACGATGCTTGACGCGCTTGTCAAGATTGCCACGCAGCTTGAAGCGAATGGTGAACTGACGGACGGGATTCTCGCAATCTGTGGCGATGACGATGATCAGCACGAGGCCCGACACCGCGACGAACAGTACAACGCGGGAATACACGACGAACTCTTATTTCCTCTGCCGAGCAACGACCAGCAAGGGGAAATTGTGAGGCGGTTGGGCCAGCGACCGGCGGTGCTCGTGCAAGGTCCGCCGGGAACAGGCAAGAGCCACACGATCGTCAATCTGATCTGTCACTTTCTCGCCGATGGAAAGCGGGTGCTGGTTACGAGCCAAACTCCACGGGCGTTGACCGTTTTGCGAGACAAAATAGGCAAAGACCTGGAGGAAATTCTACCACTAGTCGTGAGCATACTCGGTGAGAACGCGGAGTCATTGCAGAATTTGGAGCAATCAGTGCAAGGGATTCTGTATCGAGTAAGCCACTGGGACGAAGCAGATATTCAGCAAACATTGAACCAGCGGACACGCCAACGACAGTCTGCCAAAGCCGAATTAGCGGCGGCTCAGCGCCGGCTGCGTGAACTCCGCGAGGCGGAAACTCAGTCCTTTGTTGTGACGGGTACGACGTATCATGGCACCGCCCAGAGCATTGCCAGGCGACACGTCGATGATGCGGCTGCGTGCAATTGGATCCCAGATTCGATTGACGAAGATCAAGCCCCGCCGTTAAACGACGACGAATTCGCGGAGTTGTGCTGGCTCTGGGGAACCTGCAATTTCGACTTGCTCAAGTATTCTTTTCCGCTGCCTGAAAACCTACCTTCTATTGAAGCCGTTGCCGATGCCGCCGCGTCGCACTCTACGGCTGAAATGAATCTCGAACAGGCTGGTGGCCCACCGAGCGGAACCCAACGGTGCTTTCTTACCTTGGAGGAGTCAAAACTTGCCGCATTGTGGGAAGCGGCGGAAAAGTTCATTAGGCTCGCTGAGACTCTGCAAAGACTTAAGGTACCCTGGACTGAGAGAGTATGGTCCGATGTTGCCAACGGCAGGGGAATGTGGACCGAGTTGGCAAGAATCACGGGGGCGGCGCTTGCAACTTTAGCGGAGATTGCGGAATTCGAGGGCGATAATCGGCTGGAGATTCCCGAGGGCATTTCGAATACACAAGTTTCGGCGGACGCTAATGAACTCCTCGCACATTTAAAGTCGGGCCGCGGTTTCGGCTTTTGGGTGTTTCGCGCATCGGTAGTAAAGCAGACTCGGTACCTTTGGCAAGAAACACGCTTCCGCGGCCAACGATGCAACTCGGCGGACGTGCTACGAGCGCTGATTCGTTTCCTAAAGGCGGAAGAACTGCTGGAACGAACGTACCGGGAGTGGAGCGGGTGGCTCAAGTTCCCTCCCGGCACACTGTCCAAACGCCAAAGTGTTTTGAAGTCCTGCTACGACGTGCTAGGGAAGGCGATCGACTTGGGTACTCGCACGACCGACATGATGGCGTTAGGTGCGCCGGCGTCGGGAATCGACGGCGCGAAACCGATCGTTTGGGGGCAGCCGATTCTGAAAGACGTAAAGGCAGCGCAGGCTACACTCGCTTTGCAGAAATCAGTCGATGTATTGTCAGATTTTTCGCGGAGGATCGAGGGACTTCCCTATCGGCTCGAACGGCATTCCGTGGTAGACGACTTGACATCCGCGATCCGCAAGCGCGATGTAGCCGCGTACCGCCTGACACTAGAACGAGTTGCGAACTTGCGCAATGAACAAGACTCGGCGGCGCGTTGCGCTTTTAGCGGAATCGCTCCGGGCCGTCGCGCCAGGGTTGATGAAACTGTTGGAAGGGCGCCACGTTTCGCGCGCCGCGGCGACTCTCCAAAGAATTTCCAGCGGGCCTGGGAATGGCGCCGTGCGAAGTCATGGCTAAGCCGGTATCTGACGGAACATGCCGAAGACGGTGTTGTTGAGAAGATCGCTAGGGCTGAATACAACATTCAGCAGGCTACCGAGTCTCTGGTGGCGATCAAAGCTTGGAAAAAATGTACCGAGACGATCAAGCGAAACCCTCAGCTTAATGGTGCGCTTCGGGCTTGGGTTCACACAGTCAGGGACCTAGGCGCGGGACCGGGCGGCACGCGGAGACATATCGTCGGGAGGCACGCAAGTACTTGCAGAAATGTCGTCATGCAATTCCAGTTTGGATTATGCCGCTCTATCGCGTTGCCGAGCAAGTGGAAATGGAGCCGGGGGCATTCAACGTCGCCATAATTGACGAGGCAAGCCAGACCGGGCCCGACGGTTTAATACTGCACTATCTTGCCAAACAATGCATAATTGTCGGCGACGACAAGCAAATCTCGCCGGAGGCAGTCGGTATTGATCAGGGGAGCGTCGGATCGCTTATACAGCGGCATCTGCCCGACTTGTCGTTCGGTCAACGCCTTCGTCCCACATGCAGCCTTTTCGAGCAAGCGGATATTCGTTTCGGTAATCGCGTCACGCTTACGGAGCACTTCCGCTGCATGCCCGAGATAATCCGCTTCTCCAACGATTTGTGTTACCAGGACACTCCGCTCATTCCGCTGCGGCAGTATCCTCCCGAACATCTTCCGCCGATTCAAGTTCGCTTCGTAAATGACGGCTACCGCGAGGGATCGTCACAGGAGGCGATTAACTGGCCGGAGGCGGCGGCGATCGCCAAAACGCTAATTGACTGTCTAGAAGATGAACGCTACCGGGGAAAGTCGTTTGGAGTGATTTGCCTGCAAGGCCGGTCGCAGTCGCAACTTGTGCAAAACATGATTCTCGACAAATTGGGCGCAGAGCCCTTCAAGGATTCGACCATACGCCTGCTTTGCGGCGATCCATATAGCTTCCAGGGGGATGAACGAGATGTCGTATTCCTGAGCATGGTAGCTTCGATTGAAGGAAGTCGCCGTCCGGCCGCGCTCGTGCGCGAAGCATTTCGCCAACGATTCAATGTTGCCGTCTCTCGCGCCCGCGACCAACTTTGGCTATTCCACAGCGTTCACGAGTCGGATCTGAATCCCGACTGCATGAGGCGTCGTCTGCTTCAGTTCTGCTACAGCTCGGACGATTCACGGGTGAATTCCACGGACGATTTCGGCAGTGATTTTGAACGCGATATCGCCACAGCGTTGCGCCGAAGGATTTCGCGTGCTATCGCAGTACCGAGTCGCTGGCTACAGAATTGACCTCGTGGTTGAGGACAATATCCAACGTCTTGCCATCGAGTGCGACGGCGACGCATGGCACGGGACAGAGCAGTATGACAAGGACATGTACCGGCAAAGAATATTGGAACGTTGCGGATGGCGCTTTATCCGCGTGAAAGGCAGTGCTTTCTATGCGAATCCGGCCGGTACAATCGCTGAACTGGTTCAGTCGATCAAGGATTACGGTATTACTCCGCTGGGCAGCAAGGTCGATGACGATGTCGTTCGCGACTGGATCGAGGAGATATCGGGCAACCAATGTCTGGAGGAATTGGGAACGCCGACCGTTGATAGTGCGGAAGAAAACGTAGTTCGCCAGGCCGGAACCGCGGGAATCTCCGAACGGGACGAGGAGCCCGATGAGGAGACCCAGGCTGCCGAGCGCAGCCGATAGAACCGTCCGCTGCCAGTTCTTCGCAGTGGGACCCAGCGGAACCAGTTTTGCCAGCAGAGCACACCGAGCAATCTGATCGCGCCGCGGTGGAAAGGCTCCTTAAAGAGATTGGACAGCGACAGCTTACTCGGGAACCAACCCAGCCAATCGAAGATGAAGGGTTCATTGCTTTTGTGGCAAGCGTCCCCGCTAAGACCTGGGGCGAGCTTTCGCACTGGGCAAAGGTAGAGAACCACTTGGCCGGTTGGAAGCGAAGCTTGGCGTATCGCCTTGGCTGGCTAAAACGACGAGAAATGTTACCTTCGATTAAACAAGCTCGGCAAGGAGTAATCATATTGGAAGAAGCTAAATCGCTTGGTTTCAAGCCGTCGGACAATGGGCAGCTTCCATTGTTTTGACTTCGCCCTTACGCCCCCGGCGGGTTCATCCCGCCGGACTGAACGATTCACGGCTACGTCGCGCACTACGACCCCAAACCTCGCTTCATCTACCTCGCTTCCCTCCCCCCGGTCCCCCCGAACGGTGAGGGAGGGATGTTGGTGTTGTCGGCGTCGTGTGTTAGTGTCTGTCCTAAAACTCAGTCGTAGAAGCCGTGCCCCGCCGCCTTTTTTCAAGCGGCAGGATGCCGCTTCTACGGGTTTCGGATAGGCTCAAAAACAAAACGGCGGGACGCCGCTTCTACTGGTTCGCTCGCTCGCATGTCGGGCTTGTTTTGGATTCCGCCGGGCCGCTTCCGGCGGAATCTCCACTGGATGACTCCGTCGCCTCTTCCGGCGGCAGGCCGACCATTGCACGCGCCAAACGGTGATATTCCTCGCGCGTCATCTCGCCGCGCTCGACCTTTTCATGCCATTCGGCGCACTGTTTAATCTGGTCGCACGTGAACTTTAGCCCGGAGAAGGGCAAGTCCAGCCTGTCCCGGTCATCGCGTATGCGAAAAAAGCGACTGCGTTCCTCATGGGTAAGCTCCGAGAAAAGGCCGACCGGCGGCAGTCCTAAACGGATCATTAGCCGGCGAAACGCGCTACGGTACTGCGCGCTAGGTACCCCTTCGGAAACATGCTCTGCTTCTCGCTGCTCGGGCGTCATCAGATCGACGTTCGGCCCCTGCGGACGGCCCGTGATCGGGTCGAGAGCGCCAACGACATAGGGCCGGCAGCCGTCGATATCCAGCGCCTTGATACGCGCCCTCCACTCCGCCTTGGCCCGCACGCGCTTCACCATCCTCAATTGGTGGCTGTTTTTCATGGCCCGTCGCCTCCTTCCTGCTGGGCGGCAGCAGCGGCGGTGCCGTTTCTGCTTGTCCGCATCGCCACCTCACCGGGAAAATCGGGGCACTCCCCGACGGCGGTTTCCAACTCGGCGATCCGCTCCTCGACTTCCGCCAGGTCGGTGAGCCGGGCGAGCGAGTCCAAAAGGCTTTTCGCCGCGATCCGCCGAACCGCCGCGTTGCCGTCGTCCAGCAGCTTTTCGAGCGTTGCGACGGCCTGGGTCGAGGTTCGGGCGAGCCGGGCGGTCGCCCGCGAAAGGATCTGCCCGCGGGCCTTGCCCACGGCGCGGCAGAAATCGGCGTCCTGCAGGCGGCGGAAGACGGTGGCGCGGGAGCAGCCGGCACGGCGGGCGGCCACGGTGGCGTTGGCCCCCGCCGCCAGGGCGAGGACCAGCCGGGCTTCTTTTCTTTCTCGAATCATGATTTTTTCTCCTTCAAGGGGTTGACACTGATGTTGACCTCTGTTATCATAGAGGAATACTGAACGCATGTCAAGCATTCGGCAAGAGTTTTTTGATACGGTTTTTCCGAGGAAGACGCCTGATCGGCGAAAAAAGATGAACCGCGGAAAACACAGAATTCGCGGATAAAACCACGAGGGATGAGAGATGAGCGGTGAAAGATGAGAGTTGAGGGATCAGAGATGAGAGATAAACGGCGAGAGCTGGGCGGTAAGACCGGAAGTTTAACCACCAAGAGCACGATAAACACAAAGAAAAATCCTTTGTGCCCTTGTATGTTGGAAAAAGGAAACACTGATGGGTTGCCAAAGGAAATGGAACTTGTTCAGTTGATGGGAGTCTTTTCGGGGGCTGCTGCAGCAGCCCCCGAAAAAATCGCCGACGAGAGATCGATCGTGTCCTGGTCGTTCCAAGACCGTCACGAAGCGGGATCCTCGTCGGCTTCGTAGTACCAACCCGGACAGCCGCCAGAGCCGTACGAGAACATCGGCGAGCCTCGCAAACGCAAGAAAGGGCCTCTACTATGATGGATATAGTTCTCCCAACTCTCTCGTTCACGGGTATCAATGTCTCGAAGAAGTCCTTGGATGTCGGCATCTTGCCATCGGAGGAGGTCTTCTCTGTGTCGCACGACACGGAAGGTATCGCACAACTCATTGAACGTTTCAAACTCTTGCGGCCGGCGCTGGTTGTCCTTGAGGCGACCGGCGGCCTGGAGGGTCGCCTGGCCGCGGAACTTATCAACGCCGGCCAGCCGGTTGCGGTGGTGAATCCCCGCCAGGTTCGCGACTTCGCACGAGCCGTTGGCAAACTCGCCAAAACCGATCGCATTAATGCCTTGCTCCTGGCGCGTTTCGCCCAGCAGGTCCGGCCGCGATTGACGGAGAAAACCTCGGAAAAACAGGCCGAACTGACGGCTTTGGTAACTCGACGCCGCCAGCTCATGGACATGCTGACGGCTGAAACCAATCGCCGGCATTCCGCGCAGACGACGAAAGCCTGCCGCAGCATCGACAAAGTCGCCGAACTCTTTAATAAACAGATAATAACTATTGAAAAAGAGATCGCGAAGCTCATCGAATCCGATGATGATTGGCGCGCCACCGACCAACTGCTGCGATCCGTGCCCGGCGTCGGACCGGTAACCAGCGCCGCGCTCGTCGCCGAATTGCCCGAGCTCGGTCGGCTCAACCGCCGCGAAATCTCCGCTCTTGTCGGCTTGGCGCCATACAACCACGACAGCGGAAAGTTTCGCGGTAAACGCTCGATCTGGGGTGGACGCGCCAGCGTCCGAAGCGCCCTTTACATGGCGACCGTCACGGCCCGTCGCTGCAATCCCATCATCCAAGCCTTCTCCGAGCGCCTCCAGAAAGCCGGAAAACTCTACAAAGTCGTCCATACCGCCTGCATGCGCAAACTGCTTACCATCCTCAACACTATTACCAAAAACCACGAATCATGGTCGCCAAGAATCGCGCCTCAAAGCGCTTGACAAAAAACACAGCCGCTTCGTGGTCTTTGTGGTTAAATCCTGCATTGTTTTTCGGCTCCCGGCTTCTTGCTCCATGCTGCCAGCTTTTCAAAACCGTCGCAAAGCGCCTCAAATCGTCTCACGGACCCATTTTTCCCGCGCAAAAACGGCCCTTGCGCGGGCCGGGCGAGAGTCTCAAACGCGGCCAAAACGGTGCAAAACCGTGTCAAACCAGTCTCAAAAGTCTCACTTTTGAGACTACCGAGCGGTTCGACCACGGCAAGAATGTCGGCCTTTTTGTCGCCTTTCGCTCCGCGAAGGCTGCGTTACTTTCGCGAAGCGAAAGGCGACAAGCACTGCCCTCAATCCGCCAGGATCGCGATTTGCCGGACTTGTGCGAGAGGATGCTCGCGCTGCCTGTCCGGCGTATGCCGATGTCGCCGCTTGTGCGTTTGCTGTCTCTTGAACTGTCTGTCGATTAAACTGCCGGTAAGCAAAGGGCTGACGCCCCGCGCCGCGAAACTCGTTTTTCAAACGACGCCCGACCGACCTAGTGGAGATACCGTCGCAATAAGCGGCCTGGCGCTTAGATTGTTGACATATCCTGCTTTCCTGAGTCCGGCTGTTGGTAAAAAAAAGATGTCGCTTGATATCAGTTCGTGCTATGCTTCGGATGTTGCCATTTACACTGGTTGCACCAATGAGACATCGACGATGGCCCAGCGGCACGCGGCACTGAAGTTTACCCACCCCCTCCCGTATGGGGCCATCGTGCATGACGGAGGGGTGCAGTTCGTCGTCTTCAGCCGCAGCGCGACCGCCATGCGGGTCCTGCTCTACGACGAGCGTCGACGATCCCGAGCCGACCGAAATCATCGAGTTCGACCCCGATCTGAACCGCTGGGGCGACATTTGGAGCGTGTTCGTGCCCGGCATCGGGCCGGGCCAGCTCTATCACTTCCAGGCCGACGGGCCGCTACGAGCCCGAGCGCGGGCATCGCTTCGATCGCCCAGGCCCGGCTGATCGATCCCTATGCCAAGGCCCTGGCGGGCGACTTCCTGCCGGCCGACGGCGGCATCGTTCGCCCGCCCAAATGCGTCGTGATCGACGATGAGTTCGATTGGCAGGGCGACCGCCACCTGCGCCGCACGCTGGCCGAGATCGATCATCTACGAGATGCACGTCCGCGGCTTCACGCAGTCGCCAGTCCAGCGGCGTCGAGCATCCCGGCACGTACCTGGGCGTGATCGAAAAGATTCCCTACTTGAAGTCGCTGGGCGTGACGGCCGTCGAGTTGATGCCGGTGCACGAGTTCCCGATCAACGACTGCTTGGGCAACCTGCCGCCGCGGCCGAACTACTGGGGCTACGACCCGCTGGCGCTTTTTCTCGCCGCATCGCGGCTACGCGGTCGAGCAGCGAGCCGGGCGGCCAGGTCCGCGAGTTCAAGGAGATGGTGCGGGCCCTGCACCGCGCGCGGACATCGAGGTGATCCTCGACGTGGTCTTCAACCACACGGCCGAAGGCAACGAGAACGGGCCCGACGCTGAGCTTCAAGGGCCTGGAGAACCGCGTCTACTACATGCTGGAAAACGGCGGCGCAGTACTACCGCAACTACTCCGGCTGCGGCAACACGCTCAACGGCAACCACCCGATCGTCCGCGAGATGATCTTCCATTGCCTGCGGCACTGGGTGCACAACTACCACGTCGACGGCTTCCGCTTCGACCTGGCCTCGATCCTCAGCCGCGACCGCGACGGCGAATCTGGTGCCCAATCCGCCGGTGGTCGAATCGATCGCCGAAGATCCGCTGCTGGCCGACACGAAGATCATCGCCGAGGCGTGGGACGCCGCCGGGCGCCTACCAGGTGGGCTCGTTCGCCAGCCTCCGCTGGGCCGAATGGAACGGCCGCTACCGCGACGACATCCGCCGCTTCTGGCGGGGCGACCCGCAGCATGATCGGCCCGCTGGCCACGCGGCTGGCCGGCTCCAGCGACCTCTATCAGGCCAGCGGGCGGCAGCCGTATCACAGCATCAACTTCATCACCTCGCACGACGGCTTCACGCTCAACGACCTGGTGACCTACAACCGAGAAGCACAACGAGGCCAACGGCGAAGGCAACCGCGACGGCGACAACAACAACTACAGCTACAACTACGGCGTCGAAGGGCCGACCGACGCGCGCAGTCGATCGAGACCGCTCCGCCTGCGGCAGATCAAGAACTTGATGGCCACGCTGCTGCTCGAGCCAGGGCGTGCCGATGCTCGCTCTTCGGCGACGAATGCCGCCGCACGCAGCAGGGCAACAACAACGCCTACTGCCAGGACAACGCCGATCTCCTGGTTCGATTGGCGGCTGGTGCAGCGGAACGAGCCGCTGTTCGCGTTTCGTGCAGGCGCTGATCGCTTTCCGCCGCAGCGAGCCGACCGTGCGGCAGACCGATTTCCTCAGCGGCAGGCCGGTGCGGCCCGGCGGATTGCCCGACGTAAGCTGGTTCAGCCCCAACGGCGACTGGGTTGACTGGTCGCACAGCGGCAACAGCCTGATGTGCCTCTTCGGCGGCCGCGCCGCGGAGCGAGCACCAGGAGCAGCCGAATCATCACCTCTTGATCATCATGCACGGCGGCGGCGCGTCGCAGAAGTTCACCTTCCCCAAGATCGCCCAGTCGCTAAGCTGGCGGCAGTTCATCGACACGGAGGCCGCGCCGCCCAAGGACATTTATCCCGAACTGGACGGTCCGCCGCCGCCCGGCGATTGGACGATTGAGGTGGAAACCCGCACGCTGGTTTGCTATGTGGCGCGGGATGAGGTGTAGGTCCTTTCTGCCGGAAAGGACCATTGCGTACGGGCTTCTTGATCGACGTAACGCTTTGCTCATTGGTTACCGCAAAAAGTTCCTCCCGGCAGGAGGAACCTACGCCGCTGCCGCACTGCGGCGGACACGCGCGACCATCCAGGCAATAAAGAGCCAGAACCCGGCGATGATGGCCGCCACGGCGATCACTGGCAGCAACCCATCGCAAAGCATCAAAAGCCCAGCGAGCAGGAGCAGCGCGGCCCCCAGCGGATGCCGGAACCAGCCCAGCGCGCCGCGGCGGATGAGCGAGAAGACAATCCAAAGGACCACGCATGCGGCCGCGATTGCCACGAGCGAGAGCAGCCGCGATACGGCGCTGGTGCTTATGTTGCGGGCGGTAAGCTCGGCCTCGCCGCGGGGCGTCGTAAAGCGGTAGACCTCATAGAGATCGGTATTCGTGGGCAGTTCGAAATCGAGGCTGGCCAGCCCAGCCGGTGCCGCGGGCAGCGCCCCGCCGCCAGGTTGTCCCGGCGTGTGTGTGGCGTTTTGACCGCCGCCGCCGAAACCGCCGCCACCTGCGCCAAGCCCCTCCACCAGCCCGTCATGCACCTGGACGTCAGCCTTTGCGGACTTCTCCGGAGCAGACGGAAATGTTTCCGTGATGCCCTGCGATTGGGCTTGGCCGCTTCCGGCAAGTATCGTCGCTGTAGTTGGGCCAAGGCCGGACTGCGGCTGAGAGGATTGCAGGCCGGACTGCGAACCCGCGCCATTGCCCTCGGCCAGCTTCTGCTGGTATTGGGCCAGTTCGCGCCGCTGCTCGTCAACTTGGCCGCCTTGACGTCCAGACCCTCGTCCGCCCCGTCCGCCGGGATTGAATGCGTAAGATTGTGATTGCGCGCCTCCATCCGGTTGCTGCTGAGCCATCTGCGCGTTGCTGCCACCATTGTTGATTGTCAGGCTGCCACTGCCTGTAATGGCATTGCCGCCGAGCTGCGACTGATCGTTGAACAGGATGCGGCCATTGGCGAAGTTCGGATTAGCGCCTTGAATCGCGCCGCCGAAAGTCGTCGGTCCACTGTAGGTGTTGGCATAGACAGCGTCACTGTGCCGGCCCCTACCTTGGTTACTGCATCCTGCTGAAAGTAGTTGCCGTTATTGATCGTAGTATTCGGATTGGCCCCGAAACCTCCCTGGTCCGCCTGCGCAGTTCGGGCGCAGCGTTTGGCTTCAACCCGCCCACGGTCATTTGTCCGTTATAGAAATTCCACTGCCCGCCGGCTTCATTCACTTGACCGCCGTTGAGGTTGTTGCGGTCGATCCACTTGTTATTGAACTCCTCTCCGCTTTGCGAGCCGAGCGCACCGCGATTCCCATGGACAGCGTTCCCGAGCTGATCGTAGTTCCGCCGCTGTAGGAGTTAGTGCCGCTGAGCGTCAGCGAGCCGGTCGCATTGGCGTTGACTTGCTTCTGATAGAGACCGTTAAGCCGGTCGCGATTGTCAACAATACCTTCAGCCTGCTGCTTCTGGTTCTCCCCGCCGGCCTTCGACAGCACTTCCTTGGCCTGCGCCAGGCGCCTGCATTCGCACCGACCTCGCTCCGCAGAAAGCTATTGTCCGAGCGGCCGAACGTCAGCCTGGACTTGCTCCGCCTGTTCAGCCCAGTTTTTGAGATTGTTGCTCGCCCGCAGGCGGGTGTAGGGGTCGCGGTCGTTGGCCGCCTCGATGAGCCGCTGGCCCTCTTCGTTTACGCGGCCACGCGGGCGGCGTTCTGCTCCGCCTCGTCGGCCTTGTGCATCGTTCCGCCGAAATCGTACCAGTCATGCGATTTCGGAACAAAAACCGCCAACTGGCTCCGCTCGATGCCGATCGCCGCGCCGCGGGGATACGATTTCACGTTGCGGACGAGCGGGAAGTCAACCGTGGCGAAGGCCGATAAGGCCGGCAGCTTGCCCCCGTATTTCAGCACCACTTGGTAGCTCAAATCGCCTTTGGCCGTCTTCACCACAGGCAGCAAGACGTGCCGATCGCCCAGCGCGCCGGGCGCCTTGACGGGCTTTACCGGCTCGCTCGATGCGGAGTTCTGTCCGCGCCGCGCGATGTTGACCGTCCACAGTTCGGCGCCGGAGGGCAACTCCACGTCAAGGAACTGTTCCGAGGAGTTGACGAGCGTGAAGTCAACCTTCGCCCGATACGCGCCGTTGGCGTCGACGACCATCGTCGTCTGGGCCAGGTCGATGCGGGCTCCGGCCGTTTCCAACTCTTCGTGCCGCTGGAAATGGTAGCTCAACGTCGGCGCATTCACGCCGGGCTGCACGAGGAACGCCTTGTAGAGGTTGTTCGTGCCCAGCAGTCCGCAGAGCGTCTGCCATTGCTGTTGCTGGCGGCTGAGCGGGTCCAGGCCCTTGGGCGGATCGACGATCAGTTCGTCGCTATTCGTGCTTTCCAGCACGACGTACTGATGGCGCACGAAATCCGCCGCACGGCCGTCCGCGGACTCGAAAGTCGGCAGAGGGGCGAGATGCGTCTCGTCCTTCAAAAGCCGGTCATTCTCCACCAGCACGCGGAAGTCGTTCATGGCGTCGCCCTGCAGTTCCAGGCGAATCCGCAACGGGCTGTCGGTCTTCTTAGCGTCCAGCGGCTCGACCGTCTTCCGCCGCAGCATGGGCGCCGTAATCCGCGCGTCGCGCATGGAGGCCGGCAGCATAAACGTCAATTCGCGGACGCCCGCATTGCGGATTTCGTAATTCAGCATGATCGTCTCTTTGATGTCGCGATCGGTCACGTTGACGTTGGTGATCGTGTCGCAGACGATCTCGGGCGAGCGGGCTACGAGCCGCAACAGGCCGGAATATCCGCCGGCCGAATAGTGCAACGCGGCACGCGTCGCCGCCCGTAGCGGCGCGTCGAGCCAGGCGTTGACCCGCTCCAGTTCGGTCTCCTTGCAGTCGTGCAAGTCGCGGACCTCGACGTTGAACGCCGGATCGGCCTGAACGGCGATATCGCCTTCCTGCCGCTTGACGCCCAGCACGTCGAAGCGAGGCAAGGGCAACTCGCGCTTTTCGTTCAAGTCGGGTAGCTTGCCGCGGACGATCAACGCCACATCTCCCATGACTCCTTGTGCGAGATTGACCCGCAGCACGCTCCGTGCCGCGCACTTCTCGATCGTCCACTGTCCGGCTGCCGGCAATTCGACTTCGGGCAGGCGGAGGCCATCGGGGAGGGCGACTTCCAGGCGATAGATTTTCCGCTGGCCGACATGGAAGACGATCTTGCTTTCCACGGCCGGCTGGTCCGCGCGGAGCTTGACTCGCGTCTGGGCCTCGGCCGTTACTTCCGCGGCCACCGGGGCGGCGGTGAGGCGGAGCACGAACGGCATCGTGGGGAAGCGGTAGGCCTCATAGGGCCGGATCGCCAGCACGCTCTCTTCCGTGGCGGGGCCGCCGCTCAGGTCCGGCAGCGCGCCAAGATCGACGCGGGTCACGCCCGTCCGTTCGACCGTTCGCACGTCCAAAAGCACGCTGCGGCGGATCGTCACCAGCCCGCTGGTCAGCGCGGCATCGCGCACGGTTACACATGGGACCGTAAAAGCATCCAGCGGCGCAACGCCGACGCGTCCGCTGCGGGCAAGGAAGAGGCTGATCTGTTCGCTGTCCTTGGCCGTCTTGAGCAGGCTGATCTCTACCGTCTGCTCTTTGTCGGCACGGCGAACCTCCCAGCCACGGACATTGCTGCCTGCTACTTTTTCCACGAGGTATTCGGCTGGCAATGCCAGGGTAAATGCGTCGCGCTGGGCGCGGCGGAATTCAAGCTTCAGGTTCACGGCCATGCGAAGGCCGTCTTCTTCCACGTCGAGCAGGCCAGTCGAATCGACGGTCAGCCCGCGATCGACTTGGGCCTCGGCCACCTTGGGCCGCCATTGCAATTGAAGCGCACCATCCGCACCCAAGGCTGTTGCGATGGCTTCGTCCGCCTTGGTCGTTTCACGGCTGCGGCGATCGACGGAGAGGCCCAAGCGGACTTCGGTCTGCGGCTGCGGCACGTGGAACGTGACCGTCGCGGCCGGCGCGGTGGGCAGCGCCGCCCGCCGTGCCCCGCCAGCCGCCGACGCGGGCGAGCTTCAACCGCACTTCCATTTCCAGCTTGTGCGGGCCCTTGCCGGTGACCTGCAAGAGGAAAAGCGTGGCCGGAAGCTCCCCTCTCCTTTCGGGAGAGGGGCCGGGGGTGAGGGCTTTTGAGGCTTGTGCAGATTCCTGTGGGAGAGGGGGAGCATCGACGATCTTCAACTTGCCCGGCTTGCCATCGAGCATTGCCCGCGCCAGCACGCCGCCCCGTAGTGCCAAGGGAATCGAGACGTAGTCATCCACGAGTACGTTGATCTGCATCTGGCCTATGACATTTATCGCTTCGTCGCCTTCGAGCGTAGCGTTATACGTAACTCCGGAAAGTGCGTAAGGCAGCGGCGCGGGGTGGGCTTCGAGCTTCTTGTCGGGATAGGCTCGATTCCAAAGCTCGACGTAGCGGTTGTAGGGCACGAGCAAATGATCGGCCTTCTCGATGCCGTTTTCCGGCTTGGCATCGTAGGGAACGATCAAGGCGTCTTCCGGCACGACGACGGGTGGAGGTGCGGCGGCGGCATCTTGTGCCGCCGCCTGCGTTTCGCGCCAACCGTTATGGAAAACGCAAGAGATATCGCCAGGAGCATCGCCGCGGCCTTCGCGGCGCAGCCGAGCCTGCGATTAGTCACATTCGTCAGGCCTTTAACGATCCAGCGGACGAAACCGATGGCGAGGTAGTACGGCACGAGCAGCGTGGCGGCGTAGAAGACAGCGTTGCAAATCGCGGCCACGTTCGCGGCATCCCACGCCAGCGGCAGCAGCGCCGAGGCCAGACCGAGAATCAGCACGAAGGCGATCTTCCGGCGGACTGAGCGGCGGGTGATTGCCATGCCGCAGAGGAAAGCAATCACTCCGGCGGCCCAACTGAGCGCGTTGAACGTGATTGCGGTCGGCCAAGGAGATCACGACTTCGGGGTCGGCGCCGAGGCTGGTGAAGGTGAGCACTTGCTCGTCGCCGGCGGCCTGCTGGATGTCGATCTTGAGACTGCTGACGCCCAGCAGCTTGCCGCCGCGGTAGACTGGCTTGCCGGATTTGGCGTCCGATACATCGACGCCCCAACCGCCCACGAGCTTGCGGGCTGCCAATGGCTCTTCCGGTTTCGCCGGTTCGGGTTTCGCTTCGGCAGCGGCCGGCGCTGTTGCTGTAACAACTGCTGGTGGTGCAGCGGGAGCCGGCATATCCGCGGCCGGAGGCGTCTTTGCCGTCGAATTGACGGAGCTTGGATCGTAGGCATAGCCGAGATTCGAATGAATATCGGCTGCGTTTGGCCTTGCTGCTGGTGGTGGCGGCGCCATGACGGGAACGGCAGGCTCGCCGTTTGTATCGGCTCGCTTTTTTCCCAATTCCCTAATCATGTTGTCCTGGGTCACTACCCTCTGCATTGCTTCCCGGTCACGACCGTCCTTCGCTCCGTCTGGCGCCTTGTACTCGGCGTCGTTCGAAACATATTCATCCGCTCTCTCTCTCACATCGTCGGCCTTTGAATGCATTGCTATCCCTGATTGTTGCATCGCATTCGTCGGCGACTTGCGGCTTGAGGACAGATTTGAAACCATGTCCATTTCCTCGGCCATGCGTCCGCCGCTTAACCTATAAAGCACATCCGCCACCACCAACGGCGCGGGTGTGGGCCGCGTTATTCGGATGGCTTCTAGTGTGCCGTCAGCGGACTCGACCTCGTATCCGGCCGGCACCGTCACGTTCCATTGAACGTTAATTAGCGGGATCTCGGTCGATTTCTTGGCGTCGTTTCCGGCACGGTAGAGCAGCCGCGGTGCGACGAGCCGTAGTCGGCCCCCGCGGAGCACATCCGCCACCGGGGCATCGTAGGCGATCTGCAGACTCCTGGGCGCGCCGGCCGCGCCCGGCGGCAGGCCGAGCAGTCGGACGCCGCCTTGCTTCTGCGGCTTCAATCGCACGCCATCCAGCACCGCCGACCAGAGCGTAGCGTCCTTCGGCAGCGCGACCTCCAGATACAGGGCCTTGGTGCGAAGCTGGAAATTGGCCTGCGTCTGGCTGTTGCCGTCGGCGGAAAGCAGCGTCTTCAGCGCGGCCCGTTCAATGATCGCCGGCGTCAGCGCGTAGCTCGGATTGCGAACGACGTCGATCGCGATTTTTGGCTCGTTCGGCTTGTCGTAGACGTAGCTATAGGCCCCCAGCAACCGGAGGCCCGGCTGATACTCGGCCGGCGCCAGTTGCCCCACGTCGGCCCGGCGGGCGTGGTCGTCGGGCTTCACCTGCACATCAAACTCTGCGCCGCCCTCCACGGCCACCAAGCCCGACTGGTAGGCGACGTTGGCGGCGGTCACCAAGGGCAGGGAAAATTCTTCGCGACGATGGTCTTGCCGGTTGGTTCTGCCGCAGCGGCCGATTTCTGCTTCTCCGCCGACGGCTCGACGAGGGCCTCCGGCGGCAACTGGAAATCAACCGCCAGCCGCACTTCGCCGCGGCGGGCATCGCCGAGCAGGATGTTCCATCGCCGCATGTTGCCAGCAATCTCGCTGACGAATTCCTTTACGCTCACGTCGCCCAGCCCCTTGATCTTGAGGGCTTCGGGCGTACTCGCCGGCAGCAGCAGCGCGAGCCGCTGCGTCTTGGCGTCGTCGATCGTGTAGATCACTTCATAGTGGACCGCGAGCCCTTCGGGCAGCACGCGGAAGAAGGAGAAGGTCCGAGCCGTTGTGCGGGGCTTCATGCGATCGACCACGAGCGCCGCCTTCGCGCCGCGGGCTTCGTAGCGGTAGGCCAGCGCGGTGGCCGAATTAGCCAGGCCGAAGCGGGCCTTCTCTTCGTCCACGATCGGCACGAGCCGCTGGAGTTTGTCGGGGCGAACCTCCAAATCTTCGTCAACTGCGACGGCCAACGCGCCTTCGTCGCTGGCAGCGCCGGCCACGCCAAACATCGGAAACTCCAGCGACTGGCTCTTCCAGTCGCTCAGCCAGCCGACAGGCGTGTAGACGGCACGAAAATTGACCGGATAGCCTTGCCCCGGGGCGACACCCTGCGGCAGCTTGACGTGGACGCGACCGGCCGAGGTCCCCTCGCCCGCCGGGAGATCGACTGGCTCGATGTGGCGGTAGAGATTCCGCGTTACCAAACGATTCGTCTGTGGATGCAGAGGATCGGCTGGATCGCATGGACCGCGCGAAAAAAGTCCCGGCGGAATTTGGCTGACGGATCACACCAATCAAATCGGCAAGGAAAAGGTGCTGGTGATGTTGAGGGTTCCTGAGGCCAGATTGCGGCGTCGCGGAACCCGCTACGCCATCGGGACGTGGAGGTCTGGCGGTGCGGCCGGCGAAGCGTGGAAATGCGAGGACGTGGCGAAGGTCTATCAGGAAACGGCCGAGCTTGGGATGCCAGGGCGATCGAGTCGGATGGGGCCGTGGAGTTACGATACCGCCGAGGACCTGAGAAAAGCGGGAAAAAGCCCTTGGTGATCCGCGATCCCAAACACTTCCTGGCGAACCAATTCGAGAGATTATGAAGCAAGACGCCGATATGAAGCGTTCGTCAAACAAATCGGTGAGATGAGTTGCGCTGACAGCAAACTGAGCTGGGGCACTCCCGCCAGGTTTCAAGATGAAGGCCCGCTTCATGAACTGGGCGACGCTGAATTGGGCTTCCGCGATTCTGTGGCACTTGAATCATCCCGAATCCCGAAGCCGCGAGGGGATCAAGGAATGTCGTATGACAGAAAAGCTGGGGTGGCTGCGAGACGGCGCGCCGTGCATCCAATCGTGGCAAGAGTGTCAAGAGGTCATTGCCACGGCGCTGACGTTATCAACCAACGAGGTATCTTCGCGGGGCGGCGAAGCAGTTTCACGTGCCGGGCGCCCTCTTGTACATCATTCCCTGAGCCGGCAGCTCTTCCAGACTACGATAGCGTTGTGAAGCACGAACGAAAACTACGGCCGAACGAGTGTTGCCGATGAGCACCGAGATTCTGGAATCCAGTTCGCACTCTACAAACAACGGAAAAAACACAAAAGGGAAAGGGGAGAGGGTTAGGGTGAGGGCCGAATCGCTCGATTGTCAGCGGCACGTTGCCGGGGCCGGTGACATCGGTCACGTTCCAGCCGGCGGGGACGGTGAAATCGAAGCTGAAACGCTTCTCCGTCGTCGGGACGAGGACAAATCCGCCCTGCACGTCGCAGCCCTGGTCCTGGATGTTCAAAAGCAAGTGCGTCGTCACGGCCAAAGTCGTCGGCGGGCGCGGTGAATTCGGCGGTCAGTCCATATCCGGCCTGGGGCGCGTAGTAGGCGGCGACGAAAGTTCGCGGCAGTGCGTCGGCCTCCTGCCTCGCCAAGCTGACGGGCAGAGCGCCGGCAAGCGCCGCCGTGTCGACGCCGATCAAGTTTTCGGCCGCAAGCGACTCGGTCTTCAAGTCGCTCTGTACGACGAGGCCCAAGACGGTGACTTGGCTCACAACGTCGCCGTCGCGCATCTCCAGTCGCGGCATGTGCCACTTGGTCAACTGGCTGGGCGTTTTGATCGCGGAAACCGAGAGGGCCACCGTGTCGGTCGTCTGCTCGCGGAGCCGAACGTTGACGATCTTTCTGCCGCCTTCGGTGGTGATGTCCCAGCGGGCCAAGAGCGGCGAGTCGATCTCGGTGACTTCAAAGCCGTCGGGCACGAAGAAGCTGAAATGATCGACCGCGCGGTGCAGGACCCAAAAAGTCATCGTGGCGTGCAGCCGCTCGTAGGCCTCCGTCACTTCGTCGAACACCACGCAGCGCGAGGCGACCGCCTGCTCGCGGCGCTCGAAGTGGCTATTGAGCGACATGAGGATCGTCGTATTGCCTCCGCGGGGCAGGAGATCAAAGCGGGTGACCTTGGCCGTTTTGTCCAGCTCGCGGGAAACGACATCCGCGCCGCCTTTGATTTCCACGTCGCCCGGCACGGTGAGACGCCATTTGCCGACGGCCGCATTGGCCAGACGGAAGCTTAACACCTGCTGGGCCGAGGTCATTTCCAGCGGCGCGACCATATCGAGCGCGAGCCGGTGCTGGCCGACACCGGAAACGAGCAGGTTCAATTGGCCGTCAGCCGCGCGGCCGATTGCCGCGGGTTGCTTGTCCAACGTGGCCTCCATCAGGCCGACGCCGCCCAGGTCCAGCGGCACCAAATGCAGGCCGTCGTCCAGCACGTCGATGACGAGCGAGCCGCGAATCCGCGCACGGCCCTCCTCGACGGTGAAGTTGTAATCGGACGAAACCACTACGGCCGGGTGCGGAACGTGCCTATCCGGTGTCTTCTTGGCCTTTTTGACCAGGTCATCGTATTGCTCGCGGGAAAGGAGCACGCGATGCGGACCGCTATCCAGGATGACTTTCAGATCCGGGTACGGCACGAAAATAGTGCGGGTCTTCTCAACGGGTTCTTCTTCCGGCGGTTGAGCGAGTGCAGAGGTCAGGCAAACAAACACACCAACCGTAGCCGCAATTAAGAGCCCGGCCAGAGCTGCCGAATGATCCCAATTCGAACTAATCCTCGGTTCGCGCCTTTGCGCCTTTGCGCCTTTGCGTGAGAACCATCTTCGCACCGGGCCGTCATTACCGTTAATCCCCCTATGCTGACGTTCAGAGGTTTCATCGAACGACTTCGTTGGGCTACTAGTGATGGTCAAGTCATTCGATTTTATTCTCGCGCAGAGGCGCAAAGGCGCGAAGGCGCGAAACAATAAAGAAGGTTTGATCCTTGATCGGAAGGTATTACTCATGGCTCGTCTCTCCCTTCTCGGCGGCCGATTGATCATTCGCCGGGGCGGGAGCCGCCGGGGCTGTTGCCGCGGCGGCCGTGCGGGCCTTGTTGGATTCGACCCACGTTGACCACGTTGTGTTGAGCGCTCCGCCGAAATCACGCATGTGCCGGGCATAGATGAACGGCGCGGACACAAGCCACAGAATCACCACCGCCGCCACGGCCCAATAAAGTGGAGGCCCAAGTACATGCAGGGCGAGCGTCGGCCAAAAGACGCCGCCAAGCACCAGGGCCAGAATCAACATCGCCACGGCCGTAATCCGCATGCGGAGACTCGCCCAGAGTAGCACCACGCCGGCCAGCAGCGTAAGGCCGAAGATCCAGCCATTTAAGGTCTGATGGTCGATCGTCCACAGCCCGACCGTGCTCTTCGCATCGGGTCGCAGCGTGGAAAAGATGAGCGGCGTGCCGTCAAAGTGGAACGTCCCGGCCGCGTTGGCGGCCGCCGGATTGCCTTCGCAGACGAACGCCACGCGCTGCTCGTGCGACCGTGGACTGACCGGGATACAGCGGCCGTCGGATGTATAAATCCAGCGGAAATCGTCAGACCACGTTCCGCTCGTGCCGATTACGTCCTGCGCCGCTGGTACGAAGGCGCATAGATCGACCTTCTGCACGGCCGCTTCATCCAGAAAAGCAGGCGGCGTGAGCGGCTGCCCGGCGGGGATTACGTAGCGGACCTCAAGCACGAACGGCTCGTCGGCGTTGGCGTTGACCAGCGGCACGACGAGGGCGTCATTCTGGCCCTTTTGCAACGTGACCGGCTGGCCGTTGATCCGCACCGGGTCGCTGTCGGGCGTGGCCTTGGCCGGCAATTGCACGGAAAGCCGCGGCAGCACGCTGCTGATGCGATAGAGCGCCTGCACGGCCGTCTCGCCGGCCGGAGTGATTACCATGCGGCAGACCGCCCGATCGATGCTCGTCCGCTTCACGTCTTCCAGTTCAAAACGCGTGACGGTGACCGGCAGCTTCCATTCGTCATGGAATTCGAAGGCCCGAGCGGCGCCGGGCACCGGCGTCGCCACGTCGTGTTGCGGATCGATGGGACGCAACCCATTGAGATCATCGCCCTCCTCGAAGCCAAGCGTCTCGGCCTTGGCCAGCACAATCTGACCCCACGCCAGATCGACATTGCGAGGAATCAGCCGCGGCACATCCAGCGGGACGGGCTTTCCCACGTCGAGCTTGTCGAGCTTCTTTTCCCAAACGAGATTGATCTGGCCGTCGCCCAGCAATTCGCCCTCGCCCGAAAAGCTCCAGGCGGCCATGTTTTTTTCCAGGTCGGGCGGCGGCGGGTCAATGGTCTTTTCGTGAATGCCTGGCGTGTTGTTGTGCAGCAGCGGCGCGACATCGGCCGGCACGTCGATTCGCAGCGATTTCACGCCGCTGTAAAGCACGGTGTAATAGAACGTGGCCTGGTACTTGACCACGCCTTCCTCGATCCGCGCCACGAGCAATTGGCGGATGGTGACTTGCGGCTTGCGGCGCTCGGCGGAGAGTTTTAGAGTGATCGGCTCGTGGGTGAAGGTGAAAGTGAAGGCGAGCACGGGCCGCGGTCCGGTGGCGGCCGGGGGTGCGGGCGGTATGGCAATGCCTTCCAGCGCCTCTTGGAACGAGACGGGCCGCACGTCCTCGGCCTTGGCCGGATTGACGCGGAGGCTCTCGGGTGCGGAAACGATCAGCCGGCCCGCGGAATGTTCCACGGTGTTTTTGGTCGGCTGCGGCACCGTTAGATCGATCTCGCTCGACTTGCCCGTGGGCGAGACGAGATTCTTCTCGTTCAGGTTGCGCTGCAGTTGCAGCTTCAGGCCGACGCGGCCCAGCGCCTTGCGCGACAGGTTCACGACGAGGTGTTTCTTTTTGTCGCCTTCAACGTGGTGCGATTCGACTTCGACGGGCGCGTAGGCCGTCATCGGCGTTCCGGCGACCGGCGTCATTGAGCCACCTGTGCCCGTAACGCCGCGAACCTCGAAATCTTCGGGCACGTCAAGTTCCAGCTTGAATACTCCGGCGCGTTCGATGTTATAGTATGCCATCATCTCAATCGATAGCTTTTCCGGCTCTAGCCGGGCCTCGACGAGCGATTCGACGGTAATCCGCGGCTGGACGTTTTCCAGGCTTAACGCAAGCTCGAATGGCACCGACGCGTAGCGATAGGCGAACGTCCAGGGCGTGTTCCGCAAGTTGGGCGGCAGCTCGCCAGCGTCGATTTGCAAGAGGCCGGTCGTCTTGGCCGCTTCGGCCCGCAGTCCGGCGCTCACCTGGGCGACGACGAAGCCTTGCTGGCGGCCGACGTTGAGGGCCTTGACTACGGGCGTCTCGAGCGTTTCCTGCCGCTTCTGGCCGGCGATCTTCTCCAACTCGACGACCACAGCCTGGGTGGCCTTGGCTGGCTCGAACAGTTGCGCGGTGATCTTTTGCAGGTCGCCGGCCGCCGCGACAGACCATTGCCGCACGTTCGGATCGAACACGTTGACGACCTTGTATTCCGCCGGCACTTCCAGCGAAAGCTCCTTCAACTCGGCGCGGCTGATCGAGTAGAGAAGATTCGTGCGAACGCGGGTAATGCCTTCCTGGACCCAAATGACTTGCTCCGATTGCACGCTGGCCAGGGCCGTCAGCCCGGTGCGCGCCCTCGGCCTTGGGAGTCCAGTTGATTTCGACGGTAGGGGCCGCGCCGACGAAGGCTAGGACGACGGTTTCTTCGGCAGGCTTTTTGATCTCGTTGGTGCCGGCCGGAACCTCAGTTGCGGCGATCAGCGGACGCAGATTCACCTTCACGCCCGACTGCGGGATGCGGACTTTCCAGCGGTTGACCGCGGCCTGCGGGGCTTGAAACGAAACGCTGTTCTGCCCCGGCGCACGGCTGATCGCGCGGGCGTATTCCAGAATCAGCTCGATCTGCTCCGGCTGCTTGCCCTTGTGCTCGATGAGCAGGCGATGCTCTTCATTTGCGCCGCCCAGGATGCGGGCCGGCTCGTTCTTGATCGTCGCGCGGGCGATCGCGGCATCGGCCAGTCGCAGCGGCACCTCATGCCAGCCCTCGCTTAGGAGGTCGATCTTGAGGTGCGCCGCGACCTGGACCACGTCCTTGGCGACGGTGGCCTCGTTCTCAATTTCCGTGATGACCGCGCCGACGGGCGGCCGCGGCGGAGCGGCCGGGCGAGTCTTGTCCTGCGCCGCCTTCCAAAGCTCCTCGAACTTCTCATAGGGCAGGTATACGCCGCGGCCATGCTTCTCGAAAACGCTGCGGAGCTTGTCGTAAGGAATATAGATGTCTTGCTCGCGGAGAGAGCTGTCTTTCCTTTCGGCTGCGTCGTCGGGCTTGTTGTCATCGGCGAACGCGGAGCTGGCGAACGAAAGGGTCGCAGCCGTGAGAACGCCGAGTAAGCGTTGTTGCCAGAATTTCATAGTGATTCCTCGATGAATAAATGCTCACGAGACGAACAATGCGAGCTGAGTGCCCGCGATTCCCTGTTATCTCAAGATGGAGAGAAGCAAGGCGGCACAATCCTAGTTACCGCCAGACGGCTTCCACCCAGCATATTTGCACAAGTATACGACGCCGCCCGCGCGGCGAAAGTTCCCAGTTGAGGGCTCGGACAGCGGAAAACACCCCATTTTAGGTGGGTGAAGTGTCGCACGCGCGGTCTTTCCGATTACGAATCTGAAACCTCAAATCTCAGATCTGAAACGCCCTGGGATGCCTTTACAAAGAACTGCAATGCCTTCGACAGAAAAATGCGGGGACAGAAAAATGTGAGAACTGGTATGTTCCTAGTCCTTGACGGTCATGCCAACTTGCAATTTCTGCCTCCCATTTTTCTGTCCCTTTATGTTTCTGTCGAAGGTATGCGTGTTCTCATTCATCGTTTAGCCGCACTTGCCGCAGTTCCTTCCAGCGGCTCGATTCATAATGCTCTATCTTCCCGCTCGGTGCTCGCATGACCATCGCGGCCATGCCGGGCGATTGCTCGATGAGCTTCAAGCCTTGCTCCGGCCCGAGAACCGCGACTGCCTTCGTGATCGCGTCCGCGGCCATGCCGCAAGGCCCGACGACCATCACGCGGCAGTGATCGGTCAATGCCATGCCGGTTCGCGGATCGACAACGTGCGAGTCGCGCTTGCCACCGATCTCGACGAATTGAATCATGTCGCCAGAGGTGGAAACCGCAACGCGGGAAAGTTCGAGATAGCTCAGCGGCTTGCCGCGGGGATCGTCCAGGGGCAGGATGCCGACCCGCCATCCGGCTCGGCCCGGCGGCGGATCGCCTAGCCGCATGTCGCCGCCGGCCTCGACCATCGCCCGGTCGAAGCCTTTTTTTTGCAACACCGCCAGGGCCTCGTCCATCGCATAGCCCTTGGCAATCCCGCCCAGGTCGATTTGCATGCCCGGTTTGAGAAGTTCGACGGTCTTTCGCCGGGGATCAAGCCGGACATTCCGGTAACCGACCACATCACGTGCTTTTTTGAGCGCCTCAGGAGAAGGCAGCTCTTTTTGCCGCCGCGCTCGCCGCCAGAGCCGGACGACCGGGCCGACCGTCTCGTCAAAAGCACCGCCGCTAAGCCCTGCGACGTGCTGGGCGTGTTCTAGGACCTTCCATAAATCGGGGCTGACCGAGACGGCTTTCTGCTGCCCGGCCGTATCGCAAAGCCTCCTAAGTTCGCTCTCGGGATCGTAGTCGCTGAGGATGCCGTTGAGCTCGTGAACGCGGTCAAATGCAGCCTTGACGGCGGCGGTTGCGGCCGGTTCGTCGGCCGAATACAATATAACTCTGACCGTAACGGCCATTTCGATCTGGGCGAACTCAAAGCGACGAAGAGCTGGCTCGCCCGCCGCTTGACCAAGCGCCGGTTCGTGCATGGCCGTCCACGGCAGTCCCACCCCGATCAGCAAAATCCAGCCCATGCGGCCCATCATTTGTTCCTCGATATGCGTTCATTATTATCGACTCTCCACGTGCGATCTAGTGCCCTGGTGATATTGCCACTTGCCGCCGTAGTTGCTTTCGCGAGCAGTTGGCTTTCGTCACGGGCGCCGGCCGCGGACAAACCGGCGGCCGCATCGTCCGCGTCCAAGCCCGGCGGGTCCGATAGCGACGAACTCGAAAAGCTCGCCGAGGCCAAGGCCAAGCTTCTCGCCCAGCCGACGCCCGAGTGGATGCCCAAGCCGGTGATCGACATTCCCGAGGCGAAGGCCGCGGACGCCGCCAGCATGAAAGCCTACGTCGAGCAGATTCCCGGCACCGAAGTGAAATTCAAGATGGTACCGATCCCCGGCGGAACGTTTCGCATGGGCAGCCCGGCGAGCGAGAAGAGCCACGCCGCTGACGAGGCCCCGCAGCACGAAGTCGCGGTCGAGCCCTTTTGGATGGAAGAACACGAAGTAACGTGGACGGAATACGAACTCTGGGGACTAAGTCTCGACAAGCAGCGGCGCAAGATCTTGAAAACGCAATCGACCGCACGCGACGAGGTCGTCGATGCGGTGGCGGTGCCCACGAATCCTTACCAGGAAATGTCGTTTGGCATGGGCAAGGACAACGGCAAGCCGGCGATTTGTATGACTCAGTTCGCCGCGAAGGTCTATTGCCGCTGGCTCTCGGCCAAGACGGGCCGCTACTATCGCCTGCCGACCGAAGCCGAGTGGGAATATGCCTGCCGCGCGGGCACGACCACGGCTTACAGTTTCGGCAACGACGCCTCGAAGCTGGGCGAGTACGGGTGGTTTAGCGACAACAGCGATGACCATTACCACAAGGTGGCGACGAAGAAGCCCAATCCCTGGGGCCTGTACGACATGCACGGCAATGTGGCCGAATGGTGCATCGACCAGTACGCGGTAGACTTTTACGGCAAGAATGGCGGCAAGCTGACGAAGGACCCACTTTCGCCCAACACCAAGGAATATGGCCGCGTGGTCCGCGGCGGATCCTGGGACGACGATGCGGACAAGTGCCGCTCGGCCGCGCGTCGGGCCTCGGTAAAGGACTGGAAGAAGCAAGACCCTCAGATCCCGCAAAGCATCTGGTATTTGACCGACGCGACGTTTGTCGGGTTTCGCGTCATCCGCCCGCTCAAGGTGCCGACGTCCGAAGAAGCAAAGAAGTACGAGGTCGACGCCGACCAACTAAACGCTTATAAAGAGTATTTGATCGCGGAAGCGAACAAGCAATAACCTGTCCCCTCTCCCGCCAGGAGAGCAAACAATCCCTTCCCCCTTCCCCACCAAACTAGGAGTCTATCATGAGTAGCGACAGCACATCCTCTCGACGTACCTTTCTCAAGACGACATCGGCCGTGACCGCCGGGCTAGCGCTCGGCGGCATCGCACGCACCGCCCACGCCGCGGGCAGCGACAAGATCAAGGTCGCCTTGATCGGCTGCGGCGGGCGCGGCAGCGGCGCGATCCGCAATTGCATGGACGCCGATCCATCCATTCACGTCGTGGCCGTTGCCGACGCCTTCGAGGGCCCGGCAAAGAAGGAGGCCAGGGCGCTCGCCGGCGAGCGGCCCGACCGCGTCGATATCGCGGCCGACCGTGTTTTCGTCGGCCTGGACGCCTACCAGAAGGCGATCGACTGCGGCATCGACATGATCGTCACCGCCACGCCGCCCGGCTTCCGTCCCCTGGTTTATAGCGCGGCCGTCAAGGCGGGCAAAAACGTCTTCATGGAGAAGCCCTGCTGCGTCGACGCGCCGGGCTTCAAGCTGCTGATGGAAACGAACAAGGTGGCCGAAGAGAAGGGCCTCCAAGTGGGCGTCGGCCTGCAGCGCCGGCATCAGGCAGACTACCTGGAGTGCGTTCCCAAGATCCAGGACGGCCTCCTGGGCAAGCTCATAACGCTCCAGGCCTTCTGGAACGGCGGCGGAATCTGGAACCGCGAACGCAAGGAGGGAATGACCGAGATGGAATACCAAGTCAACAACTGGTATCACTTCTGCTGGGCCGGCGGAGACAACATCTGCGAACAGCACGTCCATAACCTCGACGTCTGCAACTGGATCATGAACGACCACCCCGTCGAGGCGAACGGCATGGGCGGCTGCACCGAGCGCTATCTGGGCCGGTGGAAGGGAACGGGCCAGATCTTCGACCACCACTTCATCGAGTTCACCTACAAGGACGGCACTAAGCTCTACAGCCAATGCCGCCACATGGCCAATACTTTTGAGAACGTCTCCGAGCACGCCATCGGCGCGACCGGCCGCTCCGGCCGCGGCGGCGTTTGCGACCTGCCTGGCGATAGCCGGCGCTCTCGCCGCCAGCGCCGCCCACAGGGCAATTTCCACCCTGGCGGCCCCTATGTGCAAGAACACGTCGATCTTATCGCCGCCATCAAGAACTCCGCCAAGTACAACGAGGGCTGGTACGGCGCCACCAGCAGCTTTACCGCCGTCTTGGGCCGCACGGCAACCTACTCCGGCAAGATCGTAAAATGGGACGATCTGGTGGCCAATGGGAAGTCCGAGTTTCCCACAAAACTAGCCTGGGACGCCCCTGCTCCGGTGCAAAAGGACGCCGACGGCAACTACCCAATCCCGGTGCCAGGCGTGTATCAGCCGTATTAAGTCGGCATGCACTCCCTGGACGAAACGATCGTCGCGATTGCCTCGCCGCTAGGCGGCGCGGCACGCGGCGTCGTGCGGCTGAGCGGGCCAAACCTGCGCGGCTGCCTGGAAAACTGCTTCCGCCCCGACCCGCCGCAGAGCTTGGCGAGCCTGACACCGGCGGCGGTCGCGCCGGGCGTTTTGTGGCTGGACGGGTTCACGTCGCCCGCGCCGTGCCAACTTTATTTTTGGGCCGGCACGCGCAGCTATACGGGCCAGCCGGTGGCCGAGGTCCACACGCTCGGCTCGCCTCCCTTGCTGGAAGCCGTGGTCCGCGCCGCCTGTCGTGGCGGCGCGAGGCCGGCCGAGCCGGGCGAGTTTACTCTGCGAGCTTTTCTGGCCGGGCGGATCGATTTGACCCAGGCCGAGGCGGTGCTCGGCGTGATCGACGCTACGGGCGCAGCGGAACTTGACGCCGCGCTGAAGCAGCTTGCCGGCGGCTTGGCCGGGCCGCTGCGGCGGCTGCGCGACGATCTATTGGAACTTCTGGCCCATCTCGAAGCAGGCTTCGATTTTGCGGACGAAGACCTTCCGTTTATCAAGGTCGAGGAGTTGCTTAGCCAACTCCAAGCGGCGTCTTCGCAGGTCGATGAACTTGTGAAGAAGCTCGCTTTTCGCGGTGAGTCGGCCGCGCGGGTCCGCGTTGCGCTGGTCGGTCCTCCAAATGCAGGCAAAAGCAGCCTTTTCAACGCCTTGGCCGGCCGCCAGGGCGCGATCGTTTCCGAAATTGCCGGCACTACCCGCGACTATCTAACGGCAGAGCTGGACCTGGACGGAATCAAGTGCGAGTTGATCGACACGGCGGGCATTCGATGGAGCTTCTTTGGTATCTGGCACGGTCGGACTTGCCGCCCAGCAGATGACGCAAGAACAGTTTCAAGTAGCACACGTGCGGATCATTTGTGTCGAATCGCGAGAAACTGGCGAAGTAGAAGGGACGAAAACTGGGAATGCCGTTTTAGCGGAAGAAATCGTCGTGTGGACGAAGTGCGATCGGGTGATCTCGTCCACCGTCCGCGTCGAGTCGATGCTTCCGACCAGCGCGGTGACCGGTGCCGGCATCCGCGAAATGAAGTCCGAGATCCGTGCAGCCGTATTGCGGGCCTCGATGCCGCAAAGCGAGGTAGTTGCCGGGACGGCCGTGCGCTGTGGCGAATCGCTGCGGCTGGCAGCCGCCTCGCTCGATCGTGCGAATCTGGGGTCCGCGAAAGATTTGGCGAGGAGTTAATCGCCACGGAAGTCCGCGTTGCCTTGAACGAGCTAGGCAAGGTCGCCGGCGCGGTCTATACCGAAGACGTTTTGGACCGCATTTTCAGCCGGTTCTGCATCGGAAAGTAGTTGCGCGCTCGCTAACGCGGCGCAAGAAAAGAAGCTGCACGTTTGGGTGGCACGTCCCTGAGCTTGCGAAGGGCGTGGCGAGCGGCAAAACCACGGCCTTGACCAATGCTGCGAGTCGGTGCCCGAAGCCCAGAGCGTGCCAGCCAATTTGCCAAATTGCTCGAATGAATCATTCACTCGTCGTCACCGCGGCGGGGGAACTGCGGGCGGCGCTACTGGCAGAACTGCCGGCGGTGCAGGTCCAGCCGGAACGGCGACCGGAATCGGCATCGGCGGGGCGTTGTCTTCCGGCGAGCCGAACACCAGGTTCAACCACTCCGAATCCCAAGCCAGGAACATCACCGGCGCGGCCAGCCCGAAGCCCGGCATGCTTCCCCGGCTGGTGAGTTCAAGCCCCAACTTGGTCCGCCGCAATGTGGCCACGCCGGGCCGCAAGTGGCGGCAGACCGAAGGCAGCGACGGAAAAACCGACATGTCGCGGCGGCCCTCGACCATGCCGTTCGCGCCGAGGTACGAGGGCGCGGCAATCATCAGCAACGGGTATACCGTTTCAAAGACCCGCGGGGCGTCAAGATAGCCGATCGCTAACAGAGGTTCTCTCCCGCTGATTGAGTTCGAGCCCTCAAGTTCGGCAGCCACTTCCGGCACATCGGCAAGGGACGAATCCGACGCCGGGCGCGAGAGATACGCCTTGACGCTCTGCGGCGTGAGCGCAAAAACGAGCTGCTTCTCGCCCGCCCACCATGCCGGCGCCAGCCCCACGTCGCCCACGCCCGCATAATGGATTTCACCGCCGGCAAAGGGGACGCGGCGAATCCGCGGGCCGCCCGATCCGTCATCCGCGGGCAGGCCCTGCGTGACCAAGCGCGTGAGGACTTGATAGTGCTTCGAAAACTGCTGGCGGTCGACGATCGGCACAACGCCCGTCAGTCCGGTGAGCACCATGCCGCCCTCCTTGGGCGAGTTGTAGAAACACCAGCGGTCGCCCAGCGACTTGAAGATGTCGGGCGGCAGATTCAACCGGTCTTGGGGCACGGTCGTCCCTTCGGCCTGCACGAACTCGCCGACCTTCGTCGATATTTCCTCGTTGCCTTCACCTTTCACGGGCTGTTGCAAAGCGTCCCACGTCTTTTGCAGATCGAGCCGCGCCGCCAAGGCCATGGTGGCGTTGCGCGGTATCGCGGCCAAGTCCTCTCGCCGCAGCCCGCGCCCGCTTGCCGCCAAGAGCAGGCCACGCGGCTGGCCTTCGATCGGCAGGATGGTCCGCGTGACAACGTCCGCGCCGATGAATCCACTGGCCGACATAACCCACGGCACCTGCGTCAACCCCAGCGTTTCGTGCAGCTTCTGCCGGCTCGAATCGTTGCTGGCCGCGCTAGCCTCGCGCAGCCGCCGCAGGTTGATGTACGTCAGGCCGGCGTTGCGCTCGAAGGATGTCAGCCGCCGCGCCTTGGCCAGCCATTTTGGGATGGGGCCGTGCATCCGATCGAGGATCGCATCCGGGCTGTCCTCCCCCACGGCCACAATCAAATAAGCGTCCTTGATGCCGACCAGCAGGCTGGGAAAGTCGGCCGTGGTCTTGACGCGATACCACTTCTCATTGTGGTACACCACGGTTTCGATGCTCTCGGCATTCAAGTTGATGAAGAAACCGCGAACGTGCTGATGAAAAAGGCGGCGGAGGATGGTTGCGTCCGCGCCGAAGGCGACCACCATGCCGCCTTTGGCCGAGACCCGCTTGCCCTTGACCTTCACCTCGGAGACGAACATCGCCGTTTGATGGCGAAGGACCATCAACAGCGTGTCGAACGTGGCGTCGGAGAGATTATTGACTTCTCGCTCAGGGGCCGATTGGTTGACGGCATGGCGGACCCACTTCTCAAGGTGCTCGACAAAGAGGCGGACTTCCGGTTCCGCGAGCATCTGCTCCGCCTGATTCTTGCTGTGCCGATCGGCCGTGGCGGAAGCCGCCCAGGTTGTGTAAAAGACGCAGTCCTCCGGCGCGACCCGCGAAATGACCGGATCTTCCGGCCCCGGCGGAATGCCTAGAGGCACCCCCATCCCGCTCCCCAACGAGAGCAGAAAAAGCCAAGGTCCGATCTGCGAAAAAACAGTCTCCATCAATAAGTAGGTTAGACGGTCGAGCCGCGCGGGTCAAGCGTCTGCTCATCAACGCTCGTTGTCATAGCGTTGTGGCGCGAATTGCGGCACCGGCGCCTGCGGGTGTTTGGGCCGGATCACAACCTTCTGCCCGACCTGCACGCCATAATGCACCAGCGTGGCATCAAGGCTCACGCCATCGCCCAGCAAGTCGCCGGCCGCCGTGCGAATGCCCGCGCCGGAACCGGGCGTTTTTGCCCGCTCGCTGCCGGCGCGGCAAACCCGCTCGAAAAAGGTCGTGGCTGCCTTGTCGTTGGGCGCGATGTTCCGAAATACGGCAGTTGGTTCGGCCCGAAGAATATAATCCACCGCGTAAGCGTCCAGCAGTTGCGGAAGTTCGGCACGAGCGAGCGCTTCGCTGCCGAAGAACTCGGCCCCTACCGCCCGGCTGCCGTGGACAAAAATGAAACCGACCGTGCCGCGGGGGACCTCGGGCACGATCCGCTTCCGCACGCCCTCAAGCTTATTGGCAACGGAAGTGTCTTTCACCGCCACTTCCAGGCTGCGGGTAGAGTTCTCGGTGCCCAGCGCGGCGTTATTTTCAGCAACGCGCTGCCAGAACGTTTGATTGGGAGCCTCCTTGCCGGATTTCACCCTTGATCGATTGCGGGGCTTGCAGTTTGGCCGACGAAAACCGTGTCTCGCCCTCCCATCGCTGGGCCTCCACGCAGAATACGTTCAGGTCAACCCGCTGGCCGGGGCTGAGGACCGTATCATGCCGCACGGTGCGAGTTTGCATGCCGCCTTTGATGACGTCGCCCGTCATGAGCAGGATATCAGTGTTCTTGCCGCGGTTCTCGACGCTGACGGTGGGCACATTGCCGCCGTCCTTTTCGCGGATGACGAGCGTGCCGCGGTCGATCGCCTCGTCCAGGGTTAGCCATTTGCCATGCAACAGCGGCACGTCATCCACCAGCACCGGATAGACCGCAAGGCCCTGTTCGACGATCGGCGAGGCAATTTTCACGCCATCGAAGTATCGTGCCAATTCGTGTACGTGCCGGTCGGTCAACGGCCGCTGGGCCGAAACGGCGTTCGGGCAATGCGAGAATAGTAACTGCGAACGCTAGTGCAACTATAAACGCCGTGCCAAGAAAATATCGAAAAACTTGCATGGTTTGCTGCCTCCTGTCTGACGGTTGACGGATAGAAAGAACGCCAACTGTTGGACGCGAGAGTGCGGCCGGAAGTTCCCTTACGCGCTGGAGTCCCGCCTTTAGGCGGCAGGCTGCGGAATTACCGGCTAAAAGCCGGGACTCCAACGATTGACTATCCGTTGGGATTGTCCAATAGTTCTTGCAACCGGTTTGCCAGCGGCGGCGGCAAACGCGCGGGCCAGGTCGCGTCGAGGAGTCCGACTTGGATCATGTCGAGCAAGTGGACGCGATCTTTTAGCCGCCAGCTCGTGAGTTTCATCCGAACCAAAGCGGGAAGAGACACAACTTGGAACTCGGCCGCCCTCTCGGATTCATCGACATCCGGGCACGCAAACTCGTCCAAGGGACTGACTTTTTCTCCGGCAAACAAGACATGCAGCCCGCCGCTCGGTTTGCCCTCGGGGCCATCGAGGAATACATTCACGTCGATGACGTTCTGGTAGACGAAGCCGGCTGCCTCGAGCGCCGATCGCATGGCGGGCAGATCGGCGCGGCGGACCATGAGATCGACATCGCGTGTCGTGCGGACCGCCCCTTCGTCAACGCGCCCAACCCACTCCGCGACCGCATTACCGCCGACCACGGCATAAGGGACTCCGCCAGCATCGAGCGCCTTGGTCGCCCTGCGGAGCCGCACTTTGACCTTCTCCGCCGCCATCAGAGCCCGCTCCCAGCCGACGATGTCCGTTTTGGACATTTTGCACCTCGCTTTCGACGCCATTATAGCCTTCGCTGAGCCGTTTTTGGTACTATGGTAATCGGTATATCAAGAGAGGTTTCCAGTTATGCCGCTTCTTGACCATTTTCACCCACCGGTAAGCGAACACCGCGGCTGGGAAGGTTTTTATGGACTTTGGGCTGCGGCATTGGTGGAGAAGCTCAATCGCGATCTTCTCGCCGAAGAGTACTACGCCGACATGCAAGTGCATATCGGCAGCCAGGTGGAAGTCGATGTGGCCACGATTGAGGAGTCCGGTGGCGGGATCGAGCGAGGCGGCGCGGCGACTGCAACGGCGCCTGTTTGGACGCCGCCTGCTACTGACCTCATTCTGCCGACCGTATTCCCCGACGACATCGAAGTTCAGGTCTTCGCAACGGTCACCGGCAATTCGCTGGTGGGCGCTATCGAGTTGGCGAGTCCCGCAAACAAGGATCGTCCGGAATCGCGCCGCGCTTTTGCGGCAAAATGCATCGCTTATCTCACACGCGGCATCGGCCTGATCGTCGTGGACATCGTTACCAATCGCTTAGCCAATCTGCACAACGAGATTGTTACCTTGCTCGGCCGCGGCGAACCGTATTTGCTCGCTCCTTCGGCAACGACCTATGCAGTAGCCTACCGGCCGTCGCGACAGCCGACAGGAGGTCAGATCGAATTGTGGCCGAAGCTCCTGAGCGCGGGCCAGCCGCTGCCCGTCCTGCCGCTGGCCCTGCGCAACGCGATGACGCTGCCCGTCGACCTCGAAGAAACCTACGAGGAAGCCCGGCAGCGGAGTAGATTGCGGTAAGTCGGGTCGCTACGATCAAGGAGCCGCAGGAGAATGCCCGTGTCGAGGAGGACTCGCATCAGTCATGCTCGTAGTAGATGTCGGCACGGGAGAAATCGGCGGGAAGCCCGGGGCCGTCGTGCGCGTGCTCCTCAAGAAGTGATTCCACTTCGTTCCAAGAGGGCCTCGGTGCTAAAGTCGTTCCGGCCGCGCCCAAGAGCAGTTTAACGTATTCGTCAACCGTCATGCCTGACGCGGCGGCCCGCGCCTCCAACTCGTCTACCGTTCTATCGTTCAAGACCACGCTTGCCATTGGATGACCTCTCTCTTATTCTGGCTTGAAAGCGACCGATGGTCAATAGCCGGCAGGGGACCAGATTGAATTGTAGCCAAAACTCCTTACCGTGGGCCAGCCGCTGCGCGTGCTTCCGCTGTCGCTGCGCAACGCAATGACGCTGCCCGTCGATCTCGAAGAAACCTACGACGAAGCCCGGCGGCGGAGTCGATTGAGGTAAGTATCGCTCGTATGATAACATTAGTTAATATCTGTATTATTCCGTAATCAGAGAGTCGCCCTTGTTCATCTCGGAAATCGTTCTGGCCATCTTTTCGCGCTAAGTTGTGCAAGCGTAGGTGTATACTCGCATGATTACGTGTGTTTAACAGGTCGTAAACGCATGAATCTTTGCAATTATTAGCTGGTCCACGAAGTAATGTTGTCCAACTTGCTTGCATCATTGACAGTTTCCTGGTAAGTTGGAAGCGTCTACGATCGAAATGCCCCGACCCGTGAGGCAGCGTCCGCAGCCAGTCGATAAACGTCCCGCGCGTGAGGATGGTTGTCCTTCTGGCCGCATTCGGCAGCACCGACCAACAATGAACGCGACGGCCCATTGAAGCGCCTCCTCGTAGTTTCTTCGGTGCCATGGCGGCTTGGTTTCACGAGCCAATTCCCTCCTGCTATTTCAGGCGGTAATCCCTCCCGGCTGTGCGTTCAGCTAGGGCGGATTCTCACTTGGGGAAAAGCCGGCCTGCACGGTGCCCATTGCAGCGTCATTTCATTGGAGGGTCAAGCATGTTGGCAAAAACTGTGCTGCGGGGTTTGATTACGGCGATTCTGTGGAGATGGGGAGGCGTTGTGGCCTTTCTCGGCTTAATCGCGACCAATGTTCACGCTCAGGGCATCTCGGTGCTGTCAAGTTTCAGTGGCAGTGGCGGTGCTAATCCTTATGGCGCTGTGACACTCATTGGCGACACGCTGTACGGGACGGCGGCGAATGGCGGTGCCAATGGCGATGGCACGATTTTCAGCGTTCCCGTGAGTGGTGGTAGCGCGACTATTCTGGCATCGTTCAGTGGCAGTAACGGCGCAAATCCCTGGGGTGGTTTAATCGTCAGCGACGCCACGCTTTACGGGACATCCTACTACGGCGGCGACTACGGGCGCGGTACGGTTTTCAGCGTTCCCGTGACTGGCGGTAGCGTGTCGGTATTAGCGTCATTTAATGGTATCAACGGTGCAAATCCGATGTCCGGCTTGACGCTCAGCGGCGGCGCACTGTATGGGACATGCAGCGAAGGAGGTGCCTACGGGTACAGTGGTGGTGGCGTCGGATACGGGTCGGTCTTTAGCGTCCCGCTGAGCGGCGGTAGCCTGTCCGTATTAGCCTCATTTAACGGGAACAATGGCGAGTATCCGTATTCGGGCTTAACTCTTGGCGGCAACACGTTGTACGGGACGACCGTCCAGGGCGGTGTTTAAGGACACGGCGCGATTTTCAGTCTCCCCGTGGGCGGTGGTAGCGCCAGCGCAATAGCCTCGTTTAATGTCACCGACGGCAATTGGCCCCAGGGCGATTTGACGCTCAGCGGCGGCTCGCTGTACGGGACGACCTATTTCGGCCCTAACAACCCTAACGCTTACGGTGTGGTTTTCAGCGTTCCCGCGAGCGGCGGCGACCCCACAGTTCTCGGCTCGTTTAACGGAAGCAATGGGGAGTATCCGTATGGGGGTTTGACGCTTAGCGACAGCACTCTCTACGGGACGACTGTTTACGGCGGTGACAACGGAGATGGCACCGTTTTTAGCATTCCCGTGAGTGGTGGCGTTCCCACGGCCTTGGCTTCGTTCGACGGCAGTAATGGCACCGGCCCTTTTGCTGATTTGACGCTCAGCGGCGGCACGCTGTTCGGGACGACCCAATGGGGTGGCGCCAACAACAGCGGCACGGTCTTTGCAGTGAACACACCCGAGCCCTCAACTTTCGTGACGCTGTTTGCCGGCCTTATGTGCTTTGCTGCATTCAGATGGCAGCTTCGGCGGAAGTTGCGACAATAGCGCACTGGCTAGTCAAGTCTCCGGACGCGGCGGTGCCGCTTCCCAGGTCCCAGAATTTCAAGCCGCCAGACTTCTCCGCGCGACCAAGCCTGATTCGCAGTGGGGTCTGCGCGGCTTTGGGCAGCAGCACGACGTGGAGATCGCGATCTTTTAATAGATGTTGATAGTCGCACGCACACTTTATCAACGTAGTTTCCAGGTCACTGAGGTACGTCGCGAAACCCGGAATGCATGCGACAAAGAGCAGAATCGGCGCATTGAAGTGTAGGAGCTTCAAGAAATCCCAGGCATAACCGTACTCCTTGCCAATCCCGTAACTAACCGCTTGGTTCTGCATTTCGGCCTCACAGGCAACGAGAGGGATTCGTTTAGTCGGACTCTGCATGTCAACGACCAGGTAATCAACCATGAATTCAAACTGAACATTCGCAGTTTTCAAGCCGGTCAAACGGCGAGATGTACGTAGTTTTCCAGGGCTACAAGTAATTCATGAAGGTCGGCCTTGGTGCCCGACTTGGTGTTTATTGTATTCGCGAGGATAACCGCGGCAGGATGCGGAGCATATGAGCGAGCGACCATTCCGTGTCCCAGTCGCCGAAACGCCGACGCGCAGCCCGCGCTTGCGGAAGTTTGTGGCCCTCGGTGATATACCACAGACCGATCACGCTTTGCATCATCCACACCCAGGGCGACAGCTTCTCGATGCTCTGCCGGCACCAGTGTTGTGGGGCTTGAATCTTCATCACCTGCTTGCTCGCTTTGAAGGCGACCTCGATCGACCATCTTCGCGAGAACGTGGAGATTACCCAACTCAACTCGGCGTTCACATCGGTGGTGAAGAGATACTTGTCGGCGAACTTGCCCTTCGGGTCGCGTACCAATACCACAAGAATCGGCAACAACCCACGCACCTCGGGCCAGACTGCCTGGAAGGAAAGCACCTTCAACTTGCGCGTTACGCCGTAGCACGTCGCCTTGACGGTTTTCCAAACCCACGGCCCTTTTCCGCTGCGGTTGCCGTCGGCCTTCTTGACCGCCTCTTTGGGGTTCGGAAGACGAGGACCTTTCGTCGGCTTTCGCCCACGCTTGCTCTTGGATTGCTTGGGCACGACCGAATCGTAAATCGCCGCGTCGGCACGCATCACGCCGACGTAGGTCACGCGCGGGTCGAGATCGGCCAGGAGATTGCCCGCGGAATAGGCCCCGTCGCCGATGAAAACCAGCTTTCGATCGGGAAACCAAGCCAGCAGATCCTGGAGCATTTCTTTGGCCAGCGTGGCTTCGCTGGGGTGATTCTTGCCGGCAAGATGCAACTTGGCATAGATCGGCAGGCAGTAAATCTTGTTCGTTCCGGGAATGCAAATCGCCAGTCCGATGACAACCCAGTGATTGCCGCTGGCGGTCGCGACCCGTTTGGCCGTCGAGGCTACGGCATCGCGGAACCAGCCCAAACCGTAGACGTGCTTGCCGCGCTTGTGCAGCAAGGTATCGTTGACGACCAGATACAACAAGTTGCGCGGGTTGAGCGCGACAACAATGGCTAGGGCCAATTGGCGGGCCAGATCGTGGACGGTCCAGGCCGCTCGACTGAAGAAGTTGTAGAAGCGGTCGAACGGATGTCGCTCTTTCCGGGAGATAGGCGTATCGGCTTGGATGGCTTGAAAGACGCCGAACTCGGTTCGCTTGCCCAGGCACATCGCCCAACCGAGCAACACTTCGATGTGCGTCTGGAACGATGGCAGAGTGAATGCAGGCAGCAGGCATTGCAGAACGGGGTCGAGAGAGGGTATGCTCGTAAACATGGACGGGGACCTCCTTGTCCTTTGCGAGCGTCTTGCGACGCTTGTAAATCACGCAAAGTGTACAAGGAACCCCGCCCTCTTTTCATCATCAAATTCCATCAAAAAATCTGCGAATGTTCAGCAAAGTCAAAAAGATTAACCGGAATCCCGTACTTTTCCATCTCCGTCCTAAGTTCCCGGGCTCGGTTACAGTAGAGGGCCGGCCAGCACGCAGTTGTCGGCGCAAGTGACAAGCTAACCGCCGCGGCGAACGTATTTGCTGACGAAGCGTCGCTTGGCAGGCCTCCCTCAAACATCGTATGGAGCCAGCGACTCACAATGGCCGATAGATCGTTCATGTTGCTCTTCCTCCGATTGAAATAATCCTTGGTCAATCATAAGCCACGACGATAATTCGACTCTTGTGCGACGCAATTGTCAAGCTGCCTCGAAAACCACTTGGGGTGGGGATGCGGGCGCATATGGGTATCGCCCGTTGGTGATCGGATGGTTCGGATAACGTATTATGCGGTGTGCTTCTCCGCAAGCTGCACCTTATAGCCGCAGCGGTCGCCAGCGATCGGAAGGCGCTCGACGGGCAGGCTTTTTGCGGTATGATGTTTAAGGACGCCTGCCCGATTGCCCTCACCCCCCGCCCCTCTCCCGCGACGGGCGAGGGGAGCCATGCTAGTGCCTGGGACCGTGCGATTTCATGACTCACATTACCATCCCGCTTTCTGACGACCGAGCGGCCCAGTTGCGAGTCTTGGCGGAACAGGCCGGTCTTTCTCCCGAGGAGTTCTTGCGTCGCCGCGTCGAGCAACTTTTGGAACGGCCCGACGCCCAGTTCGGCCAGGCTGCGGCCTACGTCTTTGAAAAGAACGAAGAGCTTTACCGGCGGTTGGCATGATCCGATTTTCGCCCGTTGCAGCGCTCGTTACGCCCTCGCTGCTAGAGGCGATTCGCGAGGTACTTTCGCCTCACCGTTGTCCGCCTGTTCCAAATGCGCCCGAGCGGCCGCAAGCAACTGCTCGTCCTCGATATCCCAAATCTCTTGGTCCGCCCAGCCGGCAACATTGGCAACAAGCTGGCCGAACCGCCACTCTGGGTATCGCCGAGATAACTCGGCCAAGGCGAGCATTAATTCAGATTGTTGGTGATTGTTCATGGCAGGGTCTCCTTCACTTTGGGAATTCGCGTTACATCAAGCTTGGGCAGGTCTTGAATGACTTCGGCGAATACAAGTGTTCCCGGACAAAACTTCGCGGCGCGAGTTCGCGGGTTACTCCGTCGTTGATTCGCATATGGCCGCCTTTTCCACGAACGACTTGCAACGGTGGCATACCGTCCAGCGAGATCCCAAACTTCGCAATTTGCCGGGCCAGCTTTTCGGCGTCCGCACCTTGCGGCCGGCTCGGCGGCAAATGTAACTCGCCGGGGTTGACTGCAATCAGTTCAGACATGTGGCAACACGCTTAGTAGTTAATTATACCACATGGGAGTTACAAATAATCCGCGAACAACTCGCGGCTTGGGCGAGGCAAGACGATTTCGGCAACCAACATGCCCCGTTCGCGGGCCTCGTCGGCCGCGGCATCGACGCCGGCGCGAACGTCGGAGACGGTGCCGGTCATCAACAATAACCCCTTGCCGCCGAGGGCCATCGCTACGTGGATGCGGAAGAGCGTGACCCGCGCGGCCTTGGCTGCCCGATCGGCGGCTGCAAGGATGCTCACGCCGCTGAACGTCTCGATCACACCGAGCGCCCCGGCCTCTTCGGGCTGCAAGGCTACCGATTGGCCCAGTGCCGGAAAGACCGCTTCGTGGACGTTGGCCAACGTCAGTTCGTCAATCACCGCGCTCGAGCCGACTTTCACGCCGGCCGCTATCGAGGCCTCGACGTCGCTCACCGAGCCGCCGACGACGACAAGATACTTGCCCGAACAGATGGTGCGGGCGATGATCTGGTTGACCTTGCCCGCCTTGAGCATTTCGTCCTGGGCCATGTAGCCGAGGCCCACGCTGGAAAACTCGATTGCGCCGATCGCTTTGCCGCTTGACATGTCGCTCTTTTTGCTAGGGGTACGCCACCACCAGGCTTGTCCCGGTGGAGCGATAATTAGTTAGCTACTACACGACAACGCAATGTGTGAAGTCGCCGTTCGCGATAGCCTGTCAGTCATTTAACCACCGACGCGGGGTCGGTGGGGATATCGTGGTCGCTTAACTCGTCAACTGTTTCAGGGCGGACGGTACGCGGAGCGTGCCTGCTACTTTGTAATCCAAATCACGCCGCCGCTGATGGAAGTCACGGCGCCATCAATGGAAGCATGGACCGGCACGCCCATCGCCGGTTTGCCATTGTTCACCGGTGGGCGGCCGAGAACCTGTCCTTTGCCGACGCGTTCGCCCACTGCCACCATCGGTTCGCACGGCGCGCCGATGTGTTGCTTGAGCTTGATGCCGACCTTGTCCGTTGGCAGCAAGTCGGGCAAGAGCGGCCCGACGTTGCGGAACTGCCGCAGCCCGAGTTTCGTAATCAGTCGCGTCATGGGCGCCTTGCGGTTCCGCAAGTGCGTCTCCGCCCGCTTGATGTCGAACGGCGGGTTTTCATATTTCTTTTTCTCTACGGCCAGCCGCCGTTTGTTTTGCGCGCAAACCTCTTTGGGATCGAGATCCTCCGGGCAGGAATAAAGGCTGCACAGGTTGCACTCGCAGCAAAAGTTCGTGCCGATCGTGTTCGCCTCGCCCACCATGTTGAAGCCCAGGCTCCGCATCGCGCGGTGCGGCTCGATCGGATGTCCCAGCAGCCAGCGGGGGCAAAGCTCGGTGCAAAAGCTGCACTGGTCGCACGCGCTCTGGCCGATCCGGGCGACCTGCTTCCACGTCTGCTTGCGGCGGCGGATAAGGGTATGGTCGTCGGGCAGGACGATCAAGCCGCCGGTAGTTTTATCGACCAAGGCGTCGTGGTCGGCCTGGAGTGTGCCCATCATCACGCCGCCGACCATGTAATTCGCATCGGGCACCGTGGCCCCGCCGGCCGCGGCCACGCATTGCGAGAGCGTCACGCCGATCGGCACGCGGAGCGTCACCGGTTCTGCCACCGCGCCGGCAATGGTGAGAAACTTTTCCGTCACCGGCTGGCTTGCGGCGGCGGCAACGTTGACCGCCGTCTCCACGTTCATCACCACGGCGTTCACGGCCAAGGGGATGCCGCCCGGCGGAATGATGCGGCCAAGTGCATCGTAGACCAGGATGAACTCGTCGCCGGCCGGGTAGGCGTCGCGCAGCGGGCAGACCTCCATGTTCGCCGGCAGCCGGGCGCGGCAAAGCTCGATCACGTCCTCATACTTATTTTTGATGCCGACGATAGCCCTGCCGGCCCCGACGAGTTGCATGGCGATGGCCAGCCCCTCGATATTGGCATCGAGATAGTCGCGGAGGACTTCTTTGTCTTTATGGAGCAGCGGCTCGCATTCGGCCGCGTTGAGGAGCACGGTATCGGCCTTGCCGGCCAGCTTGACGTGCGTGGGAAAGCCGGCCCCGCCCGCGCCGACGACGCCCGCCTCGGCAATCATCTCCAGAGTTACATTCGGCATATAAACGACCGGTCGCTGCGTATTATGGCACACCTAAAGAACGTGATAGTATACTATTCACTATCGTTCGCGGCAAACCGTAGTGAGAAATGAATGGCAATAGGCCACAAACAGGACAAGACGATGCCAAATACCGTACGTTTTCATCGCGTGTTGCGTGCGCCGCCCGAACGTGTCTATCGAGCCTTCCTCGATCCGGACGCGATGGCCAAGTGGCTGCCGCCGAATGGTTTTACGGGCAAGGTCCACCACATGGACGCCAAGGTCGGCGGCACGTTCAAGATGTCGTTCACGAACTTCACCACCGGCAAGTCGCACTCCTTCGGCGGCGAGTATCTCGAATTGGTTCCGCACGAGCGGATCCGTTATACCGACCATTTCGATGACCCGAATTTGCCGGGCGAGCTTCAGGTCACGGTCGGACTGAAGAAGGTGTCCGTCGGCACGGAATTGCAGATCATACAAGAGGGCATTCCGGACGTGATTCCCGCCGAGGCTTGTTATCTCGGCTGGCAGGAATCGCTCACGCTGCTGGCGAAACTCGTGGAGGCGGAAATTCGGGATTAGTTTAGGCCTTCTGCACTTGCCGGTTCTGCTTGTTGACAAACACGACGATCGGCCGCCACGCGCGGGCCTCTTCGTCTGACATCGCGCTATAGCTCAGGACCACGACCTGGTCGCCTCGCACGGCCATCCGCGCGGCGGGGCCGTTGAGCAACATCGTGCCCGATCCGGCTGGGGCCTCGCACTCTAAAGGTCATCCAACAACCGGTGCGCAAACTCCCCGCTAATTGCGGGGCGACACCCATACCTTTGAGGTGGTCTCGTGTGAAATCCGTCCGAAAACCTATCGTTTCTCATTTTCTCGCCCAGTAACCGTCGATTTTGGTAAATGATACGTACTATTCGGCCTATCCGCTATTGAGAATAAGGTTCGCCAACATGTCGATTTTCGCCGCCAAACCGTTGACAACCGTCCGCCAACGGTCTTCCCGGTTGCTGACCAAAACGATTGGCGTGATGGTCTTTGTAGCGGTGGCCGTGGCGGCGTATGCCTGGAAGTTTCGACATGTGCCGCCAACGCCGACGGCTGCGACCCAGGCAACCGCAAAGGTGCTCATCCATCATGCCGCCTTCGACAGCCAGCGGGCCTGGCAAGATATCCTGGCACAATCCAAACCCGAGATTCGCGACCATCTGAAGTTCGAGTCGCAGCCATCTAGCCAGGCAACCACCGTATTGATTTCGCTCAACGAACTTCCGCGGGACGCCATTGCACCGCTAGTGAATATGGTCGCGTCGGCGTATACCCAGGCGTGCCGTTCGCAATGGAAAGCGGAAATTGAGCAGGCATGTTCCCAGGCGCAGGAAAACTGCGCACGGCGCGGCATGAGGCCGAGGACGCCAATTCGCGGCTTGAAGTGCTTCGGCAGAGGCAACACGAGGCCTTGGCCGCCGCCGGCGACAGAAGGGATTCGTCGCCGGCGATGATCGAGAATCCGCAGTGGACCGAGGCGGTCCGGCGGCTGGCGGAACTCGAGGAGCGGAGGCGCGTGCTTTTGTTCGAGCGTACGCCGTTGCACCCGTCGGTGCAGGAAGTTGAGATGCACATAAGCGATTTGCGCCGCGAAATGGCCGCGATTCCCGCCCGAATCTCCCAGCGTCCCCCCGCGGAAGCCGCACGTCCGCAATCCGTTCCGCTTGCGCCATCGCCCGCCGAACTGAGCGCGGCTCAGGAGGTAGCTAATCGCTCGCGGGACCAAGTCCAGCAGCTTGAGGCGGCCGCGCGAATTGCCTTCGCCGCGCGGAATGAGGAACTGCGTATCGACCTGGACCCGGCCGAGACGCCTCCCCCACTTGCATCCTCACCCCGATTTGCATGGTCGATGTTGGGCACCGCGTTATTAGCGGCCGCGACTTCGGTCGTCGGCCTCGGCATGATTTCCTTCGGCGCTTCGCTGGAACCGGCGCTATCGAGCGTCGGTGAGTTGCAATCTGTTTTGCCCGTGCCGGTCCTCGGCGTTTTACCGGCCGCGAATCCCGCACGGTCGTCTGGGAAGTCGGCATTCCGCCAGCGGCTTACACGAGCAATTGTAATCGCCTCCGGGCTGCTCATGTTGGTTGCCGTGGCGTGGTTCGCCATCTAGGTATTCCTGCCGGCGGAATCTGCACTAAACAAAGAGACTTTACTGCCTGTTAGGCGGCAAAACAGAACCACCCACAATAGTGGTACGGCGCTCCCCGCAGATTTCGCATGAAAACTATTCTTTGTTCCAAAGCTATATGCAACAACAAGTTGCAAGCGTAAACTATGCAAATTCGATACCGTTAATAGCGCCAGCTTATTGCGTATTTTTGGCGTTCTGGGTATAATTGTGTTGTAGGTTGATTCCGCCTTGACCCGTCCGTTTTCGGGCACGTTTAGCCGGAAAAGAACGGGAGCCTGCCTCCTGGCGGAAACAATTAATATTGTGATCGTTGGAATGCAAATGCAGCGCGGCCATTCGCGGCGCGGTAATCACTTTAAGCCCCTCCAATCCCTATAGGGTTGTTGCGAATGGCTAAGTGTGGTTTGCGCGTTACTTGTGAATTGGCCGCCCGAGTTTGAACCAGCGCCGAAGCCGGCTTGGTCATGGCAACGATGAAACGGCAACGGGAAGAGATCGCCGTGTGTCGCCAGCCTTGGCCGGGTTCCCGCCTTGAGTCCCCTTGGCAAGTTGGGCTAGTGAGAAGTTGAGCTAGGACAACCGGCGTGGATGAGGGGAGCGAAAGCCAATCGCCGTCCGGATGCGATAAGCCGCCGGATAGCAAATAGGTTCGCCGCCATCGCCTAAAGCGGTGCAGAACGAGCGAACCCTACAACGGAGGATAGCCGTGACGAACGCAACCGACCTAAAAACGAGAACGGTCAAAGAACTTGCGGATATGGCCCGCAAGAAGAAAGTCCTGGGCTGGCATGAAATGCGAAAGGACGACTTAGTTCGGGCCTTAGTGAGAAAGGCCCGTCAGGCGGAAGCCAAACGGCGTGCCGCCGCGCCCCATGGCGCAACATCCAATGGGGCTGTGTCCAATGGCACTGGGTCCAACGGCGCATCACCTCATGCTAATGGCGCCAAAAACGGTTCCTTGTCGCCGGTGCCCTCTCTACATGCCAACGGTCATGCCAAAAACGGCACTAACGGCAGTGGCGGGCCGCACTTCAAGAACAGCTCGCCTGAGAAAAACGGCACTGTAAAAGACGGTGCTGTAAAGAACGGCACTGCGAAAAACGGCGCTGCGAAAAACGGCGCTGTAAAGAACGGCACGGCTGTTCGACCAGTTCCGGTGGAGCATGGCCCTAAGCCGCGCACTCCGCAGGCCGAGCAGCGTCTGCAAGAGATCAAGTCGCGTCTGGCCGAGGCCAAGGACTTGGCGATTCGAACAGTCGGGGACAGCCGCGGTCCAACGAAGGACCGCTTGGTGGTCATGGTACGCGATCCTTACTGGCTGCACGCCTACTGGGAACTTGGCCGCCGCAGCGTGCAGCGCGCCGAGGCGGCGATGGGCCAGCACTGGCACTCCGCCCATCCCGTGCTGCGGATCCACGAATTGAGCCGCAACGGCACCACCAGCGCCTCACGTCAGGCCGTCCGCGATATCGAAATCCACGGCGGCGTCAATAACTGGTATATCGACGTGCATAACCCGCCCAAGAGCTACCAGTTGGAAATCGGCTACCTGGCACCGGGCAATCGTTTCTATTGCCTGGCCCGGAGCAATGTCGTTACCACGCCCGCGCCCGGCTCGGCGGATACGTTTGACCGCAACTGGGCCGAAGTGGCGAAGGACTGCGATCGCGTTTACGCCATGACCGCCGGCGCCGTCGAGCAGGACGCCAGTGGCGACTTGAAGGACATCCTCGAGGAGCACCTGCATCGTCCGATGGGCGAGTCGCTGTTCACGCAGTTCGGTGCGGGCGTAGCGGTCCTAAGCAGGACTTCCGTTTCCACATCGATACCGAACTGATCGTCCACGGCAAGACCCAGCCCGACGCGCGGGTCACGCTCCGCGGCGAGCCGGTGCGGTTGCGTCCGGACGGCAGTTTCGCGGTCCGCTTCAGTTTGCCCGATCGCCGGCATGTTCTGCCGGTCGTGGCCAACAGCGGCGACGGCGCGGAACAGCGGACCATCGTGCTGGCAATCGACCGCAACACCAAGGTAATGGAGCCGGTGCTCCGCGATCCCGGCGAGTGAACCCCGGCGAGTAAAACGATGCCGGCTTCTCGATCGTCAAGTGCTCTGGCGTCACCTGGACGACCTTCCGCGCCCGCTTCGCGGCGTGGTCGTCTCCATCGGCAATTTCGATGGCGTCCATGCCGGCCATGCGCGGATCGTTGCGCGACTCGTGGAAATGGCCCGGTCGCTCGCCGCCCCGGCGGTCATTCTGACGTTCGATCCGCATCCCGCGCGGCTCTTGCGCCGGAGCAAGCGCCGATGCCACTGAGCTGGACCGACTACAAGGCCCGCCTGCTCTGCGAGCTTGGCGCGGCGGCCGTCGTGGCCTACCCGACCGACACGGCCCTTCTGCGGCTCTCGGCGAGCGAGTTCTTTCAAGACATCGTGCGGGGCAAGTTGCAGGCCCGCGGCATGGTCGAGGGCCAAAACTTTTTCTTCGGCCATGACCGTGGCGGTGACATTGCTTTGCTTGCACGGTATTGCGCCGACGCGGACATTCGTCTCGATGTCGTCGAGCCGGCGCTCGTCGATGGTCAGGTCGTTTCCAGTTCGCGCGTCCGCAAACTGGTCTCCGCGGGGGATGTCACCGAGGCCGCGCGGCTGCTCGGCCGGCCCTATCGCATCCGCGGCACGGTGATCCGCGGCCAGGGCCGGGGCGACAGCTTGGGCTACCCCACGGCCAACGTCGGCGGCATCGACATGCTCTTGCCGGGCGAAGGCATTTACGCCGGCCGGGCCTTGATCGACGGTAAAACGCACGCCGCGGCGATGAGTCTCGGCGGCAACCCGACGTTTGGCGAGTCGGAACTCAAGATGGAAGCCTTCCTGCTGGACTTCGAGGGCGACCTCTATGGCAGGCCAATAGAGATTGACTTCTTGGCGCGATTGAGGGACATTGAACGCTTCGATTCCGTCGATCGCCTCATCGAACAAATCGCCCTCGATGTTGTGCAAACGCGACGAATCGTATCGGACTATAATCAAACGTCCCGCTGACTACTGAGTACTCTGTACTGACCACTGCGTACTTTCAAACTCCAAGCTCCCTGCTCCCCGCTCCCTGCCCACAATGATCAACTGGCCCCGCTTCGTAGAAATCATCTGTTCGCACCAGCGCTTTCTGCTGATCTGTCACGTGCGGCCGGACTGCGACGCGCTAGGCAGCGAGCTCGCCATGGCCGGCATCCTGGAGGCGCGGGGCAAGGATGTTCTCCTAGTCAACGATTTCGCCATCCCGCCGATACTGACCTTCATCGATCCCGATCATAAGGTCAAGCAGCTCGGCAAGGACGTGACCGCTCAGCAACTTGCCGACCGCGAAGTGATCATGGTGTTGGACACGTCCGCCTGGATCCAACTCGGCAAAATGGCCGACGTGATCCGCCAGAGCAAGGCGATCAAGGTCGTGCTGGACCATCACGTCAGCAGCGACGACCTGGCGCCGAAATGTTCAAGAACACCAGCGCCGAGGCGACCGGCCGGCTGGTCGTCGAGGCGGCCGACGCGCTGGGCGTTGCGCTCACGCCCGAGATCGCGGCGCCGGCCTACGCCGCGCTGGCCACCGACACCGGCTGGTTCCGTTTTGCCTCGACTTCGGCCGACACCTACCGTCTGGCTGGGCGGTTGGTCGACGCCGGCGCGAAGCCCGATCTCCTCTACAAACAGCTTTACGAAGGCGACACGCTCGGCCGCGTGCGGCTGATCGGCGCACGCTCGCCCGTGCGCAAACCGAGTTGGACGGGCGGCTCATTCACACCTGGATCGAGCGGGCCGATTTCGATGCCGCCGGGGCCCTTCCGTCCGACACCGAGGACATCATCAACATGACGCTCACCGTGGGCGGCACGGAGGTGGCGGTGATCCTGGTCGAACAGTCGGGCGGCCAGTTCAAGGTCAGCTTCCGCAGCCGCAGCGACGTCGATTGCAGCCGGCTGGCCGAGCAATTCCAGGGCGGCGGCCACAAGCGGGCGGCCGGCGCGACCGTTGACGGTCCGCTGGAAACCGCCCAATCCCGCGTGCTGGAGGCCGTGCGGGCGGCAATGCGAATTGAGGGATGAGTGATAAGTGGCTAGTGAATAGTGGCAAGTGATAAGTGAGAGGACGATCAATGGGAGTTGCCCGGGCAAGGATTCGAGTTGGTTTCGTCGTGCGACGCCTGGCACTGCATACTGAGTACTCAGTACGTGTCACTCGTCCTTCATCCTTCACCCCTCATCACTTCCCACTTCCCACCATCCACTAACCACTGCTCTCCATGCCGTCAACTACCAACCCCACCCCCGACCGCCGCAGCTTCCTTGCAAAATGTCTCGCTCTTTGCTTCGCCGCGGTTGCCTTGGCCGTGCCGGCCGCCGCGGCGCTGGCCGCCTTTCTCAATCCCTGGCGGCAGAAAGGCTCGCAGGGCACCTGGGTCCGCGTGACTTCCTTGTCCGCGTTGCCCGAAGGCCGGCCGCAGCGCTGCCCGATCATTTCCGACCGCACCGACGCTTGGAACAGCTATCCGGCCGAGGCGATCGGCGCGGTCTTTCTCTGCCGCGGAAAGAACAACGAGGTCCTCGCCTTGCAGAGCATCTGCCCGCACAACGGCGGCGGCCTCGGCTTTGACTTGGCGAAAAACTGCTACGCCTGCCCGGTGCATGGGCGAAGTTCGACGCTGACGGCCGCCGCCTCGACCCGCCGAGCGTCAGCCCTCGCGACATGGACACACTTGAAACCGAAATCCGCGACGGCGAGGTCTGGGTGAAGTTCGAGAAGTTCCAGGACGGGACGGCGAGCAAGATTGTCAAGACGTGAGCGTTTTCCATTCTACGGCGACGGCGCCGCGCTGGGGCCGACGGAAACCTCCGCCGCCGTAATCTCCTCGAGCGTCCGCACGACAAGCTCGCGGACCCGCGCGTCCGGGTCGTGCAGCAATCCGGCAACGCTGGCCACCGCGTCGGGCCCCAGACGCACCAGAGTATGCGAGGCGTCGATGCGGACGATGTCATCCGCATCGCCGAGCAGCCGGGCCAGGAGCGGGATCGCCGGCTTGGCGTCCGCCCCTATCTGGTGCAATGCGTTGACGGCCGCCAGCCGGACGCGCGGATCGCCGTCGCACAGGCACGCCATGAGAGCGGGCACCGCCGCCTTGGCCGGCTCCCCGATCGCCGCCAACGATCGCGCGGCAAGTTCCCGCACGCGCGGCTGCGGGTCGGACAGCACCCCCATGATGCTCGGCACCGAGTCCGCCCCCAGATCTTCCAGCGTATGCGCGGCATCGGCGGCGACAAATCCATCCGCGTCGCCGAGCAGTCTGGCGAGGGCCGGAATGGCGGTCTTGGCGCGGACGCCCATCTCACGCAAGCTGACCACCGCCGCCCAGCGGACATTAGGATTGCAATCGGAAAGCTGTTCCGCCACGGCGGCGACCGCCAGGTCCAGGCTGCTTTCGACCGTCGGTGCGGGCGCCGGGATGCCCTGCCCGTAGCCGGCCAGTGGTCCGCCGATATTCAGCAGCAAGACAATTGCGGCAATCGCCGGCAACACGGTAGTTTTCTTCATGGTAGTCATAGGGCGCCTCGCGTATTTTGTGGGGTTAGTCTCTCTGTGCTATCATAATTCGCGCCCGCGGATCGAGCAAATTCGGGGCGTAGATGCGGCGTCTCGCCGCGTTCGGTAAGCGGCGGGACGTTAGCCGATGCTCTGGCTCCCCTCGCCCCGGTACTCGAGGACCGGGGGCGAAGGGAGCGAGGATTTGGCCTGCGGCCTCGCACTTGAACTCCAATCCTGCGTCGTTGCGGCGGGCGCTGGCATGAGTCGCCCGCGATGCCGTATGGCAAGTGGTCCCCTCGCCCTTCGGGAGACGGTCGGGGCAGGAGCGGCTGAGTGGCGTGATCGGCTATAGCCGTGCCGCTTGTTCTCGATTTGCTCGAAACGATTGAAACGGAAGCCGTCCGCCCCCGTAAGAGAATGCGTCCTTCACCTTCCCAGGCCAACAGTTAAATAGCGTGGCCTAACTCCCCTCTCCCTTTGGGAGAGGGGCAGGGGGTGAGGGCTTGAAGATCGCATTTTTCCCGAGGAGACTGTCATGGCTAGCAAGCTGCGTTTCACCGAAGACATGCTGAAAAGGAACCCGATGTTGGCCAAGTTCGGCCACTACTACACCATTGATTCCACGGTTGGAGTGAACGGGGCGAACAAGCCCGACGACGTGACGCTCTTGCAGTTCATGCTCAACACCTGGATGAACAGTTCGGCCGCGCCGTTTCTTACTGCCGACGGCCCCTTGCCGATGACGGAAATTCCCCAGGACGGGAAGTTCGACCTGATGACGCTGGCCTACCTTGTGCTCTTCCAAATGCACCGCACCGGCTTCCTCGACATAACCGGCCGCGCGGACCCGCTCACGCCGCAAAACATGAACTTTGGCCCGTTGACGATGACCGTCTTGAACGGAGACCTTTGGGACAGCATGCCATTGCTCTACAAGGATTTTACCACGGCAAAGAACTTTCCCCCGTCGTTGCGGCGGGCGCTGGCATGAGTCGTGCGATCTGCCGAATGGCTCCCGGCGAAAGATAACGAGCGAATGCGCGAAGTGGTTACCAATCTTCGGCTCAGCCCCCTCATCCCCAGCCCTTCTCCCCCGGAGTACCGGGGGAGAAGGGAGCCGGTATCAGACTTGCGGCCTCACGCTTGAGCCCCTATCTCCCTTTTCCTGCGGTGCTCCGGGGGAAAATGGAGCCAAGATCAGGCTTGCAGCCTCACGCTTGAACTCCTATCTCGCCGCGCCCCTGGAGTATCAAGTGAGAAGAGGGCCAAAATAAAGTTGGCGGCTCCACGCTTGAACTCCTGTCTCCCCTCGCCCCGGTACTCCGCAATGCCGTTCGGCACGAAATTTGCGCTGGGAGATGATGGTCTAGGATGACTGCCATATGGCGCGCACTGATTCAACCCGACAGCGGCAAACAGAGCAGGCGAGTGACCGGCTCCAGGCGATGCGATTGATCGCTCCCGTGGGGCGGCTGCTGGAGCAAATCCATTCCGCTGGCGCCGAGCGCGATCGGGCCGGCAACCGGAAGTTCTTCTACGATCATTACCTCACGCTGCTGTTGTTGTATTTTTTCAACCCCTCGCTCGACAGCCTGCGGGCTTTGCAGAACGCCTCGAATTGGGAACGAGTCCAACGCAAGCTGGGCATTCCCCGCGTGTCGCTCGGCTCGCTCAGCGAGTCGGTCGGCGTGTTCGATCCGGCCCTGGTCCGGCCGATTTTCAAGGAACTCGCTCGGCAGGCCCGGTCCCAACTGCGCGGGCGGGAAGCCGAAGCCCTGGAGAATCTCACGGCGGTCGACGGCTCGGTTTTTGCGGCGTTGCCCCGCATGGCTTGGGCCCTTTGGGAAGATGCCGAGCATCGCGGCGTGAAGCTGCACTTGCAGTTCTCCGTGGCAAAATGGGTTCCGCTGGACGCCACCATCACCGCGGCCGCTTGTTCGGAGCCGGCCGCGATGAAGGCCATGCTCCAGCCGGGACTGCTTTACGTGAATGACCGGGGCTACGCCAGCTTCGAGCTGATGCGGTCGGTGCTCGACGCCGGTTCGTCGCTGATCACGCGCGTCAAAGACGATCTCGCCTTGCATGTCGAGAAAGAGCTTCCGGTCTCGCCGCAGGCCGCTCGGGCGGGCGTCGTCCGCGACGTGATTCTCAAGCGGCTGGGCACTTCCCATCACAAGGATGTCGTCGGGCGCGCGATGCGATTGGTGGTTGTGCGCTGCGCGGATCGGACCGGCAAGACGAGCGAGCTGTGGCTGATCACCGACCGGCTTGATCTGGCGGCCGACCTGGTGGCCATTGCCTATCGCTATCGCTGGACGATCGAATTGTTTTTCCGTTGGCTGAAGTGCGTGCTCGGCGCCCGACACTTGGTGTCGCATCAGGAAAACGGCGTCGCGCTGCAGATGTACGCGGCTTTGATCGTCAGTTTGCTGATCGCGATCCGCACCGGCTCGAAGCCGACCAAGCGGACCTTCGAGACGATCCAATTCCACTTGCTCGGCTGGGTCAGTGACCAAGAGTTCGCGGCCTACCTGGCCAGCTTGAAAAAATCGAAGAATTGATCCGACCACTCCGTGCGCCCCCGACGGACGTGGCCGCACGCGGCTGCGCACACCGCATCCTCGCCGCGTCGGGCAAGCTCGACTAGATTGCCCGCAACGCCCTCCGTTCGACCAAACTCCTCACACTCCACCCACTCAATCCTCCCGCCAAACCGCGTGCCGAACGACATTGCGGTACTCCGGGGAGAGGGGCCGGGGGTGAGGGGAGAGGGCGGGTGAGGACCAAATCTTGGGTTCCCCGTCTTCCGCTATAATGGAGCGACACGCAATCCCTCTGAGTTTGGAATTTAAGATTCGGCGGTTGGCAAGTTCAATCGGACACCCAGCAAGTTCTTCCATGCATCAATGACATGTTGCGGCAGCACGGCGCGGGACGATTTCCCAAGTCCACGCGTTCAACCCCCTCATCCCCAGCCCTTCTCCCCCGGAGTACCGGAGGAGAAGGGAGCCAGAATCGGGCGGCGGCCGACGCTTCGCCGCAGAGCACGAGGAGAAGGGCGCCAAGATCAGGCTTGCGGCCTCACGTTCAAATTCCTGTCTCCCCTCGCCCCGGTACTCCGCAATGTCGTTCGGCACGCGGTTTGGCGGGAGGATTGAGTGGGTGGAGTGTGAGGAGTTTGGTTAACGGAGGGCGTTGCGGGCAATCTAGTCGAGCTTGCCCGACGCGGCGAGGATGCGGTGTGCGCAGCCGCGTGCGGCCACGTCCGTCGGGGCGCACGGAGTGGTCGGATCAATTCTTCGATTTTTTCAAGCTGGCCAGGTAGGCCGCGAACTCTTGGTCACTGACCCAGCCGAGCAAGTGGAATTGGATCGTCTCGAAGGTCCGCTTGGTCGGCTTCGAGCCGGTGCGGATCGCGATCAGCAAACTGACGATCAAAGCCGCGTACATCTGCAGCGCGACGCCGTTTTCCTGATGCGACACCAAGTGTCGGGCGCCGAGCACGCACTTCAGCCAACGGAAAAACAATTCGATCGTCCAGCGATAGCGATAGGCAATGGCCACCAGGTCGGCCGCCAGATCAAGCCGGTCGGTGATCAGCCACAGCTCGCTCGTCTTGCCGGTCCGATCCGCGCAGCGCACAACCACCAATCGCATCGCGCGCCCGACGACATCCTTGTGATGGGAAGTGCCCAGCCGCTTGAGAATCACGTCGCGGACGACGCCCGCCCGAGCGGCCTGCGGCGAGACCGGAAGCTCTTTCTCGACATGCAAGGCGAGATCGTCTTTGACGCGCGTGATCAGCGACGAACCGGCGTCGAGCACCGACCGCATCAGCTCGAAGCTGGCGTAGCCCCGGTCATTCACGTAAAGCAGTCCCGGCTGGAGCATGGCCTTCATCGCGGCCGGCTCCGAACAAGCGGCCGCGGTGATGGTGGCGTCCAGCGGAACCCATTTTGCCACGGAGAACTGCAAGTGCAGCTTCACGCCGCGATGCTCGGCATCTTCCCAAAGGGCCCAAGCCATGCGGGGCAACGCCGCAAAAACCGAGCCGTCGACCGCCGTGAGATTCTCCAGGGCTTCGGCTTCCCGCCCGCGCAGTTGGGACCGGGCCTGCCGAGCGAGTTCCTTGAAAATCGGCCGGACCAGGGCCGGATCGAACACGCCGACCGACTCGCTGAGCGAGCCGAGCGACACGCGGGGAATGCCCAGCTTGCGTTGGACTCGTTCCCAATTCGAGGCGTTCTGCAAAGCCCGCAGGCTGTCGAGCGAGGGGTTGAAAAAATACAACAACAGCAGCGTGAGGTAATGATCGTAGAAGAACTTCCGGTTGCCGGCCCGATCGCGCTCGGCGCCAGCGGAATGGATTTGCTCCAGCAGCCGCCCCACGGGAGCGATCAATCGCATCGCCTGGAGCCGGTCACTCGCCTGCTCTGTTTGCCGCTGTCGGGTTGAATCAGTGCGCGCCATATGGCAGTCATCCTAGACCATCATCTCCCAGCGAAATTTCGTGCCGAACGGCATTGCGGTACTCCGGGGAGAGGGGCCGGGGGTGAGGGGAGAGAGGTGACGCGGCGAGGGGCCGGGGGTGAGGGGTCCGTCTTGCTCGTTTTCCTCTATACTAAGAACCTGTCTGAGTGCCCGGAATTGCTGGCCGACGCCGACCTCAATGCGCAGGGCAAACGGGCCGCTGCGGAAAAAGACCCCAAGCAATGGGCCCGCGAGAGCTTTGAGCTGGCGAAGGAGAAGGTCTATGACGCAAGAATCCGCGACAAAATCATCGCCAACGATCAGGATCAGATACACTCCTTCCGTGGCGTGTTCGTGCGACTGTCCGCCGACTACCGGGACCGCGCCCACGAAATCGGAAAGCTTCGGGTCGTTCAGGGCGGCTATCGCACGGCGGAGTTCTTGAAAGGGCTATAGGGCACGAAAAAGCGACATCACTCATTATATGTGTTGTTTACACTTGATCGAACATAATATCAAATATCAGATGTCCCCTTTTCCGCCTCGTCCGCCTTCGAGACATGGGGTGACACCAACTTTTGGCATTTGCACTTCGCCATAACGCCAAACGTCGGCCTAACCCCAATCCTCCACTGACCCCAATCCTCCCTTTATTCATTCTGGGTCATTAATACCGGGGTTTACCCTTTAGTTTGTTTTCGATTTGCTCACGATGACCATGGTGCAATGGTCGCGATTCGAGTTCCTGCGGAGGGCTGGTTATTTCCACGGTAACGCGCACTTCGCCTTGATTGTTATCGGTCCAGGAACCAAATACGGACGCTCCGACCGCTGCGGTTGCTTCCATTGAACCGTTCAATTGAGCGCCTTCAGCACGGCAGTCGTCATACCTATCGGCTGTGTTAAGATTTAGCCACTCAAGCACCCTGATTTCATACCACCTGTCCTCGGTCGCTGGCCCAAGCTTAGGAATCGTGTAATCGAACGACAGATTGGCGCCATTTACCGTGCTCCCCGAATAAAAAATATCTTGCATGATGCATTCAACCTGGTAACTCGTCCCTGGGTCGCTCGGCCCCGGCCCCGGCCCTGGCTTCTCATAGGATTCACGACTAGCAGTGAGTATGCTATACAACCAATCCATCTCCGATACGGTCACTGGCCCTGAGCCGTCTTGTGCTCTGCCGACGGAGGAGAACGAGGTCTTAACGGCATATGGTTTGCCAATGCTAGGGACGAATAAATATATCGAGTTGTCGAATGGAAACACCTTTAAGGGCGCCGGGTCGGATTTATCCCAGTAAACGCACACACCACCCAAATGACAAGCTGGAAATCCGCCGCCGTGCCCAGGAAAAGGATTGCCCATAACGTTCCTCCGTCCGGCCGGGCGCCAACCAAGCGTTGACAGTGCATCTGATCATAGTTAGACTACTCGATTTCGAATTCTACACACTCCAAATTGAGCCGCAAGAGCCCCGCTAGCAAATCCTCATCGCTCATACCCGAATTCCATCCGTAGGCCGCAAAGACGGCGGCGTCGAGCTTCTTGTGCGCCAAGTCGAGCCACGCGGGGCGCTCGTTGTAGAGATTTGTGAGCGTCCGCTTCTTGAGACTGGCGGCGCCGTCGGGGTCCCTTGACGCGAGAGACAAGTGACGGGAAGATAGTAGCTTGCTGAATGGATTCCCCACCGTATCGTCAAGGCTTTCGACATGGCTCGAACACCATCACCGATTCAGACGCAGCCCCGATTGTTTCAGGGCGACCCTGAGGCCGATATTCGAGAACTTGTGAATCGCACGAAGTACCGAAGCGTTGGGCGACCTCGTCGGAACGGTAAGAAGCGGCTGGCCTTTGGGTGGTATGGCGGAAAATTCAGTCACCTCGAGTGGTTGCTGCCGTTGCTTCCCGACACGCGATTGTACTGCGAACCTTTCGGAGGGTCCGCCGCCGTTTTGATCAACCGTTCTCCGTCAGATGTCGAAACGTACAACGATCTTGATGGCGAGGTTGTGAATTTCTTCCGCGTCTTGCGAGACCACAAAGAGAACTTGATCGAAGCAATCGGTCTTACCCCATTCTCGCGAGAGGAGTTTGCAATCGCATGTCAGCAACCGCAGAAAGACGTTTCGGATTTCGAGAGAGCGCGGCGGTTTTTCGTAAGAGCTCGCCAGGTTCGAACCGGTCTCGCACAAACCGCCAGCCTCGGACGCTGGGCCAACTGTTGCGCCACAAGCCGGTCTGGAATGAGTGGGGTCGTTTCGAGATGGCTTGGCAGTGTTGACCAGCTTGGGCCAATCGCGGAGTGCTTGTTGCGCGTTCAAATTGAGAATCGGCCGGCATTGGAGGTCATCGATCTGTACGACGATCGGGACGTGCTTTTCTACTGCGATCCGCCGTACGTTCACGGCACACGGGGCGACTCCAAAGCATATGGCTTCGAAATGTCCGACGCCTGCCACCGTCAGCTTGCGAAGACTCTTCACCGAGCCAAGGGACGCGTGGCCCTGTCGGGATACCGATCCCCGCTCTATGACAAACTATACGGCGACTGGCAGCGCATTGACGCCCCTCCAAAGCTCTGTCATTCAATTAAGAAAGAGAGGACCGAGGCTTTGTGGGTCAACTACGAGGTCAAAACGTGAGCGACGACCCCGCCGAAGTTCTAAATTCTCTCTGGAATAACGCCGAACCAACGGTACCGGAGCCAATAGACGTTCCCGATGAGGTTCGGAACGCTGTCATTGGGGCCGTTAACGCCAAGTTCAAACTCGTACGGTACATTTTGCCAAGCCAATTGCTGGCAAAACTGGTCGATCCGCGTCGCAATGCTCTAGTGCTTCAAGCAAAGTCAGAGCTTGAAGGCAGGTTCGATGCTCGGTCATTTTGCACGCGCTACATAACGCCGTTCGACGCCGCGAATCACGCCGTTCTCGGCGGCTCGAACGACCCGTTCGTCGGCAATGTGCTGCGCGAGCCGCAGATTGACCAAGAATGGGTGGCGGTCGGCCACCGCGAGAAGTCTGGTGGACGCGATGCTTTTGTCGTACTCAAGCATGCACAGGAACATCCTGATCAGGTCGAAACCCTTCTTCGCCTAACGCTAGCCGCAATCGCCGAACGGTTGAAGACGACCAGGATCATTTACCCACGCCCGAACCGTATCTCGCTCTTATCTTGCGAGACACTCGTGAGCAGATTTCTTGAAACTCGCACCGGCGGCCGCCGTCTTCAGGGGCTCGCTGCGGCCCTATTCGACGTGATTGGAAAACAGTTCGGGTTGTTCTCCGAAGTTGAAGTCGGTCACGTCAACAAAGCGGATGCCGCCCGCGGCGACGTGGCGGACCTCGATTGTCGGGACCAAGATGGCCGCACGATAATAAGCGTGGAAGTGAAAGACCGGCAACTAAGCGTCCGAGAAGTACGAGACACGTTGAAGGTCGCGAGGGACCGAGGGATAACGGAGATCATTTATCTAATTCGAGGTGGCATTCCCGAAGAGGAGCAAGCCGAATACCAAGAATTGAAATCCCGACAATTCACAGACGGCCACAACGTCTATGACATAGACTTCGAGGCATTATTAAGAGCCTGCCTCATCCTATTCGGTGAAACGGGACGGCTGGCATTTCTCGAGGCCGCCGGGGCGCGGATAGACTCCCACGGCGAACTTTCCGACCGCGAAGCTTGGCAGATGGCGCTGGAGCACGTTTAGAAAAACTCTGCCCATGGTTCGCTCGCTTACTCGATGTTCTGTTGAATCATTTCGGAAACCGAACACCTTCTTCGGCGTGCCGGTGAAGTTGGTATGGACCTCGAAGCGGTCCATGTCGCAGACGACCAGAAGCGGCGGGTTTTCCAGGGCTTCGCGGTAGAGCAGCAGTTGGGCGTAAGCCGCCTTGAGGTCGCGGTGTTTGCCCTTGTATTCCCAGCCGAAATGGCCCCGCATCCAGACGTCGGCCCAGCCTTGCTTTTCCTCGGTGGTCTCGACGCCTTTCTCGAAGGTGTACCAGGTTCCTTCCGGGTCGGCCTCGGCCGGCTTGGGCTGGCCCAAGAGGTCGCACAGGTCGAGGAAATGCTGCTGGCAGGCCGAGCGCTCGCTGAGCGCGGCGCGTTGCCACTTGGCGATGAACTGCGGGGGTGTCATGGGAGGGGATTGTAGCGGGCGGGCGGCCGGGCGGGACGCCAGTCGGGGGGACGGGCGGCCGGCCGTTTGTGCGCGATGCGGCGTCCGTACTCCTCACGCTCCGCCGTGTGGGATTGAGGGCACGGAGTGTGCGGAATATCGTCCCAGCGCAAACGAACCTCACGACGGTGCGTGAGGAGTACGATCGGGGGACGGCATGCGCACGCCGCCGTTTCAAGGCACGTAAAGTCTCTAAGTCCTTGCCCGCCAACGACTTCCGACGCGACTTTGGTAAAATATGTACGCAACTGTTGACATAGGATGGGAACATGTGTATACTATCTGCTGGCTGGGCGGCGCTGTGCCGCCCGGCCGATACCCCCTGATAGAAAGGCCCGCCATGAACGATTTTCCCCATATTTCCGCTGCACTGCCCCTCGAATTCGCCATCCCCGCCGGATTGCCGCAGAATGCCAGCCAAGGGGATAGTCCTATTACCGCCGATACGGAAATCAGGACAGTCCCCGGCGAACAGCGCACATCCGACCCGCGCGAAGTCCTCGACTCCGTCAAACGGGCGACCGTCGTCGCCCTGGTCCGGCTGGGCGGCAGCCGCCGCTTGGCCGCCCGTGAAGTCGGCTGCTGCCATCGCACCATCGCCCGTGCCGCCGCTCGCGACCCGCAGTTCGCCGCGGAATTGGCCGCGGCCGAGAGCCGGGCGGACGGCAAGGCCCTCCGCCTCATCGACCGCGCCACGGACCAGGAAAAATACTGGCGGGCGGCCGCCTGGGTCCTGGAACGCCGCAATCCGGAGGAATTCGGCCGCCGCGCGCCGCACACCTACACTAACGACCAGGTCCTGGAACGCTTCACCCGCTTCCTGCACGTCGTGATTCCGAAGCTGCCGGCCGAATGCCGCGAGACGCTCCTGGAAGAGTATGAAAACGTTCTTTCCGACCTGACGGAGAACCCTGACGCGGAAGTTGACAAGAAGAAGTTCGCAGTAGAAGACGAAGCGCCCGTGACCGTGCCGCCGCCGCCGGAGCCGTTGGAAAAGCAATGCCCCCGCGACGAAGCGGCCGCCCGCGCCTGGCTGGCCGGGCTGACGTTCGAGCAGGTCGTGGAAGTGAAGAAACGGGCAGAGACAAAGCCCCGCCGGCCCGATTGGGACCACTGGCGCGGCATGGTGGAGGAATCGTGGGAACGGGTTTACCGGCAGAGCTGCAAGGAGTATCGCCAGGAACTCCGCGAGCGCAAAGCACGGCGCGAAGCCCGCCGCTACGGACTGGACGAATCGGGCCGATCGGCCCCCGATGCGCCCCACTCCACCCCAACGGAGGATCGCAACTCGCCATCGGGTGCTCGTTCACAAGTCGTTACTACATAACGATTTGCGACAACGTGTCCGATGCGCCCCACGAGAGGAAAAACGCGCGGGCGGGGCGCATCCGAGAGGATCGTCGATGCCAACGACGCCGGCAACTGCCAAAATGGCAGCCGAAACCGCGAGCAGTGATCGGATCGCCACGTGCGCAACTGGGCTAGCCGACGTCCGGTTTATGGGTCAACCAGAGGCCCGCGCCTTAGCGAGAGTTTCGATTTCGCGCGAGTATCACGGTTGAGTGACGAGCGATGCGTGGAAAGAAGACGGATGCGAGATGCTTGAAGTCAGGAATCGGAAGCCAAGGTTTCCGCTCTTTGCTCCAAGCTCCCCGCTCCCCGCTCTGCCAGTCGAGCCCTTGTCGCACGGCGCGCGGTGCGGCTACAATGGCAGCGTGCCCCGGACTGATTTTGCCCTGGAAAGACGTGCAAAGGATATTCTATGCGTTCGTTAATCAGTACTGCATTTATTCTCCTGCTCTCGACGGTTTGCCTGGCGATTTGCCGTGCTCAAGCCGCCGCGGCGGCCCGGCTGCCCAACATCGTCATCATCTACATCGACGACATGGGCTACGCCGACATCGGCCCCTTCGGCGCCAAAGGTTACACGACGCCAAATCTGGATCGGATGGCCGCCGAGGGAATGAAGTTTACGAGCTTTTACTCGGCGCAGGCCGTCTGCTCCGCCAGCCGCGCCGCCCTGATGACCGGCTGCTACTCCAACCGCGTCGGCATCGCGGGGGCGTTGGGACCCCGCGCCCGAATCGGCATCTCGGATAAGGAAATGACCATCGCCCAGCTCTGCAAGCAGAGGAACTACGCCACCGCCATCTTCGGCAAATGGCACCTGGGCGATGCGCCGCGGTTCCTGCCGACGCGGCACGGCTTCGACGAATACTATGGCCTGCCCTACTCCAACGACATGTGGCCGCCGAACAACCCCAACTATCCGCCGTTGGTGCTTATCGAGCAGGAGCGAGTGGTCAATCCGGCGGTTGACGACGCGGCACAGAACCAGCTTACCACTCAATACACCGAGCGGGCGGTGAGCTTCATCGAGCGGAACAAGGACCGCCCCTTCCTGCTTTACGTACCGCACACGATGGTCCACGTGCCGCTGCACGTCTCCGACAAGTTCCGCGGCAAGACGCCGCGCGGGCTGTTCGGCGACGTGCGTGGAGGAGATCGACTGGTCGGTGGGTGAGATCCTCGGCGCGATCAAAAAGGCGGGGCTGGACGACGACACGTTCGTCTTCTTCTGCTCCGACAACGGCCCCTGGCTCTGCTACGGCGACAACGCCGGCTCGGCCTATCCGCTCCGCGAGGGCAAGGGGACGAGTTGGGACGGCGGCGTCCGCGAGCCGACTCTCATGCGCTGGCCCGGTCACATTCCGGCCGGGAAGTCGTGCGACGCGCCGCTGATGACGATCGACATCTTTCCGACGGTCTCCCGGCTCATCGGCGGCAAGCTGCCGGACCATAAGATCGACGGCCTGGACATATCCGACGTGATCACGGGCAAGACGGTAAAGTCTCCGCACGAGGTGCTCTTTTTCTACTACGGCCAGAACAATTTGGAAGCCCTTCGTAGCGGCAAGTGGAAGTTGGAACTGCCGCGACCCTATGCGTCGCTCAACGGCCGGCCGGGCGGACACGGCGGCAAGCGCGTGCCCTACGAGACGTTGAAAATTCAGTCGCCCGAGCTTTACGATCTGGACACCGATCCCGGTCAGAAACACAACGTGGCCGACCAATTCCAGGAAGTGCTTTTAAGAATGCTGGTCTATGCCGAGCAGGCCCGCGAGGAACTTGGCGACGGCTTTACGAAACGGATCGGCACCGGGCGGCGCGAGCCGGGGCGGCTGCCGAACAAAGCGCCGGCAAAGGCGGCCGCCACGCGGCCAAGTAAAACATGTTTGAACGATCTGATATTGCAATTAACCGAGTTTGAAAGGAAAGAACTATGCGACGCTTGTTGACTCTTGTGGCCCTGGCCTGCTCTGTGATGCTGCTCCCCTCGCCTCGCGCCTCGGCGGACGACGCCGCTGCGAAGATCAAAACGCTTATCATCACGGGTGACGATGTCGATGTGCATCACTGGAAGGAAACCACCGCCGCATTGCGGAAGATACTGTCCGACGCCGGCCGCTTCGATGTTACGGTGAGCGAGAACTTGAAGCCGCTTGAATCGGCCGACGACTTGAAAGCTTACGATGTGATCGTCTTCAACCGCTACAATCGCAAGGCCCCGCTGACTGAGGCCGGCAAGAAGAACCTGCTGGATTTTGTCCGCGGCGGCAAGGGATTCTATGTGGAGCATCTGGCCAGCGCCTCGTTCGCCAAATGGCCCGATTTCGCCAAGCTCTGCGGCCGGCATTGGGTGATGGGCAAATCGGGCCACGGCCCGCGCGGCTCGTTCAACGTCAAAATCGCCGACGACAAACATCCCATCACCGCCGGCCTGAAGGACTTCCGCGCCGACGACGAGCTCTACGCCAAGCTGGAAGGCAAGGAGCCGATCCACGTGCTCGTGGAGGCGCCGTCCGACTGGAGCAAGAAGACGGAGCCGCTCGTTTTCTGGCTCCCCTACGGCGAGGGGCGCGTGGTCCACTGCACGCTCGGCCACGACCCCAAGGCGATCGAAACGCCCGAAGTGACGACACTGATCGTCCGCGGCATCGAATGGGCGGCGACGGGAAAAGTCGCCAAATAAGTTATACCGGACCGTAGATTCCGCCTTATCCAACGGGATCGCGGCATGGCTATGCGCGATTGCTCTTTCCCGGACGGCAGTATTTACGGACAATGCACCCTGGAGTGCGTCGGCTTGCCGTCGCTTTTCACAAGACTCTGCGAATTCGACGGCGTGCAAGCAAGGGAAAGTTCCTGCGTGGCTTCGGCCGTTATGAAAAACGGGGGAAAGCCCCCGCACTCCAAAAAAAGCGGATGGCGACCGAATTCCGCCTAGGATGGCCAAAACATGGCAGCGCTCGTGGACGATCGGACTAGCTCTCCTCTGGATTCGACGGCTCGGCAAACGGGCGACTCGTCGCCGGCGCACGGCGCGTACTTGGCACTTGGCCTGCTCTTGGCGATGAATCTCTTCAACTACATCGACCGCCAGGTGCTGGCGGCGGTGGAACCGGAGATTCGCGTCTCCATGTTCGGATCGGACAACGAGGACGACCCGGACGTGATGTTCAAATCCGGCTTGCTCGCTTCGGCCTTCCTTGTTTCATACATGCTTACCGCGCCGATGTTCGGCATGCTGGAGCGGAGCTTTCCGCGCTGGAAGCTGATCGCCGTCGGCGTGTTCGTGTGGAGTCTGGCGACGGGGGCCGGCGGACTGGCCGGCACGTTCGGCGTCCTGCTCATGACGCGCTGCCTGGTCGGCGTCGGCGAGGGCGCGTATGGTCCACTTGCGCCTTCGATCCTTTCCGACAGCTTCCCGGTTTCCAAGCGAGGCAAGATCCTCTCGTTCTTCTATGTCGCGATGCCGGTCGGCGGCGCGCTGGGCTACGCGCTGGGCGGCAGCGTGGCGAAATTGGACCCCGCCGATGAAAGCTGGCGCTGGGCGTTCTACATCGTCGTCATCCCGGGCATCATCCTGACCGTGCTCTCGCTCTTGATGCGCGAGGCCCCCAAACCGGCCGGCGCGTCGGCTGTGCGGCACAAGCTCACATTGCGCGATTGCCGAATCCTCGTTGCCACGCCTTCGTTTGTGCTCAATACCCTCGGCATGACGGCGATGGCGTTTGCAATGGGCGCGCTGGCCTTCTGGATGCCGGCTTATCTCAAGGGACATGCAAATGCCGACTTGTTCGGCATCGAGCCCCGCACGGTGTTCGGCGCGATAACGGCCCTGGCTGGCCTGGCCGGCACGTTGGTCGGCGGCGCGATGGGCGACCGGCTGCGATCGCGGCTGCCGGGCTCGTACTTTGTGGTTTCCGGTTGGGGGCTGATTGTCAGCGGCCTCTGCGTCTTGATCTTCATCTTCGTGCCGTTTCCTTGGGCGTGGTGGATGATCTTTGCCGCCGTGTTCTTCATTTTCGTGAACACCGGACCGACGAACGCCATCCTTGCCAACGTGGTCCACCCCATGATGCGTCCGGCCGGCTTCGCCGTGAACATCCTCGTGATGCACGCGCTGGGCGACGTCATCTCACCGCCGATAATCGGCGCGATCTCGGGCCGCTGGGGAAAGCCGGCGGGCTTCGAGGTGGTGGCCGTGTTTCTTGGCATCGGCGGATTGCTTTGGCTCTGGGGCGCGCGGCATTTGGATCGCGATACCGAGCTTGCAAGCCAGCGACTAGAAAGGTAACAGCTAATGCTGCCGACCGACGACGAACTCGGCCAGTTTCGCCAGGGAATCGCGGGCCTGCGATGGCGGCAGTCCGTCCAGACGCTGCGCTGCAAGCTGGCTGAATACGTTCGCCTTCTCGCGCGCGTAGGGAATCGCGTCCGTCGCGTCCCAGTAGGGCCGCAGGATTTCGCGCTGGTGCTCGCCGCAGGCCCGGAGCTCGGTGATCAGCTTGCCTCGGACGTCCGGCGACAACTGTTCCAGCAGCCGAATCACCGGCAGCGTCGCTTTCTGCTTTAAGAGATCGGTCCCCAGCGACTTGCCTACCTGGTTCTCGTCGCCAAACACATCCAGCAGGTCGTCCGTAATTTGGAAGGCAACGCCCAGATGCATGCCGTAGTGGTAGAGCGCGTCTTCGGTCTCCGCGTCGGCATCGGCGAAGTGAGCCCCGATGCGGCAGCAGCTTCCGGTCAGGGCGGCGGTCTTGTCGCGAATGATTTCGTAGTACTGATCCTCGGTGAGCGAGTAGTCGCCGCGGCTTTCGATCTGGCGGAGTTCACCCTCGCACATAATACGGCTGGCCTCGTTCAGTTCCCGGCAGGCGAATACATCATCGAGCGAACTGGAAATGCAAAGCGCGCGGGTAAAAAGATAATCGCCCAAGAGGACGCTCGTTTCGTTATCCCAGCGGACGTTGACCGTGGCCAAGTGGCGACGCATGGTGGCCTCGTCGAGCACGTCGTCGTGAATCAGCGTGGCCGTGTGGATCATTTCCACCGCGGCAGCCAAGAGCACGTGGGCCGGCCCAAAGCCCGCGCAGGCCAGCCCGCTGAGCAAGATCAGCGCCGGCCGCAGCCGCTTGCCGCCGAGGCGAAAGCCGTACTTGACCAGATCGTCGACGAACGGATACTTGCTCCGCAGTTGTTCCCGGAAGACCTCCTCAACCTGGTGCAGCCCCGCCTGGATGGGAGCGTACAACGCGGGCAGAATGTGAGCTGTCTTGACCCGTTCTTCGGCCGCCTCTCTCATGAATCGTTTCCTGTTACTCGAATAGGCATTCCGTATGCTAAGGGGCACTCCTATTGTAATCATTCGCTCACGTTCGTCGAGTGTGCCAACCCCCAGTTTTTGCCAGCAAGAATTGGGAAATGGCTGAAAGGCGGCTCGTGGCACGTTCGATCGCAGGTGGGATCTCATCGGCAAAACCCAATCTGCCATTCATCGTTGCAAACGGAAATCGCCAACTAAGTTGACGGAACAGATTTTTCACACCCCCTCCGGGAACTGTTGTGCAAGTGCGCACTTTGAACCCAATAGCAGTGGCTAGCGATCGATGCTCAAGCGGCAAATGGTCACCGAAGCTACTGAAACTGCGATTTGAGGATTATGGCAAAGGGACTATAATTCGGTCTACCTAATACGGTAAGCGCTGTCGCTGCCGGAAATGGAATTCCTCAACTCAAACTCCAGGGAGGGAGTCACGATGCGTCCCGCCGCATGCTTTGCCTTTCTGTTCTTCCTGCTTTCCCCCGCTGCCGCACTCGCCGTAGGAACTGCCCACAGTGAGAACTTCAATGTAATGGCCCCGACCGTGGAATTGGCTCGATCGGTCGCCAACAAGGCGGAGACCTATCGCAAGCTGGCGGCCCTGGAGTGGTTTGGAAGGGAACTGACCGCCGGAAAAGACCGGACGATCCTCACCGTTTTTTCGTCCGCCAATGAGGACGAAGGCCTGTCGTGGCCGATCAACGACCCGGAACAGAAGTGCCACCGGATTTGGATAACCACATCGGCCGAGAAAGCCGGTGGCAGTCTGCTGTACCACGAAGTCGTGCATACGGTCCTCGCGTCCTTCGTGCGTCCCGGTTCGATGCCGCGCTGGGCGGATGAGGGAATCGCCAGCCAGGTTGACGGGGACGCTCGGAATCAAACCCGGGACCAGTTGGTCGAAACGTGGGCGAGCCAGGGCCGCCTGCCGCAGTTGCAGACCTTGTTCACAGCCACGCGCATTACCCACAGCGACAGCGACGCCTACGCGGCGGCCGCATCCGTGACCCGGTTTCTCGCCACACTGGGCGGCAAGCCCAAGGTCGTGGTATTTGCCAATGCCGGAATGCACAGCGACTGGGACCAAGCCGCACGCGATGTCTACGGAGTGCGCGGCGTGGCCGATCTACAAACCCGGTGGGAAAACTGGGTTCGCGAAGGGGCCGCGCGACACAGCCGCCAGTCCGCGCCGCTTGCCGCGAAGGCCAGTATAACAACGAGATAACGGACACTTCGCCCGCGGCCGGGGCAAACCGTGCTAACGCGCGATGACATACGATCCCGTGAGCGGGTCGTAAAGCCACCGCGACGTCGTCGTATCCAGCGGATTGCGGGACGCCGGGGCAATAATGATCTCCTGGGTATAGTTCGGCGCGCCGATAGACCATGTCAAAGCGGCCTCTCCGCGGATTTGGGTCGTGATGCTTCCCACCGGCACCGGCACGTTCAAAATCGAATGCGTGTCCACGCGGACGAGCGGTCCTCCGTTGATGACGACATCTTGGGGCGTAGCCATGTCATTGCGGATGCGCAACGTCCCCGACTTGGGAAGGACAACGGCCGGCTTCTCGCTGCCGGGAACGGGACCGCCTTCACCGTTGATATAGCGCGCAACCTGCCGATTGAACACCGCTTGATCGTTTACGCGCTCCTCTAAATCGTGGATGCGGTCTTCTTGCCAGCCGGCGGCGCCTTTGGGGCTGCCGGCGAGTGCGGCCGTTCCGGACCCGGCGTTCACTTGTTCCCTGAGCTTCTTCACTTCCTCCGCCAAATCCTTCAGGCTCTGATTAAGCTGCTCAATCTGCGCTTGGGTAACCGGCGCGGAATTAGACGGCGACAACACCGCGGCCGGGACGGCGGGAATGGCGGGCACCGATCCGCTTCCTGAAAGGCCTGCACTGCCGCTATCTGCCGCCTGCGAGCGAGCGAGGCCGGAGCATAGAACGCCACACAAAACGATCGACAACAACGCAACTGGACGAAACATGACAAAGGCTCCCAACTACCATGGACTGACTTTGCCCCGCTCCGTGGGTGGAATCGCTGTCGTCTCCGTGCGGCAGCCGCGAGACGCTACAACCGTAATGCTAGCTATAATCGGTGCAAGGGTCAAGTATGGCTCAGTCGCGGTTTCTTTCACTCGACCTTCACGCCGGTAGCGTCGACACGAAGCCGCGCTCCGCGAATGCTTGACCCTTTGCCCTCCTCGTAATAGACGCAATAGACCGAGCTATCTGGCAATTCCACCATGCTCGGATACGCGCCGTTGACGGTGTCAACCTGCACTGGGCCGTGCCACGTCTTCCCGATGTCCGCCGTCCAGTGGACCGAAGTGGCGGGCGCGATGGGCCAGAAGGATCATGCCGCTCGTGTGCCGCAACAGGTAGGGACTTTCACCGTGGAAGCCAGACGACCGCACCGGCCCCCACGTCTTGCCCCAGTCGGCCGACTCGGCAAAGTGCATATCCGCCGTGGATGAGCGCAAAGCCGCCAACAGCTTGCCACCCTCAAGCGGCACGATGTCGGTTTCGGCGTCCAGGTAAACGCCCGACCTCTCGCCGATCGTCGCCAAGTCCACCCAGGTCTTGCCGCCGTCATACGACTTCACCGTGGCGCCGAAGGCAAGTTTCTTCTTTGGGTCTTCGTGATATAGGCCCAGAATCAACGAATGGTCGGGCAGTTCTCGCACCGGCGAGGAGCAGGCAAACCGATAGGAGGATTGCAAAACCAATTCGACGGGCGAGCTCCAGGCATGTCCCTGATCCGTCGAGCGGGCGAGCCAGATGGCAAGACGGCCTTTATCGAGTGTGAACCAATTGAGCATGAGCGTCCCATCGCGAAGAGGCGCAACCGAAGGATCGCGGTCGTCCAGCTCCGTATCCACTATGACGTCGGGCTTACTCCACTTCCGGCCGCCATCGTGGGAACGCACGGCCATGACGCGTCCGCCCTTGGGCCATTGAGCGTTGGGTGTGGACACGTGGCCGTAGCCCGAATAGAAGACGCAGAGAAGATCGCTACTGGGCAACCGGCAGATATCGGGGAAGGCGGCATAGCCGCCAGCCGCTTCGCCCGAACAGACGATTTCGGCCGGCCACGCGTAGGTGCAGTCGGACAGCACACAGAAACTTGCGGCAACCAGCAATTCACAAAGGACTCGCATCGAAGGGAACCTCATTATTGTTCAATCACCGGCCTCATTCGGCTAACACGTGCTCAGAGGCCGGCGCCCTGAGCGCCGCGGCGGCCGGCTGGCCAAGTATGCCGTCGTGGTTTTGCTGAGCCCATTTCTTCAGCAGCCGGACCGCGTCCGGCGTGCCAATTTGGGCCAGCACGGATATCGCCCGGCGAGCGGCTAGCGCCTGTTCGCCCGAACTGTCGGCCACCGCGAGTTTCTCCCACTCGCGGGCCTTCTCAGCCAACAGAGGAACGGCCCGGTCAGGCGCACGGCCAACGCCCACATGGCATTAAATGAGGCCTTGCCATCGCTGCCGGTCAAGTCGCTCCAAAGACGGGCCGCATCGTTTTCCAGAGAAATTCCACGGGGTCGCAAGTCCCAGAGGTAACACACCCCGTCCTCGCCGCCAGAGAGCAACGTGCGGCCGTCGCGTCCAAAGCCGACCGTGTAGACGTAGTGTTGATGCTTCCCTGCGAGGGCCACCTGCTCGCCGGTCAACGGGTCCCAAAGCGAGACTTCTCCGATAGTTCCGGTGGCCAGCCAGAGTCCATCCGGCGAGAAACTTATGGCGCCATGAACAAAACTCCCACGCACGTCGATGGTCTGCCGTAGCTTCATCGTATCCGCCTGCCAGATGCGGACCTTGCCATCCAAGTGGGCGGTGGCGATCAGGCCGCCGGCGGGCGCGTAGCAGACCGCATAAATCTGCAAGTCGCCGCCGGGATTGTTGGGGATTGCGACTTCGAGCTCCTGCCGGAGCTTTCCGTTATCGGCTTCCCAGAACCGGATCACCGAGTCCCATCCGGCGGTCGCCAAGGTCTTGCCGTCGGGGCTGAACGACAGGCAATACACCTCTTTGTGCGGCAGCCGGACGATCTCACGTCCGGTGGCCGCGTCCCAAAGGTACGCCGCGGTCTGGCGGAAGACCGCGGCGGCCAACCGCTTGCCATCCGGCGAGAAGCTGAGACAGTTGACATCCGAATTGGGATCGCGGCCTTTCGGCCAGTCCCAACGGCGGAGCAACTCGCCCGACGCTACTTTCCAGATCGCAATCTGCACTTTATCGCCGCTCGTCCCGCCCGCCGCCAGGCGTTGGCCGTCGGGAGAGAAGACCAAATGTGAGAAGCCCATCCCGCGAAGTTCAATTGTCCGCCGATCGGCCCGCGTCACGGCGTCGAGCAAGTGCAGTAATCCTTCATCGTCGTCAACGGCCAGTGTGCGGCCGTCGGGCGACGCCGCGCAGACGCCCGTTGCCGTCACGCCGCCCGGCGAGGGAAGCTGCTTGCGGGCGGGCACGTCCCACCGCCGGACCACGCCGTCCCAGCCCGCGGAGTAAAGCATCTTGCTGTCCGACGTGAAGGCCAACGCCCAAGGCTCCCAGCCGTGTACCGCGAGCTTGGCGGCGACTTCGCCGGTCTCGGCATCCAGGAGATAGATCGAAGCGTCCGGCGCGACGAGTGCGGCTGCCGCGATCGTCTTGCCGTCGAGACTATAGGCGACAGCCGATGTGTACCATTCGGCGTTTTTCACTGGCGGGACTTCCGCAATGAGCCGCCCCCAAAGGAAGTCGAAACGGCCAGTGTAGCGTTCTGCGTTTTTCACCGACGGGATTTCCCACGACCAAAGCCGTTTGCCAGTTTCGCTTGAATACATGCGCACCGCGACGTCCCGCTCCGTGGCAACAATCCGCTTGCCGTCGGGCGAGAACGCCAGCCGGACCAGGTTCGCCTTCAGCGCGATCTGGCGGGTTTGACGGCCGGATTCCGTATCAAACAAGCGGATTTCCTTGGGCGTGTCGCTGGTGACCACGGCAAGCATTTTCCCGTCCGGGGAGAAGCGGCCGAAGCTGTAGTGGCCGCCGAACCATAAACGGTCGCTGTTCCTTAAATTGCGTTCGGGCGCGCCCTTCGCCTTATTGGCGATGGCGAGGACCGCCTTGTGTCCACTCCAAAGGACAACGCCACGGCTGCTGCCGACAACCACCCTCTTTCCGTCCGCAGTCACGTCAATTGCCCTGACGCGATCAGGCTCACCGTTCTTCCTCGATTCGACAGGAAGCGCATCTTTATAAGGCACCGTCGTGTGCTTGCCGGACGCGACTTCCCAGACGATGACCGTATTATCGCCGCCAGGCGTGCAAAAAGACTCGTTATCGGATGAGAAAGCCAAGGCGCGAATGCCGTAAGCAGCGCCGGGCAGATTGATTCCGTGTTGGCTCACGTTCTCGCGCCACCGCGGCAGCCCAGTAGCCGCATCCCAAACGATGAGTTGATCGCTGTCGATCGTAACGACCGACTTCCCGTCGGGTGACAAGGCAAGCTCATCCATGTTCGTGGCGTGGCGGAACCGCATACTGCCAAAGCGCAAAGCGCGCCTTCAGGAAGGGGATCTGCCGCACGGTCTTGAGTGCGCCGCAAGACGGGCGACCCGTTCGGCGCAGTCTCGTCCGCGGCTGCCTCGGATGGCCAGCAAAGCGCCGGCAACAAGTTAACGACCGAAGTCGCGAACAAAATGCACCAGGCAACGCCAGCCAAGTCGTGTTTTGTTCTCATGGCAGTTCTACTCACTGGGGCTAGAGAAAAGGCCGAATTCGGAAATCGCGGGGCAGGCCGCGGCTTTCGTCACGCGGAGGCGGACCTTGCTCGTCGCGACCTTCTTTCCACGTAGCAATCGCTGGCTGCCGACGCTCGTGGCCACCGCAAACGGCTTCCAACCGCTGCCATCCCACGTTTCGACCGCGATGGCATCAATCCGCTGCCCCAACGGCAAATACTCGCGCACGCGGGCGACGTTGAATGTCACGGCGCGGCCGATGTCGAGGACCAATTCGGCTGTCGTCACCGCGTCATCGGTCGCCCAATAGGTATCGGCCTTGCCATCGCAGACGTTGCCCGGCGGCGAACTTCTCGTCGCCGCCGCGTGTGTTCGACGCCGTGGCCTTCGCGCCGCGGGCGAAGTCCTTGGCAAATGTGGAGTCGAGCAGCCGGCCCCACTCATGGAGCGACTTCACGTCGTTTTCGTGGATCCGTCCGCGGCGGTCCGGCGGAATGTTCAGGATCAGGTTCGCGCCGCGGCCCACCGATTCATAATAGATCTTCAAAAGGTTCTGCGGCGAACGGACGCGGCCGTCCTCGTGAGCGTGATAGAACCAGCCCGGCCGAATCGAGACATCCACCTCGCCGGGCAGCCAATCCGAGCCGTCGCGGAGGCCGCGGTTCAGGATACTGCCGTCGGCCCGGCCGGGCAGCGTGCCGGCGCGATTGACCGTCGCCCAGCATGTTTCGCCGGCATAGCCCGACTCGTTGCCGATCCAGCGAACGTCCGGCCCGCCGTCGCTGAACATGCAAGCCATCGGCTGCAAGTCGCGGACGATCTGCCAGGTGTTCTTCCAATCGTAGTAGGTGCGGTTGTCGATGTTCCTTCGCTCGCGGGCGCCGCCATAATAGCCCGTGCCGCCGTTAGCGCCGTCGAACCAGACCTCGAAGATCGGGCCATAGTTCGACAGCAGCTCGCGAAGTTGGTTGCGATAGTACGTAAGGTACTCCGGCCGGGCGTAGTCCTTGTGATTGCGGTCCCAGGGCGAGAGATAAACGCCGAACTTCAGCCCATGCCGGCGACAGGCGTCGGAGATATCCTTCACCACGTCGCCTTTGCCGTCCTTCCACGGGCTGTTCTTCACGGAATGTTCCGTGTATTTGCTCGGCCAGAGGCAAAAGCCGTCGTGGTGTTTGCAGGTAAGGACGACGCCGCGCAAGCCCGCGTCGTGAATCGTGCCGACGATCTGCTCGGCGTCGAAGTCCGTGGGATTAAATGTCGATTCCGGTTCGTCGCCGTTGCCCCATTCGCGATCGGTGAAGGTATTCACCGTGAAATGGATGAAGGTATAGCGCTCCAGTTGGTGCCACGCCAGTTGCCGCGGCGAAGGGACGGGGCCGTATGGTTTTGGCGGCTCGGCTGCGGCAAGCGGAGCGCAGTACAGCGAGAGGGCCAAGATTGCGCAGCAGTGAACTTTCATCGTCATGGCCTATTCCTCTTTCGGCACCGGCTTTTTCGCCGCGTCTTTCGCCTGATCAAGCAGTTTGGCGATATCGGCCGTCGGCAGGATCACCCGGTTGCCGCCGGCGGATTGTGCCCCGCGGAGCGCCGTGCTCAAGGCGTCGCCGCCGGCTTCCTTATCGGCAGTTACGAAACGGGTCACGAGGCCGGCCAGTTTGCCCTGATCATTGAAGACGGGCGTTCCTAAAACGGAACTTGCGACAAGATAATAGGTTCGCGGCTTGGTAAGAACGGCCGCGATGTGACTAAGCTGTACGACCGGAGCATAGTTGAAGTCCTTGCCCGTCCTGCCCAATTGAATGACCGGGTCCAGCACATCGACCGGCTTCACCGATTCCAGCGGCACGACGGAGATCTTTTTCTTGTTGGCGTCGCTCAGAGTCTCGTTCGGGGCAAGAGAAAGCCAGGTCGAGATCGTCGTCCTTGAGCACCACGCGCACCGGCACGTCGGCGCCGTCAGGCAGTCGCATCTTGATCCCGTGCAGCTCGCACTCGATGGAGATATCAATCGGTTCGCCGCTTCTGTCCTGGGCGCGAATCCGCCCCATGCCGTTCTGCGGATTCAGATTGGTAAGCGACGTGACGGAAAGTCCCGTGGGATCGATCACCAGCGAAGTGCAGTCGATCTTCACTTCTTTCTCCTGCGAACCCGCGCCGGACGCCTTGAATTGCAGCTTGGCGATTGCTGCAACGCCGACCAGGGCATTGGCGCTGTTCTTGAGGACTTTTCGGCCCGACGTGATCGACGGCTGGTCATCCGCGTACATGCGCACGGCAGTTGCCGCCAGCACAACGCAGGTCCCGACAGCGAGCGACAACTTACTCATGAGCAATCTCCTTCAACAGGGATTTGTACGTTTTCGGTCATTGGTGATAGTCCGGCTCAATCTCGCAGTACCGCGAGTGGATCCCGCGGCTAATCCGGAACACGGTCCGCCGCGGTTTCTCCTTGCGAAGCTTTGCGAGGATCGGCTTGAGTTCGTCGATCGAGTCGATCGCGGTTCCGTTGACTTCCATGAGGATATCGTCGGGCCGCACCCCGCCGAGCGACGCCCAGCCGCCGTTTTCCACTTTGGTGACTATGACGCCGTGGACCGTGGTGGGCAACTGCTGTGCGATCCGGTCTTGATGGGTCAAGTCGCGGGTGCTGAATTCGAAGTCGGCGTCCGTATGGGAGCGGGGAGTCGTTGTGGCCTGCATGGGGGCTTCCAGCTTCATCTTCACCGATTTCGGCTTGCCCTCGCGAAGAATGTCGAACGCCACCTCGTCGCCGATCGACTTACGGCGGACCAGAAGCTCGAACACGCCGTCATCTTCCGCTTGCGAGACCTCCAGCGGCGAGCCGTTGACCGCCACGATAATGTCGCCGACCTGAAAACCGGCTTTGTCGCCCGACTGCCCCTGATAAACCTCGGTGACGCGGACTCCATGCTTGTCCTTCAAGCCCAACGGCTCGCAGAGATCGGGCGTGACAACTTGTGTAGCGAGGCTTGACCAAGGTTTCTTCGGTTGCGCCGCGTCGCTGCGGGGTTCGTCGCGACCGATTTTCACCACGGTGGCGACGTGCTTCATCTTGCGTTCGAACTCGACGAGGACCGACACCCTGGCGATTTCTCGTCGGCCAGGATGTTGGCGGTCACGTCCTTGAGCGCCGCAAGGTTGGCGACCTTGCGACCGTTGACCTTGGTAATGATGTCGTCGCCTTGCAACGGGAGCTTGGCGTTGGCGGCCGAACCGCCCTCGCGGACGGAGTCGACGAGAACACCGGCGGTGCTGTCGCGATGCCGCTCGAGGGCCATCATCCGCGTGATGTCGCGGCCGGCGAGCCCCCATTCCTTCAATTCCTTCGAATCGCCCAGCGCCGCCTGCAAGAGTTCGGTCTTCAGTTTGACAGTCTTCGTTTCGCCGCCGCGAAGAAAGGTGATTTCCGTAGGCTTTCCTACCGGCAAATTCATGGCCATCAAGTTGACGGGCGGCAATTGCTCGGGAATCTCGGCATCGACCGGCTTGCCGGCAATCGAGAGAAGCAGATCGCCCGCTTGCAAGCCTGCCTTGTCGGCGGGCGAGGCGGGAATCACGCCGCCAATCAGCACGCCGTGCTCGCGCTTGTCGCTTTTCAAGCGCGGCTGGAACTCCATGCCCGTCCAACTCCGCGTGACGTGACCGGTCTTGATGATCTCCTCGACCACGCGCTTAGCCAGGTTGCTGGGAATCGCGCCGCCCAGCGAACCGAGGGACACTTCGTTGATGCCGACGATCTCTCCCTGGAGGTTCACCAGCGGACCGCCGCTATTGCCGTGGAAAATGATGGCGTCGTGGCCGATCCAGCGGACGATCTGCCCCACGTCTTCGCCGTCGAGGCGGAACGAGCCTTCCATGAACTGCGGCATGATCAAGTGCGTGTTGCTGACGATGCCCTTGGTCACCGACTGCGAAACGGCCATCGGACAGCCCATCGAGAGAACGATGTCGCCGACCTTCGCCGTGTCGGAATCGGCCCACTTGGCCATCGCCAATGGCACGTCAGGATGCTTGCGGGTGTCGAGTTTCAGTTTCAATACGGCGATGTCGGCCATCGGATCGGTGCCGATCCGCACGGCCTCGACTTCCTCGCCGCTGGAGAGCGTACACGTCATGCGGGTCGCATTGCCGGCGACGTGGTGGTTCGTGACGATATAGCCGTCAGCCGAAATAATTGCGCCGCTGCCGGCCGCTTGGGAACGCTTCATTCGCCCCTCGGAAGGTTCGGCCGCGACGACAGTAATCCGCACCAGCGCCGGATAGATGCGGTCGATGGCCGGCTGGATCAAGTCGCGGCCGTCGAATTGAGCCGAAGTCTTTTCCACGGCCGGCGCCGTCGCCGCGGCCAGGCGAACCTCCGCAAGCGGAATGAAACCGATTGCCACTACAAGCACGATTCCTGCGCGAGACAACCGCGAAGCCATATACGTCTCCAGAATCAGCGCCAAGCCTTGAAATGCGAAACTTCCAAACGCGAAACAATCATCATAGTCGAAGCTAGGCAAAAGATCATGTTCCCACACGGGGAAGTTCATTTGGCCGCCCAAGGGGTTACCGCGGGCATGAATCCACGCCACGAATTCCTCATTTCTCGTTTTTTTCCTTGACCGACAGTGTCAAAACTGGCACTAATAGCACTCGTTTGGCAGCGAAAGTCACCGATTTGACGCAATTTGGCACGGGTGTAGGAACGGGCTTCGGCGGGCTGAGGGCGGGGTGAAAACTCGGGTGGTGGATTTGTCCGCCATAGGTTAGATTTTGGGCGTACTTGGGCAAGTTGGAAACTTTGGAAAGGAAACTGCGATGAGCAAGGACGCTCGAAACGAGGATCTGGAACTGACGGCGGAGGAAAAAGAGAAGTTCAGCGAACTGGTGGCGTTGCTGGCAAAGCATGGGTTTGGACCGGCAGGACCGCCGCGGGAAACCAGCTTCGCCCAGATCGAGCGGTTTGGGCATCGCGCCGGGCGGATGCTGGCGCGGGCGATCGACGCGTCGCTAAGCGAACAGCACGCGGCGCACTTCGCGGGCGAGGAACCGTGCCCGACGTGCGGTGAGAAGCACCTGCCGGAAGAGAAGCCGCACGATCTGGTGTTGCAGACCGACGACGGCGAAGTTCGACTTCGCGAACCGGCCTTCGCTTGCCCGCCCTGTGAGCGGGATTTTTTTCCCTCAACGCATCCCGTTGCGGATTGACGGCGGTTCGGCCAGCCCCGCCGTGCTGGAGAAGAAGGTGCTTGCCGCGGCGTATGCCCCTTCGTACGCGGTGGGAGAGTTGGTGCTACGAAAGATCGGCGGGATCGAAATCACCGGTCGCGGATTGAACAAGACGGCGGTGAAGATCGGTTCGCAGATGGTGGCGCAGCGCGATGCGCGGGTCGAGGCGTATTTCGATCGGCCGTTCCCGCGGCAGCAGGCGCAGGCGAAGACGCCGATCAATTTGGCGTGCGTCAGCGCCGATGGCGGACGGATGCAAACGCGCGACGAAGGGGGCGGCAAAGGGGTGCATCATCCGCATTGGCGAGAGAACAAAAACGCCCTGTTTTTGCGGATGAAAGGCCGCTCTTTCACGGACGATCCGCACCCCGACTTGCCCCCTTGTTTCGCCAACCGTGAGCGGATGAAGAAGTTGTTGTCGGGCGTTGGCGAGGAGAATCCGCCGCGCGTCGCGGCTGAAAAGGCCGCTTCTTCTGCGGGCACGGTCGGGGAACACGCCTCCGACGACTGGCGTCCAGAGCCTCTGTTTCGCACCTCTCTCAGCTCCCTGGAGGACAGTGACGCCTTCGGACGGATGATGGAGGTGGAAGCCGATGCGCGCGGCTTCTATCATGCCGCCAAGAAGGCCTTCGTGAGCGATGGATTGCCGTACAACTGGACGATTCAGAAGCGTCACTTTCCCGACTTCATGCCGGTCCTCGATTTCGTGCATGCCGTTGAACACCTGTACGAAGCCGCTGGCTGGCGTTCACGTTGACGCGGAGCGCCGCTGGACGGACTATCTCCGTTGGGCACGCGCCTCTTGGGCCGGCAAGGTTCTCCAGGTGATCGGCGAACTTCGCGAGCACCAGCAGCGCCTGGGTTTGCCCCCGAAGGATTGTGAAAAGAGCGACCCGCGCAAGGTTCTCGCTGACGCGCTCGGCTATTTTCAGAACAACGCCTCGCGTATGGACTATCCCACCTATCGTCGGCAAGGGCTGCCATGCACTTCGGCGCACATGGAGTCGTTCGTCAAAGAGATCAACGCCAGGGTGAAAGGGACCGAGAAATTCTGGAACGACGGGGCCAGTGGCTCTATAGCGACAATTACTTTTCCGGTCTGACGACAATTAGAATTCCCGGTTGAGGCCAGTTGAGGCTGGTCAGATAGACTGTTGCAAGTCTCCGTAGGAGGGGGACTTGCAATGGTCACGGATGAGCAGGTGAAGCGGTTGTGGCAGGTGTTGTCGTCAGGGAAGACTCTGGTTCAGTCGGCAGACAAGGCGAGCATGGACGAGAAGACGGCGAGGAAGTATAGGCGGCTGGGTCGGCTTCCCAGCGAAGTTGTGCCGGATCGCTCGTGGCGGACACGGGCAGACCTGTTTGCCGAGGTGTGGCCGGAAGTGCATGCGCAACTGCACGAGGCGCCTGGCCTGGAGGCCAAGACGCTGTTTGGAGCGCTACAGATCAAATACCCGGGGAAGTTCGACGAAACGCAGTTGCGCAGCTTTCAGCGTGGCGTGAAACGTTGGCGAGCGACGGCCGGCCCGGCGAAGGAGGTGTTCTTCAGCCAAGTGCATCATCCGGGACGGTTGTGTGCGTCGGATTTCACCCACATGGAAAGCCTGGCCGTGATCATTGGCGGGCAGTCGTTCGACCATCTGCTTTACCACTTCGTGCTGACGTACTCGAACTGGGAGTCGGTGACGGTCTGTTTTTCCGAGAGTTTCGAGAGCCTCGGCGAAGGACTTCAAGACGCCCTGTGGGAATTGGGCGGCGTGCCCGAACGACACCGCACGGATCGGATGAGCCTGGCGGTCAACAACGGATCGGACATGAAGGAGTTCACCGCGCGGTACAAGGGACTGTTGGGCTACTACGGGATGGAGATGGAGAAGATCCAGCCCCGGGAACCGAACGAGAACGGAGATGTCGAACAATCGCATCGGCGTTTCAAGGAAGCGGTGGAGCAGGCCCTGTTATTGCGTGGCAACCGGGACTTCGAGAGCCGTGAAGCCTATGGACGATTCTTGAAAGAGCTGGTGGCGGTTCGCAATGCGGGCCGTCGCAAGCGGCTGGACGAAGAGTTGCCTGGCCTTCGGCCTCTGCCGGATCGGCGACGGGAGAGCTGCAAGCGAATCCCGGTACGCGTGGATACGGGGAGTTTGGTCCATGTAGACCGAAATGTTTATTCGGTTCCCAGCCGCTTGATTGGCGAGCGGGTCGAGGTGCGATTGTACGTGGAGCATGTCGAGGTCTGGTACGCCCAGAAGGAGATGGAGCGCTTTCCGCGTTTGCGCGGGCGGAACAAACACGCCATCAACTACCGGCACATTATCGACTGGTTGGTGCGAAAACCGGGGGCTTTTGAGAACTACGTTTACCGGGAAGAGCTGTTTCCCACGAGCCGCTTTCGCATGGCCTTCGACGCCTTGCGGGAAGCGCAGCCCAAGGCGGTCACAAGGAGTATTTGCAGATTCTCTATCTGGCGGCAGGCCACGGCGAGACGGCCGTGGACGAGGCGTTGCGAACGCTTCTAAACAGCGGCCAGCCCGCGACCCGGGCCGCGGTCGAAACGTTGGTCCAGCGGGCCGAGGAAGTTCCGGCGGTCACCGAAGTGACCGTCGAAGTAGTGGACTTGTCGGATTTCGATGACTTGTTCTTGCACAAGGAGGTGTGGGATGGGTGCGAAGGGGGATTTGAAAGAGAAGTTGGCGGCTTGCTTGCGGGAACTGCACTTGCCGACGTTTCGGGAGTGTTTTGAGGAACTGGCCCGACGGGCATTACAGGAGACGGCCAGCTACGAGCAGTACCTGTTGGAACTGGCCGAGCGGGAATGCCAGGGCCGCTTGGCAAAGCGGACCGAGCGGCTGCTGCGGGATTCCCGTTTGCCGCTGGAGAAGGATCTGGCGAGCTTCGACCTGGCGCGGTTGCCGGCGAAGGTCTCTCGCCAAGTGCGGACGCTCATGGAAGGCTCGTTCGTGGACCGCCGCGAGAACCTGTTGTTGTTCGGCAAGACCGGATCGGGAAAGACGCACCTGTTATCGGCGATCGCCCAGGAATTGGTTCGCAACGGACGGAAGGTGGTCTCATGGTCGTGTGCCCTGCTGGTTCAGGAACTGTTGGCGGCCAAACGGGATCTGAAGCTCAACCGGGTGCTAAAGCAGATGTCGAAGTGCGAGGTGCTCTTGATCGACGACATCGGCTACGTGCAGCAGAGCCGGGAGGAGATGGAGGTGCTGTTCACCTTGTTGGCGGAACGCTACGAGCGCGGCACGGTGATGCTGACCAGCAACCTGCCGTTCTCGAAGTGGGAGACGATCTTCAAGGATCCGATGACGACAGCGGCGGCAATCGACCGCCTGGTGCATCACAGCGTGATCTTGGAGTTGAACATCCCGAGCTACCGGTTGGACGAGGCCAAGCGAACCAAGCCGCCCGACGCGGCCTGAGATTGGCGAGGGCCACCCGCGGCGGCGTGCGGCCCCCCCTTTTGTTTCGCTCCGCTGCGCTGCGCTTCACAAAAGGGGGGGCCGCACGCCTCTGGTTCTCAACCGGGAATTCTAATTGTCGTTCAAGGGGAAGAGTAATTGTCGCCGAAAGAGTGGCGAAGCGATCCTGCAAATCCGGGCCGCCGCCCTGTGCGAGGACGACCGCCTGAGCAACTTCCTCAACAGTCGCCCAGGTCACCCCTTCCATCCCAACGTCCCCCGAGAGCCGTCCCTAACTACCGTCGGATAAAAGAAGCCCGTTCCTGCACCCATTTGGCACTGTGTAAACTTCCTGTGGACCGCGCAAATTCCGCGGCGAAACCGCATGTGTGGCACGTTTTGGCACGAAATGGCACGGTTTTGCGAAACATAGCCAGGATCGGGTAGCCAAAGCGCGAGGCTGGCAAAGGAGTTGACAAGGAAATAATGGCAACAAAATGAGGGAAAGGGGTTGAAGTGTTGCGAGCATTTTTCTGCCACCATCTTTCTGTCTTCCTTACTTTCTTTGCGGGCTCTGCGTCTTTGCGGCTTGGCGTAGGACTTCGTCCGGCGAGGGGGAAAAATTTCTTGCGAATGGAAACGTGATGAATTCGCCTGTTTCCTAGCAATTCTGCGTGCCAGGAGCGGCGGGAAACCACGAAACATACAAAACACACGATAGCCGGGGCAGGAGCCACGGATGAAACTCGGATTGAACACGGACCAAATCCTTGTTTCATCCGCGTTCCATCGGTGGCTCAATCTCATCTCGCTCATCCCTTGTCCTTCATCTTTCAATAGTTCTGCGTTCGGGCGCATGCTGCGAATCGCCAGTATATGACAGTTCTTATCGTATGTCAACACATGCAATGACAAGTCCATGCTGGATTTCGCTAAACCGTTTGCCGGCCGGGACTTACGGCTTCGACTCGAGGTTGCGACAACATGTGCGGAATTCTTCTGGACAGGGGCGTCGTCGCCGTAAGTGCTTGCCACATAACAGTTTGGGAAAATCCGCTTCCTGCTTCGAATGCGGTCGCGGCAGCCGCACTTCTTCCGCCCGCGAGTCCGGCCGGACCTATTTCCACGGCAACATCCGCATCGACTGCTGCTTCGCCGCCATCGACGGGTCTGGCAACAAAGGCCAATCCTGGTACGAACGCCGACTCCACACAGCTTCAGCGGATCCACCAGCAGGCCGTTAACGCGGTTATTGCGCAACGCTACGCGGCAGGCCAGGCTCGGCGCGCCGCCGGTGCGGTTTCCTGGTGGTCGGCCAATCAGGAGCAGAAGCAAGATCGCGCGATTCAGGCATTGGATTCGGTAATGGCCCAGTATTGAGTGCGAGATTACTTGTGCGGCTCCGCCGGCACGACAACCTTGAGATTGGCCGTGTATTTCTCGATGAGATTCAAGAGCTTCGTCCGCTGGGGATGATCGGGCTCGATGTCCAAGACCATCCGCCATTGGCCGATCGCCTCATTCAGTTTGCGGTTCTCTTCATAGGCATTGCCCAACTTCAGGTGCAGCGAAGCCGTAAGAGGGCTTTCGGCTACGGCCTTGCCGAGGAACTCGATGTACTTGTCCAGATTGCCCGCTTCGTTGTATTGATCCGCGACGGAGAGAAAAGCGTCCACGCGAGTCGCCTTGTAAGCGCCCGGGTCAAGCCGGATGGCCTCTTCCAGCAGCGCCAGGTAGCGATCGTATTGGCCCGTGCCGAAGGCCGCTTGCGCATAACAGTAGTAGAACAAAGCCTTGTCTTCCTTGATCGTCGGCTCGATCTTGGTGAACATCTCAAAGGCCTGGGCGTAGCGGCGGGCGTTGAGATAGATCGTCGCCCGCAGGACGTGGATGTCGGGCCGGTCCTGAAGGCCGTCGGCAATGGCCTTGGCAATCTGGTAGATGGCCGAATTCTCCGGCGCAGCGGAAAACGTCTTTCTGATCGGGCACGGCCTCGATCAAGTACCACGGCCCGTCGATCATGCCCGCGCTGCCCGACTTGATGGTCTGCACGCTGATCGCGCCAAAGTAATTCCGCAGGTTGAAGTAGGCCGAGCCGAGTTTGTAGCGGAGCACCGGGCTGTCCAAACCCAAGCGCAGGGCCTCGTGGTAGGAGTCGCCAGCCAGCGCGAAAAAGTTCGCGGCCAGGTAGAGGTTGCCGAGCTGGTAATGGTCCGGAGCGCTTTGCGGGTTGAGCTTGAGGGCTTCTTCGTATGACTTCCGCGCCTGGTCGCGGTCGTTGAGGTTGTTCTGGGCCTCGGCCAGCATGTGGTAGGTGGGATAATCGTGCCGATACTTCAGCAGAGGATCGAGCACGCGCACCACTTCCTTCCAGCGCCTCGCGGCGGTGTAGAGTTCGCCGAGCATCTGGCCCGCCTCCACGTGGTCCGGCGCGGCCTTGAGGATCCCCTCGAGGCTGGCAATGGCCTGCTCGTCTTTGCCCGCGTATCGGTAGGCACGCGCCAGCGCGAGCTTGTAACTGGTCTTGGTCTTGTCGGCGGCGACGGCCTTGGCGAGCAACTCGACAGCTTCCGCGGATTTGCCCTGGAACAAGGCTTCGCGGCCCTTTGCGTACCAGTCATCGGCCTCGGCAGCCGGAGATTTGGCGTCGGACGGCTTCGCACCAGCCGGTGGATCAGCGGCCAAAATGGACCAGGGGATCGTCAAGCCGATCAGAATCACACACAGCAAAGTCATTGTCATACGCATGATGCTTTATCCGCGAAATGGAGAGCCTTGGAATTTGAGATTTGCGATTTGAGATTTGAGATTGGGGAGCTCACATCCGGTAGGTCTTGATCCAGCCGATTTGTTCCTTCGCCTTGCCGACCACGGGGCCGTCGGGGAAGTTGTTGACATAGTTGTTGTAGGTATCCATTGCGGCCACCCATTGGCCGAGATGCTCGTAACACTCCGCCACGGCGAACTGGGCCGCGCCCGCGTTCGGGCTGCCGCGGTAGTTGCGAAGGAAGGAGTTATAGGCCTCGATGGCCTGCGCGTACTTGCCTTCCCGCTCGTAGTACTGGGCCAGCTTCCAACTGGCGTCCTGGGCCACGGCCGTGCCGCTGAACTGGCGGACGATCTCCAGCCAGGTTTCCATGGCGGCCTTCGAGTCCTTCAAGCGCTGGTCGTAGATGTTGGCCATTTGCAACAAAGCGGCGTCGGCCTTGTTGCTGCCGGGCAGCTTGGCGGCGGAGGCATAGGAGTCGATCGCCTTGCGCAAGGCCGCGTTGATCTTGTCCTGGCGATCGGCCAGTTGAGCGGCGGAGAGCGTTTCCACATCGGCCTGGGCTTGCCGAGCGAAAACGGCCGTGTTGGCCATATTGTAGCTCTGCTGGCCGAACGCCCCGGCAGCCTCTTCCAGATCGGCGAGCTTGCCCTGGCCGGAGCTTTTCAGGCCCTTGATGCGTTCGCCGCGGGCCGCTTCTTCGTTCTTCCTGAAATACTGCACCTGTTCATAGGCCCTGCGCTGGGCCTGGTCTTTGGCCACTTCCATGCTCCGTTCCCTTGTAACGGTTGCCAGCGCATCAGCCTCGTCCTCGTAGCTCTTGCCCACCTGGTACAGCGAAGCGCCGGCCAAGGGACTGGTGGCATAGTCCTTGGCAACGGCCATGAAGGCCTCGCGGGCCTTGACCGTTTCGCCCAAAGCCAGGTAGGAGTTTCCGATCTCGTGCAGTGCGGTTGCCGCCACGTAGCTGTCCGGCCAGTTGCTCACGACCTTGCGATACTCGATGATGCCCTTCACCGGGTTGGCCAACTGCGTGCGGACGATGGTGGCTATCTGGAACTGCGCGTCAAACGCTTTGCGCTGGCCTTTTTCGTTGACAAGTTCCTGGAATCGGGCGAGGTCCTTGAGGATTTCGAGACGGCGATTTGCCTCGCCCAGCTTGGCATCCTGCGGGTAGGCCGACACGTAATCGCGGTAAGCGGCCATTGCCTCCCGCCATTGGCTGAGATTGATCTTGCATTCGGCGATCGACCACTTGGCCTCTTGCACGCAAAGGCCTTCTTTGTATTCGTCGATCACGCGGCGGTAGGCCTTGATGGCGTCGTCCCAAGCCTGGTTGGTCTGATGGATCTGGCCGATCGTGGCGAGGGCCTGGCCGGCCTGGGCATGACGTGGAAAACTGTCGACGAACGTCTCCAGCACGTTCAGCGCCTCGACCCACCGTTTCTCGTTCTTCAGGGCGGCGCCGATCTGGAAGACGGCCTCCTGGGTCGCCGCGTCGCTTCCGCCGCGGATGAAGTTCAATTCGAGATAGGTCTCGGCCGCCTTCAAGGGACGTTTCAAGTCGCGGCGATACGTCTCGGCGATCTTGCCGATCGCCTGCTGGGCCAGAGGATTCATGGGGTCCGCGATGGCCAGTTCATTCCACACCAGCACCGACTCGTCCTCGTAGCCTTGGTTCTCCATCTCCTGCGCAATGCTCCAGAGCATCTGGGCGATCTGCCCGATGCGCGGATGGCCGGGGTCCTTGACGGCCAGGCCCCTCAGCTCACGCGCGCGCGCACAAACTGGCCGCGAGCCAGCGTGGGGCTGATGCCGCTGACGGCGCGCGCCTCGCTGAGGAAGCTATTGGCCAAGTCCCATTGGGCTTCTTGCTGCAAGGCCCGCTGCTTGACGAAGTCGGCGATGATCTTGCCGAGTTCCTTGCGGGCGGCCGCAAAACGAGTTGCCACCTCGCTCAAAAGCTCCTGCCGCGTCAGTGATTTGCCAATCGGCTTGGCGGCCCAGGCCAGGAGGTCGCGGGCGGCCTCCAGACGAAGCTGCGGGAGCTGGGGGTCGAGAGGGCTGTCGGAGAGAAAGCGAACGGCCAGGTCGGCCGATCGTTCCCATTCGGTCAGGCCGCGCCAATAGCCAATCATTACGAGGATATCGCCGCGGGCTTGCTCCGCGGTGGGCGCATCGGCGTATTTCTTTCGCACTTCCTGGAAGATCGTATAGGCCGCATCAATGCTGGTTTGCAATCGCGTCAGTTCCGCGGCGCTTAGCGGCGGCGCCGCAGCAGCAGAGGCCTGCTGGATGCCCTGTGGCTGCGGCTGATTTGCGACCACATAGCGCAGGTTCTCATTCAACTGCGCGACGCGGGCGCTGCGCGAGTATTCCTGTCGCTGGATCATCGCCAAGAGTTGCGAGTCATGCCGGGCCTGCTCGCTTTGCGGCTGGGACTCGGCCGGCTTCTTCGCGGGAGCACTTGAATCAAACTGGCTGGGCGAGGGTTTGTCTTTTGCATCGCCCGACTTGCCGCCCTCGTCAAGGGCGAGGTTCCCGGCAATGATGGTCGTGCCGTCGGGCCGCCGCGTGATGCCGCCGGCGCCAAACGCGCCGCTTCTGCCGCCAAAACCGCCGCCCCCGCGCGATATGCGATCATCTGTGCCAGCGGCAGGGCCGCTGGTCGGCGGCGTGGCCGGCGCGCTCACCGCCACTGCGGTGGGCCCGCCCTCCGACTTCTCCTCCTCGCCCAATCCGGCCGCGTTCAACTCCATAAGAACCTCACGGGCGTGGGCTGGCATGGCGCGGCCAAGCTCGCAAACGCCGCGCGCGAAGTCCAGCCGCTCGGGGCGGCGAATCTTCAACTTCGAGGCAGCCAAGTCGGCATAAATGCCTTCGGCCACTTCCCAGGCGTCGATCTTCGCATATTCGACCGCCACGCCAGTGATCGTTCGCAAAATGTCGCTGCTGAGAACGCTGTTGGGATGGGCCGCGAGGAACGCCTTGTGGGCCGCTATCGCCGCGGCGTACTCATCGCTGAGCCTGGCCGGCGGCGGGTCGTCGGGCTTGCGGTCGGCCAATTGCTTGGCCAGGGCCTTCGCGGCGCGCTTGTCCAAGGCGACTCGCGGCCAACGCGCTAGCCGTCTCGGCCACGCTCGGCTGGTTGCCGGCTGACTGTGCCAGCGGCTTTACGCCCGCTGCGAACGTGGCGAAATCGCCATAAACGCCGGCGGCAATCTCGAACGCGCCATACTGTTCGAACATCCGCCCGATGCCCAGTGCCTGCTCGACAGCTTCAGGAGCCAGCGGGCTGGCGGGATGGTCGCCGATCCAGTTGGTCCAAGCAGCCAGCACCTCTTTGAACTCGGGCGTCAGGGCGATTTTCTCGGCGCCCTCGAATTGCTTCAATCGACGGGCCAGGTCCCGTTGTGCCTTCTCTTCCTGAAGGCGGAGCAATTGAATCTCAGCGTACTGATCGGCCGCTTCCACGGCTTGTGGCGGTCGCGCTTTCAAGGCCGCTTCGGCGATGTCGTCATATTCCAGCCCGCGATAATGGCCAATGATCGCGCGCGCGACACCGCGGATTTGTTGCAGCCGGGCACTTTCGGGCGGCAAACCGGCCTGCATCGCATAGAGACTCAAAAGGGCTTGCTTGAGCACAGGATCGAACTGGCGGGGGACCGTCAGGCCGGCCCGCAGCACTCGCTGGTCGCGGCGGAACACCCGTTCCACGGAAAGTCGCACGACGGCCAGTTCGGCGTCGCGCGTGCTCGCCGCGGGCAGGGCCTTTTGCAGGGCCGTGAACGCCGCTTCGGCAACCGGCCACTCGTCGCCATCAATCCACGGCTGCAAGTGCTCGGCCAATCGCTGCACCGCGAAATCCGCCCGGGCCGCATCGCAAACCACGAGCTTCGCCAAGGCGCCGAGCAGGTCGTTCTGGACATCGGAAAGCTCGCCGTTCTTTTCGACGTGGCCCGTCTCGATGTTTTTCTTGAACTGCAGTTTGGCATAGGCGTCCAGAAGCGCGACGCGGGCAGTCAACATGTCGGGCCATTGTGGGCTTTTTGGCGACAGCGCCTCGACAAGCTGCTTATCGAGATCCAGGGCCAGTCGCCAGGTTTCGGGCCGCCCCAGCGACTGGTATTCCTGGACCATTCCTTGCACCGCAGTGACAGCGGCTGCGACGGCCGGCGGATCGGCGTCGGCCTTGATCACCGGCAAGGCTATCGCCATCATCCAAGCGTCGGGAGCACGCAGGGCCGCAATCTGATCGGGCCACGGCAGTTGGCCGCTGAACGCCCGCACTTCGCCCGCCAACTGCACACCGAGCATCCACGGCGCGGATGATGGATCGTCCTGGCGGACCGCATCCAGGGCGGCCACGGCCGCGGCAAGATCCGGGGGCAGCGTGGCAGGGTCGGCCTTGAATAACCGGCCTCGCTGTGCTTCGTTGCGCAGGTTTTCGATGGCAATTTCCTTGAGTTGCCCGTAAAGACTCAGCCGCACGGCGACGCGCGCGGGCCGCGGCAGGGGCGAGGCCAGCAGCTTGCGCAGGCCCTCCGCCGTCGCGGCGTAGGCCTTGTTCGCGGCATAGCGCGTCGTCAGATGCTGCGATAGCCGCTGTGCCACGACCGCCTTCTCTTCGCTGCGCGGACGGTTTTTGATTATTTCGTCCGCCGCCGACAGCGCGGCAACGTCAAGATCGCCGAGCGGCGAGTCGGGTCGCGGAGGCGCTGCCTGATCGGACAGCGTCAGATAGGCGGTGAGCAGTTGGCCTCGGGCTTCGTCAGCCTGCAAATGACTCGGATGATCGGCGAGCCACTTTGCCAGCGCGGCGATACGTTCGGCAGTGACGCCTTGGCTCAGTTCCCAATTGATTAGCTCCCATTGCGCCGTGGCAGCGGCAAGCGTGTCGCCTTGGGTGGCCAGTTGCTTGAGAATTGCCAGCCCGTCGGCGGCGATCGGGCCACCCATGCCTAGCTTCGCCTCGCCCAAGAGAAGCTTAGTTTTGATGGGGTCCGCTTGTTTGGGATAGAGTGCCTGAATACTATCGAGGATCTTCAATGCCTCGGCGGGCTGATTGCCGCGGATGGCCAAATTCGCCTGGAGAGCCAGAACGGCGGCCCGCTGCGCGTCGCTCAACGCCTTGTAATCTTGCAGGAGGCCGCGGCACTCGACAGCGGCAACCGCATCGAGCCGGTCGATCAACAGCGACTCGACGTAGCGAATGCGGGAGTCAACGTCCTTCCGCCGCGATTGGAGCATTTCCAGCATCTGTTTGGCGAACGATTCCTTGGGGGCCAGGACTAGGGTCCGGTTCCAGGCAGCCATGGCCTCATCCAACTCGCCAAGCTGATAATGGGCCTTTCCCAGGAGCAGGTAAACGTCTGGATTGTTTGGGCCGGTCTCCGCGGCCTTTTCAGCCAGGTCGCGGGCCTCGCTGAACCGGCCCCGATCGTACGCCGTTTTAGCCAATTGGAACGCCTGTTGAGAGTCGGTCAGGGCCTGGCCGAGCGATTGAGACACCGTTCCGGTCGTTCCTGCGACCACAATCGCCGTCAAAAGCACAACAAGCGTAAGCCGTTTCATCGAACTGCTCCTCACATGAGTGGTAGCGTTAGAATGCCTCTTTGAACCATTGGACGTTCTTCCCCGCCAGGAAGTTCCCCGGATAAACAGGAAACTTCGTGGCGGATCCCCTCTTTCAGCCCACGGCACCGCCCCGTCGGCTCCGCCTTGCGAACTTACGGCGACCTTAAGCTTGGGACAGCGGGACTGACGCGGATTTCAGCAACCGGGCCGGATTGTGCCGAAAGGCATATTTCGCCACCGACCACCAGCTCGGTTGACTCAGCGAATGGTAAGGCGAATCGAGCGGCAGATGGCGGCTTAGATAATCGTGCGCGGCGGGCAGGTTGTGATAGGGGAGCGAAGAAAACATGTGGTGGAGCGCATGGTAGCGAATAGCGAACGGACAGAAGAGCCACACGCCCCAATCACGTTGGGTGTAGTTGCATGAATCGAGAATGTGATCGTGAAACGAGATCTCGCCTCCCTCGCTCGCCAGGTGGTGATCGCCCAGCAATCGCATCTGATTCAGCGCAAGCACGCCGACGCCCAACGAGTAAAGCAGCGGCAGGCGAGTCCAGTGGGTCCAACCGAGAAAGACGGGAAGCAGCATCATGGCCGCGCGAAACGAGCAGAGCAACTCGACGATCGTCACCACGCGGCGGTCGAAAGCGTTCATCCTTCGCTCATACCGCCAATTGAGCGTGAGCGCGCAGCCGCGACGCAGCACGAACTCGCGCAGCTTGGGCGATAAAAACGTGAGCGGCGCGAGCAAGAACCGCACGAACACCAGCAAGGGGAAAATGGCGATCTCGGCGGCATATCGCCAGGCGCCCCAATTTCCGCCGCCGTTGGGCAGGAAATTCACCACATATTCCGGATCGTCGGGCGTGCCATAGTGCTTGCAATTGTGATGGTCGCGGTGGTGACGCGTGAAGAAGGGCGAAGGCGATAGCGTGACGACGCCCACCAACAGATTCCACGTGATCTTGAACGCGCGCATCTCGCGATGGCCAAGATGGCAGACCTCATGCACGAGCGAGCCCAAGCGGTAAAGCCAGAAGATGGCGATCGGGTAGGCCGCGACTTGCCAAAGCGATCCCAGCGGGGCCATCAAAAAGACGCTCGCCGCCCCGTACGCCAGCACCAGGCTCAGCAGGAAATCGGCCCAGTATCTCCGCGGGCTCACCTTAAAAAAGTTCACGCCGGAGTCTTGCAGCGATCGCAGCGCGACGCGAATCCATTCCTGTTCGTTCGGCATCCTTACTCCTCAAAGGACCGTGTAGGTCCGCAAAACGCCCTGCAAACTTGAGCTTGATTATATCGGATGCCGCCGGTTTGGGAAACTGTACCGGGCATGGCTTCCGGCCGTTCGACCGGTTTATCAGACTTGCCGCGCTTGCGACGACGCGGGCTCGGTTTCATGCGATCGCTCCATGAAAGTTGGACCCGAGATTGCGAAAAGCGCGAGAAAAAGCCAGCTTGCGATAGTATCGCAAGCTGGCTTCGATTTCAGTGGCGGGGGCAGGATTTGAACCTACGACCTCGAGGTTATGAGTCGCCATTTTTCGCCCTGCTGATAAACCCGTAAGTCTCAACGCACCATCATTTTAACGCGGTTTGCTAGCATTGCAAGCAGTTGCAATTACGCGCACGAAAACGCGGCGAATTCGCGTAGTACGCGCCGTACGCGCGTACGGGTTTTTACTGAACGGCCGTCGATTGACCGCTGTAGAATTGTGCCTCGCGGTCGTTGGTCCGGCGCGGAGAAAACGCGCCTAGAAACTGCCCGCGCGAAAAATACGCGCGTAGAACTGACACACGAATGGCACTAGCTTAAGGATCCGGATATCCGTTTCGCCATTGGCGGCCAGTGAGCATTGACCGTCGCATGGCTCCATCGCGTGGCGTTGCTGCGCATTCAGCGTGCGTGAAGGTGCCGTTGGTCGAGAAGTGACCATGCCATTGCGCATTGCGACGTGGTTGCGTCGGCAGAAACCGAGCAAACAGTTAGTTGATGGTAATAAATGTATAATCCGCGCACTAGTACCATTTGGATCGGTGTTGCGGCAGCTTGGCAATGTGTCGAGGTTGCGTTAGTCTAGCAGCGGGCTTCGGGCGTCGTTTGCGTGCCCGCGGTTCCCAGCGTCCTGGGCGGTCGCCTACGCGGTGGTACGCAATGGTGATCAGCATTGCATTGATCAACGATCCGCGCTCCTCGGGCCGGGCGGCTTCAATCTTCGGAGCGAAGGCAGTCACGGCTTGCTTGGCTCCTTTGAAACTCACCTCGCGAGGTTCGATATCGTTCTCGTTGGCGGCAACGGCCATGGCCGTACGAAGCAAGTTGTACGCCAGGAGATGAGTCCAGATTTCTTTGTGAATCATGTTGGGCGTTTTGCAACGCAGGATGTCCATTTTCATCGTACACTTGATCGATCGGATATCGACTTCTCCTTCCCAGCGGTGCTCATACAAAGCGCCGATCTGCTGGCCATCGATTGACGATGTGAGAATCGTGGTTATGACTTTGAATTGCTGGGCGCGATTGTTTTTGTCGCGAGCATCCACTGTCACCTGACGCATCAAAAGTTGCTTGGGGTAGGTCCGGTATTTTTCTCCCTTCATTCCGTGTGGCTTGTTGGGACGCTGCCAAACGAGTATATCGCCATCAGGTCTGCTTTCTGCCGTCCTGCTTCCCACCCGCGCGAAATGAGCATGAGCAACCAAGTCGATGCCTCGATTGCACAATTCGCATGCGATGAAGTAATCGTCGAACAAGGCGTCGGCAAGCACCACATCACCCGGTTTGAGCGAGTCATACATGCGTCGGAAGAGAGTCTTTTCACCCGTGCCCTTGCCGGCGTATGGCGCGATAGTCAAATCATGGCAAGCACCGGTCGCCAGGGAGAGCAGCACTGTGATTCGTGCCAGAGGAAAGCCGAGCCCCGGCTTATGATTGGGCGGCTGCGGATACATAGCTTGGTTCTCGGGTGTGTCCGGCATCGAGACACTCGATCCGTCGAGGATGAACACCGAGCGGCCGTTCCATTTCCATCGGTCATCAACGCTTGCGTGCAACTCTTCCGCGGTCCGCCTTGCCAACGTGGAGAGAACACTGGTGGGAATACGACTTCGTGCGTTGCAGTAGCTGGCCGTATTGGGCGAGCACACCGTGATGCCGTTGGCTGCGCGCTGTGCAATGATTCGCGACACGGTGTCGCGGCAACTGTGGTCTTCGCTGAGGACCTGACTCAAGAAGCCCCAGATCGTCGTCACGGGGCTGAACACTCGGTCCCGATACGTCACTCCATGTTCGTTGAGCACCTCCTGGATGCTGGCCTCCGTCAAGATGTCCACGAAAGGCAGCCCTTCATTGCGCAAAGCGGGCGCGTACCGCATCGAGGCTCGACATGAAACCGCCTGCTGGGTGACGGCGATTCCAGCCGCATGATTAGAACCCAATGCGCACGAGACCTCTTCCCGGGCGGCAATGCCCGGATGTACTTCCATGCCCTCGGTCGAAGTGGCCGTCTCGCCTGAATGTGCTACGCTGATCGGTGACCAGCTGTCAGTATTTATACGTATGTATAGATGTGATATGTTCGGTCACTTCGACAAATACGGACAACCAAGGCTTGCGTCGATGGAAGTCGTGGGCGTGTGTCATGCTGTATCGCGCCTCAGGCCCACGCATCTTGGCTGGGCAAGCCGTTGCTCAATCGCTGAGTTTTAAGATAAGCGATCCCGTGAAGTGACAAATGAGGCCGTCACCGAGAAATTCGCCTAAGCTAGTGCCATTCAACTGACACCCTCCGGCCGTCGTTCCAATCTCTTTGACGGTGCGCGGCGGTCCTTCTCGGCATTTTGCCGCGGGAAGATCCCGCGGCGGTTCGTGACGGAGTTGCAAGCGTGACACGGCCGGCGACGGCGTGACTATGCTGCGGCGTGATTGGCCGGCCGTGACGGGTCGATCGACGTGACGGGCCCTAATCTTCGTGACGGTGCCGGGCTCTTGTCCGCTTGAACCGACGTGGCGGGCTGCCGCCGATCTCCGCGGCCGCCCTCGGCGTTTTCGCCGTCCGTCGATCGCTCTTGCGGCCGTGACTGACCTGGCCGTTATTGCGGCGGTCATCGTGCCAAGTCTCGGAGTAGCCTGATTGCCCTTAAGGCCCCTGTGAAGTCGCCGCACTCCACCATGCGGCGGTAAACGTCTCGTGTTGCCTCAATGCAAAAGCCGGCGACGATCTCGCTGTCGATCCTGGCTGACTCGCGAATTCTCCCCAGCGCCGCTAATAGCAACTTGGTGCCATCGTGCTGCGGATAGGATTCGATCACCGCGGTTGCGATGTCAGTCTCCGTGGCCCCGGATACGATCCATTTGAGGACCTGGTTGACGGCGGCCTCGTCCGGTTCCGAATCATCCGGGCGGATGGCGACGGGCGCGTTTTCGTGCATGTTTCTGCTCTTGGTCTGGCAGGGAAAGACCCTCTTCCATCCATCCCTTGTGGAAGTCGAAAAGCCCGGCGTCGTTGGTGACGGCAACGTTTTCAGTAGTACTATGCGAGCGAATGTTGGCGCTGCCTTCTGCCGTGTAGCTTTCTCCATCGGTGAAGCGGGCGGCGATCACCTTGCAATGGTTGAACATGGCGACGATCCGTTGGCCGCGGCGGTGCAACTGCGCTCGGGCGTATTCAAACATTGCCGGCTCAAGGTTCTTGCTGAACGTACTTACGACGAAAGCGAAGCGCTCGACCTGGCCGACGTTGACCAGCTCCAAAATCAGGTCGAGGCACTGTCGGTTGAAACTGAGGGTTGCAACGTACAGTTCGACGATCGGCAAAGGCGCCTTGAGGGCGAGCATTGCGGGGATTAGATCGACCGTTCGATAGGCGGCGCTGACGACCATGTGAATTGTTTCCCCTGCGTCGGGCATTCGGCCGATCTGGGTTCCCGCGGCCGTCTGATAGAGGCGGTTTTCGTAGGCGCGTTTGGCCGCGCGGCGGCGGTACGTGTGAGAATCAACCCCGATATTCTTGGTTGTTAAGGGGCGGCGCTCGAGGATTGAGTTGGGCGTGAGAAACAGCTTGTTCGTCGATAGTTCTAACATGGTTCGGGTGCCTCGGCCGGGGCTGGCGTCGATCGGCGGTTCAGGCCGCCCGAAGCTGATCTTGTAGGCGCTGCAAGAGGATCGTCAAGAGCCGAATCCGGCGCAAGCGGGCGGCGGCCGGCGTAACGTCCGGTGTCTCGGCTAGGGCGGCAAGCTGGATTGCATCGGCTTCGTCGGTCAGCCCGTAGTGAATGGCCGCGAGCATCAAGGCTTCCATGTATAGCGCGGGATGGTCCTTGAACATTTGGCCTAGCGGGTTGGGTTTCGGGTCGTTGGTCAAGGCATCGGTCCCATTGGGCGGCGTGCAAAGCCGAAGCTTTCGCGGATGGCGTTGGCGATTTCTCGTGGCAAGCGCAGATTAGCAGTTCGGCCATGGCGCGGGCGTCGTTGCTCTGCCGCATTCCTTCTTGCGCTCCGACCAACTGCGAATAGCCGCCGACTGAGTTCATGTCGGACGCGCTGGCCAGTCCGCCGGCGTGGGTGACTGTCTCGGCGTAGTCTTGAACTTGCAACCCCATGCGGCGAGAGATGTCCCTTTGTTCCAGGTCGGGACGGTCAACGCCTGGGCGTAGGAGTCTGGTCGCATTCCATTGGCCGATTCCGGTGTCGAAGTCAGCTCGCAAATTGTCTCCGATTGAGCGCACGTCGCGGAGTTTGGCGTTTAGTGTTTGGGTAACTCCGATTTTGGCTTGTTCGGCCTGAAAGTTGTCGGAGAATCCCCCTTCCATTCCGCGGAAGCTGGTTTGTGCCATGGCGCGGTCTGCGATCAGGCGCGGCGTCAAATTGGGTGACTCGGCGTTGAGACGCTCGAAGGCGCGGCGTGTTTGCGCCAGCATCCCGTAGCGCCGGTTTTCGGTGGGGTCGGCGGAGTAGATGTAATCGCTCCCCATCTTGTTTTCGTAGGCTTCAACTTCTCTAGGGCTTACGAGCGACGGTAGTAGCGATGTGCCGGCGTCCTTCCGTAACTGTTTAAGCTTTCCTGCCGCCTCCTTCTTGCTCCGCTCGTCCTCCGCATTGGCTTCGGCTTCAAAGGCTTCTTTGATTTGCGAGTAGTCTTTCCCGCTGGTGAACGCTTCCTTGAAATAAAAACCGACCGCGCCGACAAGGTTCATTGCGAGGTTTTCCACGCCGACCTTCATCTTCGCTGCCGTCGCGGTAGCTGCCGCATTGGGGTCAAGGATGCTTGTTTCCATTTGCGGCGCGTTCATGGCGGCGTTTGCGCCTGCTACGCTCCCGAAGGTCACGGTCTTTTGACTGTCCGTGAGGTTGCGGCCGTTCACGGCGCGGGCGAGGTACGTTGCATCGCCGGCGCCGCGCGATTTGCTCGTCACTGAGTCCCAACGATCGGAGATAGACCGATTCTCCAAGGTTTCCGGTTGCGGCGCTCAGCGCTTTGTGTTGGGCGGTGGCAAGCGCGCCGGTCACTTGCCCTAGTTCGAGCACGGCAGCGCGGGCGGCGCCCGAGTTTTCCATAATTTTCGACGGAGACTCCAACGTCAAGCGCGGCCTTGCGAAGGGTGACGGCGTTGTCGGCGACGGGTTGGGAAAGCGCGAACATCGCTACTCCGGCGGCCGCGGGTCCGGCGGCTCCGGCGCTGAGAAGCGATCCGATTTCCGCTCCGCCCGATACCCTGCCGGCAATTTGCGACGCGCCCTTGGCCGCGTCGCTGCCCATTGACGCCATCTTGGCCTTGAGGTCGTTAAAACCCTTGGGGTCAAGCGTCGATTGCAAAACGATGGATTCTCTGGAGGCGCCGCCGGGCATGATGTTTAGCTCTGGGGTCTATGGGTGGGATGTTTGTGAGTCGGCCACCTTGATGGGTAGCAACTGCCCTTCGATCTTCGCGACGGCTTCGCGCGTTTTGGCCACGTTTTCGCTGATGGTCTCGACGTGATTTTCGACCCGCTCAACGGTGCGCGTACAGTGGGCGATGTCGCCTTCCATTCGGGCCGCGTAGGCAATCACCATGCCGGCCAAAGATAGTGTCGCGACCGTAGAACCGATGAGGGTCCCCCAGCCGGTCAAGGCTTCACAGAAGCGGGTCATTGGACGAAGGCGGCGGCGGCCGCTGGTTGAGTGGGCGTCGGAAGTGAGCGACTGGGTATCCACTGAGCGGCTCGGTTGTGAGCGGTCCGGTTGTGTCGTCTGTCGGCGGCAGCGGGATGGTCGGGCTTTTGCGGGTTGTGCCGCGGCCGAAAACCGTTTGGCGCTTCGCGGCGCGCCGAGTATGAATCAAACTATTCACCGTTTCGGCCGGAAACCAGTCTGCTCAAAACGGGCTTAAGAAGTACCTTTTTAGGGGGGGTGGTCCACGGCCCGTTGACCGGGCTACGGACAACGGATCGACGTTTGGGTGATCCGGTAATCGACGGGCTTGTTGGGCAGACCGGAGCCGTCGCTTTGGGGCGGCCTGTTGGTGTCCAAGTCCTTGATCAACTTCGTGTACTGCTCGCGATCGTCGGCGCTGACTTGTTCAAAGCGTACCAGGTTATTGGGGTTTCCCATTGTTCGTGTTCCTTCGCCTCACAGTGGTTGCGCCACGGTCGCTGAGGCTCGCGGCCGGGCGGGAAGTATCCAGCCCGGCCCGGCGAACGAGCGCCGGCCGGGCCACACTTCGCGATCCCGCGCGGTGAGCGCGGGGCGGGTGTCTTTAGGGCTTGGCCATTTCGGAAAGGATTTCCGCCTCGCGCGCCTGAATTGCGAAAAGTTCCTCCTTGCGCTTCTGCGCGGTCTCGCGGCACGATTGGGCCGCGGCGCGTTTCCCTTCCACGACGCGCTCGCTGAGAACCACCATTGGGTCTAAGAGGTTTGTGGCTTCTCCGCGTGTCCTTGCTTGCTCGTATACCACCGCTTCGATGTGTTGGGCGGCCGTCTCTTCCATAAGCTTGACGGCGCGATTCAAGGCGGCTTGCTGACTCCGGTTTTCGACCAACTCGTTTTCGAGAGGTCCGCGGTAATTCTCAAGAAGTTTCCTCCGCGCGCCCTCGGCCTCGGTGATTTGCTGCTGCAAGTGGTCCGCGCGGCCGATAAGCGCGGCGTTCGTCCGGTTGTGCTCTTGCACCAATGGGGCGAATCTCTCTTGTTCTGTTTTGTAAGCGGCTGCGACTTCCTCACGCTTGGCTTGCAGATCGGGCAGTTCGGCAAGCCGTTGGGCAAGCTTTTGACGGCCTTGGATGCGCGTCACTTCGCGCTCCAATTCTGCGGGGGTTTTCCCCGACTCCTCAAGGATGGCCGCGATTTGCTCGGCGGCTGGCGGCGTGTCGCCCGCGGTGGCGATGGTGCGAACAAGTGTCTCAAAGCTTTCTTGTTTTTTGCTCTTCCGGCGCTTCAGCAGGTCAGCCACTTGGATACAAATGCTCATCGGTTCTAAAGTCCTTTGTGGAGGAAAATGGTTCCACGTCGTCGGCAACGCGCCGGCCGCGGAACATGGTCATTGGTTCAAGAGGTAAGTTGCGGGTACGTTGACTGCTTCGCCGGCGTGAAGCGCGCGGCGGTAATCCCTTGGTCGTGTAGCCAGTCTTGGGCCTGCCCCTCGCTGAACGCGTCGCAATCGAAATAGTAGGCGGCGTCCTCGCGTGGGTTCGATTCGTCGTTTGCCCCGCCGGAAGGCTTGGCAGTGACCTTGCGGATGCCGTCGGCAATCGGCTCACTGACGAAACTATCGTGCAACCACTTCTCCGGCGTGCTGTTGAGCTGCGCGAAGTGTTCACACTCCATCGGCAAATACTGGTCACTGGCCAGTGTCGCGGTTGCGGCGGCGGCCGCCGCGCGCTGCGCAACCGGCGGGCTTCGTTTTCTCGCGGCGTCGGCGCAAGTCGTATTGCCAACGGGTCGGTGGCATCGGGCGCGAAGCCGTTTTGTACATCGCGCGGCGACGGGCATTTTCGGCCGGAGTCAAGTGGAGTTGGTCAAGGTACATGGTCGGGTCTCGTTGGGGTTGTGCGGGGGGTTCCGCGGGTCGATGATTCAGGCTACCTGGCTCTTGGCATGGCAAAGCGCCAGGGCTTTTTCCGCGGCTTCCATGTGCGCGGCGGTTTTGGGCGAAAGGCGAAACCAGTTGAACACGTCTTCCCGCCACCTGGCCGTGAGCACGTCGCCGGGCCCTCGGTCAAGTGCCTCCCGGATCGTACCGGCGGCGTTGAAGTCTCCGTCCATTTCCATGGCGCGAATGTACCTCTTGGGCTCGCTCAATCCATAGCCGTCGGTACGGCAAATTTCCTCAAACCGCAACGGATTGACCGGAAGGAGTTTTCCGAAGAAGAGCCCGCAAGCGTGAATAAATCTGATGTCGTGCGTACCGCCGCGCTGCCACGGCTCCAAGGGCTTTGGAGCTGCTTGGACGCTCTGCGGGGTCTCATCGTCGCAAAGCATGCGGTAGAACGCTGCTTTCACATTTTCGGGATCGATCTCACGGATGTCGTCCGCCCCGGCCTCTCCGCGCTCGAGGGCGTGACATAGTTCGTGGACAATGCAGCCTCGGATTGCCTCGCGGGCGATTTGTTCGGAGCGTTCCGGCCCGAGTCCTGCGGCGCGGGCTTCCATCGTTCGTTGTTCGTGGATTTGCTCCCAGTCAACGACAACGCATGTCCCGTCTCCGAGATCCTTCCCGGTGCCCTGTATCTCCCGCCTGAAGATGGTGTAGGCCGCGGGCAAGTGCGCAGCCCCGCACGGATCTTCGGTGTGCAATAAACGTAAAGGTTGCGATCTGCCAAGTCGGGCACGGCCCCCGCAACCTCTGCAAGCGAGTCCTGAACGAATTGCGTTAGCGGGGAGTTGCCGAAACTTAGGTCGATCGGCGCGCCCTTTGGCCGGGCGGCGACTCTGAAGTTGGCGTTCATGGCCTTGCTAACCCCACGTGGCTTGCGGCCGTCGGCCGCGGCTGAAATTCGCCGCACACTTCGTATGCGGGGACAAGCGGAAATGCGCCGTATCCGTTGTGGGAGAGTTGGGGCGGACGTCGCCGGCAACGGCCTAACGGCTTTTCGGTCATGGCCTGCCAGTGCTGGCAATGATCGCAGGCCGGGTCCTGCGGCTCATCGGAAGCGTGTAGAGTTTCCACCGGTTCGGCCGGTTCATTCATGGTCGTCTCGCAAGCCGGGTCCTTCGGCTCATCGGAAACGGCCCTGGTTGCGGCGGGTTCGGTTGTTTCATTCATGGTTGTGTGGTTCGTGCCCTCTCCCCTTCTCTACGGGCGGGCGCGATGTCAGAGGGACCGTCCGATTGCACCCCCCGCCTCAAAATGGAACGGGGAGAATTCCAGCGCCGGCAGCGCACGGGAGGTGTAATCGGATGGTCGTGGTTTGGACGGTTGTTCCTAGAATTCAACCCGCGGGGTTTGAGTCCCGTTGCCGGCCGTTTTGTAGCGTCCGATCATCGTTGACGATTGATCGGACAAGGGGCGGGATGTTGGCTCCGGCCGGCGCAAGCGTTGGGTCGCTATTCAACCCATAGAGCAAACTTACGTTCATGATTGCAAGAAGTCCAAGCACTCGCTGCCGCGCAAAAAGGCAAGGTCCGGTTATGCGGGCGCGTGCCCGGCAAAAGGTCCGGTTGTGCGGGCAAGGCAAACAGTTCGATCGCTGTAGGGCAGGGCAGTCAGCTATTCCGGACGTGGCCTAGAAAGGCGCGGCGTCGCGCAGTTCGTCAAGGTTAGAAATACTTGACCCCCAATGGCTCTGCCTTCGCGCGCCTTCGTCGCAACCTCCTCGTAGGAGGTTGGACCTTGCGCCGCTCCTCGAAAATAGCGATGTCGGCAATGTCAATCAGGAACCTCGGCCGGCCGCGGCTGACCGACACGTCGATTGCCGGCAAGTCGCCCAAACGGATCAAAGCAATGATCTTCTCCGCGGTCTGTCCCCACTTGGCTGCCAATTCAGCCGGGGAAAGCTTCGTGCGCGTTGACTTCGGCCCGGACGTTTCGGCGGGGCAAGGTCCAAGTCGGCGTCGTCAAGGCCGTGAGGCAAAAGACATGTAGTGTTTTTCATTGCGCTCTAGTCCCCAGTACTTGGTGGGCAAAGTTTTCGAGGTCCCGGTTCTCTCTGGCGTTGGGAAGTAGCCGGTCGCGGAAAAGCCATTCATGCACGTGGTCGGTAACGGCGCGGAGCGCTGGTCGTTCATCACATTTAGATCCCGGTAATGCGTCCCCATCCCCGGTGTGGCGTGGCCCATGATCGCATCTACCGCAACCGGGTCCTTAGAGTTCGCGGCAATCGACGCGAAGGTATGCCGAAGGCTGTAGAACGACAATCCATCACGCTTGATGCCAAGGCGTTTCAGGGCGACGTAAGAGTTGACCCGGATGGCGTCATGAGTAGTATCTACATCGTCCAACTTTCCGACTAAGAGAGCGTTTCTTGGTCTTAGGCGATGGTTTGACGAAAAGCGTTCCAATTTTCGTCAGGAAAACCACATCCGAAAGCGAAGGGTCCGCCGGGTTCGGCCGCACTGTGAGCCAATCTTTTATTGCGGAAATCGTCTCGTTCCAAAGGGACACCGGCGCTTCGTGCCCGTTTTTGTTCGTCCGTGTGTATGCCATCCGGCTTCCAAGTCCAGGTTTCCGAAGGTCAGTGTTGCGCACTCGTTGTTTCCCAAACCACAGTTAATGCCGAGTAGGATCATTGCCCGCATGGCTTTCCAGCCTTTTTTAACGTTTCGGCGGCGGTGGCCAACGTCCCGATACCCGGAAAGGAACTTGTGCAGTTCGTCCGGGGTGAACAGCCGGCTAGGGCCGTCGAATCTCTTGCGCTGTTTTGGGACGCGAAAGCTTGGTCCGAAAAGAACCGGTTTGTCAATCAGCCGTTGTTCATCGCAGTATGCGAAGTTGAAAAGCGAGCGGACGTAAATGATGAATTTGCGCTGGGGGCCGGCCGCCCGGTGGCTTTGGGTTTCGTTCAAAGACTCGAAATCATCTGGGCCGACGTCCGCTATCGCGCACTTGCTCCCGAAGTGTTCCAACACCACCCTGCACACTCGATACCATTCCCTCAGCGTGAGATGTGAGAGGTCGCCCGCGAGACACCGGGCGTGCTTCCAGGAGATGACTTTCTCGACAAGATCGAGAACGGTCGGTGCGCCCGTGCTTACTCGTCGCCGCCGCCCGGCAAGAATGTTGTCCTTCTGGTCCAGGTACTCGCTGTCAGCCTTCTCTCCCGTTGGGTCGTCCTTGATGCTGCCAAAGTATTCGTGCCGGCCTTTCATCTTCTTGCACCACGACCCGTTGTCGTGCCGGAACAATCCCAGTTTGCTCCGTTTTTTCGCTGGCAGTTTCGTGCTCATATAGAATTCCTGGTGTCAAAAGAGGTGTCTAGTTATCGTTACTCTATGAAAAAACACCGGAAATCACGGCAAATTGTCTCGTTCTCTCGATGCCCCAAAAGCGGTGCTTAGGACGCGTTTCACCGTGAAAACGGTTCTACGACGAATCGTAAATACGGGATTACGACGCATCGTGTCGGCGCAAAACCACAAAGGCGAAATTGCGACTTGCCGTACTTCCGTAAAAGCACAAACACGACTCGTCGTGTCGCCACAAATGCGGCGATACGAGTTCGCGTATCGGCGTAAAAGCGTATTTGCGATTTTACGACGTTACGGTTAATCGCCCGTGCGCTGACCATCAAGAAAGCCATTGACTTGGCCCGCTGACCGTCGTATCTGATGGAAAGAATCGTAAAATCGTAAACACGACGCCACAAGGAGGAGTATGCCCAAGGTCATTGCCATCCTAAACCAAAAGGGAGGCGTCGGCAAAACGACGCTGGCGGTACATATCGCCACGGCGCTCGCCCGCTCGAAGCGAACCGTGCTCTTGCTCGACGCCGACCCGCAAGCCAGTGCGCTGGATTGGGCCGCCGCCCGGCACGGCGAGCCGCTCTTTCCGGTCGTGGGCCTACCCAAGAACTCCATCCACAAGGAATTGCCCGCCCTGGCCGGCAATTTCGACTACTTGATCATCGACGGCCCGCCGCGAGTCTACAGTGTAGCCCAGTCGGCGATTATGGCAAGCGACCTGGTTTTGGTGCCGGTTCAGCCGTCGCCCTACGACGTATGGGCAGCCAAGGAGATCATCGGCCTTCTGAACGAAGCGGCGACTTGGAAGGCGTTCGTCATCAACCGTAAAATCGCCAATACAGCGATCGGGCGTGACGTGGCCGAAGCCTTGTCCGAATACCCAATTCCTGTCTTGAAGACGCCGATTTGCCAGCGTGTCGCCTTCGCCGAAAGCGCTACCAAGGGGCTGACGGTCTACGAGCTCGACCCCGACATGCGGGCTTCGCACGAAATGAATCAACTCGTTGACGAGGTGGAGGAATTGCTGAAATGAAGCGTGTATCCTTTAGTAGCAAGCGTCCGAGTACCGTTCCGGCGAGTACGGCCGACGATTGGGTTCGACAACCGCGCCGCCATCAATAGTGAGCCGACGAAGCGGCTCACCATCGACGTGGCACTGAGCTTGCACAAAAGGATCAAAAGCCAGTGCGCCATACAGAACTTAGTCATGGCGGACGAAATCCGTGACTTGCTTGAGCAACGATTTCCGCAAGCCCAAAGCGCGGAGCCGGGACGGCCATCGTGAATACGATTTTACAGAAATACGATTCTACGATCTATCGTTGCGTCAACCCTTTGAATTGTCGGGCCCAACGTGGTCCGCCGCGCACCGCCGCCGGGTGACCAGCAGATCGACATCTTCACGTCGAACTTCGCCGACATCCCGATCCGCGATCAACGCGACATGATGGAACGGCCGTTTTTCAGCCTCGCCAAGAAGCCCCGCATGACACCCATCAAATACCAATCCGGCGATTTGTGGGTCCAGGTCAGCGGCAACCCGCAGTTCGGCATGGCCTCAATTTGGGACGCCGACATTCTGGTTTGGGCATCCACGCAGATTACCGAGGCCATTGACCGAGGCTTGAAACCCTCGCGAACCGTCCAGTTTCATCCGTACAATCTGCTGCGATCCATCCGCCGCACGACCGGCGGGGCGGACTATGCCCGCCTTCGCGCCGCCTTGGAACGCCTGACGCACACGGCCGTGCGGACGAACATCCGCGCCTTGGGAAAGAAAAAGTCCGCGTCGTTCCATTGGCTGGAAAGTTGGACCGAATCGGTCCAGGAAGCGACCGGCGAACCGACCGGCATGACGATTACGCTGCCGGAATGGCTGTATGGCGGCATCATCGAGCGGGGAGGGGTGCTGACGATCCACGAGGATTACTTTCTCCTCACCGGCGGTTTTGAGCGTTGGCTCTATCGCGTGGCCTGCAAGCACGGCGGCAACCAGGTCGCCGGCTGGAGCTTTACCATGCGGCAACGCTTTGAAAAATCAGGGTCATCCGCTCGATTTTCCGACTTCGCCTTCGACATCCGCCAGATCGTCGAGGCGAACCAACTGGCCGAATACGAACTGTCGATCCGCCGCAATGGGGAAGGGGAGGAAATCATCCATTTCGTCCATCGTTCGCAGTTGTCTACCGACCATCCGCGTTACCAGATGCCCCGCGCCGATGCGGCGAAAGACGAGGGGCGTCTTTTCAGAAGCCTTTACATTCAACCCCTTGGCCACGGACGAGTCGGGCGAATAGGTGCGCTGCCGGCAGCGACCGGCAACAGCCGTGTCCCCAAGGACTCGGGCTATTGGTGACAAGCCCGGCACGATCAGGAATCCGCGTCCGAACTCGCTCGGAACTGTGGATTCCATCGGGCGATTAGGCGCACGCCTGTCGGGCGAATGGGCGCAACACCTATCGGACGATTAGGCGCAAAGATTCGGGCGAATAGCGCACGTGCGCCGGAAACTTCCGGCAAGTCAATCGCTTCCACATGAGCTAACTGTTTAACTTAAACAAGTATTATAACCTTATTGTCACCACAATGGGTCTAAAACCCTCGCCTTCAGGCGAAACCTTTAGGTTCTTCATTTGGGTTGGTACAATCGTTCGGCATGGAAAACTACCGAACGAGTTCGCATTCCCGGTTCGATCTGAAATACCATTTTGTATGGATTACGAAATATCGCAAACCGGTGTTGGTTGGTGAAGTCGGACTGCGTCTGCGCGAGTTAGTGTGGGAGGTGTGGCGGACGAACGACATCGAAATCTTGCAGGGCGCGGTCTCTCGTGACCACGTGCATGTGCTGTTGTCGTGCCCTCCGAACCTGTCGCCCAGTAAGATCATGCAGTATATAAAGGGCAAGAGTTCGCGCAAGCTGATGATGGAGTTCAAGCATATCCAAAAGCAGTTTTGGGGACGCCACTTGTGGGCACGGGGATACTTCGTAGCAAGCAGCGGAAACGTAACCGACGAAGTAATCATGGAGTACATCAAGCAGCAAGACGGGGTTGAGCCGGATGACGGCGGCGACAATTTTCAGATCACTAAATCGTGAGCGAAGGACTTCCAGTCCGTAGCTCACGATTTGCAGGCGAACCTACCGGCTTATAGCCGGTAGTCATTCAGTTCAAGAACCTGGAGACGCCCACGAAGATGGATCGCGTCGCCGGCATCCAAACCGGCGGCAGCGAGCGGGCCTTCGACGTGTACATGAAAGCCCGCTATTTGAGCGAGCAGCATCCCGGCCACGGCGTCACCTTCGCTACTGGCACCCCCATATCGAACACCATGATGGAAATGTACACGATGCAACGGTTCCTCGATCCAGAGGGCTTACGCAGCCGCGGCATCGAGCATTTCGACGCATGGGCCGCCACCTTCGGCGAGGTGATCGACACGATGGAGATTTCGCCGGACGGGGCCGGCTTGAAGCCCCGCAGCCGGTTTGCGAAGTTCACCAATCTTCCTGAGCTACAGCAAATGTTTAGGGCATTCTCTGATGTGCAGACGGCCGGCATGTTAAACTTGCTCAGGCCGAGGCTTGCCGGCGGCAAACCGTTCGTCGTCGCCTGCCCGATGTCGCCGGAGCAATCGAAGCTCCAGGCCGAGCTGGTCGAACGCTACGACCGGATAAGGCATGAGAAGGTAGACCCACGCATTGACAACGCCATCAATATCACGACGGACGGCCGGAAACTCGCAACCGATGCCCGGATGCTGTCAGCCAGAGCCGAAGATTTTCCGGAATCGAAGGTTAATCGGCTCGTGGAGAACGTCGCTGAGATTTGGGAAGAGTCCAAGGCCAAGCGCGGTACGCAGATGATTTTCGCCGATATGGGCGTCAATCCGACCGACTGGGGCTATTCGCCTTACAACGACATTATCGAAAAGCTAATCGCCCGCAGCATCCCACCGGAGCAGATTGCTTCAATAGGCGAGGCGGATTCCGACGCCAAAAAGCAAGCACTTTTCGAGAAGATGCGGCAAGGCACGGTGCGCGTACTGATCGGCAGCACGCAAAAAATGGGCACCGGCACGAATGTGCAGAAGCGTTTGATTGCCCTGCATCATTTGGATGCGCCGTGGAAACCGGCCGAGGTCGAGCAGCGCGAAGGCCGCATCTTGCGGCAAGGCAACGAGAACGAGGAAGTGGCAATTTATCGTTACGTGACGGAAAAATCGTTCGACGCCTATATGTGGCAGGCGCTGGAGACCAAGGCAAGATTCATCGGCCAGGTCATTACCGGCGACAATTCGGCCCGCCGCGCCGAGGACATCGGCTCGCAGGAGCTTTCCTACGCCGAGGTCAAGGCGATTGCCTCCGGCAATCCGGCCGTGCTGACCTTGGCCGAAGCGGATGCCGAGCTACAACGCCTAGCTGTTCTAAAGAAGAATCACATGGATGAACAATACGTTGCACGCCATAGCGTCGAAGATCTGCCCAAGACCATCGCCAGCCTCTCTACCCGGCTTTCCGCCATCGGCAAGGACCGTGAGACGGCAAACGCCCGCGAAGACGACTCGCTTTTCGTCCAAGGCCGTAAATGTTTCCGCGACGACGAGATGGACGCCATTGGCGGGCAACTCGACGGCTTGCCGCTCTTTGTCCGCGAAACGACTCGCGTCGCGCTTGGCACATTCCGTGGTCTTGCATTTGGCATCGTCCTACATCCCAATGGCCCGGCCGACGTGTACTTAGAAGGCGAGGGCACACGCCAAACGTCGCTTACGCGCGACCATCAAGGACCGCGAGCGGTGCTCAATGCCCTTGAGCGGCTAGCGGATGGATACAACGCCGAATGCGAGCGGGTAGGTGAGGAGCTTGCCATCGCCGAGTCACAGCTTCGCGACTATCAGGCCCGACTCGGGGCTCCCTTTGCCTATGACGGCTATTTCTCCGGTCTCACGACGCTCCGCGACGAACTAAAGGCCAATTTGTCCGGCCGTAAGCCGGACACCGAGACGAAAGGATTGGGGGTCGGTGAACTGACCGAACGTATCAAGGCCCTGAAAGCCTCGCAAACCATCGAAGCGGCACCACAGCGTGCCCAACAGAAACACGCCACGGCGGCCGAGCCGGTGACAGCGCAAATCCGGCGAAGGGCCGAAGCAATGACTGAGGCTACGCCGGAGGCGGTCGGCACTCCCGATGCCGGATTCGAGGCGAGCTCTCAACAGAAGGCGGAAAGCGAATTGAGATTTCAGCAACGGCTGGCAGCCGAGCAGCGCACTCGTGAACCAGGACCGGGACTGGCGTGAAATCGGAAAGCCAAAACGCTTTGCAGTTCAATCGTCCACGCACTTACCATCAAACAACTTGGGCGCCTTGCCTTCGGCAACCGGGTGTTCCCAGGCTCCGCGTTCGCTGCGGTCGCAGTAGCGACGAGTCCGTGGCTCCCTTCCCACCCCCTGGCGCGACGGCCGCCAGCGGCCTAAAGCGGTCGCCTTCGGCGGCAGAAGGCATTTGCTTGGGGGTAGGGGGCGAATCCCCCAAGCCGTCAAGGACAAGCCTACGGCGGACGATCGCGGCCTCCTCCCAATCTTCCGCGCTGCGCTTGTGCAGATGCGGTGCCCTCCGCGTCGTCCGTCCTTGACTGCTTTCCCCCCCCTCGTAATCTGGAATTTCGTCCCCCCTGCCGCTGAAAAGTGCGCGGTGCTGCTTTTCAAGCAAGCGAGGGGCTCCGGTCAATTTCGGGCACAGACAAGCCCGGCTCCCGTTGGCCGCCGGCAGATACGCGGCCGATATAACACAAAACGACCTACTTCCTGCACTTCCGAGGCCTGTTGCAGCCTAACCACCTATAGGCGAGGACAATCCGTCATCCCGGATCACCTTGCGGCTTGCGTTCCAAGTAGTTCAGAAACACTTGTGGTTGCCGCAAAGTTGGATCAATAGCTAGGGCTCGGTGGAATGCCTGCTTAGCTTGATCGTAACGACCTTGCTTGGCCAAGAGAACGCCGACGTTGGAGTGCGCCGCCGCCGGACCGACGGCCGTTGAGAACGCTGCGAAGCTTTCGTCGAATCGCCCTTGGGCGGCGAGGACAAGGCCCAAGTTGCCAAGCGCCTTGGCGTTCTTCGGATCGATGCCCAGCGCAGCCCGAAGCGATTTCTCGGCTTCCGCCTGGTTGCCGCGCTCATAATAGTAATAGCCGAAATCGCTGAGAAGAGAAGGATTCTGCGGATCGGCCTCGACGGCCTTGTTGTATTCCGCGAGCGCGCGGGAGCTGTCGCCTTGGGCGTCGTAGAGCGCCGCCAGGCGGTGCGCGACCGATTTCAGGGTCGGGTCCTTGCTGCGGGCCTTTTCAAAGAGAGCGATGGCTTGTTCAGAGTGGCCGCTGTTCTGCATTTCCTCCCCGGCGAGCAAGCAGGCGTGGGCGGCCTCTTTGGGCGGAAGCTCGTCGTGGTCCCCGCCAGACAGTTCTGCTTCTTCGGACGGCACGCTGGAGTCGCCGAATAAATGCGAGGGAACGAAGCTCGACGTCGCGCAGCCCGACGACAGCGCGAGAAATGCGGTGACGGCGGCAAGGAAAAAAAGCGAGCGAATCGATGCCATGACCGGCCTCCCCTTTAGTAAGCGCCCATGCCGCCGCCCGAACCCAGTCCGGAAGACGCGCCGATTCCGCCCGAGGCCCCGACGCCGCCCGACGATCCTATTCCGCTCGCGCCGCCTCCCGCGCCTTGTCCGCCGCCCCGGTTCGTGAGCATTCCGGCCGCAATGCCGGGGGCTTCCTGACCGTATAGTCCCTCGGCCTCCGGACGCCCGCAGATGACGCGGGCGGGCTCCGTCGGACAGCCGGCGTTGACCAGCGCTGCCAGCACTGCGCCGCGCCGCAATTCATCGGTGCGACGGTCGGCCGATTGCTCGATAATCACTTGATAGGACGTTCTGAGCGAGCGATCGCGCGATGCAGACGACGTGGTCCTGCCCGTCTTGCGTCAATGTTGTCGGTTCCGCAGACCATTCGTACTGATAAATAACATAACGGTCCTGATCGGCGCGGTCGCGCTCGGCATTCGTCCATTCGCAGGCAAAAGCTCCGTTGGGCTGCGGAATCGCGCCGCACGGGATGTCTTTGCAGGAATGCTCGTCGTGCCCGTCGTGGCAGCCGGCAATGGCCGCGGAAAGGACGAGCGCCGCGAACCAGTGTTTTCGGTAAAAGCGGTGCATGATATTCATCCTCTATTGCGGCTTGGGCAGCGGAACGGATTCCGGCGGCAGGGGCGCCGTGCCGACGGCCGGCGGACCCGGCCGTGGATCCGGATTCGTGTTCGTGCATGGACAAGCGCGACAGCAGCCGTAGCTTGGACCATGCGGCCCGATAATGTAAATGTCATCGCAGGTACACCATTTCTTTTGACGCTCGAAATCGGTGCGAACCGAGGCGCGGAAGTCCTCGCTGCGGCGGCCTTCCAGGTGGCCCATGAGATAGAACTCCACGTCGCCCGGCTCGAACATGTTGTTGCCCGGCAGCGGCGGCGTCTTGCACATTTCCAACGGATGGACGAGCACGGGCGTGACGAGGACGACCAACTCCTGCTCGCCGGAGGTGACATTGTCGTGGCCGCCGGTGCGGCCGATGATCGGGAGATCGCCCCAGAGCGGCACGCGATTCGACGTGCCGTTGAAGTTGTTCTGGATCAGGCCCCCCACGGTGAGCGTCTGGCCCTCGCGCAGCTCGACGGTCGTGTTGAATTGGCGCTGGGTGATTTCGCTGGGCACCTGTGCTCCGCTAACCTGGGTCGTGGTGACGCTGGGGGTCGAGACGCTGGCGTTGAACTGCAGTCGGATGCGATTGCGGTCGGTGATGTAGGGCGTGAACTCGAGGGCGACGCCGAAGTTCTGATAGGTGACGCTCTGCGCGGCGCCGCCCGGCGTGACCACGCTCGTAGGGATGGGGAACGAGCCGCCGATCTGCGCGCTGGCTGAGCGGCCGTTCAGCGCGACCAGGTTGGGCTCGGCCAAGCTGCGGGCAAAGTTCATCGTTCGCAAGGCCGTGATCGCCATGAGCACGTTCCCGTTGTCGACCGCGGTGGGCAGATTGCCGCCGACTTGAGACAGCGCCTGAGCCACTGCCGAGGCCGATCCCGCCTGCTGGCCGGCAACCGACTGCGCGGCCGAGCTAATGTTTCCGCCCGTGGTCTGGGCGAAAGCGAAGCCGCCGTGGACGATGCTGAAGTCCATGCCAATGGTCCGCGCGGCGGTGCGATTCACTTCCGCCACCGTGACCATGAGCATGACTTGCTGCTCGCCGGGGATGCGGAGCAGATTGACGACGTTCGGCGCGCCGGAGAGGATTTGTTGGATGGCGTTCAGCGCGGCCCGCTCCTGGCCCGGTCCGGCGTTCAACGCCAGATTGACGCCGGGGCTGAGCGATTGAAGGGCGTTGTAGGCGGCCCCCTCGCTTGCGCCAAGGCCCAGGTTGACGTTCACGTTCGGATTTCGACCGCCGGCCGAGGACGTTACGCCGCGGCGGCGGTTCGACACGGGAGCATGCTCGGCAATGATCGAGAGGATTTGCGCCGCTTCGACAATGTCTTTGGCCTCGCCGCGGACGACGACCTGTTCGCCGACCATCGAGAGCTGCACCGCGCTATCGGGGAAGGTTTCCTTGATCTGCGACTGGAGTATCTTCAACGCCGCCTTGTAGGCTTCCACTTCGGCCTCAGTGCGGCGTCTTTCGTCCCACCTTGCAAGCTCGGCCGCGCCAGTGTCTGGTAACACGACGACGAGATAGCTGAGGGCCCGGTCCTTGGCCGGGTTGTTCGGTTCGCGGGGGTCAGGAAACCAAAGATCGAGCGTCGTGCGGCCCCCTTTTTTGCCGACGATGGCGATCTGCTGATCGGTTACGATCTGCACCGCGGCTATGTCCTCGTTGGGAATGTAGATGCGGCGCGGCCTTACTTGCGTGACGAGCACGACCGCCCGGCCGACCACGACCCGGATCGTATTCTCCGGGGAAATGGCGCCGTCAACATAGCGGGCGTACTCTCGCGCAGTTTGTTCGCTGGGCACCGGCCCCAACTGTGGAGGAGGACCGGCGGCGGGCAAGAGTCCTTGAAAGCGGTTTTCGGGTTCGGCCTGCGGCGGAGACGACGGTTGCTCCGAGGCGACTGCCGTCGTGCCCGGCCGAATGACTTCCGGCACAGTGGGATTTTGGGCCAGGCGGTAGCCGTTGTCCGACACATTGGAAAACTCGGACGCCGATGGCCGCGGGCCGACGACTTCAGTGGTATACACGGCGGCTTGAGGCCGGCTATCGTCGTAGTGTGCGGAATAGGAGGTCCGCGTCGCCGCACCGCGGGCGTACTGAGGCCAAGCCGCCGCGCCTGCATTTGCCGCGTCCGGCTGTCCGCCGCGGTTGGCCGCTTCCAGGTAGATCGCCTCAGCGTTTTGCGCGGGCGGCGCCGCTGGCGGCGGCGCATAGTGCGGTGGCGGATAATAGGGGTACGATTGTTGCCCAGATACAGCCATCGGGCTTAATGCACAGGTTGATGCCCAAGCGCAGGCACAGAGAAGCGCGCATGGGAAGCGCCGCGGCAGTGCAAAAGTGCGAACGAAAGAATGGTTCAGCACGGCTTCCCCCCCAAAAAATGCGTGGGCACACCGAGGAACGCGGCAACGCTCGCCGCACGATTTTTTCCAAGGTGCTCTTGCCGGTCCGACCAGTCCAGCCAAGTCCGGCGGCTTCTCGCCGCCGACTCTAACGATTGTATCGGTTATGCGGACGGTAAACTTAATGCGGATCGCCTAGTCGAGCAAGAAGGCGGCCGCTTTGGGCGGGGTAGCGCCCGTTTCGAGCTTTAGCCGCAACATTTCGCCGGGCTGAACTTCCGCCAAGGCGGGCAGGGTTTCCACGACAGCGTGTGTGTTGCGTGGACCGAGCGCCAGTCGCCAGGGCCGCACGTTTCGGCGAACAGCCAGGACCGTTCCGTGGCGGTCGAGGAAGAGCAAATCCATCGAAAACCGCACGAAACAAGTGTGAACGGAATTGCACGGAACGAGCAAAAGGCCGACATTGGGTTCCGGCTTCCTCCGAAACTGCCAGCCGATGAAGCGCGGCCAGAAAGAGCCTGCAATCGTCAAACTAGCTACAACTGTCTTGCCGGTAGAACTGCTAACTAAATGGAATGATTTTGACATGTCGATTGCTCGCGTTGATGCGTGGCGCGAGTTTGACGAATACTTGCGCCAATGGTACGCTAGATTCTATGATATTTTCGTGGACATCCGCAATGCACCCAATGATTTCGAACGCTAACATCGGGGCATTTCGGCCGTCTTCTGTGCTGTGGCTCGTCATACCAGTTGCGGGCCTTTTCTTGTCGCCGCGGCAGGCACTCGCCGCGACGAGCACTTTTGCCGCGCAAAACTGGGCCGGTTACGCGGTGGAACAACTGAGCGGGTCCACGGCGCAAACCGGCGTGGCGAACTACGTGAGTGGGAGTTGGACCGTGCCGGCCGTAACCGAATCGCCTAAAGCCGGAGGAACTACCTCCTATTGTGCAACTTGGGTTGGTCTTGACGGGTTCAACGACGGTACCGTCGAGCAACTGGGCACGTTTTCGTCGATCACCAACGGCGCGGCCAGCTATTACGCCTGGTACGATATGTATACTCCGTCCACGCCAGGCGCGGTCAACGAGTTTGCCGTCAATCCGGGCGATACGATTACAGCGAGTGTTTCCTATTCGGGATCGGGCGCTTTCGTTTTGTCCTTGACGGACGAGACCACACACGCCTCGTTTACCACCTCCGGCACCAACGCGAGCGCCCAACGGTCGTCGGCCGAATGGATTACCGAAGCGCCGGAGGGCGGGTTCAGCGGCTTGTTCTATCCGTTGCCGACTTTTGGAAGCACGACGTTTACCGGCGCGACGGCCACCTTGGGGTCCGAAAGCGGACCGATCGACAACCCCGATTGGCAAACCGTGCAAATCAATATGATGCACACGAGCAAGTATCCCGGCGTTGGAGTCGGCGACGCAATGACGCCAATGGATATCACGGACACCGGCTCCGGCGCTGCTGCCACGTCGAGCTTTACAATAGTCCAAGTGCCGGAGCCTTCGGCATTGGCGCTGCTTGCAGCGGCGCTAGCGGCTATTGGGGCGATCCGGCGGATTCGACGGCCAAGAGCTGGATGACTTGCTGCCGCCAGATTAGGGTTAAAACTTCCGCACGCGCATAAGATTGTCGGCGATCTCGAAAAGCTGAACGAAGAACGGGCCCGAACGTCCAGATGAAAATGCCCGGCATGAAGCAGACGACCAGGGGAAACATGCGTTTGACGGGCAAGGCCATCGCGAAGGCGTTCGCCCGCTCGCGGCGCCGGTCGCGGAGGTCGTCGGCCTGGCGACGGAGGGCCTGGGCGATGCCGGAGCCCAATTGTTCCGCCTGCACCAGGGCCGATACGAGGATCGAGACCGCGGAAATGTCGAACCGCCGAGCCAACCGGCGGAGAGACTCGACGCGCGTCCGGCCGGCCAGAAGGTCGGCCTGATACGTGCGGAACTCCCGCGCCAAGGGGCGATCGTCGCGGAGCGATTCCAGGAGCCGCGACAGCGCGGCGTCAAAACCGAGCCCTGCCTCGCTCAGCGTGGCCAGAAGCTCTAGCGAAAGCGGCAGGTCCTGCTCGACTTTTTCCACCCGTTGCCGCCGCGCGCGGCGCACGACCAGCAAGGGCGCCGACGCCACTATCAGCAGCATGAGCCACGGCCCCAAATAAATGAGCGGCAAAAAAGTCTTGCCGAGTTCCGGCGGCAGTTGCAAGAGGGATTGCTCCGCGTCGAGGCTCAATCCCGTCGCGTAAAGGGCGAAGACCACCGAAAGCGCTAACGTGACCACGGCGATTTCCAGGCCAACAAATACCTCCGCCGCATTGGGCTGCCGATAGTCGGCCAGATAGAGCCAGCGGCGCAAGGGGCCGGCGGATGCCGCGTCACTCGTCGGCTGCTCCTCGGGCGGGCCGGTTTCCGCGAAGAGCCGGTCCAGACCTCGGCGGCCGGCGTTCATGCGGCGGACGAGCAGATACCCCGCGGCGACCACGAGCACGGGCACGATCCACAATGCGGCGTAGCTGAAAGTTGTCATGCGGCCCCTCAAAATCTCATACGGCTAAGCCACGACATCCAGGCCATGCCAACCGCCTGCAGGACAATCGTGCCGGCGACGCCCCAGCGGCCGATCGTGGTGGCCAGGAACTTGTCCAATTGTTCGGGATTGGTCCGCCACATTACGAGAGCGATAAAGTAAGTCAGCGCCAGCACGGCCAAGGTGGACATTTGCGATTGCGTGCCGTTGGAATGGATGCGGCGGGCGATCTCGATGCGGTCGCGGATCGTGCGGCCCACGCCAGCCAAAATAGGGGCTAGGCTTCCGCCCGTCTCCCAATGGACCGAGAGCGCCGACGTGAACAGCAAAAAAGTCTCCTGCGGCACTCGCTGGGCGAGGCTGCGATAGACCGCGGGCGGACTGTCGCCCAGGCGGATGCGGCCGATGACGTCGTCCAGTTGCGGGCGCAAGGGGCGGCGCGACTCATTGGCGGCGTTCTCCAAGGCCTCGGTGACACCCGCACCCGCGCCCAAAGCGGCGACCATCAGGTCGATGGCGTCGGCCAATTGCGTCTCGATTCGCGCGATGCGCTGCGCGGCGAAATAGGCCTCCAGTTGCGCGCCCATCAGCCCGACGATCAGCGCGACGGCGACCACGAAGGCCATCGACCAGCCCATCACGAAGTACAGCAGGCACGCGGCCGCAAGTCCTATCAACCACGGCACCATGCGGTAGCGTCCGGGGAACGTCGCCAGTCCCGCGAGGCCATCCGCCGCGGTCGGGGCCGGCGTCTCGATCCCCGCTTCCATGCGCTGTCGAGCCATAGCCGCAGCGCGGGCCTTCCGCGAGGCAATCGCGACAGTGGCGATGCCCAACAGCAGCATTGTGAAGAGTATGGCTTCGGTCATGCTCCGGTCTTCTTCTGGAAAATGTTCCGGGGAACGTCGATGCCGCGCTCGGAAAGTTCCTCCACCACGCGCGGGTACGATGCCCGTGGCGACGAACTCTCCGGCGATCTGGCGTCCCGCGCGGGCTTCCCGGCCGTCCTCGCCGCGGAGCACCGCCCGCCCGCGGCGTCGAAGCGGAAGATGTCCTGCAACTGCGGCGTATGTGCCTTCCATGCCCACGATCTCCGCCACGCTCTCCACGCGGCGCACGCCGTCCTCGAAGCGCCGCACGTGGACGATCAGATGCAGCGCGGAAACGATCTGCTCGCGGATCGCCCGCGACGGCAAGATCCAGCCCGGCCATCAAGACCATCGTTTCCAGCCGCGCGAAGGCGTCGCGCGGGCTGTTGGCGTGGACCGTGGTCATGCCGCCGTCGTGCCCCGTGTTCATGGCTTGCAGCATGTCCAGGGCCTCGCCGCCGCGGACCTCGCCCACGATGATCCGGTCGGGCCGCATGCGCAGGGCGTTGATCACCAGGTCGCGGGCGGTGATCAGGCCGCGGCCCTCGATGTTCGCCGGCCGGGTTTCCATCCGCACGACGTGCTCCTGGTCGAGGATCAATTCGGCCGAATCTTCGATGGTCACGATCCGCTCGCGATCGGGAATGGCCTCGGCCAACGCGCCCGAGCAGCGTCGATTTTCCCGAGCCGGTGCCGCCGGAAATGAGCACGTTCTTGCGGCCCCGCACCACGGCGTCCAGAAGGTCGTGGATGTCCTGCGAAAACATGCCCAGCTGCATCAGGTCGGTCGCGCCGCAGCCGCTGGCGGCCGAAGCGGCGAATGGAAAGCGTGGGTGCGTCGATGCGTCACCGGCGGCAGCGTGGCGTTGACGCGGCTGCCGTCGGGCAGCCGGGCATCGACCATCGGCGAGCTTTCGTCGATCCGCCGGCCGACGCGGGCGGCGATCCGCTGGATGATCCGCACCAGGTGGTCGGCGTCGCGGAAGCGAACGTCGGTCTTCTCCAGGCGGCCGAACCGCTCGACGTAGACCTGGCTGGGGCCGTTGACCAGCATGTCGGTGACGGCCGGATCGGCCATCAACGGCGCCAGCGGCCCGACACCGAGCGTTTCTTCCAACAGGTCGTCAACCAGCCGGCGGCGTTCGTCTTCGTTCAGCGGCAGGTCCTCGGCCTGCAGGGCTTCGTCGACGAACGATCTGGACGAATTCGGTCAGCGTCTCCTCGCTGGCACCCAGCAGGTTCCGCCGGTCGAGTTCGTCCAGCAGCCGCTGGTGCAAGGTCGCCCTTGACCGAGAGGTACTCCGCGCCGCCCTTGCGTGTCGGCGTTGGAGCGGCGCGGCGGCGGTGACCGTCCGTTTCGCCGCGGGCTTTTCGCGGCGCGGACGCGGGCCGCCGGCAAGGAGAGGTCCGTGTGCAGCAGGCGTTGCCGCCAGTCGCGGCCGGTCTCGGCATGAAGTTCATCGTTCTCGCTGCGTCACGATACTTCCTCCTCGTCGGTTTGTCCACCGTCGCCGGCCGGAGCTCTGCGCCGTCGCTTGCGCCGTCGGTCAACGGCAAATCGATTTCTTCCCGCATGGCATCGATCTCGTCCACCAACTGCCGCAAGTTGCCGGCCGCAGCCGAAGAACCGCGCTCGGCCGCAACACGTAAGGTTCGCCCGTGTTGGCGGCAACCACGATGCCCTTGTCGAAGGGGATGACGTGGTCGACGCCATGGCCCAGGCGATTGGCGACCTCGGCCGGCTTGACGCTGCCGGGCAGCGTCGTGTAACGGTTCAGCACGATCCGTTGCCGCTCCGGGGAGACGCCCAGGCCCTGAGGACCTGTAGAAATTTCACTCCGCCGAGTACCGTGGGCACGACGTTTTCCAGGACCACATAGGCCCGATCGCTGAGGTCCAGCACCGCCACGATCGCGCGGTCGAGCATGGGAAACGTATCGACGATGCACGAAGTCATAGGTCCGCCGGGCGAGCGTGAGAATGCGGGAGATCACCTCGTCGTCGATCTCGGCGGCCTCCACGGCATCGGCCGGCGCGGCCAGAAGGTGCAAGCCGCTGGAGTGCGGCATGGCCAATTGCCGGATGCAGGGTTTCGTCCAGGCGATCCGCCTCGCGCACCACGTCCATGAGCGACGTGGCGGGCGTCAGGTCCAAGAGCGATGCGCAAACGCCCATCTGGAGCGAAGCATCGACCAGCAGCACGCGGTCGCGGATGACGCATCGCCAGGCCGCAGGCCGCGTTGACCGCGATCGTCGACTTGCCCACGCCGCCCTTGTTGCTGACGAAGGAAACGATCGCGGCCCGTGCGGGACGCGATCTCGCGACCGGCGTGCGGCGCGATGCGGCGGAGCAACTCGGCCAGTCCGCTGCTGGAGACGGGCCGGCGGAGGAAGTCCTTCACGCCCGCTCGAATCGCCTGGATGAGGATCGCGCTTTCCGGAAACGTCGGCGCCGAAGCCGTCCGGCCGAAAGACGGCCGCCACGGTGGTCTCCGGCGAGACCACCGAAGCCTCTTCCGCGAACGCCTGCAGCGGCCGGACGTCCGGCGCCCATTTCCACCAGCGCGACCTGCGGACGGCGGCTGCGGGCCGCCTCGATCGCCTGGCGCACGTCGCCGGCGTGATGGATCACCGGATTCAGGTCGTCCAGCGACGCAATGGCGGTCTCCAACTCCGCGCGGAACCGCGGATCGGGACTCACGAGCAGGATGTTGATGATGTCGGACACGGGGAAGGGATGAAGGATTAGGGATGCGGGCTTGGGCGAGTCAGTTAACTATTGTTAAATGTCAACTACTCAGTACTGAGTACGGAATACTATTCACTGTGTACCGTGTACTGAAGTACATCACGGCGTATTCGGTCCGATGTAATGGTCCACGAGCACAGGGGCATAAATGGGGTTTACCAACGGCATATAGCCGGTCAGGTTCGGATCGGTCACCGAATTCTCATGCAACTGGAACAGGTCAGCTACGTCCTGTTGGCTGAACGAAGCTGGGATTGCGACGCCAAGCTGCGCCGATAAGTTCTGATTTCCAATCTGAGGCGCTGGCGACGCAGCCGGTGTATTAAACGTAATCTTTGCGTCCAAAGTCGCGGTTGCTGGGGAATACGTCCATTGCGAGGCGGGAAGATACCCGAAGCCAATCACGGTATATGTTTGACCGCCCAGCGAGTAATTCGTGAAAATGGGTACGTACAAGGCGTTCCCTTGTGCTTGCGAGAGCCCGACATCGCTGAAGACGGCCTCGACCGCCGCCGGTTGACCGATTGCAGCCGCTGACGCGACATAATGCAACGGCAGCGGCGGTGAGTGCATCGCAGCGTACGTGTTATAGGTTGTGTCGGGTAGCGGGTTCAGCACCAATACTTGCGATGTTGTCTTGAGATCAACTGTCGCAACCGTACCCCCTGTCAAGGATCGCCAAAAGTCGCTCCGCAGCGCGAATGGCGCAAGTCCGAAGAGCATGGTTGTGCCGGGATTGCTAACGCTCGGGGGGATCCAGTATGCCGGCCCGACCGTCTTGGCTAGGCCGGCGCTGTATGTTCCGCCCGATGTGGCAAACGTCACCGGGCCGACCGCCGCGATGGCCGTGGCGCGGATTGTAATGCCTTTTTGCCGCGGCGAGTACGAGGACGCAGGATCTTTATTGATCATCGAACCGCGGCCGAAGAGGTATGGAATCGTGTTATAGTTCCCGTCGGGTAGGCCAACGCTGCCGCCGGAGCTTACATCCGGCTTGTTGTCGATACCGCTTGTATCGCTGGTGCGCCGCATGCGGACAAGAAATGCAGGGGCCGACGCCGCGGCGGTGCCGCCGCTAGGAGGAGTGAAATCTCGGCGATAGTAGTTCGTGTCCTCGTCTGCCGTCGAAGTAGCATCAAAGTTTGGATCCATGACGCCGTACGTGCCGGAAGTCATATCGCCGTTTCGCGCATTGTCGAGATAGTTCAATTCAAGCCCCGGCGTTCCGTCTGACCGCCTTGGCTGGTAAACCGACGGATTGCCCGCACTACCTGGCTGCTCTATCGTCTGCCCCGCGGCCAGACTCGGATCGCCAACGCCGGGGCTAAAATTGACAACCGGCCCGGCACCATACTGCACCGTTCCTCCGCTAGAATCCACGGAGTCCGCAAACGTATTGGCGACCGAGTTGCTGGCGGCCCAGCGACGAACCCTGTCGGCTTGTAGCGAGCTAAGAGTTCCCGTACTCGAAAGGACGCCAGTTTGTTGCTGGAAATCGGGGTTCGCCAGCCACGCTTGCGGCAGGTCTCCCGATTGCGTGACATCCCGCCAGCGCAGCCCTTCCAGGGCGGCGCTGTCCGCGGCCGTCTGCATCTCGGACTGAGCGAGGCGGGCAAAACCGATGTCAATGACCAGCGCCGCCAACCCCAAAATCCCGAACAGCAGCATAATCACCAGCACGAGCACGTAGCCGCGACGGCGGCCGTAAGAACGCCGCTTTGCGAATCGTGCGCCTGCGGCGCGTGGGGAGGACACCTTGGAATTCATTCGGGCACTGCGACCTTCACTTTGACGTTTAATGCTTGACGGCGGATGCTGGTTCCCCAGAGTAATTCGCGCCTCCAAACACGTAATTCTGCCGCTTGGTTCCAATGATTGTCTCGATGCTGCTCACTCCGCCCGCGGCGTCGAAGCCGGCAACGGCCGGTTCCTTCGACGGATCAAGGACCTGACCGGAGTGGATAACGGCGCGGAGAGCCGCTACTGGCAAGAGCCTCTTCCAGAGGGGCCACTTCCTCTGGATCAATGGCCAAAAGGGCTTCCCTCATCGTGTGATACAAGTAGATTCCGTCGCGGACCACTGGCGTTACGCGCATGCGGCTGGCGAGCGTGCTTCCGCCCGAGACGACCACGGCATTCGAGCCGAATTGGAGCGGGCGGCTAGCCAGAATGTCGATGTGCGACCCGTCTGCCGTCTGCTCCAGCTCGCGGATCGGGTGGCGCTCGCTTTCGGTCTTGGTTCTTGGTTTCGGAGAATTGGCTGCGCTCGACTTTCTCTTGCGTTTGATTCTCGATGAGCGGGACCACGATCGCGCACTTTCCGGGCGGAACGCGGGCCGCGATTCCCGGCTTGACCCAAGGGGGCAGGAAGTCGGCCTCGACGAAGAACTCGCCCTGCTGCTTCTCTTTGTTCAAGATGCGGCCCAGCAGCCGCTGCGGGTCCGTAATAACATGCTCGTCGGCAATCGTCCGCGTGTCCAACACGCACCACTCTTCGCGGCGGGTCTCCTGGTTCCTCAGCGATTCGCGGGTGAGCGGTTCAAACGACGGCAATCCCTTCGGCGCCGCGGGAACCACAATCATCCCTGCGGGCGCGGCTGGTTTTCCCGCCACGGCACCGGGCATTCCCGCCGGCCGCGCCACGGCGGTCAAGGAAGCTTCCTTCGCCGCCAACGCCTGCGCCATCGAAGGCACGTCCGCGGATCGACCGCGAGCACTACCTGGGGCTTCGACTTCTCGTTCGCCGTCGTCGCCGGCCGGTTAACCACAGTGCCCACGGGGACGATCAGCTCAGCGTCGATCGCGACGTACCAGTGCTCCGCGCGGCCGCCCAGGCTCGCTTCGGAGTCAGACGTGTCGCCCTGACAGCAGACCTTTGACTTTCGATGGTCCGCACGGTGCCGTCAGTGAGCCGTTCAGTTTCCTTTCTCACGGCTTCCTGCTCCATGCTGAAGCCGGCCACGACGTCGAGCCGATCGCCGGCGCGGAGGTTCTCGACGCCAATGATCTTGTCTGCTTCGATGGTCATCGCCTGCCGGTCGTGCGCCAGCCCGCCGGTGATCCCCGGCCGCGCGCTGCGCGGCAGCAGGTCGTCTTCAATAATCACGCGGCCGATCGGCAGTTGCCGCCGGACCACGCGGCCGATCAGGTCCGCCACGGTGGGCACGATGCCGCGGCGATTGACCTCGGCGAGCGACGCCGACTCATAGCGGGTGCGCTGGGTCACCGGATCGAGGAAATCCGCTTCCGTCAATTCGGAGTAGGCAGGCATTTCGCGCACGAGCACCGGCACGGCCACTGAGCTTGGCGCGGCCGGTACTGCCTCTTTCGCTTCGGGGCGGCCGGAGCGCGTTGCGCACAAGATCTCCAGGTCCCAGTCGAGTGCCTTCGTCACCCGCCCGACGTCGTCTTCGGCAACCGCCAGCACAATCTCCTGCACCGGAACCGTACGCGTCGAGGTGCCCCCCATCATCGAGGAAGAAGTTATCGGCCTGTGCGGGTCGTGACGGGGCTGACGATCACGGCGTCGCGGGCCAGCACGCGCGTTTCCGCGGGTTTCTTCTCGCCGGGTTCGTCGCTCGCGACCAGTGCGGTCAAATAGACCGGGCGGCCCGCGTCAGGCCCGCCAAAGAAACTGAGCCTGTCAACGGGAATGTCGGCCAGCAAGTCCAAGTGATCGCCCTCTTGCAGTCCAAACACGCCCTTGAGCTTGCCCGCGTCCAAGGTGAGCGAGCGTTTGCCCAACGGCGTGCCGCCCGCGACGCCCGGGTGGGAGCCCGGCGGCAACAACTCCTCTTCGGTAAAGGCGTATCCGGCATGGTGCTCGCGGCCTACCACGCGACCGATCATGGAGAGAGTGACGATGGCATTTTTCGGCACCGTAGTCGGCGGCAACATCATCGTGGCCAGTTGCCCCGTCTTGGGGTTGATCAGTTGATCACGAGTTATGGCGCTATACGCGGGAATCTTCTGCGCGGCGATAGGAACGGCAACCCAATCGGCCGGATAACCCTTCGCCTGCCTCCAAAATGCCAAGCGTCCGGGATCGACAACGCGCAGGCCGACCAGCGCGGCCATCGTCGCCGCGCCGCCGACTACAAGGACCAGAAGGCCGACCAGCCCCCGTTGCCACACGGGGCGGCGGCGTGTCGCAGATTTGAGCGTTCGCATGTATCACCTATTCTTAGCTGTTCAGTCACTCTTCCACCGACGCGGGGTCGGTGGGGATGTTTATTGGAAAACTTCTCGCCGGTAAATCGCCTGGGCGGAAATCAGGCGGCGAAACGGCCGCACGGTTTTGCCCAAAGCGGCCTGCTGCCCCAGTCCATTGTCGCCCGCATAAGGGCCGAATTGCTCGTCGGACGTCACCGCCGCGCCGACGCCAGACGGTCCGCCTCCTCCCCCTCCGCCGGCGACGATCACCTCCAGCGGCGGCCCGCCCGGCTGCGAGGGATCGATCCCCGGCTGGTAGCCGCTCATGCTCGCCGACTGGTACGGATAGTTGACTCGCAGCCCCACGACGCCGCTCTGCCCGGACACGGTCGTCGAATTCAGCGCGAAGCCGTCCACGCCGTTGGCATCCACGATCGGCTCCAGCGGTGGCACCCAACCGACGATCGATTCCGTCGTTGCATTGGTCGGAACGCTCACGACCGGTATCCGCACCACATAGCCGGTGGCGGCGATGCCCGCGGGCGACGTGTAACCTTGCTGGGCACTTTGAAACAGCGCCGGGGAACCGCAACAGCGACTGGCCGCCGACCGTGTCGTAGATCATCAGCGGGAAAAGCTGCTGCGTCGCCAGGGGAAAATCGCCGAGCGGGTGCCCGCCGTTGAAGGTCAACTCGGCGCCGACGGGCCCTGGTCGACGGAGAGCACGAGGAAGTTGTCGTCGAATACCCTCTTCCGGACGCCCGCCAGCGCGGTGTCGGCCGTCGCGTTGCCATAGAGCACGTAATTCAGGAACGCCGGATCGTTCGGCGCAGCCGGATCGAGCGTATCGGGCACTGCGGGCAGCGGCGTGCGGCTGATTTCGCGGGCGATCGAATCAGCGGCTTGCTGGACCGATTGCGCGGAGTAGATCGCCTGGCCAAAGGTGAGGACGGCCGCCACCAGCATGTACAGCAGCAGCGCCACAACCGCGAACTCGACCAGCGCCTGCCCGCGGCGAGCGCAGTCGCCCTCGGTCCCCTCGCCCTCCGGGAGAGGGCTAGGGTGAGGGCGCACGCCGGTTTGGGTGCTTAGACTGCTCCCTAGTTGTACTACCTAAGCAAAACATCGGCAATTCCTCCGGGCCAAATCGTCTCCACCAACACGCCCGCGGCAATGGCAGGAACGTAGGCCAGGTCTTTCTTGCCCCGCGCCTTGTAGAGCAGGGCCAAGGCGCCGCCTGCCAGCGCCATCCAAAACATAGCACACAGCAGCCCTTTGGGACCGAACACCGAACCCAGGGCCGCAAGCAGTTTCACGTCGCCGCCTTGCAGTCCGCCCAAGGCGAACAACGGCCACGTCAGCGCCAAACCGAGCGCGAACCCGGCAACTGCGGCAAGCCAGGCCGCGCCCGTCCAAGCAACGAGCGCAGCCAGCAGGCCGCAGCACAACACGGCCGCCGGAATCCAGTCCGGGACCTCCCGCGTGCGGAGGTCCCCGACGGCGGCGATAGCCACAAGCAACGGAACAATCCAATGCCAAATCACTCGGTCTACGGGATGTTGGGTGCCGTTTCGATGATCAGACCGTCGAAACCGTTGGACGGATCGCTCATAACGTTGTTGCCCAAGCGGCCCGTGCCGTCGCCGGCAATAATACCGGGCACGTCCAGACCGATCGGCCCCGCCGTGGCGTCGGTCGTTTCAATAAGGTGGCCGCTAATGATCGGGCCGTTGTCGCCCTGGTCGGCGCCCGGCAGCACCGTGGCCACCGCGCCGATCATGTCGCTGACCTTATGGCCGAACAGCGAAATGGCGACCGCCGAAATCAGCGCCACGCCGGCGATGATCAAGGCATACTCCACGAGCCCCTGGCCCTTGCGATTGCGAATCAACTTCTTCATAACTTTCTCCTTTGAAAAAAACGTCGTACCTTGTGATTGGAAAAAAACGAATCGACCTGAAGCCGCGGTGTCCGGATCGTCCGCGCGATCCGAACTGCGGCGATGTTGACAATCCCACGGGACAGCCCCGTGGACGTGGACAAAAGGCCCCGCCGCGGCAGCGCAACGTAAAGGACTGGTCGGACCTCTACCACTGTCACGCTGCTCGCGGCGGAGTTTCCGATGGATTCTCCGCTCGCGTCGAAAGAGCGCGCCGATCAAAGGCGACAGCCACTTCCGAGATGCGAGTGGGGCAGTGAGAAGCGATTGCGCTTACGGTCCTAATCTTGCAGAACCAGCGCCAACAGCCCTGTAGAAATGTGCTACGCAACGGGCGGCGCCCGCGATTGAAACGCCAGGCACCGCGTAACGGGCAGAAAGAACGAGACGGTCGGGGCGAGGCTCGTCGCGACCGCAGCGACCGACACGCCTTTGAATACCTGGCCGACGAGCCTTCCTTGCGCAAGAAAATTGCAAAGGGGACATCGCGACGCGTCATGGAGACTTTGATTGTGACTGGCGGCCGAAAGAGTCGCTCGTTGCGAAGCCTGCGCACTGCCAGAGCCGCTAAACGCTTGGCAAGCGTGAATCCCGAGGATTTCGTGGAGATTGCTGCCAAATAGAGAAGTTCCGGCCAGAATGCCAGCGAGGGTCAACCGCAGAACGGAATTCGCCGATCGCCGAAACATGGGAGCTTTTGCAAGCGAACACGCCACACAACATCGCAACTCGCGAGATTACCACCATTATCTAAGGGAGTCCGCCGGTTGTCAAGCCATGTGCAATCATTTACAGCCATTTATACGGGTATACGGGTTATTTTTCACATAGCGCGGAATTTTCCTGGACGGTGAGCCGCCTTCTCATCGGCGGACCACCCTTGCGAGCCGGCGCTTTCGCACAAACCAGTAAGCCACGATGACGACGACGGCTGACACAACCAAGATGGGCGGCAACCAGGAGTTTCCCGGATTGGTCGCCGCATTTCCCCTAGCTGGCCGTTTGAAGCCCAGCTTCTCTGCCCGAGCCAAATCGTCGTCCGCTTTGGCCCTATCTCCCTTCTTCTCGTAGATCATGCCCCGATTGACATAAGCCTGAACCATCTCGGGTTTGAGGCTGGTGGCCTCGGTGTAGTCAGCAATTGCCTTGTCGAGGTCACGTTTCTTCTCGTAGGTCATACCGCGGTTGTAATATGCCGTGGCGTGCTTGGGATCGATGCGAATCGCCTCGTCGTAATCCGCCAGCGCTTTGTCCAGATCGCCTTTGCTATCATACGCAACGCCTCGGCTGGACAGTGCTGTGGCATCGTTGGGATTGAGACGAAGGGCCTCGGTGAACGCGGCGATCGCGCCATCGAAGTCATTTTTCGCCAGGCAGGCGGTGCCCTTCTTATAGACATCGGCCGCAGGATTGCCACTTGCCGCGGCCGCGGCGCTGCTCGGATGAGCCGCGGTTGTCGCCGAATTGGGGCCACCGGGCGGGCTTGCACTCGCGGCCGAATCGGCGGCGGTCGATTCATTCACCAGCAGGCAAACGGCAATAGCTATGGTCCAAATCCATCGGGTTGCTTTCATTGTTCTTATCCTGATTTGGAAGATCGTTGTAAAACCCCATTCTATGTCATGCGGAGACGTTTCGCGAGTTGTTGGGAAGGAAATGGAAGCGTCCGCTATTCAAACCCCGCCAGCAAAGCAGGCGGGAGGACTGTCCGTTAAGGGATCGAAGGGCCACGGTCGCACCCACCGCGATGGTTCAGCTTGACGCCGACGAGAAGGGCAAGGCAATTCCCCAATCGGCCGAGTTCTTGCTCGACTAACGCGGCTTAGACTGCGTAGTGCTTACTGGCCCGTGGTCATCGCAATGGTCACCATGCGGATGATGGAGGTGCCCTTCCACCAGATAGTCGAGGTGGCCGCCATGAGGAATCGCGTCGTGGCCACAGCCGGGTTCGTGAACGTGACTCTTCTCGTGCCCTCCGCAGCGGTGTTCTGGCGTGCATACGTCCGGATTCCGGGCGCTGATCGCGATGGAATGTTCGGTCATCACGCCACCTTCCTGGTGGCACAAATGCCCGTCCTGAAGGTAGTCCACATGCCCGTCGTGTTCCACCCGAAGATGCCCGCAATTCGGGCCGTGCTTGTGACCCGCGGTTGCCGTTGAAATTCTGAGCCATGATCTTTCCTCCTATCTTAGGGGCTGACGAGGTCCGACCAGTTGGGGAATTGTAGCGTCACCAGCGGCAAGGGCAACATTCCATTTGAACGGTCGTCACCAATTTAGTTCCACCTGATGGGCCACTTGGAAGGCTGCCGTAGCGGCGACTACCGAGCCGGCATCCACACCGATTTCGAGCGGCAGGTAGGCAATCACGGGACAGAGCTGTCAATAATCCAGTCCGGATGAATTGGCCAGAGTGAAATGCCGCACTCCGGCACGGCATGATGGAACTTCTTCAACCCTTTCTCAGTGACCTTGGTGCGCGAGACTCAGAAAACTTGAAGATTGGTCAACGTCTCGAGCTGCGACAACCCCGCGTCGATTATCTGGTCGCCCCCGATCGACAAGTATTTGAGTCGCGTGAGCGCTGCCACGTCCAAAAGCTCCGCATCTGTATACTGCGGACAATACGGATCGAGCCGATTCGGATGGTGGCTCTTAAAATCATCGCGGCCCCGCAAACCTTCAACGTCGCCGAAGAAATCGACCCCCAGCAGTTTTATCAGCAGTTCGGGTGCTGGCGGTCCGCGATCAAATTGGTGAGTACTGAGATTGAATTCGAAAGTATACTGCACGTTTACGCCGGTGATTTTTTTAATCCGCCCGACCAACTCCCCCTGTCGCCGCGACTGCTTGATCCGGACTCCCAGCCAACTGCACGCCACGGCGCATAAGGCGACGAACACCAAGACCGTCGGCAGCCCGAACTGCACCCGCCGCCGAACCAAAAGTGCCGCAAGCATCCATGCCGGCAATAGGATCAAGATCACCCCCACAACCGCCGCCGCCAACAAGACCGACCAGCCCTTGTGGTCGTTGAGACCAATCGACCGCCAAGGAAATTGCTCCGACGCGTATAAGACGCAGGTCGCGACCGTCGCGCCGTAGACGAGCCATGCAGGCGTCGGGAGATACCAGCGGCGTCTCGATTCAGGGCAGTCCATGCTGCCAGTATACTGGCCTGCCCGTTTCTTGTGCCAGGGGTTATGAGAGTGCGGGCTGGGGGATTTGTAAGTCGATGCACACGGTAAAGGCAAGAGCCACGGCAAGTTCAAGCAACGGCACGCGGCGTTGGCTGCCAATCTTGGCGGCAGTCTGACCTCCTTCCTTATCGAAACCTGGGGTAAAGACAATGAGATTCTGGTCGTTTGTGCCGCTGGTGCTGACGCTGAAGGCGCTGCCCACGTGGGTCGCGCCGCCCGAGCTCGTCATGCCGTAAAGGGTGGTGCCGATCAGCGTCAGGCCGCCTTGGGCCGCCCAAGGGCGACGTTACCGTAAGTCATCGACGTAGACCGACCAGCGCGTTATCGACCTCCGGCCGATTTGGCAAAGATTTGGCAAAGATACTGGATATATCACCGCTACGCGAGTATAATGCCAGTGAACGGCTTGCACTTCGTAAGCCTATGAAATCCAACAATTTGCAGCATCAATTCAACGTCAGAGCAGCGTGACCGACCGGCAGACAAGCTGGGCTCAGGACCTGGTCTCTTTTACCGGAGGTGGAGGTTCAAGTCCTCTCTCGCGCACCTTACAGCATAAGGACTTACGACGACAGGTCGGTAAACCTTCGTCCAACCCGTGTTTCTGCTGAATTCTGATCTGGCGAGGATCGCCATGCCGTAGTACAAGCTGTTTCGCTATGAGCGGACAGGTTGTTTTGGATCGGCGGGGCAGCAATACCTCCCAGTTGCTGGAGTTTGTCCAGGAGCTGAAGCAGGAGGTTGCCTCGCTGCGTGAGGAATTGGCGGAGGTGCGGCGGGAGAATCTGATCCTGCGGCAAGAGGCCGGCTATTGGAAGTCGCGCCATGCGGATGCGGTGGGACGGATCGCCAAGCTGGAAGTCGAAAACGAACAACTGCGGGGTGAAGTCCGCCAACTCCAAGCCCGCCTCTACGGCCAAAAAAGCGAGCACTCCGCCTCCCGCGATCGCTCCAACCATCTGCCGGGCGAAGAAGCCGACAGCGAATCCCTCTCGCCCAAGCCGCGCGGGCAGCGGAAAGGCAACCCCGGTCCTCCGCGCCGCGATTACAGCCATCTGCCGGTTGTGGAGGAGTTGATCGAACTGCCCGCCGAGGACACTTGCTGTCCTCGTTGCGGTCGGCCATGTACGCCCAACGGCAGCGAAGATTCGGAACAACTCGAAATCGATGTCCGCGCTTATCGACGACGGACCCGCCGGCGGCGTTATCGACGCACGTGCAACTGCCGCGGCCCGCGGACGCTCGTCGCGCCGCCTCCCGCGAAGCTGATACCCAAGGGACTGCTGGGCGTGTCGGTTTGGGCCGAACTGTTGCTGGGCAAATACTTCAGCCATGAGCCGATCGAACGGCAGCTTGCCGCCTGGCGGCTGCGCGGACTGGACCTTGCGGCCGGCACGGTCAGCGGCGGACTGCAACACCTCGAAAGGCTGTTTCAGCCGCTCTACGACGAGTTGTTGGCGCATAGCGCCCAAGCCGGTTTCGCGCAGGCCGACGAGACCCGCTGGCTGGTTTTCATCGAACAGGAAGGCAAGATCGGCCATCGCTGGTGGCTGTGGGTCTTCCTCAGCGAAGACAGCGTGGTGTTCCGACTCGATCCCTCGCGCAGTCACGACGTGCCCGAAGGCCATTTCGCCGCCGATGCCTGCCTGACGTTGATGGTCGATCGCTACTCCGGATACAAGGCCATGGCGCAGGTCAAACGCGGCAACGTGACCCTGGCGTTCTGCTGGGCTCACGTGCGACGGGATTTCGTCGAAGTCGGCAAGGGCTGGGACGAATTGAAACCGTGGGCCTTGGCTTGGCTGGAGCGCATCCGCGCGGTGTATCATCACCAACGGCGGCGCTTGGCATGCAAGCCCGAAAGCACGAAGTTTCGCGCCGCCGACGCGGCGATGCGTCAATCGCTTGCCCGGATGCAACGGCAAGCCGCCGCGGAACTGGCCGATCCGCGACTCCACGAACCTTGCCGCAGGGCCCTGGTCAGTCTTCAAGAGCATTGGTCCGGGCTGACGCGGTTCGTGGATGACCTGCGCATTCCGCTGGACAACAACGCCTCGGAGCGCGCCAATCGCGGTCCCGCGGTAGGACGGAAGAACTACTATGGCTCGGGCGCCTTATGGTCCGGTCGCCTGGCAGCGATGCTCTTTTCGCTCTTCGCCACCATCGGCCGTTGCGGACTGAACCCGCGCTCGTGGCTGACGTGGTATCTTGAAAGCTGTGCCGCGGCGGGCGGAACGGCTCCCGAGGAAATCGCTCAGTTTCTTCCCTGGACGATGACTGAGCAACGTCGCAACTCGCTGGCCCTTGCCACGCACGACACCTCTTGAAAAGGCATGTGTCGCCTCGCTTACGAACTACTCACCTGAACTGCGCTACGCTCCGCGCAAATCACCCCCACCACGCCTTGGACGAAGGTTTACACAGGTCGTGAGTCCTTTTTCGTTTCTTGTGCGGACAACCTGACGCAACTCTAACTCACGGCCGCGGTTACGGATGCTCGCCGTGGCAATGATCTTACCGCCTAAGAATCAATAAATCGCACAGATCACGTAGATTTCGCATGATTCCTAGCGAAAAACAGCGTTTCATCGCCAATAAAAAAATAGGCGGATTGACTTGACGTGCTCGTTCGTCAGAGCCATGATAAGGGCGTTTAGAAAGGGTACCCCGGCCGCTTTGTGCTGGCAACCGTCAAAACGATCACCAACCCAGTCAACTGGAGGTGCAACATGGGGTCTCGTGTCCAAACGGTCCGCTTCGCTCTTACGCTTGTCGCATTGACGTTGATCGTCGCTTCGGCCGATCTTGCTCCGGCCGATAATTTCAATTGGGGCAGCAACACGCTGGGCACCATCAACACCGGCAGCGGCACCTACACTCTCGGCGGACTGGGCTTCACCTCCCCGATAGAAAACCAGGGTGGGTGGGGCACGTGCTGGGATTTCGCTGCAATTGCCGCCCTGGAATCGAAATACAAGCTCACCCGCAGCGATACGAGCTACAGCATTGATCTGTCCGAAGAGCAGGAGCCAATGTTGCTGGGCGGCACCGAAGGCAATTTCGCCAATGGCGGCTGGGACAGCTCGGGTCATGAATCAGGTCTGCACCGGCGGCGGGATCGTGACGGCCAGCGAACTGCCCTACAACCCAAATCCGCCCACTTACCTGCCGCCCGCCGGCGATTGGCCGCTGCACGTGGGCTGGCAAAACCGGGCGGTCGTTGCGACCAATTGGGCGTCGCAGGGCGGTTCGGTGGCCGCCATGAAAACCGCGCTAAAGACCTATGGGCCGGGCGTGATCTCCATCGACGCCGGGACCTTCTTTTACTATCCGAACGGTTCCAGCAGCACCGACGCGACGGGCACGCCAGGCGTCGGCATCGACCATCAGGTCTCCGTCGTCGGCTGGCACGACGCCACCAGCGCCGATGACGCCGCCATCCAGTCGGCCGGTGGCTACTGGATCATCAAGAATAGCTGGGGGGCGTGGAACGACAACGGCTATGGCTTCGTGCCTTATAACCTCGTGACCTCGGCCGACTTCTACACCGGTCCGGCCTATTACACCGGCGCGTTGGCCACGGCCACGTGGTCGGGCAGCAGCGGCACGTGGACCGCCGGAAGCGGCAACTGGACCTCCGGCGCCAGCGGCTACAGTTGGGTCAACCAGGAAACGGCCGCCGTCTTCAACGCCAGCGCGAACAACAACATCACGATCAGCGGGCCGGCAATCGCCCATGCGCTGACGTTCAACGCCGGGGCGACGGGCTATGTGTTCAGCGGCGGCTCGCTGACGGTCACTGCCGGCGGCATCACCGCCAACGAGAGCGTCGTGATCAACTCGCCCGTCACCATCGGCGCACCGCAGACCTGGACCACGGCGGCCGGCAAATCGCTCACCATCAACGGCAACGTGAGCACGATCATCAGCATGTTGACCGTTGGCGGGGCCGGCGCGACGACGATCAACGGCGTCATCGGCGACGGTGGAGCATTAACGGGCATCGGCGGCGGGTTGGCGATGATCGGCCCCGGCACGCTCGCGCTCACCGCCTCGAACACCTACAGCAATCAGACCACGGTGGCCGGCGGCCTGATGTCGCTCTCCGGCAGCGGCGCGATCAGCTCCTCGGCCGCCATTTCGCTCTTCGGCGGCACGATGCTATTGGACAATTCCACGGTCAACAACCCCAACCGCATCACCAGCACAATCCCGGTCGTCTTGCAGGGCGGCGAACTGGCCTTGCAGGGCAATGATGCGGGAACGGTGCAAGCGGTCAATAGCCTCGCGCTGAGGGCCGGCGGCTACGGCACGCTGACCGTGATGGCCGGCAGCAGCGCGCGCAAATTAGCGTCGGCACGCTTACCCGTCAGCGCGGGCGGCGCTGCGCTTGTCCGCGGCTCTAGTCTTGGCACGGCCACTTCGGGAAGCGTCGCCCAAATCACTTTCTCGACGGTGCCCACGCTTTCCAGCTCGGGCACGGGCACGAAGGTCGGCATCCTGCCCTATCTTTACGGCGACAATAGTCCCACGGGCAGCGGCACCGATTTGGTGACGTACGCCGGCGGCTACGGCGTCTGCCTGCTCAGCAGCTCGCAGTACAACAATTCGATCGTGGCCAGCACGAATGTCAAGCTTGCCAACAGCGCAACCGCAAGCTTCAGCACGACGCTACTCTCGTTGGTATTGGCGAACAGCGGTTCCCCGACCCAATTCGGCATCAACTCCGGCAGGACACTGACCCTCAGCGGCGGGGCCTTGTTGAGCACCGGCGGAACGGCCAATGCAGTCACCGGCGGCTCGCTTACCTTCGGCAACAACTCGGCCACCGGATACGAAGGCGTGATTTCCACCGTCTGCGACCTGGCGATCGGCAGCTCCGTGATCAACAACGGAACGAATGCTGTGACGCTGACGAAGATCGGTCCGGCTACGCTCACGCTGTTTGCAAACAACACCTATAGCGGCCCAACTTATATCGGCGGCGGCACGCTTCAAATGCCATCCGGCGGCGCGGCCACCGGCGGCGGGGCTTTCACAATCGGCGGCAACGCGGCCAGCCTGACAATAAACGGCGGCACGGTCTCGACCAGCGCCAGCGGCAACTCGTTCTATCTCGGCGGCGTCTTCGGACAGACCGGCATCGTCAACTTCTCCGCGGGCAGCATTGCCAGCAGCAACGCCAGCGGCACGCTTCTGCTGGGCGACTCGGGCACAGGCATCTGGAACCAATCGGGCGGAACGGTCAACATCGCCGGCGGCGTGACGGGCGCCAACAGCGCCGGCGGCGCGGCAAATCACCTTCAGCGGCGGCTCGTTCCAGACCGGCGGCACCATCCTGGTCGCCCAAGGCGGGACCGGCGTCTTGAATCTCACCGGCCCGTGCCTGGTGACCACGCCTCGGCTGGCGATGACCGGCTGGACCACCGGCCTTGCCAGCGGCGCCGTCAATCTGGCCGGTGGCACGCTCGCAACAGCCATCGTTGCCGAAACGTCCAGCGGCCAAACCGCCTCCGGCATGGATACCTTCAACTTCAACGGCGGCACCTTGCGAGCAACCGCCTCAAACGCTACTTTCTTGCAAGGACTCGACTACGCCTACGTGCAGTCGGGAGGCGCGGTCATCGACACGCAAGGCTATAACGATACGATCGCACAGGCCCTGTTGACAAACTCCGGCAGCGACGGCGGACTCACGAAACTCGGGTCGGGCTTGTTGACGTTGACCGCCAGCAATACTTACACCGGCACGACGAACGTTGCCGACGGCTCGTTACAACTGGGCGACGGCGCGAGCAGCACCGGCGCCGTCGCCGGCGGAATTTCCCTGGCCAATGGCAGCACGCTGGTGTTCGCCAATCCGACAAGCCTTTCCTTCGCCAACGCTATCTCCGGCAGCGGCAGCTTGGTCGCGAGCGGTCCCGGCGGCTTGGTCCTTTCCGGCACGAACACCTACTCCGGCACGACGGCCGTCAACGGTGGTTATTTGGCCTTCAGCACCAGCGCGAGCATCCCGTCGGGCGGCACCGTGACGATCAACAACGGCGCGGCATTGGTGCTTACGTCGATCTATACTCCAGCCAATTGGCTGTCCAGCGGCCTGATTGCGCCCGCGTCCAGCGGCGCGGTGGCCCTGACCGCCAATTCCCCCCAGAACCTGAACTTCCAGAGCCCCACAACCTACGCGACACTTTCGCTCGGCTCGTCGGGCAGCAACACTTACAGCGGCACACTTACGCCCGTCGGCACGACCTATCGCCTCGGCGGAGGCGGCGGCACACTCACGATGACCCAACCGCTTAACGGCGGCTATGACCTATTGGTCAGCGGTCCGGGCGGCGTGGTGCTGTCCAACGCGACAAGCCTCAACTTGAACAGCCTGCAAATGAACTCCGCCGCAGGAACGGCGTCGTTGCAACTTGTCGGCCCCACGTATTCGATCGGTTCGCTGTCCAACACCGGCACGGCCGCCGCCAAGCTGAATCTGGGCAACGCCGCCGGCGCGGCCACGACGTTGACCGTCGGCGGCGACAACAGTTCCAGCACCTTCGGCGGCATCATCGGCGATCTCGTGTCGGTCAATGCGGCGGCCAAAGGCGGCCTGATCAAGACCGGCAGCGGCACGTTGCTGCTCACCAATTACAGCTCGTATAGCGGCCCGACGATTATCAGCGGAGGCACCGTCAAGTTGTCCGCCTTCACCGCCGGACTATATGAAGGCATGGTTTCGACGAGCAACTCGACGTTCGATACCGCCGACAGCATCCCGCACACCAGCGTACAATTGTCGGCCCGTTGGGGCGACTCGAAAACCAGCGGCGGCAACAACATCTACCCGGCTTGGGGCGATGATACGACATGGGGCTATACCGGCTACCTTTACAATCCCTCCAGCCAGAACGTGAGCTACGAGTTCGGCAAGAATTTCGACGATGACGGCTACCTAAAGATTGACGGCACCGTGCTGATCAACGATACGACTTGGACTGCCCATCCCACTGCGACGATGACGCTCGCGCCGGGCTGGCACAGTATCGATCTTCGCTTCGGCCAAGGGGGCGGCGGTGTCGGCCCCATCGACAGCACGTTTGGCGGACATGGCATGGCCTTCAGCACGAACGGCGGCTCGACCTGGTCGTCCTTCACCGATCCCGGCAGCGGCAGCCTGCTAGCGGCGCAATTGGGCGGCGTGAACGTCCTGCCCGCAGCCACTGCGCTGAGTATCTCGGCGGGTTCGACGTTGGACCTCGGAGGCGGCAGCCAGCAGCTTGTCTCCTTGGCCGATGCAAGCCCCGGCGCCGGCGGAAGCATCATCAACGGCTTGCGGAGCAGCCCTTCCGTTTTGACGTTAAGCGCCACGGGCGGTTCGACGACCTTCAGCGGCCAGATCCTCGGCGGCGGCACTCTGGGTGTGATCAGTCTCACTATGTCCGGCGGCGGCACGCAAGTCCTCGGCGGCAGCAACAGCTTTACCGGCGGCTCGACCGTCAGTGGCGGCCTTCTGCGGCTTGCTAACCCTTCGGCCTTGGGGCCCGCCAGCAACAGCTTGACCACCAGCGGCGGCACGTTGGACCTGAACAACTTTGGCCTGAGCGTCGGCTCATTGGCCGGCTATTTCGGCACGGTCCTGAGCAATTCCGGCACGGCGTCCGTACTGACGGTCAACCAGGCCAGCGGCGGCAGCACCTACGGCGGCATCCTGGCCAAGGGCAGCGGCACGCTCGGTTTGACCAAGACCGGCGGCGGCACGCTGGTGCTCAGCGGCAGCAACACCTATACGGGTCCGACGCTCATCAGCAACGGCACGCTGCGGCTGAACGGTGCCGTCTCTGGCTTCGGCGGCAACGGCAGCGGGTGGACGCTGGGCGACAGCACCGGCGGTCATCCCGTCACGGTGGCCGGCAACGTGGCGACCCTGACGACGGCGAACGGTTCGGAGGCCAACGCGATGTGGTACGCGCGCAACTGCCGGTCGTCGTCGGCCCGTGGACGGCCAATTTCACTTATACCAATGTTTCGGGCAACGGCGCCGACGGCGGCGCAGTTCGTTATCCAGTCCAACGGCCCGAACGCCCTGGGCAATGCCGGCGGCTCCAAGGGGCTCAGCGGCACGAACGGCGCCTATGCTCCGCTGACCCATTCCGCCGAAATCGTCTGGAACATTTACGGCAACAGCCAGGTCAATTACTTGACCGGCGGCAGCGCCACCACGAGCACCGCGACGGGCAACGGCGTAAACCTCGACAACACCGCTCCGGTGAACTTCACGCTGGCCTATGACGGCACATCCACGCTCAACCTGACGGCCGTCCAAAGCGGCAACACCTGGACGCAAAGCTACCCTATCGCCCTCGGCTCGGCACTGAATAATCCGGCCAACGGCGTGGCGTACCTTGGTTTTGTCGGCGGCACCGGCGGACTGAACGCTTTGCAGCAGGTCTCGAATTTCACCTTCTCCAGCTATGGCAGCCTGGGCAATGTGCTGCCCTCCACCTCGCCGGTGCAAATCGCCGCGGGCGCCGTGCTCGACATCAACGGCGGTTCGCAGACCATTGGTTCGCTCAGCGGCGCCGGCACGCTCACCAACAGCAATTCCATTTTGGCCGGCACGCTATTGGTGGGCGGCGACAACACGTCGCAGACGTTCTCCGGCCAGATCACATCGGCCGTGCCAGCCAACCTCGCGCTGATCAAGATCGGCAGCGGTACGCAAACTCTTGGCGGCAGCGACACCTATATCGGCCCCACAACGGTCCAAGCCGGCACATTGCGGCTTCGCGCCGGCGGGGCCGTGCGTGGCGCGGTCTTCGTCAATGGAGGAACGCTGGACACCGGCGGATTCACCCAGACGATCCAATCGCTCGCCATGGCAGGCAACGCGGCGTTGAGCCTTTCGCTCGGCAATCTCTTGACAAGCACGGGCACGGCGGGACTGGCCGGCACGCTCAATGTGCTGAACTTCACCGCCGGCACCGCGGAGCTTCTGGCCTACAGTTCTGAGTCGGGTACGTTCAGCAACGTTTATGGTCTGCCGCCGGTCGGCTATAAGCTGGCCTACACGCCCACGCAGTTGGACATCGTGCAGACGATCACCTCAACGACCTTCAACCTGTCGGCCAGCGCCGCCGCCAGCGCGCTGCACGTAGGCGATGCGACGACCGTGACGGCCACGATCACCAACGCCGGCACGGGCCTGGCCGACGCGCTGAACTACTCTGGACTCAATCTTAACGCCTCGGCTGGTTCGCTCGGCGGGCCGGGACTGCCCAGAAGCGGCGGCCCGCTGACCTTGGGCGCGTCGGACAGCGGGAGCCTGACCTACGTCGCTGTCGCGCCCGGCATGACCACGATCACGCCCACGGCCACTGGCACAAACGCCACAACGGGCGGGACCGTCGCACAAGGCTTGGTCAGCGGCGCGATGATTAGCGTCTACCGTCTCGCCTCAGCCGGAACGCTTCCTGCCCAAATCGATTTGGGCGTCGTCCACATCAACGGCACGTTTCCCACTCAGGCAATCTCGGTTCAAAACACGGCTCTAAGCGACGGCTACAGCGAGTGTCTGGACGTCTCGGTCGGCAGTCTCTCGGGCGGGGCCTCCAGCAACGGCGGCGCTATTCAACTCTTGCCGCCGGGAACGTCCGACGGTAGCAGCATCGTCGTGGGCCTGAGCAGCACAACTACCACCGCGCCGGGAAATGTCAGCGGCACGGTCGGACTGGTGCTAGCTTCCGACGGCGCAGGCACCAGTAAGCTCGGCGTCACGCCCATTGCCGGACAAACGGTCACTCTAACGGGCACTGTCTTCTGCGGCAATGGCGCGTGGTGCGGTACTTCGGGCTCGCTGTGGAGCGCAAGCGGAAACTGGACCGATGCCGAGGGCGTCCAGGCCGCGCCGGGCACATTCGCCGCCTTCGCCGCCTGTGACACGGCCACCTTCTGTGGCGCGGGCTCGGCGACGACGATCAGCCTCAGCGAAGCAAACCCGAGCCTCGCGGCGCTCGTCTTCAGCGGCTCAGATTACACGCTCACCGACGGCACACTCACCTTGGCCGCGGACGCTGGCATGCCGGCAATTATCGTCAGCGCCAGTACCACGCAGACAATTTTCAGCACCATCGCCGGAACGCAAGGGCTGTTGAAAGAGGGCCCCGGGCGGCTCGTCCTCAGCGGCACAAACAAGTATCTCGGCGGCACGACGGTTGCCGACGGCCCGTTGATCGTGACCGACAGCGCGGCGATCGTTGACGGGACGGACGTGACGGTCGGCGATGCCTCGTACTTCGCAGCCTCCGTTGTGCCTTCGGCGATGCCGAGTCAGTCCTCCGCTGCGGCCGGACTTCCAGTTGCCGCTGCGGGTGAATTTCAAAGCGACCCGAGTTCATCTGCAGTCAACGACATAGCCGTACCCGAGCCGGGAACGCTGGGACTGCTAGGAATCGGTGCTCTCGGGCTGCTGGGTTTGGCATGGCGAAGGAAGCAAACTGCATTGACGGCCCGGCGGGCATGTTGAACACGTCGGCTTTGGGCGCCAACTCCGCTGCAAGGCTATCACGACCGATAATCGGAGCACGCCTCACTTCAACCCGTCAAGGAAGGCACGCAGCTTGTCTGGCCAGCCCTTCACGTCCGGCGGCAGGTCCGGCTTGAGACCAAACCCGTGGCCTCCGTGCTTTGTCTCGGTAAAATCGCAAGGGACTTTGGCCTCCTGGCATGCTCGGGCATACACGATGGAACTCGGTGCGAGCTTGTCGTCTCCCGCGACATAAACAAAGGCGGGGGTTTTCACCGGGGCAACCTCGTCGAATACCTTGCCATCTTTATCGAGGTAGGCGGGATACATCAAGACGACGAAATCCGGCGGCGTGCCCGCTGCAGTCGCGTGCGTCAATCGGGCCGCGAGGTGTCCGCCGGCCGAAAAGCCCATCACGCCTATCTTCCGCGTACTGAGCCCAAAATCGTCGCCTCGCTTTTGCAGTAGCGTGAGGGCTGCTTTCGCATCGGCAATTGCCAGTTCCCGGGTTTCTTTGCCGGCGTTGACGTGATACAGCAAAATCGCCACGTCGTAGCCGAACTCGTTCAGCTTCTTGGCGACAAAGTAGCCCTCGTGGTTGATCGCGAGGATGCTGTAACCGCCGCCGGGGCAAACCATGATGGTGCCCCGCGCTGGCTTCTGCGACGTGGGGAATAGTTCCAACGCCGGCGTCTCGACCTTGTGGATACGGTCAATGCCGTCAGCGCCCGGCTCAGCCACCGGTGCCGGTACCCCCTCTTTGCCTTCGAGTGAAATGCGACGGATATCGGCTTGCAGATCTCGATCCAAAGCGGCGCCATCAAAGGGCACGACGATGATTTTGCTGCCATGTCCATTGTTGCCGGGTTGCTCCTCCTTGGGAGTATCGAGCACGGCAAATGTCATCGCGGTCACGTGGCCGTTTTCAATGAGCACACCGGGACGTTCCAGCTTGTGCCAGTGATTGACCGTGCCATCGGCGTAGCGGATGAAATCCCTGGTCGGGTCATAGGCAAGGCCGCGGTTGACCCAGTTACTCTTGCCATCTTGGGATGTCAGGTGGTAAGCCTTCCGCGTGCTCCAGGAATTGACGACGATGTGGAAGAAGCCGCCAGAATAGAAGACAACCGGGTCTTCGAGATTGGGGATGCCCTTGGGGAAGACAGACGGCCCCATCGACTTGTACGGCCCCAATATCCCGTCGGTGGCCTTGCTGATGAAGACCTGGCCGGAACGCGGCACGATCATAAAGTCGCCATCCGGCCGCACCATGATGCTGATGTTGGAGGCCCGAAGTCCTTCGCCTTTGATTGTTCCCAACTGCTCCCACGGTCCATCCAGGGACTTGGAGACAAAGACAGTACCCGGTCGGGTCTCGCTGATGACGATCCCATAACGGCCGTCCGGCAGCACGAGTGCCGTCACGTTATGCCCTTTGCCCCCTTGGTCGTTTGGCCAGCACAACCCCGTGTCAACGTACGGTCCGGTGACTTTATCGCTGACGGCGTGAATGGCCTTTGATCCGCCCCATCCACGGTGGCCTCTAGCCTGATCCCAGCGGCTGGCGAACATGTGATACTTGCCATCGGGACCCTTGATGATCTGCCCATCCCAATAGTTCCAACGGCTCATGGTTGGGTCCTCCAGGCCGTTCTTCTGGTCGCGGGCACCGACCTCGGCTGCTCCCCACGCTTCCTTTGAAAGAGCACCGTTGACCGGCATCGGCAGAAAATAGTCGATGAAGGATTTTTCCGACGGAGACTTTTTCTCCTGGCAGAAAGTGAAGCTGACACCGGTCAACAAGGCCAGGACTGGCAGGACAACAAGTCGAGATCGGAAGAGCTGTTTCATGTGCCTTCCCCTTCCCTTGGCTATCGCGGCTGCCACTGCGGATTCGCCTGGAGGGGACCAGCCGAGACGGCTGCCGGGCCGCCTTCGGCTTGAGTTGTGGGCTGGACCGCGGACGCGCCGGAAGCGTATGCCGGACGTGCCGCGCTGATAATGCCGCTTGCAGCGGGAGCCGGCGCGGCGGGAACGTCCTTGTCGCGAATGTGGTAGATCAAGTTCGGCTCCGGCCGCACGGGCCGTTCGCCACCGTCAGCAGTGACTGGCATAACCGCGGCAGCAGCGGTCGTGGACTGAGGCATCGCGGACTGTGGCGCTGCCGGCGCCTGCGCCGAAGCCGCGATCACGCGGCTTTCCGGCGGCGGCGCGGGGAAACCTTGGGCAACCCACGCCACCCACTCGTTTTGCAAGCTGGGCAGGTCGCGCGCCATAATATCGCTCAACGGCCGCCGACCATTGGCCGTCGCCCATGCCCTCGGCCAGAAAGGAGACGAATCGCCGTCGTCCGCCGTGGTCGATCAGATACTCGGCCAGAGAATAACCTTCGGCGTAAAGCGGCATCACGTCCTGCGGGTATTCGGTCATGGCGAACAACTGCCCGAAGGCGATGCCGTGCCCCGTGTGAAGGAAGCGGATGAGCATCTGCCTGTGCTTCTGCTTTTCGCTGATGTGCTCCATGCTGGTGGCGCCGCCTTCGTCGGCCCAGCGCGGCAGCGGGCGGCGGAAATAGCTGGCGAAGATCATGTGCGTGATCTCGTGCGGGAGAACGGAATCGAGCACGCGCTCGGCCGAGCCTTGAATGTTCATCCTCCAGCCGAAGACTTCGCCCTTGTCGAAGACGAACGTCGTGGCACCGCCCGCGCCGAGGTACGGAGCGACCTGCACGTTCATCATGCAAGGTTGTGCCCAGTTGGGGATGGTCTGGCCCAGCCAAGCTATGGCCAGGTCGTGGCGGTACTGTTCGGCCGTCTGCGAAATGCGGGCGGCCATTTGCGGATCGGCGGTTTCGACGATGAAATTCGGCCCCTGGAAGCGAGCCCCCATTGAGACCATCAGCGTGGCTGCCAGCAAGGCAGGCCGAATCAGACGAGCATCCATGCCCTTCAATACCTCCTGTAAGCTTTCCGTGGCGTCACGTTCCCCATAAGCAATCAGGATACACGATTTTCACTAGGGAGGCAACCGAGAAATGCCGTATTTCTTTTCCCTTTTTACCTGAATTGACACCGCCGTAACATGTTTGTTGCCAAATGCATACACTCTCAAATTAGGAATCATTCCACTTCTTGACGTTGACTCGACGGGGTGAGAATTGGCATAATCGCCGCTCCATGACAGTGCTTCCGTCGGCCATCGCGATTTCCGCAGGGCGGCTGCGGGCCGAACCGGTCCCGTTTCCACCGCCGGTTGCTCGCACCGAGAACGCCCGTTTTCAAGAGCTTCGGCCCGAGCACACTCAAGCCGAGCAATTCGCCTATCGGTTTGGCCGGACGTACGACTCCTATCTCGTCACCGAACCGGGCTGGGAGCATTTTTGGTCCAGCGGCCAGCGGGGCATGATCGCGATCGCCCGTCGCGGTCGCCACCAGTTTTGCGGCGGTGGCCTGCTTGCGCCTGCGGAACATCGCGAGGACTTGCTTCGGCAGTTCGTCGCCCATACAGCCGAGTTGGACCGCACAACGACCTTTCTCAATATTCGCGAGACGGAGTTGCCGCTATTCCGCGAACTTGGATTTCAGGCCACCAAGTGGGGCGAAGAGGCGATTGTCGATCTGCCGCAATGCCGTTGGGGCGGCAAGAACTTCGCATGGCTCCGCCGGCAGGCGAACTATTGCGCGCGGCACGGCCTGGACTTTTTCGAATGCCGCCGCGAAGACTATACGGCGGCCCAGTGGGCGGCGCTGGCCACCGAGCTAGAGCAAATCTCACAGTCGTTCCTCGCCGGCAAGCCGCAGTCGCGCGAATTGGGGTTCCTGCAAGCGGCCTTCGATCCCTGGCAGCCGGGACGGAAGCGGCTCTTCATCGCGCGGCGCCGGCCGGGCGGGCACATCGAGGGCTTCGTCGCATGCAATCCGTGCGACGACGGCCGGACGTGGGTCATGGAGACGTGTCGCCAGCGGCCCGACGGCGTCCGCGGCACAGTCGCCTTTATCATGTATCAAGCGATGAGGCAGTTTCAGGAAGAGGGCGTACACCGCGCGTCGCTTTGCCTGCTGCCGGGCTTGGGATGCGGCACGCCGCTGCCCGGCGACAGCGCGATGGTCCGCTGGGGCCTTACGCTAGGCACCGGCCGGCTCAATCCGGCCTATGCGACCGCCGGGGCCTATCACTTCAAGAGCCGCTTCCGCCCTCGCTTTGAAAGCCGGTATCTTTGCGCCTTGCCGCGGGTGACGCTGCCTTGTGCTGTGGCATTCATTCGTCTCGTCGGCGCGTTGGATTTCAATCCGCGGAAGCTGATCGGCCTGGCCTGGCAGCGCTGGCAGAAGCGCGCCGCACGGGCGACGTTAACTGCGCCACAAGGAAACGAGTGATTCGTCGATACCGTCGCATCGGTCGCAAATCGCGACTGTTGACCGTAGTGGATCGGGCGTGTTATGATTTGATCAGTGGAGGTAAACTTGACATGCCAACTCATTCCGCCGATTCCATTCACGCTTCTCCAGTCGTCGCCATCCCGGTCGGCCATGCAATCTCGGACGAAGTCCGCGAGGCTGCCGCGCACTTGGGAGTCTTACAATACCTACCACAAGTGGTCGAATTGACCAGCGAAATCTACGGCGGCTTTACGGAAGTGACCGTTTCGGACGATCCGGAGGTCGGCGACACGCACATCGTATTTGAGGTGTCTGTTTGCTGTTCGATTAAGGAAGCACTCGATATGGATTTGCGGTGGGGGCAACGTCTCAGAAGGATCATTTCGCGATGTCCGCGAGTCTTCTTAACGTCAACGAGTTTTCAACCATGACGGGCAGGGATTTCATTGCATGTGCTGCTCGTTTGGCAGAGCAGAATTCTGAGGCAGATCTTCGCAGCCCGTAAGCCGTGCGTACTACGGCGATTTCCATGAAGCCCGCAATTTGCTCCGCGATTGCGGTATTCGCTTGCCGAAAACTGAGCAGGTTCACATCAAGATCGTATATTGCTTACAGGACTGTGGCGACGAGGCCGCCGAGGACGTTGGACAACTGCTGGAGACTTTGAGACACCAAAGAAAGGCGGCTGACTATGACCTGGACGACTCCCGATTTGCCAACAGACGAAAGGTCGAATCGGAAGTAGCGCAGGCAGATTACATCTTGAGCGAACTGGACCAGTGCCGTAAGTCGCCCGATTCTCGCGCAAGCTCCGCGCCCAAGCCAAGCTTCTTGGTTTGCCTGTATCTGATTGATTTACAGCCCGATAATGTTATATCCGCAATCAACGTGGAGCACCTCGCCGGTGACGCCGCCGGAGAGATGGCTGAGTAGATAAAGGCCGGTGTTTCCCAGATCCGTCGGCTCCAAATCGCGCGCCAAGGGAGACTTTTTCACAGCATGGTCCCGCATGAGATCGAAGTCCCCCACGCCGGCCGCGCTCAGTGTTCGCATCGGCCCGGCGCTGATGGCGTTCACGCGGATCTTGTTTTGCCGGCCGAGGTCCCAAGCCAGATAGCGCATACTGTGCTCCAGGGCCGACTTGCAGACACCCATCACGTTGTAGCCCGGCATGACCTTCTCGCCGCCGTAGTAACTGATGGTGATGATCGAGCCGCCCTCGGGCATAAGCGGGGCTGCCGCCCGGCAAACGGCCACGAGACTGTAGACGCTGATGTCCATCGCTAAGTGCCAGCCGGCACGGCTCATGTTCACATAGGGGTTTTTGAGTTCCTGCGGAGGCGCGAAGGCGATGGCGTGGACGAGGAAATCGAGCCGTCCATAGATCAACTTGGCTGCCTCGAAAGTGCTGGCGATGTCTTCGTCCTTCTGCACATCGCAGGGATGGATCATCTTGGCCCCCTTCGGCTCAGCGAGAGCCCGCACCCGCCGCTCGAAGCCGGGGGTTGGCATGTGCGTAAAGCCAAGTTCGGCCCCTTCGGCGTAAAGCGACTCGCTGAGAGCCCAGGCAATGCTACGGTCGTTGGCCAGGCCCATGATCAGGCCGACTTTGTTGGAAAACAGTCCCACGTGCAACTCCTAACTCTTACAACCGGAAAGGTTAAAAATTTACCAAACCCCGCTTCGGCGGTCAAGACGCGGCACACCCACCTTCTGACGGCATCCGCCGGGCCAAGTTCTGGAAAAACTTCGTGGAACTGCGAAGAACTCGGCCGATAAACAACAATGTCAAACCGACGCACATCGAACTACGACGTTGGCGAAGAGCGTCGCTGAAATGAGGTTATCGCGCACGGGAAGTCCAGCCAGCTTAATGGCATAAATCAACATGCTCGAAACCGTCGGCACTGAAACGAACCGTTATACGATTCTTTCAAGTCCCGGCGAGAGCATAAAATAACTCGCCTGCGCTACCACAACACGAGAACGGACGTAGTAGGTAACGTTCTTTCCTCGCGGCGACAAACTTGGCATGTGAACGGAGTCCCGCACCCTAAGCGTCGGGGTGTGCAACTACGGGAAGACCGTCCGAGCCCTTCGCAGGCGAGAGCCCGCGAAGGGCTTTTTTCCGTTTTTCACCGTGAACCTACCGATCCGTTCGGGTTAGCTGGGGGCGCATAACCGCCGGGCTGCGTATACGTGCTCGGTGCGGGCGTCACCGTCGTATAGTTGGGTGCGAGGCGGGGCTGAACGGAACCCGCTGTCGGCGCCAGATAGGGCGCGGCAGTCGCGCGCAAGGATTCGCACATGGGTTGTACGCCGGGGCCGGCGCATCCGCATCCGGCTGGCTGGCAATAGTAGGGCGGCGGCGCCGGTTCATACTCGTGCCGACAGCCACCGCAGGACGCGGCTGTGGCCACGATCAGTAGAATCGCCGAATACTTCATGCACCGCTCCTTTGCGTTTTTACAAGAGGGGCGAAAAGTAACAAACTTGCCGCAGCAGGTCAATAGGAAGGATAAAGGCACAATTGTCGCAGGGTGTACGTCAGCTTTTGCGCGGTCCGGGGAGAAGCAAGAAACGTCAATAGGAGTTTTTGCGGTTTATCGGTTAAACTGGGTGGCCTGAAGGGACGTAGGAAGGATTTTCATGGACCAGGAGTGATTGTCATGGACGACAAGGCGCAGATTTTGAAGGAGAAGCTGGAGCGATTATTCCACAAAGCAGCCGACATTGCCGTCGAGCTTCAGTGGCCAGAAGGGCAATTGGGAAAGCCGATTCACTTCAGCCAAATCGAGGCCGCGGCGCACGATGTCGGGGTCCAACTGAGCCGCCGCATTCAACAGCAAGCGGCACGCGAGGTGGCGGCCAGTTCGCCTGCCGCCGCCCCCTGCCCCAAGTGCGGAACATCCTGTGGCCTGAAAGTCGTGAGTCGTATGATCAACTCGACGGATGGGCCGATCGAGATCAGCGAACCCAAGGGCTATTGCACCCGCTGTCGGCGGGCTTTTTTTCCCTCAGCGTGAAGCCTTGGGACTGGACTCGCGGGAATGCACGCCCGCATTGACGCAGAGGATGGTCTACGCTGGCAGCGAGGCGACGTCGTTTGATCGCGCGGCGGTGCTGTTGAAGCAGTTGGGCGGCAATGAAGTTTCGGCGAAAACCATCGAACGCGTCACGATGGCTGTTGGCAACGAACTGACCGAACTGCGCGACGCGGAAGCAGCCGACAACTTGCCGACGTGTCCGACGGTGGAGGCGCCGCCGACATTGGCCGTAGTGCAGTGCGACGGAGGCCGCGTGCAAACGCGCAGCGAAGGCTGTGGAGCGGGAGTGCATGAGCAGCAATGGCGCGAGACGAAGAACGCCGGCCTGTGGCGAATGACGCATCAGACGTTTGACCAAGATCCTCAACCCGAACTTCCCTCGGCCTTCGGCGATCCGGAAAAAGTGGCGCAATTGGCCGGAAAAGAGCCGCTTTCTCTGGCTGCTCTGCCCCAGGAAGCGGTGCTCGACAACGCATCGTGCCCTGTGGATTGGCGTCCTCAACGCATCGCTCGGACGTGTCTGAGCAGCATGGTCGCCTCGCACGAGTTCGGTGGACAGATGGAGCGCGAAGCGAGTCGCCGCCGCTTCTTCGAAGCCGCTGCACGTGCGTTTCTCGGCGACGGCTTGGCCTGGAACTGGTCGATCCAGCAGGCGCATTTTCCGGACTTCATTCCCATCCTGGATTTTGTCCATCCGCTGGAGTACCTTTACACGGCGGCATCGGTCCTGGCGGGCGAGGCGCAACCGATTTGGAAGTGCTACCTCGGCATGGCACAAGCCTGTTGGCAGGGCCGTGTCGACGAGGTAACTTCGGCGCTGCGGAAATGGCTTGCCGACGAGGGCATTGACGCCGAGCACCCGCTGGCCGAAGATGATTCACGTCAGGCAGTGGCCGTGGCTCTGCGCTATCTGGCGAACAACCGGGAGCGCATGGACTATCCGCGTTATCGGCGGCTTGGCCTGCCGGTGACCAGCGCCTTGATGGAGTCTCTGGTCAAAGAGGTCAACTATCGGGTGAAAGGGACGGAAAAGTTCTGGAACGATCCCAGCGGAGCCGAGGCGATTCTCCAAATCCGCGCCGCGGCCTTGTGCGACGATGACCGCCTCGCACGTTACCTTGCCCACCGTCCGGGGTGTTCCTACTACCGCCGCTCCACCGCCGCTGCACTTTGACTTACAAAAGCTGACATGCACCCATTGTCGCATTTCTGCAACTTTATTGCCGCAGCCACTTTGACACAATCGGCCACAATCCATATACTGGGGACGTTTGAAGCCGAAGGTTCCCGCCGCATCCTGCCGATGGCTTGGCTAGGCCGTTGGCGGCGGGAAGAGAGACATTCGGGGCGGTAGCTCAGCTGGGAGAGCGCTACGTTCGCAATGTAGAGGTCGGGAGTTCGATCCTCCTCCGCTCCACTTAAGCCCGTTTAACGACGGGCTTTTTCTATGCGCACTTTGGCGTAAAGTGCTTAATAATAAGACTTTATGCCATTCTTCCTGCCGTCGTTCTGGTATCATGAATCGCTCGATGGGCAGTTTATGGGCTAATTTCGTGGTTGATTTGGGCGCATTTCGCGGTACAATAGGAGCGGAAATGCCGTCTTGAACTCTTCCGCGAATTCTCCACTTGCATGTCTGCGAGACCCAAAACCTATCGTGGCGGCCTTCCCAAGCCAGACAGATTGGGACGTAGACGGGCTGTTGTCGGTTGTGATACCAAGGGCCTCCCTGTCCGATTTCAAATTGGTACGCGCAACACTTCTGAGGCTGACGCCCTACGACGATTGAACGCTGTCCGCGATTTATACGAACGCCAATGTCGCCGATCTTGGCAAAAGCTATTGGGCACCTTGGGTGCATGAGTGGGCGACGAAACTTTCCCAAGCAATTCCCATCGTCGTCTACGCGCCTGAAGAGGCCGAAACGAAACCTGGGGCGACGACAGAACGATTGAAAATCGTTCGCCGATTGCAAGCATGGGGTGTGCCAATCGTCCTTGGCGATCCCCAATTGGAAACTGTCAGCTATGCCCACTTGCGCGAACGCATTGATGAAGAGGTGCAGCAGGCAGTCGCCGATGCGATCCAGAAGGTGAAGACGGGGTGGGGCAACGCGATCATCGAAGAAACTGAAGAACGGACGGCGTTGCCCATTGACCCGACGACGGCACCTGTAGGTACGCTCTACAGAACGATTGACCAGTGTAAACTCCACGTCGAGCAAACTGGCCTGACTCCAAACTTCCGCAAGCGGCTGGAACGGATGGACATGCTCAAAGAACATCACGCCGACTGCCAGTTGTGGCAACTCGATTTCAATGCCATCGAAAAAATGGTAACGTACTGGCGAGGCCGACCGAAAACGAAACGCGGAAACCGATGCAGCCCTGACCATGCCAGCAAGATGATGCAGGAGGTAATTCGCTATCTGAAATGGCTGGACAAGCAGCCTCGGTATAGATGGACAATGCCCCGCGATGTGAATGATCTGGAACGCTCACCCATCTCCCTGCCTGAAGACGATGCCAAGCACTCGACGGCATTTCACTCTACGATCAAGGAAACCTACTCACCTGAAGAGTTGGCAGCCATAGCGCGACAAACAGACGCATTCGGTCGGGCAATGATCGGCGTTTGTGTCAACTGCGCTTTCGGAGCGTCCGAGGTCGGACAGTGCGCAATCACCAATTATCACCTTTTGGAAAAACACCCTCATGCCGCAGCCCTGAACTTCACGACCACCGATGCCGATAGCTGGATCGTCGGCAAACGCCCCAAGACAGGCTTCTATGGGGAACACCTACTATGGCCCGAAGTTGCCGCAGCGGTCAAGCCTTTCCTTGATGGCAGGCCCGTGCTGCCCATGACGGCGATTGGCAAACCCTTATATCGTCCCGACAGTAAAAACGCTCAGTCTGGTTTCGCGGGCTGGTGGAAAAAGTTGCTTGACTGCGCGGAGCAAACACTCAAGAAAAAGGCAGGGGAAGACAAGACATTCCGCCGATTGCCTTTCGGTTCGTTGCGCGATTTGCTGCCCAACATCCTGCGGCGTGAATACTCGGACGAGATCGCCAGCTTGTGCCTGCAACATGGCGAGTTGGGTGACGACGACCTTTTGAACTGTTACGCCAACCTACCGTTCGGGCGGTTGTTTACAGCGACCCAGGATTTGCATGGGATGTTCAAACCCTTCTTAGAAACGCTGACTTGACAAGGCGGCTGTCGAGTTCAATTAAGGCCGTCGCCCGCTTCCCCCTCTGATTCCGTCCCCTCCTTGCCTCACCCCTCATCCCCACTCTGGTCGCCGCCGAGCCTGCCCGCCGCCCGCTCGATCTTGACCGCCACCGACGCCGATGGACGAAGTTGGCCGTGGTGGGTGTGCGGGGTGCGTAGGGTTGCATAAGCAAATTGTGCGGATCGTCGCCACGACCCGTCTTCGCGGGCGACAAATCTTGGTCGTCCAAGTCTGGCCGCTATGTAGCGAAGTGACGTAGTAGAGGCAGATCGTCAAAACGACAATCTCGCCTTTTGGCCGTCGTCCCCTCGCGGATCAAATCGTTCACGCTGAACGATCCCGTCAGCTTCATCACGCCCAGCAGCACTACCATGCTGATCGTCGCCGCTCGATACCATCGCTGCTTCCCTCGCGCCGCCCAAGAAGTTCGCTGTGCAGGGCCAGACCCACTTGGCTGTGCATAGTCAGCCATCGGTTTTTTCCTTGGCGGACACTTCGGCGCGTAAGACACAAAACTAAGGACTTACGGCGATTCGACGACTTCACTTTGCTATACCAGGTTTCTTGCCACCTTGGAGGAATTCCATAAACCCACAAGTGTTAAGAAATGGGCTTACTTTGCTATACCAGCTATTTCTCGATCAGAAAGCGTTTTTTTCCTCTGACGGCGGCGGTCAACCCATAAACTTTGGCAACGACCCGCGACAATGTTCCGTGGTCACGGCCCCTTAACATCTAACAGGAAGGGCAAGATGAACTACGCACGCCATATCCGCAAGATGGAAAAGTTCGTTCGGATCAACAAGCGACTGATGCGTCGGATGACCTACTCAGTCAAAGTGTGTCGGGCGATCCAGAAGCAGGGGAAAGCCACCCCCGATATTGAAGAAACCATCGACCGCTACGCCGCGGAGTACGGTCGATTGGACCAAGAGAATTCATATTTCGAGTCGCTCATCGCCATTATGATGCGACTCTCCTTGGCGGACAACTCCGCCGTTGACTCCGATGCATAACCACAGCGAAGAGACCTTCGAGGTCGAGACTGATACGGAGAAGCTGATCCTGAAGCTGGAACAGCGTCGTGGGCGTTTTGGCGGCGAGCCTCATAACCGCTGGCGGTTTGTGGTCCTCCGCCATGAGGAGTTGCCCTTCATTGATATGGCCGACGACACGCCCCAAAGGTAGCAGAAGTTTACAGTTGGATGTAATCGGGGTATATTGAGAGTGGACTAACATACAAACATCACAATGATGGCGACAGGGAGACCACACGATGGCGAAGCCTAGACTTGACGTGGCTGGAACACGATTTGGGCGGTTGGTAGCCCAATACATCATCGGCTCCACTCCTCGTGGAACAGTCTGGCGTTGTATCTGCGATTGCGGAAAGTCAAAGGACGTGCCAGTTAAGGACTTGCGCACAGGACACACCAAGAGTTGCGGTTGCTTGAATCGTGAGATGCGCGTTTTCTAAGGTCACTGCGATGGGGCAGCACAATCTAGTAGATATGGCGGGGCAACAGATAGGTCGCTTATATGTGTGCCACTTGGTCAGAATGGCGGGGCGTCGTGCAGCATATTGGTTCTGCCAGTGTCAATGCGGCAACACTACCATTGTCAGGGGAGATATGTTGCGCAAGCGTGAGGTACAGTCGTGCGGTTGTCTTCAAGCTGAGGCTGTTGGCAACCGTATGACTCAAAGGTTCTGGAATCGTCTTAAACCGTTTATCGGAGCGGGTCCGATAGATTTGTCCCTGTTGTCTTTAGATAAGGAGTGGTGATAATGCTGAGTCCTAAACTCAAAGTCCGTTTGTTGAATCTTGCACAGTCTATCGAATCGGACAAGGAAAAGTTCGTTTCACTTGTCAAGGAAGTAGCAGTTGAATTGGGAGGCCCTCACTGGGCTAGCGGGGACTTTATCGCCCTGTGGAAGCAGGTAACAAGCGAGTGTCGCGCGGTCCTCGTCAAAGAAGGTGGAATGCGCCCCGAAACGTTCCGCTACTATATTGGAGCGGCTCGCAAATGCTTGGTCTTTAGTGTTCCATTTCAGTTTGCCGTGAGGGTGCCCATCGAAGACCTTGCACGGGTCAAGGAGATTAAGGACGCGGACAAAACCGATGCCGCGCCCGAGATCAAACTTCGGGATGCGGTTAGGCACATGCGGGAGGAGAAGGCGAAACTGTTGCCTGTCAACCCGCTCAGTAACCCGACCATTAACGAATTGCGGTCTTTGCTGTCGATTCGTGTGGTTGCCGATAAGCTGGACCGTGACCCTAAGATGATGTGCGCGGTCAAGTCCCTTATTGCAAAACTCCACACTCTCACGGAGGAGGAGCCTGCGCTGGTTTAAGCTAACTCAAGTCGCGGGCGGATCGTGCTTCGACCTCGGTGTTGAAGCACGACGACGAATAATTTGCAGTTGTTAAGATGGGAAACTTCACGAACAAGAAAAAAAGGGGTACAATGATTGTAGATGGATGAACGGTGGCTAGTTCCGACCCGCTCAACCGCCTCATGAATTATTTATTGAAGTTATAAATCATAGTCGCTGCTCTGGGCGACACATGTGAACTAATTATAGTCGCCACTCTCGGCGGCACGTGAATCTATTGTATTCCTTGGTGTGTTTTCTGTGTGATACTGTGCGTTGCCGTATTCAATGACCTGAACAGAGGAGGACAAGGTGAACAAGCAAACTAAAAGCGAGCTTCGCCAACTTGCTAAAGCAATTGGAGCAATCGCGGGGCCAGCGGAATTGGCTCCGCTGGCAAAACAATTGGATTTCGCGATTTCTCGTGCCTGGGACGAAGGGGTCGCAGAAAGAACCAAACTCCACAACGAATTGTGGACAATTAAGCGACTGGACGAGGAGGAAATCAAAAGGCGGGTGAAAGAGCAAGTTGATGGGATACAGTCGTTACTTGCCGAACAGTGCGAGAAGCAATTGAAGGCGCGCTGCACGGCCTTTGAGCACGAACACAGATCAGAGCTTGCCAAACGTGATGCGCAGACTGCGGAATGCCAGGCTCGCGCCTGGCGACATACACAATGGTTTGGCGAACATTGCGAAGGAATTGAAACCACACATAAGAGAATACGAGTGATGCTGTTCGGGGAGTTCGACTCCGAAGAAGATGCGGTACGCGCTGCTTGCATTGCCTTCTGGGATTGTGTCGCCAATGGCGCGACCTCGATTAAGCTCGACAAGTATCACGTCGTTATTTATCCCGACAGGCGGGTGGATGAATGGGTGTTTTATGTTGCCATTTTTACGCAGGAAGAATGGCGGAAAGTCAAGCTCGCAAATTGCCACAAACACGTCCCCACTGAGTTTAAGCACTTTATCAAAAAAATGATGCACATGAAGCCCGTGTAGGAGCGGAAGAAGAACGGATAAGCATGAGCAGACCTGGCAGACACAAGATGATTCGCTTGCCGCTTCGCGTGTATGAGCAGTTGGTGCAGTTGCAGCAGGAAATGACCGCCGCCAGAGAGGAAGGACGGGGTTACGACGACCTTGAAATCGCCGACCAGGGCACGCGTGGGGCCTGGATACCGCTCGGCGTTGTTGTTGAGCGGCTAATAAAAGGTTTTCAAGACAAGAGAAAACGGTCGGGGTGGCGCGGAAAGGTTTAATAGACAATCTGGGTGTATACACGGGCATTTACTAATGAATCAAGCCCAAGGGGCGGCGTGTTGTCCCCAACATTACTTGAAGAAGGAGGTATTCGATGTTCCGTATCGAAAGTAACCGTGCGATGTGTGCCGACGCCTTTGTAGCGGCAGGCAAGACGTTCGACCCCGAACTTCACTTTACGGGCGAACAAGACCCCGTGGAGATGGCGTTCATTCAGGACCTGCTCAACAAGTTCGCGGCAAGTCTCGTCGCCTACCACATCTACGCGCCCTGGCCCGATTCCTACAGCGTGGAGTTGCAGTTCGACAACGAAGAAATGATGAGGAACTGCCGCAAAGAGTATCAGGAGGCGTTCACGCCGAATGGCAATCTGAAAAGAAAAATCGCCGCCGCGTATCCTATTCGGAGAGGATTGGTGGGCTTGAAAGGTGAGGTCTTTAATGCTGGTGGGCGGGTGGCCTTTCTTATTCCGCCGCGAGACGACGCCGACGTAATGTTTGAGATTAAGACGGTGATGGCCGCCACCAAGAAGTTTCCGTCATGGGCGGACATGACAGTTACGGCCCACGGGAAGGAAATCTACTGCCGTATTGCACCCGAAATCTGCGAGAACCTCTACCGCCTCGCCGATTGCGTTGTCCCCGTCTCCCAGGTGGCCGACAGATTTCCCTTTGAAGGTCAGGCGTTGCTGACGTTCGGCGGAGAGGACTTTCTGTTTTGGCAGACCTATATCGCTGGCTATCGGGTGGTGATGATCGAGAAGAAGAGCCGTTTGGAACGATGGACGAAAGAGAAATAGGCCGTGGGAGAAGAAAGCAGAATGATGCCTTGACGATCAGCATTGGGACTCGCCGCCACCCCACGCACAAGAATCTCGGAATCCGACAGATTTCGCCCTTGAAGTCGATTTCGTTCATGGTAAACTGACTGTTGTTGACGCGAACCACTTGGCTCGCGTCGATGCCCCCGCCTCCCCTACGGAGTGCTTTACCGCCTCATCGAAGGCGTTCTAAAGCGACTCGACTTGGAAGTGGGATTATTCAATTTGTTTTGCAAATGCCGCTGCTAGATCGTCTAGCACGGGAATAGTCCACGTCCGTTCTTAGTCGAGATCATGCAAATTACACCCCGCGAAAAGCGGCTTCGTTCGATTGCCCATACCGCGATCGGCATCGAGGATGCCCTGGCTCTGGCTGCGGCCAACGCCATCGTTTTGGCGGAAGATGAAAAGCGGGATATTCAAGACGCCATCGCACGGCGGGAATTCATGGCCTCGCCTGCTGCTGAAGTCTACTACGGTTCCAACGGCGGCAAAACAAAGTCGTTCTGCTCGAAGCTCGACAAGCAGGGACCGCTCGGAAGAATCGCCGCTGCCCTATTTCGTGCGCAGAAGGCTTCGAGCAGGGCAAAGGTATATCGCGGCGGCGTCAAGTGCGATGGCGGCTTCCGTTTGTCTTACCGTGACCTCGCCTACGACCGTAAGGATGAGGTTGTGAATACGCTGTCGGAAATCCTGGCCGCTGATGCCTGCGGCTTGACTTGGGGTTGGAAGCTGGATGAGAAAAACCCCTCGGCTCCCAACGTCATTTACGTCAACTTGCCGCAAGGCCAAGTTAGCTTCCATTCTGTCCAGCGGCATCGCGGGCCTGATTACCACGGCGATTGGGACGGCGAAGGAAAAAGCGAGCAGCGGATTTTGGCGTTTTGCAATTCGCTGATGGCGGAACCTGTCGTCAGCAACAACGAATCGTGAACATTTTACGGGTCGCGTTGGTATGCCCCGCCAACGCTGCCCGAAACAACCTGTGGGGCCAACGAAGGAAAACTGAATGGATATCGACTTGTACGAGATGAGGGCCGAACTTGCAAAACGTTGTGGAAACGACGTGTTGGATTGGGTTGCGAAGCATGGTGCGGTCAAAACCGCCCGTGTCGTTGCCGTGGGCGAGGATGAAATGCCTGCCGAAATGGCCGAGGCATTGCGCGCCCACGGGTACGAGGACGGCGATTCGGCCTTGGTGATCGTGCAGTAGGAGGATCGAGAATTGGGTGCGTAGCATTTCGGTAATGCCCGAGGCTTCTTAGCCCGAGATAATGACCCAAACTGCTACCCACGGTTTTTTGGTGCTTTGTGTTTTTGGCCGTGGGGTGTGGTGAAAGGCCAATGCGGGTTCGACTCCCGCCGCACCCATTGTATCTAGTGTTTCGCAATTCATTTTACAAAAAGAAAGGCGGCTTTATGACCGAGTTCGTCAAGCTGAATCAATACTTGACCGACTTTCCCACTGGCCCGATCAGCGACAAGGCCGCGCTGGAACCGTTGCTTGCCGTCGCCTGGGATCAGTTGGGCGGCAGCAGCGACGGCGGCATGAACTGGGAAAAGCTGTTCGGGCGAATGGAAAACGTGGTTTGGCAGCCGCCCAAGTTGAATTTCGTCATCGAGCGACACGGCGGCACCGTCAACGGATCGTCGCGGGCAGATTTGCAGTTTTGGTCTTTGAACTTGGAAACGAGGACAGCCACGCTCGAAAAAGTGAGCAAGCGGCAGCTTGATCCGATGCAGCGCCGCCTCGAAGTAGAACCGCTGGCCGTGTCGATTGCCGATTTGATCGCCAACGGCCAGCAGCACGAAATGCTGAAATGGTACTCGCCCAAGCAGGTACGGGTGAGGATCGGCACGATTCTGCCCAAATATTCGGCGGTGAAGCAGACTTTGGCTGGCCGTCGCAAGCGGTTCTGGAAGATGATGATCGTGCAGATGGAAGCGATGGGCTGGAATTGGCTCGGGCGGGGCGTGTTCAAGAAGGGCAATAGTGGTTCTTAGCACGGGCAAGTTACACAACGTAGCGGAGTTGATATGGACAATAGCGAATTCCCCAGCCAGAGCGGTGAATCGCCTGCCGAATCGGCAGCAGAAAAGGCCAGCGGCAACGGTATAGATATGGAGAAATCCGAATATCACATATTCCCCGATTTGCCGCAAGCCGAGTACGAGGAACTGAAAGCGTCAATCGAGAAGCACGGCCCACAGGTGCCGATCATCGAGGACGACGAGGGCAACTTGATCGACGGTCGGCACCGCAAACGGGCTTGTATGGAATTGGGACTTTCGTGCCCGACCATCAAGAGGCAGTTTTCCTCCGAGGCCGAAAAAATGGAGGTCGCCGCTGCGGTCAACGCGAAACGCCGCCATCTGAATGGGCGGCAAAAGCGTGACGTGATTGCCAACTACCTCAAAGCTGATACTGAAATCAATGACAGTTATCTTGGCGAATTGCTTGGCGTGTCGAAAAACACTGTTGCCGACGAAAGAGAGAGATTGGAAGCGGATCGTCAAATTGCCGTACTGACAATGTTGCGGGGCAAGGATGGAAAGTTGTACCCGCGAGAGAAGCGCAAGCCGAAATCCGATCCCAACAAGAAGCCCACGACGAAACCGAAACCCTCGCGGCCCATCGGCGGCGAGGCCGAACCCGATGTGGATTCAAATGGCAGCAACGATTCTGCCGACACGGGAGAGCCCAAACCTCGTGCGGCAGCCACAGAACCCGAAGCCGACGACGATCAGATCGACCGTGATGACGCGCTTTTGGCGGCGGCGCTGGCGACGATCAAGGGTTTGGTCTTAGATGATCCTTTGGAAACATTGTCGGAGGTCATCGCCGCCCTTGGCTTGAAAATGCCCGAAGTGGCTGCGTGGGCGCAGCAGCAGGCCGAGTGGGAGGCCGATGGTAACGAGCCAATTGAGGTCGAGATTGAGGCGACGCAAGTGGTTGGCGTCGAGCAGGTTGTTGAATCTGTTGAAGATGCGTTCGGGAAGCACGATGTTGAAGGAGGCAGCGAAAGCTCCGCACCCAGCGAAACCGCTTCCAAAGAGGAAGGCGACGAGGACAGCAAGGAGAACGGCGAGAAGGGCACTGTGAAACTGTTGCCGCCTGAGAAACCTCGTGCGTTCGTTGGAGACCGTATAAGTTTCAAGAAACAGATATGGGAGGTAATCGCGGAATTGGGGGACGGCGGCATTATTACGCTGAAAAATGCAACGGGCAAGGAAGCCAACATTCAGTCGAGGCGATGGGATCAAAATGGCAAAGAACGATACCAAATCTTGGGCAAACCCCGTCCCGTAGGCGAAGACCTGCGGTCAATGGTAGTCAAGGCCCTCACGGGAGTCGATGACGGCTTGGACCTTCCCGACCTCACCGCCAAGGTTTTGCATTTGGGCTACCAAACCCAGTCGCAAAATCTCGGACAGGCGATTTACAATGTTCTCGGCAAGCTGAAGAAGAACGGTAAGATCGTCCGTGACGAGCAAGCCAGAAAGTATCGCCTCGTCGTTACGGAAAGTGAGGTCCAATATGCAGAAGTTGCGGGATGAGGATGACGCCCAACTTTACTGCACGCCAGCGCATATCACTGACGCCCTGCTCAAGCGTGAGAGGGGCCAGTTGTGCGACGGTCAATTATGTTTAGGAAGATTACTTCCTCGCCGTGTTGAGCACTTCAACGAATCTTCGTTTACAAACGCCAATAAACGCGGTATAATAACTTCCAGCAGCGAGAGGATAAGCTGCCTAAGTCCTCTGCCTCACGGCACAGAGCATTCAACCTCCAGGCGCGTCGGCGTGCCAATCATCGTCATCCCACGTTGGCTTGACGAATCCCACACTTGCCCGTTAAAGGCATTTTCTTGGAGGACAATTGACTAATGAAGCGCAAGCTGACAATTGCGGCGGCTTTCTATCGCAACGATTTACCCGAAGGAATTGGAGTCGAATTTCGTCCAACACTCGGCAATGACTTGCAAGAGTGTATGGACGAGCTTTTGACAAGGCAGGAGGCTGCTTTCTGCAAAAGTGAGTTGGAAGGCAAGGCCGACGAATACGTCAATGCTCTGATCGACAACATCCATGCTTTTGCCCGCAAGAAGGATTCTCTATCAGAGTCAGAAGCGGAGGCCGTGTTTGCCGCGATTTATATTCTGGAAAAACATAAACGCATCCCGAGTGACGAGTACAACGGCTGTGTCTTCGACTACTTGTTGAGCAAATGAACCCAATTGCAATTTGGCGTCGAGAACTCGATCCCAAGCCCATTTTGACCGATCCTTTCGTGCGGCCTGGCTCGACGCTGATGGCCGTCGCGGACAAGTTGGGGGCGGTGTTGAACTACCTAACCACACTCAACGCTGACGACGAGCACGGGTTGGCCGTGGCTACCCTGGCCGTGGAATTCGCCTTTTCGATCTTGGACTTCTTGGGCCTCGTAAACAACAACGACCCTACCCCGCCGATCACTACTCTCGATATGGCGTGCCTTGCGATTTCCAATCTGAGGGCTTTTGTACGCGGCCAAATCGAGTCGTGGCAGTGGGCCGCGTATCAGGAGGATGATTCCGAAGTCGTCGCCTCCACGAAGGATGAACCCGATGCCGCCATCACCCCTTTTCAGGATGAACCTGAAGTTCCTGTTCCGCAAGATGAACCCGAAGCCGTGCCCGCGCAGGGATTGTTCATTGATACCGCCACGTTCACGATCCATTACAACGGAAAGCCCTGCTTCCTCGGCAACACGACAAAGTTCCACCTTTTCGTGCGGCTTGCTCAATCCCCAGGCACCTACGTCACCCACCATGACCTTGCCGAAGATGTTTGGGGCGACGACCTCACTAGCCCCACGGCCATTCACAAGCAAGCAAGCCTACTTGGACAGGCGATTAGGGATGCGGGCATTAAGAGCATCGAGATCGACGGCACCAGCGCTTCGGGCCATTATCGCCTGATTCTTCGCTGAACTCCCTTCAGCGATAATTCAGCGGCACTTCATTCCGTGTTCAGCGGGACTTCAACGCCCTATGGGACAATACGTGCAGTCAAGTTGCTGATCTCAACTGCGTAGTTGGAAAGGCAACGAATGTTGTGTGTTATTCTGTTCAGCGGCAAGGCTCCATCGGCTATAGTCAATGGAGCCTTTTCGTCTTCTCATTTCGTGCGTCATTGTCGCCTGATTCTACGCTGAACTCTCTTCAGCATTTATTCAGCACGAAGTCAGCGAAAGCTCAACGGCGTCTGAGAAAATGCCTCTGTAGTCATTGCTGAATCCGACCGCGTGGTTCGGGGAAAGCAACAAACTGTGGTCGGCAACCACTTACGTTACCATTAAGGTGAACCCCACGAGCCACTCTGCCGACCATGCTAGCGGGGTTCTTTGTTTGGAGAGAAGAATTATGGACACTACTATCAAGAAGCCATATCGTGTCACGCTGCGTTCGGTTGTGACTGTCGAAGTGGATGTTGACGCTACGACGGAGGACGAGGCAAGAGCGAAAGCGTTTGCTTGGAACGGCGACTACCCAGAAGGATTTAGCAGCATCGGTAATTACTATCTTGGCGAGGACTGCCTTTTCGATAGCGGTGAGATGTACTGGGAAACTCGGAACGTTGAAAACGAGGACATCGTTGAAGTGTTTGAATTGGTGCAGGACGATGCACACGGGGTTGCGTGAAGGCAATGACTCGTCGCGTCAAGTACAAGGCCGTTGACTACGGCATCTACCAAGACAAGGAAGACAATAATACTGAACCAAGGGGAAAGGCTCCGTCGGCTCGTAGTCGGCGGGGCCTTTTGTTTTGCCATCTCTTCCTGAAACACTTGGGAGCGACCAGAACTTCCGCCTCACGTAGTGTTTCGAGAGGCCAGCAGCGACGACGCTCTGATTTTTCGCTGAGCCTCTTCAGCAATTATTCAGCACGACTTCATCTCGCGCTCAGCGGCAGTGCAACGCCCTGTGAGAAACTGCGTGTAGCAATTGCTGATACCGACCGCGTGGTTGGGAAGGCAACGGCTGCTTTGGTCGCCAACTTACTCCAATAACTACTTGCGAACTCCGCGAGGTCGATTTGGCGACCGTGATCTCGTGGGGGTCTTTTTTTAGAGGAGAAGTAAAATGGGTTATCATACCGAATTTGTTGGAGAGTTTACTTGTACGCCGTGCTTGGCTCCGAATCATTGTGCTTATGTGAAGCAATTCTCAGACACACGGCGAGTGAAACGAGATGCCGTAATAGCATCCGAGATGCCCGACCCCATTCGTGAAGCAGTCGGGCTTCCGATTGGTGTCGAGGCTTGTAATTATGTTGGTGCAGAATTGGGTGCTTTCTTGAATGGCAAAGATAAATCTATTCTCGATTGGAGGGATTACAATAGCCCGCCGCACGGACAGCCAGGATTATGGTGCAAATGGGCTCCTGATGACAATGGCGAAATACTTGAATGGAATGGTCACGAAAAGTTCTATGACTATATCAAATGGCTAGAATACCTCATCACGAACTACCTTCACCAGTGGGGCTACATGCTTAATGGCGAAGTAGAATGGCAAGGGGAGGATGCCGATGATAGCGGCATCATCGAGGTCATCAACAACACGATTACTGTGAAGTACGGGCAGGACTAAGCCTGACGTTTACGACAACAGCATAGGACTACAACAAGGGGTTCATGTCCTACTGTTTTGCAGAGAGGCCCCATCGGCTTGTCGTCGATGGGGCCTTTTTGTTGTGGCACTCCTTCGGCTACTATCGTCTGATTCTTCGCTGACTTTCTCTTCAGCAATTATTCAGCCGCAATTCATTCCATGCTCAGCGGAACTTCAACGCCCTGTGGGAAAATGCCTTTCAGCAAGTTCGTCGTGTTGGTCACGATGAGACTTGCCTCGGTGGTTGCAGCCGCTCCCGCACTTGTTGTGCGTGGCGTGGCCCAATCGACAGTGAGAAACAAATGTAGATCGAGAGGTTGATTATGAAGTTTTACAAGACGCTGAGAACCGCCAGGGAGGCTTTGGACAAGTTTCTGCGTGCGCGTGGCAAGAGCTATGACGGGGCACACTATGTCCGTCCTTCAGGCAAACGAGGCCCCATCGTGACATACAGCATGGAGCATGGCGAGCTTCTGTTCGCGGTAGACCGCTTCGCTGCGGGTTGGTACGTCAATTATGCCTGGGAAGTTCTGGACGACGGGGTAGCGATCCCCGCGTATCTGCTCCAGGGTTTCGAGATGCGGGAGGACAGCATCTATGAATAGCACGATCAAAAGGAACATTGCCGAGGCGACCCATCGGGCCGTGTGCGAGTTCACGAACTCGGACGGCTGCGGACGTTGCTTCCACTACGCCCTGGCAGGTTGGGCTTTGGCTGCTTCGCTATTGAAGAAGGAATACACCCTTCAGGCAGGTTCACTTTATATCGTGGCTGATCCGCCTGACGGGATTATTGCGATGGAACCAGAAAAGCATGGATTCCAGCGTGGTGAATTCCATTGCTGGTTTGCGGCCCCTGGCAACGACGGCAAGATGGCCGAGTTCGTTGACCTTTCAAGCCGCCATTACAAGGGGTTTGTGGAGCGCAATCGCCAACTGTCCAACGTGACCGAGATGGAGGAAGCCTCGATCCTGACGCCTTGCACAAACCGCATCCAGTGGACGCGCAAGGACAACCCGCCTGATTTCATTTGGACGAACGGCGCGTTTCCCAACCTGATGTGGGCAGTGCCGACCGTCGAAGCGACGAACTACATCAACGAACGCGCGGGCACTTTATTCGACAAATACGCCTCCTTGGTTAAGTTGGCCTGGAAACACTACGCCGCGTTGACGGGGCACGGAGTCGCCTCGCCCATTCGCTCGTCGGCCAAAGTTGGCAGGAATGCCACCTGCCCCTGCGGTTCGGGTCGCAAATTCAAGCACTGCTGCCTGAAGTGCGGCATTTCGGAGGCACATCATGGCTAAGACTGCAAAGATAACTGGGCCGTTGAAGTGGCATGGCGGCAAGTACTACCTCGCGCCGAAGATTGTGGCGATGATGCCGCCGCACCTGCATTACGTCGAACCGTTCCTGGGCGGTGGGGCCGTCTTGCTTATCAAAGACCCTAACGGGGTTTCCGAGGTCGTTAACGATCTCAATGGCGAATTGACGAACTTCTGGCAGGTGCTTCAAGGCGAGGAGACTTTTGGGGCTTTCATGCGGAAAGTCGTAGCGATTCCTTTTTCCCAAGTCGAATTCGAGGATGCGGCTGTTCCTGGCTGCGATGACGTGGATCGGGCCGTCAGCTTCTTCGTCCGCTGCCGCCAATCGAGGGCCGCGAACATGAAAAACTTTGCCACCCTCACTAGGAATCGGCTTCGGCGGGATATGAATGAGCAGGCTTCCGCTTGGATGAACGCGGTGGAAGGGCTGCCCGAAGTCGCGGCGCGGCTGAAGCGGGTAGTGATCCTCAACGACCACGCCTGCAATGTGATCCGCAGCCAGGACGGCCCGAACACCCTGTTCTACTGCGACCCGCCCTATCTCCACAGCACGCGGACCTCGACGGACGCTTATGCCTACGAGATGAACGAGGACGACCATTGCCGCCTGCTCACTACCCTGAATGACGTTGAGGGCAAGGTGATCCTCAGTGGCTATTCGTCCGCGCTTTATGAATCCATGCTTCAGCCGCCGAAATGGCATCGGACGGAATTCGATCTGCCCAACAACGCGGCAGGCGGAAATGCCAAGGCCCGCATGACCGAGTGCCTCTGGCTTAATTATGAATTGCCCGACATGGCGACGTAGATGGAAATGTGGATGGCTCCGAACGGAAGCGGGGCCGTCCGATTCTTTCGGTGACCACCAACAAGAAATGAAACGGCAGCACTATATAAGGGAAAGGAGGATTTTCTATGAATGAACTTTTATCACTGCGAGACTGTGCGAGACGGCTTGGAATTGCATCGCATCGAATCGCGTACGCGCATGAAAACGGCTTGCTATCCGACGTCGGCGTTCGGGTCGCGGGCAAACGAATCTATACGACTGCCGATCTGCAACGAGTTGCGAGCTACTTCGGGATCGAATTGGATGAAACTAACAAAGTAAGGGGGACAGATGACGAATGAGGAATACACAAACATGAAAACGATTGGACAACTGTATGGACGGACCTCGCATCAGGTCGGTCGAGAATTAAAAGAACTCGGCTACCGCAGTAGCGATGGTAAGGCCACGAAGCGGGCATTGAACGAGGGCATGGCCGTACTGAAGCGAGACGTTGAGAACCCGCAATGGGTTTGCGTTTTGTGGAATAGAGCCAAACTGTGTGAGTTGCTCGAACTTTTCGGCTGGAAACGGACGGTGGACGATGGAGCAGAATAACGGATTCACTTTTCGCCGCGTTGGTTCCACTGGTTGCGAGATTCTCAATCCTAATGGAATCGTGATTGCCTGGACTTCGGACGAACTGTGGGCGACGTGGATCGTCGCGCTGTTGAATGATGACCCCTGCGTTCGGCTGGCAGGGAGTCGTCTGCCCTGAGCGGCTCGTTGCTGCTGAGAGCCTGACAGCCGAAACAGATTGTGCAATTAAAGGAAAGAAATATGAATGAAGTGAATGACAACAAGGTAGACCCTGGTGGCTTGGTGTTGGAATCGTCGCTCGGCATGATCCGAACATTGGATACACGCGCGACAATACCTTGTGGAGATCGGCCCTAAGTGCGGAAGAGGCAGTAACTATGCAAGAACTCTATGTCGGTGCTGCGTTGCGGGAGCGACTGCTAGAAATCGAACAAAAGGGATGGGGAAAGGTTGATCGCACTGCCTTGGCGAAGATTAAGGACATTACCTAGCATGGGCGGCGATCATCGTCGCCCTTTTTTGAACATCACTCTCAGCATTGCGGTTGGTGCTGGGATGGATTGCCCGAAGCGGCTTGTTGCTGCGGAGGGACCAGCAACCGCTATGAACGACCATCAGATACGTGAGGTAGACAATGAACGAAGTGGATCGGAACGCTGAACTGTGGAGGTTGAGCTATGAAGTGATCGACGGAAGTGTGACGTTAGGTGAAGCCGTGGCTACGATTGCCGAACGGTTTGGGGTCGATTGCATGGTCGAGCCGCAGTTCTATGCTTGGACTGCGCTTGACACCGCATGGAAGGAATTCGAGACAGCAGCGAAGGCACGTTCGTAAATCAAGAAGAAGTGAGGCCCAGGCGGTGATGAACCAGGCCGCGATTGTCGCCGCTATCGACAATTGAAACAACCGTCCTCGTGTTTTCGGTTGGCACGGGGAATGGACTGCCCGAAGCGGCGCGTTGCTGCCGAGGGACTACAGCCGACGTGAAAACAATAGAAATGGAGAAAAAGACAATGGAACGCAAAGAATGGAACGCCGAGACGTGTGCGGCGTTCAAGAAGGAGGTTGAAATGTTAGTTGCCGACGAAACGATGACGGACGAAGCGTTGGCGAGGCGTTGGTTGACAAGGTAGACAGTCTGGCTGGAATAAATCGGGAGTACGCCTTCCGCCAGTTCACAGACCACTTGCGCACGGACTGTCGAGCTGGCCTGGCTATGCTCGCGCTGGACTGGGCCAAGCAAGTGATGGTCGCCATTCGTTACAAAGCGGCCATCGCCTACTTGAAAGAGCATGGTCTCATCCTGACCGCGAACCTTCCCGAAGACAATCCGCCGCCCGACAAAATGAAGGCATTGCTGATGTCCTACATAAAGGCGGTGGCTGACAGTTGTTTGGAGAAACTCGAAGATGATGTCGTAGACATGCTCCAAAGTGATATGGATGATCTTGGCCGCGTGGAAGATAGCGAGGGGCGGATGAGATACTGTAGCAAACTGAGGCTTCAGGCGAGACCTCGATAGGTTGCGAGCGGTCTGTGGAGACTGTTTCGCGGCAACCGCAGCAGCGGTAGCGGAGTACGTGCTGGAAATGGCGGGCCGACGACTGCGTGAACGATTTACATGAAAAGGACAGAAAAATGCGAAAACTGACTGATAAACAACTTGAGGCTATGACGCTTGAAGAGGTGGGCAAAACCTGGGTGCAATTGTGCAATCGGGCTGAAAGCGAGAAGTACGAAGGGTATGGCGAGCGATTGATGTATTGGATTGAGAATAAGCGGCTTGCGAAACTCGGTTTGGAAGACCAGCCAATCCCGTGGTAACAACAACCATTCGATCCTGAAATTGGCGACGATGATCGTCGCCCGATTGAACAACCATCCCCGCATTGTCGGTTGGTGCGGGGAATGTAGTACCCAATGCAGCTTGTAGCTGCGGCGGGTCTCGCAACCGAACGAAGAGTGTAATGAAGGGAAGAGAAATGATTGAATTGAAAAAGCAGTATGATCTGGGGAAGCTGAACGAGGAACTGAATAAGAAACGCATGACGATGGAGCAGGCCGTGGCTATGATTGCCCAGCACTTCGGCGTCGATTCGACTGATCTAACGCATCCAGACTATCCGTATCGGATAGAACTTCATTGGGCGTGGGACAAGTTCGAGAGGCAAATGTTGATGGATCACGAGGACGCAACATTTGTTGCGAGTTATTTGGTTGAGGCTGTGGAATATGGCGGAATGTCGCCGTTCTATGCTCTGCAACTGTACTGCGACTCGACCCACAAATCCAGGGAGTTGTTGCTCAGTTTCGCACGGGAGGAATTGCAGTGCGAACCGCTTCGTGGCGCGGCTGAGGAAATCAGGAGAAGATATCGGGAAGGAGATATCTCCGAGATCATCGCCTATCTGAATGAGCATGAGGAATAGCCTATTCGCGGCAAGCGTCGCAGAGCTAGTGGACTGCGTGTTGGACGAGCAAGGTTAGTGAAGAACAGGCCGCCAAAGGCTCGCCTCTCGGTCGTTCCGTGGGTAGGGCTTGAGCGGCTCGCATAATGAGAGACGAAACATCCATCCCCGTGTTTTCGGTTGCGCGGGAGCGGATTACCCGACGCGGCTTGTTGCTGTGGCGGGATCACAGCCGAGCAAGAAGACGTTGTGTGAAAAGAGAATTGAGGTAAATGAAATGATTGAAGTGAAAAACAAAGGTGATTTGGAACAGTTGGAAGAGCCGCACGATGACAAGCGAGTGTGGTGGCAGTTAGGGGTATCGGGGCCTGGCGTGGAGAAACTGCTGCGTGAAGTGGAGTCGCATGACGCCACGACGAAGACGAGTCAAGAACAACGGAAACTTGGCAAGAAGGTCCGCGATCTCGTAAAACGGCCCAAACAAGATGGCAGGTTCGGGAAACACGTAAGGCGCAAGACAGGCGACACGCAATTCGCATTACGCAGAGAACATAACGGTGAAGTGAGCCTAACGATAATGGGCTGGGCCTTGTGCGGTCCCCCCTTCTATTTCGCGGATGGCCTGTCGAAACGGTTCCCCGACTTGGACGTTTCCTTCTCAGTTACGGATGAAAGTGACATTAGGCTCTGGACAGTGCGGAGCGGCATGTGGAGACGGCACAACATGCTAGACGAGATCGTAAAACGGCGGCTACCAGAATCAACAAGGAAAAGGATCAATGTAGTTGATAGGCACGTTGAAGTGGAGAAGGTGAGCGCCGACGTAAACGCAGGGCGCATTACACTGCATGAAGCTGGGGCTATGATCGCGGGACGCTTCGGCGTTGACCCAGCGACGAATGTAATTGCTACTCCAGTGTATTCAATCTGGCTGGCTATTGAGGATGCCTGGGATTTGTGTGAAGAAGTCTCGCTCCACAACATGGCTCGCAAAGAGGCTGCGGATTATTTGGTTGAGGTCGCAACAAGTGGTCGGCTTTCACCATCCGATGCTCTGTTAATGTATTGCACTCGGATGTTAATGCATCAGACCGCATTGGTTGATTTCGCGAAGGAGAAACTGAATTGCGCCAATTGGGATCAGACGATGGCCCAAATCGACAAGGACTACCTTGGGAGTGATATTTGCAAAGTCATCGACTGGCTCAATGCGCATGAGGATCAGTACAGTATCCTCAAATCGTTGAGAGCCTAACCCGATAAGTGGCTTGCAGAAAGCTGACTACGGTATCAGCCAATTCCTTGGTGAGGGGCCGCCAGCCCGCTTCGCTGACGTCAAGCGATTGCGGGTTGGTTCGGCCCACTTTGTAATTCAAGAAAAAGTGTGGCCCAAGGCTGCGAACCTCGGGCCAGAAAGGATAACATTGTCTACAAGTATTATAGTAGATAGCGATGCAGATTCCAAAAGGAATCCGCTGTTGAAAACAAAAAAGCAGTGGCGGAAAGATTTCCGCCGAAAAGTTCTGAAGGGCGCGCAGCCCGTCGATTTCTTCGATCTGAAATACACGGGCTACGTGACAAGCGAAGAAAGAGCTACTGACGGAACCAAAAAAGAAACGAAACGGCTGGTCGCCAAGCTGCGGAGGATTCCCCTTTATTCAAGAGAACAGACCACACCTTATACACGGATCAGTGCGGTGCTGCTGCGGGATATTTACTGCCGCTACTTCGTGGACGATGCCGAGCGGCAGACCTACGTATGGTGGAACAAGGAAGAAGGCCATTGGTTGACTTGTCGCGGCTATCTCGATGACGAAAAAGTCAGGCTGCATCTAAAGGGTGCCGAGGTTTATGGAGTCCTGGGCGGCGACTACACCTGCTTTTCCGCCATCGACGCCGACTACCACGGCGGCGATTACGGCGTTTTCAAGGATCAGGTCGCCTTGGTTCTCAAAAACCTCCACGGACACGACCGTTGGCACTACTCCATCAGCCAGCGTGGCGTCCACATTATTCGGACGCATGAAAAGGTGGAGCTTTCGCAGGGCCGTGCCGAATTGAGGAATCTGCTCGTCGCCATCGACGCCCAAGACCCCGAATTACATCAAAATGCAGTGGCGGCAGCAATGAAGCCCATCGAACAGTGGGAAATCTACCCCGATCCCAAACAGCCGTTTCGTTTGCCTTTGGCCCGTGGCCGCGTGACGCTGCTGGAAAAGCCATACGAGCAAGTCGATCTGCCGACCTATGTGGGCTGGCAGATCGAACCGACCTACTGCACCATCGAAGAGGCGATGGCCGTAATACTCTCAATAATTCAGCCTTGTGATGCCGCGCCGCCCAAGGTGCAAAAGGAGAAGCCCAATCAGTCGCCCAATGCAGCAACTGAAAATGTCTTCGGCAAGCTGCGGGGTCGCTATGCCCAAGTCCTTGTAGATTTTTGGACGGGAGTGAACAATCCGCCCGACTCGCTGAATTGTGCGGTTGTCTTGACTGCGCGAATGCTTCCGCACTATTTTGATGATCCCGACGACGCGAGTGACTTTATCGAGGGGCTTGTGGACAGCTTGCCCCATGTCGGCTTTTCCAATCGCTTGTCGGGCAATGGGCGAAAGGAAGTAAGCAGGATCGTGCGCCAAAGCGTCGAAGCGGTCTACAACGATAATGGTCATCAGCGTGATCCTGACCTGTCCACTAAGAAGCTCAACGCCGTCTTTGCGGCGTGGCGGCGTAAAGGATTCTCGCTTGTTGAGCGTTCGACATGGGCCAATTGTTCACGGGCTGCGGCCTTTGTGAGTGACGATTTCAAGTGGACGGCTGACGAACGTCACACACTGACCTATTTCTCAAGTATTCTTCATGCCGATTTGGAAACTACGGCCAATGCAACATGTCACCTCCTGCGTGCGCTGGTCAATCACCCTACGGGTGAAATGTCCATTCGTTATGTCCGCAATCTTTTGCTTAGTTTTGACATTAAGTGCAAAAAACATGGAAAAGTGAACGAGTACGTCAAAGCATTGGCTACCGCAGGGTGGATTGAACAAGTGGGTGGTCACATCATCGGTTTTAGGGGCAGGCATTGGCAGCTTGGCGAGCGAATGAGATCGAGGTTCGCTAATAACTCCACTACTGATACAAGAAACCCCACCCCGCATCTATATTTAAGTCCCCTTTTTGAAAAGCAGCCCGTTATTAAGCCCACAAACACGCTCGATGTGGACATTTCCGAGGCCGATTTGGCGGCGGCAATGGGTTTGACTGTCAAAAGGAAGGTAGTGAACTGTCAGCAGCCTTGCCAAATCGCTCACGTTTAATTGGATAATAAACCTGGACTTTGGATGGTTCATTATTATTCCGCCCTCTACGGGCGTCACGTTGCGTTTAACGGGGTGTTTGACAATCTCTCTCCGCACAGAGGGAAAAAGCGCTCCTATGCCCCGAACCATTGTAAGTTGGCTCTGGACAATGTGGCGCATGACCACCGTTGTCAGATCAAGGGCGGAAGTGTACTGTTCGCTTTCAATCGGCCATTAAACTAGCCGATAAACACGCTGGCCGTTCGTTTGGGACACTGAAATCTCCGCAGCCCGCACCAATGCCGCGAGCAAGTCCTCCAAGACCTGTCCATCGAGATCGACCAAACTCCCAAGCTCGGCACGGCTCAATCCCCTCGTCCCCGCCCGTGCCAAGGCCATCACGAGCATCTGGTGGCTTGGGATCGTGATCGTGCCGCACAATTTGTCCTTGGCCTGCTGAGTGTCACGGACGATCTTGCGCGTAGCTTTAGTCAAGTCGGGCAGCAGTGGCTTTTTCCAATTGTCGCCGTGCAAGAACTCCAAGAATGTCATCATACGCTATCTACTGCCCCTGGACAGATTTCCTCGCATTGCTTTCTCTGATGCCTGACGTGTGATTGTGGACGGCACAGGACAGCGTTGTTGCATTTTCAGAATCTTGACAATTCGCAATGATTTCGCTGCGATAAAGGAGGTATTCGAGCCTCATAGACCAATTAGGATGGGCGATAGAGCCTTCTTTTCTTGCCCTCTCTCTCGACATGCCGCCGACACCCGCCTTACAATATGGGCATTTGGAGCAGCCGCACAGATGAACTTTGGACCCCAGAAGTCGCTGATTGTTCCTACGGAGGAAGACGCCTTCCATTTCGTCGTTCGGGCCTTGCGGGACGAGACGGCAGACCTCAAAAGCTACGGCTACGACGTTTACATGCGGAAGGTCTTCACTCTCTATTTGGAGAAGGTGTGCGGCATCCCAGGCTTCGACAACCAAGCCGCCTACAAGCAGATTTCCCCCGCCTTTTACGCTGCCGCATGGGAACTGTGCCGCCGTGGGGTATTGCGCCCTGGCATCTCTGATTTTTCTGGGCAGGAATCCGAGTACATCAACGGCTACTCCCTCACGCCCGCTGGCAAAAGGTGGCTTGCAGAGGCAGGGCAGTACGATTACGTCCCCATCGAGCCTGGGCGATTCTCGAAATTGCTCGACAGCTTCACGCCCCGTTTGCGGCAGGATTCCAAGAGCGGTCGCAAGAGGCGATCCGCTGTTATGGCACGAATGCCTATCTCGGTTGCTGCGCCATGTGTGGCGCGGGGGCCGAGTCCATCCTTTTGGCCGTGGCGATTGCCAAGGACGGGGACCAGGACAAGATCGAGAAGATGTACTTGGCGAGCGGCGGGCGGGGCAGGATCGAGAAGCTGATCCTCAGTTCCCAGCCCGATGCCGTTCAGACCGAGTGCCGTGGCTATCTTAGTTTGCTGAAATACTGGCGTGATCTGACTGCCCACGGTCGTGCGTCGGGAATCACGGACGGCGAAGCCTACACGTCGCTGGCGTTTCTGCTTCGCTTCGCCCAGTTCGTCAACGACCGCTGGAATGAATTGACAAAGTAAGGTAGCACCATGCTCGACAAGCCGTTGGATCAAATCGAACTCGCTGACCTTCAGGAGCTTATTGCCGACAAGGTGCAGGAGGGGAAGTCGATTGACTACAAGCAGGCCATGTATCGGTTGGACAGCCCCAACCCCGAAGATAAGGACAAGCAGCGGGAAGAGTTTCTCAAGGACGTGTCGTCGTTTGCGAACACGATTGGCGGCTATCTGATTATCGGCATGGCTGAGGACAAGGGCATCCCGACCGCCATCTCTGGCGTGCCTCTCGATGATCCCGACAAGGAGAAGAATCGCCTGCACCAACTTATTGAGCAATGGCTCGAACCTCGGATCAGTTGCGGAATCCACGCCATTGAAGTTCAGCCCAAGCAATACGTCCTGGTGATCCGCGTACAGCAGAGCTTGGTATCGCCGCACCGAGTCGTCTATCAAAAGCAATTTGGGCAATTCTGGGCCAGGAATTCAGCAGGAGCATACAGGATGGACACTTCGGAACTGCGGAGAGCCTTCACACTGTCCGAAACGATCTTTGAGCAGATCAAGGCGTTCCGCAAGGAACGGGTCCGTCTGATAATGGCAGGCGAGACTCCTGTGCCGATGGACGCCACGTCGAAGGCCATCCTGCATCTGATCCCACTCAGCGCTTTCTCAACGCGGGTTGATTTCAGCGTCGATGCCTTGAAGAACAAGGCGCGCAACCTATTTGCCCTCAGTGCCCAGGATCGAAGGGATCGCGTCAACATAGACGGACTTGTAATATCAGCGGCCATAAGTCGGACGTATACGCAGCTATTCCGCAATGGGGTGATCGAGGCAGTTCTGAGCAACGTCACGAGGCCGATTAGTGGAGGCCAAACCACGATACTCTGTATCGGCACCATTCAGGAGGCGCTTCTCGCATCTTTGCTCACTTACTTGCAGTCGTTGCATGGCTTGGGCATCCACGATCCCGTCTGGTGCTTCTTGACTCTGACACGGATGAAAGGAGTCGTGATACGGGTTGAAGGCAGCTATGTGGAAATGCCGCCGATTGACCGAGAGATTCTATACCTTCCTGAAACTATGATCGACGATCTCTCCGTTGAGGCCCTGACCGTTCTCAAGCCGCTGTTTGATATGATTTGGAATGCGGCAGGATTTGAGGAGTCGCTTAATGTTACCATGAATGGAACGCGCCGTTGGGCTTGAGGCTGATCTAATGGCAAAGAAGACAAGCCTGCCAAAAGCATGGATGCTGCCATCGACGCAGAGAGTTCCTACAACCGCGATCCCCATAACGATCAAGACTGACTTGGATTCCAAGGCGACGAAATTGGTCGAGAAACTGAAGCCCAAGTACGTCAAGCCGCCGCCAAAGAAGCCGCAATTCAACTTCATCACCGACGTGTGGACTAGTGGGCGCGGCAGCACTTTGTACTTCGGACTGACCTACGCCTGTCCTTTCCCCAACGCGATCTCGCCCTCGTTCGAGGTAAAGTTCGCCCGCATGGAACACGTCGGCGACGGCAGATTCGCTTTGTCCTACATGCGGCACAACGACAAGTGGTTCAGATTGTTTCCGAGCTTGACGGTGGACGAGTGCTTGGACGCTATCGAGAATGACGGGCATTTTCAATTGGATTGAGAGGGTGGGGCAATGGGGAGCGAACGTGAGCAAGAGACTGATTCAATAGGCATGGGTGGGATGACGCTCAAGGAAAAGACCCTCTACCACCAAATCCATCCCGCGAAGCTCTTTGTCGATTGGAGTACGGGTATCGCAGCCCTTTATCCGCTTTGGCAAAACCATCTCTTGCCAGCCCTGCTCATTGCCCTTGTGCCGCCGCCTATCGCGTCATTCCTGCTCATTCGATTCGTGAATCTTGAAAGATACAAGCACTCGTCGTTCGGAAACTATGTCCGTCGCTATATGACCCGCATGGTCGAGGCGGTTCGCTTTGCTGGCTACATCGTGATGGCGGTGGGTGCGTGGTATCACGTCTCATGGCTTATTCCTGTCGGCTTGGCGATCATCGTGCTTGCTTGGCTACGGGGAATCGTAATTCCGAATAGAACGTGAATGGTGACGAACCCCGAAGTCCTTTACCTCGTTGACCAAGGAACGCGCGCCTTCGAGGCCGCCCGCACTGCCGTCGATATAGTCTGCGCAGGCGACAGCCTGACGGGTTGGAACAACTTCGGCCCCGCCCGAACTTGGCCGTATCAGACTTATCCGCAATTCCTTCAAGAACTCTGCCTACCACTTGAACTGCGGATCGCCAATGGCGGCATCGCTGGTGAGGTCAGCGACAACGGGCCGCAGCAAGTCAGGGACTATCTTGCCTTGTTCCCCAATGCCCGCCACTTCATATTCGGCATGGGAACCAATGACCTGGGCATGTCGCATGATACCGAGGCGACGAGCAATAAGATCGTTGACAACCTCCACACGATGGTCCGCACGGTGCGCGAAAGCGGCAAACAGACCGTCCTTTTCAACGTCCCGAACGCGAACGAGGCCATGTTCCCGCCGAACATCGTCAAGGAGCTACGGGAGATACGAGATTACCACAATGCTCACCTCCAAGCGTTTTGCGAAGGAGAACAAGTTCCGTTGGCCGAAATCTGCTCTCGCCTGCACGACGAGCATTTTGGAGACGAGTTGCACCCGAACAGCCAAGGTGCGAAGATAATTGCAGGGGAAGTCTTTAAGGAATTGGCCCCGATGCAGAAGGCGTGGCAAGAGTTGCCAAAGTAATCGGAAAGATTGGTGATCCATGAGCTTAGGTGCGGCCTTCTGGCAGGAGTTGGCTTCTGGCTTTCCAGGCAACGTTGAAATTGCCCGTATAACCGTGCGGCTTGTAGTCGCCGCCGTGTTGGGCGGCATCCTGGGCTTCCAAAGAGCCGAGGCGGGCAAAGCGGCGGGGATGCGAACGCACATGCTCGTCGCTTTAGGTGCCGCTATCGTGGTTCTCGCACCAGAATTAGCGGGCATGTCTACTGCCGACATAAGCCGCATCATCCAGGGGACGGTCACGGGCATCGGTTTCATCGGCGGCGGCGTCATTCTCAAGCAGAGCGATCTTCGTCATATCGAGGGCATCACGACCGCAGCAGGCATTTGGCTCACGGCAACCGTGGGAATCGTTATAGGGATGGGGCGTTTGGGATTGGGTATCGCAGGGGCGATTCTGGCCTTGGCGATTCTAACCGTCATCGGTCAGATCGAACACAAGATCATCCCCAAAAGGTCAGAAGAATCGTGAATCTCAGGCGAAGCATTGCTCAAAATGCAAAGACTTGTGAACGCAGAAGGAGTCGTCAAAATGACCCGTCGATCAATTCTATTCCACTTTGGAATTGCCATGCTGCTGATTGCCAGCACGGTTTTCGGTCAATCGCCCCAGCAAAAGCAAATCGCTGATGAAATCGCTCGACTCGGTAGCTCAAGTGAGCCTGAGCGCTCCGCTTCCGTGAAGGTACTCGTCGAGATTGGCAAGCCTGCGGCCCCCGCCCTGGTCAAGGCTTTGAGCGATCCTCACAACGAGGTGCGAGCGTATGCCGCCGAAGCGTTGCGGTCCATTCTTGCCGTCGATCCTGCCAACGCTCCCAACTACCATGAGAAGGAATTCTGGAAGCAGCGAGTTGCTCAATTGAAAGCGAGGATGCCGCTGGACGAGGCTCTCAAAGTCCTGCTACCTGATCTTTCTCCTGCTGAGCGCCTAAAAAGGTGCGGTCAGGGACCTTGGAGTGGGAATTCGGGCGTCAGTGGTTGTCGGCTGGACGACTACTGGGCGGTTAATCTGTACTTGATAGATTATGGAAAAGAAAAACTGCATGAACATGCTCCTGAGCTATCTCGGGTGTTGCGTCAGGCGTGGATTGACCCGCCAGATAAATACACAGGCGGATGGGTGACGTGGTACGTCAACGGGCGGAAAGCTCTCGAAATCCAGTATAGCAACGGCCAGCGTGACGGAACACTCACTGGCTTCTTTGATAATGGTTCCATGAGCACCCAGCAGCACATCCTGAAGGGCGTTAGCCACGGCACCGATACGGGATGGCACCGAAACGGCCAAAAAGCCTACGAAGGCCAGTATGAAAATGGCAAGCAGGTCGGAATGTGGCGGTGGTGGAAGGAGAATGGGCACGAAACAAGCACCCAAGAATACATAGACGGGAAACTGCTATCGCCAATAGGCAAGTAAACCTGCTCTGCTGAAAGGTGTCTTCACAATGATCCGCCCAGCCATCTTCACGATCTTGTTCCTTTGGATCGCTGCGCCTACATTGGCCGCAAATGAAAAGGCCAAGGCCGACGACGATCCGATTGGCCGCAAGTTGTCGGAGCGGATTGGGCCGTTTGTTCAACGACTCCCCGTCTTCTGGACGACAGATAAAGAATATGGGGCGTGGAAGAAGGAATATGAACGCTTGACCGTGGACGAGAAGATTCGCTACTGCATCTTTCAGTTGAGAAACGAGTCCTGGTACGAGACGGACACCTTCTACCGCGACGCACCCTATTCCAAAGAGCCAGAGGCGACCGCGAGCCGAGAGCTTATCAAATTCGGGCGATCTGCAATTCCACAACTTCTTCTCGCCTTGAATTCCCGCGTCAGCACGAAGATTCACCCCTCACGACACGTGCGGGAGCCTTGGCTTGTGCAGGATGCGGCCCTCGATGCCGTTGAAAACATCGCGTGCAGGAACTTTGGACGCAGTGCGGGGGTGTTCAAACTTAATGGTGTAGGAGACGAAGATCGCCAAAAGATTCGCAAGAACCTCGCGGATTGGTGGGAAAAAAACAAAGGCTCCGATGAAGTTCAATGGGCAAAAGATGCGCTTCTTTCTGAAACAACTGCTCATTGGGAAAGCCGCGGCTTGGCAATCGACTCACTCTACTACCGACTCGGAAAAGAAAGCTACCCGTTTCTCGCCAAGGCTTATCATCGTCTTCCCAAGGGCCGCGAAACCGCAGATGGGTTTGATGAGACAAGGGGCCTAAAGGTACAAATCTTGCAGAGGCTCTTGAAAACGCCCACTACCAACGAGAAGTCCGTGTTCGCAAGTGCCCTTCACGATGCGCCGCTGTGGGTGCGAATTGACGGGGCGGAAGGTCTTCAGGCAATTGGCGACCGAAGCGGCTTGGAGGCAATGGTCAAGGAAACCGAGGATCGGTTACTCAAGGACTTTGGATCAAATCGGCTCGACTCTGAGTATTGCAACATCACATCGTTCCTTGTTCGCTGCGATTCGCCAAGTTCCCGCGAGGCCGTCTATAAGTGCCTCAGCGGGCGAAATCCCTATCTGCGGCAGGAGGCGATTCGCGCGGTTCCGTCGCTCCGTATGGAAAAGGCGGTTCGTGCATTGCCCGATTTGTTCGATGACCCGTTTGTACTTGGCGGCTCCTACCGAAGCTACGATGGCTCGACCGAAAGGATAGTTCCTCCGCGACGGGTCTGCGATGAAGCAGCGGAGACGTTCAATAAAGTCGTTCCCGACGCTCCGCCCTTTGACGGCTTGACGACTGAGACGCAGCAGCAAACCATCGACAAGCTGAAGCATTGGTGGAAAGAGAACTCCGCAAAGCTCAAATGGGACGAGCAGCGGGGCGTCCTGTCGCTTCCAAAGAAGGAGTAATTTGATGTTTCAAAGAATCGTGCGAATCGCGGCAATTTGCGGACTCTTGGCATTGGGAGCAACTGTTGTTGCCGCAGATCAAGCCCCCAAGACCCTCCGCGTCTACTTCATCGGCAACAGCGTGACCGACACGATCAACTATCGTGGGCTGGCCGAGCTTGCAAAAAGTCGAAGTTATACGCAGGTCTGGGGGCGGCACATGATCCCAGGTGCGCCGCTGCAATGGATTTGGGAACATCCCAAAGACGGATTTCAAGAGCCACCTTTCGGCCACTATCCCACTGCCCTCACCAATTTCCAGTGGGACGCAATCAGCCTTCAGCCTTTCGACCGCCATTTAGACGGCAAAGACGGCGATATCGTAATGGCGAAGAAGTTCATCGACTTGGCCTTGAAGAAGAGTCCAGAGCTTCAAGTCTACGTCTACGCCCGCTGGCCTCGTCAGCAGAAGGACGATTTCGACACGGCTTGGTTGAAGAAGTACACGGGCAAATGGGACGGCACGAACGAGACGAAGGACTATTTCGAGCGGCTGACCCTTGAACTGCGGAAGGCGTATCCGAAGCTGAAGATCCACACGGTTCCTGTCGGCCATGTCCTGTACGGTCTGAATCAATGGATGAAAGCTGGCAAAGTCCCTGGCTATACCGACATTAAGCAACTCTTTGCGGACGGCATCCACCTGAATAACGTCGGCTCCTATGTCGTCGGCTGCACCTATTTCGCCACGCTGTACAAGCAGAATCCCACGGGCCTGCCTTCGGCCCCGTACAAGGTCACGGACACAAAGCTAACCGCCGTCATTCAAGACTTGGTGTGGAGGATCGTCAGGTGGGACGAATTGGCAGGAGTCGCCGCTTATTACGACGCTATCGAGTGGAAGGTGATCGCTGACACTATGGGATGCGACCGAATAACCCACACTCACGTTTACAATCTTCTGGCCTCGAAGGAGATTGAGTGCAGGATCGAAGGGTCAATTCTCTACGGAGTCTCCGTGCCAAAGCAGCAAGCAGAAGAGGCGATCCGCATTCTCCGCGAAGACGTGAAGAAGAGAGGCTACTGGATGAAGCTCAGCGTAGACGATCATCCGAAAGTGGCTGAGCCGACTCCCATGCTGAAGCAGTTGCCCATCGCCCAGGTGTTGACGCGGCCTGAGTTTGCAAAGGACAAGCCACTTGGACGATTGCTGCGCAGCCCCGACCTGACTGCGAAGCTGAAAACCTATCCGTTTGTGAAGTCCCTTTCCGTCCGCGAGCAGGAATACCTTGCCACCAAAAATACGACGGACATCGGCTACGAAGTCGAGATCGAGCTTCGTCCGAAGGCATGTGATGACTCAAAGGGGTTTCTAGTCAGATATTACGTTTCGGCGCAAGGGCGAAGAATTGAAGGGAACGGCGGCACGGAATGGAAACGGGGCCAATAAGGATTTGCGATGAAACGGATTTGCGTGTTTCTAGGATCGAGCGAAGGGCTGCGGCCCGAGTATGCCGATGTCGCTCGGCAGCTTGGCCGCGAGCTTGTCCGAAGAAACCTTGGTCTCGTTTACGGTGGGGCCGACGTCGGCCTGATGAAGATTCTCGCGGATACCGTGCTGGCCGAAGGCGGCGATGTAATCGGCGTGATTCCCAAAATGCTGCTTGAAAAGGAAATCGCCCATCAAGGGCTGACCGAACTCCGCATTGTCGATTCGATGCACGAACGGAAGGCGATGATGGCGGACTTGGCCGATGGGTTCATCGCATTGCCAGGGGGCCTCGGCACATTTGAGGAGTTTTTCGAGGTCTGGACTTGGAGCCAATTGGGCCTACACGCCAAACCCTGCGGCTTGCTCGACGTGTGCGGCTACTTCAGCCACTTGATGCAGTTCCTCGATCATGCAGTGGGCGAACGATTCCTAAGACAAGAGAACCGAGACTTGCTTTTGTGGGCCACGGCACCGACGAAGCTGCTCGACCTTTTCGAGAAGTATCGCCCCGCGTTTGTCCCGAAATGGATTGACCGCGAGCAAACATTGCCATGAAGCACCCACGGCTCGCAATTACGATCATGGCGGCAATTCACGTGCTGCTCTTTATCCTGCTGTTTTTCTGGTGGCGGGAAGATCATTTGTGGATCGGCTGCTTCTTTCGATTCGGGCTTCTATTGGGTCAAGCGTGTCTCCTTGGGCTTTGGGCTGCCCTTGGCGGTAAACCGACTCCTTGGCGGGCGAGTGCCGTAGTAATTGTGGCTGCAACCTTGGCATGGTTCGATTATCACAGCGGTGCCTACGCTTCGCTGCTATCGCTTGAGACCACAACCCTCTTGGGAGGGCAGACATTCCAGGTCATGGGTATTCTGTTGCTTGCCCGATTCATGGGCCTTGGCCTGAGCAATGCAAAAGCTGCGCAGAGGATCGTTGTGGACATCTACAGTTCTCGGTCGGGCAGGCCCTTTCATGGATGACAGCCCTGGCAGTGTTCATGGGAGCAACTCATTACCTGAACCTGAGCGACTCCTTCGCTAGGCAGTTTGCTGAACGCGAGATTTGCTTCACCCCACCTTTTGTCGGCTTGGCGACAGTGTGGTTGGTTTGCGGAAACAGATGGATTGCTCTACGTTGCTTCACGCTGTTGCTGATAATGAATCTCGGAACCACAGTGGCTTACGCATGGAGTGCTTTTCGAGGCAATGATCGCTTCATTCAAATGTTGCTGTTCGCCAAAGTGCTAGGCTGCCAGGCCGTAGTCACCGCAACCTCCCTACTTGTCGTCCGACTGGCAGGCTACCGCTTGGTCTGGCATTGGCCTTTTCGACCGCCAAAACAACCCTCGACCTGATTCTCGTCCCGAGGATCATTGCCATTGACCGTAGAATTAAGACAATCAGAGGAACAGGAGCGATGGATTTAGTTGCTGAGGGCACATCAAGGGCGAATTTAACGGCTCGGACAAAGGCAAGGTGTTCGTCCTCAACAAGGGCTTCCATAAGAAGTGGGAACAGGTCGAGGACCGCTATCAATTGCGCGGTTCCTTTCAGCCCAAAGCCAAGCTGTGGCGGATGGCATGACACACTACCTTGAAGTCGATGAAAGCGTTGCGGTCAGGAACGTTCGATGAACCTCAAGCCCCTCGTCCACCGCATTCTCGAAGATTATGCGCTCCCGTGGCATGGAACGCACGGTGTCGGGCATTGGGCGAGGGTTCTGGAAAACGGCTTGCGATTGGCCGAGGCCACGGATGCCAAGGTCGAAGTCGTCCAATTATTCGCCATTTTCCACGACTCCCGCCGCATCAGCGAAGGCTATGACGACGACCACGGCGAACGCGGGGCGGAACTTGCCGCTGAGCTTCGCCACTTGTTCAATCTGCCTGACGCCGACTTCGAGCTTCTGTACGAAGCCTGTTCCAAGCACACGGATGGCTTGATCGACGCCAACGTCACGATCCAAGTTTGCTGGGATGCTGACCGTCTTGATCTTGGCCGAGTCGGGATTGTGCCCGTTCCGCACAAGCTCTGTACGCCCGCCGCCAAGAATCCCAAGATGTTGAAATGGGCCGATGGGCGGGCTGGCTTCGAGGTCGTGCCTGACTTCGTGCGGGAGGAGTGGGGGATTGAGTTGGACTGACACGCTGCCGCCCCATCCTCCAGAGTGAGTTCCACACCGCAATGAGTGTGTGATGGGAAAGCGCGTTCTCATAATTGATTTATCCAGGCAAGAAGCGTTCAAAGGTTTTTTTGAAGCAACGCAATCGTCGTAAGTCTAGTGACGGCACAGACATATAAAACGCAGTTTGGTACAAACTAGCCTTCTTAAAAAGATTCTTGCTAATGTACGTTTACACTCGTTCGGACCTGCGGTATAATAGGGATGTAACGGTTGGTGATAAGACTGACCGAGACATCATCGGGAAACCGATGCGAATTGCAATGACAAGACGAATGCCATTTCGATGGCAGAATCGAGTCGGAAAGGACAGGGGCGATTAGGCGTTGACCAAGATTGGAATTGCGTAACTGCAATCAGCCAATCTCAGTTTTCCCCGCTCTGCGGGGATGATCTGAGATGATTGCCGCCCGAAGCCGCAAGGCCGAGGGGTCGCCCCTGTCCTTCTTTTCCTTGGAAATAACTTCGGAGGTTGAAAATGAGAAAACTGCCTGACCAAGCTCCCGAGTTGGATGACGCCAACGAATGGCAGACGCCGCAAGACCAAAACGGTCTCGCGGTGCAGTCGTCATATTGCTACGACAACGATAATGTGTATGAAATGGTCGTTGATCGTACCGTCGATGGGGACACTGACTACTATTCATCACCTATTTTGGAAAGCAATGACTTGGACTGGTACTCGTCGCAAGGGTCTCCACCCAATAAGCGATGGAAACGAATTGCGTCTCATCCTACTTACCCCACTTAGAATAGCGAAGAGTCGCTGGTTCACAAGATCAGCGGCTCTTTTTTCTTTCTTGGTCGTGTTTACGTCAACCGCTGCAATCGTACTGGGGCCTCTCGCTCGGCCAGAAGCGAATTCCTCGCTCAATCCGCAGATCGACAGGGCCTCGTCAGGGGCGGCGCAGTCCATGTCGTCAACATTCAGTAATGATTTCGATCCGCCCAATTGGTTCGTGAATTTCTGCGTGACGATTATAGGGGGTGGGCAAACTTCGGCACGGTGGTCTCGGAATCGCAATTGCCCGATTGCAGACAGCCGATCCTAAAAAGGCAATGACAAATTCGGTCGAAAACACCGTAATCGCCGCCCTCACCGAAATGGGCATTTCCCCTGACACGCTGCCCTGCACTTTTTCCCTCAGCGAAGGCCGTCTTGTCGCCCAAAAGTTCTTCTACGAGGGAGGCTATGCAGTTTGGGCTGCGGGCAGTGGAACCTTGAGGTTCTACGACGACAACGGAAAACTGCTGAGATCGGTCGGCGTCAGTGGAATTGCGGCCTAACGAGTGCCGCTCTCTTTTCAGACAACGAGCAGCATGATGGGCAATCATTCCGCGATTCAAGACGTGTTGCGCGAGATGGGCCTTGATCCCGCCGCGCTAAGCCGCACGCTGCTGATCCGCGACGGTCACTTCGTCGGCATCAAGTTCCTCTTTGATGGCGGCTACGCGGTTCAGTTGGCGGCCAAGAACTCCGTCGAGGTCTACGATGACGCGGGCACGCTGCTGAAGACGGTAGCTTTGGAAGAATCCGACAAGAAAGATGCCGCATAGCCGTGCAAGAAAAACCATGACTCGCCGTTTAGGCGAGTCATAGTGGCCGTAGCTTTTAGGGCAATGAGGCGAAACACAACGAGTGATTCACCTTCAAGGCTACGACAATTTCAGATTGTCTTAAAATGTAGGGACGAGCGACGGCCTGCTTCGCTGCACTAAGATTATAGGGGGAATCGCAGCACAAGAAGTCACACGATTCCAAGAATGTCGCCCAAAGAGACGGGCGGCATAAGCTGCGGGAAATCACGCTGACCGCCGAATTTCTTCTCTTTCGGCAGCGTGAATGTCTGCTGCTGATAAGGCGTTCTGATACGCAACTCGCGCCCATTCTGCAAGGCCCTTTGGCACCGCACTGCCACGTTCGACCACGAAGTATTTCGTGAGGCCCTTGTACATTGTCCCTGGCAGCGAACGGCCAAGTTCCTCAGCTTCGTATTCCTCGTGCAAAGCCAATCCGACGACCAACCGCTTGCTGCTTTTGAGCCAGATCGCAGCAAATACGGAGCTTTGTGGAGCAGCGTTGATCGTGAACTTGACGTAGGTCGTCATTAGCTCGCTGTCGGCATCAGGGGAAACAGCCAAGAGCAACCTCGAAGTCTGCATGAATTGCCCGCGAAGCGATTCCCACGCTGGCCCGCTCACTTTGGCAATCGTGTGCTGCGACAACTCGCCCATAAAGCTACACCAAGTCCTTGATGCCCTTCAAGGCTATGACCTTGACGACGTTCTTGGCGGGCTTGGCCTTGATAAGCATTTCTTCCTTGGTGAACGGATTGACGCCCATGTGTTCTTCAGTGGCGGGCTTGCGGGCGACCTTGATTTGCAGCAGGCCAGGGATGGCGAAGGTGCCAGGACCGTCATTGCGCAGATTCTTGCCGATCAGATTGGAAAGTTCATCGAACAGGCTTCCGACTTGCTGCTTCGTCAGCCCCGTGGTTTCGGCCAATGCAGCGAAGATTTCTGTTTTGGTCATGGGTTTCGTTGCGGTTTCGATCCCTTCCATCGTTCACTCCTTCTATGAAAGTGGCCCCGCCCACGTGCGGGCCGTGGGCGGGGAGTTCACTTTGGGCGGCGTCACGTCCTGCTATCTGCACCAAACGGCAAGAAGGCGGCAGCCGTTCCGCCAGACTGGGAATCATACTACGGATCGCGGCGAAAACCTATACGCCGAGTGGGGCGGCGGTGCTATCACTGATGGCAACGTTCACCCTTCACGCCCACGGGACGCTTGCGTATAGTCATCCTCTGAAGAAGCCGACCTTTACCACGACGCGCACTGGCGGTACATTCGATTGCAGTTCAATGGCAAGGAAGCCATTGCTGGCAACAGGAGGTTGCGTCATGCGACTAGAATCCCAGCCGTCCGAAGTGCTTTCTGTCGTCGTCGGCATGTTCGAGAGATTCGGGACATCGCCCCAAAGCCTATTCGACATCGAGGAGACTATCCAGATCGAGAAAGGCAAGCAAGTTGCCCGTAGCTATCAAGTGGAGGGGCTGATGGCGATGTGGTTGATGAGCATTGGGATCGTCCAATTCTACGATGCCGATGGCAACATGCTGGCGACCGTCAACGTGCTTGAAGAGGCTGTTCCGCAGGGAGTGGCGGCGTAAGCGGCTGGAGCCTACTCCTTGGAAGCAGGGCAGTCGGGCAATTCGATCTGCGAACCTTCGGAAAGTTTGATCGCGTCGTAGACCTCGCGGCGATGAACGGGCACGTCTCTCGGTGCCTCGATCCCCAGGCGAACCTTGTCGCCGCGAATATCGACCACCATGACAACGATGTTGTCGCTGATAATGACGCTTTCGCCCTTCTTGCGACTCAGAACGAGCATTTGATCGCCTCCTGCGGGGTCATCGGTCTTGGAAAGTGCGGTCTGCTTCCCGCCCTATTAGTATGATTCCGCAGCCAACCATATTGTCACGGCGACGAACCTAAACCGTTCCTTGGCGGCGGCATGTGGTGTGGCTGTAGGGGTTACATCAGCCGTGACGTGCAAGATCATCGCCTCGTCGGAGTCGAAGAAGCGATCCGTACCACACGGATGGAAAGTTGTCGCTTGGGATTCTGGAAGGCGGGTGAAGGCCATCCACTTCTTTCAGCAAGGCGCAATGAAAAAGCCCCACGGAAACGCTTGTCTTCCATAGGGCTATAATCACTGTCGCATCGTGCAACATTTCTCAGCAGACTCCCTCCCGCACAGGGAGCAAGCATATCAGATCATTCTTGCCGCAACAAGCCTCGCCCAGGTGCATCAGCGTCAGCGAGCGAAATCGTTTGCCCCTTGACGCACGGCGGTCGATCATTCTCTGCTCTCCTCGTCGCCGCGATAGATCTTCAGTGCAGTCGGCAGTTCGTCGTCTTCCAAAAGACTGCGAATCCTGCCATGAAGCCGATTCAATTCCTTCTTCAGCCGTTTGTCCCTGGACTGTTTGGCCTCGGTAGCAATGCAGCCGCCGAGACTCATCCAGTCGTCCAAGGCGAACCGCACGGGCTGATTCGTCGGAGTGGCCCGAATGACCGACGCAAAGCCCTCGTCGATGTATACGAGGTCTTCAAGGATCAGGTGCCGCTCGGCCTCGGCCAGCGAAAGCGGCATCTTCAGGGCAGGTTTCATAACGAATCCTCAAATGCAGTGTTCATAGAAATACTCAAGCAAATGGTATTTGTCCGTCAAGTAGTGCGTCTCCAATTTCGGATGCCGCTCGATGTTGTAATCAATCAGCATGTTCGTCAGTTCCTTAATGGCTTTTGGCCGCTTCAGTCGAACAGAGGCAATTCTGCCCAACTTCTCCATCGAGCGCCTCTCATGGGGATTCTCGATCTCGTACAGCAAGATGTTCAACTCGGCATCGGTCAACTCGTTGAGAAGAGCGTGAATCCGATCTTGCAAGCTCGGTGGCCCTTCCTTCTTTGGACTGCGTTTCTTCGCCATGATTCCGTTTTCCTGGGCAAGCGGGCATCCTCAGTCGAGTAGATCGCTGCTGTATTTCTTGATACAGCACTTTTTGAACTTCTTCCCCGACCCGCAGGGGCAGGGGTCATTTCGACCAACTCGCTTGGACTGTGAAGACTCAACTTGACGGTGCAACGATTGCTCCCTCAGTTTCGCCTCCCGAAGTTCACGCTCCGTCCTTTCCTGTTCCAACAGCAATCGTCGCTGCTCTTGCTCCGCTTTTTCGTTCTCCACTAGGAGGCGTTGCTCCTCGCGCACCAATCTCTCCTTTTCCGCTAGCAGCCGCAGTACCTCTTCTCCCAGATAGTTCACGATTGGCTCTGCCGTGAACCTGATTCCGAGCTTCGCCTGCATCAACTGCACGAAGATCGGTCGGTCTCGCTCAGGCAAAATGACGCGATCCAAGAGCGAGTCGAGCGTCAGGTTGAAATACTGAACCGTGTCTGCATGTGCAGCCAAATTGGCAATGAGCATGTCGATGCGGTCTTGCTGCTCCTCGTTTTCAAGTGTCAATTCCTCGTATTGGCCCAGGCCCGACAGGGCATCGAAGCAGTCCTGTAGCCAGAGTTTGTGCCGCAATTCAAGCGGGACGACCTCCAACGGCGACGATTCGCCATTCGGCAGCGTCAGGCAATCTCCGTGTTCAGCAAGGCACTGCGCCAAGTTCCGCCAGCCTTCGGAGTGGACCTCGTAGTAAACGTCGGCAGTCCGAAATGGCTCGATGAGAATGTGCGGCACGATCTGGTTCAGGATGACATGCCAAGGTTCATTTGTGCGGGGGATGTCGTCAATGTAGAGAACTCGCTCTTCCTCCCCGTCGCCAAAGTCGAGCAACTCGTCCAATGCCGCCTGTTGTTTCTTCGTCAGCGGCAATCCCTGCTCATTTGCCATGACCGCTTCCCAGGCTAGGAAGTCATGCTTTTTCATCTTGTAGATAAAGTTCTCCACCGCCTCTTCAACACCCGAAGGCTCGTCGAGGCCGCAGTCCTTGACGAAATCGTAAGTAGGAATGTCAGGGCCGAACTCCCATCTCAATGGCAGCGGGCGTTCGGGACATGGCTGTTTATTCTCTTGTTGGGGCATGGCTTCTATTGGCTTTGTTTCCTGTTTCTCCGATGAGGCGAGAAAAAGATCGCGTTGAGTTTCAGGTCGAGCATCTCGTCGCGTCGGCCCAACTCCGACTCGCTCAACGTCTTTTCCTCTCCATACTTGGCCCGCCAAGCCTGAATGTAAGGGATGAACTCCGCAACGGCCTCATCCCATTGCGGCAAATCCTCAGCGACGACGGCGGCGATCTTCAACTGTTTCAAGTGCGGGAATAGTTCTTCCCATTCGGGATTGTTCCGCAGATAGAACCTCTTGGGACGACCGTGGCGATCATCGGTAAGGGGACGTTCCATTGAATTTGCCAGCAAGTTGGCAAGATCGTTGACGGTCGGCGGCTGTTCAATGATCTCTTGCGCCAGGATCGAGCCATCGTGGTGGCTCACGACCATTCCCAGCCAAAGTTCGCGGCCTTCGAGCAGTTCAGGGAGCGGACAGAAATCGGCTTCTCTTTCGACATCGACCTGCGGCAGCCATAGCAGGCGTCGTTTGACGAACCATCCCGCTCCTTTGCCGAGCTTCAGTTTGCCTTGTTTTGCCGCCATCTCGAACCTCGTTGCCATATTGTCGGCACAAGAGCGGGCCATTGGCAAGAGGGGAGAAAGCGTCACGGCATGTCGTTCCGCCTTTTCGATATTGTCCGTGTCCATTTACGCTGCCAATCCCATCGCTTCCCTCAATTCAAGTTCAGTCGGGTGCAAAAGTGCCATTGAAATAAGTTCAACGGGCCTGATGGTCTGCTCAAAGGGCAACCTGTGGAGGCTTTCCACGGTCTGTTGGAGGCGAGATGGGGCTGAAGTTCCTGCCAAGGATGTCCTCTCTTCTCTCTCTACTTCTACCAGCATTCCCATCAACACGTCACTTGCCTTCCACTTGCAGGCAATTCCGCCGACCTTGACGCCCTTTTCCCAATGGCCCTGCTTGTAAGTCTTGTCCGTCCAATCCAATAGCTCAAGACTCGACAGATAATTCCTCAATGCGGCAAAGCGTTTCGGATCGAAGGCACGATCAATGTCGCCCGCCTTGTAAAGCGCAGTCCACAGGCCCGCAAATCGCTTCCAAGGCAATGAACCGTCCTCGTTCATGTGTTCGTTGAACCATCTCAGCAGCATTAGAAAAACTGCCAAGTCCTTCACGGTAGCGACGACACGACCCGCCTTGAGAGGATGGACGCCGAGAAGTGTTCTTGCCACTTCAAGATAATGGCCTTCGAGCTTTGATAATTCATCCTTGGAAATCACCTTGTCCGAGCAAGACCCGACAGCCCTGACCTTGGGAATAGTTGCCTTGACTTTTACAATCTTGGGTATAACTATCGTCGTGGGGATGGCGGGCTTTGTCTCGCAGAATACTCGCCATTTTAATAGGAGCGATTTCTGGCAACGGCCTCAGTAGCAACGACCGCAAATCCGCCACGCTGAAATGCGTTGTGTTTTTCAACTCTTCAAAGTGGTCGGCATTGCGAGGAATCTTTGCTAAAGTACCTGCCTTGTAGTTGGTAATCTCGCCCCTCTTGCTGCCCCAAATAATGACGGGACAACGGCCTTTGATTTCCACTGTTTCAATGTCAAAGGCGTAGACGGTCTTCCGCAGATGGGCTTGAAGCTGACCGAGCAGGTCGTTGACTACTTCGGGCTTCACGCCATCCTTTTGAAGAACGAAATATCCATGAACGCCTTTGCCATTGGTGGATGTCTCGAAATAGAGGTTCGGGAAGAACATGTTCTTCAAGAACTGCGCATAGGCCAAGGCCCCTTGAAGCGTCCCGATGCCGTTGTGGCAATCAATGTCGATCATGACCAAGGTTTCAGGCTTCCAAGAGTTGCCCGCGAAGTAAAATGTGTCCTCGCCTGAGAAATGCCTGCCCAGCTTCTCGTTGGTCAAGTGGCTGAGATGGACCTTGTTGAGGAGATGGTCGAGAACCGTTTTGTTCAAATTGCAGTGGCCCACGTTCCCGTACCAGTTGTAACCGTAGTCGAGATGGCTGATTCGTTTCCGAAGCCATGCTGTGATTGTTTCCCGTCGTGCCATTGCCCATCCAATAAAAATGCCACTCGATCCATGTCGGTGGAATCGAGTGGCGTGACAGCGTTGCGGGAGCAACGAAGCAATTCTCTTGTTTTGTTCTTATCCTAGCTTCATTTTCCCGCACTGTCCGACAATCCCACCGACAACATAATATAGTAGTCTCGCCGCTGATTTTTTCAGATGAATCTTTGGCTATCCTACTACTCTATATATCAGTGAAATCCAGAAAAACTTTAGCGAATTCTTGGCATTTTCCAGAATAATCCAGAAGACGGCAGATTTCGTTCACGGTGAAGGGTTTCAGGTTGTCAATTTGACAAGGTGGTTGCCGCCGCTGAACCGAAAAGCGGCTGCCGAGACTGCGGAGGCAGATCAGCAGCGTCTATACCGAAGCGACGGCGGTTGACCTTGGGATGTCGCCCTATCTTTCCCCCGCCAAATTGTCATTATCGAGGCCGCTTAGGCATTGGATTCGACTACGCCGTACCCCGCCTCTTTCCAGGCATTGAATCCGCCTTGAAGAATCCTTGCGTTGACAAAGCCTTCGCGGAAATACTTCTGCGCCTGTTCGATGGCCTCTTCATCGTGAGGGCAGCCACAATAGAAAATCAAGTTCTCGTCCTTCGGCAACGAATCCTTCCGCTTGCGGAATTCGTCGAGCGAGATCGCTCCTTCCAAGTCATGCTGGCGAAACTCCTCGTCGCTCTCGTAGGCGCACACAAGCAGGACGCTCGGGTCTTTCGCAAGCATGTCGTGTGCCTGCTGTGCCGCAATGGGTCTGGGATGCTTCTTGGACATGATTTCTCTCCTATAGCTATGCCTCAAACCGCTGTCTTAGCACTCACCAAGGCCGCAGCTTGATGGCTTCGTTGAAGAAAACCTGCGGCTTCGAGCCGCCAATGAAATTCTACGCAGTAGAAAAGGAAGAAAACAGGAAACTATCTCTTACGCCTCCGACGAGACCGAAAACGGCAGCCCATCTGGGTCGGCGTAAATTGCCAGATTGCCGAAATCCTCCTTCTTGGGCGGCTGAATGCACTTCACGCCCTTGTCCACCATCGCCACATGGAAATCGTTAAGGTTCGCCACGGTCAGCCCGACGTGGCAATGCCCAGCAGGCATCGTTTCGTGGGAATGAGGGTGGGCGTGATCGGCAGCATCGGCCAAGTGCAGGGCGAGGGTCGTTTCCCCCGTGCCGAATTCAGTCCACTTATGCGACTGATGCTTCAACGAAAAGCCGAGTATATCCCGATAGAAGGCGATAGAACGGTCCATGTCGCTCACGAAGACGATGGCGTAGCTGAACTTGTTCATTGTTCTTTCCTCGGTTCAAGAGATAATCACCAATGCCTATGATAGTACGGATATGGCGCGTAGTAATACGGGGCAGCGTAGAGATTGCCCATCGCCCAGTGTGCCTGTTGAGCGGCAAGGGCTGAACTATAGGCTGCCATCGCCTGCTCCTGTTGGTACTCTTGCTGTCGTCGTGCAACTTCTGATTTCAGTCTGTCACGATAGGCTTGCAGGTGGCGAAGATTGGCCTGGGCTGCGGCCAATTCCTGAACCTGATAATACTGAACCGCCTCGGCAACTTGGCTATCGCTCACGCCGTTCACCATTCGCTCGACCTCACGATACTTCTGAGCGTCGAGCTTGCCTTGTGCCCGCAAGTCCGAAGTCAGATGATTTAAGAGCCATTGGCGTTGAGCCTTTGGATCTTCAGTTGACTGCGCATTTATTTCGGGCTTGTAGGGAGCGGGCGGCGGCGGCACTTGGCCGATGAGCAAACAGAGAAGGGCGGCGTGGAGCATGTTAGTTCTCCTTTAACTATAATTATTTGCGTTCACGTCGGGTGTGGCAAGGGCCTCGTAGCCTTGCCGTTTGATCCATCGCTTCTCTGGCGAATAATCGTTCAGAAACACAGGTTCAGAGAATACGACCATGAATCGACTACTTATGTTCATAGGAATTACGGTGGGCGGTTATATCGGCTGGTGGGCTGGCGAGTACCTTGGCACGGGGCTAATGATGACATTCGTAGTCAGTACGCTGGGCAGTGTGGTTGGAATCTTCGGCGTATGGTGGTTCATGAGGAAGTATTTGGATTGAAGGAGGCTACCTCACCGAACCCTTGACGACCATCAGAATGCTTGCGACAATTCGAGTGTCCAATTCCCCACACCCAACAAGGAGCCAGCATCATGGCAGAGAAACCCGAAGTCAACAAATCCGAAGCGATCCGCGATTACTATAAGGCGAACCCCAAAGCCAAGGCCCAGGAAGTGGCCGATGGACTAACCAAAAAGGGCATCACGGTCAGTGTCGGCCTTGTCAATACGGTCAAGTCCAAACACAACAAGCGGCAGGCGGCCAGGAAAGCGTCAAAGAAGCGGGCTATTGAGACCAAGTCCAACGGCGTGAACAAGACTCAAGCCGTGCGCGACTATCTCAAGGCGCACAAGAAGGCCAAGAACGCGGAAGTGGTCGAGGCTTTGGGGAAACGGGGCATCACGATCACCGCCAACTACGTCGGGAACATCAAGGCCAAGCTCAACACGCGGCGGCAGGCAGTAAGGAAGGTCGTTGCCAAGGGTGGAATCGGCGTCCCTGAGATCAAGTCGGCTTTAACCTTTATTAAGTCCATCGGCAGCGTTGCGGCGGCGAAGAAGGCATTGGACGTGGCACAGGAGATACGGGCGATTGTGTGACGACGCCAAGGCTGAAGCCGTAGATTCACAGCGGCAAGAAGCTGCCGATCAGCAGGATTTGGTGAAGGCGGTTCATGTCCGCTGCTCGCTCGCCCATTCAAGGCTAGTGAAGACGACGAACGTGAGTCCGTTTTCGCTAGGCGAGCGGTATGTCGCCCTTGGCTTGAAGTATTCGGGCCGTTACCGCCGTCATCGCCCACCCGTCTTCTTCCGTCGCCTCCCACTTCGCAGTGGTCAGTTCCCGAAGGCCATGCAGTTCTCCAAACCTGCGGACTTCCTCGATATGTTCCTTGACCGAGGGCAGAATCGTCACGTTGTCCCATGCCCAGAGCCAAGTCTTCGTGCGGTTGGAAATAGAGCCAACGAACTCGACCTCCACGATCACCTTCGGCACGCCTTTGTCCGAGAAGGTCAGCGTACCTCTGCCTTGGTCCCAGTCGAATCGTTCATAGCTTCCCAAGGCGAAATCCCGCTTTGCCACTTCCTGCACGTTGTTCAGGTACTCGTAGGATTCTCGCACGAACTGGTCGTACCGCTCTTTGGTCCAAATGTCCGTCATAGAACCATTTTCCGTTTGCGTAATCAATTCTCCGACAATCTCGGCCCAGGCGAGTCGGGTCTGTACGTATCGGCCAGCCGCTTGTGTTCGCGCTCGAACCAGCCCCAGTTGTCCCTCAAGGCCGCCTTGTGCCATTCCTCGAAATGCGGAAACCTCTTGCCCATAATCATCGCAATGGCGACGAGCCGATAGCGCAAGTCGCGTTCGTCGGGTGCCATGTCTTCTTCCTCCATGTCAGCCACCATCGGCCAGCAAAGGTCGATGGCATCCGTCTCGAAATTGCCCAGCATCGAGTTCGCCAGTAGAATCTGAACTTCGCGATCGTCCTCGCCGCCGAGAAACGCACGACACCACTTCACCGATTCGTCGCTGTGGATTTCTTCCAAAAGTATCGCATACGAGCATCGAGTGTCCTGATCCGCATCCCACCATGCTTGGTCAACGGCTCGAATCACGGCGTCCGTGCCGATTCTTCCCAACGCCATGAGTGCTTCGTCAATTATTCGTTCATGTTCGCTCCAGGTCTGTTTCATCAGGAACGGAATCGCGGCCTCGATCTTCATTTCGCCCGCCAAAGCCATGATCCACGGTTCCAGCCAAAGGACGAAGGAACGATCCTTGCCTGGATAGGGCCGTTTCAAGAGATCGAACACTGCCCCTGCCTGATCGAGATGGCGAGCAAGAGCTTCAACAAGGCGGTTGCCATAGCGAACATCATTCTGCGTGATCCGCCGTCGCCGCATCGTGTCCACGCCGAAGTTCATCAGGGCCTCATAGGCGCGATTCCACGGCCACGATGCCATGTCGATCCGATCATGAAGAGGCTCGCGCAACCGTTCGGGAAAGTTGGGAAGGGCGATGATTTCCGTCTCCCGTGGCGTGAGCAACTGCGGGTCCGCTTCGGAGAGAATAATGGACACGGCAAAGCGATGATTGTCCTGCTCAATGTTGGCAAGATCGTACTGCCGCCGAAGCTCGGCAATCAGCCAATCCACAGTTGCCTCCGTCTGGGCAAGGCGTTCAGCAGCCCGAAGCAGAGAATATGCTTTCTCTCGTCCGTACTTCTCGACGGCCTTGATGACGAGCGGCATGATTGTCGGATCGAGGCTGCGAACATCGGTGAAGTAATGAAGGGCCTGCTCCCGCACTTCGTCAACGGGATGGAGAATGGATGTTTTGATTTCGGATTCGGGGAGACGCATTATTGATTCCGCAACAGTTCTTCGCACAGCACGGTCAATTGGCTCCGCAATTGCGCTTGAATCAGGTCCAGCATAATATGCTCGACGCCATATACTCGTGATTAAATCGCTGGGACTCTCGATTCGCCAGTTGCATCACCCTTCGGGCAGTGTCGCTAAATCGCTCGTACATCGTTGTGTCCCTCGAAAGCGGTGTCTCACAATGTCCTCATTGTGGCAGTTTTACCCTACGGTGTTCCGCTTCTTCACGGTCCCGCTGTGCTTTGCGGGTCTCACAGAGGAATTCATAGGCCGCCGCCCGTGCCTCGTACACTTCCGCACGATAGGGTGCGTTGATGATGGCTCGGCTGAAATCTCGAATTGCCGCCGACATGTTTTTCTGGATGGCCCATGCAAGCCCCCGCTGATAATACGCCTCAGCCAAGCGTTTGCCGCCGCTTGCATGATCGTCATTGTCGTCGATTACCACGTCGAAATCCGCCATCGCCAAGTCGTAAAGACCGTTGCGCATCAGGGCCTTGCCGCGCACGAAATATGATTCAACATCTTCGGGGGCCACCACTACGGCCTTCTGCGCATCGGCCAGTGCTTCTTCCACGCGATCCAGCCCCAGGTAGGCCATCGTCCTCTGCTGATAGGCTTCGGCGTCCTGGGAATTCTCTTCAATGGCAATGCTCAATTCCTCCAACGCCTCAGCAAAACGTCCTGCTTCAAGAGCGAAAACACCGAGGCTGAAATGATCGAGGTCGTCAGGCGTGGCCTCTTCGGCGGGGGCCTCCGCTGCAAAATCGCCCAGAACAGGTTGCGGCGAAATTGGAATGCCTTCGGCTTGCCCGTCGAATCGACAGCCTCGCGGTCGCTGTCTCCACGGAAAGGCGGTCAGTCGAAATAGCCGTGTCCAACTTGTGATTAGGAAAAACCCGCCAACGGCCAAGAGGAACAGTCCGAGCAGAGCCGAGTCGGGCCTGCCGCCGTCATTGATGTAGACAACGGGTTCCTCGAAATTCAGTGTCGGAAACATATCCGAATACCGCATGGGGCCAAGCGGTCCCTGCAAGCCTGTCAGCGAGTATTCGGGCGATTGCGAAGTCTTGTTTTTCCACGCGGCGAGTTCGGACGCCTGGATGGAAAAACTGCGGACGATGTGGATTGTTTCTCCTTGCTTCCAATCCAGCGGCACCAGCGGCACATGGACGTTGATGAAGCCGTTGTTGCTGGCATGGACGTTCGCATAGTCGGGCAGCAGCCGCCCTTCTATATGAAGCCACCGCTGGCCGTGATAGTCCGCTGCAAAACGGTCGGCCTGAACGGTCGTCGGGGATCGCTCGAACAGCGTTGTCTCAAGGTTCCTTGCCCCAAGGTAGGCGATGGCTGGGCCTGCAACTACCATCAATAGCATCTTAGGGTTGGACAAAACATGCCGCGAAATGCTTCCTGAATTGCCGTTGCTCATTGGTCTTTCTCTGCCTGTCGAGCCTTCGCACGCCGTTTCATCAACCAGGGAGCAACGATCATTCCAATCCCAGCTATGGGTCCGCCTACAACGACCTCCCAAAGGAACGGCGGCTTGATCGGAAACTGTGGGTCGAGTTTAGATAGGTAGACACATAGGGGCGTACCCGCAAGGACCACCACTCCCATTACCTGAATGAGCCAAAGCGGAAGCACCATTGCGCCTTCGGAAGAACGACCGCCCCGAAGCAATCGCCTAGCCAGCCAGAACAGTGGTGCCGCGATAAGGAGGCCGAACATCAAGGTCATTATCGCCAGCGCGCCCACAATCTGCCAATCTCCCTGCAACACAAGCACCACGATTGCAATAGGGCAGATGACGGCGGGAATGGCAAACAACACCGCCAAGACTGCAATCACCCAACCGCATAACACTCTCATCCAGTCGCCAACGTCGCGTAGCGGATCGTGATGATCGGCCCGCACGGTAATCGGCTCGACACCGTAGAGCATCTTCTCAGTTGTTGGTTCGGGAGTGTCCATATTCATTCTATTTGATCGGCTCCACAACGACCGCCGTTCCGTAGCACAGTACCTCCGAAACACTCTGCATCAGTTGGGTCGCATCGTACCTCACTCCAATTACGCCGTTTGCCCCCAATTCCTGCGCGTGCTGCATCATCATGTCGAAGGCTACACCCCGCGTTTTCTCGCACAGAGACGTAAAAAGCGAGATGTTGCCGCCGAATAAGGTTTGCAGCGAGCCACCAATTGTTCCGAAAACGGAGCGGGAACGGACGGTGATGCCGCGAACCACGCCAAGAGTCTGGACGATTCGATAACCGTCCAAGGTGAAAGCGGTCGTCGTCATTGCGTGCTGCATGATCTCTCCTATCTTGGATTTCATTCACTTCCAATTGCCGATTTGCTTGCCATCGGGGCCGACCGTCCAAACATCGAAGCTGTCCGAATTGTGAACTCCTGGCACGCGATACTGATACGGCTTGCCCCAAGGGTCCAGCGGCACATCCTTTTCCAGGTACGGTCCTTCCCATTTTCCTGGCGGTAAGTCGGCTGGAGGTACGCGGAGAGCATCCAATCCCTTCGGATAACTTCCAACGTCTAACTGATAGACGTTCAGGGCGGTCTTGAGCAAAGCGATCTGGATTGTGGCGACTTTGACGGCCTCCCTCGTTTCCACCACGTCATAGACCCGCACATAATCGACCACGAATGCGTCGGGCAGTTTGGCCTTGGAAATGTCGCCGCCCCATTTCCCAATCTCGTCGCTGAGCTTGATGTATTCGGGCACTTGGCACGCGCCTTTCGTGCGCCAGGTCTCCTTGCCATCGACATAGAAAATGTACTCGTCGGGCTTCCACCACAGGCCGAACGTGTGCCAGCCATCCATAACCCCAGGAACTTTAGCAACTTGGCCCTTGGATTTATGGTCTTTGCCGTAGCCGTCCCAATGGAGCGTGTGCTGGACTCGATCATCAAGCCAGGGTTTTTCGTAAATGTCGATTTCTGTTCCGTCGCGGCCACCGCTGCCGACCTTGCCTACGCCCTCACCCATGATCCAGAAGGCGGACCAATGCCCAGGCTGCTTCTGCAAATTGACACGAGCGACATAATAGCCGAATGAATGCTCGAACTTGCCCTTGGTACGCACGCAGCCGTCGATGTAGCGGTCGCCTTCCTTGCGGGTGCTGATGACCAAATGGCCTTCGCCGTCCAATGAAACGGCCTTACGCATCCACCATCCACCCTTGCGTGGCGCATCGGGCATGACTTCCCATTTGGTTTCGTCGAGCCTCGTGCCGTCGAATTCGTCGTGCCAGACGAGTTTCCAAGTTTGTCCCTTGGGGGCGGGCGGCAAGGCGTCCGTGACTTTGGATTCTAATGCGCCTTCGCTCGCCAGCAGATCAGCAAAGTACGTCTGCGCGTCCGCCTTCGTCCACAGGCCGATCTTGCCTGCATCCTTGAATGTGTTGTCCTTCACGTCGAGGTACGATTTCCCATTGAGAAAGCACTCGATGTGGTCGCCGTTGTTGACGACTCGTATCGTGAGCCATTTGCCCGCTACGGCCTTCACGTCGGCAGAAGCCAATTGAATCCTTTTCCCGCCGACGACCTTGTAGACGCGGAAGTTGTCTTCCAAGGGGTTCATGCGGGCGATGTAGTAATTGCTGGAATTCTTGTATCGCCAGACGGGACCGCCGCCTTGATCTTGCTTGCCCGCCACGGCCTTAAACCTGACGGACAAGTCAATGTCGGTGAAGCTGCTGTTCTCGGCAACGCAAAGATTAAAGAGGCCGTCCTGCCCCTTGTCGGACGTCTGGGCCAATACCTTCTTCCCGTCCGAGTCCGCAACGACCTTCCACTCACTGCCAGGGCCATTGCCCGTCTTGGCCGCGATCCAGCCTTTGGGCAATTCCCCCGTTCTTTCGCCTTCGAGCGACATTTGAAACGATTCCGCACTATAGGCTGTTGAAGCCATCGCAAACGCAAGAATGATTGCCAATCGCCACATGATGAAAGTTCTCCCTCTGTCTCAATAACCGTTGTCTGTGAGCCATTTCTCACTCTATCCGAAGATACGATCACTTCCCCTGCCCGTGAGGATTCAACATATCGCTCAGCGGCGGCACATTCCAGTTGCCAATATCGTCCTGCGAACCTTCGGGGCCGCGCGACCACACGTCGAAGCTATCAGGCTTATGACTTCCTGGCGACCGATACTGGAATGGATGGCCCCAAGGATCAGTGAGCATGTCGGTCTTGATCGGCAGTAGTGCCTCCCGCGAGTCGAGGTAGGGACCGTCCCAGACTTTCGTTCGCGGCAAATCGGCAGGGCGTGTACGAAGGGCTTGCAACCCCTGCTTCGTGCTGGGAAACTCTCCCACGGACGTTTTGTAGGCATCCAAAGCCGCCGCCAGCAGGCCGATTTGCATAGAGGCAACATTCTTAGCTTCCTGCTTCTTCTCCGCTTCTTCTTTCGCTGGGTCTGTCCCGCATCCTGAAATCACGACCACGGCGAGCAATATGCAGACACTTCGACGGAACATGGTATTCTCCTTTGCGAGTCTGGCCCATGCCAAGGATTCTATCCCCACGATGGCGAAAGGCGAACCAATAAACATGCGGCTATCTGCATCGTGCCTCGTCTCAATAGCCGTTGTCTGTGAGCCATTTCTTGGCGTTCTCAATCGGGTCTACCGCAGCGTACAACTTTCTGTCGGTCGGGTCAGTGTGCAACTTCGTATCGGCCACATACGAGAGTGTTTCAGCCGCGAACATTCTTTCGTGTTTCTGTCTCGTTTCGTCCCTGATGGGTTTCGCCAATTCAGGGATGGCCTTCTTCTTGCGTTGTTTACGGAACACCGACCATTGAACCGTCGCCTTTTTATATCTGAGCAGATACGCCGCGTCTTTTCCATAAATGAATCTGTCCGCGAGGTTAGATAGCCAGTGGGCTACTATCTCAGCGACGTAATAGAGCCAAGCGTACCAGAGTGGATTCTCCCAAATCAGTTCCCTTTTCAAGTATTCCCCGATCCATGCGAGTGCCTTGTGATGGGCGCTCATATAATCGACTGCCTGTTCTTCCACATCGGGGCGGGGAGGACGAAGCTGGTCGGGCGTCAACCCAATCGTGGCAATCGTATCAGGTCGAGGTAGCGTTTCCCTGTTCGGCTGAATTGGACTTGCGTTTGCTGTTCGATTACCGAGCGAATCCAGGCCCCACTTGCCAATGAGGTATTTCAGAAGGCTCGTATGGTCGTACTGAGTCGAATCGACGCCTTTCGTGGCCCACGGGGAAATCAACACGGCGGGAACGCGAACGCCGAGCCGATCAAAGGTATACTCCTCGTGTTCCGCGTCTGGGGGAATGGCAATAGGCGGCTCCTTGTGGTCGTAAAACCCGCCGTGTTCATCGTAGAATGCGACGAGCAATGTCGATTTCCAAAGTTCTTCGTTTGATCGGATGGCGTTGTACACGTCGGCCAGCAACTTTTGAGCCTTCATCACGTCATGCGGTGGATGGTCGTCGTTTTCAGTCGCACCGCTGTAGTCGGGTTCGATGAAGCAGAAGGCGGGAAACTCGGATTCAGGGCCTTCCGCGTCGTGGGAGAACTGCAAAATCGGGAAATACCGAGCCGCCATCTCTGGTTGACGCTGATGTTCCAGGCAAACGGATTGAGGAATGTCGTGGAAGTAAACCTTCCACGAGATGCCCTTGTCGTTCAAGCGATCAAAGATTGAGAACTGCTTTTGCTGAAACCATCCCCCGAAGTCCACGCTATGCTCGCCGTCTTCGGGCATATTGACCCGCCCGCTCGATGTTCCCGTGAGTGCGAAGAACCGATTGGGCCAAGTCGGACCAGGGAGTGAGGAGAACCAATGGTCGCAAATCGTGAAGTCCTCAGCGAGCGAATGGAGGGCGGGCAGGAATCCGCTTCGGTAATAGCCCATGATGAACTGACGCTGCTCATCACTAGGCTTTGGATTATTCGACTGAACAAAGTCCAAGACGAAACCGCCGTTATGATCCTCCAACTGCGTCTCGACGTGATTGACCTCGTGGTGTGGATCGAGGATCATTTGCCGCTCGTCGGTGGGCTGCTGCCTGAACTCCTTGCCCGTATCGTCTTTATTTGAGCCTGGATTGGCGGGGTCGATGCCATCGACGCTCGGAAAGAAGCAGCCGAGCATCTGATCGAACGAATGGTTCTCCAAGATCAGGAGAACTACGTGCTTGATTGGGTCGTCGGGTTGTTGCTGAGGGTTCATGGAAGATTGCTCTACTACCGTGCCAAGGCCATTGCGGCTCCCATCAATAGGCCAATGATGACAACGACCAAACACCCTCCAGGCCGAGGCAGTCCATCGCGGATCAGCCGCCCCGTTGGCGATTCATAACCAACATCCCGCTTCATCTTCCGTTTCGTGTTCGTCCACCATCGAAAGGGCTTCAGGAAGGCCGTGATGCCCAAGTCCTTCTTGATCCGCTTCTTTGCTTTCGTGATGCCGAGAAGGGTTTTCAGCGATGGGCGGCGGTAGCGGAAGAACTTCATTTATTGCTGCCCCTTGGCACGGCCTCGCACGAAGTTGACGCTGCGCTCTGGTTCTGACGGATTGGCCCTTATGGAACCGCTTGTTCAATTCCTGCGCAACCAGTTCCAGCTTTGGCTGTCCTCTATGCGGGCCGCATTCGTAGCAGAAACGTGGGGCGGTGCATAGCTTTAATGCACATTCGGTTTCCTTCTTCGTAAACATGGTCCGCCCTAATGCCTGCACTGCGGCGGCAACAGCTTTTCTCTGGTCCTCTTTTGATTGGCCGCAAATTCCTATCTTCTGTCTTCTCAGTCGTCGTCCTGTTTGTGCGTGATACCCTCGTGCTATTCTGTCCAATTCTTCGACATCCGTTACTAGACCTTCATAACTTTCGACGCCACATCCCCCGAAATAGCCTCGTAGTGCATACGCTATCGCGTTTCTGGAAACACGCTCTGATACTCCATAAAGTTTCATTAGCCCTAATCGTCGTGCGATTGTGGAAAGGGGCGTCAAGCGTCTGTACATGGCAACTACCTCGGCGTGGTCGCTTTGGATTCGCCGCCCTAAATTCGCAGCCATCGAAATTGCTGAGAACGATTTTGCTTTTCCAGACCTATTCGGCATGGGCGTTCTCTTCTACCCGCGACAGCGACAGTTTGGCTCGCTCGCTTTTCATAATCCTCCCCCAAATCCGCTCGGCACCTTTTCGACTACTTCACGATGGACGACACTGCCCTTCCTTGGAACAATGCGCGGCACCGCCCGCCCGTGACCCGTCCAAACCAAAGTCATGTGCGGGCGGCGGTAATGAGGGATGACTTCAATGTGCCGCCCCACGTCCCAGCCGACTTTGCCGCGACGATGGGCCTTGTCCACGAACTTTTGATCGTGGCTCTGATCGAACTTGCTCCGATCATCGGCCAAGACGTCGGGCGAGATTACTTCGGGATCATTTTCTAACAGGCAGAGGGAGCAGCACAGGCGCACGCAGTCGAGGGCTAGCTCGTTAGGCATCTGGACGCCGATTTCCGCAAACGGATCAGGCTGTAGCCCTGCCAAGGACTGCTCCACTGTAAGACCTTCCCTGCGTGGGAAATTGCGATAGGTGTAGATTGGCACGCCCAAAGGCATCGTTTCCCCAATGTCAATCAGCAGCGAAATCCCCGTTTCGTCGTTGATGTAGCCCATCAGGATGCAGCGAATCGGGACGGCCTTCCCCTTCCAATCGAACTTCAGCGGGTTTTTGGCTTCGTCCTTTGGGAAGCGAACGCAGAGCGCGGCCAGGGGAAGTCGAATCAAGCTCGAATCGAGATCGAGATTCAGCCGTGTCAGCATAGGGACGATGGCGGGCCAAACGTTGTAGTAAGCACGCTTTTCCTTTTCCCAATCCCGCTCGTTCGCGCCCTGCCCAAGTAGCTGTCCCGACTTTTGACGATGGGCGTCAACGGAGACCATGCCAAAGAAAGCGTCAACGTCATTGCAAACGCGGTCGTTAGGGGTCGTTCGCCTTGCCCAATCACGAAGCGTGGTGTAGGTGTAAAAGTCCATGACGATCACATGACTTGGCTATCTGCGTTTGTAAACAGCTTGTCCCAAGTTCCATCCCATGATCCCGTGCAGAATTCAGTTGTCTCAGGGAGTAGGGCGAATTCTTTGAACGCCACTTCCTCTACGCGCTTAATCCCAAAAGCAGCCTGCTCGCACGGCACAAACAAATCTGGGCCGCGAGGAATCGCGCGGCCCTTGGATGTTCTTGCGGCCCCAGAATTGTATTTGCAAAACGTAGGGCCACGACCTCGGTTACAATCGACGAGACCCGAGAACGGAATACGAAGGAACAAGGGGTTCGGAGTGGCATATCCCTTCACATGCTCGCAGCCATGCAGGAGACTGCCGTTTTGCTTACTTCGCCAGAAGAAGACATGCTGATTCAAATGTTCTACGAGATCGCCCTGAATCCACCCGCCCTCAAGCTGGATATGGTTCCAGTTCAACCGTTGCTCCCTTAGAGTGATTGAGTCGCCATCAATGTCGAAGTGCTTCACCTCTTGGCGTTGCGTCCGAATCGAGTCGTCCCTGCCCGCCGCCCGCAATAATGTTGCCGCGCTTTCCAACTTTCCGATGCGCCTGATACGAGCGAGATTCGGCGCATAGGTCAGGTGAAACACAAAGGGCGAACATTTCGCAAATGAATCAATGTCAAATGCCATTCTTGCACAACTTCCTTCACGGCTATTTCTCGTCAACGGTTTCTGTAGCCTCGCCATCCCCCTCAAAATCGCCTTCCAGCATCAGCACCTTGTCCGCATCCCCCACGGGCAGTCACGTCTTTTCTTCCCGCAATCTTCTGTCCTTTTTGAGAGCTATTGCCTTCCGCCCAGCGTTCGTGATTCTCGCTGTCCAAAGAAACTGGCGTTTGACCGTGGTAAGCAGCCCAGCGGCCTCCAAATAATCGACGGTTCTATCAAGGGCGTAGCGCCCTTCGGCAAAGCGCCACGAATTGCTGTATCGGGATCGTGAGCGAGTCAAGCGATACCCCTGGGCAAGAAGTGCCAATATGTCACGCTGCGATTTGGTCAGTTTCATTTCTTGTATGAGTTTCACTCCGCTTCCCCGTCACCCTCAAAATCGCCTTCCAGCATCAGCACCTTGTCGGCGTCCCCCACGGGCAGTTCCTCGACCTTCTTCAGCTTCCGCCCAATCGCACGTGAGCGAACGGCCACATCCTCAATCTTATCTGATGCCTGTCGGAGTTTCTCCTTCACCTGATCGAGGACCGTGGCGTACTTTCCGAACTCCGTTTTTACTGCCGATAGGAGGCTCCATACTTCGCTCGACCGCTGCTGAATCGCCATTGTGCGGAAGCCCATTTGCAAGCTGTTCAGGATTGACCACAGGGTTGTGGGGCCAGCGATGACGACGCGATGATTGCGTTGAATCGCCTCAGCCAAACCAGGACGCCGCACGACCTCCGCGAACAAGCCCTCCGTAGGCAGGAACAAGATGCCGAAGTCCGTGGTCTTGGGCGGCGAAAGATACTTCGTGCAAATGTCCAAGGCGCAGCCCTTGATCCTTGTTTCAAGCTGCTTGGAGGCGGCATCCATCGCCTCATTGTCGCCTTGTTCCTGCGCCTCGACAAGCCGCTGATAATCTTCTACTGGGAACTTGGCGTCGATGGGCAGCCACACGATCTCGTCCTTGTCGTCGCCGCGTCCTGGCAGCCTGATGGCGAACTCCACGCGCTCACTGTCTCCCTTAGTGGCGACGTTCGTGTCGAACTGCTCAGGCGTCAGAACCTCTTCCAAGAGCATCCCTAACTGAACCTCGCCCCAAGTGCCACGAGTCTTTACGTTCGTCAGAACTTTTTTCAAGTCGCCCACGCCCGTTGCGAGCGTTTGCATTTCGCCCAAGCCCTTGTGGACGGCTTCCAAACGCTCGCTGACCAACTTGAAGGACTCGCCCAAGCGTTTCTCCAAAGTACCTTGGAGCTTCTCGTCCACGGTTTTGCGCATCTCCTCCAACTGCTTGGTATTGTCGTCCTGCATGGATTTGAGCTTCTGCTCCAAAGTGGTCCGAACGGCATCGAGACGCTTTTCATTGGAGTCCGTCAGATTCTTCAACTGCTCGACCACGGCGGCGAATTGTCCGCGCTGCCAATGCACGAAGTCGTTGATCGTTTTGCTGTTCGCCTGAGATTGAAGGCCAAGCTGCTGATTGAGGCTGTCGCCCACACCTTTGAGCGTCTTGGCTAGCTCGGTACGATTGGCGGCCACTTCTTCCCGCACGGCCTTCTCAGTGCGCTCTTGGGCCTTTTCGACGGATTGGAACGCTTGAGTCACGGGTGAAAGGTCGATTTGCACCTTGCGGAAGAACAAGGCGACCTGAACGCCAATGACGACGAGCAGAAGGACGACGGCGACGATCAGCAGGGTTTCAGTCATGGATTCATTATCAAGTTCGCGTGACGGGGCCGCAAGAGTTCAACATTCCTTCCCTTTCGCTTTGTCCAATGCCTCGTTTCGTGTGTCGCCCTCTCCAAGGACTACGAAGCAGAGAGTGCCAATCTTGCCAGCCGTCCACTGATAGCGACGTGATTCAAGCGAGGCTTTGTCGCGGCGATCCACAACATCGCGTAGTTCATCAGCGAGCGCGATATAGTGCTTGTAGCGTTCCAATGAAGTGCGGAGCGTGTCAATTGATGGCGGGTCGCCGTTCACGTCACAGACGAATTGGGCGGCTTCAACGAAAGGTTTGAGGACGTTCTGCATTTCCTTCATCTCAGCTTCGATTTCCGCTTTACGCGCCTTTAGCCGCTCGCATTCCGCTTTGGCCGCATCTCGTTGGGCTTGACTTGACCGAAACTTCGACTTACGTGCTTCAAGTTTCGTCATGGCCGTGTCCTCTTAAATCACATTACCGCCAAGGCTGCGGCGAGGGCGAAAATCGTAGTTACGAGGGGACGCGCTTGCCCTTTTTTGCCCTTTGCTGCGGAAACTCAGGTCCGTGCCCCTTGCGAACTTTGACAGGGCCAGCGGCGACGATGCGATTCCATACATCGGGCGGAATGCCCACGGTCACGCTGTTCGTGCTGGCGGAAAAATACACGCCCTGCATTTCCAAGTAGACCGTTCCGTTCTCTTTGCTGAGGTCATCCTGCATGTCAGAATAAAGATGGAATGGCACACTTGTCCTTGGCTTGCGTTGCTTCGTGCCCTTCAGTTCACGGGCGGAATGCTCGTAGTCGATAGTGCGTTTGGTGCTCATGTTTGCTCCACGCTTTGCTTCGTTAGCCAATAGACAGAACCGACAGCCTTGGTTCGGAGGGCGACAATTTCAATCAGATAACGAGTTTGGCAAGTCAGGCCCTTAGTCTTTGTTCATAATCAGGAAAAGGCGAATGCTGCTCTCGTCTGTCAGCCACTTTACTAGGTCCGAATCGTCCGCAAGTTGAAAATCATCCACTGCAATCGTCGTTAGTGCCTGCACAAGGCGGGGCGATTCAAGGGCGGGAAGTTGGCCGTTGCCTCTTCGGCCTCTTCATCGGTTTCGATTGCGCCCTCGGCATCGGGATCGGTCATCTCGAAATGCAACCACTGCAATGTGTCGTCATCCAACTTATTGAGCAGTGCGGCCACTCGTTGCCGTAGGTCAGGATTGCTTGCTCGCTCGTTGGCCGCGACAGGTCCACCCTCTGGCACCTGTGCCACCGCCTCCGCGTTGTTCGCGGCATTCCCTGGCGAAGCCTTTTTCTTCGTGGGGAGCTTCTTAGGGGCCTTCCGTGCAGCCGCCTTCTTCTTTGCTTGGGGCGTCGGCGTCCCCTTCACCTTCTTGTTGGCGGGAACTGCTCGTACCTTCTTTTTCGGCGTGTCCTTCGCCTTACTTGTGGCGACTGCCTTCACCTTTTTCTTTGGCGCGGCTTTCCTCGCGGCCACCTTCTTCGCCTTCTTCAAGTGAACTATCTTCTTCGCCATTTTCGATGCTCTTGGGGTATAAAGGGTTCTGTTGATTCTGCGTTTTCCCTCGTTGACGCTGCCCTCAATCGGTTAGCGTTGAGAAACGAGCTTTGATACGCGCGGGCAATTGTTTTTTGGGGAGTGGAGAGCCAACGTATTTCAGAATGTCTTCAACGAACACACAGAAACAGTTGGGACGATTGAACACGTCACGCCCTGGTAGCTTCACTCTGTAGCTCCACCCTCGCCCAGCCATCGTCTTCTTGGTTATCGGGGCCTCTATGGTGTTCTTCCCGTTGATCTTGTACGGCAACCGTACCAAGTACCGATGCCGCAGAATGATTGGCTCAATGGCCTGTTTCTCGTCGCCTTAATCCTCGGCTTGGCCTTTGCCGCCTTGGTTGGGGCCTTCTTTGTGATTGGCTTGTTGGCGACCTTCTTGAGGGTCAGATTTGTCACGGCCTTCTTCGTGGCAGAGTTCGTGGTTGCTTTCTTCTTTGCCATTATGCAATACCTCCCTTGTCGGATGTGAAGTTCGATTAAACTATGCCCACAATCTGAGCCTCTATTTCAGCATGTTCCCCAACGCCTTCAACTGCTTCTCCTTGGGGAACTCCGTCACGCGCAACGCGGCGGATAAATGTCTACGGCCTCCATCAGGTCGCCCACGACTTCCACCGCCTGATCCCACTCGACCATCCTTGGCTCACTGCCAAGCTGACCAAGGACGAGCGTATCGGTCTTCGGAAGCAGCGAGTTCGTTGTCTCCGTCCACGTTGCATAACTGAAGATCTTTCCATCGGGCGATTGAATCGCACCGAATGACGCCACGAAAACTTCTTCGCCGTTCTTTTCGTGCAGCTTGTCGAGCATGTCCTTCTGCTGGGCGTAGTCCTGCCCAAAGGTCTGAAGGCGAAGCTCTTGAAAGTCATTGTACGACGGATGGGACGGCGGCGGCATCCACGGTGTCCATTCGTCGCCGTCCAGCCGCAAGGCAATCCCTGAAATCGGGCGAGGCTCGTTCAGACACTTGTTTGCCAACTTGACCATCCCCGCGAGGCCCTTAGCGTCCTCCGACCCCACCACGATCAGATTCTCCCGATTGGGAACCATAGCGATGTGGTCGCCCTTGACTTGAAAACCGCGAATCGCGTCCTTCAGCAGCAGCCGCGAGGCATCGTAATTGTCGCCCGTGGCCGAAAGATAGGCCCCCGTGCCTGACTCTGGGCCAACGAACTTCCCTTCAAGCGACAGGAAGTTCTCCATCGCCGCTTCCAAAGCCTCATAGAAAGTCACGCCCCAAGCATCAAGACTGGCTTGAGGAATCGACCGCATCGACTCGGGCAGATCGTAGACGAGGCCGATGCCGAAATGCTCGCCCAAAACTTCATACGACCGATCAAGGGGAAGGCCGTCCGTAACTTCCAAGTTGTTGCGTTCAAAATACGAACGGGAGCGGACGACGGGCATCAGGTCAGGCTTGGCGTCTTCAAAGTCCTCGGGCATTTTCTTAGACGCGGCAAACCAGTTCCGCACATAATGCCTGACAACGCGACTACGATCAGCGACGGGCGCGGCACAGTATTCCTTGTGGGCATTGGTGAGGAACATGGCGGCAAACGCGCTGCCCTCACCATGCAGGCAGAACTCTTCGGGTTCATAGATGATCTTGCCCTTCTCTCCTGTTTGACGGATGCGGTCCATCATGAGCTTGGCGAAGTCATCATTGGAGAGTGGGTTTTTCACGACAACGGGCCTTCCTTTTTCTGCCCCTCCATGACCAGTACCATGTCCACGATCTTCGCCTTCGTGTAGTGCCGTTGCGTTTCGCCGCCCGTCCCGAAGTCGAAGGTGTGGATTCTTTGGGCGTAGTCGTCAATTACGTCTTTGTGGTGCTCGTAGAATGCCGCCACACGCATCAGGTTCAGCCTGTTGAGTGTCTTACCCACGCCAAGACCCGTGCAGAAAAACTGGTCGAAGGCAGGAACATTGCCGTAAACGCCCAGCATGATCTTCGTGATGAGGGTGTCCGACGCGCCGTTTTTTCTACCCAGAGCATCACGGATGGCGTCTTTTGCGTCCAATAGAAGTTCAATTGTCTTCTCATCCTTGTAGGAATCTACGTCTACTTTCCAGAGTCCATCATGCCCGTCCCTAATCGCCTTCAGCACGCCTTCGTAGAATCTGGCACTCCTCCAAAGCACAAAGGTCGATCCCCGCAACATTCCCCAACTCGCAAGGTAGAAGCCGAGTTGGAGGCAGCTTTGTTGCAAGTTCTGCTCGGAACAAATGGATGCGATGCCGTATTTGTCGCGGAGGGACTGGAAATAGTTGAAGCAGTAGTCGAATGAGGCATATCGCCCGTCAGGGTGTCGCCCCAAATCCTTTCCCCCGCCGCCGATGTAGCTTTTGAGGTTCGCGTGAGCATCAATGTCGTTGAATGGCTTCTGACGTTTCACGATGGCCGTTACCTTGGGTACATCTCTTCGATCATTTCAAAGGGCTGGGGGCCGTTGGTGCGACGATACCGCCGAATCCTTATGACCTCCTCCTGCTTGACTGGCGTAGCAATAAGGATGGTCGTACCACCAGCAAACTTCATGAGTGTCGTGGAGAACTCGAAATCGGCCTGCTCTCCGTGGAGGTACTTATCCCATCCAGAGTCATCAACATAAGCAACCACTCTGTCCTCGTTCACCGCCAAGAGATATTCAATGGGTTTCGATAGATCAAAGCCATTCCGTGTCTCGGCTTCTGGAAACGCCCAGATCGCGGAACGGACACGAAGCCGTTCATATAAGGCCGTGACCTTCGCGGCGTAGTCCTTCCCGCACTCTGCGTAAGGCGACCTGCTTGGATCGACAAACTCGGTATAAATGTCGAACTCTTCGGAGTGCCATGTACTGACACGAATGGTCATGCCTTGCTCCACATCTCCTTCAACTGTTCATCGCTTGGGAAGTCAGACACGCGCCACCGTTCAGGGTACATCCCCATCGGCTCCATCAAGTCGTCCACGACTTTGACCGCCCGATCCCAAGGGACCAGCAGTGGCTCTTGGCCGTGTTCTGCCATAAACATAATCAGATCGGTATGGGGAAGCCAAGCCAAGAACGTCCTTGCCCCACACGCAAAAGCTGGTCAGTTCGTTCGTGTCCTTCTTGCCCATGCCAGAAAATGACGCCACGAAGATATCCTGCCCCGTCTTTTCGTGCAGCTTATCGAGTAGCTCCTTTTGCTCGCCGTAGGCTTGGCCGAATGTCTGCGTCCGCAGCTTGTGGAAGTCCTGATAGAGTGGATGATCTTCTGCGGGAAGCCACGGCACCCACTCGTCACCGTCGAGCCGCAGGGCGATCCCCGAAATGTACCGTGGTTTTTGCATCTCCTCGGCGGCGGCCTTGAGCATTTCCTTCAGCGCGTGCATGTCCTCCGATCCAGCCACGTAGAGCGTCTCCCGATTCGGGATCATCGCCACGATCTCGCCCCGCACCTTGAAGTCACGAATCGCATCAAGCAGCAGTATGCGGGCCGCGTCGTAGCTGTCCTTTTGCATCGAGCACCAGTACATGCCCACGCCTCCTTGCGGGCCAGCGAAAGCAAATTGCCTCTCGGCAAGGTTCTGTTTGGCAACCTCCAATACCTCGTAAAGCGTGACGCCCCACTTATCCAGCTTGTCTTGATTGACGTGCTGCATGGATTCGGGGAGATCGTAGACAAGGCCGACCGCAAAATGCTCTCCAAAGACGGCATAAGGTCGATTGAGCTTCATGCGACCCTCGACCTCGAATTGCAGATTGACCAAATCGTAGTGCGAGCGGGCTTGAACTGTGGGCAGCAGATCGGCGCGAACATCGTCGAAATCGTCAGGAATCTCAAGAGATCGCGCGAACCACATTCGCACCCATTTGTTCACGGACTCGGCCCGCATTTCCTTTGGGGCAGCGCAGAACTCGGGGTAGGCGTTGGTTAGATTGAGGATGCCACCATCCGTTGTGTGTAACGAAAACCGATCCTTGTCGAAGACAACGGCCCGCTTTTCGCCTGCCCGCTTGATGCCGTCAAGCACCTTCTGGGCGAACTGATCTTTGGTCGGCGGCTTGGATGAAATGAATCGGTCGAAGATGCCCACTGTAATCTATTCCATGCTGAGTGTGATCTTCGCCTTCATTGGAGTCCATTGGAATGCAGTCGCAGAGCAGGCCGCAATAGAGGAAAGCTGTCCCAAATCAGTTGGATAGCGTGCCTGACCCAGGTGCCTTTGCAGTATTGGTTGCGTATGTACCTATTCTGAATTGCAACCAACTTTGCATCCGACCGCTTCCACGTCTGGTTCCATGCTGGTTTCAATTCAAGAAGCCGCCAAATGCCGCCTCCGCTCATTCCTTCTATCGCGGGCGACAAGAGCGGTTGCCCTGCGGCATCGCGTCCAACTTCATCGTGCTGAAGCAAGAGATGAAGAGTAGGATCGAAGTTTTCCAGCCCATCAGTGTCGCCTGAGTAAATGATGGCGGCGTATTTCAGCACCGTTGGTCTTACAGCCTCAGCAGTAATTTCAGTACACGAACTTGGATATCCCAGTATAAGATAGAGTCCTGGTGCGCTGTGGCTCTGCAAATCCACGTCCATCATCCCCAAGAACGTGCGAGTTGGAAGCAGCCGCTCCACGATGGACTGCGGGAGTTCCGATACTGCAATATCAACCCTTCTGTCCTTGGTGTAAAGCATTCTTCCGCTTAACGAGATTGGAGTAGCATCCTGTTGAGAGGGCGGCAGGAAAAGTGGAATGTTGAGGCCATGAATGTTGACTAGCTTATGAGCCGCCGTAATCAGAAAATGAGAATCAGCAACCCGAAACAAGACGCCCGTGCGGTCTGCTACAAACTTCCCGTTCTGAAAGCCGAAAACCTGAACAGAAGAGCTATCCAGATCGCCGCATTCACCTACTATTCGTATCCATTCGTCTCGGATCACCTGCTCTTGCTCGGGCAACAACGGGGCTTTCGTTTCATTTGGATCGCCTTCCATTTTAGGCTCCGTCACGGATTACATTCGTGGCAAGGCTTCTTCCCCGCCGCAATTGCCTCTTCCCGCGTATTGTATCTGACGAGGTTCTTCTCCGAAATCTTGGCTGCCGACTTGCAGCCCGCCTTGTGAAAGACCTGCGAGTTCTTTGAGGCGACGTAGCCCTCAGAGATAGCAGGAGTAGGCTTGGCGGGCTGCTCGGCGCGATGCGTCTCGGAGTAGCCTTTCTCTTTCCCCTCGTAGACTCGCGAATGGGCTGCGTGGGTCCGCCAGTTGGCCGTGTATTTCTCAGCGAGCGTCTTGTCTCGGATGACTAGCAGATTCTCGGCGTTTGAGTTCTCGGCCTGCTTTGTGAAATTGAAAGACCCTGTGATGACCACGCCGCCGTCAACCACTATGATTTTGTTGTGAGCAATCGCATGTAGTGAATCGACCTTGACTGGGATTCCCCCGTGCAGGATGAAATCCGCTTCTGTGTATCCGTCTTTGAGGACGCTCTTGTCGAGGATGACTTCAACCTTCACGCCGCGTTTGCGGGCATCGACGAGGGCCTTCGCAATATCTCTCGACGTGAAGCTGTAGGCTTGCACGAGGACCGACGATTGGGCCTTCCCCAATTCCTTTACAACGGCCTCGGTACAGCCGCCGTGAGGACTGAAATAGACCTCAATAGGCGGGACCGCCTGCCGACGCTCTTGCGCTTGGCAGACGGGGACGAGGAGAATGAGGAACAGGATGAAGGGGAGGATGCGTTTCATGATGGAACGAGGGGTGGTTTTGTTCTAGTTATTTCCGCTGACCCAGATGCAGTATCTTTGCAACTCTTCAAGCGTAGGAGGAATACTGAGTTTTGGAGCAGGGGCAACGACGGCAACTTCTCGGGGCGGCAGCACCATTGGAGGAGCAGGCGGCGGTTGCACAGCCATCTCAGGTATCGAAGAGGTCTTTTGTGAGGGAGGGGCTGGTGGCGGCACGACGGCCATTTTGAGGATCGGGAGTGCTTCCTCTAAAATCTCAGCCTCCACGACGTTGGACGCAATTGGAGACGTTGCTTGGGCGGCTTCAAGTGTTTCCGAAAGCCATTTCCTCTTCTTGGAAGCCTCGGCCCACCGATACTGGATTCGCCCCGAGTTTTCTGGAATCCACGGAATATCCTGAGCCTGCTTGTAGCAGATGATTATGTCCACCAACAATGCCGACACTTCAGGCACTTTGCGGCCTTGAGAGGATTCCGAGAACTCCCGCACACTTACCCAATTGTCGCCAAAGAGGTCATTGTAATGGGCAGGCGCGATTGCAACTTCGAGGCGGAGGGCGAAACGCCGTAACGAAGCAAGAATGGTCTCGATATTGTTCCTCGTCTTCTGATCGGCAGCAAGCACCGATTGGTGTATTCTGACGCCCCGTGCCCTCCCGCGTTCCTCCGCTTGTTGTGCTAAAGCCCTTTGCTGTTCCTGCGCTTGCTTAGATAGAGCGTTCTGCCTTTCGATTTCACGACGCCGCTTCGATTCCTTTGAGCGATTTATGAATACCCGTATTGCGACAATACCTAGAACTACTGCAATCGCTACGAGATAAGGGGCTGCCCCGACAATGACAGGGGAGAGCATCAGGACCGCCCTCCATAATAATGCAATGACCGCGAAAGCAATACCTCCAAGAACGGCAACTGAGATGCACGCAAGGACGATGCGGAGAAAGTGAAAGAGGATGTCGTTTTCTTTGCCGACGAGCTTCCACAGCCCACGGTCCACTCTCTCAGTCACTTTATTGAACTTATCCTTGACGTTCATGGTTCTCAAAACGGATTGAACCAAGCAGGCTGCGGCCTCCCTGTCGGTTTCAGCAGTTTCTTCGCCCGTTCAGGTTTGCGGACGTGCCAGTGAAAGTCGCCTTCCGTCCCTGTGCAGTCCCAAAGCTCGACAGTGCCGATCAGGACACCGCGAGGGAGATCGTCGCAGGATCGACGACGCGCGTAGCGGTGCAGTCTTATAGTACCGCTTTTTGGCAGCGACGGTACTGCGAACTGCTTGAAACCGAGCCGTGGGCCTCCTCCTGGCTGACACTGCCGACGAGAATTACAAGGTTGCCTGGATAGATTCCTTCTACTCGCCCTGATCTCCTGCGAAAGCCAGGGCCAAGAGCAGAAACGGGCCAGATTGTCAAATCCGTACTGCCACCGACGTGATCCTTGCCACCCTGAACCCTCACTTCTTGCCGAACAGCCGATTTTCTGGCATATTGGGGGGGTGAATAGAGAAGGGAAATCCCCCACAACAGAAGCCGAACTGCCAAAGTGTAGGCTATGAACGAAACCCAAAAGTTCTTTGCAATTTTAGGAATTGTGATAGGGGTTCTGGCGTTGCTCTTACGCATTGCCGCTTGGTTGTTTCCTGATTTTCGCCATTGGTTATTTCCGAAAATCGGGCTGGGTTCCCGATTGCCGCCCAAGCCAACGGCACTTGCGCCCAACCCAATCCGACAATCGACGCAGCCGAATTCTTCAAGCTGCAAAAAGCACCGTCGGATGTTTACGACCGAAAACAGTTTATTCGAGAATGGGCCAACAAGCCCATCCGTTGGCGGCTATATGTTACAGAGGTGAGTATTGATAACGCTGGAAACACCTTTGGCCTTATGCTTTCACCTACAAAGGGCAGGGGCAAATATGGGCATGATATGGTCATCGTAGGTAGCTACAATCTACCCAAAGAACTTCTACCACTTTTTGAAAGCCTACGCCCTGATGATGGCGTCTTGGTTGAAGGCACCTTGCGCGATATTTCTTCTTCAATGCTCTTAATCACGGCAACACGACTTGAACGAGTATAATCGAGCATTCCAACAACCTGCGGATTCAAAAGGGCAACTTGAACCCGAATAGCTACCACCCTTTACGAAGGCGGCCAGGCCCAACCTCTGAACTTTGGCGGGGGCGAATCAAACCCAATCTTGCCAACTGCAAAAGCATAAGGTTCAAGGGCTTCTTCCATGCCGCAACGAGGGCAAATATCAATGGCCGTATCCTCCCTTGATTGGGCGGGGCGTTCCGAATAGGGCTTTCCGCAACGGGGGCAGATTTCCATAGGATCGACCAAACTCTATACTTCCGTCGTTGCAGGAAAACGCCTGCGCTTGCAGGACTCGATGCCGTCTTCGTCATATTGTATTGCGATAACTTGCGGAGAGTAGTCGTCCATGTATGCGATGAATGCCAATGTCACGGGATTCCATTTACGAAAGTATGGCTGGCGATCCACTTGGATTGTGCCCAGCGGAAGAGACTGACCTGGATGTAGCGAGGTTAAACAAAGGCGGGCGTCTGGCGGCGTGCCCGAGGTTGATGCCCAGCAGCCGAACGCCCAAGTTATTCCTCCCTCGCTGTTCACAACATAGAGTTCTTTCGCAGTGGCGTTTCCGATGTTAATGAGCGATAACGAGAACTTGGCAGTCTTTTCGACGTGTTCGACCATCGCGTCAACTGCCAAGGCTGGTGAGCGGTCGGGAAAGAAGAGGGAGCGAAGCATCGCATGGGGTATAACTGCAAAGCTGTCTCCAATCCGCTGGTAATACTGCTTTGCAGGATCGAGTGCGGCGCGGTACGGTTTATTGTGGCCCTCACGGATCAAGCAGACGACGAATCCCGCACCAGTTCCTTCTCCGCCGTCGTAGGCCATGTATTCAACGCCCTGAACTGGATTGACCGTCGCCTCAAGTCGCACATCTTTCAGCATTTGCAGAAAAGTCGCGGAATTCCGCACGAGATCGAGTTCGCTTGCAGCATCGACAGTTCGAGAAGGATCGGTCGGACTCTGGATTCGAGCGGCACGGACTCCCCAAATCAAGACGCCGCCCTCTGTATTGGCAAAGCCCGAGAGGGCTTGGCTCCAATACTGTTTCGCGTCTTTATCCGCAATCTTGCCGCCTCCCTTGAATTCAAGGAATTCGTCTTCGGCCTTCCTGTGATCGACCAAGCCGCCCAGATAGGCGAGGGGATTCGCGTTGCCGATGATTTGCTGGTAGAACTGCTCGGCTCTCGATTGATTACTGCTCATGGCTTTGCTTCTATACAACGGCTGGCAGCTGCGCCGTCGCAATCTGCCTTGCCTCACCAACCTTCACGGACTGGATCAAGTCGTCAGCCGTGATTTCGTAGACCTTCAACTGTCCTCTCTTGCTCGCCGTCTTATCGTATTCGCAAATGTCCACGACAATGAAGAAGATCGTTTTGTTGTTGTGCGAGAGGCACGGGAACATCGAGGTCGTGGACTGCACCATGAACTTGAGGTCATCTTCGCAAATTTTGAAAATGACCAAGTAGCCGAACGGGACATTGTAGTCGCGGAGGTAAGTGTAGACCTGATTAAATCCGCTTATGATGTACGGCTTGTCCTTTTTGCGCTCGGGCCAAAACACCTTGGCGTCGGCCACCACCTTGTCGTCGCCCACTTGCTCGATGATGAGGTCGGGAATACCTGACGCCGACTTGGGTTCAATCGAGAAGTCGATGCCCTGGTCGTGGAGGTACTCGTAGAGATCGAACGCGAGCGATGATTCGGCCTTTCCCGTTTGATCCGCCGCCAGATCGTGAATCTGCTTCTTCCGAAACCATTCGCAGCGATGTTTGTACTTCCGTAGGGAATAAAGGATCGCCTGCTGATCGTCAATATGTTCGTCAACGTATTCGTAGAACGGTTCCAAGAATACTTGGCGCACCTTGTCCAAGCCCCCGCTTCCATCTTTGCCGCCGTAACTGAAACCGACTTCGTGCGGGCTGAAGCTCCCTGCGTTGTCCATGCAGTGTTTGAGAAAGACATAACCTAACGCAGCCTCCTCAGCCTCCGTGCCTTTGACTGGAACCTCCCTCCGCCTGGAAAGAAGCAACTCCATGTCCTTATCGAGTTCGTCTTTGGGCACTGCCGCAAGTAATTCGTCTCGTACCCCGCACAAGATCGGAGATGCCTCAAAGAAGTCAAAGAAGGTACGCAAGTTGAATGAGAAAAGCCGAAAGTCAGCAGAGTGCAGCTTCCTTACCCGTTTTTGGAGTTTATAGCGAATCGACTGAATGTACTTATCTTGCATTGTGCGCCTCCGATACCTACTTGAACGCTCGCTCGATGGTCCGTTTTAATTCCTGCATTTGCCGATTCAAAGTCTCCCTCGCCTTACGAAACGTGTTCATCTGGTCCTCAAGCTGAAGGTTGCATTTGCAACCACGGCAAATGACAACGTCCCGCAAGCGAATCTGCTTGAGCCAGACGGGATTGGCGAAGCGGCAGCGCGGACAATCGACATGGACTTCTACGCCGTCGATATCCCAATTGCCTTCGAGCTTGGCCGAAACGGAAAACATGACGCCACCCTTAAAACGGATTAAACCACGCTGGCTGCGGGTGATTCGTGGGCGTCAGCAGCTTCTTCGCCCGTTCAGGTTTGCGGACATGCCAGTGAAAGTCGCCTTCCGTCCCTGTGCAGTCCCAAAGTTCGACCGTGCCGATTAAGACGCCGCGAGGGAGATCGTCGCAGGCCACGTCCTTGATCTTGTAGCCTGCCATCATCTCAGCCTCCGTCTCGGAAGGGAATCGCCCTTTGGCCGCGTAGATGTAAACCCTCTCCCGAATCTTGGTCGGGCGGGAACGATACTCGATCTTCTTGACGCTTCGCATGATGGCTTCGGCGTGCGGTTGACGGATTGAAAGTGCTCTCATTTCTCAGTTGTCCTTAGCCCACGCCGCTCCAATAGCGATATACCTTTTTCAGTTCGTCCACCCAGCACTTCTCGCGGTCAGATGTGTCTCGGCCACGTTCTTTGGCTAATTCAAAGAATCCAGGTCCAGGTTGCATATCGCCGTCTTTGTGGACTACGATGACGGTTAGGAGACCATGCCCAAGGTCGTCCTCCGCAGAGGACACTTCCCCCAGCATGGCAGCAAGGGCGTAAGAATTCGGTTCCAGCGAAATGGCTCCGACTTTCTGGCACAACTCTGAATAAGGTATCATCCCTCGGAGCTTGGCCCTTTCAGCAAGAATGTGCCGAATCTCCTCCTTCGCCTTATTCCAATCGTCCAGCAGATATCCATATTTCTCGGTCATAGGCTGGCCTCCAGTGGATTAGTCTGTCTCGAAGCTCAATTGCGGTCAATGGCGGGTCTGATGCGGCAGGCTGCTGCGCCTTCGACTTCGCTTTCGTTGGGAGCAGCCATCACAGGTCTTTCATCCGCCACTACACACGATGCAGCAGATGGATACAGGACTGAATGGCGTACTTGGCGTCGATCTCGCACCCGCCCCCACCTTTCTCATGGATGTCGTTGCCGAACTCTCGAATATGAGACCCAATCTTATGGTCATCGTCCGTAATCAGTCCGTGGACTCTCGCCAGTGCAGAGAACTGTGAACAAGCCAGGGCGGGCATCCTTGGGTATTTGACCTGCCGCCTTTGCCGCCTTTGTTAGCTCTTTTACTGTCTTCCCGTGCTTCGTCGTCAGTAGCTCCGTCAGGTACAACTCAATGACGCGGCGACAAAGGACCGCCGCACCAATGTAAACCTCTGAATAGTAGTTCTTCAAGATGTTGACCAACTCGCCCTTATAGTCGGCACCGAGAAACCCTAGTCCAGCCACTACATCAGCAAGGACGCGATAAGATACGTTTAGATCGGTGATTCTTTTCCCCGCTTCTATCGCAAAGCAAAAACGAACGTCGGCATTACGCGGAAGACCGTTAGACGAGTAGCCTGACCCCACCGACAGAAAATGCTCTGCCGCCGATGCATAATCGCCTGCCAGATACTTGATCGTCGCATAATACGATTTCATGAACAACGTGAGGGTGTCTGTTGGGTCGTCGCCAGCCAGGAACGGCAGAATGTTCGCTGCCGCAACTCCATATTCCCCTTGCTCAAAGGCTTCCCAAGACAAGTACGGCGGAAACGTGGCGACGGCTTCTTTCAGTTGGAAAAGCGTTGACTCGTTGGGCAAGTACGGCGAGGCGTCAAAATGCCATGTGTGGATGGTAAGTGCAACGGGCCGAATGAATGTCTCGATTTTGGCAGGCTTATTTCTAGTGGCTTCGTGGATCGGATCGCCACGAAATAGGAGGTCGGTCGGATACGTGGGGGCCTGTTTTTGGTCCGTAGCCCATAACTGGATGGAAAGAAAGTGCTGGTCGATATAGGAATGGCTTACTTCTAGGAAGACCGCGAAGTCGTCCTTCTGGACTACATGCGCATATAGGTCTTGCTCCGACCCGTTTCCGTAGGTGATGTGGCACACTGGTATCGGCTTTGCCGCTTCACCTGCCTGCGTAGCGTTTAGGAGATTGTCCTTGATGTCCCAGATTTCTTGACAAAAGAGGTCGAGCCGTGTTTCATTGTCAAACCTATCGGGTACGTCGGGCCGATTGATCCATGACACCGACCTGAACTTGCGGGAAAACATCTCTGGGATAAGAAACAGTGATGGCGCGCTTGTGTCTTTCATTGCATCTCCTCCTCACCGTGGCCTTCGTTGTGGCTCTCGACACTTCCCCTCTACTGATTCCTGAAGGCGACTCAGGTTCTCGGCCAGTGGCGAATCTCCGAGGATCAGGGCCGCGTCGCGTAAATCTCCCAAGGTGTCGTGGATCAAGGAATACTTTTCCGCCTTTCCGTCCGTCGATTCAGACAGACGGGAAATCCGAAAGAACTTGCGGCCAAAGTCCCCCACCGTTTCGGACACGTTGAAGCCAACTTCCTTCAGAAAAGGCCACGTCGCGGCGGATCGTCTTTTCGCTCATGCCCGACAGGGCCACCAATTCTTTGATCGTGAAGCCCTTCGGCACAAGGTAAGGAGCTTGAGTAGTCGCCATTGGCGGGCAAGGCTCGATTCGTCATCGCCCTCGTCTTGACGAATGCGGGTTGTGAGGAGGGGAATAGTTTGGATGGTCATGGGTTTCAGTCTTAGCTAACCACGGAGAACCTTTCGGGCGGACTTGGCTCGAAGCGATCCGAATTCATAACAAAGGGCAGTTCGACTCTATAGCGATCTCCAAAACGGTTGTCGTATTCGCAGAATACGACAGGAGAGGCGGGCCAATTAGAAGCGTAGTGGCACTCATCTTCATTTGGCGGAACAAGGTCTTCCTTCTCCGCGAGTGCCCCTTCGGTAAAGACCGTCACGTTGTGATCTCCCACATGAAGGCCGTGAGTAATGTTTAAGGCGGGACCGATTCCAACATTGCGGAAATGCCCCATGATCGGTCCCATAGGGTTGGACTTCACAAAGACGAAATGAAGCCGCACAAGTCGGTCAGGATGCATGGCGATCACGCCAAGATGCTCAGGGAAATGGTCGGATAGCCGTTTCAAGACCAACGCCTTCAGGTCTGTGCTGGCGGTAAATGTGTCTCGCCAGTTAGAAATGCCTGCCGTGACGGGAATTGCGGACGCCTCGGTAACGAAGTCTACCCACTTGCGTTTGTTGTCGATATTATCTGGCTCGACCCAGCGAGATGCGCGGCTTATGTCGCCACGCAAATGCTGATAATCGTTCCATGCTAGCTCACGAATGAAGAAGAAGCATGGCCGTCCTGTGTCCCTAGCACGGCGAACCTCAATCTGCGTTGCGCATAGCCCTTCGTAAGGAGCCGTCCTCAAGATGCCACCGTACCGCCTGTCAATGATGCAAATAAGAACATCTGAGTTCTCGACATTGTTCAGGCACGACCCTATTGAATCGTCAAGCGGATCGACAATGAATGGCGAATGTGGGTCTTCTGACAAAGCGACACTGAAACCGTTAGCTTCAAGAAACATCCGCAATTCCTGCCGTAGGTCCAACAGGTCGAAGCAGGTTGAACTAAGAAATACCTTGACTATTCGGCTCTTCGCCATAGCACGGCTCCTATTCGTCCTGCATCGGGGCGGGATTTGTGGCTCCCTGTTCGCCCTCGCTTCCGACGACCACGCCATCGCTCCATTGAACTGATTGCAGCTTTACCGTGACCGCGTTGTGAAAGAAAGCAAAGTCCATGTCCGTAGACAGGTAGAACCGCAGGCACGTCTCCTGATCGACGGGTTGAACATCATTAGGCTGACTCAATCCCCCTTGCCAGAACTTGATGTCTCCTTCAAATCGGCCCCGCTGCCACACGTAGGCATTCTTGTTGCGGACAGACGGGAACCAGTGTCGCTTTCCGTCGCCACCTTCCTGCCGAAAATACAGTTCCCGTGTCGGCAAATGGGACTCTCGCTTCGTTTGAATCTGTTTGTCGAAATACGCCACTACGGCAGTATTGGCGACATCGGACAATGCTGCCTGCCAGTTAGGCCATTTCTCTGGTGCTGGCGGGCGTGGGCCTATGCCACGGTGCTTCGCTTGTCCTGCCAACTCAGGTGCGGGGAAAACGATGTTGCAGACCAAGTATTCCGACTTGTTTGGCGTATCTTCGGCAAGGGCGATGCGGCAGCACATGATGTTCACGCCGAACTTTTCACTGAGCCACTCCGCAGCGACCAATACGGAGTAGTCGTATTCCTCGGCAATCAGAACGATGCGCTGCTCACGGTTGATGTCATCAAGCTCTACGTCCAAGAACTCTTCCAATGCCTCTCGTCTGTTCTCATCCAAGAGTTGCAAGAAGTCCTCGGGTTCCCAGTGGGCGACCATTCCCGCGTAGCTAATGGCCTGCAACAGGTGCAGTTTGTTACTGCCTCGCTTTAATTCGATGATGACGGCCCGCCCTTCCTTATCGAGGGCAAGAAGGTCAATCCGATCCTGAACCGAATCTGACGGCGCTACCTCCTTTGCGACCAAGAAGAGCTTCAGGCCGATTTCGGCAAAGAAGACGTTGGGACTATTGCAGATGTACTCCTGCAAATCGTAGCGTTCACGAATCTCGGCATCCACTAGCGGCACGACCGCCAGCGTGATGAATGCTTTTTTGTCGCGTTCAATCTTTAGCATAAGAAGTCTCCTTCAGTGTTTGGCTGCCGATTCAATCTTCATCGAACTCAAATCCCCCAGGCCCCGTGGCAATGTCCTTCACGCGGCTCTTGTAGCAGTAAGAACCTCGACGGTAAGTGTCCCTGTGCCGACAAATTCGGTGTTGAATGTAGCCGCTGAAAGCGTAGAACGTCGCCGTGATTTTGTCTCCGTCCTCCGTTACATGGGGTTGCCATTCCTTCGGCTCGGGTAAATACCATCTCCACGCCGCAGGGTAGCCCAAATCAAGCTCCTTCTTGCGACCCTTCCAAGGATTCTCGCCCAAGATAGTGTGCGTGTCCCACACACGGCGCGAGAGTTTACCAAAACAATATAGTTCACAGAACAAAAGCGAAGCGCACAAGTAAGACCAGGGCGAGCCATCGCCGTCGAGAGCCTCGCGCAGATCATCCAAGGCACCGAGCGGTTTGGGAGGCCAACTCGGATTGCTTCGCACCTTGCGACACTGAAAGGGATCGGGGTAATCGGCGTCGGCAGGCATCGCCCACACGATGCCATCGCTCTTGCCGTACTCGCGGAACAAGTAGGCCCGTAGAACGAAGTCTTCCTTGATCCAGAGCCACTTCTTGAATACGGCTAGAACCTCCATCGGATCGACAGTGCTTTTCGACCACCGCTCAGGACGGTCGATGGGCGTCTGGGCCGCCTTAGTCGCCCTTTCGCGTAGGCGTTGCAGCTTCGAGAGGGGGAAGGTGGTCGTCGTCATGGTGCAAGTCCACGTGTTACTCATTTCCCCAAGCTATCACCATACTGGCGTACTCGTTGAACTTTCTATCTGCATCGGGTCCAAAGGAAAACCGCTTGTGCAACTCGTAAAGGCATTGCCAGTACATCGTCACGGAACGCGAGATAACGCTGTCAATTTCCTCGGGACTTGAGTGCCACATTGGGCAGATGTCGCCCGTATCTGGAGCGTAATCGAGATAGTTCGGAACGTCAGATTGATGGACTGTCTGTGATTCGGCAGCGTATACGGTCCTGTGCCATGTGCGGAAGGTCGGCCCGAGGCTCGCGGCAAAGTCAGCTATCGACAGACCTACGCAAGTATTTGCTTTCGCAATTCTCTTCTGCCAAGCTGGACCGATATCGTCAATGTAGTCCCTTGGCACGATTCGACGCTTCACTTTTATCGTCTTCGCGTGCCGTGCCAGTCCTGGCGTCCATTCCCAATGCGTGTAAATGTTGTCGTCACGCAGGATGCAAAAAGCATTGTAAAGGGCTGTGCGAAAACTGGACGTCAGTTTTTGGCCGAGAAGATTCAATGGCGTTTTGGTGCCTGGATTGAAATGATAGAGGTTCACCCGCCGCCGAACCAGAAAGGTCAGATTAACTAGGTTCTCGAAGAGGGACCGATTGAGCGGCAGACAGCTTTGATCGAGGCCAAATTCGCACGCCAGAAGGATTGAACGATAGGTGAGACTTGCTTTGACGAACAGCCCAATTGCCGTGGCAATGGTATCGTTCGGAACTGGCGAGCGGTCGAAATCCTTGTTTCTCGGTAGGTCAATGCCAAACTTTAACAACTTATACGACGAGGCCAGCTTTTCACCAAGTTCGCGCTTAATCGCTTGTCTCAGCACTTTTTCGCCAGGAATGATATCTGTTCTCATAGTGCCACTCATTCACTTGTCGCCCGACACCATCACCATGACCCCGTTCCTAATCAACCTATCGAATTGCTGTTCAACCTGCGCTGGCAGTGAGCCGCCTTCAACCAGCGTTCACCCATGCTCCATATTGATGCCGAATGCGTACTCGGTCAGGTTAAGCAGTCGGCCTGTCGGTCTGGGCAGCTTGCTCTGCCTGCGTGGAGGTCGAGCAGCGCCGTAGCGTAATGCGCCTGCCGACGCTACCATAGTTCCCACTCCCAACTCTACTTGCGAGGAAACAAGGCCGACCATTTCCCCTTCACCTTCGACAGAATTGGAAGCGTGTTGTTTGGGCAGGTGTCACTAAAGACTACAAGCCGCTCGCCCCCGCCGTAGCCAAGTGGATGCCTGTTCTCCAGCTTAGCACCTTCCCTCTGAGCAAGCTCTCTTGCGACAAGTCGATCCGTTTCTGACTCAAACACCGACGATTTTGCGCCGAAACATCTGTCAGCGTCGTCCAACGTATCACAGGCATGAATGACAATAGGCCAGCCGTGCTGTTCCACGCATCGTTGGCACTCCTGAAGTCCCTCGGTACAACCGCACACGACCACCACAAACAGCTTTAAGTCTTTTGTCGAACACCGCTCTGGAAGAGGTGGCAAGAGTTTTTCAAGGTTCTCAACCACCGTCCGCCCCGTCCCAATAAAGTCATCCACGAAGACAATGGCCTTGATCGCCAGGTCAAGTGCGCCATTCTCAAGATACTCGCGCACCATTGTTGGTGTCCATACCTTGTCAGCGAAGATGCCATTCTCGTCCGCGAATAACTTAGCGTAGGCGGCACCGCTCTTGGCAGGTTGGTCCAAATAACTGACCACTATGTCATTACGCTTGGACGGCCCCGTTCGCTCCAGGCCACCTTTCTTCCTTTGCGGCCCGTTTGCCTGAACGCTAGCTAGATCACGAAATACGATGGCCTGTGCTTCGCGTACCTTCTCCCGCACCACCGCCGACGAGTAAAACTTTATGGATTTGAGCAACTGAAACATCAAACGCTGATTCTTTCTTCCGTCGAATTGCTCAAGCCAGCCGCGCACACGTTCCTCGCCAATCGACTGCCCTTGGTAGGTGCCCCAGCGCTGGACCACCTCGACAATCTCGCCACTCTTAACATACGCAGCCGCATCTGCTGCATGTAGCGCCCGAAGCACATCCTGTTCCTGTAATGATAGAGCAAGCTCTCGGTGTCCCCGCTCCACGAGCCACTGCTCAAAGAGCTTCACTTTACACCTGTATTCGGCCTCTCTAATCTCAAAAACTTGCCGCCTCACAAACTCATCCAGCATTGGTGCGGCGGCTTGCTCGCCCTCCAATTGCTGGCAGATCGCATCGCGTGTTGCACTCCTCGGTTCCTGAAGTAAACGGCTGAGCGCCAAAAGGGTTCTCTTTCGCAGCAGTTCGATTCGTTGTGCATCCTCATCTCTGGCCGTGATCCCGTCTCTCCAAAAATGCTGAAAACTATTCTCGCTCGCGGTTCGATAAGTCGCGCGTGCCGCTTCCATTATCTCAGTTTCCGTCACAAAGCGGTCGTGCCGCCTAACCATCAACTGAAAAACGTCTCCGCAAATCATCTTGGTAAAGTACGGGTTCCCAGCAGTGCAATCATAAAGAAGGGACACCGCACGGTCGGTAAACTCAAGTAGACCTTTAGTTGGGTGGCGGACCAACTCTACAAAGTCGTTCCAATGAGTCTCACGATCAAAATAGTCGAGACGCATTGATTTGAAATGGTTGAGTTGCTCTCCTTGATAACGAAAGACGTTTTCCATCCTCTCGCCGCCGATAAGGATAAAACCGAATGGAGGCTTATGGCTGATTGCACGTAGGGTGGCAAACAATGGCATTGAAAGCGGCCCTGGCTCGTATAGCGAGGGGGGCAGAAGATCGAAGTCGTCCATTACGAACAGAAGCCGAAGGCTTTGGCACTTAACCGTAAGCTCATTGAGGTACGTGGTCAATGGTGACAGAGCACCATTGAACGTCGGCGGCTTGATTTCGGAACATGCGGGGCAGCGGGTGCGGATAGCAGCCACCAGCCCGTCACCTAATTGGTTGATTGTTTCCTCGGATCGACTGTGAAGGAACTCGCCAGCGGCCATCGAACACACATGAAACCCTTCTTGCCGCTCAAGCCGTGCCTTTAGCGCGTTTGCGAGCGATGTCTTGCCCACGCGGCGCTGCCCAAAAATATATGCCGATCCCACCGAGGAACCATTGGCTTGTCGGTAGAGTTGATCGAGTGCCTCCTTGCGTCCTACAAATGCGATGTCGCTACCGACTGCGGTGAGATTGTACGGAGCTTGATCCAGCATGGAGTCCCAGTCGAGGCTGACAGATTCCGTTTCGAGCATGACGCTTTGCAATTCTTCCCCCGTCGATCCATCCGAATTGTGCCAAGTCGTAAGGACGTTGATTAAAGGGTTCGGGAACTCGTCGGATATCAGGCACGGAATCTCGACCTCCATCGTGCCAGGAGGTACGTGTCCAAGGAACTGTTCATTGACCTCTAAAGGAAGGTCGGTCATGAACTCCAGACTGGTTTCTTGGGCTGGACCTTTTCCAGTGTTTTCAACGATAAGACGGACTCGAATGTTGTTTGCAGTCTTGGTAAGTGAGTATTTCTTTGAGCTAGGACGCACCAACAGGCGGGCAGGCTGCACTAGGTCGGATCGCTGGTACGCAGCGTCGATGACTCGTCTCGCCGTGTCCGCAAGTGGCTGAAAAAGACTTCGAGCATACAGACTCGGATTGGCTACGCATTGGCTGGTAAACAACTCAACCGCGTCCACCGCTTCCTCGTAACGCGCACGAAAATCCGTCACGGTCGCTTCGTGGAGTTGCTCGCAAGCCTTGAAGAGAAGATGTAGATTTGTGTCGAGTAGGGCGCGAGCAATAAACGGACTGACGATTGCTTTTGCTAAAGCATTGCCAACACCTCTCATCCAGGCTTGCCGCAGGGAGAGCAACTGTTCGATGGAAGCGACAGCAGAAAGACCTGCGGTTGGTAGCGCTGAGAGGGCCTTTGGAATGACAGCCAGCCATTGCGGAATCTTCTCATACGTCTGCTGTTTCGTGTCAAACCTTTGATAGTGGACTATATCGGATAATTCTTCCTCAAAAAGCTTTACAGCACTGGCGCAACCCAGGAACATCATGGCTTAGGTGTTGCGCATCCGAAAGTATGCGCAGCAGTAGTATGGCGAGAAGGCGTCCCTTCACGGGACCATCGTGACGAGCGTTCACTGTTTCAACCACGCCCGCGATCCCAGTTTCGTTCGGGGACGGTGCGTTTACGGCCCCAACTGTGGCGCGGCAGATGTCGTCAAGTACATCAGGGACACGTGCGTAATCAGGCAAAAGTGAGGCGGCATAGTCGAATGCTAGAAGGTGGTTGTTGGCAGTGAGTGCAATCGCGGTTGCCGACCGTGCATAAGCCTCCGCACATTTTAGCTTGACCTCGGGTGACGATGCCTCCCTGTACTTCGACAAGTGTACGGCAGTCGAAGTGATATTAGGGTCGTGCGGTGCGACCAGTAAGAGTGGAATCACCCCCTTCGCAGCGAGGTACTCTGCATCCAGATCAATAATGGTAAGATTCAAGACATTCTCCCTGGGTGTGAGTGCTAGCGGAAAAGGTGATAGCGCAACCTTCAGTCGTCAGGACCGTATGGTTCATTCCTCTGCTTCCTCCAAGGCTTTCAGGCACATAGACCCTCTTCAGCGGCAACAGGCCCTTGTACCGTGAATCGAGTTCCTCGTAGTGCTGAAGAATCAGCGTGACCAATTCGGAGCCGTCGATCAGGCGCAGGTTGCTCTTGCTGCGGGCAAAGTTGTGCGCCTGTTTTGTGAATGTCGCAAGTGTCACCAGAAGCCCGAATTCCCCTGCACTGACCTTGCCGTAGAGGGCCGAGGTTTCGGGTTCACCGACGCTGCCATCGCCGCTCTTCACCTGAACTTTGATGATCGGCGGCTCAAAGCCAAGCTCGTCCTTGTGGGCAATAATGTCGATGCCACCATCAGGGCCTTCGGGCGAAACGCGAGTCCGATACCCCATTTGTTGAAGCAAATGCGCAACGAAGTCGGCCAGCGGGTGGCCCTTCAGTTCCTTCGACAACTGCTTGAGAATGAAATCGCTGGTGGTCTGTTCGATCTCCTCGGCCACAAGGCCAACCGTTGGGTCTTTCCCTTCAAGTTCGGGAGCAACCTTGCCTTCAACGGCGGCAATGAACTCGTCGGCATAGGTCTTGACCTGGAACAGGCTCATGGCCGAGCCGATCTCGTACAAGGCCCCTTGCGTAAACTGCGTGCGAGGAACTGTCTTCAGCCACTCCACAGCGCGGAGGTTAGGATAGCTGGCTTCCAGGCTGGGATCGTATTTGTACGGCCCTTTGATGCGCCCGATATGAACGGCGTGGTCTCGCCGTGACGGGTAGACCACCAAATCGTCGGACTTCATTTCGTGGACGAAACGGTAAAGTTGTCCCGCATTGGTGGGGATCGAGGCGGGTTTGTTGTCAGGGTAACTCTTGCCGACAAGCTCCTTGAATGCTTCGCGGTCGGGGGGAAGACTCTCAAGGTTGCCGCACTTGTGCCACCCAAGGGCAAGGAAGTTTTTCTTTAGAAACAGACTGTCGGCATCGCCAGTCTTGCCGCCGTGGATGCCCCAGATTGTTCTTTCTTTGTCTGCCATGTTCTTCCTCTCGTTATATTGGGCGAATGCACACGACGACCTGCAACCGTTCGGTACTCCGCGCTTCTAAGTCTCGTTTAAGGCCACTTGGGTTGCCGATCTTATGATCTGGATCGTAAACAAAACAGACAAGCACTTTGCAATCGGGATGTTCATTGTATTTTGCAATATCGACCAATAGTTGCTCTCCGATCTTCGCGGCCCCAATGCTTTCGCTCGTCTTTTTGACCTCAATGACGAGCTTCTCCTCTTTCAATAGGAAGTCCATCCTGCGCAGGAGCCAGCGTAGTTTGGCGTCCACTCTTCTGGCCTAATGTCATTAAAGGCGAGCTTTAATAGTGCATGAAGCACGTCCTGCACGTCGTATTCGTCGGCAATTGTCAGTGTGGGACGGTTTGCATGGCGTTTCGTCAGTTGACGAGCGACGATATGGAAACGATCAAGGAGGTTTTGGAGAGTCTGAAGCGGTGGCATTTCTGCGCATTCTTCGCTGGTAGCGGTCAGTATTCCCGTCAGAAAGCCCAATATCCGTGCCTTGGCATTTTCTGCCGTTTTTGTGTTGGCCGAGTCCGTGATCGCACCCATACGTGCCACAGCCGCTCGGTTCTGGCTTTCATCGCTTCCAAAACACATTGGGAAATCCGACCACTGAGGCTCGGCACTTAGTTGGCGGAAATCCTCAACGTAGTCGGGCCAATCACGGCGAATAATTGGAAGAGCGTTGGCCGACCAAGTGGCAATATCATTCCAGGGATAGGGTGTCAGACGGACAAGATCGTTGTTCATTCTTATCAATATCGCACGGGGGTTTCTTGACATGGCGACTTCTCTTATGTTCTTGGCTGTTGTCTTTCCACGGCCAGCCAGCAAATCAGCGTCACATCGTTTTCCTGAATCGGGTCCAATGGCTTGGGTTGCTGGAATGGTTGTAGTCCCATTTCCCGAATTTGCTCTACCAATGCCGCCGATGCTACATGAGGGTCTCCCGCGTCGGGATCGAAAACATTTTTGATGAGACGCTCATGTCGCATTCCCCACGGGGCTTCAATGGCCTCCACGAGCAAATCTAATTCATTTTGCCGAATGTCGGACGGAGGATATTTTCGCAGGTGATCGGCGGCCTTGCGGAAGAATGGTCGAATTCGCGGTTGGAGATTCAAGGGATCGGTGGCGAACATCCATTCGGCATACACGTCCTTCCTTGCCTTGATCCATGCATCATAAGCCGCCGCCTTCAAGTCGTCGGGCAAATGCCTCGTGGTATCGTCAGCACAGGTAATCATCCGTAGACAGGCCAAAGTATTGCCGATAAGTTTGCTCCCATCAAAGGGGACAAAGCGGAGGAACACTCGCTTATCGACGCGGGCGCAGAAGAAATGGCCTTTCGTTGGCCCGCCAGCCAAGCCAGAACCAGCACCCCAAGCCAAAGTACGGATTGCGTCACCGTGAGTTTGAAGGCCCTTACGCAATTCCTGTCGGTATTCCTCGCCCGTGTGAGCCAGGGGGTCTTCCCCAGCGTTTACCAACAATTCGTTGTCTTCTCGACGCAGGGATTCGATCTCGGCACGGGTCTGGCTAAACACTACTTCCCCTGTGGCACCACCAGGAATGACTTCGGATTCCACCCCGATAGAAGCTGCGGCTTGGGCCAGCTTGCGGCGAATCCGCTCCTCCAAGTTCAGCAATTCTTCTAACTGCTTATCGGGAAAGAAACACCACATGAAAACATCGGCGTGAGGACTACCGATTCGGTCAATGCGTCCATGCCGCTGAACCAACCGCATCGGATTCCAAGGAAGATCGTAATTGATAATGTTTCTGCATTGCTGAAGGTTCACGCCCTCGGCCAGCACATCGGTCGTAATAAGAATGTCAAAACTATCCCCATCGCGTCCCTTGGGAGCATCGCTTGATTCTGGAACAAAACCGAACACGGCGTTCTCGCGGGAAACACCATGTCGGCTTTCCTGTCCAGCAACCGACACGATCCTTCCGCGATAGGCCGCAAATTTCTTTTGGCTATCCACGATCTTATGAACATGCTCTTCAATCCAATTCGCCGTGTCCGCGAAATAAGAAAAAATAATCACCTTCCGCTTGTTTCGCCCGTCCTCGTCACCAATGGCATCTTTCTGTGCCGCGTGCAAGATTTCAGCCAGGGCCTCGGTCAATGCGGTTAGCTTTGGATCGGTGTCCTGTGTTACAGCCGATGCCGTTATCGCAAATTGCCGCAAGATGTTACGGTCGGACTCAACAGCCGCGCGGAGTTGCTTTACATCGTAGGCATCGGCCACTTCCGATCCTGTTTCTACAAGCAAGCTCTCCCATTCCTCGTCGCTGTCAACATTGGTCCACTCCTCCAACGCCTTTGGCGAAAGGATATATCCTGCATCCAAAGCCTTGAGGAAGGCATCGTGGCTGTCGGCCATCTTCTTCGCCGTCTTTGCGAAAGCATACGCTGAAGACTCAAACCGTTTAAGTAACCCTGATCGGATTAGGCCGACCAATGTTAGCTGTGACCCCTCGACTTCGTTGTTAGGACGATAACATGACGGGCAGTAGCGTGCCATTGTGAGGAGCGGCTTTTGCTCTTCGTCGTCGGGAGCAAGAGCTTCCTTCAACTTCCCAAAAAACTTAGGAAGAACATCATCCAGGTCGTAATTTAGGGATTGGACATGCGGTTCGGGGAACTGCACGGGAATATCTTGACCATGCGGGCCACGAATACGGTCATTAGGATAGAACCGTTTTACGAAGTGCCGAGTCCGTCGCACCGACACCGCATCAAGTACATCGAAGAGCATGTCAGGCCGCAGTTCATCAGGGTTCTCTTGCGCGGCCTCACCAAAGCGTTGTTTTAGTGAACGGATGCCCCGCTCGGCAAAGACGGCATCGTGGCCGATGAACAGCGTTAGCAAATAGTACAAATCCCATAGCGAGTTGTTTACGGGCGTAGCCGTCAGCAAGACCAGTTTCTTGGGCGGCTTTCCCATCAACAGCCGTCGCAATGCCTGCCGCGTTTCGTGTCAGGATTGCGGAACACATGGGCTTCGTCAATCACGACCATCGCGTATTGGTTCGGCTCTTGGTCCAGCTTCTCCAAAAGCAATTCCTCATAAGAGCGACACTCGACAAAAATCTGATGTTCGCTCTTGAAGCGGTCCCACATTCCATCTCGCAACGCGGCGGGGGCCAGCAATAACACCCGCTGCCGACGATCTTGGACAGCTTCACGAATTAGCTCACCCGCGACGAACGATTTTCCAAGTCCAACGCCATCGGCAAACAGGACACCATGATATTGTTCAAGAATGCGGCGCGCTCGCCATACGCCATCGGTCTGGAAAGTGGTTAAATGAATTACAGGATCGGCCCCTTTTTCCTCTTCCAATTCGCTTCCATAAAGTTCCCAAAGGACTCGCAAGTAGACCAAATACGGTAGGTATTCCTCGTACCGCCGTTCGTAGATTGCGGCCAAGTCATAGGTTTCCGCTTCCTCCCATAATTCATTGAACCATTGCTTGACTTGCCTGACAGGTGTGGGATCATATCGGCCCAAGTTCAATTCGAGATTGGCTGTTAGTCCCGCCGCAGTGAAGTTGCTCGATCCAGAAATAACTCCCTCATCGTCGGAAAAGATAAACGCCTTTCCGTGCAGAAATCCTTTTTCGTAGCGGCGAACCTCGACCTTGCCACTTTCCAAATGAGAAAGGAGTCGCCGCACGGCAGCTTCGGTCGCGGGCGAAAACTCCAACAGGTTTCGATCTCGTAGAAGCCCTTCATCGTTAGCGTGGATGGCCTCACGGATAATACGGCTGTTGAATCGGGGAATGGTTTCACCGACATGGCGTTGCGGACTAGCGGATGGCGGGATAGGTTCTGCTCCCAACAGCAAACGTACCTTGGGCAATCCTTCTAGGCAGTCGGCCAGTAGCCCGAATCCCTCTGGATTAAAGTATCCGCTTGCGATGGATAGTTCAATCGGCTGCACATAGGTTTCCGCCAGCCATTTAAGGTGGCCGCGTAGGGCGGCGACCAGCGTGTTGCCGTTTCGGTTGTCTACGAATTTCAGGCTTCACTATTCCTCACCTCCACGCGGGCTACCATCAGGATTTGGTTCTACAACTCCCCTCAAATATGTGCGGAACAGCAGCGGCCCAAATCTCTCCAACATTGTGCTAACCTCCGCTTTGGGAGACTGTGATTTGTAAGCGATAAGAGACGCCAGCAGAGCCGTACAAGCGAGACAGGTGCCGTAACCAATAATGCACAAGTACATCCCGTCACGGCTGCGAGCGAGTGCTTCAATGTGCGCATGCGACGCGCGGCAAATCGTTCGGTAGAACATCGTGTAAATAAGTTGTCCCGAATTCTTGCCAATTGACTGAGCGGAGGGCGACATCCTGTTCCTCAATGTCTTTGAGAACGTCGAGAATGGAGGGAGCAGGCTTAATGGGCTTGCCCAATGCGTCCCGCCACTTATGCGCCGCCTCTTGCTGGTGTTGTTGAACTAATTCTTCTCCCTTCTTGACTATGGCTGGATTTTGCAAAACCTTGAATTCCTCAGCCCACTTCCTCATTTCATTCGCATGATAAAACTCCAATCGTTGCCAACCATCGGCTTTCCGTGAGGCCCAAAGAAGGCGAATGGCAAGCTCGTACAAGGGACGCAGCAACACGCACCCCAGGACAATGTTGCCGTCGTCGTCACACAGCAGCCGATTTATGCTATGGATGGTGCGAAGGCCGTGGTCCCTCGCCAGCCATACGATACGGCTTGAAAATCCTGCGGTCGTGTAATCAGGTTGCGGAGACGCTCCGAAGTATTCCTCCACCAAAGCCGCGCACTCATCGAGAATTCCGACGATGTTCTTAACGTCATTCGCCATCGCAGTTCCCCCGCCCTTCTTGTTTAGAACTTACCCGTCCACGCCTTATAATGCTTCAGCACGGCAATCAATCGCGGCTGGTAATCCCAGCCTTCATGGAAGGTTTCAAATAAGTGGACGAGTTGTGATTCGGTCAGGCCATAGAGATTGGCGACCACACCATCCAGTTCGCAGATCATGTCGTCCTTCTCGTTGGCATCCAGCTTGCCACACTCGACACCGACTACCTTTGCCCATTTCGAGAATCGCTTATCGGGGGAGGCAAGACGACCTGCAATCGCAACTACCCGCTGCCACAATGAGTTGTCCCGCGTGGGCCGAGGAATTGGAAGAGGGTTAATAATGTGCAACCGAACATCTGTTTCCACAAAACGCCGAGCGTACCAGTCGAGAGGAAGCGAAGACAGAATACCGAGAAGAAATGCCACGTCCTTCTCGTCACCTCTCGGCCAAAGCAGACACGATGCTTGGTCAGCTACAAACACTTTAGCTGGGGCCAGGGCAACTAACACTGTACGCTGGTTGGTGCGATTAGTCACCCGCCTGATTAAAATACGCGGGGTCATACACGGAAGTGTTTCAACTTTGTTGAGATAACCAGGTCGGTCGCGGAATTCAAAGAACGGCGAATTGTTGCGGGCCGATCCGTTTACCCGTTTTCGCTGAAGGTACGCGGCTCCCTCGTCAGGATCGGCCCAGCCATAGTAGACTCCTGTATCGGGATTCCATATCTCGAATGACTCTCCTTTGTAGACAGGCCAATCGCCATCCTTGCCATCACCTTTTCGCATTAGGTGTTGTTCCTTACGAGAATGTATCTCCTCGGCAAGTGGTCGCGCACGCCATTCGCTCGGCTCGTTCAGATCAAGACGCGGCGATTTTCGTAATTGCGAAAAAACGACTGCGGAATCTTCCGCAGGCAGAAGCGGCAATGCAGCGGTGTCGGTCCAATTCAATACATCCTTCGCGGAAAACACCACGGCTGGCCTGGACTTGCCCGCGCAGAACGCATCGTAATTGCGGAACGGCCCCTTAATCGAAACCTGTGGACTCTTGCTATGGTCAGTCTTCCAAAGGCTAGTCAATGCAATAGTGTATTGAGGATGAACGTCTGGGAATACCCACTGCTTGTTGTTTACGAGAAAGGCAATTTCATTACAGCTTCGTCCGAATGCCGTTATCCTAAAATCCTGTGACCCCTTAACGCTCCATGCCGATCTCGGCAGGACAACTCCAAGTCGCCCATCCTGTGCGCAGATCAAATTCCAAAACCGCCAACAAAATGCTTTGTACACATCAGCATCACCGACACCCATGCCTGGGAATGGACCATTGACCAGCGCAAGTCGCAACTTCGTAGCGATCTCGGATTCCTCTTCGTATGCATTTGCCAGATCAGGACGTTTCACCCGTAGCCTCGCCTTGGCTTTTTGGCGATCTTGCAAATTCAGCGTTTTGAATCCTGGCTGGTAGCGACACCAGAACTCATCCTCTTCGACTTTCGCTTCCTTCCACGGAGGATTACCGATAATAATGTCGAAGCCGCTACGCTCACGCAGGAATACTTCTGGAAATGCAATCGGAAAATGAAAGGGGTGAAGTTCCCCTAGCGTTTCTTGCGCGACGATGAAGCCCTTGCAGAAGTAGTTCATTGTCGCTGTCGAAATCCTCTGCTGTGAAATTGATTTCAGCTTCAGGAAGGCGTGAAGCTGTGAGGATATCGAACATACGGTCAGTATCGGCCACGGCCTTACGCTGTTCCTGAAATGCTTTACGAGCCTGCTTTATTTGTTCTGCGTCCGCATCGGACAGTTGTGCCAATTTCTTAACTGCTGCCTCGGCTTTGCCGATAAGAGCGTCAGCAGTGTGGCTGAATAGGGGTGTAGAGCGGCCACGGGTTAGCAAATCATCTACTTCCTCAAATGTCGCAATCCCCACCAGCGAATTGCCACAGACGACGTTGTGGTCAAGGAAAGATAGTGGCAGTCCTGGTACGAAGGTGTGAATCCAAAGTGAGAGTCGGGCCAGTTGTACGGCGATGTTGTTGGTATCAACACCATAAATACAGCGGCGGTTAATCTGACGGCGAAGCAACTGAACGTTCTCAATGTCGATTCCCTCAATGGAACCTCCTGCCTTTCCAATCCCATCAAGTGCGGCTTGCCGCAATCGACCTAATTCCGCAATCACTCCGTTCAGTGGCCGCTTTGCTAAGTAGCTGCTAAATCGACGCTCAATGCGGTCCACGGCAGCGACTAAGAAATGCCCCGACCCCATTGCGATATCAGCCACACGGAAATCGAAGAATGATTCGGCAGCAAGGCGTTCATCCAGTTTATCGAGCCGTGCCAAATGGTCGGCTATCGCTGGCTCCAGGGCGTGGTCAAGCAGATGCTCGACAGCGAAATCTTTGGTGTAATAGCTCCCTGTTGCCTTCCGCGCACCGCTGGCGTCATGCAAGTAAATCTCGCCCTGCCGAACATCAGGCAGTTTTTTACCTGCTGGCACATAGAGTTTCGCCGCGTCAACAACCAGGTCTTCTTCGGCAACCGATAGCTCGCTTTCCAGAAGCCCTTCGTAGATCGTACCAAAATCGCGGACACCGAGACTGCGGAAATCGACTGGCCCTGGCCCTTCGGGCGTTAATGGATCGACCAGCAAGTTGCAAAGGACGGGGCCGAATTCCTTGTTTGTCAGACAAACGTCGGCCAATGCTTTGCCCGCTAGCGAAATATCGGCCTCATCGGAGAACATGCCACCGTTGTAAACTGGGACACCCCATTCTTTGGGTTTTCCTGTGTTCACCACGCGGAACAGCCGTACCACTTCCTCCCAATGCGTCTCGCTATCATCGAATAAAGGCATCCCCTGTTGCCGCAATTCCGCCAGTTCACGCGCCTTCTTTTTCAATGAGCGGTCGCGGAATCGTTCATTTGTTCGGTAGGGGAGAAGGTCTTTGTCCTCCGCGTAGGCGATGAACAGCAGGCGGAACAAGACGAGCAGGGCCATCTCATAAGTGGTCTTGAGGTCTTGGGCCGTGGGCTTCTTCAGATCGCGTGCTTTGGCAATGGCAATCGACAATTCGGGAATCACAAGCTCATAGATGCGATCCCGCAACCGCAAACCCACATCCGAAGCGTAGTCTTGCGATGCTTCAAGGATTGTCGTAAATGTTCCATTGTCTGCCAATGCCGCACCAGAGAAGAGTAGCCAAAGGTAGCCCGCCCTGTCGGTAGGCAAAAGGTCCAAGTGGACTTCGACAAAAGTTTCGGTTCGGCCTCGTCGCCCAACACCCTTACCCGCCGTCGTATGAATACGCAACGACGATCCGTGGTCTACCACGACATAATCGAGGTTTTCTTCGTCGGCTTTCGTCAAGGCATATTGGATCGGAGTTGCACCGCCAAAGCGTTCCGAGGCCAAGTCATACGCTTCGCTACGGTCAAGGAAAATGGCGACGGCGATCTTTTTTGGCCCAGATTTCAAAACGGCATACTGCTGGTTAGTTGCGGCAACTTGGAATCCAAGGCCCTCCAACAATTCGCGGTTCCGCTTGTCGAGTAGTTTTTGCGACTTTTGCTGTGCCTGGGGCCAGTCGGTGCGTTGCGGCACGCCTTTCTCCAATTCGTGAGTGGCAAAGAGGCCCTGGTTCCGCAAACCAGGGATCAACGATTCCTTGACCTCTGGCAGGATCGACCACAGGAAGCGACTTGCCGCATGACGATTTGGTTCCGCCAGGGCCGTGCGGCAGATTCGCTCGACTTGCCCTATGTCCAGATCGAGGAATACGGGCGGGGCATCGCCAGCGGGACCGCATAGGGCCGCGTGGTCGCCATAGAGAACCGTGAGCAGCACGGGAGCCGCACGCCCACCCTGGCGCGACTTCCAAGCGGTGCGAAGGGCATCCTGGGTTGGCTTGCGGCTCGCACAGGCGATGGCGACTTCCAAGCCACCGCCGTCAGGACCGATTGCCAATCCCAACGGCTCCAACCCAACAACATCGGCAAAAGCGGGCAGTGGTCGAAGGTTTTCCAGGTCGGACAGGAAACTCTTATGATCCATTGGATCGGTCCTTTGCAATGATTTGGGCATCATCCTCTACGGACGACAGCGTAACGAGATGCTGCGGGCCGTTGCCGCCAACTTTCAGCGGTCGGTCGGGCAGCGTGCTTTTGCCAACTTCGGTAACGACATATCGCCGCTGACGGACGGATACGAGTTGGCCTTGTTCAGGTGGGTTCAAAAGCAAAACCATAATCCGCTCTATGATGTTGGAGCCTCGTCCGCACGTTGCTGAGACTGAAAGTGCTGCCACCTTAGCCACTCGTAACGGCGGCTCTTTCCCATAACCTCGGCAACTTTCCTCTTGTCCATTCCCAGTTCAGTGAGCAGGCAACAGTCGATCAGACAGCGCATTTGTGTCGAAAGCTCATGCAGGTCTCCGATACTGAATTGCTCTTCAGATCGTTTGTCATAATGGGTCAGATAATTCCTGTTGTCAACGACCGCACTCACGAACGAGCCTGTGTTTTCGATTACTCCGCGTGTAATCTCTTCATATTCGACGGCCAACTCCTTTAGTCGCTTCCGCAGGCTGAACTCTGGAAGGTATTGAAATTTCCCCTTTAGTGCGTCTCGGAAGTCCTTGTCCAGCGATTGCGGAAGCGCGCTGACGAGAGATTCCTGTATGGGTTTCCAAGTCGGGGCGTCCATGTACGTTCCGCCACGTGTGCGCCGATGATACGTTTCTAGTGCTTGAGCCAGACTGAGGAATTCGTGCTGAACATACATCTGTGAGTTAGTCATCGTGCCGAAGTAGAGTTCACAGACTGGCCTTAGCACTGCCATCCTTGCGAACCAGTTCTGCATGTAAGACTCAAAGTTGTCGGCAATGTCCTTGAATTCCAAAAGCACTTCTGAATGGCGAAATGACTGTGAGCCAGTTGGGCCGATGCGGAAGAAGATCGGCATGTCGATCTTTATTGTCGTGCCGCTGAACAATTTCTGTACGACGGCATGGCTTTTGGCGACTACCATCTGCGGGTACACGGCCTGTCCAAGTGCAAGGATCAAAAAGCATCTGACCAGGAATTCCGTTTTCACAAGGTAATCGTCCAACGACTGCGGCTCAACCGTGGAAGAAATGAACAAAGGGACGGCTTCGACAGAGAGTTGGGACAGGCCAAATGACTTGTGGAGTTGTACGCCGACCGTCAGCTTCAATGGGCCAACTTGCGCGTGGATCGGTGCAAGCCCTCCGTATTTGATTGTCCACTGCCGATCCTCTCCTTCGACTGAAGATTCATTGCACGGTAGCAGCGGAGTCCACTCATCAATCAAACTGTAGTTGATAGAGAACTTGTGGAAGAGGATTTCCTCCGTCTGTTGGAACCAGGCCCCTTCGACAGCAAGGCGAACGGCAAACGTCAACGCGACAGTTGATGCGAGACCCCCAGCCAGATTTGACGAGAGTTCGGCGCAGTCGCACAAGGTAAATGGTCTACCATGCTCGGCAACTCCGTTGATGATCTGATACGACAAAAACTGCTGACCGAGAGGTAGCGAATCTGTGAACGCCCCTTTGAGGTCAAGGCTGACGCCTTCGATTGGAGAGTAGGTCAGAATTCCCGCGACTCGACGCTCAGGATTGCTTGGAAGCCACCAGTGACCGTGGCAAGTGAACGGCTTCATAATCACTCCACCCTCTTGATCTTCGCAATCGCCGCCAGGATGTATCCCAATTCGTCCCCGTCCAAGCCCGCCGTCTTGGCAATGCCGTGGACGTTGCGGATCAGGTCTTCTTCGGCACCCAGCATCAACTTGTGCGTGACCTCGCCCTCGGTGCGGGCCAGGAGGCAGTTGTCGGTCAGGAGCAACTGCTCGATCCGTGGCTCGACCCAATCCTCATTCAGCAGGCAACCCAAGATTGCCGTGAACATGCCGCTCGTTTCAATCGGGCGAAGCTTGGCAGCGCAATCCTGACGAATTTGTTCGGCTTCACGGATGGCAGGATCGGTCATTTCGTCATCGTCTTCATGTCGGCCAGCAAGGCTTCCAAGAACTTGATCTCGGACTCAATGGCTTCGCAGACCGCTTTGCTCGTATTCCTCCAGCCCTCCAACTCCTCACGACGCTCCACAATTCTGGCTTCCACTTTTTGGATAAGCTCGTTCATGCTGCTGCCTCTCAGTCTCCGTCTGCACTCCGTCCTCTTCGCTTGCGCAGAGACGACAATTCTCGGCATCCAGGCCCGCAGCATTGGCGGATTTGCACGGGTTTTCCGCATACTGAACATAAAAGCCCGATTTTACCCCCGCTGGGGTAGGCCCGCAAGCAATCCACGCCCAATAAATCGTTCCCTGCCATAGGGTTGGTTCATTTCTGGCAAACCTAGCAGAGGTTGCGGGCAAAAAAGCAGCTTATCACGACGACTACCCAGATCGTGTCCAACCCATCAAACGGATTATTTGGCGGCAAACTAGGATGCAACTTGGTGGGAGTGCCCAGTCAGGCAGGCATCGCCGTTCGCCCCTTGAAGGAATACCACACCCCTTGCCCGAAAGTAGCATGTATGGCATATTGGAGGCGCAATCAAGTACACCTGTACCCCTGTCGCTTAAAAGCTCGTCCCGATTGGGATGGTCGATGGAATTCAATATAAGCCAAGAAACGATTACGATTCTTTACTTTCTTCTTCCTGGCTTCGTCGCCGCGACGGTGTTCTACCTTTTTACTCCTCATCGACGGACCACGGAAATCTCGGAACGGACAATCGAAGCGTTCATCTTGACGGGCGTAGTTCAGTTCTTCGTCACGATCATCAAGTCCGTGGCGTTGCTGATCGGAAGACTGGTTGTAATCTGCAACTGGACCGAGAACACTTCTCTCGGAGTTGGATTGTTCCTTGCGCTGATGATTGGCTTCTTCCTTGTTTTTTGTTCAAACAACGATCTGCCACATAAGTTCCTTCGGGAACTTCCGCACAATAAAGACTTGCGAAAGTGGCGGCTTGTTCGATGGCTAGGATTATCTCGGTTCGCTCGTTGGCTTCGGCTAGAGGGTAAGTGTCTGACAAAAGAAACAACCTTTCCTACTGAATGGTGCAACGCATTCAACACCGATGACGAACGATTTGTCATGCTGCACTTGAAGAATGGTTTGCGAATGTACGCTCGATTGGACGAATGGCCCAACTATCCAGATAAGGGGCACTTTATAGTACGCTCGCCAGAATGGTTGGGTTCGGACAATACGTCAACTCCATTGGACGGGGTACACAAGATGCTTATACCAGTCGAAGACGTTGGAATTGTCGAGTTTATGAAGGATGTGGACGAATTGAATGCCCGAAAGAAACAAGTGAAGGAAAAGGGAGAATTGACAGCCCAAGTCGAGATGAAGGAGGAACAACAGTCACACGAAGGCAATAATAGCCAAGAAAGTAAGGATGGCTCCAATGGCGAAAAAGAGTAAAGTCGTAGAAAAGTACGGAATGCGAGGGAATTCCAAACGAATGGTTCCCAAGCCACCGCCGTCGCCAGCACCGCCCGCTGCGCCGCCAGCACCAACCGTCGCGGAAAAGAAGCAACCTGATGACAACAAATCGTCCTAAAGAAAGGTCTTTCCAATGGCGAATCAAGAGCCAGTGAACGAAGTTGTTAGATTTGAAGGCATGGTTCTGAATGGCGATGCCGAGAGAGTTAAGCCACCACCAACGCCAGCACCACCCGTAGCACCACCAGCACAAGTCGCAACACCGCCAGCATCACCCGTAGCAGAGAAGAATTCGTCCTAAAGAAAGGTCTGCGAGATGGCAGAACAGAAACCGAATCGACCGAGGGAAGAAAAAGGGAAGCCAAGTCCGTCTGGAAAGCCGATCCCTTCAAAGCCCCCACCGTCGCCACCGCCCCCAACACGAAAGTAACGTAATCCCACAGAAAGGAGTTTCCTATGAGCAACCAAGAGCCAGTGAAGTCGCAAAGACTTCAGGAAGGTGTGGTTGGCGACCGTAAAGAGAACGTTAAGCCGCCACCAAGCCCTGCTCCACCGCCGCCGCAAGCTGCGCCATCAACCCAGGAAAAGCCAAAGGAGTAGTATCTATGTCGAAAGACCAACCAACTGATTTAGATCAACGACACGTCCGCGCTGGTGCTGCAAAATTGACCATCAAGGAGAGGCCACCCGCACCGCCACCGCCACCAACGCCACCAAAATCAGAAGAGGCAAAGAAGGAGTGAATTGCTATGTCTAATGAACACATGGTTCCATCGAAAGGCACGAACAAAGAAGCTGGCGTAGTTCGCCCAACGGATAGTGGTCCCAAACCACCGCCCCCGTCTGCACCGCCCGCACCGCCGCCCCCACCAGTACCCCAAAAGTAAACGATGTCAGAAGAACGAATAAGACCTGATTCGACCGACCGAGTGGAAAGGGGCAAACCTTCCAATCCGTCAGTCGAGAAGGCGAGGCCAGCCCCGCCACCGCCCCCGCCCAAGACCGACAAGAACTAGATTGGCCTACTGTTCGCCGCATGGCTTGTGCCGCGTGTACGGTAAAAAGTTGCGCTGCGCAACCTCGCTCGACCGCAGTTACGCCACGACCACAGCCATCTTGCCATTCGGGCATACTTCCTCGGCGTAAAGCGGCTTGCAGTTCTCGTAGGTCATTGCGACCGCATCCATGCCCGCGTGACGATACGCCGCGATCAACGCGGCTCGGAACTCAGGGCTTTCGACACCGCCGAAACCGAAGCGGTAGAAGATCGGGAAGTCTTCGCTCGTATATTCAGGTTTGGGAATTTGTAATGCCTTCGCCATTCCACGGCCTCCACGAAAGCGAAGGCCCGCAAAATAAGCGGCCTCCTTTTCGGGCAGCGTTGGGTCAATAATAACACCATCCCTCTCAACCCAGCCGTGTTCGATGGGAAAGCCACTGAAAATAGCAAGCCCTTCCACGTAGTCCGCGTCAGCGTATTCGGGAAGATTCATAATGACGTGAAACGCATTGTAGTAGCACTGCTGGCCCTTCGCTCGCACGAGTTTGCCCACTCTCTTTGATTCCAAAATGTCCTTCATAACTTTATTCCTATTCATTGTCTTGCTTACTATAGTAGCCCTGCGAGCATTTCGACAAATGGATTCTGATAACGAATTACGCGGAAAGCTGACTCTGCACAGCCAAGTACACTTGGCGTAGGAAAGTAAGACGACTTGGTATAGCAAAGTAAGTTTGGACGTCGATCACGAAAGTTCATCGACTTTTTCAGATTTCAGTTTACAACCACGAACAAAGGGGTACAATGATGTTATGGAACCGATGACAACAATCAAATCCGCTATGGCTTTCAACAACTAGCGGCGGCTACGTTCCCTCATAAGGAGAAAAAGGTAATGAGTAACTCACCACCAGTGAAACTTGCCAGCAGTGCCGACGTAGTCGCCGAACAAGCATCGACCAACGGTAAAGAAAAGAAACGAATCATAAAAATGCTTTCTCAAAGCGAAGTGGAAATTGATGGCGAATGTTATCGCACAATATATGTTGGCACTAGCCATTACTGGGAGGGTAGGTTTCGTAGGCGGGCACCAAATACCGAGGAAATCGACGCCGAAGTAAGTCGCCAAAGCGACGAGTTAATGGCAAAGTTCCTGCGTGGCGAAATCGCTGTGACTTGTCAATGGCGTGATTCCATGCCGCATTTCTGCTATGACTATAGCGATGATCGTATGTGGCACTTGCTCTATCGCCTGCTTGACGGCAATCTGCCCGCACCCGCGTGGCGAGGATTCGTCAAGGGGGCTGACCATACAGCGGAAGTCATTGCCCTGGTCCGCCAGCATTTGCAAGACAAGGAAGATGCCAAGGACGACAATTTGAAACGACAGCGAGAGAGGGCGGCAAAGATTGCCGAGGCCAAACAAACTGGTCAACGCATCGAACTCGAAACGTATTCGTGCGAATGCCACGAACCTGATTGTTCGCTCGATATCGTAACGGTATACGCCATGCCTGACGGTACGACAAAGACTGATCGCCAACATACGTGGTAACGGAAATAATGATAACACGCCGTAAGTTTCCCCGCCGATGATCTCCCAGTCGCACCCCCGACGACCCATTGGCCGTCCAGGTTCCCGTACCTGGCTGCAAAATGGCCCTCGGGCTTCATCCTGATGGGACGGGGGATGAGGGCAGCAAAAGCGCATGGGCGTGCGCGTTTCAATGACCACGATCAATCCTTTTTCTGCTGTTCCATCATGTTGCCTGCAAACAACTTTGCCAGGAAGTCGAACTTATCCCGATCAAAGGGGCTATCAATTTCCCCTGCTTCATGCGCCTTCTTCCACGCCGCCTCGATTTGCTCAAGCGTGTCGGACTTCACGGTCTGATTCCGCTTACGATTTTGCCACTTTATCTTGCTCTTCAATTCAATGCCTTCTTGCTTGTGCATAGTATCCTCCTCGTTATTGATGTTCTTGTCTGTCTACGCCGCCATTTGCACCTTCGGCGGTCGCATAATTCGCTCCAAATCCTCACTTTCCCACTTCCGCATCACGCATTCGAGGTTCCCCATCACTCGTTCGGGCCTGATGATCTCGATGGTTTCAGATTTGCTCCTAAAGTCGATGCTGCTGCGGTTGTTGATTGTATTACTATCACTAAAAAGCACTGTTTGTGCGGTGTATTCAGCCATACAGTCCATCATTTCATCCGAAGCCTTCCACTTGCAGCACTTGCCCTTGATGCCCTCACTCTTGCTGCCAGGAATGTACTTGTGGTCGATCCACTCCACGCCGCCTGCATCCGAAATCAGATTCCTGAGAAAAGCGAATCGTTTAGGATCAAAGGCCCGCGTAACGTCCCCACACTTGAACATGGCCTGCCAAAGCCCTTGCCAACGGGCGACTGGATTGGCGTTTTCGGGCAGAGGGTTTTTCGTGAAATACTCATGCAGGGCGAGGAACACGGCGGCATCATACGCAGTGACCCAGACCCGTGCTTTCTTATTCACGCAAATCGGCGTCGGCACGAACTGTGCGGCCAAGGGCATCAATTCCTCAATTCGCTTGGGGTCGATGACTTTTCCGAACACGGACCCTGAAGCCTTTACTTCCTTGACCACTTCCGCCACGGCCATCGAATTCTTTTCAATAATTGCTTCCAGTTCCTCGACAGTCAGCTTCGTGGTGGACTTCCACTCCTCAAATCGCTCATATTCCCTTGGCAGTTTGGCAAGAAAGCCGAACTTGTAGTTGAGCAGTTGGCGCTTGTATTCGTTGCCCCAACTGACTTCTGGACAGGTTCCCTTGATTTCGATGTTCTCGACGTCGAAGTCCGTGGTCTTCAAAACATCCCGCAACCACTTTTCGAGCCGCTTCAGAGTGAAGTTATAGTCCTTGTCATCGCAGATGCTTTTGTCGATGAGAAGGTAGCCGTGCCCGCCGTTGCCGTGGGTGGAGACCTCATGGTAAAGATTGGGGAAGAATCGCTGCTTCAGGTACTCCGCAAAGGCAAACGCGCCCTGACGACTGCCCGCTTTCTTGCAGTCGATATCGAGATTCAGCAGAGTGAGGTCGCCCCTGGAACCTGTGAAGTAGCACGTTTCCTTGCCTTGGAAATGCTCCATGAGGGCGATTTGGGACGGGCGGCGGGGGTAATAGTAGGACGTCCCCTTGAGAAAGCCGTTGACGACCTCGCCGCAATTGACGGGACGAGGTTCAATGGTGCCCGTTTCTTGGATGAACTTTTTGCGGCCCCAATCGAGATCGTTCATCAGGCCGATCAGCCACTTCGCGGCGTTTCTTTGCGCGTGAAGCGTCTTCCGTTCCGTCTTCGAGCGACGGATGGCCTTGCGTGGTTGTTTACTTTCCTGTTCTTTCAGCCTCATCAATAAAAGGAAAGACCGCCCACTTATTCCATTCAAGGCACAGGAAGCAGCAGGACGGTCTTATATGTTGTTCGTATCTGCTTGCTGTGCCTACCTTATTATATAGTAATCAGAAATCAATTCCAAACATTTATTCTGAAAAAATGTTCGCGGGGAGTTTGTCATTCTGACGAACTCGAACAACGTTGTTGTTGAAGGCACATTACTATATAATAATAGAGAACAGTATGAATTCATTAACAACCAAAGAGCAACTCGAACAACTCATCATCGCCAAGTATCCAGACCAAACGGATTATTGGCTCTGCACTCGCGGCAAAGGGAAGCACACGCCGATCATCCTGGCGATCAAATGTCCGCGCTGCGGCCACGAGTCGGAAATCACGATCAAGAACAAGACCGAGCTACGGAATCTTGTTCAAGAGGAATGCCCCCGATGTCTCGCGCTCGACGCGGCGGAGAATGCCCATCTCGAATTCCCGATGCCGTTCGGGAAGCATTGCGGGAAGTCGGTCAATGAGGTCATGAAGAAAGACCCGACCTACTTGGCGTGGTTCGTGGACAACATCAAGGGGCGGGACAATCTCGTTGCGCAGATCAAAACCCACAGCCGCTTTGCGGAGGCGTGGGACGAGTATTTGGCTAATCCAAAGATTCCCAAAGAGCAACGGGAGGCACGGGAATGGCACGAAGGGAAGTTTTCGCAGCAAACGATTGACGAGTTGTTCAATGCATTTTTCGAGGGAATGGCATCCCACTGATCCAGGCCCGCGCCCCTCCCCGTTCCGCCGCTCTCGACCAAGCCCTTGCCGCTGCCGACCTGACTTTCAGATGAATGCAAGCGTATTACATCAACCTACATTCCGCACTGGCACAACTCACTTTATGGGCAGGCAAGTCATCGGACAATCTCGCAATTCGGCAACGCCTGCTGGAGGTTCTTTACGCCTTCGTCCGTGACTTGTGCTTTTTTTAGCCCTACGGCTTGGAGATGGCTCAACCCTTTGAGATGTTCCAGCCCAGCGTCGGTGACTGGCGTGTTATCTAGCCACAAAGTTTGGAGATGGCTCAACCCGTGAAGATGCTCCAGCCAGGCATCGGTGACTGGGGCATTGCCCAAAGCCACATATATAACGTGACTAAACACACCATCGCCCAAAACGCCCCGTGACCATTTCTGCGGTAATGGTTCTGACCATTCCACAAACCCGCCTAATTCCTCGATTGTCGCCGCCGATTCCCGTTCCCGCTTAGCTTCTTGCATCTTCACGGCAAACCAACTACACGGAATCGCACAGAGCGTGACGACGACAAAAAGCGTCCGCAGGGAGTATTGAAACCATCGTAGTTTGGGTTTGAGGGATGTCATTTCCGAAAGTATAGCATTTCTATTGCGGCTTTCGATCCGTGGGTCTGTATGCCACGCACTGGACAGCATGGGCAACGTGCCCGCCTGATTTGATTCATTTTGTCAGAATCGCACCTAGAGCGTTTGGCGGGGTGGTTTGGGGACGATTGATGGTGTGCCTATGGATTACAAGTCGTACACGGACTCTTGCCGCCAACAAGCGCGTCTGCACGAGTCTTGTAATATGAAGTCATTTGCTTACGCAGGAGCTTCGACACCAAAGGACAGCCTCGTTTATGGAATACGCTAGAGTCCACGAGTGCAACGAAAGGGTACTGGGACATGGGCATCTCCCCATCCTGTTCGTCGAGCTTTCCGCCGTGGACAGGCCGCCATTTGTCCGAGTAGGTCTTGCCGATCTTGCTCAACCGCACAATTTCGTCCCATATCCAGTCGATGGTTTCAGGCCCGATTTGCCCATTCGCCCTTTGCTCAAGTTCGTCGGCAAACCGCACGAACTGCTTTTGCGAGTCGTTCTCGTCAAACATGAAGTCAGGAACTTGTAAGCAGTTGGCTTTAGCGTTCCATGTCCAGGCCATCGCGTTGTCCCAATGCTTCGGCGGCACGCCGTCAGGATACTTGTTTTCAAGCTCAACCAGCGCGTCCTCGATGCGCTCAAGTATGTGCCTGTGCTGTCGGAACTGATATAGCCGAGCGGCCACCCAACTCAACGGAATGGCGGTGGCGAGCATCAGAATCAGAAGCGACCGAAGGCTGAACTGAAAATGCCAATGAAAAAGCAGTGCAACGGCGAACCAAAGCAGCATTAGCAGAATTGTGGCCCCGACTGCCGCCATGCCGATCAGAAAGTTCAAGCCCGTGTCCTGATTGAAGCCGAACCACTGAAACCTCCCCGAAATCCGCAGCAGGCATTCCACGATCAGCGGGCCGATCACGAAACGATCAGGCGTGAGGCGATACCAGCGGGGCTTGGGAGTGGGGGCCGCCATGCTGTCAATATAGCCATTCGCAGCGAACAGTCCAAATCGAAATGCCGCTCACAGGCCGTGGAATCAGCGAAACTGAATGGCGCACTTAGGCAACGCCTGCTGGAGCTTCGCCACGCCAGCGTCCGTGACATTGGTGTGAAGAAGAAACAACGTGCGGAGTTGATGCAGCCATTTCAGGGACTCCAATCCTTTGTCGGTCACGCCAGTAAACTCAAGGGCCAGCGTGCGGAGTTCATTCAGTCCCTTGAGATGTTCTAGCCCATTATCCGAAATTGGCGTGCTGTTCAGCCACAACTCTCGCAGTTGATTCAGCCCTTCAAGATGTTGTAGGTCTGCATCCGAAAGCTCTGAGTTGCCCCAAAACGACAAGTGTTGCAGTTGCTTCAGCCCTCGAAGATTCTCTAGCCCCGCGTCCGTGATACTGCGAGGTGTGGTGGGACTCCTGAATTCGGGGCCACCCCAAATCACACGTGTGACGGACCAGCACAGATCGTTCCCCAGCAGACTTCGCAACCAAGGTGGCTCAGGCGGTTGGGCCTTTGGCAGCAGGTTGTAATAATGGTCTACATCGGTTTGCCAATCATACCGTACAGTCGCTCCCAGTTTCATAATCGCCTCCACTGCATCATGCTGCTCCTTCGCTGCCTTCATCTCCACCGCAAGCCAACTACACGGCACGGCCACGACTACGACCATAATGAGGAGCCAGCGAATGCTGAACTGAAACCGCCAACGAAAGAGCAAGCTGGCGGCGAACCACAACAGCATGGCTGTGAAGACCACGCAAACCGCCGCTACGGCGGTCAGGACCGCATAGCCCTTGTGCGACGTTGGCCACTGAAGCCGCTCCGAAAGGAAAAGCAGGCATTCCACGACGAGCAGGCTGAGGATCATCCAACTTGGCGTGAGGCAATACCAACGGGATCGAGGGGCATCGTTCATTTCAGCGTACAATTTGGCAGTTTGGCAATGCCTGCTGGAGCTTCTTTACGCCTTCATCCGTGATTTGGGTGCCAGAGAGCCGAAGCTCCCTGAGATGTTTCAACTCTCTGAGGTGCCGTAGGCCAGCGTCCGTGACGCGCGTCTCGCTGAAGTCCAAATTGGTTAGTTCGGTCAACTTTTCGACTTTTTCCAGGCCAGCGTCCGTAATCTGCGTGCCGCTCAGGAACAGCACTTCGAGTTTCGTCAACGCTTTGACGTGCTCCAAGCCGCGATCCGTTACTTCTGCATTGGCAAGAAGCAATTGCTTGAGTGTGGTCAAACCCTTGAGATGCTCCAGTCCAATGTCCGAAATCCTATCTTGAAACAGGCACAATGCCTGTAGTTCCCGCAAGCCTTTGATTTGCGCTAGGCCCGCGTCCGTAATCTTGGTGGAATTGAGATGCAGTACCCGAAGATGCGGCAACGCAGAAAGGTGTATCAGTCCCTCGTCCGTGACTTGGGTGCCATCGAGGTCCAATTGCTGAAGTCGGCCAAAGCCCTTAATGTGTTCGATCCCTGCGTCCGTCACGTGAGTTCCGATAAGCCCCAATTCTCGGAGTTTTGTCAGGCCCTTGAGATGTTCCAGCCCAACATCTGTCATCTGGCAGCAATAGAGATTCAACCAATCAAGTCGGGTCAATCCTTTGAGATGCTCCACCCCAGCATCGGTGACATGGGGGCTTACGATCATCAGTGCCGTTAGGCGGGTCAATTTCCCAATTGGTTCCAGGTGGGCGTCCGTGGTGTCGCCGTTGAGGCACCCCACCTGAATAACCTCTGAAAAGAAATCCTCTCCCATAAGATTTCGCAGCCACCCTGGTACTGGCGATTGTGCATTCGGCAGCAGATAAACGCCGTTCGCATCGACCTGCCAGTCGTAAGCAGGTCGTCCTTGTAGTTTCAGGACTGTCGCCACCGCCGCCCTCTGCTGCCTGGCCTGTTTCATCTCGACCGCCATCCAACTGCACGCGACAGCGATGGCAATGGTCAGCAGTAGCAGCGAGCGAATGCTGAATTGGAATCGCAAGCGGAAAAGGATGGCGGCGATGTACGATAGGAGCATAAGCAGGATTGTGGCCCCGATCATCGCCACGGCAATCAGAACGGTCCAGCCCTTGTGCCATGTCGGCCACTGAAACCGCTCCGATAGCCAAAGCAGGCATTCCACTATCAGAAGCCCGATCACGAAACGATCTGGCGTGAGGCGATTCCAGCGGAGTTGAGGGACATCGTTCATGCCCGCCATTGTAGCGAAAGCTGCCCGATGGGAAGAAGACCGCCGATCCGTTGACAACGGCAATCAGTATTTGCCCTCAATGCCGTTCTGCTTCCTCTGAGCCGTTATCTCCTCGCCCTTCGTCTCGATGAGGCCGAGCAATTTGGAGACGCCCAAGCCGACCAAGACCCGCCAAGAAGCAAATACGGGGGCTAGGAAGTATCCTGCGGGGACAGCCGAAATCAATTCCTTTTCTTCTTCTTCGCAGCCTGGAATATCCTGTCGAAAACAGGGATGAATTTCGCCATCGACTCAAATTGTGCTGCCATGTAGTCGACGTAGCCGCTGCCGTCGCCCTTCAAGAGGAGGCCCAACAGTTTGTGCCGTGGTTCGCGCAGATAATAACTGATATACGCCTGGGTGCTGCTCGCGGAGGAATCCAGGCGGCGAAATTCTTCCTTGGGCAGGATACGCTCCGCTGCCGCAGAGAGTTTGCGTTCAGCCATTTCGAGGTTGATGGCCTTCTTGGGGCGGTTGATAAGAACCATAGCGTAGGGGGCAAATCCCTCTTCCGATGTTAGGTTTTCGATTCTGATACCTCCAATCCATAAACCCGATGTCCAGTGCCTTGCGGACGACCACATCGTCTTGCCAATGCCGAGATTCAGATTGTCGTTCTTGGCATGTATGTCAAGACGATCCAACTCTCCGTACTTTTCTTGTACCCTGTCGAGTACCGTACTGAGGATCGCCTTGTACTCCTCTCGCACTTCTTCCATCGTGTTTTCGACCGCCCTCGCGTCCGTCCACTTCTGTAGCAGACACCGCTGCGGGCCGCTTAGCCATTGTTTCGACATGCTCAATCTCCTCCACTTCAGGTTCGGTTACGGCGAGCTTGCGCACAGCAGTCGCGTAGTGACGGGCAAAAAGTTCAACATCGCGGGGCTTGGCTAGTTTGGCAAACTTGTCCAGCACCTTGGCAACACGGTTCCATCCAATTGGGCAGAAGAGCTTGCTTTTAGGTAGGCTGCCGTCGAGGGTCAAAAATAGGGCGTGGCAGTTCTTCTTTGGGACTTGAAGTTGCTTCGCCCGCTCCTGCAAGTCCCGCGATTCGCGGTCTGTTTGGTCAGTGCCTTCGGTGGCCCGAATCTTGTTCTCAATGTGGATGATGAACTTCTTCTGCGCAGCGACTTCAATGTCCACCCGCGATTCGTTGGAAGACACTTCAAGAAACACCCAATAGGAATCGTCCTTATAGTAGGTCGTAACCTGGGGATTCGATTCAACTCCCAATTCCTTTCCGAACTCTTCGAGGAAGAGCCGAAACCCAAGATTTCCTTGGGCGTGAGTCCCGTATTGCTCAACCCGCCGATCCAAGAGCCAAGCCAGTAGCATCGAGTGGCAAGCCTCGTTGTACTCAACGTCCAAAACCCCGAAGAGGTTAAAGTCATCAGCCGTGGCTCTCTGCGCCTTTGCCCACTTCTTGCGGTCTGCCTTGTGGGAGCGGATCAGTCCATCCAAGAGCTTTTCAGTCCGCGATGATTCTGCCATCAGGCAATCGCTGTGGGCCTTGATGAGCGCGTGGAATCTCTGCGTCAATGACCTGAGCTTCTTATGCATGATCGCTTCGGTGCCTGAACGCAAATGCTGCACAAGTCGAGAATGATGCCGAACAGGGCTATTATAATATGGGCGAGATTGGAGCGATAGCAATAAATGTGGCTCTGGGATGTATCCTGTGCGATGGCCGTACCCGCCGTAGTACGCGCAAACCCCATCACGCATCCTCAACCTCGTGGCCGTGCGGCCTGCCGTTTCGCCACAGTCGCCGCTTCCCCCGCCATCGCCTTCTCGACCTTCCGCAAGAACATGGGGTCGCCCAACTGCGCAGCAAAACGATGGGCCAGTTCCTTAATCTCGCCTACTTCTCTCTTTATAGAATAGGCGTTTGGACTGCCGAACGCGACACGGCCCACCATGTCCTTGACGTCCTCACCTGCCAAGCGTTGATCGAGAATTGCTGCCGCCAATCTTCCCAACTTCGCGGCGACCGTGTTTCTGAAGTCATCAAGAAGCCCTGAGTAGGGTTGCCGCCCTGGATGCTGTTGCGACATGATCGAGGGATCAGCCAGCGTCACCACCTTTCGCCTGTTCTGAACCTTCTCTGCGAGATTCCGAATTCCATTCCACACACTGCGCCGAAAGCGGCGTTCGAGAGGCCCGTGCTTCGCGGGATTCCATCCCTTGAAAACTTTTCCAGGTGAAAGCAAAAGGCGCATTATCAAATCGTGGAAGTAAGTCTCCACGTCGTCACCCCTGAACCCCGCACGCGCCAAGGAGTGAGAGATGTAATGGGCGAAATCGAACCCTCGAAGTGCCGCAATCTGTTGTTGCACTTCGGGATCAGGGTGGCTTAGGGCGAGTTTCTTCAATTCACCCTCAAAGACAGGGTTGTAATTCGACGGGTTGAAGTATTCCGCATTTTCAAGAAGCCGTAGTAGGTCTTCCGTATCGTGAACAACGAGCCAGTTGAGAAATGTAATCATGAACTATTTATGCTTCTCGCTGATTGTTTTTCCAAAGTCGCAAGACCTGAGACCTCGTGCTGTAAGTCCTACTTGCGATTGAACTTGCGACTGTCTCACGCGAAGTGTTAGCGAGAAGCTGATACCGCTTCTCACGACTTTCTCGCCCTCACTTGGCATCGTGGCGGTCATGTCTTCCAGAAAGGAATGAGAACAAGATGATCGCGCTTGAAACTAACGGCTATCTTGCCGCGAATCGGGAACGCCTGGCCGCACTCGGCTACAGTGAGAAACAGATTCAGGCTTACGCCCGTTACGACGCCTTCGCCCTGGCAAAGCATGGCGAAGAGGCGGGTGGAGTGATTCTCGGCCACGTCAACTCGCTTCTCAAAGGCAAGCGAGTGAGGGCGGATCTTCAAGTTCTATCGCTGGGAAGGCGACGACCTGTACGCCAAAGATCAACTTGGCCGCGTCTGCGTTGTCCCTGGAAAGTGGCGGGATGCCCGCTACATCCTTTTCGGAGTTGTGCGGCAGCGGAACGGCAATCATCGCTGGTGCTTCCTGCCCAACGGACAGGCCAGCACGGGCAGCGTCCAAGTGGCGGATTTCGGGGAGGTTCGGTTACATTTCCCCGAATTCGAGGGCATTTCAGAAGAATGGCGCAATGCTCTGAACAAGCGAACGTAGGGCGGCAACGAAACGTCTCAAAGTATCAGGTCTCAGCAACGAAATTCTTTCGTCCTCATCGAGCATGTTGGCGGTTCTGTACATTGAGATACCAATCCAGTTCTTGAAAGGGAAAAGCATGATGGGCGATTTCAAAGACTTTTATCGTGCCGCGAAACAGTTCTTCAATCAGGGCGATTACTCGCAAGCGATGGAGAACTATTGTCACGCCTTAGCCTTTGCGGTATCGGGATTTGCTAAGGGCCATTGCCTGTGGGAGTTGGCCGAGTGTCGCGGGGCTGTCGCTCAGATGGAGCGGGAACGGTACAACAATTGGCCCCGTTTCCTCTGATTCTTTCGCCCTCGCCGCGCATGTTGGCGGTTTTGTTCACTGAGATACCAAGCCACTTCTTGAAAAGGATCGAAACATGGCTGCCAAGACCCGCAAAGCCAAGGTTGGGCCAATGAGCGTGGCCCGCAAAGCAATCTTCGTTCGTTTTGATTGTGATGAGGCGAAGGCTGCCGAGCTACACGGCCAACTCACGACGCAATACGACCAATTACTGAAGCTGAACGCGGACTCGCTCACCTTCACGGACGACCGCGAGGCCAACGGCAATATGATCCTCGTCGCTCATTTCGAGAGGCTACGGGCATCAGAGGAACGGCAAGCGGGCCGTATCCAAGCGGCGAATCGTCAAGCCGTGCCATTCCAGCGGATATTCAGGGTGCCGCTCCGCAAATACTTTCACCCCGTCTTTGGATTCAACGTCGCTCAATTCGACTTGGAAGTCGTGAAGTCCCCCGATGGGGAAAGCTGCAAAGAGGCTGTCCGCCGTCAATGGGGCGAAGAGGGCCTTGCCATCGTCATGGACTTGATGGGCACTGCGAAGTCCTGATTTTCTCGCCCTCCATCGCAACGCTGCGGTTCTGTCTTTTAGAAAAGAGCAAAGTCAGGCCAATGAGTGAGGTTTGCAAGGCAATGAAAGTCACGTTCTTCAACATTGTGTGGGATAAGGAAGTCAGTGAAGTCAGCCATCTCCCCTCCGAGGTTGTGCTGGATATTGACGACGACATCGACCTGAAAGAACAGGGAGCCGACGTTCTTTCCGACAAGTTTGGCTGGTGCGTCAATAGCGTCAATTACCGAATCCAGAGGAAGGGCAAGTGCCCGAAGTGCGGGGCCGACCTGGAATACGACGAAGGCCAGGTCCAGGATGAATCGTACTTTTACCGCGTCTGTTGCGCAGTCCTGCGAGTGGACAGGGCGGGAATGGTACGATCTGGTCTTTGACCAACATACGAATAAGGGAGCAATCCCTCGCCCTCCATTTCAACGCGGCGGTCCTGTCTCCTAGAAAGGAACGAACCGACATGGACAAGTACATCTTGCTGTCGATTTATGGGGACGACGATACGCCGTACATCGTCAGGAATCCGCCTGAGAACTTCCGTCAACTCTTGGACGAATGGAACGAGATTGACAGGTTCTATTGCGCCACGGGCAATCAGGAAGGATGGTCGCCCGTCAACGAGTGGCTACGGGCGAACGGCGTGGAAGTAATTCAAGCGGTTGAGGAAATCACGCTCTAGGAGAAGAACATGCAATTCGTCATTTATGCCGCGACCCGTTGCGGCTATCGCGTCCAAGTCATCGACGGCGGCGAGATTGTCCACGAATACTCGGCGGGCAACTGCATCTCGACTCGCAAACCTTCATTGCCCCTGGTTCCCCGAATGCCATTGGTCTCCGCCAACTCAAGCGAGGGGCCAAGCGAACGGCGGAAGCGATTGCTGAAGAGCGATTGATTGAGCGAGTCGAATACGACGATGACCTTGAAGCCGAACTCAATGAAGAGGATTCTTTCGCCCTCGCTTCGTACTAATCGGTTCTGTATTTCAGAAAGGACAAACGATGCCACGAAGGAACTATCTTTTCGCCTTCTGCATCGCTATATTTGCTTCAATGGGCCTCACAATCCACTACGAAATGACCGTGCCAAATAAGTGGTCAATCGCCACCGTTCGAGACAAGCTGGAAGCCTTGCGGCAAGCCTGCATGGACCTGCCCGTCGTCGAGGTCAGCGAACTTCATGAATTCAAGGGCGACGAGTGCAAGGATCAGGATGGGCCGTTCCGCTGGGCGAAGACTCAAGCCCGCCGACAAGTCGAATCTCCGTGGGAACACGGCTACATCTATTTCCAACCGCCGCACCACATGATCGTGTTCGGCGTCAATCTGGCCCCAGGTTGCGAGCCGATGAACATTGGCATCCGTGCCTTTCCGCCTTTTGTCTTCCGAAAGCGCGATGTCGAGTCCGATGGAAAAGCCCGCAAGCCCGTGTGGTCGTTGGCCGTCACAGAGGCAAAGGAATACCCCGCCTCAGCCAAACTCTTGAAGCAGTTTGGCAAACGCTGGCAGCTTCACAGGCTTCCGTGGTCGGACAACTATCCTCATTCGGAGCAAGACCTGCATCGCGGCGAGTTCTATCGGGTCTGTGTCGCGCAGGGGCGGTATATGAGCCACCGTCGCGGCTATGCTCCATCGTGGGTTGTGATCGAATTAACGGATCAACACAAGGGATATATCCGCTGGCGGTTCACTGGATCAATCGAGGAGGCTCGCAAACTATTTACCTCTGCCGAGTTCAAGGACGACATAGAACGGCTGCTGCGGGGCGAAGAATACACCGTTCCTGGTGAAACAGGAACGTGGACTTCCTTTTGCAAGACGCAATTTGCCAACGAATTCGGAATTGCGAATTTCCTTCGTGCGCACATGACGGTCTGTGCCATTTTGGAAAAGGCCCAAGACCTCGGATTCAAGGTAACGGTCAAGGACGAAAGCGACTTCTGGACGAAACGCGATGTAAAGGCCCTGGCTGAAACTGTCGGCCAGTGGGATCAGATGCTTGCCGCGATGTACGGTGCGATCAAGGACGCGGCCCCCGAAGGCGTTCTTGAATCGCCCATCAAGGACCGAGCCGATTTCGAGCATCTGGAAATGAAGGGCATCCAGGCAGGCTATGGCGTCGTGGCGGGCAAGATTGCCGATTATCTCGCCAAGTTGAAACTGCCCAAGGCTGAGAGCCAATAGCCGCAACTACGATTCACGGCCCGCCAAGAGTGGGCCTTTCGCGTTTCTTGGGCAAAGTTTTCTCGCCCTCGGTTTCGCCGCAATGGTTCTGTCTTTCAGAAAGGAACCACGCAATGCGGAAGAAAAGGCCAATGCGGAAGCAAGAGCGCGAACGATTCGTCAAGCTCGCCACGCAACTTCTCCTTGACTTGGGAGCACGGCAAAGTGATCGGCTTGGTTACGAGTTCGCTATTCAGACGAAGGTAGGGCTGTTGCATCTTCTCATCAAAGAGAACACGACTTGCAGCCCTGGCACCGTGTTCACTCGCTTCGACAACGCCGAGGCCGCAAGCGCGATTGTGGACTGCAATCCAGCAAGCGGCAAATGGAACCACTTCTATTTCGACACAACGGTCGAAGAGGCCATCGCGAACCTCTCGTATTGGCTGAAGAAAGTCACGCCATGAACGACGGCCTTCACTTCGTTGCGCCAGTCGATCCATCTCATTCGCGGTGGGGGATTTACACGCGGCGGTCGGGGCGGGGCAAGTTTCGCCTGACCACGATAACCCTAGATCGTGACCGAGCGATTGAAGAGGGACGGGCCTTGATGAAGCAAAGCGAGCATCCCATTGACGTGGCGATTCAAGGTGCGGTTTCGGCGGCTAGCTTGCCCGACAAATACTCGTTTTGATTTTCGCCCTCGCCTTCATCCTTGTCGGTTCAGTATTTCAGAAAGGGAGCAACGCGGGGGAGCAGGCAATCCAAACTTTGGGTGAACCAAAAACTGGCTAAAGCCTTTGCTCCCCCCGTCTTTTTCCTTTTGACCATCAGGGAGTTTTTCGTTATGGCCGTTATCTGCAAATCGGGCTTGCGGGGCTGGCGTTGCCGCTTGCAAGAGAACTACACCAACGAGGCGCAATTCGAGGCTTACGCGGAGCTATATGGCCTTCACACTCGCCTCGGATACAAGACGACTCGCGGGGCTTGGCTTGCGAACCCAATCGTGGAAGGGTCGGTCAAGCCTTCCGATTTCAGGAAAGTGGGAAGGTGAACCATGCCAAATCCGCTGATTGTGAAAGCCCCGCGCAAGGGCAAACGGGAGATTCGGATTCTTGGGCATCACGACCCTCACGGACCTGACAACAGCGTTTTCGTGTGGTTAGACGAGCAAGACCAACTCCATATCGAAGTCTACAGAGGGCGCAGACGCCTCTGTGAAGTGGCACAAACTTTCTCGCCCTCCATCCTGCCTGCGGAGGTTCAGTCTTTCAGAAAGGACCGAATGATGGAAACCACAAGCGTCATTTTCAGATTGGACCGAGAAGGCATCGTCTTTGCACTCTTCCCCGAACTTCCGAGCGACAACTACGGCTACTATTGCACGGCCTATCAACATATCGGTCAGCATAGTGCCGCCAACTTTCAAGGCTGCATTGCCCAAAGCCGCCCCGCCCTGGCCGATGAATACGCCGACCTTTTCGAGGAACTTGAGCGGCGAGGCTACCATCTTCACGTCCATCAGCGGGCCACCCCCGTCATGCACGAACGACGGCGATGGATTGCCGCTCAGTGGCGAGGAGAAAAATCGTCGCCCTCCGATTCGACCTCAGCGGTATTGAACTCTTGAAAGAACACGACAAACCCCTCCAACCTTTCAAGTGCCACCATGTCCAGCGCCCGTCAAATCCGCGAAGAAATCACCGCCAAGATCATCGCCGCCCTTGAGAAAGACCTGTTGCCGTGGCGACGGCCCTGGTCATCGAATAATGCTGGGCAGCACAGCAACGCCTCGACCAAGAAGTCCTATCGCGGCGTCAATCCTTTGCTGCTCCAACTCCACGCTTCCGCCCACGGCTTCACGTCGAATTGGTGGGCAACTTTCAATCAGTGGAAATCGCTTGGCTGCTCCGTCAACCGCCGTCCCGAAGAGGTCGAGGCAGGCCAATGGGGATGCCCGCTGGCCGTCTACATCCCAATCACCAAGAAGGCCGAAGAGCCTGACGCTGACGATGAGGACGAAGACAACACCTTTTGGATTCTCAAGCGATTCACTGTTTTCAACGCGGATCAGGTCAACGGCAAGGCCGCTGAAAAGTTCCAGGTCGTTGAGACTGTTGGCGAACTTCATCCCGACTACGAACCTGCCGAAGAGTTGATCGAGAAGACAGGGGCGGAAATCCACTTCGGCGGGGACAAGGCATTCTATCGCCAGCCGATGCCCGTAGGAACTTGGCCGAATCACGCGGCGGGAGACTTCATCCAGGTGCCGCACAAGTCCAGTTTCATCAACGGCAGCTACTACCCCACGATACTGCATGAGTTGGGCCATTGGTCCGAAGTGCGGTTGCAGTGGGACCGCGAGAAGCAAGGCTATCCGATGGGCGAGTTGATTGCTGAAATGGCATCGTGCTTCCTCGCCACGGAACTCAACATCCCGAATGGCGAGCATTTGGAAAACCACGCGGCCTACCTCAAGTCGTGGTTGGAGGGGATGCACGGCGACCCGAACTACATCTTCAAAGCGTCCCGCCAAGCATCCAAGGTTTGCGACTTTTTGTTGAGTTTCGTGCGACAAGTTGAAACTGAACCCGTCACGACCGAATTGATCGAGGCCGCGTAAATGACAACCGAAAACCCCAATCCGAAGATCAAGCTCGTCTACATCGGAGCCTGCACAATGGGCGACGAGAAGCGGGGTGGCAAGTTCCTCCCAATAACGGATGAGCAAGTCAAGGAAGGCGCACTGCCCACCACCTTGCCCGACCAAAGCATCTTCTCATGGAAGGTGGCAAGCCAGTGCGGTCGGCCTGGAACGATATACGAGTTTGAGTGCCCGCCCGACAAAGTGGGGCAGTCTATTTTCCCTGATACGCGGCGATACTGTGGGCGACTGGAAAACGACGACCGCGTTCTCAAGTGGCAGGCGGAACACGATGCCTTTTTGATGCAGAAGGAATTGGAGTCCAGGGAGAGGAAAGAAAAGGCCACGAACGACCTCCACGATCAGCTACAGCCCGTGCGGGCCGTCTATCGTTCGCTTCGCGGGCGGCAACGCACGGTGTTTCTCGCGCAGATTATCGCCTTCGTCACGGGGGCAGGCGGTAAAGAGGAATAGTTCATCAACGACCCATAAGGAAAACGAGAATGAGTACCTTGCTTTTGACCTACGAACCCACTCCCGTCAGTGCAGACGACCCCACCCCTGACGATCTACATTTGGAATCCTATGAATCCAAGCTGCAACTCGTCCGCGATTACACGAAGGGCGTGGCTTTGGGCTTTTCCAACGGCTTCTTTTTGCACGGCACGGGCGGCATCGCCAAGTCCTATACCGTCCTGGGTGAGCTTCAGCGGCTCGATGTCAACTTCAAATTGTTCAACTCCCGAATGAGCGGACGCGGCCTTTTCGAGGCTTTGGCGGAATATCCGACTGCCGTTCACGTTCTTGAAGACATGGAGCGCGTCGTGAAAGACAAGGACGCGCAAGGCATTATCCGAAGTGCTTGTTGGGGCCAACGCGGCGACGACGGACGGCAGAAGCGGGTCATAACCTGGACGACCGCGAAGGGAGTTGAGTCCACTGTCTTTCATGGCGGCGTCATAATGCTCAGCAATCGGGCATTGGACGACATGCCTGAACTCAAGGCCATTCGCACTCGAATCTCCCATCTGCATCTTGAGGTCACGGATGCCGAGATTGCGGCTCAAATGCGCCGCCTCGCCTGCAATGGCTACACCCACGACGGCAAGACCATGACGCCCGATGAAGCTGAGACCGTTTGCGAATTTGTGATACTGGAATCGCAAAACAAGCTTTGTCATCTGGATATGCGGCTTCTCGACAACGCCTTCAGGGATTATCTGCAATGGCGCGAGAAGCACTCCCATTGCCACTGGCAGACACTTGTTGCGACCCGCTTGGACGGACGCAAGGACGATGTAGCGGCCCCCAAGGATCGGCAGCAAGACGAAGACCTCCGAAGCCTTGAGACCGTTCTCACCCAATTCCCGACCACGCTGGCTGCGCAAATCGAATGGTGCCGTCAGCGAAGCAAGAGCAGGGCAAGTTTCTTTCGCTACAAGCGGGCGTTGGAGGAAAGGGCGACACGATGAAACTCCAAGGCATACCAGAGTGGTTTTGGGTCGTGACCGTGCCGACGCTCTATTCGAGCATTGGGGACATTTGCTTCCGTTGCGATTTCCGCCAATTCGCCTTGCAAGTTAAGGGCGGCTTGGACGAGAACACGATCATCGGCATCTATGCGGACGCGGCCCTCGCACAGGCCGAAGCCAAGCGATTGTTGGCTTTGATCGTTGAGACAGAGTGAGACTTTTCTTCACCCTCCAAGCCACATTGTCGGTTCTGTTTCGTGAAAGGGACACGACGATGAAACGATTCTACAAAATGACGAAGAGCGAATTCGTGGAGACTCTGCGGTCGCTCTACTACGCCCAACCCAAGGCCGACTGGGACACTTTGAAAGTCGGCAACGTCATTTTGACGAAGGGGCAGGCTTGGCGAATCAGCCATATTCCGCCGAAACGCGGCTTCGTCATGGCGACGAACGTCTCGTGCAAGAACGGCGATTGTTCGGGCAACATCGAGAAGCTGCTTCGCTCACAATTCAATACCGATGACCTCAAAGTGACGAACGAGGCCACCCTTGCCATCCTGCGGACGGTCCATCAGGAGGAAATCGAGAAGGCACTTGCCAAGGGCATCAGCATCACTCCAATCGTCCAGTACGACTATCCTGAAATCTTCACTCCGTATCCTTCGGATTGGGACGAGAAGCGACGAGAACGCGCCCACGATCTCTGGCGTCGGATCAACGAAATGCGGTACTTCAACGATAGGCAAGACCCTCCTGGCTGGCAATTCCGTAAGGTCGATGCCCTAAAAGACGACGCCGAACACGACATTGTAAGTTGGGAGAAGTACCGTGCGAACGTTGAAGCTGGCGTGGGCATCAAGAAGCCCGAAGCCATTCCTAAGATCGTGGCAGACGTGAACGAGACCATCAGCGAATCGCGGGAACGGATCGAGAATCTCGCCCACTTGCGGAAGCATCTTGAAAAGACCCTCTGATTCTCGCCCTCCAATCAACGGCTGTCGGTCATGTTCTCTTGAAAGGAACAAGCAAATGGCACTCGCAAAAGGTCATAAGTCGAACTTCAAGGTGCTTTTGGAAGCAGTTGCCAACGGCGACGTGGCACTGATGGAGTGCCAATTGGCCGCGACTGGCGAGACGGTGGCCGTAATCTGTGCGGCGAACCGCCTGCCCAATGGCGAGGTTGAGTTTGCCCCCTTTGCCATGCTCTTCAACGACAACCCCTACATGCTTGTCAATCCGCCGAAAGTTGACGGCGGGTTCTTCAGCCAAGGGGAGGTCTGGAATGGCTGAAATGACTACGGGCGATCATGCCGAGGCATGGCACCGCGAACAGGGCAAACTCTTGCCGCCCCGTGGCACCGACGAATGGCAAGCCATGTACGAGGCGTGGGCAACCTGGGCCTTCGCTGACCTTCGCACCGAAGAAAAACGCCGCCCTCGAAAACGGTGACGGCGGTTCCATCTCTTGAAGGGGCAACATTCACGCCGACTCACTCTTGGAAAGTAAACCATGTTCCTGATCGGTCGAGTTGACGGAGAGAAAATGAAGCCGCCCGTAAGCGGCCTGAACCGTGCTGTCAAGTCGCGGCGTTTCAAGACTGCCAACGACGCGCATTCATTTCAAGAGCAAGTCTTGAAGGTGCATGATCCCGAAGGGCTTGCGGCGGGGCATTACTACTTCGATGCGCCCAGATGGTATCACGGCTGGCTTAATTCAATGGCCGTGCCTACCAAAACACGAGAAGAACGGAATTGCTGAAATGGCATTGGCCGACCGCGATGGGGTTTGTGTGTACTACGGCCTTGGCTGAAGCCATCAACGAACACAAACATCGCCCTCCACTTTGCTATCGGTGGTTCTGATTCATGAAAGCACAGAAAGGATTGCCCATGAAACTCTCCCATCGTTTCTTCTGCGGCCAGCGCGTCCATATCGACACCGACCACAACGAATGGGGCCGCGTTGCTTGCGACGGCATGATTCTGGAAGTCCACGACAAGGATTGCTTGGTCGAAGCCTTCTACATTCGGGCCAACATCCTCGTCCCCTTGGCCGACATTTTTGCACGATGGGAATGAAATCTCGTCCTCCGATATGCCTGCGGCGGTCTTGTCTCATGAGAGGGACAAGCCCGTGAACAACGAACAACTCTTGCGCGATTCTGCCGCTTCCCTATTTTCTGATTGGTTGACGAACGCCCCATTCCAGATGGGCGAGCTACAGATCGAGAAGGTCGGCTTTGCTGAAATCCCCGTCGTCTTCGTGACCGTCGCCTGCCCGCCCAAGGCCATTTCGACACTCGTTCCCGTCGTTCGGCAGTTTGTCTATCGAGAACTTGAGGCAGCGGGCATCGAAAACGAGATCGTGGAGTTCGTTCCCCGCGTTCAAGACCAAGGGCGTAGGCATCGGTTCGTCGATTGCAACGAGCATAGCCCAACAAAGGGCAAGAACAAGATGGGGTACATCTACCGTTTCGCGTTCGAGATCAAGCGGCCCTTCGTTGGCTATTTTCAATGGGGCGGCTTCTGCAATCGGGTGGGACAAATGCCTGAACGTCGTGAGACAAAATGAGACTTTTCCTCGCCCTTCGCCGTCGCGTTGTCGGTTCTGTTTTTTTGAAAGGGACACGACGATGAAAGCAATCGAATTGCTCGAATCCCGCGACGGCTGTGCCATGTTTGAGTTTCAACCTTCAAGAAAAGGAACAAAACATGAAGTATCGTGATTATGAAATCAGGCGGGTGATGCGGCAGGGAGTTGTGAATTATATGATTACAACCCCTCAAGGTTTGAAATGGGTTGACCCTGCGGCCACAATCACGATAGCAAAAAAGTGGATCGACTGTGATATAACGGCCATGAAACCAACACGTTCCATAGCTGCGCCCCTGTAGGCGGCTTCCGAAAAGCGTATCTCTTCGCCGCCGAGATCGGCGGCTCAAAATAATCTCGCCCTCGGAATCGCTGCTGCTTGTCTTGTCTCTTGAAAGGACAAGCACGATGACCGTCAATCTTCAAGTCGAAACCAAGACAGGCAGACAAACCGTGGCCGCGACCGTGATTCGCCCTGGTCTGGCCGTCACTAACGAGAAGATCGCCCTCCCCAACGTCGTCCTCAAGTATGCGGTCCTGCACGTCGCGTCAGGTCAGTTTGTGGCGACGGCCCTAAAGCGAAAAGAGGCCATGCGGATCGTTAAAGCCATCGCCCCGCTAGCCGACTGGGCGCAATCCGTCGAGGCATTGTGTGCGATTCCGCTCTTGGCCCGTCGCGTTCGCCATGCTGTTCTTCGAGGGACTATTCGCCCGTAGCGCGCAACATGCGATTCGAGGCAGGCAGAACCCAAGCAGCCATTCCGACGATTGAGTAGGTTTCTGTGTACTAGAGGGCATCGTGTCTCGTCGTTTTGTTTCTTCGCCCTCCACTTCACGGGCAATGGTTTTGTCTATCAAGAGAGCAACGCAATTTGGAGAACCGTCATGACCTACAACTACTACGCCGCCACCTTCTTCGTCGTCACCGCTCGGCGGGCAACGATCATGGGCGTAAAGGTATGGCGGGACTATGGCTACTATGTCCTGATCCATCCGCGCGTGACAAACGAAGGCCGAATCGACGGTCGTGTGCGGTGCTGGTGCAAAACTAAGGAAATTGCCAACGAACAAGCGGAGAGCTACCGCAATTCGCAACGCATGGGCTATTGGGGCTGTCCATGCGGAAGTGGCCTTCAAAAACGCCGTTGCTGCGGCTGATTCGGTGCGATAGATTGAGACCTTTCTTCGCCCTCCAATCTACGGGCGGCGGTTCTAACTAGTGAGAAAGGAACAACATCATGTTTTGGTTGCACATGGGTAGCGAAGAATTCGGCGGCGAGGTTTTCGGGTGTTTCGATACGCCCGAAGAGGCTGCACAAGCCGCCGCCAACATTCTCTTGAAAGGCTTTAAGTTGGGCGACGGCGTACAACGTGGCTTCCTCATTGTGGAAGCGTCGTCCAAGAATGCAGCGGAAAAGAAGGCTTACGCCACGCTTGGCATTTCGGAATGATTTAGGCGGTTCTTCGCCCTCCACTCCACGGGCGGCGGTCTTGTTTCTTGAAAGGACAAGACCATGAGCAAGTTCCAGTTGGGCCAGATCGTCGCCACGCCCGCTGCCTTGGAAGCAATTCAAGACAGCGGCCAAGACCCCCGATTCTTTCTCGACCGCCATTCCCACGGCGATTGGGGCGACGTGGGGCGCGATGATGCTGCATTGAATGACCAAGCCCTTCTCGACGGCGAGCGATTGCTCAGCGCTTACAAGACTCTCAAGGGCGTCAGCATTTGGATCATCACTGAGGCCACGGACGACGACGGAATCCGCAACTGCTCAACGATTCTGCTACCTCAAGAATACTGATCCTTTCACTCTGCAAAGAATCCCACCCCTAATGGAGAACTTGAAAGTGATTTCGCAGAACACGCAGAACACGCAATTGGAAGCCACTTTGGAGGTCGAAATGAATACCAAAGCCGACGAAAACCACACCAATCGCGCAGCACAAAATGGAAAAGCGCAATCCGCGAAGTCGCAATTGGTCAGCCGCATCGCCCGTTTGGTTCGTGCCGCTGGCATCGACTACGAGGGTTGGCGGTATGTCAGCCGTCGCATCAGACAGAAATGCCAACTTCAAGCCGCCAAGAAGCCGAAGAAGCTGCCCCGCGTCTTGAACCCCGACGAGTTCCGCCTGTTCTACAAGATGGTAGATCAGGCCGACGATGTTCAACACGCCCTCATGCTGAGGTTGACATTTTATACGGGAGTCCGCGTCAGCGAGCTATGCGGCATCGAGGTCAGCCACGTCAACTTGGAGAACTGCAAAATCTTCGTGGATCAGGGCAAGGGCAGCAAGGACCGCTATGTCCTCTTCGGCAAGTCCTTCGCTACGGCACTCAAGACGCATATCGCGGCCCACCCTGAAAATCGCTGGCTCTTCCAAACGAATCGGCACACGAAGTTCTCTCCCAGGCGAGTGCAGCAAATCGTCAAGCACTACGCGGAGCAAGCGGGATGCCGCTGTACGCCGCACACCTTCCGCCATCAGGCAATCACTTGGCTGACTCGACATTCGGGCATGGCCGATGCTGAACTTCAGCTAATCACGGGCCACGCACGGCGCGAGACGCTCGCCATTTATCAGCACGTCGCTTTGGATGGGGAGCTTGAGCAGAAGTATCAGGCGGCGATGAAGGACGCGGGGTTGTGACCGACCCCCACTTTCCTTGCTTATTGATATAGAGGGCGTGAGACTTGGCCCCTGAAGAGTGGCTTGAAACATGGAGGACGAACAGCAACGCAAGCGGGACTGCGGGCGTGGCCTCAAAACAGAAGCATCTGTTCGATCACAACCGCCCACCAGCTCTCTCGATCAGAGAACGCCAATGGGTCTACAGTCGCAAGTTGCTCACGAAACGAGTTGATGGCGGCAAGTTGGGAACTCTCCTCCGTGAAAGACATGCTGACGAATTCTCTGTGTGCCTCTAAGAATAGGGCCAACTTGTCTACCGAGGAATTGACAAAACGGGTTATATGCCGTCCAGCGGGGTCGATTGAGTAGAGATTGCCTGCGGCATCCACGCGCAGTTCAGTCCCGTAGTCGTCGCCAATAACCAACCAAGTGCCGTCCCGACGTGGTTCGTTGTAGAAGGTGAGCAGTAATGGCTCGTAAGTCTTGGGAAGATCGGAGGGCATCGGTTGCTCCGAATAGGTTCAAATACCAAGCATAGCCCTAGTATAATCGCCAAGTGCGAATTAAAGTAGCCGCCCTGGTTCCCAATGGGAGCGGCGTCCCCTAACGAAACGTCGAGTCTTTTCAATCCAGTTTTTCGATTTTCAGTTTTGCAACAGCTTTCCCGCTGGCGGTTTTCAAGTACCGTTGGACCGTCCGATTGTTCGTACCCAACGCTTGAGCAATCTTGGTAACGGTCAGCCCCCCTCAAGTTCATCGCCCTGGCAGGCTCCGCTTTGGTCGTCCCCTTCCGCGTGGCGACTTCGATGCCCGCAACGCGGAATCTCGCCCTCCGAACTTGCGGAAGCGGTCTAGTTGAATGAAAGGGCACTTCCAAATCGTCACCACAACAGCCACCTTAGAAACGATTCGTGAGCTTTCAGACCGACCCCTGCAAATCCGTCCTTATTGATATTGGAAACTTGGCCTAGAAGGTCTTCCTAGATATGGGCTTCATCGCAAAACCGCCGCCAAGGGACTCGCAACGCGAGCGTCTCTATGCCGCTGAAAGGGAAGTGGCGGCTGCTATGCGCGACTTGTTGCCAACGGTCGGAGAAATGCAAGCCTTCGTGGACGAAATCCTCGGTAGTCGTTGGCTGCAAAGCCGCTTCGGCAACCGTATGCTTGGTCCCATTACTGTCTTGAACGGGCACGGGCAACGAGCCGCCACCGCCCATTGTTTCATGTCCACGATCAATATGCCGAAGGGGACGAGGAGCAAATTCATCGTAATCCACGAGGTCTGCCATATCTTGACGGATCGCTTCTACGGCCAAGACACGACTGAAGCCCACGGTCCACAATTCGCCACCTTTGAACTGATGCTGGTGAGCCATATTCTCGGCGAAGAAGATTGCCACGATCTACTTGCGGCGTTCGCAAGGAACGGCGTGGCCCACTCGTATCGAATTGAAGGAGAGTAAAATGGACGAGAAAGAACTACTGACGAAAGCAGAGCAGACGGCGGGCCTCTTGGCTGGCGACTTGAAGGACATTCTCACGCGCACGGACAACTTACCCCTGGAGGAGATTATGGTCGAGGCAATCGAACAGATCGAGAAGATTCGCCGCCGCTTGAAGCGATTCGCAGAAGCATACAGTCGTCGCCCTCGCCGCCACCGCTGATTCGCGTGGCTTGCAAGTGGGGAGCACGAGTGGGTGCCTTTGCGCGTACTATGTGGGGGCGGGATGTATCCCAGAGATGGAAGGAACTGAACTATGAACCGCCGCCAACTCGTGCTCTGCCGCGAGACCCATGTCATTGACTTCGCCATCGAGTGCGGTTGGCTGCACGGCTACGGCTACCGCCTCTTCGATCTGTCCTGGCAGCTACACTTCTCTGTCTGGATCACGACGTGGCCGAAGCCTTGCATGGAGGAAACGACCCGTCGAAACCCGACCGAAGCGTTGCGGCTGCGGCTTGCAAACGAGGGAATCGTCACCACCCTCGACGGCAATGAGTTTGTCCAGGCACTCATTGGGCGCGTGCCGACCGTCAATCTTGCCGACCTCATGCGGTCCATGAAACGGATCGCCGCCGCCGATCCTGAACAGTTCTCGACACCGATTGTCCTTTTGGATGAGGGTACTGACTGCCAATAGGCAATCTTGTTTCAAAAGTAGAAATCGAACAATTGAGGAAGATTTCAGGGTCGCTTGGTTCCATAGGCCACGGCTTTGGCGTGGCATGACACCCCTAGCTCTAATCTTGTTCGCAAGTTGCAGATCGTTTGTGGCCGACTCCCGCACAGCGATAAACTGCATCGAGGAGCAGGCGTTGCTCACAACAGCGGCGGTCTTGGCACCCAAGCCAACGTCAAAGTCGAGACGGCGCGTGACAGCGAGAGCGTGCGTTGGCCCTAATTAGAATCGTCCTCGTCATAATCCTTGCTTCTCGCCTTGGCGACTCGAAGATTGCGACGGGCGTTCGTGTAATTGGGATTTATCCTAAGCGCCTTACTGAAGTCCGCAATGGCTCCGTCGTAATCCTCCTGTTTTGCCTTGAGAAGGCCACGATCATTATAGGCTTTGGAGGACTTGGGATTGATCCCAATGGCTTGGTCGAAATCGGCAATGGCTCCGTCGAAATCGTTTTTCTTTGCTTTGGCAGCACCACGATTGAGATAGGCTAGACTGAACCTCGGTTTGAGGTTTATCGCCTGGTCAAAGTCGGCAATGGCCTTGTCGTACTCTCTCTTTTTGCTCCATACATTTCCACGATCATAATAGCCATAGGCGTTGTTCGGCATGAGCTTAATCGCTTTGTCGTAGGCGGCGATGGCCTTGTCGTATTCACCGCTGTTCATCCAGTCGTTGCCACTCTTGAAATAGTCCTTCACAGTTTCTCGACCAGTTCCCGAGTTACCTTGACTTTCCGCAGAAGCAGAGTGCGCAGGGCTAGAATCGTCTTCTGTAACGGGGCGTTTTCCATCTTCGCTCGATTCCTGCCCTGTGCCGCCCTCGGAGACGACGTTATTGGGTGCAGGGCCGCGCGTCCCCGATAAGTTGGATTTGGCGACCCCCGTGTTGCCACTATGCATGTAGATGTAAGCCCCAATCGCGACGAGTGCCATCACAATTACTGCGGCCAATGCCAGCGGCATAATCGAGGATGATTTCGTTCCTCGATGGGCGAGAAAAGTCTTAGGGAGTGGCGGCGGCTCATCGGCAGTCGGAAGAGGTGGCGGTTGAACTTCGGGGGGAATAGGCGGCGATTCATCGTTCACAGGCGGCGCAAACAGGCCCTTAATTAGAGATGCAGGCACCAAAGCAGCCATGCCATCTTTCCCAACAAGGTCCGTGGGCGAAAGTTGGCCCGTTGCAGCAAGCTCCTTGAGTTGCTGGGCCGACACTAGCCCTTGCCGTTTGCCCTGCTGCATGTAATACCATTGGTCCGCCATATTCGTGTTCTTTCATTTTGTGTCGCTATCGCATTGACGGCGGAGCGAACTACTTCTCCCACTGGCCTTTTCGCATTTGGCTCCGAATAGTATCAGCGTCCTTTTCAACCTGCCGCCGATATGCTTCTTCTCCGCTTATCCAAAGCTCATTTTCATCCTTCCGTGGTTGACCGTAGAAGTTCGATCTACTGGTGTCACCATCCAATTCTTTTTCCGCTTTCCGTTCCTCTCGCTGTTCACGCAGTTCGTCTGCACGCTCTTGGGCCTCGCCTCGTTTCCTTTCCTTCTCATTCTCAGTTCTGACTTCAGCCAAAAGGCTTTTTGCTTTCTTGGAAGCAAGAGGCAGAACAATCGGTCTTGCCCAGTCGGCGTCCACTGACGGGTCTTCGTGAGCGGTGGCGGTCTTCAGCAGTTGCCTCGCGGTGCTGGTGTCGTCCCCGTCAGCAAGGTAATCGACTGTCCTCGCTAGGAGCCTCGCGTAAGTGTCTTTGTCGAGTGTATCCTTACTGCCGTTGACAATTGCCATGTATTGTCCAATTGCCTCAGCCTTCTTATCCTGGTCCCAAAGTTGATCGCCTGCTTTGACCCGAGCCAACTCCTCTTTAGATGGCCCCGCTCTCGTTGCCACCTCGGCTGTACCCATCGCGTGCGCCCGACCATGTTCCTCGTTCGCAACTTGACTGCTGCCCGTTCCCGAAAACATGCTGCGTATCACGAGCAGAATGACGATGGCTGCAATGCACAGCCCACCAATCGCAAGTCGCGTCGGCGTAATCATTTGACCTGGCTCCGATTGCGACAGCGACTTGATCTCCGCATCCAACTCACCAATACGAGCGCGGCAATCGAGGACAGGGCAAACCACTTCTTCAGGGCCACTGTCGTTACCGTGCTTCTCGAACGCAGCCTTGCCCAGTTCGGCAAACAAATGGTTCAGTTTGAGTTTGAGGGTTTGAGCATGGGCCATGTCCGTGGTAGCATTGGCGGCAGCCTTGGCTTTCGCAGCGAATCCCTCCGCCTTCGGTGCAGTGGCAGAATTAGTTTTCAAGGCCGCAATCGCGGCCAGCGCGTCATCGAGCCTCTTAAAAACCTCTGGAAACTCGTCGCGGTAGTTCCCCGTACCGTGGATTTGCTTGCCTAACGCCTGATAGGCAGCGGGGAGGTTGACGTTAAGCAGTTTCGTCCGCACGGCTTGCTTCGCAACTAATTGGGCCGCAGCCTTGCCTCGCTTGGCAAGGGATGCAATTAGCTTGCCCACTTTGTTGCCTGCACTGCTTCGAGGTTCGGGCGGTGGCAAAAAGTCCTTGGGCGGAATTGGAGGCAACTGGAAATCTTGGAGCGGAATCGGAGGCGGTTCGGGTACAGATGGCTTTGGAATCAGTGCTTCGACTGCCGATGCTGCCATCCACGCGGCCATTCCTTTTTTCCAAACAAGATCAGAAGGCTTCAGTTGGCCCGAAGCAACAAGTTGCTTGAGTTGCTCGTCGTCCACTGGCCCTTGTCGCTGGCCCTGCTGCGCGTAATACCATTGGTCTGCCATCGCGTTCGCTCCCGAAAAGATCATGGCGACAGAATCGCCACAACTTCCAAAAGGACTGCCATAAAACGGGTCGGTCAGCAACGGCGCATAAAAAAGGAGAGCGCCGAAACCGAGCCTGCTCGCACAACCCCGACCAAGGGGCCTAACAAACAGTACTCAGCTCGACGCTCCCCAGACGGGGAGCGTGAGCCAAGTAGCTGCTTTGTTAGTTCAAGAGCCTTGCGGCCCAGGTTGGTCGTTTTGTGCGAAGCAGTTACATGACGTTCACGCCGTCAATCAACTTGTATCATTCAGCCGACAGTCGGCCTCTAGTATTCTCCTTCAATTTGACCCTTACATAGAGGGAATAGTTGCCATTCTAACCACGAGCGGCAATGGCTGCAATCGAATCCTGAACACCGCTCGAATGTGCCGCTGATCGGGCAGTTGCTCTATCGCCGTTTCATTTGCTGATAAGCCCATCCGAACAGCGCGACCAGCCCCGCGCCTCCAACTAATCCGTATTCTCGAATTGCCGCCGCCGCCGCTTTCTCTGCCCCGTAGCCCAAAAGGAAACCGATTCGCCACGCGACCTTTTCTTCCTTTTCAGGGGTGTCGATCATGGCGGGCGGCAACGACTTCTTGATCGTTTTCCACGGCTCGCGTTCTTGCCACGGGATTTCTTCGGAATCGAACTCTTGGTTTGTCAGTCTGAACTCTTGCGGGTCAGACTGCCACCTGATCTCGTCGGGCTGCGGGATGGGCGAGTTCTGTTCTTTCTTCTTTTGCCACGCAACGATCATGTCGAAAACGTGGGACTTCACTTGAAGCCATCGGGCCTCTGGGACACTGCGCTTCAAGGCATCCAGCAGAATGTCGGACGCGGCAAGTACAAAAGACAAGCCGAAGCTGTCACGCAGAAAGCCGTCCTTCATTACTGCGATGCATTCCTCGATCTCGTCGCCGCTGTCCTTGATTTGAGTCATTGTCGCGTCTCCTCACGTCATGATACGTGGGCACGAAAGGAAGGCAACGTGTTTTCAGTCGTGGAATGCGGCTGTAGAATGGGAAGAGATCCGTCATTGAGGCCATAGGACGAAGAGCGAGACCGCAAAGATGCGCCGACGAACCAAAATAACCGTCGTTGCAGTCGTGTTGACTCCTTTCATTCTCGGCTACGCTTGGTGGCAACATCATTATCCCTACGGGATGAGCCATTGCTGCGACCTTTGCCTGCACGGTGCGCTTCGTGATTATGCGATGAGGCATGACGGGGCTTTCCCTGCGGGTGAGGCGACCCCCGAAGCGTCCATGAGCTTGCTCTATCGAGAAACGGCAGAATATGGACCGCTGGCCGACGAACGCCTTTTGCGCGGCAGGACGGTGCCCGAATCCGTCGTAAAGGAAATCCTCGAACGGGGTGAATTACTGACTCCTGATACTTGCGGCTGGCACTACGTCGAGGGCTTGAGTTTGGACGACGATTATAGCCTCGCACTTTTCTGGGACAAGATCGGACTGGACCACAACGGCGGGCGTTTGGCAGAAAGCGGGCATACGGTTCTGTTTGTGAGCGGAACGCGGAGATTCATACCCGATGCCGAATGGGATGCGTTCATAGAGGAGCAGACGAAGTTGCTAGCGGAAAGGAAGACCGCGATCCGTTATGCTGCCACGCTACAGATCGACAACAATCAGGTCAAGGTTCAGATACGGGTCATGGACGACTCCATCTACGGCTCTGACTGGTGGAGCAGTGGGCAAAGTTCGGGACACGGAATTGCCACTCTGAAGAAGCAAGAGTTGGGGATTCAAGGGCTTCCTGTCATTCCGCTTGAGGAGATTAAGAATGCCAAGGTTGTGGTCGAGCAGGATAAGGCCCGCGTGCGCTTTATGCTGAAAGGCGAAGAGATCATCTATGATCGGTCAGGATTCCACGTTGAGCCGACGAAGAACTAATTTCCACAATCATTGCGACGACGAAGAAGGCTGCTATCTTCATCTACGGCTTGGCCTCTTTATTGTCTGTCGCTTGGGCGATCTTGCTTCGGCCACTTTTCGTTCGAGTTCATCAACGCAGGTGTTGAGGAACGTTCGCAGGCACTTGGTCGAGCAGAAGTACAGATCAGCTTGGCCTCCAAAGGCATCACGGACGATATCGACGCCGCAGAACACGTCGCGGTCTTTTCCTTTTCCTCCATCATGCGCCCCATGCCAGTGTAGTGCAAGGAAGCCATCAAGGTCGTCGGACATGCTGCCGCTGTCTTTCGCCCGATCCATCAGCATGGCCCCCGCAGCCAGAATTGCCATCGAGTGCGGCTCGAAGACCTTGTTCTTGCCGCAGATCGGGCAAAGTGGCTTTTTGGGCCAGTGGCTCGACTTGCCTTTGACAACGGGGAGTTTCAATTCGGCCATTTCAATCCTCAAAATAGTATTTCTGTTTCCAAGCGTAAATGCTCGTGGCGATCATGGCGACGGCCAAGAGATGCTGCGCCCATGATGGCGTCCAATGGTAGACATAGAAGCCCATCGCAGTGCCGAGCAGCATTCCCGCAGTAATCACGATGAAGTAATACACGCCGTCCTGCCGCAGCCAATACGTCACGGGCACGCTGACAACGAGGAAGAAAAGGATTACGCCTGGATGCGTTGGCGGGAGTCTCGGACGACGGCTAGGAAGGAACAGATAGAGTTGACTTCCATTTGCCCACGCAAGGCCGACGATTGCCAGACAAAGACAGAAAAGGCCGATGAGCAGGGCTAGTTGACGGACTGGCATGAGCGGTTCTCGCTTTAAGAATGATAACTCATGATGCCGTGCCCGTACCTTCCTTGCCTTGCGCTCGGTCGCACAATGCCTGCAACTCGGTAACGATGGGATGGCTTCCGAACGGAAACCATCGAGCCTTGGGAATAAAAACGATACGTTCGCCGTAAGGAGACATATCCCGTAGATGAATTGTGACCGTGGCTGGGTTGATCCAACGGCTTCGAGTGAAATGACTTACTTCGACAAGCGGGATGCGCACTTCCGACCAGTAATTCGAGACGTAAAGGGCCTCGTCGTCCACCTGCAATCGTTTGATGCGACCGCAGAACCAGAGGATAAAACCACTACCGACAAGCCAAGTCACCAGGAATATCCATTTCATTGGCTCAGGGGGCGGGCCATTGCGTCCTTGAAGTGCGCCGAACCACAACGCACAAGTGCCCATACCGAACAAGCCGATCCAAATGGGTGGAAAGACGCACTTCATGAAAAAGGTTTGAGCAGATGATACGGTGCGGCGCATTGTGTGGCACTTGCGAAACTCCAACTCCCGTTTTTCGTGTTCAGAGGACTGCCCCAGAATCGCCAGAACCGCCGCTCGCACATCCTCCAATCGCAGGCCGAGGTTCATGAGTACCTGGGCAGCGACGGTTTCCTCTTCGCGGAGCAGACCGAGCAGGATATGCTCGGTGCCCGCGTAATTGTGGTGGAGGAGTTGCGATTCCTCGATTGCATATTCGATCACTTTCTTGGCACGGGGCGTCTGCGGCAGCTTGCCCATTGTCACCATGTCAGGACCGCTTTGAACGAGCTTCTCCACTTGAATGCGTATCTCACGGAGATCGACACCGAGATTCTTCAGCACGTTCGCAGCCACGCCAGTTCCCTCACTTGCGAGTCCAAGCAGAATGTGTTCGGTGCCGACATAGGCGTGATTGAACCGCTGCGCCTCTTTATTGGCGAGTTGCATGACCTTTCGGGCACGATCAGTGAATTGCTCGTACATTGCTTCGATTGACTTAGCCACCAAGCTGCTTGGCAATATCGAATTGGAGATCGTACTGTTCGGCAATCGGAATCGGTCTGCGGGAACGACTTTCTAGGCTCTCCGCTTTGGCCCAAAGTAACGGAACGAAGCCGAATACCTTGTCGCCAGGAAGATTCTTCAGGTCGTCCTGCCAGCCGCTCCAACGATAATCAATGTAATACTTGGCCGTGTCGCCCGTAAAGCACCAGTAGACGAACTGCGAGTAGCCCATGTCCATCGCCTCCCACCGCAAGCTGTCGGGGGCGTAGTAGAACATCGAACCGACCTTGCCGCCCAATCCGCCGCCGTCAATGGCGAAAAAGCCGCCGATCACGTCGTCGGCAACGAGCAGAAATGGCGATTGATCGACATACTCCTTGAACGTGCGCCCTTGTTCCACTCAGACAAGGATCGTGGCAATCGTTCGCAGCCTGAGCCAAGTATCCTAATCCAGCCGTGGTCAACGAGAATGCCGCCCGTTTCGTAGATAATCGCGCCCATCGGGGATCGCGTCGTCACCTGAATGGCGACGAGGGCTGACTTTCGATTGGCCTCGACGGGCGGCAAGACTTCGACAGGATTGGTCGCCTCACGCAGCCAGCCTTGGACCACGGCCCACCCTGGCTCTTGCGTGTTTAGAAGTTCGTCGAAAGTCTTCATGGAAGGATTACCAACGACCTAGTGCTCTTCCGACAAACGGCAATGCCGCCACGGCAAAACAGAACATGAGCAGGAAACCGTATCGAATCAAAAATATATCGCCCCGCGTGGGCGAACTTGGACGGCGGACAACGATAATGCCATAGGCAAGCCAGTAGGCCCCGATGGCGGTCACGGCTTCGCAGAAGGTTTGTCCCATGTCCAACGTCAATGCGGATAGGATGAACACAATGCCTTGCTGAAGCAGTGCCGTTTTCGTGGCAGGCCAATATGCGGACGAAAACGATCTTGAGGGCGACTCGTTGCTGTCCGCTTGATCTGGCACGAATTGCTGTTGCCAGAAGCGATACACTAGCCCAATCGCTCCCAGCAAGACGATCAGTGCGATCAGGGTGGCATACTTCGATGACCCCGCCGTCGTAAGAATCGAGATGATGCTGATGGCTGCAAGGAACAAGAATGGGACGGCTACCACGGCCACCAAGAGTTTGACGGTCGAGAGAAGAATGGCGAAGATATTGGTAGACGGCGCTTCCATCATGAGAAAAATGTTCAACGCGCCTTTGTCTTTTCGCGGTACGGCGTTCCTTGCTTGAAAAGTTCCAAGCGAAAAGCAGCGTCGGCTTTATTCTTCGCCGTTACCGACTTGTCGGTCGCCGCCAATTCGATGGCCTTCGCCTGCCATTCCTTGGCCTTCTCGAATTCGCCGCTCTCGGCATACGCGGCGGCAAGGGTACTTTTGTAGACCCAGTTCTTGCCTTCGCTCAAGTCATACGCCTTCGTTGCATTCTCGATAGCCTTCTTCGCATCGCGGGATTTCGCGTCAGGAGAAGTTGCCTGCACCCACGCGACGGCGTTGTATGCTCTCGCGTCCTTGGGATCGAGCTTTATTGCTTGGCCGTAATCGGCTATGGCCTTCTCGTACTGACCTTCATGCGTCCAGGCATCGCCTCGATTGGCATACGCTTCGGGGAAGTTGGGATAGAGCTTGATGGCTTCCGTGTGGTCGGCAATGGCTTTTTCGTACTCGCCCTTCCTCGCCCTCGCAACGCCTCGGCTGGTACAAGCGAAGGCATTCAGGGGATTGAGCTGCATTACTTGGGTAAGGTCGGCAATTGCCTTGTCATTTTCGCCCTTCGCGGCCCAGGCGATTCCTCGGTTACAGTAGGCATCGGCATTCTGGGGGTCGAGTTCTATGGTTTGGTCACAGTCGGCCAAGGCTTTGCCATACTCGCCTTTGCTCAGCCATGCGCTGCTTCGCCGACAGAATGCGTAGGCGTAGTCGGGGCAGAGCTTTATCGCTTCGGTGTAGTTTGCAATGGCTCTGTCGAACTCGCCCTTTTCCGCAAATTCCTGGCCTCGACGGGCAAGAGCCTGGGCACCGTCATCGCCAAACATCGCGGATTCGTTGATTGTGCATCCATGCTGCGAGTTCTTGAACTTCCGCACGCCAGCCCCAGTGATGCGACTGCCGTTGAGGTCTAGCCAGTGAAGTCCGCTGAGACCTTTCAAGTGTTCCAATCCCGCGTCCGTGATCTGGGTGTCTCTAATGTCCAGCAATTCGAGTTGTGTCATCCCTTCAAGATGAGCCAAACCCGCATCCGTGATCTTGGTGCCGTCGAGGCAGAGTCGCTCAAACTTCGTCCGCCCTTTCAGCTTCTCTAATGCCGCGTCGGTAATTCGCGTATGTTCAAGTTCCAGCCAAACGAGCTTGGGCAGTATTTTGAGAGAATCCAATCCCGCGTCCGTTATTTGCGTTCCGTTGAGATAGACCCATTCGAGCTTGGTCAGCCCTTCAAGATGCTTTAGCCCTTTATCCGTGATCTTCGTGTCGTTGAGGAACAATCTTTCGAGGTCGGTCAAACCGCTGATTTGTGCCAAGCCCGTGTCCGTGGTTTTCGTTTCGTTCAGTTCGAGCCTGCGGAGCTTCGTGAAGACCTTCAGGTGTTTCAGGCCCGCATCCGTGACTTGAGTGCGGCTGAGATCGAGTCCGAGGATTTGCGGGAATTGAGCGAGACGTTCCAGATCAGCGTCCGTGAACTGTTCCTTATGGACAATCACCATCAGGCCGTCCACCCACGGGCACTGAGAGAAGGCACTTCCCCCCAATTTCCCGATTGAATTCTCTACCTTCCTTTCCTCATCCAACTGTTTCTTGGCGTCGTCGGCCTGCTTTTTCTGTTGCGGCGACGGTTCGGCAGTTCTCGCTTGGGTGGCGAAGCCCACGATGACCAGAAACGTCAGGATGCAGAAGGCCGCTTTCATGGCTCGGTTCCTTTCCTATTTGGGCGAAGAGCGGGCGGGGTGGTCCTCCCACCACGGATTCATTATCCCGCTGCAAAGGCGTCCCCGCAAGAATAGAGAACGAAGACGCTTCTACCCCGTCCGTTCCTCAAGCCACGACGCCAACTTCTCCAAGTCCACGCGATTGAATCCGACCTTGTTTTCGTCCCGCCACGCTTTGTAAAGATTGAACAATGCGCTCCCCTTGTTCAACTCCTCGGAATCGTGGACCTTGAGGTACTTGGCGAATGCCTTGGCGAGACGGTCGTACCAGCCATCAGGAAACTTCGCCTTGATTTGAGAATCGTATTCCTCGGCATCATGAACTTCGTGGCCGACGACCGTTTGCTGGAGCTTCTTGCCCCTGCCAAAGATAACTTGGAACTCCTGCCCGCCGAATTGAAGCGTCTTCGTCTTGGCTTCAATCTCCTTGGGCAGTTCCTTTTTCTTTTCAGCCGTCAATTTCTTGGCTTGGGCCTTGGCCTTGAAGATCGCGTAGAGTAGGGCCGTAGAGTAGCCCAGCAGTCGAGCATCGTCTTCATCAAAGCCCATGTGCCGAGCGGCCTGATGGGCGAAAAGACCAAAAAGCGGGAAACGGTTCAGGGTCGGAGGTTTGTTCGGCATAGCGGCCCTCCGAATGAATTGTAGGAGGCGGGCGTTGTGGACGCAGACTGCATTTTGTCGTATGAATCAGAACCGTAGCGTCACGACAAAATCGCAGTACGGAACACTACCGACAGTCACTAGATGTTCCTGCCGTGACTCTGCATCAATTGCTATATCGTGACAGTCGCAGATCATTTTTGCTAGATGCAGTCCTGCCCCTGTTCCTGATGCTACTTGTGACGCATATTTTCCGCGATAGCCCTTCTCGAATATCCTCGTTTCCTCCCCTGGCTCTAAGCACGGGCCATAGGAAGACACGACTACCTCCAACGACTTTCGCTCCTCGTAGAAGTCAATCGCTATCGTTTGGTTCTCAGGCGAGAATTTCATCGCATTCTCGACAAGCAAAAAGGGAAGAATCTCAAAAAACTGGTATCCGTCTACTGTGTGATGCGAGTCACCAGATAACTTAATACTGATTTTTTTCTTTCTCGACGCGGCATTCATGCAATGCGCAATTTTCTGGAACTTCTTGAACACGCCGATGGGCCTCTTCTGATCCGCGAGCAATAGATCGGGATTCACGGACAAGTCATAAGAGTTCAATCGCGTCGATATCAATGAACTGGTGTTAAATATATTGTCCACTCTGTAATCGACATAATCATGGCCGCCACTGCGATGGTGTTTAAGGTGGTGCTGAACCTGCTCAGCCTGATTCTTAATCTCAGCGTTAAGTTTTCGTATTTCATGCAATGTTGAATTCACCAATGCCTTCGCGTCTTGTTCAGTCGATAGTTCAATTCGCTGCCGCTCGCTCAATAGCGCCTTGCGAGCTTCGTCAACTGTGCGCAAAGATTTCTCAAAATCCGAGAGTGTGATCTTGGGCGATGGATAGCCACCCCGCCTTCTCTTGAGCTTCTTGCGATCCACATGCCCCGAAATCCTGAGTCCAGTGTAAATTAGGGGCTTTCCGTCAACTTCCGTCACGTAGCTCGAATACCCGAACGGGCAAACATGCACGCCCTTTTTGTCCACGATATCGCAATAGTGTTGCGAACACCGCGTCCGATTTGCTTTCGCGCAAAACGCTGGCGCTGAAAACAGAAAACCATCTCGTGGCTCCTCGGAAGGATCGACTACGTAGGGGAAAGGATGCAAGTCCACGCGATTATCCTGCAATGGCTTTTACGAGCATGGTTTTGGTGAAGTCAACGAGGATATCTTTCACATCATCAGGAAGGCCGATGAGTAATTTGCCGCTTGGGAACTTGTCTTCGTGTTTGCTCATTTTTGTAACGTAATCGTCTTCCAGTTTCATCAGGTGCGTGAGCGGAATGTCCTTCTCAAGCAGGTAGTTTCGCAACCGTTTCCAACGGATGATCGGATCACTGGCGGTTTGAATTGCCGCATCCAGGCTCTCGATCCATTCATCGCTATCAATGTCCTTCTTCAGCAAGAAATCAGACATCGCAAAATATCTATTGTAGGAGGCGTCGAACTGATGCCCCGTATAGGCAATGATTACTTTGGCAGGATAATGCTTACGAATCTCGCCAATCAGATGAGCACCTTCAAACTTGCTTTGGAAGTGCTTGCCCACGCCTTTGATATCGCACAAGACGATAGGATAGGTGTGGATCGTCCGAACGTCTTCAATGTCTCGAAACTGCTTGAGAAGGAAGTTGTGCCGCTGCAATATGTCCAAGTAAGTGAAATCTTCGTCGTCAATGATGGCGATTGGAACCTGCTGGCGATTCGTCGCCGCCACCGCGCTTTTTAGCACTCGTAGTTCGTTGACATTCTTGGGGGTTCCGAGAAGCCAATACACGGGTATCTCCTTTTAGGTTGTTTGGTTGTTATGCGGGCAAGTTGGCGACCCGAACATTCGTCGCAACGACGATGGACGCCTCCGCAGCGATTTCTTTGTAGCGATTAGGCCGCGCCGCCGAGCCTCTTCGCTCACCTTCCGCCACGGAACGGCTCGGTATTTCCGCAGCAAGGCTTGGCGGCGACCTCGATTGATCCAACACACGAACTGAACACGGCCCAAAATCTGGGACTGCGTATAATACGGCCCCTGGAATTCGCCTCCCGTTGCAAGGACCGTCGCGTCGGCAATCTGCCGCTCCAATTCCTCAACGTACTCCTTCCGAACGTCAAGATGCCCGTGTTTCACCCTGATCTTTGTGATTGGGACACCCTCGGCCAGTCGCCCGAAGCAATGCTTGAGCGGATTGGCCTTGAAGCCGTGTTCGGCCAATATGCGTTGAACCAGAGCCGAGAAGCCACTTTCCTTCAGGTCGAACGATCCCGAAATGGCTATGTCGTCAACGTAGCGAGTGTAGACCAAGTCAACGTCACGGCACAGGCCGCCGATCCGAGCGTCGATGGGCCGCATTACTTGGTCGGCAAGTATTGGGCTGGTGATAAGGCCAAGTGCGAGGCGGTGCTTGTAGGTGCAGAGCATGGTGCAGATGCGGGCAACTTCGGGGGAACAAGCGAAACCCTCCGTGAACAGGCGATAGACCCGCATGTGGGTGATGGTCGGGTAGAAATCTGAAATGTCAGCGGTAAAGACGAACTTGGATTCGATGTGCTGCTCCACGTTCGACTTGATGTGACGGCCCCGCACACCGCCATGACTGAAATCCGAGACGGCCAATTTGGGCAAAAGCACTTGCCGAAGCATCTTCGCCTGCATTTTCCGAAGCAGGCCAGTGACATTCAGGACTGTCCGCTGCTTGTTCGGCTTGGCGGGATCGAGCAATTCCAATTCTTCGCACCAATCCGACACCGACTCCGCAACCGCCATCAGGCTCTCGACTGATACGCCCAAATGGCGGGCAAGATGCTTTGGTTGTCGGATGTTGAGCATGAAGGGGCATCCTTACGATTTGCGGGCGATCACCGAACCAAGTTGCTCGCGCCACGCTTTTGCTAAATCAGCCATCGGCTTGCGGACGGCCTTTGGCAACTTTTCCAAATCGCCGTGAAGGCACCAAGCCAGCATGTAGAGGTCCACGTTCCAAAGCTCGCGGAATCGCTCCAATAATGCTGGCGATGGTATGGACTTATTATTCTCGATATTGCAGAGATGGACGACGGAAATATCGAGTTGCTCCGCAGCGGCACGCTGGGTCAGCCCAATAGATTCCCGCAAATGTCGCGCTGTCTTGCCGAGAGGTATCATGATATGGCCTTCGCCAGTTGTATTTGGTTTAGGGACGTGTTAGGCATTGTCGCAACCAGCAATCAAGAGTGCGGCATAGGCCGTAATTGATTCCGCCGCCCTAAGATCGGGCGGGTCGTCGTCAAGGTACTCTGTCGCTTGCCGCTCCAATGGCTCTAACACGTCCCAGGTCGTTTCACCTGAATCACCGCAGGTGCGAAGGTCGTTCCAGAAGTCGATGACTTGCTGGCGACGAGTTTCGCGGTTCCGTGGTTCATCAGGAGACAATTCATGCGCAATGGCTTCCCATAACTAAATCCTCCTACGAGTCAAAAACGAGGGACTCAACGCGAGTCCCAACCACTGCGACACGACACGCGATACGGAAGACGACGAACCGACACGAAGGCCAGTACACCGACCGCATCGAGCCGACTCCGCGAGAGGCAGAGGCGACCGCAGGCCGCGAGGCAGACCACGCCGACCCGCCGCCGTGCGAGGCCGCACAGAGGGGGCTTTAGTGGCGGCGTCCGAAGACGCCGTTCATGTTCCGCAAGGCAGTTTTTCGCCCTTTGGAACGACGCATTTTCTGCGTGCGTTGGAGGAACTAAATTGTCAGCCCGCAATTAAAGTCGGACTTTAACGTCTTGTCAAGCCCTAGTCGGGCTGATTTTTTGAAAAAAGACGGCCAGGAGAAAGGTCGCCGCGACCCGCATCCCGAATTCACCAGCCCCACCACGAACATCGGCCCGATGACCAAATTGATCCGAAGGCGTGATTCACGACGGCAAAGTAAGCCGAACCGCTTGGCCCTTCAGCCACCCGCACCCCAAGTACAGCAGGCCCGTCAAGAGCCAAGGGCCGAACACGGCGTTGAGCGGAACACCCTGGTTCACGACCGCGAAGAGGACATAGCTGCCCAAGATCAAAAGGCCACCGCCGACTTCCCATTTCCAGGCAGAGATTTGCCCCGCGATCATCGTCAGCATGGCGACGGTGAGCAGGCCGACTCGAAGCGACTCAAACATCCGAGCGGGGTGGACGCCTTCGCCAATGGCGAGGGCGAGGATCAGGGCAAGGATCAGCGTACCGACGACGCGGGCGGTCCATCGTGCGGCGACCAAGATTTGGCGTTCAGGTTTCATGTCTCCCGATCCTTTCTCCCAATAGGTGCCGAACCGCGACCGCTGCCGAAGCGATGGCGACGACCCCGAAGGCAACGGCCCACGGCACGGATCGGGTTTCAATCGCTGCGTAGTACGAGAGCAGTCCACCTAGCCCAGCCACCGCCAAGGCAACAAGGCCGACAGCGAGGAATCGTCCCTTGGAAACTGCGCCCCAGGCCACGGCCAGTAAAGCCATAATCACTGCCAGAAGGATGATCGCTATTTGAAATCCCATTTTGACCTCGCCTCTATTTCATTGGCGTGATCGGGGCGGGAATGTAACGGCGGCAAGGGCGAATAAGACCCTATTCGGGTAGTGACGAAAAGGTTAGAATTCGTATGGAAAATGAACGCAAATCCCCGTCTCTCTAGGTCTCGCTGGTTTAGATACCAGCACGACACGGAAACGAAGCTGCCACCGAGCCGAAAGGTAAGGTGAAGCAGATGGCCTATCGAATGGAGGCTGAAGCAGCCATGACTTGTACCACAAATACAGTACCACCACTTACGGTCGATGGGCGGATTTCGTGGCGCATTTGGGCAATTTGGCAAAACATCAAACGACGATAAGTGCTTATGTATCAACAGTTTACATCAATTGCGCGAGGAACCTCCTCCGCTCCACATTAGAAGACCCGTTGACAGCGACTGTCAGCGGGTCTTTTTCTTTGACCAGATAAGCACTTACGGCGATGGTCCCGGCTTCGTAGCCTTCCCCCCTATTCCGGTCGCCTTGTCTAGGATCGAGCCCAGCTTACCCGGTTTGCCGAGAGTTAGTGCAAACTTTGGTGCAAACTGGCAGGGCGTCGATTCGTCGGCGCCTGTTGCTTTTATGAGCCGAGCGCTATCTCACGACTTCGCCCGGCACGTCATTGAGCCCGCAGGATGATCCGAGCGATCGAGTTCCAGGGCACGATAGTCACCGTCGATCGCCCGTCGGGGTCTTTGGCAACCAGCACGGCGTAATCGTGCTGCGAATGCGATTTGAGATAGCCGTCGGGCACGACGAGGCTGCCGCTTTCCAGGTGGATCTCGACGCGGCTGCTTTCATCGCGGGCGGCCCAAAGCTCGATGAACAGCGCGGCCAGCGGATGCACGCCCGCTCTGGTGGAGACGCTGGGCAGTCCCATCTCGGGCGCATCGAGGACTTGCAGGAACTCCAGCGGCTCCGCGTCAACGGCCGCGGCATGCCCAGACCGCACGCCGGAATGGAGCGATACCTCGTCCTCCAGCGGAATGTCCGCATCGACCGCCAGTTGTGGTTCCAGCAGTGGCTCCGGGGAAACTTCGGGCTCGTCGATAACGGGAATGCGAAAGCGAGAGCCGCACTCCGGACATTCTCCCGCCCGGCCTTGCAGAGTGGCCGGGCCGTGAAGATGGTGCCCGTTGGGGCAGAGAAACTCAATCTGCCGTTCCTTATTATGGGCCGCAGGGGCTGGGGCGTATGCCGCGACGGCCGGCGGCATTCCGCTGCCGCCAGGGGAATGCGCGGCCGCGGAAACGTCGGTCGCCTCGTCCTCCGCCGAATTGGCGATCGTCAATGCGCCGACGGTCAACTCTTCCGGCGTGGGAATACGAAAGCTCACGCCGCATTTCGGGCACTTCGCCTGACGCCCCGCCTTTTCGTCGGGGCAGCGGATCTTGTGTTCGTTCGGGCAAAGGAATTCGATCATAAAACTATGTTAGCTCACCTTCTGGTGAGAAACAATATGGTTGCGAGAGCCCGCAGATTATGCGAAACTAGTAATGGAACGCGTGATTTCACACCGCTGACGAGCCCCCTCATGCCTATTCTGGTTTCCTGCCCTGGCTGCAAGAAGAGTTTCAACGTCAACGACAAATTCGCCGGCAAGACAGGTCCCTGCCCTCATTGCAAGACGAAGATCACGGTCGGACAGAAGCAACCGGAAGTCACGGTCCACGCGCCAGCCGAGTTCAGCGGCGGCGGTAAGAGCACGACCGGTAAACTGTTGCTGAAACCTATTGCCCGCGAAAAAACGCGGATCACGCCGCTGAGGATCGCGGCCGTCGCCGGTGCAAGTGTTGCGGCCATCGCCTACGCCGTGGCGATCCGCTTGATGGCCGCCGAGCCGGGAAGCATGAAGCAGATCGTTCTTTGCGGCGTGGGCCTGCTGCTGTTCGCGCCTCTGCTGGCAGTGGCAGCGTACGCAGTTCTCCGCGACGTCGAGTTGGAGCCTACCGCGGCAAGGAGCTTTATATCCGTGCAGCGATTTGCGGTATGGTTTACGTGCTGCTTTGGGGAGTCTTCGCTTATATTCGCGGCGTGCTATTCAAAGATACGCCGATTGAACTTTTCATGTGGCTCTTCATTGCTCCGCCGTTTTTCGTGGTCGGCGGCATGGCGGGCAAGTTTTCGTTCGACTTGGAAACCGCCAACGGATTCTTTCACTATGCGTTCTATGTGGCCGTAACAGTTGTGCTGGGGCTTATCGCGGGAGTGAGCGGAGCGATTTGGGCATCGTAGGGTGGGTGGAGTAAACCTTCGTCCAACCCGTGTTTCTGCTGAAATTCTGATCTGGCGAGGATCGCCATGCCGTAGTACAAGCTGTTTCGCTATGAGCGGACAGGTTGTTTTGGATCGGCGGGGCAGCAATACCTCCCAGTTGCTGGAGTTTGTCCAGGAGCTGAAGCAGGAGGTTGCCTCGCTGCGTGAGGAATTGGCGGAGGTGCGGCGGGAGAATCTGATCCTGCGGCAAGAGGCCGGCTATTGGAAGTCGCGCCATGCGGATGCGGTGGGACGGATCGCCAAGCTGGAAGCCGAAAACGAACAACTGCGGGGTGAAGTCCGCCAACTCCAAGCCCGACTCTACGGCCAAAAAAGCGAGCACTCCGCCTCCCGCGATCGCTCCAACCATCTGCCGGGCGAAGAAGCCGACAGCGAATCCCTCTCGCCCAAGCCGCGCGGGCAGCGGAAAGGCAAACCCGGTCCTCCGCGCCGCGATTACAGCCATCTGCCGGTTGTGGAGGAGTTGATCGAACTGCCCGCCGAGGACACTTGCTGTCCTCGTTGCGGTCGGCCATGTACGCCCAACGGCAGCGAAGATTCGGAACAACTCGAAATCAATGTCCGCGCTTATCGACGACGGACCCGCCGGCGGCGTTATCGACGCACGTGCAACTGCCGCGGCCCGCGGACGCTCGTCGCGCCGCCGCCCGCGAAGCTGATACCCAAGGGACTGCTGGGCGTGTCGGTTTGGGCCGAACTGTTGCTGGGCAAATACTTCAGCCATGAGCCGATCGAACGGCAGCTTGCCGCCTGGCGGCTGCGCGGACTGGACCTTGCGGCCGGCACGGTCAGCGGCGGACTGCAACACCTCGAAAGGCTGTTTCAGCCGCTCTACGACGAGTTGTTGGCGCATCGCGCCCAAGCCGGTTTCGCGCAGGCCGACGAGACCCGCTGGCTGGTTTTCATCGAACAGGAAGGCAAGATCGGCCATCGCTGGTGGCTGTGGGTCTTCCTCAGCGAAGACAGCGTGGTGTTCCGACTCGATCCCTCGCGCAGTCACGACGTGCCCGAAGGCCATTTCGCCGCCGATGCCTGCCTGACGTTGATGGTCGATCGCTACTCCGGATACAAGGCCATGGCGCAGGTCAAACGCGGCAACGTGACCCTGGCGTTCTGCTGGGCTCACGTGCGACGGGATTTCGTCGAAGTCGGCAAGGGCTGGGACGAATTGAAACCGTGGGCCTTGGCTTGGCTGGAGCGCATCCGCGCGGTGTATCATCACCAACGGCGGCGCTTGGCATGCAAGCCCGAAAGCACGAAGTTTCGCGCCGCCGACGCGGCGATGCGTCAATCGCTTGCCCGGATGCAACGGCAAGCCGCCGCGGAACTGGCCGATCCGCGACTCCACGAACCTTGCCGCAGGGCCCTGGTCAGTCTTCAAGAGCATTGGTCCGGGCTGACGCGGTTCGTGGATGACCTGCGCATTCCGCTGGACAACAACGCCTCGGAGCGCGCCAATCGCGGTCCCGCGGTAGGACGGAAGAACTACTATGGCTCGGGCGCCTTATGGTCCGGTCGCCTGGCAGCGATGCTCTTTTCGCTCTTCGCCACCATCGGCCGTTGCGGACTGAACCCGCGCTCGTGGCTGACGTGGTATCTTGAAAGCTGTGCCGCGGCGGGCGGAACGGCTCCCGAGGAAATCGCTCAGTTTCTTCCCTGGACGATGACTGAGCAACGTCGCAACTCGCTGGCCCTTGCCACGCACGACACCTCTTGAAAAGGCATGTGTCGCCTCGCTTACGAACTACTCACCTGAACTGCGCTACGCTCCGCGCAAATCACCCCCACCACGCCTTGGACGAAGGTTTACTGGGTGGAGCACGGAAGTCCTTGCCGGATGGTGCGTTGCGCGAATCAGCAAAAACCACGGTGTGGCGTTCCAGCCCTGTTGACTCCGTGCAAAACCCACCATTTTCCACGGCGATTCGCTCCACGCACCCTACCGAGCACTGTTCCTACCTGCGGAACCAGCTTAACAGCGTCAAGAGTCCCGCTAATGCAAGTGCGAGCGTGCCTGCCCAGGCCATGAAGTTCGTCCGTGGCGGCAGCGCGGCAAGTTGTTTGGAAGCATGCGCATTGTGCAGTCGATGTCGAGTCGTCTCACGGGACCGATGTGAGTCGCCGGCTTGTGCCGCGGCGACTTCGGACCAATTCAGCCGCATCCCGCTTACCGGCAGCGGCTGCTTTTGCGGATCGAAAGTGAAGTTCAGCCCGCAGTGCGGGCATACCGTGGGTGTTGGGCGAAAGTTGCTCTCCAGCTCGATCGTTTCGCGGCAGAGCCCGCAGCGGATGGTGGACTTGGCAGTCCCCTTGACGGCGGAGCTTCTTTCACCGATCGATAGATCCATGTCCGGCCTCTCACTTTTCGTCGGCGACCGCCTCATAGGCCATGGCGACAATCGCCGTTCGAGCGCTCGCGGAAAGCGACGGCCAAACTTCAATCAAGCGAGCAAACTCCGCATCGACGGGCGGCTGAGGCGAAGTCGCGAGCATATCCGTCGCCGGCTGCGCGGCGGCCGCTTTTTGCACAGGCAGCGGCCGGGCGCACAATGTGCCGTCGCGGGCAAGCATTGCGGCCAAGTCCGTATTCGCGCGGGGCATGACGACGCTGGACGGCCTCGTGGCGCCGCGGCCGTCTTCGCTCAAAACGCGAGCGTCCCTAGCGGCCGTTGCATTACCTCGTCCGCGGCCGCGCGATCGGCGTTTCGCGAGTTCGGTCCGAAACTGCTCATTCTCGCTTCGATCGGCATCAGGCGGCTTCTTTGCCCTTCACCTCGGACCAGCTTCGCTTGTACTGTAGCGCGTCCAAGAGTTCGGCCAGAGTCAGCGTGCGGTTTTCCAGCTCCAGCGGAATCTCCATGCCGGGATCGCAAACCAGGTCGACCGTGCCGTCGGCGCCGATCAGGTCGTCCATCTCGCGCAACAGCCCGTCCTGGACGGCTTGTCGAACCAGATGGCCGCGCGTCGCGGAAACATCATGGGCCTTCTCGCCCAAGCTGTCGGCGGCCCGCTTAGCTAGTGCGGGGAGGAACTCGCTGGGGATTTCGATGACTTTGGGAACGTAGATTTTCACTTGCATGGGTCGACTCCTGCATAACATCACAACTCCCCTCAAATTGCGGGAAATGAGGGAAACTGCCGCCTCTATGGAACATGGGCGCTCCTAATCAGCTATCGGCCGACCATGCGTGTCGATTGCACCGAAAGTCGCGGATTTGGTTACCTTGCCAAGGTAGGTGCTTCGCTCGGCGTTCGCATAAAGCACAAACTTCACCGCTATTAACAAAACTGCCGAGTTGCACACTTTTGCACAAAACTGCACACTTTTCGCCGTCCCTCCCTTCTTTCGGCTGAGGCGAAGCAAGGATTAGTGATTATTTGCGTAATCAATGTTTCCTGATTGTCGTTAACGGCCGAAGTTTTTCTCGTTTTCGAAATGATCGCGAATTCGCCTGTTTTTCTTGGGGCTTTACGAGCCAGGACGCACCCAGTTGGCTATAGTCAAAAAGAACAGGGGACGCCTCAAGAGTGGTAAGGTTGACGGTTCTAAGTCCATCAACGCCACGTATAAAAGGTCGTCCCCTATGAAAAGAGAAGCGTATCGTTCGGTCGATGTCAAGCAGGTTTCGATTGAATCGTTGGTAGTGGATAAGCCAGCGGTGCCCGCCGTCGTTGGAATCGACGTGGCCAAGTCAGAATCGCTGGCCGTGACGCGGTGGCAAAGCGGCGATTTCGAGCGGCCATGGCGCACCAAGACTCCCGAGGAGATTCCCGTGTTGGTTGACCGATTGCGAGACTTGGCGCAAGGCCGGCCGCTGCTGATCGCCATGGAATCGACGGGCACCTACGGCGACGCCCTCCGCCAGGCGTTGACCGACGCCGGGCTCGTGGTCCACCGCGTCAGCGGCAAGGCGGTGCATGACTACGCGGAGATCTTCGATGGCGTTCCTTCCCAACACGACGGCAAGGACGCGGCGATCGTGGCGGAGTTGGCGGCGATGGGGAAGTCGTCTCCTTGGCCGTACCAACCGCCGGCGGAGTTCGACCAGGAGCTGCGCTATTGGGTCGAACGGGCCGACGCGCAGCAGCGGATTGGGATGCTGTGGCTGGGGCGCCTGGAAGCACTGTTGGCGCGGCACTGGCCGGAAGCGACGCAGTATTTGGAACTCAACTCCGAAACCTTGCTGCGAGCCCTCGCCCAGTACGGCGGCCCAGCAGCGCTGGCGGCCGATGGCGGCGCCGCCAAGCGATTGAAAGGTTGGGGCCGCAATTACCTCAAGAGCGAGAAGATCGAACGCTTTGTGGGTGCTGCGGCCAGGAGCGTCGGCGTTCGGCAGACGGCGATTGATTGTCGGCGAATGCAAGAGTATGCCGAAGCCGCATTGACGGCCAAACATGAGGTCCAGAAAGCAGCGGCAACCTTGGAGAACCTGGCCCAAAGCCACGCGATCATCGCCCGTCAGGCAGCGGTCGTGGGTTGGGCGACGGCATGCGTGCTGTGGGCGCATCTGGGCGATCCGCGGAACTACCATTGTGCCGAGGCGTACCGCAAGGCGATGGGCTTGAACCTCAAGGAACGCAGCAGCGGGCGCCACAAGGGGCAATTGAAGATCACCAAGCGCGGACCCGGCGCCGTGCGGCGTTGGCTGTTCTTTGCGGCCATGCGTCTGGTCCAGACGGCCGGGATCGCGGAATGGTATGCGGTCAAGAAGGGCCAGCGCACCAAAGGCGGCACGCGGGCGCTGGTGGCTGTGATGCGGAAGCTGGCCTTGGGCCTGCACGCATTGGGCGTGGGCGAAGAGAGTTTTGACGCGCGGCGGCTGTTTTCGCCGGCGGTCAAGCACTCTCGCCGCGCCGCGAAGCGTGCCAAGAAGGAGCAGAAGAAGCGAAAGCAGAAGGTTTGAGCGGGGCTGACGCCCCGCGGATTTTTGGAGGAATGGCAAGGTGTTCAAGGGCAGAGAAAGAACCGGCCCCGAAGGACAATCATCCCTGCGGAGCCGGTCGTGCCTTGACGCACCTTGGCCCGGATATCCCTGGCAGGTTGCGTCCCCGCAGAGCCTGCTTCCGTTTCTCCGGGCAATGAACTGTAGCATGATCAAGCGGCTCTGACGAGCCGAAACAAAGTCAATTAACCGAGGAGCAAGTCAACGTTTGACCAATCGAGCTTGGGGCTGCTCGGCCACCTTTTGGGTGCGTCCCGCGCCCGCATGGAGCGCTAAACTCAGTTTCGAGGGACCGGCAGCACCGCTTGGCGTGGAATCTCTTATAGAGCCAATTCGACGCTTGCTTCACGGCAGGACGTTTCAGGTAAGAGGTTGGAGTTATCCAAGCGCGCTACTGCACAGCCTCGCTCGAACGGGTCAAACGAAAACAATCTCCTCAACCGATCCCCACACGCTGGTGTGCGCACAACGCTTCTTCGATACAATCGAAAAAGCAGCCGTCCAACGTGTGGAAACACATCCCCAATTCCCTTCAAAAACAAGCACTTGACAAAGGAAGAAGAGGACGCACCTAGAACGCACCCAGGATGAAGACAGGACGGAGATAGGATGGAGATAGGATTACGTCTTGTGGTTGTTTGTTTTTCATTAGTTTGGCAATTGGAGGAGAGAAAACAGGTAGCAAGGCATCGAAGCCCGAAGCGCAAGCAAGCGGGGGCGGCGCGAGCAGGCAGCCGAAGCCGCCTCGGCAGGCGGCCAAATTCGCGCGAAAAATGTTTTGCGCGGTGATCGCGATGTTTCTCGGAAAATGGCAATGTGTTTAAGCTGAACATTCGCAGTTTTCAAGCCGGTCAAACGGCGAGATGTACGTAGTTTTCCAGGGCTACAAGTAATTCATGAAGGTCGGCCTTGGTGCCCGACTTGGTGTTTATTGTATTCGCGAGGATAACCGCGCAGGATGCGGAGCATATGAGCGAGCGACCATTCCGTGTCCCAGTCGCCGAAACGCCGACGCGCAGCCCGCGCTTGCGGAAGTTTGTGGCCCTCGGTGATATACCACAGACCGATCACGCTTTGCATCATCCACACCCAGGGCGACAGCTTCTCGATGCTCTGCCGGCACCAGTGTTGTGGGGCTTGAATCTTCATCACCTGCTTGCTCGCTTTGAAGGCGACCTCGATCGACCATCTTCGCGAGAACGTGGAGATTACCCAACTCAACTCGGCGTTCACATCGGTGGTGAAGAGATACTTGTCGGCGAACTTGCCCTTCGGGTCGCGTACCAATACCACAAGAATCGGCAACAACCCACGCACCTCGGGCCAGACTGCCTGGAAGGAAAGCACCTTCAACTTGCGCGTTACGCCGTAGCACGTCGCCTTGACGGTTTTCCAAACCCACGGCCCTTTTCCGCTGCGGTTGCCGTCGGCCTTCTTGACCGCCTCTTTGGGGTTCGGAAGACGAGGACCTTTCGTCGGCTTTCGCCCACGCTTGCTCTTGGATTGCTTGGGCACGATCGAATCGTAAATCGCCGCGTCGGCACGCATCACGCCGACGTAGGTCACGCGCGGGTCGAGATCGGCCAGGAGATTGCCCGCGGAATAGGCCCCGTCGCCGATGAAAACCAGCTTTCGATCGGGAAACCAAGCCAGCAGATCCTGGAGCATTTCTTTGGCCAGCGTGGCTTCGCTGGGGTGATTCTTGCCGGCAAGATGCAACTTGGCATAGATCGGCAAGCAGTAAATCTTGTTCGTTCCGGGAATGCAAATCGCCAGTCCGATGACAACCCAGTGATTGCCGCTGGCGGTCGCGACCCGTTTGGCCGTCGAGGCTACGGCATCGCGGAACCAGCCCAAACCGTAGACGTGCTTGCCGCGCTTGTGCAGCAAGGTATCGTCAACGACCAGATACAACAAGTCGCGCGGGTTGAGCGCGACAACAATGGCTAGGGCCAATTGGCGGGCCAGATCGTGGACGGTCCAGGCCGCTCGACTGAAGAAGTTGTAGAAGCGGTCGAACGGATGTCGCTCTTTCCGGGAGATAGGCGTATCGGCTTGGATGGCTTGAAAGACGCCGAACTCGGTTCGCTTGCCCAGGCACATCGCCCAACCGAGCAACACTTCGATGTGCGTCTGGAACGATGGCAGAGTGAATGCAGGCAGCAGGCATTGCAGAACGGGGTCGAGAGAGGGTATGCTCGTAAACATGGACGGGGACCTCCTTGTCCTTTGCGCGTCTTGCGACGCTTGTAAATCACGCAAAGTGTACAAGGAACCCCGCCCTCTTTTCATCATCAAATTCCATCAAAAAATCTGCGAATGTTCAGCTATATAGAATTCGAGCTGATTCTCATTAAACACATGCCAGTTTCCGCGGAAATCTGCGGTGGACAACGCTCGCAAAAAAAATCCCACGCCCAGGACCTCCGACCGCGGGCTGCACCGATATCCGCCCCACACTACCCACTTCTCACTATCCACCACCCACTTCGCCCCGGCCGCTCCGCCCATGTTCGTCGGGGGCTAGTCCCCCTGGTTCCTTCGCGATACACTTTTTCCAGTCCTACGTTCGACGTTGATTCCCTTTTCACAAATCCCCTGGGTAACCTAATCATGGCCACAAATCGCGGCGTTGCTTATATCAAGCCCGGCGTTGTCGAAGTCCAATCGATCGACTTTCCCAAGCTGGAGGATCCCACCAACGGCAAAAAGATCGAGCACGGCGTGCTGCTGAAGATCGTCTCGACGAATATCTGCGGCTCCGACCAGCACATGGTTCGCGGGCGGACGACCGCCCCCGCCGGCCTGGTCCTCGGCCACGAGATCACCGGCGAGGTCATCGAGACCGGCCGCGACGTGCTCTTCATCAACAAGGGCGATCTCGTCTCGGTGCCGTTCAACATCGCCTGCGGGCGGTGCCGCAACTGCAAGGAAGGGCGGACGGGCATCTGCCTGAACGTGAACAAGTCGCGGCCCGGCGCGGCGTATGGCTATGTCGATATGGGCGGATGGGTCGGCGGGCAGGCCGAGTACGTCATGGTGCCCTACGCCGACTTCAACCTCCTGAAGTTCCCCGACCGGGCCAAGGCGATGGCCAAAATCCGCGACCTGACCTTGCTCTCGGACATCTTCCCCACCGGCTTCCACGGCGCGGTCACGGCCGGCGTGGGGCCCGGTTCGACGGTTTATGTTGCCGGCGCGGGACCGGTCGGCCTTGCCAGCGCCGCCTCTTGCCACCTGCTGGGAGCGGCGGTGGTTATTGTCGGCGACATGATTCCCGAGCGGCTCGCCCAGGCCAAGAGCTTTGGCTGCGAGACCGTCGATCTCAACAAGGACGCGACGCCTGGCCGATCAGATCGCGCAAATCCTCGGCGTGCCGGAGGTTGACTGCGCGGTCGATTGCGTCGGCTTCGAGGCGCATGGCCACGGCCACGACGCCAAGCTTGAACGCCCGGCGACGGTGCTCAATTCGATCATGTCGGTTACCCGCGCCGGCGGATCGCTGGGCATTCCGGGCCTTTACGTGACGGATGACCCCGGCGCGACGGACGCCAATGCCAAGATCGGCATGCTGGGCATTCGCATCGGCCTGGGCTGGGCGAAGAGCCATTCGTTCCACACCGGCCAATGCCCGGTGATGAAGTACAATCGCGCGTTGATGATGGCGATATTGCACGACAAGATCCAGATCGCCAAGGCCGTGAACGTCACGACGATTTCGCTGGACCAGGCGGTGAAAGGCTATCAGGACTTCGACAAAGGCGCCGCGAAGAAATTCGTCATCGACCCGCACGGCATGATTGCCGTGTGAGGCGGATGAGTGACGGGAATCGAGGTCATGCCCGACTTACATGATCGAATCGACTTCGACTTCATCGATCAGCGCGGTGACGCCTAGCACGTCGCGACATGCCTGGATGCAAAGCTGCTTTTGGTAGAACGACGTGACCGTCCCGCGCAACGTGATTTTGCCGCTGTCGGCTCGCACGGCTATATGCCGCAGGGCCGCGAAGTTTCGATCGTGCAAGCAACGGGCAACGCGATGCTCAAGATCGCGATCGCTGACTGGGGCCGGCATATTCGCTAAACTGACCATGAGAGTTTGCGGAAATCTCCGCCTCCGTGGTTGTTATGAATTGATAGTTCAGAAGTATGCAAACATTGTGCCGTCGCAAGCCGGCCCGCACCGTTTGATCCCCGCTTACATCGTATGAATTAGCAATACAGAGGAGTTAACTATAGACAAAAGCGAGTTACAAGCTTGTCACTCCTATGCAATTGCTTAGACAGCGCGCACGGACCGCGCGATTACGTGGCATTCGGGGCGGTCATTGAAAGGCGCACCGTAGCTAACGGGCGAATGCCAGGCGATCGACGGCTGTGCGAATGGCATGGAGGTTTTCCGGCGGCGCGGAGTGGCCATCGAATGTGCAGCCGGGCGCGACGATTATCGGCCGCCCGGCTGCCTGCTCGACGGCGTCGGCAACTTCGCGCTCAACGTCGCTTGGAGTGCCGGTAATTAGCGTTCCCAAATTGTCGATGCCGCCGCAGATCGCCGGCTTAAGCCATGAGGCGACCTCGGCGATCCGCGGCCCGCCGACGCGATCCGCCCAGTTCACGGCATGGACCGGATAACCGCCAAAGCGGGCGAAATCCAACGGCACGCCGCAGACGTGCAGCATATTGAGGGTCCCGCCGGTCGCGGCGGAAAGGATCTTCAGGTCGCTGTCGCGGACCAGGTGATCGTACAAGCCAGGCCCGTTTTCGGCAGTATCGACCCAATCGTCGCGGACCGAGAGGTAGATCCCTTCGGCGCCCGCGGCGAGGCAGTTTCGGGCGAAATTGGCCAGCGTTTCGGTAATCGCGCACCAGTGCTTTGGCAAGCACCGCCGGGGCCTCGGAGAGGAACTTCGACATCTTGTCATCACGGACATCGGCAACGCGGTGGCGGCTCGGAGGGCCGTGAACGTCGATGTCCGACGCCATCAGGCGGCGCAGCGTGCTCCACGAGTTAAAGAGCGTGGTCGTCAAAAGCAGTTCGCCTTTGAATCGCCGCGACAGAGCTTGGAGGACCTCCAAGTGGCGGCCGAAAATATCCTCGTCGCCGCGCATCGGCGTTAAGCGATCGAGATCGGCAGCGTCTTGAATCACGCCGTCGAATCGATGCGGAACCGGATAGCGGCCATCGCACATGACCTTGAGGAAATCGAGATCGTAGGTCTCGACGTGACGGATATGCGCGTCAACGGCCTTCGATCCTGAAACCGCATCAGGACCGAAATGATACCAATAGGAAATCGGCAGGCGATCGGGCTGGCGGCCCTGGAGCACTGCCGAAACACGCTCGATTTTATCCATGACTAACCTCCGGCAACATTCTATCGTTGTCTTGCGTGAACGGGCAAGATACAAAAAGCCCGACGGGCGTTCCGTCGGGCTTCAAATCGTGGTCGCGGAAATCAGCGGCCGATTACTTCTTGTCCAGTTGCTTGCGCAAATCGTCGGCGTTTTTTGTGAGTATGTCGATTTGCTTTTTCAATTCGGCCTTTTTCTCGTCCGAAGCGTTCTTGACCGCTTCATTCTGTTGCAGACGCTTGAGCTGCGCGGCGATGACCTTCAGCCGTGTTGCCGCGTTGTCAAGTTGAACGTTGTTGTCCGACTGCGGAGCGACCGCGCCGGGGAGGACGGGAACCGCTGGAATCACGGGTCCCGGCTGCAACGGAATCGCGGGAAACAGGTTTGGCTGAATGGGCATAAGAGGAGCCGCCCCAAACTGCAATTGAACCGCCCCGCCGTTGCCTTGCTTTTCGCCGTATTCCTTATACAGCTTATAGCCTTCGGGCTCCTTCTTCTTCAGCTCGTCGGCGTTCTTGGCCTCGTACTTCTTGGTGACATCTTTGCCGTTGACCTTGTCGGTGCATTCGATCTTGATGCCGTTGGCCGGGTCGTCGTCGATTTTTACGGTCTTGTCGCCGTCGGTCGCCTTGATCTGACGGACGCCATTGTTGTTGCTCACGCTCAAGCTCTTGACGGCAGCGCCGCCGCCGATCTGCAACATGCCGCCATTGATGATGATGCGGCCGCCGCCAAAACCGCCCGGCATCATCATGCCGTTTTGCTGGAACGGGTTGTTGTTATTGTTGTTGGTGGTGACGCCGTTTTTCTTATCGAGGATCGACTTGGCCTTTCTCGCGGCGGCGGGGCTGTCGCCATCGGCCAACCGCCCGAGCGAGTCCTCAGCGGCCTTGGAGGTCTTGTTATCGGTGGACTTCAGCAGTTTGCCCAATACGCCGAGAGCCGGCTGGAAACCTCAAGGTCGCCCTTGACGGCCGCCTTCTCCAGGGCGGGAATGGCCTCTTTGCCCTGGGCTGCCAAGTCGCCGCAGGCCGCTTCGCGCTTGGCAAAATCGGCCGCATCGAGCTGCTCGATCAACTGATCGACGGTCGCGCTGGACGACGAAGGCTTGATATCCTTGTCGCTTGCCTTGACCGGGGCGCTGGTTTTGGCAGCGGATTTCGCGGCGCTCGGCTCGTCGGCAGCGGCCCGTCCGATCGGAACGGAAATGGCGTACGAGCAAAGAACGGTGGAAACGATCGAGAGTAGCTTATGCTTCAGCATGTTCGGAGACTCCCTCAAAGATGGTATTGGATGCGATTGGATAACGGGGCGACAACCGCACGTATTCGTTACCGCAGTGTAAGAAATCTTGCACGATTAGTAAATGGTAGGGTATAACGCCCCATTATGTATGGCTTGGCCATGGGGGACGTCAGCGATGCTGAGGTTTCTCTTCGTGGCGTGGAAACGATGAACATGCCCGTTTATCGGGGCTATTTCGCCAGGCCCGGCAGCAAAAATTGTTCTTGATTCGAACGGGCTTCGAGAGGATAATTGAATTAACGAAGGCTGGAAAGGAGCACTTGAAAGGAGCATTTTATGCGGTCACTTGAAGGCCAACTTCTGGTGGCGCTTCGTAAAAGTACCGACCCAAATCTTGCCCGGGCCGTCATCCTTGTTGTGCGGCATAATGGGCTGGAAGCGTCGGGCGTGATCATGAACCGCCCGGTCGACGAGCCGGTGCTGGTTTTCGGCGCACAAAAAGAAGGGCCGTTGTGCATCGGACAGCGTCAGCTTCTATATCGGCGGCCCGCTCATGGGCCCGCTCATGGCCTTGCACACCGACGAAACGCGGGCCGAGGCCGAAATCCTGCCGAAACTGTACTTTACCGCGCGCGAGGACAATGTGTTTGCGCTCTTGCAACAGTCCGAGCACCGCTTCAAGATCTTTGCCGGCCACATGGGCTGGGCCCCCGATGAGTTGGAACAGCAACTTGAAAAGACCGTTTGGAAGACGACGCCAGCCACGGAGACCTACGTTTTTGCGCCCAGCGACGAGCTTTGGGAGGAAGTCTCCTGGCATATCCAGGAAGAGACGATCCAGACGATGTTCCACACGCGGCACGTGCCCAAAGATCCGCTGATTAACTAACCGCCTGACTGAAATCAGGCAGCACCTTTGATATACTATCGCGCCCCATGAGATTCGTGCCCATCGCTCTTGTGACTCTCTTCCTGTCGGCAAGCTGTGCGCTGGCTGCCGAGCCGCCGCACTCCGAAAACGGTTTTGTCAGCCTCTTCGACGGCAAGACCCTCGACGGCTGGAAGGTGGGCGAGAATGCCCACGTCTTCCAGCGTCCGCGATGGCATGATCGTGATGGAGTGCCCTGCGACGACCCACAGTCCCGCTCACCTGTTCTATGTCGGCGACGTGGGCAGCCACGACTTCAAAAACTTCGACCTTAAGGTTGACGTGATGACCTTCCCCGCGGCGAACTCGGGCATCTACTTCCACACGAAGTACCAGGAAGCCGGCTGGCCGAAGTGCGGCATGGAATGCCAGATCGACAACAGCCACGTCGATTGGCGGCGGACGGGCAGCCTGTGGGGCATCCGCAATGTCTCGTGGGGACCGGAAACGCCCGGCAAAGGCAACAAGGAGGATGTCACCATCCTGCCGAAGCCGCCCGTCACCGATAACGTTTGGTACACGCAGGAGATCATCTATCACGACGGGCTGGTTACGGTCAAGCTCGACGGCAAGACGGTGATCGAGTACAAGCTGCCCCGCGCAGACGTCGAGCACAAGCTGGCCACCGGCTCGACGTGGCTGCCGCGGGGCACCTTCGCCTTGCAGGGGCATCCGCCGATGCCGGGCCATATCGAGCAAGGCGTATTTCAGGAATATCCGCGTTAAGGTTTTGCCGGACTAAGGCGGCGACGATTGGACTTAGGTCTTCGGTCTTAGGTCTTTGGCGTAAGACCTAAAACGCTTCCGCCAGCAATACGACGCCAGCGCAACCGTTCCGGCGCCGACGAGTGCCAATGTACCGGGTTCGGGTGTGGGCAAGGCGAGTGCGAAAACGGTACCGTACCCGCTGTAACCGGGGGATGAACCCCCGTAAGCCGCCATCCCAAACAGCGTGCCGCCGCTGAGTGTTAAGTCGCCAGATGGGTAGGCGCCGTCGGTGCCGCCGCTGAAACTGTAGAGGTTCTGGTAGTTGGAGCCGTCAATTCCGACGCTAAAGATGTTGCCGTAGCCGTTAACGTAAGTCTCTGACGTCATGCCGTAAAGCTTGGTACCGCTTAGTATCAAGCTGCCCTCCGGAAATTCACCTTTTGCGGCGCCGTCGCTGCCAGTGAAGGAAAGGAGGTTCCGGTAGTTTGAACCGTCATCGCCAACGCTGAAGATGTTGCCATTACCATCGGCACCGCCGCTTCTCGTCATGCCATAGAACGTTGTACCACTGAGTACCAAGCTGCCAGTCGGAAACAGGCCGCTCGACGTGCCGCCTGTGCCGCTGAAGGAAAGAAGATTCTGGTAGTCCGTGCCGCCGGTGCCAATGCTGAATATGTTGCCGTCAGCGTTGGCGCCACCCTCATACGTCATGCCGTAAAGTATTGTGCCGCTCAGCGTCAGGCTGCCATAAGGGTACGCGCCGCTCGCCGCGCCGCCCGTGCCGGTAAATGAAAGAAGATTCTGGTAATTCGAACCGTTCGCGGCTACGCTGAAAAGATTGCCTAAGCCGTTGCCGTATGGCGTCATGCCGTAGAGTGTTGTACCGCTCAGCGTCAAGTTGCCAGACGGCTGGGAGCCGGTTGCGGTGCCACCAAAAGACACAAGGTTCTGGTAGTTCATGCCGCCAGTGCCAACACTGAAGATGTTGCCGACCCCGTTGACAAAGCTAGTCATGCCATAAAGCGTTGTGCCACCGAGTGTCAAGCTGCCATATGGATACAAGCCGTTTGCCATGCCGCCGGTGCCAGTGAACGAAACAAGGTTCTGGTAGCCCGTACCGTCTCCGCCAACGCTGAAGACGTTGCCATTACCGTTAAGGTTGTAGTCTGATGTCATGCCGTAAAGCGTTGTACCACTTAGTGTCAAGCTGCCACCTGGATTCGCGCCGCGTGCCGGGCCGTCCGTGCCGCTGAATTGCAGTAGCGTTGTTAAAGTTTGCGAGTCCGCTCTGCTCGCGCAAAGAGCGATACCCACGGCCAGCGTCAATGGGAGGTATTTCATCGTCAAGCCCGTTATAACATTGCCAGCAAGCGACTCAATCCGTAGCCGGAAGGCAGCGCCGTCGTGAACCTCGCGCGCACAGCGCTGGCTCGTATTGGAGCTACGCTTACACAAGAGACTCAACCAACATCCGCCATTATGCTCACTCTTGCAAGCCTGTCAAGGATTCATCCCGCTATTCGCACCGCCCTGCAGCCGCCGTTCGTATAGCGATGAACCGGCATTTCGGCTAGAATAAGCCCCGATGAAACGAGCCAAAATCGTAACGATCGTCGGCACTCGGCCCGAGGGCATCAAGATGGCCCCGGTCGTCCGCGCGCTGGACCGCCGCCTGGAAGTCTTCGACCACACGTTCGTCTCCACCGCCCAGCACCGCGAATTGTTGGATAATGTTCTGCGGACGTTGGACGTTGTACCGAGCATCGATCTGGAACTCATGCAGCCGGGACAGGGCCTGGGCCAATTCGCGTCGCGGGCCTTGGCGGCGCTCTCGGACTTGTTCACGCGGCTAACGCCCGATGCCGTGCTCGTGCAGGGCGATACGACGACTGTCATGGTCGCCAGCTTAGCGGCGTTTTATCAAGGCATCAAGATCGGGCACGTCGAAGCGGGACTCCGTTCCTTTGACCGGCAAAACCCGTTTCCCGAAGAAATCAACCGCCGCGTCACCGGCGTCGTCGCCGATTGGCATTTCGCCCCCACGGAGCGCGCCGCGAAGAATCTTCTCGCGGAAGGTGTGTCTCGCGATAACGTCTTTGTGACCGGCAACACGATCGTCGATGCCTTGCGGTCGATCCGGCTGGACGACGCGTTCGAGAATAATCAGCTTGACGAAGTAGACTTTGAACGCCGTCGCGTGCTGCTCGTTACGGCCCATCGCCGCGAGAACCACGGAGCGCCTCTGGCCGCGATCTGCGACGCCCTGAAAACGCTCACGGCACGGTATGACGATGTGGAAGTCGTTTACCCCGTGCATTTGAATCCAAACGTGCGGGGCGTCGTGTACGATCTGCTTGGCGCCGCGCCGCGAATTCGGCTTGTCGAACCGCTCTCCTACAGCGACTTGCTCCGCGTGATGAAACGCTGCCATTTGATCCTCACCGATTCCGGCGGCATCCAGGAGGAAGCGCCGTCGTTCGGCAAGCCGGTGCTCGTCCTTCGCGAGGTGACCGAGCGGCCGGAAGCCGTGGAGAGCGGCGCGGCCAAGATCGTCGGCACCGATAGCCAGCGGATCGTCTGCGAGGCGGCTCGATTGCTGGACGTTCCGGCCGAGCACGAACTAATGAAGGCGGCCAAAAACCCCTTTGGCGACGGGCACGCGGCTGAGCGCATCGTACAAATCCTTGAAGACCGCCTGGTGAAGGCGTGATGCGGCTGATGCGCCGCAAGCGGCCGGCGATTGCCGCTTCCTGCAATTGGCTCGGCGTCGCGGTGGCTCTGGTGAAGAAGTCGGTGTTGTCTTCTTGACCTCGCACTTGACTATACGATAGATTCATTCTGATTGTCGTCCGTCGCCTATTAGGTTCTGAAATGCCATCGCAAGCACGCCTCATCGTCACCGGCCCGGATGGGCAGCGAAACACCTACTTCCTCTCGCCCGGCAGCTTGACCATCGGCCGGCGGAGCGATTGCGATATCGTGGTCCTCGACGCCAAGGTTTCGCGGCAGCACGCGCGGCTGGACTGCGATTCTGGCGGCTGCCGCGTGACCGATCTCGGCAGCGCCCAAGGAACGTGGATCAACGGGAAGCGCAGCCCGGAGGCCGCGTTGAGCGACGGCGATGAAGTGAAGCTGGGCGGGTTCACGCTGCAATTCAAGGACGCCGCCGCGAAACGCAGTACGCGCAAACAGACGAAGTAACCATTCAGGCGGGCATTGAACCGGACCTCGACGAACCGGCCGACATGGAGGCCACGATGGCCACGCAGAGCGTCGAGCATTCGTTGAGCGATACGACAGTGCCGCGGGTCGTGGTCTATGGTCCCGGCGTGGCTTTCGAGAAGGCCATCGGTGAAGATCGAGTGACGATCGGCCGCGGCCAGGAGAATACGATTGTCGTTGACGACCGCATGATCTCCCGTCACCATGCCGTGTTGGAGCGCGAAGGCTATCGCGCACTGCTCCGCGACTTGGGTTCCGCGAACGGCACCTGGGCTCGGCAGGGACGCGTCAGCCAATGTTACTTGAATCACGGCGATTCCTTCCGCATCGGATCGACCTGGTTCATCTATAAAGCGCCGTTCAGCGCGCCCGAGTTGGGCCGCAGGGACGAGGAAACAGAAGTACCCGGCGGCAATCGCGCGCCGGGCAAGCGGCCGGTGATCATCGTGCCCGGCATCATGGGCTCGGAACTTTACCGCGGCGATGAGATGATCTGGCCGAACATCGTCACGCTCTTCCGCCGCCCGCAACTGCTCGGCCTGCCCGACCAGGGTTTGAGCGCCGGCCAGGTCGCCCGGCAAGTGGTGATCGTTCCCAACGTCATCAAGTTGGAGGCGTACAGCCATCTCGTCGACTTCCTGGTGGAGAGCCTGGGCTACGAATTGGATCGCAACCTCATGCCTTTCGGCTACGACTGGCGACAGGACAACCGCGAGTCGGCTCGCAAGCTGGCCGCGGCAATCGCGGACTGGAAACGCCGCGTGCTGGGCGAAGATGCCAAGGTGACAATCGTCGCGCACAGCATGGGCTGCCTGGTGACGCGGTATTTCGTCGAGTGCCTGGGCGGCGCCGAGATGGTCGATCGTTTGATCTTCATGGGCGGCCCGCATGGCGGCTCGGCGAACATCGTGCAGTGCCTTCTCTCCGGCCCAAAGTTGCTGCCGCTGGGGCTGGGCAACCGCGGACTTCACCAGGCCCTGGTCACGTTTCCCAGCGCCTACCAGCTTGTGCCCAAAGGTCTCGCGGCTGAAGACGCCGATGGCAAACCGGTGAGCCTGCTGGACCACGACGATTGGGTCGATCCTCGCTGCCGCGCACTGCTGCATGGCGCGGCCGAGTTCCATCGAGAACTAGGCAGCAAATGTAGCGTACCGGCGGTCTGCATCTTCGGCTACAACATCCGCACGGCGGCCCGGATCGTCGTCGATAGCCAGGGGGCGCAAGGCTGGGAGAAGATCCGCTTCATCATGCAGCCCGTCGGCGATTGCAAGGTGGCCCAGGAATCGGCCATATTGGAAGGCGCGGAAATCCATCCCGTCCAGCAATACCACGGCGCGCTGTGGACCGACAACGACGTGAAGATGCGGTTGAAGCTGGAGTTGAATAGGTAAACCAATAATGAGCGACCCGACGGAAAAGCTGGAGGCGTTACGAGTCGCTCCGTCGGCCGCCGCCGACAACACCGTACGCGGAGACCAGCCCTCGGCCGACGCCGATGATACTTTGGTCGCGGCCGATTCGACGCCCGCGCCGGTGATGTGCGACATAGTTGGTACGCCGTCGGCGCCGAAGAAAAGGCCCGGCCGCCTCAGCACGCGGCCACAGTCCGCGTCAATCAAGACGCCGCGACGATCCGCCCGGCTGAAGAACCGACTTCTGCCGACATCGATACTCCCGCCGGCCCCGAACGGCTGCGCCGATTCGACGACTTCGAGCTCCTGGAAGAAATCGCCCGCGGCGGCATGGGCGTCGTGTATAAGGCCCGGCAAGTAAGTCTCCATCGGCTCGTGGCCGTGAAGATGATCCTCTCGCGGCAGATTGCCTCCAAAGAAGATTTGCGCCGCTTTGAGATCGAGGCCGAGGCGGTCGCCCGGCTTCAGCATCCCAACGTTGTTCAGATCTACGCCGTGGGCGACACCGACGGCCAGCCCTATCTCGCCTTGGAATATGTGGAATGCGGCAGCCTCGCCAAAAAACTCGGCGGCGCCGCAGCCCGCGCGGCAGGCGGCGGAGCTGGTCGAATGCCTCGCCCGCGCGATTCAGGTCGCGCACCAGCACGGCATCGTCCACCGCGACCTGAAACCCGCCAATGTGCTGCTTACACCCGATGGCGTTCCCAAAATCGCTGACTTCGGGCTGGCCAAGCGGGTCGAGGTCGATACGGGCGAGACGCGCACGGGCGTAATCCTTGGCACGCCCAGCTACATGGCGCCGGAGCAGGCCGGCGGTTCGGCGCGAAACATCGGCCCGGCAGTCGATATCTACGCCTTGGGCGCGATTCTCTATGAGTGTCTGACGGGCCGGCCGCCATTTCGCGGAAAACCCGATGGAAACGGTGGTGCAGGTGTTGGCCGACGAGCCGCTGCCGCCGCGGCGGCTGATGCCCAAGCTGCCCCGCGACCTGGAAACGATCAGTTTGAAATGCTTACAAAAGGCGCCCGAGCGGCGTTATGCCACGGCGGCCGAGTTAGCCGACGACCTGCGGCGCTTCCTCGACGACCGGCCGATCACGGCTCGGCCGATCAACGCCTGGCAGCGGATGATCAAATGGTCGCGGCGGCGGCCGGCGGCGGCGGCGCTCATCGCCGTGAGCGTCCTTGCTTTGGCGGCGCTCATCGGCGGAGGAGTTTGGTACAACGGCCGGCTCCAGGTCGCCATCAAGCAATCGAATCAAAACCTGGCCACTGCCGAACGGCGTCTGGGAATCTCCCAGGGCGCGGTCAATGCGTTTCTTGATCGGGCCGCCGACGATTTGGCGCGGCTGCCGCAGACGGAGCGCGTTCGCGAGAAGTTGCTGGACTACGCCTTGGCGTTTTATCAGAAGAACGCACAAGAGTCGGCCGCCGACCCCGAGGGCCGCGAGTTGGTCGGCAGCGCCTACGTGAAGATCGGCGACATTCACGTCTTCCGCGGCAAGGTAAAGGAAGCTGAAGACGCCTACCACAAGTCAATCGAAATCTGCGGTCCCCTCGTGGCCGAATTCCCCGACAACAGCGAATACGCGGCGACTTTGGCCGTGAGTTGGAACAACCTGGCGAATCTGGTGAAGCTTCAAGGCCGCCGCGCGGAAGCCGTGAACTACTACGGCCGGGCCTTGGCTATCCTCGTGCCTTTTCTTTCCGACGGCGACGCCGGGGTGGAGAAACAGATCGGCCGCACTTATAACAATCTCGGCACGCTCCTGACCGCGCAAGGAAACCTGCGCGAGGGCGCTGCAAACCTCCAGCGGTCGATTGAGCTGCGAAAGACACTCCTCGAAAAGCACCCCGGCACGCCTGATTACGCCGTCGATTTGGCCGTCAGTTACGGCAATTTGGCCCTGTTGGATATGCAACAGAAAGAGTTCGACCGGGCGGTTGCCGCGTTCAAGCAAGCCGACGGGGCGATGCGGCAAGCGGACGTTCACGCACTGGCCCCCGATCAACGCGCCGCCTGGGCTCGCATGTTGAGCAACTACGCCGCGCTGATGCAGCAGATGAACCGCAACCAGGAGGCCGAGACCGCTTTTCGCGGCGCTGCGGCGCTCGATTACAACCTTGTCGTGGAAATGCCGACGATTCCGGCCTATCGCGCCGACCTGGCCGACATCGAGATAAATCTGGGGCGGCGACTGGTTCTCAACGAGAAGCGCGGTGAGGGCGTTGTGACCCTCCGCGCGGCGCTGCGTGTCTTCGACGCGCTGACGGCTGAGTTTCCCGATGATGCAAGCTACGGGGCGGGCGCGGCAACTTGCCATCGCATTCTGGGCATCCTGGGCGAAGACATGCCTCCGGCAACGACGCCCGGAAAACAGGGGACGAACGGGCCAAAGCCGGCCGATTCGCCGAACGGAGCTTGAGTACATACCTCGAAAATACGACTTGCCGCTGTATTTCTTGGACAGAATGCTTGCCTAAACCCCGCTTCCTGGTAGAATCGGGTACGGTACTCAAATCAGATATATCCACGGCGATATACTTTGTTTCCCGCATTCGTTCGGCGTTCATCCACCCCCGATTACCGTGTTGCCAACACAGCGACGAAAAGTTGAACCTGTGGTTGCCGTGCCGCCCGCGGTAGAGGCCGCGCTTGCGGAATTGGCGATTGCACACGACTATGCGCGCGATGCACAGCGCGACGACTGGCAGTTCGCCGTGGAAATCTCGCGATTGATGGAACTCGGCCTGACCGGAAGCGATCTTCGCTGGCTGGTGGAAAAGGGTTACGCGGTGCATGCCCGCGAAATCACGGAGGCCGGCGACCCTGATCGAAAATTCGCTTTAGGAATCAATACCGCGTTCACGTCCGAGACGCGCTTTCTTTTGACCGATACCGGACTCGCGCGGGCTGCCGGCTGCGGTGCCGTACCGACATTGCTTCGCATCTGCGATCCTGACGATTCAAAGGTTACCGACAAGTGCATTCCGCGATGGCACGATAGCGACGGCACGCTTTTTTTGGGGACGCAGATTGTCAAGCGGTTCACGCGCCCCTCGCCCAATCAAGAGATAATTCTCGCAACGTTCGAGGAGGAAGGGTGGCCGGAGCGCATTGACGACCCCTTGCCACAGGCAAATGGCATCGATCCCAAGGCGCCGGCTTCACGACTCGATTAAATGGTTGAATCGCAACCAAGCGAATCGGCTGCTGCAATTCTCGGGCGATGGGAGCGGTGAAGGAGTACGCTGGCAGGCGCTCGCCGCTGAGGTCGTGTCCATATCCGACACGGCCAAGCGCATTCGCAGGGCGGCTTGACGACGCGATTTATTTCTATCTCGCCATTTACCTTCGCACGGGCGCCAAGTCCTCAGTGATCCTTCATCAGCGGTCAATCAGGAACAACTCATTGATGGACAACCGCAGCAATTCGATCTCAACGGACTCGAACTCTTCGCCCGGTCCGAATACTTGGACATCCTGGTAAGCGCCGGCGTCGGGATGCGCATACCGCGCGACCTCTTGCTGGTTGGCGTCAACGAGCCAGACCTCAGGAATGCGCACTACTTCGTAACGGTCTGCACGACCGGCGCCGGCTTGATCTCGTCAACCGCCGGTGCGGAGGGAACGATGATCGAATCGTCCAGCGCCGGTTCCGGCGCGATCGACTCGACGTAGTTCCGAATGAAGCTCACGGTCTCGTCCACCGTGTCGGCCTGTATGAGGATCAAGTCGCCTGGCTGGGCACGACGGAGCGCAAACTCGACGGCCGGATCAGCGCCGCGGATCTCGTGGATTTCCTTCGCTCGCTTGCCTTTTTCCACCCCGCTCCGAAAGAGACGGATGATCTCGCCTTCCGCACGGCCGCGGAGGTAGTGGTCCTCGTAGAAGATTACGTGGTCGAACGCGTTGCCGAGCAGTTCGCCCTGGTGGACCAGGTCGCAGTCGCGGCGATCGCCCGCGGCGCGTATAGACGCAACTTCGCCTCTGGTGCGGGAACTTGTCCATCACGGAAATCAGCGCGCCTAGGGCATCGGCATTGTGGCCATAATCGACAACGACCGTCGCGCCGTGGATTTCGAGCATATTGAAGCGGGCGGGCACCTTGTCCAAATCGGCGGTGAACGACTCGGCCCGCTCGCGAACCATGTCGGCGGGAATCTTCATGGCCAACGCGGCGGCGATCGCCGCCAAGGTGTTTTCCACGTGGAAGCTCACCGTCCCGCCGCGGGTCAGCGGCACGCGGTTCACCGGCATGAACGCCTCTTCCTTCGCGCCTTCGGCCAACACGATCATATTGTCGCGGACAAAGATCGCTTGACCTCCCACGCCACGGTGCCGAACGATCACCGCATGATTGCCGTCCAGCGCGAAATAACAGATTCTCCCCGCTGAGTATGGCGCCATGGCCACGCAATGCGGATCGTTGGCATTGAGTACCGACGTGCCGTTAGGCGGAACGACATCGACGATGCACCGTTTGACTTTGGCCAAGGCCTCGACGTTGTGGACGTCGCTTAGGCCGAGATGATCGCCTTCGCCGATGTTGGTAACGACGGCCACGTCGCAGCGGTCGAAGGCCAGGCCCTCGCGGAGGATGCCGCCGCGGGCCGTCTCGAAAACCGCGGCTTCGACGTAGGGATTCATCAGCACGGCTCGTGCGCTGTCGCGGTCCGGCGCAATCGCCGTTGTCGATGCGGCGGCTGTCGATATAAATGCCGTCGGTGCAAGTCATGCCTACGCGGCGCCCATTGCCGCGAAGTATATGAGCGATGAACCGCGTGGTGGTGGTCTTGCCGTTCATGCCGGTCACCGCGGCGATGGGAATCCGGCCGTCGTCGCCATCGGGGAAGAGCGTGCCTACGATTGCCTCGCCCACCGGGCGGGAAATGCCCACCGAAGGCTGCAAGTGCATCCGCAGCCCGGGAGCGGCGTTGACTTCCACGACGACGCCCGCCTGTTCTTCCAGCGGCACGCTGATGTCGGTGGCCACGACGTCCACGCCGGCAATGTCCAGGCCGATTACGCGTGCCGCATCGACCGCCCGTGCCGCGACTTGGGGATGGACCCGCTCGGTAACGTCGATCGCGGTGCCGCCGGTGCTTAGGTTGGCGTTGCGGCGGATGAGCACGCTGGTGCCGGCGGGCGGGACGGAATCGGACGTATGCCCTGGTCGGCCAACACGCCTTGGGCGACGGCATCGAGCTTGATCTTGCTGAGCACGGTGGCATGGCGTTCGCCGCGGCGCGGATCGAGATTGGCAAGCTCGACCAACTCGCGAATCGTGTGGACGCCGTCGCCCAACACCTGCGCCGGCTCGCGGCGGGCGGCGGCAACAACTTTGTCGCCCACAACCAGCACACGATAATCGTGGCCCGATGCGAACTTCTCGACGATCACCTGCTTGCTCTCGGCAAGCGCCGCCTGGTAGGCTGCCATGACCTGCTCGCGCGTTGTGAGGTTCGTGGCCACGCCGCGGCCCTGGTTGCCGTCGCGAGGCTTGACGACCACCGGCACGCCGATGTCGCAGGCGGCCTCCCAGGCGTCGTCCGCATCAGAGACCGGCCGGCCGTCCGGCGCCGGAACGCCCACCGCCTTCAGTAGCGTCCGCGTCAGTTCCTTGTCCTGCGCGATTTCTTCGGCAATGGCGCCGGTGCGATCGGTCTCAGCGGCTTGGATCCGCCGCTGCTTCACGCCGTGGCCCAACTGCACCATGCTCTCCGCGTTCATACGCCAAGCCGGGATCCCGCGGGCGATGGCCGCATCGACAATGGCCCCCGTGCTTGGACCAAGGCAAGCATCCTGGGCGAAGTCGCGCAGCCGATCGAGTTCGGCCTTCAAATCGAAGGGCCGATCGTGGATTGCCGCCAGCACCAACTCGCGAGCCGCATTGAGACATTCCCGCGCGAGACGCTCCTCGTGGTACTCGACGACCACCCTGTACACGCCCAGTTCGGAAGTCTCGCGTGCCCGGCCGAAGCCAACTTCCCTGCCTGCCAGGGACTGCAACTCCAAGCATACGTGCTCAAGGATGTGGCCCGGGTAGGTGCCGTCGCGCAGGCGCTGAAAGAACCCGCCTCGCTCGCCGATGCTGCAGCGGTGCTCGATCATGCTGGGCAGCCAGCTCATCAAGCGATCGTTGAACCCCGGGAAGTCGGTGGAAGGGCGATCAAGCTCCTTCAGATCGACCCAAGCTTCGAGCACGGGCGCGTTGGTCCAGATGTTCGGGCCGCGTAATGCCAGCACTTTACGAAATTCCATAGTTGCTTCTCTTGGTATGATTCCCCATTCCTACGCCCCGAACAGCGTAAAGGTTTCATCGGCATTATTAAAATTGTACATTGCCGGTCAATTCAAAATTGAAGCAGGCTATTTCCCTGCACCCGTCTCATCTTCAACCCTACCCAAGTCCCAATGTTTCGCTCGCTTCACAATATTGAATTGGGACAAGACTATGCAAAAATGTCACGCTCAAAGTGTTGGATGCCGCTGACGGTAGGGTGGTCACTTTCTCCACCGCAGGCGGAAGTGCGTGGGAACCGCGTCAGCGACGAACTAATGTGCTGATTTATTGATGAATCTGCCGTATCGCGCCCTTGAAGGGTTTTTCTTACTACTACGCGCCGGCGATATGCCTATCCGCCGCATCGATCGGCTTGGGCAAAAAGCGTCCTCGGAGCATGAGAAGTAGCCGGCCTGGACCACTCCTTTGATCTCCGAACTTCCCAGACACTAGATTTAAGCCTGAATTCGTGGGAAAAGCAATGGGAGCGCAGCCTAGAATCCCAGATCCTTCCCAATTTCCTAGTCGTTTTATCTTCCCAGCGAAACAATGCTGTCGGGCCGGTATAATCAATCGGATGCGCGTAATTCCCATTGGTGGCGTCAACGACCTTCCACGCACGCACTCGTCGATGTTACAATTTCACAATCGCTAGGCCGGTAACAACCATAACGGTGGCAGCGCCCTCCTGAAGGCAGTAGAGCTTCGATTTGAACGTATCTGTATGCTCCTCTGATTTTGCCGATACCCGCTACGAGCTGCCCCCTCGATTGCGCGGTAAGGTTGCCGCGGTTCTCGATGCCAATGAGCCTGTGCTAGCATGGTTCGAGCCCGATCTGGATCCGGCGCTGAACTTCACCGAGGGGCTGGTCGTGCTTTCGGGAACGAGGATCGTCGGAATTGGCTTCTCCAGCCTTGGTGACCAAGCCCTCTCTTCTCCACAGTCGTCCCCCGAAGCCCGCGCGTGGGAGCTATCGGCAGAGTCATCGCTACGAATCCGAGAACTGGGCGGGGCTGCGGCCCTGGAACTGGTTGATGCCAAGGGTTTGCTGGCCCAATGGCGTTATACGCCCGCGAAGGCCAAAGCCGCGCATCACTTCGTCGATCGCTGGAAAGTTATTCGCAGCGGAACATCCACCAATGGTGAAAGTTCCGAGAATGGCGACGCCCATTGCCCAAGATGCGGCGGCCCGCTCAATGGCGAGCAAGGAATCTGTGAAGCCTGCACCGCCTTGCCGAGCATCAAGGCCGGCCGCTCGCTGTTGCGATTGCTTAGCTTCGCCCGCAAGCGCTGGTCGATGGCTGCGCTGGGTATTGGACTGACGATCGCCAGCACGGCCGCGAGCATGGTGCCGCCCTACCTCACGAAGCCGATGCTGGACGACGTGCTCATTCCCTTCACGGAAAAAGGCGTGACGAATACGCACTTGGTTCCCTGGCTGTTGGGCGGGTTGGCGCTCGCATCCATCTTGACATGGATCCTGAGCTGGGCCCGCACCTACGTAATCGCCTGGGTCAGCGAACGAGTAGCCGTCGATCTTCGCAACCAGACGTATGCCCACTTGCAGAGCATGTCGCTGGAGTATTTTGGCGGCAAGCGAACGGGCGACTTGATCTCGCGCGTCAGTTCGGATACGGACCGGATTTGTTATTTCCTCTCGGTCAACCTGCTGGATTTCGCCAACGACGTGCTGACATTCGTGATGACGGCGATCATCCTGCTCTCGATCGATTGGCGGCTCGCCCTGGCAACGCTTATTCCCCTGCCCGCAATCGCGTATCTGGTCCATCGAGTCCGCAGCCGGCTGCGGAGCGGTTTTCAATTGGGCAGCCGCGCCTGGGCCGAGATGACCAGCGTGCTGGCCGACACGATTCCCGGCATCCGCGTCGTCAAGGCGTTCGCCCAGGAGCGCCGCGAGATCGATCGTTTCCGCCGCGCCAACGAGCGCGTACTGCACGCCAACGACCGCGTCAACCGGCTCTGGTCGTTTTTTGGCCCGGTGATTACGCTGCTTACCGATGCCGGGCTGCTCATCGTCTGGGTCGTGGGCGTGTGGCAGGTTTTTCACGGCCGCGTGACGGTCGGCACGTGGAATCTGTTCCTGATCTACATCGCGCGGTTTTACATGCGGCTGGATTCGATGAGCCGCATGGTCTCGGCCACCCAGCGCGCCGCCGCATCGGCGCAGCGGGTCTTCGGAGTCATGGACCGCGAGGCGACCGTCCAGGAGCCACTGAACCCTGTTTCGCCGGGAAGGCTTCGCGGCCGCATCGAGTTCCGCGACGTCGGCTTCCGCTACGGCACCCGCTCCGTCGTCGAGCATATCGACTTGGCCGTCGAGCCGGGCGAAATGATCGGGTTGGTCGGTCCTAGCGGCTCGGGCAAGACCACGCTGGTGAACCTGGCCTGCCGCTTCTACGACGTGGCCGAGGGTGCCGTGCTCGTCGACGGCATCGACATCCGCTCGTTTCCCATCGAGGAATATCGCCGGCATATCGGCATCGTGCTGCAGGAGCCGTTCCTGTTTTACGGCACGATCGCCGAAAACATCGCCTACGGCCGGCCCGACGCCACGCGGCAGGAGATCCTGGCCGCGGCCAAGGCGGCCCGCGCCCACGAGTTCATCCTTCGCCTGCCCGACGGCTACGACTCGCTGGTCGGCGAGCGCGGGCAATCGCTTTCCGGCGGCGAGCGGCAGCGGATCAGCATCGCCCGGGCGCTGTTGATCGATCCGCGGATTCTGATCCTCGACGAGGCCACGTCCTCGGTCGATACGGAAACCGAGCGCGAGATCCAACTGGCTCTGGACAATCTGATCCGCGGCCGCACGACGATCGCCATCGCCCACCGCCTGAGCACGCTGACGCGGGCGAACCGGCTGGTCGTGATGGAGCGCGGGCAGATCGTCGAGGTCGGCTCGCAGCAGGAACTGCTCGATCGCGACGGCCTTTACGCCCGGCTCTATCGGGCGCAGTTGGATTCACCTGGCGAGAACGGCTCCGCGGGGAAAGAGTACGAAGCGGTTCTCTCCTTGCCCGCCGAGCGAGAAGGGGACGGGCTATGACCAGAATTCTCCCTCTCCTTCCGGGAGAGAGGCACATAGCAATTGTCTCCCCTCTCCTCCCGGGAGAGGGGGCAGGGGGTGAGGGCTTATGACATCAACTAACAACCTATCGCCGCTTCATCCCGTCCGTCTCGAGCGCGATCCTTGGGGGCAGCTTGTCATGACCACGGCCGACGGCCAGATGTTTACCGGCGTCGCGCCCGTGCGTGCGTTTCCCATTTCCGATCCCGACCACTGGATTTCGCTCTGCGACGAGCATGGGCAGGAGATCGTTCGCATCGACGACATCGCCTCTCTGGCGGTGAACGTCCGCAAGACGATCGAGCAGGAACTTTCCCAGCGGGAGTTCGTGCCGGTGATCCGCCGCATCCTCTCGGCGACGCATCACGAGCCTTCGGACTGGACCGTGGAAACCGATCGCGGCCAGACCTCATTTCAATTGAACAACGAAGACGACGTCCGCCGGCTGGACGCGGACCAGGCCTCGATCGTCAACGCGCACGGCATCCGCTATTTGATCAAAAGCGTCCGCAAATTGGACAGCGGCAGCCGGCGGATTTTGGAGCATTTCCTATAGGCAACGCTCGGCGCGGCGAGCATTGCCCAAAGGTAAAGCGCCCGGCGTTGTTTAAACGCCAGCTGTACTGACGGAGCATCTGCGCCCTTTTGAGGGAACCGCCACGCGGTACGTGTGGCCGGGTGTCCCAGAAAATCCATCAACTACGAATCAGAAAGCACTTCATCCAGAATTTCTTCTCCGCCAGCGAGCAATTGCACCACACGTGTATCCGCACAGCAGTACCATGTGACGCCGGTCGGCAACGACCGGGGGCGCCGGCGTCAGCGGGCGGCTAGACGCCGGCGGGCGGCCTCGAGTTGCTTGCGGTCGGCTTTGTCTCGCCGCTCTTCGACGCGGTACATGCGGATCGCTTCCGGGTGGCTCTGTTTCCAAACGTCGGGCAGCAGGCTTTCGTAGTCCGTCGAGCCCGCCAGCAATTGGTCGAGCACGTCTTTGACGTAGACCCCGACATCGAGGTCGTGTCGCCGCGCACTGCTCACCAGGGTCATCATCATCGCACTTTGCTCGCCCCCGGCCACGCTGCATACGAACAGCCACGCCTTGCGGCCCATGGCCACCTGCTTCATCAACTGCTCCGCTGAATTGTTGTCGATGGGAATCCGGCCGTCCCGAACGTAGACGTTGAGTTCCTTCCAGTGGTTGCGAATGTACCGCAACGCTTCCGAGAAGTCGCTCTTCGGCAGCACTTCCTGCAAGGGCCTCGTCTCCAGCCAACTCCAAATCGCGTCCAGGATGATCGTCGATTCGCGCTGGCGCAACGCCTGGCGGTCCTGCCAGGTCATGTCCTTGGCACGGGTCTCGATATCATACAGCGCCTGGATCATTCCCAGCAGCAATTCGCTTTCCTTCGCGTAGGTTATCGCTTCCACAACCTTGCGGCGCAGGTGCCCCCAGCAGGCGGCGAACGTCAGACGTTCGTCGCTGTGGATCACTACGCTCAAGTTTCCCGAGAAACAATCTCCCTGCACGATACATCGGCTGTTGCGGAAGAAGTCGTCGGGGCCGTCCCGGTGCCGCGACACGCGGAAGTCGAAGATGTTGTAGGGTGCCAGGTAAAGGCCCATATAGACCCACATCTTGGCGAGCAAGCTCGAATCGCCTTTGGCACGCGCCTCGGCAACCTTCTCGACCAGACGCTTGCTCTTGGCGTCGCCGGGAATTACCACAGGCGGCGTCTTCGGCAACAGCATGCGGCAACCCGTGTCGTCGATGGCCACGCCCACGTCCTGCTGAACCTTCCACGTCATGTGAGCGATGAAGGGCGCGATGACGAACTGCACCTGGCTGACGAGGTTCAACAGCGTCGAACGGCTGGGCGTCCAGCCGCTGCCGGCGAACACGTCCTGGTGCCGATAGATTGGCAGGTGGTGGAACCACTTGCCCTCGACCACCGTGGCCGCCACACTGGTGTCGTAACGATCACCTTCCACTAGCGACGTGGGACGTTCCGGCGAAGCCACGCCGCAGGCGGCTTCGCCCGGACAGACATACTTCGGGTATTTCTTCACCAGCACGTACAACTCGGGACGCTTGTAAACCAGCGTCTCGGTCGTATCGTAGCCCATGGCCTCTCGCTCTCCGTGCGTGGGGCAGTTCTTCTGCGCCTCATTGCCCTCGATGACCTTCTCGATCCGCGGCAGATGGCTGGGCAGCGACTCGTCCCGTTTATTCCTCTTCACGGCGCGTGTCACCGTGTATGTCTGCACGATCGCTTCGGCCTGGGCCTCCGCCTCGGCCCGAGCCGCCTGGAACTCTTCGCTGTTTTCAAAGGGCAGCAAAGACTGGTTCTCGGCCGAAAGGATGCGCTTCTCGCTGCGATGCCCGTTGATGAAATAGCTCAGCAGCTTTCGCAGCTTTTGCATCTCTGTCGTGAACTCCTCGATCTTCTGATCTTGCGATGCGATGGTCGCAGCTTGAACACGCAGCAGCCCCTGGCAGGCATCGAGATCGTTGGGAAGTTCGTATGCGTCGATCATGTGACTGATGATAACAAGATCGTCAAAAAGCGCAATCGCGCCTTCGCGCAAATCGGCGAGATTCCGAAAAATATTTTGCGGCGAAGGCGCTGCGTTGCGCCGTTACGAACTGACGTGTCCCAATGCGGCAGATTTCGCCGCATCGAACGAATACCGGCGACGACGTTTCACGGTCGCCAGTTCAATGCCCGAGAGCAACAACGCGAAGTCGGTGGCGTCGATTTCGACCTGCGTTCCGCTGGGCGCGCCTTGCGGCCTCTGGAAGGTGCCGCGTTCCAAACGCTTCATCCAAATCGCCAAGCCATCCCGATCCCAATGGATCAGCTTGATGCGATCCAAGCGGCGGTTGAGAAACAGAAACACGTCTCCGTTGCGGATGTCGCGTAGGAACTCGGACTGCACGATGGCGTGCAGGCCGTTAAAGCTCTTGCGCATATCGGCAGGCTTGGCGTACAAGTAGATCTTCGTCTGCCCCGAGGGAGACAAAAGCGACGAGTGCAACATCGCGGGCACCTTTCATGTCACGAACGCACGACGACTTCGTGGAAGGCGTCGGAACACTCCGGCCGCGCACGCTGAAGTGCCTCGGCGAGACAACAAATCGCCTCCAGGCAGTCGGCCGGCACTGACACCTCCACTCCGGCCTTCAAAGAAAAACGCACCACGGCAGCGTGCGCACTCTTGCCTGCTGCGGCTGCGGGCTTCACGGGCAGGCGACTCCGCCGCGGCGGAGTCGCGGTCGAGGTGGACGGCCTAGCCGATTTCGACCCGACACGCTTCGCCCAATAGTAGAATGTGCATACCGATATCCGTTCTTGTTCGCAGAATCGGGTGACCGAAAGCCCACTCGCCCGAAACCGCTCGAACCGCACCTCCCACGCCCGCCGCTTCTCAACGTCCTGCCGACCCACCATGACTCTCGACTCCGAAATGTGACTGAACTTGACCTATCCGGCCAGTCCAAGCCTACACCCCAAAATGGCCCGCCGCCGGCCAAAGCCCTGATGGTGCCCATGTACGGTCACCCACACGTGTCATCGGGTTGAACCGAACCAGGAGCATGTCCCCGACCTCGACGTTTCGTTCGCGAAGAAAGCCGCCTATTCCCCAAGCAACGGGACCTTTCACGATTAGCGCGCCGTCACGACCGGTTTCCGGCGAGTTGATATCGAATTTTCCTTGTATGTACTGCTGCTTTGCTGAAGGAACTGACAGTACTCCTGAGTTGACGACTCCTTCAGATATTCTATATGCAATCCAAAGCTCGCCACGCGGTGTCCATCCGTGGTCGGCGACAATCCGCTTCGGCGAGCGCCATTGCGCAATCAATTCAATCATTCCAGGTGGAATCTCTGCTCCCACGAGTGAATAGACGCCGTTGGCGAGACGCGCAATGCAAGGGCTGTACATAAGGCAGCGCCAAAACGACGGGCCGCTAATCCCAGATTCTTTGGCTTGCTTCCGAAGTTCATCTCCGCGGCATAGGGGGCCATTCTTTTCGATTAGACTTACCAGCATCGCTTCGTCGCCGCGCAAGACGGTCGAGGGCTCTATGAAATTCTCGCGTGCAAACCATCTCTCCGCACCCCACCACTACCTCTGGAAGATGACGACACAGTTCGTAGAAAACGGCCAATGGCGGGACGCGGGTTCCGACGAGATAGTCTTTTCTCACGGCGGTTCGCAGTTCGCCAACCTTAAGGCACGGTGCCACCGAAAGTACACGCTTTATGCGGTCGCGGAGTGGAAAGTAGCGGCCGTCGATCCAGAACCATCCGGCCGTACGGTTGAGCCAGCAAAATCCCGGCAGGTTGGAAAGTATGCTCAAGAGTACCCGACGCGGAATAATCGACTGAGGCAGTTGTTCGAGAACCTCGCCAACTTGCACGGCGCCCGAGCGCAACGTTAGGTCGTTGCAAACATCAATCGCAGCGGTTGCGGCCAATATTTGCGCGTCGGTTCCCACGAAACGGACTCCTGTTGCTTTGTCCAGGCGAATTGTGATCTGCCTTTGAAGTTTTTCGAGGATAAGCAAGACGGTTTCGATACGGGTCTTGGTCCCGATCAATCCCTCTCTCGCTAGTTTCTTTTCGGCGTTGGAAGCCAATGCTGGTGCAAGCGCGGATAATTTCGTCGCAAGAATGTCGGCTGTTGGGCAAAAGGCACCGTTCCGGCCATCTGGTGCCGAAATGGCTTCCCGTGCGGCGGTAAGCAACTGGCGCACTCTCTCGCGAGTTAAACCGTACTCCTGGCCGATCTCTTCGAGAGTTCTTCGGCGTCGGCCCTTTAACCCGTAATACCTTCGGAGGATTTCACGCCGGCGTTGGTCGCACGAAATACAGCACACGTCCTCAAAATCGTCTTCAAGAGTCCTTCCAGTCGTTTGGATGAGATCATCAACTAGCATTCGAACCTCGGTCGCGCTACACGTTTGGGGGAGCGGAACGATACTTGCGCCGAAGCACGCGCAATGTGGGCTAACCAGCTTCCACGATTACCAACGTGGTCGCGCACGCGACTACCAAAACGCGGATCGCGCGGCGATACCGACCAATCATCCACCAATCGAATCAGTTTTGAAATGCGTTTTGCAAGAAGCGGATCATATTCCGTGGCCTCCTCAAAACCGCGCTGCAGACACGGAAATCGGCAGTACGCCTTCAGGTACACAATAAGCCCGCGAAGTCCAAATCGAGGAATTGACAATACGCGTCGTATGGTCAATCCACCGTCCCGGAATTCGCGCAGGCCCAAAACAAAGCGAAAACGCCTTTTCAGCCCGACCTCCTCGTCGGTCCATTCGTTTGGAAAGGTCGGCAACTCGATTTCCAGTAACGCCTTTGGAACGCTGCGATTATTCATCAGGGTCCGCAGTATGCTAATCGGTCCAAGTCGTGTCCGTTTGGGAAACAGCTCGAGTTGCTCAGAACCGTGCGCCCATCGTCGAAGGGCGACGGGCAGCCAGGGGCGATCCGTGATGAACCGCTTCCAGCTCGAGATAAACGGCCCGATAGGTTCATCAGGTAACGCGGCGCCCAAAGTACGTTTTTTCTTCCGACGGCGCCGCATGATTTGGCTCGCTTCAAGAGTCCGCATAAAGCGCCGCCGCGCGCTTCGCCATTCGATTCAGTGTGTCACGTATGTCGAAAATCGGTGCTGTGGGTTCGTTGTATTCATCCTGTGCCGCAAGCTCTGATGCCAAAGCTATGGCGTATTCGGAGAAAGCCACTTCGTACGCGAGCCGTCGGAACGAGAGATTTTCGACCGAACCGGTTCCAAGCGCAGCTGCGATTTGAGGATGTTCCAAATTGATGAATATCGTTCGCACGTCACGACGATAGATTGCGCGGTTGGTCGGCACCGATCTTTTCGAAATCGACCGAGAATCCTCCTCTTGGCCGCCTCTTTGCGCCTTCGCCTCCCGTCGGTCGCCCTATTTCCGCGCCACCTTCGTCGGCGCACAGCGTCTGCGGCTCGCTTTCAGTGCCGCCGCCGGTCCCACGTATTCCACCGTCCTGTTGATTCGTCCCGCCAAGGGCCTCTCCTGGCAAATCGCCCCCGACGACCAGCAAGTCCGGTTCATCGGCTGTAGATTGATCGACCTTCCCGAGATCGCTGGCCGGTTTGCTGCGCACCTTGACTTTAGCAACTTTTCCAGAGAAATCACGGAAGTCCTCGTTTATGATTTCGGCGATCCGATTTGCTTCCTTCTCCATCTTCTTGACTTCGTCGGCTGCTCGCCTAGCCGAGTCTTCCTTAACCAACTGCCGCCGAAGACGATCAACTTCCCTACCAATGACTCCAATGGCAACCATTACAACCGGGTTGTTCGCGTTCAGCCGCATTGAGCGGCTCATATCAAATGCCGCGATCGGAGAACTATCATCATCAAGTGAGGGAATGTCGATTTCGCCGAAGATGTAATTTGCCATATGCTGGCCCTCGGCTCCAGCCAAAGTAGTCTCAAACCAAACGCCATCGCAGAGTATACTGACACCCTGAAAGTCCGGCTCCAACGGTACCTTTGAGACGTTAAGCAACAGTCTTTTCGTCCTTAGCACGCGCGCTTCCTCACCGTCTAACGCAACCTCCTCACTTCGAGATACCGGAGGTTCGGAGTACTCGCACGTCCGATTGTTTACAACTACGGTTGGGCGGTTCGGCCAGCGTGCTAAATGACGTTCGATGAATCGGATTACTCCAGGTTGATCGAAATGACGGAGCTTTACGTCGTTGATCTCAATTGTCGTGCCGTTTTCTGAAACAATTGGGGAGTCGTGCTCCAAAACCCGCACGGGTATATTCCGCTCTCCAGCGCGTTCGACATCGGCACGACACAGTTCAACGCTGTTTCGCCGGCCATCTTTCACACTCGTTACCCGAAGGCAGTCAGCAATTCCGAATGCCGCCGACTTGCCGGTACCAAATCGCCCACGCCCCTTCCTGCCCAGTTTTCGATCAAGATTCTCGCCATGCATTACAAAGAAATTCTGTAAACCTTCACGATCCAAACCGCGGCCATTGTCGCTGATTGTAATTCGTTTTGCTTGAGCGTCCATTGATACATAGACTTCCGGAGCTTTTCCAGGTTCGACGTACTGAAGACTATTCGACACGTATTCCCAAATGACAAGTCTGTCAGTCTTAAAAAGCGCTGCGCTCTGCAATAGATCCCGACCGACGTGCGATCGAACAACTATTTGGTTGTCGTTGGGCATTCTGAATTCCTGAGTAGTTGCGCGACAATGTCAAGAAAGGGCTTCAATTCATTGTCGTCTGAGAACTCGTTCAATAGGCGGTCGATCTTCTTTGAGCGAGCGTCGCCGGTAATGTAATCGTCGATTCGGAAAACGTTCTCCGCGTCACGTTGGCTTATCGATGGAATATCACCTCTGGTTACCTTCAAGTATGCGTCGCTTGCGTGGAGCCGCACCTTTTCTCGTTTTCGCCAGCGCTTCTCCTTCTCATTTAGCGGCATCCGGAATAGATTTCCCTGTTTGATCGTAGGGATGCTCGATCGTGCAAACCTGACGCCATCTTCCGTTAGCATCCATCCATCGGTTTCGGATCCGGTGATGAAGTGCCATTTCTTCTTCGCATCCCATAACCGCTTTCGTACCGCGTCAAGGTTTATTTGATCCTTGTACTTTCTCCACGCGAAGCGGCCCGGGGCAATCTCATTGCTTTTCACGGCGATATCCTCGGTATCCTTTGAGTTAGTGCTTCCGCCAAGCTCAAACAGTGCAACGGTAACGATCGCCACGTTACTCGCGGAATCTCTTGATTGAGGTTCGTGATTTGTCGTTTGCGATCTGCTCATTTCAAGTTGATTGCTCGTTACGAACTCTCCTCGCGGGCGAGTTACTTTGCGCATTCCTCGGAAATATGCCACCGAGCGATATCGTCGCGGGACGGTGCGATCGTATTCCTGGGAGTCAACTGCCTCCGCCAATTAGTCTTGTGATAGGCCATTTCATTTTCCTTCACTAGGCCATTTTACCCTGAGAGAAGTGGCAAACCAAGTGGCCAGGGGAGGGAGGGTCAACCGGACCGCCTTCCCTCTCCGGGACGCGTTGCCGACCTAGTAAGCGTTGTTTTGTTCGCGGGTGCCGAACGAACCGCGCGTAGCATGCGTGATTATCCGATGCCCATATTCGCCAATTGGCATGCTGGGCGGCGAAGCACGAACTGGCGAGCAAGGTCCAAACGGGCGACATTCAGTGCTATGCCTCCGGCTTTAACCGGCGGCGGCAAAAAGTCTTTTCGCCCGGCATTTTTCACCGTCCGCCGCCGGAATTCTCGTTCGATCGCCGAAGTCCTTATGCAGCACCGCTTTACGGCGCGGATGGCGGCCGGACTGCAAATCCGTCCCCGCCGGCGCAAACATGAGCCGTCGAACGGAAAGCGGCAACTGGCAAGGACTTAGGCACAAATTGTACCACGAATTCCTTCCAATCATTGACAACAATTGTAAACTGTGGTATGCTGACGGAAAACGGAGGCAGGAATACGTGGAGACTGTTTGGTGCGCAGTGATCGGAGAGATGAACGATGAAAGATAAGGAATTGAGCCACAAGCGAGACACGTATGGAATCCCAGTGCGCCGGGATTCCATACGCCGTTCATCCGCGGCGCGTTACGGATTTCGTGTGCTTCGCGTATTTCGTGGTTTGTCGCCCGCCGAACTTCCCCACCCATTACCGGACGCCGGAGAAAACACATGGCCAGAGGAAGAAATCCTACTCGGCTTCTACTCGACTTCTACTCGGCTCCTGCCCGTAGTCTGCTCGGGTTCTACCCGCCTTGTACTCTCATCCTGCCTTGCAAAACCTCGAGAAAACAGGCACAAATCGCGAATTCCGAAACGCAAAGGAAAAACTCGCCGCAATACAAGCGGCTGCCCACAAGCGGTAGTCGCTTGCTATTTCAACACCCCTCTCTCCGGTTGTTATCTCCCCGACGATTCATAAAGTCCAACTACTTTCCAATATCCTCTGAACGCATACGAATCACCTTTGGCAGCAGTTCGCCACGCACCATTCTCTCACCCCTACCAAAGGAGGATTTTCACATGATTCGCAAATCGCTAATCGTCGCCGCCGGCATCGTTTTGGCCGCCGTCGTTCTCTTCGGCCGAAATACGCTCGGCTATCTACGCACCTCGTGGGGCTACGTCCACGACTCGGTGCATAACAGCGTGCCGGTTGGATTCGAAATCGACCACGCCCGGCAAATGATCCAGGACATCGGTCCGGAAGTCCGCAGCAACATGCACGTCATCGCCAAGGAGGAGGTCGAGGTCCAGCGATTGGAGGAGCAGATCGGCAATCTCGAGTCCAAGCTCGCCAAAGACAAGGAGCAACTCCTGCGGCTGAAGACCGATCTGGCCGCTAACAAGAACGTCTATGAGTACGGCGGCCGCAACTACACGCCCGCCGAGGTCAAGACCGACATGGCCAACCGCTTCGACCGCTTCAAGACTTCCGAGGCTACGCTCAACAGCCTGAAGCAGGTCCACGACGCCCGGCTGAAGGGACTGGCCGCCGCGCGGGAGAAGCTGGAAGGCATGCTCGCGCAGAAACGACAATTGCAGGTCACAGTAGAGAACCTGGAGGCCCGCAACCAGATGGTGGCCGCCGCCAAAGCGACGAGTAACTTCCAGTTTGACGACAGCCAACTCGGCCGCGCCAAGGAACTGGTGCAAAATATCGATACCCGCCTGAAAGTTGACGAGAGAGTAGCCACCGCGGAAAGCGAGCCCGAGGGCGAGATTCCCTTGGAGAAAGCCACTCCGGGCAATATCGTTGACCAGGTCAGCGACTATTTCGGCGAGAAGAAGCCGGACGCCAAGGCGGTAGCCTCGACGGAAAAGAAGTAGAATAAGGGAAATAGGAGCGTTCCCGTGCCAATCCCTTGCCCCTTCATGCTCTGGATCGATTCGGTAGGCGGCTACTGGGTCTGCGCGGCCGATGAGCTGATCATCGGCCAGCCGGGCCGGGCCGACATCCCGATCCTGGGCGATATTTCCTCGCGGCACGCACGGATTCGCCGCGACGGCGAGGGATACCTGATCGACGCCCTCCGCGACGTTCGCGTCGCCGGCCGGGCGGTCGAAAAGACGGAGCTGCTCGGCCACGGCAGCCGGATCGAGATCGGGCCGAGCGTGAAGTTGGAACTTCGGCGGACGCATCCGCTGAGCATGTCGGCGCGGCTGGATTTCGTCAGCCGGCACCGCACGCATCCGGCGGCCGACGCGGTGCTGCTGCTGGCCGATTCGTGCGTGATGGGGCCGCGGCCGCACAGCCATGTGATTTGTCGCGACTGGAAGAGAGAGGTCATTTTGTTCCGCTACGACGAGAAGATGTTTTGCCACGCGGCGGGGCGCTTCGAAATCGACGGAGTCGCGTTCAAAAACCGCGGCCCGTTGCACGCGAACGCCCGCGTCGCCGGCGACGGATTTTCCTTCAGTTTGGAAGCCGTACAGAGTTAGGTACTTCAATTCGTTCACAGTTCCCACCGACTCGGGGTCGGTGCGGCGGTTGGATGGTGAATTAAGTACAATATAGGGGCGGCATTTTAGCTATACGCCGAACAGCCATGACCGCAGAAGGCAACCCCGTGCAAGACCGTTTGGGTGAAACCACCGATCACGCGACGATTCTCAGGCCGGAGCCCGGATCGCAGGCAAAGCCCCCTCTCCCTCCGGGAGAGGGTCGGGGTGAGGGCCGCGGAAGCTCGTTTGTCTATGCCAGCGGTGCGCGGCCGCTGGCCGGCTATACAATCAAGCGCGGCGTGGGCAGCGGCGGCTTCGGCGAAGTATACTACGCCGTCAGCGATGCCGGCAAGGATGTCGCCCTTAAGCTCATTCGCCGCAACTTGGAGACCGAACTTCGCGGCATGAAGCAGTGCTTGAACCTCAAGCACCCCAATCTGCTCAGCCTCTTCGACATCCGCGTCAACGATTCGGGCGACACCTGGATCGTCATGGAATACATATCGGGCAAGAGCCTTGAAGCCGTGATGGCCGAGCATCCCAACGGCCTGCCGCTGGATGAGGCCCTAGCCTGGTTCCGCGGCATCGCTTCCGGCGTGGCCTACTTGCACGACCACGGCATCGTCCACCGCGACATCAAGCCGGGCAATATTTTTAGCGACGAGGGCGTCGTCAAGGTGGGCGATTACGGACTTTCAAAATTTATCTCCTGCAGCCGCCGCAGCGGACATACCGAGAGCATCGGCACGGTGCATTACATGGCGCCGGAGGTGGCCCACGGCCGATACGGCAAGGAGCTCGATATTTATGCACTCGGCGCGGTCCTGTATGAATTGCTCACCGGCTGCGTGCCGTTCGACGGGGAGAGCATCGGCGAGGTGCTGATGAAACATCTCACGGCCCAGCCCGACGTATCGCGATTGGCAGAGCCGTACCGCAGTGTGGTAGGTCGCGCATTGGCAAAGGACCCGGCCAAACGTTTTGCCACGGTAGGTTTTATGCTCGCGGCGCTGCCCGGCGGCGCTGGTCGCGAACCCTTGGTGGGAGTCGCAGGCTCGGCCCAGCCTAGGGCCGCGAGCCCGATTCCCCCGCTGGGTGCCATTCCTCGCGCGATTCCCGTCGCCAAGCCAGCGCCGGTATACACGCCCGCGGAGATTCTTGGCGAATCCGACCAAGAACCGATCGCCCGCGCGGTGCGACAGGGTCTCGCGCAAATGCGTCATGCATGGCGGACCGCTGACTTGCCCCCATGGCTTCGAATCTTGATTATAGTTGGCGGCGTCATGATGCTGCTGTCCACTATGGGACTGTGGATTCCGTTGGCCATATTCCTGGCGATGTTATACGCCGGATACCGTGTCGTGCGGTGGTTCTATTTGACCGTGATATCCCCGCCGCCGGCAAGACCCAAGCTTCGTCCCACGATGGCCGCGCCGCGGCAACCTCCAGCAGCCCCGCGCACCCCAAGCCCGCCGCCGGCGCCGGTTTTCGTCGTCAAGCCGCCGCTGGTGCGCGCTCGGGAACTGATCGGATCGCTTTTGGTCTCGGCAGCCGTCACAGCGGTAATGTGCGGCGTGACGGTGCTGATCGCCGCGCACACGGATGATTTCACCGTTCGGCCCGGACAATGCGCGTGGCTCTTCTTCGTGAGCCTCGTCGGATCCTGGGGCGTATTGGTGGCGGGAAAGTCCTGGGAAGGGACGGAAGGCGAGCCGATGCTCCGCCGATTCCTCTTGATGACGTTTGGGCTAGGGCTGGGAATTGCGGCCTGTGCCGCGGCCGATGCGTTCCACGTCAATCTGCCGGCGGATGCATCCCTTGCAAGGCACACTCCGTTCCCTTCGGGCCTCAAGCTGACCAACGAGATGTACATCGAAGGACAACCGCTGGTGATGGCCCATATGGCCGCCTTCGCCGTCCTCTTGGCGCTGGTCCGCTGGTGGCGGCAGAGCGATCCGCTCCGCTCTGCGCGGCTGAACCTGGTCTCGCTCATCGTGACCGTGGTCGCCGCGCACATCGTGGCAAGTATCCTGCAATTCCCTGAACCGTGGCTGATGATGGTCGCAGGCTGCATGTCGGTCGCGGTGCAGTTGGCAAGCCCGTGGGTGCCGACCTACGCGCGGTTGCGGCCGCAAAGGAAGAAGGTGATCTGAGTCATGCTGTTAGCTGCTGAACCCGGAACATTGATTTTACTGATCGTGGTAATCCCGCTAGTCGTCATCTTAGCGAGAGGGCTGGCGAATCCGCGCTCGCGGCCTTTTATACTTGGGCTGCTAGGGATTGGTCTTGCCGCTTTCGTCTTCCTCGGATTCGTCGGTGTGAGACACACGCGGATGGTGGAATCCAATCAGATGCGCGTGGCGGTAGAAAATCAAAGAGCGAGTGTAATTTACTCTCCGGGGACTCCGCCCGGCTATTCTACTTCGATGCAATCGGTTCCGCAGCCGCCGGGCTATTCCTCCATGCAGTCGGCCGAAACATCGAAGCCGCGAAAGCCCAAATCTTCGGCCGCTTCGACTAAAGTGGCCAAGGCGGACAACTCGGCCAAGGCGGTCAAGCCGGCCGCGGCAGACAAGTTGACCAAGCCGGCGACCCCGCCCAAAGACGATTCGGATGACGACGCGCCGCAGCCGCCGCCCGCGTGGGTCAAAGGAGAGCTCACAAAGAAAAATGGCGTCTATTTCCTGACGCGGCAGACCGACCCCTATTCGACCACGCTGGAGTGCGATCGCGACGTGCCCGCGGCCCTGCAAAGCGCCGTCTCGGAATATGCCCAACTGCTGTTGGGCAACGATCAGGCCAAGAACGTGCGGCTTCCGGAAGACGATTTGCAACACTTGGAGCGCGATCGCTGGGTCGAGCCCCGCACGATCGAAGTCGGCGGCGAAACGAAACGCATGCACACGCTGCATCTTTTGATCGGCTTCGACCCGACGATGCAGCAGGAGATTCGCATGATGGCCGAAAATGCGACTGTCGCCCAGCGACTGAAAGGCGCGGGCGTCGTGCTGGGCGGCGTGCTCGGCCTCTTGGCGCTTGTCTGGGGCGGCCTGAGCTTTATGGGAAGTCGGCAAGACGTCAAACTGGTTCACGAAGCCGCAGCGCCCGTTGCGGTCAAAGTCCGCGCTCGGCTGGTCTTTTCTACGGTCGCTGTCGCCTGTCTGTTGGCGGTAATCATCGCGATTGTTTTGCTGGCGTTTCTTTTTCTTAGCTAGTGGATACGCGAGACCTGCCATGCTATGCTAATGGCTGATGCCAGACAGCACTGAAGCCCTGCTCATCGACCGCATCCGCGCCGGAGTGCCCGACGCCTGGAACGAGCTTATTGCGCGCTATGAAGGCCGGCTGCTGGGCTATGTCGCGCGCCGCGTGGCCGACAGGTCTGTCGCTGAGGATCTCGTCCAGGAAACGTTCATCGGCTTCCTCACCAGCCTGCCGAACTACGACGCCGCCCAATCGCTGGAGGGCTATTTATTCTCCATCGCCGCGCACAAGCTGACCGATCTCATCCGCCGCGAAGGGCGCCGCCCGACCTTGCCGCTGGCCGGCGGCGAGAGCAGCAGTGACCTCGGCAGCCGGCCGACCGCGGCCGCCGCGTGAGCAGTCTCGCCCGCAGCCGCGAGCGGCACGGCCTGGAAGAAACCGCGCTGGTGGCGGCGCTCCGTGAATTGATCGCCCACTGGCGCCGCCGCGGCCAATGGGAGCGGCTAGAGTGCATGGAGCTGCTCTGGGTCCGCGGCTGGTCGAACAAGGAAGTCGCCGCCCGGCTGGGCCTGAGCGAGCAGACGGTGGCCAATTACAAGTTCGAAACCGTCTCCCGCTTGCAGACTGCCGTCCGCGGCCAAGGACTGCCCGAAGAAGTTTTCCCGGAGTTGTACGAGCCATGAGCAGTGAGCGATGGGCTATGAGCAATGCTCACAGCTCGATTGCTGACCGCTCGTAGCTCAAAGCTCATAGCTCACCACTCATAGCCCATGACTTACGCCGATCTTGAGGCCTATCTCGACGAGGCCCTGCCGACCGAGGAGATGACGCGCATCGAACTGGCCCTCCGCGCCGATTCACAACTGGCCGCCAAACTTGCCGAGATCATCGCCAGGCGGGATAGCGGCATGGTATCTCTGGGGGCGATCTGGCGGCGGCATCGGCTGAGCTGCCCCGCGCGGCAGGAACTTGGCTCCTATCTGCTGGGCGTACTGCCCGAAGAGACCGCTCGCTACTTGGAGTTTCATCTTGACGTTGCCGGCTGCCGTTACTGCCAGGCGAATCTTTCGGACTTGAAAGAGCAGCAGGCTGAGCCGCACGAGGCGGTCCAAGACCGGCGGCGGAAGTATTTTCAATCCAGCGCCGGACGGCTGCGGCAAGAGAAGTAGGGTGGCGTCGAGCGCAGCGTAGGCCCACCATTTCCAGCGATTTGTGGTGGGTCTTCGCTGCGCTCGACGCCACCCTACCGTCCTTCTCCCGGCGGCGGGGACGTAAGCGGCAGCGTGAATTGATAATCGGGCGTTTGCAGTTGAAGCTGCGGCGGACCGGCCGGCGGTAGTATCGGCCCGGTGGGTGACTGCCCCGACGGCTGCACCGTCAACGGGCCGAAGCTGAGCCGCGGCATGTTGTTCGCCTGACCCGCGGGCGGATTGCCGCCGAGCGGATAGTTTCCGGGTGGATAATTTCCAGGCGGATTTGTGCCGGGCGGATTGTTGCCGGTCGGGGCCTGCAAATCCTGGATGCCCTTGCTCACCTTCTGCTCGAGGCGCTGTAAATCGCTGCCCACCTTGTTCTTGTTGACCGAAACGTTGATGTTCACCTTGTTCGTCTGCGGATCGGGGGCCGAACGGTTGAATGAAAACCAGCCGAGAAAGAAACCGAGCACCAGGACGCAGATCAAAAGCGTGAATGCGGCGCGCAACAAGCTGAACATCGCGTGCTTCCTTTGCTTCGCGGGATAAAAACAAATTCCAGGCGAATAATCCCAAAAAGCAAAGTGCGGTACAAGGGCAGTTTGGCGCGATATTACGTGGGGCAGGTTGCCAACCTGCCTAAAATTCCGGCAGATTGGCAATCTGCCCCACAAAACCGTTCACTGGACCCACGATAAAAAGTCATCCAACCCCAGCAGCAACTGCGCGACGCCCAGCGACGCCCGCGACATTAGCTCCATATTCGCGCGGAGCGTCTCCTCGGCCGCGCGCGCGTAGTCATCGCGGCCGGCATGACGCGCAAGCCGCAAAAGCGCCGTCACCGCCAGGCCGGTGCTGCTGGGGACCGGAGTATCGGTGACATCCTTTTTCCGCGCGATGAGCGGCTCGTGGTCGTTGGCGGTGTAGAAGAAGCCGCCGCCCTCGGCATCATGGAACTGCGCCAGCATCGCGTCCGCCAGCCGCACCGCTTCGTCGAGCCAGCGGCGTTCCGATTGTGTTTCATACAAAGTGATAAGGGCATTGCACAAGCTGGCATGGTCGTCGAGAAAAGCCTTATGCCGGGCCTGACCGGCGCGCCAGCAATGTAGCAGGCGGCCCTCGCCGTCGCGAAGCTCTGTCAGAAGAAAATCGGCCGCGGCCGCCGCGGCGGCACGATAGCGCGGTTCATCCAGCGCCGCGCCGGCTCGGGCCATCGCGTCAATCATCAGCCCGTTCCAGCTCACGAGCACCTTGTCGTCGCGGCCCGGCCACACGCGCTTCGATCGGGCTTCCAGCAACCGGGGACGGTCGTCCGCCAACTCAATTTCCAATTCTGCCGCTTCGCGGCCGAGCATTTTGGCGCAAACGGCGACCGGCTTGGAAAGGTGCAGGATGTTGCTGCCCTCGAAATTGCCGACGGCCGAAACGTCGTACACTTTTCCAAATGCGGCAGCCCGATCATGGCCGAGCACCGCCTCGATTTCCGCGGGCGTCCACACGTAGTACTTGCCCTCTTCGCCTTCGCTGTCGGCGTCTTCGGCGCTGATAAAATCCGCCCCGCGGATCGGTCATATCGCGGAGCATGTAATCCAACGTCTCGCTTACCACGCGACGGTAGTCGTCCCGCCCGGTCGCCTGCCAGGCGGCCAGATAGCAGTCGGCCAGCATGGCATTGTCGTAGAGCATTTTCTCGAAATGCGGCACCAGCCACTGATCGTCAACGCTGTAGCGAGCAAAGCCGCCGCCCAGGTGGTCGTAGATGCCGCCCGCGGCCATGCGATCGAGCGTCACGGTAACCATTTCCAGCAGGTCCTCGCGCTTCGACTCCCGCCATCGCGACAGGAGCAGCTTCAGCTCGATGGCGTGTGGAAACTTCGGTGCGCCGCCAAAGCCGCCGTAGCGCGCATCGAACGTCTGAAGCATCGCGGCGTCGGCCGTTTCCAATGGGCCCGCAGTCAGTTCGGCCGTCTTGTCGCCCGGCACATGCTGCCGCTGCAAGAATTCGACGGCTTGTTCCGCCTGCTGGAGGACCTCCTCGCGGCGGTCGCGCCATGCGGCCGCCACCGCGGGTACGATTTCGATAAAGCCCGGCATCCCGCCGCGGGCGTTCTTCGGCCAATACGTTCCGCCGAAAAAGGGCTTCCGCTCGGGCGTGAGGAAGACCGACATCGGCCAGCCGCCGTGGCCGGTCATCGCCTGCACGGCTTCCATATAAACCTGGTCGAGGTCGGGCCGCTCCTCGCGATCGACTTTGATGCAGATAAAATCGCGGTTCAGAAGCTCCGCCACGCCGGCGTCTTCAAAACTCTCGTGGGCCATCACATGGCACCAATGGCAGGCCGAGTAGCCGATGGAGAGGAATATCGGCTTTTGCTCCCGCTGTGCGCGCCCAGCGCCTCTGCGCCCCACGGCTCCCAGGCAACCGGATTCTCTGCGTGTTGCAAAAGGTATGGGCTTATTTCGCTGCTCAGCTTGTTCATGGCCGCAGGTTTGCTTCGGGTGGCACGTCCTGAGCTTCAAGCGAAGGGCGTGGAAACAGTCGCAACACGCCCTTCGCCTGAAGCTCAGGACGTGCCACACTATGCCGATACAACTACTTCGTTGTCGCCTTCTTCTTCGCCGGCTTCTTCGGCTCTGGCGCCGGCTCCGCCGCGGGCGGCTGAATGATGTCCAACGGGCCGTTGACGCGGAAAACGACTGTCGAGGAAATCGGATCCGGGGCCTTTTCGGGCAAGTGGATCACGATTCCGCCACGGGTTGACATATCGCTTAGAATTAGCAGCGGCTTCCTCTCCGCGTCGGCCAACAAATAAGCCACTTTTTTGTCTAAACCCCTGACGGCCGGCAGGGTGAGCCTGCCATCCTTCGGCCAATCAAACACATGCAAGTAAAGCGTCGCGCCCCTGTCATCTACCTTCTTCGTACACCGCCCCCAAGCCAGCGGCTGCGTGAAAGGCGTGGCCGTCGTGCCGTAGATCGCCTCGCTGTTCACCTTCATCCACTTCCCAATCTCCGCCAGCCGTTCCACGCTCGGCTCGGGGATCTCGCCCTCGGAAGTCGGCCCGACGTTCAGGAGATAGTTGCCGCCCTTGCTGGCGATGTCGATCAGATTGTGCAACAGATCTTTGACCGGCTTCCAATTGTGGTCGTTCTTCTTAAAGCCCCAAGTCTTGTTCATCGTCATGCACGTTTCCCAATCGCGGTCCTTGAAACCTTGCCGCGGAATTTGCTGTTCGGGCGTTTCCGTGTCGCCCTTATAGCCGCCGCCCAGCCGATTGTTCCAGATGATGCCCGGCTGCAAGCTCAATAGCGGCAGGATCATCTCCGCCCGTTCTTTGGTCATGTCCTTGGGCGTATCGAACCAGAGGACGGCCACGCGGCCGTAGTTCGTGAGGATTTCGCGGATCTCCGGTACGGCGATTTCCTTGATGTACTTGGTCATGTCGCCGTCTTGGGCTTTGTCCCAATGGCCGCCGGCCGCGGCGCCTCCCGGATGGTGCCAGTCCTGCGCCTGCGAATAGTAGAAGCCGAGCTTGATGCCTTGCTTCTCGCAGGCCGCCGCCAGTTCCTTGAGCGGGTCGCGCTTGAAGGGCGTGGCATCGTAGATGTTGTACGGACTGGTCTTGCTGTGGAACATGGCGAAGCCATCGTGGTGCTTCGACGTGATGACGATGTACTTCATGCCCGCGTCCTTGGCAATCTGCACCCAGCGGTCGGCGTCGAACTTAACCGGGTTGAATTCCTTGGCGTACTCAGCATATCGGGCCACGGGAATCTTGGCGTCGTGCATGATCCACTCACCGATGTGAGCATACGGCTTGCCGTCGTAGACGCCGGCCGGCACGGAATAGACGCCCCAGTGGATGAACATGCCGAACTTGGCCTCCCGCCACCACTTCATGCGGGCGTCGCGCTCAGCCTTGGTTTCCGCCGGTAGCGCGGAAGGCGAGGGCGCGGCCGGCGCAGCGGCGGCGAAGGATGCGAAAGAACTTGCCCAAAGCAACGTAGCGGCAACGATCGGCTTGAACATGAGCGGCTCCTGGTCCACGATAACACGGTAGGAAAGTGACACGGCAACACGATCCCTAGCAGCATAAGTGCCGCGGACCCGTTTTGCAAGCATTAGGAAAGTCACTGCGCTGCAAGTTTTTTTTGGACAAGACATCGAAACCCGAAGCGTTAGCGAGGGCTTTTGCACGCTGTAGGGTGGGCCGCGCTCGTTTGAAGCGAGCTTGTCCCACCCTGCTGCCGGTGCTCAGCGCAGCCTTGGGCAACGCCAAGCAAGCGGCAATTGCCGCCGCTCGCGAACCGCACCGCCGCGACAGCGGCAGTTGATGCGCGCCCGTAGCGGCCGGTTTCTTTCCACGACGTTCCGCGCCGGGACCGAAGAAGAAGTGGCATTCCGCCGCCAGGGCGCTCGGTTTCTTGAATAGGCGGCTAGGCTGCCGCTCGCGGCCCGTTTCCAGAAGCCGGCCCAGCGGCTTTTGGAAGCCGGAATAGGCAATGTTCATGGTGCTATTGCAAGGTGTGGTTCGCCGCAGGCCCGTCTGCGGTCTTCTCGTTCCGGCGGTGCGAAACGCCTCATCGATCCCCGGCCGCCTCATGCTGTTGTTCTCGTTTGAACGCTGCCGTTGACTTGCGTCATGCGATGTGATCGTCCGCGCACCGTCGCCGCCCATGCATCCATTATAACGCCGCTTTGCTGCCGGCAAGCAAAATGGTGGCAGACGATTTGTGGAGAGTATGCGGAGGATGCGCGAATCCCGCATGCTTGACAACCCCTTGGGACACTGCGACAATGCTGCATTCCCACCCCACATCCAACGAGGAGTCAGAATCATGGCCAAGACAGACGGCGTAAACAAATCGCAGGCGATCCGCGACTACTATAAGTTACATCCCAAGGCGAGAACGTCGGAAGTGGTCGAAGCCTTGGCCAAAGATCGCATCACGGTAAGTGCCAATCTTGTCACCACGGTCAAATCCAAGCACAACACCCGGCGGCGAGCGGTGAAAAAGGTTGTCGCCAAAGGTGGAGTGGGCGTCCCGGAGATCAAAGCAGCGCTGGCATTAATCAAGCTTACCGGAAGCCTCAAGGCGGCGACCCAGGCATTGGGGGTCGCTCAGGAAATCAGGGAAATCGTGTAGGGGTGATTGCAGCGGCAAGCAGCGCCGTCCATTAGCGTCTTCGATTGGTGAATGAAAACTGGCGACGCTCGTCGTATTCGCTAAAAATGGATATATAGTGTCGAACGGTACTGCGAGTGCCGACCTATATTGCCTAAGCTACCCGGATTTGGCGACTGTCACCTCTGTTCTCTCTGCTTCGTAATCTCCGTTTCTTTCTTCTTCCCGGCTTGCTCAATTATCATCTCCGTCATATCTTTCCTCGTTTTTTCGTCGGGATACAACGCATTGAACGCTTCGCTTGTCACGAGAGCTTGCGCTGCCTCGGCATATCCCTCGGTTGGCAAATCCTTGTCGATCAACGGCAGCGATTTGCATTTGTCAAGGCACACAATTGCGGCTCCCGATATCCCAGTGGAACTGTAAGCACCGACGAGAAAAAATGGCACCTTTCTCGAAAACGCAACCGGAAAGGCTGGGAATGCTTTCGAGGCTTTTTCCGACACGTCCGGGTCGGGCCCTCCAAGGTCCGGATCCCCCCAATCCTTTGAGTTTTGGAACAGGCACCGGCAAATCACTACCACCTTTTCATCGCCGAGGCCATTCTTTTTCATGTGCTGTTTCAAGGCTGCAAGCGCATCGTCCTTGCCGAGGCCTCTCAAGTGGTTGACGAGGCGAACCATGTTGGCACATTTGTAGACGTAACCCCCAAGCTTGAGATTGTCATCGATAGTCAACTGAGACGAATCTTGCAGCTTGTTGTCGCCTGCAATGCTATCGGACACGAGGAAATGCCCGCTGAAAAACCATTTCGCGCCGACAGCGATCAACACGACCGCGAACGCAGACGGGCGAAGATAACGAAAGCGACGCGATGACGCCAAGTAAACACACCGAGCTTTCTCTAAGGATCTGTAAAACAATAACTTGGTGAAGTTCCTATTGTGTTGGCTGCCGGATTGTGCGATGACATGTGGATGCAGGACGCACGGGTTATTGCCAGGATTCGGCGCAAGTTTCGGCAGTTGAAAGAGGCGCTCAACGAGCGGTCGCGGCGGTTGTGGGCAGCCAGTGAAGCCTTGGAAATCGGCTGGGGAGGCGTGACGGCGGTGGCGGATGCAACGCATATGTCGCAGACGACCATTCGCAGCGGAATCGCGGAATTGAGAGCTCCACGGCGGGGAAAGGCCGCGTTGCCGCCCGAACGAATCCGCGGGACTGGCGGCGGACGCCACCGGATTGCCGCGAACGACCCGCAGTTGTTGCTGACACTGGATGCTCTGGTGGAACCGACTTCGCGAGGCACCCCGGAGTCTCCGCTGCGATGGACGATCAAGAGCACGCGCACGCTCGCCGAGGAATTGACCCGGCAAGCCCATCCGGTGAGCCACGGCACGGTAGCAAGTTTGCTGGACGAGGCGGGCTATAGCTTGCAGGCCAATCGCAAGACGCGCGAAGCGCCTCGCATCCCGACCGCAACGCGCAGTTCGAGTACCTCAATGCCGAGATGGCGAGATTCCTGAAACGCGGCCAGCCTGCGATCTCGGTGGATACGAAAAAGAAGGAATTGGTCGGGGATTTCAAGAATGGCGGTCGGGATTGGCGTCCTCACGGGCAACCCGAACAGGTCCGCGTGCATGACTTCAAAGACCCGCTTCTCGGCAAGGCCATTCCTTACGGCGTTTACGATATCCTCAACAATCAAGGTTGGGTGAGCGTCGGCATCGATCATGACACGGCGGAGTTTGCCGTCAACACGATTCGCCGCTGGTGGAAACGGATGGGACGCCGCCGTTTCCCTCATGCCCGGGAACTGCTGGTCACTGCCGACAGCGGTGGCAGCAACAGTGCGCGTTGCCGCTTGTGGAAGGTCGCGTTGCAGCAGTTCGCGGACGAAACTCGAATGAGCATCACAGTCGCACACCTTCCTCCTGGCACAAGCAAATGGAATAAAATTGAGCACCGGCTTTTCGCGTATATCACGCAGAACTGGCGCGGCCAACCGCTGGCGAGCTTGCAGACCATTGTTGAATTGATCGGACATACTCGCACCGATGGAGGATTGGTCGTACGCGCCGAACTGGACGAAAACACCTATCCCAAAGGGATCGAGGTCTCTGACGAACAACTCGAACAAGTTCACATCAAACGACACGATTTCCACGGCGACTGGAATTACACCCTCCAGCCACGCTGAGCCAAAATTCGTCAACTTATTGTTTTACAAATCCTAAGGACATTGCAATTCTCCATGTGTTCGACACACCGATTTAATTGAGAACCACTTGATCGGCGCGGTGCCGACTATAGAGGAGCAAAAGGGAGGAGCAAAAGGGGTCAGAACTGTTTTCTGTAGTAAATAGTGTCGCGGTAGGGATGGCCCTTGCGGGCCACCCCCCGCACAGATCCGTACGTGAGGAACTACCTCATACGGCTCTTACCTTGGGTCGAGCGATCCGGCCATAGGCCACTCGCACGGCGCGCATGTCGATGCCTCGCTTTCCGCGGCTCTGAGTCCGCAGCGAGTAAGACTTGCGTATCGTTTCCCTTGGTCGGTCCCCTTCCCTCCACGGACTCCGCCGACGCCGTCGGGCCGGCATTGTTCGCCCGCTTCTTGGGTACTATGGGACCGTCCGACTCCCTGGAAACGTGCATGTCCGAAGTACGGCGATTCGCCTTTTCGGACCGTCCTGCGCCTTGCGGCGCGGGAGTTTCCAGGGTCTCCCGGTTTCCGTGCAAAGAGTTTCCACGCATGCGCAGGGTCTCAGACTCCGCGGCGTCCACGAGCGGCTTGCGATTGGCGTCGCTCATAATGTTGCCTTCCCCTTGTCAGAACGAGGTCGGCACACCGAAGAAATGAATTGGTTGCAACCTCTGCTTCTCGTTAGGTTGCGCAGCTTAGGATAGCGTGCAGGCGTTTTTTGTAGGGATACAATTTACGTTGCTCGGCTTGGATTCGATCGGCGTGGAAGGCATCCCAGTCATCGTTGACATAGAGGGGCTCGTAAGCTGAGAATCGCCTGGCGCCGGCGATTCGCCACCGCATGCCGGCTTGTTCCATGCGGTCCTTCACCAAGTGCCGGCAGGCGCCCTCCACAACACCGCTGCCGATCGGGTAGCCGGCAGCCAGGTATTGGTCGTACTTCATGTATTCAGACCGCACCGCGAAGTAGGTCAGACAATCCTCGACCTTCTCCCATTTTGGCGTCGACAAGTTGCGTTTAGTCGCCATTTGCCGAATACCGCCAATCACGCGGTTGACGTTGCCTTCGAGCAACTTTCGCAGATACGTTTCCACGAATGCTTCCGCCTCATCACTCCCCTCGCGGTAAAAACAGTAGGCCAGCGCCCATAGGTATTCGGTTACGTGCCAGATGTCCAAAATGCCGATCGCCCGGCTGATCTTCAGTTCCTGCAAGTCGCGAAGTTTCGATTCACCGTCCATGACCGCTACGACCGTCCGATGCTCGTGCGGATTGCGCTGTTGTACTTCGTTGGCAAGCCAGTCGAAGACAACCTCCTTGGCGTTGACTTCCTTGCCGTCAACCTCGCGAGTCAAGACGGCGCGTAGCCGCTTGTTTTGCGGTCGGGGCCGCTGATCCTGCTTTTCTTTGCGGAGGACCTCGTTGAGGACCTCCTCGACCGTGCGACGAAAGGGGGCCACCGAGTAGACTCCGCCGACACACGCCATCCGCTTCTGGCCGTTCTTCTCGCCCTTTTTCAGCCGTTTCCCTCGTCCCGGCGCGCCCGGATCGCCGTCCTGTTTTTTCTGCGGCGCATCGACCTTTCGCATCGGCACGCCTTTGCAATCGCTCGTGGCGACGAGGATCTCCTCCTCCGTCGTCGGATCAACCGCTCCCTGTTGCTCGAAGTAGGCATCGGCACGCTCGGCTGCCGCCGCCGCCATGTCTTCCAGGCAATTGACCGACGGAGCAAAGCCGAGGATTTCCAGTAGCGTGACCCGCGATTCCTTGTACGATTCCTTCACGAACAGGCGCCACTCCACTTTTGCAACAGGTACGACGTATCGCTCTGGGGCATGCCGAGTTTCACGTCCAACGGCACCACCTCCTGACGCTGCGTTTCCCGCGTGGCGTAGGCGTCGCGTAGAAAGGGCGTGGAACCGAAGGCCGAAATATACGGCCGCGTCCGCAATTCGGGCAGGCGATGAAGCGTCTTCCCCTCGTGTTCGATCACTTCCGGCCGCGAAAGGCTTTCCTCTTGCTGGTTGATGTACGCGATGACCAATTGGCGGCCTGTTTCGATCAGGCCGCTCCAGGTCATCTCCTCGACCTCATGCATTGCATCGCCCCGTTCGGCCGCACATTGAACCTTGTTCAACACTTCCGAAAAGACCTTCGCCGCCTTGCCAAACCGATCCTCAATCTCGATAATCATTGCTCGGGCTCCTGTGGTAGGACAATGAAACATGCTTCACACACTTCAATGTTTTACCCTGGAGCCCGCCTTGTTGTCCCTATCACCAAACAAATGTATTATTACCCGTTAATATAGGTGGTCTGCGCAATGCGCGGTAGCGCGCAGCGGCGGTTGCAACCAAATGAATTACCTCGACCCTGTGACAACTCATGTTGTGAAGCGAGTATTTGTCGGCGGTACCGCAGGTACACGGGAAGAAGGCAAGTAATGATTCGCTCAATTCTTGTGCCACTGGACGGTTCGAAATCTGCGGAGGCGGCACTTCCAATTGCTGAGTCGATCGCTCGCCGCTGCGGGGCATCCCTTGAAATTGTGCGATCGCACGAGCCTTTTGAGCCGGAACGCCCGGCCGACTGCTGGTCGCCGCACTTTGACCCCGACGAAGAGGCGGCGCGTCAACTACAGGAGCAAGCGTACTTGGATGCGACCGTGCGCACGCTGCAGGAGAAGTCGTCGATCTCGGTCAAATCGGCTCTCGTCGGCGGCGCGGTGGTTAGCGGCGTGCTGAAACGTGCCCGAGCTACGCGCCGCCGATTTGATCGTCATGACAACCCACGGCCGCGGCGCAGTGGGCCGGCTCGTGCTGGGCAGCGTAGCCGATAATCTGTTGCGTCACGCGGCAATTCCGCTCTTGCTCGTGCGCTGTGGCGACGATTTGCAGTTGTCGGCCGCTCCCAACTTCGACCACATCCTCATACCCTTGGACGGGTCCGCATTGGCAGAGTGCGTGTTGCCGCCGGCAATTGAGATTGAACGTGTTACCAACGCGCGATTCACGCTGGTGCGCCGTGGAACCCGGCCGGCATCCTTATGGCCATTCCGGCGGGAACGAACGAAACCAGGTTCAGCACGACGGGAACGAGCAGCGGATACTCGACGCTGCTCGTTATCTGGAAAGGATTGCGGCACGCTTGCGCTTGGAGTCGCCGCGGGTGGAAAAGGTAGTGCTGGAAGGCGAAGCGGCTGGCGCAATTCTGCATGAAGCTTGTGTACGAAACGTCGATCTTATCGCGATTGCCACGCACGGCCGCAGCGGCTTGGAACGACTGCTTTTGGGCAGCGTGGCCGACAAGGTCATTCGCAGCGCCACGACGCCGGTGCTTGCCTACCGGCCACTATCTATCTGACGCGGCAGACAGTGCTTCTTGTGCTGGCCGCTCATTCGCGGGCATGCCGATGAATACTAGTGTCTTAAGACTGTCCGCGCTCCCGCTCCCATCGCCATATAAACAAGCAAAACACCACCGACAACGTCATCCGCGCAAGTCGTGGGGTAATAGCCAAGCGGACCGAATAGGCGAGATGGCTGGGATGGCGATTTTCTGGATCTCTTTCGTTGATTCATTGTGCGAATCCGCACACGCGCGTGCGCGGATCTGACACAGCCGCCCCGGCATTCTCCATCGAAATTCCCGCAAGATTGCATCCCGTTAGGCTCTTCCGCGTGTCGTGATCGACAATACGTGTTCGCTTTAAGCGCGGCACACCGTTTGCATTAAAGGCGAGCGAAGGTCTCACGGGTAGTGTCCTAGGAGGCCAATTGACGAAGTTGACGATCACGCAAATAATGGGCATCGCAACTCTGGTCGGCACTAGCGCCGATGGAGTCGTATTATCGCGTGCCTCGCCTTGACGGCGCTTGCGTGGAAACCATCGGAGGTCTTGTCATGGCTGCGGTTGTAAAGTTCGAAATGTGCGAGGGGTGCGGCGCGTGCGTTGAACATATGCCCCAGCGGCGCCATCGAGGTTAAGGATGGCAAAGCCGTGATCGATACCGAATTGTGTGCCGACTGCGCCGCTTGCGTCGATACTTGTCCGACGCAAGCGATCGAGATGCAATAGAACTCCAGCGCGCCGCGACACCCGTTTAACCTCCCAGCATGATGCGAAGACAATGAATATAAAGCCCACTCCCGGAGCGCGGGAACCAGCACACGATCTGCTGCGGACGCCCCATCAGCCGCTCGATGTTTTCTTTTCCCCTCGCAACGTTGCCGTCATCGGGGCGACTGAGAATCCCGGCAGCGTCGGCCGCACGGTGCTCTGGAATCTGATAACCAACCAGTTCGGCGGCACCGTTTTTCCCGTCAATCAGCGGCGGCCGAGCGTGCTAGGCATCAAGGCCTACGCGGACATCGCGGCCGTCCCCGAACAAGTCGATCTGGCGGTCATCGTAACGCCGGCGGCGGTGGTGCCGGACGTAGTCGCCCAATGCGCGGAAGCGGGCGTGCAGGGAGCGATTGTCATTTCGGCGGGTTTCAAGGAAATTGGCCCCGCCGGCGTGGAACTTGAGCGGCGAATTCTGGAGAACGCCCGCCGCGGCGGGATGCGCGTCATCGGACCGAACTGCCTCGGCGTGATGAGTCCCTTTACCGGATTGAACGCCACGTTTGCCCACCGGCTCGCGCTGCCCGGCAATGTCGCCTTCTTGAGCCAGAGCGGCGCCCTGATGACGGCGGTCCTAGATTGGAGCGTCGAGGCGCGAGTCGGCTTCAGCGCGTTCATATCGCTCGGCTCGATGTTGGACGTCAGTTGGGGCGACCTGATCGACTATCTCGGCGACGATCCGCGCACGCAGAGCATCGTGCTCTACATGGAATCGATCGGTGATGCCCGCTCGTTCCTTTCCGCGGCGCGCGAGGTCGCTTTGACGAAGCCGGTGATCGTCATCAAGGCGGGCCGGACGGCGGCGGCCGCTAAGGCCGCCGCATCGCACACCGGTTCGCTCGCCGGCAGCGACGAGGTTCTGGATGCCGCATTCCGCCGCTCGGGCGTATTGCGCGTCGATTCGATTGCCGACGTTTTCTCCATGGCCGACGTGCTTGCCAAGCAGCCGCGGCCTCGCGGCCCGCGCTTGACCGTTGTGACGAACGCCGGCGGCCCCGGCGTTCTGGCAACCGACGCCCTCGTGGCAGGAGACGGAGTCCTGGCTCAGATTTCTTCGGAATCGATGGCCGCGCTCAATGACATTCTTCCTCCGCAATGGAGCCACAACAATCCGATCGACATCTTGGGCGACGCCGAGCCGGAACGCTACGCCCGCGCGCTGGAAGCGGCCGCCAAGGATCCGGACAGCGATGGAATGCTGGTGATTTTGACACCGCAATCGATGACCGACCCGACGCGCACCGCGGAACTGCTCAAGCAGCACGCGCACACGCCCGGCAAGCCGCTGCTGGCAAGTTGGATGGGCGGGCCGACGACCGCGGCCGGAGTGTCAATCCTCAATGCGGCGGGCGTGCCCACGTTTCCCTATCCCGACATGGCTGCCCGAGCGTTCAACTACATGTGGCGCTATAGTTACAACATCGCCGGCATCTACGAGACGCCGCACATGTCGGCCGATGGCGTCGCGGCGCCCGATCGCGCGGGCGCCGAGGCAATCGTTGCGGCGGCACGACAGAGCGGCCGGACCTTGTTGACGGAGTTCGAATCGAAACAGCTCCTGCGCTGCTATGGAATTCCGACCGTTGAAACGCGTATTGCCACAACCGCAGAGGAAGCCGTGCGGCACGCCGAGGAAATTGGCTATCCGGTCGTCCTCAAGCTGCATAGCGAAACGATCACGCACAAAACCGACGTAGGCGGGGTTCGGCTCAATCTGGCCGACGCGGCCGCGGTTCACGCGGCGTTTCAGGCAATCGAAACGTCGCTCACCGCCAAGGCCGGGACTGGGCACTTCGACGGCGTCACCGTTCAGCCCATGGTCCGGCTGGAAGGCTACGAGCTTATCGTCGGCAGCAGCATCGACGCGCAGTTTGGCCCCGTTCTGCTCTTCGGCACCGGAGGGCAATTGGTTGAAGTCTGGAAGGACCGCGCCTTGGCCCTGCCGCTATTGAACTCGACGCTCGCGCGGCGAATGATGGAGCAGACGAAGATTTATGCGGCCTTGCAGGGCGTTCGGGGCCGGCCGCCGGTGCCCCTCGCCGACCTGGAACAATTGCTCGTCCGATTCAGCCAACTCGTCGTTGACCAGCGCTGGATTCGCGAAATCGACATCAACCCGTTGATCGCCGCGCCGGAGCAGCTCTTGGCGCTGGACGCGCGTGTCGTCGTACACGGCCGGGACGTGGCCGAGCGAGACTTGCCTCAGCCGGCGATTCGTCCCTATCCATCGCAGTACATGTCGGCTTGGGAAATGAAAGACGGCACTCGCGTCGCCATCCGCCCCATTCGCCCGGAGGACGAGCCGCTTGTGAAGAGCTTTCACGAAACGCTTTCGGAGCAGAGCGTTTATTTGCGCTACCATAACATGTTGAAGCTCAGCCAGCGCGTTGCGCATAACAGGCTCGCGCGAATTTGCTACAACGACTACAATCGCGAGTTGGCGCTGGTCGTCGAACTTCCCTGGCAGGCCGCCGGAGAGCGGAGCATCATCGCGGTCGGGCGCCTCGTCAAGCTGCTCGGCACAGATAGTGCGGAGATTGCCGTGCTCGTCGGCGACAGTTTTCAGAGACAGGGCCTGGGATCGGAACTCGTGCGGCGGCTGCTCCAAGTCGCCCGGGACGAACACCTATGCGAGGTCCGAGCCGTAATGCTCGCCACGAACACGGTAATGCAGCGCATTTTCCAGCACCTCGGGTTCCACATCACGCACGGAACCGAGGGCGACACGCTTACGGCTTGCATTGATTTAACCGGCACGCCTGGAAACGCTGTTCCGGCACAGCCGACACGGACATCGAGCACTGGCACTGCATTTAAGAAACAATCCGACCAGCGAGCAATTTCATCGACCCAGAAAATGTAACTCTTGACGGCAACGAAGCAGTGGCCAGTGTCGCCTATCGCGCGACGGAGGTCATAGCGATTTATCCGATTACGCCCTCCTCGCCGATGGCGGAATGGGCCGGACAATGGGCCGCGGACGAGGCCTGCAATGCCTGGGGCTCGGTTCCCACGGTAGTCGAAATGCAGAGCGAAGGGGGCGCGGCAGGCGCGGTCCACGGCGCGTTGCAGGCCGGCGCCTTGACGACGACCTTCACGTCCTCGCAGGGCCTGCTGCTCATGATCCCCAACATGTACAAAATCGCCGGCGAGTTGACCGCCGCGGTCATACACGTTGCGGCCCGATCGCTGGCGACGCAGGCCCTTTCGATTTTTGGCGACCATAGCGACGTGATGTTAACCCGTGCGACAGGCTTTGGCCTGCTGGCTTCCAACTCGGTGCAAGAGGCGATGGATTTCGCCCTGATCGCGCATGCCGCGACGCTCGAGGCCCGCGTGCCGTTCCTGCATTTCTTTGACGGCTTCCGCACGTCGCACGAAGTCATGAAAGTCGAGTCCGTGGGCGTGGAGGAAATCTCCGCGATGATCGACCGCGGGGCCATTCTTGCGCACCGCGACCGGTCGCTGTCGCCCGATCGTCCTGTCCTCCGCGGGACAGCACAGAATCCCGACGTTTACTTCCAGGCGCGGGAGTCGGTCAATCCCTATTACCTCGCCTGCCCGGAGATTGTCCAGGCGGCGATGGACCGCTTCGCCCGGCTCACCGGACGCTCCTATCGCTTGTTCGACTACGTGGGGGCGGCCGACGCGGAACGCGTCGCGGTGCTGATCGGCTCGGGCTGCGGCGCGGCCGAAGAAGCGGTCGAGGCCCTTATTGCCGGCGGCGAAAAAGTAGGATTGCTTAAGTGCCGCCTCTATCGGCCCTTCGCCGTCGAACAGTTTCTCGCCGCACTGCCCGGCAGCGTGCGGACGATCGGCGTGCTGGACCGCACCAAGGAGCCCGGCGCGATTGGCGAGCCGCTCTACCTTGACGTGGTGGCCGCGATTCACGAGGGGCTGTCCGCCGGCACCGCGCCGTTTTCTCAGCCGCCGCGGATTGTGGGCGGTCGTTACGGGCTTTCATCCAAGGAGTTTACGCCCGCGATGGTCAAGGGCGTCTTCGATGAACTGGCCAAGGATCGCCCCCGCAATCACTTCACGGTGGGAATCGTCGACGACGTGACGAATACGAGCCTGGCATACGATCCCAATTTCTTCACGGAGGATCCGGCCGCGATTCGGGCGATCTTCTACGGCCTCGGTTCCGACGGGACCGTGGGCGCCAACAAGAACTCGATCAAAATCATCGGCGACGAGACCGAGCACCACGCACAAGGCTATTTTGTCTACGACTCGAAGAAGTCGGGCTCGATGACGACGTCGCATCTGCGCTTTGGACCGCGGCCGATCCGCTCCACCTACCTGATATCGCGGGCGAACTTCGTCGCCTGTCATCAATTCGGCCTGTTGGAGCGGTTTGACGTGCTGGCGGCGGCCGAACCCGGCGCAACGTTCCTCTTGAACAGCCCCTACTCGGCCGACGAGGTGTGGGACCATCTCCCGCGCGGCATCCAATCGAAGGTTATCGAGCGGAAGCTGGCCTTTTACGTCATCGACGGCAATCGGCTGGCGCACGAAATCGGCGTGGGTGATCGCATCAATACCATCATGCAGAGCTGCTTCTTTGCGATCAGCGGCGTCTTGCCGCGGGAGCAGGCGATCGAAGCCATCAAGCGATCAATCGGCAAGACCTACGGCAAGCGCGGCGAGGCCGTCGTACGGAAGAATTGCGACGCCGTCGATGCGGCGCTAAGCCGCATGGAGAAGGTCAGCGTGCCCGACCACGCGACGAGCGAGATCAAACCTTATCTCCCCGCCGCCACCGATCCTTCGGAGTTCGTGCGGAAATTCACGGCCAAAATCATCGCCGGCGAGGGCGATCTGCTGCCGGTCAGCGCCATGCCGGTTGACGGCACCTATCCGACTGGCACCTCGCGCTGCGAGAAGCGCAACATATCGCCCGAGATACCCGTTTGGGACAGCGGCATTTGCATCCAGTGCGGCAAGTGCGTAATGGTTTGTCCCCACTCGGTCATTCGCGGCAAGGTCTACGAGCCGGCGCTGACAGCCGGCGCGCCTCCGACCTTCGAATCGGTCGCCGCCAAATGGCGCAACTTTCCCGACAAGCAATTCACGCTCCAGGTCGCGCCCGAGGACTGCACCGGTTGCGGGCTGTGCGTCGAGGTCTGCCCGGTGAAGAACAAGTCCCAGACACGTCTGAAGGCCATCAACATGATGCCGCAGCCGCCGATCCGTGACAGCGAGCGGGCCAATTGGGAGTTCTTCCTCAACCTGCCCGACCCCGACCGGCAGACTTTGAATATGACGGCGGTGAAGGACGTGCAACTGCTGACGCCGCTCTTCGAGTTTTCGGGAGCATGCGCAGGCTGCGGTGAAACGCCCTATTTGAAACTCCTGAGCCAGCTCTTTGGCGACCGTACTGTGATCGCCAACGCGACGGGCTGCACTTCGATCTACGGCGGCAACCTGCCTACGACGCCCTGGACCGTCAATCGCGAAGGCCGCGGGCCGGCGTGGTCCAATTCGCTTTTCGAAGACAACGCCGAGTTTGGCCTTGGCATTCGCCTGGGCGTCGATAAGCGTGCCGATAATGCCCGGCGCCTGCTCGTCGTCCTCAGCGGCCTGGTTGGCGAGGATCTCGTGCGAGCGCTTCTGGCGGCCGACCAGTCCACCGACGAGGGCATTTGCGAGCAGCGGCAGCGCGTCAAGGCTTTGAAACACGCCCTCGAAGGGCACGATTCGGCCGAACGTCCGAGACCTTCGCGCGTTGGCCGACGACCTCGTGAAGAAGTGCGTCTGGATCGTGGGCGGCGACGGCTGGGCCTACGACATCGGATTCGGCGGACTGGACCACGTCTTCGCTTCCGGCCACAACGTCAACATTTTAGTCTTGGACACCGAGGTCTATTCCAACACGGGCGGCCAGATGTCCAAGTCGACGCCGCGCGGAGCGGTCGCCAAATTCGCCACCGAAGGCAAGCAGCGACCCAAGAAAGACCTGGCGACGATCGCCATGAGCTATCTCGGCGTGTACGTCGCCCGCGTGGCGCTGGGCGCCAACGACGCGCATACGATCCGTGCGTTTCGCGAGGCGGAAGCCTACGACGGACCGTCGCTGATCATCGCCTACAGCCACTGTATCGCCCACGGCTACGACCTGATCCACGGACTCGCGCAGCAGAAGGCGGCCGTGCAGTCGGGCTACTGGCCGCTGTTCCGCTACGACCCTGTTGCGGTGGACAGGGGCGAGAATCCGATGAAGCTCGATTCGGCCGAGCCTTCCATTCCACTGAAGAATTACGTATATAACGAGGGCCGCTATACGATGCTCGCACAATCCAAGCCCGACAGCGCCGCCCGGCTCCTCGCCTTGGCGGAAGACGACGTTGCCCGCCGCTGGCAACTTTATCGCAGCATGGCCGACGCGCCCGCGGGAGCCCAGCACAGTGGGTCGGCTACCAAGAACGGAGACGGAAAATGATCGACCTTTCTACGACATATCTCGGTCTCGAATTGAAGAATCCATTGGTCGCATCGTCGTCGCCGTTGGGTTACCGATTGACCAACATTCGCGAATTCGAGGATTGCGGCGCCGCGGCGGTCGTGTTGCCATCGCTATTCGAGGAGCAACTCGATCTCGAAGGCGTCTATCTCTCAAAGAACCTCAATCGCGGCGCGGAGAGCTTCCCCGAGGCGCTCAGCTACTTTCCCGAACTCGAAGACTACAGCATCAGCGCCGACCGCTACCTGTCGCTGATCGGCAAGGCCAAAGATGCCGTTGAAATTCCAATCATCGGCAGCTTGAACGGCAACTCCGACGGCGGCTGGGTCCGCTTCGCCAAGGAAATCGAGCGTGCGGGCGCGGACGCCCTGGAGCTGAACATCTATTATTTGCCCACCTCGCCCCAAGTGCCGGCCTACGAGGTGGAGAAGATGTATTGTCAATTGGTGCGATCCGTCGCGGAAAGCGTGAAGATTCCGATTGCCGTAAAGCTCGGGCCGTACTTCAGCTCGATGACCAATATGGCGCGTAAACTGCGCGATTCCGGCGCGGGCGGCCTGGTGATCTTCAATCGTTTCTACCAGCCCGACTTCGACCTGGAGCAACTCGAAGTGACCCCCAGCCTGACCTTGAGCACTTCGCAGGAATTGCACCTGCGGCTGCACTGGGCGGCAGTCCTTTTCGGCCAGGTCGACGCCGACTTGGCGGTGACCGGCGGCGTTCACACGGCGATCGACGTGCTGAAGTCCATGATGGCCGGGGCGCGCGTCGCCATGATGACATCGGCTCTGCTGCTGCACGGCATCGGACATTTTTCCCGCGTCCGCGACGACATCGTGCGCTGGATGGAGGAGCACGAATACGATTCCATCCGACAGATGCAAGGGAGTATGAGCCGCTGCTCGGCGGCGAATCCCGAGGCGTTCGAAAGGGCGAACTACATCAAGGTACTGAGTTCCTACGCGGTGAAATATGAATAGTCCTGTGTCAATACTGGATCGTGCGACGACGGCGCAGCCGCCGCCCGTCAAGGAGGAAACAACGTCTCCGTCGGGTCATCCCAGCGGTGATAAGCGTTTCAAGCTTTTGGACGCAACGATCAAGCGCCTGCAGTACCAGCAGGACGCGCTGATCGAAGTCTTGCACGCCGCACAGAACCTGTTCGGCTACCTGGAAGACGACCTTATGCTCTATGTCGCCGCGGCTCTCAAGCTTCCGCCGAGCCGAGTGTACGGCGTGGCGACGTTCTATCACTTGTTCTCCTTGAAACCGCAAGGGCGCACACCTGCGTGGTTTGCACGGGCACCGCCTGTTATGTCAAGGGGGCGAGCGAATTGCTGGCGGCCATCGAGGCGGAAAGCAAAATCCGCGCGGGTGAGACGACCGCCGACGGCCAATTGTCGCTTCTCACTGCCCGCTGCATCGGCGCTTGCGGCATGGCGCCGGCCGTCGTGTACGACGGCGCCATCGCCGGGACTCAGACGGTGAAAACGACGCTGGACCAGGTGAAAGGATGGCTGCATCATGGAACTCAGTGAACTGCAAGAAATCGTGCAGTCCGAAAAGGCCGCCCGCAAGGAAACGCGGATCCGCTGCTGCATGGCCGCGGGCTGCCTGTCGGCGAATTCCGCCGGCGTGAAGAAGGGGCTTGAAGAAGCGGTTCAAAACGCGGGACTCGGCGAGCGCGTCGAAGTCTGCAGCGTCGGCTGCATGAGGCTTTGCAGCCAGGGGCCGCTCGTCCAGGTCGATCCGGACGCCGCGCTCTACCAAAAGGTAACTCCCGGCGATGCAGCCGGCATCGTTTCTGAAATCCAAGGCGGGGAGAGCAGTGTCGAGAAAAGCAGCACCGACGCGCCTTTCTTCCGCCGGCAGACATCGGTCGTGCTGGAAAACGCCGGCCTGATTGAACCCGACCGCATCGAATCCTACATCGCCGCCGACGGTTATCTGGCCCTCTACCACGCATTGCGGGAATCGACTCCATCCCAAGTCATCGAAATGATCGTGCATAGCGGCCTTCGCGGGCGCGGCGGCGCAGGCTATCCCACGGGCCTGAAGTGGGGCACGGTGGCCAAATCGCCGGCCGAGCGCCGCTTCGTCGTGTGCAACGCCGACGAAGGCGATCCCGGCGTTTTCATGAATCGCAGCGAACTGGAAAGCGATCCGCACCGCGTTCTCGAGGGCATGGCCATCGCCGGATACGCCGTCGGGGCCTCACAGGGTTACATTTACATCCGCGGCGAGTATCCGCACGCCATCAACCGGCTGCAAACCGCCATACGCCAGGCCAATCGCCTGGAGCTGCTGGGCAGCCGCATTTTCGACTCGCCTTTCGACTTCCGCATTGACCTCCGTATCGGGGCGGGGGCTTTTGTTTGCGGCGAGGAAACATCGCTCATGGCCTCGATCGAAGGCAAGCGCGGGCAGCCGCATCCCCGGCCCCCTTATCCGGCGCAGAAGGGCCTCTGGGGTCATCCCACGTTGCTCAACAACGTCGAGACTTTCGCGAACATCGCGTCCATCATTCGCCGCGGCCCGGACTGGTTCGCAGGCATCGGCACCGAAAAGTGCAAGGGGACCAAGGTCTTTTCGCTGACCGGCAAGGTTCGCAATGCGGGCCTCGTCGAGGTGCCGATGGGCACCACCTTGCGCGAAATCGTGGAGGTGATCGGCGGGGGACCTTCCAACGATCATCCTATCAAGGCCGTTCAAACCGGCGGTCCCTCGGGAGGCTGCATCCCGGAACCGCTGTTCGACACGCCCGTCGATTATGAATCGCTCGCGCAGCTCGGCTCGATTATGGGTTCCGGCGGAATGATCGTCATGGATGCCGCCAACAACATGGTGGACGTGGCCCGATTCTTCATGGAGTTCTGCCGTGACGAGTCGTGCGGCAAGTGCGTGCCCTGCCGCGCGGGCACGGTGCAAATGCATGGACTGTTGACGAAGATCCTCGAGCGCCGCGCGGACGCCGCCGACCTGCGGCGGCTGGAGTCGCTCTGCGACGTGGTGCGAAACACCAGCCTTTGCGGCCTGGGACAGACGGCGCCGAATCCGGTGCTCAGTACGCTGCGTTACTTCCACCAAGAATACGAAGATCTGCTCCGCCCGGCCGGCGCGGGTCACGTCCTTGCAAGTAACGGGCACCCGTGAATCAACCAGCGAAGGAGATGCCATGTCGGTTAAAATCTTGACGATCGACGGTCAGCAGGCCAGTGCCCTCGGAGGCGTTACGATCCTCGCCGCGGCGCGGTCGATAGGCGTCCATATCCCGACTCTTTGCCATCTCGACAGCCTCACCGCGCACGGCGGCTGCCGTGTTTGCCTGGTGGAAGTCGCCGGAGTGCCGCGACCTCAGGCAGCCTGCGTGACGACCGTACACGAAGGCATGCAGGTCACCACCGACTCGCCGCGGCTCCGCGAATATCGCCGCACAATCGTCGAGCTGCTCTTTGCGGAAGGCAATCACATCTGCTCCGTATGCGTGGCCAACGGCAATTGCGAATTGCAAGCCCTGGCCGCCCGTGTCGGCATGAATCACAACACATTGGATTACCAGTATCCATCGAGGTCGATTGACATCACCCACGAGCGGTTTGGTTTGGACCACAACCGCTGCATCCTCTGCACGCGCTGCATTCGGGCGTGCGACCAATTGGAAGGCGCTCATACGCTCGACATGGGCGGCCGCGGAGGCGATTCCAAAGTGATCACGGACCTGAACCAGCCGTGGGGCGACTCGAATACTTGTACGTCGTGCGGAAAGTGCTTTATGGCTTGCCCCACCGGCGCAATTTTCCGCCAGGGCTCGACAGTAGCCGAAATGGAGAAAGCCCGCTCGAAACTCGAATTCCTCGTTCATGCCAGAAAGGACCGGCAATGGATCGCATAAAACTTGCCACGGTCTGGCTGGGCGGCTGCTCGGGCTGCCACATGTCATTCCTCGACCTGGACGAATGGCTGATCGACCTTGCCGCGGCGGCCGACATCGTTTTTACGCCGCTTGCCGACTTCAAGAAATACCCACAAGGCGTTGACGCCGTGCTCGTGGAAGGGGCCGTCGCCAATGAAGAAAACCTGGAGTTCATCCGTACCGTACGTAACCGCAGCCGTTTCCTGATCGCTTTCGGCGACTGTGCGGTCAATGGCAACGTGACGGCGCTTCGCAACCTTGTCGGACCGCCCGAAAACGTACTGCGGCGGAGCTATTTGGAACTTGCCGACATCGATGCCGCCTTGCCGGCCGAACCGGGAGTCGTTCCTAAGCTTCTTGATCGGGTTCGCCCGGTACATGAGGTCGTGCCGGTCGATTTTTACTTGCCGGGCTGCCCGCCGCCGGCCGTGCGGATTCGTGCGGTGCTGGAGAGCCTGCTGAAAGGCGAAACGCCGCAACTTTCCGGCAGCGACATCCGGTTCGGTTGAGGCGACGCATGGAGAGAATATTATGACGACGCGAATTCTCATTGACCCGGTGAGTCGGATCGAAGGACACGCAAAGATTTCCATTTTCCTCAACGACCGCGGAGCGATCGAGGACGCCCAGTTTCACGTGGTTGAGTTCCGCGGCTTCGAACGCTTTTGCGTCGGCAGGCCGCTGTGGGAGATGGCCGGAATCACGGCACGGGTTTGCGGCATCTGCCCCGTGAGCCACTTGATCGCGTCGTCCAAGGCGGGCGACAAGATTCTAGCGGTGCGTGTGCCTCCCGGCGGCGAAAAGCTGCGGCGCTTGATGAACCTGGCCCAAATCGTGCAGTCGCACGCATTGAGTTTCTTCCACCTAACTGCCCCGACCTGCTGTTGGGCATGGAAAGCGATCCCGCCAAGCGGAATGTTTTTGGTCTGATCGCGGCAGAGCCGGAATTGGCCCGCGGCGGAATTCGCCTGCGGAAGTTCGGGCAGGAGATCATCGCCGCGCTAGGCGGCCAGAAGATCCATCCGGCCTGGTCGGTGCCCGGCGGCGTGCGGTCGCCGCTGACCGAAGAGGACCGCGACGCCATTCGCGCCGCCTTGCCCGAAGCGGCAGCAATCGCCCATGCCGCGCTGGAGCGGTTCAAGCGGTTGCTGGACGATTTCCAGGAAGAAATCAGCACGTTCGGCAACTTTCCCACGCTGCACATGGGCCTGGTGACGGAGGCTGGCAACTGGGAACACTACGACGGCCCTCTGCGATTCGTTGACGCCGACGGAACGATTGTCGCCGATCGACTTGACGCGTCGAATTACCGTTTGTTCCTCGGCGAAGCCGTGCAACCGTCGTCGTTCTTGAAATCGCCTTACTATCGGCCGCTTGGCTACCCGCAAGGCATCTACCGCGTTGGCCCGCTCTCTCGCTTGAACGTTTGCCAGCGAATGAACGTGCCCTTGGCCGACGTGGAGCTTTTGGAGTACCGTCAGCGCGGCGGGCGGACGGTGAACGCTTCGTTCTATTATCATTATGCTCGGCTCATTGAAATCATTGCGGCCATTGAGACCATCGAGCGGATGTTGGACGATCCGGATCTACGGTCCGGCCATTTGCGGGCCGCGCGGGCGTAAACTCGCTGGAAGGCGTTGGGGTGAGCGAAGCGCCGCGCGGCACGCTCTTCCATCACTATCAGGTCGACACAGATGGCCTGATCCAGAAGGTTAACCTGATCATCGCCACGGGCCAAAACAACCTGGCCATGAATCGGACGGTCGCGCAGATCGCGCGGCATTACGTGCGCGGCAGTGATATTTCCGAAGGGACGCTCAACCGCATTGAAGCCGGCATCCGCGCGTTCGATCCCTGCTTGAGTTGTTCGACGCATGCCGTCGGCATGATGCCGCTCCACGTCCAGGTTGTGGGCCCGGACAAGTCCGTCGTCAAAGAGATCTGGCGGGAGTGAAGCGTGCGGGACGAAACCGACGGCGAAGCGATCCTGATTATCGGCTACGGCAACACGCTTCGCTGTGACGATGGCGCGGGACGTCGCCTGGCCGAGGAACTGGGCGAGCGGAAACTGCCGCGCGTCCGCGTGCGCAGCGTCCATCAGTTGACGCCCGAATTGTCGGAGGACGTGGCCGCCTGCGGCGCCGTCATCTTCATCGACGCCTGTCTTGGCCGCTCGGGCGATGTCGCTTCGATGCGTCCGATCGCCGCCGACGGCCCCCTGGTCGCAATCGATCACGTGATGAGTCCACAAGGGGTGCTCGCCTATGCCCGCGCCGCGTTCGGCTCGAGCCCAAAAGCGTGGCTGCTCACAATTCCGGGCGAGAACTTCGAGGTCGGCGAATCGGTTTCTGCCGCCGTCCGTGCCGGAGCGGCCGCCGCGCTCGCGCGGATCGAGCAATTCCTCGTCGAGCGCGCCGTCAAGGAATGATCGTGAAGCTGGCCTGTACTGCCTGCGCGCAACTTTTACCGAACTATTACGCGACTGCTACGTTATGAGCATTCTCGATCAGACGACTAGATTTATAATGAGCGGAGAAGATCCGACTCGCTCTGTGCAGGCGGCGCAGGGTGTCTGCCGGATGCACTAACCCGCGAGACCCTATCATGCACATCGACACTGCCACGTTTGAAACTTCCACTACCTATCCCGATGTTGTTCACCCGGCGCGGTCGAAGGCCCGCGTGCTCTTGACGAGCGTCTTCGGCCCTTACGCTCAGGATGACGAATTCGGCCGCCGGCGATGAACCCCATGGAGCTTTATCACAACCAGGTCACTCGGACGCAAGGACCGTTCTCGCTGCGGATGTTCCATCGAAGCTGGGGGATCATGCTGATTCAAGCCAACATCGAGGCTCCTTGCATTGTGCTGGACTTTCCCACGCTAGATCGCTTCGTCGAGGAACTCCGCGATAACACCTACGACGTGGTCGGCATCACATCAATCATTCCAAACCAGCACAAGGTGCGGAAGATGTGCGAGCTGATTCGCCAGTATCAGCCTCAAGCCAAGATCGTCATCGGCGGGCATATTGCCAACATCCCGAACTTGAACGACAGGATCGACGCCGACCATATCGTCCGCGGCGAGGGCGTGGCCTGGTTCCGCCGCTACCTTGGCGAGAGCGCCGATCGACCCATCCGCCATCCGGTCGTCAACTCGGGACTCGGCACGCGGAACATGGGCGTCAACGTGAGCGATGGACCGGGCGACGTTGCCGCCACGCTCATTCCGTCGGTCGGCTGTCCGCTGGGCTGCAACTTCTGCTCGACCTCGGCAATGTTCGGCGGCAAGGGCAAGTGCATTAATTTCTATGCAACGGGCGATGAGCTGTTCGACATCATGTGCCAGTTGGAACGCGAGATTAAGTGCAAGTCGTTCTTTTGCATGGACGAGAACTTCCTCCTGCACCGCAAGCGGGCTTTGCGGCTGCTGGAACTGATGGAAGAACACGACAAGTCGTGGGCGCTGTACGTTTTCAGCTCGGCCAACGTGCTCCGCTCGTACACGATCGATCAACTCGTCCGCCTCGGCATCTCCTGGGTATGGATGGGCATTGAAGGCTGCAACAGCCAGTACGTGAAGCTGCAAGGAATCGACACGTTCAATCTCGTCCGCGAGCTGCAGTCGCACGGCATTAGAGTTCTCGGTTCGACGATCATCGGCTTGGAGGACCACACGCCGGAAAACATCGACGCGGCGATTGAACACGCCGCGCGGCACGATACCGATTTTCACCAGTTCATGCTCTACACGCCTATCCCCGGCACGCCTCTGCACGCTCAGTTGACTGCCGAAGGCCGCATGAAGGACCCGGCCACGTTCGACGAGGCCGATATCCACGGGCAGGCGATCTTCAATTACAAGCATCCGCACATCCCCGCCGGAATGGAAGGTGAATTGATGCTGCGGGCCTTCAATCGCGACTTTGAGCGCAACGGGCCGAGCACGCTGCGGATCGTCCGCACCACGCTTGCCGGCTGGAAGCGCTACAAAGACCATCCGGACGCCCGCGTGCGCCGCCGCTTCGAGTGGGAAGCCCGGGAGCTGGGCACGATCTTCTCGGCCGCCGCCGGCGGAGCGAGAATCTACTATCGCCGCAATCCTGCCTTGAGAGCGAAAATGGCCGCACTCTTGAAGGAACTGCACGCCGAGTTCGGCTGGAAGTCGCGGATCGCGTCGGTTGTCGGCGGGGTCTATGTCTACTGGAAGCTCTTGCGTGAACAGCAGCGGCTCGACGCCGGTGCGACCTATGAGCCACCAACGTTCTACGAAAAGAACACCGCCTGCCAAGCTAAGTCGGTCCCCCACTGTCGCTACGTCGTCCCTAACTTCATTTCTCCGCCTGGTCACAAGGGACCGAGCGATTTCCAAGAAAAGCGAGATGCGGAACTAGCCATTCCGGCAGGATAGCGGTAATCGCCGAGACCTGAGCATCATTTTGAAGAATTCTCGCCAAGGGCCGTTGACATGCTGGCCGATAAATAGTATAATGACATGCGATTCAGTTAAATAGCGATGGTGGTTGAGTTAGCCATGCTTTCCAAGACAGCTCTGCATGCCTTACGAGCGATGACCGTGCTCGCCGAACTTCCCAAGCGAAGTTATGCGGGATCGGTCAACATTGCGCAAGATATTCAGGCGCCCCGAAACTACTTGGGCAAGCTTCTACAATCTCTTGCGGGAGCCGGTTTGGTCGAATCGCAAAAAGGCAAAGGCGGCGGTTTTCGGCTCGCCCGCGATCCGGCGAAAATCACGATCTTTGACATCGTCGAACCGATCGACCATGTCAGCCGATGGCAGGGTTGCTTCATGGGTCGCTCCAAGTGCAGCGCTGCGGCTTCCTGCGCCGTCCATAGCCGCTGGCAGTCGGTCCGCGATCCGTACTTGGCGTTCCTGAAAGGCACGACGCTTGCCCTGTTGGCCGTGTCCTCGTCGCCTCTGCACGCGCTCACCTAATGAAAGAACAATGAGGCCAAGCAGCCGCTCGCACTTAAATCAGATACTAACATGCGATTCACCCCACATAATCCGAAGGAAGACTCCAAAAATGACAATCGCAATCAGTGACGATACAACCGTTCGAAATCTCGTCGGTCGTTTTCCTCAGACCCGCCCAGTCTTTGAAAAATATGGCATCGACTATTGCTGCGGCGGCGGCAAATGTCTCGCGGAGGCCGCGGACGGGGCCGGAGCCACCGTTCCTGAACTGCTCGCCGCACTGCAAGCTGCCGTCGCGGCCCCGGCCGATCGCGTGGCTACCGACAGGAACTGGTTCGAGGCGCCACTGCACGAACTGGTCGATCACATTCTCAAAACACACCATGCCTACGTAAAGGACGCACTGCCAAGGATTTCGGGCCTGCTGCGGAAGGTGCAGCACGCCCACGGCACGCGCCACGGCGACATGCTGCGCGAGGTGAATGCGCATTTCAAACTGCTCGACGAGGAGCTGACCAGCCACATGATGAAAGAAGAGATGATCCTCTTTCCAAATGTCGTTGCCGCCGAGGCTCACCGACAGGGCAGCGGGCCGCCGCCCTCCGGCTGCTTCGGCACGGTCCGCAATCCGATCCGGCAGATGGAAGCTGAGCACGAGGCAGCGGGCGAGGCCCTGCGGCAAATCCGCAAAGTGACCGGCGGATACGTCCCGCCAAGCGACGCCTGTGCCACTTTCCGCGCGCTATACGAGGAGTTGGAGCAGTTCGAAAAAGACCTGCACGAGCATGTCCACCTGGAGAACAACATTCTCTTCCCGCGAGCCATCGAAGCGGAAGCGACGCCCGCGGAAAGTTCGCCGCATGCATGCTCCGGGCGCGAATATGAGCTCCTTTTCTTGCTCACACCTCGATATGGAAAACGAATACTGCATGAAGTTGCAGACCGACTGCGTGCCTGGCCGCCCCGGATGCGTTCTGCGGCAAAATTCCGTTTTCGCGGTTCCTTGGGAGCAGCGGCTGCGCGAGAAACAGAATGAGAAGCAGAAGCGAAACGACGCGAGGCATATATCGGACTGCTGACGAAGCACGTCGAGAACGAGGAAGACTGGCTTTTTCCCCAGGCCAGCCGGGTGCTCGCCGCGGACGTGGAACGCGCGCTGGCAAGGGAGTTTCAAAGACGGAAAGCGAGACAGCCTGCGAGCGCTGCGGCGAAACGTTCGTCGGCATCGCCGATCACCTCGCGGACCATTTCGGCGTGCCTATGGCGCAGGTACTTGGCGCGTAAATCATTGAGAGGTAACATCGTGACAAGAATTGCCCAAGAGTATAACGCGGCCTTGCCGGCCGCGCTGGCCAACGAAAACGATCTCCATGAATGACCAGCACCGGCCGGATTGGGACCCAAAATCCCTTGAAGTCCAACGCGACCAGCGCACCGCCTATGACGAAGCGCACCGCCGCTGCCCGGTCGCTTATAGCGAATTCATGGGCTGGTCGTTATTTCGCCACGAGGACGTGATGCGAGCGACATCCGATCACGAAACGTTCAGCAACGCCGTGTCGGAACACCTCTCCGTACCTGGCGGAATGGACCAGCCGGAACATACGGTATATCGCAGCATCATTGAACGGTATTTCTCCGCGGAACGAATGAAAGCGTTCGAACCTTCCTGCCGACATGTCGCCTTGCAGCGCTTGCGAGATTTGCCAGCGCGCGGTGAAGTGGAGTTCATGGCGGGCACGGCGATTCCGTTTGCCGTGCAGGTTCAATGCGCCTTTCTCGGCTGGCCGTCCACGCTTCACAATGTTTTGATTCAGTGGATGGCCAAGAACCAGGCCGCTACGCTGGCGGAAGACCGAACGGCGATGTCCGAAATCGCAATCGAATTCGAGAGCATCGTTGACAATCTGCTCGAAACGCGGAGACGGACCGAAGCCGGTCCCGATACCGATCTGACCGCTTCGCTGATGCATGACAAAGTGTGGGGACGGCCGCTGAGCAATGAGGAATTGGCGAGCATTCTGCGAAATTGGACGGCGGGCGAAATCGGAACTATTTCCGCTGCTGTCGGAATCCTCGTTCACTACCTGGCGGAACATCGCGACTTGCAGCGGCGATTGCGAGCACAGCCCAATTTGCTCGCCGCCGCCATCGAAGAGATTCTCCGCATCCACGGCCCGCTGGTCTCCAATCGGCGAATCACAACCAGACCGGTCGAAATCGGAGAACGCAAAATCGGAGCCGACGATCGCGTGACACTCATGTGGACGTCAGCGAACCGCGACGAGCGAGTTTTTGACGAACCGGACACCTGCCGGCTCGAGCGCGATCAGCGCAAGAATCTACTCTGGGGAGCGGGTATTCATATCTGTCCTGAAGCGCCCTGGCGCGGCTGGAGATGAGGGTGTTAATGGAGGAGTTATTGACGCGAACCAGCGAATTCGAAACCGTTGCAGGAAGGAAGCCGACGCTCGCCGTTTATCCAGCCGGCGGATTCGCCGAATTGCCTTTGCGGTTGGTCCTGTCAGGAATTCGTCGAACGCCGGAGCCAACAATGCTATGACCCGAGACCAGACCAAAGCCATCGCCACAGGTCTCGTTGCCAGCGGCCTGCTGGCCGTGCTGATCTTTGCCGGGTCGCAAGGACTGCGGCACGTCGATGCGGCACTAGTCGGCTATACGTTCGCCTGCCTGTTTGCCGCCTTTGGCATCGCCTACCGTTACTCGATGTGGCTGCAACGGCCGCCGACGCGGCAATATTGGCGGCGCGGGTGGCAGGCATTTCTGCGGCCGGGACGGGTTTGGCAGCGTCTCATGGCGTTTGTCGGCCGCTTCGCCAGCGTCTTTCTGCTGAACCTTTTCATTTGGCGGCGGGGCCGCATGCGCGGACTGGCGCACGTCCTGATCATGTGGGGCTGCCTCCTTGCTGCCGCGATTACTTTTCCCTTGGTATTCGGCTGGATCCATTTTGAAACCGTCCCCGGCGATCTGTCGCAATATCAAGTATTCGTCTTCGGGCTGCCCGCCGGCATGTTCCGCCACGATTCGCTCTTGGGAGAGTTCATCTTTCATGGGCTGGTTTGGTCGGCATTGCTCGTCATTCCAGGCGTGCTGCTGGCTTTTCGCCGCCGCCTCCGCGATCACGGCGCGGCGGTCCTACAGACCGCCCGCGAAGACATTATGCCGCTGGTGCTGCTTTTTGCGGTCAGCGTAACCGGGCTGTTGTTGACTGTCAGCTACACGTGGATGAAGGGCTATGGCTACGACTTCCTCGCCCTATTGCACGCGATCACGGTGATCTTCACGCTGCTTTGGCTGCCTTTCGGCAAGTTCTTTCACATTTTCCAACGGCCGGCCCAACTGGGCGTGAAGTTCTATCAGGACTTGGGCAAGGAAGAACCGATTGTCTGTGCCCGCTGCCAGCAGACGTTTGCGACGCGCATGCACGTGGAAGACCTGATCGAGGTCGAACGCGAGCTCGGCTATCAGTACGACATGCCGGACCAGGCCGCCGGACACTACCAGCGGATTTGTCCCGCCTGCCGCCGCAAGATGCTGGGATTGGCGCAAGGCCGCCTTTGCGCCGAACAGCGCGGAACGTGGATGGAGGGCGGCGACGACCCGATGGCGAACCTGTTTTCACCTGATTCTCTGCGTCCTGGGAGGAACTGATGGCCGCTGAAGCAACCCTTACCGCGGAACTGCTGGCAAAGTTCGGGCCGCTCCGCTCCTATCCGACTGGCCGCCGCGTCGATACGGCGGCCGAGCCCGACCGGCTGGTCAAGACCCACTGCTGCTTCTGCGGCCAGCAGTGCGGCATGCAACTGAAGGTGCAGGGCAACGAAGTCATCGGCTTCGAGCCGTGGGAGGAGTTTCCCTTCAATCACGGCATGCTCTGCCCGAAAGGCGTCAACCGCTATCTGCAAGGTTCGCATCCCGACCGTCTGACGCATGCCTACGTCCGCGATCCGTCGCTGCCCGGAGGCTTTCGCGCCGATGCCTACGACGAGGCCATCGGCCGCGTCGCCGCGGAAATCGAGCGCATCCAATCGCAATACGGCCCGGCCGCCTTCGCCGTGCTGAGCGGCGCCAGCCTGACGACGGAAAAGACCTATCTGATGGGCAAGTTCGCCCGCGTCTGTCTGAAGACGCCGTACATCGACTACAACGGCCGGCTGTGCATGGTCAGCGCGGCCGCGGGCAACAAGAAGGCCTTTGGCATCGACCGCGCCGCCAACCCGTGGAGCGACATTCTCGACGCGGAAGTGATCTGGATCAGCGGCGCGAACGTCGCCGAGTGCGCCCCGATCACCACCGACTACGTCTGGCAGGCCCGCGAGCACGGCGCCAACGTCATCGTGGTCGATCCGCGCATCACGCCCATGGCCCGCACCTGCGACCTGTTCTTGCCGATCAAGCCGGGCCGCGACGTGGCCCTGTTCAACGGCATCCTTCACCTGATGATCGAGAACGACTGGGTCGATCAGACCTTCATCGACAATCACACGGTCGGCTTCGATCAGCTCGCGGAACACGTGCAAGGAGTGGACGCCGCGGCGGACCGCCGAAGTCACCGGCATCGCCGAAGCGGCAATATCGCAAGGCGGCCGAGTGGTGGGGCACGGCCAAGACCAGCTTTCTCATGCACGCCCGCGGCATCGAGCACCACAGCCACGGCGTGCAGAACGTGCTCGGGGCGATCAACATCGTGCTGGCCTCGGGGCGCATCGGCCGGCCGGGCTGCGGCTACGCCACGATCACCGGCCAAGGCAACGGCCAGGGCGGCCGCGAGCACGGCCAGAAGTGCGACCAGCTGCCCGGCGCCCGCGACATCGAGAACCCCGAGCACCGCGCCGCAGTGGCCAAGGTCTGGGGCAGTCAGCGCCGACGAGTTGCCGCATGCCGGCGTCGATTGCTTACGAGATCTTCCGCAAGGTCGACGGCGGGCGAGATCCGCGGCCTGCTCTCGATCTGCTTCAATCCGCTGGTATCCTGCCGGACAGCGATTTCGTCAAGCGGATGCTCGAAAAGCTGGAGTTCTACGTCGCCATCGATTTCTTCCTCAGCGAGACGGCCCGCTATGCCGACATCGTGCTGCCCGGTTCGCTGCACGAGGAGGACGAAGGTGTCGTCACGCAGCGCGAAGGCCGCGTCATCAAGATCAACAAGGCCGTCGAGCCGCCCGGCGACGCCCGGCAGGACTGGCAGATTATTCCAGGACATCGCCCGCGCGCTGGGCCGGGAACGCGGGTTTACGTTCCGCGTCCCGCGCGAGATCTTCGAGGAACTCCGCGCGGCATCGGACGGCGGCGTCGCCGACTATTCCGGCATCACCTACGAAAAGATCGAAAAGTCACTTCGGCGTTTTCTGGCCCTGTCCGGCGCGTGGTCCGGACGGCCAGCCGATCGACCATCCGGGCACGCCGCGGCTCTTCGAGCCGGGATCGTGGAACCCGGTGGCGAAAGGGGCTGGGCCGTTCTACTTCCCCGACGGCAAGGCCCGCTTCAACGTCGCCCGCTACACGCCGCCCACGGAGGAGGTCGATGCGGACTATCCGCTGATGCTGACGACGGGCCGCGTCGTCAGCCAGTTTCTCTCGCGGCACCCAGACGCGGCGCATCGGTCCCTTGGTGGATCAATATCCCGAACCGCGGCTCGAGTTGCACCCGAACTGCCGCGAAGCAGCTTGGCATCAACGACGGCGATTGGGCCGCGGTCGAATCGCGGCGCGGGATCAATCACGATTCGCGCACAGGTGGTCGACCACGATCCGGCCGGACACGGTTTTTGTCCCCTATCACTGGGCGGGCGCGAAGAGCATCAACCGCGTGACAATCGCCGCCCAGGACCCGATTTCCAAAATTCCCGAATACAAGGTCTGCGCGGTCCGCGTGCGCAAGGCTGCCGAACCGGAATATGCCAACCGCTTCGAACCCCAGCAATAACTTGCGTGGCACGCTGAGCTTCAAGCGAAGGGCGCGGTTTTGCCGCTCGCACGCCCTTCGCAAGCTCAGGGACGTGCCACCCAATCCAAAGAGAATAGAGAGTCGTGTGAAACACGGTGAGCTGGAATTCTTCATCGATCCCAGTCGCTGCATCGGCTGCCAGTCGTGCGTCCAGGCCTGCACGGAGTGCGAGACGCACAAGGGCCACTCGATGATCCACCTGGAGTACGATCGACCGTGCGCGAGTCGACCGCAGACCGTGCCGGTGGTGTGCATGCATTGCGATTCGCCGACGTGCGCCGAGGTCTGCCCGGCCGATGCCATCAAGCGCGACGCGACGGGCGGCGTGGTGACGGCACGCAAGCCGCGCTGCATCGCCTGCTACAATTGCGTGCTGGCGTGCCCGTTCGGCGTGCCCAAGATGATGACCGAGTTCGACCTGATGATGAAGTGCGACATGTGCTACGACCGCACCGCCGCCGGACTGAAGCCGATGTGCGCCGCGGTCTGCCCGAGCCAGGCGCTCTTTTACGGCACGCGCGAGGAAATCGAGACGCTGCGTCCGCGTTCGCGGCCGGTGAACAGTTTCCAGTTTGGCCGCCAGCAGATCACGACCAAGGTCCAGATGATGGTGCCGAAGGAGAGCCGTGTGGAGAACGTCGACGTCACTTCCGCCATGCATGAGCGGCCCGCGGGCAACCCGCTGCTCTTGAACCTCTTTTTGCCGGAGACTTTTTCAGTGCTTGCAGCGGGCACGGGCGCGTCCGGCGGCGAGATAATGCGCACCGCTCCCGATGGCTGTCGCTACGAAAAGCCGCTGGAGAAGCCATGAGCGCGTCCGAAGCAGAAGTAACGCGGATATTTCCCGACGGCCGCCCCGCCGACGAGCAGCCGCGCTGGCGGCAGGATTTTCCCGTCGACTCGCCCGACGATGACCTCGTGGCGCGCCGTGAGTTCACCAAGTTCATCGTGCTCACGAGCGGCGCGTTTGTGGCGGGGCAGTGTTGGATCGGCGCGGCAAGTCTGTTTCACTCGCGGAAGCCGTGGCCGGAAAAGCGGCTCATGTCGTCCGCCGACCTGAAAGCCGGCGGCGTGGCCGAGTTCCGCTATCCCACCGATGCCGATCCCTGTTTGCTGGTCCGCCTCGGTGACGGCACGCTCGTGGCCTACAGCCAGAAATGCACGCATCTTTCCTGCGCAGTTATTCCGGACCCGGAAAAAGGCGTGATTCGCTGCCCCTGCCACAACGGCTGTTTCGACTTGGAGCATGGCCGTCCGATGGCAGGCCCGCCGCGGCGGCCGCTGCCGTCGATCGAGCTTGCCACGCGCGACGACGGTTTCATCTACGCGACGGGCGTCAAGGAGCGCACGCAATGAAACCTCCCATGACGCGGCCGCAGAAGACAACCATTCTCCGGGGCATATTCGCCATGGTCGCCTTGCTGGCCGTTTTGCAACTATGGCTCTTGACCGCCACGATGAACGCCTGGCTGGGCGGCGACGCTTCGGTCGTCTGGCCGGCCGCGCTGGCGAGCCTGTGCTGCTTGTTGGTCAATCTTTGGCTCTTGCGGCGAGTCTACGCCCTGGAGCGATGCACCCGGGGCAATGCCAAGGGATTCCGGCTGCCCGGGTCGCAGGAGTAAATGACATGCACCGAGAATCCGATAGCAGCGCCGGACGCCAAGCCTGGTGGATGCTGGCGATGAACACGCTGGCGTTCACCGCCTGCTTCGCGGTGTGGATGATGAATGGCGTGCTGATCACGTTCCTCGTCGACAACGGCGTCTACCATTGGACGCCGTCCGAGATGGGCTGGCTGATCGGCATTCCCGTGTTGACAGGCGCCCTGGCGCGGCTGCCCTTGGGCATTGCGACCGACACATGGGGCGGCCGCGGCGTCTTCGGCGCATTGCTGCTCGTCTCAGCAGTGCCGACTTTCCTGTTGGGCTACTGCGACTCCTATCTACAGTTCTGCCTGGCGAGTCTCGGCTTCGGTTTTTCGGGAGCGAGCTTCGCCGTGGGCGTCGCCTATACGTCGGTCTGGTTTCCGAAGGAGCGGCAAGGGACTGCGCTTGGCATTTTCGGCCTAGGCAATATCGGCGCCGCCCTGACCAGCCTCGCCGCGCCGCAGCTCCTCAATTGGCTTACCGACCGCGGCGAGCACCTCGAAAACTGGCGGCAACTTCCCAAGCTCTACGCCGGCATGTTGCTGGCAATGGCCGTTATTTTTGTCCTCTGCACGAAGAACCGCAGGCCCAGCGGCGCGGTGCGAAAGTCGTTGATCGAGCGCCTTGCTCCGCTGGGCAATCTGCGCGTCTGGCGGTTTGGATTGTTTTACTTCTTCGTCTTCGGCGGTTTTGTGGGCCTTGCCCAATGGCTGCTGCCCTATTATGTGAGCGTCTATGGCATGTCCGTCGCCATGGCCGGCGCTGGCGGCATGCAACAGCCTACCTTCGGCCGCCACGCGCGCGATCGGCGGGTGGATGTCCGATCGCTGGGCGCCTGCGCCGTCATGTACTGGGTTTTCAGCCTCTCGCTTGTCTGCTGCGCCTTACTCGTCGTGCCGCAGATGGATATTTACGCGCCGGGCAGCGGCGTAATGGCGCGCCTCGGCGGCACGGTGACGGAGGTCTCGCCCACGCGGGTCGTCGTCCGCTCTCCCAAACTGGGCGACGTGCCCCATGCGCTGGCCTCTCACGGACGCGAGAAGATCTCGGAGGAGCAAAAAAACGCCGGTATGTTCGTCTGGCCGACTTCCGCTTCGTGGCAGGAACCGGCGGTGCAGCCGGGACAGATCGTCGTCAAGCGCCAACTCCTTGCTCGCGGAGTAACGCATATTTTCTTCCAGGCAAACATGTGGATCTTCACGGCGATCAGCATGGCCCTCGGCATCGTCATGGGTATAGGCATGGCCGCGGTCTACAAGCACATTCCAGACTACTTTCCCAACGATGTCGGAGTAGTAGGCGGAATTGTCGGTGTGCTCGGCGGTTTGGGCGGCTTCGTCTACCCGGTGATTTTCGGCAGCCTGCTGCAAGCGACGGGGCTCTGGACAACGTGCTGGATGCTCTTCTTTCTGCTCGGGGCAATTTGCCTCGTGTGGATGCACCTGGTAGTGCGCCGAATCATGCGCAACCACGCCCCGGAGCTTGTGCGGCAAATCGATACAAAAACCTCATTAGCCGATGTTTCGGAGCTGTTTTAATCGGTTGCTCGGGAAGAAAGCCGGGCAATGGACTGAATGCCTTATGAAGAAGTCGATTCGGCAGTCTTCCTCAACCCATTTCCCCTACCTCCAAGTTTGACGGCGCGATGGTTGGCTGTTATACTTCTTGCTGCGCGGGCACGCTGCACTCGTCGATTCCTTCTCGCGGCTTGAAACCATGAGATCTGTTGCATCCCTCCTCCTTCTGGGGTTCGCGTCGGTCGCCTCTGCGCAAACCGTCAGTTTGACCATCAATGCCTCACAAACCTCCGCGATCTCGCCCTATATCTACGGCATCGACGGGACGATAAACAGCGGCGGTTTCAACAATCTCACCCTCACCCGCGCGGGAGGCAACCGCTGGACAGCCTACAACTGGACCAATAATTACTCCAACGCGGGCAGCGATTATTACTACGAGAATGACAACTACTTGGACTCCAGCACCGCGCCCGCCGGCGCCGTGGCCGGCACCGTCCAGAACGGCATGTCCAATAACGCAGCCTCGTTGCTGACCATCCCCATGGCCGGCTACGTTTCCAAGGACGACCTGGGCCAGAATTGGGACACACGCATGACGGCTCCCGGCTCAAACGTCCTCGATCCCAACTGGCTTTCGGACCGCTTCTTGCCGTCGGCGGCGGCTAAGCCCGGCGGCCCGGCGTCATTCAGCACGAACACTGCCACATTGCAGGCCGAAACGACCGTCTATCAAGACGAGTACGTCAACTACCTGAAGACCCTCTATCCGGCCGCGTTCACCGCCAACAGCGCTGCTCCCATCTGGTTCGATCTCGACAACGAGCCGGACCTGTGGTCTGGCACGCACGCCGAACTCCGTCCCGTCGTGCCGGGCTCCGTCACGGCATCCAACCCGCTCGGAACGCCCGCGCCGCTCACCTATACGGAGCTGCTCAACGATACCATGACCTACGCCAAGGCCATCAAGGCCGTGGCCCCCAACTCCTTGATTTTCGGCCCAGTGAGTTACGGATGGAACGGCTATGTTAATCTGCAAAACGCGCCTGACAGCGGCACTTACGGCGATTTCCTCACGTATTATCTAAATCAGACCGCGTCGGCAAGCAAGACCGCCGGCCAGCGGCTGGTCAACGTCATGGACCTGCACTGGTATCCCGAGGCGACGGGCGCGGGGATTCGGATCACAACCAACGATTCGGGCTACAGTGGCAGCACGTTGGCACAGCTTCAGGCCGCCCGCGTCCAGGCCCCGCGATCACTTTGGGACCCCACTTATGTCGAGACAAGCTGGATCACTTCGTCGCTCGGCAACAAGGCAATTCAACTGCTGCCGCGCGAGCAGGCCAAGATGACTTCCGCCGCCAACACCTACGGCGCGGCCTACGCGCCCAACAAGATCTCCATCAGCGAGTATAACTACGGCGGCGGCGACGACATCTCCGGCGGCATCGCCGAAGCCGACGCGCTGGGCGTATTCGGTAGCAATGGCGTATTCTCGGCCGCGATGTGGCCGCTGGCGAGCAACGAGCAATACATCGCCGGAGGCATGGCCATGTTTCGCAATTACGACGGAAAGGGTGGCACGTTCGGCGACATCTCCGTGGCCGTCACAAATCCCGACCCGACCGATACCTCCCTCTACGCCGCCGACTACTCGACGAACTCCGCCCGCATGTCGCTCGTCGCGATCAACAAAGACACCGGCAACCTGACTCTGCACTTCCCGCTTCCCAATGCCCCTAACGGCCAGGCGTTCGCGCAAGCCGCGGTTTACGACCTAACCGCCGGCAATTCAACGCCGCAGTTCGTCGAGAACATCGTCATCACCAATCCGGCGAACTTCACTTACACCATGTCGGGCTACAGTGTCACTACGTTCGCCCTGACCGCGGGCTCGGCCTCGGTTTGGTCGGCCGCCGTCAGCGGAAGTTGGAGCGCGGCGGGAAACTGGACGGGTGGCGTGCCCAATGCCATCGGCGCCATAGCCGTGATCAATGCCTCAACTACGGCCGCGCTCACGATCACGCTGGACAAGCCACAAACCGTCGGCTTGCTGGAGCTGGGCAATTCGGCCGGCGCCACGGTCGGCTACACCGCCAGCGGCACGGGTGCGAACACGCTGACCTTCAACAATGCCGGCAACGGTGCCACGATCGCGGTGACCGACGGCTCGCATACCATCAATGCTCCGGTGGTTCTGGCCGACAACCTCCAGGTGACCGGCAACAATAGCGGGTGGACGCTCTCCTTCGGCACCGCCAGCAGCATCACGGGCGGCTATGGATTGACCATGAGCGGCAATGGCGCCTTGGTCCTCTCCGGCCAGAACACCTACACGGGCGTGACCACGCTCGCCGGCGGCATTCTCAACCTGCGCTCAGCCGAACACGCGGGCACGTCCGGGCCGCTGGGCAAATCTGCCGCGGCGAATCCTGGTTCGATCGTGTTCAACGGCGGTACGCTACAATACTCGACCAGTAATACGAACGACTACTCCGGCCGTTTCAGCACCGCCGCGAATCAAGACTACAGCGCGGATACGAACGGACAAAATGTGACTTGGTCCACGGCCTTGACCGCTTCCGGCGGCAGCCTTGCCAAGATCGGCAACGGCATATTGAACCTGGCCGCTGCCGACAAATTGGCCGCGGCGAACATCTCCGGCGGCGGGGTCGCCGTAAGCGGCGGGACGATCAGCGCCTTCAACCTCTACGCGGGTGCGGGCACCAGCACGATCGGTGCAGGCACAAACGTCGCCACGATCAATGTCTCGGCCGGTGGGGTCGCCGTCACTGGCGGCTCTATCGGCGCTATCAACCTCAACGCCGGCGCGAGCACGAGCACCATCGCCACGGGCGCCGCCGTCACCACGATCAACGTGTCCGGCGGCGGGGTCGCCGTCAACGGCGGCACGGTCGGCGCCTTCAACCTTAACACGGGCGCGGGCACCAGCACCATCGGCGCGGGTGCCGCCATCGCCACAACTACCGTCAATGCCGGCACCATGAACTTCAACAGCACCCGGCCCAACGGCACCCTAGCTCTGCCCGCCGGCAGCACCGGCACGGTCATCGTCGGCAGCGGCAACGGCGGAGCGCTGCCTACGGTCGCCACGGCCGACTTCAGCGCTACGCCCGCCACGGGCAAGGTCAATGCCGCCAACCCGCTGGCCGTCACGGGCACGTTAAAGCTGACCGGCGGTGTCTTGGCGACGATCAACAACGGGGCTTCGTTCACCGCCACCGGCGTTAACCTGGCCAGCACCTCGTCGCCCAGCACGCTCGGCCTTGGCGGCGGGACGCTGACCTTTCCCACTGGCGCCGCAGCAGAGCATCGCCGTGCATTGGAGCGGCTACGCTGGCAGCAACTTGACCAACGTCAGCGGCTCGGATGGCGCAGTGCTGAACAGTCATTGGAACAATGTGGCGACCAACTGGTATTCCGGCAGCGCCAGCAATTTGGTGAACGGCAGCGGCGGCACTACCACGGCGGCCGTGAATTGCCAAGGGCCCAGCGGCGCGGGCACGTACTGGCAAGTGTACAACTCACAGTACGCGATTGCGAATGGGGGAGACGTGGACAACGCGATTGTGGGACCGGGCGGCGGCAACGGCGATTTGGCGAGCGCGATCACCGGCATCCCGTACTCTAGCTACGAGATCATCGCTTACGCCAATGACACCAACGGCGCCGCAAACATGAATATGTGGCTGGACGGCAACCCGGCCAGCAGCAATTCCACGAATGCACCGCGCGCGGGCACCAATGTCTACTTCGCCGCGACCGTGAACACCTCCACCGGGCATCTTACCTCGTTCGCTCCTATTACCAACACGACCGCGGGAACCTATCCGGCCGGCAATTACACGGTCTGGACCGGCCTGAGCGGATCGAGCCAGACGATATGGCTGCAAAACGACGGCGGGGACGGCAACGTCGGGATAACCGGCTTCGAGATCGTCAGCAGCGCTGGGCCTGCCAGCGTGGATCTGCCGGCGACCGCCGTCTCGGCCACGTCCAGTTCCACGCTCGATTTCGGCGAGTCGGCGCCCCCAAGCCATTACCACACGCTGGGCGGCCTGAGCCTGACTGCCGGCACTGCCGCCGGAACTCAATTGCGGCTTCAGAATGGCCTGAACATCAACTTCAACGGCATCTCCGCCATCTACCCGGCTGGCGGGACGGGGTCCGCGACCGCCAGCATAGCGGCCGGCAGCACCTCGCCGGACATCAGTCTGGCCGGCTCGTCCAGCGTCTACGTCAACCCGAATGTGACACTCACCATCGGTTTGACGATCGGGGATCCGCAGACGGGCGCCACGGCTGTGACCAAGACCGGCAATGGCACACTTGTTCTCAGCGGCAGCAATGACTACAGCGGTGGAACTGACGTGACTGCCGGCACGCTAATCGTGGACGCGGCCACTGCCCTGCCCAACGGGTCGAGCTTAACCATCGGCAATGCCGCGGCGTTTGCTCTGGTGATTCCGAGCGGTTCAGCGGCCTCGCCCGTGCCGGAACCGGGCACACCATTAATGTTGATCGCTGGAGCGGCCCTGTTGGCGTTTTATCGCAAGCGCAATTCTATTCGGCCGGCCGCGCGCTTACTTGGCCGGCCGCTGTTCGGCCTTGCCGATGCCTCGCGACATCAGCGCTTTCAACTCACCGAGGTGCCTCGTGTAGACATCTCGCGGCAAGCAGTCGGCACGCTTGCAGATTGAAGCCGCCATGCCCACAACTTCGCCCATCATGCCCCCGGTTTTCATCACGCGGACAGCCCGAGGGCCTCGTGCGTCACGCTGATGTCGCGGCCGGCCATGAACAGGTTTTGGACGTTGCGGCTGTACAGGCACCGGTAAGGCACCCAATACGGCCCGGCATATTTGAACGCCTTGTCGCCGACCGTCGCCCGGCCGATGAACTCGTCGCCCTCATTCCCTTTTTGATACTTCGGATCGGGCAGGTGCAGGTCGATGCTCCATGAGCAAGGAAAACAGCCATCGGCATACGCTGCGCCATCGAGCAAATCACGGTCCTTAAGCACGATGTCACCCGGCAGGCGGCGCGATTCGCGTTTGCCGGCCACATACGCCGCCCAGCTCAGCTTGTAGTTCGGATACTTGTGGTCAACATTCTTGAGAGTGTCCCAGGCCCCGTACATTGCCCGCAGATTCAAGTCGCGCATCCGCTCCACGTCGTGGATCGGGTCGCGGTCGTAGCCGCTTTCCCAGTACCATTGACCCAATGCGCTTAGGGGCGAGACGTTGGGCTTCGCGTTTCCCTTTTTCGTCGTGGGCCGCCGACCGGGAAAATCCTTGTTCATCAGCACGACGGCCCAGGGGCAGCGCGGGAACGCAACCGGCTGGTTCGTTTCTCCCACCGCGTTGTCGATCGGATCAAGGTCCTTGCAGAGGCACTTCGGAAACTGCTCGGCCGAAGTGCCCTCGACGAAGTTGAAGAGGTTGCTCGCTCCCATATGCCCTTCCTTGGTCATTTCGAAATCAGCCCCGGCGAGGAAGCCGACCGCCCCGTCGCCCGTGCAGTCGGCGAACAACCGGGCTTCGATCCGCAGCCGCCGGGCGGTACGCGTGTTCTGGCAGACGACGGAATGCAGCACTCGGTTGCTTGCCTCGACGCCGTTGACGCGATATTCGAGGAACAACGCCAAATTCGGCTCGGCCCGAGCTACCGCCATCTTCCGGGCATCATCGTACTGCGCCGCCGATTTCGCATTGCCATCGGCCTTTGTCTTCTCGGGCACAAGCTCGGCCACAAGGTCTCCGATCCGCGGATACGGCTTCTGATGGATATTGCCTTCGGGCCAGACGCGGACTTCGGAGCTGCCGTTGCCGCCAAGCACGGGCCGATCCTGGATCAGGGCCACGTTGAGTCCGAGCCGCGCGGCCGAAACAGCCGCGCACTCGCCCGCCAGCCCCCCTCCCACAACCACCAGGTCGAAGCTCCCTCCGCGCTCCGGCTTTTCAGGCAGACTCAACAATTCGCGGCGGAGCATCTTAAGCCCGGCCCGATCGTTGGGCGGCACAAAGTCAAGGTCTTTGGCAAACAAGAGTGCGTCGCAGCGGCCTTCGAAGCCGGTCAGATCATGCAAGGCGATCTTTGCCTGGGTGCCCACTTCAACCATGCCGCCGTCTTGCCAGTGCCACGGATCGCCCTCAGTGCCAAACATCGCCACAAGCGGCTTGCCGTCGATGAAAACTTGAAATCGGCCCGGAGCGCCGGCCGCCTTCCACGGCGCCACCCAATCGCGGGTCCGCGCCCAAACGTGGTACGTGCCGGCCGAGGGGAATCTGGCCGTCGTGACGGCGTCGCGCACCGGGTCGCCCAGTCCGTGGGCCAGGAGGAACGGCGAACCCATTTCGTCCATGAACTGCTGGTCGATCACCCAGCCGCCAATATCGTGGAAGTTTTCACATTCTAGGAGCACCCGGTCGGCAGCCCCGGCACCGCCGCTCCCAATGGTAAACCCCAGAAATACTATTAGATAGCGGGTTTTCATCATTCCTCCTCCAGTAAAGCTTGCGCCACGACAACCCGTTCATGGTAGCCGAATGTCCAGGAATACTCAACGGACATCTCTCAGACACCACGAGCGTGACCTTCCAGGGTCGCATAAAGGCGACAGGTCGCACAAAGGGGACACCATTACTTTATGTTTACCAATGTTATCATAACATCAGTGATGTCCCCTATTCACACTTTCATAATCGGACGGGCTTGAATCTTCGACCGTTGCCGGTTTCATATGAAGCTCAGCCACCTCGGTGTCCAGGCTTATTTTGACAATGTCCGGCCGAAAGAACATCGCGAAGGTCCAATCGATAATGATGTGAAGCCGGCGGCCCCAGCCCGGCATTTGCATCAGATAATAGGTTCGCCGTACAAACCAAGCCGCAACACCACGCACCCTGATCCCGAAGAATTCGCCAAACGCCTTGTTGCGGCCCAAAGATCCCATCATTCCCATGGTGTGATAGAGGAACGGTCGGGGCGGCCGGGCGTTGAGAGCCGCGAAAACATTAGCGGCCAAGACCTTGGCTTCACGGAGGGCGTGCTGAGCCAGATTCGGGTAAGGCTTGCCTTCCGGCGAGGGTATCACCGCACAATCGCCGATCGCCCAGACTTCCGGGCGCGCCTGGCACCGCATTGCGCCGTCTACCATGATCCGTCCGGCCTTGTCCTTGGCAACGTCGAGGCCGGTGACGACCGGACTGGGGACAACTCCGGCCGCCAGAACGATTGTCCGCGCCGCGATGGTCTCCTGCGGCAAATGGACTTTGCCCGGCTCGATGGCCTGCACGCGCGTGCTCGTGCGGATATCGACGCCGGGCCGGCCGGCTAGCTCCTTGGCTCCGTACGCGGCGAGCGAGGGGTCGATTTCCGGCATGATGCGCGCGCCGCCCTGGAGCAGAATGAAACGGGCGTCGCGGCGATCGACGTTTTTGTAAAAAGGCACGATCCCGTCGATGAACAACGTCAGCTCGCCTAACAATTCCACTCCGACTAGCCCGCCGCCGATGACGACGAACGTAAGCAAGCTCTTTTTCCGCTCGGCGGCGGTCTCGACATCGGCCCTCTCGAAGCACTCGATAAGGTGGTTTCGGAGTAGGAGAGCGTCGGCGAGATTCTTGAAGGTGAAGGCGTGCTCCGAGCCGTGAATAATGTTTCGGTTAGTCATCGCCCCCAGAGCCAGGACCAGTTGATCGTAGGACAATTCGCCGCTTTCACCGGCGGCGGAAAGCGAAACCGCGCGTCGTTCCAGGTCGATGCTTTGCACCGTGGCCTCCACGAACCGCGTCCGCCGCAAAAAGGCGCGGATCGGAAATGCGCAGTGGCGGTAATCGAGCGCACCGGAACAGATCTCGAACAACAGCGGCGTCATGAGGAGGAAATTGTCCTGGCCCACGAGAACGATCTCCACATCCGGCCGATGGCCGCAAAGCTTTTCCAAATGGCGGGCCGTGTAGGCCCCGCCAAAACCGCTGCCAAGAATCACGATCTTTTTTTGCGGCGAGGGGGGAGACGAGGTTTGAACCATTTCTTTTCCTTTCAATCTGCCGGATTGCGGGTTTCCGCGAGGGGGTTCAGAATTGTCTCTGCACGAGCTCCAGTTCGCTACGGCATATCTCACTGAAGCGCTTCAGCGGGTCCACGCCGTTCAGCGTCTCGTCGCGAATTTGCTCCGGGGTAAGATTCGGCTTGGAGTAGGTCTCGAGGACGTGTTTCAGAACGTCTTCGGCCGCCCTTAAGACCCGCGGCGGCGAGCAAAGCCGTATGCGGCTCAAGAGCGCGTAGGCCGGTATCATATTCTTCGGGTCAATGACGTTGCTCTCCAGGGCGTCGATCAAGACTCGCGCACTCTCGCTGATGAAATCGGAATAGAGCGCCTCCCGGCGGGCAATCTGATTGGCCAACAAGTCTCGCCGATCGTGAAATCGCTGCGTGATCAAAGAGCCCGCAAAGGTTCCCGTGGCACCGACGATCGAACCGGCAATCGCGGACATCGCGGCGATCATTGTTGAATCCATGCTTGACCTCCAGAAAAGGTTTTCAGGCCGCCGCGGGGGTTCGGCTTCGCATCAACAGCCCCGTTATCAGCAATCCTATCGAGCCTACTATAAGGCTCAGGAAACTCAGCCCGCTCTGAATGCCGTGAGCCGCCGCCTGCTCCTTGACCAGCGCGCCGAGCACGGTGGACGTCATGCGGGGAAGATCGGGCGCCTCGACGCCATGCTGGCTATAATAATCGGCGATGCGAGCCGATGCAGCCTCGACTTCGGGGCTGTTCTCCCGCAGGTTCATCCGCTGGGCATCGAAGGCTCGGTCGGACCAGGCGGAAACGATCGTGCCGGTCATGGTTGGGATGATCACTATCGGCACGATCAGCGCGACGACTGCCAGGGCTCCGGCATAGAGGGAGTCGCGGCGATCCAATCCTTCCACCTCGTCTTGCAGAAAGACTGGAGGAAACAGCCCCAGGAACAGCCCCCAGCAGCCGATCATCAGGGCCACTTCTCCCTTGCTAGTGAAGTTGTCCACGTAGGACATCCACCACAGGCAGCCCGCACAGCCAACGACCCCGATCAACAGCCAGACGTGCCGCAAGGCACGGCGGTGGAACCAAGTGGTCAGGATCGTCGAGGCCATCATTGTCAGCGAGGCCGGGGCCAAGATCCAGCCGGTCACGTCCCGCGGGTAGTCGCGGAGCTCGAGACAGTAGTTGGCCATCAAGGTCAGCACGGCCAAAAGCTGCAATAGCATAAGCGTGCGGACGGACATTGCGAGCACATAGACGCGGACTCTGAGCATGCGGCGGAAGTGCTCGTTTACCGAAAGGCCCGCGCCAACCCAGAAAGCAAGGACCGTGGACGATACGACGGTCGCCAGCGCGGTTGCCGTAAAAGCGTTGGAAGTCCAACCGCCCCACTTCCGATACCAGCCGAAGGCGAAAGCCAGCAGCACAACCGAAAGCGCCAACAGCGAGACCGCTATCCAATCGATCCGCAGCGGCATCGGCTGCGGCGGGCGGTCGGGCTTGATGCATCGCAGCACCAAGGGAAAAGCCAACATGGCCAGCGGCACGTTCACCCAAAAGATCCAGCGCCAGGAAAGCTCATCGTTCACCAGCGCGGTCAACAGCGGCGTGGTGGGACGGGTCGCATAGGCAAGCACGCCGTAGAAGCCGATGGCGACGATCACCGTGCTGCCGAACTGGCGGTAAAGCAATGCGCGGCAGAGCACAATCACCATCCCTTTGCCCACGCCCTCGACCAGCTTCGCCAGGACGAGCGTTTCCAAGTCGGTCGCCGCCCCACAAAGCAGGTTTCCCGCCGCAAACCAGGCAAGCCCGACCAGCAGGGTGTTCCGCGCGCCGTAGCGGGCCATGGCCCAGATGCCGCCAAAGACCCCGTAAATGATTGCCACGCCCCAGGAGATATTGGTCCAGATCATGCTGTAGTGTTCCGCGTCGATGCCCAGGCGGATCAGGTCTTCCGAAACGTCGGTCAATACGAGCGTCTGGTAGACCGTGGCTAGAATGGGGACGACGGCCACAGCCGCCAGCCAGGGCACGCCGCTCGCTGGGGCCGCGGGCTTTTCTCGGGGCGGCGGAGCCGGTGCTTTCGCGACTTGGCTCACCTCCTCACTCCTTTGCCCGGTTAAAGTGCTCTTCGACGTCCGCCATTTGCCGGGCGGACTGCTCCGCCCTCCGCGGGTCGCCCGGGCCGTGGCTGATTACGGCTTTCACCGAGAGCCCGGCCCGCAAGAGCGGCCAACGATCATCCTTATCGATCGCGATTCTCAGCGGCACGCGCTGCACGACCTTGGTAAACTCGCCGGCGACGACGTTCCGCGGCATCAGAGCGAACTGAGCCCCGGTCGATTTGTCGAGCCACACGACGCGACCGTAAAACGGCTCGGCGAAGGCGTCAACCTGCAGCTCCACTGCGTTGCCCGGCGCTACGCCACGGAGCCGCGTCTCTTCCAGATTGGCGGTAACGTAAAGCAGATCGGGGTCGTACATGCTCAGGATCGGCACGCCCGCCGAGGCAAAATCGCCGAGATGGCGATAGCGCTTAACAACGATGCCCGGACAGGGCGCGCGGATCTGGGTGTACTTGAGCTCGTGTTTGGCCGCGGCCAACACGGTGCGGGCTTCGGCGACGGCGACTTTCTTCAGCTCGGTGAGCAACTCGACTTCGTGGATTTCGTCGTTGCCTGTTTCGGCCAGATCGACGCCTTTGCTGGCTTTTTGCGTCGACTTCTCGGCCGCTTCCACGGTTCGTTTCGCCACGTCGATCTGCGTTCGATTGGCTTGTGCCGTGGCCAGCTTTGTGGCCGCCAGCTTGCGGTGCGCCTCCGCGCTATCGCGGGCCTGCGTCGCTTCCTGGGCCTTGCGGAGAGGCACGGCTTCCTCCTTCTGAAGGTTGGTGAACCGCGTGTATTCCTGCTCGCGCCAGGAGCAGATCGGCTGTCGCGGCTTCCACACCGGCCTGGGCCTCTTCGATCCCGTGATCGACCTCGTCCGAGGTGAGCTTCAGACCGCTTTGAGCTCGGGCTTCATCCGCCTTTGCCGCGGCAAGGGTCCGTCGCGAGATCTCGATTTGAAGGGGGATCTCCAGGCGCAGCCGGGCCAGTGCGGACTCTTGCCGTTTGAGTTCGGCCTCGGCCGCATCGACCTTGCGCCGCGCCAACTCCACCTGGTCGCGGTAGGGCTCCGAGTCGATTTCCGCCAACAACTGATCCTTTTCGACCCGATCGTTCTCCTCGACGAAGAAGGAAACAATATGCCCGGACACTGCCTGCGGAGCCACGTTGATGATGTGCGCCTCTACGAAAGCATCTTCGGTGACGGAATGGTTCGCGCCGTAAGACCACCAGGCGAGGAAAAGAATCAACACCAGTGCGAGCGCCGAGCAGGCCCCAGAACTTGAGCAGGCGGACACGCGATGGCGGCGAATTGGCCGGCGGATTAACGGCGGATTGTGGCGGTGGGGCGGTCGCTGTCGAGGGGGATGTCGTGCTCACGGACGTGCTCCGAAATCCAAGATTTCAAATCGGGTTCCTCCTCCTTGTTATACGCTTCTCAAAAGACACATCCCTGCAATAAAATCGCTACGAAATGCATTATACGTTTCGCTCGCGGCTATGGCGAATACGGCTCATTTTCACGCGCGAAAAGTCTAACGGCCCGATCCGGCTGTCGCCGCGATTGGCGCAGTCCCCATAGCATACTCCAACCGCGCCAAAACTGTAAGGTAGTCGTAAATCGCGTTGAAATAGTCCTGCTGGGCACGGGTCACCGCCGCCTGGGCGTCCGTGAGCTCGGCGGGAGTTGCGTCGCCCTGCCGGGCGCGGGCCACGACCAGGCGATAGGTCTCCAAGGTCTGCTCCACGGCGGGGCGAGAGAGTTCGATGCCCTTCCGCGCGGTGATTAACTGGCGGTAGGACTGGTTGACCTCGAAGGCGATGGTGTCGGCGATCGAATCCGTTTGGGCCATTGCTTCTCGAATGCGCGAACATTCCTCGTTCAGTTCCGCAACCCGCCTGCCTCCCTCGAACAATCCCCAATCCAGTTTGATGAAGCCCACGCCCAAGCCGGCATGACCGCCGGCGTTGGTCTGATCGAATCTCAGCAGGTCTCCTTCGGCCACGATCTTCGGAGCAAAGTCGGCGCGGGCGGCCCGCGAGCCCTCCTGGGCGACTGCCACCGACTTCCGCGCAACCTGGAACTCGCGGCGGCAGTTTACGGCCGATTGCAGGCAATCGGCCAGGCTCATCGTGAAGGGAGGTATGTCCGTCGTGTTGACCACCTCGGTGGATGAGCTGGCGTTCAGTCCGATGGCCAGATTGAGCGCCGCGACCGCGATGGCCTCGCCCTCCTCGGCGGCGTCGAGCAGTCGCTGGGCCTGGGCCAGTGCGACCTTGGCTCGCAGCAGCTTCTCGCGCTCGATGACGCCACCCTTGGCCAGCTTCTCGGCCACATCCACGTCGTCCGCGGCGCGGCGGACCGACTCTGTGGCAATGCGATGCAGCGAACGGACCCGCAGCACCTGATAGAATGCCGTCGCTACTTCGTTTGCGATCGTCTGGTAGGCCCGCTCGGTCTGGAGTTCGGCAATGTCCGCCGCGAGGCCTGCCTGGTTGTAATGGCCCATTCGTCGGCCGAAGTCGCAGACCAGCCACTGGAGTTTCATTTCCGCCAAGGTGTAATCGGGCTGTACGTCCAGACCGACCGGCAGCACGCCTCCGGGGGCGAGAAAGGTATAAGGTGTCCCTGCGACAGGAGTGCCCGGCCCGCCCACGTTTTCGTCAAACTTCCCGACCGAGTAGCCGGCGGTCAGAAGCGGCAGGAAGGCCGAAAAGGCGATATCTTCTTTCGCTCGAGCTTGTTGGATGCTCTCCAACACCACCCGCAGCTTGGGTTGCATTCGAAACGCCAAATCGATCGCGCTGGGCAGGCTGAGAATCTGATGGTATTCGCCACCAATCATTTGGTTTTGAGGCGGCGCGGCCACTGCTTCCGGCGGCGGCGGCATCTCCGGCGTTGACTGGGCTGGCTCGAAGGAGACTTGTCTAACTCCAACCGCCGCCTGAACCGGGGGCTGCGGCGCCATGGGGCCTTGAAAACCGGCGGCGTCCGGCGGCGGCAGTATCCGCTCCGTGGGTCCGGTTTGGATGCTGTGAGTGTCGTGGCTGCAACCCAGGGTGGAGGCCAGCCCAACGAGCGCGAGGATTCCCAAGTAAAAGCGGGCTTTGGCTTTTTCGGTCCTCATCGTCAACGCCTACTAGTGCTTTGTCATGGCTTGATTTTGGGATGGCCAAGTTGCAAATTGGCCTATTTTCCAGCACGAAATCAATCCGTCGATCCCATTTCCTAGCGTTGACACAGCACTAGCATGGTGGCGGAGCCGCCGGTAGGAGTTATGCCGACAGCCTATAGCGGTGGTATCGACTTTGCCAGCAATGATTCTTAATATCGCTCGATTCAAGGATCGGGGCACGCCCCCCGATGTGGCCAGCCTAACAGGCATAAGCGTCACAGTTTCACGAGCTCACTGAAGTCACGTGGCCGCGGTTTCCATTTCCTTTGCCGAGGCTCGAATGGGCGGCGATTGTTCGCCGCTCTGACCATATCCGTACAGCGCGCCGAGGCGCAGGTGAGCCAAGGCGAGTGCCGGCGGGAGGTCCATCCTGCCCGCGACAACCTCGATATAGCTGGCCGATTCGCCGCTGGCGGTTCGGGCCAGCGCGGCGTCAAGTTCGCCGAGCGCGGTGACTTTCGTCGTGAACCAGCCCTTGCAGCCGAGTGCGGCGGGAAGAGCGTGATAGTTCCAGGGGGCGAGGTCGTTGTAGACCCAATCCGGATTTGCCTCGAGCGCACCGCTCGATCATGTAGCCATCGTTGTTGAGAACGAAGATGACAGGCTTCAAGCCATTGCGGCCCATGGTGCCGACTTCGGCGGCAGTGAGCTGGTGTGAGCCTTCGCCCGTGAACAGCACGGTCCGTCGCGATCAATCGGCGAGCGCGATTCCCAGCGCGGCCCCGGTCGCCCATCCGATCGAGCCGCACAGCGTCTGGCTATGTACCTCCGCGCCATTGGGCAGCGGCAGCGGGGCGATTCCCGAGCTGGAGCTGCCAGTCTCAATGACGATCTGATCGGACGGCTTCAAAAAGTCTCGATAACGAGGGTACAGCTCTGTCGCGGTAATAGGGTCGCTCGGCTTGCCGCCCACCTTCGCCGGAACCTTCCTGGGCGGGGCAGCGTATCCGAAGTTCTTTCGCACCGAGGTGGCCAAAAGTTCAAACACGTCGCCCATCCGCACGGGATTTTGGATCTGGTCTCCGATGCGGACATTGTCGACGTCGATGGTCACAAGCGGCTTGCCGTCGATGAAAACTTGAAATCGGCCCGGCGCGCCGCCGCCTTCCACGGCGCCACCCAGCCGCCAATATCGTCGAAGTTTTCACATTCCAAGAGCACGCGGTCGGCCGCCGGCACACTTCCTGTCTCGATGCACAACCCCAGCAATATGACCAAGCAGCGGCCTTTCATGGAATCTCCTCCAATATGGTTTGCCCAGCGACAACCCATTCATAGTAGCCGGATGTGCGGGAAAACTCAACCGACTCTATTGTCAGCGGAATGAACGCCTCACCGATCCCTATTCCCGGCCGTCAACGGGCTCTAGCGTCAGCCGTGCCTTGGGCGTCTCCTCGATCCAGATGATTTCCGAGGCATTCGCGCCGGTCATTCCCGTAACAAGAATCCCGCCCGTTATGAGTTGGATGCCTCCTGTGCGGACAACTTGCTACTTGCGCATGATGCCGAAATTGCTCGGCAGCGCGATCTTCCAATCCGCGCCGCTCCGCCGCAGAGTCACCGTATCGCGATAGCGCCGGTTCGCCTTGCCGCAATAGACCACCTGTGCGATGGCGGCCGCGTCGCGCTCCTGGCAAGATTGTACGCGGCAATTCTCCGGCGCGAAGCCGAACTTACGGATTTCAAGCGGCCCCAACTCGATGAACCGCTGTTGCGGGCATCAATTGCGGCTTTCTGCATCGAGAAGTGAATAGGCCTCGGTCCACTCATTGCGGATGAGGAATTGGCAGAAGTTTTCGACCGCCGCCCGCGAGGCCGGCGCGGCGGGCGGCGGCGCATGCCGGCAGCCGCACCATTCCGCAAAGAACGGAATTCCGTGGCACGCAATCCATGTTGTAATGGCGCGACGGCTCATCATGCGGCTCTGCTTCCTGATTCACTGAACGAGCTAGTTGGGATACGTTCCGTCTTGTACGAGAACAACCTTGTCGGGATACATGTCGATCACTGCATCATCCCAGGTGAGCGGCATGACGTGGGCGTCCAGATAGAGATAATTGGCCGCGCTTCCGTGCCGGTTGTACGCGATCCACGGCTTGATGATGTCCGTGCCCAGCCAAATATCGTAGTCGTCCTGCCGCGGGTCGCCGCCGCCCGCCACGGTAAAGGCCGTCGCGTCGCGCTCGGACCGTGCGATGAAATGGGCGGTCCCTACATCGCTGCTGAATCGGCCTAACGTCCAAATGCCATAGCGCCGCGTCTTGTGGCTCAAGAGCGAGTTCATCAGGAAGCTGGTGCGGTTTTCCACGCCGTCGATCGCGCCGTCCTCGATAAACGCCTGCTGCTTGGAAAGGTCGGAAGGGCAGCGGTAGAGGAACTCGATGCCCAGCACCTGGCCCGCCTTGGAAAGGGCCGCGTCGGACTCCTTGCCTTCGATGAACGGGTCGAGCTTATCTTCCCAATAGATTTCCGCGAAAGAATTCGCATCGCCCGTATTCGAAGCCACGTCGGCCAAGAACGGATGGTGCAGGAAGAACTGGCCGTCGTGCAGCGTGTAGAAGTGATTCAGCGCGACGCCTACTTGTCGCAAGTTCAACGCGCATTGCATCCGCCGCCCCGATTCGCGAGCCGCGTTGATGGCGGGCAGCAGCAGGCTGATCAAGATTCCGATGATCGCGATGACGACCAGTAGTTCAACCAGGGTAAACGCCGTTCGTCGAAAGCAGGAAATCATGATCGGTACTCCTCGGATCGTGAATATTACGAATGTCAGAATTGTAATACCTGCATTCCGCCGGGCAAGTCCTGGGACGTCAAAAATTTGAAACGGTATGGCTTCTTGGGAAAACCGGCAGCCAATTTCTCTCCGATCGCGATTCGAGCGTCAGCGCCGCTTGCGATAAATCGTCATCAGTGCTGCGCCCGCTGCCAACATCGCCAGGGTTCCCGGCTCCGGCACGGATGCTATCGCCGCGGCGATTGGATTCGCTGAAGCAAACGCTGTAGAACTGCCCACGGTTAAGTCCGACCTGTCGAGCAACGACGAACTACTCAGGATTTCCAGTGTGCCGGCAGCGAACGTCCGTTCCGCCCGTGTACGTATTGCTGCCGGTGAGCACGAGGGTTCCCGGCCCCGCAAGGGTGAGCGATTCGCCCGTCGATGATTCGCTCAGATTACCGGAAATGACCAGTGTCGCGCCCGAGAAGGGTGTGATCGTCAAGTTATCGGCGAGGGTCGAGTTACGCGCTAATGGAATTGCTTCCGCCCGTGATTAAAATCTGAGCGCCGGCGGTCAGGTTGGTCAACGTGAGCGTACCGGACGTGCCGGGGGCAAGGGTGTAGCCGACGGCGTTGCTTGCGGAATTTCCGATAATCAACGTGCCGATGGTCTGCGGGCTATCGAGCGTGACCGTCCGGGGAATTGTCGTTGCCGCGTCGATCGCCACTTGCACGCCCGCGCCAAATGGAGCACTGCCCGGAATGCCGTTACCCGGCCAGTTCGCCCAATTGGAGAGATTATTCCAACTTCCGCCGATAGCCAACGACCAACTCGGCGGTTCGCTGCGCGTGGCTGCCTGAAATATGGCCACGCTCGCCGCGTCCTGCTGCGAGTGCTGGGCATAGGTCGGAAATGCGCCCAGATTCGGATCGGAAGTCGCATAGACGTCCACCAGCGGTGCCGTGGTCAGCGTCGTGTGCGTGCTGGGAAAGTACAGGGTAACGGTAAAGGCAAAACCGTACTCGCCATAGGTTTGCGTCGAGGTTGACGAGAGGTAGAGGTCGCGCTCCAACTCGTGTGGATCGGTGAGCGAGACGCCAAAACCGGGCGCGAACGAGGTTGTGCCGGAAACGATTACGTTGCCGTACGATGCGCCCGGGTGTGGATCGGTCACCGGCTCGGGATTGCCTGCCCAAAGATCGTAGATATTCAGAAACGTGCCGGGACCGGCTGGTTGGGCGATGACCGGCCCCGTCTGGTTCGCGCCGCTGCCAACGCCGCCGGGCCCGACGCCGTCTGAGAAGTAGAGTGGGCTGATGACGTTGAACGAGGCCGTGAACGAAGGCACCGGCCCGGCGGTGGCGCAGAAACCATGCAGCACGGAATAATAGCTGCCCAAAGTGCCCGGAGTGGGCGAGGCCGAAAACTCTTCGATGAACATATTCTCTGGCGACTTCGAAGAAGGCACTTCCAGGTTGTCGAAGTACTGCTCCTGAGAAAACACGCTGAGCGAACTCGGCGTACCGCCCGTCGTGTTGACCTCGATGTTGAATCCGTGACCCCAGGCAAACTTGGCGGAGACCGAAAAGGACACGATCACGATCGTAAACAGATTATTTCGCATCGTCATTTTCCTTTCTCGCCACGGCGCCTCGCGTACCGATGGAGCCGCGCGACGCCAAACACCGCGGCCGCGGCGGAAGCCAGCGCCAATGCAGACGGCTCGGGCACGGCGACCATAACAGAGTCGTACACCTGCTGCGTCGCCACGTCCTGCTGGGCATCGGGCGCATCGCTGAAATCGACGGGATTGTCCGGATCGGTCTCCGTCCCGAAGACGTCAACCAACGGGCCGACGGTATACGTCGAGCCGTCGCTGAAGGGGATGGTCACGTCGAAGGCGTAAGCATATTCGCCGTAGGTCTGCGATGACGTGGGCGAGAGGATCAGGTCCTTCTCCACTTCGTGGAAGTCGTAGAGTGAAATTCCGAACCCGCCCGTCGCCGCGCTGCCGGTCAAATTGAAATCTCCGGCGGACGCGCCGGGATGGAGCCCGTCGGAATTGTTCGGGAAGAGATCGAAGAAGTTGAGTTTGGTGCCGGGCACGGCAGCAGCAGCCGCGGTGCCGGTCCCGTCGGAATAGAATAGCGGGCTGACGATCGTGAAGTAGGCATTCGACCAGCCCACCGATCCATAGGCGATCTGCGGACTACCTTCATACGTGCCCATGTCGCCGGCATTGCTGCCGCCGCTCTGGATAAGAAAGTTGTCGAGAAACAGGTTGTTCGGTCCCGCCAGGGTGTTGTCCTGGTCGAGAACCGGCTGGTTGGAAACGACGGTGACGCCGGTCACATTGCCGGAACCGTTGACATTTTCGTAAAGGGCGAAACCGTGTGCAAAGACCCTCCCATCCGCCGCCGCCAGCGCGATGGCCAAGAGAGCAGTAAAGGACATCTTCATGCAGAAACTCCAAAGTTGTTTGCTTGTGAATTATCAATTCGGTTTTTGGGATCAGTTTTTTCGCGGCCGGGCGAAATTCGTTCCGGCTGCGATGTCGGCTTGGACCCAGCTAAGAAACGTATCGTAGGAGACCGTTTCCGCGTGCCCGTCCGCGTACAGGTAGTTCGCGCACGTGATGTGCTGGGTAGGGTTGATCTCGGCCGTCATGATGTTCAGCGCGGTGCCCTGGGCGACGTCGCCCGGCGCGTACCACGTGGAACAATGAACGTGGTCGTCCATGGCCGTGCGGCCATAGTCTGCCCCTTCAAAGACGACCGGAAGCGCGTGGGTCGAACGAAGGAAGTTGACGTTTAGGCAGGAGTAGCCATCGCTCGTCGTGTCGGCCACGTACTCATTGATGACGTAGCTCGTGCCGCGAATGCCGCCGGCGTTCGCGGCGACCCGTTGCATTCCCAATGGGTCTTCTGGGCAGAGGCGAACCTGGTCCGTGTACTCCATGTAGGGAGCCAGGGTCATGATCCACGATTGCGTGGCGCCGGCATGGTAGGTCCAGGGAAAATGCCCGTCGATGTTGGTGAACAGCGCCATTCCCACGCCGATTTGGTGCATGTTGTTGAGACACTTGGTCGTCCGCGCGGACGCCGCGCCGCTTGAATGGCAGGCAAGAGCAGGGCAACGAGCGCTGCCAAGATTGCAATGACCACGAGCAACTCCACGAGCGTGAACGCCTTGCGGACGCGGCCTCCACGACGACCTGCATGCGCACTGGGTGCGCAGCGATAGGGTCGCATACGATCTCCTCACTACTTCAAGAATGATTCGCTACACGAAATTGAGCGTCACGAATCAGCCGCGCGGAGGAGGAACCGGCACGTCGGTAAAGATAGCCCGAAGAATGGGACCGGGAATGGTGAGCATGCACAATCGCAGCAAGGGTTCCGCGACGAAGGCGGCCGGCGAGGGAACAACCGCGGGAAATGTCTTCAAGTTGCTCAGCGATCCGCCTTGGCATTCCAGGGCCTTGATCGCGACGACGAATCCGCATCCTCCTGGTTTCGAACCGGAGTTTTCAGCCGTCCGTCCCGCGGCTGCTTTGTTGCAATGTCCGCAGCATGGCTTGCAATGATCGCGATCATCGGCCGCACGACTTCCGTTTTCACGGGCAGCCTCTTCGCGGGCCGCTTCGACGACGTAGCTTGGCGGGGTGACTCCGTGGTCCTTCGCCCAGGCCAGCCGTTGCGAAAGGGTAAAGCAGCAGCAATGCCGCCAGCATTGGTCGGCGGTGCGGCACCCGCAGGGACAATTGATACAGGGAAACGGTTCGCCGCTTTTCCCTCCCGTAGCCAATTCGACCACGGGAATCGGTATGCCCAGAGCGACAACCAGATGGTTGACAGTCAGCAGAAAGACCAGAAGCGATCGCAAAACACGTTGTTTGAGCCTTTTGCCCGCGCGGAGAATCACATTGCCGCCCATTAAGGTACACATTTCTTCTTGGCCAACTATTTTCCGCGACCAAGGGGGATTCGTCAAGCCGGTTGGGCTCGAAAACGGCGGGACCGCGGCGTTCTCAGCGGACGGGCTCTGGCGTCAGCCGCGCCTTGGGCGTTTCCTCAATCCAGATGATTTCCGAGGCATTCGCGCCGGTCATTCCCGTCACGAGAATCCCGCCCGACATGAGTTGGACGCCGCTGCACACACAGTCGAGATCATGCCGATCCTCGAAGGCGAGCGTGTAGACGCCGCTTGGATTCAATCCCTTGAGATAAATCACCTTCTGCGCCGGAACATCCGCGCCCGGCTTGAACAGGAAGACCGAGCCTTTCTTAATATCCGGATTATGGAATTGCAGGCCATCCCAATTCACGCCGTCGGGCATGGGCAGAATATGATAGACATTCGCCCCGCGCAGTATTGGACGCTGCTTCTCCTTGAAAAGCGCGATGTGCCGGCGGTATTCCGGCGTATCAAAGGCCCATGTCAGAATCGGCCCCATGATCGCGGTGCGGAGATTCGTTGCAACATTCGGCCCCGCGCCGACGTCGGATTTCAACTGCACCGGGTTAATCGCAAAGCTGTTGGAATAGTAGGTTGAACGGGTCTTCCACGGCGTGTGGTCGTCATCGTTCATTGTGCAATAGGTCATCCGCCGGCAGATCGCAAATCCCTTGTACGTGCCGCCGTTGCAGCAGTTCTCGTAACGGTAGCCGGGCCGGCTTGCGATCAGGTGGTCTTGAATATAGAGGAAGTTCGCAACGCCTTCGTAGGTCTGGGGCATCGGTTCTTTGGGCGCGGTGTAGAGATCGGTCCGCCACATGTCGAACCACCCTTTGTCGTACCGCGCTTGGACCGCCGCAAGTTCCGCGTCCCGCCCGGCGATCGTCGTCAAGTCGGCATCCTTGTACGTTCCGCCCATGTAAAGCGACGCCTTCAGCCCGGCCTTGTGCGCCTTGGCGGCATAATCGAATCCGTAAGGCCAGTTCCCAGGGTGGAAACTCCAATCCCGGTCCGTGTACCAGCATTTGCCGGAACCGTCCCAGAAGTCCATCTTGACGCATTCCACGCCCGTGGCGGCAAGCCGATCGTACGCGCTTTGCGGCATCGTTCCAACGATGCTCGAGCTTCCGCCGGGCGAGGACAGGTCCTGCATACAGACCTCGCTCCACGGCTCGTTCTGGTTGTCGTGCAAGCTGCGCGTGATTTTGTAATTCCAAAACCAGCGTTTGAACCGGTTCGCGCCGTCATCCAGGTCGCCCTGATAGGTTCCGTAATACACGGCCGGCACCGCAAGCACGGCTCCGGGGGCGCGAGTCACATTCTCCATAACAGGCAACACCGATACCGTGAATTCGGTGGGATTCGCCGCTGAAGTCACCCGGATCCCGCCCAACTCCCATTCGAATCCTATGTACGCACCATGCCGAGCGCCGACGCCCAGCAAAATCAATGGAATGATGGAGGAGTCGGTTGCGAAGTTCGCGCGCGCGCTGATCACGTCCTGAAGCACCTCGCCTATCCCGACGTTCGTCTTCCGGGCACGGTGCAGCGTCACGACGCCATCGGCCGCCAGTTCGATCGTCGCCGCGGCCGTCGGTGAGATAACGATCTTGCTGGCGGACTTGTTTTCGACGAACACCTCATTTTCCACGGGCCCCGGTCCCGGCCGCGCCCGCCACACCGATTTCAATTCCAGCGCCGGATCGTCGCAGGTGAATCGCAAGGTCACTTGCCGTAGAAGCGGCGTCCCGCCGCTTTTTTCAAGCGGCAGGATGCCGCTTCCACGGTCTTCAGTTGCGCCGCGAAATTTCCAGATCACCGTTTGGCCGGCCTTCCCAGTCTTAACCCCAGGCATGGGCACACGGGACGGCGCGGCGATCCAGTTCCATTTCTGCGCGGGGTTGCGCAGGCCGACGATGCTCATCGCATGGTCCGTCACCGCCAGGGTCAGCTCGGTGTCATCCGTCGCCAAAGTCCACGTCCGCTTCACGCCGGGCGCTCCCGGCTCAACCGCCCGAACCGGCACGGCCAAGCCGATTACGATCAGCGTCGCAACGAACGCTCGCAAGTTTGTTTTCATCTGGAATCTCCTTTATCGTAGGGTGCGGTCGAGTCCTACGAAGACCCACCATGTATTGCCGGCCGGCTATATCATCTATCCAAGTCATTCCTATCGTAGCGAGCCCGTTTGCGCAGGCAATGTACTGCCGCAAGCCGATTGACGCGGTCGCCACAGGTGCGCGACGCACCCGACGCCGCATTGTGACTTGTCTCACTATCTTCCCCCAGGTAAACTCAAGCCTGAGAAAAAACGAATTCTCGATCAGAAAAACGGATGTCCACCGAACCGGCGAACGTCGCACCCAAACCGGGCCGCATCACTTCCATCGACGCTCTGCGCGGGTTCGTGATGTTCACGATGATCTTCGTGAACGATCTCGCCGGTGCGCCGAAGAAAGTCGTGCCGAACTGGATGGTGCGCTTCAGCGACCGCCACAAGCACGGCAGCGGCATGACCTTCGTCGATCTGGTGTTTCCGGCGTTTTTATTCATCGTCGGCATGTCCATCCCGTTCGCGCTCGGCGGACGTCTCAGCAAGGGCGAGGCGATCTGGAAAATCTTCGGCCACGTCATCCTCCGCTCGCTCGCGCTCCTCGCCATCGGAATCCTGATGGTGAATGGCGAATCCGCCTCGTATGACACCCCTGGCTGGTCGCCGACGCAGTGGGGCTACACGATGTTCCTCTCCGCGATCTTCGCCTTCGCCTCCATTTCTCCGCCCAAGGCCGGCGCCGCTTCGGCTCGGTTCTGGCGGATTGTCAGCATCTGCTTGCGCGGGCTCGGTTTTGTGGGGATGTTCTATTGCGCCCTGACTTTCCACGGTCGGCACGGCAAGCCCATCCTTGCTTTCCATCCTTTTCACCTCAATACGAGCTGGTATGGCATCCTGGGCATCATCGGCTGGGCGTATCTGGTCGCCGCCAGCGTGTATCTCGTCTTCCGCAATCACCGCACCGCGCTCTTGGGGTGCATGGCGCTATTGTTTTGCCTCTATCCGGCGGACCACGAAGGCCTCTTCGACGGCTTCTGGCTGGAGAATATTTTTGGCATCGGTGAAATCGGCGCGCATGCCGCCATCGTAGTCGGCGGCGTGCTGCTGGCTACGATCCTCGTCACGACGGACACCGTCACCGTTTGGGCTCGCGCGGTTCACGCTGCTCTTCGCCCTCGCCTCGGCGGCGGGTGCGCTGTTGCTGAACGGCCTTTACGGCATCAGCAAAAATGACGCGACGCCCTCCTGGTGCCTCTGGTCGTGCGCCATCACTGCCCTGTTGTGGCTGGGGTTTTACTTCCTATCTGACGTGTACCCGTCCGCCAAAATCATCTCCAAGCCGTTCAGTGTGGCCGGCCAAAACGTGCTGCTCGCCTATCTGCTCTCCGAGATGCTGCCGTCGCCGTTTGGATTGTTCCATTTTGACGCGGCGCCGGGTCTTGCGTGGTATATCTTTCGCTGCGCGGCTTGGGCGGTGGCGCTGCTGGCGCTGACGGCCGGGCTGAACTACCGCGGCATCCGGTTGAAGCTCTAACGTGGAATGCATACCAACATACGTTACCGGCTATCATCCTCGGAATTCAGTGACGTCCCCCTCTTGCACTTCAGTGATGTCCTCTTTTGCCCTTCTCACGCAAAGGCGCGAAGGCGCAAAGGGTTTTTCTCGCGCCTTGACACGAATTCATTTGGGGAGATCATTCGGGGCCGTCTGGGACGGGTCTACGATGCAGCGGCATTGGCACGCATTGTAGCCGGCCAACTGGGCGACGGCCATCTACTTTGACCTACCCGACGCACGAATTCGACAGCCAGCGACCCGATGAATCGTGAAGCCCGTGGGTGAACGTAATGTGGGCAACGGTGAACTGATTGGATGCCGGTTGCACAACGCCCGACACGTCAGTCAAAGACTCCGGCCAACAATCCGACCAGGAATCTGAGCGGAATGTCGGTCAGCGCTGCACCACAAGGGTGGTTGCAGGCCGAGGATTTTATTACAATGGGTTATGTGCAATGAATTCCCTTCCCGAAGTGTGCGGGGATGCCCCGCGCAGTCGCGAACATCGTGTTGAAAGAAAGGGTGAATGATGTTTCGGAAATCCGAGACTGCCCTTACGCCGTGCAAGAACATCACATTGGAAATCGATCCGCTCGAATGGCCGCGACTGTCGGGCACCCTCTACTATGGATTGCCGCACCCGTGGAAACTGATGGATGCGGCGGAGTCCATTGAAATCGTTCCCGCAGAAACGCCACGCGGCATGATGGCCTGTTTCGCTGTTCTCGGTCTCGCTGCCGGCGCGGGCGTGTTGGCCTTCCTGTTCTGCACACCGAGTTTTCCCGAAAAATGGATCCCGGCAGTGATTGGTGCGGGTGTGGCTCTGGGCCTGGCGATTCTTATTCCCGCTATCGCAGCAGCGGGGTTTGCGCGAGCGCAGTCCCGTGGACCGACCTTGGTGATCTCGTTCTTGAAGAAGGAAGTCTCCCTGCCGCGCGAGGGCAAAACATGGCCGTTCGATCGAATCCTGCGATTGGAAATCGTATACGGTTCGTGGGTGAGAGGCTCTTGCGGAAAGCCGTATCTTTTTTCCGACAGGATCGGCGAACTGCAAATGGTCGTCGCAAGCGACGATGGAAAGGAAAGTGCGTGGTCGATTGTTGGCAACCAGTGGCCGATATTCGGTGCGCATGCTACCGCGCTGTTTGCCGCGGCCACCGTGATCGCCACGAGGATGAAATTGCCGATGGCGGTTATAGAAGTTGAGGGGCCGCACTGGCCAATCCCTCCCAAGGAATATCGAGACAAGTCGGCCAAGTAGCCACGCCCCCGGCAAGGCCCCCATCACGTCGATAGACGCTACTTCAGCCGACAGCACGAAAACCCCACGGTTCTTCCCCGGCGGCCATGCCTGTTGCGACAACGACCGTTGGCGGCAAGCGGTAAGGGAATAGGCAATCGACATTCTGGAATCTGCCGTGCCGGCGGCACTAAAGGGGACAGACACGTCGGGTCCGAAAACGGGACATCTCTGATAATTCAATTTGAAATGTATGCCAACATACGTCACCAGCTATCGTCATCGGAAATCAATGATGTACCCTGGTCCTCCTTTTGTCCTCAGCAGGAGGATCGTTCCGAAAGAGGCCGTTTGCAGCATTTTGGTGCATCTGTACTAAACCCAATCGACTTGGTACTCGGGCCGCGCGTACTCGGGCGGCAACGCGGTCCATTTGTCGCGCCCCGCGTAGAGAACGGGCTTGCGGTCGGGATACGCCTTGCGAAACGCGCGGTACATCACACGAAGCTTTTTCGCGCGAACCCAGTCGACGGGAAGTTTGTTGTGCGGGTAATCCACCAACATCCGTTCGACTTTCCATGCGTTCTTCTTCGACAGACGCCAATCGTAACCAGCGAGTTCCTTGTTCAAGTCCACCACTACGAACGCCTTGATGCACCCCTCAAAATCAATGTAGGGATCGAAGTAACTCTTGGCCAGCGCGCGTGCCGTCGGGAAAACGGGCTTGCGTCCGTGCAAGCCTGGATCGCGCGAGCGCGCGATCGAGCCCCAGCGGCCATTCTTGCGATAGACATATATAACGTGATCGAGCTTGCAAATCGACTCAAAGCTCAGTAGCAGCGGCGGATAGCCATGCTGCTCCAAGATCACCGCCGCCGCCAGCGCCGCCTCCAAACAGTGCGCCGTCCCATTCCGGACCACGCCCCGAAAACTTCGCAACGTCTCGCCCACCGGCTTCTCTTCGGTGTTGTACGGCAAGTTATTAAAAAACTCCTGCACTTTATCCGGCGTGTTCAACCGCCGAATCAACTGGCGCTCTTTGGTCGTGAAAGTGGAGAGTGGCGGAGGTGAAGCAGCTTGGTTCATCTGTTGAGCAATACGATATCTTGGCCATGCTTTTACCACGAGCGGCGGCTTACGGCCGGACCGCCCAGGCCAGTCCGTCGGCGCCGTTGCCGGCGTCAATGAGCTTTTCCACCTTGAAAGTCTTCATATCGATGGCGGCGACTTTCTTTGACGCATCGCACGATACATAGGCCACCTTGCCGTCGGGCCGAATCAAAACCTCCTGCGGATTCTTTGGCAGATCGACCGTGCCGACGAGTTTCATCGTTCGCAAATCGACCAGGGCGGCCTTGCGAACGCCGGACAAGGCGATGACGAGCCATTGATTGTCCGGGCTTGCCGCCGCGCCGTATCCCACGCCCGGCAATTCAATCCAGCGGGCGACTTGATTCGTTTTGGCGTCGATCACCGCCATTTGCGGCTTGGTCTGGTCGGCCGTAAAGACCCATCGATCATCCCGCGATATGCAAATTCGCTGCGTGGTCTTGGAGACGGGAATCACCTTCAAGACTTTTTTGGCCTTCAAGTCAAGGACCGACACCGTTCCCGGCTTGACGTTCGCCGTATAGCCAAAATTCCCGTCGCTTGTGATGGCGAGCATGTGGGATTCAATCTGGCCGGTGGGGATCGAATAAAGTATCGCATAGGTTTTCGGATCGATGACGGTGATGGCGTTTTCCAGTTCCGTCGTGACATAGAGCAAATTGTTCTTTGGCCCGATTACGGCGCAATGCGGGCGGACGCCTTTCGGGAAATCCACGGTGCCGACAATCGAGTGGCGCTCGATGTCGATCGCTCGGATGAGTTGCCCGTCGGTTCCCGGATGCCCCACGCCGGAGTTGCCGTAAATGGGAACAAATGCCACGCGCCCATCGGCGGAGGCCACAACCTCATGACCCGTGACGCCGTCTTCGTTGACGACGGCAATTTGCCCGCCCGTCTCGGGATTGATGACCGAAAGCGTCCGGTCGCCCTTGTTGCAGACCAGGAGCAAACCCGTTTCCGCGCGGGCAGCGCCGGCAAACGAGCCGGCAATTACTGCAATGGACAAAATGAGGAGATTTGTGATTTTCATGATTTTCTCGATGTATTTTTTCAAAGCGGGGGAAACCACATTTATAGCAGGATGGGCTTGCGAAGGGTACAGGGTGGGCCATGTAGTCAGGGCGAAAAAGTCCTTCTTAGTGCCGAGAAATTGGGGGAGTTTGGGGTGCGACACCTCTCAGCGGCCAAATCAGTTACGCAGTCTGCTCGAGCAGGCGCAAATCGAAGTGGTATTTGCGTACCTCGGGACCGCCTCGGGCGGACAGCGCTGATTCTTTCACCACCCAGTTTTCAACCGTCCGAGAGCCATTTTGCGGGCGGATTTCCCAACCCGTTATCTGGCAAGCACTTACGGCGACGGATCGCGATTCCACAAGAATGCCGCGCGTGTTGCGCAAACATAACCCAACGTCGCAAGTCCCGGCCGGCAAAGGCTTTAGCGACGTTTTGTACCGACTTTTCATTACAAGTGTTGACAGACGATAAGATATGTGCTATACTGGCGATTTGCAACAGGCCGCCCGAGCGCGAAGCTGGGGAGAGTTGAAGGATAAGGGACGAGAGCGAAGAGATTGGGCCACGGATGGGACACTGATTGAACACGGATCATGTCTGTGTTTCATCCGCGTTCCATCCGTGGCAAAAAAACTGTCATTCGTGTGATTCGAGGTTCCGCCTCCCCGAACTTCCCCACTGATTGCCGGATGCCGGAGAAAACAAATGGTCAAAGGACGTAATGCTACTCGATTGCTACTCGGCTTCTGCGCCATTTCTACCCGTGTTCTACTGGCATCCTACTGGCGTCCTACTCCCATCCTGCTTCGCAAAACCCCACGACAACAGGCGAATTCGAGAACTTTCAGAAACGAGAAAAATGTTCCGCGCCAGACGCCCAAAGAAAAGATCAAAAGATTAGTCGAACACTAATTAACGCTAATTAACACTAATCTTGTCGGGATTAGTGTTAATTAGCGTTCCGTCGTCCGTCTTTCGTGTGATTCGTATATTTCGCGGTTTCCTTTGCACCAAGCCACGCACCATCCTTACCCATATTAACAGTGCCGTGACACTACGAAGCACCACCGCAAATCGTTATCTACCAAGGACTTGCGACGATGCGCCCGCCAAGCACCAGCGGTGCGATTACGTGTTGGCGGTGCCTATCATTCATCCTTCATCCTTCCGCCCTCTCACTGCGCCGGGATGAACGTGTTCGTCATAAAGAGCGTGTTGTCCGCCACATTGAGCATCGGGCGATAAGGATGCCAGCGCTCGCACTTCGACGGATGGCCGATGTACCAGACCAGGTCGATCGTCACGCCCCACAACTCGTTGTTGACCGCGTCGGAGCCGTTGCCCTGCTTGGGAATCAGGTAGTTGAAACGGTTTTGCAATTCCCAACTTGTGCCCATCGGCACGCGGATTTCGCCGCCCAGGACGCCGTCGCCATTGCCGGACCAGCCGAGCCAGATGCGGCCGTCGCCGCCGCCGGAGAAGTAGCGGCGATAGTAGAAGGCGAAGACGTCGGTCGTTTCCATGAAGATAAAGTTCTCCGCCTTGCGGTCCAAGAGCACCCAGTTGCCGCCGCCCGTGCCGTAAGCGCCGAAATAGCCGATCTCGTGGACGCGGCCGGGAAAGATGAAGCTCGAATCGCTGCGGATCTGCTTCAAGTCGGAGTTCGTGTAATAGGCATCGTGCAGATAATCGTAGACCACGCCCCACTGGAAACCCCAGTCGCGGGCACGGCGGAAGATGCCGCCGGTGACGAAGGTTTGCGTACGGTTCGCCGCCTGGTTGTCGATCGTCTGTCCGCCGGTGATGTTGCTCTCGGCAACCTCGGCGCCGATCTGCCACCCCCAGTCCCAAATGCCCAGCGGGGCACCGAAATTGAGGCCACCGTTGAATCCGAAATTGCCGTTGCGGCCCTGGTCGAACGGGCCTTTGAAGCCGTGAACGCCGCCGAACAGTTCCAGGTCGCGGGTCCACCAACGCGTGAGGCTCTCGTCCCAAGGCGTGTCCGGTCCGACGTCAAGCTCGTCGCACTCGTTCGGCTTATCCGCGTCGGGATTGGACAGCGGGTCTTTGTACATGCCCAGCGGACCGTGCCCGCGCAGGCTATCGAGAACGCTACGGTTGGGGTCGTCATAAGCCGGCACGTATTCCGTCTGGTTTTGCCATTCTTGCGGCATCGGATCGAGCCAGATCGTGCCGTTAGAGACTCCGCTGCCAGTCGGCTCGGCGATGATTTGCGAATCGTCGGCGGTGTAGGTCCCTTCTGCCGGAAGGGACGATTGAGTTTCAATCTGCGTTGCAGGTTCGGACTCCGTCCGCACGCTAGACGGCAATTGCCCCTCTTGGCCAGTGGGATATGCGAGATACGTCTGCCCGCGGACCGAGCCGCCGACGCCCATCAGCAGCGCAACGATGCACGCGCCGGCGCTGGTCATGCGGGCGGAAGGCATTTGCCGCAATCTGGGAGTTTTCCGGGGCAGAATAAGGCGATTGATGCGATCTGCGCCCCCTGATGGAAGGAGCGTAACATAGCGAAGATGGCGGGGATTAACAAGACGAATATTCCCTTGACGTGCGTGCGGCGGCTCACGATAATCGCCCCCGCTTTTCAGTCTGTTTACTTTTCTCGCCACCTCGTCGCGAGGCTTGCAATGAAACCAGTCGTATTATTCACGCTTTCCGCACTCGGGGCCGTCTTGATGTTGTCCGGCTGCGCGACCGACAACACGGGTCAAGGCGCCTCTTTGGCGGCGCGTTGGGGGCCGGCACCGGCGCTATCATCGGACATGCCGTCGGCAATACCGGCGCAGGGGCCGCGATCGGCGCGGGCGCCGCGCATTGACTGGGGCGGCGATCGGCTCGGAGAAAGACGCCGATGAAGCCCGTGCCCGCGCGGTGGCCGATCAAGCCCGCGCACAGCAAGCGATGGCCGCGGCCGTCTCTGTGCCCGATGTAGTGGCCATGACACAGGCGCGCGTGGACGAAGGAATCATCATCGACCGCATTCATACGCACGGCATCGCCGCTCCACTACAGACCAACGATGTGATTTATCTTCACCAGCAAGGCGTGAGCGGCAGCGTTATCGCGGCGATGCAGTCGCAGCCCGTGGCGACGCAGATGGCGAGCCGGGGCAGTATTATTACCCACCGCCGGGCGAAGTGTATGTCGATGGCGCCTATTACTACGAGCGTCCGCGCTACTACTACCCGCCGCCCGCGGTGGGCATTGGCATTGGATTCAGGCGTTGAGAACCTGCTCGTAATGGCTCAACAGGCCCACGGTCGCGAGCTCCGCCGTGAAGTGCGACTCGATGCGCTTTCGAGCATTCGCGCCCAACCGCATCCGCCGCGCGGGATCGCGCAACAAGTCGTCGATCGCGCGGGCCATGCAGGCCGGATCGTCCGGCGGAACGAGCACCGCCGAATCGCTTTCCGCAGGGAAGATCTCCGGCGTGCCACCGACATCGGTAGCCACGATTGCCCGGCCGGCAGCGCCAGCCTCTAAGAGGACGCGGCCGAGTGGCTCCTGGCGGGCAGGGTGAACCAGCAATGTTAGTTCGGGCAGTAGGCGATGAACATCCTTTCGTTCGCCGAGAAAGAAGAGCCTGCCCGCAAACGGGCCGCTGGCCAGGTTGCGAAGCTGGACTTCAAAACACTGCGTTTCAGCTTTCGTCGAAAACCGCTCGCCCGCGATAAGCCATGCGATCTGCCCCTCATGCTGAAGAAGACGCAAGACCAATGGAATGGAATCAGCCCCTTTCGGAGCGCTATCTGCCCGATGGTGCCCAAGAGCGGGCAGTCGCGCAGCAGGCCGAGTTCGTCGTGAAGATAACCTGTCGGCGCTGCCGCGTGGAACTGCTCGGTGTCAACGCCGTTATAGAGCACGCTGGTCTTGCCGTGATCGACGCCTCGGTCTACGTGGAAGCTTCGAGTAGCTTCGGAAACGGCGAACATGCGGCGGTGGCGATTCAAATCGGCGACGTTTTGCCGACTAAGACTGACGATATCCCGAATGTGCGAAATGCTCGGCACGCCAAGATCGGCCGCCACCGGGCCGGAAAGTCGGCCCATGGAAAGGCTGTTGGCGTGGATCAGCGAGGGGACGTCGGGTTCCGAATGATTTCGGCCAGCCGGTCGCGGCGGACCTCGATTGGAAGATGCTTGAGGCGCCAAAAGGATCGCCCGGATCGATCCATTGAAAAGGAACGACTTCGATGCCCAACTCACAAAGCGCTTCACCCAGCGGCCACGCCGCAGTGGGAGCGGTCACTTGAATTTCGTACCTCGCCCGCGCGATTCCCGGCAGCGTGGCGAGCATCGACCGCTCGCCGCCGTTGAGCGTGCCGTATTCGCAAAGAATAAGAACCGTGGGCATGTTCGCTTCACACCCAATAGCATTGTCCCTGCCGCATCAGTGCGACTTCGCGACCGGGCGGATCGAAACCGTCCGGATAGTGTACCACAAGCATCTTCTTGCGAAGACTTTCGGGCACGCGGCCAGGCGTTCATACGGCGTATGGGGATAATCCTCGTTTGCCTCGTGGACGATCAGGTCGGCCGGCGAAAGCCAGTCGATCAAATGCGGATCGTAGGCCGTGTCGGCGCTGTAGCCAAACTTGCGGCCGGCGGCCTCGACGAACAAGGCGGTGGTCGGCACACTGTGCGTGGCGGGAAAGGTGGAAATGGAAAACGGTCCGCATGCCAGCGGCTGCCGATCGGGCAAATCGTGCAAGTCGAAGAAGTCGGCCAGACAATACTCGGCGACCGGGCCGCCCGGTTCATGCCTGGCAAATTGCATCCCGGCCGACAGGTGCCCCGTCCATAGATGCTCCGAGACACTTTTATGGGCAAGAAACTTAAGCGGCCGGTTCAGGAAGAACCGGCTGTAATAGGCCAGGCCCTCGAGGCCCGACACATGGTCGGCATGAAGATGCGTCAGCACGACGGCATATACGTCGGCGGCGTCGAAAGCCACGCCCGCCGAAAGCGATGCCTCCCGCATCATCTTGCGGATCGGGTGGGGGCAGTCGATGAGCAGCCAGCGGCCTTCGGCCTCCAGTGCCAGGCAGGTGGAATAGGAAACGGCGGAAAAGGCGTTGCCAATCCCCAGTGAAAGTAAGCGTAAACCCGCCATGCGGCACGGCCCTAAAAGCTCGAAATTCGACGGACGTTCAGAAGGATTCTACGTTCCACCCCGGCCGTCCGCAAGCAAGGATTGAAATTCCATGAGCCACTTCAATTCCACGAGAATTCTATGTACACTAGTTTTTGTCCTGCAATCTCGGGACCTGCGCGGATATACACGACTTTCCCGGCGAGTCGTGCGAGACTGCGACGTGCGTCCCAATTGCTATTTGTTCCGTCCAATTCACACCACATTATTATGGGAGTCTTTTCCATGAGAACTGCTCGCACCGCCTTTGCCCTCGGACTTTTGATGATCGTTGCCAGCCCGGCGTTTGCCGCCGTCGGCACAAAGAAGCCCAACCCGCCCAAGACCACAGTCGCCTATTACAAGACGATCGACAAAACGCTCAGTGCGGTCACGCTGACCGACGACGAGCAGACTAAACTCGACGCCCTGAAAAAGGACTACGAGCAGAAGTTCGACGACGCCTACGCCAAGACGGATGTTAGCAAAACGGACATTCTCACGCCGGAGCAGAAGAAGGCCGGCGATGACGCCCGCAAAGCGGCCAAAGACGCCGGCAAGAAAGGCAAGGGCTTCACACAGGCCGTCGCCGATGCCGAGAAGGTCACCGATGAGCAAAAGGCGAAGCTGAAGGACGCTCGCACAAGCCTGAATAGTCTGCGGACCGAGTTCAAGGGCAAGGTGATGGACCTTTTGACCGACGCGCAAAAGAAAGAGATCGACGCCGCCAAGCCAAAGAAGGCAAGCAAGCCGGCGAAGCCTGCCGCGTAACCATCGGATGCAAAACGTCAGCGTCCGCATCACCAAAGAAGTTATTCCCACGTACCTTCCCGCTCCGCCCGACCGCCACCCGATGTTCCTCGAGAAGCGGGTCTATCAGGGCAGCAGCGGGAAGGTCTATCCGTTGCCGTTTACCGACCGCATTGCGGAGAGCAAGACGGACCACGCCTGGAAAGCCATCTGGCTAGAGAACGAGTACCTGCGGGTGATGGTCCTGCCGGAGATCGGCGGACGGATCCACGTCGCCCAGGACAAGACCAACGGTTACGACTTCATCTATCGGCAGACGGTGATCAAGCCGGCCCTGGTCGGGCTGGCGGGCCGTGGATTTCCGGCGGCATCGAGTTCAACTGGCCGCAGCACCACCGGCCGGCCACGTTTCTGCCGGTTGAATATGCCATTGAGGAACACGCCGACGGCTCGAAAACCGTCTGGCTCGGCGATCACGATCCGATGTCGCGAATGAAAGGGATGCACGGCGTCTGCCTGCATCCCGGCAAGGCGTACATCGAGTTGAAGGTGCGGGTCTACAACCGCACGCCGTTGGCGCAGACGTTCCTTTGGTGGGCCAACGTCGCTACGCGCGTCCACGAGGGCTACCAGTCGTTCTTTCCGCCCGATGTTGATTACGTGGCCGACCACGCCAAGCGGGCGACCGCGCGCTATCCGCTCTGCGAAGGCCATTATTACGGCGTCGATTATGCGGCACGGGGCCGCGAGGGAGTGCCGCCGGGCGAGCGGCCGGCGGAGTTCGTTCCACCACATTACGGCGGAAAAGGCCAAGTCTCGTACGCCGCCAACGACCTTTCCTGGTATGCCAACATCCCCGTGCCCACATCCTACATGTGCATGGGCTCGCAAGAGGACTTCTTCGGCGGCTACGACCACTTCCGCCAGGCAGGCATCATCCACGTCGCCGATCATCATATCTCGCCGGGCAAGAAGCAATGGACCTGGGGCAACCACGAGTTTGGCTATGCTTGGGACCGCAACCTTACGGACAGCGACGGCCCGTACATCGAGCTGATGGCCGGTGTCTACACGGACAACCAGCCCGACTTTTCCTTCCTCCAGCCGGGCGAAACGAAGACCTGGAGCCAATATTGGTATCCGATCCAGCAAATCGGCCCGGCCCAGCAGGCGAATGTAGACGCGGCCGTGAGCCTCGAACTTGGGCCGGAGCGGCTTCGCATCGGCGTGAGCGTCACCGCGCCTCGGCCCGGCGCGGTGATCCGCTTGGAAAGTCCGGATGGCGACACGGAATGGCACGCCGATCTCGCGCCGGGCAAGCCCTTCGTGCTGGAAAGCTCGCGAGACCTGCCGAAATGGAAGGTAGGCGAATTACTTCTCCGCGTGCTGGACGCCGACGGCGAGGAACTTATCTCGCATCAACCGCGCGAGCGAACGCCGCGACCCGTCCCGCCGCCGGCCAGCGAGCCGCCGCTTCCGCGAGACGTTAAAGGTAACGACGAGCTATTTCTCATCGGTCTGCACTTGCGGGCAGTATCGCCACGCCACGTGCTCGCCCGTTGACTACTGGCGCGAGGCCCTCCGTCGCGATCCGGGCGACAGCCGCGTGAACAACGCGATGGGCTTGTGGCTTTTGCGTCGCGGAGAACGCGAGCAGGCTGAACGCCACTTCCGTGCGGCGATTGGGCGACTCACCATTCGTAATCCCAACCCTTACGATGGCGAGCCGTATTACCACTTCGGCCTGTGCCTTCACTATGGACTGAACGGACTGCTCACTTTGTTAGCCCGTAGCAAGGCTCAAAAGCAAACGCTGACCGCAGGCAAAGAACGCGTCGAAGCCGGAAGCGCAATCGATCTTGCTGATCTTGCTGCGCATCTCTTCGATGGCATCCAAGCATGGGCGTCTGGCTTATAGAGATGCCTACGCTGCTTTTGCCAAAGCCACTTGGAGCCGCAACATCGCCCCCGCGGCGCTCCTTTCCTTGGCGGAAATGGATTGCAGGCGAGAAGCCTGGCACAAGGCCCTGGAGCATCTCGATGCTGCGCTCCGTATGGACGTTGATAACCTGGGTGCCCGCAATTTGAAGGCGATCGTTCTGGGCAAGCTGAACCGCCAGCTAGAGGCCGATGTGCTCCTTTGCGAGACATTGGCCCGCGATCCGCTGGACGCCTGGGCAAGGCATCTGCTGGACCGCCAAGCGATTGCCGACGCGCAGACGCGGCTCGACATTGCACATGATGCCGCCCACGCAGGGTTGTTTCTGGAATCGATCGAAGTCCTGCAGAATGGCCCGCCCGTCGATGATCTGTTGGATGGGCAACTGCCGACGCAAAGCCTCGGCGCGGGTCCGTTGATCAATTACACGCTCGGTTGGCTCTATGATTGCATGGGCAACTTTGCCGCTGCCGACGAGCATTATCACCAGGCGGCCGCGCGGCCGATCGACTATTGCTTTCCCGCTCGGCTGGAGGAAATCGCCGTGCTGGAAGCTGCGATACGCGCCAATCCGCAAGACGCACACGCACCGTACCTTCTCGGCAATCTGCTCTACGACCGCCGCCGCCACAAAGAAGCGATTGGTTGCTGGGAGGAGAGCGTCAAAATCGACCCGACGCTGTCCATCGCCTGGCGGAATCTGGGCATCGGCTATTTCAACGTCTTGAAGAAGCCCGAAAAAGCCCGCGCGGCATACGATCGAGCATTCCGCGCCGATCCGACGAGCGCTCGCGTACTCTACGAGCGCGACCAGCTTTGGAAACGACTGGGCATTTCGCCCAAGAAAAGGCTGCGGCAGTTGCAGCAAAACACGGAGCTTGTTTCCCAGCGTGACGATTTGACTGTGGAATATGCCGCCCTGCTGAACCAAACGGGTCAGCACGCCGAGGCCCTCGTAGTCTTGTGCGAGCGGAACTTCCAGCCATGGGAGGGCGGCGAAGGGCTCGGCTCTCGGGCAATATGTTCGCAGCCGACTCGCGCTGGGCCGCGCAGCCCTTGCTCAACAAGATCCGCAAAGGGCGGTAGAGCAGTTTCGAGTGGCGCTCAACGTCCCGCACAATCTGGGCGAAGCGAAGCACTTGCTTGCCAATCAGAGCGACATCCACTATTGGCTCGGCTGCGCCCTATCGGCGGCGGGCGACGCGGCGAAAGCCCGCGAGCACTGGCTTGCGGCGGCCACGTTCAAAGGCGATTTCCAGGAAATGCGGACGCGGCAGTTCTCCGAAAAGACCTACGATTCTGCCCTGGCCTGGCAGCGGTTGGGCCGGGCGGCCAAGGCCGACGCGCTGCTGCGGAAGCTGCTCGCCTACGCCCGGAATCTGGAGAAGACTCCCGCCAAGATCGACTACTTTGCCACCTCGCTGCCGACGATGCTGCTGTTTGACGACGACCTCGACGAACGGCAGCGGACTGCGGCCATGTTCCTTCAAGCACAAGCCCGGCTCGGATTGGGCGAAAAGGCCAAGGCCCGGCGACTGTTGAAGCAGGTGCTCGCCCGCGACCCGAGCCACGCCTTGGCAGCGGACCTCATGGAAGGAATGTAGAAACGTGCTCACGCCCTCAACAGTCCAGCCGTCGTCGCCAGTCGAAACCAACTACCATCTCGGCTACATCTTGACCATCTCGCTTGTCGCCGCGCTGGGCGGGTTGCTCTTCGGCTACGACTGGGTCGTGATTGGCGGCGCGGCCAAGTTTTACGAGGCGTTCTTTCACCTCAAGGACACCGCGTCGGGCATATCGGTCAACGCTAGCTTCTGGCAGAAGGTGATCGCCAATGCGGTGTCGCCGGTGGGCTGGGCGCAGAGCCTCGCGCTCTTGGGCTGCCTGGCAGGCGCGCTCATCTCCGGCGGCATCAGCGATCGCTTCGGACGCAAGCCGGTGCTGATCGCCTCGGCGCTTAACTTTGTTGTTTCCTCGATCGGGATCGCGTTTGCCGATAGCTTCACGACGTTTGTCGCGTGGCGAATCCTTGGCGGCGTGAGCATCGGGCTGGCGTCAAACATCGCGCCTATGTACATTTCGGAAGTGGCCCCCGCCCGGCATCGGGGATTGCTGGTAGCGATCAACCAGTTGACTATAGTCATCGGCATTCTGGCGGCGCAGTTCGTGAACTGGATGATCGCCCGGCCGGTGCCGGCTGAGATTTCGGCCATGCTGGAGGGACTCAAGGGGCTGGAAGGCGCGGCGGCAGCCACCGCCATGGACCAATACCTGTCAGCCCTCGCGCACACATGGAACGGCACGACCGGATGGCGCTGGATGTTTGCTGCCTGCGCGGTGCCTTCCGCGCCGTTCTTCATTTTTTCGCTGATCGTTCCGGAGAGCCCGCGATGGCTTATCAAGGCGGGCCTGCACGACCGGGCGGAGCGAATCCTGGCGCGCATCGGCGGCACGTCATACGCGGCCTCGGCTCTGGCGGATATTCGCAGCACGGTGGAGCACGAAGATCGCCGCGTACGGTTTGGCGAACTGCTCCAGCGCCGCATGCTGATCATCTTGGGATTGGGCATCTTTTTGGCGGTCAGCCAACAATGGTGCGGCATCAACGTCATCTTCAACTACGCCAGCGAGATTTTCACGCAAGCCGGTTTCAACATGAACGATGCGCTCACCAGTATCGTGGCGACCGGCGCGGTGAACCTGCTGTTTGTCTTCGTGGCGCTGGCGACGGTGGACCGGCTGGGCCGTAAGCCGCTGATGCTTTTCGGGTTTGCCGGCCTGGCCTTGATCTATATCCTCATCGGATATGGCTACCATGTGAAGGAAGGCGGCGGCGCCGTCTCGCCCTTGCTGTTTCTGGCGCTGGTGCTGGCGGCAATCGGCATCTACTCGATGTCGCTGGCGCCCGTCACGTGGGTGCTGATCTCGGAGATCTTTCCGAATCGCATCCGCGGCACGGCCATGTCGATTACGGTCGGGGCGTTGTGGCTGGGATGCTTCACCCTGACCTACACGTTCCCGATTTTCAAGGTGGTGCTCGGCGTTTCGCGGACGTTCTGGCTCTATTCCGCGATCTGCGCGGTAAGTTTTGTCTTGTTGGTCCTGTGGCTGCCGGAGACCAAGGGCAAGACGCTGGAGGAAATTGAGCGCGAACTGGTCGATTGAACGCGCTACTCCGTCGTCCCCTGCAAAAACTGCGGCGCGCTCACGCCCATCGATACATAGATGCTCATCAGCCCTTCGACGCTTACGTCGGTCGGCTGCACCATCTCCACGGGCACAAAAAACAGCCCCCCGCCGACGGGCACGGGCGCGGTCGGCACGATCACAATGTGAAAGCTGCGGCCGTTAATCGTAAACTTCTCTGGCGAGACCAAGAGCGCCAACAAGCCCGCCCCCGTCTTCTCGCCGAAGAAGCAGAAGACGGCCTTCATCCCTTGCAGCTTCTCCGGGTCCTTCTTGTCGAAGAGAGTCACAATCTGCTTTGACGTGCCGTAGAGGCTGCCCACGATCGGTATTCGCCGCATGGCGGCATCGAACATGCGTTGAATGAAGTCCTTCGCTCCTGCCTCAACGACGAATCCCAGCAGCAGGACGCACGCCAGTGCCAGCAGTCCGCCGACGAGATAGGCGACCGTGTTGTTGTTGACGAAACTCGAGCCGAGGCGCGTGAGCCCGTCGCCGAACAGCGTGCGGGGGCCGAGGAACTGCCGCACGAAGCCGGCCACCCAAGCGATGATCGCCACGGTTATGACAACAGGCAGGATGGCGAGCAGGCCCGCCAAAAATGATCGCGCGAGGCGTTTCACGTTCTTTCCTAAGAATCCATCCATGGGTTTCTCCGCATGTAACTATTGCTATAGCGGCAGAAATACTACGATCTGCTCTTGTATTTCTTCCGCCGAATTGCATTCGATAATCGTGAGGATGTCTTCGATCGCGTCGCCAACCGATTGCTTATTCGTGGTGGCAATGACGCCCGGCGTTGGTTCTCCGGATGCGACACGTTGATACGTGTACGGGACCATTGTTTTTCGGTCATTCGTTATGAGGGTTCGGCGTTCGGCTGCCGCCCATGCCAACACTTCTGGGTCCGGCGTGCCTTCCGGTAGCGCATCCAAAGATCGCATAAGATTGATTTCGGGATGGCGGCGGAGCAGTCCGCGAATGATACCGCCGTTCACGTCCGCGTCACTTGCCAACGACAACATCCTTATGCTCCATAGCAGCGCGTCGTACCAGCAGTTCTTGCCGAGTTATTCGCGGCCGCTCGGACTCGATCTTTTTTTGCATCGCCTCCGCCAACTCGTCGCGCCGTTTCATGTATGCTGTTACTTCTTCGCGGTGCCGCAAGTAATAGGCAATCGCTCCGTAGACATCCGCCACCTTTAATGTGTCGTACGCGCGCACGATGTCTTCCGGCGTCATGCCGTTCTCGTATTGCTCGACAATCAAGTCGAGGCTAATGCGGGTCTTGCCGACGCGCACCGAGCCGCCTTCCGCCTCCCGGAGCGGCGGCATTTCGGCATCAAAAGTAAGTCCGCTGGCTACGTTGTTCATAGTATTTGCCTTTCATAAGTCCGTCACGTCTCCTTAATTCTAGCACGGAAGCACTTTTCGTGCGATAGGACGCGTCCCCGCTGGAGGTTCCGTATTCAGGCGTACGGGCTCTGGCATTTGTGCGACGAGAGGCGCATAATTGGGTGGCCCGCCACTTCCCGCCTCCTGGAAATACGCTCATGACACGCATTCATCGCAACTCCTTCATCGCATTTCTTGTCGTTCTTTCCGTTCCATCGCTCGCCCCAGCCGCCGATTGGAAGCCGGCGCCGGGCAAGTTGATGACCGCCTGGGCGGCCAAAGTCGATCCGAACCATCCGCTGCCGGAGTATCCTCGCCCGCAAATGGTCCGCGATGGCGAATGGACGAACCTCAACGGGCTTTGGGGCTTCGTGATCGAAGATGCCATCGACGAGTCGTTGAAGCCCGCCCTGCCGGTCGTATTCGATGACAAAATCCTTGTGCCGTTCTGTGTCGAATCGGCGCTTTCGGGCGTGATGAAGCCGCTCACGGACAAGCAATGGCTATGGTATCACCGCAGTCTTGCGGCGCCCAAGTTAGCCGACGGCAAGCGGCTGCTCCTGCACTTCGGCGCGGTCGATTGGGAAGCCGAGGTCTACATCAACGGCTATTACGTCGGCACGCATCGAGGCGGGTACGATCCGTTCACATTCGATATTACCGACCAAGCTAAGGCGGGCGGCGACAACGAACTGCTTGTCTGCGTCTCGGACTCGACCGGTCGCAATGGCGAGCCGCACGGAAAGCAGAGCTTTGCCGCAATCCAGAACCCAGGTGGCATCTTCTACACGCCTTGCTCCGGTATCTGGCAAACCGTGTGGATGGAAGTCGTGCCCGAAGTGAGCATCGAGTCGTTGAAGATTGTTCCGGACGTTGATGCGGGCATGGTGCATGTAACAGTCTCAGTAAGAGGAAACGCGGCTGGCGCGTCGGTTGTAGTGGGAGTGTTTGACCCAGAGCTTCCACATGCCATTCGAGACGTCACGCAGAACCGATTTCCGAATGGTCAGGAAGTCAGTGTCGATGGCAACGCTGAAGTTGGGCGAAACATCCAACTTCCCATCACCAAGCCTAAACTCTGGTCGCCGGAACATCCGTTTCTGTACAAACTGAAAGTTTCCATCGGTCGTGGCAAACAATCTATTGACGAGGTGAACAGCTACTTCGCCATGCGCAAAATCTCCCTCGGCAAGGTCGAAAAGGGCGTCACCCGCCTCATGCTCAACAACAAGCCGGTCTTTCAGGCCGGGCCGCTGGACCAGGGCTTCTGGCCCGATGGCATCTACACGGCCCCGACCGACGACGCGTTGAAGTCCGACATCGAGGCGATGAAGAAGCTCGGCTTCAACATGGTTCGCAAGCACGTCAAGGTCGAGCCCGATCGCTGGTACTACTGGTGCGACAAGCTGGGCCTCTTGGTCTGGCAGGACATGCCCGGCGGCGGCGCGGGCGTGTCCGGCAGGAGGCGCGAGGGCAGGACGGCGTGCCCGCCTCGGCCGAAAAGGCCGAACAATTCGAGGCCGAACTCAAGGCCATGATCGAGACGCATCGCAACCATCCTTCCATCATTATGTGGGTTGTCTTCAACGAAGGCTGGGGCCAGTATGACACTGTCCGCCTGACAAAATGGACCAAGGAACTCGATCCCTCGCGGCTGGTGAACGACGCAAGCGGTTGGACCGATCGCCAGGTGGGCGATGTGATCGACATGCACAAATACCCCGGCCCCGGCTCGCCCGACCCGGAAGCGTCTCGGGCGGCCGTGCTGGGCGAGTTCGGCGGCCTCGGGCTGCCTGTCGACGGTCATCGCTGGGTCGAGAAGAACTGGGGCTACCGCGGCATGGCGGATCGAACGGAGTTGAATCAAAAGTACCTCGATCTGTGGAAAGGCGTTGCCAAGCTTCGCGACGAGAAGGGGCTCTCCGCGGCCGTTTACACGCAACTCACCGATGTGGAGACCGAGTGCAACGGGTTGATGACCTACGACCGCGCGGTGACCAAGGTTGATGCGGCCATTACTGTGCGCGCTAGCGCATAGGCAGCCGCTAGCGGCACCAACGACGGGCTCGGTTAACACAACGGCGACATCCAAACCGTAAGCAGTCTTCGATTGGGTGGCACGGCCCTGAGCTTGCGAAGGGCGTGACGCAGTTGAAACGACACTCTTCGCCTGAAGAACAGAGCGCGTCAGCCATATCGCAAGATTGCTCAAGTTAATCAGTTACAGTTCCTTAGCGACTGGCGGCCGAAGTCACGAGTGCCCGTTGCGGAGATGGACACCGTTGCGGCCGTTCTCTTCGCCGCGGTGCGGTTTCGCGGCCTCTGGCACGGACCCCGGCGATTGCTCTAAGTCGTTGACAGGAGCGAACTTGCGTTGCAACGCCCGCAACTGCTTTTTCTCCCACCTTTGGGAAGATTGGCACACTTCGGCCGCTTTGTCGCCCGCCGCGCTGGCCAACTGTTGGTCCAGATTCGCCCTGAAGCCGGGCGGAGTGAACGGACTGAACGGCGGCACCGCGGCGATCTTCAGTAATTCTTTCGGTACCGGCGCCGAAGGTTTCACCGGATCGGCCTTCTCCGAGGTTTTCTGTGCCGTTTCCTTGATCACCGTCGGCTCGCGCCACTGGGGATGCTCGTAGGGCGAGCGCAACGCTTTGCCGGTGCGGGTGTCGTCCTCTGCCAATTCGTGCCAGCGGTCGGCGTCGTCCACCGTTTTTTCCACGTCGTGGAGCGTGTTGCTAAAGGCCCGCAGGAAGCCGTCTTTCTCGTTTTCCTTGACGGCGCCGATCGTATAGGAAAATACCTCGGCCAGGAGGGCCATGACCTGATCGCCGCTGAAGCTGTGCGCCGGCCGCTTGCCGAATTCATCGGGCAGGCGGCGTTCCAGGAACCAGGCGGCCGCCCGCCAGTACTTGTCCTGCTTCGAGGCGTCGCGGACCTGCTTCAGCGCGCGAAATCGGCGCGCATTTCCGCGTCGGCGATCTGGAAGGCAAAATGCGGATCGCGCTCAGCCGCGCGGGCGATGGTCGTGTGGGTGCATCCCACGTGCCGCGCGGCCGTGCGGCGGCTGAAACCGAGCGACAGGAGGGCGATGACGATAATCTGCTTGTCCGGCGTAAGTATCTCGCGCGGATGAGGGACGCGGTCCGTTTCGGGGACGGGTTCGGTTGCTGGCTGAATGGCGGCTTGCGTCGCAAGTTTCGTAGCGGATTCGCTCATGACAGGGTCCTTTCGGAGGTTTAAGGGATGATTGGTACGAACTGTAGTTATATCATGTTAACTATATCTGTCAACAGATGTTGCAAAGTTGCGCCCTTGCGCGGCGCAAGTGCTTGCGGCGCAAGAGTTGCGCCGCGAGCACTTGTTTGCGCCAAGCAGCCGAAATAGCCGAGCGAATCGCCGGCCGTCGGCGCAAGTCGTTATGGCGTAATGACTTGGGGATTTCAGTGTGGCAAGGATCTTGCCCGCGCTGATAATTTAACGGTCCCGCGCTGGAGTCCCGCCTTTAGGCGGCAATTCCGGCTAAAGCCGGGACTTCAACAGCCGCCAGCCACGCGTTAGTAGGGCGGCAAAAGACGGCGAAAACCATGAAGAAGCACCAAAAGCAAGAAGATGAGGTTTCGCGGCAGGACAGCCGGCCAGAAATACCGCACTTCGCCAAGCGGGCTGCCCGAATGAAGCTGTTCGCCAAGCCGATCACCGACGCTACCCAGCAACTGCACCGACCGGGGCCAATCGCAAATGCCGCTAAGCCACGATTCGGGAATCCCCGCCGGACCGGTCGTCGCGCCGGCAAACGCGCCGGCGATCGCTCCCACCGTGTCGGTGTCGCCGCCGCAGTCCAGGGCCGCTTCCAGCGTGGCGCGGAAATCGCCGTAATGTCGCAGCCAGGCGTAAACCGCTACTGGAACCGTGTGATAGATATATCCCGTAACGCCCCTACTGAGGCCGAGCGCACTGGCAAGCTCGGGCACCGACTTTCCCGCTGCGATCGTCGGCGGCATAAGTTGAATCCAAGCCTGCCATTCTGTGTCGTCTGGCGCAAGTTCCGCTAGCATCTCGGCAATCGCATCTGGGCATGGCAGCGATGTCGGGTCATGCTCTACCGCCCAGGCTGCGACGCGGGCAACTGCCAATGCACCTATCGTGGCCTTGGGGTCTGTGTGCGTCAATTGCGTAGAGTCCAGGACAAAACGCCGCAAAAGCTCAGGCTCGTCGTGAAAGTAGCTCCCGATAACCGCGCTCCGCATTGCCGGGCCGTTTCCGGCGGAAACGACGCCGCTGCGATTCGGCGGGAACCCAAGCCAAAGCTTGATACACGCCCGTGCTGTCGCCTTACCGATCCCCGCGGGCAGCGTGGCAAACCACCAACGCAAATGCCACGCTAAATGGCGATGAAATGCCTCCGCATTGTCCGGATGCTTCAAGAGCGATTGCGCAACGAAGAGCGTGTGTTCCGTATCATCGCTCACCATCCCTCGCCCGAAGACCAGTCGATGCCGCCACGGACCCGGCATCAACCTCCACCGCCGCGCGGGCGAGAGACCTTCCGCAGGCAGGCCCAAAGCGTCACCGACGGCGGTTCCCAACAAGATGCCGACGAGGCGGTCGTTCATGCTTGCGGTCAATTCACTCATATCGGAATTCGCTGCCAAAACTTGTGGCCTGGCATATTTGCGCGAAACGACTCGATTGCCAGAATCGACATCGTCGTAGTTATCGGTTTTGAGGATGTCTTCCATGTAGAAGACCCGTTTCGCGACCGCGCTTAACTCGAAGCACCAATAAAACGTCATCAAGGGATTGATCCACAGCGAATTGCCTCCGGTCAATCGCGTGGAATGATAAGCGCCGAAACGGCCCTCAAGTGCCGATAGGATCGAACTGCAAACGATGCTCGCATGTTCCTCCGACATAGCGCGACGCACAACGGTGCAGGCGTCGATGTACTTCGCGACCGACGGCATGGTGTTCAGGAGTGAGATAGAGCCGAGAAACGCTCCCTCGCGGGTAAGCTCGGCGACCGCTTCCAATACCTGGCTATGACATACGCCGTGATACCAATCAACACCGAAGCCCAAAGAAACGAGAAACTTTCGCGAAACGTCTACTTGATGGACAGCAGCGATGCTTGCCATGTCTTCACCGGGCGTCCCGAAACCTGCTTCATCGCCGCGCATCAGGCTGTCGCTGCCGCCGTCCACGAGAATGATCGTATCGAGACTGAGTTGGTCGATAAGCTTCTGGTAAGAATCTCGCAGCGGTCGTACGCCCGTTCGAGAGTAGGCAAAGATTGAGACCTCCTCGCCCTGCGCGAAACCAATTGCACAACATCTTTTCGGGAAAGTAGTTTAGGTAGGCTTCCAAGTCGGCAGTTACTTCCAGACACACCGGCGTCACCCATCGTCCGATCGACGGATCGAGGCTAGCAAAAGAATAGTTTGCCAAGTGGACTTCCCGTCCCGATTCGCGCAACAGGAAATAGAGCGGCAGTCCGCTGAAGACGTCGAAACCGCCGCCTGCTCCGGCGATCAAAATGCGACGACTGTCTGCCAACCACTGGAAGAACGGCAGTTCAAAACCAGTCATTGAGTTCATCATGTAGCTTCGCGTCCTCGACCTTCGTAAGCTTGATATAGGTTGTCAGCCAGCCCCACCATATATGTTCGGCCCTTTCCGCTGTCTTCCAGCGACTCGATAAGATGCGTGGGGATTGCCTTGATACCGAGTCGCGCTCCGCTGATCGCGCCGGCCATGGCGGCAAGTGTGTCGGCGTCGTCGCCCTGCCCGATGGCACGGCTAATCGCTCCCGAATAGTCGTCGGGCGAACCGGCAAAACAACTAATGGCGGTGATGACCGAGCGGTGGGCCTCCAAGCTGTTTCCAAAGCCGGTCAAGCTGTCACTCGGCTTCAACTGTTCGGCAATGGAAAGCTGCCATTGGAATTCCTCGGTCACGGCGCGCTTCTTCAATTCGCCCAGGAAGTTGCGCCGATTGAACGGTGTTTCGCGGGTGGCAAGGGCGACGGCAAGTGCAATCAGCCGTGCGCCGTCAATGGCGATCGGATGAACGTGCGTGGGAAGCGACGATAGCTCAGCTTGCTCCGCCACGCGATCCAAGTCGTCGCGAAACATAAGACCGACCGGCGCCACGCGCATTGCCGCACCGTTGCCCAATGAGCCGCCGGGAAAGAGCGATTTCGCGAGCAGACGCCAATCGTCGCCAGTAATCATCGCTTCAATGACGCGCCGTGCGCCCTGGCCGTAACCACGCGCAGGGTCGTAGTTCCGCGCGAATGCTGCGCAAAGTGCCTCCTCTTGGATTTCACCGCATTCGACCAATGTTTCGGCGACGCCGATCGCCATTTGGGTGTCGTCCGTGTAGTGGCGGGCATCCGGTGACGGAGTCTCGACGATTGTACGAGCCGGCCCCATCCGGAAGATCATATCGCCAGGCAACCCTTCGTAAGGAGCGCCGGTGGCGTCGCCCACGGCCAAGCCGAGCAGGCAGCCTTGAAAACGCTCCTCCAAAGTTGGTTCTATCGGTTTCATTACTATCGCCTACGCATTTCCGAGCCCCTTGGAGGTACTCCGCCGGCACGGCTTCCGTCAGCCAAACGCCGTTCTCGGACCGAAAGAACTGATGTCCCGCCCGGTGCATCCGCCCGGCTTCGACGACCAGCACGACGGGCCGGCCGCGGCGCTGGCCGACACGGGCGGCCGTCTCGCGATCGGCCGAGAGGTGGACGTGCTGCCGGTTGCCGCGGATCAGGCCCTTCGCACAGATCGAGTCGAGAAAGCGATCGACCGTGCCGTGATAGAGCAGCTCGGGCGGTTCGACGGCGGCAAGTCCAAGATCGACCTCGACGCTGTGGCCTTGGTTCGCGCGGATGAGCGATCGATCGAAAGAGAACGCGAACCGCTTCTTGTCGTTGGTGGCGACGACTTCTTCCAACTGCTCGCGGCTGATCGATTGCCCGTCCCGCGCGGCCGCGGCCAGCAGTTCATCGACCGGCACCCAGCCCTCGGCGTCGAGCGCGATGCCGATCGAATCGGGATTGTGCCGGAGGACGAGGCTGAGGAACTTGCTGATGTGGGTGAGTTGGTTGTTCATAATTCAAACAAAAACCCCTTCTTTACCAACTTCCGGTACTTCGCCTCATCAAACCGATAAAGCCTTGCGGCGCGGTGGGCGACGTCTTTCTCGATCTCGTCGGTCTCTTCAAGAAAGCCCATCATGAGCACCTTGCGGCGGAAGTTTCGCTTGTCCAAGGCCCGCTCCAGGATCGTCTCGTAGAGATGCTGTAGCTGCGTGAGCGTGAACCTGGCCGGCAGCAGTTCGAAGCCGATCGGCTGGTAGCGGACTTTTCCTTTCAATCGATCTAAAGCCGTGTGCAATATTTTCTGATGGTCGAAGGCCAGCGAGGGCGTGTCGGAGACGGCGAACCAGGCCGCATTGCGGGCGTCGGTGGCCGCCTGCACGCGGTGGTCGCGGATATTGACCAGGGCGTAATAGGCCACGGTCACGATCCGCTCACGCGGGTCGCGCTTCACGTCGCCAAAACTGTAAAGCTGCTCTAGGAAAACTTTTGACAGCCCAGCCTCCTCTTGCAGCTCCCGCCGGGCGGCCTCCTCCAGCGATTCGTCGACGTGGACGAACCCGCCCGGCAAGGCCCATTTGCCGGCGAAAGGCTCCAGATCGCGCTGGATGAGGACCACCTTCAAGTCCTCTTCGTCGAGGCCGAAAACGACACAATCGACGGTCAAGGCCGCGCGGGGGTACTCGTAGGTGTAGGGCATGGACGCCTCCAGTGTTGTGATTACACGAAGTATAGTGTAGTGCAAACACTATGTCAAGAGGCGTTTCCGACGGGGAAAGTCGATCGAAAACCCGTAGGGTGGGACCAGCGAGCCCCAGCGAGCGCAGGCCCACCACGCTCGGTCAGCCAGGCCAGGTCTTGGTGGGCCCGCGCTCGCTTGAAGCGAGCTTGTCCCACCCTACGAAAGCCCGGCCACATATTCGCGCAACTCCGCCAACTCGCGCTCGAAGCCGCCGGAGAGGATTGGGAAGCGGCACCAGGTCTTGGGATCGAGATTCTCGTCGTCGAGGTGGAAGCTGGGGGCGTAGCGCTCGCGCTTCCATTGATTGCGGCACCAAAGGCGGAAGAAACGCTCGATCCAAAGCTGCATTTGTGCCGGTCCGTATTGCGAGAACTGCGGGCGAACCGCGAGAAAGACTTCCAGCGGCGGCTGCTTGTCGCGGATGGCCGCGCGCTCGATCGCATCAAGCACGCGATACGGCATCAGGTCGTCCTCATCGGTCTGGCCGGCGGAGGGCGGACGAAGTTCCGCGGTCGGCTGCATTTGGTTGACGGCCGCCAGCGCGGGAATCGGGTGCAGGCCGCGCGGCCCCTGGGTTTCCAGCCAGCGGAGCCAGTCCAGGAGGAACGCCTTGTCGATGCCGGCGATCGGGCAAAGGCCGCCGCAGGTATCGCCATCCATCGTGGCATAGCCCACCGCCGCCTCGCTGCGATTGCTCGTCGAAAGCAGCAAGGCGTTCTTCACGTTGGCCAGGAGCCACACGCTCGGCCCGCGGACACGGGCCTGAATGTTTTGCAGGGCGACGTCGTCGGTCTGCCAGGTAAGCTTGCGGCCGAGAAGCCCCTCGACGCCGGCGACATATCCTTCCACCAACGACCCGATCTCCAGGCACGAAATTTCGGCCCCGAGGGCTTCGGCAAGAGAATCGGCAGCTTTGCGGGTTTTCGCGCCGCTATTGGCGGTGGCCTGATAGACGCAGTGTAGCAAGCGGCAGACGCGGTCGCGGTCCGTTTTGGCTTCATTCAGATCCGCCGATGTGCCGCAAGGTCGCGCGAAACGCCCCATCGCCCAATTCCGCATAGGCCATTTCGACCATCATCGCCACCAGGCAGGAAACGGCCGACGAATCGGCCCCGCCGCTGAGACTGACGACGAAGCCGTGCGAGCGGCTCTTCCGCAGATAGTCGAATAGGCCCAGCGCGACCGCGCGAGTGAACTCTTCTTCCTTCAAGTTCGGACTGGTTTCCCACTCGGCCGCCGGATGCTTCGCCGAATGAGGTTCTATAGCAGGCCAATCGAATGCGCAGGCGACTTCCAGCGGGTTCGCCCGGCCGAGCTGCGGCTCAAAACTCGCCAGCCGGGCGGTGCTCATGCGGTTCGCGGCCACGTCGATCACGGCGCTGGTGACATGCCACGGCGCGAAGGAGAACCGTCGGCCCGGCCGCCAGGAGCGCGCCCCCGGAAGCGATCAGTGCCCCGCCGTCGTAGATGACGCGGCCCGCCTCGTTGCCCAGCAGATTGGTGTAGACGTAGCTGACGTGGAACGCCCGCGAGCCTTCGATCACCAGCCGCTTGCGGACTTCGATCTTGCCGAAGGCGAAGTGGCTGGCGCTGGGATTGAGGATGATGTCGATGGCATGCATCGCGCAGGCCGCCGCCCGGCCGGCCGGCGACCCAGGCGTCCTCGCAGATCTCGAAGCCGATCTTGATCCCGCCGCAATTGAAAGTCAGGTCACCGATCGGGTATTCATGACCGAGGACCTGGATCGTGTCGCGGACCTCTTGCGGCCAGGGCTTGAACCAGCGCGGTTCGTAGTGCAGGCCATCGCCGCAAAGGAACCGCTTGGCGACGAAGCCGGCGATCCGCCCATCGACGGCCAGACAGGCACAGTTGAACAGGGCGTTGCGGTGCATCAGCGGCAGCCCGAGGCTGACGATCATGCCGTGCGTGTCCGGCAGGATTGCCGCGAGCGTTTTGCACGCCGACTCCTGAAGTCCCATGCCGTGGAAGGCGTCTTCGCAGCCGTAGCCGGTGATGCACAGTTCGGGCAGGCAGAGGACTGACACGCCTTCGGCACGCGCCGCCGCGATCGCCGCGCGGATATTGCGCTCGTTGCCCGGCCAGTCCAGGGGCGTCTGGTTGAGAACCGCGGCGGCGACTTGGATGCGTGACATGGATGTCCTTCCGGTTCTCGCCACGCGACTTCATCGAAATAGCATTACAGATCTTTGCAGCAAGTAACCGAGCAGTCCCGTGGCCGGAATCGTGAACACCCACGCCCAAAGTTTGCGCTCGACAACTCCCCATTTCACGGCGTTCAGCCGGCGTGTCGCCCCGACTCCCATGATTGAGGCCGATATCACGTGCGTCGTCGAAAGGGGTATGCCCCAATGACTGGCTACCTGGATCACGGCCGCGGCGGTCGTTTCCGCGGCAAAGCCATGAACCGGCTGCAGCTTCACGACCCGATGTCCTACCGTTCGAATGATCCGCCATCCGCCCGCGGCCGTTCCTGCGGCCATCGTCAGCGAACATACGATCTTTACCCATGTACTGACGACGAAATGCGGCGTTTGCAGAAACTGTAGCCAGCCGGGCAGATTTTTGAAAAGGCCGGCCCCGGTTCCGGTGAATAAAGCAAGGGTAATGATTCCCATCGTTTTTTGGGCGTCGTTGCTGCCGTGGCTGATTCCCATCAATGAAGCGCTCAAAAGTTGCAGTCGGCCGAAGACGTTGCTAACCCGGCTGGGACGCCAGTTTCGCAAGATCAACAACAACAGCCCCATGACCGTAAAGCCGACAAGCACTCCTGCCATTGGCGCGACAAACATGGGCAGCACGACCTTAGGCCACAGACCTTCATGCTTGCCGGCCGCGTTAATAACCGACCAGCGAATCACGTCGAATTTCCCGCCGGCCGAAGCAACCGCCGCGCCGCAAAGGCCGCCGATCAACGCGTGGCTGGAACTCGACGGCAACCCCAGCCACCACGTCGCCAGGTTCCAAACCACAGCCGCGCCTAATGCAGTCAGGAGAGTAGTGAGACTGATACTGTTGGTGTTGACCAGCCCGCGGCCGATCGTTTCGGCCACCGCCGTGCCCGTTAAAGCGCCGATGAGGTTACAGACGGCAGCCAGCAGAATGGCTTGCCGCGGCGAAAGCACTCGTGTCGCCACGACGGTGGCGATTGCGTTGGCCGTATCGTGAAAGCCGTTGACGTACTCGAAGACCAATCCGAGCAGTATGATGCTCAACACCAAGAACATCGCCGACGCTTTCTGCTGGGGAGTTGTTTCCGCGGTTGGGTTGCTATCGTCTCGGGTCGCCAGCGGACCTCGTCTTTGAAAAAGCTGTCAGGCATTCTTGAGGACAATCTGGAAGATCAAGTTGCCGGCATCGCGGCAGCGATCGATGACCTTTTCCAACAATTCGAAGAGGTCGCGGAGCACGATCATTTGCAGAGCGTCGTATCGACCGCTGTAGAGCTCCTGCATCAAGGTGAGCATCAGCTTGTCGGCTTCGCCCTCATAGTTGCGCAAGCGGTCGTTGGCCTCCTGCACGGCATCCAGCCGCGGCTTGCGAAGCTGCCGGACCATCTCGTTCAAAGTGTCGGTGGCCTGTTGCAAGAGCATCGACTGCTTGGCAAACAACTCCGGCTTGAAATGCTGCCGCAGAAGAAGCATCCGCTCCGCAAATTTCTTGAGCGATTTGGAGATGCGCGAAAGTACGCTCGACAATGACTCGATGTCTTCGCGCTCAAAAGGGGTAATGAGCGTGTGGCATACCATGCGGCCTATTTCCTCGCGAAGCCGCTTGTCCTCTTTGCGGTAGGCAACGAAACGGTCCATGCTATGGCAGTCTTGGGGCGCCTCGATGAGTTCTCGAACGGCTCGGGCCGCGAGCTGCGCATCATTGGCGATTGCTTCCAGAAGTTCAAAGAAGCGATCGCTTCTGCCCAACATCCGCTGTAGAGATAGCATAAGTTGCTTAGCTTACCACCTTTCGCAGTCTTTGCAAGTGCTGCAAAACGTCCTTACTTTTCCGCCGTTTTGGCTTGATGATACGCCGGCACAACTTGGGAGCAATTATGCGTGCCGTGTATCGCGGCCAGCGGAGCCGACAACACGACGATGAGAGTGAACAGGGCGAGTTTCGTGTTGCCGTTTCTGATTTCGTAGTCGGCCTTGCTGATTCAGCAACCAGAATGGACCATCTCGCGAATGTCCACGACCCGACCCTCGCGGCGAGACTGCTCGGCCGCGAAAACCATGCGATGGCTGGCCAGCGTTTCGTCCGGCCCGGACAAGACCTTGCGCTGGTCGCGCGTGGAGACGGCTTCAACGAAGGCGTTCATCAGGCCGTGGTCGCCGCCGCCGTGGCCCGAGGCTGCCGTCGACGAGTTCTCGGCCACGCTCGTGTCGATGACGAGACTTTTTTCGGTGAGGAAGTCGAAGTGGCTGATCTGTACGCTGTCGGTCTCGATGTAGCCGCGCGTGCCGAAAATCCGTGTTTTGCGGTGGCTTGCCGGGGTGAAGGCGGTCATTGTCATGCTCGCGGTCGCACCGTCGGAAAAATCGAAATTCACTACCTGGTTGTCGACCACGTCGTTGTCGCAGGCGTAGACGCACCGCCCATAAGGACCTTCGCGGAGGGCTTTCCTGACGCCCTCGGCGCTGTGATCGTCTGTGATCACCGAGACGCAATAGTCGATGATCCAGTCGCGGCCAAGGTGGTCGAGATAGAACCGCTTGGCCGAATAAGGGCAGGTGGTTTCGATGGCGAAGTCCAGACAGCGATCGGCCGCGCCCGCCGGCCGCTCCGACGCGCGGAAATGCCGCAAGCTGCCGAAGCTCGACGCTCGCCAGCACGGCCTTCCCATGATGTGCCGAATCCAATCGACGTCGTGGCAGCACTTGGCCAGGAGCATGAAGCTCGATTCGGCTTCCCGCGACCAATTGCCACGGACGAAGGAATGGGCCTGGTGCCACCAGCCGACCGGCTCGAGGTGTTGGATGTTGACAATCTCGCCGATCAGGCCCGTGTTCAAGAGCGCTTTCAAGCGCATGGTGAAGTCAGTGTAGAGCAGCACGTGGCAGACGGCGAAGAGGTTGCCGTGCTTCTTGGCGCAAGCGACGATCCGCTCGCAATCATCCAAGGTGGTGGACATCGGCTTTTCCATGAGCACAGCGTAGCCCTTGGGCGCCAAGGCGAGCATCGGCGCGAGGTGCATTTGGTCCTGTGTGCAGATCAATACGGCATCGGCCATGCGCGGAGCGGTGGCGAAACTCTCCCAGGAGCAATAGACGTTGCTGGCCGGAATGTTATGGGCGTTGGCCAGGCTTTCGCGTTGAAACTCCCGCGGCTCGGCCACCGCCACGACCTTGGCGAGATGAGGATTCTGCAGGGCGAACTTGGCATAGGTTTCCCCGCGCATACCGGCGCCGACGACAGCAAGAGTTACAGGTTGTTTCACAATCGGGATCCTTGAATCTACTAAAGCTTAGTTGAAAACTCAGCAGGATGCGAGTATGAGCGGGATCTGGCAATTGCCGCTACGGGCCAGATCGATGCGCGGCCGACATAACCTGACCACCGCAGTTGATCGTCACTTGCGTGCTTTCGGCCGGCCGCAATTCCACGCGAGGCCAGCGAATAAATGCCATTTTATCTGTTTGAGCGACACTTCAACTTCTCCCGCGGGCAAACTGGTATTGGTGCTGCGCGGGGGCCGGTAATGGAGTGGCAAGTACTACTTGCTCAGTCTTTAGTGCAATTCTCTTGCGCACACGCCTCTGCGCACATAATTCTTCGCTTTACGGCCCATCCTCCGCCGGAGGCCGATTGCGATCGCGACTCCCGAGGCCAGCAACGCCAACGTGCCGGGTTCGGGGACCGCCGCAACGGCAGCCGCGCTAGGTTGGCTTTGGAGACCAGCTATTGAACCAGGCACGATCGCGGCGGGGAAAGCCGTCGGATCGCCGACAGTCAAGTTGGCACCGTTGGGAATCGCGCTGGCGGAATCCACAATCAGCGTACCGCCATCCTCGACCGTCGTATTGCCGAGGTACGCGCTCAGGCCGGTCAAGGTCAGCGTGCCGTCGCTGACGACCAGGCCGGCGGCGGACGATGTGCTGGTGAGCACGCCCGCATAGGTGCTCGGCGTGCTGCTATTGTAATTGAGGCTGCTGGCGGTCAGCGTGATCTGGCCGCTGCCGGCCAACTGACCGGTGCCCTGCGTAGCGCCCGTCCCGGTGACATTCAGCAGGCTCGTGGTCAGAAGAGTGTCGATCTGCAATAAGCCCGACGCGACGTTGGTCGGGCCGCAGGAAACGCCGCCGCCGGCGATGTCCAGTGTGCCGTTGGAGACGTTCGTACTGCCAGTGTAATTGTTGGCAGCGGTTAGCATGGTTCCTCCGACGCCCGAGGCCATCACGCTTCCCGTGCCGGTGATAGAGGGTGTGAAGGGCTCGAGTGTGCCCGCCGTGCTATTCAAGACAAGCGTTCCGCCGGACAGGCTGACGTTGCTGGCGAAAGCGGTCGCGTCGGTGAGCATCAAGGTGCCGCCGGTGACCGTCGTCGAGCCGGTATACGTGAGGCTGTTGCCGGCCAATTCCTGCATCCCCGGCCCACTCTTCACAAGATTTAGCTGCGCCCCGGATTGGCTGCCGCCGTCCAGATCGGCCATCGCGCCCTGGAAGGTGTAGGAACTGCCGGCACTGGTGTTGATGATCAGCGTGCCCTGGGCCGACAGGCTCCAAAACGCCAGGGGAGCATTTCGCACAAAAGCGAAGGGCGAGGCGCCGCCGTGAGTGTAGCTCAGGCCGCCGACCGTTTGCGTGTAGCCGCTAAGGAACAAGCCCACGGACATGAATTGCTGGTCGGTGAAGCTTAGCACGCTGGTCGGCGCGATCTGCTCGTTGCCGGCCAAATAAATGCCTTGCGCCAGGTCGTAGGTTTCGCCCCAAGTGCCGGTGGGGCTGAAAGTGATATTGCCCGGTATCGCGTAAACTCCATCGGGGTTGCCAAGCGTGAGCCCGCCGGCAACAAAAGTCGTGTCGCCGCTGTAGGTGTTGGCGGCGCTGCCGGCAAGGGTCAGCCCGGCCGCGCCCGCCTTCGTGAAGGCTACCGTCGTGCCGTTAGCCCCGTCGCGGATTACGCCTCGGAAAACTGTGCCGGCATAGCCGCCGGTGGCGGCGTTCACGGTGAATGTGTTCGTGCCTGGACCGGGCGTGCTGTCTGTGATAACTCCGCCGTTGCCGGTCAGCGAAGGGACGCTGATGGGGTTGTTGTTCATATCCAGAACGCCGCCGTTCATAGTTAGTCCGCCGGTGCCCAGCGCCGTGGCAGATCCGATCTGGAGCGTGCCGGCCGAAACGGTCGTGCCGCCACTGTAGGCATTCGCCGCGGCAACCGTCACCGTACCGTTGCCGATCTTGGTCAGGGCTACCGGGCCGTTGCCGTCGGCAAGAGTCACGTCCAGCGAGGAACTGGTGTCGGCATCACCTACGATGAACGTGCCGGTCGCGTTGAACGAGTAGTTGGTGACCGCTCCCACGCTGCCCGACGACTGGTTGACCGTCACGCTGTGCCCGCTCAGGTCCAGGTTGCCGCCGTTGAAGACGAGGCTGCCCTTGCCCGCGCCGTGCGGCAGGGTGTTGTCCGCGCCGGCCACCAGGTTGCCATTGACGATGGTTGTGTCGCCGCTGTAGGTGTTCGCCCCGGCGAGCGTAACGTCGTAGAATCCGTCCTTTGTGAAAGCCAGCTTGCCGCCGCCCGCACCGTCCTGCAAGGTGCCTGCGAAAACGGCCCCAGTGTAATTCCCGGTGTTGGCGATCGTCAGCGTGGAAGTGCCCGCGGCGCCATTCTCCACCACCGGAGTGCCCGGGTAGGTCGTGTCGGTCGTCAGGCCCGGCAGCGTCAGGTTGTTGCCGAAAAGCTGCAAGCGAGCCGTGGACGCGGCATTGGGTCCGAAACCGATGTTGCCGCTGCCGACTTGGGCCGTGCCGCTGCCGATTCGCAGCGTGCCGTTGTTAATCACCGTGCCGCCGCTGTAATCATTGGTATTGGTCACCACCAGCACGCCGCTTCCGCTCATGCTCAGCTTCGTCGGTCCGGTGATGGCGTTGCTCCCCACGAGGGTGTATGTCAGGGCATTGTTGGCAAAGGCGACATCGGCGGGGCTTACGTTCCCGTTGGAGACGTTGACCGTCGTGTGCGCGCTGCCGGCGGAGTCGTCGAACAACACCGTATCGGTACTGTTCATGTAATACGTGGGGCTGCCGTTGTTGCTCAGCTTCCAATTCAGCGTATTGGAGTCGCTTGGCATCCAATTGGCGTTGACGGTGCCGCCGTTGGCGTTTACGCCGCTCCAAACGGGCCGGCCGCCGCTCACGATCCAATCGACGTAGCCGACTTGTCCCGCCGCGCCGGAGTCGTCCTGCAACTGCGCCGTCTGCCGGGGTGTGAGCGTCGGCACGTCGGCGAAGCTGAGTTGGAAGGTTTGGGTGAAGGTCGGATCGGTGATGCCCGCAGGATCGATGCCCACGATGGGTCCGACGTGCTGGATCAAGTGGTAGGTGCCGGAATCGACGACGTTTCCGCCCAGGTGCAGCGTGATGGCGCCGTCACTCAAATTGTTGACGCTCAGGGCGCCGCTAAGGATGATGGCCGCGTTGGTGCCCGTGTAGGAGGCGATGGAACCTCCGGCATGGCCGCCGCCAATGTAGATATCGCCGGAACTGTAGACAGGATCGCTGAAGGTCAGGCTATTCGCGGTCAGTGCGCCGCGGCCGGCGTAGCCGGCTTCGATGGCACTGTTACCCGCGGCGGTAATTGCGCCGAGTCGGCCGCTTCCGCCGAGGCGCGTACCCGCGGCAACGCTCGCCGGGCCGCTCTGCTGTCCATTAACGTACAATGTGCCGCCGCTGAGGGTGGTCGGGCCGGTGTAACTGTTGTTAGCGCCCAGCACCAGCGTGCCGGAGTTGGCCAACGTCAGCGCCGTAGTGCCGCCCGCACTGCCCTGGGTGATCAGGCCGTTGAAGGCGGTTGATCCCGTGCTTGCGATTTGCAGTGTCAACGTCACATTGCCGGCGGCGGAATTGGTGATCATCTGGTTCGCCGCGACCGCGCCGCTGCCAATTGACAGCTTCGAGACCAGGGCGCTGTTGCCGTCCATGTCCAGCGTGCCGGCCGTGCCGCTGCCACCCAGGGTCAGGGCGGTGTTGTTGGACCAAGCGGTTGCCGATGCGAGCTGCAGCGTGCCGCCGCTGACCGTTGTCCCGCCCGTATAGGTATCAATGCCGCTGAGAACTTGAATTCCCGAGCCGGCTTTGACTAGCGACAAGACGGCGGCGCTATTGAGAATAGTGCCGGAGAACGAACCGGAGCCGCCATTGGCGCCAACGGTCAGTGAGGTCGCTGTGCCGGCGACGATATACGCGGTGCCCGTGCCGTTCAGACCGTCAATCGTTATCTCAAGGCCGTTATTGATGCGGAAGATGCCATTGTCCGTCAACGAGTTCCATGCCGAAAGTCCATACGAGGAGTTCATTTGCAGATCCCTGGTCGGATTGATGACCACGTTGCCGGTGAAGGTGTTGGCGCTGGCCTGCAGTTGATCAAACGTAATGCGGTCGCTATCGATCGTCAACGTGCCTACGTTGCCGCTGATCGGGCCGGAATAACCGTAGCGGTCGCCGGTAATGCCGCCCAACGTGGTCGGGCGGTTAAGCGTCAGCGACCCGGCAATCACGCCCAGGTCCGAGTAGCCGAGGATGCTCGCGGTTCCCGTTCCGTTGGCGCTGACCACAATTGGGTTCGACAAGGTCTGGCTGTTGCCGGCATTGAAGTACAGGGTTACGTTGCTCGTGCCGGAGCTCGCGTCGCCCAGGATAATCGGCCCTGTGCCCGCGCCGCCGGCGTTGGTCAACAGCAGCGTGCCGGCGCGGACGGTCGTCGTGCCGCTGAAGCCGGGGCTGGCGACGTTCAAAGCGAGCGTGCTGCCGGTTGTCAACAGGGTGCCGCCGCCGCGGACGGTATTGGAGAACGTCTGGCCGCCGGCATTCGCGTCGATGGCCAGCGTGCCGGCCGAGTTGATCGTGACCGGGCCGCTGCCGGGCACGCCGTTGGTCGTGCCGTCGCCGAGTTGCAGGATGCCCCCGCTGACGACCGTGCCGCCGTTGAAGGTGCTGCCCGCCCCGGTCAAGGTCAAGGTTGCCGGGCCGGACTTCGTCAGTGCCCTGCCGGCGGAGTCCTGGCCGATCGCTCCCGTGACGGTCACCGGGCAGTTGACGGTCAGCACCCGGCTGCCGCTGAGCGTGATCGCGCCACCGAGGGTCAACGTACCGTTGTTCGTCGCGTCGCCGAGGAGTGAGTTGGCGGTGAAATTCAGGGCATTATTGAGCGTGCGCGGGGAGGCGTTGGCGGAGGTTAAGGCGCCGCCGTTAAGCACGACCGTGGACGTGCCGAGCGGTCCGCCAGTGAGACTGTCCGCGGCCCCTACGGAATCGACGCCGAGTTGCAAAACGCCGCCGCTGACGGCTGTGCCGCCGGTATAGGTATTTGTGTTGCTGATCGTCAGAATACCCGCGCCGGTCTTCGTCAAGCCGGTGCCGCCGGCAATGCCGTACGGTCCTTGCAGCGTATAGTTGATCGCGTTGTTGGAGAACGTCACGCTATAGGGATGCACCGCGGCGGCAGTGATGGCCACCACGTTGTTCGTGCCGCCTCCGTCGTCGAAGACCACCGTGTCGCCGGGGTTGTCGATGTACGTCGTCGGCGTGCCCGCCGAATTCAGCTTCCAGTTTTGCGTGGTCGTGTCCCAGCCGTTGGCGGGGTTGGCTGCCCCCGTCCACTTCAGATAGTCCAAGAACGTCACGACCAGGTCAACTTCGTGTCCGGGATCGCTCAAGTGGCCAACGGTGCCGCGACCCGGTAGAACCGCGGGAAGTTGGAAGGCCGAGGAGCCGCTGCCTTCGATCGCTCCCGCATAGGAGATCAGGCGGTAGGTGCCCGTCGAGGTGAGGCTGCCGATGCCGATGGTGATGGGGCCGGCCGTAGTCAGGCCGTTGTTGCCCGTGACGTTTACACCCACACTGCTGTTGTAGTTGGCGAGGGTGCCGAGATTGAGGCTGCCGTTGCCGTTGTAGGTCAGGCTGCCGATGGTGAGCGTGCCCGTGCCGCCGTTGCCGGCTTCGATGCCGCCGCCGGAGTTGACGGTGACCGCGGCCAACGTGCCTTTGCCGCCCAGGACGCCGCCGCTGTTGACAGTGACCGTTGGCGTGGCGTTTGTCGCGCCGTTGAAGTATAAATCGCCGGAGTTGACGGTCGTCGCGCCTGAGTAACTGCTGGCAGCTCCCAGCACCAGGCTGCCGCTGCCGGTCTTGAAGAGCGTGCCGGCAACGCTGGTCAAGGCCGACGCCCAAGTTACGTTCTGGCCGTTCGTGTTGACGCTGATCGGCTGGCGGTGGCGGCGAAGCGGCCGGAGTAGTCCACCGCGTTCGAGGCCGTGTACTGCAATGTGCCGCCGCCGAAGATAATCTTGCCGGACGGGCCGAGTGCCGAGGCATTCGCTACGGAGAGGAGACCGCCGTTGATGGTCGTGGAGCCGGAGTACGTATTCGCTCCGAAGAGGGCCTCGGTGCCCGTGCCGGATTTCGTCAGGTTCGTAACGCCTTGCTCAAGCGCTCCATCGGTGCCGCCGCTGGCGATATTGCCGTGGATCACGCCGGTGAAGGTTCCCGATCCGTTGTTTGCGCCGACTGTCAAGGTCTTGCCCGCCGCCGCGCCGGTGGTGTTCGAATTTATTACGTCGCCGTTTCCATTCAACGCATCGACGGAGACGTTTTGTGCCCGGATGGCAAAAACTCCGCCGGAATAGACGTTCAGCTTGGGATTCCCGGAGAATATTCCCGTCGTGTTGTCCATCGCCAGAACGCCCGAGTTGATATTGATCGTGCCGGTGAAATTGCTCGATCCGACGGACGCGCCGTTGAACGTTACCCAGCCGCCGGCGATGCCGGGCGTGGAACAGTTCACATTGATCGTCCCGTTGCCAGTAATCGTGTTGGTAACTCGATTACGATTCGCAAAACCGGAGACGCTACGGTTGAGGACCATCGTGCCGCCCGCGTTGACGGTTGTGCCGGATGCAAATGCGGTCGTATCCTGCAGACCAAGCGTACCGCTGCTGACAGTTGACGAGCCGCTGTAAGTGACGCCGGCGCCGACGAGAGTCAACATGCCGCCGCCAGTCTCGGTCAGGTATGCACCGGCGCCGGTGACGCCGCCATTCATCGTGACCGCGGCCGCCCCTGCGCCGCTGACGCTGATCGTACGCGAGCCGGACAGCGTTACGGCTCCCGCGAGGGTGAGACCGTTGGCTCCGCCGCTAAGGCCGAAATCGCCCGTCGCGGAGATATTGTTGGGCAGCGTGATCAGGCTGCCGCCGCCGGCTCCAAGCGTGCCGCCGGTAATCGTGACGGCGCTGGCCGCCTGGCCGGAAATGGCGTTGTTGTTTCCCACCAGCAGCGTGCCCGCGTTAAGCGTGCCACCGGTCATCGAGTTCGCGTTGTTGATCGTCACCGAGCCCGTGCCGCTCTCGACCAGACCGCCGCTGGCAATGCTGTTGCTGCCGGAAATCGTGTAGTTTAGCGCGTTGTTGTTGAATACTACGAAGCTGGGCGAGACGTTGCCGTTATTGATCGCAACACTCGTGTGGGCCATACCCGCGGTGTCGTCGAAGACGACCTTATCGCCATACATGAAATTGGTGGCCACGCTGGTGCTGTTGCTCAGCACCCAATTGCCGGTCGGCAACAAATTGTTGTAGCTCCACTCGCCGCTCGCCGCGCCGCTCCAGATTGGATAAACGCTGGTGTTGACCGTTACGTCGATGGCGCTCGAACCGTTATTGTCAACCAGGGTGAAGGCCCGGCTGGAGGCGGGGAACTTGAAGGCCGTAAAGGGGTCGCTGCCGCCGACGTAGGTGAGGAGGTGATACGTCGCGTCGGCGGGGACGGCGCCGCTAACGTTTACCGTAATCGTACTCGCGCCGGCGGTTGCTACACCGCCGGTAACGACGACCGGTGTGGTGGCGCTCAATGCGCCTTGGATGCTCCCTGTGCCGCTGTAGGCCAGGCTGGCAAGCGTCAAAGCGCCCGCGGCGTTGTAACCACCCTGGACGGTTCCACCCGCGGCAACGGTCGCGGAGCCGGCGGACCCGCTGCCGCCGAAAATGATGCCGCTGGCGACCGAGAGCGTACCCGTGGAAAGCAAGGAGCCGCCATTGAGCAGCAGAGCGCCATTCTTGACGACCGTGCCGCCATTGTATGTGCTCGCCCCTGTCAGAGTAGTAGTGCCGTTGCCTTGGAACACCAGGCCGCCGTCGGTGCTGGCAACTCCGCCGTGAGCGAAGACCTGCCCTACGGCGATCGAAAAACCGCCGTTATCGATGATGCCGCCGGCATCCATCACGTTCGCGGTGAATCGCCCGGCAGGCAGCCAAGTTGTCGTGCCATTGTTGGTGCCGCCCGGGCTATTTCCGCCGCTGTAAAGAGTCGAGGTGGGACCGAAAGCTTTGAGCGTCCCGCCGTTAAAGTTCAAGATGTTGGTCCCGCGGCTGCTTGTATTAATGCCGAAGCTGGCGTTAAGCGTGCCGCTCGAGCCGCCGTTCTGAATGCTCGACCCGCCGCTGAAACTCACGCCGTCGCCAATATTGATTGTGCTTGACGGAGTGCTGTCGTTCCAACCCGTATATAGATCGCTCGTGCTGACCAAGGCGGCGCCGCTGATGGTCATTGTGGGGTTCACCGCCCATTTGTAGAATTGCAAAGCGTTCGTCGTCAACGTCCCGCCGCTGATCATTGCGATATTTACGCAACTGCTGTCTCCGCCGGCGCTGGAGCCGCCCATTTGGAATAGGCTGTTGAGGCCGACCGAGCCGCCGGTTTGAATGTAGGAAAGCGTGCCGGCACTGACACTGTTTTGGAATAAACTGATGGTGTTCGCCGTGAATTTCGCCCCGCTGACTACTTGCAGCGTGCCGCTTGTGTTTGAGGGGGTGGCGAAGTTGACGGTCTGAGTGCCGCAAGTCACAACACCGCCGAGCGTCAGGCCGCCGGTTGCCGAAATCGTCGTCGTACCGAGCGTATTCACTACCGTCGAGTTGATCGTGGCGGGGGCGTTCGCGTTGATTGTGGCCGCGGTGGGAAATGTCAGCGTGCCGCCGGAGAGCGTGTATACCTGATTGGCAAAAGTTAGGCCCGCGGCCGTGGTGGACTGCGCCAACGTCACCGTGTAAGGATTGCTTCCCGAAGTCGCTCCGAAGACGGCCGTATTCGCGCTGCTCCAAACGGAATCAGGCAGGGTCCCGGTCCACCAGTTGCTTCCGGTGAGGCTCCACGTCCCGTTGTTATCGTAGGCCGAGCCATTGCCACTGGCGTCCCAAGTCCAATTAGCGGCCAGTGCCGGCGAAACGGCCAATATCAAAACAAATCCTAGGGCGACGATCGCGCCCGACAAATGCAACAGCTTTCGCAAAAACATTGGAATACTCCTGGTATACGTAATAGTTTTCAGGTTTCAGTTGGCGGTAATTTCAAATCTCTGATCTTTGATTTCAGATCTTTTATTCCTTTTTCTGCGACGATTGGCGGATTTCCAGCCGGGCCTCTAGCGTCGTCTCACCCAGCGGCGCATCGGTGCCGTTCATTCGGGATTCCAAAAACTCCCAGGACAGACGGCACATCTCGGCGATCGGAAAAACAATCGTGCTCACCGGACACGGAAAATACTCGGTATCTTCCTGGCCGTCACAGCCCACCAGCAGCAGGTCGCGGCCGACTTCCAAGCCCAGGTCGCAGGCCGCCCGATAGGCGCCGATGGCCAGGTCGTCGTTGCGGCAGAGGATGGCGTCGGGACAGCCCTGCGCGCGGATGTAATCGACAATGGTCTGCCGGGCAGCGGCGCGCGTGGGCGGTTGAACGGCGATAAACTCCGTGGAGAGCCCCGCTGTGGACATGTACGTCGTATAGCGCCGCGCGGGCTGGCGAACGTCGTGGGCGCCTGGCTGGCCGACGGCGGCGGGGCGCGAAGTAGGCGATCCGCCGGCAGCCTTGCGCGGCCAGATGCTCCGCCGCCTCGCGGAACGCCGCCGCGAGGTCGATCCGCACCCCGTCCGTGCCGGGGAGCACGTTCGTGCCCAAGCTCACCACGGGCGTATCCTCGGCAGGACGGATGCGATCGATCATCTCGGCGAACGGGCCGCAGTCCAGGGCCAGCAGTCCGTCGCAGGCGACGGGGGCGAATGCCGGCGCGAAAGCTTCCCCTTCGTGCGTCGCCACGTCGGAAACCAGCAGGCCAAAGCCGTGCTCGTGGGCCAGCCGGTCGAATTGCTTCATCACTTGCACGGCCACGGCCTGATAGGGATGATAGGTCCAAAGGCTGACCAGATTGGTGCGGCCGGAAGCCAGCGCCCGCGCGGCGAAATTGGGCCGATAGCCTAACCGCTTGGCCGCTTGCTCAATGCGGCGGCGGGTGACCGGCTTGAAGCGGTCGGCGCCGTTTCCGCTGAGGGTCCGCGAAACGGCGGCCAAACTGACGCCGGCCTCGCGAGCGACATCCTGTAGCGTAACTGCCATGAATTACCCCCCCTTTTTTACGATGCGCTTGACATGACTAGTTAAGCGCTTTAACATGATTATCTCCGCGTCTGCAAGCTTGTCAAGCGCTTGACCAAAATAATCTTGCTCGCTTTGCTCCGGTTAAGGCTTTGTCCAAGAAACAACTCCTATGGCTATATTAGACTGGCTTATTGTGGTTGTATCGATTCTTGGCTCCGTGGGGATCGGCCTCTTCTTCTCCCGCAAAGCCACCCGCGACAAAGACTCCTATTTGCTCGCCGGACGCAGCCTGGGCTGGTTCATCGCGGGTACGTCGATTGTGGCCACGACGTTCTCTGTCCGACACGCCGCTCTTTGTGGCGCGAATCTCGCGGCAGACGGGCATTTTCGAGAACTGGTGGTGGTGGAGCGGGGCCATCGGGCAACTGGCGGCCGTCTTCTTTTTCGCCCGCTTGTGGCGGCGAAGCGAAGTCACCACCAACGTCGAGTTCCTTGTCCGTCGCTACGATCCCACTCCGGCGACCGACGCTCTGCGACTGGTCCGCGCCGTGTTCGACGGCGTGCTGATCAATTGCACCATCATCGCCTCCGTGACACTTGGAATGGTGAAGATCCTTACCACGGTGCTGCAGCTTTCGGATGCGCCTTTGTTCACAATTCCCTTGGTGGGTGGAGTCAGCGGGGCGGCATTGATCCTGGTGGTTCTCTCAGTGCTAACACTTGCCTACTGCATGATTTCCGGCCTCTACGGCGTGGTCTACGCGGACGTCTTCCAATTCCTCTTTGCCATGGTCGGCTGTATCGCCTTGGCGGTGATCGTCTATGTTGACGCCGCGGGCGGCGAGGGGATGATGGCCAAACTTTCCGCGGCGCCGCAGTTCAAAGCGGCCTTGCTGCACTTCACGCCGCGGTTCGAGACGTTCGACTTGAGCGCCTTCACGTTTGTCGTCTACCTGGGAGTCGTCTGGTGGTTCCAAGTGCCCAGCGGCGGTTTCTACGTGCAGCGCCTGCTGGCGACAAAGAACGAGGGCGAGGCGGCCAACGCCTTTCTCTGGTACAACTTCTGCCAGTACGTATTGCGGCCCTGGCCGTGGATCATCGTGGGGCTGCTGTCGCTGATTTACTTTCCACAGCTCCAAGGCGCGGCGGCTGAAACGGCCTATCCGGCCATGTGCCTGCGCTTCCTGCCCGTCGGCCTCTTGGGTGTGATGGTGGCGGCGCTCATGGCCGCGTACCGCAGCACGGTCAGCACGCACTTGCACCTGGGCGTCTCGTACCTGATCAACGACATTTATCAGCCGTACCTCGTGCCAAACCGCTCGCAGCACCATTATGTCAGGGCTTCCCAGATCGGCATGTTGCTCTTGACCTTGGTCGCGGCGGTGATCGTGACGAAACTCACGGGCATCATGGAGGCGTACGAAATTCCTTTTCGTCTATTGGGTGGGCATGGGCACGGTGCTCATCGGCCGTTGGTACTGGTGGCGGGTCAACGCCTGGTCGGAGATTTCAGCCCTGGCAGGCACCGCGCTGATGCTCGTGCTGTTGCACACTCCGTGGGCAGCGGACCGGCTCACTGCGGCGTATCAGGCATTGCGGCTGGTCGGCCCGGAGGAGACTCCGAGCGACCTGTTTGGCATGCGTTGCGTCATCGCCACAGCGTTTGTGACCGGGCTATGGGTGCTGGTCACGTTTTTGACCACGGCCCGCCAGCCGTCGCCGCGGACAATCGAGTTCTACCGCAAGCTTCGCGTGGCGGGGCCGGGCTGGGCGCAGGTGGCGAAGGCCGCTGCGATCGAACCGGTCCGCGGCGAGTTTGGCCGAAGCTTTGCGGCTTGGATCATCAGCATGGTCTGGCTCTACAGCCTGCTCTTGGCCATCGGCAAGCTGCTGCTGTACGAGTGGAAGATCGGTATCGGGCTGTTGGCGGTTTCACTTGTCTCCGGCGAGGCATTGCGCCGCTTTCTCGCGCGTCACGGGTTATGGGATGAACTCAAACATATTTCTGCAACCATCGGACTTTCTCATATGAAACGCCTTGCATTTTCGTCTCTGTTTTCGATTATTGCCGCCGCGTTTGCGATCGTGCCGGCACTGCCAACTTCTGCTGCGGCCGCCGATGCCTCGCTCGCGCCGCCGGCCGTGGACTGGCTCATCAATCCCGAGTCCTTCAAGGCCAAGATCGCCGAGGACACTGACAAACATGAGTTGACATTGGAAAACGGCCTCATCCGCCGCACGCTGCGGCTGACGCCCAACGTGGCGACGGTCAACTACACGAACCTGGTTTCCGGCGAGCAGTTGCTCCGCGCCGCCGGGCCGGAAGCCCGCGTTACCATCAACAGCGTGGAATATGCCGTCGGCGGCCTCATGGGGCAACCGGTGCAGAATTATCTAAAGCGGGCATGGATCGACACGCTTCGTGCCAATCCGACCGCCTATCGGTTCAAAAGCTGGAAGGAAGATCCGGCCGCCGCGCGGTTCCCCTGGAAAAAACGATCCGCGTGGCTGTCTCGCGATTTGCCTTGGCCCGCACCGGGCAAACAGGTCACCCTGACTTTCGTGCCGCCGGCGTCGAGCCACAAGACGGCCCCTGCCGCGGCCGACTTGCCCGAGATCGACATCCATTACACTATTTACGACGGCATTCCGCTCATCGAAAAATGGCTCACCATCCGCAACGCGACCGACAAGCCAGTTCGCGTCAACAAGACCATCGTCGAGACGCTCAATGTTGTCGAAACCGAAGCCATCGCCGATCCGAATATCAACATCGAACCCTCGAACCTCTACGTCGAGACCGACTATTCTTTCCTGGCGATGAACGCCAAGTCGGCCAACAAGCAGGTTGTCAAATGGCTCAAGGACAAGAACTACCACACGCAAGTCAGCTACTTCTATGAAGCGCCCGTCCTGCTTGAAGTCGCGCCCGAGTTCGGCCCCGATGTTGACGTGGCCGCGGGCGGTGAGCTGACTTCCATCCGCGCTTTCGAGCTCTTCCGCGACGGCACGGACCGCGAGCGCCGCGGCCTGTCCCAACGGCGGATGTACCGCTGCGTCGCGCCTTGGTCACAAGAAAACCCGGTGATGGTCCATTTGATCTCGAGCAATCCGGAGGCCATTCGCCGCATCATCGATCAGGCCGCCGACGTGGGCGTGGAGATGATCATCCTCAGCTTCGGCAGTGGTCTCAACATGGAAAGCCCGGAAGCCAAATACCAGGCCACGTATAAAGAGGTTGCCGAATACGCGAAGTCCAAGGGAATCGTCATCGGCGCTTACTCGCTCCTCGCCAGCCGCGGGGCCGGCAACCCGGCCGATAACTGCCGCGGGCCCGGCAACCGCATTCGCTACGGCGTGATGCCCTGCCTCGGTTCGACGTGGGGCCAAAAGTATCTACGCCAGATCCGGAGCTTTTTGACGAACACGGATTTCGGCGTCTTCGAGAACGATGGTTCCTATCCCGGCGATACCTGCGCCGCCACTGACCATCCCGGCCACCACGGCCTCGAAGACTCGCAATGGGTGCAATTCAGGGCTATCGCCGGGCTGTACCAATGGTGCCGCGCCGAGGGCATCTATTTGAACGTGCCCGACTGGTATTTCCTCAACGGCAGCAGCAAGACCGCGATGGGCTACCGAGAAACCAACTGGTCGCTGCCGCGAGCCGAACAAGAGATCATCGAACGTCAAAACGTTTATGATGGCACCTGGGAAAAGACCGCCTCGATGGGCTGGATGATGGTGCCGCTCACGCAATATCATGGTGGCGGCGCGGCAGCCACGATCGAACCATTACACGAACACCTGCCGCATTACGAAACCCGGCTGGCAAATCTGTTTGGCGCCGGCGTGCAGGCGTGCTATCGCGGCCCGCGGATCTTCGACACCGACGCCACCAAGGCGCTGGTCAGCAAATGGGTTTCATTTTACAAGGCGCATCGCCCGGTGCTCGACGCTGACATGATCCATCTACGCCGCCCGGACGGCCGCGACTGGGACGGTTTCGTCCACGTGAATCCCCAAGGCAAGGAGAAGGCGCTGGCATTCTTCTATAACCCCTTGCCTGAGCCCGTCGAGCGCGACATCCGCGTGCCGCTCTATTATGCCGGCCTGAAGGCGAAAGCCCGTGTTTCCGTCGAGGACGGAAGCCCCGAAATCATCTTGCTTGACCGTACCGAGTCCGCCACAATCCGGGTAAGAATACCTGCCCAAGGTCATACATGGCTGACATTCAGTTCTGGCGACGCCGCCAAGAAGTGAGCGGTGGTAAATTGTTGACTGCGATTGAAAGGACATTTGCTGTTGGAAAGTCCATTACCTAGGAATCGTTGGCGCCGGCATGCGGGGCGAGACGCCGTTGCGGCCGTCATGGCTGCCGGCCCACCGTCCTCACTGGTCCTCCAGCGGCCGCAGCCGACGCCACCGTCGGACTGTTGAATAAACCCGCCGCCCCGACGGTCAGGCTTCTGTCGTCGGGAAGCCCGTCGGCAGTGGCGACGACGAGCGTGCCCGCTTGCACGATCAGCCCCCTGGTGAATGTGCCAGCCGTATTGAGCAACAGCGTGCCGCTACCAGTCTTTGTCAAGCTGCCGCTGCCGTCGAGCGGGCCAATCAGCGTGAGCGTGCTGGCCGCGGTGGCACTGAACGTCGTGTTGCTGGCCGGATGAACGGGCGGCGCTGATCGTATGGCTGCCTGTCTGTACCCATCCGTCTCCAGTCCTAAGACCTAAGTTCTAAGTTCTAAGATCCAAGGTGAGCACTGAAAGCCGAGTCGATGTCCTCTTCCTCCGCCAAATTCCGATTCCTGCGATCGCCCCGGCTGCTATCAGAACCAGTGTCCCAGGCTCGGGCACAGGCGAGACGACCGGCGGCGCCGCCGCAGACTCGACCTGCATCGGCACCACCGCGGCCGGCAGCATCGACAAGGCGGTCGGGTCGCCGACGTACAGGTTCGACCCATCCTCAAGCCCTTCGTCGTTGGTCACGATCAGCATTCCGCTGTTGACCGTCGTGCCACCCTGGTAGGTGCCCGTGCTACTGAGTGTCAAGGTGCCGCTGCCCATCTTATCCAGGGCCAGCAAGCCGCCGGCGGCCAAGTTGGAATTCTGGATCACGCCCGCGAAGGTGCTGGTCGCGTTGTTGTTGCCCACGTTGAAGGTCACGGAGGTTGCGGACGAGTTGTTGACCACGCCGCTGCCGGAAAGGCCGTTGATCGCGGTGGTGTGGCCGGTCAAGTCCAACGTGCCGGGACTGCCAAGCGAAACGTTGCCCTTGCCCGCGCCGAAGGGAACGGCGCCGACAGCGCCCACCTGCAAAGTGCCGCCGTTGATCGACGTGTTGCCCGAGTAGGTGCTCGAGCCGGAGAGGTTCAGCGCGCCGCCGCCGCCGATTAAGGTCAGGCCGCCGACGCCGCTAATGGCCGAACTCAGGCCCGCGCTGTAGCCGTTGGTGTTGATGACGCCGCTGCCGCTGGAAAGGACGAATTGCACTTTGGCGGTGCCGCCGGTGTAGGCGTTGTTGCCCAAGAGAACCACGGTTGTGGCCGAGTTCGTCTTCTGAAGTGCCGAGCCATTCGCGTCGCCGAAGTTGACGGAGATTGTGCCGTTTTGCACCGCGTAGCTCGTGCCGGTCAGCGTGGCGGGCCCGCCGGTGCTTTGGATCGCGCCGCCGGTCAGGCTCACAGCGCGGCAGAGAAACTGTTGCCGAGGAGGTCGAGCACGCCGTTGACCGCCAGGTTGCCGCCGGCGGCGCCAAGGCGGATGAATTGCCGAGTTGCATTGTGCCGCCGGAGATTGTCGTGCCGCCGGCGTAGCTGTTCGTTCCCGTCAGGGTCAAACCGCCCTGGAGAAGACTCAATCCGCCGATGCCGCTTATCGCGTAGCATACGGTTTGGCTGCCGCCAAGTTTGTAAGCCAACGTGCCGCTGTCGAGCACGCCGCTCGTGCTGCCGATTGAACCGTCCGACCCGCCGGCGCCGGTGCCCAATTGCAATGTTCCCAGAAGGATTCGTGTCGGGCCGGCATATATGTTGGCGGCCGTCAGGACGGCCGTGCCGCCCAGCTTCGTCACGGAGGACGATGACGAGGACGAGGACGAGTCGGCAATCACCGAGTTGATGGTAAGGTTATTGCTCGCGCTGTAGTTGAATAGGGCCAGTTCACCGCCGGCCGCTGGAACGGTCAAAACGCCGTCACCGACGCTTGCGCCGACGGTCAGGGGTTTAGCGCCCGCGGCGACCATGAAAGCGCCGGTTGCAGAGTCCCGCCGCTGAGGGCGACCGTTCCGACGCTGCTCGTGGCGCTTTGGATGAGCGTGCCGACAGCCGTCAACGGGCTCGACAACACGACGTTGCCTGAAGTGGACCCGGCGTTCAACCAGTTGGACGTTGCTGGCTGAGTTGCTGCTAATCGTGCCACCCAGGACGGGGACGAAGGTGTATCCGCTGTAGGCGGCAATCGAGCCGCCGCTGACCGTGGCCCAGTTCGCTCCCACCACCGTTGCGCAAGTGCCAAGCAAGCCATTGGCGTTGGTCGTAGTAATCGCGCCCGTTGCGGGCAAAGTGAAATCGACGTATCCGCCGGAATTGCGGGTAATCGAGCCGCAACTGACAGTGAGCGTGCCGCCCGTGCCGGCCAGTGCCGCGAGTTCCGCAACGCCCGTGTTGAGGGTGAGGCCGTTGAATCGCTGGCTGTTGGCCGTGCTGAGCTTTCCCTGGACCTCCAGCGTTCCGCCGCCGAGGAATAGCCCCGAACTATTGGCGGTGTTGTTAAGAATGTTGTTCGCCGGCGCACTTGCGCATGCCGAAGCTCAGCAGCAGCATTCCCCCATTGATGGTCGTGCTTCCAGTATACGTATTGGCGCCGAAAAGAGTCTCGTGGCCGTGTCGGTGGAATTGGACCAAAGCAAGTCGCTTGAACTATTCCACCAATTGCTGCCGGTCAATCTCCACGAGCTGGAGCCGCCGTCGAACGCGGTCCCGTTGCCGCTATTGTCCCACGTATAGGTGGCCGCATGCGCAGACTGTCCGCAAAAGCCCAAGTCCAGCGCCAACGCGCTGATCGCACCCGAAATCCGCAGCATTTTGCTCGCAAACATGGAAAGAAATCCTCCGGAACGGACGTTGAAAGCAACTTTAGTTTTCATAACTAAGTAATATCTCGACGGCGATCCGTCTGGATGGTCTAGCGCGGTTCACCCCGAAGCCCGCACGATCAGCTTGGGCTTCAATACGATCGTTCGCGGCTGCTCCTCTCCCGGCCGCTCGATGAGAAGCGGTCACGAGGTTCATCGCCTGGCCCATCAGTTGCTCTGGCTGAAAATCAACCGTCGTTAACATCGGACTGATCCAGCGCGAGACGGTCGTATTCCCCCAACCGATCAGCGCCAAATCATCCGGCACTCGAACGCCGCGGCGGTTGCACGCGGCCAGCAGGCCGGCCGCGGTCACATCGTTGTCGGTCAGGACCGCGTCGGCCCCGCACACGTTGAGCAATTGGTCGCACAGGGAGTCCCACTTTGAAACGTCGTTTTCGTCCCAGTCTCTGGTAGCCAGTTGGACCTGGGCTTCGTCGCCGCCGATGCCGAGTTCGGCGTGGGTGTCCAAGAATGCCGCGTGCCGCCGGCAATCGAGCTGGCAATCCAGCGCCTCGAGAATCATGACCATTCGCCGCCGGCCCTGGGCATGCAGATACTGGACCGTCTGCCGAACTCCGTCGCCGACGTCGGACTCGACGGTGTGGCTATTAGGGATGCCGGCATCACCCACAACCGAGATTACCCGCGGCAGGCGCACCGTGGCCTCAACCACCTGAGGCCAAATAGAATCGTTGTACATGGCGACGAAAATCAGCCCGTCAACGTTCCACGATTGGCAGCGGTCGGCAAATGACTTCGGCGATGTCGGGAGATCTTCGCTCTCCTCGGCCAGCACGGCCATTCCCCGCACGGCGGCCTCTTTAGTAAGACAAGCGAGACTGCGGGCCAGGATTTGGTTTCGATACAAATAGCTGGCACAGGCGCCGATGATGCCGCTTCGCTTGCCCGCCAACTGCCGCGCCGCATGGCTCGGATGAAAATTGAGGTCCCTGGCCGCGCGGCGGATTCGGGCGGCGGTATTCTCGCTGATCTTGCGGCTTTGCTGGCTGCTATTGAGTACGAACGAAACGGCCGATTGCGATACTCGCGCACGCCGGGCCACGTCAACCATCGTTACGCGACGAGTCTTTAGACGAGTTCCGGCCTTCGTGCCGTTGCTTCGCATTAAGACGTTCCTACGACGTGTCTGCGGAAAACTGATAATACGCTTAAACTATAACGCTAATACGCATTACCAGAACTTTAGCGAAAGACGAAACGGCTGTCAAGCATTTGGCGCATCGAGCAGCAAGAAAACCAGTGCTCGACAAAAACGTTCGCTCACCGTTGGTGGGTTCATCGCTCCGCGGGTGTAGTCGATCGGCTTTTTGTTTTTCGGATGCACCCCGGATTATTGAGCATGTGCCCTTGGACGGCCTTCATCGCCAGTGGGCCAAACTCGTCGGCAGGGTAAACCTTCGTCCAACCCGTGTTTCTGCTGAATTCTGATCTGGCGAGGATCGCCATGCCGTAGTACAAGCTGTTTCGCTATGAGCGGACAGGTTGTTTTGGATCGGCGGGGCAGCAATACCTCCCAGTTGCTGGAGTTTGTCCAGGAGCTGAAGCAGGAGGTTGCCTCGCTGCGTGAGGAATTGGCGGAGGTGCGGCGGGAGAATCTGATCCTGCGGCAAGAGGCCGGCTATTGGAAGTCGCGCCATGCGGATGCGGTGGGACGGATCGCCAAGCTGGAAGCCGAAAACGAACAACTGCGGGGTGAAGTCCGCCAACTCCAAGCCCGACTCTACGGCCAAAAAAGCGAGCACTCCGCCTCCCGCGATCGCTCCAACCATCTGCCGGGCGAAGAAGCCGACAGCGAATCCCTCTCGCCCAAGCCGCGCGGGCAGCGGAAAGGCAACCCCGGTCCTCCGCGCCGCGATTACAGCCATCTGCCGGTTGTGGAGGAGTTGATCGAACTGCCCGCCGAGGACACTTGCTGTCCTCGTTGCGGTCGGCCATGTACGCCCAACGGCAGCGAAGATTCGGAACAACTCGAAATCAATGTCCGCGCTTATCGACGACGGACCCGCCGGCGGCGTTATCGACGCACGTGCAACTGCCGCGGCCCGCGGACGCTCGTCGCGCCGCCGCCCGCGAAGCTGATACCCAAGGGACTGCTGGGCGTGTCGGTTTGGGCCGAACTGTTGCTGGGCAAATACTTCAGCCATGAGCCGATCGAACGGCAGCTTGCCGCCTGGCGGCTGCGCGGACTGGACCTTGCGGCCGGCACGGTCAGCGGCGGACTGCAACACCTCGAAAGGCTGTTTCAGCCGCTCTACGACGAGTTGTTGGCGCATCGCGCCGAAGCCGGTTTCGCGCAGGCCGACGAGACCCGCTGGCTGGTTTTCATCGAACAGGAAGGCAAGATCGGCCATCGCTGGTGGCTGTGGGTCTTCCTCAGCGAAGACAGCGTGGTGTTCCGACTCGATCCCTCGCGCAGTCACGACGTGCCCGAAGGCCATTTCGCCGCCGATGCCTGCCTGACGTTGATGGTCGATCGCTACTCCGGAGACAAGGCCATGGCGAAGGTCAAACGCGGCAACGTGACCCTGGCGTTCTGCTGGGTCACGTGCGACGGGATTTCGTCGAAGTCGGCAAGGGCTGGGACGAATTGAAACCGTGGGCCTTGGCTTGGCTGGAGCGCATCCGCGCGGTGTATCATCACCAACGGCGGCGCTTGGCATGCAAGCCCGAAAGCACGAAGTTTCGCGCCGCCGACGCGGCGATGCGTCAATCGCTTGCCCGGATGCAACGGCAAGCCGCCGCGGAACTGGCCGATCCGCGACTCCACGAACCTTGCCGCAGGGCCCTGGTCAGTCTTCAAGAGCATTGGTCCGGGCTGACGCGGTTCGTGGATGACCTGCGCATTCCGCTGGACAACAACGCCTCGGAGCACGCAATCGCGGTCCCGCGGTAGGACGGAAGAACTACTATGGCTCGGGCGCCTTATGGTCCGGTCGCCTGGCAGCGATGCTCTTTTCGCTCTTCGCCACCATCGGCCGTTGCGGACTGAACCCGCGCTCGTGGCTGACGTGGTATCTTGAAAGCTGTGCCGCGGCGGGCGGAACGGCTCCCGAGGAAATCGCTCAGTTTCTTCCCTGGACGATGACTGAGCAACGTCGCAACTCGCTGGCCCTTGCCACGCGCGACACCTCTTGAAAAGGCATGTGTCGCCTCGCTTACGAACTACTCACCTGAACTGCGCTACGCTCCGCGCAAATCACCCCCACCACGCCTTGGACGAAGGTTTACTCGGCAGGTAATCTAAGTTCTTATTTCAGCAAGAGTTATGTCTAGTCGGGCGCACGAAGATTCGAACTTCGGACCTCGTCCTTATCAGGGACGCGCTCTAACCAACTGAGCTATGCGCCCGACATGCGGGCAAAACGGCGATAATTGGCATTTTATATTACGGCAAGCCCCTGTCAAACCGGGGGCGCTTGACAATGTCCTTGCGGCCAATGGTGTCACCCCGGCCGACTACTAAGGCACAAGAGCGGCCTACGGGCCAAAAAACGGCCAAATCTTCGTAATTTGACACGGGCGGTGGCATCGGGACACGAAAAAACCGCTGTTGCTCGCTCTTGACCCAATTGCCGATAATGCCGACTATTCCGGTGTACCGATTGACTATAGGGCCGCAAAGTTCTCGCAATCTGCACCAAACCGTCAAACCTCCGCGCCACGAAGGACCGACAAAATGATCTCGCGCTACCTCTCCCCGGCAATCTACCTCGCGGCGAGTACGATCGCCGCAGTGTCGTTCGATGGTGTTGCCCATGCCGCAAGCCCCTCGGCCGCCCAGGCATTGCGACTTGCGCCGAGCCAGAGCGGCGTTGACTACGACCGACCCAAGGCGGAAGACGTGCCGCGATGCAAGATTTCCGCCAAAAAGATCGATGGGCACGTCGGCTGGATCGTGGAAAGCCCGGACGGCGTCTTGCTTCGAAAGTTCATTGACACTGACGGCGATAACGTCGTCGATCAATGGAGCTACTTCAAAGACGGCGTGGAAGTCTACCGCGAGATCGCCACAAAATCGGGCGGCAAAGCCAATGAGTTCCGCTGGTTGAACACGGGCGGAACGCGTTGGGGCATCGATACCGAAGGCAGCGGCAAGATCACCGAATGGAAGGCAATCTCTGCGGAAGAAACCACCGCGGAAATCGTCGCCGCCCTGGCCGATCGCGACGCCGACCGCTTCGCCCGAGTCATGCTGACGGCCGACGAGCTTTCCGCGATCGGACTCGGCAAGGCCAAGGCCGATGCCCTTGCCGCGAAGCTTGCCAAAACGGCGACTGACTTCCGCGAGTTGCTTGATCGTCAGAAGGGGGCCGATCGGCAGAAAACGATTCCGGCGGATGCCAAATGGCTGCAGTTCAGCGGCAGCCGACCCGGCGTCGTGCCGGCGGGCACCGACGAATCGACCCGCGATTTGGAGGTTTATGAAAACGTCGTCGCCATCGTGCAAGTTGGCGAGAAGAACGTGCAAGTCCAGATCGGCACGCTGGTCCGCGCGGGCAAGACCTGGAAAACCATCGACGCGCCCTCGGTCGGCAATGATGGGCAGCCGGAGGTCGTCGCCCGCGGCTTCTTCTTCCAGTCGTCGCCGACAGCCCCTGCCGCCGGCGTCGTGGCGGGCGTCGACGACGCATCGCAGAAGCTCATTCACGAGATGGAGGGCCTCGACCCGAGCGATTCGCGGCGGCTGGAAATCATTCAGAAACTCGTCGATCAAGCCAAGTCGGCCGATGAACGCGGCCTGTGGTCGCGGCAGTTGGCCGATACGCTGAGCGCCGGCGTGCAGACCGGCAAGCTGGCCGACGGCGAGAAGCGTCTTGAGGCGCTTTTGGAAAAGGCCCGCAGCGATTCGGATCAGAATCTGGCGGCCTACGTGAAGATCCGCTTGCTCACGGCGGCCTATGCCCGGGAGATTTCCGGTCCGAAAGCCGACACGACTCAAATACAGGCGAAGTGGACGAAAAGCCTGGAGCAGTTCATCGAAGAATACTCTCGTACGCCCGACGCGGCCGAGGCGATGCTTCAGTTGGGCATCGCGCGGGAGTACGGCGGGCAGGACGACGAGGCAAAGAAGTGGTATGAGCGGATCGGCCGCGACTTCGCCGGTTCGTCGCAGGCGAAAAAGGCGGCAGGCGCGGTCCGCCGCCTCGATTCGGTGGGCACTGTCCTGACCCTCAGCGGACGCGGCCTGAATGGCCAGACGGTCGATTTGGCCAACTATCGCGGCAAGGCAGTGCTCATTCAGTACTGGGCCACCTGGTGTCAGCCCGCCAAGAACGACATGGCCGTGCTCAAGCAGCTTGTGGGCAAATACGGCCGCTCGTTTGCCGTGATCGGCGTGAGCGTCGACAGCGGTGCCAAGGAACTCAACGCGTACCTCGGCGAGAACCCGATGCCCTGGGAACAGATCTATGAGGAGGGCGGCCAGGACAGCCAGCCGGCCAACGCGCTGGGCATTATCACCGTGCCGACGATGATCCTCGTCGATGCCGAGGGCAAAGTCATCAATCGCAACATTCAAGTCGGCGAAATCGAGGCCGAGTTGAAGAAGCTCGCACCGTGAGCGGCGCGCCTCTCGTCTATTCGTTTGGCGCAAAGTTTCAAGCGCCTCGCGGCACGCGCGTCGAGTAGAGCAGCTTGCCGGTGTCGTCAATCATCTGCACGCCCAGTGCTTCCGCCGACAGCGATGCGGCGATGAATCCGGAGCAGCCGGCGCCGAATTTCGTCCTGCGCGGTCGTCTTCAGGGTTCTTGCGCGGCCGCGAGCCGCCGCCGGTGCAAAAGAGATTCACCTTCCCGGCCTGCAAATGTTGCAGATCATGGTCGTGGCCATGGAAGTAGACTTGCACGCCATGTTTCTCCAGCAGCGGCAGGACGTGCTTCACCAAGTAGGGCGTGTCGCCGTGCTCTCCGCCGCTGTAGATCGGATGGTGGCCGACGGCGATCTTCCACGGCGCAGTTGAAGCGGCGAGCGCCGACTGAAGCCACGCCATCTGCTTCGTCAGGTCCTGCGACTTCACGTTGCCGTGAGATGTCATTTCGCCGGCGTCCAGGCCGGCCATCGGCGTCGTGTCGATGTAGAAAAAATCGACGGCGTTTGCCGCATCGCCCTTTGCCGCGTTGATTTTTTCCGTGCGCGGGTAATAGCGGGCGGGCATGTTCCAGCGCCGGCTCGACGCCTTCGCTTTGGAAGAATGCGTGTATTCGATTTGCGCGTTGCAGTTGCCGTGGTAGTCGTGATTGCCGAGCACCGCCCACCACGGCACGTCGAGCGCGGGCGCGGTGTAGACCTTTTCGAACGACTTCTGCCAATGCGCGTCAGTCACGGAGGCAACGCCGTCTTCGTAGAAATTGTCGCCGACGGCGACGACGAACTTGGCCTCGATCTTCTTGCCGCAGATGCCCATTTGTCGGGCGACGGCCGCCTGGTCCGGCTCGCCCTTGCGGCCCCAGTCGCCCAGCAAGAGAAAAGTCAGCCCGTCCGGCTTCTCCTCGGCGGCGAACAACTCGTGCGCGAGCCCCGGCCCGAAGGCGGCGGCCTGCGTGGCGATGAACAAGTTGCGGACGAACTGGCGGCGGGTCTGTTTCATGGTGGGCGGGGGAAAATTGGGGCTCGGGTCTCGTTTCTTCGATCCGCGTAGTCTAAACTGGCGAGAATTGGCGTGTCAAGCACTTGCTGTTGAACCGCGTCTACGAAAAGGCTTCATTTGCGCCCGGCGCTCCATCGACTCCAATACCGGTACGCAATAAATTACAATCGCAGGCGTTTATATTAAGCGCGCCCGCCTATTCTCCATGTGAAATCGGTGACTTCCCATGAAACTCGCAAAAACCCCTCTACTATTTTTGTCCTTGGCCCTGGCAGCCAGTTGGGCAGCGTCGCAGCCGCCGCCCTGGCAGCGCGGCCCCGGTGGTGGGATGGGCCCTCGGCCCGCTCGGCCGGTTCGAGAAAGGTCCGATAGCCTCAAGGTGGACTTGAAGGAACCGCCCGTCGGGCTGGTCAAGAACCCGCGATTCCTGAGGAAGGCGGCCGATGGCAAGAGTCCGGCCGACTACAAGCTACAGGGCGACGTCGAGTGGACCTGGTGCGGCAGGGAAGGCGAATTCACGGACGCCGGCGTGGCACTTCTCAGCGGTCAAGATTTAGACGGCGACGGCAAGCGGGCGGGGAGCGTTTCGCAAACCATCACCGACTTCCAGCGCGGGGCCGGCAAGTGGTTCCGCTTCTCGATTCGCGGTCTGGCCGAAGTGACTTTTCAGGTCAAAGACAAGGCCAGCGACCTTTTCATGCGAGCGGAGTTTTACGGCAACGGCGGCACGAACTCCTTTGACGTCGTGACGCAGGAGCTTTACCCGCTGGTGGAACTCAATCGCCGCGACATGGCCGTCAACGGCGACTACTTCAAGAATGGCGGCGCCGTCTGGAAGACTTATGCACTGGACTTCCGCCTGCCGTTCAACGAGATCGATACGCTCAAGCTGGTTGTGGGTTTCAAGAACGGCACGGCGGCGAGCGAGCGGGAATCGGAGTTTTACGTCACCGATTTCTCGCTGATCGCGATTCCGCCGCCGGCCGACGCGCCAAAAGTCGTCAAGACGGAGAAAGGCCCGATGCCGAGCCTGAAGTCGCTCATCCCGCTGGGCGGCCGATGGTTCTATCAACCGGAGAATGGCATGAGCCAACGACCGGCCGCGCTCGTGGTCAACGCGAAGAACGCCGAGCGGCTCTATTACATGGACGCCGAGCTTTCCAATCCGTTCGCCCAGAACATGACGGCGTGGCTCCGAAAAGGATACCTCGACCTGAAGGGCCAACTCGTTACAAAGGACCAATTCGTGCCCGACAACGTGGTGCTGGAATTCAAAGATGGGAAAGAGCTGGTCGTGCATTCCCGCAATCTTCCGAACCATCCGACGGCCAAGTTCCCCGACCCTTACGGCAACGGCAATCCCAATTCCATTCAGGAGGTCGATCGCACGTATTATCTGCCGCTGGCGCCGGTCCGCGATGCAGCGGCCCGCGCCATGGACGAGACGAACTCGAACCGCGCCTGCCGATGGGCAGCATCGGCGTGGCCACCAACGGGGTCATGTTCTTCAACCCATTCGACGCCGAGGGGATGGAGGCGGTCAACATCATGGATCGCTGCTGCGGGCATCCCAGTCCGGGCAACGAGTACCATTACCACAAGTATCCCGTGTGCATCAAGTCTCCCTTCTCGGACGACGGACAGGGGCATTCGCCCTTGATCGGTTTCGCGCTGGACGGCTTTCCGATCTACGGCCCTTACGAGGCGAAGGGCCTGATGGCCAAGGACGATAAGGATCACGCGCTGGACGCCTTCAACATGCACAAGGACGACCAGCGCGGCTGGCACTACCACGTGACGCCGGGCAAGTTCCCGTACATCATCGGCGGCTTCGCCGGCGCGGCCGACCCGCGGAATCTGCGGCGCGGCCCGCGAGGGTAGCGGGGCCTCTGCCCGTGCCAGACCCGGGTAATGCTCATCAAGCGCGCGTACGAGGCCGACTACGGAGCGGTGCGGCTACGCAGCTTCTCCTGCAAGCTGGAAATTAGCGATTCAAGCTGTTCAAGGCTCATCGCGTTTAGCTCTTTCTCGTCGGTGAGAATAATGCAGAGCAGACCCTGAAGCATGTGAACCATTTCCACCTTGCCTTTGATCTCACCTTCGAGCTTGCCTTCGAGCCTGGCGGAATCAATCTCCCACTTCCGGTCGCGAACGGCTCTTTCGTGTCGGTCGTACATTGCTTTGTCCTCGCTGATTTGCGAAATCCGGATCAAACTCTCCGATGCCCGGCGTATCGCTGGCTGCGGAAACGCGCTTAATAGCGAATCCGCCTCGTAGTCCGGGGCATGCCGTAGCCAATAGAGCCACCAGCCCAGCGCGTCGTCGGATGTCAAGTCTCGATACTCTTTATTATACTTCGGCAATTCGAGCGTGTGAATCGCCAATGTCTCGTCCAAGACGCGGCGCGATGCCCCATCCGTCAACCGGAAGGCGTGGTGGAACTGCGGCGTATCGCGCCACAAAAGGCCGTCCAGCAGCCAGATCGAATGCGCCGGCACCAGTCTTGCATAGTCGTCGCCTTCGCGAAGTTGGTCCACGACGAGCCCACAGCCGTAATAAACCAGCCGCTTCGGAGTGCCGACTGGGACGGTTAATTGTACCTCTACGTCATACCAAGCCCGTCCTGCGTCGACCGCTTTGACGTCCAAAATGGAAAGCTTGTCGTCTTGGAAGTCCTTGTAGTTGAAGGGATTCTGGATCGTCACGTCGGCGATGGGCGACTTAGGCATCAGCACGGCATTGAGCAGGCCGATCAACGGCTGATGCTCGTCCGGCTCAGCGAAAGTCTTCATGAAGGCGAAGTCGTTCAATGGGTTGATTCCAAGCGGCATGTCAGCGGTAATCGAAAGTCGGCAACGGAATGGATCGCGAAAGTATATCGTCGATCAAAATAGCGGAACTGCTGCGACGATGCAATGGTGCAACTGCCGTCGGCGCACTGCTTCGCTCAGCGCGCTGTGGCGGCGAGATGAAGGTCGTGGCCTTCATCGAACCGCCGCCCAGCGACGATCCGGACTGCGGCTCGAAGGACGTTCCCGAGGAGCCGCAGGAGCTCACCTACGTGGACATCGACACGCTTGAGGCGGCGTTCTGACGAATTGCGGTCCCGCGCGCAGGGATCGGCATAGGGATGCTCAGTGCCTGTCGCAAAATTCAGCCTCTTTCGCGCCCGTTGGCGGCCAGATTTTGCGATTCTATCGGCCGTCGGCAGGCCGCCAAACGATTTGCAAGCGGTTCAACTGGCCATGAGAGGGAGAGGGTGCGCCCCCCCTCTCCCTCTCATGGCCAGTTGAACCGCCTCTTGTCTTAGCGTAGAATAGTCCCGTAATAGGAAATCAAAACTCCTATCAGGAAATCGAACGAGCCATAGGGCCTCCACGAAAAAGGGATCGTGAACAAACGAACCCCTTCAGCATAACTCGCCCGTCAAGATTGGTTGTGGAGGGCGCTCACGAAGGCACAGGCAAAGGTAGCATGCCCCCCTTCTCTTTCCGCCCCCGTCGTGATACAATTCATTATCTCCAACTAACCGACGTGACCAACGTCTTCACGGAAACTCCCAAGAACCACTCAAAGAGCGTCTGGCTCCCGTTGAGTAATGCGAGCGTCGATTTGACGTTTTCGCCCTGCGGGTTTGCGATGGCAGATGCGGTTCTTCTCAATCGGCGGCTCTCTCTTCAAGTCATGGACGTATTCCTCTAGTCACTCGAATAAGTTGTGCTCTACGCGGCGGGGCTTCATCTTGTCGATCATTTAGCATCTCTAGTCAGCCTCGACACCGTTGGTTGGAACCATCGTACGCAGCGCCGTCGCCAAGCACCGGCCGAAAATGATCAGGAAAGCAGCGATTAGCATCGTCAGAGTCGAGGGCTCGGGCAAGGGGGTAAGCAGGAAGGCGTCAGTCTGCCCGCTGGGGTTGACGCCTACACCGCAGATCTGTTCCGCGTCGTTGATTCCGGACGCGTCCTCCAGATCCCATTGCGACGTCCCAATCAAGTTGTTGAGATCATACATGATCCCGTCGCTATAAAGGAAGGCGTGTTCCTGGAAACTGCTGCTCAAAGCCGAGCCAACTATTTGCCCTTCGGAATTGATTGCCGAGGCTCCAGTTTGGGCGTAGCCTGGCAGCGTCCCCAGGCCCTGCATACTCCCACCATTATAAAGAAATGCTTGACTCTGGCCTCTGTTGTTGACTGCGGAGCCCACGATTTGCCATTCGTCATTAATTCCATATGCCGCGGCGGCCACATCGCCTGCCAAATCACCGAGATCCTGCATGCTGCCACCGCTATACAAGAAAGCGTGAGAGTTCCCGGCAATGACAGCGGAACCAACTACCGCCCCCGCAGAGTTAATGTCCTCGGCCACGCTCGTCGTGCCGCCCATCGTACCGAGGTCCTGCATACTTCCGCCACTATAAAGAAAGGCGTGATTTGCACCATTGCTATTGTCGGCCCATCCGACGATCTGCCCTGCGGCGTTTATGGCAAAGGCAGTGCTTGCGACGCCGCCGAACGCCCCCAAGTTTTGCATACTGCCACCGCTATAAAGGAAGGCATAGTGGTTGATGTTGGTCGTAGTGTAGTCCGCCCAACCTACGATCTGGCCGGCGGCATTGATGCCATCGGCTAAGCTGTAGGGGCCTCCAAGCGTTCCCAAGTCCTGCATGTTGCTGCCGCTATAAACGAACGCGTGCTGAGTGCCGCTACTTGTGTCGGACGCACCAACAATCTGTCCGGCCTCATTGATTCCCCCGGCGCCGCTGAACGTGCCGCCAAGCGTTCCTAGATCGATGACCCGATACTGACCCTGCCCCCAAACATCGGCGACGGCACCCGACAATAGGACGAAACTGCAACAAACGATGACACATCTGTTCACGAAAAATATCCTCTCATTTGCAGCTGTTGAAGTGACCGTTGGTTTGGAGCAATTATACACAGAGAACCGAATTAGCACAAATCGCGGTGCCACGCGATTCTGGGTCGGGAACATGCCCAATGTGCCGGCTTCTTCAGGCAACCAGAGCGTGTAACGATCGCCAGTGATGTTCTTCAATCCATTCGACGCCGGCGGCATGGAGGCCGTGAACATCATGGACCGCCTGCGCTGGGGGGCAATCAGGCCGCTATCTTCAAAAATTGAGGCGGCCTGCATGCCCCCAGCTCGACGGGCATCCCAGTCCGGGCAATGAGTACCACTGCCACAAATAGCCCGTTTGCATCAAGTCACCCTTTTCGGACGACGGGCAGGGCCATTCGCCCTTGATCGGTTTCGCGCTGGACGGCTTTCCGATCTACGGCCCCTACGAGTCGAGGGGCCTGATGGCCAAGGACGACAAGGAGCACGCGCTGGATAACTTCAACATGCACAAGGACGCTGAGCGCGGCTGGCACTACCACGTGACGCCAGGCAAGTTCCCCTACATCATCGGCGGCTTCGCCGGCGCGGCCGACCCGCGGAACCTGCGACGGGGACCGCGGGGGTAGTGGGCCGCCCGCTCCAGCCGAACCTGGGCCATACTCATCAAGCGGATTTACGAAGTCGATCCGCTTTCCGTCCCGTGCGGCACGGCCTCGGATTGGCGCAGCAAACGCCCGGCACGTCCGAGTGGCCCATGTGCTGCGAGAACTGGCTGCGGAGCCAAGGGTTCTGGGCCGTGCGAAATGATCACCGCGGAATCGCATCCGCGGTCCACATCGCAGTGTCACAGCGGCAAGCAACAGATGCGGTTTATCCACTCGGAAGCGTCCGTGGCGGCCCATATCAACAAAAGTTCTTCAACCGCAGCGTTTGGAGGAATGTGTTGCGGAACCACCAACACTCCTGAGCTTGAGTGCTCGCTGAGGAAGTCGCTGAAATGCAGCGGCATCGTCTTGTGGTCATGGGTAACGAGGACGCGTCCCTCTGAGGCCGCTATTTCCAGCACTCTTGGATCGAGAAGTCCGGCGAGGCCCGCGGCATCTGCTGTTTGAAAATCAATCGTCGGCTCGCGGCGGATCGTTGCCAAGAGGATGCTGAGGAAGTCGCTGAAATGCAGCGGCATCGTCTTGTGGTCATGGGTAACGAGGACGCGTCCCTCTGAGGCCGCTATTTCCAGCACTCTTGGATCGAGAAGTCCGGCGAGGCCCGCGGCATCTGCTGTTTGAAAATCAATCGTCGGCTCGCGGCGGATCGTTGCCAAGAGGATGCTGAGGAAGTCGCTGAAATGCAGCGGCATCGTCTTGTGGTCATGGGTAACGAGGACGCGTCCCTCTGAGGCCGCTATTTCCAGCACTCTTGGATCGAGAAGTCCGGCGAGGCCCGCGGCATCTGCTGTTTGAAAATCAATCGTCGGCTCGCGGCGGATCGTTGCCAAGAGGATGACGAGATTGAGATCAGCGTCGGCCTGGTAACGGACTCTCATAACCGAGCTGCGTGTGAGTGCCGCCGGGCGTCAGCCAGTTTTGTATAGAAGGCGGGATCGGCGTCGCGCGATTTGCCGCGCAACGCCTCGAAATCGGCCCGGCTCTTTGTCAAGTACGCATCGACTTCTTCGCGGTGTGCAAGGTAGAAGGTTATCGCACCGTAGGCCTGTCTCAGGTTAATCGTCGGGTACGACTGTGCGATACTTTCCGCAGTTTGCCCGTTCAGAAAGGCATAGACGATGGAGTCAAGCGAGACGCGACTCCCCTCGATCCAATATCCCCCGTCGCGTTTTTCGATATACTCGTTAGTCATGGCTAATATCGCCGCTCAATCTACCCGGCTGAGCACACCTAAAGCAATTCTAGCGTCCGCTAGGCTCACGCGTCAACTGAGCGGACGCGACTTTTTCTGCAACGAAACAGACTTTCATCGCTCTATCTGTCGCAACCGGTTTCACGGTATGGCCTATCTGGATTGACAGCGCCACCCTCGGCCGCGAGAATAGCGCTATGCTCGACCGCAGTTTCGCGGTCGAACTCCTATTAGACGTTCTTGCGCGACGGATACAGTTCCGAACTCGGAGAAGACAATGAAGCGACCACCAAGAATGCTCATGCTGCTCGGGGTCGTCTTCTCTTGGCTGCCGTATCTTGCGCTCAAGCTTTACTGGGAGTATCTCCTTGCTACAGATCCCGGCGTGGCTCATGGTGAGTTCTCAGGCCCGGCAAGTTACTTTCTACCCAGACTGCTTCTTGGTGCTATGATCCTGACGCTCGTGCTCTTGGCGGCGTCCGCTGTCTCGTACCTAGAATAGCCCCATCAAAGAATTCCGGCGGCGGGCGTTACTATGCCCTTCAGCCTCATCTTCAAGGCATCCGGGTTGGGCGCCACCTCCAAGGCCGTGGCCCGATCGATTAGTTCCTCAGTGACCAGATGGTGAAGGCTCTCTGTGAAGTCCTGCATCCCTTCCCGCCCCGACATGCGGATGAGGTCGCCGAGCTTTTCGTCCTGTTCTTCGAGGATGAGCTTGCGGGTCATCGGCGTGAACATGAGGATCTCGACAGTGGGTACTCGCGCGACACCCGGCTTGATCGAGGGAAGCAGTTTCTGCGCCACGATTCCTCGCATATTGAACGCCAGGGCGCTGCGGATCGCCGGGTGCATGTCCGCGGGAAAAAGGTCCAGGATGCGGCCGACGGTCGACGACGCGCTGGAAGCGTGAATCGTTCCGAAGACAAGGTGCCCTGTTTCTGCGGCATGAATGGCGGTCGAAAACGTCTCTCGATCGCGCATTTCGCCGACCAGCATGATATCCGGGTCCTCGCGAACGGCATGCTTCATGCCGATCTCGAAATCCTTGACGTCCACGCCGATCTCACGCTGATTGATATAACACTTGTCTTGGGCGAAGAGGAATTCAATCGGGTCTTCCAGCGTCAGGATGTGCTTGTGGTAGCGGTGGTTTATCCAATCCAGCATGGAGGCAATCGTCGTGCTCTTGCCGGAGCCGGTCACTCCGGCCAGCAGGACCATTCCCTGATCGAACTTGCAGAGGTCCTCCATGATCGCCGGCAGATGAAGGCCGGCGAAGTCGGGAATCACGTTGTTCACCAGCCGGGCGACCATCCCCATGTTGCCAAGCTGTTGCAGCAGGTTGACGCGGAACCGCCTTTCCGTCCCATCGCAATCCACGGTATATGCGAAGTCCGCGCCGCCATCCCGTTCGAAAATCGGCTGGGTCCGATTGTTCAGCAGGGGCAGGCAGAGACGGCACATCTCCTCGCGGTCGATCGGTCCCCTGTTCAACGGCCGCAACGAGCCGCGGAGGCGAATGCCGGGCGGAAGACCGACCCGCAGGTGCAGATCGCTTCCGCCAAGCTTGACCAACGCCTGGAACATTCGATCAATTTCCAGTTTTTGACCAGAGCCGCCGCCATTCGGGCTCTGGCTGTCCGTCGTTTCCATCGTGTTCACCTCTCCGTGTTCATCTCTCAAAGTGCCAGCGTGTCAAGCCTTTACCCTTTTTTCTTCTTCACCATCGTCAATTCGTTTCCTTTATCATTGTAGGAGACCTCGTCCATAAAATGACTGATCAGCACGATTCCACGGCCCCTCCTATTTTCCAGGCATTGCGGCTGACGCGGTTGAAGCCTCCTCTCGGGCGAAAATCCCGGCCCCCCGTCACGGACGACAAAGCGGGCTTCCGACCGGGTGAACTCGGCCTCAACGTATATTCGCCGGTCCCGGAAGGGCATCTCCCCGCGGCGGTTATCTACGTAGGCTGATGCCTTGCCCTGGCAGTGCTCCGATAAAACTTGCGGCAGCGCGTCGGCCGGTATTTCCAAATTTCCGTGGAACAGGGCGTTCAGCAGCGCCTCCTCCAGCGCAATGCCCACGTGCGTTCTCTCGTTGGCGTCGCAAATCTCCATGTCGCCGAGCATCTGCAGCAAGCGGTTCACCAGCGGCATTATGAATCCAGGATCGTTATCCAACTCCAGCGTCAGCCGGGCGTTGACGAACCGCTGGGCCAGCTCCTTGTTGGTGCGGTCCGCGCGGACAACGGCGATGACTTGCCTGACCGTGTCGAGAATCTTGGCGGCGAGCTCCGCCTTCGGCACATAGCTGGCGGCCCCGCTCTCGAGGGCTTGGACAGCCAATGCCTCGTTGCCCTGAGCCGTCATCAAGATGACGGGAATTTGCGGGTACGCGGCAGTCACTTCAGCCACCAGTTGCAGCCCATCCATCTGGGGCATCATGATGTCGGTGATGACGACATCGGGCATCAGGAATTCCATCTTGGCCAACGCTTCGACGCCGTTGGCGGCGTGTTCGATTACCCAATCCAGCTCGGCTTCAGTGCGAAGCAAACCATCCACTACGGTCCGCTCGACGGACGAATCATCTACTAACAAGACGACCGGCATGGCCTTGTACCTCGCATAAAGCCTTTGTCTATTATTTCTACTGCGTCGGCCTTCGCGCGAAAGGGCCTAGCGATCAGATTTCCTGGATCACGTCAGATTGAATCTACGGTGGCGGCCAGCGGCCGTCAAGATAGGCGTCCAGGCAATCAACGCTTTGATTTCACACCCGGCATAAGCGGAAACACGGCATTTGAATAATCAACGACGATATTGTCAAAGTAGCTCTGTGACTTGGCATCGGGATGATTTCCGTGAGCCGACGTTTGTCCGAATCTGATCGAACCGTAGACTTTCGCCCCAGCGGTTGACTTGGCTACCATCGTAGTGCCGACTTGGGCGAAGCCGCGAGCGGGGTCGAAGACAGCCCCCGAGACGGTTCCGGCATTGCCGTCAAAATGCAAATTCACCCAGTACGGCTTTCCGACGACGACTTTGACGTGGGTCGGGCTGTACGTTGTTTTGCTACCCGCGCTGGCACTATGACAGCGGAGATATGGGCCGCCTTTGTCCTCGGTTTCTACCTGCAGCACGCCCCAGGTTCGCTCGGTGACCTCGATGAAATTGATGCTGTCGAATTGGACCCAAGGAATCGTCACTCCGGTTGCATAATAGCAGGCGACCGTGATTTTGGAATAGCTGCCCGGAACCGTGCACTTGACATAGTTCAATTGATTATTGTCGTTGAACATCCAAGAGCGGGCGCCGCCAATACCGGAGTAGGTCACGCCCTCAATGGTCACGGAGCCTGGCAGGTTGGTCGGGTTCCTCGTCGCTACCCACATGCGGCCGTTGACGCTCCATTTCGATCTACCACCGTGGCTTGAAGCATTCATGATGGCCGGCGTGAGCAGATCGCCGTCCTTGCCGCTCTCCATGTCTTGAAAAATGTCAACCGGTGTCGATGCACAAACGGCTGAGGGTAATGTCAACACCGCCATGGACGCGATCCAGAAAATCGGCGCGCGGAATTTCATCCAAGGCGAGGGGCAGCGTTCCGGACGGTCGTTTGCTAAACTTGTCTTTAAGCTCATTCGCGGACAAAAAAGGGGATGGGACAAAAAAGAGGCTAACAAAAAGCTTCCCTAGGAAAGACACGAAAAAAGTCGGCAACGGAATGGGCAAGTATACCGTCGATCAAAATAGCGGAACTCCTGCGACGGTGCAATGGTGCTACTGCCGTCGGCCGAGGAAGGACGGGCTAGCCCGTCCTCCCTCTGGTGGCTGCTTGTTTTACCATAGGTCTTAGCGACGTAATCGTGGAGGTGCAACGTCATCTTATGGACAGGGTACGAAGGTGTCTACCATCTGCTTGAGGCGGGCGCGGATTACACTATCAAAATCGAGGGAAAATCCGGTGCAAGTTTCGTCAACTTTGCCGTCGAAGAGAACGTGCTTTATTCGGCCGAGACGCGCAAGTGGAAGGACAAGGTGCTGCAGTTTTTACAGAGAAAGGGCGTTGATCTTGACTCGGCACGGAAAAGGGCGCAAGCCCGCGGGAGCAGGACCGACGTGTGGACGCAGCAAGAATTGGATGGGAAAATGCGCCTTGAAGGACAGCCGTAGGGGAGCGAGTAGCTTATTGCACTGTGCAGGTCAGTTTCTGATGGCCAGGGACGACACGCGGCACGCCCTGTACGCTTTCAACATGCACCAGGACGCTGAGCGCGGCTGGCACTACCATGTGACGCCGGGCAAGTTCCCCTACATGATCGGCGGCTTTGCCGGCGCGGCCGACCCGCGAACCTGCGCCGCGGGCTGCCGCGCGGGTAGGGGAAGGCGGGCGGCGCAAGAGTTGTGTTATTCGTGTCGGTCCAATTCATCGAAACCAGGGCGTCGCGGAACGCCACCGCTTGGGCCCAGCGGTCCCGGACCCTGCGGACCGCCTTGCGGCGGCTGAACTTGGGGAGCCGGATTCGGGGGTCGGACCTTGTCCTTGGGGACCACGAGCATGACAATTCCGCCAATGGCCGCTCCAGCCAGAATCGCGGCGACGATGCAGCCGATGATGAACAGCCGATAGGCTCGCTGGCGCTCGGGCGATAGTTCCGCCGGTCCGGCGCGCGCAATGCGCCGGCGGGGCGGTTCCGGTTCGCCGCGCTCGTGCCGTTGCTGACGCTGGAATTCGCGATGCTGCCGCAGGGCCTCCACGAATTTCAGCGGAAACGTTTTTGACGATGATGCCTTCCTCGGTAAATTCACGCACTCCAGGATAATTGAGAGAAACCAGCGGCGCGTTGACGTGCTCCGCGCACATGGGAAGCTCAACGTCTTGGGATTGGAACGGCCCGCCGACCACTGGGATTGAAGTCGTCAACACAATCCGCGTCAGCGCGGTGCCGCCGGCGCCGCAGCGCACACAGGAATCGGGAAAGTCACCGTTTTCGATCTCGCCATGATAAATGAGTGTGTCCATGACAGGCCTTTCGCGAGGCAGCGCGGTCCTGACGCCGCAACGGCAGTTTGTGAGACGATTCGCACTCCGCTCACGTTCATCGTACTAGGGTGGCCGAAGGTGTCAAGATTCGTGTCTGCCAACGGCATCAGGAGGACGCAAAACCGGGCCTCCGCCGCGTCGCGTTCCACTTGACACCCCCCACCATCGGAAGTATTCTCTGGATTGAGAGCCGATGGGGGCCGGACGATGACCGAAATCAGCACAGTTTTGGGAGAAAACACCGACGCGACCTTTCGGGCATTGATGGACTGTAGCCCGGACTTCGTCGGACTGGCCACTACGCACGGCGAGTTGTTCTATCTTAACGGCACCGCCAGGCGATGGATCGGCTTGGAGGAGAACTCGCCGTTAGCCACCGTCACATTGCGCGACTTGTATAGCGACGATTCCTGGCGCGAACTTCGCGACCTGGCCGTGCCGGGCGTCAACAAGACCGGCCAATGGGAAGGCCGCAGCCGTCTGCAAAACATAAAAACGCGGCAGCAGACGAGCGTGCAAACCTTGATGTTCCGGCTGAAGATCCCGCACACCGAACGGACGAGTTGTCTGGCCATTGTGCATCGCGAGGCGGAATCGGAGAGTCGCCTTCGGGAGAGCCTCACCGAAGCCCAGGAACGCAAGACTTCGATCCTCGAATCGTCGCTCGATCCGATCATCACCATCAATCACGAGGGCTGATCATCGAGTTCAATCGGGCGGCCGAGCAGACGTTCGGCTATCCGCGGGAGAAGGTGCTGGGCACGCGGCCGGCCGACGTGCTCTTTCCCCCTTCGCTCAGCGCCGGCCACCGCAGCCGCATCGAGCGCTACCTGGAGGCGGGCGAAGGCTCGATGCTGGGCAAGCGCGTCGAGGTGACCGCCTCGCGGGCCAACGGCGAAGAGTTTTACGCCGAGATGGCGATGACCATTAGCCACAGATCAACGGCGCTCCGGTCGATGACCTTCTTCGTCCGCGACATCAGCCAGCGGAAGCGAGGCCGAGGAGCAGCAGGCCCGCTACGCCGCCGAATTGGAACGGTCGAACCGCGAACTGGAGCAATTCGCCTACGTCGCCTCGCACGACCTGCAAGAGCCGCTGCGCAAGATCCGCACCTTCGGCGACCGCCTGGAAATGAAGTGCAAGGACATGCTGGACGAAACGGCGCAGCGAGTGCGTCAGCCGCATGCAGAGCGCCGCCGCGCGGATGCAGGAGCTGATCGACGGGCCTGCTCACGCTTTCCCGCGTGACCACCGCGGCCAGCGACTTCGTACCGGTCGATCTGGGCGAGGTCGCCCGCGAGGTGGTCTCCGACCTGGAAGTGCAGATCGAGCGGGTCGGCGGCCGGGTCGAGGTGGGCAAACTGCCCACGATCCAGGCCGAGCCGCTGCAAATGCGGCAGTTGCTGCAGAACCTGATCGCCAACGCCCTGAAGTTCCACCGCGCCGACGAGCCGCCGGTCGTCAAGATCGAGGCCCGGTATGTCACGCCCCGCGAGCAGCGGCACGCGGCAGAAATCGCTGGCCGACGAGCAAGTGCCGCATCACCGTCGAGGACAACGGCATCGGCTTCGACGAACAGTACGCCGAGCGGATTTTCGGCATCTTCCAGCGGTTGCACCCCCGCGACGTCTATGAAGGCACGGGCATCGGCCTGGCGATGTGCCGGCGAGATCGTCGAATGTCACGGCGGCGAAATCCCCGCGCACAGTGCGCTCGGCCAGGGCTCGACGTTCGAGATCGTGCTGCCCGCCGCCCAGGCGAAGAAGAAACGCAACGAGGCGGAGTGATGGCGAAGCAGCGGGGCCGTTCACGATCCTCATGGCCGACGACGACGCCGACGACTGCCTGCTGGTGCACGAGCGCTCTGGTGAAGTCGGGCCAGCCGCACGAGTTGCGGATCGTCCGCGACGGCGAGGAGTTGTTGGATTACCTGCGGCAGCAAGGCGAGTATCAGGCCGAATCGCCACACGCCGCGGCCCGACTTGATCCTGTTGGACCTGAAAATGCCCCGCAAGGACGGCCGCGAGGCCCTTGCGGAGTTGAAGGCCGATCCGCGATTGCGGCAGCATCCCGTCGTCGTGCTGACGACCTCGACCGCCCGCGACGACATCGCGCTTTTGCTACCGCATGGGCGTGAACTCCTACATCACCAAGCCGGCCACTTTCCGCGGCCTGGTCGATCTGCTCGCCACATTCTGCAAATATTGGTTCGAACTGGCCGAATTGCCTTTTGTGGACTAATGGCGAGTCGCGTGGAACTCGACCACGTCCTACGGGATCTAAGATTGGTTTCTAGTGCAATTGCATCCCGCGGGGAAAGATCGGTAGAATACCGACTATGCCTCCGAACCGTCTCGCCGCCGAACGCCAGAGCATCCAGATCCTGCTGGTCGAGGACGATCCGGACGACGTGTGGGTCATGCGCAACTTGCTGGGCGACCGCTGGGACGGGCCATTCGAATTGACGCACGTCGAATTGCTCTCCGCCGGGCATGGAGCGCGTCAGCCGACTTCACTTTCGACATCATACTGCTTGACCTTTCGCTGCCCGACAGCCAGGGGCTGGAAACCTTTTTCACCATGCACGCCAACGCCGGCGACGTGCCGATCGTGGTGCTGTCGGGCTACAACGACGAATCGATCGCGGTTCAAGGCGGTGCAGGCCGGGCGCAGGACTACCTGGTCAAGGGCCAGGTGGACGACAACCTGCTCGTCCGCTCGATCCGCTACGCCATCGAGCGGACGCGGCGGCACACAGGCCGAGGAGGCGCTCCGCGACGCCTCGGAGGAGTTTCGCGCCGCCAAGGAGATCCAGCAGCGGCTGTTTCCGTTCGTCCGCGCCGCAGCTGCCCGGTTTCGACATTGCCGGCGCGCTCTATCCGGCCAAGGCCACCGCCGGCGACTACTTCGACTACATCCCCATGCTGGGCGATTGCCTGGGCGTGGTGGTGGGCGACGTCAGCAGCCACGGCATGGGGCCGGCGCTGTTGATGTCGGAGACGCGGGCCTGCCTGCGCACGCTGCGCGATCGGCATGAGCGACGTGGGCGAGATCCTCACCCGCGCCAACCGCATGCTTGCGGCCGACACGCACGACTTCCACTTCGTCACGCTTGCCATGGCCCGGCTCGATCCGACGCACGTGCGATGGTCTACGCCAGCGCGGGCCAGCGGGGCTATCTGCTGCATGCCGATCGGAGCGTGACGCGTGCTGGACAGCACGAGCCTGCCGCTGGGCGTCGACGAGGCGAACGCGTCGTGCCGACGCTTCGAGCCGATCAGGCTGCAGCCCGGCGATTTGCTGCTGCTCTTCACCGACGGCGTGTTCGAGGCGGAATCGGTTACGCGGCAGCGGTTTGGCGTGGACCGGGCTTTGGAAGTGATCCAGGCGCATCGCGAGCGGCCCGCCAAGGAAATAATTACCGCGTTGCGGGGCGCACTCGATGAGTTTTGCGAAAACCAGCCGATACAAGATGATGTGACGGTGGTGATCGTCAAGTTTGTAGGATAGTTTTGGAGTGCGACGGCTTGCCGCCGCTTTTCAGCACTGCGCAATGCCGCGAACGAGGACTTTATCCGTTTTGAAAAGCGATGGCAAGCCATCGCAGTCCAAGGAATAGCAAGGACGCTAAACATGAAGCCAAGAGTCTTCAAAAACCTGTCGGCCGTTTTTGTTTTCTTAGCCCTCTTCGCAGGGTACACCTCGCCCGCTCTGGCCGCCATGTGCGGCAAGTGCCGGGACCTGATGTTTGTCGATTCACAGGGCAAATGCATCGACTGCGGCGGGCCGACCACGAGCGGCGCGCTGCAGCTTTGTCCCAAGTGCAGCGGCAAGCGGCACCAGTGCGAGCACTGCCTGGCCAAGCTCAGTGAAAAGGACGAGGCGGCAGTTGAAACGGCGCCGATCGGTCCTTCTCTACCGGAACAGAGCCCGCACAAGGAAATGGACGAAGCTCATCCCAACACTCCGGCCGCGCCGCCCGCGGCTGATAGCAGCCCGAACAACGATGGAGGCACCGGCGCGAAACCGCAAGCGGTTACAACTACGCCAGGATTGCGCCGTCGGCGCGTGCCGTGAGTCCGGCCCTGTTGCCTGGTCCAGCAAGTTCGACACCATTTGAGTCTCCCGCCGCGCCGCAACCCAAGCGGATCAATCCGACTCGGCCGGGGACGTACACCTCCGGCAAGTGGCAGTTCCGCATGGAGATCACCAGCGCCGGCACGCGGAACGAAGGCCGCTGGGGTTGGCTGACCTACGACGGCCAAAAGCTGCCGCGCGGCAACGTGAACGATTACTACGTCACGCCCTGGGGACCGATGTATTGGGTTGAGGTTCCGACGACCAATTGGGGTATGCACGGCTTCATGCCGATTCCACTCCCGCAGAACTCTCGACAGGGGCGGGCGCTCGTCTTGCCGGCAAATCTTGCAGCAGCCGGTCCGGTGCTTCCAATTACGCCCTCGCCCTCCACGTTCAAAGTGCAGACGCTGGAAATTAACCGCTCGCATAACGGCCAAATGGCCCGGCTCCGCGTGGGCAACGTACTCCTTATTCACTTGCAAGGCAATCCGGCCAGCGGATATCAATGGCAGGCGGGCACAGCGAACACGCAGGCTCTGCGGATGACGGTCCGACCGCAATACTCGCCCTCGCCGGCGGGCGCCGCTTCGCCGGGAACGTACACATTCGTTTTCCAGGCGGTCCAGCCGGGCACTGGTTCGATCCGCCTCTATTACGTGCGGGCGAACGAATCGGGCCGTCCTCGCGACGCGTTTGCGGTCGGCGTAAATGTTGCTCCGTCCACGGCGGCGCCCGCGCGATCCGCGCTGCCGTCGTACTTGTCGGAAACGCGGTAACTCGAGCCCGATTCGCGCAGCCGCGCAACGGCCCGCGCGTGTTCCGCCTCGGCGGAGAAGTCCGCGTGGCGGGCGGCGAACCTGCCGGCCCAGAATAAACAAGTCATGTGTCGCCGGAACTCGTGCTCCCGCTGGCCGACAGCGACTACCCGGCCAGCCGACGCATGCGCGCCGAACATCGCGGCAAAGGAGGCGGAGTTAGCTCACTTCGTCATCGCAACGATAATGTCCTCAAAAAGTAAAGAGCGAATAGATCATAACGAACCTGAGAACGAACAGAACGATACCGCAGATAAAAGCTCGAATGGCCGTTGACCAATGCGCGGTGGACTTCTTCAACGCCTGGAAACCCTTGTACGCTGCCAGCGGGCCAAACGTAAAACATAGGAGGGCCACGGCAACGATTCCTAGCCTTAGCAGCGGAAAGCTTGGTCCGTTTCCGCTATCTTGCCGCCGCGGCTTCCGTTGCGCCTGATCAGCGTTCAGGACGTTCTTGTTCAGCCTTTGCGGCCGCCTGCCTCGTCTCCGGAGAATCCCTGGAGTAGCCTTTTGCACGAGACTCGAGGATGCTGATGGCGCGTTGCAGCTCGACTTTTGTCCACACGTAGGTTGCTTTGGAAAGCTCGTCCCTGATCGCGGTTAGGCTTTTCTCGCCGCCGATATCGGCCAGAATACGCACCGCAGCCCTCTTCAAGTCAAAGTCCTGGCTGTCAACAAATGGGAGAACGTAAGGCTCGGCAAACTGCCCCATGGCGGTCAGGGCGGTAGCCGCAGAGTCGCGAGTGTGGGGGTTTGTTAAGCCTGCCGCAGCAGCTTTCGCGGCCGATGTGGACTTGAATTTCGCCAGCAGTAGCACCGCAGGATCGCTGACGAAGATATTCTTTTCCTTTGCCGCGGCGACAATCGTTGGCTCGGAGTCGGGCGTGCTCCAGACCGCCAAAGCAATAATGAGCTCTGCCCTATTCCATTCGTTCGATACTTTCATAGCGCGGCAGAGTGCTTGAGAAATGGCCTCCGCCTGCTCGTCGCGGGCGCTTCTCTGCCAAACGTCGGGCGGCATCCATAACTCGGTGACTGTCACCGGACTGGAGGTCCCCGATGAGTTTTGTGCGTTCACCCGCAGTGAGCCGCGGCGGATCACCCGCGGAAACCTGTCGGGCAGAAATACCCAACGCCAAGACCGCTGTGATCAAACCTGCAATTTGAAGGAACCGACGACGAGGCATTTGCACCACCACCTCAAAATCATGGAGAATTTGAGCTGGCAAGAGACCCCGCAGGAATCGGAACGAGGTTTTGGGGAAAGAAAGGGGGACAGGCGCGCCTTTGTGACAGGGAAACAACTCCATCCGGGCCACGCCCCGATTCAAGGCGTAGGACAACATTCCGCCGGGGGCAACGCTCGCAGCACGTGGCATTCTGCGAGATTACCATCAACGGCGCCTCTTGTCAATAAGCGCGCCTGCCCTCTTTCTCCTCGTTTACCGTCGCCGCAACAGCTGCGCCAACACGTCTTGGATCGTAAACAGATCGGCCGGGTTCGGCAACAAGCCGGCGACGAGTTCGACCTTGCCATTGGCATCCTTGATCGAAAGCGCCTTTGTTCGACCGACTTGGAGTAGCTTCGTCTCGATAATTAATTCATACGGAATGGAACGAGCACGATTGAAAATGTTCGTTTGCGGAACCATGAGCCTGTCGGAGCCGAGAACGACTTTCCGCGGATTCGAGCGATCACGAATGAAAAAATAGAACCCTTGCAAAGGGGCCAAGAAGAAGAACAAGACCAAAAGCCACAAGATCGGCTTGCCGATTTCGTCGGGCAGCGCAATTCCAATCACGCGGAGATTGCCGAATAGAGCCAGGTAAGCAAAGAACGCGCCAGCAGCAGCAAGAACGAGAGTCGCCACGATCATTTTGCGCAGCGAATTGCGATAAATGAATTCGATCTGCCCGCTTTCGGCAGGAAGCTGCTTCGGCCGCGTCTGGGCAGCGCCAGCAGCCGGTTTCTTCTCGGCCGAACTGGGAAACAATGCTGCCGCTTGTCCGGCGGGCACTGCTTTCGGCATCCCTTCCTTCCAGATAAGGTCTGTCGGACGAAGTTTGCCGCCTTGCGCCAACTGCTTGAGTTGAGTTGGTGAAAAGGGGCCGAAACGTTTCGCGCCGCGTTCGCAGTACCATTGATCTCCCATGCCGCCTCCCAATCAATAGTCCCGTTCGGAAAAGAGATTTCGAGCGAGGATTGAAGGCAAATTATAATTCGATCGCAAGCAATTAGCAACAGGTGCGCGCCCTTGGCGGGAATGTCGTGCGTGAACTCGGCAATGAAATCCGGCGGCGAGAGAATCTGGAAGTTCCGCTTCACGCGCGACCCCAGCAACTCGCGCTGTGGATCAGGGAAGGCGCGGCAATCGTCCTTCTCGGCCTACGCGAACAGCTTGTCGGAGTTGAAGTGGTGGGTTGCGCGCGGAGCCGAACCTTGACTAACGTCAACCAGTGGTTTGGGGCGGTCCGCGCAACGCACCTTAGCGCAAGAGCTGCCGTGCTCCACGCACCCTACGGGAACAGCTTGTCGAAGTCGCGTTAAGAATACGGCTGATACGTTGGCGTGATAACCAACTCCGGTACGATGACGTTTGGCGGCAGTTTTGCCAACGCGACGACGCAATGCGCAATGTCTTCCGGATGTACCATTTCGGCGCGCTTTTCCGCGGGAACCGGCACGGGACGTTGTTCGAGCAATGGCGTGTCAACTTCGCCGGGAAAGATATTCGTGATGCGGATGCCGTTCGCGCGCTCCTCCGAACCCACGGCCGTGCCGAGCGCCGTGGCGGCGAACTTCGATGCGCAATACGCCGGCCCTGCCAGCGGCAAGGCCCGCTTGCCGGCGATCGACGAGATGTTGACGATCAGTCCCGAGCGATTCTGCCTCATGCCGGGCAGGACGGCGTGCAGGACGTTGTAGAAGCCGGTGCAGTTGATGGCCATAATGCGGTCGAAGTCGTCGGGATCGAGTTCGGACATCGCCCGCCGCGCGACGTTGACGCCGGCGCTGTTCACTACGATGTCCAATCGCCCGAATTGGCCCATCGCATAAGCCGCCAAGTCACGGACGCCGTTTCGGTTTGCCACGTCGCAAGTCCAGGCGAGGACCGGAGGTTGAGCCGGAAATAGAGCGATGGCCTTCTCCAACCGGTCCCAGGTCCGCCCGCTGATCGCGACGCGGCAGCCTTCACGAGCTAAGGCAAGCGCCACTCCCAGCCCGATTCCGCTGCCGCCGCCAGTGACCAGTGCTGTCTTGCCGGTGAGATCCATTCGTGTGAGTCCTTATGGTGTAAGAATCACCTTCATGAGCCCGTCACCACCTGTTTTCAATCGCTGAAACCATGCCGGACCTTTCAGCCAACGGAGCGACGGCACTGATTAGCGCATCGACGTTGACCGCACCGCGGGCCATCATGTCGAGGCAAGCCGGGTATTCGCCGCTGGAGGCGCACGAGCCGCGAATGGTCAGCTCGCGCGTAACGGCCGCTTGCAAAGCGAAGTCGATCTTTGGGGTCAGGTTTCCAACGAGCGTGACCTGGCCGCCCTTGCGGACCGACGCGACGGCCGTTTGCACCGTGTCCGAAATGCCCACCGCTTCGAGCGCCACGTCAGCGCCGCGCGCGTGCGTGCGGCGACGCACTTCGGCGGCCACGTCCATCCCGTTGGCAACGAGACCCTCATCCGCCTCAAACTTGCGTGCGAGGTCTAACCGCCCACGATCAACGTCTACGGCGATGATCTGCCCGCAGCCGCTCGTCCGCAGGGCCTGGATCACCAGCAAGCCGATCATGCCGGCGCCGACGACGACGGCCGTGTCGCCCAACGCGATTCGGGTAAGGCTGACGGCGTGGAACGCGATCGAGAAGCGGTTCGATCATTGCCGCCTGCGCGAAAGTGACGTTATCGGGCAGCGGCACGAGAATATGCTGCGGGACCGCCACGTATTCCGCGAACGCGCCGTGGCGGCGGTAGTCGTCACAGGATACGCCCAGCACGCGGCGATTGTCGCAAAGATTGATCTCGCCGCGGCGGCAGAACCAGCACGTGCCGCAGTAGACGGTCGAGTCAAAGGTCGCGCGGTCGCCCGGCTTCCATGCCCGAACATTGCCGCCGACCTCGGCGACGGTTCCGGACGCCTCGTGGCCCATAATGATCGGCGGCTGCCGGCGGCCGGTGCTGCCGTCCATGCCGTGGATATCGCTGCCACAGATGCCGCACGCCGCCACGCGCAGCAGCACCTCGTCCGGGCCGATCTCCGGCCGCGGCCACTCCTGGATTTCCAGGTGGTTGTATTTCGTGAGTACGAGAGCTTTCATTAACGCATTTTAGCTGTTCGACGGCGGATTTCTAGCCACGAAGAGCACAAGGAGCACAAAGAAAACCTCTTTGTGGCTTTGGTGGCCATTTTCTTGCCCCCGGCCTACAGGCCAGGTTGGCAGATCATTAATGTCCGTTGAAACATCAGAAAAGTCTGCTACACTGTATCCTTCATTGCTTCGTTCACGTGACGACTCTTGAAATCATGGCCGAATATCGCAAGCTCCGCTTCAATTCCCTCGACGAGTGTTGCGCCGAAGTCCGCCGCATCCTCGCGGCAAACGACGCGGGCAAATTGACCACCTGCGGCCACTGGACGCCCGGCCAGAACATGGCCCACATTGCCGCGTGGATCGAGTATGGCTTCACCGGCTATCCGATCGGCCCGCCGCCGTTTTTTATCCGCTGGTTCTTGCGGTGGCGCTTGCAAGCGATGCTAAAAGGCCAGATGCCGCGAGGCGTCAAAATCCCCGGTGTGAAGGGCGGCACCGCCGGCACAGATGACATGCCGAGCGCGGCCGCGGTCGAACGACTGCTTGCCGCGCTGAAACGACTGCAGGACCGCGACGAGGCAAAGTTCGACAGCCCGGCGTTCGGCCCGATGTCGTACGACGATCGCATCCAGTTGAATCTTCGCCATGCTGAATTGCACTTGGGCTATTTGTCGTATTGAGACCCACGTTTGAATCCCGGCTTTACTGGGTTTCAGATAAGTATTCAGAATGTCGACCTATACCAACTGTGCCGCTTGCGCGTGAAGCGCGTGCGACGGACTGTGGTGAACGAACAAGTCGAACTGAAAGAATACCAGTTCAATTACTTCACCCGTATTCAGAAGAATTTCGTGACGGCACTTGGGTTCGTCCAAGACGCTGATTTCATCGTAGAGCCACTCGCGCCGATCTGAGATTCCCACGAATGCGTTGGACGATACCGGCGTGGTAGTTATCGGTAGTTCGTAGAGATCGTAAACGAGCCAGATCAGTCGATTATCCTGTCGAATACTAATGACCGCGACCGGCGTACGAGCCCATAGTCGCCACCGGACGTGTTCATGCCAAGGAATTCCGCATCGTGAAGGCAAAGCGTCTCATAGAACTGCTGCATTTTCGGCGGTAGTTTGTGTTTGATCTGCTGGAGGTGTGCGCGGGCGTTCGCCCCAGCCGCGCTCCATTGCTGGTAAAGGCCCTCCACTTCGTCGTTCTTGGCCTCGTTAACTTTGACATAGAGTTCAGGAGTCAGGTATTTCATAACTTTGCCTTCCGGTTGCTGGTTTCGAAGAAGGTGTGTCCCTGCGGCGGTCGCACTTTGGGTTGAAAGTGAGGCAGCGCATCCTGCCCAGCCGAAATCACATGCGGCGGATCTTCCTTAGCATTGCCGACTCCGACGATTGCCTCTTCAATCTCCTTCGCCAGCATTCGGTTATCGGCAATCGATCCGTCACAGACCACGATGTCATTTCCCGCAGCGCGAAAAGCAATCGCTTGCGCTTTGCTGCAAGCTGGGCCACGGTAAACGACGCCGTTCGGTCCTGTTGCTGACGCGAAACAGATTACCGCAGTGATCGTTGCCATCGTGGTTGTGTTCTTTCAACGTAAACCAGTTACTTGCCGATTATACACCTTGCCTTTCGTACTGCCTATGAACAGCGGTGCGGGAATCTTGATCCGCTTTAGCCAATGTGATCGCAGCGACGGGCCCCGAATGCCGCTATTTCCGCACGTGGCCAGCGGTCGGCACTGCCAACCTCGGCACTCGGCAGTTGCTGATTGCCGGCGGCTGTTTATGAAGGCGATCGTGGCGGAAATTACCGGCGTCCCGCCGGCCGCATGTACAAGATTAGCACGGGCGTCGGATGCCGCGTCAGCGGTTCGTTCACGCGTTAACGATCTTTGATGGATTCAGTTACCGCCAAGCATTTAGTGAGAAACCGTTCAAGGCACTTTAATTGCTCGTTCTTGGGAAGTTGAAAAAACCGAATCTCCTCGGAGTATAGCTTTAATTCACACTTCCAATACGGACCATCTTCGTCAGACTTCACCTCGCCACAGTCCACTTTTTCCTTGGCATCATTGCATATCCGAAATCGCGGTTCCGTATCGAACAATAGCGTCTCCGGTTCCTCGTAACCGATGCCAATAAAGAAACGCTTTTCGTCAAAGTAAAAACCGATGTAATCCTGATCGTCCTTGAACTTAGCGCAGTCAGCGTTGCCGGTGGTCGCGCTGATCGCCTCGTCCAACATTTTCATGATGTTCCCGAGCGACTTGAGGCCATCAGCCAACTCTCTTGTCACTTCTTCCATCGCGATGTTCCTTATTTTCAAAAACTCGACGAATTGCTTTACTAGGAACTTGCAATCCGCATTTTCAAGGCGTTCTTGCCATTCCTCCAGCCACTCTGAAATCTGATACCAGCGGCGGTGCCTGTCGGCACAGAATATCTCGTCCGGATAACGGGTCAAAAGCACTAGAGCTTTTTGGAGAACACGAGAATTGTTCAATTCGTCGTTGTATCGCTTCAGTTGCTCTTTACGCGAGCCGGACTCTGCTTTTGCTTCAATAAAGACTCTGAGACGACCTTGAACGGCTATTTCAACGTCGGGTCGCCCGTGATCAGTTTTCACTTGAGTGGTGATTGTTAAACGCTTACGGCAAACAACTTCGGGATCAATACTTAACCCCGTAAGCCGACAGAGCACATCAAGTGCTGCTTGTGGTTCGTGTTCCCGCAGATGCCGCAAGAGATGTGCGAACGATTCCGTAAGGAAATTCTCGTCTTGGCGAGAAGCCAGCTTGTGAAGCTGTGCCAGTAAATTTGTTTCTTCCTCGTACATACGCATTTCGACCGCGTATCGTTCAAAGGGACCGCTACCACCCAGCCCGATACGTCCGCCGCAAATACTTTTCTGCTTCCGGGCAATTCGGAAACTTCATGATTGCCGCGTCCCAGTGGAGCAGTTGGCCTGCCGCGCGGACGGCGGCCGTGCCGAGCAGGACGACCTCGGACATCGGGCCCGTGCGGGAAAACTCGCTCTTGGGGCTGGGCCCGCCGTGACAGGCGTCGACAAAGCTTTGGAAATGGTCCAGCTTCGCGACCGCGGGCCGCTTGATACCCTCGAACTTCGCCTTGGGCCAAAGCTGCGGCCCGCCGCCCGACGGCCAGAACATGACGCCCTCCGTGCCGATGAACAGCGTCAACTCCTTGGGCTGGAAGTTGGGGATTTCAATCCGCTTGAGAATGTCAGGCGGCGGCACGAACTCGCCGTCATACCATTCCACCACCAGCTCTTTGGCGGTGTGGGCCGTGCCGGGAAAGGTCCACGTGATGTGGTTGCTTTGCGGCCAGGTCTCGGCGCGTCGGATAGGCGATTTGACCCACGATTCTTGAACTTGGGCCTGTACCGTCGCCGGCGCGGTCAATGCCAGCCCCTGGTAGGCAACGTTGAAGAGGTGGCAGCCGATGTCGCCCGGCCAACCGGTGCCGAAATCGAGCCAGCCGCGCCATGCGCTGGGATGATAGCCGGCCGCGTATGGCCGGCTCGGCGCGGTGCCCAGCCAGAGGTCCCAGTGAAGCTGCGAAGGCACGGCGCTGGCGGCGGGCCGCGGTCCGGCCGGCCGCACCCATTCGATGCCACCGCGGTGGGCCATCATCACGACGTGCTTGACTGGGCCGATGACGTTGCGGCGAAGCAGTTCGATCGCCGCCCGTTCGCCGATGCTCGATCCGAACTGGTTGCCCAATTGAGTGGCAGTCCGAGCCTTGGCGGCGGCCGCGGTCATCGCCCGAACTTCCGCCACGTCATGGGCCATCGGCTTTTGGCAATAGACGTGCTTTCCTTTCGCCAAAGCGGCCATGCTGATGGCGGCGTGCATGTGGTCGGGCACGGTCACGTTGATCGAGTCGATGCGGTCGCCTTCGCGGTCGAGCATTTCGCGCCAATCGGAGTACTTGCGGGCATCGGCGGCGCGTGCCGCGGCGGCGGCCAGAATGGCGTCATCGACGTCGCAAATGGCCGCGACGACGGCGCGCGGTTGGTCCAGGAACGAGCCGAGGTTTCCGCCGCCCATCATGCCGCCCACGCCGATGCAGGCATGTTGCAGCTTCGAATTGGCGGCGAAACCCGATCCCACGGCACACGCGGCCACTCCGGCCACGGCGGTTTTCAAGTACGTTCGGCGAGATATAGTAGTTTGTGGTCGTTTCATGTCAGTGTCTTTGAATTACAAGTTTCGTTCATCGTTTGCCCACCGCCTTGAGGATGGCATCGGCCCAGGCAGCTTCTTCGTCGGAAAGCGGCGGATCGGGCGAGCGGCGGTAGTCCGTTGTGCGATCATAGCGAGATGCGGCGTATACCCCGTCAACGAGCGTCTGAAGATCCAACACCGCATCTTGATCGGACGGTCGCAACGGAATGCCGAGCGCCGGCAATCGATCCGCAAGGCGAATGGGATAAAGTTCCACTCGATGCGCCGCCGCGGCCCGCCAGATGGAAGCCTGATAAGTGCTGTCATAAAGATGGGCGTCGCACCAGCGATGGGCAAGAAGCTGCCGCCGGCCCTGCCGCGTCAAGTCGATCTCAACGAGATTGACGCCCGCGCTGCGGCACTCCGACTGCTTCTGCACGTATCGCTCCAAACCTTCGCCCGGCGTTTTGTTGGTGGGAGATACGAACTCAATCACCGTGATAACTCGTCCGCCCGTACTCAAGTCGATGATTTCGACGTATCGCTGGGCGAACGGTTCGGCTTCGGAGCTAAGCACGATCGGCTCCGCCACGGCGACCCCGCCCAGTGGCTCGGCGGTCGAACTGCCGATGCCGTGCTCCACAACGCGAACATCGGGACCGATGCGGCGGCTGACGCCGGAAAAGGGATCCTCAACGATAAGACGCTCCTCAATTCGGGCGACGAGACTCTCGCCCAATTGGCCCTGAAGCAGGTTGGACGCATCAACGATCAACCGTGGATGCACGTCCGGCCAATGCGCGTCCAGATAGGGGTCCATTCCTGGGAAAGGGCTTTTCATGGCATTCCATTATAACAACTGGCTCGTTCTTTGCCTCGTCTGGAGTTTTGCCCAGAAAAAGCATAAGATTATGGCGTCATTGGCTCTGGCCCTATCAATTCCGGTTGGTTACAAAGGAAAAATGCTTGCACGGAGGAATGAAAAGATGACGAAACGGCCCGTCCGCGTGATAGTCCTTTCCCTGGCAATTGCGTCCGCCTTAGCCGCAGCGCCGCTCGGCGCCCGTGCGGACGATACAACGGACGACCTTTTCAAGCAAGGCTCCGCCCTGCTCGATAAGGGCCAATACGACGACGCCATCGCTGCCTTCACCAAGGCCATCCAGGCGAACGACAAGGACTCGGCCTCGCTCGGCGGCCGGGGACTTGCCTACATCAACAAGAGCGAGTGGCAAAAGGCAATCGCCGATTTCGACGCGGCCATTGCCATCGACCCCAAGCAGCCGTTTTCGCACTTCAATCGCGGTTTCGCCTGGTTTCGCCTGAACAACTTTGACAAAGCGGTCGCCAATTACGACGAAGCGATCCGCCTCGACCCCAAATATGAGGACGCCTATCGCGATCGCGGCTTCGCCCGGGCGATGTCCGGCCATCCCCGCGAAGCGCTGCCTGACCTGAACAAGGCGGTCGAATTGAACCCAAAAGACGCCGCCGCCTACAACAGCCGCGGCGCCGCCTTCTCCAAGATGGCCGACTGGGACATGGCGATCTCCGATTACGAACGGTCGCTCAAGCTCGATCCGAAGGACGCGGACACTTGGACCGATTGCGGGCACGCCCGCACGATGAACGACGATCTCGACCACGCCCTGGCCGATCTTGATCGCGCCGTGACGCTGGCGCCCGACGAGCCGTCCACTTGGTTCACGCGGGGATTTTGCCGCTATCGACGCGGGGAGCAGGACAAGGCCCTTGCCGACTACGAACAGGCCCTGAAGCTCAACGACAAGTACAGCGACGCCCTTCGCGAGCGCGGCTTCATCCGCGGGCTCAAGGACGAATTTCGACGGCGCGTTTGCCGACCTCGACCGGACGATCGAATTAAGCAAGATGGATGGCGCGGCCTACCTTCGCCGCGGCATCATCTTCGCCCGCAAGCAGCAATTCGACAAGGCCCTTGCGGACCTCAACGAGGCCGCCAAATTGGACGCCGAAAACGCCGAGACTCACTTTCATCGGGCGATTGTCGAATTAAAGACCGGGAAAACCGACGAGGCCCTTGCTGACTACCGCGAAACAATCCGCCTCGAACCCCGCGATGCCGACGGCTACAAGAAATGGGACGTCAACCCCGATTCGGCCGGCCCAGAATCCAAAGGCACTGGGAACGTCGCGCAGTTGGAAACAGCCCTGGCCAAATACAAGGGCGAGGCGCGCGAACATTACCTCAAGGGTGTCGCCCTGCACAAGGAGGAAAAACTCGATGACGCGGTGGCGGAATATGACAAAGCGGTCCTCCTCTATCCACGCTGCCCCGAAGTGCATTACAATCGAGGGCTGGCCTTTCGCCGCAAAGGCGAAATGGAGAAGGCCGCCGTGGACTACAGCCAGGCGATCGAACTCGATCCCAAGTTCACTGCCGCCTACTCCAACCGCGGCTTCGTGAACTTCAAACTGGGCGACTACGACGGCGCGTTGGCCGATTTCAGGAAGGTCCTGGAACTCGACCCCCAGAACGCCGACGCGAAAAAAAGCATCGAAGTCATTGAACAAATGTCAAAACAAGGAGACTCACCATGACCAAGTTCCTGGGTCAAAGCCTCGGATTGCTACTGGCCGCCACGTTGACTCTTGCTGGATGTTCCGACGAGCCAGTAAAGACGGATAAAGATAAGAAACCCAGCGGCAGCCAGGCAGGAGACACGACCGGCAAGCCGGCCCCCGCGGAAAAATCCTCCGCCGACAAGTCCGCCGATGAACACCCAACCCCCAACCCATCCGCCAGCGAAGAAAAGACGATGAGCATTACCAAAGAGCCTTACGGCAAAATGCCCGACGGAACCGAGATCGAACAATACACGCTGTCCAATCCCGCGGGCATGAAAGTGAAGTTGATCACTTATGGCGCAATCATCACCGCGGTCGAAGTGCCCGACCGCGACGGCAAGGTGGAAAACGTCTCGCTCTATCGCGACTCGCTGGCCGACTACATGGAGATGAAGGACGGCAAGCCGACCACGCCCTACTTTGGCGCAGACCGTCGGCCGCTACGGCAACCGCATCGCCAAGGGCCGCTTCACGCTGGACGGCAAGGAATACAAACTGGCCACGAACAACAAGGAGAATGCCCTGCACGGCGGCATCAAGGGTTTTGACAAGGTCGTGTGGAAGGCCGAGGAGGTGAAGGCGGCGGGCATGGTTGGCGTCGCGTTCACTCGCACCAGTCCCGACACCGAGGAAGGCTACCCGGGCAACCTCAAAGTCAAAGTCACCTACAGTCTCACCGACAAGAACGAGTTGAAGATGAACTACGAGGCCACGACCGATAAGGACACGGTCGTCAACCTCACGAACCACACTTATTGGAACCTCGCCGGGGCCGGCAATGGCGACATCCTCAAGCACGAGATGATGATCAACGCCGACCATATCCTGCCGGTCGATAACACGCTGATCCCCACGGGCAAGCTCGACCCAGTGAAGGGTACGCCCTACGACTTCACCAAGCCGAAGGCGATCGGCAAGGACATGCCGCCGTTTAACCTGGACAAGAACGAAGGCGGCTATGACCATTGCTATGTGCTCAATCGCACCGGAGACGGCCTGAGCCCGGCCGCCCGCGTGGTGGAACCGACCAGCGGCCGCGTGATGGAGGTCTCCACGACGCAGCCGGCGGTGCAGTTCTACGTCGGAAACTACCTCGACGGCTCGATCAGCGGCGGTGGCAAGGACTACAAGAAGCACTACGGTTTCTGTCTGGAGACGCAGCACTATCCCGATTCGCCCAACCATCCGGACTTCCCCACCACGGTCCTCAAGCCGGGCGAGACCTACAAAGAATCGACGGTTTACAAGTTCAGCGTTGAGAAATGAGAGGCGATGACCCTCATCCGTTGTCCCTATTGCGGCGCGGCGAACACGGAGGCCGCCGCCCGTAGCGATGGTTCGTTCGTCTGCCAAAGTTGCGGCAAGGCGGTGGAACCGCCGCCGGCGCTGCACCCGGCGGTGCCGCCGCCGCCAATCGCCATTGCGCCGCCGGGCGGCATCGAGGAGAGTCGCCGCTGGTCGGCCGGCCCGCCGGAAGAATCAGCCAAGCGCTGGTCAACCGTCGCGCCGTGGGGCGATGACGAGAGCACTTCCAGCGTTTCGGTTAGCCAGAGTTCGATCCTTCCCCGCGAAACGCCGGGGGATCCACCCGAGCCGACGGCGTCCCATTGCGCGGATGCCCTGCGGCCGTCACGCTCGCCGCTGGCTTGGCTGCTGGTGATTCTCGTGCTCTTCATTTTGATGCTGATCGGCGCGATCATGCTCGCGCGGAGCATCCGGCCCTGGCTGGATGCCCGCCGGGCGGCGGCCGAGAGGGCGAGCGTTGAATTCTGGTGGCCGAAGTTGGACAGCGGCGGTGAGGAATCCAGCCGTGAAGCGGCACCGCGCTATTGTCGGCCTTGGCCCGTCCGCCGTCGTAAAGACGCTGGACCACATATCGCGAGACCCGGGCAACGGCGAGGATTTCCAGTTCGTTCTCGCCGCGGTTCGCGGCCTCGCGGAAGTGGGCCAAGATGACGCAGCGGGGCTTGGCGAAGGCTTGCGTTCGCCCGAGCCGAAAGTTCGCGCGGCGGCCGCCGCCGTCATTCAAGCGATGGGCCGAGCGGGCTGCGCGACGCGGGATGAACTGGTGACGGCGCTGGACGATGAGAATCGCTGGGTCCGATTCGATGCGATCGACGCCCTGGGCAGCCTCGGCAACGACAGCGCGCCGGCGACCGCGCAACTGGCCAAACTAGCCGCCTCTCACGACTTCACCTCGCAGCGGCACGCCATCGACGCATTGGGCCGCATCGGACCGGCTGCCCGCGACGCGCTGCCGACCTTGGAAACCGTCGGCGCAAAAGATATCGATCCAATGATCCGCAGCCGCGCCAAGCTGGCCGCCAAACAGATCGACGTCCGCCAGCTTGCCGGCAAGGCACGGCGCGAGGCGCGCGGCCCCTTGAAGCCGTTGCTCCAGGCGGTCTTGAGCGAGGACGCCCCGGCGGCCATCGCGGCGGCCGAAAAGCTTGGCGACATGGGCCTTGCGGCCGAACCGGCCGCCGTCGGCTTGGCCGCGATGCTCCACGACGACGATCCCGTGCGAAGGGCCGCCGCGGCAACCGCCCTGGGCAAGATCGGACTGGGCGCGACCGAGTTTGTGCCGACGTTGGAGTCGGCCGCGACGGACGACGACCCGCGCGTGCGCGCGGCGGCAATTGGCGCGCTGGAAATGATAAACGGCAAGCCGAAATAATGCCGCACTCGCTTCCACATGTTGTTGTCTATGATGCCGCAGCCGGTGTGTGGCAGAGGTTCGCCGAACCGCGCGCGGTGGTCCAAAGCGAGCGGCAATGACGAAGTGATGGATTGCTTGCGCCGCGTGGAAACGCTCGTCGAGTCGCGCGGACTTTACGCGGCCGGCTTCCTCAGCTACGAGGCGGCGCCGGCTTTCGATCGGGCGTTGGTCGTGCGCGAATCGGCCGGCTTTCCGCTCGTTTGGTTCGGGCTTTTCGAGAGAGTGGAGCAGATTGCCAATCTGCGCGGCAACTTGGCAAATTGCCCCACGGTTCCTCGCGAGCCGGTGCCGTGGCAGCCATCCGTCACGGCCGGCGAATACGCCTTAATGGTCGCACGATTGCGCGAGAGAATCGCCGCCGGCGAGACCTACCAGGTGAACTATTCCTTCCGCTTGCGTCAGCCGGCGGGCGATCCGTGGGAGATGTTTTTGGAACTTGTCGAAGCGCAGGCGGCTTCCTACGCGGCCTACATCGAGACCGAGCGCTTTGCCGTTTGCTCGGCCTCGCCGGAACTGTTCTTTGAATTGCAAGGGGAACGCATCGTCACCCGGCCGATGAAGGGCACGACTGCCCGCGGACGCTGGACGGAAGAAGACCGCCAGCGGGCGGCGGCGCTGGCGGCTTCGGAGAAAGACCGGGCGGAAAACGCGATGATTGTCAACATGATGCGCAACGATCTCGGCCGCATCGCGCGAGTCGGCAGCGTGCGGGTCAGCGACCTCTTCCGCGTCGAACGCTATCCGACATTGTGGCAGATGACCTCCTGCGTGTCGGCCGAGACGCGGGCGCCGCTCGCCGAGATTTTCGCCGCCATGTTTCCTTGCGCCTCGATAACGGGCGCTCCGAAAGCCAATACGATGCGGATCATCGCCGAAACGGAGATTGCGCCGCGGCAGGTTTATACCGGCAGCATCGGCCTGATCGCGCCGGGCCGCCGCGCCAGGTTCAACGTCGCCATCCGCACGGTGCTCGTGGACAAGGACCGGCAACTGGCCGAATATGGCGTCGGCGGCGGCGTGGTCTGGGACTCGACGCCGGAGGGCGAATACGCGGAGTGCCTGCTGAAGGCACGCATTCTCACGGCACATCGGCCCGAGTTCTCGCTGCTGGAATCGATGCTGTGGACGCCCGAAGGCGGATTCTGGCTGCTGGAAGAGCATCTCCGACGGCTTATGGGTTCGGCTGACTATTTCGACTTCCCGTGCAACGCGGAAGAGATCCGCGCGGCCTTGAACGTGCTGGCGTCCGGCCTGCCGCCACAGCCGCACAAGGTCCGCTTGTTGATTGACCGTGCCGGCCTCGTCGCGACCGAGGCGGCGCCGCGGGTCGAACGGCGACTTGCGCGAACCAGTCCGCATGGAACTTGCTGCACATCCCGTCGACGCGTCGGATGTTTTCTTGTATCACAAGACGACGCATCGCCAAGCCTATGATTCCGCCCGCGCAGGCTGCACGGAAGGCGACGACGTTTTGCTCTACAATCAGCGCGGCGAAGTGACGGAGAGTTGCCGGGCGAACGTCGCCGTGCGCATAGGAAATGAGCTTTGGACGCCGCCGATTTCCTGCGGGCTATTGGCGGGAACGTATCGCGCAAGGTTATTGGCCGACGGCAAACTATCTGAACATGCGATTCCGCTGGAATTGCTGGACGAGTGCGACGAATTGTTCTCCCTCAACTCGGTCCGCGGAATGCAACGGGCATGTCTCGTTGGGCCGCGGTTGCCGCGGGACGTTCTGGCGAACTGACGAGTTCTTCCATTGTGCAGTCGGGCGCCGCTTGCTGCCGACTGGAAGAATGCTGTAAGCGTTTATACGTGCATTCTGCCGCACCCAGTATAAATGTACATGATTTCAGTACCAATGGCTGCCTTCTCGAAGAGAATGATCAAACTCTGCGCCATATCGACCTGGAATCCAGGCGACAAATGGTTTGATGCAGGGTGCGAATAATCGGCATTTAAAGAATTCCGTTGTACGAATGCGCAAAAGGCTTGCCAAAAAAGAAAAACTTGGTACTGTGAACGGTGGCGTGGCAAGGGAGCTTGGGAACTTTTCACGTTCCTTTTCCACCAAGCAGGTTGCAAACGGTTTTGCAGCCGTTCACGCAGAACAACGTATCCAGCAGGCAGCGCAGTATCGCGAGCCACTCGGCCGCAGCAGCGCAACTCCGGCGGGAGTTTGTTTCGTCTGTCGCGTCCGTAGTTGGCTCAACACGGCGACGCTCGAGCGAGCTTAGCACCGCGCGCCATTTCTTGGCTGGGCCCGGTTTCCCTTGACTGTCGTCCGTGGCAAACGTTTCCAGGCTTTTAAGCATCGTGCCGGTCGCAGCGTGCGAATCGGCGATTTTACCACGTTTTTGTAGTGAAGGGAGCGAGTTATGTTATCGCAAGTTAAGAGTTATTGTCTATTGTGGATTTCATTGGCCGTGACCGCCTCGCTATTTGCCGCGACGGCGCAAGCCGACTGGAATGTGGGCGACCCTTACAAGATGCACTATCCCCAGTTACCCGACCTCACGCCCACCGGGCTGGACGTGCTGGCCGGACAGCAGACTCCCAACGCCGGCACGGCTTTTAAGATCGTCGCCGACGACTTCCAGTGCACGGAGACCGGCCCGATCACGGACGTACACATCTGGGGCTCGTGGCTCAACGATATTCTCCCCCAGGGCAATCCGAACAATGTCCTCTTCAAACTCAGCATCGACGCGAACATCCCCGCGCCCCCCACCGGCGGCTTTAGCCAGCCTGGGGCCACGTTGTGGTCGAGCACGTTTAGCACCGGGACATTCACCTCCCGGGTCTGGAGCACCGGCCAAGAGGGCTTCTACGACCCAAATCTTCACCAGGTTATTGGCACCGACTCTACTGACTACCAGTACAACTTCGAGAACATCCCCAACCCCTTTGTACAACAGCAGGGGACGATTTACTGGCTCGACGTTCAGGCCGTGCCGCTGGACACGAGCGCCTTCTTCGGTTGGAAGACAACCAACCCGCAAGTCACACCGCATTTCATGGACGACTCGGTGTACGCGGACACCGCCGGGTTCAACGGCGCATTGGTCGCGCCCTGGACGCCGAATGTTTATCCGAGCGGCCATCCCTACGCGGGTGCTCTCCATGGATCAAGCCTTCGTGATCACAAGCACTACTCCCGAGCCCGGCACCTTCGCCGTGTTCGGCGTCGCCGCCATCGGCCTGCTGGGCTACGTTTGGCGAAAGCGAAAGTCGTAGCGATAAGCACGTTGCGGAGTTGACGAGGTCTCCTTACGGCCGCCTGCCGCACTTGCGCGGCAGGCGCGAAGCGGCCGTTCATCAGTTGCCAGAGGTGATCTTCTGGTAAACGCGGACCCGGTCCACCTCCATCCGCACGGGAAATGTCGTCTTGGACGGGTCGCCGCCCTGCGTACCGCCGATCGCCTGATTCAAGAGAATGTAATGCGGATTTCGGAACGCCGCTTTCGCCGACTCGTTGTCGTCGGCGATAGCGAAATGCGTCATCTGCTTGCCGTCCAAGAGCAGGTCCACTTTCTGCTTGTCCCATGCCATCGTCCAAACGTGGAATTGCCTCGCCCAGTCATCGTCGTGCGCATAGCAGATGATCTCTGAACGCCGCCGGTCTCTTGCGGTTTGCTGGCCGGCACGCACCGCGAACGATTGATCGCAGAAGGCAAACTTTGCCAGCAGGTGATTCCGCTGGCTCTGCTGGAGACGTGCGACGAGTTCTATTCGCTCAACTCGGTGCGCGGCATGCAACGCGCCTGTTTGGTCCGACCCCGCCGGCCGCGAGATGTCATCAATGAGCTCCGCCGCGACGAAAAGCGGCGGTAAATCGCCGCAGTCCAAAGGCCGAAGGCCAAAAGCGCCAACGTTGACGGTTCCGGCACTGGGCTGGATGCGCCGGGCACGATGGGCGCCGGGAACATCGTGGGGTCGCCGACGGTCACGTTCGATCCGTCGGCAAGCCCCTCGCTATTGGTCACGACGAGCGTACCGTCCGCGACTATCGTGCCGCCCATGTACGAGTTCGTGCCGCTGAGCGTCAGCGTTCCCGTACCGACCTTGGTCAGGCTGCCGCCGCTGTTGCTATCGCTGAGCGCGCCGGAGAACGTGGTATTGGCATTGTTCCCTCCGACGGTCAAGGCCACGTCCGTGGCGAAAGCGTCGGTCAACAGCAGGCTGCCGGAGCCCTGCAAGCCGCCGAAGGCAAAGCCGCCGATGCCCCCTTGCAGGTTCAACGCACCCGTGCCCGTGGTGTCGAACGTGCTGCCCGAAAGCGCGTTGGAGTCGGCAAGCGTCAGCGTGCCATTGGAAATCAGCGACGTGCCGGTGAAGCTGTTGGAGACGGCCAGGGTCAACGTGCCGGAGCCGGCGACGATGAGGCCGCCGGGACCGGATAGCGGGCCGTAGAGGGTCAAGGCGTTGCCGTTGGTGTCGAATACGCCATTGCTCCCCACTGTGGCGAGCGTGATCGGCACACTGGTCTGGAAATTGGCCGCGGCGGCCTGGAACGTGCCGCCACTGAAATTGAACGCGGCCGCGCCGCCGCCCTGGTATAGGGTGGAAAGACTCAGCAGTCCGCCGTTGAGATTGTAGGTCCCCACGTTACCTTGGCCCAGGTAGAGCGTGCCGACCGAGTGGGTCCCGCCCGTCTGCGTGAACGTGCCGCTCCCCGCAACGCCGACGATTTCATAGCCTACGGAGAGTTGACCAGTTCCGCTCAGCAGATACGTGCCGCTGTCGCTGGCATTGTATCCCAGATAGAGAGACGACAGCACGCTGGTTCCGCCCGACTGCGGGAAGCTGCCCGTGCCGTTGGAGCCAACTACCATCAGCGCCGCCGTTAGCGCACCGCCGGTCATGCCCGAAAAGCTGGTGTCGTTGACGAGCACGGTTCCCGTGCCCAAATTGACTTGGCCCGGGTCGGAGAGCGACAGGCCGTTGTAGAGATTGATCCAGCCGCCTTGGGTGGCAAGGATGGACCCTTGGCAGGCGACGGGATCGACGATGTCACCCCATCCGCCGAATCCCGTGCCGGATGAGACGCTCAAGGTCGAGCCCAAAGTGTGCAACATTCCTTGGTTGGAATAGCTGGCATAGCTCGCCGGATCGAAGCCCGGCGGCACGATTAGGAGTGAATCGCTGCCGACGGAAAGCAATGCGCCGCTGGTATTCAAGATGTTTCCGGAGAGGTCCAACAGGCGCCAGTGCCGGCCACGACCGCCGCGTAGCCGCTGAGGTCCAAGGTTCCCGGCGACTGAAAACCGCCGTTGACGACGCCTATCGTGCCGCCGCCCGTGCCTTGGAGCAGTCCTCCCGTTAGCAGATAATAGCCCCCGCTGACGCTGATATTGGCGGAAGTATTCGTTCCGCCCGACTGATAGAAGATGCCGACGCCGCCGTTGTCCGCGCCGCCATTGCCGACGTACTCGGTCACCGGATCCAGCACGCCGCCGGACAGGTTGTACGTTCCGCTGCCGCCCGGATAGAAGCCCAGGTACAAGTTGCCGGCGGGCAGGGCATTCGTTCCGCCGCTCTGGTTGAACGTGCCCGTACCGCTGTAGCCGATGTATTCATTTGGCGCGGTAAGCAGGCCGCTGTTGCTGAGGTAGTAATACGAACCGTATTGGCTCTGCTGGTATCCGAGGTAGAGCGCGGTGGAAATCGACCATTTTCCGCCCGACTGGAAGACCTCGCCACTGCTGCCGAAGCCGACGTAGGCATTGGCCGCGGAAAGAACGCCCGCGGACATGGTGTACGACCCGCCGCGCAGGAAGCCGACGCTCAGATTGGTGGCGACCTGGTTGGTCCCGCCCGACTGCGCGAACGCGCCATTCAGGGCACTGTCGTTGATGTCTTCGATGTTGGCGGTAACCAGGCCGCCGCTGAGATAATAGTTGCCGTTGTAAAAGGTTCCCACGGAGAGATAGCCGGCCTGGTTGGTCCCGCCCGTCTGCGTGAAGACGGAGTATCCCGACCAACTGATGAACTCGTTTGCCGCGTTGAGCAGGCCGCCATTGAGGTTGTAGTAGGCGTTGCCATTGCCGTATCCCATGAGAAAGCCCTGGAGGTCCCCGCCGGCGGACACGACGTTGCTGCCGCCGTTTTGAACGACGGTTGCCACAGTGCTGCCCGTGCCGACATACTCGTTCGCGGCGGGCAGTTGGCCGCCGGCGTCGATCTGCAACGTGCCCGAGTTGATCCTTGTATCGCCGCTCCAAGCGCCGGTGCCGCCGAAAATCAGCAGGCCGGGCCCGTTGAGTGTGACTCCGAACGGCGTTTGCGGCGTGGCCTGGTTGATTACGCCCGCGAGCTCCAGTGTGGCGCCGTTGGCGAGTCCGATCGACAAGTTGCCTTCCAGCGCCATCGGCGCGGAGATAATATGAGCGCCCGCGGCGACGGTGATGGCGGCGCCGGCCGAGGTGCCCAGGCTCAAAGCGCCGCCGGAGCCCTGGTCGAGAAAGTAGCCGTTGCCGTGCGTGGCGTTGAACGACAGCGCGGCGGCGGACTGGTTACCGTCCAGCGTGACCGTGATCGGCCCGCCGGGGCCGTCAGGGAAATAGACCGTGCCGCTAGAGGGGATCTGACTGCCCGACCAATTGTTGGGCGTGCCCCAGCTTCCGCTGAAGGCGGAGGTCCAGGTTCCGCTACTGGCCCCCATGCTCGTGCCGGCGGCGACAAGGTCGATGTAGCCAAAGTCTACGGCCGTTGACAACATGTAGGTCATGCCGCTCTGGCTGGGCAGATTGAAGCCGCTCAAATTCGGGCTGCCGCCGGCGTTGTGAATCAACCGGTAATCGCCCGGTTGCATTGGGTTGACCGTGAAGGCAATCTGGCCGCCTTGGTTGTTGCCGCCACTGACCGTCAACGTCGAGCCGCCGAGGTTGATCAGGTCGCCACCGTAGATGTTGTCGCCGTTGCCGCCGACGCCGACCGATGAGCCCAGGTTGAGGTTGTACAAGAGCGTGGAGTAGAGGTTGGTCGTCAGTCCGCCGAGAAGGTTCAGCGTGCCGTACTGTCCGGGAGAGAGGCCGGAGCCCGGGGCAACCGTGTGCGCGGCGTTGCCCGCCAGCACCGGGCCGGAGATAGTGCCGCCGGACGGTCCAGCGGCGAGGATGCCGCCGTTGAGCGTCACCGTGGAACTACTGGTTGCCGAGCCTTGGGAATTCGCGATAACCAGCGTGCCGGCCACGAGCGTTGTCGGGCCGCTATAGAGGTTAGCGGCGGTCAGGGTCAGTGCGCCCGCGCCCACCTTTTGCAGGCCGCCCGAGCCCTGGATAAGGCTGTTCAAGGTCAGCGAATTGCCGTGGGAGTCGAAAACGCCGGAGCTCCCCGACGTGTAGAGCAGGATCGCCACATTGGTGGCAAAGCTCGAACCGGCCTGGACGGTGCCGGAACTGATATCCAACCCTCCTTCGTTGAGGTAGTGGGTCAGGCCGCCGAGTTTCAACAGTCCGCTGTGAAGATCGTAAACCCCCGAGGAAAAGGCGGAGGCTCCCAGGACGAGACTTCCGGATACGCTGTTCGTCCCGCCATACTGATCAAAAGTCGCCGATGCCCGATCCACCCACCGTTTCCGTCGCGGCGAAAAGGACAGCCGGCGCGTTCAGTTGATACGTTCCACTGCTTGTTGCGCCGAGCGCGATGTACAACGCGTTGACGGAGTTGGTTCCGTTGTTCTGAAAGAAGCTGCCGGTGCCGGAGTAGCCGATGGTTTCCGTTCCCGCGGTAAGACTGCTATTGGGAAAGCCCTCTATGTACGTGCCGTTGCCCTGGGCCGTGTATCCCAGTGAAAGATTGGAAGAGACGCTATGGTTCCCGCCCGTCTGCGAGAAAAGGCCGGTTCCGGAGTAGCCGATGTTTTCATTCCCCTGGCAAGTCAGGACGCCGGCGTTCAGGTCGAACGTGCCGTTGCCGCCTGCGCTGTATCCCACGTCCAACTCGGACGAAACCGTGTGCGTCCCGGTCTGCTGTTGGAACAAGCCGGTCCCGGAGAAGCCGACGTATTCGCTCGTCGCGGAGAGGCTGCCGCCGCTCTGGTAATAGAAGCCGTAGCTGCCGGGCTGGTATCCGAGTGTGAGGGCGATCGCCGCATTGCTCCCGGCGTACTGCTGGAAACTGCCGCTGCCCGAGTAGCCGACGAATTCGTTGCCCGCGTTCAACAGGCTGCTGTTGGAGAAGTACTGCTGGTAGCTACTGCTTTTGCCCGCGTTGTATCCCAAGTACAGTCCGAAAACATTGTTCGTCCCGCCGGACTGCAGGAAGCTGCCGCTGCCGGTGTAGCCGACGAACTCCTCGTTTGCGGAAAGCATCCCATTGCCGCTAAGGTTATACGTGCCGTTGCACGCGGCGGTGCCGTATCCCATGTAGAGAGTGGATGCGACCGAGTTGGTGCCGCCCGACTGGGTGAAGCTGCCGGTCGAGCCGAAATTGAGAAAACTGCCGTAGCCCAAGTACTCGTTCTGCGCGGCGAGGCTGCCGGCCGATTGGTTGTAGACTCCGGAACTGCCGGCCCCGTAACCGATGTAAAGTGACGCCGCGGCATGGTTGCCGCCTTGCTGCAGGAAGCTGCCCGGGCTGAAATAGGCGACGTATTCGGTGGTTGTCGAGAGCAAACCGCCGCTTTGCGTATACGATGCCGAAGGGCCGGCGATCGAAAGTTGGGAAGCCGTGTTCGTGCCGCCCGACTGGGTAAAGCTTGCGCTGCCGGAGAGGCCGACGTTCTCATAGACCGTGGAGAGCACTCCGTTGCCGCTTAAGTTGTAGGTTCCGTTGCTGCCGGAGTTGTAGCCCAGGTCCAACACGTTGGAGACCGTGTGCGTGCCGCCGGACTGCGTGAAGCCGCCGGCGCCATACAGGCCGACATCCTCGGTGCTCGCAAAGAGCTTTCCGCTGCCGTTCAGGTTGTAGCTTCCGTGGCCGCTCGCGTTGAAGCCGAGGTTCAACGGGCCGGTCGAATTCGTGCCGCCGGACTGCGTGAAGCTGCCGGTGCCGGAGTTGCCGATGTCTTCGCCCCCCAAGCACGACAGGCTGCCGCCCTGCAGATCATATGTTCCACTGCTGCCGGAGTTGTAGCCCAGGTTGAACGTCGATGCGGCGGAGACCGTATGCGTTCCGCCGGACTGCGTGAAGCTGCCAGGCCCGAAGTCGCCGATGTATTCGGTGAGCACGGAAAGCTGGCCGCCACTGAGGTTATACGATCCGCTGCCGGTGAACCCGAAGGCCGCATCACCAAGGTACAAAGCGCCGGCCACTGAGTTGGTTCCGCCCGATTGAATAAAGCTCCCGCTGCTTGTCCAGCCCAGGATTTCCGCGGACGCCGAAAGCAGCCCGTGGCTTTGCAGATTGTACGAGCCTATACCGAAGAGACCGAGTGTCAGCGTGCCGCCGGACAGAGTGTTGGTTCCTCCGGACTGAATAAAGCTCCCCGTGCCAGCGTAGCCGACAGTTTCGTTTCCCTGAGACAGCAGACTTCCGCCGCTGAAGTTATAGACGCCAAAGCTGCCCGGATTGTCCGCCAAGATCAGGCCGCCGCTAGCTACGTGAGTGCCGCCTTGCTGGGCAAAGGTGGCGCTGCCAGAACCGCCTGTGACCTCGGAGGCCGTGGACAAGTAGCCGTTACCGCCAAGAGTATACGATCCGCTGCTGCCGGCGGCGTAACCGAGCGTTAGCTGGCTGGACACTGTATTGCTACCGCCCGATTGAATAAAGCTGCCGCTAGTGTTTTGGCCGATGGATTCGGATGGTGCCCACAGGGAGCCGGCGCTAAGCGTATAGCTTCCGCCGTTATCAACTTCCAAGCTGCTCACCTCGACAACCGCGTGAACGTTCGCCCCCTGTTGCACGAAAGCGCTGTTGTTGAGCACGGACACCTGGCCGGCGGTTAGCTGTCCGGCGTTGGCGTAGTAGTTTCCGCTGGTGAAGAATCCCACGATCAATCCATCCGTCACGGTGTTGTTTCCACCAGACAGGACCACGCCGCCGCCGCCGCTAATATATTCATTGGCGGCCGGCAGCAGGCCGGCCGTCGCTTGAAGCGTGCCGCCGGTGACGCTTGTGTCGCCCGTAAACGTGCCTAGCGAACCGTAGTTCAACAGCCCGGGACCGTTGAAAGTGAATGAAGTGCCGGCATTCGCCTCGCCGATCGCGCCGGTGAGTTGCAGCGTCGAGTTGGCAGCGACATTGACCGTCAAGGGACCTTGCAGCGTCATCGGCGCCGAAATCAAGTGAACGCCGGTCACGACGGTGATTGAGCCGCCGGCAGGCGTTCCGAGACTCAATGTGCCGCCGGAGCCTGCGCGAGCGTGTATCCGATGCCGCCGTTGACATTGAACACCAGCCTCGTGGCCGACTGGTTCCCGTCCAGCGTCACGGTGATCGGGGCGCTGGGATTTACGGGAACACCGGCAAAGTAAACGGTGATGCCGCTAGGAACGACAGGATAAGTCCAGTTGCTGCCGACGGTCCAGCTTCCGTTTCCGTTGGTGCGCCCAGGTCCCGCCGCTCATGGCGGCAGCACTGAGGTGGAACCCCATCACGTTGAAGACGGTCATGTCGGTGGACGTAAGGTTGCCGGAAGCACCGTATGCGGTGAAAGGGTCGCCAATCAAGGAGCCCTCATTGTTTGTGGGCGAGACGTAGCTTCCAAAGTCATCGGGGTCCTCCGTGTTGGTGTTGGTGCCGGAAGTGAAGTTATAGTTGTAGGAATTGAGTTGGGTACCGCCGCCGTTGATGGAGAACCAAACATTGGTGTTGTTGGTCATGTCGCGCGTTGTGGTGCCCCCGTCGTAACGATACAGGTCGTAGGGAACGTAGTAACCTTGACCATCGCTCCCGTTGCCAAGCCCCCAAGAGCGGCCCATAGCTTCAGAAAGCTCGTGTAAGGCAACTGCGTTGAAATCATTGCCCCCGCCTGGTTCGAATGACCAGTTGTAACCCGCCCCGAAAGTGACCGATCCATCGTTCTCGGTACCATTTGCCGTCAGGATCCCCAGCGCCTTGGCTGCGCCGTTGGATATTACGTAGTTGTTTGGACCACCTGGACTTGGATCGTTCACCGGCAGAGTCGCTACCGCGATCTGCTGTGCCGGTTGCGTGGCGCTGAAAATGAGGTAGGCGCGAACCGACGTATATGAGAAGTAAGAACTTTGAGGAACGTAATTGCTCCCGCCGTAAGTGCCCGTTCCCGCGGAGCCGTTCACCGTGATATTGATTGTGATCGGGTCGATAATAGCATTGTCAATTTGCTGCGCCGCGTAAGCCACGGCGTTGGTAAAGCTGTTGGTATTGGCGCCGAAGGTGGAAACGTTTGAGGCGAATGTCAGGTTGATGTCCAAAGCAAGCGCCGGCGAAGCGGTTGCCATAAGACACAACGCGGCCAGAGGCAGCCGCAACTTGAGATGGGTCAACTTCAACATGATTAGGTTCTTTCGGTGTTACGGTGGCCGCCGGATCGTCGAGGTTGCGGTTTGTGGGAGGTGGGCCATCTTGCACGGCGTCATTCGCGAGTACAGCACGGTTTGCCCCCAAAATGCTGCCGAAATCGCGGTTTCGGCGATTTCCGGCGAAGATCGGAAAAGTATGCACCAAGCACTATATTCCCGTTTGTGCGACTATCCCGCCAAATAATGACGGAACGGACTGACAAAATGTCGCATGAATCTTGCAATTTGCACGAAGTCGGCTGATTCATTTGCCGGTAACGAGTTTTACTGACACAGGTGGGGGTAATTGAGCGTCGGCCGCCGGACACCGCGGCCCGTCCCAATCGAGACCCATCGCGGCGAGTTGCCGACGTATCAGTCCCAGATCGAATATCACCAGCGACTCGTCCTCGCTGTCCCAGCAGACAAGCCGGCTTAGGTCGCGGGTGAAAAAATACGGAATGATATGAGTTGCCTCGGGTGCGTTCAACTGCGCGACCTCTTTGCCAGTCGCCGGCAGGACCAGCCGCACGATGCCGGGCGCATCGTCTAACGCGAGTAATTCCCCCGTGGGAGAAAATACGCCATGTTCGGTCGTTGTCGGAAGTTTCGGACCTTCATGCCAATCGCCAACCGACCACAACCGCGCCCCGCCGCCGGTGGTCAGCAACCACTTCCCGTCGGGGCTAAACACAACGTTGCAGAAGCGCGCAACGGGCAAATCGTGTACCGCCCGCGCAGTATGCGCGTCCCAAATCCGGGCCGCGGGACCACTTGAGGGAATATGGCTGCCGGTCGCAATCCAGTGGCCGTCTGGACTGACGGCGGTGCGCCGAACGGCCTGTTGCGGTTGAAGCGGTCTCTGCCGTTTCTCAGCCATCGACCATTCAATGGCCCCGGCGTCCAGATTTGCATAGACCACAAGGCCGCTCGCTGCACTTGTGCCCTGCCCGTAAAATGTTCCCATCGGCGGCGCCAGCCGCTCAGGCGGTCCGTAGACGCGCTGGCCCTGCGCATCGAACGTCAACGGCCAGCGCAGCAACCCGGTCCTACCTTGGCTGAACAATGCACCGACGGGTCGCACCAAAACGGGTTGCCTTCGTCGAGTTGAAAAACCGCGGACTCTTCGCCGCGGACTACATCGAAGATGGCAAAGCCTTCGGGAACGCTCAGCGCCAGCAAGCGTCCCTCATGATCGAGCTGGCAGGTGCCGAAGTCTGGGCAGGCAAAACCAACCACATTTCCGCGGCGTCGATGGACGTATTTTGCATATTCCCTGCCGCTTTCGAATCGAAAGAACCGGGTCCTTCCGGCCGAGACGTCAACGCCGACCATACGGTCGTCGTCGCTGAACCGCAAGTCGTAGCCACGTCCCGACTGCATCAACAGGACTTTGCCGGTATGCACGTCCCAAAGCCGCCACAAACCGGACCAGTCTGTGCTCAACAATCGGTCGCCTGCATGATTGAATTGCATCACGATGCCTGGCGTGCGGTGCATTCCAAAGGCGCCATTGTCTCCGCGCCCGTTTCTGCGTCGATCAGATGGATCTTGCAATGCTGTGACGGATCGTCATCGCTAATTGCCAGGGTGTAACCGTACGGATGCCAGGCCACTGCGGCAATATCTACGGCAAAAGGCGTTCTTGGACCGAACGCGCCGCTATCCAGATTAAGCAGTCGATAAGATTTCCGGTCGGTTGCTTCCAAAAAAAGTAGCGGCCGGCGCGGATTCCATGCCAGCCGCACCGGCACGAATTCTGCCATTTTGTATCGTCTTTGCCGCTTTCCGTTGGCTAGCACATAGACGCTGATCACACCGCCCCGCTCGATCGTCGCCAACAGCTTGCCGTCGGGCGAGAAATCGTATGGATCACCGCAGACGAGGGCCGGCGCCGACGGTGCTTGCAAGTCCCAGATCCGCCTCGTCGGAAGCGAGCTCGTGAGACTGGCCTGCATAAGGTACCGGCCGTCGCTTGTAAATGCCAGCGGCCAGTATTCGGGCGGCGTACCGAAGCCAGGAAGCTGGAGCAATACTGCGTCGTCGTCAACACGCCGGATGCTGACACGGCCGTCCACGTCGCATCGCGCGTAGCGCTTGAAGGACGCATCGACTGTCGCGCCGAGGGCCGTCTGCGACGGACTTGGCCACTCTCTTGCCAATTCCAGATCGGGCAACAGCATCGCGGCAGTCGCCGCGGTGCGCAGTTCGTCCCTGGACCGGCCCGACGGCACGTCGAGCTTTAGCGCTGTTTCAAGCGCGCGGAGGCTGGCGAAACGCTGCCCCGGCTGTCGGCTCATCCTTCCCGCCCGCGCTGCCGCAAGGTTAGAGTCCCAAAGTTCGACGAGGGCCGCTTGCTTGGCGGTATTCTCGGCTTTCTGCAGGGCTTCGGCGCGGATATATTGTTCGCGGAACTTGACGGCCGACACCGTGGATACCGCCGCGATCGAGACGAGCAGCACGGCGACCATCGCCGCGAGCCCCGCCAGCGTCGGATTTCGGCGGCACCAGCGCCAACCTCGCTCCCAGGAGCTCACGGGCCGCGCCAGGATCGCTCGCCCGTCGAGAAATCGTTGCAAATCGTCGGCTAGCTCCCGAGCACTTCGGTAGCGCCCGGCAATCGGCTTTTGAAGGCACTTCAGGGCGATCGTTTCCAAGTCGCGAGGCGTACCCGGCGTCAATTCGCTCGGACGCACCGGGTCGTTGTCGATCACTTGCCGCAACGTATCGACGCTGCTGGCCGCCTGGAAAGGAGGGCGGCCAGTCAACAGAGCGTAAAGCACCGCTCCCAGCGCATAAATGTCCGATGCCGGACCAATTAGGTCAAGCTTGCCAGCCGCTTGCTCCGGCGGAATGTAGCTGGGCGTGCCGAGCATCTGGCCGGTGGTCGTTCGTCCGGCGTCGTCGGTCAGGCATTTGGCCAGGCCAAAATCCGTAATCCGCGGACGGCCACTTGAGTCGATCAATACATTCGCCGGCTTCAGATCACGGTGGATTACACCGTGATCGTGAGCGTTTTGAACGGCGTCGCAGATCGTATGGACCAATTCGGCCGCTTCGCGGGGCGGCAGCGGGCCTTCCGCCAGTCGCGCGGCAAGACTTCGCCCCTCGACGAACCCCATTGAGTAAAAATGCCGTCCGTCAACCTGCCCGACCTCGAAGATGGGCACGATGCCGGGATGGTCCAAATGCGATGCCACTTCGGCCTCGGCATGGAACCGCTCGATGTCCGCCGGAGCCGCTCGTGGACCCGAAAGAATCATCTTCAACGCCACGGTCCGATTCAGACTCACTTGCCGGGCCATATAGACGATACCCATTCCCCCTTGGGCGATCTCGCTGAGAATCTCGTAATCGCCGAAGTTGCGCGGCACGAGTCCTTGCGCTATCGCCGGCGCACCAAGTTTGCTCGGCGACCCTGTCGAGCGGTCGCTGAGATCGGCATCGCGATTCACCGCCGCGGCCAGCCAGGCGGCGTCAACGTCTGGAAAACGGCCAACGTATGTTTCGGCTTGCGGCGATTCGCCGTGTCGGCGGCGATAGAACAAGTCAACCTGAATTAGCTCGCGAGTCAAGGCCCGCCGCAAGTCATCGGCGTCGTCAAGAAAGACCGAGATTTCAGGCCGGTCGCCGGCGAGCCATTGGGCTTCGAACGCGTCGCAGATTCGATCGAATGCGCCGCTTGTCGCGGAGCGAAAGGGCCGGTTCGCCGACTGGCAGCTCGTCGCTCACGACAGTTCGCTTTCTTCCCAGGTCTCTCGAATCAATTGCAACTTCCTTTCCACGGTGCGCAGCGAGCGATTGATGCGAGCGGCGATCTCGGGGTTCGTCAAGCCCTCCAGTTTGGCAATGGCAATTGCCTGCTGATCTTCATCCAGCAAACCGATCAAACGCTGGCATTCTTCCGTCACCGAGGCGGCGAACTCTGGCGTCGGTTCGTTGCCGAGATACTGTTCGATCAACGGCCCGTCAACAAGCCGCTCGGCCGTGCAATTGGCCGCCCGAGGATCGCGCTTCAAACGACCTTCGTTGCGGCATAGGTGCAACGCCTTCCTGGCGGTGATCACCACTAGCAGCCGCCACAGGCCGTCACTGTCGGTAAGTTGCGGAAAACGGCCGTCGCGGGCATTGCGACAAAAGTTGTCCAGCGCGCTGATGGCCAGATCTTCTTCGTCGGCAATACCAAACCGCTTGCCGTGAAGTTTTTTTCGCGCGAGCGTCACAAGCCGGGTAAAATAGCGGTCCCAGACCCGTTGCGCCGCCTCGGAATCGCCCTCCCGCAATTTGCTTAGCCAAGGGGTAATCGACCCGCTCAATGCCATTTCAAAGCTCGCGCTAAGATGACTTTAGTCGAAATATCGCAACGAGATTATACCCGCTTTGTAAAAAAGCACCACGGTTTAGGGGCAGAACGCGCCCTGCTTACTTCGCAACCGCTTTCTGATAGACCCGGACCCAATCCACCACCATCCGCACGGGAAATGTAGTCTTCGACGGATCGCCGCCCTGCGTGCCGCCGATTGCCTGGTTCAGCAGCATGTAATGCGGATTTCGGAACGCCGCGGTAGCCGACTCGTTGTCGTCGGCGATAGCGACATGAGTCATCAACTTGCCGTCTAGCAGCAAGTCCACCTTTTGCTTGTCCCATTCCATGGTCCAAAGGTGGAACTGTTTCGCCCAGTCATCGCCGCCCAGTTCCGCAAGCGGACGCCTCGTCGTTGTCCACTCCTGACTGCCGTGCAGTGAATAGCAGACGTTGGCCAGCACCATTTGTCGATAGTACTCCATGATGTCGATCTCGCCGCAGGCCGGCCAGCCCGCGAGATGCCCAGCGTCCAGAAGGCGGGCCAACTGCCCGGACGGGTGTCGATCCGTGCCCGCATCTCGAACTTGCCATACGTGAACTCCTGTTTGCGGCGGGAGATAAGGCAGGCGGACGTGTACTCGATCCATTGGCGATTCTTCCAGCCCCGCCCGCCGGGCCGATAGTCGGGATTCGCTTTATGCTCGCGGCGGGCCTCGATGATCAACATGCCGCCGCGGCAGGTCGCGTTTTCGGGCTGGTAATACTGAGCCTCGTTGTTGCGGACGAAGCCGCGCTCGTAATTCCAGTTGGCCGGATCGGGCTTGCCGTCCTTGTCGAACTCGTCGTGCCAAACCATTTTCCAGTCGCCGGCCGCATCGGCGGCGGCGAGCGGCGAGGCGGCGAGGCCAAGCAGAACGCCCGCGGTCGAAATAAAGCGGACAGAGATTGATCGCGCTCTCATTGATGATCTCCCTTATGACGCACGTCCGCGAATTGACCACCGCCCTCGGTTAAATTGCCGGATTGGGCTCCGCGTACATTCTCATATTACACGGATTCCGGCGGAATGATACGGGATTTTGGCGGTTTTCAAGAAACTCCTTGCCAATTGATTATCCACGTGCTATGGTTTACCGAAACTTCGCAACCCATACGAAAGGAACCACCAACATGGCCAAGAAAGCAGCCGCAGTCAAGAAGCCCGAAGGCACCACTTCCACCGATCACAGCAAGCAACTCGTCGAGGCGATCGTCACCGTTCGCACGCTCCAGGATTTCATCCACGAGCGCGGCGGCCTTGAAGCGGCTTTGGGCACCGTGACCCGCGTTGCGGACCTCGTCTGCATGACGGGCAGTTTCAACGACCTCAAGTCGGCACTGGAAATCGTCGGCCGCGAAGCCGCGCCGACGCGGGCTGATTGCCGCAAAGCGCCGCGCATCGGGCGTGCGCGCTAGCCCTTCTCGGCCCGGCGACCTAAGATTACCATAGCCTTGTCGCTGTGTAATGATGGTTCGCTCGTAATGTCGAAAGAAGGCTACCTGGAAGTTTCGGTTGATAAGTTTGTCGGCTCGCGCTGCGCAGACGGACGATTTCTTGGCCATTGAAGAGCCGCTGGAAATCCGCCTGGACTATCACGCCGAAGGCCGCCGCGTCGCCCGCAGCATTTCCATTACCATGCGAACGCCGGGCGACGACGAGTCGCTGGCCGTCGGCTTTCTGTTGAGCGAGGGGATCGTCCGAGCCGCTAGCGATGTGCGGCGGGTGCGAGCGTGCGGACCGGCAGTTGGACCGCGTCAATTGCACAACGTGGTCCGCGTCGAACTGGCCGACGAAGTCGCCGTGGACCTGGACCGACTTGAGCGACACTTCTACACCACATCGAGTTGCGGCGTCTGCGGAAAGACTTCGCTCGAGGCATTGACCATCCAAGGCGCACCGGCGCTGCGAGAAGACGGCCCGCGCCTGGCCGCCGAAGTAATCCACACCCTGCCCGAGCGGCTTCGCGCGGCGCAAGCCGTCTTCAATTGCACGGGCGGTCTGCACGCCGCGGCGCTGTTCAACGCGGCAGGGGAAATTATGTCGGTGCGCGAGGATGTTGGGCGGCACAACGCCGTGGACAAGCTGCTCGGGGCGGCATCTTGGAAGGCCACGTGCCAGTTTCGGATTGCGGAATGCTGGTCAGCGGCCGCGCGAGTTTTGAGTTAGTGCAAAAGGCACTCATGGCCGGTGTTCCCATCTTGGCCGCGGTCGGCGCACCGTCGAGTCTTGCCGTCGAGTTGGCCGCGCATTTCCGCATGACGCTTATCGGATTTCTGCGCGACGACCGCTTCAACACTTACAGCGGCAAGTGGCGGCTGGAAACCTAGGGCGTGAAAATGTTTGATCCCAAGCCGCCAGATCCCATCCGCCGAGCACGACTTGCTGCCCACCGCTCCTGACGTGCAGGCCCAGCCGCCGCAAGAATCCGCGAGCCCGCACATTTCCTCGCCCAAAACCTCGGCCGGCGGGCTTACCTCCGTGACGGCAGCCATGTCGCGCGTCTGGCGCGAAATGGGCATCACTCGCGGGATTCGCGCGTTGCTTCGCTTGAACCAGCCGGGCGGCATCGACTGCATGAGCTGCGCCTGGGCCGATCCGGACGAAGGCCGCGGCATGGTCGAGTTCTGCGAAAACGGCGCCAAGGCCCTTGCCTGGGAGGCCGATACCGACCGCGCCGGTCCGGACTTCTTCGCCCGGCATAGCGTTGCCGAACTTTCCGAGCAGTCCGACCATTGGCTCGGGCAGCAGGGCCGGCTCACGCATCCCATGTTCCTGCCTGCTGGCGCCACACACTACCGGCCGATCGCGTGGGACGAGACGTTTTCCTTGATTGCCGCCGAACTGAACTCGCTGGCCTCGCCCGACGAAGCGATCTTTTACACCTCCGGGCGGACGAGCAACGAAGCGGCCTTCCTCTATCAGTTGTTCGTGCGGCAATTCGGCACCAACAACTTGCCCGACTGCTCGAACATGTGCCACGAGTCGAGCGGCGCGGCCCTGAGCCCCACGATCGGCATCGGCAAGGGAACGGTCCGGCTCGACGATTTCGAGAAGGCCCAGGTGATCCTCATCCTTGGGCAGAACCCTGGCACAAACCATCCGCGGATGCTGCTGGCCCTCGAGGCGCGAAGCGTGCCGGCGCCAAGATCATCGCCATCAACCCGCTGCCCGAAGCCGGCCTGATGCGATTCAAGAACCCGCAGGAGATCGGCGGCCTGTTGGGCTCCGGCACTGCCTTGGCCGATCTCTTCCTCCAGGTTCGCATCAATGGAGATGCGGCGCTGCTGAAGGGCCTCATGAAAGTCCTTGTCGAGCAGAAGACCGGCAGACCGGCTCGGCGCTCGATCTGGCGTTCATCCGCGACAATACCGACGGCTTCGAACCGCTCGCCGCTCACCTTCGCGAGTTGAACTGGAACGAGCTTGTCGAGCAATCTGGCATCTCGCACGAGCAAATCATTGAGGCGGCCGAACTGCTCCGCCGCTCCGATCGAATCATCGCCTGCTGGGCGATGGGCCTGACCCAGCACAAACGCGCCGTGGCCACAATCCAGGAGATCATCAACTTGCTGCTGCTCCGCGGAAGCATCGGCAAGCCCGGCGCGGCGCGTGCCCGGTCCGCGGGCACAGCAATGTGCAGGGCGATCGCACGATGGGCATTTGGGAACGACCCCCGGCGGCATTCCTCGATAAACTGCAAGCGGTCTTTGGCTTTGAGCCGCCGCGGAAGTTCGGCTACGACACGGTCGAGGCGATCCATGCCATGCACGACGGCCGGGCAACGGTCTTCTTCGCGCTCGGCGGCAACTTCCTTTCCGCCACGCCCGACACGGAGTACACGGCCGCCGCGCTCCGCCGCTGCGCTCTCACGGTTCAAGTTTCGACCAAGCTCAATCGGGCCCATCTCGTTACCGGGCGGCAGGCCCTCATCCTTCCCTGTCTCGGTCGCAGTGAGATTGACCTTCAGGCGACCGGCCCGCAGCTTGTCTCCTGCGAGAACTCGATGGGCGTGATCCAATCGTCGCAGGGCAGTCTTTCGCCCGCCTCGCCCGAACTGCTCAGCGAGCCGGCGATCGTCGCCCGCTTGGCGAAGGCTACGCTAGGGGACTGTCCCAGTTTTTGTCCTAGCAAAAACGGGACTGTCCCCTTTGCCGCCACGCGCAGCCAAGTGCCCTGGCTCGCGCTCGTGGAAAACTACGATCGCGTCCGCGACCTGATCGAGCAGGTGGTGCCCGGATTTGAGCGGTACAACGAGCGGGTCCGCAAGCCGGGCGGATTCTATCTTCCCAACGAGCCGCGGCAGGGAAGCTTTCCCACCAAGATCGGCAAGGCCCGTTTCACTGTCCACCCCTTGCACGAAATCCGCCTGGAACCGGGCCAATTGCTGATGACCACGATCCGCAGCCACGACCAGTTCAATACGACGGTCTACGGGCTGGACGACCGCTACCGCGGCATACACAACGGCCGCCGCGTCATCTTTATGAACGCCGACGACATCAGCGAACAAGGGCTCGTGGCGGGGCAGGCCGTCGATTTGACGAGCTACTTTCAAGACGAAACTCGCATCGCGCGGCGTTTTTGCATTGTGCCCTACAACATCCCCCGCCGCTGCGCCGCGACCTATTTTCCCGAAACCAACGTGCTCGTGCCGATCGGCAGCGTGGCGGAGACGAGCAACACGCCGACCTCCAAGTCGGTCGTAATTCGCGTGACGCCGTGTCGCCGCGGGATGAACCGGCCGGCGAATTCGATTCTCAACGGTCGTGCCATGCGTGCCGGTTAAGCAGCCGTCCTTCGTGGCATCAACCGTAATGCCTGACGTTACTGCCAGATGGGGACTGTGCGGGTTTTGGTGTCAGACGGCGTGGCGCGGCCATCCTGGCCGTGTTTGCTCATGGGGTGGAAGCCCATGCCACAGAATTCCGCACAGTCCGCCAGATGCGCGAAGCTCAAACGGCGGCAGCTCAGGGTAGCTTGTCGAAAAAGAGATAAAGGGCGGCAATCCGGCCGTCCCGGGCAATGATGAAATCAGTCCCGGCGTACGCTGGTGCCTCACCAGGGCGGCCCGATACCCATCGGATCCGCCCGCCATTGCCCAATTCCTCGGGCTCGGCAATTGGCTGATATCGAAAGTCAGGGTGAGTAGCCCTGATCGCGCCCGCGATGCGATCGATCTCGTCGCGGCCACGGTAGACGCCCTTGCTGGGATCGTAGAACACGCAATCTTCGGTGTAGATCTCGTCGATGGCCGCGCGCCGACGCGCGGGGTCGTTTTCACCGAAGACGTCTTGAAGATTGCGGGTCGAGCAAGGTCGAAATGCTGTAGGACATGCCTTGTCTCCTAGGAAAACGTCACCACTGCGCGGAATCGCACCTGGCCGTTTTCGACGCGATCGTAGCCTTTGGCGATCTCGTCGAGCGAATAGATCTCGGCCATCACCTTGACCTTCCCGCTGGCGGCGATTTGCAGTGCCTCGTAAAGGAATTCGCGGCTGTTCTGCTGGCTGCCGAGCACGCGGATACGGCGGACGAGCAGATCGACCGGATGAACCGGCAGCGGCTTGTTTTCAACGCCCATCAGTACGAGGCGTCCATCGGGACGCAGACCCGCCATGCTGTCGGCCATCGCATCGACTGAGTTGCTCGTGCCGAGGATAACGTCGGCGCCTCCGGCGGCGGCGAGCCCCTTGCCGTCGCGAACGATTTCGTCGGCGCCCAGTTCGCGGATGAGCCTGTCTTTGTCGGGCGAACGTGAGACGGCGATGGTCGTGAACCCGGCGGCCTTCGCGTACTGCACCGCGAGATGGCCCAGGCCGCCGATTCCGACTACGGCGAGCCGCTCGCCCGGCTGCGGCTCGGCCCAGCGCAGCCCCGACCAGACCGTGTAGCCGGCGCAGAACAGCGGCGCCGCCTGTTCGTAGTCGAGCCCGTCGGGCAGCAGCATGGTCGCGTCGGCATAGGCGAGCATGTATTCGGCGTGGCCGCCGGCGAGCTGCACGCCGGTGCTGATGGCCTCGGCACAAAACATCGGCTTGTTGCGCGAGCACCATTCGCAGCGGCCGCAAGTGTGCTGCACCCAGGGGACGCCAACGCGATCCCCGACCTTCCGCGCGGTAACGCCCGGCCCGACGGCGGCAATTTCACCGACGGGCTCGTGCCCGAGCGTGCGGGGAAAATTGCCGGGCACCTCGCCGCGGGTCTGATGCACGTCGGTAAAGCAGATGCAGCTGGCGTGCATCTCGATCAGCACCTGATTCGCGCCGGGTTCGGGCGTCTTGACTTCTCTGATTTCCCACCGGCTACGCGCGGCGGGAACGACAGCGGCTTTCATGGTTATTCTCGGTAGTTGTTGTTTCCGGCCGGTCGAATGATGGTAGAATCGTAGGCACATTATCTGCATGGTCAATGGCACATGTTTTCCGGCTGGATCTCTTCCAAAGTCGCGAACCGTCTCGACAGCCTCAAGCCGAAGGATCAGTCGCGCGGGGTGATAGGGGGATTGCTGCGCTGCGTCTCGGTCCCTCGTCGCATGCCAGTTGCTCGGCGAAGACCTGCCGGCTGATGTCAAGCGATTCCAGTGCCTTTCGAGCGGCGGTGTGGCTTAGGGCTTAACGCTGAGCACCAGGTTTTCTGACGTGGTTCGCGCGAAGAGTTAGCTTCTCATGTTCTCATGAAAACCGCGATTTCTGGGTGTTTTTACTGGCGCCTTGTGGCCCTCGCTGCGACTAGTATACTAGGGCCATTAAGGTGCTCTTTTCAAGCTATTCGCAAAACCAACCATTGGGCATGGGACAGTCACCAAAGTTGCTTTATAGCCTCATAATCAGAAAGGGACTGGAATGACTTTCACCGCAACCCGGCTACCAGATTGGCCCGGCCATCCCGACGTGAGCCCTGCGCCGTTCATGTATCAGTTGGTATACATTAACACCGGTAACAGGCAGTACGACCCAATAGCAAACCCCGCCGATAATAAGACTTTTGTTTGGAACGGGAAGACGACCACGCTAGTGCGAGGGCCTGTCGGCAACGTCACAGACCTGGAATGGGCGTCTGGGGGCGACAGCAGATATTATTGGTTCTACGAGAAGAACCTAGATGGAAGTTACGACAGGTGGGGCTCTCCAAGTTCAACCGCAGGATTATGGTGCGCCTGAGGGACCGCTCTGCGCCGTGCTGAATTACAAAAATGACATCCGTACGAACGTGGGGCTTGCACGACGTTCGTAGTCAATAAAGAGCACAGGCTGTCTGCGGAATGTTGTCAAATACCGCCGGCACTCGCACAGGACGCATGTGCGGATGCAGATATTATCGCCCCGGTGGTGTTGGAGGGACCGCGGGAGGGACCGAACCCGGCACTGGTGGTTCGCTTGTAGCCGTGAATGGAAGTGAGAATTCGGGCGGTGAAATCTGTCGCTGAATTGCACGAGACGCCGGTTGCGCAGCTTGGAGCCGCCGACGGCGCGCCCGGCTTCGCTGCAGTGGGTTGACCTTGGTAAGGCGTCGTCCACTCCATCCATTCGGCCCAGGAGATTCTTACCGGGTCGTTGCTATGCCGCATTTGCGCGATTCTCGACTCAATAATCGCTTTGCACTCGGGTCGAATCACTCGGTCAACGCGAAAGGCAAGAACCGTGTCCTTCTGGCTGGAATCGCCAAGCGGCTTCGGTATTACTTGTTCGACCCAAATTGTAACGATCAACGGCGGCGTCAAGTTGGCGGGCCGCACCGCGGCATCCGAAGGCGCCACATCCAGCGTCGCGATATCCTGCAGCACGAGCGTGAATTCCGCCAGGCCCTCCATTCCCTCCGGCATCACCCAAAGCCACTTGTCCCCGAAGTCCTCGCTAAAGCAAGCCTCGTTCGGGACGTTGTCGTGGGAACCGCAACACAGCCATTTCAACGGCAGCCGGCGCAACCGCTCGATAACGCCGAAGTGCGGGCCGGGCGACAGGTCGGTCTCGGGATCGGTGAGCATATGTATCGATCGGGCATCCATGTGCTCCGGCCCGTCGAGCACCCACCGGCATGCCGAGCGGATCGCCTCAAGTTGCGTGTAGTCGGCCATCGGGTCGAAGTTCCATTGGGCCTGAGGCGCGTGCATCCCCGTCAGGCCGAACGCTTGCGACTTGAAAAACGCCGGCTTGAAACCCCAGAGGGTAGTGGCGCCGGCGATGCCCGTGTCGGTTACCGACGCGACCCCGTTGGAAAGTATCGAATAGCATGGCAGCGTGTCGCGATCGGCGGCGACCATCGCCAGGCAATGCAGCGTCGTCTCGTAGCGGAAGTCGGTCTCCGTCTGGATTTGGCCTACCGCATGCCGCTCGCAGCGTTCCCGTCGCGCATCCGGCCAGAGGCGAACATATGGCGATTAATAATCCGATGCACTTAAGCGAGGCTTCCCACGGCCGGGACGAGTTGCAACCCATGCGGTTTGTTGATGGTTGTAGACGCATTCTAGTGGAGTCCCGCCGCGTTGATTTGGCTGCGAACGTTGGCGTCGGACCCCAGGTTCTCGACGCGCGGACGGTAACTGGGCGCGTCGGGAACGAGATTGCCGGACGGATCGACGCTGACTTGTGCCAGGACGTGCATTGGATGCCCGCTCGCATAGGGCGGAATCGCGTCAGACGGCGTCTGCTGGATTTCCGGCGGAATGCAGCTCAGGCTGTTCGTAAGAAACGCCAGACTGCTCGGAGTCGGCCGAATGTACTGTAGCGTCTGCGCGTTAATATCGATCCTGGCGATGTACTGGAGTATGAGAGTAAAGTCGGCGAGCCCTCGAATGCCCTCGGGCGTGACCCAGACGCGGGTGCCGCAATACTCCGCGCTGTACTTGGCGCAGGCGGGAACGTTTTCCGTGCGGCTGACATACAGCCAATGCGGCGGCAGCTTGGCAAGCCCGTCCGCGACTCCGAAGTGCCGCCCGCGGATCGGCGCTTCTTGCGGGTTGGCGAGGATCCGTCCCGGATCGTGGGCGAAGGCGAACTGCGGACCGTAGATCACCCATTGGCAAGCGGCGCGCATCGCCTCGATTTTTTCCGGCGCGTTGATGGGGTCGAGCGTGCAGTTCGCGAACTCGGCCCGCGTGAATTGCGGAGTAATCGCCTGCATGCCGTTCGGCGTACCAAGCGTCGTCGTCGATACCAACTGCGTGGTGTCGGTGATTTGGGCCAAGCCCGCGTAGATCGACGAATAGGCGGGCAGCGCGAAGGGATCGTGAGCAATACGCGCCAAGTTATCGAGGACTTCCTGGTAGCGAATGTCGGTCGACGTCAACTGTTCATTGAAGGCGTGCCGCTTCACGGCCAGGCTGGTGCAACTCGCGCAAGGCAAAGTCAGCGTAAGCAGCAAGAGGCTGTGCCTGAGCATCCTCGCCATTTTGACGTTCCCCGCGCGGAAGTCTGAGCGTGCGGAATGCAACGATTAGCCTCAGCGGTCCGGTGGTATCTCCTTTGTCGGATGCAGGCGATGTGCTACTTGAAGGGTTCCCACGCCGTGGCGCGAGTACCAGTTGTTCCGATTGTTCCGGTGACAAACCCCCAAAATCAGCACTATACTAAGCAGATTTTTTGCCCGCCGCGGAATAAGGTGTAATGATCTCGCGTAGTTCTCGCATCGCGGGAACTTTACCAACGAGTTTTCACTATTGAGTTCATCACGCGCTCGGTTCGCCGACGAGACACTATCGCGGTGGCGGTGATCGGACGCAGAATTCGTCAATCGCACATACACGAGGAGTCTGCGCATGAAAGCGCCTTTTCCCCATAATGCGGCTTACTTGGTCTATGCAATTATGATGCTGTCGGCGTACACGGCAGGCGCGTGCGACAACACGCCGTGCGGCCCCGGTTCGTCGGTCTTTTGTCCGTCGGGGCCGGGACAAGAGATCGGTGTTGCCGTGGGTGAAGTACAGCCGCCCGGAATCCCAAAGCGCAACGCCCCCGTATTGTGTTCACGTTACCGTGGGCCTATCGCAAATATTGAGTTTCCCGGGCGAGATCGGCGCACCTGTTGTCAGCAATTACAATTGCACGGCCCAGAAGCTGTATCCCGGCACACTAATCACTGCGGCCTCGACGCCGCTCGCTCCCACTGTGCCGGCAACGCCAACTTCGACACCTTCTTCGCCCGTCCAAGTCCAAGTCCAAGTTCAAGTCCAAAACGGGTACAAGTGCAAATCCAGTTCAAGTTCACAAGAAGCTGGGAAAACCGCGTCTTCGTCAGCCGAAGAGAAAGCCACGTCTCCGACGGACGAGAAGAAAAAGAAGGCCACGTCTCCAACCGAAAAGAAGAAAAGGCAAGCCGCGTCTCCAACGGAAAAGGAAGAAACTGCGTCTTCGATGGTGGACAAGAAACCCACGTCTCCGACGGGCGAAAACAAACCCGTTTCTCCGCAATCAGGAGATTACAAAAAGGCGCCTTTAGGCAAGCCCACCCCGACCCCAATATACACGAGCGGTTTGGTTGTCACCGGCGTCATCGCGGGCGAGTCCACGATCGCGGTTGCGTCTGCAAACGACGGGGGCGGTAAGGCATTTTACAAGGTCCACGTAGTGGTAGATCCCGCGCAACCGGATTACGGCTCGCCGTACGTGATTTCTATCGAAGGACCGTGCCGCCATTGTCTGCGGTTTCCGTAGGGTGAGTGTTCGGGGAAATGCAGCGAAACCTTCGCCTTGTACACCGTGGGGCATTAGCATGGCCGCCAGTCCGGTCTTGGGATCGGTCGGGTCGCATCGGGGTCAGGCCGGCGTTTTCGACTTTCAAAGTCGAAAGGGCCGCCCCAAACGAATGTCGCACGCTTGGCACGATAGATGATATCTATCGTATACTTCTGTTTACATATAAGAAGTGGCCGCCGGCCGGCCGGGTTGCGCTGCAAGATGCGCTCCAATCCCTTCCTGCGCAGGGTCCGTCAATGGCCTCGAATGGTTCCGATGTAAAGTGTTGTATACATACGACTTACGGCGACGGCCGGCGATGCGCCCCAGCGGCCGATTATCGCTAGGGTGGGGCGCATCTCGGAACACGCCTCATGCCAAACCCCGCGCGGCTGCCAAAATGGCAGCCGCCACACCTTTAAGGCCACACCTCGCTTGCGGCCTGTTGAAGCAGTTGTAGCTAGCGTCAATTAGTTGCGGTCTCGGATTGTGCTAGCTTCAACCGGTTGTGGTTTGAGAATTACTTTGTGCTATTACTTCAACTGGCCGCTTGTCGAGCTGGTGAATCAGGCTGAATGGCCAAAAACGCCGCGCGACGAATAGCTTTCAAGTGCGTCCCCTCCCCGGCCGCCGGACGCGGCCGGGGAGGGGACGCAGTGGAGTGTGGTTCGGTGGTACGCCGGTGTTAGCTGTCCAAGCTGCTTCAGCGACCACGAACCTACCGGTGCCCGGCTCGATAGGGTCTTGGGGCGAGCATCGTGGCGGCGGCAAAACTATTTTCCCGCCTGGCATTTTTTCCGCCACCCGCCGCCGGAATTCCCCGCCGGTAAACCTTCGTCCAACCCGTGTTTCTGCTGAATTCTGATCTGGCGAGGATCGCCATGCCGTAGTACAAGCTGTTTCGCTATGAGCGGACAGGTTGTTTTGGATCGGCGGGGCAGCAATACCTCCCAGTTGCTGGAGTTTGTCCAGGAGCTGAAGCAGGAGGTTGCCTCGCTGCGTGAGGAATTGGCGGAGGTGCGGCGGGAGAATCTGATCCTGCGGCAAGAGGCCGGCTATTGGAAGTCGCGCCATGCGGATGCGGTGGGACGGATCGCCAAGCTGGAAGCCGAAAACGAACAACTGCGGGGTGAAGTCCGCCAACTCCAAGCCCGACTCTACGGCCAAAAAAGCGAGCACTCCGCCTCCCGCGATCGCTCCAACCATCTGCCGGGCGAAGAAGCCGACAGCGAATCCCTCTCGCCCAAGCCGCGCGGGCAGCGGAAAGGCAACCCCGGTCCTCCGCGCCGCGATTACAGCCATCTGCCGGTTGTGGAGGAGTTGATCGAACTGCCCGCCGAGGACACTTGCTGTCCTCGTTGCGGTCGGCCATGTACGCCCAACGGCAGCGAAGATTCGGAACAACTCGAAATCGATGTCCGCGCTTATCGACGACGGACCCGCCGGCGGCGTTATCGACGCACGTGCAACTGCCGCGGCCCGCGGACGCTCGTCGCGCCGCCGCCCGCGAAGCTGATACCCAAGGGACTGCTGGGCGTGTCGGTTTGGGCCGAACTGTTGCTGGGCAAATACTTCAGCCATGAGCCGATCGAACGGCAGCTTGCCGCCTGGCGGCTGCGCGGACTGGACCTTGCGGCCGGCACGGTCAGCGGCGGACTGCAACACCTCGAAAGGCTGTTTCAGCCGCTCTACGACGAGTTGTTGGCGCATACGCCCAAGCCGGTTTCGCGCAGGCCGACGAGACCCGCTGGCTGGTTTTCATCGAACAGGAAGGCAAGATCGGCCATCGCTGGTGGCTGTGGGTCTTCCTCAGCGAAGACAGCGTGGTGTTCCGACTCGATCCCTCGCGCAGTCACGACGTGCCCGAAGGCCATTTCGCCGCCGATGCCTGCCTGACGTTGATGGTCGATCGCTACTCCGGATACAAGGCCATGGCGCAGGTCAAACGCGGCAACGTGACCCTGGCGTTCTGCTGGGCTCACGTGCGACGGGATTTCGTCGAAGTCGGCAAGGGCTGGGACGAATTGAAACCGTGGGCCTTGGCTTGGCTGGAGCGCATCCGCGCGGTGTATCATCACCAACGGCGGCGCTTGGCATGCAAGCCCGAAAGCACGAAGTTTCGCGCCGCCGACGCGGCGATGCGTCAATCGCTTGCCCGGATGCAACGGCAAGCCGCCGCGGAACTGGCCGATCCGCGACTCCACGAACCTTGCCGCAGGGCCCTGGTCAGTCTTCAAGAGCATTGGTCCGGGCTGACGCGGTTCGTGGATGACCTGCGCATTCCGCTGGACAACAACGCCTCGGAGCGCACCAATCGCGGTCCCGCGGTAGGACGGAAGAACTACTATGGCTCGGGCGACTTATGGTCCGGTCGCCTGGCAGCGATGCTCTTTTCGCTCTTCGCCACCATCGGCCGTTGCGGACTGAACCCGCGCTCGTGGCTGACGTGGTATCTTGAAAGCTGTGCCGCGGCGGGCGGAACGGCTCCCGAGGAAATCGCTCAGTTTCTTCCCTGGACGATGACTGAGCAACGTCGCAACTCGCTGGCCCTTGCCACGCGCGACACCTCTTGAAAAGGCATGTGTCGCCTCGCTTACGAACTACTCACCTGAACTGCCTACGCTCCGCGCAAATCACCCCCACCACGCCTTGGACGAAGGTTTACGCGCGCCGACGCCGAAGTCCTTAATTGACAATGGTTTACGTCAACGCGATTCCTCCGCTCCACCCGCGCAGGGGGAAATGCACGAACAACCAAACGTCGGCGCAAGTCCATTCCAGTCAACGACTTAGCGACGTTTTGGAGCGGCAGATGATTACAAGTGTTGACACATAATAAGAACTGTGCTATATTGGCGGAAGACCAAGGCAGGCAGAAGTGGATTGTGGCCGGTGGATAGTGGTTAGTGGATAGTGAGTAGCGATCAGACGGAGGAGAGGTTGGGGATGAGAGATAAGAGATCAAGCCACGGATTGAATTGTGCCAAGAAGACTGGAGAAGGAGGACAGCACACATGAAGTGAAGTTAGAAACCTTCTGTAGGAGCCTTGCGGGTGAAAGCCCGTCCGGGAGAGCTTGACCAGCACCTGGAAGCCAGCCTTGCACGTTGCGGGAAACCAAGGCGTGATGCGTAGGCGGCGAGCCCGAAAGCCATGCTATTGAGCCTCGAAAGGTGGTTGTCGTCGGTGCTTCCGTCGTTTCAATAGCGGGGGCCACGCGACGGTTCCGCGAATTGGTCAGGAACCGTTGACCGTCCGGGGTCGGAGAACATGTGCAAACGGGAATTGAGGCTCCCCAGAAACTTGGGAGATCCTGGTGTCTCCACGGAAGCATTCCCGGACGGGGCGACCGGGTGAACAACCCCAGGCCCGACGCGGTCGCACGCAGCGGCGGCGGGAGCGAAACATGCGTGATCCCGTGGTACCGGCCGTGCGAAGGAAACGAAGCGCGGCGGGAAGGACGGCAGGAAGTCGCAGTGCCTTGATAGTACCGTTGAAGCAGGGGAACAAACGCCCGTGCGGACCCTGTGGAGGGAAGCGAGGCATCGGGAGCATGGAATCGTTGTTGGGACATACGACGGATACTTGGAGATTCGATGTACGTATTAACGAAACAGCAACGGATAGCCGAGTTGGCGAGACGATCGCCGCAGATGGCCTTCACTTCGCTGGCCTACCTGATGGATATCGACTGGTTGAAAGCGGCCTTCTACCGGACCCGCAAAGACGGAGCACCGGGCGTGGACGGACAGACCTGGCACGATTACGCGAAAGACCTGGAGGCCAACCTCCAATCGCTTCTCGACCGGGCCAAGTCCGGCACGTACCGGGCACCGCCGGTGCGGCGCGTGCATATTCCCAAGGCGGGATCGACTACCGAAACCCGCCCCATCGGAATACCGACGTTGGAGGACAAAGTTCTCCAGCGTGCGGTCGTCATGCTGCTGGAACCGATCTACGAGCAGGACTTCGATCCCGGCTCGTACGGATTCCGGCCGCAGCGGTCGGCACACGCAGCCCTGGAAGACCTCTGGAAGCAGACGATGAACACCAGCGTGGGCTGGGTCCTGGAGGTGGACATCCGAAAGTTCTTCGATACTTTGGACCACGCCCATCTGCGGCAGTTTATCCAACTCAGGGTGCGTGACGGCGTGCTGACACGCCTGATCGGCAAATGGCTCAAGGCGGGCGTAATGGAAGCGGGCAACATCAGTTACCCGGACGCCGGAAGCCCGCAAGGAGGCGTGATCTCGCCACTGCTGGCCAACGTGTTTCTGCACTACGTGCTGGACATGTGGTTTCGGCAGGAGGTGCAAACGCGACTCCGGGGCAAGGCCCACCTCATCCGCTACGCGGACGACTTCGTGATCTTGTTTACTCACGAGGAAGATGCAAAGCGAGTGATGGAGGTGCTGCCCAAACGCTTTGGCAAGTACGGCCTGACGCTGCATCCTGACAAGACCCGGCTGATTCCCTTTCGCCGACCGCCCCGCAAGGCGACAGGTGTCGGGAACGACCGGACCACTCGACCAGGAACGTTTGACCTCTTGGGTTTCACCCATTACTGGGGTCGCACGGTTCGGGGCGGTTGGGCGGTAATGCGGCAAACGGCCTCGAAGCGTCTGAGCCGGGCGGTGCGGAGCATTGCCCAATGGTGTCGGAACAACCGGCACCGACCGGTCTGCGAGCAGCATGCAATACTGAGTCAAAAGGTTCGCGGACATTACGCTTACTATGGGATCACCAACAACATGCGAATGTTGGAGGCGTTCCTGAATGCGGTTCAACGAGCTTGGCGGATGTGGCTTGACCGCCGCAACCGGCAACGCGACATGAACTGGGACCGATTTAAACGGCTGCTGAAGCGTTATAGCCTCCCGCCGCCGAAAATCGTCCACTCCTGCGTCAAGCAGCGAAACCATGCCCCGAGGAGCCGTATGGTCTAATGCGTCCATGTACGGATCTGTGGGAGCCCTGGGCGGGCAACCGCCCAGGGCCACCCGGCCATGGATGAAACACGGACAGAACCACGAATGACACAAATAACACGAATACCCGCGCAGCGCAAGAGGTTGCAGGACCGGGCTCCACCCGTGTCATCTTTCTGTCCTCCATTTTTCTGTCGAATCGTTCTGGCCGCCGTTTTCATTCGTGTGATTCGCGTGATCCGTGGTTTGTCGTCCGCCGACCTTTCCCACCGATTGCCAAACGCAGGAGAAAGCACATGGTCAGAATACGTATTCCTGATCGCGGTCTGATCGCATGCTGATCCATTGCCGGGTCGCCCTGGGCGGTTGCCCGCCCAGGGCTCCCACAGATCCGGACGTGCCCGCATTAGAGCATCCGGTTCTTCAAGTAACCCCTTCGCTTCGCCACGACCTAGCTAGCGCCATGACAAACCCGTACTATACTATCCGTCGGCTTTGCGGTGACACCGAGTGGAGGCTCAATGTCCTCCGGGTGTTGCCTGCCGACGGGCGAGTTACTCGATGCCTCGCTTCCCATCCCCCGGGTCCTCGCGGGTCGAGTTCCCCGGTTTCTTCGGTACTATCAAGGCACTGCGACTTCCTGCCGCCCTTCCCGCCGCGCTTCGTTTCCTTCGCTTGGACGTACCACGGGATCACGCATACTTCGCTCCCGCCGCCGCTGCGTGCGGCAGCGTCGGGCCTGGGGTTGTTGCCCGGTATCCCCGTCCGGGAATGCTTCCGTGGAGACGACAGGATCTCCCAAGTTCCTGGGGAACCTCGATTCCCGTTTGCACATGTTCTCAGACCCCGGCCGACCCCTGTGTGCCTAACCGCTTACGGCACGTCGGGCGTGGCCCCCGCTCTCAGGACGACGAAGGCGCCAACGAGAAGGACGATTTCGAGGCTCAATAGCATGGCTTTCGGGCTCGCTGTCTACGCTTCACGATGTCGGTTGCCCTTCATCGCGCAAGACTCGCTTCCAGGTGCTGGTCAGGCTCTCCTGGACGGGCTTCTACCCGCAAGGTCCCAATACAAGGTTTCAAATCATTCGATCTTCCTCCTTATCCAAGCTTCTTGGCGCAACCTGATCGCGTCCTGATCGAACCCAGATCTGCAAAACCCAAAGAAAACAGGCGAAGTCGTGATGTTTTGGAAAACGAGAAAAACTATCCGAGCGGATCGGCAATTGGCACTTGTTGCCGTAACAGAGGAGGCAGAAAAATGGATGACAGGAAAATGCTATCCTCTCCCGAAAGGCGATAGGAGACAGCGCTCGGGCCGCGCCCTCATGCTCCAGCCATTTCAATGCAAACCTATGTAATCTCTATGCAATCCTATGCAGTTTCCATGCAATTCCTAAGCGATTTCTATCTGAACATTCGCAGTTTTCAAGCCGGTCAAACGGCGAGATGTACGTAGTTTTCCAGGGCTACAAGTAATTCATGAAGGTCGGCCTTGGTGCCCGACTTGGTGTTTATTGTATTCGCGAGGATAACCGGCGCAGGATGCGGAGCATATGAGCGAGCGACCATTCCGTGTCCCAGTCGCCGAAACGCCGACGCGCAGCCCGCGCTTGCGGAAGTTTGTGGCCCTCGGTGATATACCACAGACCGATCACGCTTTGCATCATCCACACCCAGGGCGACAGCTTCTCGATGCTCTGCCGGCACCAGTGTTGTGGGGCTTGAATCTTCATCACCTGCTTGCTCGCTTTGAAGGCGACCTCGATCGACCATCTTCGCGAGAACGTGGAGATTACCCAACTCAACTCGGCGTTCACATCGGTGGTGAAGAGATACTTGTCGGCGAACTTGCCCTTCGGGTCGCGTACCAATACCACAAGAATCGGCAACAACCCACGCACCTCGGGCCAGACTGCCTGGAAGGAAAGCACCTTCAACTTGCGCGTTACGCCGTAGCACGTCGCCTTGACGGTTTTCCAAACCCACGGCCCTTCTATAGCGACAATTACTTTTCCGGTCTGACGACAATTAGAATTCCCGGTTGAGGCCAGTTGAGGCTGGTCAGATAGACTGTTGCAAGTCTCCGTAGGAGGGGGACTTGCAATGGTCACGGATGAGCAGGTGAAGCGGTTGTGGCAGGTGTTGTCGTCAGGGAAGACTCTGGTTCAGTCGGCAGACAAGGCGAGCATGGACGAGAAGACGGCGAGGAAGTATAGGCGGCTGGGTCGGCTTCCCAGCGAAGTTGTGCCGGATCGCTCGTGGCGGACACGGGCAGACCTGTTTGCCGAGGTGTGGCCGGAAGTGCATGCGCAACTGCACGAGGCGCCTGGCCTGGAGGCCAAGACGCTGTTTGGAGCGCCTCGAGATCAAATACCCGGGGAAGTTCGACGAAACGCAGTTGCGCAGCTTTCAGCGTGGCGTGAAACGTTGGCGAGCGACGGCCGGCCCGGCGAAGGAGGTGTTCTTCAGCCAAGTGCATCATCCGGGACGGTTGTGTGCGTCGGATTTCACCCACATGGAAAGCCTGGCCGTGATCATTGGCGGGCAGTCGTTCGACCATCTGCTTTACCACTTCGTGCTGACGTACTCGAACTGGGAGTCGGTGACGGTCTGTTTTTCCGAGAGTTTCGAGAGCCTCGGCGAAGGACTTCAAGACGCCCTGTGGGAATTGGGCGGCGTGCCCGAACGACACCGCACGGATCGGATGAGCCTGGCGGTCAACAACGGATCGGACATGAAGGAGTTCACCGCGCGGTACAAGGGACTGTTGGGCTACTACGGGATGGAGATGGAGAAGATCCAGCCCCGGGAACCGAACGAGAACGGAGATGTCGAACAATCGCATCGGCGTTTCAAGGAAGCGGTGGAGCAGGCCCTGTTATTGCGTGGCAACCGGGACTTCGAGAGCCGTGAAGCCTATGGACGATTCTTGAAAGAGCTGGTGGCGGTTCGCAATGCGGGCCGTCGCAAGCGGCTGGACGAAGAGTTGCCTGGCCTTCGGCCTCTGCCGGATCGGCGACGGGAGAGCTGCAAGCGAATCCCGGTACGCGTGGATACGGGGAGTTTGGTCCATGTAGACCGAAATGTTTATTCGGTTCCCAGCCGCTTGATTGGCGAGCGGGTCGAGGTGCGATTGTACGTGGAGCATGTCGAGGTCTGGTACGCCCAGAAGGAGATGGAGCGCTTTCCGCGTTTGCGCGGGCGGAACAAACACGCCATCAACTACCGGCACATTATCGACTGGTTGGTGCGAAAACCGGGGGCTTTTGAGAACTACGTTTACCGGGAAGAGCTGTTTCCCACGAGCCGCTTTCGCATGGCCTTCGACGCCTTGCGGGAAGCTGCAGCCCAAGTGCGGTCACAAGGAGTATTTGCAGATTCTCTATCTGGCGGCAGGCCACGGCGAGACGGCCGTGGACGAGGCGTTGCGAACGCTTCTAAACAGCGGCCAGCCCGCGACCCGGGCCGCGGTCGAAACGTTGGTCCAGCGGGCCGAGGAAGTTCCGGCGGTCACCGAAGTGACCGTCGAAGTAGTGGACTTGTCGGATTTCGATGACTTGTTCTGCACAAGGAGGTGTGGGATGGGTGCGAAGGGGGATTTGAAAGAGAAGTTGGCGGCTTGCTTGCGGGAACTGCACTTGCCGACGTTTCGGGAGTGTTTTGAGGAACTGGCCCGACGGGCATTACAGGAGACGGCCAGCTACGAGCAGTACCTGTTGGAACTGGCCGAGCGGGAATGCCAGGGCCGCTTGGCAAAGCGGACCGAGCGGCTGCTGCGGGATTCCCGTTTGCCGCTGGAGAAGGATCTGGCGAGCTTCGACCTGGCGCGGTTGCCGGCGAAGGTCTCTCGCCAAGTGCGGACGCTCATGGAAGGCTCGTTCGTGGACCGCCGCGAGAACCTGTTGTTGTTCGGCAAGACCGGATCGGGAAAGACGCACCTGTTATCGGCGATCGCCCAGGAATTGGTTCGCAACGGACGGAAGGTGGTCTCATGGTCGTGTGCCCTGCTGGTTCAGGAACTGTTGGCGGCCAAACGGGATCTGAAGCTCAACCGGGTGCTAAAGCAGATGTCGAAGTGCGAGGTGCTCTTGATCGACGACATCGGCTACGTGCAGCAGAGCCGGGAGGAGATGGAGGTGCTGTTCACCTTGTTGGCGGAACGCTACGAGCGCGGCACGGTGATGCTGACCAGCAACCTGCCGTTCTCGAAGTGGGAGACGATCTTCAAGGATCCGATGACGACAGCGGCGGCAATCGACCGCCTGGTGCATCACAGCGTGATCTTGGAGTTGAACATCCCGAGCTACCGGTTGGACGAGGCCAAGCGAACCAAGCCGCCCGACGCGGCCTGAGATTGGCGAGGGCCACCCGCGGCGGCGTGCGGCCCCCCCTTTTGTTTCGCTCCGCCTCGCTGCGCTTCACAAAAGGGGGGGCCGCACGCCTCTGGTTCTCAACCGGGAATTCTAATTGTCGTTCAAGGGGAAGAGTAATTGTCGCCGAAAGGGCCCTTTTCCGCTGCGGTTGCCGTCGGCCTTCTTGACCGCCTCTTTGGGGTTCGGAAGACGAGGACCTTTCGTCGGCTTTCGCCCACGCTTGCTCTTGGATTGCTTGGGCACGACCGAATCGTAAATCGCCGCGTCGGCACGCATCACGCCGACGTAGGTCACGCGCGGGTCGAGATCGGCCAGGAGATTGCCCGCGGAATAGGCCCCGTCGCCGATGAAAACCAGCTTTCGATCGGGAAACCAAGCCAGCAGATCCTGGAGCATTTCTTTGGCCAGCGTGGCTTCGCTGGGGTGATTCTTGCCGGCAAGATGCAACTTGGCATAGATCGGCAAGCAGTAAATCTTGTTCGTTCCGGGAATGCAAATCGCCAGTCCGATGACAACCCAGTGATTGCCGCTGGCGGTCGCGACCCGTTTGGCCGTCGAGGCTACGGCATCGCGGAACCAGCCCAAACCGTAGACGTGCTTGCCGCGCTTGTGCAGCAAGGTATCGTTGACGACCAGATACAACAAGTCGCGCGGGTTGAGCGCGACAACAATGGCTAGGGCCAATTGGCGGGCCAGATCGTGGACGGTCCAGGCCGCTCGACTGAAGAAGTTGTAGAAGCGGTCGAACGGATGTCGCTCTTTCCGGGAGATAGGCGTATCGGCTTGGATGGCTTGAAAGACGCCGAACTCGGTTCGCTTGCCCAGGCACATCGCCCAACCGAGCAACACTTCGATGTGCGTCTGGAACGATGGCAGAGTGAATGCAGGCAGCAGGCATTGCAGAACGGGGTCGAGAGAGGGTATGCTCGTAAACATGGACGGGGACCTCCTTGTCCTTTGCGCGCGTCTTGCGACGCTTGTAAATCACGCAAAGTGTACAAGGAACCCCGCCCTCTTTTCATCATCAAATTCCATCAAAAAATCTGCGAATGTTCAGTAAGGCGAAACCGATTAAACAAAGGATTGGGGAGATTTGGGAACCGTTTGGGAATCGCTTGGCAGCGCTTGGGGCGCTTGGGAATAAATGGGAACGCTTGGGATAGTTTGGAAATCGCTTGGGCGGGCGAAGAACCACGAGACGCACGCATCGCACGAAGTCTCCTATCGCACGCGGCCATTTCATTTCCTGTCTCTTGCGTTCTTTGCGCTCTTTCGCGGCTAGCTTTGCCTGGTTTAATTGCCACCAAAGCACACAAGGAACACAAAACCCGGATGGGGCCGCGGACTAAGAGGCTATCCGGAAACTCGTCTTGCCACAAGGCGTGATTTCGTAGAGAGTTAGCGCACACCTCATTTGCAAAGGAGTGCGCCGAGATGTTGAAGGAATTACAGCCGCGGGAAGCGTATCGCACGGACTTGACGGACGACCAATGGGCGATTCTGGAGCCGCTGATTCCGCCCGCGCGTAGTGCGTGGCGGGCGTCCGAGGGAAGTTGATATGCGGGAAGTCATCAATACGATTTTGTACCTCAATCGAGCCGGTTGTCAGTGGGACATGCTGCCGCATGATCTGCTTCCCAAGAGCACGGTCTACGACTACTTCGCGCAGTGGCGCGACGACGGCACTTGGGCCAGAATGATCGATGTCCTGCGCGGTCAGGTCCGCAGCAACGCAGGACGAGAACCGACGCCCAGCGCGATCTGCATCGACAGCTAGTCCGTCAAAACTACCGAGGTCGGCGGCGATGATCGGAGTTACGATGGAGGCAAGAAAATCAAGGGACGTAAGCGACATTTGCTTGTCGATACGCTCGGTCTGCTGGTCGCCGTCCTGGTCACCGGCGCGGGCGTTGACGACGGTGCCGCCGCACCCGGACTCTTGGCACAGATCTCTCCGCATGACTTCCCGCGGCTGAGCGTGATCTTTGGCGACAACAAGTATCGAAACCATGCGCTGAATGCTTGGCTCAAAAGCAACCGCCCGGAATGGCGTGTCGAGGTGAAGATGCGTGCCGAGGGAACCAAGGGATTTACTCCGCTGGAAAAACGCTGGGTTATTGAACGCACCAACGCTTGGAACGGTCGCTGTCGTCGCAACAGCAAAGACTACGAGCGGCGAACCGAATCCAGCACCGCCATGATCCAAATCAGCAATGTCCACCTCATGCTCCGCAAACTGGCTGCCCAACACCAACCCGCGTTCCATTACCGCGCCGCTGCGTGAAAACCCGAGAAAAACAGGAATTCGTTTCCGGATAGCCTCTAAATCCCGGCGCGCTGGGATTCCATCCGTGTTCCATCCGTGGCTGAATCTCTTCTTTCTCATCCTTCCTTTGCCTCGTTCCGGCGGTCTGAAAAGGAAAAAAAAGCCGTCGCACAAAAAGATGCGCCCCACCCTCGCGTTTTCTGGTCACTGGGTGCATCGTGGCTCGCCGTCGTAAACGCGTGCCAACACACGACTTAGGACGCGGACACAGCCGGCGGACACGCACTGCCTCGGAGGTGCGGAGTGGGGCGCATCTCGCGGCCGACTGCCATTTTGGCAGGAAAGTTCGCCTGTCAGGACGCGGTTCCTCGCGATCAGGATTATGTGTACTCGTGTTGACATAAAAGCACGTCTGGCCTCCGACCTCTGGTTTCTGACCTCTCATTCCTTGTTCTTCCGCTCACCATCCACTATCGACTCCTCACCACCCACTGTCCGCTCAGTGTTTACAGTACATAACAGCTCTCTATATATTATCCGAATGCCGCGCTATGCGAAAATCGAGAATTCTTTTCGGATTCGGTCGCAACCCCTTGCCAGATAACGGCTTAAAGAAGTTTTGGGGTCATTTGTGACATAGCACAATTCGGCCATGTGTTTATTTGGATGCGTAGGAGCATAGAACCGCGCGCTCGGAGGAAGGCGAGGTCGGCCGCTGCCATCCTTAGTGTGTAAACGGCACGCCCCTGGCAACCCCGCGTCAGCGGTGCGATGTTTGTTGCTACCGGCCGGCCGTGCATCCCAAACTTTCGTATGTGCCTTGCCTGGCCGCCCGCCTTGCCGGTCAGCGAGGCAAACAAAACGCAGAACGTGGGTGCAATTGCGCTCGCGGTGGTTAAACACACACTCCACCGGGGCGGCCCAGCTACGGCGGCAACAGCGTGACTTGACGGTATGACACGCCGATTGCAGAATGATGTTATCTATAGACGAATCGGCGATTCAATCACTTGAGGCTGCTCGAACGGGCGCGCTATGAGATGGTCACGACAAGTTCCCACCACCGCTCATCCTGGCGCACGGCGAAATATCAGAGCGTATCGGGAGCGCTGGATTCCACAGCCACGGACATCACGATTTATGGCTGGGACAACCGCAATCGGATGACGTTCGCTGAAGCACTACGCCGATTACGACGCCTACACCGGGGGCACGCCCGATCTTGCCGAGAGGAACAATTACGATGCCTTTGATCGCAAGACGGAGGAAGCTGATACGGCCGGCAGCGGGTTGGACGAGCGGTACATTTGGGACGGCGGCAGCCTGCTGGAAGTGCTGAACTCCAGCGACAGCGTTACGGAGCGGGAGTTGAACGGCCCGGCGGTGGATCAGGTGTTAGCGGTGGAGATGGTGGGCGGGAGCAATCCGGGCGTGAATTGGCTCTTGACGGATGCGCGAGAGACGGTGCGGGACGTGGCGAGGGGCGTGGCGGGCGACGGCGGCGTGAGCGTTTCGGCGGTCGATCACGTCTTTTACGACGCCTTCGGCGACCAGTCCGCGCCGCAGACGGCGATCGACCCGCAGTTGCAGCCGCGGATCGGCTTTCAGGGAATGGCGACCGACGCCTTGGCGGGGTTTACGAATTTCGCATCCGGCGGCTCCACGCCCGGCAGCTCGGCCTTCGGGCTTAACTATTCGGTCGCAGGCGGCACGTACGATTCGGTTTCCGAGACCAAGGTCAGCGGCGCGGCGGGCAACGAGAGCGGCGGCGCTGAATCCTTACATGTTCATGGGCAACGACCCGACGACGACCGGGCTGCCCATGCGGAGCGGTGCGATGGTTTCGGATAGCGCGGTCGGGTTAATGGGCAGTGGCAGCGGCTCCACGGGCGGCGTCGATACGGTCGTCAGCTTCGCGCTCATAATGAGAGTTCCGGTGTACAGCACTATTGTAGTCGGAGCAAATAGCGCACAGGGGCGCTCGATCTTTCATGTTGGTACGAATGGCACCACCCTTCTCAATCTGGATATTACACGGGGGAGTGGCACCGCGTTTAGCTGGACCGCCCAAGGCCAAGGGAATGAAGGTGCGCCTACTGTGACGTGTAGCGGAGATACGATCACAATCATCTGGCCGGACGGAAGTCAAAAAGGGGTCAGAACTGTTATTAGGAGACGCCAATGGCTGATGATGAGGAGTTCGTCGATTTTGAGCTTAGGCAGGGGCGGCGCTGACCAAGCCCTCCCGAGCCATCCACGACGGGCGAGGGGAGGGGATGGGCGGAGCGCGAAGAGTACGAAAGAACGGGCGGTGTTCTTTGCCGGCAGGCCTGTTGTCATGCTCATCTTGACGACGCCTATCGGCCAATTTGCCCCGTAGGGGCATTTGATAGTAGACCAGCGATTTATCGCTGGGACCAAGGTCAACGAAATCCCGCCGAGAGTCCCGGAGGGACGACTGAATTTGGGAAATCCGCCTTCTCAATCGTCCCTCCGGGACTCCAATTCCTGAAGGCCGCCTCATTTCCCCAGCAATGAATTGCTGGGCTATTATCAATGGTCCCTCCGGGACGGCAAACGGCCGCGGACTTGTGTGTAACAACGACCTCGCCGGCAATCTGCTCTCCGCCACGTCGCCCTCTCCCACGGGCAGCGGCACGGTAACGTCCTCTTCGACCTACGACTTGCAGAACAACCTGTTCACGTCAACGAATGCCGACAACGGCACGACCTATTACACCCACAACGTGTTTGGCCAGGTGCTCACGCTGCAAGACCCGGACGGCAACACGACTAGCTGGACATATGACCACGACTGGCAACAGACTTCGCAAAGTCGCCGTGGTCGCGCTGGGCTACGACTACCTCGGCAATGTGCAGACGACCACCGCCACGAGCTACGACTATTACGACCAGGCCGGCAACCTCAAGCAGTCGGTTGACGCTTACGGCAATTCCATTTTCGACTATTACGATCACCTCAATCGCCAGACGAGCCAGACGTGGACGTGGGGGCTTGGCGGCGCGGACGGCTCGGGCGGCGGCAGCGTCTCCTACGGATATGATGCCGAGAGCCGCATGACGATGCGCCAGCGACACCGGCATGGCCGGCGGAACATCCCCCGTCGCGATAGCCGGCTACAACTACAATTATGACATTGCGGGCAACGTTACGTGTACCACCGGCGCCTACTACGGGCTCTCCTCCACAGTTTCCCTGGCCGCGGCCTACGACTATAATGGCAATCGCACGAGCCTGGTGGCGAACATTGGCGGCACGGCCAGCTTCAACGCCAACGGCGGCTTTGCCGGCTTCGTCGGCGGCATTGGCGATTTTATCAACAGTTATCAATATGATGCGCGAGGCGACATGACCCAAATCACCCAGGCCGGCTACGGCGGCAACAGCGTCTTGGCGAAGAATGTCGTGCTGGGCTACGACCCCGCCGGCCGCCTCAGCGGCGTGAGCATGTACCAGAGCACCGGCATAAGCAGCCCCGTGGCCGTTTGCGGCTACACCTACGACGACGCGTCGCGGTTGACCGATCTGAACTACACCGCGGCAAGCGGCGGCTCGGGCGCCACGCTGGCCGCCTATCACTACAATTACAACGCCGCCGGGCTGGTGACAGGCTTCTATTCCTACGCCGACACCGCCAACACCGGTGCGGAACTCCAGCTACTTGACCTGGGCGACCGCGCAGTACAACTACGAGCCGGCCGGGCAACTCAGCAACACGGTCAGCGGCGGCACGACGACCTACGCGGTGAGCTACGCGAACTGGAGCGCGCTTCGACGACCGACCACAGCCTGACCTATGACGCCAACGGCAACCGCAGCTCGAATTCTTCGGCCAGTTCCACCGACCGCCTGCTCTTCGACGGCACGTATTATTACCAGTACGATGCCAACGGCAACCGCACCGCGCGGTACGTGAACACGGTGGACAAGGGCCTGGACTCCCACGCCACGAACATCACGACCTACACCTGGGACAACAAGAATGAGTTGGTGCTGTCGCAGAACTTTGCGAGCTACAGCGCTTACCATAGTGCGCAGCCCGGCTCGGCAACCCAATATGGCTACGACGCTTTCGGGCGAATGGTGATGCGTACTGTCGGCGTCGCGCAGAAAACGACTTTGACTTACGTTTATGATGGCCAGAGCCTGGCACTGGTACTCGCTGCCGGCGGACAAGTGAGTGAGCGGGAGCTGAACGGGCCTGCGGTGGACCAGGTGTTTGCCTCGGAGTACCCCAGCGGCGGTGGGTTTAGTCCGATGATTGGCGGGGGCGTCAGCCCGCTCATCCCTAGCGGCGGCGGCGGCGGGAGCGGCGGCGGCGGCGGCAGCGGCGGCAGCGGTGGCAGCGGAGGGCCCGGCACGAGTTGGTATCTGACGGACAGCCAAGGGACGGTGCGGGACGTGGCGCGGCTCAGCGGCGGCACGCCGGCGGTCGTTGACCATTTGGTCTATGATGCCCATGGGCAGTTGACCTCGCAGGGCAATTCCTACTATCAACCGTCGTTTACGTACGATGGTTCATGGCAAGACCCGGCGACGGGGTTGGTCAAGATGGTGTGGTGCTGGTACGACCCGGCGGACTCGGTGTTCGCCAGCCAGGACCCGATCGGCTTCGGCGGCGGCGACACGAACACGGAACGCTACTGCGGCAACAGCCCGACGAATTTTGTGGATCCGAGCGGCCTCGCCGATAATCCCGCGGCGACCGACGTTGTAATGCAGGGTTGGGGAATGGTTTCGGATGCCGCGGTTGGCGTTATGAACGGCGACGGCTCAGGCGGCGGCATTCCGATGTATGATGACGGGGGTCCTGTCGCCGGGATTCGTGCAAGCCGGACTTGTAATGGATCCTACCGGTCCTACGCCGCAATTCCCCGGCTTCAATGGAGGCCAAAATGGGGGCTGGTACAACGGTTACTTCGCCGAGCAGGGGCTCTAACGGCCAGGCGGACGGCTACTATTTCTATAGTGATGGTTGGTATTATTACGATCCTGGGAGCAGGAACCGCTATAGGATGAACCCGCAGCCGCCGGACGATGTGAGGCCTTCTCCGCACCCTCCGAACATGAACCCCGTCAGGGGGCCGGAGGCGGCCCCGGGCCAGAAGCCCCAGGGGCAAAAAGGCACGTTGGCGCCGGGGCAAAACCCGTTGAAGCCCGGGATACAGTATTTGCCTGGAGATCTGGCGAATCCCGATTCCAAGTATCCGGTTAATCCGCAGCCGCCGAAGGAGCCACTGCCACAGGTACCTGGTGTGCCGAAGGTACCGCCGCAGCTTTGGAACGGACAAAAGCCGGAGTTCCCCAGTCAGAATCCGCATGTAACTGTTCCGGCGGTTCCGGCAGCAGCCCCGCAGGCGGCACCGGTGATTCCGAAAGGGCCAGCGCCTGGCATACAACCGCTAGGCAGTCTCTACTTAGGCGGCGGAAAACTCATGTTAAGCAACGGACAAATTGTGAATTGGCCGTGATTCGCGAATTTTGGAAACAAGCCAACCCCAGAGTGACGTTGAGGCGAAGGTAATGCGATGAAGTCAAATCGGCTTTTGGCCATATTTGTGCTAGTGTGGGTCGGAGTTTCGAGCGGACGAGAACCACCCAAAAACGGTAGGCGCGAGGATGCGATGGCCAAGGGATCTGCCGCCTTGGGCAACGACGACTTTCCGCAGGCAATTGCCTTCTTCACTGAGGCCATCGCGCTGGATCCAAAATCTGCCGATGCATACGTATCTCGCGCCGCCGCCTATGGACGATACCGGGACTACGACAATGCCGTCGCTGACTATACGACTGCCAAAGCCCTCGATCCGAAAAACGCGCTCGCTTCCTACGGCCGTGCTGGAGCGTTCTCGCATAAGGGCGAGCACGAAAAGGCGATTGCAGACTACACGGAAGCTATTCGTGGAGACCCGAAGTTCGAGTGGGCGTATTGCAATCGCGCGAACCAGTACGAACGCCTCGGACAGCACGATAAGGCAATTAACGACTACTCCGAGGCGATACGACTCGAGCCGAGCGATGCAGACGTGTTCCTTAGCCGTGCGTCGATCTTCGAGGCCAAGGGCGAACACGACAAGGCGATTGCGGACTACTCGGACGCTATCCGACTGGGGCGTAGAGATGCTGACGTGTTGTTCAGTCGAGCTTTGGTGTTCGATAGCAAGGGCGAGTTCGAAAAAGCGATCGACGACTGCGCGGCGGCGATTCTGATTAGACCAACTTTCGTGCGGGCCTATTTATGTCGCGGGCTGTTGTATTACAAAAAAGGGCGAGCGCGGTAAAGCGATGGCCGAACTCGACGCGGCCGTTCGCATCGCACCGCAAAGTGTACTATGCCGGCTTGAACGGGGTTATGTCCGCGTGCGGTGTGGGGACTACGACGGGGGCATTGCGGACCTAATCGCAGCGATCGCGCTGAGACCCCAGCGATCCAGCAGGCCAGTTCGAGGCGTGGCCTAAGGCATCGCTCACGCCCGCGGCGATGCAGTTTGGGGAGGAGCAAGTCCGACAGATGCTGCGCGACCGGCCAGCCATGGCGCCGCACGGCGAAAAAACCGACGCGCTTTATCGCTGGGCCGCGCGGAAGTTTGCCGGTGAGGACCTCAAGCAAGCAATACGCTGGGATCCGTCGGAGCCGCCGGATGCGGACGCCGACAGTTGCGGCGCAACTCGACTCGGAACTACGCCGCGAATTCGCGTTCGCAAAACCCACGTCAATGGAGGGTTAAAGGGGAGGGATTTATCTGCGGAGGAGTTGTGGAGCGCGGCCGTATACGAGCTTTACAACACGGCGATTGCCGACGCCGTCCTAAAGCTTCAAGGCCGCGTTGCAGCCGGTGGCTTAACCAAGATGGACTACGTTGCAAAGATGGTCGAGCTTGAGTCACACACGATCGACAAGACTCGCGCCTTCTACGTAAATGTATACCTTCCGTGGGCGAAGGAGCATCGCGAACCAACCGACCCGAGGGCCTGGTACTTCTGTTCGCGTCCAGACCCCGTTGAGCACATTGCCTGGATGCCTATTGAAATGCACGGGACGTATGTGATGCACTACGAGAACGGTTACGACTTCGTCGTCTTAAATTCTCTCGTGGCTAAGAGCGACGCGAAAAAAGTATTGGCGCTTGCGGCGCAGTTGTTGCCGCGCGCGACTGGCGACAAGGATAAGGCGGCCATACATATCGACCGCGGTTACGCCTATCTTATCGAAAATGACCCCGGCGAAGCAATAGTTGAGCTGAATGAAGCGTTGCGGCTGGAACCGCACGGTCCGCTTGCATATATCGTTCGCGGCCGCGCGTACGCGGGGAAAAGCCAGTACGAAAAGGCAATCGCCGACGAGAATTCGGCAATACGGCTTAGCTGCGCACGGATCGCCAACGGGCCTCCGACGCGTATTGTGTCCGTGGGTGGGTTTACGCCATGACGCGCGACTACGACAAGGCGATTGCAGACGAAAGCGCATCAATGCGGATAGACCCGGATAATCCCGAACCGTACTTCCGCCGCGCGTGGATTTACGAACAAATGGGAGACAAAGACAAAGCGGAGGCCGACAGGAAGCGCCAGCGCGAGCTCAAGGAAAAGAAACTGGACGCGGCGCAGCGCTAGGAACCGAAGGTCGGGAAATGGCTGGCCAGCCTTATGCTCCGCTGAGACAAGCCCAACCGGGGTGTTTTTGTTATGACAAAAATCGCATTCGGGAAGAAAACTGGGTCAGAACTATTTATCGGAAGAGACAGTTGTTAACATGGCTTCCGCTGGACAAAAGAGAGGTCGCGATGACAATTCCAGCGATCCGTTCCCTAACGAAAGGACCAGTCCTACGACTGGAATGACCATGCGGAATCAACGCAAAACCTCGGCGTCGGCAAGGACAAGCACCCGCGGACGTATCCAGAAATCTACTTCAAAGGCAGCGGTTCCACCGCGAAACGGGAAAGCCCCATTATCGCGGACGCAAAAATCGGGGGAGTCCCGCGCGAACGGGCGCGGAGCGTCGCAGCGCGCCGTGCATTCGCGGAGGAAGATCCGCGCCGCGCTCACCCCGGCCCTCTCCCAAGGGGAGAGGGAGATCGGTGCAGCGCCGCCGCGGCCGCAGGGCAAGGAATCGCCCGCTGCCGCCGCCGCCGTGCCGCGGTCCGACGATCCGCTGCGGGCTTGCTGCAACAGCACGCCCTTGCCGCCGGAGGAGTTCACCAGCGTCTACGACTCCGATATGCGGGGCGACGTCGCGTTCGTGTCCTCGTTCTCGTACAATCGCCCGGAGGCGGAACCGGAGTCGAGGACCGTCCATTGCTATGACACGTTCGGCCGGCTCTTGAGCATGGAAGGCGATGCTTGCGGTAACGTGACGACCTATTCGTATTCCCGCGACGATCTGCGACCAAAGAAACGCGCGTCCCGCGCCTCGCCGCGCCGTGCGCGAGCGAAGGAAGTGCGCAAGCCGGACACCAATAAGACACGCTCACCGCGGCCCTCTCCCGGAGGGCGAGAGGGATCATCTCGACGGAGCGCGGTGAGCACGAAAGCGGCGGACGGCACGCGCAGCGGGCCTGCTACTGTGAGGACATCACGGCGGAGCGTGATGAGCACTTCAACATCCCGCCGCGAGCCGCCCAAGAAGCCCCGCCGCGCAAGTAGTTGCGCGCGGACGAACAATCCACCGGACCTCGCCACGCCCTCACCCTGGCCCTCTCCCGGTGAGAGAGGGGAGCATAATGCGAAAGATCGCCTTCGTCTCGCCGCATTGCGTCGTCGATTTCACCAACGGCGCGGCGACCGCCACGCTGGACGCGCTGGCGTTCCTGCAATCGCTGGGGTTTCAGTGCGAAGCGTTTTGCAACTCGCGCCTCGATTCGTCGGAAGAGGTGCTCGTCGAGGAAATCCTCGCCCAGCGCGGCATGCCCTATCAGGTCCGCAACGCCGAGATCGGCAAGTATCGCGGACGGATGATTTTTACGGCATACGGTTCGCAGACGAAAACTGACGCCCTCACCCCCGGCCCCTCTCCCGATCAATGTCGTTCGGCACGCGGTTTGGCGGGAGGATTGAGTGGGTGGAGTGTGAGGAGTTTGGTTGACGGAGGGCGTTGCGGGCAATCTAGTCGAGCTTGCCCGACGCGGCGAGGATGCGGTGTGCGCAGCCGCGTGCGGCCACGTCCGTCGGGGGCGCACGGAGTGGTCGGATCAATTCTTCGATTTTTTCAAGCTGGCCAGGTAGGCCGCGAACTCTTGGTCACTGACCCAGCCGAGCAAGTGGAATTGGATCGTCTCGAAGGTCCGCTTGGTCGGCTTCGAGCCGGTGCGGATCGCGATCAGCAAACTGACGATCAAAGCCGCGTACATCTGCAGCGCGACGCCGTTTTCCTGATGCGACACCAAGTGTCGGGCGCCGAGCACGCACTTCAGCCAACGGAAAAACAATTCGATCGTCCAGCGATAGCGATAGGCAATGGCCACCAGGTCGGCCGCCAGATCAAGCCGGTCGGTGATCAGCCACAGCTCGCTCGTCTTGCCGGTCCGATCCGCGCAGCGCACAACCACCAATCGCATCGTGCCGCCCGACGACATCCTTGTGATGGGAAGTGCCCAGCCGCTTGAGAATCACGTCGCGGACGACGCCCGCCCGAGCGGCCTGCGGCGAGACCGGAAGCTCTTTCTCGACATGCAAGGCGAGATCGTCTTTGACGCGCGTGATCAGCGACGAACCGGCGTCGAGCACCGACCGCATCAGCTCGAAGCTGGCGTAGCCCCGGTCATTCACGTAAAGCAGTCCCGGCTGGAGCATGGCCTTCATCGCGGCCGGCTCCGAACAAGCGGCCGCGGTGATGGTGGCGTCCAGCGGAACCCATTTTGCCACGGAGAACTGCAAGTGCAGCTTCACGCCGCGATGCTCGGCATCTTCCCAAAGGGCCCAAGCCATGCGGGGCAACGCCGCAAAAACCGAGCCGTCGACCGCCGTGAGATTCTCCAGGGCTTCGGCTTCCCGCCCGCGCAGTTGGGACCGGGCCTGCCGAGCGAGTTCCTTGAAAATCGGCCGGACCAGGGCCGGATCGAACACGCCGACCGACTCGCTGAGCGAGCCGAGCGACACGCGGGGAATGCCCAGCTTGCGTTGGACTCGTTCCCAATTCGAGGCGTTCTGCAAAGCCCGCAGGCTGTCGAGCGAGGGGTTGAAAAAATACAACAACAGCAGCGTGAGGTAATGATCGTAGAAGAACTTCCGGTTGCCGGCCCGATCGCGCTCGGCGCCAGCGGAATGGATTTGCTCCAGCAGCCGCCCCACGGGAGCGATCAATCGCATCGCCTGGAGCCGGTCACTCGCCTGCTCTGTTTGCCGCTGTCGGGTTGAATCAGTGCGCACCATATGGCAGTCATCCTAGACCATCATCTCCCAGGCGCGAAATTTCGTGCCGAACGGCATTGCTCTCCCGATGGGAGAGGGGACGACAGTGCGCGGGCTCCCGGCGGGAGAAATGGAGACATCACGACGGAGCGTCATGAGTACCAGTAAAGCGCCCTCTCTCGGCTCCCCGCTCCATGCTCCAAGCTCCCTGCCCGTCACGCTCTTCAATTCGGCCTCGACGCGGGGCGGCTGGGTCAATCGCGAGGAAACGGCGGCATTTCTGACGGCCTGCGAACTCTTCTTGAAAAAGAACCGCCCAGACCTGGTATGGACTTACGGCGGCGATTCGGTTGCACTGGCGGTGCAGCACCTGGCCAAGCAGCATGGCATCCCGGTGCTCTTTGCGCTGCACAACCTGTCGTACCGTGAATTGACGCCCTTTCGGATGGCCGATCGCGTCATGGTGCCGTGCGAGTTCGCCCGGCGGCATTACCGCGAGAAGCTGGGGCTGGAGTGCGACGTGCTGCCGCTGGTGGTCGATCCGACCAGGGTGAGCGTTTGTAGTCCCGGCTTTAGCCGGAATCTTGGCGGCATTCCGCCTGAAGGCGGTACTACGAACTTTGTCACGTTCGTCAACCCGACGCCGCTGAAGGGCGTCTTTATCTTCGCGCGGATCGCGGAAATGTTGTCGCGGCGGCGGCCGGACATTCCACTCTTGATCGTGGAAGGGTCGAGCAAGGTGCGCCCTTTGCCGAAGCTGGGCATCGACCTCAGCGGCATCAAGAACTTGCGGATCATGCCGAACACGCCCGATGCGCGGCAGTTCTTTGCGGCGACGAAGCTTTTGCTCATGCCCTCGCTCATGGAGAACGCGGCCTTGGTGGCGATCGAAGCGATGTTCAACGGCATTCCGGTGTTGGCGAGCACTCGCGGCGGGCTGCCGGAGACGATTGGAGGATGCCCTCACCCCGGCCCACTCCCGGACTCAACACGCCCTCACCCTAGCCCTCTCCCGAAGGGAGAGGGGAGTGGCGGGTTCTTGTTCGACATCCCGGCGCGGTATACGCCGGAGACACGCGAGGCGCCGACGGCCGAGGAGGTCGCGCCGTGGGTCGAGACGATCATCCGCCTCTGGGACGACGCGGAGTATTACGAGAAATGCAGCCGCGCCGCGCGGAGCGTGCGCAAGCCTGGCATCCCGACCGCCTCGCGCCGCTCTACCGCGACTTCTTCAGTCGCATAACCCCTCTTCCAGCGGCCGCGCCGGCTCGTGCGGGACCATAGGCGGTACATAACATGGATATATAGTTGTCATCAAGAGTATATATAACGCATGGTCCAAAGCCGGAAAAGTGTGCCATTTTGTGCCGAAGTGTGCCGCGCCGCCCGGCCGTCAAGAAAAGCCGCGGCCCGCGGAACATCATCCAGCGGGCCGCTCGTCCCCCCAGAGAACTTTGTCTTGGCGCCGAGGTCCAAGGCGGCGTCAAAGGGGACAGTCCCCGCGCCGTCAGTTGTACTGTGGGGTCTGCCGGGGTTGCCGGCGGGATGTTTTGGGCGCCGCTGGAGCGGGCGTCGGCTCGGGCGAGGCCTCGCCTTCCATGACTTCGCCGTCGGGAGCGGACGACATGTTGGCGCTGTCGTAGCTCTCGCCGCCGCGATTGCAGTTCTTGCATCCGGGGCGCGGGGCCGAATAACCGTACTGGCCGCCCATTGCCGGTCCGGCCGCCGATCCACCGCAGCCGCCGCCGCACGAGCCGCAATCGTCGCCGCAGCCGCCACCGCAGCGCGGGCCGCACCAGGAGTCGATGAACAGCAGCCGGCCAAGCGAGCGGAGCGGATGGAAGCAGAAGTTGCGCTGGCAGCAGTCGCCTCCGCACGGATCGCAGCATGGATCACAGCCCTCTCGACAGCCGCCGCACGAGCCGCAATCATCGCCGCAAGTCTGGCGAACCGGCCGGTGGTAGACCGGGCCGCCGTCGCAGCCGCCGCAAGTATTGCAGCACTGCCCGCAACTGCCCCCCATATTACCACAGCATCCCGAAGCCGAAAGCATCAGTCCGCAGCCGAGTGCCAGCAACCAAATTGATCCGCGCATTTTGCTTGTCTCCTACACGTTATCCGTTAGTCGCTCTACCCTTATCGGCAGAATAATTGGAAAAATCGAGCCAACCGCTACAAACGGCAATTCCGACAGGGTTTTACAAGAAAGCCCGCACCCTGGCAGAATGGCCCGCGAGGCTTATAATAATGGCTGGCCGGGCACGGTCCCGGCATTCCCCGAGCGGGCATTTTTTCCATTCGAGCAGGGCGTGAAGAAGCGGTTATCGAGCATCGAGTCGGCAGTTGACGCGATCCGTCGCGGCGAGATCGTCATCGCGATGGATGCCGAGGACCGCGAAAACGAGGGCGATTTCATCTGCGCGGCCGAAAAGGTCACGCCCGAAATCGTCAATTTCATGCTCAATGGCCGGGGGCAGCTTTGCGTCTCGATCCTGCCCGAAACTTGCCAGCGGCTGAACCTTCACCCCATTGTGGGCAACAACACGACCCCATTACGGACGAATTTCACCGTCCCGGTCGATCACCGCTCGGTCCGCACGGGCATTACCGCTGCAGAGCGGGCGGCAACGATCCTGGCTCTGATCGATCCCAAGAGCCAGCCGGACGATTTTCTTCGGCCCGGGCACGTGTCTCCGCTGATCGCCAAGGAGGGAGGCGTGCTGCGCCGCGCCGGTCACACTGAAGCGGCCGTCGATCTGGCGCGGATGGCCGGCCTGCAGCCCGCCGGCGTGCTATGCGAAGTCCTCGCCGACGACGGCCAACGCGCCACTTCCGACGAGCTGCACGAGCTGTCGCGGCGGCACAAGCTCGAGATCATCACCATCGAGCAGCTCATCCAGTATCGCCGCGAGAGCGAGAAATTGGTCTACCGCGTGGCCGAGGCCAACTTGCCCACCCATTTCGGGCCGGGGCGAATCATCGTTTACGGCGTCCGCTTCGAGGACCAGGAACCGATCGCCATCGTTCTGGGCGATCCGGACTTTTCCGCCGCGCCGCTGGTGCGGCTGCACTCTTCCTGCTTCACCGGCGACTTGCTGGCCTCGCTGCGCTGCGACTGCGGCGATCAGTTGCGGATGGCCATGCAAATGATGAGCGAAGAGGGCGGCGGGGTGGTCGTTTACCTGCCCCAGGAGGGCCGCGGCATCGGCTTGTTCGAGAAAATCAAGGCCTATCACCTGCAAGACCAGGGAATGGATACGGTCGAGGCGAACCTGGCCTTGGGCCATCAGGTCGACAGCCGCGACTACGGCGTGGGCATCCAAGTCCTCAAGGACTTGGGCATTTCGCGGGTCCGCCTGCTGACGAACAATCCGAAGAAGACCGACGCCTTCATCTACGGCGGCTTCGACCTGAAGGTCGTCGATCAGGTGCCGATCGTCGGGCCGGTCCAGAAGCACAACGCCCGATATCTCGCCGCCAAGCGCGACAAGATGGGGCACAAGCTGCCGTAAGGAGGAAATGACGAATGACGAATGACGAATGTCGAATGATCGGAGGCGGCCTGCCTTCATTCGGATTTCGACATTTGTGCTTGGTTAGACATTCGACATTCGTCATTTCAGTCCAACTCGGCCGCTACTTCTTCTGCAAGTATTCCTTGAGCGATACCTGCTGGAACGTCTTCATAGCGTCCTGGGCTTCGGCAATGCGTTTCTTATCCGAGGCGTCGAGTTGGCCGGCAAGGTCGTGATGGCTGGTGATCTTCACCGGCGGATGGTTCTTGGCGAAGTTGCTCGTCAGCCGAACCTCCTTGGCGATGCCGTGGTTTCGCTCCAGGGCCGCGTCGAGGATCATCCGCGGAAACGGCGGGCGGGACTCGGGATTGATCACGTGGTTGAACTTTGCATACCAGTCGGAGAAATCGCGGTATTGCGCGGAGACGTCCGGGCCCGTGGCCAGCAGTTGCGCCTGATAGGTCATCGATTCGCCGCGAAGAGTCACTTCCGACGTTTGACTATCGAACGTTTCGTCGAACTTCGGATCGACCAGCCAGCGTATCTGGGCCGGGTTTTTGGAGCCGGCAAGCAGCCGCTTCGCTCGATCGATGAACGCTTCGACTTCGTCGGTGGACAGGCCGCTTTGCACGCGGCGGCCGAGGTCGAGGAGGACGAACCGCCCGTGCGGCTTGTCGAAAGCGATGATCTCGGCCGGTTCGGCGAGGAAGTCATAGACCAGCCCGGCGTGAAAGATCGTCACGCTCTGGCACTGCGGGCCGGACTCGGCCTCAACGAAAACGGCATTGGTGACGCGAAAGTCCGCGGCGGAGGCCGCGCGGCGACCGCGATGCTGGAACAGACAAGCAGCGCCGCGGCGATCAGGCGAGCAGTGGACATCGTAACGTTTCCAAGTGGGTGCGTGAAGCGGGCGGAAATCGGCCGAAGGATAGCAAAATGCGGCACCGCGTGTAAAGAGGGAAAACGACAATTACGCCGTTTCGCCGTTTCGGGCTTCTCCAATCTTCATTCCGAGGAAGACGCCGGCAAACTGAAGCAAACCGCGGATTTCGCGGAGAACGCGGATGTATGAGGGCAATTGTCAGAGGTCGTGCTAGCATGACTTTATCCGCGGAAATTTGCGCAATCCGCGGTTCATTACTTCACATGCCGAACAGTTGACATTCCCGCTCTCCGCCTTCGCCCCGGCGCTAAGCAGAACGTCCGGGACCGCTCAGAAACCACTTAGAAACGACTCAGAAACGACTCAGAAACGACTTAGAAACGACTTAGAAACGACTTAGAAACGACTTAGAAACGACTTAGAAACAACTTAGAAACGACTTAGGAACGGCAGGTTTTGGTGCATGGTTTCCGCGGGATGCGCCCCGCCTCGCGTTTGTGCACGGGTGGGCGCAGGGCATCTGTTGACGTAACGTATTGTCAGATAACTGTTTAAGTGCATCGAACAGCCGCGCGTGTTTCTGGCAATTTGGGCAAGATTGGGGCGCATCGCCCTCTTCACGCACCACAATGGCGTGCAAACGGCGGATAAAATCAATTACGTCCTTCCGCCTTACCGGCGGCCTGGCGTGGACGAAGAGCGCCAGAAGCATTTCGACGACCTCAAGGGAGCGGAAACCGCGCAACGGCAGGAGTTCCTCCGCGCGGCGATCGTCGTCCGCGCGGCGCTTGCGGCGGTCGGTCGTGCGGATCAAGCCGCGGAACCCGCGATCGGGCCGGCTTTCGGCCGCGGCCAGCGCGGCGGCGAAGGCGGGATCGCGGGCAGCGGCGCGGCCGATGGTGGTATGGGCGCAGCGGACTTTGTCGGCGGCCATGCGGCGGGTGCAGCCGAGGCGGACCAGCGCCAGCACCTCCGCGCGCTTGCCGGCGTCAAGGGCCTTGGCGGGAAGGGGTTTGCGTGCGGGTTTCGTCATAGCGGGCCTTTCGGGCTAGAGCGGGGGGCGTTCCCTACAGCTCACCTTGCTTCAGCTATTGTACCATATAATTATCGTGTGTCAACATTTGTTCAATTAAGGCGATACAGTTTGTTCCTAAAGTGTTCTCCGCCAAGGACTTAGGCGCGCACGCGCGCGCGGTTTTGCGCCGCCGATTTACCTTGCGAGCAGCTCTCCGTCGTCGCAACCCCTTGCCAGATACGGACTTCGGCAATTCCGTCCGTAAACCTTCGTCCAAGGCGTGGTGGGGGTGATTTGCGCGGAGCGTAGCGCAGTTCAGGTGAGTAGTTCGTAAGCGAGGCGACACATGCCTTTTCAAGAGGTGTCGTGCGTGGCAAGGGCCAGCGAGTTGCGACGTTGCTCAGTCATCGTCCAGGGAAGAAACTGAGCGATTTCCTCGGGAGCCGTTCCGCCCGCCGCGGCACAGCTTTCAAGATACCACGTCAGCCACGAGCGCGGGTTCAGTCCGCAACGGCCGATGGTGGCGAAGAGCGAAAAGAGCATCGCTGCCAGGCGACCGGACCATAAGGCGCCCGAGCCATAGTAGTTCTTCCGTCCTACCGCGGGACCGCGATTGGCGCGCTCCGAGGCGTTGTTGTCCAGCGGAATGCGCAGGTCATCCACGAACCGCGTCAGCCCGGACCAATGCTCTTGAAGACTGACCAGGGCCCTGCGGCAAGGTTCGTGGAGTCGCGGATCGGCCAGTTCCGCGGCGGCTTGCCGTTGCATCCGGGCAAGCGATTGACGCATCGCCGCGTCGGCGGCGCGAAACTTCGTGCTTTCGGGCTTGCATGCCAAGCGCCGCCGTTGGTGATGATACACCGCGCGGATGCGCTCCAGCCAAGCCAAGGCCCACGGTTTCAATTCGTCCCAGCCCTTGCCGACTTCGACGAAATCCCGTCGCACGTGAGCCCAGCAGAACGCCAGGGTCACGTTGCCGCGTTTGACCTGCGCCATGGCCTTGTATCCGGAGTAGCGATCGACCATCAACGTCAGGCAGGCATCGGCGGCGAAATGGCCTTCGGGCACGTCGTGACTGCGCGAGGGATCGAGTCGGAACACCACGCTGTCTTCGCTGAGGAAGACCCACAGCCACCAGCGATGGCCGATCTTGCCTTCCTGTTCGATGAAAACCAGCCAGCGGGTCTCGTCGGCCTGCGCGAAACCGGCTTGGGCGCGATGCACAACAACTCGTCGTAGAGCGGCTGAAACAGCCTTTCGAGGTGTTGCAGTCCGCCGCTGACCGTGCCGGCCGCAAGGTCCAGTCCGCGCAGCCGCCAGGCGGCAAGCTGCCGTTCGATCGGCTCATGGCTGAAGTATTTGCCCAGCAACAGTTCGGCCCAAACCGACACGCCCAGCAGTCCCTTGGGTATCAGCTTCGCGGGCGGCGGCGCGACGAGCGTCCGCGGGCCGCGGCAGTTGCACGTGCGTCGATAACGCCGCCGGCGGGTCCGTCGTCGATAAGCGCGGACATCGATTTCGAGTTGTTCCGAATCTTCGCTGCCGTTGGGCGTACATGGCCGACCGCAACGAGGACAGCAAGTGTCCTCGGCGGGCAGTTCGATCAACTCCTCCACAACCGGCAGATGGCTGTAATCGCGGCGCGGAGGACCGGGGTTGCCTTTCCGCTGCCCGCGCGGCTTGGGCGAGAGGGATTCGCTGTCGGCTTCTTCGCCCGGCAGATGGTTGGAGCGATCGCGGGAGGCGGAGTGCTCGCTTTTTTGGCCGTAGAGTCGGGCTTGGAGTTGGCGGACTTCACCCCGCAGTTGTTCGTTTTCGACTTCCAGCTTGGCGATCCGTCCCACCGCATCCGCATGGCGCGACTTCCAATAGCCGGCCTCTTGCCGCAGGATCAGATTCTCCCGCCGCACCTCCGCCAATTCCTTACGCAGCGAGGCGACCTCCCGTTTCAGCTCCTGGACAAACTCCAGCAACTGGGAGGTATTGCTGCCCCGCCGATCCAAAACAACCTGTCCGCTCATAGCGAAACAGCTTGTACTACGGCATGGCGATCCTCGCCAGATCAGAATTCAGCAGAAACACGGGTTGGACGAAGGTTTACTTCCGTCCGCGCTGGCCGAAAACCGATAAGAAAAAATCCGTGAAAAAAGTATTTTGACGTGTTTTAATACGAATTCCACGATTTCGCTGGTTCCTCAAACACCGTTTGAACCGCGGATTACGCAGATGTCGCGGATAGATATGGTAGCGGGCAAGTCCATCCGCGATATCCGTGTTATCCGCGGTGAAACATGCTGCTTCCGCCACTTTTTGCCCAACATTGTTGCTAGAGGGTCAGCTTTCCTGGTAAATCGACCAACGCGCGCTTGACAAACGCCTTAGCCGGAACCATGATAGGGGCGTTCTTTAATAGCAAGGGCGCCTTGGCCAAACTTCCGTACCGAGCCGCCGTCACAAGATCCCTAGCAGGCAGCGTTAGTACCCGCGGTTAGAAGCGACCCGTCCGCCGTCTGGCGGACCGCGCTGGGTACATTCTCTCACTCGCTGCCAAAGGCCCCGAAAGCCACGCCCCTTCTTTTTTCGCGACGGAGCTTGCCATGCGGCGCTTGGGCAAGAGCTAGAGAGTGTCGAACCGCGCGAGTGAATCAGCGATGAACAGAATACAATCACCGAGTTTGGACGGAATCGCAATGCGTCATTTTCCTCGGTCGCATTGCGCCAGGTTATTCTTACTTGCGGTTTTGATCTCGATTGGTATTGTGCAAGAGGCGCGCGGAGCCTCGTACTCGTGGCAAACCGCTTCAGGCGACTGGTCGGCGGCCGCGAATTGGAGCGCAAGTGTACTGCCAACCGTCAACGACTACGCTTATGTCGTCAACGGTGGAACGGCAAGCGTGACTCAATCAACTGCAACGTGCGGCACACTTTCGATCGGCGGCAGCAGCAACGACGGTTCCTTGCAAATGACGGGCGGATCGCTTGCGGCGCGATTCGGCGAATATGTTGGCGATTCCGGCGCCGGGAGTTTCGCTCAATCCGGCGGCACCAACAATGCCGGCAGCTTCCTGTATCTCGGCGACACATCGGGCGGCAGCGGCGCTTATAGCCTCAGCGGCGGCTCACTGCGCGGCAACGCCGAGTATCTCGGTTACTCTGGCGTCGGAAGTCTTAGCCAAACAAGCGGCACGAACAGCGTGGGCTTCGGAAATCTCTACCTCGGCTATAACGCGACCGGCAGCGGCGCGTACAACCTGGGCGGCGGCTCATTGGGCGGCAATGCCGAGTATCTCGGCTACGCGGGATTTGGCGGCTTCGCGCAGTCGGCCGGCACGAACAGTGCTGGCACTCTTTATCTTGGCTTCAACACGACCGGTAGCGGAACGTACAATCTCAGCGGCGGTTCGTTGAACGGCAGTCCCGAGTACGTCGGCTACTCCGGCGTAGGCGGCTTCACTCAATCCGGCGGCACGAGCAATGCGGGTAACTTGTATCTCGGCTACAACGCGAGCGGCAGCGGAAGTTACAACCAGACTGGCGGCTCCCTGTCCGGTTTCACCGAGTATCTCGGCTACTCGGGCACCGCCAGCTTCACCCAGTCGGGCGGCTCGAACAACACCGGTTTTGGAAACATATATCTGGGCTACAATACGAGCGGCAGCGGCGCTTATTTCCTTAGCGGAAGCGGGTATCTGAAAGGCACCGTGAACGTAGGAAACTCGGGGGCGGGCAGCTTCACTCAGACGGGAGGGACAAATAACTCCTCCGTTATATTAGGCGCTGGCCCCGGCGGCGTCGGCACGTACGATCTGAGCGGCAGCGGGTATTTGAGTGGCAATGTCGTAACCGTGGGCGGCTCCGGGACTGGCACTTTTAATCAAACGGGTGGGACGAACAACTCGAGCGTTACCGTAGGCAGCAGCACCGGCAGCAGCGGCGTCTACAATTTGAGCGGTGGCTCGCTTTACGGCGAAGTGAATGTTGGGAGTTACTACGGCAGCGGCAGCTTCAACCAGACCGGCGGGACAACCACGACGAGCGGTCTTACTTGCGGTAACTTGGCAGGCAGCAGCGGCACATATAACCTCAGTGGCGGCTACCTATCGAGTAGCAATGAGTCAGTGGGCGGTTATTTGGGCACCGGCATCTTCAGTCAAACTGGCGGCAGCAACAGCACCGGTTTTCTCTATCTGGCTTACAGCACCGGCGGCGGCACATACAATCTCAGCGGCGGTTCTCTTTCGGCTGGCACCGAGGAGATCGTCGGGGCAACGGGCGCTGCGGCGTTTCTCCAGTCGGGCGGAACCAACAACGCCAACGGCCTTTTTCTCGGTTACTACGCGGGAAGCAGCGGCACTTACAATTTGTCCGGAAGCGGCTATCTGCGCACGGCAACCAAAACGAACTCGTGGGCGACGCCGGCAACGGAAGCTTTACACAATCCGGCGGCACTAACAGCTCAGGCGGTCTTGTACTCGCCGGCGCGACGGGTACGAATGGCACGTACAGCCTCAGCGGCGGATACCTTAATTGTCAGGGTGAGGGCATCGGCAATTTTGGCACGGGCAGCTTCACACATACCGGTGGTACGAACAGCACCGGTACGCTTAGCCTCGCCGACTTTGCCGGCAGCACCGGTACGTATAATCTCTCCGGCAGCGGTTATTTGATCAGTGGATCAGAGAACGTGGGGGATAATGGGAACGGCACGTTCAATCAAACGGGCGGCGTCAATGTGGTTTCGGGAACTCAAGCTTTCGCCCTGACTATTGCTTACGGAACGACCACCAGTGCCACCCAATGCCATTTCCGAATCAGGTTAGTTTTTGGTCGTAAGTTTTTGTTATGACTGACTTTGCAGCAACAACTTGCCGCGGCAAATCGCCTGCGAAATCGGTCGTGCATGAAAAAGCCGTTCCGCCAATGATAGGGGCTTACCATCCAAAACCCTATCACGGAGGAACGGCAAATGACGCACGCAAGGACGCGAGCGCCAGCGACGGCGGGCCAAGTCGCTGATTGGTTCGATGCGGGATTTTCTCACGCCGGAGGTTTTCAAGCAAGCCCGAAATGCCGCGATACGAAGGAAATCGCCCCGCTGGGACATTCACCCTCTGTTGTCGATTCTCTTGTTGACGACTTACTGCTCCGGCGACAGCCTGCCGGAGAAGTTCGAGGCCGCCAAGGCATTCTACGTGGCCTGTTGCCCGAAGAGGAAACGCCCGGGAAAGTCCTTTGCGGGATTCCAGAAGGCCGTTGCCAAACTTCCCATGCCGGTCCTGCGGGCATTGGCGACGGGAATTCGCGGCCGCTTCCAAGCGGTCTTCCACGAGCGCCTGGAAGGTTGGCGACTTTATTCCCTTCGGCTGCGACGGCACGCGGCAGAACTGTCCGCGCACCGAGGAACTGGAACGACGACTGGGCAGCGGCGGCAAAGAGGGCTCTTCGCCCACGATTTGGAATACTTCGATTGTCCACCTCACGCTGGGCGTTCCCTTTTGCTGGCGATTGGGCAAAGGCAGCAAGCCCAGCGAGCGCAGCCATTTGATCTCGATGCTGTCCTTGCTGCCCACGGCGGCGTTGATCGTGGCCGACGCGGGATATGTCGGTTACGAAGTCATGGCGACGATGCTCAGCAAGGGAGTGTTCTTCCTCATCCGCATGTCTTCGATGGCAACTTTCTACACCGAGAGCAAGGAGCCGTTGGAAGAGTTCCGCGAGGGGATCGTTTACTATTGGCCCAAAAAACAGCAGAAGGAAGGCAAGCCGCCGTTGCGGGGACGCTTGCTGCGAATCCACAGCGTCCGCCACAAGGCCGACGTGTGGCTGTTTACGAACGTGGAAGATCCCCAGCAGTTGTCCTTGGAAATGGCCGCTACCTGCTATCGCTGGCGATGGGAAAACGAAGGATTTTTCCGGACCTACAAGCGGACCCTGAAGAAAGCGACATTGATGAGCCGTACCGTGGCCCAGGTTCATCGCGAGGCGGAAGCCTCGATGATCGCCACGCAGTTGCTCCTTTGCCAAGGCGCGCTGGCCATGCCCGCGGCGGCCAAGAAACGGTCTTCCCGCGATGTGCAGCCCCCGCGGCGTATTGCTGGAGGCACGCCGCGACATCTCCGCCCGAAAGGAACCCAAGGAGCCCTTTGCGGCACGGATCGCGCGGGCGGAACGCGAACGACGCGAGCGCACCAGCGCGAAGGAAAAACGCGAATGGCCGCGACGCAAGCCACATCGGCCGCCACATCCGCCCCTTTTGCTGATGCTGACGGACGAACAAAAGATCATACTCCATAATCAGTTACAAGCAGTCTGATCACTAAATTGGAAATGGCATTGAGTGCCACCTACAATCTTGGCGGCGGCTCTCTATCCGCCGCATTCGAAACGCTGGGCCAGGCCGGCACCGGCACCGTCAACCAATCCGGAGGGACCAACAGCGCCAATCTTCTTTATCTCGGTTGGTCGTCATCCGCCAGCGGCACGTACAACCTCAGTGACGGCGTCCTGCTTTCCGGGGGCACCGAAACTATTGGCTATGCCGGCGCCGGCACGTTCACACAAACTGGCGGAACGAACACCGCCGGCCTGCTAACTGTCGGAAAGTTCGCCTCCGGAACTTACAATTTGAACGGCGGCCTGCTCATCGCGTCGTCGTTGAGCCGAGGGCAGATATCGGCGGTATTGAACTTCAGCGGCGGAACGCTTCAAGCCGGCGGCAGCTTTTCCAGCAATCTGTCCATGACATTCGGCGGCGACGGCGCGATTTTCTCTACGGCCGGAAATAACGTGACACTTTTCGGGTCGCTTTCCGGCCCCGGCAGCCTGACCGAGAACGGCAGCGGCACACTAATTCTGGCCGGGACGAATACCTTCAGCGGCAAGACGCTGATCGGCGGCGGCACTCTCGCCCTGGCTAGTCCGCTGGCTTTGCAAGACAGCACGCTCGATACCAGCGGCGGCGGCGCGTTGAGCTTCGGAACGCTGACGACCGCGACGCTCGGCGGGCTGACCGGACCGAGAACACTGAGCATTATCAACAGTTCGTCGGGTGCGGTGGCTTTGGGCGTGGGCAACAACAGCACGAGCACGAGTTATGCCGGCGCGCTTACCGGTCCAGGGAGCCTGACCAAGGTCGGCAGCGGCACGCTGCTGCTCACGGGCAACAACAACTATTCGGGAACTACGGCGATCAACCAAGGCGAACTCCAGGTCAACGGCTCACTTGCCAGCGCGGTGACGGTCAACAGCGGCGGTACGCTGGGCGGCACGGGCAGCCTGTCGAGCGTGACGGTGAACGCCGGAGGCCACCTTGCACCGGGGGACGCGCCTGGGCAATTGACACTCAGCGGGAGTCTCACGCTGCTTTCCGGCGCGGTAATGGACTATGAGCTTGACACGCCGCTGGACAGCGATGAAGTCTACATGCCAAACGGTCTGCTGAGCCTAAACGGCCAGCAGTTCTCCGACTTCAACTTCACGCCGCTGGCCGGCTTTGCTCCCGGCAGCTATACGCTCATCGACGCCGGCTCGATCAGCGGCGGCCTCGGCGCGAACACCAGCGGCACGATCGACGGCCTGCCCGCGAATCTCGCCATGCAAGGCAATAACCTGGTGCTCAACGTCGTGCCGGAACCGGGGACGCTGGCGCTGCTGGCGTTCGGCGTTTTGGCTTGCTCGGCGTTTGCGCGGCGACAAATGATGCAAGCGGCCGAATCAAACGGCGGGACGGACGGATTCGCTTCCGCGCAGTACGCGCCCGTTACAGACGTGTCAGCGGAATTACATACGCTGTTGGGGCGAAACAATCGGGGCGCTCATGCCTTCATAGGAGGGGGTGTTGACATTGCTCGGCCAGCGGATCATGCTAGAATCCATGTTTCGGCTGTTTGCTGGCAACGAGATCCTCATGGAGTGCCGGATTATCGTGGCTGGACCTCTCCAGGAGAACCAAAATGACTGAGAAGAAAGAGAATTTGGCTATCGCTACTCCAGGCGTATCCTACCAAGTGAAAATGGGATCCGCTCCAGCGACGAGCCGGCTCAACTTTACTACGGGTGCCTTCGTGTTCCCGTTTGATCGAGTCAAGTCGCTTCTGAGCAACAAGCCGTTGAAGCGGCCTACGAAGACTCGCCCCACAAACTGATTCGCCCATTGCAAAAATGCTGAACGGTTCAGCCGCCTTCTGGCGGCTTTTTTTTCCGCGGTCAGCAACACACAATTAGGACACTCCCGTCCGATCTTGGACTTGACCGCGGATGCTCTCCGTGCGGATAATGAATGGTATCCACCCACCGATTCGAGGGCCCGCCATGAAGACTGAAAACCGACTGAAAACGCCCGGCTTGTGGCTAGGCCCCGCCTTGCTGGCCGCGCTCGCGGTGGCGGGCTGCATGGGCCGCAACGGGTTGCTCCCCTGGTCGGCGCCAGAGACGAAGGACTCGCTGGAACACGTCACCGCGGCCACGTTCGACGAACGAGTGCTGAAGTGCGACAAGCCGGTGCTGGTCGATTTCTATGCCGAGTGGTGCGGCCCCTGCAAGCGGCTGACGCCGTTATTGGAGGAGTTCGCCCAAGAACACCCGGAAGTCCGCGTGGTGAAGGTCAACGTCAACGACAACCCCGAGTTGACAAAACGTTACGCGGTCATGGCCATGCCCACATTGATGGTCGTCCGCAACGGGAAAGTCACCTCGCCGCCAAGCGCTGGTCTGGTTCCAAAGTCCAAGCTCGGGGAAATGGTGAGCAGCGAAGCGGTGGGCGAAAAAGGATAAGGATGCGCGGCAGGCATCATTGCAACTGGCCGCCCAACTCGCGCACGTCGTGCTTTGGGTTGCCGCAAACCAGCCAGCGGCCCGATTGCTTCCGCAGTTCGATCTCAATTCTAACGAACTGCGTGATTTCGCCCGCACCTAAGTAATCGCCTCCGCGGGCCTTGCCGCGTACGGTAACGGTGAATTTGGCCTGGGCGGTGGGCGGGCTGGTCTGGTAGTTGAACGTCACGTCAAGATTGCGTATGGAGAATTCGTGAAATTCCGCAATCCCCAAGGCCCAATCGGTTTTTCCGCGGGCGGCGCCGCCATCGGGACCTGGCACAATACAAGCATAGACCAATTCCGCTTTGTTCGCCTTCAGCCCGGCGGCAACTTCTTCCAACGTCTGCCGCACGCGCTTCGTATCGGTAATCGTATTATGCTCGATCAGCACGCCCACCAAGACCAGCAGGGCCACTCCGCCCATCGCCCAGAGCAGCTTGCCTCTGCGCGTTTGGAACAATGCAATCGCCAGGAGCGTTTCCAGCACCAGTCCAACGATCAGAATCGGCCAGGGGGATTCGAGCATAGGAGCTATGAGCTATGAGCTTTGAGCTTTGAGCTTTGAGCTTTGAGCTTTGAGTCAGAAGTACGAAGTTCGCTTTGTATAGCTCACTACTCATCGCTCATCGCTTTCACATCTTCGCCGCGCCTATCGTCCGCCGGATCACGTCGCGCATCAGGTCGGCGGGACCGTCTTGCCCGGTGAATAACTTGAATTGCATGCAGGCCTGACGGACAAACATCTCCACGCCGGTGACGACGGTGCAGTTGCGGCTGCGGGCGTCTTTGATGAGGAGCGTGTTTTCCGGGTTGTAGACCGCGTCGAATACGACCATCGAAGGCCGCAGGTGGTGTTTTTCGTAGGGCGTCTCGTCGACGTTGGGGTGCATGCCGACGGGCGTGCAGTTCATGAGGATGTCCGGATTGGCCTTGTGGCGGTCGGTCCAATCGATGGCCATGCAGTTGAATCGCCCGGCCATCAATTCGGCCTTGCGGCCGGCGATATCGCTGACGAGTACGTGCGCCCCGCGGCGGACCAGCCCGTAGGTGATCGCCGCTCCGGCGCCGCCGCAGCCCATCACCAGCGCCGTGCTGCCCGCCAGCGGCTTCTCCTTCTTCGGCGGTATCTCCATCGCATCTTCCAGCGAGGTCATGGCGGAGCGGTAGTCGGTGTTGTAGCCGTTGCGAGCGGCGCCGTCGAAAACCACGGTGTTGGAAGCGCTGATGCCGCGCACGGATTCGTCGACGGCCGTGAGCTTCTTGATCACCTCTTCCTTGTGCGGAATCGTCACGCTCAGGCCGCGGACGCCGAGCGCCGGGGCTTCGTCGATGAAGCGGCCCAGGTCCTCGCGCGGAACGCGGAAGGGAACGTAGACCTTGTTCATTCCCAGATGGGCGAAGGCGGCGTTGTGGATCAGCGGGCTGAGGCTGTGCCCGATCGGGTCGGCCACGACGCCGTAGACCTCGGTGTCGGCGTTGATCTCGTTATAACGGAAGACCTCGATCATCTGCTCGAAGCTGAGCTGTCCGGGGGCCAACGCCCGGTCTTGCGAGAACGTGGCATAAGTGATCGGCGAGCCGAACTTGCCCGCCAGGATTCGCGTCGGCACGCCGATATCGCCCATGCCCATGCCGATGGTGGGCGTTTTGGCGTTGCGGACCAGGTTCAATATCCGCACGTTGTCGCTGGGGTGGTTGGCCATAGCCGAGATCTTCACGATGTCGGCGTCGCACTTGGCAAGGCGGCGGTGGATCTCGTCGAGGTTTTCGGGCATCTTGCGGAAGTCATGGAAGCTGACGATCCGCTTCGTCTTGCCGAAACGGGGCACGGAGGCCGCCACATCGTCTTCCAGGTCGATGTACTCGACGCCTTCGGCGATGGCCGTGCGGAGCAGCAGCATCCGCTGGTCCTCGCCGCCCTGCCACTTGCCGCCGTCCGCCGGCCGGCGGCAGGAAATGACTATCGGGCAAGGGCGATCTTTGAGCAGGCGGCGTATATTGATCGGCCCGCTGATGTAGTCCAGCCGCAGCTCGACGAGCTTCGCCCCCAGCTCGGCAACGTGCCGATGCTCGGCGATCATCATTTTGTGTCGGCCGCGGCCGATGCTGACGCAAATCGTGGATTGGCTCATAGATTGAGGAGCTGGCGGTGTCGGTATTTAGGGCTTTTTCGAAACAAGACTCGATAGAACAATCTCACGCTGATCAAGCACGATTCCAATCCTCGTCGTCCAGAGGGTTGTTCCAGAATTCAAGCGTGCTTTCCGTGGCGCTGAGAAGATCCCGCGCCTCGGCATCGCGCTCTTCCACGACGAACAACACGACATGGGAGCCGGGAGCAAATGGCACGGTGATCTCCACACGGCCGTCCGACTGCACTTCGGCCTCGCATTTGACCGCGGATTGACAGGAATAGTTGGACATGACGTTTCCTTTGAGTTTCAGCACAGCCGTCGGCAATCCATTATATCCGCTTGAACTGCTTGTCCAGCTCCTCGCGAGTGAAAATCAGTTCCGTGGGCCGGCCGTGAGGGCAGTGGTGCGAGTCATGCACCGTGTGCCGCTGCTCCAAAAGCGCGGCGATCTCCGCCGTGGTGAGCCGGTCGCCGGCCTTGATCGCTGCCTTGCAGGCCACCGTGTGCAGCATGTCGTCCAGCAGGTCGCGGCGATCGGGCTGTCCGCCGCCGGAAACCAGCCGCTCCAAGAGCGCGTGAAGGACCTCGCCGGGATTCATGTTCGCCAGCATCGCCGGGAAGCCCGTGATCAACACCGTGTCGCCGCCAAAGGGTTCGATCCGCAAGCCAAGCCGCCCCAGCACGTCGCGGTGCTCCAGCGCGATCGCCGCCTCCGCCGGACTCAGATCGACGGGTTCCGGCACGAGCAAGTTTTGCGTCTCCAGCGCCCCCGCGTCGATCCGCGCGCGGATCTGCTCGAAAAGTATCCGCTCGTGCAAGGCGTGTTGATCGATGATCGTTACCCCTTCCTCCGATTCGGTGACGAGGTAGCGATTGTGGATCTGCAGGGCGGGCCGATAGGTTCCTGCGCTGCTGTAGGTCCCTTCTGCCGGAAGGGACCTATGCGGCTCGTCCATTGCGACATGTGCCGGGTCCTCGCGGGCGATGATACCCTCCGACGGCGAACCGCTTGATCCTTCGCTAGGAAACGCCGGCCGTGGCCAATGAATGTTCGTCAGTTCCAGCGGCCGGCGATCCGCGTTCGCATCGCCTGCGGCAAACGAGTATTGCCGCAGCGGCTCGCCCCGTGCCCAAGGCTCATCGGCAGTCGTTGCCGATGCAGCCAGCGGCGCTGCGGACTCCGCTCCGCCTTCGCCCGTCCCTTGCCAGCCGGCCACTTTGCCCTTGGCCCAGGCGACCAGTTCCTCGCGGACCTGCGCCGCACGGGCCTCGTCGTGGACGCCGCCCGGCTCATCCGTGCCCGGCGGAGCCTGGCCCTGCGTGGTCAAATCGGTAGTGAGGAACTTGCCGCGGAGCGTTGAGAGCAACTGGCTGTAGAGCCGACCGCCGTCGCGAAAACGGACTTCGAGCTTCGTCGGATGCACGTTGACGTCGACCATGTCCGGCGGCATCTCGATCGTGAGGAAGGCGATCGCATAGCGGCCCACCATCAGCAGTCCTCGATAGGCTTCGGCCAGAGCGTGCTGCAAAGCGCTGTCGCGAATGTGCCGGCCGTTGAGGAATAGATACTGCATGCGGTTATTGCCGCGGCTCTGGCTGGGATGGGCGACGCAGCCGGAGATCCGCACGTCGCCGTCGGCGCTGGCGACGAAAATTAACCGCTCGGCCAACTCGCGGCCGAAAAGGGCGGCGATCCGTTCCGCCGCGTTCTCGGTCGCCGGCAGATCGAACACCTGACGCTCATTGTGCCGCAGCGTGAAATGGACCCGCGGCAAGGCCAGCGCGATCCGCGTGAAGGCCTCGCTGATGTGGCCGAACTCGGTTTGCGGCGTGCGGAGAAACTTCCTCCTCACGGGCGTGTTGTAAAAAAGGTTGTGGACCTCGATCGTCGTGCCCGCCGGACAGCCGCACGGCGCGACATCGCCCATGTGCCCGCCGGCCACCTCGATTTCCGCCCCGCCCTGGTTCGCTGCTGTGCGGCTGCGTAGCACCAAGCGGCTGATCTCGCCGATCGAGGCCAGGGCCTCGCCGCGAAAGCCGAGCGTGGCGACGCGGAAGAGATCATCGGCCTCGGCGAGCTTGCTCGTGGCGTGCGCGGTCACGGCCAGCGTCAATTCCTCGGCCGCGATGCCGCAGCCGTTATCGACAACGCGCATCAAGTCCAGCCCGCCATTTTGCGCCGTGACATCGATCCGCGTCGCGCCGGCATCGACCGCGTTTTCCATCAACTCCTTGATCACGCTCGCCGGCCGTTCCACGACCTCGCCCGCGGCGATTTTGTTGATGAGCGATTGGGATAAGCGGCGGATTGGCATTGGGCAGATTGCTTTCTGGCGACGAAGTGACGATCTTAGTCTTCTGAAATTAAGTGCATCTGGCTTTCGTGGGAACACTGGCCAAGCCTCTTGCCCTTGAGGTATCGCAAGTCAACGACGGCGCCGAACTTGCGAAATACGGAAAAGAACTTGTCGTAGTCCTTTCCCCAATAAATCATCGCGCAGGACATCGGCGCACCCCTTCCCTCCGTTTTGGCCATTCACGAGGAATTTGAGCCGTGTGTCGTAGAGGAAGCAAACGGCGGTGGCGTTGCCGAAAACGTAGTTCTTCCAGTGCCCTGTATTCGTTGCGACCGGAACCAACGCAAGCACCTGCGAACCGAACTCCTTATGGGCTACAGCGCATTTGCGGAGCCACATCTTAATGGATGTGCCATGCTGTTTGTCAATTCCGTAGGGCGGATTCACATAGATCGTTGGAAACTTCCAGTTCGCGTGAAGTCCGTCGGTTTCCGGCAACTGGTACTCCACGGTTGCGTGTACGATGGAATACTCGTTGGAGCACGGATCGAGGTCGATGCTTCCGCCAAAGCACTGCCGCACCGCCTTAATGTATTTCTCCGGCGTGCCCCAATGTTGGCTCAGCGAGTTGATTTTACGTCCTGCGGTCATGGCTTATGCCCCTCCCATTGCTTGCTTTTTAGGACGCGGAGTTCCTCGCGGAGGACGGCAAGCCCTTTCTTAGGCGGAGCGATCACGTTAAACCAACCTTCAACAATGGCGGCCTTCTCCGCAAAATACGCTTGCACCGCGGTGTCCGCAGCGAGTGCCACTTTCACTTTTGTGAACTGGTTGCCTCCTTTCTTTCCGGTGTAGCTCGCCAGGAATGATTCTCGTGCTGCCGCAAATCGCTTGTCCGGACGTAGCAGGACTTCGCTGATAAACTGCGCAAGTCCCTCGTCCGTGAGGAACAGCAGCCAATCGTATGACTGTGCGAGCACCTTCAGTTCCTTGTTGTGGTTGTCGGAGGTGAACCAATTGCCGTGGTTGCTGACCACACCCACCGTGAGAACAAAATGCGAAAGCAACTCCGGATCGTTCGAAGCGATGATCTCGTCGAGGAGCGTGTAGTACTCTCCGCAACGTATCGACCCATCCTCTGCTTGAATCAGGCCGCCCAGTCTGCCGTCTGCAAAGCGGATCCGCTGTAAAGATGAAACGGTTCTCGCGGCATAGGCGCCTTGCTTTGCCTTTTCGATAGTTTGGGGGCCCTTTCTTATTGCCTTCCTCTATGCCGACGCGTTTGCATTCGAAAATCGCGAACGGACGCCGACGCAGCGAGGCGACCGTCAATCGCCCCGCGTCCCCGCGGAGGTCGTCCAGGTACGCGTTGAGAAACCTGTCTCCTAGATCGCAAATCGTGCATGCGTTGCGAAGAGCTAGTAGTTTGCTGAGCAATACGTTCGTTTTTGGTGTCTGAGCTTCTCCCTTAATCTCGCAACTCTTCAAAATCTTCTGAGCGGTCATCGGAAGCGAGGCGCGATCGAATGCAATATTCTTGATTATCGTCGCGGCGTGCAGACTGTACTCGACATTGTGCGTGATCTCCGCATTGGCAAACTCTGGAAGCGGCCTCTCGATCGCGGTGTTGTGTTCCAGGCCCCACGCCTTCAATGTGTAGAACGTGATGATCTCAACCAGTGTGCCAAGGGCGCGCCCGCCGCTTTCTTGGCGTCATCGGCGTAGTGGAATACGTCCTTAACCAGCAGCTTCTGAAGTTCATCGACGGACTGATACGCCATTTGCTTTCCTCATATCCCATACTCCTTGATCTTCCGATACAGCGTCCGCTCGCCGATGCCCAGCTTGGCGGCGGCCAGTTCGCGATTGCCGCCGGTGAGCCGCAGCGTCTCGGCGATGAACAGCTTCTCGATCTCCACCAACGGTCCGCCCACCAGGCCGGAGAGCGTCAGGTCCCCCGGCTCCGCGAAATCCGCCGCGGGCTCGGCCAGTTCCTCCGGCAGGTCGTCCACGTCCAGCAAGCCGTCGTAATCGACCACGACCATGCTCTCGACCACGTTGCGCAACTGGCGGACGTTGCCCGGCCAGTCGAACATCATCAGCCGGTGCCGCGCGGCGGCCGACATGCCCTTGATCTGCTTGCCGTGCCGGGCGGCGAATTGCTTGAGGAAATAATCGATCAGGATCGGAATGTCCTGGCTTCGCTCGCGCAGCCGTAGGCAGGCGGATCGTGACGACCTTCAGCCGGTGATAGAGATCGCTGCGGAACGTGCCCGCCGCGATCGCCTCCTCCAGGTTGCGAGTTCGTGGCCGAGAGGATCCGCACGTTGACCTTGATCGGATCGTTGCGAGCCGACGCGGGTGATCTCGCCGTTCTCCAGCACCCGCAGGAGCTTGATCTGCGTGGCCAGCGGCATGTCGCCGACTTCGTCGAGGAACAGCGTGCCGCCGTGGGCGTACTCGAACTTGCCCACGCGGTCGGCCGAAGCGTCGGTGAAAGCCCCTTTCACGTGGCCGAACAGCTCGCTTTCCAGGATGTTCTCGCTCAGCGCGGCGCAGTTCAGCGCCACGAACGGCTTGTTCTTGCGCGGGCTGTTCTGGTGGATGGCCTGGGCGACCAGTTCCTTGCCGGTGCCGGTTTCGCCCTGGATCAGCACGGTGGCGTTGGTCGGGGCGATGCGTTTGAGCCGCTCGATCACGTCGTGCATCTGGCGGCTGTCGCCGATCACGCCCTCGAAGCCGAAACTTTCGTCGAGCCGGCGATTCAGTTCGAGGTTCGTCCGCCGCAGCCGCGCGCTCTCGACCGCCTGCTGCGTGACCGCCCGAAGCTGGCCCATGTCCAGCGGCTTGAGCAGGTAGTTGAACGCCCCTTTCTGCATGGCCTCCACGGCCGAGGGGATCGTGCCGTGGCCGGTGACCAGGATCACTTCGGCGTCGGGCTGGGATGCTTTGGCCAGTTCGAGGATTTGCAGGCCGTCGACGTCGTTCATCACCAGATCGGTGATGATGACGTCGAACTTGCGCTCTTCGACGAGTCGCGCCCCTTCGCCGCCGGAGGTGGCCACGTGGCAATGAAATCCCACTCGCTCCAAACTTTCAGCCACGCTTTCGGCGTGCGGCTGGTCGTTATCGACGATCAAGACTTCGGTGGCCGGCGCGGCGGATTCGCGCGGCGTATCGGCGGCGGGGCGGGTAGTTGCGGCGCTCATGCCATTGATCTTATTGGAATCACCGCATTTGGACCAGAACCCCCCCGGTTATGGCGCGTTGCAGAGTCATCGGACTTGGAGTAAACTAACGGGGTATCAACAGTCGGCGGCTTATCTCATGCCCTTTGAAACAACCTGCCCCAAAGGCCACCGCCTTCAGGTGAGCGATTCCCACTTGGGCCAGCGGATTCAGTGTCCGGCCTGCAATGAGTCGTTCGTCGTTCCGAACGGGAGCCAAACCCCCGCATCGCAGGCGCCGAATCGCGGCTGGTCGGTTTCGCCCGAAACGGCTCGCGATCTGCCCCGGCAGGCGCGATGGGTCGGTCGGCCGCTGGTTGCCGTCGGCCTCATGCTGGCACTGCTCTCCAAGGGATGCGACGCGATTAACCTGCGCAATGCGACGCGTGCGTCGGCGGTTGCCCAAACGACCGTCGAGCAGTTCGACGAAGACGTGCAAGCAAAAAAACTGGCCGTGCAAAACGACGCACGGAGCATCAGCGGTCGCGACGAAGGCAAGGCGGACGACGCAAACGGGCCGAGGAACTTCGCAAGAAGGTCGCCGACTACGATGACTTAACCTCCAAGGACCGCAGCAGCAAGGAAGCCGGCGAGTGGTACGAATTGCGAACCGCCGCCCCGCAGCGCCAAACGGACATTCGCCGTCAACAGCTACTGGCACGAGCTGTTTTTCGTCTTCGCCGCGGTCGTCCTCGTGTCGGGGCTGTTGATTCTCAGTTGGTGCGCCGACGGTGCCGAGCGCTGGATCGGCCTGGTCATGCTGGCGATCGTTACCTATAGCCTCTTCGTGGGCGGTCTGGGCTGGCTTCCGATGCCAAGTTGACCGCTGCTATCTCGCCAGCGCGTCGTCCTCGTGCGCGCAGCCGCAGCAATCGGCCCAGTCCAATCCGGTCTCGCGCTGCACGCGATGGTCGAAATCGCCCAACAGGCCGCCGATCACGTCCCAAGTGTTGTGACGGCGAATTTCGATGTCCCCTTGGCGATTGACGCGGATCATGCTCTCGTCCGTCACGCCGATATCCCCCAGCTCGGTGGTCTGCAATTCGTCCTCGCTGACGATTCGCTTCAACACCTTGCCCGACATTTCAATAAACTGCATAGCTTTACCCTTGCCGGCTGATTCACCCGCCTACATCGTATCAGACGCCGCGCGGGTGGTCAAACGTGTTTCGTAGGCCGCGGAGCAGTAGCGAAATCAACTAGCGGAACGTACAATGATCGCCTGGTTTACGGCCACCGAGCCCCGGTAGCTCAGGGGATAGAGCAACGGATTTCTAATCGGGTCTAAACCTCCGTTCAGTATTCCGTTGCTTCCCCGATATTAGCTTTTCTCCGGGGAAAACGGGAAAAACATTGTCCCCGTCAATCGGACGTTTGTTGGACGTTGGCCCCCGGCCACTTGTCTCAGCAACATTTCCAGCAACACGGATTTTTGTAGAATGAAGTGATCGACATTCCGGGTAGGTGGGTAGCTCCCGCCGTTGTTGGGCCGCGTGGCCGTGCATCCATCCGCACGACCCCGGCCCGACAGCCCGGTTCTTACGAAAGGATGGATTCTTATGAACACGTGGATTGAGCCCGTTCCCAATGCCTTGGATATCGCACAAAGGCTTGTGAACCTCTATTTGGAGCGATCGACCCAAGAGGCCATGATCGACGCGCTATACCGCCGACTCAATCAGCAGTTGGCGGCGATCGGCGATCTTGATGCGGACGCCGACACCCTGAAAGAGCACGTGGAGGCGCGGGCAATAGCACAGCGCGTCTGCGAGCTTATTGACGCGCAAAGGCCGTTCAAGGCGGGAATCTATTCGCTGGGTGGGCAGCGCGTGCATTTCTCGCATCCGTTGGAGCGGGTGCGGTGGGAGCTTGAACACGAATTCAAAAGCTTCGATTGGGCAGGGCAGCGAGAGAGAATCAAGGCAGAGGCGGGGGCACTGGCCCCAGCGCAGGCCGGTTCCAAGTCCCCGGCGAAGCGGGGCCGGCGGCGGTCAACGGGCGCAACAAAACCCCTGACCGATCGACAGTTGGAAATCTGTCAGGTTGTAGGCGAGTGCAAGGGCAACATCGCTGAGGCCGCAAGGCGACTCGGCAAGGATCGTAAAACGATCAAAGAAGCCCATGATGCCGCTAACAAAAAACTCGGCAAGATCGTTGTTCGACACAAGACGGCCCCTCTTCCGTCGGATAAGCGGGGGCAAGAAGCGTTGTCGAAGGAGGATGATCGGCGTGGGTAGGGGGTAGTTACGGGGGTGTTTTCCGAATAATTCGTAGCGCAGAAGAGCCCGTGTTTTGCGGGCTTTTCGTGTTTCTTGCGGGGGGTGTTTTGTGCAAAATCCCCCCGTTTCACGTTAGGTTATGGCGAAACATACCCTGACACCCGAAGTTGAAACGGCCTACGCAGAGTTGGCGGCAGCGGCCGCGCGTCTGCGTGAAGTCCAACGCAAGGCCGATGAGGCGCTTGCCGAAAGTGAGGCCCGAGCGCGAAGGAATTTGAAAAGCGGATGGACCGGCCATATCCAAAGGGAGGGCGGTCGAAATGAAGCCCCGGACTTCTACCACTCCCGCCCGTCCACTTGGCAGCATCCGAGCCGATGAAGTCATGCCCCTTCGCGTTTTTTGCGAGCGGTTAGGCATCCGTCCGAAAGCATGGGCGGCACTGGCCCGCCGTGGGTTCCCTACCATCCCTCTCGGAAAGCAAAAGCTGGTAGACGGCGCCGCGGCTATCGTTTACTTCCGTTCGCTCCGGGAAGAAACGGATTGCGAATCAGGGGACCGACCGTGAAAACTCTCGGCAAGAAAGGCCATTTTCAGCGGACTGTTGCTGGCCGTGTTGCTCCCAAACTGAAAAAAAGCCCGGCGCGTCGATTTCGTGGCGCACCGGGCATCGGGACGCCCTGGTCGGGCGGGAAAGCGTTTGTCATCGAGCAACACGTTGACCACCGCGCCGGGTTCGATTCCCGGCCGTCCCATTGTGCGCGGAAACGGAGTGGCCGTCAATGAGCACAGACCTTTTGTCCCACCATCGCGCGGAGCTTCACCAGAGCGGCTTGACCGACGCGACGATACGCACGGCCGGCATCTATTCGGAGGATTCGCTCGTCAAGGTCAAATCCCTGTTGGACTGCAAATCGTTTCCGCAAAGATGCCTCCCGGTAATCGTCTTTCCCTTCACCGATTCACAAGGCCGCAATGGATATCACCGGTTAAAGCCGGACCATCCGCGGCTGGACGGCAAGGCAAAGAAGCCGATCAAGTATGAGTCGCCCCGTGGTCAGCCGAACCAAGCCTACATTCCGCCCGGCATGGCCGACGTGTTGGCGGATGTAAGCCGTGAACTGCTGTTGACAGAGGGCGAGACAAAAGCCCTCGCATCGACGCAAGCCGGGTTTCCGTGCATCGGGCTTGTGGGGGTCAACGGTTTCAAGCCCAAGAACCGCGAGGCGTTGCTCCCGGCCCTGGAAAGCATCGCGTGGAAGGGGCGGCGCGTTTTCATTGCGTTCGATTCCGACGTGACGAGCAATGCCGACGTTCAAGCGGCCGAATCGCAATTGGCGGCGCTATTGAAGTCCCGCGGAGCGATCGTCAAGGTTGTACGTTTGCCGGACGGCGCACCGGGAGCGGACGGCAAGCCGGTCAAGGTGGGGCTTGATGATTTCCTTGTCGGTTGCGAGTCCAAGGGCTTGAGTGTGGCCGGCGAAATGCGGGCGCTGTTGGACGCGGCCGATGAGCCTGACCCGCCCGAAGCCGGTACGATGAAGCGATCGGCGGCCGAAATCGACGCGGTTCCCGAAGCGACGGCGTTCCTGGCATCGTCCGAACGCGACGGCGTTCCCCGGTTGCGGTTTTGGCGGGGCACCTGGCTGTTGTGGCGTGACGGCGCTTATCGTGAAGTCCCGCCGTCCGAAGTCCGGGGCGAGCTGGTTGACTACCTTGACCGTGGATTCTGTAAACTGAGGGCAACGGACGTTTCTAACGTGCTGGACGGCTTGCGGGCGAAATCGCGTTTGCCTCATCGCACCGAACCACCGGCGTGGATCGGCGGCAATGGCCCGGCGTGGGATTCGCTGGACGTGGTTGTTTGCCGCAACGGCATGATCCACTTGCCTACGCTTGTTGCCGGCAAGCCGGACTTCTTGCGGCCCGCAACCCCGCGGTTTTTTACAACGGCGGCGCTGGATTGTGAGTTTCGGGCGGACGCGCCGCGGCCCGATGCGTGGTTGACGTTCGTTGGGGAGTTGTGGGCGGATGATCCGGAGTCGGTTGACGCGCTGCAGGAATGGGCTGGCTACTGCCTCACCGCGGATACGCGCCAACAGAAAATCTTACTCGCCATTGGCCCGCGGCGTTCCGGCAAGGGCACCATCGGCCGCGTGTTGCGGGCGCTGGTCGGTCCTATGAACACGGCCGGCCCTACGCTTGGAAGCCTTGGAAGCCCGTTTGGACTTTGGCCCCTTGTGGGCAAGTCACTCGCCATTATTTCGGACGCGCGGCTTGGCGGCCGGACGGATTCACAAGTTGTGGTTGAACGGCTGTTATCAATCAGCGGAGAAGATGCGTTGACCATCGACCGCAAAAACCTTGAACCGATAACAGTCAAACTGCCCACCCGCCTTGTGATTTTCAGCAACGAGTTGCCCCGGCTTGGCGATTCGTCGGGCGCTTTGGCCGGACGGATGATCCTCTTGCGGCTAACCCGGAGTTTCTACGGGCGCGAAGATACCGGCTTGACCGATCGGCTGTTGGGCGAGTTGCCCGGAATCCTGAATTGGGCCGTTGCGGGTTGGCAGCGGTTGCGGGAACGCGGCCGGTTTCGACAGCCCACCGCGGCGGACGAAATGCTTGACGAGTTGGGCGATTTAGGAAGCCCGGTGTCCGCGTTTTTGCGGGACTGTTGCAACATCGGCCCGGAGTACGAAGTCCAACGCGGAAGCCTTTACGAAGCGTATGCAGCATGGTGCAAGGAACATGGGCGGGAACACGTGGGAGACGAAACCGGATTCGGCCGCGCGTTGAGGGCGGCCCTGGCAAGCGTCCGCACACTACAACACCGAATCGACGGCCAACCGATGCGGTTTTATGCCGGGTTGGGGTTGAAGTGAAGCACCTTGAAACATGTTTCATAGGATTGCCCGTATAGCGAGAGAGAAAACGAATGAGTGAAGATAAAAAGATATTAAGCAATGGTGTGAAACATGCTTCAAGCTGTCTGCACCCCGGCATCATGGCCCCCACCGTGGTTGACCGAATCCGCGGCCGAAACCTCTCTCCCGCCCTTTCCGGACGCGGCCGAAACGAGCAATCCGAAAGCCCCCGCGGCGACTTGCGAATCCCCCGCGGCGGACTGGCAATGCGACGGCAGCGAAACAATCGCCCTGCCCCCACCCTGCCCAAAATGCGGTTCGCTGGAATTGTGGGAAACCCTCACCGGGGAATGGCGTTGCCAGCATTGCGACGGCGCGGCCCACCGGCGTTCCCGCAAGCTGTTGGAACGCGCGGCCCGGTTGCGCGGGGCACGATTGCAGCCCCGCGGTTTTCCAAGGTCCGATGACAAAGCCCCGCCCCCGCGCGTGCAACAGGCGCAATCCTACGCAACCGACATTGGCGTTTGAAGGTCCAAGAGCCATGAAACACGCGATTCCATCCGAGTTACACCCTGAACAGGTGGTAGCGATCATCGACACCCGCGAGCAATTGCCCTTGGACCTGGCACCCCTTGCCGTGGAAGTCGGCACACTGGCGACGGGCGATTACTCCGTCAAGGGGCTGGTCAACGTCGTCAACATCGAACGGAAGAGCCTGACCGACCTGTTGGGCTGCATCGGGCAGGACCGGGAACGATTCGAGCGGGAAGTCATGCGGATGCTGGCCTACCCGTGCCGTGCGATCGTCATAGAGGCGACGTGGGAGGATCTCGAGCGCGGCGGCTGGAAATCCAAGGTCAGTCCCGCGGCGGCCGTGGGATCGTGTCTCGGATGGATTGCGGCCGGCGTCCCGGTCATCCTGGCAGGGGACCATGCACGGGCAGGGCAGTACGTGTCTCGGTTGCTCTACACCGCAGCCCGGCGCCGATGGAGGGAAGCGCGGGCGCTCGTCTTGCCGATCGTGTCCGCGGGCGTCGAAAAGCAACACAACGGGCAACAATTCCAGCAACACAACGGGCAGCACGGGCAGGAAAGTCCGAAAAATCCAGCGTACAGCAACGGATGATAACTCCGTTCCATACTTCCCGCGATGCCGCGGCGGGTCGTGCGGTCCCTACAACTCAGGAACACAAAATGAGCAAGCGAACCAAACCACCGAAGATTGAATACTCCGTCCTGTCAGTCAGAGGCTCGTCAAGGAAACGAGCCGGCAAAAGACCCTCGCGGCCGCGCAGAAAGACTTGGCGTACCTTCAAGGTGTTTTGCAGCGCCTCCGGTATTCCGACGCTACGGCGATAATCGCCGTGGTCCAGCACGAAACAAAATCCCGTCGCGTACGTCGCCTCACGGCGCGGCGGTCCAACACTGAGGCATAGGAGTTTTGAACTATGAGTACCCAAGAACGAGAAAAGATCGGTCCCACCGCGGACGCAATCGTTGAAAAGCGGTTGGCGGAAGTTGCCGCGGCCGCGCAGGACGTACAGCGCGAGGCCGCGCCCGAACTCGCGGAGAAGCGGTTGGAGGCGATGCCGACGGCGTTGACCGACGAAGATACGGCAGTCCGCGAAGCAAGGGCTAATGCTGGACTGCCCGCCGCGCCAGTGCAGGCGAGCTCGAGCGCAGCGACGAGCCAAGCCCTCGCGAGTCACGGCATTTCGGCCAATTCCGACGTGCCGAGTTTCGGCGCGGACAACCGGGCCCCGGCAGTCACCGGCGTTTCAGTAAATGCCGACGTGCCGAGTTTCCGGGAACCCGCGCGAATCCCGCGCCGATCGTCACCGGCGGACAACAAGCTTTGCCGACTGTGCCCGCGCCGATTGCGGCGATCAGCGCCAGCCAGCAACCCGTCATGCCCGCGGCCGTGCCGATCGTCGCCCCGCCGTCGATTCAAGCGGACCGAGCCGGCGTGCCCTACGTGCCACCGATCACCGAGCATCCCGTCGTCACCGAATACCGGCAGCGCGGGGGCAAGTGAACGATGTTACAATTTGTCAACAACACCTTACGGAGACTCAAAATGTCCACCCCCGAATTGATTGACCCGGCGACGGTCCAAAAGCTTGTCCAACAGGCCGTCAGCAATTACGAGTTTCTGGCCGAGATCGTCAACGAATTCGGCATTGAACTGGCCACCGTGGCGTTGCCGACCGCGCTGGCCGCCATCGAACGCCACCGATACGAAGAGTGGTGGATGTGCCGGCAGTGGCCCGGCGAACGGAAATATCACGGGGGGGACAACAGCTTCAATCCAGCGACGGCGATGCCGTACAAGCGGCCCGCGCTTCCAAAATCGATCGACGAACTGGTTGCGATTGCTCGTCGCGCTGGAGCGGACCGCCGGCGACGGCAACAGAACGCAACGCCAGTGGAAAAGATGCACCCAGGGTTTTGGGACAACGTGAAGCGCCGCGCCCGACTGCTTGAACCGTTCCAAGCCCAATGGCTTATTCAGCGGTTGGCAGCTATCGCCAACGGCGCGGCCGACGACTTGGGCGAGATGCCCGAGCCGCCCAAGCGCGTGTCCGCGGAGGAACACAACGCGAGGGTTGCGGCCGGCTTTACGGAAACGCACTCGCTACGACTCCGCGGCAAAACCCACTGCCGCGCTTGCGGTTTCGGTGAAGCGACGTGCGAAGGTTGTCCAAACTGCGGGGCGAGCGCGGCTGGCGTGGTAGGTCCGCGCGTGGTTGTGGTTGCGCCAGAGGCGGCGACCGCGTAGGACACGATTTTCCAAGGTCTCGGATATCGAACCGGTTGGCGATCGTGCGGCAGACGCGAAGCTAGGGCCATGCGTAAAGGCGAAAACGGTCGTTGACACCCGGAAACGATAGATCAAGCTTGAAAACGTACCCTTGTGGGGGACAATGCACGTATGAATGAATCACCGTCACCAAACGGTAGACAAACGGGCGGCCGATTCGCCAAAGGCAATGCTGGCGGACCTGGCAATCCCTTCGCTGCCGAAGTCGGCAAACTTCGCGCCCGACCGTACAAAGCGATCAAGGCAAAGGACATCGACGCGGCGGTCAAGGTCATGCGGGAAGTCATGGAGAAGGGCAAGGATTCCGACCGCCTGGCCGCGGCCCGGCTGCTGTTGGATCGTGCGATGGGCGCTCCAGTGGAGGCCGACGTTTTGGAACGAATCGAACGTTTGGAGCAAGCAATTCTCAGAGGTCAGAAACGATGAGTCTCGATTCCAGACTACAGAAACTTGAAAGCATGGTCGGCGCTGAGACCGACGCGGCGAAGCGAGCGGAAGATCAACGATTTTTCTATCGCGGGCTACACGGACATCTTGCCGGCGAGGGCGTACCGTCCGTGACTGCCGACGCAATCAACGCGTTTTCGCGCCCACAATGGATATGTTGACCGGCAACGCGGAACCTGCCGACGAGATCCCGCACCGTCCCGATTGGGGCAGCGAAATGCGCCGACTGCATATCGAGCACGGCCGTTATCTGGTATCGGCGGGGATTGCCGCGACGTGCGATTGTTCATTCTGCCGTCCAGTGACGGGCGCGGCGGCTGTCGATTTTGCTGAGGTAGGCCAATGAGGGCGGCGGCGCGTTTGACGTTCCGGGACTTGCTCGACTTCGGCGCGATTGCCGATCTTGCGGCGGACGCCAAGAGCATAGCTCGTCACTCGCGTTGGGATTGGTTCCCTGACTGGATTGGCGGGTTTCGCGGGTTTCATGCCGCCGTACAAGATGCGGCCGATCGGCTACAGCGGCCCCTCCGCGAAGTCCGCGACGTGGCGCTTGTGGGGCTGTTGGACACGTGGCGGGAGGAAAAGCGCCGATTGGCCGGGAGGGATGAACGATGATCGACGGCGCTTCGCGGATTTTGTTGACTGTACGCCGATCAAGCCGGACACCCGGCAAGCTTTCAAACCTTTTCCGGGAGATTACGGACGGCGGCAGACAGCGTACAAGGCCCGTAGCGGGCGACGATCGGCCGGACCCCTTGGACATCGACCGGACCCGACCGCGTGGCAGGGAGAGGCAAGCCAGGCGGTCTGCGGCGGCAATCGTCGATGATCGGCAAGGCGGGTTGGCACGTGGGGTCGATCGGTTGGGCCGGAGACTGACAGGTCATCCGTTGCCCTGCCCCGGATTCACGGGAAGTTTCGGGCATCCGCGGGAAAATGTTGCCGGACCTGTTGCTTTCCGGAGTGGACATGATGATAATTACCTTGGCGGTTGAACATCGACTGACCGCCAAGGGATTGAACCCCCTAACGTGAGATTCTCAGATGGTTTCCAAATTTCAGGCCGTAGGCCGTGGCACTTGTTCGCATGTTCAAGCGACGATCCGCATAGGCGGGGAGCAAGGCATGTGTAGGCAACTCACGTTGCCGGTTCAAACGAGTGTCACGGCCCGCGGTCTTTCTTGAAAGGTTCTCACGATGAGCGAGGAAATCAAAGTCACCGTCATTCGCTACGCCGATCGGGAAAACTACCTGTTGGCGTACACTGACCCGGTTTCCGGGAAGCGAAAAACGAAGTCCGCCAAAACCTCCGTCGAAAAGGACGCATGGAAAGCGGCGGCGGCATGGGAGGAAGAATTGCGGGCGGGTCCGCATTGTCCGCCGTCTAAGGTCACTTGGGCGGACTTCCGCAAGCGGTACGAAGCTGAACACGCGACAAGCCTTTCCGACCGGGCACAGGGCAGCATCCGCTATGCCCTCGATTGCTTGGAACGCCACTTGGACCCCGACAAACTTTGCAAGATCAATGCAAGTGCCCTATCGACGCTGCAAACGAAATTGCGGGAAGTCAAGGTCAAGGAAGTCACCGATAAGGACGGGAAAACCCGGACTGTGGAAACCAAGATCAGAGCAACAACAGTTGCCAACATCTTGCGACACGTCAAGGCGGCGCTATCGTGGGGCGTAACCGTGGGGCTGTTGCCAGCGGTCCCCAAGATCATCATGCCCAAGGGAAGCAAGGGCAAGAAGATGAAGGGCGGGGCGCTGGTAGGGGAGCAATTCGACCGGATGCTTGCCGCGGTCATCAAGGTTCGGGGGGCCTCCCCCGCTGGCGATGCGGCGGAGTGGCACCGCTACCTTACTGGGCTATGGTTATCGGGCTTGCGCCTTGGCGAGTCTGTCAGACTCTCTTGGGACTCGGACTGCGCCGTTTGCCGTCGATCTATCCGGCAAGCGTCCGTGCTTCCGAATCAAAGGGGAGGCTCAAAAAAGCGGACGCGACGAACGGACCCCGATGACCCCTGACTTTGTGGAGTTTCTGTTGCGGACTCCGGAAGGCCAGAGACACGGGCGGGTGTTCAATCTGCATGACCTGGACACCGGGGCCGCGTTGGGCATCCATTGCGTGTGCAAGCTGGTCACGTTGATCGGCAAGAAGGCCCGCGTGGTAGTGAACGCGGCGGACGGCAAGACAGCATCCGCGCACGATCTACGGCGGACATTCGGCACCCGTTGGGCCAAGCGGCGTCATGCCCGCGATTCTCCGCAAGCTGATGCGCCATGCCAACGTGCAAACGACCATGAAGTTTTACGTTGACCTGGACGTAGACGATATGGCCGATGACCTTTGGAAGGACCACCCGGCCGCGTCCGTGGCGAATCCGCCGGTCAGCAACATTTCCAGCAACATCGACCCGGTTTCGCATACCGGGCTGGTTGAAGCGGAAGCCGTAACCTACAATGGAGAACCGACTTAGCGAAAGCAAGCCCCCGTAGCTCAGGGGATAGAGCAATGGATTTCTAATCCATCGGTCGCAGGTTCGAATCCTGCCGGGGGTACATTGAATTGACTACATTGGGACCATCGAGGCGTTTCTCCATCTCCCAATGCGGGATCGTCATAATGTTGCATGCGCGGACCGCACCGCGCGTAGCCGAGTTTCTGGTAAAACGGCACGGCCGTCTCCCGGGCGTTCAGGACCATGCGGCGAAAACCCTGTTCGTGCGCGAGCGATTCGGCGTAGTTCACGGCGCCTTTCCGATGCCCTGCCGTTGCGCGTCCGGGACGACGGCTACCTGCCGCATGCGAATGTCTCCACCCGCGAGCGGAATAAGCACGAGGCAGGCCACCAGGCGCTCGTCGAGAAAACAAACGAGGTTGCAAGCGGCCTCGTCGTCCACGGTATCCTTGGCCGAGAGCTGCCGGCCCAACGGTTTGCGCAGCACGGCGTCGCGTAGTTCCAGCGCGGCCCGGTATTCGGCCGAGCCGTACGCGATTTCGCGGATGATAGGAACGTCGTTCACGCGGTTGTATCCATTTTGCCCGAAGCGTTAGAAGTATCGCCGCCGCCGGCCAGCGTTGCAAGGCGACCCAAAAGAAGTGAACGCCGGATCGCGAAACAACTAGCGGCCTCCCGGCTTTAATCCTGCCGATAAATGAAGGCCGAGTCTTGCCATTCACCGAAGGTTGTCCTAGGATAATGGCAAGGGAGGATCGATGCATTGCGTCCCGATCTCGGCCGCGTTCGAATCCGTCTAGGTTCGCTGGCCGGACCGATATGATGTGCAGTGGAGGTGTTATCATGCCGACCTATGAGACCTTGCTTGCGGATGCGGCACAATTGCCGGTACCGGATCGGATCCAGTTGTTTGACGCGATTTGGGATTCATTGCCGCTGGATGCCTTGCCGCCGCTGAGCGACGAGTGGGTTGCGGAAATTCGGAGTCGCTCGGCCGAGTATGACTCTGGCGCCGTCGAGACAGTATCCTGGGAACAGATTAAGGCCGAGGCGCTGCGACGATTGGGCACAGCGAAGCCCAATGCTTCCCATTGACTTTCTACCGGCGAAGAGAGCCGCCCGCTCTGCGGCACTTTACGGCCGAGTTCGCCAAGGTTTGAGGGCGAGAACTCGTGGGTAGCTTGCATCCGCCCGGCGGCGGCGATACGCTGGAACGGTGGATGTCTGCCTTGGGCGACGGTGAACCCCAAGAGTTTTGAACCCATGCCAGAATCTCCTACGCCTCCCATGATTGGTGCCCAAGCCCCAATGTCGCTTCGCGCGCGATACCGCGCCGACGGCGGATATATCACTAACAGGGACCGATCATGCAACACTCATCCGCCGACGTGAATTCCGCCTCAGACACCCTCACGACTCGCCGTGACGCAATGAAAGTGCTGTCCGCGGTTGCCGCCGGCGCACTAACCAGCGGCGGGTTCGCGGCCGATGCCCGAAACGACAACGTCCCCGCCCAAGGAGCACATTTCTTCACGCAGGAAGAAATGCATCTGGTCGAAGCCGTTTCCGAACAGATTATCCCCGCGGACAAGGACCCGGCACCAAGGATGCCAGGGTCGTCCTATTCATCGACCGGCAATTAGTTGGACCGTATGCGCAACACAAATCGGCGTATCGCGAGGGTCTTCGCGCATTGCAGGAGACATGCCGCCGACAGTTCGGCAAGCCGTTCGAAGCTCTCGCTTGGGACGATCAAACGAAAGTCCTAGCCGCGCTTGAAGCAGGACGGGCGCCGAAGGATATTTGGAATTCGCTCAGCGGCACGGAGTTCTTCAATCTCGTGTTGGAGCACACGAAGCAGGGCTTCTACGGAAGCCCGCAGGACGGCGGAAACTTCAATTACGTGAGCTTTCGAATGCTGGGTTTGGACAACGATTATTACCCGCTGCCGATTCTAAAATCGGGCGGCAAACCAAATTCGTAGGGTGCGGTCGAGTTCCACGAGACCCACCAAGAACTGCCGCGAGTGGTGGGTCTTCGCTGCGCTCGACACCACCCTACAAAGAGAATCCCGCTCATTTCAAGACGCACACGGTATAAGAGGAACCTAAATGCCGAATCGACATGTCAACGCCGTTGTCGTGGGGACCGGGGCCGGGGGCGGCGTGGTCGCCAAGGAGTTGGCCGTGGCCGGGCTCTCCGTCGTTCTCTTCGAGCGCGGACGATGGATTTCTTACAAGGAACATGGCGACAACGAACTGATCTCGCAACGGACCACCGTCTTGGGCAATGGCTACGGCCCGGACGATCGCAACTATCGCCGCGTCGTGGTCGAATCGAACGGTTCGACACGGACCGTCCGGCCCAGCGACGGGGCGTACAACAACGTGGCTGCGTGCGTCGGCAGCGGAACCGTGTGCTACGGGGCGATGGCCTGGCGATTTATGCCGCAGGACTTCAAGATGCGGTCGACGTACGGTTCGCTCGCCGGATCGACGGTCGAGGACTGGCCCATCAGCTACGACGACCTGGAACCTTGCTATGAAAAGGCGGAATGGGAGGTTGGGGTGTCGGGCGACGATAGCCAAAACCCGTTTGCGCCGCCGCGCAAGAAACCGCAGCCGATGCCGCCCATGCCGTACAATACGGAGGCCGATAAGCTGGAGGCGGCTGCCAAGCGGTTGGGCTGGCATCCGTTTCCCATACCGATGCTCCGCAATTCGGTCCCTTACGGCGGCCGCCGGGCGTGCGTCCACCGCATGAACTGCGTCGGTTTCGCCTGCCCGATCAACGCCAAGAACGGCACACAGAATACAGTGATACCGGTCGCGCTGGCCACCCGACACTGCGAGTTGCGAACTGAATCGGTCGTCAGCGAGATCATGGTCGATGACCGCGGCCGCGCCACGGGCGTGAAGTATTTCGACGCGGCCGGCAAGTTGAACGTTCAGACCGCAGACATAGTCGTCGTTTCCGCCTCGGCCACGGAGACCGCCCGCTTGCTGCTGAACTCCCGCTCAAAACTCTTTCCTCACGGGGCGGGCAACAACAACGACTGGGTGGGCCGAAATCTCCAGGGGCACGCCTATACGGGCGCCAACGGATTCATCGACGCGAATCTCTTCGACGGACTGGGACCGGGGGCCTGCATCGCCTTTTGCGACTTCAACCACGGCCATCCGGGCATTCGCGGCGGCGGCATGTTGGCCAACGAGTTCACCGCGTTGCCATACTCGTTCACTCACATTCGGCCGCCGGGAGCGCCGCGCTGGGGCCGTGCCGACAAGGACTTCCAACGGCGCTGGTACAAGCACACGATGCGCGTCATGGGGCCGGTCCAGGAAATGCCCGTCTTCGACGCCCGCGTCCAGGTCGATCCGGCCGTCAAGGACCATTGGGGCATCCCCGTGGCGCGGCTATCGGGCCACCGGCACGCGAGCGACATCGAGACGGCGCGATTTCTTTCCAAAAAGGCCGAGATCCTGCTCCAGGAGGCGGGCGCCAGGCAGACGTGGTGCAACGTGCCTGGCATGGGACTCAGCGGCGGCCAGCATCAGGCGGGAACTTGCCGCATGGGCAACGACCCGAAGATCTCGGTGACCAATCGGCACGGCCAGATCCATGAGATCGATAACCTCTTCGTGGCCGATGGAAGCTTGCACGTCACCAACGGCGGCTTCAATCCTTCCTTGACCATCATGGCTCTCGGATATTGGGTCGGCGGGTATATCGCGCGGGAGTGGAAAGGCACCCGTTTCCGCTCGGAGTGAATTGTCGGGCTAAAACAGAATTGATCTCCATACAGAAGTTTTATCTCGCGCGGACGTTCCCACAGTTGATTTCCAGCACCGTCAAAGAAAGGGCGGGGAACTCGTAGACGATCTTACCGTTGACCAGGTTCGCTTTGCCGGGCTGAATTCGGATGCGGTCCGGTTCGCGCCACGAGTTTGCGGCGTCGCGTTCTCCGGCCGTGGCAGTATCGGCCAGCGTCCAAACTCCGACATCGCCATCCCTCGGCGCCAGGCCAGAAAGATCGATGGTCCGTTTTTGGACCTCAACCGTTGAATTAACGGCGAAGATCGCCACTCGTCTTTCGTCGGCCGATATCGTTGCGCTGGTATCCAGCGTCGGATCGCTCTGCCGCCGCCGCCCTCGATCTTCAGCGGATAGCAGCCGGCGTGGCTGGCGTACAACTGCTGTGCATAGTAGGTCGGCGTTTTGTACAGGCCGCTGTTGCTGGTCTGAATGATGCCGCTGCAAAAGCTGTCGGTCAGGTTGCTGCGGTTGGCGATTTCGATTAGGTCGCAATGGCGGTGCATGAAATTCTGATAGCGGCTACACGCCAGGGCATTATCGAGTGTCCAGAGCATTGCGCGGCCAGCCCGGCGTCGCCGGCCGTCGTGTTCCACTCCGTGATCCCCAGGCGGATGTTTCGGCCCGGTGCGTGTTCGGCGATCATCTTGCGGCATTCGGCGACGCTCGCTTCCATCGCCCGTAGATCGTGACAACCATAGTGGTGCGGGCAGATGTAATCGAGGTACTGCCCTGCGCGGTCGAGCAGGCCCGGCGACGGAAACGATGCCATGAGCTTGATCGTAGGATCCAGGGCCTTCATGGCCTTGCAGAACTCGGCCAGACCTTTCTGATAGGTCTCATCGCCCAGTTCATTTCCGATCTGCCAGTACTTCACGCGGTAGGGATCGGCATGTCCGTTGGCGGCCCGGAGCTTGCCCATGGGCGACGTGGTCGCCGCGTTGAAGTACTCAACTTGATCCGCTGCGTCCTTGGGCTTCTTGCCGCTGAACCGCACGCAGATCAGCGGCTCGGCGTTGACCCACTGGCAAAGCTGCACGAACTCGTCAAGACCGGCATTACCCGGTTCCAGGCCGCCCAAGTAAGTGGTGAAGGGGACGCGCTTGGCCGGGTCGCCAATGGTAGAGGTCCAATCAAAGCCCTCCGTGGTGATGCCGCCAAAGCGAATGATCCCCGGTCGCAGGGCCTTGAGCGCCTCGGCCACATCGCAGCGCCAGCCGTGGACGGTCTTTACCGGCATGACGGAAACCTGATTGATCCACAGCGAGCCGGGACCGCGATAGGAGATGGTCAACGTCGCCTGGTTGTCGGTATCGGTCGAGGCGAGTGTTGCCTCATAGCGTTCCCATTTCCGGGTCGGCTGGAACTCGGCTGAAGCGTAGGTCTTGCCGCGGCCCCACAACGCAACGCGAACGGGACGGCTCACTTCTTCCGCGCGGAGGTGCAGCACGCAGCGCAGGGCCTCGCCTGCCTTAACGTACTTGCCGCCCTGAGAAATCCCCAACGTGCAGGGGTCGCCTTTGTTCTGGCGAATCCGTTGCGAGACCTTCCCGTTGAACGGATTGTTGGTGTCGAGCACGAACTCGCCCCGGTTTACGGCGCCGTCGGGGTACCAAGGTTGTTCGAGACGATCAGTCTGGCTGCGAAAGACAAAATTATAAGGGGGGCACGCCCTCAAAGCTGCCGTCGAAAACCTTCTCGGCGAACATGGACGGCGTCAGCGCGCAGAGGTACTCGATGAACTGACCGCACTGATAGGGGCTGATCTTATCTTGGCCGAGACGTTCGCGCGGTAATCTTCAGGGTCGTACCTTGGGTGGCTTTTTGTCCGACGGCGGTATCCGAGGGCGCGCCGGCATTGACACACAGGAATTCATGCCCGTCGTGGCAGGTCGCAGTGTCCAGCGTCACCTTGGGTAGAGCACCTCGGACATGGAACGTCGAGCCCCTCGCGTACGACGTTTGACCCGAAGCCGCCGTTGACCAGCCGTGACGCTGCCAGCCCGTCAGCCACGAGCGGCTGTACCGCCAGTAACGCCGTGCTGAGGACGAGAGCGGAGCAGAAGGATTTCCACATTTTTCTTATACAATTTGAAATAAGTTGTTTCAGTTAGGGGCCGATATTTGCGACACCATCGCGGTTCGACATAAAGCATAAGCGCAAGCCTTTGCCATTATAGCAGTTCGCGAATGTAGTTCTCCTTGAACCTAAATCACGCGCTCGGTGAAGTCGTTTTGAAACACGCCGCTGGGATCGAACTGCCGGCAAAGCGTGCGGAATTCCGCCAACCGGGGGTAAACGCTTTCGGTGTCCACATTGCTCAACGGAAAATACTTGCCCCAGTGCAATCGGGCCTGAAAGAGCCTGGTCATGCTGCGTGCCAGGAACGACGCGAGCGCGAGAAGGCGGTCGCGCGGCTCGACGTAGGTGATGAAGCTGATTGCATAGTACGGGCCCTCGGCGCCGCTGGACATCGAGATTAAGGCGTCGTCGGGCAAGACTCGACGAAAGGTGATGGGGTAATGATGTGTGAAGGTTCCTCGTCGTTGCAGAAGTTCTTCATGCATCCCGATGTTCTCAATCTCCGCGGCGATTGCGCCGGCAGGCGCGTTGGTCGTTCCATCGAACACTTCAAGGACCGTCCGGATGAACGCGGTTGCCTGCGCAAGATGTCTGGCAGGCACGAAGAGTTCGATTTCCAGATGTTTGAAGAGTTCGTGCTCCATCACGAGCATTCGTTCGCCGTGGTCCACCACGGTCGTGTGCTTGAGGATCAGTTTCGAGAATACGTGACGGTAAAAGAACCGGATTAAGGTCGCACTTTTCAGCGCGGAAGCCATCAGCTTAATTATCAGGTGCAAGCCCACGTCGACGAAGAGAAACCACCACAGCCGATACAATCTCGCGGCTCCGCTCCGGCGCGGCCGAAGGTCCGGCGCGACCCGGCGGCGCTGCACAATATAGTTCCAGCGGTGGGGAATGAGATAGAACTGTTGCAAAGGAAACTCGCTTTCGTGCGCCAGCACGTCCTCCAAAGTCTTGCAGGGAACGATAGCCTCCTCCACGTCGTATCGCGGGATGCAGCGAAAACGGACGGCGAGAATAATCCCCATGCAGCCCAAGGCGCACCGGGCGGCACGCAACTCGTCTCCCTCGCTAAAGCGATAGATTCGGGCCTTGCCCGTCGCCGCATCGTAGGCTGCAACGCGCAACTCCTCCATGTAGTGCGAGAGCGATTGCTTTCCCGATCCATGTGTGGCGGTGGAAATGGCGCCGGCGATCGTTTGCTCCGTGACCAATCCCAGCGTGGGAATGGTTGCGTCGGACAGGGAATGCAATTGCCGCAGCAGATCCTTGATTCGGCAGCCCCCGCCGACGGTGGCCCACACCGTGCCGTCGCTTCCGCGCTCGACTTCCACGCGGTCAAAGTGCCGCAAATCGACGAGTGCGTCCTCGCAGACAACGATCGGGCTCCACGAGTGAAGTGCCCCGATCACGCGCACCTTGCCCTTCGCATGACGGTCGAGGATTTCAAGGACTTCCGCTTCCGTGGCCGGCGCATACAGTTCGCGCGGGCTGAAACAGATGTTGCCGCCGAAGTTGCTGATCGTCACTTTTGTTCACCCTACTTCACTACGATCCCCGTCTTCAAATCGATGCGCAGTCCAAGTTGTTCTTGTGCGCGGTGTAAAAGAAGAAACCGTACATCATCTCCTGATACGTTTGCGGGCCGTTGCGGACGGTGGCCAGCGGGTCGGGATTGTAGGGGTTGAATGGGGAGTTGTCGTAATGAGCGACGCACTCCAGCCGCGTCCCCTTCGGCAGCCGCATTTTGCCGGTTTCCCAGCGGTAGGGAAGCTGCCAGGAAAAGTTGTAATTCGGGATAATCAGCAGGGTGTCCGCCTTGCCGTCAGGCAAATGGGCGGTGAAGGTCATGTCCTTGCCGCGGAGGTGCATGTGCGAAAAGAGGCCGACTCCAAGCACGTCTCTATCGAGCACGCGGCTGGCGGCGACCTTGTGGGCCGGCGCTCCCGGTGGAATCGCAAATTTATGGTCCGTGAGCTGAATGCTGCGCAAGCGCTTTTGCACGACGACGCGCGGGTAGCGCAGTCCCACGGAAATGCGGCATTTCTCCGCCTGCCCCGTGGCGACGAAATGAAGCTGAAGTGCGAGGACCGATCCCTTGGGGATGCAGTAGGCGATCCCAGGGTCGAGGTCCATCGGTTCACCGCCCGGAACGGCGCCGGTGATGAAGTTCGCCTCGTCGAATCCCTCGGCGAGATTGCCGTATCCCAAATTGCCGTGATGCAGAACGCGTGGATTGTCCGGCAGGATTTGCGCGCCCTGGATCCAGGTATCGGCCAGGAAAACATGGGGCAGAATCGCATATCGGTAAGGGATGTCCCCTTCGGCGGGCAACTTCAACTCGTCCGACTGCAAAACCAGGTCGGGGCGCCGATCAGCCAATTGCTCTGTGGCTCCTTGGTGTTGTGGGGCGCCTTGGCCGGAGCGGGAACTTTCTTGAGGTCGCCCGGGGGAGTTCCCGCGCGCACCCAGTCGATGACGGTCGCGCGCTCATCGTCCGAAAGGCCGCGCCGATTCACGAACGGTCCGAAATCCTCGCTGGCGAACCAGGGGGGCATGCGCTGCTCGCGCGATGACTTCGGCCAGCATCTCCGCCCGTGCCGACGCCAATTTGTAGCTGGTGAGGGAAAACGGGGCGGACCCGCTGCCGCAATGGCACTCGCAGCAGTGTTTTTGCAACAGTGGAGCGACATCCCCGGCATAGGTAACTTCCCTCGGCTTGCGCTGCTTGGGGAAAGTGATTGGACAGCCGTCCACCTCGGTCTCGGCATTGACGACCTTTCGCCCTGCAAGCACTGCTTCCAGGGCCGCTTGCAAATCGCGATTCGTCGGTTCTTTTCGGACGCCGCCGAGGCGGTATTGATCGTCGATCCGCCCGCGATATCGGAGTCGTTTCTCTCCGTCGAGAACGACCGCCTCGGGCGTGCGGCGCACGCCCAGGGCATGAGCGCAGACACCGCCAAAGTCTTTGACGAAGGGGAATTCGACCTCGTGCTCGACCGACTGCGTTGCCATGGCGACGATCGAATCTTCCTCGGCCGCGTTGACGGCAACGAATTGCACTTCCTTGCCGCGATATTCCTTTTCCAGCGCTTTCAGGGTCGGCAAGTAGCGCTGCACCAGCGGGCAGCTTGCACTGGTGAACACCAGCACAAACGCTTTTTTGCGCCGAAATCGTCAAGCGTGCGCGGCAAGGAGCGGATATCCGTGAATTCAAGCTTGCCGATACGATCGCCGACTTTCACGGCGTCTTCAGAGTGCGCGGCTGGTGTTGCAAGCAGCAACAAGATGATCGCCAAAATCGCGTGGCGGCGGTGCATGGAAAAATATCCTTACTGGAGGCGGTTAAGCGGCGCGGAAGGGATTCGAACCCCCGAACACTTTCGCGCGGCTGGCGTACCGATACGATTGATGGGAGATTTGATTTCCCACAGGTCTTACTCTAATCCCGGAAGAACTGCCGAGTCAAGCGGGTGCAAGAAGTGGGTAATGCTGCCCTGGCCGTATTCCGCTGCCCACGGGAATCAAGAGGCACCAGGTTTTCGGCGGGGCCTACTGGGTTTTCATGCGGCGCTTGGCTAACGTGTTGAATCATGAAGACAAGAGCGTTCATCGTTGCTTTCCTGTTTCTGACGTTGCCATTTTGCGCGGCTTTGGCCGGGGATGCTGCCGGCATCGGCGCGAAGAAAGCGACGGCAAACAAGCCGCTTTACACGTACACCCTGACGCAAGACGGCACGCGGGCATCCTACGACGAGGCGATGGCCGTGGCTTCTTTGCAGGGAATCATCAATCGTGCGTCGCCCGAACTTTACGTGCTCTCGCGCACGAACGCGCGGCCGCAGTTCTGGCTCGACCTGCTCGGGAAAGAAGGCCGCTGGCTCCAAGGACGGGAGCGCAAGCCGCTGCCGGATCTCGATGCGCTGGTCAAGCTCGCGGGCAAACGGCTCAAAGGCGCGATCATCTGGGATACCGCCGTGCCCGCCAGCGCCAACGTGGCGACCACCCTCGCCGGCGTCCGCGATGCCGTCGTGCTCAGCCCGGAATTGGCGGCCGGCTATCAAGCCAAATGGCGGCTGCCGGTTCTCCAAGACCTGCGCGGAAAGTTCACCGGCCGAGAGACTGGCAGCAGGAAGAACGACGCGTACCGTTGGGCGCTCCGGGAATATCTGGCGCAAGGGCTGTGTACTTCGCACCGGCTCTGCCTCTTCGAAGATTCCTTCTCCACTCGCGCGCGAGGTGACATCGGCTATGTGGTCACGCGCGATTGGGCGGTGAAGCAGCGCGCCTTCGTTTTCGATCTCTCGCCCTGGGGCGACGAAAAACCGGGAGACGATCCCGGCCAACGGCTCGGCCTGGACTTGGAAACGTACAACTTGGTTTTGGCCGAAACGCTGCGTCAATCCGCCGGAAAACAGATGACCGAACTGACCGGCTTCTCCGCGCTTTCCAAATACTCCCATACGCCTGGCCACCAGAGCGCCCATGAGGGCGTGCCCACGGAGTGGGAAACGGTCTGGCTGATATCTCCCTTCAACTGTTACCAGAACACGATTTCCAGCGATTGCTTCAACCAATCGCTTCACAGCCAGGCGCCGCGCCGGCCGCTCAAACAACATCGCGCCGCGAAGCCCGCTGCGCTCGAAAATAAGGCCTACCTCTGCATCCTGATGGCGGATTACGACTCGTCCACCCCGCTCTACGACTTTCTGCCAAATCACTGGCAGCAACGCGAACCGCGGCAAAACCCCGCTGGCCTGGGGCATCAATCCGAGTCTGCTGGAGACCTATCCCGATCTCATCGCCTACTTCTACGAGACCGCCTCCGCGGCCGACACCTTCACCGCCGACGCCAGCGCCGCGGGCTACGTGAACCCCAATCGCGTCCGCAAGGAATATCTGCCGTTGTTCGTGCGGCATAACCAACAATTCTTCCGCGAAGCCGATATGAAGATCGCGCCGATGGTGCTGGATCAGGACCAGCCCTCGCCGGACGTGAAGGACGCCTTTCAGCAGTTTTCTCCCGACGGGTTTGCAACCATCGTGGAAGACCACCATGGCCGGGGCGGCAGACTGCCGGATCGCCAAATCTGGAAGGGCATGCCGATTCTCGAACTGCTCAACGACACATGCAACACCAAGGATAGCGGCCAGATTGCGGCCATCATGGCAAACGCCATCAAGAGCCGCGGCAACGTTGTTCCCGGGATTCTACTTTTTCCGCACCGTTTGGATCAACCCTGCCACCGTCAACGATGGCCTGGCCGAGTTGCATCGCCAACACCCCGAGCTGAATTTCGAGGTGCTGTCACCGTATGCATTCTTTGGGCTGTTCAAAGAATCCCGGGAGCGGCAAGGCAAATCAGCCCGTCCATGAAAATGCGGTCTTACCGATTCCTATTCTCGGCGGACGGCGGGCTCCGGCGTCAGTCGCGCCTGGGGCATTTCCACGATCCAGATGATTTCCGAGGTGAGATCCGTTCTGCTCTGGAGGCAGAGGCTATTGCTTCTTCCGCCGTGAGCCTAGGCGTTGATAAACGGCCGCGCCGCAAACGGCCACACTAAACAATGCCAGCGTGCTCGGTTCTGGAACGGGTGCCACCTCGCCCGATTCCGCCCGCGAGGGCACGACCGCGGCGGGCAACAGAGACAACAGCGCGGGATCGCCGACGGCCAAGCTCGCCCCGTCGGCGATCGCCCCGCTGCTTTGCACGATCAATGTGCTGTTTTCAACCGTCGTCCCGCCCGTGTAGCCGTTTGTGCCGCTGAGCGTTAGCATGCCGCCTGTTAGCGCGTCAGCGCAACGCGGCCGAGTCCGTCGTCGATCGACCCGCCAAATGTGGTCGCGCTCGATTGACTAACGGTCAACGTCGCCAGTGTGCCGCTGACGCTGCTGGCCACGACTCCTGCGGCGCCGCTGAAGCTCGGAACCATTACACTGTTTCCGGCCAGGTCCAACGTGCCGCCGTTGACCGCCAGCCCGCCCGTGCCCAGGGCCGCAGCATTGCCGAGTTGCAACAGGCCGCCCGCAACCGTCGTGCCGCCCGTGTAGTAGTCCGCGCTGCCGAGCGTCAGCGTGCCGCCTTGCAGCTTGAGGGCGACCTGGCCGCCGGCATTCCCGTCGTTGATCTCGCCACTGAAAGTGGTCTGGGTCGCTTGATTGACGGTGAAGGTGGCGAGGCCGCTCCCGCTGGTGGTGACGCTACCGCCCGCGGCGCCGCTGAAGCTGGTCACCGTGACACTGTATCCCGCCAGGTCCAACGTGCCATTGTCGTCTGCTAACGGGCCGCTGCCCAAGGCCGTGGCATTGCCGAGTTGCACCAGGCCGCCGCCGTTGATTGCAACGCCGCCGCTAAAGGTGCCGGAGCCGCTCAACACTAACGTGCCGGTGCCATTCTCGGTGATCCCGTAGCCCGACCCGCTGTCGCTTATCGCGCCGAGCGTCAACGTGGGGGTCCCGCCCCCAGTTGGGTCGTCGTTCACATTGAATGTGGCATTTCCGCTCAGCGTGGTTGCGCCGTACGTGAAGGACGTGTTCCCGGTCGATTGATAGCTTCCAGTTTGCAAAGTGTTGTTGCCGATGCTCAGAGTACCGAAGGTCACCGCAGTCGTTTGAGCCGCGTACAGATAAACGCCGCAATCGCCGAGGACAACCGTGGGATAGACTGACGAGATGTTAGCAAGGATATTCACGCGGCCGCTCTCTAGCTGCAGGGTGGAACCGGTACCGAAGGGGTTGGTCACGCCGGTAAAGATCTGAATAACACCGCCGGGACCGCCCATGTTGACGGTGACCGTACCGGAGGTCCGGCCGGCGGCGGCATTGGCCTGGATGCGGACGGTGCTGGTGCCGTCCGATGAATGGAAGACAACATCGCCGCTGTTTTGTAACGGCCCAACATAAAGGAGCATGGTCGCTCCGGCGGCAGCGTTGCCTTCGACGTTGAAGATCGCTCCGCTGCTGCTGCTGAGCGTTGTGGCTCCGAAGACAATTCGATCGAGGCCGCCGGTGCTATAGGGCCCCGGTTCTACCGTCAGGGTACAGGCGCCGATGTTCAAGGTGCCCAGCGTATGCGTTTCTACTCCCGTTCCTAGCGCGGCCGGGTCTCCCAGGATAGTCGTATTGCCGTTGACCGTCGTGTTGTAGCCTGGCGTATCGCCCCCGCCGCCGCCGCCGCCGGTGGCAAAGTTGACCGTCCCACCGTTGAGCGTCAGGGGGCTGGAACTGGCGCCGAGCGCGGTGAGGTTCGCGGCGATCAGTGTCCCGGCGTTCAACGTAGTTCCGCCGGTGTAGGTATTGGCGACGCCAAGAGTCACCGTATCGGTGCCCGTCTTTACCAGCCCGCCCTGACCGCTGATCAAGAGGGCGCTGGATTGCGTGCCGCTGGAGACAATTAACGACGCCCCGGGCGCATTGAGATTCACCGTTCCGCTGCTGCTGCTAATGGGGAGGTTTGCCGCGGCGGAAAACGCCGTCGTGCCGTTGCCGGACAGGCTGGCCAGGGTAATGGTGCCGCTGGTGCCGGTAAAGGCCACGTTGCCGTTGTTGTTCAGCGCCGGAAAGCCCTGGTTCGTGCCGGAGACGTACAGCGCCCCGTCGGGGGCGACCGTGGCGCCGCTGGAGTTGGGCAAGCCGGCCACCACAAGGGCGCCGCCATTCACGGTCGTTGGACCGTAGTAGGTTGCCGCGCCCCCACTGACATCGAGCGTTCCGTTGCTCACGGTCAGACCCAGAGTCCCCCCCGTGGTCGTTGCCGTGTCCTGGATCGTGCCCGGAAAGACCGAGTATCCGCCGCCGTTGAAAGTCAGCGTGGAACTGCCCGTACTGGTCGTGATGACCTGGCCGCCGGGCGCAGTGCCGGCCGCCACGGCCAGGCTGGAAAGTTGCTGGCTGTAGCCGGCCAGGTCGAGCGTGGCGTTGCCGGCCGAACTTCCCATCGTCAGCGCCGGCGGCGGGTAGGGCGTTGCTGACGCCCGCTACGATTTGGCCTGCCTGGAGCAGTGTGCCGCCACTATACGTATTGGCGGACGTTGTAATGGTCAAGACGCCGGCGCCGGCCTTGGTCAAGGTCGTGGGCGGCAAGCCATTGTCGGCGATTCCGTAGGCCGTCGAACTGCTGCTTTGCAGCACGTAGGGGTGCGCCGCGTCGTTGTTGAAGGTGACCGTTGACGGCCTGACGTTGCCGGAATTGATGTCCACCGTCTGACTTGCCGCCGTGTTGTCGAAGACCACCACGTCGCCGGTAAGGAAGCTCGTGGCGCTGCCGGCGAGCGTCAGTGTCCAGTTCTGCACCGGGCCGGTGCTCCACTCGTTGGACGCCGTGCCGGTCCACGTCAGCGTGTCGGTGGCGAATTGCACGTCGATGAAACCGGGATCGCTGAAGATCAGCGGCGACACGACGGTTCGCGGGGTGTGCGGGTACCCGACCAGGACGAACTCGCTTGTGCCGCTGCCCTGGATCTGGCCGGAATACTCGGCCAGATGATAGGTGCCGCTGGCCGGCACCACGGGATTGTTGATATAGATCAAAACGGAGCCCGGCGCGGTGCTCAGGCCATTGCTCCCGGTAACGTCCAGGGGCGCGTAGCCGGCCGAGGAAGACACGTTGACGTTCAGCGTCGCATTGCCGCTGAAGGCGAGTGCGGCCGGGCTGAAGGTCCCCGCGCCGCCTTGTCCGCCTTGGATGATGCCGGAGTTCAGGACGGAGACCGCGCCGGCACTCCCCATGCCGCCCAGGGTTGCAGCGCCGTTCACCGTGACCGTGCCGCCGGCCGACAACGACCCGTTGACGTACAGCGCCCCGGCGTTGACTGCGGTCGGCCCGCTGAAGGTGTTGGCGCCGCCGAGCGTCAGCGTGCCGGCGGAAACGGTCAGGGCGGTCGTCTGACCGTTGTTGGCGCCGACCACGTCCTGGATCGTTCCGCCGAAGGTCGAACTCGCGCCGCTAAAGGTCAGGGTGGCCACGCTGCCGCCGGCGCCGCTGCTGCCGATCACCTGGCTGGAAACGTTGCCCCCGGGGACCGAAGAATTGACCGCCAGGCCGTGGACCGTCTGGTTGAAGCCGGCCAGGTCCAGCGTGCCGCTGCTGGAGGCCGCGCCGAACGACACGGGACTGCTCTGCAGCAAGGCATTATTCAAGCCAAGGCGGACCGTGCCCGCGGTGATGCTTGTGCCGCCGCTATAGCTGCTGGCGGCGCCCAGAGTGAACGTGCCGGTTCCGCTCTTGACCACCGCGCCCCCGCCGCTCAAGGCGCCTGAATAGGTCGCGTTGCCGTTGTTGGCGCCGACATTGAGCGTGTTGCCGCCGAGGGCCAGGTTGTTGCTGCCCTGCAGTCCGCCCAAATTGTAGGCATTGCTTCCCGCGACCGTGAAAGAAATAGATTGGGTCCCCACTTCGCCGGTGTCGAGCGTGCTGTTTTGCAGGGCGTTGACGTTGCCCAGTGCCAAGGTACCGGAACTGACCAGCGTCGTGCCGCCGTAGCTGCCGGAGGCCGAGAGCACCAACTTGCCGCTGCCGAGCTTGGTAATCCCGTAGCCCGACCCGCTGTCGCTTACGGCGCCGAGCGTCAGCGTGGGGGTCCCGTTCGGAGTTAATGCGTCGTTGTTCACGTTGAATGTGGCATTTCCGCTCAGCACGGTTGCGCCGTAGGTGACGGACGTGTTCCCGGTCTGGTTGTTATAGCCGCCGGTGGTCAAGGTGTTGTTGCCGATGCTCAGAGCACCGAAGGTCGCTGCAGACGTTTGCCCGGAAGCCGGGTTCAAATAAACGGCGCAATTGCCGACGACAACGGTGGGATAGGCTCCCGTGATGTTACCGCCAGCGCTGATATTCATGCGGCCGCTCTTTAGCGCCAGGGCGGAGCCGCCGAGGGCGCTGGTCGCAAAGATCTGAAGAGCACCGGTGGCGCCGCCCATGTCCATGGTGACCGTACCGGAGGTCCGCGCGGCGGCGGCATTACTAGCCAAGCGGATGGTGCCGGTGGTGTCGATTGATCGGAAGACAACATTGCCGCTGTTCTGCAACGACCCAAGCAGCAGGAAGGCGGTCGCTGTTGGGGTGCCTTCGACGTCGAAGATCGCTCCGTTGCCGATCGTGATGGGATTGTTGAAGTAAATTTCGACCAAGGCCGCTGCCGGTGGTGCCGCCTGTGGTATTGGGTCCCGGTGCTACCGTTAGGGTGTCGGAGGCACCCAAGTTCAAGGTGCCCAGTTGATGAGTGACTGGCCCTGCTCGCGCGAGCCCGGGTCTGTCAGGATAGTGGCGTTGCCGGTGATCGTCGTGTTGTAGCCTGGCGAATCGCCGCCGCTGGCAAAGTCGAGCGTCCCGCCGCTGAGCGTCAGCGGGTTGGAACTGGCGCCAGCGCGGTGGTGTTATTGGAGATCAGTGTCCCAGCGTTCAGCACGGTGCCGCCTGAGTATTTGTTGGCGGAGGTCATGAGGAGCGTCCCCGTGTCCTGCTTGATCAAACCTGCCGTGCCCGCGACCACCGAGGAGATCGTGCCGCCGCTGGCGTTGACGGTGATCGCCGGGCTCGCTCCGGCGAGGTTCAGCGTACCACCGGTAATCGTAGCCGTATTGTCGAACTGGACGGCGTTGGCGTAGACGGTGCCGCTGATGACCGGCGTGTCGCCGCCGTTGACAAAGTCGGCCACCGTCCCGGTGCCGTTAGTGGAATCGTAGGGGCCGCCGCTGACGCCGCTCCAAGTGCTCCAGTTATTGGTCGTGACGTCCCACGTCGCCGCGGCGCTGCCGGTCCACGTCAGCACGTCCGCGGAGGCCGGCTGTCCATGAAGTGCCAAAGCCAGCCACAAAACGACAATCGTTGCCCAACGTCCAAACGCTTTATAAACTGCCATCACCCCTAGCCTTTCGGAAAAGATAAGAGAATTTAGTCAACTCGGCTTGTTATAATTGTAGTCGAAACCAAGGTGCCTTTCATTCAATTTTGTCTGCTGGACGAAATGAAATGCTCTGCCGGTTTCGAGGTTATAATCGGTGAATCATGCGTGTGCCCTTCTCCGATATGCGGGCCGAATACATGGACACGCCGGAACGGAAGGTTTTGGACCTCCGCCGGGACGGACTGACGGAGGTGCCGTCGCTGGGATGGGCCGGCTACTTGCACGCTCGACCCGATTTGCCCGTCCATCGCCACTTTGGCGTGCTGGAAATCCACTTCCTGGAGTGGGGCCGTCAGGTCTTCGAGGTCGAAGGTCGAGAATACGAGTTGCATGGCGGTGACATTTTCGTAACGCAGCCGGGAGAGAGTCATAGCACCAGCGGGAAGCCCGTGGAACCTGGCGTGCTCTACTGGCTGCAAATCCGTCTGCCGGAATCCGGCCGGGCATTCTTCTCGTTGCCGCCCAAAGAGGCCGCGGCGATGGTCAAGGCTTTGCGGTCGTTGCCTGCACGGCACCTCCGCGCTCGTAGCCGCGCGAAAGCGATATTCAGTCGCTTGTTGGACCTCCATTTCCGCCCGAAGACCGCTCTACGGCTGACGCGCATGCGGCAGACGATTGTGGACCTGCTGCTGGAGGTCATCGACAACTCGAACTCGGTTCAACCAATCCACGGCGACCGAGGCTCGGTCATGTGGGAAGTTGCGCGGACCATCCAGGGCAGCCCCAGCAAGGATTTTCGCGTCGAGGAACTGGCCCGCCTAGCCGGCTATTCGTTATCGTGGTTCAAGCAAGCGTTCAAGGAGCAGATAGGCATTTCCCCACGCCAGTTTGTTCTTCGCACCAAGATAGACGTTGCCTGCCGTCGCCTCGTGAGCGGAACGGAGCCGATCAACTGGATCGCGTCTGACTTGGGGTTCGAAACGGCCGAGTATTTTGCCACGGTCTTCCGCCGTCTAAAGCACGTGTCGCCGCGCCAGTACCGGGAGAATAAGACGGCTTTGCGCAGCGGGAGCCACCGCAAAGAGGACGGCCAAGTCTGACGCCGGCGAAGGAATACGTGATGACCTTCGTCTGCCTCCTTCCCAATCGGCCTGACGGACGCTGGGCACTCGACGAGACGGTCCCTTTAATCCTTGGTTTCATTATGCTGACCTGCTTGAATCTCGCCGCCTTCGTTTTCCGATGATAACATTCCGAAATCGCTATCTCGTAAATCAAAGTGCTTCATCGCCGTCAAACGCCAAGTTTTCGACAACGAAAAACATGCGCCTTTCTTGGGGGCTGGTTTTGGTCCTCGCGGCCAATTATCCGGTGCCGAATAGCCGAAGAGTTAAGCGGTGCCAACTTGCCAACTCCCTTCGGTTGACGCCCCGCCAGGCCCGTGGCCGCGGCCGACACAGCGATAGGCAGCCAACAGATACCACGCGGCGTTGGCAAATATGCACCTCCGCCCCGCCAGCGCTGACAATTTCACCAGCCGTTTTCGACCGCCCGAATGCCGGCGGCGGGGCGGATTTCCCAAGTTGTTATCTGGCAAGCACTTACGGCGACGGATCGGTAAACCTTCGTCCAACCCGTGTTCTTTCGGCGACAATTACTCTTCCCCTTGAACGACAATTAGAATTCCCGGTTGAGAACCAGAGGCGTGCGGCCCCCCCTTTTGTGAAGCGCAGCGCAGCGGAGCGAAACAAAAGGGGGGGCCGCACGCCGCCGCGGGTGGCCCTCGCCAATCTCAGGCCGCGTCGGGCGGCTTGGTTCGCTTGGCCTCGTCCAACCGGTAGCTCGGGATGTTCAACTCCAAGATCACGCTGTGATGCACCAGGCGGTCGATTGCCGCCGCTGTCGTCATCGGATCCTTGAAGATCGTCTCCCACTTCGAGAACGGCAGGTTGCTGGTCAGCATCACCGTGCCGCGCTCGTAGCGTTCCGCCAACAAGGTGAACAGCACCTCCATCTCCTCCCGGCTCTGCTGCACGTAGCCGATGTCGTCGATCAAGAGCACCTCGCACTTCGACATCTGCTTTAGCACCCGGTTGAGCTTCAGATCCCGTTTGGCCGCCAACAGTTCCTGAACCAGCAGGGCACACGACCATGAGACCACCTTCCGTCCGTTGCGAACCAATTCCTGGGCGATCGCCGATAACAGGTGCGTCTTTCCCGATCCGGTCTTGCCGAACAACAACAGGTTCTCGCGGCGGTCCACGAACGAGCCTTCCATGAGCGTCCGCACTTGGCGAGAGACCTTCGCCGGCAACCGCGCCAGGTCGAAGCTCGCCAGATCCTTCTCCAGCGGCAAACGGGAATCCCGCAGCAGCCGCTCGGTCCGCTTTGCCAAGCGGCCCTGGCATTCCCGCTCGGCCAGTTCCAACAGGTACTGCTCGTAGCTGGCCGTCTCCTGTAATGCCCGTCGGGCCAGTTCCTCAAAACACTCCCGAAACGTCGGCAAGTGCAGTTCCCGCAAGCAAGCCGCCAACTTCTCTTTCAAATCCCCCTTCGCACCCATCCCACACCTCCTTGTGCAAGAACAAGTCATCGAAATCCGACAAGTCCACTACTTCGACGGTCACTTCGGTGACCGCCGGAACTTCCTCGGCCCGCTGGACCAACGTTTCGACCGCGGCCCGGGTCGCGGGCTGGCCGCTGTTTAGAAGCGTTCGCAACGCCTCGTCCACGGCCGTCTCGCCGTGGCCTGCCGCCAGATAGAGAATCTGCAAATACTCCTTGTGACCGCGCTTGGGCTGCGCTTCCCGCAAGGCGTCGAAGGCCATGCGAAAGCGGCTCGTGGGAAACAGCTCTTCCCGGTAAACGTAGTTCTCAAAAGCCCCCGGTTTTCGCACCAACCAGTCGATAATGTGCCGGTAGTTGATGGCGTGTTTGTTCCGCCCGCGCAAACGCGGAAAGCGCTCCATCTCCTTCTGGGCGTACCAGACCTCGACATGCTCCACGTACAATCGCACCTCGACCCGCTCGCCAATCAAGCGGCTGGGAACCGAATAAACATTTCGGTCTACATGGACCAAACTCCCCGTATCCACGCGTACCGGGATTCGCTTGCAGCTCTCCCGTCGCCGATCCGGCAGAGGCCGAAGGCCAGGCAACTCTTCGTCCAGCCGCTTGCGACGGCCCGCATTGCGAACCGCCACCAGCTCTTTCAAGAATCGTCCATAGGCTTCACGGCTCTCGAAGTCCCGGTTGCCACGCAATAACAGGGCCTGCTCCACCGCTTCCTTGAAACGCCGATGCGATTGTTCGACATCTCCGTTCTCGTTCGGTTCCCGGGGCTGGATCTTCTCCATCTCCATCCCGTAGTAGCCCAACAGTCCCTTGTACCGCGCGGTGAACTCCTTCATGTCCGATCCGTTGTTGACCGCCAGGCTCATCCGATCCGTGCGGTGTCGTTCGGGCACGCCGCCCAATTCCCACAGGGCGTCTTGAAGTCCTTCGCCGAGGCTCTCGAAACTCTCGGAAAAACAGACCGTCACCGACTCCCAGTTCGAGTACGTCAGCACGAAGTGGTAAAGCAGATGGTCGAACGACTGCCCGCCAATGATCACGGCCAGGCTTTCCATGTGGGTGAAATCCGACGCACACAACCGTCCCGGATGATGCACTTGGCTGAAGAACACCTCCTTCGCCGGGCCGGCCGTCGCTCGCCAACGTTTCACGCCACGCTGAAAGCTGCGCAACTGCGTTTCGTCGAACTTCCCCGGGTATTTGATCTGCAGCCTCCAAACAGCGTCTTGGCCTCCAGGCCAGGCGCTCGTGCAGTTGCGCATGCACTTCCGGCCACACCTCGGCAAACAGGTCTGCCCGTGTCCGCCACGAGCGATCCGGCACAACTTCGCTGGGAAGCCGACCCAGCCGCCTATACTTCCTCGCCGTCTTCTCGTCCATGCTCGCCTTGTCTGCCGACTGAACCAGAGTCTTCCCTGACGACAACACCTGCCACAACCGCTTCACCTGCTCATCCGTGACCATTGCAAGTCCCCCTCCTACGGAGACTTGCAACAGTCTATCTGACCAGCCTCAACTGGCCTCAACCGGGAATTTTAATTGTCGTCAGACCGGAAAAGTAATTGTCGCTATAGACGTGTTTCTGCTGAATTCTGATCTGGCGAGGATCGCCATGCCGTAGTACAAGCTGTTTCGCTATGAGCGGACAGGTTGTTTTGGATCGGCGGGGCAGCAATACCTCCCAGTTGCTGGAGTTTGTCCAGGAGCTGAAGCAGGAGGTTGCCTCGCTGCGTGAGGAATTGGCGGAGGTGCGGCGGGAGAATCTGATCCTGCGGCAAGAGGCCGGCTATTGGAAGTCGCGCCATGCGGATGCGGTGGGACGGATCGCCAAGCTGGAAGCCGAAAACGAACAACTGCGGGGTGAAGTCCGCCAACTCCAAGCCCGACTCTACGGCCAAAAAAGCGAGCACTCCGCCTCCCGCGATCGCTCCAACCATCTGCCGGGCGAAGAAGCCGACAGCGAATCCCTCTCGCCCAAGCGCGCGGGCAGCGGAAAGGCAAACCCGGTCCTCCGCGCCGCGATTACAGCCATCTGCCGGTTGTGGAGGAGTTGATCGAACTGCCCGCCGAGGACACTTGCTGTCCTCGTTGCGGTCGGCCATGTACGCCCAACGGCAGCGAAGATTCGGAACAACTCGAAATCAATGTCCGCGCTTATCGACGACGGACCCGCCGGCGGCGTTATCGACGCACGTGCAACTGCCGCGGCCCGCGGACGCTCGTCGCGCCGCCGCCCGCGAAGCTGATACCCAAGGGACTGCTGGGCGTGTCGGTTTGGGCCGAACTGTTGCTGGGCAAATACTTCAGCCATGAGCCGATCGAACGGCAGCTTGCCGCCTGGCGGCTGCGCGGACTGGACCTTGCGGCCGGCACGGTCAGCGGCGGACTGCAACACCTCGAAAGGCTGTTTCAGCCGCTCTACGACGAGTTGTTGGCGCATCGTGCCCAAGCCGGTTTCGCGCAGGCCGACGAGACCCGCTGGCTGGTTTTCATCGAACAGGAAGGCAAGATCGGCCATCGCTGGTGGCTGTGGGTCTTCCTCAGCGAAGACAGCGTGGTGTTCCGACTCGATCCCTCGCGCAGTCACGACGTGCCCGAAGGCCATTTCGCCGCCGATGCCTGCCTGACGTTGATGGTCGATCGCTACTCCGGATACAAGGCCATGGCGCAGGTCAAACGCGGCAACGTGACCCTGGCGTTCTGCTGGGCTCACGTGCGACGGGATTTCGTCGAAGTCGGCAAGGGCTGGGACGAATTGAAACCGTGGGCCTTGGCTTGGCTGGAGCGCATCCGCGCGGTGTATCATCACCAACGGCGGCGCTTGGCATGCAAGCCCGAAAGCACGAAGTTTCGCGCCGCCGACGCGGCGATGCGTCAATCGCTTGCCCGGATGCAACGGCAAGCCGCCGCGGAACTGGCCGATCCGCGACTCCACGAACCTTGCCGCAGGGCCCTGGTCAGTCTTCAAGAGCATTGGTCCGGGCTGACGCGGTTCGTGGATGACCTGCGCATTCCGCTGGACAACAACGCCTCGGAGCGCCGCCAATCGCGGTCCCGCGGTAGGACGGAAGAACTACTATGGCTCGGGCGCTTTATGGTCCGGTCGCCTGGCAGCGATGCTCTTTTCGCTCTTCGCCACCATCGGCCGTTGCGGACTGAACCCGCGCTCGTGGCTGACGTGGTATCTTGAAAGCTGTGCCGCGGCGGGCGGAACGGCTCCCGAGGAAATCGCTCAGTTTCTTCCCTGGACGATGACTGAGCAACGTCGCAACTCGCTGGCCCTTGCCACGCGCGACACCTCTTGAAAAGGCATGTGTCGCCTCGCTTACGAACTACTCACCTGAACTGCGCTACGCTCCGCGCAAATCACCCCCACCACGCCTTGGACGAAGGTTTACACGGATCGCGATTCCACAAGAATGCCGCGCGTGTTTGCGCAAACATAACCCGATGTCGCAAGTCCCGGCCGGCAAAGGCTTTAGCGACGTTTTGTACCGACTGTTCCTTGCACGTGTTGACAGACGATAAGACATGTGCTATACTGGCGATTTGCGACAGGCCGCCCAGCGCGAAGCTGGGGAGAGTTGAAGGATAAGGGACGAGAGAGAAGAGATTGGGCCGCGGATGGAACACGGATTGAATTGTGCCAAGAAGACTGGAGAAGGAGGACAGCACACATGAAGTGAAGTTAGAAACCTTCTGTAGGAGCCTTGCGGGTGAAAGCCCGTCCGGGAGAGCTTGACCAGCACCTGGAAGCCAGCCTTGCACGTTGCGGGAAACCAAGGCGTGATGCGTAGGCGGCGAGCCCGAAAGCCATGCTATTGAGCCTCGAAAGGTGGTTGTCGTCGGTGCTTCCGTCGTTTCAATAGCGGGGGCCACGCGACGGTTCCGCGAATTGGTCAGGAACCGTTGACCGTCCGGGGTCGGAGAACATGTGCAAACGGGAATTGAGGCTCCCCAGAAACTTGGGAGATCCTGGTGTCTCCACGGAAGCATTCCCGGACGGGGCGACCGGGTGAACAACCCCAGGCCCGACGCGGTCGCACGCAGCGGCGGCGGGAGCGAAACATGCGTGATCCCGTGGTACCGGCCGTGCGAAGGAAACGAAGCGCGGCGGGAAGGACGGCAGGAAGTCGCAGTGCCTTGATAGTACCGTTGAAGCAGGGGAACAAACGCCCGTGCGGACCCTGTGGAGGGAAGCGAGGCATCGGGAGCATGGAATCGTTGTTGGGACATACGACGGATACTTGGAGATTCGATGTACGTATTAACGAAACAGCAACGGATAGCCGAGTTGGCGAGACGATCGCCGCAGATGGCCTTCACTTCGCTGGCCTACCTGATGGATATCGACTGGTTGAAAGCGGCCTTCTACCGGACCCGCAAAGACGGAGCACCGGGCGTGGACGGACAGACCTGGCACGATTACGCGAAAGACCTGGAGGCCAACCTCCAATCGCTTCTCGACCGGGCCAAGTCCGGCACGTACCGGGCACCGCCGGTGCGGCGCGTGCATATTCCCAAGGCGGGATCGACTACCGAAACCCGCCCCATCGGAATACCGACGTTGGAGGACAAAGTTCTCCAGCGTGCGGTCGTCATGCTGCTGGAACCGATCTACGAGCAGGACTTCGATCCCGGCTCGTACGGATTCCGGCCGCAGCGGTCGGCACACGCAGCCCTGGAAGACCTCTGGAAGCAGACGATGAACACCAGCGTGGGCTGGGTCCTGGAGGTGGACATCCGAAAGTTCTTCGATACTTTGGACCACGCCCATCTGCGGCAGTTTATCCAACTCAGGGTGCGTGACGGCGTGCTGACACGCCTGATCGGCAAATGGCTCAAGGCGGGCGTAATGGAAGCGGGCAACATCAGTTACCCGGACGCCGGAAGCCCGCAAGGAGGCGTGATCTCGCCACTGCTGGCCAACGTGTTTCTGCACTACGTGCTGGACATGTGGTTTCGGCAGGAGGTGCAAACGCGACTCCGGGGCAAGGCCCACCTCATCCGCTACGCGGACGACTTCGTGATCTTGTTTACTCACGAGGAAGATGCAAAGCGAGTGATGGAGGTGCTGCCCAAACGCTTTGGCAAGTACGGCCTGACGCTGCATCCTGACAAGACCCGGCTGATTCCCTTTCGCCGACCGCCCCGCAAGGCGACAGGTGTCGGGAACGACCGGACCACTCGACCAGGAACGTTTGACCTCTTGGGTTTCACCCATTACTGGGGTCGCACGGTTCGGGGCGGTTGGGCGGTAATGCGGCAAACGGCCTCGAAGCGTCTGAGCCGGGCGGTGCGGAGCATTGCCCAATGGTGTCGGAACAACCGGCACCGACCGGTCTGCGAGCAGCATGCAATACTGAGTCAAAAGGTTCGCGGACATTACGCTTACTATGGGATCACCAACAACATGCGAATGTTGGAGGCGTTCCTGAATGCGGTTCAACGAGCTTGGCGGATGTGGCTTGACCGCCGCAACCGGCAACGCGACATGAACTGGGACCGATTTAAACGGCTGCTGAAGCGTTATAGCCTCCCGCCGCCGAAAATCGTCCACTCCTGCGTCAAGCAGCGAAACCATGCCCCGAGGAGCCGTATGGTCTAATGCGTCCATGTACGGATCTGTGGGAGCCTGGGCGGGCAACCGCCCAGGGCCACCCGGCCACGGATCATGTCGGTGTTTCATCCGCGTTCCATCCGTGGCAAAAAAAACTGTCATTCGTGTGATTCGAGGTTCCGCCTCCCCGAACTTCCCCACTGATTGCCGTATGCCGGAGAAAACAAATGGCCAAAAGAAGTAATCCTACTCGACTGCTACTCGGCTTCTGCGCCATTTCTACCCGCGTTCTACTGGCATCCTACTGGCGTCCTGCTCCCATCCTGCTTCGCAAAACCCCAAGAAAACAGGCGGATTCGCGACAATTTGAAAGGCGAGAAAAAAATCCGCCACACACACCATTCAACACATTTAAGGAACACTAATCATCACTTATTATCACTAATATGAGTGGATTAGTGGCGATTAGCGTTAATTAGTGTTCCTCCCATGAAAGAATCCCACGGATTAACGTAAAAGTGTGCCAAACCATGCCAAATCGTGCCACGCATACGGTTTCTTCGCGGAAATCGCGGGGTCCGCATGGCGCCTGCACAGTGCCAAATTGCGTCAGACCAGTGCAAATCAGCGTCAAATCGGTGCCAAAAGTGCCAGATTTGGCACTCCCAGAGGAGCAAATAAAGATGAGCGCGGAAGTAAAGTCAAGGCCGCGGCGGCGTGATCGAAAGCATTGCGTTCATGCTGCCGCTGCGAAAGCCTTCCAGATCGACCGAGACGAACTTGAAGCCCAGCAATTTCAGCTTTTGAATAACTTCCTCGCGAAATTCGGCCGCGAGCAGCCGCGGCAGGGCGTCCGCCGCGACTTCGATCCGCGCCACGTCGCCCTTGTGGTAGCGGACCCGCAGCGGCTGAAAGCCGTGCTCGCGCAAGAAGGTCTCCGCCGCGCCGATCATCGCCAGCCGCTCCGGCGTCACCGTCTCGCCGTAAGCAATGCGGCTGCTCAGGCAGGGCGTGGCCGGCTTGTCCCAGACGGGCAGGTCCCAGGTGGCGGCCAACTGGCGGATCTCGGCCTTGGTCAACTCGCATTCCGCCAGCGGGCTATGGACCCGCCTCTCGCGGCCGGCTTTCATGCCGGGCCGATGGTCGCCGCGGTCGTCGTGGTTCGTGCCGTCGCATACGACGTTCACCCCCAGCCGCTCGGCAAGCTGCTCTACCTTCAGGAACAATTCCGATTTGCAGAAGTAGCAGCGATTGCCGTTGTTCTCCTGATAACCGGGAATCGAGAGTTCGTCGGTATGCAGCACCTCATGCCGGATGCCGATTTGCCGTGCGAGCGCCGCGCATTCGTCCAGCTCGCCGCCAGCCAGGCTCGCGCTGACGCCGGTGACGGCCACCGCCCGATCGCCGAGCGCAACCTTGGCCGCCTGGGCGACGACCGTGCTGTCCAACCCGCCGGAGAAGGCGACCGCGCAACTGCCGTAGCTCGCGAGGAGATCCAGCAGGCGGTCGCGTTTGGCGGCGAGATCAGGAGGGAGGGTAGGCATAGTCCAAGAAAAAAGTCCTCCGCCGTAATGCCGTGGCGATGTCTTTTTGAGAGCCCGTGTTGCTTAGGGGGGCACCTGGAACCCGGGTTGTGTGATCCGTTGTTTGCCCGAAGGCAGATCAGCGGCTATACACGCGGCCAAGTCCTTTAAGTCAGGTACCCAACGGGCATCTTATCGGCTCACCAAAAACTGGCATCCGCATCACGAACATGGAAGAGGACAGAGTTATCGTAGCAGGTTGGCCTCTGGCGGGCAAGCGAACCATCGGCAGGCGGCCTACAGGGCCGATCGGATTTCAATGTAGGGCGGACCGAGCGACACGAGTCCCACCGGGAAGTTCCGAAAAATGGTGGGACTCCCGTTGCTCGGCCCACCTTGCAATTTACCCAGATTAGGAACCGATTGGCCCTGCCCCAAGGGGAAGCCCAGCCAGGGCTTGCCTTGCTTCTTTTTCTCGGCTAAACTATTGGATTCGATTGGCACGCCGCTAATTTCGGGCCCATATCGGGCCAGGGCGGCGGGTAGATCGGCCCAGGCTCCGTAGTAGCGGAATTTCCACTTGCCATCTTTCGCGTCCTTGAACTTCTTGGCCCAGCGGCCGGAAGGGTGACAGAAGAGCGGGCAGCCGGGTGGTTGACGGGTTTTGACATTGTTAATCCTACGCCTTCGTAGCTCAGTGGTAGAGCACAGCTTTCGTAAAGCTGGGGTCGTGAGTCCGACTCTCACCGAAGGCTCTTCCGGGTGGTTCGTGCAAAGTATTCGAGTCCGCCCGGCTAGGTAGTATTGCCGTCCGATGACGGCCCATGGGAACGCGAGGAGATTCGTAAACGATGGTCACGAGCACGGAATTCGACGTCAAGCAGGTTATCCTGGTCAACGGCCCCTTCGGCCCCAGCGAGGTCAAGCAGATCCGCGAGGCGGTTGCGAGGGAGCATGTCAATTTCCAGCGTCTCCGCGACGCGGTGAACGAGTTGCAGACCAAGGAAGAACCGACCCCGGCGAGCAATGTCCGCCTCGGCGTGGCGCTATTCCTGCTCGGCCGTTACTTCCGCGCCAGCGAGGTCCTCAAGCAGGCCGATGGCGGCGCGATGGCCCATTTTTATCTGGCCAAGTCGCTCTACGCCCGCGGCAGCTATCTGGATGCCGTCGAGAGCTATCTGTCGGCAGAGAAGGCCGGCTACGAGGCGGGTCAATGCGCGCTGGGCCGCGCCGAGGCCTTGCGTTACGCCGATAAACCGCAGGAAGCGCTGCAAGTCTTGGATAACCTCTTCGGCCCCGTCGAGCATACGGCCGACTATCTCTATCAGCGCGGCGCGACCGTGGCGGCCGTGGGCGGCAATCCGCTGGAAGTCATCGCCTTGTACGAACGGGCCGTCGAGGCCGACCGCAACCATCCCGGCGCCCTTTTCGGCCTGGCCCTCGAAAACGATCGCTACGGCAACGACGACATGGCCATGGACCTCTATAAGCGGGCCGCCGCGACGTTCCCCGCGCACGTCGGCTCGCTGGTGAACCTCGGTCTGCTCTACGAGGACCGCGAACAATACGAACGGGCCGCCCAGTGCTATCAGCGCGTGCTGGACTCCTATCCCGATCACACGCGCGCCGCGTTGTATATCAAGGACACCGAGGCCTCGCACGAGCAGTTCTACGACGACGACGCGATGAAGAAGCGCGATCGCATGGGCCAGGTGCTCAGCATCCCGGTTTCCGATTTCGAGCTTTCAGGTCCGCAGCCGCAATTGCCTGCAAAAGATGGGCGTCACCACGCTAGGCGACCTCTGCCGCACGACCGAGGCCGAATTGCTGGCGAGCAAGAACTTCGGCGAGACGAGCCTCGTCGAGATCAAGGAAATGCTCGCCTCCAAGGGGCTGCGGCTGGGGCAGCTTGCCACGGAACGCCCGGTCAGCGAGTCATTCGAGCCGGAGCCGCTCTCGGCCGACGAACAGGCCGTTCTGGCCAAGTCGGTCGCCGATTTGAACCTCTCCGTGCGTGCCCGCAAGTGCATGATTCGCCTGGGCATCAATACCATGGCCGAATTGGTCCGCCGCACGGGCGACGACCTGTTGGAGTGCAAGAATTTCGGCGTGACGAGCCTCAACGAGGTCCGCGAGAAACTGACGGCGATGGGTTTGAAGTTGCGCGGGGAGTGATTACCGCTTCCTCAGCATCTGCCTGGCGATCTCCCGCTTGGCTTCCGCCGATTTCATCGCCTGCCGCTTGTCGTGTTTGGCCTTGCCTTTGCAAAGACCCAGGAGCACTTTGGCCTTGCCTTCCTTGAAATAGAGCCGCAACGGCACGAGCGTGAGGCCCTTTTGCGACGCCAGCTCGGCGAATCGCTTGACCTCGCGGCGATGCAGGAGGAGCTTACGCGGGCGCTTGGGTTTGTGATTGAAGCGGCTGGCGTCGGTGTATTCCGGGATGTCGCAGCCGATCAGCCAGACCTCGTTTTCCTTGACACGGGCGTATGCCTCCTCCAGCGAAATCCGCCCTTCGCGGAGGCTTTTGACCTCGCTGCCGACGAGGACAATGCCGCACTCCAGGGCGTCGATCACAAGAAAATTGTGCCGGGCCTTGCGGTTTTCGCTGATCACCCGCTGATTGGCGTCGTCGGATGCCTTTTTCTTCGCTGATTTTGCCATAGCGGGAAACCGCGAAACGTGGATAAACTTTGAGCGGTCACGACTATTGGCACACGTAGACCCCATCCGGCTCGTCTGGATGGTGAATGAGGTTGAACAGCTAGAAGTCGAAACTTACTCAACTCGACCCCCACGGGCTTGCCCCGTGGGTGAAGAAGGTTGCCCAGCTTCAAAGCGATTAGAGCTAGGCAGCCTTATTCACCATCCAGACAAGCTGGATGGGGTCTGGTTTTTGGTGTTGGTTGGGCTTTTAGCTTTCCAACCTCCTTCACCATCCACGCGAGGTGGATGGGGTCGATAGGTGCAAACAATCGTTCCGTATTTTAGCAGTTCACCATCCCCTTGCCCATGCCCTTTCGATCGCCAATCGCCGAAACGCAATCGCCCGCGGTGGAAACCTTCCTGCTGGGCCGCGTTCCCTACTTGCGATGTCTGGAGTTGCAAGAGCGGCTGCGGCGGCAGGTGGCGGCGCACGACGATGGGCAGATCGTCGTCCTGATGTGCGAGCACCCGGAGGTCATCACGATCGGCCGCGGCGGGCGTCCGTCGGACATCTCCGCCCGCGGCGCGCTCCGCTCCCGCGAGATCGAAACGCATTGGGTCAATCGCGGCGGCGGCACGCTCGTTCATTGCCCAGGGCAGTTGGCCGTCTACCCGATCGTGCCGCTCCGCTGGCATGGCTTTTCCTTGGGCGTATATCTTTATCGACTTCAGGCCGCAATCGCTGAGACGCTGACGGAACTGGGCGTGCAGGTCAACATACCGCCGGGCCGGCATGGCGTATGGGGCCGGACAGGGCAGATCGCCTCTATCGGCGCGGCGGTTCGCGATTGGGTCACATGGCACGGGGCGTTCATCAACGTCTCGCCCGCGATGGGATTATTCCGGCTCGTGAATGCATCGGCCGGCAGCCTGGCGGCCGAGCGCTGCGGCGTCGTGCGGATGGCGACGGTTCGTGCCGTGCTCGTGCGGCACTTGACCGAGGCATTTGGCTGCGATCGGTATCATCTGTATACAGGGCATCCGTGGTTGAAGTAGGCCCCACTTGCCGAGTGGGGATGAACGTGCTCCCGCAATAGGACCTATGAGCAGCCACTTCATTCGTCCGCCGACTCAAGGAGCAGGCGGTGTTGTCTGTTCACTGCCCACCGGCTGCCGGCGAGCAATTAAAAGGCCGACAACGTCTCCAATCGTTGCTCCAACAATTGTCCAAAAGACCAATCCGCCAGTGTAAAACAGAAAGGCAGTCCACCGGTGCATTGGCGAGTTGGGACGCGCCAATAGATCGCCGAAAGAAGACGTTAAGAACACACCTGGCAGATTCACGATCGCCGCTATCACGTCGAGCGTGCTATTGACCAACGCCCGTGGCCCGCGGCCCAGTAATGCCATTACGATGTCCAGAAGAGCAGGCAGAGCAAATCCGATGGCCGCGAACGCCAAGATCATTCGCATCCGCCGTCAACGATTGGCAGCTTTAACATCGATCGAATTGTCGTGCGACGTATCCGCCATTGGGGTGCCGCCAGCCTCCGGCGCCGAGCGTTGTGGTGTAGTACAGATGGCAACTGTCCGAGCAGTGCTCGTGCGACATCTCACCAAAGCTCTCGGCGGCGACAGTTATCATTTGCATACAGGACATCCGTGGTTGAAGTAGGTTCCGCTTGCCGAGCAGGACGATCGCGATTCATCGCCGATCGTTGTCGGCTCGCAAGAGTTCCTCCAACCGATGGACACGATCCTGGAGAGACACGATCTTTACTAAGCAAATGACGGGGACAATGATGATTGCCAACCAGAAGCAACCACTAAGGAGAACAAGCAAATGGTCCATTTTATGAGCCCTCCGTTACCGTGCAAAAACCCGCGTTGCGTCTCGGCCACATATCGCTACCCTATCGAGAATCTCTCACGGCACTCTATTCTACCTCGGCGTAAAGCGGCATTCAAGATAGAGCACCGCTGGTCTTTCGGGCCAATTTTCGTACAATAGGCAGTTGTTGGCCGAAGTCCGTCGCCTAGCGACGTTACGATGGTAACCGTGGGTTTTAACCCACGGGTAGGTCGCCAAACGAAACGTATCTAGCGTCGCGTAGCGACGCCTGAGCCTTCAGCCGTCGCTACGCGACGAACGTGCGTGCTGGCGTACCGCGTCGGCTACCATGAAAGGTCGCTACGCGACCATGATACGCCGGACCGGATCGCACAAATCAGCCCTAAAGTCGTTTCCCATGCCCCAATCTCCTCCGCTCCCCCGCTGGCTCAAACGCAACGTGCCCAAGGGCAACGCCAACCACTTTACGGCCAAGCTCATCGACGAGCTGAAGCTGGAGACGGTTTGCGATAACGCGAAGTGCCCTAACCGCATGGAGTGTTATGCGAACAAGACGGCCACGTTCATGATCCTCGGCAACACCTGCACCCGCGCGTGCCGCTTTTGCAGCGTGCCCAAGGGCCGGCCGGAGCCGCCCGATCCGGACGAGCCGCGGCGGCTGGCGGAGGCGGTTGTCCGCCTGGGGCTGAAGCACGTCGTCGTGACGTGCGTCGCCCGGGATGACTTGCCAGACGGCGGCGCGGAGCATTATGTACGGTCGATCGAGGCCATCCGCACCGCGACCGATGCCGTGGTCGAGGTGCTTCCCTCAGACTTCGGCGGCAATCAGGACGCCTTGGATCTCGTGATCGACGCCGCGCCGGAAGTCTACAATCACAACACGGAGACCGTGCCGCGGCTCTATCGCACCGTCCGCGGCGTCCGCTCGCATTATCCTTGGACGCTGGCCATGTTCCGCCGCATCGCCCAGCGGAACCCGGCCATCAAGATCAAGTCGGGCCTGATGCTCGGCATCGGCGAGACGCACGACGAGCTGCTCGATACATTCGCCGATCTTTACGACGCCGGCGTGCGGCTATTGACGCTGGGCCAGTACCTTCAGCCCTCGCTGAAGCAGATGTCGGTCGTGCGCTATCTGCCGGTCGAAGAGTTCGACCATCTCGGCCGACTCGCTCGAAACATTGGCTTCACGCAAGTCGCCAGCGGGCCGTTCGTGCGGTCGAGCTATCATGCGCGGGACATGGTTGAGATCGGTGGGCCGAAGTAAGAAAGGAAAATGGACGAAAAGAAGATGAGACAGATACATAAGAGGCACAACAACAGGAATGGGAATTGTTGGAACGCTAATTAACACTAATTAACTCTAATGAATTGCAATCAGTGCTAATCAGTGGTAATTAGTGTTCCCGAAATTGCCCTTATATTTTCCTCTCGCCCATTTTCATTTCTTCCCTGCATGCCCCGTATTGAACTCCGCCTCCCAGACCTCGGCCTCGACGATCAGCCGATCTTGCTGAGCAACTGGTTCGTTTCCCGCGGCGCGCGGGTCGAGCAAGGCGAGCCGCTGGCCGAAATTCTCGCCGGGCCGGCCACCGTCGATCTGCCGGCCCCGGCTTCTGGGGTGCTCGTCAAGCGGCTCGTGGATGTCGATGAGCCCCTTTCCGTGGGGCAAGTGCTGGCATTGATCGAAACGGACACCGTTTCCTAAACTCTTATCCCGCTTGGATTTCGGACATTTTTTCTGCTCCGGCTGTAAGATTCCCCGTCCCGGCGGAAACATTCTCTTTGGAACATACGGTTTGGCCCGACGCCGCCGGCTGTGGATGCCGCGGTTTAGGGCGGAGGCGTTCCCGTTTCGCAGGGAACCAAGGCAATTAGAGGAGAGAAAAAATGCAATCGAGAGTAAGTATGCGCAAGGAGGATCACCTATGGGCTCTTCGGACTCCTGGCGATTTCCGCCGCCGTGGCCGTCGGCTGGAACGGCTTGTCAGTTTATGCAAAGAACACGCGGCCGGCGAACGCCTGGTATTCGGCGCCGGCGAAGACCGAGGGCGCCACGAGCACGGTGGTCGATCCGGCGGCCGTCGATTCCGCCCGACAGTCGGCCAAGGCGATGTCTCGGGCGTTTCATTCCGCCGCCGAACAGGTCCTGCCGGCCGTGGTGACGATCACCAGCAAGCCGAGCATGGTCAAGGTCAAAGCCCTCAAGCCGTCGGAAGATGGCGAAGAGGGCATGGAAGATATTCCCTTCGGGTTCAACGGCTCGCCCTTCGGCGACATGCTCAAAGACCCGAACATGCGGAAGTTCTTTCAGTTTCATGGCGGCACGCCCAACATGCCGCACGGCGTCGCCAGCAGCGGCTCGGGCGTGATCGTCGATTCGTCGGGCGTCATTCTCACGAATAATCACGTCGTCGCCGGCGGGGGCGATATCACCGTCCGCCTCGGCGACGGCCGCGAGTTCAAGGCCGCCGAGATCAAGACCGACCCCAAGGCCGACTTGGCGATAGTCACAATTAAGGCGGGCGGTTCGCTGCCCGTCGCACGGCTGGGCCGGAGCAGTGAAGTAGAAGTAGGCGATTGGGTGTTGGCGCTGGGCCAGCCCTTTGGATTGGAAGGCACCGTGACCGCCGGCATTGTCAGCGCCAAGGGCCGCGGCATCGGCATTCTCGGCGAGGGCGGCCGCGAAGATTTCATTCAGACCGACGCGGCCATCAACCCCGGCAATAGCGGCGGCCCGCTCGTGAATCTCGACGGCGAGGTAATCGGCATCAATACGGCCATCTCGACCAATTCGGGCGGCTATCAGGGTGTCGGCTTTGCCATTCCCATCGACGAGGCCAAGTGGGTCGGCGGTCAACTGGAGCAGAACGGCGTCGTGCATCGTGCCTATCTTGGCGTGATAATCCAGCCGGTCAATCAGGAGGTGGCCGAGCAGTTCAAGATCAAGGTCCACTCGGGCGTGATCGTCCGCGAGGTCCGAGACAACACGCCCGCCGCCAAGGCCGGCGTGCAGCCGGGCGACGTAATTGAAAAGTTTGCCGGGCAAGCGGTACACACGCCGCAGGAGTTGCAGAGCCTCGTGGAGAGGTCGGCCATCGGAAGTTCGGAGCCGTTGGTCCTGCTTCGCGAAGGTAAAGAGTTGACGCTTCAAGTCGCCAGCAAGGAGCTACCGGGCGATGAAACTGTGGCATCCAAATCCACGGAGCACGGTGCGGGCGGTGCTCATGCGTCGTTCGACAAGCTTGGCATCCAGGCCGAAACGCTCACCAGTTCGCTGGCCGAGCAGTTGGGTGTGAAGGCCGATTTCGGCGTGGCGGTCACCGGCGTCCGCGACGGCAGCCCCGCGGCAATGGCCGGACTGGACAAAGGCATGGTGATCACGCACGTCGGCCGCAAGCCGGTTAAGTCGTTGGCCGATCTGCGGAAGGCGCTGGACGCCGGCTCGCTGAGCGCGGGACTCATGCTGACGGTTCGCACCGAAGAGGGCAGCCGCCTGGTGATGATCCGCACGGGCGAGTGAGCGCTGGAGTCCCGCGACCCGCAAGCGGGTGCCCCGGCGGCAATTCCGGCTAAAGCCGGTACTCCAGCACAAAAGACTGATAATTCTCGGGAACCCTCCCTAGGGCCCCGGGAACTTGGGCTCGCGAAAGCGACTCAGGCTCCCGGGGCCTCATCTTTTTCTTGCGAATATTCGCAAGCTTCCCCCCGCGACGGTAACATAGGGTTTGTTACCAAAGCGGAAGGGCTCTTGACCCGTTGGTCGGGCCTTGCCGCTTCTCTAAGCCCAGGGAGTTCAGCCATGTCACGCACGCTCGTTTGTTCCGCGCTTCTGTTGATTGCACTCGCCATCCCGCTCGCTTTGCTGCGAGCAGACGAACCGGCCCAGCCAGTCCCGGCCAAACCAAGTGATCCAGGCGCTCGGACAGTGACAGGCCCTGTCGCTGACACTCAAGTCCTTCTATCCGGCTCGGGCTCGATGGTGCTCTTGGGCACAAACACCTATACCGGCGGCACACCTGTCAACGGCGACGTTACGACACCAGGTAACGCGACCTTCAGCGGTTGTCATCGCGCCACCAGCGACAGGACTGACGCAGGCCGGCGCAAGCACATTGGTGCTCACGCCTGCCAACACGTATACCGGTACCACAACAGGCGGCACCGGCACGATTACGCTTTCTGGCGTCAACACCTATACCGGCGGCACAACGCTCAGCGGCGGCGTCCAGAATTGGAGCGGCGCGTATACCGTGGGAGACGACAATGCTGTCTTCGACGCAGCCAGCTCTTACGGCAGCCCCTTCATGGGCGTTTCCGCCGCACGGACGCCGTTCATGCCGATTGCCAAGGGCCCGGTCTTCTACATCGTCACCGAAGGCGCCGGCATGGGCGACAGCGTGCGGACCATACCTTGCACCGGCAGCGAAACGGTCATGAGCGCGGTCGGCGCGATCGGCGGCATCTCGCAGGTCTCCAGCACGAAGCTCTGGATCGCGCGGCCCGTGCCGCATCAGGCTGACAAGAGCACGATCCTGCCCGTCGATTGGGAGGCCATTTCCAAGCGCGGGATCAACGCGACGAATTACACGCTCATGCCAGGCGACCGGCTGGTTTTCGGTGAAGACCCGCAGATGACGCAAAGCAATCTTCTCAGCAAGAAGACATCGCCGGTCGAGCGGATCGATGGCATAGTAAGTCTGACCGCTTCCACGCTTCGCGGCGTTCAAAATACGCCGGGCGCTGACAAGTTAATTAAGAACCTCTTGGAAAACAATCTGATTACCGACGACGACCAACTGAAGAAGACTATTCTTGATGCAATTCGCGAAAAGGAGAACAAGAAAGTCGGCGCAAAAGCGGGGAAAAAGCCAACGGCAAGCAATGAAGCAGGAAACCCGCTTCCCGCCGACGGGACTGTGACATTGGTCTTGCAGGCGGAGCCGCAAAAGTCGAACTCCGCCGCCGCAAACACCGCCGCGTCCAACGGCTTTCTTTATCTCGGATACCGTTCGGTTCCCGAAGATAAGCGAGCCGAAGCCGCGCCGCACGAGCTGGCCATGCAACCTTTGCCCGCCTACCGCATCGAACCGCCGGACGTGATTGGAATTGATACGCCCAAAGTGGTTCCCCCGCAGCCCTATCGGGCCGCGGTTTTCGACGTGCTTCAGATTAAGGCCGACGCTTCGCCCGACGCGCCGATTGACAATTACTATATGGTGGAGGCCGACGGAACGGTTGACCTAGGCAGGGCATACGGTTCGGTCAAAGTGGTTGGCATGACCATCAGCGAAATGCGCGAGGCACTGAACAAGTCGCTGAAGAAACTTCTCGTCAAACCGGATGTCCACGTGCAAATGGCGCGGCTTGCCGGCTTGCAGCCGGTTAAGGGTAAGTACCTCGTCGGGCCGGACGGCACGATCAACCTGCGGCATTACGGCCGGGTTCCGGTATCCGGCATGACCGTGGCCGAGGCAAAGGCGGCGATCGAAAAGCAGCTCGGCAAGTTCCTGCAATCGCCCCTAGTATCGGTCAACGTTGTGGCCTACAACAGCAAAGTCTATTACATGATTACTCAAGGCGCCGGCCTGGGCGACAGCGTCCGCCGCCTGCCGGTGACCGGCAATGAAACGGTGCTGGACGCCATTAGCCAGATCAACGGTCTTTCGCAAGTATCGGACAGCAAGAGGATTTGGATCGTCAGGCCGTCGCCTTCCGATGGGCAAAAAGCAACCATCTTGCCGGTCGATTGGCACGCCATCACGCGCCGCGGCGAGACAGCCACCAACTATCAGATATTCCCCCGCGACCGGGTCTACATCGGCGAGGACGCCAAGCTTACTGGCACGAACGTGATCTCGAAGAACACCGCGCCCATCGAGAGGGCGATGGGCATAATCAGCTTGACCACTTCAACGCTGCAAGGCATGAGCGGCACGCCGGGCGGCGCCGCGGCGGTGAAGGAGCTGGTGAAAAGAGGCGTCTTTGACAGCGACCCGCAAACGAAGCGCATTGTCGAAGAGACGATTCGCCTTGGCGAGGAGAGCGAAAAGCCCGTCGGTAAGCCGCGGTCTGACGGCAAGCCGGCACAATGACCAACTGGTCGCGTTGACCACCGCCGCGCGGCGTGCTATTATAAGTGTGCCAACGACGGAGAAGAGTCCATGATCTCGGCCGAAATCCCCGCTGAGTTCGAATCGTTTATCCAATACCAACTTGCCACGGGCGGTCATCACTCGGGCCAGGAGGTCCTATCCGACGCGCTGCGATTGTTGCGCGAACAAAAGCTCGATACATTGCGGAAGGAAATCCAAGTGGGCGTCGATGATTTGGAGTGCGGCGACGAAATAATCATCGAGGACGAGCAAGGGATGAAACGGTTTTTCGACGAGTTGGAAGCGGAAGCGCCGCGGAACTCGAGGCCGAGCGGTCGAAATGAATCCAACGTCTACAACTCCTTAATCTGCACCTTGCGGAACTCGATCTTGTTCGAATGGCTTTGCAGGCTGAAGTAGCCGCTGAGCGGCTTGTCCTTGATCTCGTCGATCGTCGATTGGTCAACGTCCTGGATCACCTGGCCGTTGAGCACGATATGAATCTTCGGGCCGCGGCACTCGATGTCGATCGTGTTCCACTGCCCGGCCGGCAGCGTGGCATTCACTTTCGGGGCGATGTGAAGGTATAGCGAACCACTGCTGTGTATGTCCGGCTTCTTGCCCGCGTCGGCCAGCACTTGCACCTCGTAGGCGGCCCGCGACGGGCGGGTCTCGATCTTGCCCGTGTATTTCACGGTGCGGATGCCGAAGCCGCTGTTGCACTTCTTGCTCAAGCGGTACTCGACGTGCGCGACGAAATCCTTGTAAACGTGGTCGTAGCGGAGGAAGCCGTACTTGGCCCCCGTGGCGGTCAGCATCCCGTCTTTGACCGACCAGATCGGCACGTTGAGGTCGCCTTTTTTTGACGACTTCGCCCCCTCGACAACCCAGCCATTCATATCCTTGCCGTTAAAAATGTCAACAAAGCCGTCATCGGCGGCGACGGCAAGGGATGAACAAATCAGGCAGGCCGCGACGGCGGCAAGATAATGGTGAAGTTTCATGGCGGGATCGAGTTGGAAGGAGGAAGGCAGTTCACACGACGGGACTTCCAATGTAATCGCTCCGCCCGCCGCTTGCTAGCCCGCGGTGCATAACCCATTTTGACGCCTTAATAGACTACGGCACCGGCATCGGCCAGCCGCATTCCCAAAGGTCGTATTCCGATTGGGGAAAGCGTTTTTGCGGGTTCACGCCCCACGGGTTATCGATGATCCGATAGTTGCCATAACTGGACTCCTTTTGTCCCTCCTCAAGGCCGTTGTAGATGACTTTCGGACCGGCACACCAAATAAAGGGAGCCTTCGCGGCAATTTTGCCGCCAAAAAAATAGGAGGAGCCTGCGTCGATATACCATCGCAAAGGAATGCCAACGCCGTCGCGAACATAGCGAAAAGGGACTCCCGTATACGGATCGATCGGAAGGCGGTCGAGGTCCGGCCCGACCAGTTCGTCGAGTTTTTTCGGCAGCGAACCGTGCCGCAGCTTCCACGCCTCCAGCAGCAGCACCAAGCGCACGCCGCGCCGCGAGGCGACCGCGGCCGTGTAGCGGCGGATCCTGTCGACTTGCTCGTATTCGAGAGGGCCCTTGATCGGCGGCACGTGGACCTCTTCGTGCAGGACATAGGGGAGTTCCTGCGAAGTAAAAGGTCCTTCCTGGCTGCTGAAGTAGGACCGCCGGAACGGCGGTCGCCGAATGGCCTCGCCGCGCTCGGCGGCCGCCTGGACTTCGGCCAGTTCCGCAAGCTGCCGCCGCGTCAACAGGTTCAGCAAGCGCAGCGCCCGCGTCCGCTCCCAGGGCAATCGCCACCAGATCGAAGTCAACGGCAACAGTGCGGCTTCTGGGCCCCCGTCGCCGTGTGTCTCGATCATCGCCGCGTAGCTGCCCGAGAAGTCGCGGTGCAGCCGCAGATACTCGCGTTTCACCGCGTCAACGTCGGGCGGCAGATTGGCCGTCAGTTTGCCAAGCTCGCGTGCGGCGGCGAGAATCCGCTCCGGCGTTTGCTTCGGCCGCGCGGCCCAATTGGTGAGCAGGTCATACGTCTCTTGCTCGATTCGGTCCGAGCGCGAATAGTAGACATCCGAGCATTTGCGAAGCTGCACCGAAATGCGGATCGCCGCGAGGTAGCGCTCCATCGCCGCGTCGAGGTTTCCCTGCTTCTCAAGCCCCTCCGCACTGTTTTGTAAGAGATGCACCAAGTTCGAAACTCGAGTCACCGATCCATTGCCTCGTGCCGACCACGGATTCAGGCAGTCGCTTCCCTCTTGCCAGCTGGCTTGAAGGGTCATGGCAATCGCTTTGGCGAAAGCGTCGATCCTCCACTCTTCGTTCAGCTTCCAAGCCTGTTCATAGAGGTCGCAAGTGGCTTGCTCCGCCGCCGTGACGGGCTGCGCGTATTCGTCGGGCGAGAATCCGGGATCTACCGCGGGAATTTCATAAGCACGATAGAGCGGCACGGCCGTGAAGATCGCCGCGACGGGGACGACCAGCGCCAGTGCCACTGGCAGCCAGGCCCGCAGCGTGTTGCGTTCCACGAGCCAGTGCGGCGTGCGGAGCCAGGTTGCCAGCAGCAAGGCCAGCGGTATCGGCAGGACCGACCAGAACCAATTCACGCTCCAGAGCCACATCAGCCCGTACCATAAAGCCAGGACGCCGCTGAGGAGCAGGCCGAAGAACGCGGCCAGAAAGCCGTTGCGAAAGAGCATCGAGCAGAACTGCCCCGCCGCCAGGCCGAGCAGGGAAATGGAGGCAATGCTCACAAGCAGGTTTTTCACGATTGATCCGAGAAACGCGGCATCATAAGACTGGATATAGGTCGCCCAGAGCAGGACATACGTCACCGCGACGGCAGAGAATGCGACGACGAGCAGCGCGGCGAGAAGCCATAGCAGCAACTGGCGGCTGAGCCAGATCTGTCCAGGCCGCACGCCGCGGTCGGCCAGAAACCGATAATTGTGCCGCTGCTGATCGCCCAGAAACGTAATTGCACCCGCCAGTGGAAAGGCTGCCAGTGCAAGAATGATGGCGAGGAAACCGTCATAGAGACTCCGTGAAATCGACCCACCGAATCAAACCGCGTCGCGTAATGGTGAATATCAATGGCAAGCGGGATGCATAGTGCGCTGAGCGCAAGCAGCAGCCCGCGCGATTGCCGCCAGTCCTCCCACAGAAGCCGGGAGATAACGCGCATCCAGGAGCTTGTGCGAAACCGGTCCGGTCGTTGTGCCGGCAACCGCCATGCGAAGCGGCGCGGAGCTATTGTAATATGCCGCTCGCCAAGCCAGCGGAGACCAAGCCAGATATCCAGCGCGGCGAGTGCCGCCGCAACGGCCGCCCGTAACGGAATGGTCTCGGCATACTTGGCGTAGCCAGAACTCGTATTGCTTAGTGTCACCGTGGCGGCGGCCACGGTAAGACCAAGCATAACGGGTATTACCGCGGCGGCTGCCGCGCCGGCGATCGCGGCCGTGAGCGGCCGCCGGAGCAACAAGGAGAACAACGCCGACCAAAGAAACAGTTCCAGTGCGAAGAAGAGCGACACTCCGCCCAGCACGAAATGGCTCCCCGTGACGGGGAGCCGCCCGGCAAGCGCCCAAGCCGGCAGGTTTTTCAAGGCATCCGCCAACGGCAGGCCGCTCAGCCACAGCGCCGCCAACCAGCCGATCGCGTACAGGACCATTACGCTGAGAAATGCAAAGACGAACTTGCTCAACATTAGATGCGCCGGTTTCACCGGCAGCGACCGCTGAAATTCGTAGGTGCCCGCCTCGTGGTCGACGGCAAACAACATGCCCCCACAGGCGGCGGCAAACAGGGTTGGCAGAATCAGGGCGAAGCCAAACTGCCACTGCATCCTTGTGTGGGAATCCTGTACGGAAAACCGAGCGAGACAGATAAGCAGCACTGTCAGCACGGCGATGCCGATCCAGAACGCCCGCTGCACGCGGTATTCCTTCCAGATCAGCCGCCAGAAGACGGTGCGAGGCGCGGAGTGGATCATGGCCGGGTTTCCTCGCTAGCCTGGTAGTTGATTGCCGCGTCGCCGTTCTGCATGTAGGCGACAAAGATGTCTTCCAGGCTCGTCGAATGGACCTCAACGTCTTCCACCGCTTCGTCGCCGCGCAGTGCCGCGAACTGCTCATCGTCCGCGCCGCGGACCACCGCTTGCCATTGTCGCGGTTTCCAGCGCTGCGAAAGGACCTCGCCGCGGAACTCCGGCGAAGCCGTCGCGCCCTCCTTCAAAGTCACCGTCACCCGCCGCGTTTGGGCCTTTAACTGGTCCACCCGTTCGACCAGCAGTAACTTGCTCTTGCGGACGATGGCTACGATGTCGGCCACGCGTTCGACCTCGCCGATTTGATGGCTGGAGAGGAGTACCGTCTGGCCTTGCGCGGCGCGATCGACCATGCTTTCCAGAAACTCGCGGCGCACGAGCGCGTCCAGGCCCGATGTCGGCTCGTCGAGGATCAGCAACTCCGGCTCGTTCGCCAAGGCCAGCGAGAAGCGCGACCATCGCCCGCATCCCCTTGGAGAGCGACTTGAGCTGGCGGTCCTGCGGCAGCTTGTATTTCTCCGCCAGCCGCAAATATGCGGGCAGGAATCCGGCGCCGAAGAATCCGGCCATGAACCAGCCGATCTCGGCCACGGTCATCCACTCGTAGAGCGTGGGGCGTTCCGCCACGTAGCCCACGCGCTGGCGGATTTCAAGTCCGTGAGTCGCGCTGTTGAGACCGAGCACTTCGGCCCGGCCGGAATTCGCTTCGGCCAGACCGAGCATGATGCGGATGGCGGTGGTCTTGCCCGCCCCGTTTTCGCCCAGCAGGGCGAAGACCGTGCCGCGGGGCACTTCGAAGGTGACGTCGTCCAGCGCGAGTTCCGCGCCGTAGCGTTTTGTCACATGGCTGAGCCGGATGGCGGGTTCCATCTGTTCTTTCTCCTTCACGATTTCTTAGTTTCAATGGCTGCCAATTGCTTCTCGACCAAGGCCCGCACCGTCTCGGGATCGAGCCGGCTCTGTCGGGCTTCAACGAACACTTGTTCCAAACGTGCGCGGACCAATTCCAATCGCTGGTCGCGGCAGCGGCCGTAGGCGCCGGGGGCGACGGCCAGACCGGTTCCCCGAACGGTCGCCAACACGCCGTCGTCCTGCAACTGCCGATAGGCCCGTGAAACTGTGTTGGGATTTATGGCCAACTCGCCCGCAAGTTCCCGAACCGAGGGCACGAGACTGCCCTCGGCGAGCAACTTGGCGGCGACGGCGAATTTGACCTGCCGGACCACTTGGTCGTAGACGGCCAGTCCGTTGTTGAAGTCGATCTGGAAGAACATCCACGCGCCCTCTGTGCTAGATATATAGTACAGTATACAGGCACCTTGCACGGCGGTCAAGGGGCAAATTCGTTAGACAGCGCGATTATTCGGCGGATAACTGGGAGAATAACCCGGACGTTATTCCTTTGAACCCGTCGCGGCGTCTCTTTCCCGCAAGTAGGAAGCCAGCGAGCAGTCTTTCAGGCCCTTTATGCCTTCGACGACGCTTTCGGCGTTGAGTTTCGCTCCGGCAGGGGTCGTATGGGTATTGTCCGCCGGCGTGAAGTACTTGGCCTTGACCTCTTCGGGCGTCATGCCGGCATAGCGGCTCATGATGATCTTGTTTAGATGAATAAACGGCACGCCTTCGCCGCGGGCAACCTGCTCCGCCCACGCGGAATAGCGATTGCTCTCCGCTTCGCCCGGCCCAACTTTCTTCCTAGGCACATGCGGAATCGGCGAGCAGATAATCGGCGTCATGCCCTTGGCTTTCGCGTCGGACGCGTACTTGCGCAGGTACCAGCCATAGGTATGCACCGTCTCGTGTTTTTTCGTCAAGATATTGTCGATGTCCTGGCTCTCTTCACCAACGCCGGGCAGCGAACCGCGGGCGCGGGAGTCGTCGTTGATCTTACCGGCGTCGTTGTGTCCCATCTGGACCAAGACAAAGTCTCCGCGTTTCGCTTTTTTCAAGATCGCGTCCCAACGTCCTTCGGTCTGGAACGTGCGGCTGCTGCGTCCGCCGATGGCATGGTTCTCGACGTTGATTCGGGCAAGGTCGAAGCACGCCTTGATCGGCTCGCCCCAGCCTTGCTGACCGCGGGTGCCGTTGTGAACCGTGGAATCGCCGACGATGTAAAGCGTGGGCTTGGTCTCGGAGGGCGTCGCCGCCACGGAGGCGGCAATGAGCAAACTGGAAAGAAGTGTTGTCATGGCAAAATCCCATTAGGAAGTGCGCCCGTTCGCGGCCGCCTCGACATTGAGATACTGCGAAAGAAACGCCGGTATTCTGGTATCGAGCCAGTATTGCGGCGACCAGGGCCATCGGCCGCCGACAAATCCCAAGTGTCCGCCGCCCTCGGTTATTTCCAACGTAACTTTATCGGAAACGTCGCGGGCGGACGGAACCAAGTGAACTGGAATCAATGGATCGTCGTTCGCATTTACGATCAGCGTTGGCACCTCAATGCGTTTGAGCAGCACGTCGGACCGGTTCTTCGCATAGTAGTCGTCGGCGCCGGTGAATCCGTTCCATTGGGCAGTGACACGGTCGTCGAACTTGTAGAACGTGGTCAGCCGCCGCAGCTCGCGGCGGGTAAGGTCCAACTTGTCGCCCATCACCGCCATCTTGCGCTTCATGTCGCGGTGCAGGCTGCTCAGTAAATACCACTGATAGACGCGGGCAAACCCGCGGTTGATCATTTCGGCCGTGACCGCAGGATGGAGCGGCGGCGACACAGCCACGGCGGTAACGATCGGCAGCGCCTGGCCGCGATCGCCGCATTCGCCCAGCCATTTCAGGCAGACATTCGCGCCCAGGGAGAATCCCACGACCGCGATCGGCACATCCGGCTCGCGTTCCGCCAAGAGATGGACCAAGTAATTGAGGTCGCAAGTCATGCCGCAGTGGTAGCTATGCCGCTTGCGATTCGGTTCCGGGCGGCCGCGGTGATTCAACAGGACGCCGCGCCATCGCCGCACGAGGCATGCCCGCATCAAGCCGCGCACATAGCCGGAACCGAGATCGCCCTGAAGACCCGGCATCACGACGACAATCGGGCGGTCATCGCCGACCCAGTCGAGCCGGGTGAAATCCCCGTCCGGAAGCTCCAGCCGTTCCGATCGCGATTGCAGTGCAACACGCCGCGTCAGTGTCGGCCACAAAGTTTGCAAATGTCTGCCCGGCAGCCACCGGCTTGCTCGAAATTGATCCACTTTCGGTCCATTCGGTTCCACGCCCCCCTTTTTACCAGTCCAGTCGCAAATTGCAAGGTGCAGGTTTTAACGACTGCGAGGCGTTATCGTCATTATAAGAGGATATTATGCGCCCAGCTTTTTGGAACTCGAAGGGATTTGCGGGAAAGCAGAAAGCCGATCGAATATCATAGGAGAATAGGCAGATTCTATCCTGGAACAGATTACGATGAGCAAGCAACGTCGCGGCAGCATATTTGGTTGGGCAGCAAGGACTTTCAGCACGCGAAGAAAGTCCACCCCCCCGAAACGGCGGATCGGCTTTGAATGCCTGGAACAGCGATCGCTGCTCTCCACCGTCGGCCTGAGCACGATCTCGACCGTCACGCTCGCCGCCGGCACCTCGACGCTGGTGGCGCTGAACGGCACCGACGCCGGCCAGACGGTCCATTTCGACGTGACCACCTCCGACCCGACCAAGGTCTCGCCCGTCGTCATGCCGCAGACCAATCAGAGTGTGCAGTTCAATATTAACGGTCTGGGGACGATGACCTTCCAGTTGTTCGATAACTTGACCCCCAAGACGGCAACCTGGATCGAGAACCTGGTCAAAGCCAACTTCTATAATGGTGATTACATCTATCGGGCGGAGACCGGCGGCTTCGCCCTCATCCAAGGCGGGAATAATCCGCCGCAGATTAACGGCGGTGCCAACGTCAATCCTTTTCCCGCGAGCTTCGGGACGACGACCACGATCAACGAGGAGTTCAATCCCGATTTGAACTACACGACGGCGGGCGCTTTGGCGATGGCCCGCACCAGTTCGCCCAACACGAGCAGTTCGGAATTCTTCATCACCGACGGGGCGACACGTTCGCTGGATTATGGGTATTCGCTTTTCGGCTTCCAAACCCTCGATCAGCCCGCAAACGGCCTGTCGACCACCGTTTTGGCGGCGCTCGATGCCATGCCAACCACATCGCAAAATGGCATCAATTACCTGAACACACCGGTGAAGATCAACTCGGCGAGCATCATCACCGATACGCAAAACGGCGTCTTGATGCTCAGGGCGCCAACAGGCGTGACGGGCAGCTTCACCGTGACGGTGACGGCTTACGACAGCACTACGAACACGCCCACCACCAAGACCTTCACCGTCAACGTGGTGGCCGACACGGCAACCGGCAACACCGCTAACCCGTGGGCCTCAAAAACGCCGGCCGCGCCGACTTCAATTGTATTCCAACCGCAGTCAGGTCAAGGGACGACCGCTCTTACGTTAGCGAACAATTCATCGGCCTCCAGCAAGCTGCAATTCCTTGTATCAGGCGCCACCGTCGGCGACATCGTGACGGTCTATGCCGATGGGGTTGCCATCGGTTCCGCCACGGCAACGACAAGTTCCCAGGTCGTGACCACCAACGGCAGCTTCACACTGATGGACGGGATACATGCTTTCACGGCTACACAGACGCTGCCCGGTGTTACTGTGTCCGATTCAGCCGATTCTTCACAGAACGAAACTGCCAACGTAGACAGCCTTAGTTCGCCCGCGGACCAAGTCTCGGTGTTTGCGACGCTGACCTTGACTTCGACGCCCGCCACCACCGCCAAGGTCGGCGCTACCTATACGTACACGGTGCAAACCAATGCCCCGGCCGGCGATACGGTTACCGTGACGCCGGGCAACCATCCGGCCGCAATGCAATTCACTGGCGGCAACACCTTCACGTGGACTCCGGCCAGAAGCGATGCCAACACTTCGCCCAGCTTCAGCGCGACGGTTACCGATACCCTCGGCCACTCGGTCTCGATCAGCCTGAACATTGCCGTTTCCCAGGGCGTGGCCGTTACGACTATTCCCATCAACGTAAGCCTCGGCGGCAACGTGACCGTATCGTTCTCGGGCAACCAGGTCGAAATCTTCGACAACATTGCCAAGGCGATCCTAACGTCAACCACATTTAGCTCAACCGACATCGTCGAGGTCGATTGCCCGGCCGGTCAGACGAACCTCGTTACAGTCGTTCTCCCATCGAGCGCTTCGGCGGCGCATCCCAAGCAGGTGCTCGTGAAGGGGCTTACGGGCTCCACGAACAACCAGGTTACGGTGGTGGGGACGAGCGGAACAAACAACTACATGCTCGCCGGTGGAACGGTCACGTCCAACGGCTTGCCGATATCAGGCACCGCAGTGCAAAAGCTCACACTGCAAGGTGGCGCCGGCAGCGACACCTACGCACTCAACACCAGCAACGTGCCCGTGTCAATTGTCGATGCCGGCGGCTACAATGCGTTGGACTTCAGCAAGGACGGCGGCGGCGTCACCGTCAATCTCGGCTTCGACCACGGGCAGGCTCAGTCCATCGCGCCTTGGAACACCACACTTGCCATTAGCGGCATCATTAACGAGTTGACCGGCACGCCTTTTGCCGACGTGTTCACGGGCGGCCGCGCGGCGACGACCTTAATCCGCAGCGGAACGGGAAATGATAAAATCACCGGCGGCAGCGGCGACAACATTCTCGTCGGCGGAGGCGGCAACGACACGATCACGGGCGGCGCGGGCAGAAATCTTTTGATCGCGGGCAGCGGTACAAGCAGTCTCACCGCCAAGGGGACGTCGAACATCGTCTTCGCCGGATCGACCAGCGCCGACGCCAACGACCAGGCCCTCATGACCTTGTTGCAGGACAAATCGGGAATGTCGTATGGCTACAGCGTCCGCCGCCTATTGGCCAGTTCGGCCAAGCCGGCAGCGGCGGCTTCCAGCCCGGTTGCTTTCTTCGATAGCGGCGCTCACGACACGGTCTTCGGCAGCAGACTCATTAACTGGTTCGTGCTAGGAAAGAACGGCACGTTGAAAGCCTGACGAGACAGCCCAGGGCGAGAGACATTGTAACTCCTTGCCCTGACTGTAGTACCGGAGGTGGGACTTGAACCCACCCAGGAATTCGACGCAACCTCTTGTCAGCATTGCAGTTACGGCAATTGTCCATCCCACGATGATGCAAATGCGCTGCACGCAGGCGGCAATCACTGTCCCGTTCTGGCGCCCCTTGACGCCGATCTTCAACGCCTCGTCGAAGCCTGGGAGGGGCTGCCGACGCATATGAAGAAGACAATTATGGCCCTTATTGGGTTCAACGATTCAACGGCAATTGGTTAGTTGCAAAGTGGAATAACACTCACGTCACCGAGTAGATTTCACCGTGAAATGTCCGACGTATCGACACTCGGCTACCGGCCGCGAACAGCCTCTTCTTCCTCTTCTTGGCGCTCCCGTTCCGCCATTGCCCGCAGAGAGCGAGCGACATCGGATGCCCATTGCCGGAGATTTGCATGCGCGGTTCGATGGGCAACCGCAGTGAGCGTGTCGGCCAGTCGCTCCCAGTGTTCCGCCGTTGATCCCGACCACATATTCGGACCTTCGAACGTTCCCGGAAAATACACATCGCGGATCTCTCTTGCAATTGAATTGCGTCCAGATTGGCAGAAGCAGATACGGCGCCTGTATCTGCTTGCTCGCCACACCTTTCAAGCATGGGCCAAGTTCATCGACTTGGTTAGGAGAAAGTGGCCCGATCTCCTTCTTGAATTGCACGATGCGACTTGTAAGGCACCGGCTGTCGAATCGTTGCAGGACGCCTCAAAAGACACTAGTGACGACAAATGCAACACGACTGCGCCGCCGATGGACGGTAAACGCATGATTAATACAAACGCTAACAACGAGTTCCTCGCGAAGATCGGCAATCTGAAGGGCATTCTCGTCTCTCGCGCCACGAATGGCTCCGCGTCGGAGGAGGAGTATGGCAATTTGCGGAGGGAGTTGATCGAGATACAGCCGATCCGGGATTTACTTCCGAAGTTTGTGCTGACCTGCCGAACGATTCGGGAGTTCTGGAGTTTTATGAAGCCGAAATTTCCGACACACAAAAAGCGGCTGGACTTCCTGCAAAGCGAGTTCGACCCCATTCTGAGCGCACTTGAGCACGCACAGGCGCTGCGTGGTCCATCCAGTGCGCATTTGCAGTCGTCTGCGCTATTGCATGTCCCTAAACTACAGCCGGATGTCGTGATCGTTACGGTTAACGAGCACGAGACGCGCGCCGTACATGAAGAGTTCAAGGACGCAACGGGGGCCGAGGCTATTCCAATCGCGCTCGACGGCAGGACGTACCGCAATTTCGGTACGTTGAACGGCACGAGAGTCTTCCACGCCCTTTCTGAGATGGGGTCGAGCAGCATCGGGGCCATGCAGCAAACGGTGGATAAGGCAATTCGCGCGCTGTCTCCCGGGGCAATCGTCGCCGTGGGCGTAGGATTCGGAGTGAATGCGAAGAAGCAGGCCATTGGAGACATCCTGTTGTCGAAGCAGCTCCGTCTCTACGACCTTCAGCGCGTCGGAAGCGATATCGTTTTGCGAGACGACAAGCCTCATGCGACAGCGCGCCTTATAAACCATTTTGAAGGATTTGCTCAAACCGCTTGGCAAGGCGCGAAAGTCAGGCCAGGCGTGGTTCTGACGGGGAACAAGCTAATCGACGAAATCGACTATCGAAATCAGCTTTTGGCATTCGAACGCGAAGCGGTCGGTGGAGAAATGGAGGGAGCCGGGCTGTACGTTTCCAGCCACGAGCACAAGGTAGATTGGATTGTCATAAAGGCGATTTGTGATTGGGCAGACGGCACAAAGTCGAAAAATAAGACTGCACGCCAGAAGAAGGCCGCGAAGAATGCCGCACAGTTTGTCGTTCAAGCACTGCAATACTCGCCTTTGGCACGTCAGAAGTAAGACGAATTGAATTGCTGCGGTACGCAGCAACCTTGACCGGCCCAGAACGCGACCGATTTTGCAAGCCGGCTCTGCGGACTTGTGTTTTTCGGAACAGAGAAAGGCTAGCCGGGGTTCCAGGGGCGGCAATGAGCGCCCTGGTCGCCGGCACGGAGGCCGGCGAAACTTCCAGACGGATCTTAGAACATTGATGCCACGACCACTGACTATGACATCAAAAAGTAAACAGCATGACGATCGACTTCTACAAAAGCTGCTCGGGGAAGTTCGGACTCTGATTGAGGATTCGCCTGACAATAAGTTCTCGGCATTTTTTGGGTAATGAGATCGCGCGATTGTTGCTGGCCGTAGCACCACCGAAGACTGACACTAGTCAGTCGATGTACGACTACTTACTAACGCACAAAAGCCGCCTCGCTGTCATCGCACAACTTCATCACGTCATCGTTGCCAACCAAGCACGCGGGCTGTAGTTATCAAGAATTCGGAGGCGAGAACTACCCGGCGGCTTGCCACTTCATGCTTAGGCCGCCCTGCTGCTTTAAAATGAGCAAGGCCACTGGAACAGTCGTTAAGTGGTGACGATTCATATATCTTGTTTCGGATAAAGCCTTCGGCGAGACTCCCCTTCCATGACGTTTACACGAGAACTTAGCAAACAACCGTCAATACGTGCCTCCCTTGACTACAACCCGTGTAGCCACAATGTCGCCAGTGGCTCGAACTTCTTTTCGCTCGGTTGTTCCCGTAACCCTAAGGCAGGCAACTTCTTGGAATCGCATGGCGACGAGGATTGAGGCTAACGCGTGCGGCTTTGGGCCCATTGGCACGAGCGTTATCTCGCCATCGGGACGATGCCTGGCGATAACTTCTGCAAGTGTGCGGTAACAGTTTTCGACACTCCTATCGCGCGGTAACGGCGCCGGTCAATGTTTTCGACTTCACCGTCAGTCGGCATCGCGACGGCCCCGATGACTTCCTGAAAGACTACCGCGGCAAGCTGATGGCCGATTGTTACTCGGGCTATCAAGGGATCTCGCTGCGCAGTGAGTTGCGCATTCTGCGCGGCGCGTGTTGGGCCCATGCGCGGCGGAAGGTGTTCGACGGCCGCAGCAGCCATCCGCTGGAAGCGAGTCACCTGCTGGCGATGATCGGTGAACTGTACGACATTGAGGAACGCGGCAAGCTGTTGTTGACCGACGATCGCTTGCGACTTCGCCAAGAGGCGGCCTGTCCGGTGCTTGAACGGCTGCGTTTGTGGCTGGCAGGCGAGGCTGCCGCGCGGGTCCTTCCGAAACTCGTGTTCGGCCAGGCTTTGGGTTATCTGCGCAACCAGTGGGAGGCCCTCATGCTCTACACGACCGATGGCCGAATGCCGATCGACAACAACGACACCGAGCAATTGATGAAGCAGATTGCCTTGGGGCGGAAGAACTGGCTATTCGTGGGCAGCGTGGCGGCCGGCTGTCGGGCCGCGACGCTGAGGACAATTGTCAGCACGGCGCATCGCAACGACTTGGACGTTTGGGCCTATCTCAAAGATGTTCTCGACCAACTTCTTGCAGGCTCGACGGACTATCGATCCTTGCAGGCTGACATCTGGAAGAAATCCCATACGGAGTCAATCCGCACATACCGTGCGGAAGAGCGCCGCGAGCGTGCCGACGCCAAACGTACTCGCCGAGCCCGGCGGCGGTTGAACAACGTCCGCCGCTCTTCCTAGCACCCGCTCCCGCACTCCGCCGCCGCTCCGCCCATGACTCCCGTGGGCGCTCACAACAATCGGCGGTCGCTGCGAGTCTCGGTTAGCTCCGAGCGTTTGGCCCGCCAGACGATAGCTTTTGATTAATATTCCGGGAGTGCCGAGACCCGCAGTATCCCAATGAGCATTTGTTTTTCGGGACACCGGGAGTCGAACCCACGAATGACGTTGCCGTAAACTCTTGTTGCTGATGTGGCTTGCCCCGCACAACGGGAAAGATTGGGTTGAAAAACCCCGGTTGGCCAAATGACAGATGGAAAGGCCTGCTTCGACTTGCTCAGGGTTAACGCGCTCGCCCTGGCGCCTACGCCGTATACCTCTGTTGACATATGTCATCCTCGTCTATATGCTTTAAGTCCTTTGGCATTCCCTCGTGGCATTTGGAGGTAGCGATGACGGTTTCGAGTGACGACGACAAAGTCCATGAGCAAATGAGCGTTCCCGGACCCGGATTGAATCTGGCAACGTGGTTCGTTGGTGTAAACAAGTCGTTAGATAAATGCCGAAGCCTTGAGGACTTTAGAATTAAGTACGAGGCAGAATTCGGGGAGACCGACATAACTAAACGATACACAACAATGTTGCCGATACGTGAGCAAACGTGGTTACTGAAAAACCATCCCAAGCGGTACTGGGAGGGAATGCCGCCGTTCCTTCAGGCTTGGATCAAACGAAACATTGATTACAAAGTGCAAACCGGAACGCTCGATGAAGTACCGGTGAGCCTGATTCAGCTCTACATGAGAGACCAATTGATTGTTGGGCGGAAAGATCAGGAAAGGCAGTAATCGTTGAGCCTTTCGGCAGTGTAATGGTATTACTCAACACATGATGCCATTGGTACATTTATTCCGGTTGAGGGGCGCTACACCACAGACTCCAGTTCCGGCTCGGTTGGGCGAGACGCCCCGCCGCTTGCGTGTTCCATTTGGCCACTGTAAGCACATTCGGAATGGCACTTGCTGTGACGCCCGCGGTACATACGTATTAGAAACTCCTCAACATTGATATGCATCTGTAGCTGCTCCCTCGCAGGCATTGAGGCTTTTTCGATAGAGCCTGATAGACGAGCGCACACTTGTAGTATAGCCTCAAGTGACCTAACTCCATGCCTGTAGCTATCGAGCGTTAACATAGCGAATACTATGTCGTCATTGATATTCGCCACCCCATTCGTGATCAGCTCACGCCGTTCGAGAATACTGCGGAGAATAATCGCTCGCCGAATGATCGGCTTAACTTCTCCAGGCTTTACACTGATCGGCATGATATCAATGTGGCCACGTAAACGACTTATAAAGTCGGGCCCCTTCAGGCGTCGAAATGCGTTCGCTCGCCGTTCGGCTTCCTTGGCGAGGCGGACAGACTGAGGTTGAATGGCAGTGACATCAAATGCGTTAAAGGTGTAGTTAATGCCACCAGCAAATACGAAGATTGCCCGAGCGAGTTTTATTGTTTGCCTCGGACCGTAAAAGGTGCCATCTTGCATTGGGGCAAGAAAATACTTTAGCCAGCCGAGAGATGCTCGCTCGTAATCGCAGTCAAATTCGTCGAAGAATATTAACGGCAGGTGGCCTTTGTTATTTTCAACGCTCGCGCGAACGATCGCATCGCCGAGATCGTCAACCGAGCGGAATTGCGACACATTGTACTCAATGGGCTCCAGTCGCGTTGCATTTCTGTCCACAGAGGAATTGATGTCTTCAGCGAGTTGTTTGACTGCATAAGACTTCCCGGATCCCGGCGGCCCAAATACAGCAATTGACAAGACGGGCGGAAGGAATCCAGTTGGGTGGGATGCCTCCTGCTGGTAGCTCTTAAAGAGATTGCGAATGCTTCGAAAAGTCTCAAGTTCCTTTCGCTCAACTACTGTCAGATTGCCAAACGTCATAATCGGGGCGTAAATCGGACGAAAGTGGCCATTTGCAAACGCTGATCTGATATGGAATCCCGACGTAGTTGGCAATTGGGGCATCGTTCCATCTGCCAACGTGACGTAGTCGCGGGGTTCTTCCGGGGAAGTCGAGTAAAGACATCGGCATAAAACTCGCTTGACGTCATCACCGAATTCGCGATTGAATACGTTATTCAGGCCGAAGCGAACGATGGCCATTCCGACATTAATTCGAGAACTCTCTGCGCTCTTTAGATCCGGGTGACGCAAGTTGACAGAGTTGTGCAGAATTTCCCATTCAGAACGCGCTCCTCGAAGAGGTTGCAACGACTGCTGGATAATATCCGCGGGAACGGTGGTATCTCCCAATGTGTGCCTGGAGAGGAGCTTATCGTCCTTGAGTGGCACGTACGATTCGGCAAAAATCCTCTTGAACTCTTCACAATGCCGGTCAATGATGTAGTCCCGTCCGTCTCGCTTTGAATATGAAGTGAACGACTGCGTAGTGTCCGACCAAGGCGGTCTGTATCCCGCATCGAATGACAGCATGCATGCCAGAAGGCCGGACTTGACCGCATCGATGCAGTCATTGGATGTTGGCGAACGATCGGCCCGCCGCTGTTGAGCAAGCATTTTGATTAAGCCGGCCGCAACAAGTATATTCTCGCCACGAATCTCCCCATCCTCAATTTGGTCTCGGTAAATTCCAGCCTTGGCAAGTGGCGCAAAGACAAATTGGGCCAGCGGAGCTGTCCCGTCGCGCTGGTTGCGGATGTGCAAAACAGCGGAAATCCCGAGTCGAACGATTAGGTGCCGAAACTGTGTCAGAATTTCTAAGTTTATCGAAAAGCAAGAATTTCGGCGGCAATATCTTCAATGGTCTGCTCCCAGGAAAGCCGGCGGCTAATCGCTGCTCCTTGGTGACGAAGCGTTTTGACCGCGCAGATTACGCAGACTTTGTCCGCGTGTTTTTCGAGCGTGTTCCAGAAGTACAGCTCTTTGCAGAACTTTAGGCGGCCTTCGATGTCGCGTTCTACGGGTGGAAGGTCATGTGTCAGGTTTACAATTACCCGGGGCGCGACTAGGTCGTTGCCTCGTTGGTCTGGAGTGTTCAAGACGGTATTCACGACATTAAGAGCCTCGTGCGGATTGTCCGACGGTGGATTGCTCTTGGGATATTTCCTCCAGCTACCAGTTCCGTCCTCAACGACAAGCAAGTCAATCTCCGTGGGGTTAAACTCGCCGAATTCACCGTCAGCTTGTTCAATCACTAGATCGCGAAAGACGTTGGGGTCTTGGACCTTGACGAAATCGCGGATCGGCTGAATACTCTTCATGCGGATCCTCGGTTCCTTACTGAATTCGGCAAGCTCAACCAAGTAGCGTTGAAGTGTCGTAAAACGGTCCGCCGAGTTCGGTGTTGAATCAATGGAATTGCGCGGGAGTAAATGGGTAACTTCAATGCCATGCTGTCCAGCCAATAAGGAGGTCAGCACGCGTGCAGCTTTTTCTGCTCCTGACGGAACTTCGACATCGTGCGCTGCGGCGACTGCGCCGGGCTTGTTTATCCTTACTTCTTCGAAAATGTAGCCCTTCTTATACTCAGTATATACGTCAAGACCGGTGTCTCCAGTCACGGCAACTCTGAATGGCCGGTTGTTCATGATGAGGATGTGTTTTTAAATCAGGGTATCGTTATGCGTGATTTGCAGGCGACAGGCGTCCCCTGTGGATTGTGCGCTGTCCGTCGAACGCCAGGGTTGACCTTTGGAATACTTTGCCTTGATTTGATTTTTGCTTTGGCGGCTGGAAGCACGGTATTTGCCTAGCTCGCCTCCGTCGATACTGCCAGCGACGGAGACGGACGTGAGACAACTAAAGGTTGTTCCACTTTCACTTGGTTATTCGAAAGGAACTCTATCCCGCTCGGTTTCTTAAACTTGGGCATTTGTGAATGTACTGGAGAAGAATCCAATGTCAAGCAATCTCTGAGTGAAACGTGCTTCGATTGATCGCGCAATTCGAGAGACAGTACCTGCGCCAAGAGCCACCCTGTAACGACGGGCGGCGCGAATTGCTTACAAATCTACTGGCGGGAGTGATCTACCTCAGAGAAAGAAAACATCATGTTCCTTCTTATCAACAGGCTATCTTCAGACAGCGACAACGAATATGGGGTATTGCCCAAATGCATTTGGACGGATCGATCAAGATAACATAATGTTACTTTGATTGTCAGAGTGCCGGAGTACTGGCGAGTACAGCGGCACAGAAGGAAATGGAGGCAGCGGGCACGCGCCCCGCGGCCGGTTCAGCGCAACCATCGACGGGCAAAGCCTTTGCGATCAGCCAGCCGATTTCGCGCTGCAATGGCGCTGCGATGTTGCGGCTCGCTGATTCTTGGATTGACGCCACTTGGCAGGGGCGGGGAGTTGACTCTGTCCAATCGGGAAAACAAAATAGACCCCGATCGCTTTTGCAATCAAGGGCCCGATGAAACTCGGTCCAGCCAACTCCGCCGGATGCGTCAATCTTGCTGTGTCGTCGCTCGCCGGACTTCGCCCGCTGACAGCCCGCGATTTTTCAAGTCAAAAGCGATCAGTGGTCATTTGCGTTAACCAATACTGAAATCATGCTCCAGACTCAAGTATGGCTGAGCCAGTGTCTGCCTACGCGCAGTTACGGCCATCGGAGTACCGACGACATTGGCTCCAGTCACCATGAGCTACCATCAATTGGTTGGCCATCGCGCGACACCATCAGTCGTTCCCATATGTGCAGTTTGCTCGGATCGAGGGGAACGTGGCGTTCAGCAGGGTCCGTGTTTGAACCGTGGTCAATACTATCACTGATAAAGTGGACGCTGCCGTCACACATGACGACATTGACGCCACCCTTATGCTGACTCCGCGCAGTGGCCTGCGTGCTCTTGATACGAGTTGCACACAATGACATCCCTTCAAATTGGAGCACCTTGCTGCCGCCGGCGGCCGCAGCGATCTCGGGCCCATACTTGATATCGTCCCCGGTAGGGTTGTCGTTCACGTTTGGGCCGTGGTCGTCCCAGGCACCGTGCCCCCAGAGGCTGCTCGCGCCGGCGGAACCCATTGCCCAGGTGCCGCGCCGGTCTACCGGGGTCGTACCTGAGCGCAATTCGGCCAGCATCACCGTGTGAGATGTGCCGTCAGTGATGTCCTTGATGGAACAAGCCTCGTTGCAACCCATTACGCCGCGCAAATCGGTACGGCATCCTCCATTGTCCCGCCGGTTGCGTTCCAACCTGGCGAATTGGGGCCCAGGAAGAAGAATGGACTCTTGCCGTTACCTGTCGATCGACCACGGTCGTCGTAATCGCTCAGGTATTCGATAGCGCCATTGGCACCGTAGTTGCCGCGAGCCCAGTTTGGCCCCTCGCGCTTGTCTCGCATGGGATTATATGGTTTGTTGTTGTAGTTGCTGTCTGAAGGGCAAAGCATAGTCGCGACTTGCGTTGCGCGCGCAGCGGCGTTCGCGGGATCGGAAATCGGTTTGCTCAGGTCGAACTGCCGGTGGAGCCAGTCATACTCACAAAACGGAAGAATCTTGATAGCCCAATTGGGCCCCCATTTGGACGTATCTCCTGGATCCCGGTCTCTGTTACTGCCTTTCGTAGGGACTTCCATTGCTGGGGGGAACGTCTCCAAGGCGCCGTGATAGGCCACGCAGGCAAGCCCTAACTGCTTGATGTTGTTCGCGCACTGTATTCGTCGGGCCGCTTCGCGCGATGACTGGATGGCTGGAAGCAGCAACGCGATAAGAATGCCAATGATGCCGATCACGACGAGCAACTCGACAATCGAGAAGCCTTTTCGCGACATAACACGCTCCTTATTCCTTTCGACCGCAGCTTCGGGTTCGAGGAAGCGATTCGCCTCCCGATGGTATTCCCACCCGAAGGCAGCCAAGGAACAATCAGATTATAATAGAAAATACTGTAAGCCGCCATCCGACTGTCGATGAAAGCTGTTTTTCTTTCCTGGTTGTTCGATCCCATTTGCTTCTTGGCCGCCGTCTTCGGCGAAGACGAATTGTGCAAAGCCTTTGTTCCTGGCGGCTGCCAATCCATTATCACGTCGGGCAATGCCCGGCTGATGGCAGCCTTGCCGTCGTTGCTAATACGCGATCTCGAAAGCTTTAAGTCCTTCAACGCAGTGAATTCGGAAATCGTTTTCACCGCGCCATCATCGACCAGAGTATTTGCTAGATTGAGACGTTCTCACGCGCCAGCGGGCGCAGGCTCGATTCCCGCGGTGGTCAGCTTCGTGTTGTTAGCCCTAATGACGCGAAGCCCGGTGATCTTAGCTACGCTGTCCATGCCGGCGTCGGTGACTGCCGTGCCTTCTATCTCTAATTCCTGAAGGTTCGGCAGGGACGCCAGCGAGTTGAGCGCCGCATCGGTTATCTTCGTATTGCCAAGTAACAGTTGCTCAAGAGCTGTCAGTCGTGTCAATTCGGCAACGCCTGCGTCTCCGACCAAAGTATTTGCCACACCAAGCGCCTTGAGCTGAGACATACCGGCGATCAGCTTCATACCATCGTCCGTTACTTGCGTGCTGCCGAGGCGCAATTCTTGGAGCTTGGGTAACCGCGCCACGATTTGCAAGTCATCGTCACTGGCGTCCGTGCCACGAAGAATAACCTTGGCAACCGATTTGTCGGCCGAGTCAATTACGACCTTGCCCCCAATGCTTTTGACGTGCGCGATTTCGAGAGCGGTAGGAGTGTGCGTACAACCCAAAAGAAGACAGGTTGCCAGACCTAGCAAGATCGACGCTTGTCCGATGCGCGATAGTTCCGCGTGAGATGAAGTATCGCTCCCAAATGAATTCTTCATGGCATAATTCTCCTTTATTCTATCCGCTGGATTTGGGCTGTAGAGTTCGCAACTTGCGCCGCCGCTGTTCGACGCACCATGCCAATCTCAAAAACAAAAGGAATGCTGTCGGTAGTGTCAAGATGTGCCACCACTGCCAAGGATCGTGGCCCGGCGGCGTCCAGCACACGGCGCCGCGTCGCTGGGCCAATATCCACTCCACTATGCCGCCCTTCAGCGGAGCGCTCCATGCGTTGTGGCCGCGTGCGTCCGCAATGGTCAAGCAGGCATTGCCGCCCGCGGCCTGCACGGCAGCCACCATCTTTTCCACGCCATTCCGCTCGCCCTTGTTCACGAAAGCCCAAATGGGAATCTTTACCAACATCGCCGCGCGCGATTCATCGCTTCCCAAGCACGCGAGCGGCACAAGAGCGGCGTACAAGCCGGGACTGCGCATCGCCATTTCCAACGCCGCGGCCGCGCCCGCCGAAATCCCTACCAGGTAAACGCGATCCGGATCCACGGGACGGTCGCGCATTCGTCTCTTGCAGTATGTCGGCAGTCACGGTCAACATGTCTTCGTGCTGACTTGCCCCGCCTCTCGCATCTGCGAGTTGGTCGAACCAAGCAAGGTTCCTTGGACATTGCACCGCTAACACAAAAAACCTATATCTTTCCGGATGTATCGAGTCGTCAATCATGCAGTCAAGCCACTTTAGTTGTTTTACGTTGTCCGTGCCGCCGTCCCCGCGGCCGTGGAGCCAGACCAATAGGGGATATCGCTGGCCCGGTTTCATCGACCGCGGCACAAACAGGCGGTAGCGAAACACCCTTCCTTGGAACCGGCCTTCGGCGCAGCGATGTTCGCGTGACTCAAAGAGTCCAACAATCTGGCCGTAAGTGTCAGAAACAGCGGCCGATACCACCAATACGGCGCAAGAATGATCCGCGTCGCGGCCGTCATGGAACACTTTCCAGCTTGGAATGGTATTTCCGCCGCTGGGAAAGCAGCCAATCGCATAGCTTGCCGTCTCCATAGGCCATATCGCAAATACCGTGACCGGCACCGTGATAGACAGTAAAGATTACGCTCCCGCCGCACTTTCTAACTGCATCCACCATAGCCCGGCTTTCTTCAAGGGACACCACTCGGTCTTTGTCGCCATGAAAGGCCCAAATGGGCAGGTCCTTTAACCTTGCTGCACGTTCCACGTCGCCTCCGCCGCTCAAAGGGGCAATCGCCGCAAAACGATCGGGATCAAAACTTGCGGTCGCCCACGTACCGTATCCGCCCATGCTGTAGCCCGTCAGATACACCCGGTCACGGTCAACCGGCAGACGGCTGCAAACATTTTCGACCAGTTCGACGAGCCGTTCTGGATTCCAATACGAATCCTTCGGGCACTGCGGCGAAAGGAGCACAAATCGCCAGTCTCTTTTTTTGTCTTTTTCCACCATACGCGGAAGTGCCGTCCTGCGCACCGAAATTCAGGTCTTCTCCGCGCTCGCCCGCGCCGTGCAGGAATACTACCAACGGCCACTTGCCGCTTGGGTCATATTCCGGCGGCAGATACAACAAGTAATCAATCGGAATGACGGCATCCGATCCGCTGCCATGATCGACAACGTATTGTTGCGCCACTTGCCTACCCGGCCGCGGGCGATTTATCCACGCCCCGAGTGTCGGTTCGCAAAGCAACCCCAGCAGCAAAGTCGACAAGCCCGCGATGGCTACAGACAAGCACCAGTCGATCCAGGTGAATGGGGCTAAATTCTTTACCATTGGATAATTCACCTCACCGCCGGCCGCTACTTTTGCTTCGGCCAGAGCCGAACAACCAACATGCCCTGCATCAATACGATTCCCAGGCCGATCGCTTTCCAGAGTGTCCAACATCGCACGTCCAGCATTGTGAGGTAGCTGCTCCACAAATTCGGCGACAGCCACAGAATCGCGCCGCTGACAGCGACAAATGCCAGGACCATGACGAGCAGTACAACGTCGATCCAGCCGACCCGAAACCAGACTACTCTCTTCATTGCTCTCATGCGTCGCTCCTTTTGCGCGATACATGAGCAGCGCGGCCACCATCGCTGCCAGTGCCGCCACAATGCCCCACCGGAACCACCAGAAATCCGTCCAATGAGGAAGCACGCTGTATCGGAGCCGTAGCCAAGTGTTCCACCACTGAATGTGGAACAAGTTCATCGGAAACAGGTAGGAGAAGACCACGGTCAGGAAAATGCCGATTGCCGCCATAGATAACAAGGTGTTATCAGACGGGCGGCCGGCCATGTGTCGTTGATGGACTGCGAGGAACAATGTCGCGGTCCCCAGAAGAACCATCAGCTCTGCGGTGCGCCAATCGGCCGACGCCACGTGCAAGCCGGCGAAACAAAGTGCCAACACGCCAATCATGTCCAACAGATTGCGCTCAGGTTGCGAGATGCCCTTCGAGCGAAGCCTAATGAGCCCCCACCAGCAAGGCCAACACCGCTAGAATAAGCATTGTACGATCTCGCCAGACCCACGAACTTGGGAACATGGGACATACGAGAAGGATCGCCAGAACGACGAACGCCTGATTGCATTTGTCGAACTTGAACTTGCCGGCGCGGGTGGTGCGAAATGTCACCGCCGACGACACCACCGCCAGCACCAGTCCGGACCACGACGAGAACGGCGCAAACATGGTCACAAGGAGGACGAGCCCGATGTTGACGATCGCCAGCAGCAGCAGCAGGTCGGGCAGGCCCCAATGCTCCCAGTCTTGGCCCTTGTCCGTTTCGTCGGAGTCGTCGCGAGATTTGGAGGCTGGCTTCTTGGCAAACCGTTCCCACAGCAACCGGGGTTCGAAGTTTGCGGCGGCGGAAGTCAATGCCGCCGCAACAAGGGATCTCCCCTCTCGAACCGTAGTATTCGTCACAAGCACCTCTTCGACCAGACCTTCAATCGACGAATCCGTGGGACGCGGTCGCGCCGGATCGTTCCACGCCGCCTCATCGAAGTCGGATCGCTTTGCGTCTTCTTCGGCCCATTGGTCGAGGTTTGTCTGAACGGCCACAGAAACCATCGCGTCGGCCGTGGACTTCCGCGTGTAGGCGCCGTTGGCGGCCGGCGCCGCCGCGGGTATCCTTTCCGGATCGGGCACTGGCATCGTCCAGTACCGCCACCTCCATAACGTGTCCAATGCGTGCAGCCCGTCGTTCCAGCGATGTTTTTTGACGGCGGGCGTTCGTCTGAGCCCGTGATTGTCCAACGCGTCTGGAGGGCGGGCAAATCGCTCAAAGATCCTCGCTTTGCGGCCAACCCTGCACTCGTAGCGGATCGGCACCTCAATGATCTTCTCTCCCGCCCGGCACAGTTTGGCCGCCACTTCAGGACCGAACTCGAAACGCTCGCATTGCAAATCCAGTTTCCGCAGTAGTTTCGTCGAAAACGCCTTGAGGCTCGCGGCCACGTCGCTAAGCGGTGTGCGGTAAAGCATACGTGCCGTGAACTTCAACATGGCGGCGCCAAAGCGACGCGGTCCCCATGGCGGTAATCGCCGTTTTGGAGGACTGGCCGGCAAGCCAGGCACTTGCGTAGAATCGACCACTGAATCCGTCGATTTCGCTGGATTGATACTCGCGTCCGCCGCCCACAGTCCACGCAGCGCTTTCAATGTGGTGGTCGCGCACCAGCCGGGAAACTTCATTGCGCCGCGGACGAATGACGTCACTGCGTTCCGCAGACGGGAATTAATCGCGCGGGCGCCGTTCACCACCCTTCTCCATACAGGCTCAGGCGGCGCTTCGGGCAGATACCGCGAACCGAAGACTGCCCGCGCATTCCCCGCCAGCAGCGGTTCGATCAGACGTGGATACTCCTGCGGGTCGTACTCCAAGTCAGCGTCCTGGATGATCGTGAACTGGCCACGGGCATGCAGCAGTGCGGTGCGGATCGCGGCGCCGGTGCCGCGTTTGACATCATGTCGCAATACTTCGATTTGTGCGTCGTCTCGCCATGTCCGAATCGCGTCCGCGCTGCCGTCGGTCGAACCGTCGTCGACCACGATTACTTGCTTTGAATACGGCGCGGAGACGACGCGGGCGAGCAGCTCGGAGATGGTTTCGACCTCGTTATAAACGGGTACAATAACGGTCAACAGCGGACTATCGCCGGGGACTGTCCCGATTCTTTCGGACTCCGTGGGCAACGTGGCCGGCAAAATGGGACTATTGACTTTTTCGTGTGGTGCGCCGTCGAGTGTCTGGACCGCTGCCTTTTCAGACATCGTTGGGTGCTCCGAATGGGTTCAACTTCACTTGTCGTCTGGTGCCGGCGAGGCGATGGGAGAATCCGTCCCTGCCATATCCGGTTCTGTGGAATCGGGACTTGCCTCTTCTCCGGCGTTGTTGGAGTTTGCTTGCTTGTTGCCGGCGGCATTTGGCTGAGATGGTCTCTTACCCGTCTTCTTCGCCGCGCCTTTCCAGTCTACCTTTGCTTTAGGGAATGCCTTGCAAATGGCTGCTTTCCCTTTGTCACTCATGTGCGATCCCAACAGGCTTATTCTCGTCAAGGAAGTGAACCCCTTAATTGTCTCAACGGCCTGGTCATCGACCAAGGTGTTTGCCATAGTGAGACACTCTAGGGCATGCAGTGGGCGAAGCTTCTCCACACCTGCGTATGTTAACTTCGTGCGGTCGAGATGTAGCACGCGAAGCCGTGGAATTCTTGCGAGACTCACCATGCCAGCGTCGGTGACGGCAGTGCCTTGAATGGCCAATTCTTGAAGGTGCGGCAGTGACGTTAGCGAGATTAGACTAGCGTCGGTAATCTTCGTCCTTGTAAGTGACAGTCGCACGAGCGCGGTCAGACTCGTCAGGTTGGCAGCGCCCTCGTCGCTGATAGCGGTATCGACTAGGCCCAGAACCTGGAGTTTGGACAACGTGGCCAACTGTTTTAACCCTTCGTCCGTTACTTGTGTGCCACCGAGCCGCAACTCTCGCAGTTTTTGTAATCGCGCTACGATCTTCAAATCCTCGTCTTCCACGTCCGTGCGTGCGAACTCGACTTTGACGACCGACTTATCGAACGGGTCTATACCGACCTTTCCTCCAAGTTCCTTGATCCGCGAGATTTCCGCAGCGTTGGGGGTGGTACCTGAACATCCCACGGCAAGACACGCCAATAAACCGAGCGTTATTAAATCGAAGTACGAGCGAGGCAATCCGAGCCTGACGCGCAAATGAGAGGACACAGTGCGGCGCTCACTGGCACTTTGGTGTGATGGCGTGATGCCGCGCCCTCGATATGTATTGCATGTACTCTTCATTTCGACCTCCGTTTACCTAGGTACCTGCGGTTGCCGGTGGCCCAAGTCCGATCTGCCGTTTCCCCGACCAGTCCCTGCGGGCCAGTTGGGGAAGTCGCACGGCGGCTCCTTCTGGTTCCCGCAAGCAGCTACGGTCTCCAGAAAACGATTGGCCTCGCGAACGTAGGCCCGTCCGGCGGGAAGCCAAGAGGCAATCAGGTTGTAATACAGAATGTAGTAAAGGGCCATCAGACCATCGATCACACCGACCTTCTTGCCCTCTTCGTACGTGCGTCCGTAGTACGAGATCGGGACCTCATAGGTCTTGGCGTGGGTCTTGCATACCATCGCGGTGATTTCGGCTTCCAGGCCGAATCCTTTGCTGGTCAATCGTAGCGGCTTTATGACACCGGCCCGAAACGCCTTGTAGCAAGTTTCGATGTCGGTCATGTTACGGTTGGTCAAAAGGTTTGAGAGGAAGGTAAGCAGGCAATTGCCCAGGTAGTGATAGAAGTACATTGTGCGGGCGGCGCGGCGCACAAGGAACCGACTGCCGTAGACGACGTCCGCCCGGCCGTCGAGGATCGGCTGGACGACGGCGTGGATTTCGGCCGGATCGTATTCGAGGTCGGCGTCCTGGACTACGAGGATATCGCCAGTCGCCGCAACAATCGCCCGTGCGATGGCGGCCGTCTTGCCGAGATTTTGCTCGTGGCGGATGAGCCGCACGCGCCGATCGCGGGCGGCGAATTCATTGGCGACTTCGGCAGTTCGGTCGCGCGAGCCGTCGTCCACGACGACCACCTCCGCCAGATCGATGTCGGCGAGACCGAGCAATTCGTCGAGGACTCGTGCGATGGTTTTTTCCTCGTTGTATGCGGCGACCAGCACGGAGAGCCGTCCATGGCCGTGCGGCGCGTCGAATCTTGAGTCATCGCTATCGAACATCGTGATTTCAACCTCGATTTCGTCCTAGGCGGTCATCGACTGCCACACCATCATGATCTTGCTCGCTTTGCCAGGTAACAGTCCCGTCTGACAGTTTAAGTTGAAGCGGCGTCTTGACGAACCATTCTATCGCATTACTGAGCCGGCCTGAAATGAAAGTCGGCACTGGGAGCCCCGAACTCTCGCTGGAATCGCCATAGGGCGGAACCTCCACGAGGGCGATTCGCGACGCAAAAGTCTCCGTGCGGGCGCGCCGCCTATAGTCGCGAAGGACTGCTTCACAGTCCGGGCATCCGCTGTGATAGAAAACCACCGTCCATTGGCCCGCTGCCAACTGGTCGCCGATATTGATGTAGTTCAGGACTGGAAGCCGCTTTCCGACCCATCTTCTCGGTTCCAAAACTACGAGGTTGCCTTGACCGACAACCGAGCCGGCGTCGGAAAGTGTAGTAGCCTGGAAGGTCGCCATGGCATAGCCGACCGGGCCGCCAAGAAGGGCCCAGATTACTGCAACACTACCCACGCGCAAAGGGCTGAACGTAGGAGGGAATCTTTTTGGGCACGGTGACTGGGGCCGGAATTGTATCAACCCAGCAACGAACGCCCAGTCCATGGCCGTCGAGAACCGGGGACTCACTTCCAGGCTGCCGAAACAGCCGCAGGTCGCTTCCCCGCCAAGAGCTTTCCAGAGCGAGACGCAGCCGAAGGCCGAGAACAGGGCCATTGACGCGATCCAGGTCCATAGGTCCTCACCCCCACTCCCAAAGTGCCGTGGGAGAAATGTTGACGACAACAAAAGCCCTAAGAGAAATTCGAACTCCACGATGCCGATCAGGAACCAGCGCGATTCCAGCAGGCTAGTTCCGAGAGTCGGTTCCGTCAACAACTGATGAGCCTTCAGCCCGGCGGCGGTCAAAAGGACGATGGCCATTGCGAGCCGCAGCACGTCGTAGGGGCGAGGAACGCCCCCAAACATCGACGCGCGCTCCGCGGCGGGAACGGGCAGATTGTCGCTCGTTCCGCCATTCAATGTACGTGCTCCGCTGTTTTCAGTTTCGATTTTCATTTTTCACTGTTCCCCTCTCACTTTGGGAGAGGGACAGATGGTGAGGGCTTTCGGAGAGACGTAGAGAGTCGGGGGCATCTTGTTCCCCTCGCCCTTTGAGAGAGGGGCAGAGGGCAGGGGCGAATGCTTCGATCGTGACAGTTCCGGCAGTCCTATGTCCCGCCGCACGCGATTCGCCTCGTCCAGCGTGATATGGTAGATGCAAATCGAATAGCCGGCCATAGCGACGGGCTTGAAATGGCGGAAATAATGCCAGTTTCGCTCTTTGGTTGTTGGCCGTTGCAATTCACCATATTCATCGACAACTGCGTCGCCGACGCTGTGCAAGTGGTTCACGTCGATCGCATACCAGCCCGGCTGCGGACCAAGCAGCGCATCTCCAGTATATGCGGCCTTGAGCGTCCCCTCGGGCCCCAATGGCGGAAGGCTAGACTCAATACCGGCTAAACGAGGATCAACCCAACCGAACGACGCCAGGTGCAACGGCGACGCGTCCGGGTGTCCCGCGAGCCAGTCCTTTAAGAAGAGCAGATCTTGTCCCCATGCGATATTACTGTCCAAGAGGTGTTCGTGCCCGTGCTCGGGGCCGCCGACTAGTTCATTGAAGTAAGAAAGGGAATGGGGAAAGTACCAAAGGCTGCTTACAGTTGACCAGCCAAGACCGCCAACGATAACAGTCGCCACTCCCCAATGCCGCAACTCGATCGACCGCGCTGCCTTGCTCATCCACACGAAGAGAAACGGCAGCGCGGGCAGAACGTAGCGCGAATGGATATTGAAACCAGTCTGCGAACTTACAAGGACGAGGACCGAGATAGCCGGAAGTAACAGCACGAGTTCATCGCGCCACGGAGCGCTATAAGTCCCTCCGCCTATTGGACATGAGGTATCGGCTGAGAGCAGCTTTCTCCGTTCGCCCTTTGGGAGAGGGGCTGGGCGCGAGGGCCGGGGTGCAACAATCTCATCTCGCTCGATGTGACGGTCACGTTTCCTCCAACTCCAAACGCTAACGGCGACCGCCAACGCAAACATCACCCATGTGCCCAGCGGAAGCTTGATTGCTAGCGCGTAGAGATAGTAATACCACCATCCACCTTTCTTCCACTCGCCGCGGAGGTAGGACAGAAATCCCCGCTCGAAATCGAGTCTCTTGCGTGTCGATACCTTGAACGTAGTTGGCTGGCAGCGGCACGCGGACTGCGCCCACGAGCGTGCCACTGAAGCGGTTGCCATCCTGAGCAGGCAAGCTCGATGATTCAACACCCGTCAACGTGCGGCTCTGAAACCGGAAGGTGTCCAGACGCTGGAATGAGGCCTCAAAGCCATAGCCGATATTTATCACAAGGACGCTCAAGCCAATCAAGGTGGCCATTTGCGTGGCAGAGCGACGAAGTGGCGGCAGGCTGTTTGGTGGACCGGCACGCTGCCCAAGTGGACCTATTCTTAATGCAGCGAGACTCGGAATGCAATTCAATAGCCACGAGAGAATCCAAATGGGATACAGCACTAACAAAGTGAACTTTGTCAATTCTGCCAGCCCGAGCGTGAGCCCAGCCAAAATGGCTCCGTCCCAAGTCTGGCGGTGCCACCAGAGCCAGAACGAATACCCAGCCGCCAGTCCCATCGCTGCGGCATGTGCATCGGGCGTAATTAACGCTCCATACCCTAGAACGTAGGGGCAAAAGGACCAAAGTATCAAGGCCGTCAAACCTGCGGCGCTTTGATACAGGTCACGGGCCCAAAGAAAGCATACAAGACCTCCAATTAAACTGAAGGGTATGCAGATCCACCGACCCAGCGTATGGAGCCAGAAGCTGCGCGGACCATTGGCCTTTAGGAAGTCCAACCCCAGGTTTTGCCACGGCCTTGCAAGCGGATCACTGTTGTAGCGATGCCAATCAGTCTTAGCGTCCACCGCCAGAACTGGCAGACTTGCAACTGTACGTACCAGCGGCGGATTGACACGATACAAGTCGAACTGTCCAAACTGCACATGCCGAATTCCAGCCGGAAGGCAACCTAGTTCACCGAAGACCGGGCTGTGACTTGCCGCGCCCCAGGCAAGTAAAAGCCCACAGATTGTCAGCAATACTGACGCGGCGAGCGTCACTCGAAACCTGCCTGCGAACGGCGGCCTACGACTCACCTACAGGCTCCTCAGTTCAAACAACCAATAACCAGTTGAATACGGAACGTAAGACGCCAGGTGCATGCATCAATGTGTCACCCCCTTTACGCGTAGCACAACTTTATTCGTTTGAGGATCGTCGGTCTCCAACAACACTGACTTCGCCATTGCACCGGACGGCATCTGTGCAACATCGACATTGATTTTCACAATCGCGGTACCGCCGGGCGCGATTTCGGACTTTGAAACGCTTGTTTCAAGACACGAGTCGCAACTCGGCGTCACGTTGAAAATATGCAACGGTTGCTGACCGGTATTACCGATCGTGAACTCGTGTTCAATTTTCCCTTTCCTTGGCAGGTCGCCGAAGTCGAAACTTGGTCAAGTGCAATTAAAGCGCGGTCCCCAAGAGCTAGGCCCAAAACTCAACCAAACGAAACGCGAAACCGTCAACGCGCAAAACACACCACTGAGCATGAGAATCAACGACCGTGTGCTCATGCTTCCCATTGATCGTCATTCCAACGAGCGTCACATGATAATTGAGTAGATAGCGGTCTTGCTATTGACACTGCGTCGCATTGGTGTTGACTGTAGCCTCGCTTTGTGCAGCAGCATTGGACTGAAACGACGACGGAGCAAAAACAATCGCCGCAAAGCCGACAGCTACGAGTACCGCAGCAACTATGCACGTTGACCACAACTTCCGAAAATTAAAACTCGACATAGTGAAATCTCCACTGACAAATTATCGCTGCCCATTCTTAGCCGCGGGGCAACTTCACGGACTACGTTTTGCACGCAAGCGTCGAACCACAAGGACGAATAATAGTCCCAGAATTACGGCCATCAAGCCCAAGACCACGGAGCTCGCTCGCGAAGGGGATTCTTTCGGCCGTGGATCTCTTCGGCTATGGATAAAACGTTCTTCATCGAGAGAAGCATCTAGTGTAGCCTGCACTGCCTGGGAGCCCGATCCCTTGGGCCCGCTGCGGCCGATCCCTTGGGACTCTCTGACATCTGCGAGACCGTTCCATTTACGAAATCTTCTACGCGGTGAATGTCTTTCGGCATTTCGACCTTGAGTTCCTCGTCACCGATTTTTCCTACCCGCAAATTACTTACGGTTAGGGTTAGTCGTAAAGGCTGTTCGTCGGGGTGCTGCTGGTCGTACGACTCCCGAACTTGCCGCATTGGAATCCACGCTCCCGGACCCAACTCGCGCAGATCACTGCTCAAAGTCCGCTCGCGAATAGGTTTTCCAACTCCGAAGCGCAACTCGCGCTTGCATACGACATACCCCTGCTCAGAAGCGAGCCAAAGCTTGTCCACGCCCTCGCGCACCAAAACGCGACAGTGAACCCCCTCAACCGTCTCATCGCCGCCGAGCTGATAAGATTGCTGCTCGATTGCATTTGGCAACCAGTAATCCGTTTCCATACGCTTCCCCGGCAAATAATCTTGGCTTACCTCCACGAAACACTGCATGGTCAAAGGAAAAACGCAAGCGGAGTTATAAACGTGGCGGAACCCGCCGATTTGACCGAGTATTTTGCCATTCCGCGCGACGCTGGTCATCGTCTCGAAGTCATACTCACCATCCAGCAAAGCATCTTCGCTGATGGTCTTCACTTCCCCTTTTTCGAATCTCTTTATGCCATACTCCCTTCCTGTAACCGTATTCCGAATCTTCGGCCATTTTACGACAAAATGCCCCTTGAAACCGTCACGAAAGACGAACCCTGGGTTTTCCGGATCCTGCTGGACAGCGACATCATAGTCAAATGAAAATCCGCCGGGGAAATGCAATAGCTTCTCATGGTCATCGCGTATCCCTTGCACCACTGCCTCCAAAGCGTTGTCGGACGCCAAGATTTCGGTTGTGATCGACAGCGCGGTGCAGAGCGAATAAACGAACAAGGCGAACCGAAATTGCGCCGTGAAACAACCCCGTGTCGGGTTAGATGCCCCCGTTATTTGCTTTACCCAAGACATACGTTCGCATCTCCAAAACTCGCCAATCTAAACTTCTGGTATAATCCTTGCACGTCGTCGTGCGCCCTACCTAATGCTGGTATCTGGAAGTACGCCCACTAAGTCGTTCGGTGACTTCTCCAAAAGCAAACAGATTGCTCGCCCTGCGTGCGATAACGGCGGATACAATGCGTAAATCGCCGCCGCCGAGTACGCTGCGATTCCGGCAAACATTGATTCGATCATCCCCCTCATCGTGGTTCGCGAGGGGCGAAGCTCGTCCGGTGCAAGGCCGATCCACTCAAGGTTGTGCGAAAGAACGGTCAATTCATCCATGTTCAGCCCGCGCGCCATCCCCTTGCCCGGAGATGAGGCGCTTGGCAACGTGCTCCACCAAGTTTTCCAGTTCTCATCCAGCTTTTGTGAGAAATCGCGGAAATAACGCTTAAGGGATTCGCGCACGCTGTTGCTTAGAATACAAAACTGACTGTCGATTCTAAGTAGGCATGTAAGCGCGTAGGGAACGTGAAGATCGAAGCAGGCACCAGTTCCGCTCTTATGATTTAGAAGCACTGTAGCCACATCGTCGAAAGAGTAGACCTCACCAAACCGGTTCTTCCACGATCGTTGAGGCGAAAGATATCGTGCCAGTCCCTCTGCCGTCCACTCCATCTCCTGGTTGATTGAGAACTTCGCGACCGCTTCTCGCACAATATCCTTCAGTGTCCCTTCGCGGTCCTCAGCTCGAACAGCGGTTTCCGAATGTAGTCCAACTTCGCCACATTCAGTTAGGAGTTCGTCAACGTGCGCAAACTCTCCGACATGCTTGCCGTCAACTATACTATAGGTACGTGACCCAACACCGTCTGCGGTCCAGTATATCAGTGGAGGATCGACCGGCGAAAACTCGCTGAATCGGGTCGAATCAAGTAATAAACCCTTCATAGTCGGGCCGTCGTATACCGTGCTAGGAAACGGCCGCGGGAACAACTCTGGAGGAAAAATCGCACTGGGCCCCCAAAGGCGAAAAGCATGCACGAGGTCTCCCACCTTGGGAGTGGTTGGAAAACACGGAATCAAACTGACAAGCAGCTTGCGGGCCTCTGTCACGGGAACCAACTCCGCGAGGCCGCCCGTGGGCACAATAGACGCTGGTGCCGAACGGATATTGAGTGATCCGACTTTTTCGCTACGGAAGGACAAGGGTCCGTACGAGAGGCCATTCCAAGCGAATTTCGCGCCGAATCCGATAGCAGCGCCTGCGGCTAAAGTCGCAGAAATGAACCAACGTCTGCTGATCTCGGAATCGTTCTTCATTTCACACACAGTTAATCTAACCAATTCCATGCACCGACTGCGTGCGGTGACTGATAGCGCTCCGAAACATCACGTACGCCAGACCAATTACCTCGGCAGCAATCACCCACACGAGCAACGAGGACAACGATGGCAGTAGGGAGCGAATTGACTCGGCTCGGACCAAGGCATAACCTGAGAACAGCCGCTCGAATTCTCCTCGTTTTCCCCACTCCAGCCGGCCACTCGATGGATTCATATACCTAATGCGGTCTTCGCCCATGCTCGTGACGACGATATACGTCGCGATCTTGCTTTCCCGGTCAAAAGACATTCGCGCCACTAGCGGGAGGCGCAATTCCGTGAGTGCCGACGGGGGGCCTTCCACCACCTGCGAGGGAATCGAAAAGAACCCGGCGGCTTCTTTCATTTGTAACATGCTCACGCCCGCTTCACTGATCGAGACTCGACTTTGCAAACGTTCCAGTTCTACACCTGCCCCGTTCAACTTCAGGTAAAGATAAAGTGCTCTCAAACCGGAAGATTTGTCATCAAAACCACCCGTGCGCCAGGGAACCTGAACACCCGGTACTACTTCCGGCATCCTTATCTCGGCAGAGTCTAGATTCTTTTCGATAACCTGTCCCTTCTCTCCGAGAGTGATTGTACTCTGCTGGCCGTTTCCAACACCAATTGTTCCATTGGCCGCCTTGCAGTCAAGTGCGTCTGATATGGAAAGAGCCACGATCAACAACATTCTCAAGAACCGCGATTCTATCCTGGTGCATAGCCACCTAAGTTGGGCGGCACCTAACTCGGTATAATGGGTTATTGCGTACATTGCTGTGCGAACCTTGATCCACCCAATTAATTAACTGCGCCACGACTCATCCGACACGAACCCGTTAGGTTCCAGGGGCCAACGTCCGGCAACGTCCGTGTCCTCATACAGCGATAGCATTCGTACTTTCGTCAATGCCTACAGGTGGTGGTCGTCGAAGGATAGTAACCACAATAACCCTTAACCGCTTCGTTACAAGTCCACCCTTCAGTCGCCGCATCAGTAGGATCAAGCGTCTCTGGAGAATAGAACGCTAAATGATTATTTACGCAATTACCTACGCACCAAAAATAGATCTTGTCCGATTGCAGTCTACAGTAGCCCAACGGTATGACAATCTGCCCGTGCGCAACGCCGCCAAAGAGGGTCGCCGCCTGCTGGTCGGAGATCGGCAGCCAATGTCGCCCTGGTGAAAGCGTAAAAACCGCAACAGCAACTATAACGCATGCGGGAAGCAAACCCATCTTCCGAATCTTCATGAGACATCTCCATTTCTATTGTGAGTTTTGAAAAAAGCAGCCCTTTTGGCTACGCCGGTGAATCATTATTCGACCATACAACCCAATAGATTCTTGGGGGCATGCGAACGGCTCATTTGGGGGTCTAGTATGGATTATACACAAACATTCGCATCCCGCGGAACGCAAGACATATCGCCCTTCGACGTTCAATTAGGAAGCGCAACTCTGACAACAACTGCCTGACGACGGAATTAGAAACAGGCGTACTTGCTAGAATCTCCAACATCGCAAGCACCTCTCTTCTACAATCTACCCGAGGACGAAAGCCTTGTCCATCGAAGCAACATCGAAATTAGAAAGCCTGTTCGGTTACTGAACCGGATCACGTTCGCTATCAACGCCACACAAGACCGCGTAAACTTGTCGGTAAGACTACTGAAGGGACGATCACCCAAAAGGTGTCGCCCAACGGCGTCTCGATGCACTCCGTTCCCGTCACATGCTCCTTCTCGCGGATTACCGGTGGGAAACCCGACGAACGCGCAAGTTTCTGCAATACAGCCTAGAGTATACCACTGCATATAAAACACTGCAATCGCCTTGAGATTATTTGAAATCCTCTTGCATCCCCCCACTTTACTGGTGTGCAGTACAATGATGTGGCCACGGTACGCCACGATAGATTGCCAAATCGGCCGGCGGTCACGTTAACAATTTGGAGGCAGCAATTTGGCTTGGTAGTCGCAGAATCGGGATCCAAACCCATCGACGCTTCCCACGCAATTGCTTATGGCACCAGCGCTTGCGACGCTCGCGCGCCACGGTGCGCTGTGCTTAGCGCTGCATGCACGCTGCATCAATTGTCCTGCGATGTCATTTTTTGACGCCGAATCGGTCATGGCGGGATGATTTTTAACGCGGTGTACATTCCGCCAAGGCAATATGATGTTGCCTTGATTCTGAGCGGTTTGGTCGGATGAGACGAGCGGCCATAGTGGACGATATCTGTCCGTTTCCTTCAGCGTCGCGGAAGCAAGACGAAGTAGTATGAGACCTCGATTGGCGTTGCTGTAAGCCGTGTGAGAAAGAGCTGACATGGCTGAAAGCGGACTCTAACTTCTACAGGTTTCGTTCACGGCGCCAACGATGTCCAGCCCGAAGCCTCCCCGCTGCCAAACAATTCGAGATAAGGAGGATAACTGACTCGTTCGATAAGACTTTGAATTTGGCACACCGACCTGGTGCCAGAAGCAAAGTCCCCATCAATCCAGCCTGGCATGGAGGAGTCGCGGAACTCTAGCTCGCCCCGTACACCGAGCAAAAGAATGTCGTGAGCCTGCTGCCAGTAGCGACCGAATTCTCCGGTCGCCTTCGTCTTCGCCAGCGAGGTACGGTAACGGAAGCCCCACGCTTGCAGGATCTTAACGCCAAGCTCCAGTAGCTCTGGTGTCACCCAGATATGCAGATGTGCCTGTCGATTTGACAGCGGACGTACCGGTAGCTCGGCCAGTTCTTTGGCGAAGACAGCGGATCTGGATTTCAACTTGCGGCCGCCGGGCCAGGGAGGATCGATGTAAATACAGGAGAAGGATAACCGTTGCTGGGCTAATTCGATGAGCCTTTCCTTTAGCTGCCCCAGACGGTTCTCGATTGGGACAGAAAGGCTTGCCGCTTCGGCATGCGTCCTAGCGATGCGAAGAAGCCCGTTCGATGTCAGTTCCTTTCCTTCCTGCCGAGTCTGCCGCAGATACTCCCGGAACAGTTCCTCCGGAAGTGATGCCTCCAGTTGCCACATTGAGGATTGTGTCCGCGATATGCCAAGGCGCGTCAACTTCATTCCGTCGGATCGACGTCCCGACTTGCGATCGCCGCCGTGAAGATGCAGACTCTGCAACAGTTCGCCTAATCGCCTCTCGGCGACAAGTTTCACTTCGGCTGCCTGGTTTTGCTTCTCCAACCCCAACGCTGCGGCTCTTAGATAGTGCCGAATTACCTCCGCTTGATCGCGCACGTCCTTAATCCGGTCCAGATCGGCGGTTTCGGCCAATGTGCGACGCGCCCCGTCGAGAACAATCAGGGCGTGCGACGGCGAGTCGAGGGGGGCGTACATGGGAAGCTTCTAGGTTTTGATCTGGAATCAGGGAGTCCGCCAACAGTTAATTGCCAAACGTTGTAGAAAATGGGCGCAGGCTTCCGCAAGAAAAAATCAATTCATCGCATTTCGCCGTTCAAGGTAGTACGATGCGACCTTGGCCAGCATTTCGCCATGACAGGCCAGGAAAGGTCAATGTTGAGAGCGATTTGCCAAGTAAGGTCATGCGTCCACGCGATTTCTGGGGCCGGAAGCAGAGTTCCGGGCCCAAAGCCTCTTCTGGGTGCCCCGCGATTACGGCGATCAGCGCGGTGCGAGTTCGTCGGAAAGTTGGGATGTCGGTCACACGTATGACCTACTCACCCACGAGGCGTCTTAGAACACCGCTTCTTCGCGTGAGCAGATCGTATGTTCAGCGGTGGACCCCGAGGGCAATCGGTTCAGCGACTCAGCACATATCATCGTTTCATCGCACAACGCCCGAACAAGACCTCGATATCCATCTTGCGAATGTGTAGGCAATATCGAATGACGACGTTGGCGAATGCCTGGGTATCTCGATGGCTGTAGTTGGCTATTCGCTCAGATGTGCGTTCGGAAACAGTTCCAAGGAAACATTCGTTGCCACATTCTGGCTCTCTTTTGTCGAAGCGCATGACGCTGTAAGAGGTGCTTAATCCTCCGCCGTCTGCGTCGCATTCTTTTGCCGATCATAGCAAGTGGCTGCCCTATAGGGGTTTTAGCGACGCGTTAAACGAGCGCGGTTGCGAGAACAAAGACGCGGCTTCCAATACCGCGACAAAACTCGGGTTCGAGTCGTCGGGGCAACGGTGGAGTAAAACGAGCGTCAACAACGAATCACTCGCAGGGCAATCGTTGCCCTCTATTCATTGATTGCATTATGACGCACGAAATGGAAGACCGGTGTCCGCCGTTCCCATCAGTGACCGCCCGAAGGCAACTCCGGCGTTCAAAGTAGAGTGATGCGAACTTGAATCGAATGCGCAGGCTAGCCTATGCAATGCCATATCCAGCCATGAGCATGTCCAAGGCGCGCATTCGCAAATCTTGCTTGTTATCCAATGCCGAACTATCTCGTTGCGATGTGATGTCTGAGACCAGGGCAGCAACCGGTGCATATTGCCGGGCAGTAAAGGCCTGTATCGTCGCGACACGCACCGCTTGAGCGGACGTACTTGTCGCCGCCGGGCTTGGGGCAATCGAGGAAGACGTTTCGCCAACGACAATTCCTCCACAGAATTCAGTCAGCTCGGACCAGCTCAAGGGACTAGGCTCGTAGAAGCCCCAAGGATTTGCAAGTTGGAATGTGCCATAGCCGGCGCTCAGCGGATCCGCGTCGTAACTAACCACTTGATAGGCGTGTCCGGAAACCAGATGCAGCGCATTGAACAATGGGTTGCCGTCGGTAAAGATGGCTGCCGTGACCGCAGCGCCTGCCTGCAGTGCGGCGATGGCCGATTGTCGGGCGCCCGAACTGCGCGGCGAAAAAGCCGCCACGGCCTGGCCAAGGACTTGTTCATCTACCGTGTCCATCCAGCCTCCATTAAGGCTCGCGTAGCTGTTCTGTCCACCGCGGCCCTCATGGCCGGTCTCGTCCCATTGGGCATACGCCTTTTCGACGAGCGGCAGCCACCAGCTCCCGTTGGGACCCGACTTGGCATAAATAGGAATCGTGCTAGTGTAGCCGGGCAACGTGTCGTTTACTGTGACATAATCTGCTACATAACCTTCCAGCGTGTCGTAGTAGAAGCGAACCGTCCATGTGTGGACGCCATTTTCGACGCCGTTGTCGATGAACATGTTCTGGATGGCTGTAGGCGAACTGTCCGCGATCGCTCCCAGCGCCGAGACGAAATAGCAATCGCCCACGCTGCCTTGCCGCATGTCGGCGGAGCTCGGCACGTCGAGCGTGAGGTTCGGGTTATCGCCGAACAGTGAGCCGGCGGTAACACAGTATGCGCCCGATGCCGCAGGCAAATCGGTGCCATAAAACCACTTATTAATGAGGTCTTCCATCGCGACGGCCCGCGCTTGATCGCTTCCCTGATCTGCCAAATTCCCCAACGGCTGGTCTTGAAAAACTTCGTTGGCTTGATTGCCGTCAACTATGTCACGGGCGAGCACGGATACGTAGTCCGGTATACTGAGAGAGACTTCGTTCCGCGGAGCGGTCAGGGCCACCAGAGCACCTAGAACGTTTTGCGTAAGCCCGTCGTTCACAATTGCACTTTGGAGAATCCGGATCATGTCCGCGCGGCCTATCGCGCCGCCGGTGTACATGTTTTGAACCAAAGTGAACATGGCCGGATCAAGGTTGTACAGCGATGTGCCGGCGGAACTGAAAACGGCGCCGGGGCCGATCGCCTGCCCGCCGCAAATCATCGGAGGAGAGGCGAGGGGCGACATGAGATCAAGTATGCCCGCGACCATGACCGTCGAGCCGGTATAGGACAGCGTGCTGTTGAGGTTAAGTTCACCGGGACCTACTTTGACGAGATTTCCGCCGACGAGCGGCGAGTTGATCGTCACCGTCCCGCCGAGGACCGCAATCGTGCCGCCCCATGTAGGAAGCGCGAGCGCGCCGCCGTCGATCGTGACATCGTCTGAAGCGGTTATCGCGGAAACGTTGGCGGTGTCTGAGATTGTGAGGTGAGAACCAACGGCCAGCACAACGTTGCTGCCTTCGATCCAAGGCGTCGGCGTCCCGTCCGCAAGCTGCCACTGTCCGGTATTCCAGTCTCCGTCGCCCGACCAGTAAAGCGTAGGCTCGACCACAACAGTCCCGGCGCCAGTCACCGCTCCAGCCGGCAATGAATCGGCATTTGCAGCGACGAGGATACCGTCCCGAGCGCTGGTGCCGCCCTTATAGGTGTCGCTTCCCATAAGTACGGCGGTGCCCGTTCCAAGCTTCTGCAGCGTGGCCGTCCCGCTCAGATCGGCAAGCACCATTCCGCTATAGACTTGAATCGAGGTGGTGACGGCCAGCACACCATCGACGATGCTCCCGCCAGCTATCGTCACGGCGCCGAGAACCGCAGTATTGCCGCCCAAGTTAACGACGCCGTCGTCGAGCAGTAGCGAAGTCCCAAGAGGCAGTCCCTCGCCATTGCGCAATTGCACGAGTCCTGCCGCTACTGTGGTGGACGAATACAGGTTCGCTGCCCCAAGCACGAGCATCCCATTGCCGGACTTCGTCATTGCGCCGCCGGCGATCTGACAGTTGATTACCGCCGTTCCGGCTGTCACGACAATGGTCGAACCGCTCGCTCCTTGCGACGCTCCGGACACGAGAGTCATTGTGTCGCCCTGAATCACGTACCCATCGGCGAGAAAGTTTACTGCTGCAACCGACACCGGGCTCGTGATTTGAACCGTTCCAGGGACACCGGAAAAAAACGCCTCGCTTCCATCGACCCAGCCTTGCAACGGGCCGTTCGGGCTGCCGACGTGCCAGTTGGCGACTCCAGGACTCCACACGCCGCTGCCGCCTGCATTGGAGGGGTCCCAATAAAGTTTGTTGTTAACGGTGAATTGCTGATTGACGGCGATCGCGGTTTCGGCCAAAGGCGTGCCGAACCAGTCTTTTATAGTAGCGGCGCCGACCAATGCTAGACCAACGACGCCGCTGCCGGTGGAATAGATTCCACTGACTATGACCACATACGCCGAGCCGGATCCGCTAAGCGACGTGATAATCCCGAGCCCACCCCTGACTGCAAAGTTTCCCATGGTGACGCCCGTTACCGGTTTGCTGAAAACGACGCTAAACGCTGCGGAATTGGCGTCAATGAGCGATTGACCAATGCACTGTATCGAGGTCACTATGGGAGGTGCGTCGGAGGGCGGAGTCGCCCCGCCGGTATTGTGTAAGTCGGAAACCCCGCGTGAATCTTGTGGCGACGCCGGGCTGCCATCGCTTGGCGAAGCCACAGCGCCGGGTCCAAAAACCGCAAGCGCATCGGTACCAATGGTCAGTGACGTGCCATCCGGCGCGGCGGCGGTCGATGTTAGAACGAGCCGTCCCTGGGTGACGGCGATGCCGCCGGTGAATGCATTGTTGTTGGGGAGTACGAGGACGCCGGGGCCCGAAAGGGTCAAACAAACAATCCCGTTTCCGTCCTGGATACTTCCATTAAATGCGGCGGCAATCGCTTGAGTCACGAGAAGTGTGCTTGTCGTCGCCGAGTTGTCGTTGGTAATCACGCCCCCGCCACCGCTTAAAGCTCCGACCGTGACGTTATTGCCGTTAAGGTTCAGCGTACCGCCATTGACAATCAGGATGCTGGTGGCCCAGGTTCCGGCCGTTGCCAGTTGTATCGTTCCGGCCTCCAGGTCAATGCCGCGGCTGGAATTAGGGCCGCCGATAAACAGCACGCCCGTGCTGATTACGGTCAGCATGCCGTCGCCCGTAATGGGCGCATCAACCTCCGCCTGGTCGGCCGCCACATTGATGAACACGCCTGCCGATGCCATTGCGAGGCTGTCGCTCGGCGCTGCGCCGGTGACGAGGTAGTTGTTGCTGACAAATGTAACCGAGGCGGGCTGGACAACGCCGGATATCGTGACGGTGCCTGCAGTGCCCGCAAAAATCGCGTTGCTCGCCTGGCTCCACGCGACATCCGCATTAAGAATCGGATCGTACCAGATTTTTACATTGCCCGGAGACCATGTTCCGGCTCCGCCCGCAGTGGCGGTGCCGGTCTGGTTTGGGTCCCAATACAAGGGTGGCGAGACCTTGCGAATGACGTTGTTGACGCTGTCTGCGATATAGAGGTTTCCGTTGCCATTGATGACAATGCCGTTGGGGTTGTCCAATCGGGCGTTAGCAGCAGCATGGCCATCCCCGCCATAGCCGGGGCCAAGGTCGCAGTTACCAGCAAAGGTTGAAATCGTGCCCGTGGGATCAACCATGCGGATGACGTTGTTGCCGGTATCGGTGATAAAGAGGTTCCCGGCGGCGTCTACCGCAACCGAGTTCGGAATACACAATTGGGCACTGGTGGCGGCGTAGCCATCCCCCCCGTAGCCAGGACCCAGAGCATAATTGCCCGCCACCGTCGTGATGATGCCCTCAGTACTGACCCTACGGACGACGTTGTTGCCGGTGTCGGCGATGAAGAGATTGCCGGCAGCGTCCACGGCAATGCCGTTGGGGGCGTTGAGTTGCGCGCCGGTGGCAGCGTAGCCATCCCCGCTAAAGCCGCTGCCCAGAGCAACGTCTCCGGCGACCGTGGTAATGGTGCCTGTCGAGAGCTTGACCTTGCGAATAACGTTGTTGCCGGAGTCGGCGATGAAGAGATCCCCATTGTCATCGAGGGCGAGCCCCGTGGGGGCGTTGAGTTGGGCGCCGGTCGCGGCGTAGCCATCTCCGCTGTAGCCGCTGCCCAAGGCAAAGTCTCCGGCGATCGTGGTAATCGTGCCGTCGGGGGCGACCTTGCGAATCACGTTATTGCCCGTGTCGGCAATAAAAATATCGCCGCTGGCGTTGACGGCGACACCCATTGGGTCGTTCAGTGAGGCGGACGTCGCCGCGGCGTTGTCGCCTCCGTATCCCCAATTCCCGTTTCCGGCCAAGGTGGTGATGACGCCCGTGGTCAGATCGACCTGGCGAATGGCGTTGTTGTTGCTGTCGGCGACTACGAGATTCCCTGCCGGGTCGGCCGCGACCGCCATCGGATTGTAAAGCTCGGCGGCCGTGGCAGTGCCCCCATCGCCGCTATAGAATCCATTGCCGTTGCCAGCGATTGTCTCGATCTCGGCTGTTGATGCGTTCAACTTTGCGCACCGCGTTGTTAACATTGTCGTTAAAGAACAGGTTGCCTGACGAGTCAACGGCAATCGACGTTGGGTTGGTCAGATCAGCACTGGCGGCTGGACAGCCGTTATCGCTGAAACCCCAGGTGCCATTTCCCACGGCAGTGGTGATCGTGTGCGTGAGGGGATCAACCTTGCGAATAACGTCGTTAGCACTGTCGGCAATAAAGAGATCGCCGCTGCTACCTACGGCGACACCTGTGGGGGCGTTGAGCTGAGCGCCGGTGGCCGCGTAGCCGTCTCCACTGTAGCCGCAGCCCAAAGCGTAGTTGCCCGCGGTGGTCGAAATCAGGCCGGCGGTGTTCAACTTCGCGGACCACGTTGTTGCCCGTATCGGCGATGAACAGATTGCCGCTGGCATCTAGCGCAACTCCGATCGGGTTGCTAAGCTGAGCACTTGTGGCCGCGTAACCGTCACCGCTGTAGCCGCTGCCTAGAGAATAGTTCCCCGCGATGGTGACGATCAACGGCGTCGACTGACTCAGATCGATTTTGCGGATCACGTTATTGTCGCTATCGGCGACGAAAAGTAGATTTCCAGCGCTGTTTACAGCGACGCCGTTAGGACAGCCTAATTCCGCGGCGGTGGCGGCCTGGCCATCGCCGCTAAAGCCATAGCTCCCGTCGCCGACAATGCTAGTTATGACGTGGGTGGCGTGGTCCACTCTGCGAATGACACAATTGCCGCTGTCGGCTATAAACAAATCTCCGGCAGCGTCAACGGCGATACCGTCGGGCGCATTCAATTCGGCAGCAGTTGCTAAACCATTGTTGCCGCTGTCACCACAAATCCCGCTTCCCGCGACCGTAGTGATATTCCCGCTGAAGGAGTTGACCTCGCGAATGACGTTGTTATATGTGTCGGCGATAAAGAGGTTTCCGAAGGCGTTGACGGCCACGCCCTGTGGTGAATTCAGCGAGGCGTCGATCGCGGCACTGCCATCGCCCAAGTAACGGGAAATACCGGCGATCGTACTAATCGTGGCCGCCGCGGCCGATGTTGACGGGCTGGTCGAAAGGCCACTCTCGACCGAAGCCCCGAGCGGGACGTTCCCACTGTCGATCAGGTCCATCGCCACGTTGGATGGCGTTCCTGCGGCGTTTACGGTCTGCGCAGTAGCCGTACCGGCCGTGAGGCTTCGAATCTCGTCGGATGTGGAATAGCTTCCGTCGGCATTCACTGTCGCCGATATGCCGTATTTCGTCAGCACGCCACCGAAGTTGACTATCAGACCTGCTGTCGGGCCACTTTTATCGGTAACCGTTCCCTGGAAATCCCAAACATCGGCGATCTCATTTACCACGTTAAGCGTAATATAGGGGCGAGCGCCGCCCGATGAATTGGAAGACGCGCCAACGATACCTCCAGCATTGAGCAGGGCGCGGTTCTCCAGCGGCTCAAATCGAAGCGGGCGATACGATCGACGAGGACGACGAGATGACGGCTTAGCGCGCAGCATAGGGCTTCCCTGTGGGTTTTGAAAGACGCGGAGAGGCGAATGGGCTTAGGTGCCCGCCTTCCTAATTGCCAACGGCGCGAAGATATGGGCGCGCGATCGAATGAATGGACCAATGCCATTCCGGGCCGCATGAATGCCAAGATGGCGCGGTCAGTCCGCGGCGTGAGCGATAAGACGTGGCTGACCCGGTTTTGGAAGCGGCGGAGCGACTGGTCAACCCCCGAATCGCCCCGATAGATAAAGCCGCCGCGCTTAGAGATCCGCGGCCGCCGGGTCGAGCACCCGCAACGCCTTGACCGGCCCCTGTGGTTTGCCGGGTGCGATTATGGCATCCTGAAAGGCCGAAGTCTTTGCCATCTCGGAGAATATCGGGTCGGACTTTAGGGATAGAGGGTCAATGCCGTGTGCTACCGCCTTAGCGACGAAGTCAACGGCCGAATGCTCCCAATTAGCGTTCTTCGTTGCAGCCAGTGCATAAAACAATGCCAGATTGCGGTAAAGTTCCCCCAACGGCCGTCCGATCTCGTCGGCGCGACGGGCATGAACGAACGCCGCCGGCGGTATCGCTTTTCCCGCAAGCGCCTTTCGCACGTAAACGACAACGAGATTGAGGTGCGAAGCTTGTGCGTTGTCGGCTTGCGCTGCCTTTTGGAGGTATTCTTCGGCCTCGTCCAACTTACCAAGTTGCAGCAAGCTGTAGCCAAGGTTATTCAGCACGGCTGGTGAAGCGTATCCGCCGCCGATTGCACGGCGGTATAGCGTAGCGGCCGCATTGTTTTGACTGAGTTGATTCAGGCAGTAACCCTTGCAGGCGGCGAATTCCGGACTCGGCGCCAATTTGTCCGCAGCGTCATAGTCGGCAAACGCCAGTTGGAATTCGTTCCGGTGCTCGCGTACGCGGGCGCGTGCGATGAGCGCCTCGCTGCTGGCGGGATCGGCATCGAGTGACGCATTCAGGCACTTCAGCGCCATGTCATCCTGGCCCGTGTGATAGTAGACAATCGCCTGCCGGAACTGGCGGACGGCGTAAGGAGGACGGAGCATGAAATACGATCCCACGCCTGTGCTTATCAGCATCACCACCAATATCATCGCCAAGACAAGTTCGCGATGGGCAGTCGCCCAGCGGTTGGCTCGCCGCGTGAGCGACAGTTCCTTGCGCAACGCGCTCGCCAGCGCGTCCGCAGTGGCGGGGCGGAGATCGGGGTCAAACGCTAGGCAACTCTCAATCAGAGCAGCAAGTCGTTTGTCAACTCGGCGGTTTCGCTGCCGCAGCGGCGGCGGTCCTTTCTTTTGCCTCTTGCGAAGTTTGACGGCGACCGTCTCAAGGTCGTGTCCTTGGCTAATGGAGCCAAACGGCAGGACGCCGGCGAGCATTTCGTAAAGGATTACGCCGAGAGAAAAAATGTCGCTGCGGGGGTCACACTGCCGTTTGGTGCCGCGGGCCTTCACAACGGCGGACAACTCCTCCGGCGCCATGTACGGCAATGTGCCGCCGATCCGCCAGATGGGGCTCTGGTTATCTACCGAGAGGTTGAAATCCAATAACAGCGGCCGTCCCTCCGGCGCCATGAGGATGTTCAAAGGCTTCAAGTCGCGATGAACAATGCCTTTGGCGTGCGCGTGTGACAGCGCCTCGGCAAGCTGGGCACCAACGAGCACTACTCCCTCCACATAAGAACCGCTGAGAAGAACGCGGTTTGCCGGTAGTTGGGTGTCCCGGAGATCCGCGACCTCATTAACGGAAGCTATCGCGGCCAAGATCGACGATGCTCGTTCCGGCGGCCGATGTTCGGCATACACGCAATCGACCACGGCGGCGAGCGTTGCCTGCCCGTGATACGGCATGCAGCAGGCGGTGAGGCCGCTTGCTTCGTCTCCCTTGATCGAGTGGACGGGAACGATGTTCGCGTGCTTTAACCTGCCCAGGATATTCGCTTCATGTCCACCTTCCACGGTCAACTTCAGGGCTATCCGGCGTCCGCCCAACTCGTCTTCGGCGGCCAAGAATACGCGTCCCGCCGCACCACGCCCGATCTCACATAGCAGTTTGAAGCCCAAAAAGTGGTCGCCGGGCTCCGGCCAGACGACATCCCTATGGAGTGCCGCGCAACTGCTGTCAGCGTCAACGAAGCTGCGGACGGCAAGGTAACACTCAATCGACCGCTCAAAGGAGCGGAAACGACGCGAGAACTCGCCAGGGTCTGGCGTCTCACCGGCCTTTTTTCTTAACAAGTATTCCTCGTAGGCCAGTTCGATTACGACGGTGCGGTGCTTACTCAATTCCGGGCAGGTCTCCAGGACGTGAGCTAAATTCGGCGAGACGCCGCTTTGCCAGCTACGCTTGACCTTGGATGCAGTGTCGAGTGCCCATTGGAGTCTGCTGTCGTCAGCCAAGCCATCGGTCACAACCATGGGTCACTCCCGTCGCCTAAATCACGGTTCGACTAGTTAGCAATGAAACCAATCGGCAGGGAAGTTTGTCCAGGGCCCCACGAAGTTGTCGGATGGCAGGAAGAGCCAGTACAGGTACGCATACAAATTGCCGACATGGCCGAAGGTGCGCATGGCGGTGACCTGTTCAGCACGTTCGATCACTGCCTCCAGCTCAGCGCGGAGGCCGTCATCGCTCACGAATTCCGGTAGCGGACTCTCTGCCGAGACGTATTTCGACAGTGAATCTCCGCCAAACGGCTCCAGGCGAAACGCAAACGGATAGAACCCAACGTGTTCCGGCGGTAAGGGGAAATTTGCGCGATCGAAATAGGTTTCAAACGAGTCATTCTTGAGCGCCAGCAGCAAGTTTTGCACGTTGATGAGGTGAAACATCTCCTGAACGGCAATACCTATGATCCGTTGTGCCCAGCCTTGCGGTACCGGCAACTTGGTGATCGAGAACGAGGCATAAAGATACTGAACAAGCAAGCCGTGCTCGATTTCGGCCGCCGCCTTGAGCAGGAAGCGTGCTTCCGTCAAGGGACTGGCTGCGAACTCCGGCGGCACTTGGGGAATGCCATACATGTCGAGGCCCAGCGCCGTGGAGGAAGTCGGACGAGGTTGCGGTGCGAGCGAAATGGCGCAAGTGCCTTGCGCTCCGCGGCAGTCCCCATCTTGGTCCAGCGAATCTGGCTGAGCAAACCCTTGGCCCTGGCCGCGCGGGCTTGCACATTGGCGCTGAGGCTGCCATGCACGTAGCCGCACAACTCGTCGTTGTGGAAGGTGAAGAGTTTCGCGAAGAATGAAAACGCCGTGAAACTCGTGAAATACGACATCACGCTCGACGGGCCCGCGGTTATCACGATGCTGTCGTTGACGGTCCCGCTGTACTCCTCCTTGCCGTCCCAGCCGCTCGGCAACGTTGAGGATCGGCCTTGCGCATTGGGAGTAATGTGGGCAATCCGTGTGCTCAGGTTGCGGCCCGCGGTCGTGCCCGTCTGGTCCGCGGGGCTCAGCATGTTGAAAGCATCTTGAAGCACTTTCAATCGCCTCGTCTCAAACGTGGCTTGGTCGATAAACGTTCCCGCGGCCCCCGAAATAGGGTCAGTAAACTGGGGGATCGCCTTTTCCGCGGCGTCAAGCGGAGTAATAAAGCCTTGTGCCTGCGGTCGATCCGTCAGCGCTGCCGACTTTCCCGAAAACAAGCCGTCAATGTGACATTCGAAAACATTCATCGGTTCAAAACCGGCATCCCACGTTTCGGTCGGCAGAGGGTCGGCTGGATTGCTTGGTTGATTGCAGGCGAGATAGGTATTCGGGCCGAGATTCACCGTTGCTCCAATTACTGGATCGCCCGACGTAAACACCTCCGTTCCCGTAGCGGTAGTTCCCGAGATTTCATTAACCTTGGTAGCGACTGGAGCCACGAATGACCGGAGGGACACCGGATTGTTGAAGCGCACTACTCTGCCTATCGGCTTGTCGATCGGGTTGGCGACGCTGTCGGCCGGCACGAAATCTGGTTCACCTTCCAGAGCCCATGTCCAACCGGGTGCGCCTGCGTTTCCGACCGTGCCCCCGTCGTTACCTCGGGGATTGTTGTAATAGTCTCCATCCGTGGCGAACCGGGCCTCGAACCGGCCGCGAAAGCCAATCTGTGGGTTACGAATCGCCGTCAAGGCGAACGAGGTCGTTACGCCGCCGACGCGAACGTTGATCACTGTGTCGCCTCGCGACTTGCTCTGGGCGATTGCATGAACCATCAGGGTGGTTGCCGCCGGACCGATATTGATCGGCCCACTGGGCAGTGAGATACCGGCCCCGTTGGATGTGGCAGCGACGGTTGCGACCACCGTACTGCCGTCATTGGTGCTGAGAGCCAGGGGCACTTGGAACGTTCTCGCGCCGTCCGGTGCTACGAGGAAACCGTCGCCAGCGCCGCTGCCATTGACTTGAATAAGTACGTTGCTCATAGTTTTTTCTAGTGGAATGTCAAGTAATTGCAAAGCTTCTCGGCTTTCAATTAACTACGCATGCGAGACCCATCTTACGTGAAATCAAGGTTACACGAATTGAGTGCTTTAATTGCCGACCTTAGTTGTAGCAGTTGTTGTACGGCTGACGCTGCGGCGTAATCAAGAAGCTAGGGTTGTACGCCCGTTTTTCCGAATGTCTCGCATTGAGCGACATACACCCACCTGGTGGCTTTCGAAACTGTGATTCAAAACAGCGGCTTGACGTTTCAATGGGTTCGCTAAAGCTTTGCAACATGCAAAGCAGCAACACGGTTTTTCCCAAGATAAACGTCGCACAGATCGTATTGCACGCCGGGCTTCTCAAACTCAGCGAACTTCGTGACCACGTGCTGCGGCCAAAGTCCAGGGCGCTGTACCAAATGCAAATCGACCATTATTAGATTTCCGGGGGTTCCTTGCGGGAACTTTTCCGTCAAAACTGGGTCAACTCCGGGATTAGGAACTTGAACTGTACCGACCAGAAAGAAAGTCGGCGGGTTGGTGAGGTCCCACGCCAGCCATTGCGAATCAGTCATATCCTGTACTCGGATGATTGACTGAGAGCAAATTGAAACTCTTGGCGACGTAGAGCCGCCGGCAGTCGATGGGCATACTGGATTACTCTTCCACCAGGCGAAGAATCCGTTGACCTTATCCGGCCCCCATGGGTTGCCTGGCGGCATCCTGCCCGTAGAAACCTGTTGATAAATCGCCGCCGCATTTTGCAGCACGGCGCTACAATCACTTAAATCCAAGCCAGTCGCCGCCAACATGTGCTGAACATCATCGGCCGTGAAGTACGATTTCACTTCATTCCAGTCTGGAACGTGGACGCCTACCATTTTGTGTGCCATTGAAGATTCGTCTTTCGCAAGAGGGTCAACAGGGATATCATTCAAACACGATTTCTGACTTGCGTCGCGCCAAGCGATGCTTGCCGTAGCCGGATTATTGAGCCAAAGACAATGCCCAATCGAAGTCGTAAGATCTGTAAGTGGCACCAGGTAGGTCATTTCCTTTGAGCGGACCAACTGGGGCAGTAAAGTTAAAAACGTTCAAGCGGGCACCATCGATTGCGCTCGACGCTTGTGCGTGACAAGAATGGCAGGAAGAGGACCATTTCTTCCATTTTGTCGGGTCTGAGACTGGGGGACTCGCAAAGCCGGCCTCCAATTGGGTGTTGCCAAGGATTATTGCGGAGTTGTTATCGTCGAAAAACTGGATTTGCGCACCGTTGCAGACGTAGTTGATGAATGGTGTCGGTCCGAGACCCGCTTGCTGAAGAAGAGATTGAGACTCATTTGCGGGCAATGAATCTCCGTAGGTGATAAACTTCTGCGCGGCAGCGAGGCCGTCGTTCGACTTAAGCTCAAAGGTTGTCCAGAACCAACTCGGACGATTGTCAGTGAACGGGCTTTTGGGAGTAGGTTTGACCTTCACCATCAGGTGTATGCCTGTAAGCGAGAGCCCGCCGAGCTGATAGGCACCCGCAATTGAACCTTGGCGCCAGACAGCTTTGGTCTCAATGGCGGCTAGCGGAAACTCGATCTTGTTGCCTGCTTGGCCCAGGAAGGCCGCGATTCCTATTTGCGAATTGAGTTTTTTATCCATGATGTAATCGTACGAAATGGAATTGCGGGTAACCTCCTGTCCCACCTTGGGGAATGGGCTGAGCTCTCGATTGAGCGAATGCGGAGAAAACATTCGCAATTGCTGGATGGGCTGAAGGTGTGGTCGCGTGCGGTTCAATTTGGCTGCGTTGAACCGAGGTTCATCGGGCGTAAAAGTAGTGGAATCGCTCGCCCATAGCTCCCATTGCGAAAACTTCAGTTGAGTTGCAGGGGCGGTTACTTGTTGGTTGACTCGTGCGAAGGTCATCCAAGCAAATTGCGATTGTTGATGCTGGTTGCCAGTGGCGAGACTGCCATATTGCGACACGAAATCAATGTCCGAGATGCTCCACCATTTGTTGACCGGCTCCACGCCACCGACAGGTTCTTTGCCATTAACCGGCTGAGCGGACACGCTGATCGCCAGAAGGAGCATGAATAGCGAGGGATAGACGGACAATTTGCTGAATCGAAGCATAATTAACTTTCTCCAGGATAATAATAGAGGAACACATCGATTGTTCGTGCTGAGTTGCGACGGCACTAGCGCATCGCCAGACAAGCCTGAGAAAAAATCGAGTAGCAAGACAACGACGAATTAAAATGTAAGTCTCCCCGGCGAAACCGTCAATTGTCCTCATAGGTTTGCAATTCGTTTGGGCGATGGTCTCTTGAGTCCATGCGAATGTGAAAAGTTGCCTAATTACGGTCATTTGACCCCGGTCTCGGCACGGAAAGCACGTGACTGCACGATTATTGAAAAACCTGAACCGCTGAATCCGCGCTTCAAAGTTGCAGCGTGCGACTTTGAACAATCGGCGGTCGCTGCGAGTCTCGGTTAACGCTGCCTGAACGGCGAAGTCGGCGGTGGTCTGGTAACCAAACCTGCTGTGCGGCCCCTGGTGGTTGTAGGAGTTCCGCCACGATGCGCCCAGACTTTGAGTATACGCCACGGTGTCGAAAGCCTCGGTATCCAATAGCTCGCTCCGCAGCCAACTTCGAAAGCCCTCTGCGAAGCGGTTTTGGGAGAGGCTGTCAGGCGCGATGCATAGCGACTCCTCGCTCGCCGCGGTAAGGAAGCGACGGACGGCCGCGGCGATGAGCTCCAAGCAGTTATCGCTGCGGATGGCGCGTCTTATGCAATTGAACGCCGGTGTTCGACGACAATTACTTGTCCGCCGGACTCTCAAGCCGCGGGCACGCGCCCGCGCCAGTGACGATGCAATGACGGTCAGGCTCTTTGGAGGATCACGGCACCCATGAACGGCAACTGCAGAATCTGACCGGAATAAATCCGCGCGTCATAGCCGCCGTTGGCATGTTCCGGCTCGGACTCAACCTGGAACACCGGCCACGATGAGTTGAAGATCTCCTTGTACGCGATTCCCGGCGGAAGTCCCAGCCAGGAGCTGTCCTGCTGTTGGTCGGGTGTGCCGAGTGTGACGACGACAAAGAGCAGTTGGTCGCGACCGCAGGTAAACGCGATCGTGCGGTTGCCCGTCTGCACAGCCTGGTAATTCGAATCGCCCTGTAGTCCTTGCGCCGGGGCATTGCGCAATCCCATGATCTGCCGGAACCAGGCGAGGACGCGGGTGCTGTCGCTGGCGGAGGCGGGAGGCAGGTCGGCGTCCTGTGGATTGAGCGCTGGCGCCGAACTGTCGAACGAGAAGGGGCTCGTCTCTCCCGTCTCCTGGCCCATGAAAAGCATCGGTATACCGTTGGAGAGCAGCGTCAGCGTTCCAAGGGCTTTTGCAAGTTGCCAGCCCTGACCGTAGGGCGGACGGGCCGCAATTCTCTTATTTCCGGCATCCTGCTCGCTCACCATGTCGTGCGATTCGCCGAAGCGTACGGCCTGGTGGAACGGCCGGCCGAAATAGGCGGGATTGTTCATTTCCGTTCGAAGCGGTCCTGAGTCATCCCACCCTTGGTGCCAGACGTCGTAGCTCGCATCGCGAATTCGGTACACTTCGTCGATGTGCCATTGGCCGTCCATGACGCCGTAACCTGGATTGGAGATGTCCCAGGGACTCGTGGCAGAGTTCTCAGCCACGCAGTAAGGCCAACGGCGACCCTCTGCCGCGGCTGCCGTCCGTATAGCCCGACGGATCATTCCCAAGAATTCCCACCCGCCTTGGCACCGCGTTACGATAGTTTGCGTGTCGTCGAATCGGAAGCCGTCGAGGTTGAACATGCGAGAGAAATAAACTGTGGCCTGGCAGGAATTCACCCACCATGGGATGGCCGCAATTCATGCGGTCACCGTCGTAGTCACCGTTGCGGTAGACGTCCGGCGCGATCTTCATCAGCGGCGATCCGAGCGAATGATTGTAAACGACATCTAAAAGCACTGCTCTCCCGGCTGCGTGGGCGGCGTTGACGAACTTCGCAAAAGACATGCTGCCGCCGTAGTGTCCGTCCACTGCAAAGTAGAACGACGGATCATAACCCCAGGAGATGGCGCTGCTGAACTCCTGCACGGGCAGTAGTTCAAAGGCGGCGACCGGCAGCGCCCGCAAATATCCCACCTGGCCGAGTCGGCTGATTGGTTGGAGCTCGTCGACGAGCAGTTCCAAGGGAGTCTTGCCGCCAGGGCTCTTGTCGGTGAACCGCTGCGCGTGCATCTCGTAAACCAGCAGCGATTCCCACCCCATAGTCTGCCAGGGTTGGACGTGCGCCGCGGCCCACACCGGCGCGATGTCCAACACGAGCGACCAGGAGATGCTCGCATCATTTGGGTCGGAATTAAACGGCACGTCGAAACTGCCGCTATCCCGGACTTCGCGCGCCGCGGGGTCGATGACTTCCAAGTCGTCGTTGAGCACGAAGTGATATCGCGTCCCGGCCGACGTATCCGCCAGGGGCATGATGCACCACCAATACAGCGTGTCCTTCGTGAGCGACATGGGGATTTCACGGCGCGTCGTTGCGCCGGGCGGCACAAGTACTAGCGTAGCGTAAACCGCGTGCGGCGCATGTACGATGAAATAGACCCGGTCTCCCGCGATCGTGGCTCCATGAGGAAGCTCGCCGGCCCCGAACACGCCGCTCGCTGCCACGGCAGGGCCGAACGCCGACGCCATCAGTGCCTGGCGGCCTGGAGCGGGCTCGGCGAACTCCGTTTTTCCTCGCGACGTGACTCCGAATACGCCCTCGGTCGTGAAGTAGGTCGGAGCAATTGCCGAGGGGGTAAAGTAGCGGCCGGTGTCGATCCACGCATACGGAGTACGTTCGGCCGCGCCCGCCGGCAACAGCCGAAGGCTCGTGGTCGTAGATTGCGCAACCGGGATGGATACTTGCCACTGCATCTCCGCGCCCTTGGCGGCGGGCAGCGTGGCATACGGCGCGGAATTACCGATGGCGAGTACCACATTCAACCCAGAACTAAAGCTTTGGTCGCTTAAGGGAACGATAACCAGATTCGCAGTCGTCACGGGTGGAAAGTCCTTTACCCAAGCGCCGGCCCCGAGCGCGAACCGCGATGTCTGCTTGAAGTCCGCCGGATTGGCGGGGAATGGCCGGTTGATAGGCGGGCTTTCCCCGCCACTGGCCTGCAAGTTGTAGCCGGCCTGGGGATAGATCGAAGGCCTGTAGCTGGTGACCTGGAATAATGGATTGTCGGCGTAGGGTCGAGTCGCCACGGGATCGAAAGCGAATGTCTGCTCCTCTGTCACATCCTGCAATGTCAACGACGGCGGCGACAGGGTGGCGGACATCAGCACCTCCACGTCCAGCGCCGTTAGCGTCAGTGGTTGGCTCCGCACGTCGCATTGTCCGCTCTTCAGCCAGAGAAGCGGTCCCATCGGATGGCCGCCACACGCGATTGCCGGCATCGGGCTCCCAGAGCCGCTTGTCGGCCGGGCCAGGACCGACCAACTTCAAATGGAACCCCTCCGTCATCCAGTCTGCCAAAGTAACGGCGAACGTAGATACGCCCGCCGCGTCATCCCGCAACGTCTCGGGAAAGAAGCTCACCTGCTCCGGGGGACCGTACGGGTTCCATGCGTAGAGGCTTCCCCCGCGGAAGCGGCTTTGCGTGATCACGTGGAACGTTAGTGCGTCGCCCGCCCGAAAGGTGAGCCCGGGGGGATTGGGCTCTCGATATAGGATCCTACGTGTGGCTGGAAACGTCCACAGTTCACTCGCCGTCAGGTCAACAACCTGTCGAATGAAATCATCCGGCTCCCATGCTGTGGTATTCGTGCCGATCACGCGCGACCGAAACTTGAAGTTCAGTTTTCGCGGGTCAGCAACGTCGGGAAACTGAAAATTCACGAGGTCGCCAGCAGCCATGCCGGTTGGGTCCCAGACTGCATTTCCGTCCCATGCGAGCTGCCAGGCGTGGAGGTTCCAAATAGACCCTGAATTCAATGGCCGGAAGTGGACGACGATGCTCATGGGCGCACCTATTGCGTGTTGGAGAATCTCCATCGGAGGTCGATAAGCGTCTGCCCTGATGCGGTCAGCGACCGCCTGTGGCCCCCGAGACGATCTGTGGGGAAGATTGTATCACTTTCCGCGTGGAAACATAAGCTGAGGCAGCCGTCTACGCAACTTCGCAACTTCCGAACCTGCAAAACAGCGAATTCGGGAAATACTGAGAGTCGAGACCAGAGCGAGGCTCCAGAGGCAACATCAGCTGTGGGGCCGGGCTGCACCTGGCCACGTGCGCTTCACTTCTCCGGGATTGGCGGCTAAGAAATAAACCTTCGCGGCCGGATACCGCACTCCGACCAAAGTAACATCATATTACTTTGTCCTTCTCGTCTCCGAGAGGAGTGACGTTTCTGTCTCAAGGTCATGTTTCGCGCTGCGAGAATTCTGGAAACCGTGGGGGTTGAGACCATCCCAAGCCGATTCGATTGCCGGCGCTTCGGCTGCGGGAATCGAACCAACCGCTGATTCTGACGCAACTCCTATCCTACCTGCTACTGCCGTTGCGTGCGACTTCTGCCAAGAGGAGCGCGCTGCACTGGCGCTGCAAAACGATGGCACCAAATGTCTCACGGTGGCCTCGCTTAATACCGATCAGCAACGCGCAGTTTCGGCGTGGGACAAGCCGCCGGAGGCGATGCGCTGTGCGGTCATGGGGCTGATCGGCGTGGGGACCGGCAGCGAATTTAGCGGCTCGGCGACTGTAGTTAGCCTGCGAGTCTATTGGATTTAATTGGACCGATTGTTATAATGTTTTGACCGATGCCGTAGCGGGCGGCATTATTGGCAGATTCACTCGATTTGATTAGGAAAGGAAACCCAATGAAAGAGCCAGGCTTAGATGGTCGCCATCGCGACAAGACGCCGCCGAAGACCGGAGAGATTCAACAGAAGCGTGGCGACACGCTTAACAAGAATCTGCCGGAAGGCCCGATTCCGCAGTTTTCACCAAACGCCAAGCTGGAAACGATGCGGAAGGAAACCGGCAAGACGAGTATTGAAGACGTGCGCAAGGCTGCAAAGCGTCGGCATTAAGCCGTGTGTGCTTTGGCGATTATCTTGCTTGGCACATTTTTCACGTCCCAATGCCATTGGCGATCAACAGCCCAAAGTGTTACCGTTTTGGATTCGCGACGGGTCCAGTAAATGTGATACTCATAGCGGACCGTGCGTGCCGAACTTCTTGCCAATAGGGTCCAGTACCCTCAATACGGTGACGCCAGTTGCCAAGAATCGGGCAAATTGGCTGGGAGTTGCCCTGCGACGTGGTCGACAGGACCTACGAGCGAACCAGCGTCATTGAGACGACGAATCTCCGCACTTTGAACAATGCGGCACAAGTTTTCGGTTGCACGCAGTTGACTCGTGCCGTGCTGGACCATCTGTCGCACCGCTGCCACGTCCTGTAGCCGAAGGAAAGCCGTGTCAACTTCATTCCCTCGCACCGACGTTCTGACTTGCGATCGCCTCCGTGAAGATGCAGGCCCTGCAAGAGTTCGCCTAACGAGCCAGAGAACCACGTATTCGCGACAAGTAACTGCTTCGTTCAAGTCCGTATCTCCGTTGATTCAATCCCCTATTCCTGAACTAGCCTCGGTTTTACGAAACTCTCCACTTCGTGGCCGCACATTCCCGATTACGACCCCTCGTTTCACGAGTTGGCGGCAAGCCTGTAGCACCTCCCAGGGAATCAAGTCGAGCTGATACGCAAGATCATCGTATTTAATGAAACGGTCGGCGGGTAACGCTGCTAAAACCGCTTCCTCAATAGATTTTGATACCATCCAAGTCTCACTCTCGGCGGTTTCCCAGCCCATACACCAATAGATGTGACTGTTCCAAACAATGAAGTGCGACCCGCACGCGGAATCTCGCCAGTATGATGGAAATAAAGTCAGGCCGAAACGATTCAGATAATACCGCCAAGCCGGCCCAGCACGGTTATCAAGATTGACGAGCAAGTCGTCTCCGCACCCACAGGGACAGCGCATCACCAGGAGACGCGGCTTGCCGCGCTCCACTACCGCCACGTCACCACTAGCGGATAATAGTGGGGCGACAGCGTCGCGATTCTCTACCTTTCCTCGGAAAGCAACGGTTGTCACCCGATCACTCATTAACTGCCTCCTTTTGCCACCTTGGAGCCAGCGATCGCCCGCACTATCCGCTCAGCAACGACAAGTGCATAAGCATGTCGGGAGAGGATCAGTTCCTTCATATCAATCTCTCCGATTTCACGATCCTTTAACTGTCTCATCCCAAGACGAGCGAATCGGATAAGGTAAGCCGCGAGAATTGCTGCGGCTTCATTATGTTGGCATTCGCACCCGAGTAGAACGTGGCGAATCTCGCGAATGGCCCTCCGGAGCCACGAGAACGAATCAGGTCTTCTTTCGGCTAGCGGTGGTTGGAGAATTGGCACTCGCCCGTATAGTTCGTTTACGAATCTCTTCCAACCATTGAATTGATTCGGATGATCACTATCATCCGTGCCAAAAACCAGACTTACCTCAAGAGCCGCTGGGTCGGCTGCGAGTGGGCCGTCTCGGACGCTAAAAAAATCGATTAGAATTGCATCCTTTCCCCGAACCATTATGTTGCCGGAATGTAAGTCGCCATGATATGGATGGCAAGGAAGTTTTATGCCTTTAATCGCTGCTACAAGATGCTCTTCGATTTTCTCCGGCGACAGCCTAAGGCCAAGCTCTGTAGCGCGCTTAATTATCCGTTTGTTAATTTCGGCCGTTCGGGCCCGCTCTTTCACAAAACTATCCAAATCCATCGTCCTTTGCAGACTTCCATCAGAGGGCTGCGCTCGAAACCCCTTCAAGCTGTTCTCAAACAATGAGAAGAGTACCCCTGGCCCTTGGCTTGACCGTAATGTTGATCTCAGTGGTCGCGCGTCTTCAACAAAGTTTCCTACAATCGCCGACAGCCCCTGCATCTTCACGCATCTTTCACGATCAATGTTTGGTCGAAGATAAAAGGGTATATAGAAGTCGGCGTATTGAACGTAATTCCAACGTTCTTTGTCTATTCTTTTAGGTGAGTCGAACTTGATGAAGAATGGCAAGGGCCTAGGCCCAACAGTCAACTGCTTGAGCCATGCATGAACGCAAAACACTCCGAGTGAAGCTTTCCCACCGACCAGCGACTCAAGGTAGATTCGGTCGCAATCGCAGAAAGCGCGCCCAAGCAAATGTCGCACTTTCGGTGACAAGCGAGAAGCCTGCTGTTGCAATCTTGGGATCTCCTAAAGGTGGCCCGGAATCAAAATGACCAATATACTCAGCAGCATTTTCAATAGCCTCCAAAGGGTAGATTGTTTCAGGATGACCAATCTGCAATTCTCGCCAAAGGCGTTGAATCAACTTGAAATGGTCGTTGGAAGCTGCGATTGCAGCAATTGACAGCCCATAATCCACAGCCGATGGTTTCAAACGTGTGAAGCACTGTCTAACAAATCCCATCCTTCCTTCCGGTTCGGCAATTAGGATAGCACGTGCCTCATTCAACGCCTTTGATACTTCATTTACGTTTATCCGCAATAAGTTAAGGCCGCGTACGTGAAAAGCGTGCGTGCCTATGTCGCCAATGTCGAGTGAACCGACCTGCAAAACGTTCTGGCGCGGGGCGTAATCCATGCTTCAGTCCTGGCGAGCAGGTAGTGGCCACTCGTCTGCGCGGGCAAGTGCTCCTGAGGACGAACAGACTATACAGGATGGGTGAGGGGCGCAAGACGCAGGACGGCACACACCGGTCATTGCATTATAGTTTAGAAACCGTGCCGAGCCCGGAATCCCGGTGACAGTATTCAGAAACATTGTAGTGGCGAGGGACGCAATCGTGCTGTTGAGAGAAATGACTGCTGGTGCTGGCTCAGGTTGGCCGAGAATATATGGATCAGCTTGGCGCTCGAAGTCGGTTAGTAAGTCGCGTCGAATGTCCTCGGGATCAAGTAGGTTGCCGCAGACCATGCACGCTATGCCTGGGGCAAGCAGTTGGGTCCTACCGGCAACGTGCGTAATGTGTTTTTCCTGTGCCGCGATGACGACGCCCATATCGATCACTGGTACGAGGTACTGATAGGCTAATTGGTTCAAGATGGCACGACTGCCGTGCGAGTCGGTACAAGAGAATACAAAGTCTGTATCTGCCAGCGACCTAGCGACGGTGGCTTTGATCACGCTATCCTGGCGCCCCTCAATTCGTGCGTCGGGATTGATTTGTTGAGTCCAAGCTTGTGCAACGGACACTTTGGGTAGGCCGAGATCCTTGGGTGTAGCTCCGACGAGGCGGTTTAGATTCGTTTCTTCAACAGTATCTGGATCAAGCAGCAGAAAATCTTGAACGCCTAAATGTGCAAGTGCTTGTAACACAATTGAACCAGTCCCACCCAAGCCAACAATGCCGACGCGAATAGAACGTAGAATCTTCTGTCCAGCAACGCCGAACGCGCGAACCTGCCGGTCGTATTGGGTATGAATCTCATTATTTGAAGAATCATCGCTCCAAGTTACGTTGGTGCCAACTCCAATGACTCTCAGCGGCTTCTTTAGGCCCAGTTCACGGGCGATGCTCTTTTCAGGCGTAAGCAACATTGCGGCGTGCCTCGCTTTGGGCACGCGCCGTTGCAAGAATGCTGCGAGTTCCTCTTCACCAGCATCGTCGATTTTTGAGAACTCGTTATACGAAAAAGGGTGGGTATGGACAAAGATAACGGACTCACCTGACTGGCGCCTCGCTGACCTGCAAGTGCAACGAACTCAGGCCGAAGTTGGGCGCGAGTCGAGGTTCGCATAGAGTATGAACTTGAAGGGGGCTCAAGGGACTCTCGGACAACGATGCGAGCAAGTCGGCCAGCGATTTCAACCGAACGTCCAAATAGAACAGCGAGGCTTCCTGTTCGCCGTGGAGCAGGTCGGAGCGCAAACGGGATAACAGGTCAGCCGTAAGGACAAGACGGCTCATTGTGGATTCTGCAATCTGCGTTTGATAACATGTAGGTACGTCAGCAGACTATCGACGTTCGGGTTCCACGACGACAGATGCCAGGAAAACCACAGATGGCCAGGTCCAATATGCGGTATCGGATTGGGTCCTGTGTTTTGAGGTACATTGCCATTGCGCAATCGCAAATCGGAATCCGTCCAAAAACAATCCGGGCGGGCAAACGGATATCCAACTGGCGCGACGAACCTCACATTCACCGTTGGCTTCGACCAACCGTCAGGGAGCATGATACCCGGTACGATGACCAGGTGCGACCCGTCTGGCAATTTCTGCAAGCTTGTTTCGGCCCGGTAGTTGCGGAGGATTTCAAATTGTTGTTCCAACGGCGTCATGCACCACCAAAACTCGCGGGCGGTACGGTGTAGAAGCGCTTTGGTTCTTTTCCCTTCAAGTCAACGCTCGTATCATCGTTGATCAATACATCTGGTTCGCTGCCATGCCCCTCCAAATACAACGCATAGCCTCGCTTGGCTTCCGGGAGCTTGGACTTGATAATCGCCCCAGTCGTGTAGGCTTGCTCGGACTCAAATCTCTCGCCATCGACAAAATAAATATATTCTTCCTTACGGCGCATCGCAATGAAATGCTCGCCTCCGTGCAATTCAACCGTCTCGTTAGGCTTTTCGTACTTCACCTCACCTTGCCCACCGGGCTCAACCTCAATGAGGTAATAATCGCTGGCGGGTTTCAAACCCGCGTCATCTAGGATTTCTTGAACCGTTAGGGATCTGGTATGCACCTCAATTTCTTCGTCCCCAACAAAGAACTTAAGGGCTGGCTGCTCGTGACTTTCTTGTTCGTTTGCCATGTGATTCCACAATTCTAAACTGTTCGATCGGAGTGCATCCGGCTACCTGTGAGGAAAATGCCCAATCTGCTTGTTCATAGCCCGTGGCACAAGTTCGATTCGACCAAACGTGCCCCCGTTGGCTGGATTAAAAACGGCAGTTCCTGATGCACTCGGGAGACTTTCGATGCGGGCTCCAAAACCCATCGGCAATAACCAAAACCGAAAGCAGCCAGCCTACTGCCCGATGTTTTCTATATTAGGACGGCTCTATTGTCAAGGCTTGAAGATAGCACTATGCCGTCGTCAATCGCACTGTCCGCTGCCACTAAAAATGGAAAAAAACAGTGTCGAGGTCAAGTCGGCGCGCACTCCGTTCCCTTGGGTTGCGCCCCCACAATTGGGCAGTACCACTCGATGGAAGTTCGTGACATTATATAAACCGCCATTCTACCTCTGGCGGATGGGTGCTACAACGAGCTAACGAACCGTGAAAAGTTGCCGAAATCGTGCCACGCTGTGGCCGCACCTCCCCATTTGGGTGGCGCATGGTGGTCTCCGTGGTTCTGTGCCGTGAAATTGCCCACGGCCCCTGTTGCTTGAAAAGCAGCACCGCGCACTTTTCACCGGCAGGGGGGACGCAAGTCCGCGAATGCAAGGGGGGAAAGCAGTCAAGGACGGACGGCGCGGAGGGCACCGACTCTGAAAAATCGCGGCGCGGAAGATTGGTAGCAGGCCGCGATGGTCCGCCGCAGGCTTGTCCTTGACGGCTTTTGGGGATCGAACCCGCACACGATGTCGCCCTAACCGCTGACGGCGATTGTTTTTGCGAGTTCTGTCTTGGCTGGCGCAACATCGGCGCTGCAAAACGATGACCACACGAGGCTTGGCTTGGCATCGACCGACGCCGATTTGCAGCGAGTGATTTCGGCGTGGGAGGGAATGCCGACGCTTATTAGGAAGACGATCTTGACTCTGTTCGGGTTCCATGAATTTCAAACAGGCCGATGAGCCCGCGGAAATGACGCGCCGACTTCGCGGCGATTTCACCGTGAAAGACTAGGTTCGATAACCCGCAGCATCCCGATGACTGATTCGCCGCGCTTCGACGAACGATCGGCTTTTCGGAGAAATACTCCGTAGGCATCGCAGTATCAGCGGCGCCGTCCCTTACTTGCTGCATATTCCCTTGACGAAGGGTTGTGAATTCTATTTGAGCTAACCAGAATAATAGCAGTTGACCGCCTTCAATTCCCCCGCTTTTGAGTATGAATGGCAAATCTCCCGAAGAAATCCCATGCAATCCAGGCAGCACGACGGCGTTTGGCGAAGGCCACGAGGTTTGCCGAAATTAAACAGATTCGGGCTAAGGCCGGCGTGCTTCGTCTAGAGGCGAAGGCCGAAGGAGATTTGAAGCTCGTGCGGTTGGCCGCCGAGCTAAAGCTGTGTGCCGATCGGAAGCTGGGTGAATTCCTCAGTACGACCGTGCAGCAGGGCGGAGATCGGACGTTGGAAACGGATCAGCCGGGGCTGGAAAGGATCGGCGTCTCCCGCATGGAGTCCTCACGTTGGCAGCGTGAAGCATCCGTTCCTGAGCGCCGCTTCCGTCAATTCCTGCGATCGGCAGAACGGAAGGGAGTTGAGCCGACCGCAGTTGGGCTGTTGCACCTCGCAGCGAGAGGTAAGACGGATCGCACAACTGGACCTTACGCCGAACTCATTCCGGCATTGCGATCATTAGCCAAGCGCGGCAAGAGCTTCGCGTGTATCCTTGTCGCCCCTCGTGATGAGGCGTTAACCTCACGCCAACTACGCGAATTGGTGAATTTGCCTTTAGCATCCATCGCCGCGGCCAAAGCCCATCTGCACCTCTGGATCGTTCCGGAAGCCCTAGCGGATGGCCTGCGTCTCCTCGAAGACTGGGGCTTTCGTTATGCGTCCGCATTGGCCTGCGCCGCGGAGCCAGCCGACGGTGGCGACTACTGGCGGCGAGCGCATCGGAACTTGCTCCTGGGCGTGCGCGGCGACTTGGGCTTTCGCAACAAAGGCATCCCAAGCACGATTGCCGACCGTCCAATCACTCCCAATGGGCTGCGGCGGTTAATTGAGCGCGTTAGCCCCGGACCCCGACTCGACCTGTTCGGCACAAAGGCGATGGCCGGCTGGAAATTGCTTCTACGGCGACGTGCGAACACCGCTCTGACACGCTGAGTGGTGGGTCAGGCCGCAAAGTCTGCTCGTGCTTCTTTACGCAACCCGTGCTTTGTACGGTGGCGTTAGGTGGCTGAAAACGTTGGGGGTCATGGAATTGCTGCGGTACGCAGCAACCAGGTCTTGCCCGCCAGAGCAATGCGATGCGCTGCCATCGTTCCCTAATATTTTACGCGGAACATCCAGGGAAGAGGGAAGGAGGATGAGGGGATTGGGGAGAAGGAACCTGGGGCCTCTGGTTCCTTTTCCCTAAAGACTGGCCGCAATAGCTCGGAGGATACATCGTGGTGCTCACGCTTGTTTATGCTGCGACCGGTCCAGCGGTTCTCCAGGGCTCGACTTGTTTTAGAATCGCGTTGAGGATGAAGCAATGGCAAGTCCCGTCGGGGATCGCCCTTCTGCGACGCTGCAAATGCGCCGCGAAACCGGACGTCGAATGTCTTGGCCTGCCGACGTATCGCAGGAATACCGCATCAGCTCCGGTCGGGTCCAGTGATTGACGGTAAGCCGTTAACTAAAATGACCGGGCCGGCAATTGATCGAGAAACCCGGACGGTTTTCTGGATTTCTCGATTTCGCATCAAAGTCATTGCGTGTTACTTTGATTGCCTCCAACGCGATGGACGCGGCGCGGCAAACTGCGTTGACCGAACCGAGTTTTCCGAGAATGTCGATTGTATCGGATCGCCCGTTTCTTCGTGTCCTTTTCTGGCGACAGGCCCCAAAATTCGTTCCCACGTTTTCGGGGACAGCGCCGATAGTAATTGCGTGATTGATTTCTTCGGCAAAACCGGAAGGAGTTGCCTTCCCCGCGCCAGCCGCATTAGCGAATTAAGCGATACGATCCGGAGGTATTGACAATGAAAACGCAGCTCGTTGTTTGGCTATTGGTTATATCCTTGTCCGGCTGCACGGTGGTGCCGCTTCGCCGAAACAGCGTGGACGAGGCACAAGCCGTGTGCGACCTTGAAACGCAGCAGGTATTGAACAACCTCGCAAAGTTCGTCTACGATCCGAATTCAATGCCGTATTTTTCGTATCCAACGCAGAACAGCGCTTCGGTGGCCGACACGAAAATGGCCGGGCGCAGCCCACGTTCAGTTTTCCAGGAGTTGTGGCAGCGTTTATGTTCAATGGATCCCGAGCAGTGACCGACGGTTACACGATCCAGCCGATCAACGATCCCCGAAAACTGGAATTGATGCGTTGCGCGTATCAGTTGGCCGTCAAAAGTTGCGGACGAGACTCGGTGTTCAACCACATGTCCCGACTGTCAAACGCGGTTCAAGGTGTTCTACACGGGGGATCCCAATGGTGACATCCGGGCGAATGCCCAAGGCGCAACAACCTCGGAGTGCTTGAAGTCGGACTGTTGCTGGTTCCACGTAGCCTGCAAGAAGTGCGCACCGAAGCCTTCGCCATGCTGTTTGGTCGGCGAATACTGCGGAGTTTATGTGTGGGTCGGTCCCGAAGGCCGAGACCAACTGACGAAACTGACAATTACGATTCTCGATTTCGCGCTCAACAATCCGCCGACGCAGTTGACGAAGAACGTCAGCTACAACATCGACGCGTTCGGTCTTCCCACCACGAGCGGCAACTCGGTTGGCCAGGTTTCGGCCACGGTAGGAATCAACGAGCGTCCGGAAAGCCTGCTTTATACGCCGCAGGCTGAGGCCGCCCGCTTGGAGCGGCAGTTTGAGCTACGTCTGCGCAATATTCGCGAAACGCTAGTCAACAGCAACGACGCTTCGGAACGAACCACGCTCTTGGCTCAGGCACAAGACCTGCAAAACAAGATCGACTTCTTAGAGCAACAGCTTCGTTACGGGGCATTGAAGAACCAGTATTCAGCCCCCACTCCCACACAGACGCCCTTCGGGTTCTTGGGCTTCCAGCAGCAACTGCAAACGCTTACGCCTGCGGCACCCCATTAAGCTGCCAAACTCGTCATTTTCCCGACGAAATCGCCGGCAGTCCGTCGGGTAGCGTGACGAACGAGTCGCGCGCAAGACGGATTCGTGTCGTCGGGCGGGATCTCGCCACGATACTCTTCGCGGGTGTCGAGAAAGCCCGGACGTTTCCCTTCGTATAAAGGGACGGCATAGGAGAAGTACGCGGCCCGGTTTTGGTAATATTCCGCGTAGCGGAAGTCGCCCGAAATTGCGTAGGCGCCAGCCAGAATGACGAGGGCGTCGATGTCATCCGCGCTTCCGTCGGAACGAAAATTGGAAAGTTCGCAGGCCTTGAGCGCCGAAGCCTTGAGCTTCTTCACACCGTCGATCGCGTTCGGCGCATCCTGTAAGTCGTGCAAATGAGCGACGGCATCCTTGATTGTGTTTTTGTCGTCATCGTCGCTTGGGCCGGCGGTTTCCTTGCGACCCAGGAAAGTAGTCATTTCGGCCAAGGTATCTTCAGGTTTGGGCTTAAGGAGCGAGGGCCACCTGAGTCTTCCGTCCACGTAGTCGCTGGCGATCAAGCTTGCCGAAGTCTTGACCTTGTCCTTGAGTTTCTTGAGTGTGTCCTTGTGGCCGCTCGCGTCGGAATAGTCCTGCACGACGATTTGGAGCAATTCTTGTTGTTCCAGATACTGCTTGTTGGTCGCGAGTTGGTAAAAGTAGACCGATGCGCGGTCGCGATACAGTACCGCAAGGTCCGGTTTGCGCTCGATTGCACAGTTGATGCGGGCAAGGGCACACTCGCTCAAGGGTGTCGTGCTGTGCAAGAGCTTCTTTGCGAGTTCGTTTAGCTCGCAGACTCGCTTCGCGAGCGCCTTCCTGGCGTCTACCCGGACGCTGTTTTGCTGCGGATTCCGTACGGTGGCGGAAATCGGGATGCTCCGAGCTGTGGCGTTGCTCTTTGCCACCATCATTTTTTCCGTGAAATCGCGGACTCTGGCCGCGGCCCCCCACCCGTTCTTTTCAGTCAGTCCTTCGAAGGCGCTGGAAATCGGAATCTTACATTCGTATGCTTCGTCACAGAGGTCTCGGGCCTCATCTTTCAATGCGATCGCGCCATGTCTTTCGTTCTCGAATGAGTCAATCTTGTCGATCGTCAAGGCCGCGCTGCCCTCGAAACCTTTATACCAATGGGGATCGCCGCCGACCGGCTTGCATACCGACAGGCAGTAGAAGCAATCCGCCAACCGATAATAAAGTTCCTCCGGTCCGGTGTCTCCGCCGGTCAAAATGGCAAGCGGTCGGCGATATAAACGTATACTCCAATTGAAATCCAGGCGAGTCTCGATGTGAAGGACGTATTTGAGAATACTGTTTGCGCATCTCCTTTGGCGCGACGCAGGCGGCACTAATCTGGCTCGATTATCGGACCTAAGTCCATCTGGTCGGCGAGGTAGCTGACGCCTTTGTCGGCGGCCTTTAAACCAGCAAGAACATCAGGGCAGTATCGATCCAAGAGATTGTCGATGGCTTCGCTTGGATGCATCGTTTGTCCACCCACGGGGTCCTCAATCTTAGTTTCGTCGTAAGTGATGTCGCCGGAGTCGTTAATCGCATCAATACGACTGCGGATAGTAAGCCTGTCACCGTCAAATGCGTCGATCGTTTCTCCAAGGACATTGAGCGTAGTCTCGTCCTGCATGAGATCCTTCAATCCTGATAGCTTTTTGTGAATCCGCTGCAAGTCATACGCTACGGCTTTCAACTTCTTCGCGGCGTCACGCACGCTCTTTAGATACTCGTTTGCTTTGTCCGTGGGCTTCGCAGGAACTGTCACTTTTCCGTAATTGGCGATGAAACCGTCAATATCGTCGCTAAGTCTGGCTCGCAGCATCGTCAGTTCGTCGAGCAAATCGCCTTCTTTATCTACTTCCTTGGTGCCCTCCGTAACTGCGTTGTCGTAGGCTTTTTTCAGCGCTGCGCCGTTTCATAATAAAGTCGAGGTCGGCGTTCGCCGCAGAGAATCAGCTGATAGATCCGCTGCGCCGAACAGAATGCGACGGCGGACGACTTCGTTTCTTCGACGTTGATCCGCTCACGGCGCGTCATGGCGTCCGCCTGATAAGATTCGAGTCGCCAAGGACTAGGCGCGGTGGCGCGAATCTGTCCTTCGACAAGATCGGCTGGAGGAAAGCCTTCGATGGGGACCGCAGGCGTCCGGCTTTCAGACAGCGCGAGAGCATATTCGTTTAGCGCCGCATGCACGTCCTTCTTACTTTCCAAACAGATTCCTCGCAACCAGTGAAGCCACGGAGCATGACAAAGCTTTAGTTCGTCGCCATAGTAGGTGATGGCGTCGTGTAGTAGACTGGAATCGCCGAGTCGTACAACCTCTTCCGTGTTCACCCAGCCGGCTCGGGGCGTTGAGTTGTAGCCGGATTCGTCTTCGATCCAAAGCCATTGGCCCTCGGCCCGCACCACGGTGGCCGGCCATTCGATGTCGTTGACCGTGCCTGTGATTCCTCTTTGCGGCACGTCCCGCCCAGGCGGAGGAGGTGGCGCAGCGCCGCCGATTTGCAGGCGGAGTTCAATTGACTTCGGCATGATTGGAGTCGCCGGCCCAGGGCGGTTGAATTCGCGGCGCCTGTGCGGCCGGGGCAGAGGGGGGTGCCGAAGCGGCTTGACCCCGGCACGCTGCCGGGATAGCAAAAAGAACACAAGCGATAGCTACGTGAAGAACGGTGCGAGACATGATTCGCTCCTAGAACACTGGAATCCTGGAAAACAACTGGCCTCCCATAACTTAGCATAATAAGGACGACCGAAGATTGCAGTTACTTTCGTTGCGAATAGCGAACCGTCCCGCGAACGAGTCTAAAGTGTATTAGCCTTCCTGGACCGTGTTGAAGAGGCAACGGTGATCGAGAGGTCCTAACGCAGCGTGTGACGGATAGGCGGTGTGTGCGGGAGCAGTGGCTTTATACGATATTTAGTAGCATAGTTGCGACAGACCATCAAAGTAACATCGTATTGCTACGCCTGGAATCATTAGTACGCAGGTAATCAACTCTGGGCACTTTGCCGGAAGGTACTCGGTGCTGACACCGGTTCAGATGAATCGTGGCGGAGTTCTTGGGTGCGGGAATCGAACCCGCGGAAGACGAGATCGTAAATGTCGTCGGCGATTGCAGTTACAGCGAGAGCGATCGCTACGCTGCTGCAAATATGCTGCAAGGTCAGGTCGCCGGTTGTCTGGCCGTGCCATCCCCTCACGCCATTTAGCAGCGCGCACTCGTGGCACCGAACGACGTGCCGACGACGATCATGCAGGCAGTTGTCGCCCTGATTGGATCCAAACAGCCGGTTGAACAAATCGCAGCATCCTTGTTTCTTCAACTGTCGCCCGATTCTAGTGAAATAAAGGCGAATACCGCCGACAAACCTCCACTGAGCGCTTCGATCATTTCAAGTAGTTCGCTCGCAAATCCCCCCTCTTGCGTTGCCGAACGTCTACAACCTTCCAATGCGTTCGACTAACTTCACCTGGGTCGGAGGAATCGACTCGAATACTGCGGCCGCACGACAACTTCGATGCCGTCGCCGGCCGCATCTCACAACAATACGAGCCACTCCAAGGAGTAGCTACGAAGCACGCATAATCATGTGAACATTGCGTAAGAACGCCAATCAATGTACACGTGCATGCCCTCTTGGCGTATCGTGATCACCTTCGTGTGTCGTATGAGGAATCCCTTTTTTCGTAAGGTGGTTCTTCACCGATTCATACGCGTCAGTTCCAGCCTTGCCTCCAGCAGCGCCAGCGGCTCCCAGTCCAAACGCAGTCGCCAGTTCCGCCAGGGCTTTTCTTGCCTTCGGCAGATTCTCCTCCAATACGGAAATCGCCTTCTTAGGTACTTGTGGCATTATCCATCTCCATCAAACGCTAAATGGTAGAATCCCGCCAATCGGGATTTAACAAGGCACATTGTATAGCGCGCATTTGAAGTCGCAATGCAGTCGCAGTGTAATACGGCGTCTCAATGCGTTGTTTATTCAGGATCGCGGTAGCTACAAGCTGCAGCTTGTGCAATCTGCTCGATCAAGGTAGTGCAATGTTGCTTTGAAATCCCGTAGGACCCAACGCATGAAATATATTGGGACCGTCGAGTCCCGCACTGTTATTTGACATCAGTTAAAGTACTTGAAGCGTTGATTAGCGCAGATTACGGCCTTGATCAGGACCTCGCGAGACAAATCGTTGTCGATCGCGATCAAGTGCGTTCTCGGGGCCACCTCCACTTGTCGCGGGATAGCTACTTGCCGCGCGATATGTTAATGCTCCGAGGTAGACTGCTGACCCGATGGCAAAAGCCCAGCCGCATCGCGTGAGGGTGGACGCGGGACGCTGAAAGCGATCTGCCGCACATAAAGTTGCTAGAGATGCGATGATCGATATGGCCAGTTCATCTGTATGTTGTGACATTGTAGCTCTCTTATGTACCAAATGGACATAGTTAACACACATTAACATGCGAATTGTGCCGTGTCAACGAGAAGTTCGGTATGGGTGCATGTAAAGTGCCTGGCTGACGGCTCGCGAGCATACGCCCGAGTGAAGCCAAGAGTTAAGGCGAAAGCGACGATCAAAGCGACTAAATGGTCTGGCCGCGGGCACGCGCCCCGCAGCCAATTTCAACTTAAGCAGCGACGGCCAAAGCAATTGCGCATAAGCCACACGCGTTCGTCGCGGGCGGCGAAGCCTTCGACGACTGAGGCGGTGCGGTCGCGCGAGCCGTCGTCCACTACGACGACTTCGGCCAGATCGATGTCCGGCAGGCCGAGCAATTCGTCAAGGACCCGCCCGAAGGTCGTTTCTTCGTTGTACGCCGCGACCAGCGCCGAGATTCGGCGTTGGTCATGCGGCGTGTCCAATCTCGACTGGTTGCTATGATCAATCAGCATGATTTCAGCCTCGATCGCGGCCAGGACGTTTCTCGACTACCAGAGTATTACCTTCTTGCTCGCTTTGCCACGAAACGACCCCATCCGTCAGCTTCACTTGCAGCGGCGTCTTGACAAACCATTCTTTCGCCTCGCTAAGCCGGCCCGATATAAAAGTAGGCCCGGGGAGGTCCGATCCCTCGCTGTAATCGCCGTATGGCGGAACCTCGACGAGTGCGATTCGCGAGATAAAAGTCTCTGTGCGGGCCCGCCGTTTGTAGTCGCGAAGGACTGCTTGACAGTCCGTGCATCCGCTGTGATAGAAAACCACAGTCCACTGGCCCGTTGCCAACTGCTCGCCGATATCAATGTAATTCAAGACTGGAAGCCGCTTCCCGACCCATTTTTCAGGTTCCAAAACCACGAGGTTGCTGTTACCCATAACCGAACCGGCATCGGACAGGGTTGTCGGATGGAAGGACGCCATAGCATAGCCGACGGGGCCGCCGATAAGGGCCCAAATCACCATGATGCCGCCCACGCGCAGCGGTCCGAATGCAGGAGGAAAACTTCTCGGCGCGCGGCAACTGGCGCCGGAATCCTATCAACGCCGCGACAAACGCCCAGTCCAAAGCCGTCGCGAACCAGGGGTTGACTTCCAGGCGGCCGAAGCAGCCGCAGCTCGTTTCCCCGCCAAGGGCTTTCCAGAGCGAGATGCAGCCGAAGGCGACGAACAGGACAACCGAGGCAAGCCACCTCCAAAAGTCTTCGCCTCCCGCTCGCTTCCCAAAAGGCGAGGAACCAGATGTATTCGGCACGCTCCGCCGGCGGCAGGTGATCACCACACTGAGTGTGTCCAATACCTTGGCGGGCATGGTTGACAACAGCCAGAGCGCGAAGAGCAACTCGAACTCTACGACGCCGATCAAAAACCAACGGGATTCCAGCAGACCCCTTCCCAAGAGCGGTTCTGTCATTAACTGATGTGCCTTGAGCGCCGCCGCGAAAAGCAGAACCAGTGCCGCGGTAATTCGTACGAACGTCGTATCCATAGCGGAAAGACGACTTCGTCATGGCAGTTTTCCTTCATCGTGGCAGTCGTCTCTGGAGTACGATCTTGACAGCGGCTTGAGTCCCAGTTCCTTCCGGACCCGATTTGCTTCGTCCAGGGTGACGTGGTAGATGTAGATCGAATACCCGGCCATTGCGACGGGCCGGAAGTGCAGGAAGTAATGCCAGTTCAATTGCTGCGTGGTGGGACGCTGCAAGTCGGCGTGCTCATCCACAACCGCATCGCCCACGCTGTGCAGGTGATTTACATCAATCGCGTACCAGCCGGGACACGGACCGAGCAACTCGTCGGCTGTGGACATGGCGCTGACGGGATCGTCCGGCCCGAGCGGTGGCAGCGTCGATTCAACGCCTGCCAAGCGAGGATCGACCCATCCAAAGGACGCGAACTGCAATGGCGAAGCTTCCGGGTGACGATTGAGCCAGTCCTTCAGGTAGTTCAGGTCTTGCCCCCAGCCAATGTTGCTATCGAGCAAATACTCGTGGCCGTGTTCTGGGCCACCCACCAGCTCATTGAAGTACGACAGACTGTGCGGAAAGTACCACAGACTACTCGCGGTCAACCAGCACAACGCCGCGACGACAATGGGCGCCGGCCAATGACATAGCTCGATCGATCGCGCCGCCTTGCTCATCCAAACGAACAAAAATGGCAGCGCGGGCAGAATGTAGCGAGAGTGAATACTGAAGCCAGTCTGCGAACTTACTAATAGCAGAATCGCCCCAGCCGGCAAAAGCAATTGTAGTTCGTCGCGCCACGAAATCCAATAGCCGCTCAAGCACAACGGGAGTACAATGGCGAGCACAAACAGCAACCAAGTGCCCAGCGGGAGCTTAATCGCAAGCGCATATACATAGTAATACCACCAACCGCCGTGTTTCCATTGTCCTCCCAGGTAGGAGCGAAATCCGCGCTCGAAATCCACCTTCTGAGTGTCGATGCCTTGCAGATAATTGGCCGGCAGTGGCACGCGGATCGAGGCCAAACCCGTATCGCCAAAGCGGTTGCTGCCGTTAGCGAGCACTTTCGGTCCTCCCAGTCCCGTCATCGTCCAGCTTTGAAAGCGGAAGTCGCCCAAGCGCCGGAAAGAGCCTTCAAAGCCGTAGCCCGCGTTGATGACCAGTACGCTCACCGCCACAACTGCGGTCAATTGGCCCAGTTCCAGCGACCACCGGCGCCGGCTCCCTGGTTGGCGATCCGCCAGACGATCAATGAGCCAAATAGTGATCCAAAGCGGATAGAACAACAAGAGCGTGAATTTGGTCAGCTCGGCGAGACCGAGTACTAAGCCGGCCACGCAAGCGCACGACGCAGCACGGGCGGTTCAGCCAGAGCCAGAATACAAAACTGGCCGCAAGTCCCATTGCGGCGGCGTGAGCGTCCGGTGTGATGAGCGATCCATAACCAAGCACATAGGGACAAGAAGACCACAGTGCAAGCGCCGTCAGCCCGGCCGCCGATCCGTAGAGCGCTTTTGCCCATAAAAAGCAGATTGCCCCCCCCAGGAGACAAAATGGTATGCATGCCCAACGGCCGATGGTAAAAAGCCAAAAACTCCGCCCTCCGTTGACCTTGAGAAAATCAATACCTACATTCTGCCACGACCGCGACAGAGGACTGTATCTCGCCTCGAGTCCAATCGGTTTTAGCATCAGCAAGCAAGGCGGGCAGGGCTGCCACGATTCGCACTAGCGGCGGATTGACCCGGTAGAGGCCAAACCAGCCGAACTGCAAGTGGCTAATTCCCGCCGGCAGGCTGCCGAGCTCGCCGAATGTCGGGCTTTGCCTTTCCCCGATCCAACCGAGCAGCAAACAATGTGCGAAGAGCGCGCCGAAAACGAGCGAAGCGAGACGCCAATCCACGAGTACCGATTCGCGTTTCACTGAACACAGTCCCCATTTCGTTCAAACCACGTATGCTGATATGCCTCACGCAAAACGCATCGTCTCAATCGTTAATGCGCTATTCCCTTGATGTATAAAACAAATTCTTCGACTGAGGATCGTCCGTTTCCAAGAGCACCGACTTCCTTACGAGACCAGGCTCAAGTTTTGCCGCATTAAGTACAACCCGCACAGCACCACTTCCGCCGGGATGTATTTCGTTGGATACCAGTTTGGCCGTAACACAACTGCCACAACTGGGCGTCGCTCTCACAATATGAAGCGACCGCCAACCGGTGTTGCGGATTAAGAATTCATACTCCAGCGCCACCGCTGGTCTCGACTTCGCCGAAATCAAAGACTGAATCCGTGCAGACAAAGCGCGGTCCCCAGAACCGGGCCCGAAACTAAGCCATATAAATCGCGCTCCGGCCATTAGGCAAAACAGAGCGCATAAAGCCAGAATCAAAATTGCGAATTCGACCAATCACGTGACGCATACTAGCAAGCAGCAAATGGACGCGTTGAATCTGCTAGTTGTTGCAAGGACAGTCACTACAGGTTCCATCACACGACCATTGTGTGCCGCCGCAAGGCGTGGAGAGCGATTCGCTTTGCGCGGAAGCGCTCTGAACCGAAGGCGCGCATACTATTGCCAGAACTCCAATTAAGAGACATCCTGCTGCAAGCAGCCAGTCAAACCTAACAATCAAACTTCTTGACATTGCAATTCTCCTGAAGAAAGGTAATCTAAAACTACGTGATATTCGGCGATCCTGTCGCGGACGCCGATTCCGCGGTTGGGCAAGTCGTCCTGAAAGCCAACGCCGTCTTCGATACGACTAGTGATTTCCACGCACATGCGTTTTGTAGAATCAAAATCATCAAGACGGCAATAACACTTAAAAGGGAAACTATCCCAATGGGTGTTTGGTCGCTGGCGCCGAAACAACCGCATGAGATATCAAGTCCGCGCAAATAGGCGATGCTTTGAACAGTTACAAAACAGGCAAACAACATCATCGCGACCATGTTTGCCGCATTGAGCCAAACGCCGGCAATGAGACACACTGCAACGATCAACTCCAAGGGAGGAAGAACCATTGCAATGAGTTGCCCCGTCCCAGGTTCAACCAAGTCGTAGGCATAGATTGAACCAGAGGAAATAATAGGGGTTTCCCAAATGTTGCAAGGCGCTAAACAGAAGCAATGCACCTATTCCCCACAACGTCAATGCCGAACCACATCTATAAAGTTGGCCGACGGCTCGCCTGAGATTCGACTTCTTCTTTGTCATTTTCCGACTTCCTTCGAGTCGCTCGGTGTCGGAGCAGTCGGATGACCAAATGCGCAAATCCATTCGCGATATCCGCCACGATAGATCGCTAGGTCTGTATATCCGTTGAACTTCAAAAAAGTGGCAATTTCGTCAGCATAATGGCAGTTCGAACTCTCGCAATATATCACAATTGATGACGACCGGTCGATCCCTCGCAGCATATGCTCCCGCTGTGCCATCGTAGAATCAATTGGAAGGTTGCGCGCATTGCCAATCGATCCTCGATTGAAATCTTCGGACAATCGCGCATCGATGAGAATACCCTCCTTTTTCTTCACGCGCTCAACAATCTCGTCGAACGAACAAATCGGAACGTTCGCCGAGTGGTATCGTCGTGTAACCTCAGCCACCGCATCGGGATTAGCCAAAAAACCCGTTTCTGCCGTCGCATGATTGAGGATGCCGCAAACGCTGCCAAGAACGACAACGAACCCGGCCCGCGCGACAATCCGTCGCAATTTCAAATTCGGCGAATCCGAACCGCAAAGTATTTCGCCGGGACGAATAGTGAAACGACCAATTAATAGGAGCGCAGAAACGCACAATGCCCAAGCAACCTGGTTGACCCGTGCCTTGTAAACCAACGAATCGTCAATGGGCGCATTTGACACCGCTATTGCGAGCCCATCCCAGTTCGCAAGCAACTCGGCGAACGATATCGTATCAAGCGGCTGAGGCGGGTCAAAAACGCGTGCTCTCGCACCTGCTGGGCCAAGATATGCGATCCAATGGTTATAAGTGCGGTCGATCCAGCTGCCGCGAACATGGAGTATCATAGGTGTTTTAGCTGATTTAAGGTCGTCGACAGTTAGGCCTATGAAACCCTTTGCAAAAGCGCCCGAACTTTCGGCTGCAGCGACGAGTTCGTTGCCGCTGCTTCCCCTGTATGAACCAATAAAATTCAACGACACGAGATTAGAGAGGTCGGGTTTTACGCCAACTGAATTGAGACACGCACAAAGGCTATAAACTCCGCAGTACGGTCCATCCGCGGCTGGCTCACGAATCCGTGAGTCAGTAACTGGTTCTCGATCCAGATTACTACTCGTCAAATCCTCTGCTGGCGCGTGAACACCCACGGGTTCAGCCGCCGCGGAAGCGTAGCCCGAGTAAAACGCCGACATCACAATGAAATACTGAAATTCGCGATATCGACCGATTCAAGTGCCGCCTCCCTCGTAGTTTTTAAATCGCCATCGCCAAAAAAAAATTGCGATAAGGCAAACGAGTAAAAGGGTTAAAGCGACGACCACGAATGAAGATCGTTTTTTTTTCGGAAGCACTCCGCTAAACTGGGCGTTTCTTGCTGCCGACAACGCGGCAGCGCTCAGTCCAGGAACGACTTTGCCATCCACCCAAACATAGTTCAAATGACGGGCGTCAAGCATAACTACTCGAGTCCCATTTGATATGGTCTTTTGAAATGCAAAGTCCTTCTCTGTCCAGCTAGGCGAGATTTCCACTTTCGTCATTTCAACGTCAGCGACGGTTCGCCTCGACGAAATTGGCCCTGTCTGCGGCATTTCGTTTAAACCTGGTATTTGCACTTTGCTCGGGGGTGGAGGCTGCGGCTTTCCACCGGGACACACCATGTCAACTTGATATTTCATAGGGAAATAACGGCCATCCTTCTCCTCCAGCGTTTTAACACTGTACACGTATTTGGCGATATCGATTCCGTCAACTGGTACGTGTGGGCGATCAGCCACGAGCTTGCGAACCGCGTACCGACATTTCGGATCGAGCCAAAGCGACAGTTCCAACTCTGGCGACTTCCCAACAAGAACATGAACTGGAATGCCGTCAATCACGTCAGAATGCGCCTGAAACAAAAGGGACGTCACAACCTTCGAAATCTCTCCGATTTGAGGAATGTAACCAAACGGCACTGCGACCTCGAAATCTTCTGGCGCAAGCCCGTCAAACGGTTCGTCAGTAACAGCCTTCGCGAAACTAGTTATCTTCGACACCTTGTTGTCACTCCCATTCCAGTGAATAGTGAGAGGACTACCTTCGTAAGAAATCCGCTCGAAGTAAGACAGTGTTTCCTTCGGACCAATACCTGGGGGAGCGCTGCCATCTGGCGAATGTTTTGGAAAGTCGAGCGCACACCGCCACTTACGCGTGCGTCGATCGAGAGAAAATGCAAATTGCTTCGTGCCCGTACTGACGGGCACCTCCTTACCAATTCCAATTCGTTGATTCCATAATCCGCTAACCTTGAGGGCATCTATTGAGAAGTTTTCCTTTATGCATGATTTCAAGAGTTGTTCTATATCGGCTTTCTTTGATATATCTTCGCTACCGAGCATGTTCTCGTTAGCGACCGCAATTGAAGCGAACAGGCACAGAGCGGTAACCAAATTCGAGTTCATTATACAGCTATTGCTAGTGGTTATCTCGCTCGCAAATCCCTTGGTTAGTCCACCCACCGTAGGCCCTCTTGCAGTTCCTATCCCCATTTGGGTTGCTGTCGCTCGCGGGCACGCAATTCCAGTTTGTATTTGCTTTATATGATGTGGTATTATCACCGAGACATAGCACGAGGACGGGTACTCCCCTCCCACAGTCACTAGGATTTGTTCCAGCGAAATCACAATCACCAACATCTAAATGTTGCCCACAAACAATCTGGCCGGTCGGAATCGTGGATCCCCCGGAACGACTTGCGAGTTCAAAAACCGAAACCGGCCGAGCACAAGTCCAAACCACCAACACCACAGCAACCAACGTAGCCATTCCACGTAACAAAGTACTCAACATACGACACCTCCTTTTCTAAAGTTTAACTAAGATGAAACCATCAATTCGAGCGATCGGCAGCACTCAGTCTAGGAACGACTTTGCCATCCACCCAAACATAGTCCAAATGTAGGGCGTCAATCATAAAACTCGAGTCCCATTGTCAAGCTTGGTCGGACGCCCTGAGGGAGGGGCGCTAGAACTTGACCCGTAGCGGAATCCTCGGCCTGTCCGAAAGCTACGCGACAATCATTCGCAAAGCGCCGTCAATTCCCCATGTGCCTGAATGCATAGGTGGGTGGGCCTTCAACGGATGCCTCCAAACTGGCGCTAACCAAAATGATATAAAGCATTTCATGCTTGTCAATACCCCCACTATGGAATTTCTAGATTGCTTTGGCAATCAGTCGCACCGGCAATCGTGAACGGACACATGATCATCGCTTATATAAGGACATTTGTCGGCCTTATGATCCAAAAGGGAACCGCGTCGCGCACTTTTCCTGGCGTGGAGCGGGCGATCACACACCGCGAATCTGACGGCGTCTTCTCCGCGAATTTACTTCGGTTGCATCGACAGACCCCCAAATACCCGATTCGCAGTGCACCTTTTGTCTGGACTCAGCGACGGGATCCAAACCCGGAGACGGTTCGCGCATAAATCCTGCCGACGTTTCGACTTGTGATGCCCTTGCCTGCCCGCGCACTGCAAAAATGGAGGCAGATCCGTGGCGTTGCTGGACGCTAAATATTGGGATAAGTCATCAAAGGGCACCAACTGCCGGCTCGTCCGTGAAGCCAGCCGGGAGCTGCTGGTAACGTCACCCACTCTAATAATTGCGAAACGGGCGAGAAATAGTACCGCCCGGCGCCGGGATTCTTAGAAATCCGCGAATTGGAGATCTTCTCGGATCAAAGTCGCGTGACGTTACCTTGAACGTAATTGCCATTGGTATGCCAGAGTCATCGCTTTGGGCCAGCCCGAACATCTTTAACTCCGATCAGGACGTACTCATCTGACCGTGCCACACAAAGGCAAACCGGAGAAATTCTTTGGTAACAGCGGTTTCTTTTTGGTCGCCAGCATTGATGAAGAGAATACCGCACTTGGTTGCAGCCAAGCGTGGGGTTCAGAAAACCGATTGACTGGTAGTGGCAGAAGGTGATAACGATGCCGCATTGGAAGAACGGAGAGCAGGACTGAAAAAACAGGATGTACCGCCCGAGTTGGTATCCGCGAGCAGAGCTGCCCATGCCGCGATTGACGACGCGTTGGCTTCTTTCGGCGATTCGGATCGGTTTGGAGCTTGTTGCGACGCGTACACCCAAGCTTCAAAGAACTTTGCCGCTGGAATCCTTGCCGAACGCATTCAAAACTCCTTCGTCGGAAAAATCGACAGGACGAATCATAAGTCCATAGAGGCACTTTCAGAGAAAATCTCGCACGCTGCAACCATTAGGGGGTGGCTTGCCCCTTGGAACCTGGGGATCGTGCAATCGGGGCAGGAGAAAGTCTTCCAATTACACGCTCATGAAAATGGAACGACTCTTGGGGCCTTCGTCCTAACGCAGTATGGGGCAAGCATTTCGAAAAAGATTAGCGCCTGGCCTGAGATCCTCAAGTTGCTACGGGAATGCCACCTGAAGGACGTAACCGATTTCATTTCAAAGCGTGAGCACTTAAATCGGTGAAGTGTAAGAGAATAATCGCTTGCAAAAGCAAAAGTTTTGCTGTAATCGTAGATAACGGCCAGTTTCTGCTACTCTGCGGCTTCTGGAAGTAGAGGCTGGCTCCCCTCATCGCAGGAGCGCTACTAATGGATTCGACCCGCGTGTTTTTGCGAGCTAAGCGACGTTCGGGCTGTGTGACTCTCGGCCTGATAATCGTGATTGTACTTTTCTTTTTGATCTTAAGTGCGTTGTCCCACAAGCCAACAGCGGGTGATGCTCCTCCTGAGCTCAGCAATGTTGACAGTGTACCGACCGTAAATGCGCCGCCGCCGGCATCGGTTGTCGCAAGGACAGAACCGCCATCTCAGCCATCGATCGATGAATCTCGAACGATCTCGTACGCGAAGAGTGCGCACGTGAGCGCAGTGTCGATGCACGGCGGTCAAGTTACGATTAGGATTATGCGCGATGACGATTGCCAATTGCAGCACGCGGTTTACGTCGATGGAAATCTTATAGGCTGGACGGGAACCACTCATACGACCGACTTTATTGTCCCAAGGTCACATGACGGACAAATGACTTTGTGGTGCGGCCTGCCGCTGTTTGGAATGGTATTGGCTAGAACAGATACGTGCCAATGCCTAACTTCCGACGGCGACCTTTGGCAGCTACGTTACTCAGCGAACAAGGATACGCATTATACGGCGGAACTGTCACTCATTGATAACTTAAAGGACCCGAAGAATCTGGAACGGCTGGCGCATGAATCAGTGGTGTATGCCGATGTAAATTGCCCGGCTTGTTTGGCACCCGACTGGTTCAAGAGCGACACTCTGCCATCGCTTGTGAACATGCCCGCGGCGTTGCGGGATAGTTTCCTCGGACCAATGGTGCAAACGCAGATGGTGCTGCGGTTTTTGGTAGCGGGTCTTTATGCTTGGCTGTTGCTCTTGCTCAAAGAGTGCGTAACATTCTATCGCGAGGGAGACGCTGATACTGGCATGCCACGGCTTCTACGGTCGATATTCTATCCTCCATTGAGTTTGGTTCCGTTGTACATAGCCAGTTGGGCGATAAAACTGTTGGCCGATGCGGGTATCTTTATGCTCCGCCGACAAGCGCACGTTGCCTTCCAATTCGTATTGACGTGCGGAATTGCGTCGGTTGCTCTGTATATCGTATGTCGGCATGTGATACCGTGGGGATGCTTAGAACCACATAAATGCGGAAGAAGGAATGCGCGGAGCTTTTTGCGGCGCTGTTTCGATTTCTGCCATAATGTTTTTACCTTGCGCGACATCGCGGCGATTATTGGCCGCTTGTTTGGCTGGATTCCGGTCGAGGGAGGATGGTGGCGGATTATCTTTGTGACGGTGTTGGTTTGGCTCACAGTAGTCAATTGATGATGACGCCAGAAGCGATCAACAAAGATCCCGTTCGGCATCGTTACTTCGGCGTTGCTTCGATAGGCGTTGTCGAAACGTTGCAAGAGGCTGGTGCCCGTCGTGAAGCGGCGTTGCGTGATCGCCAGTGAGAGGTGTTGGATTCGTTTGCGCCGTGATGTTAGTCTCATCGATCGAATTCGACGATGTGGGCTCGCCGGCCATCGGACCAGCTTCACCAACCTCGGTTGCCGTGCCGGATGACGTTGCCGACTTCATCCGCCGCCGAATACGCGTCGTTACCGGTTCCGCCGCCGTGACGGATCGGTGCCCCGGTCGCTGTGGTGTGGCATCAATATTCTGCGACGCTTTCAGGGCCTTGATCCTTTCTGCCAGTTCGCCCACCGTCAATTCGCCCGCTTCTGGCTTTTGGCCCGACAACCCGGCCTTTAGCTGGTCCCGCAACCCGGTCAGTTCCACGAGATAGTTTTCATGGTCGAACGGCACACCCAACCGCACCTGATAATCGCGTAGCTGGGATTCAGCCAGGGCCAAATCTTCGCCAATGCGCTTAGCTTCTAGGCCATAGCCTTCGACGAGGCGTTCCACGGCGTTGAGCACGGCCCGTGGTCCGTGGTGCTCGCGTGACAGCGACGTTTGCCGCGTCGCCGCTCCCTCGACGAAGACATCCGGCGGCACCTGCGAGTGCAGCACAACGCCGAACGTCAGCCCCTTATAGGTGCCCAATTCTACGCGCAGTCGGTTCGCGCACCCACAGCGGCAACGAATCGAGTTGCCCGGTAAGAACGGGCATTACTTCATCGCGAAGGCATTTCCGGCCGGCGATGACGACCGGGTCGTCTGCGTGCCCTCGGCGGTCGCCTGGTCGGTTTTTAGCTTGGCGATGCGGTCAGTAAGCCCGGCGAGAGTCCTCGGTAAGTCCTGCACACTGCGGCGGGCCACGTACTGTTCGTCCATGTGGTTTCTTTTGAGAAGGGCCAGCCGCTGCAATTCGGCGTCAGCCTCGGCCAAAGTCAGCACGGCCGGGTTGCCGGAGGCAATGGCCTTGACCTCGGCGTAGGATAACTCCTGCCCGCCGATGTCCTCGGCGCGGCGAGCCATATTATTGTCGGTGATGACCTGGGCGATGAAGCGGGCCTTGGTTTCCAGGGCCTGCCACATATAGGCGTCGAACGAACATTCTGTTACATAACGATAAATCGCCACTTCCTCGTTCTCGTTACCCTGCCGCAAGATCCGTCCCTCGCGTTGCTCGATCTCGGCCGGCTTCCACGGGGCGTCCAGATGGTGAAGGGCAACAAGTCGCTTTTGCACATTGGTGCCGGTGCCCATTTTCTGAGTGCTGCCGATTAGCACGCGAACCGAGCCTTGCCTGACCTTCTCGAACAGCGCCTGTTTTTTGGCGTCGGACTCGGCCTCGCCAATGGTTGCGATCTGGTTGGCCGGCACTCCGGCGCGCGATTAGTTTCTTGATAATGTCATCGTAAGGCGAATAACCCCATTTTGTCGGGTTGACGCCCATGTCGGCGAAGATCAATTGCGTGCTGCGTTTCTCTTTCGTCCGCTCCCAGATGGCGGCGACGTTCTCGACAAGGCGGTTGACCTTTGATTCGGGGAAATCCGGGGCGTTTTCATTGAGCATCCTTGCGTCAATCGCCAGCTTGCGGCCGTCGGTGGTGATATTGAGCGCATTGTCGATTCGCGGGTCGATCTTTTCGGACCGCAGGCGTTCGTAGCGTTCGACCAGCCCATCCTGCAAGGCACTCTGCTCCGGTGACATAGGGCAGGCGACGATGGTTGCTTTGCCGCCTTCAAGGCTTGGCCGCGGCAGGTTGAGCATCTCGGCCGTCTGCACATCGGCGAAAGCGCGGAACATCTGCTGAAGTTCCGGCAAGTTGTTGAACTTGGCGAAGCGGCTGCGCGGACGCAAGCTCGCCCCGTCCGGCGAGATTTCCATCGTATCGATGACCTCGCCGAAGGTCGCCGCCCAGGCGTCGAAATGCTCAATGCCACGGCTTTTGAGTCCTTCCGGATCGAGGAAGCGCTGCATGGTGTACATCTCGACCATCGTGTTCGATATGGGCGTTCCCGAGGCGAAGGTGACGCCATGTCCCGGATGCTGCTCGCCGAGATAGCGAGCCTTCATGAAAACGTCGAAGGCTCGCTCAGAGCCGCCGGTCTGGATGCCAGCGACACGGTCCATCTTGGTGGGCGTTTCCAGGTTCTTAAAATAATGCGCCTCGTCGATGAAGATGTGATCGACGCCAAGCTCGTCAAAGACCAGCCCGTCGTCCTTCTTTTTCTCGGCCAGCAATTTCTTCGAGGCGCTCCTCGCGGGCCGCCTTCTGTTTCTCGATGGTCTTGATGATGTTACGGTTGGGCGCCTTCTGGCTGGCATGTTCGATGAGCAACTGCTGGTACTCGGCGATCTGCTCAACCAGGAACTTCTCCTGGTAGTCTCGCGACATGCCAATCCGCTCGAAACTGCTGTGGGTGACGATGATGCCGTCCCAATGGCCGCTGGCGATCTTGGCGGTCAGGAACTTCCTGCGCTCGCGGGTCAAATCCTCCTTGGCGGCCACCAGCAGCTTGGCATTGGGATAAAGCTGCATGAACTCGCGGGAGAACTGCTCCAAGAGATGATTGGGCACGACGTACATCGGCTTTTTGATGAGGCCGGCCTGCTTCATCTTCATGCCGGTGGCGGCCATTGTAAAGGTCTTGCCGGCGCCGACGACATGGGCGAGCAAGGTGTTGCCGGCACTCATGCCGCGCCACACGGCATCGCACTGGTGCGGACGCAGCGTGAGATTCGGGTTCATGCCGGGGAAATCGAGATGCGAGCCGTCGAACAGCCGCGGCCGGAGGTTATTGTAGATGTCGTTGTAAATCCGCACGAGGCGCTCGGTGCGCTTGGGGTCGGTGAACACCCAGCCGCGAAAACGCTCCTTGATGAGGCGTTGCTTCTCCTTGGCGGCGAACGTTGCTTCCTGGTTGACGACGCGCTCTTCGCGATCACCGTCATGGATCGTGTCGTAAATGACGGGGGTTTTCATGTTGAGGGCCAGTTCCAAGAGCCACGTGCCGTTGGCGCGCGACGTGCCGAACTCGCTCGTGGCGCCGACGGATTTTTCGGCGGCGTAGCCGGGGACCAGGCTCCATACCGCGTCCTTGACGAGGTGGGCGACAGGGACAGTCAGACGGCGCGACCTTGAACAGCTCGGCGGCAAACGCCTGGATGTCCTGTTCCGGTATCCACGGTGCGCCAAGGCCGGCGTCAATGTCGCCCGGCAGCACGTCCTCGGGCTGCACAGCGCAAAGCGCCTCGGCGTTGCGGGCATAGTGCCGACCGGCGCGCTTGGCATTGGCGAGTTTTTCCCGGACGTTGCCGGAAAGATAGGCATCGGCCGTCTGCCAGCTTTTGGCTTCGGGATCGAGGTAGATCAAATCGCCCAGTTCGGCGATGATTTGGTCTTCGGGCTTGCCGTAAAGCCCGGCGATATATTCCAGGTCCACCATGCCGCGCTGGTTGAGCGACACGAGCAATCCTTCCTCGGCGCTGTTGACATGGGTGACGGGCGGCGTTCTGCCGACCACGTCGCGCGTCATGATATCGGCTTTGCGGGCCTTTCCCGTCAGCTCGTCATATTCCTCCAGCGACATGACCAGCATGGCGTCCGGGTCCTCGCGGAACTTGACGATGTTGGGCATCCGGCGAATGAAGCTGCCGTCGGCCGTCTCGCCGAATGTGGTCTTGTTGACCGGCCCGTAAAACATCGTGAAACGGTCGTAGGCCCAATTCAGTTCCCGGCGGGCTTCGCTACGATCCTTTTCCGGCCAGTCGTCGTTCTGCGACTTGAGCACGCGGCGGGCACGGTCGCGCAGGCCAATGAGGGCGGCCATGCGCTTGCCGGTCATGGTGCCGTCGGCGCGGAGCGTCGTGCCGCCATAGACGACCGGTATAGGTTGTCCGTCGGTCATCTGGCAGATACGGCGGTCCTCGGCGACAAAGAAGCTGCCCTCGCCAACGTGCCGATCGAGCGGCGGCGGGGTAAAGGAAGGGGCGGGTGGCGATGCCCTGTTGGTCCGATCAATCGCTATCGGCGGAAAACAAGGCAAGCGGTAGACGGCATCCCAAAGCTGTTTTTCGAGGTCGCCGTTGCTTTCGACGCTAATCCCTTCGCCGTCGTAGAGCGTGTCTTTGATACTCATGTCGCCGAGCACCATTTCCGGATGGCGGGCGAAATAGCGGTTGATCGACACTTCGCGGTCGCCGATCTCAAAGGGCATTGAGTTCTGCCATTCGGCTTCCTCGTGGCGGGCCGGCTCGCCCGGTGCGCGCTTGCGCAGGAAAACGATGTCGGTCACCACTTCCGTGCCTTGATGTTTGAAGGCGCCGGATGGCAGACGAATCGCTCCGATGAAATCGGCCTTCGAGCCCAAGTATTCGCGAACGGCCGCATTCTGCCGGTCAAGCGTGTAGCGCGAGGTAACGAAGCCGGCGATGCCGCCGGGCCGCAAGGCATCGACCGACTTGGCGATGAAGTAGTCGTGCAGAGACATTTTCTGGCCGCGATAGTCGAGCGTCAGATTGGCAAACGGCACGTTGCCGATGACGGCGTCAACGCCGTCCTTGGGCAGCTTGGTGTCGCGGAAATTCTCGATGCGGATGTCGTGATCGGGATGGAGTGCCCGGGCGATGCGGCCGGAGATGGAATCGAGCTCGACGCCGATATAGCGTAGTTCATCGCAGCCGTGGCTCATGAAATTGCCGATGCCGCAGCCCGGCTCTAAGACCGTGGCGTCGCCGGGAATGCCCAAACGGGCAATGGCTTCATGGACGGCTTCCATGACGACGGGCAACGTATAGAAGGCGTTGAAGGTGGTGCGTTTGGCGCTGGCATATTCCTGGGGCGTCAGGCAATGCCTTCAACTCCTGGCCGAGCGCTTTCCATTCCGGGGAGTGGTAGCTGTGGGTAATCGGGTCGGGAAAGATGCGTAGGGCGAGCGGCCCAAAGCCGGAGAACTGGGCTAGCACCTTGCGTTCATCCTTCGTCGCCCGGCGCTGCTCTTGCTCGATCCGCTTCAACGTGCGGATGGCGGCAAGTACGGCGTGGGCCTTGGCCTTGTCGCCAGCCGGCATGATGGGCAACGGTTCGTCATGGTCGTCCGGCTCTTCATGGGCGACTGGCTCGCTAGCTAAAGTTGCGTCCGGCAAAGAAGGGCTGACCGGCTCGCTTTCCTGCGGGCGCGATGTGTCAGCGTCAAATAGCGATGACGGCTGCCGCCGCCCGTTTAGCCGCGCCGCGTGTGACGGCGGAGAAAGAGCATCGCCGCGTCCAGGAATAGAGGATCGCTCTCCGGTTGCGAATCGCTCGGTAAACGATCCTCGATTTCCTTGAGGGATAGCTCCAGCGCTTCGCTGGCGATCTGCGCCGGGTGGCTCCCCGGTCGCAACGGCGTCAGCATTTTCTTCCATGCCTCGTGGCTGGCCTTCAGTTCCCTGGCGTAGCGTTGCACCGTTTCCAGAATCTTGCGTTCGCTGCAAAGTTGCCGGTACGTCTGGGGTTGCTCTTGCAACAGTTCGTGGATGATCGTCATGTACTGCATGAGTTTCTCCATTGGGTTGATTCGCGGGATTGGCAGGCGGCCCGGACGTTATGTCCGGGCCGCCTGAGAACAGCGACTTCTGTCGCCGGTCGGGGGGGCGTTTGGGCATATGCCGCCAACGTCAGAAGGGCGTCTTCTCCTCGCCGAGACCTTTTTCCTGGCGGATCTGGTTGCACACTTCCTGGTAAAGCCGGTCGGCTTCGATGCGGGTGGTCATAGCCGTCTCATAACGTATCGGGTGTGTCCACATGCACTCCGACGGATTCCAGTGGTAGCCGGCCGCCTTGACCATCTCCAGCACTTCCGGACTGGGCTTGGCCTCCTTGCTGCCATCACCGAATTGGATCGCCATGACCCGCTCCTTCCTGTTCTCCATAAGGCGAACGCCAGCCTGGTAGTCGGCGGCGATGCCGAAGGGGTCGGGGATTGGCGGATACTCCTTCTTGCCGACGCGGTCGGCGAAGCCTTGGCCGTTGTCGGCGGCTTCGCTGCCAAGCTGGTCTGCTCCTGCCGTGGCGGTTTCGGTGCCGGGCTGGTCGGCAACGGCGGTTGAATTCTCTGTAGAGTCTTTATCGGGTGTGCGATTACGTGGTGACATAGGAACCTCCATGTGTTAGTGGGACAAACAGTTAAGTAGTGTTAAGAATGGTATCACAGTTTTAACGACTCGTCAATTCTGAATTTACAGGTTCGTTTAGCCGACGGAAACCGAAGGAATTACCGGAGGTTCTCAATTCGTTTTAATGTGTCAGGTGAGAGGTCGCTTATGGGCAAAGAAGAAAAATACGTGGTTCGGCTGCAAGCCGGGCAGCGGCAATGGTTAGAAGCGACACCGCGCGAACGGCGCGTCGCCCCGGCAGTGCTGAAACGAGCGCGTGTGTTGCTCATGGCGGATGCGTCGGCACAAGGTCCGGGATGGAGTGACGTGCGCATTGCGCCTTTTGAACGTGTGCGAATCGACGGTGCATAACGTGCGGCGGCGTTTTGTCGAGGAAGGATTGGCAGCGGCCGTCGCCCGCAAATCAGCAAAAGGCCGGCAGTACCGCAAACTGACGAGGCGGCAGGAGGACCGCCTGGTGGAATTGGCTCAGAGTCCGCCTCCGAAGGGCCACGTCCGCTGGACATTGCGGCTGCTGGCGGATCGCCTGGTCACCCTTGGCTTCGTCGATTCCATCAGCCGGGAATGCGTGCGGGCCACGATCAAAAAGAGGAGTGTCACCCTGACGTGACGATGGGGCGGCTGGCCGTCGCGCTGACTGCGTCTGATTCGCACGGTCTTGACCCGCCGGTTTTGCCATCAAGAATGCCACGGATTGCCACCGCAACTGCTCGGCCGTTGCTCGCTGGGCATTGCCGGGCTTTGGCGCCTATGCTGTGCATAGGGAAGACGCCTATTGCGTTAAAATGCCTTAATACATATTTGCACAAATTAACTTAATGTATGCCTTTTCATGCCCGCTTTGGGCCTGGCTGGGCCTCCTGTCCACAATGCAGCCCGTGAGTCATTAGGGACCCTTCGCTCAACATGGTCGGAAGGTGTCTGTAGGAGCGAGGTCTTGCGCTGAACAGGAGCCGTCGATGGTACGGCAGTCATAGTCCGGGACCGCCGTGAAACACAACTCAGAGGAGATCAAGATACTTCGCTTGACCGGTTTTCGGCAAGTGCGAGCCGCCTGGCGTTCTGTAAAAAAGTGAGGCCAACTGCCGGATAGCACAGATTTGTTAAGACTTCTTTAACCATTTTGTGCTACCCTCGACAGGGAGATGCTTCGTATCACGCAACTTCAAAGCGCCAAGGGCGCAAAGGGCTACTATGCCGCTTCCGACTATTACAGCGAGGGCCAGGAGCTTGTTGGGCTGGCACTCGTGGGGGCCGACCGCCGTTCTCTGCGAGACGCGGTGGCAAAGATAGGTAGCCTAGCTCTTCTAGCCGTAATAGTGCTACACGACAGGCGCGATCCTTGAGCCGGCCATTTCGTTGGAACCAACCAAGGTGCGAACATACCTCCTCCGACAGGCGAGTTCGCCCCCAGCTGCCATTGTTACGGATCAGCTTCCGAATCGCCACCAAATCCTGGTGACTGAATAACCGGTCGCGGATTAATATCCCGTTACACTTTGGCCAGATCCTTCGCCTCGGCCGTACAGTTCGCCTATTTGTCATTGGTTGCCAATTCTGTTCAGAGTTGATGCACCCATGGCATTCCACCAATGTGGTCGCGCCAGTTTTATCGGCAACGTGCGAAAAGTACGCAAGAAAATGCGATAGAGCCGTTACAATCCGCAGATAACTATTGGGAAACAGCTGACCGGGACGGGCGACTATGCACATCGGTCACATCGACCGCTGACGCGAATGGGGATGGAGTGTCGGCAGAGTCGGGAGAACGGTGCGAAACGAATTTCACCGTGAAATCGTCCCAAAGCTCTGCTTCGGGGAGATGTCTGATGTTGCAGGTGATTTTACAGCTCTTCAACGTCCGAGAAACGGCCAGCCCACGAATGACGTGAAACGGAGCTAAGGCGGCGTAGTCGGAAGGGGCTGTGACAAGCGACGGCCGAGTGGCTTGAATTTGCGGCTGCGAAAGATGCCCGGGCTTCTCGCCCCCCACGGCGCGGAGCTGGTCGGGGTTGCGGAGCGCCAGAGGGGGCGCCGCTTCGGCTTTGCTTCGCTGCCAATCAGTTCAAGTTAGTACCGAGTACATTTTGCACTTGATGTTAGCAGTGAGTCCGAGTAACTCTCGCTTGCCCGCGTGGCGGAATAGGTAGACGCACAGGACTTAAAATTCTGAGTTGAGCAATCGACATGCCGGTTCAATTCCGGCCGTGGGCACCATCTGATTCTTCTTCCCAACCTACTCAGGCCGACCGAAGCGATGCGGCCTCAGGATCGGTAATTCGTCCGACGCTACTTGCGGTGAGGCGACATTTTATCGCTGTGCAATAGATATGAACTATTGCGCGAGCGGCGTATTTGTGCCATTATGGTTGAGTATTTCACCGTGAAAAGGAATCGTACCTTATGTCATCCCACACCCCTCCCACTCGGCGGCTTAACGCCACGCTGCCCGAATCCCTGGCCCAGTATGTCAGTGAAATGACCGGTGAAGGCGGATTGTACGAGACACCTAGCGAGTTTGTCCGCGACCTCATTCGCCGTGACATGGAGAAGATGGTTGCGGGCGAACGCCATGCCATCAACCGCTTATTGCGTCAAGCCCTCGCCGAGAATAGCTATCATCCCTATACGGGCGAGACGGCAAACGAGATTCGCCGGCTTCTTTCATCGTAGGCAAGGCGGTGCGGTCCACCATGTTTCGGATGAAAGAAGGCGACCCGTTCACACGGCAATGGACTGAAATTCGCCTTGGCGTATCGTGACCGTGCGGGTATAGCGGTTGCCGAAGGATTCGTTGACGCGGTTGTGGATGCATTAGAATTCATCCGGCAGAATCCCCATGCCTGCCCTCTCTATGATCCGGGCGAAGGCTATGACGATCTCGCGCGGCATCAGTTCCGCAAGTGGAATCTGCAACGGTTTCCGCACGCGATTATCTTTCGGATGAGCGACGACGCCACAATCTTTATCGACGTGATTTACGCACACCGAATGAACATGGCTTCCCGCCTTGCGGTGGACATCGCGGCAAATCGTGAACACTGACTGCCATCAATACTCGCTCGGCAGCAAGATGACTTTCCCCGTGAAATAGAGGACAAGCTCGTCAAGCGGGAAGTCGGTGTACGCAATTCGCTTGGTGAACACTTCGCGTCCGTTGCCGTCTTCGCAAGCAAGCACAGCGGTCCGGTTTGGCTTGACCTTCAGTCGCCATAGCTGGAACTCCTCGACTTTGACCTTTGGGTTGGACTGGCCGAAGGCGATCCCGTCGAGCAGCCAGTAGGCCCCGCCGGCTTCGGCGACGTGCCGGGCGCCGTCGGTGTAAAGCACGTTGCGCACGAGGCAGTGGCGATACCAGTGTTCCGTACCGGTGAATTTCGACAGGTCGGAATTGAGCAAGCGGTGCATGGTCATACGGGCACTCCGTGTTCCGGGATTCCCGTTATTGCGTTGACGATCGCCCGCAAGTGGCGTTCGTACTCGTCACCGCGCCAGGAATTGGAGCCGAAAGCGATGTCTCCGTTGGCCAATAAATCCATGTCCAAGACGGCACAGTGATTCGGCTCGTCAAAAAGTATCGCCAGTTTGCACTCGCTGCTGCCGCGCTGCTTGAATAGCGCGACGTGAAACGGCGCGCCGTGGACGCCATTGCGGTGACGAGCGGTATCAATAATCTTGAGCTTCATAGTGAACTCCATTTCGGTTAGTCGTGGGCGGGCGTTGCCGCCCGCCCCGAAGGTTGACTGTGTCAGGCTGCAAGCCTGAAGGTTTCGCGTAACGCCGAAACCGACTCCGCCGAAACCGCGATCAGGGCAGCCGACCGATGCCCCAAACGTTCTTGGATTTCAGAGGGCAGGTCAATTACCTCCAACACGTCATCCACGGTTCTGCTGGCCGTTAGGAAGTTCAGAAACTCTCGTTTCTTTCCATCCCTGAGCCGGTAGTTGGCCTCACGTTCCTTGGTATAGGCGTCAAACACCTGCTCGCATTCGGCGGACACGGCGAACACTTCGCCGGAGTAGCAACCGCCATGTTGCGGCATATCGGCGAGTATCACATCAGACGGGAAGATCTTGCCGTCAACTCTGCCACTGGGGAATTGGAACCGAAGGCAGCGATCTGTTCTGACGACCTCGTACCTGCGCAAGATCGCCATGTCTGCTTCGGGGTACTTCGCGCGAATCACCTCGTTGGCAAAGCTGACCAGTTGCTGGAGAAGACTTTTCTCCTGCGTCCGATCCGTGCTCGCGTCGATGTGCTTGAAGCCATACTCTTCGATGATGGCACGGCGTACTTTATTGAGTTGCGTTTTCTTGGTCATATAAAACTCCTTTGTGAAATGGGCGGCCCGTTTAAGAGCCGCCCGGTTAAAGATGATTACGCCGCTGCCTGAGTGGATTCCTTGCGGGCCTTGGCGTCGGCTTGTTGCTGCCCGACGATCCAGGTGTGAGCCTGGTCGAGCAGCTTGGCCATCGCCAGCAGGTCGTCGGCATTGAAGCTGTCGGTTTCCTTCCAGGTCTCGTCGCCTTGCTTGTAGCTGCGGCTGGGAACGACGCTGTACCACGTGCCGTTGTCGCCGGTATTGCGCCAGATCGTCGCTTGCAGGACGCCGATGCGGATCTTGTGTGCTGGTTTAGACATAGAGTTTCTCCTTCATTTGAGTTTTAAGTCCCCGACCACCGGGGCCTTACGGCAATCGAATCGAAGCTGCCTAGCCGGGAGTCTCTTGGGACGACGGTCAATGGGCGGGTGAGGCCGAAACGGGTCATTTGGCGAGCATGGTGGCTTGCCGCCATTTGCTCGCCCCCGTTTCGCAACGCAAGACGGCCATTTACCGGCCCGGCGGCAGCTTCAGATTGCCGGAGTAAAGGCCCTGTGGCGGGGCGGATTCAAGGTAAGGAGACACGTCGTCGTATTCACGCACACGAATCGGGCGTCCTGCACCACAAGCGATGAATAAGGCGAGTTAGGCACGTGGGCGTCGGTGCCAAGCGAAGCGCCGCGACAACACGTGATGGTCAGATTACCGGCAGACAATCGCCGTGCGGCGTTGTGGCCATGATGCGATTGCAATCGACTCGCGTGAGTAGCGGCCGACACAGCGAACAAAAATCGGTGGCAGCGCGAAAGAAACGGCCGAGCCGACGCCAATAGAAAGGTGTGGCCACTGACGACCGGCATCACGCGAGGAACGCATGAACAAGCGTTGGTATCACCTGTGCAACTGCTGCGGCGCGAAATGGTTCGACTGCGTATCGCAGCGACCGTGCGGTCGTTGCGGCTGTGTATGCCAGAGCCGCGAGCGGCTCGTGCCGCCGTGGACTGCTGCGATAGCAAGGCAGGCCGAACAGCGGACACCTAATAGTGCTCCGGCATGTAGCCGTGACGATTCAGCAGCCATGTAGCCATTATCCCCAAGATCGGCATTAGCCATGCTGCGCATCACGCAGAACAACTCGGCCAAGGGAGCGATGACGTATTTCAGCCGGGCGGATTATTATTCCGAAGGGCAAGAACTGATTGGCCGGTGGCATGGCGAAGGAGCCAAGCGGCTTGGCCTGGTGGGCGAAATCGCGAAGAAGGAATGGGATGCCCTGTGCAACAATTGGCATCCTTCGACCGGCAAAACGCTGACGCAGCGTAACAAGGAGCACCGCCGCGTCGGCTATGACTTCACCTTCGACGCCCACAAGAGCGTGTCGCTACTCTATGGCCTGACAAAAGACGGGCGGATACTCGACGCTTTCCGCGATTCGGTGCGGGCGACGATGGCCGACATCGAATCCGAAGTGAAAACCCGCGTTCGCAAGAACGACCAGAATACGACCCGCACGACGACAAATCTCATCTGGGGCGAGTACGTGCATACGACGTCGCGGCCGGTAAATGGCGTTCCCGATCCGCATTTGCATATTCACGCCTTCGCCTTCAACGCCACCTGGGACAAGAGCGAATCCTGTTGGAAGGCCGCAGAGTTCGGTGACATCAAACGCGACGCAAGGTATTTCGAGGCCAAATGCGACGCGCGTTTCGCCCGGCGATTGGCGGAACTGGGGCTCGAAGTCACACGGTCAAAAACGGGATGGGAACTGGCCGGCATCCCAGAGTCAGCGATCCGCAAGTTCTCACGGCGCACGGCGCAAGATCGAAGCCCTAGCAAAGCGAAAGGGCATCGAAGATGCTAAAGCCAAGGCGGAGCTTGGCGCCAAGACGCGCGAGCGCAAGCGAAAGCAAGTCCCGTTCGATCAGTTGCAAGCCGATTGGAAATCCCGACTAACCGCCAATGAATGGGCGGCCGTTGCCGACGTGGCCTTCCGCATCGGCGGCAAATCTCTAGCCGAAGATCGCGATGCCCCGCTGGCATCCATCCGTCACACGGCCGAGCACTGGTTTGAACGCAAGTCAGTGGTGCCAGAGCGGACGGTGCTGGCCGAGGCCTTGCGGCACGCGGTCGGCAAGGCCGGCCCGGAAGCGGTCGAAGAAGCATTTCGCCGGCAGGAGTTCATCTGGGGGGAGCGCGATGGACGAAAGGTGGTGACGACCAGAGAAGTTCTCAAAGAAGAAATGCGGATGCTCGCCTTCGCCCGCGACGGCCGCGGCAGCGAGGCAAAGCTCGGCAAGGTGCCGCATAATTTCAAGCGGCAATGGCTCGGGGTCGGCCAGCGGCGGGCGGTTCAGCATGTTCTCGAATCACGCGATCGCGTCATACTGATACGCGGAGCGGCCGGCGTCGGTAAAACGACGATGATGCAAGAAGCCGCCCAAGCGATTGAAGCCAACGGCAAAAAGGTATTCACCTTCGCACCGTCAGCCAATGCCAGTCGCGGCGTGCTCAGAAGCGAAGGCTTTAGCAATGCCGATACGGTCGCAAGGCTGCTCGCCGACCGGCGATTGCAAGCTGAAATGGCTGGACAGGTCGTTTGGATCGACGAGGCCGGACTGCTGGGCACAAAGGCGATGGCCAGCGTCTTCGACCTCGCCAAGCGAACGGACGCGAGAGTAATACTATCCGGCGATCGGTGGCAGCATGGTTCGGTTGAACGCGGAGCGGCATTGCGGCTGCTCGAAGAGGAGGCTGGCCTAGTCCCTGCCGAACTTGTTGACATCCGCCGCCAGTCCGGCCGCTACAAGGAGGCCGTGCGGGCGTTAAGCGAAGGACGAACGGAAGCAGGGTTCAAGCTACTCGATGAACTGGGCTGGGTCCGCGAGGTGCCGGACGAGGAGCGTTATGGGATCATGGCAGCCGATTACATTAAGGCGGTCGATGCCGGCAAGTCGGCCCTCATCGTCGCGCCGACGCATCGCGAGGGCGCGTGGATTGTCTCCGAACTTCGCGGCCAGCTTAAAGCACGTGGGCACATTCAGGGCCGCGAGCTACCATTGCTGCAACTGTGCAACGCCAACCTGACGGAAGCGGAACGGCGCGACGGCGTTAACGTCCAGCCCGGTGACGTACTGGAGTTCCACCAGAATGCCAAAGGCTTTCGCAAGGGCATGCGTGTCGTGGTCGCGGCGGACCAAAAGTCACCGCTTGATCTGGCTGAACGATTCCATCTGTTCCGCCCGCACATACTGCAAGTAGCAGTCGGCGACATCGTGCGCATCACCAAAAACGGCACCACCGCCGACGGCAAGCATCGGCTCAATAACGGCACGCGCTACACGGTAAAACGCTTTACAAAGTCCGGCGATCTTGTCTTGGGCAATGGCTGGGTAGTGGCCAAGGAATTCGGGCATCTGGATTACGGGTACGTCGCCACCTCACACGCCAGCCAAGGAAAGACTGTCGATCACGTCCTCATCGGCCAATCGGCCGCATCGTTTGGCGCGTCATCGCGCGAGCAGTTTTACGTTTCGGCGTCACGCGGCCGTGAGAAGGCCACAATTTATACGGACAACAAGCACGCATTGCTCGAAGCGATTTCCCGATCCGACGACCGGCTTACGGCCACCGAGTTCGTGAATCTCCGCGACCGGCGTGAACATGGCGCCAAGCTGCAAGCCCGTGAACTGACCGCAGCCCGCGAACATGAGCAAGCCAAACGCGAACAGGAGAAACTTATCCATGAGCGATAAGATTCTCGCGAAATACGTTCCAAAAGGTGGCGACACGCTTTCAATCAATGCCGGGGCCGTAGAACCAGATGGTATCGACGATCTCGGAGCATTCGGACTGCTACGCGACCCTCGCGCCTGCGCCGTGATGCTGGAACTGCGCAAGGCGAACGGAAACATCCTCGCTGTGGGCTACGGCTGGTTGGAACGAATCGAGTTCAATCCATCCGAATGCATCACGCTACATTTTGCCGGCGGACCTATCCGCATTCTTGGGCGAAGCCTCAATGCCGGTCCGCATCGGCTTTTCCAGGGCATCGTCCGGCACCGGGTCGAGTTTGTTCGGGAGGCCGACGAAGCGGCTGCGCTTCAAGCCAGCAGTAACACGACGGTCGTCGAAACGATTGAATGGTAGATGCAGCCGAGAGCCGGCAGAAACTGCGGGCTTCGCCGTCCGCCAAGCATCGTGTCATTTGTCGGGGTCTCGACAACGACGATTGGGTAATGCGTATTCGGCGCAAGTGCAAGCCGGGCCTTGCAACGATTTCATAGGCAGTTGCCACACTTCTGGCAAACCATCCGGGCAACTCAGCAAGAAACGCTCCGGAGAGTCCCACGGGGTTTTGAGCCGCGCCGCGATCTGGGGTGAAAGTCTGCTGGTCCGGCTGGGACGTAGCAAGTAAAAGAGGTTATCAGCTAAGGTTGACGAATCGGGCAGGGTGGCCAAGAGCGACGCTATGCCTCCGCGAAGCCAGCAGAAATTCGCACGCTCATTCGTGACCGGCTTCGACGTCGGCTCACGGCCTCGAAGCGAATCGGTTGCCCGTACCGGCTCGCCGTGTTTAGCTCTGCTCCAGGGTTCGTGGCCATTGATTGTCTGGCGGATGAAGTGATGGCGAGGTTCTTTCAGGTCACCTGATATCGCATTCTTGACTTTTGCTCACCGGTATGGTTAACGAGACGATTATGCAAAGTCATGTACAGTATATATACCGCGAGGCCACCGATTTAGTGAGATTGGTCTGGAAATACGACGACCCGTACACGTTGTGGCGAACGCGGTGTTGGCTGGCGAAATCAATTGAATCGCTTGCACGCACCATGCATGAGCACGGCACGCTCAGCACAAAGCGGCAAGCAGCGGCTGCAAAGGCGCTGGAATTGCTCCACCAGAATACCACGGCGGAAGAACACTGGGATGGCCTACTTGAATCTCTGGTGGCCATCAAAGAAGCGATTGAGCCGGAAGATAGCATGTCGCCTACAAAGCAGAGTCAGGCTGCTTCGTTTGACCTGGAGGCATTTCTCACAAGGGTAGCTGAGTGTCATCGCACTGTGCCGGCATGGCTATCTAGTAAGCATATCCCGCTGTCTTGAACTGAGATAGAGTGGCACGACAGCAGAAAGTTGTTGTCAACTGTAACGCGTCGCGCTACAGTAGCGAATGATCGTAAGTTTCCGGCACAAGGGCTTGAGGCTGCTGCACGAGAAGTCGGATCGCAGCAAGATCAGGCCGGACCTCGTCGATAAAGTGGAACGACTGCTCACCCTACTCGAACAAGCAGAAGAACCGGACGACGTTGATCTGCCTGGCTTCGGGTTACATGCCTTGAAAGGAAACCTGAAAGGCTTCTAGAGCGTGACAGTGTCGCGCAATCATCGGGTCGTCTTCCGGTTTGCAGGGCAGAACGTCGTTGACGTGGAGTTGATTGATTATCACTGAGAAAGGAAGGCAGCTATGAAGAATCCAGTACATCCTGGAAGCCTTGTAAAGCATGAGTGCATCGAGGCGCTAGGCCTGAACGTGACTAGCGCCGCTACGGTGCTGGGCGTGTCCCGTCCTGCCCTGTCGAAAGTTATCAACGGCGCGCGGCCATATCGCCGGAAATGGCGATTCGTCTCTCTAAGGCATTTGGCAGCCGGCCGGAAATCTGGCTCAAGATGCAGCTAGCCTTTGACCTTGCCGAGGCGAAGCGCGCGGCCGGACACATCAAAGTTGGTCGATTCAAGCCAACCGAACGCGATTTTCCCGATCACAGGCACTAAGCGACGGGAATACCCGGACAGAGCACGCGGCGTGATCCGCCGACAAGCGGGGGCTTGTCTATCCAGGTCTTCGGTACATCCCAGTCAAAGGTAAGCGTCATTCGTCAGCGAAAGACGCAAAAGGCCAAGTCGTGGTGGCTTTGCAAGCTGGCATTCTGGATCAACGTCGAACGGATTTCGGTGTGACGACGGCCAATACTACCGGCTCATCCATAAATCGCCTATAATAATGCCGTCAACGCCGGAATGGCATTGATGACAATTTGACATTGACGCGTGAGCGTCAAGTTACTGCTTCACAGAAATCAACCACCTTGAGCCGAAAGGCTCATGAAGCATTGAAGCAGCACTTGGCCCGCCCCCGTATGGGCGTCGGCCGTGCTGTTCAATGCGCCCCGTGGTTGGGGTTCTGTGAGCGGTCGGTCCGACGCTCTTTTATTTCGGGGTTGCTGTCATGACTCATTCGACAAAATCTGTCGCTCGTTATCTCGAATCCTTCATTCCACTTCCACTGGACGCCGAGCATTGGCAAGCCATCGTCCAGGCAATGGACCTCTCGCCGCAGCAAGCCAGAATTGTCGAGTTGGTCCTGCGCGGCATGGGGAACCGGCAAATCTCTATCGCAATGGAAATCGGTGAGCCGACCATTGCGACCTACCTTCAACGCATATTCAAGCGAACCGACTCCCGTTCCAGAATGGAATTGGCGATGCGCGTGCTCGCCGTATCGCACGAAGTGAACCCGAAATGCCATTGTCATCAGGAACGATGACATCCCGCACTGTCATCCGAATAGATGACACCTAACGCGATGTCATCAAAACAACTGTCTTTCGGCGTTTGCAATCCTGGCGTAAATTGCAATGATAATTCGGTTCGCACGTATGCTCGCGACGATGCTTTGCCGGATTCTCACTTGCAAACAACCGCGAGCGACAGGAGATAGTTATGTTCATCAGGCAAAAACTCGTTTCGGCTGCGGCAGCAGCGCTGGCCGTTCTGCTTCTCGTTCCCCCCGCTGCACGCGCCGATATTAACGGCTTCGGCAACTTCTCGGGCTTTACGATCAACCAGAATGATGGCGGGTCGTCGCCGACGGTTTCCGGCAGCACGATTCAGTTGACCAACGCGAACAACGAAACGCGTGACATCTTCTACAATACGCCTCAGAACGACTCGCAGTTCTCCGCCTCCTTCATCTACCGGGCGACCAGCGGATTCGGAAGTGCGACGGGCGCATCGCTGGTTCTGCAAACCAGTCCTTCGGGCGCTAGCGGTATCTCTTTCCCCAATGCCACATACGGCTACGACGGTTTCCCTGGCAAAAGCATCGGAATTACGCTTGAGGGGCAGAACAACGCCAGCGGATATTATACGGACGGCGTTTACGGCGGCGGTTCGCCATCCGTCAGCCCGGTCAATCTCTCTTCTGGCGATCCGATCGACGTGACTGTCAAATATAACGGTTCGTCAATCCAGGAGTCGCTGCTCGATTTGACGACCTCGGCATCCTACAGCAACACTTTCCTGGTTCTCACGCCGATTCCGACCATTCTCGGCAGTTCGACCGCTTACGTCGGCCTCGCCGCGTCGGCAAACGGCGGCAATGCCGGCGAGTATATTGCAAATCTGCAATATACATCGGCGGTCCCTGAGCCGTCAACGATGGCCCTCCTCGGTATTGGTGCTATCTTCGTTGCCGCATACGGTTGGCACAAGGCGTTTTCGATCCAAGTTGCCATCCGGAGATAGGAGTCAGTCGGCCTCACCGCGATAACGGCAGAGTCAATCCTGCAATAAGCAAGTTATCCAATAGTCGAAAACACCGCGCATTTTAATCGCCCACCGAGACCTTTTTGTTCCGGTGGGCGATTTCATTCACTTTATAGTTTGCCCCCAAAGGCCGCCAAAGTCGATGCTAACCCAGCTCGACACGATCTCGATCGGCAATTGCACGAGTGAATCCCCTCTTACGGACATGAGCTAGCGGACCAAGGAAAACTGCCAATTCGCACCGTCAATTGGCAGGAATATGAGTTTACCACCACGCAATGAACCACGTGGACATCGTCAAGGGACGACAAACTCCTGTCGGGCGATCCGATTAACGTCGCGCTGAGCTACGATGGGTCGATCCTGCGAGAGAAGCTCTTCGAAACGACGACACTCGTCTTGTACAGCACCTGGTACCTCGTTGATCTGCCGACGAAGCTCGGGCGGCTCGACTGTCCTGGTCGGCTTCACGCCCAGCACCGACGGAACCAATCCGCCGGAGCAGTATTTCTCAAATCCCCAATTCACGGCCTCGGCATCGCAGCCTACTGCGAATGCCTTGCTGTGCATAGCGGCTGTTCTAATGGCGGGATACGGTTTCCATTGCGCTTGATGAGTCTTGCTATTCGATGAGGTGACGCCAATAAGCTTCCTTCTTGATTTCGTGGCTACTGTCGGTCACTTCCCATAATTCTCTTGGAATTGGATAATAGCGAATTCGCATAAGGATTTTCGGAGAATAGCTATGTCGAATGCAAAAGTCGGTCGGCTGGTATCACCTCAAGTGCGACTGGCCGCCCGAAAACTCTTAGCCCGTTTCTCTTCGTATGACGGCTGGTTCGCGCACCTTGCCGAGGACGGATTCGATTTGGGGGGAATTACCAAAGAATGGATTGCGGCATTAGCGGACGAGCTCGATGGCGACTCGGAGACCGCGATAACAGGCGCCGCGTTCCTACTTTACCACATATTCGAAAACGATCCGACTTGGCTTATTGATGAATCTGGCCTGAAGGAGTGCGCGGAGCGAGCGCTCGTGGCTGGCCTGGAAAGCACTGATGAATTTGTGCGTACCATGACAATGGGTTTTCTTACCTTGACCGTAAAACTGCCCGCTAACGCTGAGGTTTCACTGAAAGCAATTCTCAACGATGTCGATTCCGATTTAAGGCTCGCTGCAGCTACGCTGCTTTTAGGTCGTCAGACAAACAGTGGTGAGGAAGACATTGAAACTCAACAAGCTGACTCTAGCGCTATAGTCCTTGATGCCTTGCGAAGCGAAGACCCCTCGGCAGCAGCCCTAGCAGGTTGCGCCATGATTCGCTTGGGATTGCATAAGCGCCTTGCAATGCAGAGGTTGATTGAAGTGTTCGACACTGGGCCGGAATTATTGAAACCGAATATTCTGACGACATGGGCAGACATTGGAATGGAAGATGCACAGGTCGCCGAAACTGTTAGAAAGTTAGTTTGGGACCGCATGGCGCCGTCAGCGACTCGACGACAGGCGGCGGCTACGTTCGCCATCGTCACTAGGGGCACAAATGCTGCGATAGATGAATTGTCGATCGCGATCAAAGCGAGAGACTTGGCAATCATCCTCGGTACGGTAGAAGGAGTTATCGCGACTGGAGAATCACAAGATGCTGTGGCAGTGCGACTTGCAGACTTACTATCTGATCAAGTGGACGAATTCCGAATGGCCGCGAGTCAGTGCCTAATGCGGATGAAAGGAGAGGCATTCGGTGCTCTAGGAGCAATCATTGATCAGATATCGCGCGAGGCAAAGAGGGAGATTCGCTTCCAAATGATCGATGCGGTTGCAGCGATAGGCCGTCCGGCGGTGCCAGCATTGATGGAACTTGTCGAACAACAACAGGATACTGCTCTTGCAAGTGCGATGGCGGCGGCATTAGTTCAAATGGGAGAAGTCGCCGCTGAAGCCATAGGTAATCGTATTGCTGGCTTAGAAGACAGCGACCTACGCAGCGGTTATATACTGATGTTGAGCAAGATGGGCTTGGGGGCTACTCCCGCTTTGCTTGTTTTATGCGAGATTCTTGATGCAACGGAAGATCCCGACGTCGCTTTTTGTGCAGTCGAGACGATTTGTAATTGTTGACAAGCAATTGCAGCAGCGATTCCAGGACTAGTGAGGTGCTTGATGATGGCGCAGCACGACGAGCTTGTCGCCGCCGTCAAAAGAACGCTAGCATTGAACGGTGAACCCGCAATGCGCGCGTTGCAAGAGGCAATGAGATCGGCCAGCGGAGATACGCGAAAGCGAATCGAAAGTGCGCTTGAGCATATTCAAATGGGCAGCGCGAGTAGATTCCCGGCCCTCGATAAACTTGGCCGAGATGACTTGCTCCGACTATTTGTACTGGTTGGAGCGGTGTTGGAAAAGAGCGGAAAAGCGAGTTGGCGAACGATTGCTAACTCAATTCGCCCAAGAGTTGATTTCATCCGGCCAGACGGCAGGCCTGTCGGCGCAACGGAGCGAAGCATTGCTCAGCAGATCGCCGCTCTTGAAAAGGGCTTGAGGACGGGCGCCTTGACTGATAATGCGAACAATCGCAAAGGCGGCTTGACACCTGTTGGACGTAAGCTTTTGAAAGAAGCCAGAGAATACCTTCGTACCAAATATGGCAACCAGCCGGATTAATGATACGGGTTGTTGACATGTGAATATGTATGCGCTACTGGTTGTGGTCAGGAGTGTATATGCCTGATGATCCGCATGCGCAATCACCAAAGCCCGATTTCTCTCGAATCACGTTTCCCAGTGACAAGATCACGATCGGCCGCATTCGCGCGGAGCAACCGGGACTATTCACAAGCCAAGAACTCGGCGACATACGAGCGTCGTATTTGAATGCGTTCAACACCGTGGCTGGCGAACTCGATATCGCGGAACGAGTGTGGGCGCAAACCTTGGGGCTGCCCAAGCCTACCCCGCGTTTTTCTCGCGAAGACGAAATCCGAATGACGAATGACGATTACGTTCGTTACGGAATAAGCACGGGCTTGGTCATGACGCGACAACTTATCGGCGATCTTGAAAAAGCTGTAGCCGAAAAAGCACGGCAGGCAGTTGGTCGCGCTCGATAAGGGCGTTGCTTTCTAGCGACTGTTCTTCTCCGTCGTTTAAGAACTGCGCAGGTCAACTGCGCAGTTTTTGATTTTCGCCAGATTGTGGTCTTATGAAGCGTTCGATCATCTCACTTGCGCTATTGAAACGTTGAACCGAATTGGCTCCATGCGCGAAGTCGTAACTAGCGAATACGACGCAGCGACCAGGGCCAGCGATACCGCGAGGTGACATCCGATCAATTCAATTATCAAACTGAAAACACCAGGTTTCAAAGGTGCGTAACATGTGCCAAGAGATTAATGACAGATGCGACCAACCCGAGAGCAGGCGGTTCGACGCGCTCGAGCAGGAATTAACGATCATTATTGCCAAATACCGCGGGGAGCCCTACGACCCTGAACAATTCGACGCGGCGTTGGTGACCGTGTACGCCGCGTTTTTGACAACTGCGATTGCCATCCTCCGGCCGTTCTTCGGCCGACTCGCCAACGAATTAGCCGAAAACGCGCGTTTCCTGCTGTGGCGTGACATGACTCGCGGTTGTCGGGGCTACAACCCGAACCGCGGAACTCTCGCCGACTACGTCTATGGCGCGCTGGTTCGTATTTGCTTTGGCCGCGAAAATCTGCGCGACGTGCTCGGCAGGCAGATGCCGCCGCACAAGTCAAGCGACGACAGACAAAACCCAATCCGCAGCTCGGGCGTCGACCGGCGGCAAGTTCCTCTGACCTCCGATCCTGTGGATCATCGCGCCAAAGCTCACGCGGCGCAACGAGCCAAGGGCGAAACCGTCGATATGGTCGCGAGCGTGCTTTCGGACGATGACCGGGATTTGCTGATCCGTTTTTATATCGGCGGCGAAAACGCGCACGACTTGGCAACTTCGCTCGGCACAACGGAAACCGCAATTAACATGCGGCTGCACAAGATTAGGGAGAAGCTGCGAGAACGCTTCAAGGGCCTCGATTGGTAGAAAATCACCGGCGTGTAGAAAAGATCAAGCGAGCAGATGCCAATAGGAAAGGGTGGTGGAGAAACAAGGTCGTCTTTGCCATCGAGTGACGGCAATCGCGACCACAATCAAGAGTCACTCGTCCAAAGGAGCAGCAATCATGCTCGATATAGCGATTGACGTTCTTGCGTTGCTGTGGCTCGGCCTCAGAACGAACGGCAATAGCAATAGCAACGACAGGTGACCGTTGCTCTCGGCCGAACAGCTCGGCCTGATTGTTCCCAAAGGGCCGGTCCGCATGATGACCGGCCCGCTTTTCCCCGACCTTTATCCAATCCAATCGTTCAAGGAAACCAATCATGACTCAGGAAAAGATCGAATACCTACCGCTCGCGCTCGTCGTGGCGGCCGTGCAAGTTCGCAAAGAGTTTTCGGAGGAATCGCTTAGCGGCCTCACGGAATCACTATTGGCGGTGGGGCAACTTGCTCCAATCCGCGTCCGTCAGGAAGGTGATGTTTACGTCATCGTTGACGGCGAACGTCGCCACCGGGCCATGACAATGGCCGGCATCTTCGACACGATTGCGGTGATTGTCGAGCAAGCGGAATTGACGCCGGCGGCAGTTTGCCATCGACAACTGGTGGCCAACGTCCAGCGTGATGGATTAGGTCCGACGGAGTATGCCAAGGCGTTGCACGAGTTGATGCGGTCTACGGGTTGGTCGGTTACCGAAATTGCAAAGCAAGTTGGTGTTTCCCCGGCCAACGTCACGAAAGCGCTATCGCTTATGCAACTGCCGACCGAAATTCAAGCTCGGATCGCGAGCGGGGCCATCACTGCCAGCGCCGGTTACGACCTCAGCCGTGTCACCGATCTTGCAGAACAATCGAAGCTCGCGGCAGAGGTCGCCAACGGCCATCTCACTCGCGATGCACTCACCCGCATCGTCAAGCGAAATGGCACCGGCACTACTCGCACTGCGTCAGACAAGCCGGCGCGGTTCAAGGCCGAGCTGGTCAATGGCCGGAGCGTCACAGTGTCCGGGAGCGGACTCGACAACCTCGACACGCTAATTGCCTGGCTCGAAGAGCTCTTGGGCAAAGCCCGCAAGCTCCGTCCCAAAGGCTTGTCGCTGGCGGCTATCAGCAAACGGTTCCGCGACGAGGCCAAAACGCAAATGTAGGTCGCTCAGTTCCCTTGCATGTAACGCATTCACAAAACCCAATTTCACGGTGAAACGATCATGAAAGACATTTTGTCAACCATGCGCATGTTCGGCATCGGACTGTGGCATTTCGCGGTCGTGGCATTCGGTATTGTCATTTTGGCAGTATGGATCGCCGTGCTTCGGATCGAGCAGTTGCTTGGGCATCTGCCGCCGATCATCGTGGCGGCGCTACCGGAGAAATACCACGGCGTATTGCTGGCAATCGCGCGATTACGATACGGGCAAAAAACTGCCGTGGACCAGAAAGAAGAGTAGTCCCGGACGCCAATGTAACTCATAAGGAGCCAACCCATGTTTTCTCTGTGCCGTATGATCCTCATCGCCACGGCCGCGCTGTTCGGCCTGTGCTGCTACATCCTCACCATCAAATTCGGGAATTACTTCCTGTTCTTTGTGATCTTTGGCGGCGTCGCCTGGGCGGTGAAGCACAGGCGCGGCACGTACACAGCCTACGGCACCGCTCGCTGGGCCGGCCAGGATGACGTGCGGCGGGCCGGCATGACACGTGGGCGCGGGCTAATCGTCGGCACCCTGTACGACCGGCAACAGCCATCAAAGCTTGACGCAACCCTTGGGCTACTCAGCCCGTTCAGGTCGTCGTCGCGGGCATCGTGCGACTTTCTACGGTCGTTCTTTCCCGCAATAAGCGGCAATCCGCCGCTGGTTCGTTTGTCGAGGTCCGTTCACACGGCGGTGTTCGCTCCCACCGGCGCGGGAAAAAATGTCTCGTTTGCGAATCCCTTTTTGCAGGACTGCCCGGATTCATGCGTTGTTTTGGATTTTAAGGGAGAAGTGGCGCGGGCGACCGCCAAAGCAAGGAGGCGCATGGGGCACCGCATCGTGCTACTAGACCCGTACAACATGGTCACGAAAAAGCCCGATTGCCTGAATCCAATTGATTTCATCAAAGCCGACGAGCCGCGCATGATCGACGAAGTACGCGATCTGGCGGAGGCCCTGGTAGTTCGCTCCGGATTGGAACATGAACCTCACTGGAATGATAGTGCTGAGGCATGGATCGCGGGCGCCATCGCCGCGACAGCGCAGTATGGCGAGCCCGACAGCCGCTCATTGCAGACGGCCAGGGGCCTATTGGCGTCGAGCCCTGAAAAGCTTGACATCATGACCAAACTGCTCGCGACGTCGGATGCCTGCGAAGGCATGTTGTCGCGGCTCGGCTTTCAACTGACGCAGTTCCAAGGCAAGGAATTGGCGAGCACCCTTACCACCGCCAACCGACACTTGCGGTTCCTGGATACGCTTGCCATTGCCGGCGCAACGAACGCAAGCAGCTTCGACCCCAACCGCCTGACGCGCGAGAAGACCACAGTCTATCTCATCGTGCCGCCGGAACATGCCAGAGCGCAGGCAGCCTATTTGCGGATGACAATCGGCGCTTTGCTGCGTGGCGTTGTGCGTAGTGGGCTTCAAGAGCGAAACTTGGTGCATTTCCTTATCGACGAAGCGGCGTCGCTCGGCCATTTGCAGCAGCTTGACGACGCGATTGACAAATACCGCGGCTACGGTGTGCGGTTAATTCTACTGTACCAGAGCCTGGGCCAACTCAAAAAGTGCTTTCCGGAAGGACAGGACCAGACCTTGCTCTCCAACGTGACGCAGGTCTTTTTTGGTGTTCAGGAGCCACAGACGGCGGAATTCATCTCAAACCGCCTGGGAGATGAAACACTCATCATCGAAAGTGGCGGCACAAGTTGGGGCGGTTCACGGCAGTACAGCGATGGGCACACCGGCGGCAATTACGGCCACTCATGGAATACCAACTCCAATTGGCAGCAACACGGCCGCAAGCTCCTAAAGCCTGAAGAGGTCATGAACCTGTCGCCGCGAACAGCTATTACCTTCGTGCCGGCATTGCCCCGGTTTGCACCCGACTGGTGCGGTATTACGAGGGCCGCCCGGATTCGTTCCTGCGGCAGCAAATAAGAGGCTTTAAGTCGTGCGTTTACGCGCTGGCGATGGGTGCCGCCGTGTTCTTCCTAACGAACTTCGCGGCAGGCATCGGGATGCGACCGACCACCGTGCTGCGGACTCCTGTACCGAGCGTTTCGGACAGGCGGCCACATCAACCCAGTACGAAAGAAGTGCATCATGCGAATCGATGAAAACCTCAAATCAGTGTTTGCCAGGCTTACCAGCGAGATCGGTCAAGAAATTGGGCGGCTCGGTGTTCAAGGCTCCGCAGAATTAGCCTCGGCGCTGTTTAATGGCAGCGCCTATGTGCCCTACGGCCAAGGCCAGAATCGCGCCAATGCGCAGCACAATATGGAAGGCCTGCACGAAAACGAGAAAGAGCGGCAACGCGAGAACGAAGGCCGCTCGATGTAACCCGAACTCGCAAAGGATACTGCCATGTCAATCGACCTGTTGGAAACCCCCGCACTGATTACGGCCGCTCAGCTCGCCGACATGCTCAGTGTGTCGCTACGGACACTGTGGCGGATGCGGAGCGGCGGCCGACTACCGAATCCAGTTCGGCTCGGTGGCGCTGTCCGCTGGCGTCTGGAAGAGATCAAACAATGGATCGCCAGCGGATGCCCGCCGGTGGGCCGAGCAACCTAAATCATCGGCACTCGCCTTCGCTCGCAATGGGCGGCGGCGAACCGGAACTTTCCAAATGGAGGATACCGTGGGCGGACTGTATGGCTTTGTGTTGTTTGCCGGCGTTTTGATCGTCGCCACCGGAGTGCCTGACCTAATTCGGCAACTTGACCATCCGGAACTATGGAATGAGGGAATCTACAATCCGGTCATGACCGGCTGCGTCATCGCGATCGGCGTTGCCATGATTCTCCTCGTGGCCATCCAGTTCATTCCCGAAAACCGACCGCTGGCGGAGCTTCGCGGGTTGGCCAACATTGTGGCCGGCGCGCTGTTCGTCGGCGGCCTTGCGATATTCATGTGGATGGAGCGCAGTCATCCAATCAACGTCACCATCAACTACGGCGCCTTAGCGCAGAAACAGAGCCCAAGCACAAAGGAATCTCTGCACCCGACGAGTCCCAGACCAGAAAGGAAAACTAAATGAGTTTCATCAACGACCTTATTGACGGCGTCGCTTCCGATGTTATTTCGGCGGTGGCCGATCGCTGGACCACAAGCGCAGCCAACAGCGCGATTGAAGGTTGCTGCCGGCAGCTAGGCTGGACGATTCACAGCCGAACCAACGACGGCAGAATGGGCCTGCGCTTCGACGATCCGCTCATCGGAACGCGCGTGGTGATGGTGAGCATCATGGATCGTGGAGCGTTTGTGAGCTTCATGGCGATAAGCGCCGTTTCCATGCCTGCGAAAGACATCCCTCCGGCCGTACTAGCCTACCTGTTGGAACGAAACGTCGAGCCATTCGTTCTCTGGCAAGTGGCCGTCGGCGATGACGGGTCGGCCCTGTTCACGCTCAACTACCGGGTGCCGACGCCGGGCCTCCACCCGCAGATTTTCAAGCTGCTCGTCCAGAAAATGACTAGCGAGGCGCTAGCGTTTGACAGCCGAATGCACAAGGCCGGCTTACTCCGGTAAGCGTAGCCGGTCACAGAAAGTGTATCGTGTTTTTGGTTCTCCAGTTTTGTCCCTTTTATGAAAGGCTTTTATTATGTCGAGTCACCACATCCTTCATCTACTTCACAACGCGCACAAGGAAGGCGAGAAAGGCAACCACAAGGTGGAAGGCGCCGTCTATATCGGGACGGGCTTCGCCTTTGCTCCGATGCTGGTAGGCATCCCAATGATGCTGTACGGCGTTTATAAGCTGTGCAAGAAGTAAGCGACGATCGACCGAAGCGGGCGGGGCGGGCTGATTTGAACGTTCGGATTGGCCGGCCCCACCGCGTACCGTAATGGGAGAAGTGCCGGCCGAAAATCCGTCACCCGATACTTGCCAGATGTCCAGTATCCGCTACAATGAAGGCGATGCGTGGACGAGCCATTCGTGCCGTCTTTTCGGCGATCACTAATTCACCAGTGTCTATCCAAAGTCCATTTGCCGCTGCGGCATGACCGCGCGGGACAATCATCATGGCCTCGATTTTCAAACGCAACAAACGCAAGAACGAACCCTATTGGATTCAGTACAAGGATCACCTCGGCAAGCGAAAAACCACGAAGGGCTTTACTGATAAAGGACTGACCGAAGAACTCGCGGCCAAGTTGGAAGGGGATGTCCGCCTTCGCAGGACCGGGCTGATAGATCCTGAACAGGAGCGATACGCCGAAGTAAAGCAAGTGGCACTCAGCGTCCACCTGGCGGCCTTTGAGGAAAGCCTTGCCGATAACTCACCCAAACACTGTACCGTCACGATGTCGCGTGTCAACCGCATCATTGAGGGCTGCGGCTTCGCGACACTCGCCGACATCCGGTCCGAACCGGTCCAGGCATACCTGCGGTCGCTACGAAAATCCGAGAACATTTCGCCGCGGACCTACAATCACTATATTCAGGCGCTGGATTCATTCTGCAACTGGTGCGTGATGACGAAGCGGGTCTTGGCCAACCCCTTGCTTGGTTTGGAGCGGCTGAACACAGAGGTTGACGTTCGACGGGCACGGCGTGCCCTGACGGCAGCCGAAGTCGGCCAACTGATCGCCTCGGCCCGCGGCAGCAAGAAGAAGATCAAACGCGTCGATGGCGAGCAGCGGGCGAGAATCTATTTCCTGGCCTACATGACCGGGCTGCGTAAGGGAGAATTGGCCAGCCTGTTGCCGAAGAGCTTTGATCTTGCGGCGAACCCGCCTACGGTCACGGTGGAGGCGAGGCATTCCAAGCACCGGAGAAAGGACGTGCTGCCGCTCCATCCCGAAGTGGTTACTGAGTTGCGCAAGTGGCTTGTCGGTGTCGCCGCAGACGAAAGACTGTTTCCGAAGCTCGCCCGCAAGGACACAGCGGTCATGGTAAAGCGAGACCTCGAACGGGTCGGGATTCCGTATCGAACGGACGCTGGCGTAGCGGACTTCCATGCGGCCGGCCGTCACACGCATATTACGGAGTTGATCCGTAGCGGTGCATCATTGCCGGAGGTCAAGGAACTGGCTCGCCACTCCGACATCAAGATGACGATGAAATACACGCATATCGGCATGGGCGACCAGGCGCGGGCGGTCGGCAATCTGCCCGTTCCGAAAACCTCGTCCAAGCCGCTTCCCAAGGCCGAGCCGGGCAAAGACGCCGCGCTGCAAATGCGCTGCATTTCTGGCGGCGCTGAGGGTCATTCCGTGACATTGAATGGCAACGATGCCACCCAAAAAAAGAGCCTAAACCCCAGTCGTAGCAAGGGTTTAGGCACTTGTCGTCATCCTTTGTCATCGGCTGACAAAGTACCGGAGGTGGGACTTGAACCCACACACCCTTGCGAGTACTGGATTTTGAGAACACTTGGCGACCACTGCATTAGCAGGTCACAAGGATTGATTTCGTGTTGTAGGTTACTCCGTAGTAACGACTTCTGTCACGGCGACCGCTTCGTTGGCATTGTACCCGAATTGCCTTTGCATGGCCAGTGTTGCCCCGGATTTGCCCCGGATTTTTTGGCTATCTAAACGCCTGAGCCAACCGCGACGTTCCGGCAACCACGCGGATGCCGTCGCGTTAGTAGCCAGCGTCGATTTGGCTATGGATCTCCGCTTCGGTCACATCGACCGAAGCACGTAACTTGGTACACTGTGGCCGCAGGATTCAAGAAGATCGATTGCGGTGCGATTGATGCCTTCAGTGAGTCTCTGAAAGTTCCCCTACGATCGTGGCTCAATGCGAGCCCAATATAATCGCAGCAAGTGCAGCAAAATCGCAGCAGTTCTTGGCGACAAGGGCTCGCTGAAATCGCGGAAGTATTTGCCGCTAAAGGAGTTACGAGAAGTATTCTTCCGCGGCTTTATTTGCCTTTTGAGTCCAGCGGAATGTCTCAATTGTGATTGCAACTTGTTACTATGTAAGGCTTTGTGACCGAAATATCGGTGACTTGACATGGCAGTCGTATCCTTTGTTGCATGAGCAGGTACAAACAGCTTGACACGCCCTTAACGATCGCTTCTCATCAGACACGCTCGAATCGAAGGTGCAGCGCGTCTGCGGCATTTGTCCCACAAGACACTACGTATGATTACCCCTGGTCGGTTGCCAATCTTGCCACTAGTTTGGGAATATTGCGTGCGGAGTTGTGTCAAACCTCTGTAGGTTTCGTGCAGTCAAGAAAACGGCGGAGGAGGGTCGCCCCTCCGAGCGCAGGGTCTCGTGCGGAATTGCCGGCGGCGTGTCGCCCGTCTGGCAGAATGGCGCTGGTCACGGCTTGTGCGGGCGGGATTGCAAAGATTTACGAACGTCGGAATTGCGTTTCCGCCAAACGCTGCATTGTCAAGGGGTATACGAATTGAACGGAGCAAGTGAACCTCCCTTCTTCCGTTGGGACGTTGTCGTACCGCCGCGTGTCGTAAACCGACTCCGCTGGCGTTGTCTCTCACAGACTTGGCGGCCAGTTGTCAGGAAGCGCAGCGAAATGCACCCGAGACTCATCATATCAGCAGTTAACCTTTTGTCTCAACTAACGACAGCCAGGAGCGCGTGATCTCGACGGCAGGATTCCATCCGGCCGACACCGATCAGGCTCCTGGCTGTCTCCGCGCGTCTGGAAGTCAACCGACCCTATCGTCGGCGGTTACTAGCCGGCCGGCGCCAAGGTCGGCTGTGAGGCGGACGGAGTCTGCGCGGGCACGAGGACGCAATGTCTCCAGGCTGCGTGACGCCGCCACCAGCCGGCCGATGCCGGCTGCGCACAGGCAAGGGCGAGCGCGCACATGACGAAACCAACGGTTACAAAACGACGCATAATCGGATCCTCCAACGGTAAGAGTGAAAAAAAGTAACACACGACAACCTAACGGCGGCGCCGGGGAATGGACCGAAATCTTGTTTGCGGGCGATTCACGTCACTTCCTCTAGGCGTCGTCCACGAGTTTCAATGCCCCGCGACTTCTCCAAACGCGCGAATGGGAGTCACGGTCCCAAGACTCGTCTCGATTTGAATCGTTGCTTCCATGCGCCCCGGGTCCTTGGGAGCGACGAATGTCACAGGAACAACGTGCAGCGGCTTCTCCGCGTCGGCATCGGGTGCGGAGACCTGAAATCCCGGGGCCTTGCAGACTGTGCCCGTAATGTGGAATGGCTCTCGGCCCCGCACGATGATTTGCTTGTTGGCTTTCTGGCCCGGCGCGACGACGCCCAGAAAGAGCGGCGAAGGACTGGCTGACAGCGAATCCTGAACCAGCCCACTGACCGGCAAGCGGATTTCATGGGACTGGCCGTCGTCGCCCACAATCGTAAGGTAGTCCGCCAGGTATCCGGGCGGTGCCTTGGCATCGAGGCGAACGGCAATCTGATAGGTGACTTGGGACGTGTTTCGGCTCTCCTCGGTCGCACGTGCCGACAGATGGGGATTTGAACTGCGGACGTCCGTGATCTGCCAATCCGGACGCCCCGCGTGGCTGAGCGTGATCGTCCGCTCGCGCCGCTTGCCCTGGTCCACTACGCCAAAGTCAGCGCTACCGGGCTGAAACACCACGTCGTTCCGAATGAAGCCGCGCACAGCGAGTTGGACCTCGGCGAAGAAGGGCTTGTCGAATGTCACTGTAACCGTTGCGCTTCTTGCGCCGACGAACGCGTCCGTATTGAAATGGGCAAGGACTGCGCCTTTTTGGTGGGTTTTCACGCTGCCGGTTTGGATGATGGGCGTCGTACAATGACAGCTTGCCCTGACCGCCGCGACATGCACGTCCTCGACATACAGGTTCTCGAAAGTGAACACGAACTCCGCGTGCTCGCCGCGCGCCACCGTGCCAAAGTCGTGGCTCGTGGCCTGGAACATCCTGGTTGCCCAATCTTGGGCTAGCGACGGAGTCGCCAGGGCCGCGATTGTTATCATCGCCGGAATGATTCTTGGTAGCATCGTTGCTTGCTCCTTGTACGATTTATGTTTGGGATACAGATTTGGCAACTCGAAGAAGTAGCAATAACTGTTCCATTGCCGCCATTGAACGGTAATTCGCGGCATTTAACCTTCGCGAGATTGTTCGGAACCAAGAATTCGGTATCACAATGATTGACGTCCGTCGTTTTGATAGGTTCCGCCACTTCTCAGCCTACCAACGATTGAAATGCACCCGAGATGCGTCGTATTGGCAATTCAATCCATTGTGCTCGGCCGGGTAGCCGACGGTCGTCAAGGAGAACGGAATCACGGTTGGCGGCAGATCGAGAATACCGCGGATTTGCTGGACCCGGCCTTCGACGGGATGAATGCCAAGCCACATCGCGCCCAATCCCATGGCTTGAGCCTTTATCAAAATGTTCTCTGTGGCGGCAGCACAGTCCTGGACCCAAAATCCTGGGTGCTTCTGCAGCGCGGGGTCGCCGCAGACGACGATAACGACCGGCGCCTGCAGAACGATATAGGCAGCGAGATGCGTTTCGGCAACTCGCCTTCGCGTAATCGAGTCTTCGACTACTATGAAATGCCAGGGGCGTTCGTCGCCTTCGGAATGCGCGGCCATTGCTGCGTGCAACAACGTCCGAATCGCGTCCTTGGCAATGGCCCGATCGGAATACTTCCGTACATGGAGTCTCGTGGCAACAACGTCCATAAAAGCGGCTCGCAAAAGTTAAACCCTGGAGGCTTCGGCTCGACGCCAGTAAGATGGAGCAATAACTGTTCCTTTCTCGGCGACGGCGAATGCCACCGATGGGACTTCCGATCAAGACATTGCTTAGCGAGCTGCACCGGATGCGCTTTTCGTCTCCGTCTCGCGTCCGGCCGGACGGAAGTGATAGGCCGGATTATGGATGTCGAAGTCGGCGGCGGCAAGTCCGGCGTTCAGCTTTATGTCAAGATACGTATATTCTTCCATCAACGGAGATTTGCCGCCGGACGCGCTCGGCCAATCGTAGCGCTCATAGCGAACGGGGAGATTCAATTCCTCGTCCACGAAGATTCGCGCAACGTGGAAGAGGAAACTGCTGCGCGGCTGGGGATGAACGACCTCGATGCAAGAACATGGCCGGTCGTTGATCTTTGCATGGTCAACCCACTTCATTGTGCATTCGCCAAACTTCATGTCGCTCTCGGCAGCTTCGATTAGCCGCTTTGTAAGTTTGAGGATGCCGATCTGCGTCAACGGGTACTGTTGTCCCTGCATGGCCAGAGGGTCGGCCGGGTCGATAGCGAGGGTGCCAAGCAGGCCCCGCAGACCCACGCTGTGTGCCCACATCTTGCCATTGTTGGCGCCTTCTACGTACAACGCCTCTTGTCCCTTCATGGACTTAGGCCCGAGGGACGTCGTGTAAACACTGAAGGGCCTGTGGCGGAGTTTGATGGATAGCAACTCCGTCGGCCCCATTCTGCCGCCGCTCCGTTCCCGCTTAACCAAATTGGCGGTGTAGTCGTCGATCTGTTTCGCCTTCCGTAACGCCTCTTTGGCCCAGCGCAGGGCCGGCATGAGAGGATGCTTGTCCGGTTCGTCCGCCCACGCTGGAGCGACGCCCGGATCGATTGCTTTCGATTCCCTAGCCGTAACACCGAGGGCGGAGGAGTGCTGTTCGTTCGGTGGTTGAGCGTGGGCGACCGAAACCAGCAGACAGGCGGCGAGGACCGCGACCGAACAACGATAATCTCTCGACTTGCTCATGCTCACCTACATGAATGATAAAATCAAAGTTATGTGGCCCGTGCTGGTTGCAAACGTCGTGCCGTTGGGAAAGAAGCGGAATCCGCCTGCCTTCTCGCGGCGAAACAACAAACTAAATCATCCAGGGCGTGCGCCACGACACTTCGAGCGCCCTACCGTCCTATCGTATTGAGGCGCCTTCGCTCAATCTGATAGAATGTTGGCTGCATCGCATCGGTACATACTCGGACTTTTCCAGGCTGGCAGGCATGAAAGCTGAAGAACTTCGGTTGGACGAGCTTGTCCGATTTGGCGAGGGCCTCGTCAACCTACATGGCCGGCGACTTATCATTCAAGACACCGTCTCGTTTGGCTATTTCGGCCGTGACCTGATCGAGACGATTGGACGGGAAGATGCCCGCAGGATCATGACGCGATGGGGCTACTTCTGGGGCCAGGTAGACGCCGCGACGATGCAACGCCTGTTCCAATGGGACAGTTTGGAGGAATGGCTAAAAGCTGCCCTGCGGTTGCACCAGATTGTCGGCGCCGGCACGACATCGGTACTGTCCTATGAGCTGGACGAAGAAGTCAGCCGGTTTTCGACGCAAATATGTTGCCCTGACTCAGTCGAAGCTGACAATCACCTGGCAGAATTCGGGACTTCAGACAAAGCGTGCTGCGCGACGTTTATAGGGTATCTCAGCGGCTATGCCAGCTATTGTCTCGGCAAGAGCGTGTATTACGTGGAACGAGAGTGCCGCGGGAAGGGCGACCCGCACTGTCTGTTAGTAGGGATGGATGTCAACTCCTGGGGATCAGAAATCACCGCGGACCTTGTCTATTTCCACGCTGCCGACATTCGCGGCAAGATCGAAGCGCTCAGCAATCAGTTACGCGAAAAGGAATTGGAGCTGGAGCGTCAGCAAAACCAGATTGAAACTACGGGCAGGACGCGAATTGCGTCCGTGGAAGTACGCAGCCGAGAGTTCCAACGAGTAGTCGAACTGGCCGAGCGCGTGGCCAGATTCGATTCATCGGTGCTGATTACCGGTGAAACAGGTGTGGGCAAGGAGGTGGTGGCCCGCTATATACACAGTAAGTCGCCTCGCTCGGGCGCACCGTTTGTTGCGATTAACTGCGGGGCCTTGCCGGAGACTCTTCTGGAAAGCACGCTCTTCGGTCATAAGGCGGGCGCGTTCACCGGGGCAACAAAAGACCGCCCCGGGCTATTTGAAGAGGCGGACGGCGGAACGATATTCCTCGACGAGATCGGTGACACCACACCGGCCCTGCAATTGAAGCTGCTGCGGGTTTTGCAAGAGCGAGAAGTGATGCGCGTGGGCGATACTCGGCCCTTGAAGGTCGATGTGCGGGTGATTTCCGCCACCAATCGCGATCTCCAGCAGGCAGTTCGCGACAATTCGTTTCGTGAAGACCTCTATTATCGCTTGCGGGTCGTGGAGATTCACGTGCCGCCGTTGTCCCAACGCAAGGACGATATTCTGCCGTTGGCCCGGCATTTCGTGGGCAAGTGTGCCATCCGCCTGGGGTTGCCCGATCTCCGACTGGATACGACGAGTTTAGACTGCCTGCTGGACTATTCCTGGCCGGGCAACGTGCGCGAGTTGGAGAATGCCATCGAACATGCCGCCGTCTTTTGTCAAGACAGCGTGATTCATCCGAGGCATTTTCCCTCTCAAATGCTGGCGAAAGCCCCGTTGCAGGACAAGCAAGAGCCAGCCGATGAGCCGCATCGCAGCCTGGCGGAAGTTGAGCGGGAGCACATTCAACGCATTTTGTCAGCCACGCAAGGAAACCGCCGCGAAGCGGCGAAGATCCTCGGGATCGGCGAAGCCACGCTCTACCGGCGTCTGGGCGAATCGCATCCACGAGCGGATGCCTCGCCAAAGCGATAGGTCTTCTTTACTGCTAATGTGCCGAGACGTGCTCGCCCTTCTCGGTCACCGAGCGCTTCATCAGCAGGACAAGAACGATGAGCGCCACCGACAGGACGGCACACAGCCAGAAGATGTCGAAAAAGGCCATCGACGCGGCCTGCTGCTGGCGGAGGCTATCGAGTGCCTGCAGGCCCATGAGCTTTGACCGGGCCGGGTCGCCGGTCCACGTTTGGAAGAGCCCTTGGGACTGGTCCATGAAAGACTGGACATGGGGGTTTAATGGGCCCAAGTTCTCGCCGAGGCGGGACAAGTGGAGCTGGTCACGCCGCGCCTGGATGGTGTTGGTCATCGAGGTGCCGACGCTGCCGCCCTCCGTGCGGAGCAGGCTAAGCAGTCCGACCGCCGCCCCACGCATATACACGGGAGTGTACTTGAAGGCGGCCACGTTGACCGGGGCGAACAGCATTCCACCGCCCACTGCCATCAGCATCCACGGCAAAACGAAATGCCAAGGGCCAACCTGGAGATTCAGCCGTGCCAACCAGTAGAAGGCGGCGGCCATGACCACCAGTCCGCCCGCGATCAGCCAGCGGGCGTCCACCTGTTTGCCTAGCAGGATGCCGATGACCATCATCGCGGCCAGGCAAGATACGCCCGACGGGGACATGACCAGCCCAGAGGCAAGGGCGTCGTAGCCGAATAGCCCCTGCAGCAGCGACGGCAGCGTGATGCTTCCGCAGTACACCACGACCATCACCGAGAACATGATGAGACAGGACATGGTGAAGTTCCGCTCGCCGAAGCACCGGAGGTTAACGATCGGGTTGGCACAGCGCATCTCCCGGAAGATCAGTAGGCCCAGTCCGCCCGCGAACAGGATCAATAGCGTCTGCACTCGCCCGAACGGGTCGCCCAGCCAGTCGAATTCCTGCCCCTTGCTGAGCAGGATCTCCCAGCAGCACATGACCAGCACTAAGAGTCCCAGGCCGATGCTGTCGAAGTTCAGGGGCAGCCGGCTCAGTTTCGCTCGCTCCTGCTTGAGGTACTCGGTATCATCGACCAAGGCCGAATGCGCCGACCAGCGCCAGCGCGCCGATGGGGACGTTGATGAGGAAGATCCACCGCCAGTCATAGTTGACGCAGAGCCAGCCCCCCAGCGTCGGCCCGACGATGGGCGCGATCATGGCAGCGAGCCCGAAGAGGGTCATGGCCGTGCCCTGCTTCTCGGGCGGGAAGGAGTCGATCAGGATCCCCTGACTCGACGGCTGGAGTCCGCCGCCGGAGAGCCCCTGGATCGCCCGGAATACGATCATCTGCGACAGGCTGGTAGCGAAGCCGCACGCTGCCGAAGCAAGGGTAAAAACGGCGATCGACAGCAGGAAGTAGTTTCGGCGGCCGAGGTGGGCCGACAGCCACCCGGTGATGGGCAGGACGATGGCGTTGGCGGCCAGGTAGGTGGTGATCACCCACTCGGAATCGGTCTGCGCGGCCGACAGGCCTCCGGCGATGTACCGCAGGGCCACGTTGGCGATCGTGGTGTCCAAAACCTCCATGAACGTCGGCACGAGAACCACGGCGGCGATGATCCACGGCGTTGACTCTCGGTCGACTGATCGCGGCGGGGCTTAGGGTGATGCTACTCATAATGCGTCCTCCAAACAGGCCTTTTTTCCTTTGCGGAAAGCGAGATTTCTTCGCGTCATGTGCGGGGGGCCGTGGCGGCGGCTGGAAGGGTCGCCAACGGTTGCAGGATCTCCCCCGCGTTCGGCCCAGTGGGCGGTTCTTTGTAATACACGTAGGGCGTCACCGACAGCCCGACGAACAGCGGGACCTTGTCCGGGTCGTAGTCGGTCAGCTCGACGCGAACCGGCAGCCGCTGGACGATCTTCACGAAGTTCCCGGTGGCATTTTGCGGCGGCAGCAGGGAGAGCGTCTGGCCGGTCCCCATGGTGAACCCGGTGATCCGGCCCTCGAACTCCCGATGGCTACCGTACATGTCCACCTCGCAGCGCACCCGCTGGCCAATCCGAAGGTCTGCCAACTGCGTCTCCTTGAAATTCGCGTCGATCCAAATCTCCTTAAGCGAGCGGACAGCCATCAGGGCCTGACCTGCCTGAACAGCATAGCCGGGGTTGACGTTTTTGCCGGTTACCACGCCATCGATCTCGCTCACGATGTCGCAATAGCGGAGATTCAGCTCGGACAGTGCCAAGTCGTGTCGCGCCTGCTCCAAATCGGCCTTGGCGAGGAGCACGAAAGGTGCTTTGGGGACCAGACTTTTCAGAATCTCGTCCAAGTCTCCTTTCTTGTGGAGCTTGCGAAACTCTTCGAGCGCTTTCTTGGGTGTCAGGTTGGTGGACGCCAGCGGCCGCCCGAGCTGAGTCGTCGTCGCCACGCATTCGGCCAGGGCCGCACGAACCGAGGAGAACGTCTGGTTTAAGTCCGGCGGCACATCGGTGACCTCCTTTCCCTTATCTGGTTCGGGCGTGAGGCCGAGCGAGACCCGGGTCTGAGCAATCGCCTCCTGCGACTGGGCGAGGGAGGCTGCCGCGGCCCGCAACTGCTGCTCTCGCAAGTCATATTCCTCACGGCTGATGGCCGACGTTCGGCAAAAGTGCCTGGGCTCGCTTGTAATCGGCACGGGCCCGAGCGAGATTGGCCTCCGAACTCCGGCATGCCGCCGCCTGGGAACGCAACTGTGCGACTTGCGCATCAACCTGTTCGGAGGCGTTCTGGAGTTTCCAGCGTTGCCCGCCAAGCTGGGCCTCCAGGCCACGGGCCTTGGACTCGGCCGCCGCGAGGTTCGCTTCCGCCGTCTGAACGGCGGCACGCTTCAATGCCACTTGCACCTGGAAAGGTTCCTTGTCGAGTTGGACGAGCAAATCTCCCTTCTTCACGCGGTTGTTGTCATGTACCAGCACCTTCATCACCTGACCGGATACCCGGGGGGCCACGAAGGTCGCGTCACCGTTTACGTAAGCGTCCTCGGTACTCACCGTGTTGAGTGCCGTATTGAGCAACGGGGCCAGGAAGTAACCGCCCAGCGCCAGCGCGGCCACCGCTCCGGCCGATAGCAACCACTTTCGGTAACGGTGCACGCGGCGTTGCGCCGACGGCTGGCTTGACATCGACGATTTGATCGTCAGTAGGCGTGAGCGGTTCGTCGTGGCCTTGTGGCGGGTCGGCCGTGGCAACGGGCGATCCGTTTGAGACGTCAACTTCTTGGGAATTCTTGGTGGCTATCCTGTTCATAATTAAACTCCTGTCCGGGTTGGGTTGTTCGCAAGTTTAGCGCAATGAGGGTGTGACGTTCGGTTAATCTCTTCGACAATGGCTTTCGTCATACAATCAGCGGCGATGAATCTGGCCCCTTGACGGTACATTGCCGCCAAGCAGGCCTTGCCCGCGGCATCGATGAAGGTCACTCCCGTCAAGTCAAGGTAGCGAACCGACTTGCGCAAAGTGGCGAGAGAGGTCTTCCAGCAGTCCTCCAACTCTCGCAGCCAGGGCTCTACTAATCTCCCTTCCAGCCGGAAGGTGAGAATACGACAACCGACTTCGACTGTGATTCGCAGCATGGCTTACCTTCTTCTTGCGGTACCGTAATAGATCACCTTTGACTGACCAATAATTCGCTCCGACAATCCATGCTGAATCGTTTAAGCGGAGCCATGTCATCAAGACCTTCAGCCTCGGCGGCCGCGGCGATAAGATCGTTCGTCAGGCTCGGCTGCCGAAATAGGTCGAGAATTCGATGGAAGCAGGTTTCCTCAAGGTAACATCGTGCCGTCTGCTGGATGCGTTCTATTAGCGTTGCGCCGACCTTGAATGCGAGATCGGCGGTAGCCGCTTCTGCCGAACAGGTCCAGGAACCTGCCCCCGCTTCGCGCGCCTTGTCGAGGGTAAAGTACGAGGGCCGTCGGGACACCATTGACATCGCAGTGGCGATGCACGCTGCCGACCAGCGAATAGCGGGACCCACGTGGACGATTCGGGTCCTGCGGCGTCCGAGGGCTTGGCCGATCATGCGACCCCACTCGGCAAAAGACACGTCCCGCTCGGCGGCAGCAAAGTAACAGCCCTCGCCTTGCCTCAACGACTGCTGCGACAATCTTGGCAGCCGCTTACCGAGTTTTTCGGCCGAGAGCAGAAGAGAAACCAGGTCGTCAACGTGAATTAAAGATAGATGGTGCTCCCGCCAGGTCGGCACGACGTGAATGCCCGAACGTGCGATCAGGCGATAGATCTCGTACGCGGCGTCGTCGCCTTCCCCGAAGACTACTGGTGGGCGGACGATGGTCGTGGGCACCGAATCGGCGAATTTGCGGACGGCGTTTTCGGCGGCCATCTTGCTACGCCCATAGTGCGAGACGGGGGCTCGGCGGGTCACCTTCTCGTCGAGGCTTTTCTGGAGTGGAGGGCCCCGCCGCCGAGAGCGAGGATACAACAATCAGAACCGGCGGCGTTGATCGGGCCGCGCAGGCTTCAGCCATATTCCTCGTACCTTGTTCGTTGATCTCGTAAAAGCGGCGGGGTCGTGCTGCTTTTACGCAGCCGGCCAGGTGAAAGACTACATCTTGCCCCCGAATCGCCGCCGCGAGCGAATCAGGATCCGTCACATCGCCGTAGGCTCGACGCACGTCAAGCCAGTCCAGCCGCTTCGACGGCGAGGTACTCCGCACAAGGCAGGTGACGTCGTAACCCTGCTCGACAGCAGTCCGCGCGAGATTGGCACTGATGAAACCGCTGCCGCCAGTTATCAACATTCTCTTCATGGCGTTGCCTACTGACTCGTTATTTGCTTCTCGTAAACCCAAGTTTTACTTGATGGTTGACGGGAAGACGCATTTCTTGCGCAGACTCGTGCGCGGGTCATCTATTTCGGTATGGGCCTCAAATGACGCGGAAGTTAACGCCGAACCTCAACACCCAGCCGGCACCTCGCTCATTTTGAATGGCGCGTCACTCAAAATGAAAGCGTGATGGCTAACCGTGTTTTACCGCCCAGAACGGAATCAGTTCGTCTTCGGGCGTCTCCAGAGCGACCCGCCCAACCGTTGGTTTTCGCGGGCCGTACTGCATTACGTACACGTCTTGTTCATCTTCCAGATAGGCGTGAAGCGTCTTTACCGCCCGAAAACCGCAATGGCGAAAGAAGAGTTGTGTGCCTACCTGTCGCTCGGGAACCTTGACGAGTATCCCGGTACATTGGCCGTCGTTCACTTCACTCGCCAGACACACCATCATCTGGGAGCCAATCCCCCGCCGCTGAAACCCGCGGCGCACGACGCATGAGTGCAGTTGAATCCAGGGAGGCCGGATGCTAAAAACCTCGTAGCCCACGATCAGGCTGTTTTGCTTAATAACCAGCGCTACCGAGTTATGGTCGTCTAAGTGCTCGGCAAAGTCTCGCAACGACCAGGGATGGGCGAACGAATCCGCTTCGATTTGCAAAACCTCTCGCAGGTCCCGTCGGTCCATAATCCGCATCGTGAGTGGAAATGTCGGTTGCAATGGAATCATGCGATTCACTCCACAAGAACGGAAGGTGAGCAGGTCCAGCCGGTCATGGTCTTCGTCCGACCCACCGCAAGCACCTTTCGCGCGGGCCATCGGACGGTATAGGAATGCGACTCGCGTCGATGGCCTTCCAGAGAGATTCGGCATCGCGGCGGTTGAAGTCGAGTTCGCAATTGATCAACCATTTTCGAGTGGCTGCTTTTGCAGCCCGACGGCCCGCGGGGGTCCTGGGATAAACAAGCCTAAAATGCTCGTTGTTCTTCACGAGCTCGAGAACTTGTCGGTTGTACGTGAAACTAGGCGCCATGACAGCGTTTCTCCTTTAGGAAACATCGATCATTGCCCCAACAATGGAGCTGGGTTGCCCGTCGTCAGTTTTCGCACTGACGGCGGCACGGACGCGGCCGTGACCGAGGTGGTGAATTGTTCGCTCGCCGGACGGAGATAGCGTTGGGAGCGTTGACTCCCAACTTGACTCGTCCATTACGGATTTCCAGCACGGTAATCTTGATATCGGCGCCAATTTGGATTGCCGACTCTCGACGGCGCGAAAGCACTAACATATTCGATCCTCCATGTCTTTTCTGAATTTCCTGCGTAATTCACAGGCCAAACCCTTCCTAGAGCAATGCCTGTTCCATTCGGTTTTGTGACTCGGATAGACGATAAGTTCCATGACGGCGTGTCGAAGACTTCGCGTGCAACGAAGTTCGTCTATCTGATTGGTAGACGCCTATCGTTTTGATAGGGCGGAAGAACCGCTAGACTTCAAGCCGATTTCAAGTCTGTAGTTTTCCAGTCTAGCGGAGTTCGAAGTCGGCCGCGCCAACGGTTATTGGGCTCTCCTCAATTTCCCGCAGCATAAGGGCGGCCTCGCTGTTGACGCTCAGTTTCACGAACGTCCGGTCTAAACAGCAACGCGAAGGTCCAGTCGATCATGATGCGGATACGCCGCACCCAGCCCGGCATTTGCAGCAGATAGTAGGTCCGCCGCAAGAACCAGGCTGGGAAGCCATGCAGGTTCATGCCCAGCAGCTTGCCGAATGCCTTATAGCGGCCAAGCGAGCCCATCATTCCCAGCGTGCGGTAAGCTAAAGCCTGCGGCGAGCCGCCGTCAAGCACTGAGACAATGTTCCGAGCAAGCTGGCGGGCTTCGCGGAGAGCGTGCTGTGCCAGGTTCGGATAGGGTGTGCCGTCAGGCGAAGGCACGGCGGCGCAATCGCCCAGTGCCCAGACCTCGGGCCGGTCCGGGCAGCGCATTGCGCCGTCGACGACGATGCGCCCGCGTTTGTCCTTCTCCACGGGCAGAGCGGCAACGATCGGGTTCGGCACGATGCCCGCGGCCAGCACGATCGTCGCGGCGGCAATTTCTTCGTTGGCCAACTGTACCTTGCCGCGCTCGATGGCCTGCACTTGCGCAGAGGCGGATATCGACGCCGCTCTGCGCCGAGAGCGTGCGATGGGCGTAGTCGGCCATTTTCGGCTCGATTTCGGGCATAATTCGCGCGCCACCCTGAAGCAGCACGAGGCGGACCTCGTCCCGCAAAACGTGGCGGTAGTAAGGCAAAATGCCTTCGACGAACGCCATCACTTCCCCCAGCAATTCGACGCCGACCAATCCCCCGCCGATGATGACGAATGTAAGCTGTTCGTGTTTCCGCTGCGGAGATATCTCAACGTCCGCGCGTTCGAACCGCTCGATAATGTGGTTCCGTAGCAAAAGAGCGTCGGCCAGATTCTTGAACGTAAATGCGTGCTCCGAGCCCGGGATCATCTCACGGTTCGTTCTCGCTCCACAGGCCAGCACGAGTTGGTCGTACGACACTTCAGAGCTTTGCCCGGCCGCGGCCAAATGAACAACGCGGCGGTCCATGTCGATGCCTTGGACGGCTGCTTCTACGAACTGCGTGTTGCGGAGGAAGGCGCGAACCGGAAACGAGCAATGGTGCGGCTCAAGAGAGCCGGAACAAACTTCGAACAGCAGCGGCGTCATGAGCAGGAAATTGTCGCGGCTAACGAGCGTGATCTCCACGTCGAACCGGTGACGGCAGAGCTTTTCAAAGTGGCTCGCCGTATAAACGCCGCCGAAACCGCCGCCGAGAATCACGATTCGCGTGCGCGAAGCCGCCGAGGTTGCTTCAATCATTATTGACTCCTAGAGATGTTGCGAACGATGCTCGCCTGGGGATGAAAGACAAGGACATACAATAATCTACGTCGCAAGCTATCTGGCAATCTCCATGCCAAACGAGCCAAGTGTCAGACAGTTACCGCCTATGCGTTCCATGGACTAGCCGAATTGTCTTGGCTAGTTGCTGTTGGCGATCTTGGGACACCTTTCACCGGGCTCGGCGAATCGATCGTCCGTTTGATGTCGGCACGGTAGTTGCTCCTGGCTCGCGGAAACTGATATTCGAAACTTTTGAAAGGAACAAAGATGCTCACTGCAGTCAGTAGGCAAGGAATACAACGCCCAGCGTCAACAAGCCAGCGGCGGAAACCCCTCTTTCCGCGGAGGAGCTTCGCAAGATGCACGCCTACTGGCGGGCCGCGAACTACCTGTCCGTCGGCCAGATCTACCTGATGGACAATCCGCTCCTCAAGGAGCCGCTGCAACTGAAGCACGTCAAGCCGCGCCTGCTCGGCCACTGGGGAACCACGTCGGGCCAGAACTTCCTCTACGTCCACCTGAACCGGGTCATCAAGAAGTACGACCTGAACATGCTTTACATCTCCGGCCCCGGGCACGGCGGGCCGGCGCTGGTGGCCAACGCCTACCTGGAAGGAACCTACAGCGAGGTTTACCCCAACATCGGCCAGGACGAGGCCGGCCTGAAGCGGCTCTTCACCCAGTTCTCGTTCCCCGGCGGCATTCCCAGCCACGTCGCCCCGGAGACGCCCGGCTCCATCCACGAGGGCGGCGAGTTGGGCTACGCCCTGTCGCATGCCTACGGTGCGGCCTTCGACAACCCCGACCTGATCGTCGCCTGCGTCGTCGGCGACGGCGAGGCCGAGACGGGACCGCTGGCCACCGGCTGGCACGGCAACAAGTTCCTCAACCCGGTCCGCGACGGCTGCGTGCTGCCCATTCTGCACCTGAACGGCTACAAGATCGCCAACCCCACCGTGCTCGCCCGCATCAGCCACGAGGAGCTTGGACGCGCTGATGCGCGGCTACGGCTACACGCCGTATTTCGTCGAAGGAGACGACCCGGCCAAGATGCACCAACTTCTGGCGCACACACTCGACCTTGTCATCGGCGAGATCAAGGCCATCCAGGCCGACGCCCGCACGCAACGGCTTCACCGAGCGTCCCTTGTGGCCCATGATCGTCTTCCGCAGTCCCAAGGGCTGGACCGGCCCGAAGGAAGTCGATGGCCAGAAGACGGAAGGCTACTGGCGGTCGCACCAGGTGCCGATGTCCGACATGGCCAAGCCGGGGCACGTCCAGATCCTCGAGAACCTGGATGAAGAGCTACAAGCCGGAAGAGCTGTTCGACAAGACGGGCCGCCTGATTCCGGAGCTGGCCGAGCTGCCGCCCAAGGGCGAGAAACGCATGAGCGCCAACCCGCACACCAACGGCGGTCTGCTGCTCAAGGACCTGAAGATGCCCGACTTCCGGGACTACGCCGTGGACGTGCCCAGCCCCGGCGCCAAGGACGCGGAGTCTACGCGCGTCATGGGCAAGTTCCTCCGCGACGTGATGAAGATGAACCTGGACAGCAAGAACTTCCGCCTGGTCAGCCCGGACGAGTCCAACTCCAACCGCTGGCAGGACGTGCTGGAAGTCACCAACCGCGCCTGGGTCGCCGAGACGTTGCCCTACGACGACCACCTCAATCCCGACGGCCGGGTCATGGAGATGCTCAGCGAGCACCAGTGCCAGGGCTGGCTGGAGGGCTATCTGCTGACCGGCCGGCACGGTTTCTTCTCGTGCTACGAGGCGTTCATCCACATCATCGACTCGATGTTCAACCAGCACGCCAAGTGGCTCAAGGTTACGCGGGACATTCCCTGGCGGCGGCCGATCGCCTCGCTGAACTACCTGCTGTCCTCGCTCGTCTGGCGGCAGGACCACAACGGCTTCAGCCACCAGGATCCCGGATTTCATCGACCACATCGTGAACAAGAAGGCGGAAGTCATCCGCGTCTACCTGCCGCCGGACGCCAACACGCTTCTGAGCGTGACCGACCACTGCCTGCGCAGCCGCAACTACGTCAATCTGGTCGTGGCCGGCAAGCAGACCGGCCCCGCAGTGGCTGACCATGGACCAGGCGATCAAGCACTGCACGGCCGGCATCGGCATCTGGGAGTTGGGCCAGCAACGACCAGGGCGGCGAGCCCGACGTCGTCATGGCTTGCTGCGGCGACGTGCCGACCCTGGAGACGCCTGGCCGCGGTGGAGTTGCTCCGCAAGCACCTGCCGGAGTTGAAGATGCGCGTGATCAACGTGGTGGACCTGATGAAGCTCCAGCCGGCGAGCGAGCATCCCGCACGGGCTGAGCGACCAGGACTTCGACAGCCTCTTCACCAAGGACAAGCCGATCATCTTCGCGTTCCACGGCTACCCGTGGCTGATCCACCGCCTGACCTACCGCCGCACCAACCACAAGAACCTGCACGTGCGCGGCTACAAGGAAGAGGGCACGACCACAACGCCGTTCGACATGGTGGTCCTGAACGACCTGGACCGCTTCCACCTGGTCATGGACGTGATCGACCGGCTGCCGCAGCTGGGCGCTCGGGCGGCCTACTTCAAGCAGGCGCTTGCGCGACAAGCTGATCGAGCACAAGCAATACATCTGCAAGTACGGCGACGACATGCCGGAAATCGCCGGCTGGCGCTGGGGACAGCAAGAGAAAGGCGCCGGAACGAAGGTCCTTGACACATCTGGCGACAACGTCTGAATAGGTATTCCATGTCGTCCGAATTGACAAAACTCCTGTTGGTGAACCGCAGACAGCACAAGCGATCGCTCCGCAGCAAGGCCGCCGAAGGTGAAACACGATGGAAGCGACGATAGTTACGGCAGTCTCGGTGGTGTTAGGCTCCTGTGTCGGCGGCGCTGCCTCCATCACGGGCACGTGGATAGCACAGCGTAATCAGACCGCTCGCGAGCTGATTGAAGTTCGACTCCGCGATCGCGAGACGTTGTATGGCGAATTCATTACTGAGGCGTCCCGCTTGGCGGTCAACGCCGTCGGCAACTCGTTGGACAGTTTTGAAGAGCTTGTTACCCTTTATGGCATACTCGGACGTATTCGGCTCTCGGCGGGCGACAAGGTCCTCGTCGCGGCGGTGGCCTGCTGCCGTCGCATCGTCGATCTCTACGCGAAACCCAACATGACCAAGGAGCAAATCCGCGAGGCCCTTGACGCCGATCAATTCGATCCGCTGAAAGAGTTCAGTGTTGTCTGCCGGGAAGAACTAACGGAAATTGCCGCCGGCATCATAGTGCGCTAGCACTGGTATAAGACAACTTAACTAAACATCTCGAAACGCATGATCAAAAGGAAATCCAATGACAACAACAACTAAGACCGCCCGATCGCCCGCGCGTGAGGTGAACGACTTAGCCGAACTTCGCCACCGATACGGTTGCGGACCCTTGGAGTTTTCAGGGAGCGACGACGCTCTCTACGAGCGACACCTGGTTTTCGACAATGTTGTCATGCCGGCCGCGGTCGGCCCGCGCAAGCGCTTCGAGGCGCTGGCTCGCTCCGTGCGCGACGTCCTCTCGCAGCGCTGGCTGCTTACGGATGAAACGTATGAACGGGAGAATCCCAAGCGGGTCTACTACCTATCCATGGAGTTTCTCATTGGCCGCTCGCTGGCCAACAACGTGACCAATCTTCTGCTCGATCCGGTCGCCAAGAAGCCGTCAAGGAAAAGAATCTTGATTTACCCGCCTTGCTCGAGCAGGAACCGGACGCGGGGCTGGGCAACGGCGGACTCGGCCGCCTGGCCGCCTGCTTTCTCGACTCCATGGCCACGATGCAGCTTCCCGCCATGGGTTATGGTCTCCGCTACGAGTACGGCATCTTTCACCAGACAATTCAAGATGGCTGGCAGCGCGAACAGCCCGACAACTGGCTCCGCCGCCCGGACCCCTGGGAAGTCGCTCGGCCGCACGAAGCCGTGGAAGTAAAGTTGAACTGCTCATTTGAAGTGCAAAGCGGCGGTCTGCGCCCGATTGTCGGCAAACCGTCGAGCCTGATCGGCATTCCGTACGATCGTCCGGTCGTCGGCTACGGCGGCAAGACCATCAACACGCTCCGTTTGTGGGCGGCGGCCGCCACCGATTCTTTTGATTTCAAAGTGTTCAGCCACGGTGACTTTGTCGGGGCAGTCGCCGAGGCGCTGGCCGCCGAATCCTTGACGCGCGTGCTGTATCCCGACGATTCGACAAGCATGGGGCAAGGCTTGCGGTTCGTGCAGGAATACTTTCTCGTCGCCTGTTCGCTGGCGGACCTCGTGCGGCGTTTCCGCCGCGGCAACTCGGACTGGAGCAAGCTGCCGGTGAAAGTCGCCATCCAGCTCAACGATACGCACCCCAGTTTGGCCGTGCCGGAGCTGATGCGGATTCTGCTCGATGATGCCCGGCTCGGCTGGGATGAGGCGTGGGCGATCACCCAACAGGCCTTAGCGTATACCAACCACACGTTATTGCCCGAGGCGCTGGAGAAGTGGCCGGTCGAGTGGTTCGAGGTCCTGTTGCCGCGCCATCTGGAAATCATCTACGAGATCAACCGCCGGCTGTTGGGTTCGGTCCACAGCCGTTTTCCCGGAGATGAAGGCCGCGCCGCGCGGGTGAGCCTTATCGAGGAAGGCCCCAGCAAGCACGTTCGCATGGCGAACCTGGCGATCGTCGGTTCCCACAGCACCAATGGCGTGGCGGCGATCCACTCGCAGTTGCTACGCACCGTGACGGTCAAGGACCTGGCCGAGATGTACCCGGACCGGTTCAGCAACAAGACCAATGGCGTCACGCCGCGCCGCTGGTTGTTGCTATGCAACCCGACGCTAGCGTCGGCAATCACCGACGCTATCGGCGACCGCTGGGTCACCGATCTCAGCCAACTCCGCAAGCTGGAGCCTCTCGCGGACGACCGTGGTTTCCGCGAGTCGCTCCGCCGGGCCAAACGCGCAGGCCAAGATGCGACTTGTCGATTGGCTAAAGTCAAACACGGGCCAGACGGTCAACCCGGACACGATCTTCGATTGCCAGGTCAAGCGCATTCACGAATACAAGCGGCAACTGCTCAACGCGCTGCGGATCGTCGTACTCTACAACCGCCTTCGCGCCAACCCGCGGACCGATATGCCTCAGCGGACGTTCTTCTTCGCCGGGAAGGCGGCGCCCGCGTACTGGCTGGCCAAGGTCATTATCAAGTTCATCAGCAATCTGGCCGCCACGATCGACGCCGATCCAGCCGTCAATCGCCTGCTCAAGGTAGTCTTCCTGCCCGAGTACAATGTGTCGCTCGCCGAGCGGCTCATTCCCGCCAGCGACGTGTCCAATCAGATCTCGACGGCCGGCTACGAGGCCAGCGGTACAAGCAATATGAAGTTCATGATGAACGGCGCGCTGACGATCGGCACGCGCGACGGGGCCACGATCGAGATGGCCGAGGAAGCGGGTGAGGAGAACTTTTTCATGTTCGGCCTGACGGCGGAGCAAGTGGCCAATAGCCGAGGCTGGTACAATCCGCAGTGGCACTACGAAAACGACCCGGAGACGCGTGCGGCGTTGGACCTCATCTTTGGCGACCACTTCAGCCGTGGCGAACCGGGAGTCTTTGCCCCGCTGCGCGACGCACTTTTGACTAACGGCGACCACTACATGCACCTGGCGGACCTGAAGCCTTACTTGGAAGCGGACTGCCGCCTGGTAGCTCTGTATGCCGACCCTCCCGCCTGGGCCCGCAAGGCCATCTTGAATGTTGCCGCCTCCGGCAAATTTTCCAGCGACCGCACCATCGCCGAGTACGCGGCATTGATTTGGAACGCCGAGCCGTGTCCGATACCCTAATGGAATTCTCGACAACAGCCATTAAATGAAGGTTCGTCATGATGGTTCCCATGAATCCATGCGGCTTCCCGACAGCTTATCGAGCTTCTGGTTTGCTGCTGCATGTCACGTCGCTGCCCAGCCGTTATGGCATCGGCGACGTTGGGCCGGAAGCCTTGGCCTGGGTCGACCGACTCCACGAAGCCGGGCAAAGCTGGTGGCAATCCTTGCCGCTGGGACCGACGGGCTACGGCGACTCCCCGTATCAGCCCCTCTCGTCGTTCGCCGGCAACTGGCTCTTGATTAGTCCTGATGGCCTGGTTGCGGAAGGACTTTTGCAGCCTAGCGAGGCGGCTCATGCTTCCTTTCCGGAATCGGCCGTCGATTACGACGCGGTCGCGGAATTCAAATACCGATTGCTGGCGACAATTTGGAGCCGCTTTGACGCCCGCGCCGACCAGGGCCTGAAGATAGCATACGACCAATTTCGCACGGAGCACGCGCATTGGCTGGAAGACTACGCGTTGTTTCGGGCTTTGAAGTCCAACTATCCCGGCGTTTCTTACCTCGATTGGCCGGCCGAACTGGTTCGACGCGATCCGGTCGCCTTTGCCGACGCTCGCCGGCAACTCGCCGGCCAAGTCGATCAGGTCCGCTTGGCGCAGTTTCTGTTGTACCGCCAGGGCGAGACGCTTAAAGAGTACGCTCATTCGCGCAAGGTGCGGTTGATTGGCGATTTGCCCTTTTTTGTTTCCGGTGAATCGAGCGATGTGTGGGCGAATCCGGAGTACTTTCTTCTCGACGAACGACGCCGGCCAAAATTCGTCGGCGGCGTTCCACCAGACTTTTTCAGCGCGGATGGCCAACTGTGGGGCAATCCCGTCTTCGACTGGAAGACGCTTCGAGAGGCAGGCTTTCGATGGTGCATTGACCGCGTGCGTACTCTGTTGGCTCATGTTGACATGATTCGTCTGGATCACTTTCGGGGGTTTTCCGCCGCTTGGCACGTACCTGCCGGAGCGCCAACGGCGCAGTCGGGCGAATGGGTCCCCGGGCCGGGCACCGATTTATTGGCCGCCATAAAAAAGGAATTGGGCTGTCTGCCGTTCCTTGCCGAGGACCTCGGTGTCATCACGCCGGACGTCATTGCGCTCCGCGACCAATTCCACGTGCCCGGAACACGCGTCTTGCAGTTTGCTTTTGACGGCGGTTCGGACAACCCGCACCTACCCGCCAACTACGTCGCCAATATCGTCGTCTACACGGGAACTCACGACAACAATACGACGCGCGGGTGGTATGAAGGGCTTGCGGACGAACGGCGACAGAAGCTCCGGCGGCACCTTGAACTCCCCGATGTCGAGAGTATCGAAGTTACCGAAGCATTGCTGAGTCTGGCGTGGTCCTCCCCGGCGGCGCTCGCGCTGGCCCCGCTCCAGGACGTGCTCAATTTGGGCGCCGAGGCCCGCATGAACGTGCCGGGAAGCGCGAATGGGAATTGGCGTTGGCGCTGCACTGAACAGATGCTTTCCACGGCGGCCTTCGATCGGCTGCGGGATTTGACCCGAAGCACAAACCGATCGGCTATTAGCGACTCTAGCCCATTTTCGCTTGAAACCGTTTGCTCGGGAGCATAAGAAAGCGCAAAAGCAATGTTCTAATCGACCGCCGTTAACCGAACACTAGACAGCCCCAGCTCGCGAAGTTAATCTGCAACGATTGCCTGGCGATTCCCAACAGCAGTGCCGACCGCTGCAAACTCCAGCAAGCTTGGTCCAGCACGCGAGGCACAAGAGCCGGTCCAATTGGCGGTGCGATTCCGTATACAAGCACGACCTCCGGCAGGCTGCATTCCGAGCCGTCGCAAGCCCTCCTCTCCGCTTACGCAATCTGTATTCGATGCGCCGGTGCGGGGAATAGCCGGCAGCCAGAGTTTTGGTGTCGCGGGTACTTTCCGTCGAAATTGCTTAGCGGGACGAATAGACACCGCGGCACGCAGGATAGAAAATGGTGCTCACAGCATTTACTAACCTCATCCGCCGAACGCCCTGGCCAAAAGGGGGGCGGCCTGTGCGACATCCCCGCACGAAGGACTGGTCGTTATATGAACGAACAACCAACCACGGTCGCAGTGCAAACCTATCTGGACGCGCTCGCTGGCGACCAGCCCGCTGAGCCAATCGTGCGGGCCTTGCTTAATCGGGCCGTCGGCCGACTTCAGATGCTATGCACGAATCTGCTTTATCGCAGCTACCCGCGCCTGACGAGGCCCTCCTGTTAATCTCCAGCCGGACGAACTGCTCAGCGGAGTCGTCGAACGCCTGCTCAAAGCCATGCGATCGGTCCATCCTCATACCGTCCGCCAGTTCTTTGCCTTGGTCAATCAGCACATGCGTTGGGAGCTAAATGACCTGGCCCGACGCTTAGATGAACAGCCGGACCTTGTGGAGTTGCACGAAGACAACCTTGCGTCGCCGCCCAGCAGCCATTCAGTCCTGACGCCCGACGGCCGCCGAATACTGCAGGCGATAGATCGGCTGCCGGACGACGAGCGCGAGGTTTTTGATTTGCTCCGCATCCAAGAATTGACGCACGTCGAGGCTGCGGAAGTGCTGGGCGTCTCCGCCAAAACAGTGCAACGGCGATTGAACCGCGCGTTGCTGCTGCTGCGGAAGGAACTGGAGAACCTAAACCCGGAAAAAGCGGCCAAAGACGGGGGAGGATAAAAGCCTGGGCTTTACCTCTTCTCAGGGAGACGCCAACATGACTGACGATCCTCGAGTGGAACAACTGCTCGAAGAGATCCTTGATTCCGACAGCACGCCCGAAGAAGTCTGTCGCGACTGCCCCGAACTGCTGCCGAAGGTCCGCACGGGCTGGCTAGAACTGCGGGCCCTACAGGCTGAGGTCGGCGCGATTTTTCCCGAGTCCTCTACCGGTATTAGCGCAATCAACGGCGCTCCCACACGCTCGTGGCCGAGTCCCGAATTGCCGCACATCCCCGGCCACGAGGTGCTGGAGGTGATGGGCCACGGCGGCATGGGAGTCGTCTACAAGGCCCGGCACCTGCGGCTGAACCGTGTGGTCGCGGTGAAAATGCTGCTGACCGGCGTCTATGCTCGGCCGACCGAGTTGGAACGGCTGTTGCGCGAGGCGGAAGCCGTGGCGGGTCTGCGGCATGCCAACATCGTGCAGGTGTATGAGGTCGGCGACGTGGACGGCCGGCCCTATTTCACTATGGAATTCGTCGAAGGCGGCAGCCTGGCGCAGAAGATGACCGGCACGCCGCTGCCGGCCCGCGAGGCGGCCGTGCTGGTGTCCGACATGGCCGGGGCCATCAACGTCGCCCATTACAAGGGCATTATCCACCGGGACCTCAAGCCAGGGAACATCCTGCTGACCGCCGACGGAATGCCCAAGCTGACCGATTTTGGCTTGGCCCGGCGACTGCAAAACGGCAGCGGGCTGACGCTTAGCGGAGCGGCGGTGGGAACCCCAAGCTACATGGCGCCGGAACAAGCCCGGGGGACCAAGGGCGCCATCGGTCCGACCGCCGACATCTATGCCTTGGGGGCGATCCTGTACGAGCTGCTCGTCGGGCGGCCGCCGTTCCGCGGCGAGAGCAGCGCGGCGACGCTGCAGCAGGTGGTGGCCGACGACCCGGTGCCGCCGGCGCGGCTCAACCCGCGCGTTCCCCGCGACCTGGAAACCATCTGCCTGAAGTGCCTCAACAAGGAGCCATCGCTCCGTTACGCCAGCGCCCAAGCCATGGCGGACGACTTGCATCGCTTCCTGCGCGGCGAGCCCATCGCCGCCCGGCCGCTGGGACCCTTGCAACGACTGGCGCGGTGGGCGCGGCGGCGTCCGACCGCGGCCGCGCTCTGGGGCGTCATGATGTTGACCGTCCTGCTGGCGCTGGCCCTAGTTGGCGGCGGGCTGTGGCTGAGCGGGCAACGGCAGGCAACGGCAAAATGGGTGGAGGCGGACCTGAACGAGTTCCACGAACGCCTGCAGCAGCCAGACTTGGCCGGAGCGCGGGCCACACTGGAACGCGCCAAGGGCCGGCTCGGCGCCGCTGGATCGCCCGAGCTCGAGCAGCGCGTCCAACAGGCCGACGCAGAACTGCATCGCCGCGAAGACCGGGAGAAAGAGGCCCGGCAACTCGAGCAACGGCTCGACGCGATTCGCATGGATCGCTGCGTCCTGGTCGATGGGCATTTCGACCGGCTCCGCTCGGATCGCGAGTACGAGGAGGCGTTCCGCTCGGCGGGTCTGAGTCCGTTTGGAGAGGAGGCGAAGGTCGTCGCCCGCTGTATCAACGAATCGCCGGCGCGGGCGGCGCTGGTGGCGGCCCTCGACGACTGGGCCGTCTGCGCCGCCAACAGACTGCGCTGCGCCTCGGTGCTGGCGGTGGCCCGGCTGGCGGACCCCGATCCATGGCGCACCTGCGCCCGCGATCCGTTGACGTTCTGGAACCTTGCGAGTCTGAAAGAGCTAACCACGGACGCACCGATTCCCGGGCAATCGGTGCAACTGCTCGTGGCCGTCGGCGAGCGGCTGCACACGGCCGACCCTAAGGCCGCCCTGCCGTTTTTGCGGACAGTGCAACAGGCGCATCCCGGAGACTTCTTCGCCAACTTCTGGGTCGCCCGCGCCGAGGATTCAGCCCACGCCGTCGGCTACTACCGTGTGGCACAGGCGCTACGGCCCAACACTGCGGTCGCGAACGCGAACCTCGCTTTGGCGCTATGGAAACAGGGCTGGAAAGAAGAGGCTCTCCGCTACTTCCAGCGCGCCATCAATGTTGATCCGCGAAGCCCCCTGCCCGACGCGGAACTCGCGGAGGCTCTGCGTGGCAGCGGTCATACCGACGAGGCCATTGATCACTACTTCAAGGCCATTGCTTTGGGCGCGAAATGGGCCAATGTCCATACTAACCTGGCCATTTGTCTCGAGCAGAAGTCGCGGATGGAGGAGGCGATTGCCCAGTACGAGGAGGCGCTGCGAGTCAACCCGCGGTATGCCTACGCGCACTACAACCTTGCCAGGGCTTTGACGAAGCGGGAACGCCGCGAAGAAGCCGTCAAGCACTTCCTCGCCACCCTCGCCGCGGATCCTCGATTTCCCGACGCTCGCGGCGAGCTGGGCACGCTCTTGCTGGATATGGGCCGCCTCGACGAGGCCGCCGACCAGCTCCGGCAGGTCGTCGCACTGGCGCCGGCGGACAGTGTGGCGCAAGAGGGACTTCGAGAAGCGTTGATTGGCCTGGGTCGCCCGGAAGAGGCTCGGCTCGCCTGGCGCAAGGCGCTTGCGGCTAACCTGCCCGAGCACGACGCCTGGTTCGGCTACGCCGAATTGTCCTTGTTTCTCGGCCAAGAGGACGAGTATCGCCGCGCCCGCCGCGACCTGCTGGCACACTTTGGCAGCAGCACGGAACCGGCCGTTGACGAGCGGGTGGGCCGGGCGTGTCTGCTGCTGCCGGGCACGAAGGAGGAACTGGCAGACGCCGTCGTCCTGACGAACCGGGCGGTTGCCGCCGGGCGCAAAGGGCACGAGTCCGCCTACCCTTACTATTGGTTCGCCAAGGGCGTGGCCGACTATCGCTTGGGCCGGTTCGACGACGCCATCGCCGCGATGCGAGGGGAGGCCGCCAAGGCCGACCTAATGGGCCGAAGTCCGCGCTTGATTGCGGCCATGGCCCTATATCAGAAGGGAAAGAAGGACGAGGCGCTCAAGACCCTGGCGGAAGCCATCGTCAGCTACGATTGGAGCGCGGCCAAGGCCGACAGCCATGACCCCTGGATTGCCCACATCCTCCGCCGCGAAGCCGAGACGATGATTTTGCCGAATTTGCCGGCGTTCCTGGAGGATAAACATCAGCCCAAGGACAACGAGGAACGGTTGGCCCTACTAGGAGTTTGCGAGTTTAAAAACCTACGTGTGGCGGAGGCCAATCTATTGGCCGCGGCCTTTGCGGTCAATCCAAAATTGGCCGAGGACATGAATGCAGGGCTTCGCTACCGCGCCGCGCGCGGCGGCTGTGGCTGGTTGTGGCGGCGGGACGGACGGCGCCACGCTGAGCGAGCCGGCGCGGATGCGTTGGCGACAACAGGCCCTGGCGTGGCTGCGGGCGGATCTCGCCGTCTTGTCAAAGCGGTTGGAAGCCGCCACACCGAAAGATCGTGCGAAAGTGCAGGGGATGTTGGTGCAATGGCGCAAAGACCCCGATCTGACAGGACTGCGCGACGGCGAGGCCGTTAGCAAACTACCTCCAGCGGAACGTCAGGAATGCCGCGCACTGTGGAACGAGCTTCAGACCGGCCTCAGCGCGGGGAGACCCCGCCATGACTGATGATCCTCGAGTGGAATTGCTGCTCGAAGAGATCCTCGATTCCGACGGCACGCCCGAAGCAGTCTGTCGCGACTGCCCCGAGCTGCTGCCGAAGGTCCGCGCCGGCTGGCAGCAGCTGTGCGCCCTTCAAGCTGAGGTCGGCGCACTGTTTCCCGAATCCTCCTCCGCCAACCATAGCGGCACGCTCGGCGCCACGCCACCTCTGTGGGCCAGTCCCGTCTTGCCGCAGATCCCCGGCCACGAGGTGCAGGAGGTGGTGGGCCACGGCGGCATGGGAGTCGTTTACAAGGCACAGCACCTGCGGCTGAACCGTGTGGTCGCGGTGAAAATGCTTCTTGCTGGCGCGTATGCGCGGCCAGCGGAACTGGAACGTCTGTTGCGTGAGGCGGAGGCCGTGGCGGGACTGCGGCATGCCAACATCGTCCAGGTCTATGAAGTCGGCAACGTCGATGGCCGGCCCTATTTCACCATGGAATTCGTCGAGGGCGGCAGTCTGGCCCAAAAGTTGGCGGGCACGCCGCAATCGGCCAGCCAAGCCGCCGCCTTGGTGGCACACATGGCCGAGGCCGTTCACGCTGCTCATCAGAAGGGCATCATCCACCGCGACCTCAAGCCGGGCAACATCTTGTTGACCGCCGATGGCACGCCGAAGCTTACCGATTTCGGCCTGGCCCGGCGACTGCAAGACAGCAACGGTCTGACCGTCAGCGGGGCGGCGGTGGGCACGCCCAGCTACATGGCGCCGGAGCAGGCGCAGGGGACGCGAGAGGCAATCGGTCCGGCCAGCGACATCTACGCCCTGGGGGCGATTCTGTACGAGTTGCTGACGGGCCGTCCGCCATTTCGCGCCGAATCGCCGGCAACAACAGTCCAGCAAGTGCTGACGGAGGAACCGCGCCACCGTCGCGTCTGAACCGCCGAGTGCCGCGCGATCTGGAGACCATCTGTTTGAAGTGCCTGCATAAAAATCCGGCTCGCCGCTACACCACTGCGGCCGCATTGGCGGAAGACGTGCATCGTTTTGAAAGGGGCGATGCGATCCATGCGCGGCCCACGGCCCTGTGGGAACGGGTGGCCCGGTGGTCGCGTCGGCATCCAGTTTCAGTGACCTTGGCAGCGGTCGGCTTTCTACTTGCCATTTGTGCGGCAGCAGGATTGCTTTGGATCGACCATCGGCAAGCAGTCAATGCCAAGGCAATCGAAGAAGACTTGAGCGACGTGGCGAACTCCGCTGAAGCCTCGGCTGTAGACGAGGCGAAGATCGCACTGGCCAGGGCCGAGGTGCGGGTAGCGCAGGCGCGCGCCTGCCGGCCTTCGCCGGCGCGTAAGCCAGGCGTCAGCAGACCTGGTGCTGGCAGTCCGACTCGATGAGATACGTCTGAATCGCTCAACCTATGTTGAAGGACGTCGTAATCACCGCGCCGAGTTGCGTTTCAACAATTCGCGCAGGACCAGGACTACGCGAAGGCTTTTCATGAAGCAGGGTTGTGCGAGCCCTTCAGCGAGCCGCGAAGCGCGGCCCTTGGACTAAGCGCGGCAACGATGCGCGCCCCACTGGTGGCCGCGTTGGACGATTGGGCCGTCTGCTGTCCAGACAAGCGTCGGCAAAACTGGGTGCTGAGCGTAGCGCGCCTTCTAGACCCGGATCCTTGGCGCGACCGTGTCCGCGACCCCGTGGCCTGGGAAGACGCCGCGGCTTTGGCCAGTCTGGCGCCGACAGCGCCGGTTAGCCAACGAGCACACCTTTCCATGCTTCTGGCACTGGCGGGCCGCCTTCAGCTCGTCGGCGGAAACGCGACCGCACTCCTCGTGCAAGTACAAGCACAATACCCCGACGACTTCTGGACAAACTTCACGCTTGCCAACATGCTGTATGGTGAAGGAATTCAAGGCAGGGGTGATCCGGCTCAGGCGATCATCTACTATCGCGCGGCGATGAAGATTCGGCAAAAATCGCTTGCCGTCTACAACAACCTCGGCCTCGTGTTATTTGCCAAAAACTGGCTGGACGACAAACCGGACGAGTGGGGCGTGGGGGCCTTGGAGACTTTTCGTCAAGCCTTGTGGATTGATCCCGCTTTCTCCCCCGCCTCCAATAATTTCGGCTACGCGCTCAAGGCCAAGGGCGATTGGGGCGGGGCCATGTACCAATACGACGATGCCCTTCGCAACGATCCCGACTCGGTCCCCGCGCATGCAAACGTTGCCGAGATTCGGGCGGGCGAGGGACTGTTTAATGACGCAATCGTCCATTATCTTAAGGCACTCCGGCTCGATCCGGATTTTTCCTTGGCCCACTATGGTCTCGGTCTCGCTTTGGAGGCCAAGGGCTACTTGGATGAGGCGGACGAATGTTACCCGGAGGGTGTCAAGACGCTCGACCAATTCCGCGGCTTTGCACTTCGCGAGTCTCTGACCCATTACCAACAGGCATTGGAATCTGACCCGGAATGGGCGCCAGTGCCTAACATGCTGCAAATCTCGCCTCAGGAACTATCCCGGCTAAACGAAGCCATTGGACACTTCCGTCAGGCCATCCGAGCCGAACCTCAATTGGCGAGAGCCCATGCCGCCTTGGGCCAAGCGCTTCTCGCCAAGCGGGACTTGCGCAAAGCAGAGGCATCCACCCAACGCAGCCTGGATTTGCTCTCACCGGGGAAGAACAAATTCCGTGACAACCTGGAATCCCACTTGCAGCAATGCAGAACGTCTCTTGGCTCTTGAAAGTCGCCTGCCCGCCATCGTGCAAGGAAAAGACAAGCCCGTATCGTCGGAGTGCTTGGACATTGCGGAACTCTGTTTCGCCAAGCGCCGCTATGCCGCTGCTGCTCGCTTTTACACCGAGGCCTTGGCCGCCAAACCAGCATTGGCCGAAGATCCGCGGGTCGGCAATCGGTTCAATGCCGCCTGCGCAGCGGCCCTCGCTGGCTGCGGTCGTGGTGACGATGTCAGCGGGCTTGCTGAGGCGGATTTGAAAGCCTTGCGCGAGCAAGCACGGGAACTCCTCCAATTCGATCTGGCAGAGTGGATCAAGAGGCTTGCCGACGGCACGCTGGCAGACCCCATCTTGGCGCAGCGAATGCTTGCAAGTTGGCGGCAGAATTCCCATCTGGCCGGGCTGCGAGATCCCCGGGCCTTAAACAAGCTGCCTCCTGCCGAACGGCAACAGTGGCGAGCGCTGTGGCAAAAGGTCGCTGAAATAGAGAAGTCTTCTGAGAACGAAACCGCGGACGAGCCGTCACTCGCGCGGCTCGGTGGACAGGTTGAGGGCAAATGGAGACATTTCGTCGCTGGCAACTCGCACGAAATAACGCTACTTCGCGGTGGGAGAATCAACGACCAGAGCAGCGGTGCAATGTGGACGCTACAGGGGAGAATTCTAAGGTTGACCTGGCCGAACGGCAATACGCCAGACGGAGCGTGGGTTGATACATGTCGCGTGTCGGAAGACGGGAAGAGTTATCTCGGCATGAATCAGCAGGGCACGGAAATTCGGGGTACGAAGATCCATTAACGGGCGATGACGGGTTCTTTGTATTCGTGCCGGCCCGCTGCTGCCAGAAATCGCGAACGGCGCAGAACTTCCCAGTCGCCCGCGGCTTCCCCCAGACGCCGATAGAGCGTCGCCTCGCCGATGCCGAGAATCCTCGCCGCCTCGCGGCGGTTACCTTGCGTTGCCGACAAGACGCGCTGAATATGTTCCCGTTCAACGTCCGCAAGACTGCGATGCCGTCTCTCGGTCAACTCGAGCTCTTCCCGCAGCCGGCCTTTTTGCAAGACTTGCATGGGAAAATGCTTCGGCAGGATGACGCTGTCTTGACAGAAAACGGCGGCATGCTCCATGGCATTCTCCAGCTCCCGGACGTTTCCCGGCCAGGAATAGTCCAGAAGGCAGTCCAGGCTCGTGGTGTCCAATCGCAGATCGGGCAAGCCCAGCCGAACGGCGCACTGGCTCACAAAATGCCGCGCCAAGGGGAGAATGTCGTCCTTGCGCGGCGCAGCGGCGGCACCTGAATCTCGATGACACGCAAGCGATAATACAGGTCCTCGCGAAAGCCATTATCGCTTACTGCCTGCTGAAGGTCGCGGTTGGTGGCCGAGATCACCCGCACATCGACCTTCACCGGCCGCGTCTCGCCAACGCGCATGATCTCGCGCTCTTGCAAAACGCGGAGCAGCTTCAGTTGCAGGGCCGGCGTCGTGTCGCCGATCTCGTCGAGGAAGATTGTCCCGCCCTCGGCCTCTTCAAACAGCCCCGGCCGATCCTTCGTCGCCCCAGTGAATGCGCCGGCCTTGTGGCCGAAGAGCGCGCTTTCCAGGAGCGTCTCTGGCAGAGCGCCGCAGTTGATCGCAACAAAAGGGGCATTTACGCGGGGCGACTGGCTGTGAATGTAGCGGGCCACCACCTCCTTGCCCACGCCGGTCTCGCCGGTGATAAGCACCGAGGAGCCGAACTTGGCCACGCGCTTGGCCAGTTCGACGACCCTCTGAAACTCGCGGCTGCGGACTTCCACGGACGCGATCCTCGTGACGGCTTGGTCAACAAGATGACGGGCACATCTTGAGGTTTCTGAGACGGCAGAATTAGGCAGCGAGACGTTCATGACCGCATTCCTCTGAGCTAATGTCATCTTGACACTTTCGAGCTTCTTTCCGTTCAGTAGATTCTGAGCGTGGCAAGTGGACGGGCGACGCGTTAAGACGCGACGGGGAATAGTGCCGCTTGAATCGCCGCCGTCGTGGATTTTTCACCCAAGAGTTCGAAACGGGGCGCTCGCTGCAACGGCTGTCCACGTTCCACGCTTAGAACGCATGGGACGGGAAACGCCCCCAAGTCACCAAAACAACGTCGTCGGGCCTGCCGGCTCAATGTCGTTCCACTGTCGCCTTTTCATGGATTCAAACACTATGCGTTATTCCTCGAATCTTGTCGCCGGTATCGCACTGGTGCTCGGTCTTGGTCTCGGCCTGACGGGCTGTGGGCGTGCGCCCGCCGAATTGCCGCAGGCCCCGCCGCCGCCGGTCGCGGTCAGTTATCCGGTCGAACGTGAGGTCACGGACTACGCCGATTTCACCGCTCGAACGGCCGCGGTCGATTCCGTCGAACTGCGGGCTCGAGTCTCGGGCTACTTGGACAAGGTGAACTTCAAGGAAGGGGCCGTGGTCAAGAAAGGTGCCGTGCTCTTCGAGATCGATCCGCGCACCTATCAAACGGCCCTGCAGAACGCCGACGGCAACCTCGCGGCCAACGATGCCCGGATCAAGCGTTCGGCTGCCGACCTCGCGCGGACGGAACTTGATCGGCGCTCATGCGATCAGCCAGGAAGAACTCGAAGCGAGAAGCCGCCGAGAATGCCGCGGCGATAGCTTCGGGCCTGGCCCTGAGGGCAGTTGTGGACCGCGCCAGGCTCGACCTGAGTTTCACCAAAGTCGAGGCGCCCGTCAGCGGCCGCATTAGCCGCTACAACGTCACGGTAGGCAACCTGATTCAGCCGGGTGATGTCGCCAATGGGACCCTGCTTACTACCATTGTGTCGGTCGATCCGATGAACGCGTATTTCGACGTGGACGAGCACACGGTGTTGCGCGTGAAGGAGTTGATCCGCAAAGGCAACGCCAAATCAGCCGAAGATGTCGCAATACCGGTTTGGCTTGGACTGGCCAACGAAGACGGGTTTCCCCATCGCGGGACGATCAATTTCATCGACAATCAGGTCAATCCGAAGACCGGCACGATCCGCGTGCGGGGCGTCTTTCTTAACCGGGATGAATTGCTCTCGCCCGGCTTTTTCGCCCGCGTCCGGGTGCCGATCGGCGCACCGCACAAGAGCGTCCTCGTCTCGAAGCGCACCTGGATACGGATCAGGGACAGAAGATCGTCTACGTTGTGGACAACGATAATCGCGAGAGCCTCGCGGCCGGTTCGCCTCGGGGCGCTGCACGATGGCCTGCGCGAAATAGCCGGCGGACTCGAGTCCGGAGAGCGAGTAATCGTCACCGGGCCGCAACTGGTCCGGTCGGGCGCAACCGTGGCGCCGAAGCTGGTGGACATGCCGTCCTCGAAGTTCCAGAAGCCGAGCCAAACGGCGACTCCGGTGAAGACCGCGTTCACTCCGAGCACCGCCCACAAAGGCTGATCGGCATCGCGCTGGCACGCATGGACATCAACATCTTCGTCCAGGTCGGCTTTGTGGTGCTGGTGGGGCTGGCGTGCAAGAATGCGATTCTCATCGTCGAGTTCGCCCGCGACCGGCAGCTCGAAGGCGCCAGTCTGTTCGACGCGGCCGTTCAAGCCGCCAAGGTTCGATTGCGGCCGATTCTGATGACGTCGTTCGCGTTCATTCTCGGCGTGTTTCCGCTGGTGATCGCCGAAGGTGCCGGCGCCGAAATGCGCCGCACACTAGGCACCGCCGTCTTTTCGGGCAAGATCGGCGTGACATTCTTCGGCATCATGTTGACACCGGTATTCTTCTACGTTATCCGCGGCTTGGTCCAGGAGCGGACGTTGACCCAGGTGCGGGCCGCCGATGAGGCCAAGTCGATGGTCCCGGAACATGCGGTGGCGACGCCGGTCTGACCGTCGCTTCGTTACAACAAATGGCCAAAAGCGAACCGTGAGCACCGGACGATCCTGTACGAGTTTCGTGCCCTTTGCTGACTCGCCCGGGCTAACTACAACGACGCGGCTGCCAGACCGCGCAGTTTTCGCTGTCCGCAGCACGCGGGAATGTCTAAAGGTGACCTGCGATGGCGCGTCGGCCGCCAAATCCAAAGGAAGAAACGCTTTTCGCCAACCTGCCGCCTGTCACATCGACCGACGCTTCCAAAACTGGACCAGAATAATCCGTTCGGCATACGAGCACGGCTATTCCTCCGATTTGCCGTAAACGAAGTCGATGGCGTTTCGTTGCTGGTCAGGAAACAAATGACGGTAACGCTTTCGCATTTCCTCCGTCTGATGCCCCATCCACTCGTCAATGATTCGTTGGTCAATGCCGCCGGCCGCAAGGTTGGACGCGAACGAATGGCGGAAAGTATGGAAGCCCTTGATCTTGTCCCACTTCGATCCTTTGAGCGTCCGCTTAAAATGGCAATGGGCCTCCGACAGCGTCAGGCATATGAAGTCCGCCCTCGTCTTGCCTCCCGGCGTCCACAATCCCTCGCAGATCGTGTACTGGCCGCCCGGATGCTTCGCAAACCATTCCGTCATCGTCGCGCAGAGTAACTCCGTCATCGGTACTCGCCGAAACGTGACGGCCGTCAACCGGCTCTTTTTCTTTTCGCGAATCATCACCGTGCGAGAGCCAAAGTCGAAATCGTCGAGTTGTGATCTCAAGATTTCGCTGCGGCGGGCACCCGTGTGAGCGGCGAATACGAACATTGGATAGATGAACGAATGACGTGCCTTTGCTCGAACGTGGTCCAGGACGCCTTGGGTTTCGCTCTTGGTGAGGAAGAGACTGTCCCAGTGCTCCTTTATTATCTCCGGAGTAACACCGCCGCGAGCCAAGATTCGAGTGATTTCCTCCATTGACATAAAGGGCGGCTTCTGATTCTGCTCGGGAAACCTGACGCCCTTCACCGGTGCCGGTCCCTTGAGGTAGCCGTGGTCTACTGCCCAATTCCAAGTCAGGCGAAACGTCGTGAGTTCCTTCTTGATCGTCTCCGGGCGAATTGGCTTCTTTCTGTGCTTGTCGGCCATACGTTTCTCGACGTAAGACTGCAACGAGTTCACACCCAATGTTTGTGCGAAGACGCCACTTTTGAGGTGGCGGAGTAGGTGGTTGCGATGTATTGCCTCGCCCCGAAGCGTCGTCTCTTCCTTGGTGCCGGGTGGCTGGCTCGTAGCGTAAAGATCGAACAGCTCCTTGATCGTCAGCGGCTTGGCCGCCATCAACTTGGCGTCTAATTTTCCGTCCGACAGAATGAAAGTGCCGGGGTCGGAATTCGGCGGCAACTCCAGCCGACCGCGCTCAAGAAGCCGAATCGTCTCCTTCACCCGCCCGGCGACGCCCTCCGCCTCTCTCCGCTCGTTGGTTTTCAGCGAGCCGCCTATAAGACCTCCCGCCAAAGCGGAATCGAATGCGATATCGTTGAGCCTCAGCGTCGAATTCCAAGGTTGCCATCGGCCGTTTCCTGGTAGTCGTGTATCGGATTCAGCAGAAATCTGACTCGTTCTTTTCCGCGTCTCGACCTCTGGGCCGGAGAGTTGCGGGCTACCAGGAATTGTCTTTTGGAAGCCACCAAAAGCAAGCGATGCAAGGCCAATGCAAGCTCGACGTTCTGTCAGATTTGTGTCAAGTTCCAAATTCAGAAAGAAAAAAGGACTCACGGCCAATCGCCGTAAGTCCTTATCTTGTAATGAGTACCGGAGGTGGGACTTGAACCCACACACCCTTGCGGGTACTGGATTTTGAGTCCAGCGCGTCTGCCATTCCGCCACTCCGGCTTAAATCTTACCCCAATTCACGAATATTATGACTTCTGTCTCGTCCGATGGCAAGTCAGGGTATGCTATAGACATCTGGCGAGCGGGCGTGTATAATGCTGCAATCTGGCACAAGTGTGCCACAATTATCACGTTTGCCATATCTTGGGCGACTCTCCGAGCGATTGCTCTAAGCAACGCGTTCTGGCGAGAAGTCAGGGGAATCGCAGGGTGCGATTGTCAGCTCTGAAAGCGCAGACTTCGTTTTTCTTGGAGACACGCACACAGGCGAGATGCGTTCTCTTTGCCCCCCTTTGCCGAAAAGAGGCACTGGCGGAAACGATAGGTCTCGCCGCAACTCCCCGTGAATCGACCCTTTGGTTGGGTCGATCGGGCGTTGCTTCGATGTCAACGCGCGGTCGTACCAAGCGCTACGCGCGTCCTTGCAATTACAGGAGAATCGTCTTGGGTAAGAAATTGTATGTAGGAAATCTAGGGTACTCCGTGACCAGTGCCGATCTGGAAGGATTGTTCGCACCCTTCGGTTCCGTCCGCAGCGCTGAGGTCATCTCCGATCGCGATACCGGCCGCAGCAAGGGATTTGGGTTTGTCGAGATGGGCGCCGATCAGGAAGCCCAGGCAGCCATCACCGGGCTGAACGGCAAGGAGCACGATGGCCGGGGACTGACGGTGAACGAGGCCAGGCCGCGCGAAGAGCGCAGCGGTGGCGGTGGTGGTGGCGGACGCGGTGGTTACGGCGGAGGCGGTGGTGGTGGCGGCGGTCGCGGTGGTCGCGGCGGACGTTACTAGTCCCGCCTTGTAACTTTTCTCGCAGCGTCGAGATTAGCGTCAAATTTGATCGCGCCAGCCGCTTGCTATAGCATTCGTGCTGCGCACAATCAGAATCCCGCCTTTGCCGCCATAAACTGAGACCCGTCGGCGGGCCTATCGCGGCGGCAGCCACTTGGACTTCGGCCGGGGCGCTGGTTTGGGGGCGTGCGTCAGAAGGGATTCGGCATTAGCGATGCAGCCATCCAGTTCGCTGTCGTATTGCTCGGCCACGAAGTCCCTCACCAATTCCACACGGCCGCCAGATGGAAGGTCGCCGTAAGTGCTCTTCCAAATGACGGCGAATTCGTCGTCGCTGAGTTCCTTCAACATGGACTCCAATCTGCGCCGCTTGAGCATGGGACTCTCTCCTTCTGAGTAGAGTGTTTCTGTCCTGCGCCATAATGTCCGCTGGTTTATTCGTTCATTGTATCCGGGCAACGAGAGAAAGGGAATCCGTCGCTTGTTGCCGAGCGGACTGGTACGTATCATTCTGAGGAAGCGCATTCTGACGGAGAATTCGCGGCCGATGAGGGCTTGTCGGCAATAAATCACTGTCGAGGTTCGAAACCATGAGCGGCGAGCGCAAAACGGCGATCGTGACCGGGGCATCGCAGGGGATCGGTGCGGGAATCGTGAAGGCGTTTGTCGCCCGCGGGTTTAACGTCGTTGCCAGTTCCCGAAGGATGAGCGAATCGACCGAGGTCGCGGCTTCCGACGGTGTCGCTCTGGTGGACGGCGACATCGGTGAACCGGCGACCGCCGCCAAGATCATCGACACGGCATTATCGCGCTTCAAATCGATCGACGCCCTCGTCAATAACGCCGGTATCTTCTTCACCAAGCCGTTCATAGACTACACGGCCGAGGACTTCAAGTCGCTCATCTCCACGAACCTGGAAGGCTTCCTGTACATTACTCAACTCGCCATCAAGCAAATGTTGGCGCAGAAAAGCGGTGGAAGCATCGTCACGATCACGGCGGCCCTCGCTCGCAACCCGATCCGCGGCGTCACGGCGGCGGTGCCCATGATCACCAAAGGGGGTCTGGAAACCGTCACACGGCAACTTGCGATGGAGTACGCGAATGATGGGATCCGCGTGAACGCCGTCGCACCGGGCGTTGTTTACACGCCGTTGCACCGCAACACACCGCAGGAAGTGATGGAGAGTCTATCGCCGATGGGCCGGCCTTCAACGGTCGAAGAGATCGCGGACGCGGTCATGTATCTTACCGAAGCCGTAACTGTCACGGGCGACATCCTATACGTCGATGGCGGCGCGCATATTGGCCGCTGGTAATCGAAAGGTGCCTGCCATTTGAATACGATCTTCCGCAAGCTTGGAATCGGGTTGCCGGTCATTCAAGCCCCGATGGCGGGCGTTTCGACGCCCGAAATGGCCGCCGCCGTCTCCGATGCCGGCGGACTTGGGTCCATCGGCGTCGGCGCGGTCGATGCCGAGGCCGCGCGGCAGATGATCGCCGCCGTCAAAGCGCGGACGGACCGTCCGTTCCAGGTGAATGTGTTCTGCCACCGCCCGGCGGCCGCGGACGCCGCGCGAGAAGCAGCGTGGCTCGATCGGCTTCGGCCCGAGTTCGCGCGGTACGGAGCGGCCCCGCCGGAACGCCTCACGGAAATCTATCAGACGTTCCTGATGGACGACGCCAAGCTCGCGGTCCTGCTGGCGGAGCGGCCCGCCGTCGTCAGCTTCCATTTTGGCTTGCCCAGTCGTGAGCGAATCGAAGCCCTCCGCAAGGCCGGAATCGTCTTGCTCGCTACGGCGACGAATCTGGAAGAGGGAAGGGCGATCGCAGCGGCGGGCATCGACGCCGTCGTGGCTCAAGGCTACGAAGCGGGCGGACACCGCGGTGTGTTCGACCCTGCCGCGCCGGACGATCGGCTGGGCACGTTCGCATTGACCCGCCTGCTTGTGAGCAAGCTCGACATCCCCGTCATCGCCGCCGGCGGGATCATGGACGGAGCGGGAATCGCCGCGGCCCTCGCGCTGGGCGCGGTCGCCGCACAACTCGGCACCGCCTTCGTCGCCTGCCCCGAATCATCAGCCGACGCCGGCTATCGGGCTGCGCTCCTCAGCCCTGCCGCGGAACACACCGAAATGACCGAAGCGATTTCCGGCCGCCCGGCGCGATGCCTCGCCAATCGTTTCACGGCGCTCAGCATTACTGCCCCTCTGGAGGCGATCCCCGATTACCCGACGGCCTACGACGCGCAAAGCGCTCCACGCCGTCGCCAAAGCGAAAGGCGAATTCGGCTACGGCGCCCAATGGGCCGGCCAAGCCGCGCCGCTCGCCCGGGCGATGCCGGCCGGGGAAGTGATTGCAGCGCTGCGGAGCGAGATGGAACTGGCGCACCACAACGGCTAACATGATGCACTCTTGTCAACGGCGTCGATAAGCGTCTGCTCGCGCTGCCAATCCTCTTGAATCTCCCTCGGGCTCGATTCACAATAGGCAATCGCTTCGAGCACGGCTGCCAATGGCAATCAATAATCCGCGGCCAATTGATCGGGATTTGCGCGGCATCACCTATGGCTTGTCCGTAGAGCGTACGTGCGGCAACCCAGCGATCGTTGACAAAAAGCTGCTGGTAGTTCGATTTGGGTTTACGGACCAGGTATTTCCACTCGGTGGCCGTTTCCATGTATTCATTCTGGCCTTATTATGAAAACCACGCAACTACTATCTGAACATTCGCAGATTTTTTGATGGAATTTGATGATGAAAAGAGGGCGGGGTTCCTTGTACACTTTGCGTGATTTACAAGCGTCGCAAGACGCTCGCAAAGGACAAGGAGGTCCCCGTCCATGTTTACGAGCATACCCTCTCTCGACCCCGTTCTGCAATGCCTGCTGCCTGCATTCACTCTGCCATCGTTCCAGACGCACATCGAAGTGTTGCTCGGTTGGGCGATGTGCCTGGGCAAGCGAACCGAGTTCGGCGTCTTTCAAGCCATCCAAGCCGATACGCCTATCTCCCGGAAAGAGCGACATCCGTTCGACCGCTTCTACAACTTCTTCAGTCGAGCGGCCTGGACCGTCCACGATCTGGCCCGCCAATTGGCCCTAGCCATTGTTGTCGCGCTCAACCCGCGCGACTTGTTGTATCTGGTCGTCAACGATACCTTGCTGCACAAGCGCGGCAAGCACGTCTACGGTTTGGGCTGGTTCCGCGATGCCGTAGCCTCGACGGCCAAACGGGTCGCGACCGCCAGCGGCAATCACTGGGTTGTCATCGGACTGGCGATTTGCATTCCCGGAACGAACAAGATTTACTGCCTGCCGATCTATGCCAAGTTGCATCTTGCCGGCAAGAATCACCCCAGCGAAGCCACGCTGGCCAAAGAAATGCTCCAGGATCTGCTGGCTTGGTTTCCCGATCGAAAGCTGGTTTTCATCGGCGACGGGGCCTATTCCGCGGGCAATCTCCTGGCCGATCTCGACCCGCGCGTGACCTACGTCGGCGTGATGCGTGCCGACGCGGCGATTTACGATTCGGTCGTGCCCAAGCAATCCAAGAGCAAGCGTGGGCGAAAGCCGACGAAAGGTCCTCGTCTTCCGAACCCCAAAGAGGCGGTCAAGAAGGCCGACGGCAACCGCAGCGGAAAAGGGCCGTGGGTTTGGAAAACCGTCAAGGCGACGTGCTACGGCGTAACGCGCAAGTTGAAGGTGCTTTCCTTCCAGGCAGTCTGGCCCGAGGTGCGTGGGTTGTTGCCGATTCTTGTGGTATTGGTACGCGACCCGAAGGGCAAGTTCGCCGACAAGTATCTCTTCACCACCGATGTGAACGCCGAGTTGAGTTGGGTAATCTCCACGTTCTCGCGAAGATGGTCGATCGAGGTCGCCTTCAAAGCGAGCAAGCAGGTGATGAAGATTCAAGCCCCACAACACTGGTGCCGGCAGAGCATCGAGAAGCTGTCGCCCTGGGTGTGGATGATGCAAAGCGTGATCGGTCTGTGGTATATCACCGAGGGCCACAAACTTCCGCAAGCGCGGGCTGCGCGTCGGCGTTTCGGCGACTGGGACACGGAATGGTCGCTCGCTCATATGCTCCGCATCCTGCGCGGTTATCCTCGCGAATACAATAAACACCAAAGTCGGGCACCAAGGCCGACCTTCATGAATTACTTGTAGCCCTGGAAAACTACGTACATCTCGCCGTTTGACCGGCTTGAAAACTGCGAATGTTCAGCTATGGTACTGAACTTCCACTCTGGCGTCGAATAAACGCGACGGTATCATGCGGATCGGTTCGGAAATCTTCGGAGTAATAATATGGCGAAACCAAAGCTAGAACGTATGCCAATCGTTGCCCCTCCGGTTGGGAGCGCTTTCTTGATGCCCTTGGCGGATGGACGTTTTGGCGCCTGTCGTGTGATACGACACGACAGTCAATCGTCCGGAGTCTCGCTGAGTATCGTCCGACCATTCGTTCTCGTTAGTTGCTGGATCGGGACGGACGTACCAACTTTGGATGAACCGCAGCTTCGAAACCCGCTGATCCTAAATCACCACTCATGGAGGAATCGCATTGAGGCATTCACGCGCGATTGAAAACGTACCGGATGCGTTTCGTCTTTTCGGAATGATAGCTCCCACAGATGAAGAAAAAAGATTGGAGTGCTTGTCATCGACTTCGTGGCGTTCGGCACCTTTGCAAGCGCGATTGCAATGGCGGTGGGATAACGACCGTGATGCCCTCCTGGCCGAAGAGGAAATCTACCGCCAACGCGAGAAAGCCGAGGCTCTGGCGAGGCAAAAGCGGAGGCAAGATTACTTGGCAACATTGACGTTGGACGCCCTGAAAGGCAAGCAGCGGTTTGTTAGCTGGGAAGGTTCCGTCTCCGACGAATTGATCAATGTTTGCCGCCATCTGTTCCTCGACACGATTGCCGGTCTCATGGAACGCGAGGGGAAGCCTCGCAAGAAGGAGGTTGTTGCGATCTTGCGTGAATGCGTCGAACGCCTGAATGAACTCGACACGGAATACTACTTTATTGCGACGATCGAGCGTGAAGATCTTTGCCAGGAGATTGATGAAATCATTTGTGCGAGTGGGTTCCCGAACGATGAAGGCATTGCCGACCGCTGGCGCGAATGGTAATTGCCGGAGGCGGCAGTATTGGATGCGCTGATTTCACCGCTTCCGGCTATCCTTACATCTTTCCGCCCGTGCCGATTCGCCGTAATGTTTCCTCAAGCCAGCCTCACTTCGCCACCAACTCAAACCGATCTAAGTTCATCACCTTGTCCCACGCAGCCACAAAGTCACGCACAAACTTCTCGCTGCGAGTCGTCGCAGCGCATAGACTTCCGCGATGGCTCGGAGCTGCGAGTTCGAGCCGAAGACGAGGTCGACGGCGGTGCCGGTCCACTTGACCGTGCCCGTCCGGCGGTCACGCCCCTCGTAGACGTGCTCGCACTGCGGAGGACTTCCGCCACTCCGTGCCCATGTCGAGCAGGTTCACGAAGAAGTCGTTGGTCAGTGACCCGGGCCGCTCGGTGAAGACGCCCAGCGTGGACTGCCCGAAGTTCGCATTCAGCACGCGCAGCCCGCCGACCAGCACCGTCATCTCCGGAGCGGTCAGCGTCAGCTGGCGCGCCCGATCCACCAGCAGCTCCGCCGCCGATCGATCGTCGCCCTTTCGCTGGTAGTTGCGGAACCCGTCCGCGGTCGGTTCGAGCACGGCAAAGGACTCCACGTCGGTCATCTCCTGCGACGCGTCGGTGCGCCCCGGCGCGAAGGGAACCTGCACGTCGTGCCCGGCCTTCTTCGCGGCCGCCTCAACGGCGGCGCATCCGCCCAGCACGATCACGTCCGCGAGCGAGACCTTCTTCTCGCCGGACTGCGCGCTGTTGAAATCCTTCTGGATTTTCTCGAGCGCCGGCAGAACCTTCGCGAGCTCGGCCGGCTGGTTGACTTCCCAATCCTTCTGCGGCGCCAGGCGAATGCGGGCCCCGTTCGCTCCGCCGCGCTTGTCGCTGCCGCGGAACGTGGACGCCGAAGCCCAGGCGGTGGTCACCAGTTGCGAAATGGACAGTCCGGAGGCGAGGATCTTGGCCTTGAGCTGAGCGATGTCCTGCTCCCCGATCAATTCATGATCGACGGCGGGGACCGGGTCTTGCCACAACTGCGGCGGGGGAACCAGCGGGCCGAGCAGCCGCGAGACGGGCCCCATGTCGCGGTGCGTCAGCTTGTACCACGCCTTGGCAAAGGCCTCGGCGAACTGCGTCCGGGTTCTCGTGGAAGCGCTTCGAAATCGGCGCGTAGATCGGGTCCATCCGCAGGGCGAGGTCCGTCGTGAACATCATGGGGGCGTGCTGCTTCGACGGATCGTGAGCGTCCGGCACGGTGCCCTGGGCCGACGCCATCCTTGGGCGTCCACTGGAACGCACCGGCCGGACTCTTCGTCAGCTCCCACTCGTAGCCGAACAGGTTCTCGAAGTAGCCGTTGTCCCACTTCACCGGGTTGGAGGTCCAGGCGCCTTCCAGGCCGCTGGTGATCGCGTCGTCGCCCTTGCCGGTTCCGAACCGGTTCGTCCAGCCGAGACCTTGCTCCTCGAGGCTGGCGCGCCTCGGGTTCGGGACCGCAGTATTCGGCCGCGTTGGCGGCGCCGTGGGCCTTGCCGAAGGTGTGGCCGCCCGCGATCAGCGCCACGGTCTCCTCGTCATTCATGGCCATGCGGCCGAACGTCTCGCGAATGTGCCTGGCCGCGGCGAGCGGATCCGGTTTGCCGTCGGGGCCCTCCGGGTTCACGTAGATCAGGCCCATCTGAACGGCGCCGAACGGTTTTTGGAGCTGCCGGTCGCCGTCGTAACGCTCGGCCCCGAGCCACTCGATCTCCGACCCCCAGTTAATGTCGGCTTCCGGCTCCCAGATGTCCTCACGCCCGCCGGCGAACCCGAACGTCTTGAACCCCATCGACTCCAGGGCACAGTTGCCGGCGAAGACCATCAGATCGGCCCACGAGAGTTTCCGGCCGTACTTCTGCTTGATCGGCCAAAGCAACCGCCGGGCCTTGTCGAGGCTCGCATTGTCGGGCCAGCTGTTGAGCGGCGCGAAGCGCTGGGTGCCGGAGGCCGCGCCGCCCCGGCCGTCGGCGATGCGGTACGTGCCGGCGCTGTGCCACGCCATGCGAATGAAGAGCGGCCCGTAATGGCCGTAGTCGGCCGGCCACCAGTCCTGCGACGTCGTCATCACCGCCTCGATGTCCTTCTTCAGGGCATCCAGGTCGAGCTTCTTGAACTCCTCGGCGTAGTTGAACTCCTTGCCCATGGGGTTGGACAGGGGAGAGTTTTGGTGGAGGATCTCCAGGTTCAACTGATTCGGCCACCAGTCGCGATTCGACCGGGCCCTATTCGATCGAGCCTGGGCCGTTTGGGTTGTATTCTCGCCATTCATCACCGGGCATTTCGTTTCGGTCGCGGTCGCCATCTTAATCCTCCAGTGCAACTTTCCCTGATTAGAGGCGCTATTTGCGCGCCGTTTGATTCTTGCGGGTTAGTTTACCCCTGCGAATCGCGGAAAACAAGCAGGCAGTATCGGTTCGAGTTTACTGATCGGAGGCGGACTTCGGCGCACGGTATCGGGTCAAACGAGCGTCATCTCCACGTCGATGTCGCAGCGGGTAAACGGGCACGTGTTTTTCGTGCGCCGCGTCCACCGGCGATTAGGCGGCTTCGCGCGCCACTCGGGGCAAATGAACGTGGGTGCCCGCGGCACCTTAAGAACCTCACTTATGTCAAAAACTTTAGATGTACTCTATTAGAGGTAATTATATTGATGTATTTAGGGCCATTTAGCTTAAGGCGCTACGTATTTTACGCCAGGGACCGCCTCGCAGAGCCCCAGCTTTATTTTTGTAATGGGTCGAACTAAAATTAAATGAGGTGCGGTCAGGGTTCCTTATCGCGTCTTATCTTGATTATCGCAGGAACCGCACTTAGGAAACGAGAAGACCAGCCGACCGCATTCTGTCGGTCGCGCGTGGCGGAGAAACGGCCTTGCTGCATTCCATGAAGACACGGATCGTGGGCATACTCTTATGCATGGCCTTAGGCTGGTCCGCGCAGCTTCACGCCCAGCCGGGTCCGCCCGTCGCCACGGCCCCGCCGGCCGTTGCAGCCAAGGAGAAGAGTCCGCTCGCTGAGTCCGCCGTGTCGCCGCCACAAAAAATCGAAGAAAGTTTCCCATCGATCTTCTATCTGAAGGACGAACACGGCAACCTTCAGGCGGTGCCGAACTTTACGCTCAAGGATTTTGAGGACCTTTACAAGTTCAAGCATCAATTGGGGCAGGGCGATCCACCGCCGCGCTTCAGCCTGCAACAGATGCTTGTGTCGGGCACGATCAATTCGGCAGGACAGGCGGAATTGAACGTTCAGTTTCGCATCGCCGTCAATGAGGACCAATGGACGCGAATTCCATTGCGACTCGACCAGGCCGTTCTCCGCGAACCGGCGCAGTACCAAGGGCCGGGCGAATACCTGTTGTCGTTCGAGGGAGAAGGCGAGGGCTACGTCGCCTGGCTTCGCGGCCCGAAAGGCGCGACGCACCAGTTGACGCTCAAGATGCTCGTGCCCCTGACGGCCGCGGGACAAGAATCGCGGCTGCGACTTCTGGCGCCTCGGACGACCGCCTCAGAACTGCGGCTAAAGGTGCCGTACGCCAAAGCCGTGGCACGCGCCTCCGAAGGCGCCACGCTGCAATCGCCGCACGGCGGCGCAAGGAAACGGAATTGATCGCCGTCGGCCTGAACGGCGATTTCGAGTTGAGTTGGCATCCGCCCGGCTACTCGCCGGGCAAGCCGGCCACGCTGGAAGCGTTCGGGAACATCCTTTCCCGACTGGACGGCCGCGGGGTGGAAACCGACGCCACGTTTTCCGTCCGCAGTTATGGCGAGGCCTTCGATCACTTTCACATTCACCTGCCGCCGGATTCCGAACTCGTGCCAGGCAACGGCGGCGGCTACACGTTGACATTGATTGACGGTGCAACACCGGCAGGCGGCGCGGCGGGTGCGGCCGCGATGGGACGGCCACGGACGGTGGACGTGCAATTGGCGCGGCGGACCGCCGGGCCAGTGGAAATCCACTTTTCCACAAAGCGAGTGGTTGATCCCACGCGCGGCGAGCGGTGGCTGGAATTGGCCGGCTTTGAGATCCCGGAAGCGGCCAGGCAATCGGGCACGATCGCCGTGAGCGTGGCCGGCGACTGGCAAGTGCTTTGGGGCGCGAGCCGCGGCGTACGCCAAATTGACCCGCCCGAATCAATGCGGCAAAAGGATGTCGTGGCGGCTTACGATTATTTCGCGCTGCCGTCCTCGTTGATGGCGAGACTGGCGACGCGGCGCACTCGGATCAACGTCGAGCCGGACTACACGATCTACGTCGATAGCGATCAGATTCGCCTAGACGCGACGCTTCGCTATTCTGTCCGCGGCGCCAAGGTTGCAGCCGTGAGCCTGGCTATGCCCGACTGGCAATTGGACGACGTCGGTCCTGACAATGTAGTGGCCGTCGATGGCGTCCCGGCGGATGCCGCGGGCTCGACGTTGACTTTGCCGCTGGTGTCGCCGTCGGTCGGACAATTCGATATTCACCTGAAGGCCCATCGGCCTCTGCCGCCGGACGCCAAGTCGTTTTCGTTCGTGCTGCCTCAGATTCAGGCCAGCGCGCCGGCGGCGGCCGTGGTAAAGGTTCTTCCGGCCGACAACGTGGAAATAGCTCCCATCGCGGCGGCGACTACCGGGCTGATGCGGCAGCAATCCGCCGTGTCGCCGGAGCTTGAAGCAAGGCAGCAAGAGCCGCTGTTCTTTCGCACCGACGCGCCGCGGGCCGTATTCAGCGCCGAGCTTCATCGCCACCGCCAGTGGATAACTGTCAGCGTCAATAGCCAAGTGACATTGGAGCCGGCCGGCTCGCGGTTGGAGCAGAAGTTCTCCTATTCCGTCGCCTATGAACCGACGGACTTCTTCCTCCTGGAGGTCCCGCGCGAACTGGCCGGCAAAGGGCGGCTGGAATTGAGTTGCGACGACCAGATCCTTGCGCCGGTCGCCCTCGGCGACGAGGGCGATGACGGCACGAAACCCCTCCGCATGCGCGTGCCTCTGCCCAAACCGTGCATCGGACACTGCGAAATCGCGGCGCGATTTTCGCTTCCCTCGGCCGGCACGACCGCCGAACTGCACGTGCCGCTGATCATGCCGCTGGACGCGGAACTGGCCGGCAACAACTTATCGGTTGTCTCGGCCGCGGAACAGCAAGTCGACGCCGGCGGCGGCGATTGGACCGTAATCGACTCCGGCGTGGCCGAAGTCACCTCGCCGCGGACCCGAGGATTCTCCGCGGTCCGGCCGACGAACGAAGTCGTTTTGAATTTGCACGGCGAAAGCGGCGACGCACCGGTAATCGTCGAGCGGGCGTGGCTGCAAACTTGCCTTCCCAGCGACCCGCGAGCGGGCACCCCCGCAGCCCGGCAAGATACGTTTGCTTTTCAATTTGCGACGCGGCTGAGGCAACTGGAAATCAGCTTGCCTTCCGGCGCGGCGGGTGAGCAGGCGTCGATCAAACTCTTCGCTCTCAATCACGACGGCGCTAGCGACAAACCAGGCAGCGAAGTAGCCGTCGTGCCGGGCATGAAGGGCGATCGAGTCCTCGTCGTTCCCTTGCCCGCGTCCAGCGACCCGGCGCGGTACATGCTCTGCCTGCAATATCACGTTCCCACGCAGCAGGTCCGCCAAGGAACCGCCACGTTCGACTTGCCGCGAATCGGAAACGACGCTTGGGTCAATCAAATGTACTGGCAGCTTCTTCTTCCGGCCGAAGAGCACATGCTGGCGACCCCGCGGGGTTTTTCGAACGAGTTCCTATGGCGGTGGAACTTTTTTTATCTTGGCCGCCAGCCGGTTATGGATGAAAATGATTTAGCAGCCTGGGTCGGTCTGCCCCGCTCCGTGGGCATGTATCCCACGACGGGGCTAAACTGTTATCTCTTCAGCACGCTCGGACCGTTGGAGTCGTGCGAGATCGCCACCGTCGGCCGCACGACGATCGTATTTGCCGCGTCGGGAATCGTCTTGCTTGCCGGGCTGGCATTCATCTACTTGCGTGCCGCGCGGCATCCGATCGTCCGTCTGGCGGCAGTCGTTTTGCTTGCCGGCGGCGCGGCCAAGTACCCCGAATTGACACTACTGGCGGCACAAGCTTCTGTCATCGGCCTGGTCCTGGTCTTGGTGGCGCTTGCCCTGCGCCGGTGGTTGGTTATCGATCGGCCGCTGACGACCCCGGACATCGCCAGTTCGGTGACGCTGGCATTGCGCGTTTCACCACCGACCGAATCGCCGGTCCATATCGCGACGGCGGCCTCGTCCAAATCGGTGGCAATACCGCTTCCCTCCGATGCCGTAACATGAAGACCGCTCTCGCCACATTCTGGAGCGCAGCTCATAATCTTGACCGCAAGTGGCTTGGCCGCGGAGCCGGCCGCGCCGTCGAAAGAGCCCGCGTCCTTGCAATTCCGCCGGGTTTACGTGCCGGAAGGTGTCAAAGACTGGCCCAAGGGCGATGCTAAATACCTGCCGATGGACGCCAGGGAGTTTGAGCGCCTGATCGGTCAGATCCAGCGCAAATCGACAAGGCTCCCCACACAGTCGGCCACCGGATTCACTCAATCGCAGTTTGAATGCCGGCTAAACGGCCAGTCACTGCTGCAGGGCAGCGGCACGCTCGATGTCTCTCCCGCGATCGCCAGCGGAATGCTCATGACGCTCGAACCCTGCAATCTGGCGATCGACCGCGCCAGTGGATCACGTCCGACGGCGCACCGGCTGTCATCGGAACATCCAGTGACGGCCATTTGCAGGTGTTGGCGGAACGCGCCGGCCAGATGAAGTTCGACTGGTCGCTCGCCGGCTCGCGCGATTCCGCGGACGCGACCATGTTTGCGATCCAATTGCCGCCCTGCGCGGTCAATCGAGTGCGGATCGACTTGCCCGCCCAATTGCTGCCGGCCGTCGATCGCGGCGTCGTCGCCGACGAGGGGACGATCGAGCCTGGCATCCGCCGCTGGACGCTCGAACTGGGCGGTTGGTCCGCCTGCCGCCTGCGCCTTGCAAAGCCGGGCGGCGAGGTTCAGCAGCCGCGCTTCTTTCTGGCCGAGCAATCGACTGCTTACGACGTTTCCTTACGGGGCCTCGAAGTGCTTGTCAATCTGAACGTCGGCGCGCATCTGGGGACCGTGCGCAAGCTCGTCGTGAACTTGGATCCGTCTTTGGAACTGCTGGGGGTCGCCGGCGGCGGACAATCGTTGCCGTGGAGCGCGCTCCCGGCGCAGGGCGGCAAGTGGCGGCGCATTTCTGTCGAGCTTCCCGCCGCCTTGCAGGACGGTCCGGCGAAGCTGCGATTTGCGCGGTTGCTCCGTTGCTGGAGTCGGAACCGTGGAAGCTCCCCCGTATCCAGGTCGAAGGGGCAATCTGCCGCACCAACACAATGCGCCTGTCGGTGTCGTCGCCGTTGAATGTTTCGGCCTTGACGCCCCACGGCTGCCGCCAGACGGCGGCTTCCTCCCTGAAATCGGCCATCGGCGAGCAGTTCGACTTTGAAATTGACGACTCCGACGCCGAAGTGGAAATCGCCTTGACGCGCCGGACCGCCGACGTCCGGGCGACCTGCGCCACGGCGACGTTCCTCGGCCAAGGCAAAATGAGCAGCCGCGTGGCGGCCGATTTCCATGCCGCCGAGGGCCCGGTGTTTTCTCTGGATGCCGCCGTCTTGCCCAATTGGGCGATCGACAGCGTCGCCACGCAACCGGCCGACGCGCTGGACGATTGGGCGGTCGATAACCGCGGCGGCTCGCGCCGCCTCGCGGTTCGTTTGGCTCGCCCTTTGACACCCGCGCGGCCGCTGCGATTGATCGTCTTGGCGCGGCGGCTCTACGCCGGCGCCGGCCGGAATGTCAACGTCCGTCTCAACATGGACGACGTCATGCCGTTGCGTTTCCGCGCGCCGATCGAGTCCCGACGGCTGGTCGATCTTCGCACCAGCGGAGCGTACGAGATGCGATTCGCCGCCGGCGGCCAATCCTGGCGCGCCGAACGTCAAGGAATTGACGCCCGCCGAACTCGACCTTTTCGCCGATCCGCCGGGCGACATGCTGCTGCACGACAATGGCGGAACGGCCAATTTGCGGCTCGTCTTGACGGCCCGCAAGCCGAGTTTGTCGGCCGATATCCGCCTGGAGGCCGTCATTTCGCGGGGAATACTTGCAGAGAACTATACGTTCTCCTGTACGCCGGCGAAGACCGCGCCCATCGACGGCCTCATCGTGCGTTTCACCGCTCATCGCGACAATTCGTTGAGTTGGTCTATTGACGGGCTCGACGAGACCCGCCTTTCGGCGCGTCGCTGGACGGCGGCTCGCGCGGCCGCCGCCGGCCTCACAGCCGACGAAGAGGTGTGGGAAGTCGTGCTGGGCAATCGGCGATCAATGCCGTTCGAACTGCACGCGACCCGGAAGACCAGGATTGCTCCCGGCGCGCCGGGACTGCCGCTGTGCCTGGCTTCGCTGCCAGACGCTGCAATCCAACGGGGCAGCGTTCTTGTTCGCAGCCTCGGTCCCCAAGCTGTTCAAGTCCTCGCCCGCCGGGCAGACCGCCTGCCCGTCGAGGCGGCTCCCGTCGGCCAGATTCAGACTGCGCGGGCGGCCTACTCTTACGATCCCCGCGAGGAAGCGACGCCACATGCCGAACCGGCAATCGTCGTCAACTGCCGCGACAGCGCGAACCCTGCCGCATGGGCGTGGGACTGCGACATCCGCTCGCACTATGCCAGCGCGGGCGCGGTCGATCACCTGATTACTTACAAAATCGAAAATGCCGGCTGCCAGGAAATAAACTTGAAACTGCCGCCCCCGCCCGCGCGGCAGGACTTGCGACAGATTCTAATCAATAGGAAGCCGGCAACCGCTTACACCGATACCGGTTCGGACCGTCTAACAATTGACTTGCCGAGCGGCGCAAAAAACATCGAACTGTCGTTGCATATTTCAACAAGCGGCGAACCGCTGGGCACGTTTCAGTGCCTCCGGCCGCCGCTCTTGGATGTCGGCTTGCCGGTCTTCTCACGGCATTGGAGCGTTGAGTTGCCGCCCGGCTACGCGACCCTGAGCGCCGGTGATGATTCCACAGCAAGCGGCGACGAATCCTACAACCTTAGCCGCCGGCTCCTGGGAATCGTCGGCCGCGGTGAGGAGCACAACGTTTTTGATCCGTTTCGCGGCAGCGATTGGCGCGAAGAGCTTCGCCCGGCACGTGCGGAGGACCGCGACAATGGCACGCGCCGCGCCGCGGGAACGGCCGGCTGGTCGATATACCGCACGAACCTCCTCGACAAAGCGGCACACGTCACCGTGATTCGCCGGTTTACGGCCGACGTGGCCGGGTGTTTGCTCTTTCTGGCGGTTGTTGCTCTGGGAACGTGGCCGCGGACAGGGCGGCCGCTCGTAATGACGATGGCGGCGATCCTTTGCGGGATATTGGCCTTGACGGTGCCCACGGCGGTTGCGGGGATATTCTCCGGCGGCCTTTTGGGAGTCGCGTTTTGCCTGTTGCTGGCGCTGGTGCGAATACCAATTGCCGCCGCAGCTTCGCGGCCGGAGAAGGCGGGGAGAGAGTTGCCGAGCACGCTCACGAACGTCATTCCCTACGGGCGCCGGTTCTGGCGGTCGTCCTCCTGTGCGGCGGCGGACAGGCCCGCGCCGAGCCGCCCGGTGCCGCGCCGGCCGCGCAATCAATATTTATTCCTGTCAACGACAAGCAAGAACCTGCCGGCGGCAAGTACCTCGTACCCGAAGCGCTCTTCTCCGAGCTTTATCGCCGGGACGCGCTGCATGTCGAAAAGCCGCAAGGTTGGATGATTGCGCAGGCCGCCTATCGTGCGGCGCTCGCCGAGGACGTCGCAACTCGGGATTACGCCGTCGATCAATTGACGGCCGAATACGAAATCCGCGTCTTCGACGCGCCGGCCCGCGTCCGCATTCCGCTCCACCGGGATGAAGTCAACCTCGTGCCGGACCGCGCAGTTGGACGATCGGCCCGTCCAGCCCGACTGGGAGGCCGACGGCAGCGCCCTGTTCTTGGACATCGTCGAGTCGGGCGAATACCGCCTCGAACTGACTTTGCGGCCGAACGGCCAGCCGGACGCCGGCGCGCCGGGCGCGGTTTCGAGCTCGCGATCCCGCGCGTGCCCACCGCACGGTTGGAAATCACCGTCCCGCCGGGCGGCCCGCCGGTTGCTATTCCCACCGCCCACGGCACAGTCCGCTGGGAAGCGATTCCCTCGCGCTGGATTGCCGAACTTGGCCCCGCCGATCGGCTCGCCGTCCGCTGGCAGAGCGCGTCGGCAGCGGCCGAAGAGCCAATCGACGTCCAGCAGCTTCAATGGCTGAGAATTGAGCAAGGCTGTGTCCTGCTGAACGTGCGACTGAAGGCCATGACCTCTTCTCCGCATCCTCGCCGGCTGCAAGTGAAGACCGACGCCTCGCTGGTGCTGCTGCCGGACCCTGCCGCGGCCGCGCAGCCTGGCGTTACGCGCGGAAGCGATGCGACGCAGACCATCGACTGCCAGTTGCCGCCGTGGGCAGCACTGTCGACAGCTTCTTCGTCCAGCTCGGCGCTCGATCTGCATTTTCTTTGCACCGCCGCGTCGAGCGCGGGCGTCTTCCGCGCGCCGCAGATTGAATTGGTTGGTTCCCGGCCGGGCAGCCACTGGCTCGCAGTTTCCCTCGATCGTTCGCTAGATTACCAGTTGCGCGGCGGACGGGCGACGGAGGCTGGAGCCGTGCAGGAATTCATGCGGAATTGGGGAAATAGCGAATCGGCCCCCAACTTGGCCGTCCAGCTTAATGGGAATACCGCCGATTGGAGCATGACAACTCACGTGCGAAAGGCGGCGACTTCGAGCGATCAGAAGACCCTGTGGAGCTTCGATTCGGACGCGATTCAACTGCGGTTCGACGCCCAGTTGACGACCGAGGGGGGAAGCGTTTTCCAGTATCGCCTCGCCATTCCGCCGGCGTTGCATGTCGATTCGCTCGTGGTCACCAGCGATGGCATTCCCGGCGCGCCGGGATCCCGCTGGTTCGAAAACAAGGACGGCCATCTGACGGTGTTCCTTGCCGGTGCGGCGACGGGCCGGCAACAACTACAACTTCGCGGACGGCTTCCTACTCGCCAGAATCGCAATTTCGATCTTCCTCAAATCCGCTTGGAGGACGTTCGCATCACGAGTTCCGTCATCCGCCTCTATCGCAGTCCGGCGGTCGATGTCAACGCTTCCGCGGCGACCGGCCTCGCCGAGCTCAAGCGCCGGAGGGGAGCGCGGCGCCGGTCGAATTGGGCCAGCTTGTGCGGTCGTATTATGCCGATCCGGCGAAGGACGGTGCGCTGAACGGTCTCGATCAAACCGCTCCAACTACCACCGCCTCCAGGGACCGCGGCCGAGGTGCCGAAAGACGCCGCGCCGCAATCGTCGCCTGGCAAGGCGAGGGTCGTCGCCGCAACGTTCCGCTGCTTCGTGCAAGCGGACGGCTGTCGTATTGGCGCGGCCGTGATGGATGTCGAGTCGCCTGCCGCAAACCGTTACCCTCTGGTTATTCCCGATGGCTTCCAATTGCTTCACCTGACGGTCAACGGAGTGCCCGTCGATGAAGTTCCGGAACACTTACAAGAGTTGAACGTGCCGATCCTGCTGCACGCGGCGAGATCGCGCGTCGAAATGCTGTATGTGGCGAATCCTGATACGCCCAACGAGACGCTGACATCCAAGTCGCGAGTGACGTTTCCGGCGCCTCGGCTTGGCGACTTTCCGGTGGAAAGAACTACGTGGACCATCGCCGCGCCGCGGGTTGGAGCCGGTAGCGGCGGAGGAAGAGGGCAGTTCCGCGGGGCCGGACATGTCGTCCAGTGATGATGCCGGCGATCTGGCGGCCGACTGGCGTCAATTTGCCGCGAACTCCGGAACGGCCGTTTCTCGTACGTTTGACGGTGCGTCCAATTCGATTACCATTGATTTCCGGGAGACGGATCAAAGGAGTTGGTGGGGCGCGGCCGCGCTGATCGTCGCGACGGTTCTGGTCGTTGTACTTGTTCGAAGGGGCCTGCTTATGGACTGGGTCCAGCGCTGGCCCAACATCGCCGGCATCGTTCTCGGCATCGCCTGGTGGCTCTGGGCTGCGCCCAGCGTGCTGGGGCTGGCGATCGTGGCGGCCATTTTGGTCCGTCAAGTCATTATTCGATTGCGACGCTCCCGCGGCATGGGCTTCGAGGCCCTTCGTCCCCTCACGGGGCAGCGCTCGCAGCGTGGTCCGGAAAGAGCCGGATGATAGCAACGTGGAATTGCGATGCAGCAGCCCACTCCAGCGTGAATATCTTGGCCAAGACCCTGTGTTGCGCGGTCATTCTCGCCGCGACTCTGCCCAGCATCCAATCGTTGGCAGCCGCGCCGGAGACGTCCTTGCGTTCGGATCGCCTGGTTCTTCGCGCCGAAGCCGGAAGGTCCGTAAACCTCCTGTTTCCAGCCCATCCCGGCCCAGTCAAGTTCGAAAACGCCGCTCCCTTGTCCATCGACGTCGTGCAACGAGATGGCACGATCAAGAAACTCCGAGCCGATTATACAAACGTCGTTGCCGACCAAGGCGCGCTCGTGTGCCGCGGCGAATTGCATTCGCCTGCCGGCTCGATCTTTCAGGTCCGGGACGTTTATTCATGTGGAAGAATTCCAAATACCTTTGTGCTCGTGCGCGAGATTACCGTTCCGGCATCCACGCCGGCCGACGCGGGCTTTGCCTCCGAGTTTTCTCTCTCTGCCATTAAGGGTTCGCCGCTAAAAGCCTGCGATCTGTTCATACCGGGCCTGTGCTATCTCGACAATCAGAATCTTCCGCCCCAGGCGCTGGGCGCGAACCTCGCGGATGAGCGGATCTGGATTCGCGAAGACCGCATGCCGCTGCCGCTCGTCATGCTCAGAGACCGCAAGACCCGCGCCGTGCTCACGCTCGTTCACCTCGCGCCGGACGGCGGCACGTGTCCGGAGGATCGGACTGCCGCACGTCTTATCGACGCCCGGCTACAGTTCGCGTCGCTCGGCATCACATCGCCCGCCCATCCGGCTGCGGCCTTTCGCTTCCCCGGCACGGAGGCGGACCGCACTTACTTTCGTCGCCGGCTCGGCTCTTCGACGGGCAGCGCCGAGCGTTTCCATCCAGTGAAGACCGGCGTGCCGCATCGCTATCAAATCCTGATCGCTGCCGGCGAAGAGGCGGCGTTCCCCACGGCGATGCGCAGCGCCTGGCGGCTCGCCTACTCCGAGTTCGCGCCGCCAGTCGCGAAAACCGATGTCCCAGCCGTTTACCGGGCGAGCATGGAACTCGTCAGCCGCCTCAGCCGTCCATACAACGGCGTGCCAGGACTGCCGTTCCGTGTACATGTCCCCGGCGGCGATTTCGACCCCGCAAAGGAAGCCAACTTTCAAATGGGCTTCGTGGGCCAGCAAATCCCGTTGGCCTATCACTTGATGCGCTTTGGATTGGCGGAACATCGCGAGGACATCGTCAGCCAGGGCGAGGCAATGGTCGATTTCTGGGCCAAGAAACTCGCCCACGCCCGAAGGCCTGCCGCGCACCTGGTTCGATCCCTATCCGCAACCGCACTGGCGGCAGTACCACACGTTTCTTCGCGTCGCCAGCGACGGCATGGTCGGCGCGCTCGATGCGTGGAGCCTGATGACCCGCAACGGGCGTTCCCGGCCCCCGTGGCTCAGTTTCTGCCGCGGCTATGGCGACTGGCTGGTTGCGCACCAGCAGGACGACGGCTCCTGGTACCGCGAATATGAGTTCTCCGGCGCGGCGGTAAACCAGAGCAAGCTGAACACCACGCATCCGATCCGGTTTCTTGCCGATCTGGCGAAGGCCACCGGCGACGGCAAATACGCCGCCGCCGCCCGGCGCAGCGGCGAATTCAGCCTGCGGAACATTCACGACGCTTTTGCCTACGTGGGCGGCACCGTGGACAACCCCAACGTTTTGGACAAGGAGGCCGGCTTCATGACGCTCGACGCTTTTCTCGCGCTTTACGATCAGACCCGCGACGCGAGATATCTCCGCGCGGCCGAGCAGGCGGCGGACTTTACGGAAACCTGGGTCTACGCCCGGCCGGTTCCAATGCCGAAAACCGATGCTTCGGTGGTTCCGTCCGACAAATCAATCGCCGGCTTCAGCCTCATCGCCGCCGGCCACTCCGCCGCCGACCTCTTCATGGCCAGCGCACCGTTTCTCTATCTGCGGCTTTCGCTATTTACGGGCGATCCGCACTACGCCAACGTCGCACGGCTCTTGATGAACAATCCGCGGCAGTTCGTCGATGTCGGCGGCTCGCTGAGCTACAAGTATCCCGGCCTCTGCACCGAAGCAACTTCCATCGCGTCGCCGCGCGGCCGCGGCGTCAACGTCTGGCTGCCGTGGCTGAGCTACAGCATGGTCGAGCCAATCGTGTGCATCGAAGACGTTTTTGGCCCCGGCGAGCTCGACGGTTCGACCGCCGACAAGATCGAGCAACTTCGGGCGAAGAACGAGGAATTCAGCGGCACGCGCGGAATGGCCACGGCGAAATAACTCCTACGCGCCGTCACGTGCTTCGCACCCGGCCAATGGCATGTGCCACTTGATCGAATGCCTTGCCCTTGCGCAAAAAGCGCGAATGCCTGTTCTTTGACTGATCCTTCTGTTCCGCCGCGCTACCGCGCTTACAATTCTACGTGGCAAGGCGTGATCGAGTCGGCGCGTCATTAGGAGATTTGACCGATGTCCCAAGTACCAGACCCTCCATCGACGAAACGCCCGCCAAAGATGCCTTTCGGGCCGCGGAAGAACCTAGAAACGCCGCCCGCAGGGCCGAATTGGAGCATGGTCTGGTGGTACCTTCCCCTGATGTTGCTCTTGCTCTGGGTTTGGCAGGACCAATTGCACGAGATGAGCGTCAAGTCGATTCCCTACAGCGAGTTCGAGCAGGACTTGGCCCGTGGCGAGGTGACCGAGTGCCAGGTCCAGGAAACCGAGATTACTGGAAAGATCATGCCCAAGCCGGCGGAGGGGGAACCGCCCGCGCACCAGGCGCTCGCAGTACCGGCTCTAGCCGGACTTCGGCGGAACCGCCTAAAGGCGGGACTCCAGCGCCGGCTAAAGCTGGGACTACGAGCGCCCTGCCCAAATCTCCGAAAGACAGCGCGACAAAACCCGAGGCCGGTGCATTCATGTTTCGCACCGTGCGCGTTGAGCCGGATGCGCAACTCGTCGCGGAGCTTGAAGCGGCCAAGGTCAAGTTCAGCGGCGTGCGGCCGGGCGTGCTTTCTCAGCTTCTCTATGCATGGGTGATTCCGCTGGGCGTGATGGTGCTCTTGTGGGTGCTGCTCTCGCGCGGATTGCGCTCCGCCGGGCAATCGGTGATGAGCTTCGGCAAGAGCCGCGCGCGGCTGGTGGCCGACCGCGATACCGGCGTCACCTTCGCCGACGTGGCCGGCTGCGACGAGGCGAAGTACGAGCTTCAGGAGGTCGTCGACTTCCTCAAGAACCCCGGACCACTACATCGCCCTGGGCGCGAAGATTCCCAAGGGCGTGCTGCTGGTGGGACTGCCCGGCACGGGCAAGACGCTGCTGGCGCGGGCCGTGGCGGGCGAGGCGCGGGTGCCTTTCTTCTCGCTCAGCGGCAGCGATTTCGTGGAGATGTTCGTCGGCGTCGGCGCAGCGCGGGTCCGCGATCTCTTCGAGCAGGCCAAGCGGCAGGCGCCCTGCATCGTCTTCATCGACGAGTTGGACGCGATCGGCCGCGAGCGCGGCGTCCACGTCGGCGCCGGTCAACGACGAGCGCGAGCAGACGCTCAATCAACTGCTGGTCGAGATGGACGGTTTCGAGCCGAACGTGGGCGTGATCATCCTCGCCGCCACGAACCGCCCCGAGGTGCTCGACCGGGCCCTGCTGCGGCCCGGCCGCTTCGACCGCCAGGTGGTGATCGACATCCCGGACCTCGACGGGCGCGAGGCGATTCTCAAGGTCCATTGCCGCGACAAGCCGCTGGCCGGCGACGTCGACCTGCGGAAGATCGCGCAAGGGACGCCGGGGTTTTCCGGCGCCGATCTGGCCAACGCCATGAACGAGGCCGCGCTCTTGGCCGCCCGCCGCATGTCAACGCAGATCACCCAGAAGGACCTCGAAGAGGCCGTGGAAAAGGTCGTGGCCGGCCCGGAACGCAAGAGCCGCCGCCTGGACGCGGAAGGCAAGCGCCGCGTCGCCTATCACGAATCGGGGCACGCCCTGGTCGCCGCCTACAGCGAACATGCCGACCCAGTGCAGAAGATCAGCATCGTGCCTCGCGGCCGCGCCGCCTTGGGCTATACCCTGCAATTGCCCGCCGACGACCAGTTCCTGCTGACCCGCGCGGAACTGCTGCGACCGAATCACCGGGATGCTGGGCGGGCGGGCCGCGGAGGAACTGGTCTTCGGCGAGGTGAGCACCGGGGCCGAGAACGACCTGGAACTCGCCACCACGCTCGCGCGGCGGATGATCTGCCTCTATGGCATGGGCGAGGCGGTAGGGCTGGTGCATTGCGCTCAACGTCCCTCGATGTTCATGCCCGCTACGGACGGCAGCACGGCACAGATCGATTGCAGTCCGCAAACGGCGCGCGACATCGACAACGAAGTCAAGAGTCTATTGGATGCCGCCTACGAGAGCCAAGAAGAATACTCAGCCGAGCAGCGCAGGCGCTGGATCGGGTGGCGCAGGAGTTGATCGCCAACGAGACGATAGACGCCGCCGCGTTTCGGCAGCTTGTGGACCTTGCCAAGAGCGGCGACCTGTAAGGGAAGCTCCGCAAGCGAGCGGCCTCCCTGCCGCTCCGGATGCGACATGTCACTGGGCGAACGCTCAGGTTGCCGCCGCAAAGTTGGCGGAATCGCCCGAGCCTTTGGTGCAGACTTCCCGCAACGTCACCATGGAAGCGCCGCACATTGTCGCCGCGCTGAAGGTCAGCGCCGCGCCGTTGACTAGGAACGCGACCAAGCAGAGAATTGCCGGAACGATGGAAAGAATCGCCAGGATTCCAAGGACCACGCCGCCCAGGCCCACCAGCGCATCGCGCACCGGCGCGATCGATAGCAGGTTGAGCGAGAACGGCCCGCGGGGCCGCGGCCCCGCCACGCCGTGATAGGCCACGTCATGGGTAAGGCAGCTAACCTCGCGCATGATCCCGCTGTGCCAGAACAATCCGCCGCCCAGGGCTATCGCCGCCACTGCGGCGAACCGCAGATCGGCGGGAAACGCCAGGTACAAGATGCTGAGCACCAGCGCGGTGACTCCCGCGACCAACACGGCGGCCAGACCGCTAAAGTAGACATAGCGGTCGCGTAGCGTGTCGTGCTCCAGGAAGCCGAACATGCGTCCCCAAGCAACGTCGATCGTCGCGAAGGCCAGGAACGCCGACGCCAACACGATGCCGGCCACCGGCAACATGTACGGCGAAGCAACGCCCACCAGCCTCAGGATCGCCAGGACCGCCGCGCCAAGTCCGAACATGGACGCAATGGTCGAGCGGGCCACGATCTGGCTCATGGACCACAGGGGGTGTCGTATGGAAATCCATTCGCGCGGTTCCATCCCCACGTGCCCCGTCGCGGCTTCCGCCGCCGAACGGGACTGGTCAAAATCGGTTGCACCGGACGCTTGCGTCCGGCTGTTTCCTGCAGTAATCATAGTTTTACACCTCCTCGATGTGGCTGCCGGTCTCCTCTGCGCGATACGGTTGCGGCAGCGTCAAGTAAGAACTCGCGCCGCTGGGCGGCGGCGACATGCGCACCGCCTCTTCTTTGACAATTGCTGTCTCTTTCCTCTGATGAAATTCTAGCGCTCCTCCCGCGGGATACCATGAACCGATCGGGGCGGTCAAAATGCACCGTCGCGGTTACTTGCTTGCGGACGAGGAAGCGGCGTCATCGACACTCTCGCGTGTTTCAAATTCTGCTCGGCCCAGGAGTCGAAGGCGCTTTTTTCGATATCCAGGTATGGGAACTTGATCCGGTTGAGATAGTACGACTCGGCAAGTCCGCGGGCCTGAAGCACGAACAGGTCGTCGTCCTTGATCTTCGCCACTTCCGCGCACTTGAAGAGGTCGAGCAATTGGCCACGGACAACGGCGCGCTCGTTGGGCGAGTCGAACAAGCCCGCCGTGGTCGCGGCGAGCTGGTCCAAGGCGGGCCGTCTCGCCTTCACGCGGGCTTCCTCCGCTTCTTGTTGCTTCGCCTGTTCCGCCCGCTGGCTGGCCAACTCTTTGGCCAACTCGGGGCCGGCGCGCTCCTGCGATTCGATCTGCCGCTCGAGCGCGAGAAGGCTCGTTCGTTTGGCGGCAAGCTCTTGTTCCGTGTGCCGGTTCCGCGCTTCGCGGACTTCAATCGCCTTGGACTCGTCGGCCAGGCGCTTCTGCACCGCGGATAGGGCACCCTTTTCCCGGGCGATCGACATCTCGGCCGCTTTCCGCTTTTCGTCGATCTCCTTTCGCTGACTTTCCTGTGCGGCCCGCTGACGCGCGATGTCTTGAGCGGCCGCCTCATTTTTCTTTTCCAGGATCTGTTCGTCTTTTTCCTTCTTCACCAACTCCGCAAGCTGTGCCCGCTGGGTCTGCATGAGTTCCAAGACGAGCTTTTCTTGCTGAAGGTCTTGGCGATCCGGCCGGTAGTCACAACCGGCCAGCAGGCCCGCGAGTATCACTAATGCCGTAAACGATTTCATGGCTGTCTCTCATAATGTTGGCTGACCATCAACCTGACCGACCAACGAAGGGCCCCCGGAACCTCGGCCGCGAAGGGAGTGGAGAGGACTGCTCTGGGCCGCTAGCGCGGCCGGGTTGTCCCTTTGCGCAGGCCATGAAGAAGCGGAAAGAGGAGGTCGAAAAAGCCTGGGCCGCTAGCGCGGCCGGGTTGTCCCTTTGCGCGGGAGGCGTGGAATTGCTGGCCGTTATCTGCGAAGGCGCGTTGGCGTACCAAGCGGTATCCTGCGCTGCCTGCTGATGCTGCGTCATCTCATACGATGCAGCCGCGACGCTGCTCACCGCAATCGCAAGCGCGGCGACGGCGGTCCAAATTGGGGCCCACGGCCCGAGACACTTGGTATTCATCTTGTGCTTCCTTTTCTCAACTATCGTTTTAGGCCGGTGCGCCACGCTGGACTCCGTCGCGGCTACGACATCGACCCACAAAGATAGTTACCGCAGCCGCGCGGCGCGTACGGTGACACAATGCTCGAATACTTTGGTTTCCGAAGGTGAAAGTTTCACAGGATGGTTACGTAATTGCCGAACTTCTCTCGCAGAAGTCAGCGAGGAATTGCCCGGGCGGCCTATTGCCCGGGCGGAGGACGGGGCGTTCCTATTCCGGAAATATTTTCCGGCGGCCTTGCGGACTCGTTTTTCAGATGCGCATCGGCCGCCGATTCACAAACCCTTGCCAAATAAGACCTTACGGCGACGGAAATATTTGTCCGAAAATCCTATGCGCAAATGCGCAAACTTAGCGACAAGTCGTAACCACTTGGCAGGTAATGGTTTAGATCACAAATGTTCCCGATTTATGCGCAAGTGTTGACAACATTTGCGAACTGTGGTATACTGGCTGGAAAGTGGGCAGCGGTCGGTGGATAGTGAGTAGCGGATGAGAGATGCAGTATGAAAGATCAACGCCCCAGCAGTGAGGTCTCTGTCCATGTTTCTGTCCCTATTTTTCTGTCGAATATGCCTACACGAATCCTGAACGCGAGAAACCGCTTCCTGACAAGCAAACTTCCCTGCCAAATTGGCAGTCAGGCAGGAGATGCGCCCCAGTCCGCTCCTCCGGGGCATGCCGGGCTTGCCGGCTGCTTTCGCTACGGAAGTCGTTTTCCGCAAAGCACTTACGACGACCGCCTGCGATGCGCCCCAAGGACCAAAAAACGCGAAGGCGGGGCGCATCTCCCGTACGCCGTTTTTTTTCACGCGATTTCAATTCGGCGGCACGGACCAAACGAAGGGATTAAGGATGAGCGATCTTAGCGAGTGGAACCACGCGAACGCAAAGACCAGCAGAGAGATGGAAAGAAAAATGTGGGAAAGGAAGATGGCAGACAAAAGAAGCCCAAACATCATCGCCGGGCGAGGAGACTGCCCAGACATTTTCGTTTCCAACATCTTCCTTTCCTACCGTATATGAGCAACTGACTGATGGATCATGTGCAAGGAAAAAAGCGATTAACCCACAACCCTTGTGGCCATTTTTTGGCGAATCCTGATACTATAACCGCCCGGCGAGTCAAGGCCCCTTGCCGGTAGACTAGAGATTGAGGTTCGCAACTCATTCCTAGTCCACCGAACAAGGAGACCTATATGTGGTATCTCGGTATCGACCTTCATCGTCTTACCGTTGTCATCGCCGGCGTGAACGACGCGGGCGAAGCCATGAACGCGACCACCATCCGCTGTGAAGACACGGAAGCCATTCGGCAGTTCGTCGAAAAGCTCGGGGCGTTCCGCGCAGTGATCGAAGCCACGGGCACGTACCGTTGGCTCTACGACCTGCTTCGCCCGTACGGCGTCGTCGTCCTGGCACATCCACTCCGCCTGTGCGCATGATACAGCGCCGCAGCAAGACGGACAAGCTTGACGCGATGCTGCTGGCCAATCTGCTGCGGATCAACCAAGTCCCGTTGGCCTACATTCCGCCAGAGCCCTACCAGCAATTACGCAACCTGACACGCGCACGAGCACGACTCGTCCGCGAGCAAGTGAAGGCGAAGATCAAGCTCCGCGACCTGTTGGCGCGGCAGAATCGGCAGACGCCCTACCGCACGCTCGGCAAACGCTGCTTGGCGTGGTTCGGCAAACAGGACTTCGGCCCCATCGAGAATCTGGTGCGCGACGAGCTGGTGCTGCGATTGCAGCACTACGAGAAGCAATTGGCGATCCTCGACGAACACATGCTCGCGTTGCGTGAAGCATTCCCGCAGGTGGAGACGTTGACGGACATCCACGGCATCGGCCTCTACTCGGCGCTCTTGATCGTGGCCGAACTGGGCGAGGTAGATCGATTCCACAATGCCAAGCAGGTCGGAGCTTACACCGGCCTGACGGGCGCGTCAACCAGTCGGGCGGCCACTGCTATCGCGGATCGATCACCCGTCAGGGCTCGTCCTGGTTGCGATGGATCCTCGTGGAAGCGGCAATGAAGGTCGTCCAGGAGGATGTTGCCTTGAAGAACTTTTACACGCGCGTACGGAAACGCGCGAGCGCCAAGATTGGCGCGTGGCGACGGCGCGCAAACTGGCGGAGATATGTTGGAAACGGCTGCGCCGCTGGCAGAGGGAAAACGTTCCCTCGGCGGCGCCGGCTTGAGGCAAACAAGAGGAGTTCGCTGCGCACGCAAAATCGGCGAAGCGACCCGCGATTGAGACTGGCGAGGCCTTGCGCCTGTGCCGAGATCCTGATTGGGTGCTCTTGCCGGTGAACAGAATAATGTGCGGCGGTCTCGCGGCCGAACGGCACGAATGGGTGACTACGATATGCGCAACGCACACGAACGAACATCGAACCGGCATCCTGCCGCGGACATTTCGGCCGATCCATCGGCCGACCAGGGCGCTCATTGCCGCCCCTGGACCCCGGCTAGCCTTTCTCTGTTCTGCTTTTTTGGCCTATCGCGAAAATCGGGGCCTTGACACGCGGGCGGTTATGGGTGAGTCATTCCTGTCTTTTTTCAACCTCCCGATCACGCCAAGTCGTGCATCATGCTTACCCACCTTAACAGATCAACGAAGGCGCGAACCATCGGCGCAACATCTGTTGACATAACGACTTGCGGCGACGCCCGGCGTGATGCACCAAGAGCGCAAAAACGCGAAGGCGGTGCAGGATTGCCTCGTCGCCACGATCGGAAAAAACAGCTACCGATTTTGACTTCCGCGACGACTTTGCCGTACGATATTACGCAAATAATCATTAGCAGCACAGTTGTCATTGTGGCCGCTTCGTATTGCCCTGTATGCTAAACTGTATTGCCCGATTCCGCGGGAGTTGCGGAGCGGTTTAAGAAAGGAAGCAATTAGCCAATGTGCGGAATTGTCGGATATGTCGGATCGAACGAGGCCATCGACTACCTCATTACCGGGCTGCGCCGCCTGGAATACCGCGGCTACGATAGTTCCGGCGTCGCCCTGCTCACGTCCGAGCGGCACCTGACGGTCGTCAAGTCGGCCGGCCGGATCGACCGCCTTGAAGCCCGGCTCAACGGGGCCGCCACGGCGGGCCGGACGGGCATCGGCCATACCCGCTGGGCCACGCACGGCGCGCCGAGCGATGCCAACGCCCATCCGCACCTTGGCGGCAAGGAAGGGGGCGGCAATGATGAGGGCGGCGCCGGCGAGGTGGCCGTCGTTCATAACGGCGTGATCGAGAACTTTCGCGGGCTGAAGCGGCGGCTCATGGAGCGAGGGCTATCAATTCCACTCGGCCACCGACACCGAGGTCATCGCCCATCTCGTCGCAAGCTGCCTCCGGCAGCAGCCGGAAGTTGAGGACATGGCCGCCGTCGAGTATCGCCCGCTGGTCGATGCGGTCCGCGAGGCGCTTGGCCAACTGCAAGGCACTTACGGCCTGGCGATCCTCTTCCGCGATTGGCCGGACGTGTTGATCGCCGCGCGGCAGGGCAGCCCGCTCGTGCTGGGCGTCGGCAGCGACGAGCATTTCGTCGCCAGCGACGCCTCGCCGTTGGCCGGCTATACCGACAAGATCGTCTACCTGGCCGATCACGAGCTGGCCGTGCTCACGGCCGACCGGCTGCGGATTCATCCACCGCGACTCAGGGCCACGTCGATCCGCAGCGTCCAGACCTTGGAACTCGAGGCCGGCGACATCGACACCGGCGGCTACGACCACTACATGCTCAAGGAGATCTTCGAGCAGCCCGAGTCGATCGAGAACGCCCTGCGCGGGCCGGCTTGATTTCGACGCGGCGACGGCCAAGTTCGGCGGCTTGAATCTCACGCCGCAGCAGCTTCGCTCCATGCGGCGGTTCGTGATGACCGCCTGCGGCACAAGCTGGCATGCGGCCATGGTGGGCGAGTATCAGATCGAGGGCCTGGCGCGGCTGCCCGTGGAAGTCGAGTACGCCAGCGAGCTGCGCTACCGCAACCCGCCGCTGGATGACTACACGCTGGTTTTCGCCATCACGCAAAGCGGCGAGACGGCCGACACGCTGGCCGCCTTGCGCGAGATGAAGCGCAAGGGCTATCCGACGCTTGGCATCTGCAACGTGGTGGGCAGCACGATCGCGCAGGAGTCCGACGGCGGCGTCTATCTTCGCGCCGGACCGGAAATCGGCGTCGCCTCGACAAAGGCGTTCACTTCGCAATGCACGGTGCTGGCGATGCTGGCGCTTGTATTTCGGCCGGCTGCGGCATTTGAGCTTCTCGGCCGGCGTGCGGATCATCGAGCGAATTGCAGGCGCTGCCCGACAAGGTCCGCAAGGCCCTGCAATGCCACCAGAAGGTGAAGCGAGATCGCGGAAAAGTACGCCGAGTGCACGAACTTTCTCTACCTCGGCCGGCAGTTCAATTTCCCCACGGCGCTGGAAGGCGCGCTGAAGCTCAAGGAGATCAGCTACATCCACGCCGAGGGCTATCCCGCCGCGGAGATGAAGCACGGCCCGATCGCGCTGGTCGACCAGCAACACGCCCAGCGTGTTCCTCATGCCGCACGGGCAGGTTTACGACAAGGTGATGTCGAACGTCGAAGAGATCAAGGCCCGCGGCGGCCCGGTGATCGCCGTCGTCTGCGAGGGCGACCGCGAGGTGGACCGACCTGGCCGACGACGTGATCGAGGTGCCGGCCGTCGAGGAGTTCTTGCAGCCGATCGTAACGGTCATCCCGCTGCAACTGCTGGCCTATCACATCGCCGTGGCCCGCGGCTGCGACGTCGACAAGCCGCGGAACCTGGCGAAGAGCGTGACGGTGGAGTGAACGCGGCGAATCATGGCAATGCTCGTCGCCGAGGGCGCCATCGAGCAGCGACGATTAGCCCACCGGCCGCCAGCAGCGCGATTGTTCCCGGCTCCGGCAACGGCACTGGATTGTCGTTGGGCAAGTTGCCGCTGGCTTCATCCTGCATCATCGTATCGAGTTGACTCAACGTATAGCCGGGCAGATTATCGCCGGGCGTCAGCCACGTCGCCTCATCAATGACTCCCGTGTCCTGATCGATCAAGAGCGCGCCTTGAATGTCGTTCACGCCGCCGCCGCCATCGTACGGAACGAGCCAATCGCCGTCGCCTCCATCCGAATTGGGCATTTGCAGCAGCATTTCGTGACCGGGGTTGGAGTCGAAGCTGCCGCTGCCCATCATGTTGAAGTCGGTGGAAAGCTGCGTACTGGTCGAGAGATCGCTGCCGGCGTAGGCGAGCACCCGGCGGCCGACATAATGGGCGAAATCAGGGGCGGCGGGGCGGGCAAACTGCCGTCGATGGCTGGATCGCCCGTATCGAGCGATTCCGGACCTTGCGGCTCGACCGTGAATTTGTAGCTTGTGAGGTTAAATCCATTGCTGAGCTGCGGGGCGCTCGGGTTGAAGCAGTTGAACCAGATGCCGGGCCGCGCATTGTTTACGGTTGTGCCATCGGGCCGAATCCAGCTAATTCCTTGCCCGTTACCCAGGAACGTCGTACCCGTATCGCAGCCAAGTGTTTTCGCCCCACCCGATCGTGCCGCCCGCCGAAGCCGGCTGAGAAATGGCATAGCCGGTCCAGGGATCGGATACTTGAACGTAGTAAAGTGTGTAACTACCATTGCCCCCGGCCGGCCCACCCGCGGCGCCGGGCTGACCGGTCGTAATAGCACCATTGGCGATCATCGAGTGAGCACCGCCTCCCACCACGATTTGAGCGGGCACTTGATAGTCGGCGATGCAGTTGACGATCGTGCGGGTCGCGGCAGCAGCGCCGAGAGCCGTGGGCGCCGCGTTGTAGCCAACGTAGTTGTGCCCTACGGCCGGGAACGGCGGCCCGAACTGGCCGTTGGTGTTTGGGTTGTCAAACAGATTAAGTGCCGAAACGACGCCGTAGCTGTCCGTGCCGGACCCAAAGGGGACGTTGGGGTTGAAGTACCAAACGCCGTTGACCGTATTGTTGTTGGGGCCGCCGCCGTGAGTCATACCATAAATGAACGCCTGCGCTCCGCCGGCCTGGACGACGCCGCCGACAACTGTGGCGAGCGGCTGCGGATTGCCCGCGGGCACGGTTGCTCCATCACCGGCTGCCAAGAGATTGGTGGCTACTTGAGCATTGCCGCCGGTCACCGCCGGGCAGTCCAACATCATTTCAATCGATGCCGTGCCGCACCAGTTGTTGTAGACCTGAGCATGGTAAATGTTATTGGCAGACGTGAGGACAGGCTGACCGTATAGGCTTGTGCTCGCGGCCCAAACCGCCAGAACGCTTAACAAAGGCAAGGTGTGACGCATGGGATTATCTTTCACGAAAGATCTTGGAACAATGCAACTGAGGGATTGGCAAAAACCTGCTGCTTTCGGAACATCTGAGGGCGAATCGGCCCACCGCTTCCATAAGAGGAGAGGCCGGACTCCTGACGCTTCCGTTGGGAAACGCGAGTTGGTAGATACGCCGGATTTCAGAAGGCAACCGAGAAAGTGCATCCGCACTTGCGGGACGCGCCAGTTTTCGATTGCGTGCGCTGCCTGCTACTTGGGGCATCGGGACAAGTTACACGAACGAAAGTTATGGTAGCTTTTTTCAGAAATTGCGTCAATGATTTTGTCACGCCGAGTTGACAAATAACCCCAAGCGGCGATTTTCAAACGAACGCCGACCACACAACTGTTCACACGCGAACTCGTTCGGATGCATAAGCACGAATGTGCTCGCGTGCGAACAGTAAACGGTATCCCAATTGACATGAATGTACTAACATCGGTTCCAGTGCGATCCGTGAACAATCGCGGTATAATAGCCTCCTTTCGATCATTTCCTCGAGCCGAAAAGGACGCCGCGCCATGCGTTTAGCCATCGCCGCCGATCACGCTGGATTTCCCCTCAAACAGTCCTTGGCCGACGCCCTGCGAAAAGCCGGGCACGAGGTCGTCGATCTTGGTGCGAATGAGTTTACCGCCGGTGACGATTATCCGGATTACGTCATTCCGTTGGCCAAGATGGTAGCAGGCGGCCAAGTCGAGCGGGGCATCGCCGTTTGCGGCAGTGGCGTCGGCGCGAACGTGGCGGCCAACAAAGTCCGGGCGCGAGGGCGGCCTTGATCATGGATCCGTTTTCCGCCCGCCAAGGGGTCGAGGATGACGACATGAACGTCATTTGCCTGGGCGCTCGGGTCATCGGCTTCGCGCTGGCCTGGGAGCTGGTCGAGGCCTTTCTCGCGGCCAAGTACAGCGGCGCCGAACGGCACGCCCGGCGGCTAGCCAAAGTCATTGCGGCCGAACAATCCTCGCTAGAGTCCCTGCTTTAGCCGGCGATGCCGCCTAAAGGCGGGACTCCAGCGCGTTCCGGCTATAACGATCCTGACGGCGGCGAGTAGATTTGCGCTCTTTAGCGAAGCGGCAAGCTGGGCCGCATCCGAACACTTCCCGGCAATCGGTGTTGCGGTTATGCCGAGAATAGTGATGAACATCAGAACGCATGTTGCAACGGTTTTTTGGTGATTGACGCATGGCACAGTTTTGCCGCGACGGCTGACAATAGGATGGTGGCCTTGAAAACGCAGCCCGCTTTTCAGCGTGACCGCCAGCCAAGCCGATGCGCTATCGCGCAACGTCGATGGGCCGGGTATTGCGCCGTTGGGTTGGTCGTGGCGATGGCAGCCGGATGCGCGTCGGATGAGCAACGGCATGCGCAGTCTCCGGTTGCACCAGCCGAAGTTTTTCCGCCTTCACCGGGCGCGTCGAACGCTCCAGCCGCCAATGGTTCGCACGGTGGCCTATGATAGCGCGGCAGTTCCGCCTGCGAACGTCGAGCCGCAGCTTCCAGCGCCCATGCCGCCGGGCGGCAATTCGTCGAAGCCGATTGACAACGCCCTTCCTGTACCGGAAGAAGTACCAACATCCAAGGAAGTGACCGGCACGCCCGGCGCAATAACGCTCTCCGAAGCCATGTCCGAAACGTTGCAAGCGGACGCGAAGCTCCGCGCCGCGATGGAAGCCATACGGCAAGCCGAAGGCGACCTGACCACCAGTTCGCTGCCGCCCAATCCGTCCGTCCAGATTAACGGCCTGTTCTTGCCCGTGCGGACGTTTACGCCCGATCGGCCGGGCGGCCCACCGGAGTTGGACGTCATCGGCAGTTGGCCGATCGACTGGTGGCTTTTCGGCAAACGGGCAGCGGCGATGGCAAACGCCGAAATCGGCGTGGCCGTATCGAACGCCGACTATTGCGACCAGGTTCGGCAGCGGCTGGCGAATACTGCCAGCGCGTTCTACGACGTGCTCGAGGCCCGCGCGATGCTACAACTCGCCCAAGATGACCTCGCCAGCCTGAAACGTGTCGAGCGGATCACGATTCAAGGCGTAAAGTTCGGCGGTACGGGCACGATCGAGGCGGAGCGAGCCCGCCTGGACGTTCTTGTGGCGCAGACCGAGGCGTACACGCGGGCCACAACGTTGAAGACTGCCAAGGCCCAATTTCGCGCGGCGATCGGCCGCCCGGGACAGATGTCGGCGACGGACGCGGGCGGCAACCTTGAGATCGGCAATCCGGCCGCGCCGCTTTCGCTCTCCGAAGCCGTATCGTTGGCGGAGCGGAACCGTCCGGACATCATATCATTGCGTACGCAAGTCGCCAAAGCGCGCAGCGGCATCGAGGTCGAACGCACCAAGGCCCGCGCCAGGTCACGCCGTCGTTAGGTTATCAATACCAATGGCAAGAGTCCAATGGCGTTCCCGATGCCCCATCGTTCACCGCCCAGATGGGCGTCACCGTTCCGTTGTTCGACCGCAACCAAGGCAACATCGCCAAGGCCGAGTCGGTCCTTGCCCAGTCATGCTATAATCTACAGGCGCAGCTTGTGCAGACCGAGGCCGACATCGAGCAGGCGGTGGGCGAGTTTCAAGCCGCTGTAGAAAACGCGACGGCCATCGGTCCCGCGCAGCTCGCTGCGGCGCGGAGCGTCCGCGATCGCACTCTCGCGGCCTACAGCCTCGGCGGCAAGACGTTGTTGGACGTATTGGACGCCGAACGAGCCTACCGCGACACGCATCGAACCTACATCTTGAGCCAATCCGCCTACTGGCACGCGTTGTATCGCTTGAACGCGGCAGTCGGACAGCATATCGCGGAATGAGCGAATCGAACAGCACACCTCCTGCTTCAAAGCCCGTCGAACCGACCGCCGCCGCGCGGCTGCGGGCTCGCACGCGCGTCTGGAACGTCCTGCAGCTTCCATTGGCGGTCCTTGTCGCGGTCGCCGCGCTCACTTGGCTGCTCTGGCCGGAACGCCGCGGCGAAGAGTCGGCCGCCGCGCCCAAGAAGTTGAAATCGTGAAGCTGGCCGGTCGGCATCGCCTGGCGATCGTGCCCGGTACGCCGCTGGAACAGAAGCTGAAAATCGCCGACGTGAATCGGCAAAAGACCACGGCGCCGCTGCTAAAGGTCACCGGATCAGTCGTGGCGCGGCTGGCGCCGCCAACGCCGCAGGCCTCAAAAGTCGAGGGGCGTTGGGATTTCAGTGCGCCGGAGCTTGCCAGCGCTTACGCCGACTGGCTGAAGGCCCGCAACGACGTCCCCTTCAACGAAGCGCAGCGCGTCAATATCTTCAAGCTCGCCGAAGCCAACCTCGCGGCGAAGAAAGAGTTGGCCGACCGCTTGGAGAAACTCGTCCAGGCGGGCACCGATCCCGTCAAGGACCTGGTAGCCGCCAAGGCCGATCTCTTGCAGACGCAAATCCAGGGCGAAAAGGACAAACACGAGGCGCAAACCAACGTTGACAACGCCAAGCGCACGTTGGCTACGCTTGAACGGCAATTGTTTCAAGCCGGCATCGATCCCGCGCTCCTGGTGCAAGACACCGCCAGCAAGGCGATTGTTGTGGCCGAGGTGCCCGAAGCCCGCGCGGGCTTGGCGCGGCAGGGTGATCCGTGCATCGCTGAGTTCTTCGCCTTTCCGGAGATCAAGTTCGACGGCATCGTGGGCAGCCTTTCGCCAACGATTTCCAAGGACCGCCGCACGCTCCGCGTCTTCTTTCAAGTGAACGACCCGAAAGGGCTTCTGAAGCCGGGCATGTACGCCGACGTGGGCCTCTCGACTAGCCCGCGGGAGACGCTGCTCATTCCGGCGGACGGCGTCTTGCACGTCGGCAAATTCGACTATGTGCTCGTGGCCGACGGCAAAGACCAGTGGAAAGTCTCCCGCGTCAAAACGGGCGAGCAGGTCGGCAGCTTCCTGGAGATTCTAAGCGGCCTCGATCCGGGCGACCGTGTGATCGGCGCGGGCGCAATCTTATTGAAGCCCTACGTGGTTGCCGACGTGCAGGCGGCGGAGGACGAGGCGGTAACGGGGCACGTCAAATGATTCCCGCTCTCATTCGCTTTGCCCTCAGCCAGCGCTGGCTGGTGCTCATGCTCGCGGGCATACTCGTGGCGCTGGGCATCTGGGCCTTTCAGAATCAGCAGATCGACGCCTACCCCGACATCTCGGGACAAATGGTGGAAGTCATCACGACCTATCCGGGCCGAGCGCCGGAGGAAGTCGAGCAGCAGGTGACGATCCCCATCGAGATCGCCATGCGAACCGTGCCGCGGGTCGAACAAGATTCGCTCGCGGACGATCTTCGGCCTGTCGATCGTGGACGTGCTGTTTATGGAGGGCGTGGAGAACTACTGGGCGCGGCAGCGGGTTCTGGAGAAACTTGGAAACGCTACGCTGCCTCAAGGAGTTCAGCCTACGCTCGGGCCGCTGGCCACGGCATACGGCGAAATCTACCGCTATGAGCTTGTTTCAGACGGCACCGTCGACCTGATGGAACTGCGGACGTTGCAGGACTGGGTAGTGGTGCCGCGGATGTTCAAATGCGACGGCGTGGCCGACGTGGCGAACTTCGGCGGCCATCTCAAGCAATTCACCGTGACCTTCAACCCAGACCAATTGCAGCGGAACAACCTGGCCCTAAGCGATGTCATCGACGCCATCCAGAGCAACAACGCCAGCGCCGGCGGCAGCGTGCTGCCGCGGGGCAGCATGTCGTTCGTGATCCGCGGCAAGGGCACCGTCCAGGACATCCCCGGGATCGGCGCGATCTTCATCAAGTCGGTGGGCGGCACGCCGATTTATCTCCGCGACATCGCCACCGTCGGACTCGATTACCCGCCGCCCACGGGCATCTTCAGCAAGGACCGCCACGACGAGTCGATCGAGGGCATCGTCGTCATGCGCCGTGGCGAAAACCCTTCACAAGTGCTCGCGCGGGTGCAAGAGGCCGTCAAGGAACTGAACTCGGGACTGCTTCCCAAGGGCGTGGAAGTCAAGACTTCTACGACCGCACGTTCCTCGTCCAGAGCACGCTGCACACGGTCGCGCATAGCGTCATGCTGGGCATCACGCTGGTCGTGCTCGTGCTGCTGTTGTTCCTCGGCCGGCCTTCGATGGCGGCGCTCGTGGCCTTGACGATACCGTTCTCGCTCTTGGTCGCGCTGTTGCTGATGTACGTGACGGGCATCCCGATCGGCTTGCTTTCGGTCGGCGCGATCGACTTCGGCATCATCGTCGACGGCGCGGTGATCATGGCCGAGAACATCGCCCACCGCCTGGGCGGCTCCGGCCGCGAGCGGACGCAGCAGAACGTCAACAAGACGATCCTGGCCGCCGCGCTGGAAGTCGAGCGGCCGGTGTTCTTCTCCGTGCTGATGATCATCGGCGCGTATTTGCCGCTCTTGTCGCTGACAAGCATCGAGGGGCTGCTCTTCCGGCCGATGGCGATGACGATGGTGTTCGCGCTGTTGGGGGCGCTCTTCTTCGCGCTCTTCGTCGTGCCGGTGCTGGCGACGTTCCTGTTCCGCCACGGCTACCGCGAATGGGAGAACCCGCTGCTGCACTGGTTCCGGCCGGTCTACTCGGCGGTCGTGCGGCGACTCTTGCTGCGCGCGCTGGCTTGTGGCCGCCGCGGTGGCCGTGCTCCTGGCGGTGGTGTTCGTTCGCGTCCTGCCCCGGCTGGGCACCGAGTTCCTGCCCTACATGGACGAAGGCGTGATCTGGGTCCGCGCCAATTTTCCCGAGGGGACCTCGATCGAGCAGACCGCGCGTTTCGGCAAGCGGGTGCGAGAGATCCTCTTGGAGTTTCCCGAGTTGAGCTTCGCCACGGTCCAGTCCGGCCGCAACGACAGCGGCACCGACCCCTTCCCGCCCAGCCGCATGGAAATGATGGTCGGCCCCAAGCCGCGCACCGCCTGGACGCGGTTTCACGACAAGCACGAGCTGGTGGCCGCGATGGGCAAGAAGCTCCGCGACGAGTTTCCCACCACGCGTTTCAACTTCACACAGCCGATCATCGACAGCGTGACCGAAGACACCAACGGCACGTCGGCGAACCTGGCGGTCGAGTTTTCCGGACCCAACATGGACATGCTCCTGAAGCTCGCCCGGCAGACCGTCGAAATGCTAAAGAAAGTGCCCGGCGCGATCGACGTGAGCATCGAGCAGGAAGGCCCGCAGCCGCAACTGGTGATCGTGCCGGACCGGGCGTTGATCGCGAAATACAACGTCCGCATCGACGACGTCATGCAGCTCATCAACACGGCCTTGGGCGGCGAGCCCGTCGGGACCGCTCTACGAAGGCGAGCGGCGCTTCGACATCGTCGCCAAGCTCGACCGCAGCGTGGTCACTTCGCCCGAGGCGATCGGACGCCTGCCGGTCTACAACGCCGACGGCCTGCCCGTCCCGCTTTCGCAAGTGGCCAAGATCAACCTCGTGGACGGGCAGACGATCATCGCTCGCGAGAATGGCCACCGCCGTCTGACGGTCCGTTGCGACATCAGCGGGCGCGACCAGGGCGGCTTCGTGGCCGCGGCCCAGGTACGCTTCGCCAAGGAAATCACGGTGCCGGAAGGCTACAACGTGGAATGGCTGGGCATGTTCGAGAATCTGGCCCGCGCGCGGTCCATTTCCTGGTGCTCATCCCGCTGACGATCGGGCTGATCTTCGTGCTCTTGTGGGTTACCTTCCGTTCCTGGCGGGCGGCGGTCGTGGTGCTGCTGGCGGTGCCGTTTGCCTGCATCGGCGGCGTGCTGGCGCTCTACGTTCGCGGCATGCACTTGAACATGTCCAGCGCCGTCGGCTTCACCGCACTGTTCGGCGTGGCGATCATGGACGGCGTACTTATGGTCCGCTGGATTTCCACGCTGCGGGTGCAGGGGATGGGCATGGAGGAGGCGATCCTCGAAGGTGCCTTGGAGCGGCTGCGGCCCATCCTGATGACTTCGATCGTGGCGATTTTCGGCCTGTTGCCGGCTTCGCTGGCCACGGGCCTGGGCTCCGACGTGCAGCGACCGTTGGCCACGGTTATCGTCTGGGGGCTGTTCAGCAGCACGACGCTCACGCTCTTCGTGGTGCCGGTCTTCTATCGCATGTTTGCCCCGGCCCTGCCCCGGGCGGTGGCCGCGGCGGAAACCTCCGAGGCCGAGGCCCGCGCCTTGGTTGAGCCGCTGCCCGATGTCGGTACGGCGGAGATCATCGGCATGATCGAGCACCTCCATAGCCGCGGCGGAAAGCAGGACGTGTTCCACATCTGCGACGAGATGAATCGGTCGTTCGCCAGCATCATCAGCGTGTTGAAGGCTGCGGAGATGCTCGGATTCATCGACACGCCCGGGCATATGGTCGTGCTGGAGCCGCTTGGCAACGAATTCGCCGAGGCAGGTCCGGAGCGGCGGCGGGCCCTGTGGCGCGATCAACTGCTCACGCTGCAACTCTTCCGCAGTGTTTACGAAGTGGTCCAACGCAGCCCCGAACACGCCATCGACCGCGACTTTGTCTTGGAGACGATCGTCACGCGAATGCCCTACGAGAATTACGAGCGGATCTTCAACACCTTCGTCCGCTGGTCGCGCTTCGGCGATCTCTTCCACTATGAGGAGGCGGTGCAACAGATAACACTGGGCGAGCCGCCTACTTCGCCCGCAACAGCAGCACCGGCACGCTGAGGCGGTGCCGCACGTCGTTGGCGGTAGTGCCGTAAACCAGGTCGCCCAGCCAACGGTGGCCGTGCGTGCTCATCGCCACCAGGTCGCAACCGTTGGCGGCGACCCACTTGACGATTTCCGTGGACGGATCGCCGTAGGCAAGCTCCGTCGTGGCGGGCAAGCCGGCAGCGTCGAACTCGGCCTTGACCTCGTTCAAATAGGCCTGGCTTTTGTCAACTTCCTCGCCGCCCGCCTGCGGGCCGAGCCACTTGGCGGCGGCGCCGGCCGCCACGTGCAAAAGCACCACCCGGCTCCCGAAGCACTTGGCCAGCTTCTTGATGTGATCGATAATCGCGCGGTCGGTGGGCGTCGTGTCCAGCGTTACAAGAATTGTTTGGTACATGAGAATTCCAATAATCTCAACCGCCGACAATCACCGTCCATGCCTGTTTCAACGAATCCTTCAGGCCGTAGATGTCCATCGCAGTTATCAGCAGCGCGCTGGCCCAACCGGCGATCAGCAAGAACCAGCCGAGCTTCCACCGGCCCATTCTCTTGCCGGAGGAGGTGAAAAGCAAGAGGGGGAACATGGCCAGCGGAAGCTGCAGGGCCAACACCACCTGGCTGAGCGTGAGCAAGTCGGTCACGCTGCTCGTTTCACCCCGCAGCCCGATCACGAAGACGGCGGGCACGATGGCCAGGGTGCGGGTGATGAGGCGGCGGACCCAGGGCGCGATCCGCCAGTGCATGAACCCTTCCATCACTACCTGCCCGGCTAGCGTGCCGGTGATGGTGCTGCTCTGCCCGCTGGCCAAGAGTCCTACGACAAACAGCAGGCTTGCCGCGGCCGTGCCCAACAAGGGAGCGAGCGTCAGGTACGCGACGCGGATCCAGTCACTGTCCTTGTTGAATTTTACGACTTCGCCGCCGGCGACGGTGACGCTGTCGTGGCCGAAGAAGACGACCGCCGCCAGCACCATGATCGCCGCGTTGACGAAAAACGCGATCGAAAGCGCCACGGTCGAGTCGATCGTGTTGAACTGGATCGCCTGGCGAATGGACGGTTCGTCCTTCGCCAGCTTGCGGGTCTGCACCAGGGCCGAGTGCAAGTAGAGGTTGTGCGGCATGACCGTGGCCCCGATGATGCCGATGGCGATGACAATCATGTCCGGGTTGTGAAAGGTAGGCAGCGGCGAAACCAGCCCCAGCCCCATCTCGGCGAAATTCGGCCGGACCTGCGGCAGGATGAAGATTTCGATGAAGTAGCAGACGGAGATGGTTGCCACCAGCACGAGTACAATGGCCTCGATGGTGCGCATCCCGAAGCGCTGCAAACCCAGCAGGAGAAGCACGTCGAAGCCAGTGATGAGCACCGCCCACAACAGCGGAATGTGAAACAGGAGGTTCAGCGCCACGGCGCTGCCCAACACTTCGGCCAAGTCGCAGGCGCCGATGGCCAGCTCGCAGAACAGCCAATTCGGCCAGCGAGTCCAGCGCGGAGCCAGTCGCGGCAACACTGGGCGAGGTCCTTGCCCGTCACCACGCCCAGCCGCGCGGCGATGACCTGCATAAAGATGGCCATCAGGCTCGCCACGGCGACGACCCACAACAGCCCATACTTGAACTGCGGCGCCGCCTTGCAGGTCGGTGCCCCAATTCCCCGGATCCATATAGCCGACGCTGATGAGGATCGCCGGCCCGGAGAACGCCCTCCACTGCCGCCAGAAGCCGGCCCCGTGCTCGGGCACTTTGATCGAACCGTGTACGTTTTCCAACGAGCGCGAGGCGGGCAGCGCCGGACTCTCCGGAGCCGCCAGGGGCGACTCCGACTTCTGCGACGTTCGGCGTTTCGATCGGTGCATGTCAGTTCCGCTGCGTGGCGGCATATTTTTGTACTACAAAATATGCATTTTTGTCGTAATAAGCAAGGGGGAAACGAGAACCGCCGGCCTTGCCGTCAAGCTGACGCTCAAACTGAGACGGCAGGGTCCCTTTCCGCCGCTCACAACATTGCGCGCATGTCCATTCGATCAGTCGGTCAGTTCAAACGGCGGCAGGTTAGTGGCTTTGGCCTCCACGGTCGCGTGCAAGAGGGAGCGTTTGGGGTCGGCGTAGCGGCCCTTCAGTCTGTCCGCGTCCTTCTGCGGACGCCCCTTGCTCTGGCCGCTAGCGCGCCTCCATTCGATGAGGACATCGTACGCGCCGGGCGGGACGCCTTTGCCCGCCGAACCGCAGACGAGTTCAAAGGCGCCGTCCTCCCGCACAATGCCCATGATCATCTGGTCGTTCATGCTATCGCCGCCATGACGATGGAAGAAGACGGTAGCGCCCGCTGCCGGGGAGCCTTTGTACGTCACGGTGCCCGACACCGGATAGGCAATGTTCCTGTTGCTGCACGATGCAACGGTCGGCGCCAGTCCTGCCAGCAAGCTCATAAGGACCATTCTCATGCCTGCGATGCCTCCTCAGTAATTGAAATTGATGATTTCGCCCCCGGCGCGGCTGAGCAGAGCCTGCATCTGGCTCATCGCCAGTCCATTCGTGACGAACTGAACGGAGCCGTCTCCGAACACCACGTTGCTCCCTCCTGGGTGGAACGCGAAGATTTCGCTGTCGTTGGAGCAGCCGTTTGCACAGGACCACGGCGTCGCGGGAATTCCCATGAACCCGCCGCCGGCAGCGATGCCGGACCCGCTTGGATCGCTGCCGTTGGTGGCAATGTAGTTGAGCGGGTCGGCCCATGCTCCACCGCCTTGCGGGGCCGTTCCTGGGGTGGCCGTATAGCCAGGCACCGCCGCTAGGCCGTTGCTCCCATACCAACCCGGTCGCCCTGCGTCTTCCTCGACCATGAACGTGTGGGACGTGCCGTCGGTTATTTGGGCGATGCGGACCGGACCGTCCGGCGGTTCGGCAATGATCGAAGCGCCCGCATTGATGCTGATGCCTGGCAAGTCTGCTTGCATCCCGGCGTCCGGGGCGTAGTCGCTGCGCCCGAAGATCAGCCCCGGCGGGAAGCTGACGCTGACCCCGAAGTTGTTGAAGCTGTTGCCCTGCTCGGCCGAATAATCGACCGTAGGCTTGCCCGGAGAGGATGGGCAAAGAAACGTCGGGATGGCCGTGGAGTAGGCGGCGTTCTTGGGCGGCATGTTCACTGGGTTGAGGGCCGCCTTGCCAATGTCGATTTGCTTAAAGATGCCGCCATTTTCCATATAAGGCAGGATCAGGACGAACGCCGAGGCGCCGTAAGTGCCCGTTCCGCTCGGCGCTGCCGTATCGGCATGAGGCAACAGTTTGAAGGCGGACGGAAAGGCGCCGTTGACGCCCTCGTAGTTGATCACAGCCAGACCGACCTGCTTGAGGTTGTTGGTGCATTGCGCGCGGCGGCCCGCCTCACGGGCGGCGTTGATCGCCGGCAAGAGCAAGCCGATCAAAATGCCGATGATGGCAATGACCACCAGAAGTTCGACCAATGTGAAGCCGTCGTCGGCGCGGCTTTGCTGCGCTATTTGTTTTCGCCATCGGAAACTCATATTTTGTTCAATACAATCAGTAATTTTGTCTTGCCAAAAAATGTATTTAGGCAATAATAGAAGCGGAATCGAGTCGCGTCAAGGGGGCCGCGGCGCCAATCGGGCGACCGTGCGAGAATTGTGCGCGTTACTTCGCGCCGCCAGCCAACGGCCGGACGAGAATTTGCGCGGCCATTTCGCGACTCAAGCTGATCGAACGCTGGCCCACCTGGACCGTGACGATCCCCGCCGATGGCTGGTTTTCCGTCAATTGCCCCGCCACGCCTACGATCAGGCCGCCTTCGCGAAGATAACGGAGAAACTCAGGCGAGCGGTCGGGCACTCGGAGCAGCTCGAAACGGGTATTCACTTGACAATCGGCAAGCGGAGTCCCTTCGCGGGTCCTCAACTTGCCGTCGCTGTCGGGAATGGGATCTCCGTGCGGATCGCGGTCGGGGTGGCCCAGGTACTCGTCGATGCGGGCCGCCAGGCGGTCGGATATGGCGTGTTCCAGCGCCTCAGCCTCGGCATGTACTTCGTCCCAGGGCATCCCGAGCGTGCTGACAAGAAACGACTCCAGGAGGCGGTGATTGCGGACGACGCGGACGGCCGCCGACTGTCCCTTCTTCGTCAGCCGCACGCCTTGATGCGCGGCATACTTCACCAAGCCCGATTCTGCCAGCCGCTGGAGCATCAACGTGACGCTGCCCGGCGTAAGCGCCAAGCGGCGGGCCAACTCGCCCGTCGCCACCGCGCTGTCGGGCTCGTCGGAGAGGTGATAGATCGCCTTGAGGTAGTTTTCGACCGTTGCGTTCTGCAATGCACACATGGGATGCGATGCTCGTGCCGGGATGCGAAATCAATGCGGTTCCGCCGCGCTCGTCATTCTACCACGATGTTCTTTAGCCGACCATTTTCGCCAACAGAAATGCCGCCGTGGCCGCAAGTGCGCAACCACTGCGGTCTGCCACGCGCTGCGAATCGGCTGTTTCACGGTAAACCGCCCTTTGACGTAGCCAAAGACCAGGAGCGCCAATAAAGTGACGATCACCGAGACGATAAGGGCAGAATGGATCGACCGCAGGAAAAAGTAGGGAGAAAGGGGAATCAGCCCACCGGCTATGTATGATGCAGCGATGGTTAATGCGCTTCGGCCGGCCCGATTGGGGTTTGGTTCTTCCAGACCCAACTCGAACTTCATCATGAAATCGACCCATCGTTTCCGATCGCTGCAAACCGCGCTTACTACCCTACTAACTGTCGCCTCGTCCAGACCGTAACCGCGAAAGACGTGCGCCACTTCTTCGGCCTCCCAATCGGGCATTTCGATCGTTGCCCCCTCCTCGGTTGCCCATTCGGTGGCATAATGTTCGGCGTCGGTCTTCGCGGCCAGATAGCCGCCCAGGCCCATCGCGATCGACCCTGCGGCAATTTCAGCCAGCCCGGCAGTAATCACAATGCTCGTCGTATCGACGGCCCCCGTAAGCCCCGCGGCCAGGGCGAAGGGGACCGTCAAACCATCGGACAAGCCGATCACAATGTCCCGGATAATTGCCTTGCCGGTGAAATGTTTATGCGGATGGGGTGCTTGCGACATAACATACCTCGCAATTTGGCGACCGGGGCACCCTCCGGTGCCTTCGACTCCACGCAATTTGTTGAGCGGAATATACATATTTTGTACGCAAAAGAGAAGATTGACGCGGCTGAGGTATCTTGTAGCCACCCAAACGAGTTGACGGAGTGCCCTGGGGATTCCAAAACACTACCCTGAACGGAAACAATGGCCGCCCGTCGAAAGCAGGGCCGATATTCGATATAAGCCTCACACCAGGATTCTTCGGTTCCGACCGAATTCTGCGGAAAAAGCGGCACAAACATGGTCTGTAAGCAATTCAAGACCGTACTTTTTCGGCGGCGAAGCCAAGACGGGAATGCTTCACCGGCTCGGATTTGCGGAAATCGCACTTGTGGACCCATTGGATTTACAGCCATCATTGTGCAAATAATCGTAGCCGGGGTCATACAGTCTCCCGCGCTTTGCCAATCCCCCGATCCGTTCTTCGCCCGAGAAGTGCCTCCGCAGACTGCGTTGTCCTATTCGCCGCTTGCATACGGGCCTTGTAGTCCAATCGTCGCCCAAAACGGTGCAATTCCGGGTGCCAGCCCTGTACAACCACCCGATGGAACTCCAATACCAAGGCCCGAGGCAGCGGATGACGGCGAGAAGTCCGGCGGGGCGGAAAAGAAGGACGAGGAGAAAGCCTCCGCGCCCCAGTCATGGAACATCCACGCTCAAACGACAGTAGTTGCCCAGGGCGACCCGCCTTTTGCGGCCGACTACTCCGGTCCCAACAGCTTGAACGCGGCGGGCGAGCGGCAAATGACACTGGCCGCGGACTTGTTCGTCGGCCTGCGGCTGTGGCAAGGCGCGGAGTTGCACGCCGACGCCCTGTTGTGGGAAGGGCATGGCCTGAGCGATACCTTCGGCATCGAGGCCTTTCCCAATGGCGACGCCTATAAGGCCGGCACCGACATCCCCGACTTCATGTTGGCGCATTTGATGGTCCGCCAGACGTTCGGCCTGGGCGGCGAACAGGAAGACGTCCGCGACGACGCCTTGACGCTTGCCGGCAAACAAGACATTTCGCGGCTGACGGTCACCGTCGGCCGCTTCGCGTCCACCGACATCTTCGACAATAACACCTACGCCAAGGACCCGCACACGCAGTTTCTGAATTGGGCCGCTTGCACGAACCTCGCTTGGGACAACCCGGCGGACAGCGTCGGATATACGACGGGCATTTCCTTCGATTTCAACCAGCCCGACTGGGCTTTGCGCTATGGCTTCTTCCAAATTCAGGGCGTTCCGAACGGATTTACAGCCGACGACCGGATTTTCAAGTGGCCCAGCGAAGGCAGTGGAGGCAGCTTCTGGGAGTTTTGGGGGATGGCGACGGAGTTGGAGCGGCGTTACAAGGTCAACGGGCATCCAGGCGCGGTCCGCGGCATGGTGTGGCTCGACGAGGCCAACTATGCCAGCTTCGCGGTGGCCACGCTGCTATTGCTGGCAAACCCTCCGCCTCCGAACACCCCGCCGGGCGCCGAGATCACCATTCCTGCCGCCGCTTTCGCCATTCGTAACCATTATGGCCTCGGGCTGAACTGGGAACAAGAGGTAACGAAGGAAGTCGGCGTGTTTTCGCGCGCAGGGTGGAACGACGGCCATGAAGCAGCCTGGTCGTACACCGACGCCAACTGGTCGGCGTCGCTGGGCATGAGCGTCAAGGGCCGGCAGTGGTGCCGGCCCGACGACACGTTCGGGCTTTTCGGCGTCGTCAGCGGCGCATCGGCCGAGCAGATCCAATTCCTCAAGGCGGGCGGCACGGGCATCCTCAACGGCGACGGCAATCTGACCTATGGCTGCGAAAAGGCCGTGGAAACTTACTACGACTTTCCCATCGGCAAAGGGTGCCGCTTCGCCTTCGATTACCAGTTCGTCGCCGATCCGGCCTTCAACGCCGCCCGCGGCCCGGTGTCGGTCTTCGCGGTGCGGCTGCATTGGGAGCAGTGACGGCTGCGGTCGGGGCCTCGAATTGTTCTAACCTGATGTCGTTGCTTATTCCCAGCCCATTGGATAAACTACGATCGAAAGGTGGATCGAGTGCCGAGCGTACAGTCCGTAAGTTTTTCCGAGAACTCGATGACGGTCCAATTGGATGACGGGCGTGCGCTGTCCGTGCCTTTGGTCTGGTATCCTCGGCTCTTAGAAGGGACAGCGGAGGAGCGAATCCGTTACGAGTTGATCGGCAATGGCGAAGGAATCCATTGGCCCGAGTTGGACGAAGACATTAGCGTCGAGGGCCTTTTGGCCGGCCGCCGATCGGCTGAATCCGCGCGTTCGCTGGCGAAGTGGAGAGAGGGAAGAAAGTAGCGTCCGACATGTACGCGAAAGCCGTCGAACGCCGCTGGTATCACCCTAAGCCCGCTTGGCTCGTCTACGGCGCGGTGGTGGCGACGGGCGTTTTGTTCGCCTCGGAGCGCTGGCGGTGGTTTCCGGAACACTACCAGAAAGGCTGGCCGGTCTTGCTGGCGGTGGCCGTCGTAGCGGCGGTCCTGGTGCTGTTACCGGCGTGGATGCTCGCGGGCGTGGTGTTTCGGCGGCGGGTGCAGTTCGGCCTGCGGACGCTCTTGGTATTCGTCACCTTATGCGCGGTCGTGTGCAGTTGGCTGGCGGTCCGGATCAAGCAGGCGGGGCGGCAGGCGGATCTGCTCGCGATGATGCACGAAAGCGTTCACGGGTTAGCCTGGTATGATTGGCAACTTTGGGACAACCTCCGAGGGCGGTCCAACCCGCTCCCGCGGGGCCCGGGTCCGCTGGTGAGGCTTCTGGGAGTCGATTTCTTCGCTGATGTCACGATGTTCGCCGTGGAGGGTCCGTTGCTGCCGGATGCGGAACTAGCAAGGCTCACCGAGATTACGCGACTGGAATCGTTGTATCTCGAGGGCGATGACCTTACCGATGCAAAGTTGTCGCATATCGAGAAAATGACCGATCTCCGAGAACTGCATCTCGTTTACACGAAAGTCACAAAGGAAGGCGTGGCGAAGGTGCAACACGCGTTGCCGAAGTGCAAGATTGAAGTACAGCACGACAGACCATAATCATTCTGCTCCGTCTCGCCTGCCGTGTGCCGCTCTGCCGTCCCATCAAAACCATCCGTACCCGCCGGCAGACGAGGAGAAAGGAAAATGGGTGAACGGAAGATAAAGAGAAAAGCAACGGAGGAACGCTAATTATCACTGATTAACACTAATAAGAAATCATTAGCGTTAATTAGTGGTAATTAGTGTTCCAGCCGTCTTCATTTTCCTTTCGCCCATATTCCTTTCTTTCCTTTGCGGCTTTGCGTCGCGAGGTTCTTCCGCGCTCCGCCAGCGGATCGGTGTCGATATTCGCCGTCCGGATTCATTGGAGACAATGACGGCCTGCGTTTCCCCGCATTTCAGCCGTCCCTACGGGACTATCGAAATCTCGTTCCATCGTTTACCCAGCGATAAATCACTGGGCTATTGTCACGTGTCCCTCCGGGACAAAGACATGCATAACTACAAGCGCCGAGCATGGGCTGCTACTTTTCTTCCTTCTTCCCCAAACCACTGAATCACGTAATAAAACGCGGGCGTAAGAAAAATGCCGAAGAGCGTCACGCCCAACATGCCGCTGAAGACGGCCACGCCCAGCGAGCGCCGCATCTCCGCGCCGGCGCCGCTGGCGATTACCAGCGGCACCACGCCCAGGATGAAGGCGATCGAGGTCATCAAGATCGGCCGCAGCCGCAGCCGGACGGCGTTCAAGGTCGCGTCCAGACGGCTTGCGCCGGCCTCCTGCTGCTGCTTGGCGAACTCGACGATCAAGATCGCATTCTTGCTCGCCAGGCCGACGAGCACGATGAATCCGATCTGCGTAAAGATCGTCACCTCGATGCCCGCCAACTGCACGCCGGCGACGGAACACAGAAGGCACATCGGCACGACGAGGATCACCGCCAGCGGCAGCTTCCAGCTTTCGTACTGCGCGGCCAGCACGAGGAAGACGAAGGCCACCGCCAGGGCGAAGAACCACATCGCCGTATTTCCGGCCTGCTTCTGCAAATAGGCCAGCCCGGTCCATTCCGTGCGCATCATCTGCGGCATGTCGCGATCGGCGACATTCTCCGTCGCGGCGACCGCCTGGGCGGAGCCGGTGCCCTGCGCCGGGTTGACCGTGATGTCGGCGGACGCGTAGAGATTGTAGCGCATCACGACCACGGGCCCGCTGGTGTTGTGGACTTCCATCAGCGTCCTGAGGCGCACCATCTGACCCTGGTTGTTGCGGACCTGGAGATTGAGCAAGTTGCCGATCTTGCGCGAAACTGCGGCAAGGCTTGAACGTTCACCTGCCACGTTCGCCCAAAATCATTAAAATTGTTCACGTAGTACGAGCCGAGATAGACCTGCAAGGTGCTGAAGACGTCGCTGACCGCCACGCCCTCGGTCATACACTTGTCGCGGTTGATGTCGAGATAGACCCACGGCGTATCCGCGCCGGAGCTGTTGAAGAGGTCCCGCAGCCCCGGCGTCTTGCTGCCCTGGGCCACGATCCGGCCGCTAACCCGTTCGAGGTCGGAGAGGCCGAGATTGCCGCGGGCCTCGACGATCAGGTCGAAGCCGCCGGTCGTGCCCAGGCCGTCGATGGGCGGCGCGCCGAAGGCGGCCACGATGGCGTCGCTCTGCTGGTCGTGACAGCGGCGCTGGATTTCCGCGCCCACGGAGTCGGCGTCCCGGCCGGAATGGCGCCGTTTGCCGAACTCTTCCAACAATACATAGAACGAGCCGAGGTTCGGCGCGTTGGCGTTTAAGATCAGCGATTGCCCGGAGATGCCGATCGTATGGGCCACGCCGGGCGTTTTTCTGACCGTTTCTTCGATCTGGGCCATGACCTTCTCGGTCCGTTCCAGCGAGGCCGAGTTGGGAAGCTGCACGTTCAGTACAAGATATCCCTTGTCCTGCTGCGGGATGAAGCCGGTCGGCGTGCGATAGAACTGCCACCAGGTCAGGCCCAACATGCCGGCATAAATGGCCATGATCACGGCGCTCGCGCGAAGCATCCGGCCGACGCCAGCCCCGTAGCTTTCGGTCGCCCAGTTGAAGGCGCGATTGAAGCCGCGGAAGAATGAGCCGAGCACCGCGTTGACCGGGCGGATGATGAACCAGCCGATCACGCCGCCCAGCAGGATGCCGGGCACAACGTAGGCGACGGCCGCACTCCACCAGAGCCACGTCGGCGCGGTCGGATCGTCCGCGGCCGGCAGCCCGAAATGCTTTCCCGCGAGGAAGTACATGCCAAGATAATACGTCGCCACACCGCCGAGGAGGCCGAAGAACCACCAAGGCAGCGCTTCGGGGCGGTGCTCGTGGCCCGCCTTTTCGTCGGCCCTGAAGATCAAGACCGCGCGGGACGGCGTCATCGTTAGCGCATTGATCGCCGAGATAATCGTCGATACGGCGATTGTCACTGCGAACTGGCGGAAGAACTGCCCGCTGATCCCGCCCAGGAAGCAGCAGGGAATGAACACGGCGCTCAAAACGAGCGTGATCGCCAGCACCGGGCCGGTAATCTCGTCCATGGCCTTGATCGTGGCATCGCGGGCATTGAGGCCGGTGGCGATCTGCCGCTCGATGTTCTCCAGCACGACGATGGCGTCGTCCACCACGATGCCGATCGCCAGCACCAGCCCGAAGAGCGTGAGGTTATTCAGCGAAAAGCCCAAGAGCGCCATGATCGCGAAGGTGCCGATCAACGAGACCGGCACGTCGATCATCGGCAGGATCATCGCCCGCCAATCCTGCAGGAACAGGAGCACGACGATCGCCACGAGGATGATCGCGTCGCGCAAGGTGTAGAAGACCTCATAGACCGACTCGCGGATGTAGGGCGTGGTATCGTAGTAGATCTTGTAGTCCACGCCGTCGGGAAAATACCGCTTAAGATCTTCCATTTTGTTGTAAACGCCTTGCGCGGTTTGCAGGGCGTTGGAGCCGGGCAGTTGGAAGATGTTCAACGCCACCGAGGGCTGGCCGTCCAACGTACACGATTGGTCGTACTGCTGCAGCGCCCGCCTCGACGCGCGCGACATCGCGGAGCCGCACCAGCGCGGTATTCTGGGCGGCCGGCGAATCGGTGCCGGAAGTCGATTGGCTCGATGCTTGCGCACCGCTGCTTGACGTGCTCTGGCCTGCCGTACCGGTCAGCGAGGAAGAACTGCCCGAACCGCCGGATGCCGCCTGCGATCCCTTGAGAATGATGTTGGCGAATTGCTCGGGTTCGACGAGACGGCCGAGCGTGTTGACCGTAAGCTGGAACTGCGTGCCGGGCGGGGCCGGCTGGGCGCCGATTTGCCCGGCGGCCACTTGCACATTCTGCTGCTGGATGGCGGTCACCACATCCATCGCGCTCAGGCCGAGGGCCGCCATTTTTTCCGGATTGAGCCAAACGCGAAGGCTGTAGTTCCGCTGGCCCATGTAGGTAATGCCGGAGACGCCTTCGACACGCCCTAACTCATCGACGACGTCGGTGGTGGCATAAGTGCTGAGGAAAAGCTCATCGAAGCGCGGCTTTTCGCCTTTGGGACCTTTCGGCGAGACAAGGTTGACGACCATCAGCGTGTTCGGCGCCTGCTTGCGGATCGTGATGCCTTCGTTCTGCACCAGGGCAGGAATGACCGGCAGGGCCAGCGAGACGCGGTTCTGCACGAGCACCTGGGCCATATCGGCGTTCGTGCCCAGCTTGAACGTGATCACGAGATTGTACGCGCCGTCGTTGGTCGAGCGCGATGACATGTACATCATGCCTTCCACACCGCTGACTTGCTCTTCTATCGGCGCGGCCACGGTGTCTTTTACTACCTGGGCGTTCGCGCCGGGATAGCTGGCCGTGACCAGGACCGTGGGCGGCGTGACTTCCGGATACTGCGCGATGGGCAGCGTGAAGACGGCAACCAGCCCGGCGAGCACGATGACCACGGAAATCACCGTGGCAAAGACCGGGCGATCGACGAAGAAGCGGGAAATCATGGTTTGTCGCCCTTTCCTTGAGTGCCATTCCCACTATTCCGGCGCGATCCGATCTGCCGGCCAAGCTCGCGCAGAACGGCTATCAACAGCACGCCGAGCACTCCGCCGACCAGCGGCATCCAGGAGACGCGGCCGACGCCCAGCAGGGCCAACAGATACCCGACGAGTCGCTCCGATGCTGCCCAACGACACATAGGAGACGACCGCTTTGGCGCGATCGGAACGAAGCAGCGGAACTTCGCCGAAGCCCTGAATGACGTAGAAGAACACCGGCGTGAGGAAGATGCCGAAGAGTGTGACGCCCAACATGCCGTAAAATACGGAGATGCCCAGCGAGCGGCGCATTTCCTGGCCGGCGCCCGTGGCCACTGCCAGCGGCAGCACGCCGAAGATGAACGCGAAGGACGTCATCAAGATCGGCCGCAGCCGCAAGCGGGACGCTTCCTGCGTGGCCGCAAACCGCGGCGTCCCGTCCTGGGTTAGCTGCTTGCCGAATTCGACGATCAGAATCGCGTTCTGCAGGCCAGCGCCACCAGCACCACCAAACCAATCTGCACGAAAATATTCACGTCGCGGCCGGTGAGGAGCACGCCCGCCAGCGAGCAGAGCAGGCACAGCGGCACGACCAGAATCACCGCCGCGGGCAGCGACCAGCTTTCGTAAAGCGCCGACAGGGCCAGGAAAACGCAGAGCACTGCCAGGCCGAAGACATACATGCCGCTGTTGCCGGCGCGGACTTGCAAGAACATCAACTCCGTCCAATCCGCCTTCATCGAAATCGGCAGCTTCTGCATGGCGGCCGCATCGACCGAGTTGACCGCTTCGCCCGTGCTGAATCCGGGGTGTACGACGCCGTTGACGGCCGCCGACGCGTAGAGGTTGTAGCGCGTGACCGAGATCGGGCCGCCGATTTCGCGCGGCTCGGTCAGCGTGCCCAAGGTTACCATCTGATTCTGGTTGTTGCGTACCGCGAACAGCGGGATGTCCGAGATGCTGTTTCGGAAGCGGTCGTCGGCCTGCACCGTGACCTGCCAGTGCCGGCCGAAGGCATTGTAGCTGTTGACGTAGAGCGAGCCGAGGAACATGTCGAGCGTCTGGTTGACGTCGTCCAGCGACACGCCGAGCGAGGCGACCTTCGAGCGGTCGATATCCAGGAAAAGCTGCGGAATGTTGGACCGGAACTGCGTCGCCGCCGTGCCGATCGGCTTTGATTTCAGCAGGTCGCGGACGAGCGACTCGGTGTGAGACTGCAACTGGGCAAGCCCCAGTCCGCCGCGATCCTCGACCATGAACTTGTATCCGCCCGCCGTTCCCAGCCCGGGAATCGGCGATGAGCCGTACACCAGCGCCGTGGCCTCGGGCACTTCGCGCGCCCACCGCTTGCGCAGCTTGCCCATGATGACCGTGTCGCTCAAGCCGTCGCGAAGTCGCTCGTCGAAGGGTTTCAAGACGAGAAACATCGAACCGAAGTTTGGACTGTTCGCCTGCAAAATGAACGACATTCCGGCAATGGAAACCGAATGCGCGACTCCGGGAGTGTGCCTGGCGATGTCCTCGATTTTGGCGACCGCCGCCTTGGTCCGCTCCAAAGAGGTCGAGTCGGGCAATTGAACGCTCACGATCAGCCGCCCCTGGTCCTGCTGCGGAATGAAGCCCGTCGGCGCCCTTTTGAAAACGATGAAGGTCAAAAACAACAGGCCGCCATAGGTCAGCAATACGGCAAGATTCGTTCTCAGAAGCTTGCCCACGGTCCAGCCATAACCGCTGGTTATGCCGTCGAAACCGTGATTAAAGCCGCGAAAAACCCAACCCAGCGCGGCATTGACCGGACCGATGACAAACCAACCGGCCACGCCGCCGGCCAGCGCACCGGGCAGGGAACAGGCGCCGACGAAGCTCCACCATTCCGACATCGACATCTCATCGGTAGTAAGAAGCCCAAAACGGCCCGCAAGAAACCTGTTACCTAGCCATGCCGTCGCAAAACCGCCGAGCAGGATGAAGAACCACCACGGCAGCGCCTCCGGTTTTCGCTCGTGGCCGCCGCGGGCCTGAGTCGCTCGGAAGATCAGCACTGCCCGCGACGGCGTCATCGTGATGGCGTTGATCGCGGAAATGATCGTCGAGACGGTAATCGTCACGGCGAATTGGCGGAAGAACTGTCCCGTGATCCCGCCGATGAAGGCGCAGGGAACAAAAACGGCGCACAGCACGAGTCCCACGGCCACGATCGGCCCCGTGACTTCTTCCATCGCCTTGAGCGTGGCCGCCCGCGGTTCCAGCCCCTTGGCCATTTGCCGCTCGATGTTTTCCAGGACGACGATCGCGTCATCGACCACGATGCCGATCGTCAGCACGAGGCCGAAGAGCGAAATATTGTTGAGGCTGAAATCCAATGCGTACATCACCGCAAAAGTGCCGATGAGCGAAACGGGCACGTCGATCATCGGCAGCACCATCGCCCGCCAGTCCTGCAAAAAGAACAGGACGACGAGACCGACTACGGCAACGGCCTCAAAGAGCGTTTTGAGAACTTCGTTGATCGAATCGCTGATATAAGGCGTCGTGTCGTAGGCGATTTGGTACTCGATGCCATCGGGAAACTCGCGTTTCAAGTCGGCCATTTTGGCCCGCACGCGGTTGGCGACCTCCAGTGCATTGGTGCCGGGAAGCTGGTAAAGCCCAAGGCCCACCGAAGGTCGGCCGTCGAAGCGGCACGAGATGTTGTAATTCTGGGCACCGACCTCGACGCGGGCCACGTCCCGAAGGCGGACCAGGCTGGTGGAGGGCGATGGAGGGCCGCCGCCCAGCACGCCACCCGTCATTGAGTTTGCGCCGACGGCACCCCCGGCACTGGTATCGGCGGACGTCATGTCGGAATTTGCCAGTCCGCCGCCGGAAATGCCGCCGGACTGGTCGCCGCTGGAACTCGAATCGTTTCCGGATGCGACCGCGGCGACCCCCGTGGCCCCGCCGACGGTTGTCCCTCCGCCCGTGTTGCTGCCGCCACCCGCCGTGTTGCCGCCGCCCGCTGAATTGCCGCCACCCGCCGCGCCGCCGCCGGGGGCAACCGTAGCGACGGCGCCGGTCGAACCGCTCAGCGTGCTGCTGCCGCTCGTCGAAGGTGTCGTCGTGGAATTGTCCGTCGACGCGCTGCCGCTGGAGGTCATTGGCGCAGCAGGGCGCTGCCGATCGAACTCGCCGCCACGGGAACGCCTGCCGGCGTGAACATGGGCGGGCGGCCACCGGTCTTGAGGATGATGTCCCCGAACTGCTCCGGCTGATCGAGACGGCCCAGCGTGTCGAGCGTCAGTTGGTACGACTGGTCCGTGGCCGAGGGCGGTTGGCCGACTCGCCCGATGGCCGCGTCGATGTTTTGGCCGCGAATGGCGTTGGCCACGTCAGCCGCGGTCAGATTGTGCGCCGCCATCTTCTGCGGATCGAGCCACGCGCGGATGCTGTAGTCCCGCTCTCCCTGCACGTTGATGTCAGAGATTCCATCGACGCGAAGCAACTCGTCCTTGACGTTGATCAAGGCAAAGTTGCTCAGATAGATGTCGTCGTAGCGGTCGTCCTTGGCCGTCGAGTAGAGGTTTACGATCATCAGCATGTCGGGCGTCCGCTTGCGGATCGTGATCCCCTGGTTCTGGACTGGAGTCGGCAACTGGGGCATGGCCAACGCGACGCGGTTCTGCACCGCGACCAGCGCGGCGTTCACGTCGGTGCCGATGTCGAACGTGACGGAAAGCGAATACGAGCCGTCGTTGCCCGATTGCGACGTCATGTAGAGCATGCCCGGCACGCCGTTGACTTGTTGCTCTATCGGCGCGCCGACCGTGTCGGCCACGACTTCCGCGCTCGCCCCGGGATAACTGATGGAAATGGCGATGCCCGGCGGCGTGATGTGCGGATATTGGGCGACCGGCAGTTGGGAGAGCGCTATGCCGCCAATCAACGTGATGGCGATGGACAGCACGGTGGCGAAGATCGGCCGATCGATGAAGAACCGGGAAATCATGGCGCGATTCGACTTACCGAGTGACCTTGCCGGAATCCTTGGACCCTTTGCGCACGCCGACGAAGGAGGCGCGGACGACGCTGCCGGGGCCGATCCCGAGGACGCGGGGGCGGATGTCGCGGCCGGCACTCCCGGCCCGCCGGAAGGAGTCTCCGTCGCAATCGCGCCGCCGATCGTCGGCATCGGCTGCCGATCCGGCGTGATAACCATCTGCGGCCGGACTTGCTGGAGCCCACTGACGACTACCCAATCGTCCGCCTGCAGCCCAGTTTCGATCACCCGCAATCCGTCGGGCTGCAATGCGCCGGTCGTGACCTTACGATACTGTGCCTTGTTGTTTTTGTCGAGCACGTAGAGGTATTTGATTCCCTGGTCAGACGACAAGGCGCGATCGATCACCAGTAGCGCATCATGAGGTTGGCCGATCGGCAGGCGCACGCGGACGAACATGCCGGGCATGAGCAGCCGAACGCCTTGCGTCGCGTTCGGGTTGACGATTTTCGGGTTGGCGACCTTAGCCCGGCTGGAAACGCTGCCGGTCGATGGGCTGAACACATTGTTGATGAAGTCGAAATTGCCCTGATGCGGATAGCCGTCTTCGCCTTGCAGTCCGAAGTAGACCGGAATTTGCGAGCGGTCCGTATAGTTCTTAATCTTCCCGGAGACGACGCCCTGCACGATCCGCGTCCGCGTCGTCTCGTCCAAGTTGAAGTAGACGAACATCGGATCGAGCGACACAACCGTGGTCAGCAAGGTCTGGTCCTGGAGGACGAGGTTGCCCTTGGTGAAGTAATAACGGCTCACCATGCCGTCGATAGGCGACGTGACGTTGGTGAATTCGAGATTGAGCTTGTAAACTTCCGTGCTGGACTTGGATGCCTTGAGCCGCGCGTCGGCCTCCAGTACGGCTGCTTGGTCCTGGTCGATCTGCTGCTGGCTGACCGCGCCGGGAGCGTCTTGATTGACCTTCACGTCACGGGCGAGCGTCGTCTTCGCCAGGTTGAGCGAGGCCTCGTTGACCTTCACTTGGCTTTCCTGCTGGTCCAACTGGTCCTTGTAAGGCCGCGCGTCGATCGTGAAGAGCGTTTCGCCCTTGGAGACTTCGCGCCCTTCTTGGAACGGCATGGTTTCCAGATAGCCGGTTACGCGGGCGCGAACATTCACCGATTCCACGGCGTCCGTCTGGCCGGTGAAATCGACGTAGTCGGTGACCTGGCGGCGCACCGGTTGGCCCACGGGTATCGGCACCGCGCCCGACGTAGACGGCCCCGCCTCGTTCTGCCGGCAAGCGGTCGAAACCAACGGGGACAATAAGAGAATGCAATACAGGGACCGAATCATTCGGCTGCGCATCGGTTGTTTACCTTCCAACTGCCGTGCTTATTGCGCTGAACGTATGCCCATTCGTATTCCTCACGCTCCGCGTGAAGTTCGTGCGCATCAACTGCTCAACGGCAGGCTCCACAACTCTTCGGCATGGCCTGTTTCTTCGTCCGGCACGTATTCCGCTACGTTGCTTGGCAAGGCCAGTCGGATTATTGTCGCCGTTTGGATAAGAATACACCGGACCAAATTGCCCGGCAATGCCCGATTTTTTAACGGCAGGCTGCGAAATTGCGAATCCTGGCGGACGGCGCGCCCGTTGCGAAATCGGACTTCCCCGCCTTTTCCCAGCGGATATTCGATCAATGCGCCGATCTCCATCGTCACTGTCTTGCCCTGGTGCCGGGCGGGAACGGCAACCGGAAACTTGGCCACGCCGAACCCGGCCGGGCCGCACTTGATCCGTGGCGAAATGGTCGCCACGCTGCCGCCCGCGGGCCGCAAAGCGATGTATGCCGCCGCCGGGCTGTCGTAGCGATTCTGGTACATGATGGTGAATGTGGCGGTCCGGTCCTCGACGTCGAGCGAGACCGTGAAGCAGAGACCGTCGCGTTCGAAGACGGGGCCGCTGCAATGGGCCAGATAATCGGGTGCAACGTCGCGTGCTTCCTGCCCGCGCGAGAGAATGGTAAGGCACGTCGCGGCAAGCAGGACGAAGAGGACTACGACCCCGATAGACACCTGCGGCCGATAATGTCCGGTGAACGTCACGGCGACGATTGCCAGGCCGAGCGCCGCGACAATCAGTACGACATGCTTGCTATTAAAGCTGGACCAGAACAAGACATTGCCTCCCGTTGACGCGGCGGCATGAGGAGTCGTGGGCCGCCGCTATCTTCCATTGTAATTACCGGGAAACGGAAAACTGGGGAATTCAATGAAAAACTCCGGACCACCGTTTACGATGCCGAAATCTCGCGTATAATATCGCTAATCCTTGTTAAACACGGAAGTACGAGCATGGGCAAGACGAAAAAGCACGGAGGACGGCAGTCTGCGGCCGACTTGGTCCGTTTGGCCCAAAGGGCCGTGGAAAAGCAGGACTTTAAGGAAGCTCTGAAGAACGCCAAGGTCTGCTGGCGGTTGGACGCGTCGGATGAGCATAGGCGCCTATTGGAACGGGCGTGGCTTGCTCGCGGCTTGCAATTGGCCCGTGCCGGGTTCGCCGCGGAGGCGCGGGTCGCGGCGCAGGAGTTAATGGCCTTAGGAGCTTCGGAACCGGCCGTGCGGCAAGGACTTCCCGATCTGCTCATTGCGGTCGGTCTCTACGATCAGGCGGTCGCGTCGGGTAAGGTGTCGGGCAGTATTGCGAGTTCAGACTCCGTCACGCTCGCACGAGCTGCCGACCGCGCAGTGGCCGACCCCACGACGGCGCCGGCCTCGCTTGGCGGAATACGCGAAGGCGCCGCTGCCGTTCGTGCCGCGCTGGACGCGATCTACGCAGGCGCCGAGACCGCGGCGATGGCCGCATTGAACGAAATTTCGCGACAGTCGCCCTTCGCTGAATGGAAGCTGTTTGTCCGGGGACTGGCCGCCTATTATCGGCAGGATGCCGAGGCGATGCAGGCCAACTGGGACCGTCTGGCTCCGGATCGTTTCGCCGCGCGATTGGCCGCTTCCTTGGGGCGGCTCTCGGACCCAAACTCTCAAGCGGGCGACCGCACGGAGTTCCGCGCGGCCCTCCGCGTTCTGGAAAAGGACTTGTTGGGCGACTCGGTCATCTGGTGCCTGGAATCGCTGCAAAAAAGCCTCAATGCCGACCGCTGGCGCGAAGCCGTCTTCGCCTTGCGCCGCTGGAAGAAGGATTTTCAGGTCGTGCCCGGCCTGGCAGAGCGGGTTGAGCGGTTCTTCTACGACACCGCGGTGCGCAAGTCCAATCGCCGCTGGCTGGACGATTTGGCGGCGGCCATTGAAGCGCCTTGGTGGGACCCGCGCTGGAACCGCGCCCGGGCGACGATCTGCGAAAACGAGGAGGAGTCCTCGCTTCAAGAGGCCAACGAGTTCTGGCGATCGTATCTCGACGACCTGCCAGGCATCTCCGAACTGAAGCCCGGCGAACGGAGCCTGGCCCAGGCCATGGTCTGGGAACAGATGGGGCTCAATTGCCTCGAAGGGGCCGAGTCGGCGGAAAGCTGCTATGATGAAGACGTGGAACGCTACGGCGAAGACGGCCATGAGTTTCAGCAACGTCAGTTGAAGCGCCGGGAATCGCTGCGACAACGCGCAGTGGAGTGTTTCAACGAGGCAATTGCGCTGGCGCCCGTCTATGCCGCGCCGCACCATCATCTGGCGAAGGCCCTAGCCGATTGGAAACAGGAGGATTCCGCGGCAGCCGCTTATCGTCGGATGCTGGCACACGTTCCCGACGACTTTGAGGCCATCGTCGCGGTTGCCAAGCACCACTGTTGCCGCGACGAAGGGCCGGCCGCGCGGGACTACGCTCTGCAGGCCCGCGCCCTGAAGCCGGCCAACAAAGAAGTCCTCGCGATGGTCGCGGCGGCGCGCTTGGCGGCGGCCCGGACATTCTCCGCCGAAGGCCGCTTCGACGAAGCCCGCGACGAATTGTCGGCGATCGATTCCGACGGCGTAGCACCGACGCTGCCGGCCTATGACGTGACGGTCGCCCGAGCGATGGTCGAGCACATGGCCGCGCGGCCGGAAACTGCCCGGCAATTTGTCGCGCAGTGCTCGCGCAGGCCGACGACCCGGCGGATGTCTTGATGCTCTTAACAATGGAGGCGGACCGCCACGACCTGCCCTTTCAGCTCAACGATTTGACTTCGCACTACCGGGGGCAGTGGGAGTCGAGCTTGAAGAAGCGCCGCAGCCGCGCCGCTGGACCTATGGCGAGGCGGATCATGGCCTTTATGGCCGAATCGCAGGAATTCAAGGGGAAGTCGAGCTTTTTGAATGGTTATTTGGAGCGGGTCTTGAAGTACATCAAGGGCTGTAATCGGATTCGCTGGCACGCCGACGACTTGCTCCAGGTGTGCCGGTTTTTGTATCACGTCGTCGGTGACCTCAAGTATCGCGCGGAAGGCACGGCCTTGCCGAAGCTTCTCGACCTTGGGCGGAAGAAGTTCCCCGAGGAGCCGATGTTCCACTTGCTCCGCGGCGAGTTAGAGATGGGCCTCGGGCCCTACCATTGCAAACGCGATTTGGCCCGCCGCTGTTTTGAAACGGCAATGAAGACCGCAAGGGAATCCACCAGCCCCGAGTCCCAGACGACGCACGAGGTCGCAGCGGAGCGGCTACGGTTCCTGGAGTCCCACGACGCGGGTCCCCGGCGACTGCTCTTCCGGCCGCCCAACGATGTCGCGCATATTCCGCCGGAAATCCTTGACAACGTGCAGTCCGAACAGCTTGCCGCGGCGGTCGTTGAAATGAGCCGGGCATTAGGGCTCGATCCCGAGACGATGCTCGACGAAATTAGCGCGAGGCTGCGCGCCTGCGCGTCGGGCTGCTCGGACGACCGTGCTGACCACGCCGCGACAACGGAGGCAAGCCGATGACCAATCCATATGAAACACTGGGTCTGCCGCGACAAGCGGATGACGACGAGATACGCGCCCGTTACCTCGAGTTGGTCCGTGCGTTTCCGCCAGACCGTGACCCGCAGCGGTTCGCGGCGGTCCGCGCCGCCTATGAAGAGCTTCGCGATCCGGCTGTCCGCCTCCGCGCGCTGCTGTTCGAAGCGGGAGGTGAGGACTCAATCGCGGCGATGGTGGCCGACATCCGCGACCGGCTGCGCACCGCCCGACTCCCGACCAACACCTTATTGAGCCTGGCGAAGCCGTAGTATGATCCGCAGAGCGTTCTTGAGCGAAAGCATGACTGACATGGTGGGACCGCCCGCGGGCGCGGCGGGCCGCCCGCTGCCATGCGATGATGATGCCGCGGCGCCGCCTGGAACGGACCTGGCGTGTGAAACGGGCCTGGACGAATCGACTCGCGCCGCTTGGCCGGAAGCCGAAGCCATGCTAACGCGATTTCGCGATTGGCTTAATCAGACCTGCGAAGAGAGCTGGGCAGCGACGGTCGCAGCGGCCGATTCGGACAACGGCGTGGGCGATATTGGACTAGCCGAAATGGTCCGTGAGTTCACCGCCTTGCGGCACGAGGTCAAGTTGCAGACCAAGAGTGCCCGCGGCCTTGACGAGCAGGTGACTGCGGCGATTTCGGCCTTGGAAGGCGCGGGTTCCGGCCTGGAAAAAGCCGGCCAGGAGTTTCGCTCCGTCCGGCTTAAGGAAGCGGAGGCGGCCCGCCGGGCGGCGCAGCCTTTGATCTTGGCGCTGGCCGATTTGGACGAGGCGATTGCCCGCGGCGCCGCCGCCATGCGCCGGCTGTCAGCGCCTGCATGGCGAGCCGGCCGACGCGAGTGTACCGCAACTCGCCGATGCATATGCCGCATTGCCGCGTTGGAAACGTTGGCTGTGCCGCGACTGGCATGCGGCGATTTGCAAAATTGAACAGGCCCGGCAAGAGGAGCGCAAACGGATATCCGATTCCTTGCTGGAAGGCTACGAAATGGTTCGCCGACGGTTGGAGCGGACCATGGTGAAGAAGCGGCTCGCGCGAATCGTTGCGCCGGGCGCCCTGTCGATCCACGGACCATGACCGTCGTGGAAGTCGTGGAAATTGCCGACGCCGCGGGACACGCGCCGGGCACGGTCATCGAGGAACTCCGGCCCGGTTATCGCTGGAACGGTCGCGTCGTCCGTTTTGCCGAGGTGCGCGCCGTCCGCGAGCGCACCGGCACAATTTGAACTACGTCGGGCGTTTCCCGCCTGGTGCAAAACCAAAGGACCCCACAAGAGCCCAAATCATGGAACCGATCGTAGGCATCGATTTAGGAACGACCAATAGTGAAATCGCGATTATTCGCGACGGCCGAGCGGAGGTCATCTCCGTGGAGGGCGAGTCGATTTTGCCCTCGGTGGTCGGCTTGGATAACGCCGGCCAGTTGCTGGTCGGCGCCGCGGCGCGGAACCAGTGGGTGCTCGCGCCGGAGCGCACCATCCGCTCGATCAAGCGGAAGATGGGCGAAGACGTGAAGGTGCGCCTGGGCGACCGTGACTATGCGCCGCAGGAGATTTCCGCGATCATTCTGGGCCGCCTGAAGGAGTGCGCCGAGCGCCACCTCGGCCACGCCGTCCGCAAGGCCGTAATCACCGTCCCCGCGTTCTTCAACGAGGTGCAGCGCGAGGCGACGAGGGCCGCCGGAGAGTTGGCCGGCCTGGAAGTCGTCCGCATCATCAACGAGCCGACGGCGGCCGCGCTGACCTACGACCCGGCCGCGGCCAAACTGGAACGATTGCTGGTTTACGACCTCGGCGGCGGCACCTTCGACGTGTCCATCGTGCAGGTGGAGCAGGGAGTGGTTGAGGTTCTCGCCAGCCACGGCGACACGCGCCTCGGCGGCGACGACTTCGATCAACTGCTGCTGGACTACGTATGCGACCGTTTCGCCGACGACCGCGGCATCGATTTGCGGAAATCGCCGACGGCCAAATCGCGCGTCCTTGCGGCCGTCGAGCAGGCCAAGAAGGTCCTCTCGGTGGAGGCCGTGGCCGCGATCGAGGAAGAGTTCATCGCGGAAAAAGACGGCGCCGCGCTGCACCTCGACCAGGAGATCGAGCGTCTCGACTACGAAGCGCTCATCGAGCCGCTCCTCGCCAAGACGCTGAGTTGCGTCGATCGGGCGTTGACTGACGCTCGGCTAAATGCCCGGCAGATCGACAAAGTGATTATGGTGGGCGGGGCCAGCCGAACGCCGCTGGTGCATCGCCTGTTGCAGCGGCCGGCTGGGCCGGGAGTTGCACACCGAAGTCGATCCCGACCTATGCGTCGCCATGGGCGCCGCCGTCCAGGGCGGGCTGATCAGCGGCATCGACGTGGGGCCGGTGCTGGTTGACATTACTCCCCACACGCTGGGCATCTCGGTTCTGCACGAGGAGGACGACGGCGCGATTTCCACGGACCACTTTGGCCGCGTGATCCATCGCAATACTCCCTTGCCCGCCACGCGCTCGGAGATGTTTGCGACTTCGTTCGACAATCAGGAAAAGGTGCAGATCTCCATCTATCAAGGCGAGAGCGACTACGTGGGGAACAACCAGTTCATCGGCGAGTTCCTGTTGGAAGGACTCGCCGCGGCCGACGCGGGCAACGAGATCCTTGTCCGCTTCAACTTGGACCTAAACGGCATCCTCAAGGTCACGGCGGAGGAGCACGCCACCGGGCTGCAAAAGCAGTTGAAGATCGAGAACGCCGTGTCGCGCTTCCGGCGGGAGAGCAGTCAGGCGCGACACCGACCGCGCGGCTGCCCATGTCGCCGGACAATCGACCTGTCGGCGGCGGTGCACCGGCTTTCGCGGACGTTCCCGCCGCGGCCGATCGCTGCTCGGCGCTGATCGCCAAGGCGCTTGGCTTGGCGGAAAAGGCCACCGACCAAGACCGAGGCGAAATCGACCGGCTCATCAAGGACTTGATCGACGCTTCGGCCACGCTTTCCGCGCCGAGGATCAAGCAGGCCGAAGCCGAGTTGGAAGACCTGGTTTTCGATCTTCAGGACGCGTGACGCCAATGACCGGATGTGCGCATGAAGACGATTTCACCTGCCCCGTCTGCCGGGCGGCGCAACCAACTTCCGACACATGCCGCCGCTGCCGCAGCGACCTTCGCCTGGTGCTGCGCGCCCGCCGAGCCGCCCGCGGCGCGGCGGCAGGCACTGCTCCATATGGCCGCCGGTGCTGGCCGGACGCGCTCGCGCAGTACGCGAACTGCACGCCATCGAACCCGGCGGCGAATCGCGGCGATTGATGGCCGTAGCTTGCCTGCTGAGCGGTGAGTTCGGCAAAGCAGTGCAGTGGGCCGCAAAGTGATTCTTACGGTTTCGGCGTGTCTTCACCGAGCGGATCGCCGCTGAGCAGATCGACGCCCAACAAGGCCGCCTCGTGCAAAACCCGCTTCCGCGGCGCGGCGTCCGTAATGGCGACGGCATGGGCAAACGATTCCGCGGCGGGCCGGCCGGCCAATAGCGATTCGACTTCCAGAGGCCGGGTCGAGTCGTGTTCGAACTCACGCAATGCGCGAACGTAGTCGCCGAGGATCGTTTCTTGCTCGTAGAGAGAAGCCGGCAAAGCGGCGCCCGGCGCCGTTTCGATGCCGACCGTCCAGACAATCGGCGAGGATAACCCGTGCTCGATCCGCAACCATTCCAGCAACTCGCTGCGGAGCTTGCCACGCCGCAGTTCGGTCAAGATCGGGCCGCTGCCGCCGATCGACCAGGTCACCAGGAGATCGCTCGTCGCGTGATCCGCCATCGCGTGGATGCGCTGGGCACACATGCCTTCCAATTCGTCGCGTCCGGTGGTAGGACCGACCGCGATTGCTTCTTCGCGCCACTCCACCGCGCTGCAAGGGACGGAACTAAGCCTTGCACGGCCCGTTTCATCGACCGCAACCAGCGTGCAACCGCGGCTGCCCAACTCCGCGGGACCGCGGCCTTGCGGTGTGCCGGGATAGTGCGCCGTTGTGTGGGCGCTGTTTAACACGGTGTCAGCGGCGACGGTGTTTATTGACGTGCGCGCGGCTCGAACAGTGTCGTCCGCTCGACTCGCCCGCCGAGCGCCCAGTAATGAATCCCTTGCGACTGCATCTCGGCCGCATCCATCTCGCCGCATGCCACCGCGATCGAGAACAGGCCAACCGGATCGGGCACGAACTCGGCTGCATGCAGCGATCGCGCGCCGCGGCTCGTGCCGACGATGCGGGCCAACGGCGGCCCGTCGCCCGTATGCAAGTATTCGCCGATGTGGTCCCTGGCGAAGATATTTACGTTCCTCGGCATTGGTAGCGCCGTCGGCAGCGATTCGGGCCGATCGGATTCGCTTGCCGCCCAATAGACGTTCGATCCCGGCCACCGCCAACCGCTCGAACTGCTCGATCAGAAATGAAGTCCCGCGCGGCCCGGCGCGGTCGGGCTGAACGATATTGCCCGACAGCAGCACGAAGGCGACGCGCTCCGACAGCGCCGCGTCGAAGGCCCTCTGCGCGGCGGTATACGGTGCATCCAACAGGCAGTCGCGGAGATGGTCCGGCACCTCGGTAAGCCCGCGCATCACCGCGTCCAGGCGGAAATCGGAGGAATGCAAAAACTGGAAAGGTCGGTCGGGCATGGGCGGCTCGCATATAACTATCTTACAGATCGAGATACACGACGGTATTCTACAGGATTTGGCGCGGCAAACAAACGGCGATTGGCCGCCAAACGTACTACTGTGCCGCTACGCGTGTGTTCGTCTCCACTTCGTGGAGAAAGCCGCCGTGCATATCGCGATCGTCCCGATTAGGCCGAGCGTGGATGGCTCCGGCACTGGGACCGTCCGCTCCGAGCCAATGACCGTGCCGATCGGCAGGAACAACGACGTGCCGCTGCCGATCGTCAGGTTGCCGCCGTCGGGCAGCGCACCGGCTGAGGCAATGATCAGCGTTCCGTTGTTTAGCACTGTTCCGCCCGAGTACGTATTTGTGCCAGTTAGTGTGAGCGTGCCTGTTCCGATCTTTGTGAGCGTGCCATTGCCGCTGATTGCCGCGCTGAAAACAGCATTGTTGCCCTGGTTGAAGATCAAACTGCTGTTGTCCAAGACACCGCCCGTGTTCGTGACCGAAGTGCCGCTGACGCCATTCCCGATCTGCAACGTGCCGCCGCTTATGACGGCGGCGCCGCTGAAGGTATCGTTGCCCGTGAGAGTCAATGTGCCGGACCCAGTCTTCGTCAGCCCACCAGGACCGCTGACGCCGCCGGTGATGGTCAAGGAGTCGCTCGTGCCATTCACCGCGACGAGATTTCCGGCGGAGGCAAGGGATAGCGGCGCTGAAATGGTATGCTGGCCGTTGGAGACTTCGATGAGGCATTCGCTCATAGGACCGTTGGTGGAAGACAAGGTCAGCGTTTGGCCCGCCACTGCGGCGATCGTATAGTTGCCGCCGCCCGTATTCTTGAAGTCGATCTCTTGCATGTTCGTCGGCGCGTCGAGCCATATCGTGCCGGCGGCCGCGCCGCTGAAACGGGCAACCCCATCGGTGCATTGAGTGGTGCCGCCGCTCCAATTGGCCGGATTGCTCCAGAGCGCCGTGCCCGCCGCATTCGTCCATGCGTTCACCCAACCGCTCTCGACGTGTACGGTAAAGGCCCCGCCGGCAACCTGGCTGCCGTCGCTGAAGACTGCCACGGGCGTGATAACGTTATCGCCTGGCGCTAAAGCCGACGGGCTGACGCTGAGCGAACCTGGACTGCCGGCGGCCTGCGCCACCACGCGGCCGAGGCACGTCAATTCGATCTGCGACACTATGCCGTCACCGGCCGCGGCGGCCAGGTCGATCGTCGCTGGCGACGCGTCGAGCGTCACGTTTCCGCCCGTGAAATTGACGGACCTCCCGTGATTGTTCGACAACTATAGGCATCGCGGCATAGCCTTCGGAGGCCGCCTGGGCGTTGTTGATCGCCACGGCGCGCACTTCGTGGATGCCGTCGGACAAGCCGTTGGTATTTAGGCTGAATGTTCCGCCGGCGCCCGCCGCCGCGGCCGTGGATTGAACCGACCCGTTGACGAGCAATTCGAATTTACAGATCCCCGTTGCAATTCGCGCATTGACCAAGCCGGCCGATGTCCCTAGCGAAATCGTTCCCTGGGCGGCGCCGTAATTGCCCTGACGGGATGTGAAGGAAACCAAAGGCACGTCCGCATTGGGCTGGGCGAGCATGTCGCCCAACGGCATTTGCACGTCGGGCGAGGCGACCGATTTAGCGAACGCCTCACCGAGCGTGGAGCCGTCCGCAATAAAGGTCTGAATGGAAGTGTTCGTAAAACGGGCCGGAATGGCGTACGGTTCGACCACCGCGCCGGTCGTCCCGGCGGCCCCAGAGGCAATAAACGCCGTCGCCTTGGTCTGGCTAGTGTCGAGGAAGTAGCAGCCGAAGCTCGTCACGTCGTCCGCCCAGGAGCCGGGCAGGTAAGTTGAGCCGTTGTTGAGGGTCATCGTCGGAGCGCCGCATAACGCCCCGGCCACGTTGTTGCGGTCCAGCGGCGTCGCGCCGGGCGTATTGTTTTCGAATTGGCCGGAAACGCTCCTGGCGGCCAGTTGCGACGAGGTCGACGTCCATTCTCCGTCGCGCATCGTCGCGCGAATATCGCTGTTGTTTTCGTAGTAAACGGCGCCTCCGGGGTGCGTGCCGTCGGCGGCCGCGGCACTCTGCAAGCTGGCGATGACTTGGCCCACGGTGTTGCCGTTGGTCCCGGTGTAACCGATCGTTCCCGACATGTAATAGTTCGTTGCGACGTTAACGCCGGCCGCCGGATAGGTGACGTCATACGAAGCCGAGTGATGGACGGCCGAATTGCTTCCGACGGGGATATTGCCCGAGACCTGGTAAAGCGACGAGGTAGGGCCGGAAGGACTCACGTAAGTTGCGCCTTGAAGGGTCAGGCCCGAACCGTTGGTCAATGGAGTCAAAAGACTGAGCGCGTAGTTCAAAGAGTTAGCGGTCGTTGACGGAGTGGAAAACTGGGCGCTGATCGAGTAGCAGGTGGCCTCGCCGATCGTGCCGATGTAGTCGATCTGGTTCGTTAATCCGCGGGACGATATCGCGCTGGCGATCGGTTTTAGATAGTAGTTGCAGACCTCGGCCTGCGATATCGGTTGGCCATCGTTGTGGTAATCCGGCGGCGGCGCGATATAGAGCAGGTTGTTCGCGGGAATGTCCCGCAAGGCGGCGTACGCATTCGCGATCTGGAGCGACGCGGGATCATTGGGATTGACGACGAGGAGCATGTTCTCGCCGCCTCCACCCGCGTGCGCCTTCTCTACCCCGGCCAAAAAACAGACGACAACGATCAAACGGCAAATCAAATCGAGCGACCGGGTCGTTCGATGAAATGGTAATTGCCGCGCTACAGATTCACTCATTTGTGTCCTGTAGCCGGCTACGAACCGAAACCCCAAGCTCATCATGGCACACTAAGTGCAACGCTCGGGGAAATGCAAACCGCAAGCTATTGCAACGATTGAAAAGGTACCCAGCCGAATATGGTGCGCTGAAACGGTTGCTTGTGGAGCTAAATGCTGCTTATCCGAGGGCTCCGAACAAAAAAACTATGCGTCATGCCCGGCCGGGTCATCCATTCCAGGCGAATTGAGACTAGTCGAGGCGATAGGCGTTTGATGCGCATATGCCTCGCGTAATGCCCCGAAAAACAAAGTATACAGGTGCTCTAATTTAATAGCAAGCGAATTGCGCGCCACAATAAGCAGCGCGATTTATCTAACCCTGATCAATGGAGAGTCAGTCTTGTCCCGTATGCAGTCCGCACTCAGTTTTCGTCGAACCGCTCCAGCGGCCGGCGCGCTCGTCCTCGCCAGATTGCACCGGCCGCGTGCAAGGCTGGCAGCCGATGCTCGGATAGTTCTGGTCGTGCAGTGGATTATAGGGAACGCCCTCCTCGACGATCCGCGTCCAGACGTCGTTCTTCTTCCAGCCAGCCAACGGGCTGATCTTCACCAAGCCGAACTTCTTGTCCCATTTCACGGTCGGCGTATCGGCCCGCGTTGGGCTTTGGTCGCGGCGAACACCGGTCGCCCAGGCGTCGTAATTCGCTGCCACGCGGTGCAGCACCGCGATCTTGCGATCAAAGCAGCAGCGATCCGAATCGCGCGAATAAAGCGGGCCGCCGTGCAACTTCTCGTAGTCGGGCACACTCAACTCGGGCCTCTGTAGATCCACCTCGATGCCGTATTTCTCGTTGATCCGATCGCGAAGTTCCAAAGTCTCTGGGAACTGGTAACCTGTGTCCAAGTTGAAGATGTAAACGCGCGGCTCGATCTTGGCTAGCATGGAAATGATCACGCAGCCTTCCGGGCCAAGGCCGGTGGCCATCGTAAAACGGGGATAGTACTTATCTACTGCCCAGGCAAGAATCTCCTCCGGGCTGCGGCCTTCCAGCCGGCGGCTCTGTTCGGCGAACCACTCGATCTCGTCCTGACTGGCCGTCCGCACCGTGGGCGCGGAAGCGGCTGGCTTCGCGATAGGTGTGGAAACCATTGGATTCCTGCCCGTCTTTACACTCGGCCGATCGTCGGTCGTGACGATTAGCATTGCGGCACTCCTGAATTCAATACTACTTCGCTGATCTTTGCGGAAAAAGTATAGGTGCCACGCTCACGAGAGTCAACAATGGGCGAGTCAAACATAAGTTGATAAACAGTCTAATGATTCGCCTCTAGTCTTAAATATCGACCGGCCGATTAACCTGTCTTCATGGCAAATCCGGAATCTCTTGCCAAGCGGCGTGGGCATAACATTTAAGTGGCGACTACCTCCTTTCGAACAACATCACCTCGTTCTCGCCCGCCGGCAATTCGCCGGGCGGAACGCGCCGGTAGCCACCGTAGCCGGCAAGTCGATTTTCGATAAGTGCCAATTGCTCGCGCTTCAGGTCCTCGGAGTTCCAAAGCACGAGGAAGTCGGCCGCGCGGCGGGCAACCACGTCAGGCGGAGGCACCAACAGGCACTCGCGCGGCTCGATAGCGCCGACAAACTTTCCCCGGGCGTAGAACGCGTCGAGCGACAAATCGTCAATATCGATATTGCCTGCCAGGGTAGGTGAATCGCCCCAGTGATCGAGCATCCAGCGGCCGAGCGCGGCGTGGCGGCGCATGTGGGCGGCCGCCGAAAGCGGTGCATCCAGCAGGCTGCACAAGATCAGAATCGACGCCATGCCGCAGACGAATGCGCGTTGCGCCGCTAACGAGAGTCGGCCTGCGCCGCCGCAACAACCGCAGCGCGGCGGTCACGAGGTACTGCGCCCCGAGTGCCATCCAGGGAAGTCCGACTATGACCATCGGCATGAAGTAGCGCAGGTCGAGGCCGGCCGATCGGTAGCGAATGCCGGAAACGACTAGCAGCAAAACGTTCATGGCGAGCAAGGCCAGATGTTCCGGCCGAAGAAATGTCCGCCAATTCACGGCGATGCCGACCAGCAATAACACGCTACCCACCCAGGTAAAGCCCTTGGCGGTGCGTTCGAGGAGTTTGAAGATCAATAGCCAAACCGACGCGGACTTCTCCGACGGCGGAGTGGCTGGCAAGATAATCGACTGCAACGGCGGCGGGTCTTGGGGGGCGACGGTCTCGTCACTTCGCGGGATGGGATTTGGAAGGGAAGTGGGGCTGGTTGACAAGCGGTCAGGCAGATTGGCAATCTGCCCCACGTTTGCGCCAGGCGACGGCGGACTCTCGGCACCGGCAGCCGCCGCCTTCCCTGCTTCCGGCGCCCTCCACCAGTCCAGCATGATTTGCCAGTGGTTTTCCCGCAGTATTTCCCATCGCGGTTGCTCGCGCAGCCATGTGGCGTTGACGACGGCCAGCGACGCAGGCAATACGGCCAGACAAGCGATCGCGCCGGCGGCCAGCCGCGTGGCGTGCGCCGATCGCGGTCGTCCAGCGGCTCGCCGTCCAGCCGAGCAGCGGTATCAGCAGCAGCCAGCCTTCCGTCCGAGTATAGACCGCCAAGGTAAACGATGCGCCCGCCGCCAGATAATACGCCAGACGCAACTCGTTGACCGCTCGCCAAAGGAAATACAAAGCCGTTGCCAGCAAGAGCCAGAAGGTCGAGTCACGAATGATCAAGGGCGAGATAGCGATGAGTTTGCCGTGTAGTGCATAGACCAGACAGGCCAGCAGGGCGGTGCGGTCGTCGAACATCCGCCGCAGCCAGCCCCAGAGCGGCACGACGGCAAGCGTCGCCACCAGCACGCTGAACCATTTGCCGGCGATTTGCCAGTCGACACCCAGGTGCCGCAGCGGAATCAACATCAGCGGATAGATGTTCAGCCCGAACTCGGCGAAGCCATTCTTGAAGTCGCCTGCGCTCCAGGGCGAGGCTGGCGTGAACATAATGCAGCGTATCGCCCCAGAGCACGTCCCATTGCCATGCGGCCGCGGCGCGTGGGAAGAAGCACGCCAGCACGAGCAGTGCGACCGTCCCCGTCCGCCGCGGCAGTCCAGGTGCCGGAAGATCGGCAACCGCAGGTGGGGCTTCGATCTCATCTAATATTTGCATAGATTGTGCGCCGCGATATTCTTGGCCCAGGCGGCATAATATCGCAACCCTGCCCGTTGGCACAAGATGAGAAATTCTCGGCAAATTAGGCTGAGTTTTGCACCTCTGACTCGTGCGTTTCCACCCAGAACGCCAGCCCTGCGCCGATCGCCATAACGGCAACCGATGCTGCCAAGCTCCTCGGCGTTGCGAAAATCGCATAGTCTAGGCTCTTGAAGAACATGAACGCATTCGAGAGGCAGAACAGGAGGGGAAGTACCGGGTACAACGGCGCCTGATACGCCGGCGGCGGCCCGTTCCGTCGTGCGCGGAGAACAAATAGTGCGTGGCTGACCAGATAGAGAAAGAGCCAGAACGCGGGCGACGTAAATGCCACCGCGTCCTCGAACCCGTTGTGCCCTTTTTGCTCTTGGTCCCACCCGAAGCCGACGATCATCGCAATGGTTACGAGGGCCTGTATTATAAGCGGCCGCGCCGGCGCGTCGGTCAGCGAGTTCCACTTACCAAGCCAAGAGAACAGGCGGTGATCAGCCCCCACAGCGTAGAAGATCCGTGCGCCGGTGAAAATCATGCCGTTGATGCCGCCTACGCGCCGTGATGCAAATCAGCAAGCTGATGATTTTGCCGGCTCGCGGGCCGATGCTGATGCCGAGCACGTCGGCCGCGACGGCATCGCTGTGGCGCAAACCGTCAAGCCCCAGCGCGTGGACGAAGGCCAGGTTCACGGCGATGTAGACTACGGTCACGGCGACCGATCCGAGCACAAAGGCGCGGAGGATGTTTCGCCGCGGATCGCGGACTTCGGCGCTTACGTAGGCCATTTCGTTCCAACCGCTGTAAGCGTAAAAAATGAAGATCATGGCGAAACCCAAGTCCAGCGCAGGCGGTTTGGCGAGCGTTGTGTTCGCCGCCGCCGGAACGCTCAAGCCGACGCCGACAACCGCCAATAAGCCGACGAACTTGACGAGCGTCAACACGTTCTGCGTCGTCTTGCCCGCTCGAATCCCCAATAGATTGACGCCGGTGAGCACGACAATGGCCATCACGGCATGAACGACCACGGGGTAGAATCCTTCGGGCAGCGGAAACACGTGGTTGGCATAGTCGGCATAGACGAACGCCGTGATGCCTAGCGTGCCGGGCCGGACGATCCAAAACTGGACCCAGGCGAAGACGAAACCGAGCTTTCGCCCGAAAGCCTCGGTGAGGAAGACGTAGTCGCCGCCCGAGCGAGGGTAGGCGGTCGCCATCTCGGCGTAGCAGAGTGCGCCGATAAGCGTGAAGACCCCGCCAACGGTCCAAACGGCCATGAGCCACGTGAGATCGGTCACGTTGCCGGCGATCCTGGGAGCACTACAGTAGATCGACGAGCCGATGATGATGCCGACGATTATGGACGTAGAGTCCCACATCGAAAGGTGTTGGTGCGGCGCGTCGTGCCGCGGTGGGGTTGCGATAACTGGCGATGACATGGAAATCGGGTCGGTGGTGTAGTTAAAGCGTGCAGGTGCAGGGTGGTGTCGAGCTTGCGAGATCCACCGGGGTTTTCTCGTGGGAATGCCTATTACTTTATCCTTCATCGGTCGGCATCGCGCGTTGCGCGGCAAAGAAAAATTCTCCCCGGGTGCAAAAACGTTGAATCCAGCCTGTTTCTGGGGGTTTTGCCGAGCAGAATTAAGTAGGACGGCAGTACACCGGCCATTCTACATGACCAGGCAACTCAAGAGGCAGCAGGCCATGCCGAGCGTGAGCACTCGGCCCGAGCTGTGTAGGCCGCGGTGCGAGGAGATCATGAGCGCGCCGAAGCCGACAATGCTCATCAGCGTGTTGATCACTAGCGCCGCCGAAGTTGAGGGGCGGCATGCGGCAACGGCGCGGCTCGCGGAGCTACTCATGCACGACTTTCGCTATTAGGGGTTGGGCTATTGCCGCTTACCGCGCACCGTAGGATCGGGGGTTGACCGGTGCATGGTAGTTCACGCCAGCTACCGGCCTGTTCTTGAAGTGCCTGCTGCAAGGCAACCAAGGCATCGCTGCATAGCAGCGACGTTTTCCGCTTCTGCGTCAACGATATTGCCAGCGAACGGACGTTGGTGTTCTCTCGCGAAAGTGCCAGGATGCGAGCTTTGACTTCACGGAACTTGGTGAAGCCCGTTTCCACGGCGGCGAGTTCGGCGGTGCCCTTCAAGACTGGCAGCTTGGCCAACGCATCCAGATTTGCACGGACGATTTGCTCCTCTTTGGCCATCTGGCCTTCCAGCTCATCCATTTTCTGGTCGCTTTCTTCCGCAATGTGGGGCGGGAACAAGACCTGAATGTGCAGCACGGCCGTCTGAACGTCGTGGGTCCTCCGGAGCACTTCGGCGGCGTCTGCCGATGCCGCGGCCCGCACGACGAGCCGATCGAGCGCCCGTTCGATTTCCCTGACCGCTGCGGCGGCCGGACCAAAGGCCAGGCTCGACGCCTTCAAGTTGGTATTCTTGACCGCCAACGCCAGCAGATCGGCGTCAATCTGCTTCAAGTCGCTAAACACCTGCAAAAACTGATCGAGCAGTTTTCGCTCATTGACTGTGCCCTCGGCCGCCAAGATTTCTTTCAACTCCCGGCATTCCTGGTCCGCTTCCGCAGTCGCCGCGCGGGCCTGATCGGCAAACGCCTGTGACTCCTCATCGGTGATCGCCATGACCGCGCTCTTCTCCGCCTCGGATGCCGCCGACATCGCCAGCCGGATCCGGTTGACCTGCTCAAGCAAATCGACTTTGCGAGCCAGGTTCTGCGAGGGACCTTGCCCACCGCGAAGAAAGAGCAGAGCCAGCACGAGCGCCAGCAGCATGACCGTGCCAGCTCCAATCCAAAGAAAGTCTTTCATCCAGGGTTTCTTCGTCATATTATGAGCCCCTCCAGACTTCATTCCTCGGCGAACTCGCGCTGCCGGCAATACCGGCATTCTAACGCATCGTGGGCCAAAGTCACAATGGAAAGGAGTTACGGGAGGACTAATAGCGTGGTGTTGACCATCGAAGCGCTGGCTCGCGCATGCAGGCCCGAAAGAGCGGAATTACTTCTTCGCTTCAGGAAGAGAAGTTGGTCCAGCAGCGGATGCCGCGGGCGATGAGGCAGTCGGCGCGGCTGATGACGGAGTTGCGACAGGCGGGCTGGTCGCTGAGGTCGCCGGCGCAGCGGGCATCGCTCCCGGCGTTGGTCCCGAAGATGAAGCGGGCGGCGAAGCCGGAAGCGGATAGCTCTTGTCCAACGCCAGGTTCAGCATCAGAACATTCACACCGGGATCGCCGAAAATGCCGAGGTCCGGCTCGTCCGTGTTCTGCTTGATCAATTCCTTCACCTTCTCCACGGAGACCTTGCGGGCGTCAGCTACTCGCGCGGCCTGCAACGCGGCGTTTTCCGGGCTGATGTGCGGATCGAGCCCGGAACCCGACCCGGTCACGGCGTCGGCGGGAATGAGCGTGGCGGGCGTGATGGTCGACGTATCGGCCGCGTTGAACGCCGTAATCAACTTCACATCGTCCAGGCCGTCGGAATCCATGAAGGCGCTGTCGGGCACGGTGGATTTGTAGGGGATCGAGTTGTCCTGGCAGTAATGAATTACGCGGTCGGCAATGCCGTCGAAATCCATTTGCAGCGAGACGACGGCGTGGACCGTCATGCCGGCCGTCAGGTCGGTGAGGGCGCCCGGCTTGCCGTTCACGATAAACGCCGTATTCTTCGGATCGACGTTGAGGACCGTGCTGCCGGAATCGTCCAAGGTGAGCTTGTTATTGACCGTGTCCAGCGCGCTGATGCCGGCGTCCGATTCCTGATCAAGGACATTGACGGCCGTGGCGACCGGCGGCGTCTTGTCGTTAAGCTTCAACTCCACGATCGAGCCTACGGGGATCGTCGCGGCGTGGATAGTGCGGCCGTGATAATTGACAACCGTATTCGGATCGGCGACGGCCGGATCGAGCGTGTAGGCAGTCTTTGCGCCTGTGCCCGACGCGGTGAGGGCGATCGTCGTTTTGGTCACTTCCGCCACCGTGCCTTGGACCCGCCCGGCGACGGGAGCGACGGCCGTTTTGGACTTGTCGACGTATTCCTTGCCGCCGGCGAAGACGGTGAAGGCATAGTTCTTGGTCGTGCCGTGAATGAGCTTCGCACTCAAGGGACCGAGGTTGGTGCCGCCGGAACTGCTGGCGTCGTAGCCGCTTCCGGCCGCGCTGGGCCGCGGATGGAAATAGCCCGGCAGGGCGAAGTTTTGGCCGATGAGCCGCGAGCCAACGGCCTTGCTGTCGTCGGTGGTGGGGGCGCCGGTCTTGTCGACGAGCGAACCGTTGGCTTGCACCGGGAAGACGGCCTGTCCGACGCCCAGACGGCCAAGGGATAGAGGCCGCAGGCGACGACCCCAAGGACGAGCGTAGCGCCGATCGAGGCCCAGATGTGGCCGAAGATCGAGCCGCCGCGGTTATCGGTGGCTTCGATCGTGGCAGAGGCGGTTTGCGTGTTGGTTATAGTGGGTTCGTTGGTCATGGTTCGTTCTTCTGCGGAATGCCACGCCCTTCGCAAGCTCAGGGACGTGCCACCCGCGGTTATGTGTCGAAAACATTCGTTACGCCAAATGCAGCCAGTAAACGATCCAGTCGATCAGCCAGATGAAGGGGAAGGGACAAATGATGCCGCCGAGTCCGTAGATCAACAGGTTACGGCGGAGGATCGAAACGGCCGACGCCGCGCGGAACTTGACGCCCTTGAGGGCCAGCGGAATCAACAGGATGATGATTATCGCGTTGAAGATCACCGCGCTCAAGACGGCGCTGTGCGGCGTGTGCAGCTTCATGACGTTCAGCGGGGCCACTTCGGGGAACGCGCCCATCAACATGGCGGGAATGATGGCAAAGTACTTGGCCACGTCATTGGCGATGCTGAAGGTGGTCAGCGCGCCGCGGGTCATCAGCATCTGTTTGCCGATCTCGACGACCTCGATCAGTTTGGTCGGATTGCTGTCGAGGTCGACCATGTTGCCCGCCTCTTTGGCGGCCTGCGTGCCGGTATTCATGGCGACGCCAACGTCGGCCTGGGCAAGCGCGGGGGCGTCGTTGGTGCCGTCGCCGGTCATGGCCACGAGGTGGCCCTTGGCCTGCTCGTTGCGCAAGAGCGCCAATTTGTCCTCCGGCGTGGCCTGGGCGAGGAAGTCGTCCACGCCGGCTTCCTTGGCGATCGCGGCGGCGGTCAACGGGTTGTCGCCCGTGATCATCACCGTCTTGATGCCCATAGTGCGGAAGCGCTTGAAGCGTTCGGGCAGGCCGGTCTTTACAATATCCTTGAGGTAAATCACTCCCAGGGCCTTATCCTGGCGCGCTACCACCAGCGGCGTTCCGCCGAGGCGGCTGATGCGATCGACGGCCTCGTTGATTTCCTTGGGATACGGGGCTTGGATCCACCTACAGACGCTATCGGCGGCCCCCTTGCGGATCGATTGGCCGTCGATATCGACGCCGCTCATCCGCGTTTGCGCGGTGAAGGGCACGAAGACGGCGTGCGGCATAAGGTGGATTTCGCGGCCGCGGATGCCGTACTGCTCCTTGGCCAGCACGACGATGCTGCGTCCTTCGGGCGTTTCGTCGGCCAGGCTGGCGAGTTGCGCCGCTTCGGCCAATTCCTTGGGATCAACTCCTGGCGCGGTGATGAACTCGGTCGCCTCGCGGTTGCCCATCGTAATGGTGCCCGTTTTGTCCAGCAGCAGCACGTCAACGTCGCCGGCGGCTTCCACGGCGCGGCCGCTCATGGCCAGCACGTTCTTCTGCACCATGCGGTCGATGCCGGCGATGCCGATGGCCGAGAGCAACCCGCCGATGGTGGTCGGGATCAGGCAGACCAGCAACGCGACGAGCACCGTGACCGAGAAGTTCAGGCTCACCTGGTCGTACGCGGGCGTATCGCCCAGGTAAGTGTGCGTAAAGATGCCGAAGGCCATCATCGTCGCCACGACGGAGAGGAAGATGATCGTCAACGCGGAGAGCAGGATGGAAAGGGCGATTTCGTTGGGGGTCCTCTGCCGCTTGGCGCCTTCGATGAGCTCGATCATGCGGTCCATGAACGACTCGCCGGGGTCGGCGGTGACGCGAATCGAGATCTCGTCGGAAAGCACCTTGGTGCCGCCGGTGACGGCGGATCGGTCGCCGCCCGCTTCGCGAATGACTGGCGCCGACTCGCCGGTGATGGCCGATTCGTTGACCGTGGCGGCGCCTTTGATGATCTCGCCGTCGGCGGCAATCAATTCGCCTGCCGAGACGACGAACACGTCGCCTTTGCGTAGCGATTCCGCATCGCGCCAGGTGAACGAGTTGTCCGGATTAAGCCTTTTGGCTCGCGTCTTGGTGCGGCTCTTGCGCAGAGTTTCAGCCTGGGCCTTGCCCCGGCCTTCGGCCATCGCCTCGGCGAAGTTGGCGAAGAGCACGGTGAACCACAGCCAGATGGAGACCTGCAGAACAAACGCCGTCTCGCTGTGCGCGCAAAGAACAGATCGAGCGTGGTGACGGCGGCGCCCACCTCGGTGACGAACATCACCGGATTTTTCACCATATGCACCGGGTTGAGCTTGCGGAAGCTCTCGAAAATGGCCGGGACGATGATCTCGCGGTCGAACAGGGGTCGCGCTTTGGCAGTCATTACATTCCTCGATGGTTCAGAAACAAGCATGCGTGCGCGTTCGTGCGCCGCGCTAGTAAAGGATTTGCGATCCGTACATCTTGAAGTGTTCGATGACCGGACCCATCACGAGGCCCGGCAGGAAGTTCAACGCGCCGACAATAATGATCACGCCCGCCACGAGCAGGCAGAACGTCGGCCCTACCACGGGGAAACTGCCCGTGTGCATGGGCGCGGCCTTTTTGGCGGCCAGCGCCCCGGCCAGCGCCAACACGGGAATCATTTCAAAGTAGCGCCCGATCAACATGCAGAACGACTGCGTCCAGTTGAACGTCGTGGTGTCGTAGACGGTGACCTGCTTGGTGTTGTCAGCCGGATCGGGAGCAGTGGTGGTCGGCGCGTAGCCGACGCCGCCGAAGGCCGTGCCATTGTTCGCCGTGCCGGAACTGTAGGCGTAGAACAACTCGCTGAAGGCGTGCGGGCCGTTGTTGGTGTTATGGTCCGTACCCCACTTGCAGACGCACGACCAGGCCGTGAAGCCAACGGTGTCCATGACGATCATCAGCAAGAGCAGCGAGCAGCACTTCACGTCGAACGCGGCGATCTTCTTGCCCAAGTAGTCGGGCGTGCGGCCGATCATTAGCCCGGCCAGGAAGACGGAAACGAAGATGAAAACCAGCATCGTGTACAGGCCGCTGCCGATGCCACCGTAGATCACCTCGCCCAAGTGCATATTGAACATGAGCATGAAGCCGCTGAGCGGCATCAGTGAATCGTGCTGGCAGTTGTTCGCTCCCTCGGCAGTGATGGTGACGTTGTTGGCCCAGGTGGCCGAGTTGGCGACGCCGATCCGCACCTCCTTGCCCTCCATGTTGCAGTTTGCGGGCGCCACGCCAAGCGCGGTCAAGCGCGGATTGGGCTGGGCCTCGGCGTACCAGGTGATCAGGTTCGTGACGATCAGCATAGTGAACATCACGATCCAGATGTTCCAACCATGCATGCGGTAGTAGATCATGCGGCCATAGTAATAGGGCAGGCCCGAGATAACGGAGAAAAAGAGCAGCAATTGCAGGAATTCGCTGAGCGGCGTGGGGTTCTCAAAGGGATGGGCGCAGTCGGTGCCGGTGATGCCCGGCCCGTTCAGGCCCAGCACCTTAGGCGCGGCGTAAGCCGCCATCGGGCCTTGAACGATGGTCTGCGTGACGGCCTGGCTGGGCGCGGATGCCGTGCTCTGGTCCAAGACCGCGGCCGACGTGTAATGGTTGAAGTTCATCGGAATGCCCTGCCAGATGTTCAGCAGCGCATAGACGAGGCAGATCGGAATGAACAGGTAGAGCGTGATCCGCGTCAGATCGACCCAGAAATTGCCGATGCTCTTGGTCTGCTGCCGGGCGACGCCGCGGACCAGCGCGGCCGCCACGCCGATGCCGACGGCCGACGAGAAGAAGAAATGCAGCATCGTGGAGACGATCTGCGAAAAGTGCGTATACATCTGCTCCGGCTCGTAGCTCTGCCAGTCCGTGTTGGTGGCGAAGCTGATCGATTGGATGAAGGCGATGATGCCGGGAATCTTGCCGCCGGCCGTCAACTGGCCGGTCTTGGGATCGATGGTCGGCGCACCGATGACATCGTTCTTGTCAACCGTCTGCGCGAGGCTCGGCATGTTCGCCTTCAGCGGCAGCACGTCCTGAATGCGGAACAAACCGTAGCTTACGAGCATCGTTACCATGCCCAGCATGAGCATCGCCAGGCAGTACTGCTTCCAGTTCTGCTGCTTCTTCGGATTGACCCGCATCACCGCGTAGGCAAGCCGCTCGAAAGGGCCAAGGATCTTTTCCAGCCAACCAAGGCCGCCTTCCTTGTCCGGGTCCAGGACGCGCAGCAAGTAAACGCCCATCGGCTTGGTGATGGCCGCCAGCGCTGCGAGGAATAACAGGAACTGAATCCAGCCGGACAATGTCATGTAATGCATAGGGCCGTTACTTTCTTGAGTACGCTTGGACTTTTTGCCAGACTCCCAGCGACGTCGACAGGGCCATCAAAGACTTTCGGGCCGGATCAACGTCCAGAACAAGTAAATGAGGATGCCCAGCGAAACGACTCCGACGATAATGTTTTCCATTGCTCAGATCCGATCGAAGGCATAGGTGTAAGCGATGCACACGATAAAAAAGCCGATGATGGCTGCGACGTAAACGAGATCCACCGTCAGTCTCCCTTCATTCCTCGCGGAACGTGATTTTAAGTTGCCGCGTTGGAATGCAACATTCGTGCCGCGAATCTCAGATTTTCGTAAGTTGCGATCATCTAATAGTTTACGGCGATGGGGTCTGCTTTTTTGCAAGCCATTCACATGGCACTTTGCACGGACGATTGGCAATTTGCACGACAGAATTGTCGCGATTTGCAAGTGCCGTCAGTTAAGAGAAGGTGACAGACGAGTTGAGGTTGCCTCGCAAGTCACAACCATCAGATGCCGTAGCGTTTGCGCTTGCGGTAGAGTGTGCTGGCGTTGATGCCCAGCCGGGCCGAGGCTTCTTCGACGGTTGCAGTCCAGGCCAGGGCGCGGCGAATGCATTCGGCTTCAACGTCTCGCAGCGGCACGATTTCCGGCGGCTGCTTAGGCGGGGCGTCATTGCGTATGACGGAAGCAGGCAATTGCGAAACGTCAACTAGTGCGCCGGAGGCAAGCAAAACTCCCCGTTCGACGGCCTGCCGCAGCTCACCCACATTGCCGGGCCACGGATAGGCCAGCATCGCCTGCTGGGCGGTCTGCGTAAAACCCGAGAGGGCCTTGCGATTTACTCGAGCAAAGTGGCCGAGCAAGTGATCGGCCAGCGGCTGAATGTCGACTTGGCGGCGGCGCAGCGGAGGAAGGACGATTTCGATGACTGACAGGCGCGGAACAGGTCCTCCTTGAAGCGACCCGCGGCCACGGCCGATTGCAGATCGTAGCGCGTGCCGGCAATGACGCGAATGTCGGCCGCTCGCCCCAATTGCTCGCCAACGCGTTCATAACATCTGTCTTGCAGCAGGTGGAACAGCTTGGACTGCACGCCCAGCGGCATGTCGCCAATTTCGTGAAAGTCGAGTGTGCCCCCTTCCGCGCCGGCGATTCGACCGTTGGAATCGCACGTTGCGGCGGCAAATGCGCCTCGAACATGCCCGAACAACTCGCTTTCGTAGGCCAGCGGGGAGCGTTCCATGGCCAACATGCCGACGAAGGGCATTGCGGCCCGCTTGCCGGCTGTGTGAATAGCTCGTGCGAACAGGCTTTTTCCGGTGCCGCGCTCGCCGCGGAGCAACACGGCGGCGTCCGACTCGGCGGCCTGGGCCGCCCGGACGACCGCTTCGCGAAACTCCCGCGACCGCGATTGAAAGCAGGCTTCCGGGGCGAAAGGGCTGAGCGATGCCTCCGCGTGCTCGGCCGCCGGCATGTGCGAACGCGCACTGCGTTGCACGATCGCGCCGAGTTGATCGCGCGGCGCGGGGCGAGAAACAACGTCAAACGCCCCAAAACGTATGGCTTCCACCGCCGCGGCAACCGTGATCTTCGATCCGTGAACGACGACGTGCAGGCCCGGCGCTAGCCGGAAGAGTTTTGCCAGAAGCTCGCAGCCGCGAGCATCGTCCGCCGGCGGCTCCAGCAGGACTAGATCGAACGAGCCGTTTTGCACCGCCTCCAGCGTATCGACGGCGCTCGACGTTTCTCCGACGCGATGCCGCCACGATTCCAGCATGATCCGCATCGCTTGCCGGACGGCCGCATCGCTGTCGGAGACGAGGATGTTCATGGCGTCTCACGCGCCTAGCCGCACCGTCTTGTCGAGATCGCCGCGCGGCGAACGGTCGCTATCGGGCCGGCGCGCGCCGCCGTTGGTTATTGGAGTTTCTGCGGAAGCCGAGCGGTCGGCGATTTCTTTCTTGTTGGCGGTGCCGGCGTTGTCATTGGCGCACCGCCCGACCGCCGCAGCAACGCCCAAACCGCAAGGCATCCCGCCACCAAAAGCAATCCCAATGCGGGACCGAGCGCGTAGAGAATGACGGCCGCAACGACGATGCACGTGACTTGTGCGATAAATGCCGCGAGTTCGCGGTTGTCTTGCGCGGTCCAGGCGTGCCGCTCGGTGAAATCGGACGGATAGGATTGTCCGTGAAGTGCCAAATAACTCATAATTCTTCTCCTTGGTCGCGACTCGCGATCTTGAATAACAACCTTCCGATCGCAGCCGCGATCCGTGAAGTCCCCAGTTCCAGACGCCGACGTGGACTAAAGCCGATTTTGGAGATGCAGGTATCCGCACGTCGCGACGATCAGGGCCACGAAAACGACTACTATTGCAACTTCCTCCACGGCATTCTCCTTCGCCAACTTTGGAATGGACGAGGTAAGCAAGCAATGGTCGTGCCACTGCTGCTGATGAATCCAGAAGCGTTGACGTAAGTCGTGAAAGGAAGCCAATTTGCGTTCGATTCACGTCGGCATGCCCCTGGCCGAAACTGCACTGACGAACTACGTCCTCCATGCATTTTGCCAGCCACGTTTTGCAGATTGCGGCGTCCGCAGTAGCCGCAGCACTGGGAAAGCCTGATAGGCGGTAAACAGCGAGCAAGCCCGCCGATGGATAGAATTGTTTCATCCTTTGAATGAAACGACAGTTTCCACAAGTCGGGCCATGAACGAAAGAGCTATGCAGTTTCGAGTCGGCGTGGCGGTGCTGGGAACTATCCTCGTGGCTGCGGTGCTGGCGGTGACGTTCGGCGGTATGCCCTCGCTGCTGGAGAAGAGCTACACGGTACACGTGAAGTTCCCTTCGGCGTCTGGGCTTACCGACGGCGCGCCGGTGAAGAAAAGCGGCCTCCGCATCGGCGAGGTGACCAATATTGTCATGGCGCCGGACGACCAGGTCCTCGTTACGCTGCGGATCAGCGACAAATACACGATCCGCCACGACGAAGTCGCGCGGCTGCGAACGAGCCTGCTGGGCGACGCCTGGGTAGAGTTTGAACCGGCACAAGCCAGTGGCGGCGAGGCCGCCGATTCGACCGCGCGGCCAGCCAAGGATTAGAGGCTATACCATAGCCGGTTTCGTGGCGCGCTTTCTGTTCCGCACTGCCTTGGTCAGCAGCGCACCGACCGATAGCAGCCAGACGGCCAGCGCGGCGATGTTGCGCCATTTCAGATGCCGGGTCTCCACGAACGACGCGTCGAGCTTGTCGAGGTCTTCTTGCTTGCAACCGCCGATGCGGAGAAGCATTGGCAGATTCTCCGGCAAGAGGGCGGCGGGCGGCAGGAAAGCGCACGCTGCCGTCGGCCATCGCCACGCAGGCGCCGGCCGGATGATCGTAGGTGAAGAAGAAGTCCTCGCTATGGCCGTGGTGGCTTGAAACGGCGAGGGCCGGCGCACCGCCGACGGTGATGCCCTGTGCATCCAGCTCAAGATCGCGCGGCTCCGCCCAGGCGACGCCGGAGTTCGCCACTTCGACGAGCATAATCGTGTTGGACGCATCGTTGCCAAAGTCCGAAAGCTTCATCGGCTTGTCGCCGGCCCAGGCTGTGCCGGGCCAAATGACGGCAACGTAATTCGTTTGCACGCTTCCCGGCGTCGCGGAGCTTGGATCGCTGGGGCAGACGTAATACCGGTGTAGGTAATCCAGATCAATCTTGTTCTTCGGCGAGTCCCAAATCGCCTTATTCTTCGGTGCGTTCCAAGGCTGGGCAAGGTCAACTTGATTGTAGATGTAGGTCTCGTCAAAGTACGGCAAGATGAGCGTCCGCCAACTGTGCAGCCGCGTGCCGCTCTCCTTGTCGACGGTGTATGCCGGCGGGAAATGGCCATTCGTCGCGTAATAGTTCTGTAACGCCAGTCCAAGTTGGTGCGTTCGGTTTAGACATGATGCGCGGAGACCTGGCTCGCGCGCGCGATTGCCGGCAGGAGCAATCCCCAAAGGCACCCCAAGCAGAGAATCGCCAATACGAGATACGCTAACGAGATCAGCGACTGTACGCGATTGACGTAGATCGCCAGCCCCACGACAAGGGTAAAGACCACGATTCCCCACGCTCCAAACACGCCCAGCGACGAGCCCAGCACAACGAACAGCAGCAAGAGCGTCCGCAGGCTGAACTGGAATGGCGGTCGGGTCGGCGGGGCGACGAGTTGGGATTCCGGTTCGGTCATGACATTTGGATTATAACGCGAACCGAAATCAACCGCGGAGGGGTCAGAGAAATTAGCTCCGGACCACAGCGCATTCGGGGTTGCGATTAACGAAAGAAAGGCAATCGACCCTGGAGGGGTCGCAGGTGTGTGCGGCGGGCGCCGCTGCGACCCCTCCGGGGTCGTGAAATGGCGATGCGCTTGCTACCGGGGGCGCGCTGCGGGCCCCCGGCTAATTCCTCGGACCCCTTCGGGGTCAAATCACGCCGCCCTTCGGCGGATGAGCTGGCCTTGCGGCACGTTACTGCCGTCCGCCAATTCGATCCCTGAGTCCAACACCTTGAGCACCGGCGGCTCTTCTTCGCGCTGCTTCGGCCGCATGTCCGGCAGTATCTGCAGCAGACTCGGCATGACCAGGCAACTCAAGAGGCAGCAGGCCATGCCGAGCGTGAGCACGCGGCCCAGGCTGTGCAGGCCGCGGTGCGAGGCGATCATCAGCGCGCCAAAGCCGACGATGTTCATCAGCGTGTTGATCACCAGCGCCGCCGAGGTCGAAGGCGGCATGCGGTAGGGACGCGGCTCGCGGAGGTAATCGTGTACGATCTGCACGCCCGTATCGACGCCAATGCCCAAGATCAGCGGCAGCACAATCATGTTCGCCGGATTGAGCGGTATGCCCAAGAGGCCCATCAGGCCGAAGAGCTGGACTTTCGAACGTCACCAGCGGCAAGAGGGCGAGCAACGTCATGCGGATGCTGCGAAAGTCGAACCAGACGACCACCACTACAATAAGCACGCCGTACAACGCACCCTTCTCGTAGCCCCACATCATTTCACGCGACGATTCGTAGACCTGCACCGGATTGCCCGTCACGCCCGTGTCGATGGCCGGGTGGTCGGCGTGCAGGCGATCGTCAACCGCCCGCAACTGGCCGACGAACTGCTCCATTTCGGCCATGTTCCAGATGTCGGCCTTGGTGTGGATCTGCATGCAGTAGTAGCCGCTCTTGCCCACGAGCCGCCCCACGACGCCCTCGGGCAAGTCCTTCAACACGGGCGGCTCAGGGTTCGATACTTCACGCAAGGCGTGGAGGCATTGCAGCGTGTCCGCCGCTAGACGTTCTTGGAAGGCTGTTAGACGATTGTAGTACTCCTGGTCCGAGAGGCCGCGATGAGGCCGCGAATCTGTTGTAATTGCGCCGCCTCGTCGCGCGTTTTGCATCGCTAACATGACGCCTTGCAGCGTTTCCAAGGCGCGGTTGAGATGCTCGCGGGGCACGACGGGGATGCGGCCGGGCTGAGGGAGTTGTGCGGCCGCCAGTCGATCGTGAATCCGCTGGATGATCGGACGTTTCTCGGTCACGTCCGCCGGGATAATTGTGGCGATCTCATCGACGGAATCGACCATCGGGCAAAGCTCGCGGTTGGCGTACATCGCCTTTCGCAACACGACTTCCTCTCGGCTCTTGGCCATCACCGTGGCGAACGACGCCCCGCAATCGCTTTCCAAGAGCGTCTTCTCCAGTTCGACGCTCTCCAGACCTTTGGCCTGGAGATTGAGCAAGTTGTGATCGTACCAGAGGTCTTTCAGCCCGAGGCAGACGAAGCCAGTGAAGAGGACATAGCCCGCCACGACGAGCCGCGGCCGGTTCGCCAGCGGGCGCACCCAGGCGTAAACATCCAGCGGCGCGGGCACCGGCCAGCGGGCGCGATGGGCGTCCGACCAGTGGATCAGCGCGGGCAGCGTGGTCAGCGAAGCGAGCCAGCAGAGGATGATGCCGCCGCCGGCGATGATGCCCAACTCGGCGATGCCGGGGAAATCGCTTAGCCCGATGGTGAAGAAGGCCAGGGCCGTGGCCGCGGCGCTGGTCGTCAGTCCAGGGCCGACCGTGCGGGCGGTTTCCATCAGGGCCTCGAAGGTACTCATCTTCTCCGCCCGCAAACGCAGATACTGGGCGATGTGATAGACACCGTAATCGCTGCCTAGGCCGATGACGATCGTGGCAAACGCGCTGCTGAGGATGTTGAGATGCCCGACCGTGAGCAGGATGTAGCCGAACGACCAGCCCATCGGCACGAGCAGGCAGGCCAGCGCCATCGCGGGGTGCCGCACACAGCCGAAGCCGGCGACATAGAGGAGGCCCACGCCAAGGAACGAGAGGACGCCGGCCTGGGCCATGGCGTATTGGCTCGATTCCATCTCGTCGTTTTCCATGACGGGGATGCCGGTCAGGCCGACCCAGGCGTCGGGGTGACGGATTTTGGCGTCGGCGACGATCTGCCGCAGCGCGGCAAGCCCTTCCGAGTATTCGGTAAAGGTGTCCGACTTCTCGTTTTTTACCAGGTAGAGAGCCAGCAGCCCGACGCGGCCGTTCTTGCAGAGTTTATATTCGGAGTCAAGCCGCTCATCGCGCATCGAAGAGAGGGCGGACATGGCGGGAAACGGCGACTGGTACTGGTCAGGCCGGCTGAGGGCGGCAGCCAGAATGTTCAGCGAGCGAGATTGCTGCTCCTGGGTGCCTTGCAGCGACGCGGAAGATTGGCTCGGGTTGACGTGGTCAATCTGCTCGGCAAACCATGCGATCTGCCCGCCGACGTTGAGCGAGCTCATGTCGCCCTGGAGCAAGCCTTGCGTTTGGTCCAAGAAGCCGTCGATTTCCTGAAGGGTTTTGAAGCTGACCTGGTCGTTGTACAGCCCTTTGGATTTCAGCTTGGCGACGTCGATCTTGTGCTGGACGAGGCGGAAGTACCGCGGTTGGTTATTAAGCTCGTCGGCCAACTGGTCGAGGATCGGCGGCACGGCCTTCGGGTCTTTGCTGGAGACGACGACCGTCACGTCGTCCTGATCGCCAAACTCCTTGACGAACTCGTTCCAGCGGCGGTTCGACTCGCTCTTGGGATTGAGCAGGTCGGCGCGGCTCGTGCGGAAGCCGAGGCCGAGTTGTGCTCCGGCCAGCGACAAGGCAACCAGGAGGCCGGAGACCGTTATGACCGAAACTGGAAACCGGGCCACCAGCAGCGTCAAGAGCTTCAGCGGCCGACCCAGCAAGGTGGATTCCGTTTGCGGCTTCCCTTCCGCGGACATAAGTGCAATTCCGGCAAGTAGTTACGTGCTCAATGGGGCACGTGGATTTACTAGTGTCGGCGGAGCGCGATCCTTGCCCCCCGACGGAGTTTGCGGATTCTACTTATTGCCCCCCGTCGCGGCAAGAGGAAACGTAATTAGCCCATCTTCTCAATCGCCTGCTCTAGCAACTTGGGCAGGTTCGCCATCCGGCGGAGGTCAGTCACGAGCCGTGGATGGGCAAAGATGCGAACCCGCTTCACGTAGTCGTCGAACTGCTCGGTGGCCAACGTGCGCACGACCGGCGAGACCTCGGCCAGCGGGCGGTAGCGTGCCTTCCTTGGGGAACTGGATCTCGATGGAAATCTGCACCTCGCGGGCGACCGGCGGGGCGTCGAAGAGGATCTCGTGCGGGGCCACGATCCGGCCCAATGCCGTGCTGGCCAACGCGGCGAATTGCTCGGCAGCAGGCCGCCAGCCAGGGATACGGCCGCCGGGCAAGCCGCTCGTAAAGCTGCCCGTCCTCCGAAAAGCTGTACTGCGCCAGCCGCTTGTAAAGCTGCCGCGTCGGGCCGAACAGCCCGTGCAGCAACTCGCCCGCCGGGCCGGCGCCGGCCGCGCGCTGCATCTCGGCCACGAACTCGTGCTCGGCCATGCGGAACAGGCGTCGAGGTCCAGCGCCCCGTGCAAGCAGATAAAACGCCCGCTGCAGCATGGCCGTCGCCGCGCGGACGCCGTGATGCCAGTAGACTTCGCTGAACATCACATAGCGGGCGAAGACCATCAGCTCGGCGGCCGTGTTGCCTTTGTCGGTGATCGCCAGGCCGTCGCCCGCGCGGTTCAGGCACAGGCTGCCCAAGAGCCGCTGCTGGTCGAAGTGCCGGCCGTAAGGCACGCCCGCGTGCAGGCTGTCGCGGTAGAGATAGTCCATCTTGTCGATGTCGATCGGGCCGGAGAGCATGGCTGGCCAGGATCCGCGAGGCGGTGTCGCGGGGCTTCTCGCTCAGCAGGGCGACGACGTCGCGCGGCTGGATGTTCCAGTCGTGCCGCAGCACGTCGCCGATCTCGCCTTCCAGCAGAAAGCTGTTGGCGAACAACTCGTGGCTCGGCACGCCGGGCAGGCCGATGTCTTCGATCGGATGGCAAAACGGCCAGTGCCCCAGGTCGTGCAACAGCGCGGCGGCGAGGAAGACCTCGGCATCTTCCGGGCTGATCGCCGCCTGGAAGCGCTCGTCGTGCGCCAGCTGCTTCAGGTAGAGCAGCGCCAGGCGGTAGACGCCCAGGCTAGTGCTCGAAGCGGGTGTGGATGCGCCGCCGGGTAGACCAGCGAGACCAGGCCCAGTTGGCTGATCCGCGCCAGGCGGCGGAAGTCGGCCGTGTCGATCATCTGCCGCACGCGGCGGGTGAGCGGCACGTCGATCTCCGGCGGGATGCGGATCAGGCCGCGGCGGGCGTCCAGCGCGGCAACTTCCGGCAGGTCGAGGAGAGTGGACATGCGAGGATTATACCACTCGCGGCTATGAGCGGCGGATTTCCAGCTTCTCGCGCGGTTGCGGTCGGCTGCGCCGCGGCGGATGCGGCCAGGTATCCGTGTCCGCCCGGTCGCGATGAGATTGCACTATGATGTGACCGACCAGACAACACGCACCAAGAAACGTCAAGGGAAGAACAATTTGCAGTAGTTCCTGCGACATGCTTTCGTCCTGGGGAGAGGGAACGAGTAGGTATCGTTCACTATCATCGGCCCCGGGCGAAAGAACGCTGAAGTTGCGGAGCCGCCGGCCATACGACGGCTACCTGCCGCGCGAAACGAGTAAACGGCGAGACCCGCGCATCAATCCCTATCGGGCGACCATTGCGGCCGCTCGGGCGCCGCCGGATGCGTATCGCTCGGTTGGCGCTGGTCGCGCCGGTCGGGATGACTGCGCCGCCATGTCCGGCTGCATGACGGCATCGCCCGTTGCCACCGCGATAATCTGCTCGGCCTGCAATTTGCGGCCGTCGCGAGTCGTATAACGCACAAAGACCTTCAGCCGGTCGTGTTCAGGCAGCGACCGCCACTTCAGCCGCAGGTGGATGCCGGGCTCGCTTCCGGTGTGGAGCATTCGTTCGGTTTGCGCGGCGGAAAAGTCCCACCGCGCCAGCCGGGCCTCTTCACCCGAGAGGGCCGGATCGATCAGCGCCACGCTCGTCTCGCCGGCCAGAGGCACGATCTTGCCGGCGAAGTCGCGGGGTTCGACGACGACCAGCAGGCCCTCGTCGCCGGCCGCGCCGCTGCCGATGCCGCCGGTGAGCGATGGGTGCAAGGTTATTTGCGCCACGGTTAGATTGTCAAAGAGCGAGGTCGCGCTGGCTAGCCGCACGTCGGACGGCCGCCAAATTGACGCGCCGCCCGGCGCGGGAATTCGTCCCGGCTCCTTGCCGGCGGGAGCGCGGAGCGTATTGGGAACATCGCCGGACGGAGCTTCGATTCCCGGCGAGATGTTCAACGGCCCGATGCCGGGCATCGCCGGTTCGGCAGGCGTCTTCGAAGGCGGGATCAGCGCGGGACCGGGCCGCGTGAAAGTCGGCGCCGGTTCGAGCATACCCGGCGGCGGCGATGTTGCGCCCGTAGCCCCGGGGCGGGTATGACCTTGTTGCGGCGCCGTGGCGGCGTTGAGCTGCTCCTCCAGGTCCTCGATGCGGCCTTTCAGCCGGTAGATTTCCAGCTCCTTGCTGTTGTTATCTCGCTCCAAGTAGGCGACGTTGGGATCGCTGCGGCAGCCTGCCACAACGACGCCCAGCAAGGCGAGAACGACGGCATTGGCGATTCTCATAAGGCCCTCGCAATCATTGCGCTATCACGGCATCCTTGCCGCGGCCCCCCGTGTTAGAAACCAAAATGTCGAATGACGAATGTCGAAACAAATTCAATCGACCAAACCCCTAGCGCTATCGCATCGCGCTTTGGGCATTCGGCATTCGGATTTCTTTCGTCATTCGGTATTCGTCATTCGTGCTTTTTCTCTACTCCGCCTTCGGCGCTTCCATGTGCTCGATCACGTGGTCGATCAGTCCGTATTCCAGGGCTTCCTCGGCCGACATGAAGCGGTCGCGATCGGTGTCCTTCTCGATCTTTTCCAAGCGGATGGCCGGTGTGCTTGATGAGGATGCGGTTGAGCCGTTCCTTGACCTTGCTGAACTCCTTGGCGTGGATCATGATCTCCTCGGCGGTGCCTTCCATGCCGGCCAGCGGCTGGTGGATCATGATGCGCGCGTTGGGCAGGGCGTTGCGCTTGCCGGCGGTGCCGGCGGTCAGCAGCACGGCGCCCATCGAGGCGCACTGCCCGACGCAATAGGTGGCCACGTCGCAGGTGACGAACTGCATCGTGTCGTAGATGGCCAGGCCGGCGGTGACGCTGCCGCCGGGCGAATTGATGTACAGGTGGATGTCGGCCTTGGCGTCTTCGCGATTGCAGGAACAGCAGCTGGGCGACGATGGCGTTGGCCACCTCGTCGTTGACCTGCGAGCCGAGGAAGATGATGCGGTCCTTCAGCAGGCGGCTGTAGATGTCCATCGCCCGCTCTTCGCGGCCGCTCTTCTCGATCACGTAGGGAATCAGGGCATGGACATCGTGGCTGCGATGGATGCTACGTCCGGCGTGCTTCACTTCTTCCTCGTCCTCGGCTTCGACCGTCTGCTTGGTGAGGATGTCGTCGACGAGGCCGTAGTCCTTGGCCTCTTCGGCGGTCATGTAGAAATCGCGGTCGGTGTCCTTGGCGATCCGCTCGATCGGCTGGCCGGTGTGCGTCGGCCAGGATCTCGTTGAGCACTTCGCGGGTCTTGAGGATTTCCTCGGCCTGGATCTCGATGTCCGAAACCTGGCCGCCCACCTGGCCGTAGGGCTGGTGGATCATCATCTTGGCGTGCGGCAGGGCGAACCGCTTGCCCTTGGTGCCGCCGGCCAGCAGCACCGCCCCGCCGCTGGCCGCCAGGCCGACGCAGTAGGTGGCCACCGGGCAACTGAGGATCTGCATCGTGTCGTAAATGGCCAGCGTGGCGCGTGACGCTGCCGCCGGGCGAGTTGATGTAGAAGTGGATGTCCTTGCGGCGGTTCTCGCTCTGCAAGTACAGCAGCTTCATCACCAATTCGTTGGCGTTGCCGTCGTGGATCTCGCCCTGCAGGAGAATGATGCGGTTCTCCAGCAGCAGATCGCCGAGCGTCATCTGCCGCTGCCGCTGATAGTCGCGATAGGATGCCGTGGTTCGCATCCGTAGGGTCGGACAAGCTCGCTTCAAGCGATGTCGGCTCACCAGAGATTCCTTAATTAATCGAGTATGGTGGGCCGGTGCGTCGCCAAGGCTCGCTGGTCCCACCCTACGTTAAATCCGTTACATTACCGTTCGCCGCGTCCGCCTTTGACTTCGCCGCGTGCTTCTTCGAGTTCGTCGATCGGTTCGTCGCTCGCCGGGCTTGGCCTCGGGAATGTTCGACTGCTCGCCGCCGCCGGCCGTCATGGTCCAATGCGGCCACGTCGCTTTCCTCGGTCGTCGATAGGGCACTTCCTTGAAACCGGCGTTCGCCAGGATCAGATCGATCACCTTGCGCTCGATGATCTGGTTCCGCAGCACGTCCATCGAGCCGCCCTTCTCCAGCCGGGCACGCACACGCCGCGGCGTTTCGCCGCTCTGCGCGGCGATCAGCGCGATTTCCGTATCGTAATCGTCCTCGTCGGCCTCGATCTCCTCCTCCTCGGCGATCCGTTCGAGGATGAAATGTTCCTTCAGGGCCCGGGCCGTGGCGACGCGGCTGTTCTGCCGCAAAGCGTTCTCGTGGGCTGGATTTCCTCGTCGCTGAATCCGCTGCGCTGCAATTCCATCACCGCCCGCTCCAACTCGCGGTGGCTCTGCCGCTGCAGCAGCCCGGCGGCAAGTCCCAGTTGGCGGCCACGGTCAGCGCGGCGGTGATCTGCTCGCGGGCACGCCTGATGCTGCTGGTAATCCATGCCGCTGCACGAGGTTGTCCTTGATCGCGTCGCGCAGATCGGCTTCGAGCTCGAAACCGCCCAGCTCTTCCAGCAATTCGGGGGTCAGCTCGGGCAGCTCCAGCTTCTTGACTTCCAGCACCTCGAAGATCGCCGGTCACCTTCTGGCCCCGCAAGCGCCACGTTGGCGGCGTCGTCGCTGATCGTGCCTCGTCACTGGCGGGTCTCGCCCGCCTTGACGCCCGTCATCAACTTGTCGAAGCCCTCGATCTTGCCGTCGCGGAAGCTGAGCACCGGGCGAATGCGGATGACCTCTTCCTCGGCGCTGGCCAGCACCTGTCTCGCCGTGCTTGAAGGTCAGATTCGTGGTAATGTAATCGCCCGGCTCGGCCGGGCCATCGAACGGCACCAGCCGGCCGCGGTTGGCCAGAAGCCGCTTCAACGCCTGTCGACGTCTGCGTCGGTGAACTCCCGCACCGGCTTCTCGATGTGCAGCCCCTTCCATTGCGGCAGGTCGAACTCCGGCCGGACTTCGAGATCGAACTCGAAGGTCATCGGGCCCTTCTCGGGCACCTCGACCGACTCCATGTCGAAGTCGGGCTCGCTGATCGCCGAAAGGTCCTGATCGTCGTTGATCTGGCCAGGCTGTCCATCAACAGCGCGCCCTTGACCTTCTCGGCCACGTCCTTGCGGAAGCGGTTCTCGACCAGCTTGCGCGGGGCGTGGCCGGGCCGGAAGCCCGGCACGTGGGCGTCGGGCATCAACTCGCTGAACTCCTTGTCGAGATAGCGATCGATGTCCTCGCGGGAACGGTGACCGTGATGTGCCGTTCGCAGGCGCTGCGGTCGTCGATCTTGACTTCGAGATCGAGCTTGGGCTGATCCTCGCCGCCTTCTTCCGCACCCTCCTCGACACCGACGGCCTGATCGCCGCCCGCTTCGTCCATTGCGTCTTCGTCGTCGTGTTCGTGTTCCTGTGCCATGGCAAGCTCCTATCCAAAAAGAAAGAGCGGGTGATGGGGTTCGAACCCACGACAACGACGTTGGCAACGTCGTGCTCTACCAACTGAGCTACACCCGCTTGCGGTATTTCAAATTATATGTCGGAGAAGTGCGGACGGTCCCCATTCTCCGTGGTCAGCCGATCGTGAGCGGCGAAATTATAGGCTCCCTTGGGCCGCGTTCAAGGCCAATTCGACCAGAACCCCATTAAAACGGGCGATTTGGAGGCTGTCAATGACCCTCCTTTCGGCGACAATTACTCTTCCCCTTGAACGACAATTAGAATTCCCGGTTGAGAACCAGAGGCGTGCGGCCCCCCCTTTTGTGAAGTCGCAGCGCAGCGGAGCGAAACAAAAGGGGGGGCCGCACGCCGCCGCGGGTGGCCCTCGCCAATCTCAGGCCGCGTCGGGCGGCTTGGTTCGCTTGGCCTCGTCCAACCGGTAGCTCGGGATGTTCAACTCCAAGATCACGCTGTGATGCACCAGGCGGTCGATTGCCGCCGCTGTCGTCATCGGATCCTTGAAGATCGTCTCCCACTTCGAGAACGGCAGGTTGCTGGTCAGCATCACCGTGCCGCGCTCGTAGCGTTCCGCCAACAAGGTGAACAGCACCTCCATCTCCTCCCGGCTCTGCTGCACGTAGCCGATGTCGTCGATCAAGAGCACCTCGCACTTCGACATCTGCTTTAGCACCCGGTTGAGCTTCAGATCCCGTTTGGCCGCCAACAGTTCCTGAACCAGCAGGGCACACGACCATGAGACCACCTTCCGTCCGTTGCGAACCAATTCCTGGGCGATCGCCGATAACAGGTGCGTCTTTCCCGATCCGGTCTTGCCGAACAACAACAGGTTCTCGCGGCGGTCCACGAACGAGCCTTCCATGAGCGTCCGCACTTGGCGAGAGACCTTCGCCGGCAACCGCGCCAGGTCGAAGCTCGCCAGATCCTTCTCCAGCGGCAAACGGGAATCCCGCAGCAGCCGCTCGGTCCGCTTTGCCAAGCGGCCCTGGCATTCCCGCTCGGCCAGTTCCAACAGGTACTGCTCGTAGCTGGCCGTCTCCTGTAATGCCCGTCGGGCCAGTTCCTCAAAACACTCCCGAAACGTCGGCAAGTGCAGTTCCCGCAAGCAAGCCGCCAACTTCTCTTTCAAATCCCCCTTCGCACCCATCCCACACCTCCTTGTGCAAGAACAAGTCATCGAAATCCGACAAGTCCACTACTTCGACGGTCACTTCGGTGACCGCCGGAACTTCCTCGGCCCGCTGGACCAACGTTTCGACCGCGGCCCGGGTCGCGGGCTGGCCGCTGTTTAGAAGCGTTCGCAACGCCTCGTCCACGGCCGTCTCGCCGTGGCCTGCCGCCAGATAGAGAATCTGCAAATACTCCTTGTGACCGCGCTTGGGCTGCGCTTCCCGCAAGGCGTCGAAGGCCATGCGAAAGCGGCTCGTGGGAAACAGCTCTTCCCGGTAAACGTAGTTCTCAAAAGCCCCCGGTTTTCGCACCAACCAGTCGATAATGTGCCGGTAGTTGATGGCGTGTTTGTTCCGCCCGCGCAAACGCGGAAAGCGCTCCATCTCCTTCTGGGCGTACCAGACCTCGACATGCTCCACGTACAATCGCACCTCGACCCGCTCGCCAATCAAGCGGCTGGGAACCGAATAAACATTTCGGTCTACATGGACCAAACTCCCCGTATCCACGCGTACCGGGATTCGCTTGCAGCTCTCCCGTCGCCGATCCGGCAGAGGCCGAAGGCCAGGCAACTCTTCGTCCAGCCGCTTGCGACGGCCCGCATTGCGAACCGCCACCAGCTCTTTCAAGAATCGTCCATAGGCTTCACGGCTCTCGAAGTCCCGGTTGCCACGCAATAACAGGGCCTGCTCCACCGCTTCCTTGAAACGCCGATGCGATTGTTCGACATCTCCGTTCTCGTTCGGTTCCCGGGGCTGGATCTTCTCCATCTCCATCCCGTAGTAGCCCAACAGTCCCTTGTACCGCGCGGTGAACTCCTTCATGTCCGATCCGTTGTTGACCGCCAGGCTCATCCGATCCGTGCGGTGTCGTTCGGGCACGCCGCCCAATTCCCACAGGGCGTCTTGAAGTCCTTCGCCGAGGCTCTCGAAACTCTCGGAAAAACAGACCGTCACCGACTCCCAGTTCGAGTACGTCAGCACGAAGTGGTAAAGCAGATGGTCGAACGACTGCCCGCCAATGATCACGGCCAGGCTTTCCATGTGGGTGAAATCCGACGCACACAACCGTCCCGGATGATGCACTTGGCTGAAGAACACCTCCTTCGCCGGGCCGGCCGTCGCTCGCCAACGTTTCACGCCACGCTGAAAGCTGCGCAACTGCGTTTCGTCGAACTTCCCCGGGTATTTGATCTGCAGCGCTCCAAACAGCGTCTTGGCCTCCAGGCCAGGCGCCTCGTGCAGTTGCGCATGCACTTCCGGCCACACCTCGGCAAACAGGTCTGCCCGTGTCCGCCACGAGCGATCCGGCACAACTTCGCTGGGAAGCCGACCCAGCCGCCTATACTTCCTCGCCGTCTTCTCGTCCATGCTCGCCTTGTCTGCCGACTGAACCAGAGTCTTCCCTGACGACAACACCTGCCACAACCGCTTCACCTGCTCATCCGTGACCATTGCAAGTCCCCCTCCTACGGAGACTTGCAACAGTCTATCTGACCAGCCTCAACTGGCCTCAACCGGGAATTCTAATTGTCGTCAGACCGGAAAAGTAATTGTCGCTATAGAGCCGCGCGACCCTTTTCCCCGACCTGCAGGGATACGCACAATCGCTTGCCCACGAGCTCGAATACAGATCGTCGGATGAAATAAAGCGGGTGAGATAGACGCGCCGGCACCGGCAACCAATTGCCCGCGGCAGCATTCACCTACAACACTTGCCTACGACCGCTCGGCCAGCCACGCCACGGCCTGCGGCCAGAGTTCGCGCTGCGCGGCGGACCCCATCGCCAGACCGATGTGACCGGTCGGCAGTTCGATCGTCTTCTTGTCCGTGGAGCCGACGAGCTCGTTGAAGGGCTCGCTCTGCGAAGGCGGGACGAGCGTGTCCTGGCTGGCAAGTAGATTCAGCACCGGACAGGTGATCCGCCTGAGATCGACCGTCTCTCGCCCTACGCGCATCCGGTTCTTTACGAGCAGGTTCTGCTGGTAAAGACTCTTGACGAAATCGCGGAAGACCTCGCCGGGCACGGGCACGTTGTCGTTGATCCAGTTCTCCATCGTGAGATATTCCTCGAGGAACTTCTCGTCGTCCATCCGCTCCATGAGCGTGATCGGCTTGCCGAGGATGTTCCGCACGGGGCTGAGCATCTGGAAACAGCCTTGCAGGAACTCGGCGGGGCAATTGCCCATCTCGTCGACGAAGGCGTTGACGTCGAACATTTTCGGGTCGGACCAGAGATTCAAGAGGCCGGCGCGGGTGGAGAAGTCGATGCCGGCCGCCAGGAGGATCAGGTTCTTGACGTACTCCTGCTGCAAGGCGGTGAACATCGTGCTCATCGTACCGCCCATGCAGTAGCCCAGCAGGCTCACCTGCTTGGAACCGCTGCGGCCGCGGACGAACTTCACGATCGTGCGGAGATAACTATTGATGTAGTCGTCCAACGTGAGGTGCCGGTCGGCGTCGGTGGCCACGCCCCAGTCGATGAGATAGGTGTCGAACCCGGCCTTGACGAAGTGCGAGACGACGCTCTTATTCGGCAGGATGTCGAGAATATAGGGACGGTTCACGAGCGCGAAAACGAAGATCAGCGGCGTGCGATATTTGATGTTGCCGTCGCCCGGATAGTGCAAGAGCTTGATGCGATCTTCCTCGAAGACGACCTCCGAAGGCGTCGCGCCCGTCTTCACGCGCTGGGCCTTGGCGGCGACGTGCGGCAAGAGCGCCGCGCGGCGGAAGTTGGCAATCCACTCGTCCAGCAAGGCTCTTGGAGCCTGGCTACAGGCCGATCCGTTGGCGTCGCTCATGATGTTTTCCAGCTTGCGAATTGTCCGTGGAAGCGGCGTCCCGCCGCTTAACCCACACGGCGGGACGCCGCGTCTACGCTCTTATTCCTTTTCGGCCGGCCGTCGTTTCCGGCGGGCGCCGTTGGCGCCGGCGGCGTTGTCGGCGTCCGGCGAGCGCCGCCCGCGCCGGCCGAGGCGGTCGATCTTGGCCTCCATCGCCTGCATTTGCGCCGACATTTCGTCCAGTTGATCGAGGATGCGGCGCTCGCTACGGCGGATGGCCGCTTCCAGCGCGTCGATGTCCTCCCGGCCGGCAAGTTGCATCTCGCGCTGCATCTTCCGCACCGCGGCGCGGAACTGCTTCCGCACCGCCAGGTTGCCGTCCAGCATCTGCTTCTGCGATTCCAAAAAGGCCGGCGACCGCATCCACTGCTCGCACCAGTCGCTCCACATTTGCAGCATGTCGCCGCGGGCCTTGCGTATCAGCTCGGGCGACTGCGTGGAACCGGCCGGCATCCACAACTGCATCGCCTGGGCGGCCGAGTCCATCCAGAACCGCGTCCAGGCGCTCATAGGATCATTAGCGCTGCTCATAAACATCCTCGCTAGGACTCAATAGCGCGGCGTACGTCACTACAAGTGAACGACTTCGTCGCCATCCAACTTCCGCAATGGACCCGTTCAGCGACCGTCGCCGGCTGCGGACCGAGCCATCTCGTGGACGCGGTCGATCGAGACCTTGGCGATGCGATCGGCCTGCTCCGAGGTCTTCTTGGCCAGGTCGGCCATGGTGTTGGCGGCATCTCCATTGACCTTGCGGGCCATTTCCGACCACGTGTTGAGGATGCGGCTGTTGGCCGTGAGCACTGCCTGGTTGTTGATGCGCATGGTCTCCAGCGCCGCCTGCCACCAAGCCGCCAGCTTCTTGGGGCCCTCGCTCGGCGATTCGGCGTCGCGGACCTCAATCGCCTTTTGAACGAGTTTCAGGCTCGCTTCGGCTTGCTGGTTCATCAGGCTGATCGCCTCGTCGACATTCACCTGGCTCTGGGCGATCGCCTCGTGCATCACCTTCTCGCCTTTCTCGTACCAGTCGGTGAGCGTGGACGATTCGCAGAAGATCTGCCGCACCCACTGGCGCATTCCTCCTGCATTTTGACGCCGGCCTCGGCGGCTGTTTGCCAGGCGGTCGTTGCCTGACGGAACAATTCTTCACTGTTGGTAGGGCTTGCCATGGGAAACCTCCTATTGGGAAACGAAACAAATGGGGAAAGTCGATTATTTTTGCCGCAATTCTTTGCGGAGTTCGTGGACTTCATGTTTCAACTCTTCGATTTGGGTCTTCAGGTCGGTAGCGGTGCCGTTGGAGTGCGGTTCCGCATCTGATGTGGCTGGACCAACCGCAGCCGGGACGGCAGCGGACGCTTCGCCGTTTTGATTCGCGAGAAAAGCCCGCATGAACGGCTCGAGCATCATCCCGCCCCAATTTGTGCCCCACGGCGTTGGATTCATCGCGAGCAGCGTATTGCTCAGTCCCAGGGCCTGCCGCATGTACTGTTCGAATTCTCGCTGCGATTTTTCGAACGCCACGAGCGCGATGGAAATACTTGTCGACGAACTCCTGCAGCAACGTGTCGTTGGCGCGGATGATCTGGTGAAAAAGTTCGGCGGGAAGCGCCGCCCATTTGCCGGGCGCCTGCTCCAGAATCAATTGGGCGAGCACGCGAGTGGTGATGTCGTCGCCGGTCTTGGAATCGTTGATCTGCACGGTGCTCCCCTCGGCAATGAGGCGGAAGATCTCCTCCAGCGTGAGGTGCTGGCTGCGCGCGGAGTCGTAGTAGCGGCGGTTGGGGTATCGCCGCAGTTGCACTTGCTTTCGGTTGTCGGTTGCCGTGTCGGTTGACAATTTAGTGTCTCCGCAAAAATCATCTGATAATAGAGATTGTAATACATGATTCCACTTGGTCAATCCCCTAGAAACGATTTATTTTTGCCCATTTGAATATACCACCCCCTGACTTATGTATGTTTTAACTTTGTTTTTGCAAATGCAAAACATGGGCATTGCAATTGCGCCAGGGCCAGTATAATTTAGAGGCTGCCGACGTGCGGCAATCCGGCCGCGTTTGGCAGTCCCCATTCTCCAACCGAGGTTCAAGAAATGGACATTCCTGGGAAAGTTGCAATCGTCACGGGCGCCGGCAGCGGAATCGGCGAGGCCGTATCTTTGGAACTCGTCCGCCGCGGCGTGAAAGCGATCGGTCTTATCGATCGTACGGACTGCGCCGCGCAATTGGCCGGTTCCATCAATCAATTCACCCGCAATCGCGTCGAGGCGGTGGCATGCGTCGGCGACGTTAGCGACGAGGGCTTCCGCCGCCAGGTATTCGACGACATCCAGGCCAAGTGGGGCAAGGTGCAGATCCTCGTGCCCGCGGCCGGCATAACGCGCGATTCGTTGGCCGCCAAGATCGACAAGACCACGGGCAAGGTAGCGCTCTATCCGGTCGAGGACTTTCGCGGCGTCGTGGAAGTCAATCTCATCGCCCCGATCTATTGGGCGCTGGAAATGCTCGGCCGCATCGCCGAGGACCGTCAGGCCCGCGGCCTGAAACGCTGGAAAGCGGAGGAACACATCCAGGGCACCGTGGTCTTCATCGGGTCGGTTTCGTCGCGCGGCAATAAGGGGCAAATTGCCTACGCCGCCACCAAGGCGGGCCTGGAAGGCGCGGCGCGCACGCTGATGATGGAAGCCATGTTTCACGGCGTCCGCTGCGGCGTGATTCACCCCGGTTTCACCGATACGCCGATGGTACACAAGATGGGCGACGACTTGATCCGCGAGAAGGTCCTGCCATTCACGCAACTCGGCCGCCTGATCCGCCCGGAAGAAATCGCCGACGCGATCTGCTTCATGATCGCCAACTCGGCGGTCAGCGGCGAATTGTGGGCGGACGCGGGTTGGCAACCGGCGCTATGACCTGCCTGGTCCTACAACAAGGATCATAAACGAATCGGGTTTGAACGAGGGACGCCCGCGAGCGCCCGGTTGGCTGGTTTGTTCGCCCGTCGGTAGATAGTTGAGTTTTGTCTTGGAATCGACACCCATCGTCTTCGCGCCGGGCTTCGTGGTCACGGTTTGCGCGATCACGAACTTGCCCTGGGCGTTCTCGTGGGCAACGGCGAGTGTGCCGTCGCGGCAGGATGCGAAGGCGTAACCGTCGAAGAACGCCGTCGCGTTGACGCCCGCGCCGATGGGAAGGTTGGCCAGCACTTTGCCATTCTCCATGCTCATGACAATGAGCTTCTGCGGATTGCGGCAGCCGATGAACAAGCGGTGTTTGACCGGGTCGATCGCCATGCCGACGGGGTTGCCGCCCGGGGCCGTGGACCACTTGTCGATGACCTTCATCGTCTTGGAATCGACGACCGCCACTTGATTCTTGTCGACGAGATTGACGTAGATTCTTCGTTCCGTGGCGGCAAGGAACTCCGGCTTGCCTCCCAGGTCGATGGCTGGATCGGCCTTGCCGGATGTGGGATCGACGTCGGGCGAAATCGGGATCAGCTTGCCGGCATCGCCGCAGACGACGAGGACTTTGTTGTTGTGCGGATCGTAGATAATGCCATCGGCATCCTCATCGGCCTTGACCTTGCCGAGCACTTCGTAGGTCTTCAGGTCAAAAATGACCACGGAACCATCTTGCCCATCAGAAATAAATCCGCGGCCGGCCTTGGGCGCGATGGCCACGCCGTGATTGCCCTTTTGCCCCTTAATGTCGGCGACCAGTTTGCCGGTTTTGGCGTCGACGACCTGCGTGTGGGTCTGTCGCGGCACGTACAGCAGTCCATGCTCCGCATCGACGGTCAGGTAGTCCCAACCGCCCGTGCCGCCGATATGGAAGGTTTGCATGACCATGAATGTAAAAAGAACGGAACCGTGCATAGCGATCTCCTTGTGAATGTTCGATTGGTATTGGACTCAGCGATTCGAACCAGACGTTATTCTACATCACGTTTTTCTTCGTTGGAATCGGCCTCGGGTTCGACAAGCACCGCTTCCCAAGTCTCTTGCAGTTGCTCGGCGGATGGCATGTGCCGTGGGGCTCGTACCATGCGATAGCCCAAGGCGCGGTAGCCTCGCATTACGCCGAATACCAATGCCCCTTGCGTTACATTCACGAGGTAAGTCAGGCCGAATGCCTCGCCCCAATTCGGACCACCACGCTCAACCGCGAAAATCATCTCAATTTCCAGGCCGGTGATAAACAGGCAGTAAAAAAGCCAGCCGAATCCCAAGGGGATTAGCTTGGCGTTTGATACAAACCCGCCCCAAAGGCACGGCAGCGTCGTCAGCAGATTTGCTACGATGACCACGCCGACAGCGAAGAACATTTGCCATTCGAGCCTCAGATGCTGAAGGATGGAACCGGGGATTACGATTCGCAACGGTGATAGCGCCAGCGCAAGAACCAGCGTGCCGATCAGCATGTGCTTGATCTGGAATTGAAACCGTTCGGTCGTGGTCGGCGCGGCCGTTTCCCCAGGCGCGAGCATGCGATAGCGAAACGTCCGCTTTGCAATCCATAGGGGAACCTGCAGCGCGGTGATGCCCAGCAGAAGATTGATGCCCAGCTCGGCAATGCCGCTCTCTTGGTAGGGACTGTAATACGTCTGCACGCTTCGGCTGGAAATCGTCAAAACGTACCACATTACTAGCCCCAATAGAAGCGACCAGGGCAGGCGGACGACAATATTTCCCGGCGCGAAGACGGCCCAAACGGCGATCAGCGTCACCTGGGCGATGCAGGCGCCGAGGACGAGGGCGATCGGCCACTGCGAATCGGGACCGCGGTGCGCGTACAATACCTGTGGCGTGGCGTAGTCTATACCAACAAATGCCAGCAGGATTCCCGCTGTGACCCAAAACCTCAGCAAGCGATTTTTCGCTTCCGGCATATCACCCTCGTTGTCAAACCGCCCACGGTGCTCGCGCCGCGCGGCTTTTTAGCCCATTGGCCTCGTCATCGCCGATGAATTCTTCTTTCGCCGGATCGAACTTCAATTTGCGCTGGAGGACCCAGCTCAAGGCGGCCGCGTGACAGGCGATGTGCGAGTGGCGCATGACCGTGGAATTGGCCACGGGCTTTTGCCGCGACTTCACGCAATCGAAGAAGTTCCGCGCATGGGCCACAATGTCCAGCCCGGAGTGGCGCTTCGCGTTCTCCTCTTTCACTTCTGCGTCAAGCGCGGCTGGGTGGACGACGATCCCGCCGGCGTCACCCGTTTCCACCGAGCCTTGGTCGCCGATATAACGCACCGGGCAAGTTCCCAACGATTGCACCCAGCCGGGCCGTTGGCCGAAGGGTGTGTCGAGAAAATCGAGCACCAGCTTTACGCCGTTGGCATAGTGGGCGTGGATGCCCTTGGCCACCGGCTCGTACTCGATCGGCATCGTGTCATCTGTCTGGTTAGCCCATTGGCAAAGATCGATCGTGTGGGCCGCCCAGTCCAAGAGCTTCGCGCCGGAGTCGAAATCCCAGTAGCCGCGCCAGCCACCGTTGACGTAATGCTTGTTGTAAGGACGCCAAGGCGCCGGGCCGAGCCACATGTCCCAGTCGCAAACATCGCGCGGCGGCGTCGGTTCGCCCGGCAGCCAGGAGTTGTCGAGCGACGGGGTATAAACCGAGGCGAAAAGCGTGTGCAGCTTGCCGAGCTTACCGCTGTGGGCCAATCGCGCGGCCGCTTGGAAGTTCGACACGCTGCGCCGCTGCGTGCCGGCCTGAAAGACGCGGCCCGTTTGACGAATGACGTCGTCCAACTGCTGGCAAAGCCCGATCGTCAGGCCGCACGGCTTTTCCGAATAGATGTCCTTGCCGGCACGGGCGGCGTGCATGGATAGCGGCGCATGCCAGCGGTCGCCGGTGGCGATCAGCACGGCGTCGATGTCGCGGCGCGCTAGCAGTTCATGGAAGTCGCGGTAGAGCTTGCAGTCCTGATTGCCGTAATGCTTGTCGACAAGCTGTTTGCCCGCCTTGCGGCGGCTGGCTTGAACATCGCATATCGCCACGCAGTGGCAATCGTTCAGTTTGAGCATGCAGCCCAGGTCGAACGTGGCGCGGGGACCAATGCCGATCACACCGAGCGTAATCCGCTCCGAAGGGGCCGGCCGCTCCGAGCCGCCCAGCACGGAAGCCGGCACGATCCAAGGAAGCGCGGCCGCCGCGCCGGCGGCAAGGGAACTCTGCAAAACGTCACGTCGAGTAACTGTATTGGTCGCCTTAAGCATGATCGGTCTCCAGAAAACGGGGCATTCGAACGAAGTCGATGACCCCATTGTGGCGGAGCGGCGAACGGAAGGGAAGCGCCGGGTAGGTCCCGCTTGCCGAGCGGGACCAATGCGGATCGAACCCACTGAACGGAATCCAGTTTGCACGACTGTTTGACGTATTACGTTCCTCCCGGCAGGAGGAACCTACCGATCAGTTGGAATACCAACTGGACGACGCGGCGGGAGCGAGTTTATCGTGCGCGGTGCTGACGGTCGGGCTAGACTTCGCACGGGCGACAATCTCCGCGCTATGGATCGTAACGCCGCCGGAGGCGCTGATGATCCAGTTGTGCCCTTTGCGCAACATGCTCACGCGGCTGTCGACCTGCGCGGGAGCATGAAGCTCCGCGGGTTTGATCGACGCGCCGTCCAGCAGCGTGGGCAGGCTGCAATCGGCCTTCTGGGGCAGTTGTTCGCGAACGATCAACGCCGCCGCGATCGCCAACTCCATGCAGTTCTGTAGTTCACCGAAGACCGGCTCGGCCACGGCAAGCTGGTCGTAGCGCCGGGTCATGTTGTCGGCCCACCGCTGGGCGATCGGATTCGCGCGGCCGGTGTGCTCGCGGGCGCCGCTGGCGGCCTGAAAATCCTCTTCGGTCATGCACTTCACGTCCGCGCCTTGAAATTCCCAGGCCAGCCCGTCGGCGTCGCGCACGAGGCCGTCGAACTTCGGTTCGAGCCACCACCGCGGCATCATGTTGCTCATGCCGGTGCCGCTGCCGGTATACATTTCCAAGAAGCTGGGCAGGCCCTTGACCGAAGCGCGATCGAAGGCCATCGCCAGCCGCTTCATGCGATAATCGGCGGCCACGAGCACGGCGGCGAAGTGACTGGACGCCGGGACGCCGGAGACGGAAACTTGCTGCCTCCCCAGGGCGGACTCAATGCCTTGCTCGATGGTTTTCTGGTCGCCCATCGTGTGCAGTGTTTTGACGTAGCCCCGCAATTGCGCGCGGCCGCTGTCGGTAGGATCAATCGAGCAGGCGATTTCGCCGCGGTCGGCGCCGGCAGCCGCGCAAAGCGCGATCACAAGGTCGTCCAGGTTCATTACTGGACGCCCAGTCGTCTTGCCCACGATGTTGCCGCGGTCATCGACCTTCCAATCCTCGGCGGGCCCGACGAGCACGATGTCCTTCTGCTCGGGGTATACGAAGACGTAACGAATATGTTGCAGTCCGCCCAGCAAGGCCATCTCGCTCGGCAGCGGCTTGCCGGCCTGGATTTCGGCGGCAAGGGCTGCTTCGAGACGGCGGAGCGAAACCTTGCGAAGCGGGACCCGGCCCTTCAAGTCGGCCGGCGCTTGCCCTACCAGCCGCGCGCGGGCCTTGCCGAGCTCGCCCAAAGCGTCCGGGGCGGCGTTTTCCAAGAGGCCGTCGGGCCGGATGGATACGCCGCCGACGGGCTGCTGAAAAAACCCGACCACCGGGACGCCCGGTTGGCCCGGAGTGCCGGGATTTGCCGGGGGCTGCTGGCCGTTTGTCCGTGACGCGGCGGCGAACAAGACCATGCACGAGAACAGGAACAAACCATTGAATAGCGACGTGCGCAGGCGTAACGGATTGAAAATCGTTTTCATGGTGGACCTTTTCTTTGGGTCCGACGACCGACACGGCGACCCCAGCCGCCTCCGCAAGAGAATCGCGGTCGTATCGAGAGTATTTCGCCGATACGATCGATTCGAGCTCGCTTACGGACTCCCGGAACTACCCTCCGGTTGACAATCATCGGACAACGATTATTCTACTCTCGCTGGCAGCCCGAGGTAAAGTTCGTCCACGGCCGCCTATGCCCTTTAGGCTGAACTTGGCAGCGAGTAGGCCGAAAAACAGGCCGAAAACGCGATAATTAGCGGTTCCGGCGCTGAAATAATCAATCGACGTAACGCCGACGCGACCGGTGCTTGGCGCACGGCACACGCTGAATTCTGGTCTAGTTGACGCGGCTCGATGCGGGATGGACAATGGAGCCGCCGTGCCAATTGGCTGGCCGCGCTTCAAGCAGCGGTCAGCCGACTCGGAGCGGCGTTTCAGTCCAGACAACATCCTGCCAAGTTATGGGGTTCTTCATGAAAAACCGCGCATTCCGGTTGCTTGCCATTGTCTCCCTCCTATTAGTTGTTTCTGTGCCACTTCGGGCCAAGGCCGACGTTACTCTGCCAAAAGTGATCGACAGCTACATGGTCTTGCAGCGCGATCGGCCGTTGCCGATCTGGGGCTGGGCGGCCGCCGGCGAAACGGTCACCGTGAAGCTCGACGAGGCGACGGCCACGGCCACGGCGGATACCGATGGCAATTGGCAGGTTGTCTTGCCGGCGATGAAGGCCGACGGCAAGCCCCATCGCATGACCATCAACGGCAAGAACAAGATCGAACTGGACGACATCCTCATCGGCGAGGTCTGGGTCGGCTCCGGACAGTCGAACATGGAGATGGGCATCGGCATGGTACACAAGGCCAAGGAGGAGATCGCCGCCGCCGATAATCCCGAGATCCGTCTCTTGCTCGTGCCAAAAACGGAGGCCCGCCAGCCGGCCAAGGACGTCAAGAGCCAGTGGGTGCAATGCACACCCAAAAAGATCGCCGCCGGCGGTTGGAGCGGTTTCTCCGCGGCCCTCTACTTCTTCGGCAGAAACCTGCACAAGGAATTGAACGTGCCGGTCGGGCTGATCGAGAGCGCCTGGGGCGGACAACCGATCGAGCGGTTCACGCCGGGCGACAAGAAGAACGGCGACATTTACAACGGCCAGATCGCCCCTCTAAAACCGTTCGCCATCCGCGGCGTAATTTGGTATCAGGGCGAAGCCAACGTCGGCAACGGTCTGAAATATGCCGGCAAGATGAAGGCCCTCATCGGCGGCTTGCGGCACGTTTGGGGCTACGACTTCCCCTTCTACTATGTCGAGATCGCGCCTTGGGCCGGATATGGTCCCGGCAGCTTGCCTCCGCTCTGGGAAGGTCAGACGGCTGCGCTAAAGATCCCCGGCACCGGCATGGCGGTGGCGACCGATCTGGTCGACGATCTCAAGGACATTCATCCCAAGGACAAAGTCGATGTCGGCAATCGCCTGGCACTTTGGGCATTGGCAAAGACCTATGGTAAGGACGTCGCTTACACGGGGCCGTTGTACAAGTCGATGAGCATTGACGGCAACAAGGTGCGGCTCACGTTCGCCCACGCCGAGGGCGGGCTGAAGTCGCGGGACGGCAAGCCGCTGAGCGAGTTCGAAATCGCCGGCGAGGACGGCAAGTTTGTGCCGGCTGAAGCAGCGGTCGAGGGCGACGCGGTCGTGGTTCAGTCCAAAGAGGTGTCCGCGCCCGCGCAAGTCCGTTTCGGCTGGCGGAACGTCGCCAATCCGAACCTTGCGAACAAGGCGGGCCTGCCCGCCTCGCCCTTCCAGACCAAGGACTGGCAGGGCGGAACCGGTGAGTAGCCGCAGGGTGGGTCAAGCGAGCCTAATCGAGCGAAGACCCACCATGATTCGTTCAAAGCGATAGGATACCCCATGTCCAACGATCCACAAACGTTGAAGCCTGCACCATCCCCTCGCCTCATGTCGCTGGACGCGCTGCGCGGTTTCGACATGTTTTGGATTGTCGGCGCGGACGGACTGGTCGAAGGTTTGCGGGACCTGAGCAAGAATAACAGCTTCATCGGCGCAATTCACAAACAGTTGCAGCACGCTGATTGGGAAGGATTTCATTTCGAAGACTTGATCTTCCCGATGTTCGTGTTTATGGTCGGCGCGTCCTTGGTTTTCTCGCTCACGCGCACGATCGGAGAGAAGGGCAGATCAGGCGCGGTGATCCGCATCGTCCGCCGCGCCGTGATCTTGTACGCGCTAGGCATATTCATGTACGGCGGCTTCGGCGGCTCGTTCCATCACATCCGTCTTTTGGGCGTCCTGCAGCGCATAGCTTTGGCATATCTCTTCGCAGGATTGATCTTCGTATTCTTCGGACTCCGCGGCCGAATCGCCTGGTGTGTGGGACTGCTGCTCGGTTACTGGGCGATCATGGCCTTCGTGCCCGTGCCGGGCGGAACCGCTGGCGAATTCGCGGAAGGTAAGAATCTTGCCAACTGGGTTGACGCCAATTACCTGCCGCTGCGCAAATGGGACGGCGACCACGATCCCGAAGGTTTGATAAGCACCCTGCCGGCTATCGCCAACTGCTTGATCGGCGTCTTCGCGGGGATGCTCCTCCTCAACGGCCGGCAAAAGCCGTGGCAAAAGGCGGCCTTGCTCGCCGTGTCGGGCTGTGCGCTTGCCGGTCTCGGCTGGGCATGGGCGCACCCGTTCGCCGCGGTGCCGTGGCTCGAGTTCCCCGTCATCAAGAAAATCTGGACCTCGTCCTTCGTCTTCGTCGCCTGCGGCTACGCGAGCCTCTTGCTCGCCGCGTTCTACGTGGTCGTTGACGTCATTGGCTGGCGGCGCTGGGCGATGCCCTTCGTCTGGATCGGCATGAACCCCATCACCATCTACCTGCTGGCCGAGATGGGTGCCTTCGAGTTCGTCGCCAGGCGGCTTGTCGGCGGCGATCTGAACAAGAAGTTCCACGACTTCGGCCCGCTCGTATTGGCTGTCGTAAGTTTGCTGTTGGTGTTTGCCTTCGCGGGCTTCCTCTATCGGCGGAAAGTTTTTGTTCGCTTGTAATTTAGCCGTGGCAAGCTCAGTCGTGCCTGCTTCCGCCATCGCCGTCCAAAAACAATCGGCGCGATCGCACCCACACCAAGCAGAGCAATTGTAGATGGCTCTGGGACCGTGGCCATATCCAGCGCTTCGGCAGGCTGGGCGGCCACAAAGATCGCCTCAGCGTTCGAGCCAACGATTAAGTTCGACCCGTCGCGCAAGGCATTACTAGAATCGACGATCAGCGTGCCGGCCGCGACAATCGTGCCGCCGCTGTAGTTGTCCGAGCCGCTCAAGATCAAAATGCCGCCCGCGCCATTCATCGTCAACGAGTAGCCACCGCCATTGTCCGTAATGCTGCTGGAGCTTCCGAAGGAAAGCGTCCCGCTGCCACTGATCGCAAGGTTGTCCTCTAAAATGACCGGAGCGTTGACGGCGTGCGTGCCGTCGGCAACCACGATCGTTGCGCCGCTGCCGGAGTTGTTCATAGTCAACGTGTTCGTGCCGCTGCCAAACAGCGTGTATCCGACGTTGTCGTTTGCGGAGTTTCCAAATTGCAGCATGCCCAGCGTCACCGGCTCGTCGAGGTTAACGGTAATCGGAACGGCGCTCGGGGCGTTAAGTGCCGCCCCTATGCTTGCGGCGCTTGGCGGACCACAGGTCCATTTGCCCGGATCGCTCCAGTTGCCGCTTACCGGCGCTGCCCAAAACGACGCGATGTCTGACATTAGAGTGGCGCCGCCGGTACCACTGCCGGGGTCAATTGGAAAGTAACTCTTTGTTAGGGCGCAACTACCCGCCGTCCCATTGAAAGTGGAGATCCAGTTCCTTGCGTAGAGATCAGGGCCCGCAACGCCACCCGGCAAAATCCCGACCAACGCTGTTGTGAACGCCATATGTGCGCCAGTCGGCAGCCACGGGTCCCCTGGGTTGTCTTCGAACCAAAGGGTCGTCGCATCCGGGGACCCAGGGAATTCGTGGTCTAATAGGTTGCCATTAGTGGGATCTGATGGGTCGCCATTAGTGGGATCGTAATAGAATGGGTAACTGTTGTCTGGCCTACTAATATATGTACCCGTACCGCCGCTGTTGTACCAAAGCTTATACCCGCCCGGTGGAGGATCAAGAAAAGAAGGTGGCGCCGTTAGCGGGTGGAACGGGTTACTGATCGCAAAAAACGGACTGGGGCCCGGCAGTAGCGTGACAGTCTGTTGCCAGTCGAATCCGATGTAGCCGCAGACCGATGCCGCCTGCGCGAGCGTAAGCCCATAACGAGGCGTAAAAATTGCACTTACGGTCGCTCCAGTACAGGTAAACGATACTGAATTCTGTAGGACTGACGCAGGTGTCAAGGCTAGCAGAGTTCCTGAAGTGCTGTTGTAACCAACCTCAAAATAATTCCCTGACGAGCCAGCCAGAATGGGCGTTGCCTCTAGGAAATCGCTCCCATTATTAAACGAGCCGGTTACCGACGCCGCAGAAAAGATGGTGTAAACGTCGCCACCAACTGGCTTGAAACTATTTCCAACCGCGACGTTAAGGCCCCCGGCTAGGACTGCAGGGCCGGAAACAGCGATGGAATCAAATTGTCCAGAAGCCGAAGTACCATTGATCCGGATACTTGAGGCGCCGGACGAGGTCTGCCTAAAGTTCCCGCCGACCTGCAAGCTAGCAGGGCTTGCGCCAGTCGGAATGAGGTTTCCAGCGTTTCCCAAAGCGCCGGCTATTGCACATCCACCCTGCCACGCTAGACTGGCACCCGCGACAACGGTCACCAGGGAGGAGTTCCCCAAAGGGCTGAAATTAGCTGCTTGCAAGGTGCCGCTATAGATTGTAGTTGGACCGGAATATGTATTATTGCCGCCCAAAGTGATGGTGCTGCTGCCGACCATCTTCAGCGAGCCTGTCCCGCTGATGACGCCGGAGTAGGACTGTGGCGCCGGGTTCGCGAAGACCAAAGCACCGTTGTTTACGATGTCGCCCTGAACAGAACCGTTATTGGCGGTGCCGTCGCCCAGTTGCAACGCGCCGGCGGTAACAGTCGTACCGCCGGTGTACGTATTTGGAGCAGTCAGGATCAGCGTGCCAGTGCCGGCGCTGTCGTTCAGAGTCAGGCTCGTGCCAGGTCCTTGGATCGCGGTGGCGAACGTCAAAGTCTGGCCGTTGGTGTCGATCTGGATCGGCTGGCCACCGGCGGCGCCGAAGCGGCCGGAGTAGTCGAACTGGTTCGAGGCCGAGTATTGCAGCGTGCCGCCGCCGAACAAAATGGTGCCGGTCGCGGAGGCGGCTTGCGCACCGAAGGGGCCGGAGACGCCCGGGTTTTCCGGTCCGCCCACACGAAGCACGCCGCCGTTGATCGTTGTCACCCCCGTATACGTGTTGGTCCCGACGAGACTCAACGTTCCCGAACCCAACTGGGCAACCCCGCCGCTGCCGCTGATTACGTTGCTAAACACTAGGTTGTCGCTGCGATTGAATACGACCGAGGCGTTGTTGACGAAATCGCCGCTGACCGAGCCGCTCGTGCCGCCGTTGCCTAATTGCAACGTGCCGCCACTGACCGTCGTGCCGCCGGTGTAGGTGTTGCTGCCGACGAGACTCAACATTCCCGGACCCAACTGGGTAACTCCGCCGCTGCCGCTGATTACGTTGGCATACATTACGTTGTCGCTGCGATTGAATACGACCGAGGCGTTGTTGACGATATCGCCGCTGACCAAGCCGCTCGTGCCGCCGTTTCCCAATTGCAACTTCCCGCGGCTGACCGTCGTACCGCCGGTGTAGGTGTTCGAGGCGGTAAGAACCAGCGTGCCTGTGCCAGAGGTGTCATTTAGGGTCAGGCTGCCGAGACCGGAAAGCGCCCGGAAACCGTCAAGGAATAGCCGGCCGTATTGAATGTCGCGCCGCCACCGGTCGTGCCAAGCGTCATGGGCAGGCTCGTGGAAAGGCCACTGCCGGCCTGGAGCGTCCCGCCGCTGAAGTTGAAGGCCGCCGTGCCCGGCCCTTGGCTCATTTGTGATAGGACAAGGAGCCCGCCGTTGAGATTGTACGTCCCCCCGCCGCCGGCAAGGCTGCCCAGTTCGACCGCGCCCGATACCGAATTCGTGCCGCCGGACTGCGTGAACGTGCCGCTGCCGCCGTTGCCTACCAAGAGGTTTCCCGAAACTGACAGCGAGCCGCTGCTGAGGATGTACGTCCCGCTGTCGCCAGTGTCTAGGGCTAGAACCAAAATTGAGCCACTATTGTTGACCCCGCCGGACTGGTTGAAAACGCCGGTACAATTCCCTGAGTACACCGTCCCGCTGCCCATCCATTCGCCGTTTGCCGACAACGCCGCGCTGCCGCTGAGGTAATACTTGCCGCTTCCGCTGCCGTCATAATCCCCAACCCAAAGTGGACCTTGCGCCGAGTTCGTCCCCGAGGATTGCGCGATGCTCGCCGCGCCGGGGTTGCCTGAGATACACTCTTGTGCGGCCGTGAGACCGCCACCAGTTATTTGCAAGCCGGACGAGAGAATAATAAGAAGGCCGCAGGTTTCTCCCGGTTGTGTAATAATCGCAGTTCCCTGATTATTAATATAGGTTTGATCCCCGAGCCCGGGCGGATTCGTGGGATTGGGGGGGCCGCCCTGGTAGAGCCAACCCCAGTTTCCCGCGTTCGACCAGTCGCCGGATGACGCGCTCCATTCATAAAACCACAACTGCGCAGACTGGCGTGGCGTTGAGCAATAACGTGGCGGCCAGAAAGCTCGCCAAGAAAGCGGCCGGCCACCGGCCCACTCGATAACCGGAAGAGGACGCGGTTAACATTCGCTATCTCCTTCAATCTTTAGTGGCAGGACTGGTCCAGAAAGTCATACGCTGCAAAGGCCAGCGAAACCGGCCGACACAACGGCGATATAGGTACCGCGGTTACGGGGGAACATGGTGTCACTCCGCCGTTAGACACCAGGAATTTGTTTCCCCGGGGTGACAATCGCCGCGTTGAGCTATTGCTTCCGGTTTCAACGCGGGCCATCGCTTCCGCGGGCCACAGTGCCCACGGTGGCTGCTCACATGGCAGCCAAACGTCTCCGGCCCCGCGCCCGGAAACGGATGTTGGTACGCCAAGCAGCGGGTGAGCGGCTATCACGGCCTTTACGATACCCCCCAGAAGGGAATTCGTCAAGGAGTTTTTCTCCCGCCGGCCGAATTCTTGGCCCTTGAGTCAGCCTCCGCGCCTTCCGGGCCAGACGGGCACATTCTACCTTGGCTTCCCTCGGCGCAACTCCGCGCGAGCGTCTCGACAACCTCCTGCAACACGGGCGGCCGTGCTCACTCGCCTGGAGAGTCTGCTGGCCGGCGGTGAGGCGTTGCCCGACGCGGACAACCATGAGGAAGCCGAAACGCCTCCTCACGGCAACGCGGGCAAAAAGAAGCTGCGAGCGGACGGCAACGTATCTTGACGTTCTTTCCATGCGGTCGGTGTATAATCCGCATTGCACTTGCGGCATGTCACGATTCACGAAGGTCATGGGCTCCAAGTGATGCCGTGCTCCCCGCATGCTACGGCGAGGGAGGACTTTGAACCGCTACTTTTGCGAGCTAGCTGCCGCAGCCGGGCTCGCCAGCGTTTCATGGATCGCCAAAAGCAGCGAGCGGTTTCCTTTCGCGTCTTGATTGAGCGACCAGATCATGACGCCGCCGAGACGCTGGTCAACGACGTACTTCGCTTTGGCCTTGATCGTGGAAACGCCGTTATACCAGATCGTGTTGCCCGCCTGGTCGGCCTTCTCGGCGCCGGGGTAGGAGGCCACAATCGCGGCATAGGTGTAGCCTCCGCGGCGAAATGCCGCGCCGAAGCCATATCCATAGAAGGGAACGCCCAGCACGGCTTTTGGTCGGGGAAGCCCTCGATCCAGCCAGTAGGCCACGTTGTCCTTGGCGAACTCCAGCGAAGAATGCTGACCGGGCGACTTGGGATCCCAAGGCCCGGCGGCGTCATAGGCCATGATGTTCACGAAGTCCAAGTGCTCGAAGACGGAGCTTGGCACCTTGGCGCCGCCGTAGCCTTTGGAGACGGCCGCCGTCAGCAATTTGCCCTTGGGCTTCACGCCTTGACCAACTCGGCAATGAGGGCCCCGTAATCCTTGTTGATCGCCGGCCCTTCAATGTCCACATCCACTCCGTCAAAACTGTGTTGTGAGACATAGTCGGCCATTTTGCTGGCAAAGCGAGCACAATTCGTCCCGCTGGAAAGCTGCGCCACCGATCGTTCATCGCCTTGTTGCTGCTGCCGCCGCCCATTGAGGCAAGCACCTTGACGCCCTTCGTGTGGGCTTTGGCGATCAAGCCGGCGTCCTTGCGATTGAACGACATGTCGCCCGCCTCGTTCTTCGGGTTCTCGAAAGCGATGTTGATGTGCGTCAGCTTGGCGTAGTCGATCGTTTCGGCGAACGTGTCCAAATCGATCCAATTCGGCACATAGGCGACGACCCTCGGCTGTGCCGCGGCCGGCGATGTCGGCAAAAGCGCCGCAATGGCAAAAATCGCGATACAGATTACGGAACATATCGTATTGCGGGATAGAAGTGTGGACATTACTTCGGCCTTTAGAATGGTCGGGCTCAGGGAGTTCAGGGGGGACATCAGCACAATCACCGGACCAATTATATGGTGCTTGGCCGGCATTCGAAACAGTCGTTCTCCCAACGGCACCACTCTATGGCTGTTGCAATCGGCTGCATGCCAAAGTAGAATATGCGAACGTCGAACGTGCGGGCTTAGCGGCCCAACACGGACAAAACCTCGATCCTTTTCGCCCTTCATTTGCCCCGCAGGAGAAGAATTCGATGCGACGCGTTATTTGCACGATTGTCACGATTGTGTTTCTGACATGCTTGCCGATCGCCGCCGAGGCGCAGCAGGCCCTTACGGCTCAACTCGTCTCAGACATCAAGGCGGCTACGGTTTTCGTGAAGGTCAAGGCGGGCGACATGGCGGGCAGCGGGTCCGGGTTCGTCATCCACGTCGAGGGCGATACCGCCTACATCGTCACTAATCGCCACGTCGTCGAACCCAAGCTCGCCGAAGTCGTCGTCGTTCGCGATCCACGTTACAGCGGCCGAGGTGTGGGCGGGCGGCGCGGGCGAGGAATGCCCGGCTTCGCCCCGCCATTTATGCCACCAATGATGCCGGGCATGCCGGGAATGCCGGGGTTCGGCCAACAACAGCAGGAGGAGGAGAGGCCGCGCTATTTGGCCCGCGTAGTCGTCCACGAATACAAGAACACCGAAGTGACCGCGGTCTTTCACAGCGGCATGAAGGACGAAGAATCTGCGGCCGGCAGCCTCGTGGCGGTCGATCCCGATGAAGACCTTGCGGTCGTCAAGGTGAAGGGCGTCAAACAGGGACTGAAGCCGATCCAATATGCCAACTCGCCGCAGCCCTCGGAAACGATGCCGATCTACGTCTTCGGCTTTCCCCTGGGCGAGGACCTCGCCACGGGCAAGCGCAATCCGGCGATTACTGTCGGCAAGGGCTCGGTTTCGAGCCTTCGCAATGACGACGGCGGCAATCTATCCGTCGTGCAGCTTGACGCCGCCTTGAACCACGGCAATAGCGGTGGCCCGGTAGTCGATGCCCAAGGACAACTCGTCGGCGTCGCGGTTGCCCGCATCACGGAAGACAACAGCCAGAACATCAGCTTCGCCGTCCCGGCGAGGGCCGTCTCGCGGCTATTGCAAGGCCGGCTGGCGAAGACCGAATTGCAAGCCGCGAAAAACGGCGAGGACGGCATGACGATCCACGTCACCGTCCCGCTCGTTGACCCGCTTCAAAAGATCAAGTCGGCCGAATTCCGTTATCTCAGCGCCACCGCGGTTTCCAATAAGCCCAAACCTTCCGATTCGCTGGACGGATTGCCGGGCTGCCACACGCTGCACTTGAAGATTGAAAACGGCGTTGCCAGCGGCGACATCAACGTGAAGAAGAAGGTCACCGCAGTCGCATTTCTGCATCAGTCCGTGTCGAAGGATGAAGATGGAAAGCAGGCGATCTCGGACAACCGTCAGGACAGCGTAGCGCTCGTGGTCCCGGCCAAGCCGGCTGCCCCGTCGGCAGCGTCCCTCGCTGGTGAATCACGTCCCGCCCCCACTGCCGGAAGCATCGGCATACATTTAAATGGCGGAGGCCGGTCGGTTGACGGCGAAGCGGGAGTAGCGCCGATGAGCAACTGGAATAACCTAGCCGGCTTCACGTTTGATGACTGTCCCCTAATTAACAATTCCGGAGCCAATAGCGGCGCTACGTTCTCGCTGAAGGACACGACCGGCGTTTGGAACACCGGCAATACAAACCAATTGCTTAACGGATACGTTTCCAGCGGTGGTTTTAAACCATTGACTTTGACCATTAGTCATATTCCATATGCGCAGTACACAATGTACATCTATGTAGGTGATTCTACTTTAGGAACAAATGCAAAGGTGACCGTTAATAACAAGACGTACTACTACGCGCCGGAGGGCAGCGCGCCGACGGGCTATGCGGCGATCACCAACACCAACTCGGCAACGCACCAGATGGGCAACTTCGTCGAGGTCCGAGGGCTGACCGGCGCGACCCAAACAGTCACAATGGCTGGAAGCACGCAGCAATACAGCGGACTTTGCGCCGTTGAAATTGTGAATCTGGGTCCGCCCGTCCGCAACGCCGGGGCTCCGCCGCGCGGACCAATCCGGGCGTGGCTTCCTCGCCCCGTCAACTGCGAGGCCGGCCGGGGCTGCGGATCAATAATCCGGCCATGCAATTTGCGGCCCAGCCGGAAAGGATCTTTGGCGGCGCCGGCCCGCAGTTCCGCGACACGGCCCCGGAAAAGGGAATGCTCGTCGGCCTCGAAGTGGGACTCGGCAAGTGGGCAAACGTGAGCGACATCGTTTCCGCTTTCCGCCCCATCTATGTGGATGAGCACGGCAAGGAGGTGCTGGGCGAACAGCATGGCAAAGTCAATGGCCAGAAGATTCGCGTGAAAGCGAGGCGGGGCTATGCGGTCGGCGCGATCACGACCAAGTCCGTGGCCGCCGTCAACGCCTTCTCGCTGACGTTCATGAAGATCAAGGACGGACGTCTCGACCCGAACGACAAATACGAATCGGATTGGGTCGGAGGCGGAGGCACGCTCCCGGAAGTGACTGCCGGCGGCGACGGCACGCCCGCCATCGGCATCGCCGGCCGCGGCGACGACAACAGTTGCGCGGCCATGGGACTGATCTTCGCGCCGGCGAAGTCGGGCGGCTGAGCATAACCCACGAGTGATCGCCGCACGATGTCCGCCCCAACACAACCCGCCATCGCATTTGAGCTAAAGCCGCTGCCGTACCATCAGGCGATAAGCGCCTATCTGAAGGAGGAAGAACCGGCTGTCTGGCATTGGTATGCGTCAAATAAGGTCCGCGATGATCAGGCCGAAACGGTCCGCTTCGACCTCTTGAAATCAACGTATCGAGTCGATCGGGAGTCGCAGCCCGGGCTTTACGCGACCGCCGAGGACGTGGCAAAGTTGCTCGGTCTCAACGTTCCAATCACCCTCTATCAGGCGCAAAGTCCGCAAGGACTGAATGCGTCGTTGGCTTATGTGCCCGGCGAGGCCCACATCGTTTTGCACGGCCCGGTCTCAACCAAGCTGACCGATGCCGAATTTCGCGCGCTTTTGGGTCACGAGCTGGCCCATTTCATGCTCTGGCGGTCCTGGGACGGAGAATACATGGTGGCGGAACAGATTCTCGCCGCCTTGACGCACGATCCGTCGGCCGACGCTTGCCACTTCGCCAGCGCTCGGTTGATGTCGCTCTACACCGAGATATTCTGCGATCGCGCGTCTCTGTTGATTGCCAACGATCCTCTGGTCGTGATTGCGATGCTGTTGAAAGTGGAGACACAGTTGGATGAGGTCAGCCCGGAAAGCTACTTGCGGCAGGCCGAGGAGATATTTGGCCGCGGCATTGCCAAGACCGAAGGACTTTCCCACCCCGAGGCATTCATTCGTGCCAGGGCGGTCAAACTCTGGGCGGATAGCGACCCGCAAGCCGACCTCAAGATTCAGGAGATGATCGAAGGCCGGCCGGCGCTGAACAATCTCGACTTGCTGGGCCAGCGCAAAGTTGCGGACTTGACGCGCCGCTTGCTGGATGTGCTGCTGTCCCACCGCTGGATGCAGACGGAGCCGGTCTTGGCCCACGCCCGGCTTTTCTTCGAGGACTACGTTCCGCCGGAAGATCGCTCGGACGACGACGCCGGGCTGGCGGACGACTTGCGGACCGACGACGCGGCGATGCAGGACTACTACGGCTATCTGTTGCTGGACTTCGTGACGGCCGATCGCGATCTGGAGGAGTATCCCTTGGCGGCTGCGCTGGCGCTGGCCGAGCAACTCGGCTTGAAAGACCGCTTCACGGACATTGCCAAGCGCGAGTTGCGTCTTCGCAAGAAGCAATTCGAAACGATCGACGAGGAAAAAGAGACGCTTCTGGCCAAAGCGCAGAATCGCGCACGTGTCACAATGAATAACTTCCACGAATACCTCCGCAAACGACTGGAAACGGGCGGTTTCTCCACCGAAGACACGTTGACCGCGTTCTTGCCGCTCGTGCGCGAGGTGCTTGATACCCACGCGGCCGGTCGCGTCGCACCGTTGGAAGGACTGGATGTGCTTGCGTGTCGAGGGAGCGCGAATATGGTTTGAAGAGGCCGCACGACTGGCGCCGCGCGAGAATCTCGCCGCACTCCGCCGCATCGAGACCGCCGGCCCGCTGGCCGTGACCATCGTCGCCGAGACTCGCCGCACGACGGAAGTCGATGAAGGCGGCGGCCAGATGACGGACCTCTCCATCGGCGACCGCGCGGCCGAAGTGAAACGGCCGGTCTACCTGCCGGGCTACGTGACTTGGGAGCACCTGATCGGCCATCACGATCCGCTGACCGACATTTTCAGCCTGGGAATGATTCTGGCCAGTCTCGCATGCGGTCTCGATCTGGCCGATCCCGAACAGCTCCGCAAGTTCGTCGCCCATCGACGAAACCTCTTCGCAATCCATTCCGGCTTGCATCCCGTGCTGGCGCAGGCCATCGTCCGCATGACGGAGATCGACCGCCATCGCCGTATGCAGGACTTGCGAGCACTGCTGCACAACTTGGAGAACTATCGCGACCAGGAGGTCGATTTCGACGTCAACCTCGCCCGCACGGCGGGATTCGCCGAGAATGACGATCGCTCCAAGCAGCGCGTGGTGCTCGGCAAGCTTCGCGAGCGGCTTTTCGAGATATCCAAGCGCAACCGGCTGCTGCATTTTCATGCCACGATGCAGACCGTCAACCTGACGCACGCCTCGGTTCCGCTCTCGTTCGACATCGCCAATATTCGGCCCGACCAAATCCTTGTCTGGAACAAGCCGCTGCACGACGCGCTGACGAGCGGCGAGCCGATCTCGTTGAACAAGTACCTGAATTTTGCCGAGGCGCTCTACTTGCCGAGCATGTTGGACCGCATCATGGCCGAATCGCGCCGCGACCACGCCGAGTTCGGCTTTGGCCAATTGCGGCTGGTGATTTGCTTCCTTTACTGGGCGAACGTCAAGGAGAAGCCCGCCGAGCGGTTCGACTCGCCGCTGGTCCTTCTGCCCGTGACGCTAAAAAAGAAGAAGGGCATTCGCGACACGTATTATCTCGAAACGGTTTCGTCGGAGGCGGAAGTCAATCCGGTCATCCGGCACCAGTTCAAGCAGCTTTACGATATCGACCTGCCGGAGGTAATCGATCTCGCGGCGACGACGCTCGACCAGTTCTTCGATTTTCTTTCGCAGAAAATAGCCGCCAGCGAGCCGGCGGTGGCTTTGAACAAAGTCGATCGGCCGCGGATTGAGTTGATACACGACAAGGCGCGTCGCAAGCTTGACCAATACCGCCGCCGCGCCCGCCTGGCGGGCCGCGGCATTCGCAGCTTTCAAGACCTGGATTACAGTTATGACCAGGCGAACTATCACCCGCTGGGCATTACGCTTTTTTCCGCAAAGGTCCGTCCGCCGGCAACGCATCTCCGCACGGTCATCGAGGAACGGCCGCGGCCGCGGAGCTTCGCCGCCGCCGAACCGGAACCGCCCGTCGTGGAAAAGGAACGCCTGCTCTATCACGTGAAGGAAGGCGGCGAAGAAAACCCCTACGTGTGGAACTTCGATCTCTGCAGTGTCACGTTGGGGAACTTCAAATATCGCAAGATGTCGCTGGTGCGGGACTATGAGACCTTGCTCGCGCACTCGCCCAGCAATCCGGCGTTCGAAGCAGTGTTTTCGCTCGCGCCGCGACCGGCCGAGCGGCAACTTCCGCCCGCCTTGCCGCTGGAGGAGCGTTTTCACGTGGTGCCCTCGGACCCGACGCAGGCGTCGGCGATCGAGGAGGCCCGCGCGGGCAGAAGTTACATCATCCAGGGCCCGCCCGGCACGGGCAAGTCGCAGACGATCACCAATCTGATCGCCGACTACGCGGCCCGAGGCAAGCGCGTGCTTGTTCGTCTGCGAGAAGCGGGCGGCGATCGACGTTGTTTACGCCCGGCTTCGCCAATGCGGACTAGGCGATCTCTGTTGTCTGATCCATGATTCGCAGACCGACAAGAAGGCGTTTGTCATGGACTTGAAACAAACCTACGAGACGCTCTTGGACGCGGCCGCTATTCCACTGGCTGCCGACGGCGCGGCGGCCGCAAAGAGCGACTCCCGCCAGGAGATTCTGACCCGCCTGCAAAACGAACTTCGACCGCTGGAGCAATTCGACGCGGCGATGCAAGGCGCGCCGCAGCATGTGGGCATTCCCTTGCGGCAACTCCTTCGCCGCGGCATCGAGCTTCGCGACGAACTGCCGGAACTTTCACCGCTCGAGCGCGAGCGACTGCCCGACTATGCCGCGTGGTGGCGGAATCGCGAGCGGATCGACGCGTTGTCCATGCTCGTCCACGACATTCGCGGCGATGGCATTTTGGCCCGGCATCCGCTGCGCCTTCTGTCGCCGCGGTTGACGCAGGCAGATCGGCCTTTGGAATTGATAACCGAGGTGCTTGCAGCAGCCGATAGGCACTTTTCGGCCATCGAAGCGACGTTGGGCCAATTCGGTGTGGCGCGTGACCAGTGGCAAACGCCTGTCGCGGCCCGAGTTCTGGTCGACTATGCCAAGGAAGTCGCGCCCTTCGCGCGGATCGGCCGCATAGATCTTCTCGACCCGGAAGCGGACGTTGCGAAGCAGTTTGCCGAGGCTCAAAAGAGATTTCGCCGCCAGCGCAAGGCCCTCTCCGAAGCGGAAGCAGCGAATGCGGCTTGGCACACCAAGCTGGCTGCCGCCGAAGTCCCAGCCGCGCTGGAGCAAGCGAAATCATTCGAGCAGAGTCTCTTCGCCTGGCTGCGGCCAGCGTGGTGGCGTCTGCGGAGTATACTGAACGCATCCTACGACTTCCGGACTCACGTCGTCCATCCACGCTGGTCGCAAGTGCTCGCCGCGCTTCAAAAAGAGTATGAGGAGCGCGACAAACTGGACCAGTTACGGAAGAAGATCGCCGCACAGTTCAAGCTCGGTGATGATGTTGACGGCCTGGTCACGCGCGTGCAGCGCCTCGGCAAGCTTATCCCCAGCCTGCCCAAGTGGCTCGGAAGCATTCACGGCTCGCTGCTGAAAAGCGCCGAGGCGCCGCGGACCATCGCCAAGATTGCAGAAGCCGACGAGCCACTTCGCTCGCTGGCCGAAGAATTGGAAAAAATCATGCAGCCGACACAGGAGCCGCGCCGGAGCCGAAGTTGGACGAGTTGCGCGCCGAATTGAAGGGCATCGAGCAGGCACTGAGCGACCTGCCGGGCTTCTTGCAATGCTTGAAGGAAATAGCTGAATTGCCTCCGCCACTAGGCGAGGCTTTCCGTACGTTGCCGCTGACGCCCGCGCAGATCGAGGCTGCGACGGCAGATCGCAGCGTGGCCGACGCGTTTCGCCAGCAGCGGCAACTTGCCCAGTTCAACGGCGGCATTCGCGACCGGCACGCCGCGCGGCTGGAACGGCTCTACGGACAATGGCTTGCCGGAAACGCCGGCGAGCTTCGCAGCCGAGTCGCCGGGCGGTTCCTGGAGAACGTGCGAACTTCCGGACTTCCCGCCGCCCAATTGCACGACAAGGATAAGGAGTTTAAGAAGCAATACAGCCGCGGCCGCCGCGAGTTGGAACACGAGTTCGGCAAGTCGATGCGGTTCAAGTCGATCCGCGAGCTGGTGGCCGGCGACAGCGGCGAAGTGATCAAGGACCTCAAACCGGTCTGGCTGATGAGCCCGTTGAGCGTTTCCGACACGCTGCCGATGGACGCCGGATATTTCGATGTGGTGATTTTTGACGAGGCGAGCCAGATCACGCTGGAAGAGGCGGTGCCTTCGGTCTTTCGCGCCCGCAGGCGATCGTGGTCGGCGACGAAATGCAGCTTCCGCCGACCGATTTCTTTTCCGCCCGGCAAACCGGCGAAGAGGAAGAAGACCTCGTCGTCGAGGAGGCGGGCGAGGTCATACACTACGACCTGGCCAGCAACAGTTTTCTCAACCACGCCGCGAAGAACCTCCCCTCGACGATGCTCGGCTGGCACTACCGCAGCCGCAGCGAGTCACTGGTCAGCTTCTCCAACTGGGCCTTCTACGACGGCTGGCTGCTGACGGTTCCCGAGGAACGTCTTGCGGAGCCGGGCCGAAAGCCGATCTGCATTGCCGAATCGTCCGCAGGCGAGCAGGGCGCCACGGAGTTGCTGCGGCGGTCGATCAGCTTTCACCAAATGGATCGCGGCGTCTACGACAAGCGTCGGAACCGCGCCGAGGCCGACTACATCGCCAGTCTCGTCCGCGAGTTGCTCCGCGGCGAATGTGGCCGCAGCATCGGCATTGTCGCCTTCTCCGAGGTGCAGCAGGGCGAGATCGAAGGCGCGCTGGAGCGGCTCGCTCAGGACGACGCGGAATTCCGCGACCAGCTCGATGCCGAGCGGGAGCGGGAAGTTGACGGTCAGTTCGTCGGCCTGCTGGTCAAAAATCTGGAGAATATCCAGGGCGACGAGCGCGACATCATCATCCTCAGCGTCTGCTACGGCCGCGGCGCGAACGGCAAGATGCTCATGAACTTCGGCCCGATCAACAAGAGCGGCGGCGAGCGGCGACTAAATGTGGCCTTCTCGCGGGCGAAACATCACATGGCCGTCGTCAGCTCCATCCTGTTCTCCGACATCACCAACGACTACAACGATGGCGCTGCCTGCCTGAAGAACTACCTCCGCTATGCCGAGTCGGTTTCGACGGGCAACCGCGAGGCGTCCCGCCGCGTGCTCCACGGCATGTCCCGCTGGCAGGCCGCGGCGGACGATGCCGGCAGCGCCGCGGACGATCCCTTGGCCGAGCAGATTGCCGCCGCGCTGGAAGAGCGCGGATTCATCGTCGATCGCGGCGTTGGCCAGTCGCATTTTCGCTGTGATCTGGCCGTGCGCCGCGCGGAAGACACCGCCTATCGACTGGCCATCCTCCTGGACAACGACAACTATTACGACCAGTCCGACTTGTTGGAACGCGATCTGATGCGGCCGAAGCTGCTCCGCGATTTCGGCTGGAAGGCGACGTTTGTGTTGGCCAAGGACTGGTATCAGGACAACGCCGCCGTGTTGGAGCGCCTGGGGAAACTGCTGGCCGGCGAGGAGGCGGCGGCGGACGCAAACGACCGGGAGGACGCAGAAAGGCCGTCCAATGGCATTGCGGGCAAAAAGAAGTTGAGAGCGAACGGCAACGTATCTTGATGTTGTTTCCATGCGGCCGGTGTATAATCCGGGTCGCACTTGCCGCGTATCACGATTAGCGCGGGTCATTGGCCATATACGAAATCAAGGAGTTACTTGGGGTTATGAATCGTACATTCCACCTGATGGCGAAGCTTGCCACTACTGCCGCATTCGTCGGTTTGACTCTTGGATGGGCAACTGCCTGTCCTTGCCAGACGCCCGCCCGGCCGAACATCCTGTACATCATGGCCGACGACCATGCGGCGCATGCCATCAGCGCCTACGGCAGCCGCATCAACAAGACGCCCAACCTCGACCGCATCGCCCATGAGGGCCTGCGGCTGGATAACTGCTTTTGCGTCAACTCCATCTGCACGCCCAGCCGGGCCTGCATCCTGACGGGCAAATACAGCCACAAGAACGGCGTGCCGGTCTTCAATTGTATCGACCCCGAAGCCCCCAACGTGGCCAAGGACCTGCAGGCGGCGGGTTACTACACGGCGATGCTCGGCAAGTGGCACCTCGGCACCGTGCCGACCGGCTTCGACCACTGGCTCGTCCTGCCCGGCCAGGGCGAATACATCGATCCGGTCCTCTGCGACGCGCAGGGCTCGCACAAGTTCCAGGGTTACGTGACCGACATCATCACCGACAAGGCCATCGACATTCTCAAGAATCGGCCCAAGGACAAGCCGTTCTTCCTCATGTGCCACCACAAGGCCCCGCACCGCAATTGGGTGCCCGACGAAAAACATGCCGAGATGTACGACGGCGAGGACATTCCCGAACCGGCGACCCTCCGCGATGACTATTCCACCCGCACCGACGCCGCCCGCGAGGCGACGATGCGGATCAGCAAGAACCTGACTCGCAACGACTTGAAGGCCGATCCGCCGCCGGGCCTGAGCGAGGACCAACTGCTGACATGGAAGTACGAGCGGTTCATCAAGGACTATCTCCGCTGCGTGGCCTCGATCGACGACAACGTGGGCCGGCTCATGAAGTTCCTGGACGACAGCGGCCTTTCCAAGAACACGGTCGTCATCTACACCAGCGACCAAGGCTTTTTCCTCGGCGACCACGGCTGGTTCGACAAGCGGTTCTTCTACGAGGAGTCGATCCGCATGCCGTTCCTCATCCGCTGGCCGGGCGTGATCCGGCCGGGCGGGGCAGGTGGACAAAATGGCGCGGCGAAGGAAATGGTGCTCAACGTCGATTTCGCGCCACGTTCCTTGAAATCGCCGGCGCGGCGGTGCCCAAGGAGATGCAGGGCCGCAGCTTCCTGCCGATCCTTAAGGGCGAGCATCCTGCCGACTGGCGAAAGAGCTGGTACTACCGCTACTACCACGATCCGGGCGACCACAACACGCGGGCGCATTACGGCGTGCGGACCGAGACCCACAAGCTGATCTATTTTTGGAAGAAGGACCAGTGGGAATGCTACGACCTGATTCGCGATCCGCACGAACTGCACAACATCTATGATGATCCGGCGTCGGCGGCGCTCGTGGCCGACTTGAAGAAGGAGCTTTACCGGCTGAAGAAAGAAGTGCAGGACAACGATGAATTTGCCGCGAAGCAGCCCAATAATGACGTTGGCGGCCCGCCGAAGAGCGCGGCGTGGTATAAGGCGCATTACGGGAGTCAGCCGCGGAGCGGCGGCAGCAAATAACCAGGGGCGCGAGTCCCTGGGAGTCGTCCAACAATGCGATTATTAGCCCCGGAGGGGCGACAGTTACTTTCGCCCCTCCGGGGCTGAATTGAAATCGTTGTGCCGATGACAAGGGGCTCGCGCCCCTTGCTATTAACTTACGTCCCTCCGGGACTGGCAGCGGCCCGCCACGATAAAATGAGGAACAACCAATGAAGCTACACATATCGACCCTTCTGACTCTGGCAATCGGCGCACTCGTGTCGCGGTCTTCGCTCGCCTCCGCCGAGGACCTCAAACTCTGGTACGACAAGCCGGCGACGAACTGGGAGCGGGAGGCGCTGCCGATCGGCAACGGCCGGCTGGCGGCGATGATCTACGGCACCGTGCCCGAAGAGCATATCCAGTTCAACGAGGAGAGCTTTTGGATTGGCGATGAGCAGGATACAGGGGCGTATCAGAACGCGGGCGATCTGTACGTCAAGTTCGACCATGGGCCGATGGAGAATTATCGGCGCGAACTCGACCTTTCAACTGCGATTCACACAGTAACCTATGAAAGTGGCCTCGTAAAATACCGCCGAACTGCCTTCGCCAGCGCCGCGGCAAACGTGATGGTCTTTCGATTCTCTGCTGATCGTCCGCGCGCTCACGGGCACCATAAGGCTGGTAGACGCACACAAGGGACGCACCACGGTGCGAGCGAATGAGCCTTCGCACGGCCCAGTCGCGGGGTCGATTTCCTGGGATAGCCGCACGCCAGCGTTGACGAGCACCGGAAGTCTTGCCGGATACAAGTGTGAAGGCAACCAACCTTACAATATCGCTCTGAGCTATGGGGCACAGGTATATATTCTCAATAAGGAAGGCACGCTTCATATTGACGGTGCGACCAACGAAGGCGCGTTCGAGGCAGACACAAACACGATCTCTTTTAAGAACGTAGACGAGCTGACGCTCTTGTTAGACGCTGGCACCGACTTTGGACAAAATCGTACCAAGCAATGGAGGAAAGAACTCCCAATTCGTGGAGTCGACTTTCGCCTTGATAAGGCCGAACTGGTCTTGCATGATATCGGGAGCCGGCTAGAAAAGGCCAAATCGAACTCACAATTCGCCAATTTAGAGATCATTCATGCTAAGAACTACCAAACGCTCTTCAACCGCGTCTCCCTCGACCTCGGCTCCGACCCTGCCAAAGAAAAACTCCCCACCGATCAGCGCCTTGCCAACCTCAAAAACGGCCCCGATCACGGCCTCGAAGCGCTGCTCTTCCAATACGGCCGCTACCTGATGATTTCCTCCTCGCGGCCGGGCGGGCTGCCGGCCAATCTGCAAGGCAAATGGAACAACAGCAACAAGCCACCCTGGCGGAGCGATTACCACACCGACGTCAACGTGCAGATGAACTACTGGCTCGCCGATCAGGCGAACGTCAGCGAGTGCTTTCAGCCATATGCGGATTGGCTCTGGTCGATCCGCGGCGTCCGCGCGGACGAGACCAAGGCCACATTTCACACGCGGGGCTGGACGATGCACGCCGAGAACGGCCTCTTCGGCGGCTCGACCTGGGCGTGGATCCCCTCCAGCAGCGCCTGGTGCGCGCAGAACCTCTGGGATCATTACGCCTTTACGCTCGACAAGGAATATCTCCGCAATCGGGCCTATCCGATGATGAAGGAGATTTGCGAGTTCTGGTTGGACCGCCTGAAGCCGCTGCCCGACGGCACGCTCGTCTGCCCTAGCGGCTACTCGCCGGAGCACGGCCCGGTCGAAGACGGCGTTTCCTTCGATCAAGAGCTTGTGTGGGACCTCTTCACCAACACGATCGAAGCGGCCGACGCGCTGGGTATCGACAAAGAATTCCGCGATACGCTTGCCGCCAAGCGGGCGAAGCTCCTTGTGCCGAAGATCGGCCGCTGGGGCCAATTGCAGGAATGGATGGTCGACCGCGACGATCCCAAGGACACGCATCGGCACCTTTCGCACCTCGTGGCCGTGCATCCGGGCCGCCAGATTACCGTTCGCAGTACGCCCGCGCTTGCCGAGGCGGCGAGGGTCTCGCTCAACGCCCGCGGCGACGTGAGCACCGGCTGGAGCACCGCCTGGAAGATCAACCTCTGGGCACGTCTGCACGACGGCGATCGGGCCTACAAGCTGATCACGAACCTGCTGCACCTGGTAGGCGATTCGCGAGTGACCTACGGTGGCGGAGGCGGAATCTACGCCAACCTCTTCGATACGCATCCTCCGTTCCAGATCGACGGCAACTTCGGCTACACCGCCGGCGTCTGCGAGATGCTCTTGCAATCGCATACCGGCGAGATCGAGCTATTGCCCGCGCTGCCGAAAGCGTGGCCCACCGGCAGCGTAAAGGGCCTTCGCGCCCGCGGCGGATTCGAGGTCGATATCGTGTGGAAGGACGGCAAACTTGCCTCCGCCGATATCCACTCGGTCGGCGGTACGCACGGCGTGGTGCGGTATGGCGAGAAGACAGTGCCGATTGAGTTGAAGCAAGGGGATGTCGTGCGGCTTGGGAGCGATTTGGAGAAGTTGGTTCAGCGCTGATCTTTACGCGGCGCGTTTGTCCGCTCGGATGCTTTGCGAGTGGCATCCGCTTGTTTCCGCTCCTCATATGGGTTGGGGTCGGTAAGCAGCGGAACCAGCTCCCAAATCAAAAGCATCGGAATCGGTAATATTAAGAACGTGAAAAAAATCCAATTGGGATTGCCGGTAATTCTCTCCAAACCCGGCACCTGTACCAGGCCCGATACCAAGATCGGGATAATAGCGACGACCAAACCGTTCGCAAGACAGGCGATGCCGGCGCGAGGCCAGCCGTTTCGCATCAACCACCGCCCTCTGAAATAGAACAGTAGAGACGGAAGGGAAAAGAACGGAACCGCGAAGAAGGCTACGCCGAGCAATGGCGACAGCTTCCAGAGACCAAGCCAAACGGCCAGTAGCGTCGTGACGACGAACAGCGACCGCAGGCTGTACTGAAATGGCTTGCGTTTCTCGGTCTGTTCGCGCGGTTCAGGCATGCGATTGGCTTTTACTCGAAGAGAACATGAAATTATATCACGCCAAGACGCGAAGGCGCAAAGAAAACGCGAATGATGAACGGCGGCAGCGGGCATTTTCAGCAGTCCACGGAGGCCGCAACCGCTTGCCAGTTTTCGCGCTCTGGGGTAACGTAAGATTATATAGATTACAGGCATACATTTCGCATTGGCCGCACTCGTGAACGAGACCGGAAAGCTTAACTTCGAGAAATGCGACTTTGGCCAGCGGGCTGTTGACCGTCCAGCAGCTCGAACAGGCCCGCGCGGCCATTCGCGGCGACAAGCATGCCGCCGGTGTGCCGGCAGGCACGGAGCTTTCCGACAAGGAACTTTCCGACAAGATCGTCGAGTTGGGGCACTTGAACGCCTGGCAGGCCAAGCAACTAATGGATGGGCGGACCAAGTTCACGCTCGGCAAGTACCGCATCGTCGATTCGCTGGGCCAAGGCGGCATGGGCCATGTCTTCAAGGCCGAAGACCAGATGAAACGGATGGTCGCCATCAAGGTGCTCCCCCGCGACCGCACGACGCCGGAGGCGATTGCGAACTTCACGCGTGAAATCGTAGCCCTCAGCAGTCTCAACCATCCCAAACTGGTCCGAGCCTGGATGCCGACAAAGACGGCAACGTGAACTATCTTGTGACGGAGTTTGTGCCGCGGCGCCGACCTGCGAAAGCTCGTCCGCCGCAGCGGCCCGTTGAAAATGGAGGCGGCCGCGAATATCATCTCGCAGGTGGCCGAAGGGCTGCAGCACGCCCACAGCCAAGGCATCGTCCATCGCGACGTGAAGCCCGGCAACGTGCTGGTGACGCCCGAAGGCGACGCCAAACTTTCGGATCTTGGCCTGGCCGGTCCCATGTACGGCAACGCCGACATCGATCCGCGGCATGGCAAAATCGTCGGCACGGCCGATTACCTCTCGCCCGATCATATCATGGCCCCTTGGAACCCGACGCCGGCGTGGGACATTTATTCGCTTGGGCTGCACGCTGTATTACGCGACGACGGGCAAGGTGCCGTTTCCCGGCGGCACGACTGCCGACAAGGCCCGCGCCCATTGCGACATGAAGCCATTGGACCCGCGGCGGCTGAACCATCAGTTGAGCGACGCGTTCGTCAACGTGATCGCGGACATGATGGCCAAGGAGGCGGCGCGAGCGCGTGCCCACGGCCGCGGAGGTCATCGAGCGGCTCGCGCCGTGGTCGCGTGAGTTTCAGCGGAAGCGGTCGGCCGCTCCCGGCGGGGCTGCCGTGCCAAGCTTCGAGCCGCCGCCGAGCAACACTCCGGTGCCCGCGTCGCCGCTTTCGGCCACGCCCTACGCGCCGCTGGGCGAGCCAAGCCCGCTTCCCTTGCCACCTAGCCCGGCGGATGCGCAGCGGTTCGCGGTTCCGGTGGTTCCGCCGCCGGTGGTCGCGCAGCCGGTTCCCGGCTGGGATTGGGAGGGCCCGTCGAGCGGCGACTCGCCCGTCACGTCGGCCGAATCGCTGCTTCGCGACACTTTGCCCGATCTGCCGGCCGGGTTGGAGACGTCGTCGGACAGCGAATTAAGCATCCGCATGATCGTCGCGCCGCCGCGGCGGATGCCGCTTTGGCTGCTGATGTCCTTGGTGCTCACGCCGGTCGTGCTCGCGGGGCTTGTGCTATTGGTCCTTTGGCTGCGGGATATGGGCCCGTAATTCTGGAAATGAGACTGTAACTATCGTTCGCGTTTCTTGCGAGCGGGCTTCTTCTCATCCAGGCCAAACTCCCGCATCCAAAACTGCACGTCTTCTTCCAACAGAGGACCGGCCGGACGTTCGGGTCCTTCAGCGGCTGCTGCGTGGCGTTCCTTACGTGCCCGCAGGATCTCCGCATACCATACATCGCTATCCACCGCCCGGGCGCGGCGGCGCTGGCCGCGCGCTGGATGCGATGATCGCTGGAGACGACGGTCAATTGGCGGGGCGCGCTGTCCGCCAGAATCAGTTCTTCGATCAGCGAATCGGCATCCTCCTCCTGCGCCGCGAAGCGAACCACGAGGCCCTTATGCCGCGTCTCCCGCGGCAGTCCCCACGGCGGGTCGTGGGCGTCAAAAACGACTACCGTCCGCAGCACGTCGTCCGGATCGAGCGACTCGGCAAGGAAATTCAGCAGCGCCAGCCGGGCCTTCTCCAGATTGGCCTTCCCCCGCGCCGGCACCGGCACGGCAGCCACGTTCAGCAAGTTGTAGCCGTCGATCAAGAAGGGCATGAGATCCGATTCAATCTCACCTTTCCGCCCACTACAACAACTTCCGCCCGGCCCTGCAATTCCCAGCCGGCAAAGGGCGTGTTGCTGCTCTTGGAACGGATCTGGGCTGGATCGACTTTCCAGCGGACCTTCGGATCGATGATCGTCATGTCGGCGTCGGCGCCGATTTGGAGCGTGCCCTTCTTGAGGTTCAGGATCCGTGCCGGATTGACCGTCATCTTGGCGATCGCCGTGGGCCAATCGAGATGGCCGGGTTCGATCAGTTGCGTCATCACCAGCCCCAGCGACGTTTCCAGCCCGACGATGCCGAAGGGGGCCTGGTCGAGCTCCTGCATCTTCTTTTCCTTGGCATGCGGGGCGTGATCGCAGGCGATGCAGTCGATCGTGCCGTCCTTCAGGCCGGCGATAATCGCCTCGACGTGCTCCCTGCCCCGCAGCGGCGGGTTCATCTTGTAGTTGGAGTCGAACGTGCGCAGACATTCGTCGGTGAGCGTGAAGTGGTGCGGCGTGGCCTCGGCCGTGACGCGGATGCCGCGGGACCTGCGCCCGCCGCAGGATCTCGACGCCGCCGGCCGTGGAAACGTGCATGATGTGCAGCCGGCCGCCGGTTGCTTCGGCCAGGGAGATGTCGCGGCTGGTCATCACGTCCTCGGCGGCGGCCGGAATGCCCGGCAGACCGAGCATCAGCGAAACCAGCCCTTCGTGCATCACGCCTTGTTGGCTCAGTTCGCGGACCTCGCAGTGGTTCATCACCGGCTTGTCGAACATCAGGCAGTACTCGAACGCCCGCCGCATCAGTTCGGCGTCGTAGACCGGCGCGCCGTCGTCGCTGAAGCCGACCGCGCCGGCCTCGACCAACTGGCCGATTTCGGCGAGCTGCTTGCCCTCGCGGTTCTGGCTCACGCAGGCGACGACGAAGACGTTGCAATGTCCCTTCTGGGCGGCCGTCTGGCGGATGAACTCGACGGTGCCTTGCGTGTCGATGGGCGGATCGGTGTTGGGCATGCAGGCCACCGAGGTGAAGCCGCCGTTGACCGCGGCGGCCGTGCCCGTCTCGATCGTCTCGTCGTCCTCAAAACCCGGCTCGCGGAGGTGGACGTGCATGTCGATCAGGCCCGGCGCGACGATCCGCCCCGCGGCGTCGATAACTTCCGCGGAGCCGTCCGACGGGGCCGAGTAATCGTAGGCCGCGATTTTGCCGTCGACCACCAACAGATTGGTCGTGCGGTCCATGTTCTGGCTCGGGTCGATGACGCGGCCGTTGGTGAGAAGGAGTTTGTTCATTGTCTGTGTAAACGGCCAGTTTCCTGGGCTCTATTCGCCGCCAAGTTGAGCGCGGACTTGCTCTGTGCTGAGCCAGCCCTCGCGCCGGCACGCGCGGGATCGACTGAGAATGTCATTGAATTTGGCATTATCGGCCAACGTGAGCGTTTCCGCATCGTCCCGGTCTACCTCGACAAGTACGAATGCCCGACCGCTGGGCACCCGCAACAATACTGGCTCCGCGGACGCCTGATCGAACAACTCGCCGGCGGTTGCCGACTGCGCCACCTGGACTGTCCTCATAATTCCACCTCCTCTCCTCCGATTTGCAAGCGATTGTGTTCCTTAACTCCCACGGCCACTACGTCAACTGTGTTTTCCTCTCGATTCAAATCGTAGAATACTCGCACATCGCCAAGACGAAGTTCCCATGTTGCCAAGGGATTCTCGGCAAGTTGTTTCTGCTTTTTCGTCGGCTCGTCCGGTTGCGCTGTCAGGTGCCGCTCGACGCTGTCGAGCACCATGGCGCGCTGGTGCGCGGGTAGGAGCCGCAGGTGGTCTAGGGCGTCGAGGGACCAACGGATTTCATATCCCACGGCACGTACTCCAAGCGTCTACTTATTCCATGCTAGCGTATCAACATCGCCTAGGCAATGCAGCACTCTTTTGCCGCAAATCGTCATCGTTTTCCCGCCAGCAGCCACAACACGGCCATCCGCACCGCGACGCCGTTCGTCACCTGGTCCAGTATCGCCGACTGAGGGCCGTCGGCCACGTCCGGCGTTACTTCCACGCCGCGGTTGATCGGGCCGGGGGCGAGGATCAATACATCCGGCTTCGTTCGCGCCAGCCGCTGGCTGTTCATCGTATAAAGATGAGCGTATTCGCGGACCGATGGGAACGGCCGCGTCGCCTGCCGCTCGAATTGGATCCTGAGCAAATTGAGCACATCAACGCGCGGCAGGATCTCGTCGAGGCTGTAACAGTATTCGACGCCTAGTTCCGCCCAGCGCCGCGAGACAAGCGTGGAGGGCCCACAGACGATCACGTGCGCCCCCAGCTTCTTCAGCCCAAAAATGTTCGAGCGCGCCGTTCGGCTGAAAAGGATGTCGCCCACGAGCGCCACGGTGAGCCCCGCTATGCTCCCGCGCCGCTGGCGGATGGTCATGATGTCGAGCAGTCCCTGCGTGGGGTGTTCGTGGGCTCCGTCGCCTGCATTGATCACCGAACAATTCAAGACCTGCGAGAGCAAGTGCGGACTTCCGGGCGTGTGGTGCCGCACGATCATCACGTCGACGCCCATCGCCTGGATATTCTTGGCCGTGTCGATGAAAGTTTCGCCCTTGGAAACGCTGCTGTTGCCGGATGAGAAATCGATCGTGTCGGCCCCCAGCCGCCGCGCTGCCAAGGCGAAACTTGTCTTGGTGCGGGTCGAATTTTCGAAAAAAAGATTGCAGCACGTCGTGCCGGGCAGGGCGACGATCTTTCGGCCGCCCTTATCAAGCAAACGGCGAAAAATGGCCGCCCTGTCGAGGACCAGCGTGATCTCTTCGGCCGAAAGGTCTTCCAGGCCGAGCAGGTGCCGGCGTGTCCAAAACGGCGGAACGTCCCCCAACTCCTGCAATATGTCCGCTTCGCTGGTCATGACGCTCCAATTCCTTGGTAAGTAGCTTCCGAGTTGGGGAATCATTATAAGGCAGGGGGCGGAGAGCAGGGAGCGGGGGGCACGGAGCGGGAACGACACGTTGCGGCGGCGGAAATTTTTTGCGCGGATCGAAACATGCTGACATTCGGCCTGTTTTCCGGGGTTTTGCAGGGTAGGGTGTGAGTAGAAACGGAGTAGGAGCCGAGTTGAACGCCAGTAGGAATCGGGCAGGAGCCGAGTAGGATTGCGGTAGGCATCCGTCGTTTGGCGGGCCTCGTTCTTTGCGAACCTTGCGGATTGGCGCGATGAATCAGCAGGTGGAACTTTTTTCGCGGAACTGAACATAGCGAAATTCGCCTTGTTTCTTGGGGGTTTTGCAAGTCAGCCTGTGGTCAGTTGGCTATAGTCAAAAAGAACAGGGGACGCCTCAAGAGTGGTAAGGTTGACGGTTCTAAGTCCATCAACGCCACGTATAAAAGGTCGTCCCCTATGAAAAGAGAAGCGTATCGTTCGGTCGATGTCAAGCAGGTTTCGATTGAATCGTTGGTAGTGGATAAGCCAGCGGTGCCCGCCGTCGTTGGAATCGACGTGGCCAAGTCAGAATCGCTGGCCGTGACGCGGTGGCAAAGCGGCGATTTCGAGCGGCCATGGCGCACCAAGACTCCCGAGGAGATTCCCGTGTTGGTTGACCGATTGCGAGACTTGGCGCAAGGCCGGCCGCTGCTGATCGCCATGGAATCGACGGGCACCTACGGCGACGCCCTCCGCCAGGCGTTGACCGACGCCGGGCTCGTGGTCCACCGCGTCAGCGGCAAGGCGGTGCATGACTACGCGGAGATCTTCGATGGCGTTCCTTCCCAACACGACGGCAAGGACGCGGCGATCGTGGCGGAGTTGGCGGCGATGGGGAAGTCGTCTCCTTGGCCGTACCAACCGCCGGCGGAGTTCGACCAGGAGCTGCGCTATTGGGTCGAACGGGCCGACGTGCAGCAGCGGATTGGGATGCTGTGGCTGGGCGCCTGGAAGCACTGTTGGCGCGGCACTGGCCGGAAGCGACGCAGTATTTGGAACTCAACTCCGAAACCTTGCTGCGAGCCCTCGCCCAGTACGGCGGCCCGGCAGCGCTGGCGGCCGATGGCGGCGCCGCCAAGCGATTGAAAGGTTGGGGCCGCAATTACCTCAAGAGCGAGAAGATCGAACGCTTTGTGGGTGCTGCGGCCAGGAGCGTCGGCGTTCGGCAGACGGCGATTGATTGTCGGCGAATGCAAGAGTATGCCGAAGCCGCATTGACGGCCAAACATGAGGTCCAGAAAGCAGCGGCAACCTTGGAGAACCTGGCCCAAAGCCACGCGATCATCGCCCGTCAGGCAGCGGTCGTGGGTTGGGCGACGGCATGCGTGCTGTGGGCGCATCTGGGCGATCCGCGGAACTACCATTGTGCCGAGGCGTACCGCAAGGCGATGGGCTTGAACCTCAAGGAACGCAGCAGCGGGCGCCACAAGGGGCAATTGAAGATCACCAAGCGCGGACCCGGCGCCGTGCGGCGTTGGCTGTTCTTTGCGGCCATGCGTCTGGTCCAGACGGCCGGGATCGCGGAATGGTATGCGGTCAAGAAGGGCCAGCGCGCCAAAGGCGGCACGCGGGCGCTGGTGGCTGTGATGCGGAAGCTGGCCTTGGGCCTGCACGCATTGGGCGTGGGCGAAGAGAGTTTTGACGCGCGGCGGCTGTTTTCGCCGGCGGTCAAGCACTCTCGCCGCGCCGCGAAGCGTGCCAAGAAGGAGCAGAAGAAGCGAAAGCAGAAGGTTTGAGCGGGGCTGACGCCCCGCGGATTTTTGGAGGAATGGCAAGGTGTTCAAGGGCAGAGAAAGAACCGGCCCCGAAGGACAATCATCCCTGCGGAGCCGGTCGTGCCTTGACGCACCTTGGCCCGGATATCCCTGGCAGGTTGCGTCCCCGCAGAGCCTGCTTCCGTTTCTCCGGGCAATGAACTGTAGCATGATCAAGCGGCTCTGACGAGCCGAAACAAAGTCAATTAACCGAGGAGCAAGTCAACGTTTGACCAATCGAGCTTGGGGCTGCTCGGCCACCTTTTGGGTGCGTCCCGCGCCGCATGGAGCGCTAAACTCAGTTTCGAGGGACCGGCAGCACCGCTTGGCGTGGAATCTCTTATAGAGCCAATTCGACGCTTGCTTCACGGCAGGACGTTTCAGGTAAGAGGTTGGAGTTATCCAAGCGCACTACTGCACAGCCTCGCTCGAACGGGTCAAACGAAAACAATCTCCTCAACCGATCCCCACACGCTGGTGTGCGCACAACGCTTCTTCGATACAATCGAAAAAGCAGCCGTCCAACGTGTGGAAACACATCCCCAATTCCCTTCAAAAACAAGCACTTGACAAAGGAAGAAGAGGACGCACTCAGGAATGGATCAGAACGGGATCAGAAGACGATCAGGACTCGGTCAGACCGCAATCAGACCTCGATCAGGATTACGTCTTTTGGTCATGCGTTTTTGCGGGGATTGAGTAAAACGAGGGGTGTCGTGGGTGAGGAACCACGAATCATACGGATTCTGCGAATAGCGGTCTGGCCGCGGATGCGCTCCCGGCGCACCGCGATCCCATTCGCGGCCGATTCTCTTCTCTCTCATTCGCCCGGTCACTTCTCACCGTCCACGAACCACCGCTCCGGCGTTCCCGCCAGCATACCACAATTAACAGATGTTGTCAACTATTGTTGCAAGATCGACGTACAATTCTGCCGTATCTTCTTGCGCAGCACGGACTTGCGCCTCGGGCGAAAGTTCGCTCGCAGGAGCGGACGACGGCGTCACTCAAAAGATGTAGTCGGCGCAAGTCATTGCCAGTTATCAACTTAAGTGCCCTCGAAGAATTTCGGCCAGGCCGAGTTGCCGGTGCGTGAAAATATAAGCGCTGGCGGCCGGAGGAGGTAGAGGCAAGGGCTGAACTGTCTGAACACTAATTACCACTAATTAACGCTAATGGCTTGGTATTAGTGCTAATCAGCGGTAATTAGCGTTCACCTCTTTTCTTTATATTCTCGTCCCGATATTCATTTCTCAAAAACCGGCGTCCATCGACACTTGACGCTATCGGCACGCGACGGGCAAGCGGGTTCATGCGCATTCGCACCGGACATGTGCTAAGACAGAAAAATAAGGGTGGAAAAATGGGAGGAAAGGAATATGCGGGAAAGGAAGATTTGGCCGGTGCGCCGTGACCCTACCACCAAAGGCAGCCTTCACTCGGTCGGGTTTCCTTGGCAAATACAAGCCGTGCAGGCTCGCCGTCGAGGCACTCAAAATGCGCCTCTTTTTCCGCGCTTGCCGGCATCCACTGCATGACTCTGACTGCGATAGATTGCGGCCGTTCTTTTTGAAAACTGAGGTATGTACTGATGCCGGCATCCGTGCCCGGCACGAAAACACAGAACTTATCTTTCCCGGCCTTAACGATGACGCCGATTGCGAAAAGGCACTCGCTTCCGCCGAACACTCCAAGCAGGCGGTTGTCCACAATTGTTCCACCCAGAAAATCGGCTGTCACGACGGGAGCAACCATGTCCTTGAACTCGCGGAAGTAAGCGGCAACGTCCGCGTCTTCGCATTTGGCTGGCGGCTTGAATTTCTCAAAAAACCCTCGCAAGATGCTGCCAACGTAAAGGCCGCCTGGCGAAAGCACATCTCTGTATCCAAAAAGTTTGAAGAGCGTCAAATGCGCCGCCTTTATCATCGAGGCAGTGACCTGTGGACGGAAGTCGGCATCAATGATAAACTCAAGCGCGGAGTCGGCCTGAGAATCAAGGGACTCGGCGGGCTTCTCGATGACAACGTTGCAGACAAAGTCGTCGTTGTCCATCAACCTGACGTATGTATGTCCGGACACTTTTTGCACATCTCGTCTCGGAGAGTAGTATTCGATCGGCCGCCCGTTTTCGAAGAGTTGCGGCTTAATTCCTTGAGCATTCTTTGGGTCGCGCAACACGTCGGCCAGTTTCTTTTCGCGATTCCGCATTATCGTCACAAGATCACCCTCGATAGTAAGGCCGAAGAAGTTGTCAACGTCCTTGCGTTGCGGAACCGTGACGCCACAGTTGCCAGCGCCTTGTTCACAATATGTCCACAGCAAATCTCAGTTTGTTCGTCACGCATTAGAATCGGGCAATAGAAATGCTCGAACGGTTTTCCGCGGACTGACGCAAAATCGTTGCGCAGGGCCTCGATGCGTTTCGTGAGGTTCGATTCAGACATACGTCCTCCTGCTGAATGACGCTGTCAACGCATGTTTTCGCGGTGGCGTCCCGCGCGTTGTTCTTGAATTCTCGGGCGTTTCAGTTTGGCCCAATCCTGATTATGGCAAGTCTCTCGCCATTTTGTACAGGGCTTCGGCTTGGCTATGTCGTTCAGCCCAGGCAACCCCACGGTCTCAACCGTGGTGCGGCGCGAATTGGTGCTCGCTCGGGTGCGCTCCGATGAGCGAGCGACTCCCCGCCGTTTTCTAAGACAAGCCGGCATGTTGCTGGTTCGCGCTTCCAAGCCATGAAATCCCCGGCGCGTCGCTTGCGTTTCCGTTTTTCTGGCCTAAGCTACGCTTTTCGTCGGCCGGGCCCTATATTCCTTTCGCCCATTTTCCTTTCTCCCTTCGTCTTTCCGGCGGCCCGACCGGCCGCCCCTTTTTAGGAAAGAAAGATTGACGAAAGGAAACACTGAAGCACTTCTCACGCCTTCGGCAGCTTCATGGCGATCTGCTCGTCCAGGATTTCGCGGACCGTGAGCGGCACGATCACGTTACCTCCGCTTGAAAAAGCCGCCGACCTCTTGCAGGGCGTCGGACGTGAAATTCAGGGAGACAAACAACGTCTTCCTAGTCCTCCTGTCCGACGGCAGGCAATGACGCAATGGCCGCGCGCTGGTCGCCTTTTTTCCATGCCTCGACGAACAGGTGTCCCCTTTCTGTCGCGGACGCGATATACATTCTTTGCATCTCACGGAAAGGTTGCATCATCCCCTCGACAGGCTCAGTTTCAGCAATCTCAACTAGGTTGCTGGCAACCAACGGCGCATAATCAACAATGCCGTCGCCAGAAATCCTCGCGACCCTACCCAAACGATCAACTAGCAGAAGCAAATCGATTGCCCTTCGGTCGTACGCCTCATTCAACGTAATTAACAGCATCTTCCACGCCCGTAGCGACTCGGTCGGGATGATGCTCTTGTGATGCTCGCTGTGGCAGTTCGGGCATAGGGGCAAAAGGTTGTCAGCCGAGCTACCGCCGCCCTCCGAGACATAGAGTAAGTGGTGGATTTCGAGTGTAAGGGGATGGCGGCAACGGGGATTTGCGCACTTGTAAGCCGACTCGTGCAAGACGAGCTTCTTCACGTCAAGCTTGGCTCGCGTTTCCTCGCTTCCAAGCTTACTGGCCTTGTTCGACATCGCCCGCTCCCCTTCCTTGTTCTTGGGTTAAACGCTTTGCCCAGCGGGCCTGGCGCTGCGGCCGCTGGCAGAGCGCTCGTCGGCGGTGAGCGCCATTGTCGGCGCCGGACCGCGCCTTGCGCGAGAAAACTACCGTAAATCATGGGTCCGGGAGCCGGTGAAACGTGAACATGGCCCCGTGATTGTTCTTGACGACAACTACCATCCCATCCAGTGAAATTTGTAGCTGGTCAATGTATTTAGTATTCCAGTTTGCCTGATACTTGCGCTTGCTGCTATCAAGGCATTTCCAGACCGCCGCAGTGCCGCTACTGTCCTTCACGGTTCCATCCGCGTCGAATACAGCGATTTCATTGCCGTCCCAAGCCCACCTTCCCACGATCGTAGGAAGGGATTGCTCCTGCCCGGTCGTTGTGGCTTCGGGACGAGGAGGGTACCAACCGCGAGCGAGCCACCCGAGTCCAATTAACAACAGCGACACCGTGGCGAGGGCGGCGAGTTGCCAGGAAGTCAACATCGGCCGCTTGCGTTGGCGAGGCGGTCCCGCCGGCGGCTGATTGGCACGAATGGAGGAAAAGTCCGCGTCGGGTCTTGGTTGCGTTGCTGGCGGCGGCTGGTCGGCAGGAATGAACTCACGGAGAACGCTCGTCCTTTCATCCGCGGAAAGCTCATCAATGCTGTTGACGACAACGGTTGCCTGATAATACGAAACCCCCTCATTCTTTAGCGCCTCCACCATTTCCTTTATTTCGGGCGACATCGCGGTTCCCCTTTTCTAGACGCGCGTGACCAGCGGCCGCTCCGCCAAGCCGTTGAGCTTCGCCCAATTCTAGCGGCCTTACCATCGGCCAAGCAAGCGCCAGTCTTCAATTTTCACTTTGCAGTTTTCATTTTGCAAGCCCTTTTTTCCCGCCGCCGTTTAACAGCTCTGCGACTGCATCCAGGCGTAAAATGCCGAATGTCGAAAGAATGACGAATGAAAAAGCTCGAATGACGAAGGATCAATGCCGGTTCGTGATTCGGGCTTTGAATTTGTTTCGTCATTCGGTTTTCGACGTTCGACATTCCAGCGCGGGCAACAGCGCCGACGAGCCCGGGGTAAGCCACAGCGCATGAAAAAGGGAGAAGGAACCGGCTGGATTCCTTCTCCCTGGTAGACAGCCTATCCGAAAACCGGCTGACCACACGTAGAAGCGGCGTCTCGCCGCTTGAATAATGCGGCGGGACGCCGCATCTACTGTTCTTTTCCGCCCGCTACGCCTTGGGCTGCTCGCGCGGTTCCTCGGAGGGCTTCGGCTCGACAGCCGCTTTCGCCTTCTGCGCGGCGTCGATCGCCTTGGCTTCGTCCTCGTCCACGGCGATGCCTTGATTGATGAATTGCTCCACGGCTTCCACTGGCTGGCTGCCGACCATCACCCGGCGGACCCAGCCGCGCGGTGTGTTGCGGAACATGACTAGTTGCGGAATCGGCCCGCTGCCGATCAGTTGCCGCGACAATTGGCCGTCCTGGTCCGGGTTGACCGACGCGAACGCGACGCGCTTCAACAGGCCCCGCTCGCGGATGACGGGCAGGATCCGCCGCTTCATCACCTGGCAGGCCGGGCACCACTCCGTGCTCACCATGACGAGCATCGGCTTGCCGGTCTTCATGGTTGTCTGGTGGGCGTCGGCGTAGGTCTCGCCGCTGTCCGCGCCGAGGGCGGCGCTCGCGATCGCAATCATCACAAGGCTATTCATGCACTTTTCTCCTAATTTTTGCTGCGGCCTGAAACCAAACCTATCGCTGGCCAACGCCCGCGTTCGTTTCGTTCCTAACCGCAGACAATCGCACTCCGTTCAACAAAAAACCGGTACTCCCAAAGGGGCGTGGCGGCAAAACGATGCACCCAATGTACTGGCGATCGGTGACAGTTCAAGGGGCTTGCACAACATCTGCTGAGAAAATAATTTGGGCAATTTCATTGCCCCTCTCATCAGTTTTTTGTGAGCGCGAGTCGTAGCCCCCAGTGCGCGGTAGTTGCAACTCAACCCGCCACTCGCTATTGTGGAGTTTTGCCGCTTATAAACGATATAATCATGGGTTGTCGCAAATTTGTCTCGAAATGTCAGGCAATCGCTCGCCGCGTTGCTGTGTGTATTCCTATTCCTTAGTGGCCGGCTTAGGATCGCTTCATGAAGCTTCGCGTTGGTTTAATTGGGCTGGGCGAACACTGGCATCAACGCCACGCGCCGGCCCTGCGGATGCTCTCCGACCGTTTTGAACTGCGTGCGGTGTGCGATCAGGTGGGGCATCGGGCCCAACAAGTGGCGAACGAGTTCGGCGCGACTGCCGTCGACGGCTTCCGCGTGCTCACCCGCCGCGAAGACGTGGATGTGGTCTTCGTCCTGGCCCACCAATGGTTCGGGGTCCTGCCGGTGTTGGCCGCCTGCGAGGCGGGCAAGGCGGTCTACTGTGCGGGCGGTATGGAACTGGGGGTGGACGACGCGGTGCGGATCAAGGCTCGCGTTGAGCAGGCCGGCGTTGCCTACATGGCCGAGTTCCCCCGCCGCTACGCGCCGGCCACGCTGCGGCTGAAGGAACTTATCGCCACACGGCTGGGCAGTCCGAAGTTGCTGTTCTGCCACCAGCGGAGCGTTGCCGATACGCCCAGCAACCAGTCGCAGCACCGCTGCGTCCGTCCCGCCAGCAGCCGCTTCCTCGTTGAACTGGTCGACTGGTGCCGCTATGTGGTCGATCTCGAGGCCACCGCGGTCAACGGTGTGATGCACCCCAGCACGTGCAAGCGGGGCGAGGAAGACTACCAGATGATGAGCCTCGACTTCTCCGACCCCAGCGCTCCCGGTAGCGGCACGGTCGCTCAGATCAGCAGCGGGCGCTACGTGCCCGCGCACTGGCAGGAGGCGATCACCTACCGGCCGCTGGCGGCCTTGCAGGTTTCGTGCGAGCGGGGCATCGCTTTCGTCGATCTGCCTTCGACGCTGGTCTGGTTCGACGAGGCAGGCCGGCACCAGGAGTCGCTGGACAGCGAGCGGCCGGTGGGCGAGCAGCTTCTCACGCAGTTCTATCGCTCGGTGACGAGCCTCGTGCGGCGGACGACTGACCTGGAGGATTCTTACAAGGCCCTGCTCATTGTCGAAAAGGCGCGGCAATCGCAAGAGGAAGGCCGCCGCATACGGTTGGTCGAGTAGGGAAGTAGCGACATCTTGACATTCCGAGGTTTGGATGTCATTCTGAAAGTGTGCTGTCGCGGCGACCGCCGACTGCAATCGCTGGTTTTCCAAGGAGAATTGTAATGTTGTTTGATTTCCGCATGGCCCGTCATGCGTGCGCTTGGTTGCTGATAGGGCTGATCGCCGCTGCGACCGGTTGTTCTTCCGAGCCCGATAAGGGGGCAGGGTCGTCGGGCAGCGGCGCGGCCGCGTCGAACAGCAAGCCTTCAATCGGCGGCGAAATCCCCTCGGCGCCGCCGAGTTCATCTGGGCTGACATTCCCGTCGGAGGGCAAGCCGCCGGAATTCGCCGCGCCGGACACGCCGCCGCCCATTGCACCGCCGGACGGCGGCGCGGCGAGAGCGATTCCCGCGCCGGAAGCGCAGTCCATTACCGCGCCGCCGGACGTCCCGCCGCAACCAGCGGCCAGTTCGGGATCTGCCAAGCCGTCGGCCGCGCCGCCCGCAAGGCAGCCGGGCGATCCGATCTTTGCGCCGCCCGAGAGGCCGAAGTAATTAGCAACGGATTCCTCATTGCCTACGCATTCGTCGGCTGCGCCTACTGGCTGTGGATGTTGGTCGGCACGATTCGCGTCGTCCGCGCCGTGCCACGGCTGGCGGAGGCGTCGCCGCCGGTGCCTCACGCGTGGCCGCGGCTCTCCATTATCATTCCGGCGTGCAACGAGGCGGCCGCGCTCGAATCGGCCTTGACCTCGGTCTTGCGGCAAGACTATCCCGACTTGGAGATCGTTCTGATCGACGACCGCTCCACCGACGGCACCGCGGAGATCGTCGATCGCATGGCCGCGGCCGATCCGCGGATTACCGCGATTCACGTCGAGCAACTGCCCGACGGATGGCTGGGCAAGGTCCACGCCTTGGACTTGGGTGCGAGGAAAGCCGGCGGCTCGTGGCTCTTGTTCACGGATGCCGACGTTCACATGGAGCAAGGCACGCTGCGGCGCGCGATGGCCTATGCCGAGCATCACGCGCTCGACCACATGGCGGCGATTCCGGAAATGTGGCCGAGCTCGTTGCCGGTCAACGCCTGCGTCGCGCTGTTCAGCCGCGGTTTCGTCGTCGCCACGCGGCTTTGGGGAGTATCGGATCCGAAGTGCGATGCCTTTGCCGGCATCGGCGCGTTCAACCTCGTCCGCCGCGCGGCGCTAGAGCGAACCGAAGGTTTTAACTGGCTGCGGCTGGAAGTGGGCGACGACATGGCCTTGGGCATGATGCTCAAAGAATCCGGTGCCCGTCCGTGTTTGGTCAACGCGCGCGGCTTGCTCGGCCTGTATTGGTATCGCACGGTGGCCGAAATGGCCCACGGCGCGGAAAAGGCTTATTCGTCGGTCGGACGATGCAGCCTCGCCCTCGTCGTTGCATTAAGCGCGGTGCTCGTGGCGATGGAATGGTCGCCGCTGGTCGCCTTGATCGGTTGGAACATTCCCGGCTTGCGCTGGGCCGGCGCGGCGATGCTGGCGGCCGCGGTTGGCTGTCACGCTATCCTCGCGCGCTGGTCGAAAGCGCGTATGCTGCCGGGGTTATTCTTTCCTTTCGCCGCTGTGCTCGCTGCTGGCATGATGCTGCGCAGCGGATGGCTGGGGTTCCGCCGCGGCGGAGTAATGTGGCGCGGCACGCTTTACGGCAAGGACCAACTTCGTGCCGGGCGCCGCCTGAGGCTGCCGTGAGGCCGCGGTCGCAGCCCAATGCGAAAGCGAGCGGTCCGTATTGCCCACTCGCTTGCGCTTCGGGCTTGGCGTGAACCGCAGGTGTTGTTAGCTAAGTCTCAAACGGTGCGATTTTAACAGAAAGGAGATTCTGATGAAATCTAATCCTACCCGAGCGGGTCCAAGCCCGTTTGGAAAGCTTCACCCGAACTTGGCGCAAGCCAGGGTATGCAGCCAGCGTCGGAAGGCAACAACCGGCGACGGAGGGGCCAAGTGAAGTCAGTCCGGGAGGCGTCACGTTTCGGCTCGGATGGTGGGCCAAGCTCCCAAGCCTGTGGAAGCCCTGGGGAATAATCCTCCTTCTGCCGTCGGTACTTGGTTACGACGTGCAGCCCATCAGAGTGATTGGTGGAGTCGCCTGGACACAAAGGCCAACGACATTGACCGGTGAGAGTCCTACTTCGTCCGCCGCGAAGGCATCGGCCCCGCCGCGGTAACGCCCCTCCATAAGTCCACGACGAAAGGAGCGGCGGATGCGATGGAACGGGAAAGGCGCCTGGCCTCTCTCGTGAAAGGACGACAGCTTTTCCGGAGTAGTCCCGGCAACGCGCGAGCGGGACCGGGATGAAAGGAAGAACCGTTGTGAAAGTAGTGACAAACCGCCCCAGACAGGGAGGAAGTTAGTCCGGCGATTGGGACCGCACGACGGTCCGCCTGTTCCTCTTTCAGGAAACCCGCCAAGACTAAGAAACGCCTTCAAACGCTGGCCGCGAGATGTCATTCGACCGAACGATCCCACAGGATCAGCAGAAAGGAAAGGACGTGGCAAAAGGAAAGATCAAAGTTCACAGCCTGACAGGAAGGATTACTCCCAAGCTGGCGTACGAAGCTTGGCGTGCCGTACGGCGGAATCGCGGTGCGGCGGGAATCGACAAGGTCAGCATCCAGATGTTCGAAAGACAACTGGAAGCCAACCTCGACCGGTTATTGCGGGAACTGAAAGGGGGCGCTTTCGTGCCTCTGCCCGCGCGGCGGGTCTACATTCCCAAAGACGCCAAGCAAACGAAGTTTCGCCCGCTGGGAATCCCGGCAGTCCGAGATCGGGTCGCTCAAGAGGTGCTTCGGCGTCTGTTGAGTCCGCTCTTCGAGGCAAGGTTTCACGATCAGTCCTACGGTTTCCGGCCAGGACGAAGCTGCCATCAAGCGGTGGAGAAGGTCTTGGAGTTGGGACGGCAAGGGTACCGCTGGGTGCTCGACGCCGACATTTCCGGCTTCTTCGACAATCTCTCCCACCGAGCCATGATGCGTGAGCTGTCCGAGGTGGTGGCCGACGGGAACATCTTGCGGATGGTGGAGAAGTTTCTCAGGGCCGGAGTGATGGAGGACGGCAAGTTTCAGCCGACGCGAGTCGGCACGCCCCAAGGCGGGGTAGCCTCTCCGCTTTTGGCCAACATCGCTCTGAACGTGCTCGACTGGCATCTCCAGAAGCACGGCTACCGCTTCGTGCGGTATGCCGACGACTTCGTAGTGCTCTGCCGCACCGAGCAGGAGGCGAAAGAGGCCCTAAGCTTGGTACAGCAACTCCTCACGGAGCGTCTCGGACTCACTTTGAGCGCCGAGAAGACGAAGATCACGAGGTTCCATGAAGGGTTCACCTTTCTGGGCTTCGACATCAAGTCGCGTTTCGTGCGGATGCGAGCCAAGTCGGTGGAGAACTTCAAAACGAAAGTCCGCGTGCTGACCCGACGACACCACAACCTGGACGCCGCGTTGATCGAGAAGCTGAACCGCGTCATCCGCGGCACGGCGAATTATTTCGCCACGCCGTGGTCCCACTGCGGCGATGCATACCGCAGCCTGGACCGGTGGATACGTATGCGACTGCGGTGCATAAAACTCAAGCGGAAATCGGGAAAGGACAACTTCCGCATCCGCTTGAAGCACTTCAGGAAACTGGGCTTGCTTTCCCTCAGCAACTTTCGACCTTCATGCGTAGGCGGATCGGTACGGCCCTCCTCGGGGAGCGATTTCCACGGTACCGCCCGGTGCGAGAAATTCGCCCGCCGGTAAATATGAGGAACTGACCTCATTGCGATAACGGGGAGGGAGTGGCGAAAGCCACTCCCTTACCCGCTTATAAACCGTCGCTGCCGCCATAGTAACTTGCCGCACACGAGCGGCATCGGAAGCTTGACGGGCGGTGGCGGAATACGTTAACTTGGTAGCGGCCTCCAAGTTGACGGAAAAGAGCGTAAGAATAGCGATGGACAGTGCGGCAATCGATGTCCGTAACGTGGTCAAGACCTACGGGCGAAAGGTCCGGGCGTTGCAGGGAGTGCAGATGCGGGTCGCCGCCGGGGAGATTTTCGGGCTGCTGGGTCCCAACGGGGCCGGAAAGAGCACCCTTGTCAAAATCTTGATGACCGTAATCCGGCCCACGCACGCCGAGGGGACACTGTTGGGCCAGCCGTTGCGTCGCAAAGCGACGCTGGCGCGAGTCGGTTACTTGCCCGAACAGTATCGCCTGCCGCCTTATCTGACGGGGCGGCAAGCCCTGGAGTTTTTTGCCGCCTTGGCGGGTGTGGACCGATCAATGCGCGAGCGCCGCGCAGCGGAGATGCTGGAGGTCGTGCGGATGGAGAAATGGGCCGATGAAAAGCTTCGCACGTATTCGAAGGGAATGCAGCAGCGGATCGCCTTGGCCCAGGCGTTGGTACACGATCCCGATCTGATCGTGCTCGACGAGCCCGCCGAAGGCCTGGACCCGATGGGACGCAAGGAGACCCGCGACACACTTCAGCAACTCCGCGACAAAGGCAAGACGATCTTCCTGAACAGCCATCTGCTGAGCGAAGTGGAGCAAGTCTGCGATCGCGTGGCGATCCTGGTGGCGGGCAAGGTCGTTCGCCAGGGGACCATCCACGAATTGACGGCCTCCACCACGCGCTACGTCATCGAATTGGGCGGCGACGATTTGCAAACCGTGCAAGACGCCATCCGCGCCGCGCTGCCGTGCGATTGGGTGCTGCTCATGCAGGCCGCGGACGCACCGACCTGCAATAACGGCGGCAGCGAAGCCGGTGTCCTCGCTTCCGGCGAAAAAGTGGAGCTAACCGGGCACTTCCTGAGGATCGCCACCGGCGATCCCCTGCGGATTCAGCCGGTGCTGGACGCTTTGCGGGCCCGCAATCTGGTGATTCAGGGCGTACGGCTGGTGCGCCAATCGCTGGAGGACTATTTCATCCAGGCGGTGTCGGGCACTCCTTCGCCGCCCGCTGCAAACTCGCGCGGAGGACCGAAATGAGCCAAACCGCGGCAATTTTCGTGGACGCCTATCGCCGGGTCAACGCGAACAAGCTGTTCTAGCTGACGCTGGCGATCTCCGGCCTGGTGGTAATCGCCTTCGCCTGCGTGGGATTCAACGACCGGGGAGTGAAGTTGCTCGTCTGGCAATTCGACACCCCGTCGTTCAATTCGAAGACCATGCCGCCGGCCGATTTCTACAAAATGATATTCGTCAACGGTGGGATCGGCTTTTGGCTCTCTTGGCTGGCGACGATCCTGGCCTTGATTTCCACCGCGGGGATATTTCCCGACCTGATCGGCAACGGGGCAATCGACCTGTTCGTCAGCCGGCCCTTAAGCCGGCTGCGGCTGTTTGTAACAGAATATGTGGTCGGCCTCCTATTCGTAACGCTCCAGGTGAGCATATTCAGCCTCGCCAGCTTCCTGGTGATCGGCCTCCGCGGCGGGGCCTGGGAACCGGGCCTGCTGGTGGCGGTGCCAGTTGTGGTGTGCTTCTTCAGCTACCTGTTTGCCGTGTGCGTGCTGCTGGGAATCCTGACGCGATCGACGGTCGCGGCGTTGCTGTTGACTTTGCTCTTCTGGTTTCTGGTCTACGCACTCGGCGCCGCCGAGCAGAGCGTGTTAATGTTCCAGACGATGGAGAAGCACAATGCCACCTTCAGGCCCCCAACGCCCGGCGCATCAGGCGATTCGGCCGGCCGCAATGGCGCGAACCGGCCGATTCCAACCGGAGAAGGCGCTGCCTCCGATGGTGAGCAGTCGAATTCCACGTCGCTGGAAATGCGCACATCGGATCTTGCACGCAGTCATGACCGTGCTTCCCAAGACCACCGAAACGATCAGCCTGCTCGAGCGTTGGCTGGTCAGTCTGGCCAACCTCCAACGGCAGCCGGCCGATTCCCGGGAGCAAAACATGATTGCCGCCCAGCAGGAATTCAAAGAAAAACTCGAACAGCGCTCGCCGCTATGGATCATTGGGACCTCGCTGGCGTTCGAATTCGTTGTTTTGGCCTGGGCGTTGTGGATCTTCTGTCGCCGCGATTTCTGAAGTGTTGCGGTCGCGTTTTGACCGCACGCCGGACGCATAGGATGGAAGCCCGGAGAATCCCTGAAAGGGCGCCGACTTGTCCGTATTGACGAACTTCCTGGCACCAAAGCCGACTCCCCTTTGCGGCGCGATCCTGCGCCAGAGCCGCTTGCACTGACGTTCGTCCGCACCGCAGGGCAGGGGAAATGGATCTTGAGACGAGCGGCAGGGAAGATAAACTCAAGCTGCAAAATGCTTGTTATCCTCGCGAGACTTGGTATGATGGTGGAAGCGGTTGATTCGTTTACGCAAGCGTGTCTTCTCAGGAGGCAACCTTTCGATAGGCCCAACATGAGATACTTCGCCTTTACGCTTGCGCTTGTTGTTGCCCTTTGCGCGAGCAGGGCCGACTCGCAAACTTTCACAACGCTGCTGCAATTCAGCGGCTCCGCCGGCGCGGCGATCGGCGAGAATCCAATCGGTAGCTTGACGGTATCGGGCACAACCCTTTACGGCATGACGTTGGGAGGGGTTAGCGTCACTAGCCACACCGGTTTAGATAACGTATTCAGTGTCGGTACGAACAGCACGAACTATCAAAATCTTCTTTCCTTCACCGGCACCGGCGGCGCAGCCAGTGGTGAAGTTCCCTGTGGCAACTTGACGCTTGTCGGGACTTCCCTGTACGGCATGACGAGCCAGGGCGGCACCATGGGCGATGGCAACGTCTTCAGCCTTGGCGCCAATGGGACCGACTATAAGAACTTGGTCTCTTTCAGCGGCTCGGGCGGCGCTACCTTCGGCAACTTTCCATTCGGCAGCCTGACGACCGCTGGTACGACCCTTTATGGAATGACATCAGGCTATGTCAACGTTACCAGTGGCCCGGACGGGTATGGCCTGCACGCGTTCGACCTCGGGCAGCGTCTTCAGCGTCGGCACGAACGGTACCGACTATCAGAATCTCGTTTCGTTTACCGGCACCGGCGGCGCGGCAAGCGGCCTTAACCCTGGGTACGGCAGCTTAACGATCATCGGGACGACCCTTTATGGTACGACCGTGGCGGGGGGCTCAAACGGCGACGGCAACATCTTCAGCGTCGGCGTGAACGGTTCCGACTACCGGAATCTTCTTTCCTTCAGCGGCACCGGTGGCGCGGCAAACGGAAGGTATCCAAACGGCAGTTTGACACTTGCGGGCACGACATTTTACGGCACGACTTTCCGTGGCGGCGCCGACGGCGACGGCAATATTTTCAGCGTCGGCGTGAACGGTTCCAACTACCAGAATCTTCTTTCCTTCACCGGCACCAGTGGCGCGGCAAGCGGCCTGGACCCGTTAGGAAGCTTGCTCCTCAGCGGGACGATCCTATACGGAATGACCCCGCTCGGCGGGGCCTACGGGATTGGCAATATCTTCAGCGTCGGAATCGACGGTTCAAGCTATCAAGACCTTTACGATTTCACCGGCGGCGCCGACGGCGGCCAACCTTTTGGCGATTTAACACTCAGCGGCGGGACCCTATTTGGCATGACGTATTCTGCCGGTGACCTGTCTGTGACGAACTTTAGCATTAGTGGCGTCGGAACCGTTTTCGCCTACACATTGCCCACGCCCGAGCCGGGCACGCTGGCGCTCGCCGGCGCCGCCGCGGTCGCCTCGCTATCTTATCGTTGGCGGAGGAAGCGGCCGTTCCGGGAAACTCGCCGGTAGGCCGCGCTGGAGTCCCGGCTTTAGCCGGCTGTCGCCCGGTCGAAAACTTCGTGACCAGAGAGTGAAGTCTGCTTCGCCGGCGTCTGCGGCCTTGGAGGCGTCTTGCATTTCGAAGGTCCAAGACCAGCGAATAGCGCTTTCCGCCCCCCTGCTACTTTCCTCGCGTTGCTGCTCCGTCGGTAGTCAACAAAGAACATGATCGAGCTTGCAACAGCGCCGCGATTCGCCAATCTTCAAATTGCCCGTCGTCGCGACATTCAAACGCCGCCGATTACGCCTCAGACGAGCGTGATCGTCACATCGATGTTGCCGCGAGTAATCTTCGAGTACGGGCAGGTGTTTTCGTGCGCGGCGTCCACCAATGATTGAGCAACGTCGTGCGGCACGCCGGGCAGGTGGACGTTCAGCCGGGCACGGAGCATGTAGCCCTCCTCGTTCGTGCCCAAGTCCACCTCCGCGTCAACGTACCGGTCGGCCGGCAGGGCGATCTTCCGCTCCGCGGCCCGATGCGCGATCGCGCTCATGAAGCAGGCCGACCAGCCGGCGGCGAACAATTGCTCTGGATTCGTGCCGGGCCGGCCGGTGCCCGGCGTTGCGAGCTTGACGTCGAGGCTGCCGTCGGAACTGCGGGCAGCCCCGTCCCGGCCGCCGGTGGTGTGAACCTTGGCAGTGTAAATCACCTTGTCGATCGTGGTCATGGGGGCTGTAGCGATCATGTTCAGGCTCCTTGTAAAAGGTCTCGGTTCAGGGCAACGCGCCGAGAGTCCTGGGGTTTAGAGAGATTCGTCTCGAAGGATTGTACGCGGGTGGAGTTTCGCGGATTTCGGAATTTTTTTACGGCGCGTAACGGGTGAAGACAAGGTCGCGATCTTTCATCTTCTGGTGGCAGGCATAGCACGTATTTAACACAGCTTCGTCGGCAGGCTTGCTCTCCCGCCCGTTGAAATGCCCGAAGCTCCAACCGCCCGTGGAGGCGTATTTCTTTGCGTCCTTGATCATGAACTGAACGTTCGTCGGCGACCCGGCAACGAACGATTGAAAACGGCCAAAGATCTTGTTGTTTTCCTCCGACGGGGCGTGGCGCCAGTGCAAAGAGGCGATAATGGCGCCGTCCGGGAAGGGAAGCTTCCCGTCGCGATAGGCATTGATCGCCACCTCGTTGCCTAGAATGGCGGCGAAGCTGTGAAAGGAGCCTTCTTCGTGAGACACCGAGATCAGCTTCCAGTCACGGTATCCGGGCGGGATGGACTTAACGAAAATCGGACCGCCGGTCGGCGCGGCAGGCGGGGTGACGGGGTCCTGCGCTTCCGCGGACGGAACTACCTGCCGAGAAACGCCGATGACGGCCAGAACGCACGAGACCGCCGCTGCCGAAACGGCGAACGGCCTGACTCCGCTGGGAAATGTCGATTTTGCAAACATGAAAGGCTCCTTTCAAAAATGAGCGAGGCGGCCAGTTCCGACGGCGCAAGCAGCAATACCCGCTGCTTTACGCAATTGGCTATCGCCTTTCCGCTTCACAATAATAGGCGCGGCGGTTTTCAAAGGCCAAGAAGAAAGGAGTTCGATCTCAGCCGTTGCTGTCACGGTTTGCATGCCACGTCCGGCGGCGGCCAGGCGGATGGAAAAATCTTTTCGGCCCCGCATTTTTCTGCCGCCGGCCGTGGAATTCGCGCCGATCTCCGAAGTCCTTATGTGACAATGGGTTACGGCGACGCAAGGCCCTTGGCGGGCCGATTCCGGCCGGCCGGCGCAAACATAAGGCGCTGACGGAAAGTATGACCCGGCAAGGACTTAGGTCTATTTTGTCCGCGAATTCCTTCCAATCGTTGCCAACATTTGTAAACTGTGGTATAGTGAGCGGAATAAGTGGATAATGGGCGGAAAGTGGAAAGTGAGGAGTGAGTAGTGGGTTGTGACCAGACGGATGAAACATGAAGGATGAGAGAGATACGCCGGGCAAGGAGGTTTTCCACCCATGTTTCTGTCGCCCTTTTTTCTGTAAACAATGCCGAACATAATTCTGACGTTAAGAAACCGCGTCCTGACACGCGAACTTTCCTGCCAAAATGGCAGTCGGCCGCGAGATGTGCCCCAACCCACGCCTCCGAGGTACGCTGGCCCCACCGACCGCAGCCGCGACCGAAGTCCGTTCACGATAAGCGTTTACGACCAATGGCTTCGATGCGCCCCAGGTGCCAAGAAATGCGAGGGTGGGGCGCATCTCCGTGTGGAGCGTTTTTTTATTCGGGTCCAGACCGATAGCAGGCGACAAACGAAGGACGAGGGACAAGGTGTGAATAATGCATGCTCGAAGAGGAAAGCAGGCCGTTTCCCTGTGCAGTCGGTCCTGGCAAACGGTTTTCTCGCGCTATCGGCGTCATTGTGGTGCGTGACAACATTGATATGCACCGCGATTGCCCAGATTGCCAGGGGATTGCCCCTTCGCCGCCGCCGTCGTCTAAGATGTTATCGTATACTAACTTACGTCAACGCGGAGCCTCGTGCATCACGGCGCGGAAAACCGCGAGGCGGTGCATTAAGCAGCGTAACTTGCACCAAAATCACCCCGTTCCTGGGTCGTTGCCGGGTCGCCCTGGGCGGTTGCCCGCCCAGGCTCCCACAGATCCGGACGTGCCCGCATTAGAGCATCCGGTTCTTCAAGTAACCCCTTCGCTTCGCCACAACCTAGCTAGCGCCATGACAAACCCGTACTATACTATCCGTCGGCTTTGCGGTGACACCGAGTGGAGGCTCAATGTCCTCCGGGTGTTGCCTGCCGACGGGCGAGTTACTCGATGCCTCGCTTCCCATCCCCCGGGTCCTCGCGGGTCGAGTTCCCCGGTTTCTTCGGTACTATCAAGGCACTGCGACTTCCTGCCGCCCTTCCCGCCGCGCTTCGTTTCCTTCGCTTGGACGTACCACGGGATCACGCATACTTCGCTCCCGCCGCCGCTGCGTGCGGCAGCGTCGGGCCTGGGGTTGTTGCCCGGTATCCCCGTCCGGGAATGCTTCCGTGGAGACGACAGGATCTCCCAAGTTCCTGGGGAACCTCGATTCCCGTTTGCACATGTTCTCAGACCCCGGCCGACCCCTGTGTGCCTAACCGCTTACGGCACGTCGGGCGTGGCCCCCGCTCTCAGGACGACGAAGGCGCCAACGAGAAGGACGATTTCGAGGCTCAATAGCATGGCTTTCGGGCTCGCTGTCTACGCTTCACGATGTCGGTTGCCCTTCATCGCGCAAGACTCGCTTCCAGGTGCTGGTCAGGCTCTCCTGGACGGGCTTCTACCCGCAAGGTCCCAATACAAGGTTTCAAATCATTCGATCTTCCTCCTTATCCAAGCTTCTTGGCGCAACCTGAGTCGTTCCTGAGTCGTTCCTGACTTTGCTCTGAATCGCAAACCGCAAGAAAGCAGGCGAATTCATCATGTTTCAAACCGCGAGGAATAATTGTGCCGCGCTTTGAAAACTGCCCCGTCGTGTAGCCCACCCTACGGCTTGCACAGCTTCAAACATTGATCGGCCCTGACCCACCCTCGCCATCGCTTGACGAAATCCTGCGATATGCGAAAATGGCCGGTTTGCCTGACCGAGACGCACCGCCGAATGATGCGATTCGATGCGAAAGCGAAGTTGAAATCGGGCTATTAGATTTAAAATCGGAGAGCATTCATGCGACGCAAGTTTATTGCCGGCAATTGGAAGATGAACCTCGACCGCAAGGCGGCCGTTGCCTTGGCTGAGGCGGTTGCCCGCGAGGCGGAGAAATTCAGCGAGGTTGATATGGCGGTTTGCCCGCCGGCTTGCTACCTCGACGCCGTGGGGCAGGCAATCAAGGGCTCGCGGCTCGCACTGGGGGCGCAGAACGTCTATTTCGAGCCCAATGGCGCTTTTACGGGCGAAATCAGCCTGACTATGCTTTGCGACCTGGGCGTTAAGTACGTGATCCTAGGGCACAGCGAGCGCCGGCACGTCCTCGGAGAGACCGATGCTGAGATTAACAAAAAGGTGCATGCTACCCTCCAAGCCGGCCTCCAGCCCATACTCTGCGTGGGGGAATTGCTCTCGGAGCGTGAGGCGGGCCGTACGATGAATGTCATTCGCACCCAGTTCGAGGGCTCGCTGGCGGGCGTTGCGGCAGAGCAATTGAAAAGCGTGGTCATCGCCTATGAGCCGGTTTGGGCCATCGGCACCGGAAAGGTCGCCACGCCCCAGCAAGCAGAAGACGTCCACCTCGCCCTTCGCAAGATCGTGGCGGAACGCTATAATAACGAGATTGCACAGAGCATACCCATCCAATATGGGGGTAGTGTGAAACCGGACAACGCCCGTGAATTACTCGGCCAGCCCGATATCGACGGCGCGCTGGTCGGCGGGGCTAGTCTCAAGGCTGACCAGTTTTTGGGCATTGTCGCGGGTGCGAAGTAGGTCTCTTCTGCCGGAAGGGACCGATGGTTGGAGTCCCGCCTTTAGGCGGCATGCCGCGAGAAGCCGGCTAAAGGCGGGACTCCAGCGCAGAAATTCAAAATTGATGCGAAACGGATTGGCCCCGTTTGGCCGACGGGGCGTTTGTGAGGATTGACTATGTGGTGGTTGATGTTCCTGTTGGAGTTTACGCTCATCGCGGCGGCGGTGATCTTGATCATTCTGGTCTTGCTGCAAAAGGGCAAGGGCGGCGGATTGGCCGGCGCACTGGGCGGCGCGGGCGGACAGAGCGCGTTCGGCACCAAAGCCGGCGACCTCTTTACCAAGATCACGATGGTCGTGGCGGGCGTTTGGATCGTGTTATGCGTCATTGCGGCGATGGCCGCGCCGCATCTTGCCGGCGGCAATCAACTGAATGTGCAGCAGACGACGATGCCGGGGCAACAAGCACCAGGCCCGGCCGCACCCTCGTCGAGCGAACAACCCGCTGGCAGTGCAACCAAGCCGGAATCGAGCAGCAAGCCGGCCGCGCCCAGTTCGCCGGAGAAGTCCGGCAGCGTGCCCGAACCGACCAGCAAGCCGAGCGAGAACCCGGCGAAGTAGCGGCCTTTTTGGAGTGCGGCGGCTTGCCGTCGCTTTCCGTAACGCATTCCAATTTCGCACGGCCGAAACGGAATTGAGCGATTGATCTTTGATTCGGCCGTATTGAAAAGCGATGGCAAGCCATCGCAGTCCAAATTATGCTTCTGAGCATGACCGGTTTTGGCGAAGCGCACTCTCAGAAAGACGGGTTGGCCGTCGCCGTCGAAGTGCGCGCCATCAACAGCCGGTTCTTCAAGCTCACGGTACGCGCGACCGAAGGCTACGCCGCGCTGGAGCCGCACATCGAGGAAGTGGCGCGGAAAACAATTCGCCGCGGCACGGTGCAGGTAAGCCTCCGCGTCGAACGGACACATTCTTGCCAGGACTATTCGGTCAACGTCGACGTACTCAACGGATATCGCGAACAACTGCAAGCCCTGGTCCGCAGATGGGGCGAGAACACCGACGTGGCCCTCGCCGCGCTGCTGCCGTTGCCGGGCGTGGTAAACGACCAGACGGCGGCCATGTTCCGCCCTGAAGAGGATTGGAAGGTGATTTCCGAAGTCCTTGCCGCCGCTATGTCGAACCTTTCCAAGATGCGTGTCCGCGAGGGCCAGGCGATGGCCGACGACTTGGCCGCCAACTGCCGAGCGATCGCCGCCGGCGTGGAAGACATCGAGCGGCGGGCGCCCCTGGTGCAGGACGCCTACCGCGGGCGGTTGGAGGAACGACTGAACAAAGTGCTCGCGGAATACAAAGTGACGCTCGAACCCGGCGACTTGATTCGCGAGTTGAGCCTGTTCGCCGAGCGGGGAGACATCTCCGAGGAACTCGTGCGATTGAAAAGCCATCTCGACCAGTTCGACGACATCGTGAAGTTGCCTGAGAGTTCCGGGCGGAAGCTCGAGTTCCTCACGCAAGAGCTGTTTCGCGAGGTGAACACGATCGGCTCGAAGTCCAGCGACGTGGAAATCGCCAAGCAAGTTATCGAGATCAAGACCGCCATCGAACGGATTCGCGAGATGATCCAGAATGTCGAATGACGCTGATGCCCGTCCTTAGGCGTTATGACGAAGTAGATTAAGCGACTGGGTGGCACGCAATGCCATTTCCGAATCAGGTTAGTTTTTGGTCGTAAGTTTTTGTTATGACTGACTTTGCAGCAACAACTTGCCGCGGCAAATCGCCTGCGAAATCGGTCGTGCATGAAAAAGCCGTTCCGCCAATGATAGGGGCTTACCATCCAAAACCCTATCACGGAGGAACGGCAAATGACGCACGCAAGGACGCGAGCGCCAGCGACGGCGGGCCAAGTCGCTGATTGGTTCGATGCGGGATTTTCTCACGCCGGAGGTTTTCAAGCAAGCCCGAAATGCCGCGATACGAAGGAAATCGCCCCGCTGGGACATTCACCCTCTGTTGTCGATTCTCTTGTTGACGACTTACTGCTCCGGCGACAGCCTGCCGGAGAAGTTCGAGGCCGCCAAGGCATTCTACGTGGCCTGTTGCCCGAAGAGGAAACGCCCGGGAAAGTCCTTTGCGGGATTCCAGAAGGCCGTTGCCAAACTTCCCATGCTGGTCCTGCGGGCATTGGCGACGGGAATTCGCGGCCGCTTCCAAGCGGTCTTCCACGGCGCTGGAAGGTTGGCGACTTTATTCCCTTCGGCTGCGACGGCACGCGGCAGAACTGTCCGCGCACCGAGGAACTGGAACGACGACTGGGCAGCGGCGGCAAAGAGGGCTCTTCGCCCACGATTTGGAATACTTCGATTGTCCACCTCACGCTGGGCGTTCCCTTTTGCTGGCGATTGGGCAAAGGCAGCAAGCCCAGCGAGCGCAGCCATTTGATCTCGATGCTGTCCTTGCTGCCCACGGCGGCGTTGATCGTGGCCGACGCGGGATATGTCGGTTACGAAGTCATGGCGACGATGCTCAGCAAGGGAGTGTTCTTCCTCATCCGCATGTCTTCGATGGCAACTTTCTACACCGAGAGCAAGGAGCCGTTGGAAGAGTTCCGCGAGGGGATCGTTTACTATTGGCCCAAAAAACAGCAGAAGGAAGGCAAGCCGCCGTTGCGGGGACGCTTGCTGCGAATCCACAGCGTCCGCCACAAGGCCGACGTGTGGCTGTTTACGAACGTGGAAGATCCCCAGCAGTTGTCCTTGGAAATGGCCGCTACCTGCTATCGCTGGCGATGGGAAAACGAAGGATTTTTCCGGACCTACAAGCGGACCCTGAAGAAAGCGACATTGATGAGCCGTACCGTGGCCCAGGTTCATCGCGAGGCGGAAGCCTCGATGATCGCCACGCAGTTGCTCCTTTGCCAAGGGCGCTGGCCATGCCCGCGGCGGCCAAGAACGGTCTTCCCGCGATGTGCAGCCCCCGCGGCGTATTGCTGGAGGCACGCCGCGACATCTCCGCCCGAAAGGAACCCAAGGATCCCTTTGCGGCACGGATCGCGCGGGCGGAACGCGAACGACGCGAGCGCACCAGCGCGAAGGAAAAACGCGAATGGCCGCGACGCAAGCCACATCGGCCGCCACATCCGCCCCTTTTGCTGATGCTGACGGACGAACAAAAGATCATACTCCATAATCAGTTACAAGCAGTCTGATCACTAAATTGGAAATGGCATTGGGTGGCACGTCCTGAGCCTCAGGCGAAGGGCGTGGAAACTCGGCAAACACGCCCTTCGCTTGAAGCTCAGAGCGTGTCACCCATGTTGCCGAATTGGTATCCCTGGTGTCCTTAATAAGGGCGTAGAAATGCCGAATGCACCGTACGGTCGAGTCGTCGTCATATCCGGCCCGTCTGGCGTCGGCAAAACGACACTCGTGGAGCGGATGTTTCAAGCGTGTCCGCTGCCGCTGGTGCGGAGCGTTTCCGCCACAACGCGGCCGCCGCGCGGCGACGAGGCGGATGGCGTCGATTATCACTTTGTCAGCCGTGAAGAGTTTGAAACTTGGCGCGAGCAGGGCCAGTTTTTGGAAAGTTTCGAGGTCTTCGGGCGCGGATATTGGTACGGCACGCTGTGGAGCGAGGTCCGCTCGGCCGTCGATGCCGGGAAGTGGATCGTGCTGAATATCGACGTCCACGGAGCGGCTGCCGTGATGGAGCGGTTCCACGACGCCGTGACGGTTTTCGTGCAGCCCGGTTCCGTCGAGGAACTCCGCCGCCGGTTGGAGCAGCGCGGCACCGACACGTCCGAGGAAATCGAAAAACGCCTGCAACGCGCCGATTATGAACTGAGCCAGGCCCATCGCTATCGCTACCAGGTCGTGAACGACGACCTCGATCGGGCCGTGAAGGAAATATGTACCATTCTTACTGAACAGAAGGAGATCGATTGCAATGATAGACGAACTTCGTGAAGAGGCGATTGTGAACAAGGTCGGGGGCCGCTTCAAGCTCTCGACGCTGATCCAGAAGCGGCTCGTGGCGATTAACGGCGGCGCCCGCCCGCTGATCGACGCCACCAAGTATCCCAACAAGATGGAAGTCGTGATCCAAGAAATCTTGCAGGACAAGATCTTCTTGGACGCGCAGATGAACGTGCAGGTGACCGGCGCCGCGACGGGCGGCCTGCCGGACGTCGACTTCCGCACGCTGTAGGACTTACGGATCGGGGTGGCACGTCCTGAGCTTCAAGCGAAGGGCGTGTTGCCATGATTTCACGCCCTTCGCAAGCTCAGGACGTGCCACCCACCAAGTGTAGACAAGCATGAACGGCCGTGAAATACTGATCGCCGTCACCGGAGGCATCGCCGCGTACAAAACCGCGGCCCTGGTGAGCCGCTTGACGCAGGCCGGCGCGGGCGTGTCGGTGATCATGACCCGCGCGGCCACGCGGCTCGTCGCGCCTAAAACGTTCGAGGCTCTCAGCGGCCGGACAGTCGTCACCGACGAATGGGCCGTCGGCGCCCATCCGCACATCATGACCGCTCGCAAAGCCGAACTGATGTGCGTCGCGCCGGCGACCGCAAACATCCTGGCCAAGGCCGCGCACGGCATCGCCGACGAGATCGTGAGCACGACGCTCTTGGCCTTCAACGGCCCGATTATCTTCGCCCCGGCGATGAACGTGCAGATGTGGCGGAAGCCGCCCGTTGAGCGGAACGTGGCCCAGCTTCGCGCCGACGGCCGCGTAATTGTCGGCCCCGAGTCGGGACACTTGAGCTGCGGCGAAGTCGGTGAAGGCCGGATGTCGGAACCGGAGGAAATATTTAAGGTTATTGTGGAAGAACTGGAGAAGCTGAAGCGGTAGCGTACCTTTGGAGTGCGAGGGCTTGCCGTCGCTCTTCAAAACGGCACCATGGTCGTGCGAGCGTTCAATCGCTTCTACGTCCAAAATCCGGAAAAGCTTCATGAAAAGCGAGGGCAAGCCCTCGCACTCCAAAATGTCTCGCATCCTCATCACTTCCGGCCCTACGCGGCAATACCTTGACCCGGTCCGCTACCTGAGCAACGGTTCCAGCGGGCGGATGGGCAAGGCGCTGGCCGAGGCGGCGCTGGCCGCCGGGCACGAAGTGGTGATCGTCAGCGGGCCGGTCGAAGTCCGCTATCCGCGGGCGGCGCAGGTCCTGCCGGTCGTTTCCACCGAGGACATGCTCGCCGTGTGCTTGGACATATTTCCCGACTGCGCAGGGCTGATCGCCGCCGCCGCGCCATGCGATTATCGGCCGCGATTTGTCGCCACGGAAAAGATCCATAAGACCGGCGCGGCGCTGGATGTGCATCTGTTGGAAACGCCGGACATCGTCGCCCGGCTGGGGAAGGTCAGGACATCGCAGTGGATGGTCGCCTTCGCCCTGGAGACGACCGACCACCGCATGAGAGCGATGCAGAAACTCGAGCGCAAGAAGTGCGATCTGATTGTGGCCAACGGTCCGGCGACGATGAACTCGACGAGCGCCCTGATCGAAGTGATCGACGCCCAAGGCCGTGTGCTTGCAGCCGAACACGGCAGCAAGCGGCAAGTGGCGAAAACGGTTTTCCGCGTCATCGAAGAGCATTTGATGCGCGGTCAATTGTAGGGTGGGTGGAGCACGGAAGCCATCGTCGGATGGTGCGTTGCGCGATCCAGTCCAATACTGAATGTCGCGTTGCACCCCATTCGATTCCGTGCGCAACCACCATTTCCGTGGTGGATCGCTCCACGCACCCTACGCCTTTGAGCATCGTAGTTGACAGTACGCCCCCGGTCGCGGATGATAAAGATGTCCCACCTCAAAATCCCGCCTTGCAAGGAATCTCTCATGTCGCGTCGCGTCTACGGCATTTTTCTAACCGTAGCTGCCTTGTCGATCACTCTCGCATACGCTACTTCGCACGCGGCGGACAACAAGACCGACGCCGCTCTCAAAGCGGCAGAAAAAGACCCCTTTCGCGTGCCCGACGGAACGATCGAGGATCTGCAACAGTACATTGAGGGGCTGAAGAGCCTTCAGCCGTCGTCGAGCCTGCGGCCGGCCGTGGCCGAGTTCCGTCGCAAGCGCGCCGCTGCGCAACTGACCGCCTGCGAAAAGATTCTCGCGGCGAAGCCGACCTACGAGCAAGTCCGCCCGGTAATGCGCGCCAAGGCGACCGCGCTCACCGTGCTGGAACGGTTGGGCGACGCCTCGGCCACCGCCAAGATCGAGGCCACAGTGCAACAGGCATGGCAACTCGTTCCGCCGCCTCCGGCCCCTTCACCGACCGCACCGCCGCAGCCCGCGCCGGTTCGTCAAGTGCTGCCGCCGCTGGTCCGCGACGTGCGGTTCGCCATCCTCGACGGCCGTGCCCGAGGCACGGCGTCGATGAACGGCAAGCAACTCGCCCAACTTGTCGATCGGCTGCTGGAGTTCCTCAAACAAGTGCCGCTGGACAACGACGAATACGCCCGGCTGGCGGCCGATCTTGCCCTGGCGGCCGAAGAGCATGAGCCGCGCGAGCAGGCGATCGCCATTTACACGCAACTGGGCACGGCCCTGGCCGGCAGCAACGACGTAAACACCGTCAGCACCTCCGCCACGCTGCTGGGGGCCGCGCGGCGGCTGGACCTCGCCGGCAAGCCCTTCGTGCTGCAAGGGGCAACGCTCGCTGGCCGCACGATCGACCTGAAGAAATACAAGGGCAAGGTCGTGCTGATCGACTTCTTCGCCACCTGGTGCGGGCCGTGCCGCGAGGAGATACCAAACATCACCAAGTGTTATCGGGCGTACCGCAAGCGCGACTTCGAAGTGCTGGGCGTAAGCCTCGATCGCGACCTCAAGACGATCGCCGATTTTCTCGACAAGGAAAAGTATCCCTGGCCCGTTCTGTTGGACAGTTACGAGTCCCGCGGCACCGACAAGTCGATGGCCACCTACTACGGCATCTTTACCATTCCGCAGATGGTGCTCCTCGGTAAGGATGGCCGCGTGCTGGCTTTGGACGTCCGCGGCGAGCGGCTCAACAAGGCGCTGGCGGAACAGCTCGGCCCGGTGGAGGACGCGAAGCCCAAGAAAGCGGCCGGGACGAGCGAGCAGGCCAAAAAGTAAGCGCATAGCATGCGCCTTGAACTACGTAGACGGCAGCATTGGGCCCTTATCGGGTCGTTCGGCGATTGACGCCTCCCGACACGCAAGTCATAATTCAATAGTTAAATGCATTCAAAAAGGTTCGCGTTCACGGGAAAGAGCCATGAGCACAATCTCGCCTGATTTTCCGGCAGCGGAGTTCCCTGCCGCTGCCTTTCCGCCGACAAGTTGGACTGTCGCCGATGTCCTGACGCGATTGCCTGGGTTCCCTATTGATCGCATTCACACCTTCCCGTCTCCCGGCACGGCGACCGAACAGGATTGCCTCGAAGCGGAGTCCCGAACTGGCAAAATATGCGAATTGATCGACGGAACTTTGGTGGAAAAAGTCATGGCGAGTCGTGAATCTCAATTGGCTGGGGCACTTACACATTTCATTTACGTCTACCTGGAGTCCCATAATATTGGCGCGGTCTTCGCTCCTGACGGCTTGCTTAAGATCATGCGCGACCAGATTCGGGCACCCGATGTCTCGTTTATCCGCTGGGAACGGTTTCCTGGCCGCCGTCTGCCCGATGCAGCGATCTTCGCTGTAAGCCCCAATCTCGCCGTGGAGATCCTTTCCGAGAGCAATACCAAGGCCGAGATGGACCGTAAACTGCGGGATTACTTCGACTCGGGCGTTCAGTTAGCGTGGTACATTGAACCTAAGAGCCGTACCGCGCGGGCATATACCGGCGTAGAGGTTTGGACTGACATCGAGTTCGACGGATCGCTAGATGGTAGGGAATTGCTGCCGGGATTCGAGTTGTCTCTCGCGAAGCTGTTTGCGCGCGTTGAAGGGCCGGGACAGGCAAACTAGTCTACTGACGTTTAACCTCTAATTCAGCTTTACGCAGATGCTGGATTTACCAGACCATATGCGGGTTAGATATCGGGGACCGGCGATATCGGAAAGCGAAGCATCGCAATTCGCTGATCGCTTTGTGCGAGATTCGGGGATCAGCGTCGGGCCGAGATTGTCCATTACACATCAGCGGCCCGTAATCCTTGGCCGGCAAGACGACAAACTCGCAGGAATTTGGGCGGTTTCCTACGAGTCATTGGCTCCGGCACCACCGCCCGGTGTTGCCATCAGCCCAGACCCAACGGCGCCCGTTATAATCGAGATCGACGACCAAACCGGAAACGCAAGCGTTTGGCAACGCCTTTAGATTTCGGTGATAAGCTGCACCGAGTGCCGCCATTTTCTCTCCATGTCAATAATCCTCGATAGCCCGCCGCAGTAGGCTTCGGGTTAAACAAGCCGTGCCCCTAGCCACCAAAAAAGCCAAAATTCCAAAATCCCGCGCGAACCTTTCGCGGAGTGCCAACGTCTATCCTATGTACTGCGCTTGACTTTTTCTTGCGCGGACACGATATTTGAAATAATGTTCGCATCGGTTGAAACGGCAAAAATAGGTTCCTTGGCAGGACCAACGGCCCGTTTCCCACCCTTTGCGAGCATGACTTTAAGCGTTTCGCAGTTTTTTCCTCTCAAAACCGCACACCGTGCATGGAAAGGTTTTGCCATGGGTGCCACGACGAAGTCCATTACCGGCTTGTTTGCCAATGTTTGCTTCCGCAATACATGCGGTCGCATTGTGCGCGAACAGAATATGGCCGGCCAAGGGACGCGTTCGGCGGCTACCAATGGCTATCCGTCCCTTGCCCATACCCTGCTGCCGCATTTTTCATTGCGACAGGAGCGAGATCGGGCAAGCGACCAGGCGCGGTGGCTTCTGAAATGGCTGGGCGGACATATCCAGTCGGCATTCTCGATCATGTCGGGAATATTGAGTCCGGCGAATTGTCCAGCCGACCCGCTACGCGGGTGCCCCGCCAGGCGGCAGCAAGCCGTCGGGTGCCTAGATAAAGGCGCCCGGAGATTTGAAGGCTGAGCAAACAGCCGCAAATCAAGCTTGCTTTCCCGATGGGCCTGGGCTTGCCGGTCGTCGCCGCTTGAGGTTTGCTTTCGCGCATCCCTCCAAAAGCGAAGCGACCGCCCGGCAAAGTGCGAAGAAGCCCAATACACGTTTGCTATGCGAGAGGAAGATCATGAAGACCTACGAAATCGAGACGCTTGAAATCAAGAACGGGGAAATCGAAACCACGCCGCAGTTGGTGCGCGCGGCGCAGCAGGGCGACCGGGAAGCGTTCGGCCGGCTGTTCGAGCAGTTCCAGCGGGTCGTGTGCGCGATCGCCTTTCGCCGGCTGGGCAACCACGCCGAGGCGCAAGAGGTCTGCCAGGAGGTCTTCATCCAGGCGATGCGGAAGATCGGCCAGCTTCGCGATCCGCGCTGCTTCGCCGGATGGCTGCGCTCGATGGCCAGCCGGATGTCGCTGAACCGCGCCATCCGCGGCCGGCAGATGCAGTCCGTCCCTGAGACCTATGAAGTCCCCAGCACGGCCGAGCAGACGCCGCTGGGCGACATGCTCGAGGAGGAGAACCGCGCCCAGGTCCACACGGGCTTGAACCGGCTGTCCACGCTCGACCGGGCGACGCTAGTGGCCTTCTATTTCGACGGCCGGTCGCTCAACGAGATGAGCGACGAGTTCCGCACTCCGGTCGGAACGATCAAGCGGCGGCTGCACGTCGCCCGCAAGCGGCTGGCCCGCGCTGTCCGCGGCGATGGTGTGAGAGGCAGGGAGCAGGGAGCGTGGAGCAGGGAGTAAACTCCCTGCTCCCACTCCCGTCTCTTGCTTCGTGCTCCATGCTGGTGGTGTGAGTGGCCGACAACCTGAGCGCATGCCAGGGTTCCAACTCCTTGCGTTCTGTCGTTTGATGAACTATGACGAGCAAGCGCACAAAGCAACGCTGTCGCGACATCTATGATCGCTACCGCGACCTTTTGAAGCGGCCGAGCCTCGTTCGGGAAGGAGATCGATGCGATGCGCGTTCGCGTAAAGCTACTGGCTCGCGCGATTTGCGAGCGCCTGTGGGGGAAGGATAGCTTTCGTTGCCGAGGATTGTAACCCGCCGAAAGCTGGGGATCTCGATGGCCGGCCTGTCTTCATGCCAGCGCATCCCCTACAACCGCACCTGACGTGGGTATTCTGCATCTCGTCTGCCGCTATCGTCCTCCCGATCCATCCGGCCCGTCCTTTGCAACCTAGACTATGGTTGCTATGGAATATGCACCATCCATATATCCATTGCATACATCGAGAGTCCAGGAGGGCGAGGAAGTTGAGTTTTCGAGCCAAGATCTTCGGCCTTAGTCTGCTTGGAATCGTGGTGACGGCCGCGATCATCATCGCCGTGCTGGTCGTGCAGAAATCCCGCAGCCAACAGGAAATCACCGCCCAGTTGGATCAACTCAGCCGCCAAGAGTCGGCCAAGATCGCCAAAGACGTTTACTTGATGCTGCGGGTCTACCATGAGAAGCTGCAACGAGAGCTTCGCAACGATCTCAGTGTGGCGCGCCATCGAGCTCGCCGCGCCGGAGGCGTCTCCTTCGCCAAGGAGAAGCGGTCTTGGGATATCGTCAACCAATTCACTGCTGAACATCGCCGAGTGGAATTGCCCACGATGAAAGTGGCGACCGCCCCGCTGGTCCCACATAGTGACGACGCCGGCGCGTTTCCCGTGGTCGACGACGTGTACTCGCTAGTGCGAGGCACTTGCACCATATTTCAGCGGATCAATGGGGCGGGCGACATGCTCCGAGTCTGCACCAATGTGCGGCAAGCGGACGGCACGCGCGCCATCGGCACGTACATCCCGGCGATCAACACGGACGGGAAACGGAACTCCGTTGTCTCCGCCGTCCTGCGGGGCGAGACGTTCGTGGGCCGCGCCTACGTGGTCAACGACTGGTATCTCACCGCCTACGAACCGATACGCGACGCTCAATCCCGGATCACCGGCATGCTGTACGTCGGCGTCATACAGGAAGACGTTCCCGACCTTCGCAAGGGAATCGGCGGGATCGTCGTGGGCAAGACCGGCTACATCAATATTCTCGGCGGCTCAGGCGACCAGAAAGGCCGCTTTATCATGTCCTACAGGGGCGAGCGCAACGGCCAATATGGGTGGGACGACAAGGACGCAGACGGCAAGGATTTCTGCAAGTCAATGATCCAGAAGGCGCTGAGCACCGCCAACGGCGAGTGTGCCTATGAATCGTATCGTTGGCGCAATCCGGGCGAAAAGGCCGCCCGACGGAAGACGGCCGCCGTCAGCTACTTCGAGCCGTGGGACTGGATGATCGTCGCCGGCGCGTACGAGGACGATTACCGGGACGCCGTGGACGAGGCCGCTCGCTCGTTCGATCGCCTTCTCGTGGGCACGGTCCTGGCGTCGATTCTTGCCGCGATCTCCTGCTGCTTTGTTGCCCACGTGGTCGCTCGTAAGATCGCGGATCGGCAGGCGCTTACGGTAAGACGCCTAGAAGGAGTCAACCGGCTCCAGGAGGAGCTGCTCTTGCCCGGACCGTTGGCAGAAAAGTTCAAGAAGATCACCGATGCAGCAGTGAGCGTGCTCGAACTTGACTTCTGCCGCATCTGGAGCGTTCTGCCCGGCGACCTGTGCGATTCCGGCTGCATCCACGCTTCCTCGACCGATGAGAACCATCTTTGCCGCCGCCGCGACAGGTGTCTTCACCTGATGGCCAGTTCGGGACGTTATACAGGCACGGATGGCTTTCGCCGCCGCGTGCCCCTGGGACACTACAAGGTCGGCATGATCGCGACGGGCGAGGAACGGAAGATGGTGAGCAACAGTGTCACCAACGATCCGAGAATCATCAATCACGAGTGGGCCAGGAGTCTGGGCCTGGTTTCCTTCGCGGGCTACAGGCTGCACGACGTGCGCGGCGACACGACCGGCGTGCTGGCCATGTTCGCGAAACATCCGCTCTCGGAGGAAGATGACGCGTTTCTCTCGCACCTGGCCGAAACGACTTCCAAGGTAATCGTGGACCACGCGGCCGAGGAAGAATTGCGGCAGGCGCACAAGTTGGAGGGAGTGGGGCAACTGGCCGGCGGCGTCGCCCATGAATTCAATAACCTTCTTCAAGTCATCGACGGCTACGCGTACTCGGGCATGCTCGGGCTCGACCCGGAAGAAGAGCGTTACGACGACCTCACTCAGATTCGAAAGGCGGCCGAGACGGCTAGAGCCCTCACAAGCCAGTTGCTCGGCTTTAGTCGCCGCCGCGCGATTCAGCCGAAAAGCAACGACGCCAATCTAGTAGTCCGCGACCTGGTGAAATTGATCCGGCCGACAATCGGCGCGCACATTACCTTGGAACTGGCGCTGGGTGACGGAGTGGGCACGGTGTATGTCGACTCGGGGGAACTTCAGCAAGCACTGCTGAATCTGTGCATCAACGCACGCGACGCCATGCCCGCCGGCGGCACGTTGTTGCTCAGGACGGATACGACGGTCTTGACGGAGCCCTGCTGGGACGCTCAATTCGACATCAAGCCGGGGCGGTACGTTGTCTTTAGCGTGTCCGACACGGGCTGTGGAATCTCCCGCGACATCCAGCAACACATCTTTGAGCCCTTTTTCACGACCAAGGACGTAGGCAAGGGCACGGGGTTGGGGCTGGCCTTGGTCTACGGCGTTGTGCGGCAGCACAAGGGAGCCATCCACGTGTACAGCGAGGTGGGCATAGGAACGACATTCAAGCTGTTCCTGCCTGCGAGCGAAGGAGAGGCCGACGAGGACCATGTTGAGGAAGCCGGCCTTGCGCAGAACGTGAGCGAGACGATTCTCGTGGCCGAAGATGACCCGGCCATTCGCAATTTCAGCGTGCGAATCTTGGAGCGGGCAGGCTACACAGTCCTCACCGCCGCCGACGGAGAGGAGGCTTGGCGAATGTTCGAGGAACACTGCCGTACGATCGACCTAGTGCTGCTGGACGCCGTCATTCCCAAGCTTATGGGCCATGAGGTTCGTCGCCGAATCAATGAAATCTCTTCGGCGCGAAGGTCATCTACTGCACCGGTTACGACCCGGAGATCGCTCGTTCGGGTTGCCTCGTACGAGAGAACGTGCCATATATTCAAAAGCCCTTCGCTGCCAGTACGTTATTGTCCACAGTGCGTGAAGCCCTGAATGCCCAGGCGCCATGCCCTCTGACGGTCCAAACAACTATCTGACGGCCGAATCGCCAACGCCCGTTCACGGGCACGCAACTTACCGGTGCGCTTGAAAAACCCGCTAATCACATTCACTCACTTTCCGTGCCGGGCGGGTATTTGTGGGACAAAATGAGTCGCTCGTTGAACGAGATGAGCGACGAGTTCCGCACTCCGGTGGGAACGATCAAGCGGCGGCTGCACGTCGCCCGCAAGCGGCTCACGCGGGCACTGAGTGCCGCGATGGTTTGAAGCAGGGAGCGGGGAGCGGGGAGCAGGCAGCAAGCACCCTGCTCCCGCTCTCGTCTTTTGATCAGTGGAGACCAACACACTATCCGGCTCTGCAAGCCCTTTTCACGGCATGGTATAATTGGACGAGCCTCTAAAGGTGACAGGCCGGAGATGGCCAGTGGCCTCACGGACCACGTATGGACGATCAAAGAATTGATTGAACGCACACCCGCGTGCTGGCCCGGAAATCTGGTAGCCGTTCGTTAGGATCTGTAAAACAATAACTTGGTGAATTTCCTATTGTGTTGGCTGCCGGATTGTGCGATGACATGTGGATGCAGGACGCACGGGTTATTGCCAGGATTCGGCGCAAGTGTCGGCAGTTGAAAGAGGCGCTGAACGAGCGGTCGCGGCGGTTGTGGGCAGCCAGTGAAGCCTTGGAAATCGGCTGGGGAGGCGTGACGGCGGTGGCGGATGCAACGCATATGTCGCAGACGACCATTCGCAGCGGAATCGCGGAATTGAGAAGCTCCACGGCGGGGAAAGGCCGCGTTGCCGCCCGAACGAATCCGCGGGACTGGCGGCGGACGCCACCGGATTGCCGCGAACGACCCGCAGTTGTTGCTGACACTGGATGCTCTGGTGGAACCGACTTCGCGAGGCACCCCGGAGTCTCCGCTGCGATGGACGATCAAGAGCACGCGCACGCTCGCCGAGGAATTGACCCGGCAAGCCCATCCGGTGAGCCACGGCACGGTAGCAAGTTTGCTGGACGAGGCGGGCTATAGCTTGCAGGCCAATCGCAAGACGCGCGAAGGCGCCTCGCATCCCGACCGCAACGCGCAGTTCGAGTACCTCAATGCCGAGATGGCGAGATTCCTGAAACGCGGCCAGCCTGCGATCTCGGTGGATACGAAAAAGAAGGAATTGGTCGGGGATTTCAAGAATGGCGGTCGGGATTGGCGTCCTCACGGGCAACCCGAACAGGTCCGCGTGCATGACTTCAAAGACCCGCTTCTCGGCAAGGCCATTCCTTACGGCGTTTACGATATCCTCAACAATCAAGGTTGGGTGAGCGTCGGCATCGATCATGACACGGCGGAGTTTGCCGTCAACACGATTCGCCGCTGGTGGAAACGGATGGGACGCCGCCGTTTCCCTCATGCCCGGGAACTGCTGGTCACTGCCGACAGCGGTGGCAGCAACAGTGCGCGTTGCCGCTTGTGGAAGGTCGCGTTGCAGCAGTTCGCGGACGAAACTCGAATGAGCATCACAGTCGCACACCTTCCTCCTGGCACAAGCAAATGGAATAAAATTGAGCACCGGCTTTTCGCGTATATCACGCAGAACTGGCGCGGCCAACCGCTGGCGAGCTTGCAGACCATTGTTGAATTGATCGGACATACTCGCACCGATGGAGGATTGGTCGTACGCGCCGAACTGGACGAAAACACCTATCCCAAAGGGATCGAGGTCTCTGACGAACAACTCGAACAAGTTCACATCAAACGACACGATTTCCACGGCGACTGGAATTACACCCTCCAGCCACGCTGAGCCAAAATTCGTCAACTTATTGTTTTACAAATCCTTAGTAGCTATGGGTTTCTTCGACGATGGACCACTTGGCCCTTGGCCAGAAGAATTTGCATTTAAAGGAGAGCCGGGCTGCGCGTTCACCGTCATTGGTTTTATCTTATTTCTAGCTGTTGTACTTATTCTGTCGCACTTCTTTCTTAATTGAATCCCGCTTTATTCCTTACGGGCTTCGTAGGGTGGGACAAGGTCGCGTGCGGGGCCACCCATCTACCATTGCAAACAAAGGTGGGCCGGCGCTCGCCTGAAGCTCGCTGATCCCACCCTACGAGCTCCCAAGAAACGGTCATCGCCGGCCAGGGGGGAGAAGCCGGCGACGACCTCCGGAGGAGAAACCACACCGGAGAGATTTGTTATGGCATCACGGCGGAGCGTGATGAGTATGTTACGGCGTTCCCGTCCCGATGCCCAATTTGTCTTCTTCCTCTTCCTGGATGATGATTCGCGGCGTGACCATCATCATCAGGCTGGGGGTTTCGCGGCCGATGCCGACGTTCTTGAACAGGCGGTTGAGGTAGGGGATCTTGTCGAGGATCGGCACGCCGAACTCGTTGCGGCCTTCGCTCAATCGCTTGATGCCGCCCAAGAGCACGGTGCCGCCGTCGGGCACGCTGACCGTCGTGGTCACCGTGACGAAGGAGAACGTCGGCAACTGCACCGTCATGCCGGAGTGCGACGTGGTCGACTGGTCGTTGTTGGTGTTGAACAGGTTCGTGGCCTGGTTGACGATGCCGTTGCGCGTGGTGTTGGTCGTCGTCGTGTCGGTTCCCTGGAAGGTGAAGGTCTGCACGTTGCCGATCTTGCTGAAGAAGGGCACGATCGTCAGCCGCACGAAGCGGCGGTCGTTGGAGACCACGGCCTGCACGGTCATGAACGTTCCTTCGCTGAGAGCACGACGATCACGGGCTGCTGCGCCGCGGCGAAGTCGCCCACCACGGGGATCACGCTGATCACGAACGGCGTCTGCGACGTGTCGGAGACGAACGCCTGCTGCCCGTTGAAGAGCGTGACCTTGGGGGCCTGGAGCACGTTGCGTGCGGCGGTCGCCCTGCGGCGGCGTTGATGAAGAAGAAGGCCTCGATGTCGCTGAGGATGGCGAAGCCCACCGTGGCGCCCGCGGCGGCGTCGAAACCGCCGAACTGCGGCACGCCCAGGGCGTAACTGCCTTGCTGGAAGTTGATGGTGTTGTCCGCGGTAAAGATGCCGGCAGAAGCCGGATTGTTAGTCCCGGCTTGGATTCCCGAGAGCGCTACGCCGTTATTGCCATTTGGGTTGTACGACGGGGCGACGAAGTTCTGCCCGTTCGAGGTGATGTTTTGCGGAGCGCTGAAGCCGGCGGACGTCGGGTTGGCGATGTTCTTGGCGATGGTGAAGTCGAAGTCGACGCCGATCCGCTCGAAGAAGTTGTCGTTGAGCGTGATGAAGCGGACTTCGATCGTGACTTGCAGGTCCTGCATCCGCCGCAACTGTTCCAGCAGGTCGACGATTTCCTCGTGGACTTCCTGCGTCTGGCTGATGACGAGGCTCAAGTTGGCGGGCGACGGTGCGACGCTGCCCTTGCCGCCGTTGTGGTCCCACGTTGGGGGCGCGACGGTCTGCGTGATGAGGTCGATGAGCGAATCGAAGTCGGCGCCTGTGCCGCCGGCCGCGCCGCCCGGCCCGGCGGCCGCTTGGTTGCCCAGCGGCCCGTGGGCCGCGTTGGCCATCACGGCCGGGTTGATCGAAGTGCCATGCGTCGGACTGCTGGCTAAGGCCGGCATCGGCGATGTCATCGCGCCGAAGTTGCCGGCCGCGCCGACCGCGTTGCTCATGGCGTCGTGCAGCGCGCCGGCCAGGCCCATCCGCGGGCTGGCGACGAAGTTCGGAATCGGCATCACCAGGTCGCCTACCTGGTAGACCACCTGGTAGATCTGGCTCGATTCGGACTTCTTCGATTCGCTGGTGATGTTCAAGACCTCGTGCTTGATGATGTAGCAGAGGTGGTTCTTCTCCAGCAGCAGATTCAAGTAGCTCTTCAACATGATGTCGCTGTTGAGTTCCAGCGTGACGGGCACGTCGGGCGTGAGCCCTTCTTCGCGGAGGCCCTGCTCGTCGATATGGATGTTGACGTTGACCAGCTTGGCCAACTGGTTGAGCACTTCGTTCAATGGCCGGTTATGGCAACTGTAGTTGACCGGCGTCTGGAGTTTCTTTTCGATATCGACTTCCTGTTGGCTGCGTCGATGGTGCGCACGGTCCAGCGCGAGCTTGGCGCGGCGGCCGGATAGCTCCTTCCAGTGCTTGGTGTCGGGAAATTGTATAGGTTCGCCGGAGAATGGAATTTCCGCTTCGTCAACCTCGGCCAGCGCGTTGCCATAGCCCTCCTCTTTCCGCGCTCTTGATATCCATCTCGCGGGCATTAAGGCGTTGAATCTTCGCCTTCTCGACCATCACGCTGGTGACGAGCTCGTGCGGCGCCAGTTCCTTTGCTTGCTTGGCGATGACCTCGGCTTCTTCGAAGCGCTGTTCATCGTTAAGCCGGTTGTACTGGTCGACCAGGTCAGCGAGCTTCTGCTGCACCTGCTGCTTGTTCAGGGCTTCGCGATTGATCTCGGAGCGGACGTTGTTGTTCTTGTCGTCCAAGTCGATTCGCGAGCGGTTCGCGGCGATGAATTGCTGCGTCTCGTCGATCGAGCGGTCCAATTGCCGCAGCCAGCGGTCGCGGATGCTTGGCTCGACGGCCGAGGCCTCGACCTTCTTCCGCGTTTCCTGCAAGAGGGCGAGGGCGCCCTTGGGGTCCTTCTCGCGCATCGCCTTGGCTTCCGACTCGCGGTGCGTCATATCGGAAAAGACCTGGCTGACGAGCGCCTGCCGCGCTGCGGCGGCGTCGTCCAGCGGCGTGGCGGGCTGGCCGGCACTGCCCGTGTGCTGGCCCAAGTTTCTCGGCGCCGAGAGCAGCGAGAGTTGGTCCTGTAGTCGCGCGGCCGTTGTCGGATCGAGTTGGCTGGAATAGGCGGACGCCTGGCGGAAGAGTAGCAACGCCCGATCGCGGTCGCGGGCCTTCAAAGCCGCCTCTCCCTGCTGGAAGAGGCTGTAGCCGGGCGATTGGCCGCTCGCATCTGGCGAGATCGACGGCCCGTTGGGCTGGTCCGGCGGTGCGGGGACACTATCCGGCGCGATATCGGCAATCTGCATATTGCGCGTGCGATCGCGCGAAGGGTCGTAGACGGCGTTGTTCACGCCGCCGCCGACATCGACCGTGCCGCCGGCCTGCATCACGCCCGAGGCGAAGCGGCGCTGTGCCAGATGAACGGCGTCAAAGACGTGGGCGGGCGAGTCTTCGCCGGGACCAAATGCCTTTTCAGGAATCCGCATGGCATCAAGCTGACGGCACATGAACTCGGCCTGCGCGATCTGGCCTACCGCCAGCGCGCTGCGGATGTTCCGCATCAGCGTGACGGCCTGCTGCCGCGCGGCCTGCGATGCGCCCACGATGGGGTTAGCATTGCCCACGTCTATCGGCGCCGGACCGATCGGCCTCTTTTGCTCGCGCATCGCGGCGATACGGCGGAGGAGATCATCGGGCTTGGCGTCGAAGGGGCCAAAGGTCACGTGCTGCTGGGCGGCCATTTCCGCCAGCTTTTCGGCCTGCTCCAATTCGTTCCATTGCAACAAATCGTTGGCTTGCTCCATCCACATGCGGGCGTAGGTGCGGCGGTTTTCCTCGGTCGCACGGTCGAGGCGGCTGATCTCGACGAACTTGGCGATGGCCGCCGCGACGCGATCGGGGCTGTCCTCGTTCGGGGCGTAGCGAATCTGGTCTTGCTTCGCTTGACCGAGCATGTCCGAGGCGCGGCGAATGTCGCCCACTGCCAGGGCCAGTCGGGCCTGCCGCAGCATGGCGTCGCTATGGCCGCGATTGCCGGGCTGGGGTTGATTCCTTGGCGGCATGTAGACATTGTTCGAGCCGCCTTGAATGCCAGAGACCGCGACGCCTCCGGTGCCTGGCGTGAACACGGGGGAGGTGAATGTTTGCCCGTTGACGGTCATCGTTTGCGGCGCGGCGCCGGCGACCGGATACCGATCGTCATCTGACGGCGGGTTGATACCCGTGGGCGGGAGCCGTGTAACGCCGTTGGCGCTCGGCACGGCCGCGGCGGCGCCGGACACATTCCGCGCCGCGAACGGTTCACTCGGCGCGGCGGGCTGGTTGCTGCTAAAGCCCGAGAAGATCCCACCCGAGCCGGGTTGCTGCCCGACAGCCGCGCTCGTCAACAACGCGGCCGCCATACGTTCCTGCAGGCCGGCGTGTGCGAAGCCCGCTGAAAGACTCATCGCCACGGCCATGCAGCCGATCAGGTTTCGTTGGGTCGTCTTCAATTGGATGCTCCTTGTAGTGGCGGCCGACGCAAATTCGCCGCCGTGCGAAGTCCGAAAAGAGTCGTTAAGTGAAAAGTCTCTGCGAAACAAAACGAAGAGGGCGGTTAAATACTACGAGCGGCGCGGACGGTCAAGGGCAAAATGTCCGGATTCAATAAAAAACTTCCGGGACGTGAAATTTCTGCGCGTTCGCGCGGGAGAAAGAATTGTCAATCGGCAAAAACTGCCGAACACGATGCCGTGTAACACTCACTTTTCGGCCTCGTATGTGCATTCGGCGCGAACCAAGGCGGTCTCGGCTATTCCATCATCCATCAATTCCCGCCGGGTGCGGGGCAGGAGATCCTCTATGCGGTACTTCGATCAACTCGTTGCACGTCTCAACACATCGAAACGTTCGGCCGGCAAGCGGCATTCGTCCAAGCGGACCGGCTTGACCTTCGAATCGTTGGAAACGCGACAGCTACTTTCGGCCAGCCCGATCACGAGCGTGACGGCGACCAAGTTGACGACCACGGCACTGGTCGCCGCGGCGACGACCGCACCGCAGAACATGACGCAGCTTGCCCAACAGATGATCAGTTCGGGCAAGCTCAAGGCACCGACCGCGCCGACATACCTATATCTCAATTTCGACGGCTATAAGGCCGACCCGGATAACAGCGGCAACGATGTAACGCCTTTCAGTGGCAGCGGTGCCGACATCGACAGCATCCTCTATCGCACCGCGGAGGAGTTTGCGCCGTTTAACGTGATCGTCCAGCGGATCGGCGGCAACGCCAACTATTCCAAGACGCCGGGCGCGACGACGATCTTCGTCGGCAACAACATCGCCGACGGCAATTTTACGCCCAGCGCGTCGATGGATTACCCGCACACTTCCGGTTCGACGAGCCACGTCGTCAATAGCGACGCCTACGACATCGCCTATGTGAGCCAGACGTTTGACGGCCTTACCACATCGATGGATCGCGACGCGGAGATAGCCAACGGCATCGCGCACGAGGCGGGTCACACGTTCGGGCTGGCCCACGTCCGCACCGACGGCCAGGCCGACTTTCCCACGAACCCGACGAATGGCCTCACGTACAGTTCGACAAATCCGCCCGACGTGATGAGCTACGACAGCAACAACGACTTCTTCAACAACACGACGTTCAACGTGACGCAGGCAAACTTCAACACGGTCGCTCCGGGACTGTTCCCAAATTATCAGGGAACGGACATCGCGATGCAGGATTCGTTCACCTATCTGCAAACGGTGCTCGGCGCGCGGCCCGCGACGAGCCAGATTGGCCTGGTTGACGAGAACCTGACAGTGCCGGCCGGCGGTCCTCAGACGTTGGATTTCGTCGATCCGGGCTATTACGCGGCGACTCCCCGCGATCACGCGGGCGTCATTTCTAGTGTGGAAAGCGTCAGCGGCAATTTGCAAACGACGGGCGACTACGCGGCCTATCAGTTGAGCCTTGTCAACTCGCCGAGCTGGACGCCGGGGCAGGAGTTGGCTATCGCGCCCGGAGCCGGCTCGATGCTAGTCACGCTGATGGTCTTCGACACGACCTACAACTCGAATACAGCGGGAAGCCTGGTAGTCGCGGGCGATTCCTCGAATCCGATCGCCTTCCAACCGCTGGCAGGGCATACCTACGAACTGGTAGTCGGCGGTACGAGTGGCAACTCGGGGGCGTTTAACTTTACCGCCGCACCGTTGACGCTGAACCTGCAAGGCTTATCCTTCACTATGGCGGTTTCATCGGGCGGCACGACAGGCACCTTAAAGGTGACATCGCAGACAAGCAATGTGGTTCAAGGCGTGTTTACGCCCGCCGACGGCCAAACGCCCGTCAGTGTCACGGGCTATCTTGGGGGCAATTACAATTACAGTTCCGCGTTCAGGTTTTATGGAACCGCGAACTCGGTTTACGTCAGCGGGACCACGCAAGACAAGACCACGATACAGAATTTCGTCTCTGCCATTTTCAACGGCCAGGCCAGCCTCGAGGCTGGCCCTGCCACGCCAACCGCTACCGCCTTCATCGCCGGCGGGGGCACTGGCGGCGGAACCGGCGGCGGCGGAATCGGTCACATTCAGTTCAGCTACCAACTCGGCGGCGCGGTGCATATACCTACACGCGTACGATTACGATTGTTGACGGATCGACGACAATACGGAGCTCGTCAACCATTGCCAGCCTTTCCTTCGCTCAGGGCTCGGCGCCTGCCTCGAGCCAGACCACCAGCGCCACGACGACCGGTGCGGCGCCAAAACGCGTTGCAGCGGCGGACGTGGTGCTGGCCAGCTTCGGCACGACGAATACGTCCGACGACTTCAACAAGAGGGTCGCGGCAAATGTACTGGCCTTGCTGAAGTGATACGACACATGTAGGGCGAGGTCGAGTTCTACGAGACCCACCAAGAGGTAGCGCGATGGGTCTTCGCTGCGCTCGACGCCGCCCTACAGTGTCTTGTGAAACCGCCGCACGGCGAGGAAAAAGGTGGCGACGCCCATCGCCGCCAAAGCCAGCAATTGCGGCCAGAGGTACGCGATGCCGACGCCCTTAAGAAAGATCGTCCGCACCACGATGAGGAAGTGGGCTATAGGGTTGAGATACGTCAGCCATTGGATCGGCAGCGGCATGTTGGCGATCGGAAACGAAAAGCCGGAAAGGAGCATCGCCGGGAAGAAGAAGAGGAACGTGCTCATCATCGCCTGCTGCTGCGTCTCGCTGATCGTGGAAATCAAGCAGGCCCGCGCCCAGCATGGTCAGCAGGTAGAGCCCGGTCGAGAAGTAGAGCAGGACGATGCTGCCGCGCAGCGGCACTTGGAACCAGAGCACGCCGATGAAAAGGATCAGCGTCACATCGACAAAGCCGATGAGCACGAACGGCAGAGTCTTGCCGAGGATGAACTCGACGGGCGTGATGGGCGTGACCATGATCTGCTCGATCGTGCCGATCTCCTTCTCCCGCACGACGGCCATGCTGGTCAACAGCAGGCTCACCAGGCTGACGACGATCACGATCACGCCCGGCACGAAGTAATTGCGGCTGTCCAGGTTCTCGTTGAACCATGCCCGCGTACGGAAGTCGAGCTTCACCGGCAGTTGCACGAGTGGCGGGTTCTGATCGAGACGGCGCTGCGAGCATCTGCGCGGGAGTAGTCGCTGGCGATGCTGTTGACGTAGCTCAGGGCGATGCCGGCCGTGTTCGAGTCGGTGCCGTCGACAGATGACCTGCAGCTGCGCCGTGCGGCCGCTCTGGAGGTCGCCGCCGAAGCCGTGAATTGACGCGAAAAACGATCTGCACGCGGCTGCGGTCGAATAGCGTCTTCCATCTCGCGGTCGTTGCCGATGCGAGTCACAATATCGAAATAGTCCGCTGCCGGAGAAACGAGCCAACAAGCTCGCGGCTGGCCGGGCTGTTGTCCAGATCGTAAACGCCCGCGCGGATGTCGCGGATGTCCATGTTCACGGCGTAGCCGATCACCAGCACCTCGATGCAAGGCATGACGAAAATGACGGCCCGCATCCGCGGGTCGCGGAAGACCTGGATGAATTCCTTGATCAGCATTTGCACGGATGCGGTCGAACATGGTTACGTCAGTTTCTTCTTGAACTCCAGCGGGCCAGCAGCCACCATCAGCGCGGCAAAGACGTCAGCAGCAGCGCGTCCATGCCCAGGATTTCCAAGCCCACGCCTTTCAGATAGATGCCCTTCAGCACCGTGACGAAGTACCGGGCGGGCACGAGATACGTGATCCACTGGATCGGCCGCGGCATGTTGGCGATGGCGAAGATGAAGCCCGACAGCAAGAACGCCGGCAGGAACGTGAGCACCATCGCCAACTGGCTGGCCAGCAGCTGGCTCTTGGTGACGATGCTGATGAGCATGCCCATCGCCAGCACGCCGACCAGGAAGATCGACGCCATGCCGAACAGCAGCGCCACGTTGCCGCGCAAGCGGGACGTGGAACAGGAACTCGCCCAGCACGACGGCCAGCACCACGTCGAACATGCCGATGGCGAAATAGGGCATGAGCTTGCCGAGGATCAGCTCGGCGCGCTTCACCGGCGTGGAGATGAGCTGCTCCATCGTGCCCCGCTCCCATTCGCGGGCGACGGTCAGCGAAGTGAGCATGGCGGCGATGACCATCATGATCACGGCGATCAGCCCGGGGACGATGAAGTTCCGCGACTCCAGGTCTTCGTTGAACCAGACGCGCGGGCGGACGTCCAGCGGAACATGCGGCAGTCGGCCGCGCCGCGGCGCTGCATCTGCTGCAGCGACCAGTCCTGCGCGTAGATCTCGGCGATGGCGTCGGCATAGCCGAGTGGCGATGGTGGCCGTGTTCGAGTCGCTGCCGTCGACGATGCAATTGCAGCGGGGCGTCGCGGCCGGCGTCGAGCTGCTGGGCGAAATCGCGGGGAATCACCAGGCCCATCATCGCCTCGCCCGAGTCGATGGCGCGGTCCAGGTCGCGGTAGTTGTCGACGTGCCGCACGAGCGAGAAGTAGGGCGAGCCGGCGAAGCGGCTGACGAAGTCGCGGCTGGCGGGCGTGCCGCTCTGGTCCCACACGACCAGCGGCACGTTGTCCACGTCCAGCGTCAGCGCATAGCCGAACAGCAGCAGCATCAGCATCGGGATGGCGATGCGCCATCCCCAGGCTGCGCGGATCGCGCAGGACGTGCAGAAATTCCTTGCGGGCCACGGCCCACACGCGGCGGAGGTTCATCGCTGCACCTCCTCCTGCGGCTGCTCGGCGCGGTCGCGGGCCTCGATCAGCGAGACGAACACGTCCTCCAGCGAGGGCGTGATCTTCTCGATCTGCCGCACCGCGAAGCCGCGCTCGGCCAGCCGCCGGCGGATTTCGCTGCCGCCGCGCGATCGCCGTCGGCGGCCACCACGTGCAGGCCCTTGCCGAACAGGGCCACTTCCTTCACCGCGGGCAGCCTGCTCGATCTCGCCCATCGCCTCTTCGGGCCGGTCGCAGACCACCTCCAGCACGTCCTCCTGCATCACTTCGCGTCTTGAGCTGCTCCGGCGTGCCCATGGGCGATCAGCTCGCCGCGATAGATCAGCGCCAGCCGGTCGCAGTACTCGGCCTCGTCCATGTAGTGCGTGGTGACGAAGACCGTCACGCCCTCGCCGGACAGCTCGTAGATCAGGTCCCAGAACTGGCGGCGGCTGATCGGATCGACGCCCGAGGTGGGCTCGTCGAGAAAGAGGATCGGCGGCTCGTGCAGGATCGCGCAGCCCAGCGCCAGCCGCTGCTTCCAGCCGCCCGAGAGGATGGCCGTGAGCTGGTGGCGATGCTCGGCCAGGCCCGACATCTCGATCACCCACTGCTTCCGCTCGCCGCTTCTTTTCGGCCGGAATGCGGTAGATGCCGCTGTAGAAGTCGATGTTCTCCTCGACCGTGAGGTCCTGGTAGAGCGAGAACTTCTGGCTCATGTAGCCGATGTTGGCCTTGATCTCTCGGGCTGGCGTGCGGATGTCGAAGCCGGCCACGCGTGCCGCGTGCCGCCGCTGGGCGCAAGAATGCCGCAGAGCATGCGGATGGTGGTCGATTTGCCCGCCCCGTTGGGCCCGAGGAAGCCGAAGATCTCGCCGCGGCTGACCTCGAAGCTGACGCGATTGACGGCCACGAAGCGGCCGAAGCGCTTTTCCAGGTTCTCGACGGCGACGGCGGGCTGGTCTGGATCGTAGGGTGATGCCGAGCGCAGGCGAAGACGCCAGCCAGTTGCGATGCGGGACTCTGACGTGCGATCCGTCGCTCCGCCTCGATGTCAGCCCTCACTTTGCAGCTCTCGGCATCCTGCCTCCCAAGCACCGATATGAACACGTCTTCCAGCGACGGCTCGATGCGGCCGGATCTCCGGCTGCGGCAGCCCGGCGCGGCTCGAGCGTCTCCGCGACTCGGCTGGCGTCTCGTCCGGCCGTCGCGGCGCGACAACGTGGACGCGGTCGCCGAACAGGCCCACCGATGCCGCCGGCAATTCGCCGCGCAGAGCGCGGCGGCGGCCCGGCGCGGCTCGGCGGTGCGGATTTCCAGGATCGTGCCCCGCATCAGCTGCTTGACTTCGTCGGGCGTGCCGCAGGCCAGCAGCCGGCCGCGATGGATCAGGGCCAGGCGATTGCAGCGCTCGGCCTCGTCGAGATAGGCCGTGGAGACGAAGATCGTCACCTTCTCCCGCAGCAGTTGGTAGAGGATCCGCCAGAAGTCGCGGCGCGAGACGGGATCGACGCCGTTGGTCGGCTCGTCGAGGAAGAGCACCTTGCGGCGTGTGGATCAGCGCGCAGGCCAGCCCGAGCTTCTGCTTCATTCCGCCGGACAAGATTGCCGGCCAGGCGGCGTTTGAACGGCGTCAGGTTGCTGAAGGCCAGCAGCCGCTCGACTCTGCTCCTGCGCGGCCGCGGCGGGGCACGCTGTAGATGTCGGCGTAGAAGTCGAGGTTCTCCATCACCGTCAGATCGGGATAGAGCCCGAACCGCTGGCTCATGTAGCCGATGTTCTTCCTTGACCGCCTCGGCCTCGCGGACGACGTGATGCCGGCCACCCAGGCCTCGCCGCCGGTCGGGGTCCATGATCGAGGTCAGCAGCCGCATGGTGGTGGTCTTGCCGGCGCCGTCGGGCCCGACAGGCCGAAGATCTCGCCCTCGGCAACATCGAGCGTGAGGCTCATCGATGGCGGCGATATCGTCGAACTTCTTCGTTAGCCGATTCGCACGAATCATTGCAGTTTCGCGTCTGCCGGCATTCCCGGCTTCAATTCCTTGTCCGGGTTATCAACATAAATCTTGACGCGGTAGACGAACTTCACTCGTTCGCGGTCAGTCTGCACCGTCTTCGGCGTGAATTCCTGTTCGGAAGAAATAAAGCCGACGCGGCCCTTGTAGACCTTGCCCGGATAGGCGTCCGTGGTGACTTTTGCCGTGCTGTCCAGCGCGATAGTCCGCTTGCCGATGTCGCGTTCGTCAACGTAGGCCCGCAGCCACACGTTTTTTGTGTCAGCCACGGTGACAATGGGCGTGCCGGGGGCTACGTATTCGCCTGGCTCGACATTCTTGGAGAGCACGACGCCCGTTAGCGGGGAGAACACGGTGGCATAGCTGAGCTTGACCTCGGCGGCCTGTAGTGCTGCCTTGGCCTGCTCCATGGCGGCCTTGCCCTGCGCGATGTCCTCCTTTCGCGGTCCTTGCTTTATAAGCTGATAGCGTTTCAGCGCTTCGGCGTAGCGGTCGCTGCCCATCCGCTGCGCCGCCAGCGTTTGATCGAACTGCTCGTCGCTTATGGCGCCGGGATGGGTTGTGCGAAGATTTAGTGCGCAGCTTCAAGTCGTTCTTGAGCCGCTCCAGATCGTCCTTGGCGGCATTGAAAATCGCCTCGGAAGCCTCGATTTCTTCGGGCCGGCTGCCGTTCTTGAGTTCTTCGTAGTTGGCTTCGGCCTTCTGCAGTTCGCTCCGCCGCTCGGCCAAGTCGGCTCGCAAATCGGCCGCTTCCAACTGCGCAATCGGCTGGCCCTCTTTCACCGAATCGCCTTCGTCAACGAACCGCTTCTCGACGTGACCGGGTATTTTGAAACTGATGGGCACTTCGATGGCTTCGATGTTGCCGGAGACGTGGATCAATTCATCGGCGGCCCGCCCAAAATGCCATGCGTACCAGCCGCCCGCACCGACGGCCACGATCAGGGCCGCCGCGGGGAAGATCAGTTGTTTTGGGGTGTTTGCGCTCATGGGTGTCATTTCCTTGTGAATCGTCAATCACTTTTTGCCGTTGGCGCTCATCGAACGGTTCAGGGTGGCACGTCCCTGAGCTTGCGAAGGGCGTGGCGACTGAGCCAGTACACGCCCTTCGCTAGGGCTCAGGGACGTGCCGCTCCCGCCCAGCGCCTGCTCGTACATCTTCCACACTCGTCCGGCATGTTGCGTCAGGTTGAAACCACTGTCGGTCAGGTGCCAGAGGATTCCCGCGGGTACGATCATGCCCATGAACAGCATGGCGGCCGTGCGGGGCACGAGCTTGCGGTCGATGCGCCGCTGCTGCTGACCTTCGCGTACCATGCTTTCGATCTCGCCCAGGTAGCCAGAGACGATCTGCCGCACGCGGGACTTTCGCCGAGGGTCGTCTACGCCTGCCTCGTCAGAGAAAATGATGCGGGGAAAGGCCTGACCGCCCTCGCGGATGATGCGGATGTGCCGGACGAACAGGCCGTGCAGCCGCTTGACGGCGTCGTCGCTGTCCTCGCGGGCGGCCGCGACATTGGCCTGGAGTCGCGACTCCAATAAATCGAGTACCGCCTCCAGCATGGCGTCTTTGCTCTTGAAGTGCCGATAGATGCCCGAAGGCACCAGCCCCACCCGCCGGGCGACGGCGGCGATGGAAAGCCTCTTCACGCCTTCGCTGGCCACGAGTTTCAACGCCGCGTCGGCGATCTGCTCGCGGCGGATATGGGTTTGCAATTTAGCTTCGGCCATGGTTGTCCTCCTATTGTGATTATACATTCACAATGCGACGAAAGCCAGGGCCTTTTGGATTGCGGTGGCTCGCCACCGCTTTTCAATACCGCTGTCCGCGAGCCAACTGGTTCCCATTGCGTTGTGAAAAGCGGTGGCAAGCCGTCGCACTCCAAAGCAGCCTTTTTGCCGTCGCGAAACGTCTCTATAATGCCCGAATGAACCCTCTCGGTGAAACCATCGACTCTTTCTTGCCTCGTTTTGGCCTGACGGCGTTCCGCCCCGGCCAGAAAGAGGTCATCTCGACCGTGCTGGCCGGGCAGGATTGCCTTTGCGTCATGCCCACCGGCGGCGGCAAGAGCCTTTGCTACCAATTGCCGGCCCTGGCCCTGGATGGCCTGACGCTGGTCGTTTCGCCGCTGATCGCCCTGATGAAGGACCAGGTCGATCAACTCACGGCCCGCGGCCTGCCGGTCACGTTCATCAACAGCACGCTGCCGGTGGCCGAGCAGTACGAGCGGCTGGACCGCATGGCGGCGGGCGAGTTCCGCCTGGTCTACGTCGTGCCCGAGCGGTTCCGCAGCAGCCGCTTTTTGGAGGCGGTGCGAGCCGTGGAGCTGAGGCTGCTGGCCGTCGACGAGGCCCACTGCATCAGCGAATGGGGCCACGATTTTCGGCCCGACTACGCCCGGCTGGGCTATTTCCGCCGCATGTTGGGCAACCCGACGACGATCGCCCTGACGGCCACGGCCACCGACCGCGTGCGCCGCGACATCGTCGAGCTGCTCGACCTGCGACGACCCGCAGATCTTCATCACCGGCTTCGCCCGCGCCCAACCTCTTTTACGAGGTCCGCAGCCCGCGGAGCGACCGCGAAAAAGCGGAGATGCTGGTCGAATTCCTTCGCGACACGCCCGGCTCGGGCATCATCTACGCCTCGACGCGGAAGCGGACAGAAGAGGTCGCCGCAGATCATCGCCCAGCAAACGAAGCGGCGGGCGGCCGTCTACCACGCCGGTCTGCTGCCGGACGAACGCCGCGCGACGCAAGATGCCTTCATGAGCGGCCGGTTGCGAAATCGTCGCGGCCACGAACGCCTTCGGCATGGGCATCGACAAGGCCGACGTCCGTTTCGTCGTCCACTACAATCTGCCCGGCAGCCTGGAAGCCTACTACCAGGAGGCGGGCCGCGCCGGCCGCGACGGGCAACCATCCCGGTGCATGATGCTCTATCACGCCTCGGACCGCTACATCCAGGAGTTCTTCATCGAGAACTCCTATCCCGGCCGCGAGACGATCGCGCAAGTCTACGATTTTCTCCGCTCATTGGACGATGACCCGATCCAAATGACGCAGCAGGACGTGAAAGCCGCAATTCGGCTTGTCCATCGGCGACGACGGCGTGGGCAATTGCGAGCAGATATTGGAAAGCGCCGGCGTGCTGGAACGGCTCGTCGCATCGCAAAACATGGCCACCGTGCGGATCGACAGCGACCTGCCAACGCTGCGTCGATCTCCTGCCGCGGCAGGCCAAGGTGCGGCGGCGGGTGCTGCAAGCGGTGGAGAGGATCGTCGGCGATCGGCGGAACGAGCTGGTGCAGTTCCGTCCCGCAGGACCTGGCCGCGGCGCTCGGCATGGAGCAACCGTCGATCGCCCATGCGCTGCGCGAGTTGAACGAGACTGAGTGCGTTCACCTACGTGCCGCCGTTTCGCGGCCGGGCGATTCGCATCATTGCAGCGCGACGTGCCGTTCGAGGAGTTGGAGATCGACTTCGAGGCCCTGGAAGAGCGCAAGGCTGCCGAGTACGACAAGCTCAACCGCGTGGTGCGATTCGCCCTGAGCGGTGACTGCCGGCAGCAGGAAATACTTCGTTACTTCGGCGAAGGCGATGCGGCCACGTGCCAACACTGCGACAATTGTGCGAAGAAGAGTGGGAAATCGAGCCGTCGAGCGGCAAGTGGCGCAGGCGTCCCGCCTGCCGAGATGTCACAGGCAGGACGCCCGCAGCACGCGAGCGGCGATAGCACCGACGAAGGCATCATCCAGGCCGTGCAGATCGTACTCAGCGGCGTAGCGAGGGCGGAAGCGAGGATCGCATGCGGCAAGAACTTGATCGCGCAAATGCTTTGCGGCTCAAGCTCATCGAAGATGGAGAAGTTGCGGCTGAACAAGCTCAGCACTTTCGGTCTTCTTCGGCAATTGAAGCAGACCGAGGTCGTGACGCTGATCGACCTTTTGATCGCCAACGGCTGCCTGGAACAGGAGGAAATCGACCGCTTCCGCCCGGTGCTGCGGCTCACGCCGCTGGGCGGCGAAGTGATGCGCGGCACGGCGGAAGTTCCGCCGCGGCTGAGCTTGCCGAGCGACTTGTGCGCAAAGCTGCGGCGGCCGGTTGCGAAGCAGGCAATACGAAAGGAAGCGGCCCCTTTGAAGCCGCCTGAACCGCCCGTACGAGAGAAGCCGGCCGAACGATGATGGTTGGATCGTCGGCATGGAAAATCCCGAGTACGACTGCGAGCCGAATTTCGAGCCTGATTTCGTGGAGTTCTCTGCGCACGCAGACTCCGAGCCGGCCAACGCTCAGCCCGCGATTTCGCCGGTTGCGGAAATGCCGCCCGCCGAGCATGCACCGTATTACTGGACGTGGCTCGTGGTCTCGCAAGGTTTTACGTCGGAGGAGTGCCTGGCGATCCGCCGGATCACGCGAGAGGTATTCCGCGATCATCTCTCGCAAGCGGCGGAGAACGGGCTAGAGATAAAGCCCGGCTGGAATCTTGCCGCCATCCCACCCGGCCTGCCTGGCCGGTAAGCGATATCAGTTCGCTGCCGTGCTGGAGACCGCGGCAGAACCGCGCTGTCACCGATTCCGCGCATCGCGACACCTCTTCCGGCGTGCCCTTGGCCACGACTTGGCCGCCTTCGTCGGCCGCGCCGGGACCGAGGTCGATGATGTAATCGGCCGCCTTCATCATTTGCAGGTTGTGCTCGACGACGATCAGCGAATGGCCGACCGCCAGCAGGGCGTCGAAACAGTCCAGCAGTTGCACGATGTCGGAAAAGTGCAGCCCGGTGGTCGGCTCGTCGAGAATGAACAGGCAGCGGCCGCGCTTGGCCGCTCGACATGTAGCCGGCCAGCTTCAGCCGCTGGGCCTCGCCGCCGGAAAGCGTGTTGGCCGGCTGGCCGAGCCGCACGTAGTCCAGCCCCACGTCGATCAGCCGCTTCAGCCGGGCCTGCACCTTCGGCTGGCCGCGGAAGAAGGTGAACGCCTCGCGGACGGTCATCTCCAGCACCTCGGCGATGTTGCGGCCGCGATAGGTCACGTCCAGGATCTCGTCGCGGTAGCGCGTGCCGTTGACACGTGCCGCACTTCATGTAAACGTCGGCGCAGGAACTGCATGTCGATCTTGATGTAGCCGTCGCCCTGGCAGGTGCCGCAGCGTCCGCCATCGACGTTGAAGCTGAAGTGGCTGGCGTCGTAGTTGCGCGTGCGGGCTTCGACCGTGTCGGCGAAAACGTTGCGGATCTCGTCAAATGCCTTGAGATACGTCACCGGGTTGCTCCGCGGCGAGCGGCCGATGGGGCTCTGATCGACCATGATCACGTCGTCGATCTGGCCGTCGCCGAAAACGTCGTCGTATGGGAGCGGCTCCGCCGGCGTCTTTGCGGAGCCGGCGGCATAGGGCCGGATAGAGCGTGTCCTCGACCAGCGTGCTTTTGCCCGATCCGCTCACGCCGGTGACCAGGCACAGCATGCCCAGCGGGAACTCGACCGTGATGTTCTTCAGGTTGTTGCCGCGAGCGCCGGCCAGGCGGATCCAGCCGTGATTGGGCGGCCGCCGCGGACTGCTGCCGCAAGACTCCGCGGCGGCCGGCCAGGTAATCGCCCGTGAGGCTCGCCGGGCAGGCCTCCATTTCGGCCGGCGTGCCCTGGAAGACGATGCGTCCGCCGCGCTCGCCCGCGCCGGGCCCGATCTCGACCACCTGGTCGGCCGCGCGGATCATCGCTTCCTCGTGCTCGACGACGACCACCGTGTTGCCGCGGTCGCGAAGTTTGCGCACGGACCGCGACCAGTTGATCGATGTCGCGCGGATGCAGGCCGATCGATGGCTCGTCGAGCACGTAGAGCATGTTGACCAGGCTCGAGCCGAGTGCCGAGGTGAGGGCCACGCGCCGGATCTCGCCGCCGCTGAGCGTGCGCAGCGTGCGGTCGAGCGTAAGATAGCCCAGCCCGACCGCTTCCAGATAGCCGAGCCGCGACTCGACCTGTTCGAGCATCATGCGGCCGACGCGGCGGTCGTCAGTCGGAGAGCGTCAGTTGGCGGAAGAACTCGGCCGCCGTCGCGGACCTTCATCGCGGAGATCTCGGCGATGTTCCGGCCGCCGATCCGCGCGTCCAGCGCCTCGGGCCGCAGCCGCGTGCCGCCGCAGGCCGGACAGGGCCGATAGCTCCGCCAGCGGCTAAGGAAGACGCGGATGTGCATCTTGTACTTTCCGCCGCTCCAGCCAGGCGAAGAATCCGTCCAGCCCGCCGAAATTCCGCTCGCGGCACACCGCGCTGGATCAGCTTTCGCTGCCCCGCGGTCAGTTCCGAATACGGCACGTCCACCGGCAGGTCGTAATCGGGCGCCAGCGCCAACAATTCTCCCAACTCGTGGGCGTAGGCCGGCGTGTTCCACGGCGCGATCGCCCCCTCGCGAATCGATTTGCTCGGGTCCGGCACGACCAGGTCCATGTCGATGCTCGATGACGTTGCCAAAGCCTTCGCACTCCGGGCAGGCACCTAGCGGGCTATTGAAGCTGAACAGCCGCGGTTCGGGCGGAATATACTCGATACCGCAATCGGCGCAGGCCAGCGTGGTTGTGAAGGCCATCCGCCGCCAATGCGGCTGTCGATGGTGACGAGTTCACCGCGCGGTTCGGGAGAGGCTGCGGCATCCGTCTCCTCCGCAAACGCGAAGCAGGTCCCGTTTCCTTTTGCAAAGGCTGTTTCCAGCGAATCGCGGATGCGTTGTTCGGTTGCACTGCCGGCAGCGAGGCGATCGACGACGACGTAGGCGCGGTTTGTGGACTGCGCACTGAGTACTGAGTACTGAGTACTAGGTACTGAGCACTCATCGAGGCTTACGACGCTCTCGCCAACAATCGCCCGGACAAAACCTTGCTCGCGCAAAGCGGCCACACCTTCGGCCGTCAATCCGTTGCCTGCTTCGACGGCGAACGCCACCATGTAACGCGTGCCGCTGGGCAATTTGGCCAGAATCGTGGCCGCACTTTGCGGCGTGTCGCGCGGCACTTCGCGGCCGCACTTATGGCAGATAACCTTGCCGATCTTGGCGAAGAGCAGCCGCAAATAGTTGGCCACTTCGGTCGCGGTGCTCACGGTCGAACGGTTCGACCTCGTGCCGCCGCCGCCCGTCACCGCGATGGCCGGCGGCAGGCCGTCGATCCGGTCGGCATCGGGCTTTTCCAGGCGATCGAGAAACTGCCGCGCATAGGCCGAAAAGCTCTCGATGTATCGCCGCTGTCCTTCGGCGTAGAGCGTATCGAGGGCCAGGCTGGTCTTGCCGCTGCCGCTGAGCCCGCAGAATACGACCAACTTGCCGCGCGGGATGTCGAGATTGACCGACTTGAGGTTGTGGACCTTTACGCCACGCAGCAAAATGTGTCCCGCACTACCCATCGGTCTTCACACTGGAGGAAAAAATGGTAAAACGAACCTTGCATGGTATCATATTCTGGAAAACGAGTCACCGTGATGGGCCTGGGCCAGTTTGGCGGCGGAACGGCCGCAGCGCGCTGGCTGGCCAGGCAAGGCGCGCGGGTCACGGTCACTGATCTGGCGGAAGAGCGCACGTTAGCCTCGGCACTAGAAGGCTTGGACGCGCGGTCGATTGAGGCGTTTCATTTCGGCGGGCACCGCGAAGCCGATTTTCGCGAAGCCGATTTGCTGGTCGTCAATCCGGCGGTGCGGCCGACGAATCCGTGGCTCGACATCGCGCGGCAAAATGGCGTGCGGCTGACGACGGAGATTGATTTGTTCTTGCAAAACTGCCCTGCCGCGACGATCGGCGTCACCGGTTCCAACGGCAAATCGACGACCGCGGCAATGACGGCAGCGATTCTTCAAGCCGATGGCCGCCACACGTGGCTTGGCGGCAATATCGGCGGCAGCCTGCTGGACGTGCATCACGATATCAAGGCGGAAGACAACGTCGTCCTCGAACTGAGCAGCTTTCAGCTTTCCTACCTGCGGCCGGAGACTCGCGTGCCTCATATCGGCGTTGTCACAAGCTTCTCGCCGAACCACCTCGACTGGCACGCGAATATGGAAGAATACGCGTCGGCCAAGCGGATACTTTTCCAGCGGCAACTGCCCGGCGACATGGCCGTGATTAATACGCATGACCAGCGGCTGGCGTCGTGGACTGGCGAAGTTCACGGGCGGCCGCTTCCGCTGGTGCGAAACGAAGATCTGCCCGGGCTTCTCGTGCCCGGCTGGCACAATCGTATGAATGCGGCCTGCGCAGCGACGGCCGCCTTAGCCGCCGGTTGCAGCCGCGAAGCGATCCATCGTGGCCTCCCTGGCTTTCATGGCCTGCCGCAGCGGATGGAGTTGATTGCGGAAATCGACGGACGCCAGTTCTACAATGATTCGACCTCGACCACGCCGGAATCTACTATCGCTGCGTTGGGGTCGCTCGACCGCCCGGTGCTCCTCATGGCCGGCGGACACGATAAGGGCTTCGATTTCACGGAGATGGTGGAGGCGGTAGGCCGCCTGACGGTCGGCGCGGCCTTTTACGGCGAAGTCGGGCCAAAACTGTATGAACGGCTCAAGGCGTCGCACGTAGATACAGTTGCAATCGCCGTTCCCTTACTCGATGAAGCGTTAGACTGGTGCTGGGAGATGTCGGAGACCGGCGATGCGATTGTGCTCTCGCCCGGTTGTTCGAGCCACGACCAATTCCGCAATTTCCGCGAGCGAGGAGAACGGTTTTCGGAGTTGGTTTCCGGTCTGGCAAAGGACAATGCGTAGTTTATAATAGAGTGCATTGTTCACTGACCCGCAAGGTACACGAATATGAAAGTCGCCCATATTGAACAGATTTCCGACGACGCTGTAACCATGGAAGGCGCCAACGGCTGCCGCATGCGTTGCCTGATCGGGCCGGACGACGGTGCGCCAAGCTTCACCATGCGACAGTTCGAGGTCTCGCCCGGCGGCAACACGCCGCGGCACTCGCATGGGTACGAGCATGAGGTCTTCGTCCTGGAAGGCGAGGGCACCGTGCTGGACAGCCGCGGAGAACACCGGCTCCACGCCGGCGTGGCCGTCTACATCGCCCCGGACGAAATCCATCAGTTCCGCAATACAGGAAGTGGGCCGCTCAAATTCCTCTGCCTCATCCCGCACCCCTTGCGCGGCATGAACGAACCATGTGCGGCGGCCTGCGGTTGCGGGTAAGAAAGTGCCCAGGGATGGAACTCGGATGCACACGAAAGATCAAATCAACCATTGAACTACAAAGAACACAAGGAGCACAAGGAAATAGAGGAAAGGAAGATTTGGGAAAGGAGTATATAATGTGCGCGTTCCATTTTCCTTTCCCCAATCTTCCTTTCTCGATTTGAGTTCTCTTTGTGCTCCTTGTGTCCTTTGTGGTTTCCGAATTGAATTAACGGATCCACACAATGTCCAAGAACGTTGCCGGTGAAATCGCTGCCCTACGCGAGCGAATCGGACGTCACGACGAACTTTATTATGTCGCCGCCGCGCCGGAGATCAGCGACCGCGAGTACGATAAACTCATCGATCGGCTCAAGGAACTCGAAGCGGCGCATCCCGAATTCGTCACGCCCAACAGTCCCACGCAGCGGACCGGCGATCAGCCGGTTAGCGAGCTGTTGCAGGTCGAGCATCGCGAGCCGATGCTCTCGATTGAAAACACTTATAGCCTCGAGGAGCTGAAGAAGTTCGGCGAGCGGACGGCAAAGCTGCTCAAAGGTGAAGAGATTGAATGGGTCGTCGAGTTGAAGGTTGACGGCGTGGCCGTCTCGCTGGTCTACGAGGATGGCCTGCTCGTGCAAGGCATCACCCGCGGCAACGGCCGCGCGGGCGACGACGTGACCCACAACGTCCGCACGATTCAGGACGTGCCCAAAAAGCTCACGGCCAAACATCTGTCTCGCATTCTCGAACCGCGGGGCGAAATCTACATGACCAACGCCGATCTCGTTCACTTGAACGAGCGGCAGAAGGCTGAGGGCAAGCCGCTCTACGCCAACACGCGGAACCTGGTCGCCGGCAGCATCCGCCAGTTGGACCCGCGGATGTGCCGCGAGCGGCGGCTGCGGTTCTTCTGCCACTCCGTCGGCTCGCGCGAGGGCCTGGAATCGAAGACGCACATGGAATTCCTCAAGGAGATGGCCGCCTACGGCATCCCCATCACGCCGGGCGTGGAATGTTTCTCCTCGTTCGAGGCGGCGACGGAGCATTGCGAGAATCTTATCGAGCGGCTGCACGAATTGGATTTTGAGATCGACGGCCTCGTGCTCAAGGTGAACCGCTACGACCAGCGAGACCGCCTTGGCAGCACCTCGAAGGCCCCGCGGTGGGTCATCGCCTGCAAGTTCGAGAAATACGAAGCCACAACCCGCGTCAATGCCATCCGCGTGCAGGTGGGCAAGACCGGCACGATTACGCCCGTTGCCGACCTCGAACCGGTCGAACTGGCCGGCACGATCGTCAGCCGCGCCAGCTTGCACAACGCCGAGGAGATCGAGCGCAAGGACGTCCGCGTGGGCGACGTGGTCGTCGTCGAGAAGGCGGGCAAGATTATTCCCCACGTCGTCCGCGTCGAGGTGGCCGAGCGGAAGACCGACCTGCCTCCATTCAAGTTTCCCAAGAAATGTCCCGAATGCGGCACCCAGGCCGTCAAGGACGAGGGCGGCGTCTACATCCGCTGCCCGAATCCGGAGTGCCCGGCGCAGATCAAGGAGCGCATGCGCTACTATGCCAGCCGCAACGCGATGGACATCGAAGGGCTGGGCGACAAGATTGTCGATCAGCTTGTCAACCAGAAACTTGTCGTCAGTTACGGCGATCTCTACCGGCTGAACACCGACACGCTGCTTGAACTGGAGCGGATGGGCCGCAAGTCGGCCGAGAATCTTCTGGTAGGCATTGAGGCCAGCAAGGACCGCGGCCTGGCCCGGCTGCTCAACGCGCTTTCCATCCGGCACGTGGGCAACCGCGTGGCGACCGTGCTGGCGGAGCGGTTCCGCACGATCGGCGCGCTCCTGGCAGCCGACGAAGATGAATTAAGCAAGGTAAACGAAATCGGTGAGATCATCGCCAAAAGCGTCTACGATTTCCTGCATTCCGATTTCGGCCGCAAAACGATCGACGACTTGCGGGCGCAGGGCGTTGACATGGAATCGACCGCCGCGCCTGTAGCGACCGGCGTCGCCCGGAAGCTGGAGGGCAAGACGCTCGTTGTCACGGGCTCACTTGCCAAATACACCCGCGACCAAATTGAGGAGCTAATCTCGCAGCATGGCGGCCACGCCGCATCGAGCGTCTCGAAGAAGACCGATTACCTCATCGCCGGCGAGAAGGCGGGCAGCAAGCTGGAGAAGGCGAAGGAACTAGGCGTGAAGGTTCTGAGCGAAGAGGAGTTTGAGAAGCTGATCACTTCGTCTTGATCTCATCTAACCTCTTATCGATCCGCGGAATTAGCTCCGCCGGCAACGGGGCGAAAGAGACGCCGGCGATGCTCTTCTGACCGTCGTGAACGGCCCACCGGAGGAAGTCAACCACTTGCTGTTTCTTCCCTTCAGGCTGTATGTTGCTGCACAGACCGTAGATCACGCCAGCGATCGGATAAGAGTCCTTGCCCGGCTTGTCGGTAAGGTCAAAAGTCAGGTCCTCCGGAACCTTGTCGAGAGTGGCTTCCAGCGCGGCCGTCATGTTGGCCGGTTCCGCGCAAAGGAACGCGTTCTTGTCGTGGTTCTGCACCGCGCCGTAGTCGAGTGTGCGGTCCTGCCATGTCACAAACATACGATCGACGTAGCCGATCGCGCCGTCGGCCGATTGGATCGCGATGGCAATGCCCTGATTGCGCTCGGCGCCGACGCCGGTCGGCCACTTGATCTTCTGGCCGCCTGGCCCCACCTCCTTTTGCCATTCGGGGCTAACTGCCGAAAGGTACTCTGTGAATATCTGCGTGGTACCGCTGGAGTCGTCGCGATGGACGACGACGATTTTTTTCGCCGGCAGCTTGACGCCGGGGTTGACGGCCTCTAACGCCGGGTCATCCCAATTCCGGATCTTGCCGAGGAAAATGCCGGCGAGGATGTCGCCGGTGAAGTTCAACGGCTTTTGCTCCTTGAGTTCTGATACGTTGTACGCCGGGGCGACGCCGCAGAGCATGAGGGGAATGTGTACGATTTCCCGCCCACCGGCCTTGGCTTTTTCACGTAGATCGGCTGACGCTGGGGCATGCGTGAAGGCGATCGAATAAACGCCGTCCAGCATACCCGATGTGCCCGGCGTGGATCCGACCGAATCGAAGACCAACTCCACGCCCTTCTCCTTGGGATACTTCCCTTTCCAGATGTTTTCGGCCAGGACAAGGATCGCCAACGTCCCGCCGGTTTTCAACTGCGAAGTTGCCGACGCGGGCTTGTCATAGTTGGAGACGATATTGGGCCAGAAGTGAATCACAAGTCCCGCACCGAGACCGAGTATGAGCATGACTGCAAGTCGCGCGGCCATCCCGCTATATCGGGCTGGCTGAGAAGACGTTTCCGGCACACCCGACTGAGTATCCATTGAGAACTTCCCGCAAGTGAAATGTTGCTGCGATGCTAGGGCAAGACGCGAGTTGGGTTTTGATGAAAGCCGCAGCCGCGATGGGGCCTTCACCCCTTGGAACCACACCAGTTTAGTTTTTGTGCGACGAAGATTCAAGCATCTGGCGGCGCACCGGTCGCTCGGCCGCCGGACTTATGACAGGCGGCTGGCGCGTCGTTTCACGCTGCTCCGCGCCGCTCGAACATTGCCCTAGTAAAACGCTAACCATTTTCTAACTCGATGATGGCGCTCTGCAAACCTGATGAGCGACCAAAACTCACTTCGTCGTAATCAACTCGTCTGACTTAGGATCGGTCTCGATCCGCACGTCCTTGTACTCGTCGAACAGTCCCCGGTTGTGCATCTGGAAGGCGATCGGTCCGGTGCGGCCGGCATCAGGCCCCTTGAAGCGGAGAACATCAACCGCCTTTGTGCCGACGGGCTGTGCGACTGCCATCCTCGCGGTTCCGGCGGTTCCGTCCACGAGCAATTCGACTTGGCACCATTCGCCGGCCTTGAATTTCGGATTCGTCAAACGCGCGAAACCTTTGCCGCCGTTGTTGTGGCCGGGGCGATAGTCCCAATGGCCTCCGTTGGGCGGTTGGAACTGGATGCCGCCGAGCGCGTCCAGCGGCTTCTTGCCGTCCTCCTGGCGTGCGCAAAAGATGAGTACGCACGGCTGATGATCCGGTTTGCCGGAAACGTGACGCATGAGAAATACGAGTCGGAACTTCGTGTAGTCTTTCTCGGTATAGATCACGCCACGGCCGACTCCGCGACTGGCCATCGCACCGTCCTTGACTTCCCACGAATTGGCCGGGATTTGCGTCCAGCCGTCGAGCGTTTTGGCGTCGAATAGCGGTCGGGTCTGTTGCAGCACAGTGTCCGGAAGATTGCCGGATGATTTGGATGCTCCTGCGGCCGGCTCGCCTGCGCGTGATGCCTCAGCAGAAACTACCGCCAACAGCCCGATTACGATCTGTAGGTCTTTTCTTAACGGCAACATAATGAACCCCATTCGTCGTGCGAGATACATCAGCGTACTCGCTGCTGTTCCTCAATTCAACACCGGCCGAGAACGGGCACTCATTTTTGTCTCCGATGTGGTAGAATAGGCGATTAATCCGAATGATACACGCTGTCGCCTGGTACCTCCATGCACCTGATCGCCCTCCGCGAAATCCGCAAGACGTATATGCTGGGCGAAGTCGACGTCCACGCCCTGCAGGGAGTTTCGCTGGATATCGACCGTGGTGAGTTCGTGGCGCTGATGGGTCCTTCCGGGTCGGGCAAGACCACGCTCATGAACACCCTTGGTTGCCTCGACCACCCCACGAGCGGCAGCTATCGCCTGGAGGACGAAGAGGTCATGGAAATGACAAGCGACGACCGCGCACGGCTGCGAAACCGCAAAATTGGTTTCGTCTTCCAAAGCTTCAATCTTCTCTCCCGCACCACGGCGGCAGAAAACGTCGAGCTTCCGATGCTCTATTCCGCGCGGCTGCGGACGCACGAACGCCGGGATCGTGTCGGCATGTTGCTCGAGAAAGTCGGCCTGGAGTCTCGCGCCAAGCATCATTCTTCGCAGCTTTCCGGCGGGCAGCAGCAGCGCGTCGCCATCGCCAGGGCGCTGGCCAACGAGCCGCGAATTCTGCTGGCCGACGAGCCGACCGGCAACCTCGATTCCCGCACCAGCCGCGAAGTGATGGACCTCTTCCGCAAGCTCAACCGCGAGGACGATATCACGATCATCGTCGTGACGCACGATGTCGAAATCGCCCGGCACGCAGGCCGGGTCGTCGTCCTGCACGACGGCAATGTCCTGTGCGATACGCCCGACGTCGACCTGGCCGCGAGCACATTACACACCCACGTGGAGGCAGCCCTATGAAACAAGCTTTGTTCCTGTTGATTGTCTTGGGCGCGCTGGCGGTAGCCGGGGCCGCCAGCTACCAGCATTATTATGCGGCGAGAAACTTCACCGGCCAGTTTCGCACCCGCCCGGTGCATCGCGGCGAAGTAGTGCTGGCCGTCAATTCCACCGGCACGGTGCAGCCCGTGCTCAGTGTCCAGATCGGCGCGTTTGTTTCCGGGCCGGTCCAGAAGGTGCTCGTCGACTTCAACGACCACGTGAAGAAGGACCAGCTACTTGCCCTGGTCGATCCACGGACGTACATCGCCGGCGAGGCCCACGAGAAGGCGGCGCTCGCCCATGCCAAGGCCGATCTGAAGCGCGTCGAGGCGCTGTTGGAACATGCGGTGGCGATGGAGAGACGCAACGCCCGCCTGAAGGAAACGAACGCCGTCGCCGCGTCGGACTACGAGCAGTCCGTCACCGATCGCAAGAGTCTGGAAGCCCAGATCGAGCTTGGCAAGGCGACCATTGATCAGAGCGAGGCCGACTTGTCGACCGCCCGCACGAACCTCGATTTCACCAACATCAAGTCGCCCGTGGAGGGCATCATCATCGACCGCAAGGTCGATCCCGGCCAGACGGTGGCCGCGCAGTTCCAGACGCCCGTGATGTTCGTCGTCGCCCCGGACCTGGAGAAGAAGGTCTACGTCTACGCCTCGGTGGACGAGGCCGACATCGGGCTGATCCGCGACGCCCAGAAACGCGGCCAGCCGGTGCTTTTCTCGGTCGATGCCTACCCGAAAGACAGCTTCACCGGCCATATAACGCAGGTTCGGCTGAACCCTACGACCGTCTCCAACGTGGTGACGTACACCGTCGTCGTTGAGGCGACCAACGCCGAACTCAAACTCCTGCCGGGAATGACGGCCAACCTGACCTTCCAAATCGAGAAGCGGAGCGATGTGCTCACGCTGCCCAACGCGGCCCTGCGGTTCCATCCCCGGCTCGATCAGGTCCGCAAGAGTGATCAGTCGATCGTGGAAGGCCGCGAGGAAGATGAGCTTACCAACGCGACCGCCGGACCGGGCGAAACGAAAGACGCCGCCAGCCGCGCCGCAAAGCCGACGTATGTATGGATCTTCGACGGCAGCCAGCTTGCCGCGGTCGAAGTCACGACCGGCCTGGCCGACAAAGGCCGTACGGAAATCCTCACGGGCAATTTGGGCGATGGGCAGGAAGTGGTGACCGGTTTGCAGAGCACGGTGGTGAAGCCGAAATAATCATGAACACCTTAATGATCATCCGCGTCGCGCTGCGAGCGCTGGCGAAGAACAAAATGCGGGCCGCTCTCACCGTGCTAGGCATCGTCATCGGCGTGGCCGCGGTGATCTTGCTCGTTTCCATTTGCCAGTCCGCCGGCCAACTCATGCAGGACCAGCTCCAGGCGATCGGCACCAACGTGTTGGTCGTTCATCCGGGCAGCCAGCGGGGCGGCGGCGTGCGGACCGGTTTCGGCGGAGTGCCGACGCTCTGCGCCGCCGACGCCGACGCGATGGCCGCCGAGTGTCCGGCCGTTCTCGCCGCTACGCCGATCGTCGCCGCCCGCTGCCAGGTCATCGCCGGCAACCAGAACTGGCTGCCCGACGACGTCGAGGGTGTTGATCTTGCCTATCTCACGGTCCGCAACTGGCAAGTCGAGCGGGGCGAATTCTTTACCAAGAGCGATGTTCATTCGGCGGCCAAAGTCTGCGTCGTGGGCACCACAGTCGCCGACAATCTCTTCGAGAGCCGCGCCTGCGTCGGCCGCACGATCCGCATCAAGAATATCCCCTTCGAAGTCGTCGGCGTGCTGGAGTCCAAGGGGGCGAACCTCTTCGGCACCGACCAGGACAACGTCGTGCTGGCCCCCTACACGACGATCAAGGAGCGGCTTTCCGGCTCGACATTCAACAACGTCAACGTGGTTCTCATGTCGGCCTGTTCAACGGAGCGCATGACCGATGCACAGGATGAAGTGACGCAACTCTTGCGACAGCGGCACCGCATTCGCAACGGCGTGGAGGACGATTTTGCCGTCCACAACATGGCCGAAATCGCCGACATGCTGCGGATCGTCACGCTGGTGATGTCGCTGCTATTGGGCTCCGTCGCCGGCGTGTCCATGCTCGTCGGCGGCGTGGGCATCATGAACATCATGCTCGTCTCGGTTACTGAGCGGACGCGGGAGATCGGCGTGCGGATGGCCGTGGGGGCGCGCTCGTGGGACATCCTGCGGCAGTTTCTGCTGGAGGCCGTCGTGCTCTCGCTCCTGGGCGGCGCGATCGGCGTCGCGCTGGGTGTGGGCTCCGCGGCAGCGGTCACCTGGGTCGTCAACACGTTTTTGAGCAGCACGCATTGGCCGCTTACGATCTCGCTGGAAGCGATCGCGGTCGCACTGGCCTTCTCCGCGTCGGTGGGCATCGCCTTCGGATTCTTCCCCGCGCTGAAAGCGAGCCGGATGGACCCGATTGAGTCGTTGCGGTATGAGTAGTCCAATCTGCGAGCGGACAACGAATGCATCAAGCCTGCTTTATAACGTGACGCACGTCATTCCACCACACAACGCGATAAAAAGACTCGCCTTACCTGTTGCTTTTCCGGATATTCCCTCGTACCTTGCTGGCATCCAAGGCATTACATGCGACGAAGTGCGCGCTCGGCTCGGTGAACCAAGTTCAATTTCCGATGAGCAGGGCCTCGGACCGACCGAAGTTTTGGCGTTCGAGTACGCGTGTGGTCTGCAATTGGTTTATTTGTTCTATCAACTCGTTGGCAATTTGATTGTTTCTGCCGATTCGCCCGAAGTCCGACACACGATCCGCCACATGCCATTCCCGAGCGACCGCATTGAGTGGATTCCCGCTGATGGCTTGGAAAACGAGTTAAAGTTGCTTGTCAAACGCTTTCCACACCGTGCCGCGGAGGTCAAAGACCTGACTGCGTTCCAAGTGCGGCGCATTGATGATAATGGAAACGTGTTCACGGTAGACGACAGCACGAGCGAGCGAGACGCTCGCTGTCGAGTTCAGCAACTTGATAGGCTGGGGCACAAGCAGATCTATTGGCACGAACGGCGAAAGCCGCCCGCTTAGGCAATGGCCACGCGGGCCACAAAGACCTCTGGATAGCGATTGATCAAAAGTGGCTATGCGCGACAGTGATCACGGCGGCCATGGATTCGCAAGGGCGAGCGTAGTAGTGAGGTGATTTCGAACGGCATTATCGGTGCATCGCGCCAGCCGCCGCACAAAACCGGGCAGCCAGTTGGAATAGGCGTTGTGAATGACCGGCCGAGGGTTCACGCCGTGAGCGATTTCATGCCGATGAACCAATGCATTGTCGAGAAGACTCTCCGCCTGTGCGGACGTGCAGTTGCGCCATCCCCAAGAGATCCGTACGTTCGCAAGGCCAAGGCAACGATTTATCAGGTTTGCCACGTTTTGGGCGTTAGGAGTATTGAATCTGCCGAGCTCCCCAAGAATGAAAGCACTCAACGCCGGCCAATTGCCGAGAGGGCCCGGTGGGCGGAGCGCCCGTAGCGACTCTCGCATGAGTTCTTCGACGTACGACTCCCAAGCCGAAACACTGATCACCACAGCGGCTCGGTTCAAGGATGCGAGTCCATGCTGCCTTCCTGGAAAGCCGGTCCTCAATTGCGTGTGGATTGTGTCGAGTTCAGCGGCATCTCTCAATAGCTCGGTTAGTTGCGCGGAGAAGGCGTTCGAGGGCACAGCGGAGCTCCATCAATCGCCTGGTCAACTCACCGGCACAGCGCCAGCGAACTCAAGATGATCAAGGTCAATTTCGCGATTCCGGATTTCTTCCATCGCGTCCGTAAGGTACTCCGCAAGCGACTTCTCCGCCATTATTTGGGCAATCGCTAGCTCTTTGTTTGGGAGAGTTTCTTTCATGGTCTGAAATGCGGTCTGAAGATGATCCGCGCTAACGTCGCCTTTGCCCAGATACGTAAGGAGTGCGACGGCGTAGAGCTGATCGTCCGCAAGGCTGTTGAGCAGCGCTTGAATCTGCGCATCTTCGGGTGGCGCAGGCACCGATGTCTCGCCGGCGCGAACCACCGGGTAATGCGGATGGTGCTTGGGCAACTCGCGGTCCCAATACGCATGACTTGCATCGCCAAGCCCGATCAATTCTCCAACTACTCGTGAGAGTTTCATCGTTACTCCGATCTGTACGAGTCTGCCCAACTCCTTATTAGTATAGCAGCGACGAGCGGCCGCGGCCATATGCATTTCCAAAACTCATGCAGGATTAGACAATAATCTCGGACGACCATTCTATCAACCCAAATAGACCGCTCCTACAATACCCTTGTGAAGTTACGGCGCCCCCGCAGTGAAGTGGCTTCCAAGAACGATAGATGAAAGGACGAATAATGCAAACTCGCAAACTCGGTAAAAGCAATCTCGAAGTCTCGGCCATCGGCCTGGGCTGCATGGGCATATGAGCTTCAGCTATGGCCCGCCCAAAGACAAGCAGGAGATGACCTCCCTGCTCCGGGCCGCCGTGGATCGCGGCGTCACATTTTTCGACACCGCCGAAGTCTACGGCCCGTTCACCAACGAGGAACTTGTGGGCGAAGCCCTCGCTCCTTTCCGCAAGCAACTGGTGATCGCCACCAAGTTCGGCTTCGACCTGAGCGGCAGCGATACGCGGCCGGCGCGCCGCCCTTGAGCAGCCGGCCGGAACACATCCGGCAGGCTGTTGAAGGCTCGCTCAAGCGGCTAAAGATCAATTGCATCGATCTCCTCTACCAACATCGTGTTGACCCGGACGTGCCGATCGAAGACGTGGCTGGAGCGGTGAAGGACCTGATCCAGCAGGGCAAGGCCCGGCACTTCGGCCTTTCCGAGGCGGGAGTGCAAACGATCCGCCGCGCGCACGCCGTCCAACCGGTCACGGCCTTGCAGAGCGAATACTCCCTGTGGACGAGAACGCCCGAAAAGGAAGTAATACCCACGCTCGAGGAACTCGGTATTGGCCTCGTACCCTACAGCCCTCTGGGCAAAGGCTTTCTTACGGGCAAGATGGACGAGTCAACGACCTTTGACAGCACCGACTTTCGCAGCACTCTGCCGCGATTCACGCCGGAGGCCCTCAAGGCGAATCAAGCCCTCGTCAATCTGCTCGGCAGCATTGCCCAACGGAAGAATGCAACGCCTGCCCAGATCGCGCTCGCTTGGCTGCTCGCGCAGAAGCCGTGGATCGTGCCCATTCCGGGCACGACGAAGCTGCATCGCCTCGAGGAGAACCTCGGGGCAGCCTCCGTCGAACTCACTCCGGACGATCTGCGGGAGATTGAAAGCGCCGCGGCAAAGATCACCGTGCAAGGGGCTCGGTATCCCGAAAAGCTGGAGCGTATGACCGGGCGGTGACGGGCCCCATCTTGCCCCGCGCCGTATTCCGCGTATAGTAGCATAAGTCCGTGTCTACGTTTCCCGCCTATTGACTAGCTCTACCAGGAGAATCCCCATGAAGCGTTATGCCCTGTTTTTCACATTGGTCCTGCCCGGCGCGGCGGCTTATGCCGCCTCGGCCGAACCGTTCGATTGGCCGCAATGGCAAGGTCCTGACCGGACCGCCGTTTCCAAAGAGACCGGCCTCCTCAAGGAGTGGCCGAAAGGCGGCCCGCCGTTGGCATGGAAGATCGAAGGGCTCGGCGGCGGCTATAGCGAGCCGTCCGTCGCGGCGGGACGGATCTACGGCATGAGCAATCAAGGCGACGACGAAGTCGTTTGGGCGCTGTCGGAGAGCGACGGCAAAACGGTGTGGACGAAGACTTTGGGCCCGACCTACTCCGGCGCGTCGCCGGGCAATGAGGGGCCCGGCTGTACGCCGACCGTCAACGGCGATCGGCTTTATGTCGTCGGCATGGGGGGCGACGTGGCCTGCCTGCAAGTCGCGGACGGCAAGATCATCTGGCGCCGCAGCTTCACGAAGGATTTTGGCGCTCGCCCGCCGATGTGGAGCTATCGCGAATCACCGCTGGTCAACGGCGATAAGTTGATTTGCACGCCCGGCGGCCCGGACGCTATGCTCGCGGCGCTGGACAAGCAGACCGGCAAAACGATTTGGAAAAGCAAGGTGCCCGCCGCGAGTGGAGGTAGCAGTTCCGGCGGCGGTCCTGGTTCCGGCGGCGGCGCCGGCCGTGGACCGGGCGGCGGCGGCGGACGAGGCCGTGGTCGCGGCGGCATGGGCGGCGGCGGTGGAGCGGCTTACGCCTCCGCGATCGCCATTGAATTCGAAGGGCAGCGGGAGTACGTGCAGTTCACCGCCAAGGCACTCGTCGGAGTTGCGGCGTCCGACGGCAAGTTCCTCTGGCGCTACGACCGATCTGCTAACCGCATGGCTATTAACTGCGCCACGCCAATCTACCACGATGGCGAGATCTTTACCTCCTCGGCATATGGAGCCGGCGGTGGACTGGTGAAGCTGAGCAAGGACGGCGACAGCGTCAAGGCCGATGAGGTATATCACACCGACAAGTTGCAAAACCACCACGGCGGCATGATCCTCCTGGACGGCTGCTTGTATGGCGCCACCGGGGGCAATGAGCAAGGTAATCTCGTCTGTCTCGACTTCCAAACGGGCAAGATCCTCTGGAGAGAGGGCGAAAACCCTAAGCTCGGCGTGCCGAAAGGCTCCGTTGCCTTGGTGGACGGCCGAATCTACTATCGCACCGAGGATAAGGGCACGGTGCTCCTAATTGAGCCGGACCCGAAGAAGTACATTGAGTGCGGCCGCTTTGAGCAGCCCAACCGCAGCCACTCGAAGGCCTGGTCGCACCCGGTCATCGCTAACGGCAAGCTGTACATCCGCGACCAGGACTTGCTGTTCTGCTACGACGTGAAGGCGAAGTAAGGATAAAGATGGAAATCAAACGCGGCGGGTCGCAGCCTTCCGCCAAAGGTCCGGTCGAGTGGTTCACCGGCGCGGTGCGGATTGATCCCCTGTTCCAAGCCAACGGTCCAGCGCGAACGGTCGGCGCCAGTGTCACGTTCGAGCCCGGCGCCAGGACCGCATGGCACACCCACCCGCTCGGTCAGACGCTGGTAGTGACGGCCGGTTGCGGCCGGGCGCAGCGCTGGGGCGGCCCGATTGAGGAAATCCGGCCCGGCGATGTGATCTGGATCCCGCCGGGCGAGAAGCACTGGCACGGCGCCGCGCCGGCCACGGCCGTGACCCATATTGCCATTCAAGAACGGCTCGACGGCAAAACCGTCGACTGGATGGAGCACGTCAGCGACGAACAGTATATGACCGCTGTTGCGTGAAATGCGTCGTCACGAAGGCCGTTACGGTTGTCCGCCGCCGTGAAGCGCTCGCGCTGCGGGCGTGGGCATTTCCGTCGGGGCGTCCGCCTGGTTGTTGAATGCGGCCGGGTCGTACGGATCGACGCTGTCGATCGCCTGCGCGGCCGCCCGGTCGGCCGGCACCGGCCGCGGGGCATGCGCGCTGTCCGAATTACCCTGCGCGGTTTTCGGCTTGGCATGCCGATCGGCCATTGCTTTGGCCGCTCCATCGCCTTCTGCATCCGGCTTTTCCTTGCCGTCTCTGATGTCCTTAATGTCCTTGTCGTGACCGACACCCTCATCCGCTGCTCCTTTTCCGACGGTAGAAGGCGAATACGGAATGTGCGTCGCCGGTCGCGTGTGAGCGGGTGAAAGCTCTCCGGCGGCTAGGTCGGCGAACGAGACGTTCTCGGCCCCGCCCTCGTCGGGCGGCATCTCCTTTTGCGTTACCAGATAGACCCATTTGGCCAGCTTCTTGTACTGCGGCGAATACTTGGCGGGAAAGCCGCTTCCGGCGGTGCCGGAGGGCGATCCGGGCGCAGCCTTCAACATCGGACTCTCGCCGGGATTGGTCCAGTCGATGCACTGCAAGACGGCATACAGGTTCCGCTGCGTGATCCGACGGCCTGGCGATTGGCCCAGCGCCGGACGCATAAGCTGCAATCGCTTGTTGTCGGGCAGGGCGTAGCCGCGGGCACCGGGATAATGGTTCAGGAGGATCGGCTGCACGATCTGCACGAAGATTTCCACCGTGCCCGGCGGCATGCCGCGGGTCATGTGGTCGAGTTGCTCGTCGCTGGGCGGCGGTTCGACTTTCTCGGCCGGCCGGGACCGTCCGGCCACCGGCTGCGACTCGATCTTCAAGCGGCGGCGGAGCACGGCGATCATCGGGTGGTCGCGGTCGATCGCTTCGGCCGCATCGAGTTCCAGCCGGGCACAATCGAACAGCCCATGCCGCTCGCACCAGAGCAGCAGTTGCAGATGTTGCTGAATGTCGTCGCGGTGGATGGCGGCTTTCTTCCGTTCGTAGCCCTCGCGGAGGTCGCGGCAAACGAACTCAACGCTGGAAATGCGGATTTGCATTTCCTGGTCGGGCCCAGTGACGGCATAGTAGTCGCCGTTGCGCTGGATAAGACCTTCGATGGCCTGGCCGTTTTGAAGCAGAAGGACGGCAGAGCCTGTTTGCTGCACACTTGGTTGCAGGCCGTCGGCCGCAGCCAAACGAGCGATGAGTACAAAAACCGCCAGCGAGAAAGAGATTTTTTCTGACATAGTGGCCGAAAGGTACGAAATTGGGGAATGCGGGTCAAGGGCACGTAGGCCCCTCCTGCCGGGAGGTGTGAGCGTCTTGGTTGTGGGCGGGAAATTTGGTACAAGAAAGGCTGGTTGGGAAGTTTACCTATTTTCCGGTCGAGAATTTTGGAGGAAGCCATGGAAGGCACAGGAATGTCGGAAGGATTGACGCCCGAGGAATTGGCGGAAGCCGAACGGAGCTTTGAAGTTATGAAGGAAGCCGTACAGGAGGATCTTTGGCGGATCGCCTGTCTGATGGCGGGCAAGCCGACTGAGCGGTTGCTTGGTCGCACGGAATTTGAAGTGCGTGACCAAGTGCTTCGCCTAGGAGCCAAGGCCGTCGAGACCGCCGTCAACGGGCGGAAAAAAGGGGGTACCAAGGGTGCAGCACGGTCTGTGAGAAATGCGGGGCCGACGCGCGCTTCGTCGAGTGGCGTGACAAAACCTTCATGAGCTTGATGGGCCCGATCAAGGTTTCTTCGCCCTACTATCATTGTCGTGATGGTTGCGGCGGGGGGTGCCGCTCCTTCGATCCCTTGTTGCGGTTGGTGCGCACAACCGCTGACTCCGGCCGCGGAAGAGGTCTCGGCGATGGCTGGTGTGCTGGGCAGTTTTGCCGACGGGGCCGAGCGGGTGTTGCGAAAGATGGCCGGGTTGCGGCTGAGCGAATCGACCGTCGAGCGAACCACCGAAGCGGCCGGCGAGCGGGTGGCAGCGCAATTAGCGGCGGGCGAGTCGTTGGGCCCGAGCAGGCCATGGGACTGGCAAAAGGACGCGGCGGGGCGGAGTTGCGCCTACGTTAGCGCGGATGCCACGGGCATTCGTCAACAAGGCCCGGGAGGCTCACAGACTGACGGAAAGATGGCTTATGTGGCGATGGTGTACAACGCCAATAGCGAGCACGATTCGACACGGCCACCTCCCCGGCAAGTGCGGTATTTATCGGGTTTTTACGACTTTCGGACGTTGGGTCGTCAATTGCACCGCGAGGCACTTGAAGTTGGCCTGACGAACGCAGAGCAACAGATTGCGATCTCGGATGCCGGCAACGGTTTGGAAGATTTCTTCCGCACCTACTTTCCCAAGGCGGAAGTCATCTTGGATTTCTGGCATGCCAACGAGCACTTGGTGGAGTTGGGCAAAGTGCTTCATCCCCACGACGAATCTGCGCGGCAAAACTGGACAGACGACATTGCTCATCGTCTCAAGCATGAAGGCGGATCGACAGTACGTGCATGGTTGGAAACGCTGGATATGACTTCGGCTTCCACGGAGGTGCGGGAAGCGCATCGTCGCGAGACACAATTCTTCCGCAACCATGAACACCGCATGGACTATCCGCGATACGTTCGCAACGGCTGGCAAATCGGCTCCGGCCCAGTGGAATCGGCGTGCAAAACCGTTATTGGAAATCGCCTCAAGGGCGGGGGAATGCGGTGGGGGCAAGCCGGCGCCAACGCCGTCTGCCACCTTCGCGGGCTATATCTCAGCGAGCCAGCCTGCTGGGAATCATTCTGGAATCCGAACCCCAACTAATCCTTACCCACAGATTTGACGCCCACACTGCCGGGAGGGGTGTACGTCAGCTTTTGCGCGGTCCGGGGAGAAGCAAGAAACGTCAATAGGAGTTTTTGCGGTTTATCGGTTAAACTGGGTGGCCTGAAGGGACGTAGGAAGGATTTTCATGGACCAGGAGTGATTGTCATGGACGACAAGGCGCAGATTTTGAAGGAGAAGCTGGAGCGATTATTCCACGAAGCAGCCGACATTGCCGTCGAGCTTCAGTGGCCAGAAGGGCAATTGGGAAAGCCGATTCACTTCAGCCAAATCGAGGCCGCGGCGCACGATGTCGGGGTCCAACTGAGCCGCCGCATTCAACAGCAAGCGGCACGCGAGGTGGCGGCCAGTTCGCCTGCCGCCGCCCCCTGCCCCAAGTGCGGAACATCCTGTGGCCTGAAAGTCGTGAGTCGTATGATCAACTCGACGGATGGGCCGATCGAGATCAGCGAACCCAAGGGCTATTGCACCCGCTGTCGGCGGGCTTTTTTTCCCTCAGCGTGAAGCCTTGGGACTGGACTCGCGGGAATGCATGCCCGCATTGACGCAGAGGATGGTCTACGCTGGCAGCGAGGCGACGTTGTTTGATTGCGCGGCGGTGCTGTTGAAGCAGTTGGGCGGCAATGAAGTTTCGGCGAAAACCATCGAACGCGTCACGATGGCTGTTGGCAACGAACTGACCGAACTGCGCGACGCGGAAGCAGCCGACAACTTGCCGACGTGTCCGACGGTGGAGGCGCCGCCGACATTGGCCGTAGTGCAGTGCGACGGAGGCCGCGTGCAAACGCGCAGCGAAGGCTGTGGAGCGGGAGTGCATGAGCAGCAATGGCGCGAGACGAAGAACGCCGGCCTGTGGCGAATGACGCATCAGACGTTTGACCAAGATCCTCAACCCGAACTTCCCTCGGCCTTCGGCGATCCGGAAAAAGTGGCGCAATTGGCCGGAAAAGAGCCGCTTTCTCTGGCTGCTCTGCCCCAGGAAGCGGTGCTCGACAACGCATCGTGCCCTGTGGATTGGCGTCCTCAACGCATCGCTCGGACGTGTCTGAGCAGCATGGTCGCCTCGCACGAGTTCGGTGGACAGATGGAGCGCGAAGCGAGTCGCCGCCGCTTCTTCGAAGCCGCTGCACGTGCGTTTCTCGGCGACGGCTTGGCCTGGAACTGGTCGATCCAGCAGGCGCATTTTCCGGACTTCATTCCCATCCTGGATTTTGTCCATCCGCTGGAGTACCTTTACACGGCGGCATCGGTCCTGGCGGGCGAGGCGCAACCGATTTGGAAGTGCTACCTCGGCATGGCACAAGCCTGTTGGCAGGGCCGTGTCGACGAGGTAACTTCGGCGCTGCGGAAATGGCTTGCCGACGAGGGCATTGACGCCGAGCACCCGCTGGCCGAAGATGATTCACGTCAGGCAGTGGCCGTGGCTCTGCGCTATCTGGCGAACAACCGGGAGCGCATGGACTATCCGCGTTATCGGCGGCTTGGCCTGCCGGTGACCAGCGCCTTGATGGAGTCTCTGGTCAAAGAGGTCAACTATCGGGTGAAAGGGACGGAAAAGTTCTGGAACGATCCCAGCGGAGCCGAGGCGATTCTCCAAATCCTGCGCCGCGGCCTTGTGCGACGATGACCGCCTCGCACGTTACCTTGCCCACCGTCCGGGGTGTTCCTACTACCGCCGCTCCACCGCCGCTGCACTTTGACTTACAAAAGCTGACATGCACCCTGCCGGGAGGGAATAATGCGGCGGTGCGTGGGAGGAAGTGCCAAGTTCCATAAATACCTCGTACGCATTGGTCCTTTCCGGCAGAAATGACCTACCGCCCCAAATTGCGGCTTCGCTACCGCAGCGATATACTGGAAGCTGGAGAAGCCGCCCATGCAGCCCTCAGAGCCGATGGAACGCCGCGAGGTCCATTACTTCGGGCGGGTGCAGGGCGTCGGATTCCGTTATACGGCCCGGTCGATCGCCCAGTTGTACCCGGTAACGGGCTACGTGAAGAATCTGCCCGATGGCCGCGTGGAACTGGTCGTCGAGGGCAAGACAAAAGACGTTGCGGCACTGTTGCGGGCGATTTCGACCGAAATGGGCCGCAATATCCGCGACATACAGGAAACGACCTCGCCCGCCACGGGGCGGATTACCGGGTTTGATGTCCGCTTTTGACGGACTGATTTTGACGGAAGAAGAGATTATGACAGGCATATCCCTACCGCTGGCGCTATTCGATTTTGCGGACCTGCCCACGAGCCTGAAGCCGCTCTGGGAGATAGGCTGGGGCGCGGCGGGCGCGATCCTCGCGCTTGTCGTTTTCTGGATGTTGCTACAGGCAGTGCTGCCGAAGATTGCCGCGATCGCCTGGACTACGGCCAAGGAAGCACTTGTACAGCCGGCTTTCTATATCCTGCTGGCGATCGGCGTTTTTTCGATCGCCTTCATCTTCTATTACATTCCTTACTTCACCTTCGGCGAGGACACCAAGTTCTTTGAAGACAACGCGCTGACGACGGTGATGCTGCTGGCGATTTCCATGGCGGTCTGGACGGCGAGCAACGCAGTCGCCGACGAGATCGAAGGCCGCACCGCACTCACGGTCCTTTGCAAGCCGATCAGCCGCCGCGACTTCGTGCTGGGCAAGTTCATCGGCATCCTCGTGCCCGTGGCGATCATGTTCATCGTTCTAGGGTCGCTTTACTTGACCTACGTGTCGAAGAAGGTGGTTTACGACGCCCGCGAGTGTTCCATGCCGGAGCCGAATTCGCTCGCCTGCCATGCGGAGGTCGCGCGGATGGCGCCGGGCCTGCTGCTGGCCTTCATGGAAGCGACTGTGATGGCGGCGATCAGCGTGGCCATTTCGACGCGGCTGGGCCTGCTGCCGAACCTGGTGATCTGTTTCGCCATTTACGTGCTGGGCAACCTCGTGCCGACACTGGCCAAATCGGCTCTGGGACAGATGGCGATCGTGCCTTTCCTGGCCGATCTCTTGTCGGCCATTTTGCCCGTGCTGGACCATTTCAACATTTACGGGCCAATTTCGACGGGAAGCAACGTGCCGCTGACGTATCTCGGTCTGGCCGGGCTGTATTGCCTGGCTTATACGTCGCTGGCGATGTTTGTCGCACTGTTGATGATCGAGGATCGGGACTTGGCGTAACTTTGGAGTGCGGCGGCTTGCTGCCGCTATTCAGAACGCATTGATCACCGGTATCGGCGACCGTATCGAAAAGCGATGGCAAGCCTTCGCACTCCAAAGATCACCCTGCTTTTCGGCCGATGGCTGAAAGATTGAAATGTGGCGACGGAACAATCCGCGGATACTCGACTGCGGATTCTCCGTCCCCGCGATGCGCGGCGATGCTTGCCAGGATCTGCTCGGCCACCGCCAGGGCGTCGCGGCCGGCCTGCCCGTTGACGCGCGGCTGCCGCCGGGTGCGGATGCTCACGACGAAATCTTCCAACTCCAGGGCTAGGGCATCGACGGCGTCGTAGGTCTTCTGCTCGCGCGGCAGATGCTCTTCGGCCAGATGCGTCTTGTAGTGTTCCACTTGCTCGGGCATGAGCCGGTCGGCGTGGAACTCACCCCGCAGGAGCGATTCGCTGGGCCGCACAAGGCTGGTGGTCCGTGCGGCGAGATCAATGTTCGCGTAGGCTTGCGCGGCCCAAACCTGCATCTTGCGGACCGGCTCATAGGAAACGCGCGAGACCGAAAGATTGGCCACGCAGCCATCCGCGAACGTCAGCCGCGCATAAGCGGCGTCCTCATGCCCGCCGAGCAGCGTCATGCCCAGGGCATCGACCGATCGCAATGGCGAACGGACGAGCGAAAGCACGAGGTCGATGTCGTGGATCATCAGGTCCAACACGACTCCGATGTCCATCGAGCGGAACGTGAACGAAGATTCTCGCACGGCCTCGATGTGTTTTGGGTCCCGCAGATGAGGCGCGGCGGCCGAAAGCGCCGGATTGAAGCGTTCGACGTGGCCGACTTGGAGCACGACTTTTCGCCGTCGGGCCAGGTCAACCAACTCGTCGGCTTCGGCAACGGTCGCACAAAGTGGTTTTTCCACCAGCAGGTGTGATCCGCCTTTGAGCAGATCTACGGCCACGCCATGATGCATGACTGTCGGCGTGGCAATCACCGCGGCATCGACCTTGCCAACCAGCGGCACGTGCGAATCGTGGGCGGACGTTTGCAGTTCGGCGGCCAGGCGGTCGCGGCCGGCCGGCAGCGGATCGACGACGCCGACGATCTGAACGTCCGGCATCTTTGCCAGCTTTTGAGCGTGGAACGTTCCGAGGCGGCCGCAACCGATGATGGCGATGCGAAGAGGCATGGTAACAGGCTCTAGCGAGGTAGGGTGCGGTCGAGCGCAGCGAAGACCCACCAGCATTTTCTCGATTCCCGGTGGGTCTTCGCTGCGCTCGACACCACCCTACGATTATGCCGCTCTCCGCCGCTCCCGCCCGCGCCGTGCAACCCCTCATGCTGACCCTGCACGAAGCTCAACAGGTGGTTCACTTGCGGCACGAGCTGGCCGTTATTGCGGAGGATTTCCCAGGCGTTGTCCAGGCCGACTTTTGTACGGTAAAGCAACCGATAGGCCTCGGTCAGCGATTCGATGACGTGTGGCGGGAAGTTGTTTCGCTTCAATCCCACCGTGTTGATGCAGCGGGGCTTGGCCGGATAGCCCTCGACGAGCATGTACGGCGGGACGTCATGCCGCACGGCGCTGAGTCCGGCGACAAAGGCGTAGCTGCCGATCGTGGCGAAGTGATGAACGCCGACGGCGCCGGAAAGCCAGGCGTGGTCGTGGATGTGGACGTGCCCGCCTAGCAGAGTGCCGTTGGCCAACACGATATGGTCGCCGAGTTGGCAATCGTGGGCGACGTGGGAGCAGCCCATGAGGAAGTTGCAATTGCCGATCCGCGTCACGCCATCTTCCTTCTCCGAGGCGCGGTTGATGGCCACGCCTTCGCGAATGACGTTGTCGTCGCCGATGACGACGCGGGTGTCGGTGCCGCGGTAGCTGAGGTCCTGCGGATCGCCGCCGATCACCGCGCCGGGAAAGATGTGGTTTCGCTGCCCGATCGTCACGTCGCCCATCAGTGTGACGTGGCCTTCCAGGCGGGTCTCGCGGCCGATGCGGGCCTTGGGGCCAATAATGCAGAACGGGCCGATTTCGACATCGTCGTCGATCTCGGCACGGGGGTCGATCGAAACGTTGTCGGCAATGTGAGTCGCCATCGCCGTGCTCCTTTACTAACTGCGGCTTGTAGGGTGGGACAAGCGAGCCTGAGCGATGCCGGCCCACCATTAGTTGTTCGATCATGGTGGGCCTGCACTTGCTACGCAATCTGGTCCCACCCTACGTTTATGCACACCGTTTCAAAACGCTGACGTTCGCAAGCATCCCCCTCACCAGTTCGGCATTGAGGCGATGTCCGCTGCGGTAGGCGGCGAACCGTCCGGCCAGGTCGCAGCCGGCCAGGGCCAGGTCGCCCACCATGTCGAGTATCTTGTGGCGAACGCACTCGTCGGGGAACCGCAGGGCGTTGCCGATGGGGCCTTCGTTGTCGAAAATCAAGAGGTCGCTGAAGGTGGTTCGCATCCCCAGACCTTGCTCCTGTAACGCTACCGCTTCGCGCTGCAGCATGAACGTGCGGCTGGCGGCGATGCTGAGTTGGAAGAACCGCGGGGCGAGCGTCACTTCCAGCGACTGGCGGCCGATCGGGTTGCCGCCGCCGTAGTCCAATTCGTAGTGGATGATCGTCTTGCCGCCGGCGACGGGACGGACCTCGATCCAGCACTCTTCGTTGCCCAACCGCAGCACCTCGCGGATCACGAACACTTCCCGCTCGGCGTCCTGCTCCGCAGTGCCGGCCTGCTGAATCGCCTCGACGAACGCTTTGGCCGATCCGTCGCAGCCAGGCATTTCCGGCTGATCGACCCAGACCTCACAGTTGTCGACCTGCATCCCGGCCAAGGCCGCCATGATGTGCTCGACCATCTCGACCGACGCGGCGCCGGCGCGAAGCACCGTTCGCCGCGGCATCTCGATGCGATTGGCCACCACGGCCGGAATCCGCGGGCGGCCGGGCAGATCGCCGCGGACGAAGACAATGCCTTGGTGCGGCCCGGCGGGGCGGAACTCGACGCGGACATCTCGCCCACTCCAGTAGCCGATCCCTTCGACGGCCGAGGCGGCCCGTAGCGTGCGTTGTTGGCGTCTTGCTTCCATCCCCTGCCGGTCATCCATGACGAGGTAGGTCCTTCCTGCCGGGAAGGACGAATTGTGCTAACATGTTCGAGCGGCTGGCGTCATCCTTAACGGACAGCCGCATTCGTCCCTCTTGGCAAAAGGGAACGCCAATTACCGTGTTGTTGGAGGAACGAAAGCGTTCGCTGGGTTAACCGGCACGTCTCTGACGAAGCGTGGCAGGATGTACGGCGTGATGTCCAATGCCTTGTTGTAATAAACAACTTGCCGGGAAATGCCGCGGGCAATTTCTTCCGGATTCTCCGCGTTCATTTGGTCGCCATTGAAGTTGATTACTATCGCGATGCCGTGCTGCTCGCAATATGCCCTGACTTCCTGGCTAATCTCGGTGTAGGCATTGAATAGCATATGAGACTCGCGGAGAATAAACTCGCGCCGCTTATGCTGGATGCTGGTCTGGATTGTCGCCTTTTCCTTGTTCAATTGCTCCTCAAGCCGGTTGTAGTCATCGGTTCCGGGCTTAAGAAGGCTCCCAGGGGCTAATTGCTTGGCGCGTTCCTGTACGCCGCGCATCTGCTCCTCGAAGTCCTTCTGCAGCTTATCGGCCTCCGCGGTGAGCTCCTTGCGCTCTGCGGCGAGTCGGACATGCTTCTTGAAGATGTAGTTCATGTCCACAAGGTACACGTAGGGCTGCAGGCTCTGCCCGGCGGGCGGCTGGGCCGACGCTGGACTGCTCGTAAAGCTGCCCCAGGCGAAATACATGGCGAAAATGGCGGCCGCGACGGCCGACGAGAGAAGATACTTTTTCACGTTCAGCGCTCCTTGCTGTGGCGGTGGGTCTTCCTTGACCGGCGATAGTCTCCCCTCGCTCGGCCGGCCTTTCGGAAGTCGAAAACGGCTTTCAGGGAGGGGCGTATTCTGCACACAACTTCGATCCGGGTAAAGAGCAGTTCAGAGATTTTGCGCGAGTGCGCAAGTGAAAGAGGAAAAGCGAGGAAAGTTGGGCGACTCACTTCACGTGGCAACTCGACATGCCGCGCTTTTCCAGGTACTGCTGGTGGTACTCCTCGGCCTTCCAGAAGGTCGCGGCGGGCACAATCTGCGTCACAATCTCGCGGCGGAACTTGCCGCTGGCAGCCAACGCCTTTTTCGACGCCTCGGCGACCGCCTTTTGTTCTGGCGAGTGGTAGAAAATCGCCGAGCGGTACTGTGTGCCCGAATCGGGCCCTTGGCGGTTGGGCGTCGTCGGGTCGTGGTTTTCCCAAAAGACCTTCAAGAGCTGATCGTAGGAAACCTTGGCCGGATCGAACTCCACCTCGACTGCCTCGGCGTGCCCTGTCCTGTCGGTGCAAACATCCTCGTAGGTCGGCTTGTCGAATTGTCCGCCGGTATAGCCGACGGATGTACCCTTTACGCCCGGAATCTGGCGAAAAGTCTCTTCCACGCCCCAAAAGCAACCCGCGGCGAACGTGGCAATCTCGGTCTTCACGGCTTTCTCCTGTTTGGCGGCGGCGGGCGTCGTGCCTTCATCGAGGGCCAGTGACGCGGAATTGATGCAGTAGCGCATTCCCTCGGGTGCTGGTCCGTCGTCAAAAACGTGGCCCAGGTGTGCCTTGCATTTGTTGCAAACGACCTCGACGCGTTCCATGCCGTAACTGCTGTCGGTCACTTCGCCCACATTAGCGCTGACAACGGGCTTGCGGAAGCTCGGCCAGCCGGTGCCCGAATCGAACTTGGCGTCAGAGCCGAACAACGGAGTGCCACAGCAAACACAGCGATAGACGCCCTCTTTGTGGCAATCCCAGTACTTGCCCGCAAAGGCCGGTTCGGTGCCCTTGCGGCGGGTGACGTTGAACTGCTCCGGCGTCAACTTCTTCCGCCATTGCTCGTCGGACATCGTCAGTTCGTTCTCGCCCTTGAGGACATCACCCTCGCGGGGCCCGCAGGCGTTTGCCGAGCAGCCGCCCGTCTCTGGCGCCTGGCTGCCGCCGCCCGACATCCCGCCTCCAGACATGCTATGTAGGAGGCTATATCGGGTGATCAACGAAAAGAACGCGACCCCGCCGACCGCGGCCGCGCCGATAAGCATGAATTTGGACATTAACTGGACCTTTCAAGGAAACGGTATTCGAGCCGCATCAATTGTACGCTTTGGGAACACGGCGCGGCAACATGGCCCGTTTTGCGGATTCCAGCCATTTTCGATGAAGTACCCCGGCCGCCTAATCTTCCGCAATCCACGCGAACAGACCGAGATCGGCATCCAACGTCAGGATGCGATAATCGTTGCAAGCGGAACAATCTTCCTTTAGGGACACCGGGCGATGCCTGCCGCTTCCGCCCGCCGATAACCAACGAGAACCGATATTGTGATTTTCGCGGCCTGAAATGCGCTGTTTTCTGCCAGTGAACGGCTTGCACTTGCCGCGTAAGGGATTGAAACCATTCGTTCCGGCGGGGAATTCGCTTAATGAGTCAATGCTCGTCCGTATCGGCGGTCCAACAGTCATCAGTGCAAACTCAAATTGCTATGGCGATTGCGAAAAACGCTCAAGACGCGACCAAAGTGCAAGGGCAGGCCGCCACCCAGGCGCTGGCAAGCGCCGCGCAATCGGTCAAGTCGCCTGACTTGGGCAACCAATTCGATGGTGTCGGCTGATCGCGGTTAGGCGCTCGAGGGGTTGCAGCAAGGCCGCGATCAGTTCACGGCCCGATGGAAAGCCCGGTCCCGCCCACCAGCGAGTAACGTTTAAGCACGCCGGCCACCTCGTCCAACGTGATCCGCGAGATCAGGTCGAGATCGTTTTCCAGCGAACGGTACTCGCGGCGGTAGACCCAGTCGCCGGCGACGGCAAACATCCGCCGCCCAGGGCGCTCGCTGGAGAGTACTAATTGCGAGCGGACCTTGTTCTTGGCCTGTTGCAACTCACCCTCGGTGACGCCCTTCTCGTGGGCAATTTGATAAACTTCCATCGCGCAGTTGTAAACGTCCTCGGCGTCCTCCGGGGCGCAACTGATCTGCGTGACGAAAACGCCCGCACCGAGATACTCGGCATGGCCCAGTTCGGCCATTTCGGCAATGCCCGGATCAACCAACTCCCAATAGAGGCGGCTGCCGGTGGAGTCGCCAAGAATGACCGTGAGGACTTTCGCGGCGTAGCGATCGTCATCGTCCGCGGTCGGTCCCGGCGACATCTGCAATAGGTATTGCTGCGTGGCCGACTCTTTGGTCAGCTTCTGAAAGCCGGTTCGCGTCTGCGGCGGCTTAACATCGCGCGGGCACTCGACCGCTTCCCAATCGCCGCAGGCTTTGCGACAGTCGGCGACGAGGCGGTCGAAATCGACGCGGCCCGCCGCGGCGAGGACGATGTTGCCCGGCGCGTAGCGGCGGCGAAAGTATTCGCGCATGGCGGAAAGCGGCAGGGCGTCAACGCTGGCCATACTGCCCAGCACGCTGCGGCCCAGCGGGTGATCGCCGAAGTAGGCCGCGCGGCACTTGTCGTCGGCGCAAAACGGCGGCTGGTCCTCGTACATCTGGATCTCCTCCAGGATGACTTTTTTCTCGGTGTCGAAATCGGCCTGGCGGAGCGAAGGGCGAAGGATGTCGGCCAGGATTTCCGTCGCGCGGGTCTGGTAGTCGGGCAGCATGGGGGCGTAGAAGACGGTCGTCTCCTCGGAGGTGGCGGCGTTGGCGCTGGAGCCGATCTCGTCAAGCTCGCGGTTCACGTCGTCGGCCGAGCGAGTGGGCGTGCCTTTGAAGGCCATGTGCTCCAGAAAATGGCTTACGCCGGCGACTTCATCGGTTTCGTCGCGGGCGCCGGTCTTGACGACGAAGCCCAGCGCAGTGGAATAGGCATCCGGATTGCACTCGGCAACGATTTCCAGGCCGTTCGGCAGGAGGTGGGTTTGGAAGTTCATAAGTTCAACGGGAGAATCGGAGGGTACTTTTGGATGCCACCGGCTTGCGGGCTGTCGATTTAATGCCGAGATGCACCGATGAATAAGGAGTTACGTCAATGCCGTCGTCGTAAGTCCGTATTCTTTGGTCACTTTTCGACTAAACCAACAGACCGCTTGCCCGGTGGTATTTCACGTTTCAAGCTACAACCGGGCCTAACAATAATACTTCATTTTCCGGCTCCCCGGCGACGGCGGAGCCGCAATGCCGTTCGGCACGAAATTTGCCCCTGGGAGATGATGGTCTAGGATGACTGCCATATGGCGCACACTGATTCAACCCGACAGCGGCAAACAGAGCAGGCGAGTGACCGGCTCCAGGCGATGCGATTGATCGCTCCCGTGGGGCGGCTGCTGGAGCAAATCCATTCCGCTGGCGCCGAGCGCGATCGGGCCGGCAACCGGAAGTTCTTCTACGATCATTACCTCACGCTGCTGTTGTTGTATTTTTTCAACCCCTCGCTCGACAGCCTGCGGGCTTTGCAGAACGCCTCGAATTGGGAACGAGTCCAACGCAAGCTGGGCATTCCCCGCGTGTCGCTCGGCTCGCTCAGCGAGTCGGTCGGCGTGTTCGATCCGGCCCTGGTCCGGCCGATTTTCAAGGAACTCGCTCGGCAGGCCCGGTCCCAACTGCGCGGGCGGGAAGCCGAAGCCCTGGAGAATCTCACGGCGGTCAACGGCTCGGTTTTTGCGGCGTTGCCCCGCATGGCTTGGGCCCTTTGGGAAGATGCCGAGCATCGCGGCGTGAAGCTGCACTTGCAGTTCTCCGTGGCAAAATGGGTTCCGCTGGACGCCACCATCACCGCGGCCGCTTGTTCGGAGCCGGCCGCGATGAAGGCCATGCTCCAGCCGGGACTGCTTTACGTGAATGACCGGGGCTACGCCAGCTTCGAGCTGATGCGGTCGGTGCTCGACGCCGGTTCGTCGCTGATCACGCGCGTCAAAGACGATCTCGCCTTGCATGTCGAGAAAGAGCTTCCGGTCTCGCCGCAGGCCGCTCGGGCGGGCGTCGTCCGCGACGTGATTCTCAAGCGGCTGGGCACTTCCCATCACAAGGATGTCGTCGGGCGCACGATGCGATTGGTGGTTGTGCGCGTGCAGGATCGGACCGGCAAGACGAGCGAGCTGTGGCTGATCACCGACCGGCTTGATCTGGCGGCCGACCTGGTGGCCATTGCCTATCGCTATCGCTGGACGATCGAATTGTTTTTCCGTTGGCTGAAGTGCGTGCTCGGCACCCGACACTTGGTGTCGCATCAGGAAAACGGCGTCGCGCTGCAGATGTACGCGGCTTTGATCGTCAGTTTGCTGATCGCGATCCGCACCGGCTCGAAGCCGACCAAGCGGACCTTCGAGACGATCCAATTCCACTTGCTCGGCTGGGTCAGTGACCAAGAGTTCGCGGCCTACCTGGCCAGCTTGAAAAAATCGAAGAATTGATCCGACCACTCCGTGCGCCCCCGACGGACGTGGCCGCACGCGGCTGCGCACACCGCATCCTCGCCGCGTCGGGCAAGCTCGACTAGATTGCCCGCAACGCCCTCCGTCAACCAAACTCCTCACACTCCACCCACTCAATCCTCCCGCCAAACCGCGTGCCGAACGACATTGGGCGGAGCCGTCGCCGGGGAGCCGGAAAATGGGCGCATGAGGGTCCGTTCCTATGTAGCGACAAGCGTAAAAACCCACCGGGCAAGCGGTCTGTTGGTTTAGTCGAAAAGTGACCAAAGAATACGGACTTACGACGACGGCATTGACGTAACTCCTTATTCATCGGTGCATCTCGGCATTAAATCGACAGCCCGCAAGCCGGTGGCATTATCTTGCGGGCCAAACTCAAACATTCAGGTCCGAAATCGCCGTTTCCACCTGTTTGAATTCGGCCGAGCCAGCCACCGCGGCCCCTTGCCGCAGTTCGTCGAGCAAGTTGCCAAGCAATTGGTTTTCCAGGAAATCGGCCAGCCACTGTGCCCGCTTCCGGGCGAAGCCGGCCTGTAAGCGGCGGAAGAGCCGCGCGGCAGATTGCCGCACACCCTCGCCGGCGGTGCTTACGGCCGCCTCGCCGATGCCGCTGGCGATGGCAGCGTCAGCGGCAAACTGCCCGGCGGCATGCACCGCGGTCTGGCCGACCAGGCCGCCCGCTAAAACGCCGCCGCTGACGACCAGGGTAATCGTAATCGCCGGCCGGGCCACCGCCAAGGCCTGATCGACGGATTGCAGCCAGCGGGTCGTGCGGGGATAGGCGGCACGCATGGCGTCGAACTCCGTGTGGAGCATCGCCCGATAGTCCTCATCAACCGGCGGCAATTCGCGGTGGGCCGCCTCGACGCGGGCGAGCAAGTCCGCACGGGCCTGGCCGCCGAGAATCCGCTGCAAGCGCGGCTGCAGGATGGCATTGCCCACTTGCGAGAAGCCGCTCCAGTTCGTCCAGGAGCTTCTCAACCGCCGCGACCAGGGCCGCTTGCTCCTGCCGCTGGAAAGCGGCGAGCGTGTCCTCGCGCGGCCCGGTGAGTGCGGACAAGGCCGCCCGAACCGGCCGCATGACGCCGCGGCCAACGATGCGGTAGAAGCCGTGAATTCGCCGCGACCAGTCGCTGCGGCCGGCGTCCCACCACTGCTGCATTTCGTCCATAAGCACGCTGGACGGCAGATTAGGCCAGGCGACACGGGCCATTTCGGTTGCCGAAAGCGCCGAGGCGGCAGCGGCGAACTGGCCGGCCGCCGCGCGGATCTCGTTCAGATACGCCGGCAGGCCGGCGGCCGGATCGAGCACGCGGTCCACAGCGCCGCGGAAGGTGCGGATCTTGATGGCGTCAAAATGCAGCGAGGCAAGTTCGTCGCGGAGATTGAGGGGAGAATGGAAATTCGAGTTCGGAATGGCACGACCCTGAGCCTCAGCGAACGGCGTGGTCAGTGCGTTATCATGCCCTTCGGCGAGATTCAGCGTCGTGCCACCTGCCGCGTCGAGCCGATAGAACGGCAACCGCAACTCTCCTGCCGCGGCGCGGTCATACGGTACGACATAGACCAATTCCGGCGCAGCGCCTGTCTCGGCGCTGAAGCGCGCAAGCCACTGCGGCCAATACTCGCGGTCATCGTCCAGATCGCAAAGGTTGAAGATCACGATGACCGGCTTGTCGGCTTCAACTGCCGCGCGAAAGAACTGTTTCACCGCCGCGTCGTTGTACTTCTGCTGCGTCAAAAGCGCTATCGAGCACGTCGGCCGTTTGCCGGATCGCCGGGCCCGCTGCCAGTTCACGGTCACGTCCGAATCAACGTCGGGAGCATCAACGAGCACGAGGCGCGGCGGTACGTTGCGGCCGACCCGCCAGAAGATGCGGTCGGTCGCGGCGTCACCGAGCGGGTCGTCCGCCGATTGCCAGGCGCAAAGCTCAAAATGCCCGAAAAGCCGCGACAAAAGCGCCGGATCGCCGCAGCCCGGCGGCACGAGGCATACGGGATGCTTGGTGCCTGCCGCCAGCGGCGTGGCGGCACTGGCGGTCTCGCCGGCGAGGTGATTGAAGACGACCGACTTGCCGATGTTCGTGCCGCCGACGATGGCCACGATCAAAAGCGGCGGCCCTTCGACCTGCGGCAGCAGCTTGCAGCGGAGCAGTTCGAACCATTCGCGGCCCGCGGGCGGCTGCACGCCGAGCCGATCGGCCCGGCCCGCAAGCGCGGCGAGCGAGCGCGATAAATCGGCGATACGCGCGGCAAAAGCGGTGAAGTCCATGAGCGGCCCACCCTGCTTTACCATCCCGGCGGCCGTTCGGGGCCATCGACGCGGACCAGCGTCCACTCGCTGCGGCCGGTCGTGCGATCGACGGCGCGGTTCATAACCAAAAAAATGAAAAACGTCTTCTTGTGCTTCTCGTCGTCCGTGAAGGTCACGGCGTAGTACATGTTGACGTAGTCATTTCCTTCGGTGCCGCCTTCTTCGGCCGTCTCATAGAAACGATACTCGGCCGACTTTCCCAAGGCAAAGAGCGTGCGAACCAGCGGCTTGTCGATGAACGGCAGCAACATCCGCCGCTGGTAATCGCTGCGGCTGTAGTAGTCGGCATAGTACTTTTCCGCTGTCGTGTCGGGCGGAACGTCGGGCGGAACGCGCTTCTTCGGGTCAATCATCAGGTCGTGCGCCTGGTAGACCTTGCCCTCGCGGACGTCGTCGATCCACGCGGCTGCGAACTGCCGGGCCTCGCGGCGGACGTAATAGCGGTAGAGCCAGGCATCGGCGGGCGAGGCGACGAGGAACACGAGGCCGAGGAACAGCCCGGCCAGGGCCGCCTTGCGTCCGGCAAGGTTCGGCGCCTGGACGGCGATCTGCCGCAGGGCAATCGCGGAAAAGAATACGGCGGCCAGGGGAAACACATAGGTCGTCGTGTAGAACATGGCCAGCGGCGCGAGCAAACCGGCCAGCAGCCCGACGACGGCAAACGAACTGAGGCCGCGATAGCTTGCGGTTTCCTCGTCGGCCAGTTCGAACATCACGGGTGGCGGGGAGTGTTGCGGCATGGAAATCGTCGGATCCGTGCGAAAACGAGTCTAAAAGCGGCGTGCCACTCGCCCTACCTGTGCGGGTTCGGAGCGGGGTTTGCCGCGGCGTTATGCATGAGCTTCGGGTCCACGAGGATCGCGTGCCCGTTGTTGCCGCGCACATAGCCTTCGATCTCGATCCGCCGCTTGTGGTTTTTGTCGATGAAGTTTTGGTCGCCCACATCGTCGAAAGCGATTCGGCGAAGGTCTTGTTCGCTATAGGGCCGGCAATAGCCATGCCACAACTGGTACTTGGTAAACCCGAGCCATTCGCGGTCGGGCGCCAACATGCCGAGAAACATGTTCGATTGCGGCTGGAAGCAGCCCAGGAACGGATACTCGCCCAAGGGCGCCAGGTGCAGCGAAACGAGCACGATGCCCGACATCACCCAGCCGATGATCAGAGACAGCACGACGCCGCCGACCCGCTCGGCGATTTGCATGAAGCGGACGCGGACACGCGAGACTTGGTCGGTGATGGCGATCATGACGGCCGCGAAAAACACGAAGCAGACCCAGAAGGCCAGGAAGTCGAAAAACGCCGTGAAGGTATGCAGACTGTCGTACTTCAGGAAATCGGCGTAGTCGCCCGGCTTGGTCATGAAGTCGGCCACCTTCTCGTAGAAGTTCATCGTCAGCAGGCCGGCAAAAAGCACGTTGACCAGCCGAAGGCAGTTGCCCCAGATGCCGTCTTGGAACAGGAAGCCGGCGCAGGCCGCCATGACGAAGAGAATTAGAATCCACATCATCCAGGTGGAACCTTGAGGTTGGGTGGCAACAATCTCTGCCGTCTTGCCCGCTTCGTTTTTCGCGGCGGCTGTTACCTCGTCGATGCCCTTCGTAAAGTCCAGAAGTGCCTGGCTGAGCTCGGCGCAGCCGCCACTCTGGTCTTTATGTCAGTCGCCGTTTGTTGAATCGTATCGAGAGCACCCGGCACTCGCTGTTCCATCTGAGCCGCCTCTTTGTCTTGCTCCGGGGTCGAATGCTTTTCGGACTCGAAGCCCTCGCGAAGAAGGTCCAGATAGCGCTTTGTGTTTTCTTTCACCTTGGATGCGGCGACATTTGCGTCTTGCGCATTCTTGACGTTCGCGATGGCATCGGAAAGTTCGTTGAGGCAAGCGAGCTTTTCGCTGGCAATTTGCTTCGGTTCGCGGCCCGTCGCAGTTACTGGGCCGGACCTCATGTGCGGCTCGTAGGAACTACAGCCAGACATCAGCATCAGCATACCTGCGAGGCAACAAAACGCGATCCCAAGTGTCGAGTGTCGAGTGCTAATTACAGTGTACTGAGTACTGAGTGCTGAGTACTGAGTACACAGTCCTGGGCTCTGAACCTCTAACATCTGAAATCTGACTTCTGACTTCTGACTTCTGTTTTCTGACTTCTGTTCTCTCATTGCTTCTCCCCCTTCAACACCCGCATCAGTTCCGGCAGCGACGTGGCCCCGCGGACGACCATGAGAACGCCTTCCTCTTGCAGCGATTTCAACCCCGACTTACGCGCCGCCGCCCGCAGGACGTCCAACTTGGGACTGGCGGCGAGCGTCTTCCGCATGAGATCGTCAACGACGAGCAGCTCGAAGATGGCCGTCTGGCCCAGGTAGCCGACGCCGCCGCACTCGCGGCAAAGCTCCCGTTTATCCTCGTCCGCCTTGGTGGTGGGCGGCCGGTAGAACGCCTTCACCCTGTCGGGCGGAAGCCCCAATTGCTTGAGCACATCGGCCGACGGGGCGTAGGGCTCCTTGCACTTGTCGCACAGTTTGCGCACCAGCCGCTGCGACAGCACCGCGCTGACCTGATCGCGGAACTCGGGCACGGGTACCTTCTCAATGGCGTAAACCCGCAGCAAAGCCTCCACGGCGTCTTTAGCCCGCACCGTGCTAATCGCAAACCGCTCTTCAGAGGCGACCTCGTCGCAGATCAATTTTAGCGTCTTGGCGTCCACAAGGTCGCGGACCACAATCGCGTTGGGCTGCGTGCGGAAGACCCGGACCAGGATGTCGGCGGGGTCTGTCCCGCGGCGCGATTGTAGGTCGTAACCGGAATGTTCTCCACCTCGTCGTAGCGGTTGCCTTCGTCCTCCACGGCGGCGAACTCGCGGATGAAACGGTCCAATCCCTGGAGCACGACCTTGGTCGTCGTACGCAGTCCGCCCGCCGGCATGGCCGATAAGATCACCACGGCCTTCTTGCGATTCAGGACTTCTTTGAACTGCTCCTGCATCTTGGCCCTCATGCCGAGCTCGTCGAGCGTGTTGAGGTGGATGCCTTTGACCTCGAACTCGATAATCACCCGCTCACCGGTCTGTGTGCCCTGGCAGGTCAGCGTGGCCGGTGTCTTGACCGATTCCAGGGACGTGATGGGATGCAGGGCGTCGATGCCGGGCAGCACGGGGAGCTTATCCTTGTCGATCGGGGTCCAGCCGCCGATGGGCGAAGCGAACCGCTTGCGGGCCTGTTCCTCGACCGCCTTGGCCACCGCGACCTGAAGCTGCGGCGGCTGGAGTTCCTCGGAGGCCATGCGGCGGGTCAATTCCATGGTGGCTTGCTCGCGGTACGCCGCCTCGGCCTTGTCCATCTTGGTGAAGACGTCCTTGCGCAGCACGGAATACTCGACGCCGAATTTGCCCGATTGCTTCGCCCGGCGCTCCTTGGAATTCAGGCCGCAAAGCTCCTTGAGGGCGTCCAGGGCCGGATCGGCCCCTTCCCGCTCCAGCGGTTCCTGCGGCATCCACACACCGTCCACGAGGTAGCGGATGGCGACCGTGGTGGGCGCGTAGTCCAGCACCACGGCCGAAGCCCGCGACTTGAGCCCATTGAAAAGCACCTTGCGGGCCAAAGGCAGGCCGTTCGTTTGCCGCGCGGCGATCAAGCCGAGCGCCGTCGGCGGCCGCGTCGGCGCTGCCGCGGCCGTAGACCTTCACGGGCACGCCGCCGGCGTTGGGGTCAGCCTCCTCGGACGACATCTTTCCGCCGAATCTGTTTACCAGTTCGGCAAATTTAAATCGCAAATGGGCCCTAGTAAGCACCTGTTGGTGGCTCGCCACCAGGCCATTGCGAATCACGATGTAGCTGGCAATCGGCGCAATGGCGCCGGCGAGCAGTAAGAATAAGTTGAGCCAGAAGAAAGGAATCAGCAGCGTCAACACGAAAGTGCCCATGAAGCTGCCGACGACGACCGGGTTCCACAGTTGCCAATGGAGGCCATTTTCCTCCAGGTCGCGATTGACCCAATTGGCCACCCCTGCCCAGACGACGAACAACACCCAAATGACGGCGATTCTTATCCAGCTCAAATAGAAACCGGCCACGGGAGGCTGGCCGCGTACCCGCCACGAGCCGTTCCATAAGTAGCTTGTCTCCTGCGGAGACGTCGGCCGCCCGCGCGGCCTCGGCGCCGACGGCGAGAATGAAAGCGGCCAATAGCAAAATCAAAAGGAAACGGGCGGGCTTCATCGTTTATATCATTCCCGGGTCGCGGACATCGATGCCCTTCAGCGCCATCTTCAACGCCTCGGGGTTGGGCGCCACTTCGAAGGCCGTCGGCCGGTCGATCAATCTTCGTCGACCAGGGTCTTCAGGCTCATGGTGAAGTCCTGCATGCCTTCTTCCTTGCCGATGCGGATGGCGTCGGCCAGCTTTTCGTCCTGGCCTTCCAGGATCAGCTTGCGGACGGTGGGGTTGAAGGTCATGATCTCGACGGTGGGCACGCGGCCGACGCCCGGCTTGATCGAGGGCAGCAGCTTCTGGGCGACGATGGCCTTCATGTTGAAGGCCATCGCGCTGCGGATGGCGCGCGTGCATGGCCTGCGGGAAACAGGTCGAGAATACGGCCGATCGTGCTGGGGGCGGTCGAGGCGTGGATCGTGCCGAACACCAGGTGCCCCGTCTCGGCCGCCTGGATGGCCGTCTCGAACGTCTCGCGGTCGCGCATTTCGCCCACCAGCATCACGTCCGGGTCTTCGCGGACGGCGTGCTTCATGCCGATCATGAAATCCTTCACGTCCATGCCGATCTCGCGCTGGTTGATCAGGCACTTGTCTTCGGTGAAGATGAACTCGATCGGGTCTTCCAGCGTGAGGATGTGCTTGCGGTAGTTGTGGTTGATCCAGTCGAGCATCGAGGCGATCGTCGTGCTCTTGCCGGAGCCGGTGACGCCGGCCAACAGGATCATGCCCTGGTCGAACTTGCAGAGCTCGTCCAGACCGTCGGGCAGGTACAGCCCCTCGAAGTCGGGAATCGAAGTTGTTCACCCGCCGGGCGACCATGCCCAGGTGCCCCATCTGCTGCAGCACGTTGACGCGGAACCGCCAGCGCTTGCCGTCGACCTCGATGCGCGTAGGCGAAGTCGCACGCCGCCGTCTTCCTCGAAGATCTTCCGCCGGTCGCGTCGTGGCTGAGCATCGGCAGGATCAGCCGCGCCATCTCCTCGTCGTCGATCGGCCCGCGGTTCAGCGGCCGCAAGCTGCCGTTGACGCGGACGATCGGCGGCGAGCCGACCTTCAGGTGCAGGTCGCTCCCTTCGAGCTTCACCAGGGCGCGGAACAGCTTGTCGATTTCCAGTCTCGCTTGCCGATGATCGCTACGAAGTCGGCCGAATGTCGAGCTCGTGGCGTGTTTCGAGTCGGTGTTGCGATTCGTCGGACGGCTGGTCATAGTCTCGTACCGGGAATGCCGCGCTCGCGCATGACTTGCTTCGTCTGCCGGATGGTGTACTCGCCGAAATGGAAAATGCTGGCCGCCAGGGCCGCCTCGGCCCCGCCCAACAGGATCGCGTCGGCCAGGTGCTCGGGCCGGCCGGCCCCGCCGCTGGCCACCACCGGCATCGCAGACGGCCTCGCGTCACGGCGCGCGGTGATCTCCAAATCGTAGCCGTTTTCGTGCCGTCGGCATCCATCGAGGTCAGCACGATTTCGCCCGCCCCCAGTCGCTCGACCTCGCGGGCCCAGGCGACGGCTTCCAGCCCGGTGCCGATCCGGCCGCCGTTGATGTGGACCTCCCACACCTCGCGGCCGTCCTTCGGCACCCGCTTGGGGTCGATGTTCACCACGATGCACTGGCTGCCGAACCGCCGGGCGGCCTGGCGGACGAAATCCGGATTGCGGCAGGCGGCCGAATTGATCGAGACCTTGTCGCCCCGGCGATTCAACAGCGCGCGGATGTCGTCGATCGTGCGGATGCCGCCGCCGACCGTCAAGCGGCATGAAGACCACCTCGGCCGTGCGGCGGACCACGTCGAGCATGATCTCGCGGCCTTCGTGGCTGGCGGTGATGTCGAGGAACACCAGCTCGTCGGCCCCTTCTTCCTCGTACCGCGCCGCCACGTCCACCGGATCGCCCGCGTCGCGGAGATTGAGGAAATTGGTGCCCTTGACGACCCGGCCCCGGTTGACATCGAGACAGGGAATCACCCGTTTGGCAAACACTGCTTATCGCTTAGGCTTGTCGGCCTCTTTCTTTGCCAATTCCTCCTCCAACTTCTGCTTATACTCGTCGGCAACCTCTTTCGTCTTAAACTGCTTCAAACGCTTGATGCTCGGTTTCATCGGCCGGACGGCCTTGGGATCAATCTTCTTTTCATCCTGCCATTTTTCGTAGTTTTCTTGGTATTTCTTTTCAAGCTCCTTTTGCTTGTCCTTGATTTGTTTCCCGTCGAGCACGTCGTACGGATCCGGCATTTGGCCGGGCTGGCCGCCGCGGGCCGTACTTTCATCGGGCGGATTGATTATCTGGACGACGTAGTACGGGCCACTATTCGCCGCGCCGCCGCCGCGAGGTTGTGCTGCGGCGATGCTGGCGTTCGACAAAACCAAAGCCGACGCGATTACGGTGGCAGCCATCGCTATGGCGGCCGATTGAATTGGCTTTCTCATGACGGGAATTCCCAATAGGTAGGAAGGAGGCGGGAAAAATGCAGCAGCCCGAACCCGACGAAAGGCCGGTGCCGAAAATGCATTCTACCCCCGTTTCCCGCAATATGCAAGCATCGTGGGCTGTCCCGATTTTTGTCTAGGCAAAAATGGGACGGTCCCCTTTTGCCGCCACAGCTTTACGGGCGGCCCGGCTATTTCGGGGCCAACGTACACGTCATCCGTTTGCCGGCATGGGAGGGCGCCGATTCGATCTTGCATACGTCTTCCAGCTTCTGCAAGACCTGGTCCAGCACCCGACGGCCTTCGTCGATATGGGCCAGCTCCCGGCCCCGGAATGTCACCGTGACGATAACTTTGTCCTTATGCACCAGGAACTCGCGGGCACGGTTCACCTTGACTTCAATATCGTGGTCGCCCGTCTTGGGGCGCACGCGGATTTCCTTGATGCGAATCTGGTGGCCGTGGCCCTTGTGCTGCCGCTTTTTCTGCTGATATTTGAACTTGCCGTAATCCATGATACGGCAAACCGGCGGCTTCTCGGTCGGCGCCACTAACGCCAAAGTCGAGATTTACCTTACGGGCGGCTGTAATGGCTTCGGCGGTCGCCATGATACCCAGTTGCTCCCCGTCGTCGGCGATAACTCGAACGGGGGTGACACGAATCTGCTCGTTGATCTTCTGCGTTTGCTTCAGAGGTTCGGTAGTAGCCAAGTTTCTCCTGCTGTTTCTGAGGAATAGGTTAGTGCGGCCGAGACACACGGCTCGCGGCGATTATTACCGTAGAGTATGCAGTCGCCCCCGCGCCGCGTCAACCGCGGAAGGCCGTCGAAACTTCTTTTTGCTCTTTTCTGCTCGGTGACGACGCTCAGTGATTTATCGGCATTGCCACCTATAGGTGGGTAGATCGCGACTCCGGTCGCTCGCATTCTTGGCTTCGCGCTTGCATTTCTTGTTCATGCTGTCCATAGTGGTAGTAGGGCTTATAACGATAACGGGGCCGGTCTCATCAAGGGAGCCAACTATGTTGCGAACGGGAACAGGGAATCGCCGATTACGGCAGGCTTTGATTGTAGTTGCGGGCGTAGGGTTGGTCACTTTGACCTGTTCTAATGCCCGGAGTGAACAAGCGGAGGCGAACCTTCAGGCCCAGTTGGCGGCGGGCGAGTTTGCACAGGCCGTTGCGGCCGCTCAACAAGTGGCCAATCCCCAACAGCGCAATGCGGCGCTGGCCCAGGTGGCTGCGGCACAATTCCAGGCAGGCGCGCCTGCGGCCGCCGTCAAAACGGTCGCGCAAATCGGCGACGATCGCGCTGGCCCACGTGATGGCTCAGCAGCAGGGTGCGGTCCCCGGCCAGCAAGGCGGCCAAAATGGCCAGAATAACGCCAACGGCGCCGATTTCAAGCCGTTGATGGACCTTATTCAAAACACGGTCGCCACGAAGTCGTGGATCGACAACGGCGGCAACGGAACTATTTCCGAGTTTCCCACCGGCGTTTGGGTTGATCCCAGCGGCGTCTTGCGGCCGTTGATGAAAGAAGCCCGCTCGGGCGACCTGGCCGCCCTACGCGCCCGCAACCAACAAAGCGGCGAGCAAAATGATGTGCATTCCAGTTCGCCATTGCGGATGATTTCGCTCAACCGCTTGGAGAAGCAGATTCAACTCAACTCGGTCCTCGGCCAAAGCCCTGACGAGGCGATGAAATACCTGGCCGGACTGCGGCGGATCGAGTATGTCTTCGCCTATCCCGAAACCGGCGATCTAGTTATCGCAGGCCCGGCCGGCGATTGGACCGTCGGCCCGGAGAACCGCATCGTCTCCAGCGAAACGGGCGACCCTGTCGTGCGGCTGGATGACCTCGTCGTCGTCTTCCGCCACATGATGAAGGAGTCCGACGCCTATTTCGGTTGCAAGATCGACCCGCGGCAGTCCGGCCTGAAGGGGGCCGAAGATTTCGCTGCCCAATGGCGCGGACGGAAGCTGCCGCCGGGCGACGCCGCCCGTAAGGCTTATTGCGAGCAGCTTGCCGCCGCGGTGGGCAAGCAGGACATAGACGTTTTCGGCGGCTTGGACCCGCAAACGCGAGCCGCACGCACGCTCGTCGAGGCCGACTATCGTATGAAGCTCGTCGGCATGGGCCTGGAGCCGGGCGTGCCGGGCCTGACAAGCTACATGAGCCTCATCAAGACGGCGCCGACCACGATCACAACGCTTCGCTGGTGGTTCACGCTCAATTATGATTCCGTGCAGACCTCGCAAGACCACTTGGCCTTCAACATCCGCGGCCAAGGTGTGAAGGTGCAGAGCGAGAACGAGCACCTTACCGCCACCGGCGAGCGGATTCACACGGGCGAATCCGAGCCGCTCAACAAGCAGTTCGTCGAGAGCTTCACCAAGCATTTTGACGGGCTGAGCGCGAAGTATCCGATCTACGCTGAACTGCGGAACATCTGCGATCTGGCGTTGGCCGCTTCGCTCGTCCGCGAAGAGGGCTTGGCCGACAAAGTGGGTTGGCACATGGCCTACTTTGGCGATCCGCAGGCGTTCGCCGTGGAGAAGTCCGCCGCGCCCAAGGAAGTCGATTCGGTGGTCAACTACCGCGTGCTGAACCACGGCGTCTTTGTCGTCCAAGTCAGCGGCGGCGTCGCGGTCAAGCCCGGCGAACTGGCCAACCGCAAGGCGATCCAGGTTGAGAGCGATCCGCGGCTCCAGCAGCAGCGGCCGCACAGCGCCGCCAAGCCCCAGGCCGGCGAGCGCTGGTGGTGGGATTGAGGTTGGCCGTAGGGTGGGACCAGCGAGCCTTGGCGAGCGCCGGCCCACCAAATGGGACGTGGTGGGCCTGCGCTCGCTTCGCGATCTGGTCCCACGTTACAATTGATCAGGCTGGGGACATGACTCGGACGTTTTTGCTTTTACTATTTGCCGCCGCGCCGTTTTTGACAATTGCGCCCGCAGGTGCTGCAACCGACACGTCTGGCGCGACCGTCGTCGCAACCGTGGGCGATGATCCGATTACGCTGGCCGATATGAAGCGGACGCTGGAATCGGTTCCCGCCGAAAAACGTTCGCTGCCCTTGGCCCGGGCGATGGCCTTGGAAGAGACCGTCAAGCGCTGGCTGGTTATCGCTTACGCCCGACGCGCCGGTGATGTTCCCAGCGATGAGGCTTTGGCCAAAGCAAAGAAGCAACTACAAATTCGGTTGGCCGCACAGGGCAGCAAGCCGGGCGAGGCGATCACCGCGGCCGAATTGGACCGGCAGGTTCTTTGGCGGCTGATTTGGGACCGTTACCTTGCCAAGTTCCGCACGCCGGAACGACGCAAGGCTTGGTTCGGCGCACACCATCGCAACGTCGACGGAACGCAACTGGCCGTCAGCCATATTCTGCTTCAATCCGCCGACAAGGACAACGTCAAGGAAACAGAGTCCTTGACGAAGCGGGCCGAGGCGATCCGTGCGGAAATCACCTCCGGCACAACCGACTTTGCCGGGGCTGCCTCAAAATACTCGGCTGGCCCAAGTGGCAAGCAAGGCGGCAAGCTGGGCAAGATCGGCCGCCACGGCCCGATGGACGAAGCCTTCTCCGCTGCCGCCTTCGCCTTGGACGCCGGCCAGATCAGCCCTCCGGTCCGCTCGCCGTTTGGCGTCCATTTGATCCGCTGTGACGAAGTCATGCTGGGCACGAAGAAGATCGCCGATGTCAGCGACACGATCGACGCCGCTTTGGCGCATGAATTACTGTCAAAAATCTCCGGTTTGGAGCGAGATCGAACCGAAGTAAAGTACACCGGCGCTTGGCCGCACTTCAAACCGGGTACGCGGGATCTGGCGAAGTAGGGCGCATATTTTTCCCACTCGCTGCATTCCGCATTTTTTTTTCAAAAAAGGCTATTTCAGCATCTGCCGATATAAAGACGGCTGGGCATTCCCGCGCACTGCGGCTACGATTGGCGGTTACTTGACTTCCGTCCCAGGCCACCAACTCACCAGACTGGAGGCGCTAGATGTCTTCGCTCCCATCCTTTTGGCGCAAAAACTGGATTCGCTCCTCGTTGCAGTTGTTTCGTCCCGCACGCACAAAAAAGAAGCTCGCCCGCAATTTCGGACGGCGGAGCCTGCGCGTTGAGTCGCTGGAAGGCCGCGCGTTGCTGTCGGTGACGATCACGTCGAGCACCGCCAATCTGAACGCGGACGCATCCGCGATTGTTATCGTCGGCACGAATTTCGATCCGATTGTCGCCAACGACAGCGTCACGTTTACCAACGGCAACGGGACGGTGACCGGCACGGTCACGGCCGCGAGCGCGACTTCGCTCACAGTGGCCATCGATCCCACTTCGCAGTTGGTCGGCGGCAATCTCGACGCCACGGTTACCGCGACCGGCGGTACAAGCAGTTCGCAACAGGTGGCTACGGTCGTTCCCGTTATCACCACCGCCACCGACAATCTGGCCGCCCATGCCGGCTCAATCGTCATCAGCGGCTACGGCTTCGACCCGACGGACACCAACGACGGCGTGGCCTTCAACAGCGGCGCGATTACAGGCACGGTCACGGCGGCGACGGCGAATTCGCTCACCGTGACTCTTCCCTCCGATCCGACTGCCGGCACGCTCACCGCCACGGTCACGACGAATACGGTGGACAGTTCGGAGGTGCAAGTGGCCATGGTCACGCCGGAAGTGACCTTCAGCACGACCGCCTTGGCCGCCAACGCGGCCTCGATAACCATCGCCGGACACGGCTTCGATACATCGATCGGCAACGACACGGTTACATTCAACGACGGCGCAGTGGGCAACGTCAGCGCGGCGACGGCCACCTCGCTTACCGTGAACTTTTCCACCAAGCCAACCACGTCCGGTACGCTCACCGCGGTCGTTACGACCGACGGCGCCGCAAGCGGCCTGCCGGTGCAAGTGGGCACAGTGACGCCCGTCATCACGAGCAGCACAGCCGGCCTGGCGGCCAACGCGACCTCATTGACGATCGCCGGCTTTGGCTTCGATACCACGGTAGCCAACGACTCCGTTACCTTTACCGACGGCACCGGCGCCGCGACGGGCACGGTGACTTCCGCCACGGCGACCACGCTCACCGTGACGTTCTCCCAGAGTCCGACGCTTGCCGGCAACTTGACGGCGGTCGCCCATGCCGACGGGCAGACGAGCGGCGCCGCCGTGCAGGTGGCCAAAGTCACGCCGGTCGTGACCAGCAGCACCGCCAATGTGGCCATCAATGCCAGCTCGCTGACGATCAACGGTTACGGTTTCGATACTACCATCGGCAATGACGCGGTCGCCTTCAATGACGGCGCGGTCGGCAACGTGACCGGGGCGACGGCCAACTCGCTCACCGTTTCCATCACCACGGCGCCGACGGCCGTCGGGAATCTGACCGCCACGGTTACCACCAATTCGGCCGCCGGAAGTGCGACCCAAGTGGCCACGATCGCGCCGGTCGTATCGACCAACAGCGCTAACCTGCTGCCAGCAAGCAGCACGAGCCTTACGATCATCGGCCTCGGCTTCGATACGTCCTTCGGCAATAACACGGTCACGTTCAACGACGGCGCCGTCGGTGCCGTCACCGCCGCGACTGCCACGACGCTCACGGTATTGCTTTCCACCAAGCCGGCTACCGCGGGCTCGCTGAAGGCAGTTGTTACGACGGACAATGTGGTCAACGGCACAGCGGTGCAAGTTGCCGCGGTCACACCGGTTGTCAGCAGCAGTTCGGCCAACCTGGCCGCCAATGCGACCACGTTGACGATTTCCGGCTCCGGCTTCGACCCGACGCCCGGCAACAACTCGGTCACTTTGAACGACGGGGCGACGGGCACGGTCACCGCCGCAACGCCGACCTCGCTTACGGTGACGTTCGGCGCCGATCCGGCCGCCGCCGGGAGCCTTACGGCGATCGTCGCGACTAACTCCAAGACGAGCGGGACGGCGGTTCAGGTCGCCACGGTCACGCCCGTCGTCACCAGCAGCACGGCAGACTTGCCGGCCGGCACGGCGACGCTCACGATCCACGGCTTCGGTTTCAACTCCACCACGCCATCGAATAACACGGTAAGCTTCAACGGCGCGGCGGTCGGCACCGTTACCGCGGCGACAGCCACTTCGCTCACCGTCACTTTTGCGATCCCGCCGACCGGCGGCAGCTTGACCGCGTCGGTTACTTCAAATGGCCAATCGAGCGGCACGGCGGTGCAAGTGGCCACGGTCTTGCCCGTGGTGACGGCGAATGCCGCCTACCAACCGGCCGCTTCCGCGACGACGATTCTAATCAACGGCGTTGGTTTCGATTCGACATCAGCCAACAACACGGTCGTGCTGAGCGACGGAGCAGTCGTGCAAAGCGTCACGGCGACGAGCACGAGTTTGCTCACCGTCACGCTCTCGACCGCGCCTACGAGCGCCGGTCCGTTAACGGCGGTGGTTACGACGAACGGCGCAAGCAGTGCCCCTATTCAAGTGGCCACGCCGACCGCGGTTGTCACCAGCAGCACGTCAAGCCTGGCCGCCGGATCAACGACGCTCAGCATCGCCGGGCAGGGGTTTGACCCAACGGCCGCCAACAACACGGTCACTTTCACCGACGGCGCGTCAACTCCGGTCGGCACCGTGACCGCGGCGACCGCAACTTTGCTTACCGTGACGTTCAGCACGCCGCCGGCGGTAACCGGCCCGTTGATGGCCGTGGTGACGACCGACGGCGCGACCACTTCTTCGGTGCAGGTCGCCAAGATCGCGCCGGCGGTGACGAGCAGTACGGCGGCCCTGGCCGCCAATGCGACTTCGTTCACGATTACCGGAACCGGTTTCAGCACGACTCCAGCCAATAATACGGTCGCCCTCAGCAACGGCGCGGTCGGCACAGTGACTGCTTCGACCGCTACGTCGCTCACCGTGACGCTTTCCACTATGCCGTCCGCGGTGGGCAGTTTGACCGCGATTGTCACAACCAACGGCGTCGGCAGCGGTTCGGCCGTGCAAGTGGCCGCCGTCACGCCGGCCGTATCGGCTAGCGCCAACAGCCTGGCTGCCAACGCCACCACGGTCGTCATCCACGGCTTCGACTTCGATACGACGGCCGGAAACAATACGGTCGCCTTCAGCAATGGGGCGGTAGGAACCGTCAACTCGGCGACCGCGACTTCGCTTACTGTGGGCTTTTCCACCAAGCCGGCCGCCGGCAACCTCACGGCGGTGGTCACGACCGGTGGCGTCAGCAGCGGAACGGCGGTGCAAATCGCAACTGTCGCGCCGGTGGTAACGTCCAGCAGCAACAATCTGTCCGCCAGCGCGGCCACAATCAACATCAGCGGCGCCGGTTTCGACCCAGCAGGCGTCAATACGGTCGCCTTCAGCGACGGCGCGGCCGGAACGGTCACCGCCGTGACAGCCGCGTCGCTCACCGTCACACTATCCGCCGATCCAACGACCGCCGGACCAATGACCGCCGTCGTCACGACCGACGGCGTGACGAGCGGCACGGCGGTGCAAGTGGCCTCGGTCATCCCGGTTGTGACCAGCAGCACCGCGAGCATGGCAGCCAATGCCGCCACGATAACGATTAACGGCTTCGGTTTCAGCACGACGCCTTCCCATGACACGGTTACGTTCAATGACGGCGCCGTTGGCAGCGTCACTGCGGCAACTGCGACTTCGCTCACCGTTACGTTCATTACTGGTCCGGCCAGCGAGGGCAGTCTCACCGCGTCGGTAACGTCCAACGGCGCGAGCAGCGGCACGGCTGTGCAGGTGGCGGCAATAACCCCTGTCGTCACGGCCAATGCTTCCTATCATCTGGCGGCCAACGCGACCACGGTGGTCATCAACGGTTACGGCTTCGACACGACGCCCGGCAACAACACCGTCGTGTTCAACAATGGCGCGGTAGGCAACGTCACTTCGGCGACGGCCACTTCGCTCACGGTTACTTTCTCCACCAAGCCGACCGCTGGCAATTTGACCGCCGTGGTCACGACCGACAGCGTCGGCAGCGGTTCGCCCGTTCAAGTGGCCGCGGTCACGCCGGTCGTCACCAGCAGCACATCGAGCTTAGTAGCCAGCGCGGCCACGATGACCATCAACGGTTTCGGCTTCGATCCAACGGCTTCCGGCAACACCGTAACGTTCAACGGCGCGGCAACCGGCACGGTCACGGCGGCGACCGCTACGTCGCTCACCGTGACATTCGCGACCGCCCCCACCGCGGGCAGCTTGACTGCCATCGTGACGACGGGCGGCGCGAGCAGCGGCACGGCGGCTCAGGTGGCTACGGTCTCGCCGTCTGTCACTGCCAATCCGGCCACCGTGGCCGCCAGCGCGACCACAATCACTATCACCGGGTCGGGTTTCGATACGACCCTTGGCAACAATACAGTGGTATTCAACAACGGCGGGGTCGGAAGCGTCACCGCCGCCACCGCGACCTCGCTCACAGTGACGTACTCTACGAAGCCGACGGCCGGAAACCTGACGGCCGTCGTCAATTCAAACAACGTCAGCAGCGGCTCGCCGGTACAAGTCGCCACGGTCGCGCCGGTCGTGACCACGAGCGCCTCAAGCTTGGCTGCCAGCGCGGCGACGATCACCATCAACGGCGCAGGATTCAGCACGACGGTCTCGCACAATTCAGTGTCCTTCAACGGCGGCGCGACGGGCATCGTGACCGCAGCCACGGCGACGTCGCTCACCGTCGCGTTCACCACGGCCCCGACCGCTGGCGCTCTGAACGCCGTGGTCACCACAAACGGCGCGCTCAGCGGCGCGGCGGTGCAAGTGGCCACGGTTACGCCCACCGTTACCAGCAGCACCGCGGCCCTGCCGATCAACGCGGCCTCGATCGTCATCCACGGCTACGGCTTTGACACGACGCTCGCTAATAACGCGGTCGTCTTCAGCGACGGCGCGGTCGGCACCGTGACCGCGGCCACCGGGACCGCGCTCACCGTCACGCTTGGAACGAAGCCGACCGCCGCCGGAGCGATGACGGTCACCGTGACCACCGACGGCCAATCAAGCGGCGCGGTGCAGGTCGCGCGTGTCGCGCCCGTCGTCACCAGCAGTAACGCCAGCGTTGCGACCTCCGCCGCGCAGATCACGATCAATGGCTTTGGCTTCAACACGACGCCCGGCAATAACACGGTCGTATTCAACAACGGCGCGACCGGCACGGTCAGCGCGGCGACCGCGACTTCGCTTACCGTTACCATAACCAACGCGCCGACGGCCGGCACCCTGACGGCGGTGGTCACCACCTCGGGAGTGAGCAGCGGCGCGGCGGTCCAAGTGGCCACGGTCGCTCCGTCGGTGACCAGCAGTACGTCGGCCCTGGCCGCCAGTGCGGCCGCCGTCACCATCCACGGCACGGGTTTCGACACGACGGCCGCCAACAACACCGTCGCCTTTAGCGGCGGCGCCGTCGGAAACGTGACGGTTGCTACCGCGACGACGCTCACGGTGGTCTTCTCGACCGCGCCCACGGGCGGCCCGTTAACCGCCATCGTCACAACAAACGGCGTCGCAAGCGCCGCTGCGGTGCAAGTCGCCTCGGTCACGCCCGTCGTGACCTCCAGCACGTCGAACCTGGCCATCAACGGCACGAGCATGGTCATTAGCGGCACCGGCTTCGATCCGACCGCCGCACACAACACGGTCACCTTCAATGACGGTGCCACCGGCAGCGTCTCCGCGGCAACCCGGACCTCGCTCACAGTCACTTTCTCCGTCAAGCCAACCGCAACGGGCAGCCTCACCGCCGTCGTCACCACGAACGCGCAGAATAGCGGCACGGCGGTTCAAGTGGCCACGGTTGTCTCGGCCCTCGGCACGGCACCGACCGTAACGACAAGCACTGGCAGCCTTGCCGCCAATGCGGCTAGCATGACGATCAACGGCACGGGCTTCAGCACGACGCCCGGCAACAACGTCGTCACCTTCAGCAGCGGCGCGACGGGCAACGTCACCGCGGCGACGGCGACCGCGCTCACCGTGTCGCTCACGACCGCGCCCACTGCCGGAAGTCTGACCGCGTCGGTTTCCACCACTGGCGTCGGCAGCGGCGCGGCGGTGCAGGTAGCCACGGTCGCTCCGGTCGTCACTAGCAGTACCGCCGCTCTGGCGATCAGTGGCGTTTCGCTGACGATCAACGGCCACGGCTTCGACCCGGTCGCCGCGCACAACACGGTGACCTTCAACGATGGCGCGACGGGCACCGTCTCCGCCGCCACCGCGACTTCGCTCACCGTGACGCTCGGCACCAAGCCGACCGCCGTCGGCAGCCTCACGGCCGCCGTCACCACCAATAGCGTCAGCAGCGGCGGGGGCGTACAAGTGGCCACCGTAGTGCCGGTCGTGACCGCCAACATTAATACTTCGGCCATCAACGCGAATACGGTCACGATCGCCGGTTCCGGCTTCAATACGACGGCCGGCAATAACACGGTCGTCTTTAACGATGGCGCGACGGGCACGGTATCGACCGCGACCGCCACGTCGCTCATCGTGACATTCGGCACCAAGCCGACCGCGCTGGGCAGCCTGACCGCCGTCGTCACAACGAGCGGCGCGAGCAGCGGCACGGCCGTGCAAGTGGCCACGGTCGCGCCGGTCGTTACCGCCAGCACCGCCAGCCTGGCGGCCAACGCCACGACCCTGACCATCAACGGTTTCGGGTTCGACCCGGTGCCGGCCAATAACGTCGTCACGTTCAACAACGCGGCCGGTGTCGTTACCGGAGCGACCGCGACCTCGCTTACAGTGACATTCTCCGTCGCTCCGGCCGCCGGCAGTCTGACGGCGAGCGTCACGACCGACGGCTCGGCCAGCGGCACGGCCGTGCAAGTGGCCACGGTTGCTCCGATCGTGACCGGCAGCACGGCCAATCTGGCGCACGGGCAACCACGATCACGATCAACGGTTTTGGCTTCAGCGCGACGCCTGCCAATAACACGGTCACTTTCAATGGTCAGACTGCCGGTACCGTCACCGCGGCGACCGGCAACTCGATTACCGTGACGTTCTCCGGCAATAGCCACCTCGCCGTCGGCAGCCTGACCGCCGCGGTCACCACGAACGGCGCCAGCAGCGGCTCGGCGGTACAAGTGGCTTCGGTGATTCCGGGCGTGACGCCCAGCACCGCAAGCCTGCCCATCAGCTCGACGGCGATCACCATCAACGGCGCCGGCTTCGACACGACGGCGGCCAACAATACGGTTGTCTTCAACGACGGCGCGGTCGGCACGGTCAGTTCCGCCACCGCAACCTCGCTCACCGTGACTTTCGGCACCGCACCGACCGCGGCCGGCAGCCTGACCGCCGTGGTCACGACCGATGGTGCGAGCAGCGGCTCGGCGGTCCAGGTCGCGACGGTCACGCCCGTGGTGACCGCCAGCACGGCCAGTCAGGCGGGCAACGCGAGCACCGTCACGATCAACGGCTCGGGCTTCAATCCGACGGCGGCCAGCAACACAGTGGTATTCAACAATGGCGCCGCGGGCACGGTCACCGGCGGCGGCGCGACCTCGCTCACCGTGACGTTCTCCACCAAGCCGGCCGCCGGTGCGTTGACGGCGATTGTGACCTCCTTCGGCGCGAGCAGCGGCTCGGCGATCCAGGTAGCCACCGTCTCGCCCTACGTCACGACGAGCACGGCGAACCTGACAATCGCGTCGGCCACGACGATTACGATCAACGGCTTTGGCTTCGACACCACGGCGGCCCACAACACGGTCACATTCAACCACGGGGCCGTGGGCACGGTCACTACCGCAACGAAGACCTCGCTGACCATATCGTTTACGACGAAGCCGACTTCGACGGGCGCTTTGACCGCCACGATCACGACCGATGGCGTGACCAGCGGCGTGGGCGTGCAGGTGGCAACGGGAGTGTAGCGGCGCCGCTCAGCTACAGAGTTCGCAGCCATTGCCAGTTGGTTATCATGAAGGCCACGACGCCCCAAATCCAAGTCGGGACGTTAGGTTCGGTCGATGCCAAGAAGAGTTTCCCACAGCTCGTGCAGAAGTTGTGCCCATCCAGGTTCTGGTCCTGATTTACGAATTTGCCACAATGGGTGCAGGTGTATTTCATGGGTGGATCCACCAGTGCTGAGCGATGTTGAGGAAGAAAGAAACGACAGCCTGCTTAACTCTAGCATTTTTCTCCGATCCAGGAAGTCGCAGGCGACGGCGGTTGCTAATCGCCGTCCCCGCGCCCCGCATGCAGACGGCAATTGGTGTGCATGTTTTGCCCATTTGACATACGATAAATGCGACCTAGACTTGTGCAAGGGGAGCTACGGCTCGCATTTCCGGCCGTACCGTACCTTCACCACGCGACAAGCAACAAGGACGCCATGAAATCACTACTGAACAAGGTTCGACACTTTCTGGAATCCGAAGACGGACCCACGGCCGTTGAATACGCGGTAATGTTATCGCTTATTGTCGTTGTCTGCCTGAATGCCATTACGACGATCGGCACCAAGGCCAACAGCGTCTTCTCGAAAGTTGCGAATTCGCTCTGATCGGACGTTAGCCGCATTCGGTTAGGCCGCGTTCGGTCACTTCGACAAGAGCGCCGGATACCGCCGAGAGATCAGATCCAGATCCTCTTTCGCCAGCCGATCCAACGGCACCGGCGCGTCCTGCGCGCGGCTGCGCTTCATGTTCATGCGATTCATGAGGCTCCAGTTCCGGGCATTATGGCCGGGCGTCGGGTCCGCGGGCTCTTTCGCCGCGAGGCCGTAGCGCGTGAAGTCGATCACGTTTTCCGGTTTGTCGGCCTTCCAATCCCGCAGCAGCGCCAGCCGGAAATCGCGGTTCATAAACCAGCGGATTTCCATGTTGGCGTCCGAGCCGCCAATGCCGCTCCCCCGCTCTTCAAAGCGATAATCGAAGGAGTTGTCGCGGTATTGCCGCCGCCACGCTTCGCCGAACTCGCCCTGCGTGATCAGCTTGGCTTCCGGCCAGCGACGACGAATCTCGCTCAGCCATCGCACCAGGCATTCCATATCCTGTTTGCCGCGGGACCGCCGCCCGCCCAGCAGGGAAAGCTCCCAGCAGTCGGTCACCCAGCCGAAACGGTTCAGCTCGAAACCTCGATCAAAATGAATGCCTGTCGTGTGGAGCATTTCGCGAACACCGCGTTCCGGACCGTGAGCGAAAATCGTTTCGATCGGCCCCACGCCCATGCGGCTGTTGAAGCCGTCCGCAAACCCCGCGCGGCGCGCGGCGAGGAAATCGCAGGTCCAGCCGTCCAGATTCACGCAGTCAATGAAATCGGCTTGGCCTTGGGCTGGCTTGCAAAAATGTTCCGTGGAGGGATAGTACGGATAGCACACCGATCCATCGCCGTCGCCATTGTCGATCGAGTATTGGCTCCAGATGGTGCCCTGGCAAACGTGGATGTCTTCCTTCTTCGCAAGATATTTTAGACTTTCGGCATCCAAGAAACCGGCCAACACGCTCCGCGGACGATAGCCGCCGCCGACCATCTCCGAGACCCGCTGCAAGGCTTCGTGCAGGTCCTGCCGCGTCTGCTTGCGCGGGTTGTACATCGGCTGGAAGAACCCGCCGGGAATGAAGGTGATCTCGTCGCCGAACTTGGCATGGTACTCTGCTACTAATTCGCGGATTGCCTTGTAGTTGGGCCGCGGGGCCTGGAGCGCCCGCCAACTGAAGGCCCACGTGATTTTTCCGCCGGGCCAGCCGCGCTCGACGGACTCACGAAACAACCGCGCCACTTCCGGCGTATGGATCCTGCCCTCGTCCGATCCGGCCGTCCGGTCCCGAGAGACTTCAATCTGGTTGACGCGGACCACCGTATTGAACGTCAGAAATCGGTTCCCGATCAGGGCCGGCGGCTGTCCGGCGGGCGAAGCGGCGGCTGCCAATGCCGGCCCTTGCGTCAAGATGCCTGCTGCTGCGCCCATCCCGGCCGCGGCGATGAACTCGCGGCGGCTAATGGAATGGGGACGGCTCTGGTTTTCGTGAGCAAGTGGCATTGTTGAATCATTCATGGCAAACAATGGGTGGAAGTCGGCATTGTCGGCATTCTCTGCCTTCATACGCATCGATTCTACTGTGCCGTGACGGTCCGCACCATGCCGCGCAAGGAGAAGCGTGCGCTATCGCCCGTAGTCGGCAAAAAGGGCGTCCAAAGCCCGGATCGCGGCATCCTTTGTGCGGCTCTTGTCGTCACTGTCCACACCGCTGACGGCCCGCAGAATGGCCATATCCGCTGCCGCTCGATTCATCGCTGTCAATCTGAAAGACCGATCGAGCCGCGGCATTTCCGCCGCGCCGGCCGGGAGTGATTTCATCGCACCGGCTGTTGGAAGAGCCGGCGCAGGAAGGTTTCCGCGCTCGCTGACGCTTCGGGCTTGCGTCATCACGGTCGGCGCGGCGAACAAGGATAACGCATTGCTGCCGACCGTCAGGTTCGATTCGCTGAGAACGGCATTGGCGTTGGCGATGATGAGCGTTCCCGCCGCGACGATCGTGCCTTGGCTGTAGGTATTCACTCCAGAAAGCTTGAGCGTGCCGGCGTTCAGCTTATCCAACGAATAGGCCCCGCTTATCGCGCCGGAAACGGTCAACTGGCCGGCGCCGGCGATATACCACATGCCATTCGCGCCGAGGATGACCGGTTGCGAAATGGTCTGCGTACCCAACGCGCCGGGCGAGCGGGTGAGATACCCGGTGCCGAGCGTCAGGCTGCCGCTGCCGCCGAGCGTGAAGTTGACTGTACCCTGAATCGCCAGCGAATGGGCAGTCTGGCTGCCGTTCAGATTGAGGATATTGCCGCTGGAAAGACCGGCGCTGGTAAAGAATGCATCGGTGGACCCACCGGGTACGCCGCTGGGGCTCCAGTTCAGAGAGTCGGTCCACTTCAAGCTGCTGGCCCCGTTGGTCCAGCCCGCGCCGCCTGTATAGGTGAACTGGATAGTGGCCGACGTCCCGTAACCGAAAATCGGCGCGTTGACGTTGGCGTTGGGGTTGCTGCTGTTGTTATCGGTTTCTTTGACGCCCGACTGGACCGACACACCAACGGCCCCAACACCACTGGGCACGAGCACGGAGAGTTGTGTATCGCTGAGCACGGTGACGGAATTGCTGGCGACGACGCCGAAGAGTACTGATAGCTGCCCCGCCGCGCCGGAAAAGTTTTTGCCGTTGACGAGAATCGTGCTGTTGGCCGCGCCACTGGTCGCACTGAGGTTCGTCAAGATGGGCGTGAGGTTGACAACCTCGAAGTCGCCTGCGTTCAGCACCGTGAGGCCGTTACTGGCGACGATGTCATTGTCAATGTTCCAAGTGAGCGAGATGTGGTTATTGGCGTCTTCGGAGGCCGAAGTTCCCGTCACATACAACGTGCTGTTTGTGCCGCCGACATCCGCCAGGATCAATCCGTATTTCTGCATGGCGCGAGCGACGATTTGCGATTCCGGCGGCATGGCGTTGATCAGGTTGTTTATCGTCGTATTGTTCATTAACCGCAGGCGGCTGCCCATCGGCAGGCTGTTGGCGTTTGCGCCGTTGACGATATGCGAGCCGGGGTAGACATATTGCCAAGTGATGTCGCGCGGGCAGAGTAAAACGAAGCGCGTGATTGATCGCGCCCTGTCCGCCTTGCGAGACTGGCAGCCCCTCGTCGGGCCGGGCGAGGCCGGCAAGGATCGAAAGCCCCGCCGCGTCGGCGGACGTATAGCCCAGCGTGCGGAAGTTGTCGGTGTTCATGTGCCAGACGGTTTCCTGCGCGGCGTGCCACTTTCCATCCGCGTTTTCACTCGGGCGGCTGGCGACGTACAACTCGTAGGCGGTGTTGCTGTCCTCGTCCCAAACGATGAGGTGCGAGTCGTCGCGATTCGGATTCGGGCCGTTCTGGTTATCGCCCTCAATGACCGCGTTTGCCGGAATCGGCACCGGCACGATGTCGCTCTCGCCGGGATAGTTGTCAATTACCACGTTCACTTTCGCCGTGGTCTTGCCGTGAACGACGTTGTACGGAATACCGTAAAGGGGCTCGCGCCGTTGGCCGGGCTGTCTTCGCCCCAATCGGGATGGAATGGCAGCGAGGTACCAATATGCGAAATGACAGCCGCCGAATTGGCCGCCACCGGCACATTGCTGATATCTTGGTTCCAAGGATAGTCCGCCGGAAATATCTGCTGCCCGAGGAGCGTCAGCAAGCGGCGGTCTTCCAACTGCTCGATTTGAAGATGCCGGTGCGGGCAAAAGCAGCCAGCGGGCTTCGCTGCCCGATGCAACAAGGGCAAAAGCGGGAACATATTTCTTCGTCTCAGCAGCTATTATTGCGGCTATTTCTCAGCGCGGCCGTTGATCAAGAGATAAGGATTATTGCAGACACTCGCGCCTTTGCCCTGGTAGGATGATTTGCCGGCGAGGCGGAAAAGTCAAGGGCCGAGGATCAACTTCAATTTCACAACCACCCCCCGTAGCCCATGAAGTTCATGATCCACGTCGGGCTCCAGGGGTTCCAAGTCGGATAGAAACATGCCACCGCGGAGATGGCCAGCAACACCAAAGCCACGCCGCGCGACCAGCGGCGGCGGGCCATCACGTCGGTGGCGGGCAGCATGAGCACGAGCCACAGCGGGGCCATCCAGAATGCCCAGCGGAACGCCGAGGCGTTGCCGCCGTAATTGCGATCGACGCCCTGTCCCACGATGTAGAACGCTAGGCCAATTACTGTGACGGAGATGCCGAGGAGCGAAAGCAGTCTCAACCGATAATCTGCCCTCACCCCTTGCCCCTCTCCCAAAGGGCGAGGGGAGCCAGTTGCCCTCACCTCCTGCCCCTCTCCCGGAACGAGCGGGGAGCGACCGCGGACGAGCCAAATCCCGGCCCCAAGCAGGAACAGCAGCCAGATCGGCGTGAGCGAGAACACGCCGTGGTGCCCGACGAGGACATGCAGCGCATAGACGCCGGCGGACTTCTCGCCTACGTCGATACCTTGCTTGTTATTCCAGTACGAGCCGGGAAAGGCGTACCAGTCGCCGTCGTTGCGGTGCATTTGTGCCGGCTTGAGGTCATGCACGGCGATCCAATTCGTGCCGAAGAAGGCCGCGGTCACCAGCGCGGCCGGCGGCAGATAGGCGATGAGCGACTTCTTCGGGGCCAGGCAAAACACGACCAGCGTAACCATCGCAGACAGCAGTCCGGCGGGCACTTCGTTGGCCGCCAGCATCGCGCTGAAGAAGCCGGCCACGATAAACGTCCATGTGCGGCGGTCGCCGTCGAACCAGATTCTTACTAGCGCGTCCAAGAGCACCGTCGCACACGCCGCGGCGGGCAGGTGATTCGTGATCGTCACGGCAAACGTGGTAAGAAACGTGCAAAAGACGCCGCCCGCCATGACGAAGATGCGGCCCCAGTCGCTCGTGCCCAGCCGCTCGACGAGGCGAGCTGTGAAAATGAAAAACAGCAAGAGGCACGTGCCGTTGATTGTGACGAGCATGAAGCGGCCGATCTCGTAGGGATGAGTGCCCAGAGACTTGTGCGTGACGTTATAAATGACCCAATACTCGGCCGCCATGAGCGTGGACAAGAGCGGCGGCTTGCTGGAATAGTAGTGGCCGTTATGGAGCACCATGTCGATCGTGTCCCAGCCGGGCCGCATCTTCAAATGACCGTTGACGAGTTTTGGGTTGGCCGGATCGTTGTCGATCACTTTATCAATCGCATACGGCGCGCCGGGCACGCGCATCTCCGGTTCAACCAGCGCGCGGACCGTACACCAGCGACTGCGGTCGTTGGCGCTCAAGAACGGCCGCATAACGCCAGCGCAACTGCCAACTCGTTCCTGAATTGCAACACGGCGTAGTCGAGCCGGACGCCGGAAAGCTCCTTTGGCTTGTTAGCCAGTTCTTTCCGCTTATCGGCCAGTTCCCTGGAAAACTTGCTGTCGGCCACGCGGCTCATATCGACGGAATCGACCGCCAGGATGCGGCCGATCACCGCCCCCAGTCCGATGCAAATCAGAATGGCGTAGATCGAACGGCGAAGGGCGGCGTTGTTGTCTGCGGGTGTTGCGGTTTGCATGATCTACAAAACTGGATGACTAGCAGGTATGGGGAGTAAAGTCACTTCTCCTCGCCTTTGGGTTCGAGCAGTATCGCACCCAGTTTGCGTTTTCTGACAAGCTCCCACTTCACAGAAGCTACGGCTTCTGCAATTCGAGACTTGTCAATGAAGTCGTGGAATGCCAACGTATCTATGAGGTGAACTGCGAGTTGCTCACAGGTGAACTCGTCTTCCAGGCCCAGGCAGCTTCCCCTCGGATTTCTCGAACTCATCGAGACATTTCCAAAAAAGGGGAAGTTCCTCGGCTTCGCTGGAAGTATAAAGTCGCAAGATGCTCCACCAACCTACCGATGAGAATACGTCAAATCGAAAAGCCACCCACCGCGCAAATTCCTGAAGCCATTTTCTCTCCTCGGGATGCAATGAATATCGCGCCCACATGAACCCGTCTAGGACAGCACGCAAATTTTCGAGCGAAGGCCGCCCAATAAGACTTGGGCGGGTGCGGATTTTCTCCAGCAATCCTCTAATGGAATTGTCGCTCTCATCCATCGTAACGGCCCTCCTCCGTCCTCTCCGAAATCGAATATGGCTCCTGGTCCGGCTCACGGTAAGCGATGAACAACTCGGCCAGAAAACCGATCGACATGAACTGCGCCGAGCAGCATCAAGCCAATGGCATAAATGTGGCCCACTTTCTCATGCAAGAGCAACGGGGTGAGGCCGAAGATTCCTAACCGCGAGACCAGCCAATAGCCGGCCCACCATATCGCCCAAAGCGCGCCGACTGCAAAACACGATAAGCCGATCGTGCCGAGCAGGTGCTGCGGGCGTTGTCCGTAGCCGGTCAGAAACTTCACCGTCAAGAGGTCGAGAAACCCTTTGACGAAGCGAGTGAAGCCGTATTTCGACTGGCCGAACTTCCGCGCGCGGTGGTTGATTGTGATCTCGCCCACGCGGAAGCCGCGGCCGGCGGCCAGCACGGGCACGAAGCGGTGCAACTCGCCGTAGAGCCGCACCTCGCCCAGCACCTCGCGGCGGTAGCACTTCATGCCGCAATTGTGATCGTGCAGCTTCACGCCGGTCATCCAGCTTACCATCGCGTTAAAGATCCGCGACGGCCCGACCTTGTGCCAGGGATCATGGCGGACCTGTTTCCAGCCGCTGACCACGTCGAGGCTGTTTTGCATGGCGGCGAGAAAGCGGGGAATCTCGTGCGGGTCGTCCTGCAAGTCGGCGTCCATCGTCATCACCATTTCGCCGCGGACCACCGCGAAGGCGGCCGTGAGCGCGGCGGCCTTGCCGAAGTTCCGCCGGAAGCGGATGCCGCGGACCCGCGCATCCTCGGCAGCCAGGCGGCGGATGATGTTCCACGAATCGTCCCGCGAGCCGTCGTCGACGAAGACCAGATCGATCTCATAGCCGTTGGCCGCCGCCACTTCGCCGATTTCGCGATGCAGCTCGGTTAGGCTCTCGGCCTCGTTATAAACCGGAATGACGATCGATAGCATGGGTTGCTCTATCGTAGGGTGGGACAAGCTCGCATCAAGCGAGCCGGCCCGCCACTGTGTTGCAATCATATTATGGTGGGCCCGCGCTCGCTACGCGATCTGGTCCCACCCTACAATATCCCGCGAAGTATAAGATAACCGAAACCGCGATTTCCGCCACTAGCCACGTCAGCCGCAGGCCGACGGCAACGATCATCGCCCCATTGGTCCCGATCAACGGGCCGAGCAGGACCGTAAAGACCGCCTCGCGCGGCCCCAACCCGCCAGGGATCATGGAAGCGAAACCGCCCACGACCGCCATCGCCACGATGGCCGTGTAAAGATACCACGAACCGCACCAATCGGCATCGTAGCTCAGTCCGTGGAGCATCGCCCAGAGACTCGCGCCATCGCGATCCAAGCGAGAACCATGATGACCCAGCCGGCGGCGAGCGTGCGGTACTTGAATCCGGCCAGCTTTTCCGCCACGCCGGGTGACGACCTTCCCACGCCGAGCAACTTCGCCAGCCGCGAGAAGACCGGCGGCAGCGTCGGAAGCCCGGCAGCCGCCGCACACACGACGGCCGCCGCGAGGAACCGCCAATCGTGCAAGAACCATATCGCCAGCACCGGCACGGCGATGCATGCTCCGACGGCCATCATCGTAAGCGTCTCCAGAAAAACACTCGCCACAGCGATGCCCGTGTCGGCGCGGCCGTAAAGCAACCCAATGCGGAGCACAATCACCATCGCCTTGCCGGGCACGTATTTGCCGAGATGGCCGATGTAGTAGGCCCGCAACGTCTCGAATAGACCTACGCTTTGCCCCAGCGACCGTAGTGCCCAGTGCCAGAAGAGCCCTTCGGGTAGCAAGGCTACGATATAGAGCCCCGCGGAGAGCGCGATCCACTCGGCATGCATCGGCCGCGGGTTCAGGCGGAACTCGGTCCAAGACTCTTCGATCTTGCCGCGAACGAACCAGAGTAAGACGACGACGACGAGCAGCTTGACCGCCAGAATGATCCAGCGGCGCGCGGTCGCACTGTGCGTATTCGAATTGGGCATGTTCATCGTGCCGCAATCTCCTCGTCGCTTTCCTGGCGAATCGCGCTTTCGTTGACGGGCCGCAGATTGGCAAGCGAGCCGATGGCAAGAATCTGCGGCCATCGGACAGCGCATCCCAGCACGACGAGTATCGCCCCAATGCCGCCGCCGACGATCGACGGCACCAAGCCAAACAGCTTCGCCGTCATGCCCGATTCCATGCCCCCCAGCTCATTCGAGGAATTGATGAATATGTTATTCACCGCAGTGACTCGCCCCCGCATGTTGTCGGGCGTGAGCATCTGGATCATGGTATGCCGGACGACGACGCTGATGTTATCTAGCGCGCCTACGACGAACATCGATAAGAGCGCGGTCAGCAGCCAGGGGGAGAGTCCGAGACAAACTGTCGCTGCTCCAAAACCACCGACGGCCCAAAGCATGGTCCAGCCCGCCCGGCGGATTGGCGGAAGATGAGCGAGCAAAACCGCCATTGCGATGGCGCCGATCGCTTCGGCCGAACGAAGATAACCGGCTACGGCGGCCATTTGCTCCTGCGAGTGATAACCCAGCACCTGGTCGGCAAACGCCGGCAACACGTAGGTGGCGCCGCCCAGCAGCACGGCAAAGAGGTCCAGCGAGATGGTGGCCAGGATCGGCTTGTGTCGCCAGACAAAGCGGATGCCGGCCGAGAGGGCTTCAACGGAGAATGATGATTGCATGCGCTCCGGCCGCCGGGTCCGCAGCAGCAACACGCCAATCAGGCCCAGGCAGCGAAGCACGACCACGCACGCCAGCGCCGCCGGCACGCCGCGCTCTCCAAGAAACCAGATCAAGTAGCCGCCCACGACCGGACCGATCATCGTGGAAATCTGAAATACGGTTGTGCTCCAGGCGACCGCGTTGGCGAAACGCTCGGGCGGAACAAGCCACGGCAGCAAAGCGGTGCGCGACGGCCCGCCGAGGGCCTGTCCCGCGCCGTCGAAAATCAGCAGCATGTCAATCCAGATCGCTGGCAGATGCCAAGCGCAAGCCATACCCAGCGCGGCGCTGTCGATGGCGGTCAACAGCAGCATCGACGCCAGCACCCAGCGGCGATTGAAGCGATCGGCCAAATGACCGCCCGGAATTGCCAAGAGTATCACCGGCAAGGCCATGAACAGGCCTTGCCAGCCCAAAGCGAGCAGGTCGCGCGTGGACCCATAAAGGTAGACGTTGATGGCGAGGAACTCGATCTGCCGCGCGATAGTCATCAGGAACCAACTGCCCGCGTAGAGCCGATAACTGGCGATGCGCCACGCCGCATAAGGGTCGGCTCGCGGCGCGTCGGGCGGTGCAGTCGGTTCGGAAGATGCCATGTGGTTGGGAAGCGGAGGGGGGCGGGCGGCAGAACACTAGCCTACCCGAAAACACGTTTCTCGGCTACGATCTCTAGGCATGGAAAACATACCCGAAACGCCCGGCCGTCGAGGCGCGGTGGCGATTGTCGTCCGCGACGGCCGCATGTTGGTCATCCGCCGCAGCCGCCATGTCATTGCGCCGCTGGTTTTTTGTTTTCCGGGCGGCGGGATCGAGGACGGCGAAACCGAAGAGGCGGCCGTCGTCCGCGAGTTCTATGAGGAAGTCGGCGTGAAGATCGTACGCGCGGCGTCGGCTCTGGGAATGTGTGACCTCTTGGAAGGTTCACCTGGCGTGGTGGCTGGCCGATATGGACCCGACGGCTGTGCCGCAGCCCGACCCGCGCGAGGTCGAGTCGGTCCACTGGTTCACGCCCGATGAAATGGCCGCACAGAGCGAGCTCTTGGACAGCAATCGCGAGTTTTTGGGCTTGGTCGCCAGCGGCGAGATTCGGTTGGATTAATAAACACGGCGCAACCGCAGCGATTACTCGAGGTCGGACGAATGAATAGCAGCATGAGTAAACTTGTGGCAGGCGAATTGGAAGCAGCGTTTCTGCCAGGGCGGGCATGATCGGTGTTTCGTTGCGGCACCGAGGAGAGGAGTTCCTGCGGCGGCTGGAAAACCTTGACGCCGCGGCTGCCAAGGGAAGCACTGTTGGAATTCCGCTGCTCTATCCCTGGGCCAACCGCCTGGCAAGTCCCGGCTTTCGCGCCGCCGGCCGCGACGTGATCCTCGATCCGTCGTCACCGCTATTGCATTGCGACGAACACGGTTTGCCGATGCACGGCGTCCGCTGGTCCTCGCTTGCGTGGGAGCTGGCCGAATCAAGCCCGACCCGGCTTGTGGCCCGATTCGACTGGAACCGCCCGGAACTGCTCGCGGTCTTTCCATTCCGCCATCGCCTGGAGATGGCTGTGACCCTCCGCGCGGACAGTTTAACGATCGAGACCAAAATCCTGGCAGAGGAATTGTTGCCGGTGAGTTTCGGTTTTCATCCATACTTTGGGATTCCTGGCCTGCCGCGCGGACAATGGCGATTGCGGTTGCCAGCGATGCGAAGACTAGTGCCCGACGACCGCGGAATCCCCACGGGCGAAGAGGCGGCTTCGGGCGCTTTCGACGCCTCGCTGGGCGAACTGAACCTCGATGATGGGTTTGTCGTGCTCGATGAACGTCCAACATTCTCGCTTTCGGGCGGAGGCCGCCAGATTACCGTCGAGTTTCTCCAGAACTTCAGCCACGCACAGGTTTTTGCACCCAGAGGCAAAGACTTCGTGGCGCTGGAGCCTATGACCGCGCCCACCAGCGCGCTGACAAGCGGCCGCGGGCTGCGGCTGGTCGAAGCTGGTCAGGAGTTTGAGGCTGCGTTTCGGATTCTTGTCGAGGGATGAATCGGTGGCGGCAACTTATGACCGCACTCCTCAGGCCGTGGCCAGGGCACTGGATTTGCATTTCAGGATGGACTATTATGATTATAGTAACCTCGGCTACACGATGGCTGAAAAGGAATTGTTTTGATGATTACCGCCAACATTGCCCCGGAATTTGAGGAGTTTGTTTCGAGCGCGGTTGCGGCCGGGAAGTATGGCTCCCCCGAAGAAGTCGTTTCCGATGGACTCCGCCTCTTGCGCAAGCGCGAACTCGAAGCACTTCGCAAGGAAGTCAACGTGGGAATGCAGCAAATCGAACGCGGAGACATCATTGAAGTTGACGACGAGGATTCCCACGGCGCGCTCTTGGAAGACATCAAGTCGTGTGGCCGCCGGCGTTTGGCCGCGGAGCAGTCGCCGCGATGACTCCGTACTCCATCAGCCGCGAAGCGCGGCGGGACCTCGACGCAATCTGGTACGCAATTGCGAAGCATAATCTTGCTGCGGCCGATCGTATGCTGGTAAAGCTGTTCGACGTTTTTCTGCACCTGTCTCGCAGTCCCTTGGCGGGCGAATCGTGCGACGAACTTCGGCCGGGACTGCGTCGCTTCTGCGTGGGAAACTATGTGGTCTACTATAAGGTTGCACGGCGTGTATCAGTCGCGCGCGTCCTGCACGGCGCACGCGACGCGGATTTGGCGTTTACCAGCAATTGAAGGCCGACAGTACCGGTCCGACACCGGTGTGCCCCACGGTGTGCCAGTCATTTTAGCGCCTTCAGAATCTCTCCGGCCAGGTTCTTCAGTGGGTGCCGAAACAGCGTCCACATGTCCTTCTTTGCCTCGAAGCTGCTGTCGAATACGTATACAGGACGCGACTGCTTTTGTTTGCCGAGCAATTGGCAGAACTGCGACGCGCTGACGAGCCAACATTGGTCACGCAACGCAGCTTTTGCCATGTCGTAGAAAACAAAAAGAAGGAACCTGTTGGGATTCGGTTTACACACCACGCGTCGAACATTTCGCGGTAGTGTTGGCGACCACTCAACGAGAATCTACCCTTGATCTGAAGGAGAAGTGACTTGTCATTAAGGCGATTACCGACAACAAGATCCACTCCCTCGTCATCAACGATGGGGATACTGACCCTCAAGTCACCGTCAGATTGCAGCATGAGGGTCGTGCCGACTAGCAGTTCTACGATTCGCCCCTTCTGGGATTCGGATATTGACATATCTTTCCACTTCCTGCCAAAGTTTTTGTGTATCGCACGTCAAGGTGCCGTTCTCAGTGGCTCTCCTTCCACCCTGGCCCTCGTACAAAACGCCCGGGTTTCGCCCCGGTGTGCTCTCCATCCTTGAGCACTTGAGTGCCGTTCACGAAGACGTGGACCATTCCCGTGGCATATTGGTGAGGTTTCTCGTACGTCGCATGATCTTGGATCTTCGTGGGATCGAACACGACCACGTCCGCGAAGTAATTCTCCTTGAGCCGGCCGCGATGGTCGATCCGCATGTTTTCAGCCGGCAAGGCGGCGAGCTTGCGAATGGCCTCCTGGAGCGTGATCACCTTCTCGTCGCGGACGAACTTGCCCAGCACGCGAGCGAAGCTGCCATACGCCCGTGGATGCACGTTCGATTTCAGGAATACGCCCTCGGGCGCCAGCGATTCCGCATCCGAGCAGTAACTGCACCAGGGGAGCGCAACCTTTTTGCGCAGGTGGTCCTCGGATTGCGTGAAGTAAATGGTTGCAATGGGGTTGTCATCCTCGACGACGAGGTCCATGACGGTCTCTTCAGCAGACTTGCCTCGCATCTTGGCGATTTCGGCCAAGGTCTTGCCCGTAAGCGGCTTCAACTTCTCGCTCTTGAAGCCCACCAGCAGGATTCCGGCCGGCGAACCGGGCTCCAGAAACATGTTCTCCCACGTGGGGCTTGAGACGCGCATCTCGGCGGCGATCCGCTTGCGCGTGGCCGGGTCCTTCAAGCGCCGCACACATGCCTCGAACCCGCCTTCCTGCACCCACGGCGGCATGGTGGCGACCAGTCCGGTCGAAGCCGCCGGGTAGGTATAGGTGTCGGCGGTGATGTGGAGGCCCTCGGAGCGGGCCTTCTCGACCATCGCTATTACCTTGTCCATCTTGGGCCAGTTCTCCCGGCCGGCCGTCTTGAGGTGATAGATTTCGGCGCGAATGTTCGCTCCGCGGGCGATTGTCAGAAGTTCTTGGACAGCCTCGATAATCTGATCGCCTTCGCTGCGCATGTGTGAGATGTACATTCCGTCGTACTCCGCCGCCGCTTTTGAGAGCGCGATGATTTCGTCGGTCTTGGCGAAACATCCCGGCGGATAAATCAGCGCGGACGCCACGCCCATCGCCCCTTCCCTCATGGCCTGGCGAACGAGGTCCTGCATCTTTTTGAGCTCTTCGGCCGTAGGCGGCCGGTTGTCATGGCCGATCACATAAGTTCGCGGGGTGGCCGCGCCGATGAACGACGCCACGTTCGCGGAAATTCCGCGGCGTTCGAGGAATTGCAGGTATTCGCCGAGCGTCGTCCACTCGATCGGGTACTTAATGTCGGCCTCGGCCTTGAGCATTTCCTTTTTCATGCGGTCGTTGAGCGGCCCCATCGATTCGCCTTCGCCCATCACTTCCAGCGTGACGCCCTGGCGAATGTCGCTCTGCGATCGCCCGTCTTCGATCAGCGTCTCGTTGGCCCAGCACATCATGTTGACGAAGCCGGGCGCAACGGCGAGCCCCGCGGCGCGGATTTCCGTCTTTCCGCGGTCCGCGGAAAGATCGTCGATCGCCGCGATCCGGTCGCCGCGGATGGCCACGTCGCCCAGGTAGGGTGGTTTGCCGCTGCCGTCATATATCGTTCCGCCGCGGATGATGACGTCGTATTCCGCGGGCCAGGCACGCCTGGCCGACAAGATTGCAACGGCGGCGACGGCCGCTCCGAGCATTGGATGCTGAAACAAAGATGGCATGGGTGGTCCTCATTCCGAAACGCGGGTTGCTTGCAGGGATGGTCAAACGCAAACCAACTTTAACAAAGTGCCGCGGCGCGTCAATAACCGTTCCTGAAAAGGGATCCTAAACAGGCGAGATATCCGAAGCCAACCGTTAGTGACAAGGCGTTCTTTACGGCTATACTGGGAGGGTGGCAGCCGGTCGGATGCCAAAAGCGATGTGGGAAATCGCCCAGCGCGGAGGAGACTACGCCAATGAAACGGATCATGGGAATCAGCGTCATCTTCCTCGCCGCCCTGCTGCCGGCATTGCTGACTGCATTGCAGGCTGCCGAGCCCGCGGCGAAACCGAATATCGTGATCTTGGTGGCCGATCAGTGGCGGGCCACGGCGACCGGCTTTGCGGGCGACCCGAACGTCCATACACCGGCCCTCGATCGGTTGGCTACGGAAGGCATCCGGTTTTGCAATGCGGTTTCGGTTTACCCGGTCTGCACGCCCTTCCGCGCGGCCCTGATGACCGGCCGTTGGCCGACTTCCACGGGCATGTTTCTCAACGATCTCTATCTGCCCGAGCGCGAACTTTGCATGGCCCAAATCCTCAAGCAGGCCGGCTACACGACGGCCTATATCGGCAAGTGGCATCTCGACGGGCACGGCCGCGAGAGCTACATTCCCCCCGAGCGCCGCAAGGGTTGGGAGTACTGGAAGGCCGCGGAATGCGACCATAACTACAACCATTCGCACTACTATGCCGGCACGTCGACCGAAAAGAAATACTGGGACGGCTACGACGCTTTCGCCCAGACCAAGGATGCGCGGGAGCATATTCGGCAGCACGCGAAGCCGGGCCAGCCGTTCGCCTTGATGGTATCCTACGGTCCCCCGCATTTCCCGCACGACTCGGCCCCGCAAGCCTACAAGGATCTGTATCCCGCCGAGAAGATCCGCTTGCCGCCGAACGTGCCCGCGGCGATGCGGAAAAAGGCGCAGCGGGAGGCCCAGGGCTATTACGCCCATTGTTCGGCAGTGGATAAATGCGTGTCGGACGTGCTCACTGAACTGAGCGAAACCGGGCTGGAACAGAAGACCATCGTAGTCTTCACGGCGGACCACGGGGAAATGATGGGATCGCACGGATGCCCACCCACCATGAAGCAGCAGCCGTGGGACGAGTCGGCGCACGTGCCGCTGCTTTTGCGCTATCCGGCCGCGCATGGCCGCCACGGCCGGGCTGTTCAGACAGCATTGACCACGCCCGACATCCTGCCGACTTTGCTGGGCTTGGCAGGCGTGGCCATTCCGGGCACGATCGAGGGCGAAGACCTGTCGCCGCTGATTCGCGGCGGTCCGGAGCAAGCGGATCGCGCCGCGCTGTACATGGGCGTAGCGCCGTTTGCCGGCAGCGGCTTCAACAAGGAGTATCGCGCGATTCGTACCGCCCAATACACCTACGTTCGCGGCCTGGACGGACCTTGGCTGCTGTTTGACGACACGAAAGATCCGTATCAATTGAAGAATCTTGTGTCCGTGGCGGAATATGCGGAGCTGCGGCGGCAATTGGACAATCGTCTTCAGGCGGCCCTGCGGAAAGCCGGCGATCCGTTCCGCCCAGCCGCGTATTACATCGCGCAGTGGGGCTTGAAAGTTGCCCCCGGCAAGAGTATCTCTTATGCTCCGGGTGCCCCGCCCCAAACGCCGCAACGACAATAAGGGCTTGTAAAACAATGAGTTGAATTTGTAGGATGGACCTCCGAGTCCGTCCGCGAAGAATAGGACGGACTCGGAGGTCCATCCTACAGGTTGTTCTTTCACAAGCCCAAATCGGAGCCTAACCATGTTAATCGTAGATTCCTATCCGATCGCGGTGGCGATGTGCGTCACGACGATGGTCTGTTGGGGGTCGTGGGCCAACACGCAGAAACTCGCCAGCAAGGAATGGCGGTTCCAGCTTTTCTACTGGGACTACGCGATCGGCGTGCTCTTGTTGGCTCTCATCCTCGCATTCACGATCGGCAGCACGGGGACCGGCGGACGCGGGTTTCTGGCCGATCTGCGGCAAGCGGAGGGCCAATGGCTTTGGTCCGCAGTGTTGGGCGGGATCATATTCAATCTTTCGAACATCTTGCTTGTGGCGGCGATTGATATCGCCGGCCTCGCCGTGGCCTTTCCCATCGGCGTGGGCCTGGCTCTGGTGTTGGGCGTCATTACGACGTACTTCAAGAGCCCCGCGGGCAATGTGCCCATGCTCGCGGCGGGCGTCGGCGGCATCATGGTCGCCATCATCTTGGACGCCCTGGCCTATCGGCAACTGGCCACTGGCAGCCGCCGCACGCCCGTCAAGGGCATCGTCATTTCGGTGATCGCAGGTCTTCTCATGGGCTGGTTCTACAGCTTCGTGGCCCAGGCCATTGGCTGGGATCCTGAGACGAAGACGCTCGAAGCGGGCAAGCTCAGTCCGTACACAGCCATCGTGGCTTTCTCCGCGGGTTTGCTCCTTTCCAACTTCGTTTGGAACAGCATCATGATGGTCCGGCCGCTTTCCGGCGAGCCGGTGCCGTTTGGCGACTACTTCACCAAGGGCAGCCTCCGACTCCATGCGATCGGCATTCTGGGCGGCATGATCTGGAGCCTCGGCATGAGCTTCAGCATCATCGCTTCGACGGCGGCCGGCCCGGCGTTGTCGTATGGGCTCGGCCAGGGGGCGACGATGGTCGGCGCCCTCTGGGGTGTGTTCGTCTGGAAGGAGTTCAAAGGGGCTTCGCCGGCTACAAGAAACCTCTTGGCTGCCATGTTCATATTCTATGTGATCGGCCTGGGAACCCTCATCGCGTCGAAACTCTAGGCCAATAATCTCGCGGGGTCCCGGCGCTGAATCGCAATTCTTTATCCGTCATCTCCCCTTTCGGGTTGCTCCCTGTGCCAAATTTGGCACTTTTGGCACTGCTTTGCCGCCAAAAGACACCGGTTTGACGCAGTCTGGCACTGCGCAGGCTCCGTGCGGACCCGGCGAATTCCGCGGGAAAACCATTTGCGTGGCACGATTTGTCCCACTTTGGCACGGTTTCCGTAAACTCGCGTGCAAATCCGGAGATTCTCGCGCAAAGCGCAAAGCTCGCAAAGGAGTTGACAGAAATATATTTGACAGAAACATGTGCGAACACTCGAAGCCTCGCGGCATTTTTCTGTCGTACATCTTTCTGTCTTCCCTTCGTACTTTGCATCTTGGCGGCTTGGCGTGAGTCCTCTGCCGCTGACGGAAAACTTTCTCTCGAATCGAAACACGATGAATTTGCCTGTTTTCTTGGGGTTTTGCGAAGCAGGATGGGAGCAGCAGGCGAGTAGGAACCGAGTAGGGCGGGAGCAGGATGGGAGTAGGGTTCGAGTAGGGCGGGAGTAGGAATACGTCCGTTGGCTGTTTGATTGTGCTGTAAGATGGCCATTGGCGGGGACGGCAGGCGATGAACATTGAACATTGGAACTTCCGGCCTTTCATCCTTCACCCTTCGTTCCTTTGCACTCTCCACCCTCCACTATCCACTTCTTTCCCGCCCAGTCTATCACAGATGTTAAGTTTTGACAACTACAGTAAAGTACTGTAACGCCAAGGACATGTAAGTCGAGTCTGGCAGCGGAGTTACGAAGCCCGCGCCTTGTGTACCTGTTCAGCACCGACGGGTATGGCACCTGCGGCGACCGGCGACGTAAACTCGCGTGCGGTAACGGTTTGCGAATCGTGGGCGAAAACTGCCGCGACGGCGCTCTGCGCTCGCGGGCGAAAAAAGCCGCGATGCGCACAGAATTGGAGAATGCCGCGCATTTCGCGGAAAGCGCGGTTGGCGGAGCACGAATATGACAGCCCAATCGCTGAACGCCCCCTTCGACTTTGCGTCTAATGGTGCGAGATGAAGGTATATGACGTTGCTGCGTAATGTTTTGCGGCCGCTGGATGCCACCAGCTTGCCCGGTGGTTCTTCACGCTCAAAGGTACATAGGGCCGTCCCAAATAATCTTATTCCGCCCATTCTCCGGCGACGGCTTGCGCCGTACCGCTTCAAGGTGACGGTGACGGAGGGTCAAACAATGGGCGAAGCTTGTTTTTGCGCTCAAAATACTAGCTGCGTCGCCCGTTTCGATACCCTGATTGAATCCCGCTAATCGAGTCTGTAAAATGCCGAGCGAGAGGGAATCATCATGGCGGGCTCAATCGTGCTAGAATTGCAGGCAATGGCGTCGGAGCGAAAGCACGATATTGCCGACCTGCTCCGCAAGGCGTTGATCGTCGCAACGAAGTTAAAGCTTGACGACTTCAAGCAATGGATTAACTGCGAATTGCACGGATACGGGCCGGACGATAAAACACCGGCGTATCGTGCATTTACCGCCAAGATGCAAGTTCATAACCCGTATCGCGGTCTAATTCCGTTTCTAATGCCGCCCGAAATTGAAGAGACAATTTGTAACATCGACTATCGGGCGGCAATCGGAAACGCTGTTGGCGTCCTAGAGAGGCAGGGCAGCGGTAATGATAAATCTGATCCGCTGTTTGAACTTAGTTCGCAACAGAAAACGTTTTTAATGCGGCACATGCAAGACCCGATGGAGCCTATTCGCACGGTTCCGGCAGTACAGCTTGATATGGTGATTGACGCGGTTCGCACTACAATCCTTGAGTGGTCACTGAAACTGGAACATGCGGGAATCATGGGCGATGGAATGACATTCTCAAACGAGGAAAAGGAACGGGCGGCGAAGAGTCAGCAGATACACATTGCTAATTTCCAGGGAGTGTTAGGCGATGTTGCCAATAGTCACCTTACACAGAATCTAATAATGAACGTCAAGGCGGGCGACTTCAAAAGCCTAGCAGACTATCTAACCTCAAACGGAGTAGGCAACGCCGACATTGACGAATTGAAAGACGCAATCAATTCTGACCCAAAGCCGGAAGGGGGCGGGAAGTGGGGACCGAAAGTAAGCAACTGGATAGGCAAGATGATTACCAAAGCAGCAAGCGGGGTTTGGGAGATTGGAATTAGCGCTGCGAGCAAAGTGCTGCCGGAAGCGATTGCCACTCACTACGGGATTACGTTTCTATAGCGACAATTACTTTTCCGGTCTGACGACAATTAGAATTCCCGGTTGAGGCCAGTTGAGGCTGGTCAGATAGACTGTTGCAAGTCTCCGTAGGAGGGGGACTTGCAATGGTCACGGATGAGCAGGTGAAGCGGTTGTGGCAGGTGTTGTCGTCAGGGAAGACTCTGGTTCAGTCGGCAGACAAGGCGAGCATGGACGAGAAGACGGCGAGGAAGTATAGGCGGCTGGGTCGGCTTCCCAGCGAAGTTGTGCCGGATCGCTCGTGGCGGACACGGGCAGACCTGTTTGCCGAGGTGTGGCCGGAAGTGCATGCGCAACTGCACGAGGCGCCTGGCCTGGAGGCCAAGACGCTGTTTGGAGCATGCAGATCAAATACCCGGGGAAGTTCGACGAAACGCAGTTGCACAGCTTTCAGCGTGGCGTGAAACGTTGGCGAGCGACGGCCGGCCCGGCGAAGGAGGTGTTCTTCAGCCAAGTGCATCATCCGGGACGGTTGTGTGCGTCGGATTTCACCCACATGGAAAGCCTGGCCGTGATCATTGGCGGGCAGTCGTTCGACCATCTGCTTTACCACTTCGTGCTGACGTACTCGAACTGGGAGTCGGTGACGGTCTGTTTTTCCGAGAGTTTCGAGAAGCCTCGGCGAAGGACTTCAAGACGCCCTGTGGGAATTGGGCGGCGTGCCCGAACGACACCGCACGGATCGGATGAGCCTGGCGGTCAACAACGGATCGGACATGAAGGAGTTCACCGCGCGGTACAAGGGACTGTTGGGCTACTACGGGATGGAGATGGAGAAGATCCAGCCCCGGGAACCGAACGAGAACGGAGATGTCGAACAATCGCATCGGCGTTTCAAGGAAGCGGTGGAGCAGGCCCTGTTATTGCGTGGCAACCGGGACTTCGAGAGCCGTGAAGCCTATGGACGATTCTTGAAAGAGCTGGTGGCGGTTCGCAATGCGGGCCGTCGCAAGCGGCTGGACGAAGAGTTGCCTGGCCTTCGGCCTCTGCCGGATCGGCGACGGGAGAGCTGCAAGCGAATCCCGGTACGCGTGGATACGGGGAGTTTGGTCCATGTAGACCGAAATGTTTATTCGGTTCCCAGCCGCTTGATTGGCGAGCGGGTCGAGGTGCGATTGTACGTGGAGCATGTCGAGGTCTGGTACGCCCAGAAGGAGATGGAGCGCTTTCCGCGTTGCGCGGGCGGAACAAACACGCCATCAACTACCGGCACATTATCGACTGGTTGGTGCGAAAACCGGGGGCTTTTGAGAACTACGTTTACCGGGAAGAGCTGTTTCCCACGAGCCGCTTTCGCATGGCCTTCGACGCCTTGCGGGAAGCGCAGCCCAAGCGCGGTCACAAGGAGTATTTGCAGATTCTCTATCTGGCGGCAGGCCACGGCGAGACGGCCGTGGACGAGGCGTTGCGAACGCTTCTAAACAGCGGCCAGCCCGCGACCCGGGCCGCGGTCGAAACGTTGGTCCAGCGGGCCGAGGAAGTTCCGGCGGTCACCGAAGTGACCGTCGAAGTAGTGGACTTGTCGGATTTCGATGACTTGTTCTTGCACAAGGAGGTGTGGGATGGGTGCGAAGGGGGATTTGAAAGAGAAGTTGGCGGCTTGCTTGCGGGAACTGCACTTGCCGACGTTTCGGGAGTGTTTTGAGGAACTGGCCCGACGGGCATTACAGGAGACGGCCAGCTACGAGCAGTACCTGTTGGAACTGGCCGAGCGGGAATGCCAGGGCCGCTTGGCAAAGCGGACCGAGCGGCTGCTGCGGGATTCCCGTTTGCCGCTGGAGAAGGATCTGGCGAGCTTCGACCTGGCGCGGTTGCCGGCGAAGGTCTCTCGCCAAGTGCGGACGCTCATGGAAGGCTCGTTCGTGGACCGCCGCGAGAACCTGTTGTTGTTCGGCAAGACCGGATCGGGAAAGACGCACCTGTTATCGGCGATCGCCCAGGAATTGGTTCGCAACGGACGGAAGGTGGTCTCATGGTCGTGTGCCCTGCTGGTTCAGGAACTGTTGGCGGCCAAACGGGATCTGAAGCTCAACCGGGTGCTAAAGCAGATGTCGAAGTGCGAGGTGCTCTTGATCGACGACATCGGCTACGTGCAGCAGAGCCGGGAGGAGATGGAGGTGCTGTTCACCTTGTTGGCGGAACGCTACGAGCGCGGCACGGTGATGCTGACCAGCAACCTGCCGTTCTCGAAGTGGGAGACGATCTTCAAGGATCCGATGACGACAGCGGCGGCAATCGACCGCCTGGTGCATCACAGCGTGATCTTGGAGTTGAACATCCCGAGCTACCGGTTGGACGAGGCCAAGCGAACCAAGCCGCCCGACGCGGCCTGAGATTGGCGAGGGCCACCCGCGGCGGCGTGCGGCCCCCCCTTTTGTTTCGCTCCGCTGCGCTGCGCTTCACAAAAGGGGGGGCCGCACGCCTCTGGTTCTCAACCGGGAATTCTAATTGTCGTTCAAGGGGAAGAGTAATTGTCGCCGAAAGTACGTTGCCAAAGTGACACGAAAAGGCGGGCGACAGTGAAAATCCAATTACGGGAAGCGGGTACAGGCCTGCCTAGGTTAGGAAATAGAATGACTTCCGAAATACAAGAGATGATTGAAGAGTTGAAGAAGGAGAACGCGACGTACTACCAGGTCCGTGTGGTGATAAGCAGCATTGAGGAGTTATCGGCTGAGGAAAAACATGAAATCCTTCAGGCATTTCTTCCGCAGAATAAGGCCGAAGATTCGCCGGCCACCGACGAAGCTGCTGCTGTTCCTCCTCCCGAAAAACCGGTATCCCCGGCCGAACCCGCAGTTGCCGCGACGGAAGCAGACGCGGAGTCTAAGACTGCGAAACCGATTCTGAGTGACAAGCCGTCAAAGTCAGAGCCCCATCCTGGAATCCGAGAATTGAAAAAGGATTCGTCGGCGCACGAGGAGGTTGATCATCCGGCCGTCAAGAGAAGCCATCCCGCGAAGGCTAGTCCGCCGCCACCGCCGAAATCGGATGCGTCAGCCCTTGTTCCGCCTCCAGTTCAGAACGAATGGGCAAAAGAGGAATTCCCATTGCCTCTTCAGAAATTCGTGCGGCGCTCAAGGTTTTCCAAACCAGCGCTACTAACTTTTGGTATTGCCGGGCTACTGAGCTTGGCGGTTATTATTTGGTTTCTGTCCCGTCAGGCCGAGACCAAGCCGCAGAGCGCGGAGCCGCCCTACGGGACAAATTGTTCGGGTATCCGTTGGAAGGCAAATGGATATGTCAAGCCAGCGGTCTCGGAATTACCGCACAAGGATTACTCGGCCAAACGACGCTAACGCTTGAATGCCGCGCAAACGGCTCTGTAGTCTTTGACGGCATGAACTTCGGCGCAACCTGGAGCGGGGATCGCGCGATCTATATTCCGCTCGACTCGGTTCAAACGATGGCGGGAACCCCACCGCTCTTGGCGGCGATGGCAGACTGTGTTGTGGACGAAAATGACAAACCGTTTGATGTTCAGGCGTTCCAGCAGCGTGAGCCTCCAAAAATCTAGGGACTATCAAGAGATATATTCGAATTGGTAGCGAATTCAATCACAAACACCACCCGAACGAAGAGGCAATTTGCCGGCTCAGCCTCAACGACCCGAACAGAAGTCTCTACCGAGTAGTCTTAGGTGCAAAATAACCGTGAACTGGATTGATAAGGACCACATCAATTTAGGCCGCAAGAAAGGCAAGGCAAGCGCTTTGGGATTTGCCACGGGGTTGCCCACTTTCAGTTTCAACAGGGCCAAGTAGTTCGCGGGGAAGCGAATTCATCGGCGAAGTCGAAAAGAGAAGGAAAGGGGGAGTGGACGCATTTAGCTTTCTCCCGGATCGCGAATTACCAGCGGCGATTCGGTTTGGACCGCCCGAGCACGCGATATCACCCCTAGGTATATACCGCCCGCTTGACCGATTAACTGCACTTTAGGTGATTTTCCTGGTGGTGCAGGTACACGTGGATAGATTATACGCAGAGGTTGAGGAGGCTGGCGACGAGGTCGTGGAATTTATGCATGTCGTGTGCGTTGGGCAGAACGGCGAGAAATTGTTGATGCAGGTTTTTCCGCGAAATCCAGCGACGGCGGTCGGTGTGCGAGGGACGCCGATCGGGGTTGTCCCAGGGACGCTCGCAACGGTCGCTCAGCTCCGACGCCGGCTGGTCCCAACAGCACAACTCAACCAACGCGTAGAGCCATTGGTTCAAGTGCCAACAACCGATGTTCGACCAGACGTTGCGAACTTGCTGTTGTCCCGCGCCCCACACCTCCTTCACGTCGTGAAAGTGTTCCTCGATTGTCCAGCGTGCGGCAACGGCTTCCAGGATGTCGCGCACGTCCACCGACGTGTCCGTGCAGAAATAGGGCGCCCAACTGCCGTCCTCGAAGCGAAGCAGCACCACGCGGATCTGGCCGCCAACCAACTTCGAGGTTGCCAGAAAGGTCTTGTACTGACGGGTCGCCTCGACGCCGCGGCAATGGTAGGTGATCGTTTGCCAGCCCCGCCGATGCGCGGCACGCTTCGCCACGTGGATTCTGTTTTTGCCATAGACGGGCGGCCGTCCGCGGCGGCGGGGATCGCGTTTTTCAGGCAAGTCGTAAAGACAAGCGTCCTTTCGCAGGCGGCTGACGACGACGATGCCCAAGCCAAGGATCGGTTTGAGAAACGGTTGCGCCGCATAGCGCCGTCAACCGCCAGCCACACCTTCGCCTTCACTCCCAGCCTGCCGATCGCCTGCATGAACCAAGTCAACAGTTCGACGCCCAGTTGGTGCTTGGTGCGGAATTCCCAGCCATATTTTTCTGCCAGCTTGGGGATGTCAACTTGGCGGACGTAGAGCATCGAGCGCAGCGGCAGCGCGATCACGCCCCACAGCGGATGCCCTGCCAGCCAGGCCAGGGCAACCCAGTTGTGTCCGTAGAGCCACTTGCCGTCCGCCGGTCCGGGCGTCGGATGGTGATGGACACCGCGCCTTCGACGTGCCGTCCATAGCGCGCCGTGGGCGAGTCGTCCATGGCCAGAAGGATGCGATCTCCGAGCGCAGGAGCGAACTTCTGCACGATCAAGCCGAGCATGGCCGCGGCCAGCTTTTCCGACGTTCGGCCCACGCTGATCAGGCAATCGTAAAAGCGGTCCCAATCATCTCGCACTCCCGCCGCGACGAACCAGGCGCTGGCAGTGCGTCGATCGTCGGCCAGCAACATCCCGGCGACCACGATTGCCAAGCGAGCAGCGATTCTGGCGTCCATGACCGCTTGCAGGACGGAAACCGCCGACTGCATCGCGCCGGTCAACGGCACCTTGGCGGCAGTTGTCCTCTTGCGTTTGGGATTCCGACTCTGAAGCCGCCGGCGTTTATCGTGCTGAGACTTCTTGTGTTTCTTATGTTTCGGTTGCGGACGATTCGACGAACGCTTATACTTAGCCATCCGTGGCTCTCCCGATGGATTAGATGACCTATACAATCATCAACAATCGCCGAGAGCCGCTTTTTTGCAAAGACCAATTTGACCGATCACAACCGACGTTCGCCTAAAGTGCTGACTTCCCGACCCTCGCCGAAATGCAGGCCGGCCACGAAGTTCGCGTTCCAGGGCGCGGCGGCCGTATGTCCGCGCTGGCCCGCGCCGTTGTTGAAGAGCCCCGCCAACGTGTCGGCGTCCAGGGCCTGCTGCCACACACCAACCTCCTCCATCTGGCCGTCGAACGTCAGGTAATGTCCGTTATAACTGGCCGTCGCGGCGTAATACGCCGCCCACCGTCAGCCCGCTGGTGTCGCTTGCGAGCGCCGCGGTGTAGGGGGCAGAGGCGTCCAGCACGCCGTTGATGTAGATGTCTTCATTCGTGCCGTCGTACGTGCAGGCGATGAAGGTCCATTGGTTGTCCGGAATGTACGTGTTGGAGACCACTTCGCCGTCGCCCGCGCCGCCCACCGCGCCGTTGAGGCGGAAATTCAACTGGTTCGGGCTGCCGCCGCCGTGTGCGAAACTGACGGAGATCGTCCCCTGGCTTTCGTCCAGCGGCCCCTTGAAAAGGATGCCGTCGTTGTCCATGTCGCTCGCGGGATTGATCCAAGCGGTCAAGGTAAGCTGCTTATTGCTGCCGTTGGTCAGGTTATCGAGCGCCGTGCTGGCCGGAACCGTGAGATAGCTGGTATCGGACGTGTTGCTGAATTGCAAGGCGGCGGCGGATTGCGCTACGAGCGAGTCGCTCACCAGCGTCGTGCCGTTATCCTTGATGGCCAGCGTGCCGCCCAGATTGCTGGGCAAGGCAGCCGCGAAACTTACCGATTGCCCCACCACGGATTCGCTCGTCGAGGACGTCAAGGCGATGGCCGGCGCAGTCCGGGCCGACGACTTCGCTCACGGTATTGGAGGCGCTGCCGCTGAAGACGGCGGTGAGCGAATGCGGCGTCGTGCCGGCGGAAAGCGTGGACGTGGTGAACGTTGCCACGGCGTCCGACGAGGCGGCTACCGGCCCCGTGGCGGCCGTCACACGGCCGATGAGCGTTCCGTCGTTGCCGTTACCGGAAGAATCGGCCGCCGCGCCGTCCGCGATGTCGCCTTCGTAGTCGGCCACCGGTGCGTCGGTCAAGCCCGCCGCGCCGTAGTCGCCCGCGCCGGTGTTATAGAGATCGGTGTCTTCAGCCTCGCCAATGTTCGTGTTAAAGATCAAAACCTGTTGCAGTTCGCCGCTGAAGTAGCCGGTGCCGGCGATCGTGGCGCACGATCGTGGCGTCAACGTGGCTATGGACGGCGTTCGCCCACAGGTTGTCGCTGTCGGTCCCCAGGGTCTGCCCTGCGCCGTCGATGTAGAAATGTGTGGCGCTCGCGGTTTTCGAGCCGTCGTAGGTAACGGTGACATGGTGCCAGGCTCCGTCGCAGATCGGCGTGCCTAGGTCCCACGCCTGCAATTCGTCGGACTGGAACTCGACGCCGGCGTTCAATTGAAAATAGAGAAAACCGTAGGCGGAGAATACCGTCCATCCGGGGGAGTTGTGGCCCAGAAAGCCCTGGCCCTTGCCGACGATCATTTGCTGGTTGGTGTTGGTGCTGTTGATCCAGAAGGAGACGGAGAACTTCTCGTTCGCCTGGAAATTGAAAGCATCCGAACTGCCCAGGTCGACATAGCCGCTGGTGCCGTCGAACTGCAAGGCCGGCCCGGCCGCCGGCTGTAGCGTGGCCGTGCCGATCACGGTGGTTCCGTCATTGAAGCTGACGGAGCCTGTCGTGCCGGCGGGCAGGCTGGCGATTTCAGTAACCGGCTGCCCATAGACGGCCGGATTCGGCGTGACCGCGAGCGAAACGCTGAGGAGGGACCTTTGCTCCAGAGGCTCGAAGCTCAATCTCCGCGGGGCCGGCTTACGGGCGATCTTATCCCGCTTGCCTCCCCCCCCCCAGAATGCCGGTCAGAAAACGGGCCACAAGACTCCGAGACGCGCGCATGACAGGTTCCCTTTTGCCCAAAGGATGCCGGGCGGACGGCCGCCGGCTCGATCTGGTATCGCACTGGCGGTGCATTCTAAGCGTTGGGCAAATAATGTCAAGCACTAAAGGAAAAATGCGGGCGGGAACAGCAGTTTATACAAGCCTGAATCGCGAGCGAAGGAAGTAGGAGATCTGCTGCTCGGCGGGACAACCAGGCGAACGTTGTCGCGGCAGCGGAAAAACTTTTTTCCCGGCGACTTTCCGGCCGTGGCCGGCGAAATCTCCGACCGACGCCGAACTCCCTATACGGCAAGGAGTTACGGCGACGCGGCCCCGCCGCCCCACCCGCGCGGGGAAAATGCGCGAACAATCAAACGGCGGCGCAAGTCTGTTCCAGGCAACGACTTAGCGACGTTTTGTGCCAACTATTTCTTACAAGTGTTGACACATACTAAGAACTGTGGTATATTGGCGGAAAGCCGAGGCAGGCAAAAGTGGATGGTGGGTAGTGGTAAGTGAGGAGTGACCGGACGGATGAGAGATAAGACGTTGGATGCCCGAGAGAAGAGGACAGAGGTCGGAAGTCGGAGGTCCGGACGCCAGCGTGCTCGCCGCGCTTGCCCCCCTCCATTTGCTTAATCGCTGGAAAAACACATGACCACAAGACGTATTGCTACTCGGCTTCTACTCCAATCCTACCTGCGTTCTACCGCCGTCCTAGCCGAATCCTACTGTCGCTCTACTCCGGTCCTGCCGGGCACAACCCCAAGAAAACAGGCGAATTCAGCATGTTTCAGTTTGCAAAACATCTTTTCGGCGACGGAAGAAATACGCAGAGCAAAGTCAGAGGCGAAGACAGAAAAATGCTCGCGAGCCGCCGACCGAGTACTCTCTTGCTGAACCTTGCCCTCCCATTGCTCGATGACCCGCGAACACGAACCGCCAAAAGACGTAATCCTGAGTGCTTTCTGTCTCAATCCTGTCTTTTTCGCAGGCAAGAAAACGATGAAAACACGCCGAATCTCGAAGACTTGGCTCGGCAAAAAAAGCGAGCCGTCAGTAGGTGCGTTTCTACTTCATGGAGATCGTGCGGGCCAGCGGATTAAGTACATGCTCGATCACGTGGCTGTCCAACATGTCTTCGCAGATGGTGCGGAGATGATGAACGGTCTCGACGTAAGTTCTCTCGGCGGCAAGACTTCCATACTGCCGCGCAGTTACATAGACGCTCAACTGGTCCTCGGGAAAATCGCCCGTGCGGACTTGATAGGCATTGGTGCGGGTTTCCATGCTGACGCGGAATTGGATGCGGCACTCTTCGTCCAACGCGACCGTAATCGACGGCTCGCAGTTGATCACCGAAGAGCCTGGAACTTCCAGGATGCGTTCCAGCGCCGTGCCGATGCCGAGCGCCTCTGCGATCAGTTCGTTGTGGTTGCCGCGATAAGTGAAATCGAACCCGTAAAGCAGATCGAGCGCCTCGCAATCGAGCGGGCTAACCGAGAGCATGTACGGCGCCAAGTCGAGGACAAGTTCGTGCTGTTTCATGGCGTCGTCAACCGACGTCGGATTGACGAACCCGGAACAGACGCGGCGCGGCTCGATCGTGCTCCAGCGATAGTTGCCGCCGTCCTTGTCCTCCTCGAGAATAAAATCACCCCTGTCGCGCGAGTAGAAGTTCCTCATCGTGGGGAAGGTCTTTTGCACGCGCTCGAAGAAATGGAGCACGGTCTCCCGGCTGGCCGGCAGGTCCATCTCAGTGCTGAGGTTCATGTTGACGTAGAAGTCGTCGCTCAACGAGCCATAGCGATTCATTCAATCCGCTTCCTTTCCGCCGCAAGGCCTCGCAATCGGAGCCCAAGCCCACTGCCAGATTGTCGCCCCACCGTACAGTAGTATAGAATCTATGCGCGGGGGATGAAAGTCTACCCTTTTCCCGCGGCGGGCAGTTTGTCACCTTGAAACATACGGAGTAGTGGGGCGATCAATGAAAGTGACTTCTGAGGGCGATACGCTTTTGGTCTTTCCGAGCCGGCTGGGCTGGATGGCGGTTTTATGCGGGGAATCGGCCGCCGAGCAACTGACGTTCGGCCATCCTTCAGCCGCGGCCGCAGCGAAAGCAATCAACCGCAACATGACACCGGCTCGCAAGCTCTTGCCGTGGCAGAACGAATTGATCGAATTGCTGCAAGCCTACGCGGAAGGAGATCCGGTTGACTTGACAGGAATCCCGATCGATCTGGGCCGCGTGAGCCGCTTCCGAGCACGAGTTCTAAATACATGCCGCAGAATACCTTATGGCGGAACGGCTACCTATGGGCAGCTTGCGGCCAAGGCGGGCTTGGCAGGTGCGGCCAGGGCCGTTGGAACCTGTATGGCTCGTAATCCGCTTCCGTTAATCGTACCTTGCCATCGAGTGACTCGCGCAGGGGGTGTAATTGGCCCTTATTCGGCAGCCGAGGGAACAAAAACGAAGAGCCGCTTGCTGGCTATGGAAGCGCTTCACGCTGCCGCTGCACGCGTTTAATTCGTTTAATCGTGTCAGGAAAGGGCAGACGTTGGATAGCGTTAACGACCGGCATTGCGTTAAATGCCGGAAAGAAATTCGCATGCAATGCTCGACAATTTGGTCCCGGTTGGGCTAGACTAGGGAAAGAGGTTCGGTATACTTGCGCCTCCCGCCAATTTATTCCGCGACACCTGTGGTAAAGCTGTGCTTCAAACGGTTCTTGAACGAGTATCTCCGCCGAGTGTGAACGCGATGGTTCCTGACGCCTGTGATGTGGAACGCTACGGGGATGGGACCATCCTGGTGCGCGTTCATTCGTGCGACACCAGCGGTCGCGATCTGCCCGACGCCGTATTCACATTTCGCTTCGGCGATCCGCAGTATGGCTATTGGGCCGCGCGGGCGGTGCCCGCCAATCGGCCTGCCTTAAGCGTACGCTGATCCGCACATGAATAAGTTAAGTTCTATGCTTGTATCGCTTCGGAAACTCCATGCGCGCTGTGCGGATCTGTGGCGCGGATGATTTCGTTGATCCCGGTTTGATTAAATCCCTTGTAGCCATCGTCGCGTTGTAGGATTTCGAGATGTGATCCCAGCGCTCCGCGGTCGCGAAACCGACCGGCCTGTTCTTGCGTGATCGCGCGAGAGCGAAGGGCTGCATCCGCCCGACGCGGCTCGACCTTCCAAGGCTCGGCCTCGGTAAAAGCTTGCTTGAGAAACGAGAAATCGGTGAACGGCGACATGACGCGAAAACCGGCTTGCTCAAGCTGCTTCCGCGCGGCCGCATAGTCGAAGCGGCACTCCAGGTGATGCATGCCTGCGTCCAAAAACGCCTCGCCATGCAGCAGGCACCATAAGCCCACCGTGCCGAACTCGGGCCGGCTCGGCAGCGCCAAGTGAGCGAAATCATCCACGACCTCGCCGGCGGACAGGTCAACGTCGGCAAAAATCACAACTTGGCTGTCCTCTTGCTCCAGCACTTGCGCTCCCCAACCCGCGGCGCGGCCGGCATAGAAACGCTCGCGGCAGTCGAAGCCCAGCAATTCCAGAATGGCGATCAGACGGCAAAAGTGCTCACGGCTGCTGCGGTACGTATGATGATCGTGGTTCGCCCAGCCGAGACCGAGTGCGTCCTGGCGCGTCTTTTGGAATTGGGCGGCGCGGTTGCGGCCGGTCCAATACTGCCGCTCCGCTGCGAAAAAGAGGTCGGACGTACGACCGGCGCCGAGTGCAGCGACAGCGGCCTCGACCAGCTCGCTTGCGGCGGCAAAGCCCTGCACGGCGTCGTCGAGATCCCGCGGACGGCGACAGAATGCCTCGCCGAAGTGGAGCACCACGTCGCTCTGGTCCTCGCTTTGGTCCTTCGTCTCCCAGCCGCGGTATCCATGACGCTCGACGGCCCAAAACTCTGCGCCGTCTTGGGCAGTGACGCGGGCCTTCCTCAATGGCCGCAGCGGTCGTCCTTCAATCGTCGCATGGTTTTCCAGTCCCTGCGCGGCGAGGAAATCGGCCACCGACTCGACGCGGATCGCCAAACGAGTGGCTCGTTCTTCATGCAGCATAACGTCGGGAAAAAGTCCCGCCGGGTGCCGCCAAGTCGTGTCGGCGTCGCGGCGCGTGAATCCGGCTTGCTCCAGCCGCACTTGCAAGCGACCGTCAATCGGCAAGGCAAAATGGTCAACCCAGTCGATGAGCCGCGTGCCGGTCTCGCTGGAAAGTCGTTCCGCGAATCGGGCCACAGTCGGGCAGCCGTTTACGAACGCGGCTAGCGAGTCGTACATGAGCGCGGCGGCCTCGGGCTGCGGTTGCCATTGAAAAGCTTCAAGATTTTGGTCGGTTTGTGTTGCCATGCTATAATTTTTGCAGGAATGTCATTGCATATTATAGACAGGATTGCGAAAGCGACTATGCATAAAGTACTTCTTCTCGGCGCGGGCAAAATCGGCGAAATGATCGCCACGCTGCTGACGGCGACCGGCGATTACGAACTCCGTGTCGGCGATATCGACTCGCTGGCCTTGGAACGCCTGCGCCGGTCGGTCGATGTGCCGACGATGCTTCTCGATGCGGACGATCCGGCCGGTCTCAGCCGCCGCGATCGAAGGCTGCCAAAGCGTGTTATCGGCCCTCTCGTTCCGCTCGAATCGCGCGGTCGCCCAGGCGGCGCTTGCCACGGGGGCGAGTTACTTCGACCTGACCGAGGACATCGAAACAGCCGCGACAATTCGCGAACTGGCGATGATGGCCCGGCCGGAGCAGATTTTCATGCCCCAGTGCGGCCTGGCGCCGGGCTTCATTTCGGTGCTCGCCAACGACCTTGCGCAAAAGTTCGACTCGTTGGACGCGGTCCACATGCGCGTCGGCGCGCTGCCGGAATTCCCTCCAACGCGCTGAACTACAATCTCACCTGGTCCACCGACGGGCTGATCAACGAATACTGCAATCCGTGCCAGGCGATCCACGAAGGCCGCATGATCGACGCCCTGCCGTTGGACGGTCTGGAATCGTTCTCGCTGGACGGCGTTCACTATGAAGCGTTCAACACCTCCGGCGGCCTCGGCACGCTTTGCGAAACGCTGTCGGGCCAGGTGCGAGAACTTAACTATCGGACCGTCCGCTATCGAGGCCACCGCGACTTGATGGCATTTTTGCTGCAAGACCTGCGGATGGCCGAGCGACGGGAAAATCTCAAGGAGATTCTGGAACTGCGCCCTTCCGATCACGCTCCAGGACGTGGTGGTAATCTTCTGCAATGTGATGGGCTTTCAGGAAGGCCGCTACACGAAATGGAGCGATGCCCGGAAAATCTACAGCCAATCGATCGGCGGACGCACTTGGAGCGCGATCCAGGTGACGACCGCCGCGGGCATCTGCGCGGCGCTCGATCTGCACGTCGCGGGCCGCCTGCCGCGGAGCGGTTTCGTCAAACAGGAACAGATCGACCTCACGCAGTTCATCAACAATCGCTTCGGCCGCTACTACGACAACCGGATCACCACCCGATACAGCAGCGCAGCGATCCGCGAAGTTCCGCGGATCGGCGAAGGAGAGCCTTTGCATGACCAGCCCGATACGCTCGATTCTCGATCGGCTTGATGTCCCGGCAACCCCGGCGGCCGCGGCAATTGGAGGCAAATGGCAATCCGGCCGCGGCAGCTGCGCTGGAAGTTCATTCGCCGATCGACGGCTCGCTCTTGGCCGCGTTTCCCGCGGCCGAAAAGACCGATTTGGCCGGCGTCGTGCAAGCGGCCGACGAGGCGTTTTCCTGTTGGCGTATGGTGCCCGCTCCGCGGCGCGGCGAGTTGGTCCGCCGGTTGGGCGAGGAGTTCCGCCGCCGCAAAGCGGACCTGGCGGCGCTCGTGAGTTGGGAGGTCGGCAAGATCACCCAGGAGGCGCTGGGCGAGGTCCAGGAAGTGATCGACGTGTGCGAATTCGCCGTCGGGCTAAGCCGGCAGCTTTATGGACTGACTATCGCCAGCGAGCGGCCGCGGCACCGCCTGGCTGAGCAGTGGCACCCGCTTGGCCCGGTGGGCGTTATTTCGGCGTTCAATTTCCCCGTTGCCGTTTGGGCATGGAACGCGATGCTCGCCTTGGTCTGCGGCGACGCGGTGGTCTGGAAACCGTCGGAAAAGGCCCCGCTCTCGGCGATGGCCTGCCATGCGATCGCCGCACGCGTGATGTCCGAAATGCCCGATGCGCCGCGAGGGCTCTTGGGCCTCGTCATAGGCCGAAGCGATGTGGGCCAGGCGCTTGTCGCCTGCGAAGCATGCCGATGATTTCCGCGACCGGATCGGTGCGAATGGGCCGCGCCGTCGCCCAAACGGTCGCCGCGCGGCTGGGCCGAACATTGCTTGAACTTGGCGGCAACAACGGCATGATCGTTGCCCCGAGCGCCAACCTGGAATTGGCCGTGCGGTCGATCGTTTTTGCCGCCGTCGGCACCGCCGGTCAGCGCTGCACGACGCTCCGCCGCTTGATCGTCCATGAGAGCATCGCCGCCGAGGTGCTGCGCCGCCTGCTGGAAATCTACCCGCGGCTGCCCATCGGCAATCCACTGGACGACGGCGTACTCGTCGGTCCCTTGATCGATCGTGCGGCGGCCGACGCGATGGACGCCGCGCTGGACCAGGCGCGGCGGCACGGCGGCACGGTTCACGGCGGCGGGCGCGTGACGGAAAGCGTCCCGCGCCGCGGCGCGTACGTTCATCCTGCGATAGTCGAGATCGCCGCTTCGGCCCCGATCGTACAGGAAGAAACGTTCGCACCGATCCTTTACTTCATGACCTATCGGGACGTGGACGAGGCGATCGCCATCCACAATTCGGTTTCCCAGGGCTTGGCTTCCGCAATCTTCACGCAGGACGTGGGCGAGGCCGAACTCTTTTGCTCTCCGGCCGGTTCGGACTGCGGCATTGCGAACGTCAACATCGGCACCAGCGGCGCGGAAATCGGCGGGGCTTTCGGCGGCGAGAAGACAACCGGCGGCGGACGCGAGTCGGGCTCCGACGCTTGGAAAGCCTACATGCGCCGCGCGACGAATACCGTCAACTACTCCGGCGACATGCCGCTCGCGCAGGGGATTCGCTTTGAGTGGTGACGGCCGCGTTGACGCAACGATTGCGTGCCGGTTACGTAACCGGCAACTCTGCTCGGAACTCAGTCATCCCCTCGCAATGCCGCCAGTCAATTGCGCCGCCGTGGTCCTCAGCGATCTGCCGGGCAACAAAAAGGCCCAAGCCCGTGCCTTCGGGCTTGCCGGTAACAAAAGGCTCGAAAAGCCGTTCCGCGACATCGAGCGAAGGCCCCGGACCGCTGTCACGGACACAAATCGCGCAGCGGCCAGTGTCGATCGATTCAATTGCCAACACGATCCGCTTGGACGACGAGTCTCGCCCGGAAACGGCATCCACCGCGTTCATCGCCAAATTCAATAGCAATTGCCGAAGCTCTTCACCGTCGCCCAAGACGCAAAGTTGTGTCTCCGGCTTTATGACAGACAGCTCAATACCGGCGTGCAGGCAAGCTGGACGAACGAGGGCGCAGACATCGTCTACCAGCGCGGCGAGCGGCACCGGCTCGCGAATCGACCGTTTGGGCCGGCTTAACGCGAGAAAACGCTGCAAGTAGGATTCCATCAACCGAAGCTGCCGCAAGGCGACATCTAGCGACTCAACGGCGGTCGTACATTGCCGCTGGTGCAGCTCGATCGCCATCCGCGAGCCCGTGGCCGCGTTGCGAAGTTGGTGGGCCATGCCGGCGCCGAGCTGACTGAGCGTGCGAAGCTGTTCATTGCGGCGGACCTCGCGCTCGTATTGGCCCAGCCTTTCGGTCATGCGATTGATCGAAACGGCCAGGTCGCGGAGTTCATCATCGCGGCTGCCCACAGCCACGGGCTGGAAATCGCCTTGGGCAATGTGCGCCGTCTGATCGCTCAGCCGATGGATCGGCCGCACAAAACGCCGGGCCAAAAGCGTGGCGACCAAAACTACCGCTGCCACCGCGACCGCACCGGCCGCCAGCGCCGGATAGGCGGCCTGCCACATCGCAGCCGACCACCGCTCCTGCGAATAGAGCACCACCAGCGATCCAGGAACCCTGCCGGGACCGCGGCCGATGACCGGCGTTCGCCGGCTCAAATAAGCGCGGCCGCTCAGTTCCAAGTTTGGCTGCCCGGCAAAGTCCCGCAGCCGCGCTTCGTTGTCGTGTGCTCAACGGCAAAGTGCGGGCGAGCACGTTCTGGCCTGCGTCGAAGAAGACAAACTCGGCGCCGGACAGCCCGCTCATCTGCTGCAAGACTTCTTTGGTCAACGGAAAGCGGGGTTCGACAAGCGTGGCGACGACCCGCCGCAAGCTGTCCTCCTGAGACTGCCGCTGCCGCATGGCCCCGAAATACCCGCTTGCACCGCTGGCCAATACGATGGCCAACACCACCACCGAGAGCGTGGGCACGAGCAATTGGATTTGAATCGGTCGGCGCATGCGGGGCTTTCTTTTAATCCAGATTAACTGGAACGCCGCGGAAGTGTCAATCGGCGGCATATTGACGATTTCGCCTTGCACCCCTACACTTTTAACTTCCAAAGCATAGTCCGGTAGTCCGTTTGAGCGGAGTAATCATATGTCGTACGCTTACAAGCCGATCGAATTGCTTTCGATCAACACCATTCGCACGCTGGCGATGGACGCCGTGCAGGCGGCCAACAGCGGCCATCCGGGCACGCCAATGGCCCTTGCCCCGGTGGCTTATGTGCTCTTGAACGAGGTGCTGCGCTACGATCCGGACCAGCCGCTATGGCCCAATCGCGATCGCTTCGTGCTCTCCTGCGGCCATGCCTCGATGCTGCTCTACTCGATGCTGCACCTATGCCGGGTGAAGCAGGTCGATGCGGCCGGAAAGGCAACCGACGAATTGGCGGTGCCGCTGGACGACATCCGCCGCTTCCGCCAATTGGACAGCCGCTGCCCCGGCCATCCCGAGCATGGCCATACCAGCGGCGTCGAAACGACGACCGGCCCGCTCGGCCAGGGCATCGGCAACAGCGTCGGCATGGCGATCGCCGAGCGGTGGCTGGCCGCGCACTTCAACCGGCCGGGCTTCGAGCTGTTCGACTACGACATTTACGCCTTGTGCAGCGACGGCGACATGATGGAAGGAGTCGGAGCAGAGGCCGCTTCGATTGCCGGGCATCTGAAGCTCTCGAACCTGTGCTGGATCTACGACGACAACACATCACCATCGAAGGCCACACGCAGCTGGCTTTTGACGAGAACGTGCCCGAACGATTCCGCGGCTATGGCTGGAATGTCATCGAGGTGGCCGACGCCAACGATTTGGCGGCCCTGCGCGCGGCGATCAAGACGTTTCAGCAAACGACCGACCGACCCACGCTGATCAACGTCCGCAGCGTCATCGCCTACGGGTCGCCGCACAAGCAGAACACGCACGGTGCCCACGGCGCTCCCTTGGGCGAAGAGGAGGTCAAGCTCACCAAGGAAGCCTATGGCTGGCCGGCCGACGAGAAGTTTCTCGTGCCCGAGGAAGTACTTGCCAACTTTCGCGCGAACATCGGCGCGCGTGGGCAGCAGGCTCGCGAAAAATGGGAAACGCTGCGCGGCGAGTACTCCCGGCAGTTCCCGGAACAGGCCAAGGAACTCGATTTGATCCAGGCCGGCAAACTGCCGGACGGTTGGGACGCGGAAATGAAACCGTTTCCGGCCGACGCCAAAGGGATGGCCACGCGGGCTTCGTCGGGCAAGGTGCTGAACCAGATCGCCAAACGGCTGCCGTGGCTCGTCGGCGGATCGGCCGACCTGGCCCCCTCGACGATCACGCTCATGGACGGCGGCGGCGATTTCGAGGCAGGCAATTACGGCAGCCGCAACATGCACTTCGGCATTCGCGAGCACGGCATGGGCGCGATCGTCAACGGCATGTGCCTGACCGGTCTGCGGGCGTTCGGCTCGACGTTCTTTGTCTTTACCGACTACATGCGGCCGTCGATGCGCCTGGCGGCCATTATGGGACTGCCCGCGTTCTACGTCTTCACGCACGATTCGATCGGCGTTGGCGAGGACGGACCGACGCACCAGCCGATCGAGCATCTGGCGGCGCTCAGGGCAATCCCGAATCTCACCGTGATCCGCCCCGGCGACGCCAACGAGGTGACCGAGGCGTATCGCTCCGCTTTAACCAACACGCACGGCCCTACGGCCTTGGTCCTTTCGCGACAGAACCTGCCTACGTTCGACCGGACAAAGTATGCCGCCGCCTCCGGCGCGAGCAAAGGCGGGTACGTGCTGGCAGACGCAGCCGGCGGCCTGCCCGACGTGATCCTCATTGGCACGGGCACGGAACTTCCACTTTGCGTGGAGGCCTACGAGAAGCTGACGGCCGAAGGCGTCAAGGCCCGCGTGGTGAGCCTGCCGAGCTGGGAGATTTTCGATGCCCAGCCGCAATCGTATCGCGACACAGTCCTGCCGCCCGGCGTGACGCGCCGCGTGGCGGTCGAACTTGGCGCGGAACAGGGCTGGTGCAAATATCTCGGCGTGAAGGGGCGATTCCTGGGCATGAAGTCCTACGGCGCCTCGGCGCCCGTCGGAGTGCTCTTGAAGCACTTTGGATTCACGGTGGAGAACGTCGTCAAGCTGGCGAAGGAGACGGCTGGTTGATTTCGACCCGCGAGTTTATTGCGAACGAGTCTTGATCCGGACACGGAGCCGTTTCGCTGAGTTCAGATCGAGCACATGAATCGTCGTGCGTCCAACCGGCGTTAGTCCGACGATTCGCACGCCGACCCACTCAAAATGCTCATGCCAAACGTCATTGCGCGGGTTGAACAACCTGGTGAGTTGCCGCGAATCCGGGTCAATTCCGGAAAGATTGCTGCCTTTGTGCAGATTGCATAAAACACAAGCTAGCGCCAGGTTATCCGGCAAATCACTTCCACCATGCTTCCGTGCGACCACATGCTCGATTTGCAGCGGAATAAGGGGCGAATCGACTTGCCGTCGCTGGCAGTATTCGCAACGGTCCTGGCTCGACGGCGAACAACCGCCTTGGTCTGTGCATCCATAGCTCAGGCAGGCTGATTCCCTAAGTGGAAGCGTGCTTCTCCTTGCAGTATTGCCAACCAGTCGTTTGCTTCGATGTAACCCTCGTATTCCGCACGCTCTGCGTCGGAAAGTTCACCTTCGTTGGCCTTGTCGGCCAATTCTTCAACCCGGTCAGCTAGGGTTGGATCGCCCTGTAATTGTAAGAGCTTTTCCTTTTGCTCGGCGCTAAGCAAAGCAAACACCGGAGCGGTGCCACGATGAAATGCGGATAGGGTGTCGAGAGCCGTGCTCATAGCAATCATTGTAACCAGTTCCGTCTGAATTTGTCCAGCCAAATCGAAGCGGATTGCTCTTGCTAAAATTCCCGCTTTCTTGCTAAACTTCCGCTTACTTGTCGCGGAGTCCCCCCGCACGGGACTTTCGCCATAGGAGGCTGTGCAAGGAAAGGAATCTACCATGCAGACGACGCTTGGCGAACTGGCCCTCTTGGTGGATGGCCAAGTTGTGGGACCGGAATACCTCGTTATCCAAGGGGCCGCGACGCTGCGAGATGCCGGACCGGGCGAAATAACGCTCGCCGATAGTGCTGATCGTGGACGCACCCTTGCCGATAGCAAGGCCGCGGCCGTAGTTTGCCCGCGGTCGTTCACCCCGGGCGAAATGCCGGCCGTCCTTGTTGACGACGTTCACGCCGCTTTTGCCAAGATCGTGCTCTATTTTCAGCCGGCCCGCGCCGCGAAGCGGATCGGTGTCAGCCGAATGTCGGCTGTCAGCTCGTCCGCCGTGCTCGGTGCCGACGTTGACGTACATCCCTTTGCGACGATTGGCGACGAAACGACCATCGGCGACGGCTCGACGATTCATTCCGGCGTTCATATCATGGCCGGCTGCCGCATTGGCCGCGACGTGACGATTTTTCCCGGGGCGGTGCTCTACGAGAACACCGTCGTCGGCGATCGCACGATTGTCCACGCCGCGGCCGTTCTCGGGGCCTATGGCTTCGGCTACGATCTGGTCGATGGCCGCCACAAGCTCTCCGCCCAGTTGGGAAACGTGGTGATTGGAGAGGATGTCGAGATCGGCGCCGGCACGACGATCGACCGCGGCACCTACGGCCCCACGGTCATCGGCGACGGCACCAAGATCGACGATCAGGTGATGGTCGCCCACAACTGCCGCCTCGGCCGGCACAACATGCTCTGCTCGCAGGTAGGCATTGCCGGCAGTTCGAGCACAGGCGACTACGTCGTCCTGGCCGGGCAGGTCGGCGTGCGTGACCACGTACACATCGGCACAGGTGCGGTCGTCGGCGCCATGGGCGGCGTCGTCAACGATATTCCCGATAACAGCCGTTACATCGGCATTCCCGCGACGCCGGAGCGCGACCAGAAGCTGCAACTGGCGTCCCTCTTCAAGCTGCCGGAAATGCGGCGCCAGTTTAAGGCATTGCAGCAGACGGTGGATAAGCTCGCCGCCCAGATTGCAGCAGTGGAACATGGCGAAACAGCGCAGCGGCCGGCAGCGTAACGAAGGTCTTTGGTCTTGGGTCTTGGGCCTTAGTGCTGCGTCCAAGACCTAAGACCCAAGACCTACGAACTCTCACATGCCGCAATCGTCCCCCATCGCGATCGAACCTGCCAAGTTGGTGTCTGCTCCCGCCCGCATCGGCATGTTGGCTGGTTGGGGCCGCTATCCGCTCTTGGTAGCCGAAGCCCTGCGTCGGCAAGGCTCGGAGGTCTATTGCCTGGGCGTCGTAGGCCATGCCGATCCCGGGCTCGCCGAGGTCTGCCGCGAATTCCAATGGAGCGGGCTTGGCAAGTTTCGGCACGGCGATTCGCTACTTCAAGCGGCATGGCGTGACCGACGTGATCATGGCCGGCAAGTTCCACAAGACCGTCCTCTTCCAGCCTTGGATGATCGTCCGCAACATGCCCGATATGCGGACGATCCGCATGTTCCTGCCGCACTTCGTGACCGGCAAGAAGGACAACAAGGACGACACGCTGCTGGGCGCCATCGTCGCAGAGTTCGCCCGCGAGGGGATGCGGTTTGGCCGCCCGACGGACTACGCGCCGGAGTTGCTTGTGAGCGAAGGGCAATTGACTCGCCGCGGGCCGACGGCCTGGCAGTGGAACGACATCCGCTTCGGCTGGAAGCTGGCCAAGGAAATGGGCCGTCTGGACGTCGGGCAAAGCGTGGCCGTCAAGGATCAGGCCGTGCTGGCGATCGAAGCCGTCGAGGGCACCGACGAATGTATCCGCCGCGCCGGCTCGCTCTGCCGTGCGGGCGGGTTCACCGTGGTCAAGGTGGCCAAGCCTCAGCAGGACATGCGATATGACGTGCCCACCATCGGCATGCGGACGATCGAGAGTATCGCCTCTTCCGGAGGCCGTGTTCTGGCCATCGAAGCCGGCCGCACGATTCTCTTGGATGGAGGCGAAGTAATCGACTTGGCCGATCGGCACGGGCTGGCGGTCGTGGCAATTCATGACGGGTTGATGGCGGCCCCGTAAGACTTGGTGCGCGTGGACAAATAGCATCCCGCAACCGCTGAGCATGATACGGCTTATCGGCGTTCGCGACGTGACGCCAGCCACCGTTCGAGCGAACGCTGACTTTCGCCGCTCGCGCGGCCTGCAAGAAGGCCTTCAATCCCGATATGCTCATCGAGATCGGGCCATTCAATAGCATAGCCATCCCCCAAGAGTTGGCAGTTCTGCCGTTCCGTCTTCGTCGCATTCAGCAGGCGAGGATACCATGCCAAGGGCACGCACAATCGTCGCCCGTCGAGCAAATCAACGATTAGCTCGTCCTCAGTGACAGTGACAGCATTTGCCGCCGGTTCAAGGTGCAAAGTGCTCACGCCATGCCTCCAACAGTTGCGGCTCGTGCTGTACAACAAGCCGTGTGACTACGTTCAGTTCATGTTCCGGAAAACCGCGATTCTTCGCGAGCGCGACCGGAGCAAGCCAGAACTTGGCAATCCTGCGATCGCGCTTGACGTGAATGTGCGGCGGTTCCTCGCGATCGGAGCTGAAAAAAACAAAGCTATATGGTCCATCGATCAGTACGGTCGGCAGTATTGCCCGTCCAGCCTACTTCTCAAGCTCTTTGTCGCGTCATCCTGAAACAATTATAATGTGTACGACTTAAGACTCAAGCAGAGATTCATAACAGCCTTGGCCCCATCGAGCAATGTGGCAGTTCACTCTCACCCAACTCTTGATGACCGTAACTATGGCGGCGATCTTGATGTCGCTCGCCGTTTCGGACGGCTGCGGGGGCCGCTATTGCATGGTGGAATCGCTTGACTTCTCACCGGACGGTACCCGACTGGCGGTCGCTCGATATGACGCGAGGGACTATTCCGAAGGCTTTCACGGACGCATAGGCGACATTGTCCGGACTATAAGCGCCCTTGACGTTGCTGGGAAGACTACTGCGTTCGTCGTCGAACAGGAATTGAAGCCGGGCAACCAAGGCCCCGCTTTTCACCTGTTTCGGCGCGGACGACAGTCTGTAGTTTTCGGCTCCGACTCTCAAACGCTTTTCGTCCAGGATTTCGACGGCAAAAACGTAGAATCGTACGACGCGACGACGCAACAATGGCAGCGGAAGTTAACCGGCGGCAACCAGTGCTTCATGCATATTGCGATAAGTCCTGATCGAAAACTGCTCGCCGCTGGTGATCAATCGGGCGCGTTTATTTGGGACGCGGCGTCAGGCGGATCACCGCTTGCGATTACGACCGACAGTGAAGCTTTCTTGGGGAGTCCACGCATAGCGATTTCTGCTGATGGGACGCTGATCGCCACGGAATCCTACTACGGCCTGACGTACTGGAGTGCGAAGGACGGAACGCCACGAAAAGACTTGAACTCAGCCACTTCAAAGCTCGATGCCGAGACCGCGACATTGTCCTGGTCGCCGGTCGGAAATGTATTGGCAATTGGAACAAGACAAGCACTTTACCTCCATGATGTGGAGCGAAATCAAATTCGGAAAGTCGGAGATTGGTCCGTGTCCGCCTTGGCATATTCTCCCGACGGCAAGAAATTAGCTGTCGGTACTGACGGAGTCACTGCATTTCTGTTGGATCTGACTTCTGGTCGCACCGAATGGCAATCATCAGCGGTCGGTTCCATCATATCCATTGCATATTCCCCGCGCGGGGATCTTGTAGCGATGAGCGGCTCTGGCAGCGATATCGCGCTTTGGAATGTGAAAGATGGCAGCATGTCTTGGATAAAGGCTTCCGGCCGCGACGGATATTCCGCAGTTTGGCCCACCGCAGCATTGTTCCTCTGGGCAGTTGCTGCATGGAGAATCTGGCAACGACGCAGGCAGGCTTCGCCATCACAATCAACGCCGCCTGCGATCGGTCCTGCTACATCTTGAAATTGAACGTGTGCATCAAAAACCGCCAGAGCCGCGCCGAGCGATTGCGGAGCGGTGTGGATTTTCGCCTGGCCGCGAAGCCCGATACGCAAGACGCCTTCCTTGTCTTCGATCGGCACCAGCGCCTGATACAACGCACTTTGCGGCGTCTCCACGCCGGTTTCGGGGTCTGCGTGACTGGCCACACCACCTCCGTACTTCGTCGTCAACCGCTGCGGCGTGATCTTCAAATTGGAGTTCGATAGCCGCTCGACCTTGCCCTCGAACGTGTCGCCCGGCAGGGCGTCGAACCGCAAGTCAACCGCCTGCCCTTCCTTGACGAAGTCGATGTCGCCCTGGTCAATCACCAGCACTGCCTCCAGGCTCCGCGGGTCGCCCACTTGGCAGAAGAGGACACCTTCGCGCAAGTAGGGCCGGCAAAGCGTCTCATCCAGCGGCGTGCCCGACCAGGTGGGCAGCAGAGCGCCTTCGAGGTTCTCCTGGTGCGGCTGCGTCGTTGGCGGCGGCGGCATGACCGTGCCGTCGTGGAGGGCCCTGAGCGTGAGGCCGTCGCGCTGGGTCCGCAGCTTGACAAGCATGTCGTTTGCAGCGTCGATGGCTTTCTGCATCTCGGGAATGCTATTGGCCGCATTGCTGTCGTAAGCCCGGAGCGATTCCAAGGTTCTCAGCTTCACTTCAAAATCCTTCTCCTTGCCTTCGGCTTTGGCGATTTCCAATTGCAGCTCTTCGTTCTCCAGCACGGCCAGGTTTTGGCCCTGAGTGACGGTCTGGCCCGCACGGACGTCGCAATGCGCGAGCCAGCCGCCCTCGGGGACGTCAACATAGACCTGATCGGCCCCGTGCGGCTGCACTTCCATCTCGGCCATGACCCAATGCGGCAGAGGAATGAGGAGCACGGCCGCCAACACGCCAATGATCGCGGCCAGGCTGATGAACATGCGCGGCTTTTTCACTTTTTCGAGCCTCCCGGGCACGTAGAAGAACTTGCCCAACTGGTACATCGGCATCACGATCAGGCCCCACAGCGACGCCAAGGCGATCAACTGCCCGATCTTCTCCAAGCGGTAGGGCTTGAACACCTTGTAGAGGAAAAACAAGATCGAGTAGACCACCACCCACTGATAGATCGAAGCCGCCACCGAATAAAGCGCGAAGAACACCTGGTTCCGCTGGGGCAGGAACGGGTCATCGGGCTGTTCCAGGCCCAGGCACCACTCGCCCAGCTTGCGGCTGAGGACGGTCGTCGATTTCTGCCGCAGGTTGGGGATCTCGGTGATGTCGGAGAGGATGTAGTAGCCGTCGTAGCGCAGCAGCGGGTTGGCGTTGAAGACCAGCGTGCTCACCGAGCAGACGAACATCACGTTCAGGCAAATGTGATTCAACAGGCCCGGCTCGCTGAACCACCAGATCAAAGTGCACGTCGAGGCGAGCACCAGCTCGACATACATGCCGGCCGCGCCGATGGCGGCGCGCTGCCATTTGTTGGGCAGCATCCAGGAGTCGGAGACGTTGCAATACAGGCAGGGCGTGAGCACGAGGACCATCACGCCCATCTCGTGGCATTCGCCGCCGAAATGCTTGCAGGTCAGGCCGTGGCCGAACTCGTGCAGCACTTTCGTGATGCCCAGCGTGGCCGAAAGCAGCAAGGCGTTCTGGAAGCTGAAGAACTCGTGGAAGGCGGGCAGGCGGTTCATGACGGTCGGCAACTGCACCAACACCAGCGTCAGCGCCGAAAGGCCGAAAAGAATGCACGCGAACACGGCCATCGGGCTGTAGAACCAGCGTACAAAAGGATAGAGCCAGTTCAGGAATCGCTCGGGGTCGAATCCCTTGAAGCGGATGCAGAGCACGTTTGCCAGCGCGCCGATCAATTCCTTGCGGCGGCGTTCCTGGCGGCGCTTGAGCAGTTGCTTGCCCTGGCCGCCCACGGAGGCGATCACCAGCCCGCTGCGGTGCAACATGCCGAGGAACTGCTGGAACTCGTCGAGCGTGATTTTTTGCGGCGGGAATTCGGCTTCGAAGCGGTCCTTGATCTCGTCGAGGCTGACGTGGCCGTCCAACCAGTTCAGCAGTGCGTATTCCTCCTCCTGGAAGCGGAAGTAGGTCAGGCCCACGGGGTCCTTCACGACCCAGTAACTGCGGCCAAGGTAGTGCTGCCGCCGCGCAATGAGATCGGGCCTCCGCCGGATCGACAGCGATCGGGCGGAACTCGAAAGCAGGCTGTCGTGAAGGGTAACCATGAGCTAGGAACTTGGAGCAATGAGCGGCGAGCTATGAGCTGTGAGCAATGATCGAATTCATAGCTCAATGCTCATTGCTCATAGCTCAAAGCTCACTGCTTGACCGGAATAATCATCTCCGCCGGCGAGCCGGGATGCAGCGGCAAGGGGACGTCGCCGCTTCTCGCTCTGGAGGACCTCGGCGCGGACCATGTAGCTGCGGCCCGATTCTGTCAGCGGGCTGACATAGACTATCTTGCCGGGCACAGAAGTCTTCTTTGTGCCGATGGTGGAAACTTCCACCGTGACGGGCTGGTTTTCCAATTGCTCGCGGGTGAAGTCGGCGGCCAAGACTTGCCCTTCAAGCCAAACCTTGCTAAGGCCGACGATGTGAATAACGCCTGGCTTCGTCGGCTGCACGGCTTCGCCCTTGTGTGCCTGAACCTCGACCACTTCGCCGTCGATGGGCGAATAGACCTTGAGCAACTCGACCATCGTCTCGGCGGCCTTAACTTCGGCGGCGGCGATGCCCGTTTCTGATACGGCGACGATGTGGTCATGCGTGGCCTTTTCGATGGCCAGCGATGTTTCCACGCACTTCAGTTCGAACTCATCGAGCTTCGACTTCGGCACCGTTCCGGGAACGCGGTCGTTTGCCTTCTTATTGTACTCCAGTTCCTTCTTGGCAACGTCGGCTGCGGCCTTGGAGTACTTGATGTTAACGTCGTCGTTGGCTTTTGTCGTGGCGGCAAATAGTTTGGCCTGGGCAACCCGGAGATCCTGTTGTGCCTTCGTATCGTCCAATTGCAGGACGAGCTGGCCGGCATCGACATGCTTCCCCACCCCAATCGGTTCTTCCTTGAGGATGCCTGGCTCGCGGGGCGATAACTCGGCCGTTTCGGCAGCGACCACATTGCATCGAACGCGGGCCGAGGTCGGCGCGGCGGCGTAGGGGTTGTCCGCGGCGACGGCGCGGCCCGCGGCTGCCAGCATGATAACGGCGAGTGATAGGTATCGCATGTTCGCGTTCCTTTAAAAGAAGCGGAAAAAGACTTTCGTCTGAATGAACTCAAACAGGTCGTGGAACCAGACGTAGCCCAGAGAGCGGCGGCCGCAATGCACCTTGCCGGCTACCGCGGCGCCCGCCAGGCGGTCGGACTGGTTGATATCGTCCTTATTTATTTTAACGCGGATCACGACCACGTTGCCTTCTTCTTTTTCCGGATTGGCCACCAGCGAAATCTCTTTGACGGTCCCCGTAAGGGTCGTGCCGGGCGAGGTGGCCACCTGGTAGCTCACCTTAAGATCCGGGTCATTCGACTTGCGGGCCTCGTTTACCTGCCGGGCGATATGGCCCATGCGGTCGTCGGTCATGTTCAGATCGAGTTCCCACGGGCCTTTCGTATCGGCCACACGGAGGAGGAAACTGCCCTTTTGCACGGGGCGCCCGATAGGCAGCTTGGTTTTTTTCAGGTCCCAAGTGACGATTTGGCCATCAATAGGACTGCGGACCTCCAAGGCGTCCATCTGCGCCTGGAAAACCTTGGCCTGGTTTATGAGGCTGTTAAGCTTCTCTTCCGATTCCGTCAACTGGCCCATCAGCCGCTCGCGATCCTCGGGCTTCGGGTTCAGATTGTGGAGGCTTCGCTCGTGTTCCAGGTCCTCTTTGCGCCTCGCTCGGTAACGATCTGCCCGTCAATGTCAACCTTCTGCTGGTCGAGCTTAAGATTGACGAGCCGTCAGCAGGACCTGGCCCTTTTTGACCCACGAGCCTTGGTCGATCGGCTTGCCTTCGGCATCCGTGCCGAATTCGGCGACCTGGCCGTCGGCGTTGGCGTAGATGTCACTGCGATCGACCGGTTCCAATGTGCCCTTGGCATGCAGATCAAAGTTCGCCGGAAAGAGGAACAGCGCCAAGAGGAGCACCACCACGCCGATCACGACGAGCACCGTCTTCGGCAGCGTGCGGGCCTGCACGAGGAAGCGGCTCTTGCCGATCGCGCGCCATACCGGCATGAGGAACAAGTTCTGGTGTTCCATCGCGTTGGCCAAGGCAATGGAACTGTGTTTGCATACGACGTCGATCCGCTGCGCCATGGCTGGCGCGACGCGGTTGTCCTCGATTTGCTCGACGATCAGCGCCCCCACCGGTTCTTCGATGTGCTCTTTGTCTTCCTCGTCGGCCTCGTGGTCCGGCTTGGGCCGGCCCAGTGGCAGGACGGCGATCATCTTCGAGTGGGCGTCGTCAACGTATTCCTGCACCGCTTCTTCCACCTGCGGGGCCAGGTCACGGGTGTCGCCCGCGTACCAGACCGGCTCGCCCGTCGCCACCACGGCGGATGCCAGCCTGCCCAACAGCCGCACGGTGTTCGAGCGCTTGTCGAAAACGTCCTGCCCGCTCACGGCTTCGATCGTGCAGCGGTTGCCCTTGCGGAGCGCCACGCTCACGCGGTCGCATTCGATCAGCCGCCGAGCTTCGTTGGCGATGGTGTAGGCGGCCTCCATCGGATCCAACGAGGCGTGGACGCCGCGGGTGAAATCTTCCAGTCGTGCCCAAAGGACCTGGCGGTCGGAAAAGTGCCGCAACTGGTGGCTCTTGAGGAAGTCGGTCGCCAACTCGCACATTTGCAGCAGGAAGCGGAGGTAGCCCTGCTGAATCTCTATGGCGACATCCGGCCGGGCGAACACCTCGACCAATCCGACCATTTCCAGATCGGTCCGCAGAGGTCCGAAGACCAGAAGGCAGCCGGTGGCGTTGGCCGCGTCCTCTTCGCCAAAGCCGGAATGCGGCGGAATGATCAGGCCGTTGCCGGCCACGACTTCCGGATTGTTCAATACCTTGTAGAGCAGGCGGCTATGCTGCTGCTGCTTCGTCTCGCTTTCCAGCAGGCCGGTATGCTGGAGATTCATCTGGTACTGAAGGGCCAACTGGTTGTTCTCGCCCGCCGTCCAGACAACCCCTCCGATGGCTGCAAGAGCCGAGACAAGCCGATTCAGAAACTGCTCGTAGAATTGGCCCGGCGCAAGGTTTTGCCGCGCCAAACCGGCGATTTCCTCGACAAGGGAATTGATTTGCCTCCGAGTCTCCTCGATAAGGTTCTCGTCCGGCGTTTGTCCAGCGTAACTCATCTTAAATCAAGGGTATCTCATTACGGGCGCGGAAGGGAGCGGAATCCGTGGCGCGGTCTCGCCCGCATCATGCCTATATTCGGCATTTTCGCACTTGTCGGGCCAGAGAGAAAGGCAGGTTGTGTTAATTGGGGCTTATACCATTAGTTTTTCCAGGCAGTTCGCCACCAGCGACGTCCAGCCGGTTTGATGACTTGCCCCAAGTCCGCGGCCAGTTTCAGCGTCGAAGTATTCATAGTACAGCAGCGGCTCATCCGCCGTGCCGCCGGCCATGCCCGGCGCTTGATTGGTACGGCCGCCGCCCACTGCCGTCCTTGCGAAACAGCTTCGTCAACCGCGCGTTCAATTCCCGCGCCACTTCATCGAGCGTCATCCAGCGGCCGGAGCCAGTGGGGCACTCAACCTTCAGCCCGTCGCCGTAGAAAGCGATGGTAACGCCGCAGGGCCTGTATGAGCAGATAGTTCAGCGGAAACCAGATCGGCCCGCGCCAATTGGAGTTCCCGCCGAACATGGCCGAATCGGACTCGCCGGGCAAGTATTGCACGCGGAAGTCCTGGTTGCCGCAGTGAAAGACATAGGGCTCCGCGCCATACCGCTTCGAGAGCGAGCGGATGCCGAAGGGCGAGAGGAACTCGTTCTCATCGAGCATGTACCGCAGCACGCGCACGAGCCGGTCGCGGGACGGGATGGCCAGCAGATGCGTGCCGTTGCCGTTTTCCTGGCTCGCCTCCATGTAAGTGATGTGCTGGGCCAGGTCCTGCCGATAGCGGAGAAACCAGACCAGCCTCTTATGGAAGCCGGGCAGCGGATCGATCTTCGTTTCCGGCAGCACGACCACGGCCAACAGCGGCACCAGCCCAACCATCGACCGCAGCCGTAGCGGCACGTCATGCCCGTCGGCGTGCATCTGGTCATAATAGAAGCCGTCCTCCTCGTCCCACAGGCCCGTGCCGCCGAGCGTGTTGATCGCGTCGGCGATGTGAACGAAGTGCTCAAAAAACTTCGAAGCGATGTCTTCCATGCCCGGATCGAACGACGCAAGCTCCAGCGCCATCGAGAGCATCGTGCCGCAGTAGAACGCCATCCAGGCGGTGCCGTCGGCTTGCTCCAACTGCGCGCCGCCCGGCAGCGGGCGCGAGCGGTCGAAGACGCCGATGTTGTCCAGGCCCAAAAACCCGCCGGAAAAGAGATGCTTGCCGCGCAAGTCCTTGCGATTGACCCACCAGGTGAAGTTCATAAGCAGCTTCTGGAACACCGACGAAAGGAACCGCGACTGCGGCTGCTGGGGCGTGTTCGTGTTTTTGTAAACCTCCCAACAGGCCCAGGCGTGGACCGGTGGGTTCACGTCGCTTAGGTCGAACTCATAGGCCGGTAACTGCCCGTTGGGATGCATGTACCATTCGCGAAGCATGAGACTCAACTGCTCGCGAGCGAATTCTGGATCAAGCTGCGACAAAGGCACCGTGTGGAAGGCCAGGTCCCAGGCCGCGAACCACGGATACTCCCATTTATCGGGCATCGAGAGCACGTCGCGGCAGAAGAGATGCGGCCAATCGGCGTTGCGGCCCGACTTCCGCTCCACCGGCGGCGGCGGTGTCTCCGGATCGCCTTGCAGCCAGTCGTCAACGACGTAGCCGTAGAACTGTTTGTTCCACAGCAGCCCCGAGTAAGCCCCGCGGGCGATCTGAAAATCGTCGCCCTTGAGTTCCGGGAGCACGGCGGCGTAGAACTGATCGGCATCCGCCTTGCGCTGATTAAAGGATTGGGTGAACGACGCGCCAAAGACCTCGTTCGGCACGGCGTCGGTCGCGAAGAGCCGCAGCCGCACGGTGACCTGTCCGCCGGCTGGGATATTGCACTTGTACCATGCGGCCGCCTTCGTGCCGACATTTTTTGGATTGATCGCCGCCGCTTCGTTATTGACTACATAACGGTGAAAGGCATCTTTGGTGAACGGCTCCTGGTTCTCGGCGTTGAACAGCCGCCGGAAGTTGGTTACGTTGTCGGTAAAAAGCCACTTAAAGGCTGTGCCGTCGGAGGCAGCATCCGCTCCCATGCGAAAACGTTCCAGCGTGGCGTGATCTGCCGTAAGCAGGCCGTCGTCCGCAAGCGCGATGCGGGGCTTGAGCCAGCAGCCCTCGTGCTGACAGCCCCAACTCCACGTGTTGCGATACCAGAAAGTCGGCAGCAGGTGCAGCGGTGCGGCGGCAGGACCGCGGTTGATCGCGGTGATGGCGACCAGGATGTCGTCTGGCCCGGCTTTGGCGTATTGGACGCGAACGTCGAAGAAACGGTTTTCGGCAAGCACTCCTGTATCGGCCAGCTCGAACTCCGGCTTTCCGCGGCCGCGGCGGCCATTCTCGGCTATCAATTGTTCATAAGGAAAGGCGGCCTGCGGGTAACGGTACATGCCCTCCATCCAGGAATGCGTCGGCGTGGAGTCGATGTAATAGTAACACTCCTTCACGTCCTCGCCGTGATTGCCTTGAGGATTGGTCAGTCCGAAGAGCCGTTCCTTGAGAAATGGATCGCGGCCGTTCCAAAGTGCCAGCGCGAAGCAAAGGCGGCACTCGCGGTCGGTGATTCCCAACAGACCATCCTCGCCCCAGCGATAGGCACGGCTACGGGCCTGGTCGTGTGGAAAGTATCCCCAGGAGTCGCCGTTCGGTGAGTAATCTTCGCGGACCGTCGACCATTGCCGTTCAGACAAATAGGGGCCCCAACGCTTCCAATTCGCCGTTCGCTGGGCGTCCGCGGCAAGGCGTTCGAATTCGGGGCCGGATCGCTCGGATTGGTTCATTGGAGTCGCGTCGGTCGAGAAAGGCAGCGCATAAGCACAACATAGTATAGCTTCGACCGGGAGCGCGTTGGACGGCGGCTACAGAAAGCTAGTAGGGTGGTCGAGTTATACGAGACCCACCATCCACCCCTACGCGGCCGAACGGCGCGTCTTGGCGGACGCGGCGTCGTGGATAAGCCCCGCAAATCGCGGCGACCAAGCATTAACGCTATACTGCTCTTCCACGATCTTTCGTCCCGCGGCGCCCATCTGACGGCGCAAGACAGGGTCCGCTGCCAGCCTTTTGATGGCCACGGCCCACTCTTCAGGCGTCGAAGCGAGGAAGCCGGTCTTGCCGTGGATGACCAACTGCGGCGTGACGCCGATCGGATTGGCAACGACCGGCAGCCCGGCGGCCATGTATTGCAGCACTTTCAGTCCGCACTTGCCGCGATTGAAGGGAATATCAGCCAGCCAACTGATGCCGATGTCCGCCGCCGCCAAATCGCGGGCCTCGCTTGCCACGGACCAAGGACACAACTCTACGTTCAGGTTTTCTACGTCGATTCGTGTATCGCAAACCAGCCGCAACGTCAGCCCCTGTGCCGCCCGCCCCGCAGCGCTCAAGCATGCCCCCACGCCGGTCATGCCTTGTAAGGTACACGCCTGACCGATCCACGCAAGGCGAACGCCGGCGCCGACGGCCTCGTGCCGAGCGAGCGGATACCGACTGGGATCGACACATGTCGGCACAACGCGGATTCGTGCCGGATCGACGTACACTTCCGCCTGCCGCCGGAGGAAATCGTTGCCGACGATCACCAGATCGGCGGCGCGCATCGTGGCCCAAAACCGCGCCACCAGTTTCCATCGCACGAAACGCCCTTCTTGATCGCGGTCGCGGTGGAAGAGGGCGTCGTCCAGATCGAAGACGATCCGCCGGGCGGCCGATCGCAGGATGCCAATCTGCATAACCGACAGCAGCTTACGCTGCAAGATAACCACGTCCGCGCCGCCCGCCGCGATAAGCTGTCGCGTCCTTTCCACTATGCCGCGGCGCAATCGCACGGTTTCCATGCCTACGCCCCGTTTCGCGAGCGTCGGCAAGAACGCCTCAAGGCGGTAGCGATAACACGGATCGTCGAGGCGTTCGGTGAGAATGACAGCTCGCACTGTAGGATGGACCTCCGAGTCCGTCTAGCGTTTCTGGAGACGGACTCGGAGGTCCATCTTACGGAATCGCTTGTTTACGGTTTTCGCGCGATCAAAACCATCTCGTCCGATTGCCGCGTCCACGCCAGCCAAGTGGCCACCTGCCGCGAGAGGAAACGGTTCGTCATCCACTGCCGCGACCTGCCCGGCCCGCCAAGGCGACGAGCCGCCTCCGCCGACCGCCGCAGCCAAAACGTATTGCCGGGCAAAATCAGCCGCTCGACCTGAAATCCTGCCTGGCGGACCATTTCCTTCAAGGTCCGCGGTGCGAAGTGCGTCAAGTGATGCGGCAGGCTCCATCCATACCATGCCGGACCGAACCAACGCCGCGGCGCGCTCTGGGCATTCGGCACACCGATGACCAGTCTTCCGCCTGGCGCGAGCAGCCGCCACGCTTCGTGCAGCGTTTCCCGCGGCTGATGCACGTGTTCCAGGGCGTGCCACATGCTGATGGCGTCAACGCTCTCCGGTGCCAATTCCGGATGCGGCAGAGTTCCCACGTGGGCGCGAAAACGCAGTTTGGAGCGAATCTCCTCGACCATCTCAGGGCTGGCATCCATGCCGGTGACTTGCCAGCCCTGGCGGTGCATGCGGGCCAGAAATGCCCCAGCCCCGCAGCCAAAATCCAGCAGGCGGCCGCGCCCGATGAGCGGCCAGCCGTGCTTCTGCGGATGATACGGCTTCCAGAACGGCGGCTTGCGGAAAGTCCGCGCTGCGCGGGCGATGTCGCCGGCCGGCAGGCCGCATTCGCGATACGGCTCATAGTCCACGTAAAAACGGCCAATCGTGTCGGCGCTTGGCCGCGGATTTGTGTACGTGAGTCCGCAGTCGAGGCAACAGACCACGTTACAGCGCGTCCCCTCGTGGCGGAACTCGGCGATGTCATCCACCGGGGCCGAGCTTTCACTGCCGCAGAGCAAGCAGCACGTTTCTTCCCAGTGGACGGGACTCTGCGTGGCGCCAGAGGCGGGATCGGCCCATGTAGCGGAAGCATCATTTCATTCCACCAATTGGGGAGACGGATTACTCGTTTCTAAGCGAAAAGATACTGCCGAAAATGGTTCTGTGGAAGGTCAATTCGCGGCAGATGCCGTTACGGGGTGTAGGAACGGGCTTCGGCGGGCTGAGGGCGGGGTGAAAACTCGGGTGGTGGATTTGTCCGCCATAGGTTAGATTTTGGGCGTACTTGGGCAAGTTGGAAACTTTGGAAAGGAAACTGCGATGAGCAAGGACGCTCGAAACGAGGATCTGGAACTGACGGCGGAGGAAAAAGAGAAGTTCAGCGAACTGGTGGCGTTGCTGGCAAAGCATGGGTTTGGACCGGCAGGACCGCCGCGGGAAACCAGCTTCGCCCAGATCGAGCGGTTTGGGCATCGCGCCGGGCGGATGCTGGCGCGGGCGATCGACGCGTCGCTAAGCGAACAGCACGCGGCGCACTTCGCGGGCGAGGAACCGTGCCCGACGTGCGGTGAGAAGCACCTGCCGGAAGAGAAGCCGCACGATCTGGTGTTGCAGACCGACGACGGCGAAGTTCGACTTCGCGAACCGGCCTTCGCTTGCCCGCCCTGTGAGCGGGATTTTTTTCCCTCAACGCATCCCGTTGCGGATTGACGGCGGTTCGGCCAGCCCCGCCGTGCTGGAGAAGAAGGTGCTTGCCGCGGCGTATGCCCCTTCGTACGCGGTGGGAGAGTTGGTGCTACGAAAGATCGGCGGGATCGAAATCACCGGTCGCGGATTGAACAAGACGGCGGTGAAGATCGGTTCGCAGATGGTGGCGAAGCGCAACGCGCGGGTCGAGGCGTATTTCGATCGGCCGTTCCCGCGGCAGCAGGCGCAGGCGAAGACGCCGATCAATTTGGCGTGCGTCAGCGCCGATGGCGGACGGATGCAAACGCGCGACGAAGGGGGCGGCAAAGGGGTGCATCATCCGCATTGGCGAGAGAACAAAAACGCCCTGTTTTTGCGGATGAAAGGCCGCTCTTTCACGGACGATCCGCACCCCGACTTGCCCCCTTGTTTCGCCAACCGTGAGCGGATGAAGAAGTTGTTGTCGGGCGTTGGCGAGGAGAATCCGCCGCGCGTCGCGGCTGAAAAGGCCGCTTCTTCTGCGGGCACGGTCGGGGAACACGCCTCCGACGACTGGCGTCCAGAGCCTCTGTTTCGCACCTCTCTCAGCTCCCTGGAGGACAGTGACGCCTTCGGACGGATGATGGAGGTGGAAGCCGATGCGCGCGGCTTCTATCATGCCGCCAAGAAGGCCTTCGTGAGCGATGGATTGCCGTACAACTGGACGATTCAGAAGCGTCACTTTCCCGACTTCATGCCGGTCCTCGATTTCGTGCATGCCGTTGAACACCTGTACGAAGCCGCTGGCTGCGTTCACGTTGACGCGGAGCGCCGCTGGACGGACTATCTCCGTTGGGCACGCGCCTCTTGGGCCGGCAAGGTTCTCCAGGTGATCGGCGAACTTCGCGAGCACCAGCAGCGCCTCTTCTTCCTTTGTCAAGTGCTTGTTTTTGAAGGGAATTGGGGATGTGTTTCCACACGTTGGACGGCTGCTTTTTCGATTGTATCGAAGAAGCGTTGTGCGCACACCAGCGTGTGGGGATCGGTTGAGGAGATTGTTTTCGTTTGACCCGTTCGAGCGAGGCTGTGCAGTAGCGCGCTTGGATAACTCCAACCTCTTACCTGAAACGTCCTGCCGTGAAGCAAGCGTCGAATTGGCTCTATAAGAGATTCCACGCCAAGCGGTGCTGCCGGTCCCTCGAAACTGAGTTTAGCGCTCCATGCGGGCGCGGGACGCACCCAAAAGGTGGCCGAGCAGCCCCAAGCTCGATTGGTCAAACGTTGACTTGCTCCTCGGTTAATTGACTTTGTTTCGGCTCGTCAGAGCCGCTTGATCATGCTACAGTTCATTGCCCGGAGAAACGGAAGCAGGCTCTGCGGGGACGCAACCTGCCAGGGATATCCGGGCCAAGGTGCGTCAAGGCACGACCGGCTCCGCAGGGATGATTGTCCTTCGGGGCCGGTTCTTTCTCTGCCCTTGAACACCTTGCCATTCCTCCAAAAATCCGCGGGGCGTCAGCCCCGCTCAAACCTTCTGCTTTCGCTTCTTCTGCTCCTTCTTGGCACGCTTCGCGGCGCGGCGAGAGTGCTTGACCGCCGGCGAAAACAGCCGCCGCGCGTCAAAACTCTCTTCGCCCACGCCCAATGCGTGCAGGCCCAAGGCCAGCTTCCGCATCACAGCCACCAGCGCCCGCGTGCCGCCTTTGGCGCGCTGGCCCTTCTTGACCGCATACCATTCCGCGATCCCGGCCGTCTGGACCAGACGCATGGCCGCAAAGAACAGCCAACGCCGCACGGCGCCGGGTCCGCGCTTGGTGATCTTCAATTGCCCCTTGTGGCGCCCGCTGCTGCGTTCCTTGAGGTTCAAGCCCATCGCCTTGCGGTACGCCTCGGCACAATGGTAGTTCCGCGGATCGCCCAGATGCGCCCACAGCACGCATGCCGTCGCCCAACCCACGACCGCTGCCTGACGGGCGATGATCGCGTGGCTTTGGGCCAGGTTCTCCAAGGTTGCCGCTGCTTTCTGGACCTCATGTTTGGCCGTCAATGCGGCTTCGGCATACTCTTGCATTCGCCGACAATCAATCGCCGTCTGCCGAACGCCGACGCTCCTGGCCGCAGCACCCACAAAGCGTTCGATCTTCTCGCTCTTGAGGTAATTGCGGCCCCAACCTTTCAATCGCTTGGCGGCGCCGCCATCGGCCGCCAGCGCTGCTGGGCCGCCGTACTGGGCGAGGGCTCGCAGCAAGGTTTCGGAGTTGAGTTCCAAATACTGCGTCGCTTCCGGCCAGTGCCGCGCCAACAGTGCTTCCAGGCGCCCCAGCCACAGCATCCCAATCCGCTGCTGCGCGTCGGCCCGTTCGACCCAATCGCGCAGCTCCTGGTCGAACTCCGCCGGCGGTTGGTACGGCCAAGGAGACGACTTCCCCATCGCCGCCAACTCCGCCACGATCGCCGCGTCCTTGCCGTCGTGTTGGGAAGGAACGCCATCGAAGATCTCCGCGTAGTCATGCACCGCCTTGCCGCTGACGCGGTGGACCACGAGCCCGGCGTCGGTCAACGCCTGGCGGAGGGCGTCGCCGTAGGTGCCCGTCGATTCCATGGCGATCAGCAGCGGCCGGCCTTGCGCCAAGTCTCGCAATCGGTCAACCAACACGGGAATCTCCTCGGGAGTCTTGGTGCGCCATGGCCGCTCGAAATCGCCGCTTTGCCACCGCGTCACGGCCAGCGATTCTGACTTGGCCACGTCGATTCCAACGACGGCGGGCACCGCTGGCTTATCCACTACCAACGATTCAATCGAAACCTGCTTGACATCGACCGAACGATACGCTTCTCTTTTCATAGGGGACGACCTTTTATACGTGGCGTTGATGGACTTAGAACCGTCAACCTTACCACTCTTGAGGCGTCCCCTGTTCTTTTTGACTATAGCCAACTGGGTTTGCCCCCGAAGGATTGTGAAAAGAGCACCCGCGCAAGGTTCTCGCTGACGCGCTCGGCTATTTTCAGAACAACGCCTCGCGTATGGACTATCCCACCTATCGTCGGCAAGGGCTGCCATGCACTTCGGCGCACATGGAGTCGTTCGTCAAAGAGATCAACGCCAGGGTGAAAGGGACCGAGAAATTCTGGAACGACGGGGCCAGTGGCGAAGCGATCCTGCAAATCCGGGCCGCCGCCCTGTGCGAGGACGACCGCCTGAGCAACTTCCTCAACAGTCGCCCAGGTCACCCCTTCCATCCCAACGTCCCCCGAGAGCCGTCCCTAACTACCGTCGGATAAAAGAAGCCCGTTCCTGCACCCGCCGTTACGTCCCGGCTTTAGCCGGTAAATCCGCCCAAAAACCGCTAGTCCAGGGCCGATTCATAGCGCAAACCGCTCGCGGAGGAACCTTGCCACATCGTCCCACTTCTCGGCTGCCTTTTCAAAATCGACCTGTATGGCGCGAACCTTCTTAGGCGTTTTGATCGGCGGTTCCACCGTCACGTCCGGATTGAGCGGAACCTGGGCACTGGGACCTCGAGGCAAGCCTGGCCTCAATTTCCGGCGAGAGCAGATAGTCGACCAGCTTTCGGGCCTCGGCCTCGTGCGGCGAGCCTTTGATAATCGCAAGCGTATTGGGAATGTAGAGCGTGCCCGGCTCGCCGGGGCCCTGGTCGGGATAGACGATTTCCACCGGCCGCCCGGCTTGGATCTCCTCATAAGCGTCGTCCGTGTCGGTGACGCCGAAGTCGATCTCGCCCCTGGAGACCGCCTCCGCCACCTGCTTGTTGCCCGAGAGGATTTTGACATCGTTGTCCTTGAGCTTGTCGTAGAACGCCCGCGCCTTCTCGTCGCCCCAGAGGGCGAAGAGGCAGGCCGCCTGGGTGGCCGTCGAGCCGAAGAGCGGCTTGGCCATTCCGATCCGGCCCTTGAATCGGGCGTCGGTCAAATCGACCATCGACCGCGGGCGCTGCCCCTCCGAAAGCCGCTTGGTGTTCACCAGCAGGATTCTCGCCCGTGCCGCGAAACCATACCACAGGCCGTCTTTCGAGCGATACATGGCCGGATAATGCTCGGCGATTTTCGGGCGGTAGACATCGAGCAAGCCTTTCTTTTCCAGCCGCAGCGTGAGCAGAATTTCATTGTTCCAGAAGACATCGCACAACGGCTGCGGCCGCCCCGACTCGGCTTCGATGCGTTTCGCCAGGCCGACGGTCTTGGTTGATTCGCTGTCGAACTGCGGCTGGACGGCGATCCCTGTGGTCTTGGTGAAGTCGGCAAAAATCGGCTTGGCGTACTCTTCATCCTGGGCCGTGTAGACGACGACCTCCCGGTCATGCGAGGACCAGCAGCCGGAAACAAAAAGCAGCAGCAAGTACGCTAGCTGGATACGGTCGTACTTTTGGAACTTCATGTTTTGCACTCTGTAGCGATCGGTAGGTCATCCCGTGGCCTGATTGAAGCCGGGGCGTTGCAAGGCCATTGTATCTTGATCGAGCATACTCAGGCAACGATCGTGCGAAGGAATTGAAACGCTTCATCGGCCATGCTCGCCGGCCAGGGGAACGCCCGCGGCACTTCTTCCCACGGCCTTAGCACATTGTTACAATGGCCGGGCATGGGCTAGTTTATTACGCTCAGGGGTCAACCATGTCCGACCAGTCGTTATTATTGCTTTTGGATGAAGTCCGTGGAAAAACCTTGCGGCTGCTGCAAGGCGTGAGTGAGGATGAGACCCAATGGTCCCCGCCGGCACTGCACAACCACATCCTCTGGCACGCCGGGCACAGCTTCGTCCTCGTCGAGTCGCTTGTCATGGAGGCGATGGGCGAGCTGCCGCAAATCCCCGAGGGCTGGTTCGATATCTTTAGTTGGCAAAGCGATCCGGCCCACGTCGCCTCGTATCGCTGGCCCACGCTGGCTCAGGTCATCGCCGAACTGACCGATCAGCGGACGCGGCTGCGGGGGATGATCGAAGCACTCGGCGATGAGGATCTCTCTCGCGCTGCCCGGCCGAGGCAACCATACGGCCCGCTACGCCATCATTCACGGACTGCACGACGAGGCATGCCATTCGGGCGAGATCTGGCTGCTGCGGAAGATGATCCGTTCGGCCGCCAACAATTCGGCCACCCACCAGCCGCCGGCGGTCAGGTAATTCACGTTGCGTGGCACGTCCCTGAGCTTCAAGCGAAGGGCATGGTTCGGCCATTCCCCACGCCCTTCGCAAGCTCAGGGTCGTGCCACCCGAAATCGAGCGTCGATTCTCGTGCCATGCCTTATCTCTGCGCAACCGGCAGCGGCAGCAATTCCGGTACCCGTTCCTTCAAGCCGGGCAACGCCGGGCCATCGCCCTCGCTATGGTCGAGGTAATAGTAGGCTAGGCTGGAATAATGGTTGCGGAGCGGCTTGCGATCGTCGTTCGGGCCGCTACGGCCGTGCTCGATCGTCATCCGCAGCGATTTGGTGAACGGCACCGGGTCGAGGATGTGCCAGCGGTAACAGGTGTTGAGGATGCCGCGCTTCTCGCCGCCCATTTCCTTGTTCGTATAGAGCGGCACGCCGTTGTAGGAATTCCAAAAAGCGTGCTGGAAGTCCCACGCGCCGCAGAAATAGTCCTCGCTGCCCGTTCCCTCGATGGTCGGCTTCTCCGCGCCGTCGACATAAAACTTGTCGTTCCCCTCGCCCCACCAGCCGTCGCTATTGGCCATCACGCTCAGGAACGTGCCGACGAAATGCCCGCGGCCGGTCGTTTCCAAAATCGGGTAGTCTATTCCCTTGGGCACCGGATACGCCTGCCGATACTGCGTGTGAAAGTAAAGAGCGTCGCTGGGCCGGTTCGTCGTCCAATCGGTAGTCGATGTTGAAATAGCAGGCGTGGATCGGTTCGGTCCCTTCGTTGGTCATCGTGAGCCGCGCCCCCTTGCTAAAAGGCATCGGCCAATAGCAGTTCAGCGCCTTGATGCCGCCGATGGAGATCGGCGCACTCTTGTACTCGACATAGCGGCCGAAGCCCAGTCCGAAGAAGTCGCCCAGCGGGGCTTCAACGGCCGGCTTTTCCGCGCCGTCCCAGTAAATGCGGAAGACCAACTCGCGAAGATGGTCGGGCGACTTGCCGGCGATCGTGAACCAGACGTGCGTGATCCGCCCGTGGCCCACGATTTGGCCAAGTTCCAGCGTCGCCCCGGGCTTGATCGGGCGGGAGTCGCCATTGTGGAACCTCGGATCCGTGCTTGCAATCCTCAGGGCACGAAACTTCTTCGGCTGGGCCAGGTCCTCGGGCACCTGGGCCAAAAGCGGCGCGGCGGCCGAAACGAGGAAGAACAGCGAAATGGTCAGCTTCGATTGAATTCTCATCATGGCGTTATCCTAACTAGTGGCCCAGGCGATTTGGCAGTGAGGGGGAGCTTTCGCCAAGCGTTGTCGTCGAATCGCTCCTCCCACGCACAACTGCCCGGTGGTGATACTCGATCAGACAAACCGCCCATTTTCGCATATCGCGGGCTTCCGTCAAGCGATAGCGCGGATGGGTTGCAGAATGGATCGTTTTGTGCCTGTTTCTCGGGGTTTGCAACTCAGAATAAAGACAGAAAGCACTCAGGAATGACTCAGGAACTGGGCGGTTTTGGTGCCTGTTTTCCCGTTTGTTGCACCGCCCCGCGGTTTTCCGCTCGGTGGTGCATGAGGCTCTGCGTTGACGTAAGTTAGTATACGATACCATGTTAGGTGCGAGCGGCAAGCGGGCCCCTTGCTGGCAATCTGGGCAAGTGTGGTGCAAACAACTGTTCCCACGCACCAAAACGATGCCTGGAACGGGAAGCACGGATTGAACACGGACACAATCTCTGTTCGATCTGTGTTCACTCGGTGGCTTCATCTCTTATCTCTCATCTTTTGTCTCCCATCCGCCGGAGTGGCCCGCGCCGCCGTTTTGAAATTGCGTGGAAAAAACGTTCGCGAGCGGAGCTGCGCCCCGCCCTCGCGTTTTTTGTCCCCTCGGGCGCATCGCGCCCGGCCGACGTAAACACGTGCCAACAAATGACTTACGACGCGAACAAGGCCGGCGGGTCCGATATGCCCCGGAGGTGTGGGTTGGGGCGCATCTCCCGCCCGACCGCCATTTTGGCAGGAAAGTTTGCGTGTCATGACGCGGTTTCTTGCGGTCAGGATTACGTTCGGCATTGTTTACAGACAAATGGGGGACAGAAACATGGACGTAAGCCGTATTTGATCCAGGTTCTATCCGTGGCTCAATCTCTTATCTTGCATCCTTCATCTCGTCCGTCCGGTCACTAATCACTATCCACTGTTCACTATCCACTTCTCCCTGTCTTTGTTTCCCGTCAGCATACCACAGTTTACAAATGTTGTCAACGATTGTAAGGAAAACGCGAACATTTGTGATCTAAGTCGTTGCCAGGCAACACTTTCCGTGAACGGCTTATGTTTGCGCCAACGGGCATGGATTGGCTTGCCGGCGGTCCTTCGTCGCCGTAAACCCTTGTCAAGTAAGGACTTCGGCGTCGGCCGCAAATTCCGGCCGAGCGCGGCGGGAATTTGCGTGAAGGAAAAATATTTTTCTGCGGCCGGGCGGTCGCCAAGCTCGGAACGTCGTGCCCCACCAAGGTGGGGTTTGGATAGACGTGACATGTATTCGCGGGTGCCAATTATCTCACGGAATTACGCAGAATCAGACAGCGCCGATCGTGAACCAGCGTCGCCACGATGGCGAAATCGGAATCTCGCGGCATTTAGGACTTGACAGGGCGGTGTCGCAGAAATATAACTTAACAATTAACCGCGCCCATGACGCATAACTAACAGTACCATGATGCACTAAATAGCCCGTAGATAGGATGAAAGGATCCGATCATGGAGGTAGCAACCTACAAAACCCAGTTCTTGGAGAATGTCCCCCGCGAATTCCTGAAGGCAGCATTATTAGCGGTTTTCGACTGTTATGTGGTCGCCTTTGATCGCTGTGAGTCTATGCTCGAAGACGACGAGGCGGAGAACACGTTGCCGTTCCTGCGGCGCACCTTCCTACAGCAGTCGCTACGAGAAGCGGCAAAGTTGGTGCCCGGCGTTGTGGCGACCTCTGAGCGCGCGATTTGTGAACGCGGGCAGCAGAGTTGGTGGCGTCATACGTTGGTGCGTTGCGGACCCGTCGCGCTGACCGCGAGTTCGGTTGGCGACCCGGACGTGTTAGTTCGGCCGGCGCATTACCGCCAGGTCTATGCAGCGAACAATCGCCAGCTTTTGCTATTCAACGACGAAGAACAAGCTGCGCACGGTCCGCCCGCGGGCTCGGACGACGAAATCAAACTTTATGGGATTTTGTTACATGGAGCCAATCCAGCCGACAAGTCCATGCCGGCGTTCGCGGTAATTCGTTTCCCAAACAACACCTACGATGGTTACTTTCCGTCGGGGATCGATCTCTTCCGCGAGTTTCCAGCAGTTGTGTCAACCCGCACGGCTTTGGCTTCCGGTGTCGCGCTCGAACGTCGAACAGGTTGAAGAGCCCATGCCTCAGTTGCTTCCTGGTCGTACCGCGAAGGACGGAAGCGCATGAGACCTGGCACCCCTGGTTTTCGGGGCGGGCGCTTGCGCGAGGCGAGGGAGGCGCGTGGTCTTTCGGCAGTCACGCTCGCCGGTCTTGTTGGCGTAACACGCGCGGCGATTTCGCAGTACGAGAGCAGCATTCAATCACCTTCGCCTAACGTCATGCGCGGCATTGCGCGTGCGCTCAATCTGCCGTTCGACTTTTTCTTGCGGAAGTCGGACGATAGCCCCACGGGCGTGGTGTTTTACCGGTCGATGAGCAGCGCGACAAAGCGGCGCGAGTTGCCGCCGAAAGACGTTACGGATGGTTGCGGGCAATCGTTGCTTTTCTTCGGCAATTCGTGCAGTTTCCGTCGGTCGGCTTCCCACAGTTTGACCTCCCATCCGACCCGGCCAATATCCATGAGGCGATGATTGAAGAGATCGCATCGGACGTTCGACGTTCATTTGGGCTAGGAGACGGGCCGGTAAGTAACATGGTTTGGCTCCTCGAAAATCAAGGAACCGTCGTGGCGCGCTGCGATCTGGATGCAGATACACTGGATGCGTTCTCTGAATGGCGAGCGGATGAAAGCAGGCCCTATGTGATCCTCAATGCGGCAAAAGCATGTCGCCGTTCGCTCCCGATTCGATATTGCGCACGAGTTGGGGCACATGATATTGCATCGCCAGTTCCGACAGTTACCGCAGAGAGAAGACCACCTGTTTAAGTTGATTGAGAATCAAGCTCATCGCTTCGCGAGTGCGTTTCTGCTTCCCGCCGAAGCTTTTCGAGAAGACCTCGGCGTGATTACGCTGGACCGTTGTGTTGCATTAAAGAGCAAATGGGGTGTTTCGGTTCAGGCGATGCTTAAGCGGGCCGGACAGATTTGCGTTATTTCCGAAGGCCAGGAGCAGCGCCTCTGGATGAATTTGGGCCGCCGAAAATGGCGTACAAAGGAGCCGCTTGACGATGTCTTACCGCCCGAGGAGCCGAGATTTCTTTTGAAGTCTATTGAACTATTAGCACAACACAGAATTGTCGACCCTCAGGATATGCCAACGAGGCTTGCGTTGGCTCCGAGGGACGTGGAGGAACTGGCCGGGCTGCCGCCTGGCTATTTGGTACCGAAAGGTCCCAAAGCGCGACTTCTGGGCGAGGGGGACCTTCCAGAAGTAATTCCGTTCGCTCAAGATTCACAATAGTTCGGCGAGGCGGGTCGCACTTTAGTTTTAAGTTCTGGCGGGAACAGTCGAACCGGAGGGAAATGGCGCGTCAAAACGACTTATTAGTACCGTTTCAAACCCGTTTCCGGCGCCGCCCTCGCGTGGTATCCTATAACCTCCGCTCAAGAATCTGCAAGGTATGGCAAAAGGCATGAGTTCTCTCCTGGATGCGGCGACGCGCCCGCGGTATAACGACCTTTCCCACGACGAACTTGTCCGCCTTCTGGAGGCGCGGGACCGCCGCGACGCGACGCGATTCGGTCTCGTTTGGGAAGCCAACGAAATTGAGCGCGACAGGGCCGTCAATGCGGATTTCGTCGCGCTGGACTTGGTTCCGGAGCAGTGCGTCGGCGATGCACCCTGGCGGAATCTCATCATCGAGGGCGATAACTTCGACGCCTTGCGGTATCTCCGCATGACCCACGCCGGACGGGTGAAGTGCATCTATATCGATCCGCCATACAACACGGGGAACCGCGATTTCGTCTATAACGACCGCTTCGTCGAGATAAACGATTCCTGGCGGCATTCGACTTGGCGTGAGTTTATGTATCAGCGGCTGATATTAGTCGAGGACCTGTTGCGCCAGTTTTGCGCCCTTTTTGATTTTCAACGACTTTCAAAGTGCGACCGTTGCCGAATGATGCGCTTTCGGTGATAATGGGCGGCGTCAAGCCAAAACAGTTCTCAGGAATTCGCGGAGGGGAGCGTGAAGGGAAAGCAAAGAACGCTGTTCGACGCAGGTGAATTTACGAACCGGTCTGTAAAGGACGTGACCTTCCAAGGAAAACTGAGCCGACCAATCCATCGTTGGTACCGCCTCACTCCGAGCTTTTCGCCCCGGCTCGCTCACGACATTGCTGATCATTTTCGGCTGGCGGAAGACGATTACGTTCTCGACCCGTTCAGTGGAGTCGGGACGGTACCTCTTTGCATGAAATACTTGGGAATCCCCTCATGCAGTGTTGAGCTGAATCCTTATCTCCGGTTCGTTGGGCATGTGAAAACACGGACCTACCGTGATCTGGGACCGCTTCACGCCGCGTTCGACAACTTTATCGAACGGTTTCGACACGATTGCAAAGTCCCAACTACGGACGCTGATGCGGAAAAGCTTGTGAAAGAAAACCAGGAATACATCCCAGCGATCAGCTACCCGGAACGCTGGTGGTCCCCTGGGAACCTCGGTCAGGTTGCGAAACTCCGCAAAATGGTTTCTGGCCTAATGCCTGAGAATTCGACTGACCTCATAAAAATGGCCGTTGCGAGCATCCTCATTCCCGTTTCAAATGCGAAGCATAACCGCGTCTCATTAACCTACGCGGAGAAGCCCCTGCCAACCGTGGGGGTCGCTCAGTTCTTGTCCGACAAATGCGAAGAGATTTTGAATGATCTCGAAGCAATGCGGTCTCGCCCGTGCGCCGATGTGACCGTCTACGCTGGGAACAGCAAGGAACTGAGCAAAGTGCTTCCTAAGACGATTAGGCCCACAGCAATCATCACATCACCGCCTTATCCGAACCGCTTCAGTTACGCACGCGAAACTCGTCCGCATTTGTTCTTTCTCGATCTCATACAGTCGCCTTCGGCCGTGGGTGAAATGGAGACGGATGCTATCGGCGGAACGTGGGGCAAAGCGACATCGGTGCTCTCGGCCGGTGTCGAACCCGCGAACAATCTCATCCGGGAATCCCTCGGAAAGTATACGAACGACATCAACGGGTCCGGCCCGCTGATGGCCCATTATGTCACGAAGTATTTCAATGACCTCTACACCCACGCGAGTGAGGTGGCGAAGGTCTGCGCGAAGAAAGCAAAGCTCGCCTACGTGATTGGGAACAGCAAGTTCTACGACCATCCGCTCCCGAGCGACGAAATACTTGCCGAAATCTTCGGCGAGTTCGGATTCCGACTCACAAGCATCGAAAAACTTCGAAAGCGGCAAAGCAAGAACGGACTCTATGAGGCTATTGTGTTCATGGAGCGAACTTAATGATCGACCCCGTAAGAAACGCGACGTACATTGATTTGCTTCTCGATCCGTTGGCGGCGTGCGCCCGTTACAAGCCGAAGTTCGGGACGGACGAAGAAGACGGGATCAGCCTCGAACAATTTCGACAGCTCTATGGGGACGACCCGTTCTATCACTGGGTTGGTATTGACTCCGACCTTATGTATGCAGCCCACAAAGCTGCAGGCGGGATGACTTCGATCTATCGCCAACTCGGAGCGGGATGGGACCGCCTCTTCCGGACGATTCTCCAAGACGAATTGGACCTGTCGCATGAGGAGGTCGCTTGGGCGTGCGAGGTACAGAAAGACGACGGGAAGATGGCTACCCTTACGTTGGACGGCCGCATAGATCTGGAACACCTCACGGGCGACGCCACGGGACGTGTCGCGAGCTGGCTCGAAAACTGCGGGCGATTTCTCGATATGCAACCTGACCGAATCCATCAACTACGCGGAGCGGTCTTTGAGGCAAGACAAGGTTACAAGAGTGCTGACGCCAAGCGACAAAATGCCGATCTTCGGTTCGGCCTAAACGCCGCAGCGGAGAACTATCTACCAATTGTTGCTATCATTTCGACACAAGCAAGTCGTCCGGTGATCCGCCGATACCGAAACGCCAAAATGCTCGTCCTGACTGGCGTCCTCTCGGAGGACGAGACCGCTTGCACGTATGCGTTCTTCCGAAACGTCGTCGGATTTGACTTGGAGGGGTTCTTCGAGGCCAATACGGGCAAACTTCGCGAGCGTTGTGTCAAGATTCTTGATGCCCTTTTGAGGCCGGAATAGGATACGCAACAAGGGGTAAAAGGCGCCGTTGACGAACAAGATATTCGAGCCGCGCGAGTTGCGGCGGGCGCTGCTAAGGAAGGTCGAGGAGGCGATGAGCGAGACCGACGACCCAGCGAAGGTGGCGCACTTTCTCAATGTAATTCTTGCAACGCATCCGCAGTTGCTTCACGAGGCGCAAAAGGCGGCAATCGGGCAACATGCCGAAATTCGGGAGGCGGCCGAACTTCCGGGCGGATTGGACTGGCCCGAACCGTTGGCATCCTCGCCGCGCAATGTCTACGGAGTAATGCCGCCCAATATGAACTCTTGGGAAGTCCCATTTGCCGAGCTTCTGGACCGCAATGTGAATAACTTGGTTCTGTGGTGGCACCGCAACTTACCGCACAAGCCTTGGTCCGTGAACGTGCTGATGCCGGACGGCCGCGGGTTCTACCCGGACTTCGTTATCGGGGTTTCCGGACGCAAGAAGGAGGACAACGCGCTGCTTGCCGATCCCAAGCTCAATTATCAGCGCGACGGCGAAGCGGACAAGGTACTTGCTGAGCACCGCAGCTACGGGCGGGTAATGATTCTATTCCTGGATGGCGTGCGTTGGTGGACGGTTCGTTACGACCACGACGCGAAAAAGCCGGTGCTAGGGCGAGAATTCCGGTTAGCCGATGCGGCGGGATTCTAATAGCCAGATTCTTCTCCGATACTCCGATCGCCCGCCAGGGCCGCCGCGGCTGCAAAACTGAAAACCCCCGCGCGTTCCCAAAAACGGCGAGATTCCCGGCGACACCGCTTCCATGCCCGACGAAATCGGTTATGATGCTGGCAAGCGCCGCTTGCTTGTTGGCAAGGGTTTCGTGGACTACGTGCCTGAGGCCGTGTGGAATTATGAGGTCTCCGGAAAGCGGGTATTGACGCAGTGGTTCAGCTACCGTAAAAAGAATCGAGAGCGACCGATTATCGGCGACCGCCGACCACCCTCGAAGCTCGGCGAAATCCAATACGACCGCTGGCCGCACGATTATACGACCGAACTAATCAACGTCCTGAATGTTCTGGCGATGCTCGTGAAGCTCGAACCGGAACAGGCGCAAATCTTGGAGGCGATCTGTGACGGAGCCACCCTGGATTTTCGATAAATGGGAGAGCCTGAATCATTGAGCCTGCGTGTTGCCGGATCCGCCTTTTGAGGTCTACGCAACGTACGATCCGGTGCGCGACACCTATTATTATGACGGAGCCCCCTTCGACTGCGACGGTTGGCGTTACAATTTTCTTCTCGAAAAATACAGCCGCGGAGAAGCACTTACCTCGCATGAGCGCAACTTCATGCGTATGCACAAAGAGAAGCTGGTAGCGGCCGAGGCAGCCCGCGACGTCCCGATCAAAAGCAAGCCCCGCCGCGGGCAACTCGATCTCTTTTCCGATTTGCCGGACGAGGATGATGCAGCCGGCGCTCAACGACAGCCAACGAGCGAGTGGCCGGATTAGCGGAAACAACCGATCTTATCCACCGCCTGTGCAGCAAGCATTGCATCACTGATTCTAGGCATTATCTTGGGAACACTACTCACGATGCACGAGGTCCAAGGCGATGAGTGATTCGGCCGGACAGCGCTTGCGACAGGCGGTTGAGGCGGAGCGGCCGTTGCAGGTCGTCGGGGTCATCAACGCCTATTGCGCACGGCTGGCGGAAGAGGCCGGATTCCGCGCGGTTTATCTCTCGGGCGCGGGCGTCGCGAACGCCTCTTTCGGCCTGCCCGATCTCGCGGTAACGACGCTTGGCGACGTGCTGGAGGACGCGCGGCGAATCACGGGCGCGACCGGCGTGCCGCTCTTGGTCGATTGTGATACGGGCTGGGGTAGTCCGCTGACGATTGCGCGAGCGGTGCGGGAAATGATCCGCGCCGGCGTGGCGGCCATCCACCTGGAAGACCAGACCGACGCCAAACGCTGCGGCCACCGCGAGGGCAAGCGCGTCGTGTCGCAAGCAGCGATGATGGACCGCCTGAAGGCCGCCGTCGATGCGCGGACGGATGCAGCCTTTGTACTCATGGCCCGCACCGATGCGGCGGCGGTCGAAGGGCTGGATGCGGCCATCGGTCGGGCGTGCCGCTATGTCGAGGCTGGCGCCGATATGATTTTTGCTGAAGCGCTGGCGGATGCCGACCAATTCCGCCGCTTTGCACAGGCGGTGCCGGCGCCCGTGCTGGCCAACATGACCGAGTTCGGCCGCAGTCCTCTTTTGGACTTAAACGAACTTCGCGCGGCGGGTGTGCGGCTCGTTCTCTATCCTTTGACGGCCTTTCGGGCGATGAGCGCCGCGGCAGAACGCGTTTATTCCACGCTACGCGCAAAAGGCACGCAACACGATTTGCTTTCCGCCATGCAGACCCGAGAAGACCTGTATCGCGTGCTGAATTACCATGAATATGAACGGCGGGTGCAAGCCTTCCAGAATGAACAGGAGCAAGGAGAATGACGACGAAGGCCGGCGATACGCATAAGGCCGGAGGACTGGCGGGAGTTACCGCTGGGCAAACGGCCGTTTCCACGGTTGGCAAAGAAGGCGTGGGTCTGACCTATCGGGGCTACGCGATTGAAGACCTCGCCCGAGCGGCCGAGTTCGAGGAAGTCGCCCATCTATTGATTCATGGCTCGCTGCCGACGCAATCGCAATTGACGGAGTATCAACGTCGCTTGATGGGCAAGCGGGACTTGCCCGACGCCCTGCGGGACATTCTGGCCGAGCTGCCGTCCTCGGCGCATCCGATGGACGTGCTCCGCACCGGCTGCTCGGCGCTGGGCTGCATTGAGCCTGAAGTCAATCAGACCGCTGGTGATCAACTTGCCGACCGCCTCCTGGCGTCGCTGCCTTCGATGCTTTTGGACTGGCATTACGCCAGCCATTTCGGCAAACGGATCGATCTTCGTTCCACGCAAACAAGTCTTGCCGGACATTTTCTGGAACTGCTGCACGGCCGGCCGCCCAGCGATCGCGACCGCCAGGCGCTGAATGTCTCGCTAATACTCTACGCGGAGCACGAGTTCAACGCCTCGACGTTTGCCGCTCGGGTCGCCGCGTCGACGCTGTCCGACTTCTATTCGGCCGTGACGGCGGCAATCGGCACGTTGCGAGGGCCGTTGCACGGCGGGGCAAACGAAGCGGCGCTGGACTTGATCTTCCGCTTTGCGACGCCCGATGGGGCGGAAAAGGGCATTCTCACGGCATTGGCCGCCAAGGAAAAGATCATGGGGTTCGGGCATCGCGTCTATCGCGAATACGACCCACGGAGCCGCGTAATCGAGCCGATCGTCGAGCAATTGGCCGACAACGCGGAACGCCGCCAGCTCTACGACGTCGGCCGCCGGATCGTGGAAGTAATGTGGCGAGAAAAGCGGATATTTCCCAATGTCGACTTCTACGGCGCGCTTCTCTATCATTATCTCGATATTCCGCAGCGGCTGTTTACGCCGTTGTTCGTGCTGTCGCGGATCAGCGGCTGGTCCGCGCATATCCTGGAGCAGCGTGGCGACAATCGCCTGATCCGGCCAGACGCCGACTATATTGGCCCGGCCCCGCGGGCGTACGTGCGGATTGAAGATCGATCGTAGACCGTAGGGTGGGACCAGCGAGCCTCGGCGAGCACCGGCCCACCAGTCGTGATTAGTTTGGTGGGCCGGCGCTCGCCTGAAGCGACCTTGTCCCACCCTACAAAGTTTGCCCGACATGACGAAAAATCTTGCACCAACTCGCCAAGTGGATGACGTTCTCGCACAGATAGCCGCCTACGTCTGCACGGACGGCGGCTTTTCCGACGAAGCCTTCGCCACGGCGAGGCTCTCGCTGATGGACAGTCTCGGCTGCGCGATGTTGGCACTTGGGTTCCCCCAATGCACGAAGCTGCTGGGACCGGTTGTGCCCGGTGCGGATTTGAAAGGCGGAGCACGCGTTCCCGGCACATCCTATGAGCTCGATCCGGTACAGGCCGCATTTTGCATCGGCGCCACGATCCGCTGGTTGGACTTTAACGACACCTGGCTGGCGGCCGAGTGGGGGCATCCTTCGGACAATCTCGGCGCAATCTTGGCTGTCGCCGATTGGCTTGACCGCGAGCCCGAATCATCCGGCCGGCCGCCGCTACAGGTGCGGGACGTTTTGACCGCTATGATCCGCGCCCACGAAATCCAAGGCGTGCTGGCTCTGGAAAACTCGTTCAATCGCGCGGGGATGGATCACGTGTTGCTCGTGCGGGTCGCCTCCACGGCGGTCGTGGCCGGGATGCTTGGTCTGAATCAGTCGCAGATCGCCGACGCGGTCAGCAACGCCTGGATCGACGGCGGAGCATTACGGACCTATCGACACGCGCCGAACACCGGCCCCCGCAAGAGCTGGGCCGCCGGCGATACGGCAAGCCGGGCGGTGCGGCTCGCGCTTTGGACGCGGGTCGGCGAGCCGGGCTACGCGACCGCGCTCACCGCGCCGACCTGGGGTTTTCAGGACAGCCTCTTCCGCAGACAGACGATTAAGCTCGCCCGGCCGCTGGGGAGTTACGTCATGGAAAACGTCTTGTTCAAAGTGGCGTTCCCGGCCGAGTTCCACGGGCAGACGGCAGTCGAGGCGGCCTTGCGATTGCATCCGCAAGTCCGAGGGCGGTTGGAAGAGATCGTCCGCATCACGATCGAAACCCAGGAATCGGCGATGCGGATCATTAACAAGCGCGGCCCGCTCCACAACCCGGCTGACCGCGACCACTGCATCCAATATATGACGGCCGTCGCCCTGCTGCACGGCAAGTTGACCGCCGAAGACTATGAAGATGAGGCGGCGAGCGATCCGCGGATCGACCGATTGCGAGAGAAAATGGAAGTCGTCGAGGAGCCGCGTTATTCGCGAGACTACCTCGACCCGGACAAGCGCTCGATTGGCAACAGCGTGCAGGTCGAATTCCGCGATGGCACCGGGAGCGAGCGAGTCGAGATCGAGTATCCGCTGGGCCACCGTCGGCGACGCGCCGAGGCCCGGCCGTTGCTTTTTGAAAAGTTCAGGACGAACGCCGCGACGCGGCTGCCGCCGGAAACGGTCGAGCGGCTTGTCGAGTGGTTCGAAGATCTGGACCACCTCGACGCGACGACGGTTAAGGAATTCGTCACCGCACTTGCAGTCCCGTAGCCGCCGGACTGATCGTCGTGACCCGAGTACGCCAACACCGCAACGCCAGCGGGTCACTCTTGACATTCCTACGTCGCTAAGCGACGATTAGATAGGAGGCGGGGCAGGCCCCCTCGAAAAAGTGTCTGAAGCCGACGCAAATCATGTCAACCGTAGCTTCTCCGCGGCAGCGCGGAATCATCATCGAAGGGAAAGTCGTCATTCCGTCGTGGGTAGACGATCTTGCCTCATTTCGCGCCTGGCGCGTGTCCGCGGACGCACCAACGACCGGCGACGTTGCCTATCTCGGTTCGGACATTTGGGTGGATTTGAGCATGGAAGAGTTCCTCACACACAATCAGGTGAAGGCAGCATTCGACTTTGCCATCATGGGCGTCGTACAAGCTGCCGCCAGCGGCCGCTATGTTCCCGATCGAATGTTGTTGACGAACGAAAGTGCCGAGCTTTCCACCGAGCCGGACGGACTATTCTTTGCATGGGAGACGGTGACCAGCGGACGCCTACGTCTAGTCGAAAAGGCGGATCAAGGAATTATGGAGTTGGAAGGTGCGCCCGACATGCTGCTCGAAATAGTCAGCAAGAACTCCGTTCGCAAAGACACGGTTGTCTTGCGAGAACTTTACTGGAAGGCGGGAGTGCCGGAGTACTGGCTCGTTGATGTTCGCGACGACGCCCTGACCTTTGAAATCCTGCGGCATACCGCGGGCGGGTATGTTCCAGTCGGCGGGAAACAACGATGGATTCGCTCGGATGTGTTAGGCAAAAGGTTTCAACTTGAGCGACGGACGGATCCGATCGGTCACCCGCAATTCGTTGTACTTGTCGAAGGTTGATAGTAGCCGTTTCCAAATCGTTGAATTCAGCCGCAAAGGCTTCATCGCTATGATTCAACGCCGCGGGCCGAACGGGCCGACGAAATCGCTCGCCGACGCCACGCGCGACATCGAAGCCCAGGAAGCGATAATTCGCCAAGGGGGAAACGAAGCAGGCAGGCAGCGGCAGAAGCAACTCGGACGGCTGACCGCCCGAGAGCGGCTTGAAGAATTGTTGGACGAGGGCGCTCCGCGGCTGGAACTCGGACTCTGGGCGGCCTGGCAGATGTATCCCGAATGGGGCGAAGTCCCAGCCGCTGGCGTCGTGACAACCATCGGGCACATCCACGGCCGGCCGGTCATGGTCGTCGCCAACGACGCGACGGTCAAGGCCGGGGCCTTCTTCCCGCAAACCGTCAAGAAGGTGCTCCGCGCCCAGCGCGTCGCGATGAGGTTCCGCCTGCCGCTGGTCTACCTCGTCGATTCCGCCGGTGTGTTCCTCCCGATGCAGGACGAGATATTCCCGGACGAGGACGATTTCGGGCGGATCTTTCGCAATAACGCGGTGATATCTGCAAGTCAGATCCCGCAGTACGCCGCGGTGATGGGCAATTGCGTCGCCGGCGGCGCCTATCTGCCGGTGCTTTCCGATACGCTGTTGATTACCGAAGGCAGTCAGATGTATCTGGCCGGTCCCGCGCTGGTCAAGGCGGCTATTGGTCAAGCGCCCGACCCAGAAGAACTTGGCGGCGCGAAAATGCACGCAGCCATCAGCGGCACGGCCGACTATCGCGAGCCGGACGACCATGCTTGCCTCGCGCGCTTGCGATCGCTTATCGATTTCCTGCCACGAGCAAATACGCCGGCTGACGACTCATTCGGGCCGGAGAAAGACGCGGAGACGGTTTACGAACTCGTCTCGGCTGATGGGCACGGTGAATATGAATCGCGGGATTTGCTTTCGTGCATTGTGGACGCGGGCTCGCTCAACGAATTCCGCGAGGAATACGGCCCCACGGTGGTGACGGCTTTCGCCCGGATTGGCGGCCGGCCGGTAGGGGTGGTGGCCAATCAGCGGAAAATGAGCCGTTCGGCCAGCGGCGAGATTCAGATCGGCGGAGTGCTCTACGGCGACTCGGCGGAAAAGGCCGCCCGATTTGTGCTGGAATGCAATCAGACGGCGCTGCCGATCATCTTTTTTCAGGACGTACAGGGTTTCATGGTCGGCAAGCAGGCCGAACAGTCAGGCATCATTCGCAGCGGGGCCAAGCTCGTCAACGCCGTCAGCAATAGCGTCGTGCCGAAGCTGACGGTCATCGTCGGCGGTTCGTTCGGTGCCGGTAGCTATGCCCTGTGCGGCAAGGCGTACGACCCCTGGTTGATCGTCGCCTGGCCCGCCGCGCGCTATGCCGTGATGGGCGCGGACCAGGCGGCCGACACGCTATTGCAACTCCGCCTCCGCGATGCCGGGCGCGGAGGCAAGACGATTTCGGACGAGGACAAGCAGCGGCTCCGCGAGGAAAGCCGCCAGCGATACGAAGAGCAGACCGACATCCGCTACGGGGCCGCCCGCGGCTGGGTCGATGCGATCATCGCCCCACGCGAAACGCGGCAGTGGCTGAGCGCAGCGCTCACGATGATCCCCGAAAAATCGACGTGGGGCGAGTTTCGCACGGGCGTGTTCCAGATGTAAATGGAGAAACGAATGCTTCGACCCGTTCGCATCGGCAATGCCCACGGCTTCTGGGGCGACCGCCTGGACGCCGCCGCCGAGATGCTCGCGCGGGAACCGGACCTCGACTTCCTGACGCTCGACTTTCTTGCCGAGGTCTCGATGTCGATCCTGGCCTTGCAGCGCTCGCGCGATCCAACGGCCGGCTGGCCGCGCGACTTTGCCGACATCGTTCGCTCAATTGCTCCCTACTGGCGCGACGGCGGACGATGTCGCGTAGTAACGAATGCGGGCGGCTCAATCCGCGGGGCTGCGCCGAAGCCTGCTCCGAAATCCTGCGAGGCCGGTTGCGGAGATAAGACTATCGCCATTGTCAGCGGCGACGATGTTCTTGACCTGGTCCGCCGGGGTGGCGCGGACGACGAATTGTTACGGAACCTCGACACCGGCCAGCCGATCACGGAAGTGGAAGATCGACTCGTAACAGCGAATGCCTATCTTGGCAGCCGGCCGATCGCGGATGCCCTCGTCCAAGGCGCGGACCTGGTGATTACCGGCCGAGTGGCCGATCCCAGTTTGACCGTCGCGCCATGCGCGCATTGGTTCGGCTGGACGTGGGACGACTGGGACCGTCTGGCCGGCGCGACCGTGGCCGGCCATTTGATCGAATGCGGCACGCAACTCACCGGCGGAATCGCCACCGACTGGCTGCAAACGCCCGACGTGGCGTGTATCGGTTTTCCGATTGCCGAAGTTGCGGAAGACGGCACTTGCGTCGTCACGAAGCCTCGCGGCAGTGGCGGGCGAGTCTGCGAAGAAACAGTGAAAGAACAACTGCTGTACGAGATCGGCGATCCGGCGCGTATCTCTCGCCCGATGTCACGCTCTCGCTGCTGGGGCTTGAGGTCGATGACCTTGGCAACGACCGCGTTGCCATTCGCGGCGCACGCGGCCGACCGGCCCCAGAGACATACAAGGTGAGCGCGACGTATCAGGATGGTTACCGGGCACAAGGAGAACTGACCGTCTATGGGCTCGACGCCTATGCCAAGGCACGGCGTGCCGGCGAGATGGTTCTGGCGGGGCTTGCAGCGAGAGGAACCACGTTTCGCGATTCGCTCGTCGAATGTTTAGGTGCCGGGGCCTGCCGTCCGCAAGGCGTCGATCATGCGCTTGCCGCGCAGCTTACTGAGGTGGTTCTCCGCGTCAGCGTGGCAGACAATGACCGCGCGGCCATCGAGCGATTTTCTCGCGAATTGATGCCGCTGGTAACGGCCGGCCCGCCGGGGACAACCGGATACGCCGCCGGCCGACCGAATGTTCAGCCTTTTTATCGTTATTGGCCATGCCTTGTGCCATGCCAGAGCGTGACGCCAAAGGTGAAGACGCTCGCTAGTGGAGCAGGTTGCCAACCTGCTATGAACTCGGTGGATCGGAAGCGCGAAACCGCAAGCGAGAATATAACGAGCACGGCAGATTGGCAATCTGCGCCAAGGACGGAACACCGAGGCGAGGGAGCCCCGCGGCGACTTATTGATGTGGCACGCGCCCGTAGCGGCGACAAAGGGATCAACGCCAATATCGCGGTCATCGTCCGCAATCCTGACGATTACTCCCGCCTATGCCGCGAAATTACCGAGTCACGCGTGGCGGCGTATCTTGGCATTGACGACGTTGGCCGCGTTACGCGCTACGAGGTGCCAAACTTGGGCGCGTTGAATTTTGTCATCTGCGGGATTCTCGCAAACCCCTTGCGAACTGACGTGCAGGGCAAGGCGCTCGGCCAGGTGCTTCTGGAAATGCCGCTGGAGGACATATCATGAGCGATCGCGTCTTGACAATGGAGCAGTTGGGCGACGCAATTGTCGTCCTCACGCTCAACCGACCCGAACGGCGCAACGCGCTTTCCATCGCGCTGATGGACGCATTGTGCGAGACGCTGGAGGCGTTTGCCTCGCAGGAGCAGTTTCGCGTCGTGATTCTGCGCGGCGCGGCGCCGGGTTTTGCGCCGGCCTGGATCTCGACGAAGCGGCGGAAGCCGAACTGTCCGAACGCAGCGCGATGTGCGTCGCCCGGACGTTTCAAACTCTCAGCGACTTCCCGCAGGTGACGGTCGCCGCCGCCCACGGCGCGGCCTATGCCGGCGGGGCCGGTTTGATGGCTTGTTGCGACTTCGTCATTGCGTCGGACGACTTGAAGGTTTGTTTGCCGGAGGTACGTCGCGGACTGGTGCCAGCCTTGGCAACCGTCGCCCTGGGTGGCCGCCTGCGCGACGGCGATCGCCGCGAGCTCCTTTTGTTGGGCGAGCCGGTCGATGCCCAGCGGGCGCTTGGCATGGGTCTCGTCGATCGGGTCGTTCCGGCCGACCAACTTATGAACGCGGCACAGCATATCGCCGCCGCGGTCCTGAAAGGAGGTCCACACGCCGTCCAGCAAACCAAGCGCTTGTTGCGGGAGCTTGCCCCGGTCGATCGCCACCATTTATTTGCACGGGCGTTGGAGTTCCATTCGCGTGCGCGGCATGGCGACGAGGCCCGCGAGGGATTGGCTGCCTTCCACGAACGACGCGAACCGAATTGGTAGAATTACTACGGCACGAAGACGATCATGAACACTACCACATTCGACGAACGTCAACAGCAGCAGGTCCGCCAGGCCGAGGACTTGCTCTTCTCCGGGCCGCGACGGCGGAGCGTCGCCAAAGAACTCTATTGGGGACGGCTGGCGGGCGACTTGGCGTTCCCCTATCCCGGACTGTCCGACGACGAACGGCCGAAAGTGGCCGCGGCGCTCCAGGAACTCAAGGCGTTCTGCGATGAGAATCTCGATCCGGCCGAAATCGACGGCCAGGCGGATGTACCGCGCAGCGTGATCGACGGCTTGGCGCGCCTCGGCGTGCTCGGAATGACGGCGCCGGAATCGGTCGGGGGGCGAGGCTTCACTCAACTGGCCTACTGTCGCATCCTCGAAGAGTTGGGGTTGCGCTGCAGTTCGACTTCGATCTTCGTCAACGCCCATCATTCGATCGGCATGAGGGCACTTCTGCTTTTCGGCACGGAGGAGCAAAAGCGGCTTTGGCTGCCGGACTTGGTCGCTGGCCGCAAGCTGGGGGCCTTCGCGCTGACCGAGCCCGAGGCCGGCTCGGACGCCGCCAATGTGCAGACCACCGCGACGCTCTCCGAGGAAGGCGAGCATTACATCCTCAACGGTCAGAAACGCTACATCACCAACGGATCAATTGCCGATGTGCTGACCGTCATGGCCCGCACGGCGGTTCCCGGCAAGAAGGATACGGCGGTGACGGCATTTCTCGTCACGCCGGACATGCCGGGCTTTCAGATCGTCGAACCGCGGATGCAGAAGTTCGGCATCCGCGGAACAGCCACCGCCCGGCTCGCCTTCGAGAACATGCGCGTCCCAAGGGAAAACATCCTTGGGCCGCTGGGGAAGGGACTGAAGATCGCGCTGACGGTGCTGGACTTTGGCCGCACGACATTCGGCGCGTGCTGCACGGGCATGGCCATCACGTCGCTGCGGCTGGCCGCCGAGCACGCGCGGACGCGTATCCAGTTTGGCCAGCGGCTGGGCGAGTTCGAGCTGGTGCAGAAGAAGCTCGCTCGCATGGCGGCTTGGACCTACGCCATGCAATCGATGACCTCCGTGACCGCCGGACTGATTGACCGCGGCCTGGAGGACTACATGCTGGAAACGGCGATGCTCAAGGTCTATAGCACGGAGAGCCTTTGGACAATCGTCAACGACACATTCCAGATCCTCGGCGGGCCGGCCTACTTCACCGACCGCCCGCTGGAGCGGATGCTCCGCGACGCCCGGATCAACATGATCGGCGAAGGGGCGAACGAGGTGCTCACGTCGTTCATCGCCCTGGTGGGCATGCGCGACCCGGCGGAAGAATTGCGAGCGGTGCGTGACGGGCTCTTCCATCCATGGCGCGAACGGGCAGTTTTAGGCCGCTTTGCCATCGGCTTTCTGCCGCGCATGCTGCACTACCCGCAAGCGCCGATCCGCTCGCCCGCACTTGTGGACCACGCCGGCGTCCTTTCCCGATTGATCCGCCGCATCAGCCACGCAGTCGTGAGCACTTTGATGCGGAATCGCGAGGCGATCCTTGATCGGCAGTTGGTGCAGGAGCCGATCGCCGAGGCGGCGATGGAGCTCTACGCTTCCGTCTGCGTGCTCAGCCGCCGCGATGCGGAGCTTTCGGGCGACAATTCCGGCGAAACCTCGCCTGCCTGGCACCCCGCTTCGGCCGAACTGTTCCTCCGCCAGTCCGCCGGCCGCATCTGCGCGGCCCTCGGGCGCGTGAACAATCGCGATAACGCGGCAATTGTTGATCTGGCGAAGCGGGTGCTTGAGGCACGGTGATATTCGGCGGGTGGCACGCAATGAGCTTCAAGCGAAGGGCGTGTTTCTTGGCTTCCCACGCCCTTCGCCTGAAGCTCAGGACGTGCCACACACTGCAGTTTTTTTGAGCTAGTCACCGATAGTCTGGCAGATTGGCAATCTGCCCCACGTTACCGCGCCGCCATTCGCAGGCCGCCGTCGATACGCAGGATCGCGCCGTTGATCATGTGATTGGCGATGACATGCTCGACGAGCGCGGCGAATTCCTCCGGCCGGCCGAAGCGGGGCGGGAAGGGAACTTGCGACGACAGTGCTTGCCGCTGCTCGTCCGTCGTCGAGTGCATCATCGGCGTCTCGAAAACGCCCGGCGCGATCGAGACTACGCGGATGCCGAAGCGGCCAAGTTCGCGGGCGGCGGGCAAAGTCATCGACGCGATTCCACCCTTGGAGGCTGCGTAGGCCGTCTGCCCGACCTGTCCTTCAAACGCCGCGGTCGAGGCGGTAGTGACGATCACACCCCGCTCGCCATCGGCGTCTGGCTCGTTTCCCTGCATGGCTTCGGCGGCCAGCCGCAGCACGTTGAAGGTGCCGATCAAGTTCACCTCGACTACGCGGCGAAATGCGTTCAATTCGCAGACGCCCTGCCGGCCGAGTATTCGCGTGGCGCTGAGCACCCCAGCACACACCACGACGCCGCGGACCGGGCCGAAGCGTTCCCGCGCCGTTGCCAGCGCTTCGCGAATCGCCGCCTCGTCGGTCACATCAGCCTGGCAGTAGGCGAACAAGGAACCGCACTCTTTCTGCAGCGACGGTTCCGGCGGCCTCAGGTCGGCGATCACGCCGTGCCGTCCCGCGGCCGCGAACCGACGCACACAAGCCGCGCCCAGGCCCGAACTTCCGCCAGCAACGAGAATTGACGATTGGTTCATGGTTCAGTAGGTCCTTTCTGCCGGAAAGGACCAGCACGTATGAAATCAGTTACCAGATTCACGCTCGTTCTCTCGCCCTGCTCGCAATAGTTCCTTCCGGCAGAAGGAACCTACGCTGTTTCAATCGCCGCCGCTTGCTGTAGCCCAAGCTCCTCGATGGCCTGTTGGCGAATGCGATACTTTTGGATCTTACCCGTCACCGTGCATGGGAAGCTATCGACGAACTTGACGTACCGTGGGGCCTTGAAATGCGCCAGGTGCTTGCGGCAGAACTCGCGAATCTCGTCGATGGTGGCCGATTCGCCCGACTTCAACTTGATCCACGCCAGCGACCTCCTCGCCGAACTTCGTATCGGGCACGCCGACAACCGACACTTGCTCGACCTTGGGATGTTGATAGAGAAGTTCCTCGATCTCGCGGGGGGCGATGTTCTCGCCGCCACGAATGATCATTTCCTTCTTCCGCCCGGTGATGCGGAAGTAGCCGTCGGGCTGGCGGACGCCGAGGTCGCCCGTGTGCAGCCAGCCTTCGGGGTCGATCGCACGGGCCGTCTCCTCTGGCTGTTTGTAATAGCCGAGCATGACGTCATGGCCGCGGCCGCAGACTTCGCCCTGCTGGCCGTCCGGCACTTCCGCGCCAGTGACAACGTCGACGATTTTCACCTCGACGCCGGGGAAGGGCCGGCCGACCGTGCCCACTCGCTTCTCCACCGGGTCGTCTTTGCTGGTCATCGTGATAAGCGGCGAGGCCTCCGTCTGGCCGTAGGCGATCGTGATTTCGCGTGCGCCCATTTCGCCCGAGACGCGTTTCATCAGTTCGATCGGGCAAGGGCTGCCCGCCATGATGCCGGTCCGCAACGAGGACGTGTCTCGGTCGCGGAACGTCGGATGTTCCAACTCCGCGATGAACATGGTCGGCACGCCGTAGATCGACGTGCAACGTTCGGCCTCGACCGCCTGGAGGGTCGCCGCCGGGTCGAAGCCTTCTTGGGGAAAAACCATCGCGGCACCGCTGACCGCGGCGCACAGCGTGCCCAACACGCAGCCGAAGCAATGATAAAGCGGAACAGGGATGCAGATGCGGTCGCTGGGAGTAAGTTCTTGCCGCTCGGCGGCGTAAAAGGCGTTTAAGAGCAAGTTGCGGTGGCTGAGCAGCGCCCCCTTGGGAAGGCCGGTCGTGCCGGACGTGTATTGCAGATTGATCGGATCGCCGGGGCGGCAGGCGGCTTCAGCCTCTTGCAATCGCGCCGCAACGATCGCGTCGCCCGCCGTTTCCAAGTCTTCCCACGACAACATGCCCGGATGCGCCGCGCCGCGCATGCGAATCACCCACTGCAAACGCGGGAAATTGGCACTGCGAAGCCCACCGGGCCGCGCGGTATTCAATTCCGGGCAGGCTTCTCGCAGAAGGTCGAAATAGCACGAGGTCCGGTATCGCTCGATAAGAGCCAGGCCGCGTAGGTCCGACTGCGCAAGGGCATATTGAAGCTCCGCGGAGCGGTACGACGGATTGATTGTCACCAAGACCATGCCGACGCGGGCCGTAGCAAACTGCAAGAGCACCCACTCCGGCCAGTTTGTGCTCCAGACGCCAAAATGATCGCCGCGCTTCATGCCAATGGCCAGGAGTCCGCGGGCGACGCGATCCACTCTCCGATCGAACTCGGCCCACGTCAGCCGCACTTTGGCCTGGGGGAAGACCATCGCCTCGCGGTCGGCGAAGCGCTCGGCCGTCTGTCGCAACGCCGCGCCGATCGTGAGGTCGGTGACCCAAGGAGTTGCACCTTCGACTTCCATATTCTGCTCGGCCTAAGTACTACGTTTCGCCCTTGCTCGCGGCGTGCGCGAGCGACTGAAAAACCTCGCCAACCGGCGGCGGCCAAACTCGCTGAAGCGCAACTCGGCGAAGGCATCGCGGGACTTGGCTATGCCGGCGGCACGTCCTTCGCGAAAGCCCGCTTCGACTGCGCCTAGGATCGCCTCAAGTGCCGGCCCATGCCGCCCTCGCGACAGTCGGCGATGCGCAGCTTCCAGTATCTTTTCTCTTTCGTCTCGCGGCAATCGCGACTCGGCAGATTGGCAATCTGCCCCACGGTTTAATCGCTCGACGATGAACTGTTTCACACCTTCTTTGAATCCTTCAGGCGGCCAAATCGCATCGACTAGTCCCAATTCCAGTGCTTTCCTCGGCGCGACCTTGCGCCCGGTCCAAAGCATCCGAAGCGCGGCCTCAATCCCAATCAATTCCGGCAAACGCTGTGTGCCTCCCCAGGCCGGCAACAGCCCCAGTCTCACTTCCGGCACGCCGAATTGCGTCGCGGCGTCATCGCGAGCAATCCGATAGCGGCAGGCGAGCGCGAACTCCAGTCCGCCGCCTAGGCACGGCCCGTGAATGACAGCGACGGTCGGTATTGCGAGTCGTTCCAGCCGATCAAAAGCCTCCTGCCCAGCGACGCCGAATCGCTGGACGCTCTCGTGATCCGGCATGGCGTTGATTTCCTTCAAGTCGGCGCCGGCCAGAAAGCCGGATTCCTTCGCCCCACAAAATTCCACCAGCCGCGCCGCCCGGTCATTTTCCAGATAGGCAAGCAAAGTCTGCAATTCGTCAAAAACTTCCGTGGTCAAGACGTTGAACTTGCAGTTCGCCACGTCGATCGCAACGGTTGCGACGCCGCGGGCATCGTTCGTCACATGGAAGTTCTTCAGATCGAGTTGATTCACAGGATATCGCCTATTCGCGACTCAAATACCACGGCGTCACGGCCAGGCCGCCCCAGGTGTCCGGCTTGTGATTCGCCTCGAACACTTTCCGCAGCGTGTCGTCGTGCGGCGCCAATGCCGTCCAAAGAACGCCGGGCGAGCCGTTCCATCTCGGGTCGGGCTTGCCGCCGTCGATCCTTTGGAATTTGGCGTTCACTATTTGCTGGTTCCACATGAAATCTCGATTGGTGGCAATCAGCCGCGCGAGATCTGCCTTGTCGAAAACCAGGCCGTTTTCGTAAGCCGTCACGATTCCCTCCGCGTCGATGCCGTAATAGCCGCCGTTGGGATGTACGCCTACCCAGTGTTTCAGGGCGCCGCTGGGCTTGTAATCCCACGGCCCGGCCGGATCCCAGTAGTTCCAGTCGAAATACTTGCCGCCCTCTCGCGTCCGCATCCGCGACTTCATCAGCCGCCACCACTTTTCCGCCCGCTCGTGGTAGACGGGCTTCTTCGTTACCTCGTACATCGCCAGCAGCCAGAGGGCCACGAGGTTCTGCTTATTGGCCGGCAGAGAAAAGCCGTCCGTCTTCCGCCTTTCGTAGCCCTCGGTCCATTGGCCCGATTTCTGATCGATTCCAAAGGGCGGCACCACCCATATTCCGCCCGCTTTAACCTCGCGCCAGCAACCTCGCCGATCCCATTTCTCAAAAACCTTCTCGGCCAGGGAGATGTAACCGGTCGCCTTTGAACCGTGCTTTGCCTTGAGGGCCGGCGTTTTCAAGATCGTATCGGCCATCAAGACTACGGGCCGCAGCCCCATTGCGTCGCCAAGGAGGTTGTCTGTGAAGAGCCCTGGCATGGCGGTGGTGCTTGCACCGTCCGCCTTGGGCCAGCCCGGATAGCCGTCCGGTTCCTTAATACTGCGCTTGATCCAGGCATCGGCCCAGTCCACCAGGCGATCGGCCCACTTGACATCGTGTGTGGCCAGATAGCCATAGTAGAAACCATTGAGGAACGGGCTAACGAGCCAGCCGATTTCCTCGCCCATCTCGCGGTCGCAGTAGCGATTGCGCGAGTCGCTGAGAATGCTCTTCTCCCAGCGTGCCAGCCATTCACTTCGCAACGTATTGTCCGCCGCACAAGCTGAGCGACCGCCGAACGCGCCGCAGGCGGCCATTCCCAAGGGATATGCGGCGCACGAAGCCGCACCCATCGCCAGCCGCTTAATAAATCTTCGTCGATTGGCAGCTTTCACGCTTCGTCTCCCAGTGCCTCGTGCAGCTTTTTGATCGCCCGCATCCAGAGCATTTGCACTGCGGGCCGCGAGCGTTCCATCCGCTCGGCTACTTCGTTGAAGGGCAAACGCTGGAGGTTCCGCAATACGATAACCTCTTGATAGTCCGCAGGCAACTGGGCCAGCGCGCCCGTGACGCGGAGTTCGTTATCGATCCGCAGGAACTCCTGACTCGGCGTCGCACATGGCGCGGCCGGTTCGGGGGCGGCGCGGACGATCGTCGATTCGTGCGGCCCGCGAATGGGCACTTCACGGCGGGCCTGCCGCTTGGCCGTGCCCTTGTATCGGCGAATGAAGTCGGCCGCGTTATGCGCAAGATGCGCTTCATCCAGGCGAGCCACTCCTGTTCGGAATTGCCGCCAAAACGCTCGAAGTCGCGAAATGCTTCCATGAGCGTTTCCTGCACCAGGTCCGAGGCGTCCACCTTTGCCCGCAGCGATGATTCGACCTGCGATCGGGCGACGATCTGCAAATAGCTGCGGCAAAGCGCGAAAAGCTGGTCGCGGCAGCCCGCATCGCCTTGCCGAGCCTGTTGGATTAGCGCCGAAACGTTGGGAAAGTCGGAGTTCACACTTCCACCACCTCAAAGCCAAGTTCTTCGATCATCCGGTAGTCCTGCGTCGGCGGCTGGCCCTTGGTGGTCAGATAGTCACCGACAAACATCGAGTTGGCCGCGTAGAGCGCCAAGGGCTGCATCCAGCCCAGATGGATTTCGCGGCCGGCTGCCGCTCGCAAATCGCAGCGCGGGTTGGCCAGTCGAAACAGGGCCAGGGCCTTGAGGCAATACCGCGGCGTGATCGCCTTCGGCTTGGATGCGGTGACCGGCGTGCCTTCGACGGGCGTAAAGAAATTGACTGGTAGGGCCTCGACGCCCAGCGCGCCGAGTTCCAGGGCAAGCTCGACGATGTCTTCGTCCTCCTCGCCCATGCCGACGATCCCGCCCGAGCAGATTTCCATGCCGGCATTCCGCACGGCCCAAAGCGTGTCGAGCCGGTCCTGGAATGTGTGCGTCGTGCATATCTGCGGATAGAACCGGCGGCTGGTGTTCAGATTGTGGTTCACCCGATCGACGCCGGACTGTTTCAGCCGCTGGGCATGTTCCTGGCTCAGCAGCCCGGAGGAGACGCAAATCTCCATCGTGCCATATTGCTGCTTAATCTTAGGCACCACATCGGCCACCAAGTCGAGTTCTTGTTTGCCGGGGCCGCGTCCGGAGGTGACGATGCAGTAGGTCTTGGCCTGCCGCTCGAAAGCCGCTCGTGCCCCGGCGAGAATCTGCTCGGCCGGGAGCAAAGCGTATCGGGAGATATCGGCGGTTTTTGAGACGTACGACTGCGAACAATAGCCGCAATCCTCGCCACACGACCCACTCTTGGCGTTAATGAGGAAGTTCAGGCGGACTTGGTTGCCCCACCAATGCCGTCGCACGCGATAAGCGGCCGCCAGCAGATCCAAAAGCTCGTCGTCCGAGCTGCGCAGAATTGCCAGTCCGTCTGCGGATGTAAGTTGTTGCCCGTTGAGGGCGAGGTCGGCAAGTTCGTGCCAGCGGCCGGGGGACTGTCCCGATTTTTGTGTCAGCAAAAATGGGACTGTCCCCTTTGTCGGCTCGGCAACAAGTTCATTCGTGGAAAGTGTATTCATGCCGAAATTGTATCCAATCGCCGGGACTCGTGCCACAGGTCACGGCTGGCGTTACCTTCAAAATAATGGCTCCCGCAGCCGCTCCAAAGTCACCATTCCGAGCGTTTCGCCGCGGGCATTGACGACGCGGGCGAGGCTGTCGCCGCTGCTCTCCAATCGCATCAGGGCAGCCAGATGCGAGGTTTCCTCGGGCAACGCCAGCAGGGGGCGGATCGGCGCCAGATCATCACCCGAATGCAGGCCCAAGTCAATGACCCGCACGTAGCCGATCAGGCGTCCGGCGACGTCGGCGACAGGCATCGCGGCCGCGTGGCTCCGCTCGGCCAGGCGAAGCACGGCCTGTTTGCTCATTGCCGCCCGGACCTGCACGATCTGGCCGGGTGGGGCGATGAACTGCCGCACTGGCTTGCGGGCGACCGCCAAGATGCCGTGGGCCAGGAATTGCTGGGCGGGATGCAGGATGCCCGCCTCGTGGCCTTCGGAAAGGATCTGCCGCAGCTCGCGCTGGGCCAGCACCAGGCGGACCGGCTCGCGCGATGTGCCCGTCAAGCGAGCAAGCAGGCGACCGAGCACCCACAACAGGCCGGCCAATGGAAAGAAGAACACGACAAATACCAAGAACGGCCCGCCGCTGCCGCGGAGCAGCCGGTTCGGCGCTTGCAAGTAGAGGTTTTTTGGCAAAAGCTCGCCGTAGATCAGCACGAAAGGCGCCAGGATGATCGACGCGATGATCTCGGCCGCCTGCGGCGCCGGCAGCGCGAGGCGGTCGATGGCAATCACCGTGGCGAGCGAGATCATATAGCTCGCCACGCTATTGCCGACTAGGGCCGTGGCCACGAACAGCGCCGGATGGTTCGTGAGGAAGAGCAAGCCGCGGGCGATGCGATCGCCCGCCATCGCGTCCAGCACCATGCGCAGCCGCGTGGCCCGATAGAATCCCGTTTCCGCGCCGCTGAAAAATGCGCTTAGGAGAACGCCAAGAAGTCCCAGGCAAAGGGCGACGGTGATCATGCGGCCGGCTCCCGGAGTTTCGGCATCGTCAATTCGATGAGCAACTGGCCCCGCAATGGCACGTCGAGCACTTTGAAATGAAACGGACCCCATTGGCATTCGTCGCCGCGCACGGGCAGCCGTTCGAGCACCTCCTGGACGGCGCCGGCCACGGTGACGCAATACGTGGCCGGCGGTTGCACTTGAAAGTAACGGGCGAGGCGGCGCACGCTTGTCATACCGATGACGTGCCAAATGCCTTCCGCGATTTGGCGGATCGGCGCGCGGCGAAGCAGCCGTTCGCTGCGGCTGGGCGCGCCGCTGAAGAGCACGTCGAGGATGTCGTCGAAAGTGAGGATGCCGATCGTTTCTCCCAATTCGTTGACGACTGCGGCTACCTCGCGCTTCCGCCGCCGGATCAGTTCCAGCACATCAGCGGCGCGGGTCGACCAGGGCACGTAGATCACCGGCTCGGCCATGAGATCCAGCGGCCCGTCGGGCATCCGCCAGATATCGTCCAAGGCAATCGCCGCGGCCACCTCCTCGCTGTCCCGCTCGGTCACGAGCAGGTATCCGCCTGTGGGCGGCCGGGCCTTCAGGTCGGCCACGGTCACGGGCGGATGATAGGAGTGGAACTGCGTCCGCGGACGCATCAGCTCCTCGGCGCGGATATCGGAGAGCAGCACGACACTTTCCAGCACGCGGGCCTCCTGTTCCACGAGCGCGGCGTCCGAACCCGAAAAACGCACGGCCCGCTCTAGGTCGCGGACATGCAAATAAGGCTCCGGTTGGAAGGTCGGCCAAAGCAGGCGGCGGGAAAGGAGCGTGGCCATGCGAAACGCGGGCAGGAGCGGCCCGACAAGCCGAACCGCGGCGGAAAGCGGCACCGCAATCCACAGGGCCAGCCCTTGCGGTTGCAAAACGCCAAGGCTCTTGGGCAGCATTTCGCCAAAAAGGATTACTGCCACGAGCGTACCCAATGCAAAGGCGCCGGCATCGGCCGCGTGGCCGTTTCGCTTCAGTTCCAGGCTGATGATCGAGCCAATCGTGAAGATGGAAAGATTGATGAGCAAGTTCCAGAAGAGCACGGCCGTCAGCAGCCGATCGGGATCGTCCAACAAGCCGGCGACCGCCTGCGCGGCTCGGCCGCCGCGGCTCAGCTCCCGCCGCGGCGCGGCGGAGCGAGAACAGGGCCGCCTCGCTTGCCGAGAAGAAGGCCGAGCAGAGCAGAAGGAGGAACATCGCACCGAGGCCGGGTAGGAGCATGGCATACTATTCTGTCGTTCTTCCGGTCGTTTCGTCAAACTCGTAAATCGCCGGGACGAGCAGAGCGGCGGTCGTAAAACCGTATGCCGCGGCGGTGACAAGCAGAACGACGAGCATGTCGCCCTGGTCGCCGCGGAGGAAATTGGTGATCGAATAGAACGTGGCGATCGGGCAGGCAAACGACGCCAGGGCAATGGCTCGGGACGAAATCTTGGACCCAAGCGTGACGTGCAGCCCCAGGCCGCCGCCGAGCATGAAGGCCAGAAACGGCGGCAACTGGGCGTTGAACGAGCCGCTGAAGGCGACCATGATCCTCATGCAGGTGGCCACACCGAGGAATAGGAAGAAGACCGTACCTAGGCTCGTGGCGATCGCCGTCCGCGAGTTTTCGTAGATCATGCCGCAGTGCAGCCCGATGACGGCCACGAACACATAGAGCACCGCCATGCCGACCAGGAGATAGATCAGGTCCTCCAGGTCAATCGCGCCCTGCCAGCCGAGATAACAGCACAACAACAGCGGGAGGAGCACGAGTTCCTTGGTGTTATAGAAGATGCCGCCCAACTTGCCGAAGACGAACTCCTTGGGCGTGAGATCGGAGACCAGGAGCAGGTCGAGGGCTTTCATGTCGCGCTCGGCGGTCAAGGCCGTTACCGCTTGGGCGTTTACCAGCACGAGGCTCAGCAGCAGCAGCGGAAGCAGTGCCAGCGCGCCTTTGGCAAGCGTGACGCCATCGGGGCTTTGGACAAGTCGCCAGAGACTGCCGGCCGCCACAGTGAAAAGCACGAGGAACGTCACGCGGACAATGAGGATCTTCCGCCCGTAGGCCCAGGTGCGGATCTCGCGCCAGAGGATGGGATTGTCCCAGACGACTCGATGGTCCAAAGCGGCAGGGACACTCCGCGTGCCGCCCGCTCGTGTGCCGTCCGCGTGGCCTCCCTCTTCCTCCGGCTTCATCGGCCGTTCATCTGCACCGGTTGTGTTCCATGCCCGCACACGTGCGATCGTCAAGCCGTTAAGCACGATGGTAACAATGGCGGATACCAACAGGAACCAGGCAATCGGAGAACCCGAGCCGGCATCGAGCGAACTCGCAAATGGCCGCGCGGCTTCGAGGATTGCCTGCCAAGGGCTGATGGCGACGGCCAGTCGATGCGCCGGGATTCCCGCCGGCGCGGACCCAATCGCGCCGGCCGCGATCGCTTCCCCCAGTGCCAGCCAAAGCACGAGCACGAGCACGAACAGGGCCAGCGCCTGGAACGTCTTCTCGCGCCATTGAGCAAGCGTCGAGCCCAGGCTGCCGCAGACGATAATGCTCGCCACGGTGACAGCCGCGGTACGCGCGATCTGCCCGGCGGAAATGCCGCCCAGGAGCGAGAGCAACACGAAGACCGGGAGCCCGGCTGCGAACATCACCAGCACATTGAGCAGACTTGCCAGCAGCTTGCCGAGCACGAGTTTCTCGATTGGTCAATCTGGTGATCAGAAGTAGGACAAACGTTTTGCGGTCTTTTTCCTGGGCCACGGCGCTTGCGGCCAACATGGCGGAGAAGAAGATGGCTAATGCCAATTGCAGCGGCGCGAGGATCTGGAAGACCAGCCCCGCGAACTGCGCCAGGTCGCTCACGTCGCGAACGACCTGGGTGCCCGTGAGCACGAGCCAAGCCGTCGAGACTAGCAGCAGCAGGGTGGCAGCATACGCGCCGCGGGCGACATACATCCGCGTCCGCCGCGGGGCGATGGCTACTTCACGTGAAAAAACGGGACCGAATAGCAAGCTTGGGCTTTCTGACTATGGTGGATAGCGTCACCCCAATGATAACACAAACTTTGCGTGACTTGAATCGACTGCGGCTCGAAGTAGCGACTCGGCATCAACTCCTGACGGGATTCCGCCAAAACCTCTGGCTGAATCGGGACTGTACAGATCGTGCTGGAAACTCTCTGCCGATGGTCGATTGAAGCAAATGGTCCGCGGTGATAAGATCGAAGGAGGGAATCGGATCTGGCAATCACCTCAGTTCCATATGAGCAGAAAAGCAAAACGATTGGCGGCTAGGGAGGAGTTCAGCGACTCGGTCGTGCGGGCGCCGAAGCGAGCTGAAGCCGCAGCCCGGTACAACCGCGGCGAAGCCGCCCTATTCGCGCTCACCCTCTTCCTCAGTGCGGCGCTGCTGTTCACGGTGCAGCCGATGTTCGCCAAAATGGTCCTGCCGAAATTGGGCGGGGTGCCGGCGGTGTGGAACGCGTGCCTCGTGTTTTATCAGGCCGCCCTGCTGGGTGGATACCTCTACGCACATCTCTCGTTGAAGTGGCTCGGTCCGCGACGGCAGGCCGCCGTGCATCTGGGCCTGCTCGTGCTGGCATGGGTTTCGCTGCCGATCCGCATTTCCGACGGATGGCTGCCGCCGGCTACGACGTTCCCCGCCCCCTGGCTATGGCTGCTGCTCACGGTCGCACTCGGCCTGCCGTTTTTCGCTGTCTCGGCCAGCGCGCCGATGCTACAGGCGTGGTTCGCGCGAACGGGAAATACGACCGTCCGGCGCGATCCGTACTTCCTGTATGCCGCGAGCAATCTCGGCAGCATGTTGGGTCTGCTCAGCTATCCGCTGCTGATGGAAACCCACCTGACGCTCGCCGGGCAAAACCTCTGGTGGGCCATCGGTTTCGGGTTGCTTACCGCGCTGGTAGCTGCCTGCGCGGCGCGGCTGTGGACGGCGCCGGCGAGTGTGTTATCCCTTAATTTTGGTCTTGCCGGCTCGGAATCACGCACCGCCTCTTTCTTAAAGAAAGACCGGCCACGCGTATCTTCGTCAGCCGCCATCCATTCGCAACAACCAGCGGAAATCACCGCACGTCGCCGTCTCCGCTGGATGGCCCTGTCCTTGGTGCCGTCAAGCCTCTTGATGGGCGTTACCACATACATCACCAGCGAGATCACGCAGTTGCCGCTTCTATGGGTCTTGCCGCTGGCGTTATATCTTCTGACGTTCGTGCTTGTTTTCGCGCCGCGAACGGTATTGCCGCTGAAGTGGATGCTACGCGTGCAACCGCCACTTATGGTTCTCGCCGCCGCGAGCCTGCTGCTCCACGCGGCAGGACTACGGGAGATGCTCCTCTTCGGTTCGTTTCACTTGATCGTGTTTTTCGTCACCGTCATGGTATGCCACGGCCAGTTGGCGGCCGATCGGCCCGAACCGGCTCGGCTAACCGAGTTTTATCTCTGGATGTCGCTGGGCGGGGTGATCGGCGGGCTCTTCTGCGCCTGCTCGCCCCGTTACTGTTCAATAGTCGCGTTGGAGTATCCACTAATGCTGGCCGCCGCCTGCATGTTGCGGCCGAAGGGCAGCAGGCAAGCTCCGAGTGCCGTCCGCCAAACGATACCACAATCCGACACTGCCGTCAGGACAAACAAGCAGCCAACGCCGCTGGGTGGTCTCCAAGCCGATCAATCGAGCACGCGTCCCAGCGGCAGCTTCCTCGATCGGCGCGACATCATTCCAATCGTGGCCCTATTGCTCTGCCTGGCTGCGGGGTGGTGTCTTCGCTCGGACATTTTGATTTCCGCCAGGCACTTTAACGGCGGTCTTTTGATGCGGTTGTCGATCATGGCACTGGCCGCTGTGTCCGCGCTCTTGCTCGCCCGCCGTCCGAGCATCTTCGGGTTCGCGGTGGCCGCGGTGGCGGCGATCGGCCTCTGGTCGGTGCAAACGGGCCTTCAAGTGCTGCACGCCGAACGAAGTTTCTTCGGCATTCTTCGCGTAGAGTACGATTCGCTTTGGAATATCCACCAGTTGCTCCACGGCACGACAACCCACGGCATACAATCGCTCTACGCCGACCAGCGGCGCGAGCCGCAGGGCTATTATCATCGCACCGGCCCCTTGGGAGAAATCTTCGCTGCCCTCAAGCCGCGGCGGCCGCTGGCAGAGGTCGGTATTCTGGGTCTGGCGCCGGCGGCACCGCCGCCTATGCCGAACGGGGTGAGCGGTTCACGTTCTATGAAATCGACCCGGCTATCGAAAGGATCGCCAGAAACCCGGAGTACTTTACGTATCTGTCAGACTGCCGCGGAAAGACCGATGTTATTCTGGGCGACGCCCGGCTTAAGCTGGAACATGGCCCGGAGCGGACGTTCGATCTTCTGATCCTCGACGTTTTTAGCTCCGACTCCGTGCCCGTTCATCTCATGACGCGCGAGGCGCTGAAGCTCTATCGCAGCCGGCTCAGCCCGCACGGGGTTTTGGCCTTCCACATTTCCAGCCGTTACCTGAACCTCGAACCGGTGCTAGGCCGCCTCGCCGTCGATTCGGACATCAAGCTGACGGCGCGGATCTGGCACGATAATTCTGCCGAGAAATCGTCGGTCGTAGGTTGGTATGCTTCGAGTTGGCTTGTGATGGCACAAAACCTCGAGGACCTTGGCTCTCTGGCCCATACTGCGCATTCGGACCGCGCCGCAATGCGATCCGTGCGCTGCCTGGACTGACGACTTCTCCAATATCGTCGGGACCCTGCAATGGCGGACGGGGGCCCTGCACTTGGCGCCGCAGCGGTGGTTGATGTCGGGCAAAGTGGAGAGGGCCGAGGCCCATACCGAGCTTGGCAATTACATGTTGCAGGCGGGGCGGATCGAGGATGCCGTGGATCAATTCCAGAGGTCGCTGGAGTTGGAACCCGGCAGTGCCGCGGTGCATTATGGCTTGGCACACTCGCTGGCGTCGCTGGGCAAGACCGGAGAGGCGGCTGATGAATATGCGGAGGCCCTTTTAATCGACCCGAGCAACGCAATGGCCCACTTTGGACTGGGAGTCGCCGCCGGAAAGCTCAGAGATTTTGATAAGGCCATTCTCGGCTTCCGCCATGCCATCGAGCTCGATCCGAATTATGTCGACGCATACGTCAATCTAGGCAACGTATTGCTGGATCGCAAGGAGTTTCAAGAAGCGCAGAAATGTTATCGCCAAGGAATTGCCATCAAGCCGGACAACGCCGAACTGCACTATGGTCTGGGCCGGGCGCTGATGCAACTTGGGCAGGTCAAGCCCGATGCACTGGAAGAATTCCGCCGGGCGTTGCAATTGGCCGAAGTGGCTGGCAACTCGGCGCTGGCGGATAAGATCATGCCGGAAATCCGCCGTTGCCAGGCGTGGCCGTGGGATGAGGGGAAGAAGTAGGGTTGCCGGCGCTGTCGTCACCGCGACACCATTGCTGATATCGCTCCTCGGCCAAGTGTCGGAGCCGATCCAAGTCGGGCATCCCGGGCCGCATCTTGCACAAAGTTGGGGAGACTCGAATGCGCGTTTCATTAGTGCCCAGAATATCGTCTAGCGCCATTGCAGCGCAGTGGCTCGGCGAATGACCGTGCATATCTACTTCGTGGTCGCAGGCCATTGCGGCTAGCAGCGCGGGGATAACCGCCGGTCCCCCGAGCACACCAAGCGTGCGCGCGGGCAGAATTCCGAACCTGCGTATCCACGTCGGTCTTCAGGATTTCAAGAAGCGGCGGCGCGGTTCGGCCGTCAGCGAACTTAGCGAGGGCTTTGCAGGCATAGCAACGGACTCCTTGGTGCGAGTCTCTTAGAAGCTGCAACGCGAAATCCACGCCGCGCCGGTCATTCAACAACACGAGAACTTCACAAGCGTTGCAACGCCTTTCAGCGTCCGTATAATGCAGCATTGGGACAAGCAAGGGGAAGAGCATTTCGGCCCCGGCAGCGCGGATTTCCTCAATCGCTTGGGCCTTGTCCTGAAAGCTAATGAATCCGGGGATAGTAAGCCGCGCAAGCCATGCGTCAATTTGCTTGTGATCGACGGCTTTCATGGCCATTCTCCGTGCTACCCGTTGGGCTGGACTGCATGGGTCACCAGCGGGCACTCCTCTGCCGCAACGATTACGACTCGTGAGTGTTCGGCTAGTTTCACGTCAGGGTCAAGCGGGCGCACCAGTCCGTTTTCAACCACGCCGGCAACGGCTACTGGACGACGGCGATTTCGGAGATGTACCTCAACAGGCGCTGCCGAGGCGTTTGGCGGTAAGTCCAGCGGTGGCAGCTTCGGCTCTGCGGCAATGAGCTCATCTTGGCGCGGCGTGCCGCGCTGCGCGAATCGGTTTCGGGAATAGTCATTTGATTAGCTTTTCAATACGCAGTGATTACGAAAATCGGCGGCTCTCCAACTTCGCCAAAAATGTCTGGGATTTCATCGTCTTCGCGGTCGTATCGCCAAATCACCCAGATTCGACGACCGGATGGTATTTCAGCGTACATTTCATACGACTCGTCTTTGCGTTGCTTTATCGCAAAGACACGGTCAAAGGCGGCTTCGACATCCTCGGCGGAGAGAGCGTGGGCGTCGATTTTGTCCAAATTCCATTCTATCCATTTGAACTGCCGCATGTGCAGAATCCTCTAGTCCCGTCAATTCTAACGCCGCAGAAGAGCAGCGCACTGCCGGCTGAGGCTGTCGCCGGCCAGAGTACCATTGTGAACCGCACAACGGCCCGTTTCAAGCGGGGCAATTACGGTTTACAATTGGCTTAGAGACGGTGTAATGGACAAATCTTCCCAAGAACTGGTGCAGCGAATCCACGATGCTCCGGGGCAATTCGTGCTTGCCTTGAACGGCGGAAGTCGCGCGCTGGCCGAGTTGCTGGAGGTACCGGGCGGATCGCGGACGCTGCTGGAAGCGACCGTCCCTTATTCCGAGGATGCCTTGGTTTCATGGCTGGGCTGTCGGCCGGAGCAGTTCTGTTCCGCCCGCACGGCTCGTGCGATGGCGGTGGTCAGCTTCGGCCGGGCGCTTCGATATGGCGCGGCGGAGACTTCCGCTGCCGGCGTAGCGTCCAGCGCTAGCCTGGCGAGCGATCCGCCCAAGCACGGCCCGCATCGCGCCCACGTCGCCTTACAGACTGCTGCGCGAACGTCTTGCTGGTCGCTGGAACTTCAAAAGGGTGCCGGAGCCGCGCGGAAGAAGAGCAAGTGGTAAGCCGCATGGTATTCAATGCCGTGGCGGATGCCTGCGGCGTTGGCGAGCGGTTGGAACTGGCGTTGTTCGATGGCGAGCATCTTGAGACGCAGCGGGTGGCAGCGCCGCCCGGATGGCAGGAAATTGTACTTGGTCGGACCGAGACAATCTGCGCTCGCGATAGCGGCATTAGCCAGACTGAGTTCGCGCCGCGGACGATCTTCCCGGGCTCGTTCAATCCGCTCCACGCGGGACATCGCCGCATGGCGGAGATTGCTGCGGAAATGCTCGGCCGGCCGGCAGAGTTCGAGATCTCAATAGTTAACGTCTCGAAGTTGCCACTTGACTACTTCGAGATCGAACAGCGGCTCGCGCAGTTTGCGCCGGAGCAGCAAGTATGGTTTACGCGAGCGCCGACGTTTGACGAGAAGTCTCGATTCTTCCCCGGAGCCACATTCATCGTTGGCATCGATACCCTGCAAAGGATCATCGATCCGCGATATTTCGGCTACGATCGTGCATTGCTGATGCAGGCGATTGACCGGATTATTGGGCGGAAGTGCCGGTTCCTGGTCTTCGGCCGGGCCTTGGAAACCGGTTTTCTTCGTCAAGGCGATCTCGAACTTCCAGAGTCGCTTCGGAGTCGATGCATTGAAGTCCCGCCGGAGCGATTTCGGGAGGACGTGTCGTCCACGACGCTGCGATCGAAAAGCGACAACTGAACGCTGTCGGTCAAATGTCCACAATCACTTCCGCCAGCCAGCCGTCGGCGGTGCGTTCGACCTTCAGACCGTGCCAGGTTACGGCCTTGACCTCGACGTTCGCCTTATGGCGCACCGGGTCAAGGGGCTCGCCGCGTGCAGTTGCCGAAAGTCCGCAATCGTCGAGATTATCGTCAATATAAACTGAAAACTCGGAAAGCAGCAATTTGCGAACGTGGAAAACGTATAGCAATTCGCTCAGCCAACTCCGAAGCAAGGCTTCGATATCGTCCGGTTCCAAACGAATCGAGACCTCCTCAAGTGGCCGCACGGCGTCCAAATCGTCCGCCATGACCGAAAACAATGCGCGGGCGGCTTCCTCAAAGAGCAAATTGAGGTCCGCGGCGCGTGCCCGCAAACCGACATCGGCGGTGTGGTCAAACGTCTCGTACATCACTCATCCCGTCAGCCCCATCTCCTTCATCAACACCTGAATATCCTCCCATACCTGTTTCTTCGCCGGCGGATTGCGGAGCACGTAGGCCGGGTGATAGGTGCAGAGGACCTTCATGTTCTGGAAACCGATCAGCCGGCCGCGAAGCTTGCCGATCGCCGTATCGACGCCCAACAGGTTCTGCGCGGCGCATGCCCCAAGGCAGCAAATATACTGCGGCTGGATGATCGCCAGTTGGGCGTCGAGATAGTCGCGACAGTTGGCCGCCTCGTCCGGCAGCGGTGTGCGGTTGTCCGGCGGGCGGCAGCGGAGGATATTCATGATGTAAACGTCCTCGCGGCGAAGTTTCATGCCCTTGGTAATGATGTCCGTAAGCAATTGACCCGCGCGGCCGACGAAAGGTTCGCCCTGCCGGTCTTCGTCCGCCCCAGGTGCTTCACCGACGAAGACCAGCCTGGTATGAGGATTGCCCACGCCGAATACGGTTTGCGTGCGATTGCGAACGAGTACCGGGCAGCGTTCGCAAGCAGTCACACGTTTGGCGACTGCGGCCAGCGCGTCCTCGCGCGACTGCCCCGGCGCGAGCGGCAGGGGGGCAGGGAGCGGCGAGCACGGTGCAGATGGCGGGGGGATAGCCTCCTCCCGCGAGGCAGCGTGAAGCTTTGGCCGCGCTGAGGGAGACATTGCCATTGTGCCGCCCATCCTTACGTGAACCGGCGTTGGCTTCCTGCCCGTTCCTGCTCCCCGCTCCCTGCTTTTGGTATGTGCGTGACTCCGGCACGATGTAGGCTTTCCAACGTTTGCCGCGCCGCACGAACTGCATTCACTAGCGGTTTCCTGTTCTCTTCTGTCACGATCAGTTTTACTTTCTAGCCGTCGCTGCTTGTCCGAAGCGCAAGTGTGGCAACACCTTACGGTCGCTGCTAGCACTCAGTTATTACTGCACCGTGCGCCTCCCCCGACTGGTCCATTGGGTGCTTTTCAACTAAGATAGGCAAATCATGGGTGTTCCGCAAGTCGCCATCGTCGGCCGGCCCAACGTGGGCAAATCGAGCCTCTTCAACTGGCTCGCGGGGAAGCGTCTGGCCATCGTCGACCCCACCGCCGGGGTGACACGCGACCGCCAAACGCACCTCGTCCAGTTCGGCGAGCGGTTCATCGAACTGGTCGATACCGGCGGAATGGGCATCGAGGACGTCGACAACCTCACCGAGCAAATCGAGGAGCAGATCGACTCGGCCATCGATTCGGCCGCGGTGATCCTCTTCGTCGTCGATACCCGCGAGGGCATGATGCCTCTGGACCGCAAGGTGGACGAGCGGCTGCGATATGTGCAAGTGCCCGTGATCTGCGTGGCCAACAAGGCCGATCATTCCGGACTGGACAGTCAGGCCGACGAGTTCCACCGCATGGGCCGCAAGGTGCTCCCCACCAGCGCGAAGGAAAAACGCGGCATGGATGAGCTGATCGAGGCCGTGCTGGAAAAGCTGCCGCCCGAAGAGGCCGACGACGCGCCGCCGGAAGATGGCGTGATGAAGGTGGCCATCGTCGGCCGCCGCAACACGGGCAAGAGCACGCTTGTGAACACGCTCGCCCAGGCCGAACGGGTGATCGTGAGCGAAGTGCCCGGCACGACCCGCGACTCGATCGACGTCCGCTACGAAATGGACGGCAAGTCGTTCATCGCCATCGACACGCCCGGCTTCCGCCGCGGCAAAAGCATGTTCGACCGACATCGATTTCTACAGCTCCCACCGCGCCCAGCGGGCCATACGCCGGGCCGACGTGGTGCTCTTGTTCTTCGACGCCTCGCAACGGATCAGCAAGGTCGACAAGCAGCTTTGCGACTACATCGCCCAACAGTACAAGCCGTGCATCTTCGTGATCAACAAGTGGGACCTCATGGCCGACTCGATGCCGATGGAGAAATGGGTCAAGTATCTCCGCGACACCTTCCGCACGATGCATTACGTGCCCATCGCCTTCATCACCGGGCAGACGGGCAAGAACGTCAAGGCGATGCTCAACCACGCACAGATGCTCTTCAAGCAATGCCGGATGCGGCTGACCACCTCGCGGCTCAACAAGCTGTTGCGGGCGGCAGTCGAAAAAAACCCTCCACCCACGCATCAGAACCGCCGCGCGCGGATCTTCTTTGCCATGCAGGTGGCCGAGCAGCCGCCGACGATCGTGCTTTTCTGCAATGAGCCTAAATTGATTGCACAGAACTATCAGCGGTATCTCTTGGGCGTTTTCCGCGATCAGCTCAGGTTCAACGAGGTGCCGATCAAGCTCTGATCTCGCCGCCGCGAGCAGTCGGACGAGCGGAATGAGATTGATGCGAAGATGGAGGGGTAAGCGAAGATTGTCGGCGGCCGGCGAGATCTCCACCCCTGTGGCGGCGGGGGGTGCCGCGTGATGCTCCCCGACCGCCTCCCAGCCCGCGGCGAGTGGACACTTTCGGACAAAAGTAGACACTTTGTGGCCTTTTTTCCACCCTTCATTACTATACGCATAGACACTACTCTGCGTACCACCGTTGCCACGCTGGAGTTCCGGCTTTCAGCCGGCATTTGCGAGCGGTTACCAGTAGCCCGAGTTCTTTCGCGAGGCCAAATGCACCGCCCCTGCGTCTCTGGTGCTGGTGCGTGACCGCGTAAGGTCTTGTGCGGCAATGACTTGCGCCGACCGGCTTCGTGTCGATTTTCGCGACATGGTGCAGCAAGATGTTTACAGTTCGGAGCCAGCAGGTTGTTCGACAGTTCATCAAGTTGTACCTTGTTGGATGCCAGCGGCTTGCCCGGTGGTTCATCACGGTCGAAGCTATATCCGCATCGCCATTACCCCACGTTGCTCGCACACCCGGCCTCGGCTCCGCCGATGCCGGGTGTGCGAGGAATGCACGTGGGTGGTTCGCCTGTGTGTAGTAATGAGCGTAAGTATCCACCGGGCGAGCCGGTGGCATTAGTCCCCAGTGCGATCACTCGGTAGCCGTACGCACCACGCACCGCCTCCGCGTGTTGGCGGTGTTGGTGATTGGTGCGTAACCGCCTGTAAACTGGTGATATCAAAAGACTTACGCATGTTCGTCTCACCTGTTAATCTAGGCAAAGTTGGTGCTTGCGCTGGTGCGTGGTGCTTCGCGCTCGGCGCCGCGAATCGCATTTGCTTCACCCGCCGAATCCTTAAAAAGCCGTCAGGTTTCGGCCGTTTTCCCCGTATTTCTGGATTTTTCCTGTGTTTCTGTCCAGCGAAGGCCAAAGCGGGCCTTTTTCGCATGGTCGTTTTCCGCGGCAAAACAGCACGCTGTCGTATTCTGTCGGAATTTGTCCGCGGAAAAGTATTTTTTGCCGCCATGCCCGGCCTTTGGCAGCCGCGCGGCCACCTGCCATTTTGGCATGTAAACAGCAATATACAGAAGACAGCAACTATTATGCCAACCGCGCGGAATCCTCGCGGAGTTTGTCTGCCGCCACCGTGGGCTTAGAAGTGATGTCAGTGCCGTTGTCGCAAGCTGACTCGTCCGATGGATTAGATTACTCGTGCGAGATGAAGCTCAGTCTTTGCTTTTAGTGTCTGACCGTTGTAGATCGGAAATCAGCGCGCGGAGCGCGGTATCACGTAGCAATACGTCTGGTCCCGACCTCGAGTTTCACTTAGATCCGCCTGTAGATTGGCCATTTTGTTGACTGACTTGCTACCCTGAGCTTCCGCGATTTCGGACTGGAGCAACTTTTCCATGTTGAAGTTTTCTTTCTGCTCCTTTTCAAGTTGTGTCAGCATTGCTTGGAGAGCTTCGATCCCTTCTGCCTTATTCGCAGCGAGACATGCCGCTTTCAATTCAACTATGCCAATACGCTTGGCGTCTTTCGGCAGGTCAAGGGCCGCTTCGGTGATCTTCTCGGGTTGCTGCCCATTTCCATTGAAGCCGCAGTTCTTCTTCAGAATGAAGACGGGATTGCCGGGGAGAGCGAACACGTCCTCTCGAGCCGCGACGCCGGTCACCGCGGAAACTATTCCCGTCGAATCGACGGCGAATGAGAGCTTTGTCACGCCACTCTCCACGCGGAAGCAGCGTGGATACTGCGCGGGGTCGAGCTTCGTCGTGGGCTGCGGCAGGCCAATGGCGATCTTATATTGCGGATGTCCCAACTCAAAGACGCTAATCGATTCTTTGTCTTCTCCTCGTTTGAGGACGCGGATCGCACCGGCAAAGAGTCGGTCGGTTCCGCCATCGAGCAGGGGCAAAATCATGCAATGGTCGAGTCGCTCATAGCTGGCCAAGGGACACTGCTTTCGGACGATCTCCTCGGCTTCATCCACGTCCTCCCATGTGATCGGGCGTTCCTTGACGATCTCCAAGTACGTCCTGACTCCCGTGCCGGCATCTTCCCAAAGAAAAAGAAACAAGCGGCGGTCCTGAATCAAGAGGTTCGGCTCGCCTTGCTTGACAATGGCTAATCGCTTGGTCTTACGTTCGAAAACATAGCCCATTCCGCCGAAGTAAATACTGTCGGCCGGCTTGCCTCGTTTCGTGTCGGCGGCGTAACCAAAACAAGACATAGTGAAATGGTCCAACTTGGCGTAACCTTGTTCAACGGCTCGGCGAAGGGCTGCAAGCTCGGCACGGTCGCCGTCCGACATCTTTGGCTCCGCCCTGAGGCTTGCAGTGATCGTGGTAGAAACCGCAAAGAAATAAACGACCGCGAGTCGGCTAGACAATCGTTTCATGCCTCATGCTCCGCTACTGATTTTGGAACAGAAAATGGGAAGCTGGAGACAACGTAGCGAAGTTCGGCTTTTGCAGATACGGCAGCTTTGAGTTTTCTACATTTCTTACGAACGAACTTGAGGTCACAATTTGTGACCTCAAGTTTGCATCTTCTTGTTTGGCAAGGGTTTACGAGCTTGATGTCACAAACTGTGATATCAAAATCGTATCTTCTTATACAGCAAGACTTTACGAACTTGATATCGCAATTTGCGATATCAAATGCAGCGCAATCGTGGTTCCTATCTCCTTTTGCCGCAATGTTTTACAGACTTGAAGTCGCAATTTGCGACTTCAAGGCCGCCCGAGCGCCCGTCGTCACAACTCCATTTGGATTGTATGATGCTCAAATTGACTTTCGAGTGCGGCTCTTCAAAGGAGCCGAGTTGTAATGGCTACGAAAAAATCACGACAAATCGCGCTAGTGCCCGAGCAAATCGACACTTTGGTTCACATTGTCCGCGGGCAGCGGGTGATACTCGATTCGGACCTGGCGCGGCTGTATGGCGTGACAACGGCAGCACTCAATCAAGCGGTCAGGCGAAATATCGACCGGTTTCCTGATGATTTTGCGTATCAGCTTACGCCACAAGAGTTTACGAACTTGATATCACAAATTGTGATATCAAGTTCAGGCCACGGCGGGCGGCGGAACTCCCTTGGGCGTTCACCGAACACGGCGTCGCCATGCTCTCCAGCGTCCTTCGCTCCCCCACCGCAGTGAGGGTGAATATCGAGATTATGCGAGTGTTCGTGCGGCTTCGTCGCTTGCTGGCAACGCCGGGCGAATTGGTCGAGCAACTCCGGCGGCTGGCGGAGACCGTTCAACTGCACGACGATCAGATTCAGTCAATCATCCAAGTCTTCAAAGCGATGCAAGAGCGGCCGGACGAACCGCGCCGCCGCATCGGATTCTAGGTTCCCAATCAAAAATCCAACAACTACAGAAGGTATACACCAACAATGCTCATCGGCATCCCCAAAGAAATCAAAAATGACGAATACCGCGTCGGCCTGCTGCCCGTTGGGGCGGAGGAATTGACACGCGCCGGGCACCGCGTGCTGGTCGAGAAGTCGGCCGGGGCCGGATCGGGCCTTAGCGATGAGGAATACGTCCGCCACGGCGCGGAAATCGTCGGCACAGCCCAGGCAATCTTCGGCCGCGCGGATATGATCGTCAAGGTCAAGGAGCCGCAAGAGGTCGAATGCAAGATGCTGCGGCCGGGCCAGATCGTCTTCACTTACTTTCATTTCGCCGCCGATCGCAAGCTGACCGAGGATCTGCTTCATTCCGGCTCGATCTCGGTCGCCTACGAGACGCTCGCCGACGATCAGGGCCGCTTGCCGCTGTTGACGCCGATGAGCGAAGTCGCCGGCCGGATGAGCATCCAGGAAGGGGCCAAGTATCTCGAACGCCCGCAGATGGGCCGCGGCATCCTGCTGGGCGGCGTGCCGGGCGTCGAGCCGGCCCACATCACGATCCTGGGCGGCGGCGTGGTGGGGGCGAACGCGGCCAAGGTCGCCGCCGGCTTTCGTGCTCAGCATTGGCCTCTTGGACATCAATATGGACCGCCTCCGCTACCTCGACGACGTCATGCCGCCGAACGTGACCGTGCTGTTCAGCGACCGCCACACCATCCGCGAGCAGCTTCAGCCGCGCCGACCTGGTAATCGGCGCGGTGCTCGTGCCCGGCGCGAAGGCCCCGCGGCTGATCGAGCGCGAAGACCTGAAGCTGATGAAGCCCGGCAGCGTGATCATCGACGTGGCCATCGACCAGGGCGGATGCGTGGCCACCAGCCGCCCGACGACGCACAGCAACCCGACATATCTCGTCGACGACGTGCTGCACTACTGCGTGACGAACATGCCCGGCGCGGTCGGCCGCACCAGCACTTATGCCTTGTGCAACGTCACGCTTCCCTGGGCGATTCAAATCGCCAACCGGGGCCTGGACGCCGCCGCCGAGACGCTTAAGCCGGTCGCGCGGGCGATCAATCTCTATAAGGGCGAAGTGACCAATCGGCCGGTGGCGGAGACGTTTGAGATGGCGTATAATTCAAGGTTCGAGAAATGATCGATCGGGGCTTTGGAGCAATCGGCACTGCTTTCGCGGGGAGGTGAATTATGGAAATCGTGATGGATGGCGTGGTACACGGAAAGACGATTGAATTGGAGTCCGATCCTGGATTGGAGGACGGTAAACGGGTAAAAGTTGCGCTGCGCGTGCCCACGGTTCTCGGACCGCCTCCCAAGTGGACGCCGGGCTGCACCGTCACCGCCGGCGGGATGTTGGCCGACGATTGGACAGAGGAGGATGACCGCATTCTGGAGGAAATCTACCAGGATCGGAAGCGCGATCGACGAGGGATGCAGCCTTGAGCTACCTCCTCGATACGAATATCTTATCCGCGCATTTGCGACGTCCATTAACTCATCGGTTTATTCAGCATTCGGGAAGGCTCTTTACATCGAGCATTTGCATCGGCGAATTGTATGTCTGGGTGTTCGGACGCAAGGACGTTAGAAAAACACTCGTGACACTCGACCAACTTCTTGAGTTTGAAGTGACCGAGATTCCATTCGACCACGCATGTGCCGAACTTTTTGGAAAGAAGCGGCTTGAGTTGCGCACGACTGGTCTCGAGGTCGGAACGTCGGACATGATGATTGGTGCGGTCGCCCTACTTCACAACCTGACGCTTGTGACGCATAATACGGCCGACTTCCGCAAAATCTCTGGCTTGCACCTTGAGGACTGGCTCAAGCCATAGTCAAATCCAATACTGAAAGTCGATTCATGCATCCTCTTGTCGGCATCATCATGGGCAGCGATAGCGACTGGCCCAAAATCAAAGGCGCGGCCGCTGCTCTGGCCGAATTTCACGTGCCTCACGAAGTCCGCGTGATGAGCGCCGACCGCACGCCGGACATCGTACAGGAATATGCGTCCACGGCGACAAAGCGGGGCCTAAAGGTGATCCTCGCAGCGGCGGGCGGTGCGGCACATCTTGCCGGAGTTGTCGCCGCACATACGATCCTGCCGGTTATCGCCATTCCCGTGCAGACCGACCTCGCGGGCGGGCTCGATTCGCTCCTCTCCATGGTGCAGATGCCCGGCGACGTGCCGGTGGCTACCGTCGGCGTCGGCAGCGGGGGGCGCGGAATGCGGGATTGCTGGCCGTGCAGATGTTGGGTCTGGCCGATCCGGCCTTGCAGGAGAAATATGTCGCTTACAAGCGCGGGCTGGTGGAGAAGGTTTTGGCGAAGGATGCAGCGTTGCAAGCGACTCTTGCGAACAAGTAGGCCGGAACAAGTGCACGCAGTTCCGGCAAGAAAATCAAAACGAAAGTCGCCGGAACCGCGCAAGCTTGTTCCGGCCTACATGTTTACAATGCAGAAGACAGAAACTTTGCACTGGGTCGGCGGGCCGGACGGCCATCTGCGGATGATCGACCAGACGCGGCTGCCGGTCGAACTGGTCGAGGTTGATTGCCTCAATGTGGAAAGCGTTTGGGAGGCGATCAAGATGCTTCGCGTCCGCGGGCGCCGGCCATCGGCATCGCCGCGGCTTATGGCGTCTGTGTCGGACTGCAACCGGTCGCCGGGCAGGACGAAGCGGCTTTATTTTGCCGCCTGGAAGAGGTGACCGCGTACCTGGCCACGAGTCGGCCCACGGCGGTCAATCTCTTCTGGGCGCTTGATCGAATGAAGGCTGCGGCCGGCAAGCTTGTCGGACGGCCGCCGACAGAAATCGCCGCGTGCTTATTGAAAGAGGCCCGTGCGATTCACGACGAAGACCGCGCCATGTGCCGCGCGATCGGCGAGCATGGAGCGAAGCTGCTTGCCGACGGGCAGGGCGTTCTCACGCATTGCAACGCGGGTGGACTGGCCACGTCTGAATATGGCACGGCCCTGGCCGTCTTCTTCATGGCCGCCGAGCAGGGCAAGCGGCTTGCGATCTACGCCGACGAGACCCGGCCGCTCTTGCAGGCGCGCGGCTCACGGCCTGGGAGTTGCAAAACGCCGGCCTTGATGTGACGCTAATCTGCGATTCGATGGCCGCCCAGGTAATGCGCGAGGGCCGCGTGCAGGCCGTTGTCACCGGCGCGGACCGCATTGCCGCCAACGGCGACACGGCGAACAAGATCGGCACGTATGGCCTGGCTGTCGCCGCCGCCGCGCACAAGATTCCCTTCTACATCGCTGCGCCCACGAGCACGTTCGACCTAACGATCGCCAGCGGCGCGGAAATCCCCATCGAACAGCGCGACGCCCGCGAGATCACGCACGGCTTTGGCCGCCAAACCGCGCCCGACGGCGTGAAGGTCTACAATCCGGCGTTTGACGTCACACCGGCGGAGCATATCGCGGCTATCATCTGCGAGCGAGGAGTGATAAGGCCGGTGACGCGGGAGGGAATTGCGGAAGCATTGTCCTAGTTACGAGTTCGCGGAACGACTAATGATTGCGTCGCAAGACATTCCGAACGATGACAACGGTCAGGTTTTGCGCAGGCTGCTTAAAGAGGGCGACGACTTCACTCGGCCTCGCAACATTGACTTCGAATTCGTCTTTGAATATTCGATCCGCCGCCCTTGGATTTGCGGAGGAGGCTCGACGACAAAGACTTGACTGTCGAAATCAACTGGTACGAAAAGGCCAACGCTTGGAATGTCCGGGTCACTCGCCACATGTTGCCGTCGCACGGTGCTATCACAACGATGGAGAGCCAATTGTCTGAAATAGCAAGCCGCTTTGGCGGCCGCGCCGATGGCTGGGGATGCTTCGCCGTCAAATCGTGATCAAGCAGGTTGTTCAATTCCGAGAGCCTGGAATGTGACTTCTGAAATCGACGCCTGAATAGCGTCCGCCCCCGCAGCCATTAGCTCCCCCGCAGCAAAACTCGTCGTCACCGCGACGCAGCGCATGCCGGCCGCTTTAGCCGCCTTAACGCCATTAATAGCGTCTTCGATGACGCAACAGTCCGACGGCGCGACGCCGAGCCGCCGCGCGGCTTCGAGAAAAATATCGGGATAGGGTTTCAATCGCTTGACGTCCTCGCCCATGACGATGGCCCCGAAGCATTCCAGCGGAATCCGCACGACCTGCGTCAGATTGGCCTCGACCTTAACACGATCGGCGGCGGACGCTACTGCGCACAAAATGCCCTGCTTGTTCAGTAACTCAACCAACTCTCGTCCGCCGGGATACGCCTTGCCCATCGCAGGCAGCAGCTTCAAGTACCAGTCGTACGTGCGGCGTTTCATCTCGGGCACGAACCTCGCGCCGTGCAGTTCGGCCACGCCGCCCACGAAGCGGTTCTCGCCCGCGCCGACGAACGGCTCGAAATCCTCGTCGGCGGCCGTGACGCCGAACTCAGCCAGAGCGCGGATCGCGGCGGCGCGGATGATCGGCTCCGAATCGACGAGCACGCCATCCATGTCGAATAATACGGCTTTCATCATCATCGTGGGATTGTAGCCGACGTCATCAATTGGGGCAACCAGGACTACTGTAGTGTCTCACACTGATGGTGATTTATGGGTGGCACGCTCTGAGCTCCCGGCGAAGGGCGTGTTACGGCAATCACGCCCTTCGCTTGAAGCTCAGGACGTGCCACCCAGCTTTCACAATCTGCCACGATAAGCTCCGCCAATTCTGGACGCTGCAGTAGAACTTCGGGCGGACGGCACGGCGGAGCGTGCCTGCTACTTTTTCAGACTATCATACCCGGCCGTTGCCGGATCGATGCCGCGCATCTTGAGCCAGCGGCGCCGCCGCGACCAGTAAAAGCGGACGGGGATGAAGATGTCGACCACCTCGTCGGCGATCAAGAGGCCGCCGAGCACCGGCGCGGCCATCGCAGAAATGATCTCGTGGCCCACGCCGGACGCCCAGAGCATGGGCGCCAGCGCGATGATCGCCACGCCTTCGGTCAAGAGCTTCGGCCGCAGGCGGTGTACCGCCCCCTCGATCACCGCGTCGCGAAGCTCGGCCAGCGAGGCGATCTTTTCCAGTCCGCCGCGCTTCTCGATCGCTTCGCGAAGGTAGACGAGCATGATGATGCCGGTTTCCGTCGCCATGCCGAAACAGGCGATGAACCCCACCTGCACGGCAACGCTAAAGCGGTAGTTGAAGAGCCAGAGGAAGAAGATCCCGCCCACCAGCGCCTCGGGCACGCACATCATCATCAGCGAGGCGTCGATCAGGTCGTTGTAGGTCAGGTAGAGGATCACGAAGATCACCAACGCCACCACGGGGAAGACGACCTGCATCGTCTTGCGGGCACGGCTCCTGGTTCTCGAACTGCCCGCTCCAGGCCAGATACATTCCCTGCGGCAGCTTGACCTTCTGCGCCACTACCCGCCGGGCCTCCTCGACAAAGCCCACGATGTCGCGATCGCGGACGTCCAATTGCACGTAGGAGCGGAGCATGCCGTTTTCGCTCTTGATCATCGCGGGGCCCTGACGAGTCGCACGTCGGCGACCATGCTCAGGGGGATCTGGCGCACAGGTCCAGCCGCAGGACTGCTTGCGGCCGATTTCGCCCCGTTCATTCCACCGCTTGCGGCTTCACTGATCGGCGCCGTAGACGCATTGATCGAGCAGGTTCTTCACGTCCTCTTCGTCCTGGCGGAAGGTGCGGGCGTAGCGGACCCGGACGGGGAACCGCTCGCGGCCTTCCACCGTCGTGGTGATCGCCTTGCCGCCCAGGGCCACCTCGACCACGTCCTAAATGTCGCCGACATTGACGCCGTAGCGGGCGGCCCGCTCGCGGTCGAGGCGTGATCTCCAGATAGCCCTTGCCCTTGACTCTGGTCGGGAGCGACGTTCACCGCGCCCGGCACGCTCCGGAGGACCTCGGCCACCTCGTCGGAAACCTTCTGGATCTTGGTCGAGGTCGCTGCCGAAAACCTTCACGCCGATCGTGCGTCCGCACGCCGGTGGCCAGCATGTCGATGCGATTGATGATCGGCTGCGTCCAGATGTTGGCCCAGCCGGGCACGCAGACCACGTTGTCCAATTCCTTATCACCAAGTCGGCTTTCGATATCTGTCCGAGGAAGAGATTCGGCGTCCAGATCTTGTCGAGTCCCGCGCGGACGGCGTCGATCTTGCGCTGTTCAGCCCGATCGTCGGTTCTCTCGGCCCAGTCGCCTTTTTCACGGGCGATCTTCCGCAGTTCCTCGATGGCGTAGACGTCGAAGGTGGCCGCGGCGAAGTCCAAGATCTCGTCGTCGATCTTCTCGACCTGCTGCTGCCAGTGTCTGTCGCGCTGGCGGACGATGTATTGCCGCAAGTCGGTGAACAGCGTCGGCCGTTCCATGCCCAGCAGGTCCGCCAAGTTGAGCCACGCTTCGTAGGCGTCGCTAGACTTCGCCGCATAGCAGATCAGGGTTGAGCTCCACCTTCTTCCCGCCCTGCGGCGAAGCCAGCTTCTCGGCGATCTGCTGGATCAGGCGGTTGATGTCTTCCTGATTGGGCCCCGCGGCAAGGATCGCGGCGAAATGTCGCTTCAGATCGCCGGTCGCTTGTCCAAGTCGGCATCGGTCACGGGCGCGAGCAGGCGACCGGCCTTCTGCCAGCGGCGGACCAGTTCCGCGATGAACTCGCGCAGCAGTTGCGGGCCGAGTTGCGCCTCGAACTCCGCGAAACGCTTGAGCACCATCGCTCGCATCGTCTCGTCGAAACGAGCGGCGGCATTCATCGTGGCCGGATCGAGCAGCGCGCGGCGCTGGGCTTCGTCCGGGATCGTCGTCGATCAGCTTCTGCTTCTGCAGCGCCGCCAGCACCACGGCCATCTGCCGTTCGGCGTCGTTGTAATCGAGCTTCCGCCGCGGCCAGTGCTCCTTGGGACGAAGCGTGATGACGCTTTCGACCATGTCCAGCGGCGACGGGTCGGTGGGCGTATCGGCGCGGCCGGCCTTGCCCACGATCAACTCGACCTCGGGAAACGCCGCGAATGATCGCGTCGCGGGCCTTGAGATCGTCGGCCGCCTGGGTCACCGACGACCCGCGGCACGGTGACCGGCATGTCGAGAATGCTGCCTTCGTCCAGCGGCGGCATGTAATCGGTGCCGATCTTGGGGAAACTGTAGGCCGCCAGGGCCAGGGCCGCGAGGCTGACGAACGAAAGCACTTGCCACCGCCACCCGACGACCGTGAACATCGGTAACGAGCATCGTCACGCCCACCACGGCGAGGAAGCACTGTCCGCCATGCGATGCCGATCACCGCATCGAGCGGAAACAGCCCCGCCCCGCATGATCAGCAGCGCCGAGAACGACCACATGGCCAAGTTCCGCCGCGGCATGAGCCAGGTGAGCCACGGCTTGTAGATGCCGATCAGGCTCCGCACCAGCCAGCTTTCCTCCTCGCTCCGCAAGCCGGCCGCGGATGAAGCTGGGGATCAGCGCCGGCACCAGCGTGATGGAGAGGATCGCCACGCCGATCATGGCGAAGCTCTTGGTGAAGGCCAGCGGATGGAACGTCTTGCCTTCGCGGCCGGTCAGGGCGAAGACGGGAATGAACGAGAAGCAGGATGATCATCACCGAGAAGAAGATCGGCCGGCCCACCGTGCGGCAGGCCTGGATGACGATCTCGCGGGTGTCGCCGGTCGATCCGCTGCCCGGGCCGAAATGGGCCGTAAGCTGATGCGTGGCGTTCTCCACCATCACGATCGCCTGGTCGACGAGGATGCCGATCGAGATGGCGATGCCCGACAGCGACATGATGTTCGAGGGCACGTTGAAGTAGCCGCATGAGGATGAACGACACCAGCACGGCCAGCGGCAGCGTCATGCAGATCACCACGGCGCTGCGGAAGTGCATCAAGATCAGCAGGATCGCCATCGAGGCGATGATCATCTCGTCGCGAAGCGTGCCGGTGATCATCTCGATCGCGCCGTGGATCAGCCGCGTGCGGTCGTAGAACGGCACGATCCGCACGCCTTCGGGCAGTCCCGGCTGAAGCTCTTCAATCTTGGCCTTGATCCGCTTCGTCACCTCCAGCGGATTCTCGCCGTGGCGCATCATGACCACCGCCGCCGACGGCTTCGTTGCCGTTTTTCTCCAGCACGCTGCGGCGGAATTCGCCGCCGCGGCCCACGGTGCCGAGCTGCGCGACGCAGATCGGGCGTGCCATTTTTGGCGTCGGTCTTGACGACGATCCGTTCGATGTCGCGGAGCCCCTCGATCCAGCCGACGCCGCGGATGATGTACTCCGCGTTGCCTTTCTGCATCACCTTGCCGCCGACGGACGAGTTGGACCGCGCGACGGCCGAAAACAGTTCGCCCAGCGTAACGTCGTAGGCGCGGAGCTTCTGCGGATCGACGTCGATCTGGTACTCGATCGGCAGACCGCCCACGGAAGCCACCTGGGCCACGCCGGGAACCGAATTGAGCTGATAGCGAACGTACCAATCCTGAATCGCGCGGAGCCGGCCAAGGTCTTGGCCTTCGCCTTCGACCGTGTACCAGAAGATCTGCCCGAGGGCCGTGGCGTCCGGGGCCAGGTAGGGCACGACGCCTTGCGGCAGGAACGTGCTGGCCAGCGTCAGCCGCTCCAACACCCGCTGCCGGGCGAAATAGAAGTCGACGTTGTCGTCGAAGATCACGTTGATCATCGAGAAGTTGAACTCGCTGCTGCGACCGAACCGCCTTCACGCCGGCAAGCCCCTGCAGATTGACCGAAAGCGGATAGGTGATCTGGTCTTCGATCTCCTTGGGGCTGCGGCCCATCCAGTCGGTGAAGACGATCACCTGGTTCTCGGAGAGGTCGGGAATGGCGTCGATCGGCGTGTTGATCACGGAGTGGACGCCCCAGATCGCGACTCCCAGTCCATACGAGGATGACGAGGAAGCGGTTGCGGATGGAGAACTCGATAATTCGTTCGATCATGGCATCTTATCCAGTTTCTTCAACGTTCCATCCGGATCGGCCTTTGCTTTTCCGACGCAGCCCTTGCAGCAAAGGAACACGGTCTTGCCGCGGAGAGTGATTTTCACCGGCACACCCATTTCGCCCAGCGGATTGCCGGTCACGGGACATATCGACTGGGCAAGTGCCAGCTTTCGATCTTCCTCGGGCAGTTGGTTGATATTCTTCAGGTCTTCCGGCGAAAAGGAAGTGTTCTTGCTGTTCTCAGGGTGCGTCGCGTTGTTATCGTGCGAGGGCGGCTGCGTATTCGGTGCCGGCACACTGGCGGCGGACTGCGGGCCGCCACTGGCGCCGAAATAGGTCGCGGCGGCCGCCGGATTGAGCCGCGTCTCAGCATCGACCAGGAAACTGCCGGCCGCCGCTACCTTGTCGCCCACTGCCAGCCCTTTCAGCACGGGAAAGTGGTCGTCCTGGCGCGGACCGAGTTCGACTTCGCGCCCATCGTATTGGCCCGGCGAGCGTTCGACATAGACGATCTTCTTCGCACCCGTATCGATCACTGCGCTTTCCGGCACCGCAAGGAATTCGTGCTTCACTGCCAGCGACTTATACGGCTCGATCGTTTCCAGAGGCGTGTCGATCGTCACCTCGGCGAACATGCCCGGCCGCAGCTCGTGATTCGGGTTTTCGAGGCGGATGCGGACTCGGTTCGTTCGTGTCGCCTCCTCCAGGTGCGGGTGGACCAAGGCAACGGTCCCCTTGAATACTTTGTTGGGGTACGATTCGACCTTGGCCGACATTTCTTGCCCGGCTTGGAGAAAGGGAGCGTCGTTTTCATAGACGTCCGCTTCGATCCAAACCGTGGAAAGATCGGCCACTTCAAAGAGAGTCATTTTCGCATCCACGCTTGCGCCGACCACGATTTTCTTGTCGATCACGTGGCCCGTTCGTGGCGAGCGGATTGTCACGCGCTGCGAGGCCTCGCCGGAGGCCACCATGCGGTCGATATCCTCGGGAGCGACGCCCAGCAGGACAAGTTTCCGCCGCGCAGAGGCCGCGATGTCGCCTGCCCCTTGGCCTTTGGAGGCGATGACCAGTTCTCGCGCCGTGCTATACAACTCCGGGCTGTAGATTTCCGCCAAAGGATCGCCTTTATGCACCATCGCGTAGCTTTTATCCGCGTAGAGCTTCTCGACATAGCCGTCCACCCGGCTGACGATGCGCGACAAGCCGCTTTCGTCGAACGTGACGTATCCCACGGTCTTGACGTGCTTGACCATTGGCCGGTACTCGACCGGCACCGTCTTGATGCCCGCCATTTGCACGCGGTCGGGCGAGAGCGTCACGCGGCCGGTCACGCCCGGCGGTAGTTCCTCCTTCTGTCCTTTGGCGTGCAATGACAGCGGCATGCCGCAGATCGGGCAACTGGGCACGTCGCCGTTCGGCTCGTAGCCGGTTTGCGTCACCTGCGGATCCATCGGGCAGAAGAACTCCTGACCCTCCGGCAGTTCCCGCACGGCCGCGGCGCGAGGATGAGTCCAGCGGTCCCAATGGAGCTTGATCGTGTCCCAATAGCCGACGAACAAGAGCACTCCGATAAGAATCGCGATGAAGCGGAGACGATTCACGATCGCCATGCCGACCAGCCGCATTTTCTGCCGGCTGGACATTTGCGGCTGGACGATGACGGCCGCCGCGGTTTTTGGTTCATGTACTCGAGTATCTTCGCGCGTCATGAATTAGCTCCTAATTCATCGGTAGTTCAATCGCTCGTTCGAGCCGTAAGCGCCGGGCAGGACCGCATCGGCTGCGGCCCTGCCCAGACCGCGCACTGGCCGATCGGCTACTTCTTCTCGCCTTTCTTCTCGTCGAGCTTCTTGAAGTACTTCTCCGGGTCAGCCAAGAACTTCTTCTTGCAGCCGGCGCAGCAAAGGAAAACGGTGCGGCCTTTGGCTACGACCCTCACGGGCGCGCCCATTGAGCCAAGCGGCTGACCTGACACCGGACAGGTCTTTTGTTTGTCGATCATCTGCTGGTCGATCTTCTTGATGTACTTGTCCGGATCGGCAAGGAACTTATCCTTGCAGCCGTCGCAGCAGAGGAAGACCGTGCGGCCTTTAGCCTCCACCTTTACCGGCTGGCCCATCGAGCCGAGCGGCTCGCCGGACACGGGACAAGTCTTCTGCTTGTCAATCGAGCTCTTTTTCGGACTTGCTAGGCGCGGCCGCCGTATCGACAGCGGCCACCGGCGCGGCCCCATTCGTAACATCGGAAGTTGTTGAGCCGCGATTGAAACTTGCGGTGGCAACGCAAACGCCCACAGCGGCAGCTATGGCGATGACTACACTGACCACTTTCCAAGACACGATTTAGTCTCCTTTCAAGTTGACAATTCGGATGAAGAAAAACGATCCTGCGCGGAAGGTTCCCGGCCCGGACAGACCCGGGCCGGGAGCTCATGCCTCGCTTCGGACAACTAACGGCCGGAACCGGTAGCGAGATCGCTGCCTAACAGCCAGCCGCTGACCTTCTGGCCGTTCTGCTCAACTTTGGCCCCGATCCAGCCGCCTTGCACGGCCAACACAGAGATCCGAGTGCCCTTGGGCAGAGTGGCGAGCACTTGATTGCCAACCTTCAACTCGCTAGTCGTCTTGGCGACGACAACCGCATCACCCGTCTTGAAAGCTGGGGCCGGCTCGAAAGAGTAGGCCCGCCGTTCGACAACCGGCGACTGTGCCATAGTGCGCGGAGCATAATACGCACGCGCCGCGGACTGATTCGAGACCCCGAAATCGTCCGATGTGTGTTGCCACGGGTGCCTCGAATCGGCCAAAGCGGTGGCGGCAAACGAGGCAACGGCAACGACGGTCAACGATACTTTCAACATAGCGTTCATGATATAACTCCTGACAGTTTTCGCGACGGAAGCTTACGCGCGGGTACGCCGCGCATTCCTCGCTTCCGATGCGCGAATTGTTAAAAAAATGGAAAACGAACAACGGTCGCTACACAGTGCGGCGCAATCTCAAAAGACTTTTTGCCGCTATTCAGCCGGTCTTATCGCCAGGCTGAATCGGTCGCGTAGCGGTCAACCGAAAAACGACGTACGCTCTGCTTGGCGAGGAAAGAAAACTCAGCGCGCAGGGGTGGCGCTGAGCGGCTCATCAGATTTGCAGACGCACGCTCTCGGCCTGAAGCGTGTGCGGAAGAAGCAGAGATGCAAGGGCGTAGGGCGACTTGCGGGAGGACCAAGCAGCCGCTGCATCCTCAGCCGCAATGACAACCGAATGCTGCGACAGCACCTTCAGCGAGGAGCCCGTATCGTTGCCGCGATTGTCCTGGTGGAACGGGACCGTCTTGTCCGGCGCCGAACGCTGGGAACAGCTACAGGAATGGCAGTGGCAAACGCCGCCTTTCATCCCACAGCAGCAATGCCCTGGAACTTGCTTGCCGCATTGCGCCTGGTTTTGGCCCGAAACGGGCGAACCACAAACGTACGACTCGCCGCCACTCAGCCCGATGGCGATCAGGCAGGTGAGGACGAATCGAGTTGGTCGCTGCAAGGAAAGCACACTAACACCTCTAAGAACTTATTCGGCATCCATGCGCCCCTACCGTTACCGGAATCATACCACTTTGTCAAAGAGAAGGCAAGCAGAATATTCGGATTTCGCGGGCGTTATTCACACAAATCTATGCGAGAATCGCTCAGGGATTGCTCGCAAGATTCGCCGCAGACTTGTCGAGAGACGAAGCCCAAAGCCGGTCGAGTTCACGACCGTCTTGAATGCCATAAAAATCCATCAAGGCATGATCATATCCCTCGCTCTGCGCCGCGTCCAGGAACTGCACAAACTTGTGCGGCGTCCCGCGCGCAACCAGGTAATCGACGACCGACACGCTTTCACCGTAGAAAGCGCCCCACCGGTCGGCCGACGGGTAGCCGCAGTCAGGCAAAAACTTCGCGAGGGCCACAGTCTTCACATTGGCGCGGGCGATGCTCAGATCTCTCGCGTGCAGGTCCCGTTTCGCCTGGGTATCGGCGAGAATCGCCATGCCTTCGTCCGCCCAACGGGGCAACGATCGCCCGGCGAAGTGGTCTGCCAATAGGACGTGCGTAAGTTCATGGGGCAATGCCGCCGTCAAATAGTCGGGCCGGTCTCCGCGGAGGTCGATTCGTCTCTTCGCGACGTTTCTGTGAAGAGTTTCGACAAGCGACGAACCCGCGGTCGCCCCTGTGTCTTGCCCTACGGCAGCCAAGTAGCTTGCCTGAGTCGGGTGCAATACGACCATGCACTTGATCGACCAGGCGGTCGCGGTACGTGCGGCGAGCCACTTCTCGGAAAGCTCGCGTCGCAGATCCTCGCAGTGCGCCGCTATGTCGGCAGCAGGGAGTTCCTTATCGTAGCAGCATACCCAAAAATTGGCAGTTTCGGCAACAATCCAGCCGTTGCAACGGCACACCTTGGGCTGCCCCAGCTTTGACAGCGCTGACGACTGCGCCCCCGTAGCGGCTTCCTGAGCCCAAAGAGTGGCGCTGGTAGAAAGGGAGAGCGACACGGGAGCGAGCAAGGCAGCAACGAAGACCTGTCGAACTTTCAACATTCAGCCATTCCCGAGCGCGGTGATGCCGTGCGGAACGGGATCGTTCGATCAACATTGCCGACATCGTCGCTCGACCGACTCGCAATCGGCGTGCCGTCGCCGAGGCATTTGCGATCATAGCGGGGTGAGTTGCCGGCGATACGAGCCGAAATTGCCGCGGCAATCCCTCGCCGAAATCGCGCTGACAGCATGAAAACCCAAGTCAAAACGCAGGCTCTTCGCTATAATTCGTATCAGCGTTCGCTCACTTTGAAGGCACTGACAATTTTGTATCATGACGCAATGTAAACCGACTGCGTCTGGCAGATACTTCTGCCCCATGTGCGCCGGGGTCGCTTCGGACACGCCGGGCACATGTACGAAATGCGGCATGGCATTGAATCCGAACCCCGCCTATGTCGCATCACAGACGGTGATCTACGTCTGCCCGATGCATCCGGAAGTGAGGCAAAACGGGCCGGGGACTTGCCCCAAGTGCGGAATGGCCCTGGAGCCACAAGGCATCGCAAGCGGCCAGGATGAAGATGATCCTGAACTGCGCGACATGACGCGGAGATTCTGGCTGTCCGTAGCTTTAGGTCTCCCGGTCTTGCTATTGGCCATGCTGCCGATGGCCGAAGTGCCGATCGACCACTGGATCGGGCATCGCTCGTCGCTCTGGATACAGTTCGCCTTGGCCACACCAGTCGTACTCTGGGCCGGATGGCCGTTCTTCCAGCGCGGCTGGCGATCGTTGTCAACCTGGAATCTCAACATGTTCACGCTCATCGCCTTGGGAACCGGCGCAGCCTATTTCTATAGTGCCGTTGCCGTACTGTTTCCCAGTGTGATTCCCGCAGCGTTCCAGCACCACGGGCAAATTGAGGTCTATTTCGAGGCGGCCGCCGTGATAACCGGGCTCGTGCTGCTGGGCCAGGTTTTGGAGCGCCGCGCACATCGTCGCACGAGCAGTGCGCTGCGGGAACTTCTCTCTCTTGCGCCGCCCACCGCGCGGCTGGTGAAAGGCGGGCAGGAACGAGAGATTCCGCTCGGTGAAGTGCAAGAAGGCTACGTTCTCCGCGTACTGCCCGGCGGCAAGATTCCGGTCGATGGAGAAGTCATTGACGGCCACACGAGCGTCGACGAATCCATGATAAGCGGCGAGCCGATCCCCGTCGAAAAAGTGCAAGGCGATAAGGTAATTGGCGGCACCGTCAATCAAACGGGTTCCTTCCGGATGCGGGCCGAGCGAGTCGGGCGGGAAACGGTGCTCTCGCAGATCGTTCAGATGGTCAGCGAAGCGCAGCGAAGCCGGGCGCCCATTCAGCGGGTTGCCGACGTGGTAGCGTCCTGGTTCGTGCCCGCTGTAATTCTGGTGGCGCTTGTTACTTTCGTCATCTGGGTTTGGCTTTCGCCGAAGCAACCGGCGTTGGCATACGCCTTTGTCAACGCGGTCGCGGTATTGATCATCGCTTGTCCATGCGCGCTAGGACTTGCCACGCCAATGTCCATTATGGTCGGTGTTGGGCGAGGAGCAAAAGACGGCGTTCTGATCAAGGATGCCGCGACATTGGAGCGATTGGAAAAAGTGGATACCGTGGTCGTCGACAAGACCGGGACCCTCACCGAAGGCCGACCGCGACTGACGGAGATCGTTGCCGTAGGAACGACTACGGAAGCGGAGATGCTGCGACTAGCTGCCTCCCTTGAACAGAACAGCGAGCACCCGCTGGGACGTGCGATCGTACAAGGCGGCAAAGAACGAAACTTCGACCTGCTGCCGGTCGAAGACTTCGATTCCGTGACCGGCGGCGGTGTCCACGGCCGGATTGACAAGCGCCTCGTGCGAGTTGGCAAGCGTGATTTCCTGGAACAGAACCATGTGGAGAATGTCGCGGCGCTGGACGAAGCGGCCGGTAACTTGCAGCGCCAAGGCCGGACCGTCATGTTCGTGGCGGTGGACAAGGAATTCGCCGGCCTTTTGGCGGTCTCAGACCCCATAAAGCCCTCGACGCCCGAAGCCATCCGCGCACTTCACAATCTTGGCCTGCGCGTCGTCATGCTCACCGGCGACAACGAGCAAACTGCCCGGACGGTGGCGGAGAAACTTCAAATAGATCAGTTCGAGGCCGGCGTCAATCCGCAGGCCAAGAATGAGCGGGTGAAGGCCCTGCGCAGGGAAGGCCGCGTGGTGGCAATGGCCGGCGACGGCATCAACGACGCCCCCGCTCTGGCGGAGGCCGATGTGGGAATCGCGATGGGTACCGGCACGGACATAGCCATGGCAGCCGCGGGCGTCACGCTGGTCAAAGGCGACTTGCGCGGGATCGTGAAGGCGATCCGGCTAAGCCGGCTTGTGATGCGAAATATCCGCCAAAACCTGTTCTTCGCCTTCGTATATAACATCTTGGGGGTGCCGATAGCGGCGGGCATATTGTACCCGCTCTTCGGAATCTTGCTGAGCCCGATGATTGCCGCCGCGGCAATGAGCGCCAGTTCCTTGTCGGTAGTCGGCAACGCCTTGCGGCTCCGGAATATGCGTTTGACGTAGCAAGCGAGAGCTTGTTGTTCCTATCGCGTCACTACTTCGACTTGCTCTCCCACCGCGCGATTCAACTCGGCCAGGCGGCGATGGTATTCGGCTATCGCCTGATAGTACATTTCCTGCTGCAAGTTGAGTTGCCGCTGGGCGTCGATCAAGCGCAAGAAGTCGAGCTTGCCGCTAGTATAGTTCACTTGGGCCGATTCCACGTTTCGCCGGCTGGCCGGCAAGATCCGCTCCTGATATAGACCGACAACCTGCCGCGCCTGCTCCGCGCGCGCATGGGCCGATTGCACCTCGAAGCGCACAACGTCCATCAGGTTCTGATACTCCCAGCGCCGTTGTTGAACACGGTCTTCGGCCTCGCTTACCGCGGCCGCGCGCTGCGCGTTCGGCAAGGGCACGTTTATTTGCATGCCGACTGCGGGACGGATGTCCTCCGGCATAAACGCATCATACTTCGCCATTACATCGATATCCGGATAATACGCCTTGCAAGCCAGCGCCATGTTGGCCTCCTCCTCTTGCGCACGGGCTAGAGCGGCATACAAATCGGGCCGCGAGCGGACGGCCGCTTCTTGCAGGCTTTCGACAGCCGGCAGGCCCATCGCAACCTCGAGTCGCACGGGCGGTGGCGGCAACGGGCTATCCGGCGGCAAGTGCAAGAGAGTGTTGATGCGTGCCAGCGCGACACGGCGATCGCGGGCCAGTTCCGTCGCCCGGCTCTGCGTCGTCGCCAGTTCAACGTCGGCCTGCAACACGTCTTGTTCCGTGGCCTTGTTGGCTTCGTATTGCGTCCGCGCGAGCTCTCGAAACTGGTTGAGCAGTTTCCGGTTCGCCTCGTTGACCTCGGCAAGTCGATCTGCGACATAATAGTCGTAAAAAGCCATCCGCGTCATCTCAGCCAGTTTCAGTCGCGCATCGCCCAGGTCGCCGCGCATGGCGTCCGCTTCGGCGCAAGCGGCCGCTCCCCGCAAATCGCGCTTGCCCGGCCAAGGCAATTGCTGCGAAACTTGCACCGACCAGCCGCCGTTTTCCCCGCCGAGACCGCTCGTGGGCGCGATCATCGAGGTGAACATCGGGTCGTCCAGCGAAACGGCTTGCGGATATCGCTGGGCGGCCGCGTTCCATGCCGCCACTGCCGCTCGCAAGGAAGGATTTCGGGTCTCGACGTTGGCCAGCAGCCGGTCGAGCGAAAGTTCGTTTATCTCGGCTGGCAGAAAGGGCGTAGGACTAATCGCAGTGCCGGGCCGCAAGTCAGCCGGCGTCTGATACACCACTTGTTGGACCGCTATGGGCGACGACGGCGGCGGCGCGGGGCTGTCTGCGACCGCTGGCGGCGACGCCGTTCGGTTGGGCGGTACAGCGCAGCCAGCAAAAAAAGCCGTAGTAAAAAGTAAAGATCCGAACCACAGCCCACTTCCGGAGGCCAACAGCGAATGGCCGTGGCGCAGCAGTCTCAGCCGCGGAACGGACAACGGTGCGGGTTTTTGGCATAAGGAATAGCCCATACCAAGCATGATCGACTCGCATAACTGCCACGTCGAGGAGTTTTGGCATCTCGCGAACTACTGTTAGAATCGCTAATCTCGCTTGGGGGTTGACAGACCCCTGTCTATCCGATTAAAAATAACGCTTCGCCTCTCGGCACTCGTGCGTTCGGGCGATGATATGGGCCCCCTTCGTCTAGTGGCCCAGGACATCGGATTCTCAGTCCGAGAACAGGGGTTCGACTCCCCTAGGGGGTAGTGTATACGATTGTACATCATTGCAATCAATGGGAAATGTTGGCAAAAGCCCTTGGAATCCGGGGGCTTGCGTCGTTTCTTGACCCACCTTGCCAGATTGTGCCGTTGGTTGCCGCGTCGTCTTTTGCGTCGCGCGTGCGTCGGATTGTGCGTCGCGCTCCAGGGCCGCGTCAAAGTCGGCATCGCAAACTTGCAAGTAGTGCCGGGCCGCGATCGGGGCTGAATTACCGATCCATGCCGTTACAACGTGCAAGGGGTGTTGCCGCGATAGTTCCGTCTCACGGGTAGACCGCATGTTTTGGAAAAGGCGGGGCCAGGGCTTCACCCCCGCCGTGTCCATAATGCGTAGCAATTGCGTCCGCAGATTCGCGCTCGCCAAGCGGTGCCCGCTGATAACGTGGATCGTGCCCGGCGGTGCTTCGTCAAAGACGGTTTCCAAGTAGGGCCGCAATTCGGCAAACAGGGGAATCATCCGCGAATCCCCGCCCGCGTGGCAGGCGGTCTTGGGGCTGATGATCTTGACCCTGCCGCGCTCCCAATCGACGCAATGCCACGTCAAGGCGAACGTCTCGGAAGGCGTCCGCAAGCCCCCATAGCGTGCCAGGGCGACGATCAACCGCCATTCGGCATCTGGGCAGGCCGCAATGATTTTCTCCGTCTCCGCCTCGGTGACGAAGTATTCCCGGCTTTTGTTGTCTTGGGGTGCCGCTTTCACGTCTTGCATCGGGTTTTCGACGATGATCTTCTTGCGGACTGCCGCGCGGAAGAATTGCCGCGCCCGTTTTACCGTCCTGCCGATGGTTGCCGCCGCCAGTCCCTTTCCCACAAGATTCGACCGCCAATCGTCGCAATCGCCCGCGTTGACGCTCGCAAGCAACTTTTCGGTGCCGAAGAAGTCCAGCAGCGCCTTTTTCGTCGCATTGTAGTTTTTCAGCGTATTGGGCTTTTGGATCATCCGCGCCGTGATGTACTGATCGACGAAGATAGCAAGGGTTATTCCAACGGGCGGCGCGTCGGGCGCGGGTTCGCGACTTGGCACCAGCCCGACGCCCGCCAGCTTGTCGTACATCACGTCTTCCAACCCTCCCACCCAATCCGACGTATCGGGGTCCGGCGCGTGCCGTCCAAGCAATGCCGCCGCAAGGTTTTCGACGTACCCCTTGACGGTCCGCGCCGTTTTCATCGGCACCCCGCCCAGATAGACGATTCTCCGTTTCCGGTTCGGACCCGTGAAAAAGATTCTCCGGTTGCCCTGCTTGTCGGTCGAAATGCTCGCCATAGTCTAATCGCCTTTCTTCGCTTTGCGTCTCGCCGCCGCGATTCGCAATCCCAACACTTCCCCGATTGCGTCGATCCCTTCCATCGACAGGCCGCGCTCACCATTGACGAAGCGCGACAGTGCCGATTTATCGACCCCGGTTGCCCGCGCCAATTCGCCCAACGACATGCCGCACCCGGCCACCGCCGCCCGTAACTGGTCCGTCAACTTGCCGGATTGTTTCTTGCTCATATCCGTATTGTACTCGCTTGTTGTCATTTCGTCAACTGTTTCGTGAATAATAAATCAGTTTTGCAAGTGGTCGCAAACTGTCTTTGCCTGTCATCGACGCGCGGCGCATGCGGCCGATCCGCGCGAACGTTGGCAGCGCTTCCGCAGGCGCGCCGCCCTTTCCGCCAGCTTCCGCGACCGCTCCAGCGCCGCGGCATCACAATGTTGGCAACGCCAATCGCCGCTAATGGTTTCCCACAACTCGGAACCGCCGCACGTCGGGCAGGGTGGTACGCTAACATCGTCGTCCGGTTCGATCCATTTCAGGGGAAACTCAGCCGGGGCCGCGACCACCGCCGCGCCGTTCCGCAGCAAGGCCAGCAATTCCGCCTTGTGGACCTTCAGCCGGGCCAGCATATCCGGCGTCACGGCCGAACGTGGATTGAATCGCAGCTTGTCGCCATCGGCTTGCAGGCGGACGCCCAACCGGTCCAATTCCAAGAGCAAATCGGCCGCGTCGTTCATACTTCCCCCCAACCGTCGTCGGCTTGCGCTTCGGCAGCGTCAACGGCGTCAACGTCAGCGAAACCGCCGTTTTCTTCGGAATCCGTTTGGGTTCCGCTGACCGCTGACAACGCTGACAGAACGAAACGGCGCGTCGGCCGCCCGCCGGATTGACCCGCCGGCGTCGATTCCCAGCGCCCCCACCCGGCCTTTACCATGTCCTCAAGCGCCGCCTCAGCCGCGCCCGCCTCGCGCAGCCAACGGCAGCCGGTTTGCACGTCACGGGCAGTCGCCGACCCCCCGCGTTTTTCGATCCATTCCGCGATCCGCCGTCGGTCCCGCTGCTCGTCGTTCTCGTCAAGCAGGGCATACACCCGCCGAGCTTCGCGCTTGAACCAGTTCGCCAGCGCGATGCCGGCCGTCATGCTGGTGGCGTCCACCATGCTTTCGCCTTCCAAGGTCGGATCGTCCGCCGCCCAGCGCACGAAATGCACCACAAGCGCCAGCCGCGCCGCGTACTCTTCAAGTTTGGAGAATGCCGCCGCTAAGTCGCCGGTCAGTTCCGCTTGCTCGTCCGCATGGCCGTTGTAATAATCCTTCCATGCGGTCTTGGCGTCGGGCGTCAAGCCAACCACAACCGGGCGCAGTTCCTCGTCGTCGTCGGTTGCCGGCCGTAGATCAAACAGCCGGTCGATCAACCGCGCGATTTCCTTTTCGGCCGCCGGGTCGATGTCCGCTTCGGTCCATTGCTTTGCGATACGCGACGGGAAACTTAGCAAGAGTCGCGCGGCCAGGCCGTTTTCACGGTGTTCGACGCCTAGAGCGCGGTTGAGAATCCCCGGCTGGATTCCGCCGCACACCGATACGGCCGCCATCGGAACCGAAATCGTCCGCGCCCCCGGTCTTGCGATCGACAACGATGCTCTCGCCGTTGTGCATCGAAAGCCAGTGCGCGGCGTCCGCGCCACCTTTTCCTTTCCCCGCGTAGCGATCAAACGAGCCAAGCCACCCGGCTAGTTCGTCGCGGGCCATTAACAAGCCGCGCCAATTGGCCATCAGCAATGGGGCCAGCGCCTCGACCGTCGTGTCGGATACAATACAGCGATCCGCTATGGGCTCCTGCGGTTTTTCGGGTGGGTCGCCAGTCGCCTTCTTGTCTCGCTTCCACTCGGCATAGTCCTTTTCGTACTGCGCCATGTCAGCGTCGTACTCTCGCATCGCTTCGGCGTGCCGCTTAAACGCCTTATTCTGGCGGTCCCGAAACGGCCGCATTGCCAACTTGAAGGCGGGCGTCTTTGTGGTGCCGCTTTCACCGACGATTACCGCCCAAAGAATCGGCGGCACCGCCCAACCGCGCTTCAGCAGCAATCGCCGCGTGTTGCCGATTGCCGCCGCAATCGCCGTCAACAGCGGCAGGGCGATATAAGATAGGTCGCAGCCAATGGCCTTCGCGCCGGCCGCGACGAAGCCGCGCAGCGGTTCGGGGAGCGCGTCCACGGGAAACGGCCGAAACGGTTCCGGGGCTGTGGTCTTGCGTGGCGTGCCGCCCGCCGGCGTCCACTCGTGCGCCAGCTTCGCTAGGTTCGCCAAGTCGTCCGCCGTGCCGCCGGCCGCGATCCAATCCGAAACGTCGCCTTTGTCCGGCAGTCGCGGCAGTTCAACAATTTTGACGCTTGCCGCGATGCCGTGGAGCGATGCCGCGACTTGCTGCGCGTGTTTGCCTCCGGGTTCGTCGTTGTCCGGCAGAATGACCACGGATCGGCCGCGAAGATGCTCGCTATATTCGGGCTTCCATTTTCCCGCGCCGCCGACATTGCACGTAGCGGTAATGCCGATGCTCGCCAGGTTATCGCAATCCTTTTCGCCTTCGACCACGAACACCGGCCGCGATGGATCGGCAAGCAGTTCCAATAGCCGGTAAGGGACGCGGCGGATTCCCTTCGTACTCCAATCCCATCCGCCGTCAATCTTGCGAACCCCTTGCCGGAAGTCCTTTGGGTCAAATCGGATTGCCGAAGAAAGGTAGTTTCCAGCTTCGTCGCTGTAGTCATAGGTGGCGACGATTCTGGGCTTGCCGTTGCCGCTCGCCTTTACGGCCAGCATGTCGGCCGTTGGCATAAGGTCCAACACGCGCAGCCCGACCGCCGCGCAGATTTCATAAACGGTACAACCAGCATGACACTTGACGAGCGCCCGGCCGTCCTCGGCTTGCGCGATGCTAAGGCTTGCCCGCCGATCTTCGTGCGCCGGGCAGGCGCCGACCAACATTTGCCGGACTGCTTGGAATCGGCGAGTTTTGACAACAGCAACTCAACGGGTCTCGTCGGCATGATTCGCGCCTCCATTCAGCGGCTGACATCCTTGTCGAATCCACGAAATGTAGGCCGCGCGGCAATACCTCACCGTGCCGCGGCCAATCTTGAGGGCCGCCGGGGCGACACCGCTGTTTGCCCAGGTCCAAAGAGTGCGATCAGAAACGCTGCAAAGCTCCGCCGCCTGCCGCAGCGTCAGCAGTTCAGGCGCGATGCAATCCAAAGATTGCTTTCCACCGTCCATGATGGTATCCTTTCTCATATAGGAAGTCCCGTTTGACTCAGCGCCCGGCCCCGTGCCGGGCGTTGTTGTTTGTGCAGTGGAGCGGTCGGGGATCGAACCCGAATAGCAGGAATAGGAAGTCCCGCTTGGCACCGTGCGCCGCCCCTGAGCGGTCAGCGCGAATCCTTACGGGAGCGAGCGGGGCACCCGGCGTCAATCCATTGGCGGATTGCAGATGCCGACCAGCGGACTAGAGAACCGAGCCGCACGGGTGCGGGCATGTTGCCGGCATCAGAAAGTCTGTAGACGTGCCGTTGTGAACAGCCGAGTAATTCGGCCACGGCTTGCACATCAAGCAGTTTGGCCGAAGCGTCGGCCGGCGTTAGAACAGTAGGCATTGCTACAACTCCCGTAGTGAAGGATTCTCGGCAAGCCAGTTGCTTGCCTGTCTACGGCAATCATCGCAATACAAGACCTATGCGCCCAATCGTCGAAAACGTCGAATCGACGGTTTTTTCGACGGTTTTGGGTTACTTTGAATCGGCGCGAAGCGTCGAGCGAAGATACCAGGGATGAGAACGGGGCGTTCCCTTGCGTCGCCACACTCGCCCGTCTTTATCACGTCCAAGGTTTCCGTCCGCAGTCTTGATGCCCTGAGTTCGGTAGTCGGCAAGTGTTCGGGTTTCGATACCTTCGAGATCGGCGGCACGTTTGTTCTTGATCCACTTGCCTGAGTCTCTATCGAGCGGCGGGGTCTTGCTTTCAAGCTTGTCGATTCCATAATCGGCGTTGGCTCCGCCGTCCCGTTCGCTTTGCTTCGCTCTGCCACGTAGCGCTTTCCTGTCGATCGCGTTGCAAACCTCCTGGCACTTGGAAAGATAGCGAAGCACAGGCTCCCGCCCGTACGCAACCTGTCGCAACGGCGCGCCCATCGACAATTCCCCTAGCGTGTCCGCTTCCGGCGCACGGCGGAGTCGCAACCGGGGCAACTCATTAAGAATCCCCAATTCATTGGCGTTAGCGCTCACCGCCAGAACGCAGCGATAAAGGTCAAGCCAGCCCGTTCCGACCATGCCTCGCCGCACGTACTCTTGCCACCAGTCAATAACGGTAGAAAGCCAAGACTTGTACTCTTCGAGATCGCGCGGTGTCGCATTGGCCAGTTCCTTGAAATGAGCAGCGGAAATCTCGCGCATTAGTTCGCCTTTCGTTTTTCGGGTCGGCCCAAGCCGGTCGGCGTGAAAGGCGAATAACTCGCCGTACCGGCCGGAGCCGCTTGGTTGGATGGTTTGCAACCCTTCCAACCTTCCCGCTGGCTTAATTATATACGGGCGAATCGACGAAGAGCCTGCCAATTCAAACGGTCCCGTCGGGCGCCGAAAAGGCAGGGGACGGCCACGCCGACGGGACCAAGACGCCGGGTTAATTACGCCCGGTGCAAACAATTATACCGCAAACACAAAAACGATTCGACGACTAGCGCGAATCACGGTCGAAAGCGCGACCGATGCATCGTATAGCCGATCAAAGCGACGGCACCGACGCCGACGAGCGCGACCGTGGGAGGCTCCGGCACGGGCGTCAGAAGGAAAGCGTCGGTCTGCCCTTGTGGATTGATCCCATAGCCGACAATCCGGCCGTTATTGTTGATGGCTTCAGCGCCCTCAAGCGTCCATCCAGCGCCGGAAGAATCCAGCAGCGAATTGAGGTCTTGCATCCCGTCTGAGCTGTCCCAAATAAACGCCACCCCCGACGTTGCATTGTAACTTCTACCCACCACAATACCGTTCTCATTGATGCCTCCGCATAGCTCGAATCAGTCCCCGGCACTACATGGAGATCGACCATGTTTCCGGCCTGCCACAAAAAGGCATGGCCCACGGGTGAACTTGCGACCGTGCTTTCTCCGACCACTTGGGCAGAGTTGTTGATCGCATAGGCGCGGGTTGCGCCCGAGCCGGCTTGCAAATCGCCTAAATCGGTCATTGTGCCGTTCTGCCAAATAAAGCCGCGATCAATGCCGGTCACGTTGGCGACGCCCGCTATTTGGGTGAGGTCATTGATTGCATACGCATCGCTGTATCCCCCTGTACCCCCGCTCAGGTTTTCCAAATCGGTTGTAGTTCCGCCTGAGAATAGGAACCCGTGGGTAACTCCGTCTGCACGTACTGATATGCCAACAGCCTGACCGAGGTTATTGATGCCGTTAGCGGAACCGTATGCGAAACCACCAAGACCAGGAATTGCGGTCATTGTCCCGCCGCTATCAATGAAAGGGTATTGCGGGCCACCACTGGCGCTCTGTTGAGAGACACCGACAATTTGACCGGCGTTGTTGATGCTATTCGCCCAACTCCAACTTTGGCTGGGCGAGAGCATTCCAAGACTCTGCATAGAACTGCCGCTGTAAACAAAGGCTTGCGATTCGCTGTTGCTGTTGCTTGATGCTCCGACAATTTGGCCGTGGCTATTGATGGCCGTGGCTTCGCTCATTGAACCGCCTGACAACGTGCCGAGGTCGGTCACTCTATAGTGGCTCTGGCCCCACACATTTCCGACGCCCCCTAACGCCATTACGATGCCTACGCATAGAACGCGGCGAAGCCCTCGCTTCCGCTTCCAAGCATAAGCTGCAAGCCCGACGGCACCGAGTAGGGCGAGCGTGCCGGGTTCGGGAACCGCTTGCTGAGTGTAGGCGATTATGATTTCGCCATTGCCGCCATTGCCGCCGCTATTGTTGCCGCTTCCAGCACCGCCGCCGCCAGGGAAGCCACCATTACCGCCGCTACCGTCAAATCCGCCGATGCCGCCGGAAGCGTAGCCAGTACCGCCGCTCCCGCCGCCGTTTCCGCCGCCAGTGCCATTCCCGCCTTGGCTGCCCGCACCGCTTGGCCCGCCAGACCCTCCGCCACCGCCTCCATAGGCAGCACCGGGACCGTAGCCACCAGCGCCTCCTAGATAGCCCGTCCCGGCAAGGACCAAGCCGCCGCTGCCACCCAATCCGTTCGGTTGGGCTGTAGTTCCGCCGCTCCCTCCGCCAGCAATAATGTCTTGGGCACCGCCGTAACTCCAAATTGTACTTCCGCCGCTGCTGCCGGAACTGGGGACGAATGCAACGTAGGGGCCACCGCTGCCACCAGCGCCGACATAGTAGTCATACTGGCCGGCGAGAAGCGGCGTTGTATACGTCTTGCTAGAATAAGCGCCGCCGCCCCCACCACCAGCCCCGAAGTTCGTGCTCGGGTTGCCTTCAGCACCGCCACCCCCTCCGCCCCAGCATTCAATAGTCACATTGCTCCACTCGTAGCCCGCAGGGATGGTTACATTCCCCGCCCCCGTGGTCGTCAAGGACAAAATAGCCTGTCCCTGACTTAGCGACGAAACCGACATCGCCAATGAAACGACGATCAACACCTGCCTTCTCATCACATGCCTGCCTTTCATCAAATTGCGGGCGACGAATCGCCCCGAATAAACGAAACCGCGCGGCAACCGCGCATGAAAACTAAGGAAACCGATCCACAGAATATGGACCGCTCAAGGAACGCATCGTTTGCCGCTGCCAACGATCAGCAACGACTGCCGAACAACGCTGCCTCCGGGCAACTTGCCCGCCGGTTAGAATTGGACGATTCAAAAACACGCAAACGAGAAAGGGCGCCGTCCGATGCCGCCCCTCGAACCCCGACCAAGGGGCAGTACAGAACAGCATGGCCGACGCCCCTTTCGGGCGCGGTCCACGCTGCTGCCGTACTTCAAGAACCCTGCGGTTCAGGTTGGTCGTTTTCGAGGGAGCAGTTGGACGCTTGCGCGTCGATTCACGTTATATCAAAATGCCGGCGCACGCCGGGCTTATCGTTCGGATGCCTCCATTCGAGAAATACTGCCAACGGGCCTGCCGCCCGTGGACAAGAAGAACGTCACCTATGCTAATACGCCCCCCGTGCCGGGTCAATCGCGCCGCCCGGTTTAGTCGTTCGCAACCATATAAGAACGATTGACATGTGTCTCGCTTACTGGCTGTCCGGCAGACACAAACTACCTACAATTGCCTATGGACTAAAGCGGGGATTCGCCCAGCTATACCGGAACAGTAAGACGTTTTGCTGACAGCGTTTATTGCAGCTAGAACTGCTGCTATAACGACTCCTTAAAACGAATCAATAGGCTACCTTTCAATTCGTTTGCACTCGCGGGGCCGTTGGTATACTAGTGGGACCCCCCGTAGCGATGGGGGGTGCTACCGCGGCGGAAATACCACCGCAACGGGTGGTGTTATTCTGGCGGTCCCCTTCCAGCGTGCAACGTCATTCCGGCCGTCTTGCGACCGATCGGCCGGGCGCGTCGGTTGGGTTATGTCTATAGCGACAATTACTTTTCCGGTCTGACGACAATTCGAATTCCCGGTTGAGGCCAGTTGAGGCTGGTCAGATAGACTGTTGCAAGTCTCCGTAGGAGGGGGACTTGCAATGGTCACGGATGAGCAGGTGAAGCGGTTGTGGCAGGTGTTGTCGTCAGGGAAGACTCTGGTTCAGTCGGCAGACAAGGCGAGCATGGACGAGAAGACGGCGAGGAAGTATAGGCGGCTGGGTCGGCTTCCCAGCGAAGTTGTGCCGGATCGCTCGTGGCGGACACGGGCAGACCTGTTTGCCGAGGTGTGGCCGGAAGTGCATGCGCAACTGCACGAGGCGCCTGGCCTGGAGGCCAAGACGCTGTTTGGAGCGCTGCAGATCAAATACCCGGGGAAGTTCGACGAAACGCAGTTGCACAGCTTTCAGCGTGGCGTGAAACGTTGGCGAGCGACGGCCGGCCCGGCGAAGGAGGTGTTCTTCAGCCAAGTGCATCATCCGGGACGGTTGTGTGCGTCGGATTTCACCCACATGGAAAGCCTGGCCGTGATCATTGGCGGGCAGTCGTTCGACCATCTGCTTTACCACTTCGTGCTGACGTACTCGAACTGGGAGTCGGTGACGGTCTGTTTTTCCGAGAGTTTCGAGAAGCCTCGGCGAAGGACTTCAAGACGCCCTGTGGGAATTGGGCGGCGTGCCCGAACGACACCGCACGGATCGGATGAGCCTGGCGGTCAACAACGGATCGGACATGAAGGAGTTCACCGCGCGGTACAAGGGACTGTTGGGCTACTACGGGATGGAGATGGAGAAGATCCAGCCCCGGGAACCGAACGAGAACGGAGATGTCGAACAATCGCATCGGCGTTTCAAGGAAGCGGTGGAGCAGGCCCTGTTATTGCGTGGCAACCGGGACTTCGAGAGCCGTGAAGCCTATGGACGATTCTTGAAAGAGCTGGTGGCGGTTCGCAATGCGGGCCGTCGCAAGCGGCTGGACGAAGAGTTGCCTGGCCTTCGGCCTCTGCCGGATCGGCGACGGGAGAGCTGCAAGCGAATCCCGGTACACGTGGATACGGGGAGTTTGGTCCATGTAGACCGAAATGTTTATTCGGTTCCCAGCCGCTTGATTGGCGAGCGGGTCGAGGTGCGATTGTACGTGGAGCATGTCGAGGTCTGGTACGCCCAGAAGGAGATGGAGCGCTTTCCGCGTTTCGCGGGCGGAACAAACACGCCATCAACTACCGGCACATTATCGACTGGTTGGTGCGAAAACCGGGGGCTTTTGAGACTACGTTTACCGGGAAGAGCTGTTTCCCACGAGCCGCTTTCGCATGGCCTTCGACGCCTTGCGGGAAGCGCAGCCCAAGCGCGGTCACAAGGAGTATTTGCAGATTCTCTATCTGGCGGCAGGCCACGGCGAGACGGCCGTGGACGAGGCGTTGCGAACGCTTCTAAACAGCGGCCAGCCCGCGACCCGGGCCGCGGTCGAAACGTTGGTCCAGCGGGCCGAGGAAGTTCCGGCGGTCACCGAAGTGACCGTCGAAGTAGTGGACTTGTCGGATTTCGATGACTTGTTCTTGCACAAGGAGGTGTGGGATGGGTGCGAAGGGGGATTTGAAAGAGAAGTTGGCGGCTTGCTTGCGGGAACTGCACTTGCCGACGTTTCGGGAGTGTTTTGAGGAACTGGCCCGACGGGCATTACAGGAGACGGCCAGCTACGAGCAGTACCTGTTGGAACTGGCCGAGCGGGAATGCCAGGGCCGCTTGGCAAAGCGGACCGAGCGGCTGCTGCGGGATTCCCGTTTGCCGCTGGAGAAGGATCTGGCGAGCTTCGACCTGGCGCGGTTGCCGGCGAAGGTCTCTCGCCAAGTGCGGACGCTCATGGAAGGCTCGTTCGTGGACCGCCGCGAGAACCTGTTGTTGTTCGGCAAGACCGGATCGGGAAAGACGCACCTGTTATCGGCGATCGCCCAGGAATTGGTTCGCAACGGACGGAAGGTGGTCTCATGGTCGTGTGCCCTGCTGGTTCAGGAACTGTTGGCGGCCAAACGGGATCTGAAGCTCAACCGGGTGCTAAAGCAGATGTCGAAGTGCGAGGTGCTCTTGATCGACGACATCGGCTACGTGCAGCAGAGCCGGGAGGAGATGGAGGTGCTGTTCACCTTGTTGGCGGAACGCTACGAGCGCGGCACGGTGATGCTGACCAGCAACCTGCCGTTCTCGAAGTGGGAGACGATCTTCAAGGATCCGATGACGACAGCGGCGGCAATCGACCGCCTGGTGCATCACAGCGTGATCTTGGAGTTGAACATCCCGAGCTACCGGTTGGACGAGGCCAAGCGAACCAAGCCGCCCGACGCGGCCTGAGATTGGCGAGGGCCACCCGCGGCGGCGTGCGGCCCCCCCTTTTGTTTCGCTCCGCTGCGCTGCGCTTCACAAAAGGGGGGGCCGCACGCCTCTGGTTCTCAACCGGGAATTCTAATTGTCGTTCAAGGGGAAGAGTAATTGTCGCCGAAAGGTTATGTCGATCGGTCTTGGGTTATCATGGCAGTCAAGCCCCTTGTTACGTTCGTATGTCTCATAGGTCGATTGTGAAGCCCTAGTTCCTTCCGTTTTCGCCGTATCGAACTAGACCGCCAACGGGCATCGTCAACCGTCTTGCAATGCGTGGCGGACGATTGCGAGTACGCCTGCCGGGTCGTGTCGGGGAGTGTCGGCCATGCGTCGATCAACTCGACCAGATCGGGGTCGATTGACGTAGAATCGTCCGAAAGTGCGTCGGAAAATGCGTCGCGCCGACCCTCGACCCCCGTATTTACCGGCGAATTCGCAAGGTGTTCGTTTCCCCTAGGGGGTAGTGTTCGCGCATGCCGTAGACAACGGGGTTTGAAATATGGAGCGGGGAAGGGCAAGTGGGAAGCCATGAGTTTTCGGCTTTGAGGGCATGAGCGTTGCGGGGGTTTTTTCTTCGCGTTTCGAATGTCGCCTGATTTCTAGGGGTTTTGCAAGTCAGACCTCGGTTAGAACGCGGTCAGCCGTGGATCAGAAGTCGATCAGGGTGCGATCAGACCACGGTCAGGGTTCGATCAGGAACACCCCTTGTGGCCAGACTACGCACCACAGTGCATTCTGATTTCTGACTCCCGATTGCAGTCTCATCTTTCATCCGATGTCACTATCCACTACCCACTAACCACCGCTCCGCCTGCCATTTTGGCAGGCGCAAGTGGAATTGGCATGGTCCATTTTTTAAATGCGCCCCGCCCTCGCGATTGTCGGCCGCGGGGGCGCATCGTGGCGCGTCTTCGTAAGTCTATTGCGTACCATAGTTTACATCTACTAACACGGCGGCAGTTGTGCGACCGTCCGCAGAAAGGGGTTGGGGCGCATCTCCGGTGCGCCACGTCCGACCGCCTGCCATTTCTTGTATGCCAACACTAGTACACACTAGCCAGCAACTATCGTACCACTTGCGTGGAATCCGTGCCGCGGTGCCTGCCGCCAAGGAGAGACTGAATAGGGGAGGGTCGCGTCGCAAATAGATATGGCCCGTTGTTCTTCCCTCCAATCGCGTTGCTGCAGGAAGGAACTAGATTCGTCCCGGTTGCGATTCTCGGTTACGTTCTTTGAATCCACGTTTCAACCTCGCGGCAGGTCGAGGGACGCAAATAATTGGACCAATCCTCTTTGCCGGTGCTTTTCCGCGCCTCAAACGGTGGCGGGAAAAAGATATGCCCCGCGCTTTCGCGAGCAGCCCGAGAGGCAGTTCCCCGGCAGGCGCAGATCGGGTACGTCTACCTCTTCAGGCACGGGTCGCGTCGGGAGTACAAGATCGGCCGGACGAATAACGCGATTAGGCGCGAGGGTGAAATAGCAATCGAATTGCCGGAGGCGATTCAGTCAGTCAAGTCATCAAGACGGACGACCCTTCTGGGATCGAGGCGTATTGGCACAGGCGGTTTGCGGAAAAGCGGAAGAAGGGCGAATGGTTCGAGCTCAACGCAGCGGACGGCGCCGCATTCAAGCGATGGAAGAGGATTGTTTAGCGTCCAACGGCCAGCAGCAATCCCGTTGACATCGTGCTCAGCGCGGGATTTCCTGCGTCAAGCGAAGGCCGAGAACCCCAATTAGCCGATCCAGCGCCGCGGCGGGTAGTTCAGCTTCGCCGGCGCGAAAATCCGAGAGCAATCGCGCGTCGATGCCGATCTCGGCGGCTAAATCGTGTACGGGCCGTCGCGACTGCGCGATCGCCCGGCGAAGATCGCCCAGGAAACCCTCTTGCTCGGCCGCGGCCCGTATCTTGCGGACATGGTCGATGTTTTCTTCCCGGCCATTCAGCTCCTGTTGGGCAGCAACCTTCCACTGGGCTTTTTGTTCCGGGGTCATGTTCAGCCGCACCCGCTTTTCGCCCGCGGCGCGGCCCGATTTAATTCTGCCTGTTGGTCTGGTGTCAGTTGCATAGAAGTAATACGGCATGGCGTGTGTCTTTGGAATGTTAAAGTATACCACGCTTGAGGGCCGCGGGCTCCTCAGTCGTCGTAACAAAACAAGGTGAGCACTGAGTGGCACGTCCCTCAGCTTGCGAAGGGCGTGGCGGCTCCCAACCACGCCCTTCGCTTGAAGCTCAGAGCGTGCCACCCTTCTTTCGCAGCCGCTTTACGCACGGGTCAAATGTCGTGCGCTGGCTTGGGCATCGTCCGCATCGACGCCTCCCATGCGCTGGTGCGTCTTGGGCCCGACGCGGTGGCCGGCGTTGCCGGAATGCTGCACGACCCGGACGCGCGGGTCCGCGAGCTTGTCGTGCGGACGCTAGAACAGATTACAGCGGCGGAAGTCTCCATTGGCTCCGAAGTGGTGCCCATGTTTTCCCCGTAGAACGGGAAACACTCACGTCTTGACGATCTTACTCAGCGTGCCGTCCTAGAATTTCTGTCGTAACGGCGCCGGGACGGGTGCAGGAACGGGCTTCTTTTATCCGACGGTAGTTAGGGACGGCTCTCGGGGGACGTTGGGATGGAAGGGGTGACCTGGGCGACTGTTGAGGAAGTTGCTCAGGCGGTCGTCCTCGCACAGGGCGGCGGCCCGGATTTGCAGGATCGCTTCGCCACTGGCCCCGTCGTTCCAGAATTTCTCGGTCCCTTTCACCCTGGCGTTGATCTCTTTGACGAACGACTCCATGTGCGCCGAAGTGCATGGCAGCCCTTGCCGACGATAGGTGGGATAGTCCATACGCGAGGCGTTGTTCTGAAAATAGCCGAGCGCGTCAGCGAGAACCTTGCGCGGGTCGCTCTTTTCACAATCCTTCGGGGGCAAACCCAGGCGCTGCTGGTGCTCGCGAAGTTCGCCGATCACCTGGAGAACCTTGCCGGCCCAAGAGGCGCGTGCCCAACGGAGATAGTCCGTCCAGCGGCGCTCCGCGTCAACGTGAACGCAGCCAGCGGCTTCGTACAGGTGTTCAACGGCATGCACGAAATCGAGGACCGGCATGAAGTCGGGAAAGTGACGCTTCTGAATCGTCCAGTTGTACGGCAATCCATCGCTCACGAAGGCCTTCTTGGCGGCATGATAGAAGCCGCGCGCATCGGCTTCCACCTCCATCATCCGTCCGAAGGCGTCACTGTCCTCCAGGGAGCTGAGAGAGGTGCGAAACAGAGGCTCTGGACGCCAGTCGTCGGAGGCGTGTTCCCCGACCGTGCCCGCAGAAGAAGCGGCCTTTTCAGCCGCGACGCGCGGCGGATTCTCCTCGCCAACGCCCGACAACAACTTCTTCATCCGCTCACGGTTGGCGAAACAAGGGGGCAAGTCGGGGTGCGGATCGTCCGTGAAAGAGCGGCCTTTCATCCGCAAAAACAGGGCGTTTTTGTTCTCTCGCCAATGCGGATGATGCACCCCTTTGCCGCCCCCTTCGTCGCGCGTTTGCATCCGTCCGCCATCGGCGCTGACGCACGCCAAATCGATCGGCGTCTTCGCCTGCGCCTGCTGCCGCGGGAACGGCCGATCGAAATACGCCTCGACCCGCGCATCGCGCTGCGCCACCATCTGCGAACCGATCTTCACCGCCGTCTTGTTCAATCCGCGACCGGTGATTTCGATCCCGCCGATCTTTCGTAGCACCAACTCTCCCACCGCGTACGAAGGGGCATACGCCGCGGCAAGCACCTTCTTCTCCAGCACGGCGGGGCTCGCCGAACCGCCGTCAATCCGCAACGGGATGCGTTGAGGGAAAAAAATCCCGCTCACAGGGCGGGCAAGCGAAGGCCGGTTCGCGAAGTCGAACTTCGCCGTCGTCGGTCTGCAACACCAGATCGTGCGGCTTCTCTTCCGGCAGGTGCTTCTCACCGCACGTCGGGCACGGTTCCTCGCCCGCGAAGTGCGCCGCGTGCTGTTCGCTTAGCGACGCGTCGATCGCCCGCGCCAGCATCCGCCCGGCGCGATGCCCAAACCGCTCGATCTGGGCGAAGCTGGTTTCCCGCGGCGGTCCTGCCGGTCCAAACCCATGCTTTGCCAGCAACGCCACCAGTTCGCTGAACTTCTCTTTTTCCTCCGCCGTCAGTTCCAGATCCTCGTTTCGAGCGTCCTTGCTCATCGCAGTTTCCTTTCCAAAGTTTCCAACTTGCCCAAGTACGCCCAAAATCTAACCTATGGCGGACAAATCCACCACCCGAGTTTTCACCCCGCCCTCAGCCCGCCGAAGCCCGTTCCTACACCCGGCACTTCGCGGCAGAAGAATTCCCTCTTTACTCGGCGGCCGATTTTTGCAACACTCCGCAGCCACGTTCCCCTTTTCTTCGGCTCCTCTTATTTCGTGAGTTGTGCCGTGCCATCAACTGCAAGCCGGATTCGCTGCGGACTGCTCCTATGCTGCGCGGCGATATTGTTCAGCGTGGGGTGTCAATCGACGAATAATTCGCCCGGCGCGGGCGGGGTCTCCCAGAATAATGGCGGCTCTTGGAGCCCCTGGGGCTCGCAGCCCCAAAAACCGCGGTCGCCCGCCGAATTCATCGGCGGAGAACGTCCCTCTTTCTAGCACGGAGACTTGCACGTGAAGGACAAGCGATCGAGTTTCTACCAGTGGCTGCCGTCGCTGTTGCCAATTGCTGGCGCTTTGTTGACAGTAGCCGGCTGCTGCGGATCGGGTAATTCGGGCAACTCCGGCAGTCTGGCTGACGCCTTGATTCCCGGCCGCAAGGAAGCCGAATTCCGCGATCGTGTGCAACACGACAGTTTCCCCACCGCGACCGAAGCGATGCGCTCACCGGCACAATCCGAGGACAAGTAGGTGCCACTTGCCGAGCGGGAATATTGCGAGCCAGGACCCATCAATGGAGGTCCTCCGCCAATTGCGGACTGTGTAAACCGGTCCCACAGGTTTATCTAACCCCTACAACCGGCCGGTTGTCGAGTCAAAATACTCGCTTTTGGCATTTTTGTGAGCCTTATAGCGGTTCTCTCGGGTGTTCGGTCAGGTTAAACTGTTGTGAGCGTTTTTGCGTTTCGTATCCCTTCGGAGATCAAAACTCTTGTTTCGTCTGTCGGGCTGCCTCTTGATGCTGCTCGTCCTTTCGTCGCTCGCGCCAAGCCAAAGTGACGGACAGGACGCCGGGATTTCCGCGCGACATAATGCGTGGGCTCGGTTTCCGAGCGGCGCGTGGAAACTCGTCCGCGTCTCAACGCAAACGCTCGACGACAGCGGCCGCGTCGTCGGCACCAACGTAACCGAAACCAAAACGTCGCTTTCCAAGCTCGATGGGGATTGCGTTGTTCTTGAAGTCGAAGTCGGAGTCGAGATCGCCGGCAAACAGTTCGATGGCTTGCCCAAGACCGTGAAACAGGGCTTTCATGGCGAAATATGCGGCGGCGACGTGAAGCTGCAGCCATCGACGACCGCGGAGTTGACTATCGAAGATCGCAAAATCGAGTGCCGGAGCCAACAGATCGATATTAGTACCGCCTCCGGCCGGATCGCGGTCGGCCTCTGTTATTCGGACACACTAGCGCCTTTCATCCTCCGCCGCGAAAGCAAGACGACCGACACCGCCAACAAGGTTGTCAGCGAGACGCTTTCGGAGGTCATCGCGCTGGACATGCCGGAGCGGGTGCTGACGGAAATCAAAAACGTCTCCTGTATCAAGACGGTGCAGAAGTCTTCCAAAGGCACGGTGACCACGTTCGCCATGTCATCGCCCGACGTGCCGGGCGGAGTCGTATCTCAGAAGACGAAGGAAATGGACGCGGCGGGACGACTCATTCGTCTCAGCACGCTCGACGTTGTCAGCTACGGCACCCGGCCCGAGAAAGAGCGAACCGGCCTCTTCGGGCGCAAACGCGGGGTGCGCGGGCGGAAAACGATGGTCTACCCGGATGGAACCTGGCAGAAATAACTGGGCAATCTGGATAAACGCCAGGTGCGAGCGGCCGAAAACGAAGGAAGCCCCACAACCGTAAATGATTGTGAGGCTTGATCTTACGTCAGCGAGGGCGACGGGACTCGAACCCGCAACCACCGGATCGACAGTCCGGTACTCTAACCAATTGAGCTACGCCCCCTAAGTCCTTTCATAGCAAGGACTTGCGATTTCCACATAACTGCCACTAACGGGTTGTTTGTCCCCGGTTTCCGTAAACTAACAGATTGGAAGTCCGGTACTCTAATAAATTGAGCTACGCCATCAAACCCTTTGTTTACAACCACTTACGACTTTTGAGTTGGCCCGTTTTCGTCGGGTGTCTGTCCTCAAATCTGTCCTCAGAGGGCCGCTTGGGACTAGTATTACACATTGATGTCCGACCGTCAATCGGTCGGGGAAAAATGTCTCGTCACGGACGTGGCCCGCATCTTTACCGAGTTCCACCGCGCAACTCCTCCCCGCGAACCTTCGACTTCTATTTCGAGCCGCTCGATTCCTTCGTCACCTTCCTGGATGATCTCAAACCCAGCATGTTGGTGGCTGACCTCCGGCCCTACCACGTTACCCAGTGGATCGAAACCCGCCGCCTGAGCCGCCGCAGCCGCCGGGTCAAAGGCACCAACGAGTACCGCACGTCCGAGACCGACCGGCCCATCAGCCAGAACCACCGGCGAAACCTGATCCGGGCCGTCAAGGCGACCTTCAAGTGGGCTGAGGAGCAAGAGCATATCGACCGCAGCCCCATCCGCCACGTCAAAGTCCCGGCCGCCGTGACCAGCCCAGGAATTTGCAGAGCCGACCATTCGGATGCCCTGCGGCATATCTTGCCAAAACCGTGAATCTATCGCTCACCGTAGCCGACCCAGCGGAAGAAATCGTGCAAGCCACCATCAATTGGAGCAGTTTGCAGCCAAGCAAGGCTCAGTTCTTCGGATCTCGCCAGATTCGTGGTGTCGATGACGACGTGCGGCATCTGGTGGCGGGCGGCGAAGGTTCATGGAATGAGTGCATTGCTGTCTTCGGCGTCTTGCGAGTTGCCCAGTGAGCGGGGCTTGAAGATCGTGGTCATCACACAACAGATTGAACTTGGCGGGGCGGTCGGAAGGATGATCGCCGCCTTGCTGCTGGGGCTGGCAGAAATCGAGTTAGAGTATCGGCAGGAGCGGCAGGCGGCAGGCATCGAAGTCGCCAAGCGGAAGGGCATCTACAAGGGGCGACGGAAGGGAACGACCAAAGCCGAACCGACCAGGGCAATACACTTGCGGGAGCGGGGGTTGACGGTTGCCGAGATTGCGACCGCTTTGGGGGCGAACATGCGGACGGTCCAGCGGTACTTGAAAGCCAGTCCCGCTACGGCGAACTTGTTGCAAAGCTGAAAATTGGGAAATTCGATTAAAAAAGTGTGCATCTCCGTCGGGGGGGGGCGGGGCTTCCTGTTGCGACCACGGGCGGCTCTTTCTTTATGGGACTCCAAAACCCCGCATAATTCGGCTATAATGATCTACATGGACGATACCCGCATACCAAAACGCCGATGGTTTCAATTCAGCCTGCGAACCCTGCTGGTCGTCGTAACGCTGTTTTGCGTCGCTATGAGTTGGTTTGCAGTAAGGATGCGGGAGGCGACAAAACAGCATGAGGCGGTCGAGATGATTAGGAAGGTTGGGGGACATGTCGATTACTTCCAGGGCAAGCAAAATAGCGAAGGCTATGAATTCCTGGGAGAAGAATTGCCAAGAGCAGTTTGGTTGCAAGCTCTTGCGGGAAAGGTCAGGGTCTATGATGTCGGCTTCTCTGACGCTGCTGCGAAGATTACCGATGCGGAAGTACAGCATGTCAGAGAGTTAAGAGGATTGCAACTTTTGGACCTCGACGGCACCCAAATCACGGATGCTGGATTGGAATGCATCGAGGGGCTGACCGAGTTGGAAGTCTTGTATCTCGATGGCACCCAGGTCACGGATAGTGGGTTGAAACACATTCACGGCCTGCCCCGACTCCGATTTGTGACCCTTGAGAAGACCGTGGTTACGGGTGCTGGATTTCAGCACTTCAAAGGGCTGCCGCACCTACAAGACTTGAGCCTGGGTGGCACGCAGGTTACGGACGCTGCATTGCCGTACCTCAAGGCATTGCCGCAACTGCAAGACTTGAGCCTCAATGGCACCCAGGTTACGGATGCTGGCTTGCAATATCTAAAGGGTTTGACCACACTCAGGACTCTTCGGCTTGATGGGACAAGAGTTACGGACGCTGGATTGCGATACCTTGAAGCGGCATCCCAACTCACAAAGCTGGAGGTCAGGAACACGGAAGTGACGGTCGAAGGTATCACGAGGCTGCAACGGGCATTACCGAACTGCGAGATTTCTTGTGGAGTTTATGTCACTGACGGCAAGAAGTAAGTGAACCTTGTTGGGTTCTCACCAATCCGCAGAAATGACTTCTCACGGGGCGAGCAACTCCATGAACCGTATCATATTCCCACTGCTGACGCTGGGCTTGTCGCTTGCTCCCATTCTCGACTGGGGGGCGGAACCGAATGCTGACCAAGCAAAGGCGATTGCCGAAATCGAGAAGTTGGGTGGCAAGGTGACCGTCGATGAAAAGAGTCCAGGCAAGCCAGTGATCGGCGTGGACCTGGAATTCACGAAGGTGACCGACGCTGGGCTGGCACGCATCAAAGATTTGCCCCAACTCCAGTCGCTGAACCTGAGCGGAACCAAGGTGACGGATGTTGGTCTGGAGCATCTCAAAGGATTGACTCGACTTCAAACGCTGTACCTGTGGGGAACCCATGTCACCGACGCTGAGATGGAGCATCTCAAGGGAGTCGTTACTCGTTACCGTCAACAAATCACCATCTGTTCGGTAGTGGCGGCCAAACGAGGGCGGGCGATATGATCGGCAAGTGGCTCAACCAAGGTCAAGCTCCACCGGTGCTTTAGACATTGAATCCTCCGCCGACGGCGGGTTCTTCGTTTCGTGCGTTGAGGACAATGCAATAAAGTGTTGGGGTCTCGGCCCCGTACCGAAACCCGGCGTAGTAGATGAAGAAACTGATCGCAGTTGAGCGTGGCCAACACGGTGCGGTCGCGACGCCTCCTACAGCGGACAGTTTCACTGACGATCAGCGCCTTCCGTTGGCGGCGACGAGCAAGTTGACATGAGCGTAGCAGAATCCAGAACCGACGAGCCGAAGCCCAGTATCTGCCGGTTCCATATTACGCCGGGTCTTCTCATCGCTGCCTTGCTGGTCACCGAGGGATCGCTCTACTTATTCGAGTGGTTTCGCTGGCTCCACAAAGGCTGGCCGGTCTTGATCGCTCTTGCCGCCGTAAGTGCGGTGATTCTGGTGATGCTCGTGTGGTTTGCCGTTGCCCTCGTTTTCCGCTGGCGATTTCAGTTCAGTCTGCGGTCCTTGCTCGTCTTGACGGCGGTCGTAGCCATACTTGGTAGTTGGCTTTCGTGGGAGATGAAAGAGGCAAGGATGCAACGGGCGGCATTGGACGCCATCGAGGGATTTGACGTTATGGTATTCTGCGACTACCAGATCAACAAATCGGGAGAATTGGACATACTCGCCGATCCGCCGCGGCCAGAATGGCTGCTCAATGCCTTTGGCGACGATTTCATGGTCAACGCTGTTGAGGTATGCCTTTCTGGCAACTGGCATCCAGATTGGGACGGCACTTTTGTGGATCACAGCGATCCGCAAGTTGCAGATGCTTTGCTGCCACATATCGAAAAACTGCCGGCACTTCAAACGTTAGTCCTGCACGGCATTTTGTTCAATGATGCTTGGCTGGAACGCCTCAAAGGATTCGTTCATCTTTCCACGCTGCGTCTCATCGACACGCAAGTCACGCACGACGGCGTAAGGAAACTGCTACAGGCATTGCCGAACTGCAAGATTGAATGGTCGCCGCCAACACCGCCTACCCGCTGAGGTCTTCGGAAAACGCCTTGGCCGTGGAGCAGATCGCCGCGGCGCTGTAGAATCAATCGTGGCTCGACGATGGTCGCTCCGGGCAGTTGTTTGTTGGTGGCGACGAACGATTGGCACACCTCAAAGGATTGAGCCAACTTCAAAGGCTGGACCCAGTGGCGACCAAAGTCACCGACGCTGGAGTGAAGGATCTTGAGAAAGCATTGCCGAAATGCGAGATAATACGATAGCCGCCAACCCGACCTGCCCGCTGAGCCGCTGCGCGGATGCCGTGACCGTGGTGCTGGCCGCGGCGGCGCTGTAGAATCGAAAGTGGCTCGACGCTGATCGCTCCGGTCGGGTGGCGTTGGGCTGTTGTCGTCGTTACCCTGTGAAATGATCGGATTGAACAACAGCACGAAATACTCGCTGAGAGCGGGAAACCGCGCGGCCGCGGTTTTTGAAAGCTCGCGGAATGTTAGTTACGGAGAACCGTCGATCTTTGGCAAGCCCACCGTCAGGAGACGCGCAGCTTCCCTAACACTGCCGCTGGTCAAAGTGGAGTACCGAGCCGGTGTCCGGTCTCTAAGTCCGGTACTCTAAGACCGTCCCTATTCGTCCCCGGAAGACGCGCAAAACGATCTATTTGACAGCAGAAATCGACGTTGGTAGAATGAAAGTCAGAATCGTAAACCGTTGGCGGATAAAGACTTACGAAAGAGTGGTTAGAGTGCAATCTTCACTCGACAGTCCGGTACTCTAACCAATTGAGCTACGCCCCCTAAGTCCTTTCATAGCAAGGACTTGCGATTTCCACATAACTGCCACTAATGGGTTGTTTGTCCCCGGTTTCCGTAAACCAACAGACTGGAAGTCCGGTACTCTAACCAATTGAGCTACGCCATCAAACCCTTTGTTTACAACCACTTACGACTTTTGAGTTGGCCCGTTTTCGTCGGGTGTCTGTCTTCAAATCTGTCCTCAGAAGGCCGCTTGGGACAAGTATTACACATTGATGTCCGACCGTCAATCGGTCGGGGAAAAATGTCTCGTCACGGACGTGGCTCACATCTTTACCGAGTTCCCCCGCGACGTGCCGCGCGGCCACGACGCCTACCTCATGCCGGCCGAATGGGAGCGGGTGCTGGGCTCGGTCAGAGTGGGACCGTTCCAGGATTTCCTCGCAATTCTCAAGGAAACCGGCTGCCGTCCCTCCGAAGCCGCTAGCGTCGAAAGCCAATGGTTCAATCGCCACGGCCGCTGCTGGGAGTTCCCGGTCGAGAAGAGCAAGGGAAAACTGGAAAGCCGGGTCGTGCATCTGAACAAGCGGGCGATGGAGATTTGCCAGCGAGTCGTCCTGAAATTCCCCGAAGGCCCCATGTTCCGCACCCGGTTGGGCACGTTCTGGCGGCGCGGCTCTTTGAACAAGCGTTGCCGCAACCTCGCGCGGAAACTGGGCCTGCGTGTCACAACCTACTCGGTCAGGCATACCTTTACCTGACCGACGTGCTACGTCGGATTGCGGCCATCGCTCCTGGCGACACGGCTGCCTTGGAAGCCTTGTTGCCGGATCGCTGGCTAGCCGCTCATCCCGAGCATCGGCTGGAGCAGCGGGAAGAAGAATCCCGCGAAGCCCAGGCCCGGCGTTGCCGCAAACGGGCCGCGCGTCGGCTTGCTGCCGCCCAATAGGCGGCTTTTCCACGGACTCTTCCCGGCGTCCGGCGTCCGCGATAAAATCAGGGCGCGTTACGTTTGCTCAAAATTCCTGCCAGTCGGCAGGGTCCATTGGCTGTCGTGGTCCGGCGCGAGCATCGCCGGGCCAGTAAAATCTCTTATGGGAGGACAGGTTATGAGAAACTTCGTGATTGCGTGCATCGTGCTTTTCACAATGGCGGGCACCGCTTTCAGCGAGACGAAAGAGCCGCCGAAGAAACTTGCGGTAGACTTGGGCGGTGGGGTGAAGATGGAAATGATCCTGATCCCCGCTGGCGAATTCAAGATGGGCTCGCCCGATTCGGATAGGGACGCAGCCAGCAACGAGAAGCCGCAGCATCGGGTTCGGATTACCAAGCCCTTCTACCTCGGCAAGTTTCTGGTGACGCAGGAGCAGTGGGAAGGGGTGATGGGCAACAACCCCGGCCCCTTCAAGGGTCCGAAGAATCCAGTGGATGTCAGTTGGGAGGATTGCCAGGGTTTTCTTCGCAAGCTCAATGCGAAGGCAGGCGGGCATGGAAAGTTCGTATTACCCACCGAGGCTCAATGGGAATACGCCTGCCGGGCGGGGAGCAAGACGAGATACTGCTTCGGGGACGATGAGTCGAAGTTGGGCGAATATGCGTGGTATGCCGCGAAACCGGGCAACATGACGCATCCTGTTGGCGAGAAGAAACCGAACGCCTGGGGGCTGTATGACATGCACGGACTCGTGTGGGAGTGGTGCCAGGATTGGCATGATATGGGATATTACAACGTGTCGCCAGTGGACGATCCGCCAGGTGCTGCCACGGGCATAGACCGCGTGTTTCGCGGCGGTAGCTGGAACTACCCGGCGGCGTACTGCCGGTCGGCCCGCCGCTCAAACGCCGACGAGCCTCATTCCGGGCACGACAACGTGGGCCTGCGTGTCGCACTAATTCCAGCAGACAAGTAGAGAGAGCGAGGCCGGTGCGTAGGCGATGGCGATTCTTTGACGGTTACGTTTGTCGGGCCATCGAGCGCCCGTTCTGCCGCACGCTCGGGTATCAATCCGAAGTTCCAGAACTACACGCAAAGTTTCCGCGTTGCCAGGACTCAGTAGCAATACGATGGTACGCATAGCTATCAATCAGTAGGCCAGGTTCTGGCCCCTCGCACGAACTTGCAATTCGGCAACGCCTTTTGCAGCTTCTTCAACGCCGCATCCGTGACTTTCGTTTCCACCCATAGCTTCCGCAGTGCGGTCAATCCTTTGAGTCTTTCAAGCCCGGCATCCGTAACTTGTGTGCCATTCAACATCAAGGTAGTGAGTGCAGTCAGATCTTTGAGGTTCTCCAGTCCGGCGTCTGTGACTTGCGTGTCGCTGAGTCGTAGCGTCCGAAAGCTGGTAAAGTTCTTAAAGTGCTTCAAGCAGTCAAGCCCGGCGTCGGTGACGTGCGTCCTCTCTAGGCTCAAACAACTGAGTGCGGGCAACTCTCTCACGTTCTCCAGTCCGGCGTCCGTGACCTGCGTGCCATCAAGATACAACTCTTGCAGTGTTGTCAAGCCCTTGAGGTTTTCCAGTCCGCCGTCTGTGATTTTGGTGTAACTCAGCGATAATTCTTGGAGTGTCGTCAATCCTTTCAAACGCTTCAGTCCCACGTCCGTGACATCTGCGCCATCCAAGTTCAAACTTTGGAGTCCAGTCAGCGCATGGAGGCTCTCCAAGGCGGTATCCGCGTTCTTCGTGCTGAACGTCGATACCATCACGACATCCGCGAAGAAGTCTTCTCCGAGGAGATTCCGTAACCACGGTGCTCCTGGTGGTTGACTGTTCGCAGTCCAGTTGCTACCTAGGGCAAGCTTCCAGTCATAGTAGACGTTTGGGAAGGTGGTGACTCCTCCACGCACGTGGTCTGCAATCTGCATGTGTCCTGCAATCTTCTCGATTTCCCCCGCCGCCTTCTTTTGCTCTCTCGCCTTCTTCATATCCCCCGCCAGCCAACCGCACGGCAACGCAACAGCCAAAACCAGCACTAGCAGCGAACGAACACTGAATTGAAATCGCCACCGGAGAACCAAAGCGGCAAACCACCACAACACCATGACCGCAAGTATCGTCAGCACGCTCGCCACCGCAATGAGAACGCTCCAGCCTTTATGCCGATTAAAAGGAAACCATCGGAAGCGTTCCGACAGGTATAGAAAGCTAGTCGCCGTCAGCGAGAGGAATACCAGCCACCCCGGTGCAGGAATGAACCAACGGCGTTTCGCAGCGAAAGCGTTCATGGCCCTCGGCAAACAGGAGCAAGCATAATCCGATACTGATAGGTGATTTGATTCCTTCTAAAGAACTGCGATTACGATTGTACGGCAGGAGAAGCGGCAGATCAAGCAGCCTTCGTCTGTTGGCCGCAACTGCGGGCACCCTCCATCAATCCGAAGTTCCAGAACTACACGCAAAGTTTCCGCGTTGCCAGGACTCAGTAGCAATAGGCACTGGCGATTCTTTGACGCTTACGTCACCACGACGGGTACGTGCCAGGAGTACGTGCCCTTCTCGACGAGCCGGCTCTTGAGCGTCAAGGGCAACGGGCCGTGGGACGCCAAGCCGGACACGTCATTGCCGGCCGCCTTTTGGCGGGCGATGTCGCCCTCCGTCAAAGGCAGGAACCTTCGACTGCGGTACGCGCATTCGCGGCGGCCAGCAGTAACGGCCCTTGCTCGGGCCGGTCTTTCTCGGTTTGGATGTCCCGCAGGTTGCGAAGGTATCCGGTCCCTTTCCATGCCCGTCCCTTTTTGATCGCTGCCGAGACACTGATATAGACGACGAACCCAAGCCAACCGAAGAAGCCGATAGCGACAGCATATTCGGGATCGACACCGAAGAACACGGACAACAGCACCGCAATGATCGTCGTGACCCGAATCACGAACCAAATGAAAACTGCGAGGCACACGCCGATGAAGATAAGCCAGCGAGTTGGTGTCATTGAGTCCTCCGAGCTTTAAGCACCTTCATTAAAGTGGCGGTGGCAACCTGTTCGTCAGCGTAAATCCCAACGATCTCTTCAACGTCAAGACCGCCACGGACCTGCAAGGCGAACTTCCTGAAATCGCATTCAAAGCAGCAATCGCCCAGTTCCGAATTGGCTGTGGGCGTGGTCACAACCCAGAAGGTTGCGGGCATTCCTACGATGTCCATGTCCTGCTCCTCTGCCGGTGGACCAAAGCGAAAAAGCCTGCCCATTTGAAATCTCCTCTCAATACTCATCTGGTTTCAAAATCGTTGTCGCCGCTCGATTGCCCTGGTCACCCAGTAGGCGGCTTTTCCACGGACTCTTCCCGGCGACCGGAGTCCGCGATAAAATCAGGGCGCGTTGCGTTTGCTCAAAATTCCTGCCAGTCGGCACGGTCCATTCGCCGTTGTGGTGCAGCGTGACCATCGCCTGGCCGGTAAAACCTCTTATGGGACGACGCGTTATGAGAAACTTCGTGACTAGGTGCATCGTGCTTTTCACAATGGCGGGGACCGCTTTCGGCGAGACGAAAGAGCTGCCCAAAAAGCTAGTGGTAGACTTGGTCGGTGGGGTGAAGATGGAACTGGTTCTCATTCCGGCGGGCGAGTTCATGATGGGTTTGCCCGATTCCGACAAGGACGCGTTTCCCAAGGAGAAACCGCAGCACCGGGTTCGGATCACCAAGCCCTTCTACCTGGGCAAGTACCTGGTGACGCAGGAGCAGTGGCAGGCGGTGATGGGCAATAACCCAAGCTATTTCCACGGTCCGAAGAACCCGGTGGAAACGGTTAGTTGGGACGACTGCCAGCAGTTTCTCGGCAAGCTAAATGCGAAGTCCGCCGTTGGGGAACGCAAGTTTCAGTTGCCGACCGAGGCGCAGTGGGAATACGCCTGCCGAGCGGGGAGCAAGACTGCGCTATTGTTTCGGGGACGAGCAGGCGAGACTGGACGAATATGCGTGGTATAACGCGAACTCGGGCACGAAAGTGAACCAAAACTGTACGACGCACGCCGTGGGCGGGAAGAAGCCGAACGCTTTCGGCCTGTACGACGTGAATGGGAACGTATGGGAGTGGTGCGCAGATTGGTTTGAGGAGGGGTATTACAAGGAGTCACCGACGCACGATCCTACGGGACCCGCATCGGGCTCGACGCGTGTGATCCGCGGCGGTAGCTGCTTTCACCCGGCGAGCTATTGCCGGTCGGCGGCTCGCGGCGACAGTATGCCGGGGGTCCGGTTCAAAAGTCAGGGCCTGCGTGTCGCCATCGTTTCGGCGGACAAGTGAGGAGAGCGAGCCGAGCCAGTGCTTGGGGGCTGTGGTAGGCGATGGCGATTTGTTGACGGTAACCAAAATTCAAGGGTCGGTACTGTAGTGCGACCGACATGAAGATTCAGTGGGCCGTCGATGCGATGGGCGGATGCCGCCGATAGTCCCGACTTAGGGGTCTTGCGGATCGGCCGCCCCCTTCTGGTCATCACGTCGGTCTTCAGGTCCACCGTGTGCCGCCCCAAACCGTGTCAAGTTACGGCAAAGCCCTGAATCCCGAGTGGAGCGCAGCCCCGTGTTCTAAGGCGTCCCTATTCGTCCTCGGAAAGATGCGCAAACGACTCTATTTGACAGCAGAAATCGACGTTGGTAGAATAAAAGTCAGAATCGCAAACCGTTGGCGGATAAAGACTTACGAAAGAGTGGTTAGAGTGCAATCTTCACTCGACAGTCCGGTACTCTAACCAATTGAGCTACGCCCCCAAAGGGTCGCTGGGACCGAGAATTATACTTCGCGATCTCGTCTGGCAACAAGCCCTATACCGCCCGCCGATCAGGGCTCTTGTGCCATGAAGCATCAATCCTAACATCCTACCCCGCTGCAAAAAAGGGGGTCACAAGGTTAATGCGAACCAGCCCAATTACTTCTGGTTATCGCGGCCTCTTATATGCCTCGCGTTGCTGGCAAAGCGACGAAACCCCACCGAATGGTGGTGCTGCCGCGGCCCTATTGCAAAATGCGACTCTGTCCTCATCCGTAACCTAGACTTGATTGGCAATCGCCGCAGTTGCGGCGGCCGGCGGCAAAATCGCGCCGGGCCAAAACCGGCATCACCTGACAACATTTCGGTATACGTCACTCCGCGAGGGACGTTTTATGGCACGCATCGAGTACGAAGTGATGAACTGGATAGAAAACTCCCAGCCCTACGAATGGGCCGTGATTTTTCTGGGAGTGATCGTCATCGGCGCGATTTGCATGAAAAGTGCCTCCAACAAATCCAATTTTTGACGTTACATTCCAATCGCGGTCGAGTGCAATCCCCGCGTCGCCGATTCGTGGCGACAGGTCTTGCTCCCCGCCGAGCAACGAATAATCCGATTCAATGAATTTTACCTTTCTGGGAATCCCCATTCAGATAGAACTGCTACTGGCTTTCGTGGCCATCATCGGCTTCGTCTTCGGACGCAAGAGCAAAAAGGCGGTCGAAGGCGGACCGGGCCGCTCGCGGCGCGAATTGCGCCGGGCGCAACTCGTGGCCTCCGAACTGGAAAAAATCGCCTGGGAACTCCGCAAGGAGCTGGTGAAGCACCATACGAGCGTGAGCAAGTTTCGCGAAAAGGTCGGCAAACTCGACGCCCATCAACAGGAGGCCGCCTGGAAAGACCTCTGCCGCGAGGCCGAGGAAATCCTCCGTCCCACGCTTCGCCTGGCCGCGCAGATCTCCCACGCACACGACGAAATCCGCCAGCAAAGTGCCGACCTCATGACCTTCACCGAGGTCCGCACCGATCCGCTTACTGGTGTGAACAACCGCCGCGGAATGGACGACGCGATGGGCTCGCAACTGGCCCTCTTGAATCGCTACGGCACGCGCTTCGCCCTTGCCATGTTCGATATCGACCACTTCAAGCAGATGAACGACGTCCAGGGGCATCTTTACGGAGACCAAATGTTAAGCCAGCTCGCGCGGCTGATCGACGAATCGGTCCGTGAGACCGACGTTGTCGCCAGGTACGGCGGCGAGGAGTTCATCGTCGTCATGCCGGAGACGGACCTGGCGGGCGCGGCGTGCTTCGCCGACCGCCTGCGGGCGCGGATCGCCGGCGGAATGCCTTTGACGGTCAGCGGCGGCGTGGCCGAGGCGCTGGACGGCGACACGGCCGAATTGATGATCGCCCGTGCCGACGCGGCGCTGTATTCGGCCAAGGCCGCCGGCCGCAACTGCATCTTCTCGCACTCCGGCATTGGGGCGGAAGTCGTGACCGCCGAAGCACCAGTATTGCTATAACACACGCTGCCCGCGCTTTTGTTTGCGGCGGACGATTTGCGCGGCCCTTGCCGCGATCGCCCGCCAGAGCGGCTTCCATTCGATGGCAATGGCAGGATAGGCGCTCGACATACGCCCGCAGGAAGCGGCACGAGATTGAGCGCGTGACCCAAGGATGCGCGGCAAGGCCGGCCGCCAGCCGGGCGATGTCGCGGGCCCGCCGCGCAAGGCTTACCGACCGGCCGATCTGAAGCCCGTCGAGATCGACGAGCCATGTTTCCAGCCGGGAGTCCTTTTCAACAACGACTAGATTGGCCGCCTTGAGGTCGCGATGGGCCGCGCCGGCCGCGTGCATGCGACCAATCAGGCGCCCCAGCGAGTCGGCACACTCCGCCGCGATGCGCAATCGTTCGTCCGATGCCAGTTTCGCCAGTCGCCAGCCGAACAGGTGCAGGTTTTCGCCGCCGGCAACCCATTCAGTGACGAGGAAGCTGCCGCCGAATGAAGCCCCGTCGAGCATCAGACACGCCAACAACGGCCGCGGCGTTGCAATTTCCCGAGCAGCGAGAAACCGGGCCTTCTCCCAGTTCTGCACCGCCTTGGGACGGCGAAACAATGCCGCCGCCGCTTTCCACAGCGAATTCGGGCGATATTCTTTAACGGACACGGTGAGCACGGCCTTGCCCAGCGGCACTTCCGCCTGGAGAACGAGCGTTTCGCGGCTGATCTTCACGGGCGCTGCCGCGGCGGAGCGAACGAACCGATGCGGGTCTTTCGCGATGTTCTTTCGCACCTGTTCCGGAATAAGCGGATCGCACCAGACTGTCGCGGCTGGAGTTTCCAAGATGACGCAATCGGGCAACATGAGCAGGATGGGCTGAATTCGGTGGATCGGCGATTTCGGCAACCCAAACTCGGCTGGACATGCCGCCGGAGTCTCGGTAGTGTACCACCCCGGTCGCGGCGTGCCAGTACCATCGCGCCGCCGGGGAACTTGAACCAGCAAGCATGGAGGCGATACTGTGAATTTCTTCAATTGGATTCGCGACGGAGTGCGGCAGGCAGTGCTTTACGGCGTCCACGACGCGGTCGGCGAATTGGGCACTCCCCACAGCGGCCAGGACATGAACGAGCGGATTCTGCATCTACTGCGGACCGCGCCGGACGCCGATCCGCCGCGTTTGGAGGCATCTTCCGCTGCGACGGCCGTCAAACGCAAACGGCTCGGCCGCACTTTGGGCGACATCCAGACCACGCTGGAAACGAGCGAGTGATCCCGCGCCGGTTGTAACGCCGCTCTTAGGAACGTCGGGTAAGTGACCGCAAAAATGAGCAGCGCAGAGATGCCGAATGCCGAAAGAAGGACGAATGACGAAACATCCTTCGGGCTTCGACATTCATTCGACATTTGATTTTCGACATTCGACATTCCGCCGCACGCGCATCCTCCGCCAGCGATACGAAACCAGTGCGACGGCTCCCGCACCGACAAGCGCCATCGTGCCCGGCTCGGGCACGATGACTTGTTCGCCGACGATCTCGAAGGAGCCGATGCCTCCGCCGGCCGTGATGGCGACCGACGAGCGTTGCACCGGCGCGGTGGACGTAGCACCAAAGTCGATAAGATCAATGGCGTCGGCCGCGGGGAGCACGGTTCTGCCCGGCGTCGTGATTGAGGCATCGAGCGAAGGCTTCCATCTGCTGTCTATTGTGTCGCCCGGGAGGTCACCGTCCTGACTCCAAACCCAGGTTCCGCTAAGAGCTAAAGTAGGCAGCGCAAGATTGACTATGGGACCAGGTTCCGCTTCCGAATAAACGAGCGTCCCGTTGATGCCGCCGCTGTAAAAATTGAGCGTCGTCGGCTGATCGTTCCACATGGGCGAAACGTCCATCGTCAACTGGGAAGCAGCCGAACTGACAACCGTTAGGACCGCCGAGTCCAAGAGTTGGTTTGTGCGGCCTCCCAGGCTGCCGTAGCCCTGCTGCTCCAAAACGGACCCATTGGGGATCGTCGCCGGAAGACTCATGGACGTTCTCGAAAAAGAAACTCGTGCGCTGTTCAGCACGCCGGACACATTGATGGAAACGCCGTCCTGACCGGCCGATCCGAGGTTTCCTACAACGACCCCCGTGCCGCCGCTGGCGGCCACGGTCGCGTTGCCCAAGGGCGAGTAAGCGAAGCCGAATGCGCTGACCGGCTGTGCGCCGCCCGACTGCGCGCGCGCGGCCGCCGCGCAAAAGCAGGCCACCAGGGCGGCGGACAGACCGAGCGCGCGTGATATGCAGGAAGAATAGTTCATGTTCGATGCCTTTTTAGAGTCGCTCCATCCAATGAGTATGGCAGCAACCATGAAAAAATGTCAACATTTGCGCTGTGGATGCTCTGTGGCGAATCTGTGGAAGCTCTGTGGAACGCCTTTTTCCGGTCGCCTTTGCGCACGTGAATACTCTGTGGCTGTTTGACAGTGCCGCGTCCGCAACTTAGCGTCTTGCAGCACGGAGCACCGAGCACGGAGTAAAGAGCCCTGTGGACTCGCTGCTGCATGACTCCCCGCTCCGTGCTCCGTGCCCTTATCTCTCCTTCGCCGCGATCGCACGCGCATAACCAAGGATGCCCGTCGAATCGGATGTCGAGAACCAGGCGATGACGAGATATTTGCTCGGTGATACATGCGGACGTGCTGAGATGGTTGCCGCCTATCGTTTCTGCGAGAACGAGAAGACCAGTTTTGAAGCTATTATGCAGCCGCACTTCGACGCGGCACGGCGGCGAGTGGCAGAGCAGCCGGTGGTGATTGTTCCCCAGGACACCACCGAGATCGACGTTACGCGGCCGGGACAGGAAGTCGCGGGCGCGGGACCTTTGGACAGTGGCTCGCGGCGTGGCGCCCTGCTTCATGTGCTGTATGCCTTCACGCCCGACAGTAGGAATAAGGTGTCAAAAATCATTAGTCGTTAGCCACAAACAAAGAGGCGCGGTGGTGGACACAAGCCATTCCACGTTTGGTAGCTGCTTAAGGGATTGAAGCAAGTTTGTTGGACTCCATTCGGCTCGCGCCGACGGCCGGACGGACATTTCCTTCTCGGTCCCGCGCGACGAACTGCCGCACACCGTCATCGCGATCGAGGAGGCAGTCAAGGAACTCGGCGCCGAGGGGCATGACTGCGACGATGACGTTTCGAAAATCTCCATCGTCGGTCTGGGCATGGCCACACAGCCGGGCGTCGCCGAGCGAATGTTCCGCTCGCTGGCCGAGAAGGGCATCAACATCGAGATGATCACCACGAGCGAAATCAAGATTTCGGTGCTCGTGGCGCCGCGAATACGCCCTGGAGGCCCTGCGGACCGTCCATGCCGAGTTCGAGTTGGCCAAGGTGCCCGAGGGCGTTGCGCAGGGCGGCGCGTCGCCGCCGACCTCCGGCCGCTCGAACGACGTGGTCGCCCGCATGGAGAAGATGGAGCAATTGATCATCGAGGAGATCACCCTGGACGAGTCGCAAGCCCGCGTGACGGTCAACGCCGTGCCCGACATTCCGGGGCTGGCCGCCCAGGTCTTCGACGAAGTGGCGCAGGCGGGGGTGGTCGTGGATATGATCGTGCAGAACGTCGGCCGCGAGGGCCGCACGAACATCTCCTTCACGATGCCGCAGGGCGACCTGGAGAAATCGATCCGCGTGATCCGCGAGCAGGCCGAGCTGCTGGGCTGCCCGCCGCCGGACGGCTGCCCGCGGGTGGCCAAGCTTTCGGTCTTTGGCGTGGGCATGAAGAGCCATACGAGCGTGGCCAGCCGGCTGTTTGCCGCCTTGGCGAGCGAGCGGATCAACGTCGATTTGATCAGCACGACGGAGGTGCGGGTAAACGTAATTGTGGACGGGGCCCACGGCGCGCGTGCCCAAGCGGCGCTCTTGCGTGAGTTCGCCGACGCGATGGGGTAAAGGCAGGGAGCGGGGAGCACGGAGCAGGGAGGAGGGAGCAACCAATAGCCGCGACGCAAACTGGTTGTCATGCTGCATATTCGTTTCCTTCATATTCCTTTCTCCTTTTTCCGGTCCGCGACATCCGGGCCATCTGTGATTGGTTTCTTGTTGGCCATTTTTTTGAACACTGTGCCAAAACTGGCACTCTTGGCACTCGTTTGACGCTAAAAGTCACCGGTTTGGCAGCATTTGGCACTCACTCGATTCTTTTCCGCATACGACAATTCCGCGGCGAAACCGGGTGCATGGCACGAAATGGCTCACTTTGGCACGCTTTTGCGATGCAACGGGAGGGGAACACTGATTACCGCTAATGGGCACTAATGCACGCAAGATTAGTGTTAATAAGAGATAATTAGCGTTCCAAATGCCTCCTGGAGTCAATCTGGCCGCGAGAAGTTTTTTTGTTTTTGAAATCATCGCGAATTCGCCTGTTTTCTTGGGGTTTTGCGAAGCAGGATGGGAGTAGGACGCCAGTAGGATGCCAGTAGAACCCGAGTGGGATCGGAGTAGAACCCCGGTAGGAGTCGAGTAGGATTACGTCTTTTGACCATTTGTTTTCTCCGGCGTCCGGCAATCGGTGGGGAAGTTCGGCAGGCGGCAACCACGAAACATGCAAAACACACGAAAGCCGGAAGGAGCCGCGGTTTGAACACGGACCCAATCGGGGTTTCATCCGTGTTCCACCCGTGCGCGGCTCAATCTCTTCTCTTTCATCCTTCATCTCTCATCCGTCCGGTCACTCCTCACTATCCACTACTCACCATTCACTTGTTCGGGCTCCATGCTCCCGGCCTTGTCCCGCCAGCATACCACAGTTCTTATCTTATGTCAACACATGTAATGAAAAGCTGGTACAAAACATCCCTAAACCGTTGCCGCCAATGGCTTTACGACGGCATTTCATGGTTGCAACTGCGCGCCCGCGACTTGCGGCCAACCGGTTCTCGGTCGCCGTAAGTGCTTGCCGGATAACACCTTGGGAAATTGGCCCGTCCGCGCGGCTCTTGCGCTGCCGAAACCTGCTCGCTGAAATAATCAGCGCCAGCGGCTTGCCGCGATTCAGCAGTAGGCGAATTCCGGCTCGATTGGTGGTCTGCTACCCGCTTTGTAGGCCGTATACCGCCCGGAAGCGTATCTAGTAGAATGGGGGCATGTCAAAACCATCCGACCTCAGCCAACCGCCGGAATCGCTCTCGCCCAGCTTGACCTCCATGAGCCTGCTGGAACGAGTTCGTTCGCGCGATCAGCAGGCTTGGTCGCGTTTCGTGGCATTATATGGACCGTTGGTCTACGGTTGGTGCCGCGGGTGGGGGATGCAACAAACCGACGCTCAGGATGTCGTCCAAGAAGTGTTTGGCGCCGTCGCCGGCGGCATCAATGGTTTTCGAAAGGACCGGGCGTCGGACACTTTTCGCGGTTGGCTTTGGACGATCGCCAAGAACAAGGCAACAACGCACTTCTCGCAGCAGTCCCGGCGTCCTCATGCCGTCGGCGGCACGGACCTGCAAACTCGCCTGGCCGATATCCCCGATCGGTGTCCTGACGAAACAACGAATTCCCCGACAAGCGATGAGAAGACGACCCTCGTTCACAGGGCGATCAACGTGATCCGGGCAGATTTTCAAGAACGGACGTGGCGGGCTTTTCTGCGCACCGCCGTTGACGGCGTGGAGGCGACGAAGATTGCGGAAGAACTGAAAATGACTCCGCGGGCCGTGCGGCAGGCCAAGCACCGAGTCTTGCAACGGCTTCGCGAAGAGTTTTGCGATCTGTTGGAATGATTGTGCGGAATACCGGAAGTCGCAACTGTTTAGCGGATTGAAGTTGTTCCGAGATCTCACCGAGCTTGCGGTTTACCGATTTACAGCCGCGGAGCAGTCTGGCCAAGCGCGCCGGTCAGAAACGCGGCTGGCAGACGGTCACTTGCATGCTCCACAACAAAACGGTTACCAAGTCCTGTAAAACCTTCCTGGCGGCCTATCCCCGCCGGGCGGCGTGATTCGCGTGGTCTTGGTCAAGGAAGATCATGGCTGGATCGCTTTGTTCTGCACCGATCCGTCGGCCACCGTGGTGGAGATTCTCGAAGCCTTCGCCGACCGGGCAACCATCGAGCAGGACTTCCACGACATCAAGGAAGTCTGGGGCACGGCACTGGCCAGCAGCAGGTTCGCAACATCCGGATCAACATCGCCACGCACCATTTGAGGCTAACATCAACGGACCTCAGTTCGTTCGTCAATGCCCATAAGAATGCGGGGCAGCACAAGTCAGTTGCCACTGCGAACGAATCCGGGCCAGGTTGGGTCGAGGCAACTTCAGGCGGAACGATCTACCTTGGTCATCGGCGGATTGCTGTCGATGATCTCGCCGGTTTCCGACACGGTCAAATAGTAGGACCGCCCAATTCGGGCACTGACCGTCACGGCGAAGCTCGTTTTCAACTCGGGTTGCTCCCAGAGGTTCACCCGGTACTTGCCATTGTGATGCTTGGAAACCTCGACGCGTTGCAGCCGAGGCGGCGTGCCGACCTTTGCCAACACCTGAGACTTGATTTTCTCCGTGTGGTTCGGCTCCGGTTGTGCCACCGTAGCGGGCTCTTCTTTGTTCGGGGCACTCTTCTTGGCTTTGGCCATTCGATCCTCAGTTGGTAATAGGCGCTGCGATCTTGCGTTGCATTATACCAGATATTGGGGTGAATGGCGAGTCTACCATCTGGTTCAGCGCAACTGCGGGAAGCCCAAGTCCACTTTGCATACGCCGGGATCGGGCCAGCGGCGGGTGACCACTTTCGCCCGCGCTCATGACTCTAGTCCCCGTCGGCGGATGCGAGCGAGAACGTGAGGTCGAAGGGCAGCGGGCCGGCTACGGTGGCCAAGGCCCGCTGTGCGTCGCGGTCCAGCCCGCCCCATTGGCCTCCCGTCAATTCACGGCTGCCGGCGGCCGACCGCACCCAATCGCCGATGCCCGATGCCGAACTGGCCAGTTCCTCGGCCGCAGCGTCGATATCCTCGGTGTCGTTCTTCGCCGTCAGGTCTTGCGGCGTGATTGTTGCCGACGACGCCCCATCCGGCAATTGCGCAATGATGCTTTTGCCCGGGGCCGCAGGACCGTCGCCCACCATCAAATCCCGCGACGGCGTCGGGGCATGGTTCAATGCAATCGCCAGCGCGAGCGTCAAGGCGATCGAGGCCGCTGCGGTCATAGCCCAAGCGAGCGCCCGACTTCTCGCACCTTGCCGTGCTGGTACGGTAGCGTCCGTCGGCGGCGCGGACGCCGCCTGGATCGCGGCCAGGACCCAGTCGTGCAGCGCCGCGGAAAACTCGGGGCGCGATCGCCGCGCTTCCCGGCGCAGTCGCAGGGCCAATCGATCGTCGTTTTCAATCGGTTCGTAATCGCTCATAATTTCGTCCTTTCTTATCCTCTCCCCGGCGCCAATTCGCCCACTAGCGGCAAGAGCTTTTTGCGGCGCGGAACATCATTGTCTTCACCGCCACGCGAGAGCGGTCCAGCACCGCCGCAATCTCACCCACGGGCATCTCGTCAACATAATGCAGCCAAAGTGCCGCCAGTTCGTCCTCGCCAAGCGCCCGCCGCGCCGCATCCCACAAATACCGTCGGCCGTCGGCCGCCGCCGCCGCCGCCACCGGTCCATCGGCCGTAGACGCCGCCGCCCGAATCGCCTCGTCGTCCGCGGGCGGATGCGGTCGGCGATGGTAATTAATGCTCGCCCGCCTCGCGATCGTGTACAGCCAAGTTGCGAACCGCCAATCGGCCCGATAAAAATGCAGCCGCGTGTAGGCCCGCAGGAACGTTTCCTGGAGCACGTCTTCCGCGTCCGCGGCCGGACCAACGTGCCGCAGGAATTGCAACAGCGGCACCTGGAACCGCCGCAGCAACTCCTCGAAACTCTCCATGCAGCCGATCTGCGCCTGCGCGGCAAGGTCCTCGTCGCTCGGCGTTGCGCGGGGCGGCCCAATCAAGCTCAGCGTTGTCGCGGCAGCAGACATTTCTTAATCACGCTCCGTGCGATGCATGCGTCCTCATCACGCTCCGCGTGATGCCATTTCGTTCCCATTATGCTCCATGCAAAGTCGTTTTGCAATCCTAACAATAGATAGCGATTAGTCCTTTTTACTGCTTGTCTTGTCGGGCTCCTGTATCGCGTTTTCCAGCACGGTCGCCAATTCCGCGGCAGCGACGCGAAAATCAGCTTGCACGGTGCGGCCGTCCACACACACCGTTAGCCGGTCCAGTAGCTTTCCGGCATCTGCATCCTTGGACGCTTGAAGCTTGACGATAACCAGGATGCCGTCCACCGCCTTCTTGACCTGCTCGGCCGCCTCCGGTGTTTTCGCCAGCAGCCGCGCGTGGGCAAAACACTCTCCGGCATTCTCGCCGCAGGACAGGTCGATCTCGTCGGTCTGCTTCAACACCGGTGATTCGACCGGCCGCGCCTCGCCCGACATCACCATCCGCGCCACGAGCACCGTGCCGGGCGGAACGTCCGCCGCCAGCGCCGAGTTGTGACCGGAGAGGTGGCCGGCAAGGTGCGGCCGCCGTCCGTCAAGTACGTTAAGTCCCATCTGCACGTCGCCTGGCGTTTGGCCAAAGAGGAACGTGCCCGGTCGCCAGCAGGCCCCGGCTACCGTGCGAAGTTGTCCCTCGTCCTGCCGCGTGAAGCGATGAATTTCGTATTGCCCAAACGTGCTGACGGCGTGACTCTGGGCCAACGCCAGCCTTTGCCGGAAGGTTTGCAGGTCCCAATCGGCCCGCATGACGAGCATCGCCTTGGGCTCCGCGAGCGTCGGCCCGAAAACGGTCATGCCATGCACGTCCTTGGTAACGTCCATGCCAAGCTGCCGATTGACCTTGGTTAGACGGGCCGCTAGCGGCTTCCAACGGGCCAGTGCCGCGGCCGAGAGCTTTTGATAAAGAGTCGATTTGTGCAGGGCGTCGAAGTCGGCGTGAACAATCCACACCGCATCGGCCGGCGCTGGGCGAAATCCGGCGGAGCGGAGTAGGCGGCGCGGAGAAAGGCGAGTACAAACAAGAATATGGCCGCAAACGCCAAACGCCCGGATATCCGGAATACTAAATCCGAAACACGAAACGAATTCATATGACGGAATGCGTCCATGTTCCAATCGCGGCGCAACGCGGCCTGGAGGTTTGAAACATTGGAGCTTCGCATTTCGGGTTTGTTTTGGATTGAGAGTCTCGTGCTTTAGCTACTGAATTGAGTGCCACCCGCCGGGCCACAAAGACCCCTGTTGTTGATACACGGCGACCCGCCCAGCGGTTACTACCCGATCGGCCGCATCATGACGACGCATACAGGCTTTGGGACCGAAACTTCCTGTCCGGTCGGACGGAGCAGCCCGGTCTGGCCGTCAATGCGAAAAACCACGACGTTGTTGGAGTCCTGGTTGGCCGCAAACAGGTATTTTCCCGTCGGGTCGATGGCAAAGTGCCGCGGGGTCTTGCCGCGCAGTCGAACTGGTGGCCGATGCTTTTCAACGTGCCGTTTTCGGGGTCAACGGCAAAGATGGCGATGCTGTTGTGGCCGCGATTCGAGCCATAAACAAACCGGCCCGAGCGATCGATCTGGATCTCGGCAGTCGTGTTTGCGCCGTGGAATCCGGCAGGGAGTGTGCTGATTTGCCGCCCGATGCCCTGCGCAGGCGCCAGTGTTCCACGGGCGGCGTCGTAATGGAAAACCGAGATCGTGGAGTTCAATTCGCTGATCAGGTAGACGAACCGGCCATTGGGATGAAATGCCACATGCCGCGGTCCCGCGCCGGCCGCAACTTGCATAAACGCCGGCTCGTTCGGCGTGAAACTTCCCTTCTCGGCATCGAGCCGATAGAGCATGACTTTGTCTGTGCCCAGGTCGGCGGCCAGGGCAAAGCGGTTTGCCGGGTCGGCCTCGAAGCAATGGGCAAACGGTCCGGTCTGCCGCTGCGGATTCACGCTCGATCCGTGGTGCTGATCGACGCAGGCCGGCGGCCTCAAGCGGCCGTCCGATTCGATCGGCAAACTGGCGACGGATCCGCCGCCGTAGTTGGCTACCAGCAGCGCGCAGGCCGCTGTGATCGACGCTCGCGTAGCAAGGTCCCGACCCGCCGCTGGATTGTTGATTGAGCAGCGTGAGCCGGCCGGTCTTCGCTTCGACGGCGAAGGCAGCGGCAGCCCCGGCCTTCTCGCCGCCAAACTCGTTGACCTCGGAAATCGCATAAATCACTGGCCGTGTTGGATGCCGTGCGAGGAACGAAGGGTTCTGCATTTTGGCGACGACCTTCGGCTGGGTGGCACGGCCCGTCGCCAAGTCGAAACGAAAGAAGTTGATGCCCTCGACCGTCGATTTGGCGCCGGCGGATTTAGTGTACGTGCCGACATAGACCCAAAGTTCGCCGTTGGGAGTTGACACGGAGTCCGCGCCAATTGCCGGACCTGCCAGAGAAGCAGTCATGGAAACGAAAATGAACACAAGAAGTCGCGGAACTTGAAGCCATTGCATGGCCTCATTGTAGTCAATCGAACTACAGCGCCAACTTCTCAAGCTCGCGGAATTGGTCCGTTTCCAGGCGTTCCGTCAACCGCATGCCAAGCTGAAAGAACCCTCCGCCGAGGGGGTGTAAATGCCTGGCCTTGGCTCGAATCCAGACTATGGATCCGCGCCGGCGAAATCCCAACAGGGCCTCGTCCAACCCATACGGCTGGTCAACAACCAGGGCCACTCCGGTGGTGGAAAACTCCTTGGTCGTGGCGTAAAACGCCCGACGCACCAGCGGTTTGCCTGCTTCCATCGGCACAACCGACAGTACTTGCGTCAAATTGACGCGGCCTTCCAAGCGAGGTCCTTCCAAGCGGTCCCGCAGCGCAGGGCAGTGCTCGTTCAGGAACGAAACGAGGAATGACTGGATGGCCGGCTCCTTCTTGCGAGAGAACATGGTCGTGGATTTCTCGTGGTTTCTGGAAGCGATATAGACTTTTTCCGTCGCCGGAATATAAAAGTATAGATTACGAAGTTCGGAAGGTTTTGGGCCTTATAATGCGTGCGCGGGATACGGGAACTGCAACCCCCTAATAGCATGGGTCTGTTTCAGTTCCGGCCGCAATGTATATAGAGACTCTTTTTCCCCGGGTTTTCCATGATATCGCGCGAACGTGTTATTCGTACCTTGAACCATCAGCCGATCGACTGGGTGCCGCGCGATTTGTGGCTCATGCCGGGCATGGAGTCCTTCCGCGGAGACGACGTGGCCGAAATAGAAGTCCGCTTCCCGAGCGACTTCCTGCACCTGGAAGCGACTTCGCATTCCGGCAAGAAGGCCAAGCCACACGCCGAAAAGTCCGGCACTTTTACCGACGCTTGGGGCTGCGGCTGGAAAGTCGATTCGCCCAACGGCCAGCCGTCGCTGGCCGCGTCGCCGCTGGCGAGCGCGGCCTCGCTGGCTGCCTATAGTCCGCCCGCCGAATTGCTGGAAGCCGCGCGCTTTGCCAAGATTAATTCCGCTTGTGACGCCACGGGCCGCTTCACGCTCGGCGAATGCGAATTGCACCCGCTGGAGCGGCTAAGCCAGTTGCGCGGTCAGGAGACGGCCTACCGCGAATTGGCCGAGGGCCATGTTGAGCTCCGCAATCTGCTCGTGCGCTTGCACGACTTTTACCGTCGCGAGGTCGATCATTGGGCGAAAACGCACGTCGATGGCATCGTCTTGTGCGACGACTTGAGTTGGGCGATCCAGTCGCGCGTACACTTCGATCTGTGGCGGGCGATCGTCAAACCCATGTTCCGCGACGCCTGCGAAATCGTACATGGCCACGACAAGTTCGCGTTCTTTCGCGCCGAGAGTGCGCTGGGCGATGCAATGGACGACCTGATCGAAATCGGCGTCGATGCCGTCCATGCCGATTGGCCGTTGGACGATTTCGTGAAGCTGGCGGGCAAGCGGCGGGGACGGATCGTCTTCTGGGGCGGCGTGGAGCATCGGCGGCTGGAATTGCCCCGCAGCCCGGCCAGGTTCGCGACGCCGTCTTCCGCGTCCGCAAGGCCGCCGACTTCGGCGCGGGCGGCATCATCAGCCAAATCGCCTGGACGAAGGACCTGCCGCTGCGGAATGTTGTCGCCTATTTCGAGCAATGGCTCACGCCGCTGCCGGTGACCGTGTGACCCTTCCCCCTTGGTTGAACAGCGTCAAAGCGGTAGAATAGACTCTCACATCCAGCCAGGAAATTGAGGAATCTTTAGTGCCGCCCAGCAATCCCACGCCGGCTACCGAGCCGCCGATCGAGCTGAAAGACCCCTTTGTCGCCGGCGTACTTGCCTGGCTGATTCCGGGGCTGGGCCATTTCTATCAGGGCCGCAATGCCAAAGGTGCGCTGTTTTCGATTTGCATTCTCGGCACTTTTATTTACGGCCTTTATTTGGGCGGCAGCCCCCAGCTTGGATGGGGCCGCGCGGTCTATTTCAATTTCGACGAAAAGGAATGGCGGCTGCCTTGGCTTTGCCAGATCGGCATAGGGCTGCCCACCGTGCCCATGACGATGATCCAGTGGAAATTCCGCGACCACCCCATCCTGCATGGCTTCATGGCCCCGCCCGCGCCCGACGGCGGCCAAGGCGGAAATCCCTCCCTGGCAACGATCCAGCGGCAGTTGCCGCACTATTTCGAACTCGGCACGGTTTATACGATGATTGCCGGGCTGTTGAACATCCTGGCGGTCTACGACGCCTGTTGCGGGCCGGTGGTCGCGCCTGCCGAGGCCGGCAAGGACGACGAGCCGGCCGAATCGCCGCAAGCCGCCGCGGAGGCCGCGACATGACCAGCAGTTTTTGGTTCGCCTTGCCTCTAATCGCAGCGGTTAGTTTCGTCTACGCCGCCACGCGTCACGAGGACGTGCCCGACATCCTCCGCCACGCCTTCCGCGTCGCGGTCTGGATCACGGGCTTCATGATCCTCGTCTTCGGTGTGCTGTTCGCGATCTCGAAGTGGGTGTCGTAGCCGAAGCGTCAAGTCTTCAACTGTTCCAAGTGCTGCTGCCATTGACGGATCTCGTCCCGATCTCGCTCGTGGCGAGGCGGACAGAACCCGACGCGAATACACTCGCGACCGAGAATCAGGTGCGCAAAGTCGCACTTCACATTGCTTTGGTGCATGGCCGCTTTCACTTGCGACAACGCTGCGTCGCAACGGATAATGTCCGACGTGCCGATGGCCCCTTGCCGTTGCTTCTCGGCATCGCCCAACATCTTTTCCAGCCGCAATAACTCGGCTGCGACTTGAATCGTCGAACGCCTGCATGGCTCAATCGCTTCCGGAACTTGCAGCTTCACCGCGGCGCGTCCCACTTTCATGCATAAGCCGTCGAGCCTCTTGACGACGCTCGATCGGTCGGCCGGATCGACTTCTTCCGCCGCCGCGGCAAAGCCGCCCGACGAGGGTTGCACGATGCCGCACAAACGGTCCTTCCATGTCGCGAGATCCTCCAAATTCCGCGTCAACTGCCGCTCGATCTGCACGCTGGCAGACTGGCGAACGCTGGGCACCCGCGCCGACACCGAAACGCAACCGTTGCCGCCGTAGCGATATTCGACTTCAATGCGCGTCCCGGCCGGCAGGTCCGGCGGCAGGTTCTGGACCACGCACTTGCCCAGTTTGATGCAATCCTCCGGCCGATGGCTTTCTCCTTCGACAACCGGCACCAGAACCTCCTTTTGGCCCGCTCGCGCCGTGACGAAAGTCCGCGACGCCCGCGCCGGAAGTTGCGTATTCTTGGGAATCAAGATCGCATTGACCTTCTGCCGCAGGCTCTTGTCGAAGCCGATCACTCCCAGGCTATGCGAATTCACGTTGACCAGTTTGCACTGCGGTTTGGCGTTTTCCGTTTCCCGGCCCATGAGCATCTCGGCATACAACGCCGCGCCATGGGCCACGACTTCGTCGGGCGACATGCGATCGATCGGGCTCCTTGCCCGTCGCGCGGCGGAGCATCTCCACGACCATTGGCATCCGCGTCGGCGCCGCCGACCAGGAGCACGCGATCGATCTGGTCCCAGGTCAATCCCGCCTGGTTCACCACCAGCGACGCCGTCGTTTCGGATCTTTCGACGAGGTCGCGGGTCATGTCCTCGAACTGCTGCCGGGACACTTCCTGCCGGAAGCGAATGCCGGCATGGAAGCAGACGACGTTCGTCTTCGTCCGCTCGCTCAACGAGTGTTTCGCCTCGATCGCGTCGAGCCAAAGCTGGGCGGCGTCTTGCGGATCGCTGCGGGGATCGACCCCGTGCGCGATCTGAAACTGCTCCGCCAAGTGCGACACCAGCCTCTCGTCGAAGTCTCGGCCGCCAAGTTGAACGTCGCCGTCGGTGGCCAGGGCGCGGAATTCGGTGCCGGTGATCTCCAGGACCGACACGTCGAACGTGCCGCCGCCTAGGTCGTAGACGAGCACGCGAAGCGGCTTCTCCGCGCCGCCTGACCGCAGATTAAGAAAGCCGTGTTGATAGCCGAAGGCCACCGCGGCGGCTGTCGGCTCGTTGATGATGTCCATCACGTCGAGGCCGGCCAATCGGCCCGCTTCCTGGGTGGCGCTGCCGCCGAGTCTCATCGAAAAACGCGGGCACGGTGACGACCGCCTTGCGGATCGGCCCCAGCCGCGGCTCGGCATCTTGCTTCATCCTCGCCAGGACGAACGCGCTGAGGACTTCAGGCGGCACGTCAAAACCTCGGATCTTGCGCCGGCAGGAAGGCGATCCCATGTCGCGTTTGAAACATTCGGCGAACACATCGGGATTGATGACTGAGCTTTTCCGCGCCTCTCGGCCGACGATCACGTCGTTGTCGTCGAAGTAGACAGCACTGGGGGTCAACAGGTCGCCCAGCCCGTTGGGCGCCGTAACCGGACGGCCGCTGGAATCAATATAGGCAAGTACCGAGAACGTCGTGCCAAGGTCGATGCCGATCGGCGGCTGCGAGCCGCCGATGCCGGAACCGCGGCCGGAGATTGCTGAGTCGGAGGGCGCCATGCGCTTCTTTCAGTGTATCGCTTCGTCGTGGGGGAACTATTAGGGTTGCCGATCGCGGCTGACGTGTCAAGTATCCCCTCGTTTTACGGTTGCGCGCCGGATGAACGCGGCATCTCGGGGGGATCATGAGAGGGATCATTCTTCTCGCCGCCCACCCAACATGCCAGGCCGTATGCGCATGCCAGTCCCAAGAGCCCTGAGATCACGATTCCGATCAAACGGCCGAGGGTGCTGGCCTCTCGTACTCGTCTCTTTCTCTTCGGCGCGGCGGGCTCGGCCGGCAATTCCGCGGCAGCGGCCACGACCGGATCGGACGGTTCTGTGTCCAGCGGCACGCCGCCTTCACGAGAACCCGGCAGACGTTGGTCAATGTTGCCGCCCTTGTGCATTACTGCTACCGCAACCGCCGCCCGCAGCGGCCTTTTTGGCAACTGATCGAGCACGGCGTCGAATGGATCTCTATCCTCTTCACCCGCACTGCGCAAATCTTGGTCTGTATCACCGCGCGGCGATCGATTGAGCGCCGGCGCGCGGCAAATTCTCGCTGGGGCGGTCCATCGCTCTTCTGCGGCTCGTGGCGATCGGGGGACGCCGGTGCTGGAATTGCCGCTCCACGCGCTCGGGCGACAAGCCGAAAATAGAACTCCGGCCCCAATTCGGAAACGCGGACCAAGTCATCGCTGCGCAATCGATTCAAAGCGCCCGCCGGGACGGCCGTCTGATTCACGAGCCAGACCCCGCCGCCTTCGTTGGAGATCAGCCAGCCCTCTTCGTCGTCGAGCGTAAGCACGGCGTTCTTTCCTCTGGCCCCCGCTTCCCTGTCCGGGTCGAACCGCAGATCGGCGGCCGCGTCGTCGCCGACGAGAATTCGATCGCCGTCGAAGCGAAGGCAGCGGCCTTGTTGCGAACCGGAAAGGACGTGAATTTCGACTGCCATGGCGGGGTTCCTTGCTACGTATGCGCAACATATAAACAGGCGCCCGGATAAAACTCTACTCCGACACTGCGATCGCCACCTCGTTCGGCCACGGGTCCGCATATTGCCCTATCTCGTCCGTAAAGACACGTTCCGTAATCATAAGATATCGTCCGGGAGTTTCCTTTTTTCGGCTGGGGGAACTCCGGCAGTAGCCAACGTACTCCCACAAGCCCGGTGAGACCTCCTTGGCGCCGCCGACGGCTACAAGACCGCGGGTCTTTTGATTGCGACTGCCCGTCAAGCGGAAAAATGTCTGGCCAATGTGCAACGGCGCATCGGACTTAATTCTCATGGTGACTGAGAACTCGCCTCCCGCGTTGATCCGCTCCGGAGTCACCTTTATCTCCTGAATTACCGGCTTGGAAGCCGGATGATCGTTGGTTACCGTAAGCGAGGACTCGCCCTCCCAGTAATTTGCTGAATCCTGCTTGGCCGAGCGAACAAATTTATCTACCCCCTCGATGCTATAGCGGCCGCACAACGCCCATTTGCTGGTCCTTCCAGATCCAACAAACTTCCATCGTCCGGGCTCGATTTGTTCGGGATGCCCGAAGAAGTTTAGCCTCAAGCCACCGCCCTGTTGTCTCAGATACCAGTTTTTCATTGTCACGGAAAGTTTAGTGTCGGTTTTGACAACTATCGTTACGGTGAATACTTCGCCGGCAACGATACTCGCAGGCGTCACTGTCACCGATTGAATTATCGGCTTCGACGGATCAAAGCGATGTCCAGGTTCGGCGCATGGGACAATTCCGCGCGGATTGAAAGCTTCCGGTTCGGTCGAATCCCCAATGGCTTGCGGCGAATTCTCAGCATGGTCCCCGCGAGAGCCGTTGGACGTAGCATTCTCAATCGTGTTGGAAGCTGCCGGAAGTTTGCTTGCCGAGCGTTCGACCGTCGCGTCCGCCGGAACGCGACATACGCGGAACCCCATCGAGCCCGCCTTTGAAGTCCGGCCGGTATGAGCCCCGGCAAGCCGACCGCTCCCAACAGGCCGGCGCGAAGTTTGGTCCGTAGCCGCGGAGAACGCGGTCCGCGCCGGAACCTGGACCTTTTGGATCGTCTTTGGGGCTGACAGAGTAATAGTTGCTGCCATACCAGTCGGCACACCACTGTCTGACATTGCCGCACATATCGTACAGGCCCCACGCGTTGGGTTTTTTTTGTCCGACGCTATGAATGTCGCCCTCGGGCTTTTCACCGTACCAGGCGAATTCGCGTAGCCTAGCCTCTTCATCACCAAAGAACCACTTCGAGATGCTGCCGGCACGGCATGCGTATTCCCACTCGGCTTCCGTCGGCAAGCGATACTCCCTCCCTTCCTTCTCGCCCAACTTCTTGCAGAACTCGACTGCATCGTTCCACGAGATGCTCCCTGCGGCGCAGACTTCTTTGGTCGTCGGGATTGCGCCCGATGACGGCACAGTACTGCTCCACAGTCACTGGGGTTGACCCCATCCAGAACGGCTTAGTGATTCGCACACGGTGCGGCGGACCTTCGTCCTTAACGTAGCCAGTATACCATGCGTCAGAATTGGCCCCGATTTCTGCGGCAATGACCTCTTTCGACGATCCCATCGTGAACTCACCAGGCGGGATGACGACCAGCTTCATGCCGATCGAGTTAGTCGTTTCCGCGTCAACGCCGAGATATTTCGCCCAAGCCGCTTGACGCGCTTTGGCTTTCTCTGCGTCGAAAGGCGCGACGGCCATTGGCGGGGTTACGGATTTCGGATCTGATATTTGAGGTTCGGAGCCGGCCCCGTGTTCGGACAATACGCCGGTACTACTGGACGGCGCCCCGTCCAAGGCTCTGACGCGGATATTCTTATAGAAAACCTGAGTTCCCGGATGTCCATACTCAAGTCCAATCGAACCGTGCGTGAAGCTGTTTTTGGGATCAACGAAATCCAGTACGCTCTTATCATCGAACTTGACAACAATATGGCTGCCGCTGGCGCTGAGGTTCAAATGGAACCACTGGTCATCGCGAATAACGTTTTCAGAAACCTTAGCCAGCGTGGAACCGAGCCAATTGGCATGTTCGCAAATATCGCCAGTGAATCGCCACCCGTTGGGCTGCCTCACTGCACTGCCGATGACCTTGACTTCATAGGTGTTGCCGACATTCGGATAGCTGCGGAAGAACACTCCAGAGTTTCCATGGCTGTCGATCTTAACGTCGGCCTGTAGCTCGAAATCAGCGAACTCGCGCTTAGTAAACAGATAACCGGCTAATGCCCCTTCGCCGTGGATCGCGCCATCGCTGACGGCCCACGTTGCGCGACCCTCGGTGCGCCAGCCGTCGAGCGACTTGCCGTCAAAGATATCTTGCCAGGGCGACTCGCCTCCGGTGATCGGCATAGGGGCGACCGAATCGCTTTTCGCCGAGTTCCCGGGCTTTCCCAGTTCGGCGTTGTCCGCGCCGTCAGTCTGCCGCGCAGGGGAGGCGCAGGACGTAAATTGTCCCGTTCCAGTTGACTGTGGCCAGGTGGCGGCCGTCCGGCGTAAAGGCCACTTGGGGAATTATCCCCCCGCTTGGCCCGATCCGCATTGCCTCACGCGGCTTGCCGCTTGCCGCGTTGTACAGCCGAACCATGCCATCTAAGCCTACAACCGCCAGGGTCCTCTCGTCCGGGCTCAGCGCGATCGAACGCACTTCGCTAGGCACATGCCAGCTCAGCCGCATTTGGTTGGTGGTCATGTCCCAAAGCTTAACGGTCCTGTCCGAACTCCCCGAGTAAAGCGACTTGTTGTCGGCGGATACGGCCAGCGACCTGACTGCGCCCCCGTGTCCGCTCAGCGTGGCACGCAGCTGGCCCGTGGCCAAATCCCACAGTTTGATGCTCTTGTCCTCGCTGCCAGATGCCAAGAGTCTGCCATCCTTACTGAGAGCCATGCCCCAAACGGACCCCTGGTGTCCCTCCAGGCTCAGCAATAGTTTCCCGCTGGTCAGATCCCAGAGTTCAATAGCTTTTTCCCAGCCGCTGCACGCCAATTCCTTTCCGTCGGCGCTGAACACCAGGGCATGGACGAGACCTTGCCGTCCTGCCAGGGCTTTCCTTGCCCTGCCCGTCGCGAGATCCCAGAGCCGGATAATTCCGTTATCGCCCCCCGACGCCAGAAGTCGGTTGTCCGGGCTGAAAGCGGTAGCGCTCCAGTCTCCCGTATCGCCCTCTAAAGCCGCTCGCGGCTTGCCGGTTCCTAGATCCCACAGACGAACCGGCGAATGATGCATCCCGCCGGCCAAAGTCGTGCTGTCGGGACTGATGGCGAGGAGTTGAGAGCCATCGTAAACCCAGTTGAGTTTGGCGAGAAGGGCACTGTTGGAACGCTCTAGTCCGGTGGCCGGATCCCACAGGCGCACCATCCCACTGTAAGTTGCCGTGGCGAGTGTTTTCCCGTCCGGGGAAAAAGCTACGCCGAAAAAGGGCGTGTTGCGACCGAGGGTGAACCGCGCCTCCCCCGTGGCAACATCCCAGATCATGGCGCAACCCCCGTCGTGGGCTGAAGCGACCGTTTTTCCGTCGGGGCTGAAGGCAACGCCGAAGACCTTGGCACGATGCACGTCCAACGTACGAGTTTCCTCCCCCGTGACTGTGCTCCAAAGCTTTACGGTTCCGTCGTCACTGGCCGATGCCACTATCTTGCCGTCAGGGCTAAAGGCGACACCGTTCACTAGCTTGTTGTGTCCCATGAAATTAAGAACCTCTTTCCCGCTGTCCATCTCCCAAAGCTGGAGCCAGCCGCCCCACTCTTCCTTGCGACCCCACCACGGGGCACTGCCTGCAGCCAGGGTCTTGCCGTCGGGGCTGAAGGCCACGCACCGAATGCTGTGGGCAGTGAGCTTGAAGGTTCTGTGTGGAAGCCGCGCGGCCACGTCCCAAACGACCAACTTCCCGATACTTTCGCCGGTCGCTACGGCCAGGAATTGACCATCAGGGCTAAATGCGAGCGAAGAGATCTTGTCGGCCTGCTTGTCCAGCACCCACAGAAGCCGGCCCGTTGTGGCATCCCAGAGCTTCACTGTCGTGTCGTCCGCGCCCGTGGCCAGCACTTTGCCGTCGCTACTTAAGGAAACGGGACGCACAAACCAACCCGTGCTCCCTTCCAGCGACCGCCGCAAATTGCCGGTCGCCACGTCCCATAAGCACACCGAGCCATCGACACTGCCGGTGACCAGCGTTTTGCCGTCGCCGCTGTAGCCCACCGAGAAAATCTGGCCCCAATGTTTCAGCCGGCTATCGCCGAAGACGGCAACCAATTCCGCGGGGGCCTTGCTCGGGTCCCCGCCTCCGGCCGCGGCCAGTTCGTCCGCAGGAATATCTTCCCGGCGTAGATTACCAGCCGGGGAAAGTGGGGTCCGCGTTATCGGCTGTACCTCGTGGCGCTGTGGAATCAGCTTGGCGATTACCGTTTCTCGCCCGCCGGGGACCAAGGAGAATTCCTCGGTGAAGAGGCTCGAAACCTTTTTTCACGACGTGCAGCTTGCCCTTGCCCGGCACCACGCTGATCTCGACCTTCTCCGCGCCCGCCTTCTGCTCGATGACCACTTTGCCGTCGGCGCCAAACACCTGGATGGTTGCGTCGGGCTCGGAAATATTGACGACGAGGGTTCCCTCTTGGCGCTGCGGTATCAGCTTGGCGATTACTGTTTCTCGCCCACCGGAAACCAGCGCGAATTCCTTGGCGAATAGCTCGAAACCGTTTTTCCGGATGTGCAGCTTGCCCTTGCCCGGCACCACGCTGATCTCGACCTTCTCCGCACCCGGCTTCTGTTCGATGAGCAGCTTGCCGTCGGCGTCAAGTACCTGGACGGTTGCGTCGGGCTCGGAGATTTCGACGGTGAGGGTCCCTTCGCTGGTCCGCATGGTGAACAACACGCCCAACAACACCACTCCCGCAAAGGCCGCGCCTCCCGGCCGCCGCCAGCCAGCCGGGCGTACGGTAACGGGGCGGAATTGCGGCCAGACTGCGTTTCCAGAAACTAACTTGCGATTTCCCCCGCCCCTTGCCCGTATGATAGTGACGGGAGGCAACCGATTTGCCCTTGACCGCAGGGCGCGACGCCGTCCGCCCGATCGCCGACGAACTTGCCGACGGCGCGGCGGCTTCCAATCTGATCGAACAAATCTGCGAGCCCGGTTTCAGGAGCCGGCACGGGCTCGGCAGAGATGGCATCTGAAATCGCTTCCGGAATGATCACGGGATTCTCAAGGGGAATTGATTCGGCCGGCGGCGACGCCTTGACGGTCAGCGGTTTCGCCGCAGGACGCGCCTTGACGCGGGCGGCCTTCTCGCGGGCCTCCAACTCCTTGTGCAATCGGTCGTCGTACGCCGTCTTGCGCTGCGTATCGAGGAGGCAGACTTTCGCCGCCGACACCTCGTTCAATATCTTTTGCGTCAAGGCGGCGTGCTGCCCCAACTGAAATGTCTTCAAGTGGGCAGACTGCCGCATTACCGCTCCCAGGATCACCTCCCGGTCGCTCTCGAAGGCTTGCAGGCCCAATAACCGATAATAGGTCGGCGGCTGTTCGACCGGCGGGATGCCGAGCCACTTGTGATAGGGATCGAAATCCGTTTTTTTGGCGTCCTTGCCGATCGCCGAGGACCCTACAGGAGACGGCAGGTTGGGTGAGGCTTGCTCGGAACTCGCCCTCACCCCCGGCCCCTCTCCCGAGTACGGGCGAGGGGAGACTTGTCCGCTTCCGTGCTCCCTGCTCCCGCTCTCCACTCCCGCCAGCCGCACCAGATCGGCGCCCGCGCAGAAACTCGCCAGTGCATCGACGACTTGGCCGGGCTTGGGGATCCGCAGATCGCGGTCTTTGGCCACCATGCGATCGATCAACGTAGCCAGCTTCTCCGGCGCCTTCGGGAGCAGCAACCGGATCGACGGAATCGGGTCGCGAAGATGAGCAGCCAACTTTTCCGCGTGGCTCTTGTACGCGGCCCGCTGAAGGGGGCCTGGCCCGTGAGCAGCTTGTAGAGCGTACACCCAAGGCTATAGATGTCGGCACGGGCGTCGACCGAATGGGCGTCATTGATCTGCTCGGGGGCGATGTAGTCGGGCGTACCAACAATCTGGCCGTAAGCGGTCGTTTCACCGCGCTGGGGCCGATCGGTTTCGAAGACGGCCAGGCCCAGGTCGAGAATCTTCACATGGCCTTTGGGGGTAAGCATCAGGTTCGAGGGCTTGATGTCGCGGTGGATCAGCCCTTGCTCGTCGGCCGCGCGGAGGCCGACGGCGACTTGGCGGACGATCTCGCAGGAGTCGGCCACGGACAGCCGCCCGGCGCGGTCGCTGACTTTGGAAAGATCGAGCCCTTCGACGTATTCCAGGGCCAGGTAGTGCCGGCCCTCGGCCTCGCCCGCGTCCAGGGCGCGGACGATATGCGTATGATCGAGTTGCCCGATGGCCTTCATTTCCCGCTTGAAACGGGCGACGCGCTCCGGATCTTGGGCCATGGCGGCAGGAAGTATTTTGATGGCCGCCAATTTGTTGAGTTTCCGGTGCCGGGCCTTGTAGACGGTGCCCATACCGCCCTCGCCCAGAATCTCTAAGAGGTCGTATTCCCGGAACGGGCCGGGGCATTTCAAAGGCGGCAGAGCGGCCGGCGCAGGAACTCGCCGGCTTTCCGCGGAGAGAAACCGTGTCATCGAGCAGGCGATCGACGACTTGACGGCACTCGGGTTCCTGCTGGAAGGGATCAGGCTTGACCGGCTTGCGGAGCCGAGCCAGCATTGGGTCGCCCTGCCGCTCGAGAGTTTGCACCGCGGTTTCGCACCGTTGGCAGGAATCCAGATGATCGGCCAATTGATCTTCGGAGGCCGACGGAAGACCGCCCCAGGCATACGCCTTGAGGTCTTCATTGCTGGGGCAAGTTGCAGTTGGCATGATCATCGGCCTTTCGTAAATCGGGCGAAGTACTTCTAAGAGGTACAACCGGCGAAGCGCCACGCGAAAATTGTCAGAATGAAGTGTCAATAATCATAAGTCGTTAGCCACAAACAGGATAGCGGCTAGATAATGGACACAAGCCACCCCACGTTTGGAATTCCGCGGAATCATTCCAACAGATCGCAAAACTCTTCGCGAAGCCGCTGCAAGACTCGGTGCTTGGCCTGCCGCACCGCCCGCGGAGTCATCTTCAGTTCTTCGGCAACCTTCGTCGCCTCCACGCCGTCAACGGCGGTGCGCAGAAAAGCCCGCCACGTCCGTTCTTGAAAATCTGCCCGGATCACGTTGATCGCCCTGTGAACAAGGTTCGTTTTCTCATCGCTTGTCTGGGAATCCGTCGCTTCGTCGGGGCACCGGTCGGGGATATCGGCCAGGCGAGTTTGGAGGTCCGTGCCGCCGACTGCCTGGGGACGTCGCGACTGCCGCGAGAAGTGGTCCTTTGCCTTGTTCTTGGCGATCGTCCAAAGCCAGCCGCGAAAAGTGTCCGACGCCCGGTCCTTCCGAAATCCATTGATGCCGCCGGCGACGGCGCCAAACACTTCTTGGACGACATCCTGAGCGTCGGTTTGTTGCATCCCCCACCCGCGGCACCAACCGTAGACCAACGGTCCATATAATGCCACGAAACGCGACCAAGCCTGCTGATCGCGCAAACGAACTCGTTCCAGCAGGCTCATGGAGGTCAAGCTGGGCGAGAGCGATTCCGGCGGTTGGCTGAGGTCGGATGGTTTTGACATGCCCCCATTCTACTAGATACGCTTCCGGGCAGTATATCGCCTACAGGGCGGGCGGCAGCAACGAACCCTACGCGGGCCGTGGCACCCATATCGGCTACGGCCGCGCGGTCTACTTCAACTTCGACGACAAGGAATGGCGGCTGCCTTGGCTTTGTCAGATCGGCGTGGGGCTGCCCACCGTGCCCATGACGATGATCCAGTGGAAGTTCCGCGACCACCCCATCCTGCACGGCTTCATGGCCCCGCCCGCGCCCGACGGCGGCCAGGGCGGCAATCCCTCCCTGGCCACGATCCAGCGGCAATTGCCGCACTATTTCGAGCTCGGCACGGTTTATACGATGATTGCCGGGCTGTTGAACATCCTGGCGGTCTACGACGCCTGTTGCGGACCGGTGGTCGCGCCTGCCGAGGCCGGCAAGGACGACGAGCCGGCCGAATCGCCGCAAGCCGCCGCGGAGGCCGCGACATGACCAGCAGTTTTTGGTTTGCCCTGCCGCTGATCGCCGCGGTAAGTTTCGTCTACGCCGCCACGCGTCATGAAGACGTGCCCGACATCCTCCGCCACGCCTTCCGCGTCGCGGTCTGGATCACCGGGTTCATGATCCTCGTCTTCGGCGTACTGTTCGCGGTCTCGAAGCTGGTTTCGTAGGCGAAGTCCTCTCTCCGTCTAGAAGAGGGCTGCCAAACATTCTCATCTCGCTCCGCTGAGATGACCGGTCGTAGCAGACCCGCTCCGCATCCCTTGTTGGGCTGCAGGCTGCGCATCGGCATCAGGTCATCCTTTGGCGGTGGATCCAGGATTTCTCGCAGTGTTAGAACAGCATATGCTGCTGGTCCATTTTCACTCCAGAGTGACGTCGCAACGCTTTCTGCCGGAAGCCTCATCAATTCGGCCGGTTCCATTTTGTGAAGCCCTCCACCGTAGACCCGACCTTGGCTGAAAAACTCGTCAGCGTGGATTGCCCGCAGCGCGTCGAATACTTCCCTCGTTTTTTCCTTTAGCTTCCCTGCAATATGCGGCTTTGGGTATAGGGCGAGGTAGACGTTTGCAACAGTCGCCTTTGACTTGTTCCAAATAAAGCGAAATGGGCGTTGACGATTGCGGCCCATATACGTGCAAACAAATGTTGCCGGCTCTCGCTTTTCCTGGGAGTACCACGGCACCCGACGACTTGCCAAGTAGCCCTCATTTATGCGCCGTCGTTTCCCATCGGCCAGGTATTCGGCAAAGCGGGGAAACTTCCTGCTTATTTCCTCTACCGTTAGGCTGCAATTGATCAAAGCGAGTTGTTTGTCAATGGCCGGCCAACCGTCAGCGTCGGCATCAATTATCTCTTGCTTGACATAGCGGGGACTGGGAAGAATCGCGCGTACGCAGCCTGATGGAATCCCGAGCGGTTGTAACTGCTCCCGGGGAACGATAAAAAACTCGTTGCATCCAGTTGCAAGCCCCCGCTTCACTATGAACAAGTCGCCTAAGGTAATCGTCGCGGACTTATGGAAATGGCTGCCGTTGTGCGGCAACGTAGTCCACTTCGGCGTTGCTTTCAACGTATCGAGGGTTACGCAATCGCTTCTCGCCGGCCTCGCAAGCGTTCCACCGAATGAAAAGACGGCTTCATGTTCCGGCTTCGGCTCTCGCTTTTCAAAGACCACGACGGCCGATGATACTAGAGCGTCGTCAAATTGAACGTCGGAAGGGCAAAACCGATGAATCTGTGTCAGGCTGACACGGTCCGTAAGGTAGCGCTTGACAGCGTCGCCGTAATTCACGTCCATAAACTCGGAAGGAATCAGCCAAACGGCTAAGCCATTGTCCGCGAGCCATCTGTGGGCGATGAGCAGAAAGTAGCAGTAAAGACCGGCAAGCCCGCTCAACTTCAAACCGCTTGCCTCTTTCGCCAACTGGCCTAACCTGAGCTTTTCCCCTGTTGCCAAATGATGGTGCCTGACGTATGGCGGGTTCGTCAAAATGACGTTGTATAATCCTTGCGGTTGTTCCCGCGTGAAGTCCGCGTGCAGCACCGTCAAGCCTTGCATCCCCCAGATAGTTCTAGCGGCTTCGGCAAACGGCTTATCGAGCTCAATCCCAGTCGCGGCCGCAATGCGGTCAGCCGCAAACGCTTGGCGAAACGCCCCAAAGAACGAACCGGTTCCGACCGCCGGGTCTAAGAAGGCGAAAGTTCCCGTACGGCGTTTCAATTTGTTCCATGCGAATTCGGCAATCTCAAGGGATAAGGCTGGCGGCGTGGCGAATTGTCCCCATTGGTTCCGCTCTTTCGCGGTCTTTAGCTGGTCAAGCCGTTGCTGCTCGCCTAGACGGGTTGCTTCAGCTTCAAGTACGGCACTCATTTTCTACAATCCTAACTGGTCAAAATCCTCAATCCGATGTTCCCATATCCAGTCGATGCCGTCAGCCGCTTCATAGCCAAGATAGCCACTGTCAAAGTACCCGCATAAAAAAACCATGTAGCATATTCCTGCCCCATAAGATGTCTTTAGCTGGCTGATCTTTTTGGCTTCCTCTTTCCTGCGCTTATTGGTGTTGGTGAAGTCGCCCGCCGACTTCGCCTCAATCATTATGGGCAGATTGTCAGGGCGTAAGACCTTCGGTTGAATGAGAACGTCAACCGATACGTTGACCTTGTGAGTTTCGCTTCCCGTCACAACTCCATAATGAAAGCAATACGTTCCCGGTTCCATCTTCGTCAACGGGGTCGCGGCAGGGTGGGGCTTTCGCTTATAGCCTTTGCGCGTCAGATAATCGCCTATTTCGGCAAGCTGTCGCTTTTCTTGCGCGTTCTTGATAATCAGCACTTTAGGCGAACGTCGGTTGTGATCGGTCAAATTGGTCTTTGCAAAAAAGCGGCTCTCGGCGATTGTTGATGATTGTATAGGTCATCTAATCCATCGGGAGAGCCACGGATGGCTAAGTATAAGCGTTCGTCGAATCGTCCGCAACCGAAACATAAGAAACACAAGAAGTCTCAGCACGATAAACGCCGGCGGCTTCAGAGTCGGAATCCCAAACGCAAGAGGACAACTGCCGCCAAGGTGCCGTTGACCGGCGCGATGCAGTCGGCGGTTTCCGTCCTGCAAGCGGTCATGGACGCCAGAATCGCTGCTCGCTTGGCAATCGTGGTCGCCGGGATGTTGCTGGCCGACGATCGACGCACTGCCAGCGCCTGGTTCGTCGCGGCGGGAGTGCGAGATGATTGGGACCGCTTTTACGATTGCCTGATCAGCGTGGGCCGAACGTCGGAAAAGCTGGCCGCGGCCATGCTCGGCTTGATCGTGCAGAAGTTCGCTCCTGCGCTCGGAGATCGCATCCTTCTGGCCATGGACGACTCGCCCACGGCGCGCTATGGACGGCACGTCGAAGGCGCCGGTGTCCATCACCATCCGACGCCCGGACCGGCGGACGGCAAGTGGCTCTACGGACACAACTGGGTTGCCCTGGCCTGGCTGGCAGGGCATCCGCTGTGGGGCGTGATCGCGCTGCCGCTGCGCTCGATGCTCTACGTCCGCCAAGTCAACATCCCCAAGCTGGCAGAAAAATATGGCTGGGAATTCCGCACCAAGCACCAACTGGGCGTCGAACTGTTGACTTGGTTCATGCAGGCGATCGGCAGGCTGGGAGTGAAGGCGAAGGTGTGGCTGGCGGTCGACGGCGGCATATGCGGCGCAACCGTTTCTCAAACCGATCCTTGGCTTGGGCATCGTCGTCGTCAGCCGCCTGCGAAAGGACGCTTGTCTTTACGACTTGCCTGAAAAACGCGATCCCCGCCGCCGCGGACGGCCGCCCGTCTATGGCAAGAACAGAATCCACGTGGCGAAGCGTGCCGCGCATCGGCGGGGCTGGCAAACGATCACCTACCATTGCCGCGGCGTCGAGGCGACCCGTCAGTACAAGACCTTTCTGGCGACCTCGAAGTTGGTCGGCGGCCAGATCCGCGTGGTGCTGCTTCGCTTCGAGGACGGCAGTTGGGCACCCTACTTCTGCACGGACACGTCGGTGGACGCACGCGACATCCTGGAAGCCGTTGCCGCACGCTGGGCGATCGAGGAACACTTCCACAACGTGAAGGAGGTGTGGGGCGCGGGACAACAGCAAGTTCGCAACGTCTGGTCGAACATCGGTTGTTGGCACTTGAACCAATGGCTCTACGCGTTGGTCGAGTTGTGCTGTTGGGACCAGCCGGCGTCGGAGCTGAGCGACCGTTGCGAGCGTCCCTGGGACAACCCCGATCGGCGTCCCTCGCACACCGACCGCCGTCGCTGGATTTCGCGGAAAAACCTGCATCAACAATTTCTCGCCGTTCTGCCCAACGCACACGACATGCATGAATTCCACGACCTCGTCGCCAGCCTCCTCAACCTCTGCGTATAATCTATCCACGCGTACCTGCACCACCAGGAAAATCACCTAAAGTGCAGTGATAATCGGATTCGCAACAGCCCCCGTCAGCCTATCCGCAACAATTGTTGACGCCCTATGCCGTTCTTCTTTCGTCGGCCGCCGATTTGCTGGAATCCAAACGAAAATGTCAGGGTCCAGCAGCTTCGCGATAATGCCGAGGATGTTCTCAAGATGAGTGCGTAGGATCGCCTCTGGCATACGAAGTGAAAGCTTACCCTCTTCCATATTGCCCACAAGGGTCTTGCTTGTATAGGCAAGTCCGACAAGCCGATCAACTGCCAACGGCGGACAACAAGACATGCGAAGCGTTTGGAGAATCCGCGGACCACTGAGAAGCAATTCGGGAGTCAGCTTCCGCATATCGTCGGTATCAATTACCGCTTGCTCGACATGCTTAGTGACTTCAACGCGAGTGTCGCGGAACGCTTTGGCGCAAACTTCATAAACCACTTGTTGTAGTGGTCAACGGAGGCCTTCGTATCCTCCTTCCATCGCTGCGGTTTGTCCAAGTTGACGGCCATGCGCTCCCCTTCACACAACAGGAAAACAGTCATTATAGGCGCTTTGGTGTGTCGTTCAACGAGCTGGCGGATTCCGCAGCCTTCCTGGCTTGCCTATCCTGCTCCGCCCTGGTGCTACACGTGAAGTGAACGCCAGTATAGCAAGCTAGCATCGCTGTGCCAAGTACCCCCCCACCTGAAAAACAGCCGCGTCGCCGGATTTTTCGCGTCCTGCGACCTGCCGCCAACCGGCGACGTGTAATGGGCTCGCTCGCATTCAATCTGCCAATCGCCACGCCAAGATCCAGGCCGGAAACTCGAATAGCCCTGTACTGAACGGAACTTAATTCTCGCCGCAGTGTCTAAATATAGCGGCGGATTGGTAAGCGGGATGGCACAATGAAATGGCGTCTCATCCCCAAGGAGGGAGGGAACTCGGCGCTGTTGAGGAAATAGCGAAGATGAAGTCAATCGACGAATATCATCGAGCGACCGAGAGGAGCCACGAAGAAAATAGCTACGTTGGCAAATGTGGGGACCAGACCGGGATTGATGGCGACGATACCGACAAGCTTTGCCCGGCACTTGGCGAGGTTGTTCAGGACGTCATCAATTACTTCCAGCCGCGCGGGCGAGAACTGCCCGCCGGGCAAACCTTGCCGATGGCGGAAATCGGCCGGAACTCCTTTCCGTGCGCGGAGACCCTTGACGCGCAGGCTTTCACGCTCCGCGATAATTGGAAAACATTAACCTCGAGTTTTCCTAGGCGATGGGAAGGTCAAGTGGATAGGGGAACGCAGCCGCGTTTTTCGCCGAACCTGTAGCCATCCGCGCTGATAAGTTCAGCGCGCCGGCCTCGGCAGCACAAGAACCGCGCGGACGGCCGATTTTCCCAAGGTGTTATCCGGCAAGCACTTACGGCGACCGAGAACCGGTTGGCCGCAAGTCGCGGGCGCGCAGTTGCAACCATGAAATGCCGTCGTAAAGCCATTGGCGGCAACGGTTTAGGGATGTTTTGTACCAGCTTTTCATTACATGTGTTGACATAAGATAAGAACTGTGGTATGCTGGCGGGACAAGGCCGGGAGCATGGAGCCCGAACAAGTGAATGGTGAGTAGTGGATAGTGAGGAGTGACCGGACGGATGAGAGATGAAGGATGAAAGAGAAGAGATTGAGCCGCGCACGGGTGGAACACGGATGAAACCCCGATTGGGTCCGTGTTCAAACCGCGGCTCCTTCCGGCTTTCGTGTGTTTTGCATGTTTCGTGGTTGCCGCCTGCCGAACTTCCCCACCGATTGCCGGACGCCGGAGAAAACAAATGGTCAAAAGACGTAATCCTACTCGACTCCTACCGGGGTTCTACTCCGATCCCACTCGGGTTCTACTGGCATCCTACTGGCGTCCTACTCCCATCCTGCTTCGCAAAACCCCAAGAAAACAGGCGAATTCGCGATGATTTCAAAAACAAAAAAACTTCTCGCGGCCAGATTGACTCCAGGAGGCATTTGGAACGCTAATTATCTCTTATTAACACTAATCTTGCGTGCATTAGTGCCCATTAGCGGTAATCAGTGTTCCCCTCCCGTTGCATCGCAAAAGCGTGCCAAAGTGAGCCATTTCGTGCCATGCACCCGGTTTCGCCGCGGAATTGTCGTATGCGGAAAAGAATCGAGTGAGTGCCAAATGCTGCCAAACCGGTGACTTTTAGCGTCAAACGAGTGCCAAGAGTGCCAGTTTTGGCACAGTGTTCAAAAAAATGGCCAACAGAGAAACCAATCACAGATGGCCCGGATGTCGCGGACCGGAAAAAGGAGAAAGGAATATGAAGGAAACGAATATGCAGCATGACAACCAGTTTGCGTCGCGGCTATTGGTTGCTCCCTCCTCCCTGCTCCGTGCTCCCCGCTCCCTGCCTTTACCCCATCGCGTCGGCGAACTCACGCAAGAGCGCCGCTCGGGCACGCGCGCCGTGGGCCCCGTCCACAATCACGTTCACCCGCACCTCGGTGGTGCTGATCAACTCGACGTTGATCCCCTCGCTCGCCAAGGCGGCGAAACAGCCGGCTGGCCACGCTCGGTGTGGCTCTTCATGCCCACGCCGAAGACCGAAAGCTTGGCCACCCGCGGGCAGCCGTCCGGCGGCGGGCAGCCCAGCAGCTCGGCCTGCTCGCGGATCACGCGGATGCGATTTCTCCAGGTCGCCCTGCGGCACGGTGAAGGAGATGTTCGTGCGGCCCTCGCGGCCGACGTTCTGCACGATCATGTCGACGACCACGCCCGCCTGCGGCCACTTCGTCGAAGACCTGGGCGGCCAGGCCCGGCATGTCGGGCACGGCGTTGACCGTCACGCGGGCCTGCGACTCGTCCAGGGTGATGTCCTCGATGATCAGTTGTTCCATCTTCTCCATGCGGGCGACCACGTCGTTCGAGCGGCCGGAGGTCGGCGGCGACGCGCCGCCCTGCGCAACGCCCGTCGGGCTCCTTGGCCAAGCTCGAACTCGGCATGGACGGTCCGCAGGGCCTCCAGGGCGTATTCGCGGCGCCACGAGCACCGAAATCTTGATCTCGCTGGTGGTGATCATCTCGATGTTGATGCCCTTCTCGGCCAGCGCGCGGAACATCCGCTCGGCGACGCCCGGCTGCGTGGCCATGCCCAGCCCGACGATCGAGATCTTCGACACGTCGTCGTCGCAGTCGTAGCCCCTCGGCGCCGAGTTCCTTGACGGCCTCCTCGACCGCGCTGAGCGTGTGCGGCAGTTCGTCGCGCGGGACCGTGAAGGAAATGTCGGCCCGGCCGTCGGCGGCCACGTTCTGCACGATCATGTCCATCGGCGATGTTCTTGGCCGCCACCTTGGAGAAGATCGTGATCGCCGCGCCCGGGCCGGTCGGGCACGCCGAGCACCGTCACGCGGGCCTCGTTCTTGATCATCGCCGCGCCGCAGACCGGCAGCCCGGCGACCTCCGGCTCGGTGACGATCATCGTGCCCGGCGTGTCGCTGAAGCTGCTGCGGACGTGGACCGGCACGGCGAACTTCTTGGCGAACTCGATCGAGCGGTTGTGCATCACGCCCGCCCCGGCGGTGGCCAGCTCGAGCATTTCGTCGTAGCTGATCTGCCGCAGTTGCCGGGCCTCGGGCACGATGCGGGGATCGGTCGTGTAGACGCCGTCGACGTCGGTATAGATTTCGCAGGCGTCGGCGTGCAGCACGGCGGCCAGGGCCACGGCCGTCGTGTCGCTGCCGCCGCGGCCGAGCGTGGTGATGTTGTCTCGCTCGTCGATCCCCTGGAAGCCGGCGGCGATGACGATGTTGCCGTCGTCCAGCGCCTGGCGAATGCGGTCGGTCGAGATCGACTGGATGCGGGCCTTGGTGTGCGTGCTGTCGGTGACGATGCCGATCTGGGCGCCGGTCAGGCTGATCGCCTTGTGGCCCAGCGAATGGATGGCCATCGCCATCAAGGCCACGCTCACCTGCTCGCCGGTGGAAAGCAGCATGTCCATCTCGCGGGCCGGCGGCTGGTCGGTGATCTGCTGGGCCAGGTCGATCAGCATGTCGGTGTTGTCGCCCATGGCGCTGACGACGACGACCACCTGGTTGCCCTGCTTGCTGGGCGCGAATGGCCTTGCGGGCGGCCGCCAGGATCTTCTGGCTGTCGGCCACGCTGGTGCCGCCGAATTTCTGCACGATAATCGACATAGCGGAACGACCGGAGGGGGTTTTTGAGTCGGGCTCCGCGGGTTCCAGGGTAGCCCACGGGAAATCACGGATTATGACCCGACCGGGTGGAAAGGTCAACGGGGGCGCGGCCAACGTCAACTCTCGGCCAAAGTACAGGACGATGTAACGTTGAAAGAAGCAGGCCGTATATGGATAGTCAGGCGATGCAATTTGACATTTTTTGGACGATTCGCTAGATTAAAGCTGGTCGTTGGTAAGGGCTCGAACGACTCTCTGCGAATCATTTACCGGTCGAGACCTGGCATATATCCCGACTGGATCAGCGCACCGTTTGGACGCGAGGCAAAGGAACAGTTGTCATGTTGAAGTCAACCCGAATCCTAATCGTACTTTTGGTCTTCATTGGTGTTCCGCTCGCCGGGCAGTTCGCTTTGGCGCAGCAGCCCAATGGGAAACCCAAGAAGCAGAACCCGCAAGCCGCGGCAAGCCAGGCAGCCAAGGATGCCAAAGATGCGGACGGCAAGGCCGACTCGTCGAAGAAAGGCATCGCGGAGGCCAACGAGGCGATCCGCGCCGCGCAAAAGGATGTCGATGACGCGAACAAGGCGTTAAAGAAAGTCGAGGATGACACGATCGACGCCCAAGCGGCCGATTCCGACGTCGGCAAGGCCCGCGATGCGTACCGCGACGCGGAGAAGAAGTACCAGGACGCCCGTAAGTCCGTGATCGACGATCAGAGCTTCAAGGACCGGCTGGCCGCTGCCAAGGAGGCGGACGACTCGGCCTCGGCGCTATTGGCTTTGCACAAAGAGTTCGACGAGATGCCGATTATCTCCGAATCGCGCACGGCGATGCAGACCGCCAAGGAGGCCTACGAGCCCTTGAAGACGAAGCTCTTGCAAGGCACGCAGGATTGGGTCGCGGCCAACGACGACTTGAAGGCGAAGAAGAAGACGCTCGACGAAGCGAAGCACAAGTATGGCGAGGCCGTCGCCGCCGCCAATCGCGCGAAGGCTGAGGCCCGCAAGAAAGAAGCCGAAGCCCGTGCCGCTCAGCAGGCGGCCGCGCAGACGCCGTCGAACCAGCGGCGTCCTCCACGAGGGTATCCACGCTAGGCAGTGACGGCTGATGACATGGGAGTGATATTGTTACCCTCAGTTGAATTGGTGAGGGATTGGTCGGTCGTTTCCGACGACGCTTCCTACCGCCGGCCGCGTTCGCCCTATGACGACTTATCGCCGTCCAGGCCCATCTGCGTCCGCCAGCGCCCGCGAACCGGGCGTCCCGTCGGCGCCAATGCCTCGCTGTCCCTTTCAGGCGAAGCTTGCTGCAGTTCGGTGCGGTGCCGTTCCTCGATCTCGGCCTCCCGCCGGGCCAGCGTCGCGCGTTCGGTCGCGATGTTGATCTCGGCCTGTCGAAGCTTCTCGCGAAGCTCCTCCTGTGCCTGCTGGAGCCGCTGCCGCTCCTCGCGGATGATGTCGTCCTGGCTGAACACCTCTTCCAGCGCCGCCGCCCCGAAAGCCAGCCCGCCAAGACTGCCGGTCTGGCTGTCCAAGAGGTGCTTGAGTTCCGCGATCTCGCGGTCCTTCTCGGCGATGACGCGGTCGGTGCGGGCGATGATCTCGTCGATCTCGTGGCGTCGATTTGCGGCCTGGGAATCGCTGGCCCCGTTGGCGTCGTCGGATTCCAGTTCTGCCAGCAGGCGCCGCTTCTGCGATTCCCAGTCGCTGCCGGTGTCGGACGACAGCGCGGCCGGGCTCGATCTCCGCGGGGCGGAGCTTGCCTCGCGCATTTGCCGCTGCAACTCGGAGTTGCGGGCCTTCAGCTCGTTGATTTCATCCAGGGCGGCGAGGTAATCTTGCGACGACTCGGGACTTTCCTCGCGCGGCTCGTGTCGGATAGAAGAAGCCGCTCGGTCGCGAAGGTCGTCGTTGACGGCCGCCAGTTCGGTGAGCTCGGACTGCAACTGTTCGATCTGCCGCTCGCAGCGGGCCACAACCTGTCGCCAGCGATCGCTGCGCGACTCGAGGAACTCGCGGATACGGGCATGTTGCGATTGAAGCGTGCGGCCGAAGGCATCGGACCACTGGTCATCGGGCGGCGGCTCTGCGCCTTCCTCGCCCTCCGCGCCGTCCTCGGCGGGCGGCCGCACGGCGGGAATCGGTTGCCTTTTAAGCAAGGACAATGGCGTTTCCGGCACTCGGACTGGCGGGGACATGCCAGGGAGAGAGTCGATCGAAACGTAGGTTGAAAATGTTTCCACAGTTGCGCAGCGGCGGAGGGCATCTTCCGCAGCTCGGCGAAGTCCAGGCGGCACGTTGACAGGCAAGGTTGCGGACATCTCCGACATAGATATCCCTTCTTGTATATAGGCCACAAGTGGCTTCGGATCAAGCAATTTGCACTAAGAATGCCGTTTGTGACGGCCGTAGCGATTGGAGGCGGCCAAGTGAGGCGGAATGCAATGCAGCGAAACGGACCGAACGTCCATCCTACGAAGACGATCACGCCGCCCGATGCTCGGCGGTCTTCACCGATGCGCGATACGCCGCGATGACTTCGCCGGCGGGGCCGAGCATCCGCACGCGTCCATGATCGAGCCAGAGTATGCGGTTGCACAACGGCCGCAGCGACTCCAGATCGTGGCTTACCATCACAACGGCTTGGGCGCACGACAGCAGCGACTGCATCCGCTGCCGGGCTTTGGCCTGGAAGGAGAAGTCGCCCGTGGAGAGGACCTCGTCGACAATGAGGATCTCCGGCTCGATGGCCGTGGCCACGGAGAACGCCAGCCGCACCAGCATGCCGGACGAGTAGTAGCGGACGGGCGTGTCAAGGAATTCGCCCAGCTCGCTGAAGTCGGCGATGGCCTGCATGCGGGCGTCCACCGATTTCGGCGTTTCGCCCTGCAAATAGCTGCGGTAGCGGATGTTGTCCCAGCCGTTGGCCTCCAGTTCAAAACCGAGCGAGATATCGAAGAGCGAGCTTACACGGCCCGTCACTTGCCGCGTGCCCGAGCTGGGCGGATAGATGCCCGCCAGCAGCTTCAGCAGCGTGCTTTTGCCCGCGCCGTTATCGCCGATGATGCCCAGCCGCTCGCCTTCGTCAACGGCGAGATCGACATGGTCCAGGGCCTTGACTTTCAATACGTTCTGCTTGCGGCCGCGGAAGAGGCCGTGCAGCAGGTATTCCTTCAGGCTCTCGCGGCCGCGGCGGCGCACGTGGAAGTGCAGGCTCACGTCGTTCAATTCGATCAGCTTCATGTGCCTTTGGCTCGCGAACTAAAGAAAGAAGACCAGCCGCCGCTCGCACCATCGCAGCAGCAACCCCGCCAGGCAGACTGTGACCGCGACGATCAGCACCGCGGCGCGGACCGTCCCCAGCGGCAGGCATCGCGCCGTCCAACAGCGGCCCGCGAAGCAGATCGAGGAACACGGCGAACGGATTGTAATGCACGGCCCAGCCGAGGCCCTTGTTGATGAGCATCTCAGGCTTGTAGATGATCGGCGTCACATAGAACATGATCTGCAGCGCGATTTCCAGCAGGTGTTGCGTGTCGTGGAAGAGCACGTTGAGCGTGCCCGTGCAGACCGCCAGCGACCAGGCAAAAATGAAGATCAGCAGCAGCGTCGGCAAGAGGCTCAGTCAGGACCGCGGGATGCTTGAAGCCCGTGAACAGGCCCGCGGCCACCACTACGACTGCCAACCCCACAACGAAGTGATAGGCCGTGCCGAGGGTTGTTCGTAGCGGGTAGATTGCCAGCGGTGCCCGATGCTGGCGGATATAGGACTCGCCTTGGAAGAAGCATTGACAGCCGGTGATTGCCGTGACCGAAACGAAGCTCCAGAAGGTCAAGCCCGAAAGCACGAACGGAGCATACTCGCGGGCCGACGCGCCGAACAATACGCCGGCGAAGACTGTGCAGAGGACAATCGTCATCGCCACAGGTTGCAGCAGCGACCAGCCAAGTCCCAGCAGCGAACGGCGATAGCGGTTGCGCAAGTCACTGCGGACCAAGCCCATCCAGAAATGGCGGAGCCGCCACATGTCGGCAACGTAAGCGGTCATGCTCGGACCTGCCCTCCTGACGGTCGCTGATCTCGCATTCGTTCAATCCCGAGCCATCGCTGACGAAACCGGCCGAAACCTCACGGTTGTTGCCACGGTCAAGCCGGCGAACTTGGGCGGGATTGTAGTAAGCCCGGTTACTTTGAGCAAGGTCAGAAAGACGTGACGATACACCCTCATCCAGAGGGGGCGCCGATCGTCGGCAGCAGGTGTTCGCGACCGCTACCGAAGTCGCCTCATGCCAGCACACCTTCGATTTTCTGCCGCAACTGCTGCTCGATCTTGCCTTTGATCATCACAGCGGCCAGCGGAAGGTTGACATCAATTTTTACGGCTGCATCCTCGACAACCATCGTGCCGCTGACGCCAAACCCCATCGCCTTGAAGCGGAATGTCAGCGTGTGGTCGTTCCATTGCTCCTCAAGGTCGGTGACCTGGTCGCGGGCCTTGGCGGCCTGTTCCTTGAGGCGGCGGGCGGCTTCCTCGCGGCCCAAGTTGTGCGGGACTTGCATCGCTAGATGGGGCATCGGTTCCTCAGTCCATGTGAAACTCTTGGAGTCCAACTATTGTTGCCGAGAACCGGGCCGTGTCAAGCGTTTTTGCGCAGAATGCTCCCGAAATGGCTTGACAAGTTTGTCCGCGAGGAACAGAATCGTGGTTTCCCTGGCGTAGTGTCAATTTCTCTGGCCATTTCTCTCGCATCATGAGCACGAATAAGAAGAGTCTATTCGTAACCGACGACGGCAAAAACCTGATCTTCACGTTTACGCTCGTCAGTTCGTTGTTTCTCCTCTGGGGAGTGTGCAATGGAATGATCAACGTCATGGACAAGCATTTTAAGGATGAACTCAACTTGACGCTGTCGCAGTCGGCCAACGTGCAGTGGGCGCACTTACCTTGGCTACTTCCTGATGTCCCTCCCCGCCGGTTGGTTGGCCAGCAAGCTCGGCTACAAGGGCGGCATCATCATCGGGCTGCTTATGGTAGCCGTGGGCGGACTCTGGTTCATCCCGGCCATGCACATTGCCAAGTTCTGGGCGTTCCTTACCGGCGTTTGTTTCATCGCATCGGGACTCACGTTTCTGGAAACGATCGCAAACCCCTACACAACCGTACTCGGCCCGCAGCGATACGCGGCGACCCGAATCAACCTGGCTCAATCCTGCAACGGCATCGGCTGGATCCTCGGCCCGATTCTCGGCGGCATTTTCTTCTATTCCAAGGACGCCGCCGGGCAAAGCACGGGAAGCCAAACCTTGTGGATTCCTTATGCGGCGATCGCCGCCGTGGTAACCATTTTGGCGATCGTTTTCTATTTCGCTGAAGTTCCGGATATCAAGGCGGAGGACGATTACCATCTGGACGATTCCACGCCGGGCGTGGTGCGTTCCATCTGGACCCACCCGCACTTTGTCTTCGCTGTTTTGGCCCAGTTCTTGTACGTCGCCGCCCAGGCAGGCATCTTTAGCTTCTTCATCATTTACATGACCTCCGATGTTCCCGATATGCCCGCTTCCTGGCGCACGCCTTCGACCAAGGACTGGATCGAAGTTAAGACCAATCTGGCGAAACAGGATATCAAGGACGCGCCGGGGCTGGTGGAGAAGTTGAAGCGGAAAGCCGACCCGGTTTCGGCCTTCTTGGGCGAGAACCTATCCGAAGAGACGGCGAAAGCGCTGGAAGACTACCAGAACGGCACCGAAGTCAATGCGCTTCCTGCCGCCGCTTGTTCAGGACCTGAACAACATCGTGAAGCAAGATCCAAACAAGATCGTCAAGGACGGTCCGAACAAGGGAAAGAAAACGGAACTGCTCGCTGATCCCCAGCGTTTTGCCGGCGTTGTCTTGGGCGACGACACGAAGAAACTGCTCTCGCGCTGGACCGCCGAACGAAAGGACGACGAAGCGCGAGAAATGTCCAAGGCGGCAGGCACTTACGTCGAAAAGGATGATTCCCAATCCAAGACGGAGCATGTGAGTCTGCCGGTTCTGAATCGCATGCTTTTGCGCGACGCCTTTCCGCAGGCGTTGCCGTTCGACGACAGCCTTCATGCATTTAGCGACAAGTTCGCGTCGCTGCTGGCCTCGATCGGGTTCGTCTGTTTCCTGGTGGGCCGATTTACCGGTGCCGGACTGTTGAAGAAATACTCGGCGCACTTGATCCTGGGGCTCTATGGACTGCTCAACGTGGCTGCCTGCTTGGTCGTCTTCCTCAAGCTAGGCTGGATTTCGGTGGCCGCCGTTTTCGTGAGCTATTTCTTCATGTCGATCATGTTCCCGACGATCTTCGCGCTGGGCATTTTCGGCCTCGGCGCAAGGGCAAAGAAGGCATCCGCATTCATCGTCATGGCGATCATGGGCGGCGCGGTGCTGCCGAAGCTGATGGGACACGTGGCCGATCAGTATGACATGTCGCGCGGTTTCATTGTGCCGCTCGTGTGCTTTGCCTTCGTGGCCCTCTATGGATTCTTGTGGCCGAAACTTAGCGGCGCAGAATCGCTACATGGAGCAAGCGCAACAGAGGGGCACTAAGCCAGCGGCGAACCTGGGCGAAGATTCGACACTTTGATAACCGGCCGGCCGGCGACTGATCAGGAGTATAATGTTCGTCACACGTAATCAAGTTGAAGCCGCGAACTTCAACCGGGCTGCGCACTTGCCGTTTGAATTGCGATTACAGGATTTTGAGATCGCTATGCAAGACGTCTATGATTTCTTCTACGACGTCAATACGCTCTTGAACAGCAAGGGGCTGCAACGACTCGACGACATGCTGCGGCCTGCGATCATGTCGGGCCTGCTTTCGGACATGCTCACTGCCAGCCTTGCCAAGCATGCCCGGACGCTCGTGCAAAATACCTTCTTCAACGGCCATCCCGATCTGGTTGTGCAAGGCGCTTACGCGAACAACGGCGTCAAAGCGGGTAGCGAGGGAGTCGAGATCAAAACCACGCGAAAGGCGGGTGGCGCGGTCGATACCCACGGCGCCCGCGAACAATGGATGTGCGTGTTTGTCTATGATGTTGACAACGCAACCGAACCGGCGAGGGCGCGGCGACCCATGGCATTCAAGGAGGTCTATTTGGGAAATGTAACCGTCGCGGATTTCCGTCGCAACGCTCGTGGTGATTTGGGCACGCGGACCGCGACGCTGCACAAGGAAGGAATCAAGAAGCTCCGCGAGAATTGGATTTACCGAGGTTGATCGGCCTGAGCAACGCGGAGTTTTGCAAGAACGGGAATCGCGCCGCAAGCGAGTTCGTAATAGTCGCTGTCCTTTTCAATACCGATGCTCGAGTAGCCGGCCGACTCGGCCGCCGCCAGCGTTGAACCAGCGCCGGCAAATGTGTCAACGACGACCCCCTCACCCAGTGGCAATACCGCACGCACCAATTGCCGTAAGAAGGCTTGCGGCTTCAGGCTGGGATGCGGTGCTAAGTCTCTCTCGGACGGCCGCGTGGGATTGGATGCGATCACGTCGCCAAACGGTTTGTCGGGTGACGGCCGGCGGAACCCGCCAGTCTTCCACTTGCGCAAGTTGTCCTGGACCCGGCCTTCGATCGGTTTGCGGAAGACCAGCCACGGTTCCCACATCGAACGCGGCATGACACTCACGTCGGAGAACTCCTCGTGCGCGGCTTTCGGCCGGTCACCGCCGCGCATCGTCATCACGAGGCGAACAACCTCGCCGCGACGCTCCAGCCCCGCGTCAGCCAAGGCCGCCGAAACCAGATACGAAAGGAGGGGATTCGACGCCACAACGACATTCGCGCCAGGCACGAGTTTCGGCAGCAATAGCCTTCCCCAAAGCGAAAAGAACTCCCGCAATTCGGCGAGCTGCGACTGGTTCAACGTGGTGAAACGCGGCAGCGGAGAACGGACGTGGCCGTCAAACGAAGGCGGAATCCGCCACACGCCGCCTTTGCCCGCGCGTAACTTTTGTTGTTGCTCGTCCGAATATTCGTGGAGACCGTATGGAGGATCGGTAACCACTGCATGGATGCTGCTTTCTGCGCGCTTTCCTGAGCCAATCAAAACTATCGCCGTGGTGCAATTCGGCCCGTCCGAAGCGGAACGGCTCCATGCTGGCCGGTGCGGGCGTTGGGCCAGACGGCAAGTCGAACAGCTTTTGATGCTGGGCGGCGTAACATCCTCTTTTCGCGCGGCGAAAATGACTTGGCGTATTTAGCCGTAGGTAGGATCGGACCGAAGAAGCCGAAGTTGGACCGAGCACCTGCCGGACGCGGGCCTCGATCTCCTTCACTGGCAGCGCCTGCGGCGCCAGCGATAGCACTTCAAAGATGGCATCGCGGACGCGGCCCGGCGGGTTGCGTGTAACTCCATTGGACATGCGAACATCATAGACGTTTAAACGTCCATTGTCAACGGCATGATCACACTAGGATTCTCGCCTTGATCTCCTCCAGCAACCTCAATCCGCCGCCAATCTCCTCCTTCTGCCGCACGGGGTCTTGCGGGATTTCGCGCTCAATCGTCAAGGGGCCGTCATAGCCGATTTCTTGGAGTGTGCGAAGGAATCGCTCCATGTTCACGTCGCCCTGGCCCAAAGGCACTTCGGCGCCCCATTCTCGCCGGGCCGCGCGGCCCACTTGGCGTCCTTGCAGTGGACGCTCCGCACGTACCGGCCGACCTTCTTCAGCGCGTCGATCGGTTCACCGCAGCCGTAAAGAATCATATTGGCGGGGTCGAAGTTCACGAACAAGTTGTCGCAGCTCGTATCGGACAGGAATCTCAGCAGCGTCTCGGCCGGCTCCTGGCCCGTTTCGAGGTTCACGCTCTGGTTTTGTGCCTTGCAATGATTGCATAACTCGCGGGCAACTGCGAGGACCTGTCCGTAAACGGGATCGGCAGCGTCGTGCGGCACGAAGCCGATGTGCAGGCCGACCGTGTCCACATCCAACAGCCGGGCGAAGTCGGCGATTTCCTTCATTTCCTTCAATCGGTCGGCGCGGGTTTCTGGCGGGACGAGGCCGACGGTCCGCTTGACCGTTGGGATGTCGGCATAGCTCTCGCCTTCGAAGCCGCCGAAGACGACCGTGATCTTCATGCCGAGATCGGTCACTTTGGCGAGAAACACCTTGGCGCGGGCCGGCGTGCGGCTGGCGGCGCTAGGCGTATGAAGCTGAATCGTCGGCACGCCCAACTCGTGCGCGACGTTTAGATGAACGCCGAGGCCGGCGTCAACGCTGGCAAATACTCCGAGAGGCCACCGGGACATGAGCTGTTCCTTGTAGGTCCCTCTTGCCGAGAGGGATCATTTCGCGATGAATTAACGAGCGACTCGACAGTTTCCGATAGCCTAGCACGCTAAAGTCCCGCTCGGCAAGCAGGACCTACTCGATTGAATCCGGCGTTTCGTCGCTCTTCGGCTCGAACCACTCGTCCTTGAAATCGACGCGGGCGCCATTCCGCACGGCCTTTGTCGCGGCGACCGTGAGCACGGTTGTATAGAGCCCGGCACGGGCGTCGCAGCGAGGCTTGTTGCCTTCCTTGTCGCCCGCGGCCGGCTTGCAACATGCCGCCCAATGTTCCAGAGCCGCGGCGAAGCCGGCATCGGCCCCGGCGAGCGCAAGCTCGCCTAGCGCCTGCGAACCCTCGTCGAATTGGGCGTCCTTGAGCAATTCGAGCGCGGGCATGCCCGCGGCGTCTTTTCTTTCGCGAAGCCGAATGTTTGCATTCACGTCCGCCATGAAAAAGAGCATCGGCCGTCGCTCGCTCTCCAAGGCGAGCGAGCCCTTGCGGCCGAGCAGCGTTTCGCCGTAGCCGTCAAAATCGCTGCCGATGATCATGTCGAACTGCATCGCGATTTTCTTGCGGGCTTTCGGCAGGATCTCCGCGGCATCGACATAGCCGTCGATGGCGTACTCGAAAATGCAGTGAACGTGGTCGTCGATGTCACCTCCGACGCTAGGAAGCACTTGGCTGGCGGACCCGGCCACACTGAGCGGATAAGGCCGCTTGGCATCGCGGTTCGGCGCGGCCGCGACAAGCATGACGGCCGCGTCAAAAAGTTGGCTGCCAAGCTCCGCCAAAAGGCCGCCGCTAAATTTCTCGTAGAGCCGCCAGCGAACGAGCTCGTCGGGACTGTCGTAGCCGTCGAAAGTCACGCCGCGATCTTCCGCGGAAACGTCCGGCCACCAATCGATCTTGATATTCTTCGCGTCGCCGGCAGCGGGCGCCGCAATCTTGGCCGCGACTTTTTCAGCCAGAGGCAAGTGCCACTGTGAACGGAGATAGTGCGGCTGGTCGAGCAGGTCCTTGCGGATCATCTCCAAGGCATGATCGTAGATCCAGTTGTAGCGCCGCTGCTGGTCCACTGCCACGCAAAGCTTCTTGTCCTCGGCTTTGGCGACGATCTTTTTGGCGTCCGCCACCGTAAGAGCCATCGGCGGCTCAATGAATACATGCAAGCCCTTATCCAGCGCGGCCAATGCGGCAGGACCGTGCAAATGTGAGGGAAGGGCGATGATCACCGCTTCCAGGCCATCGTCCTTGGCCGCGGCGAGCAGCTTCTCAAACGAGTCGTAAACCATAGAGCCTTTGAATTGTCGTTTGATGCCGCCCAGATAGACCGTGCCGCCGTCCGGAATGCCAGCAGCTTCAAAGACGAGCTTCCTGTTCGACGGCCGCACATCGGCAACCGACTTTACCTCAATGTATTTCGGTGAAACAGCCTTCAGCAAGCGAAGCCCTTGCTGCCCCGCGCCGAGCAGGCCCACCGCGAGCGGTTTCTCCGGAGGCTTGTAGCCGAAAATCGCCGCCTCCAGACCCTTGCCCGGCGAGAGGCCCTGCTTCTGGGCTTTCTCAACCATCGCGCGGCGGATCAAACGGTTGCCCAACGCGGCGTGAAAATTTTTCACGCCGATCGTCTTTTCGTTGGCATGGAGATACATTGATTGTTCCTCAAAGAATCTTGATGGGTCTGCACTGCGCTTGATGCCACCCTACGTGATCTTCAAATCCTCTTCCGGCGTATCTTTCTTCGAAGCGTCGAACCACTCCTTCTTGAAGTGGATCGGCTGGCCGGTTCGCACGGCCAGGTTCGTCGTCAGGGCGATGATCGCGTCCGCCATGGCGACTTTAGGCGTACAGCGCGGCTGCGTGCCGGGGTTCCGCGGATCCCCATTGCGGATGCACCATGCCCAATGCTCCAACTCCTCCTTGTATCCCTTGCTGACGGTCGCGTCGCCGTGCGCGGGGCCGCTCGACTGCGTATCGAGCGTGGGCCCGCCGCTTCCGCCTGAAACCTTGACCGCCGTTTCGCCGTCCTCGCTGTCTTCGCTTCCAGTCAGCAACTTCAATTCGGTCTCCTGCTTCAAGGCGATCGTGCCTTTTGTGCCGTAGACGAGCTCTCCGTAGTTCAAGTAACCATTGCCGTTGACCGACGCATATTGCACTTCGATCTTCTTGCGGTGGGTTTTCGCGTCTTCCTCCTTGTATTCCGGCATGGGGAACTCGATGATGCAGCAGACGTGGTCCTCGATGTCGCGATCGGGGCCGAAGATCGGGCGGTTTGCCGCGGCTGTCACCCGCAGCGGGTGCGGGTGCTCCGCGCCCTCGGGATAAATGGCAGAGACGAAAATGCTCGCCGCGTCCAACTGGTGGCTGCCAAGCTCGGCCATCATGCCTGCGCTGGTGCGGTCCCACAGCCGCCAGCGGATCAATTCCTCCAGCGGCGTGCATTCATAGATGACCTTGCCCGACGCGTCCTTGATCTGCCGACCCTTATAGCCGAATTCCTCGGCGGTCTTTTGGTCTGGCTTCGACGGCTTGTGCAATTCGGCGTCGGCCATCTGGGCTTCTAACTGGGTGAGCTTGTCGAGCCGCTCTCGGCCTCTTTTCCATAGGACTGCGACAGGACCCGCCGGGCCTTAACGATTTCGTCGCTGATTTTGACCTTCATTCCGCTCTCGATCTCGAAGCCGGGGATGTCGGTCGGCTTGACGCCCGACGGCAGCGGCATTTTCCAACTGTCGTTGCTCGGCGGCGGCAGGTTATTGCGATGCCACTGCGCGGATCGAGTGCAGATTGCCGATCACGCCGCGTTTGATCCAATCCTGGGCCTGCCAATACTTGACGTTGTAGTGCCGCTGATGGCCGATCGCCAGATAGACGTTTCGATCCTTGGCGACTCTTGCCATTTCTTTGCACTGGCCGACGTCATGGGCCATGAGCTTCTCGGTGATGACGTGCAGCCCCTGGTTCATCGCTGCGATGGCGATCGGCGCGTGCAGGTGCAGCGGCGTGGCGATAATGATCGCCTCGATGCCGTCGGCCTTCGCGTTGGCCAATAGCTCCGTGTAGGGTTTGTAAACCTTGACGTGCTTGTTAGCTTCCTTCTCCGATTTCCAGCCGTAGACGGACATTAAGCCCGGCCGGACCGGCACGCCCCAGTCGCCGTGGAAGGCGCGAAACTGGTTGTAGGGGCGGATGTCGGCTATGGCCTTGACCTCGACGTACTTCGGGTTCAGCGCGCCGATGAGCACGCTGCCTTCGTCGCCCGTGCCGATCACGCCTACGCGGACCGGCGAGCCGACGGCCGTGTTGTAGCCGAAATAGAACCCGCCCAGGCCTGCGCCGGTCAGCGCGCCGGCGGCCAAACCCGTCTTGAGAAAACCGCGGCGAGAAACTTCAGGACTCGTGCTCATGCTTTTTCTCCTTTGCAGCAGCAGCCACAGCACTTGGACAAGAAGAAGTCCAGGCCGGTCCAGCGTCCCAGCGACATGGAAGCGATCACCAAAAGAGCAATCATCTCAATAAAATCCTTGTTCACCAGCAGGGCGTGGCCCAACTGCGGCGGGTCGAACCGGATAAACTCCAGGATACGACGGCTGGCAGAGAACAACAAAGAGCATAAATGCCGCGCCGGCCAACGCCGACAGCCGGGTGAACAGCCCGAGCATCAGGCACGCTCCAATGGCGAGGAAGACGTAAGTCATCACAAAGGCCATTTGCTCGATCCGCGTCCATTGAAATATGTTGGAACTGTGGCGGAACGGCCCGGCCGGATCGCGGCCTTCGGCAAGCGAACTGAAATCGACCTCGGCTGCCGCCGCGTCCGCAGACGGCTTTGGTTTGGCGTCTGCTTTTGCAATGCTCTTTTCAGTGGCCTTATTCTTGGCGGCCTTATCTTTGGCTTTTTCCTTAGTCTTCTTCGGTTCAGCAGAAGCGTCCCGAGGCGGATCGGCCGGCTTTGATTCGGTGGATGGCTTCGCTGTTGTGGACTGCTTTCCTTCATCGCCGCTGCCTTTCTTTGCGGCAGCAGCAATTTTCGTTTCCTTCTCCTTCGCGTCGGCCGCTGCAACGGCCGCCACCTGGGCAATCCGCTCCTTGTTGAGCAAGTCCATCAAGTCGGACTTCAACGCCTTCTCACGGGCATCAAGGTCGGCAATCCAGCCCTTGGCCTCCTTGCGGTACTCCTGCAATTGGTCCCAGCGTCGCTGACGCATGAAATCGACTTTCGGATCGCCCTTCACCTGCTCCTCGTAGCGTTGCAATGACTCAAAGTGGGCCTTGATCTTGTCGCCATTTTCCTTGATGAATCCTTCCAGCCCTTGGACGTGGTGCTGCCAAACCTTGTTCGAGGTGGCGATGAACTCCCTGTAAAGCTCGTCGTTCTCGTCCTTGCCCTTCGGCCGATAGTACGAAACGAAGGTCTTGCTCAGTTCGTCCCACCGTTTGGCAAGTCGAGGCAGTTTAACTGAGTCCTTGCCGTCCTTGAGTTCGACCGTGCCGTCAGCGTTCCGGACACCCTTGAGCCTCGATTGGCTCCAGGTCGTGTTCCAGCCGCTGGTGCCCGTCAATGTCCGGCACGAGTTCATAGATATAGGGCGCGGCAGGCCCCCGCGCGGCGGAAAGGAAGCCCTCGGTTTCGGCCAGAAAGGCGTCGTGGTGGGTCAGCTTATAAACTCCCTCATAGAGAAAATGCCACCCCAACGCCAGCCGCAGAACGACCAGCATGAGGACGGTGCCGACGCCGATGGAAAATCTGTTGGTACTCAGGGGAGACCTCCTTCGCTCAAGGAAACGTCTACGGGCGGGAACTAGGCAAATCGCGGCCGGTGGGGAATAAACACATAGGTGTCAACTCGCTGGCCTTTAAGGCAGGTTGGCCGTGGAGTGCATCCAGGACTTCACACAATTGTAATCGGTCCGCGCGGAACTTGCGAGTGGCGGCGAATCACTAGGCGGGGAAACTCGCTCGCACGAGAGCGAAGTCAACCGGTTCGCCCGTCGGACGAGACGCCGATGCCGATTCTCTTCCAGGGCGTCACCCTTTGCTGCGTCAACGGAAGCCCGGCCTGGGCACGCCCGGCGGCGGAAACAAACTTTTCACCCTCGGCAATGCCTGGCCGCGCCCGAATCGTCGAATTACTTCGCCCGGCGCAAAAAAGCCTGCCGAACGGGCGATTCACCGTCCCGGGCGGCAACCGTTTCTGGACTTGAAGGACCTCTGCCCGCGGAGTCGAGTATTCCCGCGGCCGACCGCCAACGATCTCCGGACCGAACCCGACCGAGGGATACGGATCGAACCGCTGTGCCACGTTCTGTTCGTAGCGCTCCTGCGCCTCGTTGCCCGACACCAGTGGCAGGGCGCGGGCTTCGGCGGCCGTCAGTGCCAACAAGACCACGATCGAAAAGGTGATTCGCTTCATTATGACTCCATTCGAGAATTCGGTGCCTCCGCAAATTCTGATCGGATGTGCGCGGAAGGCGGAATCAGACTTGCTCTTGCGACGCCACGCACACGCTCTACGTAGTCTGTAGTGAGCCGGTCCGGCCGGATTTCTCGTTTATGACACAGAAAAATCGGCAGCCGTGAGGCAAATTACTGGCGAAGTGCGGGCAAAACTCGCACGAACGGGGGTGTGGCAAATGGCTCTTCCCTTGCGTGAAAAGCACGTAAGGCCGACAATGGATGCATTCATAACTACCTTGCTAGGCAGCGGCTCCCAATGCGCATCGTCCTTTGTTACATCACCAAGCCGGCACACTTGAAACAGATCGCTGCGGTCGCGCCGGACGCCGAAATCGTGGATGCCTCGCAGGAGCAGATCGCGGCCGAGATCTTCTCCGCCGACGTCTTCTGCGGCCATGCCAAGGTGCCGATCGACTGGGATGGCGTCGTCCGCCAAGGGCGGCTCCGCTGGATCCAATCGTCGGCGGCCGGCATGGATCACTGCCTCGTGCCGTCGGTGGTCCAGTCTGATATCACCGTCACCAGCGCGTCGGGCGCACTGGCCGACCAGGTTACGGAACATACGGTCGCACTTATCACCGCTTGGACGCGGAGCCTGCCGACGTTTTTCCGCGCGCAGCAGATCAAAGAGTTCATCCGCCGCCCCACGCGCGATCTCACCCGCAGCACGGTCGGCATCGTCGGCCTTGGCGGCGTTGGCCGGCGGCTGGCGCGAGCTGCTCGCCGCCTTCGACACACGTATCCTGGCAATCGATCTTTACCCGATCGACAAGCCGGATTGCGTCGAATCGCTCTGGCCCGTCGAGCGATTGGACGAAATGCTGCCGCAGGTCGATTTTCTGGTCCTTTGCGTGCCCTTGACGCCGCGGACTGCGCGGATGATTGACGCCGCGGTGCTGGCCAAGATGAAGCTCGGCGCGGTGCTGGTCAACGTGGCCCGCGGCCCGCTGGTGGTCGAGCGCGATCTGGTCGCCGCGCTGGAGAGCGGCCGCTTGGCCGGCGCGGTGATGGACGTCACCGATCCCGAACCGCTGCCGGCGTGCAGCAAGTTGTGGGACCTTCCGCAAGTGATCATCACGCCGCACGTCGGCGGGCAGGCGGCATGGCGGAACGACAAGATTACCGATCTGTTTTGCCGCAACCTCGTGCGCTGGAAGCAGGGCAAGCCGTTGATCAATTACCTTAGCGACAAATCGCTCGGTTTTCCCAGTGCGCGGCGGCGGATATCCGCTATGGGGTGACCGTGGCGTGTAAAATATTTCCATAGCAAGTCGATGCGTCAGCGAGGATAATAGCGGACACGCGAAGTGGAGTATATGTTAGGAATGCGAACAATGGCCTTTACTTTTCCAAGAGGGAAGGGGTAAAATGCGCGAAGATTCACCAACCTGGGAACCGGCCGACGGTCGAGAGGCACGGATGTCAACGACCATATTCTTGAAGCGCAACGGTACGCGCACGTGGGGCGGCCCTATCGTGCCCCGCTGTTCCGAACAGCTACTCCACCGCTACCACTCCATGCTCGCCGAGAACCGGTTGAGTTGGACGGAACACCATCGCCTGGTGCGGCTGCTCGGCTCGGGCGGCCAGGGCGTGGTGTATCTCAGCGAGCGCCGCGGCACCGACAATTTCACCCTGCCCGTGGCCTTGAAGATATTCTCGCCGGAGCGCTACGAAAACGACCGCGCCTACGACGAGGCGATGGGCCGCATGGCGGTCGTGGCCGCGCACGTCGCCCAGATCCAGCAAGACAATCTGCTGGACGTTCATAACTGGGTCGATCGCAACCGCATCCGCATGATGGAAATGGAATGGGTCGACGGCTTCGACCTTGAGCCTGCTGCTTGACTGTCGCCATGCTCGATCACATGAAGTCCCGCGTGAAGCAAGACCGCTGGGAGTACATCAACGACGTGATCGTCACGGCCGGCCCGGTGCAGCCGCGCTTGAAGCCGGGCATGGCCATCGCCGTGGTCCGCGAATGTCTGGCGGCCTTGGCCGCGCTGCACCGCGAAGGCATCGTCCACGGCGACATGAAGCCCTCGAACATCATGCTCAAGCGGACCGGCAACGCCAAGATCGTCGATATCGGCTCGGCCTTCGAGGTGACCAACCCGCCCGCGCGGCGAACCTGCACGCCGACCTACGCCGCGCCGGAGGTGTTGGAGGGCGGCGAGTGTACGCCGCGGAGCGACCTGGCCAGCCTGGGCTACGTGCTGGTCGAAATGCTGGCCGGCCGTCCGCCGTTCGCAGACCTCAAGGGCCTATCGCGAGCTGCTGGAGGCCAAGCGGACTCTGGCCCAGCGGCTGCCGCACGATTCTGCCGCATGAGGTCGTCTGCAACGAGCTGCTGATGAGCTTCTGCCGCGGCCTGATCGCGCCCGATCCGATGCGGCGTTTCCCCAGCGCCGAAGCGGCCGACCTGGTGAAGGACGGGGCCGCCGCCTTCCATCGCCAGCTGATCAAAGGCGACCTGGCCAGCGAATACGATAACGAAATCCGCATCTGGCTGGAGGAGCTGGGCGATATGGCACCGGAGTGATGCTGAGTGCGCAGCAATTATTCCAAATCGGCCCGGGAGCGCAAGACCAGACGCAGTGTCATCGGCCGATCGCCTCGAACGATCTTCAGCGAGACCGTGTCGCCGACCTTGCCTGCACGGACCAGCCCAGCGAGTTGCTTGCCGTCGGTGATCTCGCGGCCGTCATAACTGACGATCACGTCGCTCGGCCGAATGCCCGCTTGCTCCGCCGGGCTGCCAGGAACGACTTTGTCGACGACAGCTTGCGTTGTCGCGTCGGGTCGGAAACTCACCCCAATGGCCGGTGCTTTAGCGCTGGCTAGAATCGCTGCGGCAACGCTAGCCATCGCGATGGCGTTATACATGCCGTGAACGAAGATTGTTGAAACCAACGTCTTGCGCCACTCGTAGATCGCCGCGAGGAGCATTCCCATAACAAATGCCACGAGAATGCCCATTGGTTCATACACGTGCGCGAGGCCAAATAGTAGAGCCTGCGCAGACGATGGCAATCGACTCGGGCGCTACCGTGCGCAACGCGTTATACAGAAAGCCCCGAAAGAACACTTCTTCGATCACCGGCGCAATGATAACGGCTTTAAGCAAGAGTTGAATCATGCCGCGTTCCGGCATCTGTCCCCAAAAGTCACGTGCGGACTCCGGAGGATGGCCGCAGGCCTTCAAAACAAACATTGCAGAATAGCCGACAATGCCAACACAGATTAAGACGCCAATGGTTACTGGAATAGCGATCAGAAACTCCCTAACGATACGCCGCGACGGCAGCCGATGCGCGTACGGTTGCTCACGACGCTTTCGCAGCAGCCAAAGCGGCAGCGCGAGTAGAACGCCGAACTTCTCGATCGCGTCAAATATGGATACAGCCGTGGACGGAACCGCTTTGAACATCCCCAGCGTACCACAATAAACAAAGCCGGCAGCAATAGGCGCAATCGCTACGCCCAAGGCCGCATCGCGCGGAAGCCAGTGCGCCCGCCGGAAGCGCGAGCCTTGCGGAACTTCCTGCAGCAGAATCGGCTCGGGTTCGGTGGGACCGGATTCGCTCATAGGATGAACTTGCTCAAATCCTCGTCCTTGGTCGAGCTCGTCCAGCCGCTGCTTGACGTAGGCGGCGTCGATCGTCGACGCGGCCGGTGCCCATGTCGGGCGCCTCGAAGCTCAGCTCCTCCGAGCAGCCGCTCCATGATCGTGTACAGCCGCCGGGCGCCGATGTTCTGCGTCGTCTGGTTCACCTGGAAGGCATAGTCGGCCAGGGCGTCGATGGCGTCCTCGCTGAAAACTAGCGTCCACGCCTTCGGTCGCCAGCAGGGCCTCGTACTGCTTGGTCAGCGCGTTCTTCGGCTCGGTGAGGATGCGGACGAAATCGTCCTTGCGTCAGGTCGGTCAGCTCGACGCGGATCGGGAAGCGGCCCTTGCAGCTCGGGCATCAGGTCGCTGGGCTTGGCGCGGTGGAACGCGCCGGCGGCGATGAACAGAATGTGGTCGGTCTTCACGTAGCCGTAGCGGGTCTGCACGGTCGTGCCTTCGACGATCGGCAGCAGGTCGCGCTGCACGCCCTGCCGCGAAACGTCGGCCCCGTGCGCCGACTCGCTGGCCACGATCTTGTCGATCTCGTCGATGAAGATGATGCCCAGGTTCTCGGCCAGCTCGATCGCCTTGGCGTTGACCTTCTCCTGGTTGATCAGGGCGTCGCACTCCTGCTCGAAGAGCACCCGCGCGGGCCTCGGCGACGGTCATCTCGCGCCGCGACGTGTTCTTGGGCAGGATCTTCTCGAACATGCCCTGCAAGTCGACGTCCATCTGCTCCATGCCCATGCCGGTGAACATCATCGGCACGGCCTTCTGCTCGACGGTCAGCTCGACGCGGCGCTCTTCCAGCTCGCCGGCGGCCAGCATGGCCCGCATCTTCTCGCGCGTCCGCTCGTGGCGCTCGGGCGAGTCGGGGCCGTCGGGCGTGGCGTCGAAGGCGGGCGGCGCGGGCACCAGCAGGTCGAGCAGCCGCTCCTCGGCCCGCCGCTGGGCCTCCTCCTCGACGTTCTCCGCTCTCGCTCTGCCGCACCAGGCCGATGGCGTTTTCGACCAGGTCGCGGATCATGCTCTCCACGTCGCGGCCGTAGTAGCCGACCTCGGTGTACTTGGTGGCCTCGACCTTGATGAACGGCGCGCCGGTGAGCTTGGCCAGCCGCCGGGCGATCTCGGTCTTGCCGACGCCGGTGGGGCCGATCATGATGATGTTCTTCGGCGCGACTTCCTGCCGCATCTCGGCCGGCAGCTGCTGCCGCCGCCAGCGGTTGCGGATGGCCACGGCCACGGCCCGCTTGGCCGCGTCCTGGCCGACGATGTGCCGGTCCAGTTCGGCGACGATCTGGCGCGGGGTCAAGTCGCGCACGCCAATTCCTCCACCATGATGTTCGTGTTCGTGTAAACGTCGATGCCGGCGGCGATCTCCAGCGACTCGCGGACGATCTCCGCGGCCGAAAGCGAGCTGTGGGTCAGCAGAGCCCGGGCCGCGGCCACGGCGTAAGCTTCCGCCCGAGCCGATGCCCAGCACGCCGTCGGTCGGCTGGATCACGTCGCCGTTGCCGGTGACCAGCAGCGTGTGCCGGGCGTCGACCACGGCCAGCATCGCCTCCAGCCGCCGCAGGACGCGATCGGTCCGCCAGTCCTTGGCCAGCTCGGTGGCCGCCCGCGGCACGTTGCCGGATAGTCCTTGAGCTTGGCCTCGAACCGCTCCAGCAGGGCGAAGGCGTCGGCCGTCGCGCCGGCGAAGCCGGTGATCACCTTTGTCGTCACAGGCGGCGGATCTTGACCGCGTCGGCCTTCATGATCGTGTTGCCGAGCGTCACCTGGCCGTCGCCGCCGATCGCCACCACGCCCTGGTGGCGGACAGTCAAAATCGTCGTACTATGCGATTGTGCCATAAACTACTCTCAGGCCGGGAGCCTCATTTGGACGCCAATCGACTAATATGGCGGAAATCGTCTCGATCCGCCAGGGACCATCGCCCGTTAGCTATAGAGTTACCACCCGTTGGAATGGTGCCGAGAAGTGAAAGGAAGAATGGTCCAACCAATTTTTTTGGAACCGCTTGTTGCGAGGGGAGTTGGCGGGAATTATTCTAAAACTATTGTGGTGATGCGAAGTTCAGGGGGAATGATTATCGTTGATTGCGGCGTCTATTTGGGCCGCTTGTCCATTCGTTTTGTTTGGAGGATTGGATCATGACACGTCGTTCAACTCTAATCGTGGCACTCGCGACGATGGCCTTGCTGGCCACGTCTGAGGCGGCTCGGGCATGCCGGTGCATGAACCGGCTGATGAATAGCTGTGGCTGTCGCAGCGCGTGTTGCTGGGCACCAACTTGCCAACCGTGCTGCGAACCGGTCGGCTGCTGCGATCCGTGTTCGCAAGTCGCGCCGGCGGCCGCGAGTCCGGCGGCTGCTCCCACGGAAAATAAAGCTGCCCCGCCAGCACCGGCCGCGCCGGTATTGCCTCTGGTCGCCCCACAGGCTTCGCAAGTCAAGCCTGAAATAATGCGGGACGTGAAACCGGAAGTGGCCGCACCTGAGCCAAAGCCGATACCCGCGCCGATCGCGCCAAGACTGCCGCCGATTGCAGCGCCCAAGGAAGTTGAAACTCCTGCCGAACCCCGGTCGGTGGCCAAGCCGGAACTGCCTCCTGTGCTTCCGCCGGCAAAGCCGGCTGCCCCCGAGGAACTCCCCGTACTGAAGTCGCCCGCGAAACCAGCCGAAACAAAACCGCCAGTGCCTGAAAAGAAGGATGATCCGTTTGGCGCTCGCGACGTCAAGTCGTTGCGACAATGGACCGATGCCAGCGGCAAGTACCGCATCGAGGCCCGCTTCGTGAGCTATTCCGAAGGCACAGTGCGTTTGCAAAAGGCTGACGGCAGGTATTACCGCGTCAAGTACGACCGGCTCTGTGCAACCGACCAGGACTTCGTGCTCCATCAAGACGGGGTGATGATTGCGGCCGAATAACGGCGTACGTGGTGTTGTAGGTTGGGACAAGCTCGCTTAAAGCGAGCGCCGATCCACCATATTGCCGTTAATAACGTCCTGTGGTGCATCTGCGCTCGCGGATTGCGCGATTTGAACCATTTCCGCGACAGTCTCGCGAGCTTGTCCCACCCTACGACTTCTATACCCCGATCGAGCTAGAAGCATTTGCCGAATAGCCTCTCCCGACCGGCTCGCGACGAAAATTTCCATTTTCCGATACCTTGAATCGTGCGGTCCGCGCAATAGATAATGGAGGCGGGAAGCAAGTCTTTTCAAGCTGGGGTACTGGGCTGTGGCTGCGCCACTTCAATCCGATCGGCTGGATCGTATCGACAACGAGGAATTCGTTCGCCTGCTTGGCTTGAGCCAAGGGCGCGTATTTTCGTTTGTGATTACGCTGTTGCCCGACTGGACCGAGGCGGAAGAAGTCGTCGCGCGGACGAGCGTGGTGCTTTGGAAAAAGCTGGACGAGTTTCATCCCGCCAGCCAGCATGGCAACGATGATTTTGTTCGTTGGGCGTGCGGGATTGCTTATCGCCAAACTCTGGCCTATCTTCGCGAGCAGCGGCGAAACCATTTGACGCTGAGCCTCGACGTGTTGGACCAGATCGTCCAGGAGCGGCTCAACCAAGATCAGCTTTTGGAGCAGCGTCGCCGCGCCCTCCGCGGCTGTCTGGAAAAGCTGCCCGATTCGGACCGGCAGATCATCGACGCCTATTATTGCAGCACGCGGAAGACGGCCGCTGAAGTCGGCACTGAGCTGGGCCGGCCCACGAATACGGTCCTCAAGGCGCTCATTCGCATCCGCCGCGTTCTGCATCGTTGCATTGATCGTTCCGTATCCCGCGGCGAAGGTTGGCCCTTTCTTTCCGGGGAGCAAGGTGGAGAACTGTCATGATACCGGAAAGATCCAGCAGCGCCTTATGTGAAGAGGAACTCTTCGAGCTTCTCGCCGCGTGGTGCGATGGCACTTTGGACGAAGCCGATCGGCGGCGGCTTGAGGCATGCCTGAAGTCCGACGCGGAGGCGCGGCAGCTTTATATTGAGTATCTCGACATGCATGCCCGGCTGCATTGGGATCGGCGTTCACCGGCGTTGGCCGCATCGCTTTTAACGGCATTCGAAACGCAAGAAGGGAACAGGGGCTCGGATATGCTGTTCGCGGATGGATGAGGTGCAAGGCCACTGTGCAAGCGAGCAGGTAAGTCCGATTCAATCGCATACGCTTCGGGCGTCGCTATTTCGCATCGGCGCAGGTGTCGCCGCCGTCGCACTTCTGGCATTGGCGGTTGTATGGGGAATGAATCGGGGCGGGAATTCAGAGGCAGGGCTCGTGCGCGAGAATCCGCCGGGCAATGCGGCAGCGTCCGCTCCGGTTGCTGAATCAGCCGCGCCGGCGGTCGCCGAGTTGAGCCGGCTGGCCGAAGCCCGCTGGACAGACTCGCACTGTTCCCTTGCCGCACGTGAAAAGCTTCACGTAGGACAAATCTTGCGGCTAGCTGGCGGTGTGGCGGAAGTTCGCTTCAACATTGGCGTGCGAATGGTCGTCCAGGCCCCGGCCGTACTGGTAATCGAGTCGGCCAAGAGTGCGCGGCTGGAACGCGGCAAAGTAAGCGCCGAGATCACTACGCCGGCCGCGCGAGGCTTCAAGATCAGGACGCCCGAAAGTACGTTTGTCGATCAGGGCACGGAGTTCGGCGTGGAGGTTTCGCCCGACGGCAACAGTCGCGTCCACGTCTTCAAGGGCGAGGTCAACGTTGAACAAGCGACGGTCGCGGGGCAATCGGCCGCGCCGCATCGCTTGCTGGCCTCCAGCGAGGCCTGGCTGGAGAAAGACACGAAGTCGCTGACGCTCCTGGAAGACACGGGCGATTCGTTCATTCGCACGGTCGAGCAGTATGAAAAACCGGCCGGCGGCCGCGACCGCCACGTCGTGGCCTATTGGCGCTTTGAGGACCGGCCCCTCGGTGTCATCATTCCCAACACACGCAACAACAGCCGATCGACGCGGGCGACGCTCGATTCCTCCTTCAACGGCAACGACCTTTTTGCCTACGGCGACCAGACGCACCCCAGCATGTCGGACGACGTGCCGGCGGCTGTCATTCCAGCTAGCAAGGAGCCCAATCGCGGTTGCCTGGACAACTCGGCGCCGCCCGCGCATATTTCGCGTGATCTGTACACGCACTCGGCGTTCAGCCATGCCTCGCCGCTGGACATTCAGGCGATTACGCCCGAGCAGTGGACGATCGAGGCCTCGATCAAGCCAGCCCGGTTGCAATCCGGGCGCAGACGTTCATCGGCCGCGACGGCAACGAGCCGCACGCGGCGGTTGTCGTCCCTTCGCGGCTGGTTTTCCAGATCGACTGCAAGGACCGTTTCAAGATCGCCTACGCTGACGTGCAGCAGCGGTGGCACGAGGCGATTGCCGAGCAAGTCGCATTGGAAGTGGACCATTGGTACCACGTGGCGGCCACCAGCGATGGCAAGACGCTGAAGCTTTACATCAATACGTTGGATGGGCGCGGCTACCGGCTCGCGGCGGCAACTGGGTTGCCTCGCGACGGCTCGTCGGCGCTTAGCAAGGGAACCGAGGGGGCGGAGTGGAGTCTCGGCCGGGGCAAGGTCAAGAATCACGTCGCCGAAAACTTCCGCGGGTGGATTGACGAGGTGCGCATCAGCGACGTTGCCCGGAAACCGGAGGAATTCTTATTCGCGCGGGCCGGGCCCCCCTCCTTCTGGGAGAGGGCCGGGGTGAGGGATTCGAAGCGAACTGATGCAGACTGACCAATCATCTATCACGTTTTTTCACAACTCTTGGGGGGAGATAATCATGAAGCGTTTCTGCGTGTTTTTGGCGGCGGTCGCGGTCGCCGGTTTTGGGGCCTCGCCGCTTTGGGCACAAAGCGCTACCTGGACTACTAACGCCGCCGGCAATTGGAGCAACTCGGCTAACTGGACTAGTTCGAGCGGGACGGATTACGCCAACGGGCCAGATCAGACCGCCAACTTCAGCATTCTCAGCGGAAACGCAAACGCGGTCACCGACGACGTGCCCTCAAACACGATCGGCTACCTGGTCTTCGGTACGGGCGCCGGCTCGCTCGCCTCGGCCGGCAACACGCTTACGTTGCAAACGACCGTGCCCGGCACGACGCCCACGATCAGCATCGCCGGCAACACCACGACGATCAGCACGGCGCTGGCGGGCACGCAAGGATTCATCTTGACTGGCGGCGGCGCACTGACGCTGGCCACCAACGCCGACTCGTGGACGGGCAATGCCGTTGTCGGTCAAGGTATGACGGTGAACATCGGGCAATCGTCAACGGCCGGGTTCGTGCTCAACAATGGCACAACCCTGAATGGCAACCAGGCGCTTACGAACACGAATTTCGTGCAAGTCGTCTCCGGCACGGCGTCCGCCTCGATGCAGGGCGCCAGCAATACGGTCAGCAACCTCTTTTCCGGCGATGGCACGATCAACTGGACCGAAACAACCGTGAGCAACGTGTCCTATGCCAACGGCAACGCGGCCACAACCATCTTCGGGAACTTCGGCGGCACGGTTGCGTGGGGCACGAACGGCCAGGGCAGCCGGCTCATCGGGAACAACACCGCCTATAGCGCGCTCAATCCTTTTGCAACGTTCGACCTCGGCAGCGCGGCGGGCTCGCTCTCAATGCGCAACGCGTCCACGCTCGTTATCGGGGGACTCGCCTCCAGCGGGGGCAATACCGGATTATATCAGCCCGGCTCTTCCGGGGCGAACGCCTCGTACATCATCGGCTCGGCGAACAGCAGCACAACCTTCGCCGGCAAGTTTAACAGTAGCGGAGCCAACGTAAGCTCCTTTACCAAGGTGGGGGCAGGCACCCTGTTCTTGACGGACGCGTCGGGCACGGCGTACTCGTCAACCGGCAGCGTAAGTGTCAACGGCGGCACGTTGGAAGCGAGTTACGCCAACAGTCCCACCGGCGTGTTCGCCGCCAATTCGGCGGTGAGTTTCACCGGCGGCACACTCTACCTCCTCGCCAACTCGGGCGCCGCTTCGTCGCAGTCGGTCGGCAACGTTACGCTCAGTGCGGGCGGCGGCGCCCTGGTCCTGAACGGAAACGGCAGCAGCATGACGTTCAACGTCAGAGCGCTGCCGGACTTTGGCTCGGCCCCGGCCAGTTCGCTGAACATCACCGCGCTGGGAAACACGACCCTCACGACGACCACCGCCAAGCTAGCCGACGGAAGCTACAGTGCCCGCATCACCTACGGCGCCGATTGGGCAACCACCAACTCCGGCGCCTCGCCCTATACAATCTCGGCATTCAGCAATTACACGCCCACTCCTTCGTCGGGCACGAGCGACACCACGAACGATCTCATGACGGATGGCATGACGCTCACCGGCAGCTACACCACGAACCAATTGAAAATCGCCACAACGCAGAACGGCCAGACGTTCGATTTTGGCGGGAATTCCGTAACGCTTACCGCCGGCGGATTGCTCTTCGCCGGCTCGAACGATTATCAAATCACCGATGGCACGCTTCAGACCGGCGTTTCTTCGGGCAACGACCTCATCCTGCACCAACTCGGCGCCGGCAAGCTCACCATCGGCTCGATAATCACGAATGGGACGACCACTTCGATCCTCACGAAGACCGGCCCCGGCACGTTGGTGCTGGGCGGCAGCAACACTTATACCGGCGCAAGCTGGATCGAAGGAGGCGTCACCAGCATCAGCTCCAATGCCAATCTCGGCGCCGTAACTACAGGCAACTCGATAGCGATGACCGGCGGAACGCTCCAGGCCACCAGCACATTCGCCCTCGATAACGCCGGCCTCAACATGCGCAATGTCGTACTTTACGGCGGCGGCGGAACGTTCGACGTGACCGCAGGAAACACCTTAACCGTCAGCGGCGTCGTCAGCAATGTGAACACGTCGAACATGGGACCGCTGGTAAAGACCGGCTCGGGGACCCTTGTGCTGAGCGGCGCCAACACGTATTACGGGGCAACTTGGATCAACGGCGGCGTACTGAGCATTTCATCGCTTGCCAACGGCAATACGGTCAGCAACATCGGTCAGTCTCCCAGCGCGGCCCCTGCGCTGGTGCTGGGCGGCGGCGTCTTGCAGTACACCGGCGGCGGCGCGAGCACCGACCGCTCCTTCGTCCTCACGCCCAACGGGGGCGGCATCGACTCGTCCGGCAGCGGCCCGCTGGTTTTCTCCACGACTTCCAACGTGATGCTCGTCCCGGCCCCCATCGTCACGACCGGGCCCTTGGCCGGCAGCGGCGCCCGCGTACTTACGCTCACCGGCACAAACACCAACCAGAACGTCTTTGCCGGGCAGATTGTGGACGGCACCGGCGGCGCAACCAGCCTCGTCAAGAACGGCGGCGGCTGGTGGACGCTCACCAACAACAACACCTATTCGGGCAGCACGACCGTCAACGGCGGCACGCTGACTCTCAGTAGCATCACCAGCAACAACAACATTGCGTCGTCGATGCTCATCAACGTCGGCCCGAGCGGCTTCCTGGACCTCAGCGGACTGAACAGCTCTACGCTGGCCCTGGCCGCCAATCAAACCCTGACCGGGCCGGGGGCCATCAGCGGCTCTATCACCGCCGGGGCGTTGTCGAATATCCAGCCCGGTACGGTCGCTTCGGGCCTGGCGGGCGCCGGGGCGAGCACCATTTCCGGCAACTTGGCGCTGTTGAACAATGCCGGCCTGACCTTCGGTCTGAACGGCTCTAACGGGACCGCTAACACGATCAACGTTGGCAGCGGCACGCTGGCGCTGCCGGCCGCCGGCGCGGCCGTCAACGTCGCGCTCTACACGCCCAACGGCGCCGCGCCGTCGCGCCCCCCGGCGGCAACTCGATCTACGATCTCATCCAGTACGGCTCCCTCACCGGCGCGCTGTCGGAGTTGAGCGTCTCCAATCCGAACTCGGCCTTTTCCTATAGTTTCGGCACCACTACCGTCGGCGGCCAGAGCTACGTTGATTTGTCGATCACCCAACTCGCGGTGGCCGGCGTTTGGGCCACGAACGGACCGGGCAACTGGTCCAACTCCGCCAATTGGTCCGGCGGCGTGCCGCAAAACGCGGGCGACACGGCGACTTTTGCCAGCACCATCACTTCCTCGGCCACGGTCACGCTCGACCAGGCCGAAACCGTCGCCTCGCTCACGTTCACCAACACGGCCAGCTACACGATCTCGGGCACGAACGCGCTGACACTGAGCAGCACGGCCGGAGCGACGATCAACAATACGCTCGGCAGCCACTATATAGCCGCGCCGTTGAACCTGGCGACCAACACCGGCGCGTTGATTTCCAACGGCGCCACGCTCACGCTTTCCGGCGCGGTAAGCGGCACCGGCAGCTTGACCAAGAACGGCAACGGTACGCTGGTGCTCTCCGCCAGCAACGGCTACGGCCCGGCGGCGGGCGCCGTCGGCACGACCATCAACGCGGGCACGGTGCAATTGGGTAACAACAGCGCCCTCTCCACGGGCGACGTGAGCTTCGCCGGCACCGGCACGATCCAAGCCGGCGCAAACGGCCTTGTCTTGGCCAACAACCTCATCATCGCCGGCAGCGCCACCGCCACGCTCGACACGCAAGGCAATGCGCTCACCGTCGCCGGAGTGATCAGCGAATCAGCCGCCTCCGGTTCGCTCACCAAGAACGGCAGCGGCACGCTTATCCTGACCGCATCGAACACGTACACCGGCACGACGACGATTAACGCCGGCACACTCCAGTTGGACAATGGCGGCTCGACCGGCTACGTCGCCGGGCCGATCGTCGATAACGGCACGCTGGCCCTCGACCGCGGCGACACGGGACTAGTCCTGCCCGGCGTCATCAGCGGCAGCGGCAACCTCGCGCAGGTCGGCACGGGCATGAGCACCCTGGCCGGCGCCAACATCTTCAGCGGCAACACGATCATCAGTGCCGGCACGCTGCAATTGGCCAATTCGTTGGGCCTGCAAGACAGCACGCTGATCTACAACAACCAGGGCGGCCTTCTCAGTTTTGGCACGCTCACCGCGGCGTCCGTGGGCGCCCTCACGGGAAGCCAATCGCTGGTGCTACAGAACGCCAGCAGCGCCGCCGTCGCGCTGACCGTCGGCGGCAACAACCAGACCACGACCTATTCCGGCAATCTGAGCGATCTGGGCGTCGGCGGCAGCCTGACCAAGACTGGATTCGGGACTTTTACGCTCACCAGCAGCAATTCCTACACCGGTGGCACCAACGTCAATGGCGGGACCGTCGTTTTGTTCCCGGGGGCCTCCATCGTCGGCGGGGCGATCACCCTGCCCTCTCTCGTTGGCAGCACCTTGGACGTTAATGGCGGCACGGTCATTGCCGGCGGAACGTCCAGCATCCTGGGCAGCGACGGCTTATACGTGACATCGGGCTCGGTCGCGTTTGGGGACCTCCATTTGTTCACCGACAATAGGAACAACGGCGGCATCCTGTCGATTACCGGCGGCACGGTCACGGCTGCCAACATTGACTCCGGCCGTACCAGCCTCAACAACAGTACTCAGCCGGCCGCCGGCTCTACCACACTTGGCCTTTACGTCAACGGCGGCATGTTGAACGTCAACGGCAACGTGAACCTTGGCACAGGTGTGAACGGCGGCAATACCAATTCCAGCGTTTCGTTGCGCATCGACAGCGGCGCAGTCAACGTGAGCGGAACCATCAGCATCGGCTTGAATAACGGCGGCCGCTGGTCGGTCCTCGACGTGAACGGCGGCGCGCTGACCTCCACCGACACGGGCAGCGGAATCCAGCTCGGCGGCCCCAGCGCCGGCGACGCCGAATTCCTCGTCCGCGCGGGTGTCGCAAACGTGCAGTTGGTCACCTTCGGCCAGGGCGCCGTCGCCGACACGGTTGTCTTGAATCTCACCGGCGGGCAGTTGTACGTGGGCTCAGGCGGGATGGTGCTCGGCTCCGCCAGCGCGACTCCCGAAATCTATCTGGCTGGCGGCACGCTGGGCGCTGCCGCGCCATGGTCCTCTGACCCTTCCTTGCCGATCACGCTCACGGGCGGTTCCGTCGCCGGCGTCACCATTCAAACCGCCGACGCGTCGGGCAATCCGCAGAACATCACTCTTAATGGCGCAGATCTCCGGCAGCGGCGCCATGACGAAGACCGGCAGCGGACTGCTGAATCTGGAGGCCGCGAATACCTTTACTGGCCAGACCCAAGTCAGCGGCGGCACGCTTTACTTGGACAATTCCAACGCCCTGGCCGGCAGCACGCTGTTCTACAACAATCAGGGCGGCGCCTTGAGCTTCGGCATGCTGACCTCCGCCACCTTTGGCGGACTCAGTGGCGGAGAAAACTTGCCGCTGGTTAACCTGGCGGGGGCTTCCGTCTCCCTGGACGTCGGCGGCAACGGCCAGAACACGACCTACAGCGGCGTGCTCAGCGAAGGCACTCCCGCGGGCGCAAGCCTAACGAAGGACGGCACCGGCACAACCACCCTCACCGCAAGCCACACATACACCGGGCCGACAATGATCAACAATGGGACGTTGCAATTGGGCACCGGCCAGGCCGGTCAGGACGGCTCGATCGCCAGCACCAGCGGCGTCACCGACAACGCGGCCTTGGTGTACAACCTGGCCGGCAGCCAGACTGTCAATTACGCAATCGGCGGCTTCGGCACAGTGACGAAGACCGGCAGCGGTTTCCTACTCCTCGCCGCCACCAACAGCTACAGCGGCGGTACGATTGTCAATAATGGCCTGCTCCAGCTCGGCAATTCCGCCGCCCTGGGGACGGGCGGGCTGGCCGCCGACGGCGGCACTCTCGATCTGGCCGGTTACAGCGTGACGGTGGCGAGCTTCAGCGGCGCCGCCGGCACGGTAGCCAGCAGCATGACCGGCTCGCTTGCCACCTTGACTGTGAATCAGGCGTCCGCCACGACCTTTGGCGGCACGATTGAGGATGGCGCGGGCCAGGTCGCACTATCGCTGGAGGGCGGCGGCATGCTGACGCTCAGCGGCACGAATACGTATACTGGCCTCACGCAAGTGCTTGGAGGAACGCTGGTGCTGACCTCGCCGAGCGCGATCGAAGACGGGAACAATTTGTATGTCGGTTCCTCCGCATTGTTCTTCTTCCGCCGGTGCCCTCCTCGCGCGTAACCGCGGCATCGGCAATCGCCCCCGTGCCGGAACCGGCCACCGCCGCACTCTTGATTCTCGGTTTGCTGAGCGGAGGGGTCTGCTTCCGCCTACATAAGTGGAAATCGCGCAAGGCAGTATGACAGCTTTTCGGTACGTGTTGCGATTCGCGGCGGGTGTCGTTTCAGAGCTTGGGAAACGGCATCCTCCGCTTTATCGTGCCGCAGCGACGGCCGAACCTCGGGCACGCCTTGCCCTCTTCGTAGCTGCGCTTTTGGGAATATTGCCCGAAAGCGCGTCGGCGCCAGTCACCATCTCCAAGAATAGCAACACCAATTGGACGGTCAGCAACGGGCTGATCACGATGGTTTTCGACCCCAGCGCCGACGACGTGACATCGGTGCAACTCGGCTCGGGCACCGGCGCCAGTCCGAATCTGCTGGGCGGAAGCACGGCGGAATTGGACGAGGAGTTCGCCGGCACGCCCTTCGGCGCCGGACCGCAGACCTTCGCCTCGCAAGCCGGTCCAAGCAACTCTTACCAGGATGTCTGGACCTCAACCGCATCGTCGGGCACGGCAAACCCCATCACCTACTCGTTTCACTACCTCGTTTTCAACAGCGATCCGACCATCTACTGCTACGAAGCGCTGAGCCACGCCGCAACCGATGCCGCCACCAGCGTGGGACAAGGCCAATTCCTCTTCCGCTCCAATCCGAGCCTCTTTCCCAATCTCTATCAAATCAATACCGGGCCGAACCAGCTCGGCACGTCCGCCGCGGTGACAACGCTCAATGTGCCAAGCACCAACTCCAACTTTGGAACGGTCGGCGGCGTGGCGGGACGGCAGGTGCAAAACGCCACGGTCGACCTCACCGGCAGCGGCATTCCCGGCGACAACGGCACGAACTTCTTCACCAAGTACGACTATTCCGTTTACACGCAGTTCTACCAGGCGGAGACGATGTACGGCAGCCAATACGCGGTGACGGAAGTGAACCCGTCGCCCGACACGCTGACCGGCGGGCCGACCGAGCAGGAACTTGCCTGGACCGACCCGGCGATCCTGAACATGGAGTTCCTCTCCGACCATTACGGCATCAACGGCTCCGGAAGCGGCGCGTATCCCGGTTATGCCTACTACCCGACGCAGGGCGTGAACACCACCAAACTATTCGGGCCCTACGGATTCCGTGTATCGTCGTCCACCGCCGCCACGGCGGCCGCGATCAACACCAGCGCGATCAACGCGATTCCCGCCTCGCAGGCAGAGTTCGACGCCGACGCGGAACTTGCGGCAAACGGGTACGTGCCGACAACTTCCCGCGGCACTTTTCAAGTCAGTGTATCGAGCACGGCCGGCTGGAGTGCCGAATACGGCCAACAACACCGTCGTGCTCTCCCAGCCGGGCGTCAACTTCCAGGAATCAACGCAAGGGAATCAGTATTGGGACCAGTTGTCGCAAAGCGGTTCCGCTACCGTCGCCGGAGTCGTGCCGGGCACGTATCGCATGTCGATCTACGAGCTGGGCCAATGGGGCGAATCCCGCTTCGACGGTGTGCAGGTCGTCGGCAACAAGCTGACGATTCCGACCAACGCCAAGTTCACGCCGGAAAACTTCGGTGCCGCGCCGCCGATCTGGACGATCGGCACACCGGATCGCTCGGCCAACGAATTCCTCAACGGACACAATGCCGCCGGCGCGGACCAGCGGCAATACCAGGGTTCCTATGACTATTGGGCCGAGGAAGCCGCGCTCGGCAATCCGGGCAAGGTCGTCTACTACGCCACCGCGGTCGGCTCCGCGCCGGCGACAAACAACCCGGCGAATTGGATCGCCAACCAGTGGGGCAGTTTCGATCCCGGCGAATACGATTCCAGCAATGGCAGCGCCGATAATTACGCCAACATCTGTCCGGCCTATGTAATCTCCGGCAGCGGCCCGGCAATCGTATACCGGAGTCGCCCTGGGCGGTGCATTTCACATCCACCGCCGCACAGCGAGCCCAGGGGCAATACGTGGTGCTCTCGGTCGCGCTGGCCGCCACGGAAGCCAGCCTTGTCGTCTCGCTCAATGGGCATCAGGTAATCTGGCACGCCGGCAACGCGACCTACTCCGATCCGATGATCCGCAGCGGCGACGCCGGCTTTTATCAGTGGGCCGCCCTTCAATTTCCGACGTCCGATTTGCTCACGGCCAACAACGCCGATGACGAATTCACTTTCAGCGTCAGCACGGGCGACGGCGTCATGTACGATGCATTGCGCATGGAGATTACCAACACGTCGGCGGACCCTTCCGTCACCGGCTGGTCCGACTACGTCTGGGTGACCGGGTCGAATAGCCAGGTCCTGGCCGACGATTCGGTCAGCCAGCAAGTAACGGAAACCATTGTGCCCGAACCGTCCTCAGCGGCGCTGGCCGTCTCCGCGGCCGCGCTGGCGGTGCTGTTGTACCGGATTCGCCGTTTGAGAGCTTAGGGCCGGTGAATCATTAACTGTCACATCGTCGCCTTTCGCTCCGCGAAAGTTGCGCTGCTTTCGCGGAGCGAAAGGCGACATTTGCCTCCGCGCCGATCCTTAGTAATTGAATTTCACACTCGCGCTCGCAATTCCTTGACCAATTCCGCAGTCGATGTATACACGACCGCATCGAGTCCCGCACTCCGCGCGCCGGCCACGTGGCCCGCGATGTCGTCAGTATAAAAAATCTCTTCCGGGCGGCAACCGGCCAGTTCGGCTGCCTGGCAAAAGATGGCTGCCGACGGTTTCAACTCGCCGATCTCATAACTCAAGGCATAGACCGAAAACAGATCCCGCAGCACGACATATCGCCGCAGGCAATAGTTCCAATGGCATTCGCACGTATTGGAGAGGATGCCCAGCCGGTAGCCCGCTTTATAGAGTTCGGCCACGACCGGCAACATCGATACGATCGGCGTAAAGATCTCGTTGAACGCGCGGAAAAAGCAATCGTATTCCGGTCGCGTTCCGGTCGCGCGGCAGAATTGCTCGTGAAACCCGCGGCTATCGAGCTTGCCGGCCTCGTAGTCGGCCTGCATGCCCGCCCCGAGTACGTCCTTCACCTGTTGCGGCGCGATGCCGGCCGCGTCGCCCAATAGCCCGCACATCCGCTCGAAGCTGAAACTGAGGAGCACTTTTCCCAGGTCAAAATAAATGAACTTCGGTGGCATGGATGCGATGTGGCAAAGAGGCTCTAGCGTAATTCCCCTCTCCCTTTTGGGAGAGGGGCAGGGGGTGAGGGCCTAAAGTATCCAGGATAGGCTGAAAACACGCCGTCTGCAATCGTCCCGAAAGCTGCTGTCGTGCGTCCAGCTTGACCGCCGGATGCGGGCCGGCTCGAAGTGCGGCGTCTATCTGGCCTCGGGGATCATTGCCGCGGCGCTGCCAACTGGAGCAACCGCCGGAGGAATCGCGCCGCTATCAACGACCGCCTTGGTGAACTGTCGCGTTACCGTAATGTGGAATGTGCAAGCCTGACCACGATGCGGCCAGATGCGGCCCGGGAATTTGTCAATCAGCAGCTTTGTCAAACATCGCTCGAATGGTTCCCATCGGAAGGTAGAAGTGAAACGAGTTGTCCTGCAGCGGAATGAACCCGTACTTCAGATAGAACCGCTTTGCGTCATCATCCTTGGCGAACAGATCCACGCCGAACACGCCGATCCGTTCCGCCACGTCACACGCCACACTAAGGAAGTGGAACAAGAGCGATTCTCCAAGACGTTTGCCTCGATAGGAAAGATCGACAGCAAGTCGTCCGAGATGCACCGTCGGCAACGGGTACCCAGGCAGTCCCACTTGGTCGTCGGGCGGAAGGTGTTCGCGGCGAAACGTGCCTGCCGATGTGGCGTAGTAGCCGAGCACTCGGCTCTCGTCGCGCGCGTGGCGACGTATATGCGACTTATGCCGCGCTCGATATTGAACGCAGCGTGTTTGCGAAGAAAAGTGTTGAGCGCGACGTTACCGCAGTCGAAAGCCGCATTGTCGTGCTTCAGCGATAGAATCCCGATGCCAATTTCATCCATGATGCCGACGGAAACGTCTTGCCGCCTGCAATGCCGCTTCATTCGGAGCCGGCGGATTCTCGGCGGCAGACAATACCGCGTCAGCGTCACGGTCCGAAAGCTCAACCAAACAAGTTGGTTCGGGCGTCTGAGGTCGAGTCATTACGGGGTTTCCAAATGCCGAATCGCTGCCGTCGCTCTTCTCCATGGTATCGCTCCTGATGCTACAATCTTACCGTCTTTTCGATGGAAAATCAATTTCGGTCTGTGTGGTAAAGGAATGCGTGGGGTCATGGGGAGGCGGTGACGGGAATCGAAGACACGGCTACAAGTTCCTGTTCGCGTGGAAAGCAATTGGAAAGCTGATTCGCAAATCCACTTTGAGTCTAGCGGCGAGAAACGGCATGTCAAGATGCCTGTCATCGCAGAATCTGTGATGTTCCGCTTTCCGGCTCTTAGAATTCGACGAAATCGGTTGAGAAGTGGCTCCAGTTGACGCGTTCGCTCGGCGGGTCCAGTTTGAGGCCCCACGCCTGCATTGCCAACGCGCCGAAGAGAACCTCGATCCGCCGGTCGCGCACGTCCCTGTCCATTTCTTCCACGACATTGGCCTCAAAGTCCAATAAATGCCCCTCGACCTCCGCAAAAGCGAGACACACCTGGCGAACTCTGTGGCTCTTTCCCCCCAAGGCCATCGTCCGCTCGACCAACAGGGACTTTATATCCGCTTGCGGCACCGCGTCCGCCACGATGTACGAATGACGTGCGCCCGAATCGAACAACGTCCACCGTTTTTGTCCGCCTACAACAATTTCACCGCGAACCCGCCCCATGCTTTTCCTCCCGGCTGCCCGGCAGAGCAACACCTTTACCGAGTGCTATCACACCGCGGAGTTTTTGGAAGGGCAACAGGATTCCTGCCGCCTTAGCGATTCAGGCCGCTTTCGCACTAAGGTCAGTCGCGGCGTAATGAAATGCCTTCTTCGCCTCAGGCTTCAAGAACGAAGGCAGAACCGAAAGAAGCCACGCTTTCAGCGATCCTTTTACTATATACATACCGTGCTTGTCCGACCACTCCCAACACGGGTCAACGTCATTCTCGTTCAAGTTCTTTGCGGACTCAAAAACGGTATCGACTAGATGGCTAACGTCCCGAAACGCGTTGTCCTTTCGCGCCGTAATCAGGTCGATTGCGACGGCTGATGAAAGATCCAAGCTGCGCTTCCCGTACTCTCGCTATAACGCGCATTGGTCACGACCAAATCGCATCCACCTTGATATCTCCAGGAGGTTGTTTTCTCAAACTCCTCAAGAAACGATGCCAACGCGGCGTTGCTAAAAAACCATCTTGTTCCACCCACCGTGACTACCGCTTCGCCAGCATGACTCGGATGACTCTCCGGCAAGAAACCAGGGCAAAAAAAGTCCGTATAATTGTCGGATCGATGATGCCACCAGGGGATATGGGGAAGCACCTCCTTCGCCGCAAACTCTACCTGGGGCCGAACAAACAAGATGCCTGTGAGGTTTACGCCCTCGCGGTTATTCCTCTTATAGCGCGTTGCAAATCCGTTCGCGAGTACGTCAAGCATGCCCGAGTAGCTATTCACTGGTACCATTGAGAATCTCCCGAAGATTGACAAACACATTGTAGCCGTTCCAGAAAGTTGATGTAGGCGGATTGTTTCAGGTTCTACTCGCGCATATAATGGTCGGTCGATGGCGGACGCGTTGTTCAGACGGTTGCGCAATGAGATCACCCCTTTTCGATGAGCGACCTAACCGAGCCAGCACTATCGACCTTTGACCAACTGCCCTATCCAGTCGCGTTGACCGCTCAGCGAATGGCGGAGTCGGCACACCCCGACGGCAATCCATTGAATGCGTTATCGGCGTTGAAGGACTGTTTCGAGGCCACAATCAAGTACCTCTCCTTCGCCCTGTTAACGGAGTATTTCTGCAGCAACGCTCGCACTGACGAGCGCAGCGAATGTATCGCGGAGAAGCTGGTTCGGCCGTCGCTGGGCGACTGGGTCGCGGCCGTAAGGGACCTTAGCGAGTGGTTGATCGACACAGAGCGCAAGCTCGGCCGGCAAGTTTCAGCGATCTTTACTCAAACTCATCAACGCCAGTCAACAAGGTCGCACACGACCGAAATCGCGCGTCGCTGTATCGACTTCGTGAAATTCCGCAACGATGTCTTCGGCCACGGCGCAATGCGCCCCGACACCACATATCGCATCGACCTGAACGAGTGGCTGCCGTTCATTCGACGCCTGCTGGCGGCAGTGGCCGGGCTTCACGATTGGCGTTTGCTGCTCGTGGCGGACAAGCGCTCCTGCCACGACTGGATGCGGCCCGAACCGTCCATTCTTCGCCAGCCGGTCGAATTTCGAGAACAGAATGTCGGCCACTTCGTTCTTCGCGGTCCCGTGGACCAGGCGCCAGGTGCCGGGCTCGACGTGTGCGATCTCTACCCATTTTTGTGCTGTCTGCCGGTCGCCGGACAGAAGCAGCGGTTGTGGTATTACGACTCGATCCGCTTCGACGCCCGTAACGCAATCCGGGGAGTAAACATTCTGGGATACGATGACGGTTCCAAGCGCAATGCGCGAGAACCGGTCGAAGGACTCGTGGCACGGTTTACGCGGGATCGGCTTGTACGCGCCGCCACTGCCCGGCGAAAAGGTCGGATCAAGTCGATCGAAGGCCGCATCGTCAACTTTAGCGAGTTGATTGCAGCCCATGCAGACATTGTCGGTCGGCGGTTCGCCGTCGATCGCGTGAAGCGGTTCATCGCGGAAAACGACCGCGGCTTGCTACTGATCGAAGGCGGGCCAGGCAAAGGGAAAACCGCCTTAATGTGCAACTTGATCGAGAACGTGTTTGCGGATTATGACCCGCCACCGGTCTATTTCTTCTATCGCCGTACCGAGGGTCACACCGACCCCGACGTTTGCATCAAGAGCCTCTATGCCGCGCGCTGCTTGAGGCACACGGAATCGAGGAGTCGGAGGACTCCCAGCGGCAGGATTCGCCCCAGGCGATCTACCAGAAACTCGTCGATCTCTTGAGCCGGTCGATCTCACCGCGGCTTGCGAGCCGGTCGCAACTAATCTTCGTCGAACGCGCTGGACGAGGCGGGGCCGACGCTCGGCGGACAAACGGCGTTTCAGCGAATCCCGGAGAACCTGCCCGCGGGCGTATTCGTCATCGCCACAGCGCGCCCGGTGCGAGACCGCGCATTGCTGGCGCGCGCGCGAACCTGAAGCGATTCAAGCTTGACTCGCCCGACTTGCTGCAAGAACACCTCAGCGACGGCGAGGAGTTTGTTGAGCGGGAACTCATCGCGAGCGAATTGCCCCGCGGAACGCGTCGCGAAATCGCGCCGCGCAGGCCACGGCAACTTCCTTGTCCTCAAGTATTTGTGCGCGCACGTTCCGACGTGCCTGAATCCGGACGAGGTGCGCAATTACCTTAATAGCGTCGCAACTGCACCGGATCAGCTGGGATTCATCTATGACGAGTCTTGGGGTCGAATGACCGATCGCGCGTCGCTGGAGGAGCAAAACTGCCTGGGCGATGTCGCCGGACTGCTCGGCGCAGTGCGAACGGCGGTGCCCGCAGAACTGATTTGCCGCGCGCTGGGCCTGTCGGCCGCGGCGTGGGACTTCGCGTTGCAACGGCTCCTGGAATATGTGGAGATCGTGGAATCCGATAACGACGGAACTGGCGGGTCCGTATACCGAATCTACCATGAGTCGTTCGCGGACTTTTTGCGTGCCAAGCTGGCCACCGATTTTGATCGCTACGAGCGCCTTTTAGGCGAGTATTGCCTGCGCTGGGCAGAGCTTCCGGCCGGCTACGCGCGGCTTTACGCCCTGCGATTTGCACCTGCCACCTCAGTTCCGCCGCTCAGTGGGATGCCTTGGAGACGCTTTTGACGGACATTCGTTTTCTGGAAGCGAAGACCCGCGACGGCATGGTCTTTGAAATCGCCAAGGACTTCGCGTTGGCCTGCGCGCCAGTTGCCGGAAGATCGACCCCAGCTACGCATCCTCGAATTGCTGGAAAAGGCGTTGCGGCGCGACATCCACTTCATCCATCGCCATGCCGACGACTACCCGCAAGCACTCTTTCAATGCCTTTGGAGTACGTGCTGGTGGTACGACTGTGACGAAGCCTCACGACACTATGTGAAGCCCTACTCGGGATGGAATCCGCAGAACGATCCTCGGAGGAGGCCAGTCGATCCGAGACTTTGCCGTCTTATGGAAAGCTGGCGTGACGAGAAGGCGCACCAGCCCAAGTCTGTGCTGGCTGCGGACACATAGGCCCCCAGTCATTGATCTAGGGACGGCCATGAAAGCCGTGTTCCGCGGACATTCATCTTCCGTCAATTGCGTCGCAATCAGCCCGGATGGACGAGGAATCGCCAGTGGTTCCGCTGATGGAACAGTGCGTGTTTGGGATCTCGAAAGCGGCGTCGCGTTGGCCGTTATGCGTGGACACGAAGGCCCGGTAACGTGTGTCGCGTACAGCGCCGATGGACAACGGATCGCCACCGGCGATGGCGGATCAATTCGGCTTTGGGACGCAAAGAGCGGCGCGGATTTGTCTGTGTTGCGAGCGTCAAAGTCCGGCGTAGCCTGCGTCGCGTTCAGCCCGGATGGACTATTGATTGCCGGCGAGTTCCGGGATGGAAGGATTGGATTCTGGTGCGCAAAAACTGGTTCCAGGGTCATTGCGATGCGCAGTAGCTGGGGGATATCCTGTGGAATGTTTAGCCTTTCACCCAGACGGATCACGGATCGTAGGTGGGTCTGCGAATGGAATAATCCGCATTTGGAGCTGCGAGGACCTCGCAAAGGTTGCCCGCGAACGCCTGGGCAAAGGCAACGTCACGAGCGTGGCCTACAGACCAGACGGTAAACAAATTGCCATTGGCTTTGGATGGAGCGTGTATTTATGGGACTGGGATGATGTTGAAAGCAGCTTTGCGGGTGCGTGTCCGGACGAAGGAGCATCTCGGGTCAATTGTGTCACTTATAGTTCTAGTGGTCGTTGGATCGCCGCCGGCTGTGACAACGCGACGATCAGGGTCTGGGACACTTCAAGCGGTCGCGGGCCTGATGTTTTGCGTGGACACGAAGGCGGAGTCAACAGCGTAGCATTCAGCCCGGACGGAAGGTGGATCATCAGTGGCTCCGAAGATTCAACGGTTCGCGTTTGGGAGGCGACCGATGCCCCGGAGGCATTGACGCTGCATGGAGAGGAGAGCCCGATTATCGGGATTACGTTCAGTCCAGATGGCGGGAGAATTGCTGTGATAAGAGACCTTAAGTACTTCCAAGTAGACCCGGTTCAGATGTTTGATGCCGAAACCGGAATCGAGTTGGCTAGCTGGGGTGCAAGGGGCGATGCAGTCAGCGGAATCGCATTTACCGCCGACGGACAACGGATTCTTGGCATCGGCGACGGGGGCAGAGTTCATGCGTGGAACGCGCGGACTTACAAACGGGTGGAGGCAACTCGGGATTTCGAGGACGCGACAACCGGCGCGGAATCCACGCGAAGTTTTGTGCTTCGCGCCGTCACGCATTTCGACGAAACTGTAATCGAGCCGCACCGACAACGGCCAACCGGTCGCATTCTTTCCGGCTGCGCTCGAGCACATCGCGACTCATCCTTCCGGCTGGACTTGGGCCGGCGCGGTCGCGAATCACCTTTACATCATCGGCCTGGAAGGACTACGCGATGCGTAAGGCGGCCGTCCGTCCATTCAAATGCCCCTAATAGTTCAACTCAATTCCCCGATGCCGCAATCCCTTTACGGCGGGGGCATAGGGGGGCATCGGGGGCAGGCCGGCGCTTTTCGACTTTCAAAGTCGAAAGCGCCGCCCCAAACGGATTGTGCGCGATTGGCACGATAGTTGCTATCTCTTGTGTAGTGATGTTTACATACAAGAAATGGCAGGCGGCCGGCTGTGTCTCGTCGCGAGATGCGCCCTAACCCCTTCGTTCGGAGGGTCGGTCAATAGCCAAGACGATGCGAGATGTAAAGTATTGTATAAACACGACTTACGGCGACGGACGGCGATGCGCCCAGCGGCCGACTATCGCGAGGGCGGGGCGCATCGCAGGAAACGGCCGATGCCAACGAGGCGATCCGGCTGCCAAAATGGCAGGCCACATGCGAACAAGACCCCACCTCGCTTGTCGAGGTGGTGAATAAGATTGAATGGCTAAAAGAACACCCGCAACGAATGGCTTTCCCTTCCGTCCCCTCTCCGGCCGCCTTTGGCGGCCGGAGAGGGGACGGAAGGGACTGTGGTTCGGTTGTACGCCGGCGTTAGCTGTCCAATCTGCTTCACCGACCGAGACAAGCTCGGTGGGGTCGTACACTCAGATTCACAAGCGAGTCGCAAGAAAAACACTTTCTCCGGACAAATTCCGACAAGGCCCTTGTTGCCGCGGAATTCCTGCCTGCGAAAAAGCCTCGTTCAGGCCGTCGCCGGGCAAGAGCGGGAAAAAACCGGAGAAAACGCGGAAAATCGGGGTAAAAAGCCGGTTTTTTCGAGGATTCGCCAGGCAACAGAGATGACGGACGAGGGATGAATGATGAGCGATAAGCAATCAAGCCGCGGATGGAACACCGATTGAACACGGATCGCCTTCGTGTCCTTTTCGTTTTCCATGTTGCGAGGTCGCGCGGCTCGCAACGCCCTGCTCTTCGCTGCCTGCCGAGTTAGCCACAGAGAGGCACCAAGAACACAAAGACGAAGCATGAGAGGTCAGAAGTCGGAGGACAGAAGTCAGAGGTTGACGGTTGTGCGAGAATGATTTATCCGCGAGAATCCGTGCAATCTGCGGTTAATTACTGCTCCCGCCCTTTCGCACCAATCTTGAGCAGATTAACAGCGTTTGCACCACCACAGAACGGAGCGTAATATGTTATCTGATAATACCTTACGTACACAACAGAGCTTTTGCACCAGCCAGCGCGAATGTGCGCGGCGGTGCAAAACCCCCGCGCGGCGCGAAGGTGACAGCCGCATTTTTGCTCGCACAAAAATTGATCGCAGTCCCCGCGACTTCCCTGCCAAGATGGCAGGCCCGAAGAAAAAACACCCGTCAAGTGGTGTAGTTCGGAAACCGGTCCTGAGTCATTCCTGAGTGCTTCCTGAGTTGATCCTGAGTTGATCCTGTCTTTTTCTGAAGGCAAAAACCGATGAAAACACGGTGTTTATTGAGAATTCGGCCCGCCCACAAAATGCGAGCCGCCAACAGGCAAACTCTCCCGGCGTGGCGGGACCAAAACGGCAGTCGGGCAAAACACGACTTGCGAGCCCGCGAGCGGTGCTCGGCTTCAGGCCCTCACCCCCTGCCCCTCTCCCGAAGGGAGAAGGGGAGTTATGTTAGGGCCCCTGAGATACTAGAATAGAGTGGTTCGTTACTTTGCAAAACTCCAGGTATTCCTGATATGCGCTCCGACATTATCAAACTGGGCGATTCCCGCGCTCCGCACCGCAGCCTGCTCCGCGCCACCGGCGTGACCGACGACGATTTCCGCAAGCCGTTCATCGCCGTCTGCAACAGCTACGTCGACATCATCCCCGGCCACGTCCATCTCGACAAGGTCGGCGAGTTCGTCAAGGAGTGCGTCCGCGCAGGCGGGCGGGGTGCCGTTCGTCTTCAACACCATCGGCGTGGACGACGGCATCGCCATGGGCCACGCGGGCATGAAGTATTCGCTGCCCAGCCGCGAGATCATCGCCGACTCCGTCGAGACGATGCATCAACGCCCACTGCTTCGACGGCATGATCTGCATCCCCAATTGCGACAAGATCGTGCCCGGCATGTTGATGGGCGCGATGCGCTGCAACATCCCCACGGTCTTCGTCAGCGGCGGGCCGATGGAGGCCGGCAAGACGGCCGACGGCAAGACGGTCGACCTGATCGACGTGTTCGTCGGCGCGGCGGCCAAGCAGAGCGGCAAGCTGTCGGCCGAGGAACTGCTGGCGCTGGAGAAGGCCGGCTGCCCGACCTGCGGCTCCTGCTCCGGCATGTTCACGGCCAACAGCATGAACTGCCTCTGCGAGGCGCTGGGCATGGCCCTGCCCGACCAACGGCACGCTGCTGGCCACCAGCGCCGACCGCAAGGTGCTCTTCCAAGCCGCGGCCGAGCGGGTCGTGGCGATGGTCCAGGAGTTCGACAAGAAGGGCGCCGGCCACGGCCTGTTGCCGCGCGAGATCGTCACCGCCGAATCGATCGACAACTCGATGATTCTCGACATGGCGATGGGCGGCAGCACGAACACGGTGCTGCACATCCTGGCCATCGCCCGCGAGGCGGGCGTGCCCTACGACATCGAGCGGATCAACACGCTCAGCCGCCGCACGCCCAACGTCTGCAAGGTCGCGCCCAGCAGCAGTTACCACGTGGAGAACGTCCACAACTCCGGCGGCGTCCACACGATCCTCGGCGCGGTCCGCCGCGGCCGGCCCGGATCTGTTGAATCTCGATTGCCCCACGGTCACGCGGCAAGACGCTGGGCGAGAACATCGACGAGTACGACATCCGCGCCGGCGGCGTCGTCGAGGAAGCGCTGGAACTGGCCGCGGTCACGGCCGGCGGCTCGCGGACGAACCAGGGCATGGTCGTCGAGCGCGAGACGAAATCGGTCCGCGACATGTCGAACGAGCAGCTCGGCTTCGATCCTTACGATTGCATCCGCGAGGTGGATAACGCCTATAGCGACGAAGGCGGGCTGGCGATCCTGTTCGGCAATCTGGCTCCTCAGCGGCTCGGTCGTAAAGACGGCGGGCGTGAAGCAGAACATGCTCAAGCTCAGCGGCCCGGCGGTGATCTTCGAGTCGGAAACCGACGCCTACGAGGGCATCGTCAACGGCCAGGTGAAGGCGGGCGACGTGGTGGTGATTCGCTACGAAGGCCCGCGCGGCGGTCCCGGCATGCAGGAGATGCTCGCCCCCACCACGGCCATCAAGGGCGTGCGGCCTGGGCGACAGCGTGGCCCTGGTGACCGACGGCCGCTTCTCCGGCGGCACGGCCGGGGCCTGCATCGGCCACGTCAGCCCCGAGGCGGCCGCCGGCGGGCCGATCGGGCTGGTGCAAGACGGCGACATCATCGAGATCGACATTCCCGCTCATTCGCTCCGCGTGCGGCTGAGCGACGAGGAATTGGCCGCGCGTGCCAAGACGGTAAAGCCGCCCGCGCCGCGTTTTACGACCGGTTGGTTGGCGCGGTATGCGGCGTTGGCCACGAGCGCGGATACGGGCGCGATATTGAAGCTGAAGTAGTGCAAAGTACGCAGTACAAAGTACGCAGTAGCCAGTAACAATGATGCTGCACATTCCAGGGAGATCGGTATGAGCACAACCCACATTGACGGTGATGTAACGCCGACTGCGGTAACCGTAGTGTCAACTCCGGCAATTTCGGATGAAGTCCGCCAGGCCGCTGATCGCCTGGGTGTGGGCCGGTATTTTGATGAGGTGGCCGCATTTACTATCGAGATATTCGGCTCTTTTTTGAACGTCGAGCTCGTCCCGGATCCGGAAGTGCCGGATTGGGAACACATTATCTTTGAGGTCTCGGTGAAAGGTGAAGTAGATGACGTCTCTGAACAAGGGCATCCGTTGGTCGAAACGCTTGCGTGAAACTATTCCGCGGGCCCCTCGCGTGTATTCATTCGTAATGGATTACGAAGAATGAAAGGCGAGGAGTTACTTACGGTGGCCGCCGAACTGGCTGGCGGCGCAACGGAAGCGCATCATCGCAGCGCGGTAAGTTGCGCCTATTATGGCGCTTTTCACGTCGCACGTCGTTTGCTTCAGGAAGCCAGCGTGCATTTACCAAAAGGCGAACAGGTGCATGCGAAGGCCATTTACTGCCTCCAGGACTGCGGGGACGAAAATGCCGCCGAGGCCGCCGACGAACTGGTGACTTTGCGCAACGAGAGAAACCGTGCGGATTACGACCTCGACCGGCTGGTCTACAAGAAGCACGCAGCGAAGGATCAGGTTGACCGGGCACAGGGTATCGTGATGAACCTTGAGCAGTGCCGCTCCGGCCCGAGTGTGGCGGATTTCCGCGCGAAAGTGCGAGCGCAGGCAAAAATGCTGGGCTTGCCGGTGTCGTCGTAGATATCACCTCAAATCGGAGAACGGGGTGATAGCTATGCACTTGCCTTGCACATATGACGAACGTATACTCGATGCAGAGGTTTGCAATTATCTCTTTCTGTCCCCCGCGACCGCTTATGTACGGCGCCCCAGGATGTCGAGCGAAAAAATCCGTCGCCAGGTGGCCTTTGAGGCCGCCCGGTTGATGTACGAGCGCGAAGAAAGTGAATACTTCCGCGCGAAACTCAAAGCGGCCCGCCGCATCACCCGCGGCCCGCGTAGCATCAGTTGGACTGGCAAGCCGAGCGACCTGCCGAGCAATCGCGAAATCCGCGAACATATCCGCGTCTGGGCCCAACTCCAGGAAGGTGATCGGCGGACCGAGAACCTCCGCGACATGCGCCTGGAAGCCCTCCGCATGATGCGCGTGCTGAGAAACTTTCGCCCACGGCTCATCGGCAGCACGCTCACCGGGCACGTCCGTCGTGGCTCCGATATCGACTTGCACCTCTTCTCCGATAGCGTCGAAGCGGTCGCCTCCGTTCTCGATGAGCAAGGCGTGGCTTACGATCTCGAGCGCAAGCAGGTCCGCAAGAACGGCGAGGAGCGCGTGTTCGTCCATATCCACATCGACGACCGCTTCCCTTTCGAGTTGACGATCTACGCCCGCGACAAGGCCCATTTTGTATTCAAAAGCTCGGTCACCGGCAAGGCGATCGAACGGGCGAGCATTGCGGAGCTTGAACAGTTCCTGGCCCGTGAGTATCCCGCGGATTTAGACAAGCCGGGTGCGTTGGACCAGGAATTGCTGGACGCCCAAAGCCGGGTCGATCGGTTTCAGATTTACGAAATGCTGCTATTGCCGCTGGAAAACGTCAAAGAAAGCCCCAAGTATCACCCCGAGGGCGATGCGCTGTATCATAGTCTACAGGTGTTTGACTTGGCCCGCGACGAATTGCCGTACGACGAGGAGTTTTTGTTGGCCGCGCTGCTGCACGATGTCGGCAAAGCGATCGACCGCCACGACCACGTCAATGCCGGTTTGGAAGCCCTGGGCGATCAGATCACGCCGCGAACGGCATGGTTTATCGAGCATCATATGGAAGGTCAGGAGTTGTTGGACGGCACGCTGGGTGCGCGTGCCCGGCGGCGACTGGCGGAGTCCGAGGATTTTGAGGCGCTCAAGCTGCTTGCCCGCTGCGACCGCAACGGCCGGCAGTGCGGTGTGGAAGCGCCTGAACTTGACGAGGCCATCGAGTTTTTACGCGAACTGGCCGCAACTTGTGGAGAATAGAAATGAAAGCCAAATACTTCGTCCGATCGTGTCTTCTTTGCCTTCTGGCGTGCGCTGCATCCCATAGCGCGGTGGCTAAGGATTGGGACAGTAAGAAATGGGAAAAGGAGATTAAAGCATTCGAAGCCGCCGATCGGGCCAATCCGCCGCCGCGCGGTGCGGTGCTGTTCATCGGCTCGTCAACAATCCGGTTCTGGACGACGCTCGCCCAGGATTTTCCCGACTATAAAGTCCTCAATCGCGGCTTTGGCGGCTGCCATATCGCCGACTGCACGTACTATGCAGATCGAATCGTGATCCCCTACGAACCGAGGTTGATCGTCTTTCGAGCCGGCGGCAACGATATCGCCGCCGGCATGACGCCCGAACAAGTCCGAGACGATTACCAGGCGTTTGTGGAGAAAGTCCGGGCGAAGCTGCCGGAGGTGCGAATCGCCTATATGTCGATCAACGCCACGCCCTCCCGCTGGGCGAACGTCGCCCGTGAGGCGAAGGCCAACCAACTCATCAAGGACTACGTCGACGGGGGCAAGAACCTCGACTTTATTGACGCATGCAACGCCACCCTGGACAGCGACGGCAAGCCGGCGCGGAACTGTTCCGCAAGGACCGTTTGCATTTCAATCCCGAGGGCTACAAGATCCTCGTCTCGGAAGTGCGACCGCACCTGAAGTAGACGGCTTGCGATCGTCCTTCGCGCGTCAAGCGGCGTTTTTTCGCATGTTTTCGCGATTTTATTCGCCGCGGGATTTAACGCCACGCGGCATGTTTTTAAGCGTTTTCCAGTTTTTCTTCACCCTTTTTGCCCGCCGCGGGAAATAATCACTTGGTGCGTCTTCCTCTGGGCCTGGGTGAGAATCGTGGTGGAGTCGACGAGGATATCGCAGGAGTTCGTCGGACTGCTGTTGCAAGTTCAGCCGCGGATCTACGCCTATATCCGCGCAGATCCCGATTCGGGCAGATGCCGAAGACGTTTTCCAAGAGACTGTCATGGCGCTCTGGTCGGAATTTGCCGCATTCCACGCTGAAAGTAGTTTCCTGGCATGGGCCTACGGCTTTGCCCGGAACAAGGTGCTGCACTATCAGCGCCGCTATGCACGCCAGAGACGCCTCTTCAGCGAGGAAGCCGTGCGGCAGATTGCGTCGGAGGCGGAGTCAATGGCCGATGAATTGGGCTCCGTGCAAGATGCGTTGCGGAATTGTCTGACCAAGCTGCGGCCCGAGGACCGCGAGGTGGTGCAACGCTGCTACGGGACGGATATGACCGTCGCCACGGTTGCCGTCCAACTGGGTCGGTCGGTGAATACGATCAAATCGGTCCTGCGGCGTTGCCGCCGTGCGCTCTACGACTGCATTCGTCGTACGCTTTCCCGCGAGGAGCAACGATGACCCGTCTCGCTCCCTTGCTACCGGAACTCGCCGAACTGCTGGAGGAGTTCTGCCTCGGCGAGTTGACTCCGGAAAGCGCCGAACGGCTGGAGCGGCTTATCACGGCGGATCGTGAGTGCATGCGGCATTACGTCCGCTTCGCATCGATGCATGCCTTGGCCGAGCGGTTCGAAGGGGCCGATTTCGTGCGGGAATCGCAACTCCTGGAACAAGTTGTGGAGGCAGCCGCGGCCGCCAGCGAGGCTGCGGGCAGCCATGCCGACAAGTCCTCGCCGGTTCGCAATGAGCAAGGGAAGTCCGATGAATCTCGGTCAGCCACGAACGGCTTCGTGCCAAAACGCGAGCGATGGCCGCGCGTGCGGCCAAGTTTCAGCGCAGCGGCGGGCTGGACCGGTTGGACGTTCGCCGTGTTGTCAACCATTTCGGTCGCGCTGGCGATTGCGGTGGTTTTGCTCGTTCACGGCCTGCATTCCAAGTCGCCGAATAAAATGGAACTTGGCAACGACGCAGCGCAGGCGCGATCGCCCGATTCCTCGCTTGCGCCGTCAATCAAGCACGATGCGGCTGACGGCAGCGTGGCCCGCATTAGCCGTCTTTCCGCCGTGCGCTGGGCGGGAAATCAATTGGGATTGACCGAGGCTGATCGATTGACGCCTGGCCAGGAAATCAAGTTGGAAGCCGGCCGTGCGGAGGTCAGTTTTGATGTCGGTGCCCAGATGGTCGTGGAAGGTCCCGCCCATGTGCGCATCCTGGGCCCGCTTCAGGCGCAAGCATTTCTAGGAAAAATTGCTGCCCGCGTGGACAAGAATGCGCATGGGTTTTCCATTGTGACCCCGCAAGGAAAGGTCGTCGATTTGGGCACGAATTTCGGCCTGCGGATCGATCGCTCCGGCCGTGAAGAAATCGCCGTGTTCGAGGGGCGTGTGGATATCGACTATTCCTCGGCGCCTCAGATTTTCCAGATCAGGAATCCGGGACCGATTGCGGCGGGGCCCACGCCGTCGCCGGCCAAGCGCCGTCTGACTGCGGGCGAGGCCGTTTGCGTAAGTTTGCGCGGCGAACTGGCCCGGCTGCCGGCAATCACCAGCGAGACGTTTCCCCACAGCGTGCAGGCGCAAGCGGCCTTTCCGCCGGTTATCGCCGCGGTGGCCGACGATATCAGACTGCCGGAAAGCGCGAATTCTACGAGATCGTCCATAGTGGGCTGGAGGATGGCGCCAGGCCTACGTCGATCGGCCTTGCCGGTGGCGAAGCCTCTCTGCGGACGGCCTGCCCGACGGGCTTCGCGGAGCAGATTACGTGAAGACGTTCAACAACGACAAACTGCGGCAGGATTACCAGCTTACTCTCCAGTTCGCCTGCCCGGCCGACTTATATGTTTTCACCGACGATCGGGTGATGGCGCCCGACTGGGTGCGCGAAAGCTTTCAGCCCACCGGCTGGAAGATCGGGATGGAGGAAGGGCCGCTCGCGGCTCATGATTTTTCCACGCTGTCGCTCCATGAGGGAAAGAGTGTCAGTAGCGTGTTTTCCGTTTGGCGGCTTCCCGTCCCCGACGGCGGACCAGTTAAGCTTGGCCGCCTGCCGACCTATCCCAAGGGGGAAACTCAAGGTCTGGGCCTGAACTGGACCGCTGCCAACATGTATGGAATAGCCGCGATTGCACGTCACCGCGGAGGTCCGTTTGCAGCCGTGAACGGCGGGGCAAGCCCGTCATCCGCCGCCAGTTATACGGAGGGCCCAGCGCTTGCAGGTTCACAACGGACGACCGCTCCTGTCTCCCGGTCGGTGGATTCTATCGTCAAAGAGTTCGGCGCGGTTCCGCGTCCGGAGCACCCGCGGCCCGACAAGTACCGGAGCGATTGGCACAATCTCAATGGCGTCTGGGAGTTTGCCTTCGACCGCGAGGGCGTCGGGCAGCGCGAAAAGTGGCAGTACAAATCAAAGCTGGGCGGACAACAGATCGTCGTTCCCTTCCCGCCGGAAAGCGTGCTCAGCGGCGTCCACGACGAGGGAATCCATTCGCGCTGCTGGTATGCCCGAACTTTCGATCTGCCCGAGGCGCTGCGGGGTCGGCGCTTGCTGCTGCATTTCGGGGCGGTCGATTACCGCGCGGAGGTTTGGCTGAACGGAGAGCGCCTGGGATCTCACGAAGGCGGCTACGATCCGTTTGACTTCGATGCGAGCAACTTCGTAAAGCCAGCGGGCAACCGCCTGGTCGTCCGCGTGGAAGATGATCCCACCGAGGCGAAGCCGCGCGGCAAGCAAAGCCCCGAGTTGCATTCCAGCGGATGCATTTACTCGCGCGTAACCGGAATCTGGCAGACCGTCTGGCTTGAAGCGGTGGGCGCAACCTATGCTCGCGACTGGACTATCACTCCCAACGTCGATACGGGCACGGTCGCTTTGGACGTCCGCATGGATGGATCGGCGTCCGGCCTCCACCTTGAGGCCGAGATAACGCGCAATGGCGAGTCGCTGGCCAAGGCTCGGGGGGCGATCGCCGCGGAAAACACGAGCGGCGTTGCGCTTCGCGTTCCTCATCCAGCCGCTTGGACGCCGGAGTCGCCAAGCCTCTACGACCTCGATTTGCGGCTGGTCGATGACAAAGGCCGGGAAATTGACCGCGTGAAATCGTATCTCGGCTTCCGCAAGATCGAGGTCCGCAACGGGCAGTACTTGCTCAACGGCAAGCCGTTCTTCCTGATTTCAGCCCTGGACCAAGGCTACAATCCGACCGGCCTGTATACGCCTCCCACCGACGATTTCCAGCGTGAGGACGTGCTCTGGGCAAAGCGTTACGGGCTTAACAGCATCCGCAAGCATCAGATCGTGCCCGAACCGCGTTTCTTATACTGGTGCGATCGCCTGGGGCTGACGGTTTGGGCCGAGATGGCCGACTGGGGCTGCGACATCGCCGATTGCGACGGCTTCCTGCGCGAGTGGCGGCCGCGCGTCCAGCGCGACATCAATCATCCCTCGATTATTACTTGGGTGCCGCTCAACGAACAAGGCCGCGATCCAAACCTGAACGGCAGCAAGGTCCGCATCTATGACGAAACCCGCCGGCTCGATCCGTCCCGCCCCGTTTTGGACAACAGCGGATGGGGGCACACCAAGACCGACATCACCGACTTGCACACCAACGCTCCCAATTTCCGCGACTGGTGGGAGAAGTGGCGGCGCTCAATCGCCCGGAATGGCAATTACATGATCGAGCCCGGACTGCCGACTTTCAGCGCCGGCTTTCGGCATCAGGGACAGCCGGTGGTGATCAGCGAGGTCGGACTATGGAGAATCGACGGCTATCCGCCACTTGTTGACAATCATCAATGGCCGTGGGAAGAATACGGATCGACCAAAGTTCCCACCGAGGACGCCTATCTCGATCTTTATTGCGACGTGATCGTGGGACTGATGAGCCAGCCGGATTGCGCGGGCTTTTCCTATGTGCAGCTTTACGACGTGGAAGGCGAGGTCAACGGCTACCTTACCTACGACCGGCGGCCCAAGGTTCCGCCGGATGTCATCCGCGCGATCCATTCCTACGGCTTGGGAAGACACTGGGCGAACCGCGACCCACTCGCCCGTCCGAACGCCGCCGTCGCCAAAGTGCAAACGCTTGTACCGTCAAGCAAGGATGCGCCGCAGATATGGCGGTTCACCACCGACGACCCGGGTAACGATTGGATGGGAAACGGCTTTGACGACAGTCGATGGAAATCCGGTCCGGGCGGGTTTGGCACCGACATCACGCCCGGCGCCGCGGTTCGCACCGTGTGGGACAATTCCGACATCTGGCTCCGCAAGTCCTTCGACGTTGCCGAGGTCCCCGGCGACTCAGAAAGAGAGGGCAGCAGACTGTTCCTGGAACTGCACCACGATGAGAACGCCGAGATTTATATCAACGGAAAACAAGTGAAATGCGTCGAAGGCTTCGTGACGCGTTACCTGCAACTGCCGTTGGATGCCGCCGCCGTGAAAACCCTGCGCCGGGGCCGGAATACGATTGCGGTGCATTGCCACAACACGACGGGCGGCCAGTACATTGACGTTGGAGTGAATTATGTAATATCGCCTAAATAGCGCGCGAAATGCTTGACAAGACAGCCATTCTCCTACATTGCAGAATGGGAAGTTATGCCTTTCGCGGGCCGCATCTGGTGCGGATGAATTCTCGACCGCGAGCGTGGGAATTCACGCGCTTCAGTAGACGCGGCCGGAGACTCAGTGCGCCCGTTGATCGCTCAGATACCACCAATGAAGTTCCTTAATTAGTTCGTCCGTTCAATTTGCAGTGAACTTGCCAAAATCCTGGAGTATGCCATGAAAGCTCTATTGAATCGTCTTGCATCCGTTCGTAATCTTGCCGTAGTCGCGACCGTCGTTGTGGCGGCACTAATGGCGCTGCCGGCGACAGCGGCCGTTTACACTTGGGACAACGGGACCGGAAACGTGGGCGGTCCGACGGATGGCAGCGGCACGTGGAGCCTCTCCAGCGCGAACTGGTGGAACAGTTCATCGGCCTATCAGACTTGGCCCAACAGCACCGACACCGCGCAGTTCGGCTTCTCCAGCGGCAACACGAACCCCTATACCGTAACGCTCGATCCGGTTGGAGTTAACGCGGGGGGAATCACGTTCCAAGACCAGGCCTACACGCTCAGCGGCAGCACGCTGACACTTGGCGGCACGACACCGACCATCACCGTCAACGCCGCCAACGGCACGATAAGTTCGCTGATTGCCGGCTCGGCGGGGCTCACCACGGCCGGGACCGGCACATTGGTTTTGAACGGCAAAAACACCTACACTGGTGGAACCACGATTAGCTCCGGCACACTTGCCTCAGGCGCTTCCGGTCTGTCCCTGGGCCAGGTAAACGTGGCTTCCGGCGCGACGCTCGCCGTGAACGGTGGAAACATCGGCCTTTCGGCGCTCTATTTCCCAATGACCACCGCTCAGGCCGCTGCTTATGACGGCAATGCCAGCCTCCAGCAGTACGCCCTTGCGAACGGCCTGGTGGCTACGAAAGGCCTCATTTCAGCCAATACCGTGGGCCTGTCAACGACCGCCGGCACGTTGAAACTCGGCAGCGTCGGCCCAATGCCGGCCGGCACTCCGCAGTTTCCGTATACTGGCGACGGTACTCACGGCGCAAACCAGGCTTACATCGCCTATTTCTCCGGCATGATCAACATTACGAACTCCGGCGTTTACAATTTCATCCGTCCCACCAACGTCAACGACGATGACTCAGCGATTTTCATTGATGGAACGCCCGTCGTCCCGGGCGTTCCTCAAAGCAATGGCAGCCCGTGGACCCAAGCCTCAACCACGGGGTCAATGACCCTGTCGGCTGGCATGCACAACATCGTCGCCGGTTACTTCCAGGGGAACGGCGGCGACGGCATCTGGTCGATAATCTCCGGACCCGACACGTCGGGCGGCACCGTCACGATTGGCGCGGCCGGAAGCCCTCAGCTTACTCCCGACCTCGTGATCGGTTCGCTCACTGGCACGGGCAATGTCTCGCTGGCCACCGGAAACTTGAGCACGGGATTCGATAATACAAGCACGACGTTCAGCGGCGTCATGACCGGCATCGGCGGATTGAATAAATCGGGCGCGGGCACATTGACGTTGAACGGGACAAATTCATATACGGGCGCCACGGCCGTAGGGGGCGGAGTCCTGAGTTTTGCATCCACCACGGCCTTGCCTGCATTCACAGGCAATTACAACCTCAACATGAGCCTAAACGGCGGGACATTGCAATTGCCGGCCGGGGTCAACAGTTTATCCGTCACCGGCATCTCCGGTTCCAGCGGCTTTTTGAACGCCAGTCCGATGACGGTAACGGGCAATATCCCGTTTTACAACGCCAACATTGCCGCCGCCAACCCCCTGACGTTTAGCGGCACCGTGAGCCTCGTCGGACGCCTGGCGAACGTGTTCACCACCACGGGCAACACGCTGACCTTGGCCGGTTTGACGAGCGGTACGACCAGCGCGGTCAATGCGATTAACGTCAACGGCACCGGAAACCTCGTGCTGGGCGGTTCATTCAACGTGCTCGGCCTCGTGAACCAAAGCGGAAACAGCCAGGCACTCATGCTCGGCAATCGTAGCGGCGGCAATGCCAATGGCGCCACGGCCACAATCACCGGGGCCGGCACGATGACCGGCATCAGCGTGGGATGGGACGGCACGACGGACACGTTGAACCTGGCTTCCACGGGCATAATCAATCTGACGAATTCGGACGATCCGCTGGCGGTAGGACAGTCGGCAGCCGGCAACGGCGTGGTAAATCAAACCGCTGGAACGGTCAACGTCCAAGGAGTCATCGCCTTGGGCCGTTGGGACGGCTCTTACGGCGCCTATAACATGTCCGGCGGCAGCCTGAGAGTGGTGAACCTCAATACCGGGGGCTTCGGCAATAGCAACGGCAATTCGATTTTCAACCAGACCGGCGGCACGGTCACAGTCACCACATCGACGGCAATCAACTACGGCGGCACGGGAGCAAACCTTTTGCATATTGGCGGCAGCTTTACACCAGAATTCCGGCAACCTGACGCTCAACCGCGGCGGCGGAAACGCGGTCGCCACGGTCAGCGGCGGCAGCCTGGTAGTTCCCAACGGGAATATCGTCGTTTCCAACAACGTTGCGGGCACGGCCATACTCAACATCACTGGAGGATTCGTTCAAACCAATGCCGTGACGTTCGGTTCCGGCACCGGAATCCTGAACATCAACGGCGGATACCTGCAGGCCAGCAGCAATGCCGGCAGTACATTTCTCGCCGGCTTGAACAGCGCAACGATCTACTCCAGCGGCGGCACGATCGACAACAACGGCAAGAGCATCACCATCGGCCAGGCCCTGTTCTGGCGCCTTCCGACAGCGGCGTGAGCTTCATTCCCGTGACGGTCGGCGGCTCGGGCTACATCAATCCCCCGGTGATTACGATCAGCGGGGGCGGCGGCTCCGGCACTACCGCCGAGGCGACGATCTCCGGCGGCAGCATCAGCGGAATCGTCATCACTAATCCGGGGTCGGGCTACTCGTTCGCTCCCACCGTTACGATATCGACTGGCGGCGGCGGCTCCGGGCGAGCCTTGGACGTTGCCACCCTAGCCTCTAACAGCGGCACGGGCGGCCTGACGTTCACCGGTTCAGGCGTCACTGCGCTTAACTCCAGCGGCCAGAGCACTTACCAAGGCCCCACCCAGATTTCCGGCGGCAAGCTGCTGGTCACGGGCGGCTTTACGAACACCAGCGGCATCAATGTCGCCTCGGGCGCGACGTTCGGCGGCGACGGGGCAACCTCCAGCATCACGCTGCAGGCCAACGGCACTCAGCGCCGGGCTACACGATCCTGAACCCGGCCCAGGTCGGCACTCTATCGCCCGGCGCCCTGACGAGCAATGGAGGAATCCTCTCCTTCAAGCTCTCCAACTCGGCGGCGTCAGGGAACGACCAGATTAACGTCGCGGGCAACGTGAGCCTTAACAATGTGAAGTTCAACATCTCAAACCTCCTCAATGGCGGCTTGCAGTCGGGGTCGTACGATCTATTGAACTATGGAACGTCGTCGGCCTTGTCCAACCTTTCATTGACGGGCCTGCCGCTGAGCCGGCAGACGCTGCGGTCGATACGACGAGCATGGCGAATATGGTCTTGCTCGACGTAAGCGCGGCCTCTCCGGGAACCTCCTTTGGCTGGGCACGAACAGCACCACATGCGACACGACAACCCAGAATTGGTATAGTTTGCGCGGCCGCCGTGGACAAGTTCTACAACCTGGACAATGTGACTCTCTCCGACCTCGGTGGCTCGACGGGAACATCAGCATCGCTTCGACCTTCAGCATCGGGTCCCTGACGATCACTCTCACCAACGCGGCCAGCGCGTAGACGCTTTCCGGTCCCGGTTATTTACCGGAGGGGCGAGCCTCGTGATGAACGGGTCCGGATCGCTCAATGTCAACGTGCCCAAACTGTGTGGACGGGCGAGACCGACCTGCACGGTGGCAGCGTTGCGATCAACTCCGGCGGTATCATGGGCGATGCCTCGGCGCGATAGCGCCACTGATATTGGCGGCCCGGCTCCCGGGACTCGGCCTCGGTAACCGTCAACGGGGGCACGCTTCTGGTCGCTCCAGTTTCGATCGCTTTCGCCGCCAACTCATCGGGAACGCTCAGTTCGAGCGGCGGCCTCATTCAGTCTGTCAACGGACCCTTCGTCGTCGGCCTCGTCGGGCACCGGCACGGTGGCCCTCAGCGGCACGCAGTGCTCAACGTCGGCGGCGTCGCCGGCTCATTCAGCATCGCCGATTCGAGCGGCAGCTATGGCTCCTTCACGCAGAATGATAATTCGGTCGTCACGCTGGGCAACTCCAGCGTCGGCCTGGCCTATGCCTCAATTGCCCGTGCCGGGCAACGCGATTTATACGTTGAACGGCGGTACAATGAACGCTTTTACGTTCTTAAATGTTGGCGACTTGGACGGCTCTGAGCGGCACGTTCAACGTGAACGGCGGCCAGGCCAACATCAATGGTTCGCTCTACGTCGGCAAAAATGGCACCGGACAAGGCGTCGTGAATCAGACCGGTGGCATGGTATCTCTGCCGCTCGGAGTCGGTGACTTCACATACCTCGGTTTGAGCTGCCAGCGCCTCGGGTGCCTACAACATCAGCAACGGAACCCTCAACTCGGGCGACATCCGCACGGATTCGGGCACCGGCTCGTTCAATCAAGCGGGCGGTATTGTGACGATCGGCTCGCAAGCCAATCAAAACTGGTTGCGCCTGGGCATCAATGCGGGAGCAGTCGCGACCTACAACCTCAGCGGTTCCAGCAGTGTCCTCCTCGATTACGGCCACCTTAACGTGGGCGAGAACGGCTCCGGCACGTTGACCCAGTCGTCCGGTTCCATCGCGGTTCCAAACGATAACGTCTATATCGCTGGCGGTAGCACCGGCCTTGGCCTCTACAACTTCAGCGGCGGCACGTTATCGACGGGCGACGTCCGCGTCGGTCAAGGCGGCAACGGAACGTTCACTCAAACTGGCGGTCTTGCAAATCTCCGCTCCTGGCTGCGTTTGGGGGAAGCCCAAACCGGCGTGGGCCTTTACAACGTCTCGGCCGGCACCATCAACGTCGGCCAAATGGCCCGCATTGGCGAAGAAGGCTCGGGCACGCTCAACCTGTCGGGCAATGCGATGATGACCGTTGGCCAAAGCCTCACCGCCGGCCTGCCCATCGACAATACCGCGTTGCCCGGCAGCGGCGTGGTGAACATCTCCGGCAGTTCGATTCTCAATGTTCAGCAACGGTTCGTTGACGGTTTCGGCGGCGGCAGCGGGTTAGTCAATATCAGCGGCAATGCCGCGTTGAACACGTCGCTGGTGGCCGCCTCGGACAATGTGTTCTCCGTCGGCGATAGCAACGGCGGGGCGGGCACCCTTCCCACCTCCGGAACACTGAACATTACCGGCGGCACCGTGAGCACCAGCAGCGCCGAAATGTGGATCGGCAATCAGGTCAATAGCACCAGCCCCCAAGGCAACGGCACGCTAAATCTCTCGGCAGGCGTTATGACGGTCGGCAACTGGTTCGTCGTCGGCCGGAACGGCGCCGTGGGCCTCGTGAATATGACCGGCGGATCACTCACTCAGCAGACGAACGGCAACTTCGACGTTGCCGTCGGCAGCGGTGCTCAGGGCACATTCAATCAGAGCGGCGGCACCGTGAATGTCGGCGGCCAACTCCTCGTGCCGGAAAACGGCGACACCACTACGCTTGGCACTTATAACCTCAGCGGCAGCGGCGTGCTGATCACCAACAGTTGGCTGGCCGTGGGGCGCGGCGGCGGCACGGGCAATTTCAATTTCAGCGGGGGAACGCTCCAGCACAGCAACAATCACATTACCGTAGGATCGGGCGGCACGGGCGTTTTCTCCATGACCGGCGGCTTGCTTGTCGATAGCGCGACTTCCGCATTTGTCGGCGAGAACTCCGACGGCACACTTGAGCATCGCCGGAGGTGTCGCTCAGTTCAAGCAGATTCAGATGGGTGTGAACGCCGGCCACAACGGCACCGTCTGACCTCACCGGCGGCTTGCTGGCGACAACACAGATCACTCTCAACAACGTTTCCAGCACGGCGACGCTGCACCTCGGCGGCGGAACCCTGCAAGCCGCCGGCGGTGCGACGACCAACTTTATCTCCGGCCTGACGCTGGCCACCGTCGATTCCGGTACGACCACCCTTGATACGAACGGCGGCACGATTGCCATCGCGCAGTTGCTCGTGGACGGAGGCGGCAACGGCGGGCTGCTGGTGACGGGCAATGGACAATTGACCTTGTCGGGCACCAATACCTACATGGGCAGCACGACGGTCAACGGCGCCACGCTGATCGCCGCAACCAGCCAGTCGTTGCCGGACGGCGGAAACGTGACGGTTGGCAACCCGCTGGCGTTTCCGGCCGCCATCGTGCCGGGCCCGCGGCCGCCGCGGTTGTGCCGGTTCCGGAACCGGGCACGCTGGGCCTGCTCATTGCGGGCGCCGCCGCAGCCGTGATAGCGGTTCGCAGGCGAGGGCGGTTTGGACGTCCGTTTCGGCGGTGAAGACGCCGCGATGCCGATCACGAGGCGGTCGCCGACGCGCTCGAGCTTGACCGTCGGCGACGCCTCGATGTTCGGTGGATGGGCCTTGTCACGCCGCGGGAAGAACGTGTAGTATTGAGGAGAGACTGGTGAGTCTTAGACAAGAACTGGGTGTGAGAGAATAGAGCCGAAAAACCAATCCCGGCGTGCGGGACCGGGAGAACGACTCAAGGAGGAAGGCCATGTTCAACACGCATTTCAATCGCGAAAGGTTGCCTCATTTTCAGGGGCGAAGTGCTTGGAGCGTGGAGCACCGAGCGGGCGGCAAGCGGCCTTGCTCCATGCTCCCCGCTCCTTGCACCCTGCCAAAAAACCGGGCTTCACGCTCGTGGAACTCCTCGTCGTCATCGCGATCATCGGCATCTTGATCGGCCTTTTGCTCCCCGCCATCAATGCGGGCGCGAAGCCGGCCGGTGCGCCAGTTGCTTAAACAACATTAAACAGCTCGGCTTGGGCGTCAACAATTTCGTCTCTACTGCTGGTGACATGCTGCCTTTTGGCCGCAAGTACGACAACTGGGACACCTACACCTGGACCGAACTCGTCTTGCCGTACATCGAACAGAAGTCGGTTTATGACAACTTCTTTACGTTGACCAAGGGAGGGTTTACGGGCTTCCCGGGCAACCGCGGGCTTGGCGAACAGTGGAACGGGCCAAATGGCCCCATGGGTGACGATCCCCGACTGCAAATGGCCAGGAAAACCTTCCTCGTCGGCTTCTATTGCCCTTCGGACAATACCAACCGAGTTGGAAACGAAATGGCTAGTCCGGGGTGGAGCTACTATCGCAGCAGCTATCGAGGCTGCACCGGCAGCGGGGACATGTATGGCAACCGGCCTTCGAATCTTTCGGCCGATCCGGTCCAGGTTTGGGGAGTCGGCGCCTGGGGGTTCGCAAGGAGCAGAACTTCGACTCCGCGGGGTCAGTGTTCAAGGCCGGCGCGGATGAATCAGGTGACCGACGGCACTTCGAAGACGCTGTTATTGTCCGAAGGACTGATCTGCCATACAGAGCCGAACGGCACCTGGGGCGGCCCGATCGGCGAAGCGTGGTACGGAAACATGGGTGGAGGCCGTTTTCGGCAACCTGACGCCGAATTCAACCGGCGCCGATTACGTCTGCGGCCCCTGCCCTCAAGACGTTGGCGATACTTCATACCGGCCGCCTTGTATTTCGCTCACTCCGTCTCCGCAGGGATCGAATGGCGCGACCGGCGCTATTCGGGCTCGCAGCATGCACCCGGCCGGCGTCAATGCTGCCATGGTTGACGGTTCCGTGAGCTTCTTTAGCGAGCAAATCGACACGTTCATCTGGCGTGCGCTGGGCACTCGCGCCTGCGCGGAAGTCTTTCAGTTGCCTAACTAGTAAGGAATATGGCTTGCATGCGGTTGCAACGTTTGGCATTATTCGCTGCATTGCTCGCGGTGCTTTCGGGCTGCCGGCAATCAAGCTCCGCGATCCACGGCAAGGTCACTTATGAAGGCGCCGCCGTCCAACGCGGCCAGATTACCTTCGCGCCGCCGGGCAGGCAAGGCGTCGCGCTGAGTGGAACGATCGAGGCGGGCAAATACAAGATTGATAACGTGCCTCCCGGCCAGAAGTTAGTGATGATTACCAGCGTCAAGCAGTTCCATTTCCCCAAATCGCACGCGGAAATGGCCGAGATGGCCAAACGCGGCCCTCCACCAGCCCAGGACACGGCCGACGAAGTGCCCGCCAATGCCGAGGGCAACAATCAGTCTATTGAGGTCACCCAGGGCGTTCGGGAGTTGAACTTCGACCTGAAACGGCCCAAAGGCGGCTAAACGCCCCACCGATTGCCAATTGTGCTCTTAACGGACGCGGCTGCTAGTATTGCGGACGACGCGTCAATTACCGGCGGCGTCAATTGCCGGCACAAGACTTGGCGGATATCCCCGCAAGCGAATGTTTTTGCAACTACCTGCGTATGTTATCAACTAAACGACTAAACCTCGGAATGATAGTCGCCATCACGCTGATTTCACCGCCGGCGGCGATCGCGGCTTCGGAAGCCAAGAATCCGGCCCCGCCCAACATCCTTCTCATTCTGGCTGACGACCTTGGATACTCGGACCTCGGCTGCTACGGCGGCGAGATCAAGACGCCCAACCTCGATGCGCTGGCCGCGCGTGGATTGAGACTCACCCAGTTCTACAATTGCTCGCGGTGTTGCCCGTCGTGCGCATCCTTGCTGACGGGGCTCTATCCGCATCAGGCCGGCATCGGCGCGATGACGGCGGACGAGGGGCTGCCCGGTTATCGCGGTTCGCTTCAGCCGCATTGCGTGACCATCGCCCAGGTGCTCAAGACGGCCGGTTACCGCACGGCGATGGCCGGCAAATGGCACGTCGGCGACCATCAGCCGCCGACCGTGTGCGGATTTGACGACTTCTACGGCTTCGTGCGCGGGTATGCCGTCGATTCCTGGGAGCCGCGGATGATGACGCGGCTTCCCGCTGGCCGGGCGCCGCCCCGATTCGAGCCGGGCAAGTTCTTCGCCACGGACGCCCTTACCGATCGTGCGCTGGACTTCCTCAACGACTTCCGCCGCCCGCAGCCGGGTACCGAGCCGTCGCCCTGGTTTCTTTACGTTGCCTATCAAACGCCGCATTTCCCATTGCAGTCGCTTCCGGGTGATATGCAGGGTAACGCTGAAGACTACGCACGGGGTTGGGATGAAATCCGCCGGCAGCGGTTGGCGCGGCAGAAAGAGCTCGCCCTGCTGCCGGAAGACGCGCCGCTCACTCCGCGGAGCATCATTCCCGATCGGGAAGTCGCGCGACGGCTGGGCTCGCTGACCGCCGACGGCGTGAATCCGCCTTGGGACTCGCTGCCCGCCGACCGCCGCGCCGACTTGGCCCACGCATGGCCGTTTACGCGGGCATGGTCACCGGGATGGACCGCAATATCGGCCGCATCTTGGCCGACCTTCGGGAGCACCACGAGATCGAGAATACGTTGATCCTTTTCCTCAGCGACAACGGCGCCTGCGGCGAGTGGGAGCCGTTTGGCTTCGATCTGCGGCCCGTCGCCGCGCCGAAGCCGGGCACCGGCATCAACATGGGCACACCCGTGCGCGCCGAACGTCTTGCACCGCGGCGCCGAACTGGCCAGCATGGGCGGACCGGGAAGCCTTTTCAGCTATGGATCCGGCTGGGCCAACGCCTGCAACACACCCTGGCGGCTCTACAAGCACTTCGTTCACGAAGGCGGCATCAGCACGCCGCTGATCGTGCATTGGCCGGCCGGCATGAAGTGCTCCGGGCAAACCGACCACCGCATGGGACACATAATTGATATAATGGCGACGTGCGCGGACGTTGCCGGCGCGACCTATCCAACCACATTCAACGGCGAGGCGGTTGTTGCCCTGGAAGGCCAAAGCCTGCTGCCCGCCATGCGCGGCGAAGTGCCCGGGCAACGAACGCTGTTTTGGGAGCACGAGCACAATCGCGCGGTCCGCGACGGCAAATGGAAGCTCGTGGCGATTCATGGCCGCGCTTGGGAGTTGTACGACATGGATGCCGACCGCGCCGAACTGCACGACCTCGCCGCCCAATATCCCGAAGTTGCCGCGCGTCTGGCACAGGAATGGGAAGCCTGGGCCGAGCGCTGCAACGTCAAATCAAACGAACTTAAAGCGAACGAACGGTCGCGCCGCTGAACGGTGCGCTCCATTGCTATTGGCACATCACATTATCACCACCCAAGGAGAGACAATCCCATGACCAGAATTCGAAGAACATCATGCCTCGTGCTCGTTGCGGCGCTCGCGTCGATTGCTCCTTGGAGAGCCGCCGTCGCCGCCGCTCCAGTCCGTGCAACGGCTGAAAATCAATCCTTCCGCCCGCCCGCGGTCCCGCTGGTCACGTATAACCCGTTTCTCAGCATCTGGTCGGAAAGCGATCAACTGAACGGGTCGACGACGAAGCACTGGACGCGCCACAACCATTCGCTAGTCAGCCTGATCCGCATCGACGGCAAGTCGTACCGTTTGATGGGCGCGGAGCCGACGAGCGTGCCGCCGCTTGAGCAGAAGTCGGTGGAAGTCCTGCCGACCCGCAGCATCTACGAGTTCGAAGGAGCGGGCGTCCACGTAACGATGACCTTCATGGAGCCCGCGCTGCCGGACGATCTCGACCTCTATTCCTGGCCGTTGAGCTATATCACCTGGCAGGTCCGTTCCAGCGACGGCGGCAAGCACGAAGTGCAACTTTACGACAGCACCAGTTCCCAGCTCGCGGTCAATAACACGCGCGAACGCGTCGAATGGTCGCGAAGCACCAGCGGCGAACTGACGCTTCTTCGCGCGGGTACAAAGACGCAAAACGTGCTCGGCTCCTGCGGCGACGATCACCGCATCAATTGGGGCTATGCTTATGCCGCCGCACCCAGCAAACAATCCAAGGCGGCGATCGGCGCTGCCGATAAGCTAGCGGATCAATTCGTCCAAAACGGATCGTTGCCCGACGCCGACGACAGCGACATGCCGCGGCCCGTCAATAATGCCGAGCCGGCGCTGGCGTTCGCCTTTGACCTGGGCAGCGTCGGGGCAGAGGCCGTCCAGCGGCAGGTCATCGTCGCCTACGACGAAATCTACGCCATCAAGTATTACGGCCAGAAGCTGCTCCCCTACTGGGCCCGCAACGGCGTGAAGATCGACCAACTCTTGCAAACCGCGACGAGCGATTATCCGAAGATTCTCGCCCGCTGCGAGAAGTTCGATCGCGAGCTGATGGCGGACATGACCAAGACTCGGCGGCGAGAAATACGCTAAGATCACGGCCTTGTCGTATCGCGAATGTGTCGCCGCAAACGGACTGGCCGCCGACGCGAACAAGCAGCCGCTTTTCTTCACCAAGGAAAACACGAGCAATGGCGACATCGCCACGGTGGACGTGTTCTTCCCGATGGACCCGATCTGGATCTTCCTCAGTCCGTCGCTGGCCAAAGCCTCGCTCGTCCACGTGTTGATGTATTCGGCCTCGCCGCACTGGAAGTTCCCTAATGCCCCGCATGATCTAGGCACCTATCCGCTGGTCTTCGGCCGCGATGACGGCGGCGAGGGCATGCCCGTGGAGGAAAGCGGCAACATGCTGATCCTCTGCGACGCCATAGCCCACGCCGAAGGCAACGCCGACTTCGTCGCGCCGTGGTGGCCGCAGCTCACGCAATGGGCGAAGTATCTGGAGAAATACGGCCTCGACCCGGAAAACCAGCTTTGCACGGACGATTTCATGGGCCACTTGGCCCACAATGCCAACCTCTCGGTCAAGGCGATCCTCGGTCTGGCGGCCTACGGCGATCTCTGCCGCATGCGCGGCGACAACGTGGCCGCCGAGAAATACTTCGCGCTAGCCAAGGAAGACGCCAAGCATTGGATGAAGGTTGCCGCCGAGGGCGATCACTACCGCCTGGCATTCGACAAGCCGCGGACCTGGAGCCAGAAATACAACCTCGTCTGGGACCGCCTGCTCGGGCTGAACGTCTTCCCGTCCGAAGTGGCTCAAAAGGAGGTCGCGCACTACAAGAAGGTCATGCTCCGCTATGGTGTGCCATTGGACTCGCGCACGCATCTGACCAAAACCGACTGGTCCTTCTGGAGCGCGACGATGGCCGAGGACCAGGCCGATTTCGAGGCCATCATCGCCCCGATCTATGACTACCTGACCAACACCACCACCCGCGACCCCATCGCCGATTCCTACGTGACCGACAGAATTCGTAGCGGCGGCATGCATGCGCGGCCCGTCGTCGGCGGTTTTTTCATCAAGATGCTCAGCGACCGGGATCTGTGGAAGAAGTGGGCCTCCCGCGACACCTTGAAGCCTGCCAATTGGGCGCCCCTGCCCGTGGCGCCGCAGGTCCGCATTATTGTTCCGCTTGAGCAGGCGCTGGCGCTTCACTACGGCCAAGCCGGCCGAAAATTGGACCAAGCCCGACTTCGATGCTTCCAATTGGAAAGAAAGCCGGGCCGGTTTCGGCACCAATCCACCTGGATTCGTGCGGCATACGAATTGGTCCACTGACGACATTTGGCTCCGCCGCGAAATGACCGTACCCGAGGACCCGCATAAGGACTTGCAGTTCGTTTGCTTCCACGACGAAGACGTGGAAATCTACGTCAATGGCATCCTCGCCGCGGAAGAAGCCGGCTTCGTCACCAGCTACGTCCCGTTGGAAATCTCTCACGAAGCGCGGGAACAGATGAAGCCCGGCGCGAAGATCCTCGTGGCCGTGCATTGCCATCAAACGGTAGGCGGCCAGGGAATTGACGTGGGATTGGCCGACGTCACGCCTGGGTCCCAGGCATCGGCCTCCGCCGCCCCGTCGCCCCGGCCCGACGTTCGGCTGCAAAGTCAGGCCCAGTCGCATACGAACCGCTATTATCTCTCCAATCGCGCCCCGCTCGCGCCGAGTCCGCTGCTGACGCTGCCGATCGGGGCCGTTCACCCCAAAGGCTGGCTATTGGTCTGATCTTCAGCGACAGCGAGACGGCCTGACGGGCAATCTCGGCGAAATCAGTGCCTGGCTGCAAAAGGACGACAACGCCTGGCTCAGCCCGAACGGCAAGGGCCAGTTCGGCTGGGAGGAAGTTCCCTATTGGCTTCGCGGCTACATTCAGCTCGCCTATTTGCTCGACGATCCGAAAATGATCGCCGAGAGCCAGATCTGGATCGAAGGTGCGCTCCGCAGCCAGCGCCCCGACGGCGATTTCGGCCCCGATCAGCGGTTCGCCAACGGCGCTCGCGACTATTGGGCCAACATGCTCATGCTCTACTGCCTGCAGACGTATTACGAACATTCCGGCGACAAGCGCGTCATCGACTTGATGACCCGCTACTTCCACTACCAGCTTGCCGTGCCGGACGAACGCTTCCTCGTCGATTACTGGCAGCACATGCGCGGCGGCGATAATCTCTATATCGTCCAGTGGCTGTACAACATCACGGGCGATCCCGAACTTTTGAAGCTCGGCGAGAAGCTCCATCGCCGCACGGCCGACTGGGACCAGCACGCCTCGCTGCCCAACTGGCATAACGTGAATATCGCCCAGGCCTTTCGTGAGCCGGCCACCTGGTTCCGGCAAACGAAAGACCTCTGGGACCTCCAGTCGTCTTACGACGTGCAATACAACGTCCGCAAGCTTTACGGCCAGGTGCCGGGCGGAATGTTCGGCGCGGACGAAAACGCCCGACCGGGCTTTAGCGATCCGCGGCAAGCGATTGAAACGTGCGGCGCCGTCGAGCAGATGCTGTCCGACGAGCTGATGCTCTGCTTCACCGCAGACGCCGTATGGGGCGACCATTGCGAGGACGTGGCCTTCAACACCTATCCGGCGGCGGTGATGCCCGACTTCCGCTCGCTGCGCTGACCTGACGGCGCCGAACATGGCCGTGAGCGACGGCAAAAACCACTCGCCCGGCATCGAGAACGGCGGCCCGTTCTTGATGATGAACCCCTTCAGCTCGCGCTGCTGCCAGCACAACCACTCGCAGGGCTGGCCCTATTTCGCCAAGCATCTCTGGATGGCCACGCCCGACAACGGCCCTGCGCCGCGATCTACTCCGCAAGCGAAGTGGCCGCCAAGGTCGGCGACGGCACGGTCGTCCACATCGCGGAAGACACCCATTATCCGTTCGAGGATACCCTGCGATTCACGCTGAAACTCGATAAGCCGGTCGCCTTCCCGCTTTACTTCCGCATTCCGGGCTGGTGCGAGTCGGCGAATCTGTCGGTCAACAACGAAACCCCCGTCGCCGTCGTGCCCGCGCTGAAGGGCCAGTTCGCCTGCATTGATCGCACCTGGCAGGACGGAGACAAGGTCACGCTTCTCGCTTCCGATGAAGATCTCGCTGCGCAAGTGGGAGCGGAACCACAACAGCGTCAGCGTCGATTACGGGCCGCTGACCTTCTCGCTCCGCATCGCCGAACGGCTAGAGCGCAAGGACAGCACAAAGACCGCCATCGGCGATTCGCACTGGCAGAAAGGGGCCGACGCATCGCTCTGGCCGTCGTGGGAAATCTATCCGGACAGCCCCTGGAATTACGGCCTTGTGCTGAACGATAAGGGCCCGGCCGATTCATTCAAGATTATCAAGCGCGACTGGCCCGCGAGCGATTTCCCCTTCACGCTTGACGACGTTCCCATCATGCTGACGGCGAAGGCGCGAAAAATCCCCGAGTGGACGCTCGACCGCTATGGCCTCGTTGCGCCGTTACAGGACAGCCCGGTCTTCTCCGACCAGCCGGTCGAAACCGTGACGCTCGTTCCAATGGGCGCCGCACGCCTTCGCATTTCGGCCTTCCCGACGATCGGCGACGCGACCTCGTCCCGCCGTTGGAATTCGCCCGTGAACGGCCAATCTGCCGGCTTCTAAAAACGGCGATACAGGCAATCTTCCGCTCACTCTCATTTGCCAACCGCCCACCTTCGTGCGAGCTTGGTATAATAAGGGACTGCGACGTGCTTACTTCCCGCCTCTCCCCCTGGCCGCCCGCCGACCCAGGAAAAGCCCATGATCGCGCAACTGCGCATCTCGATGCTCGCTGCTATGTCCTTGGCTTGCCTGCGGCCGTGCCTCGCCCAGCAGTTGCCGCCGGGTGATCTCGTCAAAGTAAAGCCGGCCTCGCCTAGCAAGTTGGTCCAACAAGCGATTGCCGACTTGGGCAGTCCGAGATATCTCGTTCGGGAAAGGGCTTCGCAACAACTTTGGAATGCCGGCATTGAGCGCAAGAGGCCCTGGAAAGGGCCGTGTCCGAGAGCGACGACTTCGAAGTGGTCACTCGTGCCCGGCATATCGTCGCGATGTTTCATCTGGGAGTTTATCCCGATACGCCGCGTGAATTGGTCGCCCAGATTACGAATTTCCGCATCGGCAATCTCACGGTAAAACGGCAGATCGCGAAGAGTTGCTGAATGCCGGCAAGGGCGAACTGCTGCGGAAATTGATTGAGTTGGAGCTCAACCGGCGGCGGCGCGAGCAGTTGAGCCGTCTGGCTCCACTCGCTTTGGGCATCGAGGGATCGGCCGGTCCAGAGTCCGCAAAGTCCGATATCGGGCTTGCCGTGCGCATGCGATTGGCCCAACGCAATTTCACCAGCGCCGAGCGCCTGCTTCGCAACTCGACGGGCGACGATCTGACGCGGGACTACGCGGCCTTGCTCCTCAGCCGCGGCAAGCTCGATGCGGAGATCGTCCGGCTTGCGCGCCAAACTCGGCCCCGGCGACCAGAACGTCCAGCGCCAGTTGGCGTGGATGCTTCGCGCCAAAGGCGACCTGGCCGGCGCTGTTGTCGCAGCCAAGGCGGTCAAGGACGACAACCTGCTGGAAGGCTTCCTCGCGGAAAACGGCGATTGGAAGGAGCTTGCCGCGATCGACGCCAAGACCGACCTCAACAAGCTGGTGAGCGAGTCGGCCTCTGACCGGCTCACTTCACGGGAGAAGCTCGCGAAGATCATCACCGCCCGCAATCTGGCGGGCGAGAAGTTAGCGTGCGATGAGGCCGTCGCAGTCGTTATCAAGGCGATGCGGCAGCAACCCGATTTCTTCGAATCCGGAGTTGTTAACGCGCTGTTTCTCAACGATCGCACGGACGAGCTCGTCAAGGCATCGCGCAGGAGCACCTGACAACTGCGTTTGACATTCTGGCTTCGCAGAACCGCACGAAGGAGGCGTTTCGCCTCGTCAAGATCGGCGTCCCCTTGCCGGCAAAGATTGACTGGCTCGCTTGGCTAAAGAATGGAAAAGCCGTCCCCGATCAACAGCGGCGCTGGCTCGCATGTCGAGTGTATTACGAACTGCACCAGGTCGGAGAGGACCGGCATGCCGACGAGTTGATCGAGGCTTACCTTGCGATGCTGAAAGATCACATCTCCGAAACCGACTGGCAGTTTGACGTTAGTTTTCTGGTCGCAACCGACGCCGAAACCGGCCGGCCCGATCACTGCGACGAATTAGCATCGAAACTGTTGTCGCTGAAGCTTGAGCATCCAGAGCGAGTGATCGCGGGCATGTACCGCGGCCAGGAGACATGCGCCGTGCTTTTGTGGAACGGGCTCTGCAAACAATTCCCCGACAAGGATCGACTGGCGGAGTTAAAGCGCCTTCGACATGCGATGGCGGCCAGGCTCGATACGAAACGGGCGGAAGAGTTTCGCTCGTTGGCGACCCGCGTTGCAGCGGATATTAGGTCCGGCAATACGACGGCCGACGGTCGATTCAACAACGCCGAGGATCGAGCCCGCAAGCTGCTGGCGCTTCGCGACGCTTTGTCAACGCCAGGGAGAACCTAAGCTGGCCGCGGAATGCCTTGCTGCCATCGTCGCCGCCGACCTCGCCGAGCAGACCCTCCTCGAGCGAGGCAATCTCTACTTGGACCTGAAAAAATGGGACGAAGCTGCCCATGACTTCGAGGCGGTATGGGGCAAGGACCCCAAAATGCATCAGCCCTTTATTTGCTGGACTGGACAAAGGTTAAGCGCGGCAAGGAGGCAGAAGGCCGAAAACAAATGGACGTGGCTTTAATGCTGCCGTTGGGCGATGGCAACAGCCGCAGGATTTTGGCGCAAACGCTCGATCGCTTGCATCAGGACGAAGAAGTATCGCGGCAGCGGCAGTTAGTAATGCGGCTTCGCCGCCGCACGACGAGTCGATTGTCTGGACGCTGGGTAGCATGGTCGATGTCGATGACGATAAACCTGGAACGGCGAACGTGGCGGCGATCTGGCAGCGGCTTGCGACGGAATACACGCTGACGCGTGCCGCCTTCGTTAGCACTGCGTGGTCGGGGTCAAAATCACTCTTGCAGTGGCGGGCGTCGGCTCACCGGTTCGCCGCCCGCGAACTGCTTCGCGCGGGCAAGACGGCCCCGGCGATCGAGGAGATTCACCAGGCCGAGGCCATTATGCCTGAAGACGTGCAGTTGGCGCTGGACTGCGACGCCGAATTGCGGAAACGGGGCGGCACGGCGGAGGCGGACGCCCTTTATCGCCGTATGGCCGATCGGCTCCAGGCCGACTGCCGCGACTTCCCGCGATGCGCTGGCTGCCGCAACGAACTCGCCTGGCTGGCGGCCAATCTCGATCGCGATCTCGATATGGCCCTGGCCAACGCCCAGCGCGCGGTGGAACTTGCGCCGCAATCGGCCGGAATCCTCGACACGCTGGCCGAAGTTCAGTTTCGCCGCGGAAACCGCCCGGCAGCCATCCAGTTGGCCCGCCGCTGCATCGAATTGGATGGCGACGGCACGCTCTACAAAGAGCGCCTGACGCGGTTCCAAAAGTGACATTACCCCAAACGCATCCACACCGCCTTGAGATACTCCGTTTCCGGCACCGTGGCAGAAACCGGATGATCGGCCGCCGCGCCGCTGCGGGCGAGAATCTGCATCGGCCGCGCGGCGTGCTTCTCCGACGCTTCCTCCGTCGCCGCGGAAATCAGCTCGCCCGACTGATAGGCCGACTGCCGCAAGAGCTGCACGAAGTCGGCTTCTTTCAACAGTCCCGAACAGCAACAACTTAACATCAGCCCGCCCGGCTTGACCAGCCGCATCGCCAGGCGATTCAAGTCGAAGATGCTTTCGCGTGCCGTCCTCCAATTCGGCCCGCGAGCGGATCAGCTTGGGCGGATCGAGCACGACCACGTCGTAGCGGCGGTCCAGCCGCAGCATCTCGCGCATGTAGGCGAAGGCATCGTCCTGAACGAAACGCACGCGCGCCTGGTTCAAGTTGGCGTTTTCGCGGGCCAGCTTGCAGCGGCTCCTCGTCGAGATCGACGCCCGTCACCTCGGCCGCCTTGCCTAGACACTTGGCCTGCACGGCGAACCCGCCCGTATAGCAGCAGAGGTCGAGCACCGTGCGGCCTTCGCAGAAACTCGGCCAGCCGCTTGCGGTTCTCGCGCTGGTCGCAGAAGAAGCCCGGTCTTGTGCCCGCCGACGAAGCGGACGCGAAACCGAGTGCCATATTCGCGGATCGTCACCTCCTGCGGCAAGTCCGGCGAGGCGAAGCCCGGCGGCTCGTAGCCCTTCCTGGCTGAGGAACTGCGGGCTGGGCCGCACCAGCGTGTGGCGCGTGCCCAGCAGCGGCGGCCAATCGGGCGAGGATCGCTTCGGCCCGCTGGTACATCCCCAAGGTGTAGACCTCGGCCGAGAGCACGTCGCCTAGGCGGTCCACGACCAGGCCCGGCAGGCCGTCGGCCTCGGCATGGATTACGCGGTAGGCGTCGGTCACGTCGTCCAGGCGAAGCAGGTCGCGGCGCAGCGCGACGGCTTCATCGAGCTTCGTCTGCCATGCGGTCATCGTCGGGCAGCTCGTCGCCGTAAAAGAGTCATGCGAACGGCGATCTCGCTCCGCGGATTGTAAAGGCCATAGCCCAGCACGCGATCGTTCGGGCCATAAACGGCCACCAGATCGCCCGGCCGGGCTTTTTCGACGCGATCGATCCGCTTTCGGTAGAGGAAAGGATGCCAGGTCGGCGTACGGACGAACACCGCCGGTATCGCCGCCGCCGGATCGGGGGCCAGCCCGCGCTGGCGAAAGAGGTCCCCGCCGGGAACGTCAAAATCCGCCGCGGGCTGCCTCGTTCGCTCAATCGCTTGCCAGCCAAGATGCTCGCCCCCTTGAATCCCATCGCAAACCGGATCATGCTGATTGTAGCCTGACACGTACGTCGCGGTCAAATGACTGGAATCGTTCCCGCCATGAGCAATCTCGACAAGTTCCTAGAAGTGCCCCGCCGCGTGGACCGCTGGCTAAAAAAAGTCATCGGCCAAGAGAACGACCTTCTCTATCACTTTGTGCGGCTCTTGCTGATCGCCATTGTCTTCGCGCTCGTCGTCGCGGTCGTGGTCGAAATCGTCTGGCTCATTTGGCGGGCGATGTCACTGGCCTTCTCCGCGTTCATCGTGGCGCTGCCCTATCTTTTGGCCGCTGCGATAATCGCGGGAGTCGCGGCTCTAACCGTTTACGTCCGCCGCAAGAGATCGAAGCGGCCGCAAAGAGCCGAAACGCCGGGCGAAGCGGCTGGTGCCATCGCTCCTCAAAAGCTTTCGCCGGCGAGTCCCCAAACACGACCGCCCGACGACGATCCAGGCATTTCGCGGTCTCTTCTGTCCGCCGATCAGCCGACGCGAGGCGCTCTTCAAGCCGTGCTCACATCGCTGCAGCGCTTCGACCATCGCCTGGAGCTGGTCATCACGCAGGTCCATTACACGGACCTTTTCGGCGACAATTGGGCGGTAGTGCGGCAGTTCGTCGAGTCGCCGCAGGGCCGCGGCATGACCGAGGTGTCCGCGGCCCTGTTGGAAATCATTATCCTTTACAAGCGGGCGGCAGGAGGCCCGCTGGGTACCGATCAACCACGACCGCATCCACGCCTGGTGGACGGAGGCCGCCCGCCGGCGGAAATGGCTGTCGGAATTGTTCGAGTCCACGGCCGCTCAATCCGGCCCGGTTGCAGCCGCGGATTTCCGTCCGAGCGACGCGCCTTCGCCGGAGGAACCTCCAAAACCTGTCGCTCCGACGCCCGGTGTCCCGCCCACTCTCGACGACCTGCTGCAATACTACGAGCGGATGAAACGCGTGGGGTAGGGGTCTGATGGCCATTCATGGCCACTTCCGCCGAAGGCGCTGCCAGGCCCGTGGTTTACCACGGGTCAACCGAACGCACCCCACGCCAAGTGCCGCTCGCCGCGTCCCGCACGGCATGCGGGACACGGCGAACGACGGACTGCGCTGGATTCTCCTTGCCAACAACGAAAACCGAAGTGTCCGCCTTTGCCGCCACGCTCCACCGCCAATTGAAAATGCTCGGGCCGATGATATAATTTTACTCAGGGTTGTGGGGCAGGTAGAAGAAACTTGGAGTTTCAAAGATCGCCATGTCCGAGATATTCGACCCCTATCACGAATGGCTCGGCATACCTGCGGCGGAGCAACCCGCCAGCTACTACCGGTTGCTGGGAATCCCGGCCCTGGAAACCAGCCCTTCGGTCATCGACAACGCCGCCAACCAGCGCATGGCCCATCTGCGGACGTTTCAGTCCGGCAAGCACGCGGCCGAGTCGCAGCGCCTGCTGAACGAAGTGGCCGCGGCCCGCGTCTGCCTGCTCAACGCGGCGAAAAAGGCGACCTACGATGAGGAACTTCGCAAGAGGCTCGCGCCAAAGAAGAGCCTCGTCGTGGCCCAGCCGGCCGAGTCGGGTCTGGATGAAATTTTCGCGATGCCGATAGCAACAGGCGCCTCCGCTACAGGCGGGCGCATCGGCGCATCGGCAATCGCTAAAGGCCGCAGAGAAGCTGCCGCGCTCCAGCACGCCGCTGCTCATCGCTGCGGCTGCAATTATGGCCGCGATCGTCTTGGCCGGTATCGCACTGATTCTCTGCGCGGCAGCAGACCGGGTGAGCAGGCGGCCGCTGACGATTCGACCAACACGGCCGGCTCCGCATCGGCACTGCGAAAGAGCGCGAATGCAGCCGCGCCGATTTCGAAGCCGAAACCCTCGACGAAAGCATCGTCAGAATCAAACTCCTCGATTGCCAAGGAGGCGACATCCGCCGCAGCACCAAAACCGATGGAAATCGCCCGCGCTGATGCCAAGCCGGAAAGTCCGGCCGTCGGCGCTTCGGGCAACCCGTCCTCAACGACCGGCGGAACCTCAACCGCCGCTTCTCCAAACCTGGGTCGGACGTGGATACGCCGCCGGGAGCCAAGCCCCCCGCCGACCCATCCTCCGCAGGGCCAGCGCCGTCGAGCGAGGAAAAACCGGCGCCCAAGATTCCGGCGCCATCGCCCGACGAGCAGAAAAAGCTTATCGCCGAAATCGACGAGATTTACAAATCGAGCAGTGCCGGCGACCCGGCCTCGGAGGCGGCCTTGGCCCGCAAGCTATTGGACTACGGCCAGAAAGACAGCGGGAAAACTGCCGAGCAGTTCGTCTTGTTTCGCCGCGCGGGCGAGTTGGCTCGCGACGCGGGCGCGGTGGACCTAGCTATCGAGGCCGTCGATGCGATAGTCGCCGCGGGGTTCGACATCAAACCGGTCCAGATTAAGGCGCGGCTCCTGAAGCGGTTGCTGGAGCAAGGCGTCGCCAACGGCCAGATTTCGGCTGTCAGCAATGCCTGCGCGAGGTTTGCCGAAGACGCCGCCACGCAGGACGCAGGCGACGACGCCATCGAAGTCCTCGAAGCCGCCCGCAAGGCATTCGCCGAGTTGGCCCGCCGGGGCAGGCCGCCTTTCTCGCCGCGCGGGCGGCAGCCGCGCATGCGCGCAAACCAGCGGAAATATCGGCTCACGCCGAGAAAGCCACGGAAGCGCAAGCCGAGGTTGATGCCGCCAAGCTTGCGCAGTCGAGCGTGGCCGACTGCATCAAGAACGTGCAGGAAACGCAGCGCGATCGCCGCGCCATTCAGTCGATCCAGGAGAAGCTCAAAGCCTCACCCGACGACCCGGAGGCATGCCTGGCGATGGGCCGCTGGAAGTGCTTTCACGAAGGCGACTGGGACGAAGGACTAAAGTTCCTCGCCAAGGGCAGCGATCCGACCCTGAAGACTCTCGCGGCCGACGAGCTGGCGTCGAAACCATCCACACCCCAGGAGCGAGTCGCCCGCGGCGACGCCTGGTGGGACGCGGCCGAGAAGGCTGAGGGTGGCGACAAGCCCGCGCTCCGCCGCCGTGCCCATTTTTGGTATTCGGAGGCCCTGCCCGACTTGACGGGGCTTACCCAGGCTAAGGTCGAGAAACGCATCGAGGCAATGCGGAACGATCCGACGCCCGAGTTGGCCGCGGGACCGGGCACGGCGACGCGCAACGCCCCCTCCCGCGGAACACTGACGAAAACGACGCGCGTCGGCCGCTATAGCGGCGGTCGATTTGAGGAAGGAAACGCCGGCACCTTTCTGGTGGGATTCAGCGCCAGCGTCAAGCATCTTTTCGGCCACAACGCGATTAGTTCGATTCAAGCAACTTATCGCATCGGTAGTAAACAAGAGTCAGGATCGCTATACGGCAGGGTGAATGGCAAACCGGTTGCTATTCTCGCCAGGCCCGGCTATGCGGTAGCGGGCATAATCGCCCACGGCGGAGATCGGCTCGACGGGTTCCGTGTGGTTTTCATGCGCATCAAGGGCCAGGGGCTCGAACCGGCGCAATCATATCAAAGCGACTGGGTCGGCGGCGAAGAGAAAAACATCCCCGCGCGTCTCGGCTGCGACGGCAACACGGTCGTCGGCATCTATGGCACCTCGGGGGAGTGTGTTGACGGCATGGGCCTCATCCAGCTTGAGCCGGCCTCCGCGCGGAAAACCGCACGGCGCGGCCGTCCGGATCATTTCCGCACAGTGGGGTGGAGGGCAAACCTGGTCCGATGTCACCACACGCGTCGAAGAACTCGTCGATGCCGGCAACGACTTCTGGGCTAACGTCGGCACGCTGAAGGCGGCCCCGGCTTCCCGCTTGCGGAAGCATCTGATAATCGTTTATCGCAAGGACGAACAGCAGAAAGAGATGTGGGTCGACGAAGATGGCAAGATCGACGTGCAAGCGATGAGGGACGTGCCTTAACCCGGCACCTTCTTCCGGGATATCGAGGGTCTGGACATCGGGGTCAAACCCCACGAGCGGCACGATTGACGGCCTTCAGGCGAGCCTCGCAGTGCAGAACGACAACCTCGTGCTCACCGTCGTGCCGGCGCCGGGGACCTTGGGGCTTTTTGCTTTGGGCATCGGCGTAATCGGCTGCGTTGTGCGACGACGTGGACCGTAGTTGAGCGGCACATTTCAAAACCAGTCGGCCGCGAGATGCGCCCCCAGTCAAAAGGGAATGGACAGATAGGGGCGTCCTGGATGTGTGCTGCCTCGCAAAACCTCGATAGAACAAGGCAAAGTCAGCTTGATTCAGTTTGCAAGAGATGTCTTTCCGGCTGCGACAAATCGAGGAACCTGCCGGTTCGCCCCCTTTCGGCTAAGCAAGGCAAGTGGGATAATCTATTCCGACAACGCTCTCGGGAACCGCATGACGCAAACCCATTCGATCGACGACCTACTCCAGCGGCTGAATCCGCAGCAGCGCGAAGCGGCCACGCACGGCGACACGCCACTGTTGATCGTGGCCGGGGCCGGCACCGGCAAGACCGCTACGCTCGTCCACCGCGTCGCCTGGCTCATCGCACACGGGGTCGATCCGGGCCGCATCCTGCTTCTGACCTTCACTCGCCGGGCGGCGGCCGAAATGCTGCGCCGGGTGGAGAATTTGCCTGCGCGGGCTGGCGACCAGCCCGCCCTCACCCCCAACCCTTCTCCCGGAAAACGACAAACCCTCACCCCCGGCCCCTCTCCCGGAAGGAGAGGGGAGTTTTGGAGCGCAACGATTTCAGGTCAACAAACTTTGGGGCGGGACGTTTCATGCGGTCGCCACGCGGCTGTTGCGCCGCTATGGCAAGGCGATCGGCCTGCCGCCCGGCTTCACGATCCACGATCGCGCCGATGCCGAAGACCTGCATGAACGTCGTCCGCACCGACTTGGGTCTGGCCAAGACCGACAAGCGGTTTCCCAAGAAGGGCACGTGCATGGACATCTACAGCCGCTGCGTCAACGCCCGGGAAAAGCTAGAATACGCCCTGCCGCGGCATTTTCCTTGGTGCCTGGAATGGGGCAACGAGCTGAAGCGGTTATTCGACGGCTACGTCGATCGCAAAGAGGCCTGCGGCGTGCTGGATTACGACGACCTGCTTCTCTATTGGCACGGCCTTTTGGAGGACGAAACGGCCGGCGACGGTCGTGCGCAAGCAGTTCGATTGCGTGCTGGTCGACGAATACCAGGACACCAACGCGCTACAGGCGGAGATCGTCTATCGGCTGTCGCCCGAGGGGAAGGGCGTGACGGTCGTCGGCGACGACGCCCAATCGATCTATTCCTTCCGCGCGGCGACGGTGCGAAACATTCTCGACCTGCCGGAGCATTATCCGGGCACGACGATCATCACGCTGGAGCAGAACTACCGCAGCACGCAGCCGATACTCGAGGCCACGAACCGCGTGATCGCGCTGGCTCGGCGGAGCGATTCGCCAAGAACCTCTGGTCCGAGCGGCAGCAAGGCGAGCGGCCGGCCCTGGTGACTTGCGAAGACGAGGACGAGCAGACGGAATACGTGATCCGCAAGATCCTGGAGCATCGCGAGTCGGGCATCGACTTGCGGCGGCAGGCCGTGCTGTTCCGCGCCTCGCACCACAGCATGATGCTGGAGGCCGAGTTGCCGGCGCGGCACATTCCCTTCCACAAATATGGCGGGCTGAAGTTCGTGGAGACGGCCCACGTCAAGGATCTGCTCGCCTTCTTGCGGCTGGCTGAGAACCCGCGCGACGAAGTGGCCGGCGAGCCGGATCTTGCCGCTTGATGCCGGGCATGGGGCCTGCCAAGGCGCGGCAACTTGTCGAGATGCTGGCCGAGTCGGGCGGAGACTTCTCGGTCTGGGCAGCTTGGAAACCGCCCGGCGGCGCGGCGATGGTTTGGCCCGAGATGGTGTCGCTGCTGCAAGCTTTGGCGAAGAACGACGACGCCTTGCCGGCCCAGGTGAATCGCGTCCGCAAGTTCTACGCGCCCGCTGCTGGAGGCGAATTACGATCATGCCGCGCCGCGGCTGCGCGACCTGGAGCAGCTTGAGCTGATCGCCGGCCGCTACCGCAGCCGGCAGCGGATGCTGATGGAAATGGCGCTCGATCCGCCCAACTCGACGCAGGACTTCGCCGGCCCGCCGGTGCTGGACGACGATTATCTCGTCCTCAGCACGATCCATTCGGCCAAGGGGCTGGAGTGGGACGCGGTTTACGTGATCCACGCCGCCGACGGCAACATCCCATCCGACATGTCGACCAAGGACACCGCCGGCATCGAGGAGGAGCGGCGATTGTTTTACGTGGCACTGACGCGGGCGAAGAATTGGCTTTATGTGCTTTGCCCGCTGCGTTACTATCACGCCTACCGGCCGGGGGCGAGCGATCGCTACGGCCTCGCGCAGCGGACGCGCTTCCTGCCGGAGCCGGTGCTGAAGCTTTTTGATCGGCAACTCGCCGGAGGAACCGTTGGCCGTGAAGAGGAATCAGCAGGATCGATGCATTTCGGCATGACGAGCAAGTCGATCCGAGCGAAATCCAAAGGGCTTTGGGGATGAGCGGTTCGTGCAAGTAGCGCGTAAAAGTCGCTATTGAAATTGAATTGGGAGCAATTGGCGAGTAAAATCAAAGTGTGTGTAGCGGACATCCCAATACATCCGCGAGGTCTATTATGGCAACTATCCCTTCAGATTTCCCTCCCTTTTTTCCAGAACCCGACTGGACTATTGCCAGCCTGCTGGACCAACTTGGTGGCATATCCCCCCAGCGCGTGCGAATGAAGCCCTTTCCCGGCACGGCGACGGAACAGGACGTGATCGATATGGATGACCGTGGCGGACCACTGTGCGAGCTTGTTGATGGAACTCTCGTGGAGAAACCGATGGGCGTTTACGAATCGTGGGTGGCCGCGCAACTAATTTACTTCATCCGTTCCTATTTGGAAAAGCACCCTATTGGCATCGTCACCGGCTCGGACGGCTTTTATAAGCTCTTTCCCAAAATCGTTCGCGGCCCCGACGTAACTTTCATCCGCCACGAAAGTCTGCCCGGCGGCCGCGTGCCGCGCGACCCCATTCCGGCACTTGCGCCGACGCTTCCAATCGAGGTGCTCTCGGCTAGCAACACGAAGCGTGAGATGGATCGCAAGCTGCGGGAGTATTTCGAGGCAGGCGCGAAACTCGTCTGGTATATCGACCCCGAAACGCAATCGGCGGCAGCTTACACCGGTCCCGACCAGCACACAGAAATAAGTGCGGATGGCACACTCTTTGGCGGCGAGGTGCTTCCCGGCTTCGAGTTATCGCTACGGGACCTGTTCGCCGAGCCGGAGAATAGTCAGCCGCTGTCGTAAAGAGCACCCATTTCCGCCGCAAAACCGCGCCCCGCGGCACATCCGGAGAAAGAGTCTAAAGTCCAGGGTCGATTCAGGGCGAATCTATTCTTCGGATGGCTTGTTCTGCTAAACGCACATCCGCCAGATGTGCGAGTAATGCAGAATGGGCCGCAGGGGGGAAACTCGCCTATGCTGCGAGCGGTTGAAATGGGTGCGCGTGTTGCAAAGGCGACATCGCCCAAACGTTTCTGTCCCGCTAACGGCATAATAGGCCACGCCTTAACGACTCGCCGTGACAGACTCTCCATGGCGGTTCGTGCCAAGGTTTCTCACCTGTCCCAAGTAGTTCGCCGGATGGCATGCATTGCAACAGTTGGAATGGGATCAAGCGCTTCCCCCGCGGCAGCGACTTGGGATCGTTTCAATCGTAGCAGAAAGGCAATGGCAGCGGGGTAATCCCTAATGGGGCGAGCAAACCAAGCATTCCCTATTTTACGGATTTTCCCTGGCTTCCGAGTGTCAAGATTGACGATGTAGTTACTGCGGCGCGGATCAGAGGGAGCTGAGCCACGGCCACCAGTTGCGAATTACGGATGTCCCCGACCCAGAGGAGTGCGGTTCCAAGACCGCCAGTCTCAATTTGTAAAAGAGATTGGGCCGGTCGGTTCGATGGAGCGATCGAGAAGGGATTTACCGCAAACCAGGGGCAGATAGCGTCTTGCCGAGACAGAGGGGTCGAAGGCGAGACACAACCCAAACCAACGTGAGAGATATCGGAGAGCCTGCGATGAAGGTCTTCACAACTGGTCAGGTCGCCAAGATCTGTAAGGTGGCCCCGCGCACCGTCAGCAAGTGGTTCGATTCGGGCCGGCTGAAGGGATACCGCATTCCCGGATCGCAAGACCGGCGAATTCCCCGGGAATACTTGATCAGGTTCCTCAAGGAGCACGGAATGCCCTTGGGCGATCTTGGAAGACGAGGCCATGGCCAAGGTGCTGATCGTGGCACAAGACCAGGTGCTGATCGAGAACCTCAAGCGGGAACTGCCGCTGGAACGCTCGTTCAAGCTGGCCGTGGCTGCCAGCGGTTTCGACGCCGGCATCCAAGCCGAGAGCTTCCATCCCGACTGCATCATCGTCGATTTCTCGATCGGCCGCACCGAAGCGTTGCAGATTTGCCAGAATCTGCGCCGCAACACGCGAGTTTGCCGAAGTGATCCTGATCGCCTTGCTGCCCGACGACGGCAGTTCGACGAGCTTCGATCGTTCGAGCATCAACGAGACGTTCAAGAAGCCGTTCGACGCCGCCCTGCTTGGCCGAACGGCTGCGGACGCTGATCGGCGCCAAGAAGGAACTTGTATAGAGTCCCCGACAGAACCGGTTGTGATGCGACTTCAGTCGTCCAATCCAGTCGGTTCCGATGGAGACATTAAGATTCCGTCCGACTATTGCGGGCACGCCGCAAGGCAAATCGGTCGGGTAGCGGATCGTAATTGACGACCTCGCGCCGACCGTGTAACGCCTTGCCAATTGGCCCGGACCCACGACCAATTCGCCGATTCAACTTGATCCGTCGCGGTTTAGACCCCGCGACGGTTACTTTTTCTTGATGCAGTTTCACGATTTCCTGGCGAACGTGAAGATGGCCGCCTGCCAGGGCGACATGTCGAGGAACAAGCCCTGAGATTGAAGTTCGTCGCCGACGCGATCGTAGGCCGTGTTGCTCAACTCGTCTTGTAGCCGCCACTGTCCTCCGGCAAGGTCACTAAACGGAAGCCGCACGCGGCATTGACTGCGGTTGGGTGCGTAATTCACCGCGACCAGCAATCGCTCGCCCTCGTGTTGCCAAGCGAACGCGACAAAGCAATCTGCGGTCCAGTTGCCATCCCACGCCGGGGCGCACTCGGCTAGTTGCCATTTGCCTTCGCGGATCGCCGGACGGCGAAGTACGCCCAACAGCCGCCGATAGAACTCCTGTAGGACGGGATCGATAGCTTCGCTCGGCCAGCGGCCCAAGTGGGGCGAAATACGCTTCCTGCGGCCTTCGAACTGGCCCTGGTGGAAGAACCGCAGCCCTGGCGATAGGAAGGTTATGGCCGCCGCAGCGCGGTGCGTGTCCGATGGAAATGCGGTCGCCGCCCGTGGCTCGTCGTGGTTTTCAAGGAATCGAGCAAGCCTGTTCTGATACTCCATTTCGGCCCAGAAGTGTTCCCGCACGGGGCGAGCTTGGCCGTCCCGCAAGCGGTCGTAGAGCCGTTTGTCGTACGTGTAGTCGAAGCCCTGCTGCTGGAGCGTCCATTCCATGTCCCAGTAGACCTCGGCCATATAGCAGAAGTCGGGCGACTTCTCACGGACGCGCTGGATAGCCTTCGGCCAGAACGGCTCGCGCGCAGGCCCCAGGTCCGTTCGAATACGTCCGGCAGCACGAGCATTGCCATGTCGCAACGGACGCCGTCGCACTGGCCGGAGATCTTCCGCAGCTCGCCGATCATCACCTCTTGTGTAGCCGGATTGCCGTAGTTGAGCTGCAAGGTGTCCGGCCAGCCGGCGAAGTACGGATCGCGACCGTAGGCCAGCAGGCAATCACCACCTTTCCGCTTCACCCGCGTGTAGTTTTGCGGCGCTCGCGCAAGATCGAGTTCCGTTCCGGCGACGTAATACTCGGGATGGCTTTCTACCCACTGGTGGTCCAAGGCCGTGTGGTTGGGAACGAAGTCCAAGAGCAGCTTCAGCCCGCGCTTGCCGAGCCGCTCGCGAAGCCGGGTCAGCGCCGCATCGCCCCCCAAGTTCTCGTGGACAGTGTAGCCGGTGATGGCAAAACCTGAGCCGGCAATGTCCTCCTCGCGCAGATCGGGCAACGTATCCTTGAATTCTCGCCGCCACTCGGCATTGCCGCGCGAGACCTGTTGCCCCGCAAGCCCGGTCTGCCAGACGCTGAGCAGCCAAATCCAGTCAAAGCCCAGCGCGGCCAGGCGGTCAAGCTCGGCTTCCGGAACATCGTCGAGCGTGGCGGGCCGGCCTAGCGCGTGCGACAACTCGTTCAGCCAGAGGCGTGTGTTGATCTGATACAGGGACGGATAGCGAGGTACGGTCATGCATATATGATAATAAGACATCTGCCAAAAGTACATTTTTGGCAGTTTTCGCCGTGAATATTCAGTACGAGTGGGCTGAGAAATGAAGCGCAAAGGCGTGACGACCTTGCCGCAAAATCGTCCTTAATAGAATGGCAAGGTGGTTATTAGCGCTTAAGCCGGGACCATGCGCAAACCTTCGGTTGGGGCAATGGTTTGCTGTAGTTCCCGCCGCTCCCAATTGAACTTGATCCGTCCGTGCGGTCTGGGGCGTTCTCGCATCGACGGATTTCAGCCGCCGAATGTGGATTGGCGGCTTTTGGGACAAAAAAGCTACATCAGAACCGATGAAACGGGACTACTGACGCTGCCCCAGAATTGGTTTTGTTAGAGACTTTAAAACTGGAGGAGATGCTATGGTCCGACAATCCAGTGACTTTAACCCGTTGACATTTAGCGAGGTCGCAAGAGCGGCAATGGAGTGCCTGCGGCGAAGCCATTACAAAGTGCTGAGCCGGGTCTCTTGCGAGTATTGCCACGGAGTCCTCTACCTGAGGGGGCGACTTTTCAGCTTCCACGAGAAGCAAGTCGCACAGCAGGCCGTGGCTGCGGTCAACGGCGTGAAACGAGTGGTCAACGAAATCGAAGTTTTTTGATAGCCTTTATCGGGACCGATCAAATTACACGAATGATGCTGTCCCGGGATCGGTTTTGTTAGGGAGTCTAGAAGCAAAACGAAGGAGCGAGCCATGCTAGTTCTCAGCAGGAAGCAGCACGAATGCATTTGCATCAGCGACAAAATCGTCGTCACGATGCTGGGCGTTCACGGCAACACGGTGCGGTTGGGCATCGAAGCCCCGATCGAAGTGCCCGTGCGCCGACAGGAAGTTCAGGACAAGCTTGATCGTCGGCGACGGCCCGTCCGTTTGTGCCATGTAGAGTTGAAGGGTTGAGGACTGAGTAGCTCGTCTCGGCCTAGGGCGTCTGCGTGCGCGACCGGCTTCTCCAAGCGACATAGAACGGAATGCCGCTGAGCATCAACAAGAGCCCGATGCCCGTGGTCAGCGGCTTCCCTTGGACGACGTAGACCAGGAATGCCGCGCAAATGACTAGGTACAATGCTGGCATGACCGGATAGCCCCAACAGCGATACGGTCGCGGCAAGTCGGGCCGAGAGATGCGCAGCCGGTAAAGCGCGAGCACCGTTACGCCGCCAAAAAGTGCCGATCCGAATGTGATGAAGGGAAGCAGTTCCTGATACGAACCCGTCAGCGCAAGCAGCATCGACCAGCCGCCCTGGTAGATCAGCGCCATCGCAGGCGTCTTCCGATCGTTCAACTTGGCACAGTGGCGGGGGAACAGTCCTTCGCGGGCCATCGCGTAAAAGACCCGCGCGCCGCCGAGAATCAAACCATTGACGCAGCCGAACGTCGAGACCAGAATAGCGACGATCACCAACGTCGAGCCGATGTTGCCGAAGAGTGCGACGGCCACCGGAACCGCCACCCGATTCTCTGCAACGTTCGTAATCTGGCCGATGTCCAGGACCAGAAGATAGACAACATTCGTCAGCACGTAGAGAATGGTCACCAAGAGGCAGCCGAGCATCATGGCACGGGGAAGCGTGCGGCGTGTATCATGCACCTCGTCGGCCACGAAGGCGACGGTATACCAGGCGTCGTAAGCGAAGAGGGCGTACGAGAGGGCCACGGCCAGCCCGGCCAGGAAGCCTGCCTTGATGGCGGCCGGACCGGGCTCCGTTGAGAACAACGGCAAGAAATGCGACGTATCGCCGCCGCGGAACAATCCGGCTAAAACCAATGCCGCTAAGGCGGCCACTTTCAACACCGTGAACACATTCTGCACGGCTGCCCCTTCCCGGACGCCGCGTATGTTTACATATGTCAGCATGCAGATCACGCCGCAGGCCACCAGTTGTGCCGAGTTGAGTTGGGGGCGCAACAGGGCTTCGGGCAAGTGCGTCGCGATATCCGCGGGCAGGAGCTTGCCTAGCGGAAGCGTTGCCAGGACGTGCTTTTCGCCTAGTTTGGGCACCAGAGTGCCGAGATACTTGGCAAAAGCGATCGCCACGGCAGCATTCGTACCGGTCTGAATCACCAGGAATTGCGTCCAGCCGAAGAGGAAGGCGACGAAATTGCCAAAGGCCTCACGGATATAGACGTATTGGCCACCGGTGTGCGGAAACATGGCGGCCAATTCCGCAAAGGCGACAGCCCCGAGCATCGTGAACAGGCCGCCAAAAATCCAAAGTCCGATGAGCAGCCCCGGCGCTTGCACAGATTGGGCCATGAACGACAGGCCGATGAAAATAGACGAGCCGATCATCGAGCCCATGACGAGCATGGTGGCATCGAAGAGACGGAGATGGCGCTGGAGTTGGGGAGCGTCGGACGGCATGTGGGCAATTGTGATGGAAAGTCCGAGTTGCCGCAAGGACAGTCGTATTACACCGTTAAAACTCGCTGGATGCAGGGGTCCCCATACTCGGCCGGGCCCGTCAGCACTTGCAAGTTCGGCAGCGGTTGGAACTCGCCGCCGCCGTGCGTGTGGCCGCAGAGGACCAGTATCTGGCATCCCGGATTCGCCTGCGCCGCCTCCAGCAGCACGTCGCCCACCGCCTTACATGAAAAGTACGGCAGGAAATCGTCCGCCGAGGGTCGATCCTGATACCAGGCGGCCTCTCTGAAAGGCGGGATGTGCGTGGCAACGATTACGCTCGGATACCTTGCCGCCGCGTCTGCCACTACGCCTCGCAGATACGCAGCCGCCTCGTCGCCCAGGGCGGCAAGCGCCTTTCGCAACGCCGGCTTGTCCAACGTATGATGGTCGCGCCAGCAACGCAGCTCCTCGATCAACAAGAAATCGTTGAGGATTACGTCGGAGCCGTCAAGGTCGCCCAGCCTGCCGTCGGCCCAGCCGTCGTGACCGACGAGCGCCGTGCGGGACGTCAACTCCACAACGCCGGACTGGCTCAGGTAGACGAGGCCTTTCGTGTCGTCAACGACGTAGCCGACCACGCGCCGCGTGCTCGCGACCGAGCCGCGATAGAAATCGTGATTGCCGAGCACGAAATAGACGGGCACACCGGTCTCTTTCGCAAGCGTGGCCAGGCTGGAGCCGAGGGTGTGACTCTCGGCAATGTCGCCCGAGATGACCAGTGCGTCGGCCGTGTCGTTGACCGACTGATAGAACGTCCGCCGCGCCGCTTCCGTGGCATGATCAAGATGAATGTCCGTCGCCCAAGCGAGCCGCATCGATTGCATCCCTTCACGCCGCCCTTTGGCGTTTCCACCGGCGATAGGCCTCGGTAATCATCACCAGCAGCGCGACGGGCAGCCACACCCACAGCAATTCGGCTCGGATGGAGCGGCTGGTCCGCGGGTCGGGCAGTTCGAACGCGATATCCGATACCGGAATCGGTCCCCAATTGCCATATCGGCCGCCCATCGGCCAGAAGAACGGAATCGCCTCGCCGCCCCAGGTCATTGCATCAAACAGTCCATGCGATGCGACGATGACGAATAACAGGCCCGTCAACTGCCACCACTTCATTTGAATTCGGCGATGCAGCAGCCCCGCCGCGATCGCGCCGGTCGCGAGCGCGAAGACGAGCGAGTGCGTGATGCCGCGATGTCCCATCGCGCTGCCGTAGGCCGCCGTGGAGAAAACGTCGAGGTCCGGAATGCATGGCAGTGCGGCCGCCGCGACCCAGTACGGCCACGGCATCGGCCGGGCAGTCGCAAGGCGAGCAATGCCCAGTCCGGCTACGGCGTGCGTGTAAAGTGTGGCCATGAGTGCTAATCTACCTTGGTACGAATCCCATGACCATACATGCGCTCCAGCGCATCCGCCACGTATTCGGCCAGAAGCTGGTTTCCACGTTCGTTGGGGTGAATGCCCGATTCGTCGGTCAAGTAGGGCGGGCCGAGCCACGTGCCAGGCGGAAAGACTGTGCTGCGGAGAAAAATGCGCCGCATGGCCGTGTCGGGCACCAACTCCACGTCTTCCTGCCGGGCGATTTCGCGTTCCAGTCCCCAATACGGATCGCTTACAAAAGCCCGCGGCACTTCCACCAGCACAACCTCCGCGCCGATCCGCCGCACTGAGTCGATGATCGTCGTCAATTGGGACTTGGTGGCCGCTCGGCTGTAACCTTTGAGAAAGTCGTGCCCGCCAAGTTCGATCACGACTATCTGCGGATTGAGACGAGTGAGTTCCGGCAGGAAGTTTGCCACGGTCTCCTTGGCCGAAATTCCGCCAACGCCCAGGTTGTGGATCGGAAGCGAAATGAGCCGCTGGAGATTGCGGGGATAGCCGCCCGGAATGCCGAGAGAGGTCATGCTGTCACCGTAACAAACGACGGGCCGATCCGCGTTGATCGCGATGGGATGATGACAATGGGTCGAGTTGTGCCAGTCAAACGTCATTCCGGCCCAAGCTATCCACAACGCAATTAAACTGAGCCAGTCAAATCGTCGCGAACGATCCGCTTTGCTGCGGCGAGATAGCCAAATGTTGAGCACGACGAGCGATAACATGACAACCATGAGTGCGATCAATCCGGGCGCGGGCGTCAGCCGTTTGACGACAAGAATGCCCAGACACGCCAGCAGGCAAAGCACTCCGTTTCGCCTGGACCCGACCAGCACTGAGTAGGCTGCGAGCCAAGCAGCAATCATCCACGGAACCGCGTTCGGAAAGACGAGAAGCGATGCCGCGACGGCCAGGCCGAAGCCGATTGCTCGGCATAGGCGTTGGGCAACGGTAAAAACTCGATTTGTGGTTGGCGAGTGTGCCACGGCTTCTCCATGCCTTATAATCGTATTTCACAACCCCATTGTACTTCCCAAACATCGCGACCAGCAATCCAATGCCGAGGAAATCATGATCAACGGCCACGCGGCAAAGCACTTTATCATGTCGTTCCTCGTGCCCTCGCTATTTTGGCCCGCCCTGGCCATCGCCGCCGAACCGCCGCACAAAGCCTGGCTCGCCGATTGGCAAAAAAAGAACCCGACGTGGCGGGCGATGCATCTCATCGGACCTCGCGCGGACCGGATGAAGCTCACGGAGCAGTTCGTGACTGACGTGCTCCGTCCGATGAGTTTCAACGTCCTCATCCTGGAAGTCGATTACGGCTTCGAGTTCAAATCTCGGCCCGAGCTTCACTGTAGCGGCGTCACGAAGGAGCAGGCCCGCCATCTCGCCGAAGTCTGCCGCGAAAACGGCATCCGCCTGATTCCGCTGATGAATTGCCTCGGCCATCAGTCGTGGGCTTCGGATACGAGTGCGCTTCTGAAGTATCATCCGGAGTTCGATGAAACGCCCGGCGTCCCGTCGAGCAAGAAGGGCTTTTATTGCCGCGAGTGGTGCCCGTCGAACCCGGATGTGAATCCGGTGGTGTTCACCCTGCTGGACGAGCTGATCGACGCCTTTCAAGCCGATACCGTACATGTCGGCATGGACGAGGTCTTCCTCATCGGCAGCGACAAGTGCCCGCGCTGCAAGGGCAAGGACGTGGGCGAGCTGTTTGCTGCGGAAGTCAACGCCCTGCACGGGCACTTGGTCAAGGAGAAGGGCGTCGAGATGCTCATGTGGGGCGACCGGCTCTTGGACGATGCGAAGTTTCAATACGGGGCGTGGGAGTCGAGCAAGACCGGCTCGCACCGCGCGATCGAGCGAATTCCGCGTGACATCATCATCTGCGACTGGCATTACGAGCCGCGGAGCGACTATCCGTCGGTTCGCTTCTTTCAGCAGCAGGGCTTTCGCGTGTTGCCTTCCCCTTGGAAGAACCCCGAGGCCGCCGTTGACCTCATACGCTGCGCCCGCAAGGACGCCACGGAAAAGATGCAGGGCATCCTGTTCACCGGCTGGTCGGCCGGCGGCAACGGCGAGCGGCTCATGGCGGCATTGCAGGGCGGCAAATCCGACGGCGACAGCAAGGGCGCCGGCCGGCAAATCGCCGCGGCGATTCAAGCGGGCTTGAAGGAACTAAACGGCCCGACTGAGAAACCGCCGCAAGGAAAGTAAGCCCGTTCACTGAAACAGTGACTCGACATCATCGTCGTCCCAACATTCGCACTTCGGCGATTCGTGCGTCAGCAGCTTGTCGCAGAGCGTACACCAAAGCTGCCCACACTGGTAGCAACGCCCCACGACAAGTTCACCGATTTCGGGATCGGCCTCGCAGTTGCCTGTCTCCTCGCTGCCACACTTCGGGCAGTCGCCGACAAAGATGCTATCAGCAAACTCTTCGGCCGTGGCGCTGCCTTGCATTGCCGCCGTGAGTTCCTCGAGGGCTTCCGGCGGCATCTCCTTCAATAGGCCAAGAACAAGCTCCTTATCCTCCTCCGACGGCTCATCCTGTACGGCCGCCTCGCAGTAGCCGCAGATCTTGGCGTCGTTTGGGATTTTCTTGCCGCAGTTCCAGCAACGCATGATCTTGCTCCGACGGTGAAGGACGACTTTCGCCACGGTAAGCCGGTGAGATAATCGTATCCAATACTGACTTTGGAAGCAACGCTTGCAGCGAACCCCCGCTTTTCCGACAATACAGGACAACGCGATAAATAGCAAAGGATGGACGCCGTGAATTACACTTGCCGTGCCGCCATGAATCGAGGAATTGTTGTCTTCTTGTTCGCACTGCCGAGCGCCATCGCCGCCGCCCAAACAATTACGCCTCCGCAAGTGTCCCGTCAATCCCCGAGGCCCACCGTGAAACTGACCCGCGACCAAGCATCGTCCTTCGCCCAATTGGCCCTCAAGGCCATCGAGAAGGAATATCCGAACAAGCCGGAGCACGTCCTCAATAGCGAGGCGGACATCCAAGGGCCGCGAGCGCTGCACCCGGCGTTTTACGGATCTTTCGATTGGCATTCGTCGGTCCACGGGCATTGGATGCTGGTGCGGCTCTTGCGGTTATTTCCCGACCTGCCCGAACGGCGGCAAATCCGTGCGGTCCTGGCGAGTAATTTGACGGCCAAAAACATTCAGGCCGAGGCCGACTACTTTGCCAAGCCGAACCGCCAGTCGTTCGAGCGGACCTACGGCTGGGCGTGGCTGCTGAAGCTGGCCGAGGAGTTACACGGCTGGGACGACCCCGACGCGCGGCAATGGTCCACCAACTTGCAGCCGCTGGCCGCGACGATCGAGGCGCGGTACATCGCCTTTCTGCCGAAGCAGACCTATCCGATCCGCACCGGCGTCCATCCCAATACGGCGTTTGGGCTGTCGTTCGCTTTGGACTATGCGCGGGCGGTCGGACACAAGCCGCTCAGTGACATGATCGAGGAACGAAGCCGTTCCTACTACGCGGCCGACAGCGACATTCCCGCCGCCTGGGAACCGAAGCGGGGCGGATTTTCTTTCGCCCAGCCTGATGGAGGCCGATCTTATGCGGCGGGTGCTGCCGCCGGCGGAGTTCCGCGCCTGGCTCGTGCGGTTCTTGCCGGGCCTGCCCCGCAGTGAGCCAAAAGTGCTTTTTACGCCGGCCATGGTGACCGATCGCACCGATCCGCAGCTTGTCCACTTGGACGGCGTCAATCTCAGCCGGGCGTGGTGCATGAGGAGCATCGCCGCCGCGCTGCCCAAGGACGACCCCGCGCGGCAAGTGCTCGCCGATTCGGCCGCTCGGCACGCGGAGGCGGCCCTTCGCCACGTGGCCAGCGGCGACTACGCCGGCGAGCACTGGCTGGCCTCGTTCGCTGTCTATTTGCTGACGAAGACGCCGGCGGAGTGATGCCTTGGCCGCGACTTTCAATTCGTGGGGCCGATCGCGTGACACATTTCGTCGGCACATTGCAGTGATGACTGTTGGAGTCCCGGCTTTAGCCGGCTGGACGACTGTCCATCGCGATGTGCTGGTGCCGACGCGGAAGTTCGACGAAATCTTAAACCGTGAAGTGTCTTATCCTGCCAAGAGGGACCAGTTCCCGTGATGGCGATCGGCGCCACGTCCCGAGCTAGCGTTTCTCGCAATTCCGCCGCCGACACTCCTTGGTAAACCGGCGCGGCCGATTTCAGGATCTCCGTGAGCCTTTCCTGCGCCGCCAGCCAAGGCGCGGGCGACACCGGCAGCGCTTTAATCTCGCTGTCTGAACCGCCCCGATAGCCCACACAGATCTTCTGTGAAAAACGCGCCATGTTGTTCGACGCAGTTCAACACAAGGCCATCCAACGGGCCGCCTGCCGTGGCGACGGCATAACGCAAGAGCACCAGGTCAAGCCATCCGCGCCGGATCGTCCCTTGCCATGCGTTGGTCGGATTGCCCGCGTCGGCGAGCGTCGCGTCCAGTTCGGCGTCCCACGTTGGCAGCGGTCCCGCGCCATGCCGGGTCATATAGGCCCGCGTGACGCCAAGCGTGCAGACTTCTTCCGGTTCACTCTCCTCGACCATTGCCAATGCGTGATGTAATGTCACCGTGCTCCAAGTCGTGTGCGGATGGAATCCCCGCCACTCGTCCAACAGCACGCCCTGCGCCCCTCGAAAATCGCCGTGGAATAGTCCGGCACATCAAATTGCAGTGTCAACGGCTCGACCATTTGATGCAACTCACGGGCAACCCGATTCACCGGTTCCATGAACAAGTTCAACCGCCAGCGCTCGTCGGCCGGTACGCGATCGACGAGATCCTGGGCTTCGAGAAGCACGCGCTGCCGCAATAAATCCAGCTTGCCGACGAGCGTTTCGCGGTCTTTCAAGTCGGCGGCGAAAACGGCGTCCTGTCCATGCCGGAGCCAGTAATCCCGCGTTTCGCCGATGCCGTGGCCGCAGGAGCCGTGGCGGTTCGCGCCCCTCGCCAATTCGCGCAGTCGATTGAGTTGCTGGTGATAGACCGTAGATACCAGAATCCGCGGATGAACGAACAGCTTGTCGAATGGGTCTTCGCCGGTCATTTCCAGCAGGTGCTCGGCCTCGCGGTGCATGGCAGGCAAATTGACGATCATCTGCTCGCCAAGATAAGTCGCCGCGCCGGCCAGCGATCCGGAACCAAACTGGGCGAAAGTGTGGCGGCGGCCGTCGGGCAGCACCACGCTGTGTCCGGCCTGCGATCCGCCGCAGTACCGCACCACCAAGTCGGCGCTGAGCTCCCGCGTTAGAAAGTCTACGGTAGCCCCCTTGCCTTCATCGCCGAACCCCAATCCTTGAACAACAATCGCTCGTTTCATGATCTTGCCTCCTTTGCAACTACGCGCCTCGCCAGCGCCCGCATGAACCGCATCACAAACTGCCATCGCCGCGACTTATAGCCGAAATCGAAGTGCCAGCCCGGCTTCGGCGGCAGGCCGGTCGAAGCCGGCGCCATTCGATCGACGTCCAATGCGGCGGCATGAACGCGGGCAAGAGGCGATTCATTGCAACCATCCGGAGCGAGTGCCTGGCGGATAATTCGGGCGAGGTGTCCGCGGCCAGTTTCGCGCAGATCGGCCTCGATGCCGTCGAGGTCAACCGCGCCTTCCTTCAGGCCAATCGTCGCCGCGATCAATTCGGAAATGCCTTGCGGGTCCTCCAACCGCATCACCTTGTCGCCCAAGAGGTTTTGCCAGCAATGGAGAATCTCCGGATCGCGGTAGTAGCTGGTCAGGTTCGGCAGGATAAAATAGGTGTCATACTTCTGCTCCAGCTCGCGGACGATCGCCTCGATGGGGATGTGCATCTCCGGACGTTCGCCCAGGAGGGCCTCCACTTGTGCCGCCCCACGAAACGATACGGCATTTCGTCGCCGATCAGGAACAGGTATCCGCGCCGGCCGCGCTTCTCCAGGCAGTCGATCGCGGTATGCCGGGCCATGAAGTACATGGCCAGCTCATACGATTCGGTCTTCTGCCCGCCACCGCCGCCTTCCAGCCAGAGCTTGGCGAGGTCCTGGTCGATCTCGATGCCCGACTCGAACTGGCCGATTTGCAGCGGGGCGCCGTCGCAGGTGGCGTCGCCGATGCCGCCGATGAGGATCTGCGGATGGGCCAGATAGTTCTTATCGAGCAGCAGATCCATCAACTGGCAGAGGTTTTCTTGCACGATCCGCGGCACGCTGCCCATCGAGCCGGTGACGTCAAACAGCACGGCCACGGCGCGGGATTCGGGATGGGCCGCGCTGTCGCGGCTCTCGCGGGCCGCTACGCCGTAGGGATTCATCTTTTCATGGACCTGCCGCTCACGCTCCGGCCGGCGCATCGTGAAGTCGTGGTATTCGAACGCGCCTTTGCCCGCCCGACGCAGGAAGGCGGCCCGCTCGCGGTAATCGTCGTCGCTCCAATAGGTTGTGCCCATGGTTTATTCCTTTCAAAAGAGCCCCGGGGCCAGCCCGGCGCATGTAAGTGTCGTATCTACACTAATAATAGTGTCGTACAAACACTATGTCAATGGGCGGGCGGTGTTTTTTTCGTTTTTTTGTCCGCGGATCAAGAAAAAGGAAGAACCGGCCATTTCCCGCATGGAGACATGGCCGGTCCTGGGAGGTTTTCGGCGGTAAATCTCTTGTTAAGTCCGAACGATCGGTTTACCGGTGCGAGCCGTGCGAGCCGCCGCCGTTGCCGGCGACCGCTTTGCTCCCCTGGCTCATGCCGGAGCCGCCGCGGGGGCCGCTCGTGCCGCGATTGCCGTCGGTACGATTCGTGTGCGACACCTTCGAGCCGTCCTCGTGCCGGGAGCGATCGCGATCCCTGTCGCGGTCGCTGTTTCGGTCGCGATCTCTGAAATTGTCGCGATCGCCGCGCCGGTTGTGGTCCCTGTCGTCGTAGGACCGGTAGTGGTCGTGATCGTAATAGCTCGGAGAGCTGTAGCTGCTGTAGTACTCCGGGCTGTACGAATTATAGGACTGCTCGTAAGAAACCTGGGGCGGGCAATACTCTTCGCACGGCGGCGGGCAGTACGACGGGCAGTACGACTGGCACTGGTAGCAATAGCTGGGGCTATAGCAAGGCCGGTAGCACGACTCGTAGCATGGGTAGCAGTAGCTCGAATAGCAAGGGCTATAGCCATAGCCATAGCCGTATCCGTAACCATAATGGCCGTAGTGGTCCCAGTAGTGATCGTGGTCATGGTTGTAGCCATGTGAATCGTGGCTGTCGGACCTGTCGGACGAGCGGTGGCTGTCGCCCCTGCTCGATTCGTGCGAACCTGACATGTGGCTGGAACCGCCAGAATGGCCGCTTCCGCCGCCACTTCCGCCGTGCCCGGCCGCCAGTGCCCCACGCGCGGCCCCAAACTCGAAATTCCCAGCACCAAAACAAACGCCGCAATGGACTTCATTGAAGTCGTCATAATAATCCCTTTCTCAAACGAAGGCTTGACCGAATCGACCGTCGGCCAAACCGTTTGGCCCGTCATTCGTAGCCTTATACGCGGGAAAATGACGGGCGTTACAGCGACGTCGTGCGGGCAGCATACATCTGCCCGATGAGTAGGTATAATCGCTGGAATGAGAACGAATTGGAACCGAACTGCCGCGATCTTGCTGCATGCGATCGTGCTTGTGCGAACATCGGGCACGGTCATGGCGGCGGACGGCAAGCCGAAGGCCGTCGAGACGGCTGCACAGAAGCGGCCGCCGATCCGCGAGATCGTCGTCTGCTTCAAGACGCACTTTGATATCGGCTACACCGATTTGGTGCCCAACGTCCTCAAGAGGTACCGCACGACGTTCGCCGACGGCGCGCTGAAGCTCATCGAGCAATCGCGCAGCCTGCCGGTCGATGAGCAGTTCGTCTGGACGGTGCCCGGCTGGCCGCTGACGCAGATGGCCGGGCCCGACCAGACGCCCGACCGCCGGGCGAAGGTCTTGCAGGCTCTCAAGGAGGGCCGGCTCGCGGTGCATGCCCTGCCGTTCTCCTTGCAAACCGAATCGTTGGACCTGGAAGACCTCGTTCGCGGCATGGGCTTTTCGAGCCGCCTCGCGCGGAGCGTCGGCATCGATATTCCCCGCGCGGCCAAAATGACCGACGTTCCCTGCCACACCTGGGTCCTGCCGACGCTGTTGAAGCACGCGGGCGTTCATTTCCTGCACATTGGCTGTAATAGCGGCAGTCACGTGATGAAGGTGCCGCCGCTTTTCTGGTGGGAAGGGCCGGATGGCTCGCGGGTGCTGACGGAATACTCGCCGGACTACGGAACTGCACTCTTTCCGCCGGCCGATTGGCCCTACAAAACCTGGCTGGCGATGATCATGACCGGCGACAATCACGGACCGCCGACGCCCAAGCAGGTCAGCGATATTCGCGAGCAGATCGCGCGGGAGATGCCGGGCGTGAAACTCAAGTTCGGCAAGCTGGAGGATTTTGCCGACGCCATCCTGGCTGAGAAGAACGAGCATATCCCCGTCGTCCGCGGCGACATGCCGGATACGTGGATCCACGGTTTCGAGTCGATGCCGATCGAGACGGTGACCGGCTGCAATGTCCGTCCGCTGGAAACGGCGGTCGCTTCGCTAGATACGCACCTGAAGATCGCTGGAATTGCCACGCCTCCGCTTGCCAAGGACTTGGCGATCGCCTACGAAAACAGCCTGCTCTACGGCGAGCACACGTTCGGCTACCACGGTGGCCAGCCCGGCGGCTTTTGGTACGGTGACGAGTGGAAGAAAAAGCGAGAGGAAGGCCGCTACGCCCGGTTCGAGCAATCATTCAACGACAAGCGGGCGTATATTCATAAGACAGACGAGATTGTCAGGAAAGCGCTCGACCAGCGCACCGGAATGTTAGTGAAAAGCGTGGATACCGCCGGTCCTCGCGTCGTTGTCTTCAATGCACTGCCCTGGAAACGCGGGGGCACCATCCTTGTGGATGCACCGGGCGGACCTTGGTCTGGCTTGCGCGATCTTAAGACTGGTGCGAACGCGGTCTGTTATGTCCCGACCGGCAATAAGACCGGCAGCTTGCTGTCGTTCCAGGCCGACGGCGTGCCAGCGTCGGGCTATAAAACCTACCAACTCGTTTCCGGCGGCAGCAGCCAGCCGAAAAAACCGATTGCACGCGGAATTATCGAGAACTCATATATCCGCGTTCGAGTCGATCCAGCCCGCGGCGGTATCACTTCGCTGATCGTTAAGAGTACCGGCCGCGAATTAATTGCCAGCGCGCACAATGAGAACATCGCCCAATATATCCACGAGCGGTTCGCGGCGACGGACGTGCAGACATTCGTGCGGGCTTATGCTCGAAATTGGGGAGTGAATGGCAGCGACTTCACCAAGCCGGGAATGCCCGATCAAAGTAAGTCGCCCTACGCGCGAATCGCACCGGGGAACTGGGTATTGACCTCGCACTCAGGGCCACATGCTCAGGTTATTATCCTCGACAGTACTGATACCATGTCTCTGGGTAAGCAGGTTTGGATTGAATACTCGCTTGCCGAGGACGAGCCGTACCTCGACATCGCGTGGATAATCATAGACAAAACGCCCAATCCAATTCCCGAGGGCGGCTGGCTCTTCTTGCCGTTCGCTATCGATCACCCGCAGTTCAAGCTCGGCCGCCTCGGCTCGATCATCGATCCGGCCAAGGACATTATCACGGGCGGCAACCGCAAGCTAATCTGTCTGAACTCCGGCATGACGATTACCGGACCCGATGGCAATGGCGTGGGCATCTGCCCGCTGGACTCGCCGCTGGTTAGCCTCGGCGAGCCGGGCCTCTGGAAGTATTCCGACGACTACGTGCCGACCAAGTCCAACGTCTATATCAATCTTTACAACAACATGTGGAATACGAACTTCCCGCTATGGCAGGAGGCTCGTTGAGTTCCCGCGTCCGGATTTGGGCCGTGCATGGCGGCGACAGTGGAAAGAACCTAGAAAAGAACCTCATCACGCCTTCCTGGGAGGCGCGGATGCCGCTCGTCGCCGCGTTCGCCGACGGTCCAGGAGGGAAACTTCCGCCGACTGCGACCGGCCTATCGCTTTCCCGCCGCGGCGTGCTCTTGACCGCCTTCGGTGACAACCCCGACGGAGACGGCACTCTCCTCCGCGTCTGGGAGCAAGCGGGCACCTCGGGAGAATTGACGGTCACCCTGCCCGCCGGCGCGAAGTTCGGAACCGCCATACCGGTCAACCTCCGCGGCGAAAGCGATGGCCAGCCCCTGCCGATCGCCGCGGGCAAGTTCACGTTCGGCCTCGGCGCGTATGCCCCGGCGTCGTTTGTTCTTAAGTAAGGCGAACGCTACCTCGATCGATACCTCGCAAGGGCAGCGTCCCACGACCTATGCACGTTGTCGTTGTCTTGGCCTTCAGCGGACGGCGCAAGCCAGAACCGGCTGGCCGCGAGCCAGTGCGATTCGCGCGCAACGGCTGTTGAGAGACCGCCACAATCGCCTTGCCGCGAGCGTCTGCTGTGATGCCTGGCGCGGCCGCAGAAGCTGATTGGGCTGCTGGACCCGCGACCGGCGCGGCGATGACAACCGGCGCGAACGCCTGGCCGGCATTCGCGCCCACCGTAAGATTTGAACCGTTCGGCAATGCCGCCGCACTAGTCACGACCAGCGTGCCAGAGACAACCGATGTGACGCCAAAGCTGTTACTGCCGCCGAGGACGAGCTTACCCGGCCCGTTGAGCGTCAACGAGTTGCTGCCGCCGGTGATCCCGCCGCTGATCGTCAAGATACTGCCGGCCGCGGCGGTGACGACGAGGTTGCTGGCGACCGTCAGCGGTGCGGCTATCGTATCGCTGCCGGCGGAAACCGCGATTGTCGCCTGGCTCAGGCCGTTATCTAACAGCATGCCGCCGCCGCTGCCCGCGGCAATCGTGTAGCCGCCTGGACCAGCAAAGGAAATCGAGGCGAGATTTGGACTCGCGCCGTTGAGATTGACGGTCCCGCCACTGCCGGCGAATTGGGCCGTATCGCCCAAGAGTGGACGCGAACCCGGCGAAGAAACGGCCATTGTCGAAACCGAGCCGATCCAAGTTCCGCCGGTCCACGAACCGCCGCTGGCAGTGTTCCATTGTGCGATGCCCGGATGGGTCTCCGTAGTTTGCGCGGAAACCGTTCCGGCGGTCGCTTTGATGACAGCCGAGCCACTCGTATATGGCGGCTGGTAATTGCCGCTGGAATCAATTTGCCCGCCACCGGAGACCGACCATGTAAAAGCCGGCTGTATGGCCATCGCCTTGCCGGACTGGTCGTAAGCAACCGCGGAAAACTGCTCGATTCCCGTCGTTGCCAGATGGTTGGCGGCCAACGAGACTGCGACGCTCTTCAGCGTCTGGCTGTCCGTGAGATCGAGGACGGTCATCGAGTAGGCGGGAAACGTGTAGCTGAAGTTCGCGCCGCTCAGGCTCAACGTCGTGCTGGTGTGGGTCAGCGCGGCCGCGCCGTTGCTGGACAAGCTCTGCGCAGTGTCTTCCGCCTTGCCGTATTGCCAGACTTGCGCTGCGCCCGTCGGCTGGAAGCCGGCTACGTTGAATTGATTGGTAACCGCCGCCGCCGGATTGGTGTTGATCACCAGCAGATCAAGGTTGCCGCTGGCCTCGGCCACGGCGTAAACGTCCAGATCGCCGTAATTGCTCGTGGCCGAAACGACCTGTCCGCCGGGCGAGATGATTTTTGAGGCAAGCTGCTCGGCGAAGTAGCTGGGATAGGCAATGTAAGTGTTCGCGTAGGGCGGATCGTTCTGACCATTCGGAGCCAGTACGCCGTAGTCGCCCGCCTTGCGCCAACCGTAGAGCAGATTGCTGTTGTTCTCGCCGGTGTCCCAGCCGTTGCGAAGGTCCCAGACGTAGCCGCCGCCGTAGCCGCTGTCCAAGAGGCTGCCCACCGAATTGGCGATAAACAGGCCGTTTGTCAGGCTTGTCGTTTGCTTGCCCGGATTGGAGTAGACCGAATTGAACTCCGTTGCGAGCACCTTGACCGCGGATGCCTGACTGCCGAGCGTCTGCTGGAGCAGCGTCTGATAGAGACCATAGCGGGTCGTCCAGTCGAGCTCGCTGTTGGCGTTGGAGACCGTGCTATTGAGCAGGAACGCATCGCTTTCCGAGCCCGGCGCCTGCATGTAGCTATGGTCGGAAATGAAGGCCGGTACGAAACCGATGGCCAGGCCGTCGCTCAGCACATTCTGTGTCCAGCCACCGCCGGTCGGGTCGCCGCTGTCGATGCCGATGGAAATGCCCGGCAGTCCGGCGACCTTGATGATCGACGCCGCCAGCGTGGCGAACTGCTGGGCGAAGGCGACGTAGGTGGCCGGATCGTGCTGCGCGCCGGTGCTCGCGCCGCCGGGTCCGGCGGTGCCGTGATGATCGATCTCCCAGCTTCCGTATTCCTCGTTGCCGACTTCCCAATTAGTGATCGTGGAGAACGGCGACGCGCGGCCGATGCGGAGGAAGTTCAGGCCGTCATCGTGCGCCAGCGGCGAGGCGGCCCGCAGCGAGGCCCAGTAACCGGCGGTTTGCCAGTTGACCGTTTGCCATGCGCTCGTGGTGTCGTTCCATTCCAGGCCGTTGCCGATCGTGGTGGGGTCTCCCGGCAAGCCGAGCAAGTAGGCCAACTCCGCGGCCGCTTCCTGCGGACTGCCGGAGCCGTAGTCCAGCGTGACCAGCCCGCTGCCGCCGGCCGTGGCGATGAACTGGGCGAATTGCGGGACCGCGATTGCCACGGGATCGCCGTAGTTGTGCTGTACATTGAAATGGAAGTCGTCAGAAGATGAGCCGCCGGGGAAGCGATAGGTGTCCAGCCCCGCGGCGGTGGCCATTTGCTGCGTTTGCGAGGTCACGGCCGCCTGGTCCCACCATGTCGCGTTGATGCCCAGAAGATTGGGCGCGACTGGGTATAGCACGCTGCCGGCATTGACGGTGGTGGTCGTCGCGGCACTCGGCGCGGCGCTGATGAGCACGTTGGTGAAACTGGCTGCTCCGGCGAACTGGTAGCCCGTGCCGCTGGGCATTGTCGTAGCCGAAAACCCGCCGGTCTCGCTGGCATAGGTGACGGGCGTGAACGAGTCGGTCGTCGAGGGCACGTAGCTGTTTACCACTTCGGCCTTGAGCGTTCCGCCCAAGGCCGCCGCGCCGGTGATGGTGAGCGAGCCGTAGGAACTGGTTGCAGGAGCGCCGCCCAGTTGCACGTCGAGCGTGCCGGTCGCATTCTGCGTGAAACCGCCGCTGACGTTGATCCTGTTCGTAGGGCCGATCGTGATCGAACCGTTGTTGGTGATACTGCTCACGTTCAACGCCGACGCACCCGCCGAGGCCGGGCCGAATTGGATGGCGTCGAAGTAGACCGTGCCGCCGTAGGTGCCGCTAGTCGCGTACGTTGCCAGTTGGACATGTGCCGTGACGGCGTTGCTCGGGGCGACGACCGTGGTGAAGAAGTGGTTCCAACCGTCGCTGCCGACGCTGCCCGTAAGCGGTCCGCCCGTCGCGCTGGAACCGTCCAACACGTCGATCTGGTTGGGCGGACTGTAGGAGCTGATCTGCGTATTGCTCGAATCGTAGAACAAGACCTGCAGTTCGCCGTAGATGCTGCCCGACAGTCGATTCGCTGCGGGCGTCATGGCGTAGACCGAGGCCGTGTACGACGCGCCTGCCGTTATGCTGAACGACTGCGTGACCCCAGAGTTGCCGCCGCTGACGCCAAGCGACTGCTTGCCGCTGAAGGCGTATTGGCTGCTCAGATACGACGAACCCCAGTAGCCCCAAGTCGAGGCCCGCGTCGTGCTGCCCGATGCCGTCGGCGACTCGAAGCCCGCATTGCCGGAGATCACGTTCGACGTAGGGTTCGTCGGATCGCCGCCGCCGGGCAAGGACAATGCGGCATTGCTGCCGAGCGCGAGGTTTTGGGCCACGACGGTCTCGCCGGGCTGAATAGTTATTGTGGCCGCCGACGCGAGATTGATGGTCGCGTCCACCGAGGCCGTGGGAACGCCGTTGGTCCAGTTGGTTGTCTGGTCCCAAAGGCCGCTGCCGCCGAGCCACGAGGTGGAAGTGAGCAAATCGCGCGGTTCAAGCCGCTCGAAACGGGCCGTGCGCCGCATGGGAGACATCCTTGATGTTGTACCGCCGTGTAGACCTCGGAAGCGGTGTGCGATGAGTTGCGCTGCGCGGTTGCCCTGGACGCGGATATTATACGCGGTTGCCCGTCGTGCTGTCCAATGCGATGTGCCCAGCCATACCTTATAATCGCCTTTCGCTCGATCTATAATCGGCCGGGCAGAATAACGTCGCTTCCAATTTGACACTTTCCAATGATGCTCCGCCAATTCCACTTGCCGCCGGTCTACGCGACTTCTCTCGTAATAGCCTGCATTGTTTTCTTATCCCGAACGGCCGATGCCCAATCGCCACCTGCCAGGCCGCCCGCCGCGCCGCTCTACCATGAATCCCTGCGGCCGCAATTCCATTTCACCGCCCGCTATTGGGACGGCTACACGGTCGAGCCGGGCAATGACGGCCGCGAGGGCTGGATCAATGACGTGAACGGCCCGATTTGGTTCGACGGCGAGTATCACCTCTTCGGCCAGCGCTGGTTTCATGCCTGGCTGCACGCCGTGAGCAAGGACCTCGTCCACTGGACCGAACTCAAGCCGGCCTTCGGCGAAGGCGGCAAATTCGGTGGCACGCAGTCCGGCACCTGCGTCGTCGATTACAAGAACGTTTCCGGCCTGGGCCACGGCAAAACGCCCGTTATGATCGCATTCTGGGCGGCCGAGGACAACCAGAACCAATGTATCTCCTTCAGCCGCGACCGCGGCCGCACCTGGACCAAGTGGGACAAAAACCCCGTTCTTGTCCACCCCTACCGCGATCCCAAGGTCTTCTGGCACGAACCGACTAAGAAGTGGATCATGGTCCTTTGCGGGCCGCCGGACTATTCGTATCTGATCTTCACTTCCGACGATCTGCTGCACTGGAAGAAGCAGAGCAGCATCCCGAACATGTTCGAGTGCCCGGACATGTTCCTGCTGCCGCTGGACGGCGACGAGACGAAGACCAAGTGGGTCGTCGTCAACGGCGACGCCCGATACCTAGTCGGCGACTTCGACGGCAAAGTTTTCAAACCCTCAGGCCGAAAGAAGACCGGCGATTGGGGCGGCGCAGGCCTATGCCACGCAAACCTTCAACAACATGCCGCCGAGCGATCCGCGGCGGATCCAAGTTGCCTGGCTCCGCGGCGGGCGGTGGCCAAAAATGCCCTTCAACCAGCAGTGGAGTTTTCCGGTGGAAATGACGCTACACACACGGCCCGACGGCCAGACCGTCTATCGCTACCCGATCCGCGAAATCGAGAAGCTTTGGGAGGAAAAATTCGACCTGTCGCCGCTTACGCTGCATCCGGGCGAGAACCCGTTCGCCAAGCTAACGGGCAAGTTTTACGACATCGAAATGGAAATCGACATTGCGGCATCGGACGCCAGCGAGGTCGTCTTGGACTTGGCCGGCAGCAGCAAGGTCCGCTATCTCGTGAAGGACAAAGTGCTGGAAAGCTGCGGCTCGCGAGCGCCGCTCGCGCCGGAAAACGGCCGCGTGGAACTTCGCGTACTGTTGGATCGCACCTCGGTAGAGGTGTTCGGCAATCACGGCCTGGTTTCGATTAGCAAGTGCATGCTGCCGGACGACAGCCAGCCGCCGCTGGTACTCTCTGCCATAGGCGGCACGGCCAAGCTCACCCGGCTCACATTGCATGCGTTGAAGTCGATGTGGGAATGAACAGTCGAGCGTGCAGGGTGGCGTCGAGCGCAGCGAAGACCCACCAAGACCCACCGTCCCGTCACCGGACCGTAAGCGCGCTCCATCGAACTTGTTGCTACAGAGATATCGTCCTCGCCACGGCGGCCCTTCTCGGTTTTTCCCGTTCACTTTGCCTCAAAATAAGTCCGGCTTTCATTGAATAGCCACAGTGCCGCGTGTTCGCGGACGAAATAGAATCCGGCGGCTCGACTTTTTTCTTGTGGCGTCAAGGTGGAGACAGTGGCGGTCGCGCGAGCGATGTCGCTTTCGGCTACTGCGATGCCCACTTCGACCAGTCTCCTCGCGGCGAGCTTCGCAATGACTTCCTTGGCCAGCGCGGCGGTGTTCATTTCGGCCGTGTTGGCCGACGATGAGATGCGGTCTTGTTGGAGTGTGGATCGAATCAGAACAAATTGTCGGCACGCCTCTTCCAATTCGCGCCTGAGCGAACGGTCGCCGCCCGCCAAAGCTCCAGAGCGTCGGAGCACAAAATCCGCAGCGTGCTGATAACGGCCTGTTGATCAGCCGGACTAGCGCAATCCAAGGGATCGCCGAGTCCGAGCGTCCAACAGAAAAACGCCGCTCCTTCGCTGGACCAACTTGCGTCGATCCTCTCGCTAGGCGACAAACCGCCCAGCGGCGTCATCAGTTCCTCGCGTTCGATGGCGTCGATTTCCGCTTCGCAACCAACTTCGCGCAGCCACGGCAACAGCCGTGCGGCAGTCTCGGCGGCGCGAGGATGGTCGGTTATCTCCAATGAACCTCGCATTGCCATCGCGCCAAGAACAATCGCTCGCTGGGCAATTTGCCGTGGCTGGCGCGTGATCATGTTCGCGTTGTCGAAATTCGTTTACCGCCGATTGGCGATTGGTGAAGACAGCGTTCACGGCACACCGACACACAATCCAATACCTGATGCGATCTCATCCAATTGCGCACGCGTGACAGTGCCCAATCGGCGAGCGAATCGAGTTTCCGATATGGACTTGGCTTGAAAGCAATCGGCGCCCGAGTCCTTCAGCAATCCGTTTGCTGTCGATGCAGTGACTTGCACAAACCATGGATAACTGGAATACGACGCTTTCCAGTCGGTTATTGGCACTACAATTCTCAAAGGGAGTCGACCAATTGTGTCCAGGCTTACAACAACGGCTGGGCGTAGTTTCTTGATCTCGGCGCCAACCGCAGGGTCGAAATCAACCAGCCAGATTTCACCTCGGTTCGGTGCTGGAGCTTTCGCCATGCAGATCGTCCTTTCCAAAGGCTTCAAAAGCGGTCAGCTCGGGATTATTGCGATACTCTGCTTCGGCGAGCGCAGCGGCGGCTTCCAGAATCGCGTCCCGCTCATGTGCAGGAAGTTTACGCAGCTCGCTGGCGGTCCAATTTCGCCCCAATTTCAAGCTTGTCGAGCCCATCTCTTTATTCCTTTGCCTGCATGGTCGGAAGACGTGACTGTTTGCACGTTGTTCACACCGCACTACGATCCTATTCATCTTACTCTCGGACAATTCCGCGGGTCAATCTGGCTGTTGGACAAATTGCAGGCGAGCCGCAAATCAAGGCATCACCGCGGATCTCAGCGCCGGCCGGTTCCGGAGTCGCTCGTCGCCGCCAGCCTGCCGCCCTAAAGCCCTTTCTTCTTCCCCGCAGCAATATCCGCATTAAGCAGTTCGACCGCCTTTTCTAACTGGGCGTCGCGGCCCTTGTAAAAATCGTCGGGTGTGTTGTCAATGTAGACGTCCGGTTTGACGCCGAAATTCTCCATGTTCTCGCCCTTGGCAGTCCAGACGCCGGCGCCGGGCGTGCGGATCGTGGAGCCGTCGGCCAGGCGGTACGCGCCGGTGGCGATGACCGCGCCCATCGTCGGCACGCCGAGAACGCGGCCCAGCTTGAGGTCCTTGAAGCCTTGCGGAAACATCTCCGCGTCCGAGGCGGAACGCTCGTTCTGCATGACGATCATGGGACCGTAAAAAGTCTCTAGCGGCCGGGGCACGTCCTGCTCCATGTCGCGGCCGCGGGTGTATTGGTAGAGCTGCCCGACGAGAATGCCGAGAAGCTCCTGGTCGATGCCGCCGCCGCCGTTGAAACGCTGGTCGATGACGAGGGCCTTCTTCGTGCGGTTCATGGCCAGCTCCAGCGTGAACTGCCGCAGCGAGGCCGCGTCCATGGCCTTGATGTGCAAGTATCCGATCGTGCCGCCGCTTTGCTTGTCAACCGTGGCGCGGCGGTCCGCCACCCATTTTTCGTATTTGGCGTCGGAGAGGGCCATCTCGCTCATCGGATCGAGACTCACCGCCCAGGCCCCGTCCTTGCCCGGCTTGTCGTTCAGCAGGAAATGGAACTTGCGGCCGGGCACCTGGGTGAAGTATTGCCACTGGTTGTCGGCGGTCGTCAGGTCGTGGTCGTCGATGGAGAGAATGAAATCGCCCGTATGGACCTTCAAGTACTCTTTGTCGGCCGGTCCGCCCTTCCAGATATGGCCAACGCGGTAGAGGCCCTTGGGATCGGCGACCAGCTCGAAGCCCGGCGAGCGGGTCGTGACCGACGGCCGCTCGATGCCGGCCGGCCCGCCACTGACGCCGGTGTGCGAGGCGTTCAACTCGCCGATCATCATCATCATGACGTTGTGCAGTTCCTCTTCATCCACGAGATAGTCCACGAGAGGGCCATAGGTATTCTTGGCCGCGTTCCAATCCGCGCCGTGCATTTTGGCATCGTAGAAGCGGTTCTTCATGACGCGCCAGCCCTCGATGAAGACTTCCTTGCGCAGGGCGCGGTGGTCGAGTTCCGTATGGATCGTGAAGGTCACCTGGCGAGCGGTAGCGCCTTCGGACGAGGCAGCGGACATCTCGGGCATCGGAGCGCCGCCACGGCGGCCACCGCGGCGGCCGGCAAAGGCGGAGGCGTCCGGCGCGGCTTCCGCCGGACGACCGCCGCCGACGGGCGCAACGTAGATGCCGCGTCCCGAGCTGAAATAGAGTGAGCGGCCGTCCCTGGTGAAGACCATTCCGCCGCCGCGAAAACCGCCGCCGCCGCCGCGACCGGGACGCCGCCCAGTCTCCGTGGGCGCGCTGGCCGGCGCGGAGGGCAAGCGGGAAGGCGCGGAACCGTCGGCCAGATTGACCGTGTATCTGCCTACCGTGGAAATGCCTTCACCGTCGCCGGTGGGCATCGCGGCGGCCACGAAGGCGATGACGCTTCCCCTGGGGGCTGCCGTCAGTTCCCCGATCATTTCGCCCGTGCCCACGATTTGCCGGGCGCGCTTGGTCAGCCCCGGCCAGTCGATTTTGACCTCCACGGCTCCAAGCATTGCGCCGATGGCGCGAACACCCGCAGCAGTTTCGGCCGATACGGCCTGGGCCTCGCTATCGATGTCCTTGTCGAGCGGGTCTTTGTCGAGGGGCTCGCAAAGACAAAGCCATGAGCTTCATCTGGCTGCCGGCGCGGCCGCCCGGCGAAGCCACGCCGCCGCCCGTGGCGGCTTGAATTGTGAAGGCCAGGAAGCGGCCGTCGCCGGACCAGACGGCGCCGCCCTCGCTGAAGGAGCGGTCGTCGTCGGTGATCCGCCGTTCCTGTCCGCCAGCGACAGGCATGATAAAGACATGGCTGCGGAGGGTCTCGTCCTGCTTGGAGAAACTGACCCATTTGCTGTCGGGAGAGAAAGCCGCTCCGCGGGGCGAGCCAAACGGGCTCGACGCGAGCACGCGGGCCTTCGCGTCCGCCACGCTGAACAAATAGAGCTTTTTATCCGAGGAGCCGACGATCAGCGACTTGGAGTCGGGCGCCCAGACGATCGTGCTCTTTTCCGAGTCCACGTCGGAAATCGGCTTCAAGTTCTTGCCGTTGGGGTCCACCAGGTAGACCTCTTCACGGCCCGAGCGGTCGGATATGAAGGCGATGTGCTTGCCGTCCGGCGACCAAGCCGGCGACTCGTCGCGCGATGCGCCAGGTTGTTGGCAATGGTCGTGATGTCGCCGCGGTCGGTGGCGATCGTGAAGAGCTGGTTGCGAGCGGAAATCACGGCCCGCTTGCCCGATGGCGAGACATCGAAGCCGTCGGCCTCGTTTTCGATCGTGATCGGCTCGACTTGGTTCTCCTTGTCCTCCGTGACGATGTCAATCTTCACCTCAGTGCCCTTGCCGGAAGCGACGTCGAGCTTCCAGATTCCGAAATCGCCCTCGTAGACGATGACCTTGCCGTCGCTTGACAGAGAAGGATAGTAGACGTTGCCGCTGGTGTGTTTGGTCACCTGCACCGGCTGGGCGTCCGACTTGAGCCAGATCTTGTAGATGTTGTTTTGGCTGTGCATCACCTCGGGGCTGCCCGGCTTGACGTTCTTTTCGTCCGACAGCGGATCACCAACGAAATAGATCTCGTCGTTGCCGGCGAACATCGGCCAGAAGCGGTTGTAGCTGGCGTCGGGCAGGACCGGCGTGGCAGTTTTGGCGGCCAAGTCGGCCACCCAGATGTCGGCGGAAAAGCCGCCGCGGTAGTGCTGGCGCGTCCAGACGCTGGGGTGGCGATTGAAGGCGAAGCGCTTGCCGTCTGCGGAATAGCTGCCCCACCAGCCCCAGTCGGTGGGCAGGCTCGTCTCGCGGCCGCCTTCGACCGGCACCTGGTAAAGTGTTGAGATGCTGGGGAAGACGCCGTCTCCGCGCAGTCGCGAAAGACGACATGCTTGGAATCGGGCGACCAGCCGACGACTTCGTCGTTGCCGCTATGGTAGGTAAGCTGCCGGGCCGTTCCGCCGCAAGCGGGAATGACGAACACGTCGTAGTTGCCGTAGCGCTCGGAGGAGAAGGCGATCCATTTGCCATCCCGGCTGAAGCGTGGATTGATATCGCGAGCGATGTTATCCGTGAGGCGGTGCGGATTCGAGCCGTCTTCGTTGACCACCCAGATATCGCCCAGGTAGCTGAACGCGATCTTTCCGGCGTGGTAGTCGGGCGTTCGCGCCAGTTTGATGGGGGCGGCGCTTGCGGCTGCCGCGGCTAGAAGGAACGCGAAGGCGATAAACGAACGGCCTGCTGGAAACATGGAATCCTCCCGGATAGGTGGGTGCAAACTGGATAGGTGGCGCAAACTTGACGTTGGCAGCCTACCAGTATGCTTAGTCCGGGGGCGGTATGCAACTGCCTTGCAGCGGTCGCGGCGGGCAAGAATGCGAGTCTATTGATTAGGGCGAACCAGGCAGGGTTAGCTAGGCATGGGCGGCCGGCCGCCCGGCAAACGTATCGTCCAGAAGCGATTTGAGTTCGCCAAGCTGCTCTTGGGGAGCGCTTCGATAGACGCCGAGAAGGAACGTTTCGGCCTCTTCGTATCGGTTGCTTTCAATCAAAAAGTGCCAGTATGACTGTGCCAGCGTGAGATAGTCATGCGCCTGGGGATCGGTTAACCGGAAGGCAGCCAACAGTGCGGTGTCCTCTAAGTCTCGATCGCCGCGATCGTGAGCAAGAACCGACAATAGATACTGCTGGTGGGCCGGGTCGTCGCGCCAAATCGTCACCGCATGGTATTCAAGCACGTTTGCCAGCAGGGCGTCATAGATCTTCAAACCGCTATCGCGCAAGTCCGGCAGCAAGCTCTCGACCGTGTTCAGGAACAACACGCTCTGCAAGTCGCGAAAGAACCCGACATCGCCGCGCAGTTTGCAGAGGATTTGCAAATCGAGATAGACCCAAACCCGCAATGCCAATTCCGCAGGCCCCGCGGGCGCGGGAAGCAATTCATCAATGTGCTCGGGCAGGCTGGCCGAACCGGCAAATTCAAACTCCCTGTGAATCGCCAGAAGTCGGCGAGAATCATCAACACTAAGCGACCATAGCCCAGGTGACGGCGCCTTGCGGGGGCGACCCGATCCAAATCGAATCTCGGCACCAACGCGCAGCAATTCGCCCATCAACTCCAGTGTCTTGCGGAGCGTGGCGATCGACCAATCTTTGCTAAGCAGAGATTGGTAGGCCGCTTTGAACGCAGGCTTCGGCTTCAATTCGATCGTCCGATGGCGCATTAGTCAGTTCCCCGGTGGGCACGTTTTGACTTGCGGCGTGAAATCTCCCGCGCCCGCCTCAGCTTGCGGTTGGCCTCTTTGTGGTTGCCTTCACGCGTGAGGCGTCGGGCCTCAGCCCTGAGCTTCGTTTCCATGTCGTCTCTGGCGGCTGACGACAAGTCGTACCAGGGATCATCGCCGCGAATCCCCACCTTACTGCCCTAGCCCTTCCCTCGCACCGGAACGCTCCTCAATCAAACCTCCGCCATGCTCGCTTTTTCCTTGCGGCTGGCGATAATCTCGCGCTCGAGAGCGCCGGCAGGCGGCGGTACTTGGAGAACTCCATCGTGAACGTGCCTTGGCCCTGCGTCATGCTCCGCAGGTCGGTCGAATAGCCGAACGTCTCCGAGAGCGGCACTTCGCCCTCGATGCGGCACATATTGCCGCTGACTTCCGTGGCCACAACCATGCCGCGGCGCGAGGTCAGGTTGCCCACCACCGAGCCTTGGCAGTCGGTCGGGCACTCGATTTCGATCTTCATCACCGGCTCCAAGAGCACGGGCCGCGTGCCGGTGAAGTTCTCCCTCATGCAGGTGCGAGCACAAATCTGGAAGGCCATTTCCGAGCTGTCAACGTCGTGATACGAACCGTCCTCCAAAATGACCTTCAGGCCGACGACCGGATAGCCGGCGACGGGGCCCTTGTGGACCATCTGGCGGAATCCCTTTTCCACGGCCGGAATAAAATTCTTGGGAATGCGGCCGCCGACGACCTCCTCCTCGAACTCGAACGTCTCGGGAGAGTCCTCGGGCAGCGGCTCCATACGGCCAACGATGTGGGCGTATTGACCGGAACCGCCCGTCTGCTTCTTGTGCTTCGTGTTGAACTCGCAGGCCTGCGTCGGGCGCCTCGCGGTAGTTGACCTTTGGCGCGCCGACCTCGACCTCTACGCCGTATTCTCGGCGGATGCGCTCGATGTAAATCTCCAGGTGCAGCTCGCCCATGCCGGCGATGATCGTCTCGGCTGTCTCTTCGTCGGTGAAACTTGCAACGTGGGGTCCTCGCGGCGGAAGCGGTGCAGGGCCTTGCTGAGCTTGTCGGCCCCGTCACGCTTGGCTGGGGCGACCGCCATCTTGATGACCGGCTCGGGCACGAACATGCTTTCCAGCGTGCAATAGGGATACTGCGAACAGTAGGTGTCGCCGCTGGCCGCGATCGAGGCCCAGCACGGCAACGATATCGCCAGCCTCCGCCAGGTCGATGTCCTCGCGCTGGTCGGCGTGCATGCCGCACGATGCGGCTGAACCGCTCCTTGCGGCCGGTGCGTTGATTGAAGTAGCTGTCGCCCTTCTTGATGGTGCCCTGGTAGATCCGCATGAAGGTCAACGTGCCGAATGAGTCCTCAACCAATTTGAAGGCCATGGCGACCATCGGCTGGGCCGGATCGGGGGTCAGCGGAATGCTCTTATGGGGATCGTCATGGGCCAGGGCCTTGATCGGGCTTTCCAGCGGCGAAGGCAAATAGCGGGTCACGGCGTCCAAGAGCGGCTGAACACCCTTGTTCTTATAGGCCGAGCCAAGGAAGACCGGCGTCAACTGCTGGCCGAGCACGGCCTCGCGGATGACGCGATCGACCAACTCCAAGGGCAACGGCTCTTCGGCCAGCAAAAACTCCATCATCTCGTCGCTGTACATGGAGACCGTCTCCAGCATGTGCTGCCGAGCGGCCTTGACGTCCTCTACCATGTCCGCCGGGATCGGCTCAGTGCGGACGGTCTCGCCGTTGTGGCCGTCGAAATAAAGGGCCTGCTCGCGCGAGAGATCAACGATACCCTCAAACTTGTGCTCGCGGCCGATGGGAAGCTGCATCAACACGGCATCGCAATTGAGCTTGCTGCGAAGCTGCTCGACGACCTTTTCGGGGTTGCCGCCGGTGCGGTCCATCTTGTTGATGAAGGCAATACGCGGCACGCGGTAGCGGCGCATCTGGCGGTCGATCGTGAGCGACTGAGCCTGCACGCCGCCAACGGCGCAGAGCACGAGGACCGCCCCGTCAAGCACGCGGAGGCTGCGCTCGACTTCGACAGTGAAATCGACGTGGCCGGGCGTATCGATGAGATTGATGTCGAAGCCATCCCACTCCACGGAGGTAGCAGCACTGGTGATGGTGATTCCGCGCTCGCGCTCCAGCTCCATGTGGTCCATCGTCGCGCCGCGCCGCCACCCTTGACTTCCTGGATGCGGTGGATGCGGCCGGAATAAAAGAGTACCCGCTCGCTGAGAGTGGTCTTACCCGAGTCGATGTGGGCGGAAATCCCGATATTGCGGAGTTTCGTCAGTTCCATGTTTTTCTAGGCGCTCAATTAGCTGCGACAATCGCCACGTGTCTAGCCACTCAATGACCTGCGACAATAGTCACGTTTTTAGGAGGTCAATTAGCTGCGACAATAGTCCAATTTATGAAACGAAATTATACCGTAAATGAAATCAATCGGCAAGCCGTGTCTATGTTATGAATACGTAAGGACTTGTGACAAATCTGTCGTAAACCTTCGTCCAACCCGTGTTTCTGCTGAATTCTGATCTGGCGAGGATCGCCATGCCGTAGTACAAGCTGTTTCGCTATGAGCGGGCAGATTGTCATGGATCGGCGGGGCAGCAATACCTCCCAGTTGCTGGAGTTTGTCCAGGAGCTGAAACGGGAGGTCGCCTCGCTGCGTAAGGAATTGGCGGAGGTGCGGCGGGAGAATCTGATCCTGCGGCAAGAGGCCGGCTATTGGAAGTCGCGCCATGCGGATGCGGTGGGACGGATCGCCAAGCTGGAAGCCGAAAACGAACAACTGCAGGGTGAAATCCGCCAACTCCAAGCCCGCCTCTACGGCCAAAAAAGCGAGCACTCCGCCTCCCGCGATCGCTCCAACCATCTGCCGGGCGAAGAAGCCGACAGCGAATCCCTCTCGCCCAAGCCGCGCGGGCAGCGGAAAGGCAAACCCGGTCCTCCGCGCCGCGATTACAGCCATCTGCCGGTTGTGGAGGAGTTGATCGAACTGCCCGCCGAGGACACTTGCTGTCCTCGTTGCGGTCGGCCATGTACGCCCAACGGCAGCGAAGATTCGGAACAACTCGAAATCGATGTCCGCGCTTATCGACGACGGACCCGCCGGCGGCGTTATCGACGCACGTGCAACTGCCGCGGCCCGCGGACGCTCGTCGCGCCGCCTCCCGCGAAGCTGATACCCAAGGGACTGCTGGGCGTGTCGGTTTGGGCCGAACTGTTGCTGGGCAAATACTTCAGCCATGAGCCGATCGAACGGCAGCTTGCCGCCTGGCGGCTGCGCGGACTGGACCTTGCGGCCGGCACGGTCAGCGGCGGACTGCAACACCTCGAAAGGCTGTTTCAGCCGCTCTACGACGAGTTGTTGCGCATAGCGCCCAAGCCGGTTTCGCGCAGGCCGACGAGACCCGCTGGCTGGTTTTCATCGAACAGGAAGGCAAGATCGGCCATCGCTGGTGGCTGTGGGTCTTCCTCAGCGAAGACAGCGTGGTGTTCCGACTCGATCCCTCGCGCAGTCACGACGTGCCCGAAGGCCATTTCGCCGCCGATGCCTGCCTGACGTTGATGGTCGATCGCTACTCCGGATACAAGGCCATGGCGCAGGTCAAACGCGGCAACGTGACCCTGGCGTTCTGCTGGGCTCACGTGCGACGGGATTTCGTCGAAGTCGGCAAGGGCTGGGACGAATTGAAACCGTGGGCCTTGGCTTGGCTGGAGCGCATCCGCGCGGTGTATCATCACCAACGGCGGCGCTTGGCATGCAAGCCCGAAAGCACGAAGTTTCGCGCCGCCGACGCGGCGATGCGTCAATCGCTTGCCCGGATGCAACGGCAAGCCGCCGCGGAACTGGCCGATCCGCGACTCCACGAACCTTGCCGCAGGGCCCTGGTCAGTCTTCAAGAGCATTGGTCCGGGCTGACGCGGTTCGTGGATGACCTGCGCATTCCGCTGGACAACAACGCCTCGGAGCGCGCCAATCGCGGTCCCGCGGTAGGACGGAAGAACTACTATGGCTCGGGCGCCTTATGGTCCGGTCGCCTGGCAGCGATGCTCTTTTCGCTCTTCGCCACCATCGGCCGTTGCGGACTGAACCCGCGCTCGTGGCTGACGTGGTATCTTGAAAGCTGTGCCGCGGCGGGCGGAACGGCTCCCGAGGAAATCGCTCAGTTTCTTCCCTGGACGATGACTGAGCAACGTCGCAACTCGCTGGCCCTTGCCACGCGCGACACCTCTTGAAAAGGCATGTGTCGCCTCGCTTACGAACTACTCACCTGAACTGCGCTACGCTCCGCGCAAATCACCCCCACCACGCCTTGGACGAAGGTTTACAATCTGTCGGGTCGGGATGCCCACTATCGGCGGGGTATCAACCGTAGCGGTTAGACATCGGTTGCGGGTCAAGAGTTTGGCCTTTGGCAGCCAAAGCCCGGCAGTCAAACCCCAACCGTTTCCCGTTCGTCAACGTCCGCTCGCGGCCGCTCGATAATCTTCGCCGAAAGCCGCCTGCCGACGGCGATCAAAGGGCTCTCGATAACCCGGTAGAGCACGGCGGCAATGGCGATGGAGGTCACAGCTGAGAGCAGTAGCACGATCAGCGGGTTTTGTGAGACCCTGAGGCAGGCGTGGATGCACAGCACGTGAATCAGGTAGACGCCGTAGGATACCGTGCCGACGAAGACCAGCCCGCGCCATGCCAACGCCCGGCGAACGAATGTTTCCTCGGTCAGAATACCGGCGAAGAAGCCCGCGACGGCGATCGTGTACGCGATGGCGTTCAACATGCCGGCCAAAGGGGCGCTTGCGACCCGCGGCACGACGAACTGGCTGAGCAGCACCAGCGCAAGCGCCGGATACGTCAGCGGCAGGGTGCTGCGCCGGTTACTCGCCCGCGGCTGGAGCAGGGCCAGCAGGCAGCCTACGAGGATGTGATAGTAGGGAAATAGCAGCCCGACAGCCGTATCCGGCGGCGCGGCCAGGCCACAGGCGGCAAAGAACGCGATTAGCGCGCCGGCCACGTACGGGCGAAGCGCCTTCCGGGCCTTCAAGAAGCCGAAGATGACCAGCGGCCACAAGAGATAGAACTTCTCCTCGTAGCCCAGCGACCAGCTTTGGCCGAAGGGCACTTTGTCGGGGCCGATGACGTTCAGGCCGATCTCCTGGAAATACGTGAAATAGTAAGGCAGGACCTTGATGAGACCGTCGCGTTTGTCGGGCACAAAGCCCAACCCGAGAACCAGAAGGCAATAGAGCAGCAGGACCAGGTAATACAGCGGGAAGATGCGGAACGTGCGGCGGATGTAAAACGCCTTGAAGCTCAGCCGGCCGTGCTTCGCCTCCTCGTTCAGCGCAAGCGATGTTATCAAATAGCCGCTGAGGACGAAGAAGATTGTGACGCCGCGCCCGCCCAGCATGTACTCGCCGATGTTGGCGGAGGGGAAGAAGGAGCCAACGTGCGCCACGACGACCATGAGCACGGCGATCGCGCGCATGCCGTCAAGCTGCGGAAGGTAACCGTGGCTCTTGTTGCGACTCATCCCACAAGTTTAGTTCCTGGACAGCGGCGAGAAAAGCACAAAACGGCGAAAGGGCGACTTTCGTCGCCCTCTCGGCACGGCCTCTTCGATGTTATTCGCATTGCCCGTCGCGGATTATCGCTTGTGCCCGCCAGTGCGGTCCGAATGCGATGGAGCATGGCTCGAATGGCCCGAATGTGACGATGCGTGGCCGTGGCTGGCGATTTTCGCGCGATGCGCGGCCGGCTTCGACGAATGTTCGTGCGACGTGGAGACGTGCTTCGACTCGATCTTCGGCTTCGGCTCATGGACCACCGACTTGTGGGCGTTGACCACCGATTTGTGGGCGTTGACTTCCGTCTTGTGGGCGTCCGTATGGGTCGGGGTGGGAACGTGCGTCTTGACTATCGGCTCATGGACCACCGGCGTGTGGACAACCGGTTCATGGACTACCGGCGTATGGACGATGCCCGCCGTATGATGGACCAGTCGATCGTGGGCCAACGTGCCGTGCCAGTCGCCGCGCCGCAATTCCGCGACGTGCAGCTTCGCCAAGTTCGTGCTGTGGCTGATGTGGGCGGCCAAGGCGTACTTATGGTAGCCGATCCAGAAATGGCTGTGGTGGTCGAAGAAGACCTTGAACACCGGCCCCGCCCACGGACCCGACCAGCCCAGCTTAAGGCACGGCCCGACGTAGCAGCCGTTGCTGTAGTACCATTCCGGCACGAAGCAGCCGACGTGGCAGCACCAGCCGGGCACGCTGGCATAGCAAACCTGGGTGCAGTAAACGACCGGCTGCGGCAGGGCGGCAAGCTGCGCGTAGCAAGCCGCAATTTCCTGGTTCATCGTCGCCATGAGGTCGGCGATCTGCGCGTTGGCCGCGGCGAGCTGCGCGGCGGTGCTGCCTTGCTGCTGCAAAGCATAGAGATAGGCATCCTGTTCGGCCTTGCTGCGGGTCAGATAGTAATACTGCGACATGAGCGCCACCTGATCGTCGCTCATGGCGTTGATCGTGCCTGGCAGTTTGGCCACGGCGGCCGCGTCGAACGTGCCGAGGGCTTCCATGTCGGCCGTCATGTGCGCGATGAGCCAAGGGCGCTCTTGTGCGGGCACCGGCGGCGGCTGGTCCATTGCCGAGGCCGCGCCAGCCGCCGCGAAGATCAACGCGGTGCCGGCGGCCAAGATTCCCAGGCGTAGTGACACGTTCGACAGGACCTTTGAGGCCCGAGAGGTTTCTGACTCGATCGAATTCCGATTGGCTGCGTTCATCGCTAAGCACTCCCTATTTGATTGAGGCGGTTGATTGTTCGTATCAGTGGGGCGATAAGAATTGCGAACCGTGTGCCAGACAATAACGAGGGCAAAACGAGTACCGCGATGGCTGGCACGTAAGATTTGATGGGGTCAGCACTTATGACCTACCGGATGGACGCGCGCAAACTAACTTGCTGGGCGGGTCTTTCCGCGGCTGCGCCATCATTTTGATTGCCGTCGGAAGATTTGACGACACTCGACCGCGTCGAAGCCTTCGGAATGACTTGGTTATTTTTCGCCCTTCGGTTGCTTGAACAAATCCCCGTAGCGCAGTGGCTCGCCGCGTTCCCACGGCCGATAATCATTGGCGAACTCGATCCGCTCTCCCAGGCTCGGATGGCTCGCTCGCCAGAGCGTGAAAAGCGGTCCTGGCCACGGATTGCCCAGGTTTTCTGTTTGCAGACGGACGAAGGCCATGGCCGCCGCGTGGTTGTCGTGCGTCAGTTCCAGGGCGAAGCGGTCGGCCTCGTGCTCCAGGTGCCGGCTAATGGCCAACCCGATGGGCATTCCGACAAGCGCAATCACATGGAACAATAGGATCAGCAGCGGCAGCGAGGCGATATCGGAAAACGTCGTGAAACCGAAGCGGCCGGACCAGCGCCGCAGCATGGCCGTGCCGATGTGGTAGACCAGGAACAGCGAAACCAGCACGCCGCCGAAGCCGGCCACGAGACCGATCACGACATGATGCAGCACGTAATGTCCCATCTCGTGCGCCATGACGACACGGACTTCGCCGGCGTCGAGCTTGGCCAGGAGCGTGTCCCAGAGCACGATCCGCTTGCTGTCCCAGAAGCCGGTGACGTAGGCGTTCACCGCCTTGGTGTCCGCGCTCATATCGACCTCGAACACCCGCCCGCCATCGATGCCCGCCTGGGCCGCCACGTCGAGGATCTGGGCCTCCAGCTTTTTGTCGTGCATCGGGCCAAAATGGTTGTAGAGCGGTGCAACCCAGATCGGCTCGACGAACATCACGAAAAACATCAGCGGCAGCGAGGCCAGCGCCGTATAAAGCCACCACCGCCGCGGGCTGCGGCGAATGAGCCAATAAGGAAACCAGAGCACGAGCGAGCCGAAGACGATGGTTACACCCAGGTCAAGCAGCGACTCGGTTAGCCACCGCCCAAATGTTTGGTTCGACATGCCATAGGCGTGCTGGCGTACAAAGCCGACGTAATAGCTCAGGGGAAAATGCAGCTCAAAGTTCAGCAGTGAGTAGAGGACGAAGTAGATGACGATGCTGAAGAACCATTTTTGCCCGATGCGGCGGGCCAGATCGCGCAGGCGGGCCGAATGTCCGCTAAAGAGCACAATCGCGGGAATCGCCAGCGCGACGACCTGGGCGACGATCCAAAGCACGTTGCCACTGCGGGCCAGATCGCGCAGGCGGGCGGAAAGTCCGCTGAAGAGCACGATCGCGGGAATCGCCAGCACGACGACCTGCCCGAGGATCCAAAGCACGTTGCCGCTATGGTAATATTCCATCGCCTCGGCAGTCGGCTCGGGCACCGCGACGCGGGCGGCAGCGCTATCGCCCGGCTGGTTCTGTGCCGGAGACGCTGCAAACGCGGCGGTAAGAACGATTGAAAGAAACGTGGCAGCCATGCGAATCTCCGCGGCAATGGGATCGAGAATACCAGCATACGCGACTTTGGTCTTACGAGACAATTCCGGAATCGCTCGCAGGCGGTCGGAAATGACAGAAATGTGGTGGCAGAAGAATGGTTGGAACGGCAGTCCGCCGACACGTCATTTTTCTGTCAATTTAACTTGTGGTGAATTGCTATCCGACCGTCCACGCGCTACAATCGCCGATACTGGACCGTTCCTTCTTCTCGAATCTCCGAACTTCATCATGCTTACAGAGACTTTCGCAAGAATTGTCGGTATCGCGGCGGTAATTGTGGTCTGTTTTCCCGCCTGCCTGCCGGCGGCGGAGACTTCCATGTCGAGCCTGCTGGACGACATGACGAACCTGACGAAGATGGCCGAGTTTCCCGACCCGCCGTTCGTTGCCAAGCAATTCTCCTCCTACGACCGCGCCTCGACCACGCCGGCCGATCCGAAAACATGGTTCGCCAACAACGACTGCGGCAATTACTTGCGGGCCGAAGAGCGCGGCCGCCATAAGGAATACGTCATGGCAGACACGCCCGGTCCCGGCGCGATCACTGCGCATCTGGTCGGCCAACCCCGGCGGCACGCTGCGAATATATCTTGATGGCAACGACACGCCGGCGCTGGAATACGCGATGGCCGATCTCTTGGGCGGCAAGCACCCGCTCCTGCCGCCGCCGATCGCCGTCAACTTGAGTGGCGGCTGGAATCTCTACTTTCCGATTCCCTACGCAAAGAGTTGCAAGGTGACGTGCGACAAGGGCGGGCAATATTACCACGTCGGCTATCGGACGTATCCGAAGGGAACGGAGGTGAAGACGTTTAGTGTCGCACAGCTTGAACGGTTAAGGGGCGAAGTACGAGAGTTAGCAAAGCAGCTTGCAGCACCGAAATATAGCGCCGGCCAAAGTGGACAGGGTACTGTTGCCGTTGCAGTCGGTGACACCATCGAGCCGGGGAAATTGATCGTCGTTTCCGGTGAAAGTGGCGGGCATGCAGTGAAGAGCATGCGCCTGCGCGTGGAAAAGAGCGGCATGCCTATTGAACAGGCGTTGCGGGGTATTGTAGTTCAGATGAATTTCGATGGCGAACAGACTGTCGAGACGCCGCTCGGTGATTTTTTTGGCGCGGCGCCTGCGGTCAATCAGTTTGTGTCTCTACCGCTGAGTGTTCTTCTCAACGACGATATGTATTGCAACTGGGTTATGCCATTCCAGAGAAATGCGGAAATTCGCTTGTTAAATCAGACTAATTCGTCTGTTTCGGTTCGCGGGCAAGTCTTTTTCGAGCCGTATAACTGGACACTTTCGTCCATGTACTTCCACGCCAAGTGGAAATCCGAATTCGACGTCCCCACGCGCCCCATGCGAGATTGGAACTATCTCACCGCCAAGGGCAAAGGCGTCTTTGGCGGCGTCGCCTTCTCCATCGACAACCCGGCCAAGGATTGGTGGGGCGAGGGCGACGAAAAAATCTACGTTGACGGCGAGACCTTTCCCAGCCACTTTGGCACCGGCACGGAAGACTACTACGGCTACGGCTGGGGCAGCCCGAAACTCTTCACGCACGCCTACCACAGCCAGTCCCGTTGCGACGGCCCCGGCAACTACGGCCGCACGAGCCTCAACCGCTTCCACATCCTCGACCGCATCCCCTTCACCAAAGACTTCAAGTTCGACATGGAGCTTTGGCACTGGAAGGATTGCAAGGTGAACATGGCGGTGACGGCCTATTGGTATGCCCTGCCCGGCGCGACAGACGAGTTCCCGCCCATCAAGCCGGAGCAACTCGTCGTGCGGCCGATGCCGAAATACGAAATCCCGCACGTGGCCGGCGCGATCGAGGGCGAGTCGATGCGGATCGTCAAATCGACCGGCATGCCCGAGCCGCAAGACTGGGACGGCGACAGCGGCGGGCGTCACCTCTGGTGGCAGGGCGGCCAGAAGCCGGGCGACGAACTGCGGCTGGAATTCGACGTACCTGAAGGCCGGTAAGTATCGCGTCTTCGGCTGCTTCCTGAAGGCTGTCGATTACGGCATCATGCAATTGAAGATCAATGGTCAACAGGCCGGCGAGCCGATCGATTTCTATCACAACGGCGTCATCCGGACCGGCGAAGTTCCCTTGGGCGTATTTGAGCTGCGCAAAGGAGCGAACGAGCTTTCCGCCGTGGTCGTCGGCGCGAATCCCAAGGCCCAGAAGCAATACATGTTCGGGCTGGATTATATCTTACTCAAGGCCGATCGATGAATTGCGGATTTCCTGCGCCTCGCTTTGAAGAGTAGACATCCCAACAAGCTGGCAAGCAAGACTACGGCGGAAGGTTCGGGCACTGCGGTCACCACAAGTTGTTCTGACGTAGGCGTTGACCGCAAACTGAGCGTGTAGCCCGGCAAAGTGTTACTCGCCAGACTCAAACCGCCGAGACCGCTCGCCTGGCCGCTTTGGAAATCGATCAAGTCGTACGTGCCAGCCGCGAGTCCGGGCTCGGGAGTGATGGCGATCAGTCCGCCGCCGGGGTTCACCACGAACTTGCCGGCATCCAGCAAAAGATGATCCGCCGTGCTGCCAAGACGGAAATCGAGCATTGCCGGATTGCCGACAGTGCCGCCGCCCACGGTCAGATCCGTGTCGCCGGCCAGCGAATCGGTGAATTCCATCGTGCCCATCGCGCCGGAGAAATCGAGCATGCCCTGCGTGCTGGTGCTGCTTCCGCCGCTCACGGTAACGCTGCCGCTGATCGAACCGCTGCCGCTCAGCAAGACCTCTCCGCCCCCGCCAATCTGGATCGAGCCGAGCAACGTGCCGAGACTCGAAACATTGATCGTTCCTCCGTTGGCGTTTAGTCCCAGCGTATTGCCGTTGCTGCTGGTGACGGAAACCAGATTGTGCAGATTGACGGCGTTGCCCGTGCCGCTTTGCACGGTGACGAAAACGTTATTGACGGCAATGGTGGTGACATGCGAGAGGTCCAGCAGGCTGGCTGTACCGCTGGCCTGCAATTCGCCGAAGGCAGCGTTCTCGGTGATCTGCGTCAGCGCGGGCAGCGATAGCTGCGCGCCGCTTGCGGCGTTAACGCTAACGCTCGTGGCGGCGGCGACGTGGCCGACGTTTATCGTGTTGCCTGGCCCCGTCACGGTCAGGCTGAGCGTGTTGAGGTTTGTGGGATGGCCCCAAAGCACGGTGCCGGAATTGGAAACGGTAACGCTGCCGACACCGCTGTTCGTCGTGCCGCCGCCCAGGCTGGAGACGTTGATTGTTCCGCCGGCGTCGGTCAGTGCAAACGAATTGCTGTTGGTGCTGGCGACGCTGAGTAGATTGTGGAGATTGACTTCGTTTCCCGTGCTGCTTTGCGGAGTTGAACACGCTAGTGGCGGCAATCGAAGTCACGCTGGAAAGGTCCAGCAGGCTGCCCGTGCCGCTGGCTTGCAACTCGCCGAAGGGGGCATTCTCGGTTATCAGCGTAAGCGCGGGCAGCGATAGCTGCGCCGCCCGCGGCGTTGAGGCTGAGGCTCGTGGCGGCCGCCGCATGGCTGATGTCGATCGTATTGCCCGGACCCGTTACGGTCAGGCTAAGCGTGTTGAGGTTCGTGGGATGGCCCCAAAGCACGGTGCCGGAATTGGAAACGGTAACGCTGCCGACGCCACTATTGGTCGTCCCGCTGCCCAGGCTCGAGACGTTCGATCGTACCGCCGGCGGCGGTCAGTGCAAACGAGTTGCTGTTGGTGCTGGCGACGCTGAGCAGATTGTGGAGATTGACTTCGTTGCCCGTGCTGCTCTGCACGGAGTTGAATACGCTATTGGCGACAATGGAAGTAACGCCGGAAAGGTCCAGCAGGCTGCCCGTGCCGCTGGCCTGCAATTCGCCGAAGGGGGCGTTCTCGGTGATCTGCATCAGCGCCGGCAACGATAGCTGTGCGCCGCTCGCGGCGTTGAGGCTGAGGCTCGTGGCGGCCGCCGCGTGGCTGATGTCGATCGTATTGCCCGGACCCGTTACGGTCAGGCCAAGCGTGTTGAAGTTCGTGGGATGGCCCCAAAGCACGGTGCCGGAATTGAAAACGGTAACGCTGCCGACGCCACTGTTGGTCGTGCCGCCGCCCAGGCTCGAGACGTCGATTGTCCCGCCGGCGGCGGTCAGTGCAAACGAGTTGCTGTTGGTGCTGGCGACGCTGAGCAGATTGTGGAGATTGACTTCATTGCCCGTGCTGCTCTGCGCGGAGTTGAATACGCTATTGGCGACAATGGCAGTAACGCTGGAAAGGTCCAGCAGGCTGCCCGTGCCGCTGGCCTGCAACTCGCCAAAAGCGGCGTTCTCGGTGATCTGCGTGAGCGCCGGCAGCGAAAGCCGCGCCGCTCGCGGCGTTGAAGTTGACGCTCGTAGCCGACGCTGCGGGACCACTGGCCGTGAAGTTCCCTCCGTTGCTCGTGATCGACGCTCCGGAAAAAGAAACCTGTCCGCTGGCGGAAAGCGAGCAGCCTGAATTGAGTGTCAACGCGTTAGCGAGCGTGAGGTCATTGATGGCGGTGCTGCCGGCGATATTGAAGACGACGGGGTTGGCGGCGATGTTGACAGAATAGCTGCTGCTGCCGCTGTTGGCGGGCACGACGGCCGGCGACCAGTTGGAAGCGGTGCTCCAGAGCCCACCGCTGGGTCCGGCGTAGCTTATTGGAGTAAGCGCTGCTGCCGCGGTTGACGCCGTGCCCAACGCGCAAAGGATCGAAACGATTCGAATAATCTTGATTGTGGACGAATTCATGGTGTTCGCTCGCGGTGAAATCGCCAAAAGCGCCGCGCAAGAACCACGGAACATCGCGGCAAACGATCGGCCGCGACCTCGCGCTGGAATTCAAGACGAGGCGCTCAAAGCTAGACTTGCCCGGCAGCGGAAGTCACGCGAGACCGCTGCCAAGTCAAATGCTTGAATTGAAAGAATTGGCTCCTGGTGCAATCCCGATACGGTCGGAATCGCGAATCCAGTAGCCCAGCGCTGCCTCCGGGCGTGCTCTACGCCACATCGGTCGAACGGTGCGGGCAAGATGCCCGATGACGCCGATTCTAGGCTGGCCACCGGCGGTTGTCAACCATTTTTTGATTGATTTACCCGGCCAGAGCGGCTACCATTCGACCGTGAATCTTCCCGCGCCGGCCTGCCCGAGGGTTATCACCAGCCGCCCCGCCTCCCAGGCGAAACTGACCGGGCCGAGATCGCGGGCGTCGCCGGCCGCAAGCGCGCGTACCTTGACGCGCTTTGGATCGGCCGCCGGCGCGAGGGTCTTGAGATCAAGACTCGCGCGGAACTTCTTATCGCGCGGATAGGGAAACAAGACGAGCCGCCGCTTCTCGCGGTTGATCTTCACCGCGCCGTCCGTCGTCACCGGGCCGAAATCGATCGATGTGCCCGGCGGATTCAGGTGAGCTGAGAAGTCGACCTCGCCGTCGCGCGATACGGCAGTCCCTCGCTGACGCCTCGGGTTAGGATGCTCAGCGGCCGCACGAGTATCGGTCCGCGCGTCCGCGAAAACGTACTCCGGGCACTCGGCGTAGTCGGCGACGCGGTCGCCATGCAGTTCGGTTGAGACGTGGGTCTGGGGGCCGACGGCAAGAAAACCCCATTGCGGCAGGCGATGACCCTCGACGGTCCACGGTTCCGGGCGCCAGTTAACCCACAGCGTCAGGCCGCTGTCGTAGCGCACGCGCTGCCGCGTGGTCTCGCCCGCCACAACCGCCGCGCTGGCGGTGACGAACTGCCCGGCGACCTCGTAGCGGATCTCCGTCGGCAGCGCCGCACCATAAAGCCGCTGCACCGCGTGCATGAGATGGTGCTCACGGGCGACAAAGTAGACATTGTCGGTCGCCGGGTTGCCGATGAAGCCGGCATGGCCGTAGGCGATTTCCTGGGCGCGGTATTTGTCCATCTGCTCCATGCTGCCCGTATCGCGGCCCCAGCGCATCGCGTAGCCTTGGCGGAACCAGCGCTCGTAATAGCCCATGCCGTGATTGACCATCTGCGGATGAAGTTTTAAGAGGTCAAAGTCCAAGAGCGGCGCATGGTCTTCGCCGCCATCGACCTGGGCCTCGACGCCGTCGCACAAACCGGCCCAATAGAACTGCCAGTGTCCTTCGCCGAAGAGCGGGCCGTGGTGGGTCTCGCGCTCAAACGAGAAGAGTCTGCCGTCGTTTATCACCTTGGATTGCAGCATCGCTGCCATCGGCTGAGAGGCGTCGTGATCAAGCTGGTGCCAGGGCGGCACACAGGTATGCACGTCGAGATAGGCGGCGGTCGTGCCGTACCGGGAATGAATCTCGGCGCGTTTCTTCTTCGCGAAATCGAGCGCCCGATTGCACGTCAGCCCAAAACTCTGCACTTTGGTTCCGGGGTTAAACCAGGCTTTTGACGGCGTGCCGTCACTATTGAGCACTCGGGCCTTGGGATCATACGACGGAGCGTCGGGATACAGATCAATATAATTCTCGTGCAGCGACCAGATATAGCCGCATTCATTCGCCGCGCGGCCGAACGCCGTCATTCCCTCCTCGCCGCCGTATCGCGGGTTGGCCGGAATGTGATCGGGCAACTTGACATCGTAGCCATACCGCTGCCAGTCATGGTCGATAATCGCCAGGTGATCGATGCCGTTGTCCTTCAAGTTTCGCAGGTTTTCTGCATCACCCAGGAACGTACCCTTGTGGTGGCCCCAAATGTCGAGCATGATAAGCGGGCCAATGGACCGGCGGTAATGCGACGGAAGCCACGGAGTATTCGGCAAAACTTCACGCAGATCGGGCGACACAGCCACGAAGCCGAATTCCAAGAGCTTATTCCGCTTGCCGTTCGTCGTCGGTTCGTATATGGCCTCGCCTTGTGGAGACTGGGAGGCGTGGGAGTTCAGCCAGTCGAGACAACGATTCACAAACACGCGCGGCTTGCGAAGGAATTGGAGGTGGCCCAACAAATAGGGCACATCAATGTTGGTTCGCAAGGGAACCGCGCCGAGGCTGCCAAGCGAAAAACGCGTAATAACTGACGCTTCGTCCTTGGAAAAGTCGCCGCTGGCAGATATCCAAAGGCTCTTGCCGCAGGGACGAAAGAACCAATAAATGATAATAGGCTTATCTCCGAAGCGATATTCCCATGTAACGGTCAATGTGGCCCCCTCGCTGACGGACAGAGCCTTTCCTCCCCGAAGCGAAACTTCCTTGCCCCCAACGAGGCCCGTAAGCCCGCCGCCGGCTGCCGGTTGAAACGGTGCCTGATCATCGATCTGGACTACCAGATCGTCCAGCGTCCCTGTCTTTGGAGCGTAGGTATAAACCAGCTTGCAGTCGGCGCCCTCGTAGATGAAACGCCAACTGTTTCCGTATTTCTCAATTCGGTTCTTGTACGGCAACAGATTGGAGGGCATCATCGCACCAGAGTGGCTATTGCAGAGAAGCCGAGGGGTGCATTTGAAGTGGCCACGTACGCCTTGCTCGAAACGATCTCCTTCACGATGCTATCGCGCCGCTCCGCGCCGCTTCCAACCACAATCTTCGCATCCCCAAACAGCGAGAAGTCAAACGAAGCATCGTTCCGCGGACCCGGCTCGGCTTGTAGCCGCAACGTGACAGTCTTGCCGGCATAAGGCGAGAGATCAAACGCGTAGTCGATCCATTGAGCCTTGTCGTGATGACGTAGCATGAGTTCCTTCGTTGAGCCGTCGGCAAACAGGTAACAAGAAAAAGTCACGCCGTCGCTCTTGCCCGGCTGGGCCGCTTCCGGCGACATCGCTATTCCGAACGAAAGGCGGATGCGAGTGGTCTTGGGCAGCGCGAGCGGATAATCGACCCAAGTCTTGCCCGGCGGGACGTGCCAGGGCGAGTGCATTAGCAGCGTCTGCCGGCCCAGCACGCGGCCCCAGGGTTGATAAGAGATGCCGGTCTGGGCGTCAAAATGTCCTTGCCAACCAATCGGCATGGCCACCGGCGGCTTGCCATAGGACTGCCAAGAGACTTCATAGCTGCCGATTTCTTCCAGCGGCGTCTCGCCCGGCGGAAGCACAACTGCTTCGGGCATTTCCGCAGCCAACGCCGGCAACGCAGAGAAACCCAAGAGGAGCAGCAAACTTATGGAGATGCCGCGGTTCACATTCCTCGCGCAAAGGCGCAAAGCCGCAAAGGCGCGAAAAGCCGCTGCCAATTTGCAAGACGTGCTACATGCCATGATTGCACTTCGTTTCCTATTCGCCTCTTTGCGTCTTTGCGGCTTCGCGACTCCGCGTGATATAAACTGCCGCTCGACTTTCCGCATTCTGGGTTGCCCCTGTTAAGTTCTACTTCCGCTGCCATTGGTCATCCTTCTCCAGCACCGATTTCGGCCCGTCGCCGTCCAGCCACGCTTTGGCGGCCGCATCGCTGCGAAGATACGCGTCCCAAAAGGCGGTGCTCAGGGCCAGGATCACGCGATGATGGTTCGGGTTTCGCTTCTCGGTGTCCGTCGGAAATGGGCGGTCGGTGAACACGGAATGCTCGGCGTTGTTGAGGACCAATTCGTACTTCCCGCCTGGCGGCAATGCGGGATAAACGCCCAGCCGTGACTTCATGTCCGCATTGCTGATCATTGGCACAAGGTCCTTCGTGCCGGTCATCAGCATCCAGGGGATTTTCACTTTGGCGAAAGCCTCCTTTGCGCTGCCGATGGTCGGTGTGCTCGGACTGAAGATGATTGCCGCCTTGATTCGCGGATCGGTGAAGGTGCTTCTGCCGGTGGAAGTGACTTGTCCGCTGACAGCCTCCGTAGTGATCGCGCCGAACGAATGGCCCGACATGCCGACGTGTTCCATATCGAGCCGGCCCGCCAGCGGGTTGCCCGGTTCCTTGTTCCACTTCTCGAGTTGATCGAGCACGGCGGGAACGTCCTTTACGCGGAAGAGGAAATTCTCAAGATTGATCGCCTTCTTCAACGCGTCCAGGCGGTCCGCTGGCTGCTTGTCCTGCCAGATCGACGTGTCGCTGCCCGGATGCTGGAGAAAGACGCAAACATAGCCGCGAGCGGACCAATGCTTTCCCATGAAGGGCGAGCCTTCGCGCGACCCGCCAAGGCCGTGGCTGAAGAGCACGACCGGAGCCGGGCCCTTTCCGGCCGGAAAGTAGACGCGGATCGGGATTTTACGGTCCCGCAATTTGTCCGTGACGGTTAGGTCCAGCGGCGCGGGCATTGGACTGCGCCGATAGCGCAAGCGGATTATACTCCGCGCCCTTCGCGCCGGCTGCGAGCATCGCCGACCAAAGGAAAGTAAGAAGGAGGATTGATCAATAACTGCGGGTGGCATTCATGATGGATTATCCTGTTATACTTCGCGTGGATGGAGGCAAACCGTTGGAGTCCCGGCTTTAGCCGGAATTTCCGCCTAAAGGCGGGACTCCAGCGCACACCCAGTATACCGGCGCAAGCGTCGGGGCTAAACTACCGGTTCCCGTCTATCCCCAATGAGCACTTTATGCGTACCCCCATTAACATTGCCGCGCGACTCCGTCGCCGTATCCTCCAAACATGTCTTGTCGCTGGCAGCCTGCTCGTCGCGGCGGTCACGTATGCCGCCGAGCCTTCGAGCAAGTATCACTTCGACGGCACGATCTCGCGCGCGGTGCTGGAAAACTACCTCGCCCGCTCGATTTCCGTGGAGGGCATATTCAACGGCCGCGGCGATCTGGACGACAACATTCGCATGTTAAAGAGTCTCGGCGTAAAGTACGCCGGGCGGAGTCTCTGCCTGTGGGGCGCGGAAAACAATTTTCTTGCCGACATCGAACGCGCCAAGCGGCAGGCCCCGAAGGCGATCGTTGCCGATCCGGAAATGATCCTAGAGGCCTGCGTCTTCGAGACCGTCGGGCCGCGCGTCGGCCGCATTGCCATCCCCGCTTGGGTCTTCACGGCCTTTGGTTTGCCCGTCGAGGAGCGGAACTTCGTATACGAGAACATCATCTACCCGCCGGGCAAGCGGCGGCCCATGGGACGTGGCCAGGTCCCCGACGTGAGCCGGCTGGAAACGCAACTCTGGTTCTACTATCAGGCAGCGTCGTACATCGATGCGGGTTTTGAAGCCATCCACTTCGGGCAAGTGGAAATCATGAACGGCCGCGACCGCGACAACGCCCAATGGGACCGGCTGCTCACTCTCGTGCGAGCCTATGCGGCCAAACATGCCCGCCGGCACATGGTCCTTTGCAACGGCCACACGCCCAGCGGCGGTCTGCTGCTCGGCGGCAAACTGCTGCTCGATTTTCACGCCTTCCCGCTGCGGATCAAGGAAAACCCGGATCGCGCGGAGGATGCCATCTTGCAACTTGGCCACTCCGACGGCATCTACAACCGCAGCAAGGGCGGGGTGACGTTCAGCGGCTGGAAGTGTGAACATTTGCCCTATCTCGTGGAACTGGACAACTACGGGGCCACACGCACGCCCGGCAAGCCCGGCGCGGGCGGCATTTGGGTCTGGGGCTACGACGAGATCACCTGGTTCGCGCACCAGGATAAGGCGTATCGCGCCAAGTGGCTGCAATATGCCGCGGATTGGGTGCGGAAGACCGATCCGAACGGCCACCTGCAAATGCCCGGCAGCCGCACCTGTACGTCGCCGGACATCCGCTGGTACTTCGCCAACAATCTCAGCGAGGCCTGTCCCAAGGGCTTCGGCGACGAGGACGCGATCCGTGCCGTTTGGACGGGCGATTCACGGCGGTAGGGTGCGGTCGAGTTCTACGAGACCCACCATAAACCGCTGCACGTGGTGGGTCTTCGCTGCGCTCGACACCACCCTACACACGGTTGTGAGGTTCTGCGGAATCTCGGCCATGCACGATCGCGTCAAACACAAGAATCGCGGCCACGCTTATGATCGGCACCATGCCCAGCAGCAGGAACAGAAGGCGGTAGCTGTGCGTCTGGTCGTGGTACGCGCCGATTTTCGGGTTGGCGATCGCCGAGACGATGTTCGCGCACGTCCCCACCACGCCCGACATCAGACCGACGCGCTTGAAAGACAGGTCCTGCTGGCAGGCCGTGAATCCGGCGATGATCGACGCCAGCCCGAATCCGGCAAGAGCGAACATGACCGTGGCAAGGGCCAGGTTGTTAACGTAACTGACCACGCTTACGGGCGCGATCAGGCAAGCGGCGGCGATCATCACCGTGCCCCGCGCCGCGCGGAGCGACCGGCCGCGGCGGACGAGCTTCTTGATGACCCCGCCGCACGCGAAGTTGCCCAGATCGGCCGTGAGCATAATAATTGTCAGGATGACGAGCGTGCCGACCATGCCGCCGATCTTTACCTGGTCCAACCCGCGGTCCTCGCGCAGCGATTTGATCAGCCACTCGTTGACGAAATACCAGCAAGGCGTGACCGTGACGCTCACAATCAGCAGCATCCAGAAGGCAATTGCTTTCGCGCGCGATGCACCAGCGATGCGGCAATCGCGGCGGCAAGGACCATGCCCGCGATGATCGCGCCGCGGAGCGAAAAAATGGCCGTCGACATGGCGTGAAACGATCCTTGCAGCGGCCCGATGAGCCGCGGCCCGAGCAGTATCACCGCGGCTGGCAATCCGGCGCCGACGATCAAGAATGCAGCCGCGAAGCACCAATGGCCGCGCGTGTCGAAATCGATCCTCGATTTCACCGCCGCATGGCCCGCACTCCCGCGGCAGGTTACCGCGAACCAGAGAACGAGCCACGCGCCGCCCAGCACGCCCATCGTCACGAAGGCCGCGCGCCAACCACCAATGTACGCGATGCTGCCGATCACCGCCGGTGCGATCAGCGCGCCGAGCGCCGCGCCGCTATTGAAGATTCCGCTCGCCAGGCTGCGGTCGCTGGGCGGAAACATATTGGCCACGATCCGCGACGCACAGGGCCAATTGAACGTCTCGCCCATTCCGAGCACCGCCCGCGTTAACATAAACAGCGGCACACGGAAAGCCGCCGCGGCCGCCGCGCCGGCCAGCGACCACAAGCCCACCGCCAGGCCGAACGTGGTCCTGAGCGGCAGGCGATCGGCCATCAGCCCGGCAGGCACCTGCATTAAGGCATAAGCCCAGCGAAAGGCGGCCAGTAGTTCGCCGTACTGTTCGTCATTGAGATGGAACTCGTCGCGGACCATCTTTTCGCAGATGGACAGCGTCTGGCGGTCGAGATAAGTCAGCACGGTGGCCAGAAAGAGGACGCCGGTCATCCACCACTTCCAAGCGCTTTTTCCGGCCATGCTTCCGCCTTTGCCACAACGGGGCAATTAACTTACGCTGGGTGGCACGTCCTGAGCTTCAAGCGAAGGGCGTGTTGGGCAGTCATCACGCCCTTCGCTTGAAGCTCAGGGTCGTGCCGCCCTACGCGCCGAATACCGAAGCAATTCTCGACCACGACTCACTTTCCGAACATCTGGGTGAAAAGCCCGCCGCTGCGACCGACGCCCACCCGCGTGTGATTGCCCATCTGATTGCGATGGTGCCCCGGACTGTGGAACCAGCCGTCATTCGCGCCCTTGCCGCTCTTCGCGCCCTTGAAAATGTTCTCTGCGCTCGCCGTCGTGCCGAAACGCTTGGCGCGGTCCCAAGGGGTTTTCTTGCCCTCTACCGGCGATTCGTGCGAGAAGAAGCCCTGCTTTTCCATGTCGGTCGAGTGGTCCCGCGCCGCCGCGCAGAGGTTCAAATCAATCATCAGCGCGGGCAGCCCGAGCAAGTTCCGCGTGAGGTTCAATTCCAGAATCGCTCGCGCCTCTTCGGGATCGATCTTTTCGGCCAGCTTGGCGTTCATCGCCAGCACGGCCCGCGTCCGTGGGTCCAAAGGCGCGGCCAGCGAGACGGCCAGGTTTTCTTCGTCCAGCAAATAGCTCTCGAAGGTCGGCGGAGAGGTTTTTGTATCGTCCGCGCTTTCGTTCGGCATCTGGATCTGGCATCGCTCCCACAGCCGGCCAAGGTCAGTGAGCTTCTTCCGCTCGGCCTGTAAATCCTTCGACTTGTCCAGGACTTCGCCGCGGTCGAGAACAAACACCGCGCGGAGCTTGGCCATCGCTGGATCGGCCTTCTCGACGATAATCTCGTGCGTGAATCCGTCGCCCAGTTTCTGCAGATCGAGGACCGTTTTCCGCAATTCCATGACCTCGCTGAGATCGACCTTGCCGGTCTTGCGCTTCGAGGCGGCGACGGCGGCGGCCTGAAACTTGGCCTGGAACTTTTTCAATTTCGGCTGCAAATCGCGATTTACGGCGGCAAGCATCAACGGCGCGGCGGCGGGGCCGATTTCCAGCACCTTGTCGCAGACCGCCTGCTTCTTCTCCACGTCGTTGCCCGCGCTGCGATATTCGACGAGCAGCTTGTTGACGTTCGCCCGTTGGTCGGGCGTCAGCACCGGGCGGGATTTCTTCTCCGGCTTGTCCGCCGCCCGCACGGCAACTGCCATGAAGCAAAGCAGCACAACAGCGGCGATACGAAGGGGAGTTGTCTGGTGCATTGTGAATCTCGGAAAATTGCCGATCGCGCTCAACTCGACATCAACAAAACATGACAGATTCCGGCGGCCTTGTCAATAATCGGGGCCAATCCGAAAACGTAGAAGCGGCGTCTCGCCGCTGACGAAATGCGGCGAGACGCCGCTTCTACGGGTCAATCACGTGATACAAGCTCGCTCGTCGGGCTGGACAAGATTAGGATTTGTAAAACAATAAGTTGACGAATTTTGGCTCAGCGTGGCTGGAGGGTGTAATTCCAGTCGCCGTGGAAATCGTGTCGTTTGATGTGAACTTGTTCGAGTTGTTCGTCAGAGACCTCGATCCCTTTGGGATAGGTGTTTTCGTCCAGTTCGGCGCGTACGACCAATCCTCCATCGGTGCGAGTATGTCCGATCAATTCAACAATGGTCTGCAAGCTCGCCAGCGGTTGGCCGCGCCAGTTCTGCGTGATATACGCGAAAAGCCGGTGCTCAATTTTATTCCATTTGCTTGTGCCAGGAGGAAGGTGTGCGACTGTGATGCTCATTCGAGTTTCGTCCGCGAACTGCTGCAACGCGACCTTCCACAAGCGGCAACGCGCACTGTTGCTGCCACCGCTGTCGGCAGTGACCAGCAGTTCCCGGGCATGAGGGAAACGGCGGCGTCCCATCCGTTTCCACCAGCGGCGAATCGTGTTGACGGCAAACTCCGCCGTGTCATGATCGATGCCGACGCTCACCCAACCTTGATTGTTGAGGATATCGTAAACGCCGTAAGGAATGGCCTTGCCGAGAAGCGGGTCTTTGAAGTCATGCACGCGGACCTGTTCGGGTTGCCCGTGAGGACGCCAATCCCGACCGCCATTCTTGAAATCCCCGACCAATTCCTTCTTTTTCGTATCCACCGAGATCGCAGGCTGGCCGCGTTTCAGGAATCTCGCCATCTCGGCATTGAGGTACTCGAACTGCGCGTTGCGGTCGGGATGCGAGGCGCCTTTGCGCGTCTTGCGATTGGCCTGCAAGCTATAGCCCGCCTCGTCCAGCAAACTTGCTACCGTGCCGTGGCTCACCGGATGGGCTTGCCGGGTCAATTCCTCGGCGAGCGTGCGCGTGCTCTTGATCGTCCATCGCAGCGGAGACTCCGGGGTGCCTCGCGAAGTCGGTTCCACCAGAGCATCCAGTGCCAGCAACAACTGCGGGTCGTTCGCGGCAATCCGGTGGCGTCCGCCGCCAGTCCCGCGGATTCGTTCGGGCGGCAACGCGGCCTTTCCCCGCCGTGGAGTCTTCAATTCCGCGATTCCGCTGCGAATGGTCGTCTGCGACATATGCGTTGCATCCGCCACCGCCGTCACGCCTCCCCAGCCGATTTCCAAGGCTTCACTGGCTGCCCACAACCGCCGCGACCGCTCGTTGAGCGCCTCTTTCAACTGCCGAAACTTGCGCCGAATCCTGGCAATAACCCGTGCGTCCTGCATCCACATGTCATCGCACAATCCGGCAGCCAACACAATAGGAACTTCACCAAGTTATTGTTTTACAGATCCTTAGTAAGCGGAAGGTGGTCACAGTTTGTGACCACGTCCTGTGCAACTTGCAGTGAAAGAGCCGTTGCTGTAACTAGCCAGTCCGGCCAAACGCGTGTGTCCCGAAGGGGCGTCAATTCGCCCAGCGAAGGGCCGCGCCCTGGTGATCGGCGTCGCACCCCGCAACCGGTCGGGCCAACGGCCCAACCGTTCGCCTTCATAACGCGCGCCAACAATCGTAAGCGTCAAAGAATCGCCATCGGCTATTGCGGCCCTGTCTCCGCTGCCGGGCCAAGTTTCTAGCCGCCAGGATGGCGAACGTCGCTGGCAAGGATCGCATTGCTGGTCCTTACACCACGGCATACAATGTTCTCGTGAACCGAAACGTTCCCTCACCCCATTCACGAGGTGGCAGTATGGCCCGCGATCTATTTGGAATCATCGTAGCCGGTTTGTGCATCGCACCTGTTTGCCATTCTCAGGATAGAGTGCCAAAGGACTCCCCGAAGGATGCACAGGCGGTCCAGGGCTTTTGGGTTGGATTTATCGGAGGTGGCCAGCGGGGCGGAGTCCCCTCCCTGCCCGATATTTCGGAATTGTTGATTAAGGGGGACCACATCGAACTCTACGGCCATCCCGGCACGGTTACGGGAACCTTCCGTCTCGAACCCAAGGCCAAGCGGATGCAAATCAGTCCCACAGATGCGTCGGGCGGCAAGCCTACAGCGAAGACTGTCGATTATGCGTATGAAATCAGAGGTGACAAGCTGACCCTGACCTTCGGCGACGTAACTTTCCACAAACGCGGCGATGTCGTGGAAGACCCCCTGGCCAACGCGCACGTGGAATTGGTCGCGGCGGAGGGGATAAATGGCTCAGGCGACTTGCTCGTGACCGAATTCACTCAGATTAAATTCTCTTATCCTGTCACTCAGCTTCAAGCCGGTCGAGCCCGTGCAACCTATTTTCAGCCACAGAGACGGTCCCTGAAAACCAAAGGGGCGACGGTCCTTGTCGTGCAAAAAACCGGCTGCAAGAGAATAAGTCTTGATGAGGCTCGGGGGCTGATTCGCAATACGGTGCCTGTGGTGATTACCTACCGCCAGGACGATGGCGAGGTTGTCGGGCGGATGTTCTCGCGAATCTTGCAACCGGGGACATTGGTGTTCCTGCTCGCCAAGCCCGTCGAAACAAACGTTCTCCCGTGAGCTAGGGCGATCGGAGGATGAAAAGGGGACAGGACGAAAAAGACTTCACTGATATTCGGCGGTGAAATCAGTGATGTCCCCTCTTTTTCCGCCGTCGGAATCCCCACCACCCGCGGCTCGAAAATCGCGTTTCACGTCAGCCGGAGGACAGGTCATGTGTCAATGCTAGCTGCGCCGCCGTTTCGCCCCCAAGTCAGCGAAAACGCTTTTCAATCAGGACGATCGCATAGAATTGAGGCACAATGTCGGCAATATGGCCAAGAATGTTCCCCCGCTCCCTGCTGGTCGCCGGTTTCCTTGCCGCCACCGTCTTTGCTACGCCGTGCCTGGCTTGGCACGACGTAGGGCATATGCTGACAACGCTAGTTGCCTACAAGCTTCTCTCGCCCGGCAATTCGCCTTCGCAAGCCGTCAAGCGGCTCGTGGCAATCCTCAAGCATCATCCGCGCTATGAAGAAGACTTCGCGAGTTCCATGCCCAAGGGACTGGACGAAGACGGCGAGGCCCGCTGGTTGCTCTGCCGCGCGTCGGACTGGCCGGATCAGGTTCGCACGGCCAAGCCCAACAAAGCGCTCTATCCGCCGCTGCCGGCGCGGCAAGGTTCCTATAACCGCAGCAACTGGCATTTCATCGACACGCCGCTGCTGATCCTTGCCGACGGAACCAGCGACGATCAGGCCAGAGCGCTAGCGGAGAAGGCGCGGACTCGCCTGAATCTATCGACCGAGGTTCCGGCTGATGAGAAGCCAGACGACGAGAAGAACGTAAAAAACATTCTACAGGCGATTCCGTTCAATCGCGAGCGGTTCGCGCATGGCAAACCGGCGGAACAGGCCGTCGCCCTGTGCTGGCTGCTGCACCTTTTGGGCGACATTCACCAACCGCTGCATGTCTGCTCGGCGTTTTCGGTTCGGGCCCTCGAACCGGAGCATCACCACCAAGGCGACGGGGGAGGCAATGCGATAATTCTTGCCGACAAGCGAAACCTGCACGCGGTTTGGGACGCCGCGCCCGACGACAGCCCCGACCCGGTCTACGACAAGAACGAGGCGTTCGATATTTATTGATTTGTCGGATAGTTCGCGCCAGCGGCGAGGTAAGAAAACGCTTGTAATACGGCATTCGACGTTGCGTAATCGGGACCCGACAACTCGCTCCCATAAATCGTTCTAGCCCGCTTTGCGCTTCGAACCCCTGGCTCCCCTCGCCCCGGTACTCCGCAATGCCGTTCGGCACGAAATTTGCGCTGGGAGATGATGGTCTAGGATGACTGCCATATGGTGCGCACTGATTCAACCCGACAGCGGCAAACAGAGCAGGCGAGTGACCGGCTCCAGGCGATGCGATTGATCGCTCCCGTGGGGCGGCTGCTGGAGCAAATCCATTCCGCTGGCGCCGAGCGCGATCGGGCCGGCAACCGGAAGTTCTTCTACGATCATTACCTCACGCTGCTGTTGTTGTATTTTTTCAACCCCTCGCTCGACAGCCTGCGGGCTTTGCAGAACGCCTCGAATTGGGAACGAGTCCAACGCAAGCTGGGCATTCCCCGCGTGTCGCTCGGCTCGCTCAGCGAGTCGGTCGGCGTGTTCGATCCGGCCCTGGTCCGGCCGATTTTCAAGGAACTCGCTCGGCAGGCCCGGTCCCAACTGCGCGGGCGGGAAGCCGAAGCCCTGGAGAATCTCACGGCGGTCAACGGCTCGGTTTTTGCGGCGTTGCCCCGCATGGCTTGGGCCCTTTGGGAAGATGCCGAGCATCGCGGCGTGAAGCTGCACTTGCAGTTCTCCGTGGCAAAATGGGTTCCGCTGGACGCCACCATCACCGCGGCCGCTTGTTCGGAGCCGGCCGCGATGAAGGCCATGCTCCAGCCGGGACTGCTTTACGTGAATGACCGGGGCTACGCCAGCTTCGAGCTGATGCGGTCGGTGCTCGACGCCGGTTCGTCGCTGATCACGCGCGTCAAAGACGATCTCGCCTTGCATGTCGAGAAAGAGCTTCCGGTCTCGCCGCAGGCCGCTCGGGCGGGCGTCGTCCGCGACGTGATTCTCAAGCGGCTGGGCACTTCCCATCACAAGGATGTCGTCGGGCGCGCGATGCGATTGGTGGTTGTGCGCTGCGCGGATCGGACCGGCAAGACGAGCGAGCTGTGGCTGATCACCGACCGGCTTGATCTGGCGGCCGACCTGGTGGCCATTGCCTATCGCTATCGCTGGACGATCGAATTGTTTTTCCGTTGGCTGAAGTGCGTGCTCGGCGCCCGACACTTGGTGTCGCATCAGGAAAACGGCGTCGCGCTGCAGATGTACGCGGCTTTGATCGTCAGTTTGCTGATCGCGATCCGCACCGGCTCGAAGCCGACCAAGCGGACCTTCGAGACGATCCAATTCCACTTGCTCGGCTGGGTCAGTGACCAAGAGTTCGCGGCCTACCTGGCCAGCTTGAAAAAATCGAAGAATTGATCCGACCACTCCGTGCGCCCCCGACGGACGTGGCCGCACGCGGGCTGCGCACACCGCATCCTCGCCGCGTCGGGCAAGCTCGACTAGATTGCCCGCAACGCCCTCCGTCGACCAAACTCCTCACACTCCACCCACTCAATCCTCCCGCCAAACCGCGTGCCGAACGACATTGCGGTACTCCGGGGAGAGGGGTCGGGGGTGAGGGGGCATCGACGCGCGGTTGCTCTCAGATTTTCGCGCCGGCGAAGCTGAACTGCCCGCCGCGGCGCTGGATCGGCTGATTGGGGTTCTGGGCCTTCGCTTGATGCAGGAAATCCCGCGCTGAGAAGCGGCCATGAAAACCTATCGCGCCGGCATCCTCGATTTCGCGCGTTATCGGTAAGCGGTGCCCCTCTCTCCGGGAGAGGGTCGGAGATCCCACACGCTCCCAAACCTCGTTTGCACCCGCTGCCGCCTTCAGTTTTTTTGCCGCTTAGTTGATCTTCTCCACACGGCCAAGCAGATGCCAGACTTCCAAGTCCGGGTCGTATTGCATTTCAAGCAAGTAATCGGTGTGCAAAAGTTCGTCATCTTTGGTCCCCGGACCGTCGTAGCCGACTCTCACGCCGGGATCATGCTGAGTCCAACCCCTAACACGAAAGAGATTCCCATTTCTGACAATCTTTGTGTCATCGGGTGGCGAGAAGCCTGATTTATTGCTGCCGCGCTGGACAGAAACTATCGTATCGTGGTACGCCGAAAGATAAAACGATTCGAGGACAAATCGTCTTTGCATCAAGTAAGCTTCGCCCAAGAGCGGGTCTGACTCGGCCACTAAAGGCCGCGGCGCCGGCGTCGGACCCTGGAATTTCTTTGGAACATCAATGTGATACGGTTTTCTGGGGGCATTATTCCTTTTTTTCGGGGCCTTATCAGCTTCCTTCGTGGGTTGGGCCGGTTTGTCATCGACCGCAACTTGCGAACTTGAAACGGGCGATTGCGCGGCCTGGTAGCCGTTGTTCACGGTTGGAGTTGAAGGCGGCGGTGGCGAGCCCTTCACGAACAAGAGCGGCAGCAAGACTGCCGCGAGCACCGCGCAGACGGACCAGTTTTGCCACTTCCGATCAAGCTGTTGCCAGCGGCGGCGGGCCCCACGCCAAAGCTGCTTCAAGAAGCCGTGCATGAAAGAGCGGCAACCGGCGGACCATTCTCGGCATTTCTGCTGGCTAGGGCAGTATGGCCGCAAGAACCGTGGCAATAGATCGCGAGGATCGTGCGGAGCGGCCATGCTAATTCCTCCAGGGTCATTAGCCAGTATACCCTTTTTCCGATCGCGTAGAGAACGTGACCGGACCCCTGTTGTGCATTCACTTTTTCTACTTCTCTTCCGACGAATCGTCTTGAAATGGTGCCAAGCCCAAAAGTTCCCGAATCACGTTTACGTCACTCTTGTAATCTTGCAGGGCGTGCTGGCCCTTCGGAATATGGGTTTTGAGCAAATAAATAAGCTCCTCAAGTGATTTGGCGGTTCTGAAATCGTGCTTGATTTCGCTATCGCTCATGGCGAAGTGCGCGAGGAATTCGTACAGCCCCGTCTGCTGAAGCATGCTCTGTCGTTCTTCCGACTCGGGGACCATTCTTTCGCCTTTCGAATTAGCGGAAAGTGGAAAGCTATTCTTACGATCCTACCACGGATTGTACCCAATGTAAACGAGTTCTGCGCAATGCGGTGCGTAGCGGTTCCGATTGCCCTTCAACTGCTGCGGGAGCGATAACTGCGACTATCCGTGCTTTGCCTCAGCAGCCTTGACGCCTTTATGGGTCAGGCAAACGTAAGGCCTCGAGTCATCTTCGTCGGTCCCACCGAGAACAAGCTTCTCGATCGCCAGATACTTGTACGCCTCTTGAAAGTCTTCTTCCGACAAATTAGCGTCGCGCATAGTACTCTCTGCGAGGACGGGCCAATCCGCACGCCCATCGGCCGCGTTGTAAAGGCATTTCAGGAACGCAGTTCGCTGTCGCTTTCGTTCTTCAGCTATTTCCATTGTCGTACTCTTCCATGGCTTTGAAAGGGTCGAGCGTCTTGGCCGCAGGAACTACGGTAAGGCACGCCACCGATGACTTGGCAATTGGTCGCGCTAATGCGCCGATTCTACTCGGCGGCCGCGAAATTGCAAGCTCCTTCCGCGGGGTAATTCCGCAGCACGGTAATTCCCGGGGACACAATATCTATCTACTCGTCGCGTGGAGAGCGAAAGTTGACAGCGACGTGGCTGTCGCCTTTTCGCCCCCGATTCGTGAATGTCACATCTCATTCTTCTCCAAGCACTACGGGAAATCCGCCGCGGCGTCAGCTTTATCAAGCATCCAGTCGTCCCAGCCACTTCCGTTTGAATTTAGGAACTGAACGTCGAGGATATGTATTGCGGACCACCCGACGTTCCTACAGTAATTTGGTGCAGTGACCTTAATGCGACACGGTACGAAGGACGCGTTATTACCCTGGGATTCTCTCTTCTCCTGTAGATTGAGTATCCGATCGATAATCGGTCCTCCTCGACCTCGAGCTAAGGATTTGTAAAACAATAAGTTGACGAATTTTGGCTCAGCGTGGCTGGAGGGTGTAATTCCAGTCGCCGTGGAAATCGTGTCGTTTGATGTGAACTTGTTCGAGTTGTTCGTCAGAGACCTCGATCCCTTTGGGATAGGTGTTTTCGTCCAGTTCGGCGCGTACGACCAATCCTCCATCGGTGCGAGTATGTCCGATCAATTCAACAATGGTCTGCAAGCTCGCCAGCGGTTGGCCGCGCCAGTTCTGCGTGATATACGCGAAAAGCCGGTGCTCAATTTTATTCCATTTGCTTGTGCCAGGAGGAAGGTGTGCGACTGTGATGCTCATTCGAGTTTCGTCCGCGAACTGCTGCAACGCGACCTTCCACAAGCGGCAACGCGCACTGTTGCTGCCACCGCTGTCGGCAGTGACCAGCAGTTCCCGGGCATGAGGGAAACGGCGGCGTCCCATCCGTTTCCACCAGCGGCGAATCGTGTTGACGGCAAACTCCGCCGTGTCATGATCGATGCCGACGCTCACCCAACCTTGATTGTTGAGGATATCGTAAACGCCGTAAGGAATGGCCTTGCCGAGAAGCGGGTCTTTGAAGTCATGCACGCGGACCTGTTCGGGTTGCCCGTGAGGACGCCAATCCCGACCGCCATTCTTGAAATCCCCGACCAATTCCTTCTTTTTCGTATCCACCGAGATCGCAGGCTGGCCGCGTTTCAGGAATCTCGCCATCTCGGCATTGAGGTACTCGAACTGCGCGTTGCGGTCGGGATGCGAGGCGCCTTTGCGCGTCTTGCGATTGGCCTGCAAGCTATAGCCCGCCTCGTCCAGCAAACTTGCTACCGTGCCGTGGCTCACCGGATGGGCTTGCCGGGTCAATTCCTCGGCGAGCGTGCGCGTGCTCTTGATCGTCCATCGCAGCGGAGACTCCGGGGTGCCTCGCGAAGTCGGTTCCACCAGAGCATCCAGTGCCAGCAACAACTGCGGGTCGTTCGCGGCAATCCGGTGGCGTCCGCCGCCAGTCCCGCGGATTCGTTCGGGCGGCAACGCGGCCTTTCCCCGCCGTGGAGTCTCAATTCCGCGATTCCGCTGCGAATGGTCGTCTGCGACATATGCGTTGCATCCGCCACCGCCGTCACGCCTCCCCAGCCGATTTCCAAGGCTTCACTGGCTGCCCACAACCGCCGCGACCGCTCGTTGAGCGCCTCTTTCAACTGCCGAAACTTGCGCCGAATCCTGGCAATAACCCGTGCGTCCTGCATCCACATGTCATCGCACAATCCGGCAGCCAACACAATAGGAACTTCACCAAGTTATTGTTTTACAGATCCTAAGGCGCCGTAAGCCAGGTGCGAATCTTCTTCCCCGCAGCGGGAGAAACGTGGCCAGAGGCGAGGGCCAGATCGAGTTGTTGGAGTGCTTCGTGCCGGTCCATGTCGCCCATTATAGGCGTTGACCCGCGCGGAAAACGGGTCGGTTGAATTTCGCCTGCAGTTCATTGAAACCCGGTCGATTGGCGCTTATAATCGCCAGTTCATTTTGCAGTCCGTTGAAATAGTCGGTGGACAGGTATATGCTTTTACCATCGCATACTGCCGGAGGCACAGACGATAGCGTTTGGGTAAACAACGGGCCGGGCAGCAGGAGATGCCGTGTTTTGTAGTCTCGCCGGCTGAAGCCGGGACTGCACCGCACCAAAGGAGAATAACTCATGAGTCGTTTGCTAAGCTTCGTTTTTCTTTCGATCCTTGCCGCCCTGGCGCAGTCCGCGCGATGGCCTGGAACAGCGTTGGGCACTTGGCAATCGCAAAACTGGCCTATGACCAGCTTGACGAACAGGACAAGGCGGCGCTGTTTGCGCTGCTGAAGGCCCATCCGCATTACAGCACTTTCCTGGCGGCGGGGCCCCGGCGGAGGTTGACGAGCGCGAGTGGGTGATTCTCCGCGCAGCGGTGTGGCCCGATTGGATCCGGCCGCGGCGCGACGACCCGCGCGGGCTGAGCGTCACTCGGTACAATCGGCCGGAGGAACATTATACCGACATCCCGTTAGTCGATTCCAAGGACGTGGCAGCCTTCGCCGGCAGGACGCTCATCTCGCCCGATCAGACGGATATCCTCTGCGCGCTGAAGCATGAGAGCGGAATCCTTCGCTCGAAGTCGGCGGCGGCGGGAGACAAAGCGGTCGCCGCCTGCTGGATTTTTCACCTCATCGGCGACATCCACCAACCGTTGCACAACACGAGCTACTTTTCTAGCGAGCCGGGGTTGGAGCACGGCGATCAGGGCGGCAATAAGCTCCTCGTCCAGGTCAACGGCCGCGTCTGGAAACTGCACGCTTATTGGGACGATTTGCCGGGCGAGGACTCCAACTACGGCGACGACTCGCCCGAACACCAGCGCGAGTTATACCAACTGGCGATAAAAGCGGCGAACCGCCTCAGTGCGCTGCAATTGCCGGCCGAAGACGCGCAGAAGCTAGTCAAGAATCGCACGTTCGCAAGCTGGTCGCAAGAGGGTTTTGAGCTGGCCAAAAAGGTTGCTTATCAAGCCGCCGACGGCAGTGGGATATTGAAGCATGTGGTCATCGAGCGCGGCGACCTGTTTCCCAAGGTTGCTCCCGAGGCGGGCGCCAAGTACGCCGAAAAGGCGCACGCGGTTGCCGACGTGCAGATTGCGCTGGCTGGCCGGCGGCTGGCTGAACGTACGCACGAATTGCTAAGGACGGAACCGTGAGGCATGGGGGAATCGCAATGATTTATGAAGTTGTGAACTGGCTCTAGAGTCCAGTTGCCGTATTTAGGACGCGCATTATTCGGAAATCGGAAACATCCTGAACTTCGCCAGCAGCCAATAGACGGCGCCGGAGACTGCAAAACCCACAAACCACGCATAGTGGTAAAGGCCGTTGATGAATGGCGGTACTACATCCACCGGCAGGACCTCGATAGTCGTCAAGAATCCAGGGACATTCGGCAAAATCCCGCACAGCAGGGCAATTATCGCGGCAGGATTGAACCCTCGGTTATACCAGTATCAACCGCGCTGGAATCAGAGCTCTGGACGTACAAGCGTTGCCCGCGCAACAGGAAATAATCCGCGATCAGGATGCCGCCGATTGGTCCCAAAAGGCTCGAGTAGCCGACCAGCCAGGTGAAGATGTAACCCTTCGGATCGCTCAATAGCTTCCACGGGAAAATCAAGATGCCAATTACGCCCGTGATGTAGCCGCCAAGCTTGAAGTCAATGCGGGCGGGCCAGAGATGGGAAAAGTCGTTGGCCGGGCTGACAATATTAGCCGCGATGTTCGTCGCCAGCGTCGCTATGACGACGGTCAGCAAGACCGCCGAAACCATGACGGGCGAGTGGAACTTTCCCGCGAGGACCACGGGGTCCCATATCTCCTTTCCGTAGACGATGGCCGTCGCGCTGGTCACGACCACGCCCACGAACGCGCAGGCAGACATTGACGGCGGCAGCCCAATCACCTGGCCCACGATTTGGGCCCGTTGCGATTTGGCATAGCGGGTGAAATCGGGAATATTGAGCGACAGTGTCGCCCAAAAGCCAACCATCGCGGTGAGCGCCGGGAAGAAAAAGTTCCAGAATTCGCCGGCGGTCTGGAACTTGGACGGCTGGGCTAGAATCGGTCCCAAGCCCTTCGCCGCCACGATCGCCCAGATGAGCAAGCAAATTGCCGCTAGCGGAAGAAAGACCGCCTTGAAGAGCAGGAGTTTGCGGATGCTCTCGATTCCCAAATGGACGATGAACATGTTGACCAGCCAGAACGCGAAGAAGGTTATTGCAGGGCCCGTCTCCAGACCAAACCAGGCGGGAAATATCCGCGGAATATCTTCCACGGAAGGAATCCACACGTGGACCAATTGATAGAGCGAGTGCCCCCCAATCCAGGTCTGGATGCCGAACCATCCGCAGCCCACAATGGCTCTCAGCAAGGCCGGTATGTTGGCACCGCGGATGCCAAAGCTGTCTGCGCGAAAATGGGAAAAGGGATTCCGTAGCGAGCCCCCGCGTGGCCATTGAGGACCATGGGAACCAAAACCACGCTGTTGCCAATGAAGACCGTGAGAATCGCTTGCCACCAGTTCATTCCTCCGGCAATCAGCGAACTGGCGTACATGTACGTCGGCACGCACAGGCTCATGCTGATCCACAGAGCCGCAAAATTCCACGTTCCCCACGTTCGCTGGTTTTCGGGGACGACGGCGAGGTCGTCGTTGGTGTAGCTCAACGGCGGGTCTCCTAAGCCTCCACGAGCGCGTCGGCGATTCCCAAATGTTCGTCCAGCGCGGCAAGGCCGATATCGAGTTCTTGCTCGGTCACGATCAGCGGCGGAGCGATGACGAAGTGACTGATCCAGGCCTGGATCGCCACGCCCTGCGCCATCATTTTGGTGGCGATCTGATCGACCACCAGCGGCTTGCCTTCCACCTTGTCGCGCATGGTATTGAATGGTGTCTTCGTAGTGCGGTTTTTCACCAGCTCGACGCCGAAAAAAAGGCCAAGGCCGCGGACTTCACCCACCGCGGGGTGTTTTTCTTGAATGGCCTGGAGTTTCTTCCGCACGTAAGGCTCCAGCGCCGCCGCGCGGGCAATCAAATCGAGCCGCTGCATCTCCTCGATGGTCGTAACGGCCGGTCCGAGCGTCAGCGGATGCGCCTCGTAGGTATGCCCGTGGGAAAAGTAGTGGTCCTCGAAATAGTCGGCGATTTTCGCCGTCGTGGCGCAAAGGCCCAGCGGCACGTAGGCCGAGGTGATTCCCTTCGCGGTGACCAGGATGTCCGGCTTGACGCCCCAGTGGTCCACGGCGAACCACTTGCCCGTGCGGCCCCAGCCGCTCATCACTTCGTCGGCGATCAGCAGCACGCCGTGCCGGTCGCATATTTCGCGGAGGCGGGGGAAGTACTCCGGCGGCGGAACAAGCACGCCGTTAGTGCCCACGACCGGTTCGACGATGACGGCCGCCACGTCGCTCTCGTTGCGGATCATATGCTCGAGGTAATCGGCGCACGCGATGTTGCAGCCCGGATAGGTGTGCTTGATAGGGCAGTCGTAGCAATTGGTTTCCGGCGCGAAGACGAAGCCGCTCAGTTTGCCGGCCGGTTCCATCGCCCAGCGGCGCGGGTCGCCCGTGGCGGCGATGGAGCCGCTGGTCGAACCGTGATAGGAGCGGTAACGTGAGATGATCTTGTTGCGGCCGGTGAACATCCGGGCGATCTTGAAGGCCGCCTCGTTGGCCTCGGTGCCGCTAGTGGCGAAGAAGAACTTGTTGAGGCCCTCCGGCAGGACTTCCATCAGCTTGAGGCTCAGCCGCGCCCGCGGCTCGGTGGCGTGGCCGGGGGCCGCGTAGGCCAATTCCCGCGCCTGCCGGGCGATCGCTTCGATAACGCGCGGATTCTTGTGGCCCAAGTTCACGCACATGAGCTGCGAACTGAAGTCCAAATAGCGCTTGCCCGCGCCGTCGGTGAACCAGCAGCCTTCGGCGTCGGCGACGTGCAGCGGCTTCCACGTCTTTTGGAACCGCCAAGTGCCGTAGTTTGTCTGCCGCGTGATGGAGGAGATTTCGTCGGAAGTGAGCGTCCTTGGTTTATCATTCATATCGCGGTGGTTCCGGTCAGTTTGATCGAATGGGGAACAACCAAGGTTAGTCGGAATTCGGCGTTCGGGCAAGGGGACAGAACAGCACACAAAGTTCGCCGCCCGGACCCCAAATTTCGGGCAAGTACCGATTTTCGTGGCCGTGGCCGCGCTTCGCGGACAGCAGCGGCCGTGAAAACGGGTCCACATTACGGCTTTGGCTCGCCGGCGATTGGTTCGATCCACCGCCAACCTGCCGAACTCCTGGCGCCTTGGAAGCCGTCGAGTCGCTCGCTTGGCGACTATTGCTGCTCCCAGGACCTGTAACGGAGTAGGAGAAAAGTCGCCCACGGCAGCCAACAGCACTAGGGTGCCAGGTTCCGGCACCGGTGCGGGCGCCTCCGCGACCTGGCCCTGTTGCACTGGACCGGGCGCCCAAACGCGGCCAAATCCGAGCCGACGAAGAGATTAGTGCCGTTGCCAAGCCCGTTGGGACCGGTGATGACCAAGGTCCCAAGCCTCACCGTCGTGCCGCCCGTGTAATTATTGCTACCGGAAAGAACCAGGGTGTTCGGTCCGCTCTTGACCAATGCGAGGGGCAGTGCCATCGGTGATGCTTCCGCCAAAGGAATTATAGGGCGTGGTTGTGCCGCTGATTGTCAATGTGGAGGCCGCGGTTCCGCTGTTGGTGATCGTGAATCTCGCCGGGGTGCCCTGCCCGCCGTCAGAGAGCGAACCGACCTGCTGGTTGTGGCCGTTCAGATCGAGTGTCGGCTGAACGACGTGAAAGAGGGTGCCGAAGCACAAATCGGTTCCGATCGGAAGAGCGTTATCGACGCCGAGCGAGATCGTTGCCGTGCTCATGTTAACCAGCGTAGCCCCGGTGTATGTGTTTTGCGCGTTGAGGAGGACGTTTCCGCCTCCACCGCCGCCGTTGCTGTTGACGGTGAAGTTCACGTCGGAGTTGCCGGAAATCACTCCGTTGACGGTCAACGTATTCGCGCCGTAAACGTCGATAGGAGAGCCGGAAACCGATGCCATGAAGCCGTTGGCGGTCGGCGACTGCACGAGCGGTCCGGCGGTGACGTCGGTTTTCGTATATGGCAAGTTGTTGCTGTTCAAATGGATCGGCACGTTGATAATGCCGCCAGCGGAACCCGTGGAATTGGAGAAAGTGGTGGTGGATTCGTCGGACTGGGTGCCCTGTTGGACGAAGATCGCGCCGCTGCCCGAAATCGCCAGGGCGTTGACGTTAATGCGCGTCACATAGGGGAGGACCAAGCTGCCATCGAGCGTGGCGCCGTAGAAGCTTTGCGTGCTGTTGTTGCTCCGGCTGATAACGAGCGTCGCGCCGGAGGCGACCGAGAGGCTGTTCGGCGCGTCGAAGAACGACGAACCGACAAAGCTCATGGTGCCGCTCTGGACAATCAACTGCCCGGCTTCCACGCTCAAGGTGTTGGTCGTCGTCACCGTGTCGTTGCCGATCTTCGTGAAGTTGCCGTTGACATTTACCCTGCCGTTTAGCGTAGCGCCGAGCCGGCCGTCTCGAGCGTGCCGCCGGAGGCATTGACCGTAATCGTCCGCGCGGTGGTCAAGGCGGTAGTGGTGGGCAGCAGCGTACCTCCATTGAAGGTAAGCGGACTCGACGTAGCGCCCAGGGACAAATCGCCCGCGCCGGTTTCCAGCGTGCCGCCGTTGAGGACGGTTCCGCCCGAATAGCCGTTGGTGCCCGCGAGAATCACCGTGCCGGGGCCGTTGGCGATCAACTGGCCGGCCCCGCCGATTCCGGTCCCCGCTGCGATGGTAAACGTCGTCGCGCTGTTGCTGAACGTGGTGCTGCTAGGAAAGACGCCCGACGGCGTGATCGACACCGTGATATTCGGCATTCCGTCCACATCGGCGAAAATGGCGCGGTCGTGGACCGGGCTGTCCTTATAGAGCGAAGGATTGGGGCTGCCTCCCGTCCAGTTGGGCGAGGTCGTGTCCCACGTCCCGCTGCCGGCGTTCCAGGTGACATTGGCCACGTAGTTCTGATTGGTTCCGGAGGCGACCAGGATAATTGAGTCTGTCGATGCATTCAATTGGATCGAGAAACCGGTGCCGCCGGTAATCGTGAATTCCGAGGGAGAAAACGGGTTCGTCAGCGAACCATAAGTGAACAGCGTGTTCTGAAGGCCAAGTCCGCTGGTGTCGGAGACATTGATGTTGATCGCGCCCGATGCGGGGAGCGTCAGTGCGCCAGCGACGGCAACGAGGTCCTGGCTGGCAATGCCGAAGCCATAATTCAACGAAGATCCCGCCTGCAACGCCAGATCGCCGAGCACATTGAGCGTCCCGTAGATCGGGGTTGACGTTTGGTTGCCGGGAACATTGACGGGCAATCCCGGCCAGAGTGTCGCGCCGCTTTGCACTGTCACCGCGCCGTTTGGTCCCGGCGAGCCGCCGATCCCTCCGACGCCGCCCAGCGTTCCCGAGGTCAGGTTGACGGCGCCGACGCCGGTTGCGGAGAACGTTGACGACGAATTGCTTACGAATAAGGCGCCGCCGGAGATCGTTGTGCCGCCCGAATAGCCGTTATTGGCGGTTAGCGTGAGCGTATTGCTCCCACTCTTTACCAACGACACCACGCCGCCGAGAAAGCCGTCGGTGATCGTGCCGCCGAATGGGTTATACGGCGTTATCGAGCCGCTGACCGTAAAAGTTGCGGGCGCGGCGCCGTTGTTAACGATGCCAAAATTGATTGGTGTCGCCGAACCATTATGCGATAACGACGCCACCTGCTGGTTGAAACCGTTGAGATCGAGAATCTGCGAACTTGTGCCGGCGAAATACAAATTGGTCGTCGTCGGCAGGGCATTGTTGACGCCGAGCTTAAGAGTCGCGGAAAGACCAAAGTCGATATTTGTGTTTCCGGTATAGGTGTTAGAAGCTCCGAGCAGGATGACTCCATCGACGAACGCGCCGGACGAGGTGGTAAAATTCACGTCCGAGTTGCCGGAGATGACGCCGTTGAGCTGCATTGTGTCGGTATTGGGACCTTTCGACACCGCGAAGGTCGCGACAAAGCCGTTGGCAGTCGGGGTAGTTACGAGTCGTTGGGTGACGTTGCTAGAAGTAAACGGCAGGTTACTGGCGTTTAGATTGAAAGGGAGATTGATCGTCGATGGATCGAAATTCGAACCGCCGTTGTTGCTGAAGAGGACGCCTCCGCCGCTGCCGCTGAGAACGGCGATCGAGCCGCTGCCCGAGTAGGTGCCATTATTGAAGTTGACTGTGATCGGATTGGCCACCGCCAGCACACCGTTGTAAGTCGAGCTGGTCACTTGCCGCACAATGCCGCTGGTTTCGCCCAACGTAAGTGTTCCGGAGTTCACGTTCAATGACCCGGGCGATTGAATAATGACTGCGCCCGTGAGCGTCAGGTTCCCCGCGCCGGCCTTTGTAAAGGCGTCGTTGAGCGTGACGAGGCCGGAAGTGGAAGCGTTGAAACTATTGGTGTCGAACGACCCGCCTCCCGTATTCACATTTAGGGCCCGACTGCTGACGAGGTTGGCGCTGGCGAGCTGCAACGTGCCTCCTGCAAAACTAATCGCTCCGGCGGCGGCGCCGAGGCGGTTGTCGCCGCCGTTGACAATCAGCGTGCCGGCGTTGAGATTGGTGCCGCCGCCGTAAGTGTTCGAAGCTGTGAGGACGACTGTCCCTGCGCCGGCCATGGTGAATCCGCCGGCCCCGCCGATCGGCCCGCCCTGGAACGTCAACGTGTGAGACGGATTGTTAATCGTAGTTGCGAAGGGGCTGACGCCGCTCCCAGTCACCGTGACCACACTATCGCCAGGAATAGTGTTGAACTGGACGACGCTGCCGTCGGAATAAGTCGTCGAGTTGGTGCCGCTGGTCCAGCTCGGGCTTGAAGTGTCCCAAGCGCCGCTGCTGGTGCTCCAGACCAACGTCGCCGAGGGCGAGAGGAAGTTCGCGGTGAAATTAAAATTGTTGATGCCCGCCATGGAGTCGTTGCCGACATCGTCAGATTCGTGCCAGCGGAGGTAGAGTACTTGGCCCGGCAGCCAATTGAAGGACGAACCGAAGACGCTTCCGCCGCCGGTGCCGATACTGTACATGGGGCTGATAGAACCTTGCGTGCCCGGCGCCAGTACCGCTGGAGGGGGTGGTGAAACCGAGAGTTGTGTTGACGAAGCCGGCGGACTGAAACGTGGAAGTCGTGTCGCCGGTCACGAGGTAGCTTACGGCGTACGGATTGGGGACAGAACTCGGATTTCGATTAATTACCTCATTGTAACTGATGTTGAAATCGTTGAGCGTGCCGCCGGTGTTGTTTATTAGCGCGATGCCCCAGTAACCGTGCATTGTACTGGATCCCAATGACCCTAGTGCGTGATTGCCGGAAGAGTCGTACATTTCGTAAAACGCCCCAGCATTGTCGGCGCCGTTGTCCACCGCCCAATAAGTATTGATGCCGGAGTCGGCCTGGATGAACCAGCCAGTTAAGTCGCTGGAAAGATTGCTCACATTGGCAGTCGTCAGTTCTGCAAACGTGCCCGTTCCCTTGGACGCGCGGTTGACGTTCACGGTGCCACTCATCGCGCTGAAGCTCTGGCTGTAGGTTCCGCCAGTGGTGCTGAAACTGGCGAAAGTTTGCCCCAGCGCCGAAGATTGCATCAAGCAAACGACAGCGGCCGTTGCAAGGGCCCGAGCCAACCGATCCGGCTCGCCGGTCGGTCCCGCCATATTTGATTCCTGAAATTCCAAGCGAAAGATACTGTGCGTTGCATTATTCTCACCTATGACTCGAAATACCGAAGCAGACCAACTGATCAGGGCGTACCCTACCTTAAAACGATTAGTGTCCGATTAGCTTGGCGTTAGCGTGCTGTTAGCTTTAGCTTCGCACTTTGCGAAGCCGAGTAGGCTTTGCGCAACCATCAATTTGTGGGGCTTGTCCGAATTCGGCGTATCCAATATCTTAGCGTGGTGTGTCAGGCAGGATTTCATGGAGAACCGTTGTTGCTTTGCCAAGGGGTAGATTCACTATGGGCCGACGGCGCGCTTTCACACTTGTGGAGTTGCTGGTGGTCATCGCGATCATCGGCTTGCTGATCGCGCTGCTCTTGCCGGCAATTCAGTCGGTCGCGAGGCGGGACGCCGTGCGAGCTGCATGAATAACATCAAGCAGATCGGTCTGGCTTTGGCGAGCTACGAGAGTTCCAAAGGAGTGTTCCCGCCCGCCTGCCGCGTCAAGAGCATCTCCGGGACGCCGACCTCCTTCGACCCCTGGACGGACGCCTCTAGTCCGGCGATCGGCCAAGGTATGTCGGGCTATAGTTGGATGTTTGAAATCCTGCCGTTCATGGAATACTCGCAATTGTTCAATCAATGGAATTATACGAAAGGCGTGCTCTATGGAAACGCCCGCATTGCCATGACCAATATTCCGACATACTACTGCCCGAGCCGGCGATCCGGGCTAAGGCAAGGCGATTCGCAATACATGCTGCAAAGCGTTTTCACGGGCGGCGGCAACGATTATGGCGGCTGCATTGGCCGATTGAATGGCTGGGTGAACGCTCTGGACCATCATCACTGCTTTGTCGATGTCAATGACCTTGGCCCTCCCGGGCCTTTGTATGGCGTCTTTCGCCCTAATGTGGGAACTGCCACTCGGCAGATTGTTGACGGCACATCACATACGATAATGACTGGCGAGATGCAGCGGCTGCGTCCGCAAAACGGTTCGGCTCCCGAGAATCAAACAAGTTATGACGGCTGGGCACTCGGCGGCCAGGCCACGTTATTCGACACCACAACCGACACCTTGCACTTGAACCCCGGTGGAATCAATAGCTTGTTCTTCGAATGTCCGGGCAGCATGCACCCCGGAGGCGCGCTATTCGGCGCCGCGGACTGCGGAGTGCACTTCCTAAACGAAAATATCGACTGCGCAACCAATAGTTCGATCTGGCCGCTGCTAGGCAGCATCAACGACGGGCAGACCGTCCAAATTCCGGAGTAAGCCTGTGCCGAAAGTGACCACAAGCGCCACGCGCGAGCACTGCGCCTCGATTCGCATTGGAAGCCGAGTCGCGCTTTGTGGCCTTGCGCTGTTCGGGCTTTCGCTGTCGGGCTGCGGCGACAAGAAAGTGCCTTTGGGTGACGTTTCTGGTCAAGTGACCTTCAACGGCAATCCGCTTGCAAAGGCCGTTGTGGTTTTCGAACCGATCGGCGGAGGACGGCCATCCATCGGCCAGACCGACGAGAATGGCGCTACGAACTGGTCTATCTGCGCGACATTCGCGGGGCGCTGCTCGGCAAGCATCGCATAAGGATCGGCAAGGAAAGTGGTCCGGCGAACGCCAGGCCGCCGGCGAAGTACAATAAGCAGTTGAACGCTCGAAGAGGAAGTCAAGCCAGGCCGGAACGAGATTAACTTCGCCCTGAAGCCGTAGCCCAACGAATTAGTGGGCTTAAGCAGCCCAAGCGCTGGATTGGGATAGGAATTGCGTGCGGCCTTGGTCGCGCAAGGGAAGGGGCCGCAGCAATTGCAGCCCCTTCCGTGGTCTCGAGCCGTGCGGCCCTATCAGAGAGTACGAACGTCAACTCCTGCAAGGCGTTCGCCAGCCGCATTCGTCGCGGCGCCACGCCGCGATCGCCAGCCCCAGGGCCACAGCAACAAGCAAGCTGACAGCGTAAGTAAGCCGACCGTGCCCGGTTCAGGCACCGCCGCGGGCGCAAGGGCCACGCCGCGGAACGCAAAGTTAGTACCGGCCGACGCGAGCGTCACGTAACTGTCGGTCGCGGGATTCGACGGGTTGGTCGAGTCCAGCGGATCGGCAATCTGCACCAGTTTGGAGCCATCACTGGTAGTGGCAAACAGTACCGCGTTGCCCGTCGTGGCGTCGAATTCGCCGGCCAAGCCGTGGTAGGCCTGGGCGGTGCCGGACAAACCGAGGATATAGGCCTGAGTCCACGCGCTGCCGTTATAAACCCATTTCTCGATTCCTTCGGCCGCCGCGCCGGCGTTGCCGTCGTCGGCGATGTAGGCCACATTGTAGCCGTTCGACGTATTCGAGTTCTGGAGGTCGTCGAAGAGGGCGAATTCATACGGGCTGTGATTGCTCGAAGTGCCCACGTTGATCCATGAAGACGCGCTCGACGTGCTCGGATTGATGGTGTAAATGCCAACGGTAGTTCCGGAACTCATGGAGCCAAAGAGCTGACTTCCTAGGAGTTCCGTAGTTCGTGTGTTGGCCCATCCGGTGCCGTTTGAATTGAGGGGCGGACCGGGGTAAGGGTACACTTGTGTGTTGCTGATGAACTCCCTCCAGCCGGCCGTTGCCTGTTGTCCGGTGCCGTACGCGCCGGCCGTATAAATGGCGGCAGTGTTGGGACCGTTGTCGTCGCCGACCGCGGAACGAATCGTGCTACCGTTATAGGCGCTCGCCGCGGTCTGGGTGGCCAGGACTGTGGGGCTGCTAATCGAAGTCGGCCCGACCGTGACAACGCCAGCCGACCGAACCGCCGCCGAGGTGGCGGAGCCGTCGGAGGTATTGTAACCGGCCATATAAGCGTACCCCGAGCCGCTGTAGGCGATGCCCTGGGCTGCATCGTTCGCGAGCGTCGGATTGTTGGCCAGCGCGGCTTCGGCGCTGCCGTTGGCTGTGACGACCAAATTCGGGCCGCTGCCGCTGTTGCTGAACGTCGCCGAGCTTACCGGTGATGATTGGTTCGGAACTGACGCGGTGTACAAGTTAACCGCGGCGGGGACACCGACAGCGCTGGTTAAAGGCGTCGTCCCGTCCCCAAAATCGACGACAATCGGGTTGTACAACAGGCCTGCCAGCGCAGTTGCCCCGGAGAACGTCGCGACCGCGGCGGTCGCTACAGCGGCGCATAACATCCGCAAGACGATCGGCTGCACGGCGAGCTTTCTGACTCCAATACGCATCTTTCAATCTCCTTCGACAATTGTTGTGAAATGAAAATCCAGGCGCTAACAAGGCTTGCGACCGGGTGGCGCAAATTCCTTTCCATTGGGTACATGTTGAATGGACATCATTCCTGCAAAGTTGTCAACAAATGATCGGATGAGGATCTGTGGAGACTTTGTGGAAGGTTAGGCACTTGTTCGCGACGCGCCGGCAGTCGTGTTAGCGATCAGCAAATTATCGGTTAGATATTTGTTAGACGAGCCTTTGGCGCTGCTCGCGCAGTCAGATTAGACGATCCGTTGGGCGACTTTCCTGCACGCGCTCGGACAACGTCATAGTAAGAGCGTCCGGGGCGCTCGAGGCATCAAGCCAATGAAGCTCTAGCGCGCCCTCGCCCCGGCCCTCTCTCGGAAGGCGCGGGGGAATGTCGGAACCGAGGTGAACTTATCGCAGTTGCGGAAAGCCCAGATCGACTTTGCTGGCGCTGGGATCGGGCCAGCGGCTGGTGACCACTTTGGATCGTGTGTAGAACTGCACGCCCTCCGGCCCGTACATGTGCAGGTCGCCGAAGAGCGAGGCCTTCCAGCCGCCGAAGCTGTAGTAGGGCACGGGCACGGGAATGGGGACGTTGACGCCCACCATGCCGACTTCCACGTCGAATTGAAACTGCCGCGCCGCGCCGCCATTCTGCGTAAAGATGGCCGTGCCGTTGCCATAGGGATTCTCGTTGATGAGGCGGAGGGCCTCGGCATACGTCGGCGCGCGGACCACGCTCAGCACGGGGCCGAAGATTTCCATCGTCGTAGCAGCGCATGCCGGGCCTGACGTGGTCGAGCAGCGAGGGTCCGAGGAAAAACCCGTCGCCGCGCATCGCCGGCTCGCGGCGGCCGTCGACGGCGAGCGTGGCTCCCTCGGCTGCCGCCCGGTCCAAGTGCGCGGCAACGCGGTCGCGATGTTCGCGCGTGATCAGCGGGCCCATTTCGCTGGCCGGCTTCGGAGGCCGGGACCGACCTTGATGCGGGCCATGCGCTCGCGAATGGCGGCGATCAGCGGATCGGCCACGTCGCCGACGGCCACCACGACGGAGATGGCCATGCAGCGCTCGCCCGCCGCGCCGTAACCCGCGGAGACCGCGGCATCGGCAGCCATGGCGATGATCGGCGTCGGGCAGCACCAGCATGTGATTCTTCGCGCCGCCCAGCGCCTGCACGCGCTTGCCAGTCGCGCGTGGCGGTCTCATAAATCTGCCGGGCCACCGGCGTGGAGCCGACAAAGCTGATGGCCTTCACGTCGGGATGTTCCAGCAGACGGTCGACGGCGACCTTGTCGCCCTGCACCACATTGAACACGCCGTCCGGAACGCCGGCCTGCTTGGGCCAGCTTCGCCAGGAACAGCGCTGGCCGAGGGATCTTTTTCCGACGGCTTGAGGATGAACGTGTTGCCGCACGCGATGGCGTTGGAGAACATCCACATCGGCACCATCGCGGGAAAGTTGAACGGCGTGATGCCGGCAGACGACGCCCAGCGGCTGGCGGATCTGATAGACGTCGATGCCGCGGCTGGCTTGTTCGCTGTAGCCGCCTTTGAGCAGATTCGGAATGCCGCAGGCGAACTCGATGTTCTCCAGCCCGCGCGCCACTTCGCCCAGCGCGTCGGTCAGCGTCTTGCCGTTTTCCAAGCTGATGATCTCGGCGATGCCGGCGGCGGTTCTGCACGATCAGTTCGCGCAGGCGGAACATGATTTCCGCGCGGCGCGAAAGCGGCGTGGCGCGCCACTCGGCGAACGCGGCCTTCGCGCCGCGACCGCGTGGTCCACGTCTTCAACGCTCGGCAAAGCCGACTTCGGCGACTGCACCTCGCCCGTGGCCGGGTTGCAGACTGTGCCCGCGCGGCCGGAAGTGGCGGCACTGGTTTGCCGTCGATCCAATGGCCGACCGTCTTGATGCCGATCGTTTCTTCGGTAGCAATTGCGCCATGATTCACTCCTTCGTCTTCGTGCAGAATCCAATTCGATGGTCTTTCGCGCCAGTCTGTCGAAGCGCTGCGACGGCGAGCACAAGATGCTCTTCGCGCGTGTCTTCGATCTTATTGTGGCTGATGCCCTTGCAGCGACTGCACGAACATCATCACCGTGGGAATGCCCGCTGCGGGAGACCTCGGCCGCGTCGTGCAACGGGCCGGACGGCATGCGGTGCGAGCTTGCCCGCCAGTCTCGCGGATGGCCGCTTCGCACAATTCGATCAAATCGGGATGGAACGGCTCCGGCTCGATGTTCCAGATTCGCGACCACTCCACCGTGCAACCTTCTTCGCCGCGAACTGCTCGCTCTTCTCCCGCGCCTCGCGGTACATTGCGGCCAGCACTGCCGCATCGAGATCGCGCTGGTCGAGCGTCGCCTCGCACCGGCCGACTACGGCGGTCACGATGCCGGGAAAGGTCTTGACGCTGCCCATGGTGCACACCGCGTCGGGATGCCGCCGGCGATCGGGCGGATTTCAAGCGCCAGCTTGGCCGCGGCGGCAAGCGCGTCGCGCCGCGCCTTCATGGGCGTGGAGCCGGAGTGCGCCTCCTGGCCGTGGAAGGTGACGGCGTGGCGCTCCACGCCTTTGGTGCCCGAGCACGGCGCCCAGCGGAAGTCCCATGCTTCTCCAGCACCGGCCCCTGCTCGATGTGCAGTTCAAGATAGGCGGCGGCGTTCTGCCCGCTCGCGCTGCGCTTCGCCGAAGCGATCGATCTCGACGCCGCAGCGGCGCAGCGCGTCTTCGAGGCGCATGCCGCCTGAGTCGGTCCGCCCGCGGTCCTGATCGATGGAGTGCGTGCCGGCGAACGCGGAGGAGCCGAACAGGCTGCGGCCGAAGCGCGCGCCCTCTTCATCGGCCCAATCGACCAGCCGGACCGTGACCGGCGGCTTGCCGTCATACTCCTCGCTGAGTCGCCGCAGGACTGCTAGCGCCGGCGATCACGCCCAGGCAGCCATCCAGCCAGCCGCCGTTGGGCACGGAGTCGAGATGGCTGCCCAGAAGCAGCGCCTTCTTCGGAGTCGCCCGCGCAGAGTGGTCCAGCTGTTGCCGGCCGCGTCGTAGATGATGCTCGACGGGCAGCCCGTGCAAGCTTGGACTGGAACCACTCCGCGCCTTCAGCCACGTCGGGCTCCAGGCGAGGCGCTGCGCGCCGTTCTCGTCGGCGGTGAGCGCGCGCAGATCCTTGAGCAGATCGATGGCGGCTTGTGCGTCAAGGGGCATGATGCTCCATGCAATTGCCTCCATGCAGCCATACTGCGGCTCGCGGCGAACATGCGTCCGCGGCCCGGCTCGCCTACAAAGGCTCCATCTCGCACCTGCACTTTGCCGCGTACCGTGACCACGGAGGGCCGGCCTTCGATCGCAAACCCTTCGAAGCCGTTGTAGTCGTTGTTGGCATGCTGCGTGGCGGCGGAAATCGTGCCGCGATAGTCGGTGTCGTAGACGACCAGATCGGCGTCGCGCCCCGACGGCGATGGTTCCTTTGCGCGGGAACAGGCCAAACAGCTTGGCTGGGCGCGTGCTGAGCGCATCCACAAAGCGGTGCAAGTCGAGCGTGCCGCGCTTCACGCCGTAGGTGTACATGCAGATTCACGCGGTCTTCGATGCCCGGAATCCCGTTGGGGATTTGCGTGAAGTGCGTCCGGTGCCGAGCAGCTTTTGCGGTCGTGTCGAACGGGCAATGGTCGGTGCCCACGGTGTCGATCAGGCCCGCTCGCAGCGCGTCCCATAGCACGGGCAGGTTGCGGCCTGTCGCGCAACGGCGGCGACATGACGTGCTTCATGCCTTCCACGCCGGGCCGCTCGGCATAGGTCTTGTCGAGCAGGAAATGCGGCAGCACCGATTCGACGTACAGGCGGACGCCGCGCAAGCGGGCTTCCGTCGCGGCACGCAACGCGGGGGCGCAGGAGAGATGCACGACATAGCCCGTCGCGCCGGTCTGCTCCACGAACGTCGCAAAGCGGCTGGTGCCTTCGGCCTCGACCGCCTCCGGCCGGCTCGGCTCGTGCCACTCCGGCCCGGTCTTGCCTGCGGCCAAAAGCCGCTGCTGCAACTGGCTCACCAGTTCGGCATTCTCGCAATGCGCGGTGGTGATGACGCCCAGCTCGGCGGCCAGATTGAGCGTGTGGAACAGCTCTTCGTCCGTGACGCCAAAAAAATTCTTGTAGGCGAGGAAAATCTTGAACGACGCCGTGCCGTCGCGGACGATCTCGCGGAGCTGCGACTTCAGGTGGCGTCGTCGCAGCGCGACACGGCCATGTGAAAGGCGTAGTCGCAGCCGCTGTTGCCTTCCGCCTTTTGCTTCCATGTGTGGTAGCCCGCCAGCGCGTCGTCGCTGCGCGACGGGCAGCACATCTCGATGAACGTCGTCGTGCCGCCGACCAGCGCGGCGGTGCTCGCGGTGGCGTGCGTGTCCTTGGCAAAGGTGGCCATGAAGGGCAGATGGATGTGGACGTGCGGATCGATGAAGCCCGGAAAGACGAGCTTGCCCGTGGCGTCGATCACCTCGGTCCCCGGCGGGGCAGTCGAGGTTCGCGTCCGATGCGGCGTGATGGTTTCGCCTTCGACGAGATGTCGCCGCGGAAGCGCGACTCCGCCGTAACGATCTCTCCGCCCTTGATCAGCAACCCCATCGCAAGCCCGTAATGAATATGAATCCCCACCTGCTCGCGATATGCCTGCATCGCCGTCCCAATCCTCCGTAACCTCCGTCTGGTTCCGCGACAGCTCGCTCCAGGTAACCGGCTCGCGGCCGGAGGGAAGTTCGACCATCTCGATGCAGTCGTCCACCGGGCAGACATTATAGCAGAGCCGGCAGCCGACGCAATCGGCTTCGCGGACCACGGGCCGGGGCCGCGTGTCGGTTGCTTCGCCTTTGCCGTTGGTGCGGACGTCGTAGGCCAGCGGTTGGACGACGGCGCCTTGCGGCGAAACAAGATCGATGCAGTCGATGCGCCGTGTCATTGCAGGCTACGTAGCAGAGGTCGCACTTGATGCACTTTTCCGCGTCGATGCGCGCCACGGCGCGGAAGGAAAGGTCGAAATTCTTGAAGTCGGAGACACGCGGCAAGCTGCGGCCGACCACGTCCGCGATGGTCTTAAAACCCTTTTCGTCCATCCAACTGGAAAGTCCGTCGCACAGGTCCTCGATGATGCGGAATCCGTAGTGCATCACGGCCGTGCAGACCTGGAGGCTGGACGCGCCCAGCAGCAGGAACTCGGCGGCATCGGGCCACGTGGCGATGCCGCCCATGCCGGAAATGGGCAGCCCCGATTTTGACACAACGTCATCGGCCCCCAGCGAGGCCAGCATGTTCAGCGCGATGGGTTTCACCGCCGGACCCGCATAGCCGCCGTGGCCGCCCTTGCCGCCGATGCTCGGCGTGAGCTCGAGCGTATCGAGGTCTACGCCCATGATGGAGTTGATCGTGTTGATCAGCGAAAGCGCATTGGCGCCGGCTGCCACCGCCGCGCGGGCCGGCAGCACGATGTTGGTGATGTTGGGGGTGAGCTTCACGATGACCGGGATGCTCGCCGCCTCCATCACCCAGCGCGTGATCTGCTCGCAATACTCGGGCACCTGCCCGACGGCGCTGCCCATGCCGCGCTCGCTCATGCCGTGCGGACAGCCGTAGTTCAGCTCGATGCCGTCCGCGCCGGTGTCCTCGATCTGCGCGACGATCTCCCGCCACGCCTCGGGCTTGGACTCGACCATCGCCGAAACGATAACCGCGCGATCCGGCCAGGCGCGTTTGACCTCGGCGATCTCGCGGAGGTTGGTTTCGAGCGGCCGGTCGGAGATCAGCTCGACGTTGTTGATGGCCAGCATCCGCTGGCGGCCGTGGTGCCAGGCGCCGTAGCGGTTGGAGACGTTGAGCACCGGCGCGCCGATGGTCTTCCACACTGCCCCGCCCCAGCCGGCTTCGAAGGCCCGGTGGACCTGCGCGCCGGAGTTCGTGGGCGGCGCCGAGGCCAGCCAGAACGGGTTGGGCGACTTGATGCCGGCGAAGTTGATGCTGAGGTCTGCCATAATGAACTGGCCTGTTAGTGTCTCTCAATAGTAGAGGCTTGGAATCCTACTTGCAAGCCCTCGATGAAGGATAGGGAATCAGGGACCAGCTCGGGTCATCTCTCGTCCCTGCCCTCATCTCTCGTGGCGTTGCCGTCATCTCCAGAATTGCCACCATTTGCGTTTCGGCGCTTTCGGTTTCGAGACGCTTGCCACGTCGCCAGCCTTCCATGCGGCGTAGCGCCTATCAATGACTGCCTTGATGCTTTCATAGGCGTCGTCATTTAACGGGATGTGATACTCGGAGGGTAAGTCGCCCTTGAGCGCGCCAATCAGGTCGTCCAAATAACGTCCGACATCGTAGTCAAAATATGCAGACGCAAAGGCGTTTCCCTCGTCAGTGAGCATGTCGTCAACAAGGCATCCGTCCAGCATCTTCTCGAAGTAGTTCAGGGCGCTGAGCCGGCCGTCGCGGACGGCGACATAATCGTCGGGCAACTCGGTTCGAAGCCATTCGCTGACGAGGTCGTGCTCGATGCACCAGCGAAAGAAAAAGGCGATGTGATGGGAGGCGTGTTCCTCGGGCAAGCCGTGTTCAGCGACGGTCTCGAGGTGCCACTTCGATTTGTCGTATACCTTCGGCTGGATCATTTCACGCGAAACAAAGGCGACAATCGCAGATCTTTGCCCAGCATACGTTTTTTTATTCCGCCACGGCCGAAAGCTCTTGATGGATCGCCCTGGCCGCCAGTTTGCCGTCTTGGACTGCCATGACCGTGGAGGCCGCCCCGGACGAGCGGACGCAGTCGCCGATCGCGTAGAGGCCGGCAATGCCGGTGCGGAAGTTGGAATCTACGGCCACGAAGCCGTTGATTGTTTTCAATCCCGGCAAGCCTATCGCCTGCTTGTCTTGCCCGACGGCCTTGATGATCTGGTCCGCGGCAAGCACGAATTCAGTGCCTTTGACCGGCCTTGGCGCCGGGCGGCCGGAGGCATCCGGCAGGCCAAGCTCCACGCGGAGACACTCCAGCCCGACCGCACGGCTCTCTTTCAGCACCACGCGCGACGGCTGGCTCAGAAAGCGGAACTCGATGCCTTCAGTGCGGGCGAAGTCGTATTCGTGCGGATAGCAGGTCATCTCGCGCTCCGTGCGGCGGTAGACCATCGTCGTCCGCTCCGCGCCCAGCCGCCGGGCAATCGTGGCGCAATCCACGGCCGTGTTGCCCGCGCCGATGACCAGCACGTTGCGGCCCACGCTCATCGCGGCCGGCGCGGTCTTGCTGGCCTCGATGTATTGCAGCCCGTCAACAATCGCGTCTTCGCCTTCGATGCCCAGCCGCGAGGTGGGGCCGAACCCTACGGCGAGCACGACGGCGTCGAATTCCCGTCGCAGACCTTCCAAGTCAATGTCCTTGCCGAACTCCTGCCCAGTCTTGATCGTCACCCCCAGACGCTCGATCATCCGCGCCTCCTCGACCGCAACCTCCGCCGGTTCGCGGAGGGTGATGATGCCGTAGGTCGAAAGGCCGCCGGGCAGTTGGCGCTTTTCAAAAATCGTCACCGCGTGGCCGGCCAGGGCCAGTTCGCCGGCGCAGGAAAGCCCCGCCGGGCCGGACCCGATGACAGCCACCGATCGGCCGCTGGGCGCGGTCTTTACGGTTGGAAACGCGCCCTTCTGCCGGGCGAAATCCATGGCTCGGCGTTGCAGCCGTCCGATGGCGATGGGCTTGTGGTCGCTCCCCAGCACGCACGCCCCTTCGCACAACTCCTGCACCGGGCAGACCCGCGCGAGGTCGCGCCGAGGAGATTCGACGCAAAAATCGTTTCCGCCGCGCCGTGTACGTTCCGCGTGGCGATTTTCTTGATGAAACGCGGGATATCAATATGCGTCGGGCAGGCGTGCGTGCAGGGAGCGTCGTAGCAGAACAAGCAACGCTCCGCCTCGACTGCCGCGGCATTGGCCGTCAGAGGTGGCAACTGCTCGTCAAGCGCGTTTCCGATATGTCGAACCTTCGATTCCATGAAATACTTGGACACCAAGAGCACGAAAAGAGACTCGATCCGGCAACCTCCAGCTTGGGAACCGGATCTTGCTTCCGTCGCCGAAACGTCTTCAAACCTACCGGGCTTTCATGTTTTCCGGGCTAATTCTACCATGATTTCCACGAGTGGCAATCCGGTTCGAACAATCTCATTTCGTCACAGTTTAACACTAGATCAACGAAGTTCCACGGGTTAGGATTAGAGCTGGATGCGGACGAAGAGATCGACGCGTCCTGCGGGTCACGTTGACATTTTTGTTAGACCGATGCAATTATTAGGACCAAACACGAACGCACCGGCGGAGCTGCTTTCTCGGCGATGCATTGTGGTTGCTGGTGAAGATCGGCGTCACGTGCAAGCCTTGCTTGGTGCGAGTGCCGTGTCGTCGCATGCGTTTCGTGGATACGAATTCTGGAAACAACCGGAACTTACGTTAATTCTAAGCGGGATTGGGACCGGCTGCGTCGAACCGCTCCTTTGGGAGATCATGCGGCCAAGGATCGTGGATGAAACTGTGTTGATCGGCACGGCAGGAAAAATGCCGGCGGCCGCGGTTGAGGTCGGGCAACCTTATGTAATTGCCGACGCATTTCTTGCCGGGACGGCTCTCGATGGAGATGGATTACACCAACCGCTTCGCCCCCGCTGGCAGCTTCCAAAGGACTTGTCGGTAGCGTCGTGCGTATCGACGGATTTATTCTATGGGTTCGGACCGGCGGCGCAGGGCGAGAGCACGGGATGGGAAGCACGGCTCGCCAGCTTTACGACAAACACGTCGCAATGGGGACTCAACTTGTTGATATGGAAGTCGGGCAGTTCTACGCGTTCTGTAATTACTTCGGTGATCCTTCGTTGAGGTACGTTGCCGTGAAGGGCGCGTCCAACGAAATAGGCGCCCATGGCCAGCAGATTGCGGAGTCTGCGGGGGTCATCCGTCGTTGCTTCGAGCTGGCGGTTGAATTGATGGGTATTTGAAGTTGTCCAGCGAAAAGAAAAGGAAATCGCAATGCAAGCTTACCGTTATTCCGGCACGATGTTTCGGTGCGTCTCCAGCCTTGTGGCCGGGCTGTTTCTCGGATCGGCGGGACTAGAGTTCGCATCGTCGCGTCAACCTTCCGAAGCGAAACCACCCGTTCCCTTTTCCGTCCAAGCGAAGTTGGGAGCGGACCTCTACATCCAAACGGCCGCGGAGTATCGCGCATGTTGCCTGCAAATCTACAAGAGCGCTGAGTTGCGACTTGAGGCAATTCTGGGCGCGGCGAATCCTAAACCGCGGAAGCCGGCCGTGATTATGGATTTGGACGAGACCGTCCTGGACAACTCGGCGTTCGGGTCCTTCTTGCACGAGAACAACCTGGAGTATTCGGACGACCATTGGGCGATGTACGAACGGGACTACTCCGGCGAAGTGCGGTTGGTACCCGGAGCCGGGGAGTTCATCAGGAAAGCCGAGGGGCTCGGCGTTGCCGTGATCTATATTTCGAACCGCTTCGAAGAGAACCGCGCTGCGACGGTGGGAGCCCTGAACCGGCTTGGGATCAACACGGACGGGATAGCGCAGCGCCTGTTTCTAATCAAGAAGGGCGGGCCGTCTGACAAGACTGCCCGCCGGGAAATTGTGGCCGCCCAATACAACGTTCTTATGCTCCTCGGCGACAATCTGCGGGACTTGTCCGAGACGTTTCTTGCCAAGAGAGTGAACGTGAGCGATGGTGCCAACGTCTGCGACAGGTTGATCAAGGCTAGGCTCCAGTCGGTTGACGACGCCGCTTGCCATTGGGGGATTGATTGGTTCGTATTACCTAACCCTGGCTACGGAGAATGGGAGAAACTAATCAGTAATGAGCCAATGAAGCGTTTACGTCCGTCGGGGATGAAATCGCCGAAAACGCCTAACTGAGGGATAGTCCGAGACTGCTTCCGAAGTTGCCCAAATCAGCGACAAAACATCCGATTGAACGCCCTGTTGTCGTCAGTTTCGAGCGCGATGGAAGGTGGTGCATGGAGACCTACGACTCATCGCACCCTCCAGAGACTATTGAAAAGGTAATGCTGATTGTGGGCGAAAGATCTGATACGAAGGATCGAAAGCGCTAACCAACTGACAAGTCATTGCGATGAAACGGATTTGCGTATTCTTGGGATCGAGTGGGGGATTGCGACCCGAATATGGAGAAGTTGCCAAGCGACTTGGCCGCGAGCTTGTCCGAAGGAACCTTGGATTAGTTTATGGGGGAGCGAACCGCGGCCTGATGAAGATTACTGCAGACGCCGTGCTGGCCGAAGGCGGCGAAGTGATCGGAGTGATTCCCAAAATGCTGGTGGAAAAAGAGATCGCACACAAAGGGCTAACCGACCTTCGCATTGTCGATTCGATGCACGAACGCAAAGCATTGATGGCCGACTTGGCTGATGGGTTCATTGCATTGCCAGGTGGCCTCGGAACGTTCGAGGAGTTCTTTGAGGTCTGGACCTGGGGGCAATTGGGTCTGCACGCCAAACCCATCGGCCTGCTCGACGTGAGCGGATACTTTCGCCATCTGATCCAATTTCTAAATCATGCCGTGGACGAGCGATTCCTCCGACAAGAGAACAGAGACTTGCTCCTCTGGGCCACGAAGCCCGACAAGCTGCTCGATCTTTTCAAGAAGTATCGGCCCACGTATGTCCCGAAATGGGTTGACCGTGACCAGACTTGAGCGGCAGCCATGAAGCACCCACGGGATACAATTTGGACGATGGCGGCAATTCACGTGCTGCTCTTCTTTGTACTGCTATTGCGGTGGGGGCGGCTGCCGATAACTGCAAAGATGGCAATTCAGCACAATTTCAGCAAAACTAGAAAGGCCGCGAAAATGGCGACGGCGCAAAATAAAAGCCGTCAACGAGTTTCGTCAACGGCTTCGTTGTTGAGCGGAGAGGGAGGGAATCTCGGAATGCCTACCTGCTGCATGCTTGCCGCCTGCGGCAACTACTTTCGCACCAAGCAGTTACGACAATTGCTTGACGCAGTGCATTCTATCTGTTTTGCTCAGATTGGCAAGTCCGTACGCCACAAAAACGCCACAACCATTAAGCCGGATGTGACGGCGTCATTTCAGTCGGCGGTAGCACAGGACCGTCGGGCAGCGGCGGGCGGTTGTTTTACGCCGCTGTTGCCGGGGCACCGTCCGGGAAAGCGCTAGGGTGATTGGCGCGCGTGGGACCCAGCGTTGGCTTGGGGTCGGTGCGTGGTGGCCTCGTCGGGAATCGCAATTCCGATAATTCAGCAGTGCAAACAGCTACGGCTGACGTTCCACAAGCAGGGCGCCAATGCTCTGACGGCGTCTTTGGGTACGAGCTGCCCCAATTCGCGGACGATGCCGAGCCAGGGGTATAGATCTGATATCGCTCCCCAGGGAAAAGGCTACTATTGCAGACGATTTGGCAAGTTACCGAAAACCACACCTCAGGCTATGGACAGACACAATTCAGTGGATGGGCAAGCGTTGATCCAAGTGATCAACGGCAATTCCGAATGCGTCAAGAGGCGCACCAGCATTTGTGCGACGGCCGTCTGCCGCCACTGCGGCCTGGATACAGCCAGCGGCAAAACGCCGTTCATGTTTCACGGCACTCGCGCCCGAAGATTCCTCGTACTCGTTGGTTCCTACGTCCGTAAAGTCGCAGCTCTCCTGGCTCGGTGGCGATGCCCAAAATGCCGAAAGACATTTACCGATTACCCGGATTTCGCTTGCCCGTACAAGGCGTTCACCATTCCGCAGATATTGGTCGTACTTCATGTATTCAGACCGCACCGCGAAGTAGGTCAGACAATCCTCGACCTTCTCCCATTTTGGCGTCGACAAGTTGCGTTTAGTCGCCATTTGCCGAATACCGCCAATCACGCGGTTGACGTTGCCTTCGAGCAACTTTCGCAGATACGTTTCCACGAATGCTTCCGCCTCATCACTCCCCTCGCGGTAAAAACAGTAGGCCAGCGCCCATAGGTATTCGGTTACGTGCCAGATGTCCAAAATGCCGATCGCCCGGCTGATCTTCAGTTCCTGCAAGTCGCGAAGTTTCGATTCACCGTCCATGACCGCTACGACCGTCCGATGCTCGTGCGGATCGCGCCGTTGTACTTCGTTGGCAAGCCAGTCGAAGACAACCTCCTTGGCGTTGACTTCCTTGCCGTCAACCTCGCGAGTCAAGACGGCGCGTAGCCGCTTGTTTTGCGGTCGGGGCCGCTGATCCTGCTTTTCTTTGCGGAGGACCTCGTTGAGGACCTCCTCGACCGTGCGACGAAAGGGGGCCACCGAGTAGACTCCGCCGACACACGCCATCCGCTTCTGGCCGTTCTTCTCGCCCTTTTTCAGCCGTTTCCCTCGTCCCGGCGCGCCCGGATCGCCGTCCTGTTTTTTCTGCGGCGCATCGACCTTTCGCATCGGCACGCCTTTGCAATCGCTCGTGGCGACGAGGATCTCCTCCTCCGTCGTCGGATCAACCGCTCCCTGTTGCTCGAAGTAGGCATCGGCACGCTCGGCTGCCGCCGCCGCCATGTCTTCCAGGCAATTGACCGACGGAGCAAAGCCGAGGATTTCCAGTAGCGTGACCCGCGATTCCTTGTACGATTCCTTCACGAACAGCGCGCCACTCCACTTTTGCAACAGGTACGACGTATCGCTCTGGGGCATGCCGAGTTTCACGTCCAACGGCACCACCTCCTGACGCTGCGTTTCCCGCGTGGCGTAGGCGTCGCGTAGAAAGGGCGTGGAACCGAAGGCCGAAATATACGGCCGCGTCCGCAATTCGGGCAGGCGATGAAGCGTCTTCCCCTCGTGTTCGATCACTTCCGGCCGCGAAAGGCTTTCCTCTTGCTGGTTGATGTACGCGATGACCAATTGGCGGCCTGTTTCGATCAGGCCGCTCCAGGTCATCTCCTCGACCTCATGCATTGCATCGCCCCGTTCGGCCGCACATTGAACCTTGTTCAACACTTCCGAAAAGACCTTCGCCGCCTTGCCAAACCGATCCTCAATCTCGATAATCATTGCTCGGGCTCCTGTGGTAGGACAATGAAACATGCTTCACACACTTCAATGTTTTACCCTGGAGCCCGCCTTGTTGTCCCTATCACCAAACAAATGTATTATTACCCGTTAATATAGGTGGTCTGCGCAATGCGCGGTAGCGCGCAGCGGCGGTTGCAACCTGTACTGTGCTGCTTTTTCGCATCAGGACAAGCCAATCGTTCTCGATGATGTTGACGCTCTTTATCGGGACACCAACGGGATTCGGCTGCTAAAGCAACTATGCCAGTCCGAGCCTTCGCGCATGTTGGGCTGGTGCTCCGACCCCCAAGGCTTGGAACGGCGGGGCGTCCCAGCGACGTTTACAACTTCGAGTTCGGTGGCGATCATCGCCAATCGCTGGTCAACGATGAATGCCGATGTAGCTGCTTTAGAAGATCGGGGCCACATGATCATGTTTGATCCGCCCCCATCTGAAATCCACCGCCAAGCGGCGCTATGGTTCCGCGACCAGGAAGTGTTCGATTTTGTAGGCGCACACCTGCATGTCATCACAAACCATTCCTTTCGCACATATTTGCTGGCCTCCGAGCTGAAGAAGGCAAGGATCAATTGGAGGCGAACGATCCTCAGTCGGTTCCTCTCCGGCCCGGCGCTCCTGGTCGCGCAGCTCAAGGCCGACCCCACGTTTAACTCGGAGGAACAACGGGCCAATGCTTTCCGAGCAGGTGGCGGCGGGACTCGCGCGACCTATTTCAATTATGTCAAGAAGCTCCATCCGCCTGAGGCCGGCTAAGGCAGTGCTTCCGCGCTCTGACCGACATTTATCCCCGAGGTTCGCGCTCTGCGACCTGGCGGGAGGTTCGCGGGCAAACCATCATTCTCAGCGGTCATCGGATCACGATTCACCGCGGCGACGAAAAAAGTGGGCCTTTCGGGAATAAAATCGACGTTTTCAGCGTCTTATACATTAGGCCGCCGAATCTCACGATTTTCCGTGAACCATTTCAGACTCGGCCGCGTCTAAACGATAGATACATGTAGACAGCTCTTGTCGAGCTGCCCATTAAGAGAAAGAGCCATGACTTCCATACGGCTGAGTCACGAACTGCGAAAAGGGACGGGTACGTTCGCCGATCAATCGGCGAATACGCTCCCGTCCTATCCAATTCGCATCTGACATCAGGCCGTACCTATTCCGCGAGAATACCAAAAGCCCGGTGTCAGAAACGACACCGGGCTTTTTTTTGTTGGACTGGTAGCTGAGACGGTTTAGCACCTGGCTGAAAACCAGGAGACGCGGATTCGAGCACCGCCCAGTCCACTGCGTGAAATCTGCGCGCGAAATCCCCGCTTTAACTGCGTGGAAGGTGCGCGCACACGGCTCGTTCGTCTATCGGTTCTTTCGGCGACAATTACTCTTCCCCTTGAACGACAATTAGAATTCCCGGTTGAGAACCAGAGGCGTGCGGCCCCCCCTTTTGTGAAGCGCAGCGCAGCGGAGCGAAACAAAAGGGGGGGCCGCACGCCGCCGCGGGTGGCCCTCGCCAATCTCAGGCCGCGTCGGGCGGCTTGGTTCGCTTGGCCTCGTCCAACCGGTAGCTCGGGATGTTCAACTCCAAGATCACGCTGTGATGCACCAGGCGGTCGATTGCCGCCGCTGTCGTCATCGGATCCTTGAAGATCGTCTCCCACTTCGAGAACGGCAGGTTGCTGGTCAGCATCACCGTGCCGCGCTCGTAGCGTTCCGCCAACAAGGTGAACAGCACCTCCATCTCCTCCCGGCTCTGCTGCACGTAGCCGATGTCGTCGATCAAGAGCACCTCGCACTTCGACATCTGCTTTAGCACCCGGTTGAGCTTCAGATCCCGTTTGGCCGCCAACAGTTCCTGAACCAGCAGGGCACACGACCATGAGACCACCTTCCGTCCGTTGCGAACCAATTCCTGGGCGATCGCCGATAACAGGTGCGTCTTTCCCGATCCGGTCTTGCCGAACAACAACAGGTTCTCGCGGCGGTCCACGAACGAGCCTTCCATGAGCGTCCGCACTTGGCGAGAGACCTTCGCCGGCAACCGCGCCAGGTCGAAGCTCGCCAGATCCTTCTCCAGCGGCAAACGGGAATCCCGCAGCAGCCGCTCGGTCCGCTTTGCCAAGCGGCCCTGGCATTCCCGCTCGGCCAGTTCCAACAGGTACTGCTCGTAGCTGGCCGTCTCCTGTAATGCCCGTCGGGCCAGTTCCTCAAAACACTCCCGAAACGTCGGCAAGTGCAGTTCCCGCAAGCAAGCCGCCAACTTCTCTTTCAAATCCCCCTTCGCACCCATCCCACACCTCCTTGTGCAAGAACAAGTCATCGAAATCCGACAAGTCCACTACTTCGACGGTCACTTCGGTGACCGCCGGAACTTCCTCGGCCCGCTGGACCAACGTTTCGACCGCGGCCCGGGTCGCGGGCTGGCCGCTGTTTAGAAGCGTTCGCAACGCCTCGTCCACGGCCGTCTCGCCGTGGCCTGCCGCCAGATAGAGAATCTGCAAATACTCCTTGTGACCGCGCTTGGGCTGCGCTTCCCGCAAGGCGTCGAAGGCCATGCGAAAGCGGCTCGTGGGAAACAGCTCTTCCCGGTAAACGTAGTTCTCAAAAGCCCCCGGTTTTCGCACCAACCAGTCGATAATGTGCCGGTAGTTGATGGCGTGTTTGTTCCGCCCGCGCAAACGCGGAAAGCGCTCCATCTCCTTCTGGGCGTACCAGACCTCGACATGCTCCACGTACAATCGCACCTCGACCCGCTCGCCAATCAAGCGGCTGGGAACCGAATAAACATTTCGGTCTACATGGACCAAACTCCCCGTATCCACGCGTACCGGGATTCGCTTGCAGCTCTCCCGTCGCCGATCCGGCAGAGGCCGAAGGCCAGGCAACTCTTCGTCCAGCCGCTTGCGACGGCCCGCATTGCGAACCGCCACCAGCTCTTTCAAGAATCGTCCATAGGCTTCACGGCTCTCGAAGTCCCGGTTGCCACGCAATAACAGGGCCTGCTCCACCGCTTCCTTGAAACGCCGATGCGATTGTTCGACATCTCCGTTCTCGTTCGGTTCCCGGGGCTGGATCTTCTCCATCTCCATCCCGTAGTAGCCCAACAGTCCCTTGTACCGCGCGGTGAACTCCTTCATGTCCGATCCGTTGTTGACCGCCAGGCTCATCCGATCCGTGCGGTGTCGTTCGGGCACGCCGCCCAATTCCCACAGGGCGTCTTGAAGTCCTTCGCCGAGGCTCTCGAAACTCTCGGAAAAACAGACCGTCACCGACTCCCAGTTCGAGTACGTCAGCACGAAGTGGTAAAGCAGATGGTCGAACGACTGCCCGCCAATGATCACGGCCAGGCTTTCCATGTGGGTGAAATCCGACGCACACAACCGTCCCGGATGATGCACTTGGCTGAAGAACACCTCCTTCGCCGGGCCGGCCGTCGCTCGCCAACGTTTCACGCCACGCTGAAAGCTGCGCAACTGCGTTTCGTCGAACTTCCCCGGGTATTTGATCTGCAGCGCTCCAAACAGCGTCTTGGCCTCCAGGCCAGGCGCCTCGTGCAGTTGCGCATGCACTTCCGGCCACACCTCGGCAAACAGGTCTGCCCGTGTCCGCCACGAGCGATCCGGCACAACTTCGCTGGGAAGCCGACCCAGCCGCCTATACTTCCTCGCCGTCTTCTCGTCCATGCTCGCCTTGTCTGCCGACTGAACCAGAGTCTTCCCTGACGACAACACCTGCCACAACCGCTTCACCTGCTCATCCGTGACCATTGCAAGTCCCCCTCCTACGGAGACTTGCAACAGTCTATCTGACCAGCCTCAACTGGCCTCAACCGGGAATTCTAATTGTCGTCAGACCGGAAAAGTAATTGTCGCTATAGAATCGGTTTGAGGATTGCGCCCTTTCAAGGCGCGGAGGCGGGTTCGACTCCCGCACGAGCTACTGACAATCAGAACGTAGCGAAGCCTGGTTATCGCGCCTGGTCGGGGGCCAGGAGATCGGCGGTTCAAGTCCGCCCGTTCTGACTGAAGACGGGATGTAGGGCAGCGGCAGCCCGCGTGCCTTGGGAGCACGAGAGCGCGGGTTCGAGTCTCGCCATCCCGACTGGTGTGATAACGACGTTGGCAAACGGTAGTCGAGGGCCGGTTGCCCGAACACGGCTGATAACCGCGTAGTGCTGAGTTCGACTCCGGGCACCGTGCGCAGCATGGTCGGCTACCACTGAACACGACAAGGAGAACAAGACATGGCGACGACCCGGTTGAAACGCATACGCCCGACCAGCATTTCGGGGTCGTGGTGTAACGGCAGCACACCGGACTTTTAATCCGGCACGGTGAGGGTTCAAGTCCCTTCGGCCCCACTGATCGGCGCGTAGCTCAGCGGTGAGAGCAGGTCTCTTATAAGGAGCCAGGTCGAGGGTTCGATTCCCTCCGCGCCGACTACTGCGCGAACGAAACGAATACGGGATCAAGGTGTTAGCGGCAGCATACCTGGCTCTTAACCAGGCTGGTGACGGTTCAAGTCCGTCTGGTCCCACTGATAGATAATGCACTGGTCGTCCAGCGGCGAGGACACCGCACCCGTAATGCGGCAACGAGGGTTCGAGTCCCTCCCGGTGCTCTTGTTCTTTGACAATTCGGCACACCATAACGCGCCCATGATGTAGCGGTAGCCTGTCGCCTTGCCATGGCGGAAGTGCGGGTTCGACTCCCGCTGGGCGCTCTTTAGAAACAGGATGTAGGAAAGCCTGGTATTCCGCGTGCTTCGGGAGCACGAGATCGCGGGTTCGAATCCCGCCGTCCTGACTTTTGATCCGGCATCAGATAGCCGAGCCGGTTTGCTAAACCGTGCCCCTTAACCGGGATGAGGGTTCGAATCCCTTGCCTTCCGCTTGGTGTGCTGGAATACTTGTGCCCCGATGGTGAAATGGAAATCATGCCTCGCTTCTAACGAGGCGTTCCGGGTTCGACTCCTGGTCGGGGTACTGAACTTGACAGTTATATATGGTGTCTGTGGTGTAGCGGTTTCTGCACGCCTGGCTGTGAACCAGAAGGTGGCGGTTCGACTCCGGTCAGATACCCCTTGGTGTGAATGACGAATGACGAAGAAAGATTGTCGAAGGAATCGATCATGACCAAGATCCTCCAGCGGCCGACGCTGGTGCTGAACCGCAACTGGCAGCCGGTGAACGTCGCCACGGTGGCGCGGGCGCTGGTGCTGCTGTGGAACGAGTCGGCCCGCGTCGTGGACCCGGCCAGGACTACCAGCTCTACACCTGGGCTGACTGGTCGAAGCTGCGGCCGCGCGACGGCGAAGCCGCATCCAGGCGGTGCGGTTCAAGCTGCGGGTGCCGGAGGTGATCGCGCTGACCGACTACGACCGGCTGCCGATGGCCGCCGTGACCTTCAGCCGCCGCAACATCTTCAAGCGGGACCACTACACTTGCCAGTACTGCGGTGCCCAGCCGGGCAGCGAGGAGTTGACCATCGACCACGTCGTGCCGCGGTCGCAGGGCGGTGTGTCGACCTGGGAGAACTGCGTGCTGGCGTGCATGGCCTGCAACAAGCGGAAGGCCGACCGCACGCCGGAGCAGGCACGGATGCGGCTGCGCAAGAAGCCGGTCCGGCCGGCCTGGAAGCCGCTCTACGCGGACCACAGCGATGCGGATCGAAAGCTGGTCGAAGTTCATCAGCGAAGCGTACTGGAACGTGACGCTGCAAGAGTAGTTGTTACGCCAAAGCCCCCGGTCGCATCGGGACCGGGGGCCACTACAGGAGTGTGCTCCTGGGAGAGCAAGCGGTCTCCAAAGCCGCCCGACAGGGTTCAAATCCTTGCACTCCTGCTTGAATTGCCGACGTGGCTCGACTGAGAAAGGCGGCGGTCTTGTAAACCGCTCCATGCTGGTGCGAATCCAGTCGTCGGCTCTGGTTTGTTGTCCCGATGGTGTAGCGGATCGCATAGGGCTTTCCGAAGGCCTTGGACCTGGTTCGACTCCAGGTCGGGATGCTGAATGTCTCGATGGTGCAAGGGATCGCATAGGACCCTCCGAAGGTCCAGATCCAGGTTCGAGTCCTGGTCGAGACACTTGAATGAATGCCCTGCGGGTGTGCCGGATAGCACGGCAGTCTTCGAAACTGCAAGACGAGGTTCGATTCCTCGGCGGGGCGCTGAACGAGAACATGTCCTCGGAGTGTGGCGGATTCGCACGCGACCCTGCGAAGGTCGAGGACCAGGTTCGACTCCTGGCGAGGACACTGAATGACTTGGCGCTGGAGCCAGACGGCACGGCGGCTGCCTGCAAAGCAGCTTCAAGTGGGTTCGACTCCCACCGGCGCCTCATTGCCATTTGCTGACATTCGGTGACAGCCGACGCCTAAACCCTTACGACGACAAGGGTTTAGGCGATTCTCGTCGGCTTGGCCATTGTCATTCGCTGCCAAGCGATGACCGTCAGAGACGCCGGGAATGCAGCGCATTTGCAGCGCTGCGATGTTGCGGCCGTTAGGGTTCGTCTTGGGTGTTGGCAGATTGCCCACCGCACGGGCCTGGTCACCCATGCCGATGTGCGTGTACTTCATCGTCATCTTGATGTCGGAGTGACGCGCCAGTTCCTTGACCTCCGGCAGCGAAGCCCCGCTACGAATCAGTTCCGTGATGTGCGTGTGCCGTCCGGCCGCGTGGAAGTCCGCTATGCCGGCATCATTCCGATACGGAATGCCGATCCTCTCAAGGTCGCGCTTGACCATGACCGCTGTGTTCTTGCCCGCCAGGTTCGGAAACAGCTTGTCGCTGGGAGCAAGATCGGCAAACCACCCTCGCAATTCGGCAACCAGTTCCGGATGCAGCGGCAGGACATCCTTCCTCCGGTGCTTCGAGTGCCTCGCTTCCACCGTGACTATGGGCGTGTCAGCGTCAAGATTAAAGCTCTTCGGTGACAGGCTGGCCAATTCGCCCTTTCGCAGACCGGTCATGTACGCGAGGAAATAGATTCTCGCCCGCTGTTCGCCATCGACGCGGTTGATCTTCTTCTTGCTGCTGCGGGCCGAGGCGATCAACTGCCCGACCTCGGCCGTTGTCAAAGCACGCCGTGCCCGGCGAATATCGACTTCCGTGTTCAGCCGCTCCAGTCCAAGCAAAGGGTTGGCCAGGACCCGCTTCGTCATTACGCACCAATTGCAGAACGAATCCATCGCCTGGATATAGTGGTTGTACGTCCGTGGCGAAATGTCCTTCGTCTTCTTCCGCAGAGAACGCAGATACGCCTGGACCGGTTCGGACTGAATATCGCCCAGCGTCGTGAAGCCGCAGCCATCGACAATGCGATTGACTCGCGACATCGTGACCGTGCAATGTTTCGGCGAGTTGTCGGCGAGGCTTTCCTCAAAAGCCGTCAGGTGGACCTTGATTGCCGCTTGTTTCTCTTCGGCGTAGCGTTCCTGTTCAGGATCAATCAAGCCGGTCTTGCGGAGCCTAGCCTCCGATTCGAGCTTTCCGGCAAGCTGCTCCGTGAGCCCCTTGTCGGTAAAGCCTTTGGCGGTCTTCCGCTTGCCAAGATGGTCCTTGTATTGAATCCAATAGGGTTCATTCTTCCGCTTGCTGCGTTTGAAAATCGACGCCATGATTTATCGAGTCCGCCGTGAGGCGGCAATGGGTTTTTAGGAAAGACACAGGTTGGTGGGAAGTTCGTCGGAGAGCGCGCGGGGATGCCGATGTCCGCGACTCGCATCCATTATAGAGTGTTAGTGGACATACGACAACCCCCGGCAATCCATTTTTTGATCTCGTCAAGCCGCCAGCGGACCGCGCCGCCGAGCCGTACCGCTTCCGGCAGCTCGCCGGCCGACCGAAGCCGCCAGAGCGTCCGGGTGGAGACTCGTAATAATCTCGCCAATTCGGCCGCTGTGATTAAGAGCGGTCTGTCTTGCTCGTTGCTCTGTTCGTCTCTGCCGTTCATAATGCTCTCCTCACCGAGATTTCTGATAGATGGGATTCGGATCGAACATTCCCCGAAACATTCCATCTCTCAAATAGTTCATTCGACGGATGAACTGCGGCCTGTGGTGACGAATAGAAACCGCCGCCTCGTCCGGCCGAAGTTCAAGCAATCGGGCCGGATCAAAACCGCAGTACGCGCCGAGTTCGCAGGCCGAACCGTAGTGCCCGAGACCAAATGACATAATCACTTCGCAGTTGTCGAGAATGGTCGTCCAATCGCTAGGATACCGTGATTTCAATTGGGCGAGGTTTTGCCAGACGGTTATGAGCTGAAGGCCGTATGCCCTCATCAAAGTCGTCGCGGTGAGGAGGGGAGGGAACGTTCCAAGCTGAGCAGCCTCCTCCAGAATAAACAGCGTTCGGTGCTCCGGTTGGAACTGCCGCTTGAGAATCGTGTTCAGCAAAACGCCAACCCACAAACGCAATAAGGCGCGATGGCTATGAAGCTTCTCCGGCGGAATAATGATATATAGAGTGATTGGATCTCCTGCGAGGATTCTTCTTAGGCTGATGGTGGAGTTTTCCATCGAGCCGGCCACTTCGTCCGTTGCCATGCTTTTGATGTAGGTCCGCGCCGTCGATAGGACAGAGGGCCGGGTCTCATTCACGGGATGATTCAGGAAGGCCACGAATTCATCGTGGGCCAGCCGCGAACCTTCCCTCTTGGCGTCGAGTTGGCGCGCGATATGCATCGCCAGGTCATCCGCATACAGAATCTGGGTCAGCGTTCGAATACTCGGATTACCGCAGGAAACCATGCAGGCAATCAACCCGGCAATTAGCCCGCTGGCCGAGTCCGACCAGAACGGTTCGTTGCCGAAGTCGTGACCGACGCTCAGATAACTGGCAAACATTTCTGCATCGGTCTCCAACCGGCTGCCCGGAAGCGAGAAGTAATCGAACGGGTTTAGAGCGTCGATCTTTCCACCGAATGGCCGAAGAGCGGCCACCTGGCCCATTTTACGTCGGTGCCGCGCGGTAACGGCGTAAAGTTCCCCCTTTGGGTCGGAGACGATCAGTTGGCCTTTGTGTTCGAGAATGTTGGGAATAACGAAATCTCGTCCCTTGCCAGAGCCAGTTGGGGCGATTAAGGCAACAGGGGCCTCTCCGAGGTGCGTCAAAAGCCCTTTCTGGCTACCGTTCTGGACCCGACCAGATTCTGCTGCTTCGCGTTCGTATCCGATGAGCATGGCTCGATCCTTTCTCCTAATATGGCTTGTGCTGAACACGTACTCGTCAATTCAACCGACGCGGCTGGGCGTTACAACTCGCGATTGACGAGGCAGCAGCCCGCCCCGCCGCCCGGCGCCATGCTGTTACTTGAACAGCAGGTAGACGCCATATGCGATCAGCGGAAAGCCGATCAACGCCGGGGTCAGGAAGAACCCAACCACGATGTAGACGACTCCGGCCAACTTGTGGTTGCCACCTTTATCGGCTTGATGCGCGTTGTGTAGCATCGCATGAACGACTTGATGATAATTGTTGGACATTTTGGAACCTTTCAAATGGGGTTAATGGTAAACAAAGTAACATGAGTTCTGTCGGGCTGGTTGCCGTTATTGGAGCACCCCAGCCTTGCGCATCCTGTCGTCGAATTCGCTGGCCTCTTGCAGCAGCATTTGGCAAAGCATCCTGAAAACACCCGGGTTGAGACCCGGCGTCAAGGCGCGGTAGTTGACCGCGAAGCAGGCCGAGCCGTCGTCGCCGATGGACACGTGCCACGCGACGATGCAATGGCTATTTCGCTCAAGCAGGTATCCCAGAACGTTGGCTGGTATCTCGTGCGCTGCCATAATCGCCGCGCTGGCGACCGTAAAGCTTACCATTGCTCCGCGCTCTATAATGCTGACCAGCACCGTGCGGATACGAGTAACACGGTCGTTAAAGTGCAGGGCGATCCTGCCAGGGCTGGGACGCTCGTCGATTGCCCAGCCAAGCTCTTGGCAGCAGGTCTCGATCAGCTTGCTGGCGGCCGTGTACGAAAGTCGCTCGGTAACTGCCGAGAGCACATCGGACGCGACGCCGTCTACCAATTCATTCAGAAAACTCATGGTACTGTCCTTCCTCGACTAGCGGCCGGCACGGTCCACAAGGTCCCGTGTCATACGATTGCCTTGTCCAAAACTAAATGGCACGTTCAGTTCACAATCATGCGTAGAATTACAGCGAACGCCCCTCATCTTCACGCTGAATATCCTCCTTGCCTTCCTGGTGCGGGCCCTCCATGCCATGCACCGTCCCATCCCGGTTTTGCCCCTGTCCATACGGCACATAGCCGCTGCCGGTGAACAGGGCGGAGCCAAGTTCCGCCTGGCCTTGCACACCCATTCGCTTGAGCTCCTGCCCGATTTCACTTGCGGCCTTGCCAAGCATTTGCTGGATTTTCTCGTCGAATCGCATTTCTTTCGCCTTTCTGCGGCAACCGCAGAACCGGAACGCCCGGAACGACACGCGGTTGCTGAAACTTCGGTTGATTGTCGATCTCTCCCACCACTTCGGTGCCAAACATCACGGCGGCCAGCGCGGCCACCGCGACGATGTTTGCCCGTACGCTGTGCATCAGTCTCCGCCACCATGAATTCGGGCGGCCCTCGTAATAGCGAGTGAGCTGCGTGCAGATGGGGGGAAGCCCCGGTGCGAACGTGATGGCAGTCCTGGAGGACAAGGCCATAACCTCATCGCTCTTAAGCAGCTTTCTTCCCTGTTGCTGCCAATTGCTCGTCGTATTCCACGAATGGCTGTAGTTATCGCCTTGACTGTTGTAGCTGTATTGCCGCGACGTGCCGCTGCTTGAGCCGCCGCTTTCGACGACGATCGTCTCCTCGCCCAGACGGTTCGATACGTACTCGGCAGTCGGCTGGTCATTCACGCCGAAGAAGACCTGCGTCACGTTGGAGAGGAGCGTCTGGTCCTGCCCTTCGGGGAAGCATTTCTTAAGCTGTCCAAGGCTCTGGTACATGAAAATCAAACGGACGCCGTAGCCGCGATACTTGTCCACCGCATCGTCAAGCGACTCCAAATGGCCGAGGCTGGCAGCCTCGTCTAGGACAAAATGCACGTGGTTGCGCTCCTGGAGTCCGCCCCGCAGAACGCCCCGGAGCAAAGTGCTGATCCACATCCTGAGAAGCGGCGATTGTGTCCGCGCATGTTCCGGCGGCAGCACGAGATACACCGTCGTCTTTTCCCGCGTCAGGCGGTCCGGATCAAAACTGCTGGCCCTAGTGCTGGCGGCAGTAGCCAGCGTGTCGAGATGCCGCAGGAAGCGGTTGACAGTCGTTAGCGTCGAGCCCAGTTCTTTGTCCTTGTAGTGCGTCAATTGGTAACCAAACCGCGAAAGCATTCCGTCCCACGCCTTCGACTCGCTTAAGAGCTTGATCACGACTTCGATTTTCTTGGGGTCGGAGAGCAACTCCCGCACGGTTTGCAGACTCCGGTCGTCCTCATCCGCGAACTCCACGACGGCCGAAATCCCCGCAGCAATCCACGCCTCGGCGCTATCATTCCAGTGTGGTTCTCGCTCTTGGCCGGTTCGGATCACCAGCGACTCGGCCAGATCGCGAATCTCATCAATCACGTGCGGCGAATCCTTGCGGAGGAAATCGACCGGATTCAGGTAGTCCGGATTGGTTGTCACGATTTTGTACGGGTCGAGAAGCACGATCCGGTGTCCCATCCGCCGCCTCGCGGCCATTGTCGCTCTAGCGAGTTCTCCCTTGAAATCGACGACGACACAGGACTCCTGGCAATCGAGCAGGAAGGGAATCGCGCACGAAACGCCCTTACCGACGCCCGTCGGCGCGAAGACGGCCGTATGGACCGCCCGAGACAGGCGCACGAGCGGCAGATTGCCGCGCAGTCGCGGGAAAATCGCCCGCAGGAAGTCGTTTGACGCCTGCTCCGAGGAGATGAATGGGTTAATCAGTCCAAGCGTAGCGGCAAGTTGCGACGGCCGCTCGCTGTCGGACAGGGTTCCGACAATCAGCCCGTGCCCTGCCGTAAGCCCGGCCTGCCGCACGTCGCGCACGCCGGCCCAGCGCCGTCCCGAAAGCATCCAGTTTGCCACGACGCCACTGCCTGAGAACTTGGGCGGCGCCGGCAATGGCAAATAGAATCAGCACCACGTTGCCAAACTTGGCGGTCAGCACGGCGAGGAACATGACGGTCGCTACGACCGTGTCGATCAGGGCAATGCGGCAAATCGTATACATGTGTTGGCTCCAAATATGGTACTGATTGACGCCCGTTTACAGTTTGTCCTTACTTCCTTCGTTCACCGAGAACGCTGCCAGGTTAATGAGCAGCGGATGGTACTTTTCGGGCAAGGCGGCGACAAACCGCGGGAGCACCATTCCGATCGCTCGTTCCAGCCACCACGCCGCGAGCCAGATGGCAAGCAAGGCAATGGCCGTGATGAACAGCGCCACGTGCCACAGCACGAGGGCGACCCTCCGCAAAGTTGACGAAAGAGTTTTCATGTTGGATTCTCCGTGAAAAATGAATGTCGCTTTCAAACTGTCTTATGCACCGACAGCGGTGCAGTATTGAGGGTCAGTTTTTCGCTTCGTCGCGGAACAATCGGGCAATGGTTGCCAGCGTCAAGCCCTTCGGGCGGAGCTTGCGGACCTTTGCCAGAAGCTCTTCCAGCCAAGCGATCAAGATGTCGAGATTGTCGAGTCCGCCGCCAGAGACGGTGACAATGCGGCCTTCGCTCAATTCCGCCTTGAAGCGTGACGGCCTGCCCGTCGTTGCCGGCTGCTTGCCGGTTCCATTGCCCTTGACGATGCCGGTGAGAGCATCGCGGGTCAGTTGTCCGTCTAACGACTTGCGCCGCCAGGATAGCTTGTTGGCTTGCGTCTTTGATGCGACTAAGATCATAGCCGGCACTCGCCGGTATTTGCCCGGCGTCAATCTTCGCCTGGATTTCCGGCGGCAGTTCCGTCAAAGCCAACGCCTTCGAGACATTGGCCTGAGACATACCGAGCTGCGATGCGACCTCCGCCGCCGTCCAGCCGGCCTCCCGCATCAACTCGCGAATCGCAGTGGCGGTCTCCATCGCCGTCAAACCCTCTCTCTGGCAGTTCGCCACGAGTTGTCGATGCTGGACTCCGGCCGGAGCAAGGTCTTGCCCTTCGACGATGGCGGCGATGGTCGTGAAAGTGCCCGCCATCTTTGCCGCACGGTAGCGGCGCTCGCCATCCACGATGACGTACAGGTCGCCTTCCCTGCGGACGCGAATGGGAACCAACAGCCCGACGGCCATTATCGAATGCCATCAGTCCGCGCAGCGACTCCTCCGAAAACTCCTTGCGGACCTGCACGGTGACAACTACCTTGTCGAGCGGCAGGTATTCGATCTTTTCCTGGTTCATGATGATCTCTGAGATTTGAGTGAAGGGATGCAAGGAAAGGTTGGGCCAGGCCGGAGTTCTCCCCGGCCGGACCCTTGTGAACAATCAGGCCGAGCCAATCGGCCGCGGCAAGTTCGCTTGCCATTGCTTGAGCGCCCTACGAGCGCTTGTTGTCGCCGCCGAAGATGGCGTCGAGCAACAGACCGATCAGAGTGAACATGAGCGTTGCTCCTTTCGTGAACACGAGTGAGATTTGACCTGTCGCGTCTTCCGTCACTCGCTGCCGGAATCGCGACTACCGTACTTCCGATGTCTCACCGAATATGTATTGCCGTTGAATCGGAAAACCTTTCTACGATTGCAAGGCAAATTGGCGACCGCACTTGAGGCACTGCGCCTGAAAACCGGCGACGGCGCAGCGGACGTTCGTGCAGCCGCAGGACCATTTTTTCATTTTGGAATTCCCCTTCGCTCGCTCCCGAGGCAACGGCCTTTCGATAGTCGGAACCTCGACCTCAAGGCGTTGCAGGAAATTCTTGAACGGGCTTTCCGCCGAGTAACCTTGTCGGCCGCAGTTGTCTACCAGCAATCCCAACGACTTTGCTTTTTCGCAATACTCCCGGTTGTGGTAGTTGCGTTTTCCCGGCTTGCCGTGTACGTACTGCCAGCCGTGCAGCAACTCATGCAGCAGGGTGCCGAGCACTTCAAATGCCGGGAGCGAAAGATACCGCGAGTTCAGGGCAATTTCTCCTTTGAGTCCAAAGCCGTTATGGCCCTCGCGGTAGTATCCGCCGATATGTGCCGGCAATTCGTCGATGCACAGGGCAACCTGCGGCACGTCGAGTTTAAACTCAAGGTTGAACCGCTCCGCCCAATCCTGGAGAAAAGCCAGGACATCCCGCCCGTGCCACTTCTCCATCACCTGGTGACAGGCAAGTTCGCGGTAGATTCCGCCCGCGTTGATCCCGCTGCCACTTGCCGCATTGAGTTCCATCGCAGGTTCCTTGTTGCTTTCGCTGTCTACCAAGTAATTGCCTCCGGGACTGCCAAACCTTTCAGTTGATTTTGTGACAATCTTTTGCCATTCCTCCGCGACTCTTCACACGTTCAGACATTCACAAGCTTCGTAGCGGCGCAACACATTGATGACAACGACGGTGGCAGGTCGTTGTGTTTCAAAGAACGCATCGCCAGACTTCGTTGTCCCAGCGGTCAATCGACTGTCATGGCAATTGACAGGGTCGCCCGCCACATAGAGGAATTGACCGCCTACCGGCCAACCTTTCACTGAGTTTCGTTCCTTTTTCCGAAGCCATAAGCACGGGTCGTCTTTGCCCCCAGGCGATGGTTTCCTGTTGCATCGCCCGCGTTGCGCCGCCGAGAAATCACATGCAATCTCAAATGCTTGGCACATTTTGCCGCAAAAAGCCCGTCTCTTTCCGAAGATTGAGCCCGATTCGAGCCATCGCAACTTTTTCGCTTGACACGCTGAATGTATTTGCCCGAAGCACCGTTTTCTGGGACACTGGGCTCTAACTGTGGCATGTTCAAGGAGGAAAGATCATGCGAAGAGTTGTTAGAGTCTTCGGAAAGCGACCCGGAGTTTGACGTCCGACGCCCCATCGCAGCACGATCGGCCGGCGTCGCCGCTGGACGCTGCCCAGCAGGCGGCGCTGGACACGTTGGTTTCCTCGTTGCCGGCGGATGTGTTTGATCGCCTCGATAGGCTCAGAGAAGTATCCGTGGCCTTTCGAAAGAAGTTGGCAAGCATACTGGAACCGGCGGTGAATAACCATCTAAAGACGCTCGATGCCAAGTCTTTAGATGGCCGCCGCGACATTGCCGCCTGGATCAACGAAATCACGCGTGATTTGGACCTCTGCGTCGTCGCTGATGGCAAGCCCGCATTATTCGATGCAGAACTAAAAGACGCTCGACGGCCTCTCAGTTCTCGTTACGTCGTGCTCATCCCGCAAGGACGACGATTCACGAAGATAGAGGTGGACGACGAAACTCCCCATCTTACGCTCGATGCAGCGCCGGAGGGTATTGACGAGATTCTGCGCGAGGTCCGCCGCTTCGCCTATCACGGCAGAAGTTACTGATCGCAGTCCGCGGCCTGATTGTCCACAGCCGAAAAGAGCCGGGGCGCGATTCTCGATCGCGCCCCGGACTGTTTCTCGACGGGTCAACGCGGCAGCGCTTACAGCAAGCCGAGATCGCGCAGCTTCGCACGAACGCGTGCCAACCCCCGGCACCTACGAACGTAGTCCTTCGTGCTTTCAGTCTTCGAGGCATCGGCGTTTCCTGCGATGGAATAACGCCGCAGGATAGCGTCTCGCTGCCCCGGCGGCAGCGCGTCGATGATTGCCAGCACCAGCGCAAGCGTATCGCTCCGCTCGCGAATTGCGGCGGCATCGGAACCTTCGTCGGACGCCGGTTCTTCCACGGCCGGGCTTTCGCGGCGCAAGCGCCGAAAGCGTGATTTGCGGTCCGCGTGCAAGTAACGCCACGCGACACCGAGCATGTAGGGCTTGGGCGGTCCCTTCTCAGCATCGTAGCGGTCAAGGAAAGCCCTCGTTGCCAAGCGGCACAGCGCTTCGCTTGCCGCGTCTTCGCTTGCGACCACGCGGCCGGGCAAGGCACCGTGGGTAAAGCCTGCCATCCGCACGAGGCTTTGACGGATTTCGTCGAAAACCTCACCGGAACTCAGAGATGCCCATTGTTCGGGCTTCAACAGATAGATCAAGGCGATTCCAAACCACGGCTCCGCCTCAATCACCTTCCGGAGGGACGCCGCTGCGTTCCAATCCGGCTTAACGGTAGTTTGAGCCATAGAACTGCACTTCATTGCGAAAGGTGCGTCGGCGGCGTTCGACGCGAACAGCTTCGCCGAATCAGCCCGGTTTCGCTTGAAGGCCGCGGCTGACCTGCACGTTAAAACGCGCGAGGCGTCCCTTTCAATGCGCGCGGAAAGGCGGTGGAAAAGTGATTTAGCCAAGACTTGGCCGGTTTTTCGGCCAAAAAGTAGCTGGAGAATCCAGCAAGAAAATTGCAGGAATAAAGTGCTGGAAAAGTGCCGCGCGAGATTTCAAGGGCGGAAGAACGCCGCCTAGTCAGAGGAAGCGTCGTCCATTCGTACCAGAAAGTGGTCGTCAACTTTCCAGCAGGCCGGACAATCTCCCGGTTTTTCGATCTTGGCCTTTCCCATCGGTTTGCGGGCCGGATGCCGCCACTGGCCCTGCGGGGCCAGCACCGCGAATTCAATGGGTGGATCACTCTGTCGGCAGATCAGCACTTTCCCGCGGTAATCCTGAAGATGGTCGCCCTCGCGGAAGGGATGGCGACAGGCGGCGCATCGCTCCGGCTTCGGACGGGACGGCGATTTCGGAACGTGCAAGGCGCCACAACTCGGACAACAATACCGCGGTTTCACGAATTTATTCACCAAAACCCAGTCATCGTGCTCCTGCGAATCCGCGGCTTTCGCAAGCATGACAAGAATGTCGCGGTTCGTCAGCGCTTCCTTGAGCACCGCCGGATGGACGAAAAGCCACGATTTGGAGTGTTCCGCCGCGTTCCTCTGAGACTTCTTCTTTCTTGGCTTGCCCTTGGCTTCCACGGGGCGTCGAAAAGCACTTCGCTGCGCTGGAGCGAGACGGTCTTCGATCTGTTGCACAATCGGCCTTAAGTTATCGGACTGTTTGCGGCCCGTGCCGATATACTTCTTAAAAGCATTTGCCGCGACATTCCCGAGCTCTTCGCGCAGCGCACTTGCAATTGCGTCCGTTATCTGGGAGGCTCGAAGCCACTCAGTTGCCGGTGAAATCACCGCCGGGCCACAAAGCTGCTTGATCGAATCGGGTGCCGCTTGCAGTTCTGGGTCAAACAGTAGTTCAGGCGAATTTCGCTCGCACACACCGTACACGATCCGTTTCGGTACAAGGTCATCGCCGATGCGACGCACAAACCACCGAAGCTTTGGTGCGGCGCTGACGATAATCACGCCGTAGTAAGGTGTGGCAGCAAAAACCTGATCGAGAACGTGAGCCTGATTTCCTGAAAGAACCTGTCCATTTGCGATAATAACAATAGTGATCTTTTCCCATATTGGCTTGAAGTCAACGTTGGCCATATATGGCAGGAGCGTTTGGTCCATGACTTCCTTTACGTCCGCCGGTGCCAGGCTCGTCAGTCCCGTTCTGATGGCACGTGCAATCGTCGGCCATGCTTGCTTGTAGTCAATATTGGCTAGGCACGGCACAAGCGACTCGTAGACGCGTTTCTTGACCTGCGTCGGTTCCAAGCGAGTAAGACCCCCGCCAATGACATCAACAATCCGCGGCCAACTGTCCTTGTACTCGGTGTTGGCCAGGCATGGCAGGAGCGTTTGGTCCACGAATTCCTTGACATCCGCTGGCTCCAAGTAACTAAAATCATCGCAAAAGACGCTGACAACGCTCCACCATGCTCGTTTGTCGTCGGCGTTGGCCAGGCATGGCAGGACTGTCTGGTCCACGAATTCCTTGAGGTACGCCGGCTCCAAGCGACTAAGACCCTTGCGGATGGCACAGGCGATGCTGTACCAGTTTCGTTTATAGTCGGCGTTGCCCAGGCATGGCACTAGCGACGTGTCGACAACTTCCTTGACGTACGCCGGCTCTAAGCAACAAAAACCCGCGCCGATGGCATCGGCGATGCTATCCCAAGCTTGCTTGTAATCCGATTTGGCCAAGCATGGCACAAGGGACGTGTTCGACAACTTCCTTGACGTACACCGGCTCCAAGCAACTAATACCCGCGCCGATGGCCCGTGCGATGCTACGCCAAGCTTGCTTGTAATCCGCCTTGGCCAAGCATGGCACGAGCGATGTATCGACAACTTCCTTGACGTACACCGGCTCCAAGCAACGAAAACCCGCGCCGATGGCCTGTGCGATGCTATCCCAAGCTTGCTTGTAATCCGCCTTGGCCAAGCATGGCACGAGCGATGTGTCAACAACTTCCTTGACGTACACCGGCTCCAAGCAACGAAAACCCGCGCCGATGGCACCCGCGATGCTATCCCAAGCTTGCTTGTAATCCGCCTTGACCAAGCATGGCACGAGCGATGTGTCAACAACTTCCTTGACGTACACCGGCTCCAAGCAACTAATACCCGCGCCGATGGCACCCGCGATGGCCCACGATACTTCCTTGTAGTCGGCGTTGGCCAGACACGGCAGGAGTGTCTCGGACACTAACTCCATGACGTACGCCGGTTCCAAGCAACTAAGACCCACGCCGATGGCATCGTCGATGGCCAACAATGCTTCCTTATACTCGGCGTTGGCCAGACACGGCAGGAGCGTCTTGGACACTAACTCCTTGACGTACGCCAGTTCCAAGCAACGAAAACCCGCGCCGATGGCATAGGCGATACTATCCCAAGCTTCCTTGTAATTGACGTTGGCCAGGCACGGCACGAGCGTCTCGGACACTAACTCCTTGACGTGCGCCGGCTCAAGGTGTTCGAGTACCGTGCGGATGGCACTAGCAACTTGGGACCATACATCCTTGTGCGACTTAGCGGCCAATGCGGGCTCAAGGTATCGAATCAACTCGACTGGCCGCCGCGCAGCGAGAAGGTCGAGGTCATCACCGATGCCTGGAAAATGCCGCCAGTTTTGCAGCAACTCCTTGAATAGTTGTTCGATGCCGGCCTCTAGCAGCTTTTTAACACGTCTATCGACGGCCGCTGACACCGGGCCGATGGGTAGCAAGGCACGAATAGCGAAGCGATGGCATGTAAATGGATGCCGATCCTGATCGGTCTGTTCCGGCAGCAACTCACCTGAGTATTGTCCGGCGTCCATGCACCGTCTGGAGTAGTCGAGCAACCATACAACGACATCATTGGCCATGTTCACTTGGGCTGGCGACCCACGCCACAATTGGTCGAACGCATACAACCAAATATCATCAAACTCGAACCACCAGAATCCCTGTCTGAACTTTCGTACAAAGCGTTGCCGGCGGCGTTTGTCTTTGGTGTCGTCCGACTCGTCGATCGACGGTTGAACGAGCCGCGCGTAGAACGAACCAATCAGGTATTCAACAACGGGAGTTTTGAACGTGTAATGCCCGTCGCCCGCTGGAATTAGTAGGCCAGCGCGAACGGCTAAGGCGTGCCATTGGGCGATCTCCGCAGGATTGGCGAAGCACTCCGACCCATCGAATGCATCCCGAAGTGCCTTCTGCATCAAGTTGCACACCTGCCCAAAGCCTTGCTCCGCGTAGGCGGCCAATATTGCCCCTGAGACGTGGCACGACAGGACAAGTTCGTTCGCGCTCCCCACCGAAAGATGAGACTCATTTTGGAACACTCGCTCGTCGAATACCTTTTTCAAGACGACGTTCATCAGTTTCGCCAGGGTATCGGGCGGGTCATTTGGGTACGCGCTACACCATGCGTTGAGGAACAGGGGCCGCCGGAACAACGAATTAATATGGGGTTGAGCCTTACGGTAGACGACTAGCACATGGTGCTGATCGTGCCCTGCTGGAATGTCCAGCCGCTGACAGATGAACTCCTCGGCGTCGGTGACGGTAAGTTCACGAAGGGAATACACCTGATTACTATCGAATTTCGCTTCGGCCCCATGACCAGGCCGGGCGCTCAGAACAAAGCGTGCCGTTAACCGCCGCATTCCATCTAATGCCACGCTCCTTACATCGTGCGCATCTGCCAATTCGTCGAATCCGTCATACAACGGCAACAACTTACCAGCCGAGGCCAGCATCTCCACATGGTCGGCGGTAAGTACCGCCGCACCATTCGGGTCCAAAATGTCCTGGCTACGACCGCAAACGTAGGCACGAAACTTTTCCCGTGCGTACCAATCCCACGCGCGCAATCGAACGGGTAGCGGTACTGGAGGCAATGGTTCATCCCCGGGATTGTCGCACCAGTGAACGACAGCTTCCGCCAAATGGCAGGCGAATGTGGCCAGCAGGACCGATTTTCCCGAGCCAAATGGAGCAAGTAACAACAAGGGCTCCGAGCTGTTTGCCAACCAGTCCTCAAGCATCTTCAAGTCTTCAATCGGCGGCGCGATGCTTGCTCGCTTCGGGCCGTGCTCTACTTCCGTGCCATCGCGCCCATCTCCGCGCCAACTTGTTTGGCGCTCGGCCTCCCGATCGGTCTCCTGGACCATCAGCGTCAATCGCTCGGCATTTGGGAGTTCCAGGCCGGTTCCGGATAATCTGCTCAGATCCGCTGAAAGCCAAGCCAACAAACCTTGAGCGTAATTCCGCAGAGCGCTAATCCATTTCTTGGACCGAAAATCTGCTGACCCATCCGCAGACATGTGCCGAATTCCATTCGAGGGTGAGCGTTGAATTTTGGAGACGCCGGTAGTTTCGCCACATCCGACCTACGGGCAATTATACCCGACGAGAGACGGTCGTCGAACAAGGTGGCAGAGGTTGACTTAATGTCTCCGAACGCAAACTCTCCCTAGGCGAAGTCAATCCTCTCGATGACCGTCGCCGACTTGCCGGCCTGCAATCCGGCCGACTCGTCCGCCTCTTGAATCCACGCCACCTTGTGCCGGGTGATTCCTTGAAAAAGCCGGACGGTTGGCCGGACTGCGCCGTTCAGGTTCCGGCCCTTGATGCGGATTTTCTGGCCGGCCACGTGCAGCGTAATGCCTTCGGACGGATCAAACTCGACACGCTCCAGCCAGCTATAGCCAACGGCCACGATGTTGCCGTTCTTTTTCCGCAGTTCGAGCATTATCGCCCGGTCGCGGCCACGCAACCAGCCGAACGTCCCAAGGTCGTCGGCGATCTCTGGATCGTCCGTTGCGGCGGAGACGATGGGCTTGTCGCCGCTCTTGACCAAGTATTTCTGCAAAAACTTATCGCTCATGTTCTACTCCGTCGCGATTGCGAGTTATCTGTTCGGGCGAATCGTATGCTATGCTTTGCTGCCGTTGGATCGCCGCGACACGTTCACGTTTATTGACGAATTCGGTCGCCGCCACGCGATCGTCGGAACGGCTGACCGCGGCCAGCAGCGCCTTCTTGTCGTCGGTGTAAATCGTCGCCTGTTGCCGGCCACGCGAAACAGACACGTAGAATTGCTCCCGCGACGATGCGGGGAACGATTCCGCCGACTGGCCGATCAGAACGCGGTCAATTGTCTTGCCCTGTGATGCGTGCGATGTTGCCACGTAGCCATAGGCCAAGTGCCCGAAGTCCTTCGCTACCGCCCAGCCATTATCGAGAAGAATGTCGCCCGATGGATTGAATCCCTTGACCGTATAACGAGCGCCGTTGTTGAGCCGATGTTTGCCGTCCGCCGTCAGACCGTTTTTCGTGACCCGCACAATTTCCCCCGGTGCAAGACGCAGTTCACCGGCATTGAATGCCTGAAACCGTCCCGCCTGGTCGAGCGGCAGTTTTTCGCGTCCGACGATCAGCGCGCTGGCCTTTGCGGATTCCTTTGGCGTTCTGATGAAACTCCAGCACGTCGCCGGGAAGATAGTTCACGTCGTCAGCCCGCTGCGCTTCTGTGAGGTTCGCATTGTGCAACTGGAGTACCGGCCGTTCCTTGCCCTTGAGCCTGCCGAGGTTTTTTAACTCATGCGCGAATGTCGGCAGTTATTTTTTCCCCTTCGCGATGCGTGGGTGATACCACCAGGGCCGATTTACCGGCCGCCACCGTCGCGACGTAATCCTTTGCCAGCACGCGGCAGCGGTCGTCGTCGGCAACCTCCCGCACCCAGCCCAATGCGTCGAGTTGCCGGAAACCGTCCTCCGTCCGCCCTTCGCTCAAGGCTTGCACGGCCTCTTTGTAGTCTCCCCTTTGCCGCTGAATGTCTTTGAGTTCGTCGGGCACAAGACCGGCCTGCTCTTCCAAAAGCCGCAGCGCCGCACCACGCTCGACCGAGCCATGCTGCCGCCGGTCGCCGGAAAGTATGACACGGGCGTCGAGCTTTTCCGCCAGGTCGAAGACATGCGACATGGTTTTTGTACCGAGCAAGCCCGCTTCGTCGATCCAGATGACTTGCCCTTTAAGTTTGTCATGCAGCCGCTCGTCGATGAGAAGACGTGCCACCGTATCGGCATTGTCGAAGCCCTCCGAGCGTAGCACGCCGCGACTGGCATCCGCCGAGGGAGCGAAGGCGAAGACCAGCTTGCCGCCTTCCTGAATGGCCTCTACCGCCTCTTGCATCATGGCAGTTTTGCCCACCCCGGCCGCGCCGCGAATCAAGACGACTTTATCCCGTGACCCGATGACATGCAGCACCGCCCGCCGCTGTCCTTCATTAAGCCAATCACGGGTGAAGGCGTGCGGCTTGCGGGAGAGTTTGGCTTCCGTGCCGCGGCCATTGCGGGCAAAGTCAAGCATCCGCATCTCTTCCTTGAGCACGTCGCGAGTCGTCGCCATTCGTTGCCCATCCCGGTCGCCCACGACCAGTTCCTGGCGCTGATACGCGGCCTCGACGGCTTCGGGGCCGGCTTTGCCGACCGCATGTTTCATCGCTTCGGCAAGCAAGGTACGCTCCGCCACGACCGATTTCCGTTCAAACCAATGGTCCATTGCATGACGCACGGCCTCTTGCGGCGCTTTTGCGTCTTCGCCGATTGATTTGCCCCCCACGTGGTTGCCCACGGCTTCAATGGCCACCCGTTCGCTGGCTGAGAGACGCGCCGACCATTCGCTACGCAACTCGTCGAAAGTCAGGTCTTTCTTTTTGTGCTCGCGGGTCTTCGCGCCCAGTTCCGACTTGGCCGCCGCATCGACCACGCCCTTGCGTTTGGCTTCCTCTTCAATCACCGCCGTCCGCCGCGAGAATTGTCGGACGGTCGATTTCGGCACACCGGCGATTTCCCAGCCGGTTTTCGAGCGCTCGACGGCAATGCCCAGCCCGGCCAGCCTTCTCGCCATGCGGGAATGGAACTTCGCCTCGAAATACGGTGCATCCCGCTTGAGGTCAGCGAATTCGCCCGCCTTCCATGCCGCCTCTTTCTTGTCCCAGGTTACATTGTGGACGAAGCAATGCGCGTGCAAATGCGGATCGGGCACGCCGTCCACTGGCCTCGACGTGAAATGCACGAACTCGCCCCACAGCATATTGCCGGTCGTCCGATTCTCGTTTTTGCCCTCTTTGCGGACGCGGGTTTGCATTTCGGATTCCAT
>CAVPPL010000005.1:0-3553542 GCA_963707295.1 uncultured Planctomycetia bacterium
GGTTCCATTTCGCTCCTTGCGACCGTGTGGTGCTGTCCTCCGGCACGCAGAAGTTGACATTCTTGGCTGGCTTTACAGCCGCTTCGTTTGATTCGGGTGACGCCCGAACGCACTGTCTCTCCTCCGATTCAACCCCGCTCGTGGCCTTATTACAGGCACTGTGAAGCAGCCGCCGGGCCGGTAAAGCTGCCAAGGCCGCTTTCCGCAAGCGGAAGCCTTCGGCCTTTCGCTTGACCGGTACGCTCCGCAAGGCGCTTCGCCCCGGTCTAGGCCGCTTCTTTGGCGTGCCTGTAAGGCCCCGATGAGCGGGGCTGAAACTCGAAAGAAGGAGACAGACTATGTCAGACACAACACCGAAACCAAACCCGCCGGCAAAGCGCCCAGCCACGTTGCCTACCACGTGCGTGACCGCGGCGAAGGCCAGAAAAGCTTCTGGACCCGCATCGGCAGCGCCTGGGCACACGCCGACGGCAAGGGCTTCAACGTCCAGCTCGATGTCGCGCCCCTGGACGGCCGCATCAGCCTCCGCGTCGCTTCGGAAAAGAAAGAGTAACGGACATCAACCGGGCGGGCGCAAAGCCCGCCCACAACCTGGAAAGGACACCAGACCATGCAACATCTACCCAACAGACATCAACTCCGAATTGCTCCGCGTTATCACCGCCATCGAGGAATTCGACGGAGCCTGCGATCCCGCCTTCGACAACGACTCTTGACGAGCTGGAACGGCAATTCGCCGAACTCCGCCTCTCCCAAGCCCGTGACCTGAATTGAGAGGAGGCGACCATGAACGACGCAACCAACAACACCGGCGAACCCGTTGACATCAACCGCCATGTCCGCGAACTGCTCGCCAAACATCACAGTATCGCCGACATTTGGTGTACCGACGACGTTCGAGGCGTCCGGCCGCACCTGACCGAAGACCAAGCCTGGGAGGTTCTCCAGCAGGTCGACGACATCCACGACGCCGAGTATGGCATCAACTGGATGACGCTCGAAACCGTCGCCGACGACCTCTATCCCGAACCGGACGACAAACAGGAGGCATGACCATGAAACCAATCATTGTCGTAACCGTTCAGGGCGGCTTAGTCGCAGAAGTCACTGCCACCGTGCCGGTCACCATCTTCGTCGAAGACTGGGACTGCCCACCTGACAGGCCGCTGGTCATGGATTTCGAGTCCGAACCGCTCACGCCTGACCAAGAACGCCGAGTCAACGAAAGGCTCACCGAAACAACCGACTTCCAACCCGGTGAAAGGAAACGCCCATGAACTACGCCCTAGCTACCATCAATCCCTTCTTTGCCGACCGTCACAAGCGATTTGCACCGTCGGCCCATTCGGAGCCAATCCAACCGGTCTACGCCAGGCTGCCGCTTGCCCCACGCAATGGAAGTCCGGTTCCGCACCTGACCAGCCTCTACCATTTCAACCGGGCCGGCGAATACGGCAACCGCGCCTACCCCGGCAACTGCGGCGGCAATCTTATCAAGGATTTGCTGAGGTACTTCAATGTCGCGAGTTGCTTCGACCCGATGACCGGCAGCGGCACTTGCCGCGACGTGTGTAAGGAACTGGGCATCTATTGCTGGTCGAGCGATTTACGCGAGGGAGCCGATGCTTGCGATGCCTCCAAGTTCCCGCGGGGATGCTTTCAGTTCGCATGGATTCATCCACCATACTGGAGACAAAAAATCTATTCGGACGACCCGAGGGATATGTCGCGAGCACCCACCTTGGATGCTTTCCTCGACCGCTACAGGCTACTCATTGCAAATTGTGCTGGGGCTCTCGAACCGGGCGGCAAGCTGGCAATACTGATGGGCGAATACAACGATTTCAAGGCCGGATTCGTCCCCCTCGTCTGGCACACCAAACGACTTGCATTTGAGGCCGGCCTTCGTCAGCGCTGTACCGACATCATTCGCTTTTCCCACGGTGCCAGCAGCAGCAAGAAGGTCTACCGCAGCAGCTTCATCCCCGGCTTGCATGACGTGTGTTCTATCTTCGAGAAAACCGCTTAACCATTAACCCAGAAAGGACGCCACCATGAAACAACTCAACCGAACCCTCACTGAGATTGCCAGCAAGCATCTCAACATCCCGACGCTTAGAACCCGGAAGTCCGATGGCCTCGACTTTCACGACGTAAGCGTGTGGGCCGTTCGCTCCGCCCTCAAAGCCGCATTCTATGCGGGCACGCGGTCCGCCGGCAAGAACGGCGACCTCAAGCGCGCACCTGGACGAGATCCCGCCGCTGCCGCCTTCACAACCCCTCTCGTCGTCCCCAAGGGCACGCCCCTTGTGCCAGGCAAGATGTACCTCCGCCTGTATCACGGCCGCACAGACCCCGCCCAGGAAATGGAAGACTGGGGTTTCGTCGGCCCCACATTCGGCCCTCTCTCCTGCTACGTCCATACTTATTGCTGCCACTTCCGCATCCACGCTGAGTGCGGCACACACGAGGTCTGGCTGGACAAGTGCGATGACATGATCCAATGGGACGGTTGCTTCTACGGTGACATGGAGGTATTCATCGCCGATGACGATGACCGGGCCTAGCCGTACGAGCGACTCCATCCTCGAAGGCCACCGGCCACGATGCATGACCACGGCCTGCCTGATTGACCTGGCCGTGCCGAGGCACTATATGGTCTCAACAATCATGCGAGATGCCCCATGCCGAATTCCGGTCATCCATCTGATCAAGTCCGAATCGGCGACCGTGTCGCGTACAAGCTGGGCACGGGCGAACCCGCGCCTGGTATCCGCGGCAAGGTGCTCGGCATGTTCAATACCCGGGACGGCCAAACTCTGGCAGATGTCGAATGGGAGAAGCTCGGCCCGCCGAAGCGACTGAATGTCATGAATCTCACCAAACCTTAGAGCGTTCTCGCTGGGCAGATCCGCCTCTCGGCCCCATTGGCTCTCTATCATCACGCTCCTCCCTTTCCTGCTTTCGTCCGCCCCTTGGCCTGAGCCGGCAAGCTGAACCCGCAGCCAGCCCGGTCAAGCTGCCAAGGCCGCTTTCCGCAAGAGCGGAAGCCTTCGGCCTTTCGCTTGACCGTACCGGCACCAGCCGGTTCGGTCGCATGCCTACAGGCCGCATAGGGCGGCCGCTAACTGAAAGGAGAATGCAACATGACGACAGACACCAACACCGGAGACGCAAAAACCGGCCCATACAGCTACCACCTAAGCCAAGATGGCTGCGATGCCATTTACTTCATCGAGCACACGGACGGCTCGACAGTTCTTGGGCTCTATTTCTGGGATAATCTCAACGAGGTCGAGGCGAAGGCTCGTGCCATTGTCAACGCACTGAACATGCCAGGCGGCTGGGTCAACCAATACCACGTGATTGATCCCACTCTCCGTCAGCACCAGCTCGTTGCCACCATCTGGTCGGCTTGGCATGTCTTAGACCTCCGTCCAGACCTGACCGAAGACCAGGCGTGGGAAGTCCTACAAAAAGTCGAGAAGAAGTCTCCTCGACGCATCACGAAGAGTGCTCTTCGCCGGGAAGCCAGAATCCTGTTCCCGAGGAATGCTACTCGGCAGAGCTGACCAGGAGTTCCGGGCCGGGCTTGATTGCCCGGCCTCGCTTCCTCATCCTCCACGGCGTCAAGCAACTGAACTCCGCCACCTGGATGACCTGCTCGTCGCCACCAGGTGACGACAGGCCTTTGGGTGCCTCGCCGTCCACGCGACCGGTTGACTGCCGGCTCCGCCCTCGCTTCGGTCGCCAGTACGCGGACGGCTACCGCCCCCTCCGGCCCCCTGCCGCACATACTGCGGAAAATCCTGCCCTGATGCATCCGGGTATTGTCACCCGGCAGTCATCATCATCACAGGTTCCGAACGCCACTTGGCATCACCGTTCGGCTGCATCATCCAGCGCGCCACCGTCATTGGCGGGCGGGGGTTTACCCGACCCGTGCCCTGGCATCCGGAAGGGATCGCGCACCCCAGCCACAGGAGCCCCCGGCTCACCGCTTGCAATTGCCTCCCAGATGCACACCAGGCAGCCAAAGGCAGCCCCAGATTTGTGCATTGCAGCAATTCATTTAAAGAGCAGACATCTCTCCTAAGCTGCGCTTAGGAAGGGTTTCACGGTGAAACCTTTATCGCACAATTCTTAATACCCTTCGAAATCACGCCCCCTCTCCCTGCCCGACCCAATTCGGGCCGGCGAACGTAGTGACCGACACGCAGAAGCGATCCCGCGGGATTCCAGAAAGGCGTGGGTTGATGCGATGACCGAGAAAGGCACGCAGGCCACCAAATGAAAGCTTCTATTGGCGGCACGGAATTAGTCCATCGTTTGAGGTGCCGTTCCTAGAGGCCGCCCGCAGCAAGCGATTGGTCAACGTAATTAGCTTCGCGTTTGCTATCGCCGGCCCGCTGCTTATTCTGTGCCCCTATCGTGTCGAGATACCAGGCGATGTCCGCGAGTGCCGACTTCCGCTTGACGATTCCTGATTTCAGCACCGCATCATGTGCCGCGGCGGCGATCATCGGTGGAGTGGAGGAAACCGCTGGCGAAGTGGGCAAAGCAGTGGCCCGCTTTGCCGCCGAGCTCGTCGAGTTCTGGGCTGACGACGAACCGGTCGTTGGCGCGGGATGCGAGGTCGTCGGTGCAGCCTGAGCGGCGCTTGCGGCCGGCACCGCTAACGGCGAATCGGCTGCGGCGATTACGCCGCCAAAAGCAGTGGCCGCGTTGCGCCAACGATCAAGTTCGAGCCGTTCGGTAAGGCGCTGGCGGTAGTCACGACCAACTTGCCGGATGTGACCGCCGTGCCTCCCGTGTAGGTATTTATGCCCGAGAGTATTACGATCCCGCCGCCATCCTCGACAAACTGGCCCGCTCCGGTCACGTTGGCAGTGATCGCGCCAAATATGGCATGGAAACCACCGGAGCTTGAAAGCGTACCGTTGATCAAGCTGCAGTCGATGAGCGAAAAACTGTCGGTAGTTACCGTTTGACTGCCGAGATTGACGGTGCCCGCGCCTGTAAGGCTCAAGGCAGACCCCAAATTCGTGACGGATTGGAGCACGTCGAGAACGCCAGCTACCTGAAGGTCGCCGTTTGCGCCGGGATTCTGCGTGCCGATGCTTATTCCTTGGATTGAGACGCCCGTGTTCGCCGCTACACTAATAATCGGGAACCGCGACCGGCTATAATCGCCCACCAGCGTTACGCCCCACGACGGGCCTTCGATGCTGATGGGGTATGTGCTGGTCAGGTTCAACGTCGTCTCAAGGGTAATAGTTTGCGGTGTGGCAAACACCTGCCCGCTGCCCGTTGCAAATTCTATCACTGACGGGGCGTTGGCTGCGTCCGCCTGGGCGACTGTCCAGGGTAGGCTTCCTGCGACGGCCGGATCGCTGCTGGTATTGCTGACAGTAAAGGCGCTTGCGGTCGCCTGCGTGATTACCGTCTCCGTAAGTACCGGCGAGGCCGCAGGCCATGGCAAAATTCACGCCGCCGGTGTACCCTACGGTTATCTGGTGCGGCCCCAACGGAAGATTTGCAATATTGAAAACGGCCTGGTCATGGCCGGAAACGACGGCCAACGGCTGCGAGTCGATCGCCACGCCATTGTCATAGAACGTGACGATGCCCGGTGGAACAAGCGGTACTCCATTGGCCGCAGCAGTGGTTGACGTGACTGCGACGAGGCTCAATACCTGGCCGGCCTGCGGCTGGGCAAGGTTAGATTGAAGCGATATCGACACCGGCGCAGGAGATATCGTGAACGTTACGGGATTGCTCGCGGCAGACAAGTAATTCGAGTCGCCGGCGTAATTCGCTACTGCGGTATACGTCCCGGCGTTTACCGGCACGGAAGTCAGCGCTTTGCCCTTTGTTGATGATCCCGCATAGTACCGCATTGTGGCGCTGCCAGTCGGTGCTATCCCACCCGTGACGCCCGCCAGTTGCGGCTTCGCCCAATTTGTCACGTCGGTCGTGCCGTCATAAACCAATGGCCCGGACGGTCCAGTCAAGGTCACCGTGGGAGTAGCTTTCGTAATCGTGAGCGTCGCAGAAACGTAGGTCGCGTTGTAGTTCGCTAGCAGGTCGAGCGGGTCGTGTGAAGATTCGCTGATGCTGTAAGTGCCGGGCAAAGAACCTTGGCTTGCTTTGGCAGTGAAAGCGTAGGCCACGGCGGCGGCGTCGGAGCCCAGAAAACCGTTTGTGGTTCCGAGCAAGGTTGGCAGCGTTTGACCATAGGGGACGGTTGCACCCTGGCCCGTTACTGTGAGAGGGGTGCGAGTAATGCTGAACGGCACCGGCGTGCTCTGCGCGGTCCCGTACGTGCCATCGCCGGAGAACACGGCAACGACGTCATAGCTGCCGACGGTCGTTGGTGCAACCGGCAAGGCCCTCGTAAGATCGTTCGCGTTGTAATAAAGGAACGAAATCGAGCCGTCTGTAATGGCACCTCCACCGGATTTGCTTACCTTGGCGGTCGCGGCATAGTGCAAAGCGGTGTAAGTCCCGTTTGGCGCGGTGGCCGTGACAGTAGCATTGTTGATAACGGACCACGTTGCCGTCACGCTCCCCAACGCTGCGTTGCCGGCCAGATCTTGCACATCGGTCGTGCCGATCGTCAACTGGTAATTGCCGAGTGATGAGTCAAAGGGCGCGAGCCCGCCAATAGTGAAGGTCATATCGGAAGCGTCGGGCGTTAACGTAAGTCCCGTCGTGGCTACCGGCTGGCCGTTGGCCGTCAGTGAAACGTCACCCGGCGTGAAAGAGGCAGCGTACAAGGCCGAAGTGAAACTGACGGTCACGGAGACTGCGGGTTGCGACGTTTGCGTCGGCGGCGATTGAACAAGAGTAATCAACGGGTTTAGAGCCGAATAGTACGCCGTATAGCTCGTTGTCGCGGACACATTCCCGGCGCTATCAACAGCGTAGACGGTAATGGTGTTCTTGCCCGGCTGAAGCGTAAGATTCTGGCTGAAGGTCGTACCCGCGACCGTCACATTGGGCAGCAGGTTCCCGTCGATTGAGACATAAACCGTCAACCCTGGCTCCGACAGCGTTCCTGTGAACGCGACGTTCGAAACATTCGTAATGCCGTCGGTACTCGAATAGCCAGTGTCGGGCGAGATTGCCAGGTTGGTGGGGGCCGATAGCGGGGCCGTCACAAGGTTCCAACTCACTGCCGAGGAACCCGTGCCGCTGTTGCCCGCTAGGTCTTGTATGCCGCCGGTATTGACCGTGAACGTATACTGGCCGTCAATCGGCACGATAAGGTTCTCGAAATTGCTCACCTCGAACTCGGTGTCCGCGGCCGATACCGGCGCAATCGTAATGCCCGTCACAATGAGATTCGCTCCGCCTTGCTTGCTGAAGACGATCGATTGGTATGTGAAGCTGGTGGGTACAATCGGCTCCGAGAAGGTTACATAGAGAGTTTGGGGCGTGGTATTCGTCGGCGATTGCACCGAGGAACCGTTGCTGACCAAAGTCTGGGCAATGCTCACCACGGCGGGGCCGGTGGTGTTCATAGTCCACATCTCGCTCAGCCCGCCGACGCCGCTGTTACCTTGCGAGTCGACGAGTCCCGCGGCGCTCACGGTAAGGACGTAGTTGCCCTGGGCGGCCGTCAGCGGCTGTAGGCCGCCGATCTCGTATGTCGTCGAAGAGGTTTCGGTCATCGTCACGCCGGAATTGATGAGGTTCTGCGCCGCCGTTGAGCGACAGATTTAGCGCGACGGGAGTGAACGAGGACGGTACAATCGGCTCACTCAAAACGACGTTGACTGTCTGGAACGCCGCGTTCGTGATCGTGGGGTTGCCCGCCCCTACACTGACGATCACCGGGACATTCGACCCGAAGGCCCAGGCATCGTTAACGGTGCCCGCGCCCATGTCGCCGAAGAAGTCGCTTACGCCGGCCGCCGATACGGTCAGTGAGTAATTGCCGTAGCCCGAGGTCAACCCGCTGAGGTTACCGATGGTGAACTGGTTGGGCGCCGTTTGCGTGATCGTCACCGACGAATTGATCAGGTTCGGCCCACCGTTGAGCGTAAGCGACACGTTGCTCGTCGTGAACGTGGCCGGGTCCACGGCCTCATTGAAAGTGACAGTGACCGAGCCGACCGGCGCGGGCTGCAGGCCGCTTATCAATTGGAGCGCCGTAATGGCCGGGGCAACCGCCGACGTTGGCTTGTAGTAGATCGTGTAGGAGCCGGTGCTGTTGTCATCGAGGATGTGCAACAAATCGTCGGGCGTGGTATTTCCGGCGGCGTCGAAAACGCGATCGGTCTGCCACGCCTGGTCGCTGACCGAAATCGCCGTTCCATCGGATCGCACGACTTTGTAGAGCGTGTAGCCGGCCCCGGGTTCGGGCAACTGAAGATAATCCCAACCGCTCGTGACGCTCGCCGTCACCGTGTAAACGCCGGGAGTTGCAGTAGTGGCGGATTGAACGCTTGCGGCGATATTCACCGGCGAAGTCGTCCCATCTGAGAAATAGACGGTGTCGGGCAGATCGCCTGCATTGAGATTGTCTTCCGCAAGATAGCTGATATCGCCGGGATAGTTTTTTTCGTCGGCGTATTGGAAGTCGCCGGCGTGGATCAGCGTGTGCGTCTTCACGCTGCTAATCAGGCTGGTTTCCGTCCCGCCCAAACCATCGGAGTGCTGGAACGTGGCCGTGAAATTGGTGAAGACGCCTTGCAGAGCCGACGTAAGCAGGAACTCCGCGTCGGCCGTCTGGCCAGGAGCGATATTGCCGAGTCCGACGGTAAGCGACGGGCTCTCCGATTGATTGCCCACTTGCGTGCCGATGATCTGGATGGGGTCCGCTAGGCCCTTCTCGTTCTGGATGATCTGCGGCTGCGCGGTGGTGATGGAGAGACTGTTGGCCGCGCCCAGCCCGGTATTCGTGACCAACAGCCCCAGCACGGCCGGCTCGCTGGGCAGGCTCTCCTGCGGGTTCAAGGGGTCGGCGCCGAAGACATCTTTCTGCAGGAAGTAGTTGAGCTGTAGACTCGCTTGCGGATAGACTGTGATCGCGGCGGGGAAAACGGGAATGCTCACGTTTCCGCCCGAAGGGTCGGTAAAGCCAATCGTTCCGCCGATGTCGTAAACCGTCGCGCCGCCGGAAGCGGCCGTGTCGGCAGGTATGAACGTGAACGAGATCGTGCCCGTGCCGTTGTCTGGAAGCGTGGCATTGCCGTTCACCACGCTAAAAGCGCCGCTATATGCCGGGCTGGTGACATAGAACTGCCCGTTGGCCGGGTTTCCGTTGGCATCGGTGATCGAAATGTGCAGGACCACGTTGGTCATCGCGCCAGTGCCTTCGCTATTGGTGATCGTGAGCATTCCATTGAACGCCGCTCGAGTGAGCGTTGCCGTTTGGTTGATCTGAAATGTCACGGTCGCGCACACGCCTTGCCCGGCGAGATCATTTTGCACGGTCACAAGCGCGCCGCGGAATTCGGCGGCAATGTCGCTATAGCCGTCGGCCTGACTGGCGGTTTCAGCCGTTTGAGCGGCGCTAAAGAGCGTCGTCATTTGGCCAACGTCGATAAAATCGGTGCTTTGGCCGGCCGGCACTTGGCCCGCGCGAACGATTGCCGCGGTCCAATACTGAACCGTAAGATTCCAGCGGTCGAGGAACTCATTGGCCTCGCTGAGGGAAACGCCGCTCGGCAACGTCGTGGCAATCAATTGGCTGCGTTCGGCGGTCGAGATCATCTCGCCGCCGGCGGTGGAGCTTTGCGCGTCGGCGTAGAACGCGGTAACCCACTGCTGCAAGATCGTGGGCTGCGTGGTCGCGAGCCAATTGGCATCACCGCCGAAAATAGCGTTCTCGGCCGTCGTCACCGCGGCGAGCCGCGAGCCGACTTTCGACAACAGCGCCACGTCCCCCGCGACCAAGCTATTGTTCGCGCCGGCGCTGGCGATGGCCAAGATGTCCGACTGCCACCGCTCGTAGGCGGAAATCGTCGGAACAAGCTCCGCGGCCTGGCTGGCGGTGTAGCCGATATCGCCCGATTGTCCTGCAATCAATCCGAGATTGTTCAATAGGACCGTCAGGTAGGGCAGCGGATCGGGGTCGCCGTACGCGCTGTTCAAACTCGTTGAATTGTTATAGTTCTCAATAACAGCAGGCGCAGCGTTCGTCGTCGGGGCATTACCGTGGTTTTCGGCGTTGACGATCTGGATATTCATGTGGTAGGCGACCAAGTTGCAACTAGCAGTCGCTTGGATAACAGGCGGGACGATGCCGCCACCGCCGGTCGGACCCGACGGAATGCTGACTCCACCGCCGCCACCTCCTCCACCTCCTCCACCGCCACCTCCGCCTCCGCCGCCTCCGCCGCCGCCGCCGCCGCCGCCGCCTCCGCCGCCGCCAAGGAATTCAGTGATCGCATTCGCGACCTCGTCAGGATTGCAATCTCGGCCAGGGACATTGATCACAGCGAAGTACGTATTACTGACCAGTTGGCCACCGCAATCGTAGTCGTCGGTCCCGCTAACCACGGCGGTACAGCTTCCGCCAACGGTATCGTTGCCGGCAGGGTTTCCGCCTGGGGTCGGCGGGGCGGTCGGAGGGCATTGGCAGGGGCAGGCCCCCTGCTGCAATATATAGGCACTTATGGAGCCGGCTACGCCGACAAAAAATACCGCAGCGCCTTCAAAAGAAAAGTACTGTAGCAAAGATAATTGCGACGCAAAGTCCAACGACGTTGCTAAGAATTCATTACCCCTAATCGCAGCTTGCAAGGCTAGTTTGGCCTCATTCAAAGCAGCAGTCCAGGCATGTTTTGCCAAACTGAAATCCTGGTTTGCTTGATTTAGGATAGCATTCATTAACCTCTTGTAATAATCTAACGTTGCTGGATCGAGACAAAGCCCACTTGGGTCAATGAAGTTCTGCGGATTCTGGCCCGCGTAGACATACAGATTCGTTTGCCTACCTCCCAGCCCAAGCGGATCGAGCTGAGTAAACCGGCCAAGGGCCGGATCGTAGTTCGCGCGGCGCATATAAAACAATCCCGTTTTGTCATACTGAACGCCGGCGCCTCCGACAAACGCAAACGAGTTCGTCAGCGCCGAAGCGACTGTAATCGTCTGACCAAACGGTAAGTAGGCGTATTGGTTGACGAGGTTTCCGGCAGAATTCGTGATATCGACCGTCGAGCCGATATTGTTGAAATCGTAGTAAGCGGCCACTCCCGCGCTGCTGACTTGGCTAACCAGGCCTAAGCCATACGTGTAGTGCGTCGCCGCGCCGCCGGCCGCGGCATACGTCGCGACAACGTTGCCCAATCCCGCGGGATCGATTTGAAAATTGGTCGTCACGCCGCTGATCGTTTGCGCGATGCGGTTTCCCAGCGGATCGTAGGAGTAGCTCGCGGTCACGCCGCCGCTGTTGATTGCGGTCAACTGATTAAGCTGATTGAACGTATAGCTGGTCGTGCCGCCGGGAGCGATTTCGCCGGTCATGTTCCCGTCGTTGTCGTATTGGTATTGGGTCGTCCCCAATCCGGCGGTCGTCGAGGTCGTGTACTGGTTCATATTGTTGGCGACGTAGGTCGTCGTTACGCCATTAACTGTCTCGCTAAGGCGGTTGCCAACCGCGTCATACGAATACTGCAAGTTTTGCGCGGACAGCCCGCCGGGGTCTTGCGCATTCGGCGTGAAAACCGCGCCGGTCAATTGGCTGTCGGCATCGTAGGTATAGACCCACTGCCCGTCTTGATTCGTGTCGGTATGTACGTTGTTAAGAGCGTCGTACGCGTAATTGTCAAACGAGTTGACCGCGCCGCCGGGGGCGTAGTTTGTGATCGTGAGAACGTTGCCGTCGTGGTCGTAGGTGTAGATTGTGTACGTTCCGTTGCCGTTGACCTTCTGGATGAGATTGCCCGCGGCGTCGTAGGTGTACTTGACGATCAAGCTTCCGCTGCCGTCGGTGAGCTGAGAGAGCCGGCCGACCGCATCGTAAATGTAGTTGACCGTATAGCCCGTTTGATCGACGCTTTGCGTCCGCTGGCCGACGACGTTGTACTTAAAATTAAGATACGTGCCATCAGCATACAGTACCTCCGTCAGCAGATTAGGATTGCTCGCGTTGCCGTAGGTAAACGTGATCGTGCCGGAACTGCTCGTCGCCGAGGTCAAATTGCCCAGCGAATTGTAGGTGTAGGAATAGGAGGAGCCGTCGGCGAAGGATTCATGCGTAAGCAGGCCGTTGGCGTTGTACTGCATTGCGGTCGCCTGCCCGTTGGCATTGACGAATTGCATCGCCTCGCCCAGCGGATTGTAGGTCGAGCTTTCGGTCGTGACGTTGGCGTAAGTGGTGGAAAGCAGATCGTTGGCCGAGTTGTATTTGTAGCTGGTCGTGTTGCCTTTGGCGTCGGTATAGCTCGTCAGGTCGTTGGCGGAATTGTAGGTAAAGGCAGTTGTGTAACCGAGCGGGTCGGTGGTGCTTGTCTGGTTGCCTCGGGAATCGTAGGTATAGGTGTACTGAGCGCCGTTAGGGGCAACGATGCTCGTGAGATTGAGATTGGTGTCGTAATAATAGTGGGTAACGTTTTTCAGTCCGTCGATCGTCTCGGCGGTCGCGCCGTAGCGATCGAAGAGCGTCGTCGTGCTATTGGCGTCGCCATCGGTCGTGACATAGCCGTTGCCGCCGACAAGGTAGGTGAACGTCTGGTCTTCCGCTCCGCCATCGCGGTGCTGGTTGACGAGCCGCCCTTGACTATCAAAGCTGAAATAGATGTGCGTGTTATCGGAATAAGAAATCTCCGCCAGCGCGTTGTTCATCGCGGGCGATGAGCCGGTCACATAGGTGTAGTTGGTCGTGCCATAGACATCCGTGTAACTCGTCAAGTATTGGCCGGTGACGTTGTAGCCGTAGGTCTCGGTCTGTCCGGCAGAGTCGGTTATGCTGGAAAGATGCCCTTGGCCGTTATAGGCAAAGTGGATGTATTCGCCGTTAGAATGCGTGAGCGAGATGAGTTGCCCTTGAACATTGTAGCCGGTCGTGATGCGGTTGCCGTGCGGATCTTGCACGTAGTTCAGCGAGCCGTTGATGGAGAACTGGTAGATGGTGCCGTCCGGTTCAATGACTTGATAAATCGGGACTATTATGGCGAGGCCCTGTACAACTTGAGCACCCTCGGCTTTGATGAGCTTTGTTCCTTGGTCTCCAGCTTCCGGCGCGAATTGGCCGTTTGGCTGCACGCTGAAGTATTCTGAAACGCCATCTCGATTTACGACTAGGTCGCCGTTGCTCATCGGCGTGGCTGAAATGTCCCAGTTGGTGGTCCAGCCGAAGCCGAGGATTCCGGAAGTGTATCGGCCGGAAATCGACTGCTGGAACGATTGCACGAAAGTGAGCGACATGCCAGGCGCGGGCAGGTTTTCGGCGGTGACGCTGGCAAGTGTCTGGGCGGTAAATGCCGCGTTGGCCTTTTCCGCCTCGAAGGAAAGCAGCTTGCTGAGGTCGGTGGTCGGCTGGCCGATGCCGGCGAGATAAGCGGCGTCGTTATCAAGCTGTTGCACGTATTGCCCCCAGGTCGAGCCCATGTTGCTCGCCATGATCGGAGCGATGACGTTCCAGGCAGCCGTGCTGATGGAACCCAGCGCAGTCCCGGTTCGATAGCCGTCCAGTTGATCGTCTGCGTGTTTGAGGTCCCCAATTCGCTCAATGTGAACGTGACGGGCTTGGCTGGAGACCAGCTCGATGCGAGCCAGCCGCCGAAGTAGATCGGGATTCGCTCGCTCTCGCCAGGCTGAAGAACGCCAGGGGTAGCGCCGGTGGCGAGGAACTGCACCGTCTGGCTGAAACCGGCCGGCGTGTTATTGGAAGCGTAACCGAGATTCGCGAGTGCAGAATTTCAGAGCGAGGAACGCGCCGGAATTGCCGTTTTGTGTCGCAGTAAGGACCAAGAGCGGCGCGGGAATCGCGACACTGCCAGTATTTGCGTAGTCCACGTACACCACGGAACTGGCGCTTGGCTCAATCGGATTGGGCGCTTCGACCTTCGTCGTGAGCGTCGTGCCGCCTACGCTATTGGTCACCGGCTGGGGCGCCGACCGCGTCACGGTAATTGGCACGATGACCGACGTGTTGGCCGGCACGGTGCCGACGACATCGGAAAGGGCCGTAAACGTGTATTCGGGATCGGTCGGCAAATTGAGCGTCACGTTCTGCGCGGCAATCAGGCCGTGGTTGGTGATCGTTACGTTGAATGTGCCCGACTGGCCGGGCTGGAGCGTGGGGATGCTGGTAGGCGCAGTAATGGTGACAACCGGCGCCGGCACGTTCGTCTGGAAATCGGTCTTTAGCTGGATCTGGTAAGTGTCTTGGATCGTGGTTTGCGAGACGACCCAGGTGTAGGTGACGAACTGACGGGCGATGAACACCTCGTCGTTGTTCGTAATGCCGGCGACAACCGTGAACGAACTCTGATAGCTGGAGTGCCCTGGGGCTTGTACTTGCAATTCGTATGGGCCGGCGGGCACGTTCGACAGTGCGACCGCGCCGGTCGAGTCGGTCACGCCGGTGGCGACAATTTGGGAGCTGTAGTAGGGGTTGAGCAAGTTGACGGTGGCCCCTTGGACGTGCGCGCGCCGGTTTCGTCGAAAGTGTAGTCGTCGTCAACGAGGACATGCACCGTTCCAACCGAAGTGGTGATGGCCGTGAACGTGAAGGGCACGCTAACGCCGACTTGGCCGCCAGTGATGGCCAGGCTGCCAACATATTGTTGCAAAGTCAGATTGGCTGGAGGCGACAATTCAAGCGTGACCGTGGTCGATGCGCCCGGCGCAAGCGAAGAAATAGTCGCGGGCGAGGCAAGTGACAGGTAGCTGGTATTGGGCAAGTCAACATTCAAGCTCCCACTGGGCGCCCCGCCGAGGTTTTCCACAGTGAAAGTCACAAATGATTGCCCGCCAACCGTCATGCTCGTGTTCAGCGAACCCGGGTTGGCAATCAGTTGCGGCAATGCCGAGATGACATTCACGGTGACGGGGATTTCAGTCACCGCGCCTTCAGCGCTCTTGACTTGTATGTCGAACGACCCGGATGAGGTCGGCCCGGGGGCCGTGATAGTGTACGAGAGCGTAGTTTGCGCCGACCCGGCCAGCGTCGACGCCACACTCAATTGAACGTTGAGCCCCGGAGGCGCGTTTACGGCCGTTGCGGTCAGGCCGGAGAGCGGCGCATTGCTGAGGTTGGAAAGCGTTATTTTCCCGCTGAGGGGAGTGTTGGGAACCGCCTGCAAAGTCAAGCTACCGGGCGAGGCGGACATGCCGACGATGGTGAACTGCGCTTGGGCCGGCGGATTGGCAACATCGGGGTCCGCCGCGGCGACCGAGTAGTTGCCCGCTTCGCCGGGAAGAGGTTGGAAGGCGAGATTATAGTGGCCTTGCGAATCGGTTGTCGCAGTCAGCGTGCGCGTTGTGCCGGCTACGTTAATTTGCACGGCGACGGGCACATTGACGGCCGTGGCGCCGGTGGCAGTCAAGGTAACAAGTCCCGAAAGCGGAATTGCAGTTCCGCTGGACACGGTCGTTGCCGTTGTACTGACCGTGGCCTGATAAGCGGCCTGCTCGTTGAGCGTCTGGCTGCTCGTGCCGGTGTTGTTGGCAAAGCTAAGCTCTTCGACGCTATCGCCCGAATCGCTAACGATACGAACGACATATTGCCCCACGGTTGAAGGAAGGCTCAGCGTATCGGTCTGCGTGTAGCTTTGCCCGGCGGCAAGCGTTCCGTTGAAGGGAACGGTAGCTACCGGCGTAGAGCTTTGCGCGCCGCCGACAGGATCGAGATAGACTTGATCCGACCAGATACCGGCCGCCGTATATCCTCCTTCGTTCTTAGCTGTCCAAGAGACTAAGACCGGCGAGTTGTCGTAAGCATTCGGCGGTGCAGTGACGCTAGTCACAACCAGATCAGGCAAGTCGACGTCGGAAATGTTCACGGTGACAACACCTGAGTTCACGACCGCGGCGGACGCGGTGACTTCGACCTGTTGCAAGCCGTCGGGAATATGGTCGTCGATCGCCGTTACCGGGAAAGTAACCGAGCTTTGCCCGGCGGGTATGGTCACGGTGCTTGGGACCGCTGCCTTGGTTGGGTCGCTGCTGGTCAATTGAACAACGAGCGAGGCGGCAGTGCTGGTGTTGCGAGTAACTGTGGCCGTGACCGCGGCCCCTTTCTGCACGGAAGCGGCCGCCAGACTCAAGGTCAGAGAAGGTCCATCGGCCTCCTTGACGGTTAGGGTTTGCGTGGCGGAACCCGTAGTGAGCACAACCCCGGCATCGGTCTCGACGCTGGCGGTAATCATCGGCGCCTTGTCGCCGGTGTCGAGACCGTCATCCAAAACCGAGACTGGGAAGCTCGCCGACGTTTGACCGGCATTGATTACGACCGAGAATGGGACGGTCGCGGCGGTGGCGTCGCTGCTGGAAAGCGTGATGGTGATCGGAGCCGTGGCGGGACTGGCAATCGACACAACTCCCGTGGTGGCCGGGTTGGATGCGGATTCGCTGACCACGTTCTGCGACAAGGAAAGGCTTAGTGACGGAGCGTTGTCATCCGTGACGATGGCGTTGTCGGTGCCCGTTACAAAGCCCGATGCCGTCGCTGAAATGAGGGTGGTCGTGTCACCGTCGATGAGGCCGTCATTAACAACGCTCACAGGAAACGTGACCGACGCTTGACCAGCGGGAATCGTCACCGAAGCCGGAACGGTGAGCTTGAGGATGTTATTGCTTGCCAGCGCGACCAGCAAGGCGCCGGTCGTGGCCGTATTGCGAGTCAGCGTGGCCGTGGCTGCCGGATTTGAGGCGTTTTCGTCGATCGTGGAAAGGTTGAGTGTTAGCGACAGGGTTGGAACATTGACGTTGGTGATTGTTAACACGGCATTGCCGCTAGCGTCGCCTGCGGCCGACGCCGTAACCGTGGCCGTTTGCGTGCCTACAACCAGGCCCGTGTTGATCGTACCAATCGGAACAGTCACTGATGTTTGTCCGGCTGGGATCGTGACAGTCGCCGGGACGGTGGCGAACTGTGGAGTGCTGTTGGCGAGCGTTACAACCAAGGCACTGGACGTGTTGCCGTTGCGGGAAATCGTAGCTGCTGTGGCCGATGCACCGGCACCGTCGCTGACAGTTGGGCTTGCAAATGAAACCAGAAGCGCCGCCGGCACGTTTGTCGCTTGGGCGGCGACGGCTGTGCTCTGGGAAGCAACGTTCTCAAACGCGCCGCCATCCGCATCTTCTTTGACTACGAACCAGATATTGCCCAGCAGCGACGTGGGTATACTGACTTGTGCCGAGCGAGGCGTCGAGCCTCCAGCCGCGAGAGGTCCAGCGTAGGTGGAACTGGTGAGCAGAGTGAGATTGTCGCCAGCCGCGTCCGTGCCGAAGTAGACCTGTTCGCTCCAACTGCCAATGGCCGCTGCGGTTCCGGTGTTTGCCAGCGTCCAATTGATCGTGGCCGTTTTGCCCGGATCGACAGTTGGCGGTGCCGTGACGTTCTGCACCGCAAGGATCGGATATGCGCCCAAGGTGCTGCTGACCGTTGTGGAAGCCGTATTGTTTGTGTTCGCCGTGCCTTGTGAGTTGTACTCAAATTCCCCGCCGTTCGCGTTGACCGTAACTTGCGCCGAAATCTGTCCGACTCCGGCCGAACCTTGCGGCAACTGGAACTGGTACGTTTGCGCGAACGACGAACCTGCTACAATCTGGCCGTCGGCGGCCGAATTGTAGGGGAGCGATGTGCTCAGGAGCGTCTGGCCGGTTGTGGTGTTGACGATGGTCAAAGAGTCGGTGTAGGCACCAGTTACCGACCCGTTGCCGTTATTTGCGTCGTTCCAGGAAATCGTAAGCGTGTCGCCCGACAGGATGTTCGATGACGGCGCAACTGCCAAATTGGCCACTTGGAGGTCGGGGTATGGGGCTGCCGTCGAGGCGACCTTCGTGGAGGCAGTCCGTCCGGAGGTGCTTGCCACCTGAAAAACCTGGCCGTACACGTCGGCATTGATCACCACTTGGATATTGCCAATGCCCGGTGCGCCGTTGGGCAAAGTGAATGTAAACGACTGTGCTGCTGTCCCGCTCGCGCCGATCGAGCCGTTGGCCGCCTCGTTGTAATAGCTCGTCGTGCTGAGCAGGTTTTGCCCGGTTGAAGTGTTGGTGATAACGATCTGGTCGTAGAACGATTTGCTGATCGGCGCGTTGCCGGTATTCGTGTCATTCCAGTTGATGGTTAGCGATTGGCCCGATTGCGGACTGCCAGGCAGAACGGTCAGGCCGTTGACCACGAGGTCGGGATAGGGAGCCAGCGTCGAGGCGAAGGAGGTCGAGGCACTCGCGCCTGTTCCAGGGTTGGGGTACTCGGACTCAGCTTGATTCTGGTCCGCTGTCACAGTAACCAGGACGTTGCCAACCCCCGCCGCGCCGTCCGGAAGTTGGAAGGTAGTTGATTGCGCGGTAGACGAAGCACCGGGCTGAATAGCTCCGCTGCTATAGGGAACGTCGGCCGTGTAGAGGGTGACGCCCGTAGTTTGGTTCAAGACGAAAACGTGATCAGCCCATGAGCCAGAAGCGGCAAGATTGCCGATGTCTGCATCGTTCCAACTGACCGTTACTTGATTTCCCGATTGCGGGCTCACGGGGCTCGTAATGGCCAAATTCGTCACGTCAATGTCGCGCGTGGCGGTGAAGGTGGTTGACGCGATATCGTTCTGGACGGCGTTGGCGTGGCCCTGGGGATTGTCTTCGTAGAGGGCCTGGTCGGAATTCGTAGTCACGGAGACTTGGAATTGACCGGCGCGTCGATGTTATAGCTGCCAGTGGCCGGCTCGCTGTGTGCGACACTGCCGCCATTGGCTGCCACGCCGCCGGTGAAGGCAAACGTCGCATTAGTAACCATAGCAGTGCTTATCAGATCGGCGACTACAAGCTGCTCTTTCCAGTTGTTGGTCACGGCCCCATTGCCGCTATTGACCGTGTTCCAGTTGACGTTGAATGTTCCGTTCGCACTGGGGCCTTGGACGGAGAGCCCCTGAACCGTCAGGTCAGGGTACGGGGCAAGGCTAACGGTAAATGTGCTACCGGAAACTGTCACGCCATCGCCCCGCCCAATGGTACTCTCATTGACTTGGTCGAGGCTATCGGCCTGAATGATGAGATAGTAGTTGCCGCTGATGCCGTCCGGCAACGTAACTGTCTCCGTGCCGGTGTAGCCTTGTCCGGTCGATAATGCGCCGGTATGTTGGAACACCCCCAGTTGGATGTCATCGCCGTTGCCATAGATCGAGTCGGAAGAAAGTACGACGCGATCGCTCCAGCTTGCGACGTTGGTGACGGCCTGTCCGGCGTTCGTGACCGCCCAGCCGAACGTGATCTGCTGGCCGCTCTCGATGCCGGTGGAAGTCGGCACTGAGATGTTGGTCACTTCCAGATTCGGCAGCAGCGCCACGCTGCTGGTTGGCACGATCTGCACGTTTAATACGTACTGATCGAGGACACCGCTGGTCGAATTGCCATTCTGGATCAGTGCGTAGTACGTCCCGGTCGTCGTGATGTCGATTTGGCCGACGCCGTCGAATGGGCGGCCGTTGGTCTTGTTCATGTAGACGCCGGAAGCGTTGTAGACCGATACCACGGGATTGAGTGCGCTGCCCGTCTGTAGATAGGTGTTCAGCAGGATCGACTGGCCTGCCTGAACGGTGCCGAGATTGAAGTAATTCAAGTCGCCAGAAGTCAACAGCGTGCCGGCCACGTTGCCGGCTTGGCCGCTTACGTTGGTAGTCAGCGTCAAAGCCTGGGCAGTTGCAATCGTGTTGTTAGGCTCTTTGTCGAGTTGATTAGGCGGAACGGCCTCGGTGACGCGGAAGCGGTAGGGGCCGGTGTAGTTGTAGTAGGGGCTGACCTTCACCAGGTAGGTGCCGGTGTAGGCGAGCGTCACCGGGCTGGATTGACCTTGGCCGAGGGAGTTGCCGAAGAATGTGGTCAGCACGTTGCCGCCGGCGTCTTCGATCTGGTATTCCAACCCGCTGCTGGACGGATTGCCGGGAACCTCGACCGCCACGTACACGTTGTCGCCGGCGTTCCCCGTCCAACTGTAGTAATCAACGTCGGTGCTCGTGGTGAGGCTGCCTTGGGCATAGCCCGATTCCAACCCCGTCGTCCCGTCCACCGGCAGCAGCTTGACGGCGTTGCCCAAGAGCACCGAGACGTTGCTGGCGTTATTGTTGGCGGTCACCAGGTCGGTGATGCCGTCGCCGTTGAAGTCCCCGGCGGTGAGACTGTAGGGATAGGCGCTGCCGCTGAGCGTCCAAGCAGTGGCCGCTTGGAACGTGCCGTCGCCGTTGCCCAAGAGTACGCTCACCTTGTTGTTGCCGGAGTTGGCCACGGCCAGGTCGAGCTTGCCGTCGCCGTTGAAGTCGGCCGCCACCAGACTGTAAGGATTACTGCCGCCGGAGTTGTAGTTGACCGCGGCGGCGAACGTGCCGCTGGCGATGGCGGCCCCCGGCGTTCCCTGGTTGACGAGCACGCTGACGTTGCTGCTGCTGTAGTTGGCCACGGCCAGGTCGAGCTTGTTGTCGGCGTTGAGGTTGGCCGCCACCAACGCGTAGGGCCGCGAACCGACGTTAAAGTTGACCGCGCCTCCAAACGTGCCGTCGCCGTTGCCCGGCAGCACGCTCACCGTGTTGCTGATGTAGTTGGCCACCGCGATGTCCAGCTTGCCGTCGCCGTTGAGGTCGGCGATCGCCAGGCCGGCCGGATTGCTGCCCACCGTGTAGTTCACCGCCGTCGCGAAGCTGCCGCCGCCCTTGTTCAGCAGCACGCTCACGTTGTTGCCACCGTAGTTGGAGACCACCAGGTCGTTGCCGTGCTGGCCATCGAGGTCGGCGATGGCCAAGCCGTCCGGGCTGCTGCCCACCGTCACGCTCACGGCCGACTGGAAGGTGCCGTCGCCATTGCCGTAGAGAATGCTCACCGTGTTGCTGCTTTGGTTCGCCACGGCGATGTCCGGGATGCCGTCGCCGTTGAGGTCCCCGATGGCCACGGCCACCGGGCTGCTGCCCACGGTGTAGGTCACTGGCGCTTGGAAGCTGCCGTCGCCGTTGCCCAACAGCACCGAGATCGTGCCGCTGCCGCTGTTCGCCGTCACCACGTCCAAGGGATGACCCGCCCCACGCAACGCCGCCGAGACGACATACTGTGGGCTGCTCCCGCCGATCGGGTAGCTGTTGAACACCGACACCGTCCCGTCACCCACGCTCGTCGGCGTCACTATCGCCGTCGCCGTGCCGGGTGAGGCTATGAACACCGTGAAGCTGAGCGTATACGCCGGCAGCGCGTTGCCGGTCCGATCGGTCACGGCAGACGAAACCGTGAACGTATAATTGCCCGACGGCAGAGACCCGTTGGTGAGGGTGTAGTTGGCCGTCAGGCCGCTGGTATAGTTGGGGCTGAGGCTCACGGCGTAGACGTTGCCGTGGCTGTCGTGCAACGAGTAATTGGCCGTGCTGTTCACGCTGGCCGCGTTCATGCCCTCGGAGAAGGTCAACGTGAAGCTGTTGATGAGCGACCGCGAGGTCGTGCCTTGCGCCGGCAGGGTGTTCGCGGTGATCTGCGGCGGCGTGATGTTGGCCACGTCGATCGAGAGCAGGTACTGGGCCAGGATTCCCACGGACTGCGGCACGACCGACGTGACGTTCGCGTAGTAGGTCCCGCTCTGGCCGCTAGGCACGGTGTAGATCAGGCTGTTGCCGGGCGTGACGTTGTTCGTGAGGTTCACGCCGGAGGAGTTGTAGACGTTCAGTACCCCGCCCAACATGCTAGTCGCGGGCTGCGACAGCGTGAGGTTCAGCGCCGTGCCCGCCGGGACGCTGCCCAAGTTGTAGTATTCGCCATTGGGATCATTCTGGCCGATGTAGCCGGCCACTTGCGCGGTCAGGTTGCCCGGCGAGGTGTTGGCCAAGGTGGGCGTGTTGGCACTGTTGACCGAACCATCGAAGGTCGTTGCCACTTGCACAGGCGGAACGGCCTCGGTGACGCGGAAGCGGTAGGGGCCGGTGTAGTTGTAGTAGGGGCTGACCTTCACCAGGTAGGTGCCGGTGTAGGCGAGCGTCACCGGGCTGGATTGACCTTGGCCGAGGGAGTTGCCGAAGAATGTGGTCAGCACGTTGCCGCCGGCGTCTTCGATCTGGTATTCCAACCCGCTGCTGGACGGATTGCCGGGAACCTCGACCGCCACGTACACGTTGTCGCCGGCGTTCCCCGTCCAACTGTAGTAATCAACGTCGGTGCTCGTGGTGAGGCTGCCTTGGGCATAGCCCGATTCCAACCCCGTCGTCCCGTCCACCGGCAGCAGCTTGACGGCGTTGCCCAAGAGCACCGAGACGTTGCTGGCGTTATTGTTGGCGGTCACCAGGTCGGTGATGCCGTCGCCGTTGAAGTCCCCGGCGGTGAGACTGTAGGGATAGGCGCTGCCGCTGAGCGTCCAAGCAGTGGCCGCTTGGAACGTGCCGTCGCCGTTGCCCAAGAGTACGCTCACCTTGTTGTTGCCGGAGTTGGCCACGGCCAGGTCGAGCTTGCCGTCGCCGTTGAAGTCGGCCGCCACCAGACTGTAAGGATTACTGCCGCCGGAGTTGTAGTTGACCGCGGCGGCGAACGTGCCGCTGGCGATGGCGGCCCCCGGCGTTCCCTGGTTGACGAGCACGCTGACGTTGCTGCTGCTGTAGTTGGCCACGGCCAGGTCGAGCTTGTTGTCGGCGTTGAGGTTGGCCGCCACCAACGCGTAGGGCCGCGAACCGACGTTAAAGTTGACCGCGCCTCCAAACGTGCCGTCGCCGTTGCCCGGCAGCACGCTCACCGTGTTGCTGATGTAGTTGGCCACCGCGATGTCCAGCTTGCCGTCGCCGTTGAGGTCGGCGATCGCCAGGCCGGCCGGATTGCTGCCCACCGTGTAGTTCACCGCCGTCGCGAAGCTGCCGCCGCCCTTGTTCAGCAGCACGCTCACGTTGTTGCCACCGTAGTTGGAGACCACCAGGTCGTTGCCGTGCTGGCCATCGAGGTCGGCGATGGCCAAGCCGTCCGGGCTGCTGCCCACCGTCACGCTCACGGCCGACTGGAAGGTGCCGTCGCCATTGCCGTAGAGAATGCTCACCGTGTTGCTGCTTTGGTTCGCCACGGCGATGTCCGGGATGCCGTCGCCGTTGAGGTCCCCGATGGCCACGGCCACCGGGCTGCTGCCCACGGTGTAGGTCACTGGCGCTTGGAAGCTGCCGTCGCCGTTGCCCAACAGCACCGAGATCGTGCCGCTGCCGCTGTTCGCCGTCACCACGTCCAAGGGATGACCCGCCCCACGCAACGCCGCCGAGACGACATACTGTGGGCTGCTCCCGCCGATCGGGTAGCTGTTGAACACCGACACCGTCCCGTCACCCACGCTCGTCGGCGTCACTATCGCCGTCGCCGTGCCGGGTGAGGCTATGAACACCGTGAAGCTGAGCGTATACGCCGGCAGCGCGTTGCCGGTCCGATCGGTCACGGCAGACGAAACCGTGAACGTATAATTGCCCGACGGCAGAGACCCGTTGGTGAGGGTGTAGTTGGCCGTCAGGCCGCTGGTATAGTTGGGGCTGAGGCTCACGGCGTAGACGTTGCCGTGGCTGTCGTGCAACGAGTAATTGGCCGTGCTGTTCACGCTGGCCGCGTTCATGCCCTCGGAGAAGGTCAACGTGAAGCTGTTGATGAGCGACCGCGAGGTCGTGCCTTGCGCCGGCAGGGTGTTCGCGGTGATCTGCGGCGGCGTGATGTTGGCCACGTCGATCGAGAGCAGGTACTGGGCCAGGATTCCCACGGACTGCGGCACGACCGACGTGACGTTCGCGTAGTAGGTCCCGCTCTGGCCGCTAGGCACGGTGTAGATCAGGCTGTTGCCGGGCGTGACGTTGTTCGTGAGGTTCACGCCGGAGGAGTTGTAGACGTTCAGTACCCCGCCCAACATGCTAGTCGCGGGCTGCGACAGCGTGAGGTTCAGCGCCGTGCCCGCCGGGACGCTGCCCAAGTTGTAGTATTCGCCATTGGGATCATTCTGGCCGATGTAGCCGGCCACTTGCGCGGTCAGGTTGCCCGGCGAGGTGTTGGCCAAGGTGGGCGTGTTGGCACTGTTGACCGAACCATCGAAGGTCGTTGCCACTTGCACAGGCGGAACGGCCTCGGTGACGCGGAAGCGGTAGGGGCCGGTGTAGTTGTAGTAGGGGCTGACCTTCACCAGGTAGGTGCCGGTGTAGGCGAGCGTCACCGGGCTGGATTGACCTTGGCCGAGGGAGTTGCCGAAGAATGTGGTCAGCACGTTGCCGCCGGCGTCTTCGATCTGGTATTCCAACCCGCTGCTGGACGGATTGCCGGGAACCTCGACCGCCACGTACACGTTGTCGCCGGCGTTCCCCGTCCAACTGTAGTAATCAACGTCGGTGCTCGTGGTGAGGCTGCCTTGGGCATAGCCCGATTCCAACCCCGTCGTCCCGTCCACCGGCAGCAGCTTGACGGCGTTGCCCAAGAGCACCGAGACGTTGCTGGCGTTATTGTTGGCGGTCACCAGGTCGGTGATGCCGTCGCCGTTGAAGTCCCCGGCGGTGAGACTGTAGGGATAGGCGCTGCCGCTGAGCGTCCAAGCAGTGGCCGCTTGGAACGTGCCGTCGCCGTTGCCCAAGAGTACGCTCACCTTGTTGTTGCCGGAGTTGGCCACGGCCAGGTCGAGCTTGCCGTCGCCGTTGAAGTCGGCCGCCACCAGACTGTAAGGATTACTGCCGCCGGAGTTGTAGTTGACCGCGGCGGCGAACGTGCCGCTGGCGATGGCGGCCCCCGGCGTTCCCTGGTTGACGAGCACGCTGACGTTGCTGCTGCTGTAGTTGGCCACGGCCAGGTCGAGCTTGTTGTCGGCGTTGAGGTTGGCCGCCACCAACGTGTAGGGCCGCGAACCGACGTTAAAGTTGACCGCGCCTCCAAACGTGCCGTCGCCGTTGCCCGGCAGCACGCTCACCGTGTTGCTGATGTAGTTGGCCACCGCGATGTCCAGCTTGCCGTCGCCGTTGAGGTCGGCGATCGCCAGGCCGGCCGGATTGCTGCCCACCGTGTAGTTCACCGCCGTCGCGAAGCTGCCGCCGCCCTTGTTCAGCAGCACGCTCACGTTGTTGCCACCGTAGTTGGAGACCACCAGGTCGTTGCCGTGCTGGCCATCGAGGTCGGCGATGGCCAAGCCGTCCGGGCTGCTGCCCACCGTCACGCTCACGGCCGACTGGAAGGTGCCGTCGCCATTGCCGTAGAGAATGCTCACCGTGTTGCTGCTTTGGTTCGCCACGGCGATGTCCGGGATGCCGTCGCCGTTGAGGTCCCCGATGGCCACGGCCACCGGGCTGCTGCCCACGGTGTAGGTCACTGGCGCTTGGAAGCTGCCGTCGCCGTTGCCCAACAGCACCGAGATCGTGCCGCTGCCGCTGTTCGCCGTCACCACGTCCAAGGGATGACCCGCCCCACGCAACGCCGCCGAGACGACATACTGTGGGCTGCTCCCGCCGATCGGGTAGCTGTTGAACACCGACACCGTCCCGTCACCCACGCTCGTCGGCGTCACTATCGCCGTCGCCGTGCCGGGTGAGGCTATGAACACCGTGAAGCTGAGCGTATACGCCGGCAGCGCGTTGCCGGTCCGATCGGTCACGGCAGACGAAACCGTGAACGTATAATTGCCCGACGGCAGAGACCCGTTGGTGAGGGTGTAGTTGGCCGTCAGGCCGCTGGTATAGTTGGGGCTGAGGCTCACGGCGTAGACGTTGCCGTGGCTGTCGTGCAACGAGTAATTGGCCGTGCTGTTCACGCTGGCCGCGTTCATGCCCTCGGAGAAGGTCAACGTGAAGCTGTTGATGAGCGACCGCGAGGTCGTGCCTTGCGCCGGCAGGGTGTTCGCGGTGATCTGCGGCGGCGTGATGTTGGCCACGTCGATCGAGAGCAGGTACTGGGCCAGGATTCCCACGGACTGCGGCACGACCGACGTGACGTTCGCGTAGTAGGTCCCGCTCTGGCCGCTAGGCACGGTGTAGATCAGGCTGTTGCCGGGCGTGACGTTGTTCGTGAGGTTCACGCCGGAGGAGTTGTAGACGTTCAGTACCCCGCCCAACATGCTAGTCGCGGGCTGCGACAGCGTGAGGTTCAGCGCCGTGCCCGCCGGGACGCTGCCCAAGTTGTAGTATTCGCCATTGGGATCATTCTGGCCGATGTAGCCGGCCACTTGCGCGGTCAGGTTGCCCGGCGAGGTGTTGGCCAAGGTGGGCGTGTTGGCACTGTTGACCGAACCATCGAAGGTCGTTGCCACTTGCACAGGCGGAACGGCCTCGGTGACGCGGAAGCGGTAGGGGCCGGTGTAGTTGTAGTAGGGGCTGACCTTCACCAGGTAGGTGCCGGTGTAGGCGAGCGTCACCGGGCTGGATTGACCTTGGCCGAGGGAGTTGCCGAAGAATGTGGTCAGCACGTTGCCGCCGGCGTCTTCGATCTGGTATTCCAACCCGCTGCTGGACGGATTGCCGGGAACCTCGACCGCCACGTACACGTTGTCGCCGGCGTTCCCCGTCCAACTGTAGTAATCAACGTCGGTGCTCGTGGTGAGGCTGCCTTGGGCATAGCCCGATTCCAACCCCGTCGTCCCGTCCACCGGCAGCAGCTTGACGGCGTTGCCCAAGAGCACCGAGACGTTGCTGGCGTTATTGTTGGCGGTCACCAGGTCGGTGATGCCGTCGCCGTTGAAGTCCCCGGCGGTGAGACTGTAGGGATAGGCGCTGCCGCTGAGCGTCCAAGCAGTGGCCGCTTGGAACGTGCCGTCGCCGTTGCCCAAGAGTACGCTCACCTTGTTGTTGCCGGAGTTGGCCACGGCCAGGTCGAGCTTGCCGTCGCCGTTGAAGTCGGCCGCCACCAGACTGTAAGGATTACTGCCGCCGGAGTTGTAGTTGACCGCGGCGGCGAACGTGCCGCTGGCGATGGCGGCCCCCGGCGTTCCCTGGTTGACGAGCACGCTGACGTTGCTGCTGCTGTAGTTGGCCACGGCCAGGTCGAGCTTGTTGTCGGCGTTGAGGTTGGCCGCCACCAACGCGTAGGGCCGCGAACCGACGTTAAAGTTGACCGCGCCTCCAAACGTGCCGTCGCCGTTGCCCGGCAGCACGCTCACCGTGTTGCTGATGTAGTTGGCCACCGCGATGTCCAGCTTGCCGTCGCCGTTGAGGTCGGCGATCGCCAGGCCGGCCGGATTGCTGCCCACCGTGTAGTTCACCGCCGTCGCGAAGCTGCCGCCGCCCTTGTTCAGCAGCACGCTCACGTTGTTGCCGCCGTAGTTGGAGACCACCAGGTCGTTGCCGTGCTGGCCATCGAGGTCGGCGATGGCCAAGCCGTCCGGGCTGCTGCCCACCGTCACGCTCACGGCCGACTGGAAGGTGCCGTCGCCATTGCCGTAGAGAATGCTCACCGTGTTGCTGCTTTGGTTCGCCACGGCGATGTCCGGGATGCCGTCGCCGTTGAGGTCCCCGATGGCCACGGCCACCGGGCTGCTGCCCACGGTGTAGGTCACTGGCGCTTGGAAGCTGCCGTCGCCGTTGCCCAACAGCACCGAGATCGTGCCGCTGCCGCTGTTCGCCGTCACCACGTCCAAGGGATGACCCGCCCCACGCAACGCCGCCGAGACGACATACTGTGGGCTGCTCCCGCCGATCGGGTAGCTGTTGAACACCGACACCGTCCCGTCACCCACGCTCGTCGGCGTCACTATCGCCGTCGCCGTGCCGGGTGAGTGGCTGTTGCGGCCCAGCGGCGTGTATGGAGGCACCGCGGCGACCGAGAACTGGTAGGTGTACGCCGCCATCGGGTTCCGCGCACGGTCCGTGATGCCGTAGGCTGTGAGGGTATAGCTTCCAGGCTGGAGTGGCCCATCGCTAATTGTGAAGCTCTCATTCAGGCCGCCGGAATAAGTTGCGGGGGTAAGGTGGTAGGCGTTTCCAAGCAAGTCGCGGAGGTCGAGATTGGAGGAGCTTGGGCTCAAACTTACGTTGTCGAAAGTTTGATTCGAGTTGTCGTAGAGGGCGACCTGGCCGCTGAGGAATTGGCTCGTCGTGAGCGTCGTCGCCGGTGTCGTCGAACCATTCAAATAGACAGCGTAGGACGTGCCCGCCACAACGATGTGCAACTGGGCATTGCTAACGCCCGGAGTGAAAAGGCCCGTGACTTCATTGATTGGAGAACTAGAAACGCCGTTATTCACAATCTGCCAATACAGCCCCGTGCCAGTGCCTGAATGCCCTCCGGTCACAAGCAAAACGCCGTTTTGGTTCGTGCTGCTGCGGAGCCAGACCCCACCATCTTGCAGCTTGTTCACGTCAACGTCGAAGCTGAAGTCGGCAAGCGTCGTCGGCAAGCTAGTGTATGTCGGCGGCGAACTGCTAGGCACCGTGGCATAATAGATGCCGCCAGTTGCAGTCCAGGCCCCGACCTGATTGCCCCACTGCATTGACTGGCCGGTATTAAAGTTGTCGGCGAAACTCGGGGCGGCTAACGAATTCGACGCCAAGGTTTCCGAGAAACCGAGTGAAAACGTACTTATGACGGCCGTCGAAGTCGTTCCCTGCGCCGGCAAGGTATTAGAAGTTATCGTTGGCGGAGTCGCGGATGTAACTGTGGCCCCTAGCAGATACTGAGCCGGATCGATTGGCTCCCTGCCGATTGCGCTGGACAAGCACAAAATAACTGCCGCTCTGGCCGCTTGGCACAGTGTACGTCAGGCTGCCAGTGGTGCTGGTGGCGACTGCCGGTCCGCCAGACGCTGCGAAGATGCTTAGATTGACCGACGGTGCCGTTCCCGCACCAGTGTAGAGCGAACTGATCGAGGGAGCGGTGACGGTTAGCGAAATCGCATTGCCCGCACTGAGAACGCCGAGGCCATAATAGTCGCCGCTATCTCCTACCGGCAAAGCGCCGGACACACTGCCGCTGTAATTGCCGAAGCTTGCGCTCGACATATTCAACGTCATCGCCGTGCTCTGGGTATTGTTGGGTGTGGAGTCCAATTGCGGACCCGTGTTCGCCAAGGACTGGTCTACCCGCATCTGGTAGGAGCCGACACTATTGTTGCTGTAGACCTTCAGGAAATACTCACCCGAAGAGCCGAACGTGTAACTATCGAACTCGGCGCTTCCGGAACTGGTTGTGGTCGCGGACTGAATCGTGGAGCCGGAGACATTTTGCAACAGCAATTGCGGATAAACGGAACCGCCACCGTACGACTGGGCTTCCACACGAACGGAGAGTTGATCGCCCGCGCTGGCGTTGAAGTACCAGTAGTTCACGTCGCTAGTGCTTGCAAACGAACCCACGCCCAGCGCCGTGAGAAAACCTGAACTGACTTGCGTCATCGGCAAGGGCGTTGCGCCGGGAACGAATTCCGAGCCGTGAGTGGTCCAGGCGATTTGCCCATCCACGGGATTGGTCACCGTGAAATTCGTCGTATATGGCGTTACCGCGGCGCCAGATTGGTCGAGCAGCCCTGACAGGGTCTCAAACCGGTAGCTATCGGGAGAAGGCAGATTGGGTTGGAGTGGCTCCGGGTTCACCGCGAAAGTTACGGTTGTCGATCCCGCTGCGTATGTCGGCGTAAGTGAGAGGACCGTGTCATCGGCCGTTCCGAAAACTCCATCCGGTCCTGCCGTACGAAGATCGTAGTTCACCGCCACTACGGCGGAACTGGCCGAAAGCGGCGCCGAGAAGTTGACGGTAAAATGGTCGATGGCCGCTTGACTGCTCGTCAAGCTCGTGGAGACAACGCTTGCGGTCAACAGACGCCGAACCTCCAGCGGTTCAATCCGCAACAGACGCAATTGCGAGGAGTTATCGAGCGACGAGCCGAGACGATTGCGTCTTATCGGTTTTCGGCGTTGAGGACGCCCAACACGGCGATCGGAAGGACGATACCACATGATATGCACCTTTGTATGCGTGCCGACGAGGCAAGGAGATATCATTATTGAGAGTGCCGCGTTTGGGGCAAGTACCCCCCGGGCGTGAATCTGGCTACCGGATTGAGAACCGAGCATTGTGCGTGGACGCACAATTTGTAATTTCCTTGGAAATGCCGTTCCTTTCTGCCTTATCAAACCAAACAGGCGGATTCTCAGCATTCGGCACAGCGGTTCCTATTGCGCCGAAGGCGTCCGGTTAGCAAATAGGAACTCAACCTTGACTATTCGTTCGGCGTTGATCGCAGAGAATGGATGACATAGCTGCGCTAGGCAAAGAATCCTGCACAAGCGACAACCGTGCGTAGTGCAAAGTAACATCAGGTTATCTTGAAAAAGACGCACTGTGAGTTCGCCTTGTAGCGGACGCAGGTTACCTTTCTTTCGGGGCAAGAGCCCGCCACTGAACTCATCTCATTCAAGGTCGCTGCCACAGCCCGCAATGACGGAGAAGCCCAGTCCTTGCTGTTGGACTTCTGCCACCTTCTGAAGAACAAATCCCCGCCAAACCGAGATCTGGGAGCGATCTATTTCGATACTCTCGAGGGCCAGGAACTCGATCCGCAACGAAAAGAGGACATTCGAGTAATGCTGCACACCTACGGCGAGTATTGGAAACAGAGCGTCCAATTCCAGGGAAACTGCTGCTATCAAGGCACCATTTCACCGTACCGCATCACCCGATACTGCATCTTCGATACGAAAGCCCGTCCGGCGTTGGCAGCGGAGATAAGCGGTGACCCGCTGATCAATCTGGCGAACTATGAGACCAAAGGCAAATCGTATCAGCAGTTGGTGGCTTGGATGTTCGGAGATCGGAAAGTGCTGCCGATGGTGGCCGAGACCAAAGAACTGATCGACGTTCTGCGGCATTCATCATTGGATGCGGAGTATCTGGAAAACGCGAGGGAGTTCCTGGCTTTGTGGAAAGAAGAATCCCGCGACCGAACAGGGATCGACGTATATGATAATTAACGACCGGGGATGCAGTTCTAATCTCGCCTTGCCGCCGAAAGCCACTGCAAATTGCGGAACAATATAACGGAGTTGTCCCGTAGACTGCGTGCTTAAAGCCTATCGGCCATACAATAAGTTATATATCTGATACTGCCTGTTCATGAATCTGGCAAAAACTTCTTTTACCTCGGCGTGCGCACTCTTTATGTCTTCGCTAAGCAATGACCGCGATAGCACCAGCCACGGCTTTTTCCAGTAAATGATTTTCAGGTCGGGATCGTCCAGCAAGGCCGTCACCGTTCTCCTATAGGTGACCAGGTTTTTAGGAGCCATAGCCGGCGACCCCATCCAGGGAGAATCCAGATATAACACTGCATAGACCACCTGCGGCACGTCGCCCCTTGGAAAAATATAAAGATACCGGCGATTGAAAAACATGCCGATATTGATTTGCACTGATAACGGCGCTTCCGGCGGCACCAGCGCATTGATGGTGCGCACCGCTTCGGCATCCGGCGGCGAAAGGGAAAACTGCGGCACCACCGGCAATTCCGCCTGATTTATAGACAGCGGGAACGGCAAATTCGCGAGATAAACGTACGCCAGCCCACAGGCCGCCATTCCCGGCACAAGCACACGCGACGGCAACCGTGGGCTGAGCCGCATATACCCTGCGCAGGCAGCCACTGTCAGCACCGGTATCAAAGGCAGACTATGGGGATCATAGAGCAGGCCATAATGGACGACCAAGAGAATGACGGCAAAATCCGCCGCCCCCAACATCAGCCACCAAGCACCAGCAATAGGCAAGAAACATAACATGCCCAGCAGAACCGTGAGATACATCAGGTCATTTTTTATCAATTGCGGGAGGACAGTGCCCCAGCTACCCGGCGACAGCAGCCAGCCATACCGGCTCGAAGCATTGGCCGCGAGCATCGGATGGATAAAACTGCCGCGAAAATATGGCATGATAACTAGCATTACCAGCAGCATGGTGGCAAGACCGGCAGCCGCCAGCATCAGTCCGCGGCGCTTATCGCCATACAGTTTCCACCATAGCAGCCCGATCATCATCACCGAAACGCCGTAATGCTCCTTCGTCAATAGGAGCAGCAATGCGCCGAGAACAACCAGCCCGAAGCGCCGCGCCGCCAGGCCCCATAACGCAATCGCCATCCACAATGCCTCCAGGCTGTAGTCCATAAACCCAAACACGCCAGCGTTGATCGTAAACGGGTTGAACAGGTAGGCCAGCCCCGCGATGCAGGCGTGCCTGCATTCGAGTTTAAGCGCGCGCGCCGCCAGGTACACCGGGATGGTCGCCAGCGCTATGGCAATGCTATGCACTGCTTCCAGCAAAATCGGCGAAGGGAACAACGCATACAATAGAGCCAGCGGATAGAAAAAAGGCATGAAATGAAAGCCCAGCCAATGCTGTTCGCCCGGCAGCAGCGTGCTTGAATTAAGCGTGGACAGCGGTTTGCCATAGGCGATGATGGAGTTCAGCACCTGCATATCAACGCCGATATCAAGCGTAGAGGCTCCGAACGTATAGAGCGCGTCACTGAATAGCAGAAAATAACGGCAGCCTGTAACAAGATGCCGCAAGCAAGAATTATCACCGGCAGAGGAACGCGGTTATGTTGCTTAAAACCCATTGGCCACTCCATAGCTTACATAATTGATACTGTCTATTCATGAGTTGCGCTAAGTCTTCTTTTGCCTCAGCGCGCAAGCGAAAGGCCGAAGGCTTCCGCTTGCGGAAAGCGGCCTTGGCAGCTTTACCGACGCGGCTGCTGCTTCACAGTGCCTGCGATAAGGCCACGAGCGGGGTTGATTCGGAGGAGAGACAGGGTGTCCGGAGGCAAGCCGAAGTAAGCAAGCATCTGTAAAGCCAGCCAAGAATGTCAACCTCTGCGTGCCGGAGGACAAGAGACTGTAAACGGCAGAAGGCAGTAGGTAACAGCTAGGCAAAGGTTAGAGCGTTCGACAGGCAGTAGGCCGGGGGCGGTACACCGGCCGGAGAAGAGGAAAAAGTGACGTTAAGGACATGGGGCGGGCTGCCACGCCTCTCAACTGGAAGACGCCGGCAGGCATGAATCCTGCTCCCGCAGCGGACACGCCCGAATTCCGTGCAGCAGGCGTTTCAAATAATGCCCGTGTGTGTAACCATCCGAGAATCGCCATCGGCTATCGCAGCCCCATATCCAATGCCGGACCAGGTAGCTCGCCGCTATGAATAGAACAGGCAAGGCCAGTGGCAGGTTCGCGTGACCGCTAGGACGTCCTGGCTGACCCTTCCCGAAAAACGGTGGTTTGATAGGACGTGTTGGAAAAGGGAGGACTTTACGGGGCAACCATCGCCCAAATCCTGTCCTATCGCGATGCGAACGTCAGCGCCGCTTGCGAACCAAGGCTAACAGCGCCACTCCAGCGGGCAAGAGTACCATCGTGCCCGGTTCCGGCACCGCTTGCGCCTGGCCCGCGATGGAAGAGGCTTGCAGCCCCCCAAATAGCAGCGACGCATCGGCACCGACACTTAACGCCGAGCCGCCGGGCAAAGCTGCCGGCGCTCGCGATTTCCAGCGTGCCAGCCTCGACATACGTTCCACCCATGTAGCTATTGTTCGTGCCGCTGAGAATCAATAGCGCGGCCGGATTGTTCAACGTGAGCGAATTGGCGCTGCCGGCCAGAATGCCCTGATAGGTGCTCGCGGACGAACTGTCGTAGATCAGGTTTGCGGTGATGGTCGCCCCGGGGCCATCGGCAATGATCGTGCCCCCGTTGATCTGCACGGTTCCCGCGGAAAGCGCACCGCTCGTGCCAAGTTCCAGATTGCCCGCGGTCTGCACCAATATGCCGGCGCCGTTGACGAGCAGCGAACTGGAGCCGGCGATGTCGATCGAACCCGCGTTAGCCAGACTGCCGGTCGATGAGAAGCTACGGCCGTCGAGAAGATCGAACGTGCCCAGATTCGCCGCCAGGGCGTTCGCGTTGGGGAAGCTCGCCGTTGCACCGTCGAGTACGATCGTGGCCTGATTGGTGGCAATGTTGCCGAACGAGCTGATACTCAAAGTCGAATTGTTCTCGGCGATCCACGTGCCGCCGGTCAGGGTGCCTCCCGAGAAATTCGTCGCCGGACCATCGACCGTCAGCGTGCCGTTTTGCGCCTCGATCGTGCCCAGGTTGTCGATCGCCGCATTGATCGTGCCGTACCCGCTAATCGTATGTCCGGCCGACTGAGTAAGTGTGCCACTGTTGCTCGTTTCGAGGTTGCCGTCGTTCAAAACGACGTTTCCGGTCCCGGATAGCGTCTGGCTGCCGCTGAAGGTGAGGATCGCAGGTAAGTTGTACCGGGAGGGGCCGACCGTAATCGTGCCGTTGTTTGTCAGCCCGTCGGTGACTGTCACCGTAGTACCTGTGCCGATAATGAATTGGGAGCCGTTGGAAAACGTGACCCCGCTCAGGGTGGCGCCATTAGTAGCAATGCTCGACGTGCCCGTGCTGGTCAGCGTACCGCCGCTAACCGTTGTGCTCGCGATGTACAGAGTGCCGCCGTTGGTCGCTTCCATCGTCCCAAGGTTGGTCACCGGCCAGTTCGGCACGAAAAGTGTGAGCGTCTCTCCGTTGAGGTTGGCATTCACCAGACCCTGATTGACCAGCGTCGCGGTGATCGTGCCGTAGCCGCTAATCGTATGGCCGGCCGCCTGTGTAAGCGTGCCACTGTTGCTCGTATTGAGTTGGCCGCTGTTCAAGACGACGCTTCCGGTCCCGGAAAGCGTCTGAGAGCCGCTGAAGGTGAGGATCGCAGGTAAGTTGTACTGGGAGGGTCCGATCGTGATCGTGCCGTTGTTAGTGATCCCGTTCGTCACTGTCACTGTCGTGTTGTCTGGAATACTAAGCTGCGAGTCGTTGGAAACGGTGACCCCGCTCAAGGTGTCGCCGTAAGAGAAAACAATGTTCGACGCGCCCGTGCTCGTCAGCGTACCGCCGCTAACCGTTGTGCTCACGATACTCAGAGTGCCACCGTTGCTCGCTTCCATCGTCCCAAGGTTGGTCAGCGGCCAGTTCGGCACGAAAAGCGTAAGCGTCTCTCCGTTGAGGTTGGCATTGACCAGACCCCGATTGATGAAGGGCACGCTGATCGTGCCATACCCGCTAATTGTATTCCCGGCGCCCTGAGAAAGAGAAGCGCTGTTGCTCGTATCGACAGCACCGCCGTTCAAGACGACGCTTCCGGCCCCGGACATGGCCACGTCGCCGGTCAGCCGCAGGTCGCTGTAATATCCGCTGAGCGTTAGTAAACCATTGTTGACAAATGTCGATCCACCTAAGTAGATATACGACACCGACGCCGGCGAACTGCCCGCGACATACAAATAGCCGCCAACGTTCAAAGAAGCGATGCTGTCGCTGGAATTGATCAATGTGGCGCTGTAAGGGGCAAGAATGGTTACCGCATCGCTGGCGCCGGGGGTCGCCGGCGTCTCGTTGACCGCCACCTGGCCCCAATTGTTGGCATACGTGTTATAGGTCACTCCGCCGCTCTGCGACGTTGAGATCACCCAATCATCGTACCAGCCCGTGCCGCCGCCCGGCTCGCCGCCGGACCAAACGTAGGCCGCGGCCTGGCCCTGGGGCGGATTTGCGCACGCCAAAACAACAATGCAGCAAAACATCGGTGGCAACGAAAGTCGTTTCATGATCCATTGATCCCTGGCAGGCGGAAACTAGCCTCGCGAGAAACATGTCGTTCAAATGTGGTGGCCGATCCGTTCAGGTAGCCGTTGCCACGGCTCGGGTCGCAAAGAATATGGCGGGCAACTACGGTAATAGCGAACTGTGGGCGCCATCCCTTAATTGCGGTTCGTCGCAATGTTCGAGGCCAGTCCACCGGTTGGAGTATCCTATGGTGTTGCCCGACTTTTGTCAAGTTTCCAAGGCAAAAATCCTGCTCACGGACTTTATCCTGCGAACAAGTAGGGTTCGCTTCAGAACAACAAAGCTTCGTTTTCTGGCGATTGGCCGCCGATTCTCTGCCGCCCCGCACCTTGTCACTGGTCCTCTCGCTACTTATCTATCCGCGGATATCAAGGCAGCATTTCGCCGCACCACTTCACCCACTACTGTATCTTCGACCTGAAAGCCCGTCCGGCGCTGGCGGCGGAGATAAGCGGCGACCCGCTTATCAACCTGGACAACTATTCGCTCAAGGGGAAATCGTATCGGCAGTTGGCGGCATGGGATGTTTGGAGATCGAAAAGTGCTGCCGATGGTGGCCGGGGCCAAGGAAATGATTGAAGTTCTGCGTGGTTCATCCCTGGAGGCTGAGTGTCTTGCCGACACGAAGGCGTGGCTGGCCCTTTGGAAAAAAGAATCCCGCGACAGAACGGGGATCGTCGTTGGCGATCATGGGCGAGCAGGCATACCGCTCTAATCCCGCCTTGCCCTTAGAGGCCACTGCCAGAACTTTGCACGTGGGCACCCGCGCAATACTCTGGCTTCTCACAAAAGCATTTACCATATGCCTCCGGTCATGTAGGCTCCCCATCGAGCTCGTGTGGCTGAATAAGCTTGCCCGTTGAAGACGAGGCTCGCATCGAACTTAGGGGTATATTCGGGGGTGTATTTGTTTTTCTTCATTGGACTAATACCTGTATTTCAATATGTTAAATCATGTCCATGAGTCCCGTCACTCCCGCCACTTAATTGCACGCAGGCGTTCATCGCTGTCCTTCAAACAAAGAGTGGAAGCCATCTTGAACGGGTTCACCTGTCTTTGACGGTCGTACATATTTGTTGACATCCGCGCCACTTGTAGGGTACATATTGAGGGAGATACCCCAGCGACAGGAGTGAGATACCCCAGATGGCCCTAACGGATGCAAAAGTTCGCAATGCCAAGCCCAAATCCAAGCCGTACAAGATCGCCGACGGAGAGGGACTATTCCTGCTTGTCTCGCCCACGGGCAGCAAATACTGGCGTCTTAAATACCACTTCGGCGGCAAGGAAAAGCTTCTGGCCCTCGGTGTTTATCCCGATGTGAGCCTCAGCGATGCCCGGGAGAGCCGGACGCAAGCACGGAAGGCTGTGGCGGCGAGGAACGACCCGAGCGAAGCCAAGAAGGAAGCAAAACGCCAGCTTATATTGAAAGGCGAAAGCGCTTTCGAGGTAGTGGCTCGGGAGTGGATTGCCCAGCGAAAGCACGAATTGTCCGACAAGACAAGTAAAAACAGCCTCAGCCGGTTTGAGAAATACGTTTTCCCAAAGATCGGCAATCGGCCCATTGGCGAAATCAAAGCGCCGGAGGTCCTCGCCATGCTCCGCGTCATCGAAAGCAGGGGCGCTTTTGAAATGGCAAGGCGGGTCATGCAGATATGCGGGCAAGTTTTTATGTACGCCATCGCCACCGGGCGCGCCGAAAGGAACCCCGTGCCGGACTTACGTGGTGCGCTAAAAACCCCGGTGGCCAGGCATCATGCCTATCTGAAAGCCGCCGAGCTACCGGAGTTTCTGCAAAAGCTGGAAACCTACGACGGCGCCATTCAAACCAAGCTGGCCCTACGATTCCTGACGCTCACCTTCGTCCGGACGACCGAACTAAGGGCGGCCGTATGGACGGAAGTGGATTTTGACAAATCCGAATGGCGAATTCCGGCCCAACGCATGAAAATGAAAGAAGAGCATATTGTACCTTTGTCTAGTCAGGCCATCGCAGTGCTTCGAGACTTGCAACAACTCACGGGCCACCGACAGTATCTTTTTCCGAATCAACACAAGCCGCTTTCCTATATGAGCGAGAACACAATGCTTTATGCGCTCTATCGGATGGGCTACCATTCACGCACGACCGGCCACGGTTTTCGCAGCACGGCCAGCACAATTCTCAATGAGAACGGCTTTATGCCCGACGTCATTGAGCGACAACTTGCTCACGGCGAACGCAACAAGGTGCGGGCCGCCTACAACCACGCCCAGTATTTGCCGGAAAGGCGAAACATGATGCAATGGTGGGCCGACTACCTCGACGAACTCGCGAACAAAGTCTAGGCACGCTTCTCGCCGGCGATTGCGGGACGCTAATTCGTGGACGTTCGCTCCGACAGCGCTCGTATCAACGCGCGAATATCCTCTGCCCGCCATGCGGTGCAGCGCTCCGACAACTTCACCGGCTTGGGAAACCGTCCCGATCTCACGCCTTTCCACCAGCACGTCTTGCCGAGAGGAATGACTTTCAGCACTTCCGGTAGTCGCAGGAAACCCGTTTCTGGAATACTCTGCATGGATTTGCCTCCTTTCTGCCTTGGCTCGCCGTTGAAAGTGAATTCGCGTTTGCGAGCTTCGGCGTCATTTGTTCTTCGGAGTATATCAGAGAATGCCGGTCTTGTCCCGCGGAAAATGGCTCTGAGTGCCGTTTTTGCGCGGATGATTTTCACCGACGACGATACTGCGGCCCCGGCATACTGGTTGTCCCAATTTGGGACAGGCCAATGTTGAGTATCGTGTGAACGGTTCGTTGAACCGACTTGACAAACCACCCCGTGTCAACCACCACCAGCCATCGGCCGTCTTCGTTACAGCCGTTCACGCAACAATCCATTAGACTGAAAGGCGTTCCCAACTTTCGGCCGCAAGTGCTTGCGCATAGAATGGACAGCTACGCCCGCCTAGCCTTTCGCCAAACGTAGGCCAACAGGCTCATCGCGCCGACGCCGAGAAGAACGAAGGTCGAAGGCTCGGGGACCGGGGACGTAGTGAATTGGAAATTGGAGAAGTACTGGTCTGCCCCAAACTGATTTGTGCCCGCAGCGAGGCCGACATACGCAGCCGATCCGCCAAGGACCGTCGGGAAACTGTTCTGAATCAGATAGGAGGTACTATAGGATGCCAACGTCGTCGTATCTAAAAGGGATTCCTGAAGAAGTGAGCCACTGTAGGTAAGTCTTATGTTGATGGGATCGCCGGAATCGAGATTGACCGGACTTGTGGAAAGAGCGCCACCGCCGAGATTGCCATCGGTGTAATAACCGCTCAGGCTACCTCCCTCAAAGGTGACTGCGAGGCTGTCGCCAGACATGCCGCCGTAAGCGTACGCGCCAGCCGTCACGGCGCTTGCACCCGCAGCATTGTTTTGCAGAACGAAACAAGCACCATCTTCGTAATTGTCTGCTTGATAGGTGAAGGACGCGGTGAATTGTGAGACGTTTTGCGGGGCGTTGTAGAAGATGCTTCGAGCCTCATTTACCGTATTGGTTAAGTGAATTGTGCCGCCCGAAACGGTCGGCACGTTTCCCGAATCAATCTGATTGACCGTGAAGCCGGAGAAATTACCGAAACCGAGAATATCTGCGTGAGCAGCGGTGGGAGCGATCCCCGCGAGCGCCCCCAGAACGACGGCAAGGAACAAGTTGTGCGGACATTTCATGTGTTGTCTCTCCAATAGCTCGCAAACCGTTGATGATTTCGGACCTGGGCTCCGTGCGAGCAGACGGGCCGTCCGAATCCGGACACGCGACAATCGCATGTAGTCAAGAATACGCACGGCATTTCGCGGCCGAAAGCGTCATTCTTTGGGCATCAGCCGGGTGTCATCGCTTTTGATGACGCCGAAGGTCGGACACCACTTGATGAGAAACCGCCATAACGCGCATCGCCAATTCCATGCGGCCTTGAGTGCGGGTCTTCGCAGAAATGCGTAGCATGTAGGTCCGAATCGTCGGCTCGCTGATCCCCATCGCGGCGGCGATCTGCTTGTCGCACAGCCCTCGCAGAACCAGTTCGACAATCCGTGCCTGCTGTCGGGACAGTTGCATCGCCGCGACGATGGCTTGCCAGTGGTCGTCATCCAATGGCAGCGGCGGGAATGCTTCGGGACAATCAGCAACAAGTTTTGTCGAACGAATCATGGCAGCGGCCCCGAAAAAAAAGAGGCGTCGAACCGACCGCTCCCAACACCCCAACCACGGGGCGAACAGAACAGCACAGCCGACGCCCCCGTACGGGGCGGGCCAAGTGCTGCTTCTGTTCAAGAGCCTTTCGGCTCAAGGTGGTTGATTGTTGGGAAGCAGTAACTTGATGCTCGCGCATCAATTTCAAATTGTCACCAACGCCAATTCGGCGTTGGCGACATTATTATAGGCGATTTACCTCCTGGCCGGAAGTGTCGGCAGCGAGGCCGAAGCCGCCAGAACTCACGCACGGTCAGTTTGATTCCGGATGACAAAGACCAACTAAAATAGTACAATAGGGGGGAACCCACCGGAGGCGAGAACCATGCACCAGATCCAACTGAATGATCAACTCTATCAAGAGGCCGAGCGTCGCGCTTCGGCCGCAGGCTTCATATCCGTTGACGAATACGTCGCCGACGTGTTGCAGCACGATATTCTTGAGGAAACCGAAAGCCTCGATTCTCTCTTTACGCCGAAACGGCTCGCCCACATTGATCGGGCCGCCGCGCAAATCGACGCCGGCCAGGGTATTCCCGCAGAGCAAGTGCGCGACCACTTCCGGCAGAAGCACAATACATGAGCGCACAGCGCAAGCCGACATTGCCGGTTGACTATGCTCCGCTTGCGCTTGCCGACCTTGATGCAGTCTGGGACTGGAATGAAAGAACTTACGGCCGCGATCATGCCGCACGCTACGTTGATTTTCTCCGGCGGCATATCGACGCTTTAGGCGAAAGCCACCCGCGAGGAAGGGCCGTCGCATCCCGCCCGGAATTACGTTATATCCGGATCAGCCGGCGAAGGCGCGGGCACGGCCATGTCGCCGTATGCCGTGTTGACGAGGATATAGTTGCCGTCTTGCACATCTTCCATACCGCCCAGGACTGGCAGGCGAAGCTTGCGGAAGAGCCCCGAGTTGATAGCGCCTCAAATCCGTTCACCAACACCATCACCGCACGAATTCCGGCGCATGCTTACCGAGCCATTCCTTTAGGTCGGAGTGCTTCTCGAATTCCGCGATCTCGATGCTGTCGATGGTCGGTGCGCTTGTCGCCTATCGCACAAACCTCGTAGCGGCTCATTTCGCGAATCCATAGCACGCGGTGCCGTTGCAGGCCGGCATGGGTGAGGTTGATGGCGCCCTCGGTCAGCGGCCGGTCGATGTTGCAGCCGCGGATCAGCACGAGATAGACCAGGTCCCCGGAGAATTTCAGAAGCAGCCCATCGGACGGGTTGTACTGCCAGTTCCCCATCCACGAATACGGAAACCACATACTGTTGCCATTGCGAAACCGCAGCTCAATCGCGGCAGCCTGATCGCGGAGGCCCCTGAGATAGCCGAAGGCACCGCAGGACGCTTCGGCGCCCTCGGCCGCTGCCTCCTTGCTCGGCGAGGCCGAGGCGTGCCCGGCCGGTTGGGACTTCCGCAATCGCTCCTGATGTTTCGTGTCGTCAGACATGGCCTATACACCATCCCTTTCGCCGGCCGGCTGCATGAAGCCCCGCCGCTGACCCAACGGGGAGGCATCACCGGCGCGCTGCTTCATCGCCCGGCTGCGCGGTTGCGGCCGTGTCACCTCGTCTGCAATCTCCGTCGCCGATAACGGATCGTCCGGCCGGCTGACGACTTTCAATAACTCGTCCTTGTCGTCGGTAAATATCTGTGCCTGCTCTTTTCCTCGTGTCACGGCAACGTACGCCGTGCGATGGTTGGTCGCGGGGAAGGACTCGCTCGACATGCCAACGAAGACCTTGTCCACCGTCGCGCCCTGGCTGGCATGGCTGGTGACGACGTAGCCGTGCGTCAATTGGCCGAAATCCCGGTCGATGACCCAGCCGCGATCAACGACGATGTCGCCGCGCCGGGTAAATCCTTCGATGGTGAACAGTGAGCCGTTATTAAGACGATGCTTGCCGTCCCTGGTCTTGCCGCCAGCGGTGATCCGCACTCGGTCGCCCACGGCAAGGGCAAGCGGTAGCGGCCGGTAGACCTCGAACCGGTTGGCGAGTTCCGTCGGCGGCTTGACTTTCCCGCCCACGATCAGTCGCGAACCCTTGACGTATCCCGGTGCGTTCTGGTGGAACTGGAGCATTTCGCCCGGATCGTATTGGGTGGGGTCGGCTTTCTCGGCATCGGTCAGGTGACCGGAAATCCATGTATTGACGATTCGCTCTTCACCGAGCTTCGTTTCCTTCCTCAGCCCGGCCCTGATGGCAGCCGTGATGCGGTCCGCCTCGGCGTGCGTGGGCGACACGACGAGCGCCGACTTGTTTTCACCGCCCCGCTTCTTTTCAGCGACGGCGGCAAGATAGGCAACGGCCAACTGCTTGTAGCGGCCGCTATCCTCCACCTGCTTGATCCAGCCGAGCTTGTCCAATTCCTCGAATCCCTCGGCTGTCCGGCCTTCGCTCAATGCCTTTGCCACTTTCTTATAGTCGCCCTGCTGCCGCAGGATTTCCGTGACTTCGGCCACCTTGAGCCAGGCCGACTCCTCCAGCAGCTTCAGCGGTTCGCCGGCCGTGACGCTACGATGCTGCCTCCGGTCACCGACCAGCAGGACGCGGGCGTTTAGCCGGTCGGCCGCGGCGAAGATCTGCATCATCTCCCGTGTGCCGAGTTGGCTTGCCTCATCGACCAGGATGACGCCTTCTTTGGCCGATTCCTGCATGGCCTTGTCTTTTAGGAACTTGGCCACCGTGTCGGCGGTCGTAAAACCCGCTTCCTGTCGCAGCACCTCGCGACTCGCCTTGACCGACTGCCAGCGCGACGACCGAACAGCCGGCCTCGGCCAGGGCCTCGCCGATTTCCTGTTCGAGCGTCGTCTTGCCCGTGCCGGCGACACCGCGGATAATCATTACCCGGTCGCGCGAACCCAACACGTGGCTTACGGCCTCCTTCTGCCCATCGTTGAACCAGTCGCGCGAGCATGGCCGCTTGGGATCGCCTAGGGGACGGCAGCGCCCGCGACCGTCGCGGGCAAACTCGATGAGCTTCTTTTCCAGGGCCAGCATCTCCTTCGTGGTGGCCATCGCCCGGCCATCGATTTGGCTGCGGACCAGCGGGCGGGTTTCGATCTCGTTCAGGACATCCGCCACGGTGACGGCGCCGATACCCGCGTTTCAGGGCTTCGGTGGCCAGCTTTCGCTCGGGCACGACCGCCTCGCGGACGTAGGAGTGCTCGACAGCGTAATCGACGGCCCCCGCCTCGAACGGTTCTGGCCGGGCCGCTTCCTTCTCTCTGGCATGGACCGACGCGAGCATTCGCCGCTCCTTATCATTGAGCCGGGCATCCCAGGCTTGGCGGAGCTTTTCCCAGCCGACTGTCTTGGCTTTCTTTTCGCGGGTCTCGGCCCCCAGTTCCGCCTTGCGGTCGGGATCGGTGATACCCTTCTTCTCAGCCTCTTTCTCGATAATCTCTGTCCGCCGCGAAAAGCGTTTCAGCACGTCAGAAGGCATCCCCTCAATCTCGAAATCGTCTCGCTTGCGGTTGATGCCAAAACCCAAGTCCTGGAGCTTGCCCGCCAAACGCACGCGGAAGGCTGCCTGAAAATACGGGGCGTCGCGCTTGAGTTCGCGGAATTGTCCCGCCTTCCAGCGTTCTTCCGTGTCATCCCATGTCGTGTTGAAAGTGAATACGTGGGCATGAAGCTGGGGATCGGGAATCCCGCCCACCGGCCGTGACGTGGTATGGATGAATTCCGCCCAGACCATGTTGGCCGTGACCCGGTCGGCATCCTGCCCCTCCCGCGGACACGGGTCTTCATCTCGGACTCACACTCCCGCATGGTCTCGGCGACCGCCGAGCGAAAGGCGTCCAGTATGCCTTCATCGCCGCTTAAGGCGTATAATAGCGATACCGATTTTGGCACCGAAAACGTGAAGTCGTAACCAACCGTCCGTTCCGAGCGGGTCCGCACCGTGAGCGGCTCACCCGTTTGCGGATGGAGGTTGTCGCATAGCCGGTCGAAGGAGAACTTATCGACCGTCCCTTCGAGCCCAAGCCGGACGGCGCCCTTGCCACCCCACAGGCCGACCAACTCCTGGCCCTCGCTGTAGTAGTCGGCGGTGGCGTAGTAACCCTTGGCGTCCTTGGCGCTTTGCTGTTGGGTAATGTGCAGCATACTCGCGTTGAGGGTAGCACAGATTCGTTAAGAAATGATTAACAAAACGATGAGGCTGGCTCTTTGCCTCGATGTACCGAGCTTGTTGCCTCGCCGTGCCTCCGCCCAAAACCTGTCAAGAGATTTATTTTACTCGCCTATAGGTTGTGTTTAACGGTGATCTCGCAGCGGGATTGGACTCTCACTTTCGACGGTCGCTTGCTCAACAGACCATCCTCCGGCAGGGCCGCTCCGCCGGCTTCGCGACCATGCTGAGCGAAGCTACGTTCCCGGAACGTCAGACGGTATTGGGGACAGGAGGCCCAGGCAGGCCCACGCGGGCATAATCGGGACTAAAGAGGCATGAGTATGGTAACAGAGACATTCATGTGTTAAGGCATTTTAATCACCAGGCGTCTTCCCTATGCACTGCCTAGCGCCGACGCCTGCCTATCGCACCGGTGGCATGTGCGGGCAAACCGGAATCAACGCGCGACGTGTATGCCATATCAATTCATGACATCCGGCGGGCAGCTTTGCCAGCAGATTTAAGCCTCGTATTGCAACCGCACGTAGCGACATCGCGGTGGCCGTTTCGCGCAGCAGTTTTTCCGGCAGTACTCGCGAGAAACGTGCAAAAAAGAATCCCGTTCCATTTTGAAACACTCGGAGAGCCGCATAATTCCTCGCTTGCGCTAGCATGTCGAGTTGTGTTAATGTTTATTACTTTTCGTTAGGAAAGTTATTAACAACAACCAAAGGAGAAGTTTCTATGTCACCGCGTAAACACACTCCCGATCAAGAATCGTCGAACACTGAAACCGCTACGGCAGTTGCCGACGCGCCGGCAATCGTGGCCGATCCGCAAGCGATGGAAGGCAGCGACACCGGCCCGGCTTTCGCCGACCGCGTCGAAAAGAAGAGCTACGCGCCCATCCCCGACCCGTTCGGCATCGCCAGCGACTTCCAGGCCGGTGTGCGGTTGATGGAAAGCCGCCGCGACCGCCAGATGGCGATCATGTTCGGCGAGGGCCGTTCCGAGGACAAGCCGAGCCAGGCCGTCCTCGAAATGGTCAAGGAAGCCGGCTACCGCTGGAATCCGGCCGAGAAGGTATGGACGCGCCCGCTGCGCTTTGAATCGGCCATGACCACCCGCATCGAGGCCGAGCGTCTCTACCAGGAGGTTTGCAAGCAAATCCGCCAGGAGAAAGGCATCGAGACCAGGGAGATCCCGTTCTGACGGTCTTCGGCTTATGGTCCGAAGACCACCCGACCGGCGACAACGCTCGCTGTTCTTCAGCGGCGCGGGCGATACGCCTGCGCCGCCGGACGATCCAGCTACTCAAACCGATGGAGGCAATCATGCAGTACATGACGATCATTCACGAACTGTTGCAGCAACAGCCCCGGACGCACGAACAGCTTCGCAAGAGCCGCAAACTGCTGGCGACGGTGGAACGCTACGCCAAGGAACTGAAGGCCAGCCACGAGGCGTGGAAGAAAATGCTGGAGCCGCTGCGGCCGGGCAGCCACCCGGTGCAGATCGCCAGCGAAGCACTGGAGATAGCGCTCAAGGAAACGGAGCATCATTTGCCCAGCGATTCGCAGGAGGAAACCGAACCGCTGTTCCTCGACGCGGCGATGCTGTTTCTCCGCCGTCACACGCGGCGCGGCTGAGACCGTGGCGAAAGCCGCCCTCGCTGTTTGACCCGGTTACCAGCGATCTCTCTACGGCCGCACCCCCGCCCGCGGCCTTCTCTGGCAACGCCTTACTCAGCCCGCCTGGCCGTGCCATACACAGCACTCAGGACAGCCCGGAACCGCACAAGCCCATTCCCCCGGCATCCGCCAGCGCGGCCCATGTCACGCCGGAGCCGCCGCTTACCCCGATGCCCGCCGGCGACAAGGCCAAGGCCCACGCCGTACTGGCAGCCATCCGCACCCTAAAGCAGATCGAGCAGGAACAGCGGCGGGCCACCGAAGAAGAACGAAGGGTGCTCGCCCAGTTCTCGGGCTTCGGGCCGCTGGCGCTTCGCATTTTTCCCGACCCGATTACCCACAGCTTCCATTCCCCCGACTGGAAAGCGCTCGGCCACGAACTCAAATCCCTGCTCACGCCACAGGAATACGCCAGCGCCAAACGCACGACCTTCAACGCCTTCTATACGTCGCCCGCCGTCATCGACGCCATCCATGAAGCGATTGCCCGCTTGGGCATTCCCGCTGACGCCACGGTTTTAGAGCCGGGCTGCGGCATCGGCAACTTCATTAGCCAGGGATGTGAAGAACTGCGCTTTATCGGCGTGGAACTCGATTCCATCTCCGGTCGTATCGCGAAGGCACTCCACCCCGATCAAGATATCCGCATCGAGAACTTCCGCGACACCAAACTGCCAGAAAACCGCATCGACGCCGCGATCGGAAACGTGCCGTTTGCCAATTTGACGCTCGACTATCGTGGCCAGAAAATGTCCCTGCACGACTACTTCATCGCCAAATCGGTCGATGCCCTGAAGCCTGGCGGCATCGTGGCCCTGGTCACATCGCGCTACACGCTCGACCGGCAAAACGCGGCCGTTCGCGAGTATCTGGGGTCGAAGGCCGATTTCATCGGGGCGATCCGCCTACCGTCCGACGCCTTCAAACGGGAAGGCACAGAAGTAGTGACCGACATCGTCTTCCTGCGCAAGCGCGCCCCGGCGAGCCGGCCCGCCACGAGGAAGCCGAATGGCAGAACTCAATGCCCCTTGAGATCGGTGACCGCGAAGTGTCGATCAACCGCTATTTCGCACGGCATCCGGAAATGGTGCTCGGCGAGATGAGTATCGAAGACACGCTCTACGACGGCGAAGGCATTAGCGTCAAAAGCAACGGTGACCTCGAAAAACAGCTTTGGGATGCGGTCTACCGCTTGCCGTATTTCGCGCCGATAGCCATTGATCGGACGAACAGGGCGACGGTGCCAACACCATCCTTCAACCCTCCGCCACTGGATCGACATGTTGGCGAGGGCAGTTTTTTCGTCGCCGAAGACCGCAGGATTTGCCAAATGGTGAATGGCCAAGCCGTGCCGGTCGTCTATGGCGGCACGACGCTTCGCGCCGACGGCACCATGACCGGCAAGCGGGTGGCCGCCCTGATTGGCCTACGCGACCGCGCCCGCCGCGTACTCAAGTCGCAAAACGACGACTGGCCGGAAAAAGACCGCACCGAGGCCCGCAGGGAACTGAATTGGGCCTATGACCGCTTCGTCATGTACTACGGCCCGATCAACAAGACGACCATCAGCGAAGCGGCGGACGGCAGTTACATTCGCCGGATGCCGAACATCGTCAAGTTCCGCGAAGACCCCGACGCCATGCTGGTGATGTCGCTGGAAGACTATGACGAGCTGACTGGAAAGGCCCGAAAGGCCGACATCATGACCCGCGACGTAGTGGGCAAGACGCCGCCCGTCACCCAAGTGAATAGCGCCGAGGAAGGCTTGCTCGTTTCGCTGAACCAGCGCGGCGTGGTGGACCTTCCCTATATCGCCGAACTCTACGGCAAGCCCGAAAACCAAATCATTGCCGAACTGGGCGATTTGATCTATCTCGACCCCGAATCCAAAAGCTGGCAGACGGCCGACGCCTATCTCTCCGGCAACGTCCGCGAAAAACTTGCCAATGCCAAGCGGGCCGGACAGGAATATGCCCGAAATGCCGAAGCGCTTCGCGCAGTGCAGCCCGAGGACGTGCTGCCGGGCGACATCGACGCCGGTCTGGTGCGCCGTGGATTCCGATTAAAGACATCCGGCAATTCGCGGCCGAACTCTTCCGCGCGGCGCCACTTCGATCCAGGTCTCGCATCTGGTCAAGGATGCCGTCTGGAAGCTCGATGCCGACTATGTCGCCGAAAAGTCCGTCGGCGCCACGAGCGAGTTCGGCACGTCGCGGGCCAACGGCACGTGGCTTTTGGAACTGGCCCTCAACATGAAAACGCCGGTCATCTACGACACGATCATGAACGGTGGCCACGAGGAACGGGTCGTCAATCAGGAAGCGACATTCGCCGCCAAGGAAAAGCAGCGCCTCATTAAGGACGCTTCCGCAGTTGGATATTTACCGACGCCAAGCGCACCGAGCGCCTCGTGCGGATCTATAACGACATCTATAATAACCTTCGGCCGCGGCTGTTCGACGGTTCGCACCTCGACTTCTCCGGCATGAATCCCAATCTCACGTTGCGTCCGCACCAGTGCGATGCCGTGTGGCGCGGCATGAGTTCCGGCAATACCCTACTCGCCCACGTCGTCGGCGCCGGCAAGACCTTTACGATGGCCGCCACCGGCATGAAGATGAAACAGGCCGGTCTCCTCAAAAAGCCGATATACGTCGTGCCCAATCACTTGCTGGAGCAGTTCTCCCGCGAGTTTATGCAGCTTTATCCCAACGCTAAGCTTTTAATTGCCGCCAAGGAAGACCTGACGCGCGAGCGGCGGAAGTTCCTCACCGCTAAGATCGCCAGCGGCGATTGGGACGGGATCATCGTCACCCATAGCAGCTTTGAGCGGATCGGCATGTCGCGGGACTACCAGGAGAAGTTCTTGCTTGAGCAGATCGAGGAGTACCAGCAGTTGCTCATCGAACATGCCAGCATGAACAAGCCCAACCGCAACATTATCAAGACCATCGAGAAACAGAAGGCGGCCAGAGAAGATCGCCTTAAGAATCTCCTGGCCGAGAAAAAGAAAGACGACGGCCTCGTCTTTGACGAACTGGGCGTCGATCACATCTTTATCGACGAGGCACATTATTACAAGAATCTGGAAACGCCGACCAAGATGGACCGCGTCGCCGGCATCCAGACCGGTGGCAGCGAGCGAGCGTTCGACGTTTATATGAAGGCGCGCTATTTGGGCCAGCTTCATCCGGGGCACGGCGTTACGTTCGCCACCGGAACGCCCATATCGAATACGATGGTCGAGATGTATACCATGCAGCGCTTCCTCGATCCAGAAGGACTTAAATCTCGCGGCATCGAGCATTTCGACGCCTGGGCGGCCACATTCGGCGAAGTCATCGACACGATGGAAATCACGCCGGACGGGACGAGCTTGCGCCGCGCAGCCGTTTCGCCAAGTTCAACAATCTGCCGGAACTCCAGCAGATGTTTCGTTCTTTCGCCGACGTACAGACTGCCGAAATGCTCAACCTGCCCCGGCCAAACCTTGCAGGCGGCAAAGCAACAATCGTCGCCTGCCCGATGTCGCCCGAACAGAGCGCATTGCAGGATAAGCTAGTCGAACGCTACGAACGGATACGTTACGAAAAGATCGACCCGCGCGAAGACAATGCACTGAAGATTACCACCGATGGCCGCAAATTGGCGATTGATGCAAAGATGCTTTCCGCCGACGCAGAGGATTTTCCGGAATCGAAAATTAACCGACTCGTCGAGAACGTCGCCGCCATCTGGGACCAGACGAAGGAAAAACGCGGCACACAATTGATCTTTGCAGATATGGGCGTCAACCCGACGCCTTGGGGCTATTCTCCTTACGATGACATCGTTAAAAAACTGATAGCGCATGGCGTCCCAGCCGAGCGGATCGCCACCATCGGCGAAGCCGAGTCGGATGCCAAAAAGCAAGCGCTGTTCGAGAAGGTCCGGCAAGGTTCGGTTCGCGTGCTGATCGGAAGCACCCAAAAAATGGGAACCGGCACCAATGTGCAGAAACGACTTGTTGCGCTGCACCATCTCGACGCCCCTTGGAAGCCCGCCGAGATTGAGCAGCGCGAGGGACGCATCTTGCGGCAAGGCAACGAGAACGCGGAAGTGGCAATTTATCGTTATGTTACCGAAGGTTCCTTCGACGCCTTCATGTGGCAGGCGCTGGAAACCAAAGCCCGCTTCATTGCTCAAGTCATTACCGGCAATAACTGTCTGCGCCGCGCCGACGACATTGGCGGACAGGAATTATCCTATGCCGAGGTCAAAGCCATTGCCTCTGGCAATCCGGCCGTACTGACGCTGGCGGAGGCCGACGCCGAGTTGCAGCGGCTGGCCCTCCTCAAAAGGAACCACATGGACGAACAATACGTCGCCCGCCGTAATGTGCAGGATTTACCGAAGACGATTGCCGGGCTTTCGGAGCGAATCGCCAAACTTAAAGCGGACCGAGATACTATACAGCAGCACGCGGACGACGCGGTCGTCATCGCCGGCCACAAGTGCCTCCGCGAGGACGTAATGCCTGCCCTTACCGGGCAACTCGATTCACTTCCACTGTTTGTGCGCGAGCCAACGCGATTCGAGTTAGGCACTTATCATGGTTTGAAGTTCGGCTTTGTGCTGCATTCGCAAGTGCCGCCGGACGTCTTTGTTGAAGGCGCATTGACGCGGCAAACGTCGCTGCGCGAGCATCAAGGACCACGGGCCGTGTTCAATGCCGTGGAACGACTCGTCGAAGGTTATGGTCCAGAGGCAAAGCGCGTTGGCGAAGATTTGGGTCTGGCTCAATCTCAACTCCGCGACTACCAGTCGCGGTTGGGAGCGACATTTGGCCATGAAAGCTATCTCGCAGAACTCACCGAATTGCGCGACCTGTTGAAGGCTGGGCTGTCGGGCCGGGTGCCTGATGAGGGAACCGGTGGATTGACCGTAGCTGAACTGGCCGGACAAATCAAAGCGCTTAAAGCCTTGCAAACGATTGAACTCGCACCGCAGCGCGCCGGCCAACGGTCGATCACCGCCGCGGAACCGGTGACGGCACGTATTCGCCGGCGAGCGGAAGCAGCAGTTGTTTCCGACGCGGAGACTCCTACCGGTCCAGAAGTGCCGGAGGCAGATTCTGATCCCTCAGCCAAATCTACGTGGCTATCGATGGCTAAAAAGTTCGCCTCTTTCGGGCTTGAATCCAGCTATACCAGCAATCTTCACCGTGAAATGACGCACCAGCAGCGCCTTGCAAAACAGCGGCAGAGCGATGATCCGGAGCCAAATCTGCGTTGAGTCCTCGCGTTAAGACATCATTAACGCTCAGGGGTGTATGATATGGCCCATTTCGCAATTCTATTGTACGAATCTGGTTATGAAAAGTCTGTTGATGCTTGTTTGCCTGCCGGTTTTCCCTCTCGCCGCTTGGGCGGCGGATACGCCAACCGCTGCCAACCCTGATCAAGCCGAAATCAACAACAAAAACGCCTGGTCCGCGGTCGCAGAGAATCTGATAACAATTGGCACTCAAGATTTCCGCTTCGCGGCGAGCGACCTTCCAAAGATTGAGGACGACGCCGATCGAGGAAACGCGGCGGCTGCGGCAAAGCTGGGTTTTGGATACCTCAAGGGCAGTGATGGACTCGCCAAAGATTATGGAAAAGCGGTGACCTACTGGCAACTCGCTGCGGCGCAGGGAATAAGGGACGCGCAATACGCACTGGGTTGTCTGTATTTTTATGGTACAGGCGTTCCTAAGAATCGAGAAGAAGGTCTCAAATGGTGGCACGAAGCAGCCAAGCAAGGACAACTTGCCGCGCAGCGCGCACTTGCAGCAGAGTATTTCCAGGAACAATACACGCCCGCGGACGAACAGGAAAAACAAATGTTGGAAAGCCTTAAGCCTCCTCCACCGAACGATCCGCGCCCGTTGGATGCCGGGCACGGGCATGGCGTGCGAGTAGAGTAATACGACTATAAACGACCCTATGCAGGCAGTCGGTGGCGGCAAATTCGTCGCGTAATTATCGCTATTGCCGTGCCAACCGCTGCAAGCATCAACGTCGGTGGCTCCGGGACCGTTTGGGCGTTACCTCCCAGATCGAGTGTGAAATCGCTTGTCGCCTCCGACATAAGATTATTCGACGTGGGAAAAACACCGTCCCACTCCGGGCTCTCAAGATAACCGTTGGAGCCATATATAACCTGGTCGTGGTAAAGGAACTGAATCTCATCTTGGCTAATATGCTGATTTATGTCGGCTTCGAGCGCACTTAATGTCAATTTGGCTGTGCCGAGATTGTCCAATGTCTGCGTAAGCGCCTCGGACAAGAAGCCGATGTTGTTTGCAGTGTTGGACCAAGCCAGGCTGCCTTCCGGGGCAGCAGCAATAATTGCGCTGATGGTCGAGCCCGGACAGGTACGCGATACTGCCGCCCGTCGCGCTGGGGCCAAACCATAAGCCGCCAGCGTAACAAGAATCAACAACAAAGAGCTTGTTAACACCAACCCAATTCGCGCTGCTAAACGCTTTAGCGAGGGTTGCCCCGGAAAGGAAGCTCCCCCCATCTGAAAGGTAAAGATCTGTTGGTGATGACGTTGTTCCGGCTGTGATCATCATATTGACATCCTTTTGGGTAGAGATCGGCGCCTCTTCCCCGTTTTGCAATGAGGAGTGCTGACCGTGGGAAGTAATAAAGAAAATGCAGGTGTCGCCGGAATGAACATTGGCCGCCATCGCAGATATGTTGGTGAGGAGAGCTTGGCCGTTATTAGATTGTGACGATGACAGCGAAATTGCAGTGTTATCGACAACGCCGGCAACATTCGTGAATGCGCCACTTACCATTGACGCAGCGCTGCCTCCGGACAATGAGCCGTCGGTGAAATTGACGCCGTAGGAAAGTACATGCACCTGGTGGAAGTCGGTAAGGGCTACGCCGCTGCTGCCATAGGAAACGTCGAACACGCCAGAGGTATTGCCATCACCGGCGAAAGAAGTCTGCACGACCGCAGGGGCGTTGGAAAAAGTACCTGACATTGAACCACCGGCGGTCACGATATTGAAAGTATCATTGTATGGAAGATATCCGGGACTGGCGGAGCTTCCGAACGTCGTCACGCCCAGTTTACCGTTCAGGCTCGCGCCGACAGTAACCGCTAGTGAATCGAAATTCCCGGAAGCCGAAGTACCGTTGACACGAATGTTCAATGCTCCGGACGCACTCTGGGAATAGTTCCCGCCAATCAGAAGCTGCCCTGGCGTGGTGGACGATCCGGGGCTCACGACTCCCCCATTTACGATATTTCCCACGATGGTCCCGTTTCCCAAGAGTTGCCCTGATGGGTTGGTCGTAACGTTTCCCGTGAGAGTCGCTCCTTGCAGGATGCTCAAACGATTGTATCGTGCAATGGATGTTGGCACGGAGTCCGTTGGCAGGCCAACGCCCACACCACCGGCAACGACCGCACTGCTGCCCGTCGTGCCCGCGATAGTGAGCGAGCCTGGTTGACCTCCCGACCCTGAAATGCTAAGAGCCCCAGCGAGGGCAAGTTGATTACTGCCCAAGTTTAGCGTAACGCTATCGCCTTCAACCGTCACGTTGTTGGCCGCGGCAGAACCCGAGAGAGTCACAGTGTACGGTGCTGTCGAGCCGGTATTGAAATTCGCGCTAATTGTCGATGTCGGCACATTGGCTGGCGTCCAGTTGGATGCAACGCTCCAAGTGCCATTGACGGGATTGGCCCACCCTACGGATATGGGAAAGGACGCGGCGGCCGTGGCGATTGTGAATGGCGCCGGTGAGCCACCCAGGATCAGCCCTCCAGGTGAAGTTTCATTGCCAAACATGTCCTGGACGCCATAAGAGTATCCCGGTGAACCCGACGAGAAGTACGGGGGGAGTGGGGGAAGTGGGGGAAACGTTGATATTCTGTTATAACTCAGACCCGCTTCATAGAGGTCGAAGTACTGGACGCCAGTGGTGGTGTCGTCCCCATAAGCTAGGTTCAAAACGAGATGGGGGACTCCAGTGACGGCACCGTACATATCAAAGTAATCTCCCGGAGAAGTGGAGATGGTTGTGGGTGAGAATTGGATTAGGCCGGAGGAATCATTGAATTGTGCTTGAGTAACGCTGTAAGTTAAGCCTGCGGCGTTGGTCACGGAGAACGATCCGCTTAAGATGGGACTATTAAACAGTAGGCTGGTCGTCCCAACGTACCCGTCAGTCGTAATCTCCCCAGTGACCGTATCTTGGCCACCGACCACTGAGTCAACCTGGGCATTGGGATAGTTCGCCACGAAATAGGTGATGTCTTGCGCTTTAGCACTGATCGCCACTACTACCCAGAAAGCCAAGCCCGCAAAACCCCGCACGAAGGTGTTTGACGTCATATAATGCCTCAAAAAAAACAGGAGAATGGCGCGTGGAAACGTGACGAGAGATTATTTGCGGCCTTCGCAACGAAAAACGCAGCGCCGTTTCCAGCCGCTGGGCATCGTCTCTGCTCCCGGAGCTGCATTCGAGTCCGGGAGACACGCCTGAGACCAGGTTCCATGTGGGGTAAGAATCTAGCGGCGCAAATTGTAGGTCCCGCCTACTAACGATGGAAACCCCACCAATGGCCGCAAATCCGTTCGTTGGTGTCGATTTCAAGGGCGTTCATTACGCATTGCTAATGTCGGTGAATGCAAGCAATATTAGGAATCTGTTAGCTCGCTTGCCTACGGTAATTGCATACTGGAAAACGTTCTCTTGCTATCGGTTTGACGCCTCGCCTGCGGCGACCGCGTACTTTCTGGCTGCGCTCCGGTCCGTGCCGGACGCTGACGCACCTTCCGCCCGCATGGCGCGATGGCCGCACGCGGCTTGTAGCGCTCACCTTCGGCGCAGAAGAACTTGCTTGAAGTGGGGGAGTCCCCAAAAGCCGTCAAGGACAAGTCTACAGCGGACAGCGCGACCTCCTCCCAATCTTCCGCGTTGCAAATGTGCTGAGTCGGTGCTCAATGCGCCGCCCGCACTTAACTCTTTCCCGCTCCTATTTTCCGGTTTTCGCCCCCTGCCGCTGTAAAGTGCATACGCGGCTTTTTAGGCACAAAGAGGTTCTGGCCAGTTTCAGGGAAATGGAATCAGATCAACCGTCAACAAATGCCAGATCAAGACAGCTAGTGCCTTTCAAGTGCAGCGCTATTACAGCACCGCCGGATGACCACTGCTCCGAAGCTCAAGCGACCTTCGACCTTACCGCCAAATCGTCAGCGGGTGCAAATCCCACTTAGGTTGAACAAATCACAGCGTAAGCGAGCCCGGAAACAAAGTGTACCTGGAGCCAATGTCGCCAGTCATTGGGGGAGAGGACAACATCGTCCCAAGTTTTCCTCTCCCCCAAACCCCCACTCCTTTCTTCCCTCTTCCCTGGATGTTCCGGGGGAAACAAGGCCGGAAACGGAGTGCCGCCGCGGGCGATCGGACGGCAGCGCGAGGTTGCTGCGTACCGCAGCAATGCCACGCCGGCGTTCCTGATCGTCGAAGCTGATGCCGGAGCGAGCACAAGCTGCGAGGATACTACGACTTGCCGCCGTTTCGTGCAGGATGCGTATTTCATTCACGCGGCCTGTGTGTTCCGTGGAAAACAGAGCGGAAAAGCGGCCGCGAAAACGGAGTGCGGACGGGGTTGAAGAAGGTTGCTGCGTACCGCAGCAAACCATGATTGTCGGCTGCTTCTTTTTGACGAGGACGAGCGGGACACCGACGACTCATGCGCCTGCCTTCGAGCCGGAATTGCCGACAAAAGAACAAAGCAACATCATGTTATCTTGGTCGCTGGTAAAGATGAAGTATCAACTCTAAGCGATTCGGTGCTAGGACGCGCCCAATTGTTGCTGCAATTCGCAATTGTATACTCGGCGGATGTTCTACGCCTGGCGGCCGGATTTTCGCACGAAAACATGTGAGAACGAAATCCATGCGGGGGCCATTGACAGCGGTAGATACCGTCGTTAGCCTGTTTGCATACTCGGCCCCGGATCGTCCGAGCGGCCGAAAACATCCGCCACGCGGAGAACAAAACCAGTCCTAAGAACAAGACAACCAATCCACACAACTTGAATCGACGCGTGAAAGCGTCAAGTCATCTGCTTTCAAGAAAACGAGCAACCTGGGCTGAATGGCCCTTGAACAATAGAAGCAGTGCTTGGCTGGAGCCCCGAAAGGGGTGCCGGCTGGGTGCTGTTCTATTGCGCCCCTTGCTCGGGGCTCTTGAAGCAGCCTTAGTGCGGCACTCCGTTCGTTTCTTGGGGTGCCCGGACTATGGCCTGTCCGATCGGGCATTCAACGCCCTGTTTCGCCTTCGATTCAAACAAATGATGGCCTGAGCGTGCCTTGTCTGGCGGCTTCACGCCGGAGGGCTCGACGTGCCAGACCGGGAGGTCATTGTGTCCGTAACTCCCCATCGAAGCTTCACGCTTTTTTTCATCGCGTTTGCCGCAGCGATTGTGGGCGGCATGTCAACCGCCGGCCTTCGGGCCGCTCCGTATTATTGGGACGCCAACGGTTCGTCTCCAGGTTCCGGCGACACTGGCGGCAGTTGGTCGGGATCAAACTGGACTACGAGCTCAGCCGGCACGGTGGCTGCGGGACCGTGGGTTACAGGCTCCGACGCCGTGTTCTCGGCCGGCAGCGATGGCACCGGAGCAATCAACGTCACGCTCCCCACCCCCGAAACGCTCCACAACCTCACCGTCTCGGCCGGCAGCGTTGCGCTTAGCGGCGGCGGGTTGACTCTTAGTTCCCTCACCACCAGCGCGACGTGGACCGTGAACCCGGGGGCCACGCTTAACGTCCAATCGGCCATCGACGCCAACGGCAACGTCCTGACGGTCAACAATTACGGCAGTACAACCTTCGGCGGCGGCATTACAACCACCCGAGGTGTGAGCCTGACCGGCAGCGGCACGGTCGTTCTTGCGGCCAACAATCCGCTCTCCGGCGGCGTCGGAGTCCAGGCGGCGCGCTGAACATCCAAAACGCCTATGCCTTGGGACTGGGCGGGACCGGAAACGACACTATCGTTAACGTCGGGGCGTCACTGGCACTGCAAAACGCCACCGGCATGAATGTCGCCAACGTGACGTTGTCCATCGGCGGTTCTGGGGCGAACAATGTCGGAGCCCTGCAAAACCTCCAGGGCGCGAACACTTGGGACGGGCCGGTCTTCCTCAGTGCCGACACGCTGATCAACACCGCCAGCGGTTCGCTGACGTTACCCAATTATCTGTTGGGCGGCTACAACGTCACCAAGACCGGCTCTGGTGCCCTGTATTTGTCTGGTGCAAACGGCGCGGGATTTCTCGGCTCGATCTACCTACAAGCCGGCACTTTGGATGCGTCCAACGCCGGGGCCTTGGGCATGAGCGCCGGCGGCGGCACGGTTTCGGTCAGCAACGGGGCGACGCTACAACTCCACGGTGGCATCGCCATTCCCCCCGAGCCAATGATGGTGGCTGGCGCCGGCATGGGCGGTGTTGGTGCGCTGAGGAATACGTCGGATAGCAACAGTCTCAGTGGCCCGATCATGATGGGCAGCACAAATACCCAGCTTAGGGTCGATAGCGGCACCCTGACCCTGTTGGGTCAACTCTCAGGAAACGGCGGCATAACGAAGACTGGCAGCGGAGTATTGGCACTGGCCAACACGACAAGCGATTACGCCGGTTCACTCTCGGTAACCAGCGGCATTCTCATTATCGCAACATTCAATAACCTGTACGCGGCCGGTCCGCTAGGCGGTGGAAGCGGCTCGCTCGCCTTGGCCACAAGCGGCGCAACCACCATGGAATACACGGGTGTATCGACCAGCAGCAATCGCCCGGTCACTCTTGCCTCAGCCGGCGTAAGCGCGATTCAGATCGACAGGGTTGCGGCGAACCTGACGTTAAGCGGGTTGCTAAGCGGCGGCGGCTCGCTGCAAAAGACCGGTCCTGGCTCGCTCACGCTGGCCGGGTCCGCCGCCTACACGGGAACCACGCAAGTCACCGGCGGCACTTTGGCCGTCAGCACGGTCGGCTCGCTCAACGGCACATCGGCGATAGCCATTGCCCAAGGCGCTACGCTCGAAATCAGCAATAGCGGCCCAAGCCAGCTTTCGCCCACCACCAACGTCGCGCTCTCCGGCGGCAATCTTGTATTCAGCGCCAACGGTTCCGTGAATGGAGGGGCAACGGCGGGGGCACTCATCCTCAGTGCTGGCCAGAATGCCATTTCGGCCAGCAGAAGTGGCGGCACGCTCTACACGCCGGCACTGCAATTCAGCGGAAGCGCACCGTTGCCGGCAACCGGCGTGACCGCCACCTACTCCGCGACTCTCCCGCAAATCCAGTTCGCTTCACCGCCCACGCTCGTCAATGGTATTCTCAGCGGCGGCCTGTTCTATGGCACGACCGATTTTGCGAGCTGCACGACGAGCACCCCATACACAATTCAACCTCTGGCGAGCTATACGACGGGCGACCTTGGACAGCTTTCCGTAAGCGGCAGCCAAAACGTCATGCCCACCGGTACGCAGTCGCCCTTCGCCGTGGCAAAGGCCGCCAATTCCCTCAATCTCTCCGGTTCGCTCGGCGTGACGATGAGTGGCAGCGGATCGCTGACGCTCACATCGGGCGGCATCCTCGCCAACACCACGGGGACGATTTCCGGGGGAACGCTGGCCGGTTCGGCAAGCGGCAGTCTCGTGGTCAACACAGCGCAGGATTTTTCGATTGCGAGCGTAGTCGCCAATAACGGCGGCGACACGGCTTTAGTAAAGACCGGGACCGGCACACTTCTGTTGACGGGCCTAAATAGCTATACCGGCGATACATTTATCAACCAGGGGACTTTGCAGATCGCACCTACAGCCAACCTTTCCTACGGCAAGGTGATTCGCGGCTATGGCAGTCTCTTGAAATCGGGTACGACGACGCTCACTTTGACCGGCAGCAACGCCCTGTTCGGTTCGACGACGATTGCCGCAGGGAACCTGTGCGTCAATGGTTCGCTTCCATCGACATCGATCGTGAACCTGCAAAGCGGGGCCGTGCTTTCCGGCACCGGCACGGTCGGCGGCAATGTCGTGACGACCGGCGGTGCCATCTCCTTCGCCACGACGGCCGGCAACGTCGTCGGCACCGTCACCGTTACAAGCGGGACACTTGCCATCGGCACCGCCGGCGTCGGGAACTATCTTTCCACCATCGGCGGCTTGATTTTGAACGGCTCGTCGGTCCTTACGGCAAGCCCCAGCACGGCGGCCACAATCGTCGGCAGCGTCACGTACGCCAGTTCGTCCAACAGCACTTACTCAGGCGCAATTTCTGGTTCAGCTTCGGTTTTGATGATCGCGGCCCCCGCGGCGACGACGCTGACGCTCTCCAATTCCGTGGCGGATTCATTTGCGGGCACGGTCGTTCAATCGGGGATTCTCAAGATTGCCAACTCGGCGGCGCTGGCAGGCAGCAGCATGACGCTCAACGGAGGGCGGCTGGACGTGAACGGTCTGAACCTGTCGTTCGCCAAACTGGCGGGCAGCGGCGGCACTGTCAACACCAGCCAAAGCGGAACCTATACGCTGACGATTGCCTCGCCAAGCGGATCATCGCAGTACTTTGGATCGATCGCCGACGGCAGCGGTACGATGGCCTTGCTGAAAACAGGTTCCGGCACACTCGTGTTGTCCGGCAGCAACACGTTTAGCGGCGGCACGACGGTAACGGCGGGAGTCTTGGAGATTACTTGCACCGGCGTCCTGTTGGACGGCTCGGCGCTAACGATCGGCTCGACATCGGCCTTTGCGCCAATCGTACCCGAGGCGGAAGTTCCGCCCTCGCTAAGTCCCGTTCCCGAACCATCGACGCTACTGCTTTTGCTCGCGGCTAGTTTCGGCCTGCCCGTCGTCGTGCTCCGCTTGAGGATTGGAGGAATTCATCGTGGCTAAGAAAAAACGCTCGTGGATCGCAAAACTTATCTGGCCGCAACCGTTGCATCGCGACCACCCGCGAGTGCGGGGGTTCCGCAACCTGACCGTCGAGCGACTGGAGACGCGGGCGATGCTCTCTGGCGCACCGGTGCATAGCCTTGCCGACTTGCTCGTGCAAATGACGCCCGATCCGCATCCCAGCGGTGACTTGCCCGCGGATATGAGCCAGGTTCGGCCGCTGGCGGTGTACACACCGCAGGTCGAGGTGCCGGACATGCCCAACATCCCCGAAATCCACCAGTTCGTGGTCGGCGTTCATCAGGTTCACGTCAACATCGAGAACAATCCTGCCGCCCGTCCCGCTGCCTGGGGCGAGAACATGGCCACGTCCGGCTATGACTACCGCCTGCATTTGGATGACAACGGGATGCTGATAAGCCAATGGGCGATTAACTGGGGAGACGGCAGCGCTCCACAGACCATCGGCGCAGCCGTGGGTCGTCCATACGTTTTCTGGACCGGGGACCTATGCCGTCCAGGTCTCGGCGGCAAGTGCCGACGGGACCTTCGCATTTGACAGTACGGGAGTCGCATCCGCCTCGGATATTGTCGCCACCTTGCAGCCGGTGTCGCCGGTAGGCCACGTCACCGACGACCCTACAGTGTTCGTGAACCAGAGTTTCTCGCTTGCCAATGTTGCCGGTTTCACCGTCCCCAATCCCGGCCCGGGTCAGACCACCCATGTCATCTACTCGATCAATTGGAACGATGGGACAAGCGAAAGCCATCAGCTTTCGTTGGCCGGCGATTCCAGTGGATTGCCGCTCGTCCACGCTTTGAGCAATGCGCACACGTTCCACAGCATCCCCGCCGACCCGAATACATTCTATTCCGTCAATATCTCAGTCTTTCTGTGCGATGCGAGTTGGAATCCCCAGCCGCAGGCATATTCCAGCCAGTCGATTCCTTACTTTGTAGTGGCAGCACCGCCTTTGGAGTCCTCGATTACGACGACCACAAGCAACCCGGTGGACGCCCGTAGCGTGACCTTCAACGTGCAGTTCACCGCGCCGGTCACGAACGTCTCCGACGCGGATTTTGTGGTTGCCGGCGACGGAGTGAGCGGAACGATTTACTCGGTCACGCCGGGTACGCGCGACGCCAGCGGATACTGTTCGACTTGCACGGTAACGGTGAACAACATTTCCTTCACGAACGCCGCCGACCGGGGCACTCTCGGCTTGGACTTGATCGACGACAATACCATCGTCGATGCCAACGGCGATCCGTTGGGCGGATCGGCATTGGGCGACGGCGCGGTCACCGGGCCCGCGTACACTATCGACAACCATCTCTACTTTGATAACAGCGTCGCCCAAGGCTCGTGGAACGCAAATAACCAGAGTTGGAGAATCGGCAGTCCCACAGGACCATGGACAGTCTGGATTCCCAATAGCGATGCCATCATTCCCCAGTCCACGACCACCATCACGATTCCCTTCGGCTACACGGTGGCAGCAAGTTCCCTCACGTTTTTGGGAACCGGCGACACGGTTAGCGGCGGAATACTGAACTTCGGCCGGACAGGCGGAACGATTGACGTGGAAGGAGGCCCAGCAAATGTTTCGTCCGCGATCGTTGGCGCGAATCTGGCGAAAACCGGTCCGGCTTCGCTCGTCTTGACGGGTACGAACAACGTCGCGGCGATGGAAGTCGACCAAGGTCCGGTGCAGGTTGCTACCGCGGCGCCGCTTGGCAGCGGCCCGCTCACAATCAACGGCGGCGTCCTCGAAGCAACCCAAAGTTTCACATTGGTCCAACCGGTTTTTATCGGAACTTCGCGCTCGACGGTCCAGGTCGATGCGGGAAAGACTTTGATCGTGGCCGGCCCATTATCTGGCAACGGCACCTTCGCCGTAACGGGCAGCGGAACGACGAAGATTACAGGCTCGGCAAGCAGCCTGACCGGGCCAGTGAACGTCGCAAATAGTACGCTCGACTTACAGACGCCGCTCACCGGATCACTTTCCGTCAGCGGCAGCGGGCACGTCACAGGAAGCTCTACGCCGTTAACAGCAACGATTTCCGGTCCATCAGGCGGACTCGGCAATGCAACATTAAACTTCACCGCGTCCGCCACAGACTCCATCGCCGCCACGCCATCGAATCTTCTCTATACGTGGCGGGTGCTCGACTCGACTAACACGCAGGTCGCGACCGGCAGCGGTACGAGTTCCTCGATTGCTATACCCCCGCTCAACAGTAACGGCGCTTACACGCTCTCGCTTGTCGCGACGGATAGTGACGCCACGAGCGTTGCGGTCACTCGCCCGTTGATCGTCGATAGTGCGCCTACGGTGGTTACGCCCGCCGCCGCGGCGGACACGTCCGTGCAGGATTCGAGTACGATGCTCTCGGTGTTGGGCGGAGATGGCATCAGCGAATCCGACCTGACCTATACGTGGTCGTTCACCAAGTTGACAGGGGCGGACGATCCGACATTCTTCGTCAATGGCAGCAATGCCGCAAAGAATACCGAAGTTTCCTTCACAAGCCCCGGCACTTATACTTTCACGGCGACGATCACCAATCCCCTAGGGCAATCGGTGACAAGTACAACCGCTACCGTGTCAGTGACACGTTCGCTGTCGAGTATTGCGATCGGCGAATCGTCGCTTACAACGCCGCCCAGCCAATCACAGTTCGCCGTCCCTGCCAGTCAGTCCCAACAATTCACCGCGACCGCCTTCGACCAATTTGGCGTCGCCTTGGCTACCCAACCTTCATTCACGTGGTATCTGGCTGGGGGAAGCGGAACTTTAAGCTCGTCCGGTCTCTATACCGCGTCTGCTACCGCAACCACAGCGACGCTCGTTGTTACGCCCACCAGCGGCATAGCAAGCGGAATCGCCAAGGTGAATGTTAGCAGCACAACGGCGTCCATAACCGCCCAGCCTACTGCCGTACCAGCAATCGTGGACGGCACGACCACCAACCTCTCCGCGCTCGGGGCCGATAGCAACGGCGAAGCCGATTTGATCTATTCGTGGGCGGCGACGAGCGCACCCACAGGGGCTTCGGCACCGGTCTTTAGCATAAATGGTACTAATGCTGCGAAGTTCACTACCGTGACGTTTTCCAAGGCGGGCTCGTATCAGTTCCGAGTGACCGCCACGGACTCGCAGGGCAGCAGCAGCACCAGCAACATCGTCAACGTGACCGTCAATCAAGATCTGGACGCCATTCAGGTGACGCCCGATTCGCCCACAATCGCCGTCAATGCGCAACAACAATTTACGGCCACGGCCGTCAACCAGTTCGGCAATTCGCTTTCCTCGCAACCTCAGTTCACTTGGCGCGCGAGCGACGGAAGCATTAGCAATAACGCCGTCAATCCAATTCAATTCTCCGCGCCCGTTGCGGCCGAGACCATCACCGTCACCGCCAGCAGCGGGTCGATGAGCGGCAGCACCGCGGTTTCCGTGAGCGAGGTGCCCACGGCCATGTTCGCCCTTTCCAACAGCGGCGCGGCCGACGAAGGTGACACCGCAACCGTAAGCTTCGCTGTCGCGGCCGGTTTGAACCTGCCCGACCTCACAGCCGCGTTCACCTACAGTTTCGATTTCGGCAACACGGGAACATTTGAGGTCGCGGGTTCGTCGTCGCCCACGGTGACCGTGCCGGCCGAGTACCTTGCCGATACCGTGACGAGCTTGACAGTGCGGGGACGGGTCACGGACACGCATGGGAATTCAACCGACTACACGACGACGATTCCGATGGTCAATGTCGCCCCCACGATTGCCGCCATTGGTAAGCAGACGGTGGCGGCCGGCATTCCGTTGCAAATCGCTGGCTCGTTCAGCGATCCGGGCTTCAGTGCTAATCCGGCAATGCGAGAGACGTACAACTACGTTATTAACTTTGGCGACGGTTCGCCGCTCACAACCGGCACGGCTTTTATCGACACGGCCGGCAGCGCCGGCATACCATCCCTGGGGTCCTTCGGCGGTAGCCACATCTACACCCACGAAGGACAGTTCACGGCTTCGGTGCTGCTCACCGACAGCCAGGGCGAGCAGGATTTCCAGACGTTTGTGGTCCAAGTGACTCACGCCCAGGGTACGTTCAGCATTTCCGGCGACAATATCGCGACCGTCGGAACGCCGTATGTTCTAAACCTGACTGCCGCAGGCAACGGAACGGATTCGCTCCAGAACTGGACTATTGATTGGGGCGATGGCACCGTTCCGCAGCAACTGCCCAGCGGATTAACGCAGGTTGAGCACATCTACAACGACCCAGGCCCGGCAATCATTTCCGTTGCCTCCACCGACACGCAAACGACGCAGATTGCCGGTACAATTCAGGTTCAGGTTTCGCAGACATCCAATGCAATCTCGGGCAGCGACATCGCCTACGTCGGCGTTGATTACACACTGAATCTAACCGTGGGAACCGGGCAGGCAACGCCCTTGTACTGGATGATCAATTGGGGCGACGGCAGCGACGAACAACAAGTATCCGGTGGTTCCCAGCAGGTCTCGCACACCTATACGCAGGCGGTTTCGACGGCGATCCTTGCGACTTCGACCACCAGCGGCTTAACGCAGGATGCCGGGACATTCGATGTCGAAGTCAGCAGCACGACCCACACTCCGCCGAGTCCTCTTCCCACGTCGCCGATGACCTACGCCCTGACCGGGCTGAATGTATCTGCCATCAGTAGTCCAGCCGCGGGTCCGACCCAATACGAGATCACTGGGTCGGTTGTCAATTCCTACGGAGTCCCCGTGTCGGACGCTTTGGTTGAACTTGACACTAACGGGGATGGTTCGGCTGACGCCACCACGCGCACCGACGAATCCGGTAATTTCACCTACGCCGTCACGCCCAATTCGTACAGCCAGCAGACCGTAAAGGCACAGGTCCTAGAATGGAACGCTGGCGCGTCGATGTATTTATCGGGACCGTGGGTTTCCAAGACGTACACTCCGACTATTGCCGCGACGATTGACGACATCGAACTGATGAACGCCACCAGACCTACTGGGGCAAGCCCATTCACGGCCGATCCGACGCTCTGGGGAGTGGTAAATGCGGCGGGGCTTAACTACACCAATTGTCTTATAACCTTTGAAGTCGGAAGCGACCTGAGCACGCTGGACCCCAACACGTTGCAAAGCACTCCGGTCAGTGCCGGCGGTCAGTTCTCGTATGCGCTTCAAGGGCTTGTCTCCAGTCCTAATCCCATCACGGTGCAAGCTAGCGTGACTTGGACCGATCCGGCTACCGGCCTGCAGGTCCAGGGCACACCGACCAGCCTCACGTTTATTTACTACGTCCCGCCTGCGCCGCCGTCACTGGCGAGCCTCGGCTTGGCGGACGGCACCGATCCTTCTGGCGTCATTTCCGGCACGTCGCCGACGATTGCCGGCGCGCTGGACCCCGATTCACCGGTACTATCCGGCGTCACTGTTCAGTTGAGCCAGTCCAGCGATTTTTCCGGGGCCGTCCCAGCGTATACCGATGGTGCGGGACATTTCAGTTATCAGCCGAGCGGGCTAACGTCGTCAACCGCACCGGTCACGATCTACGCCCGCAGTGTGGTGCAAGACGCCGTGCAACTTACTCCGATTTACGGCGCAGTGCGGACTTTCACTTTCACGAGTTACCAGCCTCAAACGGCACCGACGATTACGTCGTTCAGCGTCATTACTGCCTCCGACCCCACGCTTGCAGGCCAAGTCAACACGTCGGTCAGCAACTACAGTAATGCGGTCATTCAGTTTGCAATGACCGACAGCGATGCCGTAATCGGCAGCGCGTCCGTCAATAGCAGCGGTGCCTTTAGTTTTTTGCCCACAACGCTATCGCCGAGCGCGACGCCCGTCACTATTCGGGCGCGGTCCAGTCTTTACGATGGCACGACCAATTCCTATCAATACTCCGCTTGGGTATCAAAAACATTTACCTTCGTCCGCGCGGCCTACGTGATTCCAACGGTCACGCTTCTGGAAGTCTCGCATCCTTCGGGGCAGACGACTGGTGGCGGCGCACCGATAGTGTTAAGACCCGACTATTGACGGCCAGATCACGGGAGCGTCGGGCGTTTCCGTGGCTTACCTTACCGTGGATATCGACACTAACGGCGATGGTGAGGCCGAGGCCGAAGTTACTACCGCCTCCGACGGCACGTTCCGCTATACACCCGGCGGCCTCACCGCCGGCGATCACACGTTTTCGGCATGGGTGCATACCTACGACTACACGCAAAGCGCCTACGTTGAACGGAGCCGCTGCAAACTTGAGCTTCCGCTACGCGCCGGTCGCGGCACAAGCGCCGAGCATCCAGAGCTTGCGCACAATCTGTCCGATCAGCACCAACAGCGGCGTTGCCACGGCCGCCAATCTGACGATTGCAGGCAATATCAATTCACCGATTGCAAACGTCGCCATTCAGTACCGGTTGCATGGAACGACCACGAATCTCGGCACGGTTCTCACGGATGCCCAAGGCAAGTTCTATTTCGAGCCGACTGGCTTGTCCTCAGGACCGGACACGATTGAAGTTCGCGCCTTGCAGTGGAACGAAGCCGCCGGCAGCTATCTCGATAGTTCAACCGCCAATGGCTGGACGCAACTGCCGTTCGATTACGAGCCGACCACAACAACGACCACGGCGACGCTCTTGGATTTAGAGTTGGCCGACCCGGTCGCCGCGGGCGTGAGCATCGCGACGGACCCCACCATCAGCGGCCACGTGATGGTCAGCGACAGCGGCCCTCTGGCCGGTGTTACGGTGCAATTGAGCACTTCGTCCTCGGGGTCTCCGGAACAGTCCACAACCACGGACGCACAAGGAGCGTTCAGCCTCACGCTGGTCGGCCTAAGCTATGAAAGCCAGACCATCTACGCACGGACCATTCGGTACGACCAAAACACCGGCCAGTCATATATCAGCGGTTGGACTACCACCGGCATCAGCCCATTGACGTTCGATTATCAACCGACACCCAGTTTCATCAACGTCTCCGAAGTCTATGCCACGGGGACGAACACGTTGGAGGTCGTCGGCCAGATAACCCCCAGCCCAAGCGCGGCCGCGGGGACACTCCATGTTCAGTTTGACCCTGTCGGGAACGGCACGCCGAATGGTTCTGTGTGCGTTACGTCAACCGATGGGAGCTTCACTTACCAGCCGTCCAGTTTCGATCCGGCCCAGCAACAAATGCGAGTCCGGGTCCAAGAAAAGCCTGGTGTCCGGCAATTACATTTATAGCGATTGGCAAAGTGCGGCGCCTCCGAGCCAGTCGCCCGCGTATGCCATCACTATTAGTCAGTTGACGTTGTCAAATACGTCTGCAAATCACAATGGGGCCACGAACGACCGCTCAATTAGCGGGCACATCAGCGGGGGGTTGGGCGGTTATACGGTAGCTTTTGACACCAACGGCGATGGCACCGAAGACGACTCCGCTACAACCGACTCCAGTGGCAATTTCGTGCTGACCAATCCCAACGTCGCCTACGGCCTAGTAACGATTGCCGCGCAAGTCTCGCAAAGCCCATCGGGTTCGACCTATGGCGGCTGGTCGTACCTGCGGTTCTATTACACGACTGATCCAACTTCGTCCGAATCCCAATTGGTCGTCGGCACACTTAGTCAGCAAGATCCGACATGGCAGACCGATGCTACCGGAGTTCGCAACGCCGGGCTGTCATCAAGCTACGTGCAAAACGCCGCGCAGGCGGCAAGCGACGCAGCCAACCAGAGTTCTGCAAGCGTTGCAGCAGGGCATGGTCGGTCAAGCGGCGAATTCTCAGCAATCTACGATGCAGTCTGCCGACGGTCAGTACGCCACCGACATCGCGAATGCAGCCGACCAGTATACGTCGAACCTCAATTCGTATTCGGGCGATAAGACTACCGAGTCGATGCAGTCATTCGCCTGGCCGGACGCCCCGTTTGACAATGCCGCCGTGGTGACGACTGGTGATCCGCCCCCAGCGCCTCCGACCTACGATGGTCCCGCCTTTGATCCAAGCGGCTACGGGTTGCCCGCTGCCTTGACCGCCGCACAAGATACCTTCAACGAGGCTGAAACAGCGGCCAATGAGGCGTACTCCAATAGCAATCCACCGGGGGCCTTGCAAATAGCCGAGGCTGCTTTTTCGGCCGCGAAAGCCAAGGCCCAGAGCGATTTGCAGGCCACTCAAGCGGCTGCCGACACGGCATATAACAACGCCGTAAGCAATCCGCCGATAATTCCATCTTTGGGCCAAATAAGCGACACGTTGCTGGCCGACCAAAACGCCGCCAGTGCCGCCTATGTCACGGCGCAAACAAACATCAAGAACAAGTTTGGCCTCCCCACCCAATACTTTGCAGGTGGCAGCGAGTACCAGAACGCAACCACGTTCTTTACCAACGCCTGCCAAATTGCCGGCCTGCATTACGTGCCGGCGACCGATCCGGAAATGTTCCGAGACTTGAGCGATGCCTTAGCCCGAGACTTGAAGGACTATACGAAGAAGATTGCCGAAATCAAAGACGAGTTCGACAAGGCTATGGCCGACGCCAACGCCCAGGATTTGGCCGCGAATGCTGACGCCCAACTTAAGTCCGACCAAGCGACAGCCGTCTACAATCAGAAGCTTGCGGACATCACGGCGAAAGCCGTTCAAACGAAGGCCAAAGCCTACGCCGAGGCCCAGAAGATTTGCGACAAGGCGGTTGATGCCGCCGCCGAGGTCCAAGCAGTTGCCATTGCCGAAGCAGCCCATGATCGGGACGTCGCCTTGGCGAGCGCCGCCGCCAACCTGCTTCAAGCCCAGGCGGCAGCGAAGCAGTCGGCCATTAGCGCTTGGTCCGCGTTCAGCGGCCATACGCCGTGGAGCGAGTATCAGGCCGCTCTGGCGGCCGACGCGAGCAGTTACTACGCAGCGGTGCGGCCCCTGATAATCGATCACGCCACGTCGCTTGCCGACGACGCGGCGGACGAGGCCGAACAATTGGCGGTCGATGCGAAGATACAGGCCGACGCCACCGCGGACGCTAATTGCTTTCAATCGACCCAGTCGGCCGACGCCGTCGCGACCTTTGCCTTGAACAGCGATGGTGCGGCGTTTACTCGCGATCAGGCCCTCGCACGGGCTGCCAGAGAAGTGAACCAAAGTTGGAACGATCAGCAGCAGACCGTGACGAAGGCCGTTGCCGATACCGTGCAAGTTTACACGTCCACGGCGGCCGACGCGGCGTACCAAGATAGCCTTGCCAACGATCAGGCGTTCTATCTCAAGCAGGTAAACGAGATGACCGTTGACCAATATAATGCCGCCCAAGCGGTCAACGACAATCAGTATCATAATGGCGTAATCGCGGCCGCCGGAGTGCAAGAGGCCACGGAGAACGACGCCGAGAAAAAGAGTTCGGGACTCGGCAATGACGCGATTGCTTCCAACCGCGCGAAGACCGCGTCTATTTTGGACACGTATAACGAAGCGGTGGCCGGATTTGCCGAGACCCGCGACTTGGCCGTCGCTGCCGAGGCGCAAACCCACTCGAACTCCATCGCCACAGCGGTCTCGACGCAAACCAAGGATGACGCCGGGGCAATCAGTGAATTCGTGCAAGACTCGGCCGATGATGATGGGACTTATATCGTCGGCGTGGCTGGCGCAGCCGAACCGTGGACGATCTCCGATGCCACCGCCCAGGCGACCTTTCAAACGGCCGTCGCCACGAACTACGACAGCCTAGTCACGCAATGGGACACCGCGGTGGGAACGCCGTGGTCCGCTTACCAGAAGGCCCTTGCCGACGCCCAGAAATCCTATGTCACACGGACGAGCGCGGCGGTCACTGCGGAAGTGACGACGATCGCACAGCAGCAATTCCAACAGATCAACCAGACGACAACCGCGCAAGAAAACTACGCGGCGGAGATTGCAGGCGAACAAGCAACGTTGAGTACGAAGGTGGCCGATGCGGTAAAAGCCCAGGTTAAGGATGTTGCCCAAGCTACTTTTGACGCGGCCAAGAGCGCGGCAGGCGCTGCAAAGACGCAAGCCGAGACAAAAGCCAGTGCCCTCGCGAGCTACCAGAACGCCGTCGCCATTGCGCATAAGGCTGAGGCCAATACGATGGACTCCGACCAATACCAGTCGGACCTTTCCCAGACGCAAGCTATGGTCCAGGGCATTAGCGGCCAAATCAGCGGTAGCACGGAGGCCACGAATCTGAAGAACGCGGCGGTGACCGCAGAAAACGGCGACGCGACGGCCCTGCATGACGCTGTCACGGCAATTGCCGCGGCGCACGAAGCGTGGATCGACAGCCAGTGCGACGCCGACACGACGGCGGCAGGCAGTCTTTCATCGGCCGCCGGCACGCTGGCGACAAAGATCAATAACGCCACGTCGCAGGCGGCCGACACCAAGTACCATGCGCAAACGAACTTTGGCAGCGATTCCGCGAAGTCTGTCGAGACCTTGAGCAAGGTGATGGCGTCCTCGCAGCGAAGCTATAGCGAGGAAGTTGCGGACGCGGAAATCGACTTCAACAGCACTTTCGATTCCGCTTCGTCAAGTTTGCGCGAGCAGGCCAGCGAGGCCGCGGACAACTACGTCGTGTCGATCTACACCAAACATGAGCTGGCGATGGCTAGCGCCGCGACGAACCCCGCACTGCTTGGCGACCCTTTGATCGCGTACCAAGCCGCGACGGCCTCGGCGGACCAAACCTACATTTCCTATGCGGTCGGCGCGGACACCCAATATCAGCAACAGATCACCGTTGCCGATGCCCTACAAACTCAGAAACTCAACGACGCCGAAAAGCAGCTTGCCGGTGCCGAGGCGGATGCCGCCTATGGCGAAGCGGTTCAAGTGGCCGCTGCGATCCGCGCAGACCACCGCCATGTCGGCCGCCAATGCGCGGCAAACCTACTTGCAAACCGTGGCCGACGCCCAACAAACCGGCGCGAATACGACCGCCCAGGCGAACTATCAAGAATCGCGAGTCAAGGCGGAGGCCGCCTTCGTGAAGGCGGCGGCGACCGCCGATACCCAGTGGATCGGTGATTACGTCGATGCGGACAAGACGTACGTCGAAGGCTGGGCGCCGTTGGAGATGGCCCACCGGTACATTACGGGAACGGCGGACCCGACCGCGCAAATCGACCAATTGCAAGACGACCGCGATGACGCTGAGTCCGGCATCGGCGGTTTTGACGACGTGCGGCAAGGGACAATCGACCAAAAGAACGCGACCCGCGTTGCAACAATCGCCACGGCCCAGGTCGATTTGGCGACGGCACTGGGCAATGCAGCCGTCGCCCGCGCGCAGCAGTATGGAGCCGCTACGACTTCTTGGGCAGACGCTGTAGCCACCGCGGACGTAACGCTTGCCAACAGCACCGCCTCAGCGAATGTCACTGCTGTCGGCGCGTCATCGGCCGCGACCGCACAGTACGAGCAGGCGTTTGACTCCGCCATCCAGTTTAGCGACAAGATTTCCGGAACGGCGGCCATTAGCTATCAAATTGAAGTGGGCGATTTTTACGTGATCCGGGCCACGTCGAGAGCCGGGGACGATGCCACCTTTCAATCGGCCGTATTCGACGCGCAGGCCGTTTCATCCAGCGCACTGAGCAATTCGGCTCTCCAATTCGAGGACCGTGCCAGCACCGCTTATGCCGCGTGGATCGACGCGATGGGTCCGCACTACGTGACATATGGCACGGCAATCGCGCGGGCCGAGGCGGATTACGAAGACGCCGTGACGGTGGCCGCTACGCAGAACGTGCAAACATCATCCACAACGCCCGACGATTCCACGGACCTGGCAACCGCAAGCGCCGCCTTCACCAAACAGGACGCTAACCTCAAGGCTGCCGAGTTGTGCCGCTGGCGAAGACCGACTCGGACCACATGCTGGCCCAGGCCCAGGCCACCAAGACCTTGGCTATCGCCAAGGCCCAGAATCAAAAGACCTACGAGATCGGCTTCGGCGCAACAGACGCCGCGGACAACACGAAGACCAGCATCGCGCAGGGTGACACGACGGCCGATCATAACTACGGCATCTCGCTGGCCCAAGCCGATCAGGATTGGAGCGACGGAGTGCTGGACGCCCAACACGACCTTGCCGTGGGCGAGGCCGCGGCACAGGTCACACTCGTAGGAAAAGCGGCTTCCATCGACGAGGAGAACTCCCAGCAGGTCGCCAACCAGTATGCGTCCGACGAGCAGGTGATTGCCCATGCCCAAGTCGCGGAGTGGGACGCGGCCACGACGGCCGGCAACGCATGGAACACGGCCGTCACGGCGGCGGAAGTGGCGTTTGTGGGCGCCGGCTATTCGGAACAGGCAACGGCAATAGCGGGATTGGTTTCCGCCATGCCCACTACTCCGGACGCTGCCCCCGGCCGCGATTGGGCGCAGTTCCGTTCCGATCTCGCGGCGGCGCAAGCGACGTGGTGGGCATACTTCGCGTCCACGATCAGCCTGAATACTTTTCAGGCCAACCTTTCCGCCACGGCTTATCAGCGGCAGGTCGATACGGCTTACTTGCAGGCCAGCGGCGACGCGGCGGGAGCCGACGCCGCGTATATCGTCGCGCAGGCCACGGCCGCCGATAGTCAAATGTCGGCCGATGCACGTGCCGACCGCGCAAACGACTTCGATCGCGGACGCGACGCACGAGGCGGGCCTCGCTTTGGACGACGATGCGGAGCAATACGCCGAATCGCAGATTCTTGGCGACAATTCCTACACGCAGTCCGACCGCACCGCCGACGATGCCGCGGCCGGGGCCGATTATACGCTGATGGTCGCCGTGGCCAACGCTCAGCATTCAATTTCCGTGGCCCAGGACAACGCCGACGCCACGACGAGCGCCGCCCAGAGTACCGCGCAGTGGACGGAGGCCCAGGACGCCGCCACGCTCGCGGTGACCGTCGCCGAGTCGCAGGCGTATGCCGCCCAGCAGATGACCTTGGCGTCGCTGGCCGAATCGACGTACAAGGACATGGGCGACGGCTACGCGACGGCGATGAGCGATTTGGCCAGTAACCACCCGTCGCCTTGGGCCACGCTGGAGAAGAACAACGCCGCCGCCGCGGCGACGTATAACGACACGGCGCTGTCGGCGTGGCTGACGCAGCAAAAGGCCACGCTTTCCGCCAACAGCCAAGCGGAGATCAGCGCGGCCAAGGCCACGGCCGTGTTCGCCGACCAAGCGGCGCTTGCCGCCGTGTTGCAAACGACTTCAAGTGCGGCCGCCACATTGGCGACCATCCGCGCGCAGCAACTGGCTTCCATCGCGGCGGCACGTGCGGCGTATCCCACCGGCAGCGCCACTGCCGGCCCGGGCGCGCCGGGCATGGACTCCGCCTACATCATCGCCGGCAACACCTACTTTGTCGTTGGCGCGTCGGCTGCCGATTTCAACATGACGGCGGCGGCGGCCAACGCCCACACGGAACTCGTCTTCAACGCCTACCACGATCCGTGGAGCGGCACGCGCGACATGCTCGCCGGTGGCAGCCTCGGCCCGCAGTTTCAAGGCGGGATTTCTCCTCATTTCGACGGCGGTGGAAGTTGGTCCTCGACGTTCACCCTCGGCTGGCACGGCGGCTGGCGGAGCGGGCAGATCGCGTTCGTTCCGCCCGCGGCGAATCCCACCGATCCGGCCGCGACGTACCAGACGTTCGTCAACGCCCTGAAACAAAATGCACAGAGCGGCCCGTGGCAGGTGACGGCGATTTCGTTCCTGGCGGGGGCCGGCGCGGGACTGACGGTCACTTTCCTGGCCGGCGGCCCCGTGCTTGGCGGCATGGCGAGCATGGGCGTGATGAGCGCTACCACGCGCCTTCTTGAACGACTATATAGCGGATAAGCCGGCCGACCAGATCGTGGCCGACACGTTGAAGGCCGGCACCATCGGTGCCGCGGCCGGAGCAATTGGCGGTGCGGCCGGCGAGCTCATGAAGCCGCTCGGCGTAGCGATCGCCGACACGCTCGGGTTGACGTGCAAGAATGGACTTGGCTCGCTCGGCGCTTTCACGATCTTCGGCACGGAGGGCGCAGCGTTTGGCGGCACGAGTAGCTTTACCCAGACATTCATAGCAACCGGTGACCTTACGAGGTCGCTCACTGCGGCCGGTGAAGGCGCGCTCATGGGTGGCTTGCTCGGCGGTGCAATTGGCGCCGGCATGAACGCGATTGATCCGTTCATTTGCTTTACGGCCAAGACGCCTTTGCAGAAGCCGCTCAGCAAAAGCACGGTCGAGGCCGAGGGTCTTGGGTGTCGAGTCGTAACCACGGGCACGGTCGCGACGGCACACCTACCTGGCGACGATCCGACGGACGTTGCCCCGGTGAATTGTCGGCGGGTCCACCTTCGCACGTCGAAGCCGTTCGGTTCCGATAACATCCTCGATGCGGAGCTTATTCGCCCGCTCGCGTGGCTTGAATCGAACGGAGTGTCTGTCAGCGGCAGAATTCATTTTTGCGTCCCGGAATTGGGAATCGACGCTCCGGCGGAGGTGATCGCCGTCGGCCCTTGCCCGGACATTGAGCCGGGCCGCGGCCGTGTCATCACCGGCAAGTTCACGACGGCGAAATGCCAGGTTATGCAGATTCGCGTTTCCGGGGAAGCGGAACCGCTGGAGCCAACGCCGCCGCATCGCTTCTTTAGCCTCGACCGTTGTAAGTGGACTCCGGCCGACGAACTGCGAGTTGGTGAAATCTTGCGGACCCGTAGCGGTCAGGTTGTCACGGTCGAGTCGATCGGCATAAAGCCGGGTTTGCACCGCGTGTTTAATTTCGAAGTGGAGGGCGATCACAACTTTTATGTTGGTGAATCCGGCGTGCTCGTACACAACGCCTACGAAGTAGAGCCCGGTACTCGTCTTCCCAGCGAGCGGTATGGCGAATTCCTGGGCGAGCGAGGCAACTCAGAGTTCCAACTCAATAAAGCGCTTCTCTGATTTTCTTGGACTTCCCGAGGGCACGACTGTTCCCTTCAAGAATGGCAGGCCCGACTTTTCCAACTTTTCGTACGGCGATTTTGCGGTCAAGGGGCTCAATGGGAACCACAAGGTCAACATGCCGCTGATACGTCAACAAATCGCGGATGAATTCGGCTTCTCTAAGGCCGACGGTTTGCCGAACGAGAATGCAGCCAGACGCTGGCTGCGGGCGAACAACCTCACGCCTGATCACGGGGGAGGCACACTTGTCCAGCTAATCGACGGCAATTTGCACAAGCTGATTCGGCACACTGGCGGAGCATTTGATTTACGCATGTTGTTTGGAGGCGAGTAATATGAGTATTGATGAAATGAACGCACTTTTTGACGCTCTTGGCGGAATTGAACCGGCAGTTGGAGATGACTTTCTTCCCCTCGACGCGACCACAATTTCCGCTCTCGAAGTAGCATTTGGCGGACCGATACCTGACGCTTGCAAAATGTACCTGCAAGAATACGGGGCAGTGATGTTTGTCGAGAATGTTTTCTACCAGCCCGAGTCGTCGTTTCCATCAGTTTACTCTCCGACCAATCAAGGGATTGTGGATGTCTTGTTGGGGCAGGTTAATCCTAGTGTTCCGGGTGCAACGTCGATTGATATTCTTCATCTAAAGCGATTGTTGATCGACTTAACCGACCGTTTGCCGGAGGGACTTATGCCATTCGCCGATAACGGTGCGGGTGATTTACTATGCATGCGCATACGCGGGGAGCCGTACGGTGCAATATACCTTTGGGATCACGAGGAACGGTTTGAGGATGGAGTGTATCCGGTGAACAGCTCCTTCGAGGACTGGTTGCGGAGCCTTACCTTGGAAGGCTGATATGCTCCTACCATGACGACATACGGAATCTGGCTTCTTACTGAAAAGGCGGCAAGCGTCGTACGCGGAGTAGAGTGTGAGTCCCGCATCCAACTCATTCCATGCACTGTGGCAGCGGACGGCACACCATTGGAAATCTTGAATGTTCTTTCCTTAGTCGATTGTTTTGACTATAAAAGGTCGGAGGGTGTCGTCTTTCACACAGCCCCTGAGAACCCCAGTCGGTTGGGCAAGATACACCATGCCGTTCGGTGGCTGATCGATCCAGCAAAGGCAGAGGGATTTGACTTCTTTCGGGTGAAAAACGACGAAATGAAAGCAATCGTCTCCGAGCGTGTCCGAAGCGCATTCGTCAAGGACGGGGTGACAGGAGCCTCGTTCATACCCGTGACATAGAATACAATTCAACTGGCGTAAGTTTGTTTGCTGATATGGCTGTGATCGCCCACATTACAACAATTCCCTCATTCCGCCGCGATCGTGCTCAGTTCCGCTCCGAATTGGCGACGTTACAACAGACTTGGCGGGGCGATATGATGACAAACCGACTTAAACGACACCGTGCAGGTTCTCGTCCCAACTTGAACGACGCGGATTTGCTCATAGCGGACATTCTCCCTCCATCAACTGCGGTACATATTGCGAGGTTCACCGTGTCGAATGACGGCAATGTTGAATTCGCTGAGTGGATAACAGGAGATAACGGCACTTACTCCCACAGGGCGAAGCAACTTCCACCCCAATCATTGCAATCGCTTATTGGCGCACTGTCACAACTCGGTGCGGCCCAGGACGCAATCGGTATCCAACGAGTTGAGATTGGTCCCGGTCAATATGAAGGTCCGGAGAGAATTGCTCTGAGATTCCGATTCAACGGTAGAGAGGTTCACGTTCCACTTCCGAACGACGAGTTCTTTACGGATCGGGACATCAATTCCGATGCTAGATCAGCTTTTGAACATGCCTTTCAAGATGTCAAAGCGCTCTTGCCTACGGATTGGTTGACGAAGCCGAGATAGATAAGCGCGGGAGGCAAGCCATGTCGAAGCAGAGATATTCGCTATTCGGCGGTGTACTAGCAAGTTTTTGTATCTCGGTTGTGGGGTGCAATTCTGCTGGTCCAGAGCCGAGCAAGTTACCGAGTTCAGGATCTGAGGAGATACTGGGCGAAACGGCCACGGCGTTTTACAGCCTCGTCGATGTTCTTGCACCGATCAGCGATGCCAAGTCCGCCCGGGCAACTCTTTCCGTTCTGGACCAACGGTATGCCGCCGTCATCGACGCGCTGAAAGCGCCTCGTGGAGATTCGATCCAGTTTGAACACACCAGTCAACCGTGCCACCCTGGACAAGTTGCGTAATCAAATCACGGCTTTCCAGCTCGAAATGCAGAATCTCAACATGATCGCGGGACTTCCCGTCGATTTTTGGAAAATCGTTAAGAAGCGCTCTTTCGAGATGATCCCATTGTTGCTCCAAATCGACGACAGTACGTTGCCGCACGAATTAGCCGCCTACATTCAGGACGTCGGCACGCTGTACGCACAATGCCGTTTTGAAGAGGTCGTCAGCGTCGATTTTAATGGGCTGCCTTCTCAACTGCGGCAGGCAGCTCTCGACAGGCTGCTAAGACTCGCGCCGGGGGCTAAGCTCTACCACATCACTCAAGGTGACAAGGAATCTGCGACCCTGGGACCGGTCAAGAAACTTACAGCGAATTCGTCCGCAATCTCGATGTAGGAAGAATCACTTACGAAGATCAATCTCGCGCCGCTGTCGAAATTGCGGTGGATTCAAGTAAGCTGGCCCTACACGCCGACTCGGAGGCCGAAGCGAAATCCCGCAAGGAGCAGGATCGCCGCAATGCGACCGAAGACGCCAAGGCTACATTGGACAAGAAAGCAGCCGAAGAGGAGGCGGCACTCGAACGTGAGAGAACGGGCCCCGACCCGAACGATCCGGAATATCTTCAGAAGCTGGCGGATCGTATGTTGTCCGACAATAGCGCGTACCGATCGGAGGCTGTTGAGGCATTGTTGAAGGCCGTCCCGGCAACCGCTTCTCCCGAAGCGAAGAAGAAAGTAGCTCGGGCCTTTAAGTCTCTGGCAGAGGACGACCGGTCCTCTATGCACGACGAAGCAATCCGTGGCCTCGTCAAATGGGCGGGCAAATACAGTATCCCCGTCCTCTTGACGATGTTGAAGGGCAGGCATTCCCCCGACGAAGAACGCGTAATTAAGGCTCTGGCCGATCTCACAGATGCCCGCGCCGCTCCCGCATTGGCAGCGCAGACTGAATGACTCTCTGCTCGCGGACGTCGCCGGCAACGGACTCCTCGCAATTGGCAGCGATGCCGAGGACGCGCTGATCGCGGCCGCGGGCGCCGGTGATTCCAAAACGTCCATTGCCGCGATTGAGCTTCTGGGCGACTTGGGCATGGAAAAGTCTCTCGATTTGATGCGTCGCGCACAAGTCAGCCGTGATCGAAGCGTGCGATCGACGGCCATGACCGCCGTGGCGAAGATCAACCGCCGGCGGCTCAAGTCAAAACAAAAGCCAGAAAGTGACTAGGGCAACCACTTCAAGAGGCTATTGGCGTGCAAGCACAACTCGGTGTGGTTCATGAAGCCACCGGAGGACGAAGCAAAGGCGAACGAGTTTTTGGCAAGCCCTGATGTTGCACACGGACTTCAGCAGTCAGTAATGAGAGTCGCCGGTTTTACGAGGTTCTAGCAGATTACTGGGAACACGAACGATGGCTAACCTCATTTGCGACACAAACATCTACTACAACCTCGGACTCGGCAAAATCAAAGTGGAAGACTTTGTTCAGGCCGGCGACAAGCTGCATTATTCGCCGGTCTCCGTTCTTGAGATTACAGGCAAGATGACCGATCTGGAGTTTGAGCAGCGAAAGGCCGCGGCACAGGCCATGCTCGATTATCCGCGACGTGGGTTCCGCGGGACGGTCACTGGGAGAGCGACCGGTGGGGTGGTCGTGCGATTGCGCCCTGCCCGAAGTGGCGATGGTGAGAGAGTACCGCAGCGCGGGGCTGGAGGTGGTCGAGCGGTGCGTCAGCGTCTTGGATCAGCCGAGCTACGCAGAGCGCTACACCCTCGTCCTGCGCAGGGCGCACCGCGGACGCTGACTTTGTCTCTCGCCTCGGGCGTTGTGTGGCTCAACGGTCACCTGTTGCAGACCCACGCCTAGCGATGTACTATCGAGGCGCTTGATGGTTTATTTGATAGAACGGATGGCCGGGCGGCGCTGCGTCGCGCCGTGTGCCTGTCTGGAAAACAATGCCTGCTGCTGGCCATCGCAATCACAAAGAAACGGATCGAAACCGCCCATTTCTCACCGCTCAACTGTCCAGCCGAAGAGAATTGCCCACGAAATCCCGCGTTTTCCTTCGTCCGCAGGCACAAAGAATTGCACAAAGAAATCATGGAAAACGTGGAAAAACAGGCCAAAACGATGGGAAGCATGGAAAACATGGAAACTCGCAAACTGAATAGCAGTAAGGACTTACTGCGATGTTGAACGTCGGTATCGTCGGTATCGGTTTCATGGGCATGATCCATTACCTGGCCTATCAGCGCCTCCGCGGCGTGAAGGTCGCGGCGGTCTGCGAGCAGGACCCCGTCCGCCGCGGCGGCGATTGGCGCACGATCAAGGGCAATTTCGGCCCGCCAGGCGAGATGATGGACCTGTCGGGCGTCAAGCAATACGGCGAGCTCGACGCGATGCTGGCCGATCCAGCGATTGATCTCGTCGATATCTGCCTGCCGACCGCGTTGCACCCCGACGCGACGATCAAGTCGTTCATCGCCGGCAGCCACGCACTTTGCGAGAAGCCGATCGCGCTGAAGCCGGCCGATGCCGACGCCATGGTTGCCGCGGCCGAGAAGGCCAGGCGGATGCTTATGATCGGCCACGTGCTGCCGTTTTTTCCCGAGTACGGTTTCGCCTATGACGCGATCACCGGCGGCAAGTACGGGCGGATGCTGGGCGGCCATTTCAAGCGGATCATCTCCGATCCGACGTGGGTACCGCGTTTTTACGATCCGCAGGTTATCGGCGGGCCGATGCTCGATCTGCACGTCCACGACGCCCATTTCATCCGCCTCACGTGCGGCATGCCGCGGAGCGTGCAATGCACGGGAACGATGCGCGGCGAGGTGGTTGAGCGGTTCCACGCCCAATTCCGTTTTGATGATCCGCAACTTATTGTGACCGCTGCCAGCGGCGTCATCGCGCAGCAGGGCCGGCCGTTCACGCACGGCTACGAAATCTATCTCGAAAAGGCGACGCTGCTTTTTGATTTTGCCGTCATCGGCGCCGAGCCCGTCTTGGCCACGCCCGTCACCGTGCTCACCGCCGACGGCAAAGTCGAACGGCCGACCTTCCCATCGGGCGACGCCATTACGTCCTTTGAGAATGAACTGGGCCAAGTCGTCCGGGCCGTCGAGTCCGGCACGCCCTCGCCGCTCCTGGCCGGCGACCTCGCCCGCGACGCTGTAGTCATCTGTCAGAAAGAAACCGAGGCGGTAGAGACGGGGCAGAGGATTGAGTTCTAATTACGCAAACCATGAGTCCGCTAGGTTATTGAAACCACGAAATACACAAAACACACGAAAGAAGCTATTGAGTTTGCCCGTTGAGCGAACACGATCTGTCTCATGTTCTTTTCTTTTCGTGTCTTTCGCGCATTTCGTGGTTTGAACAATGCTGCTTTACAACTACTTGACCGGCGCGATCTTCACTTCTCGAAGGTTGATCGCCCGCCAGTTGTCGGCACTGGCGGCGCGGACTTTGACTTCCTCTGTGCCCGCTTTGGCGATTTCGACCGTGCCGCAATCGACCGCTGCATATTTATCCCAATCGCCGGTTCGCGCTGCTTTGCCCGTGTGCGTTGTGCCCGCGACTTCCACGGCAATCTCCGAATCGCCGGCGGCGAGGCGCATCGCACGGTAACGCGATATTTGCCCGGCTTTTTGAACTCGACCATCCACAACGCAGAATCCTGCGCATCGTCCCAAAAGCCGATGTTCGCTTTGCCCTGCCGCTCTTCGACCTTGAGACTGCCGTGCAGATCGGCCGAATCGGGGTCGAGCGTCAACACGCCGCGCTGGTCGGGCTTGATTACCGAGGTTGACGCAACGAAGGCTACCGGCTTCAAGTCGCTGCCGATGATCTTCAGCCCGGTCGTGTACTCGCTGACCTTCTTTTCCGGCAAGGTCACTATGAGGCCGTCGGCGGTCTGCTTCCAGTCGAGCTTGCCGTCGTAGCCCAGCAGGCTGACCGAGGTGATGATGTTGATGTTCTCCGCGCTCCTTCTTTGCCCGGGGCCGGCTTGGCTAGCGAGCGGACAGTGATCGTGCGGTCCTCCGGCCAACCGAGCGCGATGGCGTAGAGCACAGGGCCTTCCTCGCCCGACCGTCGCTGCGTTGTGAAGCGGATCTCATGGGCATTGTACTTGTAGTCCTCGCCAAAGTGGCCGCCCTTGACCTTCACCGAGCTTTCGCCGTAAACGAGCCAGGGCCGCGAGCCGTAGATCGCTTCGGCGTGGATGGCATTCCATTCGGCCAGCTTCGCCAGCATGTCCTCGACCTCGGGATCGAGCGAGCCGTCCGGCCGCTGCACCACGTTTAAGAGCAGATTGCCGTTCTTGCTCACGTTATCCACGAGCATGTGGATGACCCACACCACGGGCCTGAACTTGTAGTTGCGGTCGTAGAACCAGTCGCCGATCGACGTATCGGTCTGCCAAGGATTGGGATCGATCCGCGGCATGATGCCCCGCTCCAGGTCCTCGACCCAGCGGCCTTCGGACTTCTGTTTGCAGTTGTAAATTACCTCGGCCGTGCCGCCGTGCGCGGCCGCGCTCGAGTTGTATAGGTGAGCGATCATGCTCAGGCCGACCTCGTTGCCGAACGGCACGCCGCCGTCGCTATAGAGCAGATCGGGATGGTAGTTGTTGACAAGCTCCTTGATCTCGGCGTACCACTGCCTCTGCCAGCGGGGATCGTTGCTGTACCAGCCGGTGTCGCCGGGCTTGGCCGGAAAATGATAGAGGTCCGCAAACTCGGGGTTCGCGCCGTCGTAGGGCACGCCGGCCAGCGGGCCGGTCTTGTCCGCACGGTGGCTTGCCTGAAACCAGGTGAAGCTCGCGCCCAGATGCTCGGAGACGCCGAACTTCAGGCCGTACTTCGTGGCCGCTTTCTGCCAGTCGCCGACCACGTCGCGCTTGGGGCCCATGTTCGCCGCGTTCCACTTGTGCAGCTTCGAGTTCCACAAGAAGAAATCGTCGTGGTGCGAGCCCATGCTGACGAAGTACCTCGCGCCCGCCTTTTTGTAAAGCTGCATGAGGCGGTCGGGGTCCCACTTCTCGGCCTTCCAGAGCGGGATGATATCCTTGTAGCCGAATTTCGAGGGATGCCCGTAGTGTTCGAGGTGATACTTGTAATGTTTGTTGCCCGGCTCGTACATGCCGCGGGCGTACCAGTCGCCGTCCATCGGCACGGCCTGCGGGCCCCAGTGTGCCCAGATGCCGAACTTGGCGTCGCGGAACCAGTCGGGGCATTTGTATTGCTTGAGCGACTCCATCGTCGGCTTGTAGGGCCCTTCGGCGATCGGCAGCGGCGTGGTCGGCGCGGCGTCGTCGGCCGCAGCGAGCGGGGCAAGCGGCAAAAGAAGCAAGAGGCTGATAAGAAAGGGCGTTTTCATCGTGTTCATAATGGGGGGCTCCAGGGGAAGGTCGGCACAGCGCAGAGGCATCCTGCGGAATCCGCCATTATAGGGCCTTGCGACGGCGTGTGCCATTTTTTGAACTGCGGCAATCCATTACGTTTTTGCGCAAACAGTGGGTTGGCGTGGCGAGCGATCACGCGAACGAATCGGGAGACTTTGGGTGGCGGCAGTGAGACGAATTCAGTCCCGGAGGGACGGAAGTGAAAAACCAGGGGCGTCAGCCCCTGGAAGCCTAACACCTGGTGCGAAGAAGCCCCGGAGGGGCGAAAGTACTGTCGCCGCTCCGCGGCTCTGAAGGTTCTTGGGCTCGTTTCCAGGGGCTTACGCCCCTGGTTATTTTCTATCGCCGCTCCGCGGCTAAGATGCACGCATTGCTGGCGTAATAGTCCAAACGCCGCTTTACAATCGCCCTGCGAAGGAGCATAATAACGTCGTCGGGCCAATGTATGCCTTCAGCCGCGGCCGGAACACCGCAAGCCGAAAGCGGCCCTGACGTTCTTTTCCCATCTAGGTATAGAGGAGGTGTGCCATGTCTCGCAAAGTGGTGCGTTTCGGTGTTTTCTCTGTTCATTCTCCAATTGGCCGTCGTTTCCGCACGGGCCTACGGTGGCGAACCGTCGCAAGTGGCGCCGACGAAAAAGGCGGCGACGAAGCCGGCTCCAGGCGGGGACGATCCGTTTGGCGACGAGACTCCGCTGCCGGCAGCCGTGAAGAAGCCGGCCGCGGACGTTGACGACCCGTTCGGCGGCGACAGTTCGGGTCCAGCGGTCGCAAAGAAGTTGGTGAAGGACGCGGAACGGACGGCTAAGAAACCGGCCGAGGCGGTAAAGCCAGGTCAGGCATCTGATTTCAAGGCGAAGCCCAAGACTGCTCACAAACTGCACGGCGGCGAAAAGGCGATCTTGAAGGCGCTGAAGCGAAAAGTTTCGCTCGACTTCACCGAAACGCCGCTGCAAGACGTGATCGCTTTCCTCAGCGAGAAGGGCCATATTCCAATCGTTCGCGACGCGGCAGGCCTGAAGGACGCCGGGGTCGATCCCGAGTGTCCAATCACCTGCAAGCTCTCCGGCATATCTCTGCAATCGGCCTTGGAGATCATTCTCGACGAGTTGCAATTGAAGTGGGCGATCCACCACGACGTGCTGATGATCACGTCGCCGCAAAAGGCCGAGAGTGACGAGTTCATGGAAACGAAGATATATGACGTGGCGGACCTTGTGCTCCCGATTCCAGATACGTCGATTCGCGGAACGCCGCTCAGCACCGTGGACGCGGTGCATCTGGATATGATGGTGCGCGGAACAGCACCAGGCCAACCGCTATTTATCGGCGGCGGATTCGGCAGCGGAGTGGTGCCTGTCGTGGGTATGACAACGGCGCCCCCGGCGGCCGTCGCCGCGAATGTCGGGAGTGCTCCGCGAAGCGTTCCACCTTATGCGCCGATTTACGCAACGGGCGCCGATTTTAAGCCGCTCATGGACCTGATTCAGAACACCGTTTCGACAAAATCATGGATTGACAATGGCGGAAACGGCACGATTAGCGAATTCCCGACCACTCTCTCCTTGGTTATCTCCCAGACGCGAGAGGTCCACCAGCAGATTGAAGAACTCTTGGCGACCGTTCGTGCGCGGGAGCGGAACGAGCCGGCTTTTCACGTTGAGCTTCATTGGCTGTGGCTCGATGCGGCTCACCGCGATGCGCTCTTGACTCCCGGCAAGAAAGCGGCGAAAAACGCATTGCAGGCGATTGATCCGCAGCGATTGCTGCAAATCGCCCGCGAAGTGCCAGGCTTCCACGCACGGACCAACTGCCTGAACGGCCAGGAAGGAACTCTCTCCGTGGGCGACCGCCGGTTATTGGTTGTCAGTGCAATTCCTGTGGTTAACGGCGGTGCCGCGTACCAACCGGTGGTCAGCATGCCCAATGTTGGCGTGACGGCAAGTGTGCAGCCGATCCTGCTGCCCGGCAGCAACCTAGTCAGGCTTACGGTGAAATCCAGCATTACCCGTTGGACACCAAAACGAGGGGCCCGTAACTGTCGGCGCCGCTTGGGGACCGGGAAGCCGTGTCGACGCGGACGCATCGCAATCGCCGGTAATTTCAGCGGCGACTTCATCGCGCCAGGTTATGGGCGGAATGGGCATGGGTGGCATGGGCATGGGCAGTATGGGCGGTGGCTTCATGCAGGTTCCGATTGAAAAGGACAAGACATTGTCTGCCGCCACGCTGCCCGTGGTCGGTGGCCCGGCCGTAACTCCCACACAGCCATCAGTCGCCAACACGCAAAGCGCGACGACGCCGACTTCGCACACCTCGATTTCCTCGCACGGTGCCGGCTCTTCTGCCTGTCCAATTGATCTGCCCGTCATGCCGACGCAGGAGTTCGGCACGACGCTCCGCGTGCCGCTGGGCAGGCCGGTGGTCGTCGGCTCGGTAACGTTCGCGCCCGCGGGCGGTGCCGGAGTGGGCGAGGCGAAGGCGGACCCGGTGGAGGTTTATTTGATTGCCACGACGAGCGTGGTGAAGAAGGCGAAGTAGCGCCTTTGGAGTGCGAGGGCTTGCCCTCGCTTTTCAAAACGCGCGATGACACGTCGTCCGCAGAACTTGCCGTTTTGAAAAGCGGCGGCAAGCCGCCGCACTCCAAATTAACCCCGCACCGCAAAATGCTCCACGCCGTGCGTCTTGGCGATCACGGTCAGCCCGCTCTCGCTGACGGTGAAGCCGCGGCTGCGGTCCAGCTCGTGGTCGTAGCCGATCTCGATGCCGGCCGGGATGTGCGACCCCCTTGTCGATGATCGCGCGGCGGACCTTGGCGTGCCGGCCGACGTTCGACGCCGTCGAAGAGGATCGAATCCTCGACGTGGGCATAGCTGTTGATCGCGCACGTTGGGGCCGAGGATCGACCGCTCCACCTGGCCGCCGGAGATGATCGCAGCCCTGGCAGACGATGCTGTCCAGGGCCTCGCCGCGGCGGGCCGCGTCGCCCTGCTCGGCGAACACGAACTTCGGCGGCGGAAGGTTCGGCTGGTAGGTGCGGATCGGCCAGTCGCTCGTCGTACATGTTCAGTTGCGGATCGACCGAGATCAGGTCCATGTTGGCCTCGTAGTAGGCGTCCAGCGTGCCCACGTCGCGCCAGTAGGCGTCCTTCTTGCGGTTCTCGTCGAGGAACGGGATAGGCGAAGACGCGGTGCGTGTGGATGATCGACGGGGATGATGTCGCGGCCGAAATCGTGCTGGCTGCCGTGCCGCGTGGCGTCGAGGCACAGCTGCTCGAAGAGGAAGCGGGCGTTGAAGACGTAGATGCCCATCGAGGCCAGGGCATGTGCTCGGGTCGCCGGGGATCGGCTTGGGCTGCGCGCGGCTTCTCCTCGAAGCCGACGACGCGGCTCGTCGGCGTCGATCTCGCATCACGCCGAACTGCCGCGGCCGCCTCGGCAGCGGCACGCGCAGGGCGCCGACCGTCAGGTCGGCCTGGTTCTCGTTGTGGCGCTCGACCAGCTTGCAGTAGTCCATCTTGTAGATGTGGTCGCCGGCCAGGATCACGACGTACGTCGGGCCGCTCCTTCTCGATCGTGTAGATGTTCTGGTAGACGGCGTCGGCCGTGCCCTGGTACCAGTGCTCGTCGATCCGCTGCTGCGGCGGCACGACGTCGATGAACTCGCCCAGCTCGCGGCACAGGTAGCCCTGCCAGCCGAGGTTGATGTGCCGGTCGAGGCTCATCGCCTTGTACTGCGTGAGCACCAGGATCTTGCGCACGCCGCTGTTGAGGCAGTTGGAGAGCGTGAAATCGATGATCCGGTAGAGCGCCGCCGAAGGGCACCGCCGGCTTGGCCCGATCGCGGGTCAGCGGCTCCAGCCGCGATCCCTTGCCGCCGGCGAGGACCACCGCGAGAACTTCCTGCATGTCGAGTCGAGTGGGCACGGCTGGGGGTCCTTTGGCGAGGGGCTGTCTGGCAAGTTGCGATGAATGCGCAAACGCGGCGAATCTCGTGCTCGGTCGAGAAGATTATACTGGGTTGCGGAGTGCAATCCAAGAGACGTTGCTACGAACCGGAGTCCTTGTGGAGGGGCGATTCGCCGCCTTCGTCGGCAAGCTTCAGACCATCAGGATTCTCCTTCAGCAAATACGGCTCCGCGGGTTCCGAGTCGGCAAGCTGACTACGAGCGGACGACCGGCGCGACGCTCGGCTTGCGACCGGAATGGCTAGAAAGCCACCCATCATGGCACCCATAATCGCATGCAAGCCAAATACCGCAAAGGTGAATCCATCGTCGCCCTCCTTCGGCTCGGGCATGCCCCAATCACGAGCATGAGGCGGATAGAAAGGTATGCTATCGTCAACTCGCGAATGTCAACTCCTGCTACGCCTCCTATCATCGCGCCGCAAAACACGAGGAGACGCGATCGAAGCCACTTTCGAGTGACGATTGTAAATGCGATTCCGACGAGAGCGTGAAAACGAGAACGGCAACCAACGCAACAAGGCCAGCAGTTCGACAGGTTGAAAGAACAACTGCGGCAGACGCAATAATCAGCAGCAGCGTGGAAATTGAGAATTGGAACGTCAATTTTGGCGGCGATTCGGGCATTGGCAATGTTCCATCCTTCGCCAGCTTACGGCAAATCGAGCAGCCTTTCCACACCGGAGGTAATGGCAATATCGCGCTTGGCAGCGACTGTTGCCAACGCCTGATCGGCAGTCATCCCTTCGGCAGCCATCAAATACCCAGCCACAACAACCGCCGAGCGGCTTCTGCCCGCGTGGCATGAACAAAGACGGGCGGCGAATCCTTAACCAATTCGGCCAGCGTATCGAGGGCCATGCGAAACAGTCGGATTTCATTCCCCGGTGCGTCCTCAAGCGGGACCGTTTCAATTCGCTGCAAACCGAGGTCTTCAGCCCGTTTTCCAAACAGGGTTCCGTCCAGGCTCAGGGCAGATCGGAAACGCGCCGGCGCAAGAGATCGACATCGACCGCTTCCAAGTAGTTGCCAATTGCGATTTCGCTGGTGATCCAGTCCATTTGTTTTCGTGGCTACGGTCGAAACTCCGGAATCGCACGCATCATGAATTCATCAAACAGCGGCACCGTGAATGCAACCTCGCCGTAACTTGGACTGTATACCATTCCTTTCTTTACCAAGCGGGTGCGGATCGGTCCAGGCTTGTGACTTTCATCCGAGTGGCCGGCAATATCGCCCGAGCGATGCGATGCTGGTCCAAGTTCAGCCATCGCGCGTAAGAAGTTCTTTTCACCAGGCGTGAGGCGGCTATACCGGACGCGGAAGAAGTTGCTATCCAGACGCTGAATTACGGTTGTCGTGGCGTTCCGGACGATCTTCAACGTTATTGGGCTTGCCGCCGCCAGGTTCCACGCCTGATAGCCCCATTCCTGAAGGAAGTGACGGATAGCCTTTGGTAATGCGGAAGATTTCTTTTATACGGATTTATCGAAGACGACCCCGGCGGCATGCGCAGGATCACGAAGTGCTTTTGCTGCGTCCTCGCTTGAAAGGGCGCCTACATCCGGAAAGCTGAACAACCGCTTGCGTAAGACTTGGTTTCGCCGGCCAACCCCGGTAAGATCGGAAGTCCCGCACCAATGAGCACCAAGGGAAGTTGGCGTTGCTGGATTTTGTGCATCGCCATGATCAATGCCCCCAGTTCTTTGTCATTAAAGAACTGAATTTCGTCAATAATGATCGCGACAGCGCATTTTCTGTCCTCTGCGGCCTCGGCGACGACCGTGAGGAGATTCGGAAGGTCAATTTGAATGTCGCCGCTGTCCGCGGCTCCCTTTTCGGCTCAATATCCAGCCCAAAAGAGACATCTCCAACAGTGACTTTCATGGTGCGGATGAAACTGCTGAGAACGGCAAGCCCACGCTTGACCAAGTCGCCGGCGCCAGCCATACGATTCAAGCCAAATAGAAGGCTCTTTACGTGGGGGACAATAAGTAATGCAAGGGGTGTGCTCTCGTGCGCCTCAAACGAAATCGTCCGATACTTGTCTGCCTTAGCCAACAACTCGATAGCGTTTAGCAGGACAGTTTTTCCGACACCGCGAAGACCGGTGAGCAACATGCTTTTCTCGGACTTCTCGATTTGACCCGCCCCAATAGAACTTGCGCCGTTCAAGGATGGGATCTCTGCCGACCAGTTCAGGCGGCGGAGATCCTGCACCCGGAGAAAAGGGGTTCTTAATCGGATCCATTGATGTACCCGCCTCGTTGTATGCGCAGTTTTACATAGTTATGCAGAAAACTTGTATAACTATGTATAACCATGCATAACTATGAATAACCAAGTATAGCCAAGTGCGACCGACCATGACAAGCGAAAGAATCGGTGTGGAGAGTCCACACCAAAAGCCGTGGATTATTCTGCCCCCATATTCCACCCAGAGTTACGCACGAGTATCCAAGACAATTGCCGCAATCCACAACCCTTTTCCACTAAACAACTTACGTCGACATCTTCGCCGCGCTCGCGCAAGCTTAGCTAGCAGCTAACAATTCGTAAACCGAAAGCTCATACGAACTTAGAACAATCTTTGCGTGGCTGCGATTGACGCATCAAAAGAATCGGCTAAACTTGGACAGACTTTCCTCCATATTGTGGTTCGAGGAGACGACGTATACAATATGTTGGGTAGGATGCCCGTACAGTCAGCCTTTTCTCTATACTGATGTGCATGTATTTATGGCATGGAATTAGAGCCAACTTTACCTGAGTTACCGAGGTCTACCATGGATCCCAGAGACCCTGAAACTATTCAATCTTCCGTACTTACCGCCGACCGCCCCGCCGCGAAATCGCCGCGAAACCCCTCCTTGGGGTTGGCCGTCGAGCCGACGTTCTGCCCGACCGACGTGGCCGACCCGTTCGACACGGTCGAGTGGGAGATGCGGACCGCCGCCATCAAGGGCGAGGGCGGCGAGGTCCTTTTCGAGCAGAAGGACTGCGAAATCCCGTCCTTCTGGAGCCAGCTTGGCCACGAACGTCGTGGCGAACAAGTATTTCTACGGCGAGAACGGCACCGCCGAGCGCGAGAAGAGCGTCCGGCAGCTTGATCCACCGCGTCTGCCGCACGATCGCCGATTGGGGCCTGCAGGACGGCTATTTCGCCTCGGCCGGCCGACGCGCGAGCAACTTCTACCGCGACCTGGCCTGGCTCTGCCTGCACCAGTACGCCTCGTTCAATTCGCCCGTCTGGTTCAACGTCGGCCTGTTCCACCAGTACGGCATCAAGGGCGCGATGTGCAACTGGCACTGGGACGCCAGCCAGAGCAAGGTCCGTCCAGCCGGAGAACCCCTACGAGTATCCCCAGGCCTCGGCCTGCTTCATCCAGAGCGTGCAGGACAACATGGAAGACATCATGGAGCTCGCCCGCAGCGAGGCCATGCTCTTCAAGTTCGGCTCGGGCACGGGCACCGACCTGTCGCACGCTCCGCTCGCACCGCGAGAAGCTCTCCGGCGGCGGCAAGCCGTCGGGCCCGCTGTCGTTCATGCGGGTCTACGACCAGATCGCGGCGGTCGTCAAGAGCGGCGGCAAGACCCGCCGGGCGGCCAAGATGCAGTCGATGAAGGACTGGCACCCCGACATCATGGAGTTCATCGAGTGCAAGAACCGCGAGGAGAAGAAGGCCCGCGCGCTGATCGCAGCAAGGGCTACGAGCCGCAACGAGGCCTACGACTCGATCCTCTTCCAGAACGCCAACCTCTCGGTCCGCCTGAGCGACGAGTTCATGGAGGCCGTCGAGGCCGACAAGCCCTGGACCACGCACTGGGTGACCGATCCGAGCAAGGCCGGGCCCACGCTATCCGGCCCGCGAGATGCTCAGCCGCATGGCCGCAGGCGGCCTGGGCCTGCGGCGATCCGGGCGTGCAGTACGACACGACGATCAACCGCTGGCACACCTGCCCGAACTCGGGCCGGATCAACGCCTCGCAACCCGTGCTCGGAGTACATGTTCCTCGACGACACGGCCTGCAACCTGGCGAGCATCAACCTGATGAAGTTCCGCCGCGACGGACGGCACGTTCGACGTCGAGCGGTTCCAGGCGGCCTGCCGGCTGGTGTTCATCGCCCAGGAGATCCTGGTCGATCACGCCAGCTATCCCGACGCAGCGGATCGCCGCCAACAGCCACCGCTTCCGGCCGCTGGGGCTGGGCTACTCGAACCTGGGCAGCCTGATCATGGCCAGCGGCGCTGCCCTACGATTCGGACGAGGCCCGCGGACTGTGCGGCGCGATCACGGCCCTCTTGCACGGGGCGGCCTGCCGCACCAGCACCGAGCTGGCCGCCGCGGTCGGGCCGTTCGACGGCTACGAGGAGAACCGCGAGCCGATGCTGCACGTCATGGAGATGCACTGGGAGAAGGTCGAGCAGATCAAGAGCTGCCCGAAGTATCTCCAGGACGCCGCCCGGCAAGCTCTGGGACGAAGTGCTCGTCAGCGGCCGCCGCTACGGCTTCCGCAACGCCCAGGCCACGGTGCTGGCCCCCACCGGCACGATCAGCTTCATGATGGATTGCGACACGACGGGCATCGAGCCGGACATCGCCCTGGTGAAGTACAAGCAGCTTGGCCGGCGGCGGCATGCTGAAGATCGTCAACCAGACGGTGCCGCTGGCCCTGCGGACCTGGGCTACGACCGACGCGCAGATCGATGCGATCGTCGACTACATCGACGAGCATGACACGATCGAAGGCGCGCCGGACCTGAAGCCGCGAGCACCTGCCGGTCTTCGATTGCGCGTTCCACGCCGCGCACGGCACGCGGTCGATCGCCTGGAAGGCCCACATCCGCATGATGGCCGCCGCCCAGCCGTTCATCTCCGGGGCGATCTCCAAGACGGTGAACATGCCCAAGGAGGCGACGCCCGAGGACGTCGGCCGAGGCCTACATGGAAGGCTGGCGGCTGGGCCTGAAGGCCCTGGCCATCTATCGCGACGGCTCGAAGGAGGTCCAGCCGCTGTCGACGCAAGAAGGCGGACAAGGAGAAGGCGGAGAAGGTCGTGGCCCGCCCGCGCCGCGAGCGCCTGCCCGACACGCGGCAGTCGATCACGCACAAGTTCAACATTTCGGGCCACGAGGGCTATATCACCGTGGGGCTCTATCCCGACGGCCGGCCCGGCGAGCTGTTCATCACCATGGCCAAGGAAGGGAGCACGATCGGCGGGCTGATGGACTGCTTCGGCACGGCCGTCTCGATGAGCCTGCAATACGGCGTGCCGCTGGAGGTCTACGTGAACAAGTTCTCGCACACCCGCTTCGAGCCGTGGGGCTACACGAAGAACCCGGACATCCAGATCGCCAAGAGCCTGGTGGACTACATCTTCCGCTGGCTGGGCATCACGTTCCTGCCCGGCTACCGCGAGATGAACAAGGTCGCTGCCCGCTTCGCCAGCCGAGGCCGGCCAGTCGAGTCGGCCGCGGGAGATACGGAAACAGAGCTTCGGCCCGCCGCCACGAAGGCTGGCGGGCTGGCAAACGGGCATGATGCCAAGGGCCAGCCGTCCATCGCAACCCGAAGCGTTAGCGAGGGTCACGGGACGTCCAACGGCGTCAGCCATAACGGAAATGGCTCAAATAGCAAGCATGGAAGCAACGGCGCGAGCGGCAACGCTACGAACGGACACGCGAAAACCGCAGAGAAGAAGTCTGCCGTTGCCGCCTCCGCGCCTGTTCGGATCATGGCCGTCGCTGATCCGCAAACCGCTTATGCCGCCCGTCACGACCAGTTTGCCAGCTTCCAGACGGACGCGCCCTCCTGCGACCGCTGCGGCGCGATCACTGCCCGCGCCGGCAACTGCTATCTCTGCTACAACTGCGGGAACAGCATGGGCTGTTCGTGATTGTCGAAAACGTTTGGACGATTCGAAGATCCACCGCCCCTGCGCTGCGAATGCGGCGCGGGGGCGGTTGTATTGACAAGTTCTCATTCGCGACTACTATTGCCGCCGATGATCTTGCGCCACATCGCGATCTTCGGATTGTCGGCCTGGAGCGGCCCGCGTCGGGCAAGATCGTCAAAGCCGGCCTGGGACCACCCCCAGCCGGCTGGCCAAAGATAGTAAAGCGTTTCCCAATCACCCAGAAACCGCTCAAGGCTAGGGCTAATCTCAATCACGTTCGGTTCATCGGCCGGTTCAAGTTCGTGGCATAGATAAACGACCGACTGCTCGACACCACCGTCGGAAACCTTAAGGGCCAAGAAGTCGCCGGTGTTGTAATCTACAAACGGGACGCATTGGTCCCATATCTCCCAACCAGGCGTTGGAGGCTGGAACAACTGCACGTCCCAGGGCCTAGCCCAGGAGCGAACACGGTACTGTGCATCTTCCAATTTCGCCGCTGGGATGAACTCCGGTCCGCCGTAGATCGATCCTAAATTCGGCATAAGTCGCTCGATCAGACGCAAGTTTTTTTTATCAGGCTCCCAGCAATAGAAGCAACAAAAACTGGCCGAGCCCGTTGTGTACAGATCACGTAAACAATCCGGCAGACCGAGCGGCAGATTTGCGTCAAGTTGGTCGGCAGCAGCCGTCGAGAGCGGCGGTTCGATCTGAATGGAAATGCGGCATTGCCCAGGCAGAGATTCAATGCCTTGCACAAAGACTTCCGCTCGTTGCAGCCATTTGGCGTAGTCAAACATGCTGCAATTGTAGACTGCGGGGTGCAATTGGCCAGTGTTGGTGCCGAGACTATCTACACCGTCTGTAGCCGCGCCGCCAGCAGCGTGTTGTGCAACAGCATCGTAATCGTCAACGGGCCGACGCCGCCGGGCACCGGCGTGATCGCGCCGGCCACTTCGCGGACCGGCTCGAAATCAACGTCGCCAACGAGCCCAGTGTCGGTGCGATTGATGCCGACGTCGATGACCGTCGCGCCGGGCCGGACCATGTCGGCCGTGACGAACTTCGCCCGGCCGATGGCTACGATGAGGATGTCGGCCAGCGCGCGTGATGCCGGGCACGTCCCGGCTGCGGCTGTGGCAGACCGTCACCGTGGCGTCGCCGCCCGCCGCCTTTTGCATGAGCATCAAGGCGATCGGCTTGCCGACGATCTCGCTACGGCCGACGATGACCACATGAGCGCCGACGGTGGCAATCTTGCGGCGGATAAGAATCTGCTGGATGCCGTGTGGCGTACAAGGCAAGAACCGCGGACGGCCCTGGACTATGCCGGCCCACATTCTCCGGATGAAAAGCGTCAACATCCTTCAGCGGCGCGACCGCATCGAGCACGCGAGTGGCATCGACGCCCTTAGGCAGCGGCAATTGGACGAGGATGCCATGCACTGCCGGATCGACATTGAGCTGATCGATCAGCGCGAGCAGCTCGTCGGTCGTCGTTGTGTCCGCGAGGCGATGCAACCGGCTGGTGAGTCCATTCTGCTCGCAAGCTTTCTGCTTATTGCGAACATAGACCTGACTGGCCGGATCTTCGCCGACAAGCACGGCGGCAAGACAAGGCTTGACGCCCGTGGCCTGCGTGAACTTGCTCACCTCCAAGGCAATCTCGCCGCGGATTTCGTTGGCTAGCGCCTTGCCGTCAATCAGAGTTGCGGACATTGGAAGGGTGTGGTCGAGCAAGCGAAGACCCACCAAGCGAGAACAGGTGGGTCTTCGCTGCGCTCGACGCCACCCTACGATCTCACGCCGGCCTTAGTTGAGCAACGTCACGACGTGGATGCGACTACCGCCGCGGTCGAACTTGACGAAGCCGTCCACCAAGGCGAAGAGCGTATAGTCGCTGCCTTGGCCAACGCCCTGGCCAGCCTTGAAGACCGTGCCCACCTGGCGCACCAGGATGTTTCCGCTGCGGACCTTTTCGCCGCCAAAGCGCTTCACACCGCGCCGCTGGGCGTTGGAATCCCGCCCGTTGCGGCTCGACCCTTGACCTTTCTTATGTGCCATGACAATCACCTAACCCAATACAGTAATTCAACTTACGGCTTGCGGCCCCTGCGCCGCGCACGGCCCGATCCGCGATCGGAAACCCCTATTTATAGCCGGTCGGCAAGGCGGCGTCAATTGGGGGACGTGGCTGCTTCGGCCGCTTCCGATTCGTCCATATCATGCATCACGTCCCTCACTTCGCCGCGTGCCCCAAGGAAGTAGTAGGCGGCGCCGATGGGGGCGATCAGGATCGTGCTCAGACGGTAGACCAGGGCCAGAATCAGGCCTTGCTGTTGGGCGATGGCTTGCAGCACGTTGTGCGTAACCGCGATCGTCGTGTATAGGAAAACGATGCCCGTCTCCTGCGGGCCAGCCGGCAACGGAATCGTGCTCAATATGCCGCTGACGGGATAGATCCCCCAAAATTCGCTGGCGGGCACTTGGTCAAAGCGAAGGCCCAACGCCAATAGATAAATGGAAAGTGCCAGCAGGGTATGCACGGGAATCGTCGCAAGCGTCGTCCAAGTAAGTACGGCCTGTTTTGCGCGATAAATCTTGATCGCGTCGAATAGGCTCTTAATTGCCGGGCCAACCTTCGGGATGCGAGCGAAGACTTCCGTCAGCGGGCCGCCGAGCACGCCGGGAATCAACATCACCCCGACTCCGGCCGTAGCCACCGCCGTGGTTACGCAAACCGCCACGCAAATTCCATGCACGATCGGATCCGGGAGTTGCCATAGGCCGGAGTAAAAAACGCCGAACAAGGCTACCAGAAACAGGACATATAGCCCGATGATGCGATCAACGATCACCGAGGCCACGCCTTGGCCCGATTGCTGGGCTGGTCTGCTCGGTTGCCCGGCTTCTCTTTGGCCAGCAGCCAAGCCTTGAGCAAATCGCCGCCCACGATTCCCATCGGCGCCAAGTTAAACAGATAGCCGAGAAAGCCGATCCGCAGAGCGTCCGGAAGCGAGAAGTCGATTCCAACGGCGCGGACTAAATACCACCATCGCACTACAGTGATCAGAATGGCCGCCAAAAGGGTTGCGAAACCGGCAGCCAGCAGGCCCCACGCCTTTTGCTGGGCAAGCATATTTACAAACGCTTGGCGGCCGCCGGGAGCGTTGATAGCTCGGTAAAACAGGAAGCCAATAATCCCCAACGAGCCGGCGATCTTGGCCAGCGTGATCAGTATTTTTCGCAGGTTCTTCAAGCGTTCGTTTCCTTCAGGAAAACTCTAGGATACCAGCCATACCGCCTACTGACGAGTGCAAATGGTATCGGTTGCGGAAAATGGGCAAAGTGAATAAAGATTAACGGTTTTTCCGATTTTAACCGACAAATAGGATATGACCTCCGATAGAAGTCGGCTAACTTGGATTGCGCTCGTGCTTTGCGGCACAATCGCCGCGTGCGCTTGGGCACCGCCCGCCGCGGCGCAGCTTGCGCCGTGGCAACAGCCGCCAGGCGTTTCGACCGACACCGACGGAGCCGCCGGTTCGCCAAACCCGTGGACCGACGAGGCCGACGAGCATATGGACACCGTCTGGGGCGTCCATCCCAGCCACATGGCTGGCTTGTTTTGCGATTGCGTTAATGACCGCATTTGGTTTCGGAGCGAGTTCCTGGGCTGGTGGACCAAAGGCTTCGCCGTTCCCGCGCTCGTGACAACCAGCCCGGCAGGTACCGACATCTCCGTAGCCGGCATCCTGGGCCAGCCGGGCACAAGCGTGCTCTTGGGCAACGAGGACTTGCGCGGCGGCTTCCAGCCTGGCGAACGATTCGTACTCGGCACTTGGTTTGGCCATACGCAGACTTGGGGCATCGAGGCTTCGTATCTCCAACTCAATCCACAATCCAACGTATTTCAATTTAACGACGGAAATACGCCCATCATCGCTCGGCCGTTTTTCAACAGCGAAAGCAATATCGAGGACGCCCAAACAGTCAACTTTCCGGGCCAGCAAAGCGGCACTCTAACTGCCGCGGTCTCCAGCCAGCTTCAGGCGGCCGAAGTTCTCATTCGCAAAAACTTGACGCGCCGCGGCAACGTGACGATCAATCTGACCGCCGGCTATCGCTATCAGCAATTGGACGACAATCTCTCGATCGGTGACGCGTTGAGCTTCTCCGGCAGCCAGGCGGCCTTGCCCGCCGGCAGCATCCTCACGCAATCGGACGTTTCTGACACGCGCAATGTGTTCCAAGGCGGCGAGGTCGGGCTGACAACATTCATCCAGCTCGAACGCTTCTCGATCGACACATCTCTGAAGGCCGGCGTGGGCGAAACCTTCTCGCAGGTGACGATCCTCGGCGCAACAACGACCAATATTCCCGGCCAGGGCATCTCCAATCAGGTCGGCGGTTTTCTCGCTTTGCCCAGCAACATGGGCGTGTTCGACAGCCAGAGGCTTTCGATCGTGCCGGAATTGGCGTTGACCTTGGGTTGGGATTTCACGCCGCAGTTGCGCGGCACGATCGGCTACGATCTGCTTTACTGGCCCGGCGTGGCGCGGCCCGGCGACCAGATCGACCTGAACCTTGATCCGCGGCAGTTCCCGCCGCCGACCGTTACCACGGCCACCCGTCCGCAGTTCGTGCTGCACACGAGCGACTACTGGGCACAAGGCTTGAACTTGGGCCTGGATTTTCGCTTCTGATCGCAATGGTTTCGCGCACCGCCTTCGCTGTTTCCTGTCGCTGGTGCGAAAAAAGATTGCGCGGCGTAAAGCATTGGTGAGCAAGGACTTGCGGCATGGAATCGCGGTCGCGGTTCGGTCCACCCGAAAGCGGCGGTGGTGCGCAAAACGGTTTTCTTGGTCCCTTAAGCGGCTTGTGCTCGAGATAATCTCCCCTCGCCTTCCTGACTTCCGAAAAAGGGCCACGATTGTCTTCCCTCGCCTTCCGGACTTGTTGTTCTACACATCTCGGACCCCATCCGGCTCGCCCGGATGGTGAACAAGGTTGAATAGCTAGAACCGACAAGACGAAAAAACACGACCCCCAGCTCGTCCCGTGGGTGAAGGAGGCTGTTTGGATCTCACGCGGAAATGCGAAAGCTGGCCAACCTGATTCACCATCCAGGCAAGCTGGATGGGGTTTACTTTCAATCACTTTTGTTGCTAGCTGAACAACCTCCTTCACCATCCACACGAGGTGGATGGGGTTGCGGCCAGACTTGTGTAGAACAACGAGCCGTCCGGGAGAGGGGTCGGAGTGAGGGCATGCTGGGGCATAACGTCGCAGGTTTTTTCTTCGCGGCTTGTGCATTTCGCGATTGTGGTGTATTGCGGCCATTTCCCCGCGTTTTTCAGGTGATTCCAAAGGCAGGGCCGGAGTAGAACGCCGGTAGGACGAAGGCAGGATGCGAGTACAACGCGAGTAGGATTGGAGTACGACGCGAGTAGGATTACGTCTTTTGACCATTTGTTTTTCCGGCAGTTGGGCAAACGGAGGGGAGTCAAAAACGAGATGAACCACGAAATACGCGAAGCACACGAAAGCCGGACATCAGCCACGGATGAAACACGGATTGAACACTGAATCCATCCGTGTTTCATCGGTGGCCGGGTGGCCCTGGGCGGTTGCCCGCCCAGGGCTCCCACAGATCCGTACATGGACGCATTAGACCATACGGCTCCTCGGGGCATGGTTTCGCTGCTTGACGCAGGAGTGGACGATTTTCGGCGGCGGGAGGCTATAACGCTTCAGCAGCCGTTTAAATCGGTCCCAGTTCATGTCGCGTTGCCGGTTGCGGCGGTCAAGCCACATCCGCCAAGCTCGTTGAACCGCATTCAGGAACGCCTCCAACATTCGCATGTTGTTGGTGATCCCATAGTAAGCGTAATGTCCGCGAACCTTTTGACTCAGTATTGCATGCTGCTCGCAGACCGGTCGGTGCCGGTTGTTCCGACACCATTGGGCAATGCTCCGCACCGCCCGGCTCAGACGCTTCGAGGCCGTTTGCCGCATTACCGCCCAACCGCCCCGAACCGTGCGACCCCAGTAATGGGTGAAACCCAAGAGGTCAAACGTTCCTGGTCGAGTGGTCCGGTCGTTCCCGACACCTGTCGCCTTGCGGGGCGGTCGGCGAAAGGGAATCAGCCGGGTCTTGTCAGGATGCAGCGTCAGGCCGTACTTGCCAAAGCGTTTGGGCAGCACCTCCATCACTCGCTTTGCATCTTCCTCGTGAGTAAACAAGATCACGAAGTCGTCCGCGTAGCGGATGAGGTGGGCCTTGCCCCGGAGTCGCGTTTGCACCTCCTGCCGAAACCACATGTCCAGCACGTAGTGCAGAAACACGTTGGCCAGCAGTGGCGAGATCACGCCTCCTTGCGGGCTTCCGGCGTCCGGGTAACTGATGTTGCCCGCTTCCATTACGCCCGCCTTGAGCCATTTGCCGATCAGGCGTGTCAGCACGCCGTCACGCACCCTGAGTTGGATAAACTGCCGCAGATGGGCGTGGTCCAAAGTATCGAAGAACTTTCGGATGTCCACCTCCAGGACCCAGCCCACGCTGGTGTTCATCGTCTGCTTCCAGAGGTCTTCCAGGGCTGCGTGTGCCGACCGCTGCGGCCGGAATCCGTACGAGCCGGGATCGAAGTCCTGCTCGTAGATCGGTTCCAGCAGCATGACGACCGCACGCTGGAGAACTTTGTCCTCCAACGTCGGTATTCCGATGGGGCGGGTTTCGGTAGTCGATCCCGCCTTGGGAATATGCACGCGCCGCACCGGCGGTGCCCGGTACGTGCCGGACTTGGCCCGGTCGAGAAGCGATTGGAGGTTGGCCTCCAGGTCTTTCGCGTAATCGTGCCAGGTCTGTCCGTCCACGCCCGGTGCTCCGTCTTTGCGGGTCCGGTAGAAGGCCGCTTTCAACCAGTCGATATCCATCAGGTAGGCCAGCGAAGTGAAGGCCATCTGCGGCGATCGTCTCGCCAACTCGGCTATCCGTTGCTGTTTCGTTAATACGTACATCGAATCTCCAAGTATCCGTCGTATGTCCCAACAACGATTCCATGCTCCCGATGCCTCGCTTCCCTCCACAGGGTCCGCACGGGCGTTTGTTCCCCTGCTTCAACGGTACTATCAAGGCACTGCGACTTCCTGCCGTCCTTCCCGCCGCGCTTCGTTTCCTTCGCACGGCCGGTACCACGGGATCACGCATGTTTCGCTCCCGCCGCCGCTGCGTGCGACCGCGTCGGGCCTGGGGTTGTTCACCCGGTCGCCCCGTCCGGGAATGCTTCCGTGGAGACACCAGGATCTCCCAAGTTTCTGGGGAGCCTCAATTCCCGTTTGCACATGTTCTCCGACCCCGGACGGTCAACGGTTCCTGACCAATTCGCGGAACCGTCGCGTGGCCCCCGCTATTGAAACGACGGAAGCACCGACGACAACCACCTTTCGAGGCTCAATAGCATGGCTTTCGGGCTCGCCGCCTACGCATCACGCCTTGGTTTCCCGCAACGTGCAAGGCTGGCTTCCAGGTGCTGGTCAAGCTCTCCCGGACGGGCTTTCACCCGCAAGGCTCCTACAGAAGGTTTCTAACTTCACTTCATGTGTGCTGTCCTCCTTCTCCAGTCTTCTTGGCACAATTCAATCCGTGGCTCCGACCTCTGACTTCCGACTTCTCATCTCTCCCTGCTCCGAGCCTCGTCCGCACAGTATACCACAGTGTTTATCTGTTGTCAACACTTGTAATGAAAAGCCGGTACAAAACGTCGCTAAATCCTTTGCCGGGCGGGACTTGCGACGGCGAGTTATGTTTGCGCGGACATGCATGAAATTCACACGGAAACGCCATCCGTCGCCGTAAAGTCTTGCTGAATAAGGGCTTGGGAATTGCCGCCGGCGAGTCGCTTTTTGCAGATCGCGAACTCGGGGCTGAAAAAATCAGCATTAGCGACGGCGGGTGATGGCGATTCTCGCGACACGCCGCCAGGCGATCGCGGCCGGAACGTCGGCCGACATGTCGTAGGAGGGCGGCGTTAGCGGAGAATGAGGGTCGAGAAGTTGGCGAGCCAATTGGTGAAATCGGCTTCCTTCGCAAGCATGCAAGGAGGCGGGGCGGGCAGGGCGGGATCTTTTCTTGAGGAAGGTGGTTGGAAAGATAGAGGTCGGAGGTCAGCGGTCGGACTTCTGATCTCTGAACTCTGTCCTCTGATATCTGCCCTCGAACGCCAGGTTGCCGCGCGCCCGTCAAACGCGCCGCGAAATATTCACGTATGGCGTGGGCAAATGCGATGAGCGCTGCCCTGTCAAACGGTGGCGGGAAAAAGAGGCTTGCGGCTGGAAAAGGACGCAAATCGGCGGCATTCTGCCCGTATTGTTGAAAGCCTTTGCATGGGCGATTACAATAGCGGGCGTTTCAGTTTTATGAAGTTCGGCAATTAAAGCTCTACGAGGCAGCGCGGGCGGCAAGGATTACGCCGCTCAATGCACACCGTAGGCGGCCACGGATTCGGTCGCTTGTCGGCGACATCTCGGTTCCCCGCTTCGCCCGGTGGCTCCGTGCTCGCCCATTCTTCATCTGCCCTTCTCGCGTGGTCGTGCATGGAACCACAGTTAGTCCCAACGGTATAGGCCTTACGTGAGATTCATCGTATTTGCGCTTGCGATCTGCCTTCCCCTTTGCGCGAATGGGGCCGCCCCGCCGGCGTTCACGACGCTCGTGCAGTTCACAGGCAACGGCGGCACGGCCAGCGGCGCGTTTCCCGCTGGCAGCTTGATCGCCAGCGGCAGTACGCTTTACGGCATGACGACAGACGGCGGCGCTATTGGCGTCGGCACCGTCTTCAGCGTTGCCGTGAACGGCACCAACTACCAGAACCTGGTTACCTTCACGGGCACCGGCGGCACGGCCATCGGTGAGAATCCCTATGGCAGCTTGATCGCCAGCGGTGGCGCGCTTTACGGCATGACGGGATATGGCGGAGCGAGCGGCGACGGGAACATCTTTAGCGTCGGTGCGGACGGCACCAACTATCAGAACCTGGTTTCCTTCACAGGCACCGGTGGCACGGCCAGCGGCGAGACTCCCCAAGGCAGCTTGATCGCCATCGGCGGCACGCTGTACGGCATGACCTTCCAGGGCGGCGCCAACGGGGGCGGCAACGTCTTCAGCGTCGGCATGGGCGGAGGCGGCTACCAGAACCTCGTTTCATTCACGGGCGCCGGCGGCACGGTCGCCGGCAACAGGCCGGAAGGCAGCTTGATTGTCAGCGGCGGCTCGCTGTACGGGATGACGAAGCTCGGCGGCAGCGTCTTGTCCGACGGCAGCATCTTCAGCGTCGGAACGGACGGCACGAACTACCAGAACCTGGTCGCCTTCAACAGCGTCGGGGGCACTGCCAACGGCAAGTATCCCTACGGCAGCTTGATTGACAGCGGCAGCACATTCTACGGCATGACCAACGAAGGCGGCGCTGGCTTTGGCAACGTCTTCAGCGTCGGCGCCAATGGCACGAACTACCGGAATCTGGTTTCCTTCACCAGTACGGGCGGCGCGGCCAGCGGCAAGTATCCCTTTGGCAGCTTGGTCCTTTCCGGCACTACGCTGTATGGCATGACGTACAATGGCGGCGCGTATGGCGACGGCGAGATTTTCAGCGTGGGAATCAGCGGTTCCGCCTACCAAGACCTCTACGACTTCACCGGCGGCACCGACGGTAGCCTGCCGAACGGCGACCTAACGCTTAGCGGCGGCACGCTGTTTGGCATGACCGCGTGGGGCGGCAATCTCTCGTTGAACGACGGCCATGGTGACGGCACAGTCTTCGCGCTCACCCTGCCGACGCCAACGCCCGAGCCGGGCACGCTGGCGCTCGCTTGCTGCGGTGCGGCGGCGGTGGCGGCGTATCGCTGGCGGCGGCGTGCCCCGAAGGGGCGTCGGTTCACCCAGCGAAGGGCAACGCCCTGGTAACCGCCCGTCCCGTGTCTCGCGCGTGGGAGGGCCAACGGTCCGGCCGTTCACCTCGCATGAAAACGGTTGGCCCGTTGGGCCGGAAACGATCGCGCCTCTCGTCTCCTTTTTCCAGGGCTGCGCCCTTCGCTGGATTAACGCCTGGCCCTTCGGGCCGCAAAACGGCTCGACGAGCAGATCGCCATGAGATTCGCATAAGCGGTACAGAAGCGCCGCAACGTTAGCAAAGGCGGAAGAAACCTTACGGGTCCAAAAGTTCCTCGGCCCGTTCTGGTTCGCATTCGCGCGGGGTGAGCGTTCGTTCGCGCGTTTCGGAAGCACAGCGGCGCGGAAGCCATTTGCATCGTGCTGATCGGAGTGTCGCCCGTGACGTGAGAGGAAGCGTCGGCTGGAAGACGTCGCACGGTGCGTGTGGGAAAGTTTCATACAACCCGCGCTCGAGCGGCTTCCACGCCCGGAACGGCCAGCGACAACCGGCGTCTGGGGGCGGCAACAAGCGGACGGTAGGATGGGGGAAGGGGAACGAAGGCCACCTGAGCTGGTTTTATTGGTCTGCGATGTACTCTGCACGACGCGACAGCCGTATAATCATGTGTCGGTAGCTCGCGATTTTTCGGTAACGGATTAAGAAGGTGGTTCTAAATATGGTACGTATCCGATTGCTTGCTGATGAGTGGGAGTTCGACCCGGCAGCGCAGCTCGGACGGGATGGAGGGTTTGGGCAGGTTTACAAGGGAACCGGACGCGACGGCAACGAAGTGGCGGTCAAGCGGCTTAAGATGAGCGCCGCGCAGGCTGCGCACCGAGAACTTCGGCTCGCGGAAGAACTGGCGGGAAAACCGTTTGTCAACGTGATTCCCGTTCTGGATTCAGGTCAGGACTCCGAGTCGGATTCGTATTTCATCGTCATGCCCCGAGCCGAAAAGAGTCTTCAAGATGACGTTGACGCCGGCCGCCGATGGAACGAGACGGAAGCGGCAGGCGTACTCCTTGACGTCGTTAACGGGCTTGAGGAAGTGGGGACCATCGTCCATCGCGACCTGAAACCGGCCAACGTCTTGTTTCATGATGGAAGGTGGAAGATCGCCGATTTCGGCATCGCCAGATTTGTTGAGGACTCGACCTCGCTTCACACCTTGCGCGACTGTATGACGAAGCCGTATGCGGCACCCGAACAATGGTTGGGGCAAACGGCAACTGCGGCAACCGATCTTTATGCGCTAGGCTGTATCGCGCATGTCCTCCTTTCGGGTCGGCCGCCATTCACAGGTCCGGATTTCCGTGAACAGCACCTGAGGTCCGAACCGCCCCCGCTGGCTGAACATGGCCCGTTAATTGCATCCGTGGCCTCGAATCTTCTTCGCAAGCAGCCGCAGTCTCGGCCCAGTCGAGAACGGGCTGCCGCGCTGCTCCGCAGGGTGCATGACGAAGCAGGAAGCGTGGTTAGAGCCGGGGCCGTGGCGCAACTAGCCGAGATAAACCGTAAGCTCGCGACGCAGGCTGCTGCGAGCGAGGCGAAGGAAAAGGGTGAAGAGCTGTTAGCACAGGAACGACATCAAATGGCAAGGGACGCGCAGATAGCCCTGAAACATGGTATCTTAGCGCGACTAATCAAAAAACTCTGCGATGCCGCACCTGAAGCTCGACATGCCCAGAATGTTGAGCACGAGCAGACGGCTATTTTCGCATGGTCGCGCAGCGTTTCCCTTGGCGTTGCTTCGCTGACCGTCGAGTGCTTGCGGCTGCGCCGTTCCCGCCGGGCCGTTTGGACGCGCGAATTGGGCGTTGGTGACAGGTGCCCGGATTTTGATCGCGAACGCGAACTGCGAAGTCTCAGCTTCACTTTGGTTCGGTAACCCTGCGAAATGGACTGGCTACCGATGGTTCGAAACTGCCTACTGTGCGAGCCCCGCGCTTCGGCATAGAAACGTGCCGTGGCCATGCGCTTGACGATCCTGCCGAAGCCGCGGAAATTGGTTGTGGCCTAAGCATGGGGCGACTATGCCTCGCTTATCCGCTGTGCCCGATTGACGACGAAGACGAAGAGGATTTTTGCGAGAGATGGCTTTCCGTTTTGGCGAAAGCAGCCGCGAACAACTTGCAGTCGCCTCGAGACCTCGGCTTTCCCGGCTTAATCTATCAGTGAGAAAGCGGTAGGAATGGTGGCCGTGCGCGAGAACCACCGTTACCACCGTCCGCGCTACAACATTCCTTTGCTGCAAATATGGCATAATTGCCTCCAGCACTTCAGCGGACACCGGCCACAAAGAGCACAAAGAAAAGAACTGTCCTTCGTGTCCTTCGTGCCCCTCGTGGTTAAATCTTCCTTTCCGGCATATTCCTTTCCTCCCATTTTTCTGTCTTAGCCCGCGTCGGCCCGCCGTGACCTGAACTTCCCCGCCGCGCCGATAACTGCCGAGGCAACACAAACCCTAACCACTAATCCCTTCCCACTTACGATGAGCGATTTTGCCGACAGACTGGGCGCCCAGCTCGCGCAAAAGAACGACGACGCGCGGGCGGAGGCGCGAATAACAAGGACTTGTGTAGTAATGGCGCGGCTGTAGTGTCCGAACATGCGCTCCGCTGGGGCAGGCCCAGCCGTGGCGGAGACCTCACGGCGGAGCGTGACGAGTACGTCGGCCCCTGCCGGTTTGATCGCTCCTCGCCAACAAGTTAAAATGCCATGCCGCTCGCCTTATGAATCGGAACCCGTCGCGACACCCGAAGTGAAGAAGAACTACGTGCCGTTGCAACGGCCGAAGGCAGAGTTGACAGTATGGAATCCCGGGGAAAACGTGGCCGTGTTTGCGTTGCGGCAGGATGCTGTATTCGTTTGTCGCACTGTTCGACGTGACGTTACAAGTACATGATCTGCGATTACTCTTTCTTGACTTTCCCCGGGGATTTCGAGGCGGAAATACCGCCATGAAGGCGATGATACGCTAATGGTGTAATGCCAGTTATTCTTCGGAATACCAAACGCATCCGCGCGGCGGAGCAAAAGCCGCAGGCCAAGGCGATCTTGTGCATTTTGAGTCGTTGCGGCGATGAGAGCAACCGCTTGGCATGCTCGATCCGCAAGCGGCAGAGATACTCGTATGGCGGGCAGCCGAGCAAACGCTGAAACTTCTCGTGCAACGAACGGCGCGATACGCTCCCTTCTTGCGTCACACGCTCAATCCCGAATGCTTCGCCAAGATGGTCTCGCATGAAATGCACCGCAGGCGCTGACATGCGGATCGGTTACCGCAATTGTATCCGTCGAGCGCCGACTGACCATGCCTTCAGGAGGAATCAGGATATCCTTCGGGGGCGGCGATTGGCCTTGTATGAGTTGGTCCAGAAGCCGTGCCGCCTCGAAACCGATCTTCCAAGTCGTGCGCGAGACGCTACTCAACGTGGGTTGACAGAACTCACAGGCGGTTAGATCGTTGTTGACTCCAAGTACTGCAACCTCATGTGGGACATTCAACCCGAGGCGCACACACTCGTCGATGATCACCCTGGCCCGATAGTCGTGAACCGCCATAATCCCCACTGGACGATCGAGCGTCCTCAACCATTGGGACAACAGCTTTCTCCGTTGGTCCCAAGGAGGCGCGGATCGGTATTTGCCGCCGTGTTGAGACATTGACACGGAACGCCCGCCTCCTTCGCGCGGTCGACGAAGCCTCGCTGTCTCTCCCTCGAGTAGCGGAGTTCGTTCAGGCCATAATATGCGAGCCTCGTAAGGCCGCGATGGAGCAGGTGTTCCGCCGCGATCCGGCCCGTCGCATATTGGTCGGTCATGACCCGCGGCACGCCGCAGTTCGCCATGTTACCGTTGATACACACCACCGGGATCCGCAAACGGCGAGCTGCTTGTGCCTCTGACGCGTCGTTAATCACCACGATCGCACCTTTGCCCGGCCAGCCTTTTAGTCCGTGACACGTTAGAGCGATTTCGGCCGATTCCCCGAGGGTCGGCGGGCTGGTCGTAAAATCCCAGTCGCCATGCTGCCGAGCATATTCGGCCACTCCGTCAGCAAGTACCGCCAGCCACGAGACTGTGACCGGCAACACCAAGGCGACTTGCTTTCGTTGCGGCTGCGACATGGTCGTTAACTTTCACGATCCGAGTGCTTGCGCGTGAGTTGCAGAAAACGATCTCTTTTTGCAAATAATGATGTCTGTTTGTTGCAAGCCTGCTAGGCTATTATAGCACATAGGCCGTGCGACCATGCCCACCATTGAAAACGCCCACCTATCGAACCGACCGAAGAGTTGCCTCGCACGGCGCTACGACCGCGTTTTGCATGCGCGTTCAAGAAAACCAAGCGTTATCGGTCTGTTCGCTTCCATAATAGCAGGAGCGTCCATGCCATCAGCTACTGCACTTGACTCGCGTGCCGTCCTGTCGGGGCAACAGCGCGGGCGCTACCCACTTGTTGTCGTGCGAAAAGGGCCGATTTGCCGACGATCGTTTGGCTGCAAACGAGCTTCCAGCCGCAGTTCCTTTGGAAACAGCCCGGCGCGGCGATCCTTCGAGTATTCTATTCGTTCCTAATCGGCGATCCGCGCGGGTTGTTCCTTGTATCGGAAAATAATGAGAGCCTGACCGGGTTTGTGGTCGGACACGCCGATCCAGCCGGCCTATCGCGTTCCTTCGAGATGGGTGCGCTTCTGAGTTTAGCGGCGACCGCAAGCTTTGCCGCGACGCACCCGCGCAACTGTCCAGATTGTTCAAGGATATTCGAGCGGTCGGCCGGATCAAGCACGAATTGGCTGACGCAGGGAACGGCACTTGTGAGCTTTTCACAATCGCCGTCGATCCACATAGTCTTGGGCAGGGCCACGGACGGGCTTTGATTAGCGCATTTGTCGAAGCGGCGGCAGCCAGCGGGGTAAGTCGAGTCCGCGTTCGCATCGGCTCAAATGACCACGACATGAGTTCCTTCTACCGGAAGCTCGGTTTTAGTCCGTCGTGCGCTTTCCAGGCGTGGGAGGCGCGGTGGCTGGACGAATACGTGCTGAGGTTTTGAAAACCTGGTGACAGCGATTTTGGCCGTAATGATTTGTACTTTACAGAAAGGATTCCCAAATGCTAGTACTAACACGGAAAGTCGGACAGCAAATTGTGCTGCCCGGATGTGGAGTAACGATTAACGTCATCGATGCGGGCAAACACCGGGTCCGGCTGGGGGTTGCCGCCCCGGCAGACGTCCCCGTTCACCGGGGTGAACTCTGGGAACGTATCCGTCAACCGAGGGAAAGCTCGCTTCAAGAGCGGGACAAGCACGTTTTATAGCCACATCAGGCACGCGGACATGGAACTTATTCGTCTGGAAAACATCACCAAGACTTACCGCTTGGGTGAAATTGACGTGCCCGTGCTTAAAGGCATTTCGTTGAGCGTCCGCCGCGGCGAAATGGTTGCGCTCATGGGTGCCTCCGGTTCCGGCAAGACCACGCTGATGAATATCCTTGGCTGCCTCGATCGGCCGAGCTCGGGGCAATACTGGCTGGACGGCCAGGAGATGAGCTGCTTAACGCCGAACGAGCGTGCGATGGTGAGGACGGTTAAGTTGGGTTTCGTCTTCCAGAACTTCAACCTGCTGCCGCGAACGACGGCCGCGCAAAATGTGGTTATGCCATTGGACTACGCGGTGCAGAGTACCGCCGCGCACGATCGCCGTCAACTGGCGCGGACGCTATTGCAACGCGTCGGGCTGGAAGAACGTTGCGAGCACGAACCGTCGCAGATGTCGGGCGGCCAACAGCAACGCGTGGCCATTGCGCGAGCGCTGGTCAATCGTCCCGCGCTCTTGTTGGCCGACGAGCCGACCGGCAATCTTGATTCAAGCACCAGCGTCGAGATTCTGGAGATGTTCCAGAAACTCAATTCCGAGGGCATCACCGTGGTCTTGGTGACGCACGACCCCAAAGTCGCGGCCTATGCGCACCGGACGATTCTTGTTGCCGACGGACTGATTTACGAACGGCAGTCGGTGGAAGCACCCGATCACCAGGAAGACCGCCGGTTATCCCAGTCCCAGTGCGGGACGACGCGAGTTTCGCTGCCATTAGCGGTCAACGGGAACGGCCATTCGCCGACCACGGTCGCTCGAACAAATTCCCGGCGACGCCGCGCCGCGAATCCGGGATCCGTTTCTTCGACAACAATAGCATCAATGACTGTCACGCACGGCACGAAAATCCGGCCGTCGCGCAGCGCGCTACCACCGTGCAGGTTCACCCTCTGCAGCACGCGGCCGAATCGTGGCCGCGGGCCGCGACGGCCGGCCCGTTCCTGGTCCCGACCACGCTTCGCACCGCCTTCGGCGCCTTCGGCGCAACACGATGCGGTCGGCCCTGACGGCCTTGGGCGTGATTATCGGCGTTGGAGCAGTAATTGCGATGTCGGAGATCGGCAACGGCTCCAAGATCGCACTGCGGAAAACCATTGCCGGCATGGGCGCAAATAATCTCCTCGTCATGCCGGGATGGGCCATCACCGGCAGCGTCAATTTCGGCTCCGGCACAGTCCAGTCGCTCACTCCCGCCGACATGAAGGAGATCTTTCGCCAGTGCCCGGCGGTCGGCAGCGTGGCCCCGATTGTCTGGTGCGGTGCAGGTCATCTATCACAATCGCAACTGGATTCCCAAGACGATGAGCGGGACCACGCCGGACTACCTCGCGGTCCGCGACTGGGAAGAGCTTGCCGAGGGCAATGCGTTCACGGACGCCGACGTACAGAAGGCCGCCAAAGTATGCCTGATCGGCGCTACGGTGAGACGCGCGCTTTTTGACGATGAGTCTCCCCTTGGCAAGATGGTCCGCATCCAGAACGTCCCGTTTCGGGTTCTCGGAGTTCTCCGTCGCAAGGGCGCCAACATGATGGGCCAGGACCAGGACGACATCGTGTTGGCCCCCTGGACTACGGTCAAGTTTCGGGTGAACGGCAGCGGCGCCGGCAGCACAAATCCAATCATAGCGCAAAGCGTTTTGACCACGATTAACACGCTCGCCAACGTATATCCGGGCGGAACGCCGCTCTATCCGGCGCCGCCGGCAACACAACTCGTTGACAATCCCCAGGCTGCGCGCCGCGTCAACGTGGACCAAATTCTCGCCAAGGCGGTCAGCGGTGCGCAAATCCCCCAAGCCATCCGGGAAATCAGCGGGCTGCTCCGCGAGCGGCACCATCTCCCCCCTTCGCGCGACAACGACTTCGACATTCGCGACATGACCGAAGTCGCCAGAACGATGTCCTCCGCTTCAGACTTGATGGAGGCATTGCTGATGGTTGTGGCGGCGATATCTCTGGCCGTGGGCGGCGTGGGAATCATGAATATCATGCTTGTCTCCGTTACCGAAAGGACCCGGGAAATCGGCCTTCGCATGGCGGTCGGTGCCCGCAGCTATCACATTCTGCGGCAGTTCCTCGTCGAGGCAGTGCTGCTGTGCGTCGCGGGCGGCGCGATCGGAATCGTTGCCGGGCGCGTGACGGCGATACTCGTCCGCTCGCTGAAAAACTGGCCGACGCAGGCGTCGCCGTCCGCCATCCTTGCGGCAGTGCTGGTCTCCGCGGGCGTGGGAATCGTATTCGGTTTCTATCCCGCCTGGAAGGCTTCCCGCTTGGACCCGATCGAAGCCTTGCGATACGAGTAATCTAATCCCTTATCCGCAGTTCATTCCCCAGGAACCAAGCGAGGTCAAGATGCCGCATCGGCACAGAACCGCCAAACGATTTTGGGCGTGGCTGCCTGAATTCCCTCCTGCCGCCAGCGCCGCGTACGAAGCCAGGCTCGATTGCTCGGGCTGGCGCTTCTGGTGGGAATTGTCGCCGGGCTAGGCGCGATCGTGTTCTATGTGGCGACGTGCGCAGCCGAGCACTATGCCCTTGGCGAACTGGCTGGTTACCGTCCCTCCGTACGGCCGGCCGGCGAGCCGGAGATTCCGGGGCTTGTCACCCTCGACCAGCCGTTCCGGCCCTGGCTTCTGCTCGTCATCCCGACGATCGGCGGCCTCCTTAGCGGCTGGCTCGTCTACTCCTTCGCGCCCGAGGCGGAAGGCCATGGAACAGATGCGGTGATCGCGTCGTATCACAATCGGCAGGGGCGAATTCGCCCTCGCGTGCCCTTAGTGAAGATTGTCGCCAGCGCGTTGACGATCGGCAGCGGCGGTTCGGGCGGCCGCGAAGGACCGATCGCGCAGATCGGCGCCGGATTTGGCTCGCTGCTGGGAAGCCTATTGAAGTTGACGGCCAAGGATCGCCGCATCCTGGTTGCCGCCGGCATGGGAGCGGGGATAGCCGCGATCTTCCGCGCCCCTTTGGCCGGGGCATTATTTGCCGCGGAAGTACTCTACTCTTCTCCGGAATTCGAACCGGAGGTGATCATGCCGGCGGCTATCGCCAGCGTTGTCTCGTACTGCACGTTTGGGCTTATGGCGGGATGGAAGCCGCTGTTCGACACGCCGGACCTGACGTTTACCAATCCGTGGGAGTTGGGTCCCTATCTGCTGCTAGTGCTGTTTATGATAGTCCTGGCAAGTTTGTATACGCGAACGTTCTATGGCGTCACCAGCCTGTTCCGGCGACTGCCGCTGCGGCATCAGCTTCGACCTGCCGTGGGCGCGTTGTTGACCGGTCTGGCAGGCGTTCTTCTCTATTATGCGTTTGGCCGCAACCAGTCGGTACTGTCGGTCCTCTCGTTCGGCTACGGTTCGATCCAGCTCGCGATGACCGATGAGACTGCTATAAGCGGCTGGGTGCTGCTGGCCATCGCCTTGGGGAAGATCTTGACGACGAGCCTGACCATCGGCAGCGGCGGTTCGGGGGGCGTATTCGGCCCGTCGATGGTCATTGGCGGCTGCGGGGGAGGGGCGTTGGGCGTCTTGCTGCACCATCACTGGCCGGCGCTAGTGCCCCACCCCGCGGCCTTTGTCATTGTCGGCATGGCGGGCTTCTTCGCGGCGGCGGCGAAGACGCCCATCTCCACGCTGGTGATTGTAAGCGAGATGACCGGCGGTTACCATTTGCTTTTGCCCGCATTGTGGGTCTGCGTCTTGGCGTTCTTGCTTTCCGACGAGATGTCGATCTATTCGGCGCAAATGAAAAGCCGTTCTCGTTCGCCCGCGCACCGAGGGAGTTTCGTTCGCGAGGTGCTGGGTGAGGTGCCGGTGAGCGGGTTCTTCGCGCGAGGACAAGCGGTCTTTGCTCTCCGCGCCGACGATACTCTGGAGACGGTCTTGGAGCGACTGGAGGAGTCGGTTCATTCCGTCCTGCCGGTCGTTGGCCGGCACGACCGTTTGCTTGGAGTTGTGGACGTTGAAGAGGTCCACGTGGCCGCTCAGGCGTCGCACGCGCACTCGCTGGTTGTGGCGGAGGATCTCATGTGCGCCGATGTCCGCCCGCTGGTTCCTCACGATACGCTCGATCGCGCGTTTGGAGCTTTTCATCGAAAACGATTTGCCGTCGTTGCCCGTCGTCAATGACTTGCGGCACCGGACCATACTTGGAATGGTGCGGCGTCAGGAGATAGGAAACGCCTATTTGCGCCACCTGCACGGCCCTCTCGCGCCGATTGAGGAGGAAAGTCCGGTTGGATAGCCGCAAGGTCAAGCGGAAGCCGTTCTGCGGCACGCATCAGCGAAAGCCAGTATCTGGATCTCGACGCTTCCGCGATTCGATTAAGCACACTCATGAGCGAAATGGTCCCTCGAAAAACCGGCTATCCATGAAGAGAGTTGCCATCAAAAGCGAAATCTTGCTGCAGCGTAGCGGTGAAACGGCGCGATTGTCGAGGCTGGGAACCTGGACGTGACGAACCCGAATGCTACCAGAGATAACACCTTGGCAATCCGCCTGCCGAAGCAGCTTTCGGTCCGTGTAAAACGTGACGCTGAAATCGCTTGCGCAGCCGAGCGGCGATTGCGAATTCGCGACAACGCCACGTGTTATGGCTTGGCGGCCTCTCGATGTGCCGCCGCAGCCACGCGCCATGCGGCACGTCGGTGCGTCGAATCGAGGCATGTGTGACCGAGAGGGAAGGCGGGTTGGACTAGGAACGCGGCAGGGTCCCAGGCCATTTCATTTGCATATTTGATCGCTCCTCGCCAACAAGCTAAAATGCCACGATTGTTGCCTTTATGAATCGGAAACTGCCTACTCCTTGGAAACCGACCAAAGCCCAGCTTCTGGCAGCGCACGATAAGCTGGTGCCCGATCTCGTCGCGAAGAATCTGATCGTCCTCTTCGCCGGCATCAATCCCGGGCTCTATACGGCTGCCATCGGCCGGCACTTCGGGCGGCCGGGCAACCGCTTCTGGCCGGCACTCTACGACGGCGGATTCACGCCGCGGCTTTTTTCGCCGTTTGAAGAATCGCTCCTGCTGGATCTGCATTTCGGCATCACAAACGTCGTCCAGCGCGCTACCGCGCGGGCGGATGAACTCACGGACGACGAACTCTGCGCCGGCGGGCGGCGGCTGGAGGCCAAAGTCAGGCGTTTGCGGCCGACGGTCGTGGCGTTTGTCGGCATCGGCCCGTACCGCGTGGTTACCGGTGTCAAAGATGCGGGTGTCGGGCTGCAAAAAACGCGCTTCGGCGGCAGCCACGCGTGGGTCTTGCCGAACCCGAGCGGAATCAACGCCCACTATCAGCCGGCGGCTCTCGCGGAACTTTTCAAAGAACTCCGGCTTTGGGCGATTGCGGAGCATGAGCGGCGGTGAGAAGGTGAACCCGGCGTAAACGCTGGGCCCAATACCGCCTGCGGTGAAAACGCCCGTAAATTGGCGTGCAATTGCGTCATTGTTCATACCCTGTACCCTTCGCATGCCCATCCTGCTATAAATGCGGTTCCCCCGTTTACGCGAGCGTATACTGGCACGAGATGACGGCGTAGGCCGCCCACTAATTGCGGCTAGACCTCTGCAGGGTCAATGATTTCAAATGAAAGCAGGTTTAAGAATTGGCGATGCCCGCGAATTGGCTTGGATCGTTGACCCGACGATGACCATCACCTTGGGCGGCGTCCCGCAGGCGACGGTATTTTCAACGCCAAGCATGATCATGCTCATGGAACAAGCGGCGCGTGAAGCACTGCGCCCGTTTCTGGAAGACACAGAAGAATCCGTAGGGGTGGAAGTGCAAGTGGAACATACCGGCGCGGCAGTGCTGGGTTCTGTAGTACGGGGCGTCGCGAAAGTGGTGGAGATTGACGGCCGCCGCGTGCGGTTCGAAGTGCGGGCTCTTGTCGGCGACCGCGAGATAGGCCGGGGCACGCACCGCCGCGCGGTGGTCCAGCTTGACCGGTTGGTTGCCAATGTGACGCAATTGCTGAAAGGGGAAGACCGAGTGATGAGTCTCAAGCCTGCCACCGACGCGCTCGGTGAATTGGAAACTCTCGCGGTGGAAGTCTCGAATCGAGTTGCGACAATAACGTTGAACCGCCCGCGCTCTGCCAACGCAATCAATGTGCAGATGACCGGCGAATTGGAGCGCACGGTGGCGTGGCTGGCCGGGCATCCGCAAGAGGTCAGGGTAGTTGTGATCTCCGGCGCGGCGCGGCGCTTTCTGTGCCGGCGATGATGTGAAGGAGGTCGCGGAATTGTGCGCTGGAAGATGCGCGAAACCTGAGTTTGCGGCAGGCGAACTTGTTTCTCTCGCTGGAGCAATTGCCGCAACCGGTGATTGCGGCGGTCAACGGCCCGGCCTTCGGCGCCGGTTGCGTAGCGGCCTATTCGTGCGATTGGCGGCTGGCGTCGCACGCGGCCCGGTTCGCCATGCCGGAAATCAAGCTGGGCTGGCCGCCGGGTTACGGGATCGCGCAGTTGACGGCGCTGGTCGGCAAGGCGCGCGCTTCAGATGCGTCTCACGGGCGAGACCGTCACTGCCACTGAGGCGCTGGACTGGGGGTTGATCAACAACCTCGTGCCCGGCACAACGCTGATGAAATCCGCACAACAACTCGCAGAGCGTTTGCTGCTGCTGCCTGCGGAGGCCCTCCGGCAGACCAAACGCCTGATCCATTTGGACGAAGGGCAACTGCCCAAGGTCACGCACCGCGCGGACACGGAAGCCTACCTACGTTGTTTGGCGTTGCCGGATGCCCGCGAGGGCCTCTCGGCGTTTGTTGAGAAACGACCTGCAAGGTTCGAGGGAAAATGAGACCTACCCGCAATCCGCTATTGTTCGCGTTCCTTATGGTCGCGTCGTTGTTTTTTATCTGGGGATTCTGCCATGCCATGCTGGACGTATTGAACAAGCATTTTCAAAACATTTTGAATGTCAGCAAGCGCAATCGGGACTCGTGCAGACCTCCGTCTTCTTGCCCTACTTGCTCTTGGCCTTCCCTGCGGCACTGTTGATTCGTCGTATCGGTTACCAGCGGGGCGTTCTGGTCGGGCTGGCTTTCCTGGCTGTCGGGGCGTTTCTGTTCATTCCTGCCGGCTTGGTGTTCAAGTCCTTTTGGGCCTTTCTCGCGGCTCTGTTTATTCTCTCCACCGGTCTCGCATGCATTGAAACCGCCGCCAATCCCTACATCACCGTGTTGGGCCCGAAGGAAGGCGCGGCAGGGCGTTTGTCGATCGCGCAGGCGTTCAACTCTTGCGCCTATATCCTCGCGCCTTTGATCGGCGGCAGTCTCTTTTTCGGGAAGCAAGCGGAAGCAGGCGCGCCCCCGGAATTCAGCACCCTCGTCCTTCCCTACGGCGTTTTAGGCTGCGTGGTGCTCGTCATTTTTGGGGTTTTTTCCTGCATCAAATTGCCCAGCATTGACGGCGGCAACCATGCCGAGGAAGTTCACGACGCCGCGATTTTCAAGGCTCCTTTGTCCCGCCTGCCGCATTTCAAATGGGGCGTGATTACGCAGTTCCTTTACATCGTCGCTCAGATCGGGATCAACGCTTTTGCCGTGAATTACATCGTGGAGAACGCCGTTGTCCACGATGCGTCCGGGACGACGTTGATATCGCCCATCTTCGCCTGGTACGCATCTTTGACGCACGCCGCCACGCCCGATGCTACCGCTGCCTTTGTCGTCACCTTTGCCATGGTGCTCATGCTCTTGGCCGTTTCAGCGGTGCGCCCATCGCGCGGGTTGTGAAGCCGAACCTCCTGTTGGCGATTTATGGCATGGCGAACTCCGTCGTCATACTGCTGGCGATCGCCGACATCAAGATGATTTCGTGGATGATTCTGCCGTTAAGCTGGCTGTTCATGTCCGTCATGTTCCCGTTCATCTTCGCGATGAGCCTACACAATCTCGGTGCCAAGACCAAAATCGCCGCCGCATTCCATGTAATGGCGGTCGGCGCTGCCGGTTCCGTGTCCGCAGTGTTGATGGGCTGGCTTTGGGATCACTACCACAGCGTTCGGGATTTCCTTCACCTTGCCCTTGATCGGTTTTATCGCGACCACGATTTACGGCCTCGCTTACCCGAAACTGCTGGAAAAATCCGGCGAGTCCGTGTAGCGTCGTTGTCGCCTTTCGCTCCGCGAAAGAACGCAACTTTCGCGGAGCGAAAGGCGACAATCCGGATAGGCTCTACGTCCCCATCACCGAGAAATAATCCGACGCGGCGGCGTCAACGGCTTGCCGGCTGACGGCGGGCGGCAGTTTGCGGAAGCGGCAGAAGATGCCGATCTGATGCACGAGGTCGCGGGGATGGCAAAAACGCATCGGCCGATGCCCGGCCTCGTAGTGCTGCGAGAGCAAGTAATCGAGCGCGGCCGCGTCGAAGTTGACGCCCTGCCGTTGGCACGTCTGCTCGAACAATTCGCGGAACTGGTCGGGCGTCGGGTCTTGGACTTCAATCTTGTAGGGAATCCGGCGCAGAAACGCCTCGTCCACCAGGTCCTTCGGCTCCAAGTTCGTGGAGAAGACGATGAACTGGTCGAATGGCACGCGGATCTTCCGCCCACTCGGCAGGCCGAGATAGTCGTGCCGCTCTTCCAGGGGCACGATCCAGCGGTTCAACAGCCTTTGCGGAGAGACCCGTTGGCGGCCGAAGTCGTCGATCACCAGCGTGCCGCAGTTGCTCTTCATTTGCAGCGGCGCCTCGGCGACGCCCGTGTCCTTGTTGACGGTTATTTCCAGGCTTTCCATTGTCAGCTCGCCGCCGACGACGATGGTCGGCCTGCGGATGCGGACCCAGCGGTGGTCGAGCTGCTCGTCGTCGATGATCTGCTCGCCCTTGGCCAGCGGAAGCTCCTCGTGGCAACTCGGGTCGAAAATGCGGACGATCTCGCCCCAGACGCTGATCGCGCGTGGAACCCAGATGCTCGTGCCGAAGACCGCCGTGATGCGCTCGGCGATGCTGGTCTTGCCGTTGCCCGGCGCGCCGTGCAGGAAAAGCCCCCAGCCCGACGCGATCGCGCGGCCCAATCGGGCGGTCATTTCCTGGCTGACGGTGAGATCGGCCAGCGCGCGGCGGACGCTTACGGCCGAGGGCCGGATGTGGCTGAGGGACTGCGCGGCGACGCTCGCCGTGTATTCCTCCATCGCGACGGGCACGGCCCCGCAATAGCTGCACTGGGCCGACACCTGTGCGGTGCGCTCCATGCCCAGATCGGTGATTTCATAGACGTAATCGCTAAGTTGGGCGGCGTTGCGGAAGACCAGCAAGCGTTCGTTCTTGAGGGTGTAGAGCACCTTTTCAGCGAGCGGAAACGGCAGCCCGACGTGCTGCGCGATCTCCATGCCCGACGCCGTGCCGCGGAGCCGCATCAGGCGAAGTATGATGCTCTCGACTTCGGTCTGGCGAACGCCGGTCTCCTCCAGGCTGCGCGGGGCCGCGGGCAGAAACCGATCGCCTGCCGCGGGTATTGCTTCCGGGCCGGAGCCGGCGGTCAACTCGCCGTCGCGGGCCAAGGCGGGCCGCGACGCGGCGGCAGACAGCGCCTCCGCGAGCGACGGAGCGTCCGCGTCCGCGTCGGTGTCCTCCGCCAGCGTGGCCAAACCTTGCAGCAGTTGCTCCAGTTGGGCCGCGGCATCCGATGATCCGGTGGACATGACGTCACTCCTCATCGGCCGCGGCGGATGGCTCCGCCACGAATCGTCCGCCGACGGCATAGCAGTGCTTGTCCAACCGCCGGCACCAGGCGACTTCAACCTGCCGCTCGCGCCGGTCAGCAGGACCATCCGCAAGCGTTCGCCCGGATAGAGGATCGCACTGTGGATGAACCCGCAGCCGCTCTTGGAGAAATCGCTCGTGTAGACGCAATGCCAGGTCGTCGGCCGGGAAAGCGCCGGCAGCGACTGCCGGAGTTCCAAGGCCGCGCGGTGCTTCTCGCCCCGGCAGTAGATGCGGCGGTGCCGCCGCACGTCGTCGCTGGGCACCGGGACCGCGCCGGTCCGTTCCAGCTCCTCGCGGAGCTTGGGCGGAAACTGCACATGGCAGGGCAGCGAAAAGATCCACCGCCCTATTTCTTCCTGCCGACTGCCGCTATCCAGCATCGCGTCATCTCCTCGTCAAAAGCTCGGCCCGCCTGGCGGTCGAGATATTCCAAAACGTCGTTCCGCCGCGACGCCCGCCGATAGGGACGGTCGCGGCACAATGCCTCGTATACGTCGGCGATCGCGCGAATTCGCGCGTACTCGTGGGTTTCCGAGCGCACCAGCCCCACCGGATATCCGCGTCCGTCGCACCGCTCATGGTGGCTGTAAACGATCATCAACTGCTGCCAGCTCAGTTCGGGGCGGCGGGAAAGCTCCAGAAAGCCGCGGGTCGGGTGTTCCTGCACGATCCGCCGCTCGGCGCGGAGAGTTTTTCCGGCTTGTCGATGATGTGCCGCGGCACCCCCTGCAGCCCGATATCGTGCAGCAGCGCGCCCTGGCCGATCTGCATCAACTCCTTGTTGCCGGTGATGCCTATCTGCCGGGCCAGCAGCAGACAATGCGTGGCCACGTTGACCGCGTGCGTGAAGATGCTGTAATCGTGCGACATCACCCGCAGCAGGTCGTTGAGTACGGTTTGCGAATTGCAGACGGTCTGCACCAGGCCGTCGCTGAGTTCGCTCGTCACGCGGACGGCCGTCTCGTGGTCGCCCTTGTGCAGCGCCTCGCTAAGCACGGAGCGAGTCGCCTCGCGGAGCACTTGATAGCGCTGGACGGGCGGAATGTCCGGATTGGCCAGCAATGTCTCGCGGAGATACTCGCGATACGAGGCCGACTCGCCTTGCAGGATATAGAGCGTCCGCACGCCGCGCTCGAGCAGCCGCGCCAGGTCGTCGTCGCCGACTCGAAGTGTCTTCTCGCGGTAAAGGACCGGCCGCGCCGGGCTGTCGCCGTAGAAATAGAGGTCGAACGGCAGCATGCCCGACGTGCGGAGCGTCTCCACGCCGACGGCCATCAAGTCGCCATCTTCGACCAAATTCTCTGCCGCGCAGGTACTTGCCATATATCTTGGTTAACGCGATCGCGGCCGCCGGTCAGTCATTTCGACTTGACTGGCGCCGGGGCCTGTTTTCCTCTAATGGGTCATAAGAAACGTAGGACAAATTTCCGTGCGCGGGCGGCCGCGGCGGCCGCATTGTCCCGCCGGCCGGCCGCACGCCGCTTTCCCACGGTAACGAGTAGTTTGAATGCAGCGAAGGAATGGATTGCAGCGGCCGCTCGATTCGGGTGGCGGACAAAGCCGTTTTTGATCCCGGCTGCGCCCGGAGATTGGGCCTGGCGGCGGCCCGCGGTTTTTGGTGGCTAATGTCCTCGACAAACGGCGTGTTTTCATTGGTTCTAGAGGTGCGAAAAAGACAGAATCAAGACAGAAAGCACTCAGAATCGAGTCAGGATTACGTCTTTTGGTTGTATGCTTTTCATTAGTTTGGCAATTGGAGGGGAGGAAGCAGTTCGCGCGGCATCGAAGCGCGCAGCGCGGGGGCAGCGCGAGCATGTGGCCTAAGGCGCGTCGGCAGGCGGCCAAATTGCGCGAAAAATGTTCTGCGCGGTGATCGCGATGTTTCTCGGAAAATGGCCATGTATTTAAGCTGAACATTCGCAGTTTTCAAGCCGGTCAAACGGCGAGATGTACGTAGTTTTCCAGGGCTACAAGTAATTCATGAAGGTCGGCCTTGGTGCCCGACTTGGTGTTTATTGTATTCGCGAGGATAACCGCGCGCAGGATGCGGAGCATATGAGCGAGCGACCATTCCGTGTCCCAGTCGCCGAAACGCCGACGCGCAGCCGCGCTTGCGGAAGTTTGTGGCCCTCGGTGATATACCACAGACCGATCACGCTTTGCATCATCCACACCCAGGGCGACAGCTTCTCGATGCTCTGCCGGCACCAGTGTTGTGGGGCTTGAATCTTCATCACCTGCTTGCTCGCTTTGAAGGCGACCTCGATCGACCATCTTCGCGAGAACGTGGAGATTACCCAACTCAACTCGGCGTTCACATCGGTGGTGAAGAGATACTTGTCGGCGAACTTGCCCTTCGGGTCGCGTACCAATACCACAAGAATCGGCAACAACCCACGCACCTCGGGCCAGACTGCCTGGAAGGAAAGCACCTTCAACTTGCGCGTTACGCCGTAGCACGTCGCCTTGACGGTTTTCCAAACCCACGGCCCTTTTCCGCTGCGGTTGCCGTCGGCCTTCTTGACCGCCTCTTTGGGGTTCGGAAGACGAGGACCTTTCGTCGGCTTTCGCCCACGCTTGCTCTTGGATTGCTTGGGCACGATCGAATCGTAAATCGCCGCGTCGGCACGCATCACGCCGACGTAGGTCACGCGCGGGTCGAGATCGGCCAGGAGATTGCCCGCGGAATAGGCCCCGTCGCCGATGAAAACCAGCTTTCGATCGGGAAACCAAGCCAGCAGATCCTGGAGCATTTCTTTGGCCAGCGTGGCTTCGCTGGGGTGATTCTTGCCGGCAAGATGCAACTTGGCATAGATCGGCAAGCAGTAAATCTTGTTCGTTCCGGGAATGCAAATCGCCAGTCCGATGACAACCCAGTGATTGCCGCTGGCGGTCGCGACCCGTTTGGCCGTCGAGGCTACGGCATCGCGGAACCAGCCCAAACCGTAGACGTGCTTGCCGCGCTTGTGCAGCAAGGTATCGTCGACGACCAGATACAACAAGTCGCGCGGGTTGAGCGCGACAACAATGGCTAGGGCCAATTGGCGGGCCAGATCGTGGACGGTCCAGGCCGCTCGACTGAAGAAGTTGTAGAAGCGGTCGAACGGATGTCGCTCTTTCCGGGAGATAGGCGTATCGGCTTGGATGGCTTGAAAGACGCCGAACTCGGTTCGCTTGCCCAGGCACATCGCCCAACCGAGCAACACTTCGATGTGCGTCTGGAACGATGGCAGAGTGAATGCAGGCAGCAGGCATTGCAGAACGGGGTCGAGAGAGGGTATGCTCGTAAACATGGACGGGGACCTCCTTGTCCTTTGCGCGCGTCTTGCGACGCTTGTAAATCACGCAAAGTGTACAAGGAACCCCGCCCTCTTTTCATCATCAAATTCCATCAAAAAATCTGCGAATGTTCAGTAAGGTGAAACTGATTAAACTAAGGGTTTGGGAGATTTGGAAATCGTTTGGGAATCGCTTGGCAGCGTTTGGAGGCGCTTGGGAATAAATGGCAACGCTTGAGATAGCTTGGAAATCGATAGGGCGGGCGAAGAACCACGAGACGCACGCATCGCACGTAATCTCCTATCGCAAGCGGCCATTTCATTTCCTGTCTTTTGCGTTCTTTGCGCTTTTTCGCGGCTAGCTTTGCCTGATTTAATTGCCACAAAGGCACACAAGGAACACAAAGTCCGGATGGGGCGCGGACTAAGGCCCGACGAGCCGGGATTTGATCGGTTTCCAATCGGCGGCCCAAGACACTTACGCTCATAACTCATTTCTCGCTACTGAGGACGGATGGGAACACTAATCGCCGCTAATCACCACTAATCCGCTTACATTAGTGTTAATTAGTGATAATTAGTGTTCCAAGTACTCATAACTGGCCTTCGCGGCCGTAGTTTTCTTCTTTTTCCAAAACATTGTGAATTCGCCGGTTTTCATGGGGTTTTGCCGGGCAGGACCGGAGTAGAACGGCAGGAGGATGCGGGTAGGACGGCAGTAGGATCGGAGTACGATGCGAGTAGCGCGGCATCAGAATTACGTCTTTCGGCCATTGGTTTGTCCGACGATTGGGCAAACGGAGGGGAACGGCGGGAGACAAGGAAGGAACCACGAATCAAGCGAATGACACGAATGCCGGAGGCGCGCATCCCGGCCTGCGGCTTCGGACTGCCGATCACTGTTCTTTCATCCCTCGACTCCAGTCTATTCCTGCTATCCACTTCCCACTCCTCACTTGATGTAAACATCTGTCTCTATATATTATCCGAACGCCGCGCTATGCGAAAATCGAGGAATTCTTTTCGGAATTTCCCCAAGTCGTTGCCGGATAACGAGTTAAAGAATTTTCCGGGTCATTTGTGACATAGCACAATTCGGCCATGTTTTTATCCGGCGGCGGCGAAGGCCACAGAGCCGGGAGCGGGGCAGGGAGCAAGGCGAGATCGGCCGCAGTCATTCTTCGTGTTTAAACGGCACGCCCCTGGGCAACCCCGCGTCAGCGGTGCGATGTTTGATGCCACCGGCCGGCCGTGCGTCCCAAACCTTCGTTTATGCCTCGCCTTGCCGCCCGCCCTGTCGGGCAGCGAGGCAAACAAAAGGAAGAGCTCGGAGCAATTGCGCTTGCGGTGGTTAAACACACACTCCACTGGGGCGGCCCAGCTACGGCGGCAACAGCGTGACTTGACGGTATGACACGCCGATTGCAGAATGATGTTATCTTATAGACGAATCGGCGATTCAATCACGTGAGGCTGCTCGAACGGGCGCGCTACGAGATGGTCACGACAAGTTCCCACCACCGCTCATCCTGGCGCACGGCGAAGTACAAAAGTTCGACGGGGGCGCTCAATGGCCCGGCGGTGGATCAGGTGTTGGCGACGGAGATGGTGGGCGGGAGCAATCCGGGCGTGAACTGGCTGATGGCCGACGCGCAAGAGACGGTGCGGGACGTGGCGCGGGGCGTGGCCGGCGATGGCGGCGTGAGCGTTTCGTTGGTCGATCACTTGATCTACGACGCCTTTGGGAGGCAGGACACGCCGCAGACGGCGACCGATCCGCAATTGCAAACGCGTATCGGCTTCCGCGGCATGGCGGGCGACGCGTTGGGGGGCGTTACTGTCACCGGCTACACCTACGAGGGCCCTGGCGGCGGAGGCTCCGGCGGCGGAAGCTACAGCGGCGGTGGCTCGCTAGCGCCGGCCGCCGGGCTCTCCTACTCGGTCAACGGCGGCTGGTACGACGCGGTCACGGAAACGAACGTCAGCGGCGCGGCGGGCATTGAGAGCGGCGCGGTGAACGCTTATACGTTCATGGGCAACGACCCGACGACGAGCGGACTCGCGATGCGAAGCGCGGCGATGGTTTCGGATGCCGCGGTTGGGATGATGGACCCTCCCAGCGGATCCACGGGCGGCGACACGGTTGTCAACTTTGCGCCTCGCATACTGGACGGGCATACCGGTACAGCTTCCGATCTATGTACCCCCGAGTTATCAGGGCTCGATCCCAGGAGCTATCGTCCTTGGCCAAACAATTCCTAACGCGGGGCCGAGGCCAACGCCTGGCGGCGCAGCCAGCGGTTTCGCACCACCTCAGTTTCCCAGCGTGTGGGGAACGTACAGTGCGCAACCGGGGCAAACGATTATATTCTATCCCGGCTCTGTTGTCTTTTCGCCGTCTGGACCGCCTCCCACAATTACCTTGCCGCCTGGGGCATGGCAGGGGCGGCAGGGAGATATCATTACCGTTTATTTTCCGGGTGGTGGAAGAGCGACTATTATACTAAACCCGCCCGCCAGATAATTCTCGCTACGATGTTTAATCATTTATTACGAATGGATATCTTATGACTATTGATAGATGTTCAAACGCAAATGGGGCAGTAGAGTTGCGTCAGCATCTTTGCCTCGTGACATCCCTCGTATTCTTGGCGATGGCACTTTCGATTTTGCGGCAGTCTTGCTGCATCGCGGCAGGTCCCGTCCCGGCGCAAAAGCGATCGCGCCGGGTTCCGCAGTGGAGGCAACACAGGTTGTACAGGTTGGCAACGAAGCCGTCGGTGCGGCGGAGGCGCCGATCGTTGAGCCAAGCGCGTCCTCGGGTGGCACACTTACGCTTAGTTTTCCCAGTCAGCTATCTGGTGCCGTGCCGTTGTTTTGGCTGCCCGCCTATTCGATGATTCCGTATACCGACTTTGAAAAAGCACTTCGGATCTCCCCGCGCAAGAAAAGCAATTACGCGAGCTGTCCGCGGCAGTCGAGCGCCAACGACAAGAGAAAATGCGACTGCTAACCGCGCAATTTCCGAAAAAGCCTAAAGAAGAACGTGTAACGTGGCTCGCTGACGAAGGCGTTCGCGTGGAGCGGGAAGTTGCGAAGGCATGTGTCAAGCAGGTCGAGCAATTGCTTACGCCTAAACAGTTGAGCGAATACAAGGTACGCGTCTTTCCCCTGCGGGCCAACTCAATACTTCGCGACGCCGGCACTCGGAAACTGCTAGGCTTTAGCCATGAACAGGAGGAGCGGTTTATTCGGATCGAAAATGAATGGACGAGGCTGACCGCCGATCAGGAGCGCGACTGCCGCAAAAAAATCGTGGGACTTCTGGACCCGCAACAGCGGGAGCGACTGACCGCGCATGGCCGAATCGAAACATTAGGCGATTTCAGCGGCAACATTGAAGCCCTGAGGCGGCCGCCGGATATTGATCTACCGCCCGGGCAGTATAAAGAGCTTGGCAAACCTGTGGTTCGCGCAAGCTAGGGCTTAGCGCTGTGCAAGAGACGGCGTTGAAGGGTGTTTCCGCAACTTTCGATAAGGACTGCGCTAGATACAAGGACCGACTCCAGAAAAACAATCAAGATTACATGGACGTTTTGATAAAGTCCAAAAGCGGCGCAACCGCGCCTGCTTCCGATTCGCCCGAGCTCGCGCGACTTGCGCGCGAAGTTGATGAGATCCATCAAAAGCTTCTGCAAATCGAAATTGAGGCGGCGAAGCGCGTCGAGGCAGTGTTAACCCCGCAGCAGCTTGTCAGCCTTAGGCAAATTGATTTTGGCAACCAAGTCGCGCTTGCGGTGTCCAACGCGCAACTGTCGGCGATCTTCGCGATGACCGAACAACAGAAGTCCCGGCTTCGCGAAACTACGCGCCAATTCCAACAAAGCCAAGCATTGATCGAACGCGCGAACAACGAGAGGGTATTGTCGCTCCTGACTCCTTTACAACGAGAGAAACTTCGAGACGAATGTGATCGACGCGCGGCCTGGTAAGTGTCAGGGGTCAGGACCGTTTAAAGTCAAAAAGGGGTCAGGAATGGCGAGTGGAACCGGGAGTCGCGGGCCGGCGGAGCCAGCGTTGGGGGCGGCCGTCGGGGTCAGACCGGCGTTTTCGGCCGTCGGGGTCAGACCGGCGTTTTCTACTTTACGCATATAGAAATGTTATCATCCGATCAGTCTCAAAACTATTATTATGAGACGCCAATGGCTGATGATGAGGAATTCGTCGATTTTGAGATTAGGGCGGGGCCGCCCGTGGCGGGCATGATCACGCTGCCGTGGCCGCGGCCCAGTCAATACGACCCGCGGATCGAGCTTGTGCTTATGCGCAGCGAACGTCGGCTGGGCGTGGAATATCGCCGCTTTATCCTGGGAAAACTGGCCCTCGTAGGCTTCGTCACGGAGGAGCCTCCACCGTCGGATGACGCGGTGTAAGCTGCGGGCGAAAACGAGGAATTCCACGAATGCGACCCCCTGGGACTTCCCAAAGCCCGCCTAGAGAGGATGGCGAAATACGCGCTCCATAAGATCGTTGAAAACGGGTAATGGCCGTCGCGAAGGAACGGGAGGAAGGATCACTCATCGCTCATCGCTTGCCGCCAATTCCTCCGCCCTCAGCCCGGCCAATCCCGAATTCGGACTGCCCTCACCCTGCCCTCTCCCGAAGGAGAGGGGAACATGATGACCAAGATCGCCTTCATGTCGCCGCATTGCCTTGTCGATTTCACGAACGGCGCGGCGATTGCCACGCGCGAGGGCCTGAAGCTGCTCGCCGCGCAAGGGTTCCAGTGCATGGCCTTCTGCGGCACGCGGCTGGACGAGGCGGGAGAGGGGTTGATTCAGGAACAGCTCTTCAGGCGGAAGATCAATTATGAGGTGAGGAAGGCGCGGTTGGTGGTGCCGGGCGGGGAGCAGGGAGCGGGGAGCGGGGAGCAGGCATCACGGCGGAGCGTGATGAGTACGGCGGCGGACGGCACGCGGAGCGGGCCTGCTACTTTGGCGGACGGCACAGGGACTGTGCCTGCTACTTTGAAAAGCCCTCACCCTAGCCCTCTCCCGGAGGGAGAGGGGACTAGAGCATACGATGCGCGGTTGATTTTTATGGTTGATGGAAATTCCCATCTCGCTGGCGCTTTGGGCTTGGATTCTCCGTTCGCTGACGCTTCGGGTTGTGATGGAGGGACCGTGCCCGTCACGATGTTCGAGAACGGCTCGACACGCGGGGGTTGGCTCGGGCCGCAAGAGGTGGAGGCGTTTCTCGCGGCGTGCGAGATTTTTCTCAAGAAGAATCGGCCCGATATCGTCATCACCTACGGCGGCGATTCGGTTTCGATCGCCGTGCAGCGGCTCGCGAAGAAGAGCGGCGCGATCGTCGTCTTCTGGCTGCGCAACTTCTCCTACCATAACCGCGCGGCGTTCGAGGCGGTCGATTGCGTCATCGTGCCCAGCGAGTTTTCCAAGCGGTATTACAAGGAGAAGCTGGGCCTGGAATGCAACGTGCTGCCGAGCATTGTGCAGTGGCGGGGGGAGGAGAAGACAGAAGTCAGAAGCCAGAAGTCAGAAGTCAGAATGGTGGGCAATCCGCCTGCTCCCGGCTCCCCACTCCCTGCCAAGTACGTGACGTTCATCAATCCGGAGGGGGCCAAGGGTGTTTATGTGTTTGCGCGGATCGCCCAGGAGTTGGCGGCGCGGCGGCCGGATATTCCGCTCTTGGTCGTGCAAGGACGCAGCGGGGCAGATGCGCTGCGGAATCCGGCGCTGGGGCTGGCAGAGCATATCGCGGGGGAGAAGGGGGACGGTCCATTCGCTCGCGCTTCAGGCTTGTGGTCGGCCCTCGCTGACGCTTCGGGTTGTGATTGTCCGCGCGCTGACGCGCCGGAGGCAGCGCAGCCGGCTAAAGCCGGGACGCCGGCGCGGAATATCACCATGATGCCGTTTACGCCGAATCCGGGCGACTTCTACCCGATAACGAAGCTGCTCTTGATGCCGTCGCTGTGGAACGAATCGTTCGGGCTGGTGGCGGTCGAGGCGATGCTCAATGGGATTCCGGTCCTTGCGAGCAATCGCGGGGCACTGCCGGAGACGATCGGCGGAAGCCCTCAACGACCAACGGTGCCCGTCGGTGCCCGCCCTCTCCTGGACTCAACACGCCCTCACCCTAGCCCTCTCCCGGAGGGCGAGGGGACCAGCGGCGGGTTCTTATTCGACATTCCCGCGCGCTATACGCCGGCAACGCGCGAAGTGCCGACGGCCGAGGAGGTGGCGCCGTGGGTTGCTACGATTATTCGTCTTTGGGACGACGCGGCGGAGTATGAGCGGGCGAGCCGCGCCGCGCGCGAGCGTGCGCAAGCCTGGCATCCCGACCGCCTCGCGATTCGCTACCGCGACTTCTTCAGGTGCGTGAGCCGCCAGCCGGACACGCAGATCGTGGTTGGCAGCGCGGCCGGCTAAAGTCGGGACTCCAGCGCGAAAGAGAAAAGGTGACAGCCACCCGCACCATCGACGACGACGCCGGACGTACTATCGAGACGGTCCAGAATTACGCCGTTGACGAACCAAGCCAGCCCAAAAACGGCCAGCACAACATGGCCTTTCACAGGTCGTTTAACGCCAACCCCACCTCTACCCCCCATAGGCGCTATGTTCCTGGCGTAAGTTCGCGCCTGTCGAAAAAAATCGCTTCGGGCCGGGACAATTTTTGATTGACACTTGCCGCCTGGTTGCGATAGATTATGTAGTAGAGGCAGATGGCTCTTTTCCGGTCCACTCTGGATGCAGCCTTATTTAGGCATGGGAGCCGTCAGGAACAGCAGAAGGAGTGCGGAAACAGAGCATCAGGCGCTTGACGCTGCGCGGTACGCGACCACGTAGCCAGGCAATTGACAGCGCGGCTGTAAACAGTGCGATCGTGGACGCCGCAGTCCAGCGGCCGTGCGTCCGCTTAAGGAGAGAAATCCATCATGGCAAGCGGTACCGTGTGGGGAATCGATATCGGCCAGTGTGCCCTGAAGGCGATGCGCTGCCGGGCACACGACGACCCGGACAAGATCGTGGCCGAGGCCTTCGACTACATCGAATATCCCAAGATCCTCACCCAGCCCGACGCCGACCCGTCCGAGCTTGATCGCCGACGCCCTGAAGCAGTTCCTCTCGCGGAACCAGGTCCACGGCGACCGCGTGGCGGTGTCCGTTCCGGGCCAAAGCGGCCTGGCCCGGTTCATCAAGCTGCCGCCGGTCGAGGCCAAGAAGATTCCGGACATCGTCCGCTACGAGGCCCGGCAGCAGATCCCCTTCGACCTGAACGACGTGATCTGGGACTACCAGCGGATGGGCGGCGGGAGCGAGGAAGCGGGCTTCGCCCTGGAGACCGAAATCGGCCTGTTCGCCATGAAGCGCGACGCCGTGTTCCGGCGCTGCGAGCCGTTCGTCAAGGCGGGCATCGAAGTCGACATCGTGCAGATTGCGCCGCTGGCGCTTTACAACTACGTCGTCTTCGACCTGCTGCAAGACCTGCCCAGCCCGGAGGCCTACGATCCGGACGACCCGCCGGAATCGATCGTGATGGTCTCGCTGGGCACCGACGCGACGGACCTGGTGGTGACCAACGGCTACCGCGTCTGGCAGCGGAGCGTGCCGCTGGGCGGCAACCACTTCACCAAGGCGCTGACCAAGGAGATGAAGCTCACCTTCGCCAAGGCCGAGCACTTGAAGCGGAACGCCACGACGGCCCAGGACCCCAAGGCGGTCTTCCAGGCGATGCGGCCGGTGTTCAACGATCTGCTGACGGAGGTGCAGCGCTCGATCGGCTTCTTCACCAACCTCGACCGCACGGCCAAGATCGGCCGCGTGGTGGCGATGGGCAACGCCTTGAAGCTGCCGGGCTTGCGGCGCTACCTGGCGCAGAGCCTTGGCTTACGAGATCGAGCGGGTGGAGTCGTTCCGCGGCCTGGTCGGGCGCGGAGGTGCTGGCCACGCCGGCCTTCAAGGACAACATCCTCTCGTTCGGCGTCTGCTACGGGCTGTGCCTGCAAGGCCTGGGCAGAGCGGCGGGCTGCGGACGAACCTGCTGCCCAAGGAGATCTCGATGGACCGGCTGATCCGCCGCAAGAAGCCGTGGGCGGTGGCCGCGGCGGCGATGGTCATGCTGGCCTGCACGGTGAGCTACGCGGCTTATGCGCTGCAGTTCAATGCGGTGAAAGATTCGACGTGGAAGTCTGCCCTGGACGAAGCCAAGCGGGTTGACGGCGAGTCGAAGCGCTTGCAAGGGGACTACCAAGCGGCCATAAAGAAGTATCAGGAGGCCAAGGACAAAGGCGACCGGCTGGTGAAGAATCTGCAAAACCGCTCGCGTTCGTTGGAATTCCTTACGAAGCTGGACAAGTGCCTGCCGACGGACACGAGAGCGATGCCCAGTTCGACCAACCCGGAAAAGCTGCGCGACGAGATCATGCATCGCGACCAACTGCTGATAACGAACGTCGATTCGCAGCAAGTCGATGACGTTTCGAAGTGGTTCGCGGTGATGAAGGAAAAGGAATGGTATTCGCCGATTCCAGGGCAGCCGGGCATCCGCCGCTAACTGGTTCGGCCGCCGCCGTAGCGTCTTCGGGCAGTGCCTCCGCCGGCGCGGTGGCCCCGGCCGACGGCCCGACCGGGCCGGGCTTTATCGTGCAGGTTTACGGCAAACATTTCCATAACGCCAAGGACCAGAAAGAAAAGAGTTCGCAGTATGTCAACAGCACGCTTCTTACGAACCTGGCCAGCAAGGAAATGCACGACCTGGGCGTCTCCTATCCCGTGCTCATAATGCCCGCGCAAATCGAGAAGGAGAAAATTAGCATCCCAGGAGCGAGACGAAGTGATACTCCGGGGGTGCCCTTTGGTCCGAACCAGGTGCATGGACCGTTCGGGCCTGGACCAATTATGCCTGGTGGACCCGCCGCCAACGCGGCGGACGACGAAAACAGTGTGGACGTAGACCGGTTCACGTTCCGCGTGCAATTTGTTTGGCAGGAGCCGAAATCGACGGCGGAACAAGGGGCCGGTACAACCGGCACAGTAGCCGCGGCATCCGCTGCGACTTCAACCATGCCGGCTCGCGGAGCAGTCGCGCCGGCAGCGGCAAAACCTTAAGGGAAGGGCAAAACAACTCAATAGCCTGCGAAGGAGTCGATAGATCATGGAAAAAGTACCGCGTAGCCCTCGAAGTTCTCAAGAAGTATCACTTCTGGATTCTGCTGGTCTTGATCGTTCTGATCACCTTTGGCACGTGGTATATGGCCACTGGCGATCGGGCCGCCGAGTTCAGCAAAGGCAAGTCAACCATTGAGGGCAGCTTCAGCCAGGTCGGACAGATTACGACTTTCAAGGACCATCCCAACGACAATTACGTTAAGGCCCTTGACCTCCGCGTCGGCGGCAACGTCGCCAACGCGCCGGATGAAGTGAAAAAAATCGCCGCCATTACGGCCGAGACAGAGAGCCTGATGGGCAACATCTCCAAGGCCGCGGCGCTGCTATTCGACGGCCAGCGCGCGACCTTCAAATTGCCGCCGGTCTTCCCCAATAATCTGCGCAACAGGCCCGCTTCGAAGATGACTTCTGGAAGGTTTGGAACCACAGAATTGAAGACATTGAAAAACCGCCCGCAGAGGCGGCCAACAAGGAGCAGTACGGAGCTCGACAGGCAATATCGCCTGCAGTACCGCGATCAAATCAAGGAGTATTTTCCCGATCTATTTAAGCGAATCGACCTGCGGACCGCGGTCGAGGGTGCGAACAACTCCGGCGGCGGTGAAAGCCGCGGACCGCGGGTCGCCGCAGCGGCTGTCAACCCGACGAAGCAGTACACCGGAGTGCTCGATTGGCCCGGCTCCGATGACATCATCAAACGCTTCGAAGTCTGGAACGACGCACCGACCACCATACAAGTCATGCTCGCGCAGGAGGACCTTTGGGTTTACGAGGCGCTGTTGAACGTCATCCACAACACCAACAATTGCGCGAAAGGGAACGAAAAGAACTACGTCCCGCCGGCCAGCCACAAAGAGGCTCCGATCAAGAAGATTGAAGCGCTGGAAATCGGCAGTGAAGCCGCCCAAAGTTTGGCGGCCTGCGAGAACGCGGTGTTCACTTTTCCCGATAGCAGTGGCGGAACAGGAGCGACCGGAACGACCGCGGCGCAGCAGCCGCCGATGCTCGGCGCCGGCCGCGGTGGGCCCGGCTACCTCGGACCGGCCTCGACGGTATCGGGCGGTTCGGCCGGGACACTGCTTGCCGGCCGCTATGTCGAACAACAGCGGCAAGCCGGTGGCCGACTTGAAAGAGGATCCGAACAAGGAATTCCGCATGATGCCGATCAATCTGAAGGTGGTCATCGAGCAGAAGGCCATTCCTCGCCTGTTGGTCGAATGCGCCAACTCAAACCTTCGTATCAACGTCCGCGCCGTGCGAATTCTTGCGGAAAAGCCCGCGGCCTTTGACGTCAACAGCAACGGCAGCGGGACGGATGTGGCCGCGGCGCCGACGGCGCCGGCGCCGGTTTTCGGGCGCGCTCCGGATCGCGGCTCGCGCTCGATGGGTGGGTTCGGCGTGCGCGGCATGATGAGCCGGCCAGCTATTCCTGGCCCCGCAGCGCAAAACAGCGGCTCCAGCGACGAGGAAGAGTCGGCGGATCCGAAAGCCCAACCGGTGCTCGTAGAGATTCAAGGCATTATTTATATCTACAATCCGCCCACGACGCAGGGCGCGAGCGGACAAACAACCGCGGGGACGACGACAATCAGCCCCGCGCCTGCAACAACAGCGGTGCCGGGTGCTGCTGCACCCCGGTCCCGCCGCTCCGGCCACGCCGGGCGGTCCGGCTCCTGCCACGCCGGCCGCACCGGCGCCCGCCGCGGTCACTGCGCCGGGGCCGGCAACCCCGCCAGACAACACCCAGCGAAAATGAACAAGTCCATTCCGACCAATCGCTCGCTCATGTGTCCGGCACACTCCCGGCGCGGCTGGTCATCACTTGGAGTGTACCGGAAATCGCAAGGAGCACGTCCATGAAGAGCAAACGCAAACTCGACGCGAAGGCGATCAAGCAGTTTTTCATCGACCACACCGAGAAGATCGTGATCGGCGCGGTCTGCCTGCTGTTCCTCTATTTCACCTATAGCGCCGTCATGCTGCAAGCCAACGACAGCTATAAGAAGGTGCCGGACAACTTGATCGAGGCGGTGAAGGCGGCGGACAGGACGATACGGACCGGTCCGACGACGAAGACGGTCGTCTGGGAAGCGCCGATTCCGCCCTACGCGCAACACATCGAGCACTTCAAAGTGGCCCTTGATATTAAACAATATCCTTCTGGCCCGGCTTGGCAACCGATTCTCCTTCCCCAGCGAAACCCGCGCGGAACCCCGGCCGTCATTCCGGTCGAGGAGCTTCGGGCGGTCGCGGGCCGCGGCGCGCTGAGCGGCAAGGACAACGGCGCCGGCACGGTCGGCCAGCGCTGGGTCGTCGTCACCGGGTTGGTCCCCTATGCCAAGCAATTGGCTGAGTATAAGAGCAACTTCGAGACCTCCAGTTTCCCGACTGACCACGACGTACCCGAATATGTCGGCTTCCTAGTGCAGCGCGCTGAGGTGGCGCCCGGCACAGCGGGCGAGCCGAATTGGGAAAAGGCCGTGACTATTTGCAACGAGAATTTCCTCGGACGCCAGTTGGATAAATGGACCGGCGCCGGGGCGGAAGTGGTCAACGCGAAGTACATCTATCCGGGCCTCACATCGCAGTTGCCGCCGCGGGCGACGGGGGATTGGGGCGACGAAGTGGCTCATCCGTCGGAAATCAAGGTCATTCCGCTAGAGGAAAGGGGCCAGCTGCAAGGCGGCACGGGAGCCGGCCAACCTCCAGCAAGTATACGTGGAGGCGGTCCGCGCGTAAGAATGCCGCCGCGCGGGGAGGGCTCTTATGGCCGGGATCCACGCCGTCCGCAGCAAGGCACAGTCCGCCCCGGCAGCGACCAGGGCGGGAGCGGCCTCTTTGATGATATTCCTGACGCCGCTAAGGACGCCGGCGCCAATAAGCCGGTCAACGAAGCGGCTCGAAATTCCTTCCCATTATCTGCTGCGCTATTTCGACTTCGACGTGGAGCCGGGCAAGCGGTACGCCTATCGGGTTTACCTGTTGCTGAAAAACCCCAATAATGGCGTTCCGGAAACTGTGCTGAAGGAGCCAGAGCAGCACAATCAGCGCATGTTGTCTGTCACGCCGGGAAAGGACCAGCCCGACGCGAACAACAAAGTCGCTGACTTGAAGATTGGCCCGTATTGGTCGAATACCTGTCAGTCGACGAGGCTGCCCGGCGACAGCCGGTTGATTGCGGGCGGCGTCGAACCGGCCAAAAGCCCAGGCCCCACGGAAACCACCGGCCAGGTCCGCATAATTGTCTGGGACCACGATAGCGGCGCGAACAAGTGGACCGAGAAGGCGGGGATATCCCGGGGCACGCCGATCGACTCTGCCTTTGCCGACGCCATATGGCACCCGAAAGCCGAGGATGGCACGAGTACAGATCCCAAGCCAGAAACGAACTCCATACTTGTCGATTGCACGGAAGGCGATATGCTGTCTCCTAAAGATCGAGAAAAGAGTCCCCACCGCCCCGGCGCAATGCTTGTCTTGAGCGACAATGGCGAGCTAGTGATCCACGACGAGATGGTCGAGGCCAAGGACTGGAATGACGCGACGAAGGAGCCCGACCGGCTCAATCCCGATATCCGCAGGGATCGCGGCATGCCGGACCGTGGTCGCTATCCGCGCTTCAGAGGGGAACGCGGCGGCCCGCCGCCTCGCGGCCCCGACCCGTCGCTGCCCGATATGGCCCCGCCCGGCCACTAGAAGCCTACCGGCGGCGAGCCGCCGTCACCATGCCCGATTATTCCGTTCGCATCGCCGGCGACAAGCTGATTTATAGCTCCGCGCATTTTATCGTCTTGCCGGGCGGCATCTGCGAGCCGCTGCACGGTCACAACTACCGTGCGTCGGTTGATCTCGGCGGCCCGTTGGACGAAACGGACTGCGTGATCGACTTCGCGGCGGTGCTCCGCGCATGAAGGGGATTCTGGCCGAGATCGATCACGCCGTGCTCCTGCCGGCGCGGAGCGGGCAGATTCATGTGGCGGCAGGCGAGAAAGAAGTCGAGGTCCGTTTCGGCGATCGCCGCTGGGTCTTGCCGCGAGAGGAATGCCGGCTGCTGCCGGTCTCCAGCACGACGGTCGAGCTTATGGCCAATTATCTGGCCGAACGGCTGCTGGAACGCCTTGCCAAGCAAGGGCTGCCGCGGCCGGCGTGGCTGCGGATCGAACTGGAAGAGTCGCCCGGCTGCTCGGCAGTGTGCGAGATGCGGACCGATCAATTCCACGGGTAGGGTGGGACAAGCGAGCTTGCGAGTGCAGGCCCACCAATATACGCGCCAGATGATCGACTTGGTCGGCCCGCTCGCTTGAAGCGAGCTTGTCCCACCCTACGGCTAGCCGGCAACATGTTGCCTTGCCAGAACGGGAATGGTAAGATTGTTGAGAATGAAGTGAGGCGGGTCCGGTGTGAACAATTGCGGGTCGGCCACGCAAGCAGACATAAGAAACTAACCAATTTCGGAGAATACTACCTATGGCTATTGAACTATTGCCCGGTGCTGCCGCGGAAATCAAGCGCTACATGGACGCGGAGAAGATCGAGCCGGGCTACGTGCTGCGGATGGGGATTGCCGGCGGCGGATGCTCCGGCTTGAACTATAGTCTTGGCTTCGCCAACGACTACCAGCCGGCGGCGGACGCCCGCTACGAGTATGATGGTGTGGCCGTCATTACCAGCAAAAAGATGGCTCTGCACCTGGACGGCACGAAAATCGACTTCCAAGACGGGCCGATGGGCCGCGGCTTTACGATCGACAATCCGAACGTTGCGAAAGCCGGCGGCTGCGGTAGCTGCGGCTGCCACTGAGGGCGAGAGGGAGACACTGAGAGGGGGAGAGCGGGAGATTTGGAACTTTCATCTCCCCCTCACTCACTCTCAAAGTCTACTACTCATTCTTCTTCCTCTGCCTCGCCCTCATCGCGCCGGCGGGCTTCGGCGAGCATCGGCCTGAGTTCGTGGACAAAGTCGTGTACATCCTCGAACTGCCGATAGACGCTGGCAAAGCGGACGAAGGCGACTTGGTCCAGTTCCCGCAGGTGCTGCAACACGAGCTCGCCCACCTCGCGGCTCTCGATTTCCAGGTCGGAGCGGCCTTCCAATTCGTTTTGGACCTCGTTGACCAGCGCCTCAAGCTGGTCGTCGCTGATGGGCCGCTTGCGGCACGCAATCTCCAAACCGCGTTTGATTTTGCGCGATCGAACGGCTGCCGCGAGCCGTCCCGCTTGATCAGCTTCACGATCACGGTTTCGATCCGCTCGTAGGTTGTGTAGCGATGTCCGCAGGCTGCGCATTCCCTCCGCCGGCGCGTGGCAAATCCGTCGTGGGTTGCACGCGAATCGGTCACGCGATCATTGTCTTCCTGGCAGGCGGGGCATTTCATCGGATGTCGTAGTAAAAGTTTTACAAACCGCCCGTATGTGATAGCAACATTCGGTGCGACCATTTGCGCGGTACCAAGCCGCCGCGAACCTTGCCAGTATATGTTCCGCAGGCAGACGGCGGCTAGACGAAGAATCGCGAATTCAGGAGCGGCACGACGTTTGCTTCGTACAGGAAACCATGGTTTGAGGCACAGATTCACAGAAATATGACCACCTGCGAGGCAATGAATGCACAATAACCAAGCACGTCTAAGGAAGGTAACCTAGCATACTTTTCAATTGACACGGTCAAGCCGGCCATCGTGCAGTCATAAACAGCTTAGCTTTGATACGCATTCTCTTCCCTTGTGTCGGTTAACCCAGGGCTGACACCCGCGTACAGCAGCGAGCTTGGATCTGACACGATGGCCGGCTGTTTTTCTTGGTAAGCAAGCCGAGTTGCGCGTTTATTAGGTGCGACGGCCTCCCAGCCAAGCTATGCATTGCAGCCACGTAGGATGGACCTCCGAGTCCGTCGCTCGCAGACGGACTCGGAGGTCCATCTTACAGTCGAGATCCGCCGCCCCGGCTGGAATTCGGCGGTCTTTCCCGCTAGAGTTAATGTAGACGAGGCGTCGATTGTAATGGGCACCGCTTCCTCTTATGCCTCCTAGCCGGCCGAACGCCGAACTGTCGAATTTCCAGAAATGTCTGCTGATTGGTTCTGCAAAATCGGTGATAAGAAGGTTGGCCCGCTCAACAACCAACAGCTCAAGACGTTTGTGGCGAAAGGCCAGTTGAAGCCCGAACACCTGGTTCGCCGCGGCAGCGAAGGACCGTGGGTGCCGGCGGGCCGAATCAAGGGGCTGTTTATGCCTGGGGCGTCGGCCGGCCAGCCGCAAGGCAAGCCGTCGCCCGCCTCTGCCAAGCCCCTTCCCAAGGCGGCGAAGTCGGATGCCATGCCTGCCGCCAAGGCCAGTCCTTTGCCCGCGGCCCCCGAGGCGCCTCCGCCGCCGGCCGACCTTCCGCAGGAATTCGCGCTGGGCGGCCAGCATAACCACGGCGTGCAGCTCGACAGATTCGAAATTGAAACGACGCCGGTCATGGTCTCCCGACGCAAGATGAAGACCGGCTTGCAGGGCCTCAAGAAGGCGGAGCAGAAAAAGGTGACGATTATTCTCATGAGCGTGATCGGCGGCGGCCTGACCGTCGGCCTGATCGTGTTCATTGTGGCCATAGCCAAAGGCTGGCTCAGCGCGTCGCAGCCCGAGCCGAAAGATGGGAGCGCCTAAACGCCTTGAACGCCGCGGACACAGGCGCTAAACCGGCCGCTGAAAAGAAACCGGCCGAGCAGAAGCCCGCGCAGGCGAAGTGGCCCACGAACTGGAACAAAGTCAACGTCGATACCGCCGTGCTGGGCGACGTGAACGTCATGGTGCTGAAGCCGTTCCGCGGCGCACCGCCGCCGGGCATCAAGACTGCTGACAACGAAACGGAAGTGCTCATCGTGCCGGTCAATTTGGAGCTCAAGGCCGGGGCAAAAAAGAACGTCGATCTAACGAGCTGGGCCGACGAGAAACTGAAGAAGGCGGTGTTTCTCAAGGACGACGAAAAGGAGGGCAAAGGGAATACGTTTGAGTTGTTGGGACAGGTGGCCAAGAGCGGCGATATGAAGGCGGTCACGAAGGAACGCATCCAAGTGTATCTCGTCTTTGAAATGCCGGCGAAGATCCCTGCGACGATGTACATCGCGCTGCCCGGCGCGGCGTTTCATGCCGACGGGTCGATAATCGCCTACCAGTTCGAGAAGGACGATGTTGGGCGCGCGGCGAACGGCGGCGCAAAGTAGCCATGTCTTCCGCGTCCTTTTAACGAGCGATGCCGATGCGAAGAGGAGGGAGGCGAGCGTGACCGAAGATTTCTCTGCGCAGGCCGCCGTCGATTTGCCGCGGCGCGGCCGGTTCGTCGCCTCGCAGGCGCTCGCCTGGTTTTTGGCCGCGCCGTTGCTGGGGACGGCTGTCGCCCGCGCGGCAGTGTGGGCCGAGCACGTTCGCGCGCCTCTGTTGATTTTTCCGCTCGTCGTTGGCGGAGGGCTGGGGTTCTTGCTTGTCGCCGCCATGCGAATGATGAATATCGGGCATCGGCCGACGCTGATAAGCGGGGCAGTGCTGGCGGCGGTCGTGGCGGCCGCGGGGCAGCACTATTTACAGTATCGTGACTTCGTCCAGGCGCGGGCGGCGATGATCGCCGAAAAGGGCGACCAGGGATTGGCGGGAGCGTTTACTGAATTGATGCCGGCTCCGCCGCCGTTCGCCGATTACATGCTCTGGCAGGCGCAGAGGGCCGCGCGATCGGCGCTAATTATTCGCTTCGCGGATTTGCCGCTTGGGCGAGTTGGGCGGTGGACACTGTTTTGCTTCTGGCGGCGACTGTGGCAATGATCATCTGGTTCAGCCGGGGTCCGTATTGTGCCGCCTGCCGTAGTTGGTATCGGACAGTCCGCAGTGGGAATGTGGATAGCACCACGGCCGTGCAACTTGCCGAAACGTCCGCGCAAACGTTCGACTGGATGAGCGCCGCGGCGCGCTACCGGCTTTCGCACTGCGCCAGCGGCTGCGGTCCCGCGCGATTGCAATTGGCCTGCGGCGATGAACATGGTGGCACACGGTACTGCGAAGCCTGGCTAACCGCCGCCGAGCGCGAAAATGTCGTGCGAGTTCTGGACAAGGCCAATGTAGGTGGGACGGGCACCGAGGCGAAGCCTTGGTCAGCCTCAGCGACGCCGGCCCACCATGACTAACAGGAAAAGCAATGGTGGGCCTGCGTTTGCTGCGCAATCTCGTCCCACCCTACGATAAGGCAACGCAATGGCCCGAATCCTGGGAATTGGCACGGAGATCACCGAATGTTTGCGGATCGCGCGGATGATCGAGCAGCACGGCGAGCAGTTCATCGACCGGGTCTACACGCCGGCCGAGGTCCGCTACTGCCAGGGGCGTCCTCAGTCGACGCAGCATTTTGCCGCCCGCTTTGCCGCCAAGCAGGCGATCCTCAGGGCGCTGGGCATCAACTCGGCTCGCGGCGCGGCCTGGGCGGATGTGGAAATCCGCCGCGACTCCTCCGGCCGCCCGGCGGTAGCCGCTCGCGGCGCGATCAAGGACCAGATCGAGCGGCAGGGCATCGGCGAGATTCTGGTCACACTCTCGCATTGCCGCACGCACGCCACGGCGTATGCGATTGTGATGGGGAGGGAAGAATAAGGTTTCTCTCAGATGAGACTCATTGCCTCGAACTTCGTACCCGATCGACAACCAACCGCCAGTGTTCGGCATATCCGAGTTGTTGCGCCCACTGCTCGACATACTTCTCGTCGATCATTTCCCCGCTCGTCTGTAGCATCGCCGCGATGTCGCGCAAGTGCTTCTCGGAACCGCCTTCGTTGAAGTACCAGAGTTTGCCGAGAATGACGTCCTCGGGCGCCGCCACAAATCCTTCGCGGTCGGGCAAGATCGGCCGACGGATTCTTCGCGTCAACTGCGTTCGGCCCCAGGCGTCGTTGCGCGGAATCATGAAGTCGATCTTGTTGCCCGAGGCAGGGTGGATCACATTGAATTGGCTGTGCTCCACAACTGCTTCGCGGGCTGCGGCTTGGCTCACATAGAACTCGGGCGCGGGAATGCGATGCATAACCGATTGGCGTCTTCAATAGTTAGCTGTACGACAATATCAATGTCGTGCGTGAAACGCGGTTCGCCATAGACGGCGCTCGCGTAGGACCCAACAAGTGCGTAAGGCACATCCTGGGATTCAAGGACGGTGAGCACATGACGCAGCAAGTCAGCCTGATGCACCGCGGAACCTCCGTGCTATTTCGTCCGCGAGACGTTGAGAATTCCAATCTGGATGACGCCACGCCACATCGGCCTGCAGCATCAGGCGCATCGTACGCTCGGCGTCAAAAACCATGGCAACTCGTTCCGCGGGCGTCTTCTCTCGCAACACTTGAACCATCATGTCGTCGAGAACCTCGACACACGGCCGTCTGGCATCGAGTTGACGAGATTCGGTAAGCATGTTGCTATTCCGCTTTCTTGGCGGCCTTCTTTACCGCTTTCTTCGTCGCTTTCTTTGCCGCCTTCTTCGGCGCGGCTTTCTTTGCTTCGGCGGCCTTCTTCGCCGCGGCCTTCTTCAATTGCCGCTCCGATGGCCCTTGCTCCGCTCGAACCTTGAGCAGATTCAAGGCATACTCGAAAGTCAATTCGTCCGGGGCGGTCCCGCGCGGCAGAGTAGCGTTGGTCACGCCGTCGGTCACGTAAAGTCCGTAGCGTCCGCTCAGCAGATGCACCGGGTTTGTCGTCACGGGCGAGGCCTCAAAAACCTTCAGCGGCTCGCGGGCGGCGCCACGTCCGCGGCCGCGCATTTTGGGCTGGGCCAGAAGCTCCAGCGCCTGCTCCAAAGTCACGTCCAACGGCGAGACGCCGGCCGGCAAAGAGCGCGTCTCCTTGTTCTCGCTGTCGCCGCAGAGAACGTACGGCCCGAATTTGCCGTCGAAGGCCTGGATCGGTTGACCGGTCTGCGGATGGTTGCCGAGCATTCGCGGCAGCGAAAGGATTTTCAGCGCCAACTCGAGCGTCACCTCCGCGGGCTCGATGCCTTTGGGCAAGGACCGGTTTTGCGGTTTCTCTTCTTCGTCGGTGCTGCCTCGCTGCACATACGGCCCGAAGCGGCCGACCTTCAAATAGATCGGCTTGCCGTCGGGATCATGGCCCAACGGCTCTTCGCTTTGCGTCGACGAGTCGAGCAATTTCAACGACGCATCCATCGTCAATTCGTCGGGCGGAGTCTGATCGGGAATGCTCGCCCGGCGTTCGCCTTGCTGCAAGAACGGACCGTAGCGGCCGACGCGGACAAATATCTCCTCTTGTCCCTCCGGCTGGCCAATGCTCACGCGGCAGACGTCGCGGGCGTCGATCTCGCCCGACTTGGTCGTGACGAGTTCCTTCAGCCCCTTTTCGCCCTTGCCGAAGTAGAATTGGCGCAGGTACTCGACGTAATCGAGTTCACCGCGGCTGATGTCGTCCAGCTCGTCTTCCATCTTGGCGGTGAATTGGTAGTCGACCAGGTTCGGCAGGTGCGCTTCGAGCAATTGCGAGACGGCAAACGCGGTCCAGGTCGGCACCAGCACGTTGCCGCTCTTCTTGAAGACGTAATCGCGGGCCAGGATCGTATCGATGATCGAGGCGTAGGTGCTGGGCCGGCCGATGCCCATCTTCTCCAACTCGCGGGTGAGCGAGGCTTCGCTGAAACGATTGGGCGGCTGCGTGGTGTGGCTCTTGGATGCCAGTCGCGGCACTGCGAGCGATTCGCCCACGGCGACCTGCGGAAGCACGACCTCGCGCTCGGCCAATTCGCTCTCTGGATCGTCGGAGCCTTCGACGTACGCCCGCAGATAACCGGGGAAGTCGATCATCTTGCCGCTGGCTTCGAAGCGTGCTCCGTCGAGCATCGACACGAATCGTGATCCGCCGCGCTTTGGCGTCGGTCATCTGGCTGGCAACGGTCCGCTTCCAGATCAGGTCGTAAAGGCGGAACTCGTCGGGACTCAAGCGGTTTCGCAGGTCTTCGGGCAGCGGGAACGGATGCCCGGCGGGACGAATCGCCTCGTGGGCCTCCTGGGCATTCTTCACTTTGGTCTGATAGACTCGCGGGGCATCGGGCAGGTAATCGGCGCCGTATTGGCTGGCGATGATCTGCCGTGCCGTCTCGATGGCCACAGTGGCCAGGTTCGTCGAGTCGGTACGCATGTAGGTAATGTGCCCGTTCTCGTAGAGGCTCTGGGCCACCTGCATCGTCCGCCGGGCGGTGAAGCCGCACTTGCGGTTGGCTTCCTGCTGCAGCGTGCTGGTGGTGAAAGGCGGATAGGGCTTGGTCGTATAGGGCTTGTCTTCCAACTCGGCAACCTGAGCGGTCTCGCGCTGGAGCCGGGCAGCCAATTCGGCGGCCTGCTGCTGGTCCATGAGCAGACAGGCGTCGTCCTTCAATCGCCCGGTGGCCGGATCGAAGTCGCGGCTGGCGGGAATTCGCTTGCCATCGACGGAGACCAGCACGGCCTCGAACGCTTCTCCGCTGGGTTTGGCGAACGTGGCCACCAGGTCCCAGTAGGTGGCCGAGCGAAAGGCCATGCGCTGCCGCTCGCGCTCGACGATCAGCCGCACGGCCACGCTCTGCACTCGGCCGGCCGAAAGCTTCGGCCGAATCTTCCGCCACAAGAGCGGCGAGACGTCGTAGCCGTAAAGCCGGTCGACGATCCGCCGCACTTCCTGTGCCCGCACCAAGGCTTGGTCGATCGTGTCGGGGGTGAGTCAATGCGTCGCGGATCGCTTCCTCGGTGATCTCGTGGAACACCAGCCGATGGACCGGGACCTTCGGCTTGAGCACTTCACAAAGGTGCCAACTGATCGCCTCGCCCTCGCGGTCTTCGTCCGTCGCCAGATAGAGGTCCTTGGCATCCTTGAGCAGCCGCCCTGAGTTTCTGCACCTGCTGGGCCTTCTTCGGAGGTATGACGTACACGGGCTCAAACTCGTGGTTGACGTTTACCCCCAGGTAGGCCCAATCCTCCTTCTTCAGTTCCTCGGGCACTTCCTTGGCCCGTTGCGGCAGATCGCGGATATGGCCGATGCTGGCCTCGATGGTGTACCCCCGCCCCAGGAACTTGCCGATCGTCCGAGCTTTGGCTGGCGACTCAACGATTACCAGCGAAGGGGCGTCGGAATTGGGCAATTTCTTGGCCATGTTAATTTGGATAATCTGAATAAATTGATTTTCGGCAAGGATCGCGACGTATCGGCGATCCATCCTATGATACGCAAGTCGTCTACCATTGCAATTGTAGCTTGGTATTCTAAAATGAAAGATTCCGGTCAATTGGTGATAAAGGTGTACCTCCGCTATGGCTAGTCCGTTCCGTACTTTCCGCAAGAATCAAAAGGTCTGGATGGCCGGAATAACGATTATGGCAATCGTCGCCTTCGTTTTCTTGGGCGGCCCGATGCTGAGCATGAACCGGCTGGGGAGCCGCGAGCCGGCGGCCATTCAGACGAAGTTCGGAAGCCTTAACCAGTCGCAAATCAATAGCTTGCGAGACCAGCGGAAACTGCTCCACCAGTTCGTGGATTTGCTGCGCGCGAATCTCGGCAGCAATAACCAGCAGGCAGCCAACGTCACCGGCGCGGTATACGGGATCTTGGGAGAAGACACGGACGACATGGCCGTCCAGCGCTGGATCTACGCCCGCACGGCGGAATCAATGGGCGTTGCGATCGACGACAAGGCGGTCAACGACCTTCTGACGCAGATGATGATAGGAGTGGCGGAACCGCAGAAGACAATCGAGGCCGTGCTTCAAGCCATCCATGCCAACCAACCCCAAATCTTCGATATCATGCGCCAGCAGTTGCTCGCCATTCGCTTGATGCAGCTTGGCCATCAATACGACGATTGGGCCGGCAATTCGGCGACGCCGGGCGAACGCTGGGATTATTTCAAGCGGTTTCATCAGCGGGCTTCGGTGGAAGTGGCGGTGCTGCAGCCGAAGAATTATGTAAAGGAAGTAAAGGATCCGACGAGCGATCAACTCAAGCAGTTCTTTGACAAGTACAAGGAATTGGAGCCCTCGCCCGACTCTCCGCAGCCGGGATTCCGTGTGCCGCGAACGGTCAATATCGAGTATCTCGAATCGGACCCTGAAAACTACGAAAGCCAGATTACCGAGGCGGACATCACCAAGGAATACGAAAAGGACCCCAAGAAGTACGCCCGCGACAAGGAAGATTTCGAGAAGCAGGAGAAGGAAGATCGGGACGCCCGCGAAAAGGAAGACAAGGAAGCGGCCGCCGCCAAGGCTGCCGCGGAAAAGAAGCCGGCAACCGACTCGAAGCCGAAAGAGTCCACGCCGAAAGAGCCCACGCCGCCGCCAAAGCCGGAGACCAAGAGCGACACGACGCCCAAGGCAAGCCCCGCAGCGAGCCCGGAAGCGAAGCCCGCTGCGAGTTCGGATGTGAAGCCCGCGCCTGCGGGCGGTGCGACGCCCGTGCCCGCGAAGCCCGCGCCCTCGGCGGCAAAACCTACGGGCAGTTCTACCGCCGCGCCGTCAAGTCCCTTCCGCCTGGTTGCGTATTTCGATGACAAGACGGCCGACAAAACGCCGCCGGCAGTCACAGAGAAAAACTCAGCGGCGAAAAGCCCCGAGGTGAAAAACTCAGAGGCGAAAAGCCCAGAGAAGAAGGATGCCGCCGCGCCGCCGACACCCAAAGCCGCCACAGAGCAGAAAGCTGTTGATAATAAGCAGCCAGCAACCGAGTCGAAGACATCTTCAAAGTCCGATTCGAAGTCCGAGGCCAAGCAGGACACTTCTAAGAAGGCCGATGAGTCGAAGGCGGCGGATAGCAAGTCCGCGGCCGCCGATCCGGACAAGAAAGACTCCGCCGCCAAGGACGCTGCCAAGAAAGAGGAGCGCCAAGCCCATCAAAACGGCGGACGAACGACTTCGCGACTACATTCGCAAGCAACTGGCTGGCAACAAATATCAGGAAAGCGTGGCCAAAGTTCGCAAAACGCTTACCGACTATCGCGAGATATTTGTCAATGCGGGAGACGAAAAGCCGAAGCCGCCTGATTTCGCCGCGCTGGCCAAAAAGTACAAAATGACGGCCCATCGCACCGGCTTGGTCTCGGCGCGGCAATTGGCGGAAACCGACTTTGGCAAGTCCGGATTGTACAACTCGGACGCGGGCCGGGCGGTTTCCGTGCTCGGTGAGGTTTTTGGCCCAACAACACTCTACAAGGTAGGCGAATCCTATGCCGCCTCGCCGTCGCGCAACGGGAAATTGGACTACTACTTCTATTGGAAAACCGACGATCAGGCCGGCGGCGTGCCCAAGTGGGAAGACATGGGAGTCGAGAGCAAGGTGCGCGAGGCGTGGAAGCTCGTCCAGGCCCGTGAGCCGGCGATGAAAGCCGCCGAGGATCTCAAGAAGAAAGCCATTGCGGCCGAGAAGGACGACAAGTCCAAGAACGAGGCCAACTTGCTGAAGAAACTCGCGGCAGGCGAAAAGGCGATCGAAGTCGTTAAGCCGCCCCGGTTCACCTGGATGACGAGCGGCATGCTGTCGAGCCAGCCGCCATCCATTAGCGAGGTGGTCGACCTCGAGAAGCCCGGTGAGGATTTCATGAAGACGGTATTCAGCCTGAGTCCCGGCCAGGTTGCCGTCGCCACGAACAGCCCAAAGTCGGAAGTCTACGTTGTCCGCATGATTTCGCTCACGCCGTTTAAGGATCTGTGGGAGCAGTTCATTTCGGAAGACACCACGCAGGAATACTTATACGTTATGCGGGAAACGGTGCGCCGCGACGTGGGCCCGGCCTGGCAGGAGAAAGTCAAGCGGGACGCCGACTATAAGGATCTCAGAAAGAAAAACGACAAGAAATCGTCCCAAGGTCAGTCCGCGCCGCCGTCGGACTCGCCCGAAGGACCACCGCCGCTCGAAGAAATGTAGGGTGAAGAAATGTAGAGCGCGGTCGAGTTCCACGAGACCTACCAGGAATCGCCGAGCGTGCTAGTGTAGTGTCTCAGAATTGGCAAAACTTATAATGGGAAATTGCGAAGGCTGGGTGGCACGTCCTGAGCTTCAAGCGAAGGGCGTGATTGCCGTAACACGCCCTTCGCCGGAGGCTCAGAGCGTGCCACCCATAAATCACAATCAGCGAGAGACAATACACTAGGTCTTCGCTGCGCTCGGCGCCGCACTACCGGCTTATTCCTGCTCGACGCTTTGCTGCCGCTCCTGAATTTCAGCGCAATGCACGCAGACGGTCGAGTAGGGGATGGCCTCCAGCCGCGACTCGGGAATTTTCTTGCCGCAGTCCTCGCATACGCCATACCCGCCGTCGGCGATCCGCTGGAGGGCGAACTCGATCTTGTCGAGCGCCACTTTCTCGCTGCCGACGAGGCTCAGAGTCAGCTCCTGCTCGAAGTTGTCGCTGCCTAGATCGGCCATGTGGATGGGCAGGCTGCTCGATTCGGATTTGCCCTGGCTCAAGGCGGCGTCGGCCATGCGGCCCATCTCGCCGCGCAGCCGCGCTCGCAGGTCGAGCAATCGGGCGCGGTATTGGTCGAAGTTGTTCTTTTCCTTTGCTTGCTTGGCCAAGGTTGCCGTTCCTTTACTAGAATTCGATGGAATTGTTCCGCGTATTCATGTATACCCGCTCCTGGCGTTGTTGCAAAGGCCCCCGCTTGGCCATCTAAGCGTCTTGCGGAAGAGGGTTAATCGCCTATTCGAAAACCTGTAATGGGATGTGGTCGAGTCCTACGGAGACCCACCATGAAATAGCGAAAGGGTGGGTCATCGCTGCGCTCGACGCCACCCTACAGCGGCCAAGCCAGTACCTGGCGATCCCGCAAAAGCCTCTCGCGGAGCCGCTGATAATCGACGCGCTGCACGTCGACGCCGTCGCCGGCCGCCTGCGCCGCCGCGGCGCCGGCCGATTGGCCCAGCACCATGAAGACAGGCTCCATGCGGATCGAGCCGTAGGCGATGTGGCTCGCCGAGAGGCAGACCGGCACGAGGAGGTTCGTACACTCCGCGGCCTTGGGCACGATCGCTTGATAGCCGACCGGATACGGCCCCGCGACGGCGACCTGCACGTCGCCTTCATTGCGCACGTGCCCCGCGGCGTCAACGTAGCGCTGCGTGTTGTGCGAATCCATGCCGTAGGCGGCCAGGCCGACGGAATCGGCCGCCGTGCGAAGGCCGCGGCACTCGTGCTCGGTCATCACGTAATCGGAAATCATCCGCCGCGCCTCGCGAATATAAAGCTGCTGCGGCCAATTACCGTTGTCCGCGAATTCATCCTTCGCCAGTCCCCATGCGGAGAACTTCTTTCGCATCGAAGCCGGCACGCGCGGATCGTTGGCAATCGTCCACATCAGGCCGAGTTGATAGTCGCGGTGCTCGGCGGCGATCTTCTCGCGGGCCGCATAGCCGGCTTCCGGGTATTCGTAGTTCATGCCGATGTCATCGGTCGAGAAGGCCCCGTTGTTGTTGGTGTCCGACTTGCGGTTGGGCATCGGCTCGGGGTTGCCCAGCACTACCTTTCCGCCCGCTTCAATATAACGGAGCAGAATCTCGTAGCGCCGCCGATCGTAGCCCGCCGGCCGGGCAATCGCGCGGCAGTTCTCCGGCACGTTGCTGAGGCACATGCGATAGTTGTAGGCCTGGACGCGCCGATCGCCCTCGCCATCAACACCGGGGCTCCCGCCGTGCAGGCCGGGCAGGAGGCCGCTCGCCCGATCGCCGGGAACGACGAATGGATCGACCGGAACCGTGAACTGATGCTTTGTGGCGTGGCGGGTCTGGACGCCGTCGAGCGTTTCATCGTATTGCGCGTTGGCCTCGCGGCCGATCGCGTAGCGAACTCCGGCGCGGGCCAAAAGATCGCCTTCGTAAGTTGCGTCAATGAAAACTTTTGCCGCGTAGGCTTTTCCTGACTCCATCGCGATCGAGACGATCCGCGTGCCTTGCTTGCGAACGCCGTGCGCCAGATCAAGCCGTTCCTGAAACACCGGCGTGACGCCGGCCGCGGCCAGCATCGCGCGGAGAATCTCTTCGGCCACGTGCGGTTCGAAGCCCCACATCGTATCCGCGTCGACGAACCCCTTCGCGCGGGCCACATATTGATCGCGTGTCTCGTGCTTCCACGCGGCCGCGGTAAGATAATGGCGGTACACGCGCCGATAGAACTCGCGGGCGATGCCGCCAATGGCCGCCTTATTGCCAATGTCGGTGCGTCCCAGGCCGCCGGAAGTCAACCCGCCGACGTGCCGGCCCGGCTCGATGAGCACGACGCTCTTGCCCATGCGCAGCCTGCACGGCTGCGGCAACACCGGCGGAAGTCGCGCCGTAAACGACTACGTCGGACTGGGATGTATTGGACGATGCACCAACGAAAATCGCAACGAAAGTGAGGGCGGAGCTTATCATGACTTGTAGCGATGTCTTATGACGGCGTTAATTGATGAAATGGGTGGCACGTTCTGAGCTTCAAGCGAAGGGCGTGGTTAAGAACGGCGGCCGGGGGCTTCACGTGGACGGCCACACGCTGTCTACTGAGGCTAACTTTGACCGCCATAAACCGCAAGATGGGTTGGATACGATCAACGGTTTTTTTCATTGCGTTTTGGAATTCGCGGTGATCGCCTGTTTTGTTGGGCCTATTGCCGCCGGTGGACATATGTGCTATAATCCCGCATTCCTGAAAGGACTGTCAGAATGAATGCAACGAAGCGGAAAGCAACGGGGTCGCATTTTACGCCACCGAACTTGGCGTCGCTCGTCGCCGAGCGGTTGCTCACCATGATGAACGGCATGAAGGGCCCTTTGCGGATTCTCGATCCAGCATGTGGCGACGGCAACCTGCTTTTTGCGATTGCAAAGGAAATGCCGGAGAGCATTCGACGCCGAACGACTTTAATTGGCATCGAGCAGGACGACGACGCATTCCTCGCTTTACGCTCCCGAGACGCCGATTCGATGCACTGCAAGACTGATCTAATTCGCGATGATTTTTTGGAGCTTTTCGGGGACGATGGCCTGTTTGGCTCGGCGCAGGCATCGCGCCCGTAGATGTGATCATTGCCAACCCGCCGTATGTGCGTACGCAGGTTCTTGCGCAAGGCGGGCTCAACAACTCGCGGCAACCTTCGGCCTGAGCGGCCGGGTTGACTTGTACCAAGCGTTCCTGGTGGCGATGGCAAAGCAGCTTCGGCCGGGCGGGCTCTTGGGCGTCATCACGTCGAATCGCTTCTTAACCACCAAGGGAGGAATGGCGACAAGGCGATTTCTACGCAAAACTTTCGAAGTTGTCGAAGTCATTGACTTAGGCGACACCAAGCTCTTCGATGCAGCGGTTCTGCCCGCCTTGGTTTTTGCTAAAAAACGAGGCAATACGAGTACCGTCGCAAATAGAAGCCGTCCGGCATTCCTCAGAATCTATGAAGCGATCGGCGAGCAAAGCGACCGCGTCGAGGTTGTGCAGTCGGTGTGCGACTGCTTGCGCAAGTCTCGGTCCGGCACCTTTCGCGTCAATGGTTCGACGTTCCGCGTCACGGCAGGGTCGCTGCCACTCTCGGAGGATGACACTCGACCCTGGACTATGTTAACGGGCTCGGAAACCGATTGGGTTCAGATGATCGACACCGCCAGCGCGTGTCGAATCGGCGACGTGGCCAAGGTTCGGGTCGGGATCAAAACCACCGCCGACAGCGTCTTTATTCGACGCGATTGGGAGTCGTTGCCGGCGGAAATTCGTCCAGTCGAGGCGCATCTGCGTCCATTGCTTACGCAGGAAGATGCTGCAAGGTGGCGCCCCATCGAAACCTGTTGCCGGCGGAAGCGGGTACTATATACGCACGAAAGCGTAAACGGCCGCCGCCAAGTCATCCGATTCGACGAGGCGTCGTCCACGTGGCAGTATCTTTTGGCGAATAAAGAACGCCTCGAGTCCCGGAAATACGTCGTTGAGGCGGGCAGGGACTGGCATGAAATCTGGGTTCCACAAGATCCATCTGCATGGTTGTTACCAAAGATCGTTTTTCCTGACATCAGCCTCGATGCCAAGTTCTTTCTCGATAGAAGCGGTTGCGTCGTCAACGGCAATTGTTACTGGATCACAACGAACGATCCCGAGGATGAGGACTTGCTAATGTTGATGCTCGGGATTGCCAACTCGACCTTGATAGGCAAGTATCACGATTTGGCGTTTCAGAACAAGCTGTACTCGCAGAGGCGAAGACATTTGACACAGTATATTGCCGAATACCCGTTACCGCCCCGCCATCATCCTGCGTCTCGGAAGATTTCTCGCCTGGTTCGGAGACTCACTTCTGATGAACTGACGACCGATTCTCGGCAAAAACTCGCCTTGGAAATCGACTGCTTGGCGGCTCAAGCATTTGGAATTGACTTCACAGGAATCAAGGATATCTCGGGTTAAAAACGGACTTGCCGTCAAAGTAATCGAAAAACGCCATCGGTATAGCGCGCTGGCATTTGAAGCTCTGTTCTGCGACATACACAAAGTGCTCCGCGAGTCGGCGACCGGGGCACAGCACGACGCCTTGGCAAATGCCGCTCACCGGGTCGGTCAGTGCAATCAAGTAGCGGATGGACTGAGTAGTGAAACCGGCACATCCTTCGACCGGCACGTCGAATTGCGGTGAGTACCGTCCGAGATCGACAGTTGCCCTGTCCTGAATCTTCACCTCCAGGGCTTGATGCCGGATATCGGGATATCCGCCGATGAGGACGTCGCCCACGGTAACAGCGTAGCCAAGTCCGGCAGCGACAATCTCCTCGAGTTGCTGGCCGCGGTTCTTTGTCGCACTGGCCTCAATGCGCTTACCGATCAACTGAGATTTCACAAAGTCGCAAATCACCTTCAACTTGAGGGTGGTTGCCGGGTCGGGACAATCGTGTATTCGGGCGGTTTGCCGAACGATCCGATTCAAGAACTTTGAAGCGGCCGGCAACTCGTCGGCATAGAACAGTACTGGCGGGTTCATTCCAAGAACGAGATCACATGCGCACGGCAAAATGATGAGTTGCTCTTTAATCGTCGGCTTTCCGAATTGTCCAAAGTGCTCTACGATGTACTGCGGGGTTGCGACGATGATCGAACGGATCAGGTGTCGATCAACGTCCACGCGCTAATACGAAGCGGACGTCATTGGCTCGAAGCAGCGCTCCATCCGCATACTCGACTTGCGGAATTGGCTGAGATGGATTGCGATTCCACACCTGCAAGTTGTATGACGATCCCGAAGTCACAATAAAGGTATCGAGAAACTCGCGAATCAATCGGGGAACGCCCTTTTTCTTCGGTGGCACAATTCGCCACGTTCCGTCGGCGGCTGGAATCGGAAGCGATTTCAACTCTTCGAGTACTTGAGCGACTGTCTTGCGTAGATTCGAGCCGTCAGGGCGGGTCTTGCCCGACAATCGGAACGGCTTCCCGATTAACGACGCTAGCCGCCGCGCAATTTACAGCGCCCGGCGTCAGGTCTGCGGACGTTGCGGGAGGGATGTGCAGAGGATTGCTCATTCGGAAAGGCATCGCCATTATCAAGCTGACGCGCACCACCAGATCACGCCCCGAAATAAATCGGTTAGGGGTTACAAACAACTCCACCGGAAGGCGCACAAACCGCATAATCCGACGGCTTTTGCAGAACGCCGTTGCATCCCTTGGCACCCCGAGGCCGTCGTGCACTTTACACCGCGCCATGCCCGGCGTATGCTGGCTTACTCGGCGGCTCGATTTCGACGGCCACAACGACGTGCGCGGCGAGAACGGGACTGCCCCCTTTGACTGCCAAGGAAATGGTTACGACCTCTCTGCCCGCACATGTCACTTCCACGCGGCCCACGCGCGTCCGCATGGTGGTCGTGACGATGGCCATCCTGATGGGAATGGTCACGTATCTGGACCGCTCCTGTCTGGGGTCGTCGCTGAAGAAGGCGATCTCGCAGAACCTTGATCTGTCGCTCGGCGCATGGGGGCTGGCCCTGACACCGGACCAGGGACTGGCGTCGGTCAACACGGCGTTCGCCGTCGCCTATTGCGCCTTTGGCATTGCCAGCGCACGCTGGGCGGATCGGGCCGGCACCCGCGTCATGCTCACCGCGGTTGTCGTTATGTGGTCGCTCTGCACGTTCGCCACCGGCCTGGCGCAAGGGTTGGCGTCGCTGATCGTCGCGCGATTTCTCTTTGGGGTATGCGAGGCGGGCGCATGGCCGGCTATTTCGCAGACGCTCTCCAGGTGGATTCCGTATCGCGAGCGCGGCACGGCACAGGGGGTCGTCTGGGTCGGGGCGCATATCACCGTCGGAGTTACACCGCTTATCGTCTATCAACTAATGCATGGCACATCGTGGCATGGGGTGCATGTGCCGGCGCTAAGCTGGCGCGGCGTCTTCACACTCTTCAGCCTGCCGGGCCTCATTTGGGCCGCGGTTTGGTACTACTGGTTCCGCGATGAACCGGCCGAGCACGCGCGAGTAAATCCCGCCGAGCTGGCTTACATCCTGGCCGGCCGTACCTCGGCCGTCGCGGATGATTCACCCCGTGGAAAGGCGTTCTGGCGGCGGCTGCTGACACATCGCAACATGATCGCCCTTTGCCTCATGTATTTGCCGAACAGTTTCATATTCTACTTCTGCATCACATGGTTCAATAGTTATTTGGACGAGGGTCGCGGCCTGCAAGGACGCACACTGGCTTTTTTTACCGGCTTGCCACTGCTACTGAGCGTGGCGGGCGACGTGCTTGGCGGCGCGGCGACCGACTGGGCCGTACGCCGCATCGGCCCGCGCTGGGGCCGCGCGGGCGTCGGACTAGCCGCCTATCTGTCCGCAGGAGTCTGTATCACCTTGGCGGCCGTGATTCGCGATTCGTATGCCGCGGCGTGGCTCTTCGCTTTGGGCAATGCGGCTAACATGTTTATCATGGGCGCGGCGTGGGGGACTTGCCAGGACATCGGCGGCCGCCATGCCGGCACCGTCAGCGCCACGATGAATACCGCCGGACAGATCGGCGCGATCGCCTGCCCGCACTTGGTGGTTTATTTGAAAGTGCAATACGGCTGGAGCGTGGCGCTCGTTTTCATCGGCGTCAGTTTCCTGGTCGCGTCGGTAACCTGGCTGTTTATCGACCCGCGGGAGAAGGTGTTTTCGTAGCAGGGCCGGCAGTTTTTCATGTGGCGGGGGCCGGCGAGGCACGTCCCGCCACTTATTCACGGGATACTAGGCGGTAGACAACGCCCTGCTGCGGGACTATCATTATTTGCGAATCGTTTATTTCCATTGGTCCTGGGCAAAGCCAGCGGTTGGCCTCGCGCGGGATGCAATAAAAACCGCCGTCTTGCGTTACCATGACAGGCGGTTCGTTCCTGGCTGTCTCGGACCCCACCAACGGTTGGTTTCGTCCGGGACGCGTAAAGAAAGGTGGTGGCTCATGTTGCGACAGATACTAGGAGTGGCTGGATTGGGGTTGGTATTGGCGGCGGCGACGGCTTACGCGCAACCGGGAGGCGGCGGGCCCGGCGGAGGAGGGTTTGGCGGGCGTGGAGGGATGGGAATGTTCAACAACCCGGCGATGCGCCAGGCGATGCTTCTCGGAAGCCCGAACGTCCAAAAGGAACTTGCCATTACGGACGACCAAAAAACCAAGCTGACCGATCTTCAGCAAAAGGCGCGTGACGACATGCGCTCCATGTTCCAGGGCCTCGGCAATTTCCAGGACATGACCGATGAAGAGCGTACCAAGTTCCGCGAAGACATGCAGAAGAAGACGGAAGAAGCGGGCAAGAAGGGACAAGCCGAAATCGCCAAGATTCTCGATGAGAAGCAGATCGAGCGCCTGAAGCAGTTGGCGATACAGCAGCAAGGCGTCAACGCGCTGACCGATAAGGACACTGTCGAGAAGCTCAAGCTTTCGCAAGATTCGCAAGACAAGATCAAGAAGATCATCGACGACTCGCGCAGAATCGTCCGCAGTTTGACTTCCAAAATGCAACGGACGAGGAGCGCACGGCGTTCAGGGAGAAGATGACAAAGCAGCGCGCGGACACGATGAAGTCGGCGCTTGCTGTTTTGGATGACGACCAGCTCGTCGAGTGGGGCAAGATCACCGGCAAGGAGTTCAAGTTCTCGCAGCAAGGCTTTGGCCGCGGCGGATTTGGCGGTGGACGCGGCGGCCGTGGTGGACCGGGCGGCGGACCTGGTGGCGGCGGTCAGAATCCCCCTCCGGGCAACTAACGTTTGCCGCGGACTTGGTTCGCCGATGGATAGCCGCAGAGCGGCGATGGCTAATAGCCAGGGCGCAAGCCCCTGGGACAAGCCCGAATCCAATACAATAGCCGCGGCGCGGCGACAGTATGTTATGTTTCGCCCCTCCGGGGCGACGAAATCGTGGTTTTACGTTGCCAGGGGCTTACGCCCCTGGCTATTTTCTTCCGCGGCTCGCGGTATGGTCGGCGATTAAGTTGACAAAACCGCACGAGCGTTCCACCCGTTGCATAATCGTTATGTGGCTGTTCCAGTGGTTCCGTAGAAAACCGTCAACAGTTTCGAGTGGCCAGTCCATGCAGTCACCAACACGACCTACCAACATCGACGAGTTCATCGCGCTGGCCGTCAAAAGCGGTTTGCGAACCGATCCGGAATTGCAGGCTGTTCGCAAGTCGTTTCGGGAACGAATTCAGTCGCCCTTCGAGAATCTCGGTGCCGAGATGCGTGGCTTCTGCGATTTCCTTGTCTCCAGCGGTAGGTTGACGCTGTGGCAATGCGACATGCTTTTGCATGGCAGGTTCAGAGGATTCTTCGCCGATTTCAGATTCCGACTACTGCACCCCGTCACACGTGACGAAACCTACCTCAAATTTGCTGCGGAGGAGATTCAAACAAAGCGCCAGGCCGTTATCCGCATCATGGCGCCCTCTGCCGGGTTACCTGAGGGCCGGCATCCGACATTTGAGATTGAAGAAATGTATCCGCCAGAACCGTGACTGCAAGCAGCGAATCACATATCGTACAACGTCCCATCGACGGCGGGAGCGGCTGAACGGTTCTTCTTTCGCCTCCGGCCTGCGGGAGCGTCGACGTCCGGCCCTTCCTCGCCGAATAGATCGCCTAGTTCTTCTTCGAGCTTTTCGGGCGACTCGCCGGCTTCCATGCGGCGGATGGCTTCTTCGGCGCAGGCCGTCCAAGGGCATGCCCGTAGCCTCGTGCATTTGCCGCATCATGGCTGCCATCTGGCGAGGATTGTTTTCATCCAGCCCTTCCGCCTGCCGTCCCATCGATTCCATCAGGCCCTCCAGCTTGGATTCGTCCATGCCGCCGGGCAGACCATCGGCGTCTGCCGCGGAACCGGCCTTTCCCAATGTGGCGAAGCGGGAGACCTTCCGCTCAAGCTTCTTCCGGCCGCAGCGCGGGCACTTGGGGCGCATCGTCGTATCGACCCGCCGCGCGAAGAAGCTGAATATCGTATGGCAGTCGCCGCAATAGAACTCGTAGACTGGCATGTGGGTGTCCTTATTTCGTCTTTTTCGCCGCCAGCTCCCGCAGCGTGCGCAGATTGATGACGTCGCACTCTTCGCCGTCCTGCTGGCCCTTGGGCGTTTCAAGCACCATCGGCACGTTGCGGAAGCGGCGGTCGCGGAGCAGCCAGCCGAACGGCTCAAGTCCGATTTTACCCTGTCCGATATGTGCGTGTCGATCGACCCGGCTGCCGCAGTCCTTCAGGCTGTCGTTGAGGTGGAACGCGCGGATCTGGTCGAGTCCGACCAGGCGGTCGAACTCCTTCATGGTGGCCTTGTATTCGGCCTGCGTGGACATTTTGTAGCCCGCGGCGAAGACGTGGCACGTATCGAAGCAAACGCCCAAGCGGCGGTTGTCCTTGAAGCCGGCGCAGGATCGCGGCGAGGTGCTCGAACCGCCAGCCGAGCGTGGTCCCTTGCCCGGCGGTGGTTTCCAGCAGGATGCCGGCGGAAAGACGTTTCGTCTTGGCGAGCACTTGGTCCAATGCGGTGACAATGCGCTGGAGCCCTTCCTCTTCGCTGGTCGTCGTATACGCGCCAGGATGCGATACGACCCAGGGGATTTCGAGGATGCTGGCCCGCTCGACCTCGTCGATCATGGCCTCGATCGACTTCTTCCAAAGCACGTCGTCCGGGCTAGCCAGATTGATCAGGTAGGAATCGTGCGCCAGCGGGCATTCAATTCCGGCCTTCTTCAATGCCTCGCCGAACTTCGCGGCTTCGTCGGCCGTGATCGGCTTGCCGCGCCACTGATTCGTGTTTTTGGTAAAGACCTGGATGACCTGGCAGCCGGTCTGCCCGCCAATATCGACGGCCTTGTAATAGCCGCCGGCGATTGATTGATGTGCGCCGAGAAGGGGCATAGCTGTTCCTCCCATTTGCGAAATCGGGCCGATTTAGCTTGTCCACAATTGGCGCAGGTCGTCGGGAGCGGAGACGGTCTTGATGGCTTTTAGGATCGCCTCAAGTCGTTCTTCATCATGGATTTCGCGGATTTCAGGCATGAGCCGCAAGCCGTCCTCGCCAAACTTGAATTCAAGCAGTTGCTCAATGCCCAAAAGGCATCCTTGAGCCAAGCCCCTCCTCATTCCGACTCGCTCCGGTGTGCTAACGTACGGCATTTGTTTCTCCCTCTCGTATTGCTGTATTTCATCCGAAAGAGCTTCTTCCAGTTCTCTCGGCAGATCCATGACCCAATCAATAAATCGGAAAAGTCGCTGAATGTCCTCGCGCGACAATCCCCGGTTGTAAAGTCCCTTGATCAAGTGAAACTTCCACGCATAACGCTCGCCTTCATCTGTGCGTGTCTCTCGCGTCTTCAGGTGCGCGAGGATAACAGTGGCGAAAGGGTTGGAATGGTGTTCAAGCCACTCAACCCGTTCACTGTAGTCCAAGAGCTTGACGACCGGGAACCGAATTCCTGCCTGGAAGCCCCAACGGCTATATCCGAAGCCGTTCGGCCGCCAATGAGGACTGTCATCCGCAAGGATTGCCAAGCTCACTACCTCTCTATTATACCTATCGTAAATGCGATAGTTGTAGACGTACATCCGCTGGCCGAATTCCGAATCTTCTTCGCCTTGAATTTCAACATTGATCAGCAGCCACTGCTCGCGGCCGTCCTTGAGCCATACTTTCATCAGCTTATCGACAATTCGTCGCCCCAATTCGCCTTCGGCGACGATCTTTTGAAGCTCCTTATCGAGCGATTCGTAGCCGCGGCTCCAGTCGATGTCAACATGCGCAGCGGGGAAGAAAAAGCCCATGAACGCCTCAAAATAAACGTCGAGGGCTTCCTTCCAAGGACTATCATAGTCGGTCATCGCTTAGAATCCATTGCCCGGCGCCGGCATTTCCTCAACCGTTTCCACCCACACTTGGTTCCCGCTCATGCGGACGACGCGAATCAGCGTGCCGCGGTCGAGAAAATCGCCGCTGGCCATTACGTCGATCGTCCGCTCGCCGAAGCGGCCTTTTCCGCCCGGCCGCAGCGGCGTGTGGGCGATGCCTTGGTCGCCGACCGCAAGCCGACCCTCGCCGCCCGCGGTGGAGCTTGACAAGGCAATTGGTTCCGCGTCGGGCGGGGCCAGCACCAGTCGACTGAACAGCGGCAGCGTTTCCATTCGCCGCGTAATGACAATCGCCGCCGCCACGAAGACCCCACACGAGACAAGGATCATGGCCATCGTGCCGGCGAGCGTGTGCAGCTCACCTTCGGTCTCCGGAATCAAGAAGCCCTGGCAAACCATCACGATGCTCGCCAAGACGAGCACCGAGCCGAGAAGTCCCGGTACGAGCGTGCCGGGCAGCAGAAATATCTCTACCGCGATACAGCCCAGGCCGAGGAGGAACAACACGGCGCTCAGCCAGCCGCCCGTGCCGCCGAGAAAATGGCTCCAGAAAAGCAGCAGGAAACAGGCAGCGCCGATGATCGCTCCGATGCCGTGGCCGGGCGACATGAACTCGAAGTATAACCCGGTCAGGCCGACAATGATCAACAGCGCCGTCACCAGCCACGAGTTCAAAATCTCCACCGTGACGTCGAGCCACGTCGCCGTCATGATTTGGAATTCGTTCAGGCCGTAATGTTTCGCCAACTCCTCCCGGTCGGCAACGAGGAAGTTGGCTAGCCCGCATTTTTCCGCCTCCTTGCCCGTGAGCGTGAGAAACCGGTCGTTTCCCGAGGTGGCGACTTCGCCCAACTTTTCCCACTCGCCCGGATTGTCGTTTAATTCGCGCTCGGATTTGTACGTCTCCTCTGCGGGCTGCCCGGCCTTGGGTTTGAGGCTGCGAACGTGAAATACTTTCATGCTCTTGTCGGCAATGGCCTCGGCCAAAGCGGGCGGCCGACCCTTTGCCTGGGCCAGCGATCGCAGTTCGCCGGTGAAGGCGCTGAGAAACTTTTCCGGAACGTAATGGAAGAAGGATTTTTCATCGCGAAGAATTGCGCCGGCGTCGCCCCAAATCGCGTTCGGCCCCATGACGATCTCGTCGCAACCCAGCGAGGCGACGGCCGCCCCGCTAAAAGCGCGTTCGGGCACATAAGCCACGGTGTGCGCCCAATCAACTTTCGCCAGACGATTGGCGATTTCCAGCGACTCGATGAGCCGGCCGCCGGGACTATCAATTTCCACGACCACGAGATCCGCGCCGGCTTCCTTGGCGGCATCCAACTTGCGAAACACGTACTGCTCCAGTCCCGGACCGATTTCGCCCCCAAGGTCGATAACGACGCCGTGCTTGTACGTCGCCGGTTCTGCAGTCCGGCCTTTGGTGCAAGTGAAGATGGCCACCGCGATAGCGGCGGAACAGGGGAGCGCTCGCGCGACTAGAGATGTTATCCTCGTCGCGATGGCTGAACAGGGTTTTAGCGATTGCATGTAACAATCATACACGTGAGTCGTCCTTGATAATATGGACTTGCTCGCCCTGCATTTCGCTCGCGGCCGCGGGCACCGTCCACGCCGCGGGAACCCCGGCAAAAAGCCGCTTTTTGTTGGTCCAGTGAGGCATTTGTTGTTCGGAGTTGCATCGAAGTGCGAACAGGCTAACTGTGGGTTTCCACATTGCTAGCATTGCTTGCAATACCATATATTGTGGCTGATTTTGCAGCTAATCACAAGATATGGCTGAAGCTTGTATTTACTAGGGTAAAACCTTAGACTCCTCGAACTTGCATTTCCTACAGGGAGGCGCGTGACAGCTCCAGGAGTAATCTGCCTTATCTTTCGTGACGTGAGATGGTCGCACCGGCAACGCGTTGGCGCAAGTTGACGATGCTGCCGGAGGAACATGATCCGCGTTCCGCTAGTCAGGGATTGACGCCGCCGAATCGCTCGGTGTTTGGCCGAGGATTCCCCGGTTTTTTATCGGACGGATCATTTCTACGAGGCTCTATCAGAACCGATCAATTGGCACGACTGATGCTGCCCCCGATTCGGTTTTGTTGGAGACTCTAAGTTGCCCTTGCCTAGGGCGTCGCAACCATCGAACGTTCGCCTCGCGAGATAGGCGATCCTGCTTTTCCGACACAGGACGTGTCTAAGGAGTATTTCATGCATTCCAAACCGCTCGTAGGCATCAACGCCGATTTCCGCTCTGCAAAGAAAGACGTGCCGGCATTCTCGATCATCAGCGCCGGATATTACGATTCGCTCACCAAGGCTGGCGCCGTGCCGGTGGTGGTGCCGCCGCTGACTGACGAGGAGGACCTCGGCCGCTTGCTCGATGTCCTGGACGGAGTCGTGCTCGTCGGCGGCGCCGACCTCGACCCGCGTTTTGACGGATTCATGGTTCATCCCTCGGTCCGCCTTCTGGACCGCCGCCGCGAGGAGTTCGACCGCCTGCTGATGCGGATGGTCGCCGAGCGCCGCATGCCGGTTTTTGGCATCGGCTGCGGCATGCAATTGCTGAATACATCGCAAGGCGGCAACCTCTTTTTGCACATTCCCGAGGACCTGCCCCGCGCGTTGCCGCACCTGGACGCCACCGATCCTCACCACCGCCACGCCCTGCTGGTGGAGATGGGCACGATCATGGAGCGGGTCTTTGGCGAGGGCGAAATCCGCGTCAATAGCCTGCATCACATGGCGATCGACGAAGTCGCGCCCGGTTTTGCCGTCACCGCCCGATGCCCGGACGGCGTGGTCGAAGCCATCGAAAGCACGATGGATGACTGGTTCGCCATGGGCACGCAATTCCATCCCGAGAGCGAGTCGGCCTCAGCGTTGGACTTGCGTATCTTCGAGGAGTTCGTGGGCGGCGTGATCGCTCATAGTCAATCAGCCCAGCTTGCCGTTGCTTGATAGCTTGACGTTGGCACGGTGGGTCTTCGCTTCGCGTGACACCACCCTACGAATTTGGATACCGGAGAGGACTGAGCCATTGACGCCCCCGAGCACGGACGCTTGGGACCAGGTCAATCTTGGGCAGGAATAACGGCACGGATGTTCGTTACGTAGGGCACCGGCTCAGTCCTCTTCTTTTTTCCTCTCTCCCTCCGAGAAAGGGCCGGGTAAGGGCGATGCAGGCTCTCCGGTCGCGCATCAAAGCAGAAGCAAGGACCGCTGCGCTGGACGAGTTGTTCAGCGTTATTGCCCTGGCGGCAAGCAATATGTGCTATAATCGCGTGGTTCCCGCCGGACTGCATGCACATGAACACGCAATCGCTGACGCCTCGCGACCGATTCGCTGCTCGTATCCATTTCTTGGCAATAACCGCCGCGACGACCCTGATCCTGGCCCTTGGAGCTACCAGCGGCCGCGCCGAAAGAATCTATGAGGTTAAAGGCTTCGATTCCACCTCGATCGCAAGCGCGCTGAAACGTTCTCGGTCTGGCGACATCATCCATTTGCCCGAGGGCGATTATCGACTTTCCGAGCCGCTTCGTCCGAAGTCGGGCGTCAGAATCATCGGTGCGGACCAGGATAAGACGCGGCTCACTTATGCCGGCGACAAACCGGCGGCGCTCGTACAGATCGAGAACTGCGAAGACTGCGAGCTCGCCGATTTCACGCTCGACGGGCGAAGCAATCCGCTCGTCCATCAAGGCATCGGCGGCGGCAAGTCGCGGCGTCTTTGGCTGCATCACCTTACGATTCGCAATCTGAAGGCCAAGACCTGGGGACCGCACGCGATTCTTTTCAGCGGCGTCAACCCCACGATGATGGACGGCGTGACCGACAGCCGCATAACCGACTGCCTCATCGAAAACATTGGGCTCGATGCCGAATATGGCGGCGGCATTCGCCTGGCTTGGGGCTGTGTCCGCAACCAGGTGCTCAACAACACCATCCGCAATACCGGCCGCGGCGGCATTTTTGGCGATCATTCCCCCGAATTGATCATTCGCGGCAATCGCGTCACCGGTTCCGGCGGCGAGGGGCTCGGCATCGAAATCTGGGGCGGCTGCCCGCGTTCGATCATTGAAGATAACAACATCGATCATTGGTTAAGCGTCGATCAAGGGCACCAGTCGGCCTTGCGGCGAAACCACATTGGCGCCGAGGATGGATCGCTGAAGTTCCTCGGCATCGAGATCATCGCCCGCGACATCGTGGTGACCGACAACGTCGTCGCCCGCGGCGCGCACATCGGCCTCTCGGTCTCGAACACGCCGGCCAAGCGCAACGTCTACTGGGGTTACAACACCATCCGCGACTGCGCCCAGTGGGCGCGCAGTTGCAAGGCGAGTCGGGCGGCGTGGCGCATCATTACTTCTACAAGTGCTCGTTCGAGAACACAGCCCACAACCACCCGGCCGCCCGATACCCCGGCGACAGCGGCCACGGTTTCCGCACCAACGGGGCTTGTCACGGGCTGACGTTCGAGAAGTGCGAATTCCGCAACAACGGCGGTTACGGCATTCAACTCGGCGGCCCGGACGTGGACGGGATCGATTTTCTTCGCTGTTCCATCCTGAAAAACGCCGCTGCGGCTGTTTCCGGACCCGGCAACTACAGCGCCTTGGAGTTTCGTGACTGCAACGTCGGCGGCAACCAGAGCGACCGCCTTCCGTCCGCCAAACCGTTCCCCGCCCCGCCGCCGACTGCCGATTTCCGCGTTACCGCGGATGCTTGCGCCGGGCAGACGGTGCAGTTCAAGTGCCTTTCCCGCGCCGAGGGAGGAATCGACGAACGGCTCCGGGACTTCAACGACGGCATTCCTGCCACTACCCCGCGCCCGCAACATATATTCGCCCGCGCGGGCAATTACCGTGTGACGCTCATCGTCTGGGATCGCCACAACCGCGCCGCCCGCATCGAAAAGACGATCCACGTTTCGCTAAGGCAATAGGGCAATTCGCGTCTGTCCCACCAGCCGAATTCCTATTTTCTCAACGGGCAGCCGGCCCGTCCCTCTCCATTATGGCGACTCCCTTCACGCTGCAATTCACCACTCCGGCCGGCGGAGGATCTCGTTCATGATTATCGCATGCGCGATGCTGTCCGACGAGCCGAGCAGTTCGGCCAGGCCGGAACCGGCGTCGGGCGGGGCTTCCAGAGTGGGCCGCGAGGCCTCATCCGCCACGAGCTCGGCCTCGACCACTTCCGGCGCGGCGGCCGACTCGCCGCGGCGGGCCGAGAGCTTGCTCACGTCGCCGCTGAACGCCTTGCGGACCTGTTGCGTGAATTGCGCGTCGCCCTGCGCGACATCATCGCCGAGGCGCATCGCTGCGGCGGCCAAATTCGCTAGTGTCAAGGTACCGCTGCACCTGCTGGCCCACGTCGGTGCCCACCTGGTCGTCGTCGAGGACTACCGCCGCCACCGGCGTACCTCGCCCCTGGGGAGGCTGCGCGGCCGGCCCGCGCCGCTGGCTCGCGCGGCGAAGGAACTCGTCGATCTGCTCCTGGATGCGGCGATTGTCGCCCTGCGCAAGCGGCCGCGCGGCCGGCTGCGACGCGTCGCGCATTCTCAACGTCACCACTCCAATGAATGGAACGACGATGAACAGGACCACAAGTATTAGAAAGACGATTTCCACTATGCAAATTTCTCGACGCAAAACGCCCTATGGCTGCGAGATCTTCTTCGCACCGGTCACGGCCGGGGCGCTGATGCGGGCGATCGCCGTCCGCATGTCGGTATCGGCCTGCACGTTGCGCAGCTTGTAGTAATCCATGATGCCCAGCTTGCCGCTCGCGGAACGCCTCGGCGATGGCCTTGGGCACCTCGGCCTCGGCCTCGACCACCTTGGCCCGGCTCTCTTCGATCTGGGCGATCATCTCCTGCTCTTGCGGCCACGGCCATCGCGCGGCGGCCTTCGGCGTTGGCCCGGGCGACGCGCATGTCGGCCTCGGCCTGATCGGCCTGCAGGCGGGCGCCGATGTTCTCGCCCACGTCGATGTCGGCGATGTCGATCGAGACGATCTCGAAGGCCGTCTGCGAATCGAGCCGCCGGGCCAGCACGGCCTTGGAAATGCGGTCGGGGTTCTCCAGCACGATCGTGGTGCGATTCGGCCGAGCCGATCGCGCTGACGATGCCCTCGCCGACGCGGGCGATGATCGTCTCCTCGGTGGCCCCGCCGATCAACTGCTTCAGGTTGGCGCGCACGGTGACGCGGGCCTTGACCTTCAGCTGGATGCCGTTTTTGGCCACGCGCGTCGAGCGTCTCGCGGCCCAGTTGCGCGAGCGGGCAGTCGATCACCTTGGGATAGACGCTCGTCTGCACGGCTTCGAGCACGTTGCGGCCGGCCAGGTCGATGGCCGTGGCCAGCTTGAAATCGAGATCGATCAGTCTTGGCCTTCTTGGCGGCGATCGAGCGCGCGGATCACCAGCGGCACGTTGCCGCCGGCCAGGTAATGGGCCTCCAGGCGCCTTGCTCGTGACGCCGTCGCGATCGCCGATGCCCGCTTGCACGGCCATGATCTTGCTGCGGACGATCACCGTCGGATTGACCTTGCGAAAGGTCATGCCCAGCAGGTCGAAGATGCCGATCCCGGCGCCGGTGGTTATCGACTGAATCCAAAAGCGGAAATAGCGGGCAAAGACCGCGACGAGGACCAGGCCGACCAGCAGCACCAATACGGAGGCGACAATAGTTACCGACCACAGGCTGCTCATCATATCGGGAACGAGCGGTTTCTGAGGCATGACGTGCTCCTGGAAAAAAGCTTGGCGAAGTTGAAATGGACCGTTGATTATTGTCCGCCCGCGGAAGGTGGGTTGTCAATAGGCTGGGCGACCCCCCGTTCGCATTGGGGCGCCACATTCGCGGCTTTGGTCGCCACTGTGCGGTGCTTCATGCGAACTGTGGAATCTTCATCAGTTCGCCGTCCTTGAGCGCCGACTGATGGGCGACGATTCCGGCGACCGTCAAGTTTAGCGCCATATTAATATCCACGAGCGGCTTGCGATCTTCGAGAATGGCGCGGACGAACTCTTCTGTCAGGTGACCGTGCGAACCGCCGTGGCCGCCGGGCGCAACCGTCGGAGGCAATGGCGGACAGTCGAGGTCGGGCAGCCGCGGCATCTCGCCGACATACGGCGATCCCCACATCGTTCCGCGCTCGCCGCGCACTCGCCCCACTTCGCTCTCCGGCCCCGGCGTATCCCAACTGACGGCCATCCGCGCCATTCCTCCCTCGCTCGTCCGCAGCAAGGCGATCTCCGTGCCGAACGCGTTCCGGTAGGCATTGTTTGCGGCCTGCAAATGTTTGACCGTGCTGGGCATGCCCATGCAGGAGACCTCCGTGAAGCTGCCGCCGGACGAGCAGACATAGTAGGCATTGGAATGCGTCGGATACCATTGCGGCGGAAGCCCCACGCGCCAATTCTTGTACGATGGAATGGGCGTCTTCATGTAGTGGTAGTACTCGCCTTCCGTGTAGACGAGTTTGCCGAACCCGCCCGCTCGATAGATTACGCGCATGGCATGGCAGTCTTCACGGAAGGCGGAAGTCTCGAACATCATGTACTTTTGGTCGCTCGTTTTCACGGCGTCCTTCAGCTTGTGGGCGTCGTCCAGCGACCCGAATACGGCCGGCACGGCTGAGGCGACATGCTTGCCGTGTTTCAGCACGTCAATACAATGCTTGGCATGGCTGGGGGCGTCGGTTGCCACGAAGACAGCTTCCAGGCCATCGTCCTTGACCAGTTCCTCCAGCGAGGCGTAGGTCTTTTCACAGCGGCAAGCCTGCGCCAGTGCCCGGCATCGGTCGGGAAACAAGTCACTGACCGCCGCCACCGTAACATTTGGATGGTCCTGGAAGGCAAATGCCGCGCCAAACTGGCATACGCCGTAGCCTACGATTCCGACGCGAATCTTGCGGTTGCTGACTGGTTTCCAGGCGCCTTTGGGACGCTCGGCGTCGTGGTCCCCGCCTCGCCGAGAATTTGCTTATCGGGCTGTGCAGTCTCCGCGGCCAAGATCGCCTTGCCAGCGGCAAAGGCGGCAAGTGAACCAATGCCAGTCTGCAAAAACGCGCGGCGAGAATTGTGGCTTTCCATGAAATGTTGCTCCCTATTGACTGAGTTGTTTTTCGACCCAAGCCTTGGTCTTGGACATCTCGGCAGGCTCGATTTTTATGTGCTCGATGATGCCGTTAATGGGGCGATCCAGCTTGCGGAGTTCAGAAACCAGCAGCGGGTAGTTCATTTCTCCACCGCCCGGACCGGGAAGGTCCACGCTCCGGCCCGACGGGTTGAGTTTCAGATCCTTGAGATGGACCATCTGGATGCGGTCGCCAAGCTCGCGGAACGCGCGGCGCAGCTCATCGTCGCGCGTGGGATAGAGCTCGGGCGAAATGAAGTTGGGTGGGTCCAGCAGCAAGCCGATCCGGTCAGTGGGAAAAGGGGCGAAGACTTTCTTCGCCATTTCCACGGTGCCCGCGACATGCGGGTAATACGGCTCCAATGCCACTCGTCCGCCGATCGGCTCGATGATCGGCAGGAGAACTTCGCGGATGGCGCGGTGGAGATGCGTGACGGCTTCCGGTGCGTGGTTGCGCGGATCGTCGCCGGCGAACGTCGCCGAGTAGCTTCCGCTCCAGGTGACGAATTGCTTGCAGCCGAACAACTCCGCATGAGCAGCGACGAGTTGCATGCTTGCACGGCTGGATTTCATGAAGCCCGTGTCGTCGGGACGGAAAAGGTTGAAGTAGGTCCCGAACGCGACGGTCTTCAGCTTCAACCCGCTCAAGGTCCGGGAGAGCGTCTTGAGTTCGTCCACGGTAGGCTGAAAGAAGAAGGTCAATTGCACTCTTTGGAAGCCGACAGCAGCAATTCGCTTGGCCTTCTCCTGGAGATCGGCCGCGGAATCGCCTTGAAGCATCATGCCCAGTCGGATGTTGTCCTTGGTCGGCTCGCTTGCGACCGATTTCGGGAGCCCGCCCGCGGCGACAACCGTCGCACCCATCATACTGAGAAAACGCCGCCGTGAGATCGTGGCATTCATGGCCGTTCCTTTCAGTTTTTCGCTCCACTCAATCATAACTTCCCGCATTCTCAATGCAGAGATACCACCACCGATAGCACCGGCGCGATGTCTGTTTTGGCCACAGGCCAGACCGGCACGACGACGTTCGGCGGCAGCCTGTCATTGGCATCGCCCGAGGCCGTGCCGGAGCCGGGAACGTTCGTCTTGCTGGCCGCGGGCATAACGCTACTGGCTGCGACTCGCATGGGCAGGGGGCGCGGTGCAAGGAACCGCGGCAAACAGCGATAGCTGGCAGATGACTGCGGAGTCTTGGCGCTTTAGGTTAGACGAGGTTCCCGTTTGCATCGCCCAGTTCATGTTTTGAGGCCACTTCGGCCGATAACTGGGGCCATGAAACTCCCTTGGCGACCCAAGCTTGTGGAATCCTTGCGGGATTACAGCCCGCGGAAGTTCCTTGCGGACCTCCTGGCCGGCGTGACCGTCGGGCTGGTGGCTCTGCCGCTGGCGATGGCGTTTGCCATCTCCTCCGGCGTGGCGCCCCAGGCGCGGTCTTTACTGCGCGGTCGTAGCCGGGTTTTTGATCTCGGCTTTCGGCGGTTCGCGCGTGCAGATCGGCGGGCCGACCGGCGCGTTCGTGGTGATCGTTTCGGGCATCGTCGCAGCGCACGGAATGGACGGCTTGCTCATCTGCACGATGATGGCGGGCGGAATCCTCGTGCTGCTGGGCTTGACCGGGCTCGGCTCCGCGATCCGCTTTGTGCCGCGGCCGGTGGTCATTGGCTTCACCAACGGCATCGCCGTGCTGATCGCCAGCACGCAGATCAAGGACTTCTTCGGTCTGCGGATCGACGCGGTGCCGAGCCAGTTCGTGCCGCGGATGAAAGTGCTGCTGGAGAACGCGGCATCAGCGTCACCATCGGCGACGCTTTTGGCCGGCGGTACGCTCGGCATCATCGTGCTCTGTCGCATCCGCTTCCAGCGCGTGCCCGGCGCGATCGCCGCACTGGCCATCGGCACCCTGGCTGCAATGCTGCTGAGGCTGCCCGTGGAAACGATCGGCAGCCGTTTTGGCGGCGTACCCTCCGGCCTGCCGACGCTCGCGCTGCCGCGGGTTTCGCTGCACGATCTGTTGACGCTATTCTCGCCCGCGCTGACCGTGGCCTTGCTGGGAGCGATAGAATCGCTGATGTCGGCCGTCGTGGCCGACCGCATGAGCGGCGACAAGCACGACCCGAACGTGGAACTCGTCGCCCAAGGTCTCGCCAATATCGCTTCGCCCTTGTTCGGCGGACTGCCGGCCACCGGCGCGATTGCGCGAACGGCGACCAATGTCCGCAGCGGCGCCGTCTCGTCCGTGTCGGGAATGATTCATGCGATGACGCTCTTGGCCGTGCTCTTGTTCGCCGCGCCGACGGCCCGCTACATCCCGTTGCCTGTGCTGGCCGGCATCCTCGCGATGGTCGCCTACAACATGGGAGAGTGGCGCGAAATCCCCAAAATCCTCAAGCTCACTTCGGCGGAAGTCGCCGTCTGGCTGGCGACGTTCCTCTTGACGGTATTCGCCGATCTGACGGTCGCGGTAGAAGTCGGGCTGGTGCTGGCGGCGCTGGTTTACATCCGCAGCGTCACCGGCACGACGACCGTGTCGGCCGTCACGCGCGAGTACGTTGACGACGCACGGCAGCACGCCTTGCAGGGCAAATTCATTCCCGATTGCGTGACGGTGGTCCGCATCCACGGCCCGTTCCTCTTCGGGGCGACGGATAAGATCACGCCTTTCATGGAGCGAGTGGACGACATGTCGGCAATCGTGATCCTGCGACTTGCGGAACATGACGGCCATCGACGCTACGGGTCTTACCGCGCTGGAAGATTTCGCCCAGAAACTTCGGGCCACCGGCCGGACGCTGATCCTGTGCGGAGCCCAGCCGCAGCCGGCAAAAATGCTCCGCCAGGCCGACTTCGAACAACATGTGGTCGGATTCGGGAACGTCTGCCCGAATATTGCAGCCGCCTTGGAGCGGGCCGAGTTGGCCTACTTCTCGCACCTCTTCCGCATAGCTGGATGAGCGCGACTCGTCGCTTGCTCGGCACCGTGCGCCCAGTCTATAATTGGACGCTTTCAATTCAACTACAAGGAGACCATCATGATCGTGCGAACTTCGACCGCCCAGTGGCAAGGAGATCTCAAGCAAGGTAAAGGAAACCTGGAGCTAGGCAGTGGCACCTATAAGGGACCCTATTCGTTCCGCTCGCGATTCGCCGACGGCACGGAAACCAATCCCGAGGAACTGATCGCCGCCGCACACGCCAGTTGCTACTCGATGGCGCTGGCCCACGGCCTCTCTTCCGCGGGACACGTGCCCACGAGCGTGCGGACCGCGGCTAAGGTCCACCTGGAGCAGCAAGGCGCCGGCTTCGCCATCACACTCATCGAGTTGGAGACCGAAGCGTCCGTGCCGGGACTTGACGACGCCGCCTTCCAAAAGTTCGCGGAGGAAACGAAGGCCGGCTGCCCGGTCTCCAAGGCGCTTTCGGCCACACCGATGACGCTCAAGGCGAAGTTGCTTTGAAAAGGGGATCGCCGCACTTTTGCGGTTATTTACCTTGACTCGAATCCAGCCGTCCCAGCAGCCGCAGTAAACCGTCGAGGATCGTGACCGGGTGCGGCGGGCAGCCGGGGACGTAGAGATCGACGGGCAGCAACGACGTGCAGCCGTTGTGGACCTCCGGGTTATCGACGAACGGCCCTCCGCTGATCGCGCAGGCGCCCACGGCGATGACCAGCTTCGGGGCCGGAACGGCCGCGTAGGTTTCCAGCAGCGCCGTCCGCATGTTCTCGCTCACCGCGCCGGTCACCACGATTCCGTCCGCATGGCGTGGCGAGGCCACGAACTGGATGCCGAAACGGCCCAAGTCGAAGACCACCGTGCCCAGGACGTTCAACTCGGCCTCGCAGGCATTGCACCCACCGGCGCTCACCTGGCGGAGCTTAAGCGACCGGCCGAAAAGCCGCCGCGATCGCTCCTCGAGCGCGTCGGCCAACTTCAGCGTCGCCCTCACCCCCTGCCCCTCTCCCAAAGGGAGAGGGGAGCTTTGCAGCACCAGGTCGTCTCGATCTCTAGTCGCCAGGCGATAGTCCCGCGTATGTCGGATCGCCCCCGTGGGACAGGCCTCGGTGCAATCGGTGCAAAACAGGCATCGCCCCAGGTCCAGTTGCGGACCGCTCTCGTTCACAATGATCGCATCGGTCGGACAGGCCTCCGCGCAGGCCTGGCAGCCGTCGCGGCATTGTGATTTGTCGATTACGGGCAGCCCGCGGAAGCGGTCCGGGAGCACGGGCTCCGCGGCGGGATACGCAATCGTGCGCTGTCCCTGTTTCACTCGGGCAAGGGCGACTTGAAACATGGCGGTGCTTTCTTACAAATCATGTCCACAATACGACAGATTGAAACTCTTGTTGCATAGGGGGAAATCGGAAATCTGTTGATTTCGCAAGGCCATGCGCCAGGCCGGTCCAATTGTGGAACGAAGGATCGACGATCTTGTAACGGGCGAACCTCCCGCGGGCGTCGGTCAGCGCCACGTGGCAGATCTCGCCGCGCCATCCTTCCACGAGCGTTACCGCGACGTGGTCCGGCTTGCAGATCGCCGATCGCCGCGCGGATCGGCCCGCCGGGAATGGCCTGCAACTGCTCGCGGAGGAAGGCCACAGAGCGCTGAATCTCCAGCCAGCGCACGTAGGCCCGGGCGAAGACATCGCCGGTGGTCCAAGTGGAAACGGGCACCTGGGCGAAACGGAAAATGCCCGCGGGGAAGTCCTGCCGAACATCGCGTTCCACGCCGCAGGCGCGGGCCGCCGGGCCGACCAGGCCAAGTTCCAGACACGTCTCCTTCGAGATCGCGCCGGCGCCTTCGAAGCGGGCCTGCACCGAGGAGGAATTCCAGAGCAGATCGACGGCGGAAACCACGTCGCGGTAGGCCGCATCGAGGCGTTCCACGCACTGCGCGATGCGGGCGGCATCCAGATCGAAGCCCATCCCGCCGGACCGGACCAGCGCCGCGGCCGAAGCGGCTGCCGCAGAGCAACGCGGTCAAGTTGAGGAAATCGCCGCGCAGCCGGCCGCAATAGGAAGCCGTGGGCAAGAAACCGACGTCGCCGGCCAGCGCCGCCCAGATCGCCCGTATGGTTGGCCAGGCGTTCCAGCTCCAAGCAGACGCCGCGGAGTACCTCGGCACGGATCGGGACCTGGCAGCCGGCCAGCGCTTCGACGGCCTGGCAGTAGGCCGTCGCATGGCCGATGGTCGTGTCGCCGGCCACGGTTTCCAGCGTGTGCAGGGTCCGCTTGTTTGGTCCGCCCACCAGCGACCGCTCCGCTCCGCGATGTTGATAGCCCAGCGAGATTTCCAGGTGAAAGACCTCTTCGCCGTGGCACTGAAAGCGGAAATGGCCCGGCTCGATGACGCCCGCATGGACCGGGCCGACAGCCACTTCGTGGATTTCCTCGCCCTCGACGCGATAGAAATCAGTGACGCCGACCGCTGGGGCCTCGTCCGGCCGGCGGCCCCAGGCATCATGGCCCGGCCGATAGGAAGCATGATAGCGGACCGGCTTGAGCCAAGGATGTCCATCGGGACGAATGCCGAACTGTTCGGCGATCTCCCGCTCGAAGAGATGGACCTGCGGGCAATCCGGCGTGAGCGAGGGATAGCCGGTCGCCTCGCAGCCGGGTCTTGCCCACGTGCAGCAGCGCGTGCGCCGCGTCGGCCAGCACCGCGTAAAGCAGCACGTCGCCCGACGCGGCCGGCACATCGCCGAACAGGGCCGCGACGCGCAATCCGCCGTCCACCGCCGCGATGATGCCGTCGCGGAAATCGGCAATGGCCATCTCTTGAAGCTTTGCAATCGGCAAAGTCTCTCCGTTGCGCAAGCTGACAAAGCCGGGACTGATGCTCATCGCGTGGCCTCCAAGAACGGGCGGCCTCGCGCAACAGCGATTCCAGCGGGGGCGGAATGTAAACGCCTAGCAGGAGCACCAGCGCCATGCAAAGGAGGACCGGGACGCCGGTGCCGAGGCTGTCGCGAAAGGCGTTGCTGTCCGCGTTCTCCGCCCGGCACGCCTTGGACCATGCTCAATACGGTCGCGCCCATGCCGATGAACACCAGTCCCAGCAAGCAGCAGGAACAGCCCCGACGACGAGGAACTGTCCGCCGCCGACGGCCGCGTTGACGATGGTGAATTCGCTGACGAAAGGGCCGAACGGCGGCGAGCCGGTGATCGCCAGGAAGCCGGCCAGGAACAGCGCCCCGGACAAGGGCACGCGGCGGATCGCCCCGCGGACGTCGTCGGTGAGCTTGCTGCCGTAGGCGCGGTGGATGTTGCCCGCGGAGAGAAACAGCACGCCTTTGGTCAGGCCGTTGTTGATCAGGTGCAGCAGGGCCCCATAGACGGCCATGCCGCCGATGCCGATGCCCAGAACGAGAATGCCCATGTGCTCGACGCTCGAATAGGCGAGCATCCGCTTGAAGTCGCGCTGGCGGACCATGAACACCGCCGCCGACGGCCATCGACAACAGGCCCATGACGATCATGACCTGCGCGGGCGAAGTCGGCTTCGGGACCGGCGCGGCAGATCTGATAGATGCGGAGGATCGCGAGGAAGGCGCAGCTCGTCACGCCGCCCGCCAGCAGCGTCCCCACCACGCCCGGCGCCTCGCCGTAGGCGTCGGGCTTCCAGGTGTGCATCGGGGCCAGGCCCATCTTCGTGCCGTAGCCGACAAAGAGCAGCACGAAGGCCGCGTGCAGCCAGGGCGGCGACAGGTGCGGGGCGTCGTGGATGAGCTGGTCGAAGAGCAACGTCGATTCCATGTGCCGCCTTGAGCGACGAGTAGGCCAGAAAGAACGACCCGAACAGCGCCAAGGCGATGCCCACCGAGCCGATCAGCAGATACTTCCAGGTCGCCTCCAGCGAGCGGGCGTTGTGATTGAAGTAGAGCAGCGGGCGCAGTCGCCAGGGTGGTGGCTTCCATGGCCACCCACATCAGGCCGAGATGGTGCGACAGGGTCACCAGCGTCATCATCGCCAGCACGACGAACAGGTTGGCGCAGAAGACGCGGTTGGGCCGGTCCGGCGCAGAGCGCAGGTAGGCCGGGGCATATAGCGCGCAGAGGAAGAACAGCACGGCCAGAAAGCCCAGCACGACCTTGCCCAGGGCGTCCAGCAACAGCCACTTCTCCAGGGCGGAAATCTCGACCCCCCGGCCCGCTTGCGCGATGGCCCAAAAGACCAGGCCAAGCTGCACCAGCGGCGCCCAGCGGCAGCAGCCACGGCCGCCAGCGGTCGGACGGCGCGGCGAACGTCACGGCGGCCATCAGCAGCGGAAAGGCGATCAACAGATAGGCCATCGCTTATTCCTTCAAGCTCCGTGAGGTGTTCCGTGCTTATCGAGGCGAACTCGCGGTTGATGTGGAAGATGATGATGCCCATCACGAATACGCCGGTGAACAGGTCCAGCAGCACGCCCATCTCGACCAGAAAGGGCATCGCCTCGAGCAGCAACAGACCGAAGAGGAAGATGCCGTTTTCCAGCAGCAAGTAGCCCAGCACCTGCATGATCGCCTTCTTGCGGGTCGTCAGCATCAGGAAGCCGGTCCAGACCGTCGCCAGCGAGGCCGGCACCAGCAGCAGGTTCGTATGCTCCGCGGCCAGCGGCAGCGTGTAGGCGAAGGTCAGCGCCAGGGCCGTGCCCACCGCGCCCAGCAGCAGCGAAGTCATGTAGTTCACCACGGGCCGGACCTCGTGCTGGATGTTCGCCTCGCGCATGGCGTGGACCAGGAACGCGGGGATCACGAATCCCTTGAGGCCGATCGTCACGCCGACCAGCAGCAGGCCGCGGAGGCCGATCTCGCTGAGTTCCCGGTGCAGGAACAGCGGCACCAGTCCCAGCAGCATTCCTTGCAGGGCGACGGCGTTGATCACGCCGCGAATCCGGCTCACGCCCAGGGCGACGAAGTTCAACGCCAACACCAGGATCAACAACGGATCGAGAAACTGGACCATCGCTTCACCTCACCAACAACACGACGCCAAACGCCGACAGCAAACAGGCCGACGACGAGCAGTAGCGGAATATGCGTCAACCGCAGCCGGGCCATCGTCGATTCCACGATGCCGATCACCACGGCCAGCAGCAACAGGCCCGCGGTCAAGCGCCGGCCAGGCGAACCAAGGCGCGGCTCGGCGGAAGGACAATGCGGACGACCAAGGCCCCGAACAAGAACAACTTCAGCGCCGCGCCGTAGAGGATCATGCCCAAGGCCGGCCCGCTGTGGTCCAGAACCATGACCTCGTGGATCATCGTCAACTCCAGGTGCGTGTTGGGGTCGTCGAAGGGGATCCGCGAGTTCTCCGCCAGGAGCACGATGAACCAGCTCAAGCAGCACCAGGGCCAGCGGCGCGCCGTCGCTGGCCCAGTGCGACGCCAGCGAGCTTCCCAGCATGACGTCCAGCCGCAGCGAACCGCGTCAGTTTGGCCAGCACGAGCAAGCCCAGGAAGAGGGCCGGCTCGGCCAGGCAGGCAAACGTCACTTCCCGCGCCGCGCCCATGCCCTCGAACGCGAACCCGTGTCCAGCGCCGCGGAGGCCGTGAAGAAGCGGCCCAGCCCGAGCAGATAGGCCAGCAAGATCATGTCGCCCGTAAACGATAGCGGCGCCGAACCCTGCAGGGCGCCGTCGCCGGATCGGCCGGGCGTTGGCCAGCGGCACGATGCACACGGCCAGCGCGGTCGTCACCAGTGCCGACCACCGGCCCGGCGCGGAAGACCCACGTCGTCGTCGTGCTGAACACCGAGCCCTTCTGGAAGAGCTTGACCAGATCGTAGTACGGCTGCAAGACCGGCGGCCCGACGCGGCCGGCGAACCAGGCCTTGGTCTTGGCGATTACCCCCAACAGCAACGGCGGGAAGGCCAACGCGAAGAGAACGTGGAGCATGTTTTCATGACGGTTGTCATCATCGTCTTCCTAACGCCAGAGCAACAAGGCAATCAGGGCCAGGAAAATGTAGAGCAAGTACGTCTGAATGCTTCCCTGTTGGAACACGCGGAACCACGAAAACAGCCGCCCGCCGCGGCGGAAGGCCGGCACGCACCACCTCGTCCAGCACGGCGTCGGGCACGTCGCTGTCGAAAGCGGTCCCGTTGCGGAAACAATGGCCATCCGCTCGGGTCGGTGGACCTTCGGGCGGAGGGCCCAGGCGAACAGACCGACGAGCATCTGCGCGAAGGACGAAGCGGTGTACTGCATCCGCGGCGTCGGCGCCGCGTAGCCGCAGCCCCAGGTGGGACCGCGCTCCACGCCGCCGCGGCGGATCAGCACCGCCAGAGCGCCGCCGCCCAGCAGCAGCGCCGCTGATCAACAGCACCGCCAGCCGCGCCGATCCAGGACAGCGGGGCCAGCTCGGCCAAGCGCGGTCCGGCCTCGCGCAATTCCGGCGCCCAGGCACGTGACGCCCTTCTCCAGCATAGGAACGATCAGACTGCGGCGCAAGCCCGATCAGCAGACAACAGGCCGCCAGCACGCCCATCGGCGCCGAACATGCTCATGTCCGACTCGCGAGCATGTTCGGCCGGTTCGCTGCGGGCCGTTCCCAGGAAGACCGCGCCGAACACTTTCACGAAGCACGCCACCGCCAACGCGCCGATCAGGGCCAGGGCCGGCGCAGCCAAAGCCGCTGCCAGGAGAAAACGGCCCGCTTCCACCTTGAGCGTGCCGAACAGGCCCAGGTAGATGAGGAACTCGCTGACGAAGCCGTTCAGCGGCGGCAGGCCGCAGATGGCCACCGCCCCGACCAGGAAAGCCAGCGCGGTCCGCGGCATGTGCCTTGGCCAGCCCGCCCAGCCGATCGATCTCGCGGGTGTGGGCCGCGTGGATCACCGAGCCGCGCGCTGAGAAACAGCAGCGACTTGAACAACGCGTGGTTCCAGACGTGCAGCAGCGCGCCGCTCAAGCCGAGGACGACCCAGCTCGCCGCGGTTCAGCGACCGGCCCAGCAGCGCCAGGCCGAGGCCCATCACGATGATGCCGATGTTTTCGATGCTGTGGTACGCCAGCAGCCGCTTCAAGTCGTGCTGGCCGATGGCAACGCCACGCCCAGCACGCCCGAGACCGTGCCCAGCGCGAGCAGGATTCCTCCCCAGTCCACGGGCGGATGCGGGAAGAGCGACGTGATGCGGACCAGGCCGTAAATGCCCATCTTGATCAGCACGCCCGACATGATCGCCGACACGTGGCTGGGGCGTCGCATGGGCGCTCGGCAGCCAGACGTGCAGCGGCATGATGCCCGCCTTGATGCCGAAGCCGATGAGGGCGAGCACGAAGATCGCCGTGCTCAGCCCCGGCGGCACCGCGGCGCTCAGCGGGGCCAGCCCGAAGTTGCCGCTCGCCAGGCGGAGCAAAGCGAAAAGCGCGAACAGACAGAGCGTGGCGGTGTGCGTCGCCACCAGGTAGACCCAGCCCGCGTCGCGGACCTCCTCGCGCTCGTCTTCCGTCGTGACCAGAAAGAAGGCGGAGAGGGCCATGACCTCCCAGCCCGAACAGGAACAGGATGCTATTGCGCGCGATCACCAGCAAGGCCATGCCGGCGGTCAGCAGCCCGTAGAACAGCCGCAGCTTGCGGCCGTTGTCCGGGTGCTCGCGTCTGCTTCCAGTAGCTCAAGCCGTAGACGCTGCCCAGCAGCGAAATCAGGAAGATCGGCAGCAGGAAGACCGCGGAGAGGCCGTCGACCGCCACGTCGAATGCCCCGCCGGGCACGGCCCAAGGCAGCGTGATCGGCCGACTGGCGGCGAAGGCCAAATACGCGACGATGCCCGCCAATCCGAGACCCACCGCCCGTCACGGACAGCATGACGGACGTCCATTGTCCCCGGTTCGCGTGCTTGCTCATCAAGAGGCCCGGCACGCCACTCACAGCGGCCAAAACCAGCCCCGCAACAACGAATAGTTCACTCATGTTTCGGCTAAGCTTGCTGAGACCGCGTGTCCAGCGCCGTTTCGACGCGGCGAATTTCCCCCAAGATTTCCTCCGGCGTTCCCTGCCGCTGCAACAGTTCCCGGAACGCCGCGTCCTGCAAGGTGTAGGAAAGCCGCGAGATGATCTGCAAATGGCTCCGCGTGGTCGGACAGATCATGGAGAACAGGACCTGCACGGGCTGGCCGTCCAAGGCCCCGAAATCGACCGGCCGGTCCAGAAAACACAGCGTGACCAGAGGGCGGTCGACGTTCAGCACGATCGGATTGCGGACGTGCGGCAGGGCGATGCCATTCCCGATGGCCGTGGTCGCCGCCGCTTCCCGCACGAGAAACAGCCGCAAGATCAGCTCTCGATCGACATTCTCGGGCAGCGGAAGCACGCCGACCAGCGCCCGCAAGGCCTGCTCCTTGCTCGTGTCCTGGACGTTGTAGAAAATGCCGCCCGCCTCCAGCGCCTGCGCCAGGCTCGGCGGCGGCTCGTCCGCGGTCTGTAGTTCGTCCAACATTTCCAGCGAGAACTTGACCTGGTTCGCGGTCGCCCACTCCAGCACCTCGCGCGGTGGAAGCGATACTGCCCATTGATGCGCTGCGCCGGCAGCCCGCGCTGCTTGACCCAGCGCGTGACCGTCGCTTCGGCAACGCTGAGGAAACGGGTCATGTCTCGCAAGGTGAGTTGCATCTGGCTCGCTTCCGTGTCAGTTCGCTTCGTCGGGGGCGGCCGTCATGTCGCTCAACATCGCGGCGGCTTCGTGGAGATGGCTATTGAAATAGACCCGCATCAGGTCAAGAATCTTGCCGAGGATCGGATCGCGGAGCGAGTAAAAGACCTGGTTCGCTTCCTTACGGCCAACGACGATCTGCTTGCCCCGCAACACGGCCAAGTGCTGCGAGACATTGGCCTGCTCCAGCCCCAGCCGCTCGTAGATCCGGCTGACAGGCACCGAGCGTTCGTCGCGCAGCAATTCGACGATGGCGATCCGCGTGGGATGTGCCAATGCCTGAAAAACGCCCGCCTTGAAGCCACGAAGCCGATCCGCCATTGGGTTCATCTCTACCTAAAGGCCCTGTTCTTAGGCAAAGGCCCTTTCAAACGGTCCCGGTTACCGGCCTGTGGGGCGCGGTATTGCGATTTCACCCCCCGAAACGTGAGTAGATAGTATATGCGAAAGATCGAATATGTCAATAGACGATTTAAGTTGGCTGAAACGACTTGTCTAACCGGCGAGGGGGTGGTGAGGGCTTGGCGACAACGGACCGGCTATCTTTCCTCTGCCGTCACCTTCACCTCGCAGATACTTGCCCAGGTGGTCGGCTGGCGAGGCAGGCCTGTCACCGTGATGCGCACGTAGCGCATGCCGGCGGCATGAAACGCGAGCTTCTGGAGTTGCAACGTGCTGCGGGTTTGCCGCTGGTCGCTGAGGACGGACCAAGTCTTCAAGTCGGGCGAGCCTTCGACGACGTACCGGTACCGCGCTTCGTTCTCCCAGAGGATCTCGCAGCCGGTGAGATTGAAGGGCTTGCCCAGATCGACCCGCCACCACTGCGGCGTGCCGCCGCTGGCGGCGCACCAGCGGGTGTCCGAATCGCCATCGTTGGCCGCTTCGGGCGGATTGCCCTGCTCGCTCGAAGACGCGACGGCCGGCTTCTTGAAGGCCATGTTGTCCGGCGTGGCGAAGGTCAGTTTCGCCGGTTGAGGTTCTTCCCTGGGAACGACGAGCGGCACGCTGGCGTCGCATGGCTCAGAGACCGTAATGACCTCGCGGCTGGCCGCACGCTCGATTTCCAGGTGGACCTGGTTAGGTGATGCGCCGGTCTCGTCGAAGATCACCAGCGTGTTTTCGCCATCTTTGAGCCAACATTCGGGCAGGTACATGCCGGGGCAGTGAATCTTTTCCGGATATCGGCCCAGATTGTGCCCGTTGAGCCAAGCCGTACCGCGGGAGAGTGCCTTAGTAACCAGGCGGAGGATGCGGCCGGGGACGGGCTTGTCGTTGAACGTGGCACGATAAAACATGGGCTCGTGTGGAACGCTGGAATCGCCGACGATAAGTCCCGCAGGGTCGCTAATTGAGCCGTCCGGCCGCCAGTCGATGTCGGTCGGGCTCACGCCGCCGCGCATCTTCCAACCCTTTACGTCGAACGTCTCGCCGCCGATTTCGAGCCGCACCGATCCAAACAAACCTTTGCGGTGGAATTCGTTGAGCGTGCCCATGTAGCCGAAGGCCTTGTCTCGTCCGCCGTGCGAAGCAAGTACGACGATCACGTTTCGGCCGGCATTGAACTGCGTCTTCTCGTCATATCGTTGGCCGTTGACAATGACCACAATGTTGTCTGCGAAACGCGAGAAATGGAGCGTGCCATGCCCGGCGGTTTTCACGTTGACCGCCGCTCGATACCATGCAAAAGCGCTGGTATCGCCGTCGGCGCCCATCTGCTGCGGATCGTTGGAAGCCTTCCATGAGGAATCGTCGAATCCAAACGCCGCCTCCGGTGAAAGCCGCATCTGCCAGTTCTCGAGTTTCGGCGGCGGAGCCGTGTCGAGGCTGCTATCGGAATTAACCGCCATATGCTGGACCTTGCTGCTGTACGCAATAATCTGACCGCACGACGGTTGGCCGTAAGGCCGCTCGATCGTGAGCGAAAGTTTGCCGCCCGCATCGCTGAAGTCACCGACGAACTCCGGCCGCAGACTACATAGTCGCCGACGATCCACATGCGATCGGCCACGGCGGTATTCACCTGCACGACGCGGACCCTATGTCCCGCGGTAGTGAACTCGGCTTCCAGCAAGCCATTTTCCGGGAATCGCACCGTCAATTGATTGTCGCCAAAATCAAGCTTTCCCGACTCGCCCGCCGGCCCGTAAACGACGAGCGTCGTCGTCTTGCCTTTGGTCGCCGCGCCGAGGATTCGTGCGGTGCAGGAAACGATTTTCACGCCATCGGCAATCGGCGCGTTGGCAAACGACTTCGCGCTGTTGCCGTCAAACTCGATCTTCGCGCCGGCTGCGCACATAGCGGGCAGCAATTGCGCCAGGTAATTCGCCCGCTTCATCCGGTAATAAATCGGCCTTAAATCCCCGCATTGCCCGATCGCCGCGCCGTAGTCGTAGCTGGCCGCGCCGCTGTCGTCGTTCCACGTATCGAAGTTCGAGCCGCCGTGCAGCATATAAAAATTGTGGCCCGCGCCTCCGTGGGCCAGAATTCGCCAGTTGTCGCGCTCGACTTCGTGGAACCGTTTGTCGGCCAGATTGCCATAGAGATTGAACCAGCCGGGCCAAAACTCGGTGCTGAACCAGGGCGTGGTGCGGCCAGCCACGCTCCGCGGCCAAGGACCGGAGCCGTGATTCAGGCCGCTGAAGAAGTACGGCACTTCGATGCCGAGTTCGACGGCTTTCTTCCGCAGGTGGTCGAAATAGGGATCGCCATTGACGGTGCCCCAGCCGTTTGGATGCTCGTTCTCAAGCTGCACCATGATCACGTTGCCGCCCTTGTGAATCTGCCGGGCGGCGACGATCGGCAGAATCTTGTCGTACCAGTGGTCGTTCCACTTGAGATACTCCGGATCGGCCGTGCGGACCCGCATCGGCGGCTTGAACTTCAGCCAGACGGGATAACCGCCCGAGTCCCACTCGGCACAGACATAAGGCCCCGCGCGGACAATCGCATAGAGGCCGAGTTCCTTGGCAGTATCGAGGAACGCGCCGAAATCGTGGTCGCCCGCAAAATTCCACTCGTTCTCTCGCGGCTCGTGGAAGTTCCAGAAGGCGTAGGTCTCGACGCAATTGAAGCCCGCGCGTTTCAGCCGCAGCAGGCGGTCGCGCCACAATTCGTGCGGCACGCGGGCGTAGTGGATGCTGCCGGAGGCCACATAGGTTCGCTTTCCGTTGATGATGAACCCTTGGCCGTCGATCTGGATCGCCTTTTGCGCCGCCGGCGCGGGCGGGTACATGAGGTCGTTCGCGAAGGCAGTGGTCGAGATCAGCGAAAGCAGGATGGCAAGATATCTCATGGTTTACCGGTCTCCTTCAAATGATTCCCTCTGGCAATCGCCGCATTCCGGGCAATCAGCCCTGCAACGTAACCGCCTTTGAACCCCGCGTCAATGTTCACGACCGTGACGTTCGAGGCGCAGCTATTGAGCATCCCCAAAAGCGCGGCCAGCCCGCCGAAGGCCGCGCCGTAGCCGACACTGGTGGGCACGGCGATCACCGGGCAGGCGACGTGCCCTCCCACCACGCTCGGCAGCGCCGCCTCCATGCCGGCCACGACGACAATTGCGTCGGCATCGGTCAACAAGTGGAGGTTGGCCGCCAGCCGGTGCGGTCCCGCCACGCCGACGTCCTGGACGTAGTTCACCTCCGCCCCGGTCCAAAGGGCCGTTTCGCGTGCCTCCTCGGCCACGGGCAAGTCGCTCGTGCCGGCGGTTACGATCGTCATGCGGCCGGCAATCTTCGTCGCGACTGCCGGCTGCGTGATGCGGAACGTGCGGCCGATGGGGTTGTAAACCGCGGCAGGATATTTTGCGAGCAAATCGGCGGCCTGCTCGGCGGACATCCGCGTCGCCAGCACGTCGATTCCCTCGGCAAGCTGGGCTTCGATAATCCTCGCAATCGCCTCGACCGTCTTTCCCTCGGAGTAGATCACCTCCGGAAAGCCGCAGCGGCGGCGGCGGTCGAGGTTGACCTGGGCCACGCCCACGTCGGCAATGCCCGATCGCCGCGTTGTTTCCTGAACCGCGGCGGCGAAATCGGCCGGCGAGAGATCGCCGGCAATCAGGCGCGGCAAGCTGCCGGAGGAGTGGAGCGTTCATGCTATCATCATAGACCGGCGGCGTACGGTATGACAAGCTCGCCGGGGCAGCGTGTGCGGCAAGCCTTTCTAGTGTAGTGTCTCAGAATTGGCGAAACTTATAATGGCAAATTGCGAAGGCTGGGTGACACGTCCTGAGCTTCAAGCGAAGGGCGTGATTGCCGTAAAACGCCCTTCGCCGGAGGCTCAGAGCGTGCCACCAATAAAGCACCATCAGCGTGAGACACTACACTAGTAGGACTGCGAGTGGCATCGTAACCCGACGCGTAAGCGAGGGCATGCGATTCTCTCCCTCGCTTACGCTTCGGGTTGGGAAACGGCCGCCGGAAAAACCTGCCACACACGGGCCACGCGCTGCCGCCTCGCGCAGGCCCGCGGAATGCCGGACTCCGCCTCCAGTCGCGTAGCGACGTTCCGATGGTAAACGTGGGTTTCAACCCACGGCCGCGCGATGCCAAGGGAACTCGGTTCGTCGCGTAGCGACGATTGAACCGCTCCATTTAAGGCCGGTTTGCGATGAGCACTGCTTTTCGGCCCGCGTAGGTCTGCCTCGCCCGGGACTAGGCGAACCCCAGATCGCCACAACCGCTTATTTCCGATGATTCTGTGGAATACTCCACACTTCCCATTGACACGCTTGCCGACATGCGGTAAAATCAACACATCGACGGGAACAATACCCAGGAGACGATCATGCCGCGCTTCACCCAGGGCGAATTGGAAGTCATGCGGATTCTTTGGACCCGCGGCGAACTCAAGCCGGCGGAGATCCACGAACATTTCCCCCGCAAAATCAAGAATGCGTCGTTGCGGTCCTATCTGGCGATCCTGTTGGAAAAGGGCAATGTCGTACGCCGCCGGGTAGGAAAGGCCTATTACTACCGGGCCAAAACCCGCCGCGAATCGACCTTTCGCTCGATGCTCCGCGACCTGACTCGCATTTGCTGCGACGGCTCTGTTGAAACCTTGCTTTGCCAACTCATCCGCAACGAAAAACTCTCGGACGCGGACTTGCTCGCACTCAAGCGACTCTCGGAGGAAGCCCCGCGTCCCAAAGCCCATTCCGGAGAGGAGAAAGAACCATGAATCCGCTCGGATTTCTGTGCGACATTCTTGCCCGGTTCTCCGCGGCCCCTGTCTGGGAACAACTGTTGACCAAAGCCACGCTGCTCTTGGCGGTCGCGTGGGTGGTCCACTTCAGCCTGGCGCGGGCCAATCCCCGCTGGCGAACGCTCTTGTGGCGTGGTGCAGTGGCCGGTCTATTGCTGATGGTGGTTTGTTTTCCGTGTCTGCCAGGCTTGGAGATTCGCATCCGATCGCCGGAGACGGTCTCCGCGGCTCCAACATCTTCGCCGCCATTGCCCTGCGCCGAGCATGATCCGGCGATTCCTGAAGTTGCTCGCGTGCGCAGGGTACAAGACCGGACTTCCGCGGAAAGCGTGGCACCAACTCAGTCGGCTACAGAAGTTCGCCCTGAGACGGTTCAGCCCGTTGCATCCCCGAGACCGATGATTTCGTGGCCGGTGGCTATCCTCGCCATCTGGGGCTGCGGCGCGGCGTTGTTTTCGATTCGCCTCGCCGTAGCACTGGCCAAAGTCGCGCGGCTGCTGCGGACTTCTCAAGCGGTTGCGGAGGAGATTGCCGACGAAGCCCGGCGAATCGCTTGCGTATTGGGCTGCCGGCGCAAAGTTCGAGTGCGAACCTCGCAGGTCTATGCGGTGCCCTTCCAATACGGGCTCCTCCGTCCAGTCGTGGTGTTGCCCGAGCGGATGTGTGCGCCTGGTTATCGCGGGCAGTTGCCCGGCATCATCGCGCACGAGCTTGCCCACGTCATGTCGTGGGATTTTCTCTGGAATCTGGTTATGGAAGTTGTATCGACAATTCTCTGGTTCCATCCGCTCGTGTGGCGGATCGGTTCCGCGCATCGGGCTGCCTGCGACGCGACATGCGACGCTGTGTCGGTCTCCTATCTTGGCGACGTGCAGGCGTATTGCCGCACGCTGGCACAGGTCGCGCTCGAGGGAGCGGCATCGTTTCCTGCTTTGGGCTTGGCCATGGCCCGGTCGTGCGACCTCCGCCGCCGAATCGCTTTTCTCCAGCGAAGATTGTTCAAAGCGCAATTGAGCCGCCGCGCCGTCGGCGCAACCGCGGTGGGTGCTTTTAGCTTGATCCTACTTCTGTCGGGCGTGAGGTTTGCGCCCGCGGGCCGGCTCTCGCCGGAAGGCGGCCGCGCGGTCGCTCTTGAAGCGGACGCTGACGGGTCGTCGGCCAGCTTGCCTGCGGCGTCGCGGACGCCAACCAACGCTCCCGCGCCAGGCAAGGACCTCTACGGCGATCCGCTTCCTGCCGGGGCGTTAGCACGGCTGGGAACGATTCGATTTCGGCAGGTCGGGTCCCCCATCGCTTTCACCCGTGACATGACCGTTGTCGCCATCGAAGGGCGGCCGACGATGGACGGCGGCTCCTTTGCCTGGTGGGATGCTGCCTCCGGAAAACTCCTGCGCCGCTCGCCGTTCGCGGTTGCCCTTGATCGGAGTCATTGCTCAATCACACCAAACGGCAGAGTTGCCGTTTTTTTAGTGTCCCGCTTTGCGCTTCGATGGTGGGATGTTGATGCCGCCAAGGAACTCGCATCGATCCAGATTACGGACAGTGACGAGGACGATTTTGATCTGGCACTTTCCGCTGACGGCGCGACGGTCATTGCTAGTCACCCGGGTCGTAACGGTGCGGCCACGGTGTGGGACAGAAGTGCAAAGAAGAAAGCTGCCACCTACTCAAGCAAAGGAGGAATCCGGGCCGCAGCGCTCGCGCCGGACGGAAAACACGCGGCCCTCGTCACCGAGACCGACGGCGTCCTCGCGTGGGATTTTGCCGCCGGCCAGACTCCTAGGACGATTCTTCGGCGGTCCAAGGAGTTTCGACCATTTGCGATACAGTATTCGCCGGACGGCAAAATCGTCGCAGTCGGCGGGTGTTGGCGTGACGTTAAGATCCTCGACGCGCCTACTGGCCGGCTGGTCCGCACCCTCGATTGGCCGCATCCGTTTATCCAGAACCTTGCTTTTTCTCAAGACGGCAAGGTGCTTGCACTTGCCAACCAGGGCGCGGCCGGCACCGATATCGTGCTCTGGGATTTGGCGAATGGCAAATTGATTCACGACCTGAAGCGATTGTCGGATTGGGGAGTGGACGGCCTGGCATTCTCTCCAGACGGTCGTTTTTTGGCCGCGTCGACGGGCAGCGCGATGCACGTCTGGGACCTGGCTACGGAAAAACCGCTCGACGGCAGTTTCGTCGGGCACGAAGGATACGTGGAGCCGGTCGTCTTCGTTGGTCGGGGCGATACAGTGGCAACTGCCGGCAGCGAAGGCGCCGTCCGTCTCTGGGATGCCCGAACGGGCCGGCAGAAAGTGTTGATGCGGCACGAAGGTTTGGTCTATGGACTGGCGGTTTCGCCTGACGGAAGGCTGCTGGCTTCTTCCGCGTCAACGATTCTCAGCGACGATTCCGTCCGAAATTCGGTTCGCATTTGGGACGGCAGCACGGACAGGCTCCTGCATGAGCTTGCCGGTCTCACGAAAATGGGTGACGTGATGCGATTGGGTTTTTCAGCAGACGGAAAACGCCTTGCAGGCGCGGGCGATGATGGAAAAGTGCGCGTCTGGAACGTGGAAGACGGGACCCTACTCAACGAGAATGACTTGCAGGGGATCTCCCCAGCCAATTCTGGAGCGTACAGAATGGTGTTGAATTCTATGTTGCGAGGCGCCGCCTTCTCTCCGGATATTCGATTTCTGGTCGTGGACCACGCGCGGCAAGCATCTCTTTTCAGTACGGAGACGGGCAAAGAACTGCGAAAATTCGAGAGCGGCGGATTGCAACAGCCTATGCAGGCAATCTCGCCTGATGGCAAACGGCTGTTATCGAACAAGCGTGCCGACCCCGACGCATCGAATTTGGGCAGTATCAATAAACGTCTCGAACCGAAGGCACACGAGCTTCGTCTCTGGGACCTTTCCGACGGGAAGGAAAGTTGGCGTCAGGACTTGCCCGGCGCGGACGAAGGGCCAGTTTGTATTTCGGCTGACGGAACGCGATTTGCCGTATCCGTGCGCGGCGATTTGCCGGAAATCCGAGTTTGCGACCTGGCGACGCGGAAAGTGTTGCAAGCTTTGAAGTGCGACGGTCACGCGCGGTGCCTGAGCTTTTCACCTGACGGCTGCCTCCTCGTGGCTGGCATGGAAGATGGCGCGGCGATCACGTGGGACCTGTCGGACCTTTCAGCCCGTGGTCAGCACTAGCCGCTGATACGCTCTCAACACGCATTGCCGTGAAGAGCCGTTTCGTTCGCCCGCGCTGATTATTCCAGCCCCCCGTTTTCCGTCGTTCAAAAGCCGTTATCCGGCCGCGATTCCCAAGCCCTTATCCCATAAGGGTTTGCGTCGCCGCGCCAGTTCTGTGCCTAGCTCCGCGGTAGGGAAGCGCGCGCACTTTGGGCGTCAACGTAAAGTGCGGCGGCACAAGGCTTTAGAAACATTTTGTACCTGCATTTCTTTACATGTGTTGACAACACTTGGAATTGTGGTATACTGGCGGAAAAGAAGTGGATAGCGGCATGTGGACGGTGAGCAGTGGAAAGGGATTAGGGATGAGAGATAAGAGATCGGGCCACGGACTGAATCCCGGCGCGCGGGATTCAGTCCGCGTTGCATCCGTGGCCCCGCCAGGCTTTCGTGTGCTTCGTGTATTTCGTGGTTTCCCGCCGGCCGATGTTCCGTGCCATTGGCTACCAGACGGAAAAAACAAACGACCACAAGACGTAATCCTGATCGCAGTCTGATCGCGGTCTGATCGCATCCTGATCCATTCCTGATCGCGTCCTGATCGAACCCTGATTTGCAAAACCGTCAGAAAGCAGGCGAATTCGTGATGTTTTGGAAAATGAAAAAACTTCCGGCTGGAACACCCCGAGGAAACGGTCGGAACGCTAATTAGCATTTATTAACACTAAGTGATAAAGCGTCTCCCAATGCTTTCCCAATCACTTCCCAAACTGTTCCCAAACTGTTCCCAATCCTTTGTTTAATCGACTCCGCCTTAAACACACGACAGTTTTCCGAGGAATTCCGCGGTCCGGCGGTCTTGCCCGCGAAGTTGTTTTCTGGGCTGCTTCCGCAAGCCGGGCAAACGCTTCATCACTCACTACCCGCCGCTCCATGTCGCCCCGACTGGCGCAGAGCAAAGATCGGCTCCGTGCGCGGCGCGCAACACCCACAACTTATGAGGGAGTCAACACGATGACCGAAAGTCTTTGCGCAAAACGTGTGCCACCAACACCTTACGGCGACATTGTCGCTGCGCAACAACCGCGACAAAACGCGAAGGCGTTGCGCAGGTTCGTCGCCCCGCGCGTGGCAGGAAAGAGCTGACGCCGCTTTCATCCGCCCTCACCCTAACCCTCTCCCGGCGGACGAGGGGACGTAACGTGCGTTCCACCCCTTTCGCTACCGCGCGGAACCTGTTCCAATACCGCTTGACTTACCGAGGCTAAATCATGGATTTCGCCGCTCGCCGCGAAAAACTGAGAAAACTGCTGGAAAAAACTGGCGCCGAGGCCCTGCTCGTCAGCAGTGAGCCGAATGTCACCTATTTGACTGGCTTTACGGGCGATTCTAGCTATCTGCTTCTCTCGCGGGACACGGAACTCCTGATCAGCGACGGCCGGTACGACACGCAGATCGCGGGAGAGTGTCCGGGCATTGAAATGGACATCCGCCGCGCGGGCGTTCTGATTCACGAGCAGACGATCAAAATCCTCCGCGCGGCAAGAATCGCCCGGCTGGCGATCGAGGCCGAATCGATGAGCGTGGCAACCCGCGACCTCATCGAGGAGAAGCTGCCGAAAATGTTGATCGGCCACTCGACGGGCATGGTCGAATCCCTGCGTGAATGCAAAGACAATGAGGAGCTGGCGTTGATCCGCGAGGCGATTCGCATTGCCGAAGCATCATTCGCGGCGATGCGAGCGAGCTTCAGTCGAGAGCAGACCGAGGCACAAGTCGGCGATGCCTTGGAGCGGCAGATTCGAGCGATGGGAGGCGACGGGCCGGCGTTTCCGACAATTATCGCGTCCGGACCGCGCGGCGCTGCCGCACGCCCGCGTGAGCGGCGCTCGCGTCGGCGAAGGCGATCACGTTTTGATCGATTGGGGCGCGCAATGGAAGCTCTACAAGAGCGACTTGACGAGGGTGCTCATCACCGGTAAAATTTCGGCCAAACTTCGCCGCGTGTATGAAGTTGTGTCGAGCGCGCAGGCGCGGGCCATCGCGGCAATTCGGCCCGGCGTGGAGACGACCGTGGTGGACGGGGCCGCCCGCGGCGTGATTGCGGCGGCCGGTTTTGGCCGCCGCTTCAACCACGGCATCGGCCACGGATTCGGCCTCCAAATCCACGAAGCGCCGAAAATGTCGCGAAAGAACACCGCGCAGCTTCGGCCGGGGATGGTCGTGACGGTGGAACCGGGCGTTTATCTGCCCGGTTGGGGCGGGGTTCGCATCGAAGATGACGTGCTCGTCACGCGTAATGGTCATGAAGTCTTGACAAGTGCTCCCAAACAGCTTGAGGAAATGGTGGTGTAATGTGGGGCAGGTTGCCAACCTGCCTGCTTTCGGCAGATTAGCAATCTGCCCCACGGATTGGCAGTATTCCCCACGAAATGGCAGATTAGCAATCCGCCCCACGATCAATAATCATGAATAACCCTGGCACGCCCGGTTCAACGCCCAATCAAGATGTTTTCGACCTGCGGCGAATTCGCCGCTTTGTCGAACTGATGAAGGAGCACGACCTTAGCGAAATCGACATTCGCGAGGGCAACGTCCGCATTCGGCTTCGCCGCGGCGCAAGCGAGCCGATCGTGACGATGGCGCCGCGCGCTGCGGCGGCACCTGCGCCTGCCGCACCGCCAGCGGAACCCGCCAAGGCGGACGAATCGCATGTCGCCGTGATTACCAGTCCGATCGTCGGCACTTTCTACACTTCGGCAAATCCCGAAACTCCCCCCTACGTGAAAGTGGGCGATCACGTCGGCCCGGAAACCACCGTCTGCATCGTCGAGGCGATGAAGGTCTTCAACCAGATCCCGGCCGAAGTGTCGGGCAAGATCCTGGCCGTGCTGGTGGAGAACGGGCAGCCGGTCGAGTTTGGTCAACCTCTGTTCAAAGTGGACACGCGGGGCTGATGTTCAAACGAATTCTGGTTGCCAATCGAGGCGAGATCGCCCTGCGGATCTTTCGCGCCTGCCGGGAGATGGGCATTGAAACGGTGGCCGTCTTCAGCGAGGCCGACCGCGGCGCCGCCTATCTGCGAGCTGGCCGACGAGGCCTATTGCATCGGGCCGCCCAAGGCCGCCGACAGCTACCTGAAGATCGACCGCATCATCAGCGCGGCCGAGATCGGCAACGTGCAGGCGATCCATCCCGGCTACGGCTTTCTCGCCGAGAATGCCCACTTCGCCGAAGTCTGCCGCGAGCTGCAAGATCGACGTTCATCGGCCCCACGCCCGAGGCCATGGCCATGCTGGGCGACAAGAACGCCGCCCGCGCGATGGCCCGCAAGGCCGAAGTTCCCACCGTGCCCGGCAGCGATGGGCTGATCGAGAGCGAAGGCCAGGCGCGTGCAGTTGGCGCAGCAAGTTCGGCTTTCCGGTGTTGATCAAGGCCTCGGCGGGCGGCGGCGGACGCGGCATGCGCGTGGCGATGAACGACCTGGCCCTGAAGTCGGCCGTTGCAGCAGGCCCAGGCCGAGGCCGAAGCGGCCTTCGGCAACGCCGCGATCTATCTGGAAAAATACGTCGAGCATCCGCGGCACGTCGAAGTGCAGGTCATCGCCGACCTGCACGGCAACGTGCGTGCACCTCTGGGAGCGCGACTGCACGATGCAGCGGCGGCACCAGAAGCTGATCGAGGAGAGCCCGGCCCCGAACCTGCCCGCCGACACGCGCAAGGCGATGTGCGAAGCGGCCGTGCGGCTGGTGAAGCTGGCCAACTACACCAACGCCGGCACCGTCGAGTTCATCGTCGACCAGCAGGGGAACTATTACTTCATCGAGATGAACGCCCGCATCCAGGTCGAGCATCCGGTGACGGAGATGGTCACGGGCATCGACTTGATCAAGTCGCAGATCCTCGTCGCGGCGGGCGAGCCGCTGCCGTTCACGCAGGAGGACAGTCAAGCATCACGGCTGCGCGATCGAATGCCGCATCAACGCCGAAGATCCGGACAAGAACTTCCGCCCCACGCCGGGCGTGATCACGCAGTTCATTCCGCCCGGCGGGTTCGGCGTGCGCTTCGATTCGCACGCCACGCGGGCTACATGCGTTTCGCCGTATTACGACTCGATGATCGGCAAGCTGATCGTGCATCAGCCGACGCGGACCGAGGCGATCGCCTGCATGAAGCGGGCGCTGGGCGAGCTGCGCATCGAGGGCGTGAAGACGACCGTTCCCTTGCAGGAAAAGATCCTCAACCATTCGGCCTTCATCGAGCACGCGTCGATACCACGTTCATCGAACGGACTTGGAAAACATAAATCAGTAGGGTGGGCCGAGTGCCACGAGTCCCACCAACCCAAGCGAAAACAATACTGTGGTGGGACTCGTTGCACTCGGCCCACCCTACGAGGAACCTTCCATGACCAGTACCTTGTCCCGTCCGCCGTTGTTGGAATCGAGCATTCACCGCGTGGCCATTCTCTTTGCCGGCGGTCCCGCGCCGGCGGCCAACGCCGTGATCTCGACCGCCGCCGTATCCTTCCTCCGCAACAACATCGAAGTCATCGGCATCCTGCACGGCTACTCGCATCTGGTGGAATATCGCCGAGGACAAACCGCTGGTCGAGGGCACGCGACTACATCCGCATCACACACTCCACGCTCAAGCGGACCCGCAACAGCCAGGGGATCATCATCGGCACCGCGCGGGCCAATCCGGGCAAGCAGATTTCCGATCCGGCCCACCTCCGCGACGCCGAGCGGTCGGCGCCGTTGAAGACGGTTTATGACGCCCTGCTGCTCGCTGGGCGTCGACGCCCTGATCTCCATCGGCGGCGACGACACGCTCAAGACGGCCAACAAGTTCAAGATGTTCCAGGAGCACCTTGCCGCCGGGCAGCCGCCACATCCCGATCGTCCACCTGCCCAAGACGATCGACAACGACTACATGGGCATCGACTTCACCTTCGGCTATTTCACGGCGGTGGAGTTTCTGGCCCGCGAGATCCGCAACCTGCTGGCCGACGCCGAGGCGAACCGCGGCCTATTTCCTCTGCCGAGATGCATGGGCCGCAGCGCCGGCTGGCTGGCCTACGGCGCGGCCATCGCCGGCGAGGCGAGCCTGGTGATCAGCGTCGAGGACATCACCGGCAAGTTCGAAACGAGCGAGGAAACGGTCAACGCCAAGACCGGCGCAAGGAAATCCGCCGCGTGATGGACTTGAACGAGGTCGTCAAGCGGATCGTGGCCACGATGCGCGTCCGCGAAGAGGCCGAAGGAAAGGAGTTCGGCGTGATCGTGCTGGCCGAGGGACTGGCCGAACTGCTGCCGCAAGAGCACATCGAAGGCGTCCCCCGCGACGACCACGGCCACATCGCCATCTCGCATATCAGCCTCGGTCGCTCTCTTCGCCGATCTCATGGCCGCGGAGTACGCCAGGCAGACCGGCCAGCAAGCGGAAGGTCACCAGCATGCAAGCTGGGCTACGAAAGCCGCTGCTGCGCGGCCGCTGGCCTTCGACGTCATGCTCGGCAGCCAGTTGGGCGTAGGCGCCTATCGGGCGCTGGTCGAGAAGCGGCTGGACGGCGTGATGGTTTCCATCCGCGGCCAGCTTGAACTCAACTACGTCCGCTTCGACCAGCTCGTCGATCCGGCCACGCTCGTGACGGTCGTCCGCTACATCGAGCCCGGCAGCGATTTCCACCGGCTGGCGAGGTTCTTGGAGACGTACGTCAACGAGTGAGTGGAGATCACTCGCGATGTACTGTCTCCGGCGAAAAAGCCGGAATACAAACGGCAATGTACTCCGCGCCGCCCGTCGCCGGGCTGCTATATTGGACCCACTCGCCCGCGCGGACAAGGATCGCTTGCCCGGCGGCCACGTCGAAGGCGGCGTCCGTCAACCGCACGCGCAGGCTTCCCCGCAGCACGACGGTATACTCGTCGAACTCCGGCGTCTGCCCCGGTTCGGACCAGCCCGATGGGCTTTTCATCCGGGCGATGCTCACCGTGGAAGTGCCCGAGTTTACACGGCCCACGTACTCCTCGATGGTTTTGGGTGGGAAGCCGGCGGCTTCAATGACGATTGGTTTCTCAATGTATTTTGCCATTTCCTTGCCTACGTTTGCACAAGTTCGTTCAGCGCGATCCAAAGTAAAACAGCACCAGTCCCAAGGTGATATCGCGCATCTGCCGCGGCACAAGGTCGGCGCGATCGATCAAGTAGGGCACGGCCGTGCATACCAGGACCACGAGCACGGCCAACGCCTTCAAATCCTCCCAGCCGCGCACGCTTCGCACGCGAGCCAATATGCCAAAGAGATAAGCGAATACCACGCCCAGAATGGAAACCGCCTGGGAATGAAGCAGACGGTCGTGACGGAATAGATACACTGCCAGGCCGACGAATGCCGCGATTAGAATCACGCGGATGCTATATCGAGGCAAGAAAAGCGGACGCGATTCCGCCTCGATCTGGCCTTCCTCCGTCAGCCGGTGGATCAACTCGGGCGAAAGCCGGATGAATCGCCGCGAAGTGAAATAGTGAGCGAGAGCGATCATAAGCGTCTCCGTCCAGAGCAGTTCGACTTCGTGTCCCCGCGCCAATTCCACGATGACTACCGACACGATCAAGAGCGTCAGCAACGCCCGAACGCTACCCCTCGGCAGCCCGAGCGGCGGGCGAGCTTCGGCGGATTGTGAAGTCGGAAGCGAAGTCGGAGACTCGCGGATTTGGGACATGCGGACATTCCTGCCGATTGACGGACCCGCGCACGACGCCGGCCACACAGGCGCGGGTGTATCGAGCATTGTGTGCTTCAGTGGCAGTCAGGGCAAGAGGGGCGGTTAGAATCCTATGCTGGCGTGCCGCTCAAGCGGCCGCGTTCGCTGAGGATTTTCAGGGCCTGGGCGCAGTTGAGGCTGTCTTGCGCGGCAACGGTCATGCTTCGTGACTCCGCCGCGGCGGCGTGCGATTGTGGCAGGTATTCGGGAGCGCGGTAGGGAACGGGCATCGTGACCGCTGGGCGCGCCACGACCGACGCCGCGGGGATCTGCACTGTAGACGTGGCCGGCGCGGTCAGAAAGACCAGTCCCAGGCCGGTCAGCAGGCCGCCCAGAAGTCCGCCGAGGATGACCAGCGATCGGCTTGGGCTAATGGGGTGCGTGCCCGTATCTGGATCGTCCACGGCGCTGATCAGGCTGGCGGCCTTAGCGCCGGCGAGCGTGGAGCGGGCGTTGTTGAGGCCCTGTTCGGCCCGATCCAGCAGCTTTGCGCGGCTGCTCGATTCGCTCAAAAGGTTCGTGTAGTTGGCCCGCAAACCGGCCAGTCGCTTCAGGCGCGCCGCGGCTCGTTCGCGCTGTTGTTCGAGGGACTGCACTCGGCCCACGGCGACGGCCTGTTCGGCGTCCACGCCCAGAATGGCCGTGGCGATCTCGGCGTGCAGCCGATCGGCGACTTGGGCCTCGGCCTCGCGGGCGGCAATCACCTGGGGATGTTCAGCGGACATCCGGCCTTGCAGTGCCGCGGTGCGAAGCTGCGCGTCGACCAGCCCTTCTTTCAGCCGCCGCAGCGCCGGCTGCGATTCCAGCAGGCGCGTCGGCGCCGCCATCAGCCGCGTGGGATCGGCTTGGGCCGCGGTGAGCAAGTCGCGAAGTTGGCGATTGGCTTCGACCGCCGCGCGGAATTGGCGTAGTTCGTTCTCGACTTCCGAAACCGTGCGGCGGAGCGCGGTGTCGCTGGAGTTGGAATCCAAGAGCGACCGCAACTCGGAAAGGTCGCTGCCGACCTCCGTCTCCAAGGCGGTCAGCCTCACGGTGGCGGCCGTGAGATCGCTCTTGGCCACTTGCGCGGCCTTCTCCAGTTCCTTGATCATGCTGCGGGCCTTGGCGTCGCGAATGTCCTGCAAATCGCGCTGCAACTGCCGGCTGATGGCGGTGCCCAGGTCGGCAGCGCGCTGACGGTCCTTGTCGCGGACTTCCAGGTAAAAGACTTCGGAGGCGCCGAGTTCCACGCCTTTGGGCGGAGCGATTTTGACGTTCTTTTGCAGTTCTTCGACTTCGGCGTCGCTGGACCAGTCGGACGCCTGCCGGCGGTCGGCCGGCGGCCCAACGTCGGCCAGCGCGGCGTGGAGCACTTTGCGGCTCTTGGAGAGTTCGACGATCGTCTCCTGGATACTCTTCAGTTCATCCGGCCCGTGGAAGCGAACGGAATCGGCGTCGCTGCCCACCGCCTCGTTGCGGACGATCATGGCCTGCGACGACTGCCAGGACTTGGGTGAGAGAATCGCATAGACGGCCGCGACGGCGGTAATCATGAGCGCGGTGACCAGCCAGCGCCGCCAGTAAACGACGAGCAAGCGGCCGAGTTCGTGGGGTGCGGAAATCGAATTGGGCGATGTGTTCATTGTTTTCCCTTTGGAGTGCGACGGCTTGCAGTCGCTTTTTACAATGGCTGCACATGTTCTTAGTATGGCGTTTAAGGAGCATTCGTCCCGAGGGCCTGCCGTTTTGAAAAGCAGCGGCAAGCCGCAGCACTCCAAAGGTCATGCAAAACGGATGCCGGTTGCCATAAGCGGCCGGTTCCGCGGCAAAACGAACATTCCACGTTGCCAAAAGTCAACATCGCGCGTATTCAAGGCAACCCACCGCCGACTGGCGAGTCGTTTCTGTAAATTGCGTAAAAATACTTGCTTATTCCTCTGTATGACAGAGATTTAGGTATGCAAATCATAGCTTACACCCGCTGGGACGAGATCGCCCCGCACGCTGAATCGTGGGATCGCCTTTCCGGCGGCGTCCCGTTTCGCTCCTGGGCCTGGCTTTGGAGCTGGTGGCAGCATTACGGCTCCACTTCGCCGGACGATCCGAACCGCCGCCTCATGGTGCTGGGCGTGTTGGACACCTCCGGGCGGCTGGTGGGCATTGCGCCGTGGTACGTAGAGCGCTCTTCGGCCAAGGGTTGGGTCGTGCATTGGCTGGGCAGCGGCGAGATCTGTTCCGATTATGCCGGCCTGCTTTGCATGCCCGAAGACGCCGACCGGGTGACCGAGGCAATTGCCGCTTATCTGACCGGCCCGCAATGCGCGCCGGGCAAGGAGCATTGCTGGGACCTCCTGGAAATCGAAGGCGTCGATGGCGAGGACGCGACGGTCGGCCGCTTGCTGCGGCACCTGGGCGAGCGCGGCTGTTCACAGCACGCCAACTCGCCCGTGCAAACGTGGCGGCTCGCGCTGCCAAGCTCGTGGGAAGAGTTTCTCGGCATGGTTTCCAAAGGCCATCGCAAGAAGCTCCGCCGCTCCGATCGCGAATTGTTCGCCACCGGCCGCGCGGTGATGCGGACTGTCGAAAACTGCGAGCAACTCGGCCCGGCCTGGGACATGCTCGTCGATCTGCACCAGAAGCGCCGGCAAATGCTCGGCGAGCCGGGCTGCTTTGCCTCGGAGAGGTTCGGGGCGTTTCATCGCGACGTTGCCCGGCAACTGCTGCTGGCGGGCCAATTGCAATTTCAACTCTTGGAACTCGACGGCCGCACGGCAGCCGTGGAATATCAAGTGCTTAGCCAGGGCGTCACGTACATCTACCAGGCGGGTATCGACACCGAGCGGTTGGACGAAGAGCCGGGCCATTTGATCACCGCCGCGACGATCAAGCGGGCGATCGAGCAGGGTGGACGGGCGGTCGATTTTCTCCGCGGCGACGAGCCCTACAAGCCCCATTTCCGTGCCGAGCCTCGGCCGCAGTTGGCGCTCCGCGTGGTGCCTGACCGCACGCTGTCGCGGTTCCGCAACAATCTCTGGCTTGCCGGCCGCGGCGTGAAACGCTGGGTGATGGAAACTACTCGATGATACCGTGCTGGAAATATCTGCTTCTGTACGCCTACTATCACGCCACGCTGCCGCGGCGGTGGTGGATCACGCGCACTTTGGCGGCCCGGCGGCGGACTCCGATCATCTCGCTTTTCTACCACCGCATCGCCGACGACGCGGCCACCGAGTGGACGATGCCGGAGCGGACGTTCGTCGAGCAGGTCACTTGGCTGCGGCAAAACTTCGAGTTGATTTCGATGCAGGAAGTCCAGCGACGGCTGCGGCGCGGCGAGAACACGCGTCCGGCGCTGCACATCACCTTCGACGATGGCTACGCCGACAATTGCCGGGCCGCAATTCCGTGGCTGGTCAAGGAAAGGATTCCCTGCACCTATTTCGTTACGGTGGAAAACATCATGGAGAACCGGCCGTTCGCGCACGACCTGAAGGCGGGAGTGAATCTGCCGCCGAACTCGCTTGACGAAATCCGCGCCATGGCGGCCGCGGGAATTGAAATCGGGGCGCACACGTATTGCCATCCAGACCTGGGGAAGGTGACCGATCCGGCGGCGCTGAACCGCGAGATTGTCACCGCCCGGCACGAGTTGCAGGAGGCCCTGGGACGGGAGATCCGCTATTTTGCCTTTCCTTTCGGCCAACACGCCAACTTGAGCTGCCGCGCATTTGAGATCGCCGCCCGCAGCGGCTACGAATGTGTTTGCTCGGCGTATGGCGGATACAACTTCCCCGGCGACGACGCATTTCACGTGCAGCGGATCCCGGCCGTGAACGAGCTATTGCGCATGAAGAACTGGCTCAACGCCGACCCGCGAAAGCTCTACACGCGGCGTTTCGAATATCATTGGAGCGACGAGCAAGTAGGTCCTTTCTGCCGGAAAGGACCGGCGCGGAACGATTTGCCGGAGGATGCGACATTCTCGACTGATTCGGCGCGAATTAGTCCCTCTCGGCAAGAAGGACCTACATCAGACGAAGCGTGCAGCGTATAAAGGAAGCTCATGTTCTTTCGACGAAAAACGTTGGCAGAGATCGAGAAGCGCGGCCCGCTGCGCGTGATGTTTGTCATAACGAGTATGCAGGTCGGCGGAGCGGAGACGTTGCTCGTTGAATTGATCCGCCGCATGAATCGCGGCCGCTTTCTGCCGGAGCTTTGCTGCCTCAAGGGACCGGGTCCGCTGGGCGAAATGCTGGCCCAGGAAATCCCGGTCCATCATGGCTTGATCCGCCGCAAGGCCGACGTGAGCGTGCTTTGGCGGCTCGCCCGGCTGCTGAAGCGCCGCCGCATCGACGCGGTGGTCACTGTGGGCGCGGGCGACAAGATGTTCTGGGGCCGACTGGCGGCGCGGCTGGCCGGCGTGCCGGTTGTGGCCTCCGCGCTGCATTCGACCGGCTTTCCCGACCGCGTGCAGTTTGCGAATCGCTTGCTGGCGCCGCTGACCGACGCGTTCATCGCTGTGGCCGAACCGCACGCCAAGTATCTGGCCTCGCACGAAGGCTGCACGGCGTCGAAAGTCCGCGTCATTTCCAACGGGGTTGACGTGGAACGCTTCCGGCCGGGCGAGCCGTGCGCGGAGCTGCGCAAGGAACTGGACTTGCCGGAGGGCACGCCGGTAGTGGGCATTGTCGCCGCGCTGCGTCCGGAGAAGAACCACCAGTTGTTTTTACGAGCGGCGGCGAGGGTGCTAGATGCAGTGCCCCGTGCGCGATTCCTGATCGTCGGCGACGGACCTCAGCGAGAAGAACTGGAGTTACTCGCTGGGCTGCTTAATGTTTCGCATGCTATGCGTTTTTTGGGCACGCGAAATGATGTTCCGGAGCTGCTCTCGGTCATCGACGTGCTTGCGTTGACCTCGCACATCGAGGCCAACCCGGTCTCGATCCTGGAAGCGATGGCTGCCGGCAAGCCGGTGGTCGCGACGCGCGTCGGCTCGGTCGATCGAGCCGTGCAGGAAGGCCGCACGGGCTACCTCGTCTCGCCGGGCAATGAAGAAGAGCTTTCAGCGCGGCTCATCAAATTGCTTAGTAGCCGTGCCAAGGCGTCCACGATGGGCCGTGCGGGGCGGCAATACGTCATCGAGCACGCGTCCATCGAACGGATGGTTGCCGGCTATGAAGACCTGTTGGCGGGCATCTATCGACAAAAGGCGGCTCGGCAGGCCGGAGCGATCGGCACTGCCCCCACTTCAGCGGCCGCCGCCGATCCCGCGGGGCTTGGCTTGCGGCAGCCGGCAAGGTAGGATAGCAGGCTGCACTGGTAGGGTGGGACAAACTCGCTTAGCGAGCACAGGCCCTCCGACCCAGTGCCCCGTGATTGGTGGGCCCGCCCGCTGCGCTCCCTTGTCCCACCCTACGAAGCCAGCCGATTATGGACAAAGTCTCGCTGATGAGGAACGTGCTCGCGATTTCAGCACAATTGCTCAGCGGCGCCAGCTCGCGGTGGGTCGATTCGCAGCCGGATACCTGCCAGCGGGTTTACTTCGCCAACCACACCAGCCATTTGGACGCGATCGTCCTCTGGTCGGCATTGCCCGCCAACGTCCGCGAGGTGACGCGGCCGGTGGCGGCCAAGGACTATTGGATGAAAGGCCGCGTTCGAAAGTACCTGGCCACCGAAGTCTTCAACGCCATGCTCATCGACCGCACGGAAATCAAAGTGCATCAGAGCCCGGTCGACGTGATGATTCGCGAAATCGGTCAGCGCTTTTCGCTCATCGTGTTTCCCGAGGGCGGCCGCGGTGACGGCCAGGAGATCGGCGATTTCAAGAGCGGATTGTATTACCTGAGCAAGAAGCGGCCCGACCTGGAGTTGATCCCCGTCTACCTCGACAACATGAATCGCATTCTGCCCCGCGGCAAGGTCCTGCCCGTGCCGCTGTTGAGCTGCGTCACCTTCGGTCCGCCGATGTGGCTGGAATCGGGCGAACCGAAGGACCGTTTCTTGCGGCGGGCGCGAGACGCGGTGCGACGATTGAAGGAGCTTTAGTGACGAAGCGATGAAGGAAGCGACTACCATAGGACTCGTGGGCAGCGTGCTCGTCCTCCTCTCAGGGGCGACGATCTTCATCCGCGCCCTTCGCGCCCGCAACGACAGCGGCCTGAACACCGCGATCCTCGACACCTTCCGCATGCGCGTCCACGCCTGGTGGGTGCTCTGGTCGATTCTTGCCGCCACGTTCTTCATCAGCCAGGCCGCCACCGTGGTGATCTTCGGCTTGGGCGCGTTTTGGGCATTGCGGGAGTTCATCACGCTCACGCCAACGCGGCTGAGCGACCATCGCACGCTTTTCCTGGTCTTTTTTGTGATCACGCCGCTGCAGTTCGTACTGGTGGGATTCGAAAACTATCCGCTCTATAGCATCGTCATCCCGGTGTACGCGTTTTTGATCATCCCCGGGCTGATCGCGCTGGCAGGCGACTACAAGCGGTTCCTGGAGCGGATCGCCAAGATTGAGGCGGGGCTGTTGATCTGCGTCTATTGCCTGAGCTATGCGCCCGCCTTGCTAACGTTCAAGCTCGTCGAAGCGGGCACCGACGCCAAAGCCCGGCTGCTTTTCTTTTTCGTGCTCATGGTGCAACTCAGCGATGCCTTGCAATACGCCTGGGCGCTGATTCCTAGCCGGCACGTGATCGTGCCTTCGATCCACCCAACGAAGACGTGGGAGGGCCTGCTGGGCGGGTCGGCCAGCGTGACGCTGATCGGCGGCGTGCTTTGGTGGGCGACGCCATTTCCGTGGTGGATGGCGGCCGGGATGTCGCTGGTGATTTCCGCGATGGGTTTTGCCGGCGGCCTGACGCTCTCGGCCATCAAGCGGGATCGCGGCGTCCGCGACTACGGCACGCTCGTCGAGGGCCACGGCGGGCTGTTGGACCGCATCGATTCGCTCTGCTTTGCCGCCCCTGTATTTTTCCACCTCACGCTGTACTGGCTGAAGATGCAGCAGGTGAAGCAGCCCTGGCAATAGACAATAGTGAGTGTTTGACTGTCAACCGTTTCAAGAACAGAAGTTGTTGAGGATTTCATGGCTAAGAAGAAAAAGCAAACCACCAAACCGTCCGCCGCGAAGGCCAGCCGCAAGCCGGCAGGAAAGAGTGCGAAGAAGCACGCGCGCGAACCTAGTCACCATGGGCACGATCATCATGCGCACGGCCACGACGAGACGTGTGATGAAGCGGACATCGAACTGGACGACACCGAACGGAAGACGATCAATATGGTGCTCGATTCGGACAAATTGCGGCTCGCGCTGGAAACGGAAGTCAGCACCGCGTTGACGGCCGCAGTTCGTAAGTTCTGCCGGCAGTTTGGGATGCCACTCAGCTCGGCCCAAGCGCAGAACGTTGCCATGATGTTGTTTGGCGATTAGCAGGGAGTCCGTTGCAATGCGCGGCTGCGGCGAATGTCAACTGTGCTGCAAGCTGTTCCCCGTGCCCGTGCTCGACAAGCCGGCCGGCGCATGGTGCCGGCATTCTTGCGCCGGCGGCTGCGCGATCCACGGCCCGCGGCAGCCGGAAGTCTGCCGCCAGTACGACTGCTATTGGCGGGACCACGACGAATTGCCCGACGAGTGCCGGCCCGATCGGATCGGCGTCGTCGTGACCGAGGCGGGCAACGTGACGGCGGGCAAGCACAACCTGCCCGTGGTGATCATCCAGGAGGATTTTGCCGACGCAGGCGCGGGGCGGAGGCTGCGCCTGCTCGACTGGTTCGTGCGGCGGGGATTCGCCGCGCTGGTGATTTACGGCCTTCAGTCGCGAACGGAGTTCGACGCGGCTCGCTATGTGGGCGTTTCGCCCGAGATGATCGACGCGGCGCTGCTCTATGAAATATCGCAAGACGCCGACGAGCTGCGGCGGCTGGGGGCCGTCGATGACAGTTATCGGAAGTTGAGCTTCGACGAAGCGGCCGCGGTGTGCCGCAGGGAGCGGGAGGCATGAGCGCGGGAATCAGTACCAAATACGCAGAACTTGGTACAAGTTCGGCCTGCGCGGTCAAGGAAGCACACAAATGCCTACTCTCCGTCGCTGCGTGGTAAAGGAAAATCACGGCGACAACTGCTTAGATCGAATGTGGCGATACGTTTTGTTCCAGAAACGACAAAGTTCTGCGTGTTTATCCGGCGGAACCAGGACCTTGTTCTCCATATCAACTGGGTCGCCTCCCAACACTATTGGATGTTTTGCGTGAACCTCCTTTCCAAGCGAGTCGGGATCAAGCATTGCGGACTCACCGGAAGCGGCAGAATGGACTATGAAATCCGAGAATGACGCCGCACACACGTCGGCATACTCTGCGATCAACGGAATAAACGGAACTTTCACAACGGATTGCTGCGTGGCGTCAAACGCGAATGCCTCTCCGCATCCATCCGAGGCGAAAACAACAACTTCCGGGAAGTAAGTTGGAACGTCATACGCCAGATTCATTTGGGCAAGTTCATCCAAGCGGTAGAGTCGCAGGTATACAGCCCCGAGAAATCCTTCCCTGCCCCCGAAATTCGCCAATCACGTTTCTATAGTCGTTCGGCAATGATGCGAGGAGTTTCTCCGGCGGATCGCTTTTCGCAAAGAATCGGGAGATGGGCGATGAGCGCCACCTGATTCGGAGCAAATCTTGAAGTCGGCGGTCGTCCATGAGCACTCGCCTATTGAACTGCCTTTGGAGGATTCACAAAGTTATTTCTAAACCACTTCCGCAGCGAGCCAAACGTCTTTTCCCGCTCGGCGCGCTGTATTGCGCTCGGCCACGCAGAAGGATACTTGTCGTAGAGCACGAGTTTGGCGAACAAGTCGGCCGCCGCCTCGTGCGGATGGTAGATGTTCGTCGAGGGCGAGAGGACGCGGCAGAAGTCGCGCACGCTCAAAAGCTCGGAATACTTCGGCCGACCGTCTTCGCCGCACTCTGCGCGATAGCCGTCGCCATCGGGCACGACATAGAACGCCAGCATGGAGAAATCAGTCTGCATCCGCTTCGGACCAGAGCCGTCGCTCAGCGAGCAGAGCGGCCAGATGTACCGCGTCTGGTCGTTGCGGCGGATGGGGAAGACCCACGGGCAATCGACCGCGTCCGGATTGACGAGTTGGTGCTCGACGATCCACGGGCAGGTCTTGATCGACTTCGCGCGGATGAATCCCCACCGGCCCGTATAGAGCGACTCGAACAATTCCGGATTCGCCCGTTGGAAGACGTGCATCTGTTCGTGCAGTAACAGCTCGATCGTGCCGAGCGGCCGGCCTCGTCCCGCGCGATTCTGGGCGACGATCCCGCGGCAGACGTTTTCAGCGAAGATAATATGTTTGCCGCGGGTGTGGGGAAAGCCGCCTTCAAGATTGCTGGCGACCTTGAGGAAGTTCCAGGGCGTGTCGGCATAGCGGGGATAGTCCTTGCGCACAGCCCATCAACTAATACCACCGCGTCGCGGAGGGCGGCCTGTTCATCGGCCGTGAATTCCCTGACGGCCGATTGGTAGCGGCGGCGGCATTCGGCCCGTTTTTCGGCGAGCGTACCGGCTACCAGCGGCAGCCCGGTCTTGGTCTCCATTTCCATCGGCTGCAAGCGATCGAAGTAGGCGGCATCGTCCACGATGGCCGCGCGGCCGGCAGCGAGGTCGGCGAAGGAAACTTCCGGCGCAGCGCGGATTGCGGGGTTCGCGCTCATGAAAAGCGCCGCGCAAAAGGAAAGCAAAGCACGCGATCGCATCATGGTATTCAACGCTTCTCCACCTTTTTCAACCGCCTCTGCGCGACCGCGTAAGCGTCGTCGCGCCCGGCGATCGGCTTCAATGGCACCTTGCGATAGAGTCCAGCGGCAAGGTCGTTCAGGCCGTACTGCTCAGCGATGCGGCCGAGCACGTACCAGTCGCCGTCGTCCAACCGCCCGCCGCGAAGCTGGACGGCTTGCCGCAAATTCTCCAGGGCGTCGGGCGTCTTGCCCAACTCGGCGTAGACGGCCGCAAGCGTCCGTAGGCAAACGGTATTCGCCGGCTTGGCTTGTTTGACGGCAGCCAGGGCCTCGTCCAGCGCCTGCCGCGTCACATTGCCGGAAACCACGGCGGACCACGCCACATCGTTGCCGTGTTTTTCTTCTGGCGTGGCCTTGGCGATGGGAGGCACGATGCGGGCCTGACCTTGCTCCATGACGACTTGCCACTGCGAGTCGTTGAGGTTTTCGCCGCTTGCCCGCACACGGAATCCTGTTGCCGCGTCACCTTCGAGCTTGAATTCCTCCTGCATTACGCCGTCAACAACTCGCAGCGGCGGAATCTGATTCTCGCGGGCGATTTCCAAGGCGGGACTTACGGCGCGAAAAACGGCCTCGCTTGCTGCGGCAACATCGGCGGGCGAGGCTGCGGCCGTCAAAAGCGCTGGGATCTTGTCCGCCGCCTTGCTGCCGGAAAGTGCGGCGGCAAATAACTGCTGCACCACGCGCCGAGGCGCATCCTGCGAAAGTTCGGGCTCATCCGTGCGGCGCAACTGGGCGATGGCCTTCGCCTTGGCACGGAGTTCGTCGGGCTTTTCGGCGTCTTGCGCGGCTGCCTCATATAACGCGGCGGCCTGCGCGTAGAGTCGCGCGTTCAGCAGGCATTCGGCCGCGTTCTCCAGGATCTCGCGGCGTGCGTCGCCGTTGGCGGCGATCTCCGTCGCCCGCTTGTCTGCGTCTGAAACGCCTTGACGTGCGGCGACCGCGGCCACGAGGAAGCCGCGCCATGAAGCGGCCTTGCCCGCTCGCGCCGCCAGCTTTTCCAGGTCGGCATACTTCTCACGATAGAGCAGCACCGTTGCCAGATTGACTTCCAGGGCATCGAGCCGGTTCCGCGGGCCAAGCTGCCGTTGGGCCTTGCGATACTCGTCGATGGCGTCGTCCAACCGAGTGCCCGGCGCATAGCGCAGACCGTCTTCGTCATGCTCCAGGAGGATGGCCCAATCCATCCGAGTGGCAACGTCAGCCGGGTCGAGCGCCAGGGCCTTGGAATAGGCATCCGCCGCGCCGCTCCAGTCCATGCCGGGCCGGAATTGGCGGCCCAAGAGATCGTACGTCAGTGTGCGGGCCAGGTTTGCATAGGCGGCCGCGGCACCAGGTCCAAAGTCGGTTGGCGAAAAGTTCTCGGCGCGGTTATCGCCTTGGCCGCGGGCGGCCTGTGTAGTGTGATGTTCAAGATCGACTGCCTTCTGGGCTTCGGCGCGGGCCGCCTCGCCCAGCCCTGCCTTGAGCAACAAGCGGGAATAACGGGCGTGCTGGTCCGAGCGGTCGGCGTAGCGGTTGATCTCCTCGCGGGCCTGGGCAAGGGCCTCGGCAACGTGGCCTACAGCCATCTGCGCTGCGGCGATGTTCTCCAGCGCGATCTTTACTTCCCACGGCGTCACCTCGTCCTTCGACAATTCTGCGATCGCCTGACGCAATTCGTCAACCTGTTCGGCAGTTAAACGCCCTGGTCCTGTATCCAGACTGAAGGCGGCCTCGATCACGTTATCACCCTGCATCGCGTAATACTGGCTGATCGTCGCCGGGCCATAGTGCTTGATCGACGATTCGGGCAGCGCCTTGACGGTGAAGCCCGCGGGCAAGGTGATGCGATATTCCAAGTGTCGGCAGTGCGGCTCTGGCAGCAGCATCGGTCCCTTCCGCTCTTCCGGAGACGCGGCCGTCGTGCTCTCGGAATCCGTGCCGTCGTCATCATCCGAGACGATGCCGCGGAACAAATCGGGCAGGCGCTGGAAAAGCGGATCGGGCTGGAACGTGAGCGTGGCCGACGATTCGTCGAAGTGGCCAATCCGCGCGTCGGTCGCTTCGGCAACAACATGGAACGGCTTCGTCAGGTCCAACGGCGGGCTGTATTCCAAACGCGGCGAGGAATGCGAGCGGAATTGTTCCTTGAGGTAATCCTTCCAGCGCTTCCGCAGGGCCTTGATGCCCAGGCTGGCGTAATCTTCGCGGAGGTCTTCCGCGTAGGAACCGCTGCACGAGACCGTGACGCGGACGCGGCCTTTGCCGTTCTCGGCGGGAAACATCTCGATCATCTGATCGCCCGTGTTGATCTTGTAATCCATCGAAGCCGTGTGGACGAGATCCTGCGTTTTGCGGCTGGCCAAAAGCGCCAAGCGATCCTGGTCCACCAGCGGCAGCCAGCCGGCCGGCGCACAGCGCGCCGAAGGATCGATCCAAAGTGGTGCGGCCGTCCCGGCTGCAGGTTTGGCAGGCGGGACGCCCGCACCACCGTCACCGGGGACATAGACTATCGCGTGATCGAAATCGCCCAGCCCCGGCAGGTTCGGTGCGATGTCGTCGTAGCGTCCTGTGCGAAGCAGCGCTACGTGGGCCTTAATGCCCACCGCGCGGAGCATGGAAACAAGCAGCGTCGCCTGGTCCTTGCAATCGCCGTAACGCCGGGCGAGAGTGTCTCGCGACGAACGTGGAACGATCGCCCCGCGGCCGAACTCAATGCCCGTATAGCGAATCTGGCTCCGCAGCGAAGCCAACAGCAGTTCGATGATCTTGTCGCGATTGGTCTCTTTGCCGATCGTTTTCTCCACGAGCGGCCGGACCGCGTCGAGATCGAGGTGCGACTCGACCAGGTCGGAATAGGCCGCGGCCACGTCGGCCCAGGACTTGCCGGTTGAAAAGGCGATCTCCGGCAATTTCATGTCCTCGGCCGGGAGAAACTGCTCCGGCGCGGGCGTGGCGGGCAGTGGGCCGAGTTCGAAGACGAGGGTTGTGTGTCCGCCTGTTTCGCTGCGAGCCGGTTTGGCGTCGCTGGCGATCGCCTCGTATTTCAACGGCAGCGACGACGGCGCCTCGATCGAAAGCCGCAGCTTGCGGACGGGATATTGCTGCGTCAAGGAAAACCGCTCAACGATGCCATGGTCAAAGAGCGAGCGGACCTCGCGCGCCTCAATCTCCTCTTCGACGACCGCCCCTACGACAATCGCCGGCAGAGGCGCGCGGAGCAGCTTGTCGTCGCTGAACAGAGTGGGCGAATCCTGCTCGGCCGGGGCCTCGCCGATGCTCTCCTGATCGAGGGCGTGGGCCTGTCCGTCGGGCGTAATCACGCGGACATGGAAGACCGGCTTCTCTTCGCACCAGGGCGACCAGTCGGCTTCGGTGCATGACCAGTCATCGACGCCTTTCTCGGTGAGATAGCGATAGACCCGCCGCGCAACACGATGCTGCCGCCCCTCGTCGTCGAGCCGGTAGAGGTGCTCCTCGAAGAGCATCTCGATGTCGCCGTCCTTGGGCGCGGGCTGCGCGGCCGCCGCTTTGAGGATCGCCTCGGGGCTGGCCGAAAGCGCCGGCAGATTCCAGGGTTCTTCCACCGCGGCCCAGCCGGCCAGCGGTGCGAGCAATGTGGCGAGGAGGACGCCGGCGGCGGAGCCGGAGAAGATGTGACGGTGATTCATGCGTTGTTCTCGATGGATGGCAAAGCAAACGCGGCCCACTCCAATGCGGGGCAAAGGCTAGCGTTTTGTCGCAGGACCGCTCACGCTATTGTAGCCCAGCCCGGCCGAACGGGGCAAGAAAAGCTTGGAACGTCAAGCAGCCATCGGAAGCGTTTCGGCCAAACATTGACAAGAATGTGGATTATAATCAACGGCGATTTTTGCAACCCATAAAGCGCTATGATGTCAAACGTCAATTTGGGATCCCTAGTCGTTGCACTTCCCGTACGGGAAGATCCGCCGGGCGTGTTTCGCGTGGGCCCGAGCGACGTGCGGTTGGAATTGGTCCTTCGCGCTTTCCAGCAGGGGGCGAGCACGAAGGCATAGTCCGCTCGTATCCGTCATTGCGATTAGCCGATGTTTACGCGGTCATCGCCGGCTACCTCACGCATCCCGCTCCTTTCGCAGACTACCTGCGCCGCTGCGATGAGCAAGCTTCAGCCCGCGGCGAACGCGAGGCGGCTCAAGGTTCCGTCATCGGCAACGAAGAGCACGTTTGAACGTCGCATGACACTGCCTCCCGTTGCGCTTTTTCGCAAAAGTTTTGCGCGGTTTCGGCTTGTCAGCCTGGCGATTCAGGGCGTAACATGGTTGCGTCATGACTCCTGGGAAAAAGTTTTCGTGGCGCAGTTCGCCACCCCGCCGCACGGCGGCTTCACGCTCGTCGAACTCCTGGTGGTGATTGCCATCATCGGCATTCTTATCGGATTGCTGCTGCCGGCGATCAACGCGGCTCGCGAGGCGGGCCGCCGAGCAAAATGCCAGAACCAACTCAAGCAATTGAGTCTGGCGATGATCAACTTCGAGAACAACCGCGGCGGGTTTCCGTCGATGGCGATGGGCTGGGTCAACCACCCCCTGCACCTCAATGTGCCCGGCTCGTGGTATGACGACCACGGGTGGTACAGCCAGATCGGCGAGTTCATCGAAGAAAAGGGCATGAGCAAGTGGATCAAAACGACCGTCTCGCTCAGCGACGTGTCGAATGCGTTAGCACGCCGGTACATGAACGGCCTCTTCGCTTGCCCGAGCGACCGCGGCCTACAGCGCAACGAGTGGGACAGCGACAACTGGGCCCGTATCCGCGGCAACTATGTGGTCAACGCGGGGAACACCAACTACGGCCAGACGACTTTGGCCAGCGTGCAGTTTCTAGGTGCGCCCTTCACCTATCTGAAAATGACGCCCACAAACAAGATCCCCGATGGATTGGCGCACACCCTCCTGATGTCGGAAGTGCTTGTGCTGCCGGAACTCGGCTTGCAGGCCGCCGGCGACGTGGGGCGGCCCGCCCTCGGACTTTACCACGGCGCTGGGAGGCCAAACCTTCAACGGCTATTTGCCGCCCAACTCGCTGGTTGGCGACCAAGTGGCGCAGGATGATCCAGTCCTCCGATTACTACACTGGCGCCAAGATTCCCATCCCGACACCGCTTTCCGGTTCGGCCGACGACCAGACCTTGGCCCAGACGTTCGCCGCGCAAAGCTGGCATCCGGGCGGCGTGGTGGCGACCTACTGCGACGGCTCAGTCTGCTACACCGCGGAGACCATTGATCCGCTGATCTGGCGAGCAGTGACAACCGCCAAGGGCAGCGAGACGTTTACGGATCCGAACAAATAACAATATGGGAAAGCGGTGGATGACTGTGAATAGCCGCGGCAAGTTCTTCGCCTTCTTCTCCTGCGCGACCCTTCTTATGCTGGTAGCCGGATGCGGGTCCACGGGTCGGACCGAACCGGTGGCGACGCTCGAAGGCAATGTGACGATCGGCGGCAAACCGCTGCCGGCGGACGCCGAGGGCACCGTGATCTTTATGCCGGCGACGCGAGGCGAGGCGCCGCCCGTACGGGCCAAAATTGTTGCAGGACACTATAAGGCCGAGAAAGTGCCCAAGGGGCAGGTCACGGCCACATTCCAAATCTCGCGGTTGACCGGCAAAATGCTCAAGACGTCGCCCGACGACATTCACCCCACGCCGGAACGCATCGACCTGGTTCCGGAAGCGTCGCGAGCGGGCGTGAAGTTCGAAGTCCAGGGCGACAACCCGCACCAGGATTTCGACTTGAAGTGAGGTTTGTCGCATGTTTTTATGTGCTTTTTGGCGTCAACGCCTGCGAACATCGGCGCGAATCGGCGGTGAGAAGAAAAAAGAGCGAATTGCGCAATATCGAAAAGTTTCTGCGCAATATTGCTTGATGGATTTCCTCGCCAGAGTTAAATTGTAGTTAGTCTTGAACAATCGAAACTTGGGTTTAGTGTTTCCAATCGTTTTCTAGCTGGGTCATGGGGCCGGGGCGCGGGCGCATCGGACGGCGCATCCGGGCTCCTTTTGCGCAGAGCAAGATGTACAAATATTCACGTCTGTTTCATGCTACGTCTTTGAAGTTGGCGGTCGCGGCGTTTGCCGCGGCGTGCTTGTTGGCCGGCCGCGGCCGGGCGGACACGTACACGTGGACCGGCACTACGTCGAGCACGTTGGACGATACGACGAACTGGAATCCTGCCGCCTACGTTTAACGCCGCCGATACCGCGCTGTGGAACGGTTCTCAGGCCGTGCACTCTCAGCCTGAGCTTGACCGGAAACGCTACGATGAACCCGGGGCAGCCGGGCGTTTACCTCTATCTCAATTCGGGACAGACCAGTCCCGTGACGATCAACAGCACGGACGGCACGGCGACGATGCGCGTCGCCGGCGTCACCATCAATGCCGGCGCAGGCGCTTTTACGCTGGGCAATGCAAGCCTGTCAACCACAACCAATGTCACGCTGGGAGACGCCACGGCCGGCGATCCTGTCTACTGGATCAACAATTCCAGCAGCGGCGCAAGCGTCGGCGCCAATGTGTTCTTCAGCAACAGCAGCACCGCCGCGCATGTGCTCGTCTTCGGCGGTTCGGGCAATTGGCAGGTTAATGCGAACCCGAATTCGCACAACGGCGGCGCCATCACGGTGTCGCAGAGCGGCGCCGGCGTCTGACGCTCACCGCGTCCAATAGTTACACGGGCGGCACGAACCTTTACAACGGCACGCTGAACATCAACAGCGCCGCGGCCATCGGCACCGGCACATTTACGATCAACGGCGGCACCGTCAACAACAGCACCCTCGCGGCCATCGCCCTCACGACCAACAATGCACAAGCCTGGAATGGTGACTTCTCCTTCAAAGGCACTCAAAACCTCAACATGGGCACCGGTGTCGCGACGCTCGGCGGCGCCGGCTCGACCCGCACCGTCACTGTCAGCAACGGCACTTTGCAGGTCGGCTCCATCGCGGCCAACGGTTCCATGGGATTCACGAAATCCGGACCCGGCCTGCTAATGGCCGGCAGCGCGGTAAGCAAGTTCGGCGGCCTTCTCAATATTTCTGCCGGCACGTATGGCGTCGGCGCCAACGACTCCTACGTTGCCGGCGGCGTGGCCGGCAGCGGCACCGTCATTGACGGCAGCGGCACGATTCGCTGGTTCATAGTCCTTGGTCACGGGGGGACTTTCTCCGGCAACTTCACGAACGGTTCGACGGCCGGGCTCGGCCTCAGGAAGGATGGACCGGAAAGGCTGCCGTTCTCACCGGCACAAATTCCTATACCGATTGGACGACGGTAAACAACGGCACCATCGAGTTCGGGGCCAGCAACATCCCCGGCATCTCGCAGACGTTGGGAAGTGGCAGCACTAAAGGACTGCAAGCCAACGTAGGTGAAGGCACGATCCAGTCCACCTTCGGCAACAGCGGCAGCAGCAGCGTGTATTTCAACGGGACCTTTTTGCAAGCGCCGCGCAACGGTCAACCTGGTCGTCAGCGGCGGTTCCAACGACTCGGGCGGCTCGACGAACCAAATCAAGATCAATTCGGCCCTCGGCTTCGTGAATCAGGGCACGTACTATAACGGTTCCGATTTCGCGTACATGAACGCCACCAACAGCTACGTCCGCGCCCCAGTCTACGGCACGGACGCCCTCTTCGCGGCGGCGGACACCACAGGGACCGCATTGACCTCCGGCAGCCACAACCTGGTCAGCACTACGTCCATCGTCGGCCAAAGCAGCGTGAGCGTCAACACGATCAAGTTCGACACGTCGCTGGGAGCGGTCAACATCGGCAACACCGGTACGATTACCCTGAGCAATGGCGGCCTGTTGGCCACCGGCGGAGGCGCCGCCTCGATCAGCGGCGGCACTCTAGCCCTCGGCGCCGAACTTGTGATGCGAACCGCGGCCGCCAACGATTCCCTTGCCATCAGTTCGGTGATCAGCGGCGCGAATGCCGTCACCAAGGCTGGGCCCGGATCGGCGACGTTGTCGGGGGCGAATACCTTCACCGGCGCCGTCACAGTCACGGCGGCGCGCTCGCGATCACCGGCAGCAACGTTATACCGGAGCCACAACGGTCGTCACCGGGGCACTCTCCATCAGCGGCACGATCAATTCGGGCACCACCGGTGGCATTACAGTCAGTAACGTCGCTGGGTCGCCCGCGGTATTGAATATCTTGCCGGGGTCTTCCGTAACAGCCAACAATCTTGCGGTTGGCAATGGCATCGGCGCGGTGGGCGCGATCTATCAAAGCGGTGGAACGGTCGTCTTTAAACAAGCCGCCAACACGGCCGACTTCCAACTGGGCAACAACAGCGATATCGGTTCCGGGGCAAATAACGGCGCACTGTACGGCCAAGGGTACTACGGTCTTTCGGGCGGCAGCGTTAATGTTAACGAGACCGGCATCGGTTCGGCGAATGGCGGCAATGGATTGCTCGAGGTCAGCGGCGGCACGTTCAACGATACCGGCTGGCTCGCCCCCGCCCGCGGCGGTAATCTTGGCCAACTCGGGGTGGTCAACATTACCAACGGAGTGGTCTTCGCTTCCAGCGTCAACGGCAGCGGCGTCAACGGCAATTGGGGCACTGGGCAGACAATGATCGTGAATGTCGGCGGCGGCACGCTCTCTGTCGGCGCCCTCCAAGGGATCAATTTCCGAACTGCGGGTAGTAGCGGCGTCGTGAATTTCGACAACAACTCGCTGACGGTCACCAACTTCATCGGCGGCACGGGCAGCGTGGTTGTCAACTTCAACGGCGGAACGGTGCAAGCGACCGGCCAAATGCCGGCTTCATCTCCTTCCCGAGCTTCGTCTATTCCGGCAGCGGGACGATCAACAATGCCGGTTTCAACGTCACAATCGCGCAGCCCATCTTGGCGGCCTCCGGCAGCGGTGTGAGTTCGATTTCCATCGCTGGCTCCGGCTCCGGCTATATCGCTCCGCCAATCGTCACCCTTACCGGCGGCGGCGGAACCGGCGCCACGGCGTATGCCACCATCGACCGAACTAGCGGCCAGCTTACCGGAATTGTTATCAGCAATGCTGGCGCGGGCTACACCTCGGCGCCAACAGTTGCGCTCACCGGCGGCGTCGGCGTCCTTGGCACGGCTGCGACGCTCGGCCGCGCCAGTCTTGGCGGCCAATACCGGCAGCGGCGGCATGACGTTCAACGGCACCGGCATTACCAGCGTCATAAACCCGAATTCGTTTTCCACGTACGCCGGCGGAAGCGTGGTCAACAACGGCACGTTGATGAACAACTTGACGGGAAGCGCATCGGGAAACATCAGCCCCTTCGGCACCGGGTCGATTACGCTCAACAGCGCCACGTTGCGGCTGGGCAATACGCCCGGCGCAAATAACAACAGCGAGTTCGATTACCCCAACGCCGTGACCGTCAATGGCGGCATCGTATTCGCCGAAGACGCCAAAGATCACATCCAGGGAGCGGTAAACGTGACTGCCAACGGCGGAACGCTCGGCTCGACCTACAATAATGGCCTCAATGCTGTTGGCGAAGGCAACAAAGGACTGTGGCTCGACGGCGTGGTCAGCGGTAGCGGCAGTCTGACCCTCCGCCAGAGCGGCATCGGCACCGGCAACGTTTACAATACCTCGTTCGTCGTCTTCAGCAACAATGGCAACAGCTACTCGGGCACGATTACGGTGGTGCCGATGAGCGGAACGGCTGGCGGCAGTTATCTCGGCCTCAACGGCAGCAACGCCCTGGCCCTGGCGACCGTCAATCTGGCCGGCAACAACACCAGCAGCGCGCTGCAGTTCGGCAACAGCCCGCTGGTCTTCAACACCGGGCTGGGATCGGCCACCCTGGGCGCCTTGAACGGCAGCGGCAGCCTTGTCCTGACAGGTTACGACGAAATCAACCACGCCCCCGGCGCGGACTCGATCGCGCTGACTGTGGGGGGCAACAATGCCACCACGACGTTTTCCGGCGGGATAAGCGGCGGCGGAAGCCTGGCGAAGACCGGCACGGGAACAATGTACCTTACCGGCGCCAGCAGCTACAGCGGCGGCACGACGATCAATGGCGGCGTCTTGAACATCAATTCCGACACGGCGCTGGGCGACGCGTCCGGCGCGGTGGCCTTTACGAACAACAGCAAGCTACAGTTTGGAGCGAACAATATCGCGTTGAGTTACGGCCGCAACATCAGCATCGCCAGCGGCGCGACGGCCACCTTCGACACCAACGGAAACGCGGCCACCATCCAGGGCGTCATTGCCGACAGCACCAGCGGCGGCGGCGTGATCAAGACCGGCGCCGGCGTGCTCACCCTCAACGGAGCGAATACTTACACGGGCAACACGACGATCAACGCGGGCACGCTGCTGGTCAACGGCAACTTTGGAGCCTCCTTGGGCGCCACGAATGTCAGCGTAGGGGCCAGCGGCGCCCTCGCCGCCGCGGGCTTCACCAGCATCGCCGGAAACGTTTCCACGACCGCCAGCGGCGCTACCGTCAATTTGCAGAATGGCACAGTCGACGCGGTGAACGTCGGCGGCGCGCTGAATCTGCATTCCGGCACCGTGCTGGACGTTGATCTGGGAAGTTTCGTCGGCTCCATCGACGCGATCGCCGTCGCAGGCGCGGTCTCGCTGGCGACTTCAAACACAGTTAACGTTGCGGCGATCAGCGGCGTCTCGCCCGGCAACTATACCTTGCTGACGAGCGGTTCCGGCGGCATCGTCGCCGCTGACTTCATCCTCGGAACGCGTCCCGCCATTCGCGGCAGCTATAGCTTCAATCAATCGACCTCCACGGCCCTCGTGCTGACGATTTCGGCGAACGCCACGCCCTCGACGGCTTATTGGACGGGCAGCGGCAGCCGCGCGGCCAGCGATTCCCAGAACCTCTGGGCAGCAGGACCCGGCGCGACCACGAACTGGTCGATCGACTCGACGGGCACGACGGATGCCGGACAGGTGCCCGGCACGAATACGAGCGTCTATTTCACGGCGACCAACGCCGTGCCCGGCGCGGGCGGCGTATTGACCACCCGGCTGGACGCGAACTACTCGATCCAAGGCCTGACAATCGCCGTGCCGACGACGACCGGCTCGGCCCAAGTGACCTCGACGGTCATTAACCCCAACGGCTTCACGTTGACTCTCGGGGCCAATGGTCTGACGTTGGACGGGTCTTCGCTTGCCGGCGGCACGATCGGGACCGGTTCGCTCCTGTTGGGAACTACGACCCAAAGCTGGGCGAACAACAATTCCAGCTTGGGATTGACGGTTAACGCGTCCGTCGCGCCCTTGGCGGCGCCGGCCCGACGACCTTGACCTTCAACGGATTTGGCAGCGGCGGCATAGCGATGAATGGATCGCTCAATGACGCCTCCGGCTCGCCGTTGGCTTTGGTAGTCAACCAGCCCGGTGTGACGCAATTGAACGGCTCCAACGGCTTCACCGGCGGCGTCACGATCAGCAACGGCACCGTCCAGTTGGGCAACGCCGGCGCCTTGAACACCGCTAGTCCGAACGCCGTAACGTTCGCTTCCGGCTCATTCTCCAACATTGGCGATTTGCGGCTGAATAGCAATAGCGTCGCCGTCTCGGCGCTGAATTACATCGACGGTTCGCTGGTGCAAGCTACCGTGGAAAACGGCGGCGGATCGCCCGCCACGTTGACCGTGAACACACCGGCCGGCAATACCTATGGCGGCGTCCTCCAGAATGGCGGCGGCGGCAGCTTGGCGATTGCGAAGGCGGGAAGCGGCAGCCTGTTCCTAACGGGGACCGGCGTCTATACGGGCGGAACCGCCATTAACGGCGGCGTTTTGGACTTCGTCGCCGGATCACTTCCGCTTTCGAACATCAGCTTCGGCGGCGGAACGCTGCAATGGGCCGGCGGCAATACGCAAGACGTTTCCTCCGGCTTCGCGCCCATCGCGGCGGGACAGGCGGCCATCCTCGACCTCAATGGCAACAGCGTTTCCTTCGCCTCCTCGCTTTCCGGAAGCGGCGGCGTGACGCTGGTCGGCAGCGGTTCGCTGACCCTCCTGAACAGCAACAGTTACGCCGGCACGACAACCGTCAACGGCGGCACCGTGCAGGTCGACGTTGGCGGCAGCACCGCCACGCTGGCGCCGGCAATATTATCCTCGGCAGCGCGGGCAACTTGGTGTTCGACCGCAGCGACAGCTACACGCTGAGCAACAGCATCAGCGGCGGCGGGGCTGTACCAGATCGGCAACGGCACACTTACCCTCGCGGGCAACAACGGCGTCGGGCCAATTACCGTCACCAATAGCGGTTCGTTGACGATTGCGGCCAGCACCGCCGCGACGGGACTGGTCAACGTCGGCGCACAGACAGGAAATTCCGCCGTGCTGAACCTGTCGTCGGGCGGCACCCTGACGACCTCCGGCGAGCTCTGGCTGTCGAGCGCCGGCGGCGCAACGGGTACGATGAACATGAACGGCGGCGTGGCCAACATCGGCAGTTGGCTGGCCGTCGGCCGCGGCGGCATGGGCGGCCTCCTCAACGTCAGCGGCGGCTCGCTCACTGTCGCAACGAACAATCTGACGATCGCCTCCTTCGCGGGCAACAGCGGCACGCTCGACGTCAGCGGCGGAACGGTCCACGCCGTCAACGCCATCTATGACGGCGAAAGCGGCACCGGCACGATGATTGTCGCCGGGACCGGCCTGGTGAGCGCGGCTAAACTCTGGGTCGGGCTTAACGGCGGCGCCACCGGCGCTATACGCAGAACGGCGGCACGCTGGCCACGTCCAGCGACCTCATTATCGGCCACATCGGCACGGGCACCTTCTCGCTGTCGAACACTGGCGTGGTGAATGTCAGCGGATCGGTGTACGACGGCGATTTCAACGGCGGCCTGGGTTCGTACCAGCAAACCGGCGGATCGTTTGGCATCGGCGGCGCTTTCCGCATGGGGCAGAACGTCGGCAGCGCCGGCACGTTCAATATCAGCGGCGGATCGATGACTGCCTTGAGCATGCTTGTGGGCGTGGCCGGCACCGGCGCCTATACGCAAACCGGTGCCGTTGTGACCATGAACGGCACCGCCTTTAACGCCGCCAACGGCGTGGGCACGGTCGTCGGATCCGGGACGGGAAGCCTGGGTTCGCTCGATATTTCCGGCGGCACGATCACCGGTACTGGTCCGTTGATGGTGTGGGGCGGAACGGGGTCGATCAATGTCAGCCAGACCGGCAGCCACGCCCACGCTGGTCAACCCGGCCTGGATCACGCTTGGCCAACTCTCCGGCGCGGCTCGGCACGATCACCCAGACCGGCGGGGCGATCACGACAAGCGTTGACAACTTCTACATCGGCTGGGGCGCCGGGGCAACCGGCAACTACTTCATGCACGGCGGCGCGATGAACATTGGCGACTTGCGCAACGATTCCGGCACGGCGACCATCTACCAAGATGGCGGCACGGTTACCTCTCGGTCCGGCTTCTGGGTCCGCCTGGGCATGGGCGCGTCCGCGGACGGCAGCTACACCTTGGCTGGCGGCACGATGAATGCCAACGACGGCCGAGTCAACGTGGGAGAGAACGGTATCGGCACACTTACCATTGGCGGCTCCAATGGCGGAACGATGATTGTATCGCCCACGGCGGTGGTCACCGTCGGCTTCGGCACGGGCAGCGGCACCTTGAATCTCCAAGCCGGCGGCCTGCTGCAAACGCCGAATGTCAGCGCGGGGACGGGCGCGACCTCCGCCGCTTTCGACTTCTCCGGCGGCACACTGGAAAACGCCCCGGCCAGCAATCTCGCCGTCACGATGCCGGTCAATCTCAGCGGCTCCGGCACGGTTGACATTGACAATGGCCAAACCGGCACATTCAATGCTGCTGCGGCGATCAGCGGCGGCGGCAGCCTCCTTAAGTTGGGCGGCGGCACGCTGACGCTCAGCGGCACCCACACCTATATCGGCGGCACAAACGTATTTGACGGAACGCTAGTCGCGACGGAACCGCAAGCGATCGAAGACGGCACGAATTTGTATGTCGGCACCCCCGGCGCGTTCTTCGCGCCGGTCGTGCCCGCACCGGCCACCACGGCGGTGCCCGAACCGGGCACGCTGGCCTTGCTGGCGGCGGGTACGGCAGTTGCTTTTGTCGCCATCCGGCGGAAGAAGCGGATTAGCAGACGGTAAGTAACCGCGTAGAATCGAGGCGGTTTCGTTGGAACTGACGTGAGTCGGTTCCACGATACCAAACAACGAGGCGCTTGCCAACGGGTCGAGCTTGACCGTCGGCCGCGCCTCGGAGTTTTTGGGGACCGCGAAGTGCTGAATACCGCATAAGCGCGCGGCTGGTATATAATCAGGGGCAGGGAAGTCACTTGACGCGATTCAAGCTCGGACCCTTCTGCCCAGGAAAAAAGCCGCCGTGCGCCTGAACGTTCCACCGCAGAAAGCCTGGCTGCCGCTTGCGGCGGCGGTCATCCTTGCCGCGTCGATGGCAGGTGCGCAGCAAGTGCCGATCCTGGGCGAGACCTATGCTCATGATCCTTCGCCCTTGGTCAAGGAAGGCGGCTCGTACTTCTATTACTCCACCGGCCAGGGCATTCTCGCGGTCCTCGACCGACATGAGCCATTGGTCCGACGTGCCGGCGATCTTCTCGACGCCGCCGGCGTGGACGACGCAGGACGTGCCCGGCTTTAGCGGAACCTTCTGGGCGCCCGACGTCGAGTATTTCAACGGCCTCTATCACCTCTATTACGCCGTCTCGACCTTCGGCAGCCAGGTCTCGGCGATCGGCATGGCGACGAGCCCCACGCTCAATCCGTCCGACTCGAACTACGCCTGGACCGACCACGGGCCGGTGATCGAATCGAAAAACGGTTACGCCTACAACACCATCGACCCCAGCGTGGTCACCCGGCCCGATGGCACGATGTGGATGTCGTTCGGTTCGTATTGGACCGGCATTTATCAGATGCAATTAAATGCCACGACGGGGATGTTGCTCAATCCCGGCGCGACGCCGATTCATCTCTCCCAGCGCAGCGGCAGCGACACGTCGCTGGAGGCTTCGTACCAATATTACCGCGGCGGCTATTACTACCTCTTCGAGAATTGGGGCAGTTGCTGCATGGGCGTCAACAGCACCTACAACGTCCGCATCGGGCGGAGCACCAGCGTGAACGGCCCGTTCGTCAACCAATCCGGCGTCAACTTGCTCAATGGCGGAGGCAGTTTGTTCCTCGGCGTGCAAGGCAACTACTACGGGCCGGGGCAAGTCGGCATCTTCAGCCAAAACGGGCAGGACTACGTCAGTTATCACTACTACAACGGCGCTAACAACGGCACGGCCGCCTACGCGCTACAGGACCTCTACTGGACCTCGGACAACTGGCCGACGACTTTCCAGCCCCTGGTTTGGAGCGCCACGACCGCGGATCGGCGCGGGACGGCGGCGGCACGTGGGACCTCACGCACTCCAACTTCGTTTATGCGGCAAGCAACCAGGGATGGGACAATTCGGGATATGCGACCGTCACGTTTGGCTCCGGCGCGGCGCAGCCGGCATTGTCACTTTGGCGCAAAGCGTCAACGTCGCCGCGATCACCTTCAATCCGGCCGACAGCGGCAACTATACGATTGCCGGCGGCACTCTCGTCACGAGCGGCCCCGAACGTCGCAGGACTCACCATCACCGCAAATGTTGCCGCCACAATCCAAAGTCCGATTTCCGGGACAGGCAGCCTCGTCGTGAGCGGAAGCGGCAACTTGCTGCTCGGCGGCAACTCCACTTACAGCGGATCGACGGCGATCGCGGGCGGCGGCAATATCACGGTTAGCGGGCGGCTCGCCGGCACGTCGAATCTGTTTTTGCAACAGGGAACGGCCACGATCGCCGCCGGCGGGAGCATAACCACTTCCAATTACTCGAGCGTCGGCCAGCTTTCCGGCAATAGCGGTACGCTAAACGTCAGCGGCGCTCTGACGGTCAACGGCGACTTCAACACGGGCGACAACGGTACGGGCGTGACGAATCTCTTGGCGGGAGGCAGGCGCGGGCGGTCACTTTGTATGTCGGCAAGTACGGTGCCGCAGGCGGCACGCTCACGCAATCCGGCGGCACGCTGAGCGGCCTGGGGGGCGGCGGCGAATGGCGGATCGGCGGTGGCGGCACGGGCGATTCGGCCGCCGTCGGTCTTTACAATCTGCAAGCCGGTCTGCTCTCCACGCCCGGCAACTTTCAGGTGGGCGCGTTCGGCCAAGGCACGTTCAAGCAGACTGGCGGCAGCGCCGCGGTCGGCGGCTGGCTTTCTATCGGCCGCTTCGGCGGCGGCGTGGGCCGCTACGACATGAGCAGCGGCGCCGGCACGCTCGTCGCCATCGGCGTTCCCTACCTCATCGTCGGTGAACAGGGCACGGGAACGATGCTCGTCGGCGGCAACTCCAACGTGACCGCCAATGCAATCGGCATCGCCTTCAACGGCGGCGGCGGCACGCTTACGCAGACCGGCGGCACGGTCCATGCCGGCGCCGGCGTCGTCTTCGGCGTTGACGGCAATGGTGGCAGCGGAACCTACCAACTCCAGGGCGGACTGTTGCTTGCGGCCTCGGTAGCGCGGACATCCGGCGCCGCCACGTTCAATTTCTCCGGCGGCACTCTGCAAAACACGCCGTCGGGCGGCCTTAACGTCAGCGTGCCGATTAATCTGGCCGGCCAGGACACGGTGGCCGTGGACAGCGGCCAGACGGCGACGTTCCAGTCCGTCGCGGCAATTAGCGGCTCGGGCGGACTGACCAAAGCCGGTGGCGGAATTCTTGTCCTCTTCGGGACCGATACGTATGCTGGCGAGACGGAGGTTCTTAATGGAACGCTGGTCGCGACATCGCCCAACTCTATCGCCAACGGCGACAATTTGTACGTCGGTTCCACCGGTTCGCTCTTCGCGCCGGTCGTATCGTCGCCGGATCTCTCAAGTGTGCCATCGGCCGCGGTGCCCGAACCGGGTGCGTTCGCCTTGCTGGCAGCCGGCGCGGCGGCCATTTTGGCGATTCGACGGAGAACGCGATGAGTTCTTCACGGGTCCTCGTTTTTGACGATCCACCTCAATCCCGACTGCCTTGTATTATAAGAGCGGCGAAGCATGGATGAGCTTGAATTGTGCGTTGCGCGAAGCCGTCTTCCTGCGAGGTAACGGCAAAACGCTCTTGAACGTTCAGTGCGAAGCGCGCCATTTCGGGGCGGCTTCGCTTCACACATCCTGCGGCTGTAGGCAATCCGTCGGCACGGTTGGAATCTCCTAGGGTTTGGGTTACGATGGAACGGCAAGTGCGTTGCCTTTCCCGCCTTCTAACCCCGCCCTGGAGTTCCGCCATGTCATCAAGAAAAACTTCCCGCCGCCAGTTCATCAAAACCTCGGCTGTCTTTACGCGCCGGCTATTGGATCGCGGACCGCGCCGCCGCGGAGAGCAAGTCGCCCAACGAGCGCGTCGCCTTCGCCTGCATCGGCGTCGATGGCAAAGGCCACGAGGACTCCAACGACGCGGGCCGCCTGGGCGATGTCGTGGCGATCTGCGAGATCGATTCCAATCGCCTTGCCGCCGCCACGCGGCGCTTCCCCAAGGCCAAGCCATTCGCCGATTACCGCAAGCTCTTTGACGAAATGCACAAGAGCATCGACGCGGCGACTGTGAGCACGCCCGACCACATCCATGCCCCGGCGGCGGCGATGGCCATGCGGCGGGGCATCCACTGCTTCGTGCAGAAGCCGCTCACGCACGATATTCACGAGGCCCGCACGCTCGCCCAACTGGCCCGCGACAACAAGCTGGCCACGCAGATGGGCAATCAGGGCTCGGCCTTGAGCACCTTGCGGAAGGCGGCCGCGCTTTTGCACGCCGGCGTGCTGGGCGCGGTGAGCGAGATCCATATTTCGACCGATCGGCCCATCTGGCCGCAGGGCATCGCGCGGCCCGCGCCGCTGCCGCCGCCCAAGAATCTCGATTGGGACCTCTGGCTCGGCCCGGCGCCGGCGCGGCCCTATGGCGAGCTGACCGACGCCGTGCGCGGCAAGTATCCCAAGACGACCTATCACCCGTTTGCGTGGCGCGGCTGGTGGGATTTCGGCACCGGGGCGCTCGGCGATATCGCCTGCCACGCCATGAACATGACGTTCCACGGCCTGGACCACCGCGATCCGGTAACGATCCAGGCCGAGACCTCGGGCCACAATCGCGATAGCTTCCCCTCGTGGTCGATCATCACCTACGAATTCGCCGCCACCTCCGCGCGACCCGCGCTCAAGCTCTGCTGGTACGACGGCGGCAAGCTGCCCAATCGCGACTTGTTCGAAGGTTTCAAGGGCCGCAGCCGCGGCTGCCTGGTAATCGGCGAGAAGGGCAAGATGCTCTTTGGCGAAGGCGGCCACCGGCTCACGGAAGGGCTGACGGAGCCGGCGGTGAGCTTCCCCGAATCGCCGGGCCATTTCGACGAGTGGGTGCGAGCGGTCCGCGGCGGCGAGCCGGCCTATTCGAACTTCCCCGACTTCGCCGGCCCGCTCACCGAGATGGTGCTCGCCGGCAACCTGGCCGTCTGGGCGGCCAACGCGCCGGGCTGGGGCCGAAGATCGAGTGGGACGCCACGAACATGCGAGTGAAGAATGTTGATGGGATGGAGGCTCTGATTAAGAGGGAGTATCGGAAAGGATACGAGTTGTAGGCAGTACGGCAGTCAGCACGTTCCTGCCGGCCAGCATTCCTGCGGGCTTTTCGCGACAGTGCGCGAGCAGAGCCAGATGACAAGAGGTATTCCGGAAAGCGGCACGCCAAATATTCCAATCGCCATGCCAATTGGAGTAGTGAAATCGTTTGGCTTTACCTGAGCGTTCTCGCCGAACACGAGCATCGTCAGTGCAATGCCAACGACAATCAGCGGAAGAACTGCGGCCGTTGCCACAACCACGAATTCGAGAGTGAAGCTGCCGCTGCTGGGCGTAGGTCCAATCAACGCGGCGCACGAAAGGTCGTGCCGCAAGACGAGTTGCAGATTCGCTCGGACGCAAACACGAACTTTGTATATGAGCGCGGCAATCACGGCCACTGTCGCGAGCACCATGTTGAGCGCCAATCCGATCAGAAATGCGAGGACGGAGGCCATGATTTCCTTCTCGGTCGGCTTGAATCCGCACCCCGCCCTACGCACGCAAGGACCATCATCGTGCCCAAGGCCGTAACCGCCGCCTTCCAACAGCCGGCAGCAAGATAGAAGATGAGGCATACCCAAGCGCACCGTCGCACGGGGTCGGTGCGAAGCAGCCAAAGCCCCGTGCTGAATGTCGGCCATCCTCCGTGCAGCCAAGGAAGTATGGCCGCGAGGAGCGGGTGCCGCGTGACCAAGTAGAGAACGCCCGCGGCCGCGATGGTTGACGCCGTCAATATCGGCCCAAACACGCTTGGTCCGTCATTGTCAGTGTTTAACGGTAGTTGATTGTAACTCGACATCGACGATTCCCATGCATAGCACAGCTCGGCTATTTCCAATCCAACAACTCGTGAACCGCCCTGACAATCCCCTGCGGATCGCGGATGATCATTATCGCCAGCCAGACGACCAGCACGTTGCCGGCGCTGAGCAGAAGCAGGCCGCCGATGCTCCACGGCGAGCTGACGTTCCGCAGCGCAGCGCGCAATTTCTTTCGCCAGCCGCGTCCAACCCCGATAGTCCTGCTTCGGCCCGGAGGAAACGAGCGAGATATTCCGCATCCAGCCCAGTCCGTCGAGATGAAGCTGCACACCCAGCCCCGGCAGGAAGATGCTATCGCCCGCCCAGCGGGCCTCGAGGTCCAACCGCTCAACGATCCCCTCCAGGATCGGGCGAAGCTGATCGGCCGTGATGTTGTAGATCACCAGACGCGGCCGCAAATTGAGCAGCATGTAGACTAGGCACAACACGATCAGGGAGATCAACAACAGCCAGACGTATCGCGTGCCCATCGGGCCCATGCGGGCGGCGATACTTTCCGGGAAAAACAGTGCCAGCGGCCCGACGAAAACCAAGCCCGACACGGCAAGCGCGAGAGCGGCGGCGTCGCGCCCGCCTGATACCACCACCGGCCGGCGCAAAAGGCCGATCGCGCCGAGCACGAGCAGATAGATCGCGACCGGGCCGAGTGCCACGCATTGGCGGAATGCTTCCATGAGGACATTCTACTACGGTCGGCAGTAGGGAGTGAAAAGTGGGAAGTGGGGAGTGATGAGTGGGAAGAGTTTAACCACTTCCCACCTCGCTACGCTGCCTTCTTCTCTGGGCGTTTCTTCCGCGTATCTTTCCAGCGGCGGTGGACCCACCAATATTGCTCGGGAGCGACGCGGATGCCGCTTTCCAACTGGGCGGTGTACCATTGCGTCATGTCGCGGACCGTGCCCAGGTCGCCGGCCGAATCGTGCGGGTCGGCGATTGCCGCGGAGACCATTTCGAACTGCATCGGCTCGCCCAGCCGCCGCGCGTAGCAAACGGCCACGGGCGCGTCGTGCTCCAAGGCAAGCAGGGCGATTGCCTTATGCGCCGACGCTGGGCGGCCGAAGAACTCGACCCAGCAGCCCTTCTCGCCGGCGTATTGATCGGCAAGCAAGGCCATCGTGCCGCCGTGCGAGAGTACGCGTTCGATCTGGTCGTAGCCGCCGTTCTTCGGGATGAGATGCTGCCCAGTCGCCGCGCGAAAGCCGGCCAGGTAGCGGTCGAGATACGGGTTGTCGAGGTTCCGGGCGACAGTGTGCGTCGGAAAGCCAAGGATGCCGAGGGCATATCCGCCCAACTCGAAGTTGCCGAAGTGCCCGGTGACGACAATCACCGGCCGCTTGCCGATCAGTTCGCGCATCAGCGGGGCCACGTCGCGTAGCTTGATATACCGCCGCCAGTTCGTCTCGTGGATCTTCCGCGGCACGTGAGCCACCTCGAGCACGAGAATGAACAGGTGTTCCCACATCCGCCGGGCGAGCGCGGTCCGCTGTTGCGGTGCCAGTTCCGGAAACGCATGGGCCAAGTTCTCATCGACAACCTTGGCCCGCATCCGCAGCACATCGCACATCAGCCAGGCACAGGCCGCGGCCAGCTTGCGGCCGGCTTCCGGCGGAACGGCTTGCACGATGCAGATCAAGATCCGCACGGCGACATAGGCGGCGTAATCGAGGGCGTTTTTGAGTGACATGATGCGGTCCCTCCTTGGGCCGCGGACCGAAGAACTCCGACAGACTCTATCAGGAGGCGTTAAAATCGGCAAGTCCGTTTTTGGGTTTGCCAAGTAGTTCGATTGCCCCCGCAACAGCCGTCATAATGCGTAAGAACGGCCGATACGGCTGCGAAAACCACCCCTTCCCAGCAACCCGAACGCGGCATTCTTTTTTTCACGAGAGCATAATCTATGCTTGCCACGTTAGCCGCGTCAACTTTGGACAAGCCGGATCGCGAAGTTAGCAGGATCGCTTTGGATAAATCGCTATTACTGCACGATCGGCTGCAATCGTCGTCCGATCACGGATTGCCCGCCACACTGCGATGGGTCGCACGCGCCGTCCGCGACCATAACGTGGCGACACTCGGCTTGGCTATTTCGGCTTGGATGCTCGCGGTAACCGCAGGCTGGTTCATGCTCGAGCAACATGCAAATCAGCCGGGCGATTTGTCCGCGCCGCCACAAAACTGGCCCGCGGACTCACGGCTCGATCGGCCGGCCAACTGTCCGGTCCTTTTAGTCTTTGCGCATCCGCACTGTCCATGCACGCGGGCCACGCTGTCGGAGTTGGAACGCTTCCTCGCACGGAATCCAGATTCGCAACAGGTGACCGTAGTATTCACGAAACCGTCTGGCACGCCCGCCGGTTGGGAGGACACCGGCATACTCCGCCGCACGAGGGCAATTCCTGGCGTGACGACCGTCGTCGATATCGACGGCGTCGAGTCGCGACGATTCCATTCGATTACCTCCGGCGTCGCAATTTTGTACGATGCCGGCGGGCGGCTTGCTTTCTACGGCGGGATCACGCCCTCGCGCGGCCACGAGGGAGACAGCGCCGGCCTGGCGTCCATCCAGGCGATAATCTCGGGCAAACGTCCCGCCGTCGACCACTCAGACGTTTTTGGCTGCCCCTTGGGAACCCTGGCCGGTGAGTCATGCATAAAGGACGGAAAGTGCCCAGTGAAATGATGGAAAACGAGCCCTACGATCGCCAAGTCGAATCTCGGGCAAGCGAACTGCTGTTGGCGCGACAGCGGTCCGTTTACTGCTGGACGGACCGCCTTTTTGCGAAGTTGATGATCGTGCAATACGTGGTGGCCATCGCCACGGCGATTTGGGTTTCACCCTACGCCTGGAACGGCGCGGCGAGCACAACGCACCTTCACATTTGGGCGGCGATCGTGCTCGGCGGCATCATCACGAGCCTGCCGGTGGCGCTGGTCGCGCTCAGCCCGGGGACGAGGGCCTGCCGGCATACGATTGCGGCCGCACAAATGCTCATGTCGGCACTTTTGATTCATCTCAGCGGCGGCCGGATCGAGACGCATTTTCATATTTTCGGCTCGCTGGCGTTTCTCGCGTTCTACCGCGATTGGAAGGTCTTGGTCACGGCGACGGTCGTTGTCGCCGCCGACCATTTCTTGCGGGGCGCTCTCTGGCCGCAATCCGTCTTCGGAATGGTTGCCGCCGGGTCGTTCCGCTGGCTGGAGCACGCGGCCTGGGTCGTATTCGAGGTTACTTTCCTCGTCTTCGCCTGCCGGCAAAACCTTGCCGAAATGGCACAAGACGCAAGGCAGCGGGCGATGCTGGAGAACACCAACGAACTAATCGAACGCGAGGTCCAGCGGCGAACGGCCGAACTGGAGCAGCTCGCCCTGCACGATGTGCTCACGGGCTTGCCCAATCGGGCTTCGATGCAAAGGTTGATTCAGGCGGCCATCGACCGCGCCCCGAAAAGCTGCTCGGCACTGTTGTTCCTCGATTTCGACCGCTTCAAATGGATCAACGACAGCCTCGGACACGATGTCGGCGACCAATTGCTGCAGCAAATCGCCGCTCGGCTGCGGCAGGCGATCCGCAAGGCTGATGAACTCGGCCGCAGCTCGGCGGCCCGTCTTGGCGGCGATGAGTTCGCGATCTTGCTCGATGAGCTTTCCGATCCGGCAGACGCCGTAGTCGTGGCCGAACGGCTGCTCGCCGCCCTCGCCGAGCCCCACAGTCTGGCTGGACGCCAGGTCTATGCCACCGCGAGCATAGGCGTCGTGGCGAATCTGCGGGCCTACGCTTCGCCAGGCGACGCCCTGCGCGACGCGGATACGGCAATGTACGAAGCCAAATCGGCGGGCAAGGGCCGCTTCGTTCTATTCGACAAGGCGATGCACTTCACGGCAAACGAGCGATTGCGACTGGAACACGAGCTAAGAAGCGCCCTGGCAAACCGCGAGTATATCCTCGAGTATCAGCCCATCGTGTCGCTGGAAAGCGGTCGGACCATCGGCTTCGAGGCGCTCCTTCGCTGGAACCATCCCGAGCGCGGCCGGATCATGCCCGTCGATTTTATAGCGGTGGCCGAAGAAACGGGGATGATCGTCAACATCGGCACCTGGGCACTCGACCAGGCGTGTCGGGAGTGCGAACTGGCGGCAATCGCTGGACGGCATGGCCGCGCCGCAGGTCCACGTCAATCTCTCCCGGCGGCAATTGACCGCCGATCTCGTCGAAACCGTCCGCGCGACCCTGCAGAAGCACCGCCTCCCGCCGGAATGCCTGCATTTGGAAGTTACCGAGACCGCGATCATGGAAAACCTGGCGGTCGCCAAGGCAACGCTGACCGCGCTCAGAAAGCTGCGCGTTAAAATCGACATGGACGACTTTGGCACGGGCTATTCGTCGCTGGCGTGCCTCCAAGAATTGCCGATCGACATCTTGAAGATCGATCGCTCTTTCATCGAAAACATGGAGCGCAACCGGAATTGCGCCGCCATGGTCCATGCGGTGGCCAACCTGAGCCGCAGCCTCGGGCTGGCGGCCGTGGCCGAGGGGATCGAGACCGCCGAGCAGCTTGCCATGCTGCGGACGATCGGCTGTCCCTTCGGGCAGGGCTACTTCTTCTCGCGACCGATGGCGGCCGACGAGGTTGCCGAATACTTGGATCGATTGGATACGCCCCTTCTCGCTCCGGCAACTTGCCAGGATGCCGATCTCATGCCGGCCTCCGGAATCCTGGAATGCTCGTGCCCCTGACGGGTCAAGTGTACGTCGCGGGGATCTAGCACCCGTCCGCCGCGTAGGATATTCTGGACAATTGCGATCGAACGGTTTGCAATACAGCGTCGGCGCTCGAATCCCTCCAACTCTTCGATACGAAGCAGGATGCAGCTTCGCATGATCAGAATGCTAGCCGGTAACAACGCGAACGGCCATCTCGATGTCCTCGTTCGCATTCTCATGAGCGAAAGCTGGATCGAGTTCTGGAATGAACTGGAGCCCACGGTTGTTTCATTCGAAGACCTGCTCTAGCCGACAATAACCACACCATGTCGCAGGCCCTCGCCAAATCCCCCGCCGAACAACTCGCCACCCCGACTCAGTTTCTCAAGGGCGTGGGACCGCAACGCGCCGAGGTGCTCCAACGGCTTGATCTGCATACCGCCCGCGACGTGCTCTTTTTCTTCCCGCGGACCTACCAGGACATGACCGACCTCCGCGACGCCGATCAGCTTGAAGAAGACAAGCTGCAAAGCGTCTGCGGCACGGTTGAGGAGTTCGAGCTTCGCGGCAGCCAGCCCGGCCGCTGCGTGCTCGGCGTGCTCGTCCGCTCCGCCTCAGGCCACCTCCGCGGACTATGGTTCAACCAGCCCTTTATGCAAGACAAGTTCAAGGTCGGCCAGCGCGTCGTCTTCTCCGGCAAGCCAAAACAGCACGGCCTCGTTTGGGAGATGTCGCATCCCAAGGTCGACTTCCTGGGCGATGAAGCCGAGATGCCCAAGGGCCAGATCGTGCCCGTCTATCCGCTTACCGAAGGCATGCAGCAGTGGCAGATGCGGAAAATTGTGGCGGAAGTGGTCGCCGCCTTCGGCAATTTGCTGGAAGAAATCTTTCCTGACGACTATCTCAAGGCACACGATCTCTGGCCGCTGCCGCGCGCGATCCAGCAGATACATTCTCCCGAAAACGCCGATGAGCTGGCCGGTGCCCGCCGCCGGCTGGCCTATCAGGAACTGTTCCTGCTCGGCCTGGCCCTTGCATTAAAGCGACACCAGCAGCATGACCTCCGCCAGGCCCCGCCGCTGGAGGCAACCGCGCAAGATCGATGCCCGCATCCGCCGCCTATTCCCATTTGAACTGACTGCCGGGCAGCAGCAGGCGATCGCCGACATCGCCGCGGACATGGCCCGGCACGGCCCATGAACCGCCTCTTGCAAGGCGACGTCGGCAGCGGCAAGACGGTCGTGGCCCTCTATGCCATGCTTCTGGCCGTCGCCCATGGGCATCAGGCCGTGCTCATGGCCCCCACGGAAATCCTCGCCCGGCAGCATGCCTTGACGCTCCGCCGCTTTCTGACCGGCAGCCAAGTCCGCCGCGCGGAGCTGATCGGCGGCCTGCCGGCCAATGTGCGGGCGGCTATGTTGGAAGAAATCGCCGCCGGCCGCATCGACCTCGTCGTCGGCACGCATGCGGTCTTGCAGGAAGACGTACGTTTCGCCAAGTTGGGCCTGGTCGTGATCGACGAACAGCACCGCTTCGGCGTGCGGCAGAGGGCGGCGCTCAAACAGTCCGGAACGGACCCGCATTACTTGGTGATGACCGCCACGCCCATCCCGCGGACCGTGACGATGACGCTCTTCGGCGATCTGGACATCTCGACGCTCAGCGACCTTCCGCCGGGCAGGCAAAAGGTCCATACCTATCTGGCCGGTGACGAGCGCCGCGAGCGGTGGTGGGCATTCGTCCGCAAAAAGCTCGACGAAGGTCGGCAGGCCTACGTCGTCGTGCCGCTCGTGGAAGACTCGGAATCCGTAGGATGGACCTCCGAGTCCGTCCAAGAAAACCCAGACGGACTCGGAGGTCCATCCTACCGCTCGGCCGCGAGCGTGCAAGCCGCCTACGAAGCCCTGGCCAACGGCGAGTTGGAGGCCTTCCGCATTGGGCTGATCCACGGCCGCATGTCGAGCGAGGAAAAGGACGCCGCGATGGAGCGCTTCCGCTGCGGCGAGACGCAGGTGCTGGTGGCCACGTCGCTCGTGGAAGTGGGCGTCGACGTGCCCAACGCCACGCTTGATGACGATCGAGAACGGCGAACGTTTCGGCCTCTCGCAACTGCACCAGCTTCGCGGGCGGATCACGCGCGGCAAGCATCCGGGCTTTTGTTGCGTCTTCGCCGAGCCGCAGAGCGAAGAGGCGCAGGAGCGGCTCACGGCCTTCGAGGCATCAAGCGATGGCTTCGCGCTGGCCGAGATCGACTTCCGTCTCCGTGGCCCCGGCGATCTTTTCGGCACCCGCCAACACGGCCTGCCGCCCTTGCGCATGGCCGATTTGCTGCGCGACGCCGAGTTATTGGCCGAAGCCCGCCGAGACGCTACCGACCTCGTCGCTGCCGATCCGGGCCTCAGCCAGCCGGAGCACGCCGCCTTGCGACAGCGGATGCTTGCCCGGTATGGCAAGGTGCTGGAACTGGGCGACGTGGGGTGATGCCATGAGTTCCCCTCTCCCTCCGGGAGAGGGCAGGGTGGGGATGGTGTGATGCACACGAGAGGTCCGACCATGCATTCTCCCTATTGTCTACCCATTTGCGTATTGGTCTCGTGTCCCAAGCCGGCGTCGAACACTGCGTTCGCCTCGACGGCGAAAGTCGGCAAAAGCACGGACGTGGCCGTCGTTCCGCGTGGATATTCGCCGTGGACGCGATAGTCCGCTCCACGGAGGACCAACACCAGAATCGTTTCGGTCTTGGGATCGACAATCCAGTATTCGGCGATGCCCGCCTCGGCGTACTCCCGACGTTTCGTAATCAGGTCCCTTTGCCTGTCTTCCTCCCCTTCGCTGACGACTTCAACCGCAAGGTCCGCTCCTTCGGGCTGGCGGCGCGGATCGGCAATCCGCCCCGGCTTGAGAAAAACAACGTCCGGGTCGCGATACTTGCCGGCCCACAAGCGAATGGGCAGCGGCGCGAAAAACACCTCGCCGGACCCGAGGGCCGCGACGCAAGCCTGCAGCAGACGATAAAGATAGCCTGCGATCCTTTGATGGACAGGATTCGGCATGGGAAGCACCTCGATCTGGCCGTCGGAAAGCTCCACCAGCCGCCTGTTCCGCTGCTCCAAGGCCAAATAGGCGTCTTCCGTCCATTGGCCTTGCGGTGGGAAGAGTAAAGCGACCGCCCACGCCGGGTCGCCAGGACCCGAAAGGGGCGGATGTGCGCTCAACGGTGATAAATCAGCGGTAGCCATATTGCTCTATTTTAGCGAAAGGCCGCCGGTGGACAAGTTCGGCGAGCGAACTGGCCACTTGAACGCGTTGCTTGCCGGCTCACGGGTCTTGTTTGCCGTCGTGCCCCACCGAGAATAGAATGGAGGCTGATTGCGTCGCAGCTAATTTGTGCCCTGGAGAATTCAAATGAGTGAAGACATGTTGGCTATTTTGGCGTTCGTTCTTGAATCTGATAACTTTGTGCCGGTGACTACAGGTTTTCAGCGCGATGTCTACGCCAAGTGCGCGATCGCTCATAAGCAAGACGGCGGAATGGGCTTTCTCAACGGGATGCGCAGTATTGAGGAAACCGGATTGATCGTAAACGCGGACGGCAATTATCGCGTACCGTTTCCACGGCTGGCAGAAGCGCGGGAGCTCGTGAACGACTTTTTGAGAGAGCGTGGAAATTGATGAGTCACAAAACTCATCCTGTACGTTTCCCGAATAAAGGCACGCGAATGTTTTTCCAATCAATTGTGCGTATGGCCAACCAGGCCGGTGCCGGATGAAAAAGGGGCGTCACTGTTTTTATGATAACACATGTAGACGTATACAAGTCATCTCGTTTCTCTTGCCCTGGCGTCCTGGCCCCTGACATCCCGGCGACCAGCACAATTGAAACCTGTCAGTAATACCGCGTGCCGTGTCGCGTTGCCTCACAAATCCGAACTAGCCTTGTTTCATCCGCAACTCGTTCGGGGCGTGCATACAACTGTTCGGGCGTCATGTCCCGCAATCGCTGCCCAACTGGTTTGTAGCTATCACCCGTCCAATTCTTGTAATTCATATCAACGATGTCGACATGGTTTTCATCCCGCCAAACCAGTAGACCGCGAGCCTCCTTTGAAGAAAAAGTACCGAATGACCCAGAGTGCCAAACTAACTCGCCGGATTCAATCTTCCACGAAGAGTGTCCGTTGAAACCCTCGACCGTAAAAGTCCCGTCCTCAAAAAAAGTTGCCCGACTCCAATCATTAAGTGTCCAATCACCGATGAGTTTGCGCTGATCCTCCGGCTTCGGTTCCTGAACACCGTGATCCGGTCTAGCGCATCCCGCGAGAAACGTGATGGCGAACACGAGCAGCAAGCGCAACATGGTCTACAACCCTTGTTTTTCCTCGTAATGTGGCACCGGCGCGACACCGCTCCATTTCCATCGTATCGAGCCGGCGCGTTGCATGGAAGGGAGATTCAGAACTCGTGAAAAGAAATCTGACTTGCTCTGTCAGCGCTGAATCCACCGTAAGTAACGTGAGGATTCAGGCCGAGCGGGGGAGGGCGGGCATGCCCACCCTGCTCCGGTCGGCTGCTTCGTCGGCCAAATGGCCGTTGTTTTGGTCGCATTCCTAAACGTAAAATCGTTCGTGACGCTGGCAAACGAATCAAACGTGCCGTCACTGTCGTAACCGGCCGTGCCGCCGCCGATGTTCGCCGCCAGCATTGCCTGTGCCGCGCCCCCGCCGCGTTTACGGCGGTGTAGCGCAAGATTGATGGCTACAAATCCCGCCAAGCCGCCTTGATTTCCGCATTCACGGTTGCCGCCCGGCTCCGCCGGGCGGCAGCTGTGAATGCGGCGAAAGGCGGTCTGAGGGAGCCGGTCTTTAGCCTTCAATCTTTCGCTCCATCGACGCAAGGTTGACGGGGGCGGACAGGGACTGGGAAGGCCGGCAAGGTCCGTTTCTTCGCTTGCAAACCTCGTTCACCGGCCATACAAGCTGGCCAGCGCCGCTCCAACCGGATTCTGGGCGATTGGCACGATATGTGCTAGCTAGTGTATACTGGTGTTTACATACAAGAAATGGCGGTTTCCCGGCCCGGTCAGCCGCGAGATGCGCCCCAACCCCTGCGTTCGGAGGGCTCATCAATACCCGCACTGCAATGTGTTGTAAACTGTTATACGCATACGACTTGCAGCGGCAGCCGGCGATGCGCCCCGGCGGCCGATTATTGCGAAGGCGGGGCGCATCCTGGCAAATGGCCGTTGCCAATGAAGCAGGCGACTGCCAAAATGGCAGCCGCAAACGAAAGACACGATGACTGCAAGGCAAATGCTCAAACCGCCGCTGGGCCGTCCCCTCTCGCGTTGCTCCCGTTTCCTACGGGCGGCGCGGGGCCGTCAAGGCGGCGAAAAAACACTTTCCGCGGACAATTCGCGACAAAATGCGACACGGGGCCGTTTCGCCGCGGAAATCGGCCCTGCGAAAAAGGCCTCGCCCCGGCGGTTGCTGGGCAAAAGCGGGCCAATAGCGGAGAAAACGCGGAAAAACCGCCGAAAAATCGCCCGCTTTTTCAAGAATACTCCCGACAACACGATGCCGCGCACGCGAAGAATGTATGGCGCCGGCTATAGCCGGGACTCCAGCGCGAAGCCCAGCGGTGCAGCGCCCAACGGGCGCCGACGCACCAAAGTTACCCAACTTGCCAGCCTCGAAACACCAAGGCGAACAAACGTAAGATGATACCAGATAACAGTTTACGCAGCGGCCCGGTCCACGCACCACGCGGCGCGCGTTCGCTCGGCGGTGCGTGCGAAGGCCGACGCGTAGCAGGCGCACCGCTCCAATCGCGTGGTTCAGTGCTCGTTGCTACGTGCGCCCCGCCTCTAAGCGAGCCCGTGCCGCTGCGCAAGCTCGAAAAAGCGATCGAGCCCGGCACGCTGCCGCTCAGCAAGATGGAACTCGAGATTGTCGCGAAGGTAGCTCAGGCAAGCGGCTTCAGGCAGGCCGACCTCCGACGCGGCCTGCCGGGCGATTTCGTCAAGCAGCGTCAAACCTTCGTCCCGAGCGGCGGCCAAGGCGCGATCGATTCGCGCCGCCGCGGCGTGCGGCCGCGCGGCCCAAAGCGCGAAGACGAACGGCAGCCCGGTCCACCGCGACCACTCCTCGCCCAGGTCCCAGGCGAAGGCCAGTTTCTCGCGCGGCGGGCACATGCCGCGATCGCCGATCACCACCATCGCATCGGCCTCGCAGTCGGCCAGTGTGGTTTCCAGCGGCAAAGGCAGCAATCGCGGCCGCAGGTCGAATCGCTCGCGGAGCAGGATTTGGGCCAGCGCCGCGCTGGTCCGCGAGCCTTCGTCCAGAGCGAGCGTTTCTACCCGATCGACCGGCACACGGCCATAGAGCTTGACACTCAGCACCGGGCCGTCGCAGGCGACCACCGCGTCCGAGGCGATCCGCAGGCCCGGCTGCCGCAGATACTCGATCGAAGGCACCAGCGCCGCGTCGAACCGTCCCGCGGCCAGCCCGTCGGCCAGCCGGCTGGGAAAATCGACGACGATCTCCGCCTCCGGCAGATGCTTTGGCAAGGTAAAGAGCAGCGGCCGCGAATTGAGATACGTGACGCCGCCGATGCGGATGGAGGGATTCGTGCTCATGAACGCTCGTCTTCGAGTAAGCGGTACATTATAGCGTATTTCCCCAGCGACGTTGACCCCTAGCTTACGGCCGGCGACCGATGTAGATTGATGTCGATTTGACGATTTCCTTCAATTACCGCGCCTGGAGCATCATCATGTCACTCCGCAATTGGACGCTCACCAACCTGGAGCAGCGTTCCTATGTCGATCGGATTTCCTTGACCCCCGAGGCTGTCGGCGGAAAGGCGTGCGGATACTGCGTGACAAAACAGACGCTTACGTCGGGCCTCTCGCAGGGCGTCGATGTGATCGAAGTCTGTCATGGCGACTTCCGCTTCACCGTCGTGCCGACCCGCGGCATGGGCATCTGGCGGGCGTCGCTGGGTGATCTTTCGCTGGGTTGGCAGTCGCCCGTGCGCGGCCCGGTCCATCCGGCGTTTGTCCGCACGGAGCATCCCGACGGCATCGGCTGGCTCGACGGCTTCGACGAGTTGCTGGTCCGCTGCGGCCTGGAAAGCAACGGCGCACCGGAGTTTCAGCCCGACGGCCGGCTGCGGTACGGCCTGCATGGCAAGATCGCCAACGTTCCAGCCCATAAGGTCGAAGTGGCGATCGACGGCGATGCCGGGCGGATCGCCGTTCGCGGCACGGTAGACGAGGCCCGGCTCTTCGGCGTGAAACTCCGCTTGGAGACATTGATCGAGACCGAAGTGGGCCGCCCGGCAATCGTCGTCCGCGACACGGTCACCAATCTTTCGGCGGCGGCGGGTGATTTTGAGCTGCTCTATCACATCAATTTCGGTTCGCCGCTGGTGCAACCAGGTTCCAAAGTCGCGCTGCCAGTGAAGCGGCTCGCGCTGCGCGATGCGATGGCCGCCACTGACTTGTCAACGTGGGACATCTACGGCCCGGAAACGCCTGGCTCGAAGGAAGTCTGCTTCTTCAGCGAACCGGCGTCCGATGTCGACGGCCGAACGCAGGTGCTGCTGCACAATGCGGCCGCGACACGGGCGCAGGGCTGAAGTTCAATACGCGGCAATTGCCCTGCTTTACGATCTGGAAGAACCGCGAGGCTACGGCCGACGGTTACGTCACCGGTTTGGAACCTGCGACGAATTACCCCAACATCAAATCATTCGAGAAGCAGATGGGCCGTGTCGTCGCTCTGCGCCGGGCGAGTCGCGGCAGTTTGAACTTGAAATCACCGCTTTGGCTGACGCGGCGGAGGTACGCGCCGCGGCGGACGCCATCGATCGAGTGCAAAAGGGCACACGTGCCGAAATCCTTCCTCAGCCGGATCCGCGTTGGTCGCCCCATGCGTAAATGCGAAAAAGGCGTTGCGAAGTCAGCCAAGCATGCCACCACTCGAACTTCTCTGGCCCAAGCCACCCTCGGAAATTGCCCTTCCGCTCGGCGAGGTCCATCTCTGGTCCGCGCCGCTCGATCCACCCATAGATTTCTTGCAGCGGTGCGAGACGCTGCTCTCGAATGACGAACGTGGCCGCGCTGCCCGGTTCCGCGAGGGACCGCTACGGAATCGCTATATCGCCGGCCGAGGTACACTGCGTATCTTGCTGGGCCGATACTTCCAGGCCGATCCGGCGGAGGTCTCGCTCGTCTATCAGCCGCGCGGCAAGCCGGAACTCGCCAACCCGTGGAACGAACGCGGCGTGGAGTTCAATCTTTCGCACTCGGGCGAGCTGGCCTTGTTCGCCTTCACGCGCGGGCGGCCGATTGGCGTCGATGTGGAAGCAGTCCGCCCGATGCCCAATGCAGCGGGACTCATGGAACGGTTCTTTTCGGCGAACGAAATTGCCCAGTGGCGGCAAACGCCCCGAGAGCGGCAAGAACTTGTCTTCTTTCAGGGATGGACGAGGAAAGAAGCATGGCTGAAGGCCGTCGGCAGCGGACTATCGTTCCCCCTGGATCAGTTCTGCGTGACGATGGACGGCCCGGCACGAGTGCTCTCGATCCGCGGCGATGAATCCGAAGCGGCGAAATGGTGGCTGGAGAACTGCGAGCCTTGCCGCGGCCACGTGGCGGCTATTGCACTGCAAGGACACGTCACGGCGGTACAGCGGTGGCGGTTTGATGCGTGACTCATGAAATCTGCGCACTGCCGCAGATTGCCTATTTGCCCAAACCGCCGCAGCTTCAATCATTGCTTGCCAAGTCCGCAAATTCATCTTTACTTTATCACGTGGAATGGGGTAGAAAACCCTCTGACGGTGGCGGAATTGATTAGATTGCGCCTGATACTGAAACTAACGCACGGATTTGACGATTAGTCTGTATCGGGCCGTATCGCAAAGATTCTCGTCTCGGCCGGTTTGCATCACCTCGTCGCGGAAGCGGCCCGATTGACCGGCAGACGACGGAGTTACGGCAAGGCAAACGGATTTCCACGCGTGGCAGCCATGCAAGGCTGGCCGCGCCGTTCCAGGGCAAGGACGCCTACAATGCGAATCGAGTATGCCAAGCGCGGCGCGGAAGCGGCCGACGAGTCAAGCCAGGTGCTCCCCCCACGAGCGGCCTCCGACCACGACTTCTCGCTGATCATACCGGCGTACAACGAAGAGGGACGGTTGCCGTGGACGCTGGCCGAAGTGCGGCGCTTTCTCGATTCGTCCGGAATCGACTACCGTGTACTCGTGGCCGACGACGGCAGCACGGACCGCACGCCGCAACTGGCGGCCGCGATGGGACCTCGCTTTTCGACCGTCTCGCTTCCGCGGAACCGCGGCAAGGGCGCAGCGGTTCGCACGCGCCATGCTCCGCGCCACCGGCCGGGTCATGGCCTTCACGGATGCCGATTTGCCTTTCGAGCTTGAATCGCTGCACCGGGCCTACTCCCTTGTCCGCTCGCGGCAATGCGAGGTCGCATTTGGCGCTCGCGACCTGGCCCAATCGACGCATCCGGCGCGGCGGAAGCTCTCGCGGACGCTCGCCACACTGCTATTTCGCGAAGTCGTGAAGCGGCTCGTGTCGCGCGAAATCACCGATACACAGTGCGGACTAAAGGCTTTCAGCCGCCGCGCGGCACATGAGATATTCTCGCGCCTGACGCTCGACGGTTTCGCCTTCGACGCGGAGGTCGTTTTCCTTACGGAGCGCCTCGGCCTGACATACGAACGCATCCCGGTCAGCCTGGTGCGGGAGTATGGTTCGACGCTTTCGCTGCGGCGGCACACGCTGCCCATGCTGTGGGATATAGTTGGACTGTGGCGGCGGAATCGACATCTACAGACCTTGCCGCCGGTACGGAGCGATGTCGCGCCGGTCCCGGCGTCCGAGCGAACCAAGGCGGCTTGATGATGTCAATTTCGCACGTTCGCACGGGCGCTCGCAATGCTGGCGCTCGTAGTGCCGGCTCTAGCCGGTATCGTGCTCTGGCCATTCCGGCTAAAGCCGGCACTACAAGCGCCGTCGAGCGCCGTATCGTACTTCATGCCGATGACTTCGGCATGAATTCGGCGGTTACCGACGGCATCCTGCGAGGCTTCGACGAGGGCCTCTTGACCAGCACGTCACTTTTGAGCAACGCCCCCGACGCGGCGCCGGCGCTGGATTGTTGGCGGCAGTTGGAATCGCGACGGCGCAACGGCGGGCTGAAATCCGCCGCGCGGCGGCGGCGATTGGATGATCCGACACAGCCATTCGACTTAGGTGTACATCTTAACTTGACCCAGGGCCGCCCGATGATCGGCGCGCGGTTTCCCGCCGAGTTGCTCGACCGCGCCGGCCGTTTTGCCGGCATTTTCGGACTCTTTCGGCGGCTGCGACGGGCGACGAAATCGACGCTTGTGCGGATTGAAGAAGAACTGGCGTGCCAGGTGCAATTCATGATTGATCGCGGGCACCGGCCCTCGCACATCAACGGGCATCAATATATCGAACTGCTGCCATCGGTCGGCTGCATCGTAGAATCGTTGCTGGATCGGTTTGGCATCCCCGCGGTGCGCGTTGCCTGGGAGCCGTCTTGGCGAAGATCTTTTAGGTGGCCGGGTGTATCTGCCGCGCAGTGGCTGCTGGGCGGAGTCAAGAAGTACTATGCAGCGCGCTTTCGCCGGCGGATGTTAGAAAGAAATATGTACCGCGCCGACGCGTTCTTCGGCACGATGACGGCCGGAACGACGACGACGGCGACAATCGGCGCGTTTTTGGCGGCATCGCGCGACATTAACCTCGCGGAGATCGGATTGCATCCGGCACTGGACGTGGAAGAGAATTGCCGGCAGGCCGTCGGATGGCATGATCCCCTCACTCAACTGCGGCCGAAGGAATTGGAAATGATCCTCTCGGCTGACTTGGAAGACCGGCTTGTAGAGCAAGGTTTCGGCCTGGCGCGGCTGAATTGAGTCAATATCCGGTAGACGGCGGCAAACGACACACTTAGCAAAGTAGAAACACCGCATGATGATCCGGCAAGCATCGCATCCCGACCGCCTGGACCAACTCGCCCGCGGGCTGGCGATCGGGCTCTGGATCGCTCTGGCTGTGATCATCACCGTAAAAACGGTTCAGAACCCGGACAACCATAACACGTATCCGATCTATCGCGACGCGGCTCGTGCGTGGTGGAACGGCGAAAACGTTTACGACTCGTTTTTCTTCGGCAGCGACTACCGCTACGGTCCGTCGTTCGCCATGGCGATCTTGCCGTTGGCGTGGCTGCCCGACACGGCCGGGGCAGTGATTTGGGCGCTGTTGAACGTCGGCATCGCCTATTGGGCGACGGCCGCGGTCTGCCGCCGCATCCTGCCCGGCGTGGCCGCGCCGCGGCTGCGGAACTTCGTATTGACCGCTGCGATACTACCCGCGGCGCATTGCCTTTATGCCAGTCAGACAAACCTGCTGGTCTTCGCTCTGGCGGCCTTCGCGGCGATAGCGATCCTCGACGAACGATGGTGGCTGGCGGCGCTGCTGTTGGCGATCGACGTGCATATCAAGGTCTGGCCTCTGGCCGTCGCGCTGCTGTTGATGACCTGCTGGCCGCGCCGCCTGTTGTGGCGACTGCCCATCGCGCTGGTGGCCGTTGCGGCGCTCCCCTTGCTCGTAACGCCGACTCGCGTGGTGCTCGAACAATATGTGCAGTGGTATCAGCACGTTGCCGGGCTAGTCTCCAATCGCCATCTCGCCTACCGCGACGCTTGGACGATCTGGGAACTTTTTTCCTCACCGGTAAACCCGCGGCTCTATTCGCTCCTGCAACTCGCCGGCGCCGCCGTCATGTTCGGACTTTGCCTGTGGCAGAGCTTCCGGCTAAAGCCACAACGATTGGTCCTGTTCGTGTTAGTCTGCTGGACCACTTGGCAGCTTGTCTTTGGCCCTGGCACCGAGCGGAATACGTTCAGCCTGATCGCCCCGCTAACGGGCTGGGCGGTCGTCGTGGCGATAGCCGAGCGTCAGACGGTGTGGCTTATGGTTTCTGGCTATCTGCTCGCACTGGCCCCCGCAATGCGGGGGATCGAGGATCTCCATCCTTTGCTGCAAGTAATGCATCCGCTAGGAATTCTGCTGTTCTTCGCTTGGTTTTTATGGTGGAATAGCTCGGAGCAAAGCGATTTATCGGCCGCTTCGTTGGAGGAAAAACGCGTACAATTCGCTATCCCAGGGCCTTTGCACGTCCTCGGCAATTCGACGCGCGCCGAAAAGCGCCCTCCTTGTCTTGTGACGGAAAACTGCTAAACTGAGTCGTTTTCCCCGCAAGAGTTCAGAACGGTCTCGACAGCCCAAGCGAAATTCATGGCACGTAAGCTTCCATTCAATAAGATGAACAAACGCCGCGCGAAGCCTAAGCTCCGCGGCAAGAAGAAGGACCCGCTGTTTGTCGAAGGTCAGCGCCCGCGGCCGATGTACGTCGATTACAAGAACCTCGAACTCTTGAAGAAGCTCATCAACCGCCAGGGCAAGATCATCAGCCGCCGCAAGAGCGGCTGCACGGCCGTCAGCCAGCACGCCGTGACCGACGCCATCAAGCGGGCGCGGTATATGGCGCTGCTGCCGTACGTGGGCGAGTAAGTCTTCACGGCTGTAATACGGCAAGCAAATCGTCGGGCATGATTGCTTGGACTCCCGCGCCATCGAAGTCGCGCACGTCTCGCGTCACGAGGTAATCCGCGACAACCCGAATGGCTGCGGCCGCTTGTATGCCGTCCTCAAAATCGCGTCCTGGAACTGCCAAGGCTCTGTCAATCACACCGCCATCGAGCGGCACGATTTGAAAGACGGCTCGTATCAATTTGATCCCTGCCAGCGCCTTGTCGAATCCGACGTTTTTCCGCTCGACGTAGAAAACGTTGTTAAAGCTAATGGCGGAAACGTAGCCTGTGATTTGGCCGGTTTCGACGAGCTTCCAAACGGCAGCAGCCGAACCGCTGAATGGTTTGCGATCCTGAAGCACATCTAGCAAGACGTTCGTGTCAGAAGAACGATCATTCTCAGCCATGCTTTCGAATAATCTCTTCTTCAAGGGTCTGTCTCACCTCCTCATCGGTCATTGGCGACGACATTCCCAATGCTTGGCGCATCAACGGCGGCAATTCAGAGCGGTCCAGCGGCGGCGCGGCCGCTACACGAAGCATTCGCTCCAACATTTGCGCCACGCTGATCTTGCGGGCCTCGGCCAGCCGCTGGGCACGGGCATATAGTTCGTCGTCAACATCAATGGTTACTGTCGCCATAGCAGCGAATTATACCATTTTCCTGTCGTGGGCTCAATTCCGTCAAGGGACGCCGAGTTGCGCGAGTCATCCGGTAATCGTCGCGGCCAAGTGCGAGTTTAGGACGAAGTCGACCAGCGCGTGCGACAATGCGATTGGCCAAATGCGGCGAGTGAAGCAAAACGCGGTCGCCCAAACAGCGCCGCTCACGACGGTACTAATGATACCGACATAACCGTGATAAAAATGCGGTGAGGCCGAAGACCGCAACGCTGAGAATAGCTGCCTTCCATACGGACCCCGTTTCCACCACAACGCCAAGACGGCGGCAGGCGTCCTGAACCTTGGTTGATCGCCGGCGTCAATGCTGCTAGAATTAGACCAGTCAACCAACGCCCTCTTGCGAGAACAATATCATGCAGGAAATCACTGTTCATGGCATGCTTGCTTCCGACGGGACGTTGCAAATCGACGAGCCGGTTTCGCTGCCGCCCGGCGAAGTGCGGGTGACGATTGAGTTAGTTGCCAAGAAGCCGGCGCCTGACTTTATGGCCGTATTGGAAAAAATCTGGGCGGAACGCAACGCGTTGGGAATGCCGGGCCGCACTAAGGACGAAATCGACGCTGATATCGAGGCAATGCGGGAGGAATGGGAAGAGCGCCAGCGGGAACTGGATGCGGCACGTATTGGTCGAGGGTAGTGCTGGTGCTGATCTATCTCGACTCCAATATCGTGATCTATTTGATCGAACGGCCCCCGCAATTTGGACCGCGAGCATCCGTTCGGCTCGCGGCAGCGAAGGCGGCAGGCGACCATCTTGTGGTTAGCGAGTTGACCCGCCTGGAATGCCGCAGCGACGCGATAGCCGCTGCAAACCAAACGCTGCTCGATCAATACGATGAGTTCTTTGCCCGGGCGGTCGTGCAGGTAATGCCGTTATCCACGGCAGTGGTGGACCTGGCGACGGAGATCCGCGGACGCCATCGCTTTAAGACGGCCGACGCTCTGCACCTAGCGGCAGCAATTGAAGCAGGTTGCCAGAGCTTCCTGACGAACGACCTCCGGTTGAGCCGGTTCCCGAATCTGACTGTCGAAATATTGCCCTAGTTCATGCCAAACCCGCCTGCCACCACCCCCATGATGCAGCAGTACGCAGGGAGCGAAGCGGGCGTGCCCCGACGCGCTGCTGCTGTTTCGCATGGGCGACTTCTACGAGATGTTCCACGACGACGCCAAGACGGCGGCCCGCGTGCTCGGTCTGGCCCTCACCAGCCGCGACAAGGGCGAGAACGGTACTCCCATGGCCGGCTTTCCCTACCATCAGTTGGAAAGCTACCTGGGCAAGCTGATCGCCGCCGGCTTCGCGCCGCCGTCTGCGACAGGTCGAAGACCCCAAGCTGGCCAAGGGGCTGGTCAGCCGCGAAGTGACGCGCATCGTCACGCCCGGCACCGTCACCGACGACGCCCTGCTCGATCCCCGCGAGAGCAACTATCTGGCGGCCGTCGTCGCCGGGCGATCCGGTCGGCCTGGCCTGGGTCGAGCTGTCGACCGGCCGGTTCGTGGCGGCCGCATTTTCCCGCGGCTCAACTGACCGATCAACTGGCGCGGATCGCGCCGGCCGAATGTCTGCTGGCGGAAGACGCCCCGCCGCTCGCTCGACACCTTGACGAGCAGATGCTGGTCACGCGACGGCCCGGCTGGGCCTTCTCGCTGGAAACCGCGCGGCAGGCTCTGCTCAAGCATTTCGGCACGACCAACCTGGAAGGCTTCGGCTTCTCGACGAGCCGGGCGACGACCCGGCCATTGCGCGCCGCCGGGGCGGTGCTCGATTATCTCAACGAGACGCAAAAGACCTCGCTGGAGCACATCGATCGGCTTGTCCGCCTATCGCAGTGCGACGGCCGCTGGAGATCGACGAGTCGAGCCGCCGCAGCCTGGAGATCACGCGCACGATCCGCGACGGCCGCCGCGAGGGCTCGCTGCTGGCCGTGCTCGATCGCACCGTCACCGCGATGGGCTCGCGGCTGCTGGCCGAATGGCTGGCCAATCCGCTCATCGACGTCGCCGCGATCGACGCGCGGCTCGACGCCGTGGCCGAGCTGGTGGCTCGATGCAGCCTTGGCCGATCATCTGCGCGAGACGCTGCGGCAGGTCTACGACCTCGAGCGGCTGCTGGCCCGCGTGACCACCGGCCGGGCCAGTCCGCGCGATCTGAGCTTCCTCGGCCGCACGCTGCGGGCGCTGCCGGCACTCAAGGCCAAGCTCGACGGCCCGCAAGAGCGTCCGCTTGAACCGAATTGGAAGCGGCGATCGATCTTTGTCCCGACCTGCGCAGCCGGCTCGACGCGGCGCTGGCCGACGACTGCCCGCTCGTCCAGCCGCGACGGCGGCTTCATCCGCGACGGCTTTCACGCGCCGAGCTGGACGACCTGCGCGAGCTGGCCACCGGCGGCAAGCAGTGGATCGCCCGCTACCAGGCCGAGGAGAGCCAGCGGACCGGCATCCCCACCCTGAAGGTCGGCTTCAACAAGGTCTTCGGCTACTACATCGAGATCACCCACACGCACGCGAGAAGATCCCGGCCGACTACATCCGCAAGCAGACGGTCAAGAACGCCGAGCGCTACATCACGCCGGAGCTGAAGGAGTACGAGGAGAAGGTGCTCACGGCCGAGGAGAAGGCGAAGGAACTGGAATACGAGCTGTTCCTCGAGCTGCGCGACGCCGGTGGCCGCCGGCGCGGCGGCGGCTGCAGGCCACGGCCGACGTGCTGGCCCAGCTCGACGTGCTGGCGGCGCTGGCCGAGCTGGCCCGGCAGCGGAACTACTGCCGGCCGGAGGTCGTCGACGAGCCGGTGCTGCAGATCGTCGACGGCCGGCATCCGGTGCTCGGACGTGCTCAGCCGGACGGGACGTTCGTGCCCAACGACGTGGCGTGCGGGCGGCGAGGACGGCACGATCCTGCTGATCACCGGCCCGAACATGGCCGGCAAGAGCACCTACATCCGCCAGGTGGCGCTGCTGACGCTTGCTGGCCCAGATCGGCAGCTTCGTGCCGGCCCGCGAGGCGCACGATCGGCGTGGCCGACCGCATCTTCGCCCGCGTCGGCGCCAGCGACGAGCTGGCCCGCGGCCAGAGCACGTTCATGGTCGAGATGACCGAGACGGCGCGGATCCTGAACACGGCCACGCCGCGGAGCCTGGTGATCCTCGACGAGATCGGCCGCGGCACGAGCACCTACGACGGCATGTCGCTGGCCTGGGCGGTCGTCGAGTACCTGCACGAGCACGTCGGCTGCCGCACGCTGTTCGCCACGCACTACCACGAGCTGACCGACCTGGAGAAATCGCTCGCCGGCGTGAAGAACTTGAACGTGGCGGTCCGCGAGTGGCAGGACGAGGTCGTCTTCCTGCACAAGATCGTCGCCGGCGCGGCCGACAAGAGCTACGGCATCCACGTCGCCCGGCTGGCCGGCGTGCCGCGAGCGGTGATCCAGCGGAGCAAGGAGATCCTGGCCCAGTTGGAGGAGGAGCACCTCGATGCCGAAGGCCGCGCCAAGATCGCCCGGCCGCGGCCTGCCGAGAAGAAAACGCACATCCAGCTTACGCTCTTCGGCGCGGCCGACCATCCGTTCGTGGACGAGCTGCGGAAGCTCGACCTCAACAATCTCACGCCGCTGGCGGCGATGCAGATGTTGCAGCGGTGGCAGGAGGAGGTCGCAAGGGAAGGAAAGCGATAGTTCCTCCCGGCAGGAGGAACCTACTTCTCTTTCCGCTTCAGCTTGCCGTCGTTGTCTTTGAGGAATTGGCGGATTTCGTCAGAAAAGTCCAGCAGGCGACCCCATTGTTCCACGTAAAGCGTGACGGGCATCCGCTGCAGGCCATAGACGCTGACCGCGCCTTTTTCGCTAACTTTGCAATAGAGCGAGCCCCGCTTGGGCTGCTCGATTTCGGCCAGCAGTTTCGAGGCCGCTTCGACTTGCAACTCACCGGACGCGAGTTTCTGGAGAATCTCTTCTTTCGTCATCATATTGGCTCGTGGGTTGGGCGGATCCATGCTATGCATAGCAGGATACACGCCCGCGCGCCGAAGGGCAAGTAGGCGCCTCGGTCAGGATGGAGTTAGACGATGCCAAGACATGGCGGCGTGGGCGCAGCCCGCGCTCAGGCCACGTCCGCCGTCTCAAGCTGCCCGGCCACGTACGAGCGGATGCAGTTGCCCCCGGCGCGGATCGAGTCATTCATGGCGTCCTCGGCGCGGCGGAGGATTGCTTCGCTGGTGTCGCCAACCATAAAGTCCGTGGCGCCAAGGCTGAGCGTGACCCCGACCTGCGCGGAACCCATTGTCGGGCTGGCGGCCGACGTGGTCGTCCGCAGCCGCTCTGCGACGCGCAACGCGCCGTCGTGCGCCGTGTTGGGAAGCAGGAATGCAAAGGTCGCGGCGTCGAATCGCGCGACCCAATCCATGCCGCGAACCGAGGCGATGAAGAACTTCCCCACCGCGTCGAGAAGTTCGTTGCTCTGCTGCAATCCGTGACGGTGGGCGAGGTTCTCGAAGTTGTCGATCTTCGCCAGAATCAGCGAAAGCGGATCGCCGCTGCGCGGCGGATTCCGCCAGGCGATGCCCCAACGCCAGAGCGAACGTCTTACGCACGCATGGCGTCGATGTTGCACCATCACGCGGCAGGCTAAGTTTCCCGGAGCGGGCCAAGTCCCGGGGAGCCGTTTTTTGCCCGTCAGAAGCGCCGCTGCGGCCATCTTCGGGAAGTCGATTTGGCGGGACTTGGCAACTGCCGCCCATCGGCTGGGCCTGAAGGTATCCACGCAGCAGCCAACCGCCAAGCAGCCCGATGGCAAGCGCAATCGCTGCCGAGATACAAAAGGCAACTCCTGAAAAAACCATTCCATTTGTCTCCGTAGGTATTTCATAAACCATAAATCGCGTTACTGACATGTCAAGCAGTCACAAAGTAAGAGAACCGTCCGAAATGCAGGAAATGCCGCCTGTGGCCGGAGAATCCGTTCAAGTCATGCCATAATTATCATCCGTCCATTTGGTGTCCGTTTTTTGTCCATTTGCCGGCTAATGAGCTAGATTTAAGCGATTACCGAGTTATCGCGCAGCCGTATGATGAGGCGTGTAAACGCTTTTACGGGAGATTGAAAATGAGATTGGACGGACCTTTTTTCAATATAAGCACCGCAATTGACGTGGCCCGCACGCCCGCCGACGGCGAGTCCGATGGCGAGGTGCTGGACGTTTGGGCGTTGTGCGATCAATGCATGGGCAATCTCGACCTCGTGCAGCGCGTGCTGGACAAGTTCGAGACGAGATTGCCCGAGGAAATTGCCGAGCTGGAGCGCGTGCTGGAGCTTGAAGACGCCGCGAAGATCGCCTTGGTGGCGCATCGCATCAAGGGAAACTCGTCGAACGTATCCGCCACCGGCTTGCGTTATGCGGCCGCCGAGATCGAAGACCTGAGCCGCGCCGGCCGCGTAGCCGAGGCCCGCGCGCATCTGGACGGCCTTCAAGATCAATGGCGGCGATACGTCGAAAGCCGCGTCGAGCTTCGCGCGTCGATCGCCGGTTCCGCGCGTGCCTCGGCGGCCGGCGCGCAATGCGTCACCAGCAGCGGAGGCAAGACGTGAACATCCTGATCGCGGACGACGACGATATCGCGCTCGATATCCTGGAACATGCGCTGTCGCAGTTCGGATACCGCGTGACCGTCGCGCACGATGGCTCGGAGGCGTTGGATCTCCTTCGCAGCGGCCAGTTCCGCATGGTGATTTCCGATTGGGTGATGCCCAAGATGACCGGCATCGAATTGTGCCAGGAGATTCGCCAGCGCGCGGCGGGCGGATACGTTTACGTGATCCTGCTCACGTCGCGGCAAGGAACTCAGAACTTCGTTGACGGCATGAGCGCCGGCGCCGACGACTTCATCTGCAAACCCTTCCAGCCGCAGGAACTGCTCATGCGGATTCGTGCCGGCGAGCGGATTCTCGCCTTGGAAAGCCGCGAGTTGATCATCTTCAGCCTGGCGAAACTGGCCGAATCACGCGACCCGGACACCGGCGCGCACCTGGAGCGGATCCGGGAATACTGCCGCGCGATCGCCGAGCACCTGTCGCACCAGCCCAAATTCCGCGAGGCCGTCGACGGCGACTACGTGCAGCTCATGTACATGACCAGCCCGCTGCACGACATCGGCAAGGTGGGCATTCCCGACCGCATCCTGTTGAAGGCCGGCAAACTTGACGGCGACGAGTTTGAGATTATGAAGTCCCACGCCGAAATCGGCGCCCGGACACTCGATGCCGCCGTCCAAGCGCATCCCGAAGCGAAGTTCCTGTACATGGCCCGCGATATCGCCCGCTGCCATCACGAGAAATTCGACGGCAGCGGCTATCCCCGCGGCATATCGGGCACCGATATTCCGCTTTGCGCGCGGATCGTCGCCATTGCTGACGTTTACGACGCGCTGACGACGAAGCGCGTCTACAAGGCGGCGTTCAGCCACGAGAAGGCCGTCGAAATCATCCGCGAAGGACGCGGACGGCACTTCGATCCGGACATCGTCAACGCCTTCGAGGCGATCGACGAGCAGTTCCTGGCGATCCGCGAGCGGTTTGCCCGGCGCGAAGAGGAAGAAGCTGAAGCTATCGACCGGCGGACCGCCGAGATCGTTCTGGTCTGATTTGCGGGGCAAGTTGTCATCGTCCTTTTCTCGAACGGTTGCAGCCTGCCTCGTCGAAAAACCGCTCATGTTCGCGGACGGTTTCGAGATCGTTGCACAAAACCGCCGTCGCAATCCCCCAATGTGCCCGTGCTATCTGAGGCGGTTTCCGCGGATTCTTCCGCCTCGGCATGGCTTTTGTTTCTGGTGTAGATGCTGTCAGAAAGGGACCGGGCGCGTGTATAAAGGTTAGGGAAGGTGCGCCTCGATGAGTTCGCCCGATACACGACCCAGCTTGCTGATCCGCGTCCGCGATCCGGCGGACCAGGCGGCGTGGCAGGAATTCGTCGAAATCTATCGGCCCGTTATTCTGCGGCTGGCCTGGCGAAAAGGCATGCAAGCGGCGGATGCCGAGGACGTTGCCCAAGAGATCCTGGTCGCGGTCGCCAAAGCCATTGAGCAGCGGGAACACGATCCGAAACGAGCGAAATTCCGCACATGGCTCAATCGGGTGGCTAACAACGCCATTCTCAATGCCCTGACTCGCCGCAGGCCAGATTGCGGCGCCGGCGATTCGGCCCTGCAAGCAGCCCTCAATCAACACGAGTCGCCGAGTGGCCCCGACTCGGACCTGTTGCGGCTGGAGTATCGCCGCGAGGTCTTTCGCCGGGCCGCGCGGCAAGTTCGCAAGGAGTTCCAAAAGGACACGTGGGACGTTTTCTGGCGGACTGCCATCGAAGGCCGCTCGGTCGAGGCCGTAGCGGAAGAATTTGCCAAGAACCCCGGGGCGATCTACGCCGCGCGAAGCCGCGTTATCCGGCGAATTTCAGGAAAAAGTGGCCGAGTACGAGTAGGTCCTTTCTGCCGGAAAGGACTATTGTGGCTGCCTTGGCTGCATGATTCGACGTTTTCTTAAGGGGCGACCGCATTTGTCCCTCTCGGCAAGTGGGACCTACACATCACGTTTCTCTTTTGGCAGGAAAGTGAGCCGGCGTGTGTCAGATTTTGCCGCTCGGTGTGTATAGACTGTTAGACAGTGCGAAAAAACACTTTGGACGATCTGGGTGGCACGTCCCTGAGCTTGCGAAGGGCGTGACGAACCGATACCACGCCCTTCGCTTGAGGCTCAGAGCGTGCCACCCGTCGCCGTCTACAGTCCGTCAGGAACCGACACGATGAACAGCAACCGCACCACTTGCGATCCCGCCCGGATCGAGCTCTTCCTCGAGCAGAAATTGAGCGACGCGGAGCAGACGGCATTTGAGCTGCACCTGGACGATTGCCAAGATTGCCGCCGGAGATTGGAAGCGACCGCCGCCAGTGCGGAAGTTTGGTCCGGAATAAAGGACTTGCTGGGCGGGGACTGTCCCATTCTCCCCTCTCCTTCCGGGAGAGGGGTCGGGGGTGAGGGCGGATCGTGGCTCCTTGACGACAGCAAAAATGGGACTGTCCCCTTTGATGCCACGGATGACCCGCGCACCGACGATTCGGCAGCCAGCGAAGAAGCCTCCACCAGCCAGGCCACAATACTAAAACTCTTGGCGCCGACCGACGACGACCGCATGATCGGCCGCTGGGGGACTTATGAAGTCGTGGGGGTCATCGGCAGTAGTGCAATGGGCGTCGTGCTGAAGGCGTTCGACGCCGCCTTGAACCGCTACGTGGCGATCAAGATCCTTGCCCCGCACCTGGGCAGCAGCGGCGCGGCGATAAAACGCTTCTCCCGCGAGGGCAAGGCGGCTGCCGCCGTGGTCCACGACAATGTAATGGAAATCCACGGCGTGGCGGAGGCGGCAGGGCTCCCTTACCTGGTCATGCCCTATGTCCGCGGCCCGTCTTTGCAGCGCCGGCTCAATAGCGACGGGCCGCTCGCGCTCGTCGAGATTCTCCGCGTCGGCACGCAAGCCGCGGCCGGGCTGGCCGCCGCCCATGCGCAGGGGCTGGTCCATCGCGACGTGAAGCCGGCCAATATCCTCCTCGCCGACGGTGTAGAGCGTGTCAAGCTGACCGACTTCGGCCTGGCCCGCGCGGTCGACGACGCCAGCCTTACGCGAACGGGCATCATCGCCGGCACGCCGCAGTACATGTCGCCGGAACAGGCCCGCGGCGAGTCGGTGGACCAGCGGAGCGACCTGTTCAGCCTGGGAAGCGTGCTGTACGCGATGTGTACCGGCCGCGCGCCGTTCCGCGCGGAGACGAGCTACGGCGTCCTGCGGCGGATCACCGACGAGGAACCGCGCCCGATCCGCGAGATCAATCCGGACATCCCCGACTGGCTCTGCGGCATCGTTGCCAAGCTCATGGCGAAGCGGCCTGAAGATCGCTTCCAATCCGCCCATGAAGTCGCCGCGCTCCTGGAGCAATGTCTCGCCCACGTCCAGCAGCCAACCGCCGTCCCGCTGCCCAACGTACTCATCTCGCTCCGCCGAGATGAATCCATCACGGCGGAGCGTGATGAGTACAGTTCTGCCGATCATAACCCGACGCGTGAGCGAGGGACTGGCGCTACGCGCATCGGGCTTGTATAAGCGCCCTCGCCTCTTCAAAGGAACCCTACCCATGCTCGCCCTCCTCGGAATCAGCCTCTTCGCCGCGGGCGTTGTCTCCACGAATCCACCCGACATTTCAGGCAACTGGCAGGGCGACGACTGGGGCCAGATCAAGCTAACACAAACCGCGCCGGGCGAATACACGGGCACCTACACCGACACAGTCGCCAAGGAAAAAGGCCCCGGCAAGATCGACCTGAAATGGTCGCGAATCGAGCGCCGCTACAACGGCACCTGGCGCGAGGGCGAGGACGACCGTTTCGGTGACCTCTCCATCCGCGCTGTGGGACCGGAGATTCGCGGCGGGGTGACGACCGACGCCAAATCGAAGATCAATCCCGCCACGCCGCGGCTGGCGGAACTTGTGTGGACACCGGCGGAAGCCGCGATTGGGCAGCGCGGCACACCAGGAAAGGACTTCACTGTTACATCGCTGGAACCCGTGCCTGGAATGCAGGCGGCGCTCGACCAAGGCGTCTTTCTCGTGCCGAGCTGTCGGTACTTCGTGCTGGATCAGGAGCAGGTACGGAAGGATATCGCGCTTTCTCCCGAGCAGTGGGAGAAGTTGCAGCAAATCTCCTGGGCGTACCAGATCGAGCGCAAGACTGCCCTTGAGAAGCAAGGGCAATCGCGGCAAGCGTTGCTTGATTCGTCGAATCGAATACGGCGCACGGCCCTGGACAAGGTTCCTCAGGTTTTGACGCCCGACCAGTCGGCAAAACTAGCGGAAATCGCCTTTCGACGGTCTGCCGCGTACTTGCTTGAAATTCCTCGCTTCCGTAAACCCATGGCCTTGACCAGCGAGCAGGAGAAGGCTTATCTGGCGATCCTCGCCGCGATGAAGCAAGAAAACGATCGTATCTATCGGGACGCCAAGGACAGGGCGTGAACGCGCTCACGCTGAAACAACGTGCGGGGCTGAAGCAGGCAATCAAGGAGGATTTCGACGGGCGTTTCTCGAGCGCGGTTTCCAGCGACCCGGTGATACGTGAGCGGATCAGCCTCACATTGGAACAGATCAAGTTTCTCAGGGAGTCTGGCAAGGAACTGGGGAGACGAGCCGAGCAGATCCAATTGAAGGTCAATGAACAAGCGATCAAGATGCTCCGTCAGGATCAGCAGCAGAAGCTTCGCGCACTTATTCAGCGTGACGATTCAAGCGATGAAAAGTCGCCAGCGGCGGCCCCCGGGTTCGGCGACAGCGGCAGTGGAGAAGGCCCAGCTGCTGTCCGCGCCCGTATGGCACGGCAAGTCTACATCGAATATCTTCACGAATTGGACAGAATGCGTGAGCAGGCTGCCGCTCTTCAAGGCAAGCTCGGCGATGCGGAAAACAGCCTGAGGCGCACGTCGGAAGGAAGCCTCCCTGCACCAAAGCGCGCGGAGTTGGAACGAGAGGTCGAGCAACTGCGAAAGCAGCGAGGTATTGCGGAGGCACAACTGCGCACATTTGAAAGCGAGGTTGCCGCCAAGAAAAAGGAGGCCGGAGCAGAAGAAGTGCCAGGAACCGTTTCAGAATCGGTTCCTGCCACCCCTTCGACGCCCGACGTTTCCGGTCATCCGGTGGAAGAAAAGGACTTGATCGAGATGTTCCACGAATACGCTACCATGACCGGCGGCGCTTTTCCGAAGTCGCTCGACTATATGACCGCATCGGCAGCTTTTTGGGATACGTACAATGTCCAACAAATGTGGGAAGACCTCCAGTCCCAACGTGAAACGATCGCTCCTGGGTCGGCAAAAGCCGTCGAACGCGCAGCGGCAGTTGTTCGAAGAGCAGGCATTGACGATCATGGAAGAGATGAACCACAACATGACGCAAGGGAAGCCCTTCGGTGAGCAGACTCAGAAGCTACAGGAGTTGACGCTTAAGGCATTGATTCCGATGCTGTGGGAAAAGTTCGCCCCGGCGGAGTGGAAGGCGAGTGAGAAGCGAAAACAAGAGTTCGAAAAGCAGGTGCTCAAGGCATTGGCTGAAAAGGCGGACGGGCCGGAATCGCCTGGTTTCACGGACGCGCTCAACAAGATCACAATCTCGATGATATGGAACGATGTCGCCCCGGAAAAACTCAGAGGGAACGAAGTGTTAGCCCGAAAGTTCGAGGAATTGACGCTCAGGAGCCAAAAGGAGAAATGGAGCGATGAGCGGGGCGACCAGGAAATCCGCAAGCTCGGTGGAGACGAAATGCTCGCTCGTATGAAAGCATGGAAGGCCCGATCGGCGATCAAGCCAGTGGTTGATAAGGAGTGGGCCAAGAAGCACGCGGAAGAACGGGAGGCCAAGTCACGGAAGTTCATGGAGACTCAGCGCCGGGTGCAGCGGGGACTGATGTTCTTCAACCAACTTCTGCCCGACGCCGACGCACACTACGCGGGCAAAGGTGTTTCGCTCGGCGCGTCCGACACGCCGATCTTCTGGTACAGCCCCAAACATTCGCAGAACTACCGGGTGATTTACGCCGATCTATCGGTGCGCAACGCCGGCACGCCGCCCAGAGTGGAAAGTGTGTCCGGAACCGCTCGGAGCAAACCGGCTGCGAAACCGCCCTTCGAGGCCCATCTGCCCAGCGGCGTTACGGTTGAACTGCTCGGTATCTCGGAGAACCCGTCGCGAGACCGGCCCTGGTGGCGGCCGGATGGTTCGCCGCTGCCCGAGCGGCCGTATGATTGGCTGGGCGCTTCGATAGCCGATGAAAAGGGCAAGATTCCTCGCGAGATCGCCGTCCGGCTGCGCAACTTGCCGGCGGGAACGGTTGGCGAGAAGTGGCAATTTGATCCGCCGTGCGATACCTCGTCAGCGAGTCCGCCAGGGCTCGACAGAAGCCCCAAAGGCATCGGTGGGGTCGCGCTGCTAGCTCCTGTCGCAAGCCGGACCATTACCGTTCGCTTCGGCCTAGCCGCCGGACCGTGGCAGACAATTACCGACTGTAAAGCCGCGCTGGCCAGTCCGGATGCAGTCTTCGCGCCGCCCGTAGAGAAGGACGGAAGCGCGATGCTATCGGTCGCACATAGGTTCGCCGATCGAGATGCGCGAATTGTCGCCGTTGACTTCGACGGCCAAGCGCACGTTGCGGCGCAAACTCAGTCGGGCGGCGGCGGAAAGCTGTATCAGATTACCAGCACCTTCCTCAAGATGCCTCTGAACAACGTCAAGACATTCCGCTTCCAAACACGGCAGTACCAATGGGTCGAATTCCGCAATGTCTCGCTCTATCCCGGCGAGAAGACAGACGTGCAGGCCGTTGTGCCCGCCGCAGGGAGCCCAATAGCTCAATCACACACAGCGTCAATGTCACAGGCACCCACGGCGAGCGCCTCTTTATCAGCCGAATCACCGCAACTGCGCTTCCTTGCGTGGCAGGATGAATACAGCAAGACCGAACCGCGCGGAGCAATTCATCCGGACGGCTCCCCGGCAGACAATCCGTCCGAATTGCAAACGCTGGCTTTCCTTCGCCCGGTTCCGTGCGACGCGAGCAGGACGGAGGAGGATCACCGCAACCCGCGTTTCTTGCACCTTTGGTTCTCGCATCCGCTCTTCGAAAAGCAAAGCTTTAAGGACGTGACGTTTTTGGATGAAGCGGGCCGGCCGATCCCGCTAAACGCAAATGGCATGATTGCTGCTCATCCGTACGGCCTGATGCAGATCGTGGTTCACGGCCGCGGCGAGCCCCTCGGCTGGCTGACTTGTACTGCGAGCCCGAAGACAGATTCACGCGCGGTCACCGTGCGGTTGCGGTACATGGTGGGACCGCTGGAAAGGACGAGTGAAATTGAGGTTAAGCCGAATAGCTCCGACGTTGTCGCCTTGGAAGGCGGCAGCCAACTTGGTTCCATAGGGCAGAACCTGGACGGCAAGGCGTTCGTCGGCATCGCCGTTAATTCGTCGGGGGTGAAGGACCGCAGTTTCGCGGTCGTGGCGGTGACGAGAAACCACAGTGAGCTGATTCCGCTTGGAGTCAGCATAGGCGGTAATCAGGAAGTAGGCGCCCGTAAGGAAGAGTTCACGTTTGATGCGCCGCTGTCCGATATCGCGAGATTCCGCATCGGCACGCGGCCAATTCGTACCATCGAGTTCCACAACGTGGCGCTAAGTCCGGGGCAGAAGACTGATGTGCAGGCCGTTGTCCCCGTGGAGGAGAAAAAGTCGCCTGAGACACAAAAGGTGTCAGGAACCGTTTCAGAATCCAAAGATCGTTTTGCACCCACTAATCCCCTGGAGGACAGCGGCACGCTCGACGTTGATACGGCCCATTGGACCGTACCGAAATCGTGGGTTCGCAAAACTCCCAAGTCAACTCTTCTCCAAGCCGAGTATGCCATCCCCAAGTCCGAAGGCGACAAGGCCGACGGACGGCTCACGGTTAGCCAGTCCCACGGCCCCCTGGACGCCAATATCGCCCGCTGGGAGGGACAGTTTGCCACGAAGGTTGAACAAGGAACAAAAGGAAACCCTTGACGCCGGAGGAATCAAGATTACGCTCGTCAACCTTACCGGAACGTTTAACGACTCGACGGCGCCGAGGGCCCCGTCGATAACTCGCCCCGATTACCGCATGCTCGGCGCAATCTTCCAGATACCCGGCGAGGACGGACTGCATTTCGTCAAGTGCTACGGGCCGAAGAAGACCATCACCGACCGGGCCGACGAAATCAAGGCGTTTCTCACTTCGCTCAAGGCCGGAACGCAAACGGTGCCAGGAACGCAAAAGGTGCCAGGAACCGTTTCAGAATCTGAATCGTCAACGCCGATACACCGTTTCGCCCCCGGCTTTCCTGTCAACACGATTGCCTTTTCCCCTGACGGCAAGTTGATCGCCGCCGCCAACGACCAACAGACAGTTAAACTCATCAATGTGACGACAGGCAAAACGTTCGCCTCGCTGCAAATAGTTGCCAAAGAAGAAGCCGCCTTGTTGGCCTATCCCGCCGGCGCGGCCGCTTTCCAAGTCTCGATCCTCGCGTTCTCACCGGATGGAAACACGCTGGCCGTCGGCACAAATTTGGGCCAGGTGAAACTCTTCGACGTTCAAAGCGGTAAATTGCTGCGGTCGCTGGACGATGCGAAAGCGAGACTGGCCGAGAAGGAGACTCCCGATAAATCGACGCCGATCAAGCGAGCCATGGGAAGCATTGAATCGTTGGCCTTCTCGCCCGACGGCAAAACGCTCGCCACGTCCGGCAATTCGTTTCGCGACTACGCGGACGATGCCAAGTTAGGCCGAGGGAGCGTCCGTCGCTCCCCAGGTCCCGGCCGGTTGAAGCTCTGGGACGTGGGCACCGGAACGGTCAAAGAAGATTTGGTAGCAATGGTGTTTCCCTATGGCGTCACATTTTCGCCCGATGGTCATTGGTTGGCGCAAGCGGGAGGCTGGTTTGTTAGCGACGAGAACTGGGGCAATGGCGCGGTACTTTGGAACCTCGAAGCGAGCAAGCCGGCCGCGCGGTTCGTCAAGGCAATACAAGATGGCGGCATATACGCCGTCGCCTTTTCGCCCGACAGTAAGCTCTTGGCGATTGGCACCAATGATGAGTTCCATGATAAAGACGGAACCAGGGTCGGGGGCCGCGTCAGTCTCTTTCACATTGCCAAGGGCGTCATGGAATGGTCGGCCACGGCCCGAACGCCGGCAAAACAGGTCGTGTTCGCGCACGACGGAAAGTGCGTTGTCGTCCTCTGCGACCGCCACTCGATCAAGTTCTTGGATAGCGAAGGCGGTACGCTCAAGCGCGAAATCCGGCCCGCGGGTTTCGCGCAATGGGCGCCTTTCGCGATTGCGTTGAACGCAGACTTGCTGGCAGTAGGCGGGGTTGACGCAAACTGGAATGGACTTGTGGAGATCTGGAATTGCAAGACAGAAAAGTTGCCAGGAACCATTTCGAGCGTTCCGGCTGCGAAGCCGTCATTCGAGGCCCGGCTGCTTAGCGGCGTCACTGTTGAACTGCTCGGCATCTCAGAGAACCCGTCGAAAGACATGCCCTGGTGGCGGCCGGACGGTTCGCCGCTGCGCGAACGTCCCTATGATGACCTTGGCAATGCCTGGATTCCTTGGCGGAAGGACCTAACCGCGCGTGAAATTGCAGTCCGAGTAGGTAATCTGCCTCCGGCACCGGTTGGCATCGCGACGCAATGGCGACTCGATCCCTCGCTCCCCGAAAGTCCCCGCGCGGGACGATACGGAAGACCCACACGAGCCGGGGTTTCTGTAACGGGCATTGACGGAGTCTGTTTCATCATCCCTCGCACCAAAATGACGATGTCGCTGCGTTTTGGCGTAGCCGCAGGGCCGTGGCTATCGAGCAGCGAGCGCGATATGGACCCCCTGGCCGAAGTCAAGCATGAGGGCGTCTTCTCGCAACCGATCGAAAAGCCCAATGGCGATGTAGTTATTCACCTTGCTTGCAAGAAAATTGAATGATATGAATGAACGGTTTATCGCCGTGGACGTGAATGGTCAGGAACACATTTGCTCCGGCTCAGAAGAAGCGACTGCTGGCAACGTCACCGAGTGGACGGTCACGTTCCGAAACCTGCCGCTGAAGCAGATCAAGCGATTCCAATTTCAAGTCCGGCCGTACCAATGGGTCGAATTCCGAAACGTCTCGCTCCAGCCTGGCGAGAAGACCAACGTGCAGGTCGTCGTGCCTGATATGCCGTCGCCCGGTGCGCAGCCTCCCAAATTGGACGGCAGAGGCACGGCGCTACCGGCGGAGAAGCCCAAGGAGTCTGCGCCGGCGGGACCAATCTTGACCTACGAGGTCGATCCGGCCTCGGCACTGGCCAACATGTCGGCTTCGGAAATGGAGAGCCTCGTGAATGCGATCGACCAGCGGCTCAACTCGGGCACAGAGAAGCTGGCCCGAGTCCGGAAACTGGATGATGGGCGGATTGAAGTCGCACTGCTGCGCGGCAATGACGCGGACCGCCAGGCGCGGAGCGGTTGCTGGCACGGCCCGGCACATTGGAGTTCCGCATCCTGGCAAGCAATCGTCAAAACAAGGCGGTAATCGAGCAGGCGATGAAATACCCGGCGAAAACCGAGGTGCTCGATACGGCGGGGACAAAAGTGGCCTGGTGGATGCCGGTCAAGGCCGAAGAGGATAAGAGTTTGGCCAACGATCCAGACGTTGTTCGCCGCACCAAGAAGCAGGACCATCGCGAAGTCACGGAAGTCCTCGTCGTCGCCGACCCCTCGAACGTCACCGGCCGCTATCTTACCAAAGTCAAGGCCGACGCCGACAACATGGGAAATCACGAGATCGCATTCACATTCAACGAGGCCGGTGGAAAACTGTTCGCCAAGCTGACCGGCGATCACTTGCCCGACACGTCGGGCAGCCTCAGATACAAGTTGGGCGTTATCGTCGATGGCGAACTCTACTCGGCGCCGTCGATCATGAGCACGATCTCCGACCGGGGCAGAATTACGGGGGCCTTTACCGAGGCGGAAGCATCGAACCTGGCGGAAAGCTTGAATGCCGGCAGCCTGCCAGTCCGGATTCGGCTGGCGCCAAAGTTGGTCGCGGCCAGGCATATGCATGAGATCGCCTTGGCCATGCTCGACTACTACTCAGCCAACGGCCATCTTCCGCCCGCCGTCCTTTATGGCCCCGACGGCAAAACGCCCTACAGTTGGCGCGTGGCCTTGCTGCCGTACCTCGGACAGAAGCCGCTTTACGATTGGTACGATTTCAGCGAGGCCTGGGACAGCCGGCACAATCAGAAAGTGCTGGAGAAGATGCCGGACGTATTTTGCCGCCCGGAGGAACCGGCCGAGTCGAAGAATACGTCCTGCTTTGCCTTGGTCGGCCCGGGTACAATCTTCGACGGCAAGCAGGGAACCAAACTTGAAGAGATCACGGATGGCACTTCATGCACCATCCTGTTGGTGGAAGCCAAGCGAGACATCCCCTGGACCAAGCCCGAAGACATCCCCTACGATCCCAACAAGCCCGTGCCGGCGCTGGGCGGCTATTTTGCGGACGGGTTCTACGTTGCGATGGCCGATGGGTCCGCGCGATTTATCCCCAGCACCATCAGTGAGAAGGTTCTCCGCGCGCTCATCAGCAAGGCTGGCGGAGAGCCTGTGGAAATCCCGGAAGAAAGGGAAAGCAGCGGTCCCCGGAACGCGCCAGGAACCGTTCGCTCGCAGGAGAAGTGAGGGAGGGGAGGAGATTCCTTTCCCCATCGTGACGGCCTGCCCGGCGTGCGCGTGCGCGAAATCAGGCCGGTTGTCGCCAGTTTTATAAGCGTCGCTTATCTCGGTTGCGTTCCGCGATGCCACCGGCTTGCCCGGTGGAGCCTCACGCTCGTCGCTACATCAGAACCGGTCCTTTGCCATGCCTTCCCCGCGTTCGCAGCGACGGCGGAGCCGTCGCTGCGAACGCGGGGAAGGAAAGAGATTGTGCGAACGCTGCTTGGTAGCGATGAGCGTAAACTTCCACCGGGCAAGTCGATGGCATTCTCGGACGCGGACCGTAAGCGGCCTTACGGGGCGAGACGGTGCGCAAACTTTTCCGTGGCACTCGCGACATGCCCTTTCCGCGCCGTCTTGGAGTGCTTTCCGCTCGGTCGTTTTTAATAACGCGCGTTATATGTGCTCCTGTTTTTAATCGCCAAAAATATTTTCTTGAGGCCTTTGGCGCGTCGCCGCAACCCATTGCCGCAACGCCACTTAGGGCCGCCTCGCCGGGGCCGGAAACGCCGCGCCCAGAGCCATGCGAGAAAAGATTTCCTCGATTTTCGCAGGGCAATCCAGTCGGATAATATATAGAGGACTGTTGTGTGTAGTTATCTAATGATAACTATAGCCGGCTCCGCGTGCGCTTGCGGGCACGGCATGTCCGGCAACGTCCGCGCCTCGGTCAACGCCGCGGCACGACAAGCCACAAGACGTATTCCTGCTCGAATCCTACTGCGGTCCTACCCAAGCCCTACTGCGGTTCTGCTCGAATCCTACCCCGGTCCTACCCTGGCTAAGCCTTGCAAAACCCCGTTATTTCCCGCGAAAAACGGGAAACAAACAGTTATGAAGAAGCCCAACAAGAAAAGTCGGCCCCCGACGACAAGAACCGTGTCCCCGGCCAAGCGCGGCGACGGAAGACGTTTCCTGGGTGCATTTTGGGTTCACGCTGGGTTTGTCCTGGGTCGATCCTGGGTTCGTCCTGCTTCAATCCATACCGGAAAAAGCCCGGAAACCCCGCAGAAAACGGAGGATTCTGCAAATGCGCGAATTGCGAAGAAAAAACCTCGGCCGGCCGCCGTCGTCGCCGCGGGCCTATATCGGTGGGCTGGGCCGAGCACCGCGAGTCCCACCATTTCTCAAAGCTTCCCGGTGGGACTCGCTACGCTCGGCCGCCACTAGGCAAATGCGCGAGATCGCCTTGTGGCCCTGCACGACTACTGAAGTATTAAAGGCGCGGCTCCGAGCGGCCGAACATGCGCTCAGTTGGCGGCAGGCCCGCGGTGGCGAAAACATAACTAGTGTAGTGTCTCACGCTAATGGTGATTCATGGGTGGCACGCTCTGAGCCTCCGGCGAAGGGCGTGTTACGGCAATCACGCCCTTCGCTTGAAGCTCAGGACGTGCCACCCAGCCTTCGCAATTTGCCATTATACGTTTCGCCAATTCTGAGACACTACACTAGAAACGAAATCGAGCGAGAAGTTGCCGGCAAGACAGCGGCGAGCTAGAATGGACGAAACGAATGAAAGCCAAGGAGCGAGCATGACCGTCGAGAATTTTCAGGGGCTTTTACAGGCCTTTCTATCTCGAAGACCCTTCCGGGTATTCACCGTGGAGTTGCACAACGGCAACCGCTTCGAGATCGATCATCCGCTGGCGGTCGCTTATCGCGACGGCCATGCGATCTTCGCCGGGCCGGGCTACGTGCAGATCTATTTCGATAACGAAGCGGTTGTGCAGTTCATCGACGCGCCCGCGAGCGACGCCCCCGCCGCGAAGCGAAAACGTCGAGGTCGCTGAAATCGGCCGCCATTATCCTGAGCTTCGTCACCCCCTCGGGGTGGCGTGGTCGTATTTTTCCTTGACACGGCATTCCTTTCGCCGATAATACTTTATGATATAAAGTACTTTCACCACGGAGCCGCCCGATGGACGTCAACGAAGCCAAAAACCGCATGCGCGAAATCCAACGCATCATGGAAACGGCCACCCTCTACACGCTCCTGCCCGGCGCGGCGTCGATTGTCGGCGGCATGCTCGTCTTTGCCGGCTGCGGCGTCAGCTTGTGGATGCTCCAGTCGGGCGATTTCAAGTCGATCATGAACTTGTCGCCGAACCAGCGCGTGGTGTTCTGTGTGATGTGGGTGGCGATCGCGATCGTTGCCGTCGCGGTGAACGCCCAACTTACCCTTCGCATGGCCCGGCGGCGGCGGATCTCGATCAACGCGCGGCCCGCCCAGGTGGCCACCTTCGCGCTGAGTCCCTGCGTGGTCGTGGCCGCGGTGCTGAGCTATCAGTTCTTCGTCGTTACCGGGCACTCGCAGCCGGAAGGCATCCGCTACATCGCGCCGATCTGGATGATGCTCTACGGCACGGGCGTCTATACGGCCGGGCTGTTCTCGGTCCGCCCGCCGCGCGTGCTGGGGTTGGCCTTTCTTGCGGCCGGGATCGCCGCGCTCTTCTTCTTTCCCGAGCATGGCGTGTTATCGGTGGCCGCGTCGTTCGGGCTGTTGCACGTGTTGTTTGGCGTGTATGTCGTCGGCAAACAAAAGCAGGTCCCATGAGCGATCCGATCAAACCCGGCGACATCGATGCCGTGATCCACGAACGGGCGAGACTGTCGATCGTCTCGGCGCTGGCCGTGGCGCCGGAACTCAGCTTCAACCAGATCAAGGAGATGCTCGACCTGACCGACGGCAACCTGAGCGTACACGCCCGCACGCTGGAAGAGGCCGGCTATCTGGTCGTGACGAAGTCGTTCCAAGGCCGCCGCCCCCACACGGCGATGCGGCTGACGGCCAAGGGCCGCAAGGCGTTCGCCCGCTATCTGGATACCCTGCGGCAGATTGTCGATCGCGGGAAAGACGGGCAGGATTTTTCGTAATTCGCTCAACCCAATAGCCCTTTTTTTTCGAGATATACTTTATGAAGCAAAGCACTTTACCATCCGCCAGCCTAACTGGAGCAAAGAACGTTATGCAAAACGACTCGAGACCGCATTTCAACGCCTTTCACTACATCATCGTAGGAGTTTTGGGCTTATTCGCCGGTAGTTTCGGAGGCTTTGTTCTCTGCGCGGCGATCCAAATCCACGATGAGCGAGTCTTGTTTCCTTGGATGCTTTTTGGCGGGATACTCGGCGCGGCTGGTCTTCCAATACTGCTTTGGAAATTCAGCCGCTGAGCGTCATCGGAGCAGTGCAAGGTTGGCGGTATGTTGAAAGGAAAACTTCGATGAGTACAACATGTCTTGTTTCGCGTCCGGCGGCAATTGAGCCGCTGGGCGCCGGCATCCTTCGCACGCTACAGGTCGAGTTCCGGCCGATCTGCGATGGACGAGAGTTGATGTCTCCCGACGAACGCTTCACCGCACGTGCAATGAGCACGTACGCACCGCATTCGCGCGGCAGGTCAAAGAGCTACTACGAATTCATTATTGAAGACCGCGCAGGAAGGCGGCTGCAATACATCGAAATTCCGATAAAACGGCGCGATTTAATCAACTGGCGTCTGGAAGGTTCAATTGCCTGGACCGACGACAGTTCCGCGGTGACCTTTGACCTCAAGCGGACCACTTTGACGCTACTGATCGACCGCGACAAGTAAAGGCCCCGGCCTTCTCCGGGGAGGCAGGCTTTTTACCGCGCGTTCGCCGCCTGCCACCCTTGACAGAAACTGCAATTGCCGTCACCATTGGGGCTTAATTTACCGCTTGTCCCCGCTGGACTCGGTGCTTTGTGCTAGGATCGAATTCTATATTAGTGAGTTCCATAAACTGCACCGACGGCCGCCCCCCCGTGAAGGGTGCCCCGTCACCGGCAATCCAATGCATATTTTCGCTATAGCCGGGAATGAACCCAGCTTTGTTGACTAGCGAAGTTTGTTTCACCCTGACCGTAAACAGCATACAAGATTGAATTGGAAATGAGATATCAACCTGGGTTATTGGGACGGCGTATTTTTTTTGCTTTGGGCTTGATGGTCGCCGCGCTGCTGGCTGGCGTAGCGCTGCCGACGGGCATCGCGGAAGCCGCAAAAGTGGCGGAAACGGCCACGTCCGCCGAACCTTCGCACCACGGCGGCGAGGCCAATCTTGTGCTGCCGCGACTGGATGACGCTAACGTTGCCAGTTTCGGCGGCATGTCCGGGCACACATTGCTGCTGGCCGGCTTGGTCATCAGCGCGCTGGGTCTGGTGTTCGGGCTAATCATGTTCGCCCAGATGCGGGGGCGGCCCGTGCATCGCGCGATGCTGGAAATCTCCGATCTGATCTACGAGACTTGCAAGACCTACCTTATAACGCAGGGCAAGTTCCTGGCGATCCTTTGGCTGCTGATCGGCGCCATCATCGTCGCCTACTTCGGCTTCATCGAGCACATGGAGCCGTACCGTGTGGGGATTATTCTCGCCTTTAGCGTGCTGGGCATCGCCGGGTCGTACGGCGTGGCCTGGTTCGGCATCCGCATGAACACCTTCGCCAACTCGCGGACCGCGTTTGCCTCGCTGGCCGGCAAGGGTTGGCCGTGCTATGCCATCCCGTTGCAGGCCGGCATGTCGATCGGCACGCTGCTGATCTCGGTGGAGCTGTTCATGATGCTCTGCATTTTGCTCTTTGTGCCGGGCGATCTGGCCGGCGCCTGCTTCATCGGCTTCGCCATCGGTGAATCGCTCGGCGCATCGGCGCTGCGCATCGCGGGCGGCATCTTCACCAAAATCGCTGACATCGGCAGCGACCTGATGAAGATCGTCTTCAAGATCAAGGAAGACGACGCCCGCAACCCGGGCGTCATCGCCGACTGCACGGGCGACAACGCAGGCGACTCGGTCGGTCCGACGGCTGACGGTTTTGAGACGTACGGCGTGACCGGTGTGGCGTTGATCACATTCATCCTGCTGGCGGTGCATTCGCCGACGGTGCAGGTGCAGTTGCTCGTCTGGATCTTTGCCATGCGAGTGATGATGGTCATCACCTCGGTCGGGAGCTATTTCGTCAACGAAGCGATTATGAAGCCCAAGTACGGTCAGGCGGCGAAATTCAATTTTGAGCACCCGCTCACTTCGCTCGTCTGGATCACGTCGGTCATTTCGGTCGCGGTCACCTATATCAGCAGCAAACTGCTGATCCCTGATCTGGGCGGCGACGACACGCTGTGGTGGAAGTTGAGTACGATCATCACCTGCGGCACACTTGCCGGCGCCGTCATTCCGGAAATGGTGAAGGTCTTCACGTCGGTCTCCTCGCGGCACGTCCGCGAGATCGTCAACTCGTCGCGCGAAGGCGGCGCTTCCCTGAACATCCTCTCCGGCCTGACGGCCGGCAATTTCAGCGCCTACTGGCTCGGCATGACGATCGTGGCCTTGATGAGTGTGGCCTACCTCGTCAGCCGCGGTGTCGGGGCCGATATCATGCAGGCGCCGGCGGTCTTTGCCTTCGGGCTGGTGGCGTTCGGCTTCCTCGGCATGGGGCCCGTAACGATCGCCGTCGATTCCTACGGCCCGGTCACCGACAACGCCCAGAGTGTCTACGAGCTTTCCATGATCGAAACGCTGCCCGGCGCGTCCGCTGAGATCCAGCGCGATTTCGGCTTCACGCCCAACTTTGCCTTGTCCAAGGAGCTGTTGGAGGAGAACGACGGCGCGGGCAACACCTTCAAGGCGACGGCCAAGCCGGTCTTGATCGGCACGGCGGTCGTCGGCGCGACGACGATGATCTTCTCCATCATCATGACGCTCACCAACGGCCTCACGGAGCACATGACGAGCCTGTCGCTGATGCACCCGCCGTTTCTGCTCGGGCTGATTTCCGGCGGCGCGATCATTTACTGGTTCAGCGGCGCTTCGACCCAAGCCGTGGTTGCCGGGGCCTACGCCGCGGTTGAGTTCATCAAGGCCAACATCAAGCTCGCTACGACCGACAAAGCCTCGACCGAAGACAGCAAACGCGTGGTCGAAATCTGCACGCTCTACGCGCAGAAGGGCATGTGGAACATCTTCCTCGCTGTCTTCTTCGTCACTTTGGCGTTCGCCTGCGTCGAGCCGTTCTTCTTCATCGGTTACCTGATTTCCATCGCCCTGTTCGGCCTCTATCAGGCCATCTTCATGGCCAACGCCGGCGGCGCGTGGGACAACGCCAAGAAGATCGTCGAGACCGAGCTGCGGGCCAAGGGAACCGAGTTGCACGACGCATGCGTCGTCGGCGACACTGTGGGCGATCCGTTCAAGGACACCAGTTCGGTGGCCATGAACCCGATCATCAAGTTCACCACGCTGTTCGGCCTGCTGGCCGTCGATATGGCGGTCGGGCTGGTGAAGGACGGCCACCCCGAACTGACGCACGTGCTGGCCGCGGCCTTCTTCGTGCTCTCGGTTGTGTTCGTCTACCGTTCGTTCTACAACATGCGGATTAACGTCAAGCCGCGCGTGGGAGAGTAGACGGTTTGTCATAATAAACATGTTGGCGTTGGGCCCGTGAACGAGAAAGACCGATCGCGCTTAGGCATCCTTTATGGCATCGCCGCCTACGGCTCGTGGGGAGTATTCCCGCTTTACTTCAAGGCGGTGAAGTATGTATCGGCGTATGAGATCCTCGCCCACCGGATCGTCTGGTCGTTTCTTATTCTCGCGGTCATGGTCGCCGTGTTGGCGCGGTGGAAGGAACTGTTGCGAGAACTGCAAAGCCCCAAGCTCCTGCTCATGCTGGGATTGAGCACGCTCTTGATTGCCGCCAACTGGCTCGTCTTCATTTACGCCGTTACCAGCGGCCAGGTTCTCCAGGCCAGCTTGGGCTATTTTGCCAACCCGCTGTTGAACGTCCTCTTGGGTGTTGTCGTCTTCCGCGAGCGGTTTCGGCCGTTGCAAACCCTGAGCATCGTGCTGGCTTTCGCCGGTTTCCTGGTGCTGGCGAGCTTCGCCGGCGAAGTGCCCTGGATCGCCGCGAGCTTGGCAGTCACATTTTCCCTCTACGGCCTGATGCGAAAGATCATGCCCGTCGACGGCCTTGTGAGCCTTACCGTGGAAACGCTGTTCTTGACGCCCGTGGCGATGATTTACTTGGCTTACTTGAGCGCGACCGGGCGCAGACGCCCGGCGGCCTGCACACGCTCGGCCTCCTTGCGTTGAGCGGCCCGGTGACGACGATGCCGCTCTTGTTCTTTGGGGCCGCCGCCCGGCGGCTGAAACTTTCCACGATGGGCATACTCCAGTACCTCTCGCCGACGCTCCAGTTCGCGCTGGCGGTGCTCGTCTTCGGCGAGTCGATTTCGGCGGCCCAGATCGCCAGCTTCGTCTGCACCTGGGCAGGAATCGTCATCTACACGGCCGACTCCTGGCGCACCGTTCGGGCGGCCAGGCTGGCGCTGATTGAGCCGTTCGGAGGCGATCCGTGACCTTTTACCGCTCTCACAAAAAGCGGATCGTGGTATGCTCGGCAATTGGAATCCCGGGCTACTTGTCTTTGGCGACCTTGAACGCTTTGCTGAACGCCTTGCTGTCGAAGACCATGTGAATCTGATTATCTGTCTTGGCCGCGGCAACCTTTGCCTTGCATTTGTCGCAGCAAAACTGCACGTCAACGCCGGCCACGTTTACCGTTGTCGATGCGTCCAGGGCTTTTCCTGAAAATGGACACGCGGTCTGCTTGGCTTGACCGCTCGCCGCCAATTGCAGATTTGCCTTCGCGACAAACGTCGCATTACCTGCATCGAACTTCGCCTTGCACTTCGTGCAGCAGAAGCAGACCTTGCCGCCGCCGAATTCGGATGACACCGACTTGTCGATCGGCTTGCCCGATACCGGGCATACCAACTTCGCGGACAAATCGGCCTTGTCTTCCGAGGAGGCCACGGTCGCCGTCAGCACCAAACTCAAACCAAGACCTGTAAGCAAAAATGCTCTCATGGCAGAACTCCAGAAAGTGAGAGGGGACAAAAGAGAGAGACTTCGCATCCAATTATGCGCATGGCGAGATCGCGGTCAATGGGTGAGAATTGCAGCGCAAACGACACGACATGGGAACCAATGTGCCTGCCACGGCTACCGAGATGCCCTAAGCGATTGAATAGGTGCTGCCCCTGTGGCTGGGTGTTGGCGAGCGGTGATAGGCTCGTCGGTCGAGATTCGGGAGTCGAAGCTGATCCGTTCCCCCATCCCCGTACAACTTGATTGGCCTCATCTCGCACGGTAGACTTGCTTCCGTGGCCGGAAATCAATTTCACTTAGCTATCCGGGAGGATTCCACCATTCGAACACGCTGGTCGTTTATCGCCTTCGCGCTGGTTCTGGCGTACACGATGGCCGTTGCCGCTGGCGACGCCGCGCCTTGGAAGCCGGACGAAGCAAGAAAATACCTGGATGTGCGCGAGAAGGCATGGTTCGCCTTTGACAGCCGCGGCGAAGGCGCCACGCGATCGTCGTGCATCAGTTGCCACACCGTTGTGCCCTATGCCCTGGCGCTGCCGGCCCTCCGCAAATCGAGCGGCAGCTTAACGCCCAGCGATGAGGAGACGCGCTTGCTCGCCCAAACGCGGATGCGGGTCGCCAATTGGAGCCGGCTGGATACGAAGGAACTCGGCCTATATTACAACGACTCGCAGCGGAAGAAAAAGGAATCCTGGGGCACCGAGGCCGTTTTCAACGCCCTGATTCTCGCTACCGATGACCGCTCTCAGCGCAGCGTCTTCTCCGAGTAAGGCGACGAAGCAGGCGTTTACGAATCTTTGGGCAACCCAGACGCCGAGCGGCGAAAACCGGGGATCTTGGGAATGGATCAGTTTTGACGGTCCGCCGTGGGAAGAGGCGGCCTCTCGCTATTGGGGCGCGGCGCTGGCGGCGATCGCCGTCGGAACCGCGCCGGGCTACTACCCAGGATCCGACGCGGACGCCAATGCCGGCGTCCGCGGCTCCGCAGCTATCTGAAAACCGGACTTCCGCATCAAAACCTTCACAATCAAGCCTGGGCGCTTTGGGCAGCCGCCAAGCTCGACGGAATCCTTACGAAGGCCAAGCAGACGAAGTTATGCAATCAATTGCTCGCCGTGCAGCAGGCCGACGGCGGCTGGAGCTTGCCCTCGCTGGGGACATGGGTCCGCCGGGACGGCAGCCCGCAAGACCACGCATCCGATGGCTACGCGACCGGCCTCTCCTTGCACGTCCTGCACCTGGCCGGCTTGCCCCACGACGACCCGAAATTGGCTATGGGGCGGCAGTGGCTCAGGAGCCATCAATCGGCAACTGGGGCTTGGCGAACTGTATCGGTCATCAAGAAACGCGACCCCGCCAGCCACGTCGGCAAGTTCATGTCCGACGCGGCAACCGCGTTCGGTGTCCTTGCACTGAGCGACTAAGAGCCTAGTAAAGCTGCAAGCCGACCGGCCCATGGAAGCTGCCGCTCGTTCCCACCGCGCCGAGCGGCATTGCTGCCGCGATTGAGCCAAATATCGACTCGCGGCGTCTCCCAATTGTACGGCTTGCTGAGGATGTCGGGGTGGCCGTCGCCGTCGAGGTCGCAGGCCTGCGCTTCGTGAAAACCGATGCCCTTTTGAAATACCGTCTTGCGGAATCCGCCGCGGCCGTCGCCATAGAAGATTCGCGCCTGGGCCTTGGGGTTGTCCGGTTCCTTGCGGCTCTCGGTCCACTTCGCCATTTCGGCCACGAAGATATCGCAGATTTTTTCGATAACATAGCGGTCCCAGCCGGTCGCCGTCCGCCGATACCAGACGAGGGCCGGCCCCTTCTCGCGGAAGGCGAGCACGAAGTCGTTGCGGCCGTCCTTGTCCAAGTCGGCAATCAAGGCGGCGGTCTGCTGGCGGGAATTTGTCGGGACGGGCAGATCGCCGTTGCGGCTGCTCAAATGCAGCCAGCGCAGGCCGGCGGCCTCTTCCATGCCAAAATGTTCGGCGAGCGGCGGCAACTGCGGCTCGGCGGCGGAGGCGGTCGAGGCGACGACGGCGGCGAGTATAGCCAAAGTGAATTGGAGCATGTCAGGCACATTCTGAGACGACGCGAGTACCTGATATCCAATCATGAATGCACCGATGATCGCCGCCCAAGCCAAACAAAAGATCGACGAGGGGGAAGAAGGGAATGCATGAAAGAAGATTACGAAGCCAGTTGCGAAGTACGACCGCCTGAACGAAGCCGGGCACTCGTCCATTCAAATTTACGATTCGGATCGACATCAACATCTTGCCGACTGTTTGTCCGCATCTTGAAAGGAATATCCACTGGCCCAAGCACAGTATGGCTGCAATCGAACCAATGAGAATGACGGTCGTCGGCCTCCATGATTCCGACGACTGCAACGCTTCCAACGGGTCTTCCGCCATACCTAGGGTGGACAACTTCCACGTCAGCCACAATCCCAGTCCAAACGAGGCGATCATCAGCAACCCGTCGATAAACACGGCAATCAACCTGGAGAGAATCGACGCTGCAGGGTAACTGGAAAAAACTCGCTGATTCATCGGAACGTAAGACTCCTGTCGGACAAGTTTTTCTAGTTCACGATTGCTCGGAGGCGCTTCTTGAAAGAGTTGCCCAGAGGGCGGTTGTTTGGCAAGGCTCAGCGAAACTTCTTCCGCCAACGCAATTCGCTGCGGGGTGGCGTCGGGAACAATCAACGCGTGACCGCAATGGCGGCACTGCACTTCCGCGCCGCATTGGTCGCTTTCGGCTACATTGCTTTGCCAACAGCGCGTGCAGCGAAACGCCAACATTGCAGGAGTCGCGGTGGACATTAAAAACCTCGATTTAAGATTGTGCGGAATCTGAAAGCCGGTTCGGTCAACACAGACCGTTTGAGAACCTCTTACGCAATCGAGCGGAACGGAAACAGCCTTTTCATCATTCGTTCGCTAGGGTTGCCAAATAAAACATAAGTTCATAATCTTCGCGGCCTCGCCTGGTCATCGACTCCGCCGGGAAACGCGCCAACAGTACTCGTCTGGTTATATCGATTGAAGCAATTGGGCGGACGTGGTGTGACCTCGACCGACAGCGGCGAACTCGTCACCGAGAACAGCACCATGCCAGCCGCCCTAGCAGGCGGAAATAGATCATCAGCACCGCCACCGTCGTCATCGCCAACACCGGTATGGCCAAGAGAAGGCTCGCCAGAAGCGTCGCCGCAATCGCACTTGCGCCGATCAATAATAGGAGCGGGATCGTCTCCACATAGAATCCGATCCATGCCTGCCATTTGCTGACGAAGCTGCCGCAGACCGCTTTGGATACCGGAACCAAGGGTGAATTCGCCTCCAGCATGGAGAGCAGCAGCCACGGAAATAGCACTACCGGCACTCCGACGATCGCATATACGCCGGGCAGTTGGACCCGCTCCAGCAGCCAGCCTATCCCTTGCCCTGCCAGCACGCTGAGGGCCAGACTGTTGATCACGAAGAACGTACTGCCGGCCCAGTCGACGAAGGCCACGGCTTCGGGCCATTGCCCAACGTCGTCCGCCCCCGCGGCCGTGTCGCCGAGGATAGTCAACAGGTTGATGAAGAACACGCCCGCCCAGCAGACGCCTAAACAACCGGCCAAGAGCTGGAATAACATGCTGAGGACCGCTGGCCCCGCGGCGCCGATGCCCGCGCCGGGCGCAATGCCCCTTCCTAGGCTCCAGCCCAACAACTCCATTGCCGCGATCAGCGTCGCCCCGACCGAGAGCCAGACCCATTTTTCCAAGCAGCCGCGGCGCCACGGAAAATTAAACACTCCGGAGACGAGCGGCCAGCGCGGCGGCCGTGGCCGTTGGGGCAAGCGGCCACGTTCGTCCAGCATTTTCTTGAAGCGATCGCTGAACCACATAGGCGGCTGATAGGCAACAGATGCTTGCGGTTCAGCGTCGTGTCCGCTTGGGCATCACACTGGCCGTCGATTTCCTTCGTCGGGTCGGGCTTGGGCCGCTTGCGCCGGGGCGACGGCACGGTGACTGTTCGACCGCAATCGGGGCAAGACCACTCCTCGCCTGCCTCGCTCGCCAGGGCGTGCAACCGTGTACCGCAATGACAAACGAAGCCGACATGCTCCTGATTGGCGACCGATTCGGGCGGCGCTTGGCCGCTTTCCTCACAGACCTCGTACGATTCGGTCGTGGTAGTGCGTCGTTTGCCGCGCAGCCGCGGCGCAACTACGACGTTTGCTTTCTTGCAATCCGGGCACGTGACTTCGCAGCCAATGCGGTCGGGCGCGATCTGCATCAGCGTGCCGCACCGCTCGCAATGAACGGCTATGTACTCCGGTTGCGGGGCCTGAGGCGCGGCCGGATCGAAGTCTTCGCATACGGTGTAGGCGTCCACGGGCGCGGACTTCTTGCTTGCGCGGCGCAAGCATTGCCGGAACGGTCACGGTCGTGCGACAATCCGGACAGTTCTTCTGCTGCCCGACTTGGTCTTTCGGGGCCGTCATCCGCGTGTGGCAAACCGGGCACTCGAAGGCGATCTCCGGCTCCCTATCCGTGGCCGGCACCGAGTTGTCGTTGATTGAGTATTCCTCGAAGTCGGTCCGCCGGCTCTCGCGCGGCACGTCGATGGCGAATTGGCACCGCGGGCACCGCCGCCGTTGGCCTGCATTGCGTATCGGGGCCTTCAAGGGCGACGTACACCGCGGGCAACCGAAGTAAATGAATCGCTCGCTGGCCGACATAATGACCCTCGCAGGTTGAACCTGACCCTCTCCATAAGGTAGCGCATGGAGGGAGGGACGACAATGGGACGCCACCGAGTGTTTAGCAGAGGAGTGTCATGCCGTTTCACTTCGCCGCAGGCGCAAGGCAGAATCGCAGCCGTACCATTCGACTCTATCCCTCGGCATGCGCCAGGGAGTTGAACGTTTACGGCCATAACTTCGCGTCATGCGGGCTCGCCGGCGAGTTCGGATCCGGCCTGATCCGCCAGGAATGTCCGCGCAATTTGCAGCCGCGGGCGGGAAGGCATTGCCGACGCGCGCGAGCGCCACATGGCGATGGCCACGTAAAGCCCCTGAATGCCGACGAGCGTGCCCATCGTCCACTTGCCGCCGCCGCCGAAGCCGTAGCTGTGCAGCCCGGCGCCGAGCACGAAGTTGACGCCGTACCAGGCGACGATGACCAGGCTGAAGCAACTCACGCCCAGCGCGGCCAGCCCGCGGAACTGCACCCAGCCGGCGTAGCGGGAGTGCAGCACGGCCAGATAGCCGAGCAAGGCGATCAAGGCCCAGACTTCCTTGGGATCCCAGCCCCAGAAACGGCCCCATGAATACGCGGCCCACATGCCGCCGAGAAATGTCCCGGTGGCGAGCAAGACGACGCCCACTTGCATCGCCCGATAGGTGAAGCGGCTCAATGCCTCGATCGTGGCGCGGTTGTCACTGCGTACCATGAAGTAGCCGAGCGTGATGTTCGCAATGCCCATCGCCAGGGCCAAAGCCGCGTAGCTGAGCGTGATCGTCATCACGTGGACCACCAGCCAGAAGTTGTTGCGGAGCACAGGCTGCAGCGGTTGCAGGCTGGAATCCAGCACACTGGGGCAGTTGTCGGCCAGCACGAGGGCAACCGTCGAGACCGCGGCAGCAGCCACTGCGATGAACCGCTTGCGATAGATCAGTTCCAGGATCAGGCCGATCGCCGACACGCCGAAGCCGACGTAGACGACTGATTCATACATATTAGTGACCGGCGCGCGGCCTGAAATCGTCACCCGCATGAAGAAGCCGATGACCATCGCCGCCATGGCACAGACATACGCCGCCATACCAATTGGATAAAGCGCCTTCCAGCGCGAACCCATATTCAAAAGCACAACGATGCATGCCAGCACCATCAGCGCCCAGGCGAAACGGAACGGGGCCCAATGATTGTAAGCCACTTCCAGGTTTATCTTGCTCGCGGCCGGATAAGTACCGAGCTTCGGCCCGATCTGGCGGATGATGCCGATGAACTTGTGCGAGGCTTCGTTGAACTCGGCGGGCGAGCCGGCTAGGTATGCCGCCCGCAGTTGATAAAACGTGGTTTGCAAGCCGCGGATCACGCCGTCGGGGTCGGTCTGGTCGTCCATCGGCGACCGCACGAGGCCCTCCAGCGAGATCCACTCCTTTTTTTCCGAGTCGGGCACCGGCAGGATTTCCATGCGGCGGCCCGCGCGATGGTCCTCGTAGGCCCGCAGCTTGTTGAACAGTTCCACGCCCTGCTTCTCCAGCGGCGAAAGCTCGTTGTCGGCCTTGAACACCAGTTGCTGCGTCCAAAGCATGAAGGTGGCCGGGCTATGCGCGCTGGGCGGCAGGATCTTGGCGGACCGCAAACCTTGCGGGGAAATACACTTCTCGCCCGGCGGCATGGCAAGCAGCTTGCGCAGGTCGACCGAATCGACCAGCAGCAACTGCACGGCGTCCCACTTGTCGGCCTTGGCAGAAGTGGCGGAACCGGTGCAGGTACCGGCCGCGTTGGACTTCGATGCCATGCCCTCACCCGCTGCCCCTTTCCCAACGGTAGAGGGGAGATTTTGCTTCTTGTCCCACGTGGGCGAGTCGAGCATCGAGGCCACGTAGAACGCCGTCGCATCCAGCGTCTGCTTTGTCTCCGGATCGGTGAAGCTGACGCGATTGCCTAGCAAGCGCCACGTTTCCCAGGCGAGGCTGTCCAGCGGCTTCTGCCGGCCGCCGTCCTGGACCGGCAGCGATTGCCACGCGGCCCAATCGAAGGACTGGTCTGTGAGGAGACGCTGCGTTCGCCGAGCCGCACAGGCATGCCAAGGCCACGCTGGCCGCGATTGCTTTACGCATAATTTGTTCCTTGCTCTTGACGGTTGATCGAGAGGAGATGAAGGGCAAGATGTTCGCCAGCTTGGAGCGCGTGATGAACATGATCAGCGTGCCAGCGCACGTCATGATGCTGCCCAGGTACTTTGCCAGCAGGCCCGGATCGGACGCCACGGTGAGCGATGTGCCCGTGCCGCTAGGCAAAATGCCCGACTGGTAGAACGTGTATTTGCCATAGATCAGCGGATCATTCATGGAGATGGTCCGGCTGCGGTCGAAATTTCTGGCTTTGTCCTGGACGCGGACGGTGCTGGCGAACGAGGCGTCGCCCATGCCGCCGGGGTTCATGCCGCGGGTGAACTTCTTCAAGGCTCAGCAAGAAGCCCAGCGGGAGGCTCTCGTAGCCGTAGGAGACCGTGACGGTTCCAGCGGCCGTCTTGACGGGAAGCGGCATGCCGCCTTGGTCGCCGCGTTGCATCCAGAGCTTGCGAGTCGTGTCGCCGACGGTCAATTCGACCTGCGCGGCGGCCTCGTAGTTCTCGGACCCAGAGGGTGCCCCACCGCGACTCGGCTTGACCGGCGTGAAGACCAGTTCGCGTCGGGCGCGAGGCAGGAAGTTCACGATTGCCAGCGACGTGTTGGGCCATGCCTCCAGCAGGTCGCCGGCATGGACCTCGCCCCGCGGCTCGTACTTGCCGTTGCCCACGCGGCAGTAGAGCTTGCCGTCGGACGTGGAAAGCAACTCGACGGCCGATTCGGCAGCGACCTTCGGATGGTGATACCAGAACTTCACCGGGCAACTGACAGCGCGCATGCCGTCCGGATTGGCGAACGAGGGCCGGGCATACTGGCGAACGGGGTCTTTCGCGCCCGGCAGATAGACCTTCAATTCCAACACCGGATGGACCGGCATCGGTCCCAGGTTCACAAAGCTGCCGTCGGCCTGGGGTTTGGCGTTGGGCATATAGGCGGCGATTTCGACCGACGCGCCATCGCCCAGCGGACACTTCTTGCCCAGGCTTTTGCTCACAGACAAGTGCTCGACCTTGCCCTGGTAGTGAATCGAAAGCAGGCCCTGCGGATCGAGATTCTCGCTAGCGGGCGGATGGAGAAAATCTTCAAGCATCGTGTCGGCGTCGGCTTGGCGAAACTCGACCTTGGCGGAACCGACGGCCGTGCCGCCGCCAAAACGGCTGGCCGTTAGCCATTGCTCATGGCTACCCTCGATATCTGGCCCAGCAAGCGAAAACCGCAGGGCCGCGATGCCCTTTCCGTCAGGCGCGGTCATCCACTCTTCCGACGGCCTGGCATGTGCCAGATAGCGCGTCACGCGGACTTCAATGCCGTTGATAGCGCCGACCCGTAATACTTTTCCCTCTGGCCAATCGACTGGTCCGGGATGGAAAAGGAATGCCGAAACTGGCCGTTCGGGCTGATTGGGCAAACTTTGCCATTGAACAGCGATGCGGTTCGTGTCGCGCATGGTGACGTGGTCGCTCGTCTCCCCTTGTTCCAGGGCGAGCACGGCATCGACGCCGTAAAGGAAAGTCACGATCGAACCGGATAGCAGCACCAGCAGCCCACAATGCGTGATCACAAAGCCGATCTGCCGCCGCTTCCAGGGAAAGCGGATTAGCGCCGCCGCCAGGATGTTCACTCCCAACATGCCCAGCACGGCGATAAACCAGTCCGTGGTATAGACGTACCAGCGTGCGATATCGCGGCCCTGATCGGATTCGATAAAGGTCGCCACCGCGAGCACCGCGGCTAGCAGGATAATCAGCGTCACCGCGAGTTTCAACGAGGCAAGGAGCCGAAAGACGGCTTTCGCCCAATTCAGAAGGCGCCAGCTCAGCAGATGACTGTCGTGCATTCCGTAAGTCCTCAGACAAGAAAAGTCGGGCCAGTTTTTCGAGGCGGCAAAGCGTAGCAATTCTGACACTTCTTGTAAATGCCAGTTTTCGTTTTGCTTATAACCCGACTTTCGGCGGTATTGGTCTAATTCCTCTTGTCTGTGGCCAGCGGAATAACCGGCAAAGTCATCCATTTTTCGCAAGCGGCAATGTCCAAATCCCCGGAACAACAGGTTTAAGCTGTAACGGCAGTCCATAATTTCATCATACCTCTCGCGGAATTATGGCGAGAAAGAGAATAAGCGCTACAGACCCTAAAGCTGTCTCGCATGGCATGACCGGGTTCAAGCTGCAAAAAGTCAAAGGCGTGGCAAACGCCAATGGCGGAATCACCGGAATATGAAAACTGATCTGACCGTCTTACATGGAGGTAGGATCGTGCGAAGCGTGACGCATGACACCAGTCGATCCCGGCAACGGGGTATGACACTTGTTTTACTGGGCCTGCTGGGATTGGGCTTTGCCTCGTGCCGGTCCTCAAACGACCCCTGCTGTCGCAGCGAGGCCCCGCCGCCGCGCCGCGCGGAGACGAACATAGATCCGGGCTGGCCGAAGGCCGAGAACGCCTTCCGGCAGGTCTCCTACACGGCCGTCCATGGCGCCGTTCCTAAGCTTGAGGGCGCGGAGATGGTCAACGACGACGAGATCTGCATGCAGTGCCACGAAGCCTACGTCAAGGCGTTTCACGAGAACGTCCACCGCGTGCTGCACTGCGAAGATTGCCACGGCCCGGCCAGCCGGCACGTGGAAGCCCGCGGCAAAGAGCCGGGACTGATTTTCAGCTTTAAGAAGGGCGTCGATCCGATCGCCCGCGCCGAGGCCTGCTTGAAGTGCCACGAGCAAAATCAATGCTCGCCCGGCAGTCAGTGGCGGACCTCGAAGCACGCGCAGTGCGGCGTGACGTGCGTCGATTGCCACCGCGGCCACTACAACGTGCCGGCGGGAACGCCGGCCACCACGGTGCCCGGCGTGGCAACCTTTGCGCCCCCGCGGGCGACGCTCGTTTCCTACAATGCGGCCGACGCGGCAAAGCAGAATCTGCCTTCGCTCCGCGGCACGTCGCACAACCTGGCGCCATAGCCCCTGACCTCTGCTTGAAGTGCCACTGCGACATGCGCGACTCATTGCGCATCGCCGGGCCGCACCAGATCGGCGGCCCCAACGGCTTCAACTGCACGACGTGCCACGACCCGCACGGCCAAATCATCGAAGCCACGCGCAAGGACCTTTGCTTGAGCTGCCACAAGACGAGTTCGCCGACGATGGCTTGGCACGCCTCGACCCACGAGCGCTACGGGGTGTCCTGCACGGACTGCCACAATCCGCACCCGCACTCGAAAGTCCTGCAGGTCGTCAACATCGACCACTTCGGCGTCGAGCAGCCCAAGCGGCTGGCGATGTCCGTGCAGGAGCCTGAGGCCTGCTACAAGTGCCACCAGAAGAAGTTCGCCCAGAACCACCTGCCTTCGCACCATCCGATCATGGAAGGCAAGATGGTCTGCTCCGATTGCCACGACCCGCACGGGCAGTTGGAGAAGAACCTCAAGGCGGATACGATCAACCAGCTCTGCTACAAGTGCCACGCGGAGAAGACCGGCCCGTTTGCTTACCCGCACCCGCCGGTGGACCAGAACTGCGCGATCTGCCACGAGGTGCATGGCACCGTGGCCAACAACCTGCTGCGGCAGCCGCCGACTTTCCTCTGCCTGCGTTGCCATAGCGGACACCACCGGCCGACCGGAGTGGGACACCCGTCGGTCAACGGCGTGGCGGACATCGACGCCAACTCGCAGCTTCGCCAGGTGTTCTACAGCAACTGCACAAACTGCCATACGCAGATCCACGGCAGTGACGTCCCGTCGCCGACGGAACCGAACGCCTCGGCGCTGTTCCGCTAAGTCAAGTACTCCATCCAACAATAAAGCCAACCCAACCAGCAAATCAAGGGAGACCTGATCGTGAGGGTCAACTATCTGACACTACTCGCGGGAGCAACGATCATCGTGCTGATCGCGTCGGCGGCACGAGCCGACGAATCGGCGGTTTCGTCCCTGGCGTCGGACGCCAGCGCGGCCCCACCGGCCCCGTCAGCGACGGCCAGCGTCGCGCCCGCGCCGGCAGCGACGGAAGATGCGGCCACCTACTATGACGACTCCGATCCGGTGCGGGATTTCATCATCCGCGCCGGCGCCTGGGGCGTCCACCAGACCGGCTCGCCGACGAAGGTCGACGAGTACCAAAGTCCCTCCTCGTCGCCGTTCTGGAACGCGGACGGCATCTGGAGCAACGGCGACCAGACCGTCGACTTCAGCGCCACTGGTAGCGACGACTTGGATCAGAACGGGCGGTTGCACTTCTACGGCGGCCCGCGGCTGGAGGCCGACTTGTTCTACGAAGAGTTTCCGCACCAGTTGGACCAGAAGACCTATCCCGGCTGGCTGACGACGGTCGCCAGCCCTCCCGTCAGCAACGTCAATGGACCGGGCTTCAACGTCTTCAGCCGCACTAACATGAGCGTCGGCCAAGACTATGCCATCCAGGTCCAGGAGTTCAAGGCCAATTTCCAGGGGAACATCACCGAGAACCTCCGCTGGCACGCTAACGTCTTCGGCATCGACAAGGAAGGCTTTCGCCAAGCCAACGACTTTACCCACTGCTTCAACTCGCAGGCCTCGCCGATCGTCAACAGCGTTTCCGGCACGACGCTTGTTTATTCCACGGGCGGACCCAACAACACGGTCACTCGGCAATGCCACGCCGTTAGCCAAGCGCAACACATCGATTGGCAGACTACGGAATGCGACGCGGGTCTGGAACTCAAGCTTGACTGCAATACCACGCTCGCCTACTCGCACCTTGTGCGGGCCTTCAACCAGGACGACCAACAGGTCTACAGCGCCTATCGATTTTCGGCCAATCCCGGCGCGGCGGGCCAATTGGGATACGCGGTCTACGTTCCCCAAGGCGGCGTGACCACCGGCACCGGCGCCTATGCCATGGCCGGCTACAACATCGTCCCCGACAGCCAAACCCAAATCGACCGACTCAAGTTCAGCACGTCGATTGGCTGCGACACCGACGCCTACCTGATGGGCTATGTGGGTTACAACGAAGACATGCTCACCGACGCCTACCGCAACTTCAACGGCGCCGATCTGCGGATCACCAACCACTCCCTGGAACATTGGGCACTGACCGCCAGCGGCAAGTACTACCGCGAGGAGTCGACGTCACCGCTGGTGCCGCTGAACACGATGTATTCCAGCCCCGCGCAGCAGCAGTACTATCAGGAATCCAACCTGAACTTTATCACCGATCCCCTGGTCAACCGCGAGGTCCACGGCTTCGGCGTCGATGGCCGCTGGCGGCCGTTCGAGGATGAGTGCGACACGATCCGGCGCAATCTGAGTTTCACCGTCGGTTACGATTACAACGAAATGTTGTACGAGAACGCCGGCGATACGCTGGGATTAGTGCCCGCGGCCTCCAATAACGGTGTCTTCGTCGTCAACGGCGTCTTCACGCAGCCCAGCACGATCGCCAATACGTTCAGCGTGGGCGTGGACGAGAAATGGTCGAAGACTTTCGACACGCAGCTCCGCTACAAGTACATCTCCACGCAGTACCCGCTCTACGGCATAACGCCCGACGCGGGGCAGTCGATCAATGCCGCCTTGAACAGCGCCTTGCCGACGCAGGAGAATCGTCTTGAGCTGCAAAGCACCTGGACGCCGGTGGACACGCTCATGGTCAACGCCACGTTCTACGTGGAAAACGCGATGAGCAACGCGCCTTACGTCGGCAACACGGTCTTACCGGGATGGACAAGCAATAGCCTGCCCTTCACGCTGAGCGCCTGGTGGGCGCCGACGTGTGACTGGTCGTTCAACGTTGGCGCTGCCGAAATGGACAGTTGGATCAACCAGGGCGTGAACGTCGGGCCACTCAACAGCTCTGCCGACGGAGTCAATATTCCCGCGAACTACCGCGGCGCGTCCGACGTGTTGACCTTCGGCGCCCGCTACCAGGCGACGCTGAAGCTTTCGTTCAACGGCATGTTCGAGTACATGCACGGCATCGATTCCACCTATATGGTAGTGCCCACCGCGGCGCAGACGCCGCCCACCGGGCGCCCTACGACCTTGGCCAATGGTCGCTGGTCAAGGAGCAGTCGTTCCGCTTTGAAGCCGGAGCCGATTATCTTCTGCGCCCGCGGGTAACGACCTACGTTCGCTACGACTATTATGATTTCCAAGACCTTTCGACCGGCTTGCTCAGCGGCACGCAGAACTCGGTCCTTGGAGGCGTAAGCGCGGTATTCTAACGAGCAAGCCAAAGGAAGTGGACGCCACACGAGGCGACGGCCACGGCCGCCGCCTCGTGCCGCGTTACTTCATGGCCCCGTCCAGCGGCGGCAACTCGACCTTCGGCGGCTCGATCTTCAGTTCGCGGCAGAGCGCAGTAAGACGATCGAGCGTTTGCCGCACGAGGTTGGCGGCGAAGTGCATGTTATGTACGTCATTGCCGCGGCGGAGCATTTCCATGTCGTGACGCAGGCTGGCCGCTTCAGTGGCGATCTTCTCGGCCCGATCAGCGGGCAGACCACCCTTCTTAACAGCAGCTTCGACGTCGCCGGCGGCCTTTTCCAGCAGCGGCAGCGCGGTCCGCAGAGCTAAGTGGTAGGTCTCGAACTTCTGCACCGTCGCGGCGTCGTGGCACGCCGCGCAGGTCTGCAGCGAGCCGCGGACAATTTCGGCCCCGTTGGAGGAAACGTCATGCACGCGGTGGCAGGTGCGGCATTCAGCTCGGATCACCAGCATCATGTTGGGCTCCTCGCCAAGCGTCTTTGCGCCCACGCCGCGGAGCAGGTCCACCTGCCGCTGGTGATGGTTCGGGTGGCACGACTGGCAGTCGTTCACGGCATCTTGGATCTTGTTTCGCTTGAGGCTGTGCTCGATGGGCGTATGGCACTCGATGCAGTCGATCTTGTGATCGGTGACGTGCTTCTGGTGCATGAAGACGTGGTCGTTGATCTTCGCCAAATCCTCTTGGCGGTTGTGGCAGGAGGTGCAGCGTTCGGCGGCCACTTTGCCCTCGCCGCGAATCAAGTCCCCGTGACAGGCGTGCAGTCGACGCCTTTCTTGAGAGCCAGATCGTGCGTGAACTTAACGCCGCCGCCCAGTTCAAATGTCTTAGTGGGGATCTGGTGACAATGCGTGCAGGCGCTGAGCCCGGCGTTGAACGGCTCGTCCTTGAAGTGGCAGAGGAAGCAGGTCGTGGTGGTGACCTGCATGTGGCTGCCCTCCTTCATGATCTGGCTGTGGCAGCTCGTGCAGCGGAGGGTCTTGCCGCGGCGGCCTTCCGCCAGGTGCGGCGTGTGGTCAAAGGGGATCGTGATGTCGCCAATGTGAAAATCGACCCGGCCGGAGAGCAGCCGAGTCTCGTGGCAGCCGCTACGCAAGCAGCTCTTATCGTCAATCTCCGCCTTGGGCTTCGGCCCGGCGCTGGCGGTGACGTATTTGAGCACTTGCACCAGGCCCATCACCTTGCCGCGGACTTCGCCGCCGATGCCGGGCGGAAAATGGCACTTCACGCATGCCACATCCTTGTGGGGCGAGGTCTTCCACGAATTGTAGTAAGGCACCATGTTATGGCAACTGCTGCAAAACACCGGCCGCGAGGTATACCAGGCCGCCGCAGCCGTCATGATCAGCATCAGGAAGATCCACGCGCCCAGCAGCGCCAGCAGCGAATAGAGAATGTAGCGCACTTTCCGCCAGCCCGTACGCTTCTTGGCAAATGCACCTTGGCGGGGAGACGAGGTGGATGTTTCTTCCATGGTTCGTTCTTAACCTAACGATGCCACGATCATACCGATCAACAGCGCCACGCCGATTGCCAGCGCCGCAAACCCGAACAAGCGGATGCACGTCAACGCGAATAAACCAGGACTTGCCGTCCTCAGCGCATCCAGCTTGCCTTCCTTTTTGAGACGCTGGAAGTAGTCGGGCCGCTCTTCCTGGAACTCGTGCTCGCTCACCAGCCCCGTCAGCACCGACATGTCGGCGGGGAACTTGTCCGGTCGAATGTGCGTGTTGAAGAAATGGATGGCGAAAACAAACCCCGTGGCCAGCAAGGCCTGGGTCGAGTGAATCACTTGGGCGATGTTCAAGGCCGTGCCCGGTAGCCGCAACGTTCCGCAGAAGAAGTTGGGGAACCACAGCACCAGGCCCGTCGCGCCGATGATCACCGTGTCGGCAATCGCGCCCCAGAAGTCGATCTTTTCCCAATAGGCCCAGCGATCCAATCCCGGCTTGGGGCCCAAGCCGAAGAACCAACGCAGCATCTTAAGGAAGTCCTTGAGGTCGCGCAGGTTCGGCACGGGCGACTCGGGACCGAAAACCATCGCGCCGAGCGAGCGTCCCTTGTTGCGGCCTTGAATCATCAGCCGCACCAGGCGGGAAATATAGGCCAGCATCGACACCATCAAAACGATGCCGAAGAAGCGATGCCAAAAGCTGGTCGTGTCGAAACCGCCCATTAAACGGGCTAACGACTGCGCCCAGTCCGACCGGTTGTATTTCAGCGGCAAGCCCGTCAAGGCGAGTCCCAGGAACGACGACATCACGATCGTGTGGCCGATGCGATGGAAGGAAATGAACCGCACGTAGGCCGTCTCGCCGGGCCGCAAACCGCGTGGCCGGCCTTGATGAAAGACTTCCACCAGTCCGCGAATGAACCATAACACGCAGTGGACGCCGAAAAACGCGAACGTCGTGTACAAGAGCGTCAACAACGTGATCTGCACGCCGTTGACCACCGGGTTCTTCTTGGCATCATACGGATCGAGATGCGGGTTAAAGTGCAAGAAGTTTCCGCGGGCATTGGCGTGGCACTGGCCGCAGGTATGCTGCCGGTTGGCGGGAGAGAGCCTGGAGTGCGGCGTCGTCCGGAGGCTGAATGTCGTGCGATCCGTGGCAGTCGGCACACTTGGCCGCGGGGGCATAACCGAGATTGGTCAGCTTGCCGTGCATGCTCATCGCATAGAGGTTCGACATGCTGCCGTGGCAGTTGCCGCAGTGGCCCGGCTCGGCTTCGCGGAAGGCGGCCGACGAGGGCGATTCCAAGGCATGGCCCTCGTGGCACGAGATGCACGTCGGCTTCTGCCGGGTCTTGCCGCCCGGCGCGGGACGGTCGGCAAGTCCGCCGATGCCGCCCTTGCCGTGGATGCTTTCCCGCAAGAGGTCTCCGATCCCCTCGTGGCATTCGCCGCACTGTGTCGGCGACGTGGGTCTCAAAGATCGTTCGGTCGCGTCGATGTTGTGTGAGCCGTGGCACGTGGCGCAGCCGGGCGGCCCGCCGGGCTGCCCTGTCGAAAGCCCCTTCTTTTTGATCGCCTGTCCGTGGACGCTCGCCAAGAAGGTCTTCAATTCTTCGCCGTGGCAGCCGCCGCAATGCTCGATCTGGCCTTTGAGGTGCACGGGCGATTTGGGATCTTTGACCGGCAAGAGGCTGTGCGCCAGTTTGCCGTGGCACTGGTCGCAGGCAAGCACCGTGCGCCGCTGAGGATCGCTAGTCTCGACGGCTTTTGCATGGACGCTGCCGCCCAGAGCAATCTTCTCGGCTTGGTGGCAGTAGACACAGCGATTGGCGATGACGTCGGCCTTCTTGGAGCGAAAGAAGTCCTCGCTCGCATGGGCCTGATTAGGTTCCGTCGATTCCGGATTTCCGCCGTGGCAGTCGCTGCAATTGACGCCTTTGAGATAGTGGACATCCTTTTTCAGCCCTTCCATCGGAATGAACAGATGGAAGTGCTCTTTGTCCTTGGGATCGCCGAAGACATCGGCGTTTGTATGACACTGGACGCACGAATTGGTGTCGTCCGGAATATGCGATCCCTTGACGGGAGGCAATTTCTCCGTCGGCTTGACGGGCGGCGCGGCGGCCAGCTTGGTCGTCGTAGCGGGCGGCGCGGCCGGCTTCTTATTATCGGTCGGCTTATCATCGGCAACGACTGCCGCGACCACGGCAAGCGCCGCGGCCCCAGCGACAAGGACAAGCAGCTTTGGCGCGAACCACGAGCGACGATCCTTCGCTCGCGCTCCGCTAAGGCGTTTCCCGACACGCAACGCCGACGACAAGAGTCTCATGCTCAATCCATGTCCCATTTACTTCCCTGTGAACGCGATCGACTATCACTGCTTGTCATAGGGCGGATGTGCCTTGTGGCGCCGGCTCGGCATGGCAGCGCATGCAGACGTTGCTGGGCTGCACCTTATAGATCGTGCCCCTGATTTGCGTCTGCTGTTCCGGCGAGAGTTGCTTTACGTTCATGAACGGCTTGGCGGTCGCCACGTGGGCGCTGCCGGGGCCGTGACAAGCCTCGCAGGTCGTACCTGCCAGGTTCTCGGTGGAAGCAATGTCTTTGAAGCCGGTCGCCGTTCCGTAGCCTGTCGAGTGGCAAATCAGGCATGCCTTGTCTGTCTGATACTTGGCCGGCAGCTTCTGGAACGCCTCGGTGGCATGCTTGGTCTTCTTCCAACTCATGTACTCTTTGAAGTGGCAGGCCGAACAAGCCTTCGTGCCCGCATACGTTTGGTCCGCGGGCGGATGGACTTCGGTGATGGGCTCCGCCGGCGGTTGCGACCGCGACGACTGCACCATGACTCCCCAGACCGCGAAGGTCAATGCCACGCTCACACCTAGCAACAACTTTGACCGCACCAACATGCTCGCTCTCCTTTTCATGTAGACTCGAAACCGCTTAACCCGAAAAGCACGCAAGGTAACCGTGTTTGCTGTAGGACTTCGCCCGAAAGACGAGGCAAATGTCCTAAGAACGCTCCTAACTGTACACGCGCGAAAAAAGGCAGTCAAGAATAGGGGGACCGTTTCCGCGCCAAATTCTCGGATTGCATAAAAATAGGCTCTCGGCACGTCATTATCGCATGATTTCTGGCGACAATTCAATGGTTGCACGGTAACGGAGTCCGGCTTATTTGCATTGTTTCCTGTCAATAAGCGCTCGTCGGAGTTGCAGCCATCGGAAATCTGCAATTCCTTCTGAGTATGGCTCTGGACGTTTTCCACAGGTCCGTGCTATATTTGAAATCTCATGAATCGGCCGGCTCGTACCTACGGCCAAACTCGCGGAGATCCCATTCATGTCCGAGCCCGTCACACGGCGCAGTTGGTTAGCGAGAATTCTCGGTGCCAGCATCACGGCAACATTCGCCGTGCTTTTCTATCCCGTGGTCCGCTTTCTTTGGCCGAAGGAATCGACAAGTTCCGGCGCGCTGGAAGTGAAAGCGCCATACAAGATGGACGAGCTTCTCCGCGCGGAGAAAGATGGCCGCGCGCTCGCGCCCTTCGACTTCGGCGGCAAGCCGTGCCTGTTGTTTCTGGTCGACGGCGAGCCGCGGGCGTTCTGCGCGGTTTGCACGCACCTGCAATGCACGGTCGAACCTTCGCCCCGCTGATAAGGATATATTCTGCAACTGTCACAACGGCGTTTATGACCTCAATGGCCGCAATGTCGCCGGCCCGCCGCCGCGACCCTTGGAAGGCTATCGAGCGGTCAAAGGCGAGGGCAACCCTGGACAGGAGGAAATCATTGTCTCACGAAACGCCTGATACACCGTCGAAACCAAAGGGCTGGGACCGCGGCCTGGCGGGGTTCCTCTACGAACGGCTTGGTTTGGACGCGGCCTTTGCGCTATCCGCCAAGAAGCGCGTGCCTGTTCACCGCTCGACTGTTTTCTATTTCCTCGGCGGAATGGCCTTATTCCTCTTCATCATCCAGGTGGTGACGGGAATCCTGCTGTCGCTCTATTACAAGCCCTCGCCCGATCAGGCCTTCGAGAGCGTGCGGGGGATCGTGACGGAAGTCCCCTTCGGCTGGCTCTTCCGTTCCATCCACTCCTGGAGCGCGAACCTGCTGATCGGCGTATTGCTGCTGCACATCCTCACGACCTACATCATGCGGGCCTACCGTCGCCCTCGAGAAGTGACTTGGTGGTCCGGACTGGCGTTGTTTGCGGTCTTTATGACCTTCGGCTTCAGCGGCTATCTGCTGCCCTGGAACAAGCTGGCGTTTTTCGCGACGAAAGTGGGAACGTCGGTTGCGGGCGGGGTGCCGTTGATCGGCAAGTACGTGTTGTTGCTCGCCCGCGGCGGCGAGAACGTCACCGGCGACACGCTGGCACGATTCTATGCTCTGCACGTGGTGATTTTGCCGCTGAGCGCCCTCGCGATCATCGGCCTGCACTTGTACCTGGTGCAGAAGCACGGCATGAGCACGCCGCAAAGAGCCATCAAGCGATATGGCGGCGAAGAAAAGGTGCCCAGCATTCCGTTCGTGCCGCACTTCCTCCTGCGGGACATGGTGGGCTGGTACATCGCCTTGGGCCTGCTGGCGGCGTTGGCGGCGCTCTTCCCCTGGGAATTGGGCCAAAAGGCCGACCCCTTCGGCGCCACCCCGCCGGGAATCAAGCCGGAGTGGTATTTCGTCTCCATGTTCCAGACCTTGAAGGACTTGCCTTCGGAACCGATTCCCGGAGTCAAGTGGCTAGATAACGAGTTGCTGGGACTGACCATATTCGGGCTGATCGGGCTGGGCGTGGTATTGGTTCCACTTCTCGATCGCGGCGCGGCGACCGGCCGGCCGCGGCGGGTGCTGAATACCGTCGCTACCGTGTTGGTGGCACTTTTCATCTTCATGACCGTTCGCGGTTATGTGAAGTCGGCGCACGAAGCGGCGGAAGCGACCAAGCCGGCTGCCGCCAGCGAACCATAGGAGCCACGGCTTGAACTGAAATGAACGTTGCTCTAGGTGAAGGTGCGTCAATGCAAGCCGTAAGCAAGAGAGACCATAAAGGAAGCGGAAGGAAAGACATGATCCGGCTAACATTCTCCGCGCTTCTCATGTTCGTTATCGCATCGTCGCTGGCGGCCCAGGACCGCAAAGAATCGGCGCCCGCGAAAGGCGCCGCCGCGGCGACCAAGCCCGATAACAATCAATCCGACAAAAAACCCTCGGAAACAACGCCCGCCGCGTCGAAGCCCGCGGGTGCCAAGGCCGCTCCGGTGCTGGCGACCGTGAGCTCGATCGAAATCAAGGTCATTCCCGACGCCGACAACACCTGCATCCAATGCCATACCTCGCCGGAGCCGTGGGATCCCAACGACAAGACACAGTACAAGTTCCATATTCCCCTGGATGCCTTGAAGAACGACATCCATTGGCAGAAGGGCATTCGCTGCCAGGACTGCCACGGCGGCGATACGACGATCCTGGAGGTCAAGGCACATCAGGCCAAGGGCGACTTCCGCGCGATCAAGTCGCCGGCCGATGTTCCCGAGTTCTGCGGGCGCTGCCACTCCGACGGCGAATACATGCGGCACTTCCTTCCTGCGCCGCGCACTGACGAACTTTCCGAGTATTGGACCAGCGTTCACGGCAAACAATTAAAAAAGGGCGACACGAACGTGGCCACTTGTATTTCCTGCCACAACATGCCGCACGGCAACGCGGTCGACACGACTTTGCACGGCATTCGGCCGGTAAAGGAGCCGAATTCGCCCGTCTACCACGCAAATGTCGCCAATACCTGTGCCAACTGCCATTCCGATAAAAAGCTGATGCAGCAAATGGCGGGCACGAAATACAAGTATGAATTCAATGGTAAACCGCTGCCGTGCGACGAGTATGCCAAGTGGCGCGGCAGCGTCCACGGCAAGGCGCTGATGGACAAGGGCGATTTCAGTGCGCCGGCCTGCAACAACTGCCACGGCAACCACGGCGCCGCCCCGCCGCAGGTCGATTCGGTGGTCAACGCCTGCGGCAGTTGCCACGGTAAGATGGCCGGTCTGTTCGCGCAAACCAAGATGCGGCATGCTTTCGAGAAGATCGGCCTGCCCGGCTGTGCCACCTGCCACGGCAACCACGACATCCACCCCCCCGGCGATGCCTACTTGGGTGTGCAGCAGGGCTCGTTCTGCATTCGTTGCCACGAGCAAGGCAACCTGCAGCACGGCGCGACATTGGCCGGCACCGAGGCGGCCAAGAAGCTCCATGACGGCATCGAAAACCTCAAGGCAGGAATCGACAAAGCCGAGTCGACCCTGAACGAGGCGGCGGTAATGGGCATGGAAGTCAGCAAGCCGAAGTTCGATCTTCGCAAGGCATCCGACGCCCTGACCAACGCTCGCTCTCTGATCCACAGCTTCAACGTCGCGACCGTGGACAAGGCGCTGGCGGATGGCGACAAGGTCGTCACGGAGGTCCAGTCCAAGGCCGACGGGGCGCTGCGCGAGTACACCGAGCGGCGGATCTGGCTTGCCGCTTCGCTCGTCCCGATTTTGATCGTGATCGGCTTGCTGCTGCTTTACATTCGCAGCATGCCAGCGGAGACCGGCAGGACGTGACGCTCCATCAAAATACCGCGCCGCATTGAGGAATACTTGCAGTCGATCGCCCTTCATTGCTGCGCGAGCGGAGCATAGAGGCAGTCGGGCTCGGATTCCAAGGGGTCGCCCGTCACGCCGTAGGCCCGCGAACGGCTGCCGCCGCAGACCGTGTTGTATTCGCACACGCCGCACTTGCCCTTGAAACGGCTAGGCGCGCGGAGGTCGAGAAACAGCGGATGCCTCTGGTAGACGTCAACGACGTTTTCGCGGGGAAACCGCCCGCAACAAATGGGCAAGAAACCGGCTGGGAAGATCTCGCCGATGTTGCTGACGAACATGATTCCCTTGCCGTCGGTGACGCCGAGCGGAGCGCGGTGGCCGCGGCGCTCGGCAGCGTCATTTTCACTCAAGCCCTCACCTCCAGCCCCTTTCCCGGAAGGAGAGGGGAGACGTGGACGCGGCCCGGCCAGCGGATTGCCGCCGCGCTGCATGACGAAGCGGCGGTAATGCGGGGCCTCGGTCGTCTTTACCGCGTAGGGCATTGTCTGCGACCAGCCGTAGAGCTTCTCGAAAACCTGCTCGTATTCTTCCGGCTTGATCCGCTCCTCGTCGAAGCCCCGGCCGACGGGGATGAGAAAGAACAAGGCCCACATGGCGATGTCAAACGGCACGAGGTACTCGGCCATCTGGTCCAAGAGATCGACATTGCGGCGGCAGACCGTGGTATTGATCTGCACGGACATGCCGAGGTCCCGCGCGGTCACGAGCATTTCTCGCGTCCGCTCAAAGCTGCCTTCCCAACCGCGAAAGGCGTCGTGCGTGGCAGCGTTCGGGCCGTCCAGGCTGATGCCAAGCCGTTTGATGCCCGCATCACGGACGCGCTGGAACGCCTCGCGCGTGGCCAGCGGCGTGGCCGAGGGTGTCAGCGCCATTTCCAGTCCGATCTCGCGGCCGTGGGCGATCAGTTCCATGAGATCGTGCCGCTTTAGCGGGTCGCCGCCCGTAAGCACGATCATCGGCCGCTTGGGGAATGTCGCGATCTGCGAGAGAAGCCGCTTGCTTTGCTCGGTGTTGAGTTGGGCTGGATCGGCCGCCTCCTGGGCCGACGCGCGGCAATGCTTGCAGACCAGATCGCAGGCCGTCGTCGTCTCATAGTAGAACATGAGCGGACTGTGATCGAAATCGGCGGTCGTATAGGCGGCGTAGTCCATCGCGACTTCCTACTTGTCCACCTTCATCGAGCGGATGAAGGTTTTAATCTCGTCAGCGTGGGCGGCGATTGTCTTCTCCGGCCCATAGCACTTAAGGAAGTACAAGGTAGACTGGCCGGGCACTTCCACGACGGCTCCCAACATGCGATAGCCGTTGCGCGCCACCGACGGTCCCATCATGCCGCGCGAGTCGTTGTAGACGCCCGACAGATCGACGAGCGTGACCTTCAACTTGTCGAGATCGAAGGTTTCCTGATTTTGCTTGTCAAGCTTGCTGAACTGTCCCTTCCAGCGGTCGATGTTGCCCTCCACGCCGCCGCCAAGCTGGCTGACGGTGAGGCGTCCGTCGGCGGCATCCCCCACAGCATATTCCGCCAGCAGCATCATGCCCGGACTCTTGCGGACCCACGCTTTCGGAACAGTCCAGTGGGCCGTTTCCACGTCGAGCTTGCCGTCGTTTTCGATGACGGTATCGGCAGCGGCGCCGGGCATCTGCGCTCCCGCGTGCGGGTTCGTCGTCCCGTGGGGAGTCTCGGTTACGCCTCCGCTGTCGTCGCTCGTCGCGTCGTTGTTGGCTACATCCGCGGATTTGGAGCTTGACTTGCCGGAGGCGGACTTCGATTTGCTGTCCTCCCACGATTGCGACGAGTTATCGCCGCAGCCGACGCACAAAGCGAGGCCAAAAAGTATGAACAAAGAGCAACAAACGATTTTCATGGGATTGGTTCCTCCGTATAACCAGTAGAGATGCGAGCGAAAGTAGTCAGCGCCTTAGGCGGCCTGTCGATCGGGAATTCTAACAGAATTAGCGGCATTGTCTAGTTCACCCAAGCCACACTCCAAGTGGCTCACGTCACGCCGCACGTCTTTTTTTCGTGACACGGGGGATCTGCCTTGCCGTTTCTCGGTTTGCCGCGGCACGACGCCGGGCGAAATGCAGCCAACTTGTCGCCGCCATAATCGCCAGCAAAATGGCAACGGCCGCCCATTTGCTGTAGGTCATCCAGGGCAGCGGCATGCGGCCGAGATCGACGCGAAGCATACGGTCGGCGGGAATAGTCTGTCCGGCGGACGTGTAGATGACACCTTTCGTGTCGTCCGGCAAGCGGCTAAGCAGACCGCACCGCACCTCGTCGGGCGATTTGCCAACAATGCGGACGGTCACATCGGAGCAGGGCAGGTCCATCGGCCGCCGCCAGGTTATCGCTTCCTGCGTGTTGCGGAGCACGTACGTATAGCGGACCTCGCGCTGGCCCGGCGTCCAGGGAATGCCCGTGACCACACGGTTTTCGAAGACGACGAACCGCCGGCCGAAGAACTCCTTTTCGAACGTCATCCGTTGGAAGTCGGGCGGAATGGAAAGCGCCAGCGTGATCGGCTCGGCACCTGCTATGGCCGCCTCGCCGACGTAAGTTGCGCGCGTCGGGTTTTCGATAAGCAACGCCTCCGTGACTTTCAGCATTCCCAATTCCGGCCGCATGGTGACGTCCATTTTCTTCAGCACCAGCGGATTGGGCTTGGTGACGGCGTCGCAAACGGAAAGCTCCGCGTAGGCGTTTGGTTTCGGGTCCACCAGCCGGATCCGTGGGCCGGGGTAGAAGATGCCGTGCCGATTGGCGCCGACGAGATAGAGGTTGTCTTTGCCCTCCGGAATGTTCTTAAACAGATACCGGCCTTCCGCGTCGGACGTGACATCGCGGAACGGGATGAATTGGCCGTTGATTTGCATTTGCAGGACGACCTCGGTCTGGCAAAGGACCGGCTCGCCACTGGAAGTGTTGACGACCGTGCCCTGGATTGTGCCACCGTGGACGATTGAGGCGGCTAGGGCAAGGCAGGCGAACGGGAATAGCAGTTTCGGCTTCATGCGGTTCAGACCTTGTTGCACGCGGTGCGGTATTTGAGATCTGAAATCTGAGATTTGAGATCGGGTTTTCGTCTACGCAGCCCTTTGTCGCGCAGGCGTGCGCTCGGTCTGCTTCCGTAGCGTGTCCAATGTGCGGCGCAGCCGGCGCTGCTGGCTGCCAAGCCGCACCATGTAGCCCAACACGGCAAACCAAAAAAGTAGATAGGCGGTAATAAATGTCAACATTGAATCTCTCCTTTTCGTTAACTCTCCAACTCGGTTTGCAAATCTTCCAGCGAGTCGGCCAAATGAAGCTGCGCCGTCGCAAGTGCAAGAGCACCGCAAAGAAAACGGTAAAGCAGACGACGCTAGTAGCCAACACCAACTGCATCGTCGGCTCCATGTGCGGGCTTTTCGGGTGGATGCCGCGGAACCATCGTGTGGCCATGATCACCAGCGGCACGTCCAGCACGCCCACGATCGCCACGACCGCGCCGATCCGCGCCCGGCGGTGCGGGTCCTCGATGCCGCTGCGGAGCACGAGCGCTGCCGAATACATGGCCCAAAGAACGAACGCCGTCGTCAAGCGCGGGTCCCAAGTCCACCACGTATTCCAGGCGGAATGGGCCCACAGCGAGCCGGTGACCAGCGTCAGGCTCGAGCACAGCCAGCCAATTTCCAAGGCCGCCCGCGACCAATGGTCCCACGCCAGATCTCGCCGGGCGAGGTATAATCCGCCCGTCGCCGCCATGAGCACGAACGACGCCAGCCCCATCCAGGCCACCGAGACGTGGAGGTAAACGATCCGCTGGGCATCGCCCATCGTCTCTTCGGTCGGCGCGACCAGGAAAATGACGATGATGGCCGTGGCGACCATGACGGCGGCAACCGTCTGCGGGAGATAATCGTAAATTGTACGGCGAAATGCGATTTCAGGCATGGTTCATTCCCCTGCTTTTAGTCCTCAATGGCATATTCAAACAACACGGTGCCCGCGGTAACAAACACCACGGCAAAGCTCGCGAGCAACTGCATCCAGCGCCACCAGTCAGGGCCGAAGTCGTGCTCGACGGTCAGCCGCGTCGCTTCGGCAGCGCCCAGGACCAGCGGTATCACCGCCGGAAGCACCAATAGCGGCAAGAGATACGAACTTTGCCGGCCGGCGTTGGCTACGGCGCTAAGCAGTGTGCCCACGGCCGCGAGCCCCAAATTTCCTAGTGCGGCAATAGCAATGATCGGAGCCGGATGGGCAAGCAGTGGAACGTCGGTCAGTATCGCGAAAAGCGGCAGCAGCACACACTCCAAAGCGGCCAGCGCGACAACGTTCACGATCAACTTGGCCAAGTAAACGGCAGTTGGCGACACTGGGTAGCAGAACAGCCCTTCCCAGCAGCCGTCCTCGTGCTCGGCGGCGAAGGAACGGTCCAAAGCCAGCGTGCCGGCGAAGAAGATCGTCAGCCAAAGCAGGCTGCCGGCGATTTGCTGCTGCCGCTCGGGCGGAAGATCCATCTGCATGGCGAACATCATGGCCACCACAACACCTAGCAGCAGCATGGCCGGCCACGTCCGCAGCGCGCGACATTCGCTGAGCAAGTCTTTGGCGACCATATAACAAAGCTTCTTCGTCATGCTGCGTCCTTCCGACTCATGCCGTTCGGGCAGTCGCCGCCGCAAGCGGCAGCAATCTTCCATGCTCCAACCGCAGAACACGGTCGGCAAGTACGCGCGATTTCACTTGGTCATGGAGCACAAAGCACAACGTTCGGCCCTCTCGGCGCAGGTTTTGAAACAGGTCCATCAGCCACGCCTCGGCGGCCGCATCGAGGCCCTCGAACGGTTCGTCCAGCAGTAAGATCGGCGGATCATGCACCAACGCCCGCGCAAGGCTCATCCGCTGCCTCATGCCCTTGGAAAGCACGGGCGGCGTGCGGTCCGCGTGGGCCGTGAGTGAAACGACTTCCAGTAGCGCATCGGCCCGCTCCCGCGGATGCGGCACGTCGCACATCCGCGCAGCGAAGACCAGGTTCTCGCGAACCGTCAAATGCGGATACAGGCGATGTTCGTGAGCTACCATGCCGATCAGGCGGTGGCTGTCCCAGCGGCCGGCCGCATTCTCGCCAAACCACAAGACCTCGCCGCTGTTGGGCCGAATCAGCGCGGCGATCGTCCGCAGGAGCGTTGTCTTGCCCGCCCCGTTAGAGCCGCTAAGAACAACGCTTTCACCGGAGTGAATCGCCAGATCGACAGCATCGAGAACGAGGCGGCGGCCAAACCGCTTCGTCACGCAGCGAACTTCGATGGCGATTGAGGAGTCAGGCATTTGCGTGTCCATCACAACCCGACGCGTAAGCGAGGGAGAAGTAGTTAGCCCTCGCTTACGCTTCGGGCTAGGATTATGTCTCTCGTTGGCGATTCGCCTTGAAAACGTGTTGACTAGCCTGTTGTGAAAACGCCGCGAGGTGCGGGGCGGGAATCACTGCATGGGGCAATTTGCTGGTTGTGCTCTTTTCACGCGGCTGCCGCTCCGGCCAGGCTGCGATCACAACACCGACCAAGCAGATCCATCCGCCCAGCCACAGCCAGCGGATCAATGGATGATCGATCATTGTCAGGTGGATCTTATTGGCTTCGCTTCCGCCGTGCAGGATGACGTAAAAGTCGCGGGCGAAGGTCGAGCGAATGGCAACCTTGGTTTCCCATTGGTTCTGCGGGCGGAACAAGTGCTGAGCCGGCAGCAGGGCGTACCGCGTGCCGTCGGCCTCGGTGACTTCCAGCCGTGCCTCGACAACTATCTTCTGCTTGAGATCGTGCTGGAGCAACTCGGCGTAACGTATCGTGCGGCCTGCCCACTCGATGCTTTGACCGTGGCTCATCGAAAGATCGGTATCGCGGCTGCCCAACGACGAGCCGGCAATACCGACGGCTATGCAACCGAAACCGAGATGGACCAGGAAGCCGCCGTAACTGCGCCGCGCGCTTGTAGTACCGCCTTTAGGCGGCCAGCGAGCGGATTCCGGCTGAAACTGGTACTACGAACGAAGTCCACGACGATTGTCATCAACGTCGCCGTCACTAGTGCGGTCACCAAGCCGGCGACCAAAAGCGACACGATGCCGCGAACGCCGAGCAGAAAAGCAACACTGGCCGCTATCAGGCCGGCGCCGGCCGTCCACATCAACATCCGCCCGCGATCGCGCGCTGGCCCGGCGACCCAGCGGAGCAGCGGCACTGCGGCCACGACGGCCAGCAGCACCAGCCCGGTGGGAATCAAGACGTTGTTATAAAACGCCAGCCCGACAACGATCGGCATCGTGGCGAATAGCCCTGAGATGGCGCCCGTGAGCGTGCCTATGAGCGTCACCGTTGTCAGGAGTGACAAGGCAATGATGCCCAGCAGCACGAGCGCTTCGCGACTGAGAAGCGATGTCAGCGGCCGTTCGGCGGCCAGTAACTTCCTACGATAAGCGACCAGGCCCGTGCCGCCGATGGCGAAGGCGGCAATCCAAATGAGAAACATCCAGCCGATAGGCGACTTGCTGAAGGCATGCAGGCTGCTGAAGATGCCGCTTCGGGTGAGGAATGTGGCGAAGTTGCACAATCCAAAAGTGACGATCGCCAGGGAAAGCGTCGTCTTCTTGAAGCGCCTTGCTTCCACGTCATCAGCCCATGAACCAGCGCGGTCCCGGTCAACCAGGGCATGAGCGAACCGTTTTCCACCGGGTCCCAGGCCCAGTAGCCGCCCCAGCCGAGCTGTTCGTAAGCCCATTCCGCGCCGAGCAAGATGCCGCCGCCGAGCGTCGTCCAGGCGAACAGTGCCCAGGGTCGGGCCTGTTGCAGCCATAGTGTATCCAGACGTCCCGAGATCAAGGCCGCCGCGGCCAGCGCAAAAGGAACGCCCCACGCCGCGTATCCCAGGAACACGATCGGCGGATGGATCAGCATCGCAGGGTGCTGGAGCAGCGGGCTGAGTCCTTCGCCCTTGCGCCCGGCACCAGCGCCGGCGCCATCGGGTCGGCGGCGAAAATCATGATGGCCAACAGGAAGGCCAGGTAGGTCATCTGCACGCCCAAGGCGAGAGTGCAGAGTCCATTCTCATCTTGCCCCGCGCGATGCGCTCGTACGCAAAATACCATCGCCAGCGCGGCCACAAACCAGCCCCAAACCAGCAGCGAGCCCGCCTGCCCAACCCATAGTGCCGAGAGACTATAGTGCCAGGGCAAGAGCGAATCGGAATACTCCGTCACGTACTCGAAGCGGAAGTCCTTGGTCACCAGCGCGTGTGCCAGAATGAGGACGATGGCCGTGAGGGCGATAAACGCGGTGACAGCGGCAACCAGCGCGCTACGGCGCAATGTGCGACTGTCGCCGCGCGCCCGAGAATTGCCGCGAAGGCCGCGTAGCCCGAGCAAATCATCGCCAGCAGAAGGCAAAACTGACCTGCCACGGTCATCGTGTGGTTCCTCCGGCCCGACGGTCGGCCGTCGCCGTTTGCTCGGCTTTCTTCGCGTCGTACTTGCTCGCGCAGCGCGTGATCAGCTTGTCGCCGCGGAAGGCGCAAGCGTCGTCAACGCGACCCTCGACCACCACGTCCATGCTCTTTCCCGGCGACAGATCATCGGGCAACGGCCCCTTGCAGACAACGGGCATGGTGCGGCCGGCCTCGCTAAGCGAGAACCGAGCCTCCTGCCGATCGGGCGAAATCACGAGCGTGCCCGCCGCGATCGTGCCGCTGACGCGGACCCGCTGTCCCGCCATGTCGCGGGCATGGTCAATGCACTCGGGCACCGTCATGTAGTATTGCCAACTTGACGACGCGCCAAGATAGGCCATATAGCACGTGACGCTCGCCACGACGAGCCCCGCGAGAGTGAGTTTCTTGCCGATCGACATGGCCGCCTCGATGCATCATCCGCGCATAGTGCAACGCATCGCCGACCGTGCGCGTACCGGTCGGCGGGTGCGTAAAGTACCGATTCCCCCCAAGTGTGTCAATGCGGGTTCGGCAAAGGTTAATGACGCGTGTGAGCGTCTTGGTTGTGGGCGGGAAATTTGGTACAAGAAAGGCTGGTTGGGAAGTTTACCTATTTTCCGGTCGAGAATTTTGGAGGAAGCCATGGAAGGCACAAGAATGTCGGAAGGATTGACGCCCGAGGAATTGGCGGAAGCCGAACGGAGCTTTGAAGTTATGAAGGAAGCCGTACAGGAGGATCTTTGGCGGATCGCCTGTCTGATGGCGGGCAAGCCGACTGAGCGGTTGCTTGGTCGCACGGAATTTGAAGTGCGTGACCAAGTGCTTCGCCTAGGAGCCAAGGCCGTCGAGACCGCCGTCAACGGGCGGAAAAAAGGGGGTACCAAGGGTGCAGCACGGTCTGTGAGAAATGCGGGGCCGACGCGCGCTTCGTCGAGTGGCGTGACAAGACCTTCATGAGCTTGATGGGCCCGATCAAGGTTTCTTCGCCCTACTATCATTGTCGTGATGGTTGCGGCGGGGGGTGCCGCTCCTTCGATCCCTTGTTGCGGTTGGGCGCACAACCGCTGACTCCGGCCGCGGAAGAGGTCTCGGCGATGGCTGGTGTGCTGGGCAGTTTTGCCGACGGGGCCGAGCGGGTGTTGCGAAAGATGGCCGGGTTGCGGCTGAGCGAATCGACCGTCGAGCGAACCACCGAAGCGGCCGGCGAGCGCGTGGCAGCGCAATTAGCGGCGGGCGAGTCGTTGGGCCCGAGCAGGCCATGGAACTGGCAAAAGGACGCGGCGGGGCGGAGTTGCGCCTACGTTACGCGCGGATGCCACGGGCATTCGTCAACAAGGCCCGGGAGGCTCACAGACTGACGGAAAGATGGCTTATGTGGCGATGGTGTACAACGCCAATAGCGAGCACGATTCGACACGGCCACCTCCCCGGCAAGTGCGGTATTTATCGGGTTTTTACGACTTTCGGACGTTGGGTCGTCAATTGCACCGCGAGGCACTTGAAGTTGGCCTGACGAACGCAGAGCAACAGATTGCGATCTCGGATGCCGGCAACGGTTTGGAAGATTTCTTCCGCACCTACTTTCCCAAGGCGGAAGTCATCCTGGATTTCTGGCATGCCAACGAGCACTTGGTGGAGTTGGGCAAAGTGCTTCATCCCCACGACGAATCTGCGCGGCAAAACTGGACAGACGACATTGCTCATCGTCTCAAGCATGAAGGCGGATCGACAGTACGTGCATGGTTGGAAACGCTGGATATGACTTCGGCTTCCACGGAGGTGCGGGAAGCGCATCGTCGCGAGACACAATTCTTCCGCAACCATGAACACCGCATGGACTATCCGCGATACGTTCGCAACGGCTGGCAAATCGGCTCCGGCCCAGTGGAATCAGCTTGCAAAACCGTTATCGGAAATCGCCTCAAGGGCGGGGGAATGCGGTGGGGGCAAGCCGGCGCCGACGCCGTCTGCCACCTTCGCGGGCTATATCTCAGTGAGCCAGCCTGCTGGGAATCATTCTGGAACCCGAACCCCAACTAATTCTTACCCACAGATTTGACGCCCACACTAATGACGCCCAATGAAGCAAATGATGCGGATTCCCCGCGGTTCAATACGATCACTTCGTACTTCAAGCCTTCGGCGTCAAATCTCGCTCAATGAGGCCCAATCGTCGCTGCGAGCCAACCGCATGTGCTCGCGTGGATGGCGTGGTATAACAGCGGAACGACTCCCAAGAGGACAGATGCGGCGACGGTGAGTGCAAGTGTAGTGCCGAGAATGGGAGTGACATGGAGCGGTCGTGCGTCTTCATCGCCAGGCTCGATGTACATCTGCCGGACGATGCGGAGATAATAGTAGAGCGAAACGGTCGAGTTGATGGCCGCCAACGCGACGAGCCAGTGGTAGCCGGCCTGCGAGGCTACGCTAAAGAGAAAGAACTTGCCAACAAAGCCCGACAGAGGCGGGATGCCGGCGAGGCCGAACAGGGCGATCATCATGCCCAGGGCGACAAGCGGGTTGGTGCGGGCGAGGCCGCGGTAATCGGCAATCTCTTCGGTGCCCGTCTGGTTCGCCACGATAATGATCGCGGTGAAGACGGCGAGGTTGGTGGCGGCGTAAACGAGCATGTAGAAGACCATCGCGGAGACGCCCTCCGCCGTCGCGCCCATAAAGCCCAGCAGCAGATAGCCGGCCTGCGATACGGCGCTGAAGGCCATAAAGCGCTTGATGTTGTTCTGCACAATCGCAATGCCATTGCCTACGGTCATCGTCACGGCCGCCAGAACGGCTATGGCCGCGGTCCATCGCGAGACGAACGGTCCGAAGAGGCAGAAAAGGATTTGAAACATCAATACCAAGCCGGCGCCCTTGGAGGCGACGGAGAGATACGCGGCAACCGGCGTCGGCGCGCCTTGATAGACCTCGGCCGCCCAGAAATGAAAGGGCACGATCGTCATCTTGAAGCCGACGCCGGCGATAATCAGCACGGCGGCGAAGACGAGCGCCGGCGAGTAGTGCAATGATGTGCTGATTTCCGCCAGGCCCGTTTTGCCGGTCAATCCGTAAACAATCGACAGGCCGTACAGCAGCAGGGCCAATGCGAGCGCGCCGATGACCAGGTATTTCATGCCGGCCTCGCCTGAATGCTCGCTCCGTTGCCATGCGGAGAGCGCGAACAGCGGGATCGTCGCCAGCTCCAAGCTCACGTAGAGCGACACGATGTCGCGGGCCGAGGCGAGATACATCATGCCGGAAACCGTGAACAAGAGGATCGTGCAATACTCGCCCCGCGCGTGCATACGCTCCGGCAGTCGGCAGGCGCGGCCGTCGAACATGTCGGCCGAGATGGCCACCGTGACCAGCGCCGTCAAGAGGAAAATGACCTTGAACCACCAGGCGACCGGACTCATGGCGAACCGCCCGCCGAGCAACTCGCCCCATTCCGAAACAGAATCGGCGGGCACTTTGGCCAACAGCGCGGCCAAGGCCAGGACCAGACCAAGCGCGGCGAGCGGCACGAGCAGCTTCCGCCCGCGTTCGCCCGCCATCAAATCGGCCAACAGCACGGCGAAGCCCGCGCCAATCACGATCAATTCTGGAAGCATCAGCATGGTTTTCTTGCAGTCTCAAGCGGTTGACGATATCAAAGTCCGGTCGGTCAGGTGGATGGCGAACGGTCGACGCCATTAAAACTCATTTCAACCGATTGACGATCGGCATCAGCGCTCCGTCGATCATGTTAATCAGGAAACCGGGTACGGTTCCAACGAGCGCAAGCATGGCAACCAGCAGGCCGGTGCTGATGCGCTCGCTGAGCGTGGCATCGGTCAGCCCGTCAAAATGATGGTCGGTGATCGGCCCCAAAAACACTTTGGCCAGGCCGCGGAGCACGTAAACCGCCGTGACGACAATCGACATGGTGGCGAGCACCGTTAACACCCGCTCTGCGGTGACGCTATGCCAGGGATTGCCGAAGAAGCCTCCCAGGAAGACGTGCGACTCGGCGATAAAGCCGGAAAAGCCAGGCAAGCCGAGCGAGGCCAGGCCGGCGACGTAAAACGCCACAGCGAGCCAAGGCATTACTTTTGCCAGCCCGCCCATCTCGGATATCATCCGCGTGTGAGTGCGGCTGTAGACCATGCCGATCAGCGCGAAGAACAGCGCGGTCATGATGCCGTGGCTGAACATTTGCAAGACCGCGCCCTTCATGCCGAGGAAGTTAAGCGCGGCGATGCCAAAGAGCACAAAGCCGCAGTGCGACACCGACGAGTAGGCCGTGAAGTACTTCAGATCGCGCTGGCGGACCGCTCCGAGCGAACCGTAGAGGATGTTCACGGTTGTCAGGGCCATGAAAAACAATCCCCAGGTCTTCGCCCCTTCGGGCAAAAGATACACGCCGATCCGCAGCGCGCCATATCCGCCGAGCTTCATCAGCACGCCGGCATGAAGCATCGACACGGCTGTCGGCGCGGAGGCATGGCCGTCGGGCGACCAGGTATGGAACGGGTAGAGCGCCCCTAGCACGCCGAAGCCGATGAAAATCACCGGAAACACCCAGCGCTGCAGCGAAGTGGAGTAATGGGCCTTGGCCAATTCGGTGATGTCGAAGGTGTGCAGCCCCGAGCCGTGGTGGAGGGCGAGTATGCCGACCAGCAGCAGTGCCGAGCCGGCCATCAGCATGAGCGTGAGCTTCATTGCCGAATACTCCTTTGGGCCCGTCCCCCAAATGCCGATGAGCAGGTACATCGGCAGCACGGCCAATTCATAGAACATGATGAAGAGGAAGAGGTCGAAGCTGAGAAAGACACCGAAGACGCCGGTGACCAACACCAACAGCAGCGCGAAGAACTCCTTGCCGCGATGGTCCACGTTCCAGCTCGCCATCACGCCGGCAAAAATGACAATTGAGGTGAGAATCACCATCGCTAGCGAAATGCCGTCGATGCCGACCAGGTATTGGATGCCCAACTGGTCGAACCAGGGGAAGCGTTCGACCATGTAAAGCTTCGTCAATTGGGCCGTCTTCATCGAAACGGTCTCGGGCACCGCGATTTGCCAGAAGCGCCAGGTGACGATGGCGGTCAATACGAGGTGCAGTCCCGTGCCAAATGCCGCGACGACGCGGATCGACTTTGGCCGGCTCGCCGGTGTGAAGATGACGCAAAGCGCCGTCAAGAAGGGGATGGCGATTAACCAGCTAACGACTCCCACGTATCGGTCCTTCCCTTAGATCGTGACGGCCCAAAAGACCAGCAGCAACAAGACGACGCCGGCGACGAACCACGCGCCGTAGCTTTGCACCTGTCCCGTTTGCGAGCGGCTGAGCTCGCGTGCGAAGAGTCGCGTCGTCGCCGCGCTGAGGTTGACGCCGCCGTCAACCACGCGGCGATCGAACCAGGCGATCGGCTGCGAAACGAAACGGAAGATGATCTTCTTGGTGACGAACAGGTAGACTTCATCGATGTAGAATTTGTTCTTGATCGTCGCGTAGACCACGCCCAGGCTGCTGGCGATTGCTTCGGCACGGTCCGGCCCGCCGCCGTAAATCGTCCATGCCGCGGCAATCGAAATCAGCGCCAGCGTCATGGCGGGCACGGCGATCCGCCAATCGACGCCGCCCTCGATTTCCACCGCGCCGATGCTCACCAAACGGCCCATCGGCACGAAACCGGCGACCGCCGAGAGGACGGCGAGGACCACAAGCGGAATCAGCATCACCATTGGCGCCTCGTGCGCATGCAGGCGCCCTCGCTTCGCGGCCCGCCCCAGAAGCTCACGAAGTAGATGCGGGACATATAGAACGCGGTCAGGGCGGAAACGACAATGCCGACGGCAAACACGCCCGCGTGGCCGCTAAAGAGCGCGGCGGCCAGGATTTCGTCTTTGGAGAAGAACCCGGCGAAGGGCCAGATGCCCGCGATCGCCAGGCAGGCGACGAGGAACGTGGCGTGGGTGATGGGCATTTTGTGCCGCAGACCGCCCATTTTCCATATCTCGTTGCTGTGTACGGCATGGATCATCGCGCCGGCACCGAGAAAGAGCAGGGCCTTGAAGAAGGCATGGGTGAAGAGATGAAACATCGCTGCCGTGTAGCCGAGCGGGTGGTCCATGCTCGCCACGCCCAGGGCGAACATCATATAGCCCAGTTGCGATAACGTCGAGAACGCCAGCACGCGCTTGATGTCGTCCTGCGTGCAGCCGATGACGGCCGCGAAGAGGCTGGTGAAGGCCCCAACGATCATAACGACATGCAGCCCGCCGGGCGCCGCCGCGAAAACGGGAAACATCCGCGCGACCAGATAGACCCCTGCCACGACCATCGTCGCCGCGTGGATCAAGGCAGAGACCGGCGTCGGGCCTTCCATCGCGTCGGGCAGCCAGATGTGCAGCGGGAACATCGCGCTTTTGCCCGCCGCGCCGATGAATACCAGCAGCACGGCCACCGTCAGCAGGCCTAAGCCCAAAAAATGATAGTCGAAGCCGGAGAGCTTGGACAAAACCGTGGGGTCCGTCAGATAGGCAAAGTCCAGCGGCTGCGCACCGGCAGGGGCCTTGAAGCCAGGCTGCCCGTAGAATTGATAGCCCATGTAGACGAGGACGAGCACGCCGAGCAAGAATCCGAGGTCGGCGAAGCGAGTGACGATGAACGCTTTTTTCGCCGCGGCCGCGGCGGAGGGCTTTTGATAGTAGAAGCCGATGAGCAGGAACGAACTCGCGCCGACCAGCTCCCAGAAGACGTACATTTGGATGAGATTGGTGGCGCACACCAGTCCCAGCATGCTGAAGGTGAAGAGATTGAGCCACGTGAAGTAGCGTCCGTAGCCGGACTCGCCGCGCATATAGCCGATCGAGTAGAGATGTACCAGAGAGCTGACCGTCGTCACCACCACCATCAGCAGCACCGAAATCGGATCTACCAGGACGCCGATCCGCGCGATCATGTTCTCCTGAAAGCGCAGCCAGGGAAAGCTCCAAGCCGTGAACGAAGGATGAACCTCGCTCGCCGGCAGCGAGAGGTATTGCCAGGCGATGGCGTAGGCCACCGCGGCCGTGGCGAATACCGCCACCGTAGCCGCGATTCCGGCGAACTTCTCCGAGATCGGCCGGATCGCCAATCCGACGACGAGGAACGAGAAAAACGGAATTGCCAGGATGAGCCAGGCGTGATCGATCGCAAAACCGAGATGTGCTCCGTCCGGCATGGCTGCTCACTCCTGCAAGAGGTTCAACCGCGGCACTTCAAGCGGCGCCGGAGAGCGGCTTTCATCGCGCATCGAATCCATCCGCGTTACGTCAACATTCTTGTGGTGCTTGAAGATCGCGACGAAAATCGCCATGCCGACGACGACTTCAGCCGCCGCCACGGCGATAATGAAAATCGCCAGCACCTGTCCGTCGACGGCGTCGGGGGCCACGCAGCGGTTGAAGGCGACGAAGTTCAGCGCGGCCGAATTGAGCATCACTTCGACCGACATCAGCACGCCGACGGCGTTGCGCCGGGTCAACAGGCCGTAGATGCCCAGCGCAAAGAGCACGGCCGACAGCACCAACCAGTGCGTCAACCCGGGCGCGTGCGAGGCGAGAAACTCGATCATGCGGTCACCTCGGCAGGTACTTCGACAGGCTCTTGCGGGGCCGACGTTTTGCGGGCCACGACGATTCCGCCAATCGCCGCCGCCAACAGCAGCAGCGAAACGATTTCAAACGGCAGCACGTATCCCTCCGGGCCGCGATCCAACAGCTTCAACCCCAGGGCCGAAGTCGTATCGGCGACCGGCGGACCGCTGCGTTGCGCAAACGGCACGACGGCAAACACATATAGGCTGGAGGCGAGGAATGCGACGGCCGCGGCGGCCCCGGCCAACCCGCGGACCATCGCCGGATGCGCCTCTCGCAGTTCCGACGAACCGGTGAGCATGATGGCAAACACCAAGAGCACGACGATGCCGCCGACGTAGACGAGGACCTGCACGCCCGCCAAGAATTCCGCGCCCAGCATCAGATAATAGGCCGAGCTGACGGCCAGCAGGCACATCAGACAAACGGCAGCGCGGAGGATGTAGCGCGAGCAGACCGCGCCCAGCGCCGCGAAGAAGCCCAGCGCCGCGAAGGCATAGAACAGAACGGTCAGGGTTGCTTGAATAATCAATCCTGTGTATCTCCCCGCTGTTTTGCCAACGCTTGCAAGTCATCGTTTTTAAGCCCGTCGATACGCCGGCCCATCAGGGCGACCGGCCCGTCGTAGGGATGGACCGGCGTCATTTGCCCGGCACGCTCTTCGGGGTTTTCGATCTTGGCCATTTCCTTGGCGGTCGGTCCGGCGTAGTGGTTGAGGTTCAGCACTAAAAGGCGGCGGTCGTAGACCGAGCTTTCGAACTGGTCCGACATCGCCAGCGCCAGCGTCGGGCAGACCATCACGCAGGCGTTGCAGAAGGTGCAACTATCCATCCGCCAGGTGTAGAACTTGATCTCTTTCTTGTTCGTGGCGGCGTTCCGCTGCTCGGTCACGTGGATCGAACCGTTGGGACAGGCATTCTCGCAGGTGCGGCAGGCGTTGCAGTTGTGCCAGCCGTTGGCGTCGTGCGCCATCGTGAGCAGCAGCCGTGCCCGCTCGAACATTTTGAGCGTGTCCCGGTTCTCCGGATATTGCTGCGTGATCACCGTGGACGGCCGGAGAAAATAACCGAGCGTTATCTTCATACCGCCCAAGAGCGCCGCGACGCCCTTGAAGATGCCGACGAAGAATCCCCGCTCCTCGGGCCGCGGCGCGATCAGAACGTCACTTTCCGTAATCAGTTTCTGTTCCATAGCCGTCCTCACTTCACCGCCGGAAAGAAATAGAAGTTCGTCAACACCACAACCGATGCCAAGAACAAGTTCGCGAATCCGATCGGCAGCAAGACCTTCCACTCCAGCTTCATCAACTGGTTGAACGCGCAGCCGGGGAAACGTCCAGCGGAACCACATCATCACAAAGATGACCAGCGCGCTCTTGACGCCGAACCAGACGACCGGCGGAACGAGGTCCATCGCGCCGTTGAAGGCCGTCCACTTGCCGATGTGGAACGGCATCCAGCCGCCGAGAAACAATATCGAAACCATCGCCGAGACAATGAACATGTTGATGAACTCGGCGAGGAAGAACACGGCAAAACGCATGCCGGAGTATTCGGTATGGAAGCCGGCGGTCAGTTCGCTCTCGCCTTCGGCCAAGTCGAAGGGCGTGCGGTTGATCTCGGCCGTCGAAGCGACCAGATAGAGCAAAAGCGAAACCGCTCCGATGATGTGCGCTCGCCACACCCACCAGCCTTCAGACTGGCTCTGGACGATCTTCGAAAGCGAAAGCGTGCCGGAGAAGAGCACTACAACCAGCACGGCAAGCGTAGCCGAGAGCTCATAAGAGATGATCTGCGCCCCGCCGCGCATCGCGCCCAGCAGCGACCACTTGTTGTTGGAACTCCACCCGCCCAGCAGGACGCCCAGCACCCCCAAGCCGCTGACGGCCGAAACGTAAAGGATGCCGATGTTCACATCGGCCACCTGGAGCATCGGGCTGAAAGGGATCACGACGAGCACTAGGAATGAGGCCAGCATCGCCATGAACGGGCTGACGACGTGCAGCAGCTTGTCGGCGCGCGCCGGCACAAGGTCTTCCTTGAACAAAAGCTTGAGCGAATCCGCCACCGTCTGCAGGATGCCGTGCCAGCCGACGCGCATCGGGCCCAGGCGGCACTGGAACCGGGCGGCCACCTTCCGCTCGGCATAGATAAGCGCCAACGCCATTACGTTGACGAAGGCCACGATCGCCACGACCGCCAGCGCCATGTAGCCGATGGGAATCCAGACGCTCGTCGACAGCCCCGCGGCGGCGCGGTCCGCCAGCGATTCGGACAAGAGGCCGGCGGACTGGTCAAGCGGTGTCAAGAGTATTGGATACATTGTCTTTACCGCGGATTCAGCGGTCGATATCGGGCACCACGATGTCAAGCGTGGAAAACATGGCGACCAAGTCGGCCAGGCGGCCGCCCGGGGCCATCCTGGTTATCGCCCAAAGGTTGTTGAAATTCGGTGAGCGTACGTGGATGCGGTGCGGCTTCTCTTTGCCGTCGGAGTTGATGAACACTCCGAAGATGCCGCGCGGCGTTTCCAAGTGGCTGTAGTAACAGCCTTCCGGAAGTTTGATCTTGACGGCCGGCTTCATCACCATCGTCTTGCCTTCGGGGATGTCGTCGATCAACTGCTCGACGATATCGAGCGACTGCCGCATCTCCTCGACCCGCACCCAATAGCGGTCCCAGGAGTCGCCCTTGGTTCCCGTGATGATCTTGAACTTCACCTTGTCGTAGACGCCATAAGGCTCGCACTTGCGCAGGTCGTGCGCAATGCCGGACGCCCGCAGCACGGGACCCGTCGCGCCGAGGCCGACGGCGTCTTCGGCCGGGAGGATGCCGACGTTCTTCATGCGCGCGCGGAAGATCGGGTTCTCGCTCACCAGCGCATGATACTCGTCCAGGAGCGGACGGAAATACTTGACGAACTCCTTCACTCGCCGCTGGAAATTGGGGTGGATGTCGAACATCAGGCCGCCCGGCTGGATGTAGTTCATCGTCAGCCGCGCCCCGATCGTCTCCTCGAAAATGTCGGTGATCTTCTCGCGATCGCGAAAGCCGTACAGGAAGGGGGTGAACGCGCCCATCTCCATGCAGAAGACGCCCCACCAGAGCTGATTGTTCTGGATCCGCTGCAATTCGGCCATGATCGTGCGGATCACCTGAATGCGATCGGTCAACTCGATCTTGGCCGCCTTTTCCACCACCATGGACAACGCCCAATTGTTGCTCAGGGCCGACAGATAGTCGAGGCGGTCGGTCATGTGGACGAACTGGCGGTAGGTAAGGCTCTCGCCGACCTTTTCGATGCCGCGGTGGATGTAGCCGAGCACGGGAATCACCTCGCGGACCGTCTCGCCGTCGAGCTTCACGACGAGCCGCAGCACCCCGTGGGTCGAGGGATGCTGCGGTCCCATGTTGATGAAATATTCCTGCGTCACCAGCGACGTCGCGCCGACGTTCGAACCGCTCGCTCAGGCGTCTTTCCAAACTGCTGACCGCGACGCTCATTGGGGCCTCTCCAGAATGAAGTCGTCAACGTAATCTTTGCGCAGCGGATGGCCCGACCAGCCGTCATCCAGGAGCAGGCGGCGAAGATCGGGATGTCCGTCGTACAAGACGCCAAACATGTCGTAGACCTCGCGTTCCTGCCATTCGGCGACACGCCAAATGTCCGACACCGACGCGATCTCCGGATTATCGCGCGGCACCGACGTGCTGACGAGCAGACAGTGCCGGTGCTTCAAGGAAAACAGGTGGTAGACCAATTCCAAGCGGCTTTCCGTCGGCCGGTCGATCGCCGTGTGGAACTCCAGCCGGTCGAAGCCGAACTCGGGCCGATCGTGCAACTGGCGCATAATCGCCGCCAGCTCCTCCACCGGCAGGACCACGGCCGCGCAGTCAGCCTTCTCTCGAGGCCTGATTTCCCCGTGAAGCGATCCAACCGCGGTTAGCAATTCGTTGGAGTCCATTACGCCCTTCCCATCGCAGCCGCGGCGGCGGTAACATCGGACCGGTTGGTCTTTTCAAGCACGGCGGCAATTTCCTTCTGAATGTCGGCCAGCGACACGCCGGGCGGCAATTGGGCCAGCACGGGCTTTCGGCGAACGCCCGGCGCACGCACCGTCTCCCCTTCCATGATCATCGTTTGCAGCGCGAGGATGCCATAAAAGAATGCCTCGGGCCGCGGCGGGCAGCCTGGCACATAGACATCGACCGGCAGCACTTCATCGACCCCGCGAATCGTCGAATACGAGTTGTAAACGAACGGCCCGCCGGAGATCGCGCACGAACCGGTCGCGATCACGTAGCGCGGCTCGGCCATCTGTTGGTAGAGCATTTGCAGCGTCGGCACCATCCGCTTGACGATCGTGCCGGCGATCACCATCAGATCGGCCTGCCGCGGACTGGGCCGCGTCACCTCCGCTCCGAAGCGGGCCAGGTCGTGACGGGACGAGCCGGAGGCCATGAAGACTTCGATAGCGCAGCAGCTCGTGGCGAAGGTCAAAGGCCAAAGGCTGTTTGCCCTGGCCCAGTTGATCATCTTGTCCATGCTACCCAGCAGAACGCCGCCGCCCGGAATCGGCTCGACGTAGGCAGGCAGCTTTTCCGTGATCAGACCCATTCCAGCGCCCCCTTTCGCCACGCGTAAGCCAGCCCGACGAGCAGTACGACCATGAACAGGCCGACTTCAACCAGGCCGCTCCATCCGACTTGGCGAAAGACAACCGCCCAGGGATACAGGAATGCGGCCTCGACATCAAATACCAGAAACAGCAGCGCGAACAGATAATAGCCGACGTTGAATTGGATCCGCGAAGTACCGATTGTTTCGTTGCCGCACTCGAACGTCTGGTTTTTTACCTTTCCCGGATGCGACGGCGCGAGCAGCCGCGAGGCGATGATCGCGCCGAACACGAACCCGGCCGCCACGAAGACGAACAGCAGGACGAAGAGAAAACTCATAGTAGGGTATCCGTAGTGCAACAACTATGCCGAATGGCGGATGGGCTGGTGCCCGGTTGCGCTGAATAGAACGGCATTTTTTGCGTGTGCCCGATCGCTCACTCATCGTACGAAAAGCGTGCGAAATGGCGCATTGGGCCGGTAGACGGGCGCCGCCAAAACGGTACCGCTACTCACTGGCGCCGGCGTTCTATTGGGCGTCGAATCGGCGACCAAAAAGCCCCCGCCGCTCCGGCCGGTCGGGCGGACCGCCCGCTTCGGCTCGAGCCGCGTCGGCTGCTGGCCGCCGAAGCTAAAAGTGCTGTTGCCCTTCTCGTTGATCACGAAGCTGAAATTGCCGCCGCACGCCGGGAACTTGTGGTAGCTGATGCCCGGCGGAGCGTAGGCTGGATCGCCGCCCTCATAAATAGCGTCATTGCCATAATGGTAAATAAGTCCGAGGCTGGCCTGCGCCGACGCCTTGAGTCAGGCCGCCGGTCGTCGTAATGTGGTCTTTCGCCCCTAAGCTCAAGAGCGCGCCAATGGAACAGTCCCAGCCCATGCCGGCGCCCATGATCGTACCCTCGTAGAGGCTGTTGCCGCCGTCGTCAATACAAAAGCCCGCCGCATAATGGCATCCCCAGCCGCAGCCGAATCGCTGATAGAGCGTCTCGGTGCGCGGGCCGCCATTGAATGCCTTCCGTGCGATCAGTCGTTGACTGTTGCCGCCAAAGTCGCGCGCAAATCCCATGCCGCACCAGTAGCCTCCGCCGTGGGCGAGGTAATCGAACTCGTAGACGTTATGTCCACCGCCGTTGAGGATGATGCCGACGCCGCCGTCGCCCACTTGCCGGATTCCGGCGCCCACGCCTTGCCCGAAACCTTCGTAGCCGGGCGTCGCCGGGATCGATTTTTTCGGGGGATGCTTGTAGGAAGTGGGGTAGAGGCCGCCGCAAAAGTAGTGATCGTGGCCCACGGTGTCCTCCAGCAATCCGAAACCCAACGGAGCCCCAAAACCTTGAGCCCACATGGCCGCGTGATAATCGTTCTCGCCGCCGCGGCCGATAAGGATGCCGACGCCGCCGAGCGCCTGTCCTTGCACACGGCGCACGCCCCGATAAGTGTTCTTGCCGCCATGTTCGACGATCATTCCGACGCCGGCGACGGCCGACGCCTGGGCGAGGTCGTCCGCCTGGTAGGTGTTGTTCCCCTCGCGGTTGACCACCAGCGAAACGCCCAGCATGGCCCCGCCTTGGATGCCGGGCTTGCGGCCACGAAAGGTATTGCCGCCTCCTGTGTTCAGAATGATGAGCACCGGCCGATCGAGCGAAGTCGATCCCTCTTCGTACGTGTTGCCGTGGCCCAAATCGATCACCACCGCGACATCTTTCATTTCATCGAGCCTGTAGGTCTTCGGTTCCTTCCCGCCGATAAGGATCGCGCCCGCCGGAGTATCGATCTTGGCGACGACGCGGCCGGAGACCCCTTCAACGGCAACGTTGCCGTCGGCGGGAAGCTCCTTAAGCTGATCCAGCAATTTGGGATCGGACAAGGGGACGATCGCTTCGGCGGCCTCGATGAGGGCCACGCGGTCCATCTTTTCAATCAGGTTGACCAACATCCGGCCGCGAGCGTTGTCGTTGAGCGTGTGGCCGGCCTCGTTCTGCGACACCATGACCGGATAGAGTTCGCGCGCCAGCGTGCCAAGCTCGGCCTTGCTGAGCGGCGCGAGCGCTTTGGAGTGCGCCATGCGGGCTTCTTCGAGGGTCTTTTTCACCACAGTCAAAGCCTGCTCGGGCGATGAAACGCTCGCAAACGCGCTGACCTTGCGCTCGCCGAGATCGAGGCTCTTTGCGGCGGTAGCCAGCGCCGGTCCCAAGCCCGACGGGTCGTCCACAATCGCCTTGTGCAATTCTCGGGTGAACTTTTCGGCTTCCGCGGGGGCATCGAGCGGATCGCGCATCATGCGCTCGTAGGCACTCAAGCGGCCGGTGCCGGTCAGTTCCGAGCCGGTAACGCTCGCAGCCGACTGTTGCAGTCTCTCCGCGAGATAGCTCCGCCAGACGGCAAAGTAACCGACCGCCCGCTGGCTTTGCAGCTTATTCTCCATTTCCTCCCGCAGATACTTCATTTTGACTGACGCCTGCGGATCGCCGTAAATCGAGGTGGGAACGTCGACGGTGTGGTGCTCGACAGGCCGGGATGCGACGGACGTGACGGCATCACCGGCCGCCAAAGCGGATAGCGTCGCCAAACTGAGTAATGCGGCGGTGATTGTGAAAACTCGAAACTTGTTCAAGGGCAACATTTCTCAATTCCCCGCAGTATATCTTTCCTTCGAGCAGAGCCAAACGGCCCGTTACCTTACACTAAAGCGGCGCATTTTGCAATGGTCCGAACAGCTTTTTCCATCCGAAGGAGTCGCCTCCTCCCGATTTGCTTGCCGGCAACGTTTGCTTGAATATTAAAACACGTTCCGAGAAAACGGCCCTTTTTCGGTGCTTCTCGGAATACGGATGAGTTTTTGCGACAATTCGACCGCAGGAGAGGCAAAAAGAGCGCCTGCTACTGTAGACCCAAGCTCGGGGAAGTTTGCCGTAGCAGTGGGTGGAATTGGTTCTGCTCTGAAGGCGGAGGCTATTGCATCTTCCGCCGTGAGCTTAGGCGTCTATAGCCGGCCGCGCCGCAAATGGCCGCCATGAACAACCCCAGCGTGCCCGGCTCCGGAACGGGCGCCATCCCGTGCGTTTCCACCCCCGAAGGCACCACCGCGGCCGGGAACATCGTCGGGTCGCCGACGGCCAAGCTCGTCCCGTCGGCGATTGCGTCGCTGTTGGCCACGATCAGCGTCCCGTCGCTCACCGTGGTGCCGCCCAGATAGCCGTTCGAGCCGCTGAGAGTCAAGGTGGCTGGGCCCGCTTTCATCAGTTCGCCCTCGCCGGAAATCGCGCCGGAAAATGTGCTGTCTTTGCCTGCGGTGCTGTTGACCGTGAACTGGCCGCTGGTGCCGAGCGTTATGCTGCCGGCGCCGCTCAGGGGGCCGACCGTCGCGCTATTGCCGGCCAGATCGAACCCAGCGCCGCTCGCCACGGTGGTCGCCGACGTTGCTGGGATCGCAGCGGACGTACCCGCCGAGCCCGCGGGCAAGATAGCGCTTAACCATTGGCTGGCCATCCAGGCGTAACCGTCGTCGTTCGGATGCAGACTATCGCTTGTCAGACCGTTGGACGGGAAGTTCGTGTTCATATCCACCAGCGTGATGTTGTCGCCGCCGGCTTGCTTCTGGGCGACAAGCGATGGCAGGAGCGCATTGTAGGAATTGACCCAATTCGTGTAGGTGCTGTTGTCGTAGCGAGGCGTGAGCTTCGCCAGCAGGAGCCGGCCGGTCGGATCCTCGGTAAAGATTGTGTCGATGATGGCCGCCAAGTTCGTCGTGCCCTGCGAAACCGAGTAGCCGCTTACAGGATAATCGTTGGTGCCGATCATCATCGTGATGACCGTGGGCGTCTGCCCGCTGCCGGCCAGTTGTGTCAGCCAGCCGCCGATGTTGCTTAGAATTTGTGCCGTCGTCCAGCCAGGCCAGCCGTCGTGCCCGGTCTGATCGACGGGGCTTGTCGGCAAACTGCCGGGATTTCCGTTCGTAGTTCCCACGAACTGGAAGTTGCTGACGTTGCCGGCTGCCGTCAGGCCGGAATACAGGTAACCGCGGTAGCCGGCATTTGTCCCGCCGACGCCGTAGGTAATCGAGTCACCAACGGGCATTATCTTCGTGCCGGAGGGCACGGGTGATGCAACGGCCAATTGGACGGTCCCCGCGCTAATGATAGTAGGACCCTGGTACGTGTTGGTGCCGCCGAGCACTAGCACACCGGCGCCGGTCTTCACTAGCCCGCCGCTGCCGGTAATACCGCCGGAGTAGATTTGCGGATTTGGATTTGCGATCACGAAGGCCGCGTTGTTAGTGACGGGACCGATGAGCGTACCGTTGGCGGATACACCGTCACCGAGTCGTAGAGTGCCGCCGGTGACTGTGGTCCCGCCGGTGTAATTGCTGGCGGTAGTGAGCGTCAACAATCCGCCGCCTGCCTTGGTCAGTCCGCCGCCGCCGCCTCCGTCGAGCAGGGGGACTGGAAGCACGAGGTTATTGCCGTTGCTGTCGATGGTGACGCCGCCGCCCTGGATGTTGACTGCTGGTCCTCCGGAGATGAAACCGGGGCTAGGGCTGGTGTTATCGTTGTTCTCCGACACGTAACCGGTAGCCGCCTGCAGGACGCCGCCGTTGAGGTTGATGACGCTGCTGGCTCCGGCGGCCCAGATGTCCCGCGCGAGCGACAGCGTGCCGCCGGCAAGGCTGAGGGTGCCAGAACCTCCGAAGCCGCCCAAGTAGAAGCGTTCGTTGGGAAATAGCCCCGGCGGCGCTACATTGACGATGCCGCCGGCGTTGATGTTCAGTACGCCGGTGCCGTAAGGGCCGCCGTTGGGGCCGCCTCCAATAAAGGTCAGCCCACCGCCGCTGCCGACATTGAGCACGCTGCCGCTGCCCGCAGTCACTGTAGCCGTGCCCGCCGCGCCGTAACCGACGCCGAAAACGCCATTGGCGCTTGGGTCCATCGTAACCGTGCCTTTGGAAAGATTGAGAGCGCCCCCCGACTGTGTGATAACGCTGATCGTTCCGTTGAGCACTCCGCCCGACGAAACGCTGAGCGTGCCCGCGGTCACAGTCGTGCCGCCGGTGTAGGTGTTGCTGGCGGTAAGGGTCACGGTATTGGTGCCGCCGACAACGATGCCATGCGAGGCGTCGCCGTCGCTGATCGCGCCGCTAATGACGATGCTCCCCGAATTAGCCGTGATGGAGCGGTCGCCGCCGGTCAGGCCCAAATTCAGCGCAATCGTCTGCGTGGCCGTGCTGCTGTTGAAGATGTTACCAGCGAGCTTCACGCTGTTGCCGCTGAGGGTGAAGGCTGCGGCCGAATTGGCAAAGGTAATGCCGCCGACGTTGAACCCCGACGACAAGTTATTTGTATTGCTCGTGCCGAGCGATCCGCCGAAGGTCAGTGACTGACCACTCGTGGGGACCGCCCCGGCGCTCTCAGTTTCCCGTGTTGCTCCAGGTAAAGCTGGGACCGCTGCCGCCCGTCCAGATTGCTGGCGGCACGCTGCTGACCACGCTTATCTCATCAAGGAACGTCGTCAAGTCACTTGTGCCGAAAGGGATTGTGCCCGAAAACGTCAACGTGTGACTTCCGGCAGTCACGGCCGCCAAGTCGCTAGTGAACGAGGTCCAGCTCCCGCTGGCAGGCGATATCGTCGTCTGTCCGCCGAACGTCAGCGGCATGCCATCCAGCAGGACCTCAATGGGTTGCGGGCCGAAGCCGCCCGGCCGGGCTTCAGCGTCAAAAGTGACTTGTTCCGTACCGGCGGCGAAGCCGCTGAGAACCTGATTGAACGAGCCAGTGCCTTGAAGGAATGCCGCTTGCGAGCCCTCCGGCGGAGCAGTTGCGCCCAAACCGCCGCTGCGGACGATGCCGTCGTAAGAGCCTCCTGAAGAAGTCCCAAACGTCCAGCCCGGAATGCCCGTCAACGGATTGAGGCTACCGTAAGTCGTTGTATATGAAGTCTGCCCTCCCAACTGAGCCGATTCGAAACCAGAATTGGTCACACTGATGGAGCCTTGGCCTCGCGCTGTATCGATTGGCGCGACGAAAGGTAGAACGAATCCGAGGGCGGCGATCGCGCCCGATGTCCGAGCGAATCTGCGGTTGATCATGATGATGACCGTTAGGGTGAATAGCCATTGAATTTGAACCACTGCCGCGATCTCATAGCCAGTCGCGCAAAAGTGACGCAACAGGCTCTGCCAGCACGTCCGTTATTTCCTACTCCGCCAAAGTGCCAGGCAGCCGATTCCCGCCGCCAGAAGGACCCAGGTCGCGGGTTCCGGCACAGATGGAACCGCGGACGATGCAGCAGGGTCGCTTGCCGATGGAACCACCGGCGCCGGCAGCAACGCCAAAAGTGCAGGATCGCCGACGGCGAGATTCGTCCCGTCGAGAATCGCCTGCGGGTTCGTGGCAACGAGTGTGCCGTCGTTGACCGTCGTGCCGCTCGTGAAGGTGTTCGTGCCGGTAAGCAACAGCACGCCGTCGCCGCTCTTGATCAGGCCGTAGTCAGGGACGTTCTGCGTGTGGTCGATAGCCGCCGACACGATTAACGAATCGCCCGTGCCGACGTTGAAAACCGTGCCGCCTAACTGATAGAGGGCCAAATTGCCGCCGGTGATGTACGAGGTGGCGCCGTTACCCGGCGTGGAAACGCCGTATTGGAGGTCCCAACTGCCCCACACGGGGTTGGCGGCGGCGGACGCGAGCGTACCGCCATTGAGGACCAGCGGATTACCGAGAACCTGGGTCGTGTTGCCACCGACTCCGTCCTCGATGAGACCGCCCGCATTGATCTGGATCTGGCGCGATGGCGAATTGTTGAAGCCGACGAACGAATTGTCGTTGCCGGAGACAATGATGCTCGCGCCGCTGTTGACCACGATCAGGCTGGAAAGGCCGATCGCGCCGTTGCCTGAATTGCCGGCGGTCGTTTGCAGCGTGCCGCCGTTGACGATCGTGGCGCCGGTGTAGGTGTTGAAGCTGCCTAGCGTCAAGTTGCCCGCGCCCGCCTTCGTCAGGCTGTAACCGCTGCCTCCATCGGAGATGGCGCCGCCGACCGTTAGCGTATTGGCGTTGACCGTTACGGTGCGGCTGGACCCCAAACTAACCGCGCCCGTGCCCAGATTGAGGCTCTGGGTACCCTTGAAGGTGAAGTCACCATTCCAGTTCTGGGCGTTGTTGGCCAGCGCGACGCTGCCGGCCGTGCTGTCGATCATGCCGCCGTTGATCGTGAACGTGCCGGTGCCGAGCGCGCTGTTGTTGTTCAGCACAAGTAGCCCGGCGTTGAGATTGGTTCCGCCCGAGTACGAGTTGCTGGTGCCGATGGTCAGGCTGCCCGCGCCATTCTTAACCAACCCCCCGGAAACGCCGATGCCGTTCGCGCCCAAGAACGTATAGGGATGCGCCGCGTCGTTGTTGAACGAGACCCCGCCGGGCAGGACGGTGCCGTTGCCGATGCTGACGGTGCCGCCGGCCGCGGTGCTGTTGCCGAACTGGACGATGTCCCCCGGTTGGAAGTTCGTGCCGCTGCCGCTATAAGACCAGTTATACGGCGCGGCGAGCGTGTCGCTTGCGTTCCAGGCCGTGGAGAGGCTGCCGGTCCAGATCACCGGGGTGAGACTAACGGACAGGTCTATGTAGCCCGGATCGTTTAGCAAGCTGAGGCCGCCCAACTGGCCGCGCGGATTGTTGGCGACCGCGCCGAGCGTGAAGGCGGAGAAACCGCTGCCGCCTATCGTGCCGGAGTACTCGATCAGATGATAGGTGCCGGGGTTGAAGGGCAACGGGCCGCCCACATTGATCACCACCGGACCCGCTCCCGGATTCAGGCCGCTGCCGACGGCGAGGTCCAACAGGGCCGCCGTTCCGCCGGAGGCAGGGTAGTTCGCATATCCATTGGCCGCGAACGTGCCGCTGCCGGTGTAGCTCAGGCTGCCCAGAGTGCCGGCCGCGCCGAACGTCGCGCCGCCCGCGACCGTCACGGCCGCGGCGGGGCTGCTAGCCGCGTTGATGTATAGCGAGCCGCCGCCGACCGTAGTCGAGCCGGCCGCCGTGTAGCTACCAGTGAGCGTCAATTGGCCCTGGCCGAGCTTGGTCAGGTTGCCGATGCCCGAGATGGCGTACGCGGCCGTTTGGCTGCCGAAGAGGTTGTAGGCCAGCGTCGCATTATTGCTCACGCCGTTGGTGTTCGCAATCGAGCCGTCCTGTCCGGCCGCTCCGGTGCCCAACTGCAGCGTGCCGCCGCCGTTCACTGTCGTTGCGCCCGTGTACGTGTTTGTGGCGGTAAGCAGCAGGATGCCGCCTCCCGACACAGCGATCCCATTACCGCTGCCGTTGAAGGGCATGATGACCGAGGCGATAATCATGTCGGCGGGCGGATTTGCCGGGCCGCGGGTCACGTTGATCGCGAGATTGCCGCCTTGCAAGCCAAATGACGCCGCATTGACGACGGCCGGATTTCCGCTGGCGTCGGAAGTGGCGACGAAGCCGTTTGTGGAGTTGAATGAATAGACGCCGCCGCCGTCCCCGGCGCCGGTGCCGGTCAGCGTGCCACCGGTCATGGTGACCGCGTTCTGGATCGTTACTCGAGTGTTTGCTGCGACGTTGGAAACCATGCCATCGTTAATGACCAGCGCTTCCTGGTTGTTCCTAAAGCCGAGGGCGTCGGGCGCATTCAGCGTCAGGAAGCCGCCGGCATTGACCGTGATCGTCGGCGAAGCCAGCCCGCCGAACCCACCCGTCAAGTCGCCGTTGACGTTCAATTGCAGCGTGCCGCCATCGACCGTGGTGCCGCCGGTGTAGTTACTCGTCGTCGCGAGCGTCAAAAGGCCCGGCCCCGCCTTGTCCAGGCTGCCCATGCCGCCGATCGAGTAGGCGACCGTCTGGTTGCCGTAAAGATTGTAGACCAGCGCGGCGTTGTTGATTACGCCGCTGGTGCCGGTCAGCGAGCCGTCCTGGCCGCTGGCGCCGGTGCCCAACTGCAGCGTGCCACCGCCGATAGTCGTCGTGCCCGAGTAGCTGTTGGACTGGGTCAGGATCACCACCCCCGGGCCGTTCTGCATCAAACTGCCCGCGCCGCTGATCGGGCTGCCGAAATCGACGCCCTGCGTCGGGTTATCGCTGCGGTTGAAGACGAGTTGGCCGGCCGTCCCCAGCGTGATCGCACCGCTGTGAGAAAGCGAGCCGGTGGCCCCGCCGTTTCCAAGTTGCAACATGCCGTTGGTCACCGTGGTGCCGCCGGTAAAGCTATTGGAGTTTAGGATCGTGACCGAGCCGCCGCCCTGGACACCTAGCGCCCCGCTGCCGGTAATGCCATAATTGCCGCTGACGGTGTATGCCAGGCCCGTGTTATTAAATGTCACGCTGCCAGGCGCGACGTTGCCGGAATTCAGCAGGACCGTGCCGCCGTAAGTGCCGGTCCCTGCCGTATCGTCAAATATGTCGGCATCGCCGGTCTGGAAAGTCGCGGACACACCGGACGGCTGTAGCGTAAAGGCGTTCGTCGAGAGCCAGTCGGGCAGTGCGCCGTTCCAGTAGGGCGTCTGCCCGTTAACTACAAGCTCGACCTCGCCGGGCACGTTCAGCAACGAGGTGCTTTGGCGATTGCTGAGGCCGTTGATGGAAGCCAAATGGAAGACCGACGTACCAGTGCCGGCGATCGCGCCGTAATTCAGCAGATCGTAGGTCCCCGAGAGCACGCTCACGGCACCCAGGTTCGCGTTGATATTGACACGGCCGGCGGTGGTAAGAGCTCCGCCCACGTTCAGGAAGGGGGAGTTCGCATAGCTCGCCAGAATGCCGAGCTGTAGCGTGCTGCTGCCGGCGTAGGTCAGGCTGCTCAGTTGGAGTGCGCTGGCCGAGGTGTTCTGGCTGAAATCGAGGATGCCGCCGTTGGCGACGTTGGCGCCGGCGGACGCCAGGGAGCCGGTGCCGCCCAATGCCGCGCCGCCGGCAATGGTGACGGTCGGCGCGGTGCTAAAAGCGTTGACGTAGAGCGAGCCGCTGCTGACCACGAAGGCGGCGCTGGAATCCCCGCCGTTGATGTTCAAAGCGCCGCCCCCGACCGTCGTGGTGCCGGTGTAACTGTTGACTCCGTTAAGTGTTAACTGGCCCTGTCCGAGCTTGGTCAGGTTCCCGCTGCCCGAGATGGCGTACGGGGCCGTTTGGTTGCCGTAGAGGTTATAGATCAGCGCCGCATTATTGGTCACGCTGCTGGTGCTATTGATCGAGCCGTCCTGTCCGGCCGCGCCGCTGCCCAACAGGAGTGTGCCGGCACTGATCGTGGTGTCGCTGGTGTACGCATTCGAGCCTGTGAGCTGCAGCAGTCCGGCGCCGCTTTTGATCAGGGTTGCGTCGGTGATGTTTGCCACCTTGTCGATGATCGTTCGACACAATTAGCCTGTCGCCCGCGCCGACATTGAAAACGCCTTTGTTTGGGCCGCCGCCGTTATAGAGGGCCATATTGCCGCCGGCGATGTAGGAGGTGCTGCCATTGCCGAGGGTGGAAATGCCGTCAAGCGGGTCCCAACTGCCCCAGACCGTATCGCTGACGGTGGCCGAAAGTGTACCACCGTTGAGTACTAATGGGAACAAGTTCACGGTGGCTGCACCGTTGCCGTTAGTCAAGGTGTTGATGATCGTGCCTCCGGCATTGATCTGAGTCATTGTCGTGTACGTGCCCGGTACGGCGCCGCCGACAAGCCCGTTTCCGGTTGCGACTGCAATGGTCGCACCGCTGTTGACTAGGATAAGGCTGGAATTAGAGAAATTGGCGTTCCCTTGCGTTTGCAGCGTCCCGCCGTTGACGGTCGTCGTGCCGGTGTAACTGATGTTTCCGCTGAGCGTCAACTGGCCCTGACCCGCCTTGGTCAGGCTGTAACCGTTGCCGGAAATGGCGCCGCCAACGGTCAACGTACTGGCGTTGACGTTCACGGTGCGGTTGGAGCCGAGCGTCACCGCGCCGGTGCCCATGTTGAGGCTCTGGGTGCCATTGAAGGCGAAGTCGCCGTTCCAGTTCTGGGCGTTGTTGGGCAGAGTGATGCCGGCGACGGTGCTGTCCAGAGTGCCGCCGATGATGGTCAACGTGCCGAGACCGATCGCGCCGCTGTTGTTCAGGGCGAGCAGCCCGGCGTTGAGGTTGGTGCCGCCCGAGTACGAGTTGCTGGTGCCGATGGTCAGGCTGCCCGGCCCGTTCATCACGAGCGAAGTCGCGCCGACAATCGAACCGGTCCCGCTAAAGATGTAGCTGACTGCCGTGTTGCTGACGATTAAGCCGGCCGGTTGGACCGCGCCGTTGATCGTGACCGTGCCGTTCCCGGTGCCCGCGCTGTCGTCGAACGTCGTGTTGTCGCCGGCAAAGAACTTGTCCGAGCTTGCGGTATTCGCGTTGTACCAGCTCGTGCTAATACCGTTGTCCCAAGTGCCGCTTCGCCAGAATAGATTACCGGCGGTGCCGCTGACCGTCAGGCTCACGGTGCCTCCCGACGCGCTGAATGTGTATGTCTGCCGGCTGGGGCTGTAGTTGTGCCGGCCACGTACAGATCGCTCGTGTTGGTGCTCCGTTGTTGTAGGTAAACAGTGCGTAGCTGCCCGAACTCAAATGCAACTGCGGCACGACATAGTCGCTGCCGCTGAGCGTCAACGCGCCGTTGGGCAAGGCCACGAGGTCGCCCGAGTTGAAGTTGAGCGACCCGCCGCTCATCGCCAGGCTTCCGCTAAGGGTCATCGTGCTGTTGGAGCCGGGCAATGCAAGGGCCGCGCCGTTGACGTTCAAGCTGCCGTTGATGTCGGTGGCGGGAGAAATCGCACGGCCTGCGCTGAGGACTCCGCTGGTGTAGTTGTAGCCGCCGCTGCCGTAGGCCGAAACGTCCAGCACGCCGCCGGAGGCGATCGTCACGCCGCCGCTGCCGACCGTGCCCGCCGGGCCGAGCGCCAGGGTGCCGCCTGTGATCGACGTGAGGCCGCTGTAGGAGTTGGCCGCCGTGAAGACAGCAGAACCCGAGCCCGTTTTTGTGATCGAGTAAACATGGCTCCCGTCATAATTTCTGATCGGAAGATTGTTCGTCAGCGTGGCCCCCGACGATACGCTGATCGTCAAGGTCTGATTATTGTTGAATCCGCCGGGAGACAAGAAGTTGTTGACTCCGGTTAAGTTGTTGATCGACGAGTTGGCCGTAACCGTCATGGTCCCAAACAGGTCGAAAAGCGCCCCAATTTCCTCCCGTCGTCCAACCGCCCGCGGCGTTCAAACTCCCGCCGGCCAGCGTAAGATTGTTCAACGCGCAGAGGCCATTTCCGCCTGTCAGGGGCGACTGCACAACACCTCCCGCATTGACGACGACGGGGGTGGTTGCCGTGGGGACGTCCCGCCGAGCTGGTAATAGACGCCAGAGGTGAAGGCCAGGGTTCCGCCGCTGTTGACGGTGATCGTGCCCGTGGCGTGGGTCGCCGGCCCACTGCCTACGTTGAACAGGAGCGTCCCGGCGTTGATCGCGGTGGGGCCGTTGTACCTAGGGACGGCGTTGAGGGTCAATGTGCCCGTGCCGATCTTCGTCAGGCCGCCGTCAGGACTGGCGCCCGAGAGGAGCGCCGGACCGATCGTAACATTGCTCTGCGCATTGATGATCGCCCCGCCAGCCAGGACATTGATGAAGCTCGTGCCGCCCGAGCTGATTCCCCGTGCAAGGCTCAGGGTGCCGCCGTTGAGATTGAGCACGCCCGTGCCGCCATAGCCGGCCAAATACAAATTGTCGTTCGGGAAAGCCCCCGCGGCGGCAACCGAAAACAAGCCGCCGGCGTTGACCGTCAGCGTCCCGGAGCCGGCTAGGTTGTCGTTGTTGCTCCCGCCGATAAAGGTCCGGCCTCCGCTCGCGCCTACGTTGAGCACGCCGCCGCTGCCCACCGTGACGACGCCCGTCGTGCCCAGGACGTCGTAGCCGACGCCGAATGTCCCGCCGCCGGAGGTTGTGACCGTGCCGTTGGAGAGGTTCAAGGCGCCGCCCTGCAGAATCAGCGAGTCCGTGGTGGTCGCCCCGCCTCCCGCAACGCTCAGCGTACCGGCGGTGAGCGTGGTCCCGCCCGTAAAGGAATTGTTGCCGGTGAGCGTCAGCATGGCTGGGCCCGTGGTCGTCAAACCCGCAGTGCCGGTCAGGAACGAGCCGATCGTCGCATTGGCGTTGGCGGTGATCGTGGGCGATGCGCCGCTCAACGTGATCGTGCCGCCGCTGACGGTCGCCGTGTTGTCGAAAGTAATTCCGTTGGCGAAGATCGTGCCGCTGACGTTGGGCGTATCGCCGCCCGCGGTGAAATCGGCGACATTCACAGGGCCATTGACGGGATCCCACGGTGTCGTCCCGCCGCTCCAATTGACGCTCGATATGTCCCACGTGGCTCCGCCGCTGCCGCTCCACATCAAAACATCGGCGGTGGCCCGTTGGCCGCCTGAAATTGCAGCGACAATCCCCAACAAAATGGCGAACCGGATCTGACTCAATCGAGCTTTCATCACTATCTCCCAGGGAACAATTGTGGATTAGATTGTTTCAATCAGGCTCTCGTCGGTCCGGCGGGGTCGATAGACCCGCGCCGAATCGTGCCCGCTGTCTCTCGAAATGGCGGTTTTTCCGTAAGGTTTCCAAGCTCGGGAAAGCCAGTCGATTTCGGATCGGAGTAGTTTGGTTGTTGCTGATGAGTTCTGTTTCTAGGTATAGATCGTGCCGAGCTGCCATGCAAGCCGGCTGCTTGTTTCACCTCTTTTCACTACACAATTACAAAAGTTGTAACTCGTAAATCATAAGTTGCCGGTCTCGGTCCTGTGTCTCAGGAACCCCTGGCCTCTGAGACCTAAACCACATGCCATAAGACCAGACTTCATGTCGCTAATTCCCCGCTGCCATTCCGTCCCGTAAGCGGACGATTTCCTCCGCCGAAAGCACCGTACGAAAGATCATCAATTCGTCAATCCGCCCGACTAGGGTTCGATCCGCATTCTCCGTTTTGTCGGGCGCGGGGGCAGTAAACGCGCCGATCGTGGCCGCGCCAATTCGCGCTGCGGACGGCTTGACGAGAGTTTCCTTGCCGACCAAAGTTGAATCGAAATACGCGCATCCTTGCAAAGCTTCCACGTCGTACGTCTCTGCGAACATTCCCCACTGAGTCATCGCATCGGGAAAGCGGAAGACGCCGCTCCACGGTTTAACGCTTGCCCCGGCCGCGGTTGAAACGTCCAAATCAAAAGTCGTATCGCTGCGAAGTTGCCAATGCACACTGCCGGCCCGCTCGTGCCAGGTGTCCGAAGTCAGAATTGCCCGCAGGTGCGGATTCGGAAGTGGATTGAGCTTGACCCAAGCTAGCAGAGTGATTTGCTTGCAATCAACGGGAATGTCGATCCGGACTCCGCTGCCTCTTTGACGGAAGGAAAGCGCCGTCTTGCCCGGCAGGCGGCCATCGGTCCACTCGGCACCGGCGGTAATCGCACCATCGTATTGCCGGCCCGTGGCGGCGCGGTTGCGGAGCACCCGAAGATTGGTCTCGTCGGCCTGGAAATCATAATAGGCCACGAGGTCGGTCCGCTTGCAAAGCTCGTCGCGGAACTGCTTCCAACGCTCAAGCTTGGCAATAGCTTGCGGCATCCGTGCCGCGCAGACGAACTGTTTCTCGTCAGCCACCATGTGCTCGATCGGCTTGTCCGGCGCGGCGACACGGATGGCCTGGTGAGCGGTGAGAGGGGGAGACGACGAGACGGGAAAACTGGGGGACATGGAATTCTTCCTCTCTCCGCGTCTCCCCCTCTCCGCCTCAGTGCCCAGTTCCGTCTGCACCCGGCCACGAAAGACATGAACCTCCTGCTCGCCGCTCTGCGCGACAAACACGCCGAACTCCGTGCCCAGGTCCGTACACTTCATGCCGGGCGTGTCGATCTCAAAGCCGCGGGCTGACGGAGCCTCGGCGGTGACGGTACACTTGCCGCGATCCAATTGCGCGCCTTTACAGGAGCGGACCACGAGCGTTGCCGGGCCTTGCATGATCATCTGTCGCGCCGTTTTCAAATGCTATTTCCGCCAGTCCGGAAGTAAGGCGCCAGCTTGCGGCCGGCGGCCAAGTCATCCCCGACTTGGGGAGCCGTCGTCTCGCCGGCCCAGCGGCAATCGACGACGGCCGTGAGGCGGGCAGCGGCTGAAAGCGGAACGGGGACGGGCGAGTCGGCTACAATCGGCCGATTGCGACTTTGCAGGATTGACGACACGATCGCGCCTGCGCCCGCCACCGTACCAGCGACGAGTATCGCGACGATCAAAGTCTGCGCCACGTTGAATCGCACGTCGCCGAGGGTCCGCTTCATGGCGCTTGCGAAAGGTGTGCAGGAAGCCGAGTACCGGCGAGCGGCGTCGGCGCGACGACGGAGAGTCCATTGGAAAATGCCTGCTCTTGCCGTGATTCGTCTCCTCTAGGGAGACAAAGGGAGCCACGGCAGCTTCATCCCTTGATAGCTGTTCCGAGCCCCCCGCGGACTTCATGCGCTGCCGCCGCAAAAAGTCGGCATGTAGCGAAATCCAGCGAACGTAGTCGAGCCGCGACTGCGGATCGTCGCGCAGCAAGGTAGCCAACTCTTCCAACGACGCGGACGTGGGATCTCCGTTAACCAACTCGCTAAGGAGGCGGCCAAGCGGATCGTTCTCGGTCGGCTGGAATTCCGTCATGATTTGTTCGCGGCTAACTTGTGCTCGATGCAATCCAATAGTGCTTTGCGAATTCGGAACAGAGTTACGCCCAAACTGCTGGGCGTGCGCTGCATCTGCATGGCCAACCCCTGAAGCGAGGATCCGTCCGCATAGCGCTTTCGAATGAGGTCCCGCTGAGAAGGGAGCAATCTCTCAAGGCAGGCATTCAAGGCCCTGCTGCGTTCGCTGGCATCGACAACGTACTGTTCCGAGTCCACGGCGATCGCTTCGACCAGGTCGTCATCAAAGACGAGGCGGTCGCGGGCCAGTGCGCTGCGATATTCCAGCACCTTGAAATGCGCGATCCGACATGCCCACGCCACGAAATTCGTGCCCTCGGCAAACGTCTCGCGCTTGAGCCACATTTCGACGTTCGTGTTTTGCACGATTTCATCGACGCACTCCGGGCGTGGCACAAGCGTCAAAACGAAAGCCTCCAGCGCATTATGGCAGGCCGCCATTTGACGGACGAACTGTTCTTGATCCAAAACCTTGCCCCCCGCCTCTGTGATGGAGTTGTAGATGCCGGCTTTCTCGCATTTTAGAAGAGCAGTCATTGACGTACGCTCACGCCTTTCTTCGCCGGCAACACCCGTCCCTATCTTTGGATTCTTCTTTATATGAAACCCGGGACCGACTTCATTAACAGAAAAACTGCAAAACGCCGGCGCGAGCGTCGTAAGTCGTTGTGTGGAAAAAGGTTGCGCAAACGCCTATTTCTTTCTTCACATTGCAGCGTTGAAGGCTCGCACGGCGTTCTGGCTGCAGCGGCATGCCGATGCGGTCCAATTCTCAAGGAGCGGGGAGGATGCCTTCCGAACGGACGGTCCAGTTGCCGTCATCTGGAAAGCCGGGGGCATTGCGCTTTCGGCGCCCCGTCCCAACCGGCCGCCATGAGGGCCGTGGCATACAAAAGCCCGCCGTTTCCCGGCAGGTACAAAGGCAGGATACCGTCAATTTGAGGATTGTGGCCATTGAGCAGGTAACGGTTCTTGTTTGTATCCTTCAAAAGCAGATCGATGGCGGTTTGGCCATCGCCCAGGCGTGCCGCGGTCATGGCCATCATGGGATAGTCCCAGCCCCATGTGTTGTTCCAGTCCCAGTTGTCGGCGACACGATGAAGAGTGCGTTGCATGGTAGCGCGATCCACCATGGCGCCGTCCAACATGCCCAAGGGGGCCAACATGCATGGATGCGAGGTATTGCGGCCTGCTTGGGTAAATGTCTCGCTGGCCGTTTCGGCCGCGACGTAGAGCCCATCGCGCGTCGGCAACGGAGGCAGGTGAGTCAAGACATCGTCCCACTTGGCATCGCGCGGTAATCCCAGCCGCTGTCGCCACCGCTGGGCAGTTTCCAGTCCTCAGTGCCAATAGGCGATTTCGAAAGTCGGATTGCACTGATGGCGGAAATCGGACCAATAGACCTCGGCGGCGTCCGAGAACGGCGGCCCAATTCGATATTGCCGCCGAGTGGCATCCCAAGCGGCAAATGAAGCCATGAATCGAGCGGTCTGGAAAACCAACTCCTGGTAACGATCCAATGTTGCGCGATTGGGATGGGCGCGGTAGGCAAGCTCGGCATAGAAAATAGGATGCGGCTGCTGCCAGATAAGGAAGGGTTCCAGATAGGTCGGCCCCTGCTCACCCTCCGGCCCGACGCACTTGGGCCACCGCGCCCCTTCGTAGCCCTGCGATTTGGCTTGCTCCATCGCCTTGGGCAAGATGCGCTGATAGTAAGGCAAACTGCGTTCCAGCAACGGCGCGTTTCCCCAAAGTGCAAAGTGCGCTGCGTGCCACCAATGCATTTCCAGGTGGAACTTCCCAAACCAACTGTTGCAAGTCAGCCCGGTCTCCTGCGGCGGCAGCGATCCGGCGCATTGGATGCGAGTGAGGTAGCGGGAAAGGACAATCCTCCGTTCCAGCTCGCGCCAGCGCGGGTCCTTGCTCTGCGAAAGGTCGATCACTCCTCCTTTGCTCCAAAAGTCCTTCCACATGGCTTCTGACGCGGCGACGGTCTGAGTTACGCCAGGCAACGTGGCAGGTAGGGGCGACGCGGCAAAAGCCGCAGTGAATTCCAACTCCGTTGCCGACCCTGACGACAGGGTGCCCCGATCGCCCGAAAGCAGGAAGTGATGTGGGCTGGTTTCCCGGAGTGTCGCTCCGGCCGCCCAAACCATTGCGGCATAATAATGATCGGCGTCCAACGTGCGCGTGAAGTCCGCGCGCCGGCCCTGAATCGCCATCTTCGTGCGATGCGCCGCCGGCCGGCCCCAATCGGCGCCGTTGCCTTGGAAGGAGGCGGTCGCGTAGGGAAACGATAGCTCCACGGCCAATTGACCGGAGGAGATCAGGCCGGAAGTAATATGTACGGCGATTTGATTCAACTCGGGATGGCAGCATGTCTGCACTCGAACCTCTTGGCCTTCGAATTCAAAACGGCTGGCGATCCGGCCGGTCCAGAGGTTCAACTCCTGACGAATGCTGTGCAGGTCATTCAGGGTTCGCGGTTTCCCGTCCTTCCGCTTCAGGATCAACGCGAAATGTCCCAAGTGCAGCCGACTTGGATTGTTATAGAGATAAGTTGCAGCCTCTCTCCACTGACGTGGGCTCTTGCCCTCCTCGTAGTAGAGATAGGGCTCCGGCTTTCCCCGGGTTTCGATCATCGTCCGCGAGTAATTCGCGACGGTGAAGCCCTTGGGATTCGGCATGAAGTGGAAACCCCATTGCGACATTGTCGAAAGTGGGATGCCCCGATTGTATTCTCCTTCGAACGTTTGCAGGCCGGTAACATCGGCGGTGAATGCAAATTCCCCATTGCCCACCGACAGCGGGCAATCGAGTTGGGGCGAGGTGAGCACCACATTATGGCGGGTCACCCAAGCCTTGCGATCGATGGGTCGCTCCGCGGCAGAACCAATTTGAAGCCAAAGCGCGAAGCCCCAAGTCAGAACCCATCCAACCGAGCCGCGAGCGATAAACATCATAATCGCGTTTCCATGCTCACCGATGCACAGGGACACTACTTCCGCTATCGGTGTTATCGGCCCATCCGTTATAACGCGAATCTTCCCATTGGACGAGATGCGGATGTTTTTCAAACCCTTGACCCTGAACTATAGTTTCTTATTGCTTGGGTGAGGCATCGACTGCACGCTGTGTGAAGATGCGTGCTTCTTTGCCGTGGAGCCGGCTGAGGTATCTGACTCGCATTTTTCGCAATGCAGAGGCAAGAAAATGTGGAAAGTTCCGTTTGAGAGGCTTGCGGACCGCCGACATTGGTGGCATTCGGTGATTGCCGTCGCGGCGGCAATGTCCGGCGCGGCGACCCTAGGCTGGTATGATCGCCTTTCCGCCCGAAGCATGGAAGTGTGGTGCGCATACGCCGCGTTTGTTGTTGTAACACTTGCTTGGTTCGCACGCCGGCGTCTGAAGGAATGCGAAGAGGCTCGGCGCCGCCTGGAACTGGAGAAGGACGCCATTCTCGGCGGCATTGGGGGCGTGAATATAAAGATCATCGACCGCGACATGCGGATCATCCGTTGCAGTGATGCGATTCGCATGGAACATGCCCCGCAGGAAGAGTCGCTGGCGGGGAAGTTCTGCTACGAAATCATGCATGACCGCAGCTCACCCTGCCCCGACTGCGAAGCACTGAAAGTGCTCGAAACCGGCGAATCATGCCAACAAGAAGTCTCCGCCAACGGAAGGACAGGCCTCGCCCACTTCAACCCGCTCAAGGGCGAGAACGGGAAAGTCGCTGGCGTCGTGCAGGTTGTGCTTGACATCACGGATCGCAAGCGAACCGACGAGATGTTGCGCGAACGTGAAGAGAGATTGCGCAGTATTATTGATAATGCCTCGGAGACGATATTCACTGTCTCGCTTGATGGAGTAATCACGTACATGTCTGCGACATGGAATGAAAAACTCGGTAGGGACGCTAATGTTGCGGTAGGTAAGCAATTCGGTTCGTTCGTTCACACTGACAACGTTGAGGGACTGTTGGCGGCGTTAGAGGAAATCGTCGTGTCGGGAAAGCCGCGGCGAGGCATCGAGTACCGAATCCAGCACTCAGATGGAAACTGGCGCTGGCGATCGTCGGCTTTGTCTCTTGTACGCGACAAGGAGGGAAAGCCGCTCTACCTCGTCGGAATCGCCGAGGACGTAACCGACTCAAAGCTTGCGCGGCAGCGGCAGGCTCGTTCCTTGCGGAGGCTGGAGGGCGTCAACCGGCTCCAAGAAGAACTGATCCTCCCCGCGCCATTGGCGAACAAATTCAAGAAGATTACCGACGCGGCGGTGAACCTGCTCGAACTTGACTTCTGCCGTATCTGGAAACTGTTGCCCGGCGATCTTTGCGATTCGGGCTGCGTCCATGCCGGGATGGCCGACGAAAGTCATCGATGTCGATGTCACGACCATTGCCTCCATCTGGTGGCCAGTTCGGGACGCTATTCGCATACCGACGGTGACCATCGGCGCGTGCCGCTGGGTCTCTATAAGATCGGCCGGATTGCCGCCGGCGAAGACAAGGGATTCCTGACGAACGACGTTACAGCGGACCCCCGCGTACACAATCACGAGTGGGCAAAGAAACTGGGCCTTATTTCCTTCGCGGGGTACAAACTGCACGACGTCCACGGAAAGGTCGCCGGCGTATTGGCGACATTCTCCAAGCGTCCTCTCTCTGAGGAATCGGACGCTTTCCTGTTTCATCTGGCCGAGACGACTTCCAAGGTCATCATCGACCATCGCGCCAAGAGGAACTCCACCAATCGCAGAAGCTGGAGGGGGTGGGGCAACTTGCGGGTGGAGTCGCGCATGAATTTAATAATCTACTACAGGCGATCAGCGGCTACGCCAACTACGCGATGGAAGGACTCAGCCCCCAGGAAGAACGCTACAGCGACCTGGAGCAAATTCTCAAGGCGAGCGAGCGGGCTACCGCGCTTACGCGACAGCTTCTCGGCTTTAGCCGCCGACGCGCAATTGAACCCAAGAATATCGATTCCAATCAATTGGTCCGCGACCTTGCGAAACTTGTGCGTCCCGCCATCGGCGAGCACATTTCCATGGAATTCGCGCTCGCCGACGACGTGGGAACCGTCTACGCGGACGGAGGGGAACTTCAGCAGGCGCTTTTGAATCTGTGTATCAACGCCCGCGATGCTATGCCCTCCGGTGGCTCAATCCTGCTGAAGACGGAGCGCGTTTTCCTGACAGCGCCGTGTTGGGACTCGCAATTCAACATTGAGCCGGGAGAATATGTCGTGTTCGGCGTTGCGGATACCGGCTGCGGAATACCCCGCGATATCCAACAGCGCGTGTTCGAGCCGTTCTTCACGACCAAAGCCGTGGGCAAGGGCACCGGACTCGGCTTGGCCCTTGTATACGGCATTGTGCGGCAACACAACGGTGCGATTCACCTGTACAGCGAAGTCGGAATTGGCACTACGTTCAAACTCTATTTGCCGGGAGCGCGCGAAAGCGCCGAATCTGGCTGCGCAGAAGAGATCGGTTCCAGCCCGCGGGGAAGGGAGTTAATTCTTGTTGCTGAAGACGAGCCTATGGTCCGCAAACTGACCGTCCGCACGCTCGAGAGGGCAGGTTACCAGGTCCTTGCCGCAACGGACGGGGAGGAAGCCATGCGCATCTTCCAGGCAAACAGCAATACCATTTCGCTCGCGGTCTTGGACGCCATTATGCCCAAGCATACAGGCCACGAAGTCCAGCGTTACATCAAACAAATCTCTCCCGACGCACGGGTCGTGTTCTGCACCGGTTACGACCCTGAGATGGCCCGATCGCAATGCCTCGTCGATGACAACGTGCTCGTGATCCAGAAACCGTTCGCTCCGCAAACGCTCCTCTCGGCGGTGCGCAGGGCCTTAGATGCCGAGCCGCAATGCCAACCGGCGCTTCATTCGTAATGATCTCTTCCCTTGATGCACGCGCACGTAGTCGAGGTCCTTATTTAACGCTTCTCGGAAAAGGGATGAGCTCTTGCGACACTTCGATTGTCGAGCTTACCCTGGTCATGAGGACAAGTCACGAACGGCCCCGGGTGTTCCTCAGTCCAACAGGAAGTCGAACTGCCGCTCGCCAAGCTTGACCTCGCGGACAAGCGTCGAGGCCGAGTTGTACCGCTCCGGCACAATCGGCTCCAAAATGTCCATCATGGGGCTTTTCGGATCGCCATCGCTGGCGTGCCGCTGGCCTGCTTTGCGGTAACCGGAAATCTGCACCTTATAGTTGCCCGGCAGGACCCGCATCGAGTAATTGCCGTCGATGATCTTGGCGGCTGCGGTGGGCCCGTGTCCATCGGCCGGCAGAAAGCTGATTGTGCCGATGTTGACAGGCTTGCCGGCCAACGCGACTTTGCCTTCGATATCCGAGAATCTTGCCCCGCAACCGCAGCAGCACAAGATCGCCAGCGCCAGCATGAAGCAACGTGGCCCGAGGGCTGTTCGCCGGTGCATCATTTCAATACGCATTGTTGGGAACGACGGTGCCCAAGCTCTTCGCGCTGAGCGATCGCCAGGAATCGGTGTCGATTTGGTCGCTGATAAAGTGAGCCGAGCCGTCGCAGAAGACCGTGTTCACGCCGCCCGTGTGCTTGCTTCGCGCCGCGACGTAAATCGGGGTGCCGCCCGACTGACAAGGCGCGGGGAAGTCGGGCGATGGGCCATTGCACGTCGTCGTGTCAATGCCCGAATTGGGAGTAAACATGCTCATGAATTGCGAGCAGCCTCCATCGGTATTGAAGATATCGCCGCGGAAGTCGAAGTCCGTGTCTGCTGCCTGGAGTACTTCGGCCATCATCATACAGTGTGCCAAGCCCTTGGTGATCTCCTGGACCTTGGTCTTGTGATTGGGGCCAAACGAGCCGAGCATCCGCCCCATGGGCGACGTTTGGTAAAAATCGGCGAAGCCCCAGTTGACGACGTAGTTTCCCCGGCGGCGGCCGCTGTAAGAATCGCCGGCCCAAATGCCCTTGCGATCGTCGGGACAGTAATAGATTGGGTTGGAGTAGCTGGTCAACGGCAGGTTTTCCGGCGCGTAAAAGGTATACAGGAATTTATACTGTTTGAACAGATAAGCCTGTTCGAAGTAGGGCCAGATGTTGATCACGAACGAATAGCGCTGATACGAGCCGCTGCTTCCGACCGACCCGCCGGCATTAACATAGCTGGGGCCCGAAGAACCGAAGACGACGCCCTCGCTAAAGGCCCCATGGTCTTGCTCATAGGCCAGGTGGGCCAGCCCCCACTGGCGAAGGTTGTTGACGCACTGCGCCGCCGCCCGGCCTCGCGGGCGGCGTTGATTGCCGGCAAGAGCAGGCCGATAAGGATCCCGATGATGGCAATCACCACCAAGAGTTCCACGAGTGTAAACGCGCGTCTGGACATGATGGCATCCTTTCTTAATTGTGTCAGCGGCCCCGTTGGTGGGTTTTGGCGGTACTAAGCGCCCAGTGACTGGCACTTGGCGCTCCGCACACCGTATTCCGTTTCTGGCCGTTGACGCTTGCTTCTAAGCTATGGGTCATTTCCTCCTCCGCCGAATCTTCCAGCCTGCGGCCATCGCACCGGCGGCCAACAGCGCCAGTGTGCCCGGCTCCGGCACCGGGGTGACTGTAGCCGCGGCCACAGGCGCCGGCACCACGGCGGCGTGCAACAGCGCCAACAGCGAGGGATCGCCCACGGCCAAGCTCGTCCCGTCGGCGACCGCCTCGTTGTTGGTCAGGATCAACGTACCGTTGCCGGACACCGTCGTGCCGCCGGTATAGGTATTTGTGCCGCTGAGAACCAGCGTACCGCTGCCCGTTACCGCCAGTGCAATCAGGCTGGAACCGTTGTTGATCGTGCCGCTGAAAGTGCTCGAACTCAAATTCGAACCGCTGACCGTCAACTTGGCCAAGTTGCTGCCGCTATTGGTCACGGTGCCCGCACCGGAAAGCCCGGCGACTGTCTGGCGGGCGCCGAACATGTCGAGCGTGCCGCTGGAAATCGACAGTGCGGTCGCTGTCGGCAGGATGTTGTTGCCGACGAGACCAGCCGTCGCCGTAAAGCTAAAGTCGCTGATGGTCTGTGTGGAGGTAACGCCGCCGGTCGCGCCACTGAAACCGACGAAGGCCGAACTGCCGCCGAGGGTCGCGGCCAGACTGCCGACCGAATAGGTCGCACTGTACGAGTTTGTGCTGAACGGATCAAATAGCGTTTCCACGAGCAAATTCGAGCCATCGTAGCTCACGGTGACCTGAATCGGGTTGCCGACCGTCGGGTCCACTGGGGTGATGGCCGCAAAAGTGCCGAGGGAGCCGCCGGTGGCGTAGGCGGTTCCAACAGGGTTGCCGCCACCAGTATAGAGGTTGAATAGGATGGCGGCACTCGGCGTCATGCCAACATATCCTAAACCGCCGCCCGTACTTCCCAGCGCGGCAAGGCGGTTGGGGGAGTTTTGCAGCACGAAGGCCGCCCCGTCGGCGAGATTGGTGCCCGAAGACGCCTGGTAGACAAAACTCGTCGTGAACGACGATGCAATGTTCATCGGCGCGTTGTAGAAGGCGCTGCGGGCCTCGCCGCCGCCGCTGTCGGTCAGGGTCAGCACGTTGCCGCTGAACGGCGCGGCCGCCGTGGTGCTGAAACCGACGCTGTTGACCGTAAAGTCGGTGCCGTTGTTGGCGAAACTGGTCGTCAAACCCGCGCCCAATTGTACGATGCCGGCGTTGATGGCCGTAGGACCGGTGTAGGTGTGGTTGGCGCCGAGAATCAACGTGCCCGGACCGTTCTTCGTGAACGAACCGCTTCCGCTGATCACGCCGCCAAAGACCTGGCTGGCAGGATTGGCGAAGACGAGGGCGGAACTGTTGCTCACGTTGCCCATGACGTTGCCGTTGTTCGTGACGCCGTCGCCCAGTTGCAGCGTGCCGCGGCTGACCGTGGTGAGGCCCGAATACAGATTGTTGGCGGTGAGCGTTAGCGATCCCGCGCCGATCTTGGTCAATCCGCCTTGGTTGGAGCCCGCCAGGACGCCGCTGAACGACACGGTTAGCCCGTTGGTGTCGATGGCAATCGCGCTGGTGCTGTTGACGATGGCGCTGGAATAGTCCGTGGCGATGCTGGCGGCAGTGTACTGGAGCGTGCCTCCGCGGAAGGTGACGGCGCCGCCCGCGGGAGTTGCCGCGGCACTGCCCAGGTTGAGCGTGCCGCCGTTGATGCTGGTTGTGCCGCCGTAGAAATTATCGGCGGTGAGGAACAGCGTGCCGGCGCCGCGCTTGGTCAACCCGCCGGTGTTGGAATTGCTCAAACCGGTGGCGAACGTCATGTTCAGGCCGTTGGTGTCGATTGCGATCGGGCCGGTGCTGTTGACGATGTCGGGGGAATAATCCGTCAGATTGCCGGCGGTGTACTTTAGCGCGCCGCCGCCGAAGGTAATGCTCACGGGTTGCGGGAGCGCGGAGACCGTGCTCGGATTCAACTCGCCGCTATTGATGAAGGTGCCTCCGCCGTAGGTATTGGTGCCGCTAAGCACCACGACACCCGACGTGCCGCCGGCGATCGCCAGGGCGCCCGTGCCGCTGATCGTGCCGGGAACCGTAAAGATGACGTTCTGCGAGTTCAAGGTGGCAGTGACACTGGCGGTGCCGCTGGGCGAAATCACGATCTGCCGGCTGGGGCTCAAGGCGACGCCGTTCGTGTTGGCCGCCTGCAAGGTGCCGTTGCCGGCGAAAGTGATCGTATTGCCCGTGCCGAGCACCGCATCGGCCATGATGGCCAACGTGCCCGTATTGATCACGGTGCCGCCCGCGTAGCTGTTGGCCGTGTTGGCCAGCGTGACGAGACCGCCGCCATTGGTGGTGTCGATGCCCTTGACGAGCGCGCCGGGGCCATAAATGGGCCCGGACATGTACAAGGAATTCGGATTGCCACCTCCGTAAGCGTCGACGCCGCCGCTGGAGGCCAGGTCGATCGAGCCGCTGAGGATCGTCACTTGCGCGCTGCCGCCTGCTCCGTCCGCAAAGATGGCCGCCTTTGTGCCCGTACCCCCGGACGCGATCTGTGCGCCGCCGATCGTGTTGAGCACGAAATTATTGCTAATGGTCACGGAACCGGCATACGCGCCCGTATTCGCCCAGATCATGAGGAAGCCGCTATTGCTGATCGTGATCGTGCCGGTCCCCGCGTAAGCCGAATTGGTGTTCGAGCCGATCAACCGGGCCGAGGCGTTGCTGATGTTCACGCCGCCGCCGAAGGTGTTGTTGGGATTGGTGAAATCGAAGTCGTAGCCGTTCGACCCGCCCAGCGAACTCACCGAGAAGGCGAGGGAGTTGGATCCGTTTGTAAGCAGACTGCGGATCGTCATGTTGGTGCTCGTGGCCGAAAGGCTGATGGTGCTGGCGAGCGAACCGTAGTTGGTCACTGTCCCGCCGGCCTGGAAGGTCGAAGTTTCGGGGAACGACCAGCTGAAACCGTTCACGTCGAGCGTGCCGCCGGTCAAGTTCAGAGGCGAATTGGCGGGAATGCTTAGCGCGGTCGCAATTGGCAACAATCCGCCCGCGACGGTCGTCGTGCCGCTGTAGGTGTTGCTGGCGGTGAGGACCAGCTTGCCGGCGCCGATCTTTGTGAGGCCGCCCGAATTGGAGGAGTTGAGCACGCCGGCGTAAGTCATGTTGTAACCATTCGTGTCGATGGCGATCGGGCCCGTGCTATTGACTATGCCATAGGGGGCGCTGGAGTAATCGACGGCGTTGGGTGCGGAATATTGCAGTGCGCCGCCAGCGAAAGTGAGGCTGCTGCCGGAGGGAATCGCCCCGGGATCGGACACGTTGAGCGTGCCGCCGGAAAGGGTCGTTGTGCCGCTGTAGGCATTGCTGACGGTGAGATACAGCGTGCCGGCGCCGAGCTTCGTCAACCCGCCGGTGTTGGAACTGTCCAACGTGGTGCCAAAGTAGATCAGTTGGCTGTTGGTGTCGATCGCGATGGGGCCGCTGCTGTTGAAGATGTTGCCGGAATAGTCCATGGTGTTGTTGCCGTCATACTGCAGCGCGCCGCCGCCGAATGTGATGACATTGGGAATCGCGAGCGATGAGTCCGGGCACAATTCGCCGCCGTTGATGAACGTCCCGCCGGTATAGCTGCCTATGCCAGTTCGAGTCAACGTTCCGCTGCCGACCTTGATAAGCGACCCGCCTGGCACGCCACTGCCGTTGGAGATCAACCCGGAAAAGGTCGTATTCTGGTTGTTCGCGCCCACGGAAAGGGCGACGGGGCGTTTCGGACTGCTATTGGTGCAGGCCAGGGTCAAGGTGGCCACGCCGCTGAGACCGCCGATCGTGAAGGCGCTTGGATTAACGGATTTGTCGAAGATAACGCCGTTGGCATTGATCAGCGTGGGGCCGAGCAACGCGCCGGAGTTGGCCAGGACGAGACTGCTGTACTTGCCGCCGGCGTCTTGAGCCACGGAGACGCTGCCGGTGAAGGTATTGACACCGGTCAGGAACTCTCCGGAGCCTTGAGTGCCGCTGAGCAGCAAGCTCACGGTCCCGGCGCCGTTGCCGATCGTCCCGCTAAATGTGCTGATGCCGGTCGCCGTGGAAGTCAAGGTCAAAGTGGCGCTGCTGCCGCTGGCGCTATTGGTTACCGCGCCGCTGCCGGAGAGGGACCGCATCTGCTGGCTGACACCGTTCAGGTCGAACGTGCCGCCGCTGACCACAAGCGGCGTGACGGGCAATTTGCCAATCTGGCCCTGGTAGAGGGTCAGCACCTGGGCGGGAGTCAAATTGCCGCTGAAGATGTTGGCTTCGTCCAGAGAACCCTGCAAATAACCGCCGCTCCCGTAACCGCCGCCGCCTGCCTCCTGCGCGCCGATGGATAGAGTCTGGCCCGCGTTCATCAACAGCGGCGTGCCGCCGATCGCTCCAGTTGACTGCGTGCCGCCATTGACGTTCAGCGTGCCGCCGTTGACAAAGTACGTATAGCCCGCCGAACTCACCTCGAGGGTGATCAAGTTCCAACCGGTCAGGGCGGCGGGCAAGTTGTAATTGGCGGCCGTGTTAAGCCAGGTGCCGGCGCCGTTGCCGATATCCGCATGCAATTGGTAGGTGCCGACAACCGGCTGATAATACTGGAGGTCGAATGTGTTTTCGCCGCCGTTGCGCGTGCTGAATAACGCGTCTCCACCGCCATTGAGGCCGCCGGCGGGCAGCGTGTTGGCGTTGATGTTGACCCAGGTCGAGACGGTGAAGCTCGACAGGCCGAGGCTTGCACTATAGGGCGCGGTGAGGTACTGGTTGTTGCCGTTCAAGGTGATCGCCTGGCCGAATTGGCCGGCGGTGTAGGTCGCCGGGCCGTTCGCCAACGTAAGATTGTTACCGTTGCCGGAGGCGTCGTTGGCGTCGCCGTCAAACGGGTAACGGACGAGCGGGGCCGCAGGCTGTACCGGGGTGAGGATACCAAGTTGCAGAACGCCGGCACTAACGACCGTGGAACCGCCGTAGCTGTTGACGGCGTACAAAGTAAGCGTGCCGGCGCCGTTCTTGGTCAAGCCGCCGGCGCCGGCAATATGCGAAGCGATCGTGGCAACGCCGGCGTTCACAGTGACCGTGGGCGTGCTGCCGCCGAGGGTCAATGTGCTGCCGGTAAGCGTATAGGCCTGGTTCTGGAACGTGATGCCGCCCGCGGTCACTCCCGCGGGATTCAACGTGACCGAGTAGGCCGTCGAGCCGCCGCTGCCGGCGCCGAACTGGGCCGTATAGGAGGAGCTGTTTGGCCAGAGGACATCGCTGCTGCCGGTCCACCAGTTGCTGCCCGTGAGACTCCACGTGCCGCTGGCGTCGTTTGGGCCGCCTGTGACGCCAGCGTCCCAATTGTAAGTTGTTTGTGCCGAGGCAAACGGCGCGAAAAGCGCCAGAGTCAGCCCAAAAACGATAATCGAGACCAGATCCCTTTGACTGCGCTTCATGACATAATTCCCAGATTACAGGCCCCGTGGTCTTGCTCGTAGCCCAAATGCGCCAGCGACCACTGGCGGACATTGTTGACGCACTGCGTGCGCCGCCCGGCCTCGCGGGCGGCGTTGATTGCCGGCAAGAGCAGGCCGATCAGGATCCCGATGATGGGGTACTCAGTACTCGGTGCCCTAGCCGTTAACACTTGCTTCTAAGCCTTGGGGTACTTCCTCCTCCGCCAAATCGTCCAGCCTGCGGCCATCGCACCGGCGGCCAACAGCGCCAGTGTGCCCGGCTCCGGTACTGGGGTGACCGCAGCCGAGGCCACGGGCGCCGGCACCACCGCCGCGGGCAACAGCGCCAACAGCGAGGGATCGCCTACGGCCAAGCTCGTCCCGTCGGCGACCGCCTCGTTGTTGGTCAGGATCAACGTACCGTTGCCGGACACCGTGGTGCCGCCGGTATAGATATTCGTGCCGCTGAGAACCAGCGTGCCGCTGCCCGATAACGCCAGGGCAACCAGGCTGGAACCGTCGTTGATTGTGCCGCTGAAAGTGCTCGAACTCAAATTCGATCCGCTGACCGTGAGCGTGGCAAGGTTGCTGCCGCTATTGGTCACGGTGCCCGCGCCGGAAAGCCCGGCGACTGTCTGGCGGGCGCCGAACATGTCGAGCGTGCCGCTGGAAATCGACAGTGCGGTTGCAGTCGGCAGGATGTTGTTGCCGAGACCAGCCGTCGCCGTAAAGTTGAAGTTGCTGATGGTCTGCGTGGAAGTTACGCCGCCCGTCGCGCCAGTGAAACCGACGAAGGCCGAATTGCCGCCGAGGGTCGCGGCCAGGCTGCCGACTGAATAGGTTGCACTGTACGAGTTCGTGCTAAACGGATCAAAGAGCGTTTCCACAAGCTGATTCGAGCCGTCGTAGCTCAAGGTGACCTGAATCGGGTTTCCGAGCGTGGGGTCGACTGGGGTGATTGCCGCAAAAGGACCGATGGAACCGCTGGTGGCGTAGGTGGTTCCAATCGGGTTGCCGCCACCAGTGAAGAGATTGATCTCGATGGCCGCACTTGGCGTTATACCGGAATATCCCAATCCACCGCCCGTATTGCCCAGTGCGGCAAGGCGGTTGGGCGAGTTTTGCAGCACGAAGGCCATTCCGTCGGCGCCGCCGCCCGAATTCACCGTGTAGTTAAAACTCGTCGTGAACGACGATGCGATGTTCATCGGCGCGTTGAAGAAAGCGCTGCGTGCCTCACCGCCGCCGCCGTCGGTCAGGGTCAGCACGTTGCCGCTGAACGGCGTGCTGGTGATCCCGACGCTGTTGACGGTAAAGTCCGTACCGTTGTTGTTGAAACTGGTCGTCAAGCCCGCACCCAATTGCACGATGCCGGCGTTGATGGCCGTAGCGCCGGAATAGGTGTGGTTGGCGCCGAGAATCAACGTGCCTGGACCGTTCTTTGTGAACGAACCGCTGCCGCTGATTACGCCGCCAAAGACCTGGCTGGCGGGATTGGCGAAGACGAGGGCAGAATTGTTGCTGACGTTGCCCGTCACGTTGCCGTTGTTCGTGACGCCGTCGCCCAGTTGCAGCGTGCCGCGGCTCACCGTGGTGAGGCCCGAATACAAATTGTTGGCGTTGAGCGTTAGCGATCCCGCGCCGATCTTGGTCAATCCGCCATGGTTGGAGCCCGCCAGGCGCTGCCGAACGTTGCGCTTAGCCCGTTGGTGTCGATGGCAATCGCGCTGGTACTGTTGACAATGGAACCGGAATAGTCGTTGGCGATGCTGGCGGCAGTGTACTGAAGCGTACCTCCACGGAAGGTGACGGCGCCGCCCGCGGGAATGGCCGCGGCATTGGTCAGGCTGAGCGTGCCGCCTTGGATTGTCGTGGCGCCGCTATAGCTGTTGGCGCCTCCGAGCGCCAGCGGGCCGCTGCCGAGCTTCACGAAGCCCAACTGACCGCTGGTCGAATCGGTGATGATTGAATTGTAGACGTTGCTTTCCGGGGCCACGACCTGGATGCCAAAATTCGCGCCGGCGGAAAAGCTCGCCGTCATGCGCACGTTATCGACGTTGCTGAGGGCGAACTCCCCAGCCAACGTGCCCGCTTGAACGGCCAGGGTGGCGCCGGCGGCGACGGAGACGGACGAGGCGCTAAAGCTAGTCGCATAGCCGGGCAAGGCGGCGGTGTTGGCTTCGACAAGCACTCCGCTGTTGACCGTTGTGCCGCCGCTGTACGTATTGCTGCCGCTAAGCGCCACAATGCCCAACGCGCCCCCGGCGATCCCCAGGGTGCCCGTACCGCTGATCGTGCCGGGAACCGCAAAGATAACATTCTGCGAGTTCAAGGTGCCGGTGACACTGGCGGTGCCGCTGGACGAAATCACAATCTGCCGGCTGGGGCTCAACGTGACGCCGTTCGTGTTGGCCGCCTGCAAGGTGCCGTTGCCGTTGAAGGTGATCGTATTGCCCGTGCCGAGCACACCGTCGGCCATGATGCCCAATGTGCCCGTATTGATCACTGTCCCGCCGCCGTAGCTGTTGGCCGTGTTGGCCAGCGTGACGAGACCACCGCCATTGCTGCCGTCGATGCCTTTGACGAGCGCGCCGGGGCCATAAATGGGCCCGGTAATGTACAGGCTATTCGGGTTGCCACCGTTATAAGCGTCAACGCCGCCGTTCGAGGCCAAGTCGATCGAACCACTCAGGATCGTCCTTGGCGATCCGCCCGCGTCTCCGTCCGCAAAGATCGCCGCCTTTGTGCCGTTGGGATTCGGCACGCTTTCTGAAGCAATCTGCGAGCCGCCGATCGTGTTGAGCACGAAATTGTTGCTAATGGTCACAGAACCAGCATAAGAGCCGCTATTTGCCCAGAGCATCAAAAAGCCGCTGTTGCTGATCGTGATCGTACCCGTCCCCGCGTAAGCCGAATTGGTGTTCGAGCCGATCATTCGGCCCGCGGCGTTGCTGATGTTCACGCCGCCGCTGAAGGTATTGTTGGGATTGGTGAAATCGAAGCTATAGCCGTTCGACCCGCCCAGCGAACTCACCGAGAAGGCGAGGGGGTTGGCCCCGTCGGTTAGCAGACTGGCGATCGTCATGGCATTACTTGTGGCCAAAAGGCTGATGGTGCTGGCAAGCGGACCGTAATTGGTCACCGTGCCACCGGCCGCAAACGTCGAACTCTGGCTGAACGACGGGCTGAAACCGTTCACGTCGAGCGTTCCAGCGCTCAAGTTCAGCGGCGAATTGGCAGGAATGCCGGCCGCAGCCCCCAGTTGCAGCACGCCGGCGGCGATGGTCGTCGTGCCGCTGTAGGCGTTGCTGGCGGCGAGGACCAGCGTACCGGCGCCGATCTTGGTGAGGCCGCCCGAGTTGGAGGCGCCCAGCACACCGGCATAAGTCACGTTTTGAGAGTTCGTATCGATGGCAATCGCGCCGCTGCTGTTGACAATGCCATAGGGGGCGCTGGAGTAATCGACCGCGTTGGGCGCCGAATATTGTAGCGCGCCGCCGGCGAAGGTCAGGCTGCTGCCGGAGGGAATGGCCCCGGGATCGGACACGTTGAGCGTGCCGCCGGCAAGCGTCGTTGTGCCGCCGTAGGCGTTGCTGACGGTGAGGTAAAGCGTGCCGGCGCCGAGCTTCGTCAACCCGCCGACGTTGGAACTGTCCAACGTGGTGCCAAAGGAGATCTGTTGGCCGTTGGTGTCGATCGCGATGGGACCGCTGCTGTTGAAGATGCTGCCGGAATAGTCCGTGTTGTTGTTGGCGTCATACTGCAGCGCGCCGCCGCCGAAGGTGATGGTGTCGGGAATCGCGACCGGTGAGTCCGGGCACAATTCGCCGCCGTTGATGAACGTCCCGCCGGTATAGAGGCCCAGGCCGGTTAAAGTCAACGTTCCGCTGCCGACTTTGATAAGCGACCCGCCTGCCCCGCTGCCGGCGCCATCGGCGATCGAGCCGGCAAAGGTGGAATTCTGGTTGTTCGCGCCACGGAAAGGGCGACGGGCTTTTTCGCACCGCCGCTGGCGTTGTTGGCCAGGATCAAGGTGCCCCCGCCGCCGAAACCGCCGATCGTGAAGGCGCTGGGGACAACCGACTTGTCGAAGACAACGCCGTTGCCGGAGATCAGCGTGGCGTCGAGCAACGCGCCGGAGTTGGCCAGGATGAGACTGCTGTATTGGCCGGCGTTTGCCGCCACGGAGGCGCTTCCCGTGAAGGTATTGACTCCGGTCAGGAACTCGCCGGAGCCCTGAGTGCCGCTGAGCAGCAAGCTCACGGTCCCGGCGCCATTGCCGATCGTGCCGCCATAGGTGCTGATGCCGGTCGCGGTGGAGCTAATGGTCAATGTCGGGCTGCCGGCGCCGGTGGTTACCGCGCCATTGCCGGAGAGGCTCGCCACCTGTTGGTTCTGGCCGTTCAAGTCGAGTGTGCCGCCGGACGCGATTGTCAGCGGCGTGTTCGTGGGTAGGCTTCCCGCTGGAGGAATAAGTTGGTCGGAAAAACCGTAGACGTGCCAGGAGCCTGAGTTCGGCGGGGTGATACTGATGGTCATGCTGCCGCCGGACGCAACGAATTGATAATCGAGGTAGTGAGCGTTGGCGTCGGCATCTTCGTTCAGATTGTTAAGAGTTGCGGAGCCACCGCCCGAGCTGAAAACGAAATTCCCGAACGCGGGCGTCATTGCCGGCGTTGCCCCAGGAACGATAATATAGCCGCGCATCGTAAGTATCGCCGGAAACAAGCCCGGCGAGATTAATGGTCTCCACCGATCCACTGCCTGCGCCGTAGTAGAAATGGTTGAGCAGGCTGAAAGTCTGCTGATTGGAAGGCAGTGTGAAACCGGTGGGGAAGGTACCGCTAGCGTTGTTATTCGGCAGGCCGGTCACCGACCAGGAGGACCCGAGGGAGCCGACTCCGGAGATCGCAGTCCCGGTGTTATTGAACGTGACGCCGTTGATCGAAAGGTTAGAGCCCTGATTAAAGGCCAGCGCCGTGGTGTAGTTCCCGGAACCGTAGAGCGACGTTGTGCCTATGAGCGCCGTGGCATCGCTGGTAAAAGTGTTGTTCGCCAACGGGGCCGGACCGGCGGTTAACTTCAAAATGCCCGCGCTAATCACAGTTGGACCGCCGTAGCTGCTCGCTGCGTTCAAGGTGAGCGTGCCGCTTCCCATCTTGTTCAAGCCGCCGCTGCCCACAAACGGCTGGATGATCGAGATGTTATTCGCCTGGGTATCGATCACAGCACCGCCGGAATTGATGTTCACGCCAGGGGAAGCCATATTCCCGTTCAAAAAATTCAAGCCCGAAGCATTTGCCTGCAGCGTGCCGCCGTTAAAGTTGACGGTCGTGTTCGTGCCGCCGGTCCAAGCGGGCGTCTGCAGTAGGCCGCCGTTGAGATTGACCAAACCGCCACCCGCCGGGGCGTTGAACGCCGTCTGGACGATCATGGATCCGCCCGTGACATTGACACCGGTCGAGGAGCCCGAGAACCCGCCGGGGATCGCCAGGACGCCACCCGTGACGGAAGTCGTGCCGGTGTAGCTGCTCGCCGCGTTCAGGGTGGTCGTTCCGGGTCCGGCGACCGTCAGTCCGCCGCTGCCCGAGACACCCAGCGTGCTGATGGTCGTATTGCCTGCCCCGCCGATTGTGAGCAGATTTCCGGCGGTATTGATGCCGCCGGTAAGCGTGAGCTGGCCGGTGGTTGCGGCGATGGTGGCGGGACCGCTGAGGGTCACGGCGCCTGCATAACTATTCGTGCCGCTGACGCTATTCAGCGCACGGCGGGACTGCCGGCAAATCCGCTGCCGTTGAGCGACAAGGGCGCGCCCAGGGCAATGTTCCCCTGCATCTGCAAGGCGCCGCCGGAGGCCACCAAAACGCCGCCCGTACTTCCCAGCGCGGCGCTGTTGGTGATATTGAGAATGCCCGCGTTGATCGCCACCTGGCCTTGGAACGAATTCGGGCTTTGCAGGTTGACCGTTCCGCTGCCGCTAAGGGTGATTCCCGTCGCGCCCGCGATGCCGGCGGTGCCGCTGGCATTACTGAGCGCGTAATTGAGGGCATTGTTGTTGAAGACGATCGCATTGGGCTGAACGCCCGCGGCCTGAATCACGACGTTCGCATTGCTCACCGCACCGGTGCCGCTGCCGGTGGGAAACGTGTCCGAGAAAGTGACGTTGGACCCGTCTTGATAGGCGCTTGCCGCGGTGCTGCTGAGCCCGACAAGGGACCAATTGGTCGTAGCCGGATTGGTATCCCAACTCGAACTGGCGGTCCCCGTCCAACGCAAGTCGTTGATGGCCACGTACAGGTCGATCTGATTACTCGGAGTGAAGAACTGATAGGTCTTGCCCGAAGGCGCGTTGAACGTGGTGAGAGGGTTGAACCCGCTCAAAATGCCCGAGTAGGAGAACAGTTCGTAATAACCGCCGGTGCCCGAAAACCCCAGACCGCCGGCGCCGCTGTTGTTGTTGAGGATCAGGTTCAGCCCGCTGGAGGGCAGTGTGAGATTCCCCTGGACGTTGAGCAACCCCGCCGTGCCCAGGCTGCCAAGACTCGTGCCGGGCGTGCCGAGGTAGAAGGCCACGTTACGCGCCCGAGGCCACGCTCAGATCGTTGGCCAGCGTGAGCGTGCCGATGCCCGTACCGGTCGCAGCTCCCGTGCCCGACTGAATGGTGGCGCCCGACGGCGCAGTGATCGAGCCCAAGACGGTTCCCGAGCCGCGCAGAGTCTGGCCGCCGGCCAGCGTGATGCCGCCGCTGGCCAGCCCGGTGACGTCCAAGGTGGCCGCCGGATTGACGGTGACGAGCGAGGAAGCGGCGATGTTGTTGGCGCCGGTGCTGGAAAGGACCAGCGTGCCGGCGGCGACCGTGGTGGCCCCGCTGTAGCCGTTGTTCGCGGTCAGGGTCAAGGTGCCGCTGCCGAGTTGGTAGAGGGACCCCGTGCCGTTGATGGCCGCGTCCCAGGTCACGGAGTCCGAACGGTTCGAGGCCAGTGCGCCGTTGTTGCTGATGGTATTCGAGCCCGCACTGAGAATGGAACCGGCGGTGCCGCCGTTGCCGACGACGAGCCCGCCGCCGTTGATAAAGGTCCCGCCGGCGTAGCTATTGTTGGCCGCGAGCGTGAGCGTGCCGCTGCCGAGTTGGTACAAGGGGCCCGCGCCGGAGATCGCCCCGCCGTACGTCTGGTTGCTGCTGGTGTTGACGGCCAGGACGCCGCTGTTGGAAATGGCCCCGCTGTAATTGCCGCCGCCCAAGACGCCCGCGCCGCCGATTTGCAGCGTGCCGCCGGAGATGTTCGTCGCGCCCGAGTAGTTGTTGGCGCCAGTCAGCGTGAACATGCCTGCGCCGTTCTTCGTCAGCGCACCGCCGGTGGCCGGGCTGGCGCCGCCGGCGTCGGTGATGTTGCCGGCAAAGGTCGTGGTGAGATTGTCCGAACCGACGGCCAAGGCAGCGCCGCCGAGCCGAACGAAACTGCCGGCAGCACCCGACAGGGACGCCAGGCTCTGGTTGATGCTGGCAAGATCCAGCCCGGCCCCCGAGGTGTTGATGCTCAAATCCGTAGTGGTGGGCAATACCTGATATACGGCAGGCGGCGTCCCAGAGAATTGGTTGTTCAAGGCGGCGGTGGTTGCCGCGATCTGGTCCGGCGTGAGGATCGTATTGTAGGCCACGACGGCCGAGATATCGCCGCTGAAAAACTCGACATTGGCATTGCCGCTGCCGATGGTCGCCGTCCGGCCGCCGGTGAATGCGGTGAAATTATTCTGGATGATGCCATTTGTTTGGAGCACACCATTGTTGTAGAATTGTGTCCCTCCGCCTGTGCTTTGATTGAAAGTCACGGCAACGACCTGGGTGCTGGTCGTGACGGGACTGGTGTTTGTGTTGGTGAGATCGTTTACACCCTGTCTCAGGAAGTCCAGATTGGCACCCTGCTGCCGGAACTCAATGCCGCCGCTACCGCTGGCCCCGAAAAACGACCCGGTTTGAGTCAAGTTCGCCGATTTGATCACGACGAAGATCGTTCCCGTGTTGCCCGACGCCGAATAGGGATCGTTCAAACGGGAAGCACCATTGAAAACCATAGTCGGGTTGTTGTTGAGGCCCGTCGTCGAAAACGTGACGGCCCCCAAGCCGGCGGAGGTGTTGTTGGCGTTGCCGCTCAAGTCCTGAACGACGCTGACTGTGCCGCCGTTGGCGATCCCAACGATACCGGCGGCGTTCAGATAGAGCTTGCTTCCCCCTATTACGTTGGCAACGGGGGGGACGAGGCGGAGCGTTCCGCCGTTGATGGTCGTTGCACCGCCATAGGTGTTCGAACCGCTCAGCATGAGCGTGCCCGTGCCCGACTTGTTCAGCGCGCCGCTGCCGCTGATGGCGCCTGCATAGAGTTCGCCGACGGCCGTGTTGTACTTGAGGGTGGAATTGTTGACGATGCTTGCGGGGGCGAAACTTCCATCGTTGCCGGACGTGCCGTTGCCGATTTGCAGCGTGCCGGCGCTGACTGTCGCGGGTCCGCTGAAGGTATTGTTGCCGGTGAGGGTCGTGAGGCCGCTGCCTTTCTGGTACACGGCGCCACTGCCGGAAATCACGCTGGCGACGGTCAGGCCGGCGTCGCTGCGGCTGAAGATCAGGGTGTCGTTGATCGCAACACTTCCGGTGCCGATCGTGCCGCTATTGCCGCCGTTGCCGATCTGCAGCGTGCCGGCGGTGATCGTGGTGGGGCCGGTGTAAGTATTGCTTCCGGCAAGGACCTGGGTCCCCGGGCCGTTCATCGTCAGCGCTATCGCGCCGAGTGTGCCGCCACCAGAGATTGCGCCGCTAAAGACGGACGAACCGCCGGCCGGCGCGAAGGTCAGGAGAGATATGGCACCCGTAGTGCTGTTGATGACCGCGCCGCTGACGCCCGGACTAAAGTCGCCCAACGCGGCGACTTGCTGGAGCGCGCCGCCCAGGTCGAGCGTCGAGGTGGCCGCGATGCTCAAGGCAGTACTGGTGGGCAGAACATTACCATTGGACGGCGTGCCTACCGCTTCCAATTCGGTGTACCCGACCCAGCCATTCTGTTGGCCTGGGAAGTCGAACCGCAACTGCGATACGCCGCTGGCAAGCACGCCGCCCGCGGCTGCCGTCAGACTGGCTAAGTATTCCCTCGTGCTCGGAGCCCCGGAGTTCAGGGCACTGTTCGGGAGGGGGATGAAGACGTTTGGATTAGCGACCGTCGAGTAACTAATGTCGCTGAGAATAACTTGACATCGGCCAGTGTCGGGCCATTCGGAGTAAATGTTGAGTTTCGAGAGGTTATATCCAAAGGGCGAGCTTCCCCAGCGAATAAGTAAGATACGAGTTGCTGCCGATGCTGTACAAGTTGGGCGTGTCGGTTTGATCGACGCCGGTGTTGCTAATGGCGCCATTGGTCAGATTGGAGACGGTACCCGTCGGGGTCGTATTGCTGGATTGACCAGCCAAGCTGTTTATGACCACCGTAGGTAAGAGATTCAGCAGCAAATTGTTGCTCGCAGGAGTAAAGGTATAGGGGCCCGTGTAAGCTATTGCTCCTGTCACCACGGGCGGCGAGATTCCAATTTTGAGATTGCCGCCCGAAACAACCGTGGCACCAGTGTACGAGTTGATTCCGCCGAGGACGAGCGTGCCGTTGCCGGCTTTCGTCAACCCGCCGCCACCGGTGATCACTGAATTGATTGTGCCGACGCCGGCGTTCACCGTGACCGTGGGCGTGCCGCCGAGCGTCAGCGTGCTGCCGGTAAGCGTATAAGCCTGGTTCTGGAAGGTGACTCCGCCCGCGGTCACTCCGGCGGGATCCAAAGCCACCGAGTAGGCCGACGTGCCTCCGCTGCCGCTGCCGAACTGGGCCGCGTAGGAAGTCGTATTGGGCCAGAGGACATCGCTGCTGCCGGTCCACCAGTTGTTGCTCGTCAGGCTCCAAGTGCCGCTGCCGTCGTTCGGGCCACCGGTGATGCCGGCGTCCCAGTTGTACGTTGTTTGAGCCGCGGCTGGCGTCGCGAAAACGGCCAAAGTCAGCCCTAAAACAACGATCGATCCCAGAACTCGAAAAAGTCTTGCCGCGTTCATTGCGAAAGCTCCCTAAAAGATAAAATCCAGTTGTCAGCAAAAATGATGTAAATCAGTCGGTTTATGGTCTTCGGCCTGGGTCCCAGGACTCCCAAGCTCTTGAGTCCTAAGCCCCAAACCTAACGACCAATTCTCATGTTTCAACTTCCATATTCCTCATCCCTAGCTCCCCGTCCCCAATTAGACCGGCAGCTCACTCCTTCGCCTTGAGTTTCAGCGTCCGCTGCGCCAAACCCTTCAGTTCCAGGCACATCGCCATCGGGGAGGCCGATGCCACGGGGTTGCCGGGCCCAGTACCATCCCCGTTTTCTAATACGATTTCCAGCGTATTGTCCCCAGCAACAAATCCCTCTTCAATTCTCAAAAACAGCCACCTCGCAAGCAGCGCTTCGTCTCGATTGCCCGGCGGGATGGGCACCGCCTTACCATTCACGCGCAGTTCCACCATGAAATTGTCGGCGCACACCTGACCTTCGATGTGGGCCGAGGACGGATCAAAACCGGTCAGATCAAAGTGCGTGCGCAGCGTCCAGCGGCAGCCGATGGGCAGATTATGTTTCGGCTCGGAATTCGAGATCCATTGGGCCTTGTCGCGGTTGTCGCGCGCATAGTTTGGCTCCGGCACGACAACCACCGCGGGTTGTGGCTTAAAGTTTGCCTCCGTGCTGATTGCGGCGATCTCCCAATGCGGATCGGATGCGCCGCGGTCGAGTCCAACGCCCGTGCCGAACAATGGAAACGGCTCAAGTATCGCGCGGACAAACCGCCTTTCGTCGGCCGCCATCGGCACGATCGGTCCGCCAGGCGCAGCGACGCTGATAGCTTGGTGAGCGGTCAAAAGCATGGAGCGGGGAGCGTGGCGTGAGAGGCTGGGATTTCGGCTCCCGGTTCCTTGCGCCCTTCTCAGTGCTCCCTGCCTTTCGTTGAGTGCTTCCTGCTTGCCGATGACAGATTCTTCCGCCTGCACCTTGCCGCGGAAGACGTGAACCTCCTGTTCGCCGGTCTGCGCGACCAGCACGCCGAACTCCGTGCCCAAATCCGTATACTTCATGCCCGGCGTGTCGATCTCAAAGCCGCGCACAACGGGTGTTCGACCGTAATGGAACACTTGCCGCTATTTAAGACTGCACCTGCGCGGGAGCGGACCACGAGCGTTGCCGGGCCTTGCAAGATCGTTTGGGCGCCGTCTGCAAAGACGATCTCGGCCAGCCCGGACTTGAGCGCCAACTCGCGGCCCGCAACAAGATCATCGCCGACTTGGGGGGCAAGTGTTTCGCCAGCCCACGTGCAATCCACGGCGCGGGTAAGTCGCGCGACAGGGGAAGGCGGTCCCGGCGCGCGGGATCGAATCCGCGGGACAGGTGAATTTGCCACTCCTGGCCCTTCAATAGGCAGCGTGAGGCTGTGAACTATTGCCAAGACGGCTACGATCACGCCCACGGCCATGCCCGCAAACACGAAAGTGGAAATCCACACAAACGCCACCGCAAAACGCAAGTCGCGGCCAGCGCGATTCACGGTGCGGAGGAAGCCGCGCACGGGCGAGAACGAGCGTTTTCTCCGTCTCCGGGGCGTGCCCGTGCTTGCTGTTTCCTTCCACAACCCGCCGGCCGGCGGGCACACCGCGGAACTTAGCGAATTCGCCAAGGACGGCAGACCCAGATCCGCGACCATGTCCTCTAACAGCGCACTGCCGCTGGAGTGCTCGACGAGCGCCGCATCCAGATTCAACAGTTCGAGAAAATCCCGCCGCAACGGCCCGTTCTGTCTCAGGGCTGCGACGAGCGCTGCCACCTCGTCGGCGCCAAGCTGCCCGTCCGCGTAGCGTTGGATTTGCGTCAGCCAATGAGCGTGGTTGTTCACGAGATTGCCTCCTGCACCGCCCGCCGCACGCAGTTCAAAAGCGAGACGCGGATCCGATAGAGCCATTGGTAGAAGCCCCCGAGGGTACGACCACTCAGTTGGGCGACACTCTGGATACCGCTTTTGTCGGAGTAGGCCGCCAGCAGCAACTCGCGCTGCGGTGCGGCCAGTTTCTTTAGGCAAGCGTTCAGCGCCTCGCGTTGCGCGTCCAAGGAATCCTCGCAAGCGATGGCTTCGCTGGCCAAGAGCATTAGTACGTCCTCGTCGAGGACATGGCGATCGCGGGCTTTGTCGCGGCGCCAAGCGAGGACTTCGTAGCGAGCCACCCCAAATGCCCAGCGGCGAAAATCTTCACCCGCTAGTTCGGGAGTTGACTTTCGCCAGAGCGCGACCGCCACCTCTTGCATCACATCGTTGGCATCTTCTCGCAACGGGACAAGGCGGCGCACGAACGCCCGGATTGCCGGCTCATTGGCCGCATAGAGCCTCATGAAGCTTTCATGTCGCTGACAATCTTGACCCACGTGCAGATAATCCTCCCTCCTATACACTCCGCCAGACGCACCAATTTAACTCTTTTGCCAAGAAACTCCTCCGAAGCAGTCTGCAATCGTTCCGCATTTGAAGCTGCTGGATCGGCTGAATTGCTACTCAATCCGACGCGGCCGGCACCATACAGAAATGCAACGCTGCAAACTTGCGCAGGACCGTGCAACAAAAGAACCCCAAAACCCGCTGTTTTCTCGGGTTTTGGGGGTGGGTGTGGGCGATACGGGACTCGAACCTGTGACCCCTAGCTTGTCGAAAGTTCCCACACGGGCCGCCGAAATGCAACAAATGCCTTACTTCATTAGAGTTTACGGCGATGCTGCCTGACGTTCAAGGGCCTGCGTACAACAGCGAGTTTCTGCGGGAAAATGCGGTACTCTTTGAGTTCGACGGTACGTACCGTTTTGCCAAAATCCGCCCCAAGGTGCTGGGCCGGTCCTCGGTCGGTCACACACGTACGGGAGCAATAATATCGGTACAAGAGATTGTACGATCCGGTACGGCCGCTCAGTTATCAATGGCGGTGGAATTGCCTCACCGGCCGTTACATTGGTCGGTCCTGTTGGGCCTCAAAGTGCTTGAGTCCATCGTTTGGCAAATATTTTTCAAATTGCTTCGCTCAACCAATAGGCGTCCTGTGCGGATAGGAGCCAATCCTGCCGTACACCGCCCGGTTTCTATCGCGAAAATCCACGTGACTTTTTGAAGTCATAGGGGATAATAAGAGCAGTGTGGACAATCAGTCGTCCTAAGTTGGGACAATCCACGCTTCAGCCGCAGCGTCGGCCGTGTCGATCGTGAAGCCCAGTCGATAACGGGGTGGTTGGCGCGCCGAAGCTGCTTAAGTCGGCCACATTTTTATGTAGTCGGTTAGTCGCTTGCTATCCGGGGATGACGTTTCCTCGGGTCCTGCGAGGCATCTACTTGCGGCACCCGATTAGGGTGTCAATAGGGATACCTCGCAATGATTTCAGTTTCTGCACGGAAACAACCCGTCTCTCTCAGTTCTAGTTGTCCAACGTCTTCAAAGCTCGACGCCAATCATCTTAACCATAATGGCGGTTTTGGAGGTGATCCGGGCCGCAGCTTGCAATCGTCCGGGGGGGCAGAGCCAGCCGACAACCTCGGCATTCCCAGCGGCGATCTTCTCAGTGAGGGCCTGATCACGCTCGCCGAGGCAGCCAAATATTGCCCGCGCCGCCGTCAAGGCCGTAAGGTCCACACAACGACGCTCGCCCGCTGGGGTCGGCGAGGCAATCGTGGTGTTTGTCTGGAAGTCCTCGACACGCCCAGCGGCCTCTGTACGTCCCTACCGGCCCTCAGTCGCTTCTTTGGCCGGCTCACCGAGGCCCGCGATTTCCCATGCGAGCGTCCCGAACGACATGTCAGCGATGCAGAGCATGAGGCCGTCGAAGCCGAATTGGCACGTCGATTCGGGATTTAGGGAGGACCGCAATGACAACACTTTTTTCAACAAATCCGGGCAACAACGGGCATGACGCTTCCAAGGGCGCCGATCCTCAGCACACACTGGCGAAGGACCCCGGCTGCCCGGCCGGCGACACTGTCGATACTTCTACGAAGAGACCCGTAACTGACGAAAAGAAGCAACCCGGTGCCGCTGAGACCATAACCATCGGTGGCTACCGCTCGGGGCCGGACGGCCTGTACCGGGTTCCAACTGGTAATGGGGAACGTCCTCAGTGTCTCACCAATTTCCCGGCCAAGATTATTAACGAATTGATCATTAAGGACGGCACGACAGAAGCCCGCGAATTTGAAATCGAGGCCACAGTGGGTAAGCAGGTCATGCCAATTACCGTCCCCGCTGCGGAATTCGAGTCGATGACCTGGGTCGCCAAGCAGTTGGGGGCGGAAGCCATCCTGACCGCCGGTTACGGCATCCGCGATCACGTGCGAGCGGCGATCCAGCATCATTCTTCACCTATTCCCAAAATCCATGTCTACATCAACACAGGGTGGGTCTATCATTGCGGCAAGTGGGTTTTCCTGCACGCTGGCGGGGCCATTGAGGCCGATAGCGAGATCACCCTTCCCGTCGCAGGTCCGGCTGGCGGCGCCGCCGCTGACGCCCCAAGTGCCGCGGATGAGCAGTTGCTTGTCGATCCTGACGTTCCACACAAACATGAAACGGCCGCCGATAGTGCCGAAGAATCGTCCCGGCGGGCCAGCATTCAGGTCGATCGGACCGAACAGAATGAGGATCGGCCCGTTTCGAAGTCCTTGGCGGACAACGAGTTAGAAGCTCGCGGGACGATCGGGACGATCCAAGACCAGCAGACATGCCCAATTGGAATCCGTGTGCGTCTTCCATCCGTGCTACAGGATTATCGCTTGCCACCACCAGCGGCAGGCGATGCCCTTATGAAAGCGGTACGGGCCAGCTTGGATTTCATCGACGTGGCCGCAGATCGGATAACCATCCCCCTCTATGCCGCAATCTGGCGGGCCGTGTTGGGGGACGCCAATCTCTGGCTGCAGCTTGTCGGGAAATGGCACGCGGGAAAAACTGCGTTAGCCGCCCTCGCCCAGCAACACTTCGGGGCGAAAATGGACGCCGAGCACCTTCCTGCGGCTTGGTTCTCGACGGGCAACGCGATCGTGGCCACGGCGTACCTTGCCAAAAACGTGCTACTGACCGTCGACGACCTCGTATTCAAAGGCTCACGTGGAGAAGCGGCCGAAGCGCACAAGAAAGCAGAATTGGTTCTTCGGAGCCAGGCAAACCGGGCCGGCCGGGCCAGGTGCCGCGGCGATGGCAGTCTCGTTGAAGGCAAGCAACCCCAGGGCCTAATCGTTTCTACCGGCGAAGATACGCCCGACGGCCGATCCCTCAATTCCCGCGGCTTGATTTTGTCGGTCAGTCCCGGTGACTTGAACTGGAAACGCGTCACCAAATGCCAGGGCGACGCGGCGAAAGGCTTGTTCGCTTTGGCGATGTCCAGCTTTTTGCGGTGGATGGCGAAGAACTACGAGCAGATCGCCGGTAGAACCCAAAAGCATATCCAAGAGATGCATCGCGTATTCCTCCACGATTCCATGCCCTCCCGGACCGCCATGATCGCGGCAAATCTGATGGTCGGCTTCAACAACTTCCTGGACTTTGCGGCTGACTGCGGGGCGATTGGGCAGGCCGAGTTTGAAGAGTTGTGGTACATACGTGCCCACGACGCTCTCCGGGCCGCCATCCAATCCCATACAAGAGACCAGGATGCCAGTGATCCCATTCAGCGATTCCGCGAACTACTCGCCCAGGCGTTTCACGCCGGCCGTGCCCACGTCGCTAACCGTCTCAACGAGGCTCCCAACATCTCCCCAGAAGATTGGGGGTGGGAGAAGCAAATTGTCACACTTCCAAATCATGATGCGTACCGCCCATATGAGAACATTGCCGAGGAACAGCAGGCGACCATACGCCGGGCGGCGGAGGAATCACAAGACGGTATCGAGACCCGAGAACTTTATAAGTACATCCATCGAGGTGGAAAGGTTGGTTGGTGGGACTTCAACGATGATCTCTATCTCCTCCCCGATGAGGCCCTACGCGTCGTCCAGGGATTGGCCCAGGCAAGTGACCGTCCCCTGTCCATCACCCACAGGACCTTGGGAAAGCTCCTGGACGCACAAGGATTTTTGAAGAGTAAGCGGAAGGACCGTTACACCAAGCAGATCACCGTCGGCACAGCCCAAGTGAGCGTCTATCACGTGGCCGCATCCTGGATCAACCCTTTGGATCCGGACCCACTGAGCGCGGAGGAGCAAGAAGAGCAACGTAAGCGATATGATGACCTCTTGGATGCCTGACGGCTTGGCTCACCAGTGCGGCAAGTTCCGGTGGTCTCACTTTGTGGCGAATGTTCTAGAGCCAGTCCGTGCGACCGGGTAGTGGGCATAAGTGACAAATGTAACTTCTGTCCACTACTTGGGAGCAAAGACTCAAATGGAGCTATCATGCCCTGCCACGCCCGGCGTGGCTTTGTACCGTCGAGATGGAAAACCACGTCGCCGCTTCAGCGCTGCCGAAAAGATCGCCCTTCTTGGCGGCCATGACTCCGAGCTAGATGACTTCATCCGACTCTTCGCCCCACGGCGTAGCCCGCATATTCGCCAGCGCCAAGAAGCCGATGGACACCGGTACTGGCAGACGGTTCATCACCAGTTTCGCCGCGAAGACATCGCCCGACACCTGCTCGCTAACCGCCTTCCTGGCCTCGTCCCAATGTGGATCGGGACACTGGCATGGGAAGAGACGCGATTCGTCGCTATAGATGTCGATTGTCGCGGTGATCATGCTGACTACGTGGCCCGCTGCCGGCGCGTCGAAGCGGTCTTCCGGACGCTAGGAATTCCAAAGACGTCACTGCTTATCCAGAGGACGCCATCCGGCGGCCGACACTATCTTTTCTTCCTTTACAAGCCGCAATTTACATTTCAGATTCCAATTGTCTTCGAAATGGTGGGACTCCAGCACAGTCCAGGGCAACACGAGATATACCCAAGTGAAAGCCGGGGGCTACGACTTCCGTTCGGCCATGTGCCAGGTCGCCCGCATGATCCCGATAAATGGTGGCAGTTCATGCAAGCCTACCGATCGAAAAAGTTCCCACGGGTCAATTGGATGCGGTGTTTCAAGCGGGCCGATGCCCCTAAAGCGCGCCTCCGCCGGTCGTGTCCAATCTGCTGAATCGCCGTCACCACGCGGGATTGCGATATCGCAGCCTAAACCAGTTCATGCTGTCCAGCTACCGACACTTCGTCCAAATGGCCACCAGAATCCGGTGTCGTCCGCAATCAGTCCCGGTAGAAGTGCAAACCGTCGCGATGTCGAGACGTTGTGGCGCCAGGGAATAACGCGTCCGGGGATGCGTGTCGAAACGACAAAACAAATCGCTTGGCATCTCATCTTCAAACGCCGTATGCCCGAGCAAGAAGCCGCCGACGAATTGGTTCGATGGGTGTACGACACTGGGAAGGAGACCTCCGCAGATGTAATGGTGGATCTTCGGAACGACACGCGAAAGGTAGAAGATCAGACCAGGGAAATTGTCGCCTGGATGGCCATGCAGCTACGTGAATCGGGCGCGGCAGTTGTGGGCCGATTTTCAGTCCAGGAGTTGGACGCCATCCTCGGCTTCGTTATGCAGCTCCCACCGTCACTCAGGGCGTGCCGAGCGCGATTTGCCATCGACTTTCTCAATTTCGCCAAGAGATGTGGAAAACGAGTTGGCGAGGGGTGGGAGTGCCGTCCTGCAGTCAGGGGCGTCATCCGAAAGTGGGATGGATGCAGTGGAACCCGCTACAAGGCACATCTGGATTGGGCCCGGGAGGTTGGTTTGATCTCCATGACCCGTGAAAAGTGGCAAGCCCGAAATGGGAGAGGTCGCGCACGCACCTACGTAATCCATGTCCCGTCAAGTGATTTCCCGTCGCGGACGCTCAGCTACTCAAATGCCATCGAGTACGCGTCGCGGCAACTCGGGCTGCGCGGACAATGACACGTATACGATGTTTGTATCCCCGAAGGGGATAAAGAGAGAGTTTTTTATAGTCTCAGGCTCGCGTTCCGCTTCCAGACTCGTTACACAAAGAAGAAGTGCTCGTATCAACAAGACTATTTTTCCGTTTCCTGATATCTTAACACCACTCAACACATATGCGATCGACACACCAACCTGCACTTCCCAGCACTATGGCTTTGGCCGTTCCCCATTCTCGACGCCGCAGCGTCAATATCCGGGGAGTGCCAGAAGATACTTGGTGCCGGGCAAGACAAAATGCCATTGCATCGGGAATGCCATTCAAGCACTATGTCATCCTCCTCCTGGACAAAAGCCAACCCTTTTCCAATGATGCACAGGTCCGGAGGTAAAACACACTCCTTACCTGTTTTGTAGCGCACTGCCCGTTCAAGAGATAACACTGGCAGCAGAGCTTCGTCGGGCGTAGACTCTCCGCCAGTCCGCGTAGCCCATTCTGGGCTGCTCTCCGCTGCGGCTGGCCGTCAGCGCCACTCCCAGCTCAGCAGCCAAATCCGCTCTCCAGGTTGCATCCACTTCTACCTGTAAACTTGTGTCTCCTCTGCATCCTACGTCACTCCCAAGCTTCTCCTCAAATCTCGCAGGTCATCTTGCATACGTGTGCCTGTCTCAACACGTTAGCGTTCCGTCCAAAAGTGTGGACGACTTGGCGAGGGGGTGATTGGGGCGGCTCAATAGGGTGCCTACAGCAATGCGTCAGGCGGTGCTGCAAGTCGTTGACAAGCAGAATGCGGTAACGCTGCACACCCACAAGCTGCCCTGTTTCGTTCCCACGTTGGTCTCCTCCTCTGCTGTCTCCATTCTCCGCTTCAACTCCTCACCCCATTTCATTTCATTTCATTTTCCCCTGTTCACCTTTACGACCATTTCAGGTCCAAGCACTCATACCCATTCGACGTTGAGTATAGGTTAGGTGAAATGAACCAACCCAAGTCAAGTCACGAAAGGAAACAGATGACAACGCCTTGTCCTTATCCGTCCGCTCTTTCCGTTGCTCCCCTTGCCCGAGAAGCTTACCTCCCCTCCCACCTGTAGCCCCACAGAACCCTCAGTGCAAGTGTGCAACCTGCACATGCGAGTCCCGGTTGAGGCTCGCCGCAATGCGAAGCTCGCGGCGGTTGCTTCGGGCATTCCCTTCCGCCAATTCGTAACCATGCTCCTCTTGGCGGCCAAGCCCCTACAACTGGAGGCTTTTGCTAGTCGCTGTTCAAGCTCGTCCGAAGCCATTCCCTCTTCAGCAATTCCGGTTCCAACATCGGCTAGAGAAAGTGCGCGAGAGTCGGTAGGCAATGAAAGCAACGAGAATGGTGATACGATTCATTCCATTTCTCAGTCCTAACCTTAGTGCAACCTGAACAAGAAGGAAACAATTATGTCCTGCGACATCTTCCTCGCCATGAAGGAACTCGCTGAAATATGCGGGTCAACCCAACAGCGTATCGGCCGCGCCCTGGCCAGACTGGGCCTTTGGAACATTAACGGTGGTCCAACCGACAAGGCTTCTTCCGAGGGCTACATTCAGTATCGGACGTACCCACTCCGCCCCGATATAGGCGACCGCTCTTTGCCGATATGGCACAAAGAAAAGACATTAGCGGCATTGAAGACTATTGGCATTGTACCACTTCCAGAATTCACTGCCCCTCCCGCAACAGCAACGTACCGAGCTAGGCCGTCATATATGGATAAGCATGGCGACTGAAGCCACGACGAACATGCATCCGAGCATGGGTTTAGTCCTTGGGCAATACCAGTAGATGAATTTGAGCTTGATTCAAAGTACATTAATCCTATTAATGAAGAGAAGAATAATGTCAGAAGAAAAAGTTGTTGAGTATTCCTTTGAAGAAGGTGGGCAACAGTTTGTCAATTATGCTGTTGAAAAGCTTTATAAGTTTCGAGAAACATTTCCCGCTGGTTCCCACTATGCTCTTGTATCTCAGTGTATACGAATTCTTAAGGATGCTTTGGTGGAGTTTAGAGACAACGATGCGAACCGGGTAGGTGCAAGTGTTGGTAGAAATGCTTCGCAGTGAAGCATCCAACAGTGCGTAAGGGCAGCAAGGCCATGACAATGTCCTTTAGGAGGTATGTTATGAGTATTAGTGAAGTAGAATGTTGCACAAGTGCCGTAATGGAACGAGAGTCTCAGGCGATGGGCGATATGCCCAACCGAAAATGGGATGAAAACCCATTCCTGGACTATGAGTCGGCGGTATCAGCCGTGGCACGTTTAGTTCGATCGGGCGCGGACGCACTTGTCTGCCTTGATACGATTGTGGAATTGATGGAACCCTCATTTGACCGCACAGAATGGCTTATTGTCCAACTGTCCAGGCATCTGTTGAAGTCGTGGGATTCCCACAATGGCTGTAAGTCAAGCGAAAATGACAAAGAGTATTGGAAGGAAATAGTGGATCTGTTCGAGGAACTAGAAGAGTTTCTTGACGATTTGGACTTGGATCGCTGTGATGAAGTAGTGCAGACAGAGGCTGCAACCGCTATTCTGTATTTGAAAGCCCTGGAATCGGCAGCTCGTGAAGGGCTATGTGACTGACATAAATGATAGCGTCGCAGAAAGAGCCAATTCTCATAGGCCCGTGCTGAACTCAGTTTCAGCACGGGTTCGTCTTTGTCGTGACGTTGACAGGCAGGGATCCGAACGAGTATCCGATTTAGCGGCGGGGGACCGCACTATAAGGGTGTGGCAGTTCCCGGCGTGGAGTGCGTGGTTCCGCAGGGCGGTGGTCCTACCCGGAAACCATTCACACCAAACCACGGAGTTCAAAATCATGGCTCTTTGTTTACATAGCGGCGGTAAGCTGATTACCGAAAACGAATTGGAACGGGTGAAGACCCCGGAAGCCACAGCGACGTGGTTCCCGATGCCGCACCACAAGTTGCTGAGCGACGCCCGGCAAATGCTGGCAAGTGGCAACGTCGAGATCGTCAAAGAGGAACTGGCCCTGAACAGGGACGGTGCCCATTTCTTCGGCCTGCTTCATTTGGGGCTTGCTGGCGATGGTGCCCGGTCGCAAGACTGGGGACTGGTGGCCGGAATCCGCAACTCGCATGACCGGCAGTTTCCCGCGTCGGTCGCCATCGGTTCGGACGTATTCGCCTGTGATAACCTATGCTTCTCGTCCGAAGTTATGCTGTCCAGGCGGCACACCAAGGGCATTTATCGAGACCTGCCCCGGCTGCTGGGAAGCGTCCTCGGCCAGTTGTCCGAACACCGCGTCCAACTGGACCAGCAGTACGCGAAGTACCGCGAAACGCCGGTAGGCACAGTTGCCGACCTAGACCGGCTGATTATGAATTCCTATCGGGCGAAGATCATCCCTTCGTCCCAAATCGGCCTTGTGCTGGAAAAGTGGGAGCGGCCGGAAGAGAACATGGCTGACCTCTATAGCGACAATTACTTTTCCGGTCTGACGACAATTAGAATTCCCGGTTGAGGCCAGTTGAGGCTGGTCAGATAGACTGTTGCAAGTCTCCGTAGGAGGGGGACTTGCAATGGTCACGGATGAGCAGGTGAAGCGGTTGTGGCAGGTGTTGTCGTCAGGGAAGACTCTGGTTCAGTCGGCAGACAAGGCGAGCATGGACGAGAAGACGGCGAGGAAGTATAGGCGGCTGGGTCGGCTTCCCAGCGAAGTTGTGCCGGATCGCTCGTGGCGGACACGGGCAGACCTGTTTGCCGAGGTGTGGCCGGAAGTGCATGCGCAACTGCACGAGGCGCCTGGCCTGGAGGCCAAGACGCTGTTTGGAGTGCTGCAGATCAAATACCCGGGGAAGTTCGACGAAACGCAGTTGCGCAGCTTTCAGCGTGGCGTGAAACGTTGGCGAGCGACGGCCGGCCCGGCGAAGGAGGTGTTCTTCAGCCAAGTGCATCATCCGGGACGGTTGTGTGCGTCGGATTTCACCCACATGGAAAGCCTGGCCGTGATCATTGGCGGGCAGTCGTTCGACCATCTGCTTTACCACTTCGTGCTGACGTACTCGAACTGGGAGTCGGTGACGGTCTGTTTTTCCGAGAGTTTCGAGAGCCTCGGCGAAGGACTTCAAGACGCCCTGTGGGAATTGGGCGGCGTGCCCGAACGACACCGCACGGATCGGATGAGCCTGGCGGTCAACAACGGATCGGACATGGTGACCGTACATGGGCACCATCAGGGCTTTGGCCGGCGGCGGGCCATTTTGGGGTGTAGGCTTGGACTGGCCGGATAGGTCAAGTTCAGTCACATTTCGGAGTCGAGAGTCATGGTGGGTCGGCAGGACGTTGAGAAGCGGCGGGCGTGGGAGGTGCGGTTCGAGCGGTTTCGGGCGAGTGGGCTTTCGGTCACCCGATTCTGCGAACAAGAACGGATATCGGTATGCACATTCTACTATTGGGCGAAGCGTGTCGGGTCGAAATCGGCTAGGCCGTCCACCTCGACCGCGACTCCGCCGCGGCGGAGTCGCCTGCCCGTGAAGCCCGCAGCCGCAGCAGGCAAGAGTGCCGCACGCTGCCGTGGTGCGTTTTTCTTTGAAGGCCGGAGTGGAGGTGTCAGTGCCGGCCGACTGCCTGGAGGCGATTTGTTGTCTCGCCGAGGCACTTCAGCGTGCGCGGCCGGAGTGTTCCGACGCCTTCCACGAAGTCGTCGTGCGTTCGTGACATGAAAGGCGCCCGCGATGTTGCACTCGTCGCTTTTGTCTCCCTCGGGGCAGACGAAGATCTACTTGTACGCCAAGCCTGCCGATATGCGCAAGAGCTTTAACGGCCTGCACGCCATCGTGCAGTCCGAGTTCCTACGCGACATCCGCAACGGAGACGTGTTTCTGTTTCTCAACCGCCGCTTGGATCGCATCAAGCTGATCCATTGGGATCGGGATGGCTTGGCGATTTGGATGAAGCGTTTGGAACGCGGCACCTTCCAGAGGCCGCAAGGCGCGCCCAGCGGAACGCAGGTCGAAATCGACGCCACCGACTTCGCGTTGTTGCTCTCGGGCATTGAACTGGCGACCGTGAAACGTCGTCGCCGGTATTCGTTCGATGCGGCGAAATCTGCCGCATTGGGACACGTCAGTTCGTAACGGCGCAACGCAGCGCCTTCGCCGCAAAATATTTTTCGGAATCTCGCCGATTTGCGCGAAGGCGCGATTGCGCTTTTTGACGATCTTGTTATCATCAGTCACATGATCGACGCATACGAACTTCCCAACGATCTCGATGCCTGCCAGGGGCTGCTGCGTGTTCAAGCTGCGACCATCGCATCGCAAGATCAGAAGATCGAGGAGTTCACGACAGAGATGCAAAAGCTGCGAAAGCTGCTGAGCTATTTCATCAACGGGCATCGCAGCGAGAAGCGCATCCTTTCGGCCGAGAACCAGTCTTTGCTGCCCTTTGAAAACAGCGAAGAGTTCCAGGCGGCTCGGGCCGAGGCGGAGGCCCAGGCCGAAGCGATCGTGCAGACATACACGGTGACACGCGCCGTGAAGAGGAATAAACGGGACGAGTCGCTGCCCAGCCATCTGCCGCGGATCGAGAAGGTCATCGAGGGCAATGAGGCGCAGAAGAACTGCCCCACGCACGGAGAGCGAGAGGCCATGGGCTACGATACGACCGAGACGCTGGTTTACAAGCGTCCCGAGTTGTACGTGCTGGTGAAGAAATACCCGAAGTATGTCTGTCCGGGCGAAGCCGCCTGCGGCGTGGCTTCGCCGGAACGTCCCACGTCGCTAGTGGAAGGTGATCGTTACGACACCAGTGTGGCGGCCACGGTGGTCGAGGGCAAGTGGTTCCACCACCTGCCAATCTATCGGCACCAGGACGTGTTCGCCGGCAGCGGCTGGACGCCCAGCCGTTCGACGCTGTTGAACCTCGTCAGCCAGGTGCAGTTCGTCATCGCGCCCTTCATCGCTCACATGACGTGGAAGGTTCAGCAGGACGTGGGCGTGGCCATCGACGACACGGGTTGCCGCATGCTGTTGCCGAAGACGCCGCCTGTGGTAATTCCCGGCGACGCCAAGAGCAAGCGTCTGGTCGAGAAGGTTGCCGAGGCGCGTGCCAAAGGCGATTCGAGCTTGCTCGCCAAGATGTGGGTCTATATGGGCCTTTACCTGGCACCCTACAACATCTTCGACTTCCGCGTGTCGCGGCACCGGGACGGCCCCGACGACTTCTTCCGCAACAGCCGATGTATCGTGCAGGGAGATTGTTTCTCGGGAAACTTGAGCGTAGTGATCCACAGCGACGAACGTCTGACGTTCGCCGCCTGCTGGGGGCACGTGCGCCGCAAGGTTGTGGAAGCGATAACCTACGCGAAGGAAAGCGAATTGCTGCTGGGAATGATCCAGGCGCTGTATGATATCGAGACCCGTGCCAAGGACATGACCTGGCAGGACCGCCAGGCGTTGCGCCAGCGCGAATCGACGATCATCCTGGACGCGATTTGGAGTTGGCTGGAGACGAGGCCCTTGCAGGAAGTGCTGCCGAAGAGCGACTTCTCGGAAGCGTTGCGGTACATTCGCAACCACTGGAAGGAACTCAACGTCTACGTTCGGGACGGCCGGATTCCCATCGACAACAATTCAGCGGAGCAGTTGATGAAGCAGGTGGCCATGGGCCGCAAGGCGTGGCTGTTCGTATGCAGCGTGGCCGGGGGCGAGCAAAGTGCGATGATGATGACCCTGGTGAGCAGCGCGCGGCGACACGACCTCGATGTCGGGGTCTACGTCAAAGACGTGCTCGACCAATTGCTGGCGGGCTCGACGGACTACGAAAGCCTGCTGCCCGACGTTTGGAAACAGAGCCACCCGGAAGCGATCCGCATGTACCGCGTCGAAGAGCGGCGAGACAAAGCCGACCGCAAGCAACTCGAGGCCGCCCGCCGGCGTCTAGCCGCCCGCTGACGCCGGCGCCCCCGGTCGTTGCCGACCGGCGTCACATGGTACTGCTGTGCGGATACTGACGAAAACTGCGGTCGCGTGGAGTCGAAACCGGCGCGGGTCCGGTTATGGCAAGATAGGGAAGCATGAATCTGCGGGCAACGAATCGCGCAGGTCTACGGTAGTAGTCGTGGCTCCCGCGCCGCTCAAGCGCGCCCTCATGCTGCGCGTCGTGCCCGCTTCGTGGAACATGCGCGCGGCGATGCGAACGGCAGAACGGCGGGGCCGTTCCGTTCGGGAGTCGAACCATCCGCGCCGAAAAGCGCCTCGCTTCCAGCAAGTGCTAAGGCTCGTTTCTGCCTGCGCTGCCAATGGCCGTACCCGACCAACCCGATGGCACCCGCGGCAAGCAGCGCGAGTGTCGAGGGTTCGGGCGTTGGGGTGAGAAGGAAAGCGTCTGTTTGCCCGCTGGGATTGACGCCCTCGCCCACGATTTGGCCCGAATCGTTGATGCCAGTGGCTTCTTCAAGCGTCCAATCAGAAGTGGAAGGTATCAAGTCGTTCAAGTCCTGCATGACCCCATCGCTGTAGAGGAAGGCGTCTTGTGATCCTGTGCTGCTAATAGTGTCATACCCTACAATCAGACCGTTGTTGTTAATGCCTAGGGCTACACTATCATCGAAGGTTCCACCTAGCGTGCCGAGGTCTTGCATCCCGCTACCGCCCTGCCACAGGAAGGCGTGGGTTGCGGAACCGCCGTTGGTATCGCCGTACCCGACGACTTGCCCGCTGTTGCTGATCGCCAAGCCGTAGCTCTGCGATCCGCCTGGGAGCGTGCCGAGGTCATTCCAGATACCGTTGTTGTATAAGATGGCGTGAGTATTGCCGCCAGCGATTATATCGGCACGCCCCACAACCTGCCCGCTGTCGTTGATGCCATTGACTTCGCTGTACGATCCGTTGCCTCGGAACGTCCCGATGTCTTGGTAATTGCTCTGGGAACCGACGAAGGCGTTCATAACGGGGTCAAAATAGGTATTGACATTTCCATACCCGACTACCTGCCCGCCGTTGTTGATTCCTTCAGCAAAACTGTTGACTCCGCCGAATGCAATGTCTTGCATCGCGCCGCCGCTGTACAGGAATGCATCGGTGCGAAAGACGGATGTAGGGTTTTCGGGCGTGAATGGGCTGAAAGTGGAATGCCCCACGATTTGACCGTTGTTATTGATGCCTGCGGCGACACTGGATGTGGCTCCAGGAAGTGTGCCGAGGTCTTGCATCCCGCTAGCGCCTCTGCCACAGGAAGGCGTGTGCGGAGCCGCTGCTGGTAAGGGCGTACCCCACAACCTGCCCGGTGTCGTTGATGCCAAAGGCTTGACTGATCGATCCACCTGAAAGCGTGCCAAGGTCAGTCACGGTGTACTGAGGCTGTCCGTCGCCCCTGGCCGTGCCGGCCACGACAACGACAAGTGCTGCCAACAATCCAATTAAACGGTTCATGCTATGCTGCCTTTCGAGCTGCGGACGAAACGCCGCCCTGGATTCAGGTCTACTCTTGCAAGTGGTACTTCCCATCGGCGGTCTTGCGAGTCTTAGTAACGCCGATCGGTGAATTGTCCTTGTTCATGTAGGTAATGCACGTCCTAATGGTTGAGAGTGCCTTGTCAAGCTTGGCCGCCAACTCTTCAACGGTGTAAGGACCGTCGGCAAGCAGGCCCTTGATCTTCGTCATGGTGGCCGGACTGCCGTAGCTGACGCCCTCAGGCTTCGCCACGGGAAAATCCTCTTCCGCCTCAAAAACGGGATATCCAAGCACCGAAACGAGGGTACAAAGGCTTCCGAAGGTATGACGCAGGGCCACTTTTTCCCCGTCGGACATCGAGACCTCGTCGGGCTCAGTGGGATTCACCACACAATAACAATTGATATCCTTAGCCGTCTGGATTGCGCAGTTCAAGCCATTTGATGTGCCCGAACGTGAGGCCGAGCGCGCTTTTCGAGACCAGCGCAATCGCGGTCTTCCAGTGCAAAGCCGGCTTGTGGTCGTGATGGTTGAGGCGTTCCCAAACATCACCAGTCTGCCCAATATAAACGCGCGGTTTCTCGAGACCTGCCTCGAGCAGCAGGTACACGCCCAACCGTTCGAGGGTGTAGTCCTTGGCATAGTGCAAGCGATTACGGGGAATGAGGATTGCTTGCAGGTCGGCGAAGGGCAGTTCCGCGATCCGAATGCCGCTAAGTTCTCCGGCGAGTAAAGTAACGGTGATTACGGTTTCTTCCGAAGACATAAACATCCACCTTCCAGTGAAAAAGGAGAGTAGTCCGAGGTTGGCCGCTCCTCGATCCCCTTACTTGACCTGCCCTCACGGGAATAGAAAAAAGGCAAACATTATCCTACCCCGGAGGCAGTGGCATCGCAAGGGTTGATTGCCCAAGTTTCGCGCGACGTTCAGCGGCGATTGGAGATCGGTCCCGCCGACAGGTAGAATAGTCTGCGCGTCCCACGCCCGGCCGTTTCGCCCCTGCCGCCATTGCTCCACATCGATCCGCAAGCAATATAAATGTCTTAGGAGCGGATAAGGCGACGTTACTTCTGGTTTTCCAACGGAGATGACCGGCCGCGCTCACAAGGCGATCGCGCTCCTGACCGCCCGCGAGATTCTCGACGAGCGGATCGCGATGAAACTGCCGTAGTTGCCCGCGCCCCCTCGACAACATTTTCCTTTCGTCAATCTTCCTTTCTCAATGAGGACATGGCCGCCATGCGGGTGAGAAACAGGACGCTAGGAAAGGAAAATTGGCGAAAGGAAAATGCCAAGCCAGGCTAACCACGAATAGCACCAATTACACGAATAAGCGTGGCGTGGCGGCTGGGTCTTCATAAGCGGTACGAGTATAAGGTGTAGCCGCGAGCAGGACAAGCATTCATGTTTGCCAATGCCACCGGATTGTAAATGAATGTTTACGTTTGTTGTCCTGGACGCTGCAAGAGCCGGACCTGTAGCGCGGAGACACTCGCGATTCCCAAATAATCGTTGTCGAAGGTGATGAGTTCCGCGCCGTGATGGATGGCGAGGTGTGCGATGAGCAAGTCCAACGACCCTACGGTGATCCCGCTCTTACGGCAGTCCCGGCCCAGTTCGGCGGCGCGGGTCCATAGGTCCCCGGGCGTCGCGAGTTGAACCATGTTTTGAAAGTGAGCAGTCAATTGCCGCGCCTCCGCGGCCGTCGCATTGCGGAGCAACTCGAAGGCAATCGGCTCCGCGAGGCGCGCATCGGGATCGTCAATGTAGGTTGCCACAAACTGCTTCAGAGGCGCGGGGACTGCGCTCGCGTGAGATCGATCCACAAACCCGCGTCGATCAACGTGGCCATTACTCGCGCCAGGCCTCGCCCGCTCCGCGGATTTTCGACGGTCCGCTTCGCGTCCGGCCTCATAGCCGGCGAGTTCAACGCCCCACTCGCCCGAGACAAACTTTTGCGTTAATTCCTTACGGCGGCCGAGCATGGCTTCATCGGACTCAACCGTGCCAGCCTCAACCGCGCCAGTCTGATCCGTGCTGGCCTTGGAAGTGCGCGTAGAGGCAGTGCTGCCAAGCCAATAGCGCAGCGCCTCGGCCACCGCCTTATTAAGCTCGGGCCCTTCGTGCAGGCCGCGAAGTTCGACCTCGTGCAATAAATCGTCCGGCAAATCCAGAGTTGTCCTCATTCCCCCAATTGTGCCCGCAGCCCGGCTTTATGTCAAGCTTTTCTCCGGGGATCGAAATGAGGACGTGGTATCCAGTTGTTGGAACTTGGCGAGTCGCGCGTTTCGAGGCTTGACCGGAAGCCCAAAGACTCCGTGATCCTATCAATTTGAGCGTTCTCGGGGCAGAAGCTCTCGCTTTCCAGCCAAATTTCTTCCCCGCCGTCATCTTCCCGTAATTATCGACGGATACCATGTCGTTTGGCACGCTCCGACAGCGGCCCGACCGGCGACGAAACCGCCGACCGAAATCGACTCCGCAGCGTGCGGAGCGAAGCAACGTTTTTTCTCATTGAGGAGTCCGTCAAATGTACAAACGATTGTTGGTAGTGGGCATCGTTGCCCTGGCAGTGTCCCTCGGGACCATGCGCGCGAGAGGTGCTGAATCTGAAAAGCCAGTGTCGATCAATAAGGGTCCCGCCAAAGCCCGGGCGACCATCCAGAAGACCGACGAGGACGACGAAAAGGGCGAGGCTAAAGAGAAGAAGTCCGAGGCCAAGCAGGCCAAGAAGGCCGAAGCCAAGGAAGGGAAAGAGGAAGACGAGGACGACGAAAAGGGCGAAGCCAAGGAGAAGAAGTCCGACGCCAAGCAGGCCAAAAAGGCCGAAGCCAAGGAAGGCAAAGAGGAAGACGAGGACGACGAGAAGGGCGAGGCCACAGAGAAGAAGTCCGAGGCTAAGCACGCCAAGAAGTCCGAGGCCAAAGAGGAGGACGACGAAAAGGACGAGGGCAAGCCTGCAGCCAAGCCGAGCGACAAGATTCCAGGACCCGTTCAGGCCACGGCGAAGAAGTTGATCGGCAAAGGTAAGATGCTGGAACTTGCCCGTGAATCAGACGGCACCTATGAGCTGGACTATCAGGTGAAGGGCGTCCATCAGGCCGCGATCATCACGGTCGATGGCAAGATCGAGGAGCGGGAAATTACCGTGCCGGCCTCGACATTGCCGAAGGCCGTCATCGAGGCGGTAAAGAAGCTCTATCCCAAGGGCAAGATTACTTTGGCGGAGAAGTCAACCACCAAGGATGGCACAGTTTTCGAACTGGAAGTTACCGAAACGCACGGCGTCAACGTGACGCCCGAAGGCAAAGTGAAGTAACCGACCGCGGCGTTTTATACGAGCCTGATGCGCGAGCGAAGGACCGCCTTTCCCGCTCGCTTGCGCGTCGGGCTTGGCGTGAACCGCAGGTGTTGTTAGCTAAGTCTCAAACGGTGCGATTTTAACAGAAAGGAGATTCTGATGAAATCTAATCCTACCCGAGCGGGTCCAAGCCCGTTTGGAAAGCTTCACCCGAACTTGCGCAAGCCAGGGTATGCAGCCAGCGTCGGAAGGCAACAACCGGCGACGGAGGGGCCAAGTGAAGTCAGTCCGGGAGGCGTCACGTTTCGGCTCGGATGGTGGGCCAAGCTCCCAAGCCTGTGGAAGCCCTGGGGAATAATCCTCCTTCTGCCGTCGGTACTTGGTTACGACGTGCAGCCCATCAGAGTGATTGGTGGAGTCGCCTGGACACAAAGGCCAACGACATTGACCGGTGAGAGTCCTACTTCGTCCGCCGCGAAGGCATCGGCCCCGCCGCGGTAACGCCCCTCCATAAGTCCACGACGAAAGGAGCGGCGGATGCGATGGAACGGGAAAGGCGCCTGGCCTCTCTCGTGAAAGGACGACAGCTTTTCCGGAGTAGTCCCGGCAACGCGCGAGCGGGACCGGGATGAAAGGAAGAACCGTTGTGAAAGTAGTGACAAACCGCCCCAGACAGGGAGGAAGTTAGTCCGGCGATTGGGACCGCACGACGGTCCGCCTGTTCCTCTTTCAGGAAACCCGCCAAGACTAAGAAACGCCTTCAAACGCTGGCCGCGAGATGTCATTCGACCGAACGATCCCACAGGATCAGCAGAAAGGAAAGGACGTGGCAAAAGGAAAGATCAAAGTTCACAGCCTGACAGGAAGGATTACTCCCAAGCTGGCGTACGAAGCTTGGCGTGCCGTACGGCGGAATCGCGGTGCGGCGGGAATCGACAAGGTCAGCATCCAGATGTTCGAAAGACAACTGGAAGCCAACCTCGACCGGTTATTGCGGGAACTGAAAGGGGGCGCTTTCGTGCCTCTGCCCGCGCGGCGGGTCTACATTCCCAAAGACGCCAAGCAAACGAAGTTTCGCCCGCTGGGAATCCCGGCAGTCCGAGATCGGGTCGCTCAAGAGGTGCTTCGGCGTCTGTTGAGTCCGCTCTTCGAGGCAAGGTTTCACGATCAGTCCTACGGTTTCCGGCCAGGACGAAGCTGCCATCAAGCGGTGGAGAAGGTCTTGGAGTTGGGACGGCAAGGGTACCGCTGGGTGCTCGACGCCGACATTTCCGGCTTCTTCGACAATCTCTCCCACCGAGCCATGATGCGTGAGCTGTCCGAGGTGGTGGCCGACGGGAACATCTTGCGGATGGTGGAGAAGTTTCTCAGGGCCGGAGTGATGGAGGACGGCAAGTTTCAGCCGACGCGAGTCGGCACGCCCCAAGGCGGGGTAGCCTCTCCGCTTTTGGCCAACATCGCTCTGAACGTGCTCGACTGGCATCTCCAGAAGCACGGCTACCGCTTCGTGCGGTATGCCGACGACTTCGTAGTGCTCTGCCGCACCGAGCAGGAGGCGAAAGAGGCCCTAAGCTTGGTACAGCAACTCCTCACGGAGCGTCTCGGACTCACTTTGAGCGCCGAGAAGACGAAGATCACGAGGTTCCATGAAGGGTTCACCTTTCTGGGCTTCGACATCAAGTCGCGTTTCGTGCGGATGCGAGCCAAGTCGGTGGAGAACTTCAAAACGAAAGTCCGCGTGCTGACCCGACGACACCACAACCTGGACGCCGCGTTGATCGAGAAGCTGAACCGCGTCATCCGCGGCACGGCGAATTATTTCGCCACGCCGTGGTCCCACTGCGGCGATGCATACCGCAGCCTGGACCGGTGGATACGTATGCGACTGCGGTGCATAAAACTCAAGCGGAAATCGGGAAAGGACAACTTCCGCATCCGCTTGAAGCACTTCAGGAAACTGGGCTTGCTTTCCCTCAGCAACTTTCGACCTTCATGCGTAGGCGGATCGGTACGGCCCTCCTCGGGGAGCGATTTCCACGGTACCGCCCGGTGCGAGAAATTCGCCCGCCGGTAAATATGAGGAACTGACCTCATTGCGATAACGGGGAGGGAGTGGCGAAAGCCACTCCCTTACCCGCTTATGGGCGATCGAGGGCAGCCTGTGGCTGATCAATGGTCTGCAAGGTAAACTATACTCAGGGCTTGTCCGAAAGTCGTGCGTAGGGTGGCGTCGAGCGCAGCGAAGACCCACCACTCAACGCAGCTCTTGGTGGGTCTCGTAGAACTCGACCACACCCTATCTCTGAAACGCTTTCGCCGGTCAATGGGCGGTTTTTGCTTTTTTTCCTGTTTGGTATACACTGATAGATGTCTCAGGCGGAGGATAGGGCAACGCAGGGGTGCGACCCGAGCGCCGTCTGGGATCCGCGAGCTGATCGGCCTGTCTCCTTACGAGGCAGGCCGGTTCTTTTTGTTCCAAGCGTTTTGCTTGCAGACTATTCCTTTCAGACCATCGCTTATCAGCTTGTGGTTCTAATGCGTTAAACCCAATCGTTCTATCTGCGAACATTTAGCGGTTTTGGTAAAACCAATCTCTGAAACGCTTTCGCCGGTCAATGGGCGGTTTTTGCTTTTTTTCCTGTTTGGTATACACTGATAGATGTCTCAGGCGGAGGATATCCCATCCAATAGCTTGCGACGACATTGCTGCCTCCCGGGGGAAAAAGGGTGAATGTTGTTTCCATACCACCCATTCTCGCCTCGGCGAGGCAGCGTTTCATCCCATTACAGGTTTTCAGATAGGCTCTGGCTCCGAGGGCGGCTGTTTCGCCCTCGGAGCTTTGTGCGTCGATAGCGTCTTTCCCGCGGTCCTATGAGAAATTCTGCTGATCGAAGACTCGCCCCGTTTGCAGCGTTCACTCGGTGACGGACTTCGCAAGGCCGCTTACGCCGTGGACGTTGTGGGCGACGGTCGGGAGGGCTTCGCGTGGGCGCAGGCCAGCGATTACGACCTGATCGTTTTGGACCTGATGCTGCCGAGCCTGGACGGTCTCGCTCTGTTGAAAAAGCTGCGCGAAGCGGGCAAAGAAACGCACGTCCTGATCCTCACGGCGAAGGACACCGTGGAGGACCGTGTGCGCGGGCTGCAAACTGGGGCCGATGACTATCTCGTAAAACCGTTCGCTTTTGATGAGCTGCTCGCCCGTGTTCAGGCCTTGCTGCGCCGCCGCCACGGCCGGAAGAACCCGCTCATTCGTATTCGCCATCTGGAGATCGACACGTCCGCGCGGGCGGTCGTTGTCGCGGGCGACGCCGTCAATTTGGCCCCACGGGAATATGCCCTGCTGGAGTATTTGGCACGGCGTCAAGGCGCGGTCGTCTCGCGCAGATATCGAACGGCACATTTACGACGGCACGGCGGAAGTCGTGAGCAACGTCGTCGATTCGGCGATTTGCGGCTTGCGGAAGAAAATCGACATTCCGGGCGAACCGTCGCTGGTGCAAACTCGCCGCGGCATGGGCTACGTTCTTCAAGCGGGGGGAAGCTGATGTCCATACGCCGAAAGCTAATTCTCGGCTTGCTGCTGGGATTGATGGCCTTACTCGTGGTCTCGGGCACGATTCTCTACTCCTACATGAACACCGTGCTCAAGGGTCGGTTCAACGTCGCGCTGACCGCCGAGGCCCATGTGGTTTGCGGCCTCGTCAGGCTGCCAGCGCGACGGCGAAATAGAAATCAATAATCCGCAAGGGCCAGCTTCTCAGTTTGGCGCCGGCGCGAGTCCGCAATACTACCAAGTCTGGCGCGAGAATGGGACGCTCCTCTTGCGCTCGCCGGCTCTCGGCAAAAGCGACCTTCCCCACGTTGCGATCGATGCCCCGATCTTTGTAGAGGTCAAGCTGCCGCAGGGACACCCGGGAAGGGTCGTTATCATGTGTTTTCTGCCGGCTTCGGAGGACGAAGAAGTGCCTAGCGAGACTACGCCGCAGATATCATCGGCACCGCAGCGAGCATCCGCGCAGATTCCCGGCAAGCGAGTCATCGTGGCAGTCGCCCAAGACCGCAGTGAATTGAAGAGGATTATGACCGTCTTGTTTTCAGCCTTGCTGGGCATCGCCTGGTTCATGGCTGTCGGAATTGTGGCGGTCGTAAGCGTCGTGGTGCGGCGGGGACTTTCTCCGCTGCAACGGGTGGCTGACGAGGCGGCGAGAATTGATCCACACGCGCTCGACTTCCGCTTTTCGCTCGCGGGACTGCCTGCCGAACTGCGACCGATCTGCTTGCGGCTGAACGACTCCCTGGAGCGGCTGCAAAATGCGTTTGCGCGGGAACGGCGGTTCACGGCGGATGTCGCCCATGAGCTGCGCACCCCGATCGCCGAGCTGCGCACTCTCGCCGATGTCGCACTGAAATGGGATGGGGACCGGGAAACCTCGCTGGGCTATTTCAAGGACGCCCAGGACATCGCCCGGCAAATGGAACGGATCGTGACGACCTTGCTCTCGTTGGCTCGCTGCCAGTCGGGCACGATGACGGTTGTTTGTGAACCCGTAAATCTTGGCGATTTAATCCGCGAGGTATGGGACGGCCATCGGCAAGCAGCCGCCGAGCGGCACCTGGACGTGACGTTCGACCTGTCCGGGCAGTCGGTGGTCCAGACCGACCGCACAATGCTGCACTCCATCGTGAGCAATCTCTTGGCCAATGCGGCCCAATACGCAAGAATCGGCGGAACGGTCGATTGCAGCGCCATTTCGAACGGTTCCGGATTGAAGTTCACCGTAACCAACAACGTCAACTGCCTTTCGCCAGATGACCTGCCGCACATGTTGGAAGCGTTCTGGCGGAAAGACGCCGCCCGGAGCGACGGCACGCATTGTGGCTTGGGGCTGACCCTGGTGGCGGCCTACACAGCGGCGCTCGGCGGCAAGATCAACGTCAGCCTGCCGAAGCAAGACTCGATCTGCGCTGCGCTCGATCTGCCGACGCCATGTTCGCCATCCGCATGACAACTCGGTCGGTGGCCGCCAATAGTGCCGGGCGGTCGGGACATCTAGGGAGAGCGATCATGAAGAGGCGAATCCATTGAGGCCTGCCGGGCGTCGTGGGGACCTCCCACTTGGTTTGACCCCGATTCGATTCGATTCAATTAGGATCATTTACATTCGCGCTCAATTGTCTCGATTGCGGCGTTTGCCGCCGCGCGCACCGCCGGGTTCTCATCCTTCAACCCGTCTCGGAGAACCATAAGCGAACAATCTGCCTGGGAGTGGTATTGACCGAGCAAGTGCGCGGCCTCAATGCGAGCTTCCCCCGCACCGAGCGCAAAGACGGCTTCCGCGGCTGCTTCGCGAACAGTCGGATTCTTGTCGCGAAGCAACTTGCGCAATTCGGGAAGCGCTGCTCTTCCCGCAGAGCCTGCCGACAGTAAGGCGGACGCCGCATTATAGCGCGTACGCCAGTCTTCGTTTGCAAGCTCGCCGGTTAATTCGGGCACGGCGCCAGCGGCTTCGTCGAGCAATCGCCACATCTTCTGCGCTGCCTCGCGCCGCCTTGTTGAATCGGAACTGCGCAGATCCTTTCGCCACTCTTCCAGAAAAGCAGCGCGCCACAAGAACCTCTTGCACAGTCAATAAGACTTGTGCGCATCGCTTTCCGGGCCAAGGCCCTGCAAGCCTGATACCGCGTTATAGTACTTTGGCTCTGAAAACTGAACGTCGGGCGGCCCCTCGACGAGAACGTGCGATCAATGCGCAACGCGGTTTCGCGAATCAATTGCGTCCTTATGTTCAACAAGCGTCGCGTCGTCAATGGTGACGAAGTGGACAAACCATGTCCCATTTTCCACAAAGCACCGTTTCGACGGCGTCTCCATGTCTACATCTGCTGTCACAACCTTGAGCGGCAGTTTCCGCTGGTCCGATCGAATACTATCTACCACCGCTTGGAATTGCAGCCCGCTTAGGTCTTGGGGTCAGATTACCAAGATCCATGAGAATGCAAAATGTCCTCACCCCCTGCTCCTCTCCCAAAGGGCGGGGGGAGCATGTAGAAAGGTCCTCTCCCGGAAGGAGAGTGGAGCTTTTTCAAACACCCTCATGCACCAGTCGGAAAAAGCGACATTAATAAGAGTTGCCATAAGTTATTGCCACATAAGGTGTTATGCACTGGTGCACCACGCACTAACTTGCAGGGGCGGTGCATGAAGCGTACTGGGCACCGTCGTCGGCCGCCAAAGTCCCCGTCGAGCTGCGCATCACGCGGCACTCGTTTCCACGCTCCGCGTGGGAACGCCATGACAGCCGCTACGCGGCCATGCGGAGTTGCGGTTTTGGCAGGCGAGACGCCCGCACCACGAATCCGGCGCCGCGGAGCGGCGGACAAGCCGGTTACGACGCGGAGCGTCCCAACGAGCACACTCCCCACTCCCCACTCCCCACTCCACACTGCCCACTTACAACGACATATTGGAGCCAGCCGTTTCCGCATAGGGCTCCACGGGGCGGTTTTCCAGCAGGCAGACATCCCACGGCCCGGCAATGCGGTACGTCACTCCGCGCCAAGTCACGTACCTTCTGACCATCGCCAGGAAGACGGCGAACGCGTGCATCGCTTGCGTGACGAGTATAGCGGCCGGCAAGCGAACGAGGATCCCGGCCGTGAGCCAGGCGACAGATTCACCACGGGCGCGGGCGACGTGTCGTACGCTGTTTTCGAGAATGCCCGTCAGAATGAGCATCGCCGCCAGATAGAATCCGAGGCCGGCGGCGGCCCAAATTGCGGCTTGCGCAGTTTCCCGCCGCCCAACCGCCGAGAATTGTGATCAACGAAGCGGCCAACGCCGCGGTCGTACAAGCGGCATGGACGACGACAACCGGCCAATTGGGATGATAAAGCCGGGCCCACGTGAGTTGCCGCGTCACGAAATCGAAGCTGAATCGGAACGTGCAGTCCTCGCGATTGACCATCATCAGCGAAGGCACGAAGCGGACCCTCAGGCCGTGCTCGGCAAGGGCCAGTCGAACGGGGACGTCTTCCACCACGGCGCGGGCCCATTTCTCCGCCAGCCCGCATTCGTGGAGCAGCTTCGCGCGAATGGCGAGCGTGCCGCCCCAAGGAATGTTGCAGAGCCACATCGGGACCACGGCGGCTACGTTCCAGAGATAGCGGACCAACGAACCCCAATGGCCGTGACTCGGCATGAACCAACGATTTCCAAACGCAGCGCCGACGCCCGATTCGCTGAGCGGCGCCGCGGACTGGCGCAGCCAAAGGGGATGCGCCAGCACGTCGGCATCGGTGAGCACCACAACCTCGCGGGACTCGTCCAGTTCGGAGACCATCTGCACGAGCGCACTGCATTTGCGGCTGCAAGTCGGCAGCGGTTCCCGCAATTCGGCCACGTGCGTCGGCACGCGCCCCGCGTCGGCGGCGGCGTCTTGGACGATCTGCCACGTGGGATCGTCCCGCCGATCGACGACGACGTGCAATTCGTAATCCGGGTAGTCTTGCCGCAAAAGACAGCGGAGGCCCTGGGCCAGTTGCGGGTCCGCGCCGCGCAAGGAAAGCAAGATCGCCGCTCGCGGAAGTGCTTCTTCACCGCCCACCGGCCTGCTCCCGCGCAGCAGCGCCGCGAAGCGACCGGCGAAAACCGCCTGTGGCAGCGCCGTAAACAGCAGCAGGCAAAAGACGAAGAATGCCAACGAAGTCATGACTCGCGACGCTCGTTCAATCGTAACATGAGGCAACGTTGGCGTCCAGTATAATAAGCGCCGACTGCCGGGTCAAATACGAGCCGGGCCCGAACCGCGAGCCGCCGCTTCACGCCGCTTCCGAAGTGTCCTCAATGACTTGCACGGGCGATGTCCCATTGAAGCGGTAGCGGACGCCGCGCCAACGATGGTCTCGGGTGAACAGGGCGCTCACGGTAGACCGGAAATGCACGGCCTGCGCCAAGGGAACGGTGAGAGCCACGCGCAGCCAGCCCCAAAAGCCGAAGCCGGTGATTTCTTCGGACCGCGCCCTCACGATTCGCCGCATGCACCATTCCAACGGCAGGACCATCGCCACCATCGAGGCCCAGTAGCCGGCAAAGGCGGCGGCCATCAAAGCGGCGGTGCTCCAATCTCGCGCGGCCGCGGCGGCGATCGCCAGAACCGCACACAGCGCGAGCGAGCCGGTCGTGGAAAAGCCATGCAGTACGATCGCCGGCCACCAGCGATTGTGCAAACGCACGCTCAGCAGTTGCCGCTCGAGGAAACCGGACAGCCCCTTCACGTCGCACGTTTCTCGATTGATCATCATCAAGGACGGCGCGAAGGCGACGCGGTAGCCGTGGCGGCGGGCGCAGCGGCTGGTGGCGTTGTCTTCTCCAAACGCGTTCGCCAGCCGCCGGCGGAGATCCGTAGTGCGGAGCAATTCCGTCTTGAAGGCCAGCGAACCGCCCCAGCAGGTGTCGTAAAAATACATCTGCACGACCGCGGCGGCGTTCCAGAGATATCGCACGAGCGATCCAGCCGTCGGTCGAGCCGGCATGTACCAGCGGTTGCCCGACACAACGCCTACCCACGGGTCGCGGAGCGGCGCGGCCAGTTCGCGGAGCCAACTCGCGTGAGGAATGGTGTCGCCGTCCAATAGGGCCACAATCTCGCGCGATGCGTCGATCCGGTCGAGGGCCTGGAGTACTCCCGCGATCTTGCGGCTAGCCGTGGGCAGGCGGTCGATGAGCGTCAGCACGTGGACGTTGCCCCGCTTGCTCTGCTGAACCAGCGTATTGACCACCGGCCAGGCAGGATCGCGGAAGCTGTCGACAACAATGTAGACCTCGTAGTTGGGATAATCCTGCTGCAAGAGGCCCTTTACCGAAGCGGGCAGGAACGGATCGAGGCCGCGGACGCATAGGATGGCCGCCGCCGGCGGGCACTCGTCATCTGCCAGCATCGGCCGACGAAAACGATAGACGAAGCGAATGTAACCGATGAGCAAGGCCGCTTGCCCGAGTACCAGGCCGGCCACCACCCACGTCATGACTTGAGCAAGGTATGCCACAATCCGCGTTCCTTTTTCTGGTCAGGCCGCCTGGTTACGCGGCGCGGCGGCCCCCGCGCCGAGCAAAGCGCGAATCGTGCGCAAGTAGGTTGCCAGCAGATCTTCCGCCTGCTCCGCGGCCATGCGACGCCCATCATACTGAAGACAAATGTTGAGTCCGCCCGCATAGAAGACGAGGGCGATCGTCGCGACCGTGCCTTCGCGCGGCGGGGCAAAAACCTCAACATCGTCCAAGAGCAAGTTGCCCACGGTCAGTTTGCCGGCACGCAATGGCAACGTCGATTCGGCAAGCGCGCGGCCCAAATTGGTGACGACGCAAGTCGCTTCGCAGCGGTCATTGCCGACGCGGCCCGCCATACCGCCGGGAGCGGCGCAGGGCATGAAGGGACCAGATGAAGGTGAGGCCTAACCGGCGGCGGCGGATGAGGGCGACTTCGTCATGAATGCCATGCAGCAACTTCGACGGATCGGCGCACTGCGGAGCGTTTCGATCCAGAAAGACCATGCTCACGATGTTGGCCGCCGGCATTCGCTCGTCTCCCGGCTGCCGCAGATTGACAGGCACCGAGATGCGTACCCAATCCTTCTTGCTTGGCACATCGTGGCGGCGGCGAAAGTCACCGACCGCCAGGAAGAAATCGCGGAGCAGCCAATCGTTGACCGTGACCCGTTGATCGGCCGCCGCCGCCGAAAGCCGTTTAAGACATTCTGCTTCCAATCGGCCCGTGCGGACGGCGGGAAAAGGATCGGGCGCGCGTCCGGCAAGGCTGTGCTCAAGGCTACGCTCGTTCGCAAGCAGCGGGACGGGCTTACGGAGCAGGAAGTGTCCAGCGCCGATCAAGCCGCTCAATTGGGCCGGCAGTATTTTCAGCAGCTTCCCGGCGGTCAGACCAAAGTTTCCCCGCTTGGCGAGCAATGCTTCATCGCGGGGCGCCAGTTCGATGCGGCAACGGCTTCGGTCGGACGCACGCACGTAACTGCGGAGAAAGTCGTCAATAACCTGCAGCACTCCCTTGCCATCGCACACAGCATGGTGCATCTGCAGCACCATCGTGCTTTGCTGCGCGTTGGCCGAAACCCACCCTCGCAGGCCAGGTTCCCGCGTGAGGTCAATGGGCTGCATCGGCGGCAGGCGATCGCGCAGCGCGTCATTTACCCATTGCAGCGGCGGGAGTGCGGCGGAAGCAATCCACTGCGGCCGGCGCCGGCCGCGATTGACTACGATGGCCCGCAGCAGAGGCTGCCGGGCGAGAACTTGCCGCCAAGCGACTGCGGCCGCATCGCGTTCCAATCGGCCGCTGAAACGCAGGCGGGCCACAATGCTCATCGGGAACGTCGGCCGATCGTCCCGAAGCATATACTCTTCAAACGCTGTCAGCGGCAGTGGCGCGGGAGATTTCGGCATGCGCTGCTTCCGTGCGGCACCCACGTAGCAGGCACGTTCCGTGTGCCGTTCGCCCGGTCGCCGTCTTATCTCGCATCGGCGTCCGCGAAGTGGTAAGTTGCGGGAAAAGCGCGAAATGGCGAAGCTCGCTAACGAGACGTGGCAAGCTTTGCCGGAGAGGACTAGCGGCGCGGAGCGACAACTCCGCAAAAAAAACTGGGGCCTTTGACGTGCCACGTACCGTAGTGGCAAATTAGACGGTAAGGGCAAGGTAACCGTCCAAAATTACAACGTCAGAGGCCCCACGGGCCAGTCTTACTTTGACGACCGTTGGGATCGTCGGGCCATTGTCAGAGCATAACTGATGCCAATTCAGAATAACTAGATAAAATCTTCGCCAAGCGATCCTTCGGAAGACATTAAACCATTGCGGCGTAAAGACTTAGTGAACATGGAATGCCGTTGCAGCTCTATTGCGGTATGCAAGTGTTTCATTTCACGACAGTGTAGCGTTTCGCTACAGCATTGTATTAACTTGCTACAAACCACTTCAAACTACCCTCCCATGTATTGTTGGCAACGCGATGCGATATACTAAAAGTCACACAGGAGCAGAGGATTGAACTTCTCGGGTCCATTTGTATCTGCCGGCGCTCGGCATGTCGTCATTGCAGTCAACCCGAAAGCGGGGGCGGCTGCCGCTGACGGTCGCGTTGCGCGCCTCGCAAAATTCTTGAGGAATGCGGGCTGGAGACGGCCGTTTTATCGGACCTTAATGAGGTGGCTGCCAGGAGCAACCGCCTGCACGAAGAGGGGCTCGCTTCGGACATTGGTCGGTGTTGGCGGAGACGGTACGGCGGCTGAGCTAGTCAATCGGACGGTGCCTGGTGTCCCGCTGACCATTTTTCCAACGGGCAATGAGAACCTCCTCGCACGTCATTTTGGGCTCGGATCTTCGCCCGAAGAGTGTGCGAAAACCATAGCGGAAGGGGTTGTGGTGCAATCCGACGCCGGCCAGGCGAATGATCGCATCTTTCTCGTGATGTGTAGCTGCGGTTTTGACGCCGATGTGGTCCGCACGGTTCACATGCACCGCACCGGCCACGTCAACAGCGCCAGCTACGTCAGTCCCATCATGTCCACGATCCGCCACTACGACTATCCGGAACTTCATATATACTGGAATGAAGGTGGTGAGGGCACACCTGACACAGGTAGCAAGGGGGACAGTCCCATTTTTGGTGCGACCAAGCTGCGCTCGGTGCCCGAAATCGGGACAGTCCCCAAAACGGCCGCGGGCGACGGCGTTCGCTGGCTGTTCGCATTCAATATGCCGTGCTATGGCGGGGGGTTACAGATTGCCCCGCAAGCCGATGCGACAGACGGCTTATTGGACGTTTGCACCTTCCGCCAGGGCGGCCTTTGGCATGGGTTGTACTACGCCGCCGCGGTAATGACGGGCACACACCAATGGCTGGCCGATTTCGCCGCGCGGCGAAGCGGAGGTCTCCGCGTGACCGCTGATGCGAAAGTGCCCTACCAGTTGGATGGCGATCCAGGCGGGTTTCTGCCGGTGAATATTAGTGTTATGCCGAAGCGACTTACACTTGTGGTTCCCAAAGAGAAAGCGTTGCCTTGAACCCTATCACGATCGGGCCTTACTCCTGCGGACGCGGGCAACCGCTGCTGGTGATCGCCGGTCCGTGCGTGATCGAGACCAGTGCGCTGACGCTCTCTATCGCCGGGACGTTGCGGCAGATTGCCGAAGAACTTTCCTTGCCGCTGATCTTCAAGGCGTCGTTCGATAAGGCGAATCGGACGAGCGTCGATTCCTTTCGCGGGCTGGGTTTGAGCGAAGGGCTGGCCGTACTGGCCGAAGTAAAAAAGACAACGGGCCTTCCGGTGACTACCGATATCCATTTGCCGGAACAGGCCGCTCAAGCGGCGGAGGTTTGCGACCTGCTGCAAATTCCGGCCTTCCTTGCCCGGCAGACTGACCTGCTCGTGGCCGCCGCCCGCACGGGCCGGCCGGTGCATGTGAAGAAGGGCCAGTACCTCGCTCCGTGGGACATGAAGCACGTCGTTGGCAAGCTGCAATCCAGCGGCTGCCGGAACATCCTACTGGGCGAGCGCGGCACGTTTTTCGGTTACGGCCGGCTGGTGAACGACATGCGGAGCATTCCCCAAATGCAGGCCCTGGACGTGCCGGTGATCTTTGATGCCACCCATAGCGTACAGGAGCCGGGCGGACTGGGCAGCTCAACCGGCGGCAATCGCGCCATGGTCGAGCCGCTTGCCCGCGCCGCCGTGGCTATCGGCGCGGACGGACTTTTCTTTGAAACGCATCCCGATCCCGACCGCTCGCCGAGCGACGGGCCAAACATGATACCCTTGGACCAATTTGCCGCCGTGTTGCGGCGGTTGCTGCGCCTGAGGCGCGCCGTGGAGGAAATTTTATGAATGCTGTGACAACTGTAGGGTGCGTGGAGCACGGAAACGGCCGGTTGGTGCGTTTCGCGAACCGATCTAAATGCGACGGCAAAGTTTCTGAAGTCATCACTTCCGTGCGCAACGCACCGCGTTATCGCCGAGGTTCGCTACACGCACCCTACGCCTATAGCTTTGTCTCACTTTTGCTTTCATTGCTGCTAGCAGCCTCCGGTTGCGGCAGGACTCACGGCGCGGCGAAGGCAAGGCGCTGCCGGCAACTCTTCCGCGCAATGGACGGACGAACTCTTCTCCTTCGCCGTTGCCAATCTAAACCATCTCGAGGATAACGATTGCCTTGAGATGCTGAAATCGACCGGAGAGCGATTGACGGCGTTGCAGGACCCGGAACATGCCCTGACGCCCGTGCCATCCAACGCCTTGCTTGCGAGCTGGCCCGAGCCCGACATGCTCCGCCAAGTCGTCAGCCGTTTGAACCAGTGGGTCGATACGCTCGACAAGCCGGGCGCGTGGACCCCCGATCCCATGCTCAAGTCCTTGCCGCCAGATCTCGCCAAGGTTCCCATGGTTACGGAGGCGGAATTGGGCCAGGCTCACTTTACGTCCTACGACGGCTACGCGCTGATGGAGGCCGATTGGACTCGCGACGTGGCGCCGTTGGGCGAAAGGCGACACGAGCGATGATCTCACGGCCGCGCAAATCTGTTCGATTGGACGGCTCGCAACATCCAGCTTGACGAAGACCGGCCGGATCGCGCGCCGCAAGTGCCTTGGGAGACGCTCTTTCTGGGGCACGGCACGGCCCTGGAGCGGGCATGGACCTATATTCTCCTGCTGCGGCAGTGCAATATCGACGCGGCGGTATTGGCGCTGCCCGAGTCAAGTTCCAACAAAAGTAAACCTGAGTTGCGGCCGTGGTGCGTCGCGGTGCTCATTGGCGAAAAGGACAAGAAGCTCTATCTCTTCGAGCCCGCCCTGGGTTTGCCGATCCCGGCGGACAAAGGGCTCACCGCCGGCAAGGCGGGGCAATTGGAAATCATGCCCGCCACGCTCGACCAAATCGTTGCTGCACCAAAGCACTTGGAGCAGATGGCAGTCGGGCCGGATGCTCCCTATTGGGCGGCCAAGGCCGACATAAAGCATGCCGTCGCACTCGTCGAGGCCTCGCCTATCTATCTCGAGCCCGCGCCAAGCGAATGGAGGCTTCGTTGGCGGGCGAGCGGAAGATGGTGCTGAGCACGAGCCCTTCGGGGCAGGCGGCGAGTTTTAAGGCGGCCGGGGCGAGCGACGCGCGTCTCTGGGAATTGCCGTACGTTACGCTCCAGCACCGTATGGCGATGACGCCGCGGGAAGTTTCCATGCGCTTGCAGACCTTCCTTCGCTTCATCGGCATGAGCGGTGCGGCCCCGCTCTATAAGGGACGCATCCTGCATCTCAAAGGCCGCTTCTACGAAGAAAAGGGGGCCATCGACTACTACCAGCGAGCGCGGCCGCGGACCCGCGACGTGCTCGCCCAGGAAGGCCAGCGCGTAACGGAGTATTTCAACTTCCAGTTGGCCTTTGCGAAGGAGAAGGGGATCGACGTGACTCCGCAACTCAGAGAAGCGCTCAATCGAGACGCCACTCTTATGTACAAGATGAATGTGGCTGCGGTGCTCCAGGGTCGGATCGACGCTGCCTATTGGCTCGGGCTGATCGAATACGAGCAAGGGGAATACGACTCGGCTTTCGACTATTTCCACACGCGCACCTTGCAGGCCGCCGGCTCCACGGTCTTCTGGGAAACCGGCGCCCGCTACAACATGGCCCGCTGTCACGAGATGACCCGCCCCTGGAAGGACGTGGCCCAGGAGTATGAACTGAGCGCCGGCTTGCAGCACGACGACGCCAGCCTGCTCCGGGCGCGATGGCTGCGTGAGGCCCACGGCGAGAAGCCGGCTAAGGAAGAGAAGAAGCCGGAAGAAAAGAAGACCGAAGCCAAAAAGCCCGATGAGAAAAAGGAACCGCCGGAAATGAAGCCGGACGACAAGAAAGCGGCAGAGAAGAAGCTCGGTGAAAACAAGGCGGACGCGAAGAAGTAAGTTGTGGCACTGAGTACTCAGTACTGGGTACTCAGTACTGGGTACTCAGTCAGCCAAGCCGATTAGCCGACGAGTGATGTTTTTCTTTCCTCCGGCCGCCTTGCCGAGGCGCAAGTCCCCTGCTATAATGCTTGATTCGCAACAGTCGCTCGTTGTAGGAACCTGAAGCCATGAAAGACAGCATCCATCCCAAATACGTCGAAACGAAGGTCACGTGCGGTTGCGGCAATACCTTCATGACCCGCAGCACCACGGACGAACTGAAGGTCGATATTTGTTCCGCCTGCCACCCGTTCTACACCGGCAAGCTCAAATATGTCGATACCGCGGGCCGCATCGAGAAGTTCCAACGGAAGTTCTCCAACACGGGCTACGCCAGCCTGCAGCGCGGCAAGAAGAAAGATGCCGACGCCCCCGCCGCGGAACCGGCCTAGCTCGACAGATATTCAACTATTATTGAAGCCCGATGCGCGAACGAGGAGGGTAATGTCCCGCTCGCTTGCGCGTCGGGCTTCAATTGCATTCGTTTGCGAGTAAAATGTCGTAGGCGCGGAACTTCTTCGCCCGTGTGCGATTAACTCTGTGCGGTGATTTTTATGCGTGAAATCCTGGAACAGCAACTTGCCCGCTTCGCGGAACTGGAGCGCCTGATGGTCGACCAGGAGGTGCTGGCCCGGCCTTCCTACCTGGCCCAACTTGCGCGAGCATGGCTCGATGGCCAAGCAGGCCACGAAGTACCGCCGCTTCAAGCAGCTCAACTCCCAGATTGCCGAGGCCAACGCGATGGCCGCCGGCGATGATGCCGAGTTGCGGCAGATTGCCCAGGCGGAGATCGTCGAATTGAAAACAGAGCGCGAGGCGCTTTGGTCGGAAATCCTCGATACGGTGGCCGGCGGCGAGGACGCCCAGCGGACTCGATGCATGGTGGAAATCCGCGCCGGCACCGGCGGCGACGAAGCGGCCCTGTTCGCCCGCGACCTCTACGAAATGTACCGCCACTACTGCGAGGCCAAGGGCTGGAAGGTCGAGGTCATGGACATGAGCGCGACCGAGCTGGGCGGCTTCAAGGAAGTGATTCTCGGCCTGGAAGGCGAAGGCGTGTTTCGGGCAATGCAGTACGAGAGCGGCGGGCATCGCGTGCAGCGGGTGCCGGAGACCGAGACCAAGGGCCGCGTCCATACATCCGCCGCCACGGTGGCCGTGATGGCCGAGCCGGAGGACGTGGAAATCGACCTCAAGCCGGCCGATTACAAGGTCGAACGCTATGCCCGTTCCAGCGGCCCCGGCGGCCAGCACGTCAACAAGACGGCCAGCGCGATCCGCCTGACCCACGCGGCGACCGGCCTGGAGGTTTGCTGCCAGGACGAGAAGAGCCAGCACAAGAATCTCTCGAAGGCTCTCCGCGTGCTCAAGAGCCGGCTCTACGAATTGAAGCGCGAGGAGGAGCAGAAGAAGCGCTCCACCGAGCGCCGCGAAAAGATCGGCTCCGGCGACCGCAATCGAGCGCATCCGCACCTACAATTTCCCGCAGAACCGGCTCACCGACCACCGCATCAACCAGAACTTCAACCTGGAAAATGTGATCGCCGGCAATCTGGCCCCCGTGGTCGACGCCCTGACCGAATGCGACCGACAGGCCCAGCGGCAAGCGTTTGGGAATATTGATTGAGCGGCGAGCAAGGAGCAACGAGCTATGAGCTTTGAGCATCGGTATCTGAAATCTGAAATCTCAAATCCCTGATCTTTCATCTCTCGTCCCTTATCCCTCTTCCCATGTCCACCGCTGCTCCCTGGACCGTCGGCCGGCTGTTGCAGTGGACGGCCGACTTTCTCAAGCAGCGCGGCAGCGACTCGCCGCGGTTGGACGCCGAAATCCTTCTGGCCGAGGCGCTGGGCTGCCAGCGGATCCAGCTTTACACTACGTTCGACGAAGAACCGGGCGAGGAGAAACGGACTGGGTTTCGCGAGCTTGTGAAGCAGCGTGCCGAAGGGACGCCGGTGGCCTATCTCGTCGGCCGGCGGGAGTTTTATTCGCTGAACTTCAAGGTTCGGGCCGGCGTACTTATACCAAGGCCGGAAACGGAGCTGATCGTCGTCACGGTTTTGGATCTCGCGAAGCAGCTCCCCTCGCCTTCCGGGAGAGGGGCAGGGGGTGAGGGCTTTCCGCGAATTGCTGACGTAGGCACGGGCAGCGGCATCCTCGCGGTGACGCTGGCGAAGCATTTGCCGGCGGCACGCGTTGCGGCCACCGACACCAGCCCGGTCGCACTGGAGATTGCCGCGGAGAACGCCCGGCAACATGGCGTGGCCGAGCGGATCGAGTTCATCAAGTGCGATTTGCTGGCCGGCATTGACCCGGCGGCGACAGTTCGACTTCATCGTCAGCAATCCGCCCTACGTCAGCACTGCGGAATACGAGAAGCTGCCCCGCGACGTGAAAAACTATCGAGCCCCGCGAAGCGCTGCTGGCCGGTCCCAAGGGCACTGAAGTGATCGAGCGGCTGCTGCCGCAGGCCGTCGAGCGATTGCGGCCGGGCGGGCATTTGTTGATGGAGATCAGTCCTATGATTCACGGGGCGGTGCAGGACTTGTTGGCGGCAACATCTGGGTTGCAGCCCGGGCCGACGGTCAAAGACCTCGCCCGGCTGCCGCGGGTTGTGCAGGCGAAGAGGATCTGATAGTGGGGTGAAATGAGAAACACTGTTGGAGCGTTGTAATGTGGCTTCAGACGATATCTAAACCTGTGTGGCTATTCATAGCTTTCCTTGGACTGGCTGTAGTGATTGAATTCTCATCGCATAAGAGTGCCGGTGGGCTATTCGCCGGAATCTTGATGGTGGCCTTAGGATGCGTCGGGTATCTCAGACTTCTTCGGCGCTGGTAGAAATGTTCAAATTGCAGGGACGGAGTTCTTTCGTTTGATTAACGTCGTTAGGAAAACCGGTCGCAAGCCGTCGCACTCCAAATGACCGAACTCATCATCACAGGCGGGAAGCCTTTGCACGGCACGGTACAAGTCAGCGGGGCGAAGAACGCCGCGCTGCCGATGATGGCCGCCGCCATTCTGGCAGATGGCGCTGTCCAACTGCACAATGTTCCGCGCTTGACCAACGTCCGCACGATGGCCCGCCTCTTGGTCCACCTGGGCGTGGACGTTGCCCACCGGGGAGACCGCCTGACGCTGGCGACCGTTGACCGCAGCGTGGTCCAGGCCCGCTACGACATGGTCCGCCGGATGCGTGCCAGTTTCTGCGTGCTCGGGCCGCTTCTGGCGCGGCGCGGCAAGGCGGTCGTGCCGCTGCCCGGCGGCTGCGATATCGGTGATCGGCCTGTCGATCTGCACCTCCGCGGCCTGACGGCGTTGGGCGCGGAACTGCGCCTGGAAAATGGCTGCATTGTGGCGACTGCCCGGCGGCTTCGGGGCGCGGAAGTTGATCTCATGGGGCAGCACGGTCCGACCGTGACCGGCACGGCCAACGTGCTCTCGGCGGCGGTGCTCGCCCGCGGGCGAACAATCATCACGAGCGCCGCCCGAGAACCGGAGATCGTCGATCTTGGTAACATGCTCACGGCGATGGGCGGCGCGGATCGCCGGGCTGGGCACTTCGCGACTGGAAATCGAGGGCGTCGAGCAACTCGGCGGCTGCCGCTGGCGCTGATTCCCGACCGCATTCAAGCGGCCACGTTCCTGCTGGCCGCTGCCATCACCGGCGGCGAAGTGACGGTGACGGGAGCCGTTCCTGAGCATATGACGGCCATTCTGGCCGCGTTGGAGGAGAGCGGGGCCGTCGTCGAAGTCGATGCCGATCGCGTTACGGTGCAAGCCGCGTCGCGCGTCCGCCCGGTCAATGTTTCGGCGGAGCCATACCCTGGATTGCCCACCGATCTGCAGGCGCACTGGACGGCGTACATGGCAACCGCATTGGGACCCAACCACATCGAAGACCGCGTGTTCCCAATGCGCTGGGGCCATGTCGCCGAGTTGCGTCGGCTCGGAGCCGATATACAATGCCAGCCGGGCGAGGTTCGGATTGCAGGGCACACGCGTTATCATGGGGCCGAAGTTGTGGCCACCGATCTACGGGCGAGCGCCGCCTTGATCCTGGCCGCGCTGGCCGCGCGGGGCACTTCGATCATCCATGCGGCGCATCACCTAGAACGCGGCTACGAGCGGCTCGATCGGAAGCTTACCCGGCTCGGCGCAAGGATCGAGACGCAACGGTCCTATCCCGCCTTGCAGATCCCGGGAAAATCGTTCTCGCCCACGAGATAATTCGGAAACACGGTCTTCAACCGATCGGGCTTCACTCCGAAATGCCGCGTGCAGACTTCGGCAAAGACGGCGCGGAAGTCAGTGGAAACGGCCAGATCGCGCTCTTCAAACAGCTTCTCGGGCGCCAGGCCCGGCCATTTGCCCAGCACGCGGCCGCCATGCACGCCGCCGCCGAGCACGAAGAAACACGTGCCGTGGCCGTGGTCCGTGCCGCGGCCGCCGTTCTGCCGGGCGGCGCGGCCGAATTCGCTCATCGTCAAGAGCAAGACGTCGCTCATGCGATCGCCCAGGTCGGTGTGAAGTGCGGCGATGGCGCGGGATAGGTCGTGCAACCGGCCGGCGAGTTGGCCGTAGGCGCCGCCCTGATTGTTGTGGGTGTCCCAGCCGTCGAGTTCTACGAACGCGACTTCCAGTCCCACATCGGCCTTGATGAGCTGCGCGACCTGGAGCATTGCCCGGCCGAAAGGTCCGGCGGGATAGGCGGCCTTGTTGGCGGGCGAGTATTGCGACGGGTTGGCCTTCTTCAGCATGGCGATGGCGTCGAACGATTCCTTGCCCTGCGCCATGCAGGACGCCGTCCACGGCCCCGTCGTACATCCCTTCAAAGCCGGAGGCGACGTTCAGCGACGATCCCGAGGAAGCGACGCCGAAAGTATCCAGGTCGCGGATGGCTAGGGCGTTAACATCGCCCTGTAGCGTCCGCGGAATGAGCGGCGTCATAGCGACGGCCCGGAACGCCGTCGCGTCGGCCTCGCGCTTGGCCCGCAACATGCGGTTCAGCCAGCCGCTGTGTACGCTCTTGTCGTCGGGCGAGCCGGACTCCATGAAGTCCTGCATATCGAAGTGCGAGCGAGAAGGATTCGGCGATCCGCAGGCGTGGACGACCGCCAAATGCCCGGCCTTGTAGAGCGGCAGGAACGCGTCCAAGGCCCGGATGCAAAGCGAAGAAGCCGTCGAGATCGATGCGCCGATCCCGCCGCTCCCGACCGCGCGGGGCGGGCCAGCGCGATCTCCTGGCGGTACTTGTAATAGTACGGATCGCCGTGCGGCACGACCATCGAGAGGCCGTCGGCCGCCCCGCGCTGGAAGACGCAGATCAGCACCTTCCGCGGGTTGGCGCGGTGCGCCGAATCGGCGGCTAACGCCATCCGGCCGAGGAACCGGGGCGTAAAGAGCGACGATGCGCCGATCGCGGCCAGCGCGACGCCGCCGTTTTTCAAGAATAGGCGACGGGCAGTGTTCATAATGACTCCTGCTTCGGATTGGTTCAGGTTTTACGGCATTCTAACAAAACAAGCCGAACATTGGGTGGCACGTCCCTGAGCTTGCGAAGGGCGTGGCGGGACGCGAACCACGCCCTTCGCTTGAAGCTCAGAGCGTGCCACCCTTTTGCTCTTATCCGTTGTCACCTCCGCTGGAAATCGGGCGAACCAAAAATCAGCGCGGTCAGTCTAGCGACATCAACCGTGCCGCCGTCCTTCGGAAGCGCCTTCGCTTGCAGCGTCCGTCGTGTTGACTCATTCATGCCGCCCGGCAGCAGCACGTCGGTCAGCCGCTGAAGCACTTCCTTGGGATGATCACTATCGACGCCCTTGATAATCGCCGCCACGTCGAAGTGCACGTCGCTGACGTTCTGCTCGGTCAGACGCAACGGCGAAATTGAGCCGGTCGATCAAAGCCGCCGGGGCTGACCCACTTCGACGATGTCTCCGGATAGCCGGTCGGCGTCGCGCAGGCAAAGAGCGGCTCGCCCATCTCGTAGATCGACCAATTGAGCGTCTTTCGCTTGAGTTTGGCGAGGTTCTCGTTGCCGTAGCCGAGCGTCGCGGCGCCTTCGATCGTGCCGCGGGCCTTCTTCATCGGCCCTTCGGCGGAAATAAAGCCAGCCCCGGTCGCGCGAACCGCGGAAACCGCGTATTCCAGCGGCGATTTGATCTTCGCCCGAAACGCCTTCGGCGAGAAAAACTCCTCGCTGGTGACAATCGTTTCCACGACGCGGCGAATGTCGCCGCCGCTCTGGTAAAAATCTTGGCCGCCCGATCGACAAGCGCGGCGGGCGGATCGTCGGCCACAAAACGCTGGCAGAGCTTGCGCGAAATATGCCGGGCGGTCGCGGGATTCCGGGCGAGAATGTCCAACACTTTCTCGCCGTCCTTGATGCCGCCGCCCGCGGGAATCTTTACGCCCAGCACGGTCTTCGCGCCTTTATCGTGGCGGTCGAGCTTGAACTCGAATGTGCCGTAGCTGCCCGATACTCCCCAGCCCGTGAAGCAGCGGGCGACTTCCTCGACATCCTTCTGGGTATATCCGCCGTTGACGCCCAGCGTGTGCAGTTCCAGAATCTCACGGCCGTAATTCTCGTTGGGCCCTTCCTTGTCCGGAATCAAACCCGTTCCGGAGATGCCCAGCTTGTAGTTGACGTACATCTCGATTACGGCCTTCTCGATGCCCGACCGCTCCCGCGGAACGGAGTTCTCGGCGTTGTCGAGGTATTTGAGCATGGCCGGGCTCTTGGCGCTGGCGGCCAAGAGGTCGCGGAACTTGCCCAGCACGTGCGGGCGAATAACATCGCGGTCTTCGGCGGTCTTGAGTGCGCGGCAGTCGTTTTTGCGGATATCGACGTTGAAGTGATTGCTCCAGAAATCAACCATCACTTCGTTGAGTTGCCGTTCGCTCAAAGCGGCCCGCAGGATTTTGGCCTGCTGCAGTTCGCCGAGACAGCGCAGTGCGTCGCGCTTGCCGAGCTCCTCCAGGCTGAATTGTGGCGGCTTGGGCGGGGCCTTGGCCACGCGGCTTTTCGGGATGTCAACGCCGAACCGCAGCTTCATTTCGGCCGCGTCGCCGCTCGTCCGCTGCTGCTGTAGGAAACGGCGGATGTCGGCATAATACTCGTCCATGAGGTACGACGAATCCATTCGCAGCGTGTCGAGGGAAGCGACCGCCTTCTCCGCGGCCGCGTCGTCGATCATCTCGGAGGCAAGCTGCTCGCGGATATACGCCTCAATGCCCATTTTTTCGACCCGCTCCACGTCGCCCGGCCGCGGTCCGAATCCGAGGCGGTTCAGCACGTGAACCGCCTTTTGCCGCGAGGTCAGAGCGCCGTCGGCCGGCGGATCGGCCTTAATGATAAGCGGCGCGACGGCGAGAACGGCCGTCGCGACCAATAGCCTACGAAGCCCCACGGAAATCACTCGACGCATGATCGGACTCCTTCGCTGGATTACTGTGCTCAGAGGTAATTCGATTCGCCGGTGCGAGTATTGGAACGCATGGAATCTGAAATCTGGGATTTGAGATTCCGCCTCCCGCGCCAATGATTCTACCGCGCGGTGGCCGCAAAGCAAACTCTAGAAGACTCATCGCTCGTGCGGGAAGCACAATATATCATTGTGTGCAGGCGATACAATGGGCTTGCGGAACACCAGCGCTCCCGCCACGAGTTCCTTGGGGTCAATCTGGATGTCGTTCAAAGATAGCAATAGCACGGCTCGCCCTAGCCCTCGGACGGCATCGGCCTTCGCCTGCGCGACGCTGCTGGGCGCGTTTCTGCTGTTTCAGGTGCAGCCGTTGATCGGCAAGTTTATTTTGCCGTGGTTCGGCGGTGCGCCGGCGGTTTGGACGACCTGCATGTTGTTCTTCCAGATTGCGCTGTTCGGCGGGTATGCCTATAGCCATTTACTTGTAGAGCGATTGTCGCTGCGCGGCCAGGCAGTCGCACAGTGCGCGTTGCTGCTGGCCGCGCTGGGCGTGCTGCCGATTATGCCGGCCGACTCATGGAAACCGACCGGCGACGAAGCGCCCACGCCACGAATCCTCCTGCTCCTGACAGCCACGATCGGGCTGCCGTACTTTGTGCTGGCGACGACCAGTCCGCTCATCCAGTCGTGGTTCAGCCGCGTCCATCCCGGCCGCGTGCCGTATCGCCTCTATGCGCTTTCCAACGTCGGCTCGTTGGCGGCGCTTCTGAGTTACCCATTTGTTTTCGAGCCGGCGTTCAGCTTGCTGACCCAGGCATGGCTTTGGTCAGGTTGCTTCGTCTTGTATGTTTTGCTGATGGGCCTTTGCGCGTTGACGGTGCGCTGGAATCAAAGCGAAACCACGCCCTTCGCAAGCTCAGGAACGTGCCACCCGCCGCCCTCACCCCCGGCCCCTCTCCCGGAAGGAGAGGGGAGCAATAAGCCCAGTCGGCGACTTCGCGCCTTGTGGCTGCTGCTGTCGGCCTGCGCGTCGATGGTCCTTCTCGCCACCACAAACCACGTCTGCCAGGATGTCGCCCCGCGGCCATTTTTGTGGGTCATGCCGCTGTCGCTCTATTTGTTGTCGTTTATCGTCTGCTTCGATCATCCGCGGTGGTATGTGCGGCCGCTTTGGGCTCTGCCCGCGGTGATTGGCATTGCGGTCGTGCTGGGGAGCGATGCGTCGCTTGTCAGTATCCGTGAACCCTACCAGCACGCGGGCATAACGCTATCGTTCCCTTACATCCTGCTCTTGCACTTCGGCACGATGTTCTGCATTTGCATGGTCTGCCACGGTGAACTGGCGCGGCTCAAGCCCGAGCCGCGGTACTTGACCGAGTTCTATCTCTGGCTCGCCGGCGGCGGGGCGCTGGGCGGCGTACTCGCGGGCATCGTCGCGCCGCACGCCTTTGACACGTTTTGCGAATGGAATCTCGGCATCATCGCCGCTTACGCAATCGCGACGGTCGTTTTGTTCGGGGCCGTGCCGAAGCAGGGCCGGCGGCGCGTGCCCGCGCTGCTTGCCGCCGGCTTAGCTGCGGGCGGGTTTCTCGCCGTACTGCTTTCGCAAGCCAATTGGGGCACGCCGCAGCCGAACGATCCGCAACTTGTCGCTCGCCGGCGGAATTTTTATGGCGTCGTCTCCGTCTGGGAGGTCGATCGAAACGACCCGCAGAAGGACTGCCTCCGCATGCAGCACGGCGCGATCCTGCACGGCCAGCAATTCCTTGCCGCGGACAAACGCGGCAAGACGTACAACTATTACACGCCGGACAGCGGCATCAGTCTTGCCATCCGGGCACTGCAAGAGCGGGGACATGCGCTCCGCCTGGGCGTGGTCGGCCTGGGGATCGGAACGCTGGCCGGTTTCGCGCGGCCAGGCGACCACTTTACGTTTTACGAAATCAATCCGGCCGTGCGGGAAATGGCCGAGACCAACTTCTTCTATCTCCGCGATGCGCGGGACCGCGGTGCGGCGATCGATATCGTGATGGGCGACGCACGGCTGGCGCTCGATCGGCAGCCACCACAGAACTTCGACCTCTTGGTGCTGGACGCCTTCAGCGGCGATTCCGTGCCCGTGCATTTGCTGACGCGCGAGGCGATGGCGATATATCGGCGGCACGTCGCCGCCGGCGGCGTTATCGCGATCCACTCCACGAACACGTATCTCTATCTTTTCCCGCTGGCGCGGGCCTTGGCCGATGCGGCCGGCCTCAATTGGCGGCGGGTCTATCTGCCGGCGGACGAAAGCAAGTGCCGCTTGCGGAGCAACTGGGTCATCCTAAGCAACGATCAGACGCTTTTGAGCGCGATACCCAACATTCCGCCTCCACCGGAGTTCAAAGACGATTTCACGGCGCCCGCTTGGACCGATCAGAAGAACGATCTGTTTCGGATTTTAATAAAATAGAGCCGCGCCAAGCGTCACGCCTCTTCGTTCGCACGGATTTGCTCGTCGATTTCAGCAAGATGCGAACGCACGTACGTCCATGCATTGGCAAGATCTTCGGCGCGAATCGTCGGATACGCACAGAGTAATTCAGCTTCCGAAGTGCCCAGTCGCCGCGCCTGTTCGAGCAGCCACACCGGGATGCGTGTGTGTGCGATGCATGGCTCGCCGCCGCATACACCAGACATGCACTCAATGCTCATTGCTGCTGTCTCCGCTTTTCGTACCAGTCTTCCAGATAAAAACCGGCGGCGGCCATCGTGCCGAAAAGATAACCAAAGATCGCGCCAAGGGGGATTCCGACGAGCACCATCGCAATCGAGGCTCCGAAGATCTCCCCGCCGGTCATGTTGCCGAAATAGGCGAAATCATTGTGGAACATGCAGAATGCAAGCAGCTCGACGGGCACCAGGACCAGGCCGATCCAGATCGACGCCGCACGCGGATATCGCCCGCCGAAGAGCACCGCTTGTCCGACGCCGATGCCCGTAAAGAGCAGTGCGATTAAGATGAAAACCGAGTTGGACGCATTCAGCACCTTCAGCAAAGAAAACAACACGGCGTAGAACGTGACCATCATCGTCATGAGAAACATGCCGAATCGCCGCGGCACGCCGACGGCCGGCCGATCGATCTCCGTGACCCAGCTTGTGACGGTCGCTTCTTTTGTCGCCAGCGAAGCCGTATCCGAAGGCACGCCGGTCGAGGCGAGCAGTCGCGAGTTTTCAATCGGGGCTTCCGCAAGCGTCAACAACGGAACCGACGATTGCGCGAGGCCGGCGACGATGCCCTCTTTGAGCGCGTTATAGGTCAAGCCGCAGCTATGAAAAATCGCGGCAAACGGCGGCGCGTCCCGCGACAAAACGGCCAGCAGCAGGTGTTCAATGCCGACAAAGTCGTGCTGTAGACTCCGTGCTTGTTCGGCCGCGGAATCGAGCCACTTCCGCACGCACAAATCGAGGCTTGGAGGAGGGCCGGCGGGGGATCGTTCTCGTCCGCGCACGCCGCAAGCCTTGATCGCTTCGTCCACTTCGCGCGGTCAGTAACCAGAGATCGACGTGCAGCGATTCAAGCGTTCGGATCGCAAAGGTTCGCTCCCAGCGGAGCGCCGACCAGAGCAGCAGCAGGCCGGCGGTCGCGTCATCGATCGGCAGCGGGCCGCGAGCCGAGGCGCACAAAGGAACCTGCTCAACCACGCAGATCAATCCGGCGACACACCTGCGATAATGGAGTTCCCGACGAGTGATCACGGCCCGCGATTCTCCGTATCACAAATCGATCGGATGATGCGCCGGACCGGGCCTATCGGCCTGTTGAAGTGGAGGCAGCAGCGAAAAGATCCCCAGGCAGATGCTTATCGCAACGATTGCCGGTTCCACTACGTTCAACAATCCGGCCAGCATCATGTAATCGGACCCCGTGCTGCGAGCCATTCCCGACATGCTGGCCGCGAACAAGCCGATAGCTGACGCGACCAGCGCAGGAAGAACAAGCGAAATCGCAAGCAACACGCACGACGTGCGAAACATGCCGAGCAGCCGTATTCGCTCGGGTCGATAAATGACCACCAGCAATTGCCCGATCAGCATCGCCACCTGGGCATAGTTGGGCGAAAACTGGCCGAGGAATTGACGCAGCATCAACAACTCTTGGGACGATCCACCGTAGGGCATAATGTCTCTCCTGACGAGTCACGAGGTTGTTCGGTCTACCAATCCCTTCGGCAATCTACCCTACTTTAGGCAGTTTGGCAAGCTGCCTTACGAGGAACGGCGGGCCCTCCTCACGCGGCGAACGTCCGTCCAGTCAACTGCTCATACGACTCCACGTACTTCGCCCGCGTGTTCTCGACCACGTCATCCGGCAGTGCGGGCGGCGGGCTGTTCTTGTCCCAGCCGCTGGCCGTCAGCCAGTCGCGGACGAACTGCTTGTCGAACGACGGCTGGCCCGCGGCCCGGCGCATACTGGTCGGCCGGCCAGAAGCGGGAACTGTCGGGCGTCAGCACTTCGTCGATCAAAAGGATTTGTCCGTCGACCTGGCCGAACTCGAATTTCGTGTCGGCGATGATGATGCCGCGCTCCAGGGCGTAGGCCGCGCCGCGTTGGAAGATGTCGAGGCTCCGCCGCCGCAGTTCTTCGCTCAGTTCGCGGCCCACGGCATCGACCATCTGCTCGAAGGTAATGTTCTCGTCGTGGCCCGTCTCGGCCTTCGTGGCCGGCGTGAAAATCGGCTCCGGCAGCCGCGAGCTTTCCTGCAGGCCGGCGGGAAGCTTGATGCCGCAGACGGTGCCACTCTTGCGATACTCCTTCCAGCCCGAGCCGGACAGATAGCCGCGGACGACGCACTCGATCGGCACGACCTGGGTCTTGCGGCAGAGCGTCGTGCGGCCTTCCAACTCCTGCCGATCGACGCCATCGGGCAGCGGCATCTTGTCGACGTCGGTCGTGATGAAGTGGTTCGGCCCCGCCGAGGTGATGGAACCAGAAGGCCGAAATCTGGGTCAGCACGCGGCCCTTGTCGGGAATGCCGGTCGGCAAGACCCAATCGAAGGCGCTCAGCCGGTCGGTGCTGACCAAGCAGCAATTGCTGGCCCAGATCATAAACATCGCGGACCTTTCCGCGGCGAACGGGCAGGCCGGGGAGCGATGTCTGAAGAACTACGGGCGAGGGCGATTGTTGAAGCGTGGGCATGATGCGTCCGAAGGGGTTTGTTGCCGGAATTTCCAGAAATATACCGTTCCGAGCAACGCTTGAATAGTCGTCCGGCGGCCGCTCTCGGTTCGCCGGCGTCGGCCTCTTGCTTTCCCGTGCTCGCGCAAGTAAACTGACAAGCCAATGTCAGCCCTCACGCTCAATATTCTCGATGCGCCACAGCCCCGTTGCGGCAAGCTTAGCCGTGAGGACCTCAAGCCGGGCGATTGTCTTTGCAACCACTGCACAGCCAAGTGCTGCCGCTACTTCGCCTTGGCGATGGACAAGCCGACCACATGGCGCAACTTCGACCACATGCGTTGGTTCCTGCTGCACGACAAGGCAACTGTGTTCGTCGAGGACGGCGATTGGTATCTCTTAGTCCATACGCAATGCCGTCACGTTCAGCCCGACAACCGCTGCGGAATCTACGAAACCCGCCCGAATATCTGCCGCACCTATACGACGGACAATTGCGAGTACGACGACCACTGGGTCTACGACCACTATTGGGAAACGGCCGAACAGGTGATGGAATACGCCGAGGCGGTGCTGGGTCCGCGGCGGGGCGAGGGTTTTCGCAGCCCGAAACCAAGGTAGCCAGCGAGGGTCTTCCCTGTCAAAATGGCAGCGCTGCCGTCTTTTGCAGCCTGAAATGGCGAATTTTGGGCAGGTTTTCTCGCTTGCGGCCGCTAAGTGAACGAGCGTAAGATATTATAGGGATGAGACTTAGCGTCTCGCGCAAATCCCTGTGAAAATCGCGACGCGTATGGTACTTGAATTGCAGTAAGTAATGACTCGCGGGAGTGCGTAATTTCACCCGATAATTCCATGCCAATTACTGATCCAGCCCTGCTGATAAGCGACGACGACCTGAGCTATCGGGAGACGTTGGAGAGCGTCTTTGCGCCGCGGGGTTTTCGGATTCTGCTGGCGGGCGACGGCGAAGAGGCCCTGCATATCGTTCGTACGCAGGAAGTTCACCTAGCTTTGCTGGACATGCATATGCCAAAGCTTACCGGGTTGGAGACGCTTAGGCAGGTGAAGCAATTCAAGGCCATGTTGCCCTGCATCCTTATGTCGGCCCAATGGGACGACCGGCTCATGGAGCAGGCCCGGCTGGCACACGCATTTCTCGTGCTGCCCAAGTCGATTCCGTTGCGGCAAATCACAGGGGCCGTCTGGCAGGCCCTCGAACGCACCTACAGTTGGCACGTTCGGTAGCCTCAACGCGCGTCCGCGTTGTGCCGCGTGTAGCGATCGTACCGCCTGCGAGCGTGGAACCGCCGTCGTATGTTCCCAAAACGCATCATGTTGCCGTTTTGCATGGTACGTTTTCTATGGTGGAATTTCACGATGCGGTATCGAACATCCAAACTTCCGTACGGCCTGTTGGCAAGCGCACTCACGGCGCTGGCGGTGGCCGGCTGCGCGGAAAACCGCATGCCGAGGATTGACCCCTCAGGCGAACATCTCTTTATCTGCGACTCTTCGCCTGTTGTTCCTCCGCCGCCGGCAAGCTGTCCGCCGGGCACCGCGCCGGTAATAGCGACGGCGGCAGCACCCGTGACACCGCCCCAAGTGCCCGCCGCCGCGCCCACCGGGCTACAGCCCATCCCGATGCAGCAGCCGATGGCCGCGCCGCCGGCCGCTGTAGTCGTTTCGCCATATAGCGACGCCGCGGTAACGCTCGTGCCGTGCAGCCGCGTTGCGCCGGTCGGCGCCGAGGTCATCTTAGTCGCTGGCGTCCGCGGCGGAGACAATTATCTCCGCACGAATCGCCGCCTCGACTGGTTTATCGCCCCGGGCAGCGTCGGGCAGTTTACCGATGTCGGCGGCAAGCACATCGAGGACTATTTGGTGGGCGATTTCGCCCGGCCGCGAATAATCTCCGGCGGTTCGGCCGTCGGCACGACGACGCGTGTCTCCGAGCGAGTCGGGCAAGGTGACAGCATTTATGTGGCTCGCGGCGAGAGTTGGATCGCCCTCCGCTCACCGGTCGAGGGTGTCACGCGTGTAACCGTGGCCGCGCCGGAGGTCGTCGTTCCGACCGGGAGGGCGAAAACCGCAACGATCTATTGGTACGACGCACAGTATCGGTTCCCCGAGCCGGTCGTCACGCCGCCCGGCACAAAGAGCACGCTTACCACAACTGTTTGGAAACTGACCAACCGCTGCCCGCGTGCGGGATGGATCGTGCGCGTATGAACTTACCGGCGGCCCGCAGGCCATTTTCGTTCCGTCCGGCTCGACCGCCGTGGAAGTGCCGACCGACGCCTCCGGCCGCGCGAGCGTGGAGATCGTGCAAAAAGACCCTTCGCCGGGCACGAGCCAGATTCGTGTGCAACTTTTCCGCCCGGCCGATCAAAGCAGCCCGCAGTTCCTGGTGCGCGACGGCTTCACGGCCGTTAATTGGGCGGGGCAGACCGCCACAACGCCGGTGCCGTCTTCGGCCGCCCCCGCGCTACCGGGTCCGGCTTCGACATCGCCGCCCGTTACGATCGCGCCGCCCACCGTCACGCCGCCGCCCGGCACGCGTCCGGCACTGGCGGCTCCAGCCGTTTCCATGTTGGAACTTAAAGTCACACAGCGGACGGCCGCGATCGTCGGGTCGAATGTGACATTCGATATCGCGATTACGAACCGCGGTGCAACCATCGCGTGCGCCGTGACCGTGCGCGACACGTTCGATGCTGGTCTGGAACCCCAGTCGTCAGCGCCCGGATTTGATCCGCGGTCTTCCGTGCCAATTGAATTCAGAGCAGACGATCTCGGACCAGGCGAAACCTACCGGCGTTCCGTTACTTTCCGCGTGACGAAGCCCGGACAACTTTGCCATCGCATGGAAGCGGTTGCCGCCGACGGAGGCCGCGCGTACCACAGAACTCGTGCGTTACGGCAGTCGCACCGGCAGTGACAGGCCCAACGCCGCCTGCTGCGACTTACCCTGGAACCAACACGTCTCCGCCACCGACCGCACCGGCTGGTCCGCCACCGGAAATCCACGTTACCTCGCAAGCGGCCACAGCCACGGTCGGCCAGTCGGTGGTTTTCACGGCCAATATTCGCAATCTCTCGCAGCAACCTTTGGCGAACGTCCGCATCAGCCAGCAATCCGACGCCGCGCTTGTCGTCAAGAATTACACCGAAGGGGGCGTGCTGCGAGGCAACGAATGGGTCTGGAGCCTGCCCTCGCTTCCGCCGGGGAGGAACGTTCGCGTCCAGGTCAATTGCGAATGCCGCCAAGTCACGTCCAAGGCCTGCTGCCGGTTCACGGTCGCGCTGGACGACGGCCGGTCGGTTGCCGAGCAAGCCTGCATCGACATCACTGCGGCCAATCCGCTTACCATTAATCCCCTCCCCGTCAATCCATTTCCAAGCGGCACGGGCACCGCGCCACCGCCGACCGCGCCAGCCGGCTGGCCGTTTCCGTCGGTAATCGAAACACGGTCCACGCAGGAGATAACCAGCAATTCCTGGTGTGGGTCTCCAACGACGGCGAGGCGGCCGAAAATGACATTGTTGTCACCGCCCACCTGCCGCCCGGCTCTTTGCTTGTCCCTGCGGAAACTGCCGGTGCCGATCAAAGCGTCACCTTTCAGCAGCAGTCGGGCGTGGTCATTTTCACGCCGATTGCCGAATTGTCGCCCCATGCGATTCCGAAGGGTTTTCGGATTACGGTGACCACGTCCAAGGCGGGACCGATTACTCTCGAAGCCGAGGCGACGAGCCGCCGCCAGACGCAATCGGTCAGCGGTAGAACGACGGTTGAAGTCCAGCCGTAGCCGTTCGTTTTGAATTCCGTAAAACTTCGCTTCACAAGAATTCTTTTCCGTGTACAATGGATTTTCATGATCGTGGTGGGCCTAGTCGAGCTGCTTGTCGTGCATCCAGGGCGTGAAGTTTGTTAACGCGTCCGCTTATCTTTCGGTCTCCCGTACCTTACAAACGTCTATCCGGTCCCGGTTCGGACCAGGGTTTTCGTGGCGGTTGCGCGCGCGAATTCAAAGCGCGCGCACAGGTACCGTAGCGTTGGCTCCTGCGCCACATGGGGCCAGGGCCGGCTCCGGCGGTTTCGCCGTGTGACGGTCCCTGGCCCCACTTTTTTGCGGCCAAAGGCAAGCGTGATCCCAAGCGCAAAGCGTAAGCGAGGGCCGCCGTTCATTCCCTCGCTTACGCTTCGGGCTATGATGTAGGCATGTCCGACTTTGTCCAGCACCGACACAAGCCGCCAACCGCTTTGCAGCGCCCGCGGGAGTTGCTCTTGGCCTGCCCGCCCATGCGGAGCAACGTGAATCTCTCGCGGATCGTCCGGGCCGCTTCATGCTGCGGCATAACGCGGATGATCTGCTGCGGCAACGCCCGAATCCTGCCGGAAATTTCCCGCGAGACGGGCGATTCAATCCAGATAGAGATCCATCGCACCTTGCCGCCGGTGCTGCGGCGATTGAAAGAAGACGGCTATCCGCTGATCGGTCTGGAGCAAGCGAGCAATTCTCAGCCTATTTTTGAATTCTGCTTCCCGCGCAAGGCCGTGCTCGTGATCGGCAACGAGCGGATGGGAATCGAGGACGAAATCTTGCGGCTCTTGGACGGCACGATCGAGATTCCGGTCTATGGCCTTCCTTACGCCCACAATGCCGCCACGGCCACGGCGATGGCGATCTATGAATACTGCCGCCAGTTTCCAACGGGCTAAGAAGCAGTCCGTGCGGCGTTCGGGCGAATTGCGACGGAAATGTAATGGGTGAGTTATAATGGCTGATTAGCCGAGCCTATAAAGTGGCGTATGGCTGAGTAGTTGTATAAGACGTGCTTGAGATTCACGACATGCTATGTCAACTGAACTGCCTAATCTCGACGAATTGCCAGTTCCTCGCGGCAAGCGAACAGCCCGATTGGCTCTGTTTGGTGCCGCGGCAGGGCTACTTCTTGGAGTGGTCTTCTGGTGTGCAGGCCTTGCGTCAAACGATGCGGCCATTCGCTTCGTGCAAATCGTCGCCATCCTTGTCGGCGGCGGCGGGATCGGAGCGGTGTTAGGTTACGGCCCTCGTCGCATCTTGCGCGGTGTCTTCGGGTTCGATCGGCCGGGAGCGAGCGTCCGCGAGTGCGTTTTATGCACAGCATTCTCGGCACTCCGCGGCCTATTCGTCGGCCCGATCGGCATCGTGATCTTCGGCTTTGTCGCAGGCGGCATCGGCAGGGCATCGCCAGCCTGCCATGCCGCGCCCGATTTCTTCAGCGGCGCCATATTCGGGATGTTTGCCTTTACCGGCATGCTTGCAGTGCCGGCGGCGGTCATCGGTGCCGTGACGGGCGGCTTGCTTTCCGCACTTCTCTATCGTTGGCGATTCTTGCTTCCCTATATCGATTTGCCTTTGGCAATCCTTACAGTACCGCTGGCGTGGCTTTACGGCATGTGCTTTTTCTGAACATTCGCAGTTTTCAAGCCGGTCAAACGGCGAGATGTACGTAGTTTTCCAGGGCTACAAGTAATTCATGAAGGTCGGCCTTGGTGCCCGACTTTGGTGTTTATTGTATTCGCGAGGATAACCGCGCAGGATGCGGAGCATATGAGCGAGCGACCATTCCGTGTCCCAGTCGCCGAAACGCCGACGCGCAGCCCGCGCTTGCGGAAGTTTGTGGCCCTCGGTGATATACCACAGACCGATCACGCTTTGCATCATCCACACCCAGGGCGACAGCTTCTCGATGCTCTGCCGGCACCAGTGTTGTGGGGCTTGAATCTTCATCACCTGCTTGCTCGCTTTGAAGGCGACCTCGATCGACCATCTTCGCGAGAACGTGGAGATTACCCAACTCAACTCGGCGTTCACATCGGTGGTGAAGAGATACTTGTCGGCGAACTTGCCCTTCGGGTCGCGTACCAATACCACAAGATCGGCAACAACCCACGCACCTCGGGCCAGACTGCCTGGAAGGAAAGCACCTTCAACTTGCGCGTTACGCCGTAGCACGTCGCCTTGACGGTTTTCCAAACCCACGGCCCTTTTCCGCTGCGGTTGCCGTCGGCCTTCTTGACCGCCTCTTTGGGGTTCGGAAGACGAGGACCTTTCGTCGGCTTTCGCCCACGCTTGCTCTTGGATTGCTTGGGCACGATCGAATCGTAAATCGCCGCGTCGGCACGCATCACGCCGACGTAGGTCACGCGCGGGTCGAGATCGGCCAGGAGATTGCCCGCGGAATAGGCCCCGTCGCCGATGAAAACCAGCTTTCGATCGGGAAACCAAGCCAGCAGATCCTGGAGCATTTCTTTGGCCAGCGTGGCTTCGCTGGGGTGATTCTTGCCGGCAAGATGCAACTTGGCATAGATCGGCAAGCAGTAAATCTTGTTCGTTCCGGGAATGCAAATCGCCAGTCCGATGACAACCCAGTGATTGCCGCTGGCGGTCGCGACCCGTTTGGCCGTCGAGGCTACGGCATCGCGGAACCAGCCCAAACCGTAGACGTGCTTGCCGCGCTTGTGCAGCAAGGTATCGTCAACGACCAGATACAACAAGTGCGCGGGTTGAGCGCGACAACAATGGCTAGGGCCAATTGGCGGGCCAGATCGTGGACGGTCCAGGCCGCTCGACTGAAGAAGTTGTAGAAGCGGTCGAACGGATGTCGCTCTTTCCGGGAGATAGGCGTATCGGCTTGGATGGCTTGAAAGACGCCGAACTCGGTTCGCTTGCCCAGGCACATCGCCCAACCGAGCAACACTTCGATGTGCGTCTGGAACGATGGCAGAGTGAATGCAGGCAGCAGGCATTGCAGAACGGGGTCGAGAGAGGGTATGCTCGTAAACATGGACGGGGACCTCCTTGTCCTTTGCGAGCGTCTTGCGACGCTTGTAAATCACGCAAAGTGTACAAGGAACCCCGCCCTCTTTTCATCATCAAATTCCATCAAAAAATCTGCGAATGTTCAGTTTTGCATTAAGCACTATTTGCGGCGCAAGTAAAATCGCCGCGGATTTGCATTCTCGCCACCCCTCCACTACGCCGCACCGCTTTTGCTACAATAGGGCTTCACTTTAGCCGCAAATGGCCGAGACATTTGATGAAGCGACTTGCAAACGTGGCGATTATCGGCGTAGGGTTGATCGGGGGATCGATCGGGTTGGCGCTGCGCCAGCGGAATCTGGCCGAAAACGTCATCGGCATCGGCCGCCGGCAAGTGAGCCTGCGGATTGCCCGCCGCGTCGGGGCCGTCACCCATACCACGATCGACCTCGCCAAAGGGGTGGCCGAGGCCGAGTTGGTGATCGTCTGCACGCCCGTCGGGCAGATCGTCGACCACGTGCGAGAGGTCGCCAAGCATTGCCCGGAGGGTACGCTGATCACCGACGCCGGCAGCACGAAGCGGACGAATCGTCGCGGCGTTGGACAATCAGCTGCCGCGGGGCTGCCGCTTCCTGGGCGGCCATCCGATGGCCGGCAGCGAAAAAACTGGGGCCAATTACTGCCACGGCCGACCTGTTCGAGGGCCGCGTCGCCATCCTCACGCCCACGAAGAACACCCGCGCCGAGGATTTCGATCTGCTTGGAGAAGTTTCTGGCAGGGGCTGGGCTCGGTGGTCGTGCAGATGGCGGCCGAGGAGCACGATCGGGCCTTGGCCGTGACGAGCCACCTGCCGCACATGGCCGCGGCTGCGCTGGCGAACACGGTGCCGGAGAAATACTTCCGCTTCGCCGGCTCGGGATTGCTGGACACCGCCCGGCTGGCGGCGGGCGATCCGGAGCTTTGGCGGCAGATCCTCTTGCAGAACCGCGAGAACGTGCTGAATGCCCTGGAGCAATTTGGCGGCCAGCTTCAGGCGCTCGCACGCGGCAATCCGCAGACGGCGATGAGGCCGGAATCAATCGATTCCTCACCAGGGCGAAAAAGAACCGCGATGCTTTGGGAAGTTGACATCTATCCGGCCGCCGGCCAGCCCGACCTGCTGGCCGCAGACGTCGCCGCGGCGGCCGCCGAACTTGGGCTGGCCGCCGATCCTGGCGGTGTCGCGCCGCCCGCGGCTATTTGATCCAGGGCGATCTGGACCACGTCAGGTCGAGCGCGATCGCCGGGAATTGCTGGCCGATCGCGTCGTCGAGCGGACGGTGGTGGCGCCGGTGGGGGATGCGGTGCTGATCCGGTCCGTCGGGTGGGCCGAGTGCACGAGTCCACCATGCGCCGAAACGGTGGGACTCGCGCAGCGGCCCACCCTGCATTCTGATCCACGTGCTGCCCAAGCCGGGCGTGATGGACCCCGTGGCCCAGAGCGCGCTGGCGGCCATCGCCGATTTCGGCATTGCAGGCCGAGGCCGTCCGCACGCTGAAAAAGTACTGGGTCGGCCGGCCTGCCGAACGACCGGCTCGCAGCTGCTGTGCGCAAGGTGCTGGCCAACGACGCCATCGAGCAAGTGATCGTCGGCCCGCTGGACTTCGAGCGGCTCGAAGTCGGCTCGCCCTACGAGTTCGAGCTGGCGACCGTGCCGATCCGCGCGATGGACGACGCGGCCCTGCGAGCGGCTGAGCCGCGAGGGGCAGCTTTATCTTTCGCTGGTCGAGATGCAGACGATCCAGGCCCATTTCCGCCAGCTCGGACCGCGACCCGACCGACGTCGAACTGGAAACGGTCGCCCAGACCTGGAGCGAGCATTGCAGCCACAAGACGCTGGCCGGCCGGATCCACTATCGCGACGCAGACGGGCGAGCGGCATTTCGAGAACATGCTCAAGGAGACGATCTTCGCCGCCACGCAGAAGATTCGCCGCGAGCTGGGCGACGACGACTGGTGCGTGAGCGTCTTTCGCGACAACGCCGGCGTGGTCCGCTTCGACGACGCAGTACAACGTCGTCTTCAAGGTCGAGACGCACAACCATCCCTCGGCCCTGGAGCCCTACGGCGGGGCCAACACGGGCATCGGCGGCGTGATCCGCGATCCGCTGGGCACCGGCATGGGCGCCAAGCCGATCTGCAACACCGACGTCTTCTGCTTCGCCCCGCCCGACACGCCGGCCGAGGCGCTGCCCGCCGGGCGTGCTGCATCCGCGGCGGGTGATGAAGGGCGTGGTCTCCGGCGTGCGCGATTACGGCAACCGCATGGGCATTCCCACCGTCAACGGCGCGATCTATTTCGATCCGCGCTACCTGGGCAATCCGCTGGTCTATTGCGGCAACGTCGGCCTGATCCCGCGCGACAAGTCGTTCAAGGAGCCGCAGCCCGGCGACCTGATCGTGGCCGTCGGCGGGCGCACCGGCCGCGACGGCATCCACGGCGCCACGTTCAGCTCGGCCGAGCTGACCAGCGAAAGCGAAACGCTCTCCGGCGGCGCCGTGCAGATCGGCAACGCGATCACCGAGAAGATGCTGCTCGACGTGATCCTGGCCGCCCGCGACCGCGGGCTGTATCACGCCGATCACCGATTGCGGCGCCGGCGGCTTTTCCAGCGCCGTGGGCGAAATGGGCGAGAAGATCGGCGCCGAAGTCTGGCTCGATCGCGTGCCGCTGAAATACGAAGGGCTGTCGTACACCGAGATCTGGATCTCCGAGGCCCAGGAGCGGATGGTCTTGGCCGTGCCGCCGGAGAACGTGGGACGAGCTTTCGGCGCTGTGCGCAGTCCGAAGGGGTCGAGGCCACGGTGATCGGCCGGTTCGTGCCGACCGGCCGGCTGGTGCTGAAGTACCACGACGCAGCAGGTGGCCGACCTGGCGATGGAGTTCCTGCACGACGGCCGCCCGCCGGTGGTGCGCGAGGCGGTGTACGACGAGCCGGCCGGCGACGCTGCGGATCGACCGGACTCAGCCGATTAGCCGACGCAATGCCGCCGAGCCTCGCTCGCACTCACCCGATCACACGCCGATCTGCTGCAGATTCTCGGCTCGCTGAACGTGTGCCAGCAAGGAATGGGTGATCCGCCAGTACGATCACGAAGTGCAAGGCGGCAGCGTGGTCAAGCCGCTGGTCGGCGTGGCCAACGACGGCCCGAGCGACGCGGCCGTGCTGCGGCCGGTGCTGGCTCAGCCGCCGCGGCATCGTCGTCGCCTGCGGCATGAACCCGCGCTACGGCGACTTCGACACCTACCGGATGGCCGCCAGCGCGATCGACGAGGCGGTGCGCAATTGCGTGGCCGTCGGCGCCGATCCGCGCCGGATCGCCATCCTCGACAACTTCTGCTGGGGCAACACCGATCGGCCCGAGACGCTCGGCTCGCTGGTCCGCGCGGCCCTGGCCTGCCACGACGTGGCCATCGCGCTGGGCACGCCGTTCATCAGCGGCAAGGACAGCCTGAACAACGAATTCCGCTACGTCGACGCCGACGGCGAGCGCAGCCGATCGCCATTCCGCCGTCGCTGTTGATCAGCGCCTGGGCCAGATCGACGACGTGGCGCGCTGCGTGACGATGGATCTGAAGGAGCCGGGCAATCTGCTCTACATGGTCGGCGTGACGGCGGACGAACTGGGCGGATCGCATTTCGCGCTGGTCGCAGCGACTTTCCGGCGGCCAGCGTGCCGAAGGTCGATCCGCACATTGCCAAGCAAACCTTCGCCGCGCATGCATCACGCGATCCATGCCGGCCTGGTCCGCGCCTGCCACGACCTGAGCGAAGGCGGACTGGCCGTGGCCGCCGCCGAAATGGCATTCGCCGGCGGATTCGGTGCGTCGCTAGACCTCGACGCAATGCCCTGCCATAGCCAATCGGACGTATTGGAACGGCTCTTCAGTGAATCAAACACTCGCTTCCTGTGCGAAGTACAACCGAATAACGCCGTTGCCTTTGAATCAGCCTTGGCGGGCATCGCGCGATCGCGGATCGGGCAAGTAGTCGACGGCGACCGATTCGAGGTTTGCAAACGCGGTGAAGTTGTCATCGACTGCGACCTGGCTACCTTGAAAGAAGCCTGGCAAAAACCGCTGCGGTGGTGATGCGTCAATTTCGTTTCGATAATTTAACATTCGTATTTTGAATTTGTTTCGACATTCGTCATTTGACATTCGGATTTTCTGATGCCCACGCCCCGCGTCCTCATCCTCCGCGCCCCGGCACCAACTGCGATCAGGAAACGGCATTCGCCTTCGAGACAGCCGGAGCCACGACCGAAGCGCTGCACGTCAACCGCGTGCTGGAATCGCCCGCAGTGCTCGATCGCTTCCAGATCCTCTGCATCCCCGGCGGGTTCAGCTTTGGCGACGATGTGGCCGCCGGGCAAATCCTCGCCGTGCAGATGCGCCATCATCTGGCCGGCCGGCTGGCCGATTTCAAAGCGGCGGGCAAACTGATCCTGGGCATCTGCAACGGCTTTCAGGTGATCATCAAGTCGGGCGTTCTCTTGGACGATGAGCCACCGAATGGCCCGCCCGCCACGCTCACCTACAACGATTCGGGCAAGTACGAAGACCGCTGGGTCCGCCTGGGCGTTGCTGGCGAGAAGTGCGTCTTCCTCCACGGCATTGAGCGCATGTATCTGCCCGTGGCACACGGCGAAGGCAAGTTCATCGCGCGGGATGATGCCGCGCTCGCCCGACTTGAAGCCGCGGGGCAGTTGCCGCTCCGTTATGCGCCACTCACTCCTCACTCCCCACTCCCCACTTCCCACTCCCCACTTCGCTTCCCCGACAACCCCAACGGCTCGATGGCCGACGTGGCGGGCGTGTGCGACAGGACCGGCCGCGTACTGGGCCTGATGCCGCATCCCGAACGGCATCTCGACCCCACGCACCATCCCCGCTGGACCCGTGGCGAGGCCGGGTCGGTCGGCGACGGACTGCAAGTGTTCGTCAACGCCGTGCGGTATTTCGATTGAATTGTCAAAGAGCGTTAGTCGGCGCGTTCGGGACTCTCTAACGCGCCGTCACTTCGATTTGGCCGTCGTCATTCGGACGGCAAATGCCACAGCCGAAATCGCGCGGCACATTCTTGTCGCCACGACGCAACTCTATACCGGGCAATTTGTTACGTCGATTGCGCCAGCCGCTGGCACCGCGGTTGCATTGAAACTCCGCCGTTGGAGCCAACACATTTACTTTCCCCAAACCTCGCACCCATGAGACAATCATGTTTCGACTTTATTCTTTCCTGACGGCTTTCGGCATCCTCTCCGCAACGGCGGTCCCCGCCTGGGCACACCACTATCATCACTCCGGCCATTACTATCACACTTACTCCGGCTGCGGTTACTACAGCTCGTGCTACGGCACGAGCTACTGCTCGACATGCGTCTATTACATCAACCAGGGCGACGCCTGGGACAACCAGGGCAGCCACGACAACGCCGTCGCCAGCTACACCCAGGCCATCGCCAGCGAGCCGAATTGCGCGCTGGCCTACAACCAGCGCGGCGCCGCCTATTTTGAGATGGGCCAGTTCGATCGGGCGATCGCCGACTACACCCAGGCCATCGCCATCAACCGCAACTTCGCCGCCGCCTACAACAACCGCGGCGCCGCCTTGGACGCCGAGAACGACTTCGACAAAGCCCTGGCCGACACGAACATCGCCCTGGCGCTGGAGCCGAGCTACGTCGAGGCCTACGTCAGCCGCGGCGCGATCCTTTACAACCAGCAAAAATACGACGACGGCATCGCCGCCGACAACCAGGCCCTGGCGATCGACCCGAGCGACGCCCAGGCGTATGCCGACCGGGCTGCCAACTGGAACATGAAAGGCGAATACGACAAGGCCAAGGCCGACTACTACCAGGCCATCGCCATCGACCCGAACTGCGCGGCATACTACAACCAGCTCGCCTTCTTCCAGGCGACCTGCCTCGACCCAAAGTTCCGCGACGGCAAGCAGGCATTCGCCAACGCCTCGAAGGCTTTTCAACTTTCGGGCGGCAACAACGCCGACAACAACTTCTCGGTGCTGGCTTCGACGTATGCGGAAAACGGCGATTTCGCGGCGGCGCTTTCAGTGGCAGGCCAAGGCCCTCGACCTGACGAAAAGCCAGGAGATGAAGCAGCGGTATCTCGCCCGGGTTGAGCTGTTCAAGCAGAACAAGCCGTTCCGGCTCGATCCGAAGACGGCGATGCAGGTGCCGGTGGTCGGAGCGACGATTTGACACGACGAAGAGGCCGGAAGGGGCCAACTGGCGATCGGCGCAAATCAACGCTAGCGTCGATCGCCAGTCCGTTGCGCAATGACCGGCCGCCTGCTTTTTCTCGGACTTCCTGTGATGGCCGAAAGTCTCGCGCAAAGCTCGCAAAGGAGCGCATTTTTCTGAACGTCATCTTTTTGTCTACGAGTTTTTTTGCGACTTGGCGGCTTGGCGGCTTTGCGTGAGACAACTTGTTGTTTGGGACGGGCATTTTTTCTTCGCGTTTTGGAAATTCGCGTCTTTCGCCTGTTTTCTCGGGGTTTTGAAAGACAGGACGAACTCAGGACGGACCTAGGACGGACCTAGGATGAACCTAGGATGAACCCAGGATGAACCCAGGAATACGTCTTCTGGCTATTTGGTTTTCCGTTGGTTTGGTAACCGAAGTGGCGAGCGCAACAGAGCAGGGGCCAAGGAGGAAGGAACCCTTGGAACACTGCCTTTGCGACCGCGGCACCAGCCGTTTGCGCACCGCCTCGCGATGTTGCACCGGGTGGTGCGTGCGCACTTGTGTTTGCATAAGTATTTAGCAGATAACATGTTACGATGATGATCACGGCGGTGCATGGGCTGTTAAGCTAGGCAAGGTTGGTGCTTGTGCGGCAGGGTGGTGCTATTTCGTGCCGTTCGCGCGGTTCGTGGGTCGTCTTATGCCCGGCATGTTCGGGCTGTCTTTCTTATCTTGCGTTCTTTGCGCCCTTTCGCGGCAAGCTCGGGCCGGCCGCCGCTCCTTGCCGGCCCTGCCATTTTGGCAGTCCGGTGGCCTTGTTGGCGGCGGCCATCGCCCGAGATGCGTGGGCGCCCTCGCGAAATTCGGACGCTGGGGCGCATCGCCGGCCGCCGCCATAAGTCTAGTATGTACAACAGTTTACAGCGGCGCATGGCGCGGGTGCAAGACAACCCTCCGATCTAAGGGGTTGGGGCGCATCTCGCGGCCGATCGAGCCGAGCGCCTGCCATTTCTGGATATGTCAACACCAGTACACAATAGAAAGCAACTATCGTGCCAATCGCGGAATCCGTCCGGAATTCGCCTGCCGCCTAGAGGGGGACGGATAAAAGGGCTGTGCCGCAATAGCTCTGGCCCTCGGTCTTCCCTTCGGACCCTTCGCCGAATGTGGGGAGTCTCGATTTGATGCCCGACGGCCCCGGCCCCAACAGTCCCCAGCGTTATGAACCCGCCGCCACAAGCTGGCAAGGGAGTTCGCTCAAGCATTGTTCCAGTCTGCGTCATCCAGCGGATTGTCCCAGAAACTCAGCGTGCTTTCCGAAGCAGCTACAAGGTCGTGCATTTGATCGGATTCGGGGACGACAAAGACGACGACCTTCGTGCCCTGGGAAAGCGGTACGGCAACTTCGACGCGTCCGCCGCCTTGGACTTCGGTCTCGCATGTCAAAGCGGTTCGGTAAGAAGATTCGGACATTGCTGCCTCCTTGTCTTCTTAATTGTGACAGTCTGTCAGTCAATAGTCAACTGAAAGCTTTAATTCGGTCGGTCCCGTCCGCCAGGCTAGGAGTGCCGCAGGCGGCTTTCCCTACAACCTCGGATCGACCGGTTCGCTCTCCAGGGCAAGGACGCCGAACGCACATTCATGCACGCGCCGCAGCGGCTCGCGGCGCACGAAGCGTTCGAGGCCCTCAATGCCCAGTGCGAATTCCCGCAGTGCCAAGGACCGCTTGCCCGCCAGGCGGCGGCGTCGCAGGCGGGAGAGGTTTTCCGGGAACGAGTATTCCGGGCCATAGATGATCCGCAGATATTCGCGGCCGCGGCATTTTACCGCCGGCTGCAACAGGCCGCGGGAACTGTTCGCGATAAACTCGCGGGGCTTGACGACCATGCCCTCGCCGCCGCGGCCGGTAAGCTCCAGCCACCACTGGAGACCGCTTTGTACACTCTCGTCATCCTCAAGGTCAACGATCTTGTACGGCGTGGCGAGCAGGAGCGACGGGTCGAAGCGACAGATCGCGGTCAGGGTATCCATATGCCAAACGTGAGAGTGATCGACGTGGACTTTTCCCTCCGTCGCCAGGAGGTGGAACGGCGCCAGCTTGAGATCATCGAGCGACTGCACCGGCCAGCAGTATTGGCGGTACGCTTCCACAAAGCGACCAACCGCCCGGCCGCGCTTCTCGTGACAGCGGAGCAGTTCCCCTATGTCGGACGCGTACGATGACTGAGCGTCGGCGTCCCGAGTTTCCAATCGCTCGGCGGCCTGTTGCAGCGCGGCCACGGCCTTGGGCAGCGACGCGCGGCCCGCCGCGCCCACGGCGGCATACTGCGAGCGGAGAAGCTCCTGCGGCTTTGGCCGACCAGGGCATCAGCTCGCAATCGAGGCAGGCCCAGTCGGTGCCGAACTCGGTCCAGAAGCCGCTGCCGTCCATCGCCGCGCGAAGCCGCGCGAGGAATTCGGTTTCCAGTTGCGCGTCGGCGAAGAACCGGCGGCCTGTGCGGGTGTAAATGACGCCGGACTCGCCTACGACTCCGAATCGCTGCCGGGCGGCCGCTTCGCTTTGGCAGACGATGACCACCGCGCGCGAGCCCATGTGCTTTTCTTCGCACACGACTTGCGACACGCCATGCGAGCGATAATACGAAAACGCCTCGCTCGGATATTCGAGGAATCCCTCCTGGTCGCTCGTTTCGCAGGGCGACATCGTGGGCGGCAGATAAATGAGCCACTTGGGATTGACGGCGAAGCGGCTCATGGCCTCCAGCGCGGCCATGCTGTTCTCTTCGCGGATCGTCACGTTCGCGCGAAGGCGGGTCGAAATGATCCGCTTTCCTAGCACGTCGTCGGCATCGAGCAAGTCATCATGGACCTGTTGGGCCGAAAGTGGCATGATCGGCGGCACAGTTGTCGTCAGGAGGGGCGGCGGCACGAGTGGCCGCACCGGCTCGCTATAGACGCGTGCGGCGGGGACCGAGACGAATTCCCGCTCCGGCCAGCGGAGGGCTGTCAGCCGGCCGCCGAAGACGCAGCCGGTATCGATGTTCGTCGTTTGGTTGAGCCACTCCGGTTCCGGCACGGGCGTATGGCCGTAGACGACGGTCGCGCGGCCGCGGTATTCGGCCGCCCAATTGCAGCGCACCGGCAGGCCGAACTCGTCGTTCTCGCCGGTCGTTTCGCCGTAGAGGGCGAACTCCCGCACCTTGCCCGATCCGCGGCCTTGCATTTCCTCATTCATGCCGGCGTGCGCGACGACGAGCCGGCCGCCATCGAGGACATAATGGCTTACGAGGCTGTCGAGAAAGTCGGCCGCCTCTTTGGCGAAGCATTCTCGGATCGCGTCGGGCAACGCGTCAATCTCCGCCACCGACTCGGCCAGCCCGTGCTTGACTTGCACGTCCTTACCGCGGAGCTTTCGCATGAGTTTTGCGTCGTGATTGCCGGGCACGCAAAGGGCCGCGCCGTCAACGACCATATTCCGCACCAGCCGCAACGTGTCGAGAATCCGCGGGCCGCGGTCGACCAGATCGCCGAGGAAGACGGCTTTCCGGCTTGCGGGATGGCGGAACGAGCGATTACCCCACAGCGGATCGTCGCCTTTCGCTCCGCGAAAGTCGCGTTCTTTCGCGGAGCGAAAGGCAACACTTGTCTCCGCGTCGATTCCTAGCTGAACCGGCACATAACCCAACTGCGCGAGCAACGCTTCCAACTCGTCGCAGCAGCCGTGCAGATCGCCGATGATGTCAAACGGGCCGTGCTCGTCGCGCTTGTCGTTCCAAAGCGGAGTACGCTCAATCGTCGCCGCCTCGACCTCTTCGGGCGTATCGAAGAAAAAGACGTGCGAGAATCCCTCGCGCTTCAAGCCGCGGATCGAACGCCGCAGTTGCGCTTTTTGTTGGCGGATGACATGCGGCCCGAAATCTCGATCTTGGCGGCCGCGATTGCGATCTTCACAGACCCGCTCGTGCAGGTTGAAGACAAAGGCGACCGGCAGGCAATGGAACTCCCGCGCAAGCTGGACGAGCGGCTTGCGGGCCTCGGGCTGGACGTTCGTGGCATCGACGACGGTCAGCTTGCCCAGCGCCAGGCGCTTGCGGGCGATGAAGTGGAGGACATCGAACGCCGGAATCGTCGCGGCTTGGTCGTTCTCATCGTCGCAGACTATGCCGCGGCAAAAGTCTGACGACAGCACCTCGGTTGGCAGGAAGTGTTTGCGCGCGAAGGTGCTCTTGCCGGAACCGCTTGGGCCGACAAGGACGACGAGGGAGAGTTTGGGAATGGAGATGGACACGGTTCTACCCCGTCGATTCCTGTGGTGTGGCAGTCTCGCGGTTATTGGTGCCGGAGCACGCTTGAACGGCCTCGCCGAGAAGACTCGGATCAACATCCCACCAGTCCTTCAGTGCCAATAGATGCGGAAGCAATTCGGGAGCAGCGATTTTAGTTGCCGCTTCCACGGCGAGAGACCCGACACAGCCGGAAGTCAACTCTTTAATGAGGATGGGGATAACTCTCCGATCTCTGCATTCGGCAAGGCCGATGATCGCCTCGCTGCGCGTATCATAGTCGTCATCATGCAGACGAGCAACCAAGGCTTCTCGTATTGCAGGAGTGTCCAGGCCCAGGGCGACGTGCATACCCAAGCCGAACGTTGCCCAATCACGATTGTGCGAATCGTCGTCGTTCGAGAGTTCGATAAGGCAATCGATGGCAAGTTGATCGTCGTGAAACATCAATGCTTGTACAACTCCGTGCCGGACACCTGCAACTGGATGTTTGCGAAACCGTGCCGCGGCCGCAACAATCTCCGGCAGTTTTAGATGGCCTAGGGCGATCAATACGACCTGAAGCAATTCGACATCCTTTTCGCGATTCAACATATCGAGCAGTATCACTGTAGACTGTTCGGAATACGGCGGCTCAATGCAGCCAATCTGCCCTAGCATGTCGGCTCCCAAGCGACGCTCCGTACCTTGCGAACTTCCGCAGAATTCTTCGCGCGGAGGAGGAGTTTCGCGGCATCCCGATGTAGCAAGGTCCAAATCGGATCCCAGTACGAATCATCATCTGGGTCCTGCGAGAGTGCTACGGAAATCAAGTCCTCGTCGCTTCGCGGATCGTTCTCAAAACGATCTTCTGATTCAGTCTGCGCAGAGTCATCCATTTCGAAATACTCCCATCTGCGTCGGCGACCCAAGCTCGGCGTCATCCGGCCCCACGGACCGAAACTCGATCGCGTATCCAAACCGCTCGGCAACGCCTGTCGCCCAATTGCGGAATTCCTCCCGCGTCCACTCGAAACGATGATCTTCGTGTCGAAAAGCCCCGGCGGGCAGGCTGGGCCAAGTGACGTTGTATTCCCGATTCGGCGTCGTCAACACCACAGTGCCGGGCCGCGCAAACTCAAATACGACGCGTTCAAAAGCGGCCAGCCGCGGCGGATCGAGATGCTCGATGACTTCGACCACGCCCGCCGCGTCGAACCCGGCGAGCCGCTTGTCGCGGTACATGAGCGAGCCATGCAAGAGCCGGATGCGGTCTTTCTGCCGACGGCGCAAGATCGTCCAACCGCAAACGGTCCTTGGCGAGCTCCAGCGCGCGGACCGAAACGTCCATACCGACGATTTCCTCGAACTGCTTCTCCTTGAGCAACTCCCGCAGCAGCTTGCCTTCGCCGCAGCCCAGGTCGAGGACCCGCTTGGCGCCGGTCGCCTTCAACGCGGCCGCCACATCGCCGAGCCGCTGCTCGTTCAACCGCATCGGCTTCTCGATAACCTCCTCGCGGCCTGCCGTGCGGGCCTCGGACGCATCGTCCGCCGGCTGATCGTCCTGCTCGGCCAGCCGCGCCAGGGCCTCGCGGGCAAGACTGTGGCGATGCTTCAAGTAGCGATGCGCGATCGCCTCGCGCTTGGGATGCGCAGCCAGCCAGCCTTCGCCGTGCTTCAGCAGCTTTTCAAGCTCTTCATCGCCGACGTAATAGTGCTTGAAGTTGTCGAAGACGGGAATCAGAACGTAGAGATGCGCGAGCAGTTCGCCGAGCGTCGTGGTTTTCGCGAGCGTGAGGGAATAATAGGGACTCGATCCCCATTCGACGAACTTCTCATCGAGAGGGTAGCGGACGAAGTCGATCTCGTAGCCCAGCGGCTGAAAGACCTCGTACAAGAGGTTTTCGCCGCCACGGCACGGCAGCACATCCAACTTGGCGACCAGCGGAATCGGAGTTTGTGCCAGTTCCGGGCGTTCTTTCGAGCGGCCATCCAGGGCCGGACCAAACACCTGCGCAATCGCCACGCTCATGAACGACGACGCCACGTAGGGCCGGTCGTTCACGTATTGGGCCAGCGCCGTCTGTGAAACGCCGCCCCGGCCGCGGACCATTGCCACCGGGTCAACGTCCAAGAGCAGCGCGGCGGTGCAACGCTCCTCGGCTGCTTCCGGATAGAAAACGTGCGGCGTGCCCGACGCTCAGGGGAAAACTCTGGCATCGTGCCGGATTCTTGTGCAGCAAGTAACCAAGGTCCGTTGCGGGCTGGTGCGTCGTCGTGAGCGTCAGGAGCATCGGAAAGTGCGTCCATACTCTGGTTTGCGAATGGTCGATTATTCCGCGCGATGACGCGGATTACAAGGCGGCGAACTGCGACCGACATGATACGGCCTCTTGTGAATATGGGAGACCGGCCCGATCGGTAGACACGTGCCGCCGGGCGAAAGTTCGCGGGGAAGACAAACGGAGACAGTGTGATGCCACCCGCAAGCGGTCTGTTGGTTTAGTATTTCGAATGTTTTTGAAACGGCGGGGACGGAGGACCCCTTATCGATGTACCGTGCAGGTTTTTCTTTTGTCGATCGGGGTTTCTCTCTCGTGCGGGAGTTGACCGCAACGCGAAGCACACGCCAGCGTTTGGAACCTCGCCCGCGCAGTCCTCCTGGATTTCCTATCGTTTCACATTCAACGCTATTTCCTTGCCCTCGGCGCGGAGTGCCGCGAGGGCCGTCATCAGTTTCTTCAAGTTGTAGGCCGTACACACCCAGCACCATTCGGTACGCACCTTCTCCAGACTTCGCAAGAGAAATCGGCGCACCTCGAAGAGGTTCTTGATGATCGCAAAGGGCGTCTCGCCAATATGCATCCGGCGGTTGTATGTCGTCCGCGCTTCCTCGGTCTGCATCTTCGCGTACATCCGTTCGCGCAATGGGTCGTGTCCGTCTTGCGAGACGCTTCGCCCGCGTTGGGAGTTCGGATCGCGACAAACGCCGCTCAGCGGGCATCCCTCGCAGTCGCGGCAACGATAGACGTACCCGCTCTCTCGCCCCTTTTCGCTTTTGGTCTGCTCAAACTCCACCACGTGCCCCAACGGACAATAGTAACAGTCAGCCTCGGCGTTATACACAAAGCAGGACTTGTCCAACTTCTGCTTGTCGTTCCGCGGCAACTGAGGCCATTCCGTTTCCGGCACAGGCTGCCGCGGGTCGTCACGTTTGGCCGGGTTGCCTTGCTGCGGCGCCGGAGAGTCGACGGGCGTGTGGAAATTCACTTGCCGCGCTTCCATGCCCGCCAGGTTGGCCCCCGTCACCGAAGGCTTTGTCCGCCGAAAGGTTCTCGATCTTTTTGCCGAAGTTCTCCTCGATGCGGTCTGCGCTGGGCAGCATCTCGTTCTGCTCGTTGGGCCCGGCGATCACGTCGCAATCGACGATGAAATCCCCGCTTCCATCCGTCGCCGCCAACGGCGTGTAGTTGGGGGCATAGCCGCCTTCCTTATTGGGCATCACGGTGGAATCCGTGTCGGCCTTGGGCATCTGCGCCGGCGTCTTGATTCCGTCCTTCTTCCGCGCCGCGTCGGCCTGGCGAAGCTCTTCCAGCACCTGCCGCAGCTTCTCCTGGCGTTTCTTGGCGTCGGCCAACTCCGGCGGCAGCGGCTGAGCGAAGCGATCCTCTCCCAAGCTTTTCTCGCTGGCATCGGCCGCCTCCGCCTCCGTGAGCATGGCGGCGACCTGCGTTTCCAACTCCTGCAACGCGGCCTCGACTCGCTCGGCCGTCCAGGTATGAAAGCGACTGGCGTTGGCTTTGACGCGCGTCCCGTCAAAAGCGACTTCCAAGAGGCGGATGAATCCCATGTCCATCGCCACGCGGCCGATCTGCTTGAACAGGTCTTTCAACGGCTCCTTGAACTTGGTGCGAAACTGGCAGAAAGTCGAGTGGTCGATGCGGCGTCCTTCCGCCAACCACATGAAGTCGATGTTGTGGCCGCAGACGTATTCCAGTTGCCGGCTGGAGCGGATTCGCCGCATCAGCCCGTAGAGAATGACCCCGGCCATCACCCACGGCGGAATGGGCGGCTGCCCGACGTGGCCGTTATAGGTCTGGGTCCAGGCCGACCAGTCCAGGGCCCTCAAGATCTCCTCCAATTGCCGGACGGGGTGGTGCTCGTTGACGCTTCCGTCCAGCGTGGGGTACAACAGAAGCGTCTGCTGCCGATCCAACCCCGGTTTCGCCCAGTATTCCATGACTCGCTTCCTTACAATACTTCGACGTAGCAATTGCCTGCATCAATATCGACAACTATAAACAACAAATCCGAAATCGCGAATCCCCAAACCGGGTGGCGCTATCGACTAAATCGACAGACCGCAAGCCCGGTATCCAACGACGGTTTCACTTCCGCCGCGACGCCGTCGGTCACGAGGCAAGTGGTAATAACGGCTACCGACAGGAATCGGCTCAAAGCACTCATCTTGAATCCTCCGTGGTTTGGTGCGAACTTGGATACCTTATCAGAGTTTCGATAACGGTCCTGTAGCACGCCCATGGTAGCCATGTGTTCTAGCGCGGTCAATCGTGAAACGGTTCTGCTCCCATCTTTCCGTCCCTTTGTTTTTCTGTCGAAAAGCCTGCTTCTTTGCTTCGCCCGGCATCATCTACGGCACGTCCGCGAGGCGTTCGCGGCCGTAAAGTCCCGCGATTAGTGGCACGAGGTGGTGGAAGAGTGGTGTACTGCGTGAGTCTTCGTACCGGTTAAGTAAGGCAGCCCACCATGAATCTCCCTAGCCTTCATACCTCGATCCGCGTTACGTGCCCGACGGTCTGGACGGCAGCGGCCGCTTGTTTGGCCGTCGCGGCGCTGTCAGCGCCGGCCCTGTCCGCCGACTGGCCGCAATGGCGCGTGACCGCCGGCGAGAATATGGCATCCGACGAGAAAGGCTTGCCCGACTCGTTTGTGCCGGGCGAGAAGGACTGCGCCGAAGCCCTTGCGAACAATCATCACCAGGCGGCCGCTGGGCGTGTAGTATTCCTTGTAATGTTGATGCCGAGTGTCTTGTGGAACCCGCCTGGTTGACCGCCGATACCTCCCAGTTTAGACTCGGTCTTTTGTGGGAAACCAAGTTTCCCGTCACGCGTCACTTATCACCAGCCAGAGCCAAAGGGGTGACTAAAATGGAGCCGAAGAAACCGCATGAATTGCCGCCGGAAGTTGTCGAGCTTTACAACGAATACATCCACGGTGGGATGAGCCGCCGTGAGTTCCTCGATGCAACCAAGAGGTTCGCCGTCGGCGGGCTGACGGCTGCCGCCATCGTCGAGGCCATGATGCCGAATTACGCCTTGGGCGAGCAGGTCCCCAAGGACGATAAACGGCTGAAGACCGAATACGTCACGGTGCCGTCGCCGCAAGGCAACGGCAAAATCAAGGGCTATCTGGTCCGGCCCGCCAACGCCGCGGGCAAGCTGCCCGGCGTGTTGGTGGTGCATGAGAACCGCGGTCTCAATCCGCATATCGAAGACGTCGCAAGCGCCTCGGCATCGCGAACTTCATGGCCTTCGCCCCGGACGGCCTTACTTCAGTCGGCGGTTATCCGGGCGACGACGACAAAGGCGGCCAACTTTTCCGCACCGTAAACGGCGGCAAGATGCTCGAAGACTTTGCGGCTTGCGCAAATTGGCTGAAATCGCGCGACGATTGCACCGGCAAGATAGGCATAATCGGCTTCTGCTACGGCGGAGGCGTTGCCAACAAGCTAGCCGTGCGCATGGGCGCCGATCTGGCGGCCGCCGTTCCCTTTTATGGCCAACCTCCGATGGCCGCCGATGTTCCCAAGATCAAAGCGGCAATCCTCGTTCAACATGGCGAAAAGGACGCACGGCTTGCCGGAACCTGGCCGGCCTACGAGAAGGAATTGAAAGCCGCCGGCGTCCCTCACGACGGGTACATCTACCCCGGCGCCGTTCACGGTTTCAACAACGACGCCACACCCGCTACAACGAAGCGGCGGCCAAACTGGCCTGGCAACGCACGATCGACTGGTTCAATAAGTATCTGCGGGGTTAATTCAGGATTCACAATCCCGGAACGAGATCTCGCCCGCCGCGGGCGTTGATCTTCGGCGTGCGGCTGAACTCGCCGGTGACAAACCCATGCTATCCATTATATGCGCCTATCTCCCTTATCTCGTCCAGCGGCGTGTGCCAAGCCATACCGGCTTGTATAGGCTCGAATACAATGCTCTCGCCCACGACGACTTATGATTTGGAATCCGTTCTCACGCTTTGGGCCCAGACGGATGGAGTCGGATTGAACGAATCGGACACTCCCGAACAGCTCCGGGCCTATTTGGACCGCAACCCCGGCCTGAGCCTTGTTCTCCGAGACGGGGTGCAACTCATCGGCGCGATCCTTTGCGGCCACGATGGACGACGCGGCTATTTGCACCACCTGACGATAATGCCCGAGTTTCGAGGCCTTGATCTGGGGCGGCAAATGGTCGAAACTTGCCTCCGGGCGCTGGGGTCAATGGGGATTCTCAAGTGCAACGTCTTCCTTTATTCTGACAACGAGCCGGGCCAACAGTTCTGGAGCCGGTCCGGCTGGGTGGATCGAGACGATCTCAAGGTCTTGCAGCGGAAGACCGTTCCGGATCGATAGCCGGGGAGATTGGATCGGGGCTCAATTGGAAAGGGTTCGCACCGGCGCGACCCTTTGCGGCTTGTTCTTTTGCCCCGGCTGCGCAGCGCTGAGGGACTCGCCGTTGTCCGCTTGCCGGTATACACGTGGTCGTTGCTGTTCCTGCCGGCAAGCGTGGAACCGTCGGGCGACACGGTCAGCAAATCCACCAGACCAGTCTGCCCGTCTTCGCGAACCCCCACAATCCGATACTTTCGCGCCTTCTGTCTACCGTCGCCGTTATACATCACTATGCCGTTCTCCACGAACTCATTTTCGCGTCCGTACCAGGTCCACTTCCCGACGATCGTATTCGTACCGGCCTTCACCGAATGGCTGGCGATCTCATTCTGCACCGCGAGGGCCGATCTCAGATCGGCCATCGCGCAACAGGATTTCAGGAGCTTGTCAAGCTGATTGGAATAATCGGCCGTAATCGGCTCAATGGCCGCCTTGACCTTGGCCTTGTACGCCTCCCGCGCTTGGACGAGAGCGGTGGGTTCTCCGCCGCGTACGCTTTCCTCAGTCTTCTCACGCATGGCGTCGGCGGCCGGGCCCAGTTGGCCAGAGGAATCGCGCGGTTGAAGCGCAGCGACGCCCTGCTTTGCGACGCCGGCAATTGGCGAATCTCCGAGCGGTTCATGCGCCGCTGGGGCTGGGTTCCGAATTGTCCGTCGTTGTGGTGGCATCGGCATTTCATCAAACGGTTTTATGGGAAGTATCCGGGGCAGCGAGGGCAGGAAGGCAGGGAGCGGGGAGCAGGGAGCGGGAAGAAAGAACGCGATGCGCGGATTTCATTTCTTCAAGGAGATGTGCCCCGCCTTCACGTTTTTCGGTCACTGGGGCGCATCGCGGCCGGTGGTCGTAAACGCTTGTCGTGAAAGGACTTCGGTCGCGGAGGCAGCCGGGGGGTCGATCGTACCTCGGCGATATGGACTGGGGCGCATCTCGCGGCCGACTGCCATTTTGGCAGGGAAGTTCGCATGTCAGGACGCGGTTTCTCATGGTCAGGATTATGATCGGCATTGTTTACAGAAAAATGGGCGACAGAAACATGGGAAGCAAACCTCGTTGCTCGACGTTCTTGGCTCATGCTTCATCCACTACTCACCATCCACGTATCCCGATCACTATACCACCGTTTACAAATGTTGTCAATGATCGGAGTGAATTCGTGAACAATTTGTAGCTAAGTGCTTGCCGGCTAACACTTTGCGACGATGGCTTATGTTCGCGCCGGCGGCCACGAATCTGCTTGCCAACGGCTTTCCGTCGCCGTAAACCCTTGCCAATTAAGGACTTCGGCGTCGGCGGGGAATTCTGACGGCGCGCGGCGGAAAAACTGCCGGACGGAAGAATATTTGCGCCGCCGCCGGGCGGCATCCGCAAACCTTGCGAAGAGGCGCGTTGTGCAGCTTTGTAGCCTCTATCTTGCGCTCCACCCGGACAAGCCCGGCGGGCGTGGTCGCCGTTTCATGTGCGCCGGCTTGTCAAAGACGATCGCTCGCCGCGATGCCGGCACCAGCGCGATGTCGTTACCCTTGCCGCCGTTGAGATTGTGACGATGCCGCGCATATCAGACTTTCCTCCAAGCCGCGACAGCAGTGCGTCGATCGCGGCGCGGGCCGTATTTGTGGCTCGACGGCTTTTTTCTTCCCGCAGATCGCCTCTCCTGTAAAAAATCTCTTCTTGACCAATTTCGGAACTTTACCTATCCTTCCAAGCTGACACAAGATTTCTTACAGGGCCTCCAGAAAGCCATTCCATGCAGACGTTTTTTCGTGAGGTCTGGCAAGGAAGGAAAAAGTTGTCGCGGCCGGATTCTCGGCGTTTTTTACGAAAATGCTCATTGTGTGCGCACTTCTTGCGCAGCGAATTGGCGGATGAAGAACCATTTTGTTCGTCGTCAAAATGCCGTTTCGTGCGTTTTTAACGGGTTTCTTGCAATTCGCAAGGCGTGGCCCCAGAAGCATGGCATGTAGTTTGCTTCCCGGAGATTCCCTCAAGATCATGCTCAATAGGTAGACACTGCAAGTGCAGTGGTTGGGCGTTCGTTCCCATAAATGAAATCGCTTAGGGAGGAATTTCATGTCATCAGGTTCTTCGCCCCCGGAAATGAAAAAGACGTTAGGCCTGACAGGCCTGACGGTGAACGCCATGGCGCTGATTGCGCCGGGTGCGTTCTTGTGGCTGACGTTTGCCATGCAGTCCCAGTATGGTGCCCCGACGGCCGGCATGTCCATGTGGTTCGGCATCTTGGGCGCTCTCTTGCTTTGCTTCGCAACTGCGATTTCTTACGCGGAATTGTCTAAATTGTACCCCGGCGCCGGCTCTTCCTACTTTTTTGCCGAGCAGGCGTTTCTCTCCAAAACGCATGCTTACAAGTTCGCCCGCTTGTCGAAGTTTATCATCGGCTGGGCGAGCCACTTGTACTACTGGGTCTACCCGGGCGTGATGGTCGGCGTGACGGCCATTATTGTAGCCTATTTGGCCGGCATCTTCTGGCCCGATACCTTCAATACGTCCGTTTTGAGCCCGACGCTGATGATCGGCTTTGCCGTGCTCTTTGCACTCGGCGTGTCCTACATCGCCTACAACGGCGTGAACGGCTCGACCGGCGTGAATATCGCCATCAACGTGATCCAGATCAGCGCCTTGCTGGTCTTCTCGGTCATCGCGCTGGGTTATCGGCTCAGCCACAACAAGGACAACGATCCTGGACTGTACTTTGCCAGCAGCGGCAAAGCGGTGCCTTACCAGGTCTTTCAAGACAATGTGCAGGACAAGGACGAAAAGGGCGACCCGAAAGTTGACAAGGACAAGAAGCCGGTCTATGTGCAAGACCAGTGGTCCGACGACGCCAAGACGCCGAAAGTCGATGACAAGGGACAGCCAATCTGGAAGACGGCGGACAAAATCATCACTGACGACGATCTGAAATCAAAGGATCTTCCGCTGCCGGACAGCTACCAGAGCAAGTTCGGCAAGTTCAGCATCGGTTCGGGCGACCCGTTCCCGGACTACGAGAAGGACAAGGACGGCAAGCCGGTGCTCGGCAAGGACGGCAAGCTCCAACCGATGGAATTTGTGATGAGCTACGCCGGTTCCGACGCGACCGCTCCCGGCGGCTCGGTCGGCGCCGACGGCAAGCCCACCACCGACCCCAGCAAGGCGGACTTCTCGAAAGACCCAGTGGTATTCAATTACCATACCACGGCGGCCTCCGTCGTAGCTCCGCATTCGTTTAACTACGTTTTCATCCAGGCGTGCATCGCCATATTGATTCTCGTCGGTTTCGAATCGGTGACCTCGATGGGCGAGGAAGCGAAGAATGCCAAGCGAGACATTCCCCGCGCGGTGCTCCTCTCGCTGTTCATCCAGGGCGTGGTCTGCTACTTGTTCGAGTACTTCTGCGCCGACTACTTCCTGAACAAGGGATATGGCCTTACCAACGCGGCCGCTTCCGGCGCCCCGATCGGCGATATGATGGTGATTACCGGTACCTGGCTCTTCGGCAGCTACGAGGCCGCGATGTGGTACATGAAGATTCAGGCCCTCACGGTCTTTCTGGCCCTGATCGGCACAACGCTCTCCTGCATCAACACCGGCGCCCGCGTGACTTACGCCATGGGACGCGACGACGAAGTGCCCTCGCACTTCGGCATGTTGCACGGCAAGAAGTTGACGCCACACCGGGCCATTTGGACGCTGGCAGTCTTGTCGGCTGTGATCGGCGTGCTGGTAGTGATCTGGTATCTCTGCGGCCCGGCGGCTACCGCCGCGATGGATACTGCGTTAACCGACGCCCAGAAGAGCAGCGTCTGGTATCCCAAATTCCTGGTCTTCACCTCGGCTATGGCCGCAAAGATTCCCAATAGCCTGCTTGTCGTCACGCTGGTAAGCAACTTCGGCACGTTCATGCTCTATATGCTGACCTGCATCGTTGCCATCGTGGCCTTCCGCGAGCACCACATGTTCAACGGTTTCAAGCATTTGGTGGTTCCGGTCTTCGGGTTGCTGGCAAACTTTGGCTGCATGTTGTTCTACCTCGTCGGGCCGTTTTCGGTCGCCGGCATGAGCAAGATGGAGCCATTCGTGGCCTTGGGCATTGCCGCGGCATGGGGCCTCTATGGCGCCTTTTACTTCGCCCAGGCGAGCAAGAAGAAGGGCAAGGAGATTCTCGTTTCCAAACCGGCGAACGCCACGCCCGCAGGCGTGACCTAGCGAGGACGGCCTCTCGTGAGGCCCTTCTTCCCGTTCCGTTCTATTGAACGCCGATCGGAACGCCGTGTCCGTGAAAGGGCGCGGCGTTCCGAGGCGTTTTTCAAGACAAAGGATTGGGGCTTGGAGCGGCACGGAAAAGTCGCTAACCTAGTTTAGCCCTGGCGCTTGCGCCGGCCGCGAAAACGCCGATGCAGGCGTCAGGGCTAAACGGCCATACCTTGGGTTATCGACTGGGAATATCGAACTAAGTCGCGACGATGGCAAACTTCCGCTCCCTCAAGCGATTTATGACCCGCGGCGCTCTCGCGGCGGCTTGCGCTGCCTCCTGCCTCCCAGCCAGCGCCGCGGAGACATCGGTATCCGCCGCGCCGCTTCCGGCCGCCATACCCTCGCCGGCGGTAATCTGGCTGCTCGTGGCCGCGATCCTCGTGATGTTCATGCACATCGGCTTCGCCATGATCGAAACCGGCTTCTGCCGGGCAAAGAACGCCTTGAACACCATGGCCATGACGCTCATGATTTTTCCCTTGAGCGCGCTGGCCTTTTGGGTCTACGGCTTCGCGGTCGGCTGGGGAGATTTTTCCCGCGGCGCAGTCGCGCCAGGTTGGAAGGCGGCGCTTGTCGTGCCGGATACGGCGCTCGATCGCGGTGTGGGCATCGGGGCGCTAGCCGACGACGAAGGAAAGCCGGCAGGCGGTTTTGCCTACGGCCTGGCAGGCGCAAAAGGCTTTTTTCTTTCGGGCATTGATCAGGGCACGGCAGGGGCCGGCGTCCTTGCATTCTTCTTTTTCTACATGGCCTTGATCGGCAAGGCGGCTCTAATACCCACCGGCGCCATGCTCGAACGCTGGCGATGGAAGAACTTCTGCCTCTACGGCCTCTTCATCGTGCTGCCATTCGCCCTGGCCGCCAACTGGATTTGGGGCGGCGGATGGCTGGCGCGGGCAGGACTTAACTGGGGCTTGGGACATGGCATCGTCGATTTTTCCGGGGCCGGCGTGTTGCACGCCTTGGGCGGCACAATCGGGCTCGTCGGGGCCTGGCTCATCGGTCCGCGGACAGGAAAATATCGCAACGGCCGCGCCCAGCCCTTGCCGGGCCACCACGTCCCTATGGTCGTGATGGGCAGTCTCATCGTGGCCTTTGGCTGGTTCGCGCTGAACGCCGGCTGCGCGCTGGCCGGCGCCGATATTTCCATTAGCGGTGTGGTCGTCAACACGACCTTGGCGGCGACGGCCGGCACACTGGCCTCAATGGTCACGCTTTGGGCGAAGAAGATGAAACCCGATCCGACGCTGATCTGCAACGGCATGATTGCCGGGTTGGTGGCGATCAGCGGGCCGTGCCCGTTCGTGGACACCTGGGCGGCGGTCGTCATCGGCGCGGCGGCGGGGGCGGTTGTGGTCGTGAGCGTATTGCTTTTGGAACGCCGCGGCATCGACGACCCGGCCGGCGCGATCTCGGTACACGGCGTCGCGGGCCTGTGGGGCCTGCTGTCCGTAGGCATTTTTGCGAATGGACGGTACGGCGCGATGTTCAACGGCGTCGAGCGCGCCCGGTTCGCGCCGGACGGCGTACGCGGCCTGCTCTATGGCGACGCCGGCCAGCTTGCCGCCCAGGTGATCGGGGCGGTGGTCCTCGTGGCTTTCGGTTTAATGGTATCATGGTCATGGTTCCACATCGCCAATCGTTACGTGCCGATGCGCGTCACGCGGGACGTGGAACTGGAAGGATTGGACGGCCCAGAGCTTGGCGCACTGGCGTATCCCGATTTCGCCCTTACGCGGCACACGTGATCTGAAATCTGAAATCTGAGATTTGACATTCAAAATGAAAAAGATCGAAGCCATCATCCGCCACTTCAAACTCGACAACGTCAAGGACGCCCTGAACCGCAGCGGCATCAAGGGCATGACCGTGACCGAGGTTTCCGGCTTCGGGCGGCAGAAGGGCCATTCGGAGATGTACCGCGGCGCGGAATACGTCGTCGATTTCATTCCCAAGATCAAGATCGAAGTGGTCGTGCCGGCGGAAAGCGCGGCCAAGGTCATCGAGACGATTTGCGATACGGCCCGCACCGGCAACGTGGGCGACGGCAAGATTTTTGTCAGCGATCTCACGGACGTGGTGCGAATTCGCACCGGCGAAAAGGGGCAGCCGGCCATCTGAGTTGCGTCGGAGGTTAACGGCGGCTGGGTGGCACGTCCCTGAGCTTGCGAAGGGCGTGTTTTCTGGCCGCGCGCTTCGCAAGCTCAGGGTCGTGCCACACTCCCTTGTTTCGTTACTACGACCCTCACATCTCCCACATTGGTCTGTGTCGGCCCGGTCTTTAGCAGGGCATTAAGCGGCGCGAAGAAGTTGTACGCGTCGTTGCGGTCAAGAAAGTCTCGCGGCGAAAACCCTTTATCGCGGGCGGCATGAACGATGCTCGCATCAAAGAACGCTCCGGCCGCATCGGTCGGGCCGTCTTCGCCGTCCGTGCCGGCGGAAAGAAAGGCCACGTCGCGCGCGCCGACTTCCCAGAAGGCATCCAGGGCGGCCAAGGCGAGTTGTTGATTCCGCCCTCCGCGACCGCGGCGCGATGCCTCCACCAAACGCACAACCGGCTCGCCGCCGCTGATCAGGCAATCGGGGCCCGACGAATCGCGCATCTGCCGAGCCATCGCGGCCAGATGGCGTCCGACCTCTTCGGCCTGTCCTTCCGGCTCGCGGGCGCAAATCATCGCATGGGAATAACCCCGCCGCTCGGCCTCCATGCCGGCCGCATCGACCGCCGTGGCATTGTTGCCGATGATGAGGTTCGTCACGTGGCATGCAGGATGGACCTCCGAGTCCGTCAAAGGTTTTGGCCGCTCTAACCACTTCACCACCGCGGGTGGAATATCATCCTCGCCTCTCGCGAACTGCCGCAGGATTTCAAGCGCCTCCGCCGACGTCGAGCGGTCTTCGACGGTTGGCCCCGAGGCAATCAAATCGAGCGGATCGCCCGGCACGTCGGAAATGACGAGCGAAACGAGCCGTCCCGCGCGGCATGCTCGCGCGAGCCCGCCGCCTTTAATGCGGCTGAGTTGCTTGCGGACGGTATTGAGTTGCTCGATGTTCGCACCCGCCGCGCTGAGCAATCGCGTGACCGCGAGCTTGTCTTCCAGCGTGATTCTCTCAACCGGCGCCGGCAGCAGCGCCGATCCGCCGCCAGAGAGCAGGCAGAGGCACAAGTCATCCGGCCCAAGGGACGCGACGATTCGCAGAATCTCCGCCGCCCCCGCCACACCCTCGCTTGTCGGCTCATTTACGCCCGCCGGCCGCGCTGCATGGAGATGAATTCCGTAGGATGGACCTCCGAGTCCGTCCGTTGCTTTCGAGACGGACTCGGAGGTCCATCCCACGCGCACGTTTGATGCCGGCACACAATCGGCCGGCACATTGACCCAGCCGAACAGTTGCTTCGCCGCTGCAATCCCTAGTCCGAGCACCTCTTCCACCGCCACCGCCATTCCCGCGCCCGCCTTGCCCGCACCGACGACCGCAATGCGGCGAATGCTCGCCAGCGGGATTTCCTCTTCGCCGACAATGAGCGTCGAACCGTCAACTTGCATCGCCTCGCGGACAAGGCGATCCGATTGAACCACCACAAGGCCGGCGAGCCAGATGGCGATGGCGTCGGCGAGGAGATTGTTTTCAAGCAAGGTCCAGCGATTCCTTCAAACAGAGATTGAGATTCTCAATACTCTCGTCCGGAAGGTGGCCAAGCACTCGCCCGATAAATCGCCGATGAAGTGTAACGAGGTGCTCACACTTGACGGTTGAGTCGAATAACAAGCCAGATTCGCGACCAGCAGGTGTGTTGACTTCGATGAGAAGCTGGGTGGGCTCGTTTGCCGCCCGCAACGTGACGGTAGTGATGAGCGCCAGAATCAAGTCTTCCAAACGCCGGTTATTCCGATCGCACTGAACTACGGCGCCGGCCGTTTCTTGCTCCCGGTGCGATCGCTGTACGGCAGATTGGCCAACACCACGTCGCCGCGTTTGAATTTCATGCCTGCCCTCGGTGAGCATCGTAATCATCGTAGGCATCCATTCGCGGATCGTCCCATCCGGCCTGCATCGCAGTCTCAATCTGCGCGAGGTAAGTATCGGCCAACTCATCGTCAACTGCGCCAGTCAGTCGCCGGAACTCCTCGACCCCGACGAGCACATAGGACGCGTGATTGTATTCGTCGATTAATTCCAAAGGCTCTCCCGGATGGGAAGCCACGACATTTCGGAGTTCGGCAGGAAGCGGAATAGTCATAATTGGGATTATACCACAAACGGACGATTCATCAATGGCCCTTTCGTTACTCCCCGATGATCTTTATCATCACCCGCTTCGCCCTCCGTCCATCAAACTCGCCATAAAAAATCTGTTCCCACGGGCCGAAATCCAACTGCCCGGCGGTGATCGCCACGACGACCTCTCGGCCCATGATTTGCCGCTTCATGTGAGCGTCGGCGTTGTCCTCGCCGGTGCGGTTGTGGCGATAGCGCTCGGGCGACGGATCGAAGGGTGCCAGTTCCTCCAGCCACTTCTCGTAGTCTTGGTGCAAGCCCGGCTCGTTGTCGTTGATAAAGACCGACGCCGTGATGTGCATCGCGTTGCATAGGACAAGCCCTTCCTTGACGCCGCTTTTCTTCACCGCCGCTTCGACCTGCGGCGTGATATTCACGAAGCCCAGCCGCTTGGGCACGTTCATCGTCAAGTGCTCGGTGTAGGATTTCATCGGAATCTTTGGAGTGCGATGGCTTGCCATCGCTTTTCGTAACGTGCTGAGCTATCACGCGTGCTCAGGCGATTCTACGCTTTCCGCTTACTTTACGGCTTTTGAAAAGCGACGGCAAGCCGTCGCACTCCAAAGGCCCCTTCTCCGCCTCCGCCCTGTCCGTTAAACTTGAGACTATGGCTACCGACACCTGCGATTTTGCCAGCAGCGACAGTGCTCGCTCGGCAATTCCGCTGAAATACGCCCAGTATGTGACCTTCCAGGACCCGCTTGCCCTGGAAGAAGGGGGCACTCTTCCCAGCGTCCGCGTGGCCTATGAGACCTACGGCACACTCAGCCCGGCGGCCGACAACGCCGTGCTGATTTGCCATGCCCTATCGGGCGATTCGCACGTCGCCCGGCATGATCGACGAGGACTCGCCAGGCTGGTGGGACCTGGTGGTCGGGCCGGGCAAGGCGATCGACACCGACCGCTACTTCGTGATTTGCCCCAACCTGCTGGGCGGTTGCCGCGGCACGACCGGCCCTAACAGCATCAATCCCGAAACCGGCCGGCCCTACGGCGCCGATTTCCCCATCATCACCGTCCGCGACATGGTCAACGTGCAGCGGCTCTTGATCGAGCACCTGGGCATCCGCCGGCTGCGGGCCGTGGTGGGCGGGTCGCTGGGCGGGCAACTGGCGCTGACCTGGGCCACGCAACTGCCCGAACTTGTCGCCGGCGCGATCGCCCTGGCCACATCGCCGCGGCTCACCAGCCAGGCAATGGCTTTCGACGTAGTGGGCCGCAACGCCATCCTCCGCGATCCGGCCTATCAGGACGGCCAATACTACGGCAACGGGCCGGGGCCTTCGGTGGGGCTCTCCATCGCGCGGATGCTGGGCCACATCACCTATCTCTCCCGCGAGGCGATGATCGAGAAGTTCGACGCCCATCGCCTGCAGCCGCGGCAGGTGCAGACGCAGTTCGAGACGCGATTCTCCGTCGGCTCGTACCTGGCCTACCAGGGCGACAAGTTCGTCGAGCGATTTGACGCCAACAGCTATCTCGCGTTGACAATGGCCATCGACCTGTTCGACCTGGGCGACACTCGCGAGGAACTTCGCTGCACGCTCGGCACGTCGCAGTGCCGCTGGCTGCTTGATGAGCTTTTCCACCGATTGGCTATTCCCGCCCTTCCAGTCCGAAAAGATGGTCAACGCCCTGATCGCCGAAAACAAGCCGGTGAGCTACTGCAACGTGACGAGCAACTGCGGCCACGACGCCTTCCTGCTGGCCGACGAACTGCCGATTTACGGCGAGGCGATGCGGGCCTTCCTGGCGAACCTGGACGGTGGCGCGGCGCCTGCCGACGATACCGTGAACGATACGGCTTTGGACGATCTGAGCTGCCAGGACCCGACGAGCATTTTCCACAGCCGCCGCTTGGACTACGATTCGATCGTCGAATTGGTCCCGCCCGGCGCGAGCGTGCTGGACCTGGGCTGCGGCAACGGCGGCCTCTTGGCCCGGCTCCGCCGCCGCGGCTGCACAAATATCATGGGCATCGAGTTGGACGAGAAGGCGATCGTGGCCTGCGTCCGCCGCGGGTTGGACGTGGTGCAGGCCGACCTCGATCACGGGCTTTCGCCCTTCGCCGACGGGCAGTTCGATTTCGTCGTTCTCTCGCAGACGTTGCAGGCGGTGATGGACGTCGAGCGGGTGCTCAAGGAAATCCTTCGCGTCGGCAGGCAGGGGGATCATCAGCTTTCCCAATATCGGCTACTGGAAGCTCCGCAAGCATCTCGCCGAGGAGGGCCGCGCCCCGCGGGCTGGCTCGCTGTTGGGCTACCAGTGGTACAACTCGCCCAACGTCCGCTTCCTCTCCATCGCCGACTTCGCCGACTTCTGCCGCGACAACCACATCCAGATCCACCAGCAGATCGCCCTGGATACGGAGGCGGGTTGCCAGGTGGAGGACGATCCGAATTTGAATGCGGATATGGCGATCGTAGTAATTAGCGGGTAGTGTAAGCTGTAGTGTGGAATCTCATTTGAACCAACAGGACGACTAACATGGAATCAAGACATCTTGTGCTCTTGGCTTTCGTCTTCATTCTGCCCGTCGTGATGGCGGCTGGCCCGGCTGCTGATGATAAAACAGCATTGGAAGGCGTCTGGAACGCTCAATCAATGGAGGCAAATGGCAAGCCCGCTCCTCCAGAAGCGGTCAAGCGTACGCGTTTCACATTCAAAGGCGACAAGCTGCTGGTCAGAGGCAACTATGACGATGACCGTGAAGAAGAATGCAGCTACCAAACCGACACCACGAAGTCTCCAAAACAACTGGACTTCACGCCACCGAAGGAGAAGAAGCCGCTCCTGGGGATTTACGAACTCAAGGACGATGAATTGAAACTCTGCATCAGGCACGCCAGCAGTTCGGAGGGACGACCGGATAAGTTCTCTACGAAGCCAGAGTCCAAATTGATCCTGATCGTGTTCAAGAAGGCGAAGGCGGAGACCGACCCGAAATGAAAATTCGACTCTATTTCGATAAGGGGGGCAACTCGCTTAGTGTCTGGTTCGACGAACCCGAAAATGAATAGGTTGCAACCGCCGCTGCGCGCTACCGCGCATTGCGCAGACCACCTATATTAACGGGTAATAATACATTTGTTTGGTGATAGGGACAACAAGGCGGGCTCCAGGGTAAAACATTGAAGTGTGTGAAGCATGTTTCATTGTCCTACCACAGGAGCCCGAGCAATGATTATCGAGATTGAGGATCGGTTTGGCAAGGCGGCGAAGGTCTTTTCGGAAGTGTTGAACAAGGTTCAATGTGCGGCCGAACGGGGCGATGCAATGCATGAGGTCGAGGAGATGACCTGGAGCGGCCTGATCGAAACAGGCCGCCAATTGGTCATCGCGTACATCAACCAGCAAGAGGAAAGCCTTTCGCGGCCGGAAGTGATCGAACACGAGGGGAAGACGCTTCATCGCCTGCCCGAATTGCGGACGCGGCCGTATATTTCGGCCTTCGGTTCCACGCCCTTTCTACGCGACGCCTACGCCACGCGGGAAACGCAGCGTCAGGAGGTGGTGCCGTTGGACGTGAAACTCGGCATGCCCCAGAGCGATACGTCGTACCTGTTGCAAAAGTGGAGTGGCGTGCTGTTCGTGAAGGAATCGTACAAGGAATCGCGGGTCACGCTACTGGAAATCCTCGGCTTTGCTCCGTCGGTCAATTGCCTGGAAGACATGGCGGCGGCGGCAGCCGAGCGTGCCGATGCCTACTTCGAGCAACAGGGAGCGGTTGATCCGACGACGGAGGAGGAGATCCTCGTCGCCACGAGCGATTGCAAAGGCGTGCCGATGCGAAAGGTCGATGCGCCGCAGAAAAAACAGGACGGCGATCCGGCGCGCCGGGACGAGGGAAACGGCTGAAAAAGGGCGAGAAGAACGGCCAGAAGCGGATGGCGTGTGTCGGCGGAGTCTACTCGGTGGCCCCCTTTCGTCGCACGGTCGAGGAGGTCCTCAACGAGGTCCTCCGCAAAGAAAAGCAGGATCAGCGGCCCCGACCGCAAAACAAGCGGCTACGCGCCGTCTTGACTCGCGAGGTTGACGGCAAGGAAGTCAACGCCAAGGAGGTTGTCTTCGACTGGCTTGCCAACGAAGTACAACAGCGCGATCCGCACGAGCATCGGACGGTCGTAGCGGTCATGGACGGTGAATCGAAACTTCGCGACTTGCAGGAACTGAAGATCAGCCGGGCGATCGGCATTTTGGACATCTGGCACGTAACCGAATACCTATGGGCGCTGGCCTACTGTTTTTACCGCGAGGGGAGTGATGAGGCGGAAGCATTCGTGGAAACGTATCTGCGAAAGTTGCTCGAAGGCAACGTCAACCGCGTGATTGGCGGTATTCGGCAAATGGCGACTAAACGCAACTTGTTGACGCCAAAATGGGAGAAGGTCGAGGATTGTCTGACCTACTTCGCGGTGCGGTCTGAATACATGAAGTACGACCAATACCTGGCTGCCGGCTACCCGATCGGCAGCGGTGTTGTGGAGGGCGCCTGCCGGCACTTGGTGAAGGACCGCATGGAACAAGCCGGCATGCGGTGGCGAATCGCCGGTGCCCAGGCGATTCTCAGCTTACGAGCCCTCTATGTCAACGATGACTGGGATGCCTTCCACGCCGATCGAATCCAAGCCGAGCAACGTAAATTGTATCCCTACAAAAAACGCCTGCACGCTATCCTAAGCTGCGCAACCTAACTAGAAGCAGAGGTTGCAACCAAATGAATATATATGCGAAGAGAGCGACGATGATGTGGTGCTAGTTAAGAATCGACGTGGCCGGGTCATTGGACTTGAACGATTGAACTTCCGAACTTCCAAGCAGCGCGACGACGCCAAGATTACCGTCGAATGGCAAATGGTTTGAGTCATAGGAATCCTTCATGCCCCAAAACCCCTCCGCCTTCACCGATGCTCTTACTCGCGGCGTGCTCGTCTTCGACGGCGCGATGGGCACCGAGATCTACCGGCACCATGTCTTCACGAACCGCTCGTTCGACGAGCTGTGCCTCGCGGACCCCAAGCTGATCGAGACGATCCATCGCGACTACTGCGACGCCGGGGCCGACGTGCTGACGACAAACACTTTCGGCGCGCAGCGGCCGGGCCTGGAGAAGTATGGCCTAGCCGACAAGGTCCGCGACATCAATTGCGCCGGGGCACGCCTTGCCCGAAAAGTGGCGGACGCGGCCAGTCGCCCGGTGCTCGTCGCCGGATCGATCGGCCCGTTGGCCACGCAGTCCGCGGCGGGCGAGGGCGGGTTCGAGGCCGAGGAAGTTATCACCGAACAGGTCGCGGCACTCTGGGAAGGCGGGGTCGATTTCATCATTTTCGAGACGCAGCCCTCCCGCTTGGCCATCGAGCAATGCGCCGCCGCGATGAAGTCGCACCCCGACGTGCCGTTCATCCTTTCCTGTATGATTGCCGGCCAAGGCGAATCGATCGCCGGCGAGCCGATCGAACACCTGCTCGCCCCGCTGCCCGATGGCATGCCGCAACCGATCGGCTGGGGCATGAACTGCGGTGTCGGTCCAGACGGCCTCCTCGGCGCGGTCGAAAGGGCGGTCCGCGTCATCAGCCAGCCGCTCGTTGTGCAGCCCAACGCGGGAATTCCCAGGGAGGTTGATAATCGGCGCATCTATTTCTGCTCGCCCGAGTATCTCACCGAGTATGCCAAGCGGTTCGTGAACCTGGGCGCGTCGTGCGTCGGCGGCTGCTGCGGAACGACACCCGAGCATATTCGCGAGATGGCCCGCACGATCAAGCCGCTCAGCCGGCGGCGGACGGACCCGATCGTGAAGGCGGTAGCGGCTGTTCCGCTCAAGGAGCCTGCCCCGCTGGCCGAAAAATCCGCGCTGGGCAAGATGCTATCGGCCGGGCAATGGGTGACGACGGTCGAACTCGTGCCGCCGCGAGGCTACGATCTCAGTTCCACGGTGAACAAGAGCCGTACGCTCCGCAAACGCGGCGTCACGGCGATCAACATCCCCGACGGCCCGCGCCATCGCGCGCATCTCGCCGCTGATCACGGCCGAGCGGATTCTCCGCGAGGCCCAGATCGAGCCGATCCTGCATTTCTGCTGCCGCGACCGCAACCTGATCGGCATGCAGGCCGACTTGCTGGCTTGTGCGGCATGCCACGTGCGGAACATCCTCTTCGTGACGGGCGATCCGCCCAAGCTGGGCGACTATCCGCACGCCACCGGAGTCTTCGATGCCGATTCGATCGGCATGGCGGCCGTGCAGAAGCGGCTCAACCAGGGCGTCGATCTGGGCGGGCAGTCGATCGATCCGCAGACTTTTGCGGTGATCGGCGTGGGCCTCGACCCTACGGCGCTGGACCGCGCAGAGAGATCGACCGCTTCCGCCAGAAGATTGAATCGGGCGCCGAGTTTGCCATTACGCAGCCGGTCTTCGATCCCGACGCCCTGCTGCGGATGCTCGACGACGTGCAGCACCACGGCATCCCGATCGTGGCCGGCATCTGGCCGCTCGTCAGCTACCGCAACGCCCTTTTCATGCGGAACGAAGTGCCGGGCGTGGTCGTGCCCGACGCCGTAATGGAGCGGATGGCCGCGCTAACGACGCGCGAGGACCAGCTTGCCGCCGGGATTCAAATCGCCCGCGAGTCGGTCGCCCGCGTCCGTGACCGCGTGGCCGGCATCCAAGTCAGCGCGCCGATGGGGAATATCGAGACGGCCTGGGCGGTGATTGAGGAATAGCAGAGGAATGCCGCGCGTAAACTCAATCTGGCAACTTCAAACCGCCGCGCACCGAGGCTCCGTGGCATCCGGCGGAAGTGCCGCGGACTCCTCGAGGAAGTGAACGAGCTCGGGGATGTATTCCCTTCCGAGGACCGACCTGGCTGTGGCTACTGGCACGCCCACCTCCCGGTAGCACAGGGATTTATTGACTCACCCCGCACGCCATATGGCGTCCGCAAGTCGTGCATCCACGCGCTCGTCCGCACTGCCGACCGCCTCCGAGACCGCCGACCGGCCGGTTTGGAGTCGCGCGTTGTTGCGGCTATCTCTCTGCCGAATCTGTGGGGTTCGCAGATCATCGTCTTTTTCGGCACACAATACTGGTCCACTTTCTTTGATCGGTCGTCTCCCGATCAAGAGTGGACGCCGTTACCGCGCTCACGCTCAATCGCTCGAGAATACGCACTGTCGCTCCCAAACCAGATGGTTGAGCGTGGATATCGTGAGATCATCCGAGACGACGATTACGAGAGTCAATCCGACATCTCGTTCATCGGCGAACTAACTTGAATTTGAACCCGGCAAGACAGCGTTCGCGCGTCTGGAATCCGGATTTACTTTCGCGACGGCCCTAGCGGTCAAACCCCTCTCGACGATCCGCAGGCCTGCAGTTCGCTTCCGCCGGTCTCGCCTCCGTTCGAAGCCACGGCGATTGGCGGAGGACTGCCGACGGATGGGGCCTCCGGTGCGGGCAATCCGGCGAGCACCGACATGCGGCGAAGGTATTCCTCGCGAGTGATTGCTCCACTCCGCAACTCCCAGTGCCAGTACCAAGCCGGGCCCATCGACACGTGCCTGTCGGATATGTGCCAGGAACTCAAAACGGCGGCTTTAGCGTCGTTGGGAACCATACGTTCGCGGAGGACAGCAGCGCAGACACGCTGCGCGTTGAGGTAAGCGCCACCGGACGGGCCACCGCGTGCGGGACGGCGACCATCGCAATAGCGGACGCGCCGCTCACCGGTGGCGACTTTGACGCCGCCCTTTGCAACCGAGGGTGTCCAGATCACGAACGTCCTGCTCTACCACTTTACCGGAACGACGGCAACGCTGACCGATACGCCGCCAGCCGTTACGTCAATAGTTTGCGCCGGCAGCCAGCTTGCCGCTGGAGCCACGAGCTTGCAATAGACGGTGAACCTCGGCGAGCCGGTAACGGGCCTTACCGCTAGCGACTTGGCGTTGACCGGGGCGAACTCCAGCGGCACGGTTTCATCGGTGACAGACAGCGGATCGAGCTATACCGTCACCGTGACGGGAGTTTCCGGTAGCGGCACGATCGGCCTGAGCTTCGTCGATGACGACACTGTGAACAACACATTCAACACGTCAATAGGCGGATTCGGCGCGGGCAATTGGAGTTTTACAACCGCCCAGCAGTACGCCTTGAGCACGCAGTTCTATTGGCAAGGCGGCAGCGTCAGCTTCAACGCCGCCGATTGGCACGTGGGCAGTTCCGGCGGCCCGGTGCTGGCCTGTGTCAATGGAGCCGACGCGATTCTCACGGCCGGAACGACCACCGTGACAATTTCCGGGCAGTTGACTGCCGACTCGCTCACCTTCCAAGGCGATGGGGCCGTGTTGCAAGGCGCCACTTCCACAGATACGCTGGCCCTGCTAGGCAGCGGCAACGTCACGGTCAGTAGCGGCACACGGCGGCGATCAATATCCCGCTCGTCGGCAGCGGCGGGCTGACCAAGCTTGGCACGGGCACGCTCGCGCTGGGCGCGGCCTTTATCACGGTGTGGGCGTCAAATCTGTGGGTAAGGATTAGTTGGGGTTCGGATTCCAGAATGATTCCCAGCAGGCTGGCTCGCTGAGATATAGCCCGCGAAGGTGGCAGACGGCGTTGGCGCCGGCTTGTCCCCACCGCATTCCCCCGCCCTTGAGGCGATTTCCAATAACGGTTTTGCACGCCGATTCCACTGGGCCGGAGCCGATTTGCCAGCCGTTGCGAACGTATCGCGGATAGTCCATGCGGTGTTCATGGTTGCGGAAGAATTGTGTCTCGCGACGATGCGCTTCCCGCACCTCCGTGGAAGCCGAAGTCATATCCAGCGTTTCCAACCATGCACGTACTGTCGATCCGCCTTCATGCTTGAGACGATGAGCAATGTCGTCTGTCCAGTTTTGCCGCGCAGATTCGTCGTGGGGATGAAGCACTTTGCCCAACTCCACCAAGTGCTCGTTGGCATGCCAGAAATCCAGGATGACTTCCGCCTTGGGAAAGTAGGTGCGGAAGAAATCTTCCAAACCGTTGCCGGCATCCGAGATCGCAATCTGTTGCTCTGCGTTCGTCAGGCCAACTTCAAGTGCCTCGCGGTGCAATTGACGACCCAACGTCCGAAAGTCGTAAAAACCCGATAAATACCGCACTTGCCGGGGAGGTGGCCGTGTCGAATCGTGCTCGCTATTGGCGTTGTACACCATCGCCACATAAGCCATCTTTCCGTCAGTCTGTGAGCCTCCCGGGCCTTGTTGACGAATGCCCGTGGCATCCGCGCTAACGTAGGCGCAACTCCGCCCCGCCGCGTCCTTTTGCCAGTCCCATGGCCTGCTCGGGCCCAACGACTCGCCCGCCGCTAATTGCAGTGCCACCCGCTCGCCGGCCGCTTCGGTGGTTCGCTCGACGGTCGATTCGCTCAGCCGCAACCCGGCCATCTTTCGCAACACCCGCTCGGCCCCGTCGGCAAAACTGCCCAGCACACCAGCCATCGCCGAGACCTCTTCCGCGGCCGGAGTCAGCGGTTGTGCGCCCAACCGCAACAAGGGATCGAAGGAGCGGCACCCCCCGCCGCAACCATCACGACAATGATAGTAGGGCGAAGAAACCTTGATCGGGCCCATCAAGCTCATGAAGGTCTTGTCACGCCACTCGACGAAGCGCGCGTCGGCCCCGCATTTCTCACAGACCGTGCTGCACCCTTGGTACCCCCTTTTTTCCGCCCGTTGACGGCGGTCTCGACGGCCTTGGCTCCTAGGCGAAGCACTTGGTCACGCACTTCAAATTCCGTGCGACCAAGCAACCGCTCAGTCGGCTTGCCCGCCATCAGACAGGCGATCCGCCAAAGATCCTCCTGTACGGCTTCCTTCATAACTTCAAAGCTCCGTTCGGCTTCCGCCAATTCCTCGGGCGTCAATCCTTCCGACATTCTTGTGCCTTCCATGGCTTCCTCCAAAATTCTCGACCGGAAAATAGGTAAACTTCCCAACCAGCCTTTCTTGTACCAAATTTCCCGCCCACAACCAAGACGCTCACACCGGCGGGTGGGTGCATGTCAGCTTTTGTAAGTCAAAGTGCAGCGGCGGTAGTAGGAACACCCCGGACGGTGGGCAAGGTAACGTGCGAGGCGGTCATCGTCGCACAAGGCCGCGGCGCAGGATTTGGAGAATCGCCTCGGCTCCGCTGGGATCGTTCCAGAACTTTTCCGTCCCTTTCACCCGATAGTTGACCTCTTTGACCAGAGACTCCATCAAGGCGCTGGTCACCGGCAGGCCAAGCCGCCGATAACGCGGATAGTCCATGCGCTCCCGGTTGTTCGCCAGATAGCGCAGAGCCACGGCCACTGCCTGACGTGAATCATCTTCGGCCAGCGGGTGCTCGGCGTCAATGCCCTCGTCGGCAAGCCATTTCCGCAGCGCCGAAGTTACCTCGTCAACACGGCCCTGCCAACAGGCTTGTGCCATGCCGAGGTAGCACTTCCAAATTGGTTGCGCCTCGCCCGCCAGGACCGATGCCGCCGTGTAAAGGTACTCCAGCGGATGGACAAAATCCAGGATGGGAATGAAGTCCGGAAAATGCGCCTGCTGGATCGACCAGTTCCAGGCCAAGCCGTCGCCGAGAAACGCACGTGCAGCGGCTTCGAAGAAGCGGCGGCGACTCACTTCGCGCTCCATCTGTCCACCGAACTCGTGCGAGGCGACCATGCTGCTCAGACACGTCCGAGCGATGCGTTGAGGACGCCAATCCACAGGGCACGATGCGTTGTCGAGCACCGCTTCCTGGGGCAGAGCAGCCAGAGAAAGCGGCTCTTTTCCGGCCAATTGCGCCACTTTTTCCGGATCGCCGAAGGCCGAGGGAAGTTCGGGTTGAGGATCTTGGTCAAACGTCTGATGCGTCATTCGCCACAGGCCGGCGTTCTTCGTCTCGCGCCATTGCTGCTCATGCACTCCCGCTCCACAGCCTTCGCTGCGCGTTTGCACGCGGCCTCCGTCGCACTGCACTACGGCCAATGTCGGCGGCGCCTCCACCGTCGGACACGTCGGCAAGTTGTCGGCTGCTTCCGCGTCGCGCAGTTCGGTCAGTTCGTTGCCAACAGCCATCGTGACGCGTTCGATGGTTTTCGCCGAAACTTCATTGCCGCCCAACTGCTTCAACAGCACCGCCGCGCAATCAAACAACGTCGCCTCGCTGCCAGCGTAGACCATCCTCTGCGTCAATGCGGGCGTGCATTCCCGCGAGTCCAGTCCCAAGGCTTCACGCTGAGGGAAAAAAAGCCCGCCGACAGCGGGTGCAATAGCCCTTGGGTTCGCTGATCTCGATCGGCCCATCCGTCGAGTTGATCATACGACTCACGACTTTCAGGCCACAGGATGTTCCGCACTTGGGGCAGGGGGCGGCGGCAGGCGAACTGGCCGCCACCTCGCGTGCCGCTTGCTGTTGAATGCGGCGGCTCAGTTGGACCCCGACATCGTGCGCCGCGGCCTCGATTTGGCTGAAGTGAATCGGCTTTCCCAATTGCCCTTCTGGCCACTGAAGCTCGACGGCAATGTCGGCTGCTTCGTGGAATAATCGCTCCAGCTTCTCCTTCAAAATCTGCGCCTTGTCGTCCATGACAATCACTCCTGGTCCATGAAAATCCTTCCTACGTCCCTTCAGGCCACCCAGTTTAACCGATAAACCGCAAAAACTCCTATTGACGTTTCTTGCTTCTCCCCGGACCGCGCAAAAGCTGACGTACACCCCTTTATCACGCGTGTCCGCCAACTGGCCTTGCACGGTTGGCCAAATCCTGCGAAACTAGCCGCGCCGGCCACCCCGACAGGAGGGGTGGTTCGGTCTCCTCATACAGCCTCTTCTCGACAATTATGGCGACGCCGGTCATGCGCAGCACGCTTGCCGCCACCCTCTTGCTGTCCCTTTTCGTCGGTTGTATTGGCGATATTCATCTACCCTATCAGTCTGTGCCGGTTGCCTACGACAACCCCGTTTCGATCCCAATCGCGAACTACCAGTTGGTTTGGGACGGCGTCGAGGACATCGTCAAACAGAACTTCCGCATCGAGCGCGAGGATCCCGTGCGGCTGATCGGGGAGACCGTGACCGACGGACGCATCGACACATTCCCCATGCCCGGCGCGACGTATCTGGAACCTTGGTACCACGATTCGGCAAACGACTACGAACGGCTGGAAAGCACATTGCAGTCGATCCGGCGGTATGCGGTGGTGAAAGTCATCTATTCCCGCCAGACCGGCACCTTTTGGGTCAACGTGGCGGTGTTCAAGGAACTCGAAAATCTGCGGCAGCCGGAACACGCCACCGCCGGATCGGCGACCTTCCGCACCGATGCCTCGCTGGCGTCGCCCATCAAGCCGGACCAGACTCCCGGCACGAATCAGAACTGGATCCCCCAAGGCCGCGACACGGCTGCCGAACAGCGGATCATTGGGCAGATCCTCGACCGCTTCACGCCGCAAGGCACGCCGGTGCCGCTGAATTGATCAATCGCCAAACGACAGCCGCGCCGGGGTCGATTCGATCAGCGACAATGCCGGCAATATCGGAGCCGCAACGACCGGCCGCGCCGGCCGAGCCTTGGCCACCGTCGGCAGTTTCAGCGTAAACGAGGTTCCTTTACCGACCGTACTATCGACGCGAATGCGACCATTATGGGCTTCAATTATGTCCCGACACATGGCAAGTCCCAACCCCGTGCCGCCCTTGCCGCTGGCGTCCGGGCCGCTCTTGGTCGTATAGAACGGCTCGAAGATCTTCGGGAGCTTGTCGGCGGGGATGCCGCAGCCGTTGTCGCGCACCACGAGGTCGACCATGTCGCTATCCGCGTCGTAGGCAAGGCGGACAGCCACCCGCCCACCGCTGGGCATGGCTTGCCGGGCGTTGATCAACAAGTTGAGCAGAATCTGCTGAATTTGATTGCCGTTGATGTAGGCCTCGGGCACCGGTGGGAGACTCTTGTCAACCGTAATCCGGTACTTGTTCATTTCGCGTTCCAGCAGCAGCAGCGTGTTCTCAATCAGCTCCGTCAGGTTGGTCGGTTCCTGTCCCGCCTTGCGATTGCGTGCCAATCCAAGGATGGTGGAAGTAATCTTGGCCGCGCGATTGCTGGCCAGCAAGATCTTGTCGAACGCCTTTTCGCGTGTCTCGTTGTCCTTGTGCCGCAACCCAAGCTTTGCATAGTTGATGATGGTCGTCAGCACGTTGTTGAACTCGTGCGTGGTCGTGCTGGCAAGCTCGCCCAGCGCCGTCAACTTTTGGGCTTGGCTCAATTGCTCTTTGAGTATGTCAATTTGCCGCTGAAGTTCCAGTTGCTCGGGATCAGTCATGTTTTGTCACCTGCCTCACAAAAAGCGTCTGTTAAACCGTCCACTTGCCGCAATACTCCCAGAGGACCAATTTTGCGGTTTTACAGTTTTCCTAGCTGCCTTGCCAGAATCTTGCGTCTTAACTCATTATCTGCAAAGAACTTAGCTCATGTTTCCCTATCGACTACTCGACTAGGCAACTGCACAATAAGCCGTTATAATCGCCACTCCGATAAGGAAATCGGTAATTTGGAGAGGACAGGATGCACACGGTGGAACTTCTTGCGTACGCACTCAATCTTGCGGAACAATTGGGTTATGCTGTTCGTCAGGAGTGGATCGATGGCAACGGTGGCGGAGGTTGCATACTCCGTGGGCGGAAGCTCCTCTTTATCGACTTGGCCGCGCCGGCCCGCGATCAACTGGATATCGTGCTCAACGTGCTGCGAAGCGAGCCAGGCGCGGCCGAGCACCAGGTGCCGAACGAGCTTCGCGAGGCGCTACGTATGCGAAAAATCGCCTGATATGCCGGCATGGTATAATGGACTCTTGGACGCACCTCTTGCAGCCCCAGGGTTCTTCTAATGCGGTTTCTCAACGTCAAGGCGACGGTCATTTTCCTGGTCGTGGTAATCGTCGTGGTGGGCGGGACGGCCCTTTTGCACAGTTATCAAATCACGCGCCACTCGTCCACCTTTTACGATATGGCCGTGGCCGCCTGGAACGACAAGCCGCGACGAGACGCCGACGCGTTCCAAAGCATGAAGGACTATTTGGCCCTGAAACCGACCGATTTCAAGGCCAGGCAGGAGCTCGGTGGCTGGCTTGCCGAAAGTGGACGATTCAAGGCCGCCGCCGATGTTCTGGAAGAGCTCGTTCGGGCATTGGAGAAACAGGTCCCGCCTGACCAAAAGTTGGTCGATGAGGTGCATCGCAAGTTGGTGATGATCTGGATGGTCGACTTGCACAACTACCAAGCCGCCGAGGCACACTTGAACGCGCTCTTGCAACCTTATTCCCCTGATCATCCCGAACAAATTGACGCCGAAGGCGCTAACTTGCTTTGGCGGCTGGGCGATTGCCAGCGCAAGCAGCGCAAGGAAGAAGAGGCGATCGAGAGCTACAAGAAAGGCGCTGGCCAACGACGCGAACAAGGTCCGTGTCAACATCTACTACGATCTGGCGATGACCTACCAGTTTGGGCCCGAGAAGAGGGTCACCGAAGCACGCAAGTGCATGGCCGAAATGATTGCGGCTAAACAGAATGCCGAATCGCCCCATGCGCACCAGATTTACGGCATGTGGCTGGAGGAGTTGGGCGAATACAAGGATGCGCTCGAGCAGGCGGAAATCACGCTTAAGCTCAAGCCCGATTTTGCGGGCGCCCTCTACCTGGCGGGCAAATGCGCATTGAATCTGGGCGATCTTCCCGAGGCGGAGGAATATGCCGCGCGCGGCCTCAAGGCGGCCCCCCAGGAAGCGCCGTTGTACATGCTCATGGCGGACATCAATTTGCACGACGATGGTCGCGGCAAACCGGCGGCCGACAAGCAGTCCGGCACCGAAAAGGCTGCCGCAATTCTGAAAAAAGGCGTTGAGACCGTAAACAGCAAATCCGCGAAAGTCCAACTTCTCTTTAGTCTCGCCAACCTCGATCTCGACGGACGCGGCGGCGCGGTCAACGCGGAAAGCATCGCCGCCGCCAAAGAGTGCATCCGGCTGATGCGCGAATACCGTTTTTCGCCCGAGCAACTCAAATTCCTCGAGGCCCGCATCGATTATGCCAACGGCGATTGGGAGAAGGCCCGTAAGCAATTCGAGGATGTCCGGCCTTCGCTGGCCGACCTGCCCCCGCAAATGAAGTGCCTGGAATACTGGATCGGCTACTGCGACTTGCAGCAGGGCAATCCCGACCAGGCCATGGTCGCCTTCCGCCGCTCGCTGGGCTACGACAGGTACTACTTTAAGGCCCTCGATCAGGTTGCGCAAATCTTCATCTCCAGAGGCGAGTATGCTAATGCCTTGAAAGAGTACGGCCAGGCGATCGCTGGCAATCCTTCTGACGACGCCTGGGTCGCCTATGCGCGGGCGGTCCTGCTTTACACCATGGACAGCAAGAATGACGATCCCCGCAAATGGGAGTTCTGCGCGCAGAAGTTGAACCAGATATACCAGCGCACCAAGAGCGGGCAGATCGTCATGTTCATGGTCGAAGCGAATCTCGCCATAGGTAAGCCGCAGGCGGCCAAAGACGCCGAAAAAATGCTCGCCGACTTGCAAAAGGATTCGCCGAAGAGCGCCGCGATTTGGGTTGCCAAGGCCAATATCGAGGCCCGCCACGGCAATCTCGACAAGGCCCGTGCGATTCTCGACGAGGCCAAGGCCAAGCTGGGCAACGTCTACCTCCTTCGCCTCGCCCGCGCGTCGTACTTGTGCCGCGAAAAAGGAGATCAGGCGGGGCCGGAAATCAATGCGCTGGCCGCAAAGCTCAACGCGTACTCCGAGGGCGAGAAGATCCAACTCCTCAACGGTCTTTTCAACAGCCTGATGGATATCAAGGACTTCGACCGCGCTAAGGAGTTCGGCCGGCGAATCGCCAAGTTGCAGCCGCGCGACGCCGACATTCGCTATCGACTTTTGGAACTGGACCTGGCAACCCATAACGTTCACGATCCCGCCGCCACGCTCGCCGATATCGACCGGCTGCTGGACGAGATCAAAGCGTTTGCCGGTGAAGGGCCGATCTGGCTTTACGGCAAGGCCGTGCGGCTTTGGCTGGAAGCGGCCAATCATAAACCGGAACTGTTGGGCAATGAAGCAACGGACTACGGGAAAGATCCCAAAACAGCGATGGACTTTGCCAAGGAGGCCCAGAAGCAGCGCCTCAACTGGTCGCGGCCCCAAGTGCTGATGGGCGAAATCTGCCACGCCCAAGGCAATGACGACGAGGCTCTGCAACACTACCTCCAAGCCTCAGTCAACGGCGACCACGATCTCGACTTCAACCGCAAGCTCTTGCAGATGCTTAAAGAGAAGCAGCTTTACCAGGAGGAAGAACAAGTCCTTCATCGCCTGGAAAGCAATCAAGTTGACCTCTCCGACGACCTGATGCGTATAAACGTCGACTTGGAAACTCACTATGGCCCTCTCGACCATGCACTGCAAATCGCCAACCGGGGCTACGATGAGAAGTCGGACGATTACCACGACCACCTCTGGCATGGGCAGATGCTCCGAACGCTCGCCGCCCGCGCCGCGCCGACGCCCGTTCCGAGCAAACCGCGGCGATCGTCGCCGCGGCCGAGAAGTCACTGCGCAAGGCTATCGAGATCGCCCCCACGGCGGCCGACTGCCGCATCGAACTGGTGCTGCTCCTCGCGGCCGACAATCAGATGAACAAGGCGCGCCGCGCCGCCGCCGAGGCGGAACAGATGCTTTCCGGCCAAGTCGCCCCGCTCGCGCTGGCCTATATGTTTGAGGCCATTGGCGACGGTGAAAAGGCCCGCGCAAGCTATGAAAAAGCACTCGAGCGCCAGCCGGACCGGCCGCAACTCGTGCTCATGCTGGCCGAATTCTACATTCGCAACCACGAAAGCGATCGCGCCGTCCCGCTCGTCAATAAGCTCCTGGGCGGAGCGATGGACATCGGCGAAGCCGACCGCATGAGGGCTCGCCGCCTGAAGGCCAATCTGTTGCTCGCCGAGGGCCAATTTGCCAAGCTCAAGCAGGCGATGGCGCTGATCGAGGAAAACCTCAATTCGCCCTCGTCCACGCGCGAGGACAAGAGCATCAAAGCCCGCATCCTGGCCGCCGATCCTGCTACCGCCCGCAATGCCGATACGATCAAGATATTGGAAGACCTCGTCCGCAACGGCGGAGTAGATCCCCGGCCCAGCGACCGCTACGCGCTGGCCTGCCTTTACTATGGCAGCAACCAGTGGGCCAAGTGCCGCGAGCAGATGGAAAAGCTCGTCGGCCAGGAACAATGCGATCCGGGCTACGTGGCGGTTTACATCAAGATGCTCCTGGATCAGGAACAACTGATCGACGCCTCCCTCTTGTTCGAGCGGCTGGAAAAGGTCGGCAAGCCCGGCGGTGCCGTTCCCCTCCGCGCCGAGTGGATGTTCCGCCGCAAGGCCTGGGGCGAGCTGACGAAGCTCCTCGCCGCGTACCTCGATCAGCCCAAGGCCGTGCCCGAAGACCCCTCCCAGGCGCAGGCTTCTGGTTGCCGGGCTCTTCGAGGATTTCGGCAAGCGGCTGACCGCGCCCCCGAAACGCGCCACCGCCCAAGGCTATTTCGACGAAGCCGCCAAGCTCTTGGAAGCCAACGCCAAAGACAATCCGGCCGGTCAATTGTCGCTGGCCTCCTTCTACGCTCGTCGCGGCCGTCTCGCCGAAGCAGTCAAACTGCTCCAGCAGAATGCCGACAAGGCCGATGCGACGCAACTTGCTGTCGCCGCCGTTTCCATAACAAATGCGGAAAAGATCACCAAGGAACAACTGCAACAGATTGAAGAGATATTGACCGCCGCTTCCGCCGCTAGAAAGCAGCCCGTCATCCTGCTCGCGGCCGAGGGCGCGCTGAAGATCACCCAGGGCCAGCCCGACCAGGCCGAGGCCCTTTACCGCCAGATCATCGCCGTCAACCCGAACAACATCATTGCGCTCAACAATCTGGCCATGCTGCTCGCCCTCACGGACAAGGACGCCAACGAAGCCCTCAAGCTGATCAATCGTGCGATCGAGATTGCCGGCGCGCAGCCTCGCTTGCGCGATTCCCGCGCCGTCGTGCTCATCAAGCGCGGCGAGCCGCAGCAGGCGCTGGAAGACCTGGAGGCGATACTTGGCGACACGTCCGAAAAGGTCGATCCGGTTTGGCTTTTCCATAAGGCGTGGGCGCTCGATTCGTCCGATTCGTCCGAAAGCAAAGACGCCGCCCGCGACGTTCTGGCCAAGGCCCGCAAGGAGCCGTACAACCTCGACCGCTCGAAGATCGATCCGCCCGAACGCGCCGCGTATGACAAGCTCATCGAGGATTTGAAGGAGTAGAACCACTGCTCGCGCAGGTACTCCGCCGATTGGATCGTTTGCCTGGTCCTGGCTGCCTCCGTGTTTGCCGTATACGGGCAGACGGCCGGGCATTCTTTCATCAATCTTGACGACGATGAGTACGTCTACGAAAACCGTGAAGTCCGCGCCGGCCTGACGGCGCACGGCTTTCGTGCCGCCTTCCTGCGTCCGCTGGGTGTAAACTGGCACCCGCTCACGACGCTCTCGCACATGCTCGATTGCCAGCTCTACGGGCTTTGGGCCGGCGGCCATCATCTGACGAGCGTCGTGCTGCACGCCCTGACCGCGGCCGCGCTCTATCTCGCGCTCCGGCGGATGACCGGCTGCCCGGCGCAGCGCCTTTGCCGCCTTCCTCTTCGCCTTGCACCCCCTGCGCGTGGAATCGGTTGCCTGGGTCGCGGAGCGAAAGGACGTGCTTAGCGGGCTGTTCTTCGTTTTGACGCTGGCCGCCTACCTCGGCTACGTCCGCAAGCCGTCGGTTTATCGCTCTCTCCTCGTCCCGTGCGTCTTTGCCCTGGGCCTGATGTGCAAGCCGATGCTTGTGACGCTGCCGTTCGTGCTCTTGCTGCTGGATTATTGGCCCTTGGGCCGCTTCACGGGCGGGAGCGCCGGCTCGGCCGTTCCGCCCGTTCCCGCCGGCCGGCTGGTTCTGGAAAAGCTCCCGCTCTTCATCCTTTCGGCGTGCTCCTGCGCCATCACGCTCGTCCTGCAAGGCTCCGCCATGCCGACCCTGCAAAAGATCAGCATCGCCAGTCGTCTCGGCAACTGCCTCATTGCCTATGCCGGCTACCTGAAGCTATTTTTCTGGCCGTTTGGCCTGGCCGTCTACTATCCCTACTCTGAAGCGCCGCCCAGCCCTTGGTCCGTGCTCGCCGCCGCCGCCGTGCTCGCGGGCATATCGTATCTCGCCTGGATGTGGCGCCGCCGGCGGCCTTACGTAATCGTCGGCTGGCTCTGGTATTTGATCATGCTCGTGCCCGTCATCGGCCTGATCCAGGTGGGCGCTCAGTCGATGGCCGACCGCTACACCTACTTGCCGATGATCGGTCCGGCAACGGCGCTCGTGTGGCTCGTCGCCGACGTTGCGGGCACTTCGGTCAACCGGCGGTTTGCCGTTTCGGTCGCTGGCGCCTTTGCAATCTTGGTGCTTGCCAGCATTGCCGCCTGGCAAACGACCTTCTGGCACGATGACCTTACGCTCTGGACGCGGACGCTGCAATGCACAAAGGACAACTACATCGCCCGATTGCACGTCGGCCTCGCCTGGTCTGACCGCGGGCGGCCTGAAAAAGCCGTCGAGCAATACGAGGAGGCCCTGCGCGTCCTGCCTGATTTCTGCGAGGCCCGTTTTGATCTGGCCTGCGCTCTGAGTTCGCTCGGCCAAATAGACGCCGCGCAGCGGCAATACGAAGCGGCGCTCAAGGTGCGACCCAATTACGCCAAGGCCCGCAACAATCTCGGCATGCTCTTCTTGAATCGGGGACAAATACCGGCCGCCGCCGAACAGTTTCGCAAGGCGTTGGTGGTCGATTCGAGCTACGCGATGGCACACAACAATCTGGGGCTGACCCTGATCGCTTCCGGAGAATATGCCGCCGCGGCCGAGTGCTACCACAAGGCCATCGAACTGGATCCAGATTTCCCGCAGCCTCACGCGAATCTCGGCCTCGCCTTGAGCCACACGGGCCAAGCCGCCGAGGCCGTGGCGGAGTTCGAGGCGTTTTTGCGCGTGCAGCCCGACAACCCTAAGGTCCTCTTTTGGCTCGCCGACGCCTATGCCGAGACGGGCAATTACCCCGCCGCCATGAAATTGGCCGAAACGGCGCACGAGTTGGCCAACTCCGCCCGGCAAATCGATCTGGCCGCCGAAATCCAACAGCGGATCGAACGCTACCGTCGCTCGCAGCCGCTCCGGAAGTGACACCGTAATTAACTGCTACGCCGCCGTCGGCCAACCACTCCAATCCCAATAGCGGTCGCCGCCGTTGCTGCCAACAACGCCATGCTCGATGGTTCCGGCGCAAGTTGGTTTACAACAATGGTCGATGTCGTCGAACCGCCGCTCGTCATATCCAGGGGCGGCGCCGGCATCATGTCGTTGATGAACGCCGGACGAGACTTGTTCGTTGGCTGCATTATAACGTCCCAGGTTTCCCAGTCTGGGTTGTCCACGGGACCAGTTTCACCTGCTAGCGTCGCCGCGGCGTTCGTGAACGTAACGCTTCCCACCGTCGGCAAAGGCACAACGAAGGGGCCAAATCGCGGTGCCTCTACGATCCATTCCGCGCTGGAAAGCTGCGCGGAGCTGTTGGTCTCGTAAAGTGGCGGGAACGACAAGTTTTGGGTATTGTCCGTCAGCGATAAGAGAAATGTCCCCGGATCGCCAGGCGGATTGTACTGGACGCTCGCGGTGACCGAATCGCCGGGCTGGACGTTGAATTCGGTGACAGCGCCGCTGGGATACATCTCGTACCACGCGTAGTAGCTCGTCGTACCGCCGGAGTATTCGCTCATAGTGCCCACCTGCTCCAAAGACGTTGTGCTGGAAAAGCCGTCTAGCCCAACCCAAACGGCGCACTGGCAACTGCTGCTGCTCGCCGAATTCGAAAGCGGCGGCGCTGCGGTGGGCACGGTCCAGGTTGCACTGACATAGTTCGCTGCGCCAGATTGCGGAGTCGAACCCAGTGCCGGTGTATTGCACCACGTAGCCGGCCCAATTTGCAGCACCGTAGGTGTTTGTCGCGGCATACATCGACGAGGAGTGCGACAAGAGCAACGCGGCCACCACGGCGGCAAGCGGCAGCGTTTGCCGCTGGTGGATACAGTTGCGAAACATAGCTGCTCTCCCCAATTTGGCCACCTCCCATCATCCGGCGACCACCAACCATATCATAACTACACTACCAGGGATATGCAAGTTATTTGCATGAAATTCGACCGCACGGTTCTGGCGTTCGCAACATACTTCACCGCGGCAAGCTCGGATGCCACCAATAGGTTCATGGTTACTATCGAAATCATCCGCGACTTCAGTATAGTAGACGAAACGCTGGAATCTCCCCCCAAGCGCTTCCCGCTAACCGCCGGCACGCCGTGCGGACGATCGACGCCTGATGCGCTCGCGAATGGCATTCGCCAATTCCCGCTGATTGCTACTGGCGGCCAAGCGGAGGGCCAACTGATAGCGTTCTAGGGCCTCGCGGGGCTTTCCGCACCGCTCCAGAGCAATTCCGAGATTGAAGTTGGCCGCGGCATTGTTCGGCTCGTACTCCAGCGCGATCCGGTAGTGATGAATGGCTCCGTCGAGGTCACCGCGTGCCACCAGTACGAGCGCGAGATCAAGCCGCGCCGCCGCATAATCCGGCCGAACCTCGAGCGCCTTGCCAAAGTGCTCGATGGCCTCACCTGGTACTCCGCAGCTTACTAAAGCACGTGCCATGCGGAAGTGCGCTTCCGCGTCCCGAGGCTTGTATTCGAGTCCCTCGCGGTACTGAGCGACGGCGTCGGCGAGACGCCCGCACTCGGCCAAGGCGAGCGCAAAATTGAAGTGTGCCACGGCGTAGTCCGGGCGGATTGCCACGGCTCGGCGGAAACTAGTTGTCGCCTCGGCCGCTCGCCCTTTGGCAAGAAGAGCGAGGCCTAGGTGGTTGTGCGCAACCGAACTGTCCGGTGCGCAGGCCAGAGCATGTCGCCACAATGTCTCGCTGTCTTGCCAGTACGAGGTCTGCTCCCAGGAACAAACCGCGAGCGATGTCAAAAGCAGCGCAAGGCGCCGGCAAGCACCTTGCTCGCGTGACGCCAACGACCGGCCACGTGCGCAGTACCCCACGCCAATACGATCGATAGGCCGATCTGCGGCAAGTAAAGGGAGCGGTCGGGCATTACCTGAACGCCTGCCTGCACAATGCCGATCGTCGGCAGCAGGGTACCGAGATAAAACAGCCAGCCTACCGCAAGCCAGCGATATCCGCGCATTGCACCCCACACCGCGCCGATCGTCACAACTACCAGCAGTATGGCCGCCGCAAGCGCCGGCCAAATGCTCTCGACGGCGGCCTCGCTGTACATGGCCGCCAGCTTCGCCGGCCAGGCCGTCTTGGCGAGATAGCCAACGTATTGCAAGCTGGCACGCGCCAGTCGTGCGGAAATCGGCACGGATTCGAGCGAGGCGACCGCGCCCAGCGATTTGTGTCCGACGAACGTCAAGGCGGCGGATGTCAGCGCCAGCAAAAACAAGGGCGCCTTCTCCATTACTCGAAGGGCACTTCGCCGCCGGTTCAAGGGCCAATAATCCAACAGGACGAATACAAGCGGCCAGGTTACCAATATCGGCTTGGCCATAAGGCCCAAAGCAAGTGCGACGATGACCGGCAAATATCGAGCGAGGCTCGGTCCCCGCGCATACCACGCGTAAGCCCCAATCGCCAAAATGCCGAACATTGCGCGAGGACGTCCTTCCGCTCGGTGACCCATGCCACGGATTCGACGTGAAGGGGATGCACCGCGAAGACCGCCGCGACGAACGCGCTGCGCCAGCAGCTCGCCGTCATCCCGTAGAGTACAAGGAACAGAAGTATCGCGTCCGTCGCTTGCAACGCGACGTTGACCGCGTGCATTTCCTCCGCGAGCCGCGCGAGATTCGGTGGTAGGCCGTGGGAACCCATCCATTGCGAATCCGCCATTAACGACAGCCACGTCACCGGGATCCACTGCGCCACCGTGTCTAGATCGGTGAAAGCCCAAACGACGCCATCGCCTGTCAAGCCTCGGACGACGTGCTCGTTTGCGTAAACGTAAATGTCATCGTCGAAGTTCACGAAGTCGTGACGCAGCGTCTGGCTGAAAACGACAATGACCGCCAGTATCAGAAGGATGCATATAGCGGATAACTTGGCGCCCTCGCCGGACTTTTCCGCAATTGCCGTCGCCCCGCTGCGCAACTCGCGCGCGACCCCTTTCCTCGTGCGCCGCGCGCCGCGAAACACTCGGCTGCTGCTTGTGAGTTCCCCGGCGCATTGATGTTACGACGTTGCAGCTACTGTTGAGTAAAACACTGAGAGCTCGCACGACAATACGCGTCTTCTTCCCGGAGCCGTGGCTTTCGCTTAGTTACGAAGCGATTCGTCGCGATAGGGTTTTCCCGCCTCATATAGCTCAAGCCGCGCGGCGATACCATCAATAAACGGGTGACTCTTGGTCTTCTCGGCCGCCAGTTTCGCCTTCCTCGCCGTCGCGACCGCCTCCTTGAACCGCCCTTCCTCCGCATAGGCGGCGGCCAACGTGTCGAGTGTCGGCGCGTAATCCGGCGCAACGCCGCGGCCTTTTCCGCAAATGCCACGGCCTCCTTGCCGTTGCGCAGCTTCGCGCTGGGGTCGGCAGCCTCGATCCATGCCAGGCTGTTCAAGGCATCCAGGTTGTTCGGGGCGATGGCGAGGACCGCGCGGAACTCGGCCGTAGCGGCGGAAAGCTGCTTTGTGGCCATAAGCGCGTAGGCCGTGAAGGCGCGAACACACAAGTCGTCCGGCTTTGCCGCGGCCAACTGCGACAGCCCCTTCAACACGCGCCGGTCCTTTGGATCTTGCTTAAGGACCTCTCGATATTCGGCCATCGCCTCGGGGATTTGCTGCGCCGCAATGTGAGCAAACACCTTATACTGTCGTGCGTCGAGGTCCTGCGGCGCCGCGCTAGTGGCTACTTTCAGATAGGGAATCGCGTCCGCGCCATGCCCGCTCTTAACCAGTACGATGCCAAAACCCTTAGCCGCCGCGGCATTGGCGGGCTCTCGCGTCAAGACCTCTTTCCACTGGTCGAAAGCGCCCTGCAAGTTATCCAGAGTAAGATACATCTTCGCCAACTCGTGGCGCACGCCAACGTCATCGGGCTTCTGGTTGATCGCGATTTCGAGTTCAGCAATACCTTCCTTAAATGAGCGGATGGCGAACAAGGCAATACCCAAGTTGACGTGGTGCTGCGCCTCGCCGCATCCAACTCGACGGCACGGCGATAGTGCTGGATCGACTCCGTCCATTGGTTTTGTGCCGCCAGCGCGTTTCCGAGGTTGTTCTCGGCTTCGGCCAGATCGGGGTCGAACTTTACGCGCCAGCAAGCACTCCTGCTCCGCCTGCCGCGGCTGCCTCATGTCCGAATAGGCGGCCGCCAAGTTGCTGTGGGCAAGGGCAAAATCAGGTTTTTCCTTCAGTGCGGCGAGATAATGATCAATCGCGGCGGCCAGATTGCCATGACGGCGTTCCATCACCCCCAATCCGTTGTGCGCCTGATAGTCCCCTGGCTCAATCGCAAGTGCCGTTTGGAATTCCGCCTCAGCCTCACGCGAATTGCCCTGCTTGTTGAGGACGACGCCAAGATTCGAATGTGCCATGAAATTGTTCCGCGTGACCGCGAGCGCCTGCCGGTACAATGCTTCGCTGTCCTTCCATACTCGCGTTTGCTGCGTGCTGCGGACGGCAAAAAACACGAGCACGATGAACGCCACCGCCCAAGCCACTCTCCCATCTACCTTCGGGAGTGGGGCAGCGGGTGAGGTCCTTTCTCCCCCTCTCCGTTTCTCTCCTTCTCCCACTCCTACCATTTCCGCCGCGCCCCAAACGAGTGCGACGAACAACCCCGTATAGGTCAAATACGTGTAACGGTCGGCCATAGATTGGTCGCCCACAACGATCAGTCCGATTACCGGCACGAGCATCCCCACAAACCAGAACCAGCCTACCAGCAGATAGCGGCCGCGTTGCCGACAGCAAATCAGCGCCGCCGCCGAAACGGCCGCCAGCGCCAAGCCGCTCAGCAGCGTGGCCGCCGCATAGACATCCCGGTCACGAGGATAGGGCGCCGCCAGCCCGAATGGCCATATCAGCTTCGCGAGGTAGCGGCCATAAGCCAACAAAATCGTCTGCACGCGGATCATCGGAGCGATGGTTTCGGTGACCGCACCCACCGACCTTTGCACCAGATACGTGGCCACGCAGCTCGCCACTGACAATGCTAAAAGCGGCAGTTTCTCCAAGATCAGCGCCGCAGGCGGCCAAGCGGAAGTCCACCTCCGAAGCGGCCAATAATCCAGCAGCAGGAGCAAGAACGGCACCGTAACCAACATCGGCTTGCACAGTAATCCCAACGCAAACAGCGCCAGCAAGAGCGCATATTTTCCCCACGGGAAAGCCGCGCCCGTCTTACTCCCTGCTCCCTGCTCCCTGCTCCCTGCCGCTTCGGCATACGCCGCATAGGCCCACAACGTGAGCCCAAAAAACAGCCCGCTCAGCACGTCCTTCCGCTCGGAGACCCAAGCCACCGACTCGACGTGCGCGGGGTGCAGGCAGAACAGCGCCGCGACCAGTCCGCTCCGCCAGGTCGCCCCGGTCAGCCGCCGCAACGCAATAAACAAAACGACGGAACTGGCTGCATGAAGCAGCACGTTTATTAAATGGTGCCCGCCGGCCCACGGACCCCACAGCGACCAGTCGAGAATATGCGACAGCAACGTCAACGGATGCCAATTCGACGAGTGTACGCCCGTGAATGCCCATTTTACGCTGGCCGGCGTAAATCCTTGCTTGACGTGGTAGTTGTCGTAGACGTATTCGTTGTCGTCGAAGGAAACGAACTCAAAAGCCAGTGTCTGCGCGTAGACTGCCAGGGTAACCGCGACCAAGAACAAGCAGATCCCCACGGCGGGGCCGTTTCTCTTCAGCCATTGTTCGACGGCCGGCGGCAGAAGCCGCAAATTCTCGGGCGGACGTTCCGCCGGTTCGACCACCGTCGCTGTCCTAACCTTGGCCGGCACATCCGCGGCAGCATGCTTCGCTTTGAAAGCGCTCGCTTTTCGATTTTTCGCGGCTTTCGCCATAACGGACCCCGATTCGCGGACTTGCCTGCCAACACTCCATTCTACTGCAAAATCCGCGCAAACGGGCCCCTTTCTCAGGCCGCCATTCGTTTTGGCCGTAGCGATTCAAAGAGGTTGATCGTGCCCAACATTCGGCCCTCGTGGTCATAAAACTGCACGATGCCCACGCCGATCAACCACATCGCCAGCAGATTGGCAGCCCGATAAGTCCGCGAAACATACCGTCCTCGATCGATCAGGATCTTTTCGTCGATTTCCGCATCGTCGTCTTTCGTGCCGCGAAAGGAATGTTCTTTCGAGAATTCCTGGGCGTCGTCGATCGCGCCGTCCTTATCGCACCTGGGCTGGTATAGGCGGGGAAAGGCGGCTAGCGAGTCCACCTTTTTGGAGTGCGCCGGCTTGCCGACGCTTTTCAATACGGCTGAAGTTGCGCAGGAAAGTTCCTTTGCTTCCACGTCGTCGAACGCGCAGAGCCTTGTGGAAAGCGGCGGCAAGCCGCTGCACTCCAAAGCCGCGGTTCGCGCCGCCGGGCCGCCAAAACACTCGTTTTCCCGCAGAAAACCGGCAAATACACGCTTCACAATGGCGCGGACTTCCGCCGCGCGAGGATCCGTCCTCATCGTAGAAACCTCCAGAATCCTTTGGAGTTAGATAGACAGCCTCCCAGTCTACAAAGCGGGCGATGCTCCCCCAAGCCCAAAAAATACCGCACCTTTTCACTTCCATGCCTCGTTCGGTGAACTATCGATGGCAATGCTAGCACTAAATTTTCTGACTCCGCGACTCGGTTTCCCATCCGACCGAATACGTGTACATGCGTGACGTGTACAAAGCGGCCAAGACGGCCTCGTCTTATCGCTTCATCTTCCGGGTGCGGCGATCTTTCATCGGTTAATATCACTCAGGTCGGGTTTTTCCGGCAAAAACCAACCACTATGGGTTACTTAATACCACCAAGACCCCGCTTTCGCAAAAATATTTACCTGTTGCTTGACATTTTTTCTGAGTCATGGAAGAATGGCGTTTGTAGCGATTGTAGAAATAGTCGCGTTATGCAGTGCTTCGCGGTCCTTTTCGCTACGTTGGCCGCGTACAAGCTCGCACCGCATGGCACGCAAGTGGGCCGTCTTAAAAAAAGTTGTGTTCAGTACGACAAATTTGTTGACAAGACGGAAGTTTTCGATTAGCCTGAGAGTTAATTAGATTGTTGCCGCAAGATCGCCTCGTCGTAGATCAGCCGGCAAAGAGCAAAGCGTGAGCTTGGAAATCCATCAATAAACAAGGGAGAACTCGCATCCGCGGCTTTTGGCCGAGTCAGGCATCGGTGGTAAATGCTTCGTCGCGGAAGCGGTTCTTAAAAAAGGGAGCTTGGAAATGATTCGTACCCGACATCGTCTACTGGCCTGTATGGCCGCCGTTGTCGCAATGGCTGTCGCTGCGGAGGCGTCTGCGCAGTCGCTGCTACAGTTAGCCTATAGCGACGCGAAAACATTTGGCGATGTTCACATTGCCGGCGGCGCGATCGACCTCACGAATGGTGCGATGGTCGTCACTACCTCTAGCTTCGGATTCGTGCCAGCCGGTTTCTTCAACGGCACCAGTCAGGTCAACTACCCGACCGAGCGCGGCACGATTGGGACTGCGGAATATGGCGATAACGCCATTCACGACGCAATCGTTGAAGGGTACAACAACGAGAACGGCGGCTTTTGGAATGGCACGAACGGCATCATGAGCACTGCTGCTCAGAACGGGCCGCCCGGCCAGCCCCAATATGCTGGCCTCTTGGCGGTCGGCTGGGTGGATAACTCCATTACCCAGTATACCTCCTTCGGCAGTATCTCCAATATAGGTACCGATCAGTCGATTATCGCCACCACTTGGGTCGGAGACCCCTATCTGAATGGCTCCAACATTGGCTCCATTGGTGCCGATAATCTCTCTGCATGGGTCGCAACAAACCAGAATCCCGGGGGTTCCAACATAAGCCCTATTACGGGCGGCCCGGTCGACTGGATTGACGGCGATTGGAACTATGAGGGCGTCGTCGCCTCTGACGACCTTGGCGATTGGATCGCCACCAATCAGGCAAATCCGCCGACTTACCAGCTTGGCAACACACCCTCGCCATATTTCGGCCCGGTTGTGCCTTCGGGTGCTAGTGCCGTTCCCGAGCCGGGAACTGCGTTGCTGCTCCTTTCGGGCCTGGGCGCTGTCGCCCTCGGCTTGCGTGTATCAAAGAAACGTCGCTCCTTGTCACTTCCCCACGTTGATTCTACTCACCACGAGGTTCCGCAAATGTTTCATCCCGCTAGGAAAATGCTTCCCGCGATTGTCGCTGTGGCCACATTGGCCCTTTTCACAGCGACTGCTTCGGCCAATATTTTCGTCGATCTTCAGGTCAACCCGTCGTCCCCCGACTTTAACGCCGCGACACCACGGGCTCTAACTTTTGGAGCGGGCGACCAGAACGCCACATTCATCGTCGATGTTTACGCCCTTATTACGCCGAACACTGGAACGGCAACCGGAAGCAATGAGGAACTTAGTCAGATCTCGTCCAATTTCTTTGTTGCCAGTTCAACTCTTAAGGGGGACGTGTCGTGGGGCAGTTGGGCAACCAGCGGTCCCGGCTCAGTAAATGCGGGCGGTTCGGCCCACGGTACATCGTTCACTACAGTTTACGGCGCGTTAGGGCTTGGCGGCAGCGCTACGACGGACACCACTTCGACGCATTGGTGGGCTGTTATTCCCAACTCCGTTCCATCGAGCGGCGGGACAGTGCTTCCTGGCAACGCCGGCGTCGAGTACTTCGTGGGAACAGTGGACGTATCTTTCTCTGGCTACACGCTTCCGGGCGGCCAAACTAGCGCCGCCATGGGTGCGGGACCATACTATGGTGGTACTTCGCCCTCCACAAAGAAGTATACGTGGGTGCAGGACGGAACGTCAACCGGGTCTGTAAACGGCAATAACGCGCTCGTCGGTGCCGGTTCAAACTCGACCACCCTGATCAACGCGGGCCTCGGCGCGTTGACGTTCACGTTCACGACTGGGGTTGTGACAAGCAATTCCGGCACAGTAACTGCAACGCTCGCTGATGCCACTGGCGGCGCTCCCACCCTCGGCGGAACACTTTTGAGCTTGACTGGCAATGTTAGCAACACAGGCGTTCCGACGGCCAACACATTGAGTTGGACCGCACCGGGCGGGAGCTTTAGCATCACGCCGCCGAGCGGCACCGGCCTCGGGAACGGGCCAGGCACACCCGTCACCGGCACATGGACGCTGCCACTCAGCAAGTTTGGTCCCATCTCGGCCAGTCCAACCTTCACGGGCACCGACTCAGCCAGCAATGTCAGTAGCTCATCCCCGACCGTAACGGCCAATGAAATCGGCAAGGGTGCTTGGCAATTGGGCGGCTCGGACGGCAATGGCATCCCAGGCGGCCCCTATGGCCAACAGAATGCGACCCAAGGCGGAGTGACGAACTTGGCCGGGTTGACCAGCACGCTCGGCACGGGCGCTACCTCGTTCGGGATCGGCCAGACCACGGCCACGATCCTGGCGGGCACTTTGACCTCGTCCAGCTCGGTCACGATGGCCTGGCGCAGCCGGTCGGCTGGCGAAAGCGCCAACAGCGGCACTGGCTTTCCACAGCTCATCGGTGACGTGGTAAATCTGAATGGTATCTCCGGCGGCACGGCCAATGCTTACGTGCTCCAGATGACCTACGATCCGACTCAGTTGGCGAGCGTAAGTACGGCCGCCAGCGGCGGCTTCCTATACCTCGGCTCGCGTAATGCGAACACTGGCGTTTGGCAAAACGCGGTTGCTGGCAACGACACAACCGGCGCCGGCGCGGTAGGCGACTTCGGAGGCAGCTATGCGGCCTTCACGGCGGGGCATGGCACCAACCTCAACAACCTGCTGGGTTCGTGGGGTTTCGATACCGTAAACAACGACGTTTGGGCAGTCGTTAACCACGACGCCGAGTTCGCTCCCGTCCCTGAGCCGGGCACCATCGCCCTGCTCGTCGGCGGCATCGCGGCCCTCGGCTTTGCCTATCGTCGCCGCAAGGCCGCCAAGGCCTAGTCGAAAAGATTGAAATCCAAGCTCGGGAAAGCCCCGTCGATCTTCGGATCGGCGGGGTTTTCTTCTTCTTGGGCGACGACAATTGAATTGAAACTACGAGATGGGATACGGTCGGAATTCTCACGCCAAGACGCTAAGGCGCAAAGGAAGACATCTTAGTCGCCTTGGCGTGAGATTTTGTTCCTATTCCTCCAGCCGATTTACAATTCTCGAAATGCCATCCTTGATTAGGTTAACCCCGAAGTTGATTACGAAGCCAAGACGTTGGTCGGCAATACGGAGGTATGTCAGAAGTATTTTCTTATGTACGGGATGGACGGCTTCGATCGACTTCAACTCGATGATCACGCAGTGCTCGACAATCAGATCCGCACGAAAACCCAAATCCAGTGTAATGCCATCCCAGTTTACGGGAATTTCGACTTGATCTTCAACGTGCAGACCTCTCTTGCGCAGCTCATGTATCATCACCGCTTCATAGACCGACTCAAGCAAGCCCGGTCCTAGCTTCGTATGGATGTGATACGCCACGTCCACGATAATCTTGGCAACTTCATTCTCGTGCGTTGATGATCTCTTTGAATAAAGAAATGAAAAAACTCACCCGAAGAACTTCATACAAAAGAATCTCACGCAAAGGCGCGAAGCGCAACGGAGTTGGCTGCAAATCACCCGTCCCTTTGCGCCTTCAGCGCCTTTGCGTGAGACTTTGTCTTTCTTCCTCTTCGTTTTTCTGCGTGACTCTGTTCCCTTTGTACCTACTCCTCTTCCTCTTCCTTCATCTGCGCCTTGGCGATGATCTCCTGCAGCACGTTGCCGGGCACGACGTCGTAGTGGCTGAACTCCATGCGAGTAGCTGCCCTGGCCGCCGGTGATGCTGGAAAGGCTGCGGGCGTAGGTGGTCACTTCGGCCAGCGGGACCTCGGCGATGACCGTTTGCAGGTCGCCGCCGGCGGAGTCCATGCGCGAGCACGCGGCCGCGGCGGCCCGACATGTCGCTGGTGATGTCGCCCACCTTGCCGCTGGGCACGGTGATTTCGATCTTCACGATCGGCTCCAGAAGCCCCGGCTTGGCCTGCATGGAAGACGTTGCGGAAGGCCATCGAGCCGGCCGTCTTGAAGGCCTGCTCCGAGCTGTCGACCGGGTGGTGCTTGCCGAAGTGGACCTCGACGGCAACGTTCTGCACCTTGTAGCCGGCGATCACGCCCCGCTCCATGCGCTCGCTTGAAGCCTTTTTCGATGGCCGGCAGGAAGTTGCTGGGGATCGTGCCGCCCACGACCGAATCGACGACAGACGAAGTTGTACGCTTCGTCGTAATGGAACTCCTTCATCGAGGGGAAGCGGTCCTTAGTGCAGTACTCTTCCGGCGTTGGTGTCCTTCGGCAAGGGAAACATGCGGATATGCACTTCGCCGAACTGGCCGCGGCCGCCCGTCTGCTTCTTGTGCCGGTAGCTGCCTTCGGCGTTGGCCTGGACCGTTTCGCGATAGGGGATTTTCGGCTCTTTGGTCTCGACTTCGACCTTGTCGCGGCGTTTGAGCCGCTCGCGGAGGATCTGCAGGTGCAGTTCGCTCATGCCGGTAGGTCACCATCTCCTTGGTCTGCGGGTCGCGATCGATGTGGAAGGTGGGGTCTTCCTTGTCGATCTTGTGCAAGCGCCGGAGAGCTTTGGCCTCGTCGCCGCGGCTCTTGGGCGTGACGGCCAGGCCGACCATCGGCGTGGGGAATGGAGATGCGGCAGCAGGCAGATCGCCCAGCGACATGCCCGTTTTGAGATCTTCGACCTTGGCCACGGCCACGATCTGTCCGGCGCCGGCGCGATTCGACCGGCTTCGGTCTCGTCGGCCTGGACCTCGAACAATTGGCCGATCTTCACGCCTTTGCGGATGCCCCGGCGTGGAGCATCTCGTTGCTCTTCAGCGTGCCGGAGAAAATGCGGATGAAGCTGAGCTTCTGCACGAAGGGGTCGATGCGGGTCTTGAACACCTGGGCCACCAGCGGCCCGGCCGGGTCGGCCTTCACCTCGACCACCTTGTTTCCGGCGCGTTCTTGGCCGTGCGATGGACTGCGTCCTGGCGGCAGGCCGCAGAAGGCCAGGGCGTCGAGCAGTTCCTTGCACGCCCACGCCGGTCTTGGCCGAGCAGCAGACGATCGGGATCAGCGTTCCGCCCGGCCACCGCCTGGACGATCAGCCGGCCGATCTCCTCGTCGGTCGGCTGCGACCCCTCGAAGTAGCGGGTCATGACCTCTTCGTCGACCTCGATGATCGACTCGATGAGCGAGGTGTGAATTGCATTGGGATCGACAAGTGCCCCGGCAGTGTCGGCGGGCAGGTGGAGCGTGCTGGCCACGCCGTGGAAATCAGTTCCCCTGGCCCAGCGGCACGTTCAACAGCAGGCACGCCTTGCCGAACAGCTCCTGGATGCCGTCGACCAGGGCCGGAAAGTCGATGTTGTCGGCGTCCATCTTGTTGATGACGATGATGCGGCCGAGCCCGGCTTTGCCCGCTTCGTTGGAAAACCCGCCGGGTGTTGACCTCGATGCCCGCTCTGGGCGTTGATCACGACGACCGCGGTATCGACCGCGCGCAGGGCGCCAATCGTCTGGCCGATGAAGTCGGGATAGCCCGGCGTGTCGATCGCGTAGAAGTGCTTGCCGCCGTGGTCGAAGTGGACGACGTTGGCCTCGACGCGTATGGTGGTGGATCTTCTCTTCTTCGTCGAAATCGCAGATGCTGGTGCCGTCGTCAACGCTGGCCGGGCGGTTGATCGTGCCGGTCATGGAGAGGATTTTGTCTAGGAGGGCCGTTTTTCCCGCCGAGCCGTGTCCGGCAAATGCCACGTTGCGAATGTCCGCGACTGAGAGTTTAGCCATGAGAGAATCTTTCTAAAGTGTTCAGTTTTCAGTGTTTAGGGCTGAAAGCTGTTGTGCGCCTGCCGCGGCAAGTGCGTCGGGCAGGGTAATGGTTCCTTCATAGAGGGCCCGGCCGATAATGCAGCCGGCCATCGGTATCGCCGCCAGTTGGGCGACGTCCGCGACGGTCGTCACGCCCCCAGAGGCAATCACCGGCAGGTCGACGGCCGCCTGCATCTCGGCCATTGCGGCAAAGTTGGGCCCGGCGAGCATGCCATCGGTGGCAATGTCCGTGTAAATGACCGCTGCCAGCGGCTCCTTGCTGAACTGCTGGGCAAGCTCTGTAGCCGCCATGTTGCTGGTCTGAAGCCAGCCGTGCGTCGCAACGTGGCCGTCGCGAGCGTCGATGCCCAGTACCAACCGGTGGGGAAAAGCCGGCACATGTCGCGAAACCAGTGCGGCTCGCGGATGGCCAGCGTGCCGATCACGAGTCGACGGAGACCCAGGTCGAGCAGTTCACGAATCGTCGATTCATCGCGTATTCCGCCGCCAAGCTCGCATTCCAGCTTGACGGCTTTGAGAATCGCGGCAACGGCTGCGAGGTTTCTCGGCTGGCCGTCACGGGCGCCATCGAGATCGACAAGGTGGAGATGCCTGGCCCCCTGATCGGCCCACTGAGGGGCGATAGTCGCCGGATCGTCGCCGAAGACGGTTTCGCGATCGTAATCCCCCTGCTGGAGGCGCACGCATTTTCCTCCGCGCAGGTCAATTGCAGGCCAGACTTCCACCTTTGGTACCTCGCGCTTGGACTAATCCGACGTTGAGTCATCCCAGAGAAGGCAATTTTACACAGCCCCAGGAACTGGCGGAAGTAGGTATCCGCGTCGATTCAGCGCAAGTTCGCGCAACTTTAATGCGTCCCTGAATGCAAGGCGGCGGGACTTCCGCCGGTGCGAAGCCGCTTCGCCTCCAAGAACTGTTGCATGGCTTCGCGGTCGCGATTGTTTAGATGCAGCGCTTTGCCGAGCATATAGCGGTACTCGGCGTGGTTGGGATCGAGTTCCACGCTTCGCTGGGCTTGTGGCAGGGCGGCGTCCGGCCGATCCAGGGCCATCAAGATGTTTGCCAGATTGGCATGTGCGGAAGCGGAATCGGGATCCAACTCCGCCGCTCGCTGTGCGTGAGTCAGTGCCGGGACAAAGTCTTGCTTCTCAATCAGCGCGGCCGCCATGTTGCTGTGCATCTCGGAATCGTCCTCGTTGCAATCCAACGCCCGTTGGATGAAAGTGATGTCGTCTTGCCAGTAACGAGTTTGCTGCCAGGAGGCGACGATCAAGACTGCCGCGATCGCGGCCACAAACGCGGAAGCCACCCCGCGGAGCCGCGGCCGCCGGGCGAGAAGGTCGGCCACCGTGAAGACGATCGCCAATAAAAGGCCGATCTGCGGCAAATAGGTATAGCGGTCGGCCATCGCCTGACGACCTACCTGCACTAACCCAATCACGGGAACGAGCATCCCGAGATACCATAGCCAGCCGGCCAGCAGATAGGGCCGCGAGCGGTGGAAAGTTATAGCCAATATCGAGATCGCGAGCAATAATGTGGCTGCCGCCAAAACCGCCGGCATGGAAAACTGCCGTGGAAGGGGATAGTGGCCCGACAGACCGGCGGGCGAGAACGTCTTTGCCAGGTAGCCCTGATAGGAAAGTACGGCATTCAAGACTCGTGTCGAAAACGGGATTGATTGGTTCAATTGCACCGCCTCATGCTGAACCACGAGCGTCTTGACGCACAAAGCAGCGGACATTACCACGAGCGGCAGCTTTTCAAGCAAGAGCGCGGACCATCGGCCGGCTTGCATCCTTCTCAACGGCCAATAATCGAGCACGAGCAACACGAGCGGCAAGCTGACCGCCATCGGTTTGGCCAGCAAGGCCAGGGCAAAACAAAAAACTACCAGACTATAGCGGAGCGGGGAAAATGGCCGCCGGGCGTAGGCGACGTATACCGCCAGGGTCGCCCAGAAAAAGACCGCGCAGAGCAGGTCTTTTCGTTCGGCAACCCAGACGACCGATTCGACGCGCAACGGATGGACCGCAAAAACCGCCGCCAGAGCGGCCGATGTCCAGAATCGGCCCGACATCTGCTTCACGACCAGAAAGACGAGCATCGCGACGACGGCATGGAGAATGAGGTTCGTCAGGTGATGTCCCCATGCCCGCAGACCGAAGACTTGGCAATCGAGCATGTGGGAGAGGGTCGTCAGCGGATGCCAGTTCGCGGCATGGGTTTTGGTCCACGCCCAGTCCCAATTTGCCGCCGTGAGTCCCGTGGTCACGTGTCGTTCATTGAAGACGTAAATGTCGTCGTCAAAGTGCAGGAAGGGCGCCGACAGGGCTGGCAGGAAGGCGACCGCGACTGCCGCGGCAAGCAGGCCGCACACGCTCGCTTCGCGCCACCAAGAGCGATTGCTTCTCGCTACGGGCTGCGACGCTTCTGGCGCGGCGAAAGCAAACGATGCGGCGACGGTTTGCGCGGTTTTCGAGCCATCGACCGAGTCTACCCGCTCAACTAGGCGCCCTTCAACAAGGCAAAGTTCCGCAGAATCTTCAGACCGTGCGACTGGCTCTTTTCCGGGTGGAACTGGGACGCAAAGACGTTGTCTCGCCAGATCATCGAGCAGAATGGACCGCCGTAGTCGGTGGTCGTGGCGATGACCGCGGCGTCCTCGGGAACGACGTAATAGGAATGGACAAAGTAGACGTAGGTGCCCGGATCGACGCCCTGCAATACAGGCGGACAGCGAGCGATATCGAGCTGGTTCCAGCCCATGTGCGGCACGGAGTATTCTTCCGGCAGATCGAAGCGAACGACTTCGCCGCGGAGCACGCCGAGCCCCTCGTGGCGGCCGTTTTCATAGCCCACATCGAATAAGAGCTGTAGCCCCAGGCAAATGCCAAGGAACGGTTTGCCCGACTCAATCGCATCGAGCACGGGACGAACGAGATTTCGCTGCCGCAATTCATGTATGGCGTCCTCAAACTGCGCCGACGCCCGGCAGGACCACTTTGGCGGCCTTGGCGACGACCGCCGGGTCATTGGTAATTACGGCCGGATGCCCGACCTTCTCGAACGCCTTTTGCACGGAGCGGAGATTGCCCATGCCGTAGTCGATAATGGCGATCGCCGGTTCGTGGTTTTCAGTAGTCATAGGTGGTTCCTGCCGATCAATTCTATTTGATTCTATTTGATCGCCGCCACTGTGTGAAGATCCATACCGCCGGGCGCCTGCCGGCGCGGGTGGTTGCTTGCCGGCGGCTTAGAGCCTAGAATTCCCCTTTTCGACACGCCTCCGGAACAATGGATTGTCAATGAAACGCATCCTCGTCACCAGTGCCCTGCCCTATGCCAATGGTCCGATCCATCTGGGCCACCTGGTCGAGTATATCCAGACCGACTTCTGGGTCCGATTCCAGAAACTCCGCGGCCGACGCTGCATTTATGTCTGCGCCGACGACACGCACGGCACGGCGATTATGATCCGAGCCGCAAGGAGGGCGTGAGCGAAGAGCACTGATCGCCGACATGCAGCAGGCCCACCTGGCCGATTTTGCCGGTTTTCAGATCGAGTTCGACAACTACGGCAGCACGCACAGCGCGAGAACGAGGTTCTCTGCCGCGAGATCTGGGCCGCTCTGCGAAACGCGGGACTGGTCCGCGAGAAAGAGGTTCAGCAGCTCTACGATCCCGTGGCCGGCACGTTTCTGGCCGACCGATTCGTCAAGGGAACGTGCCCCAAGTGCCATGACGCCGGATCAGTACGGCGACAGTTGCGAGAAGTGCGCATCGCACTACGACGCCGTCGAACTGATCGACCCGAAGAGCACGCTTTCCGGCGCAACGCCCGAGCTTCGCACGGCCAAGCACCTGTTCGTGAACATCGAGCAGCTGCACGGGTTTCTCGACCAGTGGGCGAGCACCAGCGGGGCCTTGCAGCCGGAAATCGCCAATTATCTCAAGGGGCATTTCCTCCACGAGCCGCTCCGCGATTGGGACGTCTCGCGGCCGGCGCCGTATTTCGGCTTCGAGATTCCCGACAGTCCGGGCAACTACTGGTACGTCTGGTTCGACGCCCCGATCGGCTACATCGCGCTCGACGCAACAGTGGTGCGACCGGCACGGCGAGCAGCTTGACGATTGGTGGCGGAGCGACCAGACCGAGATCCACCACTTCATCGGCAAGGACATCACCTATTTCCATACGCTCTTCTGGCCGGCGATGCTCAAGACGGCCGGCTTCAGCCTGCCGACGAAGGTCCACATCCACGGCTTCCTGACCGTCAACGGCGAGAAGATGTCGAAGCGCAAGGGCACGTTCGTCCAGGCGGCGACGTATCTGGAACATCTCGACCCGGCCTACCTGCGCTACTACTACGCCTCGAAGCTCGGCGGCAACGTCGACGACCTCGATCTGAACCTCGACGAGTTCCTCAGCAAGGTCAATGCCGACCTGGTGGGCAAGGTCGTGAACATCGGCCAGCCGCACGGCCAATTTCGTCCGCAAGAGCGGGCTGGCCGCCGCCTATCCGGACGACGGCGGGCTGTTCGCCCAGGCGGCCAAGGACGGCGAGGAGATCGCCGCGGCCTACGAGGCCTGCGATTTCGCCCGAGCGATGCGGACGATCATGGCCGCGGCGGACCGGGCGAACAAGTTCATCGACGAGAACGCCCCTTGGAACCTGAACGGGCCCGACCAGGCCGCGCGGCAGTTGGACGTCTGCACGATCGGGCTGAACTTGTTCCGGCAGTTGGCCGTCTATCTGGCCCCGGTGCTGCCCAAGATGGCGCACGACATCGGCGAGTTCTTCGGCGATCCGATCACTCGCTGGGAGCAGTCGCAGCAGCCGCTCGTCGGCACGAAGGTCGGCAAGTTCCAGCATCTCACGCAGCGCGTTCGACGCGAAGAAGGTCGAGGCGATGATCGCGGCCAGCGCCGAGCCGGAGGAAGTTGGAGACGGTAGGGTGGGACAAGGGAGCCCAGCGACCGCGGGCCCACCAATCTTGACGACGACGCTCCGCTGAAGGCCGAGCCGCTGGCAGCCGAATGCACGATGGACGACTTTGTGAAGGTCGACCTGCGGGTCTGCCGCATTTTAGCCGCGGAAGAGCTGCCGGAAGCGAAGAAACTGCTGAAACTCACGGTCAGCCTCGGCGGCGATAACACGCGCACGATTTTCGCCGGCATCAAGGGCTTCTACAAGCCCGAAGAGCTTGTCGGCAAGCTTTTCATCTGCATCGCCAACCTGGCGCCGCGGAAGATGAAGTTCGGCGTTAGCGAAGGCATGATCCTCGCCGCTGGCGGCGAGGGCGAGGCGTATTTGCTGGTTCCCGACGTAGGAGCCAAGCCGGGGCAGCGGGTACATTGATATGAAGCTGTCCAGAACATTCGTCGAAGACGTTCGAGGTTTGATTCTTTGCGCCTGTGCTACGGTGGCGCGCGGCGTTGACCTTGTGCAGGTGCATACCAATTTTGAGATCGGCCGGCGGATTTTTGAACAGGAGCAGAAGGGAAAGGATCGGGCGACCTACGGGAAGGCAATTCTTAACGCACTTTCGGAGCGGCTTACGGCCGAATTCGGCAAAGGTTTCTCGCTTTCGAATCTTAAGTCCATGCGGCAATTCTACTTACAGAATCAACGGCGAATTGGCCAGTCAGTGACTGGCCAATTCACAGGCGATCAGAAAGGCCGGTCATTGACTGGCCAATTCGCCCCTGATCGACCGCATCCCTTCACCTTGAGCTGGACGCATTACGTCTTCCTGCTTGGCATCAAGAACCCCGATGAACGCAACTTCTACGAAATTGAAGCGACCGTGCAAGATTGGACCGTACGTGAGCTGCGACGCCAGTTCGACAGTAGCCTTTACGAGCGTCTCGCGTTGAGCCGAAACAGGGACGGCATCCGCAAACTCGCGAAGGAAGGTCAGTTAGTTGCCCGGCCCCAGGACATTCTCAAGGAACCGCTCGTGCTGGAGTTCTTGGGATTGGATGAACGAAGCGCGTATTCAGAAACCGATCTCGAAACGGCCATCATCGACCAGATCGAGCATTTCCTGCTCGAACTTGGCAAGGGATTCCTTTTCGAATCGCGGCAACGCCGCTTCACGTTCGATGGCGAGCATTATTACGTTGACCTGGTCTTCTACAATCGCCTGCTCCGCTGCTACGTGCTCATCGATCTGAAACTCGGCAAGCTGACCCATCAAGACCTTGGCCAGATGCAAATGTACGTGAACACGTTCGACCAGGAGTTGAAGTTGCCCGACGAGTCGCCCACCATCGGTATCATTCTTTGCAAGCAGAAGAACAAGGCGATGGTGCGCATCACGCTTCCCAAGGACATCAACATTCACGCCCACGAGTACCAACTTTATCTACCGAGCAAGCAGGAACTACGACGAAAACTCATCGAGTGGGCAGGAGAACGAGAAGTGAATGATGACTGAAACGCAAGGTCGCTTGAAATTTGCGCATTGAGGCGGCCCGCTATACTGGCCCGCGAAGACGCGGTAATGTTTTAGCGAATTTCGGCGGTAGAATACCAATTCACCTATGGAGTATGGAGAACGTCTGTGGCACGAAGAACACTGCACAATGAGGCTGTTGAGGTTCTCCGTGCAGCGGGTACACCGCTGCACGTCAATGAAATCTGGAGGCGCATTGCCAGACGAGGCGCCTATCGGTCGGCCTCTCAAACGCCAGAGCAAAGCCTCGCCACGCAGTTGCTTCGTAAGACGCCAAGTGTCCAAGTAAGTGCTGCCACAGATGAAAAGCTTTTTTCGCATGAAAAACCGAGCGTCTTCGGCTCCTGGAGTGGCAGGCCGATAGAAAACCAATCGGCCGATTCGATGAAAAGGCGTTGGCAACCGCGAACATTGCCGAATTGCGGAAAGCCGCTTTGCTGAAGGCGCGCCCGAATGCCGCGCGGAAAGAGCGGTTGACCGTATTTCGAGTTCGATCCCGGGCAATCCATCTTTATGTCATGTGCCGAGCAAACGGGCGATGCGAGGCATGCAACGCACCTGCGCCTTTTCGCAAACCTGATGGTTCGGGTTAGTGCGTCTCTGAAAGCGTTTGATCGGCGGGGTGCAAGTCCCCGCAAGGTGTACGTTACGAACCTTTAGTCGAAAGTAACCGCGTCTTCGCGAGAAGGGGTGGGAAGCAACTGGAGGCGAATGACCAGTCCGTAGGATGACGAACCTGATTCGGCCAAGCCTGTCGGGGAGCCTGCTAGCCAATGGCGAACCTCCGATCGCGTGACGGCGATCCCTCCGACCTGATCGGTCTGCCCGGGGGATAGACGCGGCGGCCTATACTGGCTGAGGTAACGTGCGAAAGCCAGATGGGGAAATGGCAGAACGGTGGTTGAGGACGGAATGGTCGGAAGGTCAAGCGTCGTAAGGAGAGAGAGACCTGGACGGATTCAAGGACGGCGTTCATTGTCCCTGATAAGGATACGAAGAGCCGACCGCCCAGGAGTCAGAGCACCCATAGTAGCGGCGAAGCCGGGTAACGCCGGTGGAGCGAAGGGGTGCAGGAAGATGGATGCACGATGTCCAAACTACGAGAGAAGAATAACGAACCGGTGACAGTGCCGTTCGCGGCTACCCCCGCCGGAAAGCCGCCGTCGATCCGCGACTGGGCGAACTCGTGCGTATGGACAGATTGCATGTTGACAACACTTGAACAAGGAGTGCGAGGAGGAAAATGGCACACGTTGATTGACAAGGCGTATGCTCCGCTGAACCTGTTTGTCGCCAGCAGACATGTGATCGACAACGGGGGAGCGGCAGGGGTGGACCATCAAACGGTCGCGAACTTTCAGGAGAATTGCCTGAAAGAACTGGACAAACTGTACGAGGCCCTGCGAACCAATACGTATCGTCCGCAGGCGGTGCGGCGAGTCTGGATACCGAAACCGGGAAGCACGGAACAACGACCGTTGGGAGTTCCGACCGTGCGGGACCGCGTGGTGCAGACCGCGCTACTGCACGTGATGGAACCGATCTTCGACGCCACATTCCAACCGGTCAGCTATGGCTTTCGACACGGAAGGGGCTGTCATCAGGCCCTGGAGCGAGTCGAAGAGCTGCTGAAGGCCGGGCACGTCTATGTGGTCGATGCGGACCTCAAGAGTTATTTTGACACGATCTCGAAACCACGGCTGATGGCGCGCCTGCGCGAGAAAGTGTCGGACAATCGCGTGCTGCGGTTAGTGGAGATGTTCTTGGAGCAGGGCGTGCTGGACGGATTGCGGCAGTGGACACCGGAGACGGGCACGCCGCAAGGAGCGGTCCTATCGCCACTCTTGGCCAACATCTACCTCAACCCGCTGGATCATGCATTGACCGATGCCGGCTATGCGATGGTGCGTTATGCAGACGATTTCGTGATCCTGTGTAAGACCCGCGAGGACGCGGATGCGGCCTTGGCAGTGGTGCAAGGTTGGGTCAACGAAAACGACCTGACACTGCATCCAACGAAAACCAAGATCGTAGACGCTCGCAGCGAGAGTTTCGATTTTCTGGGCTATCACTTCCGCAGCGACCTGCGTGTACCGCGGCAAAAGAGCCTAAAGAAACTCAAGGATGCGGTCCGTGAGAAGACGAAACGCACGAACGGGCATGACCTGCTCTTCACGTGCTCCCGACTGAGTCGGCAGCTTCGTGGATGGTTCACCTACTTTCGCCACTGTCGTGGTTCGGTATTCCGCCAACTGGATGGCTGGATTCGTGGCCGCCTGCGCAGCATTCTGCGTCGGCGACGGAAACGGCGCGGACGGGCACGCGGAACAGACCAACAACGTTGGCCCAATCGCTTCTTCGACGAGCATGGGCTGTGGTCCTTGCAAACCGCCCATAATCGTTTTGTACAATCCTCACTGAGGTAACACCATCAACTGGAGAGCCGGATGCGAGAAAATCGCCAGTCCGGTTCGGAGGGAGGGGGAGCCGGACTCAACCGGCTCTCCCTACCCCTATCTTGGAGCCACATCACACTACGCGGTTGGCCGATGAAGGGCCCGATCACCCCGCGAAGGTGATTGGGGTGTGCCCGAACTGCCGTCGGAGAGCGCATTACGGCAAAGATGCAAAGGCGTTCAATACCGCGCTCGTTAAGAAGCTTGGTACTTTAGAGCCTAACGGATAGGACGTGCTGATCCAGACGCCGCACCTGACGGCCCGCGCAAATGGCGGTGTCTCAGAACATGATAATATTGCCTCGCCCGACTGAGGCCGCAGATGAGTTCTGTCGTTCGGCGGTGAGCGGCGTCTCTCAGTATTACTTCCCCGTCTCACTCAAGAACACAAAAATCCCTTTCTTATTCCCCACGACAATATCCGGCACGCCGTCGCCGTTAAGGTCCCGCGCGATGACCTGCGTGCCGACGCCCGAGTTGTCGTCGATCTTGTGCGGAATGAACTGTACGCCGGCCGCCTTATCGCGATGCAACTCAAACCAATAAAGCACCGCGGGGGCGTCCGGCTCGACGTCGCCGTTCGGGCCGTGCGCCCAGTAGCGTTTGCCGGTCACGATGTCCATCGCGCCGTCGCCGTTCATGTCCGCCAGGTCCAGCGAGTGCATTTGGCTGATCCGCAAGGCGTCCGATTTCAGATCGGGCTTCGGCGGCAGGATGACGTGCTGCTTCCAGGAAATCTCGCCGCTCGCGCTGCGCTGCTGCTGATACCAGACCAGGCCGTAGTGGTGGCAGTGCCAGGAAGTAATCACGTCGTTCAGGCCGTCGCCGTCGACATCGTAAACCGCCATCTGCGCGCCGGCCTCGGCGAACTTGAAGGGATGCCTGATCCATTGTTGGCCCGGCTTGGCATCGGCCGGCTGCTCCCACCAGCCTTGGGCCTCGACGATATCCATGCGGCCGTCGCCGTTGATGTCGCCCGCGCCGACTCCGTGCGTGAACTTCTGGAACCGCGTGTCCTTGGGAGCAATCGGATGGAACTTCCAAAGATCGTCGGGCCGTTTCGGGTCCCACTTGGCATAGCCCAACTGTCCGGTGATGCAATAGACCAACTCCGGCCGGCCGTCGCCGTTGATATCGAACCACCCCGGCGATTCGTCGCCGCAATCGTGGACGGCGACGTGCTTCTTCCAAGGACCGCCTTTGGGACCGGGGTTCTCGTACCAGAAGGCATCGGTGCCTGGAAATGGCACCTGAAGCACGTCGAGCCAACCATCGCCATTGAAATCGCCAGTGAACGTGAGGAAGTTGTTGGAGTAGTTGTGGGGATCGAACGACTTGGGCGTATAAATCTCGTGCTTCTTCGTGAAATCGGGCCCCTCGAACCACCACGGCCCGGCCACGACGTCGAGCTTGCCGTCGTTATTGAAGTCGCCCACGTTGGCCCCTTCGCAGTAGAACTTGTCGGACAGGACGATCTTCTTGAACTTCGGCAGGGGCGCTTCGGCCCAGCAAAGAAGCGGCGCGGCAGAGATCGAGATCGAAAGCAGGAAGAAAGACAGGCGTTTCATGGCGGGTGCTCCGTGACGAAAAAAGGGATCGGCAAAGGCGGGAAGACGCATCAGTTGCGTGGAAACCAGGGAATATCCACAACGAATCACTATAGCCGTCGGGCGTCAATTTCGCCACGCCTGGGAAACCGGTTTGCGGAAAACTAAGGTTTCATGTTAAAATACGGTTTCAGCGTCTCTAAAAAAACCGATCCTCGGGCTGCGTCAATCGTGCCATGTGATCGGTTGTGATCGAGCCTCTAAAGCTTCACCGACGGGAGGGACCGGAGCGATGCGCAGCGCAATTTGGGCGGGCTTTGTCGTCTGCTTGCTGGCGGGCCGTGCGGCCGCCCGCGATATCTATGTCGATAACGTCGCCGGGGACGACAAAAACACGGGGCTCCACGCCCGTGGCGTGAACGACGCGACCGGACCCGTGCGGACCATCGCCAAGGCTCTGCGGTTGGCCGAGGCGGGCGATCGCGTCATGCTCGCCAAGAACGACGAGCCCTACCGCGAGTGTGTCTCTCTCGTGGGCTCGCGGAATAGCGGTTCGGCCCCGCTGATACCGTTTATCTTCGATGGCAACGGTGCGACGCTCGATGGCTCCGCGCCAATCCCGCGCGACGGCTGGACGCACTATCGCGGCGACATCTTTTGCTTCCGCCCCAGAACGCTGACTCAGGGCGTGCTGTTCTTCCAGGGCCGGGCGATCGCGCCGCTGCCGCTGGCCCGAGGGACCGCTTTCCCGCCGCGGTTGGAGCCAATGCAATGGTGCGCGTTGGAAGGGGCGATCTACTTCGCCGTCGATCGGACCAAGCTGCCGCACGACTACCGGCTGAGCTACGCCGAACTGCCCACGGGCATTTCGCTCTATCGAGTCCGGCAGGTCGTGATTCGCAATCTCACGATCAAGGGGTTCCAAGCCGACGGCGTGTCGGCGGCCGCCGGGCGCGGGATGTGGTTCTCAAGAACGTCACCTGCACGGCCAACGGCCAGCGCGGCGTCTGCGTGGGTGGCGCCGCCCAGGTGGCCCTCGACGGGTGCAAGCTGTTCGGCAACGGTGAATCGCAATTGATGACCTCGGCCAACTCCGAAACACACCTGTTGTCCACGGAACTGACCGGCGATACGGCGCCCGGCTGGGTCGATCAGGGCGGCCGGGTCTTCTTGGGAACGAAGCGTATCTCAGGCGGAATGAAGGAGGTCAAATGACGCACGACAAGCTGATGGGCCGGCCTATGGAGGTCCTTCTCGTGGAAGACGACTTGGAGGACGCGGGCCTGACCATCGAAACCTTGCGGGCAGGCCAGGTGCCCTGCCGGATTAGCCTGGTCCGCGACGGCGAGGAGGCGCTAGCATTCCTGCGGCGAGAAGCCCATTTCGCCCGCGTGCCGCGGCCGGACGTGGTCCTCTTGGACATGCAAATGCCGAAGAAGGACGGCCGCGCCGTGCTGAGCGAGATGCGCGGCGATCCGAGGCTGTCGCGCATTCCCGTGGTCGTTCTCACCGCGTCGCCGACGCACGCAGAAATCCTCAAAGAGGAAAACCTCCGCGCCGAAAGCTTCCTTACCAAGCCGGTAGATCGCGAGCATTTTCTTGGCGTGGTGAAATCACTCCGCAAATTCCTGCTCTCCGACGTGATCTTGCCGGCATGATCACCAGCCCGCACAACCCCCGGGTCAAACTGGCCGCGCGGCTCCGCGATCATCGGCAGCGGAAGAAAGAGCAGCGCATTCTGATCGATGGCGCGCGGGAAATCGCTAGGGCGATCGCCGCGGGCGTGGCCTTGCAAGAGGTGTTTGTTTGCCCAGATTTATGCCGCGGCACCGAAGCGCAGCAACTGTTGGAAATCCTTCCCGGCAGCCGCGCCGAGGTTTTGGAAGTCAACGAGCAGGTATTTTCCCGGCTGGCGTTTGGCCAGCGCGCGGAGGGCATTGTGGCCGTGGCGGCGATTCCGCCGCATGGGCTCGGAGACATCGTTCTGCCCAATAATCCGCTCGTAGCCGTATTGGAAGGCGTGGAGAAGCCGGGCAACATCGGCGCAGTGCTCCGCAGCGCGGACGCAGCGGGCGTCTCCGCCTTGGTGCTGGCCGATCCGCGGACCGATCTCTACAATCCCAATGCGATCCGCGCCAGCCTGGGGACGATTTTTTCGCTGCCCGCGGCCGTGGCCTCGGCGGAGGATTCCCTCGCTTGGTTAAGAACCAAAGGGCTGCAAATAGTCGCCGCCCGAGTGGAAGGATCGGCCATCTACACGGAGATCGACTATCGCCGCCCGATGGCGATCGTTTTGGGGAGCGAGGCCGACGGCCTTAGTCCACTCTGGACGGCCGACGACATCCGCGCCATCCGTCTGCCGATGCTCGGCGCAGCCGACAGTTTGAACGTCTCGGCTACCGCCGCTGTTTTGTTCTATGAGGCGTTGCGGCAGAGAACCGCACTAGGAGGAAACTGAATCGCTTTTTCGTTGAGATACTCCTTGACGCCGTTGCAGAAACCGGTATACTCATATATTATGACACTTGTAATAACTAGGGGGTGACCGATGGCGAAGCGAGGATCGCGGCTAAGTACGGGGGAAATGGAGATCCTCACGATGCTTTGGGACGAAGGCCCGCTGGGGCTGGCGGATGCCGCGCGGCGATTCGGCCGCTATGGCCGGCCGGTGAGTTATCCCACCATGCAAACGCGGCTAAATCGGCTTGTCGTCAAGAAGTTGGTAACTCGCAGCGACAGCCGGCCCGCCATCTATGAGGCGGCGGTTACACGCCAGGACGTGACCGCCAGGCAATTGGACCAGGTCTTGAAGACCACGCGGCAGTCAAGCGTCGTGCCACTGGTCGCTCATTTGCTTTCCGAACGACCCCTTACGCCGGCGGAAGTCCGCGATTTGCGCAAACTCCTGAGCGAGTCGGCAAGGACTTCAGACGCCGAAAAACCTGAAGGAGAATGACCGATGTCCAGTTTCAACGACGCGTTTCTTGCGGCTTTGGTTCGGGGCACTTTGTTGCTGAGTTTGGCGACGCTCGTTGTAGCCTGCGTGGTCCGCATCTTCAAACCGGCTTCACATTCGGTGCGCGGGGCTTTGTGGTCATTGGCGCTTGCGAATGGACTTTGGCTTGTCTCCCTGCCGGTCCAGATTCCGTGGCATCGGCCTGCTCCGTCGGTTGAGCGAAGTACATTGCCGGCGCAGGCGGCCGCTGCGCGGGCGGCGCCTCCGGGCGAGTACGCGGACCTGCACGTGCGACCGGAACGAGGCCCGGCGGAGAACCCAGCAGCCGATAGTCCTGCCGCACCGGCGGCGGGCCCGATGCCGGGACATGGCAATCGGCTTTTTCGTTGGCCCAGGCAGTGCTGATCGGGTGGGGATTGGGGATCGTTGCCGCGTTGATATCGTTGACGGTCCGCTACGTGGCTTATCTGCGGCGCCTCGGCGACCTTGAAAGTCCTCCGCCGGAGTGGCAGCAGGAGTGGCACGAGCTGCTTGCCGCGAACGGCGTCGGGCGGGCGGTCCCACTATGCGTTTCCACGGGAATAGGTCCCGCCCTTTGCCTCCTTCCCAGCGGCTATGCTCTGCTCGTTCCGCGAACCATGTGGAGCAAGCTAACGACAAAACAACGGCGGGCAATTCTCGGCCACGAGCTGGCCCACTACCGCCGCGGCGACCTTTGGAAATCGCTGCTCGCCAGGGCCATAGCGCTCCCGCACTGGTTCAACCCGCTTGCCTGGTATGCAGTGCGCAAACTCGACGAGTGCGCCGAGTGGGCGTGCGATGACGCGGCAGCCGCGTCCGGCGGCGCTCGAAGCTATGCCGAGACGCTCCTGCAACTGAGCGCCGGCCCCGGCGCTGTCGCATCGGTAGCGGTTCGAGGGGGAAGACTCCATGGGCGGATCCGCCGTTTGCTTTCCAAGCGTCGCGCGGAAGACTCCATTGTGAAGAAGTTCGCACTCGTGGCATCGATCCTGGTTCTTACGCTGGCCGGGCTCGTCCGCCCGGAACTGACAGACAAAGTCCTGGCGAGTCCGCCGCAAGGGGACGGCTCGCCGGCGTCCGCGGCGCGTTTGGACCTTTACGGCGACCCGCTGCCGGCCGGGGCAATTGCGCGGCTGGGCACGACGCGATTCCGGGTCCCGGGCATGGAGGCCGGCGGCAAAGTATCTGCCGTGACGTTTGCCGAGTACCCAAAGTCGATTGTGACTTTCAAACAAGTGAATTCTGGCGGGTGCGAGTTCTTGTGGTGGGATGCGACCAACGGGAGAGTCTTTCAACGAATCTGGGTCGCCGACGGCAGTGCCGCCTTTATGGAGCGTTTCGGGCAGCCTGTGATGATGCCGTCGGCTGCAATCACGCCGGACGGGAGATTCGCCGTTACCGCCCACCAGATCGCGCACAAAAGAGGCGAATGGACCACGCGGCTCACCTGGTGGGATTTGTCAACCGGCCGTCTGGCTGGCTTCATCGACATGGGCACGACCACCCCAGATCGCTATGAACGGTTCCAACGGATCGCCATTGCCCCCGACGGCAGCAAGGCGGTTTCGGCCGTGTTGCCCAAGGACGGAACAGAGTTGAAGATCTGGGAACGGACGGCGCCTAGACCGACCGCCGCAATCCAAGTGCCACGCCTGAACGGTCAGAGCGGAATGATCAAAGACGTGGCCTTTGCGCCCGACGGCAAGTCCGTGGTGTACGTGACACAGGAGGGAGACGTTTGCGTGTGGGACACCTCATCCCCAACGAAGGTCCGGCCCATTCTTGCCAAGACGGCCAAGTTCTTTCCGGAAAAAGTGGCTATTTCAAGAAATGGAAAGACGATGGCAGTGGGTGGACTGGACGGGAACGTCTGCCTGCTCGAGCTGGCCACAGCGAAGGTCCTCCAGACCCTCCGGTGTCCAGAGACCGTCGAATCAATCGCCTTCTCGCCCGACGACAAGCAGCTTGCGGTAAATATCATCGGCGGAACGGACTACGTGGCCGTTTGGGATGTCGCTTCCGGCAAGGTGCTTCACCGCTTGCGCCCGAAATTCTTTCCGAAGGCCTGGCGTTTTCCGCTGACGACCGATTCCTGGCCGTGGGAGGCACCATGCTGAAGGTCTGGGACCTGACCGATGAAAAACGCCAGGACGCCGCCTTCGTCGGGCACTGTCCCTGGCTCGGGCACGCATGTTTTGTCGGCGACAAGCCGACTGTAGCGACGACGGGGTTAGATGACGCCATTCGCTTGTGGGATGCCCGGACCGGCCGCCAAACCAAGGTGATCGAGCACCACATGACACAGGCTCTTGCCGGCTCGCAAGACGGAAAACTGGTTGCGGCTTCGAGCCAGCGGATAGACGGCTCTTCACTTGGCATCTGGGACGCCGCCAGCGGAAAGATGCTTCGCGAGAACAGCGGAGTCGGACGGAATGGCTATCCGAAAGAGCTGTGCTTCACGGCCGGTGGAAAACGACTTGCCGGCATGTGCGAGGATGGGCGAGCGCGGCTTTGGAGCGTGGAAACGGGCGCGCTCATCAGTGAGAGCAGCTTCCAAATCGGCAAAGACATGGAGAAAGATAGTCCCTTTGGGAGCCACGAACACGTAGACGCCGAATTCTCTCCCGACGGCCGATCCCTGGCGGCGGCCCTCCGCGGCGTGTTTCATCTTTACCAAGTGGATCGGTTCAAGAAGGTCCGGCAGTTCGGTACCGACTCTTCCCCGATTGGGTCCCACATGGCCTTTTCGGCGGACAGCAAGCTGTTGTTGACCAGCTCCTTCTACCCTCGCGCAGAGGACAAAAAGCCCGACGGGACACTGAAGACTTGGGTTCGTGCGGACCGATACGCTGCAACTTTGGCGGCTTGCCGACGGCAAGGAATTGTGGCGCCAAGTCCTGCCGGGCTATGCCCCGGCGCCCATCGCCATTTCCGGCGACGGGAAGCGATTCGCCGTGCATATTCGCGATGCCTCGAACGAGATTCGCATATGCGACGTGACAACGCAGAAGGTCCTCCGCACCGTAAAGGTCGATGGCGAGCCGCGATGTCTGCGATTCTCGGCCGACGGGAGCTTGTTCGTGGTCGGCGTGAGCGACGGAACTGCCGTCACGTGGGACATTGCAGGAATCTAGGGTCCCAAGGCATGAAAGGGAACGTCTGATTTTCGGGCAATAAGCGGATCACTCGCTTGCGCGTCGGGCTTGGATCCAACGTCTCCGGCCCATCAACGCCAGTGTGGCCGCCGCCAACAATGCCAGAGTCCCCGGTTCAGGAACTGGCGAGACCGCTGACGCGCTCGCGGCCCCCTGCCCGGCCGGCACGGCCGGAGCGAAGGCCGCCGCGGCGCCCACGGTCAAATTCGTGCCGTCACGGATCGCGGCGGGCGAAGTTACGACCAGCGTGCCGGCCAGGACGTTCGTGCCGCTGCCGTACGTGTTGCTGCCGCTGAGCACAAGCACCGCCGCCGGATTATTCACCGTCAGCGAGTTCGACGCGCCGACCAACATGCCCTGGTACGTGCTCGGCGAGGCGCTGTCGTAGATCAGATTGGCTGTGATCGCCGCCGCCGGGCCGTCGGCCAAGAGGACGCCGCCGTCGATCTCGACCGTGCCGACGGAAAGCGTGGCGCTTGTCCCCATGTGAAGCACGCCGGCGGTTTGCGTCAGCAGTCCGGCGCCGTTATTCACCACCATAAGACTTGTGCCGCCCAGATCAATGTTCCCGGCGTTCGTGAAGGGATCGGTGACAAAGAACCGGTCGCCCACCCCGCCTTGCAAACGACCGCTCGCGCCCACGGTCAATCCGGTGAAGTAGTTGATGGCAGGGTCGCTGATATAAGTGCCGTTGTTCGTTAGGCCGCCCAGCCAGCGGACGGTGTTGCCGTTGATCTTGATGTAGCCGGCGGGCGAGATTCCTGCCGACGGCGAATTGACCACCGCGCCGAAGAAGCTGATTACCGTGGCGCTCGTTCCAAAGGTGCTGAGAGTTCCGCCGGCGGTGTTGGTCACCGGGCCAAATATGTTGGACGTGCTGTCGGAAAAGGTGACGACGTGCGTGTTGGCGAGTCCACCACTGGAAAATGATCCGTTGCCTGTGATTGAGCCATAGTTGGTCATTGAGAGACCGTTATTGTCAAACTGCCCGCCCGTCAACGCGATTAACCCGACGTTGATCGCCATGCCCTGGGTGACAAGGATGCTTGTCCCGGCTGCCACCTGGATCGTGCCTCCGAACGTATTGCTGTTCCCAGTTCCGGAGAGCAGCAACTGGCCGCCCTCGGGCCGAATGGTCCCGGAGTTCTGGATCGAGTTGGTGATCGTACCCTGACCGTGGATCGTTCCGGTATTGGCTAGGGGGTCGCCGCTAAGCTCGGCATTCGAGCCCGTGAGATAAATCGTTCCCTGGTTGGCAATCGCTGTACCGCCGTTAAGGACCAATAAGGAGTCGCCATTTTCGACTTGAAGCCTGCCTCCACTGACATTGCCGCCGGAGAGGGCGGTCAACTCCAGCCCGCTGCCGCCAGTGGCGTTGACCAGGCCGCCTTGATTGGCGAAGGCCATGGTCACCGCGCCGTCGCCGCGGACGATGCCGGCGGCATTGTTTGTGAAGGAGCCGGTGCCACCGCTGCTGATAGCGCCGCCCGGGCTCATCGAGACGAGGCCGTTGTTCACGAAGCTCCCGGACACGATAACCGCGCCAAACTGGTAAAACGCGCTGTTGTTGACGAGGTTGCCCGTGAACGCTGCGCCGCCGGCGTTCAGGGTCGCTCCATATCCGTTGACGGTATTTCCATTGACGCTGCCGCCGCTGCTTACGATAAGCATCGTGTTGTTGGTAAGCGAACCACTCGTGAGCGTGAGGCTTGTGCCGTTGATCGTGTATTGGCCGTTGTTCGTCACCGAGGCCGCGGAGACGGAGCCTGCCTGCGTCAGCGATCCGCCTGCGTTAATGGAAAACGCGCCTACAACGCGCAGACCCTGCGACGAGTTGATGTTCAGGTTCGTTCCCAGCAGTTGGCCTGGGCCGACCGCCGCGGAATCGAAGTAGGGCGAGCCGGAGACCCATTCCGAGAGGTCGAACCACTTTTGCACGCGGTTGTTGCCGTTATCGACCACGAAGATTTCGCCGGTCGGGGCTACCGCGATACCTTCCGGATAGCTAAGCTGCCCGGCGCCGGTGCCGCCGCTGCCGAACAGAATCTGGTAGTTGCCGTTGCCGTCGAAGCGTTCGATGCGGTTGTTGCCGGAATCAGCGACATAGACCAGTCCCGTCGCGCTGACCGCCACGCCATCGGGATAGTTGAATTGGCCAAGTCCCGTTCCATAACTTCCAAAGGCCGTCTGATAATTGCCGTTGGCATCGAACCGCTCGACGCGGTTGTTGTCCGAGTCGAGGGCGTAGACCTGGCCCGTCGCGTTGACCGCCACGCCAACTGGGAATTCAAATTGTCCCGTTCCAGTGCCGAAACTACCGAAGGCGGTCTGGTAGTTGCCGTTGGTGTCGAAGCGCTGGACGCGACAGTTAAAGGTGTCCGCGACGTAGACCTGCCCGGCAGCGTTGACCGCTACGCCATAGGGATTCATGAATTGGCCGGCGCCGCTGCCGGAGCCGTCAAACGCGGTTTGAAAGACGCCGTTGGCGGAGAAGCGCTGGACGCGGTTATTATCGTTATCGGTAACGTAGACTTGCCCGGCGGCATTGACCGCTACGCCGACCGTGTAAACGAATTGGCCGCTTCCGCTTCCCGGGCTTCCGAAGGACGATTGATATCCCCCGTTGGTATCGAACACCTCGAGGCGATTGTTGCTCTCGTTGACAACGTAGAGTTGCCCCGTCGCGCTCGCCGCGACCCCGAATGGATTATTGAACACGTTGCTTCCCGACGTGCCATAGCTTCCCCAGGTCTTGATATACGTGGGGGCGGCGCCGGCCATTGTGGCGGACAAGAAAATCGCCAGCAGCGCGGAGGCCGCTGAACATTGGGTAAAACCGATTCGTGTAAACATGAAAAACTCCCCTTATCGCAAGGACGGGTCAACGACGCGCATGCCGCAAGAGCGATTTCCACTCGATACGCGTCTACCCGTCAGGTTTAACCGCAGAGACATGACCAGCCCGCCTGCCGCAGCGGCAAGAAGCAGAATGAGTGTATCGGGCTCGGGGACGGGCACTGCGTCAGTTTCCGGGACAACGGGCGAGCCAAAGATAGCGAAGCCGCCGTCAGTGCTACGCAGGCTGCCGGGTTGCAATTGGATCGCGCCGCTGGCTGCGGCCCCCATGGAAACCTCGTTACAGACCGCCGCCACTCCCGACGGGATTATGTCGGTCCCGCCATTCTGGATCAAGGCAATGTGCGCAGGTCCCGGAACGGTGGTCGGGCTCCAGGCCCCCGGTGTGTTCCAAGTGTTCAACGAGGAGTTCCAATTGTAGACGGCCCCGCGGCACGGAAGAGCATTTTCCGCAGCCAGGATTGACAACGCCGTAACAAAAGTCACACGCGCGAATCGGTCCATAACGCCCTCTTTCGCGCTGCGGATTCGCAGCGTGCATATGTGAAAAGATTGCGAGATCGCGTACGGCCGACTTGCCTGCTTCTCCGACCCGTTGGCCAGACAATGTCGATACGGCTGCTTCCAGCGAAATTAGACGGCGTGAATTCGCGGGAAAAGGCCGTGTGAATAGTATGGTGGTCGGCAAAAGTCAACCGTTTCTTGCGGGGAATTCATCGGCGCGAGGCAATCTGCGGCACGTCGCCGCGCAAGATGGGGAAATCGCCTGCCGTCGGCTGGACGTAACGGGGCAAGCCGGTAAGATATACGATACGCTAAAGGAGCCAAAATGAGCACGGAAACGCAAGATACGATCGATATTCGCGAACGCGGGCGAGGCGCCGACGGCAGCGTCATTGCCGCCGACCGGCGGCTGTTCATGCAGTTCCTCGCCTTCGGCAATTGCGAACAGACCTCTGCCTTGGCGCAGGCATTGGAAGCCGCGCAGTTCCGAGGCGCACTATATGAGGATGTGAACGATCCGCGTGGCATTGGGCTGATTTCCGTCAGCGAAGACCCGAACTACTTCGTCACGACAGTCCGCCGCTTCCTCAATCAGCCGCCCTTTTCTGCGCTAGTGCCGAAGCCGGAATACACGATGCTGGGACGCACCTATTCGCTTGGCTACGAGCCCGATCTGGAAGAGGCGCTCATCACGCGACCCTGCGGCCGCGTTTTCGATCCCGCGCTTCGCTGGGTCGTCTGGTATCCGCTGCGCCGCGCCGGCTCCTTCGAGCGCCTTTCGGCCGACGAGCAGCGCACGATCCTCATGGAACACGGCGGCATCGGCAAGGCCTTCGGCAAGGCCGGTCTCGGCCACGACATCCGCCTCGCCTGCTTCGGCCTGGACAAGAACGACAACGATTTCGTGATCGGCCTGCTCGGCCCGCAGCTCTATCCGCTCTCGGCCATTGTGCAGCGCATGCGCAAGACGAAACAGACGTCGCTGCACATCGAACAGATGGGCCCGTTTTTCGTCGGCAAGGTTGCCTGGCAGGGTAAAATGGCGTAGGGCAAACCGATAGGGTGTGGTCGAGTTCTACGAGACCCACCAGAATTCTCGTCACACTCCAGAAAGGCAACGACCATGAACACGAAACCAATCAGCCGCGTCCTGCTTGCGTTCGTTCTCTTTTCAATCTGCGGCGCGACACTTGCCAAAGACGCACCGTCCGTAAGCGTCGGCCCCGAGGCGGCCATTTTGCGGCTCAAGGCGGGCAACTCGCGGTTCGTCACCGAAGCGGTCAGCCAAGGCCGGCCGAACGCGGCCCGCCGCGAGGCGACGGCCAAAGCCCAGCATCCCTTCGCGATTGTCGTCACCTGTGCCGACTCGCGAACGTCGCCGGAATTGATCTTCGACCAGAATATCGGTGATATTTTTGTCGTCCGCAGCGCGGGAAATGTGATCGACGACCACGCGCTGGGCGGCATCGAATTCGCCGTCAAAACTTTCGGCACGAGGCTGATCGTCGTGCTGGGCCACCAGAGCTGCGGCGCCGTCAAGGCCGCCCTGACCAGCGACACCGCTCCGGGCCACATCGGCTCGATCGTTCGCGACATTCAGCCCGCCGTCAAAGAGGCCAGAACTCAGGAAGGCGACTTGTTGACAAACGCCATCAAGGACAACGCCCGGCTCGTCGCCGAAAAGATCGGCAAGGACACCGAGCTGGGCGACCAAAAGTCCCAGGTCCGCTTCGTATCGGGCTACTACCAGCTCGACAGCGGGCACGTGGAATGGCTGGAAACGCCCGGCAACAAATGATCTGGCGATCTGGGCCGCGCCGTACTCTGCCCCCCCCCCCCCAAAGCGGTTAGCTGGCAATTCGCGACTTGCTATTGCAAAAGCCGCGAAAGGGTGCAGGAACGGGCTTCTTTTATCCGACGGTAGTTAGGGACGGCTTCTCGGGGGACGTTGGGATGGAAGGGGTGACCTGGGCGACTGTTGAGGAAGTTGCTCAGGCGGTCGTCCTCGCACAGGGCGGCGGCCCGGATTTGCAGGATCGCTTCGCCACTGGCCCCGTCGTTCCAGAATTTCTCGGTCCCTTTCACCCTGGCGTTGATCTCTTTGACGAACGACTCCATGTGCGCCGAAGTGCATGGCAGCCCTTGCCGACGATAGGTGGGATAGTCCATACGCGAGGCGTTGTTCTGAAAATAGCCGAGCGCGTCAGCGAGAACCTTGCGCGGGTCGCTCTTTTCACAATCCTTCGGGGGCAAACCCAGGCGCTGCTGGTGCTCGCGAAGTTCGCCGATCACCTGGAGAACCTTGCCGGCCCAAGAGGCGCGTGCCCAACGGAGATAGTCCGTCCAGCGGCGCTCCGCGTCAACGTGAACGCAGCCAGCGGCTTCGTACAGGTGTTCAACGGCATGCACGAAATCGAGGACCGGCATGAAGTCGGGAAAGTGACGCTTCTGAATCGTCCAGTTGTACGGCAATCCATCGCTCACGAAGGCCTTCTTGGCGGCATGATAGAAGCCGCGCGCATCGGCTTCCACCTCCATCATCCGTCCGAAGGCGTCACTGTCCTCCAGGGAGCTGAGAGAGGTGCGAAACAGAGGCTCTGGACGCCAGTCGTCGGAGGCGTGTTCCCCGACCGTGCCCGCAGAAGAAGCGGCCTTTTCAGCCGCGACGCGCGGCGGATTCTCCTCGCCAACGCCCGACAACAACTTCTTCATCCGCTCACGGTTGGCGAAACAAGGGGGCAAGTCGGGGTGCGGATCGTCCGTGAAAGAGCGGCCTTTCATCCGCAAAAACAGGGCGTTTTTGTTCTCTCGCCAATGCGGATGATGCACCCCTTTGCCGCCCCCTTCGTCGCGCGTTTGCATCCGTCCGCCATCGGCGCTGACGCACGCCAAATTGATCGGCGTCTTCGCCTGCGCCTGCTGCCGCGGGAACGGCCGATCGAAATACGCCTCGACCCGCGCGTTGCGCTGCGCCACCATCTGCGAACCGATCTTCACCGCCGTCTTGTTCAATCCGCGACCGGTGATTTCGATCCCGCCGATCTTTCGTAGCACCAACTCTCCCACCGCGTACGAAGGGGCATACGCCGCGGCAAGCACCTTCTTCTCCAGCACGGCGGGGCTGGCCGAACCGCCGTCAATCCGCAACGGGATGCGTTGAGGGAAAAAAATCCCGCTCACAGGGCGGGCAAGCGAAGGCCGGTTCGCGAAGTCGAACTTCGCCGTCGTCGGTCTGCAACACCAGATCGTGCGGCTTCTCTTCCGGCAGGTGCTTCTCACCGCACGTCGGGCACGGTTCCTCGCCCGCGAAGTGCGCCGCGTGCTGTTCGCTTAGCGACGCGTCGATCGCCCGCGCCAGCATCCGCCCGGCGCGATGCCCAAACCGCTCGATCTGGGCGAAGCTGGTTTCCCGCGGCGGTCCTGCCGGTCCAAACCCATGCTTTGCCAGCAACGCCACCAGTTCGCTGAACTTCTCTTTTTCCTCCGCCGTCAGTTCCAGATCCTCGTTTCGAGCGTCCTTGCTCATCGCAGTTTCCTTTCCAAAGTTTCCAACTTGCCCAAGTACGCCCAAAATCTAACCTATGGCGGACAAATCCACCACCCGAGTTTTCACCCCGCCCTCAGCCCGCCGAAGCCCGTTCCTACACCCGCCGTGAAATCAGACCCGAAACCGGTCTGGATTCTTTGACGTAGGCTTTGGTAGTATCCCGTCGCGCGGATCGTTCGCGGAAATACCTTGGCGATGGATCGCCGAGAGATGCGGATGTCCGCACGCACGCCGGGCAGTGCTGCCACACCCGACCCTGGAGCCACACGCTCCGGGCTCGCCACGGCCGCTCGCCCTACGATGGAGGCGCGACCGTGTCCAAAGCTGGGTCTAACGTCGGAAAAACGCTGGTCGTTGTGGCCACCTACAACGAGATCGATAATCTGCCCCCGTTGGTGGACGAGGTCTTTCGTTATCTGCCGGCCGCCGATCTGCTGGTGGTTGACGACAACTCGCCGGACGGCACTGGGAGTTGGTGCGATGCCAAAGCGGCCGCCGACCCCCGCGTGCGCTGCCTGCATCGCGAAGCCAAAATGGGCCTGGGCAGTGCGCTCATCGCCGCCATGAAGTACGCTATCGGCGAAGGCTACGCGCACGTGCTCACGATGGACGCCGACTTCAGCCATCCGCCCAAGTGCCTGCCGGCGATGGTTGCGGGCATGGATCGCAAGAACCAGCCGGTCGATGTAATGATCGGCTCGCGTTACGTGCCGGGCGGGGGCGTCGAAGGCTGGCCGTTGAAGCGACACTTCATGAGCCGCGGCGTGAACTTCTACGCCCGTTGGCTGTTGGCACTCAAGCCCAAGGATTGCAGCGGCAACTATCGTTGCTATCGAACCGCGCTGCTCTCCAAACTCGACTTCGACCACATCCGCAGCCGGGGCTACTCGATACAGGAAGAAATCCTCTGGTACTTGAAGCGCGCTGGCGCGCGGTTCGGCGAGACGCCCATCGTGTTCGTCGACCGCCAGCGCGGCGTGTCGAAGATCAATCACAAGGAAGCCTTCAGCGCCATGCGGATCATCTTCTCGCTCGGCATGCAGAGCTTGTTTGGGTATTAGTTCCGCGCTGGAGTCCCGGCTTTAGCCGGATTTGAGTCGGTCGGCTGCGTAGGGTGCGTGAAGCGAGCCAAATCAGTGGTGGGTTACGCACGGGGCCGTAGCAGTATTCACGATTGCAATCATCTTCGAGCCGCTGGCGCAACGCACCAGTTCGCTTCCCCGTGCTGCACCCACCCTACTGTAATCGAATATACGCCCGCCACTGTTCGTCAAATTGCGCTGGCGGCATCCCGACAAGCAACTGAAAGCGTTCCGCGGGGGCGAGCCGCGCAGTCTCGGCCCGCAAGTACTTTTCCAATGCCGGACTGTTTAAGACTCGCTTCTCAAATGTCAAATAGTAGGCCAGTCCCCAGGCGTTGACGTAATAGCGGTCCGTCGCGGTGGACCGGCTGGCGGCGAGGATCAGAAAGTTGCCCGGCCCGGCGGCCAATAGCTCTTCGAGCGCGAGCGGATTCGGCCCCGCCATGTCGGCCTTGAGCTTCTTCAGCGCCGCTGGATTCGGCGCGTCGATGCGCAACGTTTCGCCTTCCAGCAGGCCGCCTTCGAAGAGCACCGCCAGCCCTTCGTCGAGCCACGCGGGGATTTCGTATTGCGGCCGCGGGAAAACCCAGTTCCGCACGTAGGCGTGAAACGACTCGTGATAGAGTCGCACGAACATCTGATTGGCGGTCTGCTTGAGGCGTTCGACCTGCACGTCCGATTGCCGCAACTGTTCGAGCTTCTTGTCGCGCTGCTGCTGGAACTTGCTCCGCTCCTTCGTCAGTTCGCGGGCCACGTCGCTGTTGGAAAGGCCGCTCTTTCGCAGCGAATCGCCGACCGCGCGGAGCCGCTCGGTGAGCCGGTCCTCCAAATCGCGAAGGTCCCGTCGCAGCGCGGCGTTCTGGGCGTGCATATGGTCGGCCACCGACGCCAGCCGGATCATATCGCTGCCAACAACCACCGTGTTATGGTCCTCGACAAAGCAGGCCGGGTTCTGGATCTTCGCCTTCACGCCCAACTGCGCGAGCACCGCCTGATACTCGCTCATCGAACCGAGCACGACCAGCCGCAACGGCCGGCCGGGCGCATCTGGCCCGGTATTTTGCGCGGCGGCATGATCTGGCGATAGGCGGCAAAAATCTGCTCCGCGCGAACGATCACGCGCCGCGTATCCTGCTCATCGGCCGTGCTGTCCAGCATGAACCACTTGCTCTGGTAGTGGCGATATTTGCATCCCTCGCCGCGCGCGGCCGTTAGGCGGATCGCTTCCATGCGGACCGCCTCGATCGTGGCACGGTTACGGAAGTCCTCGATCTGCTTTCCGAGCGCGGCTCGCTGCTCGGCATCCAAGCGAGTAACCGATAGGACCTGTTGCTGGTCGAAAGGCTGAATCACGAGATGCATCGGCTTGCCCGGCGGAGTTTCGATGCGGATCAGCGTGAGCCAGTCGGGATCTTCCGACTCAATCAGGCCGGAATAGCGGGCATGGTTCGTCAGTTCGATCTGCTCGCGCGGCGGCTGGGCGAAGACGACCGAGGCTTGCGAACTGGCAAACAGCACTGCCAATGTCAAGAAAATATTACGAGGCGACATGAAACGAGTATAACGACGATGGCCTTCCGAACCTGTTCCGTTTGCCCTTCGGCTTGCATTGTACAACATTCATGCGAAAAGCTAAATGAGATGCTGCCGAAGTAGGTCCTTTCTGCCGGAAAGGAATATTGCGGCCGCCGTACTAGACAGGGCTAGCGTTCTCTTAATACAGCAAACACTTTAGCCCTCTCGGCAAGAGGGAACTACCGTACTCCTCACGCTCCGCCGTGAGGTTTCGCGTCACGACGGAGCGTGATGAGTACATTCGCGCCACTTGACCGCGACACCTTCGGACTCGACAATTGAGGACTTCGCAAATTACCGACGAGACCGACCCCATGCTTGCTACGACCCGCGTTCCCGATACTGCCGGCCGCTTTGGCCCGTTCGGCGGACGTTACATCCCGGAAACCTTGACTCGCGCCTTGGACGAACTCGTCGTCCAATACAAGGAGGCCGCGGCCGATCCCACGTTCCAGGCCGAGCTGGATGGCCTTTTGAAGAACTACGTCGGCCGGCCGTCGCCGCTTTACTTCGCCCGGCGGCTGAGCGAAAAGTGCGGCGGGGCCAAGATCTACCTCAAGCGCGAGGACCTCAACCACACCGGCGCCCACAAGATCAACAACACGCTCGGCCAGGTCCTGCTCACGCTCCGCATGGGCAAGCGGCGCGTCATCGCCGAGACAGGCGCCGGGCAGCATGGTGTGGCGACTGCGACGGCCTGCGCCCATTTCGGCCTGGAATGCGTGGTCTACATGGGCGAGGAAGATATTCGCCGCCAGCGGCCCAACGTCTTCAGCATGAAGCTCCTCGGGGCCGAGGTCCGCCCGGTGACGAGCGGCTCGCGAACGCTCCGCGACGCGGTGAACGAGGCCTTCCGCGACTGGATGAGTAGCGTCGGAACGACCCACTATTGCCTCGGTTCAGTGGTCGGCCCGCACCCCTTTCCGCGGATCGTCCGCGACTTTCAATCGGTCATCGGCCGCGAAACCCGCGCCCAGAGCCTGGAGCAACTCGGCGGCTTGCCCGACGTGGTCGTGGCCTGCGTCGGCGGCGGCAGCAACGCGGCCGGCATGTTCTATCCGTTCATCGATGACAGCGGCGTGGAACTCGTCGGCGTCGAGGCGGGCGGCCGCTCCGAGCGGCCCGGCGACCATGCCGCCACGCTCTCCTTCGGCCGGCCCGGCGTGCTCCATGGTGCCTTCAGCTACGTCTTGCAAGACGACGATGGCCAGACCGCCGACGTACACAGCGTTTCCGCCGGGCTAGATTATCCGGGCACTGGTCCGGAGCATAGCTACTGGAAAGACACTGGCCGCGTCCGCTACACTTTCGCCCGCGACGACGAAATCTTGAACGCTTTCGACGCGCTCGCCCGGCTGGAAGGCATCCTGCCCGCGCTGGAAAGCTCCCACGCGCTATGCCGCGCGATGGAGATTGCTGCCGCCCGCAAGCCGGACGACGTGGTCGTCGTCTGTCTCTCCGGCCGCGGCGATAAGGACGCAGCCGAGATCGCACGGCTGCGGGGGCTGGAGTTTTAGAGGTGGCTCGAAGCTGAAAGCCGTGTGTTGCAATTGTCTACACATTGTTGTATAATTGCTGTGTAGAAGGAGGATCCTGTGGAGAATCTGACTGGCGGATCGGTCTGGATTAATATTCGCGCCAAGGCAAAGCAGCGCGACCTTATCGACCAGGCCGCCGAGCGGTTGGGACGCAGCCGTTCCGACTTTATGCTTGACGCAGCGTGCCGCGAGGCGGTTGACGTGCTGCTTGATCAGGCTTACTATTCGGTCGATGCGGACACGTTCGGGAAGTTCAGCACGCTGCTTGAGCGGCCGCTGCCGCCGACCGACAAACTGCGCCGCTTGCTCAAGACCAAAGCGCCGTGGGAGAAATGACTTCCTTTCTTCGTACTGCTGCTGGGACGGCTGGCCATTGATCGCCGTTATCACAATCTAGGGCTCGGCAGTGCGCTCTTGCGCGACGCCATGCTGCGGGCCGTTCATATCGCGGGCGACACGGGCGTATTCGCCGTGCTGCTACATGCCCTGAACGAACCGGCCAAGCAATTCTATTTGTCGCGCGGCTTCGTGCAATCGCCCTTGCAGCCGATGACACTTTTCATGACGTTGGCGACGGTGCGCACAATCTTGGCTGAACCAAAGTAGTCAGGAAACGGGATACGCATGAGCAAAGGGATCCCGGTCAAAAACCGGAATTCCAGTGCGGCAATTCCTGCTGCGCACGGTATAATTGATGCGATGAAGATCAAGCGTACAAAGCGTAATGGCAGGCCCGATCCGGCGATAGTGGCCGACCTGGTGCGGCGGATCGTGGAGGCGGCCGATCCGCAGAAGATCGTACTCTTCGGCTCGGCGGCGCGCGGCCAGATGGGGCCGAATAGCGATTACGATCTGCTTGTGATCAAGGAAGGCAAGTTCAATCACTCGCGGTTGATGCGCAAGATTCTTGAGCACCTGCACGGCAAAGAGGCTCCTACGGACGTTGTGCTTGTATCGGCCGAGGACGCGGAGCGGTATCGCGATGCCCACTGCCTCGTGATCTGTCCGGCGTTGCGGGAAGGAAAGGTTATCTATGACGCGCAAGCGGTTTCCGCCAACTGATCCGCGTGAATGGCTAAGTCGTGCCCGCAGCAACCTCACTTGTGCCGGGGAGTTCACTATTTATCTTGACTGTGCCGGTTCTAGGTCTTTTTTCGAATCAGAACGATGAAGCAGACTGAGATGACCAACCCGACGGCACCCCCAACGGCACAAACGATTCCAGCCTTCGGATCGGCAATAAAGTGGGCAACCAAGAATGTACTGGCGATGACCAAGATTGCTGTCACGATAACGCCAACGGCCACGGCGCCCTTGCGCATGGTCCTGAGCAGCAGCCAATCAGTCCAGCGAGAGCCGCCGGCCCAGAAGCTGATCGCAATAAGCAGCATGAAGATCGAAGCAACCGCGAAAACGTAGATCGCCAGATGAACCAAGACGACTCTCCACAGGGCCAGCGGCGGAGCGACGGCGAGCCCTACACCCAAGAGGATCGAGAATGCTCCGAATGCCAAAGACGAAAGAAATGCGCAGAGCCAAGAACTGCCCTGCCCAGGGGACCGACAGAAATGTGCGACGGCAGCGGCCGTGGACGTTTCGCGGCGTTGCGCGGCCCAGCAAGAAGCTGCACGGTGGCAGCCCGCACCTCCGTTAGCTCGAGGCCGGCCTTGCGCAGAGCCTGAGCGGCGACGCTGTCGCCGTCGTGTAGCATCCCCAGGAGGAGATGCTCGCTGCCGACGAAGTTGTGGTTCAGGCTGCTCGCCTCTTCCGTCGCAAACTGTAAAACCTTCGCGGCAGCCGCCGTGTACGATAGCTTGCCGACGGCAGACAGGCCGGGACCGGTCGAAAACAGCAGATTCTCGACTTCGCGCCGAACATCACCGAGGTTGACGCCGAGATCCTTCAAGACGTGGGCCGCCACCCCATTGCCCTCTTTGATGACGCCCAGCAAGAGATGCCCGCTGTCCACCTGCTCATGGCCGAGCCGATGGGCCTCTTGGAACGCCAATGCCGTGACCTTGCGGGCGCGATCGGTGTATTGCGCAAGCATACTCTCTCACCCGACCTCCGTCCAACTACACGTCATGCCCTCGTACTCAAATTCGGCCTGCTCCTTTGCATGCTCTAGCATTTGATGCCAAGTGTCGGTAACCGACTGCCATTCTTCGTCGCAGCCGAACAGATTGTAGGCGTCCTCACCCGGATATTGACAGATTGCCAACCCGGCCATTGGTCCCCGAAGAACGCCAGCAACGATTTGTCGGCAATTGCCCGTATGGCGGTGTCGGTGGTCTATAGGCGAATAGCAAATGACTCTCGCACGGCCAATCTCTCGCGGGGCCGGGCTCATGTCAACCGCCGCGATCCTGCGTGAGCAATTCAGCGAGGCGAGCTTTCTCTTCGTCGCTGGTGTCTGCCAAGAGTCCACGGAGAAGCTCTGCACGCTTGCTTGGCGGCGCCAATCGCAAAATCTCCTCGGACGAAAGCGACTCCAGCACTTCTGCTACGATTTCATCGTGCAGTTTTGCGAACTCGTCGGATACCTCGGCTTGCACGGCGAAATCCTCCCTATGCTTGTGAATGTAACTCACCTGTTGGAATATGTAGTCGGCCAGCTTGGAATGCCCCGCACTGCTCAACTCTTTCATTATACTCCGGTATTCCTTCAGGAAAACACGGCTGACGGGCGACAAGACCGGTTCGACATGCTCGGCCATAACGTCTGTTTCCACGATCCAAATTGCGAATGGTTGGCCCGTCACGCGAAAAATCCCGGATTCCACCGCGACGGCCTGGTAGCTCAACAGGCGCAACTCGTCGCGAAACGGCCCGGTTAATGTCGGCGCGAGGATAACCAACGACACTTCGCCATGCGGAACCGATTCGGTCTGCTGGCTATGCCATAGGAAGGCGCAGCCAAGAAGCTGGGCGAAGTCGCCGCGCTCCAGCGAGTCCGTCGGTCCTTTGAATTCAATCAGCGTGTAGCGGTTCAAAAGCGGAAACAGCGAGGCGGCTTCTCGCCGTTTCGATTCTGGAATTTCCGTTCCCTCGCGGCGAATGAGAACGATGTCAACGCGCAGCGGCATCTTGCCGACCAGCACCTCATCGAAAACCGAGTACCCAGTGGACAGAACAAATTTCAACAGCCGGACAAAAAGCGGATGCCACAAAGTGCGCGTCTTGCCCGGCCGCTCGCCGCGATCGTCCGGCTCGATTGAGGATGTGTCTTTCGTCATTGTGTTCAAGTATCCCGAAGGACGCATTCTCCGTCGCTTCCCCACACGCGGGGTTCTTGCGGGAAATATCGGCAGGATTTTTTCTTTTTCGCCGCCCTCGAACCGAGTTTTCGCGACTTGCCGCCGAATTTCTCGACGCCATTTAAGAAGAGCTAAGAAGAGCGAAAGGGGATAAGGATCTGTAAAACAATAACTTGGTGAATTTCCTATTGTGTTGGCTGCCGGATTGTGCGATGACATGTGGATGCAGGACGCACGGGTTATTGCCAGGATTCGGCGAAGTTTCGGCAGTTGAAAGAGGCGCTCAACGAGCGGTCGCGGCGGTTGTGGGCAGCCAGTGAAGCCTTGGAAATCGGCTGGGGAGGCGTGACGGCGGTGGCGGATGCAACGCATATGTCGCAGACGACCATTCGCAGCGGAATCGCGGAATTGAAGACTCCACGGCGGGGAAAGGCCGCGTTGCCGCCCGAACGAATCCGCGGGACTGGCGGCGGACGCCACCGGATTGCCGCGAACGACCCGCAGTTGTTGCTGGCACTGGATGCTCTGGTGGAACCGACTTCGCGAGGCACCCCGGAGTCTCCGCTGCGATGGACGATCAAGAGCACGCGCACGCTCGCCGAGGAATTGACCCGGCAAGCCCATCCGGTGAGCCACGGCACGGTAGCAAGTTTGCTGGACGAGGCGGGCTATAGCTTGCAGGCCAATCGCAAGACGCGCGAAGGCGCCTCGCATCCCGACCGCAACGCGCAGTTCGAGTACCTCAATGCCGAGATGGCGAGATTCCTGAAACGCGGCCAGCCTGCGATCTCGGTGGATACGAAAAAGAAGGAATTGGTCGGGGATTTCAAGAATGGCGGTCGGGATTGGCGTCCTCACGGGCAACCCGAACAGGTCCGCGTGCATGACTTCAAAGACCCGCTTCTCGGCAAGGCCATTCCTTACGGCGTTTACGATATCCTCAACAATCAAGGTTGGGTGAGCGTCGGCATCGATCATGACACGGCGGAGTTTGCCGTCAACACGATTCGCCGCTGGTGGAAACGGATGGGACGCCGCCGTTTCCCTCATGCCCGGGAACTGCTGGTCACTGCCGACAGCGGTGGCAGCAACAGTGCGCGTTGCCGCTTGTGGAAGGTCGCGTTGCAGCAGTTCGCGGACGAAACTCGAATGAGCATCACAGTCGCACACCTTCCTCCTGGCACAAGCAAATGGAATAAAATTGAGCACCGGCTTTTCGCGTATATCACGCAGAACTGGCGCGGCCAACCGCTGGCGAGCTTGCAGACCATTGTTGAATTGATCGGACATACTCGCACCGATGGAGGATTGGTCGTACGCGCCGAACTGGACGAAAACACCTATCCCAAAGGGATCGAGGTCTCTGACGAACAACTCGAACAAGTTCACATCAAACGACACGATTTCCACGGCGACTGGAATTACACCCTCCAGCCACGCTGAGCCAAAATTCGTCAACTTATTGTTTTACAAATCCTAAGTCCAATTCTCGCCAAATTATTGGACGTATCCCCCGGCACTTTCATGCGCACTTTTTCTCACGCCGTTCTTCCTCACCGCGATGCCACACTCCATCAAGTATCTCAGATCGAAGGACTTGTACCTCCGGGCGATTATGATAACGGCACGTATCCTCTGAGAGGCTGTTCACCGCATCCTCTCGCTTACCCAATTGCGGTAGGACCCGCGCCACCCCAAATAACTGTCCACTCCCGCGCTAGGTTGATGGCACTCTCAAACGCGGCCAGTGCGACGGCAAAGTTGTCGAAATAAACGTCGAGCACATATCCAAGCTCCTCCTGCATTCCGGGTCTTCGCTATCGCACGCAACCGCATTGTTGCAGCACCGAAGATAGTCGTCGCACGTAAATCCGTATCGTTCATCCGCTCGCTGCATAACGACTGCCAGGTTGTACCAGAGTGCCGAGGACTCGTCCGGGCATTCGGTCACGGCTCGGAGGCATAGCTCGACAAGCTCTTCCGTCGGGGTTTGCCCCGGCCGAGGCCGAGCGCGGCTATCTTCTTAATGTAACTTGCGGCATCCATTTACGGCGTTGCACCTCGATCGGAATGTCCTTGCGCACTCAATCATGCCGGCGGTTCAAGTCGGCAGGAGCCACCGTTCGACGCCGATCCCCGTTGGCCGCTGCATGCTTCGCGCTCGATTCTACGGACAGTCGGTCGATCTCAGCGATTTCTTCGCTGCTCAAATGCTTCCAAGGCTCGTCCATGCGGTCCCTTATCGCGTCGGCGTCCGAATTCTCGCCTCGGCCCTGGTCGATGAGCAGATGAAGTTGATTTAGCAACTCCACGTAGGTGACGAATGCCGGGTTCGCATAAAATGTCGCCATAAGTCTTCTCTCACATTTCGATTGTCCATTGATTGCGGGTTGCCGCCAGGTTCCTCCGGTACTCGAAAGTATGCTGCTTGCTCTCCGGCTGAACGCTTGAATCCGGGCGCAACGTCAGGCCGGCCGTTACCGGCGACGGTTGGAAAGGCCCGTCGCCCATTGTCCAGCAGGCGTCTTGATTGCTGCCGTCGGCCGATGGAACTAAAGCTCGCAGCCGTGCCGGAATCCGATGTCGCGGCAGGTCGCGCCACGTCGGCGAGACGGACATCCCGCCGCCACCCGGCCCGACGGCTCCATCAGTTGCGGGAATGATATCAGGATTCGCCACCGGGGAATTCTTCACGCCAAGCGAACGGGCCGTGCTTCCGATCATCGGCCGATCAATTCCATCAACTCTTTCAATCGTCATTACACGGCAAATACGGGGCATCATCTCCTCTTATATTTGCAATCCCAAGCGGCCGCAACGACACGAGCCTTTTCCCCTTGGCGATCTGTCGTAACATCCATCAATTATACCGCAAAAAGCGAAACGTTTCCTGTGCAAACCTCGGTCTGGCCGAATAAGGCTACGCGAGCAGGTCCATGTTTTCGGCCAACGATTTCTCGCGGGGGGGGCGTTGGCGAGCCGAAAAATGGAAAAGTCCCCGGACTTTGCCGAACTCCTGCTTCCACCGACGAATCCGTTGACAGCCAGTTTCGTCTGACCTAAAATCGAATGTGTTGCCGCAAGCCAGTTGCAATAGTTCCCTAGCATCGCAAAGGAATAGTAAGTAATGCAACAGATCACCGTTGCATCCGACGTGAGCCGCGTTGGGCGAACTGCCCGAGCAAGTGCTCTTGTGCGATGCGGGCGGCCGCGCGCTCGGCTTTTTTTCGCCGCTTCCGGATGGCTCCCACGTGGCAGACCTTCAGCTTGACCCGCCGCTTTCAATTCCTGAAATTGAGGAACTGCGTAAGACGCCCTCGGGCCGGCCACTAGCAGCGATCCTCGCCGGATTGGGTCTATCGTAGTTGATGGAAGTCGCGAGAGAAGCGGTTGCCCATGACCTATCGTGTTCTGTGGTCGCCCCACGCGGAAAGCCGGCTTGAGCAACTCCTTCGCGGCGGCGATGCGGCGGATCTTGCCGGTGTTGCACAGCAGATCGATCGAATACTTATCGCAGGTCCAAAAGCATTTGGCGAATCGCGGTATGACACCGTACGCGTTGGATTTGCTCGTCCACTCGGAATTCTGTATGAAGTGATGGACGACGTTCCGAACCGTTATCGTATATGACGTGTGGCGAATTAATCGCAGGGCATGACGATAATGCGATGGGCGAGCCTTTCACGCTCTCCCCGCCCCTCTATGCGCGGAATTTTGCGGTGGAAATAGGAGGAATTTTTTCTTTTCGTCGCACGAATCCCGCTTTTCGGCGGTGCATCGCCAAATTTCTCAACCCCACTTAAGCCCTTGTGCCGCAAAGACTTGCGGCGACGGAGTTATTTTCCGAAAAACTATGGCCGGGCGCAACAAACGTTCCGCGCAAGTTGTTGACAGACAACGGCTTAGCGACGTTTTGTACGGCAAATCATAAACAAGTGTTGACAACATCTGTGAACTGTGGTATACTGAGCGGAAAGAAGTGAGTCGTGGGAATAGTGGAAGTGAGAGGTCGGAAGTCGGAGATGCAAGATCAGAGGCCGGGCAGAGATCAGACCACCAAACCCCAAGACCCCAAGCTTCCGATGATGTCCTATGCGTTTCTATGCATTCCTATGCAAGTTCTATGCACTTTCTATGCGGTTTCTATTCGATTCCTATATAGGTTGGGACGGGATTTGGCGTTTAGCACACGCCGTTTTCCGCGGGAATATCGCGAAACGGGCGAGTCGTTCAGGCCCCAAAAAAACTTTCGTGCGGCTCCGAGTTCCCCGCTCCCTGCCCGTCGCTTCCTGCTCGCCACACCGGTACACCAACCAGCCACAAGACGGATGTCTACTCGATTCCTACTGTCACCCCACTCCCGCCCTACTGCCGTCCTACTACGATCCCACTCGCCTTCTACTTCCATGCTGCTCTCGAAAACCCCGAGAAAACAGGCGAAATTCGCGAATTCCAAAACGCGAAGAAAATTTCGACGCGGACCAATCAGCCCTTCCGCGGCTTGTAGATGTCGGTCGCGGTGCCGAAGTAGACTTCGGCCGCGAAGCCGAGCGACTCGCTGAGCGTGGGGTGCGGATGGATCGTCTCGGCGAGGTCGCGGGCCGAGCAGCCCATCTCGATGGCCAGCACGCTCTCGGCGATCAGGTCGCCGGCGCCCGCGCCGACGATGCCGCAGCCCAGGACACGTTCGCTGGCCGGGTCGATGAGCCACTTGGTCAGCCCCTCGGTGCGGCCGATCGATTGCGCCCGGCCGCTGGCCGCCCAGGGGAAATGGGCCACTTCGATACTTGCGCCTTTGCGCTTGGCTTCCGTCTCGGTCAGTCCGGCCCAGGCGATTTCGGGATCGGTGAAGACGACGGCGGGAATGGCCCGCGGCTGCGAAGGCCACGGTCTGTGCCAGCGATGGCTTCGACGCGCGACCTTGCCTTCGTGCGACGCCTTGTGGGCCAGCATCGGCTCGCCGGCCACGTCGCCGATGGCCAAGATGTGCGGCTCGGCGGTGCGCCGCTGCGGATCGACTGCGACGAAGCCCTGTTCGTCGATCTGGACCTTGGTTTTCTCCAGGCCCAGGCCGTCGCTATTGGGCCGCCGGCCGACGGAGACCAGCACGCGGCTGAATTGCTGTACCTTTCGCTCACCGCCGGCAGCCGCTCGAACGTGACCTCGATCGCTTTGCCTTTGTCGGCCAGCGAGACGACCTTCGTGCTGAGATGATCTCGGCGAAGTCCTTGCTCAGCCTCTTGTGCAGCGGCTTGACCAGATCGCGGTCGGCGCCGGGCAGCAGGCCGTCGGTCAATTCGACGACGGTCACCCTCGCTGCCCAAGCGCCGCGTAGACCGTGCCCATCTCCAGGCCGATGTAGCCGCCGCCGACCACCAAGCAGCGATTCGGGCACGTCGGGCAGTTCCAGCGCCGCGGTGGAGTCCATCACCCGCGGTGTCGGCAGGTCGAAGGCCGGAATCCGCGCAGGCCGCGAGCCGGTGGCAAGGATGCAATGCTCGAAGTGGATGCGTATCGTCTGCCAGCGGCGCGTTGCCGACCGGCTCGAGCCGCAGCGTCTGCCGTTCTCAAAGGTGCCCTTGGCCTGGATGACCTTCACGTTGCGTTTGCCGGCGATCTGCTTCAGCCCGCCGGTGAGCGTGGCGATGACCTTGTCCTTGCGTGCCCGCATGACGTTGATATCGAGCGCCGGCTTGGCGAAGGTGACGCCCCACTCGCTCATGTGGGCCGCTTCGGACATCGCCTTGGCCACGTGCAGCAGGGCCTTCGAGGGGATGCAGCCGCGGAGCAGGCAGGTGCCGCCCAGCCGCGGCTCGAGATCGACCAGGGTAACTTGCATGCCCAGGTCGGCCGCCAGAAACGCCGCGGCATAACCGCCGGGCCCGCCGCCGAGAACAACGAGTTGAGAGTCCATAATAATGTAGGTTCCTTCTGCCGGAAGGAACTTGATCGCGTTACTTTGCCAATACGGTCAGGTCTTCCGGCAATTGGGAGAGCAATGGTCCCGCTCGGCAAGCGGGACCTACGCTTACGCCAACAGCAACATGCCGGGCGTTTCCAGGTTGCGGATGACTTCGTTGAGGAACCGGCCTGCCGCGGCGCCGTCGACCAGACGATGATCGAAGGAAAGACTCAGCGGCATCATCAGCCGGTTCTCGACGCGGTCGTGGTTCTCGCCGCGGACGACCGGCGTCCACCGTGCCCGGCCCAGGAGCAGGATGGCCACTTCGGGATAGTTGATGATCGGCGTACTGTACTGGCCGCCCACCGCGCCCAAGTTGCTGATCGTGAACGTGCCGCCGCGGAGGTCCTCGACCGCGAACTGCCCGCCGCGGGCACGCTCGGCGATCGACGCCAGGGCCTGGGCCAATTGCATGATCGTCAGCCGGTCGGCGCCGCGGATATTCGGCACGACGAGGCCGCGGGCCGTATCGACCGCGACGCCCAGGTTGACGTATTCCTTGTAAACAATCTGGTCGTTGGCCAAGTCGAAGACCGAGTTCACTATGGGATGCCGTTTAAGAGACATCGCCACCGCCCGCATCACGAAGGGCATCATCGTGAGCTTGATGTCCTGACCCATTTGCGCGGCGGGCACGCCCTGGCGAAGCCGCTCCAACTCGGTGACGTCGGCATCGTCGAAGTTGGTGACGTGCGGGATCGTGGTGGCCGAACGGACCATCTGCTCGGCGATCGTGCGGCGGATGCGGGAGAGCTTTTCGACGCGGACCGGGCCCCAGGCGTCGGTGGCGGATTCGCCCGGCGCGGAGGCCAGTTGCAGCCCGGTAACGACTGGCGCCGGCGCGGCCGTAGGATGGACCTCCGAGTCCGTTCGACCTAACCGGGACGGACTCCGAGGTCCGTCCTACATTGTGCGCGGCGGCAGCAATATCCTCGACAGTGATGCGGCCGTACTTTCCGCTGCCGACGATCGCGTTGAGATCAACGCCTTGTTCGCGGGCCATACGCCGTATGGCGGGCCCAGCGGGAATCGGTCCCGCGCGGTCGCTTGTCGCTTGAGTTGCGGGTACGGCCGCTTGCGGCTTACTAACTGTGCGCGACCGACGGCGCCGGAGCGGCTGCAACTGGTGCCGCTTGCGCTGGCGGTGGAGGCGGCGCTAGAGCAACCGCGACCTGCGCTGCCGGTGTCGCCGCGGCGGCCGGCTTTGCATCGTCTCCGCTGGCGATCGTGGCCACGACCTGCCCAACTTTGATCGTGTCGCCTTTTTTGGCTTGCAGCTTAACAACGCGTCCCGCGTGCGGGCAGGGGATTTCGACGACCGCCTTGTCGGTTTCCAACTCAAACAAGCCGGAGTTGGCCGCGATCTGATCGCCCTCCTTGACCAGGACGTTCACCACGTCGCCGCTAGTAATATTCTCACCGAGCCCTGGAAGCTTGAAATCGATATTCACGGTGTTCGCCCCTATAGCTCACAAACCTTCAAAACTTCGGGCGTGAGTGGCTCCGTAACCGAAACAGATGCTTACTTCTTACCCTTGGCAGCCGGCGCCTTGGCGGCGGGTGCTTTTGCGGCGGCAGCCTTGCCGGCGGGCGGTTTGCGCCTGCGGCGGGAGCGGCGGCTGCGCCATCAGCGCCTTCTTCGTCCTCCTTGGCCTTCTTCTTCTTTTTCTTCATCTCCAGCTTATACACGCGAACCTTCGGCAAGCCGAAAGGGCTGTCGCCTTCCTTCCAGCGTTCTGCGTCCGTCAGCCGCTTGATCCGCTCGCCGCGGGTCAACACGCTCCTGCGCGGGTCATGCCCGCTCGCACACGCAGGCTTTTGTCCATGGACATGGTGGTCAATCTCCTAACAGTCAAACGAACAGAGCGCGTCGCAAACTACGGCGGCGAATGCTGCAAATTTGGGTATAGACGCTCAAGTATAGGAATCGGCAGGAACGGCTGCAAGGGGGTGGGGTGGCCGTTTGAGCAGCGCTTGGCCCACTCCACCGGGCTACTTATCCCCCTTCTCCAGCAACTCCTTGAGCAGCTCGGCCACAATGGCCGGATTATCGCTTTGGCAAACATGCTGTACTCGGGCATTGGGGATTTTGAGCTTCTCCAGAATCTCAGCCGTACGCTTCCAAAGCGCGGTGCGTTTCTTACCCTCGGCCAGATAGAGGTCCGTAACCAGATCGCCCAGTCGCTGGACCAGAATCTGGTCCTGGTTCTGGTAGTAACGGCGGATGATTTTATCTTGGTAAGGCGTGTGCTTGGCCATGGAATCCGAGAGGTTAACGATTTAGTGTTTTCGCAGGCAACGCAGGAAAACTTAGATTGACGCGTACGGTAATTTCCGGCAAATCGGGCGAAAGAGACACAACTTCGGATCGATCGAGCTGCGGAGAAGCAATTGACGTAGGAATTGAGGAACGCAAGGGGATACTATGAAGTCGGAGTTGACTTCGCTCGAAATGGAACCTTCCTCGCCTAGCCGCATTCCGGCGACTTCCGCGAGCTCGGCGGCGCGCTGCCGCGCTTTTCGCATTGCAGCGGCTGTTGCGGCCTTTCGCTGCGCATCGCTAATGTGGCCGACGAATGAAAGCTTAAACCACGAGCCGCAAGGGCCGCGGATAATTCCGGTTGCTGGAGTCGGATAGTTGTAGCCGTAAGAGGGCAGGACGGTCGTCACAACCGGCGACGACGGATTGTCGGCGCCGAGAATGTGGGAGTCAGCCAGCTTCGCGCGAATCGACTCGCCCGTCAATGCAATGGCGTCCGGATCGTTCGTGGTGATCCGCCACTCGGCGTGTAATGTAGCGTACGCCTCTGACTTGGTTTCCGAGGCTTCAGGTATCGGTTCCAGAGTCGGGCCTGGAATCGTCGTGGACGGGCTAGCCGGCGCTGTCGGCGCATTGGTCGACGGAGGGCTTGCCGGGTAGTACGTGGGCGGTGTGTACGTCGTGCGCCCAGTCGTCGGCGCAACAACCGGCAGAGAGGTTTCCAAGACCTGTGGCGGCGGTGAACCTGAATCGGACGTGGAAGAAGTGGAAGGAGTCGCGGGTGCTGGGGCGGGGTTGAGCTGCGACGGAGCTAATGGAGGCGAAGGGATCGCGGGTGTCGTCGTAGGTGGTGATGAGCCGGGCGTAGTTTCAGGAAGTGGAAAATATGGGCGCGACGGAACCGCCGGTATTGTCGTCGGCGCCACGGGAGCTTCAGATGGAGCTAGAATCTGCGGTGGTCCGAAAGGCGTAGGAAACCTGACGCCCTCAATCGGTGCATACTCAATGCGTGTTCCGATCACCGTGTTTGCGAAACGCACGGAGCCTTCCTCGGCCTTCAATTCCTTGAGCTTGGCAATGGCGGCCTTTTTCCGCTCCTTAAGCTGCTCGACGGCTTTTTCGGCCGTTTCGCCGCTGGCCTGGATTCGCATCTCCAACCGCAGCAGCGTCGGTTGCACACGCACGTTTTCCATGCCGCTGACCGTAACGCTTGCCTCCTTGGATGCCTGAGCGAGCAAAGCGGTGGGCAGAAGCGTCAGCACCAGTGCAATTACCATCGGCACGGCAATTTGGCGAATCATCGCAAACCTCCCTTTAGGAACAGACAATTCGATCCTCCGGCCATGATTTTAGTCCTTTGCCGAATAACCGTAAATCCCGGAATTTGGCCTGCTTGGAAGCGGACTACTTTGCCCGCACAGCCCGCTTTCCCCACTACTTGACGGGTCTCGGATACGCTAAAATGCACGGAGAGGGCAAAGGAACGTCCTGGTGTCGATTCTTTCCAATGCCAAGCCACCTGGAGCGAATCCTCCAATGGCAACACATCACGCAATCAAGTCCTTTCACCCAAAATCGAGGAGGGTGTCATGTTAGCTCAACGTAGCCGCCGCGGCGCGGCAGCGGGGATTGTCGTCGCGGTCATCTTTCTGCTGCTCATCGCGGGCGGAATCTGGTACTTTGTCAGCAAACCGTTCCAAACGCACGTCAACCAGGCCATGAACCAGGCCACTCAGTGGACGCCGGAGAACATCAAAAAGGACCCCGAGGGCTACCTGACTTGGGCGGTCGCGCAGGTCGACGTGACGCGCGGCAAGCTTCAGGCGGCGCAGCTTCTCATTGACCAAACAGAAGATTGAGATCTCCGACAAGCTGGAGGAGAAATCGACCCAAAAATCGCAATGCGAAGCCTTGATGACAGAACTCAAAAAGGCATATACGACGGCGACCGACAAGAATCAGTGGCCCATTAAAGTCGGTGAAACCAGTTTCGACAGCGAGGGCGAACTCAAGCGGAAGATCGTCGAAGCGAACCACTTCCAGGAGAATGCGTCACAACTTGTGGATACCTACACAAAAGCGAAGGGGAAGGTTTCCGATCGGCTGGATGATATCGACGGTCAGTTGACCAAGGTTGAGGAACTGAAGACGAAGCTTGCCACCGACCTGGAAACGGCCAAGGTGAAGCAGACGTTCGAAGGCATCGAAGGTGTCAACGATAACTTCAAGGACATCCAAAACACGAGCGACGCCATGACGAAATTGGACGAACACAATACAAGCGTAAGCGACATGCTCAAGCCGTCGGGCGACACCAAAGTCAACGACGAGTTCGACAAGATCATGGGCAAGAACAAGGTAGCACCGGCCAACAAATAGGCCCGCTACCCCGCCTTCGCGCGGCGGACTTCTTCCTGCGACTCTTCCTCCGCATGGATGCGGAGCGTAGCGCCGGGCGGGAGCCGCCGCTCACGCTTCGTCGAGCCGCTCCGATAATGCGGGTTCGTGCCATTGTGACGAGAATCCGTGAAGCGGGGTTTGCTCTCACCCGCCTCGTGATATACACTATGTGTATACGACGATGCGGGAAAGCTATGACCAAGACATTGATCAGACACGGCAACAGCCTGGCGCTGGTGATCGACAAACCGATTCTGGAGATGCTGCATATCTCCGTCGACACGCCGCTAACCTTGACGACTGACGGCAACTCGCTGTTGATTTCGCCGGTCAGGGACGAGGTCCGCCAAGAGAAGCTTCGCGCTTCTCTGGAAAAAATCAATCGACAATTCGGTGATGACTTGAAGCGTCTTGCGGAGTAAGCCGGGATGACGGACTTCCTCGGACTGGAAGACGTCCTGAGTCTTCACGCGAATCAAGTGACCTTGCACGGCGGCGAACCCGGCGTGCGCGATCTGGGCTTGCTCGAATCGGCCATCGCGCAGCCTCGTGCGACGTTTGGCGGCGAGTTTCTTCACAAGGACCTTTTTGAAATGGCCGGGGCGTATTTGTATCACATCGTTCAGAATCATCCGTTCTTCGATGGCAACAAACGGGCCGGCGCCGTGGCGGCCTCGTATTTCTGGACCTCAATGGCGTCGAAGTCGAAGCGCCAAAGGGAAGTCTGTATGACCTGACGATGAGCGTGGCGACAGGCCAGGCCAACAAAGCACAAGTCACGGACTGGTTCCAATCGCACGCTCATTGATCAAAGTCGTAAATGAGTTCGACAAGATCATGGGCAAGAACAAGGTAGCGCCGGTCGGGAAATAGGCCCGCTACCCCGCCTTCGCGCGGCGGACTTCGTCCTGCGACTCTTCCTCCGCATGGATGCGGAGCGTGGCGCCGGGCGGGAGTCGCCGCTCGGGCGTGATGCCACGCTTCGTCGAGGCCAGAAACGGCAGGAACTCGGCCGCCGGCCCGTCTGGAAACTGCAGCCGAAGCTCTTCCAGGACTTCCTTCCACATCAGCCCGGCGCGAAAGATGACGCGATAGGCGTCCTTCAGCCGGGCGATCGAGCGCGTGTCGTAACCGGCCCGCTTCAGCCCCACTTTGTTCAGCCCGACGACATAGCCGCTTTGGCCGTCGATGGTCACAAACGGCGGCACGTCGCGGGAGATGTGGGCCAAGCCGCCTACCATCGCTAGTGCGCCGATGCGGGCGAACTGGTGAACGCCGGCCCCGCCCGCCAGATAGGCCCGCGGGCCCACCGTCACGTGCCCGGCAAGCATGACGTTGTTGGTCAGGATCACGTGATCGCCCAGGCGGCAGTCGTGCGCCACATGCGAATTGCACATCAAGAGACAATGGTCGCCGATCACCGTGGCATTGCCCGGCTGCATCGCGCGGTGGATAGTCACATTCTCGCGGATGGTGTTGTCCGAGCCGACGATGATATCGCCCACGTTTTCTGGCAGATGGGCGTGCTGTGGCAGGCCGCCGACGACCGCGCCTTCAAAAAGGTGGTTTCGCTGGCCCAGGACTGCTCCGCGTTTGACTGAACTGCGGCTTTCCAGTATGCAGCCGGCGCCGACGACTGCATGATCCTCGACAACGGCGAAGGGCCCGATTCGAACCCCCTCTCCAATGGTTGCCGTAGGAGCTACGAAGGCGAGGGGATGAACTTCCATACTGGACACCTCGAAAAGGTGGGGGATGATTCTCGTTGCGCGGGACCACCCGTGCGATGTGCGGCCTTACAATTTATCGGACAGTTGGAGTCTGAGGATTTGCCGGATTGCATCGCTCTTTACGAATTTCAGCGCATTTTCCGGGCGAAACGCCGACGGCGGAGGAGTCTACAGAAAAGGTAAAAGTTGGGCAAGGACAAATGTGTAGATTCGATTAGTGAATTGGCGGTAGCTGCGAAGTTGCGCCGAGACTTTGTAAAATGCATCTGATTTACATTCACCGGTCCATTCCTCGATAATCTGGATTTCATGCGGCGTCTTCCGGCTTTCCAAGTTGGTCCGATTGTTGCCAGGCTGCGGCCAGTTGTGCCGGCAGTCCGCAAATTCGGCCGAGGGCTCCTCGATCTGGCCCTGCCGCCGCGGTGCTTGCATTGCGATGATGACCTGATTTCGGTGAGCGATATTTCTTTTTGCGTGAAGTGCCAGCAATTGATCGCGCCAGAACTGCCCGATTGCTGTCGGCAATGCGGTGCAGTCTTACCCGAGGGATTGAACCCTGCGGCGCGTTGTCCCGCATGCAAGGATTTTCCGCTGAGATTCGATGTCGTCTTTCCCTTGGGCCGGTACGACGGTGCGCTGCGGGAAGTTGTGCTCAAGACCAAGCGGCTTTCGTCGGAGGCCCTTTCGCTCACCGTCGGCCAGCTGATGGCGGCGCGGCTGCGCGACAAAATCGTCCAATTCGGACCGCAGGCGGTCGTGCCGATTCCGATGCACTGGGCGCGGCGATTGCGCCGTGGCGTAAACAGCGCTGAGTTGCTCGCCGAGTGTCTGGGCAAGAAGTTGGGCATACCGGTGGTGCGCACGCTCCGGCGGCGCCGTTATACTAAACCGCAGAAGGATCTGCTGCCGCGCGAACGGTTTCGCAACGTCCGCGGCGCGTTCGGCCTGCGCCGCTGGCAAGGAAAACGCTTGAAGGACGCGCGAGTTTTGCTGGTTGACGATATCCTCACCACCGGCGCGACGTGCAGCGAGGCCGCCAAGCTGCTCAAGCAGGCCGGCGCGGCGGCAGTGGCCGTGGCCGTTGTTGCCAGAGCCGATGGATCGAATTGAAACTAACATCGTATGCCTCCCATAAACACTCCAGTACCAATCAAGAAATTCCGGCCGTTCCGCTCCGCGGTGGTTCGCGGGCTGGGCGTGCTCATCCCGCCGCTCTTGACGGTAGTGATTCTCGTCTGGGTTATCAGCACCACGTGGGTCTATCTGCTGGCGCCCGTTAATGCGGGCGTCCGCGAGGGGATCGTTTGGTCGCTTAGCGGCAGTATTCACGAAGGCCTGAAAATCACCGACGAGGCGCAGCGGATTGCGGTGGTTGACGGCGTGCCCTACAAGGAATGTCCCGATCATCGCTTCGTGCCGCTGGCCGTTTACGACAAAGTGCAGCGCGGACTGGACAACGCGCCGATGCCCAGCACGGCCAAGGCGATCTACCAACGTTATGTCGATCTCAGCTACTTGCAGCCGCAATACGCGGTCCCCTGTTTCATTGCGGTCTTCATCCTGCTGGTTTACCTGCTGGGCAAGTTCATGGCGGCCGGCATCGGCGGCTTCATCATCTACCGTTTCGATCTGATTATCCAGCGCCTGCCGCTAGTGCGGAGCGTCTACAAGGCGGCCAAACAGGTGAGCGATTTCTTCTTCAGCGAGCGACAAATCCAGTTCACCCGCGTCATTGCGATCGAGTACCCGCGGCCCGGCATGTGGAGCTTGGCCTTCGTCACCAGCGACGGCCTTGGCGACATCCGCGCGGCCGCCAACGAACCGGTGCTGGGCGTGTTCATCCCCTCGTCGCCCATGCCGCTTTCCGGCTACGCCCTGGTCGTATTGAAACGCGACGCGATCGATTTGGATATAACCATCGAAGAAGCGATCCAGTACCTCGTAAGCTGCGGACTGGTGATGCCGCAGAAGGACGTGCAGCGGCTGAAGAAGGCGGCGGGTCAACCGGCGATCGAAGCGGCGGGGCCGGCGTAAGGTATTGCTGTTCCATCGGGATTCTATGGCACATGCTAGCTTTGAACTTTGGCTTGAATTTGAACTCTGGCAGTCCGCTCCCGAGTTCGATGCGGCTGACGACTTCTGCAACATGATCGTGAAACTTCCGGACAATTCAGAATATGCTCTAAATGTCTGGACGTACAAGTTCCTATCCAAAGCCGTTGCCGATTGCAAGGAAAATGGCGATGGTTTAAGCGGTAGATACCTGTTGCCGCCCGATATTTTTGTAGAACGGCTCGATCGTGGGCTGTTGGAAGAGACTGTCTCAGACCTGATCGCGCGTGGACAAATGAACGAGGACTGGCTCACTAAACCCGACCGCTGACCCACCATGCTTATTTCCTGGAATTGGCTTCAACAATACGTCTCCCTCAACGTGCCGCCCGAGGAACTCGAGCAGCGGCTTATGATGGCAGGGCTCGAATCATGAAGAGACGCACAAAGTCGGCGATGATTTGTGCATCGACCTGGAGGTCACTAGCAATCGGCCCGATTGCCTGGGGCATATCGGCATCGCCCGCGAGGTGTCGGTGCTGTGGGAGTGTCCTTTGACGATTCCCGCGGCGCGGCCGGCGGAAGGCAAGACGCCGCGGAGGACCTGATCAGCGTGCGGATTGATTGCCCCGACCTTTGCCCGCGCTATACGGCCCGCGTGGTTCGCGGAGTACGCGTCGGCCCGAGCCCCGATTGGCTGGTGAAACGGCTGGCGACGATCGGCATCGCGTCGATCAACAACGTGGTCGATGCTTCTAACTACGTGATGATGGAATGTGGCCAGCCGCTGCATACGTTTGATTGGGCACAGTTACACGGAACGCAGGGAGACTGTCCCAAAATCATCATTCGCAGGCCACTTGCTGGCGAGTCAATCGAGGCCATCGACCACAAGACATACCGCCTGGCGCCGGAAATGTGCGTAATCGCCGACGCCTCGCGTGCGGTGGCGATCGCGGGCGTGATGGGCGGCGCGGCAACCGAGGTCAACGAGCAAACCCGCGACGTGCTCATCGAAACGGCCGACTTCGATCCGATTTCCGTCCGCACCACCGCGCGGCATCTGGGCCTGCACAGCGATTCGTCGTACCGTTTCGAACGGCGCGTCGATCCCGAAGGCATCGACTGGGCCAGCCGCCGCTGCGCGGAGTTGATCTTGCAAGTGGCCGGCGGCGAATTGGCGGCCGGATCTGTTGATGTCGGCGCGGGGCCGCCGGAGCGCGGGCCGATCGTGCTGCGGCTTTCGCAGATAAAGCGCGTCTTGGGAATCGAGATTGAGCCGGGCGTGGTGCGGAGGATACTGACGGCGCTGGGGAATGTTGAAGCTGCCAGCCCTCACCCCCTGCCCCTCTCCCAAAGAGAGAGGGGAGATGTGGTTGCCTTCACTCCGCCGTCCTGGCGGCGCGACCTCTCTCGTGAGATCGACCTGATCGAAGAGGTCGCCCGCATTCACGGCTACGACAAGATTCCGGAGGACGTGAGCGTGCCGATGGCCGCTTCCTCGCGGCGGCGGGACGACCGCGTGGTGGCCAAGATTCGCACCGTGCTGACTTCGGCCGGATTTGACGAGGCTATGACGTTAAGCGCGGTGGATGAGCGATCCGCACGTACAGTTGGAGCATGGACACAAGGCGAGCCGCTTCGCAGCCTCGCGCCCGTCATCCGCGGGGCCGACCACCTCCGCACGAGCCTCGTGCCGAGCCTCTTGGCCGCGCGGCGAACGAACGAATCGGTCTCCAATCCAGTGATCGAATTGTTTGAAATCGCCAAGATTTATCTGCCCAGCGAGGCACTGCCGGAGGAATGGTGGATGCTCGGTCTGACGAGCGGCCGGCCCTTCGCGGAAGTCCGCGGGGTAGTCGAGGCAATCGTGGCTGCACTCGCTCCGAAATTGGAACTCGTCACCGAACCAGCCGACATGCCGCTTCTGGACCCGCGAACGGCAGTACGCTGGACCCTTGGCAGCAAGTTGTTCGGCTACGCGGGGCAGTTGAGCGCCGAAGCAGTGAAGCAGGCCGATCTCCGCGGCCCGTGCATTGTCGCCGAACTCAAGCTCGCTCCGCTTGTGGAACATGCGGTGCTGGTTCCGCAATACGCGCCGCTGCCAGCCTTCCCGGCGGTCTCGCGCGATTTGAACCTGGTCGTCAACGAATCGGTCCTCTGGGCACAGATTGCTGCCACGGCCCGCGCTCATGGCGGCGCGGAGTTGGAAGCCGTCGAATATAGCGACACCTATCGCGACGCCGAACGGCTGGGCGGCGACAAGAAGAGCCTGCTCTTCAGCATTTCCCTTCGCGGCGCCTCCGGCACGCTTACTAGCCAGCAAGCCGACACCATCCGCGACCGGATCGTGGCGGCGTGTCGCGTGGAACACGGAGCGGGATTACGGGCTTAGCCATCGTTGGCAGCGAAGCTATAATAGTTGTTGGGAGCCGATTGTCGATACCCTAACCGATACGCACCTTCCGCGATGAGGCGAAAAACTATGTCCGAACATCAGTTCTTGGACGAGCAGCGCGAGTTGTATGACACGCAATCGAACCAGGTTGAGTCCTGGCAGCAGGCTCACGACGAGGCCATGCAGTGCCGCGAAATGGAAGACGCCATTCAGCTTGGGCTAATGGTTCTCGCCAACATTCGCAGGCACAACGAACGCTGGGCGAAGGACATCGAGGGTTCGCGAACCGTGTTCTCGTGGGACGATGCCGAAGGGTTTGCTCGACTCTTCCGTTGGTGGCGAGAGAGGAGCGAGTCGTTGCTCAAAGGGATCAAGAGAAGCGAAGCAAATGGATTCGCAGTCGAAGGGTCGGCGGATTTTCGGCAGGCGTGCCGCGAGGTGGACTTGATGAGCCTCGATACGGACCGTGTTCGCTCGTCGATAGAGTCGTTGCAAAACGGTTCGGGCACTAATGTCAAGCAGGCGATGAATGGCCTACGAAATCATCTTCGGCGATAAGTCGCTGGACCGCGTTGACAAAGCCAAGCTTCCAATTCAAGTTATCGACTTTCTTGAGCGCCAACTCGATCGGCTCGCAGAGTCGCCCGCCAGTTTGAGCCACGCCACTTGCTTTCCCTACCCGCCGCTTGGGCAAAGATTTGGTGCTATTGCGACTTGGACGGCATGCGGTACTACTTTGGGATATTCTTTCTCTACGGTCAGGACGAACGATCGATTCATGTGTTTGATGTAACGGTTGTCATTGACGAGCTATGACGCGCTACCGATACTCCGTCGGCCCCTGCCCGGAAATGAACTTCCGCCAGGCGTCCATGTGCTCCTTATTGAGACCGTTCTCGCGGACGATCTCCGTGTCCACCTGCCGCTCGCTATGCGGCACATGGACGCGGACCTTCAGCCGGCCGTCGGCCTTGTAGTGGAAGATCACGTCCACCGCCGACTTGGCGGGCAGTCCGGTCGGCAGGTCGGCCACCGTGCAACGGCCGATCGCCGTGCAGTCGTCGGCCGAAGGGGTCTCGCCTTCGACGATCTGCACCAGAATCGAGCGTTGGTCCTGTTTGGCCGTCTTGAATTGACGCACGGCGCTCACCGGCAGCGGCGTGTTGCGGGGAATCACGATGCCGTTGCGGCGGCGCTTCGTCTGGGGGTCGATGCCTACGACGCCGAGACTGTGCGAGTTTACGTTGCGGATGCTGAAAGTGGCCGGGCGGCCGTCGAGTTTTGCCAGGATCAGCCCGGCGTGCAAGGCCGCGCCGTGGGCCACCGCTTCGTCGGCGCCGACGGAAGCGTCCGGTTCCTTGCCGCTGATCTCGCGGAGCATCTCGCGGACCATCGGCATCCGCGTCGAGCCGCCCACCAGGAGCACGCGATCCAGATCGGACCAGTCCAAACCGGCGGCACGCAAAGCCTGCACGCAAGTGAAGCGCGTGCGGTCCAGCAGGTCGAGCGTGACTTCCTCGAAATGCTCGCGGGAGACTTCCACGCGATGCGTGCGGCCTTTGTATTCGGCAAGGATCGGCGCCTTGGGCCGGGCCGAGAGCGTCCGCTTGGCGTCTTCGCACTCCCGCCACAGCTTGCCGACAGCCGCGGAGTCCGCGCGAAGATCCGCGCCGTGTGCCTGCTGGAAGGCGTCGGCGGCGATGTTCAAAAGCCGCTGGTCCCAGTCGTAGCCGCCCAAGGCGACATCGCCATCGGTGGCCAGGGCCAGAAACTCGCTGCCGCGGATCTCCATTACGGTCACGTCGAACGTGCCGCCGCCCAAATCGTAGACCAGCACCCTCCGCGGGCGATCGGTGCTGCCGGCGGCGTTCAGGAACCCCTGCTGGAAGCCGAAGGCCACGGCCGCCGCGGTGGGCTCGTTAATGATGTCCAGCACTTCGCAGCCGGCCATGTAACCGGCGTCCTGCGTGGCCTTGCGGCGGACCTCGTCGAAATAGGCCGGCACGGTGACGACGACCTTCTCGAACGGCCCGATCTGTGCGACGGCGTCGCCGCGGAGCTTGTTGAGGATCCACGCCTGCAGGACTTCGGGCGGATACTGCTTGCCTTCCAGCGTGCGATGGTAGGCGCGGTGGCCCATGTCTCGCTTGGCGCACTCGGCCACGTGTTCGGCCTCCGTGGCCATCGCCTTCATCGCCTCCTTGCCCACGATGGCGCGGTCGCTTTCCATCAACACCACGCTGGGCGTGAGGCGGTCGCCCTCGGAGTTCACGAGCGTGACAGGCTGCCCGCGCTCGTCGAGCCGGGCCACTACGGAATATGTGGTGCCCAGGTCGATTCCGATGGCGGGCGTTCCGGCTTGCGTCATCGTGAACCGTCCGGTTGCTTCTGCTCGTTAGGTTGCTGGCCGCGGCCGAAGACGGACGGGAACAGATCGGGGCGGAAATGCGAAATAATCAGATAACCGACCAAGGCGAAGAGGATCATCGTGATGATGTGGCCGATGAGCCGCTCCAGCCACAAGGGAATGCGGCGTTCCCGCGGCTGCTTTTTGCGCGAGATCAGCGGTACGGCGGGTTCGTCAGGTTTGCTTGGCTCGGCCGAAGCGCTCGCTGTATCGGCTTTAGCCGGCGCGGAAACCGGATTTCCGCCTAAAGGCGGTACTACGAGCGCCGCCGGTCCCCAATCCGTGTTTCCGCTTGGCGGTTGCATCTCGAGTACGGCCGTCTCTTGCAAGTCTTTCGCTACACAAGCGAAGACATCGATGCCGCCGGCCGAGTCGATCGGCTCCTTCCAGCGTGCGAGACCTTCGTTGGAAAGGCCCGTCTCGCGGACCAACTCCAGCCGCGACTGGTGATTCGTGCCCGGCACGTGGGCTTCGACCGCCAGCCGGCCGTTCGTGCCGTATCGAAAAGTTACTTCAACCGGCCAGCCCTTGGGCAGCCCGGCGGGCAAATCGCGGATTACCGTGCGGCCGATTGCCATGCAGTCGCCCGGCTGCGCGCTCTTCGCCTTCCAATACCTTGATCACGATCGACCGCTGGCCTTCGGCCTTCGTGGCGAAACGTTCCGTGTGCCGCGCGGGCAGCGCCGTGTTCCGCGGGATGAGCACGATGTTCTTCTTGCGGAGCGTATCGGTCTCGATGCCTTCGATTCCCAGGCTATGGGCGTTGACATTAGTGACTTGAAAAGTGCTTCGCGCACTGCCCGGCCGCGCGGCCAGCAAATGGCTCGCGTAAAGTGCCGCGCCGCGGGCGACCGCTTCGTCTGGATTGACAGTGCGGTCCGGCTGGATTCCAGTGAGATTCTGCAACATGCGGGCGACCATCGGCATCCGCGTCGAACCGCCGACGAGCAAAACCCGCTGCAGATCCTTCCACTCCAGCCCGGCCACGCCGAGCACCTGCCGCGACGTGTAGGCCGTGCGTTCCAGCAGGTCAGCCGACATCTCTTCGAACTGCTCGCGGGTGACAGGCGTTTCCGTGGAGCGGCCTTCGCAGTTGACTTGCATGACCGCCCGATTGCGGGCCGTGAGCGTGTGCTTGGCCTCCATCGCGTCGAGATAGAGGCGGTTGAGCGTGGCTGGATCGCGTCGGGGATCAAGCTGGTGTTGTTTGACGAAGGCCTCGGCCGCATGATCGACGAGCCGCTGATCCCAGTCGTGTCCGCCGAGTTGCACGTCGCCGTCGGTGGCCAAGGTCTGCACCTTGCCCGCGGAGAGCCGCAGCAGCGTAACGTCGAACGTGCCGCCACCCAGATCGTAGACTAATACGTTGAGTTCTGCTTCTTGCTCCCTACTCCCGCCGACATAGAGCTAGGGCGAGGGCCATCGGTCAGATACGCCAACGCCTCATCCTCGGAAAGGCCGCTTGGACTGTGAACTTGGGGTTGAGGGCTTACCTCGTTCAGATACCCCAACGCTTCACCGAAGGCGATCGCCGCGGCCGTCGGTTCGTTGACGATATCCAATACACGCAGGCCCGCCATTTCGCCTGCGTCTGCGGTCGCCTTGCGGCGCATCTCGTCGAAATAGGCCGGCACGGTGATTACTGTCTGGATATCGCCCCCCACTGCCGTCTCGCTGCGCAGGAACCCCGCCAGATCGGCCTTGAGCTTCCGCAGGATGCAGGCCTGGATAACCTCCGGCGGAAGGTAGTGCCCGTGGATGGGGTGCGAATAGAAGGGAGCACCCATGTCGCGCTTCACCCATTGGGCAACCATGTCGGGATGGGCCGTGATGGCGGTGCGGGCGTTCTTGCCCACGACGACCTCCGTCTCGCTGAAGTAGACGACGCTGGGCGTGATGATTTCGCCCTCGGCGTTGACGACCATCGCGCTGCGGCCGGAGCCATCAACCCAGGCCATGGCCGAATTGGTCGTTCCCAGGTCGATTCCGATCGGCTTGTCGAGGGGCATAGGGCGGGGAGCACTGGGCGGGGAGCAGGGAGCGGACAGCGGGATACGGAGCGGGGCTGTTCGTCAACATTCAATTCTACATTAATTGTGACCGGCCTCAAGACGTGCATAACCTGGCCGTAGACGCTGCACAGCGGAAGGTGTAGAGTAGACGGAGTGCCCGATGCGTGTTTGGGCTATCTCAAATCTTAGATTTCAAATCTTGAATCTCCGATGTGAGATTTCAAACCCCGCAGCCCACCCCGCTCCCTCCTCATGGACGCCACCCAATTCTTCGGCCTACCTTCGCCCGGCGTTAATGCGGCCGACGTGTTGATCCTGCCTTGGCCGCTGGAGAAGACTGTCTCCTACGGCACCGGTACGCATACCGGTCCAGCGGCGATCATCGAGGCCAGCCGGCAGATCGAGCTTTTCGAGGAAGAGACGCTCGTCGATTTTCAGCAATCGCCGAAGTTGCACGTGCTGCCGCCGATCGCCGTCGATCCGGCCATGCCGGAAGACAAGTTGCCTGAGCACCTCGCCGCGACAGCGAAATACATCTCGCAATTCCGCGAGCGGTTTCTGCTTACTCTTGGCGGCGAACACCTGTTGACGTACGGCGTGGTGACGGGGCTTGTCAGCGATCCGGCCGAGGTGACGATCGTGCAAATCGACGCCCATGCAGATTTAGCCGACACGCTGGGCGGTCGCCGCTGGTCGCACGGCACTGTCATGCGGCGGCTCTGGGAACGCGGCTGCAGCTTGATCCAGGTCGGTATCCGCAGCCTTTCACGGCCCGAATATGAACTGGTGCAAAGCGGCCCGCGGATCGAAACGTTCTTCGCCCACGAATTGCCCGCTCGTTGGGACGAACTGCTGCAACTGTTGGCCCGGCTGGAAGGCTCGGTTTATCTCTCGTTCGATGTCGACGGGCTCGACCCTTCGATCATTCCCAGCACGGGCACGCCCCAGCCCAACGGTCTGAGATGGCCGCAGGCGATGGAAGTGGTCCGCGCGGTGATCGGCGCGCCGTGCGACCTGCTGGGCGCCGATGTGGTCGAGTTCATCGCGTCTCCAAATCCGCCCGGCTGCGATCTCAATGCCGCCCGGCTGGTGACGAAGATTTTGGCGTATTGGGCGCAGCGGGAATAGAATGAGCGTGCAAAGGGGTGTCCCGTGAATCGTGGCATATCCTCGCGCGGCCGCCGCAGGCGTTCCGAACGGCGGCCGTGGCAATACTCGCTCGCCGCGCTGTTTGTGCTGACGACCGTCTGCGCGGTGTTGCTCAAAGTCGGTAAGGCGTTTCCGCTGGAAACGCTGATCGTTGTGGGTATCGTCGCCGGGGCCGCTCTGGCGGTCGCCATGTACGTCGGCGAGCTCGTGGTGATCGGCTGGATCGTGGATATCCCCGCGTGGCTGGCGGAACGGGCCCTGCCGCCCGCCCACGTCCCGCTGGAGTACGAACACGTCGGAGAAATCACCATCGTGAAGTTGAGCGATAACATCGCCAGCGCTCGCGAGTGCCGGTCCGTTCAGCAGCAGATTGACCGCTTGATCGCCGAACATCACTGCGATCTTATCATTGATTTCTATTCCATTAAGAAGCTCAATAGCGGGTTTCGTGACGTGCTGGTCCATGTTACACGTGCGGCGCGTGAGGAAGCCGAGAAACAGGCCCGGCCTTTCTACTCGCCAGAACTTCCGCCCGGAGAAGTATTCCGCACTTTTAGCGACCGTGACGCCGCGATTGCGGAAATGGGCCGGCACGTCGGACACGGCTGGGTAGTTCTATGCGCCGTTCCCACCGGAATACGAGCCGTTTCGGATGTGGGATGACACGTTTTGCGGCTTTCAAAACGTGACCTATATTTGCGGAAGAAACTCCGCACCCTGGGGCAGCCGACCGTGCTCGCTTTGATCGTTACTATCGGCATCTTGAACGTCTGTCTGGGCTTTGGCCTGGCCATGTACTTCGGCTACGGCCCGCCGGGACTGGACGGCATTCTTCAGGCCATCGGGCCGATGCCGCCGCAACGACCGCTACGCGCCTCACCGACCCCTGTCGGGCTCGGGGCACTCTACATTCCGGGCGGAGACAACGCGATGCAGCAATCTGCTGCGAATCTCGCAGCCCAAGAGGGAATCGAACCGGCCGAGTCGCTTTCGGAAGAAGGCGTTCTAAGCGACGTTCGTGAGTTGACCGCCGCGGCACAGACAGCGACGGCCTCGGACACGGCGCAAGCGCGGCCGTGACGGCGCATTACTCCTCCAACTCAAACACCGCCTCGATCTCCACGGCCACGCCCAAGGGCAGCGTGGGGGCGGCGATGGCGCTGCGCGCCGCCGTGCCGGCGTCGGCGCCGAAGATTTGAATGAAGAGCTCGCTGCAGCCGTTGATCACCGCGGGCTGATGAGTGAAGTCGGGCGTGCTGTTGACCACGCCCAGCACCTTCACCACGCGGCGGATGCGGTCCAGCGTGCCGAACTGCTTGCGGAGCGTGGCGAGGATGCCGAGGCCGACCAGCCGGGCCGCCTCGTAGCCCGCCTCGATCGTCATATCTCCGCCCAGCCGGCCGGTCACCAGCTCGCCCGAGGGCTGCACGGGCAGATGCCCCGAGGTATAGACCAGCTTGTCGACGATCACCAGCGGCCGATACGACGCCTTTCGGCTCCGGAGGCGAGCGGGAGGAGGGTTTTCAGTTCGGAAAGTTTCGCGGCCAGGCGTTCTTCAGCGCTCATGAGGGTGTCCTGGAATGTAGGTCCTTCTGCCGGAAGGGACTGATTCGCGCCGGCGTGTCGAACAGCGCAAACCTCGTTGGTAGGTGTAAGACGCAATAGTCCAGCTCGGCAAGCAGGCCTACATAGTCAATAATCTTTGTCAACGGATATTCGACAATGCCGCGGGCACCCGGCGGCCTTCAGGCGGGGGATGATCTGGCGGACGACCGATTCGTCGAGGATCGTGTTCACGTCGACCCACTTCTCGTCGGCCAGGCTGGAGACCGTCGGCTGCTGCAAGGCGGGCAGCAGCGCCAACACCTGCTTGAGCCGTTCGCGGGGCACGTTCATCATCAGCCCGACTTTGCCCTCGGCCGCCATCGCGCCGCGGAGCATCAGCACGATGTCGTCGATCTTCTGCTTCTTCCACGGATCGGCGTAGGCGGCGTGGTTGGCGATGAAGCGCGTCGTGCTCTGGCAGCACCTCGTCGAGAATCCGCAGGTTGTTGGCCCGCAGCGAGCTGCCGGTCTCGGTGACTTCGACGATGGCGTCGGCCAGCTTGGGCGGCTTGACCTCGGTGGCACCCAACTGAACTCGACCTTGGCCGTCACGCCGTGCCGTTGGCCAGATAGCGCGTCGGTCAGGCCGACGGCCTCGGTGGCGATCCGCTTGCCTTGCAGGTCCTTGACGCTCTTGATCGGCGAGATCTCCGGCACGCACAGCACCCAGCGGACCGGGCGGCGGCTGACCTTCGAGAAGACCAGCTCCGCCACTTCGTGCACGTCGGAGCCGTTCTCCACGATCCAGTCGTAGCCGGTCAGCCCGGCATCGAGCACGCCGTCCTCGACGTAGCGGGCCATTTCCTGGGCGCGGATCAGCAGGCACTCGATCTCGTCGTCGTCGATCGTCGGGATAGTAGCTCCGCGAGCTGAACGTGATCTTGTAGCCGGCGCGGCGGAACAGTTCGCCGGTCGCCTCTTGCAGGCTGCCGGCGGGGATTCCGAGTTTGAGGATGTTGGACATGGGATAGGTCTTAGGTCTTGGGTCTCGATCGGACTCGCCAGCCCTAAGACCTTCCGTATTTCTTATACACCTTCGCGGGATCGAACACCCGCTGGCCGATCCACCTTCAGGCCGTCGGGGGTCACCTGGCGGAAGAAGCAGCTCTTGTAGCCCTCGTGACAGGCGGCGCCGCCGATCTGGTCGACCTTGAGGAGGATCGTGTCCGCGTCGCAATCGACGTAGATCGACTTGACGTTCTGCACGTTGCCGCTCTCTTCGCCCTTGCGCCAGAGCTTCTTGCGGCTGCGGCTGTAATAGACGGCCCGGCCGGTGGCCAGCGGTCTCGGCGTAGCTCTCGGCGTTCATGTAGGCCATCATCAGGACTTCGCCGGTGGCGGCGTCCTGGGCGATGGCCGGCAGGAGGCCGTCGCCGCGGCCGAAATCGGGCCCTGTGGTTTGCGAGGTCGAGTGCGACATAAACGCTGTTTTTAATGTCAAAACGAAAAGCTACAGCATAGCGGTCGGCAGGGTGTTTTTCCAGGGGGAGCGGCCGGCCATGCAGCCGTCATTTCCGCCGTATCCGGTTAAAATCGCGCAGGCGTCGAAATTTCAATAACGTTGCAGCTTTTCGCAGGGCATTCCGAAATCAAATACTGCGCATACTATCGGCACCCCTGGGGAAAGGAACCGCCTTGCAACGCGCGCTGACAATTCTGCTTCCCGTCCGCAATGCCCAGTCTACCCTGGCGGACACTGTTAAACGGGTCCTGGACATGGCCGCGGACGTGAGCGAGCGGTTTGAGGTCCTGATCATCGACGACGCCTCCTCAGATGCCACGAGCGAGGTGGCCCACGACCTTTGCCGGCACTACCCCCAAATCCGCTTGTTGCGCCACAAGAAGCCGATGGGCGAAGACGCCGCCCTGCGTTCGGTCTTAGTGCAGATTCGGGGTGAAGTGGTCTGTGTGCGCAGCGGGCAATCTCCCGTTTTCGAGTCAATTTCATTGAAAACGCCGCCCGCGCGCCCTAACTTTCTGGACCGTTCGCGAATCTTCGCCCGCGAAGGTTTATAATCACAACGCTTTTCTAGCAATCCACGAACATTGCGGTAACCGTTTGCCGCAAATTCATAGACAGCACTCTTGCTAGCATGCGTCGAGCAAGAATCGGGCCAAGCCGGCCGATTTTCGTGTGGTACATGACTCGCAAGCGGGTAACGTTCTATCATTTTTTTGCGTAGCTTGCAATCCGATTTCCGTGAAGTTATCATGGACGGTGGAAGGGGAGCATTTTCACGGACGCTCTTCAAAACGTTTCCTTGATGTTACTGTCTTCGAGTACCTTCAAGTCATTTTCGGGTGACATGACCTGAACCACTTTAAGGCGGACTTACAGCTTTCGATTCGGCAATCTTCGAAGGACAAATACTAATCGGCGCGGCACGAGAGGAGTCGTGGCGTCGATTCACGGAAACTTTGGTTCGTGACTGGTTGGGGAGTACGAATGTCGCGCTCTTATCGCCATTTAGTTGGCAGTCGTTGACGCATCTCCATCGGTCATGGCCGCTTTAGGATCGGTCATGAGCATCGTCGATTTTAGTGCTACTACCGGCGCTCTGGGGAGCGTGACGGTTGCCGTGAGCAACGGCGGTTACCATCGTCTGGCAACGGTGCGGCGCTTGCAGGGCGTCTCGCGCCGCACGGTCGCGCGGCGGATGAACGTGGAACTGGCCGAGGTACGCCGGCAGGAGGACCAGTCCAGCGATTTGCCGCTGAGCGTGCTCTACCAATGGCAGAAGGCGCTCGACGTGCCGGTGGCGGAGCTGCTCGTGGAATCCACGGACGAAATCTCCCGGCCGCTGATGCAACGCGCCCAGTTGGTGCGGCTGATGAAGACGGCCCTGGCCTTGCTCGCCGAGGCCGACGCCAAATCGTCGCGGATAGCGGCAAAGGCGCTGGTTAAGCATCTCATCGAGGTCATGCCCGAGCTGCGGAACGTGACCGCTTGGAACGCCGTCGGCAAGCGCCGCCGCCGCGACGACGTGGGCGTCGCCGCCCTCCGTAGCCTTTCCGACGACGTCTTCACCGAGTTGATGGAATGAGCGTTGACGGAATGAGCGGCCCTCCAATGACCGGGGCGGGAACTCTGGTCGAAAGGCACCGCTGGCTGGTCTTTGTGCTGCCGTTTGCCGTCTACATGCTGGCCGGCGCGCTGGAACCGTCCCGAGATTCGCCGGGCGGCACGATGCTGGGACTGGCGATTCCCTACTCGGCGTATCCGCTTGTCTATACCGTGAAGATCGTCTTGACGCTCGCCGCGATGGCCTTTGTCCTGCCCGGTTACCGGCAATTTCGCCAGCGGCCGGGCTTCCTGGCCGTGGTTGTGGGAGCGGTGGGAGTCGTCGCATGGGTCGGGCTCTGCGCGATTTCTGACTACACTAGATTGACGACCGTTTTGAACGGCGCGATGGCAGAGATTCACCTTTACGCCCCCCGGCCCGCATTCAATCCCTTTGACGCTCATGTTTCGCCGCTTGCGGTTTCGCCCGCATTGAACTGGTCCTTCTTCGGCATCCGCTTTTTCGGGCTGGTCGTAGTCGTTCCGGTCATCGAGGAGTTCTTCCTCCGCGGCTTCCTGATGCGAGTCGTGATGGAAGCAGACTGGTGGAAAGTGCCCTTCGGCGCCGTAAATCGGCGCCGCAGTGCTAGTGGCCCTAGCGTGGCCGCTGCTTACGCATCAGCCGGGCGAATATCTCGCCGGAATCGTCTGGTTCGGCATGGTCACCTGGCTCATGGTCCGCACGCGCAATCCGTGGGACTGCGTAGCCGCCCATGCGGTCACCAATCTGCTGCTGGGCGTCTATGTGGTTGTTTGGGGCAAGTGGGACTTGTGGTGATCTTGCCACAATCACTGCACCTTGAGTACGGCGACACGGAATATCCTCGGTCCCGTGGCCACCAGCCGCAGCCAGCCGGCATGGGCACAAGTTCCTTCCCACGCCTGCTCATCCGGCGGCGACGGCTGTGACGTGAAGACGAACTTGGCGTTTGCTTCTTCCGCAATCTTGTTGGACTCCTGTGCATCCGACTTCTTCGCGCCGGGAAGCGCGGCAAGCGGCTCGGCGCTTCGGAAACCGACCTCAAGATGCGCGGCCCGTGCCGGCTTCACGGCCCGCCAGCGCCACTTTCCGTCAACCTTCTCAACACTCGCCTGAAGTTTTTCCGGCAGCCGAAGCCGCGTGGCCGGGTCGCCCAAGAAGGCGTAGATCAGCACTTGGTCGCGGCGGAGCTTTTCGACGTTGATCGGTGTTTCCAAGCTGCCTTCGACGTCTCCGCAGCACCATCTCCGCCATGAAGTCGTGTGCATGCCGCGCTTTGCGCTCGGTGCGGAGCCAAAGCGTGCCCAGCCGGTTTTCGCTTCCGCCGAGGGCGGCCAAAAGACTCATGCCGGAGAAGTAATTCGGCAGGGGATGCGACTCCGTCGTCGCGGCGATCGTCGCCACGGGACCGCCGGGCATCAGCAGGAGCGACTTGGCCTGGCAAGGCGCTCGCTGGTTGAACTTGCCCGACTCGCAAGTGAAGAAGATCACCGGCGACACCGGCGGTCCTTTGGCGAACTCGCTCGCCGCGTCGGCCGCAGTATAGAAAACGGGTCTGCCGCGGAAGCTCATGGAGTAGAATCCGTCGGCATTGGCGTGGCCCATGAGCACGCCGAAGATTCCTCCTTGTTTCATCTGCCGCGTGAAGCGGGCCGGCTGATCGGTTGGCCAGCCGCAGAACGGATCGCCGGGCGTGCCGGATACGAACCACGGCCGAATCCACGCCGGCCCCTTGGCCTGGAACATCGTCACGCCGAATCCGGAAGCGAACGCGTTGATCGTCGGAGTGTACTCCGGCGAGCCGAGCCAGACCGGCATCTGCAGGTCGGCGGGCGCGGGCGGCTGAGCCTCGAAGGCCAGGATCTTTCGCACCACCAGTTCGACCTCTTCGCGGCTGCGCGGGGATGCGGCCGACGGAAAAACTCGGCAGCCCGTCGCGGTCCAGTTCGCCCCAGGCGGCGTCCGAGGCGAACTCCTTCGCCTGTACACTTCGCCAGCGATAAAGCTCCAGGTGCTTGGCGGGCAAGTACCACGAGGCGGCCTCCTGCCCCGATTCATCATCGCCGACAAGCAAGAGAAAGTCGGGGCGACGGCCGGCGGCCGCCAGGCTCTCGGGAATGGACTTCGTGGAAACGATAACATCGAAGCCGTCGCTGCGGCGCTTTTCGGCCAACGGCTTCAACGGCTCCGCTAGGCTCGGCCGCGCGACGGCCAGCCAAAGCGGCTTGCGGTCTGCCGCATGGAGGTTGACCGCGGCCAACAGCAACGCCGCGAGCAGCAAGATTGACCGGGCTCTTGAGCAGTTGAGTGGCATGGACTTATGACGGTTCGGAGTAACACTTGAAACGGTGCGAGCAGGTCCCTTTATGCTCTAGCCGCGAACGAAGCTGACGAGCACCAAGAAGGCGGGACATTTCTTTTGAACCTTATCCAAGTCCAGGTGCTTCGCCATTTTCTCGTTGTGTATCACATGGTCGTATCGAGGTCTCTTCTTGTTGTCGCGGCTTAGTCTCTTAAGATATTCCTCGGGAGAGTCGATTCTCTCGGGATTCTGGATCGGACTCGGCCGCCAAGATGGAAAAACCTTCACGGCACATTCGATGTCGGCAAGTATCCACGCCTCCAACTCTTGAACTGGCACGACAATGCAGCAAGCGTCCGCGACCTTCGACGGCATGACTATTCTCTCTTGGACCAGCAACCTCTTAGGCGCAGGATCAAGGCCGTCCGCATCGTGGCAGACGATGAAGCGCTCGCAGGCGTACAAGGTCTTGAAAAGGTCCAGTTGTTTAGCGCCGTTGCGCAGCATCTCGTTGGCACCCTCGTAACCACGCCCGTTGATCGGTAGTGACGCATTTTTTACGAGCCTGCGAACCAAGACCTTTAGCGTCGCGAACGTCCGACTCATTTTCGCCCAAGATGCCGTACACAATTCAATCTTCCTCAACCGTCTGCAGGAAGTCGGCAAGGGTGCCCTCCTCTTCCAAGTATTTGCTCGCCACGCTGGTTTCATGGGGCGAAAACGCTCGCACCTTGGTCACGCCATTCTCCATGCTTACCAGGCGCACAGCCTCAGGAGGCAGGGAGTTGAAGACAACAGGTGAGTGGCTCGCGATGATTACCTGGCTTTCGTCGGAATAAGTCTGCAACAAGCTAATGACTTTACGGACAAGTCCTCGATGGATGCCGTCTTCGGGATGCTCCAGAAGCATCACCGCCGACTGATCGAAGAGAAGAGAAACCAGTATACTGATCACACGCTGCGCACCGTCGGAAAGCTCCGGAAAGCCAAGGATCAAGTCGCGTTTCCCGCTTCGGGACTGCTTCACGGTAACGTAATATATCCGATTAGACTCATCACCGTTCCTGGACTCGGGCGGCGGATAAGGAGAAACTTGAATCTCGTCAAACAAGGCGAGTCCATTCGGTCCCAAGAGATTCTGAGTTTCTTCGAGGATTTTCGGCTCCGACTTGGCCATTTGTACGAGGCGAAGAAGCACGGACGCCCCAGGATCACCAGTCTCTTGATGCCGCGCAAACCAAGCGTCGAATTCTCGCTGCGTCACGACGCCACGCTGATCAATGTCGTTTTCGTACCCAAGCGGATAATACCGGATCTTCCTTAACGCCGAGATAAACCGCGCGATCAGCAATTGCGTGGGCGAGCCGGTCGGCAGAAGTGCGGCAAGAGCCGTGGCAGACGGCATAAGCCTTCCGATATTTATCGTCTGCTTGTCCGCCTCCGACGACCAAAGCGTGATCGTATCATAGTCCCGTGTAAAGAAGTCGCGGTGTTCGGCATCGTTGTCACTGTAAGCCAGGGACTCAACTAAATTCATTCCTCCCGGCTGCTCCCCATCAAATCTAAGCTCAATCGAATAACTAAATTCCACGGATCCCGTGCGAATTCGTAATGCGACGTGATTCATGAACATAGACACATCGTCCGGCAGAGCAGTGACCGCCGTTGCGACATTCGACGCCCACTGAATCGCGCAGGATATTGCTCTTGCCGACCGCGTTGCGGCCGACCAAGACAGTTACCGCCCCCAGGTCGTCGAGAACGACGTTGTGGCAAGAACGGAAATTGTGAATCTCAACTCGCTTCAGCATGTCGGCCAGGATCCGGAATTGCGCTACCTTTGCGCGTAATTCTACGTTGTACGATCCGTCAATGCAAAATGCCCCGCAGAACTTCGATCAATTCGGCGTATCCGCTCGCGATCGGCACGTCTTTCTTCTCGCCGCTTAGCAGGTCCTTCACTTGGCAAACGCCCGCATCGAACTCGTTCTGCCCGGCGATCAGGGCCACGCGAAAGCCGCGGCGGTCGGCGTATTTGAGTTGCTGCCCGAGCTTCTTCGCCTCGGGATAGACTTCCACGCCGATTCCGGCGGCGCGCAACGCTGCGGCCAATCGAAGATAATCGTGCAGCCGGCCTTCATCGAAATAGGGAATGAAGACCGGCGCCGGCGTGGCCACTTTTTCCACCAGCCCGAGCTTCTCCATCGCGGCCAACAAGCGATCGAGCCCCAGCGAGGCCCCGATGCCGGGCAGTTCCTGGTTCGTGTAAAGCTCGGCCAGGTTGTCGTACCGCCCGCCGGAACAGATGCTGCCGATCGACGGCAATTCGTTGAGGAACGTCTCGAAGATCGTGCCGGTGTAGTAGTCCAGCCCGCGGGCGATGGAAACATCGAGCTTTACGCGCGGCTCGCCGACGCCCACGGCGGCCAGCGCGGCGAGCGTTTCGCGGAGCTTTCCTACGCCCGTCTCGCCCGTCGCGTTGCCGGCCACAAGCGGCTCGACCTGCCGCAGGATTTCATCGTTCGTTCCGGTGATCTCGGCCAACTTGAGCACTTCGCGAGCCTGCTCCGGCGTCGTGCCGGCGACGGCGACCATCTCTTCCGCGACTTTCTCCGGGCCGATCTTGCCGAGCTTGTCCAGCGCGCGGAGCACCGAGGCCGAGCGCTCGACCAGGCCGAGCTTCTCCAGCAATCCCGTCAGCAACTTGCGATTGTTGAGGCGGATGGTGAAGTCGCTAATGCCGATGGCGCGGAGCAGGTCGTGGATGACCAGGGCCGTCTCGATGTCCGAGGCGGTCGAGCGCGTGCCGATGGTATCGAAGTCGCACTGCATGAACTCGCGGAAGCGGCCGGCCTGCGGGCGTTCGCCCCGCCAGACCGTGGCGATGTGGTAGCGTTTGAAGGGCGTGCCCAGCTCGTTGATGTGCTGCGCGGCGAAGCGGGCCAGCGGCACCGTGAGATCGAACCGCAGCCCGACCCAACGATCGCCCTGATCCTGGAACTTGTAAATCTGCTTGTCGGTCTCATCGCCGCCTTTGCCCGAGAGGATTTCCAAGTATTCCAGCGCCGGCGTGTCGATCGGGCTGAAGCCGTATGACCGATAGACCCGCCGCGCCGTCTCGATGAGCCGTTCGCGCGGGATCATCGCCTCCGGCAGATAGTCGCGGAAGCCTTGGAGGGTTCTTGGCTCGATGCGAGACTTCTCGGACATAGTCTGCTTTCCTTACCGTTTCAACCAGTCTTCGAGGCGAATACCAGGGATACGCTGAAAATCTGCGGTATTATGGGTGACAATCGTCAGGTCGTTGACCAATGCCGTAGCACCAATCATCAAGTCGGGCACAGGCACCACAATTCCGCGCCGACGTAATTCGACTCGCACTCGGCCAAACTCGTTGGCACAATCGCGATCGAAATTTATAAGCACAACTTCTTCGGCAAGCAAGTCATCGACCCATTGAAGAACCCTGGTGGGGTCCGGTCGGTTGTAGGCCCAAACAAGTAACTCCGCAAGTGCGACGCTTGATGTAAACAGACGGCCCGAATGCTGAATAAATTGATGCGCTAGTCCGGCAGGACGCCGAAGTTGTGCCGACAGAATGTTCGTGTCCAGCAGGAAACTCATTCCGGCAGTTCCCGACGAGTCTCGCGCTTGCGATCTTGATAAATCTCCTCTAGGATGTGATCCTCCTCTGGGGTGTCCAAATCGGCGAGCGCACCCGCCGTCCTTGACACGCCAGGCTGCCACCGCGGCGGCGGCCCGGGCAACCGCTTCTTCGGCCTGTCCATCGTAACCTGGACCTCGACTTCCTGGCCGTCGACGACGCCCAGGTCTTCATCCAGCTCGATGGTCTTGCCGTGAATTCTTCCGCGTAGTGTTCTAGTCATATTGGACAAGTCCTCACGAGGTTACGCCCTTATTATAGACTTTTCCTCGCAATCGCGAAAGCGAGCATTGCCGCGCCGTTGCCGCGTGCGCGTCACGCCTTTATCCGGCCGGGCAAAGGGCAATAAGCCGCCGGAACACGCGATACTGCGGAACTGCCGCCGCACTGGCGGATTCCGCGCGTCGCAATGGTGCTCGCCGCATAGGCACCAACTATGACATACGAACAAAACACCCCTGATTTCTCTGCGTCGGTGGGATCCGTGAAGGGCCTGTTTCTGGCCATCACCCTTCGCGAGGCTACCGCGACCCAACAGAACCTCACACTTTCACACACTTTTCGTGTTTTGCGCCCTCCTTCCGACTGGAGAACACGGAGCATTGAGCGGGGAGCAGGGAACAGAGTGCAACGAGCCCGGCACTTGCGGCGGTGGATTATGCACCGCCTCGCAGTTTTGCACCGCGTGGCGCATGACTGCTTATGTTTACGTAAGTTGTTATCAGATGCCATGTTGCGATCGTGGTGCGGGTGGTGCATATGCCGTTAAACTGGGCAAGACTGGTGCCGCGGACCCACCGGCGATTGTTGGACCGCGTTGGCGATGCAGCCGTGGTCTCGCGGCTGCCCTGAGCGACCTCGGCGGCGTCGCTTGGTCGGTAACCCCGCTAGCGGCGCACCGAATTGGACAGAATTGGACACTTCGTTGGACATTATTACGTCTTGTGGGTATTTGCATGATGGAAATGGGCGGGGTCGCGGAGCGGGAGCAATGAGCTTTGGGCCGCTCCATTCGTGATGGCGGCCTCACGGCGGAGCGTGAGGAGTACGACAGGCCCCCGATTGTGGAGCTGTGAGCTTGCATTGCATCATGCACCATAAGCATCGCCGCGCAATATCGCACCGGTTGGGGCCCGATGGCGCCGCGATGTAATCTGTGGGCAGATAACATCTTATGGTAATACGATGGTTGCTCATTTGGCTGTTAATCTGGGTAAACATGGTGCGTGGTGCGGAAAGCATGGTGCGCGGTGCTTGCGCTGGAATCTTCCTTTCCGCGGCTTCTTTCCGCCCAAGGCGACCGCACGGGGAGGAATCCTGGAAGGTGGTTAACATCTATAAACACTACTGTTCGCCAAAAGTTCCGCAGACTATTCCCGGAATCCACGAAAATCATTCCCGCAGAGCCTCGGCCTTGGCGTAGATCTCGGCCGGGGACTTGTCGAAGTATTTGAACAGGGCCGGGCACAACCAGCCCTCGGCCCGCAGCGTTTCCGACCGGCAGACGTTGGCGACAAAGGTCAAGACTACGTCTCCGCGAGTCAACGGCATGCTTTAGCCCGGTTCGCGTCGTATTCATCGTATTCGTCCATCGCCGGCTCGTTCCAACCATTCGCTTCCGCGGACCGCGCCAGCAGAAGCCGCAACTCGTCGTCGGTCGAGTCGCCGCTATCGGGGAGTAGTCCCTTAAGGCGGTCATATACGTTCTCTCGCACTAGGACGTAGGTCTTGTTCGTACTGGGATCGATGGCGAGGGGCTCGGGCACGCTCAACTCCCGCCGCTGTTCTTCAGTCAATTCGATCATCGGGCTCTTCTCCCTCGATTGTCGCACGACTGAATTATGTCCCGCCGCGATGACGTTAAGCAATAGCCGACGTTCCTGCGCCTAGCTGAGCAAGGAGAATTGGCTCACGACGACAGTGGGGCGATTGCAGCCAGAGTTCACGCGTCACCGCGCCGCCCCTCATCGAAAGCCGCGATATCAGAGTCCCGTTTTAATGGCTCAGTCAAAGATTTGGCCGCCGCATTACCCCAGAGCCTCGGCCTTGGCGTAGATTTCAGCCGGGGACTTGACGAAGTACTTGAACAGGGCCGGACATAACCAGCCCTCGGCCCTCAGCGTTTCCGACCGGTAGATGTTGCCTCCCATTTCCTCGCGAACCCAGGTCAGCTTCTCTTGATAGCCAGGAAACGGCTGGGCCGAGAACAGCATCCGAAATCCGTCTTCGGCGCTGGGGATGTCCTTCGTCAGGAAGTCGATCATCTCCGGGATGCCGCACACGAACGGCTCCTTGTTCAAGCCGACGGCATCGTCGTCAAAGACCCAAGTGCCGGAATAACGGAAGGGTTTTATGACCATGATCTGGTTCATGCTAATTTCCTCGTTGCTGGGCAAGGGAAAAACGATTTTGTGTCTATACGTTCCGCGCCACTTTTCGCTCTATGAGACTTTCGACTACGCCGCAAGACCTACTGCGATGACATACGCTATGCGACGGCTGGGTCGTTGGTCCTCCGTTCACCGTATGCCGGTACTTTTTCCATAGCCACTCCTTCATACGAACAAATTCGTCGTACAGCTCACGAGAATGATGGACGCGATGGCCACGCCCAAGACCTTCGACGGCATCACGTACGAGGGTAAATTCGGTTTTGTACTCGGCGGTTCCGCTTTTCCCAAAATACCGAAAGTCTCTACTCAATAGTACGTTCGCTCGTTCATATACGGGAGATTTGCCAAGATCGTGCTCCAGGTGGTCTGGACCGTGATGCAACGAACCGTGGCGCCATTCAAAGCGCTTGCCGTTGAGCCTATAGATGCAGTCGCCTCGATGAGCATATTCACCGCTAGTGTAGTATGTCCCATTGGGCAGCCGCTCGGCAACACTAGCTACGTAGATCAAGCGATTTTCACTGTGGCGCTCCAGCGAATCGGCGGCAAAGCCAAAGACCAGGTCGTGCTTCATTGCCGTCTTACGAAGAATTGGTTTGCAGATCGCTAGCGAAAGGAGGTCGTTGTGAACGCACGGCGCTCCGCCGTTATCCACAGTAAGCTTATAAAAATAAATCTTCGGCATCGGTCCCACGTTTGATTTTGTGCGCGAATCGGTTTCGGTTCTTGACAATCTGCGCCTGAACGCCGATCAGGATTTAACGCAACGAGATTTCGAGCGGCATTTGCATCCGGTTTGTGGTGAGACGGGCCGAGACGCGCTCTTGAGCCCGGGCGAAGGTTGTGCATTCCTTGCTAGCCGGAGAATCTTGTTGACCTCCCGTCGTTCCTCATCCGACAACGAATCCATGAGGACCCTTGCCTTCCCATCATAGAGGCGCTTTGCCAACACTGGGGCAATATCGCTTAACGGTTTTCCAGTCTCGCCATAGTACAGAAAGTGCGCGAACGTCACTTGCGGGCACCGCGAATCACCGGTCTTGTGCGGGCCGATTCCGACCCACGTAAGCTTCCCAGCAATTCCGTTCACTTGCGGCTTGCTTCCCGTTCCACCCACGCCAATAACGGCGTCGAAGTTCCAGCCGCGAACTTGCCCCATGCAGTCGTGGTTTCCGAAAACGCCCGTTTTTGAGATCGGATCGCCGCAGTGCGTCCTCTTGTAGATCAGCGTTCGCATTTGCACTTTCTCTCCCGCCATATCAGTTATTCCTTGCGAAAAGCTGTACTTTCTGACGATCAAGCCATCGCAGAAGTTTTTCAGGTCTGTTGAACAAAGGCGGAACAGCGCTGCGCTGGATGAAGCCATCCTTTACCGAGAGCCCACCCCACGCGTCCAGCACATCGTTCCGGACTCTGTACGAACGATTACGCCACTCACCGATCGGAACGCACCTGTCGAATCGGCCCGAAACACCCGGCTTGGCGCGCACCACGATATCGGACTCGCCTCGCTTCACTTTCCGCACATGGGCGTTCGAGTGCCAAAGTTCCGCAGGTACGTCGGCTACCGCAAGTACTTCCTGGACGACGTACAGTCCAATCAGGGCGTAGATGAGCCTCTGCTCGCAATCGTGCATCGGTCGCAGCCCGCCGTAGAAGACCAGCAGATCGCCGTTGACAGCCCGGCAATCGATGCGCCGCGCGAATTACCTCGGTCGCCGTAGGTCAGGCACTCAAAGTCCGGATCGAGGTGCATCGGATAGTGCAGCAACTCTTGCGGAAACCGCAAGTCCTTATGCAAGTCGCAGCCGCATGCGTTGCAGAATCTGTTCAGAGCGGGCAATACTTCGCCGTAGCAGCGTGCGAGCCCTGGATGAAATTCTGTGCCAAGCTTCTCGGGAATGGGGACGTAAACGAACCGACCTTCGGCATCCACGGGCGCGTTCCATTTCCCATACGCTTGATCTGCACCGATTCTGACGAGAATGGCCTTCATTTTCAACCAATAGATAGGGCGATTGAGCTCCAACCATAGGCCCAATTGTATGGGGGGGAAATACAGAATCAAGCGGCCGCGCCAGCAGCCGGCCCTACGTGGAACACTTGGGCAGCCGGTCCCTCGCCTTGTTGTCGGCCGCGGATGGAATAGCTACGAACAAGGCTATTCCGCGCGTAGCAACGATGCCTTCACGTCATTCCACGGCAGCGTAGGCTGGCGACGGCGCTCTTCAATCATCCGCCAGAAGTCGGGCGAATTCTCCAGTTCCCAATCCTCTTGATCCTTATTTTCAACGCCGACTAGCACGGCAAGCGGCTTGCCCTCTTGCGTTACCAACAGCCGTTCGGACTGAGCCGCATGTAGGAAACCCTCGATGTCTTGGCTAAAGTTCTCGATACTAATCGCCTTCATGGATTACGTCCTCCGTCGCCGATTCCAACATTCCCGCCGGCGCATGTCCACTTCGCCGCTTGCGCGAATCTACGCATTCCCGCTGAGCAAGGCGTGGTCGGTAAACCATTCCTTGACCAGCCGCACCGATTCTTCAGACGGCTCGGCCGCATGGAATACACGGACGCCGCGGTGGTAGCTTTCCACGAACGATCTGAGTGCTTCCGCAACCTCCGCAGGGAGGGAGCCAAGTACGGACTCGACGTTCTGAGCGTTGACGAGTTGCAGGCTGTTCAGCATCAGGCCGGTGGCGGTCAATCGGCCCATTTCATATTGCGATAGCGATTGTTCTAGGGACGTTATTTTTCTGCACCCCGCATTTTCCGCAATTCAGGTCTCCCGGCAGCCCGTTGTTGCCATGCCCATTTGAAAAGGGCGCGGGCGTCGTCGTAGCGGGCGTCGCTTGGGCTCGCCCCCAACACGACAACGATCAGGCGGTCGCCGCCCTTGGTGCCGCTGGCGACAAGGCAAGCGCCGGCCGCGTTCGTCGTCCCAGTCTTGACGCCGTCAAAGCCCTTTTCTCCCAGAAGCTTGTTGGTGTTGGCCCAGGCAACCTCGCGCGTTTGCCCGTCCTTGCCGGCGCCTTTGTACGAGTGCCGCCGCGTGCTCACGTATTGCCGGAACAGCTTGTTCTGCATGGCAGTCCACGTTAGCGCGGCCAAATCCCTGGCGCTCGCCTGGTTCCGGGCGAGGCCGTTGGGATCGAGGAATGACGTTTCCGCCAACTTCAGTTCCTTCGCGCGGCGGTTCATTTCCGCGACGAACAGCTTTACGGGATCCTTCTCCTTTTGATTGCCGGTTTTGAAGCGCGGCCCGAAATGCTCGGCGAAGGCGACCGCCGCGTCATTGCCCGAAGGCAAGAGCATCCCGAAGAGCAGCTCGCGGACCGGCAATCGCTCGCCTGCGCGGAGGTGCGAGGAACTTCCCGGCACGGCGGCGGCCCGCTCGGAGAAGACCATTTCTTCGTCCAGAAGTTTGGGATCTTTCTCCGCGAGTTGGAGGACTAGGAAGGCCGTCATGATCTTGGTGGTGCTGGCGATGGCCCTGGGCTCGGCCTCCTTAAAACCCCAGAGAACCTTGCCGGTTTTGCCATCGGCGATGGCCCAAGCTTTGGCGGAAACCTTGGGCGGAGCGGATTGCTGGGTAGCAGTTTGCTCGGCAAGAGCCGCGCCTGCCGGCGGCGCTTTGGTGGCCACGGCCTGGGCTTGCGCCAAATCCAACGTGGATAGAGTCAGTACAACGCCAATCAATTTCGCAAGAAATGGCAGGCATGCACGCCCGGATCTTATATTTTGGTAAGTCATGGGTACTGTTCATTTTGTCCGTTGTTTTGGAGAGCTTGATTCTACCAAATCCGGCGAGAGGCGGTAGAGTTATAATGAATCACGCGATTCACCAATACGGCAAGGAGCCTGGAATCATGTCATTTCGCAATTCGATGGAAAGTTGTGGCAGCCGCGCGATGCTAACGTGGACGTGCCTTGTGGCCGCGTGCATTATAGCGATCGTGTTTATCGCATGGAGGCCCGGTCCAACACCCTCGGCCTTGCCACCGGCGCCGCCAATTGTTGAACTGCAGCCGACCGTTGACAGAGCCAAGTTCTTTGAAAGTGATGTCCAGCCGGCGATTGCTGCCGCAATCAAGGCGAACCACGAGGCCGCCGATCGTTGCATTCGGCGGCTGAACGAGATGTTTGCCAAGCATCGGGAGGGCGTCAAGCCGTTCGTCGAAGACCTGACAACCTGGGGGACTCGGCTCCGGGTAATGCGTCGGATGCCGTCCGATTGGTGGTATAAAAGGAAAACGGCCGAGGAATTCATCAAGGCCAAATTCGAGGAACACCTGTTTTCGCAGGCGTCGTTGGAGGACGGGATTCAGAGTGCCTTGGGGGAGTTCCGAAAGGATATCGAAGCCAATAACAACCAATTACTGACGTTAGTAAACGCGGCGGTTTCACGGAGCAACTTGCCGAATACGCCAAAGGTTGAGATGGGCGAGTTCGCGAAGAGCGTGGCGGAAACTCTGCGGAAGTTCGCGACGGACTCGGCCAAAGACAGCATAACCAATCTCGTTATCACCGAGATTGCATCCAACGTCGGCGCAGCGGCCGCCACGAAGCTGACCGTGGAGATTGCCGCACGAGTTGCCGCGGCAGTCGCGGCAACAGCCGCAACCGAAGGCGGCGCGACGGCCGGCGGCGCAGCGCTAGGCGGTGGCGGCGGGTCGGCAGGAGGGCCGGTTGGAACCGCCGTCGGATTTGGCGTCGGGCTCGTCGTCGGCGTGGCCGTCAACTGGTGGATGTCCAGCCGTTTCAAGGGGAAGCTCATCAATCAGCTCAATACCATGATCGACGAGACGGAGAAGTCGGTAATCGAAGGAAGGGATGGTCAGCCAGGCCTTCGCGTCTCTCTCGACAAGGCATGTGAAGCGCTGGGAGGTGCGTACAAACAATCGCTTTATGACCGAATCGTAACAGGAGGCTCGAAATGAGGTATCACAGCTTTCTTCGTGCGGCAACGATCACGCTCATCCTCATGGCATGGACTAGCGCCGCTTTGTTCGCTTCGCCGGCCTCGGAGCTTGCCGAGGCTTTAGCTCGGTATGCGGAAAAGGAAGCGGCCGGCAAAGGAGCCCAAACCTTGAGCAAGGAAGTAAGCGAAGCCGCGATTGCGGGCGTCGCGGAGCAAGTCCTCAAAGACAGTGGCGAGCAAGGCTTGCAAGAGGTCACGAAACTGGCGGCGAAGTTCGGGCCCGACGTGATACATGCGGTTGAGAACACGCCGGCCGTCGCACCGGTGTTGAAGGCATTGGAGACGATGCCGGAAGAACAGCTCCCCAAAGCGATTGCGCGACTGGCGGCAGGGCAACAGGGAAAAGAACTTGCGGAGACAACCGTTCGTTACGGCGCCAAGGCCCTGCGGGCCGAGGTCGCCCATCCTGGCGTTGGCGGTCGGTTGGTTCGCGCTGGGCGAAGACGGATATGCGCTCAGCAGCACATGTACGACCGACGAGGTGATTGCCTTGGGCCGGCACATGGATGGTCTCTCAAGCGTGCCTGCCTCGCAGCGGCAAGGCCTTCTGCAATTGATTGCAAAGGACAAGGACCGCTTCTTCGCATGGCTAGGCCGCTTTGTCGAAGCGAACCCTGGGAAGTCGATCGCCTCGGCGACATTCCTGGCCGTTTTTCTTCCCAACTCAGAACGCATTTTAGGCGGCGATGAGATTGTTATCGACAAGAATGGTACGCCGGTCGTCGTGCATAAGACCGGTATTGCCGAAGCGCCTCTTCAAAAAGTTGCAGAGCCGGTCCACGAGGGTCTCGCTTGGCTCATGCGCGGCGCGGCCGTGGTCCTCGTAAGTGCCGTCGCCGTCTACCTGGCTATAAAGATCCTGGGAGTATGGCGTCGAGAAAAGCGCCGAAACTCCGGCGCTGCATCCGGCAAGTAATCTCTCGCGAACGGACTTTTTTGGCAAGCGCGGTTGGCTTGTGAAGCGCCCCCGCCGTCCTACCACTACCACGTAATATCGACGCCGAAAGTCGCACCGTTGTAGAATAAATGGTCGATGTCGCTCACAGTCCTCAGCAGGCTGGGATTCAAGAGACTCCGGCTTGCCGCGTCGGTCGAAAGCGCCAGATTGGTTAGCCACAGCATTTGATAACCGCCGTGAACGGCGATGTGGTCCGTAAAGTTATACGACGCAAGTAAATCGAGTTCACCCACAAAGGCAGCAGTGGTGTTTTGACCTACAAAGCTGCCTATGGGATTGTTTCCAGAAAACTGGGTGATTCCGCCGTGATCCGCATTGCCATAAACGCCCGCCTTGAGCATTACGCCGAATTGCACTGGATTGTCTGGTCGCATCAAGGCCCAATCCGCGCCGAGTTGGCCGCCGTACATGTGGTTGTCACAGAAGTACTCGCCGGTGGCGACGTTGGTGTCGATTTTGTACGTTAGATCGTCGCGCAGGTCGAGCGCGCGGAAGCCGGCGAGGAGCACGAGTTGATCCCACGCCTGATGCCGCCAGTTGATTTCGAAGCTGTCGAGCTTGGAGAAATCTTTCCCGACGAACGTCGTGCCGCCCGGCCCGGTAAAGCCGGCGCCGATGAATGCGCCGGGCGTTACGAATGCCGTGCCCGCGCCGCCATAGCAGTTGAAATAGCGCACCTCGACGGCATTGTCGCAGCCGATGCGGCGAGCGATGGAAATCTCCGGCCCGGCGTCCCAGCCGAAGTCAAGGTCCGAGCCGCGCGAGAACACCGTTGTGGTGTTGGGATTGGCGGTAACGATGGCCCCGGCGGTGGGCTGGCTGCGATGAAGTATCACTTCGCCCAGCGACACGTTCCAAAGCGGCGTGCAGCAGTCCATGCTCAAGTCTTGATCGGTCGCCGGACTTGCAGCCGCGCTTGCAGCGGTACTGCCGGAGACTTCCGTCTCAGCACTCACCGGAACGACGGCGTTGTCTGGGGCGATGAAAGATGACACCGAGAAGCCGGGCAGCGCCGCATTTGGGGGTCCGGCGTATTGGTTGCCGCGTCATCGGCCCGTGCCCCACCGACCACGACGAAACACGATAGCAAAGCCACAGTTGATCGCGAAACGGTGGCCCGCAAGTTGGTAATCATTGCCCCCTCCTCTGACCGACCATGCGTGGATGCAAGATGCTCTATTTAATGAGCTTTTCAATTGCATCGACTGCGCAGCGCCCGCCAAGGGCACAATTACGTCTTCCTTGCGCCAGCCGCAACATTCGCTACACGCGGAATGACCGGCGAAACCTTGCGCAATCGTCAAGGTTGATTACCAGGGTGCCTTATCGCCACCGGCCAACTATGTCAGTTCGAGTGCCGCTTTCAAACAGTCATTGACCTTGAGCATGAGCGCATCTGACATGTGGCCGACTACGCGCCGCACGTCTGCCAGAGGTATGGAATGCAGCCGCTCGCCCCGTAACGCCGAATTGTGGAGTAGACCCGAGGCCGCGCCGTCGGCTGTGGAAATGTCGATGAGCAATTGAGTTGCTTCATGGACTCGCGAAGTGTTGCTGGTTATGGCGGCGATGATCGTCTCGTTCAGCCGCAAATTGTTGTGGTTCGATTGAACCACCAAAGCCGGACGAACCTTGCCGCCGGATTGGCCGACGTTGGCGACAAAGGTCAAAACTACGTCTCCACGATTCAATGGCATGCTTTAGCCCGGTTTGCCTCGTATTCATCGTAGTCATCCATCGCCGGCTCGTTCCAGCCATTAGCTTCCGCGGACCGCGCAAGCATGAGCCTCAATTCGTCGTCGGTCGAGTCGCCGCTGTCGGAAAGTAGTCCCTTAATGCGGTCGTATACGTTCTGTCGCACCAGGACGTAGGTCTTGTTCGTGCTGGGGTTGACGGCGACCGGCTCGGGTGCGCTCAACTCCAGCCGCTGTTCTTCAGTCAATTCGATCATGTGGCTCCCCTCCTTCGACGGTCGCACGACTGAATTATGTCCCGCCGCCGCGATGGCGTCAAGCAATAGCCGGCGTCCGCGCCTCGCCGACTTCTCGGCCTCTTCACACAGCGAGCAGAATGCCGCTACCGAACACGGCTCCGGAAATCGCGGTCAGTCCGGCACGATGCGCGTTCACGAGTGGAAAGTGTCGGCCTGCCCCCGGCCTGACTGCCGATTATTCTCGCCTGCCGCCCGCTGAATCCGGACGTCGGTGAACTCGATTCCGATGAGTTCACGCTCGCCGCCTACTCGAGGCATAGGCGCGTCTGGCGACTAGCGATTACAAGGCCAGAGGGCAAACCTCATGAGCCACCCACGACTTTCACGGTTTGGCCATCCCGGCTGCGGAATGTCTCGGCCCCGCCTGTTCCTTTTCTTTGACTTTCTCCCGGGCCAGCCAGAATTTCGGCCTCCGTGACATAATAGTTCGGCGCTTCCTCCGCCCAAAGCGACGGCAGTAGATGGCCGGACATCCTGGCAAGAAGCTGTTGCAATTCTTTCATTCGTGCGAGATGGCCCTCGAGGGCGGTTACTTGGCCTTCCTTGTCGCTGCTCATGTCGCGCTGCGCATTCAGCCACCGAACCGACCAAAGGTACGCATCTTCCGGTCTTCCCGACGGGACAACCTCACCGCGCGATTGCCTGGTCTGGGGCATCGCTTGCATCACCCCTTCGTAAACCTTCCGAGCGTGGTTGACTCGGGCCTTGGCGAGCGCGGCGAGGCCTGCGGCGTTTTCCTGGTCGGAGGCTCGACCTGCTGTCAGTAGCTGCGCCGCGAAGACCATGCACGGGACGTAGAGAAGAGCCGGAACAACCAGAGCGGCGAGGACGCTTGAGAACTTCGGATGGGCCATAATCGTCTCCTTTTCAAACTTAGCATGAAGAACGGGGCTTCGATTCGTCGGGAAGTCTACCGCGCGGAAAGGAGGACGAGAAGCGGGGCCTATTCTCTCCACCAACAGCCGCTCGGACTGGGCCGCATGAATCTCCCTTATGGATTACGCCCTCCGTCGTTTGAGTCTACGCATTGCCCTTCATCATGGCGTGGTCCGCAAACCATTCCTTAGCAACGCGAACCGATTCCTCGGACGGCTCGGGCGCATGGAAGAAACGGACGCCGCGGTTGTAGCTTTCCACGAACGACCTGAGTGCTTCCGCAACCTCCGTAGGGAGAGAGCCAAGTACGGACCCGACGTTCTCGGGGTTGACGAGTTGCAGGCTGTTCAGCATCAGGCCGGTGGCGGTCAATCGGCCCATTTCATATTGCGATATTGATTGTTCCAAGACGTTCATGTCAGTCGCTTTCGGGCCGAAATCTTTTCAGATTAGGGACCAGATCAAAATGCGGATCGGTTGAGTACGCTGAGCACTTGAGGCGACGCGCAACGGAGGCGATGGCGAGATCGCTCAACGGCAGAATGTGCCCGCGCGCGGCGAGCACTCTGCCTAAACTGGCGGCCGCGCGCGAGTCGTCCCAGAGGACTTCCAGGTAGCGGACGCCGCGGAGCAACGAGGATGCCCAATCTGCTTCTGCCTTGCGGCGGAAACCCAGAAGTATTTCAGCGACGATCGGCCCGACAATCGCGCCGCGATCGCCGCGAAGCAGCGCGTCAACAATCCGCTTGGTTTCCGACTGCGGCCGATTGAAGAACGCAACCCACATGCAAGTGTCAATCAGGACCAGGTCTTCGGGATTCATTGGCCGCCTTCAACTCGGATTCCTCGAGTTCTTGCCAGTTTTCCTGCATTTCGACTCGTCCCGATAGCGTCATCAACTCCTGCCGTTGAGTGTAACGGACGTATTCGCGCAGCGCAGTCCTTAAGGCCGCAGCGACGTCGCTCTGTTTCGTCGCAGCCTGAAGTTCCGCAACTTCTTCGTCTGAAAGGTTTACGGTCGTCATAGTAGTTCCTCGGCCAAAATGCCTAGTTCAATTATAGACCAACGTCCGCGACTGCGAAAGCCTCACGCCTTCCCCTTCATCGCCGCGTGCAGAATCTCCGCGGTGCTCTCGCGCATGATCCGCGGATCGACCGGGCTGGCCTTCGAGCAGCGCCTTGCGGACGTCCTTGCCGGAGATGAAGACCGGCTTCTCGTCCGGGTGGTTTTCCATCAGATCGACGCGGCCCAGCGAGTCGTAGTAGGCGGCGAAGCCGACCTTCACCGGCTGGATCTTCAGGTCGCCCTTGAGCTTGTCGAAGATTTCCTGGGCGTCGAAGTCGCCCCAGATGGCCTTGCCGTCGTGATACGGGGCGTCGGCGTGCTTGCGGCCGATGACGATGTCGGTGAAGCCGAAGTTCTGGCGATAGATGCCGTGCATGACCGCTTCCTTCGGGCCGCCGTAGAACATCTTGATGTCCAGGCCCAGCAGGATCACGCGGTCGGGCACGATTCTCGCCGCGGGACTCCCAGAGCTTCGGCATCGCTGTCGCCGTCGCCCAGCGCGCGGTTGTCGATCAGGGCTTCGTAGGTGTGCATGCGCACGTCGGCGTCGACGTCGTCGCCCTTGGTCTCGCCGATCAGCGGGTTGAGGCACGGCGCCGGCGTTGTGCCCGGCGCGCAGCAGCGTTTCCAGGCCGTAGACCAGGGCGTATTCGTGGGCGCGGTGCAGCGGATTGCGGGTCTGGAAGGCGACGACGCGGTTCCAGCCCTTCGCGGCCAGCAGCTTGCGGACCTCGCGCGGCGAGAGCACGTACTTGCCGAACTTGCGGATGCTTCGGCTGCGGCAGCACGTGGATCGTGCCGCCCAGCAGATGCGTCTTGTCGGCGTCGCCCTTGAGCACCATGTCGGCGCCGGGATGGTCGGTGCGCTCGGTGAGATAGACGCACTTCAGATATCGCGGCTTGTCCCACGGAAAGACGTCGCTGATGTCCAGCGTGGCGACGATCTCGCCGGCCGTGTTCACCAGCGCCACTTCCTGGCCCGGCTTGAGCTGCGCGGCCAATTCGGCGGTGACCGGCAGGGCCAGCGGAATCGTCCAGGCGTAGAGCTTGCCGTCGTGCTCGATGACCGATTCGTCGAGCACGCGGTTGTACGTCGCCGAGTCCATCGGGCCGATGAGCGGGCTTAAGGCCGCCGTCGCCCAGCCGATAGACGGTCGAGAGATCGGCATCGGAAACCGGCACGGCGATCAAGGTTTTGGCACGGGCAGTAAAGCTAGCGATCTGGTCGGCCGGCACAATGCGGCAAATGGGTTCAACGAGACCGCCGTGGACGGGAACAAGCGAGGGCATGGTTATCCTCAGTATCTTTGTAAACTTAATGTGGATTTGTTAAACGCATAATATACGGGCGTGAGGCTGGAATTGCAAGGCAAAGATCGCCTCGATAGGCCAAGAAAACTGACGATCCGAGGTGGTTAGACCTCGGATCGTCAGCCAATCCAAAGCTCGGGAATGGACTGTCACAGCGGCCTATCGGCGACGACGGTTGATTCGCAGTCGCACGAGGCTGAGACCGAAGGCGGCCGCCAGCAGGAGGCCGATCGTACCCGGCTCCGGCACCGCGCTGGCAGATCCAGACGCAATCGCCGGCGCGGCGGTGGGGACGGTTGCGCCCAACGAAAACGCGGCCGTTCCCACGTCGATATCCGTGCCGTCGGGCACAACCGACGGCGAGGTCAAGACCATCGTGCCGGCAGCGATTTGCAACTCGCCTTGGAAGTTATCATTGCCCGATAGAACCAAGGTGCCGTCGCCGGTCTTGGTGATCGAGTCGAGCGAGCCGGTCGCGCCGCTGGCGCGGACGATGTTGCCGCTCACGCCGACGGTCCCGCCGGCGGCGGCGAACAGGGTCAGCGGCGAGGCTGCACTGTTGTTTGCGCCCAGGATGATCTGGCCGGTGTAGTCCACTTCGCCGCTGGTATTCACCCCGCCCACCGTGCTTTGGCCGGGGCTGCCGGAAGCCAACTGGATGTCGCGGCCGAACTGAACGCCGGCCGTGTCGATTTCCAGCACGGCATTGCCCGCGCCGCCGACTTTCACCGCCGAGCTGGCGTTGCCCAACGGGCCGTTCTGGCTCGGCGCCACGTTGGCAGAGACGATCAAGCTGCCGTTGGTGACCGCGGTGGTTCCGCCGTAATCGCTATTGCTGCCGCTGAGCGTGATCGACCCGCCGCCGCTGACGGTGAAATTGCCGCTCGCGCCGGGCGAGGCCGTACCATTCGCGCCGGCCCGCAACTGCCCGGAGAAGGTCGTCGCGGTCGTAGCTTTGAGATTGAAGCTTCCGCCGGAGAGAATGATCGCGGTGCCGCCGCCGGCCAGGCCGCCAAAATCCTCGCCGTTGCCGTAGCTGTCGTCCCAGGTGGCGCCCGGATCGATGGTGATGATCGTGGAATTGCTGGCGCCGTCCAGATTCGTGCTGCGGCCGGTGTAGGCATCGACGACCGACCCCTGCTCAATGTGCAAGTTGCCGGCAAAGTTGCTGCTGCCAAGGCCGTCGTTCATATACCAGGCGCCGGCGCCCGTCTTGACGATGGTCGATCCGACATTGCCCGTAATCGCGCCGTTGGTCGCCAAGTAGTGGCCGTTGGTGTCAACCGTCGAGACGCCCGGATTGAAGAGCATGGCCAGCGGCAGGTCGAGCGGCGAGGCGACCGTCGGATCGCCGGAGCCGAAATCGCTGGTGAGCTGGAGCACGCCGCCGTTCATCCGGATCTGGCCCGTTCCAAGATTTCCATTGGCACCCAACTGCAAAGTGCCGCCGTTGACATAGGTGCCGCCGGTATAGGAGTTCGTCGCCGTGAGGGCGAGCACCCCGGGGCCAAGCTGCGTGACCGATCCCGCGCCGTTGATGATATTGCCAAAGCTGGGGCTGTCGCCGCGGTTAAAGGCCACGGCGGTATTGTCGAGAATATTGCCGCCGACGCTCCCGGACGCGCCGCCGTTGCCGAATTGCAAGATGCCGCCGCTGACCGTCGTCGTGCCGGTCACCGGGCTGTTGGCGGTGAGCGTCAACGCGCCGGGGCCTTGCTGGTTCACCGCGCCGCTGCCGCTGATCGAGCCGGCGTAGGTGTAATTGTCCGAGCGGCTGAACGTCACCGCGGCGTTGTTCACGATGTTCGCCGTGAGCGAGCCTGTCGAGCCGCCGTTGCCAAGCTGCAACACGCCGCTGTTGACGAAGGCCGAGCCGGCGAAGTTGTTCGCGCCGGTAAGTATCAGCCGGCCGCCGCCGGTCTGCCGCACGGTGCCGTTGCCGCTGATAGCGTTGGCATAGGTCACGTCGTCCGTCCGATTGAAGACGACGGTCGCATTGTTCACGATATCGCTGGCAATGCTGCCACTATTGCCGCCGTTGCCGATTTGCAGCGAGCCTCCGTTGACCTTCGTCTGGCCGGAATAGGTGTTGCTGCCGGCCAGCGTCAGTACGCCAGAGCCTTGTTGCACGACGCTTCCGCTGCCGCTGATGGTGTTGCTAAAGACCACACTGTCGCTGCGGTTGAAGGCGAGCGTGGCGTTGTTCGTCGCATCGCCGGGCAGGTTGCCGGCTGTTCCACCGTTGCCGACTTGCAGCGTGCCGCCACCGATCGTCGTGCCGCCGGAATAGCTGTTGTTCGTCAAGATGGTGAGCAAGCCCGACCCGTTCTTGACCAACGCGGTCGAGCCGCCGATGCTGCCACTGCCGCTGATGGAATACGCCAGCGTGCTATTGTTCACCAGGAGCGAAGAAGGCGTGACGGCCGCGGTCAAGTTGATGTTCGTGGTACCCGTCGCCGTGTCGTCCAAGAGCACGGCGTCGTTCTGCAGGAACGACGTTGATTGGTTCGTGAAGGACGTCTTCCAGTTGGCTGTGGTGTTGATATCCCATGTCCCGCTATGCGTGCCGGTCCAAATCACCGAGTCGGCGCCCGTCACGTTCAAATCGAGGAATTGCCCATTGACCACAAGCGAAGCGAAGATGCGGGGATTGGAAATCGTGCCGAGGCTGAAGTCCGCCAGCGCCGCCGGGCTGCCGCTTACGTTGACGAGCGGATAGAGGCCGGGCGTCGGCAGGCTGCTCGTGGCAAGGTTCACCGTTGTCGTTCCGTTTACCGCGAGCGCGCCGCTCACCGAGAGCATCGGCACGCTGCTGGACCACCCGCCGCCCAGATTCAGGTTCAAGCTGGTGGCGTCGCTTGCGCCTGCGCCGAACGTGAGGCTGGAGAGCGCGGTTGCCGTTGCGGACGGCGACGTGCTTTGCACGCCGAACCCCGCCCCGGCGGCGACGCAATGCCGTTCGGCACGAAATTTGCGCCTGGGAGATGATGGTCTAGGATGACTGCCATATGGCGCGCACTGATTCAACCCGACAGCGGCAAACAGAGCAGGCGAGTGACCGGCTCCAGGCGATGCGATTGATCGCTCCCGTGGGGCGGCTGCTGGAGCAAATCCATTCCGCTGGCGCCGAGCGCGATCGGGCCGGCAACCGGAAGTTCTTCTACGATCATTACCTCACGCTGCTGTTGTTGTATTTTTTCAACCCCTCGCTCGACAGCCTGCGGGCTTTGCAGAACGCCTCGAATTGGGAACGAGTCCAACGCAAGCTGGGCATTCCCCGCGTGTCGCTCGGCTCGCTCAGCGAGTCGGTCGGCGTGTTCGATCCGGCCCTGGTCCGGCCGATTTTCAAGGAACTCGCTCGGCAGGCCCGGTCCCAACTGCGCGGGCGGGAAGCCGAAGCCCTGGAGAATCTCACGGCGGTCAACGGCTCGGTTTTTGCGGCGTTGCCCCGCATGGCTTGGGCCCTTTGGGAAGATGCCGAGCATCGCGGCGTGAAGCTGCACTTGCAGTTCTCCGTGGCAAAATGGGTTCCGCTGGACGCCACCATCACCGCGGCCGCTTGTTCGGAGCCGGCCGCGATGAAGGCCATGCTCCAGCCGGGACTGCTTTACGTGAATGACCGGGGCTACGCCAGCTTCGAGCTGATGCGGTCGGTGCTCGACGCCGGTTCGTCGCTGATCACGCGCGTCAAAGACGATCTCGCCTTGCATGTCGAGAAAGAGCTTCCGGTCTCGCCGCAGGCCGCTCGGGCGGGCGTCGTCCGCGACGTGATTCTCAAGCGGCTGGGCACTTCCCATCACAAGGATGTCGTCGGGCGCGCGATGCGATTGGTGGTTGTGCGCTGCGCGGATCGGACCGGCAAGACGAGCGAGCTGTGGCTGATCACCGACCGGCTTGATCTGGCGGCCGACCTGGTGGCCATTGCCTATCGCTATCGCTGGACGATCGAATTGTTTTTCCGTTGGCTGAAGTGCGTGCTCGGCGCCCGACACTTGGTGTCGCATCAGGAAAACGGCGTCGCGCTGCAGATGTACGCGGCTTTGATCGTCAGTTTGCTGATCGCGATCCGCACCGGCTCGAAGCCGACCAAGCGGACCTTCGAGACGATCCAATTCCACTTGCTCGGCTGGGTCAGTGACCAAGAGTTCGCGGCCTACCTGGCCAGCTTGAAAAAATCGAAGAATTGATCCGACCACTCCGTGCGCCCCCGACGGACGTGGCCGCACGCGGCTGCGCACACCGCATCCTCGCCGCGTCGGGCAAGCTCGACTAGATTGCCCGCAACGCCCTCCGTCAACCAAACTCCTCACACTCCACCCACTCAATCCTCCCGCCAAACCGCGTGCCGAACGACATTGGGCGGCGACGCTGATCGGGCTGGCGATGGTAACGCCGCTGCCCAAGAGCAGGCTGCCGACCTGCACCGCAGTGGGGCCGCTGTAAACCGGGTTGCCGCTGAGCGTCAACGCACCGGAACCGGTTTTGGTCAGTGCAAGCGTGCCGCCGCCGCTGCCGTCGCGGAGCGTGCCGCTGAAGGTCGTGCTCGAGTTGTTTCCGCCGACCGTCGCGGTCACCGAACCGGCGCCGCCGTTTTCGACAGTGCCATTGCCGGCGAGCGAACCGAAGGCCAGGCTGTTGCCGCCAAGCTGGAGCAGACCCGGATTACTTGCGGTCAACGCCGAGTTAACGCCAAACGCTGACGGCGATCCAGCCGTGAGCGTGCCGCCGCTCACGGTCGTCGGGCCGACGTACGCATTCATGCCGCTCAGCAGCATGGAACCTGTGCCGGCTACCGTCAAGCCAAGGTTGTTCTGGGTCGTTAAAGCGCCGCCCAAGGTTCCAGCGAAGGTCGAATTACCGTTGTTGTTCACCACGAGCGTGGAAATGGCCGAGGCGTTGCCGCCAACGATGGCGTTGCCGGCCGAAGCGCCCACGGTGGCGATGCTAGCAACCGTCTGGCTAACCGCGCCGGTTGGATCACCGACTTGCAGCACGCCCGCATCGTTTTGAGCGTCGCCAAGCGACAGGGCCGTGGTATTGGTCAGGCGATCGTTGCCGCCCGCCACGATCAGCGTGGCGTTTTGCAGCGAGGTCGAGCCGAGATAATTGCTTGCGCCGGTAATCTCAACCGTGCCGCCGCCGAGCACCGTCACGCTGTCGGCGACCCCGCTTGCCCCGCTGGCGCGAGTCAAGCCATTGCTGAAGACGACCGTGCCGCCGGGTGCCGCGGTAAGCGTAACAGGCATTGCGACAGCGCTGGCCGTGCCGAGATAGACATTGCCCGAGTAGGTCACCGTGCCGCTAGTGTTTGTGCCGCCCACCTTGTTCACTCCGGTATTGCCGGATTGAATCCGCAAATTCCGGGCGAAGTTCACGCCGCCGGCATTAACGAGAAGCGCCGCGTTGGAGCTGCCAGAAGTATTGCCGACGAGAACGTCCGAGTTGGTCTGCCCCAACGGGCCGGGCACGTTGGGATCGGAGGGAACCGAGTTGGAGACGACGATCGTGCCGCTTTGGATTGTCGTGCTGCCGCCGTAGTCGCTTGCATTGCCGGTGATGACGAACGTGCCGCCGCCAGCTTGGGTCAGAGCGCTATTCGGCGCCCGGCGAGACGACGCTGTTGAGCGCGGAGCGAATTCGGCCGGAGAATGTGGTGGTGACGTTGGCTTCCAGGGCGAAGTTGTGGCCGGTCGCGGCGATGCAGTCGCCGCCGCCCGCCAGTCCGCCCATGTCTTCGCCGTTGCCCCATGAGTCGTCGAAGATCGCGCCCGGTTCGACGGTGACGACCGTCGTATTGCTGAATGCGTCGGTGAAGCTGCTGCGAGTTCCGCCGCTTACCGCATCGACGACAGAGCCTTGCCAGATGTGAAGGCCGCCGGTAAAGCCGCTATTGCCCATGCCATAGTTGACGTACCAAGTGCCGGCGCCGATTTTGTTCAGAGTGCCATTCCCAGTGATTGGGCTGAGGGTGGCCAGATAGTGGCCGTTGGTGTCGATTGTGCCGCCGTTGGGTCCAATTTGGAAGCTGGTGGCAAAGTCGGTGGCTGAGGCGACGTTAGGATTCCCCGAGCCGAAATCGGCGGTGATCTGCAAGCCGCCGCCGTTGAGCACCACAGCCAGCGGGTTGAGATTGCCGTTGCTGCTTACCGAAAGCACGCCGGCGTTAACCGTGACTGTCGCGGCGGCCGCCTGGTTGTTGACGCCTGGATTGCTATTGTTGCCGCTGGTGAACGTTAGCGTTCCGAGGCCGTTCTTCGTCATGTTGCCGAGACCCTGCACAGGCGCGGTGATTTGGCCGTCGATCGTCACATTATTGCCGTTGGTGTCTATCGTGCCGCCGGCGACGCCGAAATTGACGAAGCCGCCGCCTGCGCCGATGTCCAAAGGACCGGTGGCGCGGAGGGTGCCATTGTTGATGTTCAAGGTGCCCGCGGGTCCGCCGATGGCGTTTTCCGAGGCGATTGTCAGCGTGCCGCCGTTAATGTACGTGCCGCCGGTGTGGCTGTTGTTGCCCGTCAGGAGCAAGTTGCCCGGCCCGATTTGGACGACCGAGCCGTTGCCGCTCACGTTGCCGGCGTAGGAATAAGTATCGGGACGCGCGAAGGCCAGCGTACCGTTGTTGAGTGCGTCGCCTGCTATTGAGCCGGTAGCGCTGCCGTTATCGATCTGCAGCGTTCCGGCGCTGATGATCGTTGGGCCGGTGTATGAGTTGCTTCCGGTGAAGACGAGATTGCTCGCCGCCACCTGGGCGGCGGAACCGTTGCCGCTGATCACGCCGGAATAAGTCGTGTTGTCGGCGCGATTGAACGCCAGCGTGCCGTTGGCGAGGACATTGCTCGGCACGTTGCCGGTCGTGCCGCCGTTGCCCACCTGGAGAGTTCCGTTGCTGACGATGGTTGCGCCGGAATAGGTGTTCGAGCCGGCTAACGTAGTCATTCCGCTGCCGAGTTGGACGACCGACCCTTCGCCGCCAATCGAGCCGTTCATCACCAATTGGCTGTCCGAACGGTTGAAGGCTAACATGCCGTTGACGTTCACGTCGCCCACGATCGTGCCGGTCGAGCCGCCGTTGCCAAGCTGCAAAGTGCCGGAGTTTACCGACGTGCCGCCGGTGTAGTCGTTGTCGGTGGCGAGGGTGACCAGCCCGCCGCCGCTCACTTGCAGCGGCGTGTTGCCGCCGATCTTGCCGGCCCCGGTCAGCGTGTACGTCAAGACACTATTGTTGAAGGTCACAGACGCCGGATTGACGGTCGTCGTCACGTTGACATTCGTTGTGCCAGTCGCGTTGTTGTTGAAGAGGACCGCGTCGCCTTCGATATACTTCGTGGACGTGCCGGCAAGTGAGAGCTTCCAGTTGGCGGTCGTGTTGATGTCCCAGTCGCCGTTGACTGAGCCGGTCCAGTAGGGGAAGTCCGAGCCGATCACGTGCAGATAGACCGTGTCGTTCGACGTGTTGTTCTGCAACGTCGCGTTCAACGCGAGCGCCGGGCAGTGTGCCTAGCGAGAAGCCGCCGAATCCCGATCCGAGCAGCGAAGTGTAAGTGAACAACGGATAGTTCCCGACCGTGGGCAAAATCGGAGACGCGATGTTGATTGTCGTCGTGCCGTTGACGGCCAAACCTCCGCTGACCTTGAGCATCGGCGTCGCGGTCGAAAAAACGCCGGGCGAGGCGAAATTGAAATTGGTCGTATCGCCACCGCCGCTGCCAAACGTCAGCGTGGAAAGCAGGTTCGCCGTGCCGGACGTAGAGACATTGAACACGCCAAACGTTGCGCCGAAAGCAACGCTCACTGGGCTGGCCAATTGGGCGGGTGTCGCAAGCTGCAGGATGCCGCTGTTGGCGGTCGTCGGGCCGGTGTACGTTTGCGCGCCGGTTAGGGTCAGGGTGCCGTTGCCACTCTTCTTGAGGCCGAGGGTTCCGCCGCCCGAGCCATCGCGAATCAGGCCGCTGAACGTGCTATTGCTGTTGTCGGCGCCGGCGGTCAACACGGCTGCGGCGGAATTAGCGTTTTCCACGGTGCCGGTTCCGTTGAGGCCGCCGATTGTCGAGTTGTTGCCGTTCAGCCGCAACGTTGCGCCGCCGTTGACGGTGTACGCCGAATTGCCGCTGAAAGCGCCGGCCGCGCCGGCTGTTACGAATTCCTTGATTGATCGTTGTCGCGCCCGCATAGGAGTTAAAGCCATTAACCAGAGTGAGGTTACCGGCGCCGGACTTGATGAAATTCAGATTGTTTTCAATCGGATTGCCGCCGCCGATCTGGGCCGCAAAGGTCGAATCGGCCGCGCTGTTGATGGTGAGCGTCGAGAATGCTGCGTTGCCGCCGACAATCTTGTTCGTGCCGTTGCCGATGACCGTTACGCCCGTCAAGGTTTGGTTCACAGGGCCTAGCGACGGATCGCCCAAGCGCAGAACGCCGGAATCGTCGTTAGCGTCGCCGAGAATCACCGTTCCGGCAGCGGGCAAAACATTATTGCCGCTCGTGAGTGCCAGCGTGCCGTTTTGAACCACCGTCGGGCCGGTGTAGCTATGCGATGCGGTGAGTGTCGTAGCGCCGCCGTTGACCACTAGGGCGCCGCTGCCGCTGACCGATCCGCTAAACGTGTAGCTCGGCAGATCGAATGCCAAGCTGCCGCTGTTGACAACGTTGCCGTTGAGCGATCCGCTCTCGCCGTCGCCAATTTGCAGCAGCGCGCCGGGGCCGATGGTCGTGCCGCCGGTGTGATTGTCGATGCCGTTGAGCCCAAAGACGCCCGTGCCGGTGACGGCCAGCGCGAAATTGCTGTTGCTCGTCGCTACGCCGAGAGTTCCCCCGAAGTACTCTGCCGCGCCGCCGTTATAATTGACCGTCAACGAGCCGGCGGTGCCGCTCGAACTGACTACCGAGCCGGCATTTGCGAGCCCGGCGATCGTCTGGCTTTGACCCGCCAGGTCGAAGACGCCAACGCCAAGGACATTGAGTGTTGTGCTGATCGGCAGGCCGTTCGTCGCACCAATCTTCAGCGTGCCGTTGACGACGGTTGTTGTGCCGCTGCTGCCGCCATAGTTGTTGTTGGCGTTGCTCAACGTCAGGATGCCGTTGCCGTTTTTCGTCAGGTTGCCCACTCCGCCGACAGCGCCGCTGAGGATCAACGTAGAGACGTTGGTTGCCGAATTGTTGGCTGTGATCGTAGTGTCGGACTGCAAATTGACGGCGTTGGTGAACGTTGACACCGGCCCCGGTCCGGGCGATTGCACCGTGAGCGACATCGCCCCGTCGTTGTTGGGCCCGGTGCCATTGAGGTTCAACACCGTGCCGGAGGCGAAGTTCCAGCTTGCCGTCGCGTTGTCGTTGATCTGGTATTGGCCGCCCGCGTTGACCGTCATGCCGGCCGCCGAGGTAAATTGATTGCTCGTAAAGCGGATGTAACCCTGATTGACGATCACTGGTCCGCTGAAAAGGCTCAGGTTCGATCCGATATTAAGCATACCGGAGCCCGTTTTCACTAATCCGCCGCTGCCGGCGACGCTGTTGCCTTGCTTGGTGGCGCTGCCGGTATCGACTTGGACCACGCCGCCCGCGGGGCCGAAGATCCAGGGCTGGATTCCCGATCCGGTGCTCGCGCCGTTAGCGGTAAACTCCAGCGTGCCGCCGTTGAAATAGATGCTGTTGGAATTGGAGGCGTCCGTGGTCGGGCCGAGGTTGTTGACGTTCGCCGCGCTGACCGTGCCTTCGTTCAGGACGAGCGGGCCGGTGAATAGATTGTTGGCGGTCAGCGACAATGTTCCGGGCCCGGACTTTGCCACCGGCGTGCCGCCGGTGAAAGTGATGGCCACGCCGGTCCTTGCCAAGGTCGTATTTTGACTGATCGTTACCGTGTTGCCGTTGATGCTGACGATCCTCGCGCCTGTCGCAAGCCCCGTGCTTGAGGCAACCAACATTCCCGGATAGAGGCTCGCGACGGCACTGGAAGCGACCGTAAGAGAGGCAGAACCGCTGGTCCATGTCGCGGTCGGGCTGACCGTCAAAACGCCCGAGTTCACAATCGGAACGTTGATCGTCAAGGGGGCTTGTGTGTCGTACTGCTGGATCGAAAGCGTCTGGCTGGGCGAGGTCGTCAGCGCACCGGTGCCCAGGCCGCCGTCGGCGATCGAAGGCCCGCCAACTCCCCCATTCGACGTGACGAGAATCCCGCCATTCTGCAAGGTGTTCGTGCCGCTCAGTCCGAGGCTCGCGGAAGGCGCGTTGAAGCGGAACGTGGCCGAAGTCCCGCTGGAAAGTGATTGGTTGCCGGAAAGATCGCTGTGAACGCCAGCACCGAAAGCGTTGCTCGCATAACTGCCGGCAGCCAATGGAGTGATGTTAAACGGACCTGCCCCCGTTCCTGTTGTGGCCCAGTCGGTGCCGTTGATGACGGCGTAGCCGCCCAAGATGCCGTTGGACGTGTTGGCGGTCGTCGTGCTGATGGAAGCCACGCCAGGTCCGGAGTTGGTTAACACGAGGCTCAATGCCGCGCCCACGTTGTTGATCGGCGCCGATATGCCGCCTACCGCGATGGAAGCGTTCTTGCCGTTGCCTGCCGCGACCGATACCCGCGCACTGCCGTTGATCGTCAGGCCGTTGAGGCTTTCCGCTGAGTTGGCCGAACTGTTGCCTTGCAGGGACAGATTAGACGAAGTGATGCTCGTCCGGGGCGTGCCCGACAACTTGGCCGAGTTGTTGGTCGTGTCGTCGATCGCCAAACCGCCGTCAATCAGTCCCAGGCCGCTGCCCGCAAAGACCATCGCGCCCGACAAGTTCAAAGTGCCGGTGCCGGACTTCAATAGACTGGTATTGGCGCTGGACGTGAAAGTTGCCGGAGAGAAATTGGCGTTGGCGATCAACTCCAACGACCCGCCGGTGAGCGAAACGCCCGAGCCGCTGGCCACGACGTGCAGAACCCGCCGGATACGGAGGTCGTGCCGGTATACGTATTGACTCCCAGCAGCGATTCTGCACCTGCACCCGTCTTGGTGACGTTGCCGGCGCCGGTGACCGCGCCATAGAGAACCCGCGCCGTGCCGCTTGTCTGCGAAATCGTCAGCGTTGTCCCGGCCAGCAGGAGCGGCCACGCGCCGCTGATCCCGCCAATGGTCTGATTGAAACCGTTGAAATCGAGAATCGCCCCCGGATTCGCTACCGTGACAAGGCTGATGGGCGACATGGCATTGGCCGATATCGTGCGAACGATGCCCGAATTGACCGTTGTCGTCCCGGTATACGTGTTCGTACCGCCCAGCGCCCAAGTTCCTGTAGCGGACTGCGTGACCCCGCCCGTGCCTTGGATCGTGCCGTTCCAGGTGCGGTCGCCGGGCGCGTTGTACGTTAGCCCGGCGGTCCCCATGACCAATGCGCCGTTGCCCGCTAATCCGCCGAACGTCTCGCCGTTGCTGTTCATGTCCATCGTGCCGCCCGAGGAGATGTTGACCACGGTCGCGTTGCTGAAAAGGTCGCCGCCCGTATTGCCGGGTGCATTCCCGTTATTGCTGCCTCGTCAGGCCGCGTGCGTGAGTCGGCCGGAGCCGGCAGCGCGGCGGTGTTTTCGCGGGCGTAGCCAGTTGTTCTTCCAGCGGTCGTCCTCACTCAATTGAGCCGCGCAATTGCAGCATCGCTTCGGCGCCGCCTTCCAACCAGAATTTCTCGCTGCCTTTCACGCGGCGGTTGATTTGCTTGATCGACGACTCGACGGGGGCGCTGCTGATGGGCAAGCCCAAGCGGCGGTACTCGGGATAGTTCATTCGCTCGCGGTTGTTGGTCACATAAGTCAGCGTCTCGGCAACGGTCAGCTTTCTGGCCGCCGCGGTCGGGCCCTTCTTCGCCAACTCCGCGGCCGCGGCGCGGAGGCTCGACAGCAACAAGCCGACCTTGCCCGACCACGCCCAGCGGAGCCATTGTTCGTACGTCTTCCAGCTCCGTGCCGCGTCGCCGCCGCGATACGCGTGGGCCGCCTCGTAAAGGTATGCCAGCAGATGAAGGAAATCCAAGATGGCGATGAACCCCGCAGGCAGAAGATGCATCTCGTAGATCGACCAGTTGTACGCCTGGCCGTCGCAGACGCAGCCCTTGCGTTTCGCTCGGTCCAATCCGCGACGATGCACTTCCGCCGCTACCTGCCAGCCGAATACGTCGCTGTTCTCCATCGTGGCCACAACCGTCCTGACCCGTGCCAGCATTCGCTTCCTCCGACGGGCGGATTTCTTTCCTTTCTTCCTCTTCTTCGACGATCGCCTTGCCTTGCGGTCCTCATTGCTCCGTTCCACGGCAGGCCGGCTGCGACGCTTGATTTCCGACGCCAAACGGGCCGCTTCCGTGGGTTCCAGGAATTTCGACGGCGGCTCCGGCTTGGGGTCCGCCTCTGCCACCTTCGTCTCCAGCGTCAAACAACACGCCACCTTCGACTCGCGCCAACTTGCCTCGCTGACGCCCCGGCCGCTCTCCTCGGCACGCGTCTGCAAACGACCGCCGTCGAGCATCACTGCCGCCGCTCCACGCGGCGGCTCCTTGTAAGTTCGTTCCAGTTTGGCCTGGCGAAATCTCTCGACATTTTCGTCGCGGACTTCGGCCCATTCGTCACCAATCCGCTCGCTCAACCGCTGAAGGTGCGTCGCACTTATCTTTACGCTCAACAATTCCTGCAAGTCATCGCTTGCCTCAGCGAACGACGACGACTTGCTCGCCTGGCGAACCGCTTTCGCCAGCACCATCGGGCTGAAACCTTCCGTTCCCAAACGCAACCGAACGTCTAACGGAAAAAAAAATGACCCGGCATTTCGCACACCGCCAACGCTGGCGGTGCATGCAAATGTCACCCGCAAGCGTGGTCATGGTCCGCGTGGGCAACTTGTCGCCCTTCCGCTCCGCCGGCGTTCCGGGCTGACCACACTTCGGGCAGCATGTCGTGGAAGCCTGCGCCGGCTGCGCCGCGGCATCCAAGCTCACGTGCTCTTCCAAAAGAAAGGCCGCGAGTTCCCTGCCGATCAGCACTGCCATAGTCTCCCGCTCCGTGAGCGTCACTAATTCCTCCTGGCTCTTACCCTCAAACATCCGTCGATATGCGGTTTCCGTCCGTTGCAACCATCGCTCGTGAAGAGTCCCTTTGCCTTCCATGGCAATCCTCCGTGTTGTGCCGGTTTTTAAATCAAACGCCGCCCCAGTCTAACGTAAAAACGCCGGCGCAGGAACGGGAATGCACCCCGTATTGCCCGTGGCCTTGACGTATCCCGATAAAATGTTGAACTGCCCGGTGAAGGTCTCGCCGCTGACGACTGACCCGCTGCCGATGTTTCCAATTCCCAAGTTCGGGGCGGCGGCCGACCCCGGCGTCGTGAAATTCACCGTGACGTTGCCGCTCCCCGTGAAGACAAGATTGTTGACGCCGGGCGATCCGATGGTGACCGTGCCCGTGCCGCTGCCGCCGATGATGAAGTCGTTGGAGACGTTAAAAATGGCCGAGCCGGCCGTGCCGCCGGTCGTGCTGATGAACGCAACGGGCGTGCTGCCGTTCTGCACGATGCCGAAATTCCCCGATCCAAGCTGGAAGGCGTTGCTGCCGGTGAAAATCGTCACACTGCCGGTGGAAGTGCCATTAAAGCTGAACCCGCCGAGCGGCAGCGGCACGGTCGGAAAATCGTTCGTCGCGGAATACGAATTGGCCCCCGCCGGACTGAAGTCCAAGACGGCCGAATTCGAGCCGTTGCTCGGCGGCGCAACGCCGTTGCTCCAGTTCGGGCCAAAGCTGAAATTGCCCGTGCTGCTCGTCCACGAATAGGTGGTCTGAGAAAGGCACGGAGTGCTGATGATTGCCACCGCGGCCGCCACAAAGCATCCGAGACTTCGAACGCCGATTACGCCCGACTTCTTCATAATTCGTTTTTTCACAATTTGTCTCTTCACGTTTGTTTCTCCTGCTATTTGAACGGGTTATCGGCGCCCGCTAGGCTGTCGCACGCCGCGCGCGTAAACAGCGACACGAACGTGTCGATATTCATCGTTTCCGGCTGGAACCGCACCGCCGTGTCGCCGTAGAGGAAATTGCATCCGCCGGGGTGGAAACTGTAGATCTCGTTGTCGTTGCTGCAATTGATGACCTGGTCGCCGTTGCCGCAAATAACGCTGTTGATGTCGAACTCGTTTTCGCGGTCGGCCCAGGCAGCCCCGGAGGCAGTGCCGGGCTGCAAAGCGCGGTTGCTGTCGTAGATATTGGGCCGGCCGCCGTCTTCGAAGAGCATCATCGTATGCGAAATTCCGTCAGTCACCTTTTGCGGGGTGTTTGGCCCGTTGATCGGCGCGGCCATGAAGCCCTGATAGTCATTCCGAGGCGAGATTTTCTTGCTCGTGACAAGCTGAGTGTAAACGCTGCTGCTGATCTGCTTGCACGGACCGTAATCGCTGGTAAAGTCGCGTTTGTACGGGACGCTCGGGCAGACGAGCATGGCGACGTTCGTGTTGACCGCCGCCTGGTTTTGCGGGGCGTTCCAATCGTGCTTCAGGTCGTACATCTTGTAGATATTCGAGTATTCGCAGTAGGGGAAAATATCGAGAAACATGCTCCGCTTGGGGCTGTCAACGTATGGCGGCGGGTAGAATCCGCGGGCTTCAGTAAATGCAATGATGGCCAGCCCCGTCTGCCGCAGGTTGTTTGCGCAGGCGGTGCGGCGGCCCGCCTCGCGGGCGGCGTTGATCGCCGGCAGCAGCAACCCGATGAGGATGCCGATGATGGCGATCACCACGAGCAACTCGACCAGAGTGAAACCGGATTGTCTTCGCCGCGCGCTCACGTCGCACCACCTCTGCCTTTTTTCGCGAATACGTACGCGCCGATGTGCCGACGCAGGATCAGCGCACGTTCAAAGCGAGGATTGTAGAGGATCGCTGTTAGCGCGATGCGAGCGACGCGTTAGAAGTGCGCCATAGCAAGGTTATGCTTTGGCGAAGATTCTGTGAGACAGCGAGCGTCGCGGCGAGATAGGCCGCGTAACGTGTTCATAAGATTGTCCGCGAACCGCGGGCCGTCGCATAAGGGCGAGCGGGCCATCCGCCCGCGCAGCTCGCTGCGCCATTTCGCCAGCCGCGGCAAGTCGCCGGCCAGTCGCACCGCCATTCCGATATACTCCGGCAGGTCCTCCGCCACCGTTTCCGTAAAGCCCACATTGGTAAGATGACTGAGCGAATGCCGCCCGGCAAAGGTCTTGCCGGGCAAGGTAATCACCGGCACGCCCATCCATAGCGCCTCGCAAGTTGTGATTCCGCCCGAATAGGGAAACGGATCGAGCGCGATGTCGATGCGGTTGTAGTCTTTCAGCATCGCCGCGTGCGGCGCAAAGCCAAGGAAGTCCAATCGCTCCGGCCCGATGCCACGGGCCGAAAACAGCTCTTCGTACCGGCGGCGCGTTCCTTGCTGCTCGAATCCAGCGTACCTCAGCACGAGCCGCGATCCCGGCACGCGGCCGAGAATCTCCGCCCAAGCGGCCACCACGCCGGGCGTAATCTTGGCCGGATTGTTGACGCTGCCGAACGTCACATGTCCGCGCTCAAGCGCCGGCAAGGTGCCGACCTCCGGCGCTTCGACCGGCGGATCGAAGCAGATATATCCGTCGGGCAGCCGCAGCACCCTCTCCGCGCGATAGCTCCCCTCTCCTTCCGGGAGAGGGGTCGGGGGTGAGGGCGGCGGCACGTGGAACCGATCGGCCAAGAGATAGTCCATCGCCGTCAGCCCGCTGCTGCCGGGATAACCGACCCACTTGACCTGGATCGGCGCCGGCTTGCGGGCGAAGAGCAAGAGGCGGTTACCGCCCAGATGTCCGCCGAGATCGAAGAGGATGTCGATCTTGTCGCGGCGGATTTGCTCGGCCAAGGCGTCGTCGGAGAGTTTCTCCGTATCGCGCCAGCAGTCCGCGGCGGCGATGAACCGCTCGGTAATCGCGTCCCGCCGTGGCGTGTCGGAGTAGCAATAGATCGCGCACTCCGCCGGCATTGTCGCCTTTCGCTCCGCGAAAGCTGCGCCGCTACTTTCGCGGAGCGAAAGGCGACATTCTTTCAAACACTCGATCGCCCGCACCGTCATGCAGCCAACCGGATGTTGCCGGAAATGGCGGGATACGAAACCCAAACGAATTGGCTCCCCTCGCCCTTTGGGAGAGGGGCCGGGGGTGGCCTGATAAAAAGTTGCTTGATTTCGGCAATTGGACTTGATTTGAAAGAAAAAAACTGTTGCGCTTCTTTCTGTGAAGTTATTCCAGACCGAACGCCTAGAAGCGAAGGAGCGCAACAGTGGTGTCATTATGGTCGAAGTTTGGATCGCAGTGCAAGTCCCGTTTATCCGCCATTGCCAGAAGTTGTTTTCTGGGGCGTGCCCGTTGGCGAGAGAAGTTCAAGGAAGCACGTGAAGCTTTGGAGCAATTGCGCGCGAAGCTGGCGCAGTCCGAGGCGGGGCGGGTGGAAGTGGAACAAGAGAGGATGAAACTGCGCCAGCGGGTGTGTGAATTGGAAAATCAGCTTGCTCAACCCCAACCGGTGACGTTGCCGCTGGGAAAGCCGCCGCGGGGTCTTCAATACGGAGCCGGCCTGATTGCGTTGTGCGTCAATCTTGCACGCCAGATTGGCCTTCGACCGACACGACGAACCCTGGAGGTCGTATTCGACTGGCTCGATGTGGCGGTAGAGATTCCGCGTTACCAAACGATTCGTCTGTGGATGCAGAGGATCGGCTTGGATCGCATGGACCACGCGAAAAAAGTTCCCGGCGGAATTTGGCTGACGGATCACACCAATCAAATCGGCAAGGAAAAGGTGCTGGTGATGTTGAGGGTTCCTGAGGCCAGATTGCGGCGTCGCGGAACCCCGCTACGCCATCGGGACGTGGAGGTTCTGGCGGTGCGGCCCGGCGAAGCGTGGAAATGCGAGGACGTGGCGAAGGTCTATCAGGAAACGGCCGAGCATTATGGGATGCCCAGGGCGATCGAGTCGGATGGGGCCGTGGAGTTACGAGATCCCGCCGAGGACCTGAGAAAAGCGGGAAAAAAGCCCTTGGTGATCCGCGATCCCAAACACTTCCTGGCGAACCAATTCGAGAGATTATTGAAGCAAGACGCCGATTATGAAGCGTTCGTCAAACAAATCGGTGGGATGCGTTGCGCTTTACAGCAAACTGAGCTGGCGCACTTCCTCCCGCCAGGTTTCAAGATGAAGGCCCGCTTCATGAATCTGGCGCCGACGCTGAATTGGGCTTCCGCGATTCTGTGGCACTTGAATCATCCCGAATCCCGAAGCCGCGAGGGGATCAAGGAATGTCGTATGACAGAAAAGCTGGGGTGGCTGCGAGACTTCGCGCCGTGCATCCAATCGTGGCAAGAGTGTCAAGAGGTCATTGCCACGGTGCTGACGTTCATCAACCAACGAGGTATCTTTCGCGGGGCGGCGAAGCAGTTTCACGCGCTGGGCGCCCCTCTGTACATCATTCCCTGAGCCGGCAGCTCTTCCAGACTACGATAGCGTTTTTGCGCAAGCACGAACGAAAACTACGGCCGAACGAGTGTTTGCCGATGAGCACCGAGATTCTGGAATCCAGTTTCGCACTCTACAAACAACTGGAAAAGCAACACTCCAAAAGCGGATTCACAGGCTTGTTGTTGGCCTATCCCACATTGCTTCGGCCTACGACGCCCGAAGAAGTGACGGCCAGCTTGAAACGGATCAAGACTGTCGATGTGAACCAATGGATTGCAACGTACTTACCAAACACGGTCGCCTCCAAACGCCAACTTATGTTCCGGGAAGCAAAAGCCAGACCCTCTGGAGGCGCAACGTCAGCCCGCGCAGCAGCTTAGAAGCTTTTATCAGGCCAGGCCGGGGGTGAGGGCGGTTTCGGGCAGGGAGCTTGGAGCAGGGAGCGAAGGGGCCGTAGGGTGCGTGGAGCATGGAACCCTTTCGGGAAAGGTGCGTTGCGCGATGCCGTCTTCCGATTGTTCGGCCGTAACCTCGTTTGATTGTTCCGTGCGCAACGCACCACCCGCGAGCGGCATCGCTTCACGCACCCTACCTTGGTCGCACCACGCGTCCCTCAGCGGCACCCCATGCCGCCGGTCCCACTCCGCATGCGCCGCCGCCAGCTTCTCCGGCGTGACGCCCTCGCGATACTGTTGGCACATAACCCAATTGCTGTGAAAGGCGGCGGAGTCCGGCTTGAGCTCGACCGCCCGCCGCAGGCACACCTCGGCTTCTTCGATTCGCCCTTGGCCGGCCAGCGCGTTGCCCAGGCTGAAATGCGCGGCGGCCAAGCCGGGCATCAACTCGATCGCCTGGCGGTATTGCTCGATGGCCCGATCGTGTTGCCCCGCAGCGAAGAGCACGTCGCCGAAATCAAAATGCATCCGGGCGATCGCCCCTCTCCTTCCGGGAGAGGGGCCGGGGGTGAGGGCGGGGCCGTGCAAGGAGCTTGGAGCAGGAGCGGGGAGGCGATAGCAACGAAGGTGAGGGCGGGGCCGAGCAGGGAGCTTGGAGCAAGGAGCGCGGAGACATGGCAGGGGGAGAGCCCCATCGCCCGCTCGTACATCGCAACGGCCTCGCCCGCATGTCCCAGCTTTTTCAACAGCATGGCACACCGCTGTAGTTCTGCGGCATGGCGCGGCTCTAATTGAATCGCCTTGCGAACGCTCGCCAGTGCCTCGGCTGGTTTTCCCAATTGGGACCATGCTCCGGCCAGATTAACGAGCGCTGGAACGCAGTCCGGCGCAAGCACGGCGGCCTTTTTCAGCAGCGGGACTGCCAGATCAGGCCGCTCCGCCGAAATCCACAGCGCGGCCAGGTTCACGTAAAACTCCAGACAAGGTGCATCGGCGATGCCACCCTCATAGAGCCGAATGGCTTCGCGCTCACGGCCGAGTTTCTCCAGCAAAACGGCTTGCTTCACGAGCAAATGAGCGCGAGAGGGCGGGCGGTTGATTACCTTGCGGCGCATAAACACCGCCTGTCGTAGCCACCCTTGCGCGGCGGATTGGTCAGCATCGGCCATATTCATCTCTTTCGCGTTCTTACGGCCGGTTACCGTTTTGGCGTTGCCGGCGACTTCGCAATGACATGCAATTTCACCGGTGCCGCGGTTAGCACCGCGTCAACGTCGCCAACGATCGGCACACTAACTAGCACGGTATACTCACCTGAAGGGCGTATCGCGAAGTATTCGTCAAGCGACACGCTTTCGTCTGTCGCCCGGCCTGGTCGGAGTCGAGCCGATTTTAAAGCGTTGCGCGCCTCGAGAAGTTTCGTGCCGCTTTTGGTGGGCGGGACCTGCCGCCCGACCGCGTCGCGCACCAGAAACTCATAGCCAGACGCGCCATTCCATCGTGTAACCATTATCTGCCGACCGGCGACGTTTGACAATCTAAGTTTCATCAGCGCGCCTTCACCGGCCGACGCTTCGAGCAAAAGGCCCGAATACGGTTTGCCGGCGAACGTGCCAAGCTCACGCCATCGCTTAGCGAATGAGCGCTCGTCAGCAGCCGCCGACTGCGTCGCGCACGTTGCAGGGGCAGTTGAACGGTTTTCCGCCGCGGCATTACTATCTGGAGCAACGAAGTCTACCGGCGGCGTAGCGACCAGGTCGTGCAGGTCACCGGTCAACGAAATCGCCGAGATGACGGAATACGTGCAGCCTGCGCGAAGATGATAAAATGTGCCGAGAGAGTATCCGCATAGGGCGCGTCGTGATAAAGGGGAAAGCACGGTTTGGTTCTGGAACTCCCAATCGCATCCAGACCATCCTGCATTATCGTTCGGGAGAACGGGGCTTCCTCGGTCATCGCGGACCAAAAAAAGCTCGCGGTTGTACATCATCAGGGATGAAAACGGGCGAACCAAGCGATTGCCGCGATTCTCAAGTTCCATCTTCAATTGGACCGTCTCCGACCTAACGTTTGGCGTCAAGCGGGCCACAAGGTCTGTTTGCGGTCTACCCGCCAAGTCCGCCAGCCTACCCCAAAAGTGCGGGGAGCCATACGGCGGACGGTTCGTCCCGGGAATTCCCTGTTCTTCCACGCTAACGCGCGTCGGGAGCGAAACCCACGCGGGCGCGTTTGTCCCTTTTTTCCGAAATACCGCCATCACAGCGTAGCTGCGGCCGCGCACGACCGCGAATGCGTCCGCGAATGAAAAGACAAAACCGATCGCCTCGCCGCGCTTCAGCGGCCATTTCCATTTGATTTCATGCCCTTCCATCCATTTTCTACCGGCTGATGTTAATGGCACTTCGCGTCCGTCCTCGTCCCGGGCAAGCAACTCGAATTCGGACTCCTTTGGCCCGACCCTAAGCGAATCTGCGCCGTCGATATCCGAAGATGTAGGATAGGACGAGCCGAAATCGCTTACATCTCTTTCTGACCCCGCGGTATTCACCAAGGAAACCACGAGGTTTACACAGTCGCGGTCAATTGGCGAAACGAACGTCTCAAGTGTCACATCGTCCCGCGGCCGACCCGCGAGCTTGCTTGCCATTTCCCACCGGCGGGCGAACACACCGTCAAGTGGAACCATCGCCTCAACGTCGGCTTGCGCCGAATTGTCACGCAAAGGACTAGCCGGCGCATCGTCCGCCGCGCCAAGCGGAACGTCACCGGTTTCGGAACTGGCAGAGCGCTCCAGCGCCAAGCACCGTATATTTGCCGGGGCGCGAAAATGTATAGCGAGTATCCAGCCGTAAGATTGCGCGGTACCCGTATCCGGGCAGCACGGAAAAGCCATTGCGACCAGGAGCGGTGGAATCAATACCGCTCAGCGGGTGGTAGGGCGTGCTCGATTTGGCAGACGCAAGGAAATGCCCCTCGTCATCGCGAAGCAGGACTGTATTGGCACCCCCATATATGAAATCTCCGGGAACGTAGTGTGAGAAGCTTGATACCGTTTGGCGGGAGATGTGGACATTTTTTACGCAAAGCACCAGAAAAACGGGCTTTCCGATTTCTGGATACCGTGGGGAGACGAATGCTTCGCTTACGAAGCCCGAATTAGGCCGCCCCGCAAGCAACAGCCCTTCCTCCCACGTCGTAGCGGCCCGTTCGGAGAAGGAGATGGAGCTCCGCGGCGCGTCAAGTGCCCCGTGAAGTTCATTTGCTACCAACCTGCCACTGCGAGGCTGTGCCGCCACCAATTGCGCCGTGCAGCATGTAGGACTGCGCTGCGAAATCATTGACGCTGTGAAGGCTGCGGCAAAGGCCTGCAGTGCAAGCCTGTGCAGCAATCGGCGGGGCGATTTCGCGAAATGTTTGTACATGCTTCACTGTGGTCCGACAAATCGTTCTAATACGGCGCATATGCTACAGCGACTATGAAAGTGGTGATGGCCTGATCCACTTTGGAAAGTCGCCGAGCGCGGAGTCAAACGGAATTGGGTTGATGCCAACGGGTGTAAGCTTGACACCATTTTGTACATCCCAAATCCCGAACAAGCGCACTACCTTAAAATCAAGCGTCCAATGAAGTTTCTCTAGGGGAACCCAAACGGTTGGGACGGTCCCGTCCCTTGGCTTGCACACCAGGTACATTGTCAACGAATATTCGAAGTGTACGTTACCATTCTGCTGGATATTGGCGTAGTCCAATGGCCCCCCAGGCGAATCGTTCGTTGAAAGGCCAGAGTTAGATGACGGCCACGGGAACGACCCGTCAAGAACGTTAGACAATTTAGTTAGAAATTTGCGGGGCTTGACCAATCGGCGTGGTGGTCACGGTCAAACTACCTGTCTGTAGCCATCCGGCCTCATATGCCACGTTCCATGACTCGGGGTTTGCGTCGAACGAAACCCCGGGAGTAGTTGGAAGGTTTCCCAGAATGGCGATCAACCGATTGTTGAAAGGGTCTGTCTTGAGTTCAATGTTAACGCCATCGCTACCGTTCTGTAACGTCGTAGTGTTAAACGTGGCCTGGGCCGCCGGAAGGTCGGCCGAGGGCGGCAAAACGTTAAACCACGCCTTCAAGGTTTGCGGCTTTCCGAGTGGCGTCGTTGTTACAGCTACGTCGATCTCGCGATCGTTGCCATCGTCGGTCCAGACGAAGGTAAGGCTCAGCGAGGTTTTGTCCGTAAGAGGGGTGACCTGTTGGTTATTAAGCTTCTTCGGATCGAAGTCGGCAACAGCGTGGGGATCCCCCGGCAAGGTCCACTGGAACGTAGCACCGGCAGGCGCATTCGCAACGGAAAGCGTGGGTTTATCGCCCAAGAGGAATGATACGTCATCGGCGCTGGTGTGCTTGTTCGTAACGTCAACATCACCGAACATAAGTTGCAGCGGCTCAAAGCCGACATCGACGCTCAAATCGAAGCCGCAGTGCCAGGCGTCGAGGGCGTAAAACCGCAAACAGTCGTCAACTTCCACCGGGCTGCTCGAATTCAGCGCGCGTACATAGTAATCCTTGTACGATTGCGTCAACAACATCATCGGAGTGTGCGAGTGAATGACATCTGAACCGTCGGGCGACGTGCAAACCACGACTTTGCTTTCGTCGTAGTCCAGATAGGCCGTTGGGTTGTATGGAGCAACGCCGTTGTTTCCTGCAATGCCGATGACGATGAAATCGCCCGTAACCGCGCTGGCGGCTGAATGCGCGTCCGTGCCGTCCACATTGAAGCACGTGATGCCGCCCGATAGATAGTCCTCCGGCGGGCTCGTGGGATAGTCGTAATAGATCGTGACAAGGGCCCCGGGATAGGCGTCGCTCACCGAATAGCCCGTGCCCGACGACAGCGTGAGCGATACCGCGCATTCGCCGAAGGTCAGATATTGCTCGATCGGTTTGATGAACACCGGCACGGAGGTCTGGCCCGCGGGAATCGTGATGCTATTCGTTGTTAGCGTCGCCCCGCCGCCATCGACAATCGTGTAATCGGTCCCGACCGTACCGCCGCTTACGCTGAAGCCTACCGTCAGGCTGCCGGTGGCTGGCCCGACGCGGGTGATCATGTACTCGCCCTGCTGCGTTCGAAATTCGGAAGCCGAGGGAACCAGCGACCCGATCATTACCTCGTCCGGGTAGTCGTTCACCGTGACCGCGGTGTAAGTTGATGTCGTAGCACCGTCCAGGCCGGCGACGCTGAACGAGACGTTATAGCTGCCGGCGCTGGCGTAGGAGTGCGGGCCCTCGCTGAAGTCCGTCTGTCCCGCCGGCAGTTGGTCGGTCGTGCTATTGCCGTCGCCCCAGTGGACTATCACCAAATGTGTGAAGCTGGATTGCGGGTCGGTAAAGGAACCGCTCAACGTCGGCCCTGTGTCGCCTGTATAAACCGTCGATTGGTCGAGACCGAAGGTCAGGTCAGACGGCGCGGCGTTCGCGTACGTAACGTCAATCGTCGCGGGGGAGCTTGTGCTATCGGAAAGATTGTCCGCGTCGCTCGCCGTCGCGGTGATCGGGTATTGGCCCGTGACGACGTACTGCGGCAGGGGGTAGTCGAAGGTGGTCTGGCCGGGATCGAGCGTGAAACTGGTTGTGTCCGGATTGGCCAGCGTACCATCGCCGAAGTTGATTGTGATGGTGTACGAACCGCTCGATTCCGGGCCGGTAAAAGTGCCGTGCAGTTCAGCGGCGGCGCGCGCTGCCTCCGTCCATCGTGTCCGCGCCGCTGTAACCGAAGACGCCCGTCGTGGTGCCGACCGATAGGGAAAGGCTGCTGGGGCCGGCGTGAGTGATAGTTACCGCCTTGGTGGCTTCGTAGCTGCCCGAGCCGCCAAGCGCGACCGCCGTAATCGTGTAGCTGCCCGCCGCGCCGTAGGGATGCGAGGCGGAATGCGTGGACAAGTCGGTCACGTCGGTCAACGTCGTGCCGTCGCCCCAGTCGATGCCCCACTCGGTGATTGTGTCCGTGCCCACGTCGCTTGGCAAGCCCAACGTATAATCGCCTTCGGCGGCCGTGGAGTCGCCGGTCAGCGCGGGCGTGCCGCTGGACGGACTGCCAACGGTGGCCGCCGCCGGGTCCGACGTGCTGGGGTCGAACACGCCGTCGCCGTTGTAGACCGCGGTGAAGCTGTGTGCGCCGCTTGCCAGCGGCGGGGTGGTTATTTGCACGTAGTCGCTTTCGTCCAACGTCTGGGTGCCCAGGTACATTGTACCCTCAAAGAAATCGACTGTCCCGCCGGGCTGGCCGGAAACCGCCGGCGAGACCGTAGCCGTGAGCGTCACCGTCGAGCCGAAGCCGGGCGAGGAATCGTCCAACTCAAGCCCGACCGTCGTGCTGTGCGACGTATCGACGTAGACCGGCAAGCTGCCGACGCTGGAATAGGTGCTGGCACCGACAACCAGATCGACCGTGATTCCGCTCGTCGCGGCGTTGAAAACGTGCGTCACCTGGTCGCCCGCCGCGGCCAGGTCGTCGGCGTCGATCGTAGTCGGGTCGGTGCCGTCGTTCCAATTGATAGTGTACGACACGTCCGTGCCGGAGCCAAGAACGCCCTCACCCTGGCCGCCCTCACCCTGGCCCTCTCCCAGGGGGAGAGGGGAAGCGAGCGTGAGCGTATAGGTGTCGCCGGCGGCCACCGCGTCCGCGCCGCTGAGCGGCAACGCCGCGCCGGTGCTCACCACGCTCACGCTCGCGCCGCCGATCTCGCCCGCGGTGATCCGCGCCAGCACGGGCACATTGTCGCCCGTCATGCCGGCGGCGATGATGCTGCCGTCGGGCGCGAGCAGCATGTCGCGGATCGTGCTATTGGCCACGCCGCTTTCCGCAATGCCGTCGGAAGAAGCTCCAAAATCTCCGTCATACGAGCCGTCGGCGTTAAACCGCGCCACGCCGAACTGGTTGGAACCGTCATCGCTGAACGCCCCGCCCACCAGGACCTTGCCGTCAGGCTGCACCGCCACGCTATAGACCGCGGCGGCGGGCAGGCTCTGGCCAAAAACGTCGTCCCAGTAAAAGAAACCGGTGCCCTCGCCGTCGGGCAAGTAGCGGGCCAGGTTCAGCCAACCGCTGTCGCTGTAGCCCGCCACAATGATGCCGCCATCGGATTGGATGGCCACCGCGGTGGCATGGTTGTCCTCCGCCGCGGAGCCGTCGAGCACCGTGCCGCCGTTGCCGAAGCTCGAATCGAGCGTGCCGTCGGGCGCGAAGCGCACGATCGCGAACACGCTGCCGGCGGTGGTCTTGGCCGCTCCCACGATGACGATGTTGCCGTAGGCGTCGACCGCCATGCCCGCCGGCGCGGTGCCGTCGGCGTCCAGCCCGGCGGTCGCGCCGCCGCCGCTGCCGAATGAGGTGTTCAGCGCCCGTCGGAATTATAATTGGCCACCGCCAGGTCGTCCCCATCGGCCGAAAACGTGTAGCCTCCCACGACGATCGAGCCGTCCGCCGCGACCGCCAGGCGGTCCGGGCGGAAGCCGTCGCTAAAGGGCGTCGCCGTCGCCGCGAACCGAATCGCCAGCGTGCCGCTGCCCAAGGCATAGCCCACCATGCGGAAGGCGCCCGAGCTGTCCACCCCCGCCGCCACGATGGCAAAGCCGGCGCGTGGGCTCGACCGCCACGGCGCGAATTTCCGCCATTCCGCTGGAAGCGAAGCTCACGCTCGTGTCCCGCGTGCCGGCGGAATTGAACACGGTCAGCACCGCGCCGCCGCTGCCGTTTGCGCCTCCGGCGACGATCCGCCCGTCGGGCAAGAGGGCCAGCGCCTCGAAGCTCTCGCCGGACAGATCGTTGCCGCTGAAATTCGAGGCGAAGCTGGAATCGAACGCGCCGGCATCGCCCGCATTCACGCTGGTGGAGAATAGCGTGCCGTTGGATGCGGTAGCGGAGATGGTGTACAAGCCCACTGAGCCGTAGACGTGGGGCACGGCGGACGGGTCGCCGCTGATTGTCTGGCCGCCTGGTGAGTACGATCCATCGCCCCAGTCGATCGTCCAACTCGTGATCGGCGCGCCGTTCAGCCCCGCGGAGGCCAAGTTCAGCATGTAAGGCATGTCCGTGTTGACGGTCGTATCGCCAACGACCGCGATCGTGTTCGCGCTGCAGCGCGATCTGGACGACGGCGCCGCCGCTGACGCTCCCGCTCGTGGCCGTGATTTCGTCGCTGTCGCCCGAACTCGGCGCCGAATAGACATTCGCGCTAAACGTGCCGCGGACTGCCGTCCAAGTCAAACTGGGGCAGGTCATCACGTATCCGAACTGGTCGAGTGCCGTGGCGGTGAACGCTTGATAGCCGCTGGCGGGCACGGCAATCGGCGGCAGCGCGACGACAAGACCGGCAAGCGACGGATCGACCGTCACCGTGATTATGCTGCTGTTAACGGAAAAGCCGGCCGCGTTGGCGATCGTCGCCTCGAACTGGTAGGTGCCGGCCATGCTGAACGTGGCGGTAGTATCGTGCGCCGTGTTCGTGTCGTTGACGCTGAAGGTCGGATCGCTCGCGCCATCCGGCTCGGAGACCACGCTCCAACCGTAGATCAAATCGCCGGTGTCATCGGCGCCTTGGACAGTAAGGTCTGTCGTGGTTCCGGTCACGGTTGTGGGCGAGGCCGCCGCGCCGGTTTCGATCGAAGGTGCGCCCGATACAACCAGAGTGCGGGTCAACGTGCAGTTTGCGTATTCTGATGTGTCGCTGCTAGCGTAGCTAATAGCAACGGTATACGTTCCGGCCGCCAAGCTGCTCGTGAACGGCACGCCTTCCGCGGCGGTTGTCAAGCTTACGGAATAAGACTCGACAGGATCGTCGTCCTGACTGAGGCTGAACGTCACAGTGCCGCCGGGCGTATCATTGGCGGCGTCCGGCAGGACTATCGCGGTGTAGGTCGGGTCCGTTGGGCCGGATGCGGCCGCGGTGAGGCCCGTTATGGCGATGTCCGGATCGATCTCCACGTCGGCTTCCGTCGAAGTGCTGGTCGTGTAATTGTCGTCGCCGCCGTAGACCGCGGTGATGGCGTGGTCGCCCACGGTGAGGTCGCTGGGACCGTACGTTGCCGAGCATTCGCAGGCGACGCCGTCGGCCCAGGCCGGGTCGCTATCGGCAAGCGTGCCGTCGTTGCCGTTGCCCGAGAAGTCCGCGACGGTCGAGCCCTGGCCTTCGTCGCAGTTGAAGCCGAGGACGAGGTTCTGGTTGAACGGCAACGTCGCGGGGTCCCCGTATTTCCCCGTGCCGCCGTTAAAGAGGCCGGCGATCGCCGTCGCACCCAACGCTTGCTTCCAGATTCCCACCCCGTCAATATTGCCGTTGAAGCTCAGGTATTGCCCGGCGTACATGTAGACCATCGAACAGTATACGCCGACGTAGAAATTGCTGGCATCGCTCGCGAGCGGCGCGGTGTAGGGGGCCGTGGCGTCCAGCGCAGCCGTTGATGTAGATGTCCTCGTTCGCGCCGTCGTAGGTGCAGGCGATGAAGGTCCATTGGTTGTCTGGAATGTAGGTGCTGGAACTCACGTGGCCGGCGCCGCCCACCGCGCCGTTGAGGCGGAAATTCAACTTGTTCTCCTTGCCGACGCCCTGCGTGAAGCCGAGAGAAATCACTCCCTGCCGGCCGTCCAGCGGACCCTTATAGAAAATGCCGCTGTTGGGCATGTCGGCGGTCGGATAGATCCACCCGGCGATGGTCAGCAGGCTATTGCTGCCGTCGGTCAACGAGTCGAGCGAGTCGCTGGCCGGGATCGTAAGGTAGCTCGTGTCTGTCTGGTCGAAACTCAACGCCGATCCCGTGCTCGATGAGGCGGTTTCCGAATAGACCGTTGTGCCGTCATCCTGAAAAGCCACCGTCGCGCCCGCGGCGTCCGCCGGCAGTATCGCCTTAAGAGTAACGCCTTGGCCCGTGAACGTGGAATTGGCCGAACTCAGCAGCGTGACGGTGGGCGTTGCCTGGTTTACGACCTCGCTCACGGTATTGGATACGCTTCCGTCGCCGCTCCACACGGCGGTGATCGAATGGGACCCCGCCGGAAGATCGGCGGGGATAGTGGTGTACGTCGCGGTCGCCACCGAAGTTTCGACGTGCCCGGTGACGGCGGTCACGCCGCCGAATACCGTCCCATCGTTGCCGTTATCGGAGAAATCGCTTACCCGCGAGTTGGTCACGTCGCCGTGATAGCCGGCCAGCAGGCCGGTGATGCCCGCCGCGCCATAAACGCCGGCGCCCCCGGCATAAAGCGTGGAAACGTCGGTCGGCGTCAACGCGTGGTCGTAGATCGTCATTTCTCGGAGCGAGCCCGCAAAGAAGCCGGTTCCCGCCGCCGAAGCGCCGATCGTGGCCTGAACCTCGTTGCTTATGCTATTCATCCACAGGTTATTGCTGTCGGTCCCCAGGTCTCGCCGTGCCGTCGATATAGAACGCGATGCCGCTTGCATGTTCCGAACCGTCGTAAGTGACCACAACATGTTGCCAGCCGTTATCGTAAATCGAGCGCTCTAGGTCCCAAGCCTGCAATTCGCTGGAATGGAACTCGGAGCCCGCGTTCAATTGAAAATAAAGATATCCATAGGCGGTGAAGACGCTCCAACCGGGTGCGCTGTGATTCGTGAAGCCCGCGCTTTTGCCGACGATCATCTCCAAGTCGGTGCTTGTGCTTTCGATCCAGAAGGAGACGGAGAAAGCCGTGGTGTTGTCGAAGGCAAGGGTTTGTCCGAGACCGATATAGCCGCTTGAGCCGTCGAAGTGCAAGGCATCGCCCACGACCGCTTGCACCGTGGCCGTTTTGACAACCGTGCCGTCCACTTTAAAGTCGACGGTCCCGGTATCGCCGCCGGGCAGGCTGGCGATTTCAGTAACCGGCTGGCCATAGACCGCCGGATTGGGCGTGACCGTGAGCGTGGCTGACAGGAGGGACCTTTTTTCCAGAGGCTCGAATGTCAATCTTCGCGGGGCCGAATTGCGGGCGATCTTATCCCGCTTGCCGCCCCCCCCCCAGAATGCCAGTCACAAACCGGGCCACATGGCTCAAAGACACGCGCATAACAGGCTTACTTTTTGCCCAAAGGACGCCGGGCGGACGGCCGCCGGCTCGATCTGGTATCGCACTGGCGGTCATTGTAAGGCTTACAGCGATCCTGCCAAGCACTAAAGGGAAGCCGCGCAGAAAGCGGCGAGCGGGTGGATAGAAGCTTGCTCTGCTCCTGTTCCGCGCTCCCGCTCTTGCCCGCCGCCGGATAAAAACATGGCCGAATTGTGCCATGTCGCAAATGACCCGGAAAATTCTTTAAGCCGTTATTTGGCAAGGAGTTCGGACCGAATCCGAAAAGAATTCTCGATTTTCGCATAGCGCGGCATTCGGATAATATATATAGAGAGATGTTTACATGCATGGAGAAGTGAGAAGTGAGAAGTGAGAAGTGAGCGGGAGGGACGAGAATGAGGGATGAAAGCTGAGAGACAAAAGATCGAGCCACGGAGTGAACACAGATCAAACACGGATTTCTTTCCGTGTTCCATCCGTGTTTTGTCCGTGGCTTCCTCCGGCTTTCGTGTTTTTCGTGTTTTTCGTGTTTCCCCGCGAGCGGCCGTTCCCCTCCATTTGCCACGCCAACTGAAAAACAAACAACCACAAGACGTATTCCTACTCGGCTTCTACTCGGTTTCTACTGCCATCCTGCTCCCGTCCTGCCCGCATCCTACTGCCGTTCTACTCCCGTCCTGCCTTGCAAAACCCCATGAAAACAGGCGAATTCGCGATGTTTTGGAAGAAGAAAAAACTTCGGCCGCAAAGGCCGGTTACGAAGATGGGAACGCTAATTATCACTAATAAACACTTATGCAAGCGGTGAGTACGACCCCTCGGAATGGTGTGAAGTGCCGCGAAAAGTGTGAAGAAATGGGAAGTTTTGGGAAGTTCAAAGCGCCGCAATGGTCGGGCGAGCGAAGGAACGAAGATGCATCACGCCAAGCCGCCAAGCTCGGCCAGATCGAAAGGAAAGTCGAAAAAATGATGAGGGAATCAACCCTTTCCGCGTCACTTCGCCCCTTGCGCCAGAAACGCCTCAACCGCCGCCTGCACCGGTTGGCTTTGCAGGACAATCACGTGTTGAGATGCGGGGTCGAACGCGATCGCGCCGGCCGGGATGCCCGGTTTCTGCTCGCCATCAGTCCAGGATGCGTCTGGAACGGCCGCTTTGACCTGATCGATCAATGCCGCGGGCGGTTGGCCGGCAAGGCGCTTGCCCACGGGGTAGAATTCGATCTCCAGCCGCGCGGCCAGAGCGGCCTTCGAGGTGATTTGCAGGACGTTCGCGTCAACCGCCCGCCAGGCAAGGCCGAGCGGATCGAGCAGCCGATTCAGGACACTCGCTTGCGGCTGGCCTTCGGAGCGGAGTTTTGTCGGCGTGTTCTCATTCAGACCGGCGGCGGCCACGCAGGGCGGTCGATGTAGATATCCGTGCCCGGCTGCTTGCACTGGTCGAGAATCTCGCGGAGTGGAGTGCCCGTGGGGGCGTTGATGGTTATCGCGCGGCCCAACACGGGCTTCGCGCGGTCGATCCGCGAATCGAGGCTGAACAACTTGGGGTCGAGATGGCTCTTGGTGGGCAATCCGCGGGCGACGCGGAGCTTTTCGCAGAAGACGACGATCTGATGATGCACGTGGCCGGTCTGCATGACGCGCAGGACGTCCGCCTCGGCTTCGATCGTGCCGCTGCCGCCCGCCGCGTGCCACGATTGCGGCGAGACGAACCGCTGGATAAGGCCGGCCAGTTCGGCCGCGGCCTGCGGGTTTCCGCGCGTCATGTCGGAAACCGTGTAATGGAGGGTCTTCAGTTCCTCGCGGTACGCCGACGTGCTGGTGAGCAGGACCTGGCCGTTTTCAACTGTCCGGGCCAGGCCGCGCGCGGCGGCTATCTTGTCCAGGAGCGTCGCCACCGTATCGCCAGCAGACTCGACCGTGACCGGATCGTGGAGCGAGACGCCCAACTCTTCCAACGCGTCGGGGTCGAAACTCACGGGCAGCGCCCCGACGGCGGCGACAAGCTGCACGGCATCGCCCAGCGGCATTTTCGGCAACGCAAGTTTCTGGATCGGCTCGTTGAGCTGCGCCACCAGCTTGGGGTCCAGCGGCCGCGCCGGCTTGAGTTTGGCAAGGGGCGGTCGCAGCTTTGCCGGTATCAGCGGCGGCCCGGCCGGCGGCGCCGCCTCCAGCACGGCCGGCGGCGGCGGATCGAGTGCCGCCATGTTGACCTTTTCGCCGCCGCGGACTGTTACCAGTTGTTCCATTATTTCCGGCGCGATGTCCTTGGAAATAAAGGCGCGGATCCGTCGGCCATGCCGACCACCATGCCGCCGGCCTGCCCGCTGCCGAAGCCGTCGGGCCCGTTGACGTAAGGCTGCTGTGTCAGCGCTCGCACGGTCGATCCGCCGCCTTGCGCCCAAGGACCGCACCGCTCCTGCACGCCAAGGACGGCAATCGTGTTCGCGCCGCCGCGGGCGAGAGCCTGCGTCCGCGTCTGTCGCTCGTAGCCGAAAACGCCCGCGCGCGGGTCGTCGGCCGACAGTCCCGCCGCGTCTTCGCCCACTCCCGCCGCGCCGACGTAGTGCGTCACCGGATAATCGCCGGCGGCCACGGCCGGCCCGAGCGCCGGATTGACGACCTCGGGCAGCGGCCGCTGCGTGACGGGCTGATTCTCCGCGCTTTTCCAGTTGTTGGCGAAGTTCAAGTTCCAATCGCTGTGGCCCAAATACGGGAGCATTTCGGCGATCCAACTCAGCCGCGTCTCGGGGCCGAACATCCGCGCGCCGCCGGCTGCGCCCGCCGGAAACCGCTCGCGGTTCTGGACGTTCGCGTAAGCGTGAAGGGCTTTCAATAAGCCGCCGTGGTTCGCTTCGTCAACCGTGCGGGCGGCTGCCAGCCGGTCGGCGCTCCATGCCGGCTTGCAGTCCTGCATCGAGGCAATCCAGCCCGGCAGGCCCTGGCTATTCCAGCCCAGCCGCAGCCAGAGGATGGAGCCGGTCGTCTCGCAGCCGTAGGTGTGCAGCGACGCTTGCAAGTCGTCCAGCGACTGCCGGTATTGATCGCAAGCCTCCGCGCCGACCTTCTCCGGCGGTACGGTCTTCTTCAGGCCGGCGAGGTGCTGCGGCAACGCGTGCAGTGCGGCGTCGATTAACTTGACCAATTCCATGCGGAGGTTTTCCGCCATCGTCTCACCGAGGCAGACAAGTCCCAATTCGCAACGGTGCTCGCCGGCCGTTTGCACCGAGAGGCCCACCGCCAGGGGCTTTTCGCACAGCAGCCGCCAGCTCGATTTGCCGTCCGGCCAAACGTCCAGCCAGTCGGCCGGCAGTTTCCAGGAAGCCGCCCGCGCGGCATTGAGATCGACCAAGGCGGCCACTTCGCCAGCGGGCACGAACTTCGTCAGCAGCAACTCCATCGGCGCACTGGAAAGCTGGGCGTCTCCGCCGCGCACCGCCAGCCGCCGAAGGAGGTCTTCGTTGCCGGCGACGATTCGCCGCCCTTCGACCGTCACCACGGTATTTCGCCAGCCCGCGCCGCGAAGCCGATGGGCGGTAATGCCCGCGCCTAGTTTCACATCCTCGCCCTTGGGCGCGAACTTGCTAGGATCGACGCCTTCTTCCAACTCAAAGACAACGACTCCGCTATTGGCCGTGTCGCCCAAGTCGGTCGCGGCCCAGGTCACTCGGCGGACCTGATCTTGCCGCAAATTGAGGGCGAGTCGCAGGGACTGCACGTCGGCATAGGGCCGCCAGTCTCGCGCCACGGAGTCAACCACATCAACTTGCGACTGTCGCGCCATGCGCGACGGATGCAGTTCCAAAACGCAAATCGTGTCCTCCGGCAGCCAGCGTCGATTGATCTGCTCGATCGAAGATTTCGACACGGCGGGATCGGTTGTCGTCTCAGGAGCCGGCTCATCGGTTTTGGAAACTGTCGTTTGCTGGCGGTGGGAGGCGAGCTTCCATATTCCCAGTACGCCGGTCAGTCCCACGAGGCCGGAAAGGGCCAGCACGGTCATTCGGCCGAAAAACGATTGCGTCAATGCGGAGAGGTACGTCTGCCCAGCCACGGCTTCCGGGACAGTGTACGGCGTAAAGCCCATCCGCACCGCGATGGCTTGCGGTCCCTCCGTGATGACCTGCCCAGCCGGCGGCGAGGGCGGCGCTGTGTTGATGCCCGCGACCGGCGGTTCGGTGGCCACGATCGTCGAGGTCATATCTACAGCCGCCGCGCTTGGGGTGACTGTCGCGGCAGCAACCATCTGAACCGGCGGCGGGGTCACACCGACTTTCGCGCTAGCGGCCTCTCGCGGCGGGGCCGCGGACACAACGGTCTTGGTGGTTTTGTCGGGCGGCGGGGTTACAACGACCGTTTGTGCCTTTGCCGGCGGCGCGGCCGGCTGAGCCGGCGAGGCGACCTCCTCAACCCACCCATCAGGCGGGGAGATCATCACCATGCTGCTGCACTTGGGACATTCCAGGATTTGCCCGATGGCGCTGCGGCTTCGCACGGCGATGCGGGCGCGGCAAGTCGTGCAGGAGACGGAAAACAGCGATTTTTCCACGTTGCCTTGCCTCGTTCCGCGCGTCTGCGATCGCCCCAAAACGGGGAACTACGATTTGCCCTCGCCGCTACCGGCAATTGTACGGCGCGGTGGCACGTTTGTCATGCGGTTTTTGCTCCGCCTACTCCTGATCGAAGTTCGTCCCCGTGATTTCCTTCCGCGGCGTGACGATCTCGTGCAGCAAGTGCTCAGAAATATGACTGTGGCGATTGCTGTAGCTGAAGTAAATGACCAGCCCCGCACCGAGCCAGACCACAAGGCGAATCCACGTGGCCGGCGAGAGGAAGAGCGTCAGCGCGAAATTGATCAGGATGCCGGCCGGGGCGACGATCCAAATCGCCGGGCAGCGGAAGGGACGTTCGGCGGTTGGCCGTTGGCGCGCAGGACCCAGACGGCCGCGCAAACCATCGCGAAGGCCATCAGCGTGCCCACGTTGACCATTTCCTCGAGTACGTCAATCGGCGTCAACGCGGCAGTGAAGCAAATCACGATGCCGGTGAGGATCGTGGCCACGTGCGGCGTGCGGAACTTGGGATGGACCGTGCTGAAGATTTTCGGCAGCAGCCCATCGCGCGACATCGCCATGAAAATCCGCGCCTGGCTGAGGAAGAGCACCAGGAGCACGCTCGTCATGCCGGCCAGTCCGCCGGCGGCGATCAGCCCGCGCGAGAACTTTAGCCACGTTGTGTCCGGGGCGCCGGCTTGGGGGTCGAAGGCGGCGGCGATGGGGGCATCCGTGTTGATGTCAGGATACGGCACCATGCCAGTAACCACTGCCGCGACGGCGACATAGAGCAGCGTGCAGACGCCCAGCGAGAGCAGAATTCCGATGGGCAGGTCGCGCTGCGGCCGTTTGGCCTCTTCCGCCTGCGTGGAAATCGAGTCGAAGCCGATAAAGGCGAAGAACACGATCGCCGCGCCAAGCATGATGCCCGAGATGCCGTAGGGCATGAAGGGGCTTCGCACGGCGTCGTCGATCGGCACCAGCCAGCGGTCGAGCCCGATCACTCCCAGCAGGCCCCACGACTTGACCTCGGCCGCCTGTTCCACCTTGGGGTCCAGTTTCAGGATTTCGGCCACCGCCTCCTTGTCCGCGTTGCTTTGCGGCAGATGTGACTTGACGCTCTCGGTGAGGACGGCCAGTTCTTCGCGAGTGCGGGTCGCGTCGCCGCCGGCCTTTTCGATCTCGGCCGCCTCGCGGGTCTTGCGCTCGACGCGGTAGGCGGCCATGACTTGCGTCTTGAGCGCCGCCTCGCGCTCTTTCGAGTGAATGTTGTTGTCCGTAACGTACTTCTTCACCGCGTCCGGAAGGACACTCTGTTCCTGCTTGAATCGCCGTTGTGCGATGGGGATGCTCGTCCAATTCGCCGGATTCACCAACACGCTGCCGGCGGCAATCACGAAAAGCACGACCCCAAGCTTGATCGCCACCAGCACGGCATTGGTGCGCGCGCTTTCGCGGATGCCGAGCACCAAGATAGCGGTGATTGCCGCCATAACGATCACCGAAGGCAGATTCAACCAGCAGCCGCTGCCGCTGAAGGGGTCCTGCGAGAGAAAACCCGGAACCGCCGGAACGCCCACCACGGATAAGAACTTGTTGAAGTATTTCGTCCAGGCCGAGGCGACCACGGCGCAGCCCATCGCGTATTCGAGGATCAGGTCCCACCCGATGATCCACGCGAAAATTTCGCCCAAGGTGGCGTAAGCATAGGTATAGGCGCTGCCGGCCACGGGGGCCATGGCGGCGAACTCGGCGTAGCACAAGGCGGCCATCGCACAGCCGAATCCGGCAATTGCATAGGAAAGGATCACGGCCGGCCCCGCATCGAGTGCCGCAGCGCGGCCGGTCATGACAAAGATGCCCGCGCCGATGATGCAGCCGATGCCCATCGCCGTCAGCGACCAGGGTCCCAAGGCGCGGTGCAGGCGCGGGCCGCCCTCCCCGTCGCCTTGCAGGGATTCCAGGCGCTTTCGGGCGAAGATGTTATTGGTGCTCATGGCGGCCTCTTGCGATCGGAGATTTATTTCACTGGCGACCGGCAATTTTAGCAAGGAATTTTGGCTAGGGATAGAGTATCGAAAAAAGCACCAGCCGCGTTACTTTAGCGGATAAACGACTGCGGAGCATACCAGGGCCACCGCAAGCATGAGGGCGAGGAGAGTTATGACGCCATACTGAAAACGATACTGGTCCCGCTCGGCCAGCCGCCGGATGAGTGCATACTCGTCATTAGGAAGCGCCCTCGGAAGGTCGCTCCGAATCCTTCGCTGGCTCACTTTGACAAACAACAAGCCGAGAAGAACGACTCCGACACTGACCATAAGCCAAGTCGCGATCCGCCAAATCCACATCGCACGGAGATTCTGCTGAAGTGTTTCAAAGTCGGCAGGTACATTTCGCCCTTTATTTGCCTGAATCAGGATCTCGTCAATGCGTCCAATGTCGCCGGCCACTCGGCGCTCGACAAGAACGAGTGCAGCCATACACAGCCCGATAATGACGATGATCACCGCACCACAACGCATGACAAGACTTTCGACAAGGTATCGTCCGCCGAACATATCACGGCGGCGACAACTTCGCCACAGCCTACACTGCCGTCTTGACCCCGGCCGGCGCCGGCATCCGCAATACCTGATACCACCGCCGCACCGAATCGAGGACCACCAGGGCCGAAAGCACTAGCATGATGCCCGCCATAATCGACACGAGCTTCAAATAAAAAGCATCGGCCGATCCCGTCGGCAGGCCCGCAAGCTCCTTCCACCAACTTTGGATGCTCTGCACTCCCGCCGTGAACACCGTGGCCACGGCGAAAGCCAGCGGGATGCCGGTGCAAAAAGCGTAGCGACGCCGCGGGGCATGTTCCAAAAGGTACGTCGTGCCGACGGCCAGCGCGATCGTGGCCAGCAATTGATTGGCAATGCCCATCATCCGCCACAACGTGGCGATGTTGCCGGAATAAAGCAGATAGCCCCACAAGCCGCAAACGCCCAGGCTCAGCGCCACGTTCAACCCCAAGTTTACGCTCCGCTTCCCCGCCAGCCGCTCGGGCAGGAACTGCTGAACCGTCTCCTGAAAGATAAACCTCGCCACGCGCGTGCCGGTTTCCAAGAGCGTAAGAATGAACAGCGCCTCGAACATGATCACGAAGTGATACCAGTATCCCATCAGGCGGCCCATGCCGGGTAGTGCGGAGAAGACCTTGGCCATGCCGACGGCCAGCGTCACCGCCCCGCCCGTCTTGCCCGCCAGGTTGTGCTCACCGGTGCTCTCCTGGAGCGAGTCGAATTCTTTGGTTCGCATGTCGAGTCCGGATGTGCTTTGCACCTCCGCCGCGACGGCAGCGTATTTATTTTGAGCGATATTGATCTTGAAGTAATCGCCCGGCTCCAAGGCACAGGCCGCGATCAATGCCGTGACGGAGACAAAACCCTCCAGCAGCATCGCCCCGTAGGCCACCGGCAGAATGTCGCTTTCCTTGGCGATCATTTTGGGCGTGGTGCCGGAACTGATCAGGGCATGAAAACCGGACAGCGCACCGCACATGATAACGATGCAGACAAACGGCCAAACTGTGCCCGGCACCACCGGCCCGCCGCCATGAATGAAAGGCGTGACGGGCGGCATCTTCAGCGGCGGAGCGGCGAAGAGGATGCCGACCGCCAGCAACACGATCACACCGATCTTCATGTAGGAGCTCAGGTAATCCCGCGGGCAGAGCAGTACCCACACGGGCAGAATCGAGGCAATCGCCGCATAGACCGGCAGGATGACCGCCAGTTGCGACTGCGTGAACATCAAGTAGCCCCGCGCGGCCGACTCGTCGAATGGCTTGCCGAGAAACACGCCCAGCAGCACGAGGCTCACGCCGATGAGCGAGGCCTCGCCCACACGGCCGGGCCGAATCTTGTTCATCCAGAGGCCGGTGATCAAGGCCGCGGGGATCGTGACGACGATGGTAAACATGCCCCACGAGCTTTCGCTCAAGGCGATCACCACAACCTTGGCGACCCCGGCCAGCGTGACAATGATGATGAAGAGCGTCGCGATTGTCGTGGTCGTGCCGGAGATCGGTCCCAGCAGCCGCCGCGCGATCTTGGGCAGCGAGAGACCGTCCCCGCGCACGGATGCCAGCAGGATCACAAAGTCATGCACGCCGCCGGCCAGACACGCGCCGATGACGATCCAGGAGAAGCCGGGCAAAAATCCCCATTGCGCCGCGAGCACCGGTCCCACCAGCGGCCCCGGTCCGGCAATCGCCGCGAAGTGGACACCGAAGAGCACCAGCCGCCGCGTCGGCTGGTAGTCGATGTCGTCGCGAAGCCGGTGCGCGGGCGTGAGCCTCTTGTCATTGAGCACCGCCACCCGCGCCGCCAGAAAGGCCCCATAGAGCCGATAAGCGACCGCAAAGGCCGCCAATGCCGTAATTACCAGCCAAAGGGAGTTCATGGGGAATTTCCTTGATGCTTTATGATAGGGCAAAGGAAAAGTTGAAGCAATCGAAAGAATTGAGCGTTTTACGCGTTCGTAGTTCCGACATTAGCCGGAAGCTCGACGCCTATTAGAGCCTTGCAACGTCCGCTTCCGCTTGGGACAATGGATAGTCGCCTCACACCTGAACTGGCCCGCACAATGTCTCGTCAACGCAATTTGCCGTGTGTCAATAGCCTGCTTCCGCTCTCCGCGATTTGCGTTTTGGTTGCCGCGCTGTCGGGCTGCGGGCAACAGCCAGCCACGTCGCAGGCCGTGGCCAACGCCGCAGCGCGGGGCCGATCCTCCGCGGAAAAGGCTTCTCCCGCACCGTCCGCTTCCGCGCCTTCGACCAAGAAACAATTCGCCGGCTCAAAAACTTGCTACGACTGCCATACTAAGTTCTACGATCTCTGGGCCACCTCGCGACATGGGCTGGCCATGCAGTCCTACAGCCCGGCCTTCGCCAAAAAGGAGCTCCAGCCGCAGAAGGACGACGTGGTCATCGGCAAGCAGTCGTTCCGTGCAGAGATCGGCAATAAGCAGGGCTGGGTCCGCGAAAGAACGGCCGATAAAGATGGCTCATCCAAAGAAGTCCGCTATCCGATCGTCCACGTGATGGGTGGAAAGAACGCATACTACTTTCTCACGCAGATGGCCAAGGGCCGCCTGCAAGTCTTGCCCGTGGCGTATGACGTCAAAAAGAAGACTTGGTACGACACGGCCGCCAGCGGCGTGCGGCACTTTCCCGACCGTCACGACGAGGCCCTGCCGTGGACTGACCGCCTCTTCACCTTCAATACGACCTGCTTCGATTGCCACGTGAGCCAGCTTGCCACGAACTACGATTTGGAGACCGACACATACCGCACCACCTGGCGCGAAGCCGGCATCAGTTGCGAATCGTGCCACGGGCCCGGCGGCGAGCACATCCAGGCGATGGAGGCGGGCGTCAAGGGCCACACGTCGAAAGATATCAAGATCATCCGCACCCTGGAGTTCGGCCACCCACAGATGAACGACATGTGCGCCACCTGCCACGCCAAGCTGGTGCCGCTCTCCACCGATTTCGTCGCCGGGGACCGATTCTACGACCACTTCGACTTGCTCACGTTGGAACACCCCGACTTCTATCCCGATGGCCGTGACCTGGGCGAAAACTATACCTTCACGTCGTGGTCGATGAGCCCCTGCCTGAAATCCGGAAAGCTCGATTGCAGCCAGTGCCACACGCCCAGCGGCCGGCCGAAATACGAAGGCAAGCTGGTCAATCAGTCGTGTGTGCCGTGCCACGAATCAATCGTGAAAGACTCGGCCGCTCACAGCCACCACAAGGCTGACGGGCCGGGCGATTCGTGCATCGCTTGCCACATGCCGATGAGCCAGTTTGCGGCCATGATGCGGACCGACCACTCGATGCGCCCGCCTATGCCGGCGGCGACGATCGCCTTCAAGTCGCCCAATGCCTGCAACCAGTGCCACAAGGACCACAACGCGGCCTGGGCCGAGGCAACCGTCCGCAAATGGTATCCGCGCGACTACCAGGCCGAGCCGCTCCGCCGCTCCGCGCTCTTGGACGCCGCGCGGAAAGACCAATGGCAGCGGCTGCCGGAGATGCTGGCCGAAATTGAGAATCCCAAGTGCGACGAGATCTACCGCAACTCGTTCGTGCGGCTGATCCGCAACTGTAGCGATCCGCGGAAGTGGCCCACGCTGATCGCGGCCTTGAAGGACGAATCGCCGCTGGTGCGGGCCAGCGCGGCAAGCGCCTTGGAGGGTTATCTGAATGAGGAGGGCGTGCCGGCGCTGCTTCGCGCGGCGGCCGATCCGGTGCGGCTGGTGCGGATCCGCGCCGCGGCCGCGCTCGCGCCTCTTCCGCCGGAACGGATCGCCGACGCCGACGCTCGGCGGGCGCTGCGACACGCGACGGGCGAGTTCCAGGAGGCAATGGCAGCGCGGCCCGACGACTGGGCTTCCCATGCCAACTTGGGCAGTTTCGAGATGGACCGGGGCGATTTCGAGGCCTCCGTGGCGGCCTATGAAACCGCGATGAAGCTCGAACCCCGCATGGTGGCGCCGATGGTCAGCGCGGCGATGGCCTACGCGAACCTGAAGCAACTCGACAAGGCCGAGGCCCTGCTCCGCCGCGCGTTGAAGGCCGAGCCGGAAAACGCCGCGGCCAACTTCAATCTGGGCCTGCTGCTGGCGGAAACCGGCCACCTCGACGAGGCGGAAAAAGTATTGCGGACCGCGCTGAAGGCCGATCCGCAACTTGCCGCCGCGGCCTACAACCTCGGCGTGATCCGCGGCGAAAAGAAGGACTTCGCCGATGCCGTCCAATGGTGCCGCAAGGCGCACGACCTGCGGCCCGACGATCCGAAGTACACGCAAAGTTTGGCGGTATACTTGCAAGCGAAAGGCGACAAGGACGAAGCCATCTCGCTTGTGAAGCGGGCGATTCGCGACAATCCCAAATACCTCGACGGCTACGAAATGCTGGCCGAAATGTACGAAAGCGGCGGCCAACTCAAAGCAGCCCGCAGCGCACTTCGAGACGGCCTCAAACAACCGGGCCTCCCGCCCCGGCTGCGATCGGAATGGGAGGCGCGATCGAACAAACTGGACCCGCAATAGACTATGTCTCCCGCGGCGGTACAATCCATCGGCACTTCTTGGCAAATGCCTTCTTAACGGCCCCCGTCTTATTGCCAAAGACTTCGGCATGCGCGGCTCTTCGGGCAATGGTTTGCGCATGATGCCCTGGTGATTCTTGCGCGCCTAGCCGGCGTCGAACTCCGCAAGTGCAAAGCCGTCGTAGCCTACCAACACAGTATCCGCAGTTCGGCCATCATCATGAACCTGCTGTCCCAGCACAACGGACATCGGCGAACCGTTTGGATGGTCCTCGAACGCCGCGCTCGATGGCCGCCATCTGTCCTCGTTCTCGTCAAAAACGAAGTGCCACGGCGGAATTCGACGCCATAACAGCGCATCATCCGTGATATTCAAATCGTCGCTATAGGAGGATTGCGGCTCGGCCATCGGCAAGATCGAATCAGGGGCTCAGCGCTTCCAACTGCTGCGAGAACTGAACCAGCGGCCGGACGTTGCCCGTAAGCGTCAGTTCCTCCCGTATTCCTTCGCGCTCATCCTCGAAGAGAACGCTCATCCGCGCCGGCGATTCGATCTCGATCTCCAAATCAATTCCGCTGCGGTGCCATTCTAGTTGAACGCCGCCGCGATTGGTGGGCACGACGGACGGCCTCGGCGTTGCCGCATCCATAACAGCGCGAAGCAAGCTGGCCGCAGCCTCGATGCAATGCGGGTCGATCCGCCTCGCACCGTAGGAATCCCAGTTTTCTTCGAGGCGGCCAAGTTCGGCCATCTCGGTCAAGACGTTCGGGAGCCAAGGCGGCGGCTCAACGTGGACGGTACTCATGAATAGGTCCTTCGCAGTAGTTGTATTGTACCACGCAGGATGCATGGATGGAACGAAGGGCGAGAGATGCAAGTAAACGAAGGACGACCGCATTGCAGCCGTCCTTCATTGCTTATTCTCGGTATTTCTGTTCGACAAGCCGCTAAAAATGCTCAGCGTCGTCGGTCCCGATCAACTCGGTGATGTGCTTGCCGACGATGTCCTTACGGTCCTTCTCCCGCTGGTCGATCCGGTCGCGCAATTGCTTCACTTGCTGTTCGAGACGCTTAACTTCCAGTGTCCGCAATTGCTGGCGGACAGCGAAATGCTTGTCAACCAACTCGGCAAGCTTTTCCTTTAGGTTGGCCTTCCCGATCATGTCGGTACGGTGATAGTGCTCGGCCATGTCGCGGGTTTGCCGCTCCAGGTCGCGGTCTTCTTGCATGGCCTTATACAACTCCGGATCGTGGGTCTTCAGCGACTCGAAGTCCATCGGAGGGCCGAACCGGCCGGGCGGCTGACCGCCGAGACCATCGGGGCCGCGGCCATCCGGACCGCGACCTTCGGGTCCACCCGGACCACCGGGCTCACGACCTCCGGGACCGCCAAGACCATCCGGAGGACCGCGCCGGTCACCTTGATCGCCGCGAGGACCACCGTGGCGCGGGTCGCCATCCTGTGGCGGGTCGGGTTGGCCGTCCTCGTTGCCGCGCTGGGCACGAGGCCGGCGCGGACCGTCCGCGCCGCGCGGACCCTGAGGTCCGCCCGGCGCGGGGCCGTTATCCCAGCCGCTGCCCGAATCGCGCGGTCGGGAATCTTGCGGCTGTGTCGGCTGTGACAGGGCCGGCGAGGCGACTAACCCCGCCAGCATCACGCCGGTGCAAAACAGAGGGGAGAACTTAAACCAAGTCATTGCGTCGGTTCCTTTTTCAAGGGGTTCATCCCAAAGTATAACATGACAATAGCCGTCAAATCAGGTTGGGAACAATCACGATCCCGGTTTCCTCGCGCTCGGGAGGCCCTTGGTCGTCGTCGCTTGCCGGCCGCGGACCACGCGGCTGGGGACGACCGCCGTCGGGACCGTCTCGCATCTCGGGACGATCGGGAGGTCCTTGCTCACCGCCCTGCGGGCCGCGCATCTGCTGTGGACCACCCTGGGGACCACGGCGTCCTTGCCGCGGGCCAACGCCGTCAGGACCGCCGCGCATATCCGGCGCACTTCGGCCACCCATTTCGCCGCCTTGCGGGCCACGCATCTGCTGCGGGCCGCCCTGGGCACCACGGCGTCCTTGAGGCCGATCACCGTCGGGACCGTCTCGCATCTCGGGTCCGCCCGGAAGAGCGAACTCGCCACCTTGCGAGCCGCGCATTCCGCGCGGGCCGCCTTGGGAACCACGTCCTTGCCGCGGGCCATCGCCGTCCGGACCGCCGCGCATCTCGGACCTACCAGGAGGACCGAACTCACCTCCACCCGGACCTTTCATTCCGCGCGGACCGCCTTGCGGACCTTGCCGCTCACCATCGGGACCGCCTCGCATCTCGAGCGCGCCTTGGCGACCGATTTCGCCGCCTTGTGGGCCGCGCATTCCGCGCGGGCTTCCTTGGGAACCACGTCCTTGCCGCGGTCCATCACCGTCGGGACCACCACGCATCTCACGCGGGCCGGGAGGACCAAACTCGCCGCCTCGTGGGCCGCGCATCCCTTCCGGACCTCGTCCGTGCCGCGGGCCATCGCCGCCGCGTCCTTCGCGCATTTCAGGCGGACCCGGAGGACCGAAGTCACCACCTTGCGGGCCACGGATTCCGCGCGGGCCGCCTTGCGGACCACGTGTCGGACCCTGCCGATCGCCGCCGCGTCCGCCACGCATTTCCGGCGGGCAGGGAGGACCGAACTCACCGCGCATGTCACCACCGTCGGGGCCGCGCATTCCACGCGGACCGCCTTGCGGACCACGCCGTCCCTGCGGCCAATCGCCATCGGGACCACCGCGCATTTCCGGCGGACCTGGAGGACCATATTCTTCTCCGCGCGGCGGGCCAGCGCGACGCTCGCCGCCAAATGGCCGCTCCGGACCCATTCGTCCAGGCCCCATTCGGTCCATTCCCATCGGGCCGCCGGGGCCCGGTCCTTCGTCCCATCCGCTATCGCGGCCGGGCGGCGGACCGCCTTGGGCCAGCGCCAGCGGCCGCCAAGCGCCGTCAGCATAATGCCGGCGGCAACTGCCAAAGAAAACTTCAATATAGACATCATATTAACTCCTGTTAGTAAAGTGAGGGAAGGGGGGAAGCGTGGGTCAGATCGGCGATCTGCCCCACTACAGTAGGTCCTTTCTGCCGGAAAGGACTTCTGCGGCCTCATTTGCGACAAGGCGTTGCATCTTGTCGTCGAGGCCATCGTATTAGCCCCTCTCGGCAAGAGGGGCCTACAATGCGTCTTTGGACAGCCCCGCGGAGACCTCGTCGATGCGGTATTGCACGAGATCGACGTCGTCGGTGCGGTGCTGCCAGGTCTGCCGGACCGAGTCGATCTGCTGCGAGACCTCCGTGATCTGCGTGGCGATCGGGTCGTCCCATGCGGAATGATCGGCGGATTTCTTGGGCTTGTTCGTTTCGTTGCTCGCGATGCTCGGAACGGGCATGGTCGGCGCGATCGGCTGCGGCTGATTCTGTTGTGTTGGGGCCGCCTGCGGTTGATCCGTTTTCGAGTCCTTTTTAACGATCGCCTGGCCACCGTTGCCGTTCGGCTGCCCGCCGCGGCTCAGCCACCATCCGAGGCCCAAGGCAACGCATAGCGCCGCGGCCGCCGCTGCGAATGCCGCGACGTAGCGGCCACGTTTCGCCGGCTGCTTCTTAGGCGGCTCGCTTTGCAAAACACTCTTTGGATGCCAGTTTCCGCTTTGCGCTTCCTCGGCCGCGTCGAGCAGCCGGCCAAAGGCCAGCCAGGCGTCGCGCAGCCCGGCGGCCTCTGGCTCGTCGCGCGGCACTGGATCGGCACGATCGGCCGCGGTGACGCCCTCAAGCATCCGCTGCAGGCGCTCCGCTTCCCAGCGTTCCATATCCGGTATGTCGTTCATGGTTACGTCTCCGCTGTCATGTCTCCACAAGCAGCTTCCGCAGGGCTTCTAGTCCTCGGCGACAATGGCTTAGCGCGGTGTTCAACGGCGTCTTCAACGTGTCGGCGATCTCTTGAAACTCCATCTGACCGTAATACCGCAGGAGCAGCACCCGCTGCTGCATCGGGGCCAAACGGTCCAGCGCGGCGTGCAACATGCGGACTTGCTCGTTCTGCGCGGCGGCCTGCGAAGGGTCCGGTCCGGTGCTTGACGGTTCAAAAGCCTTCCAAGTCTCGTCTTCCAAGTTCGTTTGCGGTTCGTTCTTCCGTCCGCGGTCCACAACCAGACGATTGGCGATTTGCAGCAGGTACCCGCGGGTCTTGCCTTGTTCTGCATACCGCTCGCGTCCCTGCCACGCCCGGCAAAAGACCTCCTGACACAGGTCGTCTGCCACGTCGGCCCGCCGCACCAGCGCCAAGAGGAAGCCGCGCACGGCCTTCCCGTGGTCGCGGACCCACTCTTCAAAGCGCTCTTGATACCCTGTTTGGGGGTCAGCGACCATCATCGAGAACTCCTGCCGCAGGCGAGCCGCCATCGCGGACAGTTTATCGCGGCGGTGCGGGGTTCTATTATTGTAAACGAGCGTCGCACCTATTTATTGCAAGCGATATGAATTCCCTGCCCCTCCGAAAGAAAGGTTTGTGTATACTCTACAGAACCCATTCTTTGCCCATAGGAAACTCTTGCATGTCGACATTCACTCGCGCGCTGTTCGGTGTGGCCATCGTATTGTTGTTGATCGCTGTAGCGGGTATTTCGGACCCCAAGGCGACTCAGACTTCCGCTTTTGCAGACAGTCCGGAGGCTTTGCCGAAGGTGCGGGCCGAAACTAGCGCCGGCGAACCTCAAGCGGTCGATCTGCGCGGCGTTTTCACGAAATGGTCGCTCGGTCCGCGCACCCAAGGCATACGCCCGACTTGCTCCGTCTTCACTATCACCGAAGCGCTCGAATATGCCGTTGCCAGCCGCCAGGGCCGCGCAGCACGGCTGAGCGTCGAGTTTGTTAACTGGGCCTCCCATAGGGAAACGCGGAACCCCGACGATGGCGGCTTCTTCTCGGAAATGTGGAAGGGATTCGCGGCCCACGGCGTTTGCCCGGAAAAGGACCTGCCCTACCTGGATCATTACGACCGCGTGCTCGAACCCGGCAAAAGCGCCCTGGCAGCGGCCAAGTCGATCCGCGACCTGGGACTCCAAATCCATTGGATCAAGGACTGGAATCCCAAGATGGGCTTGAACGAAAAGCAGTTGGCAGAAGTCAAGAAAACGCTGCGGCTGGGGTGGCCTGTCTGCGGCGGGTTCCTTTGGCCCAAGCAGGCGAACTGGGACGGCGAAGTTTTGCGGATCTGCCCTCGAGATCAAGTCCGCGATGGCCACAGCGTGCTGCTGGTCGGCTTTCGCGACGATCCCAAACAGCCCGGCGGCGGCGTGTTCCTTATCCGCAATTCGTCAGGCAAGAGCCGCGACGGCATGTTGACCTACGAGTATTTGCTGACTTACATGAACGACGCGGTGTGGATCGACGGCGGCGACCGGAGCGCGGACGCGTCGTTTGCTCCCGGCGCGATATCGGACGAGCGAAACGCGGCGTCTGGCCGATCTTGCCTTTCGCGGTCCGTTGGGTGCATTGGTTGCTCCGCCGACGGGTCGCAACCGCCGAGTCTCCAGCAACGAGCAGCCCAACTGGCACAATGCCAACATGGACATGACTATGCTGCCGCCCGGCAAGGCGCTCGAGATGCCGGTGCTGAAGGGCCGGGCATGATCACGCACATGTGGTTCACAAGCCACGCCGGCGGGTCAACGAGCTCAACGCCCTCAGCTTGCGCATCTATTGGGATGGCCGCAAGGAGCCGGGAGTCGAAGCGCCGCTGGGCGAGTTCTTCGCGGTGGGCCAGGGCAAACCGGCGTCGGTGGAGAGCGTGCCGGTCCAGGTCTCGCCTTCGGGCGCGCTGTCGTGTTACTGGCGGATGCCGTTTGCCAAGTCGGCGCGGATTGTGGTGGCCAACGATAATCCCAACCGGACGACCGGCCTGTACTGGCAGGTGGACTGGGTCGAACTGCCCGACCTGCCGCCGCAGACCCCCTACTTTCATGCGCAATACCGCCAGGAATACCCGGCGGTAGCGGGGCGCGATTACCTGATCGCCGACCTCGAAGGCCACGGCCAATACGTCGGCACCGTCATGTCGGTGACTTTGGCCCAAGACGGCTGGTGGGGTGAGGGCGATGACTTCTTCTACATTGATGGGGAGGAGGTTCCCAGCTTGCAGGGCACCGGCAGCGAAGACTATTTCAATGACGCCTGGGGCTTCCGTCCGCGGACGAGCCATTGGTTCGGGCAGCCGCGCTGGGAAGGCGATAATGCGGGCGATAGCGGCGTGTGTTACCGGTGGCACGTGCTCGACCCGGTGGGATTTACCAAGTCGCTTAAGGTGGCCATCGAGCATAAGGGCAATCGGGCCGAGGACATTGAGGGGTTCTTCCTCGAGCGGCCCGACTACTTCAACAGCGTGGCGTTCTGGTACCAGACCGGTGAGCCGAAGGGGTTCGGTGGATTGCCGCCGTGGAGCGAGCGGCGCGTGCCGTGGCAACAGCAATACATGGTCCGCGCCTTCCTCAAGGCCCAAACAACCGGCCCCGCCAAGGTCGAAGTGCAGACGCAAGGCTTCTTCGGATTGCGCCCCATCCTGGCGTGGCCGAACAAGCAGGTCGGCGCCGTTCTGACCGTGCCGGTGACTGTGGACGAAGACGGGCGCTACGCAATGCGATTGACCGCGGTGCAAGGGCCGCAGTACGGCCGCTGTAAGGTCAATCTCGACGGGCAAGTCGCGGCCGAGGGCGATTTTCACGCGGCGGAGGAAGACGAACAGGATCTCTCCTTGGGGTCGCGAGTGCTTTCTAAAGGACCGCACACACTGTCGTTCGAGGCCATCGGCAGTCCGGCTGAAGGAGGCGGCTCGCCCGCCGCAAAGCCGATCGCCGTCGAAATGCTGCGGCTGCTGAAGTTGCCGTCGATGGCCACCCGCAAGGTAAAGAACGAAAACGAAGCGCATTTCGTTCGCCTGGGATCGGGCGATCGCTCTACGCATACCGCATGGCCTATGGCAAGCTGCCCGACTCGCTGGAGACGCTGGTTGCCTCGGGCATCATGCCGAAGCGCTACCTGAGCGACGAGAACGGACTGCCGCTGAAATGTTTGCGCGAAGGCGACTATTTTGCGGTGCAGAGCCCGGCGGTGAACGGCTGGAAGGCCCGTTGGTTAGGCCTCATGCGCGGCGCTGAGCGGCACGGTAAGGCGTTGTACATCATCGCGACATGGCCTCGCACCATTCTTGCAGCCGCGTTTCGGACGCACCGCCGCCGAGATTCGCGGTGCCTGGTGCGGCCGCGGCCTGTTGCTGTAACATCTGTGCCAGCCACACGTTATGACGCAGGATCGCGAAACGCCGCGCGGCCGCTTCCTGGCTTGCGGTCTGTTGGTTTAGTATTTCGAATGTTTTTGAAACGGCGGGGACGGAGGACCCCTTAATGATGTACCGTGCAGGTTTTTCTTTTGTCGATCGGGGTTTCTCTCGTGCGGGAGTTGACCGCAACGCGAAGCACACGCCAGCGTTGGAACCTCGCCCGCGCAGTCCTCCTGGATTTCCTATCGTTTCACATTCAACGCTATTTCCTTGCCCTCGCGCGGAGTGCCGCGAGGGCCGTCATCAGTTTCTTCAAGTTGTAGGCCGTACATACCCAGCACCACTCGGTACGCACCTTCTCCAGACTTCGCAAGAGAAATCGGCGCACCTCGAAGAGGTACTTGATGATCGCAAAGGGCGTCTCGCCAATATGCATGCGGCGGTTGTATGTCGTCCTGCGCTTCCTCGGTCTGCATCTTCGCGTACATCCGTTCGCGCAATGGGTCGTGTCCGTCTTGCGAGACGCTTCGCCCGCGTTGGGAGTTCGGATCGCGACAAACGCCGCTCAGCGGGCATCCCTCGCAGTCGCGGCAACGATAGACGTACCGCGTTTCTCGCCCCTTTTCGCGTTTGGTCTGCTCAAACTCCACCACGTGCCCCAACGGACAATAGTAACAGTCAGCCTCGGCGTTATATACAAAGCAGGACTTGTCCAACTTCTGCTTGTCGTTCCGCGGCAACTGAGGCCATTCCGTTTCCGGCACAGGCTGCCGCGGGTCGTCACGTTTGGCCGGGTTGCCTTGCTGGGCGCCGGAGAGTCGACGGGCGTGTGGAAACTCACTTGCCGCGCCTCCATGCCCGCCAGGTTGGCCCCCGTACCGAAGGCTTTGTCCGCCGAAAGGTTCTCGACCTTTTTGCCGAAGTTCTCCTCGATGCGGTCTGCGCTGGGCAGCATCTCGTTCTGCTCGTTGGGCCCGGCGATCACGTCGCAATCGACGATGAAATCCCCGCTTCCATCCGTCGCCGCCAACGGCGTGTAGTTGGGGGCATAGCCGCCTTCCTTATTGGGCATCACGGTGGAATCCGTGTCGGCCTTGGGCATCTGCGCCGGCGTCTTGATTCCGTCCTTCTTCCGCCGCCGCGTCGGCCTGGCGAAGCTCTTCCAGCACCTGCCGCAGCTTCTCCTGGCGTTTCTTGGCGTCGGCCAACTCCGGCGGCAGCGGCTGAGCGAAGCGATCCTCTCCCAAGCTTTTCTCGCCGGCATCGGCCGCCTCCGCCTCCGCGAGCATGGCGGCAACCTGCGTTTCCAACTCCTGCAACGCGGCCTCGACTCGCTCGGCCGTCCAGGTATGAAAGCGACTGGCGTTGGCTTTGACGCGCGTCCCGTCAAAAGCGACTTCCAAGAGGCGGATGAATCCCATGCCCATCGCCACGCGGCCGATCTGCTTGAACAGGTCTTTCAACGGCTCCTTGAAGTTGGTGCGAAACTGGCAGAAAGTCGAGTGGTCGATGCGGCGTCCTTCCGCCAACCACATGAAGTCGATGTTGTGGCCGCAGACGTATTCCAGTTGCCGGCTGGAGCGGATTCGCCGCACCAGCCCGTAGAGAATGACCCCGGCCATCACCCACGGCGGAATGGGCGGCTGCCCGACGTGGCCGTTATAGGTCTGGGTCCAGGCCGACCAGTCCAGGGCCTTCAAGATCTCCTCCAATTGCCGGACGGGGTGGTGCTCGTCAACGCTTCCGTCCAGCGTGGGGTACAACAGAAGCGTCTGCTGCCGATCCAACCCCGGTTTCGCCCAGTATTCCATGACTCGCTTCCTTACAATACTTCGACGTAGCAATTGCCTGCATCAATATCGACAACTATAAACAACAAATCCGAAATCGCGAATCCCCAAACCGGGTGGCGCTATCGACTAAATCGACAGACCGCAAGCCGGTGGCATTGAAATGGCGACTCGCAAGCTGAAATTCTTGTAACATGGGTCGATTCGCCCAATGCCTGCGCAGCCGGAAACTATTTTTTCGCTCCGTTTTTTCCGGCCGCTTTCGCCTCGAAGTCACGGCCAGTAAACCTTCGTCCAAGGCGTGGTGGGGGTGATTTGCGCAGAGCGTAGCGCAGTTCAGGTGAGTAGTTCGTAAGCGAGGCGACACATGCCTTTTCAAGAGGTGTCGCGCGTGGCAAGGGCCAGCGAGTTGCGACGTTGCTCAGTCATCGTCCAGGGAAGAAACTGAGCGATTTCCTCGGGAGCCGTTCCGCCCGCCGCGGCACAGCTTTCAAGATACCACGTCAGCCACGAGCGCGGGTTCAGTCCGCAACGGCCGATGGTGGCGAAGAGCGAAAAGAGCATCGCTGCCAGGCGACCGCTCCACAACGCCCCGAGCCATAGTAGTTCTTGCGTCCCACCGCGGGACCGCGATTGCGCGCTCCGAGGCGTTGTTGTCCAGCGGAATGCGCAGGTCATCCACGAAGCGCGTCAGGCCCGGACCAATGCTCTTGAAGACTGACCAGGACCTTGCGGCAAGGTTCGTGGAGTCTGCGGATCGGCCAGTTCCGCGGCGGCTTGCCGTTGCATGCGGCCAAGCGATTGACGCATCGCCGCGTCGGCGGCGTGAAATTCGTGCTGTCGGGCTTGCATGCCAGACGCCGCCGTTGGTGATGGTACACCGCGCGGATGCGCCGGAGCCAAGCCAAGGCCCACGGTTTCAATTCCGTCCCAGCCCTTGCCGACTTCGACGAAATCCCGTCGCACGTGAGCCCAGCAGAACGCCAGGATCACGTTGCCGAGTTTCACCTGGGCCATGGCCTTGTATCCGGAGTAGCGATCGACCATCAGCACCAGGCAGGCATCGGCGGCGAAATGGCCTTCGGGCACGTCGTGACTGCGCGAGGGATCGAGGCGAAACACCACGCTGTCTTCGCTGAGGAAGACCCACAGCCACCAGCGATGGCCGATCTTGCCTTCCTGTTCGATGAAAACCATCCAGCGGGTCTCGTCGGCCTGGGCGAAAGCGGCTTGGGCGATTCCGCTCGAACAGCTCGTCGTAGAGCGGCTGAAACAGCGGTTCGAGGCGTTGCAGTCCGCCGCTGACGGTGCCCGCCGCAAGGTCCAGTCCGCGCAGCCGCCAGGCGGCAAGCTGCCGTTCGATCGGCTCATGGCTGAAGTATTTGCCCAGCAGCATCTCGGCCCAAACCGACACGCCCAGCAGTCCCTTGGGTATCAGCTTCGCGCGGAGGCGGCGCGATGAGCGTCCGCGGGCCGCGGCAGTTGCACGTGCGTTGATAACGCCGCCGGCGGGTCCGTCGTCGATAAGCGCGGACATCGATTTCGATTTGTTCCGAATCTTCGCTGCCGTTGGGCGTACATGGCCGACCGCAACGAGGACAGCAAGTGTCCTCGGCGGGCAGTTCGATCAACTCCTCCACAACCGGCAGATGGCTGTAATCGCGGCGCGGAGGACCGGGGTTGCCTTTCCGCTGCCCGCGCGGCTTGGCGAGAGGGATTCGCTGTCGGCTTCTTCGCCCGGCAGATGGTTGGAGCGATCGCGGGAGGCGGAGTGCTCGCTTTTTTGGCCGTAGAGGCGGGCTTGGAGTTGGCGGATTTCACCCTGTAGTTGTTCGTTTTCGGCTTCCAGCTTGGCGATCCGTCCCACCGCATCCGGCATGGCGCGACTTCCAATAGCCGGCCTCTTGCCGCAGGATCAGATTCTCCCGCCGCACCTCCGCCAATTCCTTACGCAGCGAGGCGACCTCCCGTTTCAGCTCCTGGACAAACTCCAGCAACTGGGAGGTATTGCTGCCCCGCCGATCCATGACAATCTGCCCGCTCATAGCGAAACAGCTTGTACTACGGCATGGCGATCCTCGCCAGATCAGAATTCAGCAGAAACACGGGTTGGACGAAGGTTTACCTCGGCCATTGCCGAAGTCCTTTCCTGCCAAGGAGTTGCTGCGCGGCAACGCATTTGCGGCAGCCGCCGGCGATTTCGCGCAATCAACCGACACGGGCCTTAAGTCGTTGCCGGACAAGACTTTGCGACCAATTTGTACCATCAAATCTATACAAATGTTGACAACACTTCTGATATCGGTTATACTAGGCGGCGACCGGAAAACCTGTAGGGTGCGGTCGAGTCCTGCGAAGACCCACCATGAATAGCAAATTGGTGGGTCTTCGCTGCGCTCGACGCCACCCTACGCGATTTTCCAAAAGGCGATTTGTCGGACGTAGAGCCTTCGCCCTGACCACCCCCAACGTTTTCCAAGCCCTTTCCAATCAATTCCCAAATGCTTCCAAATGCTGCCAAACGTTCCCAATGCGTTCCCATTTCATTCCCAAAGCGTTCCCAATCCTTTGTTTAATCGATTTCGCCTTAAACGCATGCCGTTTTCCCGAGAGATATCGCGATCGCGCGAGATTATGTTTTTTTGCGGCCGTCGTTGACACTCGCTTCGTCGCCCGTATCCCCTTCAATTGCCAAACCAAACGAAGCAGCAATGGCCAAAAGATGTATTCCTGATACTATAACCGCCCGGCGAGTCAAGGCCCCTTGCCGGTAGACTAGAGATTGAGGTTCGCAACTCATTCCTAGTCCACCGAACAAGGAGACCTATATGTGGTATCTCGGTATCGACCTTCATCGTCTTACCGTTGTCATCGCCGGCGTGAACGACGCGGGCGAAGCCATGAACGCGACCACCATCCGCTGTGAAGACACGGAAGCCATTCGGCAGTTCGTCGAAAAGCTCGGGGCGTTCCGCGCAGTGATCGAAGCCACGGGCACGTACCGTTGGCTCTACGACCTGCTTCGCCCGTACGGCGTCGTCGTCCTGGCACATCCACTCCGCCTGTGCGCATGATACAGCGCCGCAGCAAGACGGACAAGCTTGACGCGATGCTGCTGGCCAATCTGCTGCGGATCAACCAAGTCCCGTTGGCCTACATTCCGCCAGAGCCCTACCAGCAATTACGCAACCTGACACGCGCACGAGCACGACTCGTCCGCGAGCAAGTGAAGGCGAAGATCAAGCTCCGCGACCTGTTGGCGCGGCAGAATCGGCAGACGCCCTACCGCACGCTCGGCAAACGCTGCTTGGCGTGGTTCGGCAAACAGGACTTCGGCCCAATCGAGAATCTGGTGCGCGACGAGCTGGTGCTGCGATTGCAGCACTACGAGAAGCAATTGGCGATTCTCGACGAACACATGCTCGCGTTGCGTGAAGCATTCCCGCAGGTGGAGACGTTGACGGACATCCACGGCATCGGCCTCTACTCGGCGCTCTTGATCGTGGCCGAACTGGGCGAGGTAGATCGATTCCACAATGCCAAGCAGGTCGGAGCTTACACCGGCCTGACGGCGCGCGTCAACCAGTCGGGCGGCCACTGCTATCGCGGATCGATCACCCGTCAGGGCTCGTCCTGGTTGCGATGGATCCTCGTGGAAGCGGCAATGAAGGTCGTCCAGGAGGATGTTGCCTTGAAGAACTTTTACACGCGCGTACGGAAACGCGCCAGCGCCAAGATTGCGCGCGTGGCGACGGCGGCAAACTGGCGGAGATATGTTGGAAACGGCTGCGCCGCTGGCAGAGGGAAAACGTTCCCTCGGCGGCGCCGGCTTGAGGCAAACAAGAGGAGTTGCGCTGCGCACGCAAAATCGGCGAAGCGACCCGCGATTGAGACTGGCGAGGCCTTGCGCCTGTGCCGAGATCCTGATTGGGTGCTCTTGCCGGTGAACAGAATAATGTGCGGCGGTCTCGCGGCCGAACGGCACGAATGGGTGACTACGATATGCGCAACGCACACGAACGAACATCGAACCGGCATCCTGCCGCGGACATTTCGGCCGATCCATCGGCCGACCAGGGCGCTCATTGCCGCCCCTGGACCCCGGCTAGCCTTTCTCTGTTCTGCTTTTTTGGCCTATCGCGAAAATCGGGGCCTTGACACGCGGGCGGTTATGGGTGTCTCTGTCCTGAGTCCATCCTGTCTTCGTCCTGACTTTTTTTTGCTCACAGAACGGCAGAAAACAGGCGAATTCCGCGGGTTTCTGGCGTTGAAGATTATGCTGTGCTCAACAATCTTCCGCGAGGCGTGCGAGAACTGATAATTGACCGAATTAGGTAACATTACTAGAATTGAAAGTATGGGTAGCGGCCCTGTCGTCGTGTGCTGCCGACGAAACTGGGGCGGAACACCGCTGGTGAGAATGCTATGAAAGTCTCCGCGAAAACCGAATATGCCTGCATTGCCATGCTGGAGTTGGCCGCGCAGTACGACTCGACGGAACCGGTGCGGATCCGCAGAATTGCCGAACGCCACGGTGTGCCACCGCGATTCCTGGTGCAGATTCTGCTGCAATTGAAGGGGGCAGGGCTGGTCGCCAGTGTGCGCGGAGCGGCAGGAGGATACCATCTAGTCAAACCCCCGCAGGAAATATCGTTGGGGGAAGTTATGGAGGTGGTCGAACGCCCGGCGGACGATAAGAAGGATGCGGAAAGCAGCGCGTCGCCCGATTCGCCCGCGGTGAAAGTGCTCATGCGGGCCTGGAAAGAGGTCGGTGAAACGCAGCAAAAGCTGCTCAATTCGATCAGTTTGTCGGATTTGCTCCATCGTGCCAATGCACAAGAGGAGCGGATGTATCACATTTAAGGTGATGTTTCGCCCCTAAAACGAAGAGCCTGGAATTGATTTGCCCGCTGCGCGGGGCTACAATTCACTGGTTCTGCGGCGTACGAATCGTTGGCCCTGTTGCGCGCGTTCCCGCGGCAACCCTTGAGGGATTTAACTTGCTTAGGCCGAGAAGTGAAACAGTCGTTTCCTTTTGTGGGAACGATTAGTCTCAGTTCTGGCCTCCAGGAGTGGAAGCCATGCACGCCTCGATGATGCTTTGTTTGATGTTCGTCGGCGGACCGGTTGCGCCCGGTCCCGACGTCGATATAATCTCCGTTCCGCTCAAGGACGATCTCACCGCGACTGAACGCAATGCAGGAATTGGAGTGGAAGACGCGAATTCGGAACGGCTATAAGCTGCCGCGAGTGCCCACGGTTGTTGACGATACGAGGTCGAGGGATGACGGCAGAGGCATGGGCCGGCGTTATGGGTCGACAACCGATCCCAATGCGAGCGCAGGCAGCAACAGCAGATGCCGTACGCTCCAACTGATCCCGGCGCGATGGGCCAGAATGGCGCAGGGCAAGGAACTGGTCCGATGCCTGCCATGCCCGGTTCAGGGTTGGGCCAGGGCCAAGGCTATACGCAAGGCAGTTCACCCAATGGCACCGGCCATTTCGATCCGTACCAAACAGAGTCGAATTTTTCAAAGCCGGTCAACAACATGGGCGGCTACGGCGGCGAAACGGCCGCGCCGCGCCGGCCTACACGCCAACCGCGTCGGATACGATGTCCGGCATTATGAATCGCGCAAACGAGGGCAACTATGGCGTTTCGCCCAACCCGTACCAGAATACTTCGGTCGGCGGTGGCGCCAAACCGTTCTCGGACTACCAGCGGCCGACCGGCTATAGCCCGTGGATGAACCTCTATAACACTCCAACCAACAACGGTACTGTCTCGACGTATACAAACAATGTTCAGCCGCAGTTTCAGCAGCAGCAGTACAATCAGCAGACGGCGGAGCGAATTCAGGGTGTGCAGAACTACATCGTAGGCCCGCGCGGTGGCGGCACGCCGGGAATGGAAATGCCGGTGAATGGCGCCGGTCTGGCAAATCCCTACGGATATATCAACTACGGCAACCCGATGGGCCGGTAGGCTGCTCTTGCTCGCTCAGAGTGAATCGCCGGGGAGTCGCAGCCTTTGCGGCTCCTCTGCTTTCTGCAGGGGCTTAGTGGAAGTTGACTTCGTCGCGGTGCGCGGCTCCGCAACGGCATTCGGCTCGCTCACGGGCTGGGTCGCGTAACGAGTCGGATCTTCGCGAAATGCGGCCAGATTGGCAGAACTGGCGAACAGGTAAAGCCGCCCATGCCAGACCGCCGAGTGTTGGATACTGCCGCTTACGCCGCGATTTTCCTCCATTGCCAGCACAGGGTCATTGCCGCCATTGGCCGGCGCATACTTGTCCGGCGCCGCGGCAAACTGCTTTTTAGCCGCTTCGCTTGAGAAACGGAACAACTGGCCTTGATAGGCGATCCTTACCTCGGAACGACCGGCAACCCACCTTTGCTTTTCCCGCAATTCGACAGGGCAAAAACCTTCGAGGGCATTATGCAAGGTCTTTTTCGTGCCGGCCTCGCGCTGCTCGAAGCTGGTTTCGACAAGCTTGCGGTCGCGGCCGGAATCGTTTGCCGAGTTGGCGTCCGGCTGCGCGGCCGGTCCGCTGTCCGCGCGGCACGGGGCGAAGGCTCGGAATCGTCGGAGACGACCGCGCCGCGGCGCCGCGACGCGCGCCGCTTGGCGCCGTCGGCGATTCGAGCCTCGAAGGAGGAGCGCTTTCCGGTAGCTTCGCGCCCGGCTTATCCAGATCAGGATTCTTCGCCGGTTCTTTCTCTCCCGGCTTCGGCGAAACTTGTCCGGAGCTCGGTTCGCCCAGGTTCGGCAATGGCAGCACCTTGGGAGACGGCGTGGCTGGTCCAGTTCCGATCCCGCCGGGCGAGAGGTCCGGCGTACTCGGGATACCGGGAATGCTGAGTGCGCCACCAGGGCTGGGAGCAATTCTGATCGCATCGCCGGGAGCCTCGGTGTGCGGCTGCCCCGCGGGCGCTGTCGATCCGCTGCCGCTGGGAAGAATGCCTCCCGGCAAGATCGATCCCTCGCCGCCGAACGGCGGTTTTGTCGGAATGGCGCCGCCGGCAGGGAGCTTCGCCTCGGGAATAGCGGGCGGCGTCGGCAGGCGTCCTGCGCCGATCGCGCGAGGATCGGAGATTTCCGGCCGATGTTGTGTCGGCCACTGACGCCACCAGGTATCGTTATAGCCATACGTTCCGGGCCGGATGTAACACGAGCCGCTGGAGTTGCAATTGGGCCGAATGTCATACGATTGCGCCGTCGCCGCGGCATGCCAGGCCAGGCAAAGCGCGGCGGCCGCAAGTGTTTCAATGGTCAAACGATAATGTGCTCTGCTGGTCATAGTCAGGCTATCCGTTGGTTAAATTCCATTGCGGTTGCGGTTATACCCGCGGCCCATCGTCTGGAAGCTGCGGATCGTCGAACTGCCCAGCGAGGCGATGCCCGCGATCCGTTCGACCGGCGCCGTCACCTTCGAGACCACGTTGGCAAATGTCAGCAGCTCGTCCTCGGCAATGAACAGCCGGTCGCCGGGCAGAAGCTGGTAGTTGGTGTCCGTCTTCGCGCCCTGCGCGATGCCGTCCCAGTCGATGGGCAGGATCTGCTGGCAGCCGAACTGGTGCGGCGCGGGCCGCGCGATCCACATCTTCTTGCTGGAAACCTGCGACAGCCCGTTGATCTGGGCCACCGCGTCCAGCACCGTGTCATTGCCGGTCACCGGAAGGCGGCGGACGCTGTCGCCCAGCCCGGCGCCTTGCGTGATCACGTAAAAGGTCTTGCTGTTGTAGGCCAGCACGTCAACGGCGACCTGTGGCGAGTCGAGGAACTGCTTCAAGTGGTTTTCGATGGCGATGCGGGCCTCGGTCACCGTCTTGCCGGCGATCGGCACCACGCCGTACTGCCTGAGGTTGATCGTGCCGTCCGGGCCGACGAGGTATTGCCCCGTCACCGGCTGGGCGCCGGAAACGCGGGCCAACTGCACGCTCGGGCTGGGATCATTGAGGTACTGGCGGAGCCACTTGTCGAGGGCGGTCTTGATTTCGTCGATCGTCATGCCGGCCACGCGGACCGAGCCGTACTGCGGACCGAGGTTGATCGTGCCTTCGGCCTCGATCATGAAGTAGTTGTCGATGGGCTGATCCGGCGGGGCATTGGCGCGGATTTGCAGCACGTCGAAGACCTCCGCCCGATACGGCGGTAAAGGGATGAGCTTGAGCATTTCGATCGAGACCACGTCGGGCGGCTCGATGCGATAGGCGGGCAGCGAGACCTTGCTCTGTTCCCGGCCGATGGCCATTTCCTCGGGCACCGGCGGCACAATGCGGGCGTCGTAAGGATTGACGACCGCTTGGCAGCCGGTGAGGGCCAGCGTGGCGAAGCAGTAGGCGATCACAACCCGAAGCGTAAGCGAGGGCCGCCCGGATCTCGAAGAAGGGGAGAAAGGGAGAGAGGGAGAGGGGGAGATGGACTCAGTACTGAGAACTGAGTACGGAGTACTCGGCACTGAAGCCATACCCAGTCTGCCCAACGGCTGCATAGCTAGCGAAGCTTGCGAAGACTGGTCGAGTGCGTAGCTCTGGTAGTTCATCTTGCCGCTGGCCATGCCGTTAAACTCTGCCTAAACAGTGCAGTCGGAATAATCGGCAAACTTGCGGCCGATCTTTGCCCTGATTCTCTTCCCGCTGCAAAAAAGGAACGGTTTTTCTGATACTTCCCAATGTTTCTGGAATACCAGGCGAGAAAAACAGGCAAGGGGGGGAAAGAGGGACTCCCTTTGCGACATAGAGTGGTGTAGATTTAAGCCGAACCTCGCAATCTATTTGTCCTTTAACATTTGCAGCACAAGGAGCTTAATGTGTCTGACGTCCAACCCGAAAGCCAACAGGCAGCGCAACCTCAGCAGCCCACCCAAGTAGAATTCGACGATTCGAAGGCCCTGGCGTTGTATTCGAACTTCTGCCGCGTAATTGGCACGCCCGAAGAGTTGATCATCGATTTCGGCTTGAACCCGCAATCGCCCTTCGGCGTTCCCACGCAGGCGATCACCGTATCGCAGCGGATCATAATGAACTACTTCTCGGCGAAGCGGATGCTCCAAGCGCTGGCGATGACGCTGCAGCGACACGAGCAGATGTTCGGCGTGCTGGAGACCGATGTAAACCGGCGAGTCCGCCCCGGCGTCATAGGCCAGCCGCCACAGGGCTGATTGAGCCGTGCGACAAGATACGGCAAAAGATTACGAGACGGAAAGCGGTCGGCCAAAAGCGGTGACCGCTTTCTGTCTCTTTAAGCATCCCGACGGGATTCGAACCTGTCAGTACCGCGCTAGATCCGGCCCCGGTCTCGAAGCTTCCGCACGAATGATGCCGACTACCTCCTGCGCCGCGGCGGTCAACATTCGCAAGTCGCTTCCAATCGCGATAAACTGCATCCCCTGCTCGGCCCTGCGAAGCGCATCGCCGGGAGCCAAGGTGTGAATCCCTGTGGGTGTGCCCGCCTCGCGACCGATTTGAATGACACGCTGGATCATCGCTTCGTGCTCGGCATCCGTGGGGCGGCCGCCCTCGGCAGTACGCATATTGAATCGCAGATCGACCGGGCCGACGAACACGGCATCGCAACCCGGCAGCCGATAGATTTCTTCGGCATTGGCCACGCCCAGTGGGCTTTCTGTCTGAAGAACGACGAGGATCTCGTCGTTGGCCCGCTCGTAATACTCGCCCACGCTCGCGGCGAAATTGAGCGAGTGCATGCCGCCGCCCACGCTGCGGTTGCCTAGCGGCGGATACTTGGCAGCGGCAATGGCGGCAACCGCCTGCTGAACCGTGTTGACCATCGGCACGACGATCCCCCATGCCCCCGCGTCCAACGCCCGCTTGATGCAGTAATGATCCCCTTCGGGGACGCGGACCAAGGGCACGCAACCGGCGTCGGCAACGGCAGCAAAGATTGTCGCCGCCTGAGACCAATCAATGGCCGAGTGCTCCAGGTCGAGCGTAAGCCAATCAAAGCCCATCCGGGCCAGTACACGCGTAGCGTGCAGATTGCCGAGGGAAAGCCAGGTGCCGAACGTGGCCTTGCCTTCCCGCAGCTTCTGTTTGACCGGATTCGTTTTCACAGTCCGCCGCCGGCAAGCAATCGGTCGAGGCGGATTGCGTCGAGATTGCCATTGCCGGCCCTTTGTTTGTTCTGTGCCTCGATCGCGTCCAAATACCAGGCGATGTTCGTGACAACAGGCGTTCGCCTGGCGAATCCTGATTTCAGCACTACATCGCGCACCGCGGCGGCGATCATCGGCGGAGCGGAGGAAACCGCCGGTGAAGCGGACGATACGGAAGCCATCTTTGCCGCCGTGTTCAGCACGCTTTGAACTGCCACCGAAAAACCCGTCACCGGCGCCGAAGCCGGCGTTGTCGCTTCCGGGACAATCGCGCTGCCAAAAGCCGTGCCCGCAGGCGCCAACGGTCAGGTTCGATCCGTCGAGCAGCGAACCCGGATTGCTGGCGACCAATGTGCCCAATAGGACTGTTGTGCCGCCGCCATAGGAGTTTGATCCAGCGAGAAGTACACTCCCCGCATCGTCTACGGCCAGGCCGCCCGGGCCGCTGATTCCTCCGACAATGGTCAATTGGCTGCCAGCGGTCGGAAGCACAGTGACAGTGCCGCTTAGCGTCAGCGGACTGGTAATCGTATCGGTGGCAGAGTTGAAGGCCGGCTGATTGGCCAAGGCATTGCCAAACTGGTCGCTCGCGGTTGCCGCCAACGGTTGGCCGGCGAGGCTGATGGACGTCAGCGTCTGGTTCACGGTTACGTTCACGCTGCTGGTGGCCGATAGCCCGTTCGTATCGGTGATTGTCACGGTGAGCACATATGCGCCTGCCGCGGTGAAGGTGGCCGTGCTGTTTTGTGCCGCGTTGGTACCGTTGACGTTGAAGGTCGGCGTTAGTGCGCCATTCGGCACGGCCGTCGCTGACCAGGTGTAGGCCAAGCTTGCCGCTCCCGTGGAAAGATCGGCGCCCAGCACCGAGAGACCGGTCGCTGTGCCGGTCACCGGATTGGGCGTAGCCGCGGCCGATACAGCGACGGTTGGGCCGCTGTTGACCGCGATTGAAACCGCGGCGGGCACCGAATCCACCACTCCGTCGCCAGCCTCGTAAGTAAAGCTGTCCGACCCGTAGTAGCCGGCGACCGGCACATAGGTGAACGAGCCGTCGCCATTGAGCGTCAGATTGCCGTGTTGCGGGCTGCTGACCAATCCGGCGATGAGGTGAAGCCCTGTCGGATCGCTGTCGTTTTGCAGCACACCCGTGGCGGCGGGCAATGTCAAGATCCCGTTCATCGCCAAGTGGTAGCTATTGGCGGCGGCCAGCGGAGGATTGATAAGCACCGTGACGGTCTTCGACAACAGAGTCCCGTCGCTAGCCAGGTACTGGAAGCTGTCCGGCGCCTTGCCGAAATACGGCGTGTAGATAAACGAGCCGCTGGACGTGAACGCCAGGCCGCCGTAGGCAGGCGGTGTGACGAGCACGCTTGAAAGCGCGTGCTGTCCCGTGTCATTGGCCAATACGCCCGCGGCGGCCGTGATCGTAATCGCGCTGCCGCTGGTCGTGTAGCTGTCGAGGTTGCCGACGGGAGGCGTTTCCAGCAGGCCAAGCGTGGGCGGACCGGCGATCCAACTCGCCGCGGCATCTCCCCAGCCGATCGAGGCCAGCGTCGCCAGATTCACGCGCTGGAGCGAATCGCCGCCGCCATCGGCCGCTGTCGGCCATGGCGCCGAGTCGTTGTACGCCACCTCGTCTTCAATCCAGTGCGGAAGGTAAGTGATATCGCTCGACAGAGGCGTGCCGGGCTGTTCCAAATCCAAAGTCTCGCCGGAGTTGCTCAAGGCCCCGCTGTATGGCCCGTCAATCACCAATTGCGATGAAACGAAGCCGGAATAGCGGGCCTCGAAGCGGCTTAGAGAATCTGGATTGTTGACCGGGTCGAACGGTACTACCAGCAGCGAGGTGCCCGCGGCCAAGGTTTGCCCGCTGGGGAAATTGAAGCTAATGGCGTCGCGAAGTCGCCAATTGGTGAGAGCGACGGGCGTCGAGCTCACGTTCGTGATCTCTACATATTCAAGCTGTTGGCCCGCGAGCCCGCCGGCCGGGTTGGGGGGATTATACATCACTTCGCTAATTGCCAGCGACAGTGAGCCGGTAACCGGCGATCCGACGAGCGGCCCGCTGTTGGCCGCGCCGAACGTCGCGCTGGACATCGGAAACATGGCGCCGGCGCTGCCATTGGGCCAGTCGCCCCACGCCTCCCCGATGGCCGACCGGCCGTAGCCGGCGTGGTCCTCGAACTGCACGGGTTTGCCGGCGCCGTCCGCCTTCACCAGCCACACGTCGCCGCCCTGGGCCGCGTTGAGGCCGAAGTACTGGTCGAAATTGATATAGGCGGGCGAGGCGCTGGTCGCATGGACGCTGACGTTGCGGAATTCGGCGTTCGCGCCAGCGAAGCCGCCCGTAATGACCGCGTCGTCAATATAGAAGAACAATTGGTTCTCGTTCGCGGGGATTACGCCCAGGTCGATCGTATAGGTCTGCCACACTCCCGGCGTGCTGTAGTAGCCGTTGGCGTTGGTCACAGTCGTTCCTGTAGTACCGGTGCCGTAGACGCGGTAGAGCGTGGCCCCGTCGCTGAACGAGTTGTCGTTGTCCAGTCCGATGCCTTGCACCTGGCCTTCGGTGGTGCTCTGGAAATCGAACGAGAGGACCGTATCCTGACCCGGGACGATTGAGCCGGCGGGCAGCGGTATTTCACGCTCCGTCATTTCGTTGAGGGTGTCTCCTTGGATTTCCAGCACCGGAGTCGCGCCATCGGTGTCGGTCGTCTCGGTCACGATGCCGTTGGTATTGCCCGAGTACGGCGTGACGTCGTAGCTGCTGTCGTTGTAAACCAGGTATTGGCCCGCGGCGATCTGCGTTCCCGCCGGAATGCTGAACTTCTGGAGGTCGTCGAGGGAATCGGTCAAGTACCAGCCGCCGATGTTGACGGTCGAGGCGGTGGGATTGTAAAGCTCGATCGAGCCGTTGTTGGGCGAACCGATGTTGGGAACGACTTCGTCAATGACGACCCCGGCCGCGGCGAAGTCAACGGCCGCCGGCGAACCGTTGTAGTCCAGGCTCGACATCCAGTTATTCGGATCGGTGGGATCATCCGTAGGATTAATGATTTCCAGCGTGCTGCCCTCGCCCGCGGCGCGGCTGGGCCATGCGCCGCTGTTGTCGTAGGTGAAGTCCTCGATCGTTTTGCCCGCGCGGTCCGTTAGAAGCACCTGTTCGCCGCCGTGATCGAGCTTCTGCGCGAACTTGCCTGCGACAAGAAGCGACTGCCAGTTCGCACCATATAGAGACTGCAACTCCGTGCCATAGCGGGCAGCAAAGGCCTGCGGATTCTCCACGATCAGCACATACGAGCCCGGCGACAGCGCGGTCACGGCGGCGCCGCTGAAGCTGAACGCCGGCACGCTGGCCAGCGTCAATTGCACGCCGGTCAGATCGATCGTCTGACTGCCGATATTCTGCAATTCCATGAACTGGAAGTCATCGCCCTTGAAGCCGGGGTTGACCGCCAATTCGGCCGCGGTCGGACCGACCGGGTTGTAGTTCATCTGAACGATCGCCAGATTGCCCGCGGCGGCCGCCGGGTGTGTGATGAACCAAGCGTCGTTCAGGGCCGACCACGTCGTGCCGTTGAGCACGCGGGTGCGCAGCGCGTCGTCTGGCTGAGAGTGAGCGGACCACTGTATACCTTGGCCGTGGGCGACAGGACCCGGACTGCCCCGATATTGCCGCCGTTGGTGGGCGCACCGCTGGGCGTGGCCGACATCGTGTATTGAAACTGGGTAACGTTGACAAACGTAATCAGGTAGTCGCCGTTGAAGGTCGCGACATTCGCCCCGGTAATGCGGACCAGCGTGCCGCTGGCATATCCGTGTGCTGCGGTCGTTGTGACGGTGGCCGTCGTGCCGCTAAAAGTGATGCCGGAAATTGTCGCATTGATCCGCTGCACGGTAATGGCCGTGTCCGCCGTATCGAGCGTGGCGCCCGGCAGGGCGAAGCTGCAAGTATTGGCCGTCGCCGCGGTCACCGTGAATACGCCGTTGAGCGAGGTTTGCTGGACCGCGCCGCCGATCAGCACTTTGTTGCCCACGGCCAGGCCATTGCCCGGCAGCCAAACGATGACGCTGCCGCCGTTGGGGCCGATGCCGTAAGGCTGGCAGACGATCGTGCCAGTGGCGGCGGCCGGCGACCCGCTCACCGTGATCTGGAACGTGTCTTGAGTCACGTTGGAAATCACAAAACTGCCGTCGTAGTTCGATGGCGTTGCGCCGCTGATGGACACCGTCTGGCCGTTTGCGTAGCCATTGTCTGGCACGCGGACCGTGGCGGTAGTCCCGCTGAGCGAAATCTCGCTGACGGACGAGGGCGTGCCGGCCGCAAGGATAGGGCTGGGTACACTCGGCGTCCGCGGATCGCTGCCGTCGGTAGTGTAGATGATCGTGCCTTGACCGCTGGGATTCGTTATAGTCAGCGGCCCTGTCAGATAACCGCCGGTGGGCAGTCCACTGAATTCCGGGGCTGCCAAGGACGCAGGGTAGACGCCGGCGGCCTGGTACTCGCTTATCACGATGGCCGTCCGCTGCGGGAAGTACGTTCCGAACATGCGGTTCTGGTTGCCAATCCAGGTGTCGGGCGTGTTGCTGGGATAGTTGGGGTCGTCGGCATTGTTGAAAAGCGTCGTCGAGTTGCCGGCGAGCAGGTAGCTAGAATTGGCCAGGCCGTTGCGGGTGTAAAGGTAGGCCGGCGGCGTCCACGAAGCTGTGCCGGGACCGTCGTAGTTGATGTCGCGACGATAGTTTCCCCAGCGGGCGGATTCGCCGACGATGGCCCGGTCGATCGGCTGCGAGACGGTCGAGTAGACGGCCGCCGCGCCGGTGGGGGTAAGCGGCCCATTGTTAACGAGATACTGGTGGACTGCGTCGGCCCACATCAACTGGAATTCGGGGTTGGCCTTGAGCTGATCGAAGAGGAACAGAGGGCCGTAGTTTTCCACGGCTGGAGTGCCCTGCAAGCCGCTGGGGGTAAAACCGGTGTTGATGACGTTGTCGGTGGTTCCTTCCAGGGTCCGTTCGCCGTCCCAATTGATGAACTCAAAGCCTCCCAGTGCGTTTGTCGGCGTGCCGTCAAAACGAGAGTCGCGAATGGCGATCCAGTTGTGATTTGTCCCCGCCTGCCAGTCGTTGTTTCCCCCGTAGGACATGTCGATCATGTAGCTAATAAATTCGGGCACGTCCAAATACTGTTCGACGAGCGACAGGGAAGCCGGATTCGCCAGGGCACTGGTATTGACGGCGGCGATTTGCGCGACGGTCATCGTCCCTGCCGCGGTGTCGCTGGCGACCGCCGTGCCGATGAACTGGTAGGTGAAGGTGGTCGAGTTGACAGCAGTGATGATGAAATAGCCGTCGTACTGCGATGGAAACGCGCCGCTGATATAGACGTTGGCGCCGGTCGAATAGCCGTCGGCCAACGTCGTCGTAGCGGTTACGGTGGTGGTGTAGGTATCCGTGCTGGCATTATACGAGGTCGATGTGCAACTTAGAGAACTGATCGACACGGCCGCATTCATGGCGCCGCCGTTGCTGGCGATTACATACAGCCTGTTCCATGCGTTCCCATCGCCATCGTCGGCCACCGGAGGTCCGGTCTCGGAGACCTTGATGGTGTCGTAATCGGCCGCATTCTTGTCGCCGAGGTAGTCGGCAGCGAAGTTCGAATCGGGATATTCGGTCGCGTTATAGACGCCCCAATAAATCCCGTCGATGTACAAGTTGACCCAGTTACCGTGCCGGGCCGGTCCACCCATTGCCGCCAGCTCCGCGTTGGCGAAGGCGTCCTGCAAATAACTGCCATATTGCCGCTGTGACTCGTTTCCGTGGGTCCAGGAATCGTTGTAACCGGCGCGGAGCGTCAATTCGCTGTACGACGAGGCGCCGTCGGAACCGAAAAACGGATAGTTTAGCGTGCCGCCGTAATCGCTGGTAAACTCCAACGTGAAAGTGTGCTCGGCCTCTTTCGTCGGCTGGAGGCTCCCCCCGCCATGCATCTTGATCCCGGCGTTGATCTGGAAGCCCGCGTCGCCGTCGGGATTGATCAATTCGACCGAGGTTTCCCGCTTCCAAAGCGGCGAAGTGGCGCCGCTGGCGTCGTCCTGCGCCGCATTGACGTAAATCCCCTTGACGCCATTGCTGCCGCTGGCGCCCTCACCGAAGAAATCATCGGGGTTCATCACCAGCGACAGCGTGGGAATAGTCTGCATGTCGCTGATGATCGTGCTGGCGTAGTTCGGATCGTTCACCACTTGCGGATCCATCCCGTAGTCGGCGCTGTAGAGGTCGTCGGATTGACCCGGCGTGGTGGGCGATCCGCCGTGCGGCTCGGTGTCAGTACTGTCGATTCCCGTCCACATCTGCGGGAAGTTGTCGGCGTTGAAGTTCGGGTTTGCGACGTACGTCTGGTTGAGGCTGTAGAAGGGGTTCGTGGGATCGTCCGTGAAAATCTGCGGCTGGTTGATCACGGCGTTCATGAAGATATAACTCGCCGTGTCGAGAGTACTCGTAAAGTAGCCGGCCTCGATCGCTTCGGCCCGCAGCGTGGTGGTGCTGTTGATGTAAACCGGCCCGGTGTAGGCCATCGTTGACACCGCGGCGGCCGTCAGCGTGCCCGTGGCATTCGTGGACGGGGCGGCGGACATCGTGTAGGTGAATGATGACGCGGAAGGGACGGTCGCGATCGTGAATATGCCGTCATATTGCCACTGCGACGCCCCGCTAACCTGGATCACCTGGCCGACGGAATAGCCGTGCAAGGAAGTCGCCGTCATAGTGCCCGAAGCGGCGCTTCCCGGCGAAGTGGCCATGCTGTAGGTGAACGTCGTGGCTCCCGTCACGGTAATGATGAAGACGCCGTCGTATTGGGCAGGCGAGGCCCCGGCGATTAGCACCTGCTGGCTGTTGACGAATCCATCCGCGGCGCTCATCGTCACGGTAGCCGTCGTGCCGCTGAATGAGATGCTGCCGATCGTCTGAGCGGGAGCGTTGGCAGTCGCGGTCAGGCCGCCGCTCCCGCCGAAAGTGATGCTGCCGATCGAACGGCTGTTTACCGTGCTGGCGGGGATCAGCACGGCGGTCATCGTGCCCGTGGCATTGCTGCCCGGCGAGCTTGGCAGCACGTAGGTAAAGGTAGTTGGGCTGAGGACGCTGATGGTGAAGATGCCGTCGTATTGCGCGGGCGCCGCGCCGGCGATCTTTATCTGCTGGCCTGTGTAGTAACCGTGGGCGGAGGATGTCGTAGCCGTGGCGGTCGTCCCGCTGTAAGTAATGCCGCTGATCGATTCGGAGGAGCCGAAGGCGGGGACGACGGGCGTGCGGCCGTCCGTGGTGTAGAGCACCGTCGCCGCCGACGTGGGATCGGTGATCGAAGTGGAGAAAGGCGCCGTGTAGAACCCGTCGGGAACGGTGAAGCTCGTATCCGCCACCGTTCCCAAGTTGCCGGCCACGTTGACGGCGCCCGGCGTGGGTGTCGTGAAGTACTCCAGCGTGTTAATGTTGAAAGAACTGTACTGGAGTTGCGGAAGGAGAAGGAAATCGGGGTCGCCGGCGGTAATGTTCAGCCCTTGGATTGCCAATACGTTCGCACCGCTGACGAGATCTCCTTGGTAATTGGCCAGATTAAACGATTGGGTGGTGAGGGCCTGGCTCCAACCGTGCGCGGCCGTGGCTGTGGAATTCCATGCCGGCGACGCGGGGGCGTTGGCGCTGGCCACCAGGTTGCCGTTCAAGTAAGCGATGAATCCATCGTCGTAATTCATCAAGAGCGTCAATTGCGTGATTGCGCTCGGATCGGCGACGCTGAACGGAATTCGGACCAAGGCCGTGGCATTGACGCCTTGCATGGCCGACGACAGGTTCGTGGAGACCAGGCTGCTGCTTCCCACGACGCCTAGCCCGCCGTTCGTCGTGTCGCCGACGAGATGGAAGTTCGAGTTGAAGCTCGATTGCGTTCCCGCTGCCGCCGAAAGCTCTACGCGCGGCGCGTCCGATGCGCCGTCAAAATAATAGAGGTTGATTGTGTACGTCCCGGCGGCAGCGAAGGTTGTAACTCCCAACGAATCGCCGCTGGCCCGCGTGCCGCTATAAGTCATCGTGGCGCCGTAGGTCGTTCCGCTGCTGCTGCCAGTGAAAGTCTGGCCGCCGATCGAAAACTGGAATCCGTCGCCGCCGTTCACGTCGAAGGTGTAGGTTCCCGCGGTGGCGATCTGGATCGTTCCCTGGACCTGGACGGCGAAGTTGTGGTCCGCGCCGGTGGTGTCTCCGCCGAAGGGGAATGTGGCGAAATGCCCCGTCGTCGCCACGTTCTGGGGATCGAAGAAATCGGAAACCGTTGCAGTATAGTTGGTAACCGTCGCCGTGCCGGGATTATTGATCAGGCTGATGCCGGCGCTGATCGAGGTCAGGCTCGAGTCGAATGGGCCTCGACGACCGAGAGATAGCCCGTATCCGGCCGCGAGGCCAGTCCCAGATTGAGCTCGATCACATAGGGATAGCTGTTGGAGTTATTGCGGTCGTCCCAGCCGGCATTGCTGGCGGTTTCCGCCACGTAGTTCGCCGGAGACGAACCGCTGGAACTGTCGTTGGGCTGGCCGCTTTCCCAATTGTGATAAGTGAACGCCTCGCCGTCAACCCAAACGAAGCCGGCGCCCTGCTGCAAGGGGCTCGACGTGGGCACGCTTCCCTGGGCCGGAGCGGAGTTGCCCGAAGTGCTCCCGTAATCGTGGCCGCCGTAAGTGGTAACATTCGTCAAACCGGTCCAATACTCCACTCCGCCCGTCAGGCTGCTCAAAAACGTAACTTCCGCGGCGCTGCGGACCGTGACGAGATGCCCGGTCTGTCCGCCGAACGACTGGCTCGCGGCATTGCTCTGAGCAGTCGTCCAATTGGCAGCCGTGGACACTAGTTCGTAGTAGTTCCACGTGCCGTTCGGCCCGTACGGGGCATAGTAGCCCGGACCGGGCAAGGTTGTCGGAGGCGGCGACGTTGCCGGAGCAAACCCCAGTCCCGTCGGACCGCTGGACCACGAGGAGTCGTCGTAACCCGCGCTCGTCCAGCCGGTCGTGGCCGAGCTTGCCGTGGGAACCAGATACGTCGCCGTCGCCCCGGCCGAGACGAGCGAGGTCGGCGTGGCCGGCGCTATTCCGTAGGATACGTCCGCGAGCTGCTGGGGAAAGTTATATTGCGAGGCGATAGTCTGGCCGTCGGGCTGAACCAGGGCCACGTATCCGCCCGACTCGGGCAGGTGAAAACCGGTGTAGTACTGCGTGGTGCCGATTGGCCACGAACCGACAACCGTCGTGTTCGTATAAGCCGCCGGTGCCGCCCGAGGGTGTCGTGTCGCAATTGACCACCAAGTAAGCGCCGGCCCCCAGGGTGACACCCGCGGGAAAGGCCCACTGGGTCAGGTTGGTGGAATCGTTTGTTAGATAGTAGCTTTGCCCGGCCGTGGCGCTACCCAACGTGACGGCCGTCGAAGTCGGATTGTAGAGTTCAAGCCAATCGCTGAAAGTACCTGCGTTATTCTCATAGGTCTTGTTATTCTTGGCCATGAACTCGCTGATGTACACGGGGCCGGCGTCCAAGAGCATGCGCGATTCCAATTGCTCCAAACGCAGATGACGGTGGGGCTTGCCGCGCGAAGCGATATTCCCGCTGACTCCTATGGAATGGCCCCAAGATGCCATGTAGTGCCAACGCCTATTTCGCTCTTTAGAACGGAGCATGGTCTAAGTTAAACCTAGCCGTTTGAGGACTAATGTCGCAATACGCCCGCGCCATCATTCGTCCGTGTGGTTGATTGCAACCTCGCGGAACGTCCCAGCCGAGTTGTCGATCAAACCACATGCGACGCCACACGCTGACTACGCCCATGATCCCAAACGACAACAGCCTATCTGCACTCAACATAGTCGCCGCGGAAATGGAACGCAAGCGGCAGGTCCTCGATGACGGGCCAGCGCCGCGGACAAAACCTGGCGTTAGCGCCGCGCGGCAGCAGACGCAGACAAAGAACTTTCCAGGGTAATCGCCGCTCTCAAATAACGCATGTTTTTCAGCGAAAAAGCATCCGTCATTCATGGGCTGAAAAAAACATCCAAAAACATCTCTTGGTACTTGACAATCTATTCGTTTGAAATTACGGTACATGTAGGTCCACAGGATTATCGGCATTGCCGTGTTCGGGCGGTTGTCGCTAAACACTCATTCCTGTCTACCGACGGGTTGTTTCACGTCAGGTCTGGCCGAGCACAGACTCAGCCGCCGTTACACCCATACTTGCAGGCAGCGTTTTTCAATTCGCAGGTTGACACGACGCGTTCGCCCTATGGGCTGAACCGGAGCGCTCTCTAGCGTGCTGCCTTGACCCTTGGTCGTACTCGTTTGCCTGGTTTCGTGCGCAGTGCTTCGTGGCGGCGCGGCGAAAGAAATGGCCAACCTACGAATCGCGTACCGCCGCAGGCAAGTGCAGGTCATCATGAGGTTCTCCTATGAAACGATCTTACGAATTAGCCCTGATACTAATCTGTATCTCGACGTTGACAGTTGCCGCCGGTCGGGCCGCGACGTTTACCGCAGGAGACGTCGTCGTCTATCGCGTCGGTGACGGCTCCTCCAACCTGGTGAACACGGGCAATCCCGTGTTCCTTGATGAGTATACGCCGACGGGCACATTGGTGCAGTCTATCGCCATGCCCGCGACAACCAGCGGCGCGAACCGTCCCCTTATCGCTAGCGGCACGGCGCAGACCGAAGGAATGTTGACGCTTTCAGGCAACGGCCAATACCTGCTGCTCACCGGCTACGCCACGACGACCGGCGGCACGGCATCCTTAAAGAGCCAGTCCGCTTCCGTGGTCAACCGAGTCGTCGGCCGCGTCGATTTCGCCGGCAATATCAACACGACGACCGCGCTTGGCGATTTCGCCGATGGCGACACGCCGCGGAGCGCAGCAAGCACCAACGGCACGGATCTGTGGGTAACGGGAAACACGGGCGGCGTCCGTTACGCCACGATTGGATCGACGACCAGCACTTCGTTGGCCGCGGCTGTCCCCTCGGGTTATCAAGTTGGCATCGCGGGAGGACAGCTCTACGCTACGACGCACACGTCGCCCAACTTCCTGGTTTCCGTCGGCAGCGGCCTCCCGACAACTGGAGGTCAGGCGATCGCGTCGCTGCTGCCGACGGGCAACAGCCTGACCAGCCCCGACACCTTTTTCTTTGCCGATCTCGATCCGGCCACGCCCGGATTGGATACGGTCTACGTCGCCGACGACAGCAACGGCATCATGAAGTATTGCTACAGTGCCAGCACCGGCGCGTGGGTCTACGAGGGGAATAAGGGGAGCGGCAGCAACGGCTATCGCGGCCTCACCGGCGAAGTGCTGAGCAACGGCAGCGTCATGCTCTTCAGCACGCGAAATGGCGGTGGCGGGGCCGCCGGCGGCGGCCAATTGGTAAGCATCGACGACGCTTCCGGCTTCGACAACACCACAACCGGCTCGTTCACCCTGCTGGCCACGGCATCGAACGATACCGCCTTCCGCGGCGTGGCCCTGGCGCCCGTGTCGGCGGTGCCCGAGCCATCCGCACTGCTCCTGTTCAGGCGCCAGCGCGGCGGCTGCCGGCGGCGGCGCCGTCTGGCAACGGTTGCGGCGGCGAGGGCGGAAGCTGCCATAAATCAAGGGAAGCCGCCGCCCTTTCGTTCCCAATCAGACGGATCTTACTTTGGAGTTTAGTTCATGTGGTTTCGACCTGTGAAGCGAAATCGGTCCGAGCGGCGGAAGATGGGCCGGCCGAAATCTTTGAGGCAGGATTCCTTGCGGAATCGGCGGCTGCGCGTCGAGCCGTTGGAGGATCGACGGCTACTCAGCGCCACGCCGATCATCAGCGAGTTCATGGCCAGCAACTCGACTACCCTGACGGATTACTACGGCAAGAATCCTGACTGGTTGGAGATCTACAATCCCGAGACATCGGCGGTCACGCTTTCCGGCTGGAAGTTAATCAATAACAGCACGTCGTGGTCGATTCCCGCGAACGTGAGCATCGCTGCCCAGGGCTACCTCGTGGTCTTCTGCGACGGCAAGGGCACCGTGGCGCCCAATGGCGAACTCCATGCGAACTTCAAGCTGGGTGCAAGCGGCGACTACCTTGCGCTCGAGCAGCCGGACAACACCGTGGTCTCGGCCTATTCGCCGCAGTACCCGCCGCAGGTGCCTGATGTTTCCTACGGCGTGAGCACGTCGCTCGTCGGCACCGGCTCGGTCGCCACCGCTTTGGTTCCCACCACGGACAATGGCGGTGACTCGCTGGGAACAACATGGCAGGGCAATCCCGCCAACGAGCCGTTCGATGATGACGATTGGCCTAGCGGCACGATCGGCGCGGGATACGGCGATACGGTTCCCGACGGCTCGGCGAGCCTGCATGTCCGCCTCAAAGCCGACACGGCTTCGGCAATGACTACCGACAGCAATACGGCGACTTCCGCCCACACGGTCACGAATGTCAGCTCGAGCGTCACCTGGGTCTCGTCTGTCACGGACACCTCCGCCAGCCCCATGCTCCGCCGCGGCGTAATGCAATTCAGCGCCGCGAGCAACAGCCAGATGACCGTCAATCCCAGCTCCGATCTGTGCAACAGTACGACGGGCACGATTTCGTTCTGGATGAACTCGACGGGCACCACGGGCACCGGCAGCGACGGCGCGGTGCTCTTCGACATGCGGTCGTCGCGCGGGCTGATGATCCTGCAAACCGACTCCGGCAACATTCGCGTGCGCGCCTATCGCCAGTCCGACGGCGCGGTCGTCAATGAGATCGTCAGCAACGCGCTGGTCAGCGACGGCCAGTGGCACCTCATCACGGTGAACTTCAGCCAGTCGCTCGGTTCCACCTGCTCGCTGTATATCGATGGAGTGCTGGACAACCAGGCCACGAACACATCCGCATGGAACTGGACGACGACGGAAACGCTCAAGCTCGGCCGTTCGACAGGCACCTATGCGCTGCCCTACAAGAATTACAACGGCCTGATGGACGATTTCCGCTTTTACACCGCGCAACTTACGCCCGCGCAAATCAGCGACATGGCCAACGGACTAGACGGCGGCGTTACGACGAGCGACGTGGGTCTGAACGTGCAAGGCGATATGCAGAACGTGAACACTACTGCGTTCATTCGCGTACCGTTCGACGTTACCGTTCCCAGTTCGATTTCGACCCTGACGCTGACAATGCGCTTCACGGACGGTTTCGTGGCCTGGATCAACGGCCAGCAGGTGGCGGCGGTCAATGCCCCGGCTTCGCCGGCATGGAATTCGGCGGCCACGGCGGCGCATTCACCGGAACGCTACTACACTGTCACGTTTGCCGCGACACCGGGCCTCCTTCAGGCGGGAACGAACATCCTGGCCATCCAGGGGATGGATGTCTCGGCGTCCGAGGCCAACTTCCTGATTTTGCCGCAACTCAATTCCGACACGATCGCCTCCGGCTCGGGTGTCTACTTCGCCACGCCGACGCCCGGCGCCGCGAATAGTGCCGGAAAGACGAACCTGGGTCCCTATGTCAGCAATGTGACCGATGATGTACCGCAGCCTGCCGGCGGCAGTTCCAGCCAGCCGTTGACCATTCAGGCCACCATTGGGGCCAGCCTGCACGCGGTAAGCAGCGTCCAGATCGCCTACTGCATCATGTTCGGAAGCGAGACGCTGGCGACGATGTACGACGACGGCACCCACGGCGACTTGACCGCCGGCGACGGCATCTACACCGCGCTAATCCCGACCACGGCCCTGGCCGCGGGGCAAATGCTGCGCTGGCGGGTGATCGCCACCGACACGACCGCGCGCAACTACCGGGCCGGCCTTTAACAATCCGACCGATTCGGACCAGTACTATGGCACCGTGGCGCAGAGCGGCGTAGCAACCGATCTGCCGATGGTCCAAGTCTTCGTGCCGAACTACGTCATCCCAACGAGCACGAGCAACGAAACGACCGTCGATACCGACGCCGGGGCGCGCGGCGACCTGTTCTACAACGGCGAACTGTACGACAACGTATTGATTCGCATCAAGGGCAGCACGACTCGCTACCTTCTCAAGCGCTCGCACCACGTCAACTTCAACTCCGACCACAAGTTCCTATGGGAAGTTGGTCAGCCGCGCGTAAGCAATGCGGAGTTCAACGCGGAGTATGTCGATCCCAGCTACGCGCGGCAATTCCTGTCCATGTGGCTCTTTAACCAGGCGGGCGTAAGCGCGTCGTCCGATTTCCCTGTCCGAATGCAAATGAACGGAAGCTTTTGGCAGCTCGCCTTTTTCACTATGCCGCAGGACAGTGGGCTGCTGGACATGCTTGGGCTGGACTCAGACGGCGCGCTGTACAAGGACGTCGGAACGGCAAACCCCGGCTCACCCGAAAAACGGACGCGCGAGTGGGAGGGCAACTCCGATTACAACGCCCTGGCCGACGCGCTCAACAGCAGCCAGCCCGCCGCCGAGCGGGCCTCCGCCATCTTTGACATGCTCAACGTCCCCGAGGTCATCGACTATATCGCCGTCGCCCGGATCACGGGACAAAACGACGATGTCTGGGCAAACATGGCTCTGTATCGCGATTCCGACGGCGATGGACTGTGGCGGATCATTCCCTACGACACAAATCTCTCCTTCGGCCAGATGTATGCGGGCGACAATCCCGCCAACGTCGGAATCCACGCCACGGACGACAACAACAAGTCCGATCCGCTCTATGGCGGCAGCCAATACCTGACGTTTTACAGCACCAATTACAACCAGATCTACGACGCCATCATCTCCAATCCCGTCACGTGCAGCATGTTGCTCCGCCGCATGCGCACGCTGATGGACCAGTTCCTCCAACCGCCGGGCACCCCCTACTCCGACCTTACGATCGAGACCAAGCTCGACGAACTTGCGGCTGAAATCGCGCCCGAAGCCGCTCTCGATCGGCAGACATGGGGTTGGCCCGTCAGCGCCGGTCCCTATGGACTGGGCACGCCGTCGTTGGCACAAGCAGTCAGCGACATCAAGACTCAGTACCTCGATCCCCGCCGAGCGCACCTCTATGTCGATCACAGTCTCAACACGAGTTATCCCACCTACGCCGGCATCCCAGCCGCGCAGCAAGACGGCGTCTCGATTACGTTCGGCAGCTACGACGCCAACCCGGCCTCGGGCAATCAGGACGAGGAGTACTTGACGCTCGTCAATCCCAATAGCGTAGCCGTCGATATCTCCGGCTGGAAGCTCAGCGGCGGCGTCAGTTTCACGTTTGAAGGCGGCACGGTCATTCCCGCTGGCGGCACGCTCTACGTCTCGCCGAATGTGGTCGCCTTCCGGGCCAGGACGACCGGTCCCTCCGGCGGTCAAACCCTTTTCATTGCAGGCGATTACAGCGGGCATTTGTCGCTCTTCGGCGAAAGCGTGCAACTGCTGAATCTCAAGAGTGCGGTGGTCGGCACGCTGACCATCGCCAGCAATCCATCCGCCGTTCAGCAATACCTCCGCATCACGGAGGTGATGTACCATCCAGCCGACCCGCCCAAGGGCAGCGCCTATGTGAACGACGATTTCGAGTTCATTGAACTCAAGAATATCAGCACAACGCAAACACTTGATTTGACCGGCGTGCGTTTCACCGACGGCATCAATTTCGATTTCACCGCCAGCAATGTCACCAGCCTCGCGCCGGGGGCCAAGGTGCTGATCGTCTCAAATCTGGCCGCGTTCCAATCGCGCTACGGGACCGGCCTGAACGGCATTATTGCCGGGCAATACGGCGTCGTCACCGCCGCCAATCTTGATCCCAAGCACTTTAGCAATTCCGGCGAGAAAATCACGCTCGTCGATTCGGTAGGCGAAACGGCCCTCAGCTTCACCTATAGCGATGACTGGTTCAAACAGACCGACGGCTCGGGCAACTCGCTGGTCATCCGTGATCCTACCGGCGACCGCTCGCTGTGGGACCAGCCCGAAGGCTGGTTCGCCAGCCACTCGGCCAACGGTTCGCCGGGCAGCGACGAATCGCCCGACTACCCGGTCGATGCGATTGTAGTCAACGAGGTCCTTTCGCACTCGAGCAATACGGACCCCGGCGACTGGGTCGAGTTCTACAACACGACTTCCTCGCCGATCAATATCGGCGGCTGGTATATCAGCGACAGCGGCTCGAACCTGAAGAAATACCAGATCGCCGCCGGCACAATCATTCCCGCCAACGGCTACATCACGTTCAACCACCACAACAACTTCGGCAATCCGGCCGATCCCGGCTACATTACCGAGTTCTCCTTCAGCGAATTCGGCGAGACGGTCTACCTCACTTCGGCCTCCGGAGGCGCGTTCACAACATACGAGACCTCGCAATCGTTCGATGCCAGCGACCGCGACCAGGACGGCACGTATCCCTATGCGAACGATCCTTCGGTCACCTTCAGCTTCGGCCGCTACACGACGAGCACCGGCGACGTGAATTTCGTGGAAACGTCGCAAACGACCTACAACGCGGCCAACGCGGCACCGCGCATGGGCCCGGTGGTGATCAACGAGATCAACTATAACCCCAGTCCAGGGCAGACGGCATACATCGAGCTGAAGAATATCACGTCGCAAAGCATTGACTTTTACGATCCCAACAATGCTGACCCGCTGAATCCCAGTTTGTTCGACACCTGGGAACTGGGCGGTGGGATCAGTTTCAGCTTCCCGCAGGGAGCGAGTATTCCGGCTAATGGCTACGCCCTGGTGGTCAACGCCGATCCGACCTGGTATCGCGCGGAATACGCCATCCCAACGTCGGTTCCGATTTATGGGCCCTATTCGCGCACGCTCAACAAGGGCGGCGATACGGTCGAATTGCTGCGGCCAGGGCAACCTGAACCTCCGCCGGACACCCAAGTGCCGTACTATCGCGTCGATCAGGTGACTTACGATGACGACAGTCCCTGGCCCAAGTCGGCCGACAGTTTCGGCGCGTCGCTCAATCGCGTTTCGGCGACGGCTTACGGCGATGACGTGGCGAATTGGACGGCCGGCCATCCCACGCCCGGCGGTGACAATGCCGCCTATAATGCAGCCCCCATCACGATCACTACGCCCGCCACGGCGACGCCCGGCACAGTCACGGGCACAACCACGGCACTCTCAGTGGCCGACAACGACATTCAAGGCGAATCGACGGTTCTCTATGATTGGTCGGCGACCTCCATACCGGCCGGCGCAACGTATCCCACCTTCACGCCAACGATACCAACGCCGCGAAGAACACGACAGTCACATTCTATCAGTCCGGCGCCTATACGTTCACGGTCCACATGGCTGACACGTACGGCGGCGTGACGACAAGCAGCGTCAATGTGACGGTGGTCGATACGATTACCGGGTTGGCCATTCTACCGAACGGGGCCTTGGTGCTGCCGTCGCAAACGCTCCAATTGACGCCAATCTGGTCCAATCAATTCGGCCAACCGACGAGTTCGCTCTCCAACGCTCCCGCGGTGAGCTGGAGCATCTCGCCGACCTCCGGGGCGGGCACAATCTCACAACAAGGGCTTTACACCGCGCCGGCGGCATCCGCCACCGCGACAATCACCGCCGCCAGCGGCAGTACTGTGGCCACTGCGACGGTTCAATCCCTCACGCCTACCGGCTACTGGAAGTTCGACGACGGCAGCGGCACGACCGCGGCCGACTCGTCGGGCAATGGCCACCCCGGCACGCTCGTCAACAGCCCGACGTGGACGACGGGTGAATTGGGCGGCGGCATCGCGCTGAACGGCACTTCGCAGTATGTCACTGTCCCAGCTTTGAACTTCAGCAGCAACACGGTCACCATAACCGGCTGGGTAAAGCGCAACGGCACGCAAAGCGACTATACAGGCATCGTGTTCTACCGCAACGGATCGGGGACGGCTTCGGGAATCAGCATGCGTTCCAGCGGCGTCCTTGCCTACCACTGGAACGACAACTCGTCAACTTACAGTTGGGCGTCGGGACTTACGGTCCCCGACGGCGTGTGGACGTTCGTGGCGCTCGTCATTACGCCGAGCAATGCCACGATGTACATGCAGCCGGTGGGCGCGGCCATGCAGTCGGCCTCCAACGCGGTGTCGAATGCCGCGCGTTTGTTCAGCGGCCTCACCTACATCGGCGAGGATTCCGGCGGCGGCCGGCTCTTCAACGGGAGCCTGGACGACATTCGCATTTACAATACGTCCTTGAGCGCAGCGAATATCGCCTCGCTGGGGAACCTGCCGCCGACGGTTGCCACCGCGGCCGCGGCCGCGCCAGACCGGCAACGGGTACGTCGACTGCCCTCTCGGTGCTCGGCACCGACAATCTAGGCGAAGGCAACCTGGCTTACACTTGGTCCACCACCGGCTCGCCGTCGGCCGCGGTGAGTTTCAGCGCTAACGGCACGAATGCGGCCAAGAACACGACGGCCAACTTCAGCAAGGCCGGCAATTATGGTTTCCTTGTTACGATTACCGACCAGGGCGGGCTATCGACCACAAGCAGCGTGACTGTAACCGTGAACCAAACACTCACGACGATCAGCCTCGCCGGCCAGCCGCTGGCAGCGACCGCATTCGACCAGTTCGGCAATGCCTTGACCAATCAGCCGGCCTTCAACGCGGGCACGGATACGATTACGAGTCCGCTGACTCTTGTCGCCGCCGTCAGCGTGCTTCCTGCCTCCGGCAGCCAGTTGACTATCGCCGGCGGCATCAGCGGCCCGGGCTCCCTGACTGTCAACGCTTTGGGAACCGTGGTTCTCACCGGCTTGAATAGCTATGCCGGCGGCACGAATGTCGCTGTGGGCACGCTCGTAGTAGCCAACTCGACGGCAATCGCTACGGGCACAGACATTTCGGTCGGCGCGGCGGCAGCCGGCTTCTTCAATTCACCGTCCTTGTCTTCGGCAGCCTTTGTGCCGGTCGCGGCCGTCGCTGTCGTCCAGCCCGCCGCGCCTGCACGCAAAGAAGATGCGGCGCCCGCGACCAACAATGCGCCCGTTTTTGTGGCCCGTGCGAGAAATCTGCCCGCGGCGCCGCCACTCGCGGCGAGTCAAGTGGAACCAAAGTCGGTCGTCGCTGCCCATGCTATGGGAGCGGTTGTTGCCGGCACGCTCGTCGGGCCGCCAAGTGTCAGGAGAATGGCAGCGGATCTGTTTTGGTTGCGTCAGGCCGCAAATGGACCGGATGATGCGGACCAGCCACGTCGGAAGGACACTGCTCAGTTGGCTATCGAATCCGTCTTTGCGCAATATGGCGAAACGCCATAAGTCGTTGCCAACCGGTCAATGGAGTGACCTCGATCTCGGCCTGGGCCACCTCATTCGCATAAATATACGAAAAGACTTGATACGCTTTTTTGTCAGCCCTTCTCAAAGTCCAGCGGCCAGCAAACGGTCGAGGCGGTTTCCCTCAGAATTGCGATTGCCGGCGCGTGCTTTGTTCTGCCCTCCACGGCGTCCAAATACCAGGCGATGTCCGCGACTGCTGGCGTTCGTCCGACGAATCCAGATCTTAACACCGCATCATGCGCCGCGGCGGCGATCATCGGCGGAACTGTGAAAGCCGCCGGCGAAGTAGACCAAACGGAAACCTTCTTTGCCGACAAGCTTAGCGCGCTTTGGACTTGCACCGAAGAATCCGCCACCGGAGCCGGAGATGGAATTGTCGCCGCCGCGACGATCGCGCTTCCAAAAGCCGAGCCCGCGTTTCCGCCAACGATCAGGTTTGTTCCGTCGGGCAGCGAGCCAGGATTCATTGCGACTAGCGTGCCCAGTTTTACGATCGTAACGCCGCCGTAGGTATTCGTACCGGATAAAGTCACCGTGCCGCTGGTGTCTTTGACCAGGGGTCCCGATCCCGATAGATTGGCGCTGACGGTCCCATTGTTGAACAGATAGGAGCCGGCGGAGATTGGGCCGCCACTGATGCTTCCGACCGCATCGAGACCCAGCAACCCGCCGGTAGAAAAGGCGCCGCTAGAGGCAACGACGAGCGATCCCGCCGATACGCTGGTACTATTGGCGACCGAAAGGCTGGCGCCCGAGGCCACAGACACTTGCCCGCCCTGGCTGATCGAAAGTGAATTGGCTGCTTGGGTGGAGGTTACTTGGATAATGTAGGGCGTATTGACGATCGCATTGACGTAGCTGACGGGAAACGCCGTGCCCGTGCCCGTCCAATGGGAGGCTGTCCAATTACCGTTGGCGCCGCCGTTCCATGTCAAGTCTGCCAGACCGATAACCGAACCTGTTCCCTGACTTCCCGCAAACCCGGTCCCGCCGCTGTAAACCGCGAAGATCGTATTGCTGCCGGACGACAAACCGCTGAAGGACGCCGAAGTCGCCGAGCCGCCCGATACATTGACGGCCGTGCCGATCTGGTTGCCTTGAGCCACCGAACCGAAATAGAAGGAAACCGTCCCGACACTTGGACTGCCCGCAATCATGGCTGTGAAAGTCGCCGGAGTGCCTTGCGGCACCGGGCTGGATGGCGTCAACAGTACGGCTGTATTTGTGTTGAGCGTCAATGTCGCCGCATTGGTGGTGGCCGTGCCCGCGCTATTCGTGAAGACCGCACGATACTGAGCGCCCGCCTGCGACGCGGTAACGCTATTGAACGTCAACGTCGATGACGTGGCGCCGTTGATATTGCTCCAGACGCCGCCGCCGTTCGTGCTCAATTGCCATTGAACGGTCGGCGCCGGGTTGCCGCTGGCGGCGGCCGTGAAGGTCGCCAAGCTTCCGATGTTGACGGTCTGGCTCGACGGTTGGGCAGTCACGGCCGGCGCGGTATCGACCATCAACGTCGAGGGGCCGCTCGGAGCCGACCCTAGGCCGTTTGTGAAGACCGCCTCGTACAGATTTCCGTTGAGGGCCGACGTGGCTCCGGTGATGGTCAAAGTGTCTGAAACCGCTCTCCCCAGATGTAACGCTTCCGGCCCAACTATACAGGCCGCCATTGCTCAAAAGTGTAAAGCTGCCGCCGTTACTCACGTACCATTGCACGGTCAGGTTGCCGCTGCCGCTGGTTTTGCCTTTGGCGGAGGCCGTGATGGCAGCATTGCTGCCGGCATTGACAACCGTGCTGCTCGCCGGCTGGGTCGTCACGGTGGGATAGATTTGGCCTCCGCTGGCGGTGAGCGACAGCGATGCCGCCGTGCTCGCGACGGCGCCCGCAGCTATTGGTGAACACCGCGCGGTACAAATTGCCGTTGAGGCCCGTGGTGCTGCTGATCGACAGAGTCAATGTCGTGACGCCGCTGTAGACGCCGCCGTTCGATAGATTATTAAACGTCGCACCGCCATCCGTGCTCCATTGCCATTGCACAGACTGAGCGGAATTGCCGACGGGCGCGGCGGAGAAACTCGTCGAATTGCCTGAGGTCACCGTCGCGTTGGCTGGCTGGATCGAAACCGTGGGGGCCGAAGCCGGCTGATCGACGGCGAAGTTGTCGTACTTAGGGGCGCCACTGGCGATTGATCGGAACCCGGCATAAACTGACGACGCCGTCCCGATCGTAGTAAGGCCCGTAACATTGTAAGAGACCGGCGCCAAAATGGTCGTAGGAGGCGCTGACGCCGGTCGTACCGTAATCGACGAGCGAGAAAGTTCCGGTGAAGCTCCCCGAGGCGATCTCTTGAGTGGTGAAAATAAGTTGGTCCCAGTGGCCGGTTACGATTCCGCTAAGGGTACCTGTCGTGCCGATCGCCTGAACGCCAGTTCCGGCGGCGTTGACCGTCTGGACCTCGACCTTATCAGTGTTAAGGACACGGGCGGAAATGAAGGCGTATCCGGCATTGAAACCCGACGTGCTGGCCGTGATGAAGCCAAGCTGAAGGTACTTATCCCCGCCGCTGGCGTTGAAGTCGTTGGGCACCAAGAAGAACTCGGAAATCGTATGGACTAGTCCATCCGACAGATTGAAGGTTGCCGGCGTGTAATTCACGGTCATGTCCGTCGTGGTAGTGGACGCGACTCCACCGCCGGCAGCGCCGCCCGTCTGGTCGTTAACTCCGGAAGTCGCACCCCAGGTCAGGTTCGTGCCGCCGGCAATCTCGACGTTGTTCGCATTGCTGTTGATGGCGAATTGGGACGTGAACGCGGTTGAGCCGGAGTTGTAGTTGACAAAGGCCGTTGGTCCGACATAGAACCCGCTGGAAACGGCGGGGGGCAACGAGGCATCCGTCGCGCTCAACGTATAAATGCCGTCGTTGGCGATCGAAAGGCTATTGAAAGTCGCGACGCCATTGACGGCCTGCACTGTGACCGTCATACCGCCTCCGACGAACGTGCCCGAACTGAGCGTAAGCGTGACACTGGAGGTGTCGCCGGTTACCGTGGCGCCGGCGGCATCTTTAACTGCCACGGAAATCGCGGGGCTCAATGTGGCGTTGTTTGCCGCGGAAGCCGGCGGTTGTTGCACGAATGCGAGCGAGGTCGCCGCGCCGTTATTGACATTCGCGTACGCAGTCGCGCTCGCCGACGCATAGTCCACGGTGTCGGTGGGCGTAAAGGTGACGGTCAGGGGCTGTTGCTGGCCGGCGCCGAGCAGGGTTCCCGCGGGCGGATTGTAGACAAATGTGCCTGGAACGTTGGCCGTGGCGGCCAATTGCGTCGCGCCGAGCGGCGTGCTATCGGTGATGTTGGCGGGATTTGCCCAGGTCAGGATGGGCGTTGTTTTAACCGTCAACGTCGCCGCGCTCGTGGCAACCGTGCCGGCCAGATTGGTGAAATCCGCCTTATAGCTGTATTGGTTTTGCGAAGTGCTGACATTGGTTAGGGTCAAGGTCGTCGAAGTGGCGCCGTTGATCGGGACATAGCCGGCGCCGTTGTTGGCATTGACATACCATTGCACCGTGGGAACGGGAGCGCCGCCGGCGGCGGCCGTGAAAGTCGCTATCGTTCCGGAGCCGGCGGTTTGATTCGTCGGCTGGGTCGTTACGGTAGGCGCCGATTTGATGTTAAACGTGGCCGGGTTCGTGGTGGCCGTGCCGACGCTGCCGCCATTGACGCTAACCGTGAATACAGCCCGGTATTCATTGTTGTTCAACGACGAATTCACGTTGGTCAACGTCAGTGTCGTCGAGGTGGCGCCATTGATGTCGCTGAAGCTCGCGCCGCCGTTGGTGCTCAATTGCCATTGCACCGTCGGCGCGGGGGAGCCGCTGGCGGCGGCGGTGAAATTCACCGTGGCCCCCGCGTCCGCATATTGGCTCGCCGGCTGCGTAGTCACCACGGGCATCACGACGACGGTGACCGGCCCGAAGCCGGGATCAAGGTTGGGATTGGCATCAATGGCGCGGAGAATATAACTGTCGGGCGTATTGAGGATCAGGTTGTTGAAGGTGGCAATTCCGTCAACGGCGGTTGCCGTGACCGAGCTTTGGCCGTTGGAGAACGTACCGTGAGTGAGCGTAATCGTGACCACTGACGTGTCGCCGACGATGACATTGCCGTAACTGTCTTCGACGGCGACCTCGAAGGGGGCCATAGACTGGCCCGCGATGCCGATGCTCGGCTGCGACAAATAAGCCATTTTGGCCGGGGCCAGATCGACGCCAAAATTATCGAAGTTCAGCGGCGTATTGAATTCACCTCCGGTGGCGGTGCGGAACCCGGCGTACATGGTTGCCCCGTTGCCGATTGTCAACAAGGCGGGGATCGTTGTCGTTATGGGAGCGGTAACGATTGTGGGGACTGCGGTGCCCGACTCACCATAATCGAGCAGCGACTCCGTCAACGTGAAGCTACTCGAGACAGTTTCCTGCGCCGTAAAGACAAGCTCCAGCCAATCGCCCGTGGCGACGCCGGTCGGCAGGATTTGATTGCCGACCGTCGTGGCGTTTGCGCCGCCGTTATTATATTGGAAATTGATCGAGTCGTCTCCGTAAATGCGGGCGGAGATGAAGGAAAAGTTGCTGTTGAGTCCGGACGTGGAAGACGTAAGAAAGCCGAGCTGCTGGCGGTCGCCCGTGTTGAGGTGGCCTGCCGCGGTCAGGAACAGAGATATCGTATGAGGGTTGTCGTCGGACAAATTGAAGGTGGTGGCAGTATAAACCGCGGTTTCATCGCTGCTTGCTCCGCTGGAGGTTTGAACGCCGCCGCCGGCCGCCCCGGCCGTCTGGTCATCGATGCCCGCCGTGCCGACCGAGTTCAAGCTGGTGCCGCCGGCAACTCCGGACAGGTTGGTGGCGAAATTGGCGGTGAAATCGGTCGCCTCGGTGTTGAAGTTGGCGAAAGCCGTCGATCCGATGTTGAAGATGTTCGAAAGTGCCGAAGACAGGCTGCCATCGGTGGCGGTGAGCGTATAGGCGCCGTTGTTGGCGATCGCCAAACTGCTGAATGTCGCGACGCCGGCGACGGCTGGCGCGGTGACCGACGTGCCTCCGCCGACGAACGTGCCGGAACTGAGCGTTAAAGTAACGGTAGAGGTGTCGCCGGGCAGAGTCGTGCCGGCGGAATCCTCGACGGTCACGGTCACGGCGGGAGTGATGACCGATGCACTCGATGCGGCGGTCGGCTGCTGGACGAACGCCAGCTTCGTCGCCGGCCCGTAAACCACGTTGATGTTCGCCGAAGCGCCCGCGGTGTTGTAATCGGTGGTGTCCGTCGGCGTGAAGAATACGCCCAGCAACTGGCTCTGACCAACGGGCAGGACTGTCCCGGCGGCGGGAGTGTAAACAAACGTTCCCGGCACGTTGGCAATAGCGTTGAGTTGCGTGGAACTCAATGCCGTGCCGTCGATAATGTCGGCAGGATTGTTCCAGGTGATCACCGGCGTTGCCGGATCAACGTCAACATCCTCCTCGACGGTCACCGTCGCGTAGTCAGTCGTATCCGTTGGGGTGAACGTCAGACTCAGAGGGAACTTGTCGCCCGTCGGCGGGACCGTGCTGAGGTCGGGCGTGTAAACGATGTTCCCGGGAACGTTGGCCGTGGCGTTCAATTGCGCGGAACTGAGCGCCTGGCCATAGGTCATATCGGTGTTGGGGCCGTTCCACGTGATGATCGGCGTGGCCTTCGCCACATTGATCAGCACTTGGGCGCTTGCCGTGTCGTAATTCGCTGAATCCGTTGGCGCGAACGTCACGCTCAATAGCTCGTTTTGGCCGACAGGCAATGTCGTACCCAGCGACGGAGTGTACGTAAACGTGCCGGGGAAGTTTGCGAAGTTCGCAACAAAGGCATCCAACTGCGAGCCCGTTACGCGCCGTACCATAAACGAGATCGGCGGGCGTGGCCCAGGCGAGCGTGGGCGTCGCCGTTCCCACGACGAAGTCGTCGATCGCCACGTTGCCGCTGGCAACCTTGACGACAATCGTATGACTGCCGGCCGCGAGCAAGGCGCTGGTGAAGACCGGGGCGATCATCGCGATCGCGCTGGATAGATTCACCTGGATAGGATCGTTGCCGTCGATGAAAACCTGCGCGGAGCCGGAGGTTGGCGATTCGACTGCGTACAACGTTATCAACGTTCCCGTAAACGTGACCGTGGCGTTGTCGCCGCCGGTGTTATCGCTCGTCACAGTGCCGCCGAAGTTATTGGCCAGCGAGGTCGACGATTGCGACCAAGCACCGGAATAAACGACTTGCGGAATGGCGCCTGTATTATTCGTGTTGTTGTCGTCAATCGTCGTCAAAGCATGGGTTCCGATCACGAACGAATTCGAGATGGCGGAAGTCAGGCTTGAGTCCGTGGCCGTAAGCGTATACGTTCCCGTCGCGCTGACGACGAGATTATTGAAGCTGGCGACGCCGTTGATGGCAGCGACGGTGACGGTCGTGCCGCCGCCAAAGAACGTGGCGCCGGCGAGGGTCAACGTCACGTTGGATGAGTCGCCGGTTGCAACGTTGCCGAATCCATCTTCCAGCGAGACGGCAACGGACGGGTTGACGGCTTCGCCGAGGTGGGTGTTGTTCGGCTGTTGGGTAAAGACCAGATGCGAAGCGATCGCCACGATGTTGAAGGAATTGGACTGGGCTTGTTGCAAGCCGCCATCGGTGGCGACCAGCGTGTAGCTGCCGGTGGCGTCGATGACCAAGTTGTTGAACGTGGCCACTCCGTTCACGCACTGGGCGGCCACGGTCGTGCTGCCATTGGCGAAAGACCCTTGATTGATCGTCAAAATCACCGTCGACGTGTCCGTGGTGATCGTGCTGCCGGATTGGCTTTCAACGGCCACGGTTACCGCCGGGTTGACAGCGACGCCGGCGGTGGTCTGCGTTGGCTGCTGCAAGAATCCGAGTTTCGCGGAATTGGCGATGAAGAATGAACTGGAATTCGTGCTCGTTAAGGCGCCGTCGGTCGCCGTCAGCGTGTAGGTGCCGGAAGCTGAAAGCACCAGATTATTGAAAGTTGCCACGCCGTTGGAGGCGGTCGCGGTGGCGGTGTTGCCGCCGCCCGATAATGTGCCGCCGTTGAGCGTCAACTGAACGGTCGATGAGCTATCGGCCGTGTAAACGTTGCCGAACTGGTCGTCGATGCTCACCGTCACGGCAGGGCTCAGGGCGATGCCAGCGCTGCCGACGGCTGGCGGTTCCTGACTGAAAATCAGGCTCGACTCTGCCGGCGGCGGAATCGGCGTCGTTCGCGTGGCGCTGGCGGTGTCAGCAGCCGAATCGGTAATCGAGACATTGTTCGAAACGGTCGTGGTACCGGTGGGAATTGACGCGTTCAGGTCGACCGAGAAGACGACCGAACCGGTGACGCCCGCGTTGAGATTGCCGACCGAGAACGTATAAACCGAGCCGGCGCCTCCGCCGCCGGAGACGAGCGTCCAACCGGGGGTGCTGTTGGCGAGATCCGCCGTGGTGTTGGCCTGCACGGTTTCCGTGAGGACGACACCCGTGGCGTTGACGCCGGTGCCGGTGCCGACCGGGGTGATTGATATCGTTCCCGACGCCGTCGCAGAGTTCGTCAATGTGACCTGGGTCTGCGAGTCAACCGACTGGATTTGGCTGTTAGCCGGGATGCCCGTGCCGGTGACTGAGAGACCTGCATATAGCCCCGACGTGCTGAAGATGCCGGTCACGGTCGCCTTGCCAGTAGTCGTCGTTCCCGTAAAGACGGGAGCGCTGTCGAGAACGCCGGCGTTGTTATAGTTGATGGTATAGGGCACTACGCCCATCGCCACCGGAACCACGTTGCCGTCGGTTATCGAAACGCCGAGGCTTGCATTTGCCGTTGCCAGCGGCGTGATTTGCACGCGATCGATCGAGATGATGTTGCTGGTGGCGTTGTTGAGGATTTTCAACGTGTGCGTGCCGGCGCCGAGACCGGAAACGGTGTAGACCAGCACGTTGCCGGCGCCGGCGCCGTTCGGCGAACTGTGGGCCGGGTTCAACGTCACTGTTTGCGTGCCGCCGCCGTCGATCCAGAAGGTTGCGGTTCCATAGGTTGTCAATTCGTTGGCGTAGACGTTGATCGCCGAGCCGGTGAATTGCAGTGTCGCGTAATCGCCCTGGACGTTGTCGGTGCTCACGGTTTCGTCGAACGAGCCCATCGTCGCACTGCCCGTGATGTGTGTCCAGCCAGAGCCGACGTACGTGAACTGGTTCATGCCGGAGCCGGTGACCGAGTCGTCAACGATCGTATTGGTGGTCAGCCCGAACGCCTGAATACGGTCGGTGCCGACGTAGACGTCGCCGCGCGAGACGGCGATGCTGTTGTACTTTCCGCCCGGCACACCCAGTTCTTCGTAGGCGCTGTTCCAGAGCGGCTGCATCGTCAGCGCGTTGTAGGCGTATAGAACCGGCGATCCATCGGAGTACGAGGTCGTGCCGTCGGTGCGCTGCTGGCCCTCATCGACGATCCAGTCGATTTCGTTCGACGTTCCGTTGCTCGTGATCAGGTTGGAGCCTGGATTACTCATCACCGCCGTGTTCTGGGCGACGATCTGCAAGTAGGCGGGCTGCCCGGCAGAATGGACGATCTCGGTCTCGATCAGCGAGGGCGCGACGGGTGTGCTCGAGCCGACGCCCGCTTTGCTGGCGCCCGCCCAGATAATGTATTGGTTGCCATCGGGACCGGTGAAACTCGCGGGAGTGTCGCGGGCTTTGGCTGTGTTCCCCGACGCGCTCGATTCGTTGTAGGGCCCGAACAGGGCCAGCGGTCCATCTTGCGGCCCAATCGTTTGCCCCTGGTTGTTGGTCGTCCAATAGGTGCGATTGCCGGCCGTGCCGAGTTGATAGAGAGAAGCATCCTGATTCGGCGACTCGGTGCCGGGAGGTCTCTGCGTGAGGCTGGCCGGATAAGACGCCGGGCTACCGTTCGGATTGGCGGTGGGATTGTTCAGATGGTTTCCGGCATCGACCAGGTAGCCGTTGCCCTGCTTGCCGCCGGTGGCAAGCAGTTCGGTGGTCGTGGAACTGCCTGCGGGCAAAGTGACCAGTATTGGCGATCCGCCGCCCATATCGCTGTCGATGGTGTCCTGTTTCGGATAATTCCAGGGGGTGTAGACGCCCGTCAACACCAACGTTTGACCGGGTCCCCATTCCAAAACTGAATTGCCCCAGGTCCCCAAGGGATTGCCCGTACCGGATGGCGAATCGCCCGTCGTAACAAAAACATTGCCGCTGGCGTCAACAACTGGTCCGCCAGCGCCCCACATGCCGCCATTGGCAATCACGGCGGTTGTGTCGATGGACGAATAGGAACTGACGATCGCCGGGGTTTGCCCGTTCGATGCGCCATTGGTCATTCCGGTCGCCACAGTGGTCATCCAACCGCCATTGCTGGAACCATAGCAAGCGAAATCGACGTACAGAATGCTCCCGTCGGCGCTCAGTTTCAAGGCGCCGCGCTGGTCCGCGCCGCTGGACGAAAACGCCACGGCGACTTTGATCAGGGCCGTGCTGCTGCTCGTGACGGTGCCGGAAGCGTTTGCATCCGAGTAAGTAAACGTGTTGTTGCTCGTGTTGGCGCCGGTAATAGTAAATGTGCCGTCGTACCCGCTGCCCACGCCGACGTTCACAACGGTTTGGCCGGCGGAAAACCCACTAGCCGCGGTTGTCGTGATCGTGACGACGCCGGCCGACACACTCGCGCTGGCGAACGCAGGAGAGGCCAAATAATTCTGGTTGATCGTGTCCAGCAGCGCCTGCGTATAAATCAAGGGATAGCCTGGCACGAGACTTCCGTCGCTCAGATTGAGAGCGAAGACCTCGAAGTTGTTGCCGCCGTGATTCGGATTGCCGCTGGAAGAGAGATAATCCGTCACCGACGCGGCAACATAAAATCGGCCACTCGCCAAGTCGATGACGGGCGTGCCCAAGACGCCGATGCTGTTGCCGTCAACGCCGGCATACGCGGTGCCCAAGTGCGTTTTCCATAGGATCGTGCCGGGAGCGATGCCCGTCGTGCCATTCGTATCCTGCGCGGCGATGGCGTAAATCGATCCGCCGCCGGTGGCGGCGAACGCGACCCCCAGCGTCTTTCCCACATAGGCCGCGCTCTGAATGCCATCGCCCGCATTATTAGCGGCGTTGCCGTTGACGCCGTTGACGGCGTCCTTAATCAAAAGGCTATCCATGCTAAGCGGCGTCGCGTAAACCGCGCCATCGAGCACCGGCGACTGCCACACCTGACCGAAACTGGAAGCAACGTTTGCGGGAGTAAGGACTGTCTCGTTCTGGTCGAAGCCGGTGCCGGCGGCATCACCGTGGAACACGGTATTGTTCCCAGCGCCCGGCTGCTGCCCGAGCACAAGGGCATATAGGGCAAGCCGCTCTTCGAGACATTCAAGCCTCAAAACAACGTGCCGACGAAGCCGCGAGCGCTTGCTCGATGATTCGCCTGCCGCAAGAATTGATCTCCGAACCGATGCACGCGACATAACCGCCTACCCCAGGGACGGATGGAGAAGTTACCAGAAAACATTATGTACCATCGTTATTTGACAATCAAGTCTGTCAAAAACGTCTTGATGGAACGGAAATGCTCTGAGGGCCTACCCCGGCAACCAGCCCCGCGCCTGCTACACGGTCGACCGGGACGGCACGGTCGTGTTATTGACTTCCAAACAGCGGCACCAGGAGTAGCACCGCGCCTGCTACACGGTCAACCGGGACGGCACGGTCGTCAATTCAGAGGCTAAAGGCTTTGCTGGAATGCCTCTAGCGAACTATCCCCGACAGGGTTCGAACCTGTAACCTTCGGCTTCGGAGGCCGACGCTCTATCCAATTGAGCTACGGGGACTCGTGCTTACGTCTTCACGGGCAAGGCCGCACGAACGTTCCGTGTCTTGCCTCGCCCGACTTCGAGCACTCTCTACTTTATAGCCGTTTGACGCGACAATGGCTAAGAGCCCGGCACGGGACGGATCAAAGTGACCGGGCGGACTGGCCGGAAGCCAAGACAGCTCTAACGCAAAGGGAGGGCACCCGGCAGACAGCCCGGATTGAATTAATGCGTTGATCTTGTCCAGCAGCCGCGCTGCCGTATAGCATTGTCTTTTGCAACAATGCTGCTTACTGAATCTGAATCCGGCGTGGTCCGGCTGACGTTGAATCGGCCCGAGCGGCGCAATGCGCTTTCGGAAGCCATGCTCTCGGAACTTGGCGCGGCCTTGGAGCGGATTGCCGCCGATCCAGCGGCACGCACCGTGGTCCTGGCTGCGGCCGGCCCGGTTTTCTGCTCCGGCCACGATCTGAGTGAAATGGTCGGCCGCTCACAGGCGGAATACGGAGCGCTCTTCGCGCGGTGTTCACGGGTCATGCAGCAGATCCGCCGGCTGCCGCAGCCGGTGATCGCGCGTGTGCATGGCATGGCGACCGCGGCCGGCTGCCAGCTTGTCGCCACCTGCGACATGGCCGTCGCCGCCGCCGAGGCCCGCTTCGCCACGCCGGGCGTGAAGATCGGCCTGTTCTGCACGACGCCGATGGTGCCGCTGGTGCGCAGCGTACCGCCGAAAGTGGCGATGGAAATGCTGCTCACCGGCATCCCCATCTCCGCCGAGCGGGCCTTGGCCGCCGGCCTGGTCAACCGCGTCGTGCCGGCCGATCAACTCGATGCGGCGGTCCGCGAACTGACCGATGCAATCCTTGCCAGCAGCCCGGCCGTTATTGCTAAAGGCAAGCGGGCGTTCTACGATCAGCTTGCGCTGGACGAAAACGCCGCTTATGAAAAAGCCATGTGCCTAATGACCGACGCGGCCGGCCAATACGACGCCCAAGAGGGCATCTCCGCATTCCTGGCAAAGCGGCCGCCGAAGTGGAAGCCCGCTTGATAACAACTGAAGGGTGCGTACAGTGAAGCCGTCGCCGGATGGTGCGTTGCGCAAAGACATCCGCGTTAGTTTCGCTTGAAGCGCTCGTCAGACGCTTCGCGCAACGCACCGATTGATAGTTCCGTGCTCCACGCACACTATCCTATTATTGTTAAGTCTTCGCTGCTGGCACGGCCGGTGCGGCGGGAGGCGCCGGCGGCGCTGCGGCTGGCGGTTTCGGCGCGGCCGGCGCGGCCGGAGCCGCCGCGGGCGCGGCCGGTGCGGCATCAGTCTTCGGCGCATCCGGCTTCGGCGCATCCGGCTTCGGCGCGTCTGCCGGCGCGGGCGCCGCATCGGCGGCCGCGGGCGGGTTCGAGCACCAGGGCGGCGTCTTGCACTTCACCGTCAGGCAGGCTTTCAGCCAACCCCGAAACGGGCCGGGCTTGCATTCATCGGATTTCGCCGTGGAGGCGCCAGCACCAAAGGCTTGGATCCATAAAACCGTGCATAAGCATATTGTCGGCAGGAACTTCTTGGTTCTCATCATGTTAGTCTCCTCTTTTGCAACGAACCACAAATTATTCAGTAATGCGCAAGACCGCCATGCGCAGCGACTAGGCATCGCGAGCGCACCTTTTGGGCGTTTTCCGTTAGGATATCGCGATCAAAGCCGAGCCCGCACTGGGAGCAAAGATCATGCCGAATCCCGACCAGGCTCCGTTTTCGCATCGACATGGTTCTGGCCCTTTGGAATGACCGTTACGTGCCCGTTGTTTTCCAGGACGGCAAATCGCACTTCGTCCTCGCACGTGCTGCCGCTGGCCCGCAGTGCCGCGCGTAGTTCGTGCATCGTCATCTGGACGCTTTCCAAAGCCCGCGAGTTGATCTTACCGTCGTGGATGAGGATGATGGGCTGGCCTTCGATCAGAGTTTCCAGCCATTTGCTGCGGTAGGTCAGCCAACCGACGACCCAGTTCAAGGCAACCAAGGTCGTGGCGAGGATGAGCCCGCCCGTGATGCTGTTGTCGCCGCCGTTCATGGCGTTCTGCACGGCGTTGCTGAGGATGAGTAGAAGCACGAGATCGAATGGGGCCAACTGGCCGACCTGCCGCTTTCCGGTGAACCGCAAGATCACCAGCAGGAAAGTGTAAACGACGACCGCCCGAACGATGAAATGAGACCAGTGCGGAAGTTCGATAGTCCACATCAATTGTTATTCCTATTACTTCAGTCCGCGTACTCGACCTCGAATTCCACGTCGAACAAGTGGACCAGCACGTTCAGGACGTCTTCGGCCTGAGGCCCGCTCGCCGCCAGCACAAGCTTCGCGCCTGCGCGGCGCCGAGCGACAGTAGGTCCAACATACTGGCCGCGTCAATGGAATGATTGCATCGGCTAATCGTCACCTTGGCGTCGTATTTCTTCACGGTCTTCACGATCATCAACGACGGCCGCGCGTGCAGGCCGTGCGCATTGGTGATCGTTACGGTGCGGGTGGAGGATTCCATAATTGGCGCTGCCGGAAGCCCTGCCGGAATAGGAATACAAGTCTAGCTCATCGCGGGCTTGCGGCAAGCGCCTCGGCGGCGTGAAAATCAGCGCCCCGTTGATTGCCGCGGATGCCGCCCGCATAATAGACGCTCGTTTCCAATTGATTCGAGCCTCCAAGACCGCATAAACCATGCAATACGCTTATCTCGGCCGCACCGGCGTTGAAGTTTCCCGTCTCTGTCTCGGTTGTATGAGCTACGGCCACACCAGTTGGCGGGCGTGGGTCTTGGACGAAGAGGCGGCCCAGCCCTTCTTCCGCAAGGCGATCGAGGCCGGCATCAACTTCTTCGACACGGCCGACATGTATTCGCTGGGCGTGAGCGAGGAGATCACCGGCCGGGCACTCCGCAAGTATGCCAAGATGGACGAGATCGTGCTCGCCACCAAGGTCTTCAACCGCATGGGCGACGGGCCAAACATGAAGGGCCTTTCGCGAAAACACATCCAGCAAGGCTGCGAGGCCAGCCTGCGGCGGCTGGGCGTCGAGACGATCGACCTCTACCAGATCCATCGCGACGATCCGCACACGCCGCTGGACGAAATGCTCTCCGCCCTCGACCTGCTGGTCCGGCAGGGCAAGGTCCGCTACCTCGGCGCCAGCACCATGACGGCATGGCGGTTCGCACAGTCCCTCTCGCTCTCCGAGCGCAACGGCTGGGCGAGGTTCGTGACCATGCAAAACCACTACAACCTGGTCTACCGCGAGGAGGAACGCGAAATGATCCCGCTCTGCCAGGCCGAGGAGGTTGCTTTGATTCCCTGGTCGCCGCTGGCCCGCGGCCTGCTGGCGGGCACGCGAAAATCTCTCGACGACCGGCAGTCCACGTCGCGCGCGGCGAGCGACGACTACGCGAAGAAGATCTACGACCATCCGGCCGACATGGAGGTCGTGCGGGCGTGCCAGGCCGTGGCCGAGCGTCGCGGCGTGCAAGCGGCACAAGTAGCTATCGCCTGGCTGTTGTCCAAGCCGGCGGTGACCGCCCCGATCATCGGTGCGACGAAGATCGAGCACCTCGAATCGGCGCTGGCGGCGGTCGAGTTGAAGTTGAACGACGAGGAGATCCGGCAGCTTGAAGCGCCCTATCAGCCTCATGCCGTACGCGGGTTCGAATGATAAGCTTTCCGAAAGCCGAATAGTCGCCTTTCGCTCCGCGAAAGTAGCGCTACTTTCGCGGAGCGAAAGGCGACTATCTCGTGGCCGCGGTCGTTTTCGGGTTCGCTCTAACATCGGACAAAACTGGAGGCAGCAATGCGACACACGTTTTCCAATTATTTGATTCTGGCGGCCATTTTCGAATTGATTGGTGCCACTCCCGGTTCGGCAGCAAATCCGTTCGAGGACGGCCTCTTCGCCTGGAAGTCTTCGCCGCCGCTGGTCAGCCCGGACCGCAATTTGGCCGACCCGGAGGATTCGATCAAGGACCCTTCGATCATCCGCGACAAGAACCGCTGGCACATGTTCGCCACGGTTCGGCTGGCGTCGGGCAAGGTGGACATCGACTACCTGAACTTCGCCGACTGGAAAGACGCCGACAAAGCCCCGCGGCACCGGCTGAACATGCACGATCAATACTACTGTGCGCCGCAGGTTTTCTACTTCCGTCCGCAGAAGCAGTGGTATCTCATTTACCAGGTCGCCGACAAGAACCACAAGCCGGCGTTTGGCCCGGCCTACTCGACCACGACCGCGCTTGCCGATCCCAAGTCGTGGACGAAGCCGCAATGGCTCTACCCCGAAGGCTCGCCGAAACACAAATGGATCGACTTCTGGGTGATCTGCGACCGCGAGAAAGCCCATCTTTTCTTTACTTCCAACGACGGCCACATGTGGCGGGCGGAGACCAAGCTGGACGACTTCCCCGGCGGTTGGTCCGAGCCGGTCCTGGCCTTGCAGGGCGATATTTTCGAGGCCTCGCATACTTACAAGCTCAAAGGTCAAGACAAGTACCTGACGATCGTCGAGGCCGTAGGCGACGCTCGGCGGTACTACAAAGCCTATCTGGCCGACCGCTTGGAAGGCCCGTGGCGCGGCTTGGCCGACCGCCGCGACCGGCCGTTCGCAGCCGCGTCGAACGTCGCACAAGACAAGCCTTGGACGACGAACATCAGTCATGGCGAACTTTTGCGCACCGGCACGGACGAGACGTTGGAAGTCAACCCGGCGAACCTGCGATTTCTCTATCAGGGCGCGAGCGACACCGAGTACCGCGGGCACACTTATGCCAGAATTCCCTGGCGGCTCGGCGTCTTGGAGTTGCAGCCATGAACTCCGCCGGCGCGTAGGTCCTTTCTGCCGGAAAGGACCAATGCGGCTTCCCGAACCGATTCGATCCAAGTTTTCCGCAGACGTCGAACGTAATAGTCCTACAGCGCCTCCTTCCGATGTGCGGCTTGAGCCCTGCCGGGATAAACAGCTATATTGGAAAGCGACGATCTGGCCGCACTTCGCCGGGCGGTTGCGCAAGCGAGGGGGACGGAGTGCGCGCCCGGCCTTGCGGCCTCCTTTTCGGCGCGGCGAGCGGAGTTCTTTCTCTTTGTTCATTTGCCGGAAATTCCCGCAGAAAACCTATGTCTTAAAGACAGGAACGAGACACCCATAACCGCCCGCGTGTCAAGGCCCCGATTTTCGCGATAGGCCAAAAAAGCAGAACAGAGAAAGGCTAGCCGGGGTCCAGGGGCGGCAATGAGCGCCCTGGTCGGCCGATGGATCGGCCGAAATGTCCGCGGCAGGATGCCGGTTCGATGTTCGTTCGTGTGCGTTGCGCATATCGTAGTCACCCATTCGTGCCGTTCGGCCGCGAGACCGCCGCACATTATTCTGTTCACCGGCAAGAGCACCCAATCAGGATCTCGGCACAGGCGCAAGGCCTCGCCAGTCTCAATCGCGGGTCGCTTCGCCGATTTTGCGTGCGCAGCGCAACTCCTCTTGTTTGCCTCAAGCCGGCGCCGCCGAGGGAACGTTTTCCCTCTGCCAGCGGCGCAGCCGTTTCCAACATATCTCCGCCAGTTTGCGCGCCGTCGCCACGCGCGCAATCTCGGCGCTGGCGCGTTTCCGTACGCGCGTGTAAAAGTTCTTCAAGGCAACATCCTCCTGGACGACCTTCATTGCCGCTTCCACGAGGATCCATCGCAACCAGGACGAGCCCTGACGGGTGATCGATCCGCGATAGCAGTGGCCGCCCGACTGGTTGACGCGCGCCGTCAGGCCGGTGTAAGCTCCGACCTGCTTGGCATTGTGGAATCGATCTACCTCGCCCAGTTCGGCCACGATCAAGAGCGCCGAGTAGAGGCCGATGCCGTGGATGTCCGTCAACGTCTCCACCTGCGGGAATGCTTCACGCAACGCGAGCATGTGTTCGTCGAGGATCGCCAATTGCTTCTCGTAGTGCTGCAATCGCAGCACCAGCTCGTCGCGCACCAGATTCTCGATGGGGCCGAAGTCCTGTTTGCCGAACCACGCCAAGCAGCGTTTGCCGAGCGTGCGGTAGGGCGTCTGCCGATTCTGCCGCGCCAACAGGTCGCGGAGCTTGATCTTCGCCTTCACTTGCTCGCGGACGAGTCGTGCTCGTGCGCGTGTCAGGTTGCGTAATTGCTGGTAGGGCTCTGGCGGAATGTAGGCCAACGGGACTTGGTTGATCCGCAGCAGATTGGCCAGCAGCATCGCGTCAAGCTTGTCCGTCTTGCTGCGGCGCTGTATCATGGCGCACAGGCGGAGTGGATGTGCCAGGACGACGACGCCGTACGGGCGAAGCAGGTCGTAGAGCCAACGGTACGTGCCCGTGGCTTCGATCACTGCGCGGAACGCCCCGAGCTTTTCGACGAACTGCCGAATGGCTTCCGTGTCTTCACAGCGGATGGTGGTCGCGTTCATGGCTTCGCCCGCGTCGTTCACGCCGGCGATGACAACGGTAAGACGATGAAGGTCGATACCGAGATACCACATATAGGTCTCCTTGTTCGGTGGACTAGGAATGAGTTGCGAACCTCAATCTCTAGTCTACCGGCAAGGGGCCTTGACTCGCCGGGCGGTTATAGTATCAGGAATACGTCTTTTGGGGCTTCTTCCGAAATCATCATTCCATGCCCGCTACGCCGGTGGCGGAAGATTTTTTCGCGGATCGAAACATGGTGGATTCGCCAATTTTCTTGAGGTTTTGCGAGGCAGGATGGCAGTAGAAGGCGAGTAGAACCGTCGTGGGACGCCGGTAGGGACCGAGTAGAAACTGGGTAGAAGCCGAGTAGGAATACGTCTTTTGGCCGTATCAATTTTGGTCTTCCCTTCTGAAGCTCTAATCGCCATGACAAGATCCAAGCCCTTTGGCCCGCCGCGATCTCTCCTCTGTCGCCTCTATTCACTATTCGCAATCCAACAACCACTGCTCATCGCTCTCTGATAATCTCTTGTAAACATCTATATATATATATTATCAGAATGCCGCGCTATGCGAAAATGGAGAATTCTTTTCGGATTCGGCCCGAACTCCTTGCCGGATACCGACTTAAAGAATTTTGGGGGTCATTTGTGACATAGCACAATTCGGCCGTTTTTTCCCGCGGTTCGCAGAGAATTGCGATTATTGGGAAAAATACCTGATAATAAGATACGCCGCGGTACGCCCCATGCACCAGCCGGTGCATTCGCTCGGCGGTGTGTACGAAGGCCGGTGCTTGGCGGGCTCTGGGCTCAAAGCTCGAAATACAGCCATAAGTGGGGTTCGCAGTCGAAAAAGTGTGCAGTTTTGGGAAGTTTTGGGAAGTTTGGCGTGGTTCCGTCCCGCCGCGCGCGAGCGTATAATGGCTATGACGTTGACCATCGAACCTCCTCACCGACAACGCTCAGGGAGATGAACATGTCGCACTCGATTTGCCGTCGTCAATTCCTGGCAGCCGGCTTGGCAGCCGCCGGAGCCGTCGCCGTTGGCAGGCCGTCGTTCGGTGAATCGCCGCGGGCGGCTTATTATCCAAAGGTAAAAGCGGGCGCGCCCGCGCCCACTTCGCCGGTGGCCATCCAGCGCGCGACCAGCTATGATCCCGCCGTGCTCCGCGAGAAACTCGATAAGGCGTTCGACCTCATCGGCGGCTTGAAGCGGCTGGTGAGCAATAAGACGGTGAGCATCAAGATCAACGTCACCGGCGGACCGGGCAAGCTGGGCGGCCTGCCCGGTTATCAGACGTACCAGTCGAATCCCAACATGCTGGCGGCCCTCTGCGCGGCGCTCGACGCGGCCGGCGCGAAGCGGATGACCGTGCTGGAGAGCCAGTATTCGTCGAAATCGCCCGAGGAGGTCCTAACCGACGGCGGGTGGGACATGTCCGCGCGATCAAGTCGGCGGGCGGCAACCGCGTCGCCTTCGCGGACACTCGCAACCGCGGCCAATGGAAGCAGTACAGCCGCCTGAAGGTGCCCTGGGGCGGGTTTCTCTTCCCCGCCTTCGATGTCAACATGTGCTACGAAAGGACCGACGTCTTCATTTCACTGGCCAAGCTCAAGGACCACCTCAGCGCGGGCGTGACGCTCTCGATCAAGAACCTCTTCGGCATGCCGCCGACTTCGCTCTACGGCCACAACGCGCCGAACGAAGAATCGCTTAGCTACCGCGGACCCATGCTGCACAATGGCAAGAAAGCGGTACCCGCGGGCGTGCCGGCGGAGATCAAGGAATACGTGCCGGTGGAATGGAAGTATCGCGTTCCGCGGGTGGTAGCCGATTGCCTCGGCGCACGGCCGATCGACCTGGCCGTGATCGACGGCATCGAGAGCAACCGCGCCGGCGAAGGGCCGTGGGCCGCAGGGGCCAAACCGGTCCGACCTGGAATCCTGCTAGTGGGATTCAACCCGGTATGCACCGACGCCGTCGCGGCCGCCGCGATGGGCTACGACCCGCTGGCCGACCATTTCGCCTTCCCCTTCCCGGGCGAGAACCACTTGAAGCACATTCACTCGGTCGGCCTGGGCGAGATCGATCCCAAGAAGATCGAAGTTCGCGGCCTGCCGCTGGACAAAGCGGTATTCCCTTTCAATCCCAAGCACGAGCCGCTGGAGATTCCCACGGCCTATCTGCGGCATTATCAGAGGCAGCAGGCGTAAGTCAGCCTGATAACCTGTAACGTCTATATCGCCTTTCCCGGCTGGCGAGTGCGGCTTGTAGGGCTTATATCGCATGATCCCGCCGTCCGGCCTCTGACGGATCTAGCGGATGTCTCGCGCCCAAGTTTTCCAATGTCCGCTTTGCGCCGGTTCCGCCGATGGTATGCACGGAAGCGGATGTCGCTGTTGTGACCGCTTGCGCTGATATCCGACTTCTGTCGAACGAATGGCGATTGTCGAAGAATCACGCCGGAAGGGATAACCGCCCTACGGCTAAGGGAGCTTGATTATGCGGCTAGTTCATCGTTATTCCACTGTCGTCTGCGCCGCCTTGGCCGCGGCCTGCCTGAGCGGATGTACGAGCTTTTCGGACTACGTTCACCAAGGGTTCAAAGTGGGGCCGGAGTACTGCGGCGCGAGGGCCGAGGTGGCGCCCCAGTGGATTGACGCCGCCGACGTTCGCATCCGGTTCGACTCCAGCCGACCTGAGCCGCTGGTGGAACGTGTTCAACGATCCGGTGCTCAACGACCTGGTGTACCACGCCTACACGCAAAACATCACGCTCAAGGAAGCCGGCGCGGATCCTGCAAGCCCGCTACACGCTGGGCATCGCCCGCGGCGAGGTCTTCCCGCAGACCCAGGACGCGACGGGAAGTTACACTCGTGTCGAGTCGTCGATAAATCCCAACCTGCCCTTCCCGGTGCCCAAGTTCAACGATTCGTGGAGCTACGGCTTCGCACTGTCGTGGGAATTGGACTTCTGGGGCCGCTTCCGCCGCGCGGTGATATCCGCCGAGGAACAGCTTGACGGCTCGGTGGAGGACTATGACCAGGCGCTGGTGACGTTGATCGGCGACGTGGCGACCAATTACGTGCAGATGCGGCAGACCCAGCAGCAGATCGAGCTTGCCCAAAAGAACGTGGAGCTGCAGACCGACGTGCTGAAGATCGTGCGCGCTCGCTTCGACAATGGCCGCACCAGCGAGCTGGACGTTGATCAGGCCGAGAGCAACCTGGCGCAAACCAAGGCATCGATCCCAGCCTTTGAGATCATCTTGCGGCAGAGCCAGGACGCCATCTGCGTGTTGTTGGGCATTCCGCCCACCGATCTGCAAACGCGTCTGGGCAGGAGCCCGATCCCGGCTGCGCCGCCCGAGGTAGTCGTTGGTATTCCGGCCAATTTGCTGGAGCGGCGGCCGGACGTTCAACGCGCCGAACGCAACGCGGCCTCACAGTCGGAGCAGATCGGCATTGCCATGACCGATTGGTATCCGCACATCTCGATCAACGGTTCGCTGGGCGGTTCGGCCTTGAATGCCTCGCAGTTGTTCACCTACGCGGCGCAAAACGGCAGCGTCGGCCCGAGCTTCCAGTGGAACATCCTCCAGTACGGACGCATCGCTAACAACGTCAAGTTGCAGGACGCCAAGTTCCAGGAGAACCTGCTCATTTATCGCCAGACGGTGCTCACCGCCAATCAAGAGGCCGAGGACGGGCTGATCACGTACCTCAAGGCCCACGAGCGGGCGAAGAACCTGCTGGACAGCGTCGTGGCATCCAACAAGGCGACCAAGATCGTGATCGCCCAGTACCGCGTCGGCACGGTCGATTTCAACACCGTGGCGACGATCGAGCAGAACCTGGTCGTGCAACAGGACGCTTACGCCCAGTCACTGGGCCAGATCGCCAACGGGCTGATCCAGGTCTACCGGGCGCTGGGCGGCGGCTGGGAAATCCGCCTCGGGCCGGGCTATGTCTCGCGGTTGCCGCAGCCGACACCGGCCCTGCCGCCCGAGGCCATCCCGCCCATCCCGACGCTCAATCTGGATTCGGCCGTCGGCCGCGGCGCGGCGGTCCCTGAGCCGGCCCCGTTGCCGCCGCCGGACAAGCCGATTCCGCAACCGCCGCAGAAGCCGTAATCCCACGGTACACAAGCCGGAATCAGGCCGATTGCCGACGCAGATTTGAAGCCCGAAGCGCAAGCGAGAGGAGAGAATCCGCCCACTCGCTGGCGCGTCGGGCTTCAATCATTGTGCCCCGCGAGCGGCGGGAATTCTCCTCTCCGCTGGAAATCCGCTTCAATAGCGGTTATCATCCAGACAGTGTGCCAGTGTCCAAAAGGTCCATAACGGAGGAGAGGTATCATGTCTTGGAAGTTCGCGAGAATACATGCGGGAGTGTGGCTGGGGCTGGGGCTCCTGGCCGGATTGGTCGTGGCCGGCTTCTGGCCGAGTGTGCCCTTGCACGCTGTCGCCACGGATAAGTTAGACACCTTCAGCATGGCCACCGGCCATGTTGAAGAGGGGGTCGAGGCGGTCTATTTTCTCGACCATCTGACGGGCGAGCTGCACGCCTACGTGCTCGGTCCGGCGACCCGGGGAGGGTTCGGCATCCAATGCCACTACTATCGCAACATCTCCAAAGATTTCGATGCCGGCGAAAAGGCCAAGTATCTCATGGCCACTGGCCTGGACGACCTGGCTCGCGCCGGGCGAGGCAGCCCCATTCAACCGAGCCGCTCGGTGGTCTACGTGGCCGAAGTTTCCACCGGCATGGCCATCGGTTACTACCTGCCCTACAACGTCACGGCCCATCGCTCGGGACTATTCAATCAAGGGCAGCTTGTCCCGGTCTGCCCGGCATTCACGATCCGGACCCCAGTGGGCGATACCAAGCCGAGCGGCCGCAGCAGGTCGAAGGAAGGGTAGCGGCCGCCATACGTCATGCTCCGCGTGAAAAGACATCACGCGGAGCGCGATGAAGACAGTTGACATCCGCGACCGGCATCCTAACCTTTGGCGGGAGTGCGCCGTGCTCCCACTTGCCGGTCTTCGCGAATGTATCGACTGTGACGCCTGCTCTTGGTTTGCTGCTGACCGCGTGCGCGCTGCTGGCCGGCCCGGCCGCGGAGAAGGACCCGTCCGCGCGGGCGGAAGCGACCATGCAGCGGGTCGCCAAGCTTCCGCCCGACTACCAGCAGGTCTGGTTACGCCTGCTCGAACAGCGATGCGGCTGGGCCGCGTTGCTCACCATGAAAGCAGACGACGCCCAGCGCGAGCGGGAGCGCGTGACGAAGATACTCCATCAGAAGAACGTCGCCTGGAGCGACCTGCTCGCCCTTCTGCGGCAACTCGACCAGCGCGAGAAGGCGGCCGTCTCGCGGATGGTGCGAGTCTACCGCACCGAGGTCTACGAGAACTTTCGCCAGCGCGGTGCGGAGTTTGTCGATCGGCAGGAGGCGTGGTACCGCATCTGGTCGGCGTGGGAGAAGGTCGGCAGTCCGCCCGAACAGCAGGACCGGCTCATGGACTGGCTGGCGGATGCCATCAAGGCATCGTCAACGGATTCGCTCGGCCCTTTGCCGGCCGATCCGAAGTTTGGCCCGGACATGGAGTTGGTTTCGCCAGCGCTCGTGCAGCGGCTGCGCGAGGAGCAAAGCCGGCAGCGTGTGGCGCAGTCGCCGCCGGCTCGAACGTCAAGAGGAAGCGGCAGTTCCACGGCCGGAAGTCCCTGTTCACGAGCCGTTGCCGCTGCGAGTCCCCGATCCGGAATGGAGCAGCGGCGGCGCGGATCGACCGGCAAACAGCGTCTTGGCCAGGCGCGGCGAGGCGTCGCCGCCTGCGGCAATTGCCGATTTGCCTGCGGTGCGATTGCCAGAGCCGCGAAGCCGGCGCGCGGTGATTGACCCCGATCCGCTGGAGGTGACGGCGCTGCTAGCACCGCCGCGATATCCCGCGAAAGTCGCTGTCGGCTGCAAAGCCGCCGGAGGAGACGAACGAGCTGAGGAAATCGTCGCGATGAGGGGTGGCGAGAGCGCGAAACCGCAAGCGATGATTGGGACGCGCCCGCCGTCGGAGTTGCCTCCGTCTCGTGCGATCGCGCCGCCGTCGGAGCCGTCGGTCGTCGGACTGGCAACTGCCGCGCCGCTGCCGGCCGCGGTCACGCCTCGGGAAAGCGTTGCCGTCGCTCCCGAATTGTCGCACGAGCCGGCGCCCCGCGGCGACGTGGTTGCCATGTTGCCGCACAATCTGCTGCAATCCACGGCGACCGAGCCGGATGGTCCGGCACTGCATACGGTACAAAGAAAGCCGCTTGGACTCGACGCTGCCGATTCGGACCTACAGCACGCCGCAGGTGAACGTCGAGGAGCTTCGCTCGCGGATCGAGGGCATCAATCTCAGCTTGCGAACTTTGGAAGGCGAGTTGAACGAGAAGCATGAGCTGACGGCCGATCAGCTCGATGGCCTGCTCAGTCGGCTCGATATCCTGGTGCTGCGGCAGAAGGACCTTGCCTTATTCCGGGACCTGATCACGCCTCGGGAGCAGGCCAGGGCCGGCCAGATCGACTCCTCGCGGGCGGCGGTCGCCACGCTCGGCACTCGCATCGCCGAAATGCGGACCCGCGCGCGGCAGAACGAGGCGCTGCCGGAGAAGGAACGCACGGCCGCGCTCAAGCAGCTCGACGACCTTTCCGACCGGCTGGCGACCCTGACGGCGGAGAAGTAACCATGGATGAAACACGGATGGAACGCGAATCAATTTAACCACGAAGCGGCTGTGTTTTTTGTCAAGCGCTTTGAGGCGCGATTCTTGGCGACCATGATTCGTGGTTTTTGGTAATAGTGTTGAGGATGGTAAGCAGTTTGCGCATGCAGGCGGTATGGACGACTTTGTAGAGTTTTCCGGCTTTCTGGAGGCATCGGAGAAGGCTTGGATGATGGGATTGCAGCGACGGGCCGTGACGGTCGCCATGTAAAGGGCGCTTTCGGACGCTGGCGCGTCCACCCCAGATCGAGCGTTTACCGCGAAACTTTCCGCTGTCGTGGTTGTATGGCGCCAAGCCGACAAGAGCGGAGATTTCGCGGCGGTTGAGCCGACCGAGCTCGGGCAATTCGGCGACGAGCGCGGCGCTGGTTACCGGTCCGACGCCGGGCACGGATCGCAGCAGTTGGTCGGTGGCGCGCCAATCATCATCGGATTCGATGAGCTTCGCGATCTCTTTTTCAATAGTTATTATCTGTTTATTAAAGAGTTCGGCGACTTTGTCGATGCTGCGGCAGGCTTTCGTCGTCTGCGGAATGCCGGCGATTGGTTTCAGCCGTCAGCATGTCCATGAGCTGGCGGCGTCGAGTTACCAAAGCCGTCAGTTCGGCCTGTTTTTCCGAGGTTTTCTCCGTCAATCGCGGCCGGACCTGCTGGGCGAAACGCGCCAGGAGCAAGGCATCAATGCGATCGGTTTTGGCGAGTTTGCCAACGGCTCGTGCGAAGTCGCGAACCTGGCGGGGATTCACCACCGCAACCGGCTGGCCGGCGTTGATAAGTTCCGCGGCCAGGCGACCCTCCAGGCCGCCGGTCGCCTCAAGGACAACCAGCGCCGGCCGCAAGAGTTTGAAACGTTCAATGAGTTGTGCGATACCTTCCGTGTCGTGCGACACAGAGAAGACCTCCTCCGATGGCAAGATGCCGACATCCAAGGACTTCTTCGAGACATCGATACCCGTGAACGAGAGAGTTGGGAGAACTATATCCATCATAGTAGAGGCCCTTTCTTGCGTTTGCGAGCTCGCCGATGTTCTCGTACGGCTCTGGCGGCTGTCCGGGTTGGTACTACGAAGCCGACGAGGATCCCGCTTCGTGACGGTCTTGGAACGACCAGGACACGATCAATCTCTCGTCGGCGATTTTTTCGGGGGCTGCTGCCAGCAGCCCCCGAAAAGACTCCCATCAACTGAACAAGTTCCATTTCCTTTGGCAACCCATCAGTGTTTCCTTTTTCCAACATACAAGGACACAAAGGGCACAAAGAAACTGGAAGTGCCGCTGCAATTAGCGGCAAAACTGAATTATCTTTGTGCTCTTCGTGTTCTTTGTGGTTAACTCTTACATCCGCCGGATTTCTGTCGAGGCGTTGAACTCCTATAATGGAATTGGCTTTCATTGCTTTATCCGATGCCCGATATCTCCTATCCCGCCGAACCGCAAGACAACTCCCGCGCCGCGGAGAAGGTCCGCGATTTTCCTCGCTCGCCTGGCGTCTATCTGATGAAAGACGCCGCCGGCCGGGTGATCTACATCGGCAAGGCGAAGAGCCTCCGCGCCGCGCGGGCAGCTACTTCCTCAAGGCGGCGGCTGCGGACTCGCGCACGGCGCGAGCTCGTGCAGGAAATCCGCGACATCGACTATCTGCCGGCCGAAAGCGAGGTGGACGCACTGTTGATGGAAGCCCGGCTGATCAAGGACATCCTGCCCAAGTACAACCGCGACCTCCGCGACGACAAGACGTTTCCCTACCTGGAGATCCACACGCACGAGGACTTTCCCCGCGTGGAGATAACCCGCACGCCCCGCGACCGCGGCACGCGAGCTCTTCGGGCCGTTCACCAATATCCGCGGCCTGCGGGGCGCATCCAGGTCCTGCAAAAGATCTTCAAATTCCGCACCTGCTCGCTGGACATCGCCGAGGAGGAGCCGCGCTGGCGGTGGTTCCGGCCTTGCCTGCTGGCCTCGATCCGCCAGTGTACGGCCCCGTGCAACTTGCGGATCTCCAAGGAAGACTACCGCAAGAGCATCCACCGCTTGCAGCAGTTCCTCGAAGGCAAGAAGAAGACCCTGCTCGGCGAGATGCGGCAGGAGATGGAGGCGGCCTCGAAGGGGCTGCGCTTCGAAGAGGCGGCCGGCTTGCGCGACGAAATCCGCCTGCTGGAAACGCTCGACCAACGCGGCAAGCTGGAAAAGCACGTGCAGCCGGAGGTTTTTCCGGTCGATCCCAAGAAGGGCATTGCCGGCCTTCAAAAGGTGCTGCACATGGACTCGCCGCCGCGGACGGTCGAGGGCATCGACATCGCCCACACCGCCGGCACGGAGACGGTGGCCAGTGTAGTGCGGTTCTTCGACGGCCTACCTTTCAAGCCGGGCTATCGGCGGTTGCGGATCCGCACGGTGGCCGGCGTCGACGATTTTGCCAGCATCCACGAAGCTGTCCTGCGGCGCTTTCAGCGGCTCGCGGATGACCGCGCCGAAGACGACTCGATGCCCGACGTGCTCTTGATCGACGGTGGCAAGGGCCAGCTTCACGCGGCGATTAGTGCGCTCGATTCGCTCGGCTTGCGGCCGGCAAAAGTCATTTCGCTGGCCAAGCGGGAGGAAGAAGTTTACCTAGCCGGCGCGGAGGAACCGCTCCGCTTAAGCCGCCACAGTTACGCTTTGCGGCTACTGCAATACGTCCGCGACGAAGCCCATCGCTTCGCGCAACACTATCATCATCTGCTGAGGAAGAAGTCGGCGCTGGGGGAATGAGGCCGCACGGGAGGCGCATTTCAGCGGGAAAAACGAACTGCGAGAATCCCCGGCCCTTGACTTTCATCGATCTACGAGAGAGGATTGAGGGCATAGCAGGTCATCATAATTGACGAAGACGGCTCATGGAAACAATCACCTATTCACAGGTTCAAGACTTGGTGCAGCAACTGCCGCCGCAGTGCTTGCCGACGGCCTACGAGATGTTACGAGAATTGAGCGAAGGCAGCGAGATACTGCAAGCCCAGGTCGATTTCAAGCGACTTCCGCTTGAAAAGCGCCGCGAGATACTTGCACGTCAGACCGACGAACTGACCGCTTATTACGCAGAGACTGCCGGCGATCGCGCGGAGTGGCAGGCGGGAGATTTCATGGATGAATGTTCAACGCGGTGAGGTCTGGCTCGTTGATCTCGATCCGACGATCGGTGCCGAGATTCGCAAGACACGGCCGGTGGTTGTCGTGAGTTCCGACGCCATTGGCAAGTTGCCGATTCGCTTGGTTGCGCCGCTGACCGAGTGGAAGGACCATTTCTCGGGCAATCTCTGGCTCGTAAAATTGCCGCCGGACAGCAACAACGGTCTCACGAAGACCTCGGCCGTGGACACACTCCAACTCCGCGGTGTCGATTTGCTGCGATTCGTGCAAAAACGCGGACAGGTTACGCCAGCGATACTGCGCTCAATTCTTGAGGCAATTGCCATCGTAATCGAGTATTGATTCGGCCGCAACGGGCGGATCACCTTGCCGTCATGCGAACCGCAATGTCGTCCCAACCCTCCTGCGACTTATCGTCTTCTAGCCCCTTGCCTCCATCGTCGCGTCCGTTCACGCCGACGCTATAGAGCAGATAGCCATCGCCATCCGCGCGATAATTCAGTTCGCCATCGGAGAACAGGTCTTTAGGAATCGAGGTGATATACTTCGGCGCCAGGTTGACAAGCTTTGTCGGAAATGCGGCGTTGTCACCGCGGAAGGCGGCGAGCGCAAAAGCAAGCTGGGTCAGGTTCCGCATTGTCCTGGCGCGGTTCAACATTGGCCATGACGCATAAACTCCTCGAGTCCGCATCACAGAGGAGGTGTGCGATGGCTTCCGAAATCCTCTTGCGATTCGGAACAGGTTTGTTGTGGTCGGCCGTTAACATCTCGTCGAGTGAATCACGTTCTTTCTTGGCGTCCGCGTCCAATCCGCCAAGAGGTGTGATCTTCCGTCGGTGAATGATCAATTTGCGAACTGAGTCCGTAATGCGGTCGAATTGAGTATTGCCCGCCCGAAGCACGATGTCCCAATCGACAAGATCGGCCTTGGCGGCACGATCGATCGATTTCGAGACGGGCGCTTGTTCTGGGAAAATCGTGGCATAAAACTCCGTATCTTTGGCGTTAAGTCCTCGATGCCGTGCCATCGTAGTAACCGAGTCGAGAAAGAAATACCGTTCACCCGAGTCAACTGTGTCAGCCAGGGCTGGCATGGCCTTGAGCCGATTGACGTTTTCGCGAAGACGAGCGGCATCCTGTGCAGAAAGCCGCGGCAGAGAAGCCAAGCCTTGCTCGGCAAGAAAGGCGATTCGCTCAATCATAATGCCGCCGAGGGCATCCACGATGAAAGGGCCATGAGCGACATGAACCGCCAGCCGATGGCAGGCGAGCAAGTCCCGCCATGAATCATCGATCCGGCCTTCGGCGGCGCTCAGCATCGCCCGTGTGGTCAGCGCTTGGGCAACGTCTCGCGCGGGCAAGAGTGAAACGATCAATGTTCCCGTCATGGTACCATCTTTGGCCCGTAGCGTCGGGCAGAACCACTTGGGGCGCTCGGCGGCCACGATGATTTCCGCTAGCGGTTTTTCATTGGCATCCAGCCAGGCGGCGATTCGCGGGAACTCCTTGCGCGTCCAAGGTCGCTTACCAGCGGACGATTGGTCGTTAATGAAGGCATCGTTGGTCGCGTTTTGTTGATTGGCGTCGGCCGGCTTTTCCGTATCGGCTCGGCGCTTCATGAACTGGGACGTAGACACGAAATAGTGGCCTTTTTCGGGCAAAGATTCCATCCCTAGCAACTTGAAGAATTCGCCACGGACCTCAGCCGGCACGTCATCCGGTCCCACCGCGACCCAAAACGGCACCGCCGCGTTATTCACCGGCGTCACTCCCTTGCTAAGACGCTGATTGATCACGGAGCAGTAATCCGGATAGCCGTCCTTATCCAACGGCTGGACAATGTAAGTCGTCTCCTTGGAAATCGTGAAGGGCACGCGCAGCTTGGCGCCGGATCTATTCACGCCGTCGTTGACCAGCGGCTTTGTAGATTGATCCCCGGCTTGTGATCGAATCGTGCCTAGGAGGAGTATCAGGAGCGAAAGAATGCTCGTCAATCGATGCTTGCTGGTCATGGCCGCGCCCGCTATTGCTTGCCTATCGCAGCAAGGCTTCCTCACACAGCCGCCGACTGCATCGTGTTTTGAATGGTGATGGTCGGGTTTGCACTCGGCGGAGGCACCGGCAAGCGTTGGCTTTCTAGCAGCGCTATGTGTTCTTTCATCTCACCGAACTCCATGAAGCGGTCCTCGGACGATCACTCAAAAACCCCCGCCCCGAAACTGTCGTTGGGGCGGCTCTCGCTCGTGCGCGGAGCCCGCTGCGGTGCGGTGGGTGGACGATGCGGCCCACGCGGCGCTTCCGCGCCCCGGGCCTTCGGCGCCGCGGTGTGCGTAGCCGGGAAATGCGGCGGCGGCGTTCCCGACGATGCCGTCCATGGCGTCGTTTCTTCGTCCAAATCCTCGTACGTAGGCACATAGCCGGGCAGCTTCGAGCGGGCTTTTTCCTCCTCGTAGGCCTTGATCACTCGCTGCTGGATCATCTCGCGGCAGGCGGAGTTGATCGGGTGGGCGATGTCGGCATAGAGCTTGGACCGGCCGTCGTCGTCCTTGGCGGCAAACTGCTCCTTCAATCGCGCGCCGCACTGATTGCAGTAGGCCGCACGGAGATGGTTCTTGCAGCCGCACTGTCCGCAATGCGCGGTGAGCTTGCGGCTGGGCATGGCCACGAACGGCCCGGTGGTGCCTTCGATGATCTTCAAGTCGCGAACGACGAAGGCGTCGTCCAACGTAATCGAGCAGAACGCCTGCAATCGCTCGCCGGCCTCCTCCATGAGTTTCACGCGCACCTCGGTAACATCCACGGCGCACCTCCAAATCATTTGTCGCACCGGGCGAACAATCTCGCCGCGGTGGAACGGCCTTCACACCGTTCGTCCGCAGGATTCTTTCCTACGTTGTTGTCTGTTATATCGAACTATATGCAACTTTGCACCGCCACCACGCAACCTATATCGCGGGCCCGCAGCCGCCGCGCTACCCGCCGCGCCGTGGCTCGCGCCGCGGAACATGCCGAAATACGCCGTCCCGCTGCCGCTCATGCCGTGGCCCAGGCAATCCTCGGCGGCCATCAGCCGAGCAAGCCGAGCGATCCACGGCGACAACTGTTCCGCCGCCGCCTGTAGCCGGTTGAACAGCAGTTTGCCCGTTCGGCGGGCGTCTCCCCGGCGAAGCGCGTCAATCAGTGGTTGCGACACTCGCGGCGACTCTGCCGGGCGGCACGCGCCATACACGGCGGCCGTTGCCAGCCCTTCAGGCGGCCGAACGACCACGAAGTGCATCAACCCTAGCCCGCCGGCCGCTTCGATCCGCTCGCCGCGGCCGCGGCAAATGGCCGGGCCGCCGTGGAGGAAAAAGGGCACGTCGCTGCCCAGTTCAGCCGCCAAGGCGGCCAGTTCGGGCAGCGAGAGATCCAGTTTCCATCCCAAGTTGGCGGCGACCAGTGCGGCTGCCGCGTCGCTGGAACCGCCGCCGAGGCCTGCGGCCGTGGGGATTCGCTTGATGAGCCGGAGTTGCGCGCCCTGCTTTGTGCCCGTCCGGCGGCGAAACAAGTCGATCGCTCGCCAGACAAGATTCTTGCCGTCGCGCGGCACATCGTCGAAGCCGCTGCCGCCTTGGGATGCCATGCCCCAGAAGCAGTCCAATTCCAAGTCTTGGCTCGACGTTCCCCGAAAGTAAAGGCTATCACACAGACTGATCGGACACATGAGCGTTTCGATCTCATGGTATCCGTCGGCACGCTTGTCCAGCACTTCGAAGAACAAATTGAGCTTCGCGGGTGTCTGGACTACGATCTCCACCGCCCCTCGGTGGGCCTGCATTGTCGCGCGCTCCTAAATCATTGCCTTTGGATGCGTTATTTATTCACAGCCGCGCGGGACTCCGCACCAGAAAAACCTGAATCGCAACCCAAACCGACACTCGACGCCGGGGGTATTCTAGTGCGAAGCGAATATTTCGTCAATCTTTCTTCACCGACTTTTTAGTAATGTGCTGAGAGCGGCAGCGAGCAGGGGCCGTTTGTGGGAGGTCGTTGAACGGTTGCCGCCTCTATATTAACTTTACGTCACTCTGGCAAACTCGGCGTTCGTAGGGTTTTAGCCGACGATCCTTGGATCGTCCGTCCCCCCAGTCGTGGTGAGTTGCAAAAGAATTGCCGCCAATCGGCATGAGGCGAAGAGCGGCAAAGGATTGCACGCCTACGGCACCCGCCGCTTCATCTGCCGGTGGACGGCGAAGTAATAAAGGCCGCCCAGCACGAGCATCGCGCCACCGAGCCAAAGGGAAATCTGCGTCAACTCGCCCTTCATGAGCTTCTCGTCCTGGCCCATTTTGACGCCGACATAGCAAAGAACTGCACACCAGATGGCCGAACCAAGCAGCGTGAACAGCGAGAACAACTTGTAGTTCATCTTCACCACGCCGGCGGGAATGCCGATCAAGTGCCTTACGACCGGCAAAAGCCGCGAGACGAAGATGCCCATCGAGCCGTAATGGTCGGCCCATCGTTCCGCACCTTCAATCTTTTCGGGCGTGATCAGAATCCACTTTCCATAGCGCAAGAAGAGTGGCCGTCCGGCGAGCCGCGCGGCCCAATACATGGCCGTTGCGCCGAGCCAGGAGCCGATCGTCCCGGCGATAACAATGCCATAGAGGCTGAGCGGAATCTGGTCGGTGTACGCCAAATGTGCGGCGGGCGGAATAACCACCTCGCTCGGCAGCGGCAAGATCGAGCTTTCCATCGCCATCAGCAGCGCGATCAACCAATAGCCGCCGACTTTCAACGTGGCCATGTACCACGCAATCAGTGGTTCGAACAGTTTCTTGAGCACGTGCCGCTACTCCCGCGTCAGCTTGTGGAATCGCTCGATCAGGCCGCGGGTTATCGGTCCCGGCACGCCGCAGCCGATAGGTCGGCTATCGACCTTCACGACGGGAATGACTTCCGCCGCCGTGCCGGTGAGGAAACATTCGTCGGCAATGTAAACGTCGTGCTTCGTCAGCGGGATTTCATGGACCGCGATGCCGGCCGCGCGGGCAAGTTCGATCACCGCGTCGCGAGTGATGCCTTCCAGAATGCCCGACTCCAGCGAAGGCGTGAGCAGTTCGCCGCCGCGGACCAGGAAGACGTTGTCGCCAGTACACTCGGCCACCTCGCCCTTGTGATTGAGCATCAGGGCCTCGACGCAGCCGGCCTGCAAGCCTTCGATCTTGGCGAGGATGTTATTGAGGTAATTGAGCGACTTGATTCGCGGGCTGAGCGCGGCGGGATGGTTCCTCGCCACACTGACGGTGACGATCTCCAGACCCTTGCGATAGAGTTCGTCGGGATAGAGCGCGATATAGTCGGTGATGATGATCACCCCTGGGCGACCGCAGCGGTTCGGGTCCAATCCCAGCGTGCCGGCGCCGCGTGTGACGATGACACGAATGTACCCGTCCTGAATGCCATTGACCGCCAGGGTTTTCTCGATCGCCGCGGCCATTTCCTCGCGGGAAATAGGGATGGTCAGGAGGATGGCTTTGGCGGAGTTCCAAAGGCGGTCGAGGTGCGCCTCCATGCGGAAGACCTTGCCGCCATAACTGCGGATGCCCTCGAACACGCCGTCGCCGTAAAGCAGGCCGTGATCGTAGACGCTGATTTTGGCGTCTTCCTTGGCGTAAAGTTGGCCGTCGATGTAGACTTGGAAGGACATTAACTCTATGCCTCCGCGCCGCGGCTGGATAGATCGCCAACGATCTCGCTTACGCCTTCGTTGTCGAAGATGATCGGTATGTTGCCAGGCGCAGCAAATAGTGCAATCCCGTCCCGATATGCCAAGGCGTCTGGGTAGTCAACCTCGAAGCGATTGCCGTTTACCATTGTCACCGTGAACGGCCGAAACGGAGTGCGATTCTTGAAGGCGCGGATCGTGCTGCTGAACGTGTCTCGGTCCATTCTCTTTCCTCCACTATCTTTGGACGCATCACCAATTATACCTTCGAAAAAGCACGATTGACAAGCGGCTCACGCCATGCGCCCATCAACCAGCTTAATCGTCCGGTCCGCGCTCGCGGCAATCGCCGGATCGTGCGTGACCATGATGACCGTCAACTGCTGCCGCTCGTTCAGGTCGCGGAGGATGCGGATGATTTCGCGGCCGCTCTCCTGGTCGAGATTGCCCGTCGGCTCGTCGGCCAATAAGAGAGAAGGTCGCGAGATGAGCGATCGGGCGATGGCTACGCGCTGCATTTCGCCGCCGGAAAGCTCGCGGGGGCGGTGCTTGAGACGATGGTCCAGGCCAACCATCGCCAGCAACTCGGCGGCCTGGTCCTTGAATTGCCGCCGCTGCCGCCAATAGCTGAAGACGCCGTGCGTGATCATCAGCGGCGCGAGCACGTTCTCCAGCGTGGTCATCTCCGGCAGCAGATGATAAAACTGGAAGATCATGCCGAAGCGGCGGTTGCGAAGCCAGTCGCGGCGATGCGAAGGCAAGTCGTCGATCCGCTCGCCCTCGAAATGGATTTCGCCGCTGTCGGGTAAGTCGAGAGTGCCCAGCAGGTGCAGGAGCGTCGTCTTGCCGCAGCCGCTCTGGCCGACGACGGCGAGAAACTCGCCTTGCCGCACGGCCAGGCTCACTCCACGGAGGACGGGCACCTCCACCGGCCCCTTGCGATAGTTCTTGTGCAGCGCCTTGGCGAGCAAGACTGATCCGCCGCCGGAATGCCGCGGAATCTTGCCCTCGCGCGGCTTTCGCCCAAGGGCAGATTGGGGACAACGGTCGGGATAGCCGCGGTGAACTCGGTTGCCACGTTACTCATAGCGCAGGGCCTCCACGGGATGCAGCCGGGCGGCGCGGAGGGCCGGCAAGACGCTTGCCAGCACCGCGATGCCCAATGCCCCGGCGACGATCCAAAAGACCGTCTCCGGATCGACGACGGTCGGGATCTTGTACAAGTAGTAGATTTCCGGGTTGAAGACCGGCCGGCCGGTGAGCCAGCCGATGAAGTCGGCGATCGAATTGATGTAGTGAACGAATGCCAGACCGCCGATCAGGCCCACGCCTGAGCCAACCAGGCCCAACGAAAGGCCGTAGGTGAGGAAGATGCCCATCACCCCGCGGCCGGAGGCACCCAGCGATTTGAGGATGCCGATGTCGCGGGTCTTCTCGACGACGATCATGAAGAAGATCGCCAGGATGCCGAAGCCGGCCACAGCGATGATCAGGAATAGCAAGATATTGAGCAGCGTGGTTTCCATCTGCACCGCGGCTAGGAGCGCGCCCTGCTTGTTGCGCCAGGTCTCGACGTGATATAGCCCCGGCGCGAAGGCCGCGCGGAGCTTGTCGCGGACGACGTTTCCATCCACGCCGGGCTTCAGCTTGATCTCAATCGCGTTCACGTAGCCGACGCCCGATTCAACCATGCCGCGCTGCCTTTGCAGTTCCTTGATGGGCATGAAGACGAAGGTTTGATCGTACTCGAGCATTTTGCTCTCGTAGAAATCGACGATAGTGAACTTGTCGCTGGAGATCTTCAGCGGCGCCGGCGGTGGGAAAGCTGAGGTCTACGTCATCGCCCGGCAGGACACGAAAGTGGTCTTCGCCGTCTTTTGTGCGAAAACTGGCTTGCGCGATCCCCAGCACCACGCCGGTACACGGTTCCTTGGCCATGTCGAACGTCTTGACTTGATCCGGAGACGGTGGGCGGCGGTCGAAGGGATTCATGGGCGGCACGGCGGCCGAGTTTGACGGGCTCGGCGGTGCAACCGGAGTGTCACCCCGCGCTTCCTGCGCCAGTTTCTCCTGGTAGGCCAACTCCTGGGCGACTTCGCGGCGGTGCTCCCAACCCGCTTTCCGCATCGCCTCGCGCGGGCGGCTCGCGCCTTCGGCCAGATGGTCATAAACGTCGTAGCCGCCGTCGCGGAGGTTGAAGCTAAACTCGCGGCGGTTCTCCGGGTGCTGCAAGTACTTGGCGAAGTCGCTGACTCGACCCTGCGACTTCTCGTCGATGCCGATGACGTTTACCTGGTTGGTGACCAACGTGCCGTGCCAGCGGAAGGTGAGCATGGCCGGCACGAAGCAGATCGGCGTCATGTCCTCGATTTGATCGCCTACGATCTTGCGGACCTGCTCCGCATGCCAATCGAAGTCGCGCATGCCTTCCAGCGAACCGCTTTCCAGAACGACGTCGCAGATGATGCCCCGGATGCGGCCTTGCATGTCGCGGCTGAAGCCGGCCATGACGCTATTGACGATAATCATCGCGGCTACGCCCAGCATGACGCTGATGATCGAGACGATGGCGATGTATCGCGTGCGGAGGTACCGCCAGCAGAGGAGGAGTTTGTACATTGGAAGGTCTCGGGTCTTGGGACTTTGGTCGTCGGGCCTCGGATTCCTAAGTCCTAAGTCCTAAGACCTAAGTCCTAAGATCGCGCTATTCAGCTTCCGGTCTCAGCAGCGGAAACAGTATCACGTCACGTATCGTCTGCGTATTCGTCAACAACATCACCAGCCGGTCGATGCCGATGCCCAGCCCACCCGTGGGCGGCATGCCGTGCCGCATGGCGCGGATGAAATCGCGGTCCATCTTGGCCATCGAATCTTCTTCCGGCTGTCCGGCAAGCTGCTGCGTGAAGAGCTGCTCCTGCAAATCCGGGTCGTTCAACTCGGTGTAGGCGTTCGCCAGTTCCATACCATGCACGAAAAGCTCAAACCGCTCGGCGATGGCCGGGTTCGACGCCTTCCGCTTCGTCAACGGGCAGATGCTGGCCGGATAGTCTATCACGAAGATCGGCCCGATGAGGGCGTCTTCCACCTTGGCCTCAAAAACGTCGTTCTTGATCACATCGGGATGGCGGTTGGCCGTCTCGATGCCGAGCTGCGCGGCGAGAACCGCAATGGCCGCGGCATCACATGGATCAACTCCGGCGTGTTCCTGAAAAAGCTCATCGTACGTCTTGCGGGCGAACGGCGGAGTGAAGTCGATCCGCTTGTCGCCCCATTGCAGTATGGTCGATTGGCCGGTGGATTGGATCGAGGCGACGATCAGCCGCTCGGTCAGCTCCATCATCGAGTGGTAGTTGCCATACGCCTGATAGAGCTCCAGCATCGTGAACTCGGGATTGTGCGTCGCGTCGATGCCTTCATTGCGGTAGACGCGTCCCATCTCGTACACCCGCTCGACGCCGCCCACCAGCAGCCGCTTGAGGTGCAGCTCCAAGGCAATACGGAGGAAAAGATCGATATCGAGGGCGTTGTGGTGCGTGATGAACGGCCGCGCGGCCGCGCCGCCGGCGACGGCATGCAGCGTCGGTCCTTCGACCTCGACGAAGCGTTCGGCGGCTAGCGTATTCCGGATTGCTTGCACGATCTTCGTCCGCCGCATGAAGCGCTCCAACTGGCCCTCGGTGTGGACGAGGTCAAGGTAGCGCATCCGCTGCCGCAGTTCGGGATCGGCCAGCCCCTTATGCTTCTCCGGCGGCGTTTCGATGCACTTCGAGAGAAAATGGAGGTCCGTGGCGAAGATCGTCAGCTCGCCCACATTCGTGCGCTTGAGCTCGCCGTCGATGCCGATCAGGTCGCCCAGGTCGAAGTTCTTGGCAAGCTCCCAGTTCTTTTCGCCAACCTGGCTCATGCCGATGGCCACCTGGATGCGGCCGGTCCAATCGTGCAATTCGAGGAACCGCAGTTTGCCCTGGCCGCGCTGGAGAACGATGCGCCCAGCGGCACGGACCGTTGGGCCGTGGTGGATCGGCGGCTTGCCCTGCTCAGCCGCGGGCTCGGAGGTGATTTCGCCTTCGCGGGTCCGGATCGCGGAGATGGGGGAATGTTCGTCGAAACGATGGCCCCAAGGGTCGATGCCCAGTTCTTCTATTCTGCGCAGCTTGACGCGTCGAGCCGCTTCAAGGGCCACCGCGCCGCTATGGGGTTCGTTGGGTTCGTTTTCGCTCATGGATGTAGGTCCTTTCTGCCGGAAAGGACTAATGTACCCCAAAACGCGCACCGGGTTTGCCTTTTTTCCAACTGTGGCCGCATTCGTTCCTCTCGGCAAGAGGGACCTACGGGTCGCCGGATTGTAGTAGAAAGGCCGGTTGGGTCAATGTCAAAGTGGAGAAGAGACGACGTTTGATAGCATCTTTCGGAGCACTTCCCGACCGGAGAGAAACTCGATTCCGACTCGAATCGCCCAGAGCGGCCTATCGCCAAGCCGATCGCGACGGATCTTTACGAGATCCTTTTGCGTGCAAATGACTGCATCAACATTCAACGCCTGCGCTCCGGCGGCCAGTTGATCGAAATCGGCTTGGCTATATTGGTAGTGGTCAGGAAACTCACGGAACGCGGCGACTTCGTAGCCGCAGGCCGTGAGTGTGTGCCGAAAGCCGGCCGGATTGCCGAGCCCGCAGAACGCCAGCACGCGCCGCCCGCGAAAGCTTTCTAACGGCTGGCGTGGTGCGGGCGTCTCGCCTGCCTTCCCATCACCTCCATACGCGACAAGCTCCACCGGCGCATGGACGACTTCGATCCAAGCAGCCGCCGGCGACAGATTTGCCACCCGAGTGCGGAGAGCATGCCGCTCTTCGGCCGAAACTAGATCAGCCCGCGATAGGGCAACGACGTGTGCGCGTGCCAGCCCTTCGACCGGCTCGCGGAGCGTGCCTCGAGGGAAGACGCGCTCAAAACCAAACGGTTCCAAGGCGTCCAATAGAACGATATCGAGGTCGCGGGCGATGCGACGATGCTGAAATGCGTCGTCCAGCACCAGCACCTGGCAGCCGAACTCGTCGATCGCTTGTCGTGCCGCCGCAAGCCGATCGGGGTTTTGCACGTGCGACACGCCCGGCAGTTTCCAGGCCAGCTCGAGAGCTTCGTCGTTCACGCCGCCGCGGGCACCATATCCGCGGCTTACGATGCCGACTTTCTTCCTCTGTTGAATTAACTCCCGCACAATCCATTCGACCATCGGCGTCTTGCCCGTGCCGCCCAAAGTTAGATTTCCCACGCTGATTACCGGAACTTCGACGCGTTGGATGCTGCTTGCGCCGGAGTCATAAAGGCGGTTGCGCCGCCGCACGACCCACCTGTAGGGCACTTCGACCAGGGCAAGCATTCCCCTTAATGCAGACGCCGCCGCGCCGCGCCGCCGGCCGCTGACCAAGTCTGAAAAACCGGACGAAGACAACAAGCTCGATCGGTTTGCGCGGTTAGCCTTGTTCATCCGATGCGGCGGATCGGTCTGGATAGTTGTGGCAATTCAGAGTTGAATTCGCGGTCAATTGCAGGCAAGTCGAGGATTGTACAGAATTCAGGCTCGATCCCGCAAGCGAGAGTGCATTCAACACGGCTGACGAGCCGGCGCCGGCCCTCCCCGCATATAGCGGGACATCCTGCGGCTAGGAGGAATAAGCACTCAGCTCCATGCGGCTTGAACCTTTCGTCGCGACAAGCTAGAATTCCGTTAGGGCAACTAATTAACCCTCCTTGCCTTTGGCGACCCCGGCGGAATCATTCCGTGTGGGCATTCCCCGCGGCTCATAGGATCCCGCTCCGATGGGGCAGATGCGATTTATTGTTTCTCCGCCCGAGCGCGTCACGCAAGAGGTGCTACAGTTCATGTACATGGCGGGCATGGACCGCACGCCTTGGCTCGCCCAAGTCGAGTTGGACGACGGTGAACTGGTGCTGGAGCGAGACGTGCCCGACTCCGGCTGCGTGACCGTTCCCTGGCACGTCAACGGACACGGCGTGCTGGCCCTCTCCACTGGCACGCTCGTCGAACGCTGGGAACCGTATCACCTGCCGTTAGAGCTCGCTCGCGGCACGCTCAACCTCCTGCGATCGCAGCTTTTCGATTGGGAGACAGGCGGGGTGACGGTTCCCGAAGATGTTGTTCGGCTGCTCAAGGAATCGCAGGCGAAGTTTTCGCAAGCCGTCGTTGATCCCGAGGCCGACGAGGGCCGCGCCGCGCAGGATTCCCTGCGCTTGGCCTTGGACGCCGGTCAGTTGCTTGCCGCCACGTACACCGATCAAGCGATCGCCAACCGCCGCCGCGCGACCGGCCGCCTGCCCTCGCTGCTTTGCGGCGAGCTCGGCCGCGCGGGCATGGACGACGCCACCGCCCGGCTGTTCCTCGCCGCCTTCAACGTGGCGTGGGTGCCGATCTACTGGCGCGACGTGGAGGCCGTCGAGGGCCAGTTCGACTGGTCCGATTGCGATCGCCGCATCGAATGGTGCCGCGCAGGGCATTCGCACGTGCCTGGGACCGCTCGTGCAGTTGGACGCCCGCGGCCTGCCTGACTGGGTCTATCTCTGGGATGACGATTTCGAGAGCATGCTTTCCGCCGCGGGGCTCTTCGTCGAGGCGGCCGTCAATCGCTATCGGGGCAAGGTCGATCTCTGGCACTGCGCAGCCAAGGCGAACACGCCGCAGGCCATCAGCTTTTCCGACGAGGAGCGGCTGCGGCTTGTGGCCTGGGTCGTCTGCCGCGTCAAGCAGCTTGATCCGGAACGGCCGCATGCCGTGGCTATCGATCAGCCGTGGGGCGAGTTTCTCGGTCACAAGGCAGCCGACCTCGCTCCGCTACATTTTGCCGACGCGCTGGTGCGTGCCCGTATCGACTTGCGGGCCATTCTGCTGGATATGAACTTCTCCTGCTGCGCGGGCGGGACGCTGCCGCGGAGCGAGTTGGATCTCAGCCGGCAACTGGACATTTGGAGCGGCTTTGGCCTGCCGCTGTTGGTCGGCATCAGCGTGCCCAGCGGCGACGGCGCGGACCCCAAGGCACGGCAAAACACGTGCGCGGCCGGCGAGTCCACAACCGCAACCTGGTCCCGCGCCGTGCAGCAATCCTGGGCGGTGCGCTACGTGCCGCTCTTGCTGGCCAAGCCATGCGTTCAAGGCATATTCTGGAACCAGTTCGAGGACGCCGTGCCGCATGAGTTTCCTCATGCCGGCCTCGTCACGCCGCAGGGTCAAGCCAAACCCGCGCTACGAACGCTGGCGAACTTGCGCCGGCGCTCATTAACCCGAAGCCGGCGGGATAGACCGGCTACGCTTAACGTATTAGACTAGTCCCTTATATGACCGAAGGCATGCCATGACGACAACATTAAGCCCAGAAATCCGAAAGGCCGTGGAAGAGGCAGGCGAGCGACCGCTGGAAATCATCGACCCGGAAACACAAAAGCGTTATATGCTTCTGAAAGCCGAGGTTTTTGAACAGCTTCGACCCTTGCTACAAAGCGGCCCCTTATCGCTGGAAGAGCAGAAATATCTGCTTGAGCAAGCCGGCAGGCGTGCCGGGTGGGACGATCCGGAAATGGATATCTACGACGACATGGTCCATTCGGTAACGCGGGTATCGCGCGAATCATGAAACGCGGCGATATCGTTATCGTCGAGGTCTTTTTCAGCGACCGCAGCGGCAGCAAGGTCCGTCCCGCTCTCGTCGTACAAAGCGACTTCCTCAATCAGCGGCTGACCGACACCATCGTCGCAATTATTACCAGCAGCCCGCGGCGCTTTAGCGCATCCGGCACCCAGGTTCAGGTTGATCCGTCTTCGCAGACGGGAAAGTTTTCCGGTCTGCGCGCCGTCTCGGTCGTCCAATGTGAGAACCTCGCGACGATTGATTCGTCGTTGATTCACACCACAATCGGCCGCCTAACTGACGACCAAATGCTCGAAGTGGAACAGTGCCTTAAAGTGACGCTGGGAATCGGGCGAGAGGTGGGAAGCAATCTATCTTGAGTTCTCGGCCTTCCTATCATGGTTCCCACGAAATCTCTTCGCCGGAAAAAAACTGCAATGCTCCACATTCAGTACATCGCTGGCCGACAACCGCGTAAGCTCGTTTTCGCGGCTCATTTTCTAGACCTTGGCGGAGTGCCGCGAATTGGTTCGCCGAAGTAGGCTTGCCCGGTATTACGAATACGAGCGGAAACTTTACGCGCCGTTGCAAGTCCTTGCTCCATGCGCGAGCCGCAATGATCGCATACGGCATTTTTCGTCGCGTCGGACATAACGGGACTATCCATTGGCAGAGGTTTGCATTGCGATCGCACAATTCAATCGAACCTTCAAGACTAGGAATCGGTGGGCCAGCGTTCACTCGCCCATCCCACCCTGCTCGCCCCGCCCAAAACACACCAGGCACATATCATCGCTCTGCGCCTGGTCGCCGACGAAATCCTTGACGTTGCGGAGGATGCTTCGGCCTTGCGCAGCGACGCCGCCGGAGGCGAGTCCCATCTGTTTGTGCAGGCGATCAAGGCCGTAAAGCTCCTCCTTCGAGTTCATCGCCTCCGAGAAGCCGTCGGTGTACATCGCCAGCCGATCGCCCGGCGCGAGCTGATACGTGACCTGCGTGTACTCGGCGTCGGCCGCTACGCCCAGCGGCAGCCGCGTGTTCTCATCGTCGATGGCCGCGATCGCCTTGCCTTGTTGATAGAGATACGGCGGCGGATGTCCGGCGTCAACGAACGTCAATTCGTGCTTGTGCGGATCGAGCACCGCCAGGAGCAGCGTCACGAAGCGGTCCTCCCAGCCGCCGGCCATGAAGGCGCGATTCAGCTCGGCAACCGCTTCCGCCGGCGTCGGCTCGCTCGCCAGGCAATAGCGGACGTCGGCCGAAAGCCGCGCCATCAAAAGCGAGGCCGGAATCCCCTTGCCCGATACATCGGCCACAACCACTGCCAGCCGTTTGCCGGGCAGGCGGATGTAATCGAAGTAATCGCCGCCCAACTCGTTGGCAGGCTCGTAGAAATCGAAGAACTCATAGCCCTCGATCTGCGGCGGCGACTGCGGCAGGAAGCGCCGCATCACGTCGTGGGCGACTTCCAGCTCGCGGCTTCGCCGCTGGTCGCGGACGGCCGTCTCGTGCAGTTCGGCGTTCTCCACGGCGACGGCCGCCTGGCAGGCGACGCTCGCCAGCACTTCCAGGTCGTCGCCTGTGAAGCGGTTCCGCTGGTCGGAAGTGTCGATCTGGATCACGCCGGAGACGTCGCCCCTGCTAGTGACCAGCGGGGCGCACATCACCGACCGGATATGGAAATCGACGATGCTTTCCGCGGCCGCGAATCGCTTGTCCGAAGAGGCATCGGCCGAGAGGATCGCCTCCTTGCTCTCCATCACGCCCTTCACGAGCGTGCGGCTGATGCGCACGGTATCGACCAGTTCCGGCCGGCGGTGTTTGTGGGCCCGCGGAATGAGCTTGCCCGTCGGCCCGTCGCGGAGCACGATCACACCGCGGTCACCGTGGGGGAAGATCGTGAACAGGCTGTCGAGCACTTTCGGCAGCACATCGTGCATGGCCAGCGCCCGGCCCAGGTTCCTGCTGATTTCCATGAACGCTTTGAGCTTGGCCTGCGGATTCTGCTCAAGCCGCAGGCTCGAAGTGCCGGAGGAGACGTTCACCCGCTGCTGGAAGACGGAGCCGCCGTCGTCGGGCTCGTCGTCAATCAGCACCGCGCCGGAGTCGCCTATGGTTGCCGTATCGCGGATGGGAGTGGTTTTCGTTTGCGGGTCAACGCCGTGCGGCAGCGGAGGCTGCCTTTCGTCCTTGAAGAGCAACACAACATCGCAGAGCGTGATGCGGTCCTGGTCGTCGAGTTGCAGCCGTTCGCGGATTTGCCGGCCGTTGACATACGTGCCGTTGCGGCTCTGCATGTCTTCGATAAAGAACGCGTTGTCGATCCGCAGGATTCGCGCATGCTGGCGGCTCACCGCGCCGGAGTCCAGCACGATGTCGCAATCGGGATGCCGGCCCAGAACGGCCGATTCCCGTTCGAGATGAAACACTCCGCCGGCGTGCGGGCCTTCGACGGTGCGTAGCTCGGGCATGGACAAAGAAACCTCCATTCGCTGATTCTACACTACCTGCGCCGAATAGTAAAACAATCGCTCCTTTGTCGGAAAAAACTGTTTCTTTTCCAGCCGCCGAGTATAGGATGTGCGGCACCGCAGCGTCAACCAGGGCCAGCGGGCCAGGGTCCCTCTTGACGCGGGGCATGGCAGGCCGTACCTTAAAAAAGGTAAAAGTTTGCCTGATCGGGATGGTTTAGCAGTTTTTCCGATCAGCCGCCCGACCTTTGGGGAATGGTGTAACGGTAGCACGACTGACTCTGGATCAGTTAGTCAAGGTTCAAATCCTTGTTCCCCAGCTTGCTCATTTTTGCACGACGATCCAGTCAATATAGTAAGGCTGCTTGTCGTTTGGGCAAATCTCCACGCCACTCGTCAGCGACGGATCGGCCACGAGAATGTCAAAGCCGTCGGCCGCGGGCTTCCAGTAGGGGGCCGCCCGTCGGACATCGGTTGTACAGTTCAATCTCCAGTTGGCTGACAGGCAAAAAGTCCTGATGCTGGGAAGTCTATAACGTGTGCCAACGCTGGTCAACCGAATGGCGGTCTGCGGCTGCGCAGGCCCGTTTCATCTGCTGACACGAACTACTCGATCATTTGGCAGAGAGCCAAAGCCCCTGCGCGGCCGCCAACCGCAAAATAGAACGCACATGGCACCGGCGACGAGTAGGGTGAGCGTTCCTGGTTCCGGAACGGATGCCGTCGTTGGCGTAGAGAGCAGCGCGATGCTTGCCGGGTCAGCAAGCGACGGCACGACAGGCGCCGGGAACTTCGCGGCGTTGCCGATTGTCAGATTGGACCCGTCGGCCAGGCCGCTCACGCTGGTTATCTCAAGCGTCCCGCTGCTGACAAACGTGCCTCCGGTGTAGGAGTTGGAATTGCTCAGCAAGACCAGCCCGCCGCCGGAAACCGAGAGGCTCGTCGTCCCCGAGATCGGACCGCCGGAGATCGAATAGCTCTTGCCGGCCGTGTTGGAGAAGACGACGCTGCCGGGCGATACCCCGCCCGCGGCAATCGTGATCGCCCGGTTCGCGCCGCTGCTGCTGAAGGTTACTTTGTCACCGTTGATGAATTCGTGCGACGTGTTGCCGTTGAAGTTGGCGGTCGTGTAAATGTCCCACGCGCCGTTGACGTTGCCGCTCCACGTCAGCGCGGAGGGCGCGTGGGCGATTTCGTAAACGACCCCGCCCGTGCCGCTGGGGGCGGTGTTGGTGGCCAGCACGTACAACTCGCCGTTGGCGTCTTGCCCGAAGCCGTGCAGCGTTAGCCCGTTAGGCAAAAAATTGGACGAAAACTGCGGCAGCGAGAGCACGTTGAGTTGGCCGGTAGTAAGGTCGGCATAAAAGAGACGGCCTTGCAGGTCGCCAAAGACATACTTGCCGTCCAATTCAGGATCGGCAGCGCCGCGGTAGACGAAACCGCCGATGGCGGCGATGCCGTCGCCGTGGTCGTACTCCACCGTTCCGGCCAGCCCCGAAATCGGGTCGATGAGCCCGGCCGGACTGCCAGGACTGCGAGCGCCGACCGTCCCGGCGGAACCGCCGGTTCCACTGGTACGATTGAAGAGGAAATCGCCTTCCTTCACCGCCCAGCCAAAGTTGCCGCCGCGGACAATTCGGTCGACCTCCTCGACGGTGTTCTGACCGGTATCGGCGGCGATGAGCTGCCCGTTGGCCGTATCGAAGGAGAAGCGATAGGGGTTGCGCAGCCCATAGGCGTAGATCTCGGGCGCTTGGCCCGCTGCCTGGAACGGGTTGTCGGCCGGGATGCGGTATTGCCCGTTGCTGCTGACGGCGTTGCTGCTGCCGGTCGTCAAGGCCGGGCTCGAGGGGTCGATGCGAAGCATTTTTCCCAATGCGACGGTGAGGTTTTGGGCGTTGCCGCCGGGCTCGACGTGGCTGGGGCCGACGTCGTTGGAGTCGCCGCCGTCGCCCGTTCCCAAATAGAGATAGCCGTCCGGGCCGAAGGTAATGGTGCCGCCGTTGTGGTTGGCGGCATTCTTGCCGAAGGAGATCACCTCGCGGCGCGAAGCGAGATCAAACGTATTGGAATTGCTGGAACTGAGTTTCCACTCGTTGAGCACGTTTTTATAGCTCTGGCTTGCGCCATTGGGGACTGGGTAAGTCGGAGAAGTCCCGTTGGCCTGGCTGTCGTAGGTATACAACGTATGGTAGCCGGGGCTGGCGGGATTGTTGAAGTCGGGACTGAACGCCAACCCCAAGAGGCCGCGCTCGTCCGAAGTGCTGGATGCGCCAATGATGAGGCTGCGGAGATCGAGGGCTGGCGTGGGCAGCAAGCTGCCGTTTTGGATCACGCGCACCAGCCCGTTTTGATCGACGACGAAGAGGCGGCTGGGGTCGCCCGGCTCGCTAATCGCGTAGTCAGGGGCCCCGAGGCCGGTTGCGACAGTCTGCAAGTCGATGGAAATGGTTCCCGTGGGGATGTTCGGCAGGACATCCTGCTGCGCCTCGGCCCGCGCGGCGAGCGCGAGCATGGCGAGAACCGCCGCAAGTGCAAGGACCGGGGTTCTGGCGTGACGAATAGCAAACCGGAATTTCTTCAAAAGCATAGGATCGCTCCTCGCCCCTCGCTGACGCTTCGGGTTGTGATGTGCGAATCCCTCGCTTACGTTTCGAGTAGCCGTGTCCGCAATGACGCGCGATTACCCATCGCTACTGACCGCGAATGGCATAATTATTCGCGAGCACAGCTCCAAAGGCAAACAACCTCCGAAAAACCTCGTTCATCCCGCGCTCGGCTCGTCCTCTGTTTCGTCCTCCGTCTCAATATCGGCCACCGTCGGCACACCGGAGGAAATGTCGGGCAGGATGCCGATCCGCCGGTAGATCGACCGGATCAACTCGCGAAGGGCAGGCAACCGGACCGCGAACCACGCGGCCGCCAGCACAACCTTCGCGCCGCTAAGCTGGGCGACCCGCGCGCGCCGGGTTGCTTCGTCAGCCAGCCGGCGGCAAGGCTTCCAAACGGCCCGACGCCGAAAAAGGCAATCGCGCGCGTAAAAACTCGTCACGCGGCTCAGATACCATATCCCCTTTTCAGCTTCCCAGACCGTGCTTTCAAGCCTATTGGACGGCGTGCCGTTGTTTTTCTCCCTGCGCAGGAATAAAGTATACTTGCCGGCCATGATTCCGCGAGTCTGCGCGAACGGGGAAGTCCGCTTTGACGCTCGCTAACGCGGCATCCGGCAAAAACCTTGCACGTGGCTGCCTCGTTGCATTTGGTCCATGACGCCTTGGGAGCTTGCGGGCAGACGCCGCGGCGGGGGTACGAAACTCGCATTGAAAAAACGGCGGCTTCTGCAACTTCGCTTAGAGGTCTTGATTGTGCGGTCAACCGCGACAATTGTGTTTTTCTGGCTAGTTGCCGCCGCGCTGCCGGCGGCGGCACAAGCCCCCGCATCTGAAGCCTATCCGGAATATGCGGTCAAGGCGGCCTATCTGCTGAACTTCGCGCGTTACGTGCAATGGCCGCCGGAGGCGTTCCAGCGCAGTGACGCCCCGCTGGTCATCAGCGTGCTGGGGAGCGATCCCTTCGGCCCGCTGTTGGACGAAATGGGAAAGAAGAAAATCGACGGCCGGCCGATCGCCGTGCGGCGACTGTCGTCCATGGCCGACTACAAGCCTTGTCACATCTTGTTTGTCACCGCATCGGCCGCGGCGGAGGACAAGTCCGATGCGCTGAAACTGACGCAGCGCTCGCCGGTTCTGTTGGTCGGCGATGACGCGGGGTTCGCCGAACGCGGCGGGACCATCAACTTCGTCGTTGCGGACAACAAGGTGCATTTCGAAATCAATCGGGACGCAGCCAAACGCGGGCAACTCAAGATCAGTTCAAAACTTCTTGGCCTGGCGAAAATCGTGGGGGAAAACTGACCCTCGGCGGACCGTACCCTTGACAATGACGATCTATCATCATCATGCGAGCCCTCGGCAAATCATCGATTAGAGCGAAATTGAACCTCCTGGTGGGAACGGCCTGCGGAGCGGCGCTGGTCCTGTCAACGGTCGCCTACGTATGGAACGGCATCCTTTCGCTCCGCGCCTCGAAAGTGCAGCAGGTGTCGGCGCTGGCCAAAGTCGTGGGCTCCAACAGCATTACCGCACTAAGGTTCGACGATTCCGACGCGGCCCGCGAGGTGCTCTCCTCCCTCGGGTTGCAAGGGACGGTGCAACTGGCCTGCCTTTACAACGCAAAAGGCCAGCTCTTCGCGGCGTACCATGCGCCGGGGGCACGCATCGAGGCGCCGGCCGAGCCGCCCGCCGACGAGGGGCCGGAGTTCTTCCGCGACCGGCTGGTGGTCATTGAACAGCTTCGCCACGACGGCGAGCGGGTGGGAACGATCTACATTCGCGCCGGCATGAGCGACCTGTACGACCAGGTTTTCCGGCACGCGGCAATCGCCGCGGTCGTGTTGCTGGTTTCGCTGGGAGTGGCGTCCTCTTGTCCTTCCGCCTGCAGCGGGTCGTTTCCGGGCCGATCGTGCGGCTGGCCGAAACCGCGCAGCGGATCTCGTCGGCCCGCGACTATTCGCTCCGCGTACACAAAGAGGCCGACGACGAGCTCGGCACGCTGTACGACGAGTTCAACGCTATGCTCGACCAGATCGAGCACGGCGAGCGGGAACTGCGGGCGGCCCACGACGAACTCGAGCTCCGCGTGGAAAAACGCACCCGCCAGCTCTCCGAAGCCAACCACGAGCTGAGCAAGGAAGTTGCCGAGCGAAGGCGGGCGGAGCAGTCGCTGGAAGAGGTTCATCGCCAATTGGTGGACGCCGCCCGCAAGGCCGGCATGGCGGAGATCGCCACCGACGTGCTGCACAACGTGGGAAACGTGTTGAACAGCATCAATGTCTCCATGTCGCTCTTGGTGAATCGCGTTCGCGGCTGGAGAATCGCCGACGCGGTCCGCGCGCTGGACATGCTGGACCAACACCAGGGCGACCTCGGCGGCTTCCTCACCGAGCACCAGCAGGGAAAGCAGATCCCGCGCTTTCTGCGCCTTGTTTGCGCGGGCCTGAAAGAGGAGCAAGTCACAATGACCGAAGAACTCGGCGAGCTGGCAAAGAACGTCAACCACGTCAAGACCATCGTGGCGATGCAACAGTCCTATGCCGGCGTGGGGGGGGTGACGGAAACAGTCTCGCCGGCGGAAATGCTGGATGACGCCTTGCGCATCAACTCCACGTCGTTGATGAAACACGCCATCAATGTCGTGCGGGATTATGCCGACCTGCCGCGGGTGCAGACCGACAAGTCCAAGCTGCTGCAAATCCTGGTGAACCTCGTCACCAATGCCAAGGACGCGATGGGAGAAGGAACCGAGAAGCAACGCTGCCTCACGGTGCGGATTCGCAAAGGCTGCGACGATGGAGAGGAAAACGTGCTCTTCGAGGTCGCCGACAACGGCGTGGGGATATCCGAGGACAATCTCACACGGATCTTCGCGCACGGCTTTACCACGAAGAAACACGGCCACGGCTTCGGTCTGCACAGCTCGGCGAACGCGGCCAAGGAGCTGGGCGGGACGCTCGTCGCCCAAAGCGACGGTCCCGGCCGCGGCGCGACTTTCGTCCTGGGACTCCCCTGCCAATCAAGTATTATTAACGCATAAAAACTTGCGAAATTGCACGACTATCGCCGATTTTGCTTCCAGGCACCGCTTTTCTTTCATTCCGGGCAGGTCTGATTTCTCGTAGTGGGCCGGCATATCTTGGTTAACCGGCGCAACCGAACCGCCTGTCCGCGCCGGACGCCTGAACGTTCCCATTTCGGTCGTTTCGCCATGACGCGCACTTATCGCGATATCCGATACAAACGTAGCGGCCGGCACGCGTGACAGTTTCGTTGCACGGCGGTTTGCGGCTGTGGAACGAAGGGCTGCCGACGGCAACGTCCGCCGCCAAGCTGAGAACTAATGATGACTGGGCCTTGTGTGACGTTCTGCAGATTTCGGCCGCGGCGTGCTGCTGGCCGTGGCGCTGTGCATTGCCGTGCCGGCGGCGGCAGCGGAGCCGACTCCGTCATCGGACCCCTCAACGGCCAATCAAGCCGGCCCGCAAGCGGGAAACTCCGCCGGCGACGGCAGCAAGTTGTTGGATTTGGACGTCGAGCAGCTCGCGCAGACTCCGGTGGTGGCCCATTCCACGACCCCGCTGGCGATGGACGAACCGGTCACGTCGGTGACCAAGGAGCAAAGCACGCTGGCGCATTCGGCAGCCGCCGTCTTTGTGATCACCAACGAAATGATCCACCGCAGCGGAGCAACCTGTATCCCGGAGGCCCTTCGCATGGCGCCGGGCCTGGAAGTGGCGCGAGTCAACACCGATACCTGGGCGATTACCGCCCGCGGCTTCAATTCCGTTTATGCCAACCAACTGTTGGTCCTGATCGACGGACGGTGCGTCTACAATCCGGATTTCTCGGGCGTGTTCTGGAACATGCAGGACGTGCTCTTGGAGGACGTGGAGCGGATTGAAGTCATCCGCGGCCCCGGCGGCACGCTGTATGGCGCCAACGCTGTCAACGGAGTGATCAACATCATCACGAAGCAGGCAAAAGACACGCAGGGGGCTTACGCCTCGGCCGGCGGAGGCACCTACGACCGCTCGATGGCAGCAGTGCGCTACGGCGGCCATACGGGCGACTGCTACTGGCGCGTTTACGGCAAGTACTTCGATCGCGGTCCCGGCGCCGATCCGCAGCCGCCCGGCAGCGACGAATGGCACCAACAGCGCGTCGGCTTCCGTGCCGACTGGGATCCGGGACTGGAAAAGAAGGACCTGTTTACCTTCCAAGGAGACCACTTCGACGGCGCTACGGCAAACGGCGTCGTCCTCACTGACCCCACCATCGGCGAACTCCAACTCGGCGAGGATCTGCTGGCACGCTGGCGGCACGTCTACGACGAAGACCGCGATTGGAGCTTGCAAACCTACTACGATCGGATCTCGCGGATGTCGTCCGTGCAGGCGGAGACGGTGAAGACCTGCGACATCGACTTTCAGTATCGCTTTCCCCTGGGCAGCCGGCAGAGCATCACCTGCGGCGCGGGCTACCGCAACGTGGACAGTTACCTGACGGGCGGCGATCAATTCGGTTCTTACTTCCCCAGCCCCACCTTCATCACCAACTATACGAACCAGTTCGTGCAGGACGAAATCACCCTCGTGCCCGATCGCTGGACGTGTACGCTGGGCTGCAAACTGGAGCAGAACCCCTACACCGGTCTGGAGTATCAGCCCACCGCGCGGCTGTTGTGGACGCTGGACAAGCAGCAGTCGCTGTGGTGCGCCGTCTCCCGCGCCGTGCGTACCCCGTCCCGCTCCGAAGAGCAGGTCGTGGCGACGCTGCCCGCCACGTTCCCCGACGTCTATCCCCGCGCCTTCGGCAGCGACACCTTGATCTCGGAGGACTTGATCGCCTATGAAATCGGCTATCGGAAGCAGGTCAGCGAACGGTTCTCCTATGACGTTGCCACGTTCTACAACGTCTACGACCATCTGATCGGCGCGATACAGGGATCTCCGTTCGTGGAAATCGATCCGCTGCCGCCGCACCTGATCGTCCCCCTGGTGGAAGCTAACGGGGGATCAGCGGAGACCTATGGCGTGGAGCTGGCGGCCAACTTCTCGCTGTCCCAACGCTGGCAGATCTTCGCGCAATACACGTTTTTCGAGATGCAAACGCAAGCGAACGGACTGTCGCTCACCGAGGGAGACGATCCCGTGAACCAAGTCTACCTGCGTTCCTCCTGGGACCTCGGCGAGAAGTGGCAATTCGACCTGACTGGCCGCTATGTTGACGAACTTGCGGGGCTTAACGTGCCCAGTTACCTCAGCATGGACCTGCGCTTGGCATGGCGGCCGTGGACCGATTGGGAAGTGGAGGTGGTGGGACAGAACCTTTTGCAAAGTCAACACCAGGAGTTTGCCGGAGGCACCGCCGCCGCGCCCGGAATGGAGACGGAGGTGCCCCGCGCCGTCTACGGCACCGTCACCTGGAGGCATTAAACGTGCCGGCGAAAGCAATACTTGCGCTTTGCCTGCTGGCGGCGGCTGCGCAGCCGGCATTGGCACGAGAGCCCGTCGCCGAGGTTAACCAGGAATACGCCATCAAAGCGGCGTACCTGTTTAACTTCGGCCGCTATGTACAGTGGCCGCAGGAGGCGGTTTACGGCCGCGACGCACCCCTGGTGATCGGCGTGCTGGGGAAAAATCCATTCGGCGGCCTATTGGACCAAATCTCGCAGAAGAAACTCGAAGGCCGGCCGATTGCGGTGCTGCGGCTGTCGTCCATGGCCGAGTACAAGCCTTGTCACATTTTATTTGTCGCAGCCTCGGCCACAGCGGAGGACAAATCCAAGGCGCTGAAGCTTGCTCAATACGCACCCATCCTGCTGGTTGGCGAGGAAGCGGGATTTGCCGAACAGGGAGGAACCATCAACTTCGTTGTGGAGGAGAACAAGGTGCGTTTCCAAATCAACCCGGACGCCGCCAAGCGCAGCCAGCTTAAAATAAGCTCGAAACTGCTCGGCTTGGCGCGAATCGTTGGACAACATTGACGGCTGGTCGATCGCTCGGCGGCAGATTCGCTGCCGGCGTTAAATCCGTCGCGACCGCGCGGCCTTTTCCAGGGCTGCCGGCAAGGAATTCTCTGTCTGCGCGAATTACCACACTCTCTTCCCCGTTGAGTCAGTCCGCAAGCTAGACTCATAGGGACGGCCCACCGCCGGGAAGGTGCTTTGGCGATGAGAAAGTGTTCTTTTTCTAACGCGCCTTGCGCGGGGGCGTCTGCCGAGGAACCGCGCAAGGACAAGACCGCGCGCGTAAAAGACGATGGCGACTCTTCAAGCCGACTCCGCAATCGAACTCGATGCGGCCCAAGCCGATACCGCACAGCAAGGCGAGGCCACGCGGATTTTGGTGATCGACGACCAGCCGTCGATCCACGAGGACTTCCGCAAGATCCTGCAGTCCGGCGGCGGCAAGGAAATCGACGAAGCCGCCGCCGCCTTGTTCGGAACGCCGGCGGCGACTCCCGACGCGGCGCCAAAGTATGCCGTCGATTCGGCGCACCAAGGCCGGGAAGGGCTGGCGATGGTCGAAGAGGTGCGCCGCGGCGGACGCCCCTATCCGCTGGCCTTCGTCGACGTCCGCATGCCGCCGGGTTGGGACGGCGTGGAAACGATCCGCCATATTTGGCAGGTTGACCCGGACATCTTGATCGTGATCTGCACGGCGTATTCCGACCAGACTTGGGAAGAGATTGTCCAGGAGCTTGGCCGGACGGACCGCTTCTTGATTCTGAAAAAGCCGTTTGACGTCATCGAGGTCCGCCAGTTGGTCGCCTCGCTCGAGAGGCGCTGGCGGCTGGGACGCCAGGCGGCGCTGAAGATGGAAGAACTGGAAACGATGGTCGCGGCGCGGACTCGAGCGCTCGAAGAGGCCGCCGCCGAACGGCGCCGCGCCGACGAAGCGCTGGAGCGCTATGCCCGGCGGCTGGACGGCCTCAACCGCCTTCAGAGGGAACTGCTCCTTCCCGGCCCGCTGGCGGGAAAGCTCGAGAAGATAACCGCCGCCGCGGTCGAGCTTATGGACATCGGTTTCTGCGGCGTCTGGCTGTTGCGGAAGGGAGACCTTTGCGACTCCGGCTGCATCCACGCCGCGGCGACGGACAAAGATCGTTTGTGCAGCCGCCGCGATCAGTGCCTGCATTTGGTCGCCGGATCGGGATGCGGCACGCAGATCGAAGACGACGATCGCCGCGTTCCGCTGGGGCTTTACGGGATTGGCGCGATCGCCGAAAGTCAAGAAAGTAAACTAGTCTGCAACGACATTGCAGTCGAGCAGCGCGTCCACGACCCCGAATGGGCAAAACGAATGGGGCTGGTTTCGTTTGCGGGCTACCCGTTGCGCGACCAACACAACAAGAATACCGGCGTGTTCGCCATTTTCGCACGGCGCCCCGTCACTGACGAAGACGACGCATTTCTCGCGCACCTGGCGGATACCGCCTCCAAGGTCGTCATCGACTACCAGGCCGAAGAGGACCTTCGCCAGGCCCAGAAACTTGAAGGAATCGGACAACTGGCCGGAGGAATCGCACATGAGTTCAACAACTTGCTTCAGGTCATCGGCGGCTACGCGTCCTGCGCCCTCAGCGAGCTCAGTCCGGAGGATCGAGGCTACGACGATTTGCAGCAGGTGATCAAGGGAAGTCAACTTGCAGCCGCGTTGACGCGACAGCTCCTCGGCTTCAGCCGCCGCCGCGCTATCGAGCTTAACAACATCGATGCCAATCTGCTCGTCCGCGACCTGGCCGAGCTCGTCCGTCACGCCGTCGGAGAGCAGGTCTCCGTGGCCCTTTCGCTGGACGAGCGCGCGGGGACCGTCTTTGCGGACGAGGGAGAGCTCCAGCAGGCCCTCTTGAACTTGTGCGTCAACGCCCGCGATGCCATGTGGGCCCCCGCCGAAGGCCGCTACGGCGGCGCTATCCGCCTAACGACCGAAAGTGTGTTTCTGACGGACGCCGACTGGGATCCGCAGTACGAAATCCAGCCGGGACCGTACGTCGTCTTCAGCGTTTCGGACACCGGTTGCGGCATCCCCCGCGACGTTCAGAAGCGGATCTTCGAGCCGTTCTTCACCACCAAGGAAGTCGGCAAGGGAACGGGGTTGGGATTGGCCCAGGTCTACGGCGTCGTCCGCCAGCACCAGGGAGCGATCCACCTCGATAGCGAACTGGGCATTGGCACCACGTTCAAGTTGTATTTGCCTGCCGGAAAGGAGGAGACCGAGGAACTCCAGGCAGAAGAACGTCAAGAGGGCCCCGGGGGGAGAGACGATTCTACTGGCGGAGGATGAACCGGCGGTTCGACGACTCAGCGTCCACACGTTGGAAGCGGCCGGCTACAAGGTCCTCACGGCCGGCGACGGCGAGGAGGCCATGCGGGTTTTCGACAAGAACCGCGATCGCGTCTCCTTGGCGGTCTTGGACGCCATTATGCCCAAGTACACGGGCCACCAGGTACACAACTATATCAAGCAAATCTCGCCGGACACGCCGATCGTGTTCTGCACGGGTTACGACCCCGAATTCGACGCGCTCGCAGGGCGGCGTCGGCGACGACGTTCCTCTGGTCCAGAAACCCTTCTCGCGAAACGTTCCTCTCCGTTGTCCGCAAGACCCTGGACGCGACGCGGCAAAAGGCGGCGAATCCAAGCCAGTCGTCGTAATCTCGCTCCGCCATCGCGATAGCCGCCATCACGAATTCGCGATGGGATCGATATGGCGGGAACGACGCAAGCGGAAGAGCAGACCGCGTTAGAGCAATTAATCTTTCCCCTTTATTGCTTTTGGCTCACCTTCCGTCTCAATATCGGCCACCGTCGGCAGGCCGGAGGAAATGTCGGGCAGGATGCCGATTCGCCGGTAGATCGGACGGATCAACTCGCGAAGCGCCGGCAGCCGGACTGCGAACCAGGCGGCGGCCAACACAACCATCGCGCCGCTGAGCTGCGCGACCCGCGGTGCGCCGAGATGCTTCGTCAGCCAGCCGGCGGCCAAGCTGCCAAAAGGGCCGACGCCGAAAAAGGCCATCGCGTAAAAACTCATTACGCGGCCGCGTTTGGAGTCGTTGACGATGGTCTGCACGATCGTGTTGCTGGCCGTGGTTTCCAACATCAGAGAGAAGCCGGTCACCACCAGCAAGAGCATGGAGGGCCACACGAGATGAGACAGCGAGAACGCGATCAGCCCCAGGCCGAAGACGCCGCGCCCCAGCCAATCTGCCGGCCGAGGCCGCGAACGCTCTTTCGGAAGGCCATGCGAAAGGCGCAGAGGAACGCCCCGGCGCCCATTGAGGCAGTTAGGAATCCAAGCGTCCGCGCATCTCCGCCCAGCTCGACTTTTGCGAAGACGGGCAGCAGGACCAAAGTCAGCGGCATCGACGCCAAGTTGACGATTACCAAGAGCAGCAGAATCTCGCGAACCGGCGCGAAGCCAAATACGTAGCGAAATCCTTCGGCCAGTTCGACAAGGACATGCCGCGCGGGCGTAGTCCGCTGGCGCGTTTCGAGACGCATTTCCATAAGGCTGGCAAGCACGGCCACATAGCTTGCGGCGTTCAAGAGAAAACAGACGCCTTCGCCCGTGAAGTTGATAACGAAACCGGCGATGGCCGGTCCCACTACCCGCGCCGCGTTGAACATCGACGAGTTCAGGCCGATGGCGCTCGGCAGATCGCCGCGGCCCTCGACCATTTGAATGAGAAATGCCTGCCGCGCCGGCACGTCGAATGCCGTGACGATGCCCAGGCTTATGCTCAGGACGACGACATGCCAGACGGCGACCACGTGCGTGAGCACGAGCACGCCGAGCAGCGCCGCTTGGAGCATTGCCAGCGTTTGCGTGATCATGATCGTGCGGCGGAGGTCCCAGCGATCCGTATAGACGCCCGCGATTGGTGAGAGGATGAATCCGGGGATCTGACCGTAAAACGCCAACAGGCCGAGCAGGACTACCGATTTTGTCAAGTCGTAGACGAGCCAACTCATCGCCACCTGTTGCATCCACGTGCCGACGAGCGAAATGCTCTGCCCGACGAAGAACAGGCGAAAGTTGCGATATTTGAAGGCACCGGGCAATTCGCGCTCCTTGGACGTGGATAATCAGCCAGGAATATCTTAGCGCGCAAGGAGGTGCAGGGCCAGAGCCGCGCAGCAAGAAGCAAGCCGAAGATGCTCGCTACTTATGCACGATCGCGTCAATCTTGTCGCACAAGCGGTTCAAATCGACGGGCTTTTCCATGAACTCGGCGACGGGCAGCCAGGCGGGGTCGCGGTCCTTGTTGCTGAAGCCCAGCGGGAACGTGTTGTTCACCGCGGTTAGCAGCACGACGGGCAGATCGCCAAAACTGCGGCGGATCGCGCGGGCGACGTCGAAGCCGGCCGTGTCGTTCTCGGGGAACATCACGTCGAGAATCACCGCATCCGGCCGGCGCTGGCGGATGCAGTCGATCGCCCGCTCGGCGTCGTTCTCGGCGGCCGTCTCGTGCCCGCGGCTTTTCAGCACGGTACACACGGCGGACGTGAAGTCGGTATCGTCGTCAACGATTAGGATGTAGGACATGGCGATCTCCAGGGGTAAGGGCTTGGAGCAGGGAGCGCGGAGCGAAGGGCACGCATGTCTTACTCCATGCTCCCTGCTCCTTGCTCCTTGCTCCCCGCCTATCGTTCTCCCGAGCGGTTCGGGATGTCGAGGGTAAACTTGGTTCCATGTTGCGGGGCGCTTTCCACGCGCACGCAGATCTTGCCGGCCAGCACCACCTGGCGGACGATCGCCAGGCCGAGGCCGGTTGAGGCTTTGTTGTGTTTCACCGCGTCGGCGGTGCGGAAGTAGTCGTCAAAGATCAGTGGCAGCTTCGCGGCCGGAATGCCGATGCCGGCATCCTCCACCGTAACTATGGCGCCACCTGACGGCTGCGGACGGCAGGTGACGGCCACACTCTGCCCATCCAGCGAATAGGCCACGGCATTGGAGAGTATGTTCTCGATCATCATGACGACGTGGTCCCGAACGCCTTCGATCGCGGCTGGGGCGATGTCCTGGTTGAAACCGATGCCCCGCTTTGCCGCCAGCGGTTGCAGGGTCGCGATGCAATCGCGAATGACCTCGGCAAGGTCGATGGCAACGGCGTGCGGCGATTCCTGAGCCTGGGAACGCAAGTTGGCCAGTTGCAGCATCGACTTGATCTGCCGGGCGAGCATGTCGCAGCGGGCCGAGATTTGGGAGACGACCTGCCGCGCCTCGTCGGGAAGCGGGCCGCAGTGCCCGCCCAGCAGCAGTTGCGTGTTGGCGTGAATGGCGGCGAAGGGGGCTTTGAGCTGGTGAGTGGTCTGCAGCATATGCCGAGCCCGTTCGTCGGTGGCCGCGAGCAGCCGTTTGTTGGTGGCGGCCAGCGCGGCGTCGCGGCGTTGCAACTCGCCCGCCAGCCGCGAGGCGAGAAACCAGATCGTTAAGGAAACAAAAACGACCGAGGCGGTATGTGCCGCCAGCACCGAAGCGGGCAGGCTGCCGCGCGGCGGAAACACGCCCAGCCAAATCAATTGCGGCGCGATGCGGCCGGTCGCCTCCAGCGCGACGCACGCCAGATACATGGCCAGTGCGATGCCGGTCACCGTAAGGCTTTCCTGCGAGGTGAAAAAGATGCAGGCCAGCACGATGTGGAAGAGATACATCAGCGGGGCAATTGTCTCCACACTGCCCAGCCAATGGACAACGGCAGTCAGCACGGCCAGGTCGACGAGGATTTGCAGCCACAAGCCGCGATGGGCGATCGAGGCGAGATTTGAGCTATTTCGCGCCGACCGCAACGCCGCCAGGTAGGCGACGTTCGCGGCAGTCAGCGCACCGCCGACGCCTAGCGGCCACCGCGGCGCCAGGTTGATCGAGTGTTGCGCGAGCCAATCTCCGGCCAGCGCCGCCGCTCCTGCCAGCGCGAGCATTGCGGCCACGACGAGCCAGCGGAGTTTGCAGAACCAGAATGCCTGGCGCAGAAGCAGTTGGCCGTCGGCCGCCTCGCTGGACGGCGCATCCGCATCGACCGGCGGCGGCGCGCTGAGCGGCAAGTCATACGCGGCGCGTTTGGAAGGTGGCATGGGTCCCCTCGCACCCTGCGAGTGGGTGAGGGCCTGTTTGAGGGCTTGCCGGCTGGTGCATAAGATCCCCAATTCTTTCTCAGCGACCATTGTAGCAAATGATCGAACTCTCTATCAGCCTATGCTAATGCGCCGAGATGGACTCGTTTGATTTTTCGCATTTTACGCGCGGCGAACCGTAGGCGAAAAACGACGTTGATTGGCGGTCGCACAGGGAACTGCCAACGTGAGGCGCCACCACAACCCGAGACACCCCGGCCGGCGGCCCAAGTGAATTGCAAAGTCGCGAATCCTGCAGCGAGCGGACTCCGGGCCGTTCCTTTCCGCGCGGAACACCGCGGAGGGCGTTCCCTGTAGTAATTCTCCGGCCCGTAGCATCGAGGTCCCGTAGCGAACTCTCTTTGCCGCGTTACAATAGAGGGCGTTCAATGACGATCGCTGAGCCGGAGGTCGTTCTGTGCATGAGGTCACTCAGATTCTTGCTGCCATTAACCAGGGCGATGCCCAGGCGGCCGGGCAACTCTTGTCTTTGGTCTACGACGAATTGCGAAAGCTGGCGGCTCAGAAGCTCGCGCAAGAGAAGCCGGGCCAGACGTTGCAAGCGACGGCCCTCGTCCATGAGGCGTACATCCGGCTGGTGGACATGCCCAAGGCCCAACCGTGGGACAACCGCGGACATTTCTTTGCCGCCGCCGCGGAAGCCATGCGAAGGATTCTCGTCGAGAACGCACGGCGAAAAACGAGTTCCAAGCGCGGCGGCGACCTGCGGCGCGTTCAACCTGCTTGCCGATGACGTTGCCGCCGCGTCTTCGGACAACGATCAAATCCTGGTCCTGGACGAGGCCCTGGCCCGGCTGGCCGCGGTCCGTCCCCAGGCGGCCGAGCTGATTAAGCTCCGTTTTTTCTCCGGAGTCACGGTCGATGAGGCCGCCGGAATGCTGGAGCTTTCGCCCCGATCGGCCCGGCGGCTCTGGGTTTTTGCCCGCGCCTGGCTGCGGCGCGACATGGAGCGCGGGGGCGATTCGGTATCCTGATGCCGCATCGTAGTCCGCCGATATTTTTCAAATATTTTGGCCGTTTTCTCATCCCGATTTCGCATTGTCTTATTGAGGCGGCGCGCGGGCACTTTCGCTCGCCGTGCCGGGAGGTTGAGACATGAACGAACGATCCTTACCCGAAGAATCGATCTTCGCCCAGGCGCTGGAAATAGAGTCTACCGCTGACCGCGGGACGTACCTCCAGCGCGCCTGCGGCGGCAACCAGACCCTACGGGCGGAGGTTGAAGCCCTGCTGCGGGCCAACCAGCGCTCCGGCGACCTGCTCGACCTGCCCGAAACGCGAGCTAGCACCATGGTTCCCACGCTGATCACCGAATGCGCCGGCGCGACCATTGGCCGCTACACGCTTCTGGAGGAAATCGCCGCGGGCGGCATGGGCATCGTCTATATGGCCCAACAGCAGGAGCCCGTCCACCGCAAAGTGGCGCTGAAAATCATCAAGCCGGGCATGGACACGCGGCAGGTGATTGCCCGCTTCGAGGCCGAGCGGCAGGCCCTGGCCCTGATGGACCACTCCAACATCGCCCGCGTATTCGACGCCGGCACCACCGGATCGGGCAGGCCGTACTTCGTGATGGAGTTGGTTGACGGCATCCCGTTGACAGACTATTGCGACCAAAAGCAGCTCACCCCTCGTCGGCGGCTGGAAATCTTCGTGCAGGCGTGCCTGGCGGTGCAGCACGCCCATCAGAAGGGGATCATCCATCGCGATATCAAGCCCTCCAACATCCTGGTCGCGGTTTGCGACGGCGTCGCGATCCCCAAGGTGATCGACTTCGGCATCGCCAAGGCCATCAGTCCACAGGCCGGCGAAGCCGCGCTGACCACGCGCCTTGGCCAAATGATCGGTACGCCGCTCTACATGAGCCCGGAGCAGGCCGGCACGAGTGGCGCGGACGTCGATACCCGCAGCGACATTTACTCCCTGGGCGTGATGCTCTACGAGCTCCTCACCGGCAGGACGCCCGTTCGACAAAGAGCGGGTGCGGGAGGCGGGCTACGATGAGCTCCGCCGCATGATCTGCGAGGAGGAACCGCCACGCCCCAGTGCCCGCATCAGCACCTTGGGCGAAGCTGCCGCCACGATCTCGATATGCCGCAATACGGAGCCTGCCCGGCTCAGCCGGCTGGTCCGCGGCGACCTGGACTGGATCGTGATGCGGGCGCTGGAGAAGGACCCGGCCCGCCGCTATCAGACGGCCAGCGATCTGGCCGAGGACATTCAGCGCCATTTGGCCAACGAGCCGATCAGCGCCCGGCCGCCGATGATCTTCGACCGCGCTGCGAAATGGGCCCGGCGGCATCGGCTGTTGGTCCGCGCCTCGGCCGCGGTGCTCGCCGTTGGGCTGGTGGCCTTGCTCACGAGTACGGTGCTGATTGCCGGCGCTTACCGGCGCGAAAAGGAGCAACGCGGGCTGGCGGTGCAACAGAAAGTGGAGGCTGAGCAGCAGAAAGGCGAGGCCGTCCAACAGAAAGTCGAGGCCCAGAACCAGCGCGACGCGGCCGAGGAGAACCTTTATCTGGCGCACGTGCATCTGGCGTGGCAAGATTGGCACGCGGGCCAAGTGAGCCGGATCCACGAAATGCTGGAAAAGTATCTGCCCCGCTCTGGCCGGCGCGACCTCCGCGGCTGGGAATGGTATTTCCTCCTTTCCCTTTGCCATCGAGAACAAATCACGCTCCGCGATCCGGATGGACTTAGTTTGAACTGCATGTCATGGAACGCGAAACGGAACTGGCTGGCTGGGGGAAGCGCCTCGGGACGGATTCACGTCTGGGATCCCACCAGCGGCAAGGAGCTATTCAACCTGCGAGGTTCCGCGTCGGGTACTCTCACAGTGGCCTGGAGCCCCGATGGGGACTTCCTCGCCGCCGGATCACGAGGGGATGTCCGGGTTTGGGATGTTCGCAGCAGGACCGAAACCAGCCGGTGGAGTGCCAGCAACCAACAGTGTCTGTCTTGGAGCCCAGACGGGAAATCCCTGGCCTATAGTGCGGAGCAGGGCATTACGATCCGGAGATTGGCGGATGGCAACCTCCTCCGCCTGGACCCAGGCATCCGAGTCGATTCTCCCCTTGCCTGGAGTCCCGACGGCAAATACCTCGCTATTGGAGGCCTGGCTAGTGAGGGCCTGGCTAGCGAGGCGCACGTAATCCGCATCTTGGATCCCTCGACGGGCCGCGAGATAAAGACGTGGCAACCGGGGGTGTACGATATCTTTGCCCTTGCTTGGAGCCCGGATGGCAAGCGTCTTGCCTCGGGGACGTACTCCCAGCAGCTTCAGATCTGGGAAACTGGCAGTTGGCGGGAGCTGCTCAGGATTCCCCATTCCAGCGGGATCGAGGCCGTCGCCTGGAGCCCGGATGGCCGCTATCTGGCGTCCGGCACCAACGGCGCGGAGGCCATCGTCTGGGACTCACATACAGGAGAGAGGGTCAACACGCTGCGGGGCCATACGGAGTGGATCCACTCCATCGCCTGGAGCGCCGACGGCCAACGCTTGGCCACCCTGGCGGGCGACGGCATCAGGATCTGGGACACGAAAAAGACGACGGAGTTCGTCTCGCTTCATCACGCCAAATTGAACGGATTTGCCTGGTGCCCCGACGGAAGCCGGCTGGCCACGGCTGGCGGCGGGAAGGTCAAGATCTGGGATTCGCGCCAGCAGCGGGAAATCGCCTCCTGGGACCGGCCGGGCGACCGCCTTGTTTGGCACCCCTATGGGAAACGCTTGACGCTCATCTCGTTCCGCGACAACACCGTGCAGGTGGTCAACGCGAGCACGGGAAAGGTCGAGTTGACGTTCCCGTGCAGCGGCAAGCAAGTCGAGTCGAGCGTACCTGCGGATTGGAGCCCGGACGGCACAAGATTGGCTTTTGCCAGCGACCCTCTGTCCATCACCCTCGTTGATGGCGATGGCAAACAGGTGAATTTGCTCCGTGGAGATGCCGAAGGGGTATTGACGGTCCGTTTCTCTCCAGATGGCCGATTTTTGGCCTCGAGCGCACGAGACGGGACGGTCCGCGTTTGGGATCCGGCGGCCGGCAAGTGCCTGGTGACCTTTCGGGGGCACGCGGCTGATCAATGGATATCCGGTCTGGCTTGGAGTCCCGACGGAAAGCGGCTGGCTTCCGGCGGCTGGGACCAGCGAATCGAGGTCTGGGACGCTGGGACCGGCAAGGCGCTGGCCTCGCTGCGCGGACATACGGGGCCGATATTTGGATTGGATTGGAGCCCGGATGGTAAGCGTCTTGTGTTGACCAGCGGAGACGGCACAGTCAAGCTCTGGAACACTGGCCTATGGGAGGAGGTCCTATTCATTGATATTGGCTCCAGCGCTCGACAAGTCCGGTGGAGTCCCAGCGGCAAACAGTTGGCGGTGCATGGCCTGGACGACAATACGATCAAACTCTGGGATGCCGCGTCTGGATACGAACTCGCCGAGAGCCCTGCGTATCGGCTGGAGCGGGCCCGGCTCGACGCGGGACGCGCCGAGGCGTACGTCATCCGCGGCACGTTATATGGGAACAAGGGCGAGTACGACAAAGAGATCGCCGACTTAAGCGAGGCCATCCGGCTCGACCCGAAATTCGTCACGGCGTACAACAACCGGGGCTTCGCCTACCTGGCGAAGCGCGAGTTCGACAAAGCGATCGCCGACTTAAGCGAGGCCATCCGGCTCGACCCGAAAGGCGCCATGGCGTACGAGAACCGGGGATCTAGCTACAACGGCAAGGGCGAGCACGACAAAGCGATCGCCGACTTAAGCGAGGCCATCCGGCTCGACCCGGAACTCGCCATGGCGTATAACTGCCGGTCCGTGGCCTACGGCAACAAGGGCGAGCACGACAGAGCGATTGCCGACTTAAGCGAGGCCATCCGGCTCGACCCGAAATACGTCACGGCCTACAGCAACCGTGGCGCGGCCTACGGGTACAAGGGCGAGTACGACAAAGCGATCGCCGATTGCACCGAAGCTATTCGGCTAGACCCGAAACTCGTCGCGGCGTACAACAACCGGGGGTTCGCCTACCTGGTGAAGCGCGAGTACGACAAAGCGATTGCCGATTACACCGAAGGTATTCGGCTCGACCCGAAACTCGCCAATCCGCACGCCCACCGTGGCGCGGCATACGCGAAGAAGGGCGAGTACGACAAAGCGATCGCCGACTGCACCGAAGCAATCCGGCTCGACTCCAATAATGCAAGAGCCCACGATTGCCTTGCCCGGCTGTACGCAACTTGCCCCGATGAGAAATACCGCGATGGAAAAAAAGCAGTCGAGAACGAAAATAAGGCTTATCAGTTGACCAAAGGAAAGAATTGGAGTTTCGTTGACACGCTTGCGGCAGCGTATGCGGAGAGCGGCGAATTCCAAAAGGCCAGGGAATGGGAAACGAAGGCCATTGAATTGGCGGCGACCGACAAATCGGCAACGGACAAGGACAAGACCGAGATGGGTTCCCGCCTGGAACTCTACAAGCTGGGAAAGCCCTACCGTGAAGCGCCGAAGAAATAGAAGGATGTGCCTGAAACCTGAAATCTGACACCTGAAATAAAAACGGCCGGTGAGCCCCAGCTACCACGCAAAGTGCTCACCGGCCTGGCATCTCCCGGGCGGAATTGGTCTGCGCGCTCGGGGCGATGATGCTCTATTCTATCGCGGACCTGGCATGAATAGGAGACCACGCTGTGTTTCTCCGTTTCCAGTCGCGAAAGGATAGTACGATGTTTGACATTTTCCGTTTTTCGAAACCGGGCGGGCGATCGAAAGGCCGAAGCAACCAATCGCGGCAGCGCCGCCCTCGGCAGCACCGCCGACTGCTTTGCGAAGCCCTCGAAACCAGGACGTTGCTCTCCGCCCTCTCTGTGTTTGCCCAGCAGGCCAAGCTCACCGCGTCCGACGGGGCCAATATCGGCAGCGCGGTCGCCGTCAGCGGCAACACGATGGTGGCCGTTGGTGGTGGTGCGGCCTACGTCTTCACGGAATCCGGCTCCAGTTGGACCCAGACCGCCATGCTCACCGCCTCCGATGGGACCTCGTTCAGCAGTTCGGTGTCGATCAGCGGCAACACGGTGGTCGTCGGAGCGGGGAACGCCAAGGTCGGCGGCGTCAGCGAAGGCGCCGCGTACGTCTTCACGGAGCCCAGCGGCGGTTGGGCCAACATGACCCAGACCGCCGAGCTCACCGCCTCCGATGGCGCGGCGGGCAACTACTTCGGCTTGTCCGTCGCCATCAGCGCCGATGACACGATCGTGGTCGGGGCGGGACATGCCACGGTTGGCGGAATTGCGAACCAAGGCGCGGCCTACGTGTTTACTGAGCCGCCTCCGGCGCTTGGACGAATACGACCGAGACCGCGAAGCTCACCGCCTCCGATGGCGCGGCGAACAACTACTTCGGCACGTCCGTCGCCATCGGCGCAACGGACACTGTGGTGGTCGGAGCGTGGGGCGATACGGTTGGCGGAAACGCTGGCCAAGGCGCGGCCTACGTCTATGCGGAGCCGAACACTGGTTGGGTGAGCACGACCCAGACGGCCAAGTTCACCGCTTCCGACGGTGCGGCGAACGACCAGTTCGGCCTCGCGGTTGCCATCAGCGCCGAAACGGACACCGTGGTGGTCGGGGCCCGGTTCGCCACGGTTGGCGGAAACTATGAGCAAGGCGCGGCCTACGTCTTCACGGAGCCCGCCTCCGGTTGGGCGGACATGACCCAGACCGCCAAGCTGACGGCCTCGGACGGGCGAGGCGCCGACATCTACCCCGGCAATCCGGTGTTGAACGGTCTTGGCGACACGTTTGGCCGTTCGGTCGCCATTGACGGCCAAACGGACACGGTGGTGGTCGGGGCGCCGCTCGCCATGATTAGCGGAAACTTTGAGCAAGGCGCGGCCTACGTGTTCACGGAGCCCGCATCCGGTTGGGCGGGGAACCTGACCCAGACACAAAAGTTGACCGCGTCCGACGGGGCAGCGAACGCCGAGTTCGGCAGCGCAGTCGCTGTCAGCGGCAACACGATGGTGGCAACTGGTGGTGCGGCCTACGTATTCGGCTCCACGCCATTGGGCTTCAGCCAGACATCGCTTCAGGCCGACACGATCAACGTGGCGTACAGCCAGACAATCGCCGCCGTCGGAGGCACGGGTGCGGTCACGCTCTCTGTGAGCAACATCAGCGGGGTGATCCCCGGCCTGACGGTGCCCTCCAGCGGGACCGGCAACCTGACGATCAGCGGCACGCCCACGAAAAGCGGGACGGAGACCTTCACCGTCACCGCCACCGACCAAGCGGGCGACACGGCAAGCGCGACTTACAGCATCCTTGTCAACCCGGCCGTGACGCTCAGTCCGGCAACGCTTCAAGCGATACCGGAGAATGTCCATTGGGTCGGGTATATCCAAACCAGTGGGGGCACGGGTGGACAATGGCTGACGGTGATCACTGCCAGCGTCACGAACGCGATCCCTGGGCTTACAGTGACCCCCTACGGACTCGGGCCGGGCGGGACTTGGGAGATCGAGATTTCCGGCACGCCCACTGCCACGGGGACGGAGACCATCACCGTCACCGCTACTTACGCCGTGGGCGCGACGACAACCCTGAACTACTTCCTCACGGTCACCGGACCGTCGGCCGTCCTAAGCTCCAACTGGTCCGGCTATGCGGTCGCAACAAGCGCGGCGCGGTGACCGACGTGAAAGGCAGTTGGATCGAGCCCCTCGCTCCACTCCCCCAGCGCGGCCAACACCTACTCATCGTTCTGGGTGGGGATTGACGGTTACAATTCGAGCACCGTCGAGCAGATCGGCACCGATTTGGATACCAATGCTTCCGGGAAGGCGGTGTACTATGCCTGGTACGAGATGTACCCGAGTGCCCCCATCAACCTGAGCATGACGATCAATCCTGGCGACCAGATTTCGGCCGAGGTCAAATACACCGGATCCAACAAGTTCACCCTGACGCTCACGGATGTCACGAGCCATGCGACGTTCAGCACCTCGCAGACGTTGAAATCGGCGAAATTGTCGTCGGCGGAATGGATCGCCGAAGCGCCTTCTTCCTCCAAGGGCGTCCTGCCGTTGGCGGATTTTGGGACCGTCTCCTTCTCGGCGGCCTCGGCGACGATCAGCGGGAAAACGGGCCCGATCGACAACACGGCATGGCCTGCGGGCAATCCGATTTCGATCACGATGGTAGGCTCGTCCGGAACGGAGGCTTACCCCTCGTCGCTGGTTGACAGCGCGGGAACGTCAGCTTTCTCGGTAAGCTTTGCGGGGGCCCAAATGGCGCGATGATGGCCTCGCAGGGCACGAACACCACCGCCGCGACAAGTCCGTTAACGTTGGCGCCACCCCTGGCGACAAGTTCCGACGCAGCCGGAAATGCCTTGGGAACGAAACTGCAAGCGGGCAATGCGCTGGTGGCCTCGGTGCCCTTCCAAAAGACCCCGGCTCGCAAACCTGGGTTGTTGTTGTCTGCTAACGCTGTCGATTGGGTGCTGAAGGATTTCGTAGACAGCATCGGCCCGCAGGATGCTCTCCTGAATGCGCTTGCCGCGGGCCGAATGTGATACGCGGTTGCGAACATCGAGCCTGCCGCTCCCGAACCACGCTGCCACTCATTACGGCGGCGTGGCGGGAGGTGGCAGCCGAGCAGGCTGCATCGCGTAGCGACGATCAAAGATGCGAGCAATCACGCCTATCCGCCCGACACATCCGACGACGATCCCGCGGACGGCCCCGTGAACCCTCACGCGAACTCCCGAAACGGCAACTTTCCCCTACGTGGAGGCCGATCGCCTCAATCCGAATGACGCCATGACGTACTTCCACCGCGCTGATCGCTACTACCAACGCGGCGAATACGACAAGGCAATTGCCGATTACACAGAAGCCATTCGGCTCAATCCGAAAGAGGCTGCCGCGTACGGCAATCGCGGCTTGGCCTACGGACAAAAGGGTGAGGTTGACAAGGCGATTGCCGATTTCAGCATGGTCATTCGCGTTGACCCGAAATGCTTCAATGCGTACTGGTGCCGCGGCAGCGCGTACGAGATCAATGGAGAGTACGAGAAAGCGATCGCCGATTACACCGAGGTCATTGGTCTGTTCCCCAAGACGCGGAGGCGTACAGCGATCGCGGCGCGGCGTACATGAAGAATGGTGAAAAGGCCAAAGCAGAAGTGGACTTTGCAACGGCCGAAAAACTAGGCTACGTTGGAAGATGACATGTGCTCAATCCACCACCCAGGTCGTCCCGCTGCGCAATAACCGCGGCAAATCGCCTGGGCCGCGGACTGCCGTCGCTTCTTTTATCTGCCGCAACAAAAGGTCGTCGTACGTCGGCCGCTCTACGTCGCGGAAAACGCCGAACGCCATAGGCATTTCCGGCGGCCGGAAACCGGCCAGCAAATAGGCCGGCACGCGCGACGGGTCGCTCGCGTCGTGGACCATCAAGTCCGCGTCGCGGACGCCGCTATCGCCGATCGTGACGACCTCGGGCCGCGTGCCGCGAAGGACAATGCCCTTATTGCCATTCACGCCGAAACGTAACGGCTCGCCCTGTTCAAGGAACACCCAGTGGTCGTCGCGCTCGTTGCGCTCGCCCAGGCTGCTGAGCACGCCTTCGTTGAAAACCACGCAGTCTTGGAGGATTTCCACGAACGACACGCCCTTATGCCGCGCGGCCGCCTCGATCGTAGCGGCGAGATGCTTGGGGTTGGCCACGACGCTCCGGGCGACGAACGTGGCATCGGCGGCCAGGGCGATCTCGCAAGGCTGGATCGGCTGCTCGATGGTGCCCCAGGGGCTCGACTTCGTCTTCTTGCCGAACTCCGAGGTGGGCGAATACTGCCCCTTCGTCAGCCCGTAAATCCGATTGTTAAACAGCAGGATATTCAGGTCGAGGTTGCGGCGGAGGCAATGGACGAGGTGGTTCGTGCCGATAGAGAGGCCGTCGCCGTCGCCGGTGACCACCCATACCGAAAGGTCGGGCCGGGCGCACTTCACGCCCATGGCGATGGCCGGCGCGGCCGTGGATGCCGTGGATGCCGTAGGTGTTCAGGTAATAAGGAAACCGTGACGAGCAGCCGATGCCCGATACGAAGCAGAACTTCTCCCGCGGAATGCCCAGCTTGGGCAGCACGTTCTGCACGGCCATAAGGATGCCGTGATCGCCGCAGCCCGGACACCATTTGACTTCCTGGCCGGACTGAAAGTCTTTGCGCGTCAAAGGATGGGGGTGGGTAAGTTGCGGCGCGCAGCTTTCGGTCGCCGCGTCCAGTGGAGTAACGGTGCTCATATCTCTCTCTTTCAAAATGTTTCCAATCTGCTCGACCAATTCGTTGACGCGGAAGGCCCGGCCCTCGACTTTCGGCAGCGACTGGGCGTCAACCAGATACTTTGCCCGCAGGAGCATGCAAAGCTGGCCCATGTTGTTCTCCGGCACGAGGATTCGCCGGTATTTCTTGAGCACCTCGCCCAAGTTGGCCGGAAAGGGATTCAGGTAACGAAGGTGTAGATGATCGACCGAGCGGCCCTTCGTGTTGCAAACCGTTGACGGCCGCCGCCACCGAACCGAACGTGCTGCCCCAACTGACGACCAGCATTTCCGCCGTGCCCGAACCGGTCACGTTGGCGGGCGGGATGTCGCGGGCGATCCGTTCGATCTTCTCGGCCCGCAGGTCGGTCATGCGCTGATGGTTGGCCGCGTCGTAGCTCACCGCGCCGGTGACGTCCGTCTTTCTCCAGGCCGCCGATGCGATGTTCGTAGCCAGGCGTGCCGGGTGCAACCCACGGCCGCGCGAGCGTCTGCGAGTCGCGGCGATAGGGAGCGAACTGCTCGGTCGATGGGAGTGCCGGCGTATGCAGGTCAGGCAGTTCGTCGGGTTCGACGATCCGCCACGGCTCCGCCCCGTTGGCAAGGAAGCTGTCGGAGAGGACCATCACGGGCGTCATGTATTTCGTCGCCAGGCGGACCGCCTCAAAGACTATGGCGAAGCAATCGGCCGGCGTGGCCGCGGCCAAGACCGGCATCGGCGCCTCGCCATGCCGGCCATGCACCGCCATGAGCAGATCGGACTGTTCGGTCTTGGTGGGCATGCCCGTGCTCGGCCCGGCCCGCTGCACGTCGATGACGACCATCGGCAGCTCGGTCATCACGGCCAGTCCCAGGCCCTCGGTCTTCAGGGCAAGTCCGGGGCCGCTGGTGCCCGTCGCCGCGATCGCGCCGGCGAAGGAGGCCCCGATAGCGGCCACGCAGGCGGCGATTTCGTCTTCCACCTGGAGCGTGCGGACGTCGTAGTCCTTGTACTTCGATAGTTCGTGCAGGATCTCGCTGGCCGGCGTGATGGGATAGCTCGCATAGACCAGCGTGCGGCCGGCCTTGTTCGCCGCGGCGACCAGGCCCAGCGCAGCCGCCTCGTTGCCCGTCAAGCGGCGGTAGCGTCCCTTGGGCAGCTTGGCCGCGGCGACCGTGTGCTGCACGCGGAACAACTCGGCCGTGTCGGCGTAGTTGTACCCGGCCCGCAGGCTCGCCCCGTTGGCCGCCATCACCGGCAGGTTCTTGCGGAACTTCTTGATGAGGAACTCCAGCACGGGCTGGATGGGCCGATCATAGAGCCAGAGACTCAATCCCAAGGCAAAGAAGTTCTTGCAGCGGGCCGCGTCTTTGCGGGTCAAGGTCGAATGCCGTACCGCCTCTTCGTTCATTCGGGTCATCGCTACCGGAATCACCCGATAAGCAGCAAGCTCGCTCGGTCGTGAGCGGATTGGCCGCATAACCGGCCTTGGCGAGGTTGGCCTCGGTGAACTCGTCCTCGTTGACGATCAGGATTCCGCCCGGCTGCACTTCGCGCAGATTGACTTTCAAGGCCGCCGGGTTCATGGCGACCAGCACGTAGGGCGAATCGCCCGGCGTATGGACGGCATGGTCGGCGAAGCTGAGTTGGAAGCCGCTCACGCCGCCGAGCGAACCGGCCGGGGCGCGGATTTCCGACGGGTAATCGGGCTGTGTGCAAACGGCCAGCCCGGTCATCGAGGCGATGTCGGCGAACTGGCTGCCGACGACCTGCATGCCGTCGCCCGAGTCGCCCGCGAAACGCACCGTGGCGGAGTGGACCTGGACGTATTGTTTTTCGTTGGAGACGACGCTTGCACCGTTGGCGGCGCCCTCGGCCGCCGGCGTCAAGAGGCCGGTTGCCGACTTTTCAGAATCCGTAGCGGACATAATTTCCTCGGGAAGATTGAATGGAGAGGGCTACGGTATTGTGCTCGCATCGCAGTCCCAGGCTCAACCCTTTAAGTTATCACTTATTCCCGTCGAATCAAGCCGAATCGGCAGTAAAGTTCGCAATTTCAGTATTCGACACAGTTTCTTGTCAAAAGTCGAGCGAAGTAGAATGCGCCCGCCGAGTTCCGTTCGCTGGATTGACAGCTAAACGTGTGCGAAATCAAATCGCGATCTTGTCGCCCGGCTTCAAGACAACGGCTTCCGCGCCTGTCTCCGTTTGGACGCGACGCGCCCAGGCGTCGGCATCCTGGGCGATGACCGGCCACGTGCCGACGTGGATCGGCACGACTCGCATCGGTTTCAACAAGCGTACTGCCTCCAGCGCGTCGTCGGGACCCATCGTATAGTTGTCGCCGATCGGCAAAGCGGCCAAGTCAAGTCCCGCAGCGCCGATCAGCTTCATGTCGGTAAACAAGGCCGTGTCGCAGGCGAAGTAGAATTTTCGGCCGTCGCGGGCGAGGACGAACCCGCACGGGTTGCCGGCGTAGCTGCCGTCGGGCATCGACGAGGAGTGCAGCGCCAGCGTCATCGTCAGGCGGCCGAAGGGGAAGTTGTAGCTCCCGCCCAGATTCATCGCGTGGACGTTCTTCACACCCTTGGCGGAGAGCCATTGGCAGACCTCGAAGATGCCGATGGCGGTCGCTCCGGTCCGGGCCGCGATCTCGACCGCGTCGCCCACGTGGTCGCCGTGGCCGTGCGAGATGAGAATGAAGTCGGCCTCGACCTCATCCGCCTTCACCGGGCTAAGCGGGTTGTCGTTCAGGAACGGGTCGAGCAGCAGGCGGTGTTCGCCGGCTCGGATCGACCAGGCGTTGTGGCCCAGCCAGGTGATTTCGGTGGACATGACAGGGTCTCCCGTAATGTTTAACTGCCCGCAAGCTCCGCCCGGATCGCCTTTAGTTCGGCCGTCGGCTCGTGGTCGGCGAAGTCAACCTTGCCGGCGCGGCGGTACCAATAGAGGCTATTGCCGCGATCGCCTTCGATCTTGTGCAACACGGCATGGATCCAGCTCGCGGTGCGGTCGGAATCGTATTGCTGCACAATGTTGTGTGCCGCGTCCCATTTCTTAACCAAAGCCAGGTCGATGGCGCGTATCAATTCGTCGTTCATGGTGAGTTTTGAAGTAATGATGTTCCGCGTATTATCGTCCGCGGAACAAAAATCGACAAGCACCGCCGATCGGTCGCGCGGCGCGGAACCGCAAGCGAGTGCATCGAATCGGCACAACATGCATTTGCCGCAAAGTCCGTGCTTTCCTCCGCGGCGTGGTCCGTGCTACACTAAAGGAGGAATATATTCCCGCGAGGCTGGCTATTAATCTGCGTATGACGTTCCATTGCGATCACCTATTGGGGCGCCTCCGGTCGCCGATTCCGGCTATTGTCGTTGCAGCCTTCGCCTGGATGACGATTGGCAGCGGCCGTTGTTTCGCAGCGGAGGACCTCGCGAAGGAGGCAGCGGAACTCAAAACACGTTTCGCCACCGAACTTGTAAAACTGGCCGCATGGTGCCGCGACAAGCAACTCAAGGACGCGGCGCGAAAAACGCTCGAACTTGACGAGCTAAAGGACGGCTATACCGTTCGCTTACCAGCGCTATCGCGGGAAATCGGTTCGCTGCGCGTGCCCGTTAAAGTGTCGGGCGATCTTGCCGAGTGGCATCGCCGCATATCGAAACTGCGGCAGGACCAGGCCGCCGCGCTTTATGCGCTGGCTCGGCGCTGCGCCAGCCGCCGGCAGCCGTGGCTCGGATATCGCCTCGTGCTCGACGCTGCCCGCGCAAACCCCGATCACGAAAGCGCTCGCCGCGTGCTGGGCTATTTGAAGTATCAGAACCAATGGCACACGCCCTACGAGATCCGCATGATCCGAGGCGGCATGGTCTGGCACGACAAGTTCGGCTGGCTCGATAAGAACTCTGTTTCGCACTATGAACGCGGCGAACGACTGCTTGGCAGCACTTGGATCGACGCCGCCAACGACGCCGCTCGCCACAGCGAAATCACGACAGGCTGGGACATCGAGACCGAGCACTATCGCATCCGCACCAATCACAGCATCGAGGCGGCCGTGGCACTGGGAGAGAAACTGGAAAACCTCCACCGTGCCTGGCGGCAGATCTTTCTGGGATACTATTCCACGGCGGCCGATGTCGAAGCCCTGCTCGCCGGCCGGCCCACCAACAGTGCCAACGGCGGCGATCCCGCGCCGCGGATGGAAGTCGTCTACTTCCACAACAAAGAGCAGTACCACCAGGCGCTGAAATCGGAACGTCTCGATGGGCCTCTACGTGCCCGAAAACCGCACGGCCTATTTCTATGCCGGCAGCGAAGACAGCGAGCGGACGATGTATCACGAGGCCACGCACCAGCTCTTTCATCAGTCTCGGCGCGTGGCGGACGGCACCGGCGAAAAGGCCAATTGCTGGCTCATCGAAGGCATCGCAATGTACATGGAGACTTTTCGCCGCGAGGGCGACTGTTTTGTGCTCGGCGGCCTGGGCGACGTTCGCCTGGAGGCCGCCCGGTACCACCTGGCGAAAAACGATTTTTACGTGCCGTTCGAAAAACTCGTCCGGTTGGGCGTGCGAGACATCCAGACCCACCCGGAAATCGCCAAACTCTATAGCCAAATCGCCGCCATGACCAGTTTTCTCGTCCATTTTGACGGCGGCCGCTATCGGGACGCACTGGTAAAGTGCCTCGCCGCTATTTATGATGGCAGTCAAGATCCCGATCTGCTCGCCCATGCGACCGGCACGGATTATGCCGAGTTGGACAAGCAGTATCGGGCGTACATGAAGATCAAAGAACCGTAGCGAACATTTCCCATGCGACCCTGGAAGCTTGCCGAGATCAACTACGGCATCGTCAAAGAGCAGGACTACGAAGTGGCCGTGCTGCCGCTTGGCGCCACCGAGCCGCACAACCTGCACCTGCCCTACGGAACCGACGTTTTTCAGGCCGAGGCGATCGGCGACAAGATTTGCGAAGCCGCCTGGAACAAGGGCGCGAAGGTCGTGCTCCTGCCGACGATCCCTTACGGCACGGAAACGAACCTCATGCGTTTCCCCTTGGCGATGAACCTCAACCCCGCGACGCTGGCGGTCGTGCTCGGCGACCTGGTCGATTCGCTCGCCCGGCACGGCATCCACAAGATCGTGCTCTTGAACGGGCACGGCGGCAACGACCTGAAGCCGGTACTCCGCGAACTTCACGAGCAGACGCCCGCGCGGCTCTTCTTGTGCAACTGGTTCACGGTCTGCAAGGACGTGTACGACAAGATATTCGCCGCGGCCGACGACCACGCGGGCGAGATCGAGACTTCGCTCATGCTGGCCTATCATCCGGAGCTTGTCGCCCGCAATGCCGACGGCGGCCTGGCGGCCGATGAAGGCCGCGCGGCCGCATCGCGTTTCGAGGCGGTCAACTGCGGCTGGGTTTCTATTTCGCGGCCGTGGCATCTCTTGACGACCAACAGCGGCTGCGGCAACCCACACGCGGCAACTGCCGACAAGGGATGCCGCTTGATGGAGGTGCTCATAGAACGGCTAGGAAGCTTCCTGGTCGAGCTTTCGGCCTCGCCGCTGGATGAGAAGTTTCCGTATTAAAGCAAAACATTTCCCCAGTTGACTGTCGGGCCAGCCGGGTCTATATTATGGGTTGATTGAACTGCACGGTGGGTGTAGCTCAGTTGGTTAGAGCACCAGATTGTGGATCTGGGGGCCGCGGGTTCAAGTCCCGTCACTCACCCCTTTCTAAGTCTAAGCCCCGCAGTCAGTTACGGTTGCGGGGCTTTTCTCGTCTTGGACCGATTCCGGCCGATTGTTGCCAAAAGTGTTGCCAACAACCGCCGCGTTGTCGGTCGGGGCATGGCTCGCCCATAGCTCATCGGCCATTTCGTCAACGTCCAAATCGACGTAGTAGCTCATCGTGGTATTCACGCTGGCATGGCGCATTAGCTTTTGCAGAATCGCCGGGGCAACACGTTTGGCCCAACGGCTTGCAAACGCCCGCCGTAGGTCGTGTGCGCTTGCCGTCTTGCGGTCAACCGCGTTGACAATCGCGCCCGCCTTTTCCCCTATCTCGACAACCACGCGCCCAACAGCGTGCGGTGTTAGTCGCGTTCCGGTCCAAGTCGCGTTCAGATTGAAGACCAACCCCGCCCGCCCGGCTTCCGGGGTCTTCAAAAGGAACTCGGCAAAGTCGGGGGTCATCGGCAACAACTGGTCATTGCCGTTTTTCTGGTCGGTGCCCTTAATACGGAACCGCGGCCGCCGTCCGGTCAGGTCAACGGCAAAAGGCGAATCAGCATCCCAAGACAGGGTAATTGACTCTTGAAGACGTAGACCAGACAACCATAGCCCGGTCAGGAATCGAACCCACTCCGCGGCATCGCCAGCGGGGGAAGCCCCCCGAACCTTAATGACCGCCGCAAGCATCCGGTCGAATTGCTCCCCTACCACGGCCCCGCCTTTCATCTTCCGGCCTTTGGCCCCCTTGGGCATGATGACCTTGGGCACGGCCGCAAGCATCCCGACAGATACCGCCCAACCCAACGCCGCGCACTTGCCGCAATATGCTCGCTATCGTTGTTTCCTTGACCCTGATTTCCGCCGTGCGGGGCTTGCCGTCTTGCCCCACGATTTCCTTGACCTTGGGTTCCCGTAACTTCGCTTGCAACTTGGACAATGCCGCCGCGTTGACCTTGCAAAGTCGGTCGGGGTTTAGGTGTTGCTCCACTTGATTGAGTACGTGGCCGATGCCCTCGACGGTCTTGGGCTTCAAACTGGCAAGATGTTCCGCCGCGTACCGCTCGCGGAATTGCTGCCAAGTGATTTTCGACGGCGGGGCATATCGCCCGGCTTCCAATTCCTTTTGTAGTTCACCGGCTAACCGCTCGGCTTCCCGCCAATCGCGGGTTCCGGCGGACTTGGCTTTTTTCTTTCCGCTTACCGGGTCGAAATAGACCAATGACAACGGCCGGTTGTCGCCGTAGGAATGGACTTTGACACAAATCTCCTCACTCATCGGGGAAACTCCCTGAAAAGACCACAAGCCCGGCTACCCGTTGATTAGCGTCCAGAGACGCCGCGTTGTCTTGCTCCCCGCCTATGCGGATCATCGCTTGAACTAACGCACGGATAACCGGGCTTGTAGCCTGTCTTGTCGGAAACATCTTAGAATCTCTGGAAAGGGTAATCAGCCCTTGGGGTCGATGATGAATCGACCACCACGGGTATTATCGGTTGCCAATTGGGTTTATTCAACCCCAGTCAACGCTTTTTTGCCCGGCCGGGCTTTTCCAACAATGGCCCGGCTTCCATCCCGTCGTACCCGCCGTCGTCTTCGTTGTCTTCGTCATTCTGGAATTGCCGCGGCTTGGGTGCCCGCCAACCCCGCGGTTTGCATGGCGAGACAGCGGGCGGGGGCGGGGCTGTCGCAATCCGCCTTGCATCGGAATACTCGCGCAGTAGCCCGGCCAGGGCCACGGAATGGACCGCCTCAACAGTTAGCCCCAATTCGTCCGCCGCACGGTACACGGTGTCTTGAAAGACCCTTGACCGGGGTAGCCATTTCGGAAACCAGTCTGACCGGGCGTTCGCGGCAATCGTCCGGGCATCGGCCGCCGCTGTCGCTAGGGCTGGGGACCGGGAAACCATTTCGTCAAACGTGAACTTTCGCGGTCTCATTGCCGCCCCCTCTCAGCTTGGAACACCTCGACAAGCCCGGCTAGGGCCGTTGCCTTGATTTCCGACAACGGCACTTTAAGCACGGTAGCCAAATCCGAGATTGTGTTATTGAACCGGTACGAACCGCATAGCCAACCCGCAATGTTGTCGGTTGGCGGATTTCGTGCAAGCGCCCTTGTCTCGTCAATCAGTTCCGTCATACCAGGCATGGCGCGTAGCTCATCAAAGCCGATCATTTGTTAATTCTCCATTTTCAAGGACAATGGACAGCCAATTTCATCGAACACCCGATTGAACGCCGCCTCGACTACCGGCAGACTGGGGACCGTCGAATAAATCGCATCGTGCAAGGTCACGACGGGAACACGCCCAGCAAGACGCGGCGCAACTTGCCCGATGACGAGCCAGCTTTCCATGCGTTGCAATAGCCGAATCAATTCGCCATGATCGTCACGGTTGATGTACCGTATCGCCCGATGTACCGATGGAAAATCCTCTCGGAAAGCATTCTCGACAGCGGAAGGATAACGGCCGCGCTTCGCAAGTACGTCGCGGAGGAAAGCCAGCTTGACACTGCCACGGCCAAGACCGCCGGTAAGCGAAATGAGACGTTCATAGAGAGTCCCCGAAAAAGCCAAAGAGCGGAAGGAAACAACATCGGGAGAAGCAAGCAGGGAAGCAGGGAGCAGGGAAGGGGCGGGGAAGCAGGTAAGAGGACAGCAAGAGCAACCGACCCCCTCATGCTTATATGTCGCCCGTGCTTTTGGCACACTTGGGGGGTGTTGGTCAGTCAAGAAAATGGCCAGTAGACCCGGTTGGCAACACTTGATGTCCACGCTCCCCAGCGGTTCGCCGTCGATCCGTAGGGCCGCCCGTAGCTCGCGCTTTAGGCCCGTTATCGAGTTGAAGCAACGGCCCGTAGACCCAACGGAAAACGAGAAGTTGCCGCGGCGGATATTGCCGACAAGTACGTCTTGGCAAAGTCGAGTATGATCGGGCAGCGCGTCAAGGATCGTATCGGCCGCATCGGTAATGCTCAATCGGCGTTGCTCGTCATTTAGGCGGCAATGGATTGGCGTCCAGCGGTCCCGCCGCTCTTGCGCGTCCAGCCGGTCCCTCTCGCGTCGTATTCGCTCCAATAGCCGCGGATCGGTGACGGGTAGGCGGATGCAACGGTCCCCCAAATACCTTGCCGCCAACCGGAAGCCCGTGCTTTTGACGCCGGCGCAATAAGCGGCAGTTTCGATTGCGCCGCGGGTTTCCAGCGCTTCAACGATACCGGCCGCGTCGTGCTTGTACATTACGCGCCGCAGAATATCCGAGTGCAGGCGGACGCATCCCCATACATCCGTGTCGCGGTTTGCCGTTTTGACAAGGATCGTACTGACAAGCCAGCGGGCATCGTCGGCACGGGTCCATAGCCGCGGCGGAAGAAACTCCGTAGGGTCGAAACTGCGCGGCAGGGTGAAAGCGTAGGGGGGCATCGGGAGAAACCTAACCTAGATTCGTTTTCTCTATCCGGCTTCCCTTTTGAGGGATTCGGTAAACTGTTGCAACGTGTCCTTTTCGACCTCTTCCACGGCCCGCAGACTTTCCCACCGCTCCCTGTCGATATGTCGATGAATGGCATCGCGCACCCGCCGCCGCAGTTCCGTTGGCGGTATGGCGTCAATTTCTGCGCAGTCATCCCCGTACTCTCGGATAAAGCCGGTGGCGCGCTTGTCCGCGTGCTTGACCGGAAGCCTGACAAGATCATGCGCCGCGAAGTCATCGACGGTGACGCCTAGGCGGACCCATGAGACACAACGCGCGTCGTCCTTGACGGTATAGGTCGAATCGTCGCCCCGCTCGTATGTCCATATCGCCCGCCCGCTGTATCGTTCAAGCTTCTCCCGCAAGTCTCTTTCTAGGTCAAAACCGCTTGGGTCGAAATCGCCCAAGTAGTACGCAAAGATCGGTTTTTGCACCCTCCGCCAAAGGTCCCCAATTTCCCCCGCAAAGGAAATGGACGAATAGCCGCGGCAGACCCGCAAGGCAATGTCATACTCGACAGTGACGGGTTGTATCGTGCCGGCCACGGCATCCTTTTCGACGAATACCTCGCAGTGATGCGGTAGGTTCGCCCAAAAGTCCAAGCGATAACAGGCTTGCACGGACTCTGCAAAGTCGGCTAGCCCCGTCCAACTAGACGGCTTCAACGTGCTCCTAACGTGGTCAACAAGCCACGTCCGGGGCACGTCGCCCGCTTCCCGCAATCGCGTCATTACGGCCCCTAGCCGCTTGTATTCGACGGGCGTATTGCGAATCGCTCCCGCCGATACCAACCGGTAGTACAACTGCCGCAAGGTCATTGGGCGTTCCGCTTCCAATGTTGCCGCCGCCGCGTCCGCCAATGATCGGTTCTTTGTGCGGAATTGCCCCGCTTTTCGCTTCGCGGTACACTTCACTGAGTAGATTCCTTTCTTTGCCCGGTACGGGGTGGCTCCCTGCCGGGCTTTTTCGCTTCTTGCCTAAATTAACACCGAAAACTCAAAAAATTGTGGAGAGGTGACCATCAGCCCCGCGGCCTTTGGATTCCGCCGCGCAACCCAATCCCCCCTTGCCGTATCTGTTGACAGATATTGCTATCGGGTTCCGCGGCAACACTCTTGGCAACATCGGTAGGCGGTTGACCGGCAATTGTGTGGTTTCCATCGGGGTTTTCAGCTTGCGCCCTCTTTGCCGTCCCCGGATTTAGTATCCGCTTGCCGCCCAAGGAACCCGATTAGGTCCGCCCCGCGGACGAACTTCCACTTGCTGTATCGCAAGACCGGCAACCCGGCCTTTTGCATGGCAGCAACAGTCCGCGCTCCGAATCCCCAGTCCGCTAACCGCCGGAAGGGATAGACCATGCCGGGGTCAATCGGGGGTGACGGCGGGGCGGGTCGATGTGGCCCGGCTTCGTTTCGTCGTGGTTTAGCTGTTGCGGGCATGATGTTCACGGGCACAAAAGACCGCCCGGCGGCACGTCAAGGCTATTCACGTGCCACCGGGGCGGACTCCGAAGAAGGTACTTCAATATCTGTTGACAGTTGGGGATATGCCGGAATTGCGGGCATTTTTCCCTGTAATTCGGCTAATCTCGCAAGAATCACGTCGCGGCGGTCAGCTACCGACAACAACGTGTTCCGGTTGACGTTGTAGTTCGCCAGTATTTGGGCAACTGGCTTGCCTACGCACTGACTGAGGAGGAACCGCAGCATTTCCTTGTCCCCACTCATCGCTTGGCTATAGGCCCTCTGGCATAATGCTTCAAAGCGGGACCGGTCAAGCGACTTGTCAAAATCCTCTAGCCAGTCAAGCAATTCGTTTTTAAGCGCTTCCGTCCGACTACCCGGACGACCCCGCCCAAGCTTATTGCCCGGCGCGAACCTCCCGCCCGGCGCACGATCGACGCGGGTGGGTTCCGGTAGATTCCGTTCTACTGCGGGCATGGTAGGGTCACCCATAGTTGTCAATCCGTCCGCTTTGGGGGTCGTTCATCATCCTAAATGGCTCTATACGCGATTCTGGCGGGCTTGCGGGCGAGATGACCAACAGCACGTTCCCGCCCTTGATCGTCGCCATGCGCCGCGCCTACATCATCCTGATTGGGCCGTAGACTTGCCGCCCGAATATGTCCGTCATTGTGCCCTTTGGTAGATTCTGGACCCGGACATTGGCACTACGCCGGCCAATATCAGCCGCCCACCGCATTAGTTCCTGCCACGTCGGATGTTTGTCGCGATACTGGCCCACCGATTCGTAAAACGACTTCCGTTGCTCGGGGTTCATGGCAGCAAGGCCGGCGCGAACTTCCGGGCTGTCGATTCGCAGCATGGCCGTCGGCAAACTCGGCTGAACCGGCCCCGCGCCGGGTCGTCCAGCGCTGCCGTCGCGCTGCACGCGGTCAAGCGGGTTGATTGTCTTGGCGGTGGGGGTTCGATTATCCATAGCGTTCTTTCGTACAGAGGGTTTTCGGGGCTTAGGGGGCGGCTCGCCGGGTAACAATCCGAACTCGCGAGCTATCGCTAAGGTTTCGTCGTTTCGGTCTGCCAATCGCCCGACCACGCCAACGGCATATTCCAAGGCGCGGACTTGTGGGCCTAACTGGATTTCGAGGGCTTCATTAACTGCCGCCTGTATTTCGGTGTAGGTCATTAGCAGCGCACCTCCGCCGCGCGCTCAACCGCGGCAATTTGATCGTCCAAAGCGTTTACGCGGTTCGATAGCGTATTTCGCTGGCTATAAGTGATTAGCTGTTGTTTCTCGGCTTCGGCTTGTTCGTCGCGTAACCGGTCACGCGCCTCTAGCCACTTCGCATTTTCCGCCGCGACGCGCTCAAACTGGCTGAATAGATCGGCACGCTGTTGCCGCATGGCGGGTAATTTCTCCGCCGCCGCTATGCGGTCCTTTTCGGCTTGGACTTCGCTGTCAAAGGTGCCGTTCAAGACGGCTAGCGCCGCTTCCAAGTCCCCGCGCGCCACGGACCCGCCGCCGGCAATTCGCTTGGCGGTGGCAATTGCGGCGCGTCGGCTATCGCTTTTGACTTGTTCCACGTCCGCCAAGCTACAGACAGCGGACGGCGCGGGGGCCGTTTCGGGTACAGACTTTGGCTTCCTAGGCATTGTTTCCTTTCAATTTGGCGGTCCACCGGGCACGTTGAAATAAATGTCAACAGTTCCGCCGGACGAAGAATAGAATTGCAGCGTGTTGGCCGTGCCGGCCGTAACGACGACTACGATGTACGGCGCGGAGGGAATAACCGGAGAGTTGGCCGATGCCGCGCGGTTAAAGTCCCAATTTACGGTTCCGCTCGGCACTAACAGTATCGAGCAAATGCCGGGCGGTATGCTCCGCGACGGACTTAACCCGGCCATGAGTTGAGGCAATGTCTGACTTGAAGACGAGGGGCTTAGGTGTGCGCCATCAATGAGGTTCACGACTTGTCCTCTTTCGGGTTCGGGGGCATCGCATTCTTTACGACGGTGGCACGTTCAATCAAAACACGTTCCACGGAATCGGGGTCAAACAGAATCACCCGCTCCGCTTGAACGTGCGGCAGACGCCCGGCCTCAGCTTCACCGCGAAGCCATCGAACGGGCACGCGAAGACGACGGGCCATTGGACCGGCGGCCAAGAGTTTGCTTTGAGTAATCATGCCCTTGTTGTATCAGGCGCACTCAAAAGCGTAAGACCGAATAGCGTCCGGTTAGTGCGGACCTTCCACGGGCCGCCCAATGGCAGATAAACCGGCGGCAGTAATCGCGCGTCCCTTGCGTTTTGTGCCCTCCGGTCGCTTGACGTATCGCTTTGATTCCAGCCACTTCAACCGCTCGCTGATTTTCTGGCGGGGCTTGCCGGTCAGACTCGAAAGTTCGGGTTGATTAACGGCCGCAGGGTAGGCATCGGCAAGAGTCGAAAGTATCAACTCGTCTTCCGTTGTTATTGCGACTGACCGCTTGCGGGGCTTCCGGCCGCTGGACTCCGCCCGCACGGCCGCAAGCAATGCCCGGCCTTGTTTCATCATGGCGGGCGGGGCCGGTAGGCTACCAACCGTCCCGGCTTTGCCTTTGTAGGCGAATCCGGCAATCGACCCCGCAAGCGAATAAGAGACCGTCAATTCGCCACCGCTCCACAATGCCTTTTTGACCACCGCCGCCGCCCGCCTTGCCGCCGCCGCAAGAGGAAAGTCCTTATCCGAGAATTGGATAGGCTTGCCGTCCAATGAATTGCGAGGTATGGCCTTTTCCGGTCCCGCCGCAATCGCCGCTAGATATGCCTCCAAACGCTCTGTGAGCGTTTCCCTTGCGTCTTTACCCTCGTGCATGAGATTCCATCCTTTGCTAGATCGGGCTGTCGGGCCGGGGCCGTGCGGATGGATGCACGGCACACGGCCCAACAACGGCGGGAGATACCCGCCTACCCGATGTTCAAGTCATTCTATCGCTTCCAAACTGTTGCCGAAAGTGTTGCTAGGCAGTATGCTAACAACAGGTCCGCAACCTAACCGCAAAGTGACAACCCCCGTTTTTCCCGTAGAAAACATGGTAATTCACGCTTGTTATCAACTGATTGCGGATTGTGGATCTGGGGGTCGGGGGTTCAAGTCCCCTCACTCACCCCTTCGCAAAGCCTTTCGTAACGCACGGTTACGGAAGGCTTTTTTGTGCGGCGACGGATATCGCCGATTTAAGGAATCTTAGAAATGTGGCTGCTGAGGATCGTCATTTTTGTCGTGGCCGTTCTCTGTTTTATTATTGGCCCGATGGCGGCGTTCAAAGGTTTCCAGGTGCTCAAGGCCGGCAAGTTCGGCAGGCCGGGGATTGCCGTTCGAGTTTTGGTGTGTGGGATTGCATTGATCGTCTTCGGGTTCTTTTTAATCTACACGCTCTTTACGTTTTGAGTTGGCCGGCGTTCGATTGAAACGGAGGAAGTCATGCCAAAGTGCCGATTCTGCGACCGTGATAATCCCCCCGGCGTCGACCGCTGCCGAAATTGCGGGGCGTGGCTGGAGCAGACCGTTCCCGCCGCGCCCGGAGAGCCGCCGGCGGAAGCTGCTTCTTCTGCCGATGGCTTTGAAACGCAAATCCGTTCGCTCGTTGAGCACGGTCAAATGATTCCCGCTATCAAGCTTTACCGAGAGCGTACCGGCGTTGGGCTTGCCGAAGCCAAGAGCGCTGTCGAGGCTTTGGCGGCGGGGCGGCCGATCGAACGAAGGACTCCGGAAGCCGACGGCATCTCGCCCGACAGCCTCGAAGGCCAAGTCGTCGCTTTAGTGCAGGCGCGGAGGAAGATCGAGGCGATCAAAGTTTATCGCGAGCGGACCGGCGTCGGCCTCAAGCAAGCGAAGGACGCCGTGGAAGGATTGGCGGTCAAGCACGGAATCAACCCAGGAACGGGCTGCGCGGGCATGGTGTTGTTGATAATCGCATTTGCCGCCGTGTTGCTTAAAGGTCTAATCTAACGAACCGCGGATAACGCAGATCTCGCGGATATTAATGGTGATCGGAAACTTTCCGTCCGCAAGGCGCCGCATTGATGACGAACACTATCACCACGTTCGACACGCCGCGACTTGTCGCCAATGCCATGGCGCCATCGCACTTCGGCGACCTCCGTCGTCTCCTCACCGATCCGCTGGTAATGAAGACGCTCGCGTCGGCCGGCAAGCCGCTTGCGGAAGACGAGATACTGGCACTCGTCGCGCAGCAGGTCGAGCACTGGCGGCAGCATGGCTTCGGGTTTTGGGTTTTCCACCGCCGCGACGACGGCCAGTTCATTGGGCGGGGCGGGCTGAGGATTTACGAGATCGACGGCCGCGAAGTGATCGGCCTCGCCTACGCCGTCATGTCCGACTGCTGGGGCCAGGGCTTTGCCAGCGAGATCGCCCAGGCAAGCCTCAACGTCGGCTTTCGTCAGTTAGGCCTTTCCGAAATCGCCTCGTGGACGCTGCCGGTCAATCGAGCCTCGCAGCGGGTCATGGAAAAGCTCGGCTTTCGCTACGAGCGGGATTTCGAGTTCGCCGGGCTGGGGCACCGGTTCTATCGGCTGGCGAAGGAGGAGTGGAAGTCGTAGAATTGATTTGGTTGCAACCGCCGCTGCGCGTTACCCCGCATTGCGCAGACCACCTATATTAACGGGTAATAATACATTTGTTTGGTGATAGGGACAACAAGGCGGGCTCCAGGGTAAAACATTGAAGTGTGTGAAGCATGTTTCATTGTCCTACCACAGGAGCCCGAGCAATGATTATCGAGATTGAGGATCGGTTTGGCAAGGCGGCGAAGGTCTTTTCGGAAGTGTTGAACAAGGTTCAATGTGCGGCCGAACGGGGCGATGCAATGCATGAGGTCGAGGAGATGACCTGGAGCGGCCTGATCGAAACAGGCCGCCAATTGGTCATCGCGTACATCAACCAGCAAGAGGAAAGCCTTTCGCGGCCGGAAGTGATCGAACACGAGGGGAAGACGCTTCATCGCCTGCCCGAATTGCGGACGCGGCCGTATATTTCGGCCTTCGGTTCCACGCCCTTTCTACGCGACGCCTACGCCACGCGGGAAACGCAGCGTCAGGAGGTGGTGCCGTTGGACGTGAAACTCGGCATGCCCCAGAGCGATACGTCGTACCTGTTGCAAAAGTGGAGTGGCGCGCTGTTCGTGAAGGAATCGTACAAGGAATCGCGGGTCACGCTACTGGAAATCCTCGGCTTTGCTCCGTCGGTCAATTGCCTGGAAGACATGGCGGCGGCGGCAGCCGAGCGTGCCGATGCCTACTTCGAGCAACAGGGAGCGGTTGATCCGACGACGGAGGAGGAGATCCTCGTCGCCACGAGCGATTGCAAAGGCGTGCCGATGCGAAAGGTCGATGCGCCGCAGAAAAAACAGGACGGCGATCCGGCGCGCGCCGGGACGAGGGAAACGGCTGAAAAAGGGCGAGAAGAACGGCCAGAAGCGGATGGCGTGTGTCGGCGGAGTCTACTCGGTGGCCCCCTTTCGTCGCACGGTCGAGGAGGTCCTCAACGAGGTCCTCCGCAAAGAAAAGCAGGATCAGCGGCCCCGACCGCAAAACAAGCGGCTACGCGCCGTCTTGACTCGCGAGGTTGACGGCAAGGAAGTCAACGCCAAGGAGGTTGTCTTCGACTGGCTTGCCAACGAAGTACAACAGCGCAATCCGCACGAGCATCGGACGGTCGTAGCGGTCATGGACGGTGAATCGAAACTTCGCGACTTGCAGGAACTGAAGATCAGCCGGGCGATCGGCATTTTGGACATCTGGCACGTAACCGAATACCTATGGGCGCTGGCCTACTGTTTTTACCGCGAGGGGAGTGATGAGGCGGAAGCATTCGTGGAAACGTATCTGCGAAAGTTGCTCGAAGGCAACGTCAACCGCGTGATTGGCGGTATTCGGCAAATGGCGACTAAACGCAACTTGTTGACGCCAAAATGGGAGAAGGTCGAGGATTGTCTGACCTACTTCGCGGTGCGGTCTGAATACATGAAGTACGACCAATACCTGGCTGCCGGCTACCCGATCGGCAGCGGTGTTGTGGAGGGCGCCTGCCGGCACTTGGTGAAGGACCGCATGGAACAAGCCGGCATGCGGTGGCGAATCGCCGGCGCCCAGGCGATTCTCAGCTTACGAGCCCTCTATGTCAACGATGACTGGGATGCCTTCCACGCCGATCGAATCCAAGCCGAGCAACGTAAATTGTATCCCTACAAAAAACGCCTGCACGCTATCCTAAGCTGCGCAACCTAACGAGAAGCAGAGGTTGCAACCAATTGATTTGACGCGAGAGGCGGCACTGAGCATAACCTTTGATCGCAATGATCGGAGTACGGTCCAATGACCCACGATGAGGGAGTCGCGTATATCCAGACCTTTCGGGAGAACTACGCCGTCGATTATGACGAGCAGATTGCCTTTTCCACTGCCGCCCTTCAAATCGATCCCGCCGATGCGGAGGCGTACGATTCGCGGGGAATGGCCATAGCCAAAGGCGATCTCGACCGCGGGATTACAGACCTAAACGAAGCAATCCGGCTCAATCCTAAGAAAGGGATCGCGTTCTGGATCCGCGGCCTTGCGCGTGCCGAGCAGACGGGAGATTTGGATGCGGCAATCTCGGATTACAACGAAGCGATTCATCTCAGTCCGCCGCTTGCCACGGCCTATCAAAGCCGAGGCGATGAAGTTCTCAATCCCTTGGATGCGGATCAGAACTTGATCATGAGTTCTCGTGGCGCATCGGTATTTGCAAACCGCATCCACAAGAGTTGATCCGCTGCGGAGAACGTATGATCCTTCACGGCCTCGCCGGCTAAGGTGATCGAGGCGGCGTCCTTGTTCGTGTGGAGCAGTACGACGGCCGGAGTGTCCGGCACGCCTTCCACAGTCAGCGTTAGGGTGTCGCCGTCAGCTTTGCCAGGCAGAGCCTTGCAGGCGGAAGCAAGGACGCGGCGGTCGCCGCGGCGCGGCGCGTCGAGGTCCAAGAGAAAATATCGCGAGCCGGGCGAGAGCGCGACGCTCGGGCGGACGCGGAGTTCGGAATCGAACAGATTGATATACCGGCCCTTTAAGACCTTCGGCTCGCCGGCCGTCGATTCATCCAGGCCGGCGCCGATGATATACGGCCCGCGCCGCAGGAGCAGGCTGTTCGTTTCACGCCACGCTTGGCCCGCCGAGTCGGCCGCTTGCTTGGCTAGCCGCGCAATGCGCACGTCGCCGTCTTTCGCCTCGGCCAACTTGGCGGGATTGTCACGCAACCAGGTAACCGTTCCTTTGCCGAGCTTCACCGGCGTGGTTTCCGAGCCAAAGTCCTTGTCGGCAAGGCCGAGTTGCTTGAAGAGATGTTCCCGCGGAGTGTGAAAATGCTGCTCGCCCGTATTCCACCATTCGCGGACCGCGTTGTATGGATCCGAATCGTCATCGACGACCACCAGCGCCCCGCCGCGCTTCACCCACTCAACCAGCGGCGCGTGAACCTCCGGGCTCAGCGGCTTCATGCCCTGATACGTGAGAAAGAGTACGTGGAACGGATCAAGGTAGCCCGGCAGCGTGACGTTTTCCAATTGCACGGGCGTGACGGGCATTCCGCGCTTCAAAAGCGGCAAGGCTAGCCCATAGATGTGGCTCATGTGTTCGTCGCTCTGCGCGGGTTCGCCGCGCTGGAACATCAGCCCGTCGCTCACCAGCACACCGAGGCCGCTCGTGCCGCAATCCCACTCAACGCGCGATTGATTCATGTCGTTCAAAGTGTTCATCACCACCTGAAGCTCGGTGGCGTAGGCCGGCGGGATCGGCTGACTTTGGTTTTGTCCTTGTCCGGGCCGCTGCCCTTGCCCCTGCCCAGACCCGCGCCGCCGGCCGCCTTGTCGCCGCGGGTATCGGCCCGAGAAAATCCGCTCCGGCCACGGCGCGACTTCGTAATTCCAGACATCCGGCTGGAAGAGCGAGGCGACAAGCGTTGACTCCCAGTTGGTGCGGTAGTTGCTCCATTCATAGCCCGGGTTGTCCTCGATCGGATCGTTGAGATACCAGACGCGGCGGCCGGTGCCGCGGACCAGGTTCTGCATCACGCCATATTCCAGGAACGCCGTTTCGAACGTCCGCTCGCGTTGGACGCCGCGGTAGACGTTCGGCGTCCGCGACGTGCCGGTCCAGACCTGGGCGATATAGCCGTCGCAGCCATTGAGCCGCGAGAGACTCGATTCCGGGCTGACGATGTGCCAATGCGCGTAGTTCAGCAGGCTGTGTGTGGGTACGTAACAACGCACATGTTTGCCGGTGCGGCGGTTGAAGTCCTGCACGTAGTCGAACACTTGCTGGAGCGCGCGGCGGTAGAGATAGTACTTCAACTTCGACGACCGCCACTCGGCGTCGACCGAGGTATGCTGCGGCTGCCAATTTTCGTGGTAATACGCCTTCCACTCGCGTTTGAACGCCTCGGAGTATCCGCCGCGGACCCAGAACTCCGGCTCTTCCAAGTGGATGGCTTCCGCGCCGGCATCGAGCGCACGCTGCACGCCAACGCAGAGGAACTTGCCGTAGTTGATTTCCGGGCACATGTACCAGACGTCGCCGCCATGGCCGATCTTGGTGCCATTCCGCTCGGTCTGTGCCGCGTCCTCGTGGTTGACTCCGTCGAAGCGGCCGTACAGGTAGTCTTGATATTCGCCCCAGGCGACGCCGGTCATAACGTGGATGCGGTAGCCGCGATCGCGCCAGGTCGCAATCCGCGCGGGCAAGCTGGGATCGATGCCGTAGGTGATGGCCACATCCGATCGGAGATTGCCCGATCCGCCCCAGGGTTTGCCCGTCTGGAAACAGGTCCGTTCCAGTTGCTGATCGGGATCGGCGGGAAACGGGGGAATCTTCTCAGCCGCAAGGAGCGGAAGGCTGAAGAGACTCGCCAGGATGAATAGAGATTTTGAGAATCGAGCAGACATTTTCAATGTTCCTTTTTGATCCCCTTGTAAATCACCATCATACCGTCGCCCTTTTCAGTGGACGCTTGGATGATGACCGACTGGTATTTCGGGTCGCCGGACATGGCGTCGAGGAAATCCCGCATCGCGTCGGCGTGCTTGATTACGTTGTCCGCCGCGACGATCGCTCGGGCGGCGAGCTTTGGCTCGACCGCCCGGAAGTATCCCAGATACTCCTCCTTCAATGCGTCGATGAAGACGAAGTCGAACTGTTCTTGCAGGCCGGGGATGACCGCCAGCGCGGCGCCCTCGACGAAGGTCACGACGTCCTGTAGTTGCATGGTGGTGATATGGGATCGAGCCGTCGCGATCATTTCGCAGTCGCTGTCGATACACGTCAGGTGCCCGCCGGTCTGCTCGAACCCCAGCCCCATGACCATGGCGCCATAGCCGGTGGCTGTCCCGATTTCCAAGCCGCGTTTTGCCCCGGAGCTTTCGATCAGGATGCGGAGGAACTGGGCGTCGCCGGGCGTTGTATTCTTCGCGATTCGCTGGAAGTTGCGGATGAAGTCCTGGCGAAACGGATGAAGATCGGCGATTTGGCTCGGCATGATTGGCGGCTGCCCGACAAAGGGAATTGCTATCGCCGGACATTGTAGCACGATATGCTTTAAAGGGTGAGGATTACGCGGTATCGACATAACCCGATGGGTCAGCGAGGGATCGCGCACAAGCCCTCGCTCACGCGTCGGATTATGATGGTGGCGGCGAACCTGACCGGGGGCTGCTAATGGAAGCAAAGAATCTGCTGGACGACCTTCCGGCCGCCTTGCCCAAAGAGTTGATCACGCCACTCCTCCAGGGAGGCGGCGTTCGGATCGAGCGGATCGTGTCGCAGGGCCATGCCTCTCCGCCGGGATTCTGGTACGACCAGGACGAAAGCGAGTGGGTTTTCGTCTTGGAAGGCCGTGCCGGGCTGCAAATTGAAGGTTTTTCCGAAACGTTTGAGCTTCTGCGGGGTTCATATATGGATATCAGGGCGCATACGCGGCATCGGGTTGCTTGGACCGATCCAAGAGAAAAGACGGTCTGGTTGGCGATTCACTACCGCGAATGAGTTCACGGTCATGCCAGTAGATATGGGGGGCACGGCGCATTGTCGCCGTCCCCTGGTTACTGTTGTGGCAAATTGAGGCTGTGTACATTAAAATAATAATGAGGCACGTTCTAAGGTGAGCGGGCCGAATAGGCAAGGCAGGAGTCACGAAAATGCGGGCAATTCTTCATCTCGGCTTCCTTATGGGGTCTCTACCGATCGCAGCGTTGTCGACTGCCCTTGCCGCCGATACGAAGCCATCGGCAGCACCATCCGCCGCGCCGCCACCCGCTGCGGCAACTATTGTGGTCGCGCCCGCCCTGCCCGCCGCCACGAACCAATTGCCGTCGGCCGCACAAACGCCAGCCGCGGTGACGAATCCGCTTGCATCCAGCCGGCCTAAGTCGATCCGTTTCCAGTTCCGCGCAACGCCCTGGAAAGACGTTCTCGATTGGTTCGCACGGCAGGCCAATTTCTCGCTCTATATGGTAAAGGTGCCGGATGGCACGTGGGACTACACGGGTACGAGTGAGTATACGCCGGCCGAAGCGATTGACTTCCTCAACGGCGTGCTCGCGACGAAAGGCTATACACTCTTGCGCCGCGATCGCTTGCTGATGGTCTGGGATAGAAATGACCCCATTCCCCCAGGCATGCTGTCCCACGATAACCCCTGATGACCTCGACAAGTACGGCGATTTTGAAGTCGTACACGTGCTGTTCAATCTGGATAAATTCAAGGCGGAAGAAGCAGAGGCCGAAGTCAAGAAGCTCTTGGGTCGCACAAGGGTCTGTGGTCGCTCTTGCCGAGACGCGGCAACTGTTTGTCACCGACGACGTGAACCGGCTGAAAGCGGTTCGCTCGATGATCGACCGCATCGAGAACCCCGACGCATCTGGATCGGGCACTTTTCGCAAGTTTGCGTTGAGGTACATCCGCACGGACGACGTGATGCCGGTCGTTGCGGAAGTTAATGGACATGCCCGAAGACAAGGATTCCATGACCGACGGATCGCTCCACATCTCGGACGCCGTCCGCGAGCGGGCACGTTTTGTTGGTCACCGGCCAGTCGGACAAAGTTGCTCGCGTGGCGGACATTATCAAGGTTCTGGATGAGCCCGGCCAGCCGATTACGTTTACGATGAGCCCGCAAGCGGCGCAGGAGGCGATCGAGCGACTTCAAAGCGAGTTCAGGCTTCGCGCCAACAAGCTGCAGGTCGTGGAACCGCCGGAAGGCTCGCCGGAAATGACTCGGCCGGTGCCCAAGGCAACACCAGAAGGCGGGCTCACGACGCCCCAAAAGCCGGGAAATCGGCCTATTTACGACAAACCGTCAGGCGGCAATCCGCCGCCGACGCCGCCGTCAGGCAGTCGTTCCACGGAATCCTCGCCGCGCGGCTTCTCAACGCATTCGACGCGGATTGCAGCTAAGACAACGGCAACACACGCGGCAGTGGCCAGCGGGCACAGTTTGACGTCGCGTCGAGGCGGCCACACGCATTTTGTCGCACAGCAGCCCGCGGCAAGGGCCGCAGGGCCAGCCACGTTCGCAGGGCCTGCCACATCCGCTGGTCCCACAGTCCCGGCATCTTCGCCGTCAACGACGGTCACGGTTCAACCCTCGTCGCCCGTAGCGGAAGGCCGCGTGCCGCCGCCGGTGATCGTAAAGGTGACTCCGAACGGTCTGACCGTTTCTTGCGACGACCCGGCGGTATTGGAAGAAGTCGAGCGCGTGCTTGCATCGGTGCCGCGGCAATCCAGCGGTCCGTTGCTGCCCGTCATTTACTTAAAGTATGCCAAGGCGGACCCCTTGGCCAAGGAGTTGCAAGCCCTGTTCGCAGGCAGTTCGGATAGTTCGTCTGGTGATTCGGGCAGTTCCACGGCGACGACCGGCTCGGGGGCGCCCAAGCGTCTTGCCACGGGACCGATCACGATTACCTCTGACGCCCGGTTGAACGCTCTTTTCGTTCAATCCAATCATACGGATTTTCAGAGGATCTCGGAGATGGCGCACACACTCGACGCGAAGGAGAGCCCCGAAAACCCCTCCGTGGCGGTCAAGGCGCGGATGATTCCCGTCGTCCATACGCGGGCACAAGAGGTTGCCGACGTGCTGAAGGAAGTGTACGCCGACCGTTTGATAACTCCCTCGGCGGGCAATCAGGGCGCAGGCGCGATGCGGGCGCGGCGGGCGCGGTGGCGGAATGGGCGGCGGCGGACGAGGCGGACGAGGCGGACGAGGCGGACGTGGCGGCGGCGGTGATACCGGCGGCGATACCGGCGGCGGGTTCGGCGGGATGGGCGGATTCGGCGGCGGATTTCCCGGATTCGGCGGATTCGGCTTCGATGTCGGCGGCGGTCAGGATACCACCCGCGAAGAAGCCAATCACCTCGGCATCGGCGTCAACACGCGGACCAATTCCGTCGTTGTCACCAGCACTGAGCCGGTATTTGAGGACGTCAAGACCCTCGTCGATCAGCTTGACACGGATGCGGGCGACCAAGAGCGTTCGACGGTCAGCGTCGTCCAGTTGCACACGAATGCCGATGCCATGGCCCAGGCACTTGCCGCATTTGCAGGGGAAGGCGTGCAAATAAACCAGGGCGTTCCCAGCTCGTCCAGCAATCTGGCATCCTCGCAGCAGCCGGCCTGGATGCAGGCGGTGCAACGCCGCAACGGGACCCAAACATCTACTTCGCCGTTCGGCGGCGGCGGCAACCCCTTCGGCGGCTTCAGCCGATTTGGTAATGGCGGAGGCGCAGGCCCCGGCGGCCAAGGCGGAGGAGGCGGCCTTGGGCAATTCTTCAATATGATGCGAGGTGGTGGAGGAGGCGGAGGTCCGGGTGGCGGCGGCTTCGGCGGTGCTGGTGGCGGCTTTGGAGGTCGTGGGGGCGGTGGCGGCGGCCGCGGCGGCCGTGGCGGCGGAGGAGGCGGCGGCACGGGCGGCTGAGTTCCACTACCTTCTGAAATTACCCGAAGCGCCAGCGAGGCAACGATTTACGCCCCTCGCTGGCGTTTCTTTTTTGCGCTGTTGCTCCCTCTTCGTGCCTCTCTTCGCATTTCACTGTAGAAATAGGCAAAGTTTACCGATTATTCCTTCTGCGCGGAGATTAGCGGCGCCAATCGCCGCTTTTCAGCGGAACAAGCCAACTCCGGCCGGTTTCGCGAATCAAACGTCGTAAGTGCAAGTGAATAAAATGGTCATACAACGCGTCGTGGAGTTGTTGCGTCTCAGGCGTTCCTGGTTCGCGCTGGCCGCATTGGCGGTGCTGGCGCTGCTGGCATGGCTGGTCTATCGGCCGGCTGTGGCCCAGGACGACATGGTCGTCAAGGCATATAGCTGCCCGGCCGGCCAAGCCAGTTCCATCGCCGATCATTTGCGCGATGAGCTGGGGGCCGCGGAAGGCGTGCGGCGTCGCCGCCGATACGCGGACCTCGCAAGTGGTTGTCCAGGCCCCGCAGTCGATCCAGCTTTGGGTCGCCAAGCGGCTCGCCGTTGGGTCGGACGTGGGGAATGCCGCGTCGGCCGCCGGCGGTGCCGGCGCCACCGGAGAGCAGACTCGCTCCGTCGCCTTGCGGCGCATCCGGGCCGATCAGCTTGAGTCCTCGCTGGGAGATTTGCTCCGAGACCGTCTCACGCCGATGGCAACGTCCCGCGATCAAGCGCGTGCATACCGCGTTTCCCTGGCCAGCGGCAATCTCGATTTGGCGATCGATTCCGCTGCCGGCCAAGTCAAAATCGCCGGGACAGGGCCGGCGGTCGACGCCGCCGCGCGCCTCATCGAAATCCTCGACGGCCCGCCCGAAGAAAATCGCAATACTCGACTGGTGCCGATTCGCACGGCGCATTTGGATGATATCCAGCGCGCGACAACGGCCATTCGCACTGTCTCCGACAGTTCATCGGGCCCACCGGCGAAGCTGGCCTATTATCAAGCCCGCGGCGGCGCGGCCGCTCCTGCCGCGCCGACGGCCGTGGGGCCGCCTGCAACCGGACCCGCGCTCCCGCCGGGCATGGAGGCGAGTCCGGCTGTGCCTGGCGAAGGCCACGGCGGATTGGTAAACCCGGTCCAGGTCGAGACGCTGCCGGGGCTCAACGTGATGGTCATCAAAGGCAACCCGCAGGACGTCGCCTTGATCGAGCAGTTCATCAAGAATGTGGAGCAGCTATCCGCGCTGACGCAGCCGGTGATCAAAATCATTCCCTTGCGGCAGATCGATTGCGAGCAATTGGCCGTAATGATCCGCTCGCTTTACAACGAAGTCTACCTCGCCCGCCAGGGCGACGTGAGCATCACGCCGGTGATCACGCCCAACGAGCTGTTGGTCGTAGGCAGGGCGGAGAACGTGAAGACGGTCGAGATGCTCGTCGAAAAGCTCGACCAGCCGGCGGTGCCCGACGCCCAGCTCCGCGTCTTCCAGCTTCGCTATGCCACGGCCGCCGCAGCGCAGACGGCGATACAGGGCTTCTTTCCCTCCCGCGGAGGACTGGCGCCGGTGGTCGCCGCGACAGTCGATTCCCGCACCAACGCCCTGATCGTGCAGGCCAGTCCGCGCGATATGCAGCAGGTCGCCGAACTCATTGCCAAATTGGACACGACCAACAGCCAATGGCAGAAAGAAGTGCGGATCATCAAGCTCGAACATGCCACGGCCTCGGATGTTGCGGCGATCCTGCAATCGGCGATCAGCGCGGCCACCGGCGGACCGGTCGTGCAGCAGGGCGGAGGGTTCGTGCGCAGCCACAACCGACGACCACCAGCGGAACGGCCGGCCAGCAGGCGGCGATGATCCGCTTTTTGACCGTCGACTCCCGCGGCCGCCGGCTTTTGAACTCCGGCATCCTCAGCGACGTCAAGATCACGACCGACCCCCGCGCCAATGCCCTGATCGTCACCGCCCCGACAGAGGACATGGAGCTCATCGAGACGCTGATTCACCAGATCGACCTGATCCCCGCCGCCGAGGCGCAGATCAAGGTCTTTACGATCGTCAACGGCGACGCCACGGACCTTGCTAATATGCTCGATCGACTCTTTGGCCTGCCCACGACCGCCACCGGGCAAGGCGGGGCGGGCGGAGCAGGCGGCGCGGGCGGACTGCTTGGCCAGATCATCCAGACGACCACTGCCGGCAACGATACCAGCGTCGTGCGGTTGAATTTCGCCGTCGACGTGCGCACCAACAGCATCATCGCCTCAGGCACGATGGGCGACCTGGCCGTCGTCGAGGCGCTCCTCACCAAGCTCGATGCCGGCGACGTGCGGACGCGAAAGAGCGTCGTGCTGCGGCTGAAAAACTCGCCCGCCAGTGACGTGGCCACCACGCTCAACACGTACCTCACCACGCAGCGGACCTTCGACCAGTCGGCGCCGGGCCTGACGAGCGTCTACGAGGAATTCGAGCGCGAAGTGGTCATCGTGCCCGAACCGGTGACCAACAGCCTCGTGCTCAGCGCCACGCCGCGGTTCTTCGACGAGGTCAAGGCGATCATCGAACAGTTGGACGCCCGGCCCTTGATGGTCACGATCCAAGTGCTGATCGCCTCGATCGACCTGGGCGACACGAACGAGTTCGGCATCGAACTGGGCCTGCAAGACTCGACCCTTTTCGACCGCAGCATTTTGAGCAACCCTTTGTACACGACGAATACCACGGCCACGGGCGCGTCGACGCAGACGGTGATCGCGGCCAACAACGCGCCCGGCTTCAGCTTCAACGACACCTCCAACGCGCTGGGTAATAGCGGACTGGGGACCAATCTCAATCCGCCCGCCGTCGCCGGGCAGAGCTTGACGAACTTCGCCGTCGGCCGACAGGATTCGAGCTTGGGCTATGGCGGACTCGTGCTCTCGGCGCAAAGCCAGAACGTGAGCGCGCTGCTGCGGGCGCTGGCCGAGAACCATAAAGTCGAAGTCTTGGAGCGGCCCCAAATCACCACGCTGGACAACCAGGCCGCCAACGTCCAGATCGGCCAGCGCGTGCCGACGATCCAGAGCGTCAGCAACAACGCCCTCACCGGCCAATCGAACACGGTCACGTTCCAGAACGTCGGCGTGATCCTCGGCGTGCAGCCGCGCATCAGCCCGGACGGGCTGGTAGTGATGCAGATCGCCGCAGAAAAGTCGGCCTTGGAACCGGAGGCGACGGGCATCCCGATTTTCAGCTCGCCCACCGGCCAGGTCGTCCGCTCGCCGATCATCGACTCGACGACCGCACAATCGACCGTCAGCGCCATGGACGGCCAGACGATCGTGCTGGGCGGCCTGATCAGCAAGACTAAGAACGATTCACACCGTTCGGTGCCGTGGCTGGGAGACTTGCCGCTGATCGGCAACCTGTTCCGCTTCGACAGCACCTCGTGCGAGCGCACCGAGCTACTGATCATCCTGACGCCGCACATCATCCGCACGGCGGCGGACGCGGAAGCCCTGAAACGGGAAGAAGCGGCGAAGATGAGCTGGTGCCTATGCGACGTGACGAAGATCCACGGCGAAGCGGGACTCAACCCGCGAGGCGGCGCCGGGCGCCGCCGACGTCAAGGTGATCTATCCCGATTCGCCCCAGCCGATCAACCTGCCCGGCGATCACGCCGCGCCGGAAACGGTGCCCGCGCCGTCGGGTCAACCGCACGGCCCGGCGGCGGTTCCGCAGCCCAGCAATCAACCCGTCGTGCCGCCGCTGCCGTCGACGACGCCGCCGCAAACCACGGCGCCGCAAAGCTCCGCGCCCCCGCAAGGCTCGACGACCGCGCCTGCCTCGGGCGCGACAGCGCCTTCGCCCGGCGATCCGATTTCCGGGGCGCGGTACTACGGTCCCGCGCCAGCGGGCGACTTTACCTATCCGCCGGTTCGTGCGCCGCAAACGATCGAGCAGGCCGGTTATCAGCGGCCCGACGCCTACTACCAGGCACAGCCTAATCCCGGATGCCGCAACCGGCCGTTTATCAGCAGCCGGCGGACGCGGCCCCTTATCAACCGCAGTTTGAACGTTAATACCGAGCCAAAGAATGACCTTGAAAAGTGGGTGGCACGTCCTGAGCTTCAAGCGAAGGGCGTGATAGCCCACGAAACCACGCCCTTCGCAAGCTCAGGGACGTGCCACCCCTTCCGGAGATTACCATGTCCAAAGCCATTTCGATTCATGCCTTTGTGATCGCCGCATTGTTTGCGGCCGCCGCTAACGCTGCCGACAGCAGCGAGAGCTGGGCGCCTTGGCCCTTTCACCATGAGGAGCCGGCCGGCAAGCCGGACCGCGTCGTCGTGTATTGGAACGACGCGGTGGCGACTGACGCCCGCCAGCCGGCCATCCGCGGCTTCGGCGGGCGGATGATGTTCTACGAATCGAAAAGCGATGTGCCGGTCAAGATCGACGGGACGCTGATCATCTACGCGTTTGACGAAACGAATCGCGATCCGAACAACAGCAAGCCCGATTGCAAGTACGTCTTCACACCCGAGCAACTGCCGAAGCACCACAGCATGTCCAAGGTAGGCCATTCCTACAGCGTCTGGCTTCCCTGGGACCAGGCGGGAGGCATGCAAAAGGAGATCACGCTTATCGTGCGCTTCGAGCCAAAGCTCGGCGCCGGTGATCGGCGACCAATTGAAGGAGATACTGCCCGGCACACTGCCGCCGTTCAAGGCGGACTCGGCGAACCGTTTGCCGCCGATTGGCGGCGGGACGCTAGCCGAACGGGCCGACCAAATCATGAGCGGCGCGTTTGGCAATCGGGCACCCGCGGCCGGCGGGAATGGCGCGAATCAGCCGGCGTATTATGGGCTGCAGGGGCAAGTCGCGGACGGCGTCCGCGCGGCATCGTACGAGCAGCCCGTCCCACAGTACGGCGCACCCGCGGGCCAGGTAATTCACGAGCGGCGGATGGCGACCGCCACGATTGACGTTCCTGACGGTCTGCTCTCGCGCGAAGTGCAAAACGCACCGGCCGCGGGGCCAAGGTCGGCAATGCCGATCCGCGATCCGCGACTGGCCAATGGCTACGGCTACGCCCAATTCGCGCCGCCGGCTTCGAGTGCTCCTAATGCGCCACCGGCGCAGATCCCGGCGTGGCGGAATGGTCCGGCACCGGGACAGTCGTCGGCGCCGCAGATGGGGCCGGCACAGAACCTGCCACCACAAGCTGGTTTTGCACCTCAGAGACCGTGGGCTCCAGGCGAACAATACGCTCTGCCAAATCCCGATCGTGCTCGGTGGCAACAACCCCCCGCAGTACAGCCGTATGCCCCTGCAAATCAATCCTGGGGGCCGAATTCCAATGGAGCGCCGGCAGCGCCGACAAATGGCCCGCAATAACGGGGCCGACGCCGACGGGGTGAAGATTGAAGTCCGCCCGGTTGAGCGTGATTTGAGTGCGGACGACGACCGGCGAGGAATTGCCGGACGACATTCCTCCGCCATAGCCGCCCGCTCCGCCGTATTGGCCCTGGCCACCTCGGCCTCCGCCCATGCCACCCATACCCGACATGCCGCCCATGCCCGACATACCGCCCATGCCCGACATGCCGCTCATCCCTCCCATGCCGCTCATTCCACCCATGCCCGACATGCCATTCATGCCAGTTTGATTGTTGGCTTGGGAGGCGCCGATGAAGTTCTTCGAGGCCTGTGCGGCCGTGGTCCCGATAAAACCGTTGTTTTGGCTGTTACCGGTTTGCCCCAGGCCAATGTTTTGCGACTGTTGCAGCGGCGAGTTCTGTCCAAAGGCGTTGAGATTGGACGAGCCCGTGCCGATGCCGGAGGAACTGCTGCCGCCTCCGCCGCTGCTGCCGAACATCCCGGAGGAGCCCATCGACGAGCCGCCGCCGGACATACCCATGCCCATACCGCCACTGGACATTCCGCCGCCGGAACTGCCGAACTGTGCCCAAACAGAACCGGCATTAACGGTTATGCCCAACAAGATCAGCCAGGAAAGGTTTAACGCGCGGCACATGGGAATCTCCTTGTAGACGGTATCGTAACCCGAAGCGTAAGCGAGGACCGAACGCAGGCGCCTCGCTTACGCATCGGGTTATGATTGATTTCGCACTGAATTATATATCGAAGCTATCCGCAGTCTATTCCTTTATTTCTTTGCCGCCCCGTAGGTCTTCTCCAAGGTGCAGTTCGCGGACCTTGCCGTCAAAGCGGAGGATGACGTCGCCCTCGGGAGCCATGATCGTGCCGATCTGGCCGGTGCCGCCGCCGACCTTGAATTGTTCCCCCTCCTTAAGTTTCCAGGTCTTGCCGCGGCCAGCGATGCGGTCTTGCAGCCAGACCCGCCAGATGCCGTCCTCTTCGTCGTTGGTGAAGCCCGTGACGACGGCGAACTTGGCAAAATCGAGCTTTTGGGGTGGGTCTATAGAGACCGTACGGTCCGTGTTGCCGCCCGTTGGCGGCTTCGGCACGTAGGCGGCAAAAAAGTTCCGCCCCTCAATCGCCTCGTGATACGCGGCGAGTTGCGGCAGCTTGAGCTCCTGGCCTTTTTCCGTGGCGAGATGGTCCTTGGAAGCCGCATCGGGCAGCGAGATGGCCTCAATGGCGATGTTCAAATCAAACGTCGTATCTTTCGCGCCCGGCAGGGGTGGAGCAATGTGCAAGCGGCGAATCTGATGCAGGTGCCCGGCGGAATAAAAGCCGTGCAAGAAGGCGACGATCTCGGGCAGCGTCGCGTGAGCGTGGATGGAAAACGGAATTCGCGTATAGACCTTCAGATGCGATTCGGTCTCTTCGGAGTGAACGGACCAGTTGCGCAGGCCGGCGCGGTCGCAGAGCACGCGCAGCCAATCCTGATAGAGCGATCGGGCGATGGAGGCGTTGGAGGGAAGCGAGCGCCGTTTCCAGTCGGCCAGGCGCCGGGCGTCTTCGTCGGCCTGTCGCTTCTCCTTCTGCTTCTTTTCCAACTCGACTTTAAGCGTTTCCTTGTCCTTGAGCAGAACTTCGTCCGGTCGGGAGTCGCCGGTCATGATGAATACCGTCAGGCCGGCCAGGACAATCGCGCCCGCCGCCGCGCCCAACATTATTTTTTCGCGCTTCTGGAGTTTCATCGCGGCCCCCGTGGTGGATGGCTTGGCGGGCGGCGAGGCAGTCCCATCTGCCTTTTGAAGAGGGTTAGCGCTGCTATTCGCCTTGCTGCCAGTGCCGCTGCCCTCACTCCCGGCCGCTCTTCCAGAGGGCGAGGGGAGCTTTGATTGCGCTGCCGAAGTGCCCGGCGAGGCGCCGGCCGCGGCGGACGGCTTGGCCGGAGCGGCCGCTTGAGTCTTGGCGGGCTCTTTGCCCGGTTCCTTTTCCACCACAATGATCGACGCGTCGAAGCTCCATGCGTACCCAGGGGGCGAATTCTTGTCCTCGTGGCTGTCCTTCGTATTCATGTTGCCCGCCAGGAGGCGAAGGCCTTCCTCCATTTCGGCGATGTTGTCGTACTTCCGAGTCCAGCCCTTGATATCCATCTGGCTGCCGCGGGGACCGGAACTGGCCGTAAACTCACCGAGCATGGCGTCTCGGGCCGGCGGCATGCCGCGGCTGAGTCCGCACATCTCATCGAGCCAAACGGTATCTTGATCGACCCACTTGCGGATTTCGGCGGTATTCACGCGGTCCTTCTTGCGGCTGTCCAAGTCGTCCTGGATCTCCTTGGCGCTGCTTCTCATGCCGTCCACCTCGGAGGCGAGCAAGTAGTGGTCGACGCGGCCCCAAATGACATAGGCGATCACCAGCGCCGCGGCCGCCGCGCCCAGCGAAATCCAAAGGTTGCGGCGGCTGACCGGCGGCGGCCGCCGCCGCGGATTGAGAAAGTCGATCGCATGGCGGGTGTTGCGGAGTTCGGCCTGCAACATTCCCAAGAGCGGAGCGTAACGTTCCACGTGCGCCGGCATCGCGGCCGCGAGCGCGGCGCGGTCGCCAGGCCCGTGAACGGATTGAGCAGCGTGACCGGCAATCCCGACTCGGCCTTTACGCTCTCGGCCATCTGGACGTCGTCGGGCTCTTTGCCGAAAAGCACGAGCGAATGGATTTTCGCCGAATCGCCCGTTTCCGTAACAAGCTGGTTCCGCGCGGCGGCCAATGTCAAACGGATTTCCGCCACCAGCGCGGGGACGGCGGGCCGGCCGCCGGCGAAGCGCGTCGTGCGAAGAAACACGGTCTTGCCGCCGTGGATGACCGTCAGGTCGGCCTCCTCCGCGAAGAGTTCGATGATCAACTGCGGCAGCTTTCCGCCGCCGCCCGCGGTCAAGAGCGACGCGGCCTCGCACGGCCGCAAGAGCACCCGGCGGAGGGTCAGCCCGGCCCGTTCGCAGACCTTTTCGATCGCGGCGATCTCGCTGGGCGCAATCGCCGTGGCGAGAACCGGCTTGGGGCCTTCGCCGACGGTCTCGATGGGCAGGAAGTCCAGCCGCCAGCGGTCGTCCAGTTCGTTGAATTCCCGCGCGGCCTGAAAGCGGACGAGATCGGGCAAATCGTCTTCCTCGGCCGGCGGGACCGTGAACTGCCGCAACTCGATCCGCGTGCGACCGACGGAGACCATCGCTTCGGGCCGCCCGCAACTTCGCGAATCAAGCTCCTGGGCAAGCCGTGCGCCGAGGCTGTCGGGCGTTTCGTCCGCCGCGCGGGGGAACGAGAAGGCATGTTCGATCAGGACCTGCCGGCCCTTTATCGAGGCGACGGCCGCGCGGCACTCGACGGCACTCCATTCGATGGCAAGATATTGTGGCATGCGGAAGGATTGTCGAAATCAGAATGTTCGGAGACCCCACCGAGCTTGTCTCGGTTGGTGAATAAGATTGATTAGCTAAAGGCCGCCACCCAACAAACCCTATTTCCATTTATCCCGCCCGGCCGCCTCCGGCGGCCGGGGCGGGATAGATAGAGGCGTGACGTATTTTGTATTAGCTGCCTAATCTCCTTCACCGACCGAGGCAAGCTCGGTGGGGTCGTAACTGCACCTGGCGGAACAGTCGCCTATCTACCTGGCTTGACAGTTGCGTTCTTCTTGGGATTTGTTTCGATGTTCGGGACTGCCAGTTGGGATATTGACCGCGACAGTTACTGGCTGCCATTGCCGGCGCTGGTTGGGACGTTGCCGCCATTGCTGGCACTATTGCCGCCGCTGCTATCGCTTCCTGCCTGGGGCTCCACGGCGAAGCCGCCCTGCAAATGACTGATATCATTCCAGAATACTATGCGGGCAGGGCTTTGGGTAGCATCAATCACGACTTCGATTCGCGCCGACGTGCTGCCTTTCTCAAACGAGCCGATGACCTGGGCTCGGTAGACGCTTCCGCCCGTGTTTATATAGGGCAAAAGCTTCTTCATGGTCGGAAGGTCAACTGCCCCCCGAAGGAGCGGCCACGCGGGGCACTGGTCGGTTTCCGTCTGCGCGGCCGGGTCCATCTGCCGCTGCTGGATGAGCTGGTCGGCCAGGTCGGGCGTCATGGTCGGGATGCACAGCAGGACGACGCGCGAGGCCTGATTGATGTTGATCCGACCGCCCGTCGAGGGATTGGCGGTGGTCGAGCAGTTGGCGAACAGCTTGGGGAGTTCGGTTGACATCGAGCCGGTTGTTGGGGCGAAGGGGTTCGTCAGCGTGATTGTCCCTTGTTTACTTGGGGTTCTGTTGATGCCGCCACCGGCTGCGCCGCCGCGGCCGCCGCCATTTCCACCGCGCCCGCCGGTGCCACCGCGTCCGCCGCCATTGCCGCCTCGGCCTCCGCCGTTGCCGCCTCGTCCACCGCGTCCGCCACGGCCACCGCGTCCGCCGCCGTTTCCACCGCGGCCACCGCCGTTGCCACCACGACCACCGCCACCGCCGCCCGCATTACCGTTGCCGCCGCGGCCGCCGCCAGCGCCGCCGGGACCGCCACCGTTGCCGCCGTTGCCTCCTCGACCACCGCCAGCGCCGCCACGACCACCGCCGCCATTACCGCCGCCGCCGGGACCGCCACCATTACCACCGCCGCCGTTGCCTCCTGGCCCGCCGCCAGCGCCGCCGCGTCCGCCGCCGCCACCGTTACCGCCGTTGCCACCGCCACCATTGCCTCCTCGTCCGCCGCCGTTGCCGCCGCCAGGTCCGGCACCGCCGCCGCCAGGGCCAGCGCCACCGCCGCCAGGACCGGCGCCGCCGCCGCGCGTCTGAGCGATAACGCCTGAGCCGCTCCTGCGCCGCTGGAACGTCATTTGGTTTATGAATGCGTAACTGAGCACGGCGCGTCCCCAGTCGGTCGGCGATGATAGAGCTAACATCTGCGGACGATGAACGGCCGATCCGAGAGCTGCCGGGTGGACCATCCCGCGCGGCCAAATCGCATTATCGTAAGTACGTTCCTCAGGCGAAGCGGAGAAACGGAGTTCCAAGGAGTCTCCACGGGCGACGATGTAGCTGCCGCCGCTGCCATCGCGGAAGCCCACACGGCCTCCACCACGTGTGCCGCCGCCAGGGGCGCCACCGCCACCAGGACCACCACCGCCACCGGGACCGCCACCGCCACCAGGTCCGCCACCGCCGCCGGGGCCAAAGCCGCCGCCACCAGGACCACCGCCACCAGGACCACCGCCACCAGGACCACCGCCACCAGGACCACCGCCACCAGGACCACCGCCACCAGGACCACCGCCACCAGGACCACCGCCACCAGGACCACCGCCGCCAGGGCCACCGCCGCCAGGGCCAAAGCCACCGGGACCAAAGCCGCCGGTGCCGCCGATGCCGCCGGTACCGCCAGTGCCGCCGCCGCCCGGTGATTGTGGCATCACCAAGGTAGCCGTTCCGCTGGCCAGATCGAGGAGGTTGCTGATCTGCACACTACCCGTAGCGCCGCTACTGCTTTCGCCACTCGTGCTTCCACTGTCGCTGCTGGAGCCGGCGAGCTTCGAGAGGTCGAGATGGCCGGTCGCATCCGCCTGGCCTTTTCCGCCGAGCCGGTAGGCGATGATGAATTCGGCCGCCTCCTCATCTAAGACGTCTGCCAAGTTTTGATAGAGCGTCTGGAGATCCGAATCGTTCAGATTGATCTTCTGCGTGCCGTCGCTCTTGAGATTGTCTTCGGCGCTTGCCAAAGTCAGGTAGGCGGACCAGCCGTGGTCCATTGACCCATCGGAATTGTCAACTCCGCCCACCGATCCGCCGCCGGAGTTGGACCCGCCGGAAAGGCCCATCTTGGCCGCATCCAAGCCGTAGAGCAACTCGGGCGTCACGCCCTTGACGAGCAAAAGCTCCTCAAGCGTCAAAGGAGTGCCGTTCCGCTCCGCGTACGGCGGCGAAAGCCCGGCGTAATATTGCGCCCCCGGGCTGTTGGTCCGCTGCTTGCCGGAGGGGTCGATCCACTCCAGGATCGCGTCCGCGGTGTCGTCCGTCATGCCCGGCAGGCCCATGAGCATCATGTGGGCGTAGGTATTGCCGCTGGCGTCTTCGTTGATGCCGGCCGAGCCGCTGGACTTGTCAAAGTTCATGAGCGTGGCGAGGTTGATCTTCGTCGACTCGTCCTGCACACCATATCGGACGCCATTGATGGTGCGGCCGTCGGAATTCGGCGCGACGATGGAAAAGCGTCCGTGGTCCTGCTCCGTCCCCTCGTCGTCAACGACCTGGTCCTGGAAGCGCGACGGATTACTGAAGACGCCGCCGGCGGTGTTCTGATCGGCCGGATCGAGATCGAGAACCTGGCATGCGAGCTCGGCGCCGGAAAGCGCAAAAGACCGCGCCTGCGCCTGGCGGCTGGCGGTGATCTCGGCGCGGCGCTCGTTCAGCATCAATTCGGAGAAACCGAGCGCCGCCAGCGTCAACATGGCGATGACCACGAGGACCATCAACAGGATGATGCCGCGACGTGTCTTGCGTTGTCTTAACATCATAAAACCTAGTCCTTTGAATCTTATACGCTTCATGGGCCGCTTGTTCCCTGCGCACCGCTGCCGGAGGAGGAGTTCATCGAACCCTTCGAGCCCGACTGGTCAACCTGCGCCAGCGACTGGAATTCGCTGGCAGAAACGGTCGAGTTCGGCAGGTCAACAAGGATATCGTATACCGTCTCGCGCTGTCCGCGAGATGCGCCGCCGACTCCCGGCACGCCGGGAAGCGGCCCGCTTGACTTCCTAGCGGAACGTATCGTGAGTTTGACCTTGACCGCGCTGGGCAATTTCCCCTGCTGGTTCGAGTCCCACTCGTCGTTCCAGTTGCTGCCGTCGTAATACTGGAACTTCAGATCGATGACCTCGCCGACAGTCGGGTCGCCCAACTTTACCGCGTCGGGCGGACTGGACTGACCCTGCTGCTGGGCCATGTAGAACAGCGCGCGGTCCATTTCACTGCGATAAACGCCGCCGGTAGCGTTGCCATCGCTGGTGGGACCGGTCGGGCCGGTGCCTGTAGGCGCGCCCAAGCTGTAGCTGACAATGCGAATGTCGCTCAACATGGCCGGTTGCGAGCCGTCGTCCGCCGCCGCCAGCATCGCCCGCGTCAGGCGCGGTCGGCGGGCAGTCTCGATTTGCACGTCCTGCATATCTCCAAACACTCCGCCGGAAACGGGCATCGTAGTGCTCGTGCCGGACGAAGAAGAGTTCGCGGCCGTAGCGGAGGAGGCGGTTGCCGCCGAGCCCGACGACGAACCGACTACCGCCGCCGATGCCGCGGACGTGGCGGACGTCGCCGAACCGCCGCCGGAACTGGATGAAGCCGACCCGCCGCTGGAACTGCCGGCGGGCGGCTGATACGGCACCGCGTTGCGGATATCGTCGGCGATGCGCTGAAGCAAGGCCCGCGCCAGTTGCGCCTCTTCGACCTGATCGCGGCTCTTTTCGGCGACGACCATGTGTACGTGCATCGCCATGCCCATCAAAGTGATCGTGACCGTGGTCAAGGCCAGCGCCAACATGACTTCCAGCAGCGTGAATGCTTTACGAACCACCATTGCTTGTGCCTCCGCTGGAATTGGTGTTCGATCCGTTGCTGCCGCTCGTGCCCGAACTGCTCTCTTGCTGGGCGTTGGGGTCGGGCATCCAACGGACGAGGGAAAACTCGATGGGATGCTGGCCGGCGGGCACGTCTCTCGTGACTGTAACGCGGACGGAAATCAGGCCTTGGATGCCGGGCGACTGCGAGTCGGTGGCGATGGAATAGACCCAGTTGGGATCGTTCTCCGTCCCGGGCTCAATGGTCGGATCGAAGGGCGCATTGTCGACCGCCGAGGCGGCCGTGATGCCTGAGACGACCTCGGACATCTTCGATTCGCACAATATCTGGGCGCGGGCCAGATCGCGGGCCAACCCGGCGTTGCGCAGCGCGAGGCGGCTGACCTCGCCCAACACGGCCACACATCCGGCCAGCAGCGTAAGGGCCAGAATTACTTCGAGAAGAGAAAATCCCGCTCGATCGGTTCGACGACGGTTTCCGCGGCGAAACGTTAGACCGCATGTCTCAACGTAGGGTGCGTGGAGCACGGAACCCCGCGGGAAATGGTGCGTTACGCGAAGCCGTCCATTTACAGAGTAACGTAGGTAGCTTGTTCGATCTTCCGTGCGCAACGCACCATTTCTCAACGGCTTTGCTTCACACACCCTACAGTTGTGACGGAATCCGCGCGGGGTCGTTTGCATGGCGTTTACTCCACGACAGGACTGCCCACGACCACGTTGCCCGTGACGCCGCGGAGACGGATGTGGATGGCATACCCACGACCGCTGGCCACGATGAGCCTGGCATCGGAAGTTGTGCCATCGGGATAGAAGAATATCGGATCGGACCAGCCGGCGTCTCCGCCCTGCGCAACCGCCGTGGGCGTCGCATCGGGAGCATCCGGGTCCGGACTATCGTCGGCCATAAAGCAGATTCCGTCCGGCAGGCTGCCGTCTTCGGAAGGCTGATGGTCTCCGTCGGCCAATACAGGATCTTCCGCGACGGCCTGCGAAGCGTCATCCGTCTGCGAAGTGGGCTGCTGCTGTGGAGAGACTCGATACGAACTGCTGCCGGGCTGGTACTGGAACGTGTAAACGTGATTGGATCGCATCGCGCCGATCCGCGCATGAAACAACTTGGAGCGAACCGAATCGGCCGCCGTCTGCACCTCGCGCCGGACCAGCGGTTTCTTTATCAGCGGGAAAGCCATTGCCGAGACCAGCACGATGACAGCCAGCACCACGAGGACCTCGATGAGCGTGAATCCGCGACGCTGCCCGGCGCGCGCGGGCAGCGAAGCAGAGAGCGTGGATGGTCGCCGATTCATCATTTCAATTCTTCGTCCAATTGCCTATTTCCAAGCCGTTGGGATCGATGGTCCAAATGTCATATTCCATGTTGTGCTGGCTCTGAGGAGAGTAACTATACTGCTTTCCCCAAGGGTCCAGCGGGATGTCCGAATCCAGGTACGGACCGCTCCACTTGCCGGGCGGCACATCGCCCGGTTGGTTGCGCAGGGCATCGAGGTTAGGCGGATAGCTGCCAACATCGAGATTGTAGCTGCCCAAGGCCGTCTTGAAGAGCCCGATCTGCGACTTTGCGGCGTTGATTCTCATCTTCTTTTGGATCGGCCCGTAGGCCACGACGGCCAGCGACGCGAGCACGACCAGGATTACGAGGACCAGCAAAACTTCGATCAAGGTAAAGCCGCCGGAAGGCCGCTTTCGATTGCGAAACATGACAGTCTCCTTTAGTGTGTCATAATTGCCCGACGCGTGAACGAACAAAACTCGCGTCGAATTGGTATTAGTAGTAAACATTCGGTTAAACAGTTGTGCCCATCTTCAATACGGGAAGCAGCAACGCGACCACCAGCACAAGGATGACGCCCGCCAGGACCAAAAGCATAATCGGCTCTAGGAGCCGCACGGTGAGGTCCAGACGCCGCCACGTCTGCCGCTCTTGCGTCTCCGCGACGGACAAAAGGACGGTCTCCAGGTTGTTTGCCTGCTCGGCCACGGCGATCATTTCCACGACGATCGGCGGAAACTGTCCGCTGGCGCCAGGGGGCCGGCCAGCGGCTGCCCGGCGGAAATGTTCTCCGTGGCTTTGCCGATGGCGGCGGCGAGGACGCGGTTGCCCGTGGCGTCGCGGGAGATTTGCAGCGAGCGGATGATCGGCACGCCGTTGTGCAGTAGCGTGCCCAGCACGCGGCAAAAACGCGACACGGCAAGCCCGAGGAACACTGGCCCGAGCAATGGCATTCGGATGCGGGCGCGATCGGCCCACATGCGGCCGTCGTCCGTGGCCAACCACCGCCGCGCCCACCACACCAGCCCGCAAATCGCCGCGGCAAACAGCACCGCCGGCCAACTCCGCAACGCGTCGCTGGTGGCCAGGAGCCATTCCGTAACCAAAGGAAGTTCGCCCGCCTCGCGGAGCCGCTGAAACAGTTCGGCGAACTTGGGGACGAAGAAAATGATGAGCACGGCCACGATGACGGTTCCCACGACGGCCAGGAACACCGGATAGGCCAAGGCACCCATCGTGCGCTTTTTCAGGTCGTCCTGGCCTTCGGTGAATTGCGGCGACGCGAGCTGAGGGCCTCTTCCAGGAAACCGCCTTCGCCGCCCGCACGAACCATGCTCACGGCCATCTCGCCCAGCACGGGCTGGAAGCGGACCATGGCGTCGGCGAGCGTTTTGCCGTCTTCGACCTGGCGGCGAACTTCTTCGAGGATCGCCTTCAACCCCGCCTGCGAGGTCTGGTTCTCGACGACGGTCAAAGCCCGCAAGAGCGGCACGCCGCTCCGCAGCAAGTCGGCCAACTGCCCGTAGGTCACCGCCAAGCAGCGCCGCGGGTACGCGCCGCATGCGCTTCGGCTCGCCCATGGGCCGCGCGTCGTCCATGCTCACCGGGAAGAGCGCCTTGCCCAGCCAGCGCGGCGGCCGCTTCGCGCCGGCTGGCGGCCGCGATCGTGCCGCTTTGTCGGACGCCCGCCGCATCGCAGGCTATGTAATTGAAATCGGGCATTGTTGTTGTAGGGTGGGCCGAGTCCCACCATTAGGCACATCAAAGGTGGGACTCGTTGCACTCGGCCCACCCTACGTTTTACTTTCCAACTTTTCCTTTGGTCATGCGCATCACTTCGTCGATCGTCGTCCGGCCGCCGAGCACTTTGAGCCAGCCATCTTCGCGGAGCGTCCTCATGCCTTTTTCAACCGCCGCTTTTTCGATGGCCCAACTGCTGACCCGGTCGTGAGACAACTGGCGGATTTCTTCGGTCGTTACCAGCAGTTCGTAAAGGCCCATACGGCCGCGATAGCCGACTTGCCGGCATTCGCGGCAGCCGACCGGCCGGTAAAGCGTAACGTCGCTGGTCAACTTGTCCACAGGGAAATCGGGCGGCAGCTCGTCGAGGACCGGTTTATAGGCTTCCTTGCAATGCGTGCAGAGCGTGCGCACCAGCCGCTGGGCCATCACCGCCTCGACCGTGCTGGAGACCAGGAACGGCTCGACGCCCATGTCGATCAGGCGCGTGAACGCGCCGGCCGCGTCGTTGGTGTGCAGCGTGCTGAAGACCAGGTGGCCGGTCAGCGAGGCCTGGATGGCGTTCTCGGCCGTTTCCAGGTCGCGGATTTCGCCGACCAGGATGATGTCCGGGTCGTGCCGCAAAATGCTCCGCAGCGAGGTGGCGAACGTCAGGCCGATCTTGGGGTGGACCTGGATCTGGTTGATGCCCGTCGAGCTGGTATTCCACCGGGTCTTCGGTGGTGATGATCTTGGTCTCGTCGTCTTTGATCTCGAGCAGGGCGCTATAGAGCGTGGTGCTCTTGCCGGAGCCGGTCGGCCCGGTCACCAGGATGATGCCGTGGGGCAGTTTGATCAGCTCGCGGAAGGTCGCGTAGATGTCGGCCTCCATGCCGAGCTTGGCGAGCTTGAACTCCATCGCGCTTCTTGTCCAGCAACCGCATCACGATGCCTTCGCCGTGGATCATGGGGATGACGGAGACGCGGACATCGACCTCGCGGCCGCCGGTCCGCAGTTGGATGCGGCCGTCCTGCGGCAGGCGCTTCTCGGCGATGTTCAGCCGCGACATGATCTTCAGGCGGCTGATGATGGCCGCCTGGAAGCGGTTGATCTCCGGCGGCATCGGCTGCGTGTGCAGCACGCCGTCGATGCGATAGCGGACCTGCAGACCCGACTGACTGCGACTCGATGTGCACGTCGCTGGCGCGGAGCTCGATCGCCTCGATCAGGATTTCGTTGACCAGCCGGACGACGGATGGCTCTTTGGCGGCCTCCGAAAGCTCGGCATCTTTGCCCTCCGCCAGATCAAACAGTTCGTCGTCGCCGCTCTGTGCCAGAAGGCTATCGACCGTCTCGCTGCCGACGCCGAGGTGCGCCTTGATCCGCTTGGAGATTTCTTCGCGGCTGGCAAGCACCGGGACGATCGTCAAGCCCGTCGCCACGCTGAGTTCGTCCAGCGGATAGAGATTGAAGGGATCGCTGGTGGCGACGATCAGCGTGCCGTTGTTGCGATGGACAGGAAAGAGCGACTCGCGGTGGATGAACCGCGAAGGGAAATCCTTCAGCAACTCCAGATCGACCTCTTCGTCAACCAGATCGACGAAGGCCAGCCCTACCTCGTCGGCCAGCGCCTTCAGCGCGGCCTCTTCGGTCACAAATCCGAGTTGCACGGCGGCTTGGTCGAGGCGCACTCCGTCCGTCTGCGCCCGACGGGCCTCGTCGATCTGGCTGCGATTGAGCAGCCCTCGGCGGAGGAGTAGTTCGCCTATGTCCATTGCAGATCGTCCCAGATTGTCACGTCGCCAGCCAAGCTGCCCGGAGACACCTTATTATATTGTGCGCTAAACCTGCGTCGCGCTATTTTCGTCGCGCCGACGCCCACCTGTCCAGTTTACTATTTAACCCTGAAACCAAGCCAAAGTTTCGCCCGACTGTTGAGGGGAGAGACACATTCCAGTATAATAAAAAATCTGGAAAATAGTTTTGGCTCTGAGCGGAACTTTCGAGCGATTCTTGGGTTTGATATTATGTGCGACCGACGAGGGGGTGTTATTCAGTGAATATGCAAATACGAGTCATTCTTGCAGTAATCGTGTGTGGTGCGGCTTCTGTCGCGCTAGCCCAGGCACCAGTGGATGTTAAAAAGCTGGAAGCCAGACTAAAGCAATTCGATACCAATAACAACGGGATTATCGAGCAGGACGAGGCGGATAAGGCCGGCGGCCCTTATATTGAACTCCGCATTTTTGCACCGGCAAAAGTCCAACCCCATTATCCGATTGCCATAAGCGACCTTTTGCAGATCGCGAGTGGCCAAACGCCCAGCGGGGCCAGCACTGGTTCGTCTTCATCGCCCTCCCCGGCGGTGACCCCACCAACGGCTGAAACTACTGCACCGCCGACTGCGGCTACGGCAACCACCCCTTCGGGTGGAACTGGAAGTGCAGCGCCTGTCGTTCCCACGACGTCACCTTCACCGACTGCGACTACACCGGCGGCCACGCCGGCTCCTGCAATCTCTTCTTCTATCCCGGTGAATAAATCCGGCAAGTGGGTAAGCGCGAAGAAACGTCTTCCTAAAGGATTGCCCGACTGGTTCCTCCAGAAAGCGGACGAGGACGGGCAGATTACTATGGCCGAGTACACGGAGCGCTGGACTCCCGAAGCAGTGGCCGAGTTCCAGAAGTACGACTTGAATCACGACGGAATCATCACTGCGGCCGAAGTTCTCAAAGTTGGGAAGCCGCGCGGTGGCAGGTGATCGGACGGTTTTTCCCATTTTATTCTTTTCTCAGGAGGTGTGTAATGTTTCGTAATCTCGTTTCTGTGGCGGCGCTCTGCGCTGTTGGTGGCTTCATCCACGGCCTTCGCTCAAGGGCGAGGCAACCGCGGACAGCGCGGTCAAGGCGGCCCGGGCGGTATGGGTGGCGGGCGTAATTCGGCGGCCATGCTCTTGGCGATTCCTGAAGTGCAGAAGGAATTGGGTCTCACTGATGATCAAAATACTAAAATCAAGGCCGCTGGCGACGAAGTCCGCCAGCAGTTCCAGCAGCAGGGCGGACAGAATGGTTTCCAGAACTTCGGCAATATGTCCCAGGATGAGCGCGCCAAGGCGATGGCCGACAGGCAGGCGCGTTTCGAGAAGATCGCCAAAACATTGGACGACAAGTTTTCCACTATCCTGACGCCGGAGCAATCGACCCGGCTGAAGCAGTTGCAGTTGCAGTCGGAAGGCGCAACGCCCTCACCACGGCCGATGTCGATACGAAGCTCAAGGTTACCGACGACCAGAAGGCCAAGATCCAGAAGGTCATCGACGACGCTCGTTCGCAGCGCGGACAGGGACAGCGCGGCAATTTCAATCCCAACGCGACCGACGCAGAGCGCCAAGCTGCCTCCCAGGCGCGGCGCAACGCGCGTGCGAAGATCCTCAAGGACGCCTTGGCGGTCCTCGATGACGACCAACTCGTGCAGTGGGGCCAGATGCAGGGCAAGGAGTTCAAGTTCCCCGACAATATGGGCTTTGGCGGACGTGGCGGGCAAGGCGGTCGCGGCGGACGCGGCAATCGCGGCGGCGGCGGCAACGGCGGCGGTGGAAATGGCGGCGGCGCCGCACCCGGCACCGGGAATTAGCGCTTCGTTCAAGCGGTCCCCCTCAAATCTATGTGAGCCTTGCGCAACATGTCGTTGCGCAAGGCTCGTTGCACATGGCACTTCGCCCATTTGCTTGACCCGTCATAGCAATGGAAGTAAAATCGGGAAGGTTGAGGGCCTCTTCTATTTGATCCGGTTCTGAGCAAGGGCTGGCCTGGAAAGTCGGCGAATGTTCAATCGCATGTTTCGCGGGAAGAATCGGGCCGCCGTGCCGCGATTCAAACGGGACCGTTCCCGCGCCTGTAGCCGTCGGCTCGTAATCGAGTCACTGGAGCACCGCAACTTGCTCGCGGCGACCATCGGAACTTGGACCACCGCGACCTCCACGAGCCCCCGCGCGCAGATCGCCTTGCTTCAATCCGATGGCAGCGTCATGTACCAGGTGGGCGACAATACTTCGGCAAAAACGTGGAGCCGGCTCGCCCCGAGCAGTTCCGGAAGTTATTCCAGCGGTACGACGACTTCGCTTGCCTCGATGAATGTCGGCCGGCTCTTTTTCGGTACGGCCGTGCTTCCCGACGGGCGGGTCTGGGCGATTGGCGGGGAGTACACCGGATCCCACACGCAAAACACGTTCGCGAACTCGGCGGAAATCTTCGATCCGACTGCCGGCACCGGCGGAAAGGGAACCTGGACGACGACGACAAGCTTTCCGCAATCGCAGTTTGGCGACGACCCGCTGGAAGTGCTCTCCCCCACCCAGGTCCTGGCCGGCTATATTGTCGGCCCGCAAACTTACCTCTACAACCCGACGACGAACGCGTGGACTCAAACCGGCACGAAACTTCGCAACGACGCCAGCGACGAAGAGACGTGGGTCAAATTGCCGGACGGCAGCATTCTCTCATACGACGTTTTTTCCAGCATTTCGACCGGTGTGTTTCATGCCCAGCGATATGTGCCTGCAAGCGGGACCTGGGTGGATGCCAGCAATGTCAATTCCTCGAATCCGCCGCACATTTTGAGCTCCGACGCCGTAGGCGACGAGCTTGGCCCGGGACTGCTCTTGCCCAACGGCAAAGTTTTCCTCGAGGGCGCCAATGGATATACGGCCTATTACGACCCGGTGGCGGACCTCTGGTCGGCCGGCCCCATGCTGCCCACCAACGGCGGCAAGCAGCTCGTCGCGGCCGACGCTCCAGCCGCGATGATGGCCAACGGCGATGTCCTCATGGCCCTTTCGCCCTTGGGGACATTAAGCGGCGGCGGATACACTTTTCCCTCGCCGACCTATTTCTACGAATTCAATCCGAACGACGGGTCATATACCTACGCAAACCTGACGTTCAGCGCAGACAACAGCTTCATCGTGTGCATGCTCGACCTGCCGAACGGGCAAGTGCTGGTCACGAACGAGTCGCGGACACTCGAGTTTTATACGCCGGTCGGGAGTCCGCAATCCGCCTGGCAGCCGACGGTTACTGGCTATGCCAGCAACGGCGGCGGCATTTACACGTTGACTGGCACGCAATTCAACGGCCTTTCCGAAGGCGCCAGCTATGGCGACGACAACTCGATGGCTTCAAACTATCCGATCGTCCAGTTCAAGGATGCCGCGGGGAACCTATCCTATGGACGGACGGCCAACTGGAGCAGCATCGGGGTGGCCACCGGTTCGACGCCTGTGACGACGCAAGTCACGCTCCCGGCTGGGCACACGGCCATAACCGACTTCGCCAGCTTGACGGTCATCGCCAACGGCATTTCCTCGCCCGCCTACACCATCGGACTGCCCGCGATCACCTCGCTTTCAACTAGCCAAGGCCGGATCGCGGGCGGGAATACCGTAACCATCAACGGCACCAACTTGGGCAATGTTACGAGTGTGAACTTCGGGTCCACGCCAGCGACGATCGTGAGCACCAGCGCGACGCAGGTCGTGGTGACCAGTCCGGCAGGGCCGCCCGGCACGGTCGATGTGACGGCGACAAGTTGGTACGGTACTTCGGCCACCGTCGCCGCAGACCAGTTCACCTACCTTGCTCCGCCCACGGTCACCGTGGCCAACATCAACATCAGCGGGGCAACCGGCCCGGGCGGCGTCTATCGCGTGGGCAACGTCGTCACGGCAACCTGGAACAACTCGTCTTCGGGCGACAACAATGCCACCGCCATAGCGTCGGTCGCCATCAACTTCAGCCAGTTCGGCGGGCCGACGGCCGTCAGCGCCGTCAACAATTCCAATACTTGGACCGCATCTTATACGATCGCGGCCGGTTCGATCAACGCAACGAACCAAAACGTGATCGTCTCCGCCACCGACAGTGTCGGGAACGTCACAGTGACCACCGACGACGCAAATGCAGTCGTCGATAATGTCCTGCCCACCGTCACGGCAACTAACATCAATATCAGCGGGGCGACCGGAGCGGGCGGAGCTTTCAGGCCCGGCGACACGGTTACCGCCTCCTGGAACAACACCTTCGACGGCGACAACAACGCCCAATCGATCGCCAGTGTAACGGTCGATTTCAGCCAGTTCGGCGGGCCGACTGCTGTGGCGGCCAGCGATAGCGGCGATATCTGGACCGCCAGTTACACGATCCTTTCCGGCGTGACTCCCGGAAACAATCGCAACGTCATCGTGACCGCCACGAATGCGGTCGGCAATACCACTGTCACGACTGACGACGCCAATGCGACCGTTGCCACTCCGCCGAACTTGACTACGAATCCGTCCAATCAATCGGTCGGCACGGCGCTACCGCCACGTTTACCGCCGCGGCCGGCGGCAACCCCACGCCTACCGTGCAGTGGGAAGTGAGCACCGACGGCGGCGCGACGTTCAGCCCCATTAACGGAGCGACCTTGACTACCTACAGTTTCACGGCCGCCGCCGAGCAGAACAACAATCAGTACGAGGCGGTTTTCACGAATGCCGCCGGCACACTCACGAGCAACGTGGCGACATTGACGGTCAACTTCGCGCCGGACGTGACCACGAATCCGACCAATCAATCGGTCGGCGCGGGTGCCACCGCCACGTTTACCGCCGCGGCCAGCGGCAATCCCACCCCGACCGTGCAATGGGAAGTGAGCATCGACGGCGGCGCGACATTCAACCCCATCAACGGCGCAACGTCTACGACCTACAGCTTCGCCGCAAGCGCCGGTCAAAACAACGACGAGTATGAAGCGGTTTTCACCAACACCGTCGGCGGCGCGACAACCACCGCGGCCACGCTGACCGTCGTTCCTACAATCGGCGTCTGGTACTCGCCTGTTGAACGGACCGTGGAACGCTGCCGTCAACTGGACCGACTCTCTGGGCGCGGGCGTCCCCGGCTTCAGCGGCCTTACCGGCGACCAAGCTACGTTTAACGGGGCCGCGGGACTCAACGTTGACCTCGGCAATTCCAGTCCCAGCCTTGCCGCGCTGACCTTCGGGCCCAGCGCCGAACTTTGTCATCCAGAGCACGGGTGGCGGCGTCTTGCAACTGAACAACGGCGGCGGCACGGCCACGATCAGCGTAGCGGCCGGCAGCCAAACTATCGCAGCCCCCGTGCAGTTGGCCAGCAATACGACGGTCCTTCCCGCGGCCTCCACCACGCTGACCGTCTCCGGCTCGATCACCGGCGGCATGGGCACGTCGCTCACGCTGGGCGATGCCTCGGATACCGGCACGCTCGTGGCGTCGCCGGCCGCCAACGTTTCCCTTGCCGGCGCTACCAACGTTCCCGCCGGCACGCTGCAAGTGGACGGCGCGTGGACGACCACGGTACTCAACATCACCGCGGCCGGCGGCGCCCAAGGGTCCGGCGTTTTGGCCGGCAGCGGTTCGATCATCGCGACCGCCGGCGGCGTCATCTACAACAGCACCGCGTCCAGCGCGTTCGCCGCGCCTTGTCGGGCAGCGGCAGCAATGCTCGCCTGGAAGTGGACGGCGGCCGGCTGACTTTGTCCGGTCCGGGCACGACCGGATTTGCCGGCGGCATCGTGGTCAACAGCGGGAAACTTATCGTCGATCACGCCGGCGACCTCCCCGACGGCGCAAGCTTGTCGATCGGCGCGGGCACGTCGGCATTCTCCGCGCCTGTCGCGGCGCCTGTTCTCAGCGCGCCAACGTCGGCCGCCGCGCTCGCGTCCACTTCTCCGCCGGCGACGCCCCAGCCCGCGAGCGTCAACGCGGCCCTGCGCCAGGCCGCCGGTGGTCCGACCGCGGCCGCCGCGCCGGTCCGGCGTTTCGCGCCGACCGTCGATTGGCTCACGCCCCAATCGGGTTCGCCGTGGTGGGCTGCTTCATCGCAACAGTACAACGCTCGTATTCGGGCGGTGGATGTTGTGCTGGCGAGCCGAACTGGCTGACGTCCGACGAGCAAGTAAGGCCGAATTCTGCTTTTCATCGAAAGTGTTCCCGCGCCACGCGGCGGAACTGTTGCAGGTTCTTTCCCTCGCGCACCGCCGCGCGAAAGCCGGCACCGTCGCGTAGCCATTGGGCAAAGTAACCGCTGACTCTCGGCAAGCGCCGCAGGGCCAGCGGCGGGCCGTAAAGGTGGAACTCGCCTTCGATTAACTGGATCATCGCCCGGCCGCGCTCGGCAAGACTCAGCGACGGCGCGTTACCGCCACCGCTGAGCAGATTTCTGGCCTGCCGAAAGATCCACGGATTGCCCAGGCAACCGCGGCCGATCGACACGGCATCGACGCCCGTCTCGGCGAGCATCCGCACGGCGTCGTCGGCCGTGCGGATTCCGCCGCCGCCGATCACCGGCAGACAGGTCGCCCGTTTCACCCGAGCCAACACGCTCCAATCCGGTCCGCCGACATAGGCCTGCTCAACGCTGCGGGCGTGAACGCTCACGGCCGCCGCGCCGGCATCTTCCGCCCGCTGGGCGACTTCCACGACCGTCTCCTCGCTGCCGCTCGGACCACTGCGGATCTTGATCGTCACTGGCAAGCTTACCGCGCGGACCACGGCCGCGACGATCTGCCCGATGCGCTCCGGCGAGTCCATCAGCGCGCCGCCTTCGCCGCGTTTCAACAGGCGGCGGATCGGGCACTCGAAGTTCAAATCGACGAGATTGAAGCCAAGTTCGGCGACGACCTCCGCGGCGGCGGCCATCGTGTCGGGGTCGGCGCCGCTGATCTGCCCTGCGCGAGGCGATTCGCACGATTGCGTGTAAAGCAACCGCAGCGCGCGGCGGTCCCGCCGGGCAACGTCCGCCGCGTCAACCCGCTCGGTGACCACCAGCACCGCGCCCGCCTGCTTCATCAGCACCCGGAAGGGGAAGTTGCTGTGTTCCTCCATCGGGGCCAGCGTCAGGCGGGAAGCGATCGTGAGCGGGCCGATTTTCATGGCGGGGGTGGATCGTTTGGTCGGCAGGCGTCAGGCAAAGGGCCGCTTTATCGTTGCAGCGATTGCGCATGCTTAGCTGGTTCAACCAACGGGGTGCCGCGGACCCAAACCTCGTATTCGCTGAGATCAATATCCTCGTTCCACGATATTCCATAGCCACCGGGATCGACACGGACTGCACAGAAGAATGCTGGTGTACGGAGCAAACTGAACTGTGGCCGCGCAAGTAGCGGCCGGCAGTCGTATATCTTCTGTATGCCATTGTCGAATTGAACAACCAGTTCTGCCGGCCCGCGAGGTTCGACGTTAACGATTCTAGGGATGCTCTCCATTCTTCGATCACTCCAATCCAGGAAGCTGCCGGAATTCTTGACGGTTCCACATGTCCAGCAATTGCTGGTGATAAAGCGCCGCCCATTCCTTGACCAAACGTTCGGCGCGCACGGGCAAGTCACCTTCAAGCAACTCCTGTGTTTCGATCGCAAACACGGCGTTGAATTCGGCGTATATCGCATGAAAATGCGGAATTCCGTGCTCGGACTGGCTAAAGTACATCTTGATCACGATGCCGTAGAAACGAGAAATCACTGGCATTTGGCACGTACTCCGATGGGTGGTGGATTCCAGTGGCAAAGTCAGCGAAATTTGACTGTTGTATTCCGCGTTAATTATACTGTAAATTGGAAAGACGCCTATTCTTGCCCGCCGGATCGCGTTTCCCGCGCTCGCTAGACCGGACAGATAAGAGAACCTGTTTTCATGAATTACACCTTGCGATTCTTTTGCGCGATAGCAGTTTTCGCCCTGGCCGCATTCGTCGCCGCGCCCGCTCTCGCGCAAGCACCGGCCGCCGCGCCTGCGACTATAGCCCGGCCCGCCGCCGCCCCCACCGCCACCTCCGGCACCGCCGCGGCCGGTCGATCGAACGGCTGGGTCACGGTCAACTCGCCGTTCCGCCATTTGGCGCCGGGCGTTATGCAAAACGTCGATCCGGCCCGGCGTGCCGACGACACGGTCGAGCGGCACAACGTCACCGAACTGCTCTACGTCGATCCCAAATTCGATTTTGCCAAAAACGTCACTTTCCCGCATCAGGTCTGGTCGCTGGAAATCAAATACAAGCCGGTTCGCATGATCCCTGCCGATATCCCCGGCACCGACGGAAAGATGCTCCGCAAGCATATCTGGTACATCGTTTACCAGGTTACGAATCCGGGCAAGGCGTATCAGCCGGTCGAGAAGGATGACGAGCTCAACAAGCTGGATGTTTCCGGCAAGCTCTACAAGCTGGAAACGGTCGACAAGCCGGTCCGCTTCACGCCCGTCTTCACGCTGGAGACGCATAACCTCCTGGTAAAGGAAAAGCCGGGCTTCTCCAAGGCAAAGGTGGAGCAGTATATTCCCGTCGTGCTGCCGGCAATTCGCGACCGCGAGGACCGCAACCGCGAGTTCCTCACGTCGCAAGAGATGTCCGAGCGCGAGATTCGCGTCGGCGAGACCGTTTGGGGCGTGGCCACCTGGCAGGACGTCGATCCGAACAACGTCTGGTTCTCGGTCTACGTCGAGGGACTCACCAACGCCTACAAGTGGAACGACGATCCGGCCAAGTACGCGGCCTTCAAGGCCGGCACGAGCAAAGCGCCCTTCCGCGAAATCTCCACCAAGGTGCTGAAACTCAATTTCTGGCGGCCCGGTGACGAGTTCGACGTGAAGGAAACGCAGGTCCGCACGGGCGTTCCCGAACTGCCCGGCGGCCCGAAGCTGCGGCCGGCGTTCGAGTGGGTCTGGTGGCGGACGTATCCCCCCGCGGAACATTCGGTCTCGGCCAGGTAGGCCGCGATTATCGCCAGGCAGGCACCGTCGTTCTGGCTTGCGCATCGGTTTATCGAATCCAAAGCGGTAAGCTCTCATTTCTTGGCGCTCGCGGCAACGGGAACACTAATCGCCGCTAATGAACACTAATCCACTCACGTTAGTGTTGATTAGTGTTAATTAGGGTTCCTAGTGTGTGATAAATGTCGCAGTTGGCGGAACTTTTTCTCATTTTCCAAAACGTCGTGAATTCGCCTGTTTTCATGGGGTTTTGCAAATCAGAATGGAAACAGGACCGCAGTAGAACCCGAGTAGGAATGGAATAGGGCAACAGTAGGACCCGTGTAGGATGCGAGCAGGATTACTTCTTGTGGGCATTTGTTTTTTCCGTCGTGCAGCCAATGGCGGGGGAAAACGGGCGGCAGGGAACCACGAAGCGGCTGTGTTTTTTGTCAAGCGCTTTGAGGCGCGATTCTTGGCGACCATGATTCGTGGTTTTTGGTAATAGTGTTGAGGATGGTAAGCAGTTTGCGCATGCAGGCGGTATGGACGACTTTGTAGAGTTTTCCGGCTTTCTGGAGGCGCTCGGAGAAGGCTTGGATGATGGGATTGCAGCGACGGGCCGTGACGGTCGCCATGTAAAGGGCGCTTCGGACGCTGGCGCGTCCACCCCAGATCGAGCGTTTACCGCGAAACTTTCCGCTGTCGTGGTTGTATGGCGCCAAGCCGACAAGAGCGGAGATTTCGCGGCGGTTGAGCCGACCGAGCTCGGGCAATTCGGCGACGAGCGCGGCGCTGGTTACCGGTCCGACGCCGGGCACGGATCGCAGCAGTTGGTCGGTGGCGCGCCAATCATCATCGGATTCGATGAGCTTCGCGATCTCTTTTTCAATAGTTATTATCTGTTTATTAAAGAGTTCGGCGACTTTGTCGATGCTGCGGCAGGCTTTCGTCGTCTGCGCGGAATGCCGGCGATTGGTTTCAGCCGTCAGCATGTCCATGAGCTGGCGGCGTCGAGTTACCAAAGCCGTCAGTTCGGCCTGTTTTTCCGAGGTTTTCTCCGTCAATCGCGGCCGGACCTGCTGGGCGAAACGCGCCAGGAGCAAGGCATCAATGCGATCGGTTTTGGCGAGTTTGCCAACGGCTCGTGCGAAGTCGCGAACCTGGCGGGGATTCACCACCGCAACCGGCTGGCCGGCGTTGATAAGTTCCGCGGCCAGGCGACCCTCCAGGCCGCCGGTCGCCTCAAGGACAACCAGCGCCGGCCGCAAGAGTTTGAAACGTTCAATGAGTTGTGCGATACCTTCCGTGTCGTGCGACACAGAGAAGACCTCCTCCGATGGCAAGATGCCGACATCCAAGGACTTCTTCGAGACATCAATACCCGTGAACGAGAGAGTTGGGAGAACTATATCCATCATAGTAGAGGCCCTTTCTTGCGTTTGCGAGCTCGCCGATGTTCTCGTACGGCTCTGGCGGCTGTCCGGGTTGGTACTACGAAGCCGACGAGGATCCCGCTTCGTGACGGTCTTGGAACGACCAGGACACGATCAATCTCTCGTCGGCGATTTTTTCGGGGGCTGCTGCGCAGCAGCCCCCGAAAAGACTCCCATCAACTGAACAAGTTCCATTTCCTTTGGCAACCCATCAGTGTTTCCTTTTTCCAACATACAAGTACACGAATTACACGAATATCAGTTTGTAGCCACGGATTGAACGCGGATGAAACACGGACACGATCCGTGTTTGATCCGTGTCGATCCGTGGCTTAGGACGCCTAACCGAACTCCCCTCGCCGGTCGGGGGAGAGGGACAGGGGGTGAGGGCATTCGGGTATTGCCAGGCATCCATAACCTCTTTTCCTTCATCTTTCCTCCTTTTGCTTTCCACTACTCACTTCCCACTGCCCACTATCCGCTCCGTGCCAACAGTATACCACAGTGTACACATGTTGTCAACGATTGGAAGGAATTCGCGAACGTTTTGGTGCTAAACCCTTGCCGGCAACGGACTTGCGACGCGGACTTGGTAAACCTTCGTCCAACCCGTGTTTCTGCTGAATTCTGATCTGGCGAGGATCGCCATGCCGTAGTACAAGCTGTTTCGCTATGAGCGGGCAGATTGTCATGGATCGGCGGGGCAGCAATACCTCCCAGTTGCTGGAGTTTGTCCAGGAGCTGAAACGGGAGGTCGCCTCGCTGCGTAAGGAATTGGCGGAGGTGCGGCGGGAGAATCTGATCCTGCGGCAAGAGGCCGGCTATTGGAAGTCGCGCCATGCGGATGCGGTGGGACGGATCGCCAAGCTGGAAGCCGAAAACGAACAACTGCAGGGTGAAATCCGCCAACTCCAAGCCCGCCTCTACGGCCAAAAAAGCGAGCACTCCGCCTCCCGCGATCGCTCCAACCATCTGCCGGGCGAAGAAGCCGACAGCGAATCCCTCTCGCCCAAGCGCGCGGGCAGCGGAAAGGCAACCCCGGTCCTCCGCGCCGCGATTACAGCCATCTGCCGGTTGTGGAGGAGTTGATCGAACTGCCCGCCGAGGACACTTGCTGTCCTCGTTGCGGTCGGCCATGTACGCCCAACGGCAGCGAAGATTCGGAACAACTCGAAATCAATGTCCGCGCTTATCGACGACGGACCCGCCGGCGGCGTTATCGACGCACGTGCAACTGCCGCGGCCCGCGGACGCTCGTCGCGCCGCCGCCCGCGAAGCTGATACCCAAGGGACTGCTGGGCGTGTCGGTTTGGGCCGAACTGTTGCTGGGCAAATACTTCAGCCATGAGCCGATCGAACGGCAGCTTGCCGCCTGGCGGCTGCGCGGACTGGACCTTGCGGCCGGCACGGTCAGCGGCGGACTGCAACACCTCGAAAGGCTGTTTCAGCCGCTCTACGACGAGTTGTTGGCGCATCGCGCCGAAGCCGGTTTCGCGCAGGCCGACGAGACCCGCTGGCTGGTTTTCATCGAACAGGAAGGCAAGATCGGCCATCGCTGGTGGCTGTGGGTCTTCCTCAGCGAAGACAGCGTGGTGTTCCGACTCGATCCCTCGCGCAGTCACGACGTGCCCGAAGGCCATTTCGCCGCCGATGCCTGCCTGACGTTGATGGTCGATCGCTACTCCGGATACAAGGCCATGGCGCAGGTCAAACGCGGCAACGTGACCCTGGCGTTCTGCTGGGCTCACGTGCGACGGGATTTCGTCGAAGTCGGCAAGGGCTGGGACGAATTGAAACCGTGGGCCTTGGCTTGGCTGGAGCGCATCCGCGCGGTGTATCATCACCAACGGCGGCGCTTGGCATGCAAGCCCGAAAGCACGAAGTTTCGCGCCGCCGACGCGGCGATGCGTCAATCGCTTGCCCGGATGCAACGGCAAGCCGCCGCGGAACTGGCCGATCCGCGACTCCACGAACCTTGCCGCAGGGCCCTGGTCAGTCTTCAAGAGCATTGGTCCGGGCTGACGCGGTTCGTGGATGACCTGCGCATTCCGCTGGACAACAACGCCTCGGAGCGCACCAATCGCGGTCCCGCGGTAGGACGGAAGAACTACTATGGCTCGGGCGCTTATGGTCCGGTCGCTTGGCAGCGATGCTCTTTTCGCTATTCGCCACCATCGGCCGTTGCGGACTGAACCCGCGCTCGTGGCTGACGTGGTATCTTGAAAGCTGTGCCGCGGCGGGCGGAACGGCTCCCGAGGAAATCGCTCAGTTTCTTCCCTGGACGATGACTGAGCAACGTCGCAACTCGCTGGCCCTTGCCACGCGCGACACCTCTTGAAAAGGCATGTGTCGCCTCGCTTACGAACTACTCACCTGAACTGCGCTACGCTCGCGCAAATCACCCCCACCACGCCTTGGACGAAGGTTTACCGGACTTGTGATTGGCCACAATCGCCAGCGGTAATCGAAAAAATGCCCGGTGTCGCCGTAAACCCTTGTCAATTAAGGACTTCGGCGTCGGCCGCGAATTCCACCGGCGGTCGGCGGAAAAATGCCGGGCAAAAAAATATTTTTGCCGCCGCCGAGCGGCTGCGAGCCATTCAACAAGAACCCTAACTAAGCTGTCGCCTTCAGGGACGGTGCTGTCTAACGGGGGTGTTGTGAGATACAGAGGCTCTTAGCCACGAAACATGCGGCAATTGCAAAGAAGGCGGCTCATAAACGACTGGGTGCATGTCAGCTTTTGTAAGTCAAAGTGCAGCGGCGGTAGTAGGAACACCCCGGACGGTGGGCAAGGTAACGTGCGAGGCGGTCATCGTCGCACAAGGCCGCGGCGCGGATTTGGAGAATCGCCTCAGCTCCGCTGGGATCGTTCCAGAACTTTTCCGTCCCTTTCACCCGATAGTTGACCTCTTTGACCAGAGACTCCATCAAGGCGCTGGTCACCGGCAGGCCAAGCCGCCGATAACGCGGATAGTCCATGCGCTCCCGGTTGTTCGCCAGATAGCGCAGAGCCACGGCCACTGCCTGACGTGAATCATCTTCGGCCAGCGGGTGCTCGGCGTCAATGCCCTCGTCGGCAAGCCATTTCCGCAGCGCCGAAGTTACCTCGTCAACACGGCCCTGCCAACAGGCTTGTGCCATGCCGAGGTAGCACTTCCAAATTGGTTGCGCCTCGCCCGCCAGGACCGATGCCGCCGTGTAAAGGTACTCCAGCGGATGGACAAAATCCAGGATGGGAATGAAGTCCGGAAAATGCGCCTGCTGGATCGACCAGTTCCAGGCCAAGCCGTCGCCGAGAAACGCACGTGCAGCGGCTTCGAAGAAGCGGCGGCGACTCACTTCGCGCTCCATCTGTCCACCGAACTCGTGCGAGGCGACCATGCTGCTCAGACACGTCCGAGCGATGCGTTGAGGACGCCAATCCACAGGGCACGATGCGTTGTCGAGCACCGCTTCCTGGGGCAGAGCAGCCAGAGAAAGCGGCTCTTTTCCGGCCAATTGCGCCACTTTTTCCGGATCGCCGAAGGCCGAGGGAAGTTCGGGTTGAGGATCTTGGTCAAACGTCTGATGCGTCATTCGCCACAGGCCGGCGTTCTTCGTCTTGCGCCATTGCTGCTCATGCACTCCCGCTCCACAGCCTTCGCTGCGCGTTTGCACGCGGCCTCCGTCGCACTGCACTACGGCCAATGTCGGCGGCGCCTTTACCGTCGGACACGTCGGCAAGTTGTCGGCTGCTTCCGCGTCGCGCAGTTCGGTCAGTTCGTTGCCAACAGCCATCGTGACGCGTTCGATGGTTTTCGCCGAAACTTCATTGCCGCCCAACTGCTTCAACAGCACCGCCGCGCGATCAAACAACGTCGCCTCGCTGCCAGCGTAGACCATCCTCTGCGTCAATGCGGGCGTGCATTCCCGCGAGTCCAGTCCCAAGGCTTCACGCTGAGGGAAAAAAAGCCCGCCGACAGCGGGTGCAATAGCCCTTGGGTTCGCTGATCTCGATCGGCCCATCCGTCGAGTTGATCATACGACTCACGACTTTCAGGCCACAGGATGTTCCGCACTTGGGGCAGGGGGCGGCGGCAGGCGAACTGGCCGCCACCTCGCGTGCCGCTTGCTGTTGAATGCGGCGGCTCAGTTGGACCCCGACATCGTGCGCCGCGGCCTCGATTTGGCTGAAGTGAATCGGCTTTCCCAATTGCCCTTCTGGCCACTGAAGCTCGACGGCAATGTCGGCTGCTTTGTGGAATAATCGCTCCAGCTTCTCCTTCAAAATCTGCGCCTTGTCGTCCATGACAATCACTCCTGGTCCATGAAAATCCTTCCTACGTCCCTTCAGGCCACCCAGTTTAACCGATAAACCGCAAAAACTCCTATTGACGTTTCTTGCTTCTCCCCGGACCGTGTGAGCGTCTTGGTTGTGGGCGGGAAATTTGGTACAAGAAAGGCTGGTTGGGAAGTTTACCTATTTTCCGGTCGAGAATTTTGGAGGAAGCCATGGAAGGCACAGGAATGTCGGAAGGATTGACGCCCGAGGAATTGGCGGAAGCCGAACGGAGCTTTGAAGTTATGAAGGAAGCCGTACAGGAGGATCTTTGGCGGATCGCCTGTCTGATGGCGGGCAAGCCGACTGAGCGGTTGCTTGGTCGCACGGAATTTGAAGTGCGTGACCAAGTGCTTCGCCTAGGAGCCAAGGCCGTCGAGACCGCCGTCAACGGGCGGAAAAAAGGGGGTACCAAGGGTGCAGCACGGTCTGTGAGAAATGCGGGGCCAACGCGCGCTTCGTCGAGTGGCGTGACAAAACCTTCATGAGCTTGATGGGCCCGATCAAGGTTTCTTCGCCCTACTATCATTGTCGTGATGGTTGCGGCGGGGGGTGCCGCTCCTTCGATCCCTTGTTGCGGTTGGGCGCACAACCGCTGACTCCGGCCGCGGAAGAGGTCTCGGCGATGGCTGGTGTGCTGGGCAGTTTTGCCGACGGGGCCGAGCGGGTGTTGCGAAAGATGGCCGGGTTGCGGCTGAGCGAATCGACCGTCGAGCGAACCACCGAAGCGGCCGGCGAGCGCGTGGCAGCCGCAATTAGCGGCGGGCGAGTCGTTGGGCCCGAGCAGGCCATGGGACTGGCAAAAGGACGCGGCGGGGCGGAGTTGCGCCTACGTTAGCGCGGATGCCACGGGCATTCGTCAACAAGGCCCGGGAGGCTCACAGACTGACGGAAAGATGGCTTATGTGGCGATGGTGTACAACGCCAATAGCGAGCACGATTCGACACGGCCACCTCCCCGGCAAGTGCGGTATTTATCGGGTTTTTACGACTTTCGGACGTTGGGTCGTCAATTGCACCGCGAGGCACTTGAAGTTGGCCTGACGAACGCAGAGCAACAGATTGCGATCTCGGATGCCGGCAACGGTTTGGAAGATTTCTTCCGCACCTACTTTCCCAAGGCGGAAGTCATCCTGGATTTCTGGCATGCCAACGAGCACTTGGTGGAGTTGGGCAAAGTGCTTCATCCCCACGACGAATCTGCGCGGCAAAACTGGACAGACGACATTGCTCATCGTCTCAAGCATGAAGGCGGATCGACAGTACGTGCATGGTTGGAAACGCTGGATATGACTTCGGCTTCCACGGAGGTGCGGGAGGCGCATCGTCGCGAGACACAATTCTTCCGCAACCATGAACACCGCATGGACTATCCGCGATACGTTCGCAACGGCTGGCAAATCGGCTCCGGCCCAGTGGAATCAGCTTGCAAAACCGTTATCGGAAATCGCCTCAAGGGCGGGGGAATGCGGTGGGGGCAAGCCGGCGCCAACGCCGTCTGCCACCTTCGCGGGCTATATCTCAGCGAGCCAGCCTGCTGGGAATCATTCTGGAATCCGAACCCCAACTAATCCTTACCCACAGATTTGACGCCCACACTTTTTAGGCAGACAAAGCTAATGCAAGGCGCTGAACTCCCGGATTCAGTGGGCGTTACCGCCTAAATGCGGGTCTCCAGCAATCATCGCTTCGCATCGTCGCACTTCAGATCGCCGGCAGCGTACTGCATGCCGTCTAATAGAAAGCGCAGCACGGTCGGGCTTTGGTAGGTCTCCGGGAAATGACCGGGCGAGCAGTAGAACACGCGGCCCTTGCCGCAGGGCTTGATCCAGGCGATGTAGCGCACCTTGTCGGCAAACTTGCCGGGGTTCTTCATCGCGGAAATATTGATTTCCAGCAGCGGACGGAAATTGTGATCCGCGTAGGGGCCTTTGAAAGCGTAGGCCTCATCGCGGTGGACGAGCGGCCCGCTGTCGCGGAAGGCGGCAAGCAACGGATGACCCGGTTCGACGGGACGGACCGTCACGCTCTGGTTTGCTGGATGATAGTCAAACGCGGCGCCGAGCATCTCCGTAAACTCCTTGGAGTTGTTGAGTATTGTGACGCCGCCGTGGATGCAAACCAGCCCTTTGCCGTTTTTGACAAAGTCGAGGATCGATTTTTCCAGCGCGTCAGCCTTGGCTTGCCGTTGGGCGACATCGAGCGACGAGTACTTTGAGTCTTTCTCAAGCACGTCCAAAAAGAGGTTCCGCCGCGCGCCGACGGAACAGTTGTTGTTCAGGACCAATACGTCGAATCCGGGGAGCTTATCAGCGGCAAGCTGTTCGATGTCGCGCGTAATAACAACATCGAAGGCGCCCGTCTTCTTGCCGAGGATCTCGAAAACGCGATCGACGTGCGGGATAACTTCGTGATGGAATCCAGTATAGAGCGAAAAGACGAGCAGTTTTCGCTTGGGCGCGGCAACGGTCGGCTTGGCCGGCGCTGCGCTTTCGACCGAGGCGCAGTATTCGGGCGTCGGCGGTGTGATCTTCGACTTCGCGTTGGGCAGTTTTTCCGCGGCGGCGATCGGTGACAGGCACAGGAACGCGGCGGTTAGGAACACGAACGAGGCAAAGCGGCTCATGGCATTATCCCTCCTATTTGTTGCCGTCCGGCTTGGGCGGCGGGAAACTTAGCAGCGCGGCCAAGGCGTTGCGCAGCTCCTTCATGGTGATGGGCATCGTCAGGACCATGCGGTGTTCGGCAGCGCGGGCCTGTTCTTTCCAATCCTTTTGCGGCTCGTCCAGGAGCAACAGGGCGGGCAGCGCGGCCGTACGTTTGTCGCTTCCCAAGTCGTTAAAGCCGGTTAGCGCCGCCTCGCCCAGCCCTTGGGCGCAGAAAACAAGGCACTGCACCGCTGTGATGTCTTGCCGTGCGCGGTTGACGGCCCGCCGAGGGTCGGCGGTCACCAGCACTTTATAGTTTACCCGTTTGAAGCCGCCGCGAAAGATGTCTTGCCACTTGGGGTCGTTTTCGACCACGAGCACGGTCGGCTGCTTAACTTCGACATAGGTTCCCAAGGCGGCCATGTCGGCTTCGGTGTCGGCAGCATCGCCGCCCTCGATCAATTGCCGCTCGACGATCGCCAGGTCGGCAAGCATGGCGGCCGGCGACTGATAGCGCCGCATCGGGTCCATCATCATTGCCTTGTTGACCACGGTGCAGACCCAGTGCGACAGTTCCGGGTCGCGCTGGTGGATCGGGATAACGTCGAGGAAACGCTGCTTGTTCATGCGCTGGTTGCGGTCGCGAGTTTCCTCCAACGGCGACTCGCCCGTGAGCATTTGATAGAAGACGCAGCCGGCAAAGTAGATGTCGGTGCGTTTGTCGTCTTTTCGGACACCGGTCGCACTTTCCAGCGTCGCATAATCGATTGTGCGGACGTTGGGCATTTCCTCAGCCGCTTCCGCGCTTTCCTCTTGGATCGTCGCCAAGCCGAAGTTGACGACCTTGGCCTGCGAGGAGGATGTCACGAGCACGTTGTTGAGCTTCATGTCGCGATGCGTGAGTCCGTTTTCCAGGGCGTAGTTCAGGCCCTTGACGATATCGATCATCAGCTTCGTCGCCAGCAGCGGATCGAGCTTCTTGCGGATTTTGACGAGGTCGCGGAGATTGTAGCCCTCGACAAATTCCATGACGAGAAAGTAAAGATTGCCCTGCGACACAACCTCGTAAGTCGGCACGATGTTTGGATGCCGCAGCGTGATGCCGAGCTTGCCTTCGCGGATGAATTGGGCGGCCTGCTCGGGTTTATCGCAGAAGCGTTTGCGAAGGACCTTCAGCGCGACGATCTCGCCCGACTGGCGATGGACGGCGCGAAAGACGCGGGCGAAAGTGCCCGCGCCGACGTAATAGAGGACCTTATATGGGCCGTAATAATATCCTGACCGCTCGCCTTTCATGAGGCGTTCGAGTTGGAAGTTCGTGAGGAGCTCGCCGCGGACGAGATGGGATTTGACTTCTTCCAGCGGCGCCATGCGCGAACCGACGGCCGCCCAGGCCTCTTGGAACTGGCGTTCGGTCAGTAGTTCGGCATCCAGCGCAAGTTGGAGCAGTTCCTCGGCGTTCTTGGGGGTCCCCATGGCGTTGTCAGTCGCGCGGTCGCATGATGTTCGACGGCGAGCGCCGACGGTGCTGTCTCGCTTAAACTCTCGGTGCGGCCGAAACGGGAACAAAACATAGCCACAAGAGGGCGATGGTTTCACGTCCCGGCGTAAGCAATAAATAATTAGCCCTCAAGCTTCTGCCGGTATTCGTCGCGTTCGCGGCGGGTCGCTTCCAAGTCGAAGGTGAGGTACTTCATGTCCAGTCGCAGTTGGCCGAGGGCATCCTGGACGAGCGATAGTATGCGGCGGCGGCGCTTGGCGTTGTCCAACACCCGGTTGACCAGCGGCTCGACGCGGAGGCGATATTCCAGCGGAAGTGCGGAGATCGCGTCGGCGAGATCGACGATTTCGCGCGGGGCGTCTTCGGTGGCTGGCTTGAGGACGTGGACTGGATCGCTCATGGTGGTTTCTCCGGAAGGTCTCAGGCGTCAAAGGGATGCGTTTTTTGTAATGCATGCCCCGTGCCGGAAATCGGCCCCGCGGCGGACTGGCACCGTAAGTCATTGTAATTTCCCGACTTGCGAAAAGCTACTAGCCGCCATGAAAAAGTCCGAGTGTGGGAAAAACGCGACATTTGCTCTGGCCGCAGGGCGCAAATGCTGATACAAGACCACTTTACGGCGATGCGGAAGTTCCTCGCCGTGTCGCCATTTCGCAACGTGTGCCGCAGCCCACGTGGTATGTTTTTTAAGCGAGGATTTGCCTTCGTGATTCTTGAAAATGCGCGGCAAATTCGGCCCAGGCCATACAGGTTGCCGAGTCTACGATAAGTACTACCAAACCTCGGCCAAAAGCGGCGATAAGTCGCCACCGTCCAAATGTCAGCCGTGTCACGCCTTCCAATCGCTCTGGCCCTGTTGCTCGCGGCCGCGATGCCCAGCCGAGCCGCGGCGCAGGCAATCGCTGCGCCGGGCCAGGCCGCGTGGAAGCAGGATTTTGAAGGCCCGGCGAATTCCTGGAGCGAGTCGGGCGGCGACGCAGCCTATACCCTCGTCGCCCATCAACGCGTCCGCGGAGGCGCGCACGGTGGACAGGGGTGCGAATGGATCCAGATCACCGCGCAGGGCGGCAGCACGATCTACTTTTCCCACGATGTCGGCCGGCCGTCGGTGATCGAGGAACTGCGGCCCGCGCTCTGGGTCAATTCCGACCGGCCGGGGATACAATTCCTGGCCGAGGTGACGTTGCCCCGCACTCGCGATCCACGAACCGGCAAACCATTGACGACCTACATCTCCGGTTCCACCTACACCACGCCCAACCGTTGGCAGCAGCTTGAGATCACAGGCATTCCCCGCGCGCTTCAGCACCAGGTCTTCATTCTGCGTAGCCAGTTGTCAATGAACATTGACAGCCACGAGGCGTTCGTGAGCCGCGTGCTGCTGAACGTCTACTGCGGACCGGTCGTCACGAACGTCTGGACCGACGATTTGGAAGTCGTTGGGCACGTTCCGGTCAGTGGCGTCAGCACGGTGGCGCTGACCGCGCCGTCGGCCGCACCGGCCAACGCCGCGCCGGCTGCCCCCGTCGGCGCAGCACCGAATACCAATGTTTCCGGAACGGGACCCGTCACCGCGCCGCCCGATCCGCTGCGGCGCGAAGTCAAGCTCGCCGGTTCAGTGCTGAAAGTCAACGAATACCCAATTTTTCCCCGCGCCGTGGAATACCGCGGCGAGCGGCTGACTTACCTCAAGCAGTTGGGCTTCAATACGATCTGGCTTCGCACAGTCCCGACGCGGGAGTTCCTCTGGGAAGCTCGACAGGTTGGCTTGTGGCTTGTCTCGCCGCCGCCCGAGATGATGGCCGATCAAGCAGAGGGCGCGATCGGCCCGGAGTTCGAGCCGGTGCTGGCATGGGACCTGGGCCACGGCTTGACGGGCGAGACGCTCGACGCCAATCGTCGCCGCGCGGAGCAGGTGCGGCTGGCCGATTCACGTTTCTCGCGGCCCTTGATCTGCGCCGAGCAACAACTTGCGGAACTACAGCCGCCAGGTCAACATGCTGTTGATCGATCGCCGGCCACTGGGCACGAGCCTGGAAATGCCCGACTACGGCACTTGGGTCCGCCGCCAGCCGCTCCTGGCGCTGCCCGGCACTCCGATCTGGACTACGGTCCAAACGCAAGCGGGCGAGGGCCTTCGGAGGCAGCTTGCCGCGATCGCGCCAGGGCAATCGCCGCCGACCGCAATCGGCTGCGAGCAAATCCGGCTTCTAGTGTACACGGCTATTTCGTCCGGCAGCCGCGGACTGCTCTTTCTTTCCGATTCATCGCTGGAGGCCCAGGACGACCAGACGCGGCAGCGCGTCACGGCGCGTAGAGCTTCTCAATCTCGAATTGGAGGTCGTGGAACCGATCATAGCGGGCGGCAGCATGGTCGCCACCGCCGAGTCGAATCAGCCGCTGGTTACCGGAGCGATCCTCCGCGACGACCGGGCGCGGATCGTGATGCCGATGTGGCTCGCCCCCGGCTCGCAATGCGTCGCGCCCGAGGCCGCCGCCAATCCGTTGCTGCTGACCTTACCCGGCGTGCCCGAATCGAGCAATATCTTCGAGTTGGCGGGCGGGCGGTTGGAACCGTTGCGGCACCTCCGGCGCCGGGCGGCACGCGGGTCACGCTGGAGGAGTTCGGACTTTCGTCGCTGCTGTTCCTCGCTCAGGATGCGCTGATTATCGACGCTGTGAATCGCCGCGCCGCGACCGCCGGGCCGCAAACTGCGCACCTGAGAGCGCTATCTGGCAGGACAAAAGCTCGATGCGGTGGCCCGGGTATACAGTCAAATCGCCGCTCGCGGACCTGCAGCCTACGGGCCGAAGACCAACGCCGCGGCCGAATTGGAGACGTCGCGGCAGAACCTCAAGCTCTGTGATGCTCGACTGGCTTCCAACGACTATCCGATGGCCTCGACTTATGCGCGCCGCGCGATGAAGCCGCTGCGCAAGCTGGAGCGCGCGGCCTGGGATGCTGCGACGAAAGGCAGTGACTCGTCGGTGGTGCTGCCCGGCACATCCTCGTTTCAGGCCCTGCCCTGGTACTGGGCGTTGATCGATCGAACGGGCGCCATGCGGCCGGGTGCGAACCATCTGCCGGGCGGGGACTTCGAGAACATTCCGCTCATGGTGCAGAGCGGCTGGCGACACTTCCAGCATATGGCCGCGGGCATTCAGAGTGCGGCTGACCTCGTGCCCGACGCCCGGCACAACGGGCGCATGGGCCTGCGGCTGACCGCCCGCGCCGACACGCCCGAAAACCCGCCCGCGATGATCGAGATGCCGCCGCTATGGATCAGCAGCCCGGCGGTGCCCGTGTCGGCGGGTCAGATCGTGCGGATTCACGGCTGGGTCAACATACCGACGGCGATCACCGGCTCGGTGGATGGCTTGATGGTGGTCGAATCGCTCACCGGCGAGGAGATGGCATTGCGGATCGACAAGACGGCCGGCTGGCGGGATTTCACGATGTTCCGCGTCGCGCCGCAGACTGGCCCGATGTCGTTGACCTTCGTGCTAACGGGCTTGGGCGAAGTGCGGCTGGACGACGTGACGATCGAGGTGCTGGAAGCGGGGCTCGCGAGGTGAGCGAGAGATATAACCTTACGGTGCCTCGCCCTTGATAAGTCCCAGCGACTCTTTTGCGGCCTGGCCAATCTGTCCGTGCTCGTTTTTCAACTTCGTAAGCGCCGGAATTGCCGCGCAGCTTCAGATCCGATCTTTCCTAAAGCTTCGATTGCGCTTACGCGAGCCCAAATATACTCGTCGTCGAGTAACGCGATCAATGCCGGCACGGCCACTGCCGAGTCGGGGCCGATCTCACCGAGCGATTCGGCGGCTGCCTTCCGAAGTTCACGATCGTTGGACTTGTTCAAGCATTTCGTCAGCGCAGGGATGGCTGTACGAGACTCGTAGCCGATCTCGCCGAGGGCTTTTACGGCAACGAAGTCATTTTGCTCGAGCAGTTCCGTAAGGACCGAGACTGAGGTAGGGCCAATCTGGCCTAACGCCTCAATGGCGGTCCCCGCACTGTCTCCAGTCTCTCCGTGGTCATCTTTCGACGTGGCCAATCGGGCGAGTTCGGGTACCGCGGGTTCTGCTTCGGGGCCGATCCAGCCAAGGTGTTCGGCCGCACTCTGTCGAACTTCTTTATCCTTGTCTCGCAGCAGACCGGCGAGCGTGGCGACGATGGCCTTAACGTCAACGCCGCTCTTCACGACCGCGTCCACGACAGCCTTCCGGCGCGGGTCGCCCTCATACTCGATTATGTCTGAGATCGTCTCGATTGCGCGGCTCGGTTGAGGGCCGACCCTTCCCAGTGTTTTGAACGCCGCAATGCGAACCGTCGGATCGTCGTCCGCGACTAGCTTTCTCAATACGCGATTGCCCGACGGGCCGAGCTTTCCGATTGCAAATACCGCTGCCTCCCGGTTTGATTCCTCTTCGTCGCCGCATTGCTTTTCCAGCGCATCGAGCACGGGTTTCGACGCGCGGCCGATGTTTCCCAGCGCCAAAGCAGTATCGTACCGAACACCGTTGTCCTTATCCTTCAACAATTCTACAAGATTCGGGACGGCGTCATCGGCGTCTTGTCCAAGTTTTCCCAGCGGCCAGATCGCGGACTCTCGAACCAATTTGTCTTTATCGTTGCACAATCGAATAAGAGCCGTTACTACAAGTTTGTTGTGGCCGCCGACGTTAGCAAGTGTCACCGCTGCCGTTTGCCTGACTAGGTCGTCCGCGTCGTTCAACGATTCGATGAGCGCGGGCACGGCGGATCGGGCCGAGGGTCCCAACTTCCCAAGGGCAACCGCAGAGTAATAGCGGACCGTGGCGTCCTTATCTTTGAGCAACTCGGTCAAGGCGGGAATCGCCGCCTTGGCTTGTGGGCCAATCTCGCCGATCGCGGAAGCCGCCGCCGTCCGGACTTCCGAATTCCGATCCTTGATCATAGCAATAATCGCAGGCACGGCAGGCGCGGCTTGCGACTTCATATAGCTGAAGGCATAAAGCGCCGACGCGCGGACTTGCGGGTCCTTGTCTCCCAATAGCTCCTTGAGGGCCGGTATAACCCGCCATCCCTCTGACGCAAGGCCCCACAACGCATCATGCGCGAGTTCCATGTCCCGAAACATTTTCTCAATCGGGATAGCCCTGGCATCCAGTTTCCCAAGGGCGTCAACGGCGAAAGGTCGGGAGCCAGTAAATGGCAATCGAAGCTTTTTGTTCTTCGATAATCTGACTAGCGATGGGATTGCAGACTTCGCGGGCGGTCCTATTTCGCCCAGCGCCCACGCAGCCATCGTGCGGACTTGATCTCCCTTGTCGTCGAGTAGCGCTATAAGCGCCGGCACAGTTGGCGCAGCCTCAAGACCGATGAATCCTAGTGCTTCGGCCGATCTGGCACGAATGTATTCATCCTTGTCGCGAAGCGATTTTGCGAGAACCAGGACAGCGGCCTCCATCTTTGGATCGATTCCTCGCAACGCCGTTAGCGCGGCCTGCCGCATCGGTCCGGGCGGATTCCTTAGGGTTCGCAGCCATGCCTTCAAAAAGTCCTCGTCGGAATCAAGGTCGCGTTTTGTTTCTTGGTACCGTAACAGATCGACCAGCGCCGGCACGGTGCCGGCCCCAATCTTCTCCAAAGAATCGATCACGGCAAGCTTATCATCGTCCGATGTGCCATCGGCATTGTAAGCTTCAACTAGGGATGGGATCGCGGAATCGGCCTTGGCGCCAATCCTCCCAATCGCTTGAATCGCAAGCCGCCTTGCCTTCGTGCTCTTGTTCCTGCTCAGTGCGACCCAATACCCGACCGGTTTGCCTTGAAACGTGGCCCCGGCTAATCCATCGGGAGAGATAGTCGCGGACTTCGATTCGGCTCGGAGGCACGTTCCGACCATCAAGAGGGTCAGTAGTTGAAAAACTGGTCTCATAGGCAATCCATTCTACTGCCCTTCAGTCCGATCCTGCAACTATGCCCTTTGAATCTCGACACCCGGTACTGCGCTAGCTACAATGACTTAGATGAGCGAGCCGTTCGAGATTAAGTATGCCGTACTTGCAGCTGACGACATTCGAGGATTGCGGGCATTCCATCAGCGAAAAGTTTTGGACGGAATCGAGACGCACTTGACGCATCAACCGCAGCAGTCAAGCAAGAGCCGAATCAAAGCAATGGAGCAACCGTTTTGGAGCGAGTATCGCCTCCGCGTTGACGAGTTTCGAGTTTACTACGATGTTAACGAAAAGAGCCGCGTCGTCAATGTTCTGCGAGTGCTAGAAAAAGGGACCGAAACCACGGCCCAAAACCCGCCTGAGAATAGGACCGACGATGAAGACAGTGACTTGGACCGATAATACTGCCTGGGAAGAAGCGATGCGGCAAGCCGAGCAGGGAGAGGTGCTGGTGATGCGCGGAGGACACGCAGTCGCGCTGCTAATCCCGTTTGATGACGACGATCTGCAATGGTATGGACGGGAACGAGACCCCGAGTTCTTGGCATCGCTTGCCAAGGCCCGACGCCAAGTTCAAGATGGCGAAACGCTTAGCCACAACTCGTTGAAGAACGAGTTGGGATTGAAGTAATACCGGTTCACTCCACCTCAAACGTGTTCCTCAGCACCCCAATGCCGTCAATCTCCACCTCCGTCACGTCGCCGGGCTTCAGATAAACGGGCGGATTCCGGCCCATGCCGACGCCGCTCGGCGTACCGGTGTAGATTAGATCGCCGGCACTCAGCGTGCAGAACTGCGAGACGTAGCTCACGAGATGATCGACCGAGAAGATTAACTCGGCCGTGTTGGAGTCCTGCATCACATGGCCGTTCAGTCGCAGCTTGATGCCGAGCTTGCCCGGTTCGGGAATCTCGTCGGCCGTGACCATCCAAGGGCCGCAGGGCGCGAAGGTGTCGAAACTTTTGCCCGATAGCCACTGCCCGCCCGGCTTGTCCTTTTGCCAGTCGCGGGCGGAGACGTCGTTCCCGCAGGTATAGGCAGCGATGTGGTTGCGGGCGTCGCTCTCGGCGATGTGCCGGCCGCTGCGACCGATCACGAGGACAAGTTCGGCTTCATAATCAACCATTTGGCTCGCCCGCGGCAGCCGCACCGTGCCCTCGTGCGGCAAGAGCGCCGTGGGGAACTTACAGAAGACTACCGGGCACGAAGGAATCGCGGCCTTCGTCTCGCGGGCGTGATCGGCATAGTTCAAGCCGATGCAAACGATCTTCTCCGGACTGGGAACCGGCGGCAGCCATGTCAGCGGCTGACTGACAGGCGTTCCAGCAGCCAGGGCCTTTTCCGCCCGCACAAGGACGCCAGGCAATTCCTTCAAAAACGCCTTGGGGCAGCTTGGCAGCGCCGGGTCCGCATCGTTGAGATCGACGACTTCTTCTCCGCGCAACCCGACAATCCGCGGGCCGCGACTGCTTAAATAGCTGGTGAGTTTCATGGACGTGTTCTAACGCATTGCCGGCCGCCGGGCAAGAGGGTGCGGGTAGTGCCGATGAGAACGGTTGTGCGAAATAAAGGGCGTCGATTCATCGCGGCCGGCGCCGGCTTAACCACCGTCTAACCAAGCGGGCAATAAATTGCCGCAGTTCCAAGGTGATCTTTTGACGACTGTTTGGGCATAACCTACTGTTTTTATATGCTTTGCCGCGGACGCGACAAATAACGACATGGCAAAAGTTAGATGGCGGCGCTGTTGCCAGCCGCACTTAACGGTACGGCATGTACGCCGCCCGCGCAATGATCGCCCATGACCAGACTGCCAAGCTCACCAATGACGAACCCGAGCGCGATGGCCGATCCGGCTGTCGCGTCGCCCGATCGTTGGATGACCGAGTTAGGCGCACTGCTCAAGGAACTCGAAGGCGGCGCGCCGGAGGGAGTTTCGCTCACCGCGACGCCGGAAGAATGCACGGACGACCAGTTGGCCAAGCGGCGGCTGGGCATCGCCAGCAGTCTCTTTGCCGCCTTGCAATGCAAACACGCGACCACCGCGGGTCACTCGATGCGCGTGGCGCTGACCTGCTCGGCCTGGGCCGCCCGATCGAATTTTGACGAGCTTTCTCGCGAGCAACTGGAAATCGCCGCGCTGCTGCACGACATCGGCGTCGTCGGCGCGCCCGACCACGTGCTCTTGAAACCGACCAAGCTCGACACGGAAGAAATGGCCATCATGACGCGGGCCCGCGCCATGAGCCTGGAAATCCTTCGCCGCGGCTGCGCTTGTGATGAAGTGCTGGACATCGTGGCCAACGTGGCCACGTGGTTTGACGGCAGCCGCGGTACGGAGAAGAAAAGTGGCGAACAGATTCCCCTTTCCGCGCGAATGATCGCCGTGGCCGAGGCTTTTGACGCCATGACGACCGACCGCGTCTATCGGCCGGCCATGTCGCAGGAGCGGGCAATGGCCAAACTCTTCCGCTGCGCCGGCACGCAATTCGACTCGATCCTCGTGCGCCAGTTCGTGGAGATGCTGGAAGGCGACCGCGGCCAGCTTCGCAAGCAGGTCGGCACGCGCTGGCTCATGGCGCTGGACGCTCAGGCCGCCAATGCCTACTGGGACTTCACCGCCAGCCCCGCTCCGGCCCCGGCCAGTTTGCCGCCCAGCGAAAGCTCTCTGTTCGAAGCCAAGCTGCTGGACAACATGTACGACGCCGTCGTCTTCGTCAACGCCAAGGGCCGCATCGTCGCCTGGAACCACGGTTCGGAACGGCTCACCGGCATTGCCGGGGCAAGCGTCCGCGACCAGCATTGGCATCCGGATATTCTCAAGCTGGCCGACGAGAAGGGCCAGGAAATCGCCGAGTCCGAATGTCCCGTGTTGGCCGCGCTCAATTCCGGCGTGCAGTCGCTGCGGCGGCTCAACGTGAGCGGGCGCAGCGGGCGGAGCGTGGCCGTTGATAGCCACGTGATTCCCGTCATCGGCGGCGACGGCAATACCCAGGGCGCGATCCTTATCCTGCACGACGCCTCCTCGGAGATTTCGCTGGAGCAGCGCTGCCAGAGCCTCGCCGACAAGGCCACCCGCGATCCGCTCACGCAAGTCGCCAACCGCGCCGAGTTCGACCGCATGCACGCCATGTTCGTCACCGCGCACCAGCAGCAGCAGGCGCCTTGCTCCTTGTTGATGTGCGACCTCGACCGCTTCAAGACGGTCAACGACAGCTACGGACACCAGGCGGGCGACGAGGCGATCAAGAGCCTCGCCGCGCTGCTCAAGGGCGCCTGCCATCCGGGCGACTTCGTGGCCCGCTACGGCGGCGAAGAGTTCGTCATGCTCCTCGCCGACTGCGACAACTCCTGTGCCTGCCGGCGTGCCGAAGGGGTCCGCATCGCCCTCTCGCAACTCCCGCAGCCTAAGATGAACGGCCGGGCGATCACCGTCAGTTTCGGCGTCACCGAGATCCAACCCGGCGACACGGCCGAAACGATGCTCCGCCGCGCCGACCGCGCACTGTTGATGGCCAAAGAAAATGGCCGCAACCAGGTCGTGCAGCTCGGCGGCGGAATGCACGGCAAGCCCGACGATCGGGCCGACGATGCGGACGCCTCGGGCGCGAGCGAGCCGTCGATCGTCGTTCAGCAGACGCTCGTCACGCCGGTGCCGACGAAAATGGCGATCGAGAAGCTGCGCGGCTTCGTGGCCGACCATGAGGCCACGATCGGCAAGATTGACGGCAACCAAATTCAATTGGAACTCACCGAGCGAAACGATGGCCGGCAGCGCCGCACGGCCGACCGCCCGTTGGTCTTTCAAATCGACTTGCACTTCGAGGAACAGCGCGCCCAGCGGGAAGGCGAGAATGGCGAGATCAGCGTCGGCGGCGTGCTGCGGACGCGGATCTTTGTCAGCATCGCGCCGCGCCGCGCCCGCGACCGCCGCCGTGCCGACGCGCAGGCGCAGGCGCAGCAAGTGCTGATCAGCTTGCGGTCCTATCTTATGGCCAGCTTTGAGGACGAGGCGGGACCTGTAGCCGACGGCACGCTGTCGAAAGTGAAGCAAGCTTTAATGCCCTGGTTGGGAAAGAAGAAGTACGCGCTGACGGGCGGATAAGCACTGCTTGCGGCGGCAGGTTATTTCCGGTATAAAGCCTGTCGTGCGATTACCTTGTCCGGCCGTCCATTTCCACAGGGCAAGTCATGTCAGATTCTCCGCTTCCTCTACAGCCGTCCGATGACCTCCAATTCGACGTGGCCGAGGCCGCGCAAACCACTTCTCAACAGCAGTGCGGCCCGAACTGCGCGGTTTGCCACGGGCCGATCAATTCAGTTTATTACTCACTGGGGGACCAGCAATTGTGTCCTCGCTGCCGGACCTTGCTCGCCGGTCCGACTACGGGCAGTTCCCTAGGCCGATTCGTCATGGCAAGCTTGTTTGGCGCGGGCGCAGGATTGGCCGGCACAGCGATCTGGTGCGTTATTCGCATTGTGATGCATATGGAACTGGGCATCGTGGCTATGTTGGTCGGTTATATTGTCGGCAAAGCAGTTCGCAAGGGTTCCGGCGGCTGGGGCGGGCGCAGATACCAAGTCCTAGCCGTGCTGATCACTTATGCTTGCATCTCCGCGACTTTTGTCCCGGTAATGGTTGAGGCAATCCGAAAGAAAGCCGGACAGGCGCACCAGGAAAAGTTGGCCGCGCCGCGGAACGACGAGGCCGCCGAGAAGCCAGATGCGGCTAAGAACGGCCGGGGCAATGCCGACAACGCGCCCGTCAAACCATTGCACGCCGATCGTTCGTTCCTGAACGTCGTCGTTGCACTGGCGACCCTTTTTGCACTATGCCTGGCAATACCGGTCATGGTCGGCATCCATGACCCGATTATGCTGATCATTTTTGGGATCGGTTTGTGGGAGGCGTGGAGATTTGCGGCGCGGCGAGTCTTGCCGATTGTAGGTCCGCTTCAGCTAGGTCCGCGGCCGGCATGATGTCCGACATGATCGAATCCTGTCCTCAGTGTGCGACGCAACTTGCCGCCAACGATGACCGCCTGCCCCGTGTGCGGCCGCCTGGTCCATTCGGAGCGCCTGAACATCCTCGCGCAAGCCGCCCGAGAAGCTGCCGATCGGGGCGACATTCCCGCCGCACTGGCAAACTGGCGCGAGGCCCTGGACCTCTTGCCCAGCAACTCCCGGCAACATGCGGTGATTTCGGCAAAGATCACCGAACTGGGCAAGGACATCCCGTCCGGCAGTTCTGTCCCGTCACCCCGGTCCGGTGCAAAGAATCCCGCAGTTCGCGTTGCGACCGGTGCGGGTGCAATCGGCCTGATGCTCTGGAAGCTCAAGGCATTGTTCCTCGGTCTCACCAAGGGAACGACGCTCTTGACGATGCTACTATCGCTGGGCGTCTACTGGTCCGTATGGGGCTGGAAGTTCGCCCTCGGGCTGGTGCTTTCCATCTACGTTCACGAAATGGGGCATGTCATCGCCCTGCGCCGCTACGGCTTCAAAGCGACCGCTCCGATGTTTATTCCCGGATTCGGGGCGTTGATCCGTCTTCAGCAACAGGTGGTCAATCCGCGCGAAGACGCGGAGATCGGCCTGGCTGGTCCAATCTACGGTCTCGGCGCTGCGTGCGTTTCGTTGGAGCTTTGGTACGCCACAGATCAGCCGATCTTCGCGGCCATTGCCGGCGTCGGCGCTTGGATCAATCTCTTCAATCTCTTGCCGATTGGGACGCTCGACGGCGGGCGGGGCTTTCATGCGCTTTCCCGCCTGCAAAAGTTCCTCGCCGCCGCCGCGGTCGCCACCGCATTTTACGTTACTTCCGACGGGCTGCTCCTACTGCTCGGGCTGGTATGTATCGGTCGTGCCATCGGGGATAAGTCGGACGAAAAAGGGAATTGGAAAGCGGCTATCACGTATGTCGTGTTGGTCCTTGTCTTGTCGGCGCTGTCCACCGTGCGCACGCAAGCAGGCGTGGGAGGGCGCTAGGCAGCGGGACCTCCTCCTGCATGCCACTTGACCACCACGCAATAATATTGCATAACTTGCGGACACGGCGGTCTTCGGAAATCGTCTACATCAACCCGGAAATATACGAATCATGGATATCACACCTTACCTGTTCTACAACGGCCATTGTGACGAGGCTATCGAATTCTATCGCTCGGCGATCGGCGCCGAAGTGTCGTCGCTCATGCGCTACAAGGATAGCCCCGAACCGACCCCGCCCGAAAACGCCGAGAAGGTGATGCACGCCGGCCTCCGCGTCGGCGATTCGATGTTCATGCTGTCCGACGGCCATTGCACGGGCGAGTTGAAGTTCGAGGGCTTCGCCATCACGCTGACTCCAAAGAGCGATACCGAAGCTGAGCGTCTCTTCAACGCCCTGGTCAATGGCGGGAAGGTGCTCATGCCTTTGACGAAGACATTCTTCTCTTCGAAGTTCGGCATGTTGTCCGATCGCTTCGGCGTGATGTGGATGGTTTACGTAGCCCCATGAACTCGCTCCTTAACGCCAGCCTCAGCCACAACGTCGTCCACGGCTATATCCCCTTCATGTCGCCGCAAGGATTGCCCGACGGCGAGGTCGCCGAGCAAGCGATCATCGACGATCCGTGGGTGCAGCGGCTCCGGCAAATCCACCAGTTGCAGACGGCCTGGTTGGTCTATCCGACGGCCGAGCACACCCGCTTCCAGCACGTGCTCGGAGCGATGCACCTGGCAAGCCGCATGATCGAGGCGACTTACGAGAGCCTCCACGAGGTCTGTCCCGACGTGCCCAGCCGCGGTTATGTCGAGTCGCTCGTGCGAATGGCGGCCTTGCTGCACGACGTGGGCCACGGCCCGTTCGGGCACTTCTTCGACGCCCATTTTCTCTCCGTTTATAGGCTGAATCACGAAGTTGTCGGCAGCCACATCATCGTTGACCGCCTGGCCGATCTAATACGCGGCGTGCGGCGGAATCCCAACAGTCGGATGGATGATGGCGAGCAGCTCGACCCGCAGCAGATTTGCTTCCTCATTACCCGGCCGAGCACCGCAACTGCCGGCGAGGGCCCGCAATGGCTCCGCTTCCTTCGCAGCCTCTTTTGCGGTCTGTACACGGTCGATAACATGGATTTCGTGCTCCGCGACGCCTACATGTCGGGCTACAGCCAGCGGGCCTTCGACATCGACCGCCTGCTGCGCTATTCGCTCTACACCGCGCGGGGACTGACGATCCACGAGCGCGGCCTCTCCGCCCTGGTGCGGTTCATCGCCGTGCGGGGCGACCTGTTCCGTAGCATCTATTTCCACCGCACGGTCCGGGCGATCGACCTTACGCTCCAGGAACTGTTCATCGACAGCAAGGCCGATCTTTTTCCCGGCAATCCGCTGGACCATCTTGATGATTATCTGCATTTCACTGAATGGTCGCTCTTGGTCCGCGTGGCCGACTGGAGCCGCATGAGCGACCCGCGGCTCAAGGCGCTGGGCGAGCGTTGGCGGGAGTTCCTCGCCCGGCGGCTGCACTGGAAGATGGCCTGCGAGCGGACCGTCTTCTTCGCGCCCGGCCAGAGCGAAGAGGCAAGCGTCTTCAGCGACGACGAAGTAGTGGAACGGCGGATTCGCAAACTGCTTCCGCCGGACCTGAAGGACATCGCCTTCCGCGTCAACATCCCGCGGCACGTCTACCGGCCCGAGGCGCTGGCCCCCACTGCCGACCAGAACTTCCTCCTCGACCCGGCGACGGGCAAGATCCATCGGCTCAACGAGCGGGAGTTGTTCCGACGGATCGCGCTCAGCTTCCGCATATTCCGCATCTACGCCGAAGACAGCCGCCACAAGGCCGAGTTCGCCCGCGTGATGGACCAGATCGTCGGCCCGACCGGCGTGGATGATGTGACGAATATGTAATAGCGGCGAAATCATGAGCAAGACGTTTCACACCAAGAAGTCGAATCTAATGCTGGGAATCGTCGGTGTCACACTCTTCACCGCGGCAGCGCTTGGACACTTCGGGCTTTTCTTTCTCCGCGAACCGGAAAAAGAAGGATTTCGGAATGCAGTCGCGGCTGTCGCCGTAGGTTGGGCAGGCGTAGTCGTATATGGCGCAATTGATCTGTTAAGCATCTATGTGCTGCTCCGTTACCGCAAGGCATTGTTATCAATTGACGGTACTACTATTACGCTTCAGGCCGTTTGGCGTAGACGACAGTTCGAACCGTCGGAGATTCAAAAACTCCAGTGGACGTCGCCGCGTGCAAAAGCCGTTTTTCATCTAGTGACGGAAAAGGCGACACTTGACTTCGATAATTTCACGAGCGCCGACCAGCTTACCATATTGCGGCTTTTTCGCCGGTTGGTGCCGGACGAATTGCAGGAGGGATGGCCGCTTTTTTGCTATCGGGTCGCCTTGTATCTGCGAGACGGCAGCCGGCCGGGCGATGGTTCCGAAAATGGCGGGCAGGACCAATATCGCCGGGTGCTAGTCACGCGCGGGCGTTACGACGTAATGTTTGTCTTGATATTGCCAATCTGCGTTGTTTTGGGCGGCATTGCCGCATGGGAAATGGGAAAGCCGCTCGTTCTTATACCGCCGATTGGAGTTTGTTTCGTCGGCTGGGCCTTGCTCCGCTATGGCGTGCCGCCGGAAGGACGATGGGAGACACGGGCTTCTCGCGAATCTGGCGGAAAGTCGATTTTGCTTGCCGTTTTCGGAGTTGTCGCGGCCAAACTCGCTATGGTCGGCGCGAGACTATTGGGAGCAGGCCGCGAGACTGCGTGTTCGGTCGGCTTGGCGGTAATCGTACCGGTGTTTCCGTTCGTCATTATGGGACTGTACTTCGCGGACAAGGTACGTAAACGAAGGGAAGCCGAAGGTATTCTGATCGCGAACAACGTCTGGTTGAAAGGTGAATCGACATGATTTGCGTCAACGTAAGCGAGTCGCGTTCGCGATATGTTTTCCCTCCTTAGCGCGGTATAATATTTCGTGATGCGGATTGCGAGCACCGTTAGTAATCAATCTTTAGTGATTTCTGAAGGCATATCAAGCATGACTACTGTTGTTGTTCGTTCTCGTGTCGATGCCGATGGTGTTTTGCGAGTCTCCGTGCCCATTGGCGAGGCCAATGCGAAGCAAGAGGTCAAAGTTACCATAGAGCCGGTTCCTTCCAACAAGGAAGAACGTGCTGACTATATAGCCTGGCTGGAAAACTCGGCCGGCCAATGGCAAGGCGACTTCGAACGAATGCCGCAAGGCGATTTTGAAAAGCGGGACAGCTTCTGATGTATTTGCTCGATTCCAACGCATGGATCGCGCTGTTCCGTAAGAAGAGCGCAAAGTTGCTGAGCAAGTTGAAGCAGTATCCGGCAACTGAAATTGCAACTTGTCCGATAGTTCTCGCAGAATTGTGGTACGGAGCGTGTAAATGTGATCCCGCGTTTCGTGCCAAGAATCAAAAGCTTGTCAACGAAGTGCGCGCCAAGCACGCCTCGATTCCAATGAGTGATGCCGCGGGAATCAATGCTGCCGAATTACGATCAGACCTTGAAGCCAAGGGCCAAACGATTGGTCCACACGACATCTTGATCGCAGCGATTGCAAGGATTAACAACGTCACGCTTGTAACCCACAATATAGCGGAGTTCTCACGCGTTCCCGCGTTAAATGTCGAAGATTGGGAATAGAGGAACGAAGGTACTTGAAATGAATCTGCATGTCAAAGGAGATGGCACGACTGAAGAGGACGGCATTTTGCCGCTAAAAGAACAATTCTATCGCTCGCTAGCTACGGAAGCTGCCGCGCTGTTGGTAGGCGAGCGCGACTTTCTGGCGAATATGGCAAACGTCGCGGCGCTGCTCTTCGAGAAACTGCCCGACGTGAATTGGGCCGGGTTTTATTTGCTCAAGGGCCGAGACCTCGTCCTCGGGCCGTTCCAAGGCAAGCCGGCCTGCACGCGGATCGGGCCGGGCAAAGGAGTCTGCGGCGCGGCGGCCACGAAGCGGGAAACTGTCGTAGTGGAGAACGTCAACAAGTTTCCCGGGCATATCGCTTGCGACGCCCGGTCGAAGTCCGAGATCGTTGTGCCGCTGATCGAGGCCGGGCGGTTGCTCGGTGTGCTGGATGTCGATAGCGCGATGCTCGCCCGATTCGACGACGAGGACCGTGCCGGGCTGGAAGGAATCGCGCGAGTCCTTCTGGAAGCGTCCAACACTGAACACTGAACACTTAATACCGGGTACTGTGTACTGAGTACTGACAACCGAAAACCGCATCCATGCCTTCCGAACACACCTTCTACGACAACCCGCTCATCGCCCGCTACGCCTCCAAGCAGATGAGCGAGCTATGGGGCCCGCAGCGCAAGTTTAGCACCTGGCGGCGGCTATGGGTCGCCTTGGCCGAGGCGGAAGCCCAGTTGGGCTTGGCTGTCACGCCGGAGCAGATCGCAGAACTCAAGCGGCACGTGGACAACATCGACTTCGCCGCGGCCGAGCGGCACGAGCGGCGGCTGCGGCACGACGTCATGGCCCACGTCCATGCCTATGGCGATGTTTGCCCGACCGCCCGGCCGATCATTCACTTGGGCGCAACAAGCTGCTATGTGACGGACAATACGGATCTCATGCTGCTGCGCAAGGCGCTGGAAATGGTCCGCGACCGGCTGGTGGCAGTGATCGACGCACTTGCTCGGTTTGCCGAGGAGCATCGCGACTTGCCCTGCCTGGCCTTCACACACTTCCAGCCGGCCCAGCCGACGACAGTCGGTAAACGGGCCTGCCTCTGGGCCTACGATTTCGTGCTCGACCTGGCGGAGATCGAGTTCCGCTTGGAAAACCTCAAGGGCCACGGCTGCAAGGGCACGACCGGCACGCAGGCCAGCTTCCTGGAATTGTTTGGCGGCGATCATGCGAAAGTCCGCGCGGTTGGATGAACTGATCTGCCGCAAGATCGGTTTCGTGGAGAGCTACCCAGTGACTGGGCAAACTTATCCGCGGAAGATCGACTCGCAAATCGTGGCTGCGCTTTCCGGCATTTCGCAAAGCGCGCACAAGATGGCGACCGATCTGCGGCTGCTGGCGCATCGCAAGGAGGTCGAAGAGCCACATGAGAAGGAACAGATCGGTTCCTCCGCGATGGCTTACAAACGCAACCCGATGCGGAGCGAGCGGATTTGCTCGCTCGCGCGGTTCGTGATGAGCCTGGAAACAAGCGCCGCCGCCACGGCCGCGGTGCAGTGGCTCGAGCGGACGCTGGACGACAGCGCGAACCGCCGGCTTGTGTTGCCGCAGTCGTTCCTCGCCGTCGACGCCGTTTTGATCCTCTGCCAGAACGTTTCGGCCGGGCTGGTCGTCTATCCCCGCGTGATCGCGGCCAACCTGGAGGCAGAGCTGCCCTTCATGGCCACGGAGAATACCTTGATGGCCGCGGTAGCGGCGGGCGGCGACCGGCAGGAGTTGCACGAGCAGATCCGCCAGCACAGCCTGGCTGCGGCTGCCGTCGTGAAGAACGAAGGCGGCAAGAATGATCTCATGGCTCGGCTGGCCGCCGATCCGGCCTTCGCGAAGGTTGATCTCAGCAACGTGCTCGACGCCCGGAAGTTTGTCGGCCGCGCACGGAGCAGGTGGACGAGTTCTTGGCCGAGACCATCGCGCCGATTCGCGCGGAATATGGCGTGCGACTAGCCGCGGACGCGGAACTGCGGGTGTGACGCTATCACCCAATCTCATCCAGCAGCCGGCTCACGGCCACGTCGAGCTTGCCGGACGTCTCATACGTGCCGGAGGCGATCTGCGTGCGGATCGAGTTTACGCGATCCTGGCGGATGTCCGGCGCCTGCTTGGCCTGCTCGACCAGGTTAGCGTGGTCGGAGATGTGTACTTCGTCTTGAATGGGGGAGGACTCCACGGGTGAAGAGCTTCGAGCGGCGCGGGCCGTGTGCGGGCCGCTGATCGCCTGGGGTCCATGTACTTGCGCGGGTCCGTAAATCTGCATCGCTGCGTCTCCTTCTATTCTACCTTATCCCTATCAGCCGCACGCACTATCCGCCATGACGCAGCGAGCGGTTGCTTCACTGCTTTTGTCATCGGCCGCGCGTGCCGGGCTATTCAGGGAAACCGCAAACGCGCCAGTCCTGCCGAAAAAGTGCCCTGCCACCAATCGTGCCGCCTATGCGCACGAGAAAAACAGGACCGCGCGTTTGTGTGCTGCACGGCGGCAACGGGCGATTCCTTTTCGCCACTGAAGGATGCATGCCACGCAACACGAAGAGGCCCTATCAGAACCGATCCTATGGCACGCTCAATGCCGCCGCTGTATCAGTTTTGTTAGAGACTCTAAAATACCTATACGAGATTCCACTACACAAGGTTCTGCCAATTTGACGGCCTGGGGCCGTTACCCCGACTGTGACTGGCAGCGCCGATTATAGGCCGACCGCGATTACCGAACAAGGTCAAGGTGGCGGCAAATGGGCAAGCCCAGGCAAACCAGGAAAAGGGGTGTTTTGGATAGTTCCGGCAAGGGTCGTAAATGTTCGTGGCAAATCGCAGCGTGCCAGCAGGCCAATCGTACGGACCCGAGCGCGAAGTACCATATGGCCGACGCGGGTTGTAAACATGTAGCGAAAACGCATCACGATGGCGTGTAATTGGTACGGAAAATGCGGTCGAACTTCTACGAACGGCGCGTGTCTTACGAAATATGAAAGGAGAGACCGCAATGAACGCACTGCCGCAATCTCAAACCTCTGCCGGGCCTCTCACTCAGGAATGCTGGGATGTTCCTATTCGCGTTCGCTTGGTGCCTTACGTGGACTTTAGCGAGTGGTTGGAAAAGCAATTGGAACACCTGGTACTCCGTTGGCAGGATAAAGCGGCCCCCTGTGCCACGTGGTCTCAACGATAATCTGTCCGGACTCCCTATATACACCGTCGCCGTTGGTTCCTGGTTTGCCCCGGAACCAACGGCGACGGTGTTTTGATATGATTCCATCACCCTTTTGGAAGCTGTAACGATGGCGGAAAATGATCCTTCTGCCCTTGATCGTGTCGATTGGCCGATTTGTCCGGATTGCGGTGTAAAACACACAGGGCGTTGCCCGTTTTGCAGCACTCTTGGCGGCAGATTCCTGCGCAGCCAGAGGTGGATTTCGGTCGCCTGTTCAATCTGTCGTCGGATGTTATTTCGACACAGGGATGCGGTCCCCAAGGATGCAATCCGGTTCGCCAGAAACCAGGTTCTGGCGCACTATAATCCTATTCTCCGCAGCACTTCGTCAAAGGAAACTTCGGTCAGGGCGCCGAAGAGCCGATGCTGCTGCAGCTTAGCCTTGACCAACCACGGCGAACTCACGCCGCATAAGAACCGCCCGAATGCCCGCGGCGGACCGAGTTCTTTCGGATGCTGCCGCCGAACGTCTTCCGCCTGCGACCAGGTCGCCGGATCAATATTCGCCTTTGTGATCGCCGGCAGCTTGACCGCCTTGCCGCCCCGCGCACACCACGAGCAGTGGCCGCAAGGCCGATCCAGCGGATCGCCAAAATGCCTGCCCAGCGCGGCCACCTGACATTCATCCTGCTCGACCCAGTGCGCAACCTGCCGCAACCGCTCAATCTCCCGCGCTTCGCGCTGCAAAACTCGGGTGTAAAGCGTCTTAACGAGCGCTGCCTGATCCTTCGGTCGGCTCCGCAGATGATATCGCTGTCGTACGCCAGCGGTCTTCAGTTCCAGCCATTTCTGTTCGGCCAGATAATCCAACGCCCGCACCACGCGGTCGCGCGGCTCGCCAATGTTCTGGCAGGCCTGCTCCAAATTGATGTGGAACCACGTCTGCGCTTTCTTCGCCTGGGCCAGCAGCTTTTGCAGGAACGCCTTTCGCGGGCCGTCGAACTTGCCGAGAATTTCCGCCGATGAGACCAACGGCTTGAACTGATACTCCGCATAAAACGGCGTGCCCGCCTCGATATGCCCAAGCAATTCCAGGTACGTCAGCAGCGTGCGGGCGACCGTATTGCGGATGTCGTGCTTGCTGGAAAGCTCATACATACTGAGATCGAAGTCGTCGCCCTGGCTGAAGACCTCCTCCACCAGTCCCGCGACGGCCGGCTCCGTCGGCGTGTCGCCATAGGCGAAGTTCTCCAGCACTTTCAGGTCATCCGGGCAAAAGAACATCTCGCACGTTGCCGGCTTGCCGTCGCGGCCCGCGCGGCCGATCTCCTGGGCGTAGTTCTCCAGGCTCTTGGCCGGATTGTAATGATAGACGTAGCGGATGTTGGCCTTGTCGATGCCCATGCCGAAGGCGATCGTGGCTACGACGATGCCGTTTTGCGACTGAATGAACCAGTCCTGCGTCTGGCGGCGCTGGTCGTCCTCCATGCCGGCGTGATAGGCCCGCGCGGGCAAGCCGGAATTCACGAGCCGATCGGCCAGTTCCTCGGCCGTCTTTTGCAGCGTGACATAGATGATCGTCGGGCCGCGCTCGCGGCGGGTGAGGACCTCGTGCAGCCGCTCGTCGCGCTCCGCCAAGCTGACGGGCGTGCCCAGCAGCGTGAGGTTCGGCCGATAGAACCCGGTGCGGATGGCGCAGTTCGCCTCGATTTGGAAAAAACGGCAGATATCGGTCATTACTTGCGGCGTGGCCGTGGCCGTCAAGGCCAGCACCCGCTCCGCGCGGCAGAGTTTGGCGAAACGGGCCAGCCGCAAATAATCGGGCCGGAAGTTGTGGCCCCATTCCGAGATGCAATGGGCCTCGTCCACGGCGAACAGCGAGATCGTCGTCCGCTGGATCATCTCGCAGAACCGCTCGTTGACGAAGCGCTCCGGGGCGACATAGAGCAGCCGCAGCCCGCCCGAGCGGACTTCGTCGATCACGGTGCGATATTCGTCCCAGTCGAGCGTCGAATCCAGCCGCCGCGCGGCGATGCCGCGGGCGGTAAGGGCGTCGATCTGGTCTTTCATCAGGGCGATCAGCGGCGAGACGACGAGCGTCAGCCCCGGCAGCGCCAGGGCCGGCAGTTGGTAGCAAAGCGACTTCCCTCCGCCGGTGGGAAACACGGCCGCCGCCGACCGCCCCGCCAGCAGGTGCCCGATCACGGTTTCCTGTCCGGGCTTGAAGTCGCTGAAGCCGAAGTGTTGCCGCAGCAGGCGCGAGGATCAGGCGTTTGGCCGGACGGCACTTGGGCGACTGACGATTCGGAAGGAGCAGCGAGCGTGGCGGCAGACATCGGCGGACCTCCTGCACGGTACATGGACTTTTGAACAGATACCGTCATAATAGCAAAGTTTTCCGGATTGGCAAGCGTTTTGTGTGCCTGGCGGCACCATTTACCGGGCAGAAGAATAGCGAAACAAATAAAGGGCTCTCGATCGTGGAATTCCGCGGGAAAACGGCATGTGTTAAACACAAAACTGCTTTGAATTGGCTTTGTTTCGGCTTTGTTTCGGCTTTGAATTTGGGTTGATTTCGCATTGAAATGGTGTCCGCGGACAGGCGCGGCCACGTCTTTCGGCTCGCAAAAAACAATCGCGGAGGCGATTGTGACGACTCTCGGGGAAAACGGCATGTGTTTAATGGATATGGCATTTAAGGAACAATTGGGAATCGCTTGGGGGCGTTTGGGAACTCTTGGGAGTTGTTTGGGCAACACTTGGGAAACGGTTGGGGATTACAGCGAGCGAGGAGCGGGAGTGCAGGGCAAAAGGAGCACGGAGGCGGAAAAACTTTTCGGCAGTTGAACATGGCGAATTCTCCTTGTTTTCTCAGGGTTTTTGAGCCAAGGTGTGAGTACGATGCGGTAGAGTCGAGAGGTGGCGCGGTGGTTTAGGCTTCGGCATAATTCCGTGTCGGGGCTTCCTCGTGTGTGTCTCACTAGTCGCATGCCATGCTCCGTTTCCACCGGCCCTGTGTAGATTTCTGTGTCGGCTCTTCTTAGTGGCTTATGCTAGCGTTGTCGGCAACCGCCCTTCGAAGAGGATGGCGAAGTGGTTCAGGGCCGCCTTCCAGTTGCGGATCGGCATGGTCCATTTCTTCGAAGCCTCGCGGATCGCCATGTACACGATCTTCAGGGCCGACTCTTCGTTGGGGTAAATCTTGCGGTTCCGGGTGAACTTGCGAATCACGCTGTTGACCGATTCGATGGCGTTGGTGGTGTAGATCGCCTTGCGGATCGGCGCGGGAAAGTCGAACAGCGTGATGATGTCGGTCCACTTCGCCCGCCACATCTTCACGATCGTCGGATATTTCTCGTCCCACGCTTGAGCGAAAGCCTCCAAGGCCTGCTCCGCCTCGACCACCGTCGCCGCCTGGTAGATCTTCTTCAGGTCGCGGGCGACGGCGTTGCTGTCCTCGGTGCTGACGTAGCGCAGCGCGGCGCGCACCAGATGCACGACGCACAGCTGCACCTTGGTCTGCGGGTAGGCCGCGCGGATCGCTTCGGGAAAGCCGGCCAGGCCGTCGATGCAGGCCACGAAGATGTCGCTCAAGCCCCGATTCTTCAGGTCGGTCAACACATGCAACCAGAACTTGGCTCCTTCGTTCTCCGCCAGCCACAGCCCGAGCAGCTCCTTCTTGCCCTCCAAGTTCACGCCCAACGCCACGTAGATCGTGTGCTGCGAAACACGGCCGTTGGCGCCGCGGACATGCACCACGATGCCGTCGAAATAGACGATCGGCCAGAGCGCCGGCAGCGGCCGCGAACGCCAGGCCGTGACCTCCTGGTCCACCGCTTCGGTCACGCTGGAAATCAGCGTCGGCGAGACGTCCACGCCATAGAGCGTGTGCACGATCTCCTGGATGTCGCGCGTGGTCATCCCCTTGGCGTACAGCGCGAGGATCTTGTCGTCGAAGCCCGCCAGCCGCCGCTGGTACTTGGGGATCAACTGCGGCTCGAACGTGCCGTTGCGGTCGCGCGGGGTGTCGATCGTCAGGCGTCCCGGCTCGCCTTGCACCGTCTTCGGCGACGTGCCGTTGCGGCGGTTGCGCCCGGCACGCTTTCCCTTCCCCGGCGACCCGCTGGATTCGGCGGTTCCTGCCGGCTCGGCTGTCGCCGTTGCCTGCGCTAGCCGCGTATCGTCCTGACTGAGATGAACATCCATCTCCGCCTGGAGCATGCGCTCGATCATCGACTTGCTCATCAAACGCATGACCTCGTTCAGCTCCTGCGCCGTCGAAATGTTCCGCGCAAACTCCTTGGCAAAATCCGCCGCCTTGTCACGTAATGTTGCTTCCATGCTCGTCTCTGGGTGCATGTCTTTGGCAGTATCCAAGATTGACTGCCGCCGACCATTATGATAGCATCAAGAAGATTCAGAGGAAGATCGAGCCATGACAAAACTGCTGGAAGATGCCTTCTCGAAGGCCCGGGAGTTGCCCGACGAGGAGCAAGACACGATCGGTGCGCTCGTGCTGCAGGAGATCGCATCAGAATCCCGCTGGGATGAATTGTTCTCCCATCCGAAGTCCGCGGACTTGCTTTCCAAACTGGCAAACCAGGCGATTGTACAGGCCCGTGCGGGCCATGCCCGCAAGCTCGACGTGAACGATCTATGAACTCGTTCACCACGCCGGAGTTTTGGGAGCTGTATTCCACGTTGCCGGGGGAAGTGCGACAACAGGCGCGACAATCTTACGCCCTCTTCCAGCAAGATCCCCACCATCCGGGGCTTCGATTTCAAAAGGTCCATCCCTCCCGCCCCGTTTACTCGGCCCGCGTCGGCGGCAATTATCGGGCAGTGGGTATCCGCGAGGACGACATCATATTCTGGTTCTGGATCGGTTCGCATGCGGAGTACGATCGTTTGTTAAGGCAGCTATGAAAATAGCCCGTTCCCTCCGCCTGGCTTCTCTGCTATAAATACCCGACTCAAAAAACGTCCGCGACAAATCATCGGAATCAAATTTCCTCACCCTGGCCATCTCCCGGAGGGAGACGGGACTAACGTATGCCCCCCCAATTCATTTTCGAAATGCATGACGTCGGCAAGCGCTATGGCGAGCAGGTCGTGCTCCGCAACATCAACCTCTCGTTCTACTACGGCGCCAAGATCGGCGTGGTCGGCGAGAACGGGTCGGGCAAGTCGACCCTGCTGAAGATCATGGCCGGCATCGACAAGGACATTCGACGGCACCGCCACGCTGGCCAAGGACATGCGCGTCCGCTACGTGGCCCAGGAGCCGCAGCTGGACCTCGACCAGACCGTCCGCGAGAACCTCTGCACGGCCATGAAGCCGGTCCAGGACCTCGTCGATCGCTTCAACGAGATCGCCGGCAGCATGGCCGACCCCAAGCCGGACGACGACCTCGACAAGCTCATGGACGAGATGGGCCGGCTGCAGGAGAAGATCGACGCCTGCGACGGCTGGGAGCTGGACCGCATGATGGACATCGCCTCCGACGCCCTGGTGCTGCCGCCCGACGACACGCCCGTGCGGCAGCTTTCCGGCGGCGAGCGGCGGCGGGTGGCGCTGTGCATGGCCCTGCTGGAAAAGCCCGACCTGCTTGCTCTTGGACGAGCCGACCAACCACCTCGACGCCGAGACGATCCAGTGGCTCGAGCAGACGCTGCGCGAGTATCCCGGCACGGTGATCATCGTCACGCACGACCGCTACTTCCTCGACAACATCACCAAGTGGATCCTGGAACTGGAAAACGGCCGCGGCCTGCCCTTCGAGGGCAACTACTCCTCCTGGCTCGAGCAGAAGGCCGAACTGCTGCGGGTGATCGAGAAGAAGGAGACGCAGCGGCAAAGGACTCTGGAGCGCGAACTGGACTGGATCCGCAACTCGCACGAAGGACGCCGGCAGAAGAACGAGGCCCGCATCAAGGCCTACGAGCAGCTGGCCGGCCAGCAGGTCGACGACGCCAAGAGCGAGGCGATCATCCAGATCGCCCCCGGGCCGCGGCTGGGCGACAAGGTGCTGTACCTTCCACGAGCGTCAGCAAGGCGTTCACGGCCGACGGCGAGAAGCTGAACCTCATGGACAATTGCTCCTTCGACGTGCCCCGCGGCGGCGATCGTGGGCGTGATCGGCCCCAACGGCACCGGCAAGACGACGCTCTTCCGCATGATCGTCGGCCAGGAACAGCCCGACGCCGGCACGATCGAGCTCGGCCCCAGCGTGCGTGCTTTCCTACGTCGATCAGCATCGCGACGCCCTGGACGACGAGCGGACCGTCTTCGAGGAGATCACCGACGGCAAGGACACGATCGAGCTGGGCAACGTCTCGATGAACTCGCGGGTCTACCTCGCCCGGTTCAACTTCCGCGGCCCGTCAGCAGCAGAAGCAGGTGGGCGAATGCTCCGGCGGCGAGCGGAACCGCATCCACCTGGCCAAAATGCTCCGCCGCGGCGGCAACCTGCTGCTGCTGGACGAGCCGACCAACGACCTCGACGTGGACACGATGCGCGTGCTGGAGCAGGCCCTGCTTCGACTTCCCCGGCTGCGCGATGGTCATCAGCCACGACCGCTTCTTCCTCGATCGCATCTGCACGCACCTCCTGGTGATGGAGGGCGACGGGCAGACCCGCTGGTTCGAGGGCAATTTCGCCGCCTACGAAAAGATGGTGCTGGCCGAAGATCCCGATCGGCTGGCCCATCGGCGCGGGAAGTATCGGAAGTTGGCGTTGAGGTAAATGCCCGACCGCAGTTGGAAATACCTGTCGAGCCGCGAGATTGCCGACTTCCACGTATTGAAGATCCGGCAGGACCGCTACTTGTTCCAGCCGACGCAGAAGGAGTGTGACTTCGTCGTCTGCGATTCGACCGATTGGGCGATGGTGATCCCGATCACTCCGGACGGGCAGGTCGTGTTAATCCGGCAGTATCGTCACGGGGTGCGGGAAGTCGTACTGGAAATCCCCGGCGGTCTTTTGGAGCCGGGCGAGTCGCCCGAGCACGCCGCCGTGCGCGAGCTCCGCGAGGAGACGGGCTACGAGTGCGAATCGGTCCGCGTGCTAAGCCGTTTGCTGCCGAACCCGTCGATCAACAACGCCACACTGCACGTCGCCGTGGCCGAAGGCTGCCGGCCAATCTCGCGGCAAGACCTCGATCCGTTGGAGCAGATCGAAGTCGTTTTGCGTCCACTGGCCGAGATTCCGGCGATGATCGCCTTTGGCGAGCTTTGTCACGCTCAGGTGATTGCGGCGTTTACGCTGGCGGGGTATGTGTGTGTCACGTAAACAACTCTCGGAGGGGCCGAATGATCCAACAACGAGTGGGCGATCTATTAGAAATCCGCTACGAAAACAGATTCTCGTACATTGTCGTGTTGACGAAGATCGTTCTGTTTGGAGGCAATATCGTATTTGCCTATCATACGGACGGAAAAAAGCATGGGCTCGATTATCTGCTTGACCACAACGCCGGATTCAATGTTTGTACCGACCTGCTTTGGGCAAAGAAGAGCGGCGACGTTAGCCGACTGCACCAGTTTGAAAATATTAAGCCGTTCTGGCGGACAGAATTTATAAAGGGGACCAACGAACACCGGCTGGGAGTGAAAGCAAAGGTTTGGTACATCTACGAAATCAGCAATCCCTTGAAGATTGTTGCGAAAGTAACCAAACTTACACCCAAATACTGCAAGGCCATGGACAGAAGCACGCACAGCTTCGATCTAGTCGTAAAAATGATTGAGAAGCGATATACTCCGGATCAGAACGAGCATATCTAGCGAACTTGGTGGGTCTTCGCTGCGCTCGACCCCACCCTACTATCAACCCAACAGCGTCTGAAACGCCAACACCGGCGGCTCGGTGCGGCCGGCAAGCTTGGCGTCCAGGCCGAGGAAGTGCGGCGTCTCGAGATGGGCGTCGAAGGCCGCCTGGTCGGCCCATTGTTCGTAAAAATTAAACAGGCCCGGCTCGTCGTTCGACTCGTGGAGATTGTAGCAGATGCAGCCCGGCTCAGCGCGGCTGGGGGCTACCATGTTCAGAAGCGTGGCGCGAATGACCGCTTCCTGGCCGGCGAGGGCCTTGACCGTGGCCGTCAGCACGACGGCGCCGTGCACAAGTTGTGGCGAAGGCACAGCGGCGGGCGATTGCAGCGATGGATGATTTTGCATGGAGGCTACCTCGTTGTTGTCGCTGCCGCCCCGACCTTGGCCGTCGGCGCGGGCTGCCGCTTGAGCGTGGTCTCGGGAATTTCCGGCTGCACTACGCCGTTGATCGTGCGGTCTTTGGATTGGAGCGATATCGTGTTGTCGTCAACCTTGGTGAGCATGTGCGTGGCGGAGAGCATGCTGCCGTCGGCCAGCGTGCCGGTAAACTTGATCAGCCAGCGATTGCCGTCGCGGACCCAGACGCTTTCGCCGAAACCGCCGTCGCTGTCGAAGGCCCAGGAACGAAAGCTCTCGCCGCGGGGGTCCCAGCCTATAACCTCGGTGCCGCCGCGCAGCATCGCCTCCTTGCCTTCGACCTTGAACTTGCGAATCAGAAACGCCTGGTTGGCGGTCCAGTCGCAGGTGGTGTGCATCGTGATGCCGACGGGCGTTGCGGCGCTGGCCCAGTCGCCCACCAACCACTGCAAGTCCTTGAGGCGGTTCGTTTGCGGCGGCATGTGGCAGATGACTTCGCGGGCGCTCTCGATCAGCCAGCGGCCGTCACGTTTGACGAACACGAACGAGGCCATCGGCGTGCCGCCAGTCGCGACAGCCGGCTTGACCTCGGCCACGGCATCGACAAGCGCCAAGCCGTCGTTCACCATGCGGAACCGCTGGACGTGCAACACAAGCGTGGCCTGTTTGTGGGCGGCAAAGGCATCCTGGAAGAGCTTTTCGATGCCCTCGCGGCCGTCGGCGCTCGCGCCGCCTGGGCCTATGAACTCGCCCGAAGGCGTCCAGCAGGATGCCAGCATGTGGGCGTCGGAATTGGCGAATGCTGTTTCGACTTGCTTTAACAGGTTCAGAACTTCCTGCCGCTGCGCCGTCGCGGCCGACAACAAGTCTTGGGCTAAAGCGGCGCTGGGGAGGACAACCGCGAATGCGGCGAACAATACGCGCGTCAGGCGCAACATGGCAATTCTCCGTGAAAAAAGTTCGTTAAGCTCGTGCAGCGGCCTGACTCCGTTTGGCCAGTTCGCTGCCCAGTTGGTTCAAGAAGGCTTTGGCCGCATTGAATTGGCCGGTATCGACGCCTTCGCTAAGCTTCCATTGCAAGACGGCCTTCATGTCTTCGACTGCGGCGGCCATCTGCTGGTAATCGTCCTCGTTGGGCGTGCTGAACTTCGGCGGCGTTCGTCGGTAGGGGGCTTCGATCTTCGTCCGCTCGGAAGCAAAACAGGGGTCTTGCAACAGCGCTGGCCACTGGATGATGTCCATATTGGCTGGCGGCGGCTTGCGCGGCGGGCCTAAGCTGCTCCAACCGGCTGCGGCGCGGAGGCCATCGAGTATTCCGCCGATTGTCCGGGGGCCATTTGACGTTGCGGCATTTGCTGCTGCTGGGCAAACTGCTGCTGCTGATGCTGGAACCACCAGTCTTGTGTCTGTTGCTGTTGGTTGGCGATCGCTGCCTCGCGAGAATTCGCCTGGTTGGAAAGCGTATTGCGGATGCCGCTTTGCACGACAAGGTTCTGCTGCTGGGCGGCCTGTTGCCCAGCCAGGCGGCTTTGGGACTTCGCGTCAATGATGGCCCCCTGCCGGTAGTCAGAACCGGCCAAGGCCGCGCCGCCATCGAATCCACCGTAGCCGCCGTAACCGTAGCCCGGATAGAACTGTGCGGAGACCGGCTCGGCCAGACGGAGCACGCCCCCCGCAAGCAGCAAGGCAAGAACGATCGAACGCTTCATCTTCGACCTCCGACGGAGTTCAGCACATGGCCGCCCGGGGGCCGCAGCGATGAGCGGGATAATCACTTAACCCCGAGCAAACTGATTATATGCCGGGCGAAGTCCTTGCTACAAGGGGGCACAGTAGAACTCGCGTGCCGGACGAATCGTATCTGGCGAATGCCGCCGGCAAGCGGCTTTCCGTCGTGGTCTGCAAGGCGCGAATTGATGTCTTTCGGCGGTGGGAACCTTTGCTCAACTCTGCCGGTGCAGAACCACGCTCTTCCGGCCGGTCGGCGTCCGAGACCCGGCGTCGGGGATTTGCGGATCCGGTCGCGGGCGCAGCCGGAAGCGTTGCAGAACCGCCCGTATCGAGTTGATCCAATCCGGCACGAGCTTCGGCTGCGGGGCAGCGATCTTTGCGCCGATGTGATGCACGTGATAGGTCACGACCGGCGATTGTTCGATAAAGGCTACCGTGGACCGCCGGAGAATGTAGATATCGCGGCGAGCTGCGACGCCATTGGGAATCGCCAAGTCCGGCCCCGGCATTTCCAGCCGGGTCGAAGCAAGTGCGAAGTCAGACGGTTGACAGAGTCCGTCAAAACGTCCGCCGTGGAACTCGATCAAATAGGGCGAAGGTTTCATGTCAGTCTACTTTGCGTTGGCGGCCTTTTGATAACGGTCTTGCAGGGCCAGGTTGATCTCAAGCACATTGACCAGCGGAACGCCGACCAGGCCGCCCAAGGGCGCGAAGCTCTTCTCAGTGAGCAGCTTCTGGATTTCATCGTGGATCTTCGTTACGTCGGTATCGGTCGCTTTATCACCGACGGCAACCTTTGCCCAGGCGCTGGCGATCGGTTGGTTTTCAAGCTGCCACAGCGCGTTGTCCAACGTGATGTGCGGATCGAGGCCGGAGCCGGAAGCCATCACTGCGTCGGCAGGGACCTTTTGCAATTCGACGTCCGCATGCTCGCTGAGCCACAGGTCAAAAAAGAACTTTTGGATATCACTGCCTTCCTTGACTGGCTCGATTGCTTTCTCGGTCGTGCCGTCGGCCTTCTTGTGGTCAACGGAACTGGGGAACATGCCGGGGTGCTCGCCCGAGAACCAAATGAAGAACGACACTGCAAGGTCCTCCGGCTTAGGCTCGGACGGCGGATCGGAGAGTGCGGCGATCCAGGCCTTAATCCAATCGTTCTTCGGATCGGGCGCCGGCTTGTCCGGATTGGCCTTCTTCGCCGCGTCGATACGGGCGATCTCGACATCAACCTCGGCCTTGTGGGCCTTCTGCCACGCTTGAATATACTGGCCGCAGAGTTGGTACTTGCCGTTGCTCATATCGTTCTTGACCCAGTTCTGGGCCGACGCGTTGTGCAGGTTCGCCCACTGGGCCACGATGCCCGGCTTGCCGCCGAGCTGGTCCTTTTGGAACCAGGCTTCGATATCGGGACCGACCGGCTTGCCTTTCTTGTCCAGCGGGCCGGCGTACTTGACGATCGGGCCGAGCTGCTGGGCGACGCGGTCGCGGAGCAGGTAATTGCTGGCGCTCCAGTTCGTCGCGCCGGATGCGGCGCCGTTGTAGGAGGCCGCCGAAGGCCGCGGTTGAAAGTACTTCTCGTCGCTGAACGGTTGCGCGATCAGCCGCGAGCCGACAACCACCTTTTCTATCGTGCCGTCGGCCTTTTTGTGGTCGCGCTCGATGAGGCTGCCTTCGGCCTGGTGCGGAAAGAGCACTTTGCCGGCGCCCAAGAGGATGAGCGGATAGGCGATGCAGCAGAGCACCACGGAAACGACGGTCAGCAGGAGACAAGCTCGAAGATGACTTAACATGTTTATTGCCTTTTTGTTGCTCGTTCCCGCGCTCCGGGCGGGAACGTTCTTGTTGGACGCTCTACGTCGCTATCACACTTGCATGGCCGCGGAGCGGCCGTACCATGCGGTCCCACGCGGAGCGTGGGAACGAGAATCGTTATGCCATATGCAGGAACACGAGGATCCAGTCAATCAGCTTGATGCCGATGAACGGCACGATCACGCCGCCCAGACCCCAGATCAGCAGGTTGCGGCGCAGCAGCGCATCGGCGCCGACGGGGCGATACTTCACGCCTTTCAGCGCGATCGGGATCAACAGCGGGATGATGATCGCGTTGAAGATCACCGCCGACAGGATCGCCGACGTGGCCGAGTGCAGGTGCATGATGTCGAACGGCTTCAGCCACGGCAGCGTCGCGGCGAACAGCGCCGGCACGATGGCGAAGTACTTGGCCAGGTCGTTGGCGATGGAAAACGTCGTCAGCGCGCCGCGGGTCATCAGCAGCTGCTTGCCGATCTCGACGACCTCGATGAGCTTGGTCGGATCGCTGTCGAGATCGACCATGTTGCCGGCTTCCTTGGCGGCCTGCGTGCCGGAGTTCATGGCCACGCCGACGTCGGCCTGGGCCAGGGCCGGGGCGTCGTTGGTGCCGTCGCCCATCATGGCGACCAGCTTGCCGCCGGCCTGCTCCTTGCGGATGTAGGCCAGCTTGGCCTCGGGCGTGGCCTCGGCGATGAAGTCGTCCACGCCGGCCTGCTCGGCGATGGCCTTGGCGGTCAGCGGGTTGTCGCCGGTGACCATCACCGTCCGCAGGCCCATGCGCCGCAGCCGCTCGAAGCGCTCGCGCGATGCCCGGCTTGAGGATGTCTTCCAGCACGACCATGCCGGCGATGCGGTTGCCTTCGCAGACCAGCAGCGGCGTCGCGCCCTTGCTGGCGACGGCGTCGACCTCGATCTCGCACGTTGCCGGGCACCGCGCCGTTGCTGCTGCTGGACGTAGCTGGAGGATCGCGTCCGGCGCGCCCTTGCGGATCTCGCCGGCCATCGGGCAGGTCGATGCCGCTCATGCGCGTCTGGGCGGTGAAGGCGACGAAGCGTGCGCCGTGCGGGATCGTCGCCAGGCCGACCGGCTCGGCTTGACTCGCCGCGTGCCGGCATGCTTGTGATACAGCTCGACGATGCTCTTGCCTTCGGGCGTCTCGATCGGCGACCGAGGCCAGGGCGGCCAGCTGGCCCACGTCGCGCGGCGTTCATGCCGTCGAGCGGCACGAACTGCGTCGCCTGGCGGTTGCCGATGGTGATCGTGCCGGTCTTGTCCAGCAGCAGCGTGTCGACGTCGCCGGCCACTTCGACCGCCTTGCCGCTCTTGGCGATGATGTTGGCCCGCAAGGCCCGGTCCATGCCGGCGATGCCGATGGCGGCCAGCAGGGCGCCGATCGTCGTCGGAATCAGGCAGACCAGCAGCGCCACCAGCGTCGGCACGTCGGTGCCCAGGCTCTGCAACGCGCTCGCTGGCGCCGAGGTAAGCCTGTCATGTACAGCTCGGCGTTCAGGGCCATCGGCCAGAGCGCCGCGGTGACGATCAGGAAGATCAGCGTGAACGCGGCCAGCACCAGCGACAGGGCGATTTCGTTGGGCGTGCGCTGGCGGATGGCCCCTTCGACCAGGGCGATCATGCGGTCGAGGAACGACTTGCCGGCGCTGGCCGTGATCTCGACGACGATGCGGTCGGAGAGGACGCGCGTGCCGCCGGTGACGCCGGAGCGGTCGCCGCCGGCTTCGCGGATCACCGGGGCCGATTCGCCGGTGATGGCCGATTCGTCGATCGAGGCCACGCCTTCGATGATCTCGCCGTCGCCGGGAATCATCTGGCCGGCCTCGACCACGACCACGGTCGCCGGCTTGCAGAGTCGGTCGAGACGGTTTCCTCGATGCGTGCCGTCGTCGCGGCGGCGGACAGGCCGGGGTCTCCTGGCGCGTCTTGCGCAGGGCGTCGGCCTGGGCCTTGCCGCGGGCCTCGGCCAATGGCCGAGGCGAAGTTGGCGAAGAGCACGTCAGCGAACAGCCAGACGTCGAGCTGCGATCAGGTAGCCGACAGCGCCGCCTGGCTGCCGGTAGCCGCAGCAGCTTGGCGATCGTGTAGATGATGCGTCAGCACCGTGCCGACTTCGACCACGAACATCACCGGGTTCTTCCACTGGATGTCGGGCCGCAGCATGACGAACGACTGCCGGAAGGCCGCCTTCAGAAGCTGCGGGTCGAACAGGCCGGCCTTGCGGCTGTGCCGGCGGCCGAGCTTCAGTTCTTCCGGCGAAGGGCCGGTCTGCGGTTCGAGCGTTGCTGTTGACATGAGTAACCTCGATCTTGGATCATGTTTCGCTGCGACCAATGTATCTGGCAACTCGATGTGCGTTGGTCAGCGCACACCGAGTGTGCCGGATACAGTATCAACCTCCGAACGGGAGTCGGTCCCAGGTGTTCGGCGACCGGGCCCAGCACGGCCGCCGGCAGGAACAGCAGCGCCCCGACCAGCAGGATCGTGCCCAGCAGGACGAAGCCGAACGTGAGCGTGTCGGTCCGCAGCGTGCCGACCGTGAACGGCGTCGGCTTCTTCGCCGCCAGGCTCGCCGCCAGGGCGAGCGGGGCGATGATCGGCACGAAGCGGCTGATCAACATCACCAAGCCCGCAGGCAATGTCCACATGTGCGGCTGCACGGGCGCGGCGGCGACTGGGATTGTCGTCAGGCTTGTTGAATCCCCAGGTGTCGCCCAAGCCCTCGAAGCCCGAGCCGTTGTTGGCCGAGGCCGAGCTGAACTCGTAGAGGATCTCGCGAGAAGCCGTGCGCGCCGGGATTGTTCGTCGGCCTTGATGCCCCAGTCCGTCGCGGCGAACAGGCCCGTCGGGCACCAGGATCATCAGCGGATGGATCAGCAGGGCCAGCATGGCCAGCTTCATCTCCCGGGCCTCGACCTTCTTGCCCAGGTACTCGGGCGTGCGGCCGACCATCAGGCCGGCCAGGAAGACGCCGACGATCAGGTAGACCAGCAAGTTGATCAGGCCGACGCCGACGCCGCCGCAGATGCAGTTGAGCCACATGCCGGTCAGCGGCGTCAGGCCGGCCAGCGGGTTGAGGCTGTCGTGCATGCAGTTGACCGAGCCGTTGGAGGTGTTCGTCGTCACCGCGGCCCACGTGGCGCCGGCCGAGGTGCCGAAGCGCAGTTCCTTGCCTTCCAGGTTGCCCAGCGATTGATCCACGGGAAGCCCGGCGACCGCGGGAACGTCGATCGTCGCGATGTCCCGACGGGTCGTCGGGATCGGCGACCTGGTAGATTCTGCTCGGCGTGGGCGGTCAGCCCCGGGTTCGGCTGCAGCGTGTCGCAGTGAAATCGCCCAGACCACGCGTCACCAGCGAGAGCACCAGCATCACGCCGAAAATCACCGCGGCGTGGCGGAAACGTTTGAGCATCTTGCCGAACATGACCAGCGACGCCACCGGCAGCAGGATGATGCCGACGCAGGTCAAGAGATTGCTCAAGTCGTTCGGGTTCTCAAACGGATGCGCGCAGTTGGCGCCGAAGAAGCCGCCGCCGTTGGTGCCGAGCTGCTTGATCGCGACGATGGCCGCCACCGGGCCGCGGGCGATCTAGCTGCGGCTGCGGCATGGCCGTCGGCATCGGTTGCCCATCGCCGCCGCGCTCCACGATCGTCGCCGTCGGCGTGTCCCTTCGAGCGTCATCGGCATGCCGCCGGCCATGAGCAGCACGCCGACGATCAGGCACAGCGGCACGAAGACGTAGACCATGCCGCGCCACATATCGAGGTAGAAATTGCCCATGTGCTTGTCGCCGCGCAGGCCGCGGATGATCGCCACCAGGGCCGCCAAGCCGATGATCGGCGAAAGGACCTGCTTCCAGCAGATGAAGAACAACTGGCTGAAGTACGACAGGTGCACTTCGCCCGAGTAGTGCTGCAGGTTCGTATTCGTCAGAAACGAGCAGACGCGTGTTGAAGATCGTCGTCGGCGCGAGCATCTTCTTGCCGTCCGGGTTCAGCGGCAGATAGGGCTGCAGTGCCAGAACAGCGAACCCGACGACGAACGTCACGATGTTGAACACCATGAACGCGAAAGCGTACTGCTTCCAGTTCTGCGGGCCGGTGTCGAACTGCGATTCGATCCAGCGCAGCCAAGCTCGGCAAGCGCAGGCGGCCTTCGAAAACCTGGGCCATATACAGGCCGATAGGGATCGCCAAGGCGAACACCACCGCGAAAACTAGAATGGGGAGAAGCCAAACTTGCGACATGGGAGATACCCTTTCCTCAATATTATTAGAACCACTCCGGACGCAACAGCGCGGCGGTGAGATATACGAGCAACAACACCGTTACGACGGCAGTCACAATCGATAGAATCATGGAAATCCTCTTATACTTTGTCGCATGCGCTGACGAACGCCGTCAACAAGCCAAGCGTCACGACGCCCAAGACGAATAGTGCAGGAAGCCAAATGGTCGGTTCCATCGGAAAGTCCCTTTAATTCAAAAACGGAATATGATGTACTGGCAGCGACCTCATTGGCCGTGTCCCGTGCGGAGTCTGCCAAAGCCCGAAGTCGGAATCGCTCCGCGCGAAAGTTATCGGGTAGAGTGGAATTCGCGGCGACGCGGTCGTAGCTGCCGGCAGCGACCAGCGATCGACCAGGACCGCCGGTCGGCCGCCACGGGCACTAGTGACCGCACGGGGACAATCCACGGCGTAGTGTTCCGCGCGACGCTGGCGACGCCGACGGCGGTCGTCCACCTTCTCGCAAGTCCAGGCAAAGGCGACCATGACCGCGCCGATCGCTACACCGGCCGAAAGCAGCCAGCCGGCAAACGCTGCCACCGATCGGTGCGGCAATACTGCATCCAGCAGCGAGGCAACGCACGTCAACATCCCCGCGGCTGCCAAGACGAGACTCGTCGCCAGCAGGCGGTTCTTGAAATGTGTTACCATGATCGTTCTCCTCGCGACCTTCGTCGCACTCCTGCCGCGAGCGGTATGCGTAAGCTACAATCAGGTTCTCAGGCTCGTTGTCGCGGCATTGAATCTGCACTCTGTCGTTGCACTCCTTGTGCCAAGTCCGCCCAAAAGTCGTAAATGGTTTTGCCACATATAGTTACGAGCGTTGTCGCCAATTTGAACAACATACCAAATCGTGCAAAATACATGGAACGACTAGCAATTTGCACGATTGGACGAGATGCTCCGCAGACGCCGGGCACAATCGGGCACCCTGCCCCGCGCGGACGGGATGTTCGCGCATCTCGCAGTCCGAAGCGCACGGAGCGGCAAGCCGGCGATGCGAGCCGCATATATTGCCGGCCAACCCGACGTTGGTGGAAAGTTGACTAATTCGCTATGAACATCCTCGTGATCGACGACGACGCCAGTCTCCGCCGCACCGTGCGAATGTCGCTGGAGGTGCTTGGGTATCGCGCCGACGGAGGCCCGCGACAGCACCCAGGCCCTGGAACTTCTCGGCCGCCGGCCGTTCGACGCGGCGCTGTTGGATCTGCGCTTGGGCGAGGAACCGGGTCTGGAGTTGCTGCCGCGCCTGCTTGCGTCTGGCCCCCGGCTTGCACGTCGTGGTCGTCACGGCCTACGCCACGATCGAGACGGCCGTCGAGGCCATGCGCCGCGGGGCGTTCGATTACCTGCCCAAGCCGTTCACGCCCGACCAGCTTCGCCTCGTGCTGGACCGGATCGCGCACGTGCGGCGGCTGCAATCGCACGTCGACGAGCTGGAAGAGCAGGTCCGCGCGGTCGTGCCCGAGGTCGACCTGCAGACCGACGAGCCGACACATGCGCGAGGCGCTGGACGTGGCCTTCAAGACGGCCGCCAGCGAGGCCACCATCCTGATTCGCGGCGAGAGCGGCACGGGCAAGGGCGTGCTGGCCCGGGCGATCCATGCCCGCAGCCACGCGCCGACGCGCCGTTCGTCACGGTCCACTGCCCGAGCCTCTCCGCCGAGCTGCTGGAAAGCGAGTTGTTCGGCCACGTGCAGGGCGCCTTCACCGGCGCGGTCCGCGACACGGTTGGCAAGGTGGCCGTGGCCGAGGGCGGCACGCTGTTCCTCGACGAGATCGGCGACCTGCCGCTGGCCTTGCAGCCCAAGCTGCTGCGGCTGCTGCAGGAACGCTGCTACGAGCGGGTGGGCGAGACGCAGACCCGGGCCAGCAATGTCCGCAGTGCTGGCCGCCACCAACCGCGACCTGGAGGCCGAAATCGCCGCCGGCCGCTTCCGCGAGGACCTCTTCTACCGCCTCAACGTGATCGAAGTGACCGTGCCGCCGCTGCGCCAGCGGCCGGCCGACATCCTGCCGCTGGCCGAGCACCTGCTGCGGTTCTTCGCCCGGCAAAACGGCAAGCCCATCGTCGGCTTTTGCCGAGCCGGTGCGCGAGGCGATCCGCAATTACCCTGGCCGGGCAACATCCGCGAGCTGCGCAATGCCGTGGAGCGGGCAGTGATCCTCGCCAGCGAGGACACTGGTCGCGCCCGGCAATCTGCCCGCCCAGGTCATTCGCGGCGACCGCACTGCCGCTCTCTCCGCTCGATTCGATGACGCTGGACCAACTGGAGGCCGAGCACATCCGCCGCATTCTCGGCTCCACGGCTACGATCGAGGAAGCGGCGACGAAGTTGGGCATCGATCCGAGCACGCTTTACCGGAAACGCAAGCGATATGGGATTTGATCGGAATGGATCCCCTCACACTTTTCGGCCTCTTCGCGGTGACTGCAATGCTCGCATGTTACGCATTGGAGAGTCGGCATCACGGTTTCGTTTTCGGCTTTGCAATCGCGTGCGCCTTGGTTCGGTCTACGGATTCCTCCAAGGCGCATGGCCTTTCGGGCTGGTGGAGGGCGTCTGGTCGGCCGTCGCGTTGCGGCGCTGGTGGTCAAAACGGGGAGTTTTGAAGCCACGAAACTAAACTGAGGGACGCCGCCATGACCTTTCGCCGCCGCATCATCGCCGCCATGATTCCGCTGTTCGTCCTGCTCGTCGTGCTCGGCGTGACAGGGAGCGTCCTCATCTATCAACTGGGCAAGCGAGGTCGACAATATCCTCCGCGAGAACTACGACAGCGTGATCTACATGCGCGACCTCAACGAGGCCCTGGAACGCATCGACTCGTCGTTCCAGTTCGCCCTGGCCGGGCGCGAGAAGGAGATCGTTCGAGCAGTACCGAGCAATTGGGACCGAAAGGACGGATATAGCGACAGCCTCCGCAAGGAAGCAGCACAACATCACGCTGCCCGGCGAAGAGGACTTGGTGGACCAGCTTGACCGATCTCTCGACAGCACTACCAGCAAACTGGGCGAGACATTTTTTCGAACCCGTCGGGCGACCGCAACGCGCGCTCTATTTCGGCGTGGAACAAGACAAGACGCCGGGGCTCTACGGCTACTTTCAGCAGATCAAGGCTACGTTCCGGCGAGATACTCCGGCTCAACCAGAAGAACATGGAAGACGTGAACAACGACCGAAGAAGCTCGCCCGGCGGTCGTTGATCTGGTATAGCATCGGCCTGGCGTGCGGGATCGTGCTGGCCGTCTTCCTGATGGGCAGCACGATCCGCACGATCCTGTACCCGGTCCGCGCCGTGACCGAATCGGCCGCGGCCATCGGCGGCGGCAATCTCGATCAGGTCGTGCCGATCACGTCGGACGACGAGTTGGGGCAGCTGGCCGCGGCCTTCAACACCATGGCCCGGCAGCTTCGCGAGTTCCGCCAGTCGCACAAGGCCCAGTTGATCCGCGCGCAGCAGACCAGCCAGGCCACGATCGACTCGTTTCCCGATCCGGTGCTGGTGGTCGATCGGGAGCGGCGCGTGGAGATGGCCAATCCGGCTGCGCCCGCCGCCTGTTTGGCCTGCCCGCAACGCGGAAATGGCGACAGTCCGCTGCCCGTTTGGGAGCCGCCGGAGCCTTGCGGCAACCGCTGGCCGAGGTGCTGCAAGAGCAGCGCGACTACGTTCCCGAAGGATTTCGACAAGGTCATCGTTCTGCAACAGGGCGAGGAGACCCAATCCTTTCTGCCGCGCATCCTGCCGATCCGCGACGCGTCGTCGGCCACGCTGGGGGCGGCGGTGCTGCTGGAAGACGTCACGCGCTTCCGCCTGCTCGACGAGGTGAAGAGCAACCTGGTGGCCACCGTCAGCCACGAGCTGAAGACGCCGCTGACCAGCATCCGCCTGGTGCTGCACCTGCTCCTGGAGGAACAGGTCGGGCCGCTCCAGCCGAAGCAACTCGAATTGCTGGTCGACGCCCGCGACAACGCCGAGCGGCTGCTGACGATGATCAACAACCTGCTCGATCTGGCCCGCCTGGAGCAGGGCAGCAGCCAACTTCAGCCTGCGAGCCGGAATCGCCGTCCGACCTGCTTCGCGCGGCCGAGGCCTTCCGGCCGCGGGCCGCACGACCGCGGCGTGGAGCTGGTTCGTGAAGATCCGGGCGACCTGGCCGCCGGTGCCGGTCGATACGGATCAATTGCAGCACGCCTTGCAGAACCTGCTGGACAACGCCTTGGCCCACACGCCGCACGGCGGCCGCATCACGCTCGCCGCAAAGGCAGCCGGCGACAGCGTCGTGCTATCCGTGGCCGACACCGGCAGCGGCATCCCGGCCGAGTACTTGCCCCATGATCTTCGAAAGGTACTTCCGCGTGCCCGGCGACACGACCCAGGGCGGCAGCGGCCTGGGGCTGGCGATCGTCCGCGAGATCGTCGCGGCCCACGGCGGCACGGTCGCGTGCGAGAGCCGCCGGGCAAGACGACCACCTTCCGCATGACATTGCCGATGAGAACGTAGGGCTGGGCCGGTGCTCGCTTAAGCGAGCACCGGCCCACCACATAATATGGCCACGCCAACGTGGTGGGCCGCATCGCTGGACTCGCTGGTCCCACCCTACAAGTAAACCTCATGTCCACCGACCAACCACCCCGAGCGTTTCCTCGACCTGATCCGCCAGCAGCAGCGCGGCCGGCTGAAGATCTACCTCGGCTTTGCCGCCGGGGTGGGCAAGACCTACGAGATGCTGCAGGAAGGCAACCGCCTCGGCAAGCAGGGCGTCGACGTGGTCATCGGCTTCGTCGAGACGCACGGCCGGGCCGAAACCATCGCCCAGATCGGCGAGCTGGAACAGGTGCCCCGCCGCAGGATCGAATATCGCGGCATCGTGCTGGAGGAAATGGACCTCGACGCCGTGCTCGCCCGGCGGCCGACGATCGCCCTGGTGGACGAACTGGCCCACACCAACGCCCCGGGCAGCCGCAATGCCAAGCGCTACCAGGACGTCGAGGAACTGCTCCGCGCCGGCATCAACGTCATCACCACGCTGAACATCCAGCACCTGGAAAGCCTGCACGACATCGTCGAGCGGGCCACGGGCGTGCGCGTCAAGGAGCGGATGCCCGACTACGTGGTCACGATGGCCGACCAGATCGTCAACGTCGACCTCTCGGCCGAAGACCTGCGCGAGCGGCTGCAGGCGGGCAAGATCTATCCGCCGGAGCGGATCCACACGGCGCTGGAGAACTTCTTCACGCCGGAGAAGCTGACGCAACTGCGCGAACTGGCGATGGAGGAGATCGCCTTCCGCCTCGACCGCGCCGCGGCGGGAAGCCGGCAAGCGGGCGACGAAACGGCCGTCCGGCTCGGAACGGGTCATGGTCTGCCTCAGCTCGCGCAGCCCCCATGCCGCCGCCCTGCTGCGCAAGGCCGCCCGCATCGCCGACCGATTGGGCGCCCCCTGGTATGCCGTCTACGTCCAGACGCCGCAGGAGTCACTGGAGAGGATCGACGCCGCCACGCAGCGCGAGCTCGGCAACAATCTGGACCTGGCCCGGCAGTTGGGCGGACAATCCTCGAAGGCAAGGGCAACGACCTGGTGAGCACGATCGACGCCTTCGCCAAGGAGTACGGCATCACGCACATCATGCTCGGCCGCAGCCGCCAGCCCTGGTACCGCCGCTGGTTCAGGCAATCGGTCGTCGATCGCCTGCAGCAAACGGTTGACGGAGTTGACATGACAGTGCTGGGCAGCAAGGGCCCCGTCAACTGAAGTCGCCGCCGGCCGCTCTCAAACGGTCGCCTTCCGTTTGGACTTGCCGGCTTTGCGACGCCGTGGGCGAACCATGATGCGATGCAGTCGGGTGAGCCAGCCGTGGTCGCGCGTTTGCTCGTCGCTGAAGTGCCGCTGGCGAGCGGCCAACAACTCGGCCCGGCCGATGTAGCCGACCACATGGCTTTCGTCCTCGCGGCTGACGACCGGCAAGCGGCCGATCTTATTCGAGAGCATCTTTTCCAGCGCGGTGTAGATCAATTCGTCCGGGTAGATGGTGACGACTGCGGGATTGCCGGCAGCCAGCACGCTGATTGTCGTGTCCGCGTGGGCGATCGCGCGAAGAACGTCGCCGCGGGTGATGATTCCCGCCCGCTGTTTTTTGCCGTCGACGATCAGCAAGGAATGCCGCCGGCTCAGTTCGGGGTCGTGGTCCGCGAGGCGGTGAGCGAGTTCCGCGATCGTCATCGTTGCCGGAATCGACGGCGGCGGCGGCGCCATGACGTTGCCGACGCGCACCAGCGTGAACGGATCGACCCAGTACTCGCGCATCAAGTGATAGCCACGCCGCGCGACCTTTTCCGTGAGGATCGAACGCCGCAACGTGAAGACGGTGATGCCGTAGGCAATGGTAGTGCCCAGCAGGAGGCCGGGCATGACGTTCAAGTCGTGCGTCAGTTCGAGCGTGAAGAACATCGCGGTCAGCGGCGAACGCATGACTCCGCCCATCACGGCGGCCATGCTGACCATGGCCCACAGGCTGCGGTCGCCGACGGGAATCCAGTTTGACTCCAGCACGCCCAGCGCCCCGCCGATCATCAGCAGCGGCGCGAGCACGCCGCCCGACGTGCCGGAGCCGAGCGACAGCGACCAGATCGTCGCCTTGACCAGCGAGCAGGCTCACCATCGCCGCCCCAACAGGTTGCCTTTCAGCAGGGAATGGATCGTATCGTACCCGACGCCCAGAGCGCGCGGATTGATCCAGCCGCCGATGCCGACAAAGAGTCCGCCGATAGCCGGCCACCACATCCAATGGATGGGCAGCTTGGCGAAGAGGTCTTCAAAGGCATAGACCAGAACGTGAGCACGCCCGCGGCGAGACCGGCGACCACGCCGACCGGCCAGCGCCCATGCCCAGTTCCGTGCCGCCAAGCGGTGCATGCACGGGAACCGGGAAAGATCGGGCCCGAGCCCCAGCAACGGCACGCGCAGCGCGGCGGACACGACGGCCGACAACGCCACGGGAATGAAACTGCGCGGCTTCCACTCGAACAACAACAGCTCCACCGCCAGCAGGACCGCGGCGATCGGCGCGGAGAAGATGGCCGACATGCCGCCGGCCGCTCCGGCGACCAGCAGGATCTTTCGTTCCGACGCCGAGAGGTGGAAGAACTGCGCGAAGAGCGAGCCGACCGCCCCGCCCGTCATGATGATCGGCCCTTCCGCTCCGAACGGACCGCCGGTGCCGATCGAGATCGCCGAGGAAAGCGGCTTGAGCACGGCCACCTTCGGCGACATCCGGCTGCGGCCGAAAAGAATCGCCTCCAGAGCCTCGGGGATGCCGTGGCCGCGGATTTTTTCCGAGCCGTATCGGGCCATCAGGCCGATAATCAGACCGCCCGCCGCGGGGATCAAGATGACCCACGGACCAAGATGGTTGCCCTCCGGTCCGATCTGCGCGGCCGAGAATTGAAAATGAAAGACAAAGTTAGTGATTACGTTAATCAGCCAAACAAGCGCGAATGCTACCGGGGCGCTGATGGCGCCGATAATGACCGCCATTCCCGCAAGCATCCACAGCCGCCATCGCGGCTGAAATCGGCCAATCGGTCGTGCGATGGCTTTTCCGCGTCATGTGTAGTCTTCTGCTTCATCCTGGTCCTTACCAATCGGTCGGAATACTATCCGCGACATTGTTGTCAATGAAAAGGGGAATCTATCACGTGCGACAAATGCGGAGCGCACGTCGTTCATCCCGGCAGCGGTTCGATCGTCACGCCCAGCGGATGCTCGATCTTCTTCGCGGCGTAAAAATCGGCGCCGGCGGAGCGGATTTGATCGCGCTTTCAACTCGGCCAATTCGCGCGTGCCCGACCAGATGATGCCGCGACCTTGCTCATGCACCGCGAGCGTGAGTTGGAAGCATCGTTCCTCGGGATAGCCGAAGACCTTCATCAAGGTCTCCATCACGAATTGAAAGGTGTGGTCGTCGTCGTTGAACAAGACGACGGCATACGGCGGTTGCTTCTTCGGCCTCGTTGACGAGGGCGATCGTTTCTGCTTCTATCTTGATCGGGAGGGGAGTCAACGGTTGCGGCGGCTTGTGTGCTCATGTCCGTGTAGTAGACAAAAACTTGGGTAGCACGCTCCGCGTTCCGGTGCCGGGACGCAGGACTTGCCACCCAGTCGCTACCGCTGCGCTCCGTTCGAAGCCGTTGAACTGGCGGCTGGCCGACTTGCCTGCGGGCGCGGCGGCAGCTTGCGGCTATTGGAGTTTCCTCTCTCGCGCGGGAACTTTGCCGTCGCTCGATCGCGGATAGTAAGATACGGATAGTATCCGCCGTAGTAGGGTCGATAGGGGTAATATCCGCCATAGGGAACGACCCGTAGCCATAGCCGCTGGGGCCGGCTGTCCGAACTGCTTCCAGAATCGCGGCCCGAGGACGACGGCGACGAAGGTGCATAAACGATATCGTTGATGGAATTGCGGATCTCCGTGCGAAGGTCGCGGACCTTCTTGGCCGCCTGGGCCGTCGCGCCGCTCTTGGAATTCTGCAAGTCGTCAATCGCTTGCTTCAACTCGGGCTGTTTGTCGGCCTTCAGTTGATCGTAGGCCGCCTGCTGCTTGGTATTGAGCTTGACTCCGCCGGGCAGCGCGAAAGCGCTGGTTGTGGGATCTTTGCCGGCCGGCTTTTTGGCTGTGGCCGCGTCTGTGCCGGGCGAAGCCGCTTTGTCCGCGGCCGCGTCCTCACCCATGACTGTGCTATTCGAAATGCTAATCGCCCAAATGACCGCAAGCGCGGCCGCATATCGCACCCAATTGCATGTTTTCATTGCCCATCTCCCCTTCGCATCGAATAACGGATCGTTTCTATGCTTCTATTATATCCCTCGCGGTATGGTAAAAGCCAGCGCGGGCTGGCAAAAACTGCCCGCCCGCGCTTAATATGCCACGCCTTTCCGGCTATGGGCGCTGCCCTGGCGGTTGCGTGTACAGTCCCGGCGGGGGCGTGAGCGGCCGGTTCGGGACGTACGATTCCTTCTCGCGTTTGAGTTCCTCGCGCATTTCCCGCATTTCCTTGCGCATCTGTCCAATTTGGCTGCGCAGTTCCTGGACATCCGTTGACTTGGCTCGCTCAGCATTGGATCGGGACCCCGTATACCTGTCGCCCTGGACGATCGTTTCCACTCTGTAGTTTGGCGTGGCCAGGAGCGTTGGCTTCCTGATGGGCGCGCATCAATGTGAACGCGTCGCGGAGTTGTAACCGTAAAGTCAACAGCATTTGCGAGACCAGGGTTGCTATCCCGCGATTCTGCGTGAATGTGGTCGATGAGCTGGAGGACGTGCGTGGCCTCGGCGTCGCAGCCCGCCGCCTTGAGATTCTCAGCCGCCGCGCAGAGGTGCTTCAAGCGGGCCTCGCGCTCGCCGCCGGATGCGCTTTGGCTAGCCAAGGTCGCCTCGGTCGCGCGGAGCTTGGCCCGCAGCGCTTCGATCTCTTGCATCAAGCGATGGACCTGATCGTCGTCGCCTTCCCTCTTGGCCACCTCGATCGCGCCCTGCAGAGCCTTGTATCGGGCCTTGTATGACTCGTAGAGCTTCTGTCGCTCGGGGCTGGGGCCTGCCACGATAAGGGTGTGCGCGCCAGCGGCGTTCAACTTGCCGTACAGCTCCTTCGCCTCTCGCTTCAATTGCTCAGCCTGGTCATACTTGCCCTCGAGTTCCAAAATGTGGATCTTCTGCCCGATCTCCTTCAGCCGAGCCATGATCTTATCCTGTTCGGGATTGCCGGGCGTAACGAACAACACGCGAGGATCGCTGGGCGCGATCGGCGCGAGTCCGGACTTGCTCATCATTTCTTTGGCGTCGCGCCGCAGCCGGTCGGCGTCGTCGTGCTTGCCTTGCTCGTCGAGCGCCGCCGCTCTCGCGCGGATCGCCTGGAACTTCGCATACAGAGCTTCGCGGTCAGAGGTCGTTTGCGGCGGGGTTGGATTGTCGTCCGCCGCGGCAGGCGAGGGTGCGTTTCCCAGCATCGCGCACAAGGCGGTCGCCAGCAACGAGCCGCGCCAGGAAGTTGTAAGAACGCTCATTGTCGTCTCTCCTCGGGTAATAGGGGCCTGGGACGGCGCCAGGCGGTGCCAATTGATACGGCTGCCAGCGCGACAAGCGCCGGCAGCGAGAAATGTGCAAATGCCATTCGTGTCCGGCGCGGGGCACGCCAGGGACGCTGCGGTAAACACAACAACCGCTCGACGCGGCGGCCCAGTCCCGAGCGGAACTGTCCGGAGCGAAACTGCCCGCCGCCTAGCGAAAGCCCAAATCGCGGCTGCGGTCGAGCGAGCCGTTGGCCCAATGCGACGAGCGCTTCGGCCAGAATTCGCGGTCCGTCGGGCACGATCAGGCTTCCCTCGTCGGCCAGGGCCTCGTGGGCCGCGCGGAGCTGACGCCGCGACCACCAGACGAGCGGATGCCACCACAAGATTGCGCACAAGATTTGCCCGGCTGCTTGCCAGCCCGCGTCGTGCGCCGCCAAGTGGGCCAATTCGTGGGCCAGGATCGCATCCTGTTGCCGCCGATCGAAGTCGTGCGTGAAGTTCGCCGGCAAGACCAAGGCCGGCCGCCGGCCGCCCAACACGACCGGTGAAGTGGTCCGCGGTGAAGACAAGAGCACAACTGGACGTGAAATTGCGAACGTCGGTCGCAAATCCGCGAAGCGCTCATCAAGCTCGCCATCATTTAGCACAGAACAGCGGCGGCGAAAGCGGCCGGCCGCGATCTGCCCGGCGATGAGCCAACAAAGCGTCGCCGCGGTTCCCGCAACCCAAATCGTCACCGGCCAATTCGCTTGAGACGGTGGCGGGGGCTGGAGTTCCGGCTTTAGCTGGCGCTCGTGATCCATGCCGCCTAAAGGCGGGACTCCAACGGACTCGGTTGCTGCCGGCGTTCGTAGCGCCGGCTTTAGCCGGAAGTCTTTCGTTTCGCCAGAAGGCGGCACTACGAATACGGCGCTCGACGAATCAGACTCAGCGAGTATCGTTGATGATCCGTCGGGCGGTTGCCTCGGAACTGCCTCGGTCACTCGGCTTTCTGCTTGGCGGGCTGTCCATTGTCGGCCGAGCTGCGCGACCGCCTGCCCGAATCCCGTCAATGCAAACACAAGCAGCAAGAACATGCTGACCGTGGCGATCCGCCAAACAGCCGCTTGACCTGCGGCGGAGCGGATCATTCGGCACGCAATCGCGGCCAATGAGACGATCAGCGTCGCGCCGAGGCCGACCGCGACGAACAATTCGTAACCCGTAAACCACTGCATGATTTGGCTTGCCATAGGTCACTCCGCCTAATTGGGTCACTTGCGCTTCTTGTGTGCGGCGATTAGCGCTTGCAACTGCGCGAGTTCGCCCGGACTTACCTCGCGATTTTCCAGCAAGTGGCTGACCGCGTCGGCCAGGCTGCCGGCGAAGAGGCGGTCCACCAAGTCATCGGCCATGCTGCGGGTGACGTCCGCGGCAGAGACCGCCGGCAGGTAAACAAAGCGCCGGCCTTCCTCGCGGTGCTCCAAGAGGCCGCGGTCTTCCATTTTCCGCAGCATCGTGGCGACGGTGGTATAGGCCAGCGGTTCGCCGTCGAGCTTTTCCTGGACCTCGGCGACGGTGGCCTGGCCCAGGTCCCAGAGGACCCGCATGATGCGGAGTTGCAGATCGCCCAGTCGATACTTGCTTTTTGCAGTCATATTGTCGGGTTCCATTTCGACTACTACGCCTGTAATACTACCAGAGTAGTTATTTTATGTCAAGGGGCCGAGAAACCTGAGGAAGCCGGTCGAGTGCGACAGTGCGGACACCGCCTCGATTTCATTGTTTCTCGTCCTTCTGTGCCGCACCCTTCGGTGTTGCTTGGAGTGCCAAATTTGGCACTTTTGGCACTGGTTTGACGCTGTTTTGCACCGGTTTGGCGTCGTTTGGCACTGCGGGAGGCTCGGCTGATCGTGCGGTTTTCCGCGGCGAAACCGCATGTATGGCACGAAATGGCACGATTTGGCACGGTTTTCCATACGCCGGGAGTGAGGAGCCGCGATCGAGGAACAGGAAGCAAGGAGCCGCGAACTTGCTTCGCAGGCACCGCCAAGCAGATTCGCACCCGCAGTGCGTAGGCCAGGCCGCGTCGTAATCTGTTATCAGCTAGCATCTCTTATCTCTCCTCCCTCGGCCCTCATCCTCTGGCGGCTGTCATTTTGGCAGTCCGGTCGGGTCGTTGGCATCGGCTATTTCCCGCGATGCGCCCCGCCCTCGCGATAATCGCCCGCTGGGCGCATCGCCGGCGATCGCCGTAAGTCTAGTGTATATAACAGTTTACAACACACCGCATCGACGGTATCCTTCGACCATCCGCACGAAGGGGTTGGGGCGCATCTCGCTGCGGCCGCCGCCGGCGGCCTGCCATTTCCTACATGTTAACACTAGCATACAAGAGACAGCACATATCGTGCCAATCGCCCGGAATCCGTTGGGAGCGTCGTTTTTTACTTTGAAAGTCGAAAACAGTTAAGCCATAGGAATTGCTGCTGGAGACCCCACCGAGCTTGCCTCGGTCGGTGAACGAGATTGAAGGGCTAAGAGGCGGAGCGGGCACCACCCCTCATCCGTCGTTTCGCCCCTGGCCACCGGAGGTGGCCAGGGGCGAAACGACGGACCGCGGCTTGGATTTGCGGTGTGTTTGCCGTCCAGTCAACCCGCTGCTCACGAAGGCATAGTTGCAGTCTCCGCCGCATGGTATAATTTGGCGGTAATGAATCGCAGGCGCCGCGAAGGAGCAAGGTCATGGCAATGTTCATTGAAAACCCTGAGTTGGAAGAAGACCTCAAGGCGCGGCGGCAGGCCTGGGACGCCGATGGACACGACGAAGTCTGGGAAGGGGTGTATTTCATGTCCCCAGAAGCTGATAACGATCATCAGGATTGGGTGTTCGAGTTCTCAATGGCCCTCGGCCAAGCGATTGCCAGGCGCGGTCTCGGCAAGGTCTACCCCGGCGTGAACCTCGCCGGTTCCGCCAGTGATTGGGAACATAACTACCGCGTTCCCGACGTGGCAGTTTTTTTGAACGACACGGCCGCCGAGAACCACGGCAAGTTCTGGACCGGCGCGGCCGATTTCCTTGTGGAGATTACCAGTCCCCGCGACCGCGCCTACGAGAAGCTCCCTTTCTATTCGCGCCTTGGCGTGCGGGAGGTGTTGAACTTGAATCGGCAGAAATGGGCGCTCGAACTATACGAGCATCGCGAAGGCGAACTGCGAAAGTCGGGCGAGTCCGCGCTGTCGGGCGGGGACGTTCTTTCCAGCCAGGTTCTATCGCTGGACTTGCGTTTGGTTCCCGGCGACGCGCGATGGCAAGTTGACGTCCAGCACCGCGCGAGCGGCGAACGTTGGGTGATCTGACGCAATTCCTTGCCAGGCAAATGCCGGGCGGCAGCCGCGAACTCCGAAATCAAGGCGGATGAACCGAGCTTCTTGCCGCCAATCGCGCTTCACGGCAGTAAACGCGCTGGGGGCGTTGCACAGACATTTGCTGGCGGCGAACCTCGCCCGCGGCACGGCCAGTTTCAATAGCGATGGCACGCGAACGCCCGTTGAATCTCAATTGCCGCAAGTGCCGCCAGGACACTATACTGCGGTTGAAATCGAAACCGGCCCCGATTAGTTCTGGCCGGCCGATTTTAGCCGCGATTACGTCAGAAGGAAGGATTCACTATGCGAGTTCGCGCCAAGCCAGCTCTCCGGCATGTTCTCCCGGTTCTTCTTTTCTTCGCCATCAACAGTTCGCGGCCAGATTCGAATCGAACAAGGACGAGAGGTTCTCAACATTGGTCGGGCAATGCACCTGATGATTGATTTTGGCGGGGAAGCTCTTGACGCCAACCAACTCGACTCTATAACGCTTGCGGAAAAGCTTGAGCCAAAGATTACCAAGGGGGAGAGGGACGAGTTAGGAGATGGCGAGTGGTGCCTTCGTTCGGCAATGCTACACATTGAGAAACTTGGTCGCGACATGATCGCAGGCAAACCGATTTCCGAAGCGAATGCAAAGATTCTGAACGGCTATTTCGAAGTGCCTATCGATCCCGAAACGGGCGTTCGTATCGACAAGGAGACAGCGCGCAAAGCGAATGAGTTCAGCCGGACTTTCCACCGACAGATAGCCGCCAAACTGATCGCCGGCCAAGCATTGACCGAAGACGACTGTGTTATGGGGTTTTACGGTTTTCGGAGTGGAGATCAGCTTGCGTGGCGCATCCCCGATCTGTCTTTCGATGTCGCGGCGATGTTGAAAGCGTATCCTTCCGCCGAGCCGAAGAGCAAACACGCTATGCGGATGTTGATTGGGCTTCGTGGCAAGGCCGACGAGCAATGCGTCACCTTTATGCTGGATGGGCTGAGAGGAAGTGCGCCTATCGAACGATACGATGCAGCTATCGCGGCCGGCCAGATGCTACCCGCGTCAGACAAACTGATTTCCGCGTTGAGCGACCGTCTTGATGATTCTGATCCGCGTGTCGCCCGTGCGGCCACGCGATCCCTTCTCATGCTCGACGCCACGCAGTCCGGGCCGGCCATGCTGCGACGATTGCGAAGTATCATCGAAGATAAGGCGAGCGCGGCTCTGGCCGAGAAACTCGGTTTCGGGTTCGACGAGTATAACATTCGCAACAGTTACAATGGATTCCGCTACGACTTGCCGACAGAACTGATGTTCGCTTTGGGTCGTCTCCGCCACAGCGAGGCCACGCCGCTGCTGTGGGAAATCGTAAAGGGGAAGTGTAAAGATGTTTGGCACTACGAGGGCATTCATGAGATGGACCACGGTGGAGTGGCCGTTGAGGCAATCTCCGCGATGGACCCGAAGCAGGTGGCGGCCACCGCCCGCCGCGTGCTTGCGCAGATGGCGCAACCGTCGATGCGCTGGGCTCGGCCGCTAACGTGCTTGGCGAAAGCGGAGAATTGGCAGATGTGCCGACGCTCTTGAAGTTCGTGGTGAAGTTGGATGCGGCAGCGCGACGGACCAAGCGCCACTACGGCATGAGCCGAGCGATGTCCCGCGCAACCTTTGCCGCCGAGCGTTTGGTGTTCTTTGCCGACAGGGGCGACTCCAGGTATCCTGCAACCCAAAGGCAGTTTGTCGTCACGTTACGTAATTGCGCAAGCGGCCCATTTGGCGAATCTCGCATCGCCGCACTGGCGGATTTCGACCCGGACCACGTTGAGGCGACGGCGCTGACAATCGCTGCCGACACCAAGGCTGAGCCCGATGCGCGACGGATTGCCATTGAAATCCTGGCCAGGTCTCGAAACATCCAGTACGTCGAACCGTTGATGCCTTTGTTTGAGGACGACGGGAACGCAACCAACGGCCCGGTAGGATTGCATGCAGGATGGACCGTCGCCAAGATTCTTGCGGCTGCCAACCGCGCCGATCCGAAGGTTGCCGGTTACGTTCGACGAGTTGGTGACAAACTTGAAGGCATAAACACCAATAAGTTCACGGGTGGATGGGAGTTTCACTCCGTGCTGATCAAAGTCGATTCGGACCGCGGTGTCCGTCTGTGCTCCCGGATAGCACTTGATGGCAAGGCATCTGAACAGGATCGGGCGATTGCCCTAAGGCAGATCGCGGAGTTTGCTCACCCAAGTCCTGAGTTGGCGATTCCGCTGCGTCCGCTTCTTGATTTTTCGTCGGGGTCGCCAGAGCCCAACGATAGCCCATCTCGAGTTGCGTCAAGGGAAGACGACACCCGTTCAATGCGAGCATGTGCAGCACGTGCCATGGCCGAACTGCTGGGACTGAAGTGGGAGGAGAAGCAGGCGACTGGACCGCGGCCTGAAGCGAAAGGTGAAGTGTACGACCCGTTGGCTGAAACGGTACGAAAGGCGTTGGACAACTTGCCGCGTAAAAAGTAACCGGCTCGGCTTATTGCCTTGGCAGCTTACGAAGGAAGTCTTGCGGGAATACCATCGTGAGGATGGCGGGCGGAGCGCGTATGAGAGAGAATCGCGAAGGGACGAAAGCGCGAGAAGGAGAGCGAAATCGCGCCTGGTTTTCGCGGTTTCCTCCTTTCACGATTTCGCGTTAATCTGACCGTGGGACAGGCAGGAGGAACGAAAAATGACCGCGCGAGTTTTGCGACACCTCGAGTTATCAATTTCTTCTTGCTTCGCCGCCTCTTTCGCGGTATAGTTTCGTTATGTCCAACCGACCGCAAGAGGATCGAGACGAGCGCCACGGAGTGGAAGAAGAGTGGCTCGGCTGGTATCGTCTCTCGCCGCTGGAGCGCGAAAAGCTTTGGGACTTTTACCTGCAATTAGGTGGCTCGCTTGACCCCGAACCCGATCCTCAAAGTCCTTTCGGAAATGAACGAGAGCCGCGTTCGCTACCTGTTGATGGGCGGCCAGGCGTGCGTGTTGTACGGCGGAGCGGAATTTAGCCGCGATACCGCTGTTTAGGTCATCGCGCGATGGCACCCCCGCAGCATGGCGGCGGCGTGCATGAGCCGGTCGGGCGCTTCGTGAAGGAACTGCACGAACCGCTCGGCGTGCTTCGGCTCGCGAAGCTTCGTCATGGCGCTCTCTTCAATCTGCCGGATCCGCTCCTTGCTCACGCGCAGCACCTTGCCGATGTCGCCCAGGCTCAAGGCTTGCTGTCCGTACAGGCCGTACGCGCATCTGCAGCACTTGCCGCTCGCGGATGTCCAGGTTGCCCAAGACGTCCTCGATGCGGTGCTCCAGACGGTGTTGATCGATATGGTCGTCAGGGCAGGTTTGCCGCGAATCGGCGACCATTTCTTCCAGCGTCCGCGTGCCCTGGCGGCTGGGCGGATCGTCAAAGGAGAGCGGCTGCCGCTGCACGCGCATCAGCCGCTCCACTTCGCCTACACCGATGCCGGCGGCGCTTGCCAGGTCGTCCGTGCTGGGCGTCGAGCCGTGCAATTGCAAATAGTTGTCCCGCGCGCGCTGGATCTTATCCAGCTTTTGCGTCATGACATAAGATGTGTGGAAGCCGTTCCGCTGCTGCACAAGGGCGCGGCGGATCGTCTGCCGAATCCACCAGAACGCGTAGGTCGAGAAGCGATGCCCCCGCGCGGGGCTCGAACTTCTCGACCGCCCGCATCAGGCCGACGTTGCCCTCCTGGACGAGGTCTAAAAGGTCTTCGTTGCTCGATGAATACTGTTTAGCCACCGAGACCACCAGCCGCAGATTGGGCAGCATGAAGTCGTGGCAGGCGGCCCCGTACTCGCAGGCCCGGCGGCGAACGTCGCGCAAGCGGCGATCCAGCCAGCGGGGGCCGGCGCCGACCCGCCGCGACAATCGCCGCAACTCGCCGCGGGCTTGCCGCCGTCGGGCGACGCATACCCGTGACTTGCCGGGCCGATCGAGTTCCGCGGCGGCGGCACTCATCCCCGCGGCGATCCGCGTCAGTCGTGCCAGCGGCTTCTTGAGCAGGGCAACCTGGAACTGAAGCTGCTGGAGCTTCCTCGCGGCCGCGCGGCGACGGCGAAAAAGCGACCGTCGTGCCACCGTCTTTTGTTCGGCGGACAGCGTCCGATCGAGGATGGCGCGCAAATCGCGGCGGTTTCTCCGCAATGTCCGCTCGAGGACTCGAATGCCTTCCTCCAGACGGGTAAAGGCTTCGCGCCGCGCCGCTGAGTCGATTCCCTGCACATCGACGACGTAGTCGATTCGCAGCTTGTGCTTCCTGGCCCGGTGCGCCGAAGTGAGCACTAACCGCAAGGCGTAGTCGTTGGCCAAAAGCCGAGTGAGGAACTCGCGGCGGGTGCGGCAGACCTTCTCGGCGACTGCCAGCTCGTCTTCGCGGCTCAAGAGCGGTGTGCGGGCGATCTTCCGCAAGTATATTCCCATTTCATCAATAGCGAGGGGAGACATGGCTAATCCTTGTTTGAAGACTTCGTGATGACTGCGATCAGGTACTGGAGGGTGAACTGCCGGAATGGCAGGAGCGAGGTGGTATCCGGCTCGGCCGGCGAAGGCTCTTGCTGGAAAGGTCCTCCGGGCGACGCGCCCGATGACTTCGGGGCGGCATCAGGCTGGTGCGTCGCGCCGGAGGTTTCCTTTTCCAACATGATCGTGTTACTTTCGCGAATGAGCACTTGCATGATTCGGGATCGGTGTTGGTGTACGCAGGGGAACGGCCTCCATTCCGTTCCCAGGCGAGCGAACGACAATGTTCACCCTTGCAGGACGACAAAGCGGCTGCCTTGCTCGCCGCGAATCAACAGCAGGACGCCCTTGGCCAGCGACTTGTCATCGAGCACTTTGGCCAGGTCGGCCGCCGATTTCACGGCTTTGCGGTTGGCCTCGACGATGACCATGCCGCCCGTCAGGCCGGCCTTCTCGGCGGCGCTGCCCGGCTGCACGTCGGTCACCACGACGCCGTGCTCCGCGTGGATCTTCAGCTTCGCCGCCAGTTCGGGCGTGAGGTCTTGAAGTTCCATGCCGAGCTTCTCCAAGGAGGAATTCGGGGAGTGGCTGCCTTCGGCCGCCACGGCATCGCCGGTCGCTTCGGTGGGGCTGACCTTCAACTCCATGCGCTTGCCGTCGCGGAGCACGGTCGCCGTCTCTTGCCGGCCGATGGCCGACTCCTCGACGATTTCCTGCAACTCCTGCGGGCTGGCGACTTTCTTTCCCGCGAACTCGACGATGACGTCGCCCGGCTTGAAGCCGGCCTTGGCGGCGGGGCTGTCATCGCTCACGCCAGCTACAAGCACGCCTTCGCGAGCCGTCAGGCCGAACTGCTGCGCCAAGTCGTGGGTCAAGGGCTGGATCATGACGCCCATCCGTGCCCGGTGTACGGTCTCGCCCGCGGTCAGTTGCCGGGCGACCCATTTCGCCAGGTTGATCGGGATGGCGAAGCCGACGCCTTCACTGCCTCCGCTGTTGGAGGATATGGCCGTGTTGATGCCGATCACTTCGCCGTCGAGGTTCACGAGCGGTCCGCCGCTGTTGCCCGGGTTGATCGCCGCGTCGGTCTGGATAAAGTTTTCGCGTTCGTTCAGTCCGATGCCGCGCCCCTTGGCGCTGACGATGCCGGCGGTCACGGTGCCTTCCAGCCCGAAGGGATTGCCCAGCGCCAAGACCCAATCGCCCACCTCGGCCTGGTCGCTATCTCCCAGCTTGGCGGCGGTGAGGTGATCGGCGCCTTCGATGCGGAGGACGGCCAAATCGGTCTTGGGATCGGTGTGTACCATAGCGGCTTTGTATTCGCGGCCGTCGTGCAGGCGGACGGTGATTTTCTGTCCGTCGCGGACAACGTGGTTGTTGGTTAGGATCAGACCGGAGGAATCAATGACCACGCCGGAGCCCAGCCCGCCTTGGTGGTGCTGCTGCTCACGCGGCGCGTTCTTGAAGAACTTTCGCAGTTCCGGCATATTGCCGAAGGGATTTCCCGAGTCGTCGTCGCCGGGCATTTGTCCTTCGAGCTTGACGGAGGTGACGCTCTCGCTCTTGATCATTACCACTGCGGGCTGCAGGGCCTTTGCCACCTCGCGGAAGTTTTGCGACAACGCCCGCGCGGGCGATTCGGCTGCGTTCTTTGCTGCCGCCGCGTCCTTATCAACGTGTGGCGAAACGGCCGCCATGCCCGCCAACGATGCCGCGACCACGAGGCCGCAGACCGCTGAAGAAACGGCGGCGCGAACGGGCCGCCGGGTCCAAAACTCACTTCTCGAAATACTCATACGAATCTCCTTCTCGATATCCGGTCCCGCGATTTGTACGCGGGCGTTGTGCCGGGAACCGCGCCGGCGGCTACGTTGCGGCCGGCGCTCCGGGCGGCGCGGTTTGCTTGGCGGCCCAGTTCCCGTCAAATGTGTTGCGACCGGCATAAAGCACGGCACGTGCCAAACGCTCGCAATGCGCGGAATCCGCTACAATCCGCGGAGAAACGCACGTACAATGGGATTCACGGATGCGGGAGGAGCGGAAGGCGGCGCGGCAAAATGCCCCAGCGGGGAAAATTGCCCCATATCAATTCCAAGAAAGGAAACTACATGCGGCTTGCAATGAAGCTCGCGCTGGTTTTTATGGTCGCCAATATGACCTTGGCCGGCGTCTACGGCTATCTGGCCATGCGCCGTGAAGCCGACGTATTCCATCGCCAGGTTGCCGAAGAAGCCGAAGAGATGGAACCGGTCGTGGAGCGGCTCCTTGCCGACGCCTGGACAATGAAGCGCGATATCGGCGTGCGCGAGTCCCTGCAACGATTATGCGGCGAGAATCCGCAGCCAATGCGGGTCCGCTGGGTATGGTTCGATGATGCCGCCGAGAAGGAGTTTCGCCCGGCGGCCACATCCGACCTTTTGACCGCCGTGGCCCTTCAAGAGCATCGTGTCTTGGAAACCGAAGCCCCGGACGGCGCGTCCTTCCTCGTCATTTACTTTCCCATGTCGCTGAATCCCGACCGCCGGGGCGGACTGGAGTTCTCGCACCCCACGACCACGCTGACGGCCGATCAGCGCGATGTCATCACGCGCACCGGGCTGCTTATCTTCGGCATGGCGTTGATCAGCGGGCTGTTGGCGATTTTCTTGGGCGTCCGCTTCGTCGGCCGGCCGTTGCAGCGGCTTATCGCAAAGGCCCGGCTGATCAGCATCGGCGACTTCAAAGAGCCGCTTAAGATCCGCTCGCACGACGAACTGGAGGAGCTTGCCGACAACCTCAACAAGATGTGCGCCAGCTTGGAAGAGTCGCAGCGGAAACTCCGCGAGGAGACCGCCGCACGGATTGCCGCCATCGAACAGCTTCGCCACGCGGACCGGTTGAAGACCGTCGGCCGGCTGGCTGCGGGCATCGCACACGAGCTGGGTACGCCGCTGAACGTCGTGGCCGGCCGCGCGGGGTTGATCGGCTCCGGCAAGCTGGGTCCCGAAGAGATCGCCCAAAGTGCCGCGGCCATCCGTGAAGAGGCCGACAAGATGACCCGCATCATCCGGCAGTTGCTCGATTTCGCCCGCACCAGCACCTCTCGCAAGCAACCCGTCGATCTGCGGAGCGTCGTTCGGCAGACGATCGGCATGTTGGACGGGATCGCCGAGAAGCATCATATCCGCCTGTTCTTTGACGAGGGCTCGGAAGCCGCGATGGCCGTGGTCGACGCCAGTCAGATTCAGCAAGTCTTGACGAATCTGAGCATCAACGCGGCCCAGGCAATGCCGAACGGCGGCCCGGTAGAATTCCGCCTCGATTGCCGCACGTGTACCCGCCCGGATCAAGACGGAGCGGCTCCGTCTGCTTGCTTTGCCATTGACGTTTGCGATGAGGGTGTCGGCATTCCGCCGGAGAACATGTCGCAACTCTTCGAGCCGTTTTTTACGACCAAGGAGGTCGGGGCCGGCACGGGGTTGGGCCTCTCGATCGCCTATGGCATCGTGCAGGAGCACGGTGGTTGGATCGAAGTGTCCAGCGAAGTCGGAAAGGGGAGCTGCTTTACCGTTTTTCTGCCGGCAGGTTCTCTCTCGGAAGGGAGTCAGCCATGAAACCGCGGATAATGATCGTTGACGATGAACGCGGCATGCGGGAGTTGCTGGAGACCGATCTGCGGCTGCGCAATTTCGATTCTCGCGGCTTTGCCTCAGCAGCCGACGCTTATGAGGTCTTCACCCGCGAGGATTTCGACGTCGTGCTCACCGATCTGCGGATGCCGGGCATGGATGGGCTGGAATTCTGCCGGCGGCTAGTGGCAGCCCGGCCCGACATGCCCGTGATCGTAATGACCGCGTTCGGCAATCTGGAATCCGCCATCGCGGCCATTCGCGCGGGGGCCTACGATTTCGTCACCAAGCCGATTGAAATGGAACTGCTGGAAGTGATCGTTCGCCGCGCCGTCGAGCGGCGGCAGCTCCAGCAACAGATTCATTCGCTCCGCGAAACGCTACAGCAGGCCGGGCGCTTCGACGAATTGCTGGGCCAAAGTTCGCCCATGCTCAAGCTCTATGACCAGTTGGCCCAAATCGCCGACTCGGACGCCCCGGTGCTCATCAAAGGCGAGAGCGGCACAGGCAAGGAACTCGTGGCCAAGGCGCTGCACCGTCGCGGCCGCCGCGGCGAAAAGCCGTTCGTCGCCGTGAACTGCGCCGCGCTGCCGGACACGCTGCTGGAAAGCGAACTCTTCGGGCACGTCAAAGGTGCATTTACCGACGCGCGGACGGATCGCCGCGGGTTGTTCCTGCAGGCCGAAGGCGGCACGCTCTTCTTGGACGAAATCGGCGAGATGCCGCTGGCCATGCAGGCGAAGCTGCTGCGGGCCTTGGAGGAAAGCCGCGTGCGGCCAGTGGGCAGCGAAAAAGAAATCGCTTTTGATGCCCGAGTCCTGGCCGCCACGAATCGCGACCTGGAAACGGCGGTCGAGGAAGGCCGCTTCCGCAACGATCTTTACTTTCGCATCGACGTGATTCAGATCAGCCTGCCGCCGCTCCGCGCCCGCGGGGCCGATGCCTTGCTGCTCGCCCAGCACTTCATTGAGGTCTGTGCCGCGCGGGCGAAGAAACAGGTGCAGGGGATTTCCGAAGGCGTGGGCGAAAAACTGCTCGGCTATGCCTGGCCGGGCAACGTCCGCGAGTTGCGCAACGTGATCGAAAGGGCGGTCGCTCTGACCCGTTTCGACCGGTTGACGTTGGACGACCTGCCGGAAAAGGTCCGCAACTATCGCAGCACGCGCGTTGTGATCGACGGCAGCGATCCGGCCGAGCTGGTGCCCTTGGAGGAAGTCGAGCGGAAGTACATTCTGCACGTGCTCAATTCCATGCAAGGGAACCGCACGCTCGCGGCGCGTTCGCTCGGCCTGGATCGGAAAACGCTCTACCGCAAGCTGCGGCAGTATGGTGCGATTAGCGAGGAAGAGGACTAGCGAGGCGGAACATGGCTGACGATGGCGGACGGAACGAGGAAAACTCGACCGACGGTTCACCGCGGCGGCCGCCGTTGCAATTCGGTATACGCGGCCTGCTATTGCTCACGACGGCGATGGCCCTATTGTTCGGCACGTTGCGCTGGCTTGGCGTGTCGCCCGAAGCGAGCGGATTCATTCTGGTTGTCTTAATTATCGCCGCCGCGGCCGCGGTTGGGTTATTGGTTGCTATTCTCAGGGAGTAATACTTATGGCAACTATTGTAGAGTTCGAGGCCAATGACGTAGTGTTGACTCCCATAACGGGATTTGTGGGCTTCAGCAATTCCGATTCCTCAAATTACTTCTGGCTACAACCGGGAGAGACCGTAAGGGGATTGTCACCCGATAAGAGTGAGATTTGGCTTGAACGAGACGACCAGGAATTTGGTGGTGCCGGAGGTAATTGGAACATCGCAGTAACTCGCAATTTGCTGAAAGTGGACACCAGGGAACTGCCTTGGATGAAGTGTGACGCAATTATCGTGCGATTCGAACTCAATGACGCGCAGTACAACTCCCTTAAGGAATTGCTCCAAAAAGTCATGAAGGACTGTTTGGATGACCTCCACGTTTTTGACTGACGATACAGTCGCTTTCTGAATAATCGATTCAACCGATAACCTCCCTTCGCTGGCACACGGCTGAAACTCTGATTCCCGCATATGTCCGACCGTGCTGCAAGCTATCCATTTAGCGGGGTTGGTCTATGCACACATTGCCTCAATAGTGCATGCGTCACCGGCTTGCAGAGGAAGATAGGGCGTTCAATTCCATGAGCACAACGCAACATTTATTTGCCGACTCAATGCCGCTTGTGCTCGGTCCATCCGGAATGAGTGCAGCGGTCGCCACGGCTCCGGTCCTGCACTTCATCAACGGCGAGCATTACGCCGGCGCCGAACGTGTCCAGGACTTGCTGGGCCAGCAGTTGCCCACCTTCGGCTACCGCGCGGCATTCGCCTGCCTGAAACCCGGCCAATTTGCCGCCATGCGGAAAGGCGACGCTCCGCTCTACGAGGCCGCGATGCAAGGCCGCACCGATTTTTCACCCATCAAGCGGTTAACCGCAATCGTCCATAGCGAAGGCTATCGCATTATCCATACGCATACCGCCCGTTCGGCACTCATCGGCGCCGCGGTCTCCTGGCGGACGGGCGTGCCGATGGTGCATCACGTCCATAGCCTTACCACCTGCGACACGACGCATCGCCTTCGCAATTGGATGAACTGCTTCGCCGAGCGGATCGTGCTCCGCCGAGCGAAGGCGATCATCGCCGTCTCGGAAGCCGTGGGGCGCTACGTTCGCGAGCAAGGTTTCGGCGTACACGTCGTTCCCAACGGCGTGCCCGCGCGGAAGGCGGTGCCGCCGCGCGATGCGGCAAGCGCGATTGGACGATCGGAGTGCTCGCATTGTTTCGGCCGCGCAAGGGACTTGAAGTTTTGCTCGAGGCCCTGGCTGAAGTCCGTGCCCGCGGGCTGCCCGTGCGGCTGAGGGCGGTGGGCTCGTTCGAGACGCCCGACTACGAGCGGCAGATCAAGCGGCTTGCCGGCCAATTGCTGTTGGACTCAGCCATCGACTGGACCGGCTTCGCCCGCGACATCGACGGCGAGATGGCCCGCATGGATCTTTTCGTGCTGCCGAGCCTTTTTGGCGAGGGACTGCCGATGGTGGTACTCGAGGCGATGTCAGCCGGACTGCCGGTCGTGGCTAGCGCCGTGTCGGGCGTGCCGGAGGCGATTCGCGACGGCGTCGAGGGGTTGCTCGTCGAGCCGTCGCGTCCGGCGGCCTTGGCCGACGCCATTGCCCGCTTCGTGTCGGGCGATGTTTCGTGGCAGGCCCTTAGTTCCGCCGCCTTGCTGCGACACGCCGAATGTTTTTCCGACGTGCGGATGGCCTCGGAAGTCGCGCGGGTCTACGATGAGGTCTTGCGCTCGTGAAACTCAGGCCTCTTCCTCGCGCACAAACTTCCTTCGCACCCACACTCGAAACGCGCGGATCAACTTCGTTTCGGGAACCTTGCCGATCTGCTCGGACTCGCGCTGCACTTCGGCAAGCGGAAGCTGTGGAAAGCATAAGCTCGAATCGCGCGGACGGTACTCGCCGTCAACGAACTCGTAAACCATCAACCGGCCGCGATCCAGTCGCCACAGTTCCGGGACGCCAAACGCAGCGTAGATCGACATCTTGTTAAGAGAACTTCGCGAAATGTCTACCTCAAGGGCAAGATCGGGCGGCGGATCAACGGTGAAGTCGATCTCCTCCTTGTCCCACATTCGCGATTCGTTCTGGACGTAGTAGCAATTGTCCGGTTCAAAGCCCCGTTCGATGTCCTCTCGGCGGCACGTCATTTGGCCCAGGCTGCGAAGAGGAATGTTCAGTTCCTCGGTCCAAACGGCGATCAACCGCGCGATGATTCTTGAGCCCCCTTCGTGTTTCGCTGATGGCGACATGATTTCCAACGTCCCGCAGTCGTAATTCATCCGGACATAATAATTTTCCGGCAAGTCTCGCAACTCCACATAAGTACGCCAGGGCACTCCGTGAAGCACCACGTTTTCTCGCGGCCCAGGTGAATTACGTTCGACGGTGGCCATTGTCTGATCCTCCCATGAGATTGTCAAACCAATTGTACCATGTTGCCGCGGTTTCGGCATGCGAAGTGTTTTTCCGATGTGCGGATGGCCTCGGAGGTCGCGCGGGTGTATGATGAGGTGACGCCTTCCATCCCCGCCACCCCTTGTGGACCGTCCCATGCCACACTCCATCCCAATTCAAAATGATTCGTCGTCCGCTTTGAATTCCTTGACCCGTCGCGGCTTCCTCAAAACGGCGGCCGCTGCCACGGCGCTGGCCGGCGTAGGAAGTAGCTACGTCGCCGCGTCGCCTGTTTCGGGCGCTCCCAAAGGTTCTTCCGAATCGCTTGTCAAGCTGCTCTTCGATTCGCTCAACGAGCAGCAGCGCAAGCAGGTCTGTTTCGGCTGGGACCACCACGACACATCGCTCGGCCTGCTGCGGTCGCGGATCTCCGCCAACTGGCACATCACCGAGCCGCTTATCGCGAGCGAGTTCTACACCGCCGACCAACAACGGCTGATCCGCGACATTTTCACGGGACTTATCCAGCCCGATTGGGTCGCGCGGCTCGACCGGCAATTGAAAGACGACGACGACGGCTTCGGCCAGTTGAGCATCGCCATCTTCGGCACGCCGGGCAGCGACAAGTTCGAGTTCGTCCTCAGCGGCCGGCATATTACCTTGCGCTGCGACGGGCACACGGCGGAGCACGTCGCCTTTGGCGGGCCGATCGTCTATGGCCACGCCGCCAGCGGATTTAACGAAAAACCAGGCCACCCAAATAATGTTTTCTGGCCGCAGGCCGTTGCCGCCAACAGCGTCTTCAAAATGCTCGACGGCCGACAGCAGACAGAAGCGCTGATCAAGACCCCGCCCGCGGAAAACGCCGTCGGCTTCAAGGGCCGCCGAAGCAAGATTGAAGGCATTTCCGTCAAAGACCTTTCGGCCGATCAGAAGTCCCAAGTGCAGTCCGTGCTCGCCAAATTGATCGAGCCGTACCGCCAATCCGACCGCGATCGGGCGGTGACGTGTCTTAAGGCGCAGGGCGGGCTGGACGAATGCCACTTGGCGTTCTTCGAGCAAGGCCATCTGCGGCCGGGCGAGTATGACGTCTGGCGGCTGGAAGGTCCCGCGTTCATCTGGCATTTCCGCGGCGTGCCTCACGTACATACTTGGGTCCACGTGGCGGATGATCCCGCGGTCAAGCTCAACGCGGCCAGTTAGCAAGTGAGCCCCCAGATGCGCGGTATTCGCCCTTGCATTTTCCATCCAAACGACGGAAAATAGAGCGATATGAATTTGAAAAAATGGATTTGTTACAGGGTTATTTCCCAGGCGGCGTCGTTGTTGGCGGTTCTCTCGACCGGGCTGTCGCAGGCCGCCGCAGCCGATGCAACGGAGGCGATTCCCAGTTTGACCGCTCCTGCCGTGCGGCGACCTGCTGTTCCGACCGCCGGTATCCCCTGGGTGATTGCCTCGGAAGATGCGCCGTGGAGTCTGGCGTTGGCGACGCCGGTGGCCGCCCAATTGCAGCAGTCCGGCCCAAGCCCGCTCTTCATGGCCGTCACCGATCCGCCTACACGCGAGGCCGAATGGCTGCTGACACTTTCGCCCGGTACGAAGCCGATCGTGTTGGCCACTTCAAACAAAATGAAGCTTGGCGCATGTGCTGGCCAAGCGATTGCCGACGGTGCTCATGATCGGCAACGATCCCTGCGCAGCCAGCGCCATCGTGGCAAAGCATTTCTGGACCCGCACCGGTTCTGTCGTCGTCGCGACGGCCGACGATCCGGAGGCGGCGATACTCGGCAGCGCCTTGGCGGCCGGTCTGCGCGTGCCGCTGCTGCTTTGCGAACGAGATCAGCCCGGCGCGGGCATCGAGGCGGCGATAAAGGAGCTTTCGGTCGGAAGAATTTTCTTGGCCGTGAGCGATGCCAAGAAAGCTCCGCGCTGGATAAAGCAATCGGCCGTTCCTGCGGAGATCCTGCCGCCGCCCGCGCTGGAGCATCGGCTCGTCGAAGTACTGGGCCGAGAGAAGATTCGCAACGTGGTTGTCGCTCGCGTCCCGGACGATCGGGCCGATGTGGGCCGGACCGCCTGGCTCGCGCCGTATGCCAGCTTCGCCCGCGGCGCTGCGGTTGTTTTGGTTCACGCCGGCGCCACCGCCGTGGCCGAGGCGGACGTGCGGGAACTGATCGCGCGCGAATCGTTGCAATTGCACACCGTGACGGTGCTCGCCGACTATACGTCAATTGGTTACCGCAGCGTGGAAGTCGATCCCAACCACAGCGAAGACTGGCCAACAACGCCTGCCTCTGGGCCGAACGCCGGGGCAACCGTCACAGCCACAGGAACAGCCGCCGCTCCAAACTCCGGCACTGGCGCGGCGGCCGCGCTGCAAGCTTCCCCAACCGGCGGCACGGTCGCGGCCCCCCCGCCGCCGCCTCCGCACTACACGGTCCGCACCGAGCCTTTCATTCCCACCGAACCCGAGCAACTTTCCGAGTTCGGCGTCGGCCGATTGCCGTTGGAATCAATTAGCGATACGTCGGTCCTTTTCGCCCGCGGGCTGCTCCGCGAGCGGCTGCTGGCCAACCGCTCGCCGCAAATGTTGATGGTGGCCAATGCGGGCGTGTTTCGGAGTTTGGTGTTGTGCGAGACAATCAGCCGCGCGACGGCGTCCGAGTTCAAGAATCTTGGCATCCACGTTGACGAGTTCTATGGCCGCTCGTCCGAGTCGCCCGAAATTCTCGGCGCCGCACGGACGGCCAATTTGATCCTTTATGAAGGACACCTCTCCGCTCAGGCGTTGATCGATTCGCCGGCGCTGCGAGCGTGCGCCGGCGCAGGAATACCCCAACGACGCGGACGACGATGTGGAGGGCGCCGAACAGCCCGGTGGCGCGGCAATATCTTCCGCCGCCGCCCCGCGCGTCGTTCTCGCCGAGCCTATTCCACGGCACTTGCAAGGTCCGCTCAGTGGGCTGCCGATCCTGTTTCTGCAAAGCTGCGAATCGCTGGACGATGCCATTCTCTGGCGCTTGGACGAACTGGGCGGCGTGGCAATAGTCGGCAGCATGACTTCTATCCACAGCGGCGCCGGCAGTGCAATGCTGAACGCGGCCATGAACTCGACGCTCTATCAAGGCGGGACGCTCGGCGAGGCCCTTCGCGACGCCCAGAACTACATGCTCTGCGTGGAGGAATTGAAGGGCCGCCGCGGTCATAAGGAACAGGCCAAAGGCATCCGCGTCGCGCTCAGCTTCCGCGTCTGGGGCGATCCCGAATTGCGCGTGTGGCCGATGCGGCTGTCCGAACCGCGGCAAGAGCCCGTCCGCGCCGAGTGGCTTGGCTGGAACGCTGTGCGGATCGACGTGCCCCAAACACGGCTGCCCGAAGCCCGCTACGACAAGTATGCGGCCAGCATCTTCCCCAATAGCCAGTTCGCCGGGCTGCTCCGCACCGAACCCGACGCCACCAAGCGGTTGTCGCCCATCTATTTCTTTTGCCTGCCCTTGCCGGCGACCTTGGCCGCCAACCCCGCCGCGCTGGCGCTGGAGCCTTCCCGCATCGACGCCCGCCGCGTGGCCGTCCGCGTCGACCGAGGCCGCGGCGTGGTCTACCTGGTGTACCTGCCGGACCGTGAAATTCCGGGTGAGTCGATCGTGCTGCGGCTGAAGGAAGCGCGGCCGATCGAGCAGCTCGGGAGGTCCTCGCCGTGACGGGCAAAACTAGTTCGAATTGGACCATCGTCGTCCTCTTAGTATTGGGCGTGGCCTGCCTCGTTGTCCGCCAGAACCTCAATCTGGAGGCCAGCGACAACGATTTTCTGCTCAAATACAAGGTGGAGTTCCACCCCCGCAAGCCGGATGGCCGCTCGCCGGTGGTGAATCCCGAGACGCGTATTCTGGCGTCGATTCCCGTCGAGACGCGGACCTGCAAAGTCGTCAGGCATGACTTTAACAGCCCCGACGTGGAGGAGGTTCGCTTCCGCATTCATACGGCGGAAAGCCGCAAGAATTTCGTGCTTCGCGCCGTCAAGACGAGCCCGGTCACTTGCGAAGTCTGGTTCCGCCTGCGCTTGGATCCCAACGGAGCGTGGAATGTGGCGCAGCCGCCGCTTACGCCCCGCGATCGCTCCGGCTATCTCGCCAACGGCAAGGGGATGACGGTCAAGAGCGACGCGGCCACGCAGATCGTCAATCGCCTGCACGACGGCAAGCCGACCACGCGAGAACTCGTGCATCGCATCTTTGAAGATTGCCGGACGAATATCAAGTCGGTCGGCGTGTTGGGCGACGACGGCGGCGACAATGCGCTCGTGCATCAAGAGGGATCTCCCACGGGCCGGTCCCGCGCCATGATCATTTTGTGCCGCTCGGCCGGCATTCCCGCACGGCTCGTTTCCGGTTTTGAAATCAAGAAGGCCGATCCCGCCCAGCCGCGGACGTGGGTCGACGTTTATGAGGCCGACCGCTGGGAGCCGTACGATCTCGAAGACGGGCACGAACGCGAATTGCCCTACAACTTTGTTCCGGTGCTGCACGAGGGCCTCGACCCGGTCCGCATCACCAATTCAACCGACGTTGCCCATACCTACTCGATCGAAAGCGCTCCACCCGCGGTCCGCACGCCGCAGAGCATCCTCGACCTGCACAACCTGCCGGACAAGCTCAAGGAGCCGATCAAAGTGGTCTTGGTCCTGCCCATCGGGGCGCTCCTGACTGCGTTCGTGCGAACGATCGTCGGCATTCGCACCTTCGGCACCTTCTCGCCCACGCTGTTGGCCCTGGCCTTCGTCTACAACGATTTCAACACCGGCTTGTGCATCTTCGCCGTCGTCATCGCCACCGGTTTTATCAGCCGAGGCGTGTTGGACCGCCTGAAGTTGCTGCTCGTTCCCCGCTTGAGCATCATTCTTACTTTGGTCGTCATGCTCATGGTGTTGGGTGTCTCTGTCATGAACTACTTCAAGGAACTCGCATCCGGCGGCCAGACCGTGCTGCTGCCGATGGTGATCCTGACGAACCTCGTGGAGCGGTTTTACGTCACCAGCGAGGAAGACAGTTTCATTTACGCCGTGCGGCTGTTGTTCACTACGCTGCTCATGGCGCTGGCGATCTATCTGCTCTTGAACTGGCGGACCCTCGGCAACATGCTCTTTGACAATCCCGAATTGCACTTTTTCACCGTCGCCATCCTGGTCGTCATGGGCCGTTATACCGGCTACCGCCTGACTGAGCTGGTGCGCTTCCGCGATCTCGTGCAACCGCCCAAGGAGTAAGAAGTCCAAACAGATTAACTTGAGGTTTAATGAAGGGTGGCACGCTCTGAGCTTCCGGCGAAGGGCGTGGTTGCAGCAGCCGCCACGCCCTTCGCAAGCTCAGGGTCGTGCCACCCAATGCCCAATCTTTTTGTAACTGCGACCCAGCCGATGTCTGAAACCTCGATACAACCAGAACGGTCCCCCTTACGGTTCTGGGCTTGGCCCAGCGAATTGCAGCAGTCGGGCATCATCGGCATCAATCGCCGCAACGGCCGCTTCGTGCTGCCGCTGAATCCCCGCGCCTTCTACCCGCGAGTCGACGAAAAACATATCACCAAGCGCATCTGCACGGCGGCCGGAATTCCCGTGCCCGAAACCTACGCCCTTATCGAAAACAACGGCGACGTGAAGAGGTTCCTGGAGCTTTCGGGCAATCGGCCGGAATTCGTCATCAAGCCGGCCGCCGGTAGCGCGGGCCGCGGCATCGTCGTCGTCGCGCGGCACGACGGCGGCGAGTTCTTCACTTCCAGCGGCCAGCGCTATACGCACGCCGATCTCTGCTATCACATCGCCACGGTCCTTTCCGGGCTCTTTTCGCTCCGCGGCCAGCCCGACCTGGCGATCATCGAGCAGCGGATCGTCTGCCACGAGGTTTTTGCCAAAGTCAGCGAAGGGGGCACGCCCGACATCCGCGTCGTGCTTTATCGCTGCGTGCCGGTGATGGCAATGGTTCGCCTGCCGACGCGGGCCTCAAGGGGCAAGGCGAACCTGCACCAGGGCGCGGCCGGGGCGGGCGTCGATCTTCACACGGGAACAACGTTCGGCGGCGTCTGCATGGACCGCACCATTACCGCGCATCCCGACACCGGGCACTCCATCGCCGGCATCCAGGTGCCGTTCTGGAACGATCTGCTCCACGCCGCGACGAAGCTGGCCGACGGCCTGGAACTGGGCTACATCGGCGTCGATTTCGTCGTCGACGCGAACCTTGGTCCGGTCGTCTTGGAGGCGAACGCGCGGCCGGGCCTGAACATCCAGGTCGCCAACCGCCGCGGCCTGGGGCCGCGGTTGGAACACGTCGCATCGCTGGGCGAAGAGCAACTGCACGGCACCGCCCGCGAGGAGTTGATCGAGCGGCTGGCGGGAATGTAAGGCAGCAGGCGGCGCTCCGCGTGCCGTCCGCCAAAGTACTCATCTCGCTCCGCCGAGGTGTCCAGGGCAAAGTGGCAGGCCCGCTCCGCGTGCCGTCCGCCAAAGTACTCGCACCAGGCACCAGCCGTTGCAAGCACCGCCGCGAGCATTCGCGGCGCGTGGTGCTTCGCCCGGAGCCTCGGCGTAACCTGTTATCACATATCATCTTACGTTAATATACCAGTGGTGCTTCAGGCTGTCAAATTGGGCAAGCCTGGTGCCTGGCGGATCTTGATTTCATTTGCTTTCTTTTGTGTTCTGTGCGCTTTTTCGCGGCCACTAATGTCGGCCTCGGCAGGGTCTTACGCCGAATGCTCCTTGCTGGTGCATAGGGTTGGTCTGGCGGCCGAATTTGTATTTTTCGATTTGGAATTCGCGGTTTTTGCCGTGTTTTCCTCGTTTTGTGCGAGTAGAATGCGGGTAGGAATCGAGTAGGACGCGGGTAGGAGTCGAGTAGGATGAGGGTAGGAATGAGCCAGGAATACCCCCTGTGGCTGTCATAAGCACCATTGCGAAACCTTCATGCGAGCGAAACCACGAAATACGCGAACCACACGAAAACCGGGCGGGGCACGGCCGCCGCTCTTCCAAGACCTAAGACCCAAGTCCCAAGACCTAAGACCCAAGTCCCAAGACCTTCTGCGTCCCAGCCAATCTACTATAGGTTCTAATTTGTGTCAATAGATGTTTAGAGCTGCTTATACCAATCGACGCAACTCCTTGCGGCATAAGGCTTTGCAGCGCGAGGTTCTGTATCGTAAATTCGCCATTACTTAGAGTCTGGCACTGCATATCCCGCCGTAACTCGTTATGGCATAATGGCTTGTGAATCGGCGGCAGTGCGCCGGCAGTGCGTCATTTTGCCTTCCGCGGGCGACGGAATTCCGAAATAGTTCGGAATTTCCGCAGAGTGGGGGTCTCACGAATCGAACCCGCCGTAGGCATCAAGTTGAGGGACGTTTTGCCGTCCCGGAGGGACGATCGATATTAGCCCAGCAGTTTACTGCTGGGTAGGGATGTGAGCGGTAGGTTGCGAGTCCCGTAGGGACGATTGAAATTGCGGGCTTGCTCTCCATTTCAGTCGTCCCTATGGGACTGGTGATTGGATTTCGCGTTTTCAGTCCCAGCGATAAATCGCTGGGCTAGTGCGTCTCTGAAAGCGTTTGATCGGCGGGGTGCAAGTCCCCGCAAGGTGTACGTTACGAACCTTTAGTCGAAAGTAACCGCGTCTTCGCGAGAAAGGGTGGGAAGCAACTGGAGGCGAATGACCAGTCCGTAGGATGACGAACCTGATTCGGCCAAGCCTGTCGGGGAGCCTGCTAGCCAATGGCGAACCTCCGATCGCGTGACGGCGATCCCTCCGACCTGATCGGTCTGCCCGGGGGATAGACGCGGCGGCTTATACTGGCTGAGGTAACGTGCGAAAGCCAGATGGGGAAATGGCAGAACGGTGGTTGAGGACGGAATGGTCGGAAGGTCAAGCGTCGTAAGGAGAGAGACCTGGACGGATTCAAGGACGGCGTTCATTGTCCCTGATAAGGATACGAAGAGCCGACCGCCCAGGAGTCAGAGCACCCATAGTAGCGGCGAAGCCGGGTAACGCCGGTGGAGCGAAGGGGTGCAGGAAGATGGATGCATGATGTCCAAACTACGAGAGAAGAATAACGAACCGGTGACAGTGCCGTTCGCGGCTACCCCCGCCGGAAAGCCGCCGTCGATCCGCGACTGGGCGAACTCGTGCGTATGGACAGATTGCATGTTGACAACACTCGAACAAGGAGTGCGAGGAGGTAAATGGCACACGTTGATTGACAAGGCGTATGCTCCGCTGAACCTGTTTGTCGCCAGCAGACATGTGATCGACAACGGGGGAGCGGCAGGGGTGGACCATCAAACGGTTGCGAGCTTTCAGGAGAATTGCCTGAAAGAACTGGACAAACTGCACGAGGCCCTGCGAACCAATACGTATCGTCCGCAGGCGGTGCGGCGAGTCTGGATACCGAAACCGGGAAGCACGGAACAACGACCGTTGGGAGTTCCGACCGTGCGGGACCGCGTGGTGCAAACTGCGCTACTGCACGTGATGGAACCGATCTTCGACGCCACATTCCAACCGGTCAGCTATGGCTTTCGACACGGAAGGGGCTGTCATCAGGCCCTGGAGCGAGTCGAAGAGCTGCTGAAGGCCGGGCACGTCTATGTGGTCGATGCGGACCTCAAGAGTTATTTTGACACGATCTCGAAACCACGGCTGATGGCGCGCCTGCGCGAGCAAGTGTCGGACAATCGCGTGCTGCGGTTAGTGGAGATGTTCCTGGAGCAGGGCGTGCTGGACGGATTGCGGCAGTGGACACCGGAGACGGGCACGCCGCAAGGAGCGGTCCTATCGCCACTCTTGGCCAACGTCTACCTCAACCCGCTGGATCATGCACTGACCGATGCCGGCTATGCGATGGTGCGTTATGCAGACGATTTCGTGATCCTGTGTAAGACCCGCGAGGACGCGGATGCGGCCTTGGCACTGGTGCAAGGTTGGGTCAACGAAAACGACCTGACATTGCATCCAACGAAAACCAAGATCGTGGATGCTCGCAGCGAGAGTTTCGATTTTCTGGGCTATCACTTCCGCGGCGACCTGCGTGTGCCGCGGCAAAAGAGCCTAAAGAAACTCAAGGATGCGGTCCGTGAGAAGACGAAACGCACGAACGGGCATGACCTGCTCTTTACGTGCTCCCGACTGAGTCGGCAACTTCGTGGATGGTTCACCTACTTTCGCCACTGTCGTGGTTCGGTATTCCGCCAACTGGATGGCTGGATTCGTGGCCGCCTACGCAGGCATGCTGCGTAGGCGACGGAAACGGCGCGGACGGGCACGCGGAACAGACCAACAACGTTGGCCCAATCGCTTCTTCGACGAGCATGGGCTGTGGTCCTTGCAAACCGCCCATAATCGTTTTGTACAATCCTCACTGAGGTAACACCATCAACTGGAGAGCCGGATGCGAGAAAATCGCCAGTCCGGTTCGGAGGGAGGGGGAGCCGGACTCAACCGGCTCTCCCTACCCCTATCTATCATTTGCCCCGCCGGGGCAGACTTCACGCCGCTCGCTGCCATGCGAGCAGGCGGACCTTGGCGACCCACTGCTACAAGCGCGATCGACGCGGCTCAGCAACGAAACGCGGCCAAGCAAGGAACCCAGACCATGCCAAATAAACTAGCTGCGTCTCTCGATCCCTAATGGCGATTGCGAATTGCACGCGGTACTGCTCGTGTGCAGCACGCCAGCCCGTTGTAGGCAAGACGTAAAGTAGAAACTCTCGGTCTGACCTCGATCGCCGCCCCAATGGCGCGATGGCCCCAATGGCCCGTGGTGGCCGCCTAACCCCTTTTCCCCCATGTCATTTAGACATAGATCACATCATTCCCTGCGAACGAGCCCCATTCAGTCCATTCTCCTGTTCCAGAGTTTACATAAATGAACCCCTCATTATCAACAGTGCTCTGATCTAATGTGCTGGCTGTACCGAAACTGCCGCTGTTCCCAACATTTATCACACCGTAATTTGTGATCGTTCCGTCATTCTCCATATAGGAAGAATCATTCAGGGACAATGACCCGCCTGACTCGACATACATCGTGTCCAGCACATAGATCGCGCCTGAATCGCTTGCTACAACGGATCCAAAAACATCCAATTCGTTCTCTAGCCACAGCAATCCTGAGACATTGATTGCTCCTCCGGTAAACTGCAACATGCCTGAATTCAGATAAACAAAAGTGTTTGCTTCTACATTCAAAGCTCCTGTCAACGAAATGTATTCAGCCCCAGTATCCGCATCGCTGATTGTCGCAAATCCATTCGCATCGCCAATAGAGTTAACGATATTGACAGTGCCCGACACGCTCGATGGCAGGCTGAACGCGACGCTGTTGTCCTGAATATCAAATGTCGCTGTCCCGTTAGGCAAGACAAACGTCGTCGTGTACGTTGTAGAGCTGTATCCGCACAGCAGTACCATGTGACGCCGGTCGGCAACGACCGGGGCGCCGGCGTCAGCGGGCGGCTAGACGCCGGCGAGCGGCCTCGAGTTGCTTGCGGTCGGCTTTGTCTCGCCGCTCTTCGACGCGGTACATGCGGATCGCTTCCGGGTGGCTCTGTTTCCAAACGTCGGGCAGCAGGCTTTCGTAGTCCGTCGAGCCCGCCAGCAATTGGTCGAGCACGTCTTTGACGTAGACCCCGACATCGAGGTCGTGTCGCCGCGCCTGCTCACCAGGGTCATCATCATCGCACTTTGCTCGCCCCCGGCCACGCTGCATACGAACAGCCACGCCTTGCGGCCCATGGCCACCTGCTTCATCAACTGCTCCGCTGAATTGTTGTCGATGGGAATCCGGCCGTCCCGAACGTAGACGTTGAGTTCCTTCCAGTGGTTGCGAATGTACCGCAACGCTTCCGAGAAGTCGCTCTTCGGCAGCACTTCCTGCAAGGGCCTCGTCTCCAGCCAACTCCAAATCGCGTCCAGGATGATCGTCGATTCGCGCTGGCGCAACGCCTGGCGGTCCTGCCAGGTCATGTCCTTGGCACGGGTCTCGATATCATACAGCGCCTGGATCATTCCCAGCAGCAATTCGCTTTCCTTCGCGTAGGTTATCGCTTCCACAACCTTGCGGCGCGCGTGCCCCCAGCAGGCGGCGAACGTCAGACGTTCGTCGCTGTGGATCACTACGCTCAAGTTTCCCGAGAAACAATCTCCCTGCACGATACATCGGCTGTTGCGGAAGAAGTCGTCGGGGCCGTCCCGGTGCCGCGACACGCGGAAGTCGAAGATGTTGTAGGGTGCCAGGTAAAGGCCCATATAGACCCACATCTTGGCGAGCAAGCTCGAATCGCCTTTGGCACGCGCCTCGGCAACCTTCTCGACCAGACGCTTGCTCTTGGCGTCGCCGGGAATTACCACAGGCGGCGTCTTCGGCAACAGCATGCGGCAACCCGTGTCGTCGATGGCCACGCCCACGTCCTGCTGAACCTTCCACGTCATGTGAGCGATGAAGGGCGCGATGACGAACTGCACCTGGCTGACGAGGTTCAACAGCGTCGAACGGCTGGGCGTCCAGCCGCTGCCGGCGAACACGTCCTGGTGCCGATAGATTGGCAGGTGGTGGAACCACTTGCCCTCGACCACCGTGGCCGCCACACTGGTGTCGTAACGATCACCTTCCACTAGCGACGTGGGACGTTCCGGCGAAGCCACGCCGCAGGCGGCTTCGCCCGGACAGACATACTTCGGGTATTTCTTCACCAGCACGTACAACTCGGGACGCTTGTAAACCAGCGTCTCGGTCGTATCGTAGCCCATGGCCTCTCGCTCTCCGTGCGTGGGGCAGTTCTTCTTCGCCTCATTGCCCTCGATGACCTTCTCGATCCGCGGCAGATGGCTGGGCAGCGACTCGTCCCGTTTATTCCTCTTCACGGCGCGTGTCACCGTGTATGTCTGCACGATCGCTTCGGCCTGGGCCTCCGCCTCGGCCCGAGCCGCCTGGAACTCTTCGCTGTTTTCAAAGGGCAGCAAAGACTGGTTCTCGGCCGAAAGGATGCGCTTCTCGCTGCGATGCCCGTTGATGAAATAGCTCAGCAGCTTTCGCAGCTTTTGCATCTCTGTCGTGAACTCCTCGATCTTCTGATCTTGCGATGCGATGGTCGCAGCTTGAACACGCAGCAGCCCCTGGCAGGCATCGAGATCGTTGGGAAGTTCGTATGCGTCGATCATGTGACTGATGATAACAAGATCGTCAAAAAGCGCAATCGCGCCTTCGCGCAAATCGGCGAGATTCCGAAAAATATTTTGCGGCGAAGGCGCTGCGTTGCGCCGTTACGAACTGACGTGTCCCAATGCGGCAGATTTCGCCGCATCGAACGAATACCGGCGACGACGTTTCACGGTCGCCAGTTCAATGCCCGAGAGCAACAACGCGAAGTCGGTGGCGTCGATTTCGACCTGCGTTCCGCTGGGCGCGCCTTGCGGCCTCTGGAAGGTGCCGCGTTCCAAACGCTTCATCCAAATCGCCAAGCCATCCCGATCCCAATGGATCAGCTTGATGCGATCCAAGCGGCGGTTGAGAAACAGAAACACGTCTCCGTTGCGGATGTCGCGTAGGAACTCGGACTGCACGATGGCGTGCAGGCCGTTAAAGCTCTTGCGCATATCGGCAGGCTTGGCGTACAAGTAGATCTTCGTCTGCCCCGAGGGAGACAAAAGCGACGAGTGCAACATCGCGGGCGCCTTTCATGTCACGAACGCACGACGACTTCGTGGAAGGCGTCGGAACACTCCGGCCTGCGGCACGCTGAAGTGCCTCGGCGAGACAACAAATCGCCTCCAGGCAGTCGGCCGGCACTGACACCTCCACTCCGGCCTTCAAAGAAAAACGCACCACGGCAGCGTGCGCACTCTTGCCTGCTGCGGCTGCGGGCTTCACGGGCAGGCGACTCCGCCGCGGCGGAGTCGCGGTCGAGGTGGACGGCCTAGCCGATTTCGACCCGACACGCTTCGCCCAATAGTAGAATGTGCATACCGATATCCGTTCTTGTTCGCAGAATCGGGTGACCGAAAGCCCACTCGCCCGAAACCGCTCGAACCGCACCTCCCACGCCCGCCGCTTCTCAACGTCCTGCCGACCCACCATGACTCTCGACTCCGAAATGTGACTGAACTTGACCTATCCGGCCAGTCCAAGCCTACACCCCAAAATGGCCCGCCGCCGGCCAAAGCCCTGATGGTGCCCATGTACGGTCACCTGCCATGTAGCTGGTTAGCAGTGGATTTGAAGCGGGCGCGGGATCAAGCGGCCGTCGTCAACGCGATTTGGCAGTCAGGCGGCTGGGTGCGGTATGATTGGCAATTTGGTGGACCGATCCACGACTTTAGGCAGGATGCACAGCCGCCGGAGCCACCTTGGTTGCGGAGGACGTTGGGAGCCGATTTCTTCGGTGAAGTGGAGGCGGTTCTGAGCGATCGCGTGGCTCCGCTTGAAAACTTGAAGCATCTTGAATCGTTGATCCTCGACGTTCCCGAGATTACGGAAGCCAAGATCGGGCGTCTGAGGTGGTTGACACAACTGCGAGAAGCTGTCGTTCACGCTCGCCAATTTCACGCCCGACGCCCTGCCACACCTTGCTGAACTGCAGCAGCTCAGGTCAATTGATCTCTCGCAAACCGAGATCGGGGACGCGGAGCTGGTCTATATCGCACCGCTGGCCGAGCTTGAGGGTTTGTCGCTCAGCGGCATGAAGATTTCGGACGCCGGGCTTCAACGCCTACGAGGGCCTCCGACATCTGACGACGTTATTCCTTGGCGGCACGCAGGTCACAGACTCGAGCTGGAACGTTTAAAGGAGATGTCGCGATTGGAATATCTCGACCTTTCCAAAACGCGGGTCAGCGACGAAGGGGTTAGGAAACTGCAAGAGGCGTTGCCGGATTGCCAGATTTCCCGATAACCGATGCGGACCCGCTTCGGACCTAGAATATCGGCGAAGGGAAGTAAACTGCGGATTTCGCGGAGAATGCGGATGTGCCGGACAAATCCCAAGCGTCGTGCGAACAGGGTGTTATCCGCGAAAATCAGTGCCATCCTTGGTTTTTACTTCAAGGCATTGCGTCCGGGCTAACCGCCCATTAATGGAGCTATCCGGCAATCGGCCGGAGTTCGTCATCAAGCCGGCGGCCGGGAGCGCGGGCCGCGGCATCGTCGTCGTTGCGCGGCACGACGGCCGCGAGTTCTTCACTTCCAGCGGGCAGTGCTACGCGCACGCCGATCTCTGCTATCACATCGCCACCGTGCTTTCCGGGCTTTTCTCGCTTCGCGGGCAGCCCGACCTGGCGATCATCGAGCAGCGGATCGTCTTCCACTTGTTCGTCATGAACCGTTGCCGGCTGCGAAGCGGTACGTGCCGGATTCAACGCGAAGGACGACACAGTTTCCGGCCATGCGCAGAAACGTCACGCCCTGGGCGCGGCCGATGGCGGCGCCGCTCTCAGTCACACTTTCCTTGCTCGCCGCCGGAACAAAGACCGTGGCCGTGGAATTGGCCGGGACCTTCATCGTTAGCATTAGATTGCCGTCCTTCTTCTCCCAGCGGCTGCTAATCTCGCCGTAGAGCGATTGAGTCCTGGCCTCGGCGAAGGTCAAGTCGCCCACGATGGCCGGCTTGATGATGAAAGATTTGTAACCGTAGTCGTCGGGGTCCTCGCGTATGCCGCCGAGACCCTTGATGAACCATGCGGCGATGCCCGTATAGCAGGTGTGGATTCGACTGGGGCATTTGTCGTCCCAATACTCCGGCCAGGCCGTTTCTCCGCACTTGAGGAAGTAGCCGTAACTGGGCTCCGTGGTCTTGGAAAGATGCTCGAAGAGGATGTCGTCGCGCTGAGCGTCCTCGATCAGGAATTTCAGCAGCACCGGCAAGCCGGAACTTCCCATATCGAGATAAGGCCGCCTCTGGAGGATTTCCCTTTCGAAATTGGCGAGAACCTCGGGCCGCTCCTCGTCCGGCGTAATCCCGGCAAAGAGCGGAAAAGCCAGATGGATCTGGCGGCTGTCGAGGTAGACGCTCTGGTCCCGATCGAAAAAGCCCGCCTGAATCTTCGCTTTCAAGTCGTCCAGCCGCTTGGCATAAAGTGCGGCGTCCTCGCTTTTCTCCAGGACTCCGGCGATGCGGATGAACGTCCGCAGGTTCATTGCGTAGACGCAATTATTGAACAGCAGGGCCTCCCGCGTGGTGCCGAACTCTTTTCCTTTCAGCCGATCACCGTTGCGATAAGGGGCCGCCCAATCGCCGAGAAAGTTGCCGCCGCCGTTGTAGTTCGTATTATAAGGCTGAAGGAGTCCGTCTTTCACGTGTGCGGCGAGGAAATTGAGCCATGCCTTGTCGGCGGCATACGACGCGGCGAGAAGCCGCTTGTCCGCAAATTGCTTGTAACACTCCCAGCCGATGTTCAACGGCGCGCTGCTCCACATGGGACCGCCAAAATGCCGGTTGATCTGCGGAGCGGTTTGATTGATCCAGCCGTCGGGTTGTTGCACGTCGCACCAGTCGCGGACGAGCTTCGTGTAAAAGGCGCCGGCGTCGTAGTTGGGCAGCCCGCAGCCCCAGGCCGTGGCGAAATTCTCCTCGCCATATCCCAGACGCTCGCGATGCGGACAGTCCGACGTAAAGCCCTCCACGGTGTTCGCCCGGAAGGTCCACAGATCGGTCTCGTAAATCTGGTTGAACAAGTCGCTGGAACAGGTGAAATGTCCCGTTCGTTTCAGGTCGGTGCCGATGGCCTGGCCCCGGATGTCGGCAAGCTCGGGCTTGCTTTTCAAGCCGGTTATGGTCAGATACCGGCCGGCGGAGTAATTGAACCTGTTCTGGAAAGTCTCCGTCGGTCCGCCCTTGCAGACATAGAGGCTCTTTTGTCCAAAGGCCTGTGCGGTACCGGGGTTGTCCGATACCTGGATGGTCACCACGTCTCCGGCGGCCTGGTTTCTCATGTCGATCGAAATCCAGCCGGTGAAATTCTTGCCGAGATCAACCTTGTACGGCCCGCTTCCGGAGACGCTCCGCGCGTCAAGGCGCTGGATCGCGCGGCTCGGTTCCACCATCTGGGCCGAGAGCGCCGCGCGAATGGGGGCGGTTGCCGCCCGCGGCCACTGTGAGTCGTCGAAGGTGACGGCGTTCCAGTCTGGCTTGTCATTTCGCGCGTCGATCTTTTCACCGCCGTGGTCCTGATACCGGCAACCGCCGATGTCTTCGCTACAGCTTGCCTCGCACCGCCAGCTTGTATCCGAAGCGAGCGCGAGGGCCTCGCCGCCGGTCGTCTTGGCATTCATTTGCACCCGCAGGGCGGGCCGGGTATTGAAGAAGCTGTAGCGGGACCAGCCGGGGCCGCACCAGACCGCGATGACGTTCTCGCCCGTCTTGAGCGAGCCGGCGATGTCGTAAGTAACATACAGCACCCGCTTATCGAGCCGCGCGAGCGCTGGGGCCAGGACCCGCGCATCGACTTTTTTTCCATTCACGTAAAGCTCGTGATAACCGACCGAAGCCACGTAGACGATTGCCGAAGCGACGGGTTGCTTCAGGGAAAAGGACTTGCGGAACCAGACATGTTTTTCCGCTGGGGCGCTGGGATGCCGTATCCACGGGCCGGTCCAATCGTCGGGCTTCAGCAAACCGACGGAAAAATGGGCGATCGGGCTCCAGTCGGACGGTCGTTTGTCCTTGTCGAAGACGCGGACCTTCCAGTAGCAGTCTTGGCCGGAAGAGAGCTTGCGCCCGCCATAAGGCAGCAGGGCCGACTGCGCGGAGGAAACGACCCCGCTGTCCCAAAGATCGCCCCGGTCCCGCGCCAGCAGCGACTTGTCACCGGCAACCAGCACTTGATAGGCCGTCTGTTTTTGACCGCGAGTATTCTCCGGACTCGAAAGCTTCCAGGTGAACCGCGGGATTTCAACGTCGATGCCCAACGGCTCCTCAAGGTATTCGCATCGCAGATCCAGCGGCGCCGTGTGGGTCGCCGTCGGGATCGTAGTTTGTTGTGCGTGCAACGGCGCGGCGATGAACATCGCCAACGAGAGAACGAGGCAGACGGGGCGGGACAGTGCCGGTTCTCGCCGGCCTCTTCGTGGCCACCATGCGCGGCATGGCTGCAGAAATGGGGCTGTCCCGCTTAATACCGCCTTTGGCCGGGTGATTGTTGAGTTCATGGTGGGAATTTACATCGAGAAAGGGCCGTGTGCCAGCGGTGCCGACAAAGCTACGTGTGGCCTTATTCGTTGGACCGTTCAGAATCCTTGCTTTATGGCTAGCGAGCGGTTAGAATGGCGCGTGTGATACTTGGTGCGATCCCGCCTGAATTAACCTGCCTGCTACCTACCCGAATTAAGAGCCACGCCGGTGGTTCTTGCACACCTTCCCAGCCAGCCGCGTAAAGCGATGGCGTGTTTCCGCCGTCCGAAGCCAAGTTGCGGTGGCGCGTGCGCTGGCTTGAACTTAACCATTTTGCATTGGAGGTCCGATCGATGGGTCGATGCAATTGTCTGGGAAATCCTCTGTCAGCGTCGTCGCGGCGCGATTTTCTTGTCGTCGGAGCCGTCGGCGGCCTGGGCCTCGTCCTGGGCGATCTGCTCGCCGGCGAGACGGCGCAAGCCGCCGCGTCCTCGAATGCCAAGCAGCCCAGGGCCAAGAGCATTCTGCATATCTTTCTGCCCGGCGGAATTGCCCAGCAGGAATCGTTCGATCCCAAGCCCTACGCGCCGCTCGAGTACCGCGGCTCGCTGGGCGTCGTCAAGACGAAACTGCCCGGCGAGGTGTTCAGCGAGGCCTGGCATGAGACCGCCAATGTGGCCGACAAGCTCTGCGTCATCCGCTCGATGACCCACGGCGAAGCGGCTCACGAGCGCGGCACGCACAACATGTTCACCGGCTATCGGCCCAGCCCGGCACTTCAGTATCCCAGCATCGGCAGCGTCGTCAGCCACGAGTTGGGCACGCGGAACAATCTGCCGCCTTATGTCTGCGTGCCGAACAAGCCCAATCCCTATGCGGGCACCGGATACCTAAGTTCCGCCTATGGTCCGTTCAGCCTTGGGGCCGATCCGGCGAACGGCGGTTTTCGGGTGCAGGACTTGGCACTGCCAAACGGCGTCGATACGGCCCGTTTCGAGCGCCGCCGCACGGCGATGGACGCGGTCAACGCCCACTTCCGCGCGATCGAAAAGGCCGACGCGATGGCCGCGATGGACACTTTTTACAACCGGGCCTACAGTCTGATCAGTTCGAAAGACGCTCGCGAGGCGTTCAATATCGCGGCCGAACCGGCGGCGATTCGCGACGAATACGGCCGCAACGCGGCCGGCGCGCGGCTGCTCATGTGCCGGCGGTTGGTCGCGGCGGGCGTGCGCGTCGTTTCCGTGACCTACGGCGGCTGGGACTTTCACAACGAGATCGTGCCGGGCACGCGCAGCCAGATGCCGCCGTTCGACAAGGCGTTCGCGGCCTTGATTCGCGACCTCGATCGAACCGGCCTCTTGGATAGCACGATCGTAATGGTTTCCAGCGAGTTCGGCCGCACACCCAAGGTCAACGGAACCCGTGGCCGCGATCACTGGCCGAAGGTCTTCAGCGTCGTTCTGGCCGGCGGCGGCATCGCGCGGGGCAAGATCTTTGGAGCTTCCAACGCTACCGCTGCCGAGCCGGATAGCGAAGAAATCGGCCCCGGCGACCTGTTCGCCACGCTGTATCAACAGTTGGGAATCGACTACACGAAACGGCTGCTGGCCCCCGGCGGTCGGCCGATCGATATCATCCGCGACGGGAAGGCGCGGCTGGGCTGCTGGCGTAGGATGTAGGTCCTTCTTGCCGAGAGGGACTATTGCGATTGCCTGGCATGAAGTCATCGGTTTTTAGAAAAAGTCGCCCGAATTAGTCCTTTCCGGCAGAAAGGACCTACTTATGAAGACCTCGCTCGTATTCGCCGCCGTCGCCGTTTGGTCGTCGATTTCCCTGGCTGCCGCGCCTGACATTGACCGTTTCGCTCCTCGCGGCGCTCGTCGCGGTACGGATATCGATGTCGTATTCTCCGGCCCGCGCCTGGGCGACGCTAAGGGGCTGGTTTTCTACGAGCCTGGCATTACTGCCAAGTCGCTCGAGGCGCTGCCGGACAAGCGGGTCAAAGCCCGCTTGTCTCTGGCCGGCGATTGCCGGCTCGGCCCCCACGCGCTGCGGATGCAAACCGCGACCGGCATCAGCAACCTCGTCACGTTCAGCGCGGGCGCCCTGCCGGAGATTGACGAGATCGAGCCGAACAACGATTTTGCCAAGCCGCAGAAGATCAGTCTCAACACGACCGTCAACGGCGTCGTGCTCAACGAAGACGTCGACTACTTTTCCGTTGAGGCGAAGAAAGGCCAGCGATTGAGCGCCGAGGTCGAAGGACTGCGGCTTGGCGAGACCTTTTTCGATCCCTATTTGGCGATTATGGACACGAACCGTTTCGTGCTGGCGGCGGCCGACGACACGCCGCTGTTGCGGCAAGACTGTGCCTGTTCCATCATCGTGCCGCGGGACGGGACCTACGTGATCCAGGTCCGCGAAAGCTCGTTCGGCGGCAACGATCGCTGCCACTATCGGCTGCACGTCGGCACGTTCCCGCGGCCGCTGGCAGTTTTCCCGGCCGGCGGCAAGTTCGGCCAGACGCTCGACGTGACTTGTATCGGCGATCCCGCCGGACCGATGCGGCAGAAACTAACGTTGCCGCCCGGGCCCGAGTCGGGCTTCGCGGTTTGGGCTCAGGACGGACAAGGCATCGCCCCGTCGCCCAATCCGTTTCGCCTTTCTCCCTTGGACAACGTGTTGGAGAAGGAACCGAATGACGACGCGGCACACGCCACGCCGTTTACCGCGCCGGCGGCGCTCAACGGCGTGATCGACCGGCCCGGTGACCACGACTTCTGGGTCTTTCCGGCCAAGAAGGGCCAGGCGTTCGACGTCCGCGTTTTCGCCCGGCAACTTCGCACGCCGCTGGACAGCGTGATCCACGTTACGCGGATCGGCGGGCAATATATCACGGGCAACGACGACAGCGACGGACCGGATAGTTACGTGCGTTTCACCGCTCCGGCGGACGACCGCTATGTCATCCAGATTACGGACCAAATGAACCGCGGCGGCCCGGAATACGTTTACCGCATCGAGGTCACGCCGGTCGAGCCGCGGCTGACGATCGGCTTGCCGGAGCGGACGCAATTCGTTCGACATCACCGCGCCCGTTCCTCGCGGCAACCGCATGGCGCTTTTGCTCAGCGCCCAGCGCGACGACTTTGGCGGCGACGTCAATCTGCAAATCAGCGGACAGCCGGCAAAACTCACGGCCGAGATCATGCCCATGTCGGGCGATCAGAACTCGGTTCCGGTTTTGCTCTCCGCGCCAGCGGACGCGCAACTGGCAGCCGCGCTGGTTGACGTGACGGGCAGGCATAAGGAAGGCGACCGCACGGTGGAAGGCCGTTTGCTGCAAAAGACGCAGCTCGTCCGCGGCGATAATAACCGCGAGGTCTGGAACTACCAGAGCAACCGCTGCGCGATGGCCGTTACCGAGGCCGTGCCGTTCCACGTTGAAATCGTCCAGCCCAAGGTGCCGCTCGTGCAGAACGGTGCGATGGAACTCAAGGTGACGGCTACTGCGCGACAAGGGCTTCAAATCTCCCATCACGCTTCGCATGTTATACGACCCGCCGGGTGTCTCCGCGCCCGAATCGACAACGATCCCGGAAGGACAGGACGAGGGAACCATTCCGCTCACGGCCGAGGGCGGCGCTGCGACGCGCAAGTGGAAGATCGCCGTGCTCGCCGAATCTTCGCTAGGCGACGGGCCGCTCGTCGTTTCCTCGCAATTGGCCGACCTGGAAGTGGGCGAGCCGGTTTTGCGTTTCCATTTCCAGCCCGCCGTCGTCGAGCAGGGGCAGAAGACGAGCGTCGTGGTGAAGATTGAAAAGACGCGCAAGCTCGATTCGCCGGCGACGATCGAGTTGCTCGGACTGCCAAACGAAGTGACGACCGAACCGCGTCAGATCGACGACGCGGCAAGCGAAGTTGTCTTCCCTGTCACCACGACGGCTAAGTCGCCCGTCGGCCTCCATAAAACGCTCGTTTGCCGCGCGGTGGTCAAGTCGCAAGGCGAGCCGATCACGCACATCGTGGGCGGCGGCGAATTGCGGATCCAGGCTCCTTTGCCGCCAAAGACCAATGTGGCTGCAAAGCCCGCGCCGAAGCCCGCAACGAGTTCGCCGCCGAAGGCAGCCGCGCCGAGGCCGCTCAGCCGGCTAGAGCAGTTGCGGGCGGAAAAGAAAGGGCAGAACCCATGAGCAAGAAAAGTAGCAGGCACGCTTCGCGTCCTGTCCGCTGTGGGTGGCACGTTCCTGAGCTTGCGAAGGGCGTGGCAGGACCCGGAAATCACGCCCTTCGCCTGAAGCTCAGGGACGTGCCACCCTCGCACAGGAAGCGCGCGGTTATGTTTGCACTATGCGTTATAGGCATTGAATGCGTATTCTCGCCGCCAACGCCTTCTCCGCCACCGCCCGCCTCGACATCTACCCACCGCAGATTGAACTCCGCTCCGGCGCTGCCAAGCAACAAGTGGTCGTCGTCGCCACGCGGCCCGACGGCGTGACTGAAGATATCACGTCCAAGGCCAAAATCGCCGCGGCCGACGGCAAAATAGCCCGCGCGGAGGGCGGCATCGTCCGCCCCTTGGCCAACGGCCAAACGACGCTCCGCGCCGACTACGACGGTCAGTCGGCCAACACCTCGCTCGTCGTTGCCGACGTTGCCGTCACGCCGTCGATCAGCTTCCGGCTCGACGTCATGCCGGTCTTCATGCGGGCCGGCTGCAACACGGGCAGCTGCCACGGTTCGGCCCGCGGCAAGGACGGCTTCCGCCTCTCGCTCTTCGGCTTCGATCCGGAGGGGGACTATTTCCGCCTGACGCGCGAGATGGGCTATCGCCGCATTAACCTGGCCGTGCCGGCGGAAAGCCTGGTGCTCGAAAAGGCCCTCGGCCCCGTGCCGCACACCGGCGGCAAGCGGTTCGAAGCGGCGAGCGAATATACCCGCGCCCTGCGTGGCTGGATTCAAGCCGGCGCGCCGAACGATCCGCCGTCGTTGCCCACGGTTGAAGGTATCGAGATCTTCCCGCACGAAATGCTGCTGGAAGGTACGGGCGCGACACAGCAGATGATCGTCCGTGCCCGCTATTCCGACGGCAGCGAGCGCGACGTGACTTCGCTCGCCCTGTTCTACAGCAACAACGACAACTCGGCGCCGGTCGCTCCCGACGGGCTGGTCACCGCGGCGAATCGCGGCGAGGCCTTCGTGATGGCCCGCTTCGACACCAACACGGTCGGCAGCCAGGCGATCGTCCTGCCGAAAGGTCTCAACTACACGCCGCCGAAGACGCCGCCTGCCAACTACATCGACGAACTGGTCAACGCCAAGCTTCAGAAGCTCCGCATCCTCCCTAGCGACATTTGCACCGACGAGGCCTTCCTCCGCCGCGCGACGATCGACATCATCGGCATGCTGCCGACCGAAGACGAATACCGCGGCTTTCTGGCCGACAAGTCGCCCGACAAGCGGGCGAAGCTCGTCGATAGCCTGCTCGAGCGCAAGGAGTTCGCCGAAATCTGGGCTATGAAGTGGGCCGAACTGCTCATGGTCCGCTCGGGCGGTCCGACGAACGTCAGCTACAAGTCGATGTACCTCTACTCCAACTGGCTCACCGAGCAGATCGCTGCCAACGTGCCGCTGGATCAAATGGTTCGCCAGATTCTCGCTTCCAGCGGCGGAACGTTCACCACGCCGGCGACCAACTTCTACCAGATCGAGCACGAGACGCTCAAGACGGCCGAGAACGTCGCCCAGGTCTTCATGGGCATCCGCGTGCAGTGCTCCCAGTGCCACAACCATCCTTTCGACCGCTGGACGATGAACGACTACTACAGCTTCGCCGCGTTCTTCTCCCAGATCGGCCGCAAGGAGGGCGAAGACTATCGCGAGACGATCGTCTTCAATTCGGGCGGCGGCGAGGTGAACCATCCCGTAGCCGGCCGCGAGATGGAGCCGAAGTTCCTCGGCGGCGCGATGCCCGATTGCCGCGGCAAGGACCGCCGGCAGTTGCTGGCCGAGTGGCTCGCCTCGCCGGACAACCCCTACTTCGCCCCCAGCGTCGCCAACCGGGTCTGGGCCCATTTCTTCGGCGTGGGCATCGTCGAGCCGGTCGACGACGTCCGCGTCAGCAACCCGCCCATCAATCCCGAGCTGCTCCAGCAGCTCGGCCGCAAGCTGGTCGAATACAAGTACGACTTCAAGCGGCTGGTGCGCGACATCTGCCACTCGCAAGCCTATCAGCGGACGACGCAAACCAATGCCAGCAACGAGGGCGACACGCGGAACTTCGCCCACGCCCGCGTCCGCCGCATCAAGGCCGAAATGCTCCTCGACTGCATCACCGAAGTCACCGAGACGAAGGACAAGTTCCGCGGCCTGCCGCTGGGGGCCAGGGCGGTGCAGATCGCCGACGGCGCCACGTCGGACTACTTCCTGACGACCTTCGGCCGCTCGACGCGCGAGACGGTCTGCGTCGGCGAAGTCCGCACCGAGCCGACGCTTTCGCAGGCCCTCCACCTGCTCAATGGCGACACGGTGCAGCAGAAGATTCGCTCGGGCGGATTGATTCAGCACTTGCTTGCGGCGAAAAAGAGCCCGGAGGACATCATCCGCGCTCTCTACGTCCGCTGCATCGGCCGCCAGCCGCTGCCGGAAGAAATGTGCGCGTTGAAAAAGCTTGTTGACGGCACTCCCAAGCCGGCCGAGGCGCTGGAAGATGTATTTTGGAGCTTGCTGAATTCCCGCGAGTTTTGTTTTAACCATTAGTCTTTGGAGTGCGGCGGCTTGCCGCCGCTTTTCATAGCGTATACTGATTTGGTTGAATCATGATCAAGTGCTCACTGTCTCTCGTTCCGCCTGCCGATTTGAAAAGCTAAGGCAAGCCTTAGCACTCCAAAAGCGTGCCGACCCAAACTGCGATGCGACAATTCAGTCCAATCCTTATTGTCCTGCTGCTCAACACTCCCGCCCTTGCCGCCCCGAAAATCACGTTCGAGGACCAGGTCAAGCCGATCTTCCGCGAGCACTGCTGCGTCTGCCACAATCAAGGCAAGGCCACGAACGACCTGGCGCTGGATAGCTACGAGCGCATCCGCAAAGGCGGGGCCAGCGGCGAAGTGGTTTCGCCGGGCGATGTTGACGGCTCCTATCTCTTCAAGCTCGTGAGCCACACCGATGAGCCGCACATGCCGCCCGGCGGCGGCAAGATACCTGGCGAGAAAATTGACATCATCCGCCAGTGGATCGCAGGCGGCGCCTTGAAGGACTCCGGCTCGAAGGCCGTCGTCAAGAAGCCGGCCGTCAGCCTGGCCATGACCGGGGGCGCTGCGCGGCCGGCCGGCCCGCCGGTCATGCCCGAGGGCGTTTCCCGCCGGGCGACGGTCTACACGGCCCGGCCGGCCGCGATCACCGCGCTGGCCGCCGCCCCCTGGGCGCCATTGCTGGCGATCGGCGGCCAGCGGCAGATCGTCCTCTATAATACGGACTCCTGCGAACTGGCGGGCATCCTGCCGTTTCCCGAAGGCATTCCCTATTCGCTCCACTTCAGTCGCTCCGGCAAGCTGTTGCTGGCCGGCGGCGGCCATGCGGCGGCCAAGGGTCTGGCAGCCGCCTACGATGTTCGCACCGGCAAGCGTCTTACGCAGGTGGGCGACGAACTTGACGCCGTCCTCGCCGCCGATATCAGTCCCAACCAATCGCTCATCGCACTTGGCGGGCCGCAAAAACTTGTGCGGATCTTCAATCTTGCCGACGGTGCCGCGACGGTCGAAATCAAAAAGCACACCGATTGGATCACGGCCGTCGAGTTCAGTCCCGACGGCGTCCTGCTGGCCACGGCCGATCGCGCCGGCGGGGTCTGTGTTTGGGAAGCCGGCACCGACCGCGAGTTCCAGGTCCTCGAAGGGCACAAGGCGGCGGTGACCGCGATGAGCTGGCGCGACGATTCTAACGTGCTGGCCACCGCCGGCGAAGACGGCATTATTACGCTCTGGCGGATCGAAAACGGCAAGCGGATCAAGAACATCTCGGCCCACGGCGGCGGCGTCGAGTCGCTGCAGTTCCTTCACGACGGGCGGCTCGTTTCCGGCGGCCGCGACCACGTTGTCAAGCTCTGGGACGCTTCCGGCAATCAGGTTCGGCAGTACGAATGGTGCGGCGACATCGTGATGAAAGTCGCCGCCACCGACGACGGCAAGCGGCTCATTTCCGGCGACTGGTCGGGCGAGGTCCGCGTCTATTCCACGGCCGACGGCAAAATCATTTCGCGATTGGCCGCGAATCCGCCCTCGCTCGATGTGCTGCTGAAGGAAACGCAGGCCAAGGCGACGGCCGCCGAGGCCGCCGCCGCAAAAGCCCGCCGCGAGGCCGACGCGGCGCAAAAGCTCTTCGAGGAAAAGCAGCGGGCCGCTCGCGAACTGTCCGCCGCCGCCGATGCCGCATCCAAGGCCGCGAAAGGTCTCGCCGCCGAAAAAACTACTCAGGAAAAACGTGATAAGAAATGAAAAGAAATATCAAATCAAGAACTTGCATTGCATTCTTGTTGTGCCTGACCGCTGGCGTTTATCAGGCGCTTGCCGCCGTCGGCCGAAGGGGTCCGCCTGCCCGCGATCCAAGCTCGCCTGGCTATGTTGAAGCCAAGGAATTACCCGACGGCGCCGTTCCGCCCGCGAATGTGGATGGAAACTTCATCCTCGGTCCGACTCATACGCGCGCGGCCGATAGCGAAGTGCATCCAGGTGTGCCGCAGGGAGCGATTTTTAACCTTACGATGAAGTCCGCCGACAGCAAGATTTACCCCGGCATCGTGCGGGAGGCAAACACGTTCGGCAAGGCCGATCCGGCCAACCCGGCCCGGCTTGTGGTGGCCAGCCACTCCGCTCCCTACACCCGGAACGTCGCGGTTTACGTGCCGCGGCAATACGTGCCCGGCACGGCCTCGCCGTTCATCGTCGGCGCGGACGGCCCCGACAAGCTCCTATTCACGGTGTTGGACAATCTCATCGCCCAGCGCCGCGTGCCCGCAATGATTGCCGTCTCCATCAGCAACGGCGGCGGCGACGCTCAAGGCAGCCAGCGCGGGCTGGAATACGACACCATGTCCGGCCTCTATGCCGAGTTTGTCGAGAAGGAAGTGCTGCCTCTGGTCGAGAAAGAGTGCCACGTAAAACTGACTAAGGACCCCGACGGCCGGGCGACGATGGGCTGCAGCAGCGGCGCCGCTTGCGCATTGATCATGGCCTGGTATCACCCCGAACTCTATCACCGCGTTCTTTCCTATTCCGGCACCTTCGTGAACCAGCAGTGGCCTCATAGTGATGAAACGCCGCACGGCGCGTGGGAACTACACGAGCGCCTGATACCGAACAGCCCGGCCAAGCCGATTCGCATCTGGATGGAAGTCGGCGACCGCGACCTTTACAATCCCAACGTCATGCGCGACAACATGCACGACTGGGTCCTGGCGAACGAGAACATGGCCAAGGCGCTGGCCGCGAAGGGTTATCATTACCAGTTCGCATTTTCGCGCAATACCGGGCATTGCGAGAGGAGCGTGAAAGAGCAAACGCTGCCCGAAGCGCTGGAATGGTTGTGGCAGGGCTATAAAAACGCGGGCGCGAACGGTGCTCGGACGACGATCGCGCCCAATGAATAGGCAAGCGCCCACTCAACTAGGAAGTATATATACTTCCTAGTTGAGTGGGGCTTGCCTATGGTCTTCGCTCGGAATAGCCAGTTTCTGATAACTGCAAACCGGCGTGCGGGGATGTATATATACATCCCCGCATCTCGAATCCCTGATTCATCGTGTTTTCGGCGTTTATTGAGGCGGCTTGACCCATTTCGCGTGGAGGATAGTATATATACTATCCTCCACACCACTGACTGGCTGCAATAATGGCCAAAAAACGTATACAAATCGCTCGATCGGACATCATCCGATACTTTGACCAGCTTCCCAGCAAAGTCCTTCACCACGCGGACCTCTCTCGAATCTTGAACCAGCAGCGCGCGTACTGGCGGCTTACCCTCAAAACCAGCACATCAGAGTTCATACGCTTCCTGAAAGACTCGGCGAATCTTTCGGTGTTCGAGTTTCCGTTTCCGCCGCCATATAAGAAAAAGACAGTCTACGCATGGGGACGTATCCCTTTCTATGAAATTGTACTTGGCATTAGCGCTAAGTGCTTCTTCAGCCATTATTCAGCAGTAAAGATTCACGGACTCACGGAGCAATCGCCAAAGACACTTTACATCAACGAGGAGCAGCGACTTGAGAGCTGGCTAGCCGGAGAACTCACACAGGCGACCATCAATGCGGCATTCAAAAGGCCGGTACGCGTGACGAAGCGAGTTGCGGAGACCGACGAATACCGCATTGTTTTTCTCAATGGAAAAAACACGGCAAATCTAGGCGTTGCAGAGCAGCAGTTCGACGGCGCCGGCGGCGAGTTATTTGGGAGGATACGCGTGACAAACATTGAGCGCACGCTTATCGACATTACCGTTCGCCCCGTTTACTCGGGGGGCGTAACCGAAGTTCTCAAGGCGTTCGTCTTGGCTCGCGAGCGTGTTTCGGTAAACCGTCTTGCAGCGACTCTCAAGAAACTTGCATTCATTTACCCTTTTCATCAGGCCGTTGGATTCTACCTCGAACGCGCAGGGTATAAGCCCTCTTCCTTAGATCTACTGCGCCGCGTACCGAGAGAATTCGATCTCTATCTTGAGCACGGTCTAATGGAGAAAGAGTATGTAAAAGACTGGCGGTTATTCATCCCCAAGGGGTTCTAGTCGCTTGATCAGGCTAATCACGAAATCCACGTAGAAGTCGAATTCCTTCAGTTTCACACCCGGCTTTATGGCAGCCGCGACCGCGTTGTAGTTCTGCCGGTGAAACTCCCGGTACGCGGCGACGTTCCGGAGCAGCCAGAGCTTCACGCGTTTGGCCGCGAAGACACTCGCGAGGAGAACCCGGTTTTCCTCAGTTGCAAGATCAATACTGCAGGCGCTGATAACTCTCTCGATGTCAATGAAATCCCGTGCTCGAGCAGTTCCGGGCCTTTTTCGCTTCACTACTGAACTGTACTCATTCATCTGCTGGCAAATTGCCCGGAGCTTTTCACACGCGATCATCTCGGGAGTGTACACAAAAACGGAGTATCCATCGAAGTCAACTTCTGCCTTTCCGATAGTGTACTCATGCTTGCTTATTTCGATTGAGAACTTGGTTCCCTGGCCGAGCGGAATTGCGTTTCTTCGAAGTGCCTCGATGTCGTTTTCGAACTCTTTGTATCGGTTCGACTCAATGAGCTTGAACTCAATGCCATACCCGCCCCAGAAATCGACCAAATCCGCTGTTATTTTCGGCGGCCGTTCGTCCAACCTAACATCAAATACTTCCAAGCCTTCAGGCCGAAATGTGGCTTGAAGCGCGTTCTCCATGCGCTTCTTCACCTCGCTCAACTCCCCAGCGGTAAAGTCACTGTCCATTGATAGATCGATGTTAACCGAAGCTCGGGCGCTAACTTGGTGAATGAGGTCTAAGGCGTTGCCGCCCTTCAGGACTAACCGATCCATTAGAGCGTCATCCGAGAACATCGCGATGATTCCGAGCTTCTTAATCTTCTGCTGACGCGCAAGCTCTTCAGTTGGGTCAGGCTTCAGTTTCTTCGCCACGGGCGTTCTATCCTCCTTGCCTCAATTCAATGCAGTTGACTCAGACGTACGGCTGTCCGTATTCGATTATACACGTCACGCGCATTCAAATGCGCGTAAAAAGATTATTGAGACTCGAGCGGATTCAGAATATCAAGCAACACTGGGGCGTACAGCGGCCGTCCGCGGCAAGACTCTGGTCAGCCTTGGTATTGGCCGATTGCGTCACAATTGCCGTCCAGCCACAGTGTCGCAAGAACAGTGCGAGCCGATCGGCGCGGTGATGACGACGTCGGTATGTTTTGCCGCGAGCAAGTGCGCATCGCTTCCGACCTCAACTCGAGCCAATGCTATTTCGATTTACTCGTATTGTAAACTTGCGAAACGCCAGTAAGCTTACAGTAGTATCTTGCCGCTCGCTACTAAGGCCGCGTAAAGGGACGTTCCATGAAGACGCCGCTGCTTTCCATCGTGTTGTTCCTCTTCGCCGCGTTCTTCGGCGCGGCGGGCCAGTATCTTTATAAATCCGGCGCTGAGCGGACAACCGACTCGCCGTGGAGCTACGTGGCTAATCCGCCGCTCTTGGGAGGCATTGTCTGCTATATCCTCGTGATGGTCCTTTTCGTGGCGGCGTTCAAACGCGGCGGAGCGATGAGCGTGCTTTACCCCGTTTACGCCACGACATTTGTTTGGGCGGCGATCATTGCCCGGTTCGCTTTCAACGAACCGATCCGCGCGGTCAATGTGGCCGGCATGTTGCTTCTGGCCGCGGGAATGTGCCTGATGGGCCTCGGGAAGTAGCAGGGAAGTAGCGATGAGCAAGCAGAACCTTGAGCCCGACCGCCGGCCGCTCGCCTCGCGCGAACGCGCCGCGTCGAAGGCGGTTGCCCATTGGCTGGCCGCCCGCGGCACGTCGCCCAATGCAATTTCCGTGGCGGGCATGGTAGCCGGCATCGCCGCCGGCGCGGCGTTTGCCGTCACTCCGATTGCGTCGGAAGCCATTTGGAACAGGATGGCTTTTCTCGCCGCCGCCGTTTTCATTCAACTTCGCCTCTTGGCCAACATGTTCGACGGCATGGTGGCGATCGAAGTTGGCAAGGCTTCGCCGCTCGGCGCGATGTACAATGAGGTGCCCGATCGCGTCTCGGACGCCGCCATGTTCATCGGCGCGGGCTATGCGCTGGGCGGACTGCCCGCGCTGGGCTACGTCGCGGCCTTGCTGGCAGTGTTCTTGGCGTACCTGCGGGCACAGGGCAGAGTGGCCGGGGCGCAGCAGGAGTTCTGCGGCCCGATGGCCAAGCCGCAGCGGGCCTTCGTTATGACGTTGCTCGCCGTTTATTGCGCCGCGGCGCCGGCGGCCTGGCGGGTCGATATTGGTGCGCCCGGTTGGGGCGCGGCCGCTTGGGTGCTCGCGTTGGTCATTGCCGGCGAATTATGGACCGCCGGCCGGCGTCTGGGGCGGATAGCCAAGCGACTACGGGAGATAACGCCATGATGGGGCCAACCGCAGCGCTCGCAAGCCACGTCTTTCTCACTTACTTCTTCCTGGTCGCCGGCCTTCTGGCAGTCGCGGGCGCGGTGCTCGCCGTATTACGTTGGGGCTTGGGCCGCAACGTTGAGCACGCCTGGAATGCTTACCTCGGCTGGCTCGTCATGGTTCCCTTGGTGCTCTTGGCCCTCTTTCTTGGCCGCGCCGCGTCGATCGTTTTCTTTACGCTCGTTAGCCTCTTTGGTTTCAAGGAATTCGCCCGCGCAACGGGGTTGTACCGCGATTGGGCGATGACGTGCGTCGTCTATCTGGGCATTCTTGCCGTGGCCATCGTTTCGCTTGTGAGCGACCCCGGCAATGGACGGACTGGCTGGTACGGCCTGTTCGCGATACTGCCAGCTTATGTCATGGCCGCTATCCTGCTCGTGCCGATCGTGCGAAACCGTGTGCAAGGGCAGCTTCAAACGATCTCGCTCGCGCTATTGGGTTTCACCTACATCGGCTGGATGTTCGGCCACGTGGCGTTTCTCGCCAACTCGGAGCGGGCCTATGGATATCTTCTGTATCTGATCTTCGCGGTGGAACTCAACGACGTCGCCGCGTTCACCTGCGGCAAGCTATTCGGCCGGCATCCGCTCCGCAGCAACATCAGTCCCAAGAAAACGTGGGAAGGCTCGCTCGGCGCGCTCGCGGTTTCCCTGGCGCTGCCGTGGTTGATGCGGTTTTCGTTCCCCCATTTTTCCACCTTGGAACTAGTGCTTACCGGCCTGATCGTCGGCATCGCCGGCCAGTTGGGCGATCTTTCCATCAGCGTGATCAAGCGCGATCTTGGCATCAAGGACACCGGCGCGGTGCTGAAGGGACACGGCGGCATTTTGGATCGCATCGACAGCCTGATCTATGTCGCCCCGCTGTTCTTCCACATGGTACGCTGGTTTAATGACCTCTGATCCCGCCCCGCCGAGCCGGAGCAAAAGTTTCATGGACCCGTGGCATTACGAGATTTCCGAACAGCTTGACAAGTCGATCGTCGAGCGGCTGCGGCAGTTTCCTCGCGAGCCCGATCTCTTGGTATTCGGTCTGCGGAGCGCCGCCGCGATATTGCTCCGCGGCTGGCTGCGGACCTATCATCGCCTAACGATCGTCGGCCGCGAGAACTTGCCCCGCGAAGGCTCGTATATCATCGTCGCCAACCACGCCAGCCACCTCGATACGCCGGCAATCCTCTCGGCGTTGCCGCTGCGGAAACTTCATCGCGTCATTCCGGCGGCCGCCAAGGAGTATTTCTTCGTCACCGCGCCACGCACCGCGCTCGCCGCGATTGTCGTCAACGCGCTCCCCTTTGACCGCTACAGCAACATCCGCCAAAGCCTGGGCCTTTGCCGTGCGTTATTGGACAATCCGGGTAACATTCTCCTCATCTACCCAGAAGGAACCCGCAGCACGACCGGCGAGATTGGCGAGTTTCGGCCGGGCATATCGCTGCTGCTGGCCGGCCGCGACCTGCCAGTCGTGCCTTGCTATCTTGACGGGGCGTTCGCGGCGTGGCCGAAGGGCGCCGCCATCCCCCGCCCACGAAAGTTGCGATTAATGATTGGCCAACCGCGCTGTTACACCAACCTCCGCCGCGGCAAGGAAGCTTCGGAAACCATCTGCCGAGACCTCCGCGACGCGGTCCTCGCCCTGGCGAAACTGCCGCCCTGAATGGCGCAGCCAATCGTTCGGCCCGTATCGCAGTTTCGTGCGAGTCTTGATTCCCACACGTTTTGGTGCATAATAAACACTCCCTGCCGTATATCACCACTGATTCGTATTATGAAAAAACTGTTGACATTCGCCATCGTTCTCATCGTCTGTCATCGGGCGGGTTCCGCGGCGCTCGGTCAGAAGGCAACTCCATCTGCATCCGCTTCCGTCGCGCCACATGCCGGTCTCAACTACTCGCCGCTTACGGACGAACAAAAGGGCTGGCTTCGGCACGCAAATCGCCACGAGAAACATGGCTGGATCTATCTGCACATCGAAGGCGAGCCGCGCGAGCGCGGCTTCCAGCACGGATATTTGCTGGCCGACGAAATTCGCGACGAAATACGCCTCACCAAAATCATCTGGAACTACCACACCGGCATGGATTGGCCTTGGCTGGTTAAGAAGGCCAAGAAGGTCCTCGGTCCCAAGGTCGATACCGAGGACCGCGACGAGATGGACGGCATTGTCGAGGGATTGCGGGCGGCCGGCGTCAATTCGTCGCTCGAGGAAGTCATCACGCTCAATGCGATCATCGAACTCGAAGATTATTGGTGGCCCGGCGAAAAGAAGAAGTTGTCGAAAACAGATTCCAAGCAGGACCCCCACGAAGCCTGCAGTTCCTTCATCGCCACCGGCGGCATGACCAAGGACGGCGGCGTGGTGCTGGGCCACAACACGATGGGCGGATACCTCGACCCGTTCTCGAACGTGATCCTCGACATCCAGCCCGCCAAGGGCCACCGCATCCTCATGCAGACCACGGCCGGCTGGATTCACAGCGGCACCGATTTCTTCATCACCGACGCCGGGCTGGTGGGCTCGGAGACTACGATCAGCAATTTCGAGGAGTTCGACGCCAAGAAAATTCCCGAGTTCGTCCGCATGCGCCGGGCGATGCAGGATGCCTCCTCGCTCGACGAGTGGTGCAAGATCATGAAGAAAGGCAACAACGGCGGCTACGCCAACGCCTGGCTCATTGGAGACGTGAATACCAAGGAAATCGCCCGGCTTGAGATGGGGTTGAAGTACGTCCGTTTGGAGAAGAAAACCGACGGCTACTTTGTCGGCTCCAACGTCGCCGAGGACCTGAAAATCCTGCGATTGGAGACCACGGCCAGAGAGACCGACATCCGCGAATCGGACGTGACGCGGCGGGTCCGCTGGAAGCAGCTTATGAAGCAATATGCCGGGCAGATCGACTTGGAGCGCGCGAAGGCATTCGAGGCGGACCATTTTGACACCTTCCTGCAAAAAGAGAGCCCCGGCTACCGCACGCTGTGCATGCACAACGATCTCGACGTGCTAACCACGGCCGAAGGGACGCCGTTCAAACCCGCCGGCACGTTCGACGCCAAGGTGGTGGACACGCAAATGGCCCGGCGGATGTCGTTTGCCGCGCGGTGGGGATCGGCCTGCGGCACGGCCTTCGACGCCGAGAAATTCCTCAACGCGCATCCGCAATTCGACTGGATGCGCGGAAACCTGAAGAGCCGGCCGTCGCAGCCGTGGACGGAGTTTACTGCGGGGGAACGGGAATAGGACGTGTGACCATGCTTTTAATCGGTTTTCCGGTCGGCGGCATTGATTGGGGCTATGAATAAGCTGTCGTAATGAGTAAGCTGTTGCAAATCGCAATCGCAGTCTTCGTCTAAAACCGATTCCCAGAGAGACACCAATGAACCAAGGCTACGGGGTTGGGCCGGCGGTTCTCAAGCGCGAACTAGGCCTCGTCACGTGCATCTTGCTGGTGATCGGCAACATCATCGGCGTGGGCATTTTTACCACGCCCGGCAAAGTCGCGCACGATCTGCCGACCGCGGGATGGGTGCTCGCGGCCTGGGCCATCGGCGGCCTGACGACAATCGCCGGCGCCTCGCCTATGGTGAACTCGGCACCATGTTTCCGCAGGCCGGCGGGGAATACGTCTATCTTAAAGAAGCCTTCGGGCCGCTCGTCGCATTTTTGTACGGCTTCGCTTACTCGCTGGTCACAACCGCGGGAACGCTCGCGTTTCTGGCGATCGCGGCCGCGGGGTATCTCGGCATGAATACTAGCTGGGACGAGGCATTGAAGACGGGAACTTGGGCGGGACCCTTGGAGGCCAAACTCTTTTCCATCTCCGTTGTCGCCGTTCTTACTTTTTTGAATTGCCGCGGCGTGAAATTAAGCGCCGGCGTGATGGATATCTTGACCTCGTCCAAGATTATGGCCATGCTGCTTCTGGTCGTGTTGGGCTTCGCGATCGGCCACGGAAGTTCGGCCCATTTTGTTCCTCTTTTTTCCGGCGAGACCAAGCCGATTGTTTTCGCAATCGGCGCGGCGCTCGTGCCGATGGCCTACGCCTATTCGGGCTGGAACGCGTCCGTCCTGATGGCCGAAGAAGTCCGCCGGCCGGAGCGAGCCATTCCGCTCTCGCTGATATTCGGCACGCTGTTGGTGACGCTGGTTTATGTGCTCATGAACGCGGTTTATATCTACGCGGTCCCGCTCCACGAAATCGTGGGTACGAAGACGGTCGCCAAGCTTGCGGCAAGCAATCTCTTCGGCGACTGGGCGAAAATCCTGGCTCAAGGCTTGGTCGCGCTTTCCGTTCTGGGCACGCTCAGCGCCACCTTGCTTTCCAATCCGCGGACTGTCTTCGCGATGGGGCGCGATCGGGCTCTTTTTCAAGTGGGCGGCAAACATCCATCCCAAGTACAAAACGCCCAACGCGGCGATTTTGCTAGAGGCCATCGTCGGATGCGCATTCATAGTCTGGGGCAGCTTCGAGCAAATCTTGGATCTACTCGGCGTGACCTTGGCGGTCATTTGGGCAATGACCGTGTGCTCGATTTTCGTTCTTCGTCACAAGCTCCCCAATCATCCGCGGCCTTATAAGTGTTGGGGCTATCCGTTCGTTCCGGCGTTGTATATCGTCGTCTCACTGTGGATGCTCTATTCCGCGTATCACAGCGAGGGGATCAAGGGCATTGCGGGAATCTTCGTAGTGCTCGCCGGCATTCCGGTCTATTACTTGATGGTTTGGTACAAAAAACTGACGAGAGACCCGGCCCCTCCGAAAGCCCGCTAAAGGAATTCTCGGAACACGTCCAATTTACGGCTTTATAATGCCCCGTACCCGTGCCAGAATCACTCGTAGGCGTGCCGGTCCCTTTTCGGGATCTTGCAGCGCCGCGAGGTCTTCGTTGGTTACTACGGTGCGACCAATACGGGCATTGATCGCCTCGCGGGCATAACGGCGACAGACGCCACCATCCACGCCCTTGCCAAAAGAGACTTCAGCTTCGAGCCAAAGAGGGCGGTATCGGTCATCACTCACCAACTCAATCAGCTTCCTCGTTAGGCCATCGCCCGCAGGCGCCTTCGCGAACCATTCGAGGATGTGGCGTGGAAGATCGTCGCCATTGTCCCTGTCGGCGAAGAATCGGTCCTTCAGAAAGGGCCAGTGAACATCCGCGTCCATGCGCAGGAGTTCTAATGCGGCGCGCTCCCGGACCCACACTTCGTGGTCCTGCTTCAGTGTGCGTCGCAGGAAACCCTCGGCAGTGGCCGGATCGTCGGAGGCCCTACCGGTAGTTGGCATGAGGTGGGACAACGCCACTACGATCGCGGCACGTGCCGACCACCAGTCGTTGCCAGAAAAACGCGAGAGGAGTCGTGGCACGTCGTCGGCAGTGAAACACTCCTTCCATGCCATTGCCAAACGCTCCACAACTTGGCTTTCTCCTCCCCCAAATCTTTGCTCCCTCGGCCAAAGGCCGATTCCGTCGAACAACTGCAGAATGCGGTCCTTCTTCAGCCCAAGTTCCAGCGGTCCATTGAAGAGAAGCCTATCGCGGGTGTCATAGTAGGCCATGTCGGCCCCGCCCTGGTGGACGTCGCATGCGAGCAAACGGACCATCGCCCGACGTTCAGCAGGCCCGGCCCGCATCTGCACAAAGAACGATTTCATCCAATTCTTCCTTCCGCTCCGTTGCTCGTCAGAAACTGCCTTGGATCGACGCCGCCAGTCAAGTTGGCTGAATCCCGGGGTATTTGTGCGGGCGCGGTCTTCGGCGGCGTCATCCAATTGATGCACGGCGCGGTGGATGTATTCCTGCCAGTACCACAAGTGGTCCTTCGGATCGCCGGCCACGAGGGACGATACAATAGAGGCATCGATCGCAGCCGGTTGCGACGATTTGGCGAGACTGGATGCGCCGAAGTCCATGTATAGAAGATCGACGATCACTTTCGGGCAACAGTCCCCCAACATCAGGTACAATCCCCATGCGGCATGGCTGGCGACGCTGCTGCTGCGCCAGGTATGCCCAGTGCCCGCATCTGGCTGAGGACCGACTGGGAATGGAGGGACTTGTTGGCCGACGAAGGGAGCTTGCAGTTCCATCGTCGCCTCGGCGCCGTCGGTCAACAACGCTGCCAATCTCGACACGTCCTCTGGCTGATGGAGCGTCGCCAGCGCCTCGGCTGCTAATGCACGTACACCTGGAACCTTATCAGACAGCAGGGCACGCAGGGACATCGCGTCGGTAGCGGCCGGCCAGGTTTGCGGCGTCTGCTTTAGTTCGAAGCGCTCGCGTCGGCAGGACGGCTGGCATGTGCTGCGCCACGGGAGGGCCTCACCTACCTGCCACAGTTGGCGGCGTTCTACCTTCCCTGACTTCCTTGTGTCTTCGTACGCCGACTGGATGGTGGCAAGGGACTGGGCCAGCCGTTGGCACAGATCTGGCGCGGCCACAACGTCGCGACGAGCCTCCGAAACGGTCTGCGCATTGCTTTTCGCCTCGACAATCAGACCCACGCCGACACTTGCAATCACGCCCGCAAGCAATGAACCGACCCTCATTATTCACCCTCCTTGTCTATAAGCACCGGCATGAAGTCCCTTGCTGGTCGGAATCCCGTCAACTTCGTCGGTGGTCACAACGGTTAGTGCATGACACGTACGGCCCTACAGAGACTTACAGCCCGTCAGAAGGACCACATGCGCCTTGACTGCCTGCCCCTGATTGTAGCGGCACCCGCGCGTGTATATCAAGCAAGGTTTGTCTTCTGACGCTCTGCCGATCAGCCCACCCTGCGGCTGATTCCGGCGACAAAACCACCAATCGCGATTTGCGAAAGCGCAACAGGCGGGCCGCGGGAAACTCGCCTTTCCTTCGCGGCCCGCTTTTCGTATCGTCCCAAAGCCAAGTGGGACAGCTCTGCTTGCATTGACACCAGTCCACGGAAGTGTGCCGCCGGAAGGAGCCCTAGAAAGCCACAACCGTGCTCGGCGTGCCGATTTTTCATGCAGTTTTACTCGATTGCGTCCGATAGCAGTACCTCTTTGCCACGGGCAGCCCCGCCGATCACAGATTCGGGGGGCCGACGACAGCATCGCTTTCACAACGCACGACTACCTTGATGTTCAACACGCTGCGAACGGATCTTCGCCTCTCGACCGCCGAAGGAACGGCCAACAACGTGATGGTGGGCGTCGGCGAGACCTATCTGCCCGCCTTCGTGCTCGCGCTCACCGGCAGCCAACTGGCGTGCGGGTTGGTGAGCACGCTGCCGCTGGTCGTCGGCGCGCTGATGCAACTGGCGTCGCCCTGGCTGCTGGCGAGGTGCGGATCGTACCGGCGGTGGGTCGCGATCTGCGCGGCGGTGCAGGCGGCGACGTTCGTGCCGCTGCTCGTTGCCGCGTTTACCGGCCGCATGAGCTCTGCCGCCGTCTTCGCCCTGGTGGCCGTCTACTGGGCGACTGGCCTGGGCGCGGCCGGCCCTTGGAACGCCTGGATCGAGACGCTCGTGCCCGCGCGGGTGCGGATTCGCTACTTCGCCCGGCGGACGCGGATCAATCAGTGGGGCATCGTGGCGGGCTTTCTGGCCGGCGGGGTCGCCTTGCAAGTGGCCGCGCGGTTGAGCATTCCCCTGGCGGTCTTCGCGGTACTGTTCTTCCTGGCGGCGGCGAGCCGGATTGTCTCCTTCGGACTGCTTACCATGCACCGCGAGCCGCAGCCGCCGCGCCGCGCCGGCCATGCCGCTGGCGAGCCTCTTCCGTTCACTGAGCATGGGCGAGAACGGCCGGCTGCTGCTCTATCTCATGGCCGCACAGGCGGCGGTGCAGATCTCGAGCCCGTACTTCAATCCGTTCATGCTCGGCGAGTTGCATTTCTCGTACACGATCTACGCCATCGTGATCTGTACCGCCACGGTAGCCAAGATCTACTTTCTGCCCACGGTGGGCCGAATTGCCGACCGCGTCGGAGTGCGGCGGGTCTTTTGGACCAGCGCGGCGGCCAGCGTGTTCGTGCCCGCGTTCTGGCTGGCGTCCAACAACTGGATCTATCTGGTCGGCGTGCAGATCTATTCGGGCATGGCCTGGTGCGCCTTCGACCTGGCGACGCTGCTCTTGTTCATCGAGACGATCCCGCGGCAAAAGCGGGTCGACGTGCTGGCCTTTTTCAACTTAGCAAACTCGGCGGCAATGGCGGGCGGATCGCTTTTGGGCGCGGGGATTTTGGCCGCGCTGGGGGCCGGCCGCGGAGCGTATCTCGCGCTATTTGCGATTTCAACGCTCGCGCGGGCATTGGCGATTGTGCTCCTCGTCCGTTGGCCCGCGCGGAGCGTCGTCCACGAGATCGGCCGCGTACCGGCACCGCATTTCATCACACAATCATTGCTGCGGCACAATGCGCCATCCGTCAAACCGCGGCGAGAGCCGGAAACCGCGGCGAGTGTGCGGTTGTAACCGCATTACGCCTTCTCCGCTTGCGGCTTCGCGCTAATGCCTTGCACTAGACTGTTGGAGGACGCGTCCTCGGCCGACGGCATCAGCGGCCGGATCCAGTTCTTCCGCAAGGCATATTCGTGCAAGCCAACCAGCACCAGAGAAATCAAGAGCGGCAGGAGGAAGTAGATTACGCGAAAGACGACGATCGCCGCGAGCACTTTGGACATATTGTTGTCCGGATCATGAACGAGATGCAATTCGCGGAGGAGTATCATCACCGTGCCCTCGATGACGCCCCAACCGCCGGGCACGTGCGAGAGCACATTGAGCACGAAGGCCACCATGTAGACCTCCAGCACCGTCAAGTAGCCGCCTTTGACCGGCGGACAGAGCATGTAGAGCACCGCTCCCGCCACAAGCATGTCTGCCGACGCAATGCCGATCTGGTAAATCGTGAGCCGCGGCGGCGGCACCGGCACCGTCCAGCGGAAGATCTTCAGCGATCCACGGTGCAAGAGGCTGGTGCCGACGTACGCGCCGGCCAGGATCAGCAGAAAAATGCCGAACTTCCGCGAATCCGCGAACAAGTAGGCGAACGATTCGACGGCTTTCGGCGGGACGTGCCACTCGTTTACCATCTCCGCGCAGAACTTGTGCAGATTCGGGATCCTCAGCGGGTCGACGACGAAGAGGGTGCCCGCCAGGGCAAAGACGCCGAACCAGAACGTAAAGGCCATGATCACCAGCAACTGCACGATCTTGGCGAGCGGGATGTTCCACGATGAGTAGAGGCGATAGCGCAAGGGGATGCCCGCAAGCGTCGCGCCGAAATTGTAGCTGAACGAGTAGCTCGTCACCGCGGCGAATGCTACGCGCCAGAGAGATCGGCACCTTGGCGAAGCGAAAGGCCAGATAATCGTACAGCGCCAGAATGCCGTAGTTGATGATCGTCAGTCCCACCGCCGCGAGCATCCACGCGGGGTGGATTCCCAGCAAGTCGCGCCATACTCCCGCGACGGTCAAGTGGTTGTCGTGCCACTGGCGGTAGAGCAACCACGCGGCGAAAAGAAACACCGCGAGCACGAGCACGATTCCCAGGTAATGGAGCGGACCGGTCTTTTTCATCGCTCGCGCAGTATATCATTTTCCCAGCTCGTCGGCCAGCGGCGCGGCATCATAGAGCTTGCGCAGCGCATGTTCGATTGCCGCGCTGTGTACGGAAAGCGCGCGGCCTTTCTTGTCCGAGTATACGAAGTCCCAGACGAGCGACTCGATGTTGCCGTCGAAGATGATGCCCACGAACTGGCCCTTGCGGTTGACGACCGGGCTGCCCGAATTGCCGCCGATGATGTCGGCCGTCGAGACGAAGTTGAACGGCGTGTCGAAGTCGAGCTGGTCCTTGTGCTGAAGCCAGCGCGGCGGCAGATTGAAAGGCTCGAGGTTGCGGTGTTCCTCGGCATGTTTGAACGCGCCGCCCACCGTGGTCCAGGGCGGCATGGGCTGCCCGAATTCGTCGTAGCCTTTTACGACGCCGAAGGCCAGGCGGAGCGTGAACGTAGCGTCCGGGTAGACTTCGGAACCCGATACGGCGAAACGGGCCTTGGCGATCTTTGCGTAGGCCTGCCGCAGCGGCTCGTCGACTTTTTGCTCCTTCGCGCGGCGGACCTTCCGCGCGGGGCCGTCCACGAGCAGCGCGAGCTTGATCATCGGGTCGTCCGACGCGCGGATCGCCGCGATGCCGCCCTTGGCCAGCTCCCGCCGCACGGCCACGTCCTTCAGCTTGCGTTCCGCGGATAAGCTCGGCAGCGCGGTCCTGCGGCGATTTGCCGTCCAAGACTTTCACAACCAGATCGCTGTTCGCGCCTTCGAGCGTGACGAGCAGCGTCAAACTGTCGGCCAATTCGACCGTCTCCAGATCGTCGTAGATCGGGGCTGCGGAATAGACCATCTGCTCCAGCGACGCGCGGTTGGACTGCCGGTACTCGCGAAGCCGATCGGCGTTCGGCACCGCGTCTTCCTCGGCCATGCGGAGCAGCGTCCGCGCGATCATGAACGGATGGCATTGAAACCCGTGGCCTTCTTCCAACATGAAGAAGTCTTTATGCAGGCCGCGGAGGATCTTAACCGCGGCGGCCACCTCGTCCCACGCCGCGCCGGTCGCTCGGCGAAGTTGCGGGTCGGCCGCGACCGCCGCGCGGAGGGCCTTTTCGTCCGCTTGCTTCTGGCCCATCACCGCCGGGTCTTGCAGCCCGGCCAGCCGCCCCACGTTGGCTTTGCGAGAGTTCTGGATGTTGAACAACTCCTTGCGGCACCGCCTCTGGTTCTCGTCGCTCCGCTGTCCGTAGGCAATCAAGAGGACTTCGCGTCGCATCATCCAATCGAGCCCGAAGGGCAGCGACGCGTCGCGGATGAAAGCCAGGTTAGCCACGGTAGTCAAGCGATCAGTCTTGCCGGGATGACCGGAAACGAAAATGAGGTCGCCGTCGGGGCGCCTTGCGGCGCCCATTGGAGGAAGTGTTCGATCTTGGCCGGCTTGCCGTTCTCGTAGACGCGGAACAGGCAGATATCGAGGTCGTAGCGCGGATACTCAAAGTTATCCGGATCGCCGCCGAAGAAAGCGATGGACTCCTCGGGCGCGAAGACCAACCGCACGTCGGTATATTTCTTGTAACGATAGAGATGGTAAAGACCGCCGTTAAAGAGCGTGATGACGTCGCTCCGCAGGCCGGTCTTCTCCGTCGATTCCTGTTCGATGGTGTTCATGATCGCGCGGCGGGCATGCTCCGCTTCGCCCGAATCCGCGCCGGCCGGAACCGCCGCTTCGACCCGCGCGGTGACGTCCTCGATGCTCATCAGCACGTTCAATTCGATATCGAGGCACTTGACTTCGTCCGCCTGGGTCTTGGCGTGGAAGCCTTCCGCCAGATAGTTCTTGTCCTTGGTGGAGAGCTTTTGCAGCGCGTCGGCGCCGATGTGATGGTTCGTGATCACCAAGCCATTGGACGAAACGAACGAGCCAGAACCTCCGGAATTGAAGCGGACGCTCGATTTCTGCAAGTGATCGTACCAGGACGGGTCCGGATCGAAGCCGTAGCGATCTTTCAAGATCTTTTTAGGCGGATTGTTGAAGAGCCACATTCCTTCGTCTCCACGAGCGGCGATGCCGCTAAAAAGGGTAATGCTTGCTGCTGCCCACAGGGCCGGCAGCCGCCGGGGAAAGCAAACGCTGGATCGCATGAAATGAACTCCTGTGGCAGGCTTTACGACAATGAAGAACCTCTCCGCACTGGAAGAAATATAGCGGAAACCAGCGGCCCTCGGCAGGGGGCGCGCCGGGAATCGGGGCAGGCATCCTTCTAGTGAGCACAACCATTTCGCTCGTGAAGTGCCGCAGCGAAATCAGCCGCATTTTCGCCGCGATTCACCGCGAAATCGGCGTCCGGCGGCAGCCAGGAGCGAGACAGGAACGACTCAGCCGGCCACTCAGGATGACGCGGCTCGGGCGGCGTTTTCTTAGCTGTCTCTTGGCGACCGTTGCGAGTAGCGCAAGACATTTGGGCGTCCTTGGCGGCGTCATCAGAGGCTTCGGCACCGGCCGTTGCGGCTGTTTGAACTTCCGGCAATTCGGATGGTACATCAAGCGCGGGTTCGACGGCTGTCGGAATTGGCGCGGACGGCGTCTCGATGTACGGTTCGGCGACAGGCAGGTCTTGCGCCGCGGTGTCCGTCGAGTGCAGTCCATCCTCGACTGCATTCAGAACGACCGACCAACGATCCAGCGCGGTGCGGAACCGTTGCACCTGGTCCGGAGTCAAGGCTGCGGCTTGGGCCGGCGTCAGTACTTCCAGCATGGCGAGTTGGGCAGCGTCGCTCGCCTGGCGGGGCACGGCGGGCGCCTCGCCCGCGATCTGGCGGAGTTGTTTCATCGCGCGGAGGGCCGTATTGAGAAAAGCATTATTGCCGGGCCGGTCCTCGGTGCGGGTGGTGACGACGTCGGGCTCGCCGCTCTTGTGGCGGGTTGTGACGGTCTTCTTTGCCTCTTGCGAGCGCCGCCAGCCTTCCATCGCCTCGCGTTGGATGGCCGCGCACTGGCCCACGGCGAATGCCTGGGTCTGGCGGCGGGCCGCCCGCTGGTGGCGTTTGCGGGTTTCCCGCAGGTTTCGGCCCACGTCGCGGGGGCGGAGGCCGAGCTGGCCGGCTATCTGGTAGGTCGTAAGACCTGCCATATAAAGCTGCTCGATTTCCTCGATCCGCGCTCGGGCGTCGCTGAAAGCGGTGCGGGAAGGACGGGCGTTATCGGCTCGAAAACGTCGGGTGCGAATGCGGCAATCATGGTTTTCTCCAGGTTTCAAGGGGTTTGGCGGGTTATGAAGGGGACGGGGCCGGGCACTGCCGGCACCAGCCATCACGGAACATAACAGAAATTATAATGAGTTAACATGTGATGTCAATAGGCAAGGACGGAATTCTGAGGGTTTTTCGCAAGTCCTTATGGCGTAAGCCTTTAGGGTTTCCGGCCCCGCCCCCCGGCGGAGCCCACGCTGCCGCCTTGGTGCGAAGAGGTGATGGCCACGACCCGACACTGGCCGCCCCCACCGACCTCGCGTCGGTGGAGCGAAAGATTGATGGCTACGGCAGACTTCCCACGCCAACCCCCCAGTCCTCGCAGTTGCCGCCCGGCTCCGCCGGGCGGCAACCGCGAGGACTGGAAGCAAGTGAAGGATCGCGTGGTAGCCACCAATCTCGCGCTCCACCGGGACAAGCCCGGCGGGGGCGTTTGTCAGCCGCCTTGCGCCTGGCGGGGCATGGCATTTGTGCTTTCTCGGCAGTAGATTGCAATATGCGATTCACCGCGAAAAACACGACGGGGCATATCACCCTCCGGGTCATAAAGTTTGTCCGCTATGCAACAACTCCCGCTGTACCAAGTTGAAGAAGACAAGATTGCGTACCATCTCCGCTACACCTGGACTGGATGGGCGTCGTCGGGCGGTCTGCCCGACGTAGATTGGGAGGCGATCAAGCCGCACTGGGAAACCGACGGTCTGCGGCTCCTCGAATCGCGTTATACGCCCCGAGAGGTTCAACTCGCGTTCAGCGCGCTGCCGAACATTAGCCCGGTTTTCGTGGCGACACGGGCCAAGGGCCGCCTGCAACATGCGATTCGGACCGCGGGCGGGCGGTTTGAGGGCTTCAGCCGCAAGGTGACCGTTCGCTCCGTCGGCGACAACACGACCTCCGAAGTCGAAGCCTACATCGCGCGTCAGGTAACGAAAGAACGGTTCGTCGATCCGCGCTTCGCGGCGGAGATGGCCAAGTACACCATCTGCTGTCCGACGGTAGATCTGCGCCAGGCGAGCGAATCCTGCGCATGGGCGATATTGGTACAATCTGCATGTGGTTTTGGTTGTGAGCGAGCGCGATCGGCACACCGATGAGGCGACGTTAGCTACCATCCGTGATGGGGCGTTCAGGATCGCGGCACAAAAAGGCCACGCGATAGCGCGGCTTTCGGTGATGCTGGACCACTTGCACCTAGCGCTCCGCGGCAACATCCAGCACTCGCCGCAGGAAATCGCCTTGAGCTTCCAAAACAATCTGGCCTATATGCTCGGACAGAAGCGGATTTGGGACGACGGGTTCTACGCGGGAACGTTCAGCGAATACGACTTTGGCGCAATCTGCGCGGCGGTTCGGAGCGCGTCGCGTCCCTGATCTTACGCCGCTGGGGACCTTGCGTCGGTAGAGCGAAAGATTGGAGGCTACTCTTCCCGTCAATGCGAGACCGCGGCCCCTCCGAGCTTGTCTCGGTGGTGAAGAAGATTGGTGGCTACACTGGTCCGCGCAATGCGACACCCGAAGTTTGCGTTCGCCGCCCGGCCGAAGGCCGGGCGGCGAACGCAAACTTCGGAAGGAGAGGTCGAGTGCGGCGTGGTAGTCGTCAATCTTGCGCTCCACCGGGACAAGCCCGGCGGGGGCGTCTTGAGTTCGCCTTGCCGCCTTGGTAGCTTTCAATCTTGCGCCTATCCTGCGGGCGTTTACGCTCCCGCACACGCGATGCTATACTGACCGGCATGATTGACACCGCGCTCGAACGCCGATCGAATCGCCTTACCCCGGATCGCTTCGTCATTGGGCTGCTGGCCGCGGAATGCTTGCTTTCGCTGTCGGAGCGGTTTCAGTGGTTTCCAACGGGCTGGGCCGTGCTGGGCGCCGTGGCGGCGGTTGGGGCGACAATCCTCCTCATGATGTTCTTGTTCTCCGCTAACCTGTTCTTCCGGTGGCGGTTTCAGTTCTCGATTCGATCATTGCTGCTGCTGACCGTTGCCGTGGCAATCCCATGCAGTTGGGTTCCTGTGAAAGTACAACAGGCAAGGCGACAACGGGAAGCGGCGGCAGCGATTGGGAAACTAGGCGGCGGTGTCCACTGGTCAGGGCCGTCAGGACCGATTTGGTTGTGGAATCTGCTTGGCCTTGATCTCTTTCAGGAAGTTAATGCAGCAGACTTGCAGAACGTCCGGGTCACCGACGCTGGGCTGGAGAATCTCAAGGCGCTAAATCAACTGCAGTATTTGATCTTGAGCGGCACCGCCGTCACGGATGCCGGACTGGAGAATCTCAAGGGGCTAAACCAATTGCAAACTTTGATCTTGAGGGGCACCGCGATCACGGACGCTGGACTGGAGAATCTCAAAGGACTGGACCAGCTAAAGTCTTTGCACCTGGACGGCACTACGATCACCGACGCTGGGCTAAAGAACCTCACAGGGAAAAGCCAACTTCTCGAATTGCACCTTGGCGGGACCAAAATCACGGGTGTTGGGCTAGAAAATCTCAAGGGATTGAATCAACTCCGAACATTGACTCTTGGCGGTACCAAAGTCACCGATATTGGACTGGAGAACCTCGCGGGATTGAACCAACTCCAAGAGTTATGGCTTGGCGGAACCGGAGTCACGGATGCCGGGTTAATGAGTCTCAAGGGACTGAACCAACTTCAACAGTTGGATCTCAATGACACCAACGTTACCGACTCCGGGTTGGAACATCTCAAGACGCTGCATCAACTTCGAAGCCTATCCCTCTCAGGAACCAAGGTCAAAGACTCGGGGCTGGAACATCTCAAGGGGCTGAACCAGCTCCGAGATTTGATCCTAAACGATACCAACGTTACAGACGCTGGCCTAGAAAGTCTTAGGGAATTGAATCAACTTCACCTGTTGTTGCTTAGGGGAACAAAAGTTACCGACGATGGCGTGAAGAAAATCCGCCGGGCGTTGCCAAATTGCGGAGTACTCAATGAACCCATAAAGGGGGCTGCCAAGGCAAAATACTATTAGGTGTCGGGCGAAAGTGAACACAAACAATGCTCGACGAGAATTCCCGGCTTTATTGGTCAAGCATCAGCAGAACCTGCCGGATGTACTTGTCCAAGGGAAAGTCCGCGTACTTGGAAAGCTGCTTGCGATCGACTTTCAGCTTGCTGACTTCCGTTTCGTCCTTCGAGTCAGCCATACGGACATCGAAGTCGGCCAGGACGGCGGCCGTCGCCTGGCGACCTTGGTTATAGAGTTCGACGGCCTGCGGGCCGTGCGCGGCAATCGTCTCGTCCAGCCCGGCAAGGGCCTCCCGCAGCGGCAGGGTCGATTCGCCGACGCCGGCCGCATGTTCGCGCAACTGGCCGGCCCAGCGGAAGAGGAACGTCGCTTCGGCGGAATAGGGAGCTCCCGGAGCGGACTGCGTGGGGATCTTGGCGGCCATAGCGGTCAGCTCGTTGACTGCCGCCGCGTAGGTGCGCTTGTCCATCCGCAGCCAGGCCAGCGCCGCGTGGGGCAGAATCCGATCGGGCATCTGGGACTTCAACACCTGAAAATGCTGCATCGCCTTCTCGCGGCCCTCGCCGTCCTTGCGTTTCATCAACAAGAGTCCATAGAGCAGCCGGGGTTCCGGTTCGTTTCCGGCGGCTTGCACGGCCTCGTTGTATTCCTGCTCGAGCGCGTCGAAGTCGATTTTCGTTTGTGCCGCGCGATCGGCCATGCGGCGAATGGCCGTCTTGGCGGCCTCGCTCAAGCGCGGCGGACGATCGTCGGGCAGAAACAGTTCCGGCGTCTGCTTGCCCCGGCTGGCGGCGGACATCTCCTCTTTCAAGTACGCGAACAGTTCGGTCGGCTCGATGCGGGTGTCGCGATTGACGTCGGCCGCGCCGCCATAGCCCTCCGCCAGGCACACGGCGAACAGGCTGTGTTGCCGGTCGGCCAAGTCGAGACCGCGCTGGCCTTGGCGGCAGCTTGCCAAGGCGGTCACCGTTCGCAACAAGGCCCGGTTTGGCTGGCGCTTCAGCGCCGCGATCATTTCGGCGGAGGAAGGCTCCGAGGCTTGCTCCGCGCCCGTGCCGGCGTGGCTGCCGTCCAACAGAAGGAGTTTCTCCTTGGCGGGACATTCTTCCATCAAGTCGACCAGCCATTGCAGCCCGCAGCCGTTGACGTCCGGCTTGTCGCTGCGAAAGTCCTTGGGCGCAAGGTAAACCTGCCCCTTGGCGTCCTTTATCGCATGGCCGGTGAAGTAGACGATTAACCGGGCGTCGGCCGGAATCCGCTTGAGGAAATCCGGCGCCTCGCGCTGAAGCGTCACCGCGCTGGGATCGTCGAACACTCGCAATTGTTCGGCCGGCACGCGGTAGCGTTTGGTCATCGCGTCGGCCACGGCCGCGGCGTCGGCCAGCGGGTAAGCAAGTTTGCCCAGCTTCGTATCATCATAATTCTGAACGGCGACCACCAGCGCCCATCGCTGGGGATCGGTCGGCCGCTCCGCCGAAATCAAAGCGGCCGCGATGGCCGACTGGTTTTTGGCGTCGATCGCGCCATGCTCGATCGTCACGCGGTCGCCGGCGCGCAGCGCGTCGAACGGCACGAGCTCGCCGCCCAGCGAAATCTTGCACTCCGGCCCGACGAGGTAGGTTTTCTGGCCGCCCTCGCCCGTCACGCTGAGCGAGTGCGGCGGATCGAAGCGGACCTGCGCCACGACCCCCTCGGCCCCGAGCGTCCGCTCGGCGACCACTTCGGAGATGTAGGAATCGTGCTTGATCGTCACGCGGTCGCCGCGCTTCAGCGCCATCGGCTCCGCCTCGGGCCGGCCGTTCACGCTGATCACGTATTGCGATCCGAAGGGAAGCTTGAGCACCTGCCGCTGGTTGTTGACGACGCTAAGCAGGCGCGTGCGGGCGTCGAAGTCGGCGGCCAGCGTGCCCTGCAATTCGACCTGCCGCAAGGCCTCGAGCTTGTTGGCCTTGTTGCCGGACGACTCCTGGTAGTCGTAGTTCACCTTGAGGCGATCGCCGGAAATCAGCGAGGAGAGCATGACCGGCTTGCCCTCGAGCGTCCGCTCGCCGTTCAGCAGGATCGGCGTCTCCGCAGGGACGAATATCTTGAGCTGCAAGCTGTTGGGCTCGTCGCCGGTCGACATGTCGAGCGTTCGCGCAGGGTCGTCCTTGGCAAGCAGTTTTCCCGTGGCGAAGCGGCCCGGCCGCGTGGCATGGATTTCGCGGACGTCGCGATGCGGCGGCTCGGGGTCGACGGACGTGACAACGTCCACAATATCGTCCTGCTGCAGTTCCTCCAACAGATGCCGCTGCCCGTTGACATAGATGATGTCGCGGTCCTTGACGATGATCTGCTTCACCGCGCCGCCGTCCGACGGCGAAACGCCCAGCTCGTGCCGCGCGGGATAAACGTCCGAGATCGTGCCGTGGATCTGTTCGGCGGCGTGGACCGGCGGCAGCTTGGGTTTCGGCTTAAACAGCTCGAACCCGATCAAGGCCAGCAGCACCGCGAGCAGGCCGCTGGTGAGCACCGAGAGATTGCGGATGCGCTTCTTCTTGCGGATGGCGGCGGCCGCCGCCGCTTCCGCCTCTGCCACCGCGGCGTCGATCAGGCCGTCGGCCAACGGGCGGCCACTCTGCAGATCGTGAAGGGCCTCCGGCGCCGAAGCGTAGCGCTGCGACTGGTCCTTGGCGATCAGCCGCTGGATGACGTGGGCCAGATCGTCGGGCACGCCTTCCAGCACGCGCTGAATGTCCGGCAGCTTGACGTCGGCCGTGGAATGCCACATCATCCAGGCCATCTGCTTGTCGCGGCCGAACGTGGCCAGCGTGGGCAGCAGCGACGCGAAATGCTTGCCGGTCATCAGTTCGTAGGCCGTAAAGCCGAGCGAATAGAGGTCGCTCGCCGGACCGACCGCGCCGAACTGGGCCGAGAGCAGCTCGGGGGCCATGTACTTCGTCGTGCCCTTCAAGAGGCTGCCTTCCTCGTTGCTTGCGCGGCGGGCAAGGCCGAAGTCGCCCAGCTTGACGCGATTCTGCGTGCCGACGAGGATGTTGCTGGGCTTGACGTCGCCGTGGATCACGCGGTTGGAATGCAGAAAGGCCAGGCCGCCCAGGCAATTGATCAGCACGGCGCGGAGTTGGTCGAGGTCCATCGGCTCGCCCTCGGCCGCCGGCTTGAGGCTGCCACGCATCAATTCCAGGATCAGCCATCCGCGCGGCCGTACCACGTCATAGATGGTGAGGATGTTCGGGTGCTGGAGCGAAGCCAGGAGTTGGGCCTCTTGCCAGTAACGGGCCAACTGCCGCGGATCGGCCAGGTACTGCGCGTGGATCTGCTTGACCGCCACCTCGCGGCCCAATTCGCGATCGCGGCCGCGGCTCACCGTGGCGAACTCCCCCTGGGCAATCGTGTTGAGGATCTCGTAGCGGTCAGATTCCATCGCCGCCTATTCTCCCAAAATCGTAATGATCTTCTTTTCCAGTTCCCGGTCGTCGACGCGGCTGCCGGTGATGCCCTTTCCGAGACGTTTGCCCGAAGACTGGCCGCCGCCGCGCGCCTCGGTGCGAAGGAAATCGAGGACCTGCCGATAGCATTGCTTTTCGGCCTTGAAGTCTTCGCGCGCGCGGGCCTGCCGGGCCTCGCGCAGGAGCACCTGGTAGGGGAGCAGCGCGACGTGCGACGGATCGCCAAAGTACTGGTCTTCGATTTCCTTCATTGCCCGGGCCTTTTCCTGCGTGACCGCTTCGGAATCACTATTATTGCCGGAGAACATGAAGATGGCGATGGTCATGACCACGGAAAAAACCCATGCCGCGACGAGCACCAACGGCGGTATCGCGCGAGACTTCCCTTGGCCCTTGATCTTTTTGTCGACGTCTTGGAGCTGTAAATTGGGCAACTGGCCGTCCGGGGCGATCTTCAAGTTCGACTCGGTGGCATCGGCCGAGACGAGCCGCGCGACCTTGCGCGCCAGCGGCGGCACGGTCGGATCCGCGGCGGACGCCGGCTCTTGCGGCCGTGTCGCCGCCGGGGCCAGCGGGGTGACGGACGGGAAGTAAGCCCGCGGCGGCGACGCCGGGCTGGCGGAGGGAGGGACGGCGACCTGAGCGGATTGAGCGGCGGGGACTTGCGTGAGCGTCAACGCGCTGCCCGAGAGGCTCACCGAATCGCTGATCGAGGAATCGAGCGGCGCGTCCTTCGAGATCCAAAACCGCCCCTGGCAGCGCGGACAATTCGCGTAGCTGCCGGCCAGCTTGCTGGGCACGGAAAGCGGCTGCTTGCATCGCGGGCATTGGGTCTTGACGGCCATATGAGATTTCGCCTGCTTCGTGGGGCAGATTGCCAATCTGCCGTACTAATGGCAGATTGGCAATCTGCCCCACCCTAAATCGACATACCAAACTTGAAAAAGTTCAACAGGAAAGGCCCGAGTATGATCAACACCGTAGCGGCCATCACGAGCACGGCCGGCATGAGCATGTTCACGCCCGCCTCGCCGGCGATCGATTCGGCCCGTTGCGAGCGTTTGACGCGGAGCACGTCGGCCTGGCTGCGGAAGATGCGGGCCAGCGGCGTGCCGAGGTGCTCGCCCTGGATGATCGTGCCGATGATGCTTGTAATTTCGTCGTCGGCCAGGCGGTCGCGCATCGCCTGGAATGCCTCCATGCGGGTCTTGCCGAGGTTCATGTCGGCCAGCACGCGGCCGAACTCTTCGGCAACCGGGTGCCCGCGAAACTCATCAACGGCCTGGTTCAAGGCGTTGAGGAACGTGGCCCCGGCCTCCATGAGCAGCGTGAGCAAGTCCAGCAGATACGGCATGCGGCGCTTGATCTGCCGCAGCCGCGCGGCCGCCCGCATGGCCAGCCGATAGCGGAGAAACAGCGCCGTGGCGATAACGGCCAGCGGCACGAGCAGCATGCCTTGCGAGCCGAAAATCCAAAACAACATATAGATCCAAAGCGGCATCGAACAGAGCGCAAGCAATTGCATGCGTGCCCAGGTACTCCTCCGGCAGCCAGAAGCGCGGCAGCCCGGCCGCCTGGATCTGCCGGTAAATCTCCGGCAGGCGGTCAACGAAAATGACGCGGTTCATGCGGGCGAGCACGCTCAACAGCGGTTGGAAGAGCCGATAGAGCGGATCGATGCGGCGGAGTTCGTTCATGCGGCTGACGTCGTAACGCCACTCGGACCCTTGCGCGAGGTCGTCGCTCTCCAGCACGCGGAAGAACCACCACACCGCCGCGGCAATCGCCGCGCCCCAAACCAGGCTCGCGGCTACTTGCAGGCCGATCGCGGCTGGCATGGCGGCCAGCGGAAGGATGGCAAATTGCAGGGTGGGACAAGCTCGCCGGGGTACCCGCGCAGCGGGTCGGCGAGCGCCGGCCCACCGAACGTCGGCGATGGTGGGCCGGCGACTCGCTGGGGCTCGCTGGTCCCACCCTACGGCATGGTGCAAAGCATTTCCGCATTCCCCGTTCCTCAAATATCCGGACTCAAAATCACTTTTGCCCATAGGTACGCGACGACGTTGAAGGCCAGCGCCGCGGCCAACAAGACGTGGCCCAACGGCTCGGTGAACAGCCGCATCGTGCTTTCGGGATCGACAAAGTAATAAACGACAAGGATGAACGCCGGGGCAATCGCCATGTATACCGCCGACTTGCGGGCCTGGGCAGTTTCGGACTGCACCTTCCGCTCCAGCCGCTGCAACTCCAGCACCGACTGGGCGATCCGCTCCACGATCTCGTTCAGCCGGCCGCCGCTTTGGTGGCTGGCCATCATCGCCGCGGCGAAAAGCGCGAAGTTCTCGCTCCGCAGCCGCACGCGGGCCTCCTGCAACGTCTGCTCCAGCGGCTTGCCCATGTTGTATTCGCCCATGATTTGCCGGAACTCATGGTTGATTGGGCTGGGACACTGCGCGGCCAGCACGTCCATCGACTGCGCCAGCGAAAGCCCGGCGCGCACCGCGTTGGCCAGCATGACCATCGCGTCGGCAAGTTGGTCCTCGATCTTTTGCCGCCGGATGTTGGCCATCCGCCGCAGCAGATACCAGGGGCCGCAAAGGAGGAAGGCCGAGATCAAGAAGGCGAAGATCGGACTCCCCAGCACGAGCCAGAACATGAGGAAGTTCAGCCCCGTGAGCACGAGCCACGCGATGACGTATGCATGCAGATTCGCCGTCGGCACGCGAAGGCGGCGGAGCTTGTCGGCCAGATCGCGTTCCACAAAAGCCAGCGCACGCGCGAACTCGCCTTCGGACGGACCAAGCCAAAGTGCCCACGGCCATGCCGACCAGCAGGCAACCCAACGGCGCGAGGATGGGGTCAGCTTCCATGTTCGTCCCCGTCCCGACCGTAAAGGAATTCGATGTCCAACAGGTCCTTTTCCACCAGCGAGTCGATGAACGAGGGCAGATAGCCCGTCGGCCGCAGCGAAACCCCGTTGCGGAAGTTGAAGATGTCGAGGATCACGATCTGCTTGTCGTCGGGATCGTAGCGCACGACCTCCGAGATTTGCGTCACCGCGCGGGAACCGTCGGCCAAGCGGCTGATATGGACGATCAGGTCCAATGCGGATGCAATCTGGCGATGGATCGACGTTACCGGTAGATCGGCCGCCATGAGCACGAGCACCTCCAGCCGCTCGATCACCTCGCGCGAACTGTTGGCGTGGACGGTGGTCATCGAGCCGTCGTGGCCGGTATTCATCGCCTGGATCATGTCCAAGGCTTCGCCGCCGCGGCACTCGCCCACGATCACGCGGTCGGGCCTCATGCGAAGGGCGTTCTTCACGAGATCGCGGATCGTGTATTCGCCCGCCCCTTCGATATTGGGCGGCTTCGTCTCCAGCGTGACGACATGCTCCTGGTGCAGCCGCAATTCGGTCGTGTCCTCGATGGTGACGATGCGTTCCTTGAAGGGAATGAAGCTGCTCAACACGTTGAGCATCGTCGTCTTGCCGGTGCCGGTGCCGCCGCTGACGAGGATGTTGCGGCGAGCCACGACCGCCGCTCGAAGGAACGTGGCCGCGGCGCGGCTGATGCTGCCCATCTCCAAGAGGTCGTCCATCGTCAACCGCTGGGCGGGGAACTTGCGGACCGTCAGGCACGGCCCCTTGATGGCCAGCGGCGGGATGATGGCGTTCACGCGCGAGCCGTCGGGCAGCCGGGCATCGACCAGCGGCTGGCTCTTGTCGATCCGCCGCCCCACTTGGGCGACGATCCGCTCGATAATCGCCTCGGTGACCTTGTCGGAAATGAACCGCCGCCCGCTGCGCTCGATAATGCCGTCGCGCTCGACGTATATCTGATTGCTGCTGACGACCATGATTTCCGTGACCGTCGGCGCGCGAAGCAGGTCTTGCAGCGGGCCGAAGCCGAAGATGATGTCCTTGAGGTCTTTCTTCAGCGTCCGCAGGATCATGTACTTCCGCAATTCCTGATGCAGGTGCGGGCGGACGAGATGGAAGATGTCGTTAAACCCGCTCTCCACGCGATGCACTTGCTGGCTCACGTCGCGGCACTCGGCCACCTTGAGCCGCTCGCGGAGGAATTTCAATAGGCCGTGCAGTTCCGCCTCGCGCTCCGGCACGAGCGTGGCCGGCAGGTCGAACTCGTTGGAGGTGAGCACCGCCAGATCAAAGATCTCGTCCGTGCCGGTCTCCATGATGATCTGGTTGACGAGGTGATCGCGGAGCGTCAGTCCGGTGATTTCCTCGATGCAGCGGCTCGTTTTCCGGCCCGAAGACGTTCAACTCGCGGCAGACGTCCTCGATGTTGTTTTCCAGCAGCAGAATGCTTTGCGGATCGTTGCCGTGGCTGGTCTCGAACTGGTAAAGATCGAGCCGCTCCAAGAGCTTCTGGTGGATCTTCAACTCCAGGTCGGCCATGATCGAACGGAGGTGGGCTTCCAGTTCACTGCGGCTGACTGTGACGGCCTTTTCGGCCTCGAAGGTGAGCGTGAACGGCCAGATGCGGACCTTCGTGCCGGCCTCGAAGACGCCCGTCTGGCCGCCGAGCACTTCCTCCTCGCCCACCAGGCAGCTATTCAGGCCGACATTTTCCAGCACGAGCTTGCCGTTGTTCATCCGCACGACGGCATGCTGCCGCGAGACCAGCGGGCTTTGCAGGCAGACCGTGTTCGCAGAGTCGCGGCCGATGGTAATCTGGCCGACCGAGACTTCGACCAAATTGCGCCGGCTTTCATTGATCTTGTTGAACCAGATCTTCATTTTATGCAAGCGGCGCATGGAGTGTGCCGGATACAATTCATTCTTTGCTGTCGATGCTGACTTCGTAGCTGTTCTGTCCCATGCCGTGGAGTCGCGTCTCCAGCTTGTTGTAGTTCTCTTCCTCGCGCGGCACGTTCTTGCTGATGCGAATCACCAGCACGTTGTCCTGGACTTGCGGAATTTTCGCGGCCTTCATAACCTCTACCGAGTCGAGCCGGTTGCCGATCGCCATGACGACAAACGGGCCGATAGGATCGCCCGGTTCTGACGGGATGAAGGCAGCTTCAGCCGCCTCGGGCTTGGGCGCCGGATCGCTAACCGCCGCCGATGGATCGCCGCTAGCCGCCGCGGGCGCGGCCTCTTTAACGGCCCGTGTCGGCACGGCTGCAGGAACCGCATTCCAAAACCTGAACGACACTTTATCGCCGGGATTGATATGCGACGTGACGAAGTTGCGCGGCACCGGTACGCAGACCGCTATTTCGCCCTTTCCCAAGGCAAGCTCCTTGTGCGGCGTCTGAATATCGCTGCGAAGCAGAAGGACGGCCCCGTTGCTGCAGTCGAACGCCCGCCAGACCGGCGCGCCGGTGACGGACTTCAGCGCTTCCCACTTGTACGCGTATTGGACGAGGTTCCCCACGTGGTCCAGCGGAATCTTGACTTCCACGAGGTTGTCTTCCAGCAGCCGCTCGCCGCTGTTGACGCTTTTCTTGACGCCGATGAAGGAGACGGTTTCAACCTTCTGGGCCTCGCTGTGAAGGTAAAACAGATTGGCCAGCGCCCGGCGATTCCCAGCCCGATGGCCACCAAGATTCCAGTGATGCCTTTCATCGACTTCCTTCCACTTGACTTTCCATCACGAGGCCCGTGCATCGCCCTCGAGGATCGCTGCCGAGGCGAATATCGACCGCGACGATTGCGCCGCCGGCAGCCGACTCAAAGCGAGCTTGCCAACCGCTTGAGGCGTGTTGCCAAGGTGCCGCTGCGACCCAGCCGCGCTGGCCAAACCAACGATCGTAAAACCGCGGTATGGCGTCTGTCAGTCCATCGTCAGCGGAAAAGGCCGTGATCGCACTTCCACCCGATCCGATCGACGCGAGCCGCTTTCCGCCCGGCGGAAGCGGAACCTCCGCCACGCCTTGCCCGACGCTCGGACCTTTGCCTCCCGCCTGGAAAATGTATAGCGTCCAACTATTCTTGCCCGCCGGAACCGCCATACTCCAGATTACCACGCGATAGCGCGTCTTCCGCAAGGTTTGTCCTCTGGGTGGCACGTCCCTGAGCTTGCGAAGGACGTGTTTGCACAGGTCCAACCCCCTTGGCAAGCTCCGGAGCGTTCAACCCCACAGCCCGCGTGCCGATTACAATCGGTACGCCCTCGCTCCACTGATAGAGCCGCCATTTGCTCGGTTCTTCGGCGATCGGCTTGTCGGCCGCCAAGCGCTTGAGCACGTCTTGTTCGGCAGCATCCGCCGTGTCGCCGCGCGGCGGAACATCGGCGATGACCGAGCGGCAAAACTGCACAAGCGCGGCCGGAACTGCGCCCACTGGACCGCTGTACTCCTGCCGACGGATCGACCAGTTCTGATCTCCGAAAGCTAGGATTTGAGTTTCCGCCGCGCCGTTGGGGACGGTCCCGATTTCGGGCAGCGCCCGGCGCGGAGAAGTCTCATCGTGCCACCAGTGCAGCACTTGGCGGCCGAATCCAAGAGCGATGACCAGCAGCATCGCCGTCAGCAGAGCATTGGTCGTCCAACGGGAGATTCGCCGCGCGAGCCGGCCCATGTCCGGATGCTGCTTCGGCGGCAATGGCTGGCTCGTTTCCAATCTCGCTCCGGGTAGGTCCGTCCTGCCGGGAAGGACTATTGCGCGTCAAGCTTTTCAACGACTCTTTACGCTTCGGTAGATCATTCCGCATTGGTCCTTTCCGGCAGAAAGGACCTACTTGCCGGCCGCGCTTGCCTCAATGTTTCGCAGGGCTTGCTGCATGGCGGCAACCTTGGCCTGCAACGACGAAATCTGCGACTGCGCCAAGGATTGCATCTGCGGCGGAGCGGGCGGATTGGCCTTGAGGATCGCTTGAAAGGCCGCCAGCGCTCGCTCGTAAAGCCCGAGGAACGCCCGCGCCATCACCTCGGCCACGCTGGGAATTCGCCGCCGTCCTTCGCGCCCGCCCTGGATCCGCTTAATCAGGTTCTCGACGCTCTTGTCGGTCAACGTCCGATCGGTCGTACACATGATCTGAAAGCGCGGTTGAAAGTCGGGCGGACCGCCCCAGCCGAAGATCGATGCGTAGTAAATGAACTCCGGATCGTTGTCCAACGGTCGAAGTTGGGCCGCAAACGGCGCGCTTGCGATCGCCATCACCGACTGCACGTAGGCATTCACCTGCGACGCCGGGGCCTTCGCCAATGTGTAAATCACCGGAATCCGCCGCTCCCAAGTGTCGGGCAGCCCCATTCGCTGGTATTGCCACTTGTTGTCGACGAGCCAGTCCTTGGCGTCGATCGTGTACGCGCCGAGTTTCCGCAGAAGGGTAAGCTGCCGCGTGTAATCGGCCTCGCCCATGCGGAGCCCGCGTGTCGGGTCGAGCAAGTTCGCGTCAACGGTTGCCCCTTGCATCGGGCCGCGGGCGACGGGCAGATCGACGCGGCGGTCGTCCATGCCGGAGACGCTCCCCTGGTCCGATGCGCCCATCGTCGCCGCGGCGGGCCAATAGCTTGGCTGCGGATCGGTAGCGCCAGAGCGCGGCCAGCGGGTTTCCCAGACGGCCAGCCTCGCGACGGAATGTTCGCGGACCTTCCAAACGCACATCGTGCCGTAGTTGATCATCAAGGCCATGACGAAGAGCAGGATCGGCAGTGTGAGGGCAAGTTCCAGCATCGCCAGGCCGCGACGGTCCACAACATCGGATGAATGTCAACCGATCGGAGGAAACCACGAAATACTCGAAACACACGAAAGGAAGCACCTGCTCCTTTTTCGTGTGTTTTGTGTATTTCGTGGTTTGTCGTCTTTGTGCTCGGCGTATGCCATCTTCTAGATTTGTATTTAATGCGGACTAATCTGTTGCAATTCCTCGCTCGTCAGGCCGCCCAGGCTCGGCAGCCGGAAGTTCTGCGCGTCGAAATCGGGCAGTTGCGGATCGCTTTGCAGGATTGTCGCTAGCGCGGGCGTGGTGACTGGGGCAAGCTGGCAATTCCAACTTTGGTTCAAGAGAGTCCAGTCGGACGGGCCGCCGACACGGCCGACTACCCAACGTCCGGTATCGCTTGTACCACCGCTTTGCCCGCCGCCGGATTGCGCCGCGCCGCCATCGGACCCGACGTAAGCCACTTCGCCCGGCACCGCGCCTTGCAGCGAGGGGCTCGATGCGGTATTGGGCGTCTCGTGTATCCATCCCAGCCGAGCACGGGGAACGAACAAGTGTACTTCGGCAAAGGCCTGCGAATCCGCTTCCAGCGGATTGCGGAACAGCCCAGGCAGCATCTCCGGCAGTTTCTTCCAATAGGCGACACTGATAAATGTGTAATGGCTTTGCAACTCCGCGGTCGGGTTCGTCGCGTCGGCCGGATTGTCGCGGATGAGCATCGGCAAGTTCGTCTGAGGATACTCGACGTTCAGCAGGTGGTCCAGATAGCCGCAGGTAAAGCTCCGCCACAGATTGGAAAACTGGCTCATTTTGGCGCTCGTATCGAACCCCACGAGGGCCTCGTTGTTCCAGTCGTTGAGATACTTGTGTGCAAGGACATAGCGTTGGCCTTGGGCCTGATGCACATATTCGTCCTGGTTGGGCAGCGCGTCCAGTTCCGGATCGACTGCCGGCAGCGTGCGGTCGTCGGGCGAGTAGCCCGCTTCGTTGCCGCCGCCCAACGGCTGGCCGTCGGTCCGCCAAAGGACTGCGTACATCGTGCCGCGGCCGTGATCGGGATCGCCGTTCCGCGCAGCCGTTTCCCTCGCGGCCGACTGGGCGATGTCGGGAAATGCCGCCACGACCGCCCGCTGGTACTTGGGAATCAACTCGTCGCTCAGGATCTCTTCCATCATCGGCAGCACCTGGTCGCTCACCGACTTTGCCCACGCCGAGTAGCTATCGACCATTTTTTGCTCCAAGGGCGTCTTCTGCCGGATGGCTGAGCCCAGAGCGGTGAACTTGGGAAACCCGGATGCGGTAAACTGCCCCGCCACCTTGTTCCAGGCAGCCAGAATCTCCGGCGAATAGGAGGCCGAGTTCTGATCGCGGGCCTCGCGCAAAAACGCCGTCACGGCGAAGACGTCGCATAGCAGATGGTTCGTGAAGGACAACGTATTCAAGCCGCGGGCGAGCACGACGCCGCCGGAATAGGCGGCCGAGTCAGCGGCATTTTGCATGCGTATCTTGCCGTCCACCTGACGCCCGGCGTTCATCACCATGCCCAGCAGCATGGCGAGAAACATCAGCGCGAAGACGCTGACGATGCTCATCGAGCCGCGCTCGTCGCGATGAAGGCGCCGATTCGCGCAAGCGCGATGGGTGGCACGTCCCTGAGCTTCAGGCGAAGGGCGTGGTTGCGCGGATTCCACGCCCTTCGCAAGCTCAGGGACGTGCCACCCAGCTTCGATTTATTGTTGATACACATACGTTACCGCCGATTTTTCGCCTTCGTTGCCGATCGTGGCCTCGGCCTCCAGCGGATAAGTATAAACACCGCCGTGGTTTTGAATTTCTTCCGCCACCGCGTCTTTGCCTCCGTTCGGCTGAGCAACGTACTTGGCCAGCAATCGCCCCGGGCCCGGCAGCAAAGGAAACTGGTACTTTACCTTTACCGTGATTGTGTCTTGCCAGCCGACTTCGTTGGGATAAAAGTTCGGGCGCAGGTCCCCATTGATGTCGTCGCCCAGGTCGTAGGTCTTCAGCGGCGGTTCTTGGTTCTTGTGGAAGAAGCGTATCTCGACCTGTGTATTTTCCATCGCATAGGCCAGCTTATGATCGATCCGCGGGCCAATCTTGGTGTTTGAACTCGACGACGGCGCGAGCGTACCGTAGGCGTTCTTCAAGAACGTCGTCCATCTGCGCCGCCGAGGGAGGCGCCAGGCCGACATCGCGCGACGGCGAAATCGACACACAAGCCAAAATGGCGGCCGAGGCGATCTTCTTATACTTGGGGCTGCCCGGCTCGATCAGGTAGGTCAAGCCGCCGCTGGATGGCCCGTAATCGGCGGCTGCGGCATTCGTATCCGGGGCGACTTGATCCGGTGCGTTCGGATCGACCGAGTAGGAGCTAATGCAGCAAGTCCACTCGGGTGCCGGCATCGACGCGGGAATCCAGACGGCCGCGCTACGGGCGGCCGCGAACGCCGCGTAGTGAACGACGATCATGCCGATCATCAGTTGGCTCACCTGGATGATCAGCAGCATCACGAACATGAACAGCGGCAGCGTGAGCACGAAGCTGAGGCTTTGCACGCTGCCGGTCTCGTCGCGATGGAGATTCAAAAGGCGGCCCAAGCGAAGCTGTGCCCGGCTGAAGCGCACCAACACCCAGGCCGCCAGAATAAGCAATAGTAAGAATGCCAGCCAAGGCGAACATGCGGTCAAGATTGCTCGAATCATGGCGGGTTTCCTACGTTATCAGTCTAAAGCTCACGATGATCACCGCCGCCAGCGCACTGGGCCCTATGAAAATCGGCGGTTTCAATGCCTTCCGCTCGTCGTCAGTAAGCGGTGCAAACCAATGAATCCTCAACTTGCTCGTAATCAGCCGTCCCGCGCGGCCGAGCGCGGTCAGCGGCCCGATCTTCCATATCAGTCCTATCATGGCGAAGGCGGCTGCCAGCACAAACGTCCACAACAGGGCTTCAATGCCTTTCTCCCAACCGAGCCACGCGCCAAGCATCGCCATCAGCTTCACGTCGCCGCCGCCGATGCCGGGGAAGACGACAAAGCAGACGACCATCAGCCCTCCGCATGTCAGCAGACCCTCCGCGCTAGCGGCCAGCGGCCAGCGGCCTTGCCAAGCGCTCCGACGCCAATGCCGTCGCGATTCCGCCGTAGGTATTCCAGTTGTAGATCTTGTTCCACAACAGGTCCGTGACGGCCGCGATCGACGCGAACGCCAGGAACAGTCCGGTGGCCAGCATGGCGCTTGTGCCGGTCAGTGCTGCGCCGCTCACTGCGTCGCCGCGTCGCGGCTGTTGGTGATATCGCTCTGTCCCTGTTGGAACAGTTCCTTCACCCACGGCCAGCCCACCTTCAACAGGAAGATCAAGATCGGCAGCGCGATCGCGCCGATGATCAACACCGTCTCCAGGCTGATCGCTCCGTTTTCGTCTTCGTGAATCTTCCGCAGAAGCTTCAACAGCGAGTTCTGTTTCATACGATCTCTTCTCCTCGTACGGTGGGACCAGCGAGCCTAAGCGATGCCGGCCCACCAAATGCGAATTCGAACCTCTCGTTGTGGTGGGCCTGCGCTCGCTTGAAGCGAACTTGTCCCACCCTACATTTTACATAAATGGCCAAGATACCAATGCACACACCATTTCATACGTCAGGCGAATGATCTGCGGACCGACCCGAAAAATGAACGCGGCCAAGGGAAATATCACGCCCAGGAGCAGCACGTAATCCAACGTGGCCAGTCCCCGGCGTGCGCCGTGCTTCGTTCGAGTTGGTCCTGATCTTCGCATCGCTTCATAACCCGACGCGTAAGCGAGGGCGACGTTTTCCTGTCCCTCGCTCACGCTTCGGGTTATGATCCCTCCGTCGTCCACAACTCCTTCGTCAACCCCGTCCGCGCTCCCATTCCCTGCTCGATCGGCTCTCGGGCGAACGTCGGCCGCTCGCCCGTCGGCTCCAAGTCCGCCATGAGCCGCCCATCGTCGCCTCGGCCGCGAAAGCGCGAGACAAACAGGTCCGCCAGCCGGTAGCTGATTGTTCTCGTCCAGCCCGCGGGCCTCGGTGATCCGGGTGATCTTTCGCGATCCATCTTCGCTGAATCGGGCGATCTGCACGATCAGATGGATCGCGGAAGCCACCTGGGCCCGCGCCACGTAGACCGGAATCTCCACGTCGGACATCAGCGACAGCGTTTCCAGCCGGATCAGGGCGTCCAACGGGCGTATTGGCGTGGACCGTCGAAAGCGCTCCCGACGTGGCCGCTGATCATCGACTGGATCATGTCCAGCGCCTCGCCGCCGCGGACCTCGCCCACGATGATCCGGTCGGGCCTCATGCGGAGCGAGTTGACGAACAACTGCCGCACGCTCAGCCCCCCGCGGCCGTGGCGGTCGGCCTGCTGGGCCTCCAGGTAGAGGCAATGCTCCTGGATCAGCCGCAGCTCCGAGGTGTCTTCGATGACGATGATCCGCTCTTCTTCGGGGATGAACCGGGAAATGGCCCCCAAGAGGACCGTCTTGCCCGTGCCGGTGCCGCCCGAGATGATGATGTTCTTCCGCAGCCGCACGCAGATATCCGAAGAATTCCTTGGCCGCCGGGCTGAGGCTGCCGAAGGCGATCAGGTCGTCCACGGTGAGGACTTGCTTGGTGAAGTTGCGGATCGTGAGGTAGGTGCCCGGTCCGCGCGCTGGGCGGAATGACCGCATGGACGCGGGAGCCGTCGGGCAGCCGGGCGTCGAGCACCGGATGTTCGTCGTTGATCTCGCGGCCGACCCATTGGGCGACATTGTGGATCGCGGACAGCAGGGCGTCTTCGCTGGGGAAACGGGCGTCGGTGCGGATCCAGCTTGCCGCGGCGCTCGATATAGACGTCGTCGTAGCCATTGACCATGATCTCGCTGACCGATTCATCGTCCAGGAACGGCGCGATCGGCTCGAGAAAATAGCCGACGCTGGCTTCGAAGATCGCCTGGCGGGACATCAGCGCCACCCCTGCCGCGTCGCGTGCGGCTCGCACTGCCCTAAGTGCCTTAACTGCGGAGACTGTTCCGAGAATCCATCATCCATCCGGCGAGGGCGATTGTCAAGGGTGCGAAATTGAGGGTGGGCTACGGCGGCGACACATAACTAAAATGGGTGGTGTGTTGTTTGCAGCTTCCTGGCCGTCGGCCTGTCAGGTAAGATTATCTTGGATCAACCATTTAGTAAGAGTTGCCATGAGTATCGACCTTTCGCCGGAAAACGAGACATACATCGACCAAGCGGTGGCCAGCGGGTTGTTTCACGACCGTGGCCAGGCGCTAATACGGCGATCGAGTTGCTTAGGCGGCGTGAGCGGCTGATTCGCAACATCAAATTCAGGCATCGAACAGTTGGAAAAGGGCTTGGGGGAGCCGTTCGATATTGAGGCGACGATGGCGGATATCGACGACCAGTTGGGCAAGTAGAGCGAGCAGCCCTTCATGCGCGCGACTCGAACTTTCACCGGATGCACGGCGGGACCTTATTTCTATCGGTGTGGACATTGCGCGGCGAAGCGGTAGCCGCGAGACGGCACGTCGGTTCCTGAATCGCGTCATGGCGGTTTGCGGCTTGCTCGCCACCAGTCCTGAGATGGGCGAGCTGCGAACCGAATTCTCCACGGGGACGTATCGCAGTTTCTCCGTCGGCAATTACGTAATCTACTTCAAACCCGCCGTGGACGGCGTTCGCGTTGCGAGAGTGCTACACGGCTCGCGGGATCACGGCGACCTACTGTAACTCACTTTCAACGGGACACATCAAATCATCGCACGCCAACCTATTCATTGCGAATACGGCGGCCCTAGTGCGCGGAGCCTCTTCCAAGTGTACCCTGCACATTCCGGATGAGTGCGTCGAAACTCGCGGCGTCCTTGAAGGCTGGCAAACCATCGCCAGTTTAACCATAGTCCCAGGCGTTCCGCCTCTCGTCTCAGTCCGGCCTCGGTCTGAACGATAGGCGGAAGCGTGCCAGCCGGTGCATAGGCGGTAGCGGATGGCGATTACGCACGCAACGTATTCTTGTTTCTGACCTATCGGGTATTCGTTAATCTGAAGAGAAAGCAATCGTCTCTACCGCCCGCTGACTTGCCCGCCTAGTACCATGTGATCACTTTTCCCCGCAGATTCGGCGGTGCGTCGTCAGCGATCTCCTGACGCACTTGAAGACGAGACCGCCAACCGAGACGTTCAACCAACTTCTCCAATTGGTGCTCGCGGCTCGTCAGTCTTGCGTGCGATGCGGTCACCGTTGCTAATCTACGCGTCATTTTGAAGCAGTGCCGATAACGTTGAACTTTCCCTCATCGAACTGGATAATGAAATCCGCGTCCGGCGTTGCGGGAGTCCACCCATTGTTGATCGCGAAAGAAATTGGATTGGCAACGAATGACTCCGTCATCAAGGCTTTTACCGCGCGGAGAAACGAGGGACGGTCCGGGTGTTGATCGTCATTTTCGGGCCAGGCAAGACAAACCAGTCGCTGGTTCGTATCGCCTCCGCAATCGAGGAGGACGTAAACGCATTTATCTTCTCGCCAGTGAAACGATTTTTCTTCAAGGCGGATAACTTTGTTCTCAGCGTCACTCACCTTCTGACCCTTTTTATCGAGCATCGATACCCACTATTTTACCGGCTTCAATGTCGCCGCCCGCCAGTGGTATCTTCGTCCTGCCTGCGCCCGTGGCAAAATCGACCGTCGCTGTTCGCTCCTCGCCAGTGCCGCCCAACGCGACGACCTTGCCAAGTCCAAACTCGGGATGCAAGACGGCCATGCCTTGACGGAAAGCGTCGGGATCGACTGCCGGCCGCGAGTCGGATTGTTGTAACATTTCGGCGGCCGTTTGCAGGCGCGAGCCGCTTGCCGCGGATGGTCGGTGCGGGGTGCGACCGTCCCGGCTGCCAATTCAGGCGAGACGCCTCGCCACTTGGGCCGGCAAAGGGGACGGTCACATTTTCGTTGGTACGAAAATTAGGACAGTCCCCAGTCGGCTCATCATGCCGAAACACCGGCTCGTGATCCACCGGCATGTCATTGATCTCGACAACCCGCGTTCCTTCGGGCTGCTGGACTTCCATCTCGCCACGGGGAAGTTCCATCAAAAAGGAACTCGGGAATTGCTCCGTCGTCGGATTCGCTCAAGACCGGGCCGAGCAGTTCATTGATCGGCCTTTCGGGCACGAGCTGCTGCACTCCTTGAGAAACGCCCAGGTCGATTCCGGCCAGGGCGCGGGAACGGGATCGGGCAACCCCGCCGCGCGGCGGCATTGAAGAATGATCGCTGCCGCCACGCACGCTGACTTGAGCAACGCTCCGCGCTGCTTGTCGGTCAGTCCTCGCAAGCGAACAAGCTCCGCTTCGTCGAGTTCCGCGTGGTGCGAATCTGTTTGCTTGAAATTGGCGGTGTCATCGTTATTACCTCGGCAGCATCGCGCGAAACTGCTGAAACAGATAGCTGCTGTCGTGCGGGCCGGCCGAGGCCTCGGGGTGGTACTGCACGCTGAAGGCCGGCAGCTTGCGGTGCCGCACGCCTTCGATCGTGTCGTCGTTGAGGTTGAGGTGCGTCACCTCCAACTCCGCCGGCAAGCGAGTCGGCCGCGACGGCGAAGCCGTGGTTCTGCGTGGTGATTTCCACCCGGCCGGTTGCATGGTTCAGCACCGGCTGGTTCGCGCCGCGATGGCCGAACTTGAGCTTGTAGGTCTTCGCCCCGCAGGCCAAGCGCGAGCAGCTGATGGCCCAGGCAGATGCCGAAGATCGGCTTCTTGCCCAGCAGATCGCGGATCGTCTGCTGGGCGTAGTCCAGCGGCTCGGGATCGCCCGGCCCGTTGGAAAGAAACACGCCGTCGGGCTCGCAGGCCAGCACCTCCGTCGGCCGTGGCCGTGCCGGGCAGGATCGTCACGCGGCAGCCCATGTCGAACAGATGCCGGGCGATGTTCCACTTCATGCCGTAGTCCAGCGCCACGACGTGCGGCGCAGCGCCGCAGCCGGGCGGATTCGCCATGACCTCGCCGCGTCGGCAGCCGCGTCCAAGGGCTGAGCGCCTCGGTCCACTGCGACGGGCTTGTCGGGCATGACCTCGCGCACCAGGTCGCGGCCGACCAGGCCCGGGCTGGCCTTGGCCTTGGCCACCAGGCTGGCGTCGTCGAGATCGACGCGTCGACAGCACGCCCTTCATCGCCCCGCGAGTGCGCATGCGGCGGACCAGGGCCCGGGTGTCGATGCCTTCCAGGCCGACGATGCCGTGCCGGGCAAGATAATCGTCGCAGCTCGCCGTCGGCGCGGAAGTTGCTCGCCGGCCGGCTCAGCTCGCGGACGACGAAGCCGGCCAGGTGCGGCTTGTGGCTCTCGACGTCCTCGGCGTTGACGCCGTAGTTGCCGATCTCGGGATAGGTCATCGTGACGATCTGGCCGCGGTAGCTGGGATCGGTGAGGATCTCCTGGTAGCCGGTCATCGAGGTGTTGAAGCAGACTTCGCCGTCGACTTCGCCCATCGCGCCGAACGCGATGCCGGTAAATACGGTGCCGTCTTCCAGGGCGAGCTTTGCAATCTGTCCCATAGTCTCCGATTTGCCTCCTCACCTTCGTGAAACTGCTCGGCCCAACTTGCCGTCAGGTTGGAAAGCCCGACGTACTTGTCGCCCGCGCGCGCAATGTGTCAAGTCCGAGCGCAATTTAGCCCGATACGTCACTTAACGGCTGCGGGTCTACGTATAACGGAAGCTTCAAAAGCGGAAGATATACGAGCAGCCAATAGTGAGGGTCCTTGTGCCGGCGAGCATGGACCCTCATTTTTTTTGCGCTTATCCATTTTAGCTGATCGCGCATGTTGAGCATAGGGCTGGGACGATAGGGTGCGTGGAGTACGGACCCCTGTAACAATGGTGCGTTGCGCGAAGCCGACGATCCGGAAATCACGGTTTATTGAACCATAGCCGTCCGTGCGGAACGCACCATTTTCCCCGGCTTCGCTTCACGCACCCTACCGTTTTACCCCACCGCCGACCCGATCAGGCGCAAACCGTGAAACAATAGGAAGATAATGCCGATCACCGCCAGCACGGTTTTGATCTGTTCCGCACGGCTGGGCGGATCGCCCGGCAAAGCTGCCGCCGCCGGCGAAACCTGGGCAATCGGGCTGCTTTGCAACGGCAGGACGGGCGAAATTGAAATGGGAACGCCTGCTGCGACTGTTCCGACACGGGGCTGTGGAGAACCTGCGGCGAGTTTGCCGTCGGCGTTCGAGCGAACGGATTCTCGGCGACGGACGATGCAACTGCGGCAGCCGGGTTGGAATTCGCTGGCGGTGGCGGCAGCGGACGGGTGTCTTGGGCAACCTCAGTTCTCACTCCCTCCGAGCGAGGGCTAGGCTGAGAGCCACCCGACGGCATCTCTGCGCAACCACCACACCGCTTCCCGCTCCTTGCTCCTTGCTTCCCGCTCCCTGTCCGGCCGGCAACTGCTGAAACGTCACATACGACATCGCCAAAAACTGCCGCACCCGTCCGCAGTAGCTGCCCATTGTGTAGCCGCCGCTGAAAAAGTTGCCGCCCGCGCCGAACAAGACGCCGGCAATCTCGCCGCGACTGTTATAAATTGGTCCGCCGGAATCGCCATGCCGCGCCTGCACATCGATCTCAACCAGTTCGGCCGGCAGGTTTCCGCCGGGCGAGAGATACTCGGTGCAATGTCCGCCCACCGCACGATAAATTCCGTCGGGACCATAGCCGGCAATCGTCAGCGACTCGCCCGGCTGCGGCGTCTCGGTGGCCACGCGCAGCGGCTGCACGTTCGGTTTCTGGATTGCCAACGCCGCCAGGTCCCAATCTCGATCGACTCGCAATACCAGCGCCTCGCTGCGAAATCCGTCGGGAAAGACTACGGTGATCGGGCCGGTAGCATCACGGACGACGTGCCAATTCGTGACAACCAGCCCATGATTAGCGTCGACGGCAACCAGCGATCCCGACCCCATCGACGTGCCGTCGCGTTCGGCGGCGATAACCCGGACAACGGCCGGCTGCGGAACCTGTGCCGTCGGCGCAAACATTGCCGGCCACGCCAGCGCGGTCGCGGGACACAAGGCCAGGAATATCGCCAGGATGCACTTCACGGATGACCTACTTGGCGGCTGAGAGCGTATAGCGGCCCGTCATCTTTAGCTCATCGGCGCGAGGTGCGTCGAACGTGCAACTATCGCCCGTGTCGCGGAAATGATCACGCAGCAGCCAAAAACGGTAGATCTGGCAGTTGACGAATTAACCTCTAACATTGCTGGATTATTGACGCTCCTTTCTGGTATAATTATCCTAATCGTGAGGGGTATTCATTATGAACTGGGCGCTAGGTTTTCTGAAACGGGTCGCGGCCCCTGAAAGACGCTGTGCGAAGAAATCGCGAAAGCGATCGCGAGCGCCGGTCGGTCCCTACTTCCGTCGCTTGCGCCGCGAGCCCCTTGGAGTACCGGCGGATGTTGACTACGCCGGCGATAACCGGCGTGAACCCGGCGTTCCCCGTGGCGACCGGCAGTGCGCAGCCGTTTACCATCAACGGCAGCAGTTTCCTAAGCGGTTGCACGGTGACGTTGGTGGACGGCGGGGGCGTGGGGACCACGTTTGCGAATATGCCGATATCCTCGCAAAGTTCCACGCAGATTGTCGTCAACCCGAACTTCGGGACCGGGCAGGACGTTTGGGGCGTCGAGGTCATCAACCCTGGCAGCGCAACTTCGAATGAATACTATTTCGCGACTACCCCATCTGGCGCGTCTTCGTCGAACCGCTTCGGCGTCGACTATTCCTCCGGCCGCCCTTCTATGTCCTCGCTGCAATCGGCCGGCAGCAACTTCGTGGTCCGCTATGTCAACTATATTGGAAATCCCAAGGATATTACCCTGAGCGAAGCCCAGTCCTTGTTTGGTGCGGGGCAGCAAATCATCCTTGTTTTCGAGTCCACGGCCAACGAGATGCTCAACGGCTACAACGCCGGCGTTGCCGACGCCCAGGAGGCCGCGAACGAGGCGGTGAAGGCCGGCGCACCCTCGAACTTCTTCTGCTATTTCGCCGCCGATTTTGACGCAACCGAGGCCAACCAAACCCCGATCAACGCGTATTTGAACGGGGCAGCTTCCGTGCTGGGCCTTAGCCGCGTGGGGATTTACGGGGGCTATTATCCCGTTTCGCGGGCGCTCACGGCCGGCGCGGCGAGCAAGGGTTGGCAAACGGTGGCCTGGTCCGGTGGACAGGTATACTCGGGAATCAGTCTTTACCAATATGCGAACACTATTCTCAGCAACTCCAGCGACGTGGACATGGGCATCGGCAGCAACCTGGGCCAGTGGACGCCCGACGGGCTGAGCGCGTCGGCTACGGGCATTCAGACCGTCTCGATCAGTTGGAGCACGGCGAGCGTGGCCACTGGATACACGCTGGATCGCGCCACTTCGTCCAGCGGCCCGTGGACACAGGTCTACTCCGGCTCGGGTGCGTCTTTCGCCGACAGCGGATTGCAGTTTGGCACCACCTATTACTATGAGGTCTGCTTCGATAACGGCAGCGGCAAGTCATCGTTTTCGCCGTCCGTCTCGGCCACGACCTTGTCGGGCATACCGACGGGGCTGGCCGCCACGGCAACTGGCTCCCAATCGATCTCGGTTAGTTGGAATACCGTGACGGGCGCCACCTCGTACACTCTGCAACGCGCAACTTCATCCAGCGGGCCGTGGACGCAGGTCTACTCCGGCTCGACCGCGTCCTACTCAAATAGCGGACTGCAGCCCGGCACGACATACTACTACGAGGTAAAGTCCGGCACCAGCACGGGAAGTTCAGTGTATTCCTCCTCGGTTTCCGCGCTAACCTACCCGGCAACCCCGACGGGACTGACAGTCTCGGCGACCGGACCGCAGTCGATCTCCACGAGTTGGAGCGCGATGACCGGCGCCACAACGTACGCGCTGCAACGCGCGACCTCCGCCAGCGGGCCTTGGACGCAGATCTACTCCGGTTCGTCGGCACAGTTTTCGGACAGCGGATTGCAGGTCGGCGTGGCCTACTGGTACGAGGTCCGCTCGGGCAACAGCAGCGGAAACTCGGCCTATTCGTCGGCAGTGTCCGCGACGACGCTCAAAACGATTACGTGGACCGGCGGCGGGGCGAACGCCAATTGGAGCACGGCGGCCAATTGGGGCGGGGTGGCGCCAGTAGCCGGCTGCGACCTGGATTTCGCCGCCGCGACGGGGCTGGCCACGACCAACGATCTTGCCGCCGGCACGCAATTCGGCAGCCTGACGTTCAACGCGGGCGCCGGCGCGTTTACGCTCAATGGCAATAGCGTGAAGCTGAGCGGGACCATAACCAACAACAGCGCGAACACGCAAACGATCAACCTTTCGCTCGGCGGAACCAACGGCGTTACGAAAGCCGGCGCCGGTATGATGATTTTATCCGCCGCGGACAGCTTTACTGGAGACGCGGTGGTAACGGGCGGAGCGCTGAAAGTAACCGCGCCGGCGGTCCTGCCCGACGGTTCGAATCTTTCCGTCGGGGCGAACGTGCTCACCGTGTTCGCCGCGCCCATTGTGCCTGGCGATCCGGTTCCTGCTGCCTCGGCGAGCGCCGCGATCGCACCTGCCGCGTCAAGCAATCGCGCGGTTTCCCTCCGCGACATAGCGAATCAAGCGGCGATTCTCAATTCCTACACGCGCAAGATTCCCTGGTTCGAAACACTTGCCGAGACGCTTGCTTCTGATAATCAGCAAGACAAGAACTCGGCCGCCCTCTCGGCCAGGGATGCGGCCTTGGCCGAGTACGGAAGCGGGTGAAGTTCGCGACGCGCTGCTCCTCTCGTCCGGATTCACCATCTCCATCGCCCCCGCCGCGCTTGCCGCGGTGGAGCGCGCAGATTGAGGGCTACTCCGCGAGCCGCCTAGCCCCTATTGCCTTTCTCGTGGTTGCCGCCCGACTCCGCCGGGCGGCAACCACGAGAAAGGGAGGTCGTTTGAGGCCGGCCGCTCGTGTAGCCATCAATCTTTCGCTCCGCCGACGCGAGGTCGGCGGGGGCGGCACGATCCGTCGCCCGCCGTGAACTTGCGGCAATCCTTCGAGATCGGCCGGCCGTGCGAACCCGTCGCGGGACCGAGGGTTGACAACCCTAAAGGCTTATCCCATAAGGGCTTGCGACGCAATTCGAGAAACTCCTCGCTTGCCTAGGGACATCAAGTGTTAACTAATTATAATTCCTGTTAGTATTGCGAGGACGGGCCGCCGGCCGTGCCCGTCCCTGCCCTTTCGCAACCCGCCAAAACCCCTTAAAACAAGGAGAAAACCGTGATTGCCGCATTTGCACCCGATTTTACAGACACGAACGGTGCTCTTCCGCTTCGCGACCATTCGATCCCCATACCCGATCTGACAGAGACTTCCGCAAAACGATCGCCCGGCTTCAGCGACGCCCACGCGCGGATAGAGGAAATCGAGCAGCCTCATATCGCCGGTTATTCAACGTACCAGATCGCCGACAGGCTCAACCTCCGCCCCCGCGACGTGGGCCGCAACCTGCGGGAAACCCGCAAGCGCTACCAGCGGGCCGCGGCGCCAGACTGAGGCAATGGCCGTGGGCCAGTGCGCGGCCATCCAACGCGAGGCGATGGAGGCCGCGCGCCACTCGCAGAGCCCAGCGCGCCGTCACCACCCGCCGCAAGAGTGGCGAACCCGACGTTGTTACAACCCGCACCGAGAACCGGCCCGGCAATGGGGCCTTTCTCATTACGGATTGCCGCCTTAACCGCCGTTTTCGCGGCGGTCAGCGTGGGGTGGCGCATAATCCGCCCTTCCACCAGATAGACCACGTCCTCGGCGATGTTCGTGGCCAGGTCGGCGATCCGCTCAAGGTTCCGGCTTACGGCCAGGAGCCGCAGCAGCGACCCGACCTTGTCCGGCCGCTGGCGGAGTTCGCTCTCGATCTCCTTGCGAATCGACGCCTTCATGCAATCGATCTCGTCGTCGCGGATGCAGATCGCCGCCGCTTCCGCCGCGTTCATGCTCACCAGCGAGTCGATGGCGTCCCGCAGAAAGGCCTGCGTCTTTTCGCACATCTGCCCCAGGTCGCCGGCCAGTTCGGGCGGCGGGTCGATCACCAGCCCATGCACCTTCCGGGCGATGTTCACCGCCAGATCGCCGATTCGTTCCAGGTCGTGATTGATCTTTAGCGTCGAGACCACGAACCGCAAATCGACGGCAACGGGCTGATAAAGGGCCAGTGTCTTCAGGCACTCTTCCTCGATCTCGATCTCGCGGAGATCGATCTCCTCGTCCAGCCGCTCGACCTCGGCCGCCAGTTCGTCGTCGCGCAGTTGGATCGCCCGGACCGCCCGCTCCACCTGGCCTTCGACCATCGTGCAGAGCGAGAGGACCTGCTGCTTGAGTTTGCTGATTTCGCGTTGGAAATGTGCCGACATTTTGCAATCGCTTTCGTTGCCTGCTCGATTATAGCTTCGCGCGTGCAAGACGACAAGGCGAAAAACCGCGTGGTGCCGGTGCGGTGCCTGCAAGCCCGTGTAGGGTGGGACAAGCTCGCTTCAAGCGAGCGCCGGCCCACCGACCCAATCGCAACTGGTGGGCCTGCGCTCGCTGAGGCTCGCTGGTCCCACCCTACATAACACGCTTTACACCATCCGAACCATCGACGATAATCCCTAACATCTACCGTTGGAAAGTTAGGAAATGATGAATCTGGTGCTCATCGGCTATCGCGCGACCGGCAAAACGACCTTGGCTCGCGGCCTCGCCGAGCGGCTGGGCTGGGAATGGATCGACGCCGACGTGGAGATCGAGCGGCGAGCGGGCAAGTCGATCGCCCGCATCTTTGCCGAAGACGGCGAGCCGGCCTTTCGCGACCTGGAAGCCGAAGTTATCGCCGAACTTTGCGGCCGGGAGCGGCTCGTGCTGGCGGCCGGCGGCGGCGCGGTGATGCGCGAGGAAAGCCGCCGGGCGATGCGGCAGTCCGGGCACGTCGTCTGGCTCACGGCCAGCCCGGCGACGATCCTCGCCCGCATGACGGCCGACGCCACCACGGCCGATCGCCGCCCGAGCCTCACAAAACACCCGCCGCTGGAGGAGATTGTACAGGTGCTCGGCCGGCGTGAACCGGTCTACCGCGAGGCGGCCCATCAGGTTGTCGATACGGAGGGCAAGGCGCCGGAAGAGTTGGTCGAGGAGATCATTAGCAAGGTATCGTGAACTTTATTCTTTCGATTCCGCTTGAACGTCCGCCTGGCGATCCTCTTCGTTGTAGGTTGTTGTCTCGGCTCGTTGATCAACCTGGGCATCTATCGGCTGGCGTGGAACTCGCGGTCGATCAGCCCGTGGTCGCGGCCGACGGAAAAGGCCCCGCCGCGACGCATCTGGGACCGACTCCCGGTGGTCGGTTGGCTCGGGCTGCGACGCGAGGCTGCGCTGCACGGGACCGGCTTCTGGATTCGGCCGATGCTGATCGAGCTGTTCTGCGGGACGGCGATTGTGTTTTTGTACCTCTGGGAAGTTGCGTGGTGTCAATTAGTTCCCCCGCAAGGACAAGTCTTGAGTCCCGTTGGAATACTCGAGCCAGCCAGAATAGCATTGTCGGCGATCCGCCACGAGCAATTCTTAGCGCACGCGATCCTTTTCTGCTTTATGCTCCCGGCTTTTTGGATCGACATTGATGAAATGACAATTCCGGACGGAGTCACCGTGCCGGGAACCTTGCTAGGGCTTGTTATTGTAAGCTTATGGCCCTATGCTCTTACCCCAAGTTACGGCGACGGGACCATTCATACCCCAATTAACCGTCACAAGAGAACTCGAACAATTCCCCGTTCTAAGCTCGGTCTGGCTTACGTCGCCGGACGAAGTTCCGCCGGTGCCGGGCGTTCCGTCGGCGTGGAAGTTCGTACAGCCGTGGGAAGTGCCTGTTGTAACCGGCCGCGGCCCTGGCTGCGGCGATTGCCGGGTTTTGGATTTGGTGTCTGGTCCTCGCGCCGGGACGCTGGTCGAAGCGACATGGCTATTTGCGCGATGCGGGTTTTCACCGCGCGGATGGTGCGCGAACGGGCGACCTACGGCTTGATGACTCTAGCCATCGTCGGTTCCATTTGCATCGCCTGCGTCTGGTGGCATGGCGGACCACATTGGGCTGGACTCGCAACTGGCCTTGCGGGACTCGTGGTCGGCGGCGCGCTGACGCAGATCGTCCGCGTTGTGGCATCGGCCGCGATGGGCCGCGAAGCGATGGGCTTTGGCGACGTGACGCTGCTGGCCATGATCGGCGCGTTTCTCGGCTGGCAGGCGTCGATCGTGATTTTCTTCATGGCGCCGCTTTACGCCTTGCTAATCGGCATTGGCCGGCTGGTATTTCGGGGCGAGAGAGAGATTCCCTTTGGCCCGTTCCTGTGCCTCTCCGCGGCGACGACCGTTGTATGCTGGCCGACGATTTGGAACACTTTTGAGCAGTCCTTCGGCCTCGGCTGGAAGTTGCTCGCCGTTCTGTTGGTCTGCCTCTGCTTGATGCCCGTGCTGCTGGTCCCGATTCGCTGGATTTCAAATCGAATAAGAGGAGCGGAGGGAAGTGAGCAGTGAGAAGTGAGTAGTGAGTAGTGACATTGGAGCGGCGATCGTGGAACTAGGAGATGTAATTAGCAACGAGATCGGCACTTGGCTTCTCCTCACTCCCCACTTCCAACTCCTCACTCTCTCCCGGATACTTCCCATAAAACCGTTTGATGAAATGCCTATGCCACCAGGACGACGGACAATGCGGAACCCAGCCCCAGCGGCGCATGAACCGCTCGGAGATTCGCCAGTTGCCGGCGTCGCAAAGCAGTGCGTCGCTGCGTTTCAGTCGGGCGATTTCGTCGAGCACCTCCAAGCACACGCGAACGCTCCGCATGGATGTCTCGCGAGCCGAAATCGCGTAGGCCAGCGTGAGGAAGTTGGGGAACCGCCAAGGATGGTTGTAATAGAGAATCACGCGGTCGCCGCCGCGGCGCTCATGCATCCAGCGGCCCAGCCAGAGGACTTCCGGCCCGACGAGGATTTTTGGCCAGGGACGGAATTCCACGCGCTGGAACTGTCCGCGTTCGACCACGATGATCCCGTACCGGCGGCGGCGAAGCACGTCCCGTCCGGAAGAAAGGTCGGTTATGGTATCGAATAATCGCATAGTGCCGATTTTGGCTGGGAGTGTCGCGTTGCGCCGTTCCGTCCCTTGCCGTTACAAGTCTACCTCGCAATTCCGGCAGTTCTATCGGTTTTTGCGGAACCAATCCATTGAATTAGGGTTAATAAGGCTATAATAAAGCCTGCGTTTTGCAAGGGGGCCACCGCGGAGGAAATAGTCGCTGCTTTTCATGCGCAAAAACGGATCGCTGAGCGGCCGACGATTGGGCAGTGGCCGAGAGCGAAAGGATCAAAGAATGGATCGGTGGCGCGGATTCCGCGCAGCTTGTCCTGGATAAGAGGTCGTTATGTCGGATCAAATTCAAACAAGTGTTGCCGCGTGTTCGCGGCGTGCGGGCGACTCCTGCTTGCTCCCTTTTCGGGATCGAAAGCGCGAGGCGGACGCCGTGCTGCGCGAACGCGATGGCAAGCCGCCCGGATTCTGAGAGAGGGTCGATTATGTCCGCGCGGCGGCGCCCGCCGCCGATGCCTTTTCGTGCCTCGTCGCCCAGGGCCGTCCTTGCCGCTACCCTGCAAAGTTTGAGAAAGGCCGCGGCGGCAGCGCCCTGCTGCCCGCCGAAGCCTGGCAGGATCTCGCACGGCGGCTCGGGCTTACGCCAATCGAGTTGCACATTGTGCAAGAGGTCTTTGACGACCGGCCGCGGAAGGCGATCGCGGCGCGCTTGGATATGACGGGAAACACGCTCAATACTCACTTCGAGCGGCTTTACCGGAAGATTGGCGTGTCGAGCCAGGTTGAAATGGTCGTCCGTGTCTTTCAGGAAGTGATCGACACGCGCCCCGTCAGTTGTAGCCCGAATAGGCGACAGCAGGCCGCTTGACATGATTTCCACGTCACGTAGATTACGCGCTGATGGCAAACACCGCTGGCGAGCCCAATCAAAGGAGCATCCCATGTTGCGCAGCGATAACAGTTCGTCCGACCTATCGAAACCCGAATCGTCAGCGAGGGACGCGGAATCGCAACCCGGCTCATCAAAGCCCGACGCGCAAGCGAGTGGTACACTTCCGTCACAAGCCGACGCGTCAGCGAGGGACGCCGAATCACAACCCGACGCGTCAGCGAGGCGGAAGCTCCCATTCAGTCCCAAAGCGTTACTAAGCCCTCTACTATGGACACCTGATATGCGAACGGTGAACTGGGAATGGCAACCCGGCGGACAAGCGAGCTTTGCGTCGCCCGGGTATGAACTGGGGCCGGAGAAAGACGACCCCATCGGCGCCGAAATGGCCGCGGGCCTGGAGTTCGTGGGCTCCGTTGACATCGAATCCGTGCGCCGGCCGAACGGTTTGTTTCTTCCGCTGCCGACGCGCTGGCGATTACCGGCGGCGCTGGAGTTCCGCCTTTAGGCGGCCTCATCGGCCGCTGTCTCGACATGAGCGTTCCGGGCGTCATGATGCTTGAGGAAGGAACGCTCGACTTGAGCGGCGAATGGGCGCAGCCGGACGTTGGAGTCCCGGCTTTAGCCGGCAAGGCCGCGGAAAGAAAGGCCGCCTAAAGGCGGGACTCCAGCGCGAAGTTTGTGCATGAAGAGATTGAACTGACATGCAACACTGCTTAACAAGATCTTTGATAGTTATTATCCTGCTCGCGTTCGCCGTGCGCGCGATGGCATGCGGCGTCCAGTACACAGTTACCGACCTTGGCACGCTCGGTGGACCGAATGTAAATCCGACGGGAATCAACTCGCAGGGGCATGTGGTTGGCACTGCGGACGGCGCCGTTTCAGGGACGGGCTTCGCGTACTTGTGGACCGCGCCGGGCCCGATGATAAACCTCGGTGCGCTCGGCTCATTGCCGACGCAAAGCAACGGCAACGGGATCAACGATGTATCGTGGGTCGTCGGCCAATCCAACAGGGAAGCGTTCCTTTATACGCCGCAGACCGGAATGCAAGGGGTTGGCTTCCTTCCGGGCGGGACTGTAAGCGAGGCAAACTGCGTTAATAATGCCGGCGTGATTTCGGGTGTTTCCGGGACGGTTGGCGATACATATCTCCATCCCTTCATATGGAGCGCGTCGGGAGGAATGAAGGACCTCGATAGCACGATCGTCAACATGCCGAGTGCGTGGACCCCGACCTCCGCGAACCTAATAAATGATAGCGGCCTCATCGCCGGGATCGGCTACCCGGACCTTTCCACCCACCCGCCGTCCGGCACGGAGCACGCCTTCGTGTTGAATGGCGGCACGCTCACGGAGATCCCGAATCCCGGCGACACGAACGGAATCGGTATCCAGCCTAGCGGAATCAACTCGAGCGGTGAGGTCGTCGGTTTCTTTTTCGACGTTAACAACAAAGAGCACGCGTTCACATACGACACCGTACGCGGCACCCGTGATATCGGCACGCTCGGAGGCGCGACGCTCTTGCCCTTGATGTGAACGATTTTGGGGACGTTGTCGGAAGCAGCACACTGCCGAACGGGAGCGAAGCCGCGTCATATATACCGGCGCCGCCGGAATGATCAACTTAGACGCGCTCGCGCCAATTAACGGGTGGACCATGACGGCCGCGGTGGCGATCAACGATAACGGCCAAATCGCGGCGGCCGGCTACAACGCAAGCAACGGTGTTCATGCATTTCTATTAACGCCAACCCCGGAACCATCAACGCTCGGCCTGCTGATTGTTGCGGCATTGAGCTGCGCGGCGATCGGTTCGGGGCGGTTTTCCGGCCGAGCGCGACGCATTGATTGAATTGCGCACGAATTAATTACGCGACGAATAATCGGGACACTGTATCGCATTCAGGAGGGATGAATAATGTTACGAGTACGAGACCTGCCAAAGTATTTTTCGGCGCGCGTTTGCACGCTTGCGCAGTCGCTTCGCGGCAAGCGAAGACGCGAACTCCTGCAAACCGGAGGAACCATGTGCGCCGGCAGCCTTCAACGCGGCGACGGTACAACCGACGGATCGGTTTTGGCACCGATCGAGCTCTCCAATGATCTCAGCGGCGGATCGCACGACCTGATATTCGACGTTGCGCCCGGCGCCTCAGGTATTCAGCGGCACAATGTCGAGCATTCCCGGAGCCCCTGGCGGCCCTCTCAGCGACGGAGGCTCCGTCCTCAAGACCGGCTCGGGCACGCTCGAGCTGAAGCGGAGGCGCAGACGGCAACGATTATTCGGGCGCGTTGCGCATCGAGGACGGCACAGTGCAACTCGACGACAATAACGTGCTGCCGCAATATTCGACGGTCGTCGTGGACGCGGGTGCAACACTCAATCTTAACGGCGAATCGCCTCCCAGGTCCTTGTGGAATTTGATTCTGAATAGTGGGATTGGCGACGCGCCACTTTCGGTGAGCGGCTTCACGAACCTTTCGGCGACGGAAGGCGCGGCCTTCAGCGGCACGGTGGCGACATTTACCGGCCCGGTTGCGTTGCCCGCGGGGTCTTACGACGCAATTACCGACTGGGGCGACGGACAAAAGTCCAGCGGGACGGTGAGCTACAACGCGCAGAGCCACGTCTTCTCGGCTCAGGACGCACACACTTACGCGGAGGAAGGCGCCTATACGATTAGCGTAAGCATCATTGATGAAGGCGGCAGCACGATCACGGCGGCAAGTTCTATCGTGGTGGCCGATGCGCCGCTTTCGTCGCAAGGAAACGATGTCGTCTTCACGCGCGGAACGCAGTTCAGCGGGCGAGTCGCCACCTTCGAGGACGCCGGCGGTTCGACGGACGCAAGCGAGTTCAGCGCAACGATCACTTGGACGACGCCGGAGGGGACTTCAACAAGCGCGGGCGTCGTGACATACAACGCCACGGCGGCCGCGTTTATAATAAGCGGTTCCTGCATGTTTAACGATGACACGGGCAATTCGATCAGCGTGCCGGTCTCAGACGCGGGCGGGAGCACGGCAACCGCCGTAAGCACGCCGACTACAATCGCCGTGACTCCCGTTGCGGTCGCGCCGACGGAGGCCGCGGCGTTCAGTGGAACGGTCGCCAGCTTCAGCGATTCCCAGGGCGGCGACGCGAGCATTTATTCCGCGACGATCTATAGGGGCGATGACATGAGCGACACAGTAACGAACGCGGCCAGCGCCGCCGGCCAGATAGTGGCGAATCAAGACTGAACGGCAGCTCCAACTGGTCGCGATAGGGGTCGATGTCGTAGTGCCGGCAATACTTGTCGTTTTCCTTGGGAGTCAGTTCGCGGAGGTCATCGACCGGCCGCAACGACCGCCGCACGAACCCTCCGCCGAAGCTCAGCCTCTTTTTCAGCCTCCTTCCTGCGTCGACGAATCTCCTTGGCCTTCATTTCCAGCATCCGCAATTGGCGCTTGATCGTCATCTTTCAATTCCCCTAACATGGTTGATTCCAATTGTGCGATCCGCTCCTCGATTTCCACGTGCGGGGAAATCCGGGCCAGCGAATCCAAAACGCCCCGCGCCGCCATCCGCTTCACCGCCGGGTAGTGTCCTAATTGTGTGTTGCTGGCTATTTCGGCCTATTTCAGTGGCTTGACAACGTAAACTGTCATTTCTCCTCCACTTTCGCGTACATAGTTCCTAGTGCCCACAATTTTGAAAGCCGTTTTCTCATCAAAAAAATACTTGTGTCCGGTCACCATTCCGTAAGTTGGAACCACAGCCCAAACGGTCTCTTCGTTATGAAAGTCGCTGAGTCGTGTATCAATCCGCATGATTGCCACAGCATTTTTGTCGTCAACGACGGTGAGTATTTGAAGGTAATACGGCACGCCGACCATTCCAAGCGAGAGCGGAGAGCAAAAATGTTGCGGATGGATCGTCAGGTCAGTGTCGGTAATCGGTGACTGATCGGTTTCACCTTCAGTGTGCATAGTCTCGCTTGTTGGCTTCGGATTTTCTACCTTTGTCAGTGGCGACGGACTATGCGTTTCCGCCCTTGAGAGGAAAACGACGACGAGAAGCGTGACGGCGGATCCAGATAGAGCGGCCACAAGCAGCATGAGGGCGAGGATCAGGGATCGGCGGAAGCTGGCCATAGCCGCAATTATACTCCCAGGCGGTGGGGTTGAAAGCAAGACAAAATGCCGAGCGGCAACTGTCAGGAAGTGCCTTCGGGCGGCGGACTGGTTGTGTGTACGCAGAATAGTGTCTCTGCGCCAGGTTTTGTAAAAATACGAAGATTTTGCTATACTCTTCGTTTTCTGGTACAATTGGTAGTTGACGGGTTGAAGATTTGCCGATATAATGCTGATTTTCTTGTTTTTCGCATGGACCTGTGTAGCTCAGAACTAGGCTTTTGATATGAGCAACGCAGAGCAGGACTTGACGCATCTTCCAGAGCCAGGAGCCAATGTAAAGCCGATTAGTCACTCAATTGGTGTTGGATTTCAACCGCCAGTTAGCATGTTGAGGTCAAAAGGTCTGGATTTTGCTGGCAAGTTATCAGCGGCAGTTCCAGGTTTTGAGCCGCAGATTACTGAACTTCAAGAGAATCAATGGAATTTTCACCATACGTTAATGGCGACACCAGTGCGTTTTTTCGTGTGGCCGTGAGCCCGACAGATCTTCTAATTGAAACCGGTCACACGGATAATCGCACACAATGGTTTGCCGATCGTTGTAGCGTCATTTTGGGCGAATTTAGAAAGTGTTTTTCTCCCTTAATGGTAATGGGAACAAGTGTTCGAGTGAACGGAACCCTTGCGATAAATGGTGACGCAAGGATTTTTTTAACTAGCCATGTAACAGACATCGACAAGCGACGATTCAGGGTGTTCGAGAGACCTGTGCAGCTATTTGGCCTTCGCTTGGCAATGCCTGCATACCCGCGGCCACTTCCGTTAAAGGAGGGGCAAGAAACACCGGACATTGAAGTTATCGACTCGCACATCGAAGCGAAAGCTGAATCACTGTTGACCGATCCTAGCAAGTTGTTTTTGGAAACGGCGATACTGTGGCAAAGGCCAATCCCGTGGGATGACAACGCGATAAATGTTCTAACGGAACGAATCGAGGAGACATCTTGTTTTCTACGTGAAAAACTAATCAAAAGCGTAACGTCGATACCAGAAAACGGAGAATGATGATGACAACTTTATTTCGCGAAAATCGTTTTGAGGCAGTTTTAATTGCCGACTTAGACAAAACCTCCGTTAACATCGATGGTGTTTTTATCAATTTTTCCGAATGCAAGTTGGTTTCTTGGGGCTTCGCGCAAAACGAGCTAGCATTCAACGATCGTCGTCCAACCTACGTCCAAGTAATCCCAATGGAACTTGACGAAGATGCCGATGATCTCGCGGCTTCAAATGCGGCTAAAGCGGAAGGAATCGCCGGATCATACGACGATCTTCGGGCCGAACTAGGTCTATAATCTGACCAACGGCAGGGCAATGTACTCCATCGACTACACGCACGCCGTTGGCCGCTTTCTAAAGAAACTCAACAAGACCAATCGACCCGCACTTGAACGGATAGACCAGAAGATCACTTCCTTGAAGGAAAACCCTAGGCCGAATGGGGTTGAAAAACTATCGGGCGACACAACGCTTCGTGTCCGAGAAGGCGATTTTAGAATTATCTACGATGTTGATGACGGCAATCAGAAGATAACGGTCACTAAGGTTGGCGACCGCAAAGAGGTGTACAAAAACAAGTGAACCTTGTGCTCCATCGGGTGTCATACCTCGATATGGGCAACGTATCGGTTCAATACTTCTATTCCGCTCTCTAGCTTGGAGAGCGGCCCGCGTCTTGGTGGCGCAGCGGACTTATAATCTGCCGTAGGGTGACGGTGCGCCCGTCTGGGTTCAATTCCCCTTCTCTCCGCTAGAGTCACTTAGACTCGCGTTTAGCGGCCTTGGTGAGGCGGTCCCTCATCCATGCTGCCAATGTCTGCCCAGCACGCTCCGCAGCTTGCTGATACGCGGCACGCTCGGCATCGGTCAGTCGGATTTGAAAGACTGATGCCTTGGCTTCCGTCGGCGGCAATGGCGGTCGGCCCATTCGTTTTTCCATTGCCTAATTGTAATTACAAAAAGTTTTCCCGTCAAGGCGCAAAACGCTTGACACGAACACTTAATGTAATTACAATAAGTAGAGACTTGAAAACCCCGGAAGGGACGCCAATCCCGACCGGGGGCCGATAATTAGGCTTTCGCCCAATCACCTGTAGCAAGAATGATTGTAGCGGAAGCCGCTGAAAAAGCGAGTTCCCTATGATAGCCCCCGCCTGCCCCCATACCAATTCCAAGAAGCACGGCAAGGATCGCCTCGGCAACCAGCGGTACAAGTGCCTCTTGTGCGGTTGCACCTGGATAGCCAAGAAGCCGCACGGCCCGCTCGGTCCCATGCGGCTACCCGTCCAGACCGCCAAGACGATCCTGCAATTGCTCTTGGAAGGCTCTAGCATTCGCTCTTGCGAGCGAATCACAGGAACCCACCGGGACACCGTTTGCCGCCTGATCGTCCGTTTTGGCGATGCGTGCGCGGCCTTCATGGATTCCCAAATGAAGGGCTTGCAACTGACTCATTTGCAGTTTGATGAGCAATGGACCTATGTAGCGAAAAAGCAAGCTCGACTGACCACGATTGAGCGTGAGACAACCGCCGAGATTGGCGATATGTACCTCTGGACTTGCGTTGACCGAAAGACGAAGCTAATGCCGGCTTTCCTGATCGGCAAGCGTTCAGCGGACAACGCCCGGCGGTTCCTAATGGACGTTGCCGGTCGGCTCATCTTTCCGTCCGCTGAGGATAGCGACCGCCTTGGCTACGCGCCGATCGTGCAGATTTCGACCGACGGATTCGCGGCGTACCCGGAAGCCGTTGACTTGGCATTTGGCCCCTACGTCCGCTACGGCTCGATAATCAAAGACTACCGCAACGCCAACATGGTCTATGAGCCGTCCGAAATGGTCGGAACGAAACGGAACCGGATAAAGAACATACCCAAGGGTGGCGAGTGGTCGATATGCACCAGCCACGTAGAACGGCTGAACGGCACTCAGCGGCTCTTTATGAAGCGGCTGAACCGCCTGACCGTGTGCTTTTCCAAGAAGCTGCGGAACCTAGATGCGGCTTTCGCCATGTTCGCCGCCTACTATAATTACGTGTGGCGGACCCGCAAGCCGGGCAATACCAGCAAGCTCCGTCCGACCGCCGCCATGATGGCCGGGCTGACTGACCACCTTTGGGGGTTTGATGAGTTTTTCACAGAGGTTATGAAGCCAAGTTGATCTTGATTGTTTCCGAAAATTGATGGTATAACCCCTGCTTTGATTTCTGTATCAGCCACGCTAGAATGGAATCCGGCATGGAACAATACGAACTCGTTGAACCATTCGAGACTAGCGACGGTACGCTTCATAACCAGAGCGCCGATATGTGCTTTGCCCTAGGAGTCGAATGGGAAATGTTTCGCCAAAAGCTGAATTCTGGCGCACGGTTTGCGCAACTGGTACTGAGTCAAAACGCCCCCCGTCTTGTGCGAATGGCGGAACGAAACAGACGTTTCGTAGAGCACCACTCACACAGCGACGGATGGGCTGAGATTATCGTCGGAGACTACTTCGTCTGAGTCTTCCGAACCAACTGCCACTCGACCGCCTTATGGCAATGAGCGCAGGGAGGGAACCGATGATATTCAGGGATCGCGCGTTCCACGGTTTGACCGCAGTGCGTAGACCGATAAATACCGGAAACGTAGTTAATTTCGCCCGTATGAGGCATGATTAACTCCTTGGTATTGTGCTATGAACTGACTGCCACTCCGTAACTCTGCCCAGCCAGTTCTTAGGGCAGCGGAACGCCAAAGCCCCAAGAGATTGCACCTCTTGGGGTTTGTTTTGCGCTATAGCTAAATATGCAAATTGGTCACGCAGTACAAATGCGACTGCGCAGCCGATAGTTTTATTTTATAGTAACGTGCGCCAGAGCGGCTGAGAGAGATTTAGTTAGCGCCTTACGAAGACGCCACGCGAGTAAACTCTACCCAACGATCCTAGATCGCCAGTTACCGAAAGTAATGATAGTGCAAGATGAAGAATCCCGCAATACCAGTTTTTCAAAATAGAGAGGCCCCGAAAGAAAATCTTTCGGGGCCTCAAAATTCAGGGCTAGAGCTTACTCGCAGCAAGCATATTAGCATGTGGCTACGATCCTGGCAAGTGAAGTTTTGTACCCCTAATGAAAGATTCTCCGCCAGCCACACACTCTTAGGACACTACCCACCGCCGGGTTCTGGTCGTCCAGCAGCTTGTCCAGCGCCCGCACGGCGCGGAGCGACGTGCGGGCGAGCATCGCCGTCGTGCGGGAAATAATCCGCCCGCGGGCCCGCGCGACCTCGCGGCAAAAACCGTCGTCGCGGAGCCGCCGCTGCACGGTGCGGGCGGAAAAGCCCGCCTTCTCGGCCGCGCGGCGGGCGCTTACGCCTGCCGCCAGGGCCATGATCAATTGCACTTCGTTGCCGTTTTCCGCCACTTGACATCTCCTTTTGCAAGAGTTACAATCAGTGTACATATGTATTACACAAATGTAATCTTATGAAGGCACTAGCGATCTGTCAAGCGTCTGGCGAAGAAGTTTTTCGGCTTTGTCGCCCGGCCATTCGGGGGAGAGCGGCGGGCAAAAATGCTTTTCCGCGGACAAAATCCGACAAATTCTGACAACACCGGTTTTCGCCGCGATCGGCCATGCGAAAAAGCCGCGCGGAGGCCGCGACGGACGCAAATCCGGGTCGGAAACGGTGAAAACGGGCGAGAAATCCGGAATTTCGAGCGAAAACTCGGCGGCTCGACGGTTTTTGCACCCCGCGATAGAATGGATCGGTCCTCGCAAAGCACAGCCATGAACCGTACCGCCAAACCCGAACTCCTCTCCCCCGCCGGCGACTTCGACTGCGCCGCGCGGCGGTGGAAAACGGCGCGGACGCCGTCTATTTCGGCCTGCGCGTAGGACTGAACGCGCGGAGCAAGGCCAAGAACTTCGCCCTGGAGGAACTGCCCGAGTTCATGGACTACCTGCACCTCCGCGGCGTGCAGGGGTTCGTGACCTTGAACACGCTCGTCTTTCCCGGCGAGCTGGACTTGCTGGAAAATTCGGTCCGGGCGGTCGTGGCGGCAGGTGTCGATGCGGCCATCGTGCAGGATATCGGCGCGGCGCGGCTGATCCGCGCCATCGCGCCGGACTTCGAGCTCCACGCCTCGACGCAGATGTCGATCACCAGCGCCGAGGGCGTGGAGATGGCCGCGCGGCTGGGCATTTCCCGTGTCGTGCTTGCCCGTGAGCTTTCGATTGAGGACGTGCGGCGGATACATGAACAGACCGCCCTCACCCCGGCCCTCTCCCGGAGGGAGAGGGGGATTGAGTTGGAAGTCTTCGTTCACGGCGCGCTCTGCATGAGCTACTCCGGCCAGTGCAACGCGAGCTACGGCATGGGCGGCCGCAGCGCCAACCGCGGCGCCTGTGCCCAGCAGTGCCGATTGCCCTACGAGCTGGTCTGCGACGGTGAGGTCCGCGACCTCCAGGACCGAAAATACTTGCTCAGTCCGTCGGACCTTTCCGCACTGGACCTCGTGCCACAGTTGATTGCCGCGGGCGTGAGTTGCCTGAAGATCGAAGGCCGCATGAAGCCGCCGGAATACGTCGCCGCGGTCACGCGGCAATACCGCCACGCCATCGACGAAGGGATGGCCGGCCGCGCAGTGCAGCCGCCGCCCGAGAAGCTGATGGAACTGGAGAGCCCGTTCTCCCGCGGCCTTTCGCACGGCTGGCTCGCCGGGCGGAACCTCACGATCGTCAACGGCCGCAATTCGGCCAACCGCGGCATCTTGGTGGGCAAGGTCGCGGCCGTCCTTGGCAATCGCGTGGCAGTGGAGCTTGTCGCCCCATTGCGTCGCGGCGACGGCATCGCCTTTCCCTCGGTCCTTGGCGAAGCACACGACCAGGGCGGCCGCGTCTACGAGATCTTTGCTCGCAAGCAGCCGGTCAAGGAGGTCGAAGGCGGCCAGGTGGAATTGGCCTTCGGCCGCGACGCCGTGGAACTCGCCCGCTTGCGGCCGGGCCAGGAAATCTGGAAGACCGACGACCCGCAAATGGACCGTCGCTTGCGGCATACGTTTTCCAACGGCCATACGCGGCGGCGCGTGCCGTTGGACGTGACCATTGGGGCGGCCGTCGGGAGGAAGCTGCGCGTGATTGCCCGATCCGACATCGGCGCGGAATGTACTGTCGAGTCGGAAAAGCCGTTGGACGAGGCCCAGCGGCATCTTCTTACCGAAGAAGTTCTTCGTGAGCAGTTCCGCCGTCTCGGGGCAAGCATTTACGCACTGCGCGAGCTAGACGCACGGATTGAAGGCCGGCCGATGGCGCCCTTGAGTGTGCTCGGGCAGTTGCGGCATGAGATGGTCCGATTGTTGGATGAAGCAGCGGTCAAGCGGCCCGCACCCCGTTTATTGCCGCGGCCCAATTGTAGGGTGGGACAAGATCGCAAAGCGAGCGCAGGCCCACCAGCGCAATCCACGGTCCATTGGCACTTCCTCTGCCGCGAACTAAAGCACGTCGAGGAGCTATTGAATCTTGGCGTGACGAGCATCATCGGCGACTTTACCGAACTGCCGCGTTGCGCTCGCGCAGTCAACATGGCCCGTGAACGAGGCGCGGAAATCTTCCTCGCAACGCCGCGGATCCAGAAGCCGGGCGACGAGGCCCATTTTCAAAAAATCGCAGACGCCAAGCCCGACGGCCTCTTAGTCCGCAACCTGGGCGGCGTGACGTTTTGCGCACCAGCGGCAGATCCCCTTTGTGGCCGACATGACGCTGAACGCGGTCAATCAGTGGACGGTTGCATGGCTGAATGAGTTCGGCGCACGGCGAGTGGCGGCTGCTTACGACTCCGATCGCCGCCGGCTCGTCGAACTGGCCGAAGCCGCGCCGTGGGCGGATTTGGAAGTCGTCGTGCATCAATACATCCCGCTCTTCCATACGGAGCATTGCATCTTTGACACGGAGGTCGGCGGCCGGCGAACCGATGTGCCCGACTCGGCGATGCTGCTGACGAAATCGGGCGTCTCCCCGCTGGCGACTGCGACAAAGGCGGCCGCGCTCACGCCCGACGAGCAAGCCCGGCAAGAGCAGCGCCGCGCGGCACCGTGCAGCTTCGCCTGCATGAAGCACGAAGTCCGCCTTCGCGACCGCATGGGCGTGGAGCATCCATTGCAGTCGGACGCCTGCTGCCGCAACACGCTCTATCACGCCGAGCCGCAGAACTTCTTCGATCACGTCGGCGAATTACAACGACACGGCGTGCGGCACTTCCGCATCGAGTTGTTGGACCACGTGCCGCAGGGGCTCATCCGCCGGGCGCTGGCTGCGGGAGTAGTAAAGCAAGCGATTGAGGAGTCGCGGCAATGACCGAAAGTGCCCGTTACGTGAACATCGTAGAATGGTCGGAAGAAGATCAGGCCTTCGTCGGCCAATGCCCTGGAATCATCGGGCCGTGTTGCCATGGGGCGGACGAAGCCGAGGTCTACCGGGATCTATGCCGTATCGTGGATGAGTGGATTGAACTTGCCCATAGCGACGGTCGGCCGTTGCCTCCGCCGACTGCGGGCCGGAACGTTGCAAAGCTGGTCGCGATATAAGCGAAGGGCTCCTCTTGCCGGTGGGCGATTCCAATGCGTGAAAGTCCTCTCGTCCATCATCGCTCCCCGCCGGCGGCCAAGATCGCCCTGTTTCGCTCGCTCTTTCGCGGTCGCGACGATGTCTGCGTCCGCCGTTTCGAGAATCGCAAGACGGGCAAGGCGGGCTATTCGCCGGTGTGCGGAAACGAGTGGGTACGGGGCGTTTGCGAGAAGCTGAGGATCAAATTCGCCAATTGTCCGCACGAAGTATTCCTTCCCGCCGACGAGCAGTTCAACCCGACTGGTCAGGGATGGCAAGGTGATCCGCAATCTGGTTGCGGACTCCCCACCAACCTGTTATCATCGGAGCCATCAGGGCGGCCATTGCGTTGCCGTCAATTGGTCGCTGCGTGACCTATGTGTGAGGGTATCTTCAATGACAGGCTACACAATCGTCCAAGTTCCTGAACAACACCTGGAGGATCTTGTTCGCCGATACGCAGGCAAGATCGAGGACGGGCTGACTTACGTCGATCATCAAAAGCATACCGCGGATGGGCGCCTCGATTCTCTTTTGGCGGACAGCGGCAAGGCACTCGTAGTTGCGGAACTCAAAATCGTCCAAGATGACGGGATGCTATTGCAAGGGCTCGACTATTTTGACTACGTATCGGACAACATCGAATCCTTCGCGCGTCTCTATAAGCAGTTCTCGATTGACCCAACGCAGAAAGCTCGCTTGTTCCTGATTGCGCCAAGTTTTTCACAAACTCTAATCAACCGTTGTAAGTGGCTGAGCCCTGAAATATCTCTCTATACCGTAACCTGTATAAAGATGGACGGGGTTGACGACATTATTCCGATTTTCGCCGAGCAACCCATCTCCGCGATGCGGCCAGTCATTGAAGCTGTAGGAATAAAGGATCACTTGGCCTACATTCAGGACGATGCATTGCGGACTCAAGCCTCTGCGTTCTTGGATGAAATCAAAGGCTGGTCAGACAAGATCAGCGTTGATTCGGTGGCTTCGGGCATTTCAATCAAAGTCAATAACAGGGTGTTTGCGTATCTACATGAGCGACGGAAGCACTACATCGTTGGGACCTATGACACCGACGGTGTGTGGAAGTATTTTCCAGTGCGTACGGACGAAGAGCTGGCGGCTGTCCGCCCCGTGGTCAAGTCCTCAATGGAGAGAAAGAGTTAGCACGGTCGTTGTTCTGGCGAGTTCAACGTGAGACTGCGGGCTCCACGATCCTGCTACCTGCAAGCGCCAATCGCGGCTGGCCTGCTAACGTCCCGCTGCCCGTCGATCCGCAGTGGAAGAATGATTACGCGGCCAGCGTGCGGCGGCTGGTCCGCGATGGCGTCGATCAACCGCTGGCGAACCTGTTCGTACACACGGCGCGAGAAGTGCCGCCGGACGCGGAAGGCATCCAGCACCGCCGTAGCGCTTCCGAAGCGTTTCTTTATCGGCGGCTAGAAACGCTGCCCGCGACGGCCGGCAGGTTTCAACTCAATGCCCAACTGCCGATTCCATTCGACGGCTGGGGCAACATGGAAGTGGACTTGCTTTGCGAGCCAGCCCGCTTGGCGGTCGAGTTGGACGGCGGCCAGCACTTGAACGACGCGGACGCGTATCGCCGCGATCGCCGCAAAGACCAGTTATTGCAGGAGCACGGTTACTTCGTGCTGCGGTTCCTCGCCGAGGACGTGGGCAAGAGGCTGGACATGGTGTTGGACGCGATATTGAGGACGCTCACGCATCGCGGCGCCGGTAGGGTGGGACCAGCGAGCTTGCGAGCGCTGGCCCACCATCAACTACGGCTGAACCGCGAAATGGTGGGCCGGCGCTCGCTTGAAGCGATCTTGTCCCACCCTACGCACCCCCCGCTCTCCGCCTTAAAACATCGCCGGCTTGCCGAGCTTGCGGCGGACGGCCACGAACTGCCCGGAGTGCATCAGCCAATGTGTGCCCAAAAGCGTCAAACAGGCGGCGGTCGTCGGCGCGTAGTCGCGCATGTCCTCGGGGCCGGGCTCTTCGAGCTTGTTGTCGGGCACCGCTTCGATCGCAGCTACCGTTGCTGCCTTGACCTTCTCCGTCAGATCCATATAAACCGCTTTAGTGGCGAACTTCTTCGGATCATCGCACGTGGCCGCCTCCTTCGAGTGGGACTCGGCAAAGCCGGCCGGCAAGTCTGGGGCAGGCTGGCCGATCCAGCCGAGCATCCTGCTCGTGCTGGAAATCAAGTGGCCCAATTGCCACGCCATGTGGTTCATGCCCGGCACGGGCCGCAGCATCAAGTCGGCGTCCGTCAGGTCTTGCACGTACATGCCATTGATCCAGTGACACTGTTCGACCAGCCAGCGAATATGAGTCTTGAGCGACATCGTCGTATCTCCCTTGAGGAATGAGTTTTGTGCGATCGGGTTTGCAATCGTATACTCTGTTTGCCGGAAAGTCCACGGGTGCATGGGCAGATTGCCAATCTGTCTTTCTTGGGCTTCTTCGGCAACCTTCCCCACCGCCGACGATATAATAAACATTATGGAACCCGACATTGTCACCGGACGACCGCTCGTCGAATACCCGTGCCGCTGGGAGTACAAGGCCATCGGGACGGATAAGGCGCAAATCACGCACGGCCATCGCGGAGATCATGGCTGATCTCGAACATGAACTGAGTTTCTCCCGCAGCAGCAGCGGCGGGCGATATTGCTCGATACTGCTGGTGGTTACGGTGGATAGCGAAGACCATCGCGACTCAATATTCACTTCGTTGCAGGGGCACCGCGACATACGGATGGTGCTTTGACTCGCCATTATCGCAAACGGCGCGGCATGTTATAATTGCGTTAGAAATGCCCAGCTTTCTGACAGAGGATTCCTTGCATGCCCACGTCCACCTTTCCCCTAGACTTTCGCTCCTGGCCTATTGCTCAACGCCTGGAGCTTGTCGAGCAAGTCTGGGATAGCATAATCGAGGATGGAGCACAACCTGAGTTGACGGAGAAGCAGAAGGCCGAACTTGATCGTCGGCTTGCCGAACATGCCGCCGCGCCAAATCGGGGGGCTTCGTGGGACAATGTAAAGACTCGGCTGCTAGGTGAATGATGGCCTATCGGCTGAAAGTCGAACCCGAAGCCGAACTTGAACTACTTCGCCGCATTCCTAACCTACGAAGCTGCTCGGCCTGGGCTAGGCAGAAGGATTATGGCGCGTGTCCAAGACGTTATAGACCGAATCTCGGTTACGCCGGAAATCCACGCCTTCGCGTACAAGAAACGTTCGCCAAACGCTCGTGCGAAAGTTCCCCCTACTCCGTTTGCTATTTCGTCGAAGACACTACTGTAATTGTCATTGCGATCTTCCACTCGAGCCGCGATCCCAAGGAATGGCAATCGCGAGTGGATTGACACCGGTTCGATAGGCAACGATAGTGCGACCGCCCGTTGACGCTCCGCACTGCGTTCTTTATACTCGACCGCTGACTGAGACCTGTTAGAGTCCCATCAATTCTTCACTCCTGGTTCCACGCCAATGACCGACTTCCGCATCGAGTATGACTCCCTGGGCGAGGTCCGCCTGCCCGCCCGGGCCTATTACGGCGCACAAACCCAGCGTGCCGTCGAGAATTTTCCTATCTCGGGCCAGTCCATGCCCGCCGAGTTGATCCACGCCTTCGCCCTGGTGAAATGGGCCGCCGCAACGGCCAATCGCGACCTAGGAAAACTAACCGGTACCGGCAGAACCCTTTGAACGACAAGCAGGTCGAGGCCCTGCTTTCCGCCGCTCGCGAAGTGGCCGCCGGCAAGCTCGACGACCAGTTCCCCTTGGACGTTTACCAGACCGGATCGGGCACCTCGACGAACATGAACGTGAACGAGGTGATCGCCAATCGGGCGATCGAGCTTGCCGGCGGCGACCGTTTCGACGCCAAGAAGTCGATCCATCCCAACGACCACGTGAACATGGGGCAGAGCACGAACGACATGTTCCCCACCACGATCCACGTGGCGGTGGCCGTGGCGATCCGGGAGCGGTTCATTCCTGCCCTGAAGGAATGCGGCTCGGCGGCCTGTCGGCGAAGGCCAAGGAATGGGAAAAGATCCTCAAGATCGGCCGCACGCACCTCATCGACGCCACGCCGCTGTCGCTAGGGCAGGAGATCGGCGGCATGGCCCGGCAGTTGGAACGCTCGGCGGGCCGCGCGGAGAAGGCGATCAAAGCGATACTGGAACTGCCCGTGGGCGGAACGGCCGTGGGCAGCGGCATCAACACGCATCCCGAGTTCGCGCGGCGGGTCTGCGAACTGCTGGCCAAGGAGACGGGCATTCCGTTCGTCGAGGCGGTCGATCATTTCGAGGCCAACGCCCAGCGCGATGGGTTAGTGGAGTGCAGCGGCGAAATCCGCACCATCGCCGCCACACTGTTCTCGGTTGCCAACAATATCCGCTGGCTCAGCTCGGGACCGCAAACCGGCTACCGCGAGATAACACTGCCCGACCTTCAGCCCGGCAGCTCGATCATGCCCGGCAAGGTGAATCCGGTGATGTCGGAGGCCCTGATGCAGGTTGCCGCGCGGGCGATCGGCAACGACGCGACGATCGCGCTTTGCGGGGCCGCGGGCGGCCAGTTCCAGTTGAACATCATGATGCCCGTGATGGGACACGTAACGCTGGAGAGCCTCCGCATTTTGACCGGCGCGACGCTGGCCTTCACCCGCCGCTGCCTGACGGGCATGACGGCGAACGTGGAGATATGCAACGATGAAGTCGAACGGAGCCCGGCAATGGCCACGGGCTTGAACGCTTACATCGGCTACGAGCAGGCGGCCAAACTAGTCAAGGAAGCGGCCGCCACCGGCAAAACGATTCGTCAGCTTTGCCACGAGAAGAACATCCTGCCCGAGGACCAGCTCGAAGAGGCGCTCGATCCCTGGAAGATGACGCGGCCCGGGTGATTTCCTTGCCTTTCATATTCTCCGCGCCCTTTCAACCGTAGTCTTTCAGGTCTCGATTCACGCCGTCAACATCGAACGCCTCGGGGTCGAACTTCCCGCCGACCCACTCGAGTAGTTCCTCGTGCTCCTCGTGATCCGGATCTTGAATGGCTTCCAACAGGTTATAGTAGCCGTAGTCGCCGCCACAATCCTCCGGAGGACAGGCCCGCTCGCCGGCAATGCAGCGGGGATACTTAGCCTTCGGTTCGGGCGGCACAGTTTTCTCAATCTTGACCACGTGTTCCCAGTCGTCGCCGAAGTCGTACTGGTAGGTGAACTTGGTCGGCCCCTCGCTTGCGATCTCGCTTAGCTTCATGGTATCTGCGTCGCCGATCTCGTCGTCGCCGGCCGTTTCTGGATCGCCGTACTCCTCGCCGTCCAACTCAAATGCATAGAAATGGCTGTTGCTCCAGCCCATGCACACTTGGATGATGTAATGTAGTTCCGCCAGGGAACAGTCCTCCACCTGGATGCGACGCCACACCGGCGGCTTAATGTTCTTGAGCGTGATCTTGAGTTGGTAGATTTGCGCGGAACCGCGCAGGTAGCGTTCGTTTTTTTGGCCATGGTTTACCTCCTATCAGCCATGCTTATTTTTTCTTTCTTGCCGACCTTCGCCGCGATCCGGTTCTTTTCCATCTTCTTCCGCAGGTGAGCGAATTTAGTCGCCGGCTTGCGGGGCGTCTGCCTTCCTTTTCCAGGCATTGTCGTTCCTCAATTGCTGCTAATAGGGAACCCCCGCGAACAGGACGCGAAGTAAGTTCCACGGCGACCCATTGTACAATATAAACGTGTTAAAACCGACCTGCGGAACATCCGTCTGGGGCAAACATGCACCCCTCTCGAAGGGCGATAAAGTCGAACCTCGACCGGTACCCCGTTATTTTTTCACGATATCGCTAGAATCCGCTTCCGAAAGGCGTTTACTTTACGTACATTAATAATACATGGACGTTAATAACTTGCCGGCCCAAAGCTGTTGGGCCGGGGTTGAAGATAGGGAAGGACGACGCGGACCGATGTACCAGCCGGAATTGATGCAAATCGCCGAATCGCTTGCCGGGCTCATTCCCGCGCCTGGCTCGGGGCATGGCATCGCCCGGCAATTCGGCGGGACGCAAGAAAGACCCGACCGATGATTTGCCGTTGGCGCAGCTTCCGCTTGTGCGGCGTGCTCAGCGAAGGACCCCGCGCGATGTCGGCCCTGAGCCGCGAGTTGGGCGTTTCGCTCAGTTCGCTGACGCAAATCGCCGATCGCCTGGAACGGGCACGGCTGGTGAAGCGAACTGCCGCGGAAGAGGACCGACGCGTGCGTTGCTTGCAGCTTACCGCCCGCGGCGCGGCGATGATGCGCAAGCGGCGGGATGCCCGGCTGCGCCACAGCCTGATCGTGCTGGAGCATCTTACCTCCAGCGAACGCGAGCTCGTGCGGACGGCGATGGAAACGCTCGTGACCGCCTGCACCCGCGCGGGACGAGGAAGGGAATGTGGCCGTCGTCGCCGGCTCACTCGGCGAGCAACGCGCCTTCAACGGAAACGGAGTCGGCAAATCGAATGGCAACGGCCATTCCGCCGATAGCCATTCGAACGGTGGCGAATCGAAATCGTCCACTCGTCAACAATTGACAAATCACAACCTGCGAAGCAGCGGAACTAACACCCTGCGAAGCAGGAAATCCAAATTGAGGACAGCCTAATGAAAGTCTTGCTTACCATCGTCGCCATCCTGGGACTGACCGGAGTGGGTGGATACTACTACATCCATTACGTCAATCGGGAAGGCCAGGCCAACTTCCGCACCGCCAAAGTCGAGCGGGGCGAAATGCTGCCCACCATCGGCACCACCGGAACCATCGAGCCCGAGGAAGTCGTCGATATCGGCGCGCAAGTGACCGGCATCATCACCAACTTGTATGTCGATTACGGTTCGAAGGTCGAGGCCGACCAGAAGCTGGCCCAGATCGACCCGACCAAGTACAAGGCGGTCTGCGATCAAGCGGTGGCGGCACTGGCCTCGGCAAAAGCGACCCTGGACCTGGCTAAGGCCAATGTTGCCAATGCCGACGCCATGCAGCGGCGCAACGAGGACCTGAAACAGAAGACCCCGGCAGCCCTCGTTTGGTCCCAATATGACATTGACAAGGCCGCGGACGGCGTAGCGAAGGCCCAAGTGGGCGTGGCTCAGGCAAGCATCGGGCAGGCCCAGGCCCTGCTCAACTCGGCCACGACCGATCTGGGCTACACGGTGATCAAATCGCCCGTCAAAGGCGTGATCGTCGACCGCCGCGTCAACGTGGGACAGACGCAGGTCTCCGCGCTCGGCGCATCGAGCCTATTCCTGCTTGGCCAAGGACCTCAGCCGGGTGCAGATTTGGGCCTCGGTCAACGAGGCGGACATCGGACGCATCCACCAAGGCCAAAAGGCGACGTTCACCGTTGATACCTTCCCCGGCGAGACATTTCTTGGCGTGGTGTCCCAGGTCCGGCTCAACGCCACCATGACGCAGAACGTGGTGACGTACACGGTGGTCGTGACGACCGAGAACAAAGACATGCGGCTGCTGCCTTATATGACGGCCAACGTGAACTTCGAGATCGAGCATCACGACAACGTGCTCAAGGTGCCCAACGCGGCGCTGCGATGGAAGCCGCGTCCGCAACAGATCGCCCCGGACGCCCGCGCGGACGCGTTGGCCGCCATGAATAACCGCCGCGGCGACAAGTCGAAGAAGGGTGATGACGCCGATCAGGCGGCCGAAGGATCGACAAGCGGGGGCACATCCGCCGCCGCCAAGACCTCTGGAAAGGACGATAAGGGCGAGCCGGCCGCCTCGCCCGGCGCGGCCAAGAAGCGCGAAGCCCGCAGCCCCGGCCGTCTCAGGCGGCATTGCCGCCGGTTCGAAGCCGGAAGACTTGAAAGCTCGTGTCGCCGCGATCGCGCAGCGACAAGGCAAGCCGGCCGATACCGCGGCAAAGGCGAACAACGACGCCGCGCAAGCGAAAAAACAGGCCAAGCACGGCCCTCCGGGTTCGCCCGTCTCCGCAAAAGATCTGGCCGCGAAGAAGGAGCATTATGATTCGGGCTTCATCTGGACGGTTGACGGCAATTTCGTCCGGCCGATCAAAGTCAAGATCATCGCCACCGACGGCACGATGACTGAAGTCCGCGAGGTCCGCGGCACGGAACTACAGGAGGACCTGGACATTGTCACGGGCGAGAATGTGGCCGTCGAAGGCGACGACACGATCAATCCGTTTACGCCGAAACTGTTCCGCGGCGAGCACGAAGCCGAAGTGAGAAACTAAATCATGGAACTGATTCGCCTCGAAAACATCACCAAGACCTATCACCTGGGCGAGGTCGACGTGCCCGTGCTCAAGGGCATCTCGCTGACGCATCCACCGCGGCGAGATGGTCGCGCTGATGGGCGCGTCCGGCTCCGGCAAGACGACGCTGATGAACATCCTCGGCTGCCTCGACCGGCCGAGTTCGGGCGAGTATTGGCTCGACGGCGAGGAGATGAGCCAGCTGACGCCCAACCAGCGGGCGCTGGTGCGCACGGCCAAGCTGGGCTTCGTCTTCCAGAGCTTCAATCTCCTGCCGCGGACCAAGGCCCTGCAGAACGTGATCATGCCGCTGGACTACTCGCCCACGCGGCCGCAGCGCGCCGAGTCGCCTTGCACAGGTCCAAGTTGCTGCTGAATCGCGTCGGCCTGGCCGACCGCGCCGATCACGAGCCGTCGCAGATGTCGGGCGGACAGCAGCAGCGCGTGGCCATCGCCCGGTCGCTGGTCAATCAGCCCGCCTTGCTCCTGGCCGACGAGCCGACCGGCAATCTCGACTCGCACACCAGCGTGGAAATCCTGCGGATGTTCCAGCAGCTCAACGCCGAAGGGATCACCGTGATCCTGGTGACGCACGATCCCAAGGTGGCCGCGTTCGCCCATCGCACGATCCGCATCGCCGACGGCCTGATCGAGGGCGACGAGACCCGCGTGCCGGATACTGCCGGCGGTCCCGCATTGCACACCGGCATTGAACCTCGACCACGGCGGCAACGGTAATGGCAGCGGGCCGCACTTTGGCCGTCGTCCCCGAGAGTGACCATTCATGGGGCGGCAATGGCAGCACCGCTTCGCACGTGGGAGAACACGCTGAAAACGGCGCGGCAAGCCACGTTGGTTCCACGGGCACGGTCGCAGCGCATGCATCGTCGGCGGCAGCCGTCGCTGAACCGGCGGTGGCGGAAGCACCGCCGGTCGCGGCCCAGCCGGCCGCGGTTGCCACGACAAAGGCGTCCGGCTCGCTCTATGGCGATGCGGTGAAGCCTCCGCAGGCGGCTGACCTTGTCCTCGCTGTTGCCTCCCACCTTTCGCACGGCCTTCGGGGCCTTGCGGCGGAACAAGATGCGGTCGGCCCTGACCGCCTTGGGCGTGATCATCGGCGTGGCGGCGGTGATCGCCATGACGGAGATCGGCCAAGGCTCGAAGACGGCCATCGCAGAAGACGATCGCCAGCATGGGCGCCAACAACCTGCATGTTCATGCCCGGGGCGGCCACCAGCGGCGGCGTGAGCTTCGGCAGCGGCACCGCCCCACGCTCACGCCCGGCGACTGCGAGGAGATCGGCCAGCAGTGCCCGGCCGTGGCCGACGTGGCCCCGATCGTGCAGTCCCGAGGCCAGTTCGTCTACGGCCACAATAACTGGGACCCGCGGTTCATCGTCGGCACGACGCCCGTCGTATCTCGAAGTCCGCGACTGGGACGACCTGGAGGAGGGCGACATCTTCACCGACCGCGACGTGCGCAACGCCAACAAGGTCTGCCTGATCGGCACAACGCTTGAAGCGCGAGCTTTTCGAGGGCGAATCGCCCGTCGGCAAGGAGATGCGGATTCCAACGTCTCCTTTCGCGTGATCGGCGTGCTTTCGTCCAAGGGCGCCAACATGATGGGCATGGACCAGGACGACATCGTGCTCGCCCCCTGGACGACGATCAAGTATCCGCGTCAACGCCGCCTTGACCAACGCCGGGCTAAGCGCATCGGCAGCGTCCGCCAACGCGGCCTCCGCGGCTGTCAACAGCCTCAGCAACCTCTATCCGACGGCGACGCCGCTTTATGACGCGATCTCGCCCACCCAGGCAGCCGACACGCCGCAGAACGATCGCGCTTCGTCAACGTCGACCACATCGTCGTCAAGGCTGCCTCGACGCCGCAGATCCCGGAGGCCATCCACGAAATCACGAGCCTGCTCCGCGAGCGGCACCACATCCACACGCCCAACGAGAACGACGACACGCACGATGACTTCAACATCCGCGACATGACCGGAGTTGACCAACACGATGGCCTCGCAAGCGGCGATCATGGGCATTCTGCTGTTGATCGTGGCGGCCATCTCGCTGGTCGTGGGCGGCGTGGGCATCATGAACATCATGCTCGTCTCGGTCACCGAGCGGACCCGCGAGATCGGCCTGCGCATGGCCGTCGGCGCCGCAGCTACCACATCCTGCGGCAGTTCCTCGTCGAGGCGGTCGTGCTCTGCCTGGTGGGCGGCGGCATCGGCGTGGCCTTCGGTTGGGGCATTTCCCTTGCCGTGCGCTACATCCAGCATTGGCCCACGAGTGTCTCGCTAGTGGTGATCGTCGTCGCGGTCGCCGTCTCGGCCGGCGTGGGCATCGTCTTCGGCTTCTACCCCGCCTGGAAGGCCTCGCGGCTTGACCCGATCGAAGCCTTGCGGTATGAATGAGCAGGGAGCAGGGAGCACGGAGCTGGGAGTAAGACGTTTTTGCTCCCCGCTCCATGCTCCCGGCTCCAAGCTGAAAGCCCTGCCGTGTTTGACCGATTTGTCGAGAGCGTAACCAACTGGGTTAGCGGCATAGGGCAGTGGGCCTACTTGGCGATCTTTGTCGTCGTCTCACTGGAATCGGCTGTGTTTCTCGGCTTTTTCCTGCCCAGCGAGGCGCTGGTTTTCTTCGGCGGTTTTCTCGCCTCGCGGGGAGTGCTGGACCTGAAGTTTCTCATCCCGCTAGTGGCCGTGGCAGCGATCTTGGGCGATAGCGTGGGCTACGAATTGGGCCGCATCCTGAAGAAGGAATGGTTCCTCCGCTATGGCCGCTGGGCCGGCCTCCGCGAACCGCAGTGGCAACGACTGGAGGACTTTTTCGCGCGGCACGGCGGCAAGACGGTCTTCTTCGCCCGATTCTCGGCGTTCTTCCGGATACTGGTCCCGTTCTTCGCGGCGGCGGCGCGGCTCCGCTATCTGCACTTCCTCAAATGGAATATCGCCGGCGGCGTGGTCTGGGCGACCGGCTCCGTGCTCATCGGATACTTCGCCGGAAAGAGCTGGCAATTGATCGAGCGCTGGATCGGCCGCGGGGCGCTGAGGAATCGCGGCGGCGGTGATCGTCGTTCTACTGTCAATCCACTACGGACGCCGCGCGTGGGGAAAAAATGACTGTGCGGCGGAAAGCCGGCCGCAGGAGGAAAAGTAGTTCTTTTGAAGTAGCAGCGCAGGGATTCGAACCCCGGACACGCGGATTATGATTCCGCTGCTCTAACCAACTGAGCTACGCTGCCAAGTGCTTACCGTATATGGAGTTATCGACTTATCGTGAACGCTAGCTAAAACGCCAACTACCGCACTTTCTACACCTATCAGGGACGTATTTCCCTCAAAAGTTGTATTTTAGCAAGCACGGCCGTTCGTAGACAGGTCAATAGTCGTGATCTCCAACGATATCCAATCCCGCACGAAAATCAAGCCCCGCAAACCCCATCCTGACTTCCCTCTATTTGCCCATGCAGCCGGGGTCTGGGCAAAAAAGATCCGTGGCAAGCTTCACTATTTCGGTCGATGGTCAGACCCCGACGGTACCCTCCGGCGCTACCTCGACAAGAAAGACGACATGTTAGCCGGCCGAACACCGAGGGCCAAACTCGACGGGCTCACCGTCCGAGACCTAATTAACCGCTTTCTGACTAGCAAGCAGAATCTCTCCGATGCTGGGGAAATCACCGAACGGACGTTCGATGACTACCATAAGACTGGCGAACGGGTCCTGGAGGTCTTTGGTCGGGACCGGCTGGTCTCGGATCTGGCGGCTGATGATTGTCGAGGTCACGATGGTAGGCTGCACGAGGCGGCTGGGCAATGGTGCGCAGGTGCGTTTTGAGGAACCGCCCCGGAATGAACTGGGGAGTGGTAACAAAACAGTCATTGGTTACCGACGATTGTGAGTGGGGCGGTCTTGTCATTTAGCGGGTCAACTGACGTGATCGAGGCGCAATCAGGCGCTTTGGCGACTTCCGAATGGAGTTGATCTGTTTTGCAAACGTGTTTATATCACCCTTGCTTAAGTCGGAGAGGAACTTGCCGAACCCTGGAACCGCGCTAAGATTGTAGACAAACATGACGATGTTCATGCGATTTCAATGCCGGGATTAGAAACAGAGATGTCAAGCGGAGTGCATAGAACTCCGACCAAAGGATCGAGCGAACACTTCACCGCCAGCAGTCCGACAAGTAGGGCCCTGTCGTATGTGCAGTTCAGCAATCTCGACGATTGACCGCAGGGCACTTCTGCAACAATTTCGTCGTGTGCGGCGGGCAAGCAACGAGATGTGCTGTTCGCTCCGTCCTGAGGACTTCCGCGTCCAGCCGACGGAAGATGTCAGTCCTCCCTGGTGGAACCTCGGACACACGAGCTGGTTCTTCGCAAGAAACGCCGTAGCCGCGTTCGGCGGCGAGGTCGCGCCGGAAGACTCCGTATACGATTATGTGTTGAATTCCTACTATGCCTCGTTGGGCCCAAGGCTCTCGCGGTCGCGCCGCGGCTCCATCAGCCGTCCTACAACCGAGGAAATCTATCGCTATCGCCAATCCGTGGACCGGCGTATCGAAGCTTTGATCGAGACCGTCGACGAAAACCGCCTAGCTGACCTGGAGTTCGTAGTCACGATCGGCATCCAGCACGAGCAGCAACACCAGGAACTCTTCTACACGGAGATCAAGTGCATCCTGGCGGGGAACCCGCCGGATCTTCGGCAGCCATACCGCGCAAGTCCGAATGAGCCCGTGCGACCGCGAACGCTCGGCGAGCCCCGCTTTGTGGCGTTTGACGGCGGCCTGTTCGAGTTCGGCCATCGCGACGAGGGCTGGTGCTGGGACAACGAACTACCGGTTCACAAGTACTTTCTTCATCCCTTCTTGCTGCAAGACCGCCTCGTGACCAACGCCGAGTACCAGGAATTCCTCGCCGACGGCGGCTACCGCCATCAGTTGCTCTGGCTCGACAACGGCTGGACGCGAGTGCAACAGGAAGGGTGGCAATCGCCGCTTTATTGGGAACGGCGCGACGGGGAGTGGTCGATTTGGACGCTCGCCGGGCTGCGGCCTCTGGCGGCTGACGAACCGGTGTGCCACGTGAGCTTCTATGAGGCTGACGCCTTCGCGCGCTGGGCATCCGAGACCTACGGGAGTTGTCGAAGAGCGCGTTTGCCTAGCGAGCGAGAATGGGAACACGCGGCGCTGCAATTTCGAATGGAGCCTTCAGGCGACGCCTTCCTCGAATCGAATCGGCTGCATCCTTCGCCATTCAGGGGCTCCGAGCCCCTGGCCCAGATGGCCGGCGTCCTCTGGCAGTGGACGACAAGTTACTATGAGCCCTACCCGGGTTACGAGCCGTTTCCCGGGGCCTTGGCGGAGTACAACGGCAAGTTCATGGACAACCAACGTGTCCTGCGCGGCGGTTCCTGCGTCACGCCGCGCGACCACTTCCGCGTCAGTTACCGCAACTTCTGGCCTGCTTCGACGCGCTTTCAGTTCACAGGAATCCGACTGGCCTTCAATGCGGAAAACTGACGTGCTGAAAAACGAAATAATGCCGTCCGCTCTTCAGGTTTTCAACGCGCGGGGACGCGCCACGCAACCAGCGCATTTGCGCAGCACGTCTCAAAAGGGTTCGCTCAGAGTCCCAAATCCATTTCTTCGATGTACTTTTACGACTCCGAAGGCAGCCGGCTCTTTCAGCGAATCACCGAACTGGAAGAGTACTACCTCACACGCTGCGAAGCCGAAATCCTCGAGACGCACGCCGCGGAAATCGCCTCCGCGATCCTGCCGGGCCCGCTCCGCCTCGTCGAACTCGGCGCCGGCGACGGCCAGAAGTCGGAGATTCTCGTGCGGCGGTTGCTCGACGCGGGCCTCTGTTTCGAGTATGTCCCGATCGACATTTGCCGTCAATCCGTCCTCGACCTCGCCGCGTCCTTTCGATGTCGATTCGACGGATCGCTTCGCGTGCGCGGAGTCGTGGCCGAGTACTTCAACGGCCTGGCCTCGCTTGGCTGGGCCGGTCGCCGGGCGAATTTCGTGCTTTTCCTCGGATCGAGCGTCGGCAACTTCTCCCATGCGGAGGCCACGCAGTTCTTCCGCCGGCTGCGCGAATCGCTCCGCGCGGGCGACTTCGCGCTCGTTGGATTCGATCTCAAAAAAGACCTTGACATCCTGCGCCGCGCCTACAACGACTCCGAGGGCGTGACCCGCCTGTTCAATCTTAATCTCCTCGATCGCATCAACCGGGAACTGGGCGGCGAGTTTGACCGCGGCCTTTTTCGCGCACTACGGCCCTTACAATCTTCGAGAGGCGTGCATGGAAAGCTGGCTGGTGAGTCTCGAGGACCAGGAAGTGCCGATTCGCGCGCTGGGCCGCCGTTTCTCCTTCCGAGCGTGGGAAGGCATTCGCGTGGAGTGTTCGCACAAGTACGACTTGTCGCAGATTGAATCCTTTGCGTCGGCTGCCGGCTTCCGCGTTCAGAAGCACTTCTTCGACCGCCGCCGCTGGTTCGTTGATTCGCTGTGGAAGTGTGTCTGAGCCGGTCAAGCGCCCGCACAAGGCTAATGATTGAAAGGAGTGTGCCCATTTGGCACAGTTGTTGTCCGTCAACGTCGGCCAGCCCCGCGAGATCACATGGCGCGGGAAGATCGTCTACACGTCCGTGTGGAAGCAGCCGGTGGAGGGAAGGCGGCTCGTTCGGCGGCTCAATGTCGTTGGTGACGGACAGGGTGATCTCAACGGTCACGGTGGAGAGCAACGCGCCGTTTTTGTCTACCAGATTGATTCTTATCGCTATTGGGAGCGCGAGTTGAAGCGAAATGATTTCACCTTCGGGCAATTCGGCGAGAACTTCACCGTGGAGGGCCTGGCCGACAGCGAGGTCTCGATCGGCGACCGCTATCGGATCGGCGGGGCTCTGCTGGAAGTCACGCAACCGCGCGTGACATGCTACCGCGTCGGCATACGCATGGATGAGCCCAGAATGGCGTCACTGTTGGTGGCGCATCAGCGCCCCGGGTTCTATTTCCGCGTGCTCGAAGAGGGCGAGGTGGGCGCCGGCGATGAAATCGTCAGAGTGGCGCAAGGTCCCCAGCGCATGACTTTGGCCGCTGTCAATGCGCTGCTCTATCTTCCCAGGCCGGCTAAGTCAGACCTTGAGCGGGCGGTCCGTATCCCGGCTCTGAGCGCCGGCTGGAAGGGTTCATTTGAAGCCCTTCTCCGGCAGATGGCTCTGCCAGGGCCGCAAACCGGCAACCTCGGCCTGGCTTCCGCGGAACAGTTGGCCACGGCCGCGCCCGGATTCCGACCTCTGAAAGTAGCCAGAATAGATCGCGAGAGCAGTAGCGTGGTCTCGCTGATGCTGGAGCCCGTGGACGGTCATCCCCTGACCGTCCCCTTGCCCGGTCAGTTCGTGGTGGTGCGGCTCCGCGCGATAGCGGACGCGCCGCCGGTCCTGCGGAGCTACTCGCTGTCCGCTTTGCCCGACGCCAGTCGTTATCGCATAAGCATCAAGGAGGAACCGCAAGGAATCGCCAGCACGTACCTGAGCACGCAGCTTCGTGCGGGCGATGTGCTGGATGTCAGCGCGCCCCGCGGCGCCTTCGTCATGCAGCCGGGCGATCTTCCTGTGGTGCTGCTGAGCGTGGGCGTGGGCGCGACTCCGGTGATGGCCATGCTCCACGCACTAGCGGCACAAGCGTCGCCGTGCCCGGTCTGGTGGATCTACGGAGCGCGGAATCGCCAGGATCATCCCTTCGCCCAAGAATCGCGCGATTTGCTGGCTACGCTGCCCCATGCCCGGAGCTACATCCAATACAGCCGGCCGGACGCAACTGACCAACTGGGCGTTAACTTCGATGCGGCCGGCCGCCTGAACGTCGCGCTCCTGGAGAAACTAGGCGTACCGCGTGAATCTGATTTTTATCTGTGCGGCCCTCCCGCCTTCCTTGAGGATTTGGCCGCGGGGCTTGGCAGTTGGGGCGTGGCAGGCGACCGCGTTCATACGGAGGTTTTCGGTTCAGGCAAGTCCATCACGCCGGGCGTGAAGGTCGCCCCGCGCCGGCTGCCGCACGCGCCAGCCGGGTTGCCCTGCAACGGTCCAAGAATATCATTTGCTCGCGCCGGCCTCTCGGTCTCCTGGGATCCCAAGTTCCAAAGCCTCCTGGAGTTTGCGGAAGCCTGCGACGTTCCGGTGCGCTGGGCTTGCCGGACCGGGGTGTGCCATACCTGTGAGTGCGGGCTTATACTTGGATCGGTAAAATATGATCCCGAGCCGCTGGAAAGCCCGGCGGCCGGAAACCTCTTGATTTGCTGCTCGCGTCCGCAGGAAGACCTGGTAATCGACATCTAGCTGGCTTCCATGTTCACACTTCACAACGTCTTGAAGGCATACGCCCGGCGGCCAGCCCTCGGCCCGCTGACGCTGGCGGTGCCGCCAGGGCGGACGACCGTGCTCATCGGTCCCAGCGGGTGCGGGAAGTCCACTTTCCTGCGGCTGCTCATCGGGCTTGTCGGGCCAGACGCCGGCGAGGTCACCTTCGACGGCAAGCCGGTTGCCACGACGACTGTTCGGACCGTGCGGCTGCGGGTGGGATACGTCATCCAAGACGGCGGCCTCTTCCCGCACCTGACGGCGCGGGGAACGTGACCCTGATGGCCCGGCACCTCGGCAGGGACCGCCGCGCGATCGCCGCCCGCGTGGCCGAGCTCACCGATCTGACCCGCTTCCCGCCGGATGGGCTGGACCGCTACCCGCATGAGCTTTCCGGCGGTCAGCGGCAGCGGGTCGGGCTGATGCGGGCGCTGATGCTGAACCCGGACGCGCTGTTGCTCGACGAGCCGCTCGGGTCCCTCGACCCGCTGGTGCGCACCGACCTCCAGGCCGAACTCCGCGACATCTTCCGCCGGCTGGACAAAACGGTGGTGCTGGTGACACATGATCTGGCCGAGGCCGCCTTCTTCGCCGACCGGGTCGTGCTCATGAGGGCCGGGCAGATCGTGCAAGAGGGCAGCCCGGCCGACCTGTGGCATCACCCGGCGGACGCGTTCGTCACCCGGTTCGTCCAGGCCCAGCGGGGGCCGGAGGTGCCGGCATGAGAGGCACCCCGTTGCTGCTAGTCGCGCTGGCCGCGCTCGTCCTGCCTGGATGCCAGCGCATGGTGAATCGCCCGGTGGCTGTCGGGGCGAAGAAGTTCACCGAGTCAGTGATCCTTGCGGAGATGGGAGCACAGCTCGCCCGTCACGCCGGGGTCGCTGTCACGCCGCGAGGACCTCGGCGGCACGCCCGCACTCTGGCTGGCGCTGACGCAGGGCGATATCGACGCCTACCCCGAGTACACCGGCACCATTACCCGGCAGATTCTAAGAGTCCCCAACATAACCGATGGTAAGGCGGAATCAGTCGTGCCATCTGGATCGATTCCGATGGGGACTCCAAAAACCGACCCGCCCGACCTCGCCGCCGCACTGGCGGCGTACGGTGTCCGCGTCAGCGGATCGCTCGGGTTCCGCAACAACTACGCCCTTGGCATGAGAAAGGACGTCGCCGCCGCCAAGGGCATCACGAAGATCTCCGACCTCCGGGCTCACCCGGAGCTGCGGCTCGGATTCATCCACGAGTTCCTCGATCGCCCGGACGGCTGGCCCGGCGTCAAGCGGCACTACGACCTTCCACAGACGAACGTGCAGGGCATGAACCACACCCTGGCCTACCGGGCGCTTGTCGAGCGGGCGATTGACGTGACTGAGATGTACACCACCGACGGCGAAATCGCCCAGTACGACCTGCTGGCGCTGAAAGATGATCGGGGTTTCTTCCCGGCTTACGAGGCGGTCTGGCTCTACCGCGCCGACCTCGCAGAGCGCCGGCCGGCCGTCGTTGAGCAACTCCGCCGGCTCGAGGGCCGCATCTCCGAGGCCCAGATGCAGCAAATGAACGCCGCGGTGCAGGTGGGCAAGCAGAACGAGGGAACGGTCGCCGCCGAGTTTTTGCGGACTGAGCTGGGGGTCGATGCCGTGACATCCGAAAGCACCCTGGCTCAGCGGGTGCTGGCGACGACCGGCGAGCATTTGCTGCTGGTCATCCCGTCGCTCTTGGCGGCGGTGCTGGTCGGCGTCCCGCTTGGAGTGATCGCCGCCCGCCAACCGCGGTTGGGCAGGGTGGTTTTCGCCGTTACCGGCATCCTGCAGACGATCCCTTCGCTCGCGCTCTTGCTGTTCATGATTCCGGTAATGATGTGGCTCGTGGGCAAAGGAACCGGGGACCCGCCAGCGATCGCCGCGTTGTTCCTCTACAGCCTGCTGCCGATCGTGCGAAACACGCACGCCGGCCTGACGGGGATTCCCGCCTCCCTGCGCGAGTCCGCCGAGGCGCTCGGGCTGCCGCCGCTGGCGGTCCTTTGGCGGATCGAACTGCCGTTGGCGATGCCGACGATCCTGGCCGGCGTGCGGACGGCGGCGGTGATCAACGTCGGCACGGCGACCCTCGGCGGCTTCATCGGGGCCGGCGGTTACGGCGGCCCGATCCTACGCGGAATCGACAAATTCGACGTGCCGCTCATGCTCGAAGGGGCGGTTCCGGCGGCGCTGCTGGCCTTGGCGATCGAGGGTTTGTTCGAGCTGGTCCAGCGGTCCGTTCCGCACCGCGGTTGACTGGAAAGGATTGGGGGCTTGCCGCGTCAATGGTTGGGCCGCTAGAATCGGTGGATACTCGACCGCGTTTTCGCGGTCAAATACCTCTTCGATCGTCGGACGCGAAGACTTATGCCTAGTTGGGTACCGCCTCCGCCGCTGGAACTGCAACTTTGGTACGGCGACTTGTTGGTGGCCGAGTTGCACCAAGTGTTCCCCCACCAGGGTACCTGGTTCGCTCCGTACGAGCTAAAGATCGCGCAGGGGAGGGAGCGATACAGGACCACCTGCTTAAATACATCGCGTTCTGCGAGGACTTTGATCGCCGGATTGCGGACGGGAAGCCCCACAACTTCGCCGAGTTTGACCAATTCGACCCGATTGCGGACACCGGATCATGGAAGGCTCGGCAGCCCGGTGGCGGTTCGGTCCCAATGGCCGGAAGAATGTGGTTTATTGATGGTCAGGCGTGCTGGCAGCACCCGGAAACGCCACCTTCGACAGAAGGTGCCGCCAACAAGGTCTGGGCACGCATCGCTGAGGAAGCCGGCAATAATCTGTAGAGGAGACGCAGCAAACGGGACACTGATAAAAGCGGAAGAGAAGCGAAGCGGCCGCTTTCGGGTGTCGCCATTCGTTTCCCACGAGCAGCTTCGGAATGCCGGCACCGCTCGTTCTCCCTCGTGAAAATGAATTTTCCGCACAGACAGGTGCGCACGGGCAAGTCGGCGCACCGCTACAACCGGACCCCGGAAGGCCGCGGGGTTTTGACAGAAAGATGGTTGACAAGAATATGGGGAGAACAAGACGGTGGAAACGAATACGGGGGAAAGGAAAATGTCATGCGCCAGCGAGACAACTTGGAACGCTAATTATCTCTTATTAACATTAATAACGAGATTAGCGTTAATCAGCGTTCAAGACTTGTTCCCTTCGTCTTCCGGAAAAGACCTCTCACGCAAAGGCGCGAAGCCGCAAAGGCGCAAACGACTCTTAGCGCCTTTGCGGCTTCGCGCTTTTGCGTGAGATTATCTTCCCTTCCCGCATATTCCTTTTTTTCATTTGTTTGTCCCCTGTTTTTCTGCCGTGTCACGCGTATAATGCCGGTGAACTGCCATACGAAGGGAGGCTGAGTTGAACGATCCGCCCAATTTACAAGAGGTTCGGCGCAGCCCTGCGAGCGGCACTGGACCGCCTCCGCCGCGGGTGACCAGGACGCCGAACACGAAATCTATCACGACGACGCCATCGTCGAATATCCCCAATCGGGCGAGCGCATCCGCGGGCGACGCAACGTGCAAGCCCTTCGCAGCCAGCACCCGGCCCGGCCGTCGGGCTTTGCCGTCCGGCGGATTGTCGGCGCGGGCGACCTGTGGGTCACCGAGTATGCAATCACCTATGACGGGCGTCGCATCGACACGGTGAGCATCATGGAATTCCAGGCAGGCAAGGTCGTCCGCGAGACGCAGCACTTCGCCGACCCGTTCGAGCCCCCGGCGTGGCGGGCCCGGTTGGTGGAACCGATGACGTGAGCCCCCTTCCATGACAAAGTTCGATGCGATCGTGATCGGATTTATCCCCGGATTTCGTGGTAAGTCGGTTTGTTCGAATCGGGTCCTTATCATGCACAACAATTGACCGTTACGGCCGTTGACCGTAGAATAGGTTGCATTGCTCGGCATTTCCAGGTGTCGAGGCGCACGACAACAGGCTGCGCTTATGATCAACGATCCAGAAATCTTGCATGGCCTAAGCAGCGGCGAATTGGAGGCGCTCGCCGAAGGCATGTTGACGTCCCCGCTTCAGGCACGATTGGACGATCTGATCGCTCGCGGCAAGGAACAATCACTTTCGTCGGAAGAGGCCGCGGAGCTTGATCGGCTCCTAGCGCGTGCTGACCAACTTACTCTTATCAAGACGCGCACCAAGTACACCCTGCACCAGCAACAGGCCGGAGTTGCGAGTCCGTGAGCGCGTATGTCCCGGTCGATCTTGAGCGAGAAGTTCTCGCGCAATTCTCGAATCACTGCGCATATTGCCAAACTTCCGAGGCATTGACGGCCGTTACATTCGAGATCGAACATATCTTGCCGCGGGCCTTGCGCGGCGAAACGATTATCGAAAACCTCTGTCTTGCGTGCCCTACATGCAATCGGCTGAAATCCGACCGGACGACTGCCCGCGACCCCGTCTCGATGCAAGACGTTCCTCTGTTTCATCCACAGCGCGATGTCTGGGCAGAGCACTTCGCTTGGAGCAAGGGAGCGACCGAGATCGTCGGGCTGACTGCCATCGGCCGCGCCACTGTCGCGGCCCTGCGCATAAATCGTTTGCAGTTGGTTCGCGTCCGCCGCATGTGGGTACTTATAGGAGAGCATCCGCCCGCGGAATGAGCACGACAAGGAATCAGTCCTGACAGCAAAACGGAGCCACAGTACCATGACAAAGTTCGATGCGATTGTGATCGGGTCCGGCCAGGGCGGCAATCCGCTGGCCCTGAAGCTGGCGGAGCAAGGTTGGAGCGTGGCTCTGATCGAAGAATCGCACCTGGGCGGCACGTGCATCAACACCGGGTGTACGCCCACCAAGACGATGATTGCATCGGCCCAGGTGGCGTATTATGCCCGCCAGGCAGGCAGATGGGGAGTGCATGCCGCCGACGTTCGCGCGGACCTGCCGCGTATTGTCGCCCGCAAGGACCAAATCGTCGGCGAGTGGCGCTGCTAGTGATGAAAAGAAAGTCCACGACAGCAAGAACCTGCGTTGGTATCGCGGCCACGCCCGCTTCGTCGCGCCGCACCGCGTTCGCGTAACAGGCGGGGCGGGCAGAGGAGGAACTGGAAAGCGATCGCATCTTCATCAATGTCGGCGGACGGCCGAATATCCCGCGCATCGAGGGACTCGATCGCGTCAATTACCTGACGAACGCCACCATCCTGGACTTGACCGAACTGCCGGAGCACCTCGTGGTCCTCGGCGGCGGGTACATCGGCCTGGAGTTTGGACAGATGTTTCGCAGGTTCGGCAGCCAGGTGACGATCGTCGATCGCAACGAGCAGATTCTCCCCCGCGAAGACGCCGACGTGGCGGACGAATTGCGGAAAGCATTGGAAAGCGAAGGAATCCGTTTCGTCCTGCATGCCGAGACCGATCGCGTCGCGGCGGAAGGCGGGCGAATTTCCCTTAGCGTGCGGGTCGGTCCCGGCAGCCGGGATTGCTGGAAGGATCTCATCTTCTGGTCGCCACCGGACGCCGGCCCAATTGCGATGACCTGGGCTTGGACGCCGCGGAGGTCGAAACCGACGGCCACGGGTTTATCCGCGTCAACAGCCGCCTGGAAACGAACGTGCCGGGAATCTGGGCCTTGGGCGATATCAACGGCGGTCCCGCCTTTACTCACATTTCGTACAACGACTTCCAGATCATCTACGCCAATCTGATCGAGGGAAAGTCGCTTTCCACCGACAATCGGCAGGTTCCTTACTGCGTTTTCACCGATCCTCAGCTCGGCCGCGTGGGATTGACGGAGAAAGAGGCCCGGGCGACCGGCCGGCAACTGAAGATCGGGAAAATTCCGATGAGTTGGGTCGCGCGTGCCATCGAGAGGGACGAAACGGCCGGGTTGATGAAGATTGTAGTTGATGCCGGCACCGATCGCATCCTCGGCGCCGCGATCCTCGGCATCGAAGGGGGCGAACTGGTTCAGATCTTGGGCGCCGTAATGCTTGCCGGCGCTCCTTATAGTCTGCTCAAAGGCGCAGTCTACATTCACCCCACCCTGGCCGAAGGTTTTTGGACGCTTATGGAGCAGGTGAAGAGTGGTTGAATCTCTGAGACCTCGCGCGTCTCGGGGCTTCGTGACGAAAGTCTTTTCGCCACGTTTATTATTAACCTCGACGAAGCAAATTCCGCCGCAGGTTGCCACAGGAACAGGACATTTTTGTCAGCCCAACTTGACACATATCCCGCGTTCAAAGCCGCCTGGTACAATTGCCTCCTCTTGCGGAGAACAAATGGCGTGGCCGTTCTTCTGCCGGCCACAATTCTGCGGTCTCGGGGATTGACCAACTGCCGCGCGGTGCGTATTCCTTCTACGAAGCCAAGCGGCTTGAAAACAAGGCGTGAACCATGGTCCATCTATTGATCATCAATGATGAGAGTGCCATCCTGCCCGATATGGTGCGCTATGCCTTCCTTGCACCGCGGAATCGAGTTGAGGTTGCGCACTCGGGGTGGGAAGGCTTGAATTGCATCGTCGCCAAGTTGCCGGATGTTATTCTTCTGAATCTGCGACTTTCTGATCAGGCCGGGCTGGAGGTGTTGAGGCAGATTCGCGCCATGGATGCCCGCGTCCCTGTTGTCTTTGTCACGGGATCCCGGTCGGCCGATTCGGGCATCGAAGCAATTCGGCAGGGGGCCTACGATTACTTGTCCAAGCCACTGGACTTAAAGGAACTGGAGCAGGTGATCGGTGCCGCGGTTAAAGTCGCCAAGTTGATGCGCGAGCCGGCGATCGAAGCGCGAATGAATTGGACGCTGGGCCGCTTAACATCGAAGATGCTTCGAGCGAGTCGATCGTGGGATGCTGTCCAGGTATGCGGAGAATCTGCAAGGCCATCGGCCGCGTCGCCGACCAGACGTTCCCGGTGCTTATCACCGGCGAAAGCGGCACCGGCAAGGAGTTGGTTGCCAGAGCCATATATCGGCACGGCCCAGGGCCAAAGCGCCTTTCTTGGCGCTGAACTGCGCGGCCATACCGGAGCAGTTGTTGGAAAGTGAACTGTTCGGGCATGAGAAAGGCGCTTTCACCGGGGCTGATCGCCGCCGCATCGGCAAGTTTGAGCAGTGCGACGGGGGCACGATTTTTCTCGACGAGATCGGCGACATGCCGCTGGCCCTGCAGGCGAAGGTTTTGCGTTTGCTGCACGAGCAGGCGTTTGAACGAATCGGCGGCAACGAGACAATCCGCACGGACGTGCGTCTGATTGCGGCGACCCACCGCGACCTGATGTTATGGTCGGCCGAGGGGAAATTCAGGCCCGACTTGTATTACCGGCTGAACGTCTTCACCATCCATTTGCCGCCCTTGCGCGAGCGGGGCAACGACCTGCCGCTGCTCGTGGACCACTATTTGCGGCGCTTCAGTCGAGAACTAGGACGCGAGGTGCGCCAGGTAGCCCCCGAGGCGCTGGATCAACTCCGTCGTTATTCTTGGCCAGGCAACATCCGAGAATTGCAAAGCGTTCTTAAGCAGGCTTTGCTCCAAGCCAGCGGGGCTGTCTTGCTTCCGGCCTACTTGCCGGACATTCTCGGAGGCGCACGGCGAATTCGATCTGTCGTCGCCGAGCAGAGAGGATTGTGGCATGGACGGAATGGAGACGTTTGTTGTTCACCAACGCCTCGCGCCGAACGTTCGCCACTTGTATGCGAATACGCACCAGCAGGTCGATCGGTTATTGCTTTCCCGCGTATTACAGTACTCGCAGGGGAATCTGCAACAGGCCGCCCGCATCTTGGGGATTGCCCGGCAAACTCTGCGCCTGAAACTCCATGAACTGGGGCTGTCGGCGCGACAACCGTTGGAAGCGGAAGACGCTGCTCAGGTCTAGCGACTCCCGGCTGCTGCCGTCGTCACGGCCCATAGCGAGATGCCGCAGTGATGCTGGGTTTACCTGCTTCTTGAGGCCGGATACTGATCGCTTCCACTGTAACGTGACGTTCCTCTTTCCGCCACGAACCATGGGCCTGGCGTGGTTTTCTATTAGCCGACAGCAAGAGGGCGATGGCAAGTGTTCCACTTCCCCTGGCAAGACAATTGCCACATTCACGGCTGACTTTATTCCACGGTTTGTCCTGGGCCTCTCGCGAGTAGAGCCAGTTCTTGCGTTTTTCCGCCAAACACGCTTTGGGATGGAATAATTTCGCATGCTATGAGCTCCCCGGCACGGTGATTGCTTCCCCCAACGAGATTGATTCATTCGTGCAGCTTGAAAAACGTCACCAACACTTGCTTCCGGCCGAAAGAAAGCATCATGCCGCCAGTGAAAACGAGCGATACGACCGATCTCGATACGCTGTGCATCAACACGATCCGCACACTGTCGATGGACGCCGTGCAGGCAGCCAACTCCGGACACCCAGGCACGCCGATGGCCATGGCGCCCGTGGCTTATTGCCTGTGGCAGCAGTTCCTGCGCTTCGACCCGCAGGATCCGATCTGGCCCAATCGGGACCGCTTCATCCTCTCGTCGGGGCACGCCTCGATGCTGCTGTACTCGCTGTTGCACCTGACCGGAGTGAAGGCGGTCAGCAAGGATTACGAGACGCTCGGCGAGCCGTCGGTGCCGCTGGATGCGATCAAGCGCTTCCGGCAACTGGACAGCCGTTGCCCCGGCCATCCGGAGTACCGCTGGACCAGCGGCGTCGAGACCACCACCGGTCCGCTGGGCAACGGCGTGGCCACCAGCGTCGGCATGGCCATCGCCGGCCGCTGGATGGCCGCCCACTTCAACCAGCCCGGGTTCGAAGACCTGATCGACTTCAACGTCTACGCCCTGTGCGGCGACGGCTGCATGATGGAAGGCATCTCGGCCGAGGCCGCATCCCTGGCCGGCCACCTGAGGCTCTCCAACCTCTGCTGGATCTACGACAACAACCACATCACCATCGAGGGCCACACCGCCTTGGCCTTCAGCGACGACGTCGCCATGCGTTTCATCGGCCACGGCTGGAACGTCACTCGCGTCGGCGACGCCAACGACCAGGAGATGCTGGCGCGGGCCTTCCGCACCTTTCTCGCGACACACGCGATCGTCCGACGCTGATCATCGTGGACAGCCACATCGCCTATGGCGCCCCGCAGCAAGCAGGACACCAGCGCCGCCCACGGCGAGCCGCTCGGCGAGGAGGAAATCCGCCTGACCAAGCGGGGCTATGGCTGGCCGGAAGACGCGAAGTTCTACGTGCCGGATGGGGTTTACGACCATTTTCGCAACGGCATCGGCAAACGCGGCAAGGAGCTGCGCGACGCCTGGTTCGCACAGATAGCGGAGTACCGGGCCGCGTATCCCGAGTTGGCGGACCAACTGTATCGCATGCAGCATCGGCAACTGCCCGAAGGCTGGGACAAGGACCTGCCCGCTTTTGCCGCGGATGCCAAGGGCTTGGCGACGCGGGATTCATCCGGAAAGGTGCTCAACGCCCTCGGCAAGAACGTGCCGTGGCTGATGGGCGGCTCGGCCGACCTGTCGCCTTCGACCAAGACGCGGCTCACGTTCGACGGGGCCGGCGACTTCTTCGCCGAAAGCTTCCGCCGGACGCAACTTGCACTTCGGCATTCGCGAGCACGCCATGGCCGCGGTGCTCAACGGCATGGCCCTCGTCAAGGTGCGGGCCTACGGTTCCACATTCTTGATCTTCAGCGATTACGCCCGCGGGGCAATTCGCCTCAGCGCGTTGATGGAGCTGCCGGTCATCTACATCTTCACGCACGACTCCATCGGCGTCGGCGAGGACGGGCCGACGCATCAGCCGATCGAGCAGTTGCCGTCGCTGCGGGCCATCCCGGGCCTGATCGTGCTGCGCCCCGCCGACGCCAACGAGACCGTGGAAGCGTGGAAGGTCATCATGAAGCTGCACCACGAGCCGGCCGCTCTCGTTCTCGCCCGCCAGGCGGTGCCGACAATCGACCGGAGCAAGTACGCTTCGGCTTCGGGAGTGGTCGGCGGGGCTTACGTCCTGGCCGACGCGCCGGACGGCAAGCCGGACGTCCTGTTGCTGGCAAGCGGCAGCGAGGTGGCGCTTTGCCTGGAAGCGCACGAGCGGCTCAAGCCGGAGGGAATCAAATCGCGGGTGGTGAGCATGCCGTCGTGGGAATTGTTCGACGATCAGCCCCAGGAATACCGCGACAGTGTGTTGCCGCCGGACGTGACCGCGCGGGTCTCGGTGGAGCAGGCCTCGACTTTCGGCTGGGCCAAGTACGTCGGGGCCACGGGACAGAGCATCGGCATGCGTTCTTTTGGTGCATCGGCGCCGCTGAAGGACCTGACCAAGAAATTCGGCTTCAGTCCCGAACATATTGTTGCGGCCGCTAGGGAGCAGGTGCAACTGCCGGCGACGGCCAAAGGAGGCCCGTCGTGACGATCATCGAGCGGGCCCTAGAACTGGTAGATGACAATTCGCGGAAATGATTTTCCAGGTCAAATGACGTTTCAAAAAACTTTGATCCCCCAGGAGGTAATGGCATGAATCTGCTCGAATCGCTAAAACACTGGACAACAGTCGTGGCTGACACGGGCGACATCGAAGCCATTGCAGAGTACAAGCCGCAGGATGCAACCACGAATCCGTCGCTGCTTTTTCAGGCGGCCCAGAAACCCCAGTACCAGGACTTGGTCAACGAAGGCGCTCGACTTCGCCCTCGCCTCCCCCGGCGACGAAGCAGCCCACGCCCGGGCGTTCATGGACAAACTCTTCGTAAGTTTCGGCTGTCATATTCTCCAAGTCGTGCCCGGTCGCGTTTCCACCGAGGTCGATGCCGGGCTCAGTTTCGACACCGAGGGCACCCTAGCGAAGGCACGGCGCCTCATCGAGATGTATCGAACGGCCGGCATCGACCGCGAGCGCGTCCTCATCAAGATCGCCAGCACGTGGGAGGGCATCCAGGCTGCCGAACAACTGGAACGGGAAGGGATCCACTGCAACTTGACGCTTTTGTTTAGCTTCGCCCAGGCCGTCGCTTGCGCCGAGGCCGGCGTGACACTGATCTCGCCGTTTGTCGGGCGGATCTATGACTGGTACCGGAAGGAGCGCGGCGGCAAAGATATTCCCGCTGATGAAGATCCCGGCGTCGCCTCCGTCACGCGGATTTACAGCTACTTCAAGAAGTTCGGTTTCTCGACGCAGATCATGGGAGCAAGCTTCCGCAACGTGCCACAGATTGTTCGTTTGGCTGGTTGCGACCTGCTGACGATTAGCCCCGACCTGTTGCAACAAATGGAGAAGACTGAAGGCTCGGTCCCGCGCCGCTTGAGCGTGGAAGAGGCCAAAGCGTCGAACGAACAGAAGATCCATATGAACGAAAAGACGTTCCGCTGGATGCACAATGAAGACGCTATGGCCACGGAAAAGCTGGCCGAGGGCATTCGCAAGTTCTACGCCAACGCGCGGAAACTGGAGCAGTACGCTTTAGCGCGAGTCACCCAAACGGTCACAAGCCGGTAAGGAGAAACTATGCAAATCGGAATGATCGGACTGGGCCGCATCGGCGCCAATATGGTGCGGCGGCTCCTTGACGGAAGCCATCAGTGCGTGGTCTTCGACAGGTCGCCCGCCGCAGTTGAGCAGTTGGCGGAGGACAATGCCGTGGGGACCGCTTCACTCGCGGAACTTGCGAAGGAATTGGACAGGCCGCGAGCGATCTGGATGATGGTCCCGGCGGCGGTCGTGGACAGGACCATCGCTGAACTGCTGCCTCATCTTGAGGAAGGAGACACCCTCATCGACGGAGGCAATTCCTATTATGTGGACGCCGTTGCGCAGATCCCGAGAACTACCAGTACGACCTCAATTTGCGCGATATCGCGGAGGTGTGGCGGCGCGGCAGCGTAATTGCATCGTGGCTGCTGGACCTGACCGCGGCGGCACTGGCACAAGATTCCGCGCTTGCCAAATTCGCCGGCCGGGTTTCGGACTCCGGCGAGGGACGATGGACGATCAAAGCCGCGATCGACGAAGCCGTGCCGGTACCCGTGCTCACCACGGCGCTGTACGAACGCTTTACATCTCGCGGCGAGACGGATTTCCAGGATAAAGTGCTGTCCGCCATGCGGCTCCAGTTCGGGGGACACGCGGAAAAAGCCGCCGCCAAGTAGTGATGAAAGGGATACCGCATGAGCGAATCCCTGTTGACGCGAACGAACTCGGTTCAGAATAAGGAGATGAACAGACGACATGATCGCTTCATCAGCGCCCAGGGCGCAATTGCTGCTAAGCCGCCTGCGGTGTTGAAACGCATTCTTAGGTTTCTCTCATGCAGCGGGAGGGACCGTATGAAGGTAGTTACAGGTAGCTCTGACCCCCGGCCTATGTCGCATTCCTGGCCACTCCATCCGTTGCTCACAGCAGGGTCAGTGATTACCTGCAGTTAGCGCGACCGCGCTTGGCACTAATGGTGCTTGTCACCGTGGGCACCGGCTGGTTCGTGGCGGCAGAAGATGGATCGCACCCATCCTCTTTGATTCACGCCTTGGCAGGCACTTTGCTGCTGTTCGCCGGGGCCAGCGCGTTTAATCAGTTGCTTGAGCACCGCCGCGATGCATTGATGCCGCGAACCGCGGATCGACCGCTGCCCTCCGGCCGACTTCAGCGCGGCGAGGCACTAGCCTTGGCAATCATTCTCAGCGCTGGCGGCTTGGTGTATTTGCTGGCCTTTTGCAACCTTCTGGCGGCATTGTTGGGCGCCTTCGCCCTTTTCAGCTACGACCTCATCTACACGCCACTGAAAGAGCGCACCTCATTGAGCACCTTAGTCGGCGCTGTACCCGGCGCGGTACCGCCGTTGATTGGTTGGGCCGCGGCTCGCGGGAGCCTGGGTCTTGGGGCTCTGTCTTTATCCTTGATAGTCTTTCTTTGGCAAGTTCCTCATTTTTTGGCTATCGCCTGGATCTACCGGGACCAGTATGCCCGCGCCGGCTTCCGAGTGCTTCCGGCCCTGGATCTGCAAGGCGAGCAAACGGGGCGTCAGATGTTTCGCTACACGGTGGCCCTCGTCTTCGCCAGCTTGACGCCGAGCGTTCTGGGAATCGGCGGATGGCTTTCGGGGTTTAGCGCCGTGACTTTTGGCGCATTCTTCCTCTATAGCGCATTCGTCTTCGCCCGCCACAGAACGATGCACGATGCACGGCGAGCACTTCGCATGTCCCTTTTATTCCTGCCGGCCCAGTTCCTTTTTTTAGTTTGGGATGTCGTTTCAGAGAGGATGATTAGCGGCTATTGATGTGTTTTCCCAGGGGATGACTTTTCGACATTTCTCGTATCGAGAACCGAGCAATGAACCCTCCGACACTCTTAGCGGACAACCTATCGATGTTCGACCCGGCCTCGCCAGGGGCCAGTTCGATCCGCAGCCTCGCCATCTTGGTCTTGGCAATTACCGGCTTCATTTTCCTGCTTGTGGAAGGGATACTCTTCTATGCGATAGTTCGCTTCCGCGGCGGCGCGGACGGACAGGAGCCGCCACAAGTCTACGGGAGCAAGCCGATCGAGATCGCCTGGACGGCCGCCCCGGCCCTCATCGTATTTGTCCTTGCGATGGTCACCATGAGGACCATTTGGGAAACCAGTCCCACTCCGCCCGCGCCGCAGTCCGGCGATCGCGCACTGTTCGTCACAGCGATTGGGCATCAGTGGTGGTGGGAGTACCGTTACGATTACTACGACGGAACGAAATCCGGATTTGTCACCGCCAACGAGTTGCACATTCCGACTTGCGCGAACGGCGTAACCCGCCCCGTGTATCTGACGCTCCGATCGGCGGACGTGTGTCACAGCTACTGGGTGCCCCGGCTCGCCGGGAAGACCGACATGATTCCAGGACGCACCAATTACCTGTGGCTGCAGACCGACCGACCTGATTTGTATCTGGGTCAGTGTGCCGAGTTCTGCGGCAGCCAGCATGCCAACATGCTCATCCGCGTAATCGCAGAACCGGCCGAGGACTTCGAGCGCTGGCTGGCCAACGAAGAGAAGGACCAGGCTCCTCGGGACAACGATGCGGAGGCGGTCAGAAGTGGGCGGACGGTCTTCCTTCGGCAGTCGTGCGTCAGTTGCCATCGCGTAGCCGGCACCACTGCCGAGGGCACTTATGCCCCTGACTTGACGCACCTGATGACTCGTCAAACGCTCGCCGCCGGGATGATCCCGAACACGCCGGACAACCTTCGCCAATGGATCGCCGATCCCCAGCAGATCAAGCCGAGCTGCCTGATGCCGGCCTTCGGACTGAGCGAGCCGGATCGCAAGCTCATCGTCGATTACCTCGCGACCCTGCGTTAACACTTAACATGTGACAAGAAAATGGACGCGCTCGTACAACAGCCGAAGTCGATAACCGAGTCGCCGCCCTTGTCGTGGACGGCTGTGCTGCACGACTGGATAACCACCGTCGATCACAAAAAGATCGGCATCATGTACATCTTGATGGCCGTCGCCTTTCTGATTATCGGAGGCTTGGAGGCCGAACTGATCCGTCTACAGCTATTTTGGCCCCGCAACACGTTGATCGGACCGGACAACTTCAACGGACTGTTTACTATGCACGGCACGACCATGGTCTTCTTCATGGGAATGCCAATCTTGATCGGCATCGGCAACTACCTTGTGCCGCTAATGATCGGAGCCCGCGATATGGCCTTCCCGCGGCTGAACGCACTCGGCCTCTGGGCGACCCTATTCGGCGGCTTGCTCGTCTATTTCAGCTACGCCACAGGGGCGGCGCCTTTTGCCGGCTGGTTCGCTTACGCACCCATGACCGAACGGGCTTTCGCGCGAAGTCCGGCCACGGATTTCTGGGCCCTGGGACTGTTGGTCAGCGGCGTCGGCACGATTGCGGCGGCAGTCAACTTTGTCGCGACGATCATGGGCTTGCGCGCCCCCGGCATGTCGCTCCGAAAGGTCCCGTTCTTCGTATGGACGATACTGTGGACCTCCGTGCTCATACTCTTTGCGATTCCGCCGCTGACCGCCAGCCTGGTCATGATCTTGTTCGACCGGAATCTAGGGGCCCATTTCTTCGACGTGCAGAACGGCGGCTCGGCGATTCTCTGGCAGCATCTATTCTGGTTCTTCGGCCATCCTGAAGTGTACATACTCATCTTGCCCGTGTTCGGCATGGTGTCGGAGGTAATCCCGGTCTTTTCGCGGAAGGTGCTCTTTGGCTATGAATTCATGGCCGTGGCCACCGCAGCCATTACGTTCATCAGTCTGGGGGTCTGGGCGCATCACATGTTCGCCGTGGGCATGAGCCGGACCGCGAACGCCTACTTTGCCGCGGCAAGCTTCCTCATAGCGATTCCCACTGGAATCAAGATGTTCAACTGGCTGGCCACGATGTATGGCGGCAAGATATCGTTCGCGCCGCCGATGCTCTTCGCCTTCGGCTTTCTTTCGATGTTCCTGATCGGCGGCTTGACGGGCATCATGCTGGCGGCCGTGCCGTTTGACTTTCAACTTACCGACAGCTATTTCGTCGTCGGTCACTTTCACTTTGTGTTAATCGGCGGCACTCTCATGGGCACGCTTGCGGGAATACACTATTGGTATCCTAAGGTGACGGGCCGGATGCTCTCCGCGCGGCTGGCCTATTGGCAGTTCTGGCTCTTGTACATCGGCTTCATCCTGACCTTTGTTCCAATGCACTTCTCGGGGTTTTTGGGCATGCCGCGGCGTATCTACACGTACGACGCGGGCCGAGGCTGGACGTTTTGGAACCAGTTGACCACTCTTGGCGCGATTCTCCAAGTGCCGAGTTTTGCGATCTTCGTTTACAACTTGATTGCCTCCTTGTGGAAGGGCAAGCCGGCCGGGGACGACCCGTGGGACGCGTGGACGCTGGAGTGGGCGACGACCTCTCCGCCACCGCCCTACAACTTCGAGGATATCCCGAGCGTGCGGAGTCGCCGTCCTCTCTGGGATGTGAAACACCCGGACGACCCGGACTGGAAATACGAGTGAGGGAATGTGATTTATGAGTGAAACCAGTCCTACCATTGAGTCTTCGGCCATAGGTTCTCGCCTTTCGGAGCGAGCGGTCCCGTCCGAAGTGGTCCTCACTTCATACGAGTGGGGAATGATCGGCTTCCTGGTATCGGAAGCTGCTTTCTTCTGCACTGTGATCGTGGTCTACCTGGCATTTGTTGGGGCGGTCCAATCCGGCCCAACACCGGCGGTACTGTCGCTGCCGCTGGTTATCGGCATGACCGCGTGTCTGCTGTCCAGCAGCGTAACGGTCCACCTGGCAACGAAGTCGCTGCGGTCCCGCGCCAAATCAGCGTTCATTCGCTGGTGGTCGGCCACCATTTTGCTTGGGATTGCTTTTCTGGCCGGCACGGGATTCGAGTGGAGCAATCTCATCGGCAAATATGGCCTGACCATCAGCCGTAACATGTTCGGGACCACGTACTACACGCTGGTCGGCTTCCACGCCCTGCATGTGACGGTCGGCGTGCTTGTCATGCTGATCATGCTGGCGTTGGCGTTGAACTCTCGCACGGCGGCTGCCAAACCCCTTGGAGTCGAGTTGGTCTCCTGGTATTGGCACTTTGTTGACGTCGTCTGGGTGGTAGTTTTCACGGTTGTGTATTTGGTCGGAAGGTAAGGAAAGTACCAATGGATGCCAACTCGGAAACGTCCGTGCAGCCGGGCTCCCCTCCCGATGAGAACGCGGTTGAAATGCCGCGTCCAACGGCCAGTCCTCTAATTCTATGCCTGGGCCTGACCCTTCTGGCGGCGGGAACGATGCTGGGCCTGACCTTTATGGCGGTCGGGGCCGTGGTCTTCGTCGCCGGCCTGGTTATGTGGATCGGATCGCTGCTGCCCGGTCGAGGTCACTTACATGAGGCGCGAGTCGAGGCGCGCCGCCCGATGGCGACGACGAGTCGGCGAGCGAGCGTCGAGCAACTGCGGCCTGGAATTCGAGTGCGGCTCCCCGAGACGATCCATCCGGTGTCTGCCGGAATCAAGGGCGGCATCATCGGCGGAATGGTGATGCCGCTGCCTGCCTTCGTTTATGGTTTGGCAAGTCATCACGGGATCTGGTATCCCATAAACCTCTTGGCCGGAATGGCGCTGCCCGGCATCGGCAGTATGAGCGAGGCCCAACTGGAGCAGTTCAGCTTGACTCTGCTGATCATCGGCATCGTTATCCATGCCATGATTTCCGTCATCTTTGGCCTTCTCTACGGAGTGTTGCTGCCGACACTGCCTGACATTGCCGGGTTGCCACTGGTAGTTTCCACGCTGGCTTGGGGCGGACTAGTTTTCCCGATCCTTTGGTCAGGTGTTTCCTACAGCCTTATGGGCGTAGTCAACCCGGTATTGCAGGTGCGAGTGAACTGGCCTTGGTTCATCGTTTCCCAGTTTGTGTTCGGAACCGTGGCCGCGCTTGTAGTTGACCGTTCCGAGATAATTCGTGTTCAGGCCGCCGGCCCCGGACCAACGGAAAGTTAGGTCGAGCTGCGTCGCAGGTCGGATGAAACAGAGTCATGATACAATGCAAGGCAAAGCTGCTCACGGAGAAAGCGACAAAGCGTTCATTCGTCTTGCTAGCGCCGTGTCTTGTTTTGTGTTGGCTGATTGGATGCGACCTTCCCGGCCGCCCCAATCCCGCCGACTGCCCCGTGCCGCCGGACCAGAGCCTGAAATTCGCCGTCCTCTACGGACAGAATTGCGCCGGGTGCCACGGCAGCGAGGGGAAACTCGGTCCCGCGCCTTCGCTCAATGACCCGCTCTTTCGCGCCATCGTACCGGAGTCGGAATTGCAAGGCGTTATTACTAAGGGACGAAAAAAATCCCTTATGCCTGCCTTCGCTAAGGCGAACGGCGGAGTATTGACGGAGGCACAAATCCAAGTCCTGGTGATGGAGATTAAGGGCATCTCCTACAAGATCGTCAGAGAAACCTCAAGGCGACGCGGCCACGATCGATGTCGTCTCTGATGCTAACGGTATCGTTCCGTTCTGGGGAGCTTCCGAAAAGCCACCCAACGGTGCGCCGTCTTACCGCGAACCATCTGCGAGCTCCAGCGTGAGCCGCACAGGAAACGAAAAACAAGGAGCCCTCGTCTTTGTCCGCGCTTGCGCGGCGTGTCATGGGGACCACGGGCAGGGCATCCAAGAGGAAGGCGAGACCATCCGCAAGATTCACGAGCCCGCACTGTTGGCCCTAATCAGCAATCAGACCTTTCGCCGGTATGCAATTACGGGACGACCTGACCTGGGCATGCCAGACTATGCCCAGGCGCGTCCGAACACCACGAACTTCGCACCGCTGACCGATCAGGAGGTCGCCGACTTGGTCGCGCTGTTGGCTTCCTGGAGGAGAGAATAATAATGGAACAAACTTCAGAGAACCGTTCCGGCGAGATAGTCGAGCGTCGTACGTTTTTCCAGTGGCTGACCTACGGGTTTTCCGGCCTGGCTGTCGTAGCTGCGGGAATCCCATTGATCGGCTATGTTGTCGGCGTGCCGCGGAGAAAAGAGGTCTGGGTTGACCTGGCTCGATGGATCAGTTTCCGATCAATGAAACCCGGCGCAAGGACTTCGACAATCCCCTCCGCGTGCCGTGGGACGGCGTGACCGCCTTGACGGGAGTGTACGTCCGCAATTTGGGTCTGGACAAAAAAGGCAGTTCGCAGTTCTTGGTATTCGCCGTGAACTGTGCCCACCTGGGCTGCCCGGTCTCGTGGTTTCCGGAATCCGGGTTGTTCATGTGTCCGTGTCATGGCGGCGTCTACTATGCCGACGGCAACCGGGCGTCGGGGCCTCCGCCGCGCGGCCTTTTCCACTGCGACTGGCGGGTAAGCGACGGCCGGCTGGAGATCCAGTCGCCGCATTATCCGACCTTACAGGACCCTTTGGTGAAAGACGACAAAGGGATGAAAGGTGAGAGCTGAAAGATGAGAGATGAAGGATGAAAACGCGCCCATCCCTTATCCATGATCCCTTTTCGCTCAATCCTCATCCTTGAAGGAGTACTGCATGACGAAGTGGCTGCGTCAATTGCGAGAGTGGCTCGACGTGCGCCTCAACCTCCGCGCGAGCTTGGGGCCCTTGATGGACCATCCCGTCCCGAAGGAGATTGCGGGAAGAGAGGGATGGTTCTACGTTTTCGGCAGCGCTTCGATGACCCTCTTCGTGCTGCAGATCATAAGCGGAATCGGCTTGGCGCTGGTCTACGTGCCGGCCGCCGACAAGGCTTACGACAGCCTCCTTTACTTGAACTACGAGCAGCCGGTCGGCTGGTTCCTGCGGGCTCTGCACTACTACGCTGGTTCCGGCATGGTCGTTCTAGTCCTCGCGCACATGACCCAGGTCTTTCTGCACGGGGCCTACAAATATCCCCGCGAACTTACCTGGATTATGGGCGTCTGCCTGCTGCTGTTCACTCTGGGGATGTTCTTTTCCGGGCAGATCCTTCGCTGGGACCCGGACGCCTATTGGGGCCTGGCAGTCGCCGGCTCCATGGCCGGGCGAGTTCCGGGCATTGGGCCGTGGCTGGTGAGCTTGCTTTTGGGCGAGCAAACGATCGGTGGCAACGCATTGAGCCGGTTCTTTGCCATACACGTTTTTGCCACTCCCGCGCTGCTGATCATCTTCATCGCCATTCACCTCTGGCTCGTGGTCAAGAAGGGCGTCAGCGCGCTGCCCGTTCCCGGCAAGACGGTCGATCCGCGGACCTACGACGGCGAGTATCAAAAGGAACTGAAAAGCGGAGTTCCTTTCATGGGCGACGCCATGCGCAAGGACATTTTCTTTTCCGCTCTGGCAGTGGTCGTGGTCGTAGTCTTGGCCGCGTCGATCGGACCGAAGGGCCCCACCGGGCCGCCCAATCCGACACTGGAGGGAGCAAACCCGCGGCCCGAATGGCCGTTTCTTTGGCTGTTCGCCCTGTTATCGCTCAGTCCTGCCGGCGCGGAGACATTTATTATCTTGGTATTTCCGTTGCTCCTGATCCTCGCCCTGTTCCTTGTCCCATTCATCTCCAATCGCGGCGAGCGTGCGCCAACCCGCCGCCCGATGTCCGTTCTCGCCGTCATTGTGATCTACACGACTTTGGGAGTCCTGACCTACCAAGGAAGCACCGCGCCCTGGTCGCCGCAGATGACGGCCTGGAGCGGAGAGCCGGTCCCAGAGAATATCGTGCGCAAGTGCAGCCCCCGGCAATTGCAGGGGGCCATCGTGTTCCAGAACAAGAACTGCCGCAATTGTCACGCCTTAGAAGGCAGCGGCGGGAGACGCGGACCAGACTTAACGGGCGTCGGCGCCGACTGACTTCCGGCCAGCTTATTGACCAAGTCAGCAATGGGACACCCGGCGGCGGTAACATGCCGGCGTACGGCAAGCAGATCAGCCCCGACGAGATGACGACACTCGTCGATTTTCTGGGGAGCCTGCGGCCGGCGGGGCAACACCGCGCCGGTTCCGCAGGCGTGCCGCCGGGAATGCACAAGCCATGAGTCCAACGCTCGATGCCTTTCTGCGGTCGTGGCCTTTTGAACCTTGGCTCCTTTCTGGTCTCATCCTGACTGCCGGCGTTTACCTGCGCGGCTGGCGGGCGCTATCGCGCCAGAATCCACAGCTTTGGTGCGCCGGCCAGCCCTGCGCGTTCTGCGGGGGATTGGCGGTACTCTATCTGGCCTTGGCGTCGCCGATAGAGCCCTTCGCCGCGCTGCTGCTGCAAGTCCACATGCTTCAACACCTGCTGCTGATGATGGCGGTGCCGCCGTTGCTCTGGTTGGGCGAGCCGATGTTGCCGCTGCTCCGCGGCCTTCCGCAGCCGGTAAGGACATACTGGGTCACGCCCGTCTTGCGCTGGCCGACGTTGCGTGCTTTGTTTTCGCGGCTGACGCATCCCGCGATGGCCTTGACCTTGTTTGTCGCGGCCACTTGGCTGTGGCACGCACCCGTGGCTTACGAACTGGCCCTGCGGTCCGACAGTTGGCATTATCTCCAACATGTCTGCTTCCTATTCGCTGGGCTGTTATTCTGGTATCCGGTGGTCCGCCCCTTTCCGGCTCATCCGCGGTGGTCGCTCTGGCTGCTGTTGCCGTACTTGATTCTGGCCGACGTGCAGAACACGATTTTGTCGGCCCTGCTCACATTCTCCGACCACGTCCTTTATCCTTATTATCTGCAAATCCCACGGCTAGGTCGGCTCACCGCCTTGGACGATCAAGCGGCGGCCGGCGTCCTTATGTGGGTGCCCGGTTCCATCGCATTTCTCGTGCCGCTGTTCGCAATCGGCGCTCGGCTACTGTACGGTCGAGGAACGAGCGCGGCGAGCAGGCCGAAAACAGTCCCCGTCTCACTGCCTTTGCTTCAATCCTTGCCGCCCGCCAACTTCCGCGCTCTGAGTCTTGGTTTCGACCTGTTGCGAGTCCCGCTGATAGGTCGGTTCTTGCAATGGCGGCACGCCCGGCTCGCCATGCAGGCGCCGTTGGGAGCGTTGGCGGGCGTTTTGATCTTCGACGGATTACGCGGGCCGCAAGTCGGTGCGATGAACCTCGCCGGCGTTCTGCCTTGGATCCACTGGCGCGGCTTGTTGATCGTCTGCCTTTTGACGGCAGGCAATTTCTTTTGTACTGCTTGCCCCTTTCTGCTGCCCCGAACGCTCGCTCGCCGATGGCTCCCAAAGGGTCGTCACTGGCCGCGCCGGTTGCGGAGCAAGTGGTTGGCGGTAGTCCTGATCGTGCTTTTTCTGTGGGCTTATGAGGCGTTTAGCCTTTGGGACAGCCCCTGGTGGACCGCGTGGATCGCGTTGGCGTACTTTGCCGCGGCCTTTGTCGTCGACGGCTTTTTCCGTGACGCCGCTTTTTGCAAATACGTCTGCCCAATCGGTCAGTTCAACTTCGTCCAGTCGCTGGTTTCACCGCTGGAAGTGAAGGTGCGGGATACGTCTGTCTGCGCGTCATGCCGAACGAAGGACTGCATCCGCGGCAGAGACGGCATTCCCGGTTGCGAATTACACTTGTTCCAGCCGCGGAAAACGGGCAATATGGATTGCACGTTTTGCCTCGACTGCGTCCATTCCTGCCCCCACGAAAACATCGGCATTTTAGCCAGGCCGCCGGCCAGCGAACTCGGGCACGGCGTCGGCAATCGCCCCGACCTGGCGGTGCTCGTCGTAATCGTGGTTTTCGGGGCTTTCGTCAATGCGGCGGGGATGGTAGCTCCGGTGTTGACGTGGCGAGACGGTTTGGCCTCCCTCTTAGGACAACCTTCGCCGCTGCTGGCAACCAGCCTGTTTTTCGTTTTCGGCCTTCTCGTGCTGCCGTTGGCGGCCGTCGGAGCCGCATCTGCCTTGAGCCGCCGTTGGGGCCGGTTTGCCGCCAGTTGGTCGGAGGTTACGACGCGATACGCGTATGCCTTGGTCCCGTTAGGCTTCAGCATGTGGCTGGCACATTACAGTTTTCATTTGTTGACGAGCTACGACACGGTGGTTCCCGCGGTCCAGCGTTTTGCCTTGGATCGCGGTTGGCCCGCCTTGGGTTCGCCGCATTGGGTGGCTGGTTGCTGCCGCCAAGTGGCGGATTGGTTGCCGCGGCTGGAAGTTGTTTTCCTCGACCTGGGGCTGCTCCTGTCGTTGTACACGGGTTACCGCATTTCCCTGTCCCAGTCGCCTCCGCTCTCAAGAGCCTTTTGGGCGTTGGCGCCTTGGGCATTGTTGATCGTGCTCTTGTTCGCAACGGGCATTTGGCTTATTTTCCAGCCGATGCAGATGCGGGGCACATTGCAGGCATAAAGAAAAGAAACGGTGAGTGCATGCGACTATCTCGCTGCGGTCGCTTCTGCTTGCGACTTCTGCCCGTTCCGGCGATTTTCCTCTTTCCTTCTCTGGCGGGGGCCGACGGGGGCACCCTCCGCTTTTCGGAAGAAAAGGACGGCTACCGAATTGCGGTTTTCACAACACCGACGCCATTGCGGGCCGGCCCGGTCGATATCAGTGTCCTTGTGCAGAATGCCGCTACGGGAGAGCCCGAGTCAGGAGTGCAGATATCCGTCAAGGTTCAGAGTCATGGCAACCGTGGCGCGGCGCTCTTTCAACGCGCCACGACCCAGGCGGCTACCAATAAGCTGTATTACGCCGCCTCGTTCAACTTGCCCGAAGCCGGTTGGTACTCGGTCGAGGCCTCCATCGTCGGGACCCACGGAGAGACGCAAGCTCACTTCGACGCGGAGGCTGCCGATCCTCTGCCGCCAGGGCTAACGCTATTGCCGTGGGTGGGCTGGCCGTTCCTGGCAATATCGCTTTTCTTCGTTCACCAGCTTTTGGTCCGATTGAAGTCCGGTTAAGCTGTCAACGTGATGCGGAATGTTCCGCTTGGTGCGGTAAATCTATTACGATCTGATTTCACGGCGAACATCTCCGTGATAGCAGGAATCGAGAAACTCGCGGAGCGCCGCCTTTGTAGGGATAGAGCAACTGCTCTCTAGAGCACGGCAGTCCCCTATTGATGTACCGAATAACGTATCGCCAGCACTTTCGGACGTTTGCCGTCATTCGGCTCGTTGGATGCTTCTTGCCCTGTGTTTCGACGCACTCGGACGGTGTGCAGACGGGCTGATTGCCTGCCTTGTGGCCGACGGGCACCACGTATAAAATGCCGCCATGCCGCAAGACGAAGAGAAGTTGCGTCCCCAACCTCAAGGACGACTGAGCGAAGACTGGCTGGCCGTTTGCGGCGGAGTTTTGATCTTCGCCCTCTCCTTGGGGATTTTCTGCGGTGTCGATCTGCTGGGTTGGGGAGTGAAAACCCAGGTCTGGCTCCATCTGGCCGGCGCCTTGGCACCCGTCTCGAAAAGCTACGGCGCACTCGGCGGGGGCGTGTCGCTGCTGGCTACCTACATCTTTCTCCTCTTGTTGACCGCCCTTGGTGCCAGGGTTTTGCGACTCCCCTTGGCCGAGTTCCTGGGCGGGTTCACGGCCATTTTCTGGATCAGCTATGCCTGCTGGATCGCCGGCAGCTACGCCCACATCGCCGCCACACCGGACAAGTTCAAAAGTCTCGACATCGGCTGGTCGTTGAACCTGACCTCCGAGGCCGGTTTCATCATCGCCTTGATCGCGGGACTGGTGGTGGGGAATCTCCTCCCTCGGTTTGCCCAGGTGATCCGCGCCGCGATCCGACCCGAATGGTACATTAAGACGGCGATCGTAATCCTGGGCGGATACCTGGGCGTTGCGGCGGTGGAGCAATGGGGATTGGCGAAGGCGGTCATGTTCCGCGGCCTGTGCGCGATTGTCGAGGCCTATCTGATCTATTGGGCGCTGGTCTACTTCGTCGCCCGCAAGTTCTTCAAGTTCAGCCGCGAATGGGCGGCACCCTTGGCGTCGGGTATTTCCATCTGCGGCGTTTCCGCGGCGATCGCCACGGGCGCGGCGATCCGCGCCCGCCCCATTGTGCCGATTATGGTCTCGTCGCTAGTTGTGATCTTCGCCGTCGTCGAGCTGCTCGTTCTCCCCTTCGCCGCCGGGCGGTTCCTCTATCACGAGCCGATGGTCGCCGGAGCCTGGATGGGGCTGGCGGTGAAGACCGACGGTGCGGCGGTCGCCGCAGGTGCGATGGCCGATTCACTGATCCGCGCCAGGCCCAGGCGATTGACGGCGTGCAATACGAGAAGGACTGGATCATGGGCGCCGCCACGACCGTGAAGGTCTTCATCAATGTCTTCATTGGGATCTGGGCTTGCATCCTGGCCGCGATCTGGTCTACGCGGATCGAAGGCAAACCCGGCGGCAAGGTCCCGCTGGCGGAAATCTGGCAACGCTTCCCCAAGTTCGTTTTCGGCTACATGTTCACGTTCCTGGCCGTCGTGCTGCTGGCCGCGTGCCTGCCAGGCTCGACGGACAAACTCAAGGCGGCGATGGGCGAGGCCAACGGCTTCCGCACGACCTTCTTCTCCATGACCTTCTTCTCGATCGGGGCCGTATCGAACTTCAAGAAGCTCTGGGAAGAGGGAATCGGCAAGCTGGCCGCCGTTTACATCGTCTGCCTTTTCGGCTTCATCGTCTGGATCGGGCTGGCGATCTCCTGGCTTTTCTTTCATGGCATTAAGCCACCGATCGTGGGAGGCTAATATGGCGGACGAACCCAAACTGATCGACGAACTGAAGAAAATGGAGTACGAGCCGCTGCTGCCTGTGGAGAAGAAGCTCATCGCAGGCAGCCTGCTCCTCGGGATTGTGCTGTTGGGTCTTTTGATGTGGATCAGCCATATCTTCTTTCCCGCCGGTTGATGGGCCGCGGCGCTGAGGCGGCCAACTTTCCCAATAGCTGCCGGGATCGACGCGGATTTTAGCGTGGCGGAACCCCAGAAGCCAACGCGGAAGATGATCGACGCCCCCGGCCGAGACCGTGCTGGGCGAGGTGGCCAAAAGAAAGGCCGCGAAAGCAGAGGCACGCGAGTTCTCTCGCGTACCCGATGCGGCCGGTCATGGGCTCGATAAAACGATCAGGTCAGGTCAGTAAAGGGATTGAACGCGACTTCCCAGAGAAAACCGTCTGGATCGGCAAAGTAACCGGAATAGCCGCCCCAAAAAACGTCTTGTGGAATCTTCACCGGCGTAGCCCCCGCAGCCACGGCCTGGGCGAAAACCTTATCGGCATCGTCCTTGGTTTTCACGTTGTGCGCCAACGCAAAGCCCGGGAAGCCGAAGCCCTCCGAAGCCACGTGGGCATCCTCGGCGAGATTTTCGCGAGGGTAAAGCGCAAGCCACGTCCCAACCAGCCGGAACATGACGCAGGCGTCGCCTTCCGTGTGGTTATGCAGATCGAATCCCAACCCGTCTCGATAAAAAGAAACTGAGCGGGTCAGATCTTGAACGCCCAAGGTGATCATGCTGATCTTCGGATTCATGGCCGAATTACCTCACGCGGCGCAGGACCGCCACGATCATGCCAGTTGCGATGTCGCGGCCAACGCCACGGCCCTGAAACAGAAACCGCCGCCCGGGTAAGTATCATGACCTTCGGGCTGCGGAGCCCGCACTTGGCGGCCGATTGCCATTCTACACCTTACTACACCCGAAAAAGACCATGAGACCGCAAAGTGCGGATCAAGCATACGCGCATCGAAACGCGGGTGTAGCTATACCTGCAGACCGTGGTTTCCGATGCTCTTTAGGGCTTACGCGACAAACACGAAAGCAGTAGTAAGCGACTTCCCCGTAAGCCTTTCCAGCAGATTCCGAAGCGGCCTCAAAAAGCCTTCGGGTCATTTATGATTCCGCTGCTCTAACCAACTGAGCTACGCTGCTTTAGTACTTATCCGACAAAAACGTTACAACCGCCTAATCCATCGGCGGATGGCCGCCGTTTACGGCAATCTTGCGATGCCGCCGTTTCCGCCGGTGTTCGTTATTTCGAGCGAGACGCCGCTGTCCAAGCCTATCAAAAGTCGCCGGTTGGTAAGCCCCTGAAAAAAATCGCGCCTACGCCGGCCACATCAGCACGGCGACGCCTGCCGATTGCGATCAGCGCACCGCCCGATGCGCCCGGGAGCTGACCCGCTCGCCGTAGAGGAAAACTGAAAACGGCAGGATCATCACGGGGATTGTCGCAAGAATTGTGGTGACCACGCCCTCGTGGCAATCGGCGAGGGCCATCATGTAAGTGGTCACGCCGAGGCACGGTCCCACGATCGTGCCCGCGGCCATCATGGTCATCTCGCGTCGCTGTTTCACGGCCGAGACCATTGCCGGCCATCGACGCACGAGCGTGACCAGAATCACGTAGCCGACCACGGCGCCAATCACACGGATTAAAGCGGACGCTGCCGCGCCGAGCACCACCGAGGATTCGGGCAGCGGAAACTGCGTGGTGCCCTCCTTGGCCAAGACCGTGCCGGCTGCTTGCACAAAGGTGGCAGCGAGAGCCAGGGCCAGCCCGTACCGCAACTGCCGGAGAGTATGAGGATGTCCGTCACCCGCGCGGCGCTCCATCACGACCCACAGCACGCCGGCCAGCGTGATGCTCATGCCGACCCACGAGCGCGTGCCGAAGCCGCCGCCGCCCCGAAACGCCCATGACATCAAGACGGTCATCGGCGGCGTGAGCGAAGTCACCAAAAGCGAAAGCCGCGGCCCGATCACCAAAAACGCCTTGAACAGGCAAAGGTCCGAGACGAAGAAGCCCAGGAATCCGGAGAAGCCGAGCGTCTCCCAGGTGCGGAGGTCGGCATTCAAGAGCAGCGTCATGCCGCCGGCGGCGTAAAGCACGAGCAAGTATAGGGGCACAGCCAACACCAGCCGCAGGAACGCCACGGCCAGCGCGCCGACGCGCCTGCCCGGCCGAGGTCCAAGCCAGCGCCGAGAGCGTCCAGAGCACGGCCGTGACCAGCGCCGCCAGTTCGCCGAATTCGTGCTTGGACATGCGATTCTACAGCCCTTCCACTTCCCAACCCTTGCGATACGCCACCCGCACGTGCTCGTTGGCTTCGGGCAGATTGGTCACCCGCAGATTGGCCGCGTCCCACTCGAGCCGCTTGCCCGGATAACTCGCGGCAAGCACGCCCAAGAGTACGGTCTCGGTCAACGGACCGGAGAAATCGAAGCCCGCCGAGGCCTTGTCCTTGCCCAGGCAGGCGTTGACCCACTGCACGTAGTGGTCCTGGCCCTTCAGCTTGGGATGCTTGTAGGTGAGAAACTTCTCCCTCGGCAAAAGCTGCGGACCGCCGATATGCGGCAGAAGCATGGACCCTTCCTCGCCGATGAAGATCGAGCCATTGTCGGGCAGGCGCTGGTCCTTGCCCAGCGGCACGAGCGACTCCGCGGGCTTGTTCGCGCCGGACGCTTGCCGTCGTACCAGGTCAACGTCACCGTCTTGCCGGCGGTGTACTTGGTGCCGGGAAATTCGTAGCGGATGGTTTCCCAAGTCGGGAACATTTCCGCGGTGCAGCCCGGTCCCTCGGCGGTTACCGAGATGGGGCTGGTCGATGCAAGCGCCGTGAAGGGCGGGTCGATGATGTGGCAGCCCATGTCGCCCAGCGCACCGCAGCCGAAATCGAGGAACCCGCGCCACTTGAACGGCACATAGGCCCCGGCCACGAAGGGCCGCTCGGGGGCCACGCCTAGCCAAAGATCCCAATCTAAATCCTTCGGCACGGGGTCGCTGCCTTGCGGCCGCGAGCCGCCTTGCGGCCAACCCGGCCGGTCCGACCAAGAGTGGACTTCCTTGATCTTGCCGATCGCGCCGGCCTGGATGAGCATGGTCGCCATGCGGTATTCGATGCTGGAATGGATCTGGATGCCCATCTGGGTGACGACATTGGCCTTCTTGGCCGCGGCCGCGATCTGCCGGGCCTCGTAGAGCGAGTGCGTCATCGGCTTCTGGCAATAGACGTGCTTGCCGCGGTGGATCGCCGACATGGTGATCGGCGCGTGCATGTGGTCGGGCGTGGAGACGCTCACGGCATCGATCTGCTTGTCGAGGACGTCGAGCAGCTTGCGGAAGTCGTTGAAAGTCTTCGCGCCGGGAAAGCGGCCGGCCGCCTTGGCCAGGTTGCCTTCGTAACGTCGCACAAGCCGATCATGTTGATCGGCCCATTGGAAAGGCTGCCAATATCATTGCCGCCCATGCCGCCGACGCCGATCGAAGCGATATTCAATCGCCCGCTGGGCGGGATGTTCCCATCGCCACCGAGCACGTGGCGGGGAACGATCTGGATGCTCAAGGCGGTGGCGGCGGCCGTTTTCAGAAAGCTGCGGCGTTTCATGGCAAGGCGGGTCCTTAGAGGGTGGGAAGCGAGGCGGGAAAGAAGAGCCTATTGTGGCGCGGCGGCAAGGGATTGTCAACGTTCCCGTAGGTCCCGCTTGCCGAGCGGGACCATTGTGCCATGTTCCAGTCGCTGGGTTCGATTAGACTGTACAGTGGTGCCGCGCACAACAGTCCCTTCCGGCAGAAGGGACCTACCCGGTTCACGGAAACAACCTCGACGCCACCCAGTATCCAACCCACGTTAGCCCGTTGACAAAGACTAGGGCCACGCCGAGGAAGTGCAGCCAGTCGCGGCGGAAGCGAAATGCGTCATAGACCGTGTAGATAACCGCAGGCCCAGCGGCAAACCCGGCGACAACCGCGTGCGCCGGATAGTAAAACTCGAATAACGGAAACGGCGGCCGAAGCCATTCGCCGAATATCAGAAACAGAATCACATCGAGCGTCATCTTCGCCGCGGCGGCGATCGCAAGGATCCCGAGAATCACCTGCCAACCGCCTTTCTCCGCCGAGCGCGAAACGGCAAGGGCGAACGCGAACATCTGTGCCGCAGCAATCAAAGCTAACATCCCAAACGCCGGAAAGTAAACTGTTTGATCATTTGGGAGGTCCAAGAACGCGACGATCACTCTTTGCGCGATTTGGACCACGTAGGCCGCAAGCAACGCGCTTCCCTCGGCGGCAAGAATCCAATGTCCGGGGGCAAGGGGAAGCGGCTTTTCGCTCGCCCGCCAGCGGACCAGCGCCGCCAGTCCCACGACGCCCGCGGCCAGTGCGACGGCGTGAATGCTGTCGAGCACGACATAGCGCGCAGTGAACCTGCGGAGATGGCTGGCGGTCTTCTCAAGGATCTGAGCGCTACGATCCACTCCCAACAGCGCCGAGGCAATCGTCAGCCAGGCAAGCAAATGGATGATGCCGAGCCTCGGCGCGGGAGTGCCGGCGGGTTCGTCAAAAATTGCCGGCGCGGCTGCCGCGCTGGCGTTGGCAACGTGGCTTGGCATCGGGATTTCTCGCGGGTTGTCGGCGTTCATAAGTAGGTCCCGCTTGTCGAGCGGGACAATTATGCCCCGTTCCGCTCGTTGACTACGATTAGATCGTCCAGCGACGCTTGGCACAAGCATCGGCCGCAAAAACACTTCGCCCCCTTGACATCACCGACAGATGTAGGTATAACTCACCTACAGATGTCGGTAAACGTCTTAAAGGAGCGAACATGGCTCGATCTAATCGTCTTCCTCCCCTCTCCGGCGCCCAATTGGAGATAATGCGCGTCGTTTGGGACCGCGGCGAAGTGGCCGTCGGCGAAGTCTGGGAGGCCCTCGCCCAGAAGCGTCCAATCGCCCGCAACACGGTTCAGACCGTGATAACCCGCCTCGCCCAGAAAGGCTGGCTCAAGCATCGCAAGCAGGGCCGGGCATTCCTCTTCCGCGCGGTGGCTCCCCGCGACGCGACCGTGCGCGGCATGGTTCGCCGCCTAGTGGACACGGTCTTCAGCGGCTCCGCCGAAGGGCTTGTCCTGGCCATGCTCGAAGGGCGCGGCCTGTCGCGCGAGGAAGCCAACCGCATCCGAAAACTCATCGACAATGCAAGGGAGAATCCAGCATGACATCTCTCATTCATTGGCTCTATCCGGGTGACGGGGCGACATGCTTTGTCGTGAACTTGTTGGTGCAAATCGCCGCCGCAGTCTTTGTCGCGGCGCTTGCCAGCGGCATCCTGCTACGGCGCTGGCCGGCGGCGCAGCACGCCGTATGGCTGGCCTGTCTGGGCTTCGTGTTGGTCTGCCCGCTGACGGCGTTCTCATCGGCACGGAAGGGAATGTTTTTGCTTCCCCCTCTCCGTTTGGGAGAGGGACGAGGGGTGACGGTGGTCTCCCTCGCACCGGCGCCACAAACAGACACGGGCAACTCTTCGGAGGCCAGCCAGCCCGCCGAAGTCGAGCCGCGCGAGTTACCTGACCAGCCCCCGCAGTGCGAGTCGGCCGTCGAGCCGCGTGGCGAGGCCACCGCGACCCTGCCGGTTGTAACGACCGAGCCAGCGGCCGAGCCGAAAGTGGAGAAATCGTTGACCGTAGCGGCGAAAGCCAAGTCATTCGATTTCCGCCCGCTCGTTGGCGCAGCAGTCGGCGTCTGGGCCGCTGGCGTGCTCTTCTTGGCGGCGCGGCTATTACATGGAATTGTCGCCGTACGCACGCTCCGCTGCACGAGTGCGCCGCTCGACCCAACCGCCCTAGGCGACGTGCTGGCCGAAGTCCGCCGCTCGCTCGGCTTGGCGCGCCTGCCGCCGATCGGTCTTTCCGAGCGTATCGCGACGCCGGTTGTCGCCGGGCTATTTCGTCCGGCCGTCCTGCTGCCGGCATCGCTTCCCGCCGCGATCGACCCAAGCCGCCTCCGTGACATACTCCTGCACGAATGCGCCCACGTCGCTCGCCGCGATCCGTGGGTGGTGGTCTTGCAGCGGCTCGTGGCCGTCGTCTACTGGCCGCACCCGCTTATCCACCTCCTCAACCGCCAATTGGCCCGCTGTCGGGAAGAGGTTTGCGATAACTGGGTCCTGCGTGCGGTCCGACCAGCCGATTACGCCGACACGCTGCTTGCGGTGGCGATCCACTGCCGCGATCGTTTCGGCATGGACATGCCAATCGGGCTGTTCGATGTGCAAGGGAAAGTAGAGGACCGCGTCCGGCGTCTGTTGGACCGGCGGCGCGATGCCGGCGTGCGGCTGCCTGCCCGAGTGCGATGGAGCGTGCTGGCCGCGTCCGCGATCTTCCTGGCGGTGGCGGCCGCGTTCCCACTCGTCGCCCCGGCGAGGGCTGAGAAACAGCCCAGCGCCAAGCAAGCGGCGGCTTCAGACCGTTTACCGAATTCGTACAATGATAGCATGTGCGAAAAGAACACCTCTGCCAATCCGGAGCAAGCGTCCGCGCACAGCTCGGATCAGCCGCCGCCGGGCGAAAAGCCCGCCGTCGATAAAAACAAGGCATACGTCGAGGGAATGACCGTCGACTCGGGCGGAAAGCCGCTCTCGAGCGTACACGTCGTTGGCGAGTTGTTGCATTTCAAGAGGACGGCCATAAGTGGACCCGACGGCCGCTTCCGGCTGGAAGTCTCGAAGGACTTTCCTATCACGCCCCCTCTGCTGGCCGAGAGCCAGGACAACTCGCTGATCGGCATCTCCGACCCCCGGATGCCGAACATGTCGAACATAGCACCTCAGTTGGGAAAGCACGAGGCCCTCCGCATTGTGCTGAAGCCCGCGCACCGTGCGAGTCAAAGTTGTAGCCGACGACGGGAAGCCGGCGGCCGGCGTCTGTGTCCAGGCATTAGGCGAGAGGTATTGTTTGCCTGACTCCCGGACCGATCAGGACGGACGGGCCGCAATTCGCGTCCTGCCCGACGCCAACATCCAATGGGTGATCGCCTGGAAGGACGATTTGGGCTTCGACTATTATGAGAACTATCGGAGTTGGCCGGCTATCCAAACCGATCCGCTTCCGGCGACGGTCGCGCTGCGCTTGCACAAAGCCTGCCGCGTTCGCGTCCGCACCATCGACACGGCCGATCGGCCGGTCGTCGGCGTATACGTAGTCCCTTGGACCCTAAAGATCCCCGGCAAGCTGAGCTATGTCAATTTTTCCGGTTGTTCCCTTGTTGGCGGGTCGTCGGACGCTAGCGGCATCTGCGACTTTGCCTGGCTGCCGGCAGACACCGACTGGCAGGTCGGTTTCCAGTCGTTCAAGCGGGGCTACAATTGCCCTGATCAGCCGCATTGGGACCCGCGCAGCCGAAAGCCGCAGTCACGATCCGCCTTCTGAAAGATGCCGAAGTTTCGGGAACTGTCCGCTTCCCCGACGGCAAGCCGGCTGGCGGCATCACGATTCTTGGCGAAGGCCGCGGGCCCACCAACATGTACTTCCGCGGCAGTGCCACGACCGACGCCGATGGGCACTACCGACTAGGCATCTATCCGCGGCAATCGACGATCGTCGCAGTCGCGGACCGCGACTGGGCCGCAGCCAGCCATACGGACGTGCAGTTGAATGAGGGCAAAACGCGCGAGCACCTCGACTTCGTCCTCTCCCGCGGCACCAGGATTCATGGACGGGTAACGGTCGGCCCGGAGCGGAAACCCGCGAGCGCCGAAATCGTCAACCTCGTCGAACTCGGTGAACCTCTTGGAGAAGACGCCCGCAAGTTCGGTCACAACGAGGGCAACCTCGTCCGGTGGTCCCAGGTCGATGACAAGGGGATCTATGAATTCCGCGTCGGTCCCGGAAGGTTCACGTTGCACTTGCCGAATATGAATTCCCAGACAAAGCCGAACGACATTAATGTCACCGGCCAACCGGAGTTGGTGTACGACGTCAACGCGCCCCGGCCGGACCAGTTACGGGTCAGCGGCCGTATCGTCAACGCCGCAGACGGAAAGAAAGTCGCCGGAGCAATTATTAACGGCGAGCCGATCGGCGCTACGGGCTATGCCGGGATCGAGGCCCATGCCGACGGCCAGGGCCAGTTTTCAATGGTGCGGATGTCAGACACGGAGAAATACGGCTATTACGTCCGCGCGCCGGAATCGGACCTCGCCGCCGTGGCGATCGTTCCATCCAGCAGCAGCGACCTGACCTTTGCGCTGCATCCAGCCGCGTCCGTAGTCGGATTCGTCTACGACACCCAAGGCAAGCCGGTCGTTGGCGAGAAAGTGACCGCCATTCTCGGCTGTAGCGACGAAGGCTGCACGGGCATCAATGCCAATGCCGTCACGGACAAGTCCGGCCGCTATCGCATCCCCGCGCTTGCCATCGGTTCACGATGCTCAATTTGTCTCTCGCGCGAACACGTATCTGTCGCCAGCATCGACGTAACGCTCAACCGGCCCGGCGAGATTTCCGCCCGCGACATAGTGCTCCCGGCCAAGGGCGCCGCAGCCGCGCCAGAGGCCGGGTTGCTCCATACGGTCCAGCCGCCCGTCGCCACTTCCGGCACGCGAAAGACGCCCGCCGCCGATCTCACGTTTACCGGCACGATCCGGGACGAGGCGACTGGCAAGCCGATCCCCGACGCGACCGTGGTCGTGCGCCGCATGATACTCAATCCCTCCCCCGGCAAACATAGCGAGATCCTCGAAGAGACGCGGCACACCACCGATGCCGCGGGGCATTTTACCTTCATGATTCGCAAGGAACACGTCAGCAATCGCCGCACGTATATCGAACTCGACGCCACGCATCCGCGCTTTGTGGCGGAAACGCGAAACGGCTATTCGCTGAACATGATCCTCAAGAACATGGATATGGGGGAACGCCCGTTCTTTGAAGACTTCCGTCTCACCCCCGGCAAGACGCTTACCGGCGTCGTCGCGGCCCCCGGCGGCGCCCCGCTGGCCGACGTTGTCATCCAGTCGTATTACTATTTCACCGATCCAAACCAGTTCGGCGGTTTCCACGAGACTCAAACGGGCAAGTCGGGCCGGTTCCGCATGACCGTTCCGGCGGCCGGCGGGGCCGCGCTCTGGTTCCTGCCCAAGCAGTACGCGCCGCTGGAGGTGGTCTCCGAGCCGCAGCAGTCGGACCTGGGCGTGCTGACGATGAAGAAGGGACTCGTGCTGAGCGGCATGGTCCTCCACGTGGACGGCAAACCGGTGGGGGGCCAATGGGTGCATGTCCACAGAATCGAGGACCGCGCCTACCGCAGTTCGCGGCTTGCCGGCGTCGCCACGTCGCTGGATCGCTATGCCCGCAGCGACGCCGGCGGAAAGGTCACGTTCGACCCGCTCCCGCCCGGCGATTACCTCGTCGAACCGAGCCAGGGCGGTAGGTGGCGGCAAGGCAGCGACAACCCGACCGCGCCGATCCAGGGCGTGTACTATGCCTTGAAGGCCAAGATCGAAGCCGACGCCGCCAGGCCGTTCGTACTCAAGGCCGTACCCACGGTGAAAGTCATCGCCCAGTATTACAGCAACGACGGAAAAAAGACTAGCGGCGGCTATCTCTCGTGCTATGGCAGGACGCCGGGCATAGAGCATGAATACTGGCAGACGGCATTCAGCGAAGGCCGCGATGGCCGTTATGAAATGCTTGCGCCGCGCGGAATGCAAGTCGCGGCCCTGTCGCTCATGACCAACGAGCACAGCTCCTTGCGCTTCCGCAAATCGGCCGACGCCCCGCTCCAGTCAGGCCGGCAACTGAACCTCGGCACGCTGACCGGCGACGTGACCGACATTCGCATCATTCGCTACGTTTCGCCGGTGCTGTTGGTCAAGGTCCGTGACCGCACGGGCAAACCGATCAAGTCCGCCGACGCTTCCGCCCGCTACGACGACACTTCGCTGCACGAATCGTTGTACTTTGAGAAGCAGAGCGACGGCCGCTACCGCAGTTCGAGCCTCTTGCCCGACGAGAAGTTCACGGTTACCGTCACCGCGGACGGCTACCGGCCGCAGTCGCGGAGTCTCTCGCTTGCCGAGGGTACGACATCCGAGCTCGATCTGGTGCTCAGCCCGAGATAAGCTACCGTTTGAGCGTCTTCAAAATGTCCTTCATCATCAGATAGAGGTGCAAGTCGTCGACGGGCGACGGCTCGAATCCAAAGTGCATGTAGAAGGCCCGCGCGGCATCGTCTTTGGCGTGGGTGAGCAGGGCGCGAACGCCAATAATATCGGCGGCCTGTGCCGCCCGCAAAATCGCATCCTTGAGCAATCCGCCGCCAAGGCCACGGCCTTGCTCGCCGGAGTCTACCGCCAGTCGCGCAAGAGGATGACGGGCACCGGGTACCGCCCCAAGCCTTCGGCCACGCGGCGCGGCGTTTCCTCGCGGCCCACGGAACCCGCCGCCAAGGTGTAAAAGCCGACGACGCGCTCGCCGCGCATCGCGACATACGTCCGTGCGGAGCGGTTCTGATGGTTCACCAGGGCATACTTCGCGAGATAATCGTCAAGCCGCTGGTTGCCGCAATCAAAGGCCGACAAGTCGTGACCGCTTTCCAGCGGGACGGGCTTAAGAAGCGATTCACTCGTCATCGAAAACGCCCGGCTTCTTCAGGAGTTGCGCAAGGCCGGAACGACCTTGGGCGGCTCGTCGAGCGCCGCGCAAAATGCGTCCCAGCGCTCCGGCGAAAGAGCGAAATGGACCTGGTCCGCAAGCACTTCCTGAGCGGCGCTATAAGCTCGCTCCACCATGAAACCGGTCAACGTGGTTTGCTTGATCCGCGCGGCCCGCGCAATCAAGTCCTCTGCGCCGGCGCAAGCGGAGTTGTACCTTGGTCCCTTTAAGTGACGATTGCGGCCGTGGTTTGCTGCGCACCTTGGACTCTCCGCTTAAGATGCTGTATGGACATTGCCATTACATTATAGCTCGACGGAATGCGTTGTCCAGACTGGCAAAAGGGACCTCTTGCTGGACTTCCGGCTTTATTGGGTTTCAGGTCGGGTGACGTGGGGCAGGTTGCTAACCTGCCAAAGCAGATTGGCAATCTGCTCCACGGCATTACTTTCCTGAAAACCGATAGCCGACATTGCGGCGACCCACCGCCTAAAGACGGAGCTCCAACCAATCGTCCTTTTCGGCAGATGAGACCCTACTGTCCAGCGGGGCGCGCATGTCGGCCGCCGGAGCGTGGCTGGTTCCCGCCACTTCCCTGCCATCCACCGGCTTGGGACGCGCCGCTATTTCCGCCAATCGGCACCGAGGGATCGGCGCTCGCGCCGCCGTAAGCGGGCGCGATCCCGCCCCCCTGCGCTGGCGCGGCTGCCGCGCCGTAGCGATCGTCGCTCGAATCCGAGTAGCGAGCAGAAGGCAGCGGCGCGGAGGGATCCAACGGCTTGCGATCGGGCTGCTGGGAATAAGAACCTACCGCCGATGGCGCGGATGTAGAATCCGGATACGCCGGCCGCGAGGCCATCGACGAATCCAGGCTCGTGGACCGGTCCGAGAACGCGGGGCCGGACGCCCCGCGCAGCGAGTTCTGCGTTCCCTCGTCGTCAAGCGGTGCGCGCCACAGGCAGACGTCGCCCCGCGCGGGCTCGTGCGCGGCCGTGGCCAATATCCGCCCGTCCGGCGAGAACCGCAGCGCCTCGACCGTGCCGTTGTGCTTCAAGGTCATCAGGTCTTCGCCCGTCAGCACGTCCCAGAGAATCACGTTGTTGTCGGCGCTGCCGGATGCCAGCGTGCGGCCGTCCGCCGAGAAGGCCACCATCCAGACCAATCCCTGGTGCTTCTTCACCACGAAAGGCTTCATCTGCCCTTGCGAATCCAAAGGCCAAAGCTCGATCGAACCGTCGGCGCACCCCACGGCCAAGATTCGGCCGTCGGGCGAAAAGGCCACGCAATGGCCGCTGCTGCTGCCGAGCTGTGTCGCATGGAAAGTGTGCGCATCAATGATGCTCACTGTCCGCGAGGCGGGGCCGACCGCGGCCGAGAGGCTGCATACGGCCAGAAAGTTGCCGTCGGGCGAGTAGGCCACGCTCACGGGCGTAATGCCTTTGCTGATCGACTTTTGCGGTGTCTTGCCGGTCAGGTCGCAGATCGCCAACTCGCCCGTCTCGAACTTGCTGCGGTACTTGCCCGTGCCGACGGCCAACGTGCGGCCGTCGGGCGAGACGGCCATGCAACTGACCGCGTTATTGAAAGTTGCGACGGTGCCCACGGCCTGACGCGACTTGAGGTCCCAGATGCGGACCGTCTTGTCGATGCTGCCCGTGAGCATTTTATCGGGCAGTTGGAACGAGGCGACGCAAGTGATTACGCCGCCGTGGCCCTGCTGGCCGGCCGGGTTGCCTTCGCCGCGGAGCACCGAGCGCGGTTTGTAGGTATCGGCATCCCAGAGGAAGAGTCCGCCCGCGCTGGTCGCGGCAGCGAGCGTCTTGCCGTCCTGCGTGTAGCCGACGACGTTGGGCACGCCAAGAGCCAATTCCATAACGGCCAATTGCCGCACGGTGTCGATATGCCAGACGCGAACGCATTTTTCGTCGGCGGCAACGGCTACGCGATCGCCCAAGCGGTCGAAGGCGATGTGCGTGATCGGCCTGCCTTGCGATGCGAACTGCTTGGGCAGCAGCCGCCGCGAGGCGAAGTCCCACAGACGGACGTTGCCCTGCATGTCGCCGGAGGCCATGAGCGTGCCGCGGCGGGAAAACGCGATCCGCGTGATTGCCGCAGGATGCGAGGTCGGGAACTGCCCCACGATCTTTTGCGTGGCCAGGTCCCAGATCTTGATCTTGGCCTTGTCGGCCGCCGCACGGATTGACCGGGTCGCCGTGACCGGACACCAGATAATGGCCGTCGGGCGAAAGCGTGATCGTGTTCAGCCCGGCCAGTTCGGTCGGATTGTCCAACTGTCCGACGAGCTGTCCCGTGGCCGGGTTCCAGAAGCGGATTTCCGCCGGCCGCTTCTTACTGCTGTTGACGGTGATCAAGTAGCGGCTGTCGACGGTAAAGACGGCCTCGACCTTGCCGGGCAAGTCGGGCAGCTTCTGGCGGAGCGCGCCGGTGGCCGGCTCGACAATCAATGCCGTGCCCGGCACGCGCTCTTCCACGTCGCCCGTCCCCACCGCCAGCATTTGGCCGTTGTTGGCATAAGCGACCGAGTAGACCGATCCGACCAGCTTGGGAACGGTGGCCAGCACGCGCGGCGGATCGAGACTCCAAATCCTCGCCCGAGACTTCACGGTCGATTGCGGCGGCGAGCTTTCGCCGATGACCATATTCCGGCCGTCGGGCGAGAAGGCCAGCGCCACGCCTGACCGCGACGATGTTTGCAAAGGCAGCGGCCGGTTCGCCATCGGCCAGATTCCAGTCGGTGAGGAACGCCTCGTAGCTGTCCCCCGCGCCGTCGCACGACCCGGTGCCGATGACCTGGCTGCCGTCGGGCGAGAAAGCGAGGCCGCTGACCCAGCCGTCCACGGGCGTGTCGGTGAGCATATCGCAAGGATGCCCGCCATCGACGTTCCACAGAATTACCGTTTGATCGTCGCTAGCCGAGACGACCTTTTGACCATCCGGCGAGAAGGCCGCAGCCTCAACATCGCCCAGGTGGCCGCGGAAGGTACGCAAAAGCGCGCCGGTGCTCGACCAGAGGCAGGCGGTCTGATCGCGGCTGGCGGTCAGAAGCGACTTGCCGTCGCGCGACCAGACTACGTGGGTGACTTCATCGTGATGGCCGCGGAGATCGCCGCGGAAGCGGCCGGTGGCCGGCTCCCAAACCTTCACGACGCCGTCGCGGACCGCCAGCGCCAACGCCAGGGCCGTGCCGTCGGGACTTATCGACATCGAGTTGATGCCATCGCCAAAGGCCCGCGTGCCGAGCAGGCTGCCGCTGTTGGCGTCCCAGACGAAGAGCGCCCCGTCGTGCATTCCGGCAAAGACCAGTCCACCGTCCGCGGAAAGGGCCAAGGAGAGCGGCCGTGGATTATGGAACCGCCGCAACACGCGGCCGTCCGACGCGTCGCGGACCATGATTTCGCCCGAGTTATCGCCGCTGACAATGCCGCCGCCCGTCGCGGCTAATGGCCAGCGAGATGATCGGCGAGGTATGATCGGAAACGGGCTGGACGTTGCTCGGTTGACGAATGTTCGAGCCGACGAACAGATCGCGGCCGTAGGCGGCGGCCCAGGCGCCGTTGTCGGCCACGACGAGCCCGCTCGCGCGGCGGGCGAGCTGGTCTTCGACGATCAGGCCGGCGCTCCGCGGCGGCACGCTTCGCTCCAGCGGCACAACGGAAAGCTTGTTGCCGAGCGCGGCGTCCCAAACGATCAATTGTCCGTCGTCGGCCAGCGAGACGATCTGCCCGCCATCGGGCGTGACGACCACCTGCCGCACGACGTCGGAATGGCCCTTGAGCGTGTTGCTGCCGCTGCTGTGGGCGGCGCTGCCAGAGGTAATACCAGGCGAAGCTGCGATACTTCTGCCGCGCCGGGTCGCTGCGATAAGGCTCCAACAACTGCAAGACCTGGTTCGTGTCGCCGCGGTCCCATGCCTGCTTGGCCAAGCGGATCTGCGTTACGTACAGCCGCTGCTCGTTCTCAGACTGCTGGGCCTGGCCTTGCTGTTGCAATTGCTGGTTTTCTTTTTGCAACTGCTGGCTCGCCGCCTGGCGGCGGCGCATCTCATCCTGCGCCGTTTGATACGCTCGCGCGTTTTCCTGTGCTATTCGCTGGTTCTGCGCGACTTGATCGTTGGCCGCCTGCAAAGCCTGGGCACGCTGCTCGGCAAGGCTCTGCGCGTCCTGGTAGTTCTGCTGGTACGTGGTCAGCCGGGCTTCGTAGTCCTGCTTGATCGTGGGCGCGAGTTCCTTGTTCGAGGAGAAATGGGCCATCAACGCGACGATAATGACAATCGCCGCGACCAGTGCCGTCGAAAGCCCGATCAGCGCCGCGCGATGGTGGTCGTAAGGATGCAAAGTAGAGGCCGGATAGGCGAGAGGGTCGCTCGCCGGCGCGGCGGCCGTAGTGTCGGTTGCCCGGGAAGTGGCGGTCGCCGTGCTCGTCGCCGTCTGGCCATAGGATGCGGAAGTCGCGTCGCGCTGCGCCGCTGCGGAAGTTCGAGAATGGCCGTCGCACTTTCTCGGCGCGATGCGCTTGTTCCGAGTGTTCCTTGTGCCGGTGGGCATGTCGTTCGGCACTGCGGCTGGAGCGATTGTCGTCGCCGTCGTCCGTATCGTCGTCGTACGATGCGAACTTGGCCGGGTCGTGGACGGGCTCCTCGGAGTGTTCGGCCGACCTCTGGTGTTCGTGATGATGGCGCGCGTGCTCGTGCGCGGCTCGGTCCGAAGATTCCTGGTCGTCTCGGCCGTCGGACGACTCGTCTTCCGCGTGATGACGCGGGCGGTCCCGCCGGTGCATCCGCTCGGACGAATCGTCTTGCGAGCGATCGTCGTCGCGTTCGTTTTGGACCTCGGAATCATTCGTCCGATCATCGTCGGACTCGTTGGACTGCTTCCAATCCTTGGAATTGTGCGCCATGATACTTCCCTCCTGGATACTGACGTGTGGGCATTGTCATCAAAATCGGCAGGCGTGGAAAGATCGAATTCCGGGAGAATATGGGCAGATTGCCGATACGGACCGCCGGTCGTGCGATTTTCGCCACCCGTAGCGTAAGATAGGTAATCTGTGGCTGGATCTCTGGGTCACTGCAAACGACGATCACGGCAGCACGTTTCACTTCACGCTGCCGGCAGCGTGGAGTTTCGAGCGTTAAGTGAATGTTAGCCGCATGTCAGCAAGCGGACAGCTTTCGCTTTTTTACGGCAAAAGCTTAAAAAATTACGTCCCTCCAAAGTGCTTGTCGGTAGCAACGTGCCGTGCTAAGATGGCGGTGACTTAGTTTCGACGGCTCGCTCGTTTGTAATACGCGGCCGTCTTCATTACACCGATAGCAGGCAGCGTACCCGCTAGTGCGGGAGCAAGTTCGCCGTCTTCAGCGCGGACACACGGTTCTTCGGGAAGCATTGCCTGCCTCCGTTTCTTGCGCGTGTTCTTCTCGATCCGTTGTCACACTTCGGCGGCGGCAGCTCTTGGCTCAAAGCGGTGCTAAAGACGTTTCGGTTACTGACAACATAGCAGCAACGATTCAGCGGGGCGTAACCATGTCCACGATCAGGCAATTCCACCGGGGCAGCGCGGCGATCTTATTGGCGTTCATGGTAGTTTGTGGTCTAGCCGCAAGGTCCGCGGATGCGGCTGTTTATACATGGGCTGACGTTTCGTCGACTTGGACCGCCGGATCCAGTTGGGGCGGTACCGCGCCTGCGCCATCCGACATCGCGCAGTTTACTAACTCGAACTACAATTTCCTGCCGACCCTCACGACCACTTCCACGGCCGGCGCCGTCTGGGACAACGGCAGTGGTACCTTGATTATTTCCGGCAGCGGCCTTCTCGCTCTTACCGGGGCGACCATAAATAGTACGACGGGCGTTGGCATCGAATTGGACGCCGGCGCGGGCGGTCTGACTTTTAGTTCGTCGATAGGAGCCAGCTCGAATTTGAATTTGATCAACAATTCGACCGCGCCATTGAACATATTGGGCACCCTTAACAACGTTACGCACCAGGTTACCGTGAGTGGTACCGGCAACACTTTCATCGCCGGCAATATTACCGGCGGCACCAACGGATCGTTTATAAAGACGGGACCATCGGTTCTCACTCTGACGTTAACAAACGTATCTACCGGCAGCATAACCGTGAGCGAGGGCACGCTGCAAGTTGGTAACGGCGGCGCCCAGGGATCTCTCGTCAACACGCCAGTTGCTATAAACGCGGCAGGCACGCTAACCTACACGGTTACCAATAACCAGAGCTTTCTCGGCAGTTTCAGTGGCGCTGGTATTTGGAATTTATCAGGAGGTTCGTCAACCGTTTTCACTTTAAGCGGGGGAGCTACCGGATTCTCGGGAACACTCAACGTCAACAGCGGCATTTTTACGGCATCGGGAATTGGAGTCCGCTTGCCTAGCAGCGCGACCATTAACGTCGCGTCGGGAAGCGAGTTTCTGCTCAGCAACGGCACTTGCACTACCCCTATTACAATCAATGGATTTGGACCTACTCTTGGCGGCGCGCTAGTTGCGGGATCATCGTCGTCGCTCAATGGAAACATCACGCTTGCAGGCAACGCTCAGATCAGCACAACGAACTCGACAACGATTAACGGCAGCATTAGCGGGCCTTATCAGTTGACCTTGTTCGAGACTAGCTCGGCCAACTCAATTGTTCTTGCCGGCAGCAACTCTTACTCTTCGACCGTGCTGGCGGGCACCGGTTCCGTTACGGTCAGCAACTCAAACGCTCTTAGCTCCGGTCCCTTGTCGTTCGTCGGCGGAGCCACGCTAAAAACAAACTTCAATATCGGCGTGGCAAGCCTTTCCGGGTCCATTGGCCAGATTCAGAATTCATCAGCCGGCACCAAAACTTTGACCGTTGGAAGCGACAATTCCAATACGACGTTCGGCGGCACGCTCGTCGGCTCCGGCGGTACCGCTCTCGCACTGTCGAAAATCGGCTCGGGCAGCTTGACGCTCACGGGAGTAAATCCGTTTGCCGGCCCCACCAACTTGTCATCAGGTACGCTCCAACTCGCTAACGCACTCGCGCTTGCAAATTCTCCCGTTACGATAGGAACGGGCACGCTGTATATCAGTGGCGTCAGTACAACGCTCACATCTCTCTCCGGCGGCGGGCAAGTCACGCTTAACGCGGGAACCCTTATTCTGGGCGGAATTGCGAGTTCATCGTACGGAGGGATCATAGGCGGCAACGGCGGATTGGTGCAAAACAACATCGGCAGCGTGACGCTGAGCGGAAACAGCAATTTTAGCGGCACAACTTTGCTGAACAACGGCGCACTGGTGCTTGCCAACAGCGCCGGCTCCGCACTGGGAACAAGCGCGCTGTCGCTCAATGGCACCTTGAGCAGTGCGCCTGGTGGCGGAGGGTTGACGGCCGGTACGGTCACAGCCGGCACGACATCGCACTCGATTAGTCCCGGCGGCGACGGTACTATCGGCCCGCTCGGTGTCGGCGGTTTGACAATCAACAGCTTATCGACGTTGCGATTCGATATCAGCGGCATCTCGAGCTATGATCAAATCAACGATGGCGGCGCGCTATCGTTCAGCGGCTCAGGGGCAGCGAGCCTGCTTGTGCCCAGCTCAATTCCGTACGGGCTGTACAAGCTGATGACGTACAGTTCGACGTCCTCAATCGATCCAACCAATCTCTCGCTTGGGCTCATTGGCGGCGGCGCGGTCCCGCCGACGTACCGCCTGCAATTGACTCCGACGGAGCTTGACCTTTTCAAGGGAAATGCGACCAATGACACGGTTCTCGCCGCTTCCGCGAGCGCGGTCGCCTTCGGCCGAGTCATGCTCAGCAACGTGCCGTCGAGCAATGTCGCTATTAGCCTTTCCAGTGGAACCAGCCAGACCGGTTTCAGCGCCTCAACCAGCGGCGGCGCGGCGGCCCTCGCCAGCGGCAACGGGCCGGGCGCGATTCCACCGTCGGGAAACGTGGCCGTTAGCCTGACCAACGCGACCGGCTCCTATAGTGGAACCGTTTTCGTGCAGAACTCCGGCGACGACGGCACGGGTCCCGGAAGCGCCGGCCCCGGACTCGGCGCAGAGCAACCGCCGATTCCTATCTCCGTGACCGGCACGGTTGTTGATAACCGCGTGGTCACATCGACGTCCGCCTCATTCGCTTTGATCCACCTGGGCCAGTCGGTTGGCAGCCTTCCGATCACGCTTTCGACGATCGGCGACGACAACCAATTCACCCGCGTCACGGTGCTTAACGGTTCGGACGCCAATGGCCTAGCGGTCAGCGGAGGTTCAAATACGCTATTCAACAGCCCGACGGCAACCGACAGCCGCACGCTCGGCGGCACGCCGAATGCCGCTGGAATCATCAATGGCGCGCTGGTTCTGACGACAAACGGCGAAGGGCTTGCCGGCGAATCGCCGATTAATGTCTCGGTCGCATATACCGTTCCCGTTTTTTCCGGCAGCGCGCGATGGAACGGTGGGTCGAGCAGTTGGGGCACAGGATCGAACTGGAACGATCAGCTTACGCCCGCCATCGGCGCCGCGCCGGGCACGTTCGCCGGATATTCGGACGCGGCGGCATTCGACGACGGCGCGAGCAATCGCGCTGTCAATCTCAATGGCACGAGCCCGCATCTAATGAGTATGACCTTGGCAGACACAACCGGCAGCGGCTACACGCTGGCACAAGGCAGCGGCGGAACGCTCGTCATGGACAACGGCGCAGGCACGGCCGCGATCTCGGTGATCAGCGGTACGCATACAATAACAGCGCCCGTCACTCTTTCCAGCGTGACTTCGATTGCCTCCATCGGCGGAACGCTGCTCTTGAACACCACGCTCAGCGGCTCAGGCTCGCTCATCACGACCGGCAGCGGACAGTTGACATTGCCCGGCGCGGACACGCTGAGCATCAGCGGCGGCGTCAGCGTTTCCAGTGGAACCTTGGCCGCACCGTTGGGCATTCCGCACGGCGGCGGAGCGATCGATGTGGCCGGCGGCGCGACGTTCGCCGCTGGCGGTCAGGTCAAGCGGGCAGTTTCCGGCAATGGCGCCGTGACCGCCATCAGCGACCTGATCATCGGCAACTCCACCCAGCCCGGCCAGTTCAATCAAGGCGGTTCGCCGGGCACGGGCGGAACGCTCAATGCGGGCGGCAATGCCGTCGCCATCTTCTCATCCAGCACCGCGGTTCTCGGCAGCCAGACCAATATTGACGAAGGCGGCAGCCTGACAACTCTCAACGGCGCGCAGCTCGGGAACCCGGCCTCGTTGGACGCGACCAAAGTCTTGACGGCCACCGGCAACGCCACGATCAACGGCAACTTCGTCAACAACGGCGTCGTCAACGGCCCGACCGGCGCGGGCGAGCAACTGGCCTTTACCCAATTCGTCAAAGGGGCCGGCAGCACGACGGGCAACATCGAGTACCAAGGCAGCTACAGCCCCGGAAATAGCCCGGCCGCTGTTTCCGTCGAGAATATGCAGTTGGATTCCTCGAGTACGCTGATCCTGGAACTCGCCGGATCGAATGCGGGCAGCGGCTACGACCAGCTTGAGATTTCCGGCATGGTGACACTCAACGGCACGCTTAAACTGACATTGCTTGACGGCTTTATGCCGTCCGCCGGCGAGAGTTTTAACTTCTTCAATGGTCCGACGACAGGCAGTTTCACGCAACTCAATCTCCCGCCGCTCGACAATGGCCTGAGTTGGGACACGAGCAGCCTCTACACCGGCGGCGCGATTACCGCCGTGCCGGAGCCTTCCGCGCTCGCCTTGGTTTTTGCCTTTTTGTTCTGTCTGACGGCTCTTGCCCAACGATGGCCAATGCGACCGAAATCGGCATAAGCCCCCCTACGGGCTCACCGGCTGGACCGGGCAAGGCGGAACATAGATTTGCGGCGGCCCGGTCACGATGGCAGGCTGGGCCACCGCCGACTGCGCGGCCGCTTGGGAATACGGCCACGTGATCACTTCGCCGGGACGAGGCTTGACGCGATCGACTTCGGCGACGGGGTTTTGATACTCCCGCGGCCGACCTCCGACGATCGGCGGGCCAGGCTCGTTCTCCGGATAGGGCTCGAAGATGCGGGCACGATCCTGCTGGTGGGCCTCAGTGCCGGGGTGGAAGACGTTTGGCGTCGCCAGACAGCCGCCGCACACCGGCAACAAGACGAACAGAGCGATCAGGTACAGCAACCCGCGCATGAATGCATCTCCGCCCCCGCGAAGCTTTGATAAGGTCGGGAATTGTAGAGATTCCCCGTCTGCGAGGAAAGGGCGATTGGCAACGCAACTGCTAGCATCGCTAGCGCACGGGATATCGTAGGGTGTGTGAAGCACGGGACATTCTGCAAAATGGTGCGTTTCGCGAAGCCGTGCCGGCAAAAGATGATGCAAGAAGCGGCTCGATGTCCCGTGCGCAACGCACCGTTCCTTGCTTCACGCACCCTACGCATGCAGTCAACCGGCATAGGCGTCCAGGAGCACTGTGCGGCCCTGCGGCTCCAGAACGACGCCGCCGAGGCACGCCGGCACCAGCGCCGTGCAGCCCTTGGACAAAGCCTCCTTATGCGGATCGCCGGCAATGTGGACCGCCCCTTCCAACACGCACACGATATGGAACCGCTGGTCGCCGCCGATCGTTCGCCCTTCGGCAGAATCCCAGCGATCGATGGTGAACTTGTCGCATTCCACGAGGCGGCTTACCCAGGGCCGATCCGTGGGCTGCGGCTTTTGCGGATCGATCGGGCCGCGCTGGAAGTCGGTGACCGCCAGCCCTTGCTCGACGTGCAGCGGACGCGGACGCTTGTCGGGACCGGCGCGGTTCCAATCGAAGAGGCGGAACGTCGTATCGCTGGACTGCTGGACTTCGGCCACGAGGAGGCCGTCGCCCAGCGCGTGGACGGTGCCGGCGGGAATGAAGACGCAATCGCCGGGCCGCGGTTGGAAGGAGTGCAGCAATTGCTCACAAGTGCCCTCCGTGATGGCCGCGGCCAACTGCCGGCGATCGACGCCCGGCCGCAAGCCCGCATAGACTTTGCTACCCGACTCGGCGGCGAGGATGATCCAAGCCTCGGTCTTTCCCAGGTCGGGCGGGGTCTGCCGCGCCGCTTGCTCGTCGTTGGGATGGACCTGCACGGAAAGCACTTGGGATGCGTCGAGAAACTTCACCAAGAGCGGGAAGCGATCTTGCGGCGCGCGCGGCCCAGCAGTTCCTGGCCGCGGCAGCGAACCAATTCGCCCAGCAACGCGCCGGCCAGCGGGCCTTGATCGACGATGCTCTGGTCCGCGCCATGGTCGCAGACCTCCCAACTCTCGGCATAATCGTTGCCGGGTCCGATGGCTTTGCCCAGGCAGGATTCGAGCCGTCGCCCGCCCCAGATGTAACGTCGCACGAGCAGGCGGAAACGAAGCGGATAGAGCGGGATCATGGGGGAAGTGGGAAGTGGAGAGTGGGAACGGTTGCCTAGCTCGTGCGTAGCAAGTATTATAGAGAGTTTATCCCTCGCCGGAAATCCACTCACTACCCACCTTCCACACCTCACTCCCCACTAACCACTCCCCACTCCTCACCTCTCCATGCCCCTATCTCGTGCCAAAGACGATCTCTTCGAGAGCAGCACGATGACCTTCGGGCAGCACCTTGAGGAACTGCGGCGGTATCTCTTCAAGGCGATCCTCGGACTGGCCATTGGCTGCGGGATCGGATTGATTCCGCAGGTTTCCGGCCCAGTCGTGCAATTTACGACGACGCCGGTCAAAAAGGCGCTGACGACCTACTATCAGGACAAGGCGAAGGAAGAGGTCACTGCCCCGCGCGGGATTGCTTCGCGAGGCGGGCTGCAGCGACGAGCAGATCACGCGCATCGGCGACATCGTGCGCGATGAGCACAAGTCGTTCGCGCTGAAAGAGTACTATCGGCCGCAGTTGTTGAAGCAATTGCGACTGCGGCCCGACGCCCTGCTGCCTGCCGCGGACAGCACGTCATCCGGCGACGACACAATCACAATCGTCGAATTCACTCCTATCACGGACGACCCTCGCACCAACATGCAGAGCCTCAACGCCCAGGAGATGTTCATGATCTACCTCAAGGCGTCGCTGCTGATTGGCGTTGTGCTGTCGAGCCCCTGGGTTTTTTATCAGATCTGGCAATTCGTCGCCGCGGGGCTGTATCCCCACGAACGGCGCTATGTCCATATTTTTCTGCCCGTGAGCCTGCTGTTGTTCCTCTCCGGGGCAGCCGTGGCGTTCTTCCTGGCCTTCGAGAAGGTGCTCGACTTCCTGCTGCACTTCAACCGCATCATGGGCGTCGACCCCGACCTTCGCATCAACGAGTGGATCAGCTTCGTGCTCTTGCTGCCGTTGGGTTTCGGGATTAGCTTTCAGCTCCCGCTGGTGATGCTGTTCCTGGAACGCATCGGGCTATTCACGGTGAAAACCTACCTGGCCTCCTGGCGGATGGCCGTGCTGGTGATCTTCGTCCTGGCAATGGTGCTGACGCCGACGGGCGACCCGTACACGATGTGCTTGATGGCCGTCCCGCTTACGGCGCTTTACTTCGGCGGCGTCGCGCTGTGCAAGTTCTTTCCGCAGGCGAAAAGCAGGGCGGCGTAGGTAGAAGCGGCGTCCCGCCGCTTTTTCCAAGCGGCAGGATGCCGCTTCTACTGTCTTTGGATAGGCTGTAAAACTAGATCGCTTCTCCGCCGCGTTCGCCGGTGCGGATGCGGATGCAGTCTTCCAACGGCAGCACGAAGATTTTGCCGTCGCCGATTTCGCCCGCCGTGCCGCTGCGTCCGCCGCGGAGGATGGCGTCGATCGTCGGTTCGAGGAACTCCTCGTTGACGGCGATCATCAACTGCACCTTGCGCAGCAGGTTCACGGCGAACTCGTGGCCGCGATAGACCTCGGTCTGCCCCCGCTGGCGGCCAAAGCCCTGCACGTCCATGACGGTCAGGCGGAAAACTTCGACATCGGCCAGGGCCTGCTTGACGGCCTCGAGGCGGTGCGGCTGAATGACGGCAATAATCAGTTTCATGGAAGTAAGACGGTACGAGGGAGTGATGAAACGCTATTCTAGCCTATCGCCCCCGCTCCTTCAACTCTCCAAGGGCACGTGTATCTCCGTGATCAAATCGGCCTCCGGCGTGCTGTTGGGATCGTTCATGTAAATCTCGAATAAGGGCACGTGCCGGACCTTCCGACCGCTGGCCGGAAGCCAATCGCGCATGATCCAGCGATAGGCGTCCGGCAGACCGGCATACGAGCCGCAATGCGTCGCCACGGCATATTCGCCGCCGGCCAGTTCCTGCACTCCAATCGCGCCGCTGGGCTGGAAACTGTCGTCCACGCTGATGCAGGCGTCATAGCGCAGCTCGTTGGCCGGCGTGACATCGGGACTATCGTGGCCCACGCCGATATGCAACACGCCCGGCCGGATCAATCCGCGCTTGCCCGCCTCGGTCATGAGCGTCTGCCACGCCTTGCCGCATTCCTGGTACGGCCCCACATGCCGCACACAGGCCACCCGCAGCGGCTTGCAATTCTGAAATCGTACTTCCATAGCGTCACCTCCGAGCGATGAGTTTAATCGATTCCAGAAGAGGCGGCAACCACCTTACGCCGCCCACCTGCGGAACACGTCGCTGACGGCTGGAGACGCGGCGGAATGCTGCCGGTCTGGCAGTGTCCGCATCGCGACGAGGGCCGCTGCGAGAATCATGGCGGCGATAGGAAACGTGCCCAGTCGGTTGAAAGCGCTCCCCCAGGGGAACCAATAGACGATCTCGCCGACAACGAACAGGCCATAGCCGCCGTAGACTGCCGCGCGGAGCCACCGCGGCACGGGCAGCAACGCCGACTCGATTACGACCCAGGCCATCATGGGCGCGAAGAGAATGTACGTGCAATCTTCCGTGGCTGGGCCAAAGAGCAGCATCCATGCGGCGCACAGGCCGAGCATCAGGCTCAGCCGGCGGCGATCGTCGTGGCCGTCGGCGGCCCGCAGGCGGTAGCAGATCCGCGCCACGCCGGCGGCTGAAAGAAGCTCTGCCAGTCGGTACTCCAGCAGAGTCCAGTGGACGCCCAGGTTCGCCAGGACAAAGCGAATATCCTGGAACTCCGACGAGTCGCGTCCGTTGAGGCCCCAGCGGAGCCAGAGTTCGTATTGCCGGGCAACATAGGCCGGACTCTGGAAGGCGAACGGCAGCAGCAGCCCGATAACCGCCGCGATCGCGAAGGGAACGGCGAACCGCCGCCGGAAAAGAAGAATAGCGACCAGGGGCAAGGCGATAGCATAGGCCTTTATCAGACAGGCAGCCGCCCACCAGGCAGCCGCCCAACCCGTGCGGCGCTGGGCCAGCGATGTAGCCCCAAGCACGAGCAGCGCGGACAAAAGTCCGTTGAACTGCACGTCGATCAGCGACCGCGCGGCCAGCGGCGCAAGCAGAAGTAGATAGACCAATCGCTGTTGGAAAGAGAGTCTTACGGGTGCGGCGACGGCGCTCCACCGCCACACGGCGGCGAGGAAAGCCGCGAGCGTGGCCGCGCGGAGCACGGCGCTGCCAAGCATATCGGGCATGAAGCCGATCGGCGCCAGAAGGACGGCCACCAGCGGGCTATAGCGATAGACTTCAAGGCCCGGCTGGGCGGAATAGAGGTCCGCGCCGCTGGCCCAGTCGCGCCCGGCCTGGGCGTAGATTTCATAACAGCCGCAATGCCTGGGAAAGCGGATCAAGGCGGCCCGGCCGACTGACAACAAGGCAATCGCCGCCCAAGCGGCAAGGGTAATGCGAAACACATGTCCGAAACGCACCTCCCCGCCCGCGGCGTCGTCCGCCGGCTGCCGGGAGCGGTCGGGAAATCGCAGGGTCACACCGTCGGGTTGCGGGCGCTCGGTCACGTGAATGCTTCTGGACAAGCTATACGGGCCGGCATTGTTGACCGTTATCGTCGTCTTTGTCAAGGCGGAAATCGATTCTCGCCGCGATAGCCGCTAGCCATTCGGGGTCGCGTGTTTCTGCGCGGAGCGAATGGCGTAGAATGCCTCCTTGGCACGTTCGATCATGTCGAACGACGGAGGCGCAGAGCGCAGGCGCGGGGCCAGGAACCGCCGGGGTAAAACGCCCCAAACAACGGCGCCGGGCCAAAGGTAATTGTGCCGCTGCCGTCCACGCGCTCGGTCAAGGAGACGTCGGTTAGTGTGCGAAGTTGCAAGCTCTTTGTTTGCCGCGAGAAAAGGCCGCTGACGATGATGATCCGCTCGTTCGTGAGACCATAATAAGTCCGCTCGCGAGTTTTGGCATCGATGATAAACCGTCCAAAAATCAGGTAGAGGCCAACAAGCACGAAAGGCAGCCCAAACAACGGGAAGATCACGCCTATCGGGCCCGGCGCCTTGGCAGTCATAGTCAATGCCATGATCTCCCAAAAAATGGCGAAGCCGCCCCAAAGCAAGCTAAACGGAATCAGAAACGCATCCTGGCCGCGCAGGCGTATCCCTCCGCGCGGCTGGCCGGCCCAGAGCAGGCGTTCGCCCGAATCGAGCTGCGAACTCAGAATCGATTCGACCGTTTGGAACATGGCGGCAAATTCCTGGAACCAGGTTGTAGCTGGCAGTCGAGGCCGTTGATGTCCCTGAAGGGAAACGCGATTTCCGAACGTCGCTGTGATTCTACCGTGATGTTTTTGGTGAAACAAGCAGCCGGTGCGTTCGCGTCGGAAAAGCCCCGGTCGGCGCCAGTCCAGGTCCGATCGAGACTTTCCGCTTGGAAGTCGGCAGTCCCAATACCTAGCCGGTCCAAGTCTCATTGCGGCAATGTCGGGCAGAATCCGTGATGGTATACATGCCGTTATAAGCAGCGGAATAGCGTTGGGAGCCAGAATAAGTATACGGTGGAGTCCAAGGCGGATTGCTGGTATACTGTGCCGTTGCCTGGAACGGCATTTTCCCTGGCTGACGCGGAGGTGAATTATGCGAATTTGTCCGTCGAGATTGTTCCTGTTGCTCCTTGGACTGTCATCTTATTGTAGCCGCGTCGGGGCTGTAGACTGGCAATTGGGTGAGTTGCCAATCAAGGTGGACCCGGACGGCGACTGTAAATGCGTCGTGCGCAAAGGCGAAGCGGTCATTTCTGTGCCGGGCACGCCCCATGATCTGAGCGCCGAGTTAGGTCGCGTGAATGCGCCCCGTGCGCTATGCGAATTGCAAGGCAATTTCAGCGTGCGGGTCAAGAACGATTTCACGCCGTCGCCGAGGACTCGGACGATCGAACAGCGAAAAGCCTATCACGGCGCGTCGCTGGTGCTTATGGTGGACGACGCGAACTACGTACGGTTGGATCGTGGGACGTATTACGAGGAAGCCGACGGCACGATTCACCGATTCGCCAATTTCGAGCTGCGCAGCGATTTCGATCTTGACGGCATTACGCCCACAGAACCGAGCTCGAACAATAGTTACGTCGTGCCCGACGAGTATTTGCACTACTTGAGGCTGGACCGCGCGGGAAATAAGGTGGCCGCCTATATCAGCACAGACGGCCTGAAGTGGCTCTATCTTGGCCGAAAACAACTGAGGCTGCCGGAAAAGGTCAAGGTGGGAGTGGCCGCCGTGAACAGCGCAAGAACCGCTTAAAGTCCGTTTTTCGGACTTCGGCACCGCACGAATCGCGGACGCCCCTAAACGACCGACCGTGAAACCTCTGACGGAGGATCAGAAGGGCAAGCTGCTGGCGATGCGCGTAAACAGCGGAATAGCGAAAACGTTTCGACTCTTCTCGCCCCTCTTTCTGCTTTCAAGCCGCTTGGACTTGCCCTACGGCGTCGCGGTAATGACCTCCTCGCCAAATATCGCCAAAACCGAGCTTCAGCCGGTGTTTCCCGACTTTTATATGCCGACGCTGCGCGAATACCTCGACGCGATTGCTCGACAAACCTCATCCGAGTGGAAGTACGACCCTACAAGCAAATTCTACAAGAGCGAAGTGGACAACGGGCCGGCAGAGAACCTCGCCATTTTCGAATTCACCGAGGTCAAGCGGCCCGAACCATTCAAGGTTGACTTGCCCAAAGGATGGAAGGCGATGCGGCAAGGCAGCCGGTCCGTCTTCGTTCCGTCCGACCAGTCCGCTCGATTCTTGATCGTCGAGCGCGGCAGCTATTCGGTGCGACGGCGAAAATGAGAAAGAGTTGCTCAGGAAGGTCGTGACCGAGCTTTCGGTCGAGAGAGCGAGGCAACTTAGGCCCAATGCCGAGCGAAAAGACCTCACCGACGAAAAAATCGGCGGCCATGCGGCTTTATTCTTTGAGGTATCGTTGACACTTTCGGACGGCCGCGAGTTCTGCTGGCAGCAATGGATCTTTTCCGTGGACAACAGGTGTTTTCTCGCCGTCGCCGTGATGCCGGAGCACGCCAAGGAACAAATCGGCGGCGAAATCCGGACGATGCTTAAGTCGCTCCAAACTGAGAAGGCGGCGGCCGGCAAGGCCGGGAATTAATCGCGAGTATTCGTCGCCACGCTCGTTCCGCACTCCCCATATTCGCCTTCGCCGGCAGCCTGCGGGAGCTGTTGTGGTACGGCCGCAATTCGCGGACCGGAGTCAAGTGCGGACCGCGAGCCAGACCAGAACTCTTCACTGGGAAGTCATAAACCTCGGTCTGACCGGCGGTATCCACGGTATTGCACGCTATTGCACACTATTGAGCCTTGACACCGGGTAATGACCAGCCGGGGTATCATGGCCGTCGCCGGGCGCCGCGAAGTAATGGTGTGTGCCCCAACGGGGCGTCGTTTCATAGAGCGAAGGGCGCGGCCCTGGCAGGACCGGCAGCCCAGCCATCCACTTGGCGGGCGACCCGCGGGTGGAACTTCACCCACGAATTAAAACATGGCCTTACTGTGCTACTGTTTTTAATGGTCGAAGATATTTTTTCTGGCCGGCTGAACCTATCGCACAAGTCGTCCCGGCATAGCATGTTGCGACGCGCCGCCAAGCTCATTTCCAGTGCCGCGGACGGTATGCGACAAAAGAATTCCGCCATTCTCGCATAGCGGATCTAGCAATATATATATGTAGGACTATGTTATGTGATGTAAACACTTAAACACCGCGGCGAGTGTGAAACGGATTGTGGATAGTGAACAAGAGATGAGCGATGAAAGCTGAAAGATCAACCCGCGGATTGAATACCGCTCGAACATCGACCGTTTCCGTGTGCCAGCCGTGTTTTGTCGGCGGTGCCGTCCGGCTTTCGTGTAATCCGTGTACTTCGTGGTTCGCCGAGCCGATCGCTCCCCCTCAACGACTCGCCGCCGGAACAAGGGACCGCCAGAATGCGTATTCCTGCTCCAATTCTACTCCGATTCTGCTCGGTTCCTACGTCCGCCCTACTCCGGTCCTGCTCGATTCCTACGCGGAACCGCGCTGGAAAACCCCGCGAAAACAGGCAGGATACGCCATGCTCAGCCGTCGCAAAGTTTTTTCGCCACGACGACATTACGGCCGACGAACAGGGAACGCTGATTATCGCCAATTAACTCTGACTTTTATGATAACCATGCGGCCCCATGAAATCCTATGCGATCCTATGCATTTCTATGTGTTCCTATGCACTTTCTATGCACTTTCTATGCACTTTCTATGCACTTTCTATGCAATTCCTATATAGGTTTAGAGCCCGTGCGCCTTCAAAACAGGCCGTTTTCGCGAGGATTTGCGACAAACCGCGGCCAAAAAATATATTATCCAACGGTCGAGGTCGCTCTGCCGGCTTCACGACAGGAACCGCATCAAAACGCGCGGTAAAATGGGAACATTACACTGCTTAAGGACCTGCTTATGGAATCCAACCAATCGCTTCCCAACGCCGCCGCGCTGCTCGATTCCGGCGACTCCTCCCTTTACGAAGTGACAATGCACGGCCCAGGCCCGGAAGGCAAGCTGCCGCTGAGCGATGCGATCCTCCGCGAGCGGCCCAGCGGCGATGCTTTCGGCATGTCGCAGGACGCCGGCATGGGCTGGGACCCGGCCGATGTGGGCGGCCGGCAGTACGTTTTGCTGAGCACATTGGGCGGCCTCCGCGCCGACGACGGCACGGCGATCGCCTTGGGATATCACACCGGACACTGGGAGGTCGGACTGGCCGTTAAGGCCGCCGCCGAAGTGATTCGCCGCCAGGGTCGGGTGCCTTATGCCGGGCACTGTAGCGATCCGTGCGACGGTCGCACGCAGGGCACGCCGGGCATGTACGACAGTCTGGCCTATCGCAACGACGCGGCGTCGATCTTCCGCCGGCTCGACCCGATCGATCCCTATGCCCGCGGCGTGCTCGGCGTGGCCACCTGCGACAAGGGGCTGCCGGCGATGATGATGGCGTTGGCCGGGCTTCGGCGGCTGCCGTGCGTGCTCGTGCCGGGCGGCGTGACGGTGCCGCCGACGATCGGCGAAGACACGGGCAAGCATCCAGTCGATCGGCGCGCGTTACGTGCATCACGAGATCACGATGGAAGAGGCGGCCGAGGTCGGCTGCCACGTCTGCGCATCGGGCGGCGGGGGCTGCCATTTCCTCGGCACGGCCGCCACGGCGCAAGTCGTGGCCGAGGCGCTAGGCATGGCCTTGCCCCATTCGGCCCTTGCCCCTTCCGGCCAGCCGATCTGGCTCGACATGGCCCGCCGCAGCGCGAAGACGCTCTTGGCGATGGACGACCGCGGCATCGCACTCGTGGACATTCTGTCCGAGGCCTCGATCCGCAACGCGATGGTAGTCTTCGCGGCCTTCGGCGGTTCCACGAATCTGCTCATCCATTTGCCGGCCATCGCCTACTCGGCCGGGCTAACACGGCCGACAATCGACGAATGGACCGACGTGAATCGCCGCGTGCCGCGACTGGTATCGGTGCTGCCGAACGGCCCGGTGCATCATCCGACCATCCGCGTTTACATGGCCGGCGGCGTGCCCGAAGTCATGCTGCGGCTGCGCGACATGAACTTACTGGACCTTGATGCCATGACGATCAGCGGCCAGTCCCTGGGCGACGTGCTCGCGTGGTGGGAAGCCTCGCCGCGGCGACAGGCGGTGCGCCATTGGCTAATGGAAAGCGTCGGCGTCGCGGCGGACGAGGTGATCATGACGCCCAGCGCGGCCCGCGAGCGGGGCATGACCAGCACAATGTGCTTTCCCCGCGGCAACCTGGCGCCGGAGCGGATCGGTGATCAAGAGCACGTCGATCGACCCGCGCAGTCGTCGACGCCGACGGCGTCTTTCGGATGACCGGACATGCGCGGGTTTTTACGCGCGAGGCCGACGCGATGGCGGCGATCAAAGGACAAGGCGACCGCCCCATTCGGCCCGGCGACGTGATCGTGCTCATGGGCCGCGGGCCGATGGGATCGGGCATGGAAGAAGTCTTTCAGCTTACGGCGGCGCTGCGATATCTATCGTGGGGACGCGAGGTGTCATTGATAACCGACGCTCGCTTCTCCGGCGTGAGCACCGGCGCATGCATCGGCATGGTATCGCCCGAAGCGCTCGCCGGCGGGCCGCTCGGAAAAGTGCGTGACGGCGACCGCGTCCGCATCGTCGTCGATCGTCTCAAGCTGGAAGGAAGCGTGGATCTCGTGGGCGATGCCGAGCGCGAGTTCGGCGCGGAAGAGGGCGCGGGTCCTTTCGCGCGGCCGCCGCATCCGCAACTTTCGCCCGATCCGCTCCTCCCGGCCGACACGCGCCTCTGGGCGGCGCTCCAGCGGCTCGGCGGCGGACCTTGGGGCGGGTGCGTGTTCGATGTGGAGAGGATTGTGGAGAGGCTAGAAGGCGATTAAGCGAAAACTGTCAACGGTCTCGCGCGGCTCGCTGTTGTTTCGCCGCGCTGCGGATGCTAGAATTGGACATAGATTTGGAGGTTTCAACGATGCCGGCTTTACAAATCCATGACCTTGACCAGGTGACGATGACGTTACTGCGCAAGTGGGCCGCCGACCACGGTCGCACGGTAGAGGATGAAGCACGAACTGTGCTGCAACGAATCGTAAAGGAAGCGGCTAACTTTGACGATAGCCGTGCCGGCAATCAAGTCGAGCTTTCGCGCGGCGCTGCCTCACTTGAGCCGATGACGCTTTCGCCGGACGATGCCGCCATCATGCGCGGAGCAAGGGAGAAAGGTCTCGCGGCCCAAGATGCCGGTCCGTTCATGAGTTTGACTGCCGCCGGAAATAAGACCGGCGGACGTTCCTCATATCTGCGAGGCGAACGATGGGGAACGCCTAGCCCAGCGACATCAGGTGAGGGATTACGTTGATCATACCTCCGTTTTTACTGAAAAATAAGTGGTTCGGCAACAGCAACTGGAGTGCGGCGGCCGGGCCAAGGAAAAGAATACAAATCGCGTGGATTTTCGTATCGTTGCTTGATCGTACAAAGCAGTATACGGCGAGCGAAATTGAAACTGGTCTTCGCCAGATCCTCAATCACCGAGTCTTTGATGATCCGGTTTGTTCGCCCGATCATATTCGCGTAGCAATGATCGAAAATGGATTTCTAGAAAGAGACGAGCAAGGTAAATCTTATCGCGTGCCCGAAAACTTCTTCGATGCGTTCGGGGATCTCGGTCGCCAGTTGTCGCAAACCATAGACTCTGGCCAAGAGGGAATTCGGTGCCCGGTATGTGAGAAGCTGGTGACACGCGGGGACTTACAAATGCACATCCTGAATAATCACACCGATGTATCGCAGGTAAACGAAATCGTCGGAAAGTATTTTGAGTGACGGGCGGCGAAGCCGAAGCCGGTCGAAGTACTCAGCGCCTCCTTCGCAGCCGCCAAAGGCCCGCGATGATCCGCGGCAGTTCGACGAGCAGCCGCATGTGGCCGCCGGAGACTTCGTGCCAGCGAATGGGCACTTCCACGACATTCAAATGAAACTCCTTCGCCAACAGCAGCAATTCCAAATCAAAGAGATAACGCTCCTCGCGTATAGCGGTGAACAGTTTTACCGCGGCCGCCGCACGGAACATCTTGAAGCCGCATTGGGTATCGAGCACCCCGATGCCCAGCAGGCGGCGAGCGGCGCCTGCGAAGATGCGGCCGGCCAGTCCGCGATGCCATTGCCGCGAGCGGCTGACTTCCGCGTCGGGCAAGAGCCGGGAGCCGACCGCCACGTCGGCGCCTGTCGCGATGGCAGCTATGAGCCGCGCACTCTGGTCGATGGGCGCTGCGCCGTCGGCATCGGCAAACAGCAGCAGCTCGCCCCGTGCCGCGCTCATGCCCGACCGTACCGCCGCTCCCTTCCCTTCATTGCGAGCGTGGCGGAGCAGGCGGAGTTGTGGCCAGTCGGTAATACGAGTCACGACCTCCGCAGTGCCGTCCAGGCTGCCATCGTCCACCACGATCACTTCGTAAGGCCCCGCCGCGCCGCCGTCGAAGTACGAACGAATGGCCGCCAGGTAAGACGGCAACCGCAGCGCCTCGTCAAAAGCGGGCAGGATTACGGAGAGAGCGAGGCTGGGCATGGGAAATGATGTATCGATTTCAAACCTCATAACTCAGATTGAAGAAGCCGCGTCCGCGGCCGCTCCGCAATGCCAGCATCGGCCGCTTGCACGGCTGTTCTTTCGCCCTTATAGTAAATAAACTGACGCGTGGCCGCAAATCCCTTGACGGCTGCCAAATTCCCGCCTTTCCAAACTGAACAAGCGACAGTCTCATGTGCAAACTTCATTTTTCGACCGTTACATTCCTAACTTTGATCTCTCTCGCGTTACTTCCAGCACGGGCACACGCGGCCGATGGCGACAAGCAGGTGCCGCTGAAATATGAAATCCCCAAGGCGATGTTCATCGGCACGCCCAAGAACATCAAAGCCGCCGCCACGCTGGAGCCCTACTCGGAGAAGCCGAAGGCGCCGCTCATGGTCCCGCCCGGCTGCACCAATCTGGCGGCGAAGAAGAAGGTCACATCCAGCGACTCGAACCCGATCATCGGCGAACTCTCGTTGATCACCGATGGCGACAAAGACGGCTCCGACGGCAGCTTCGTCGAGCTGGCTCCCGGAAAGCAATGGGTGCAGATTGATCTGGAAAAGCCGGCCGACATTTCCGCCGTGGTGATCTGGCATTATCATGCCGAGGGCCGCGTCTATCATAGCGTCGTCGTGCAAGTTTCCGACGATCCCGAATTCAGCAAAGACGTGAAAACGGTCTTCAACAACGACTATGCCAACGTCCTGGGCTTCGGCGCGGGCAAGAATCTGGAATACATCGACGACTATCGCGGCAAGGCCGTTACAGTAAAGGACGCGAAAGGCGGGCCCGTCCGCGGACGCTACGTGCGGCTGCACTCCAACGGCAACACATCGAACGACCAGAACCATTACATCGAAGTCGAAGTCTACGGCACACTTGCTAAATGACTTGGGGACGCCTGCTCTTTGCGGCCGCCATGCTGGCCATCCTGGCCATCGCGGCCGCGATGCGCCTGCCGCGCCTCGACCTGCGGCCCATGCACGCCGACGAGGCCAACCAGGCCGTCAAAACAGGGCAACTCTACGAGACGGGCAAGTATGACTATGACGCCAAGGACCATCACGGCCCAAGCCTCTACTGGCTGACGCTTCCCTCGCTGGCCATCAGCGGAGCGAAGGATCTGGCCGACAGCCGGGAAGTCCAATACCGCATCGTGCCCGCGCTGTTCGGAATCGGGCTGATTGGCTTGATACTGTTTTTGACCGACGGATTAGGCAAAACGGCTGTTGCGGCCGCTGCGCTCTTGATAGCCATATCGCCCGCGATGGTTTTCTACAGCCGTTACTGCATCCATGAAATGCTGCTGGTGTTCTTTACGCTTGCGGCTCTGGGGTGCGGCTGGCGTTACGTTCGCACGGGGCGCTTGGCATGGATTCTCGCCCTCGGGGCGTCGATCGGAATGATGCACGCCACGAAAGAGACGTGGATTCTCTCCGCGGCTGCCGCTGTAGTCGGCGCCGGGTTGACTTGGGGCTGGCGGCGGCTGCGCGTTGACCAAGCAGGAAGCGGGGAGCAGGGAGCTAATACGTTGCCATTTGCGCGAACACTCCTGCACGTGCTCGCCAGCATCGCAATCGCATGTATCGTCGCCGCTGCCTTGTTTTCCAATTTCGGCAAGAATTGGCAAGCGCCGTGGGACTCTATCCTCGCCTATGGAAACTACTTCCGTCGCGGCAGCGGGGGCGCTGGCCACTCCGAGCCTTGGTACTACTATCTTCAGATTCTCTTCGCTTATCGGCCGATCAAGCAGCTCGTTTGGAGCGAAGGATTCATCGCGCTGTTGGCGATCGTTGGTGGCGCGTATTCGCTGCTGGGAACCGTGAAACCGCGAGCGGAGTCTTCGGCGCTTCGCATATTCTTGACGTTCTATACCCTAGTTCTCATCATGCTCTATAGCGCGATCAGCTACAAAACTCCTTGGTGCGCGTTCGGGCTTTCTCATGGGGATGATCCTGCTCGCCGGAATTGGCGTGGCGGCGATCGTCAGAACGTTTTCCGCGGTCAGCGGATTCAGAATGTCTCCGATTGTGTGGACGGTTATCGCACTGCTGGTGATGGCAGCGTTGGGCGCACTCGTGGTTGGAAGCAAGAATCTCGCTTCGCAGGCCTACCGGCTGAACTTTGATCCGCGATTGGTTGCCGATCCAAGGAATCCCTATGTTTACGCACACACTCCGATGGGCTTGCCGCGATTGACCGAGCAACTCGAACGACTCCGGCGGCAGATGCCCGATGGCCGGACGCTTACCGTCCACGCCGTCGTCAAGGAGAATTATTGGCCGCTGCCGTGGTATTTGCGAAAGTTTCCGCCCGGCACGGTCGGTTACTGGCTCGATGCCGACCAGTGGCAGAAGGATATCAATCTGCGGCACATCGCCTTGCCGGACGTGCTCATTATTTCCTGCGACTTCGATTTGCCCGAACTTGAGGCCCGATTGCGCGATTACAATGGGCAAAGAGTCGATTCTATGCGGACGGGCAACTTGGTGCGTGTTTACGTTCGCGACGAACTCTGGCCGGCGTTTCTGTGCGCGAGCGAAACGCCGTAATCCCGCCTTCGCGTCGCGAACGGTTTCTTGAACCGCTGGAGAAAATGTTCGCTGGCGAGCAGAATCCGCTGACTGCTCGCTGGCGAACAAATAGTTGCCGTCGGATGTCAACAACGAGATACGGTTGCGAACTTTCAGAAATCTGGCTTTCTAACGGACAATTTATATTCAGCTAACAATCATTCTCTAGACTAGCGGGACGATCTGACGGTAGATTCGTTATCTTTCAACCCCACGACGAGGCAGCGTTAGCATTCCCATCAATGTCGCAGTTGCTTTAAGAGATCATAGGGGATGCGTTCTGAACGCTGTTTGACACCGGATAAGGCGGGAATCGCCGCGCCGGTAAAGTCTTCGCGATCCGAACGGCATATTCCTATGCTAGCCGCCGGGGAGAGTTTGGCCGTTGCCGAAGTCTCTAGAAAGATGAGGATTGATTCGCTTACCGCGCTGTTGCCGTATTGTCCACGTTTAATTGTTCGCAGTCACACATTTTGGAGGAAATAGGTATGAAGATTGATTTTGCAAAATTGGCGGCCTTATCGGTCGCGAGTGTCTTGTGCTTGGTTGCTTCTGCCAGCCATGCCTCAACCATCGGCGCCTGGAGCTTTGACGCAGGCGGAACAATTGCACCACCGTACAACACCCCAGCGGCCACGACTGGATCTGGCAGTGCCACGCAGCTCGGCATGAGCAACTCGTACACCTTTAACAATAACGAAGGTCCGGGAAGTATCCCCTTCTGCGACGTACTTGCATCGGCCGGTGCCTCAACGGGTGCTGGCTCATACGGATGGCGAGTACGCGGCCCCACCAATGCCGGCGGCGGAGGTGCTGGGCAGTCCAACGGCTGGAATTCCCAGGCACCAATTGGCACCCAAGGGGCGGAGTTTTCTGTGGACACCAGCGGATACAACAACATTACCGTTTCAGTGGACGTAAATGTGACGACCCAGGCCGAGCGCAACTTGGCTATTGAGTACACATTGGACGACACAGTTGCCAATCCCATCTGGGTGAATGCGAGCTATTCTTCAGCGGGAAGTCAGGGTACATTGTTTAACAACACCACAAGCGCCTTGACGCTCTCGGGCAGCTACGTTCAACTCAGTACGGCAGGCGCTGGCTGGAACAACCAGATTACGGCAAATCTGCCCGGCGCGGGCGGGGATCCAAACTTTGCCGTCGAGGTTGTGAATGCTTCCAGCGGTACTGACTGTGTGAACGGAGCTGGCAACCCGCTAAACAACAGTTCCGGCAACTGGCGCTATGACAACATTATTGTCGGCGGCACTGCCGTTCCCGAGCCGTCAACTCTCGCTCTCTTGGCAGTGTGTGCGGCCGGTTTTGCAACGTGCCTGCGTCAACGGTGCTCACATTGAAGTTTTGAAAGAAAGTGAACACAAAGCCACTCTCGATGGAGTGGCTTTTCGTTTTTCTAAATTGCCCACCCATTACATCTTGTCAAGAAAAGGATGCAGAAACACGATTCTAACGTGTGCAAAATACAATGCTAATTGTTCCTTAATAATCTCGTCCAATAATGCACTGCTCTTGTGGTACATAACAGGGCACGGCAACCGGGACCGTCCACCGGTGTTTTTGTCAGTTGAAGCCTAATGGAATCCGGGATGCGGTCGGTTGAGCCTCGCATAATCCTCATCCCGAAAAGTTAGCCAACATGAATCGACGACACGGTTTTACGCTCGTGGAGCTCCTGGTGGTCATCGCCATCATCGGAATTCTGATCGGCCTCTTGCTGCCGGCAATCAACGCTGCGCGAAGCAGGCCGGCGGGCGGCATGCGAGAACAACCAGCACCAAATTGGGCTGGCGCTGCTCGCCCATGAAAGCTCGAAGCAGTATTTGCCGCCCGGTGTCGTCGCCCAGCTTACATTGAACGGCACACCGCAAGTATTCGACACGTTCACCGAGGCCTCGAATTTCGCGCAGGGCGCTAATATGCATGGTCAAAGCTGGATGCTCGAAATCCTGTCTTTCATGGAATATGACTACTTGTATAAGCGCTGGGACTACCGTCGCAGCGTAATGGGCAATGGAGACGTAGCAATGACAGACATCCCCGGTTTCTATTGTCCATCGCGGCGGTCGCATTTGATGCCCGGCGATGCGGACTGGATGTTGAGCAAGACCGCCACCGCCGGCGGCACCGATTATGGCGGCTGCATGGGGCGAACCAACGGCTGGAAAAACGGAATCGCTTCGGAGAGGCATGCGTTTGAGGACCAGACGCGGAACGACTCACAGCCCGTGGAGCCCAATGGACAACCTATTTCGGATGTCCGCTTGCTGCGAGGCATCTTCCGTCCCAATTATCGAACGCGACTTTTGGACGTCACCGACGGTTCAGCGAATACCATCATGATCGGCGAGTTGCAATGCTTAAAACCCAAGCCGGGCGATGGCGACGGAGTAACGACGAACTATCAAGGTTGGGCTTTTGGCAATTGTTCAACACTGTTTACGACTGCCACAGACTTCAGCGGTCCGAGCCAAGGCCATAAGAATCCCGGCGGAATGAACAATAATTTCTTCGAATCGCCCGGCAGCCAACACCAGGGCGGCGCCATTTTTGGAATGGCGGACGGTTCCGTGCATTTCATCAGCGAGAATGTTGACGCCGCAAGCAACGAATCGGTATTTCCGTTGTTGGGCTCGATGTCCGACGGCGAGCTGGCACAAGTGCCGTAGTGGCCATAGCAATCTGTTCCTACCGCGAGTCGAATTGCCAAAAGCCGATGCGCACTGCTTCGCTATCCATCGATTTGCCGCCCACCGGCAAGCTCGGCCGCCGGCGATTGTCGTGCCCGCGTGCGAATTGGGTCGCAACACTTGCATGTGCGCTTCTACCGCTTGCTGGATGCGGTCGAAGCGACCGCCCCCCAATCGGCCAAGTTCAAGGCACCGTTCTTTTGCATGGCAAGCCACTAGCGAGCGCGGACATTGTGTTTCGTCCCGCTAAAGGGCGCGTCTCTTATGCCACGACTGACGCGAACGGGCACTACGACCTGATTTATCTCCGCCAGGACCATGGCGCGATCGTGGGGAAGCACACAGTACAGATATTCAAGCAGTCTAGAGGCAAGAATGAAATCGTTCCAACCTTGCAAAAAGAAGTTGTCGCCGGCAAGAATGAGATCAATTTCGATTTGAAATGATTTCATTTCTTTTTAACATATTCATAACAAACGTTTAACACCTAGCTTATTCGTCGTCGGCCGTTTTCCGCTAAGATACGGCGAACAAGCTAAGTTCCTTTGAGAAAATCATGAATTACGCGATCAAGAAGTCATCATTACTACTATTCGGAGCTGCGGGACTCGCGCTGGGACTTTCTAGCGAGTGCGCGAGGGCCGCTGTCATTACGCAGTGGACCTTTAACGGGAGCACGCCTACCAGCGGCACATTAGCGTCGAGCGGCGGCACGGCCGTGACCGCTCCGGGCAACAGCCCCCTACCGACCACGGGCAGTGGCACGGCGGTTACGCTGGGAATGACAAATCCCTTTAACGGCGGCAGCCAAGTAGCATGCGATTATCCCAGTACCAGCGGCACGGCGGTGCCTAGCTACACGGAATATCTTTGGCGCGTTCGGGCCAACTCCAGCTACGGCGACGGCACCCCCGATAAACTGCCCAACGGGAGTTCGAGCAAGAATGGTTGGGCGATTTTTAATATCAGCCCCGGCACCGCCAATGGGCGCCACAGTATTCGCAGGGAGTCGAGTTGGATGCCAGTACCGCCGGGTATTCAAACGTCCAGTTCAGCTTTGACTGGTACTCGACGACGCAGGGTATTCGCGACATGCAATTCCAATACAACCTGAATACTTCCAATTCCGCCGGCTGGACGAATATCGGCTCGGACATTGGTAGCGCGGCAATTGGCGAAAACTCGGGCGGAGGCGCCCTTCAGAATAGTTCGACGAACTATGTCTTCATAGCCACTCCGAACGATTTCTTTGGAGGATCAACTCCGCAAACCATCAACGTCAACTTGAGTTCCATCACGGGAGCCAACAACGACCCGACTCTAGGTGTCCGTTTGGTCGCCGCGTTCGACGACACAGGAAATCTTGGGAACGACTACGCCTCGGCCACGCTCAACGGCGGCCATACGCAGATTTACAACAACTCGTCCGGCAACTGGCGATTTGGCAACTTGACTTTTTCGGGCAGTTTGTGCATCGGCACTAACTTTTCTGGCCCAGCATTAACTTGGAATAGCGGTAGCGGCACTTGGGATACCAATCCCTCGAATTCGGTTTGGCTCGACTCCGGTTCCAATGTTACTTCGTTCGCCAACGGCAGCGTCGCCAATTTTGGCGACGTGTCCAGCGGCACTTCGACGATCACCGTTACGAGTAGCGGCGTGGTTGCCGCGGGAATCGCGATCAACAACACGGTTCCCGGCACGGGCTATTCTTTTGCCGGCGGGGCGATCAGCGGCACGGGCGCGTTCTACCTGCAACCAACCAACGTCGGCTTCGTTTCGCTATCGGGCACGAATACTTACAGCGGCGGCACGCAGATCTCTGGCGGAACGCTTATCGTGTCGGGAGACGCCAGCCTCGGCTCGGTAAATGGGGGAGCGGGGGCAGTGGCTCTGGATAACGGTTCCACATTGCAGCTTGCGTCGAACCTCGCCTCGGCCCGGATCTTCGAAATCGGCCCTAATGGCGGAGTGTTGGATACGAAGGGTTTCTCGTTTTCGACCAGCGGCAATTTCTACGGCGGCGGCAACTACTCACAACTCGGATCAGGTACCGTTTCGCTCAGCGGCGCCGTGGTGCAGCTTTCAGGATCTACGACGATCGCGGCCGGCAGTACGTTGGCCCTGAATGGGACCAGTGGAGCAAGCCTGCAAGGTGGCGGGACGATCAACGGCAATGTCGTCATCGCTAACGGCGAGCGCGTCAATTTTGACAGTGTTGGTGGAACGGGCGTTTACAACGGATCGGGCCAAATTCTAGTCGCCTACTCGTTCAACCCGCGCTTGGCCGGTACTCAGCAATTCGTCCACCGGCACCGCGACTCTCACCAGCGGCATGGTCACTTCCGGCGGCACGGTTTCGAACAACATCGTCTTGAACTCCAGCAACTTGCCCTTTACGAAGACCAACGTAACACAATCTTTCAGCTTGTCCGCAAGCAATGCCTTTCTCGTCGGCTTCGGCGCCACTACTCCGAGCAGCGTGCTTGCTTTCACTGGGAACATCAGCGGAAGTTCGGATGTCGTGTTGGGCAGCAACTCGGTGAACGGCAGCGGAGGTGCAGGTACTTTGTTCCTCTCAGGAAGCAACACCTACGCCGGCACAACGCTCATCGATGGCAATGGTCTCATCCAACTCGGTTCTACCTCCGCGCTGCCTCCGAAAACCGACGTTATCGTAGGCGGACTGGACTCAAGCGCCGCGACTTTGGATCTCAACGGCTTCAATCAGACGATCAATTCGTTATCGGCCGTGAGTGGCAAGTCGTCGGTGATTACCAACAGCAGCCTCTCCAATGCGACGCTGACGGTTAACGGCAGCATAACACCGGCTACCGCGTACAACGGCTCGATAACCGGCAATCTGGCTCTCTACAAGCTGGGCGCGGGCGGCTTGTCACTGTCGGGATCGAGCACCTACACGGGCGCGACAACCATCGCGCAAGGGTCAGTGACGGTGAGCAAATCGTCGGCGCTGGGCGTCGGTCCTCTCGCTCTTCAAAGCGGCGGAAATCTGATCTACTCAGGTTCCGCCGTAAGTCTGGCAAATAGCAGCGCAAGCATGATCGCCGGAGCCACGTTATCGACCGGCGGCTCCGCCAACTACGGCATGCTCGGATTCAATAACCTTGCCCTCAGCGGAGGCAGTGTAACCTACGACTTCAGCAACACCCAATCCGATTTGATTACGGGCGCCGGCGCGCTGGACCTCACCGGCGCCAGCACAAAGAGCATCGTGGTCAACCTGAATATAGCGGGCCAGACTTTCAATTCGTATCCGCTGTTTACATTTAGCGGCCTGAACGGTTTCAATGCGGCCGACTTCACACTTGGCGCGGGCACCACGGCCGGCTTTTCGTATAGTTTCGTGCAAGACGCGCAAAACAGCAACCAGATCGATCTGTCAGTCAGCGGACCGGGGGTCGTCGATCGCCAAACTTTGGCGTGGGCAACCAGCAGCGGCGCCTGGAATACAACTGCTGTAAATTGGACCGTGTTGGGCAACACGACGACGGCGACTTATGCCGACGGAAAGAGCGTGATTTTCGGCGAGCCAACGGCCAATAATTCCGTGGTCACGATTACCGGCAGCGCGGTGTCTCCGACTTCGCTGACGTTCAGCAATTCCTCCAACTCGTATACCATTACGGGCGGCTCAATCGCTGGAACCACATCACTTGTTAAGGGTGGCGCGGGGCTAGTTACGCTCGCCAGCCCGAACACTTATGCCGGCGGAACATTTATCACCGGAGGTACGCTGGCGACGGGCGTTGCCGGCGACGCAGCACTCGGCGCTGGTACAGGCAGCGTTACGATTGACACCAACGGCACGCTGGAGTTTACGACCGGCGTCAGCGGCAGCCGCGATATCACGGTTAACGCCGGCGGCGGTACGATCGTCGCATCCACGGGCACCGCTGCCGTTGGCGGCAATCTGAACATCGCGGCGAACGGCTCGTTCACGTCGGCCGGCAGCGGCACGCTCAACTTCACGAACAACGTGAAGTCAGGCGCCGGATCCACAATTTCCGTGCAATCGGGCACCCTGGCCCTAGTGCCAGAAAACTTCACGGATGGCGGGCAATTGAATGTCGCCAACGGTGCTACGCTTCTCATGCTCACGCAGACTTCAACCGGCTCGAACTCGGGTTCGGTAAAGCTGGGCAGTACCACTATCAATGGTACTCTTGTCGTCACAAACCCGCTTGGCGTGAAGTTTAGCACCGACATCAGCGGTTCCGGGACCATTCAGTTCCAAAACATGTACTCTCCGCCGGCGCCAACTCACTTCACCAACGCCACAGGGCAAGCCATTCAAGTGGCCGGCGGACCGAATGCCACCGTCAATGTTGCCAACAATATCCAGTTGAACAGCCTCAACGCAACGTTCTATAAGACGAGCGTTTCCCAGTCCGGCGCCGCGGCGAGCGGCGACGGCTTCATTCTCGGTAACGGCACGACGTGCTCGCTGTTCACCATTGACCCGGGGCAAACAACCAACTGAACGTCAACGGTGTAATCTCCGGCAGTTGCGACGTGCAGCTTGGGCCGCTCGGCGGCGGCGGTCAGACCAACACAATCTTCCTGAACAATCAGAACACCTACACCGGTGTAACGATTTTCTCGCAGGGAGTCCTCGGCAACGTCATCCTTGGCGCTTCCAACGCGTTGCCGACGACAACCGATCTCATGTTTGCTCCGATCAACGGCAACTCCTACCAGCAGAAACTCGACCTGAATGGTAATAATCAAACCGTGGCGTCGCTCTCGTATTGGGCGTATGCCAATACCGACCCCTATGGCAACGGTTATTCCACGGCGATTCAAGTGGTGAACAGCGATCCGAACGCGGTTGCGACGTTGACCGTCAGCGGAGCGAGTACGCCCAGCCGGCCCTACGGCGGCGTAATCGGTGACACGGGAAACCAGAACCTTATCCTGGTGAAGGATGGACCAAACACCCTCTGGCTTAATGGCGATAACAGCAGCTACGGGGGAGGTACGATCGTCAAGAATGGCTTGCTCTTGCTTTCGCCAAGCGGCGCAACGGCCACTGCCACAGGCGACGGCGACGTGACGGTGACTGGCGGAACCTTGCAAGGAACCGCGACCATTCAAGGCAACTTGATTGTCGGCAGTTCGGGAACCGTCCGTCCCGGCTTGTTCAACTCGCTAGTCAGCGGAGGGACAGCCGCGCCCGGCACACTGAGCGTAGTAAACAACGCCACGATCAGTTCCGGCGCCAAGTTCCAATACGACTTTGGTTCGGCCAGCAGCAGCGTCTTGAACGTCGGCGGCGTCTTGACGCTGCCGACGGCCGGCGCCGCGACGATCAATCTGACCGACGCCGGCGGCCTGAGCGGCATCGTTCCGTTGATGATTTATGGGCAGTTGGGCAACTCGTTCAGCACCAGCCAGTTGAGCATTGGGTCGTCGCCCGACGGCGCGAGCGCCTACGCCTTCCACAGCACTGGCAACACGGCTGCCAGCGGCGAGATCGATCTGATCGCGCCGACGAAGCTTACCTGGACCGGTTCTTTCGGCACGGCGTGGAACACCAACAGCACGACCAACTTCTCGGCGGTCAATGACCTCGTGCCTTCCGTCTTCAATGCGAACCTCGCGACCTACGGCGTCAAGGACCACGTAACGTTCGACGACACGGGATCGGGCGGCGCCGTGGCCATCGCCAACGTCGGCGTCGCGCCGCAGTCGGTAGTCTTCAGCAACTCCGCCAAGTCGTATGATTTGACCGGCGGGCCGATCACGGGCACCACGAGCCTGGTCCTATCGGGCGGCGGACACCTGACGCTGGACAATAGCAACACCTATACCGGCGGAACCTTCGTCAACTCCGGCACGTTGATCGTCGATAGCGCATCGGGCATCGAAAGCGGCACGAATCTGAGCGTCGGCGGCATGACGTCGCTCTTCACCCACGCCCCGACTGTGCCGGGCGGAATTGCCGGAGCTAGCGTCGCCGCCGTTCCCGAGCCGGGCACGCTTGCCTTGCTGGCCGCCGGCTTGGCGATTGTCGCCTTCCGCGTCGCTCGCCGTCGGAAGTAATCGTCCATTGTTTGCCTTTTCGAGCTTGGAAGGCAGCGATGAAAGCCCCGCGGAAACCCCGCGGGGCTTTTTTTTGCGCTGTTGCACCGGATTGCCCAAAGGCCGCGAACTAACCATCCATGCACCCGCCGAACAGAATTATTGGCCGCTTCGGTGGTGCTTGCGAAAGTTCCCGCCCGGCACAGTCGGTTACTTGCTCGATGAGCACTGGAGACAAGCGGCCCATCTGCATTTGCCGTATCTCTCATCTTGCCTAATCGGATCATCTTTCTAAAAAAGGGCACTCTTAACCGTATTTCAACGCATCCAAAATGTTTTTTTCACGGTTTCCTAATAGCCGCTTCCAATAATGCAATGCTCTTGCGGGCAGCAAAAGGGGCGAAAGTGCCGATCCGCGGCGCCGCCTCCACCCGTTTTTTTTGACCGCTGTAGGTTGATAAAAACGCAAAAATGCCTAGGCGGACTATGTCCAACGAGCATCCTTCCGACATGGACGCCAACATGAATCGACGACACGGATTTACGCTGGTAGAGCTCCTGGTGGTCATTGCGATCATCGGAATTCTGATCGGACTGCTGTTGCCGGCAATCAACGCCGCCCGCGAGGCGGGGCGCCGCGCATCGTGCCAGAACAATATGAAGCAAATCGGTTTGGCGATCCTGAACCACGTCAGTGCCCGAGAGGTCTTCCCCACGCCGGCCGTGGTGAAGGCGGTCGTCACCGATCCGGGCACCTACGACACTTGGGCCGAGGCGAGCAGCCAAGCTTTGGGCGCGGGCAAGCAGGGCCAAAGCTGGATGCTGGAAATCCTGCCGTACATGGAAAATGGCAAGCTCCACGACCAGTGGAATTATCGCACGAGTGTGCTGGGCAATGCCACCCTTTCCATGACGGACATCAAGGAGTATTACTGTCCCAGTCGTCGCAGCCACCTGCGAAACGGCGACAACGCCTTCATGCTCTCGACCATAATGACCGGCGGCGGCAACGATTATGGCGGCTGCGTGGGCCGCATGAACGGTTGGCACAACGAAACCACCAACCACCATCAATTCGAGACGCTCCTTTACCCATACAACGTCGGGCACCAGCCAGCAACTACTACGCAGCCCTCGCCCGCGGCGCAGACCATGACCGGAATTTTCTCCCGCTGCAATATCTTCACCAAGACTACGGACGTTACCGACGGGCTGTCGCACACGATCATGATTGGCGAGCTGCAACGCCTGCACGCCACGCCGGACGAGGTCGCCGCGGCGGTCGCTCTTGGTGAAGACCCCGGCTGCGTGACGAACTACGACGGCTGGGCCCTCGGCGGCTCAGCGACCTTGTTCACCTGCTCCACCGATCCCGGCCACAGCAATCCGGGCGGAATGAACAACACTTTCTTTGAGTCGCCAGGCAGCAACCATTCCGGCGGCTGCAACTTCGGCATGGCGGACGGGTCGGTCCATTTTTTCAACGAGGTCATCGACTGTGGCGACAACTACGCAGTCTTCCCTCTGTTGGGCAGCATGAGCGACGGTCAAGCCACTTCGGACAGCGGGCTGGCGGTCCAGATTCCGCAATAGATCATGACGCACGATCCTCGATCTTCATCGCACCTGGCCGGATCGCACTTGGCCGACAGGCTTTTCCCTGCATTGTTGCTATTCGCGGGCGCCTTGCTGCTGGCCGGCTGCGGTCAGCGATCAAACCTGGGCACGGTCGAAGGGACGGTCACGCTCGATGGAAAGCCGCTCACGAGCGCCGTCGTGAGCTTCCACCCTGTCAAGGGCGGCAGGCAGTCGTATGCCCGCACGGACGCGAATGGGCATTACCAGTTGCGCTATACGCGCAATCGAGAAAGGCGCGTTGGTCGGCAAGCACAAGGTAACGGTCAACACCGCTTGCTCGGAGGGTCCCGCCGCGAGATTCGAGAAGGAGAAGGTCCCCGCCAAGTACAATTCCAAGACGACGCTAGAAAAGGGAGTGGCGAGCGGCCCCAACACGATTCAATCTCCCTCTCTCGTTTAGATAATCCGGCATCTAACCAAATCCCAACAGTCATCTCAATTTACCATAACCATATAGTTCTATCCTCTCGGCTCACTGAGTTCGCCTGGGCTGAAAAGGATCGCAACCCAGATTTTTCCCTGTTTTTATTGGCAAATTTAACGACAAAACTTTTTCCGCTCGCGAGGACAGTTCGATGATTTCTCTTGATGCTCTCAAATCGGTTCGCGGCATTTTCGTCGCTATCGCGGTGTCCGGTTTAGCCCTGGCCTTAGCGGGCGCGGCCTCGGCACAAACGCCGCTTTATTGGGACCCGACTTTCACCGGCGGCACTGCCGGCGGCGGTTCTGGCACGTGGTCTACCAGCGGCACCAATTGGTGGAGCGTATCCTCGTCCTCGGACGTTGCTTGGGGAGGTGCATCTTACGACGCCTATTTCGGCGGGCCGGCGGGCACCGTCACGATTCCAGCGACCCCGACCCCAACCGCCAACAACCTTTACTTCAACACCAGCGAATATACGCTTGCGGGTGGTGCGCTCAACCTTTCGGGCGGTACCGTCACTGTGCAGCCGGGGGACGTTGCAACGACGGCCAACCTTCTTAACATCCAAAATAACTACAGCGTGCAGGGCGGCGGCACGTTGGTGTTGGCTGGGCCTCCCGGGCCCCCGGGAGCAATACGAACACCCTCGCAACGACCAACGCAACCATGATGAACATCGCTACCGGGACGACCCTCGTTCTCGCGAATAACACGGGCAATTTTGCCAGCATAAGCCAGATTGCACTTGGAGCCGGCGGCACGATCAACGGGAACCTCGTGATCAGCCAGCCGTACCAAGAGATCGAGTTCATGCCGTTTCCGAGTGCGAGCCCGCCACCCGCCGGAGCATCGTACTATTTCAGTGGCAGCGGAACAATCAATGTGGCAGCTCCGGGGTCCAGCCTCGCTACTCATAAGAACAGCCTCGGCAGCCCCACGTCGCCTGGTTGGAATGCGTACGTCAACGTGCCTATCGTTCTGAACAGCTCGAACCTTCCTTTTACCGCGTTCGATGTTACAAAACCGATCTTCACCACCGCCACCGCCTACTCCGCCTACAGCGGCCGAAATTTTGGGACCGCCATCGCGGCCACCAAGTGGAGCGTTTTGACCATCCAGCAACCGATTTCCGGAAATGCGGACGCGCTGTTCACTTGCAATACGTTTCAAACAGGCTATGGAGGCTCGGCGATCACTTCCGTCTCTGCGCAATGCACCTACACGGGCACGACGATGCTCGAAGGCAATGGGGCTCTGGACAGCACTCACGGCGGCTTGCTGACGATTCCGCCCGGCACAGGCTCGTTAATCTTGGGTGTCAGCAATGCCCTGCCGGTCGCAACCAATGTCGAGTTCGATGCGCTGACCGGGAATCCAACCCAATACCCCGTGCTCGATTTGAATGGCAACAACACGCGGATTGGGTCGCTCACGGTTCCGCCCAACGTAACCAATCAGTCCACCGCGATATTCATTGGCAGCAATGCCGGCGCCGCGACGTTGACGGTCAGTGGCGCTACGACGCCTAACTACGGCTACGGCGGAAGCTTGGTCGACTGCCCCCTTAAAGTCTTCACACCGTCGTCGACCGCGAGCGGAACGCTCGCCCTGGTCAAGGACGGCCCGAACACGCTCAACCTCTCCGGCTCCAATACCTATAGCGGCGGGACCAGCATCTACGGCGGTTACCTCCAGTTAAGCAACCCCAACTCGAACGCTTCGGCTACGGGCGTCGGCCCGGTCACGGTATACGGAGGCGCTTTGGCAGGCTCGCTTGTCGGCGGGAGCGCGTCCGGCGCCGTCACAGTGCAAAGCGGTGGCGAAATTATGCCCGGCGGCATCAATGCCTCCGGTGCACCGCTTACCCTTGGCAGTACGCTGACGATGCAAGCGGGCAGCAACCTATCGTTCGTCTTCGGCGCTCATACGAGCACCGGTTCCGCGCAAGTGGAGGCAGCCGGAGCATTGACGTTGCCGACGTTGGCCAACAGCGTCACTGTGGACCTCACCCCGCAAGCGGGGCTATATTCGGTGATACCGTTGTTCAGTTACAGCAGTTTGACCAACGGCACCGCCTCGATCGCCTCGCTTGATCTCGGAAACAGCGCCAGCTTGCCGGCAGGGTACACGTTCGTCTTGGATTCGACGCTTGGCACCTTGGGCAGCAACAACGCGACGCAGATCGACTTGTATAATCCCAACATCGTTAACCCGAAGCCGCTCACTTGGAGCGCGACGGCGCGAGCGGCACGTGGGACACCAACCCCGCGAATACTGACTGGAAAACGACGGGCGGCACCACCAGTACTTCTTTCACGAGCAACTTCTTGACGACGTTCTCGGATATCGGCGGATCGAGCTCCGGCGTTGTGACCATTGCCGCCTCGGGAGTGCAGCCCGGCTCGGTCACCGTCTCCAACAGCAACACGTCCTACACCTTCACCGGCGGGCCCATCACGGGCTATACGAGTCTCATTACCGGGACCGGGATGACAACGCTCGCCAACACCAATTCCTATACCGGCGGCACTTACGTCACCAGCGGCACGCTGGTGGCCGCTGCGGGCGACCTCAGCCTCGGAAGTTCCGCCGGCAACCTGTACGTGGACAACGGCGCCACGTTCGCCACGTCGAACTCCGGCATCATCTCAAGCCGCGCCGTGTACGTTGGCACGACGGGCGGCAGCACGGACACCGGCGGCACGTTCAATTCCAACGGGCAGAATAGCACGCTCAACGGCAACGTGATCGTGGGCAACGCGAGCGTATCCGGGAGCTTTACGAAGACCGGCGCGGGCTTGCTCAACCTCGTCGGCAACACGGCGCTTAACCGATGCTTCCAATGCAACGGGTGCGGTGCTTAGCGTGCAAGGCGGCACTTTGCAAGTTTCCGGACCGTTGACTCTGGGGCAGTATGGCAGCATGAACGTCGGCCCCAGCGGAACGCTCCAATTCTCCAGCGTTGCCGCTGAAACCGAGTTGTTCAATGGCAGCGTGGTCAACGGGAAGTTCGTGATTGACCAGCCCACGGATCTCTATCTTAACCACGGAGACATCAGCGGGACGGGACAAATTTGCGTCACGGCCCCGCAGGGCGTCATCATTAACAACCACAGCAATTCCTTCGGCGGTACAATCGATCAGAATATCTCCGTCGTCCTTAACAGCGGGAATCTGCCTTTCAACAAGACGGACGTCACGCAATCGACGATCAACACGACTGGCTCCAACAGCTTCATCGTGTCGATTGGCGGCGATGTCAACACGTCGGGCGGCGGACAGGAAGGCACCATTACGGTCAACGGCGTGATATCGGGCAGCTCGGACGTGAACTTCTCCCCCAATAGCACTGGCGGCGGCGGCAACGGTACCGGCGCTCCCGCCCTGATCCTCGGGGCTTCGAACACCTATACCGGCGCGACGTTCATCGCCTTTAACAACAGCGGCGTCCAATTGAATGTCTCCAACGCTCTGCCGATCGGGACCGACTTGTTCTTCGGTGGTCCGGACGGCAACGCCTATTCGGCGGGGGCATATCTCGATCTGCATGGCAATAACCAGCAGATCGGCTCGCTGTCTACCGCGACCGGGGGCACGAAATCTCAGAATTACCTGATTACCAATATGGTGCTGAACACGACTTCAACGTTGACGGTTAGCGGCACGACAACCCCCTATGAGCCGTTTGCGGGCTACATCGCCGACCTTAGTACGGCCATTATGGCCCTGGTCAAGTCAGGCGCGAACACCTTGGTCCTGACGGGCCCGAGCAACTACTCCGGCGGGACGACCGTGGCGGGCGGAATGCTCATCATCAACAATTCTAATTTGGGACAAACCGCGATCGGCACGGGTAACCTCACCGTCAGCGGCGGCACGTTCGGCGGCAGCGGAAACGTCGGCGATCCCGGTTATTCGCATGGCGTTCCGACCTTTAGCGTATCCGCCGGGGCCGCGCTCTACGTCGGCGTTCCCGCCTCAGGCGCGACTAAGAATTCCAACGCCACGCTCTACGTCAACGGCAACCTGAACATCGCTTCCAGCGCCGCTATCGACTATGATTTCGGATCGGGCAGCGCTAGCCAGTTGATCGAGTACAACACGTTGAGCCTGCCCAACGCGGGCAGCGTCACCGTCAATCTCACGAACGTCAACGGTCTGACGGGCACGTTGCCGATCATCTCTTGGGAATCCGGCAGCCTCACGGGCGGCACCAGCTCGCTGACCCTCGGCAACCAGCCCAGCGGCGATTCATACGCCCTGAGCTACGACACCCTCAACAGCGCGATCGACCTGACAATCACTCCCACCGGCACGGCATCGGTGAGCCTGTCCGGCGGCACGACAAGCTGGGGTGCGGTCCTGGCTACCACGCCGACCACCGCCGTGACGATACGCAACATGTCTCCGAGCACTACCAGCACGGTGACGCTTGATACTGATCGGACGGCGGGGTCGATTGCCTTTGCCGCCTCCACCAACGGCGAGATCATTCTCGACAATGGCGGGCAAGGCAACAAGTTGACCTTGGGAACGACGGCCGCGCCGCCCACCGTAGTGGTCAGTAGCGGCAGCGCGGATATCATCGCCTCGACGCATCTGGGCGGCAATCTGACAATTACCTTGTCGAGTGGGACCACTCTGCAGCTCGCCAACATGCACGAAGACACCGTCGGATCGTCCCTCACCCTCGTGGGCAACGGCGAATTATTGCTCAGCGGATCGAGCTTGTATACCGGCGGCACGACCGTTGAGGGCGGTACGGTCGTAGTGGAGAATCCGTATGGGTTGGCGGACGGCAGCAACATCACCGTTGACAGCCCCGGCTATTTCAGCGCGTTCGTGCCGGGGGGCTTTTCCGCACCGTCCAGCGCCAGCGTCGCCGCCGTTCCCGAGCCGGGCACGCTCGCCTTGCTGGCCGCCGGCATGGCGATTGTCGCCTTCCGCGCCATGCGCCGCGAGAAGCAGTAGTCCATTGTTTGCCTTTTCGAGCTTGGAAGGCAGCGATGAAAGCCCCGCGGAAACCCCGCGGGGCGTTTTTTATGCGCGTGTCGCACGGTATTGTCCTGGCGATAATGACACGTTATGCTCGTTTAACCTGGAGCCGGGGCACCCGCTTGCGGATCGCGACGGCTAAACGGGACGACCGTCGCCGTTGGCTCCGGGTTAGGGTTAAACGACTCGACAATACCCCGAAGACTCCTTCTATGGGCATCACCGTTCACTACCGTGGCAAAATCAAGGACCTCGATCGCGTCGAAGATTTTGAGGACCGCGTGCTCGACCTGGCCCTGGAACTCGGAGGACAGGCGCATATCTGGCGGATGTCTCGCAGCGGCGATCCATCGCGCATGGTTCGCGGCGTCAGGCTTGAACTCTGCCCCGGACAAGAGACGACGAGTCTTCTAATCTCGCCGGAAGGCTGGCTCATCAACTTGTTCGAGATCGAAGACGCGGAAAAGGGCACGCTCACCGAAATGCCCTGGTGCTTCGTGAAAACGCAGTTCGGCACGCTGGAAGGCCACGCGGCGATCGTGGAGATGTTTCGTGCATTGAAGGCCGAGTTCTTCCCGGAATTGGAGGTCCAGGACGAAGGCGGCTACTGGGAATCGGGCGACATGAAAGAGCTTGTCCGAAAGCGGGAGTTCTTGCAAGCCGCTATCAGGCAACTCGGCGAGGGCTTGGAGCAATTCGGACTGTCGGCCGAGGCCGCCGAAGATCCCGAAATCGTCGTCGCACGGATTGCGCGGCGTGGCGCAGACGGTTCGGAACACGTTGAAGCGGCCGTCGGAGCATCCGCTTGTGCATTGGGACGACGAGGACTCCGCACTGGAAGGCGTCGGGCCGATCACGCCCGAAAAGGAGGACCGCTGGGACGCCTCCTTCAAGGAGAACCGCCGCCGGCAGGAGCGCGTCGGCCGGGCGATCGAGAACCACCTCGCCGATGGCAAGAGAGTGGAAGAGGCCTTCGATGCCTCAATGCACGAGGAAACGGCCCTCGGCCTGCCGCTCGATGAGTCTGACGAGATTGAGTCCGACGAAGACGACGAGGACGGTGAAGACTGGCGCGATAGCCTGCCCGAGGAAGTCGAGTATGACGACGAAGACTGGTCGTCCGAGGAGGGCGACTCGAACGAGCCGTTCGGCTTCGACCGGCGTGAACGTCATCCGCTGCTTGAGCGCTCGACGGAACTCTTGCTGCGGCTGCACGAGCTTTTCAAGGACGAGGGCGATTCCCACAACAGCATCGGCACGTTGATGCAAGGCACGATGGAGATTTCCGGCGGTTTGGCGCAGCGCTTTCATGCGAAGACGACGACGCGTTCGCCCGCGGGCTTGCCGTGGTGCAACTCAAGCGCTCGCTCCGCGGGGCCGCGTTTGCGATCGGCGCGCTGTTTCCGCTCCGCGCCGCTGGCCGGATCGACGAGACTGTTTTCAAAGAGCTTCGCGGGGCGCTCGACGGACTGCGGAACGATGTTTACGATGAACTGCGGCGGCGACGGGAAGGATAACGCGGTGTTTTGCGCCGGGTGATAGCGCCCGCCGATTTCAAGCTGTTCAAAAAGACGCCCGAAGGTACAATTGTAATGGCGAAACGCAAGGCAGGCCGAAATTCACACGTCAAAACGACTACCGAATATCGAGTGTTCGTAAGCCACGCGACCGCCGACAAGTGGTTGGCCACTATGCTATGCGAAAAGATCGAGGAGACGGGCGCAATAACATTTCGGGATGATCGAGATATCGACGGTGGGGATGATATCCCGGATTCGATTCGCCAGCAAATTGCCCGTTGCAACGAGATGGTTGTGTTACTGACGCCTGAGTCGATAAATCGCCCGTGGGTACTCTTGGAGGTAGGAGCGGCTTGGGGGCGGCGGCGGAACTCCCGAATAATTGCCGTTTTGTGCCACGTGCAAGTTGATTCGATCCCTGATATGCTCGCCTCCAAGAAGGCGGTGCCCATCAACCAGTTTGATCAATACCGACAAGAATTGAAACAACGTATTTCGCGGAGCAAACCATGAGCGCGACCCTCGAAAAGACCTTCGACGTTTTTCTCTCGTATTCGCCAGTGGACGCAAGGGCGGCAGGCATGGTGGAACGTGCCCTCACGGAAGCCGGTCTAAAGGTATTTGCTGAACGGAAGGATACGGCGCCGGGCGAGGACTGGAAAGACGACCTTTGGGAAGGCATGGCGAACAGCGAGGTTGTTGTTGTTGTCGTGGCTCGCTCAAAACCGGTGCTGACTTCTTCGCAAGCCGTGGAGGTAGGGGCCGCTTTGGCGTGGCAGAAACCGATTCACATTATAACCAGTGACGATCTTGCCGAAGAGGTGCCGAGTTATCTGCAAGACGCGCCGCGTTACCCGTTATCTCGATTGGACGACTTGATTCGTGCCACGCGAGCTGCCCTCAAACCAACACTTTCGGAACACGAACGGGCGGGGCTTATTTCCGCGTACCAGGAACTTGGCGTGCCTGCGGATCAACTCGTGACCGACCCCTCGTCTCTGAATGCCCTGGCCAAAAGGTTCAACGAGCTTCACAAGACTCATTTGTCCGGCGAACGCCTTGCATTGGAGTTGCTTCGCCTGCGCAAATCTATCGGTCTTCCCCGGCTTGCGAGGCGGAAGGCTGCGGAAGTGTAGTCTGCCCAAACGGGTCGTCGGACAGATCATGCAGCAGTCACTTACGATCACACTTCCGGAAAACGTACAGCACGCGTTGGATGAATTCGCTCGTAGAGAGGGCGTCGCGCCCGAAGTCGTCGTCGGTCAAGCAGTCAAAGAGCACCTCTTCCTGGGGAAACTCCGGTCGTCGGGTGCGCGCATGTCCGCAAAGGCTAAAAGCCAGGGCATCGTGACGGACCAGGACGTTTTTGACCGCGTATCATGAAGCTAGAACGAAGGGCATTAGTATCATGCAAACGTCAATCACCGTCACCCTCCCTGCCGATGTCAGCCAGGCGCTGGATGAGTTCATTCGCCAGGAGGGGAACTCGCGGGATCTCGTCGTCAGTCAGGCCGTCGATGAGCATCTTATCCTGCAACGGTCCCGTTCATTGCAAGATGGCGAGCAAGCGGAGGCCGACCTGGAAGCCGCCTATGCTGAGATGGCCGCGGATGAGCCGCGCGAAACGGACGCCTTGGAGTGGGCCGAGGCAACCGTAGGTGACGCCGATGGCGAAGCGCGGTGACGTCTACCAGTGCCACCGACCGCGCTTCGATATGCCGTTGGCGCTTGTTTTCCGATTCTGAAGGGAATTGCAGCTTATGTACCAGCAGAGAGCGACGTTCAACCAAGACCGCGAGGCGGTCATCCAGAAGTTCGCACGCCTCCTCGAAAAGATGACGCAGTGCAGCCAGGAATTCCGCAAGCAAGGACGGCGTCATCTCGCCGATTCCATATTTCGAGGTGCGGGCCAGCGCCTTGAACCTGCTGGCGCGCACGGCTGGTGAAACCAGCAATTACTACCGGGAACTCCACGACATGGACGGAATCAATCCGGGCATCGTGACTGGGCTTCTTACTGCCGCGATGACGGATTATCGCGAAGGCTTCATGGCCGACACCAAACTCCTCGTATCGGCGGAAGTATTTGCGGATTTCCTAGTCCAGGCGGAGATTCCACTGGAGAATGACTACAAGGACGCCGCCGCAGTTGTGATTCGCGCCGTGCTTGAAGACGGGTTGAGAAGAGTGTGCGTCTCGAACGGACTCGCAGTTAGGGATCGGGACGGAGTGCATCAGTTGGCCGAGACGCTGACAAAGAACAACGCGCTGACCGCTGTGCAGTTCAAGGAAATCGAGGCCAAAAAGGAGATTGGGAACAAGGCAGCGCACGGTAAGTTCTGTGAATACACCAAGGCCGATGTCGTCGCATTTCACGAGTTTGTCCAGCGGCTCATGGCGACGCTTGTCTGATGCGAGAAACGAAGCTCGCCGGGCAAACGCTCGCTCACGGCAGTGGCTCGCTGACCGCGATACTTCTGAGTTCGCGGCCGGCGACGACGACCGGTACCTGATCCGCCTCAAGAAACTCCTGCCGTTGCCGGTAGTCGGGCAGATCATCCGGGCCGGTCGGGTCGGTATACACTTCGACACGGCGATTGACAAGGTTGAAGATCCAGTAGACGGGAAGTCCCGCTTCCACATAGATAGTTTTCTTGATGCCCTGATCATCGGTGAGCGAATCGTCCGAGACCTCAACGACCAGCGAAATATCTTCGGGCCGCGGATGGTGGTCCAGATATTCGCGTATTTCACCGCGGACTACAATAACATCCGGTTCGGGCTCGCTCGTTGACAGCGTAATCGCGACTTGCGAATCGACCAACCAGGCTTTTGGGATGACCTTGGTCAGAGCGTCCCATATCAGTAATCTCGCGACGGAGTGAACCGGGCTTGATTTTGGCTTCGCGACCAATTGCCCGTCCAAAAGCTCGACGTTGTCGCCTTCCATGAGAATACCATGGCGAATCATATCATGGTACTGATCAACGCTCCGTCGCCCAGGATTCATCCCAACTCCCACCCCTTGCGATACTCCCTTTTCACCAGCCGGTTCAACTCGGGCAGGTTCGTGACCTCCATCTTCGCGGCGTCCCATTGGACGTGCTTTCCCGCGCCGGCCCGTTCGGCCAGGCAGCCGAGAAGGACCATCTCGCTCAATGGGCCTGAGCAGTCGAACTGCGAACTGGCCGGTTTGCCGTCTCGGCAGGAGCGGAGGAAGTCGGTCTGGTGCGTCAGCCCCTTCTTGACCCGCTCCAGCACGTGCGGCGGTTTGCCATACTGCTTCTGCTTCTCTTCGGGAACCAGCCGCGGGCTGCCGCAATAGTTGCCCGCCGCGAGGATGCCCTTGTCGCCTACGAGGATCACGCCGCCGTCGCCCAGCTTGCGGCCGTACTTCTTCTCCAATTCGTTGACCAATGCGGGGCGGTTGTGCTCGCCCTCGGGGTTGTTCTCGTCGAGCTGCGCCAGGGCGTCGACCGCGCCCAGAAAACCGTCGTACCAATGGACTTTGACCGCCGACATATCGCCCTGCGCCGGATAGTTCCAGCGGAGCACGTTGCGAAGCGGATACCGCTCCTCGCTGCCGCCGACCTGTTCGACGGCCTCGACGCTCGCCGGCACGCGGTCGCCCAACTTCAGTGCCATGAAAACGCCGTCGAGGTTGTGGCAGCCCCAGTCGCCCACCGAACCGTCGCCAAACTCCCACCAACTCCGCCAGAGCTTGGGGTGCAGCTTCTCGTGATAGTCGCGATAGGCGGCCGGCCCGATCCACTCGTCCCAGTGCAGTCCGGCCGCAACGGGCAGCGCGGGCAGCCTGCCGCCGATGCCGCCGCGGCCCGTGCGGGCCCAACTGTGCGTCTGGATTACGTTGCCGATCGCGCCGGCCCAGACGTACTCGCAGAGCAGTCGGATGCTTTCGCCCGAATGGCCCTGGTTGCCGAGTTGCGTCATCACCTTGCACTTGCGGGCGGTCTCCACCATCAGGCGGACCTCGCCGATGCTGTGGGCCATCGGTTTCTCGCAGTAGACGTGCTTGCCCAGCCGCATGGCGATGAGCGAAGCGACGGCGTGGTGATGGTCGGGCACGGCGATGAACACGGCGTCGACGTCCTTGTTGATTTTGTCGAACATTTTGCGGTAGTCGTAGAACCGCTGCATCGACGCGGTGTTGACATCCGGATGCTTTTCTTCGATCCATTTGGTCGTCTCGGCGAGATGCTTCTCATCGACGTTGACCATCGCCACCAACCGCTCGCCGCAGGCCGCGTTGACGCTGGGGATGCCCTGGTTGGCCACTCCGATGACGACCGTGCCCAGCTTTGAGTTGGGTGATTTTTCCGACAGAACGGCCGGAGCGGCATACGCTTTGGCGGCGATCGTCGTGCCGGCCGCGACGGCGGCGGATTGAAGGAATCGGCGGCGGGTAACTTGCGTGCTCATGGGAAGTCCTTTGCCGGATTGGGGCGGGAGGATGGAAGCGGAGGGAGAATGCATTATAACATGGGAATATGGGCCCACTGGTAGCACCGCCCAATCCGAGCAGTATAATAATAACGGTTCCGCCTTCCGCCGATTCGTTCGTCCCATCTCGGATGGCCTATTCAACATTGCATGAGGAGCACTCGCATGGCAAGAACTCTCTTACGAACAAACGCAATCCTCGTCGTAATGACCTCGATGTTTATGGTCGGATGCGGCGACGACAACGGTCCGGCCGCCAAGGGCAAAGAGGCGCCCAAGGTCACGGTGGTCCATCCAATCAGCCGCAGCCTGACGGATGAGGCGGACTACAACGGCTGGCTGGAGGCGTACAAGACGGTCGACGTTTGCCCGAGAGTAGGCGGCTACATAAAGACCGTCAATTTCAAGGATGGCCAGATGGTGACCGAAGGCAAGACCGAGTTGTTCGACATCGATCCCGATCCGTTCCTTGCGGACCTGGCACAGATCAAAGCACAGATCGAGTCCCTCAAAGCCCAGAACGAAGCGGCCATGAACGTCGTCAAGCGGAACCAAGAACTGATCAAGACCAACGCCGTTTCGCAGCAGGAGTTGGAAAAGTCGATAGCTGACCAAAGATCGTACGCGGCGCAAATCCAGGCGAAGGAAGCCGACCGCGATAGAGTCAATCTCGATCTGAAGTATGCCAAGATAATCGCCCCCTTGACCGGCAGGGTCGGCAAGGCGAATCTCGTCGCGGGCGCGATGGTAACTGCGACAGGAGTCCCTCCAGTTCTGACGACGATTGTCAGCGTCGATCCGATCTACGTCGATTTCAGCGTTGACGCACCCGCGGTGCAACGATACCAGCAGTCCAGCCTCGGCAAGTCGGAAAACCAGAAACCGCTGCGCGAGCGAAACGCAGTTTTCAACTTCGGCCTCGATACCGAAAAGGGATTTCCGCATGAAGGCCAGCTCGTGTTTGCGGATATCAAATTCGCCGAAGGAACCGGCACAATCCTGGTCCGCGGTCTTGCGGAGAATAAGGACGGACAGCTCGTGCCGGGCTCGCGCGTCCGCGTGCGGCTGCCGACCAGCGACAAGTACGCGGCGACGCTGGTGCCGGACGAGGCCGTTTGCACCGACCAGGGCAAGAAATACCTGCTCGTCGTGGGTGCGGACAAGAAAGTTAGTCGCGTCAACGTGGAGCTAGGCCGTCTGCTGGACGACGGCATGAGGGTGATCACAACGCCCGAACTGAAGGCCGACACCTGGATCATCAGCGAAGGCATGGAACGAGCGCGGTTGAACTATGAAGTCGATCCGATCCCGGCACCGGCGGCAGCCGTCGCCTCGACATCTAACTAACTCGAATTCGGCAAGAGTCGTTTGACCTCAGCGAGCACCATTCACGGACCAGCCCCAGGACCGCACCCGCCATGTTCTCGAACTTCTTCATCGACCGGCCGATTTTCGCCACAGTGCTTTCGATCGTTTTCGTCATTCTCGGCGGAGTCGCGTTTACGCAGTTGCCCGTTGCACAGTATCCCGAAGTCGCGCCGCCGGTGGTCCAGGTCTCGGCCATCTACCCCGGCGCCAACGCCAAGACCGTGGCCGATACCGTGGCCACGCCCATCGAATTGGAAGTCAACGGCGTCGAGCGGATGCTTTACATGACGTCCAAGAGCACCAACGACGGCCAGATGTATCTCGACGTCACCTTCGAGGTGGGCACGAACCTGGACATGGCGCAGGTGCTGGTGCAGAATCGCGTTTCCATCGCGGAGGCCAAGCTGCCCGAGGAAGTCAAGCGGCAGGGGGTGACGACAAAGAAAAAATCGCCGGCGATCCTGCTGTGCGTCAACCTGACCGCGCCCGACGGAAGCTACGATCAGCTCTACCTGAGCAACTTCGCGTTGAAAAGCATCAAGGACGAGTTGGCCCGGCTCAAGGGTGTGGGCGACGTGGCCTTTCTCGGCCCGCGCGACTACAGCATGAGAGTCTGGCTGGATCCCAACAAGCTGGCGTTCCTCGGCATGACGGCCGGCGACGTGGCCAGGGCCGTCAAGGAACAGAACACACAGGTCGCCGCGGGGCGCATCGGCCAGCCTCCCGTGCCGCAGGGCGCAAACGTGCCTTTCCAGCTCACGATCAACACGCAAGGCCGCTTGGAAGACGCTGAACAGTTCGGCAACGTCATCGTGAAGACCGGATCGGGCGGCCAAAACGTGTACCTCAGAGACGTCGTTCGCGACACGGAGTACGCCACGCGGGTCCCGCTGGACCGCAAGAAACTAGCCGATCGCGGGGTTGCAGCCGACGACGTGGCCAAGATCCTTCACCAGCAGGTTGACAAGGTGACGGCGGTTCACATCGAGCAGGCCGCGGGCACCGAGAAGAAGGCCGAGAAGAACGTCGAGAAGAACGAAGCGCCTGTCCAGATCGCGATCATTACGAAAAAGCTGTTGGACAAGCCGGAGCTGGAGCAACTTGGCGGAGCGGTGGTAAAGACCGGTCCAAACGATCAAAAGGTGTATCTCCACGATCTCTATCCCACGAAGGAATTTGCTCCAAAGTGCCTCGAGCATACCGCCGGCGTCGAACTGGGCGCCAAGAACTACGACGTCAATAGCTATCTCGACGGCCAGCCCGCCGTAACGCTGGCCGTCTTCCAGTTGCCGGGATCGAACGCGCTCAAGACGGCCGACGCGGTCAAGGCCAAGATGCTGGAGCTGAAGGCCAAGTTTCCCTCCGGCATCAATTACGGCATCTATTACGATACGACCGTCTTCGTCAAGGAGTCAATCCACGAGGTCTTCAAGACACTGATCGAGGCGTTCATTCTCGTATTCATCGTGGTGCTGGTATTTCTGCAGGACTGGCGGGCCACGATCGTTCCCATGATCGCCGTGCCCGTGTCGCTGATCGGCACGTTCGCCCTCATGTCCATGTTCGGGTTCTCGCTCAATAACCTGTCGCTATTCGGACTGGTGCTGGCGATCGGCATCGTGGTGGACGACGCGATCGTCGTCGTGGAAAACGTGGAACGCTTCCTAGGGATGGGCCACAACTCGCGGGATGCGGCCCGCATGGCGATGGCCGAAGTCTCCGGGCCAGTCATCGCCATTGCCCTGGTGCTATGCGCGGTCTTCGTTCCCACCGCCTTCATGGCCGGCATCAGCGGCGAGTTCTTTCGCCAGTTCGCCTTGACGATCGCCGCCTCGACGGTCATTTCGGTGTTCAACTCGCTGACGCTCAGCCCGGCGCTGTGCGCGCTGCTCTTCAAGGGGCACGGCGCAGAGGGGCATGGCGAAGGACACGGCGCTGAGTCGCACGGCCACGCTCAGAAAGACGCCATGCCGCGTTGGCTTGGCGGCGCGGTGTTGAATCCGATCTTAGGAGTATTCTTCGGCGGATTCAATTGGGTCTTCGATCGCGTGATTGCCGGCTACGGCCGGACTGTGGCCCTCGTCCTGCGGATCTCCCTTATCGCTTTGCTGGTCTACGCGGGTTTCATGGGACTGACCTACCTTGGCTTTAAGGCCGTTCCCATAGGCTTCATCCCCAACCAGGACAAAGGCTACCTGGTGGTCAATGCCCAGTTGCCCGACGGTGCCAGCCTGGACCGTACCGACAAGATCGTCGAGCAGATGAGCCAGATCGCCCGTGATGTGAAGAAAGTGCCCGGAGTCTGGCATACGATCGACCTGCCCGGCTATTCGGCGCTGCTGGGCACGAACATCAGCAACGTGGGCGGCATGTTCGTGATCCTGGAGCCCTTTGAAGAGCGAAAGGGCGATCCGGCGAAGAGCGCCGACGCAATCGCCAAGGCCCTGCGCGAACAGTATGCCGCTATCCGCGGCGCACGCATTACGGTGTTCGGCGCTCCGGCGATCGACGGCCTGGGAACCACCGGCGGGTTCAAGCTTCAGGTCCAGGATACTGGCGGCGCCGGGCTCCGCGCCTGCAGGGCAGCGTCCAAAACCTGGCGAACCAGGGCAACGCCGATCCGCGGCTGGTCGGCCTGTTCAGCAGCTTCACCGTCAACCAGCCGCAGCTCTTCGTGCAGATCGACCGCGACAAGCTCAAGGCCCAAAAAGTTTCGCTGGACGACGTGAACCAAACGCTTCAGGCCTATCTCGGCGGCATGTACGTCAACGACTTGACGCTCTTCAACCGCAATTGGCAGGTGAACATTCAGGCCGACGCCCGCTTCCGCATGCGCAAAGAGGACATCGGCCGCTTGGAGGTCCGCAACGCCAACGGCGATCGGGTTCCGCTGGGAACCCTGATCACCGTGACCGACGACAGCGGGCCGGCGATCGTCAATCACTACAACAGCTACCCGTCCGCCGAATTGAGCGGCAACATGGCGCCGGGCATCAGTTCCGGCCAGGCGATCAAGATCATGGATCAGCTAACCGCCGAGTCGCTCCCCTCGACCATGGGCCGACTGGACGGAGATCACACTGCAGCAGATCCTCGCCAGCCAGGACATCCTCACCAAGCTGGCCTTTCCGCTGGCCGTGGTCTTCGTGTTCCTGGTGCTGGCGGCGCAATACGAAAGCTGGTCGCTGCCGCTGTCCATCATTCTCATCGTGCCCATGTGCTTGCTGGCCTCGATTGCGGGGATCTGGCTGAAGAGGATGGACAATAACATCTTCACGCAGATCGGCCTGGTCGTGCTGATCGGCCTGGCCGCCAAGAACGCCATCCTTATCGTCGAGTTCGCCAAGCAGCAGCAAGACCAGGGCGCGAGCCGGTTCGACGCCACGGTCGAGGCGTGCCGCCTGCGCTTGCGGCCGATCCTGATGACCTCGTTCGCCTTCATCCTCGGCGTCGTGCCGTTGGTGCTGGCCCAAGGGGCAGGCGCCGAGATGCGCGTTGCGCTGGGCGTGGCCGTGTTCAGCGGAATGCTCGGCGTGACGGTCTTCGGCCTGTTCTTTACGCCGGTCTTTTACTCGCTCATCATGTGGTTCTCCGACAAGGGCAAGCCTGCACATGCTCCAGAGGCACCAGAGGCCGCCGCGGAAACACATGCGTGACGCTTAGGCGACATCGCCATGAACGGTATAGCCAGTTCCGAAAGCCGCCCGCGCAAGGCGCTGCTCTATCGCATCGCGCCCGGCATCGGGGCGCTGACCGCGTACCAACGCGAATGGCTCAAGCACGATCTAATCGCGGGCGTATCGGTGGCCGCCGTGGCGCTGCCGACGGCGATCGCCTATGCCCAGATCATCGGGCTTGAGCCTGTTGCCGGCCTCTACGCCGCCGTCCCCGCGCTACTGGCGTATGCCGTCTTCGGCACTTCCCGGCACTTGATCGTCAATCCGGATGCCGCCACGTGCGCCATGATCGGGGCGGCACTCGCGCCGCTCGCGGCGGGCAATCCGGATGTCCTGCCCTCGCTGTCTGTTGTTCTGGCGATCTTCACTGGCCTCTTGTGTTTCGGCGCAGTTCGCTGCGGCTGGGCTTTTTGGCCGATTTTCTTTCCCGACCGATTCTCGTCGGCTTTCTCAACGGCGTGGCAGTCAGCATCTTCCTGGGCCAGATCGGCAAGGTGTTCGGCTTCGCGATGACTTCGCACGGCATCATCGCAAGCTTCATCGAGTTCTGCGAGAAGGTGCCGCAGACGCACCTGCCAACGCTGGCGGTCGGGTTGTTGGCGCTCTCGGTATTGATCGCGAGCAAGCGGTTCTTGCCGCGCTGGCCCGGCCCGCTGCTGGCCGTGGTTGCCGCGATAGCCGTCGTCAATAGCATGAATCTTGAGGCACGGGGAGTCGCCGTCGTCGGGCATGTTCCGGCGGGACTGCCGCGACTGGCGTGGCCGGACTTCGACCCGCAATTCCTTCAGCCCTTGTTCGCCGGCGCGATGGGCGTGGCCCTCGTGAGTTTCTGCAATGCCATGGTCGTCGCCCGCAGTTTTGCGGCGAAAAACAACTATGAAGTCGATGCCGACCGCGAACTTGCCGCATTAGGCGCAAGCCAGGTCGCAGCCGGCCTCTGCCAGGGCTTCGCCGTCAGCGGCACCGAGTCGCGCACCGCGATGAACCACGCCATGGGCGGCAAGAGCCAGCTTGCGGGACTTGTAGCGGCCGCCGCCATGACCATCGTGCTGCTCTTCCTGACCGGTCCCTTGCACTACCTACCGAAGGCGGCTCTGGGCGCGGTATTGATCTTTGCCGCCATCGGCTTGTTCGACGTGGCGGAAATCCGCCGGCTCTGGCACGTAAGCCGTGCGGAATTCGCCGTGGCCCTGATGACCACACTAGGCGTTATAGCCTTCGATGTCCTCGAGGGCATCCTGCTGGCGGTGGCATTGGCACTGCTTCTGGTCCTGAAACGCAGCGCTCGCCCGCCCGATGCCGTTTTGGTCCGCGTGCCGGGCGTCAAAGGGTTTCACGACCAGACCCACCATCCCGGCGCCACGGGCATCCCCGGCTTGCTGCTCTACCGCTTCGGCGCGGCAATTGTTTTCTACAATGCGTCGTACCTGAAGAAACGGGTATTGGAGCTGGCTGCCGCTCAGAGCGGCCTGAAAATGGTGATCATCGACGGGAACACCGTCAACTCGATCGACACGTCAGGAGCGGAGACCCTCCAAGAACTGGCCCGCGAACTCGACCGCCAGGGCATTCGCCTGGGATTGGCCGGCTTCCGCACCGAAGCGCGTAACTTCCTTCACGCGCCGGCGCGATGTCGGCCATCGGCGCCGATAACGTTTATCCCACGCTCAAGTCGGCGATGAAAGCGTTCGAGGCTTCTAGCTCCGGGCCGGCGATTGATGTTCCGGAAGATCGCAATTCCGGGTTCGACACCGAAAATCGAGAACGTTAATCATTGATTATTCAACCATGAACCGCGATGCCATTCACGTTGTTGTCCGCCGGCGCTGGCGGTTCGCAGCGGTGCTCGCCGCCGTAATCCTGTTGGCAGTCGCGCAGCCGCTCGCGTCCGGGGTTTTCGGCGATGAAGGCTCGTTCGATGTGTTCTTCTCGCTGCTGATGGGGGCCGTCTTGCTGCTGGTCGTGGAACGGCGAGAACACCGCATCACCGCGATCTCCGCCGGCTTGCTCTCCGTTTGCGGCATCTGGATCGGCCACGGGCTAGGTGGGGCACCGGGCCGCGCGATCCTGGTGGGTTCGCATCTTTTGGCGGCCTGTGTTTTTGCATTTGCCCTATACCAGATTCTTCGCGCGATCTTTGTTAATCAAGCGTCCGGCGATGCGATCTTCGGCGCCGTCTGTGGTTATCTGCTGCTGGGAATCATCTGGACGCTCTTCTATTCTGCGATCGAGACAGCCTGGCCGGGGTCATTTAACCAGTCGGTTTCGCCGAAGGCGCCGCACGCTGCGGAAACGATCGATCGGGGCGTCCTCAGCTACTACAGCTTCATCACCTTGGCCACCGTGGGGTATGGCGACGTGACGCCCGTCGCGCCGTTGGCTCGAACCTTGGCCTGGATCGAAGCCATCACCGGCCAGATATACCTGGCGACACTTGTCGCCGGCCTCGTGGGGCTCAAGGTGTCGCAGGCCATAAGAGATTCCTCGGGCAAGGATGACAACCAAGATGGGGCCTCGCACACCTAGCATTCGAATCCGGGTGCGCGGGACGGCGAGCTTTGAAGGGAGGAAACTGAGCCAACGGCTACATTGTCAATGCCGTCGGATTTGGTATCATAGGGCGCAATTAGCATTCCACTAACCATCAATTCCAAAGTGACAATAATGAGCAATTCTCAACAACTCGATAAAGTAAAGTCGAAACCCGGTTTCATTGCGGCCCTCGACCAAAGCGGCGGCAGCACGCCCAAGGCCCTGAAATCTTACGGCATCAAGGAAGGCGCCTGGTCCAACGACGACGAGATGTTCACGATCATGCACCAGACGCGGGCGCGGATCATCACCAGTCCCGCCTTCAACGGCGACCGGATTCTCGGCTGCCATTCTGTTCGAAGGCACGATGGACCGCGACATCGAAGGACAGCCCACCGCCGACTATCTCTGGAACGTGAAGATGGTCGTGCCGTTCGTGAAAGTCGACCAGGGCCTTGCCGCCGAGAAAGACGGCGTACAGTTAATGAAGCCGATGCCCAAGCTGGGCGAACTGCTCGACAGGGCCTACGCCAAACGCATCTTCGGCACCAAGATGCGCTCGGTCATCCTGCATGCCAACGCGGCGGGCGTCGCCGCGGTTCTCGACCAGCAATTCGAAGTGGCCGGCCAGATTCTCGCCAAGGGCCTCATGCCGATCATCGAGCCGGAGGTGGACATCCACTGCCCTGAAAAGGCAAAGGCCGAAGACCTGCTCAAAGAGGGCATTCTGGAACGGCTCGGCAAACTGCCCGCCGGGCAACAGGTAATGCTCAAGCTCACGCTGCCGAATCTTGCCGACCTTTACCAGGATTGCGTCAAGCATCCCAAGGTGTTGAAGGTAGTCGCCTTGTCGGGCGGTTACTCGCGGGACCAGGGCAACGAACTCCTGCGGAAGAACCACGGCATCGTGGCCAGCTTTTCACGGGCGCTGGTCGAAGGGCTGACGGCTCAGCAATCGGATGCCGAGTATCAACGCCATGCTGGATAAGTCAATTCAGAGCATTTTCGACGCATCAATGAATAAGGTTACGGCATAGCGCGAAGCCGGACGTGGACCGGCGTTCCGCTGGATTGCCCGCGATCGCGGGCAATCGAAACGAAAGTCGGTCCACGCCGATTGGCTTCTCACATTAGTAATCGAGGAACACTAACGAATGGTCCCAGTTGCCGCGGCAGGCTGCTGCTCAAGCTCCTTCATGATCTTCTTAGCCTGCTCCAGGTGCCGGTCGACAACCTGCGATGTCCCTTCGATGGCCTTCTTGAACTCCGGAGACGTGACGCGGTTCTTCAGCACCGAAACAACGCTCGCCAATTGCGAATGCATGCCCACTTGCATGCCGATGTAGCAGCGGTCGAAATTGGCCCCGCTCTGTTGCTCCAGTTCGCGCTGCGCGTTGTTCAGGCAGGTCTGCTCGATTTCCTGGTTGACTTCGAACAGCGCCGCCGCCACTGGCGTGTTATTGGGATTCTGCGGGCGGAGTTGCTGCTTCATGTTCGCCTGCAACTGCTCGAACTCCTTTGCCGCCGCCGAATGGTCCTTGATCATCTGTTGGGCGAACTCTTTTACGTCGTTGGACTGCGCCTTTTGGGTGGCGATGTTCGCCAGCGTCACCTCGCCATTGTTGGCGTTGATCAGGCACGGAATTAAGAACAAATCAACGTCCTGCTTGCCGTTCCGGCCCATCCGGCCTTGTTCCATGACGCCAGGATTCATGTTCACCTGATAGGGCTGCTGCCGGTTCGTCTGGCCTGCCCGGGTTGGGTCTGACCGGGTTGCGTCTGGCCGGGCTGAACTTGGTTCGGCTGAGCTTGGTCCGGCTGCTGAACTTGGCCCGGTTGGGCCTTGCCGGCCACCGTCGGACCGGACAGCACTGGGTTCGGGTTTTGCTGATTGGGATTAGGCTGGTCTTGCGCACTAAAGCGCAACTGCCGCCGTGCCAAACGCCAGCAATGCCAGCGACACAAAAATCAAACGATTTCTCGTAAACATAACCGCCTCCTTGAAGGGGATGTGAGTGGGGACAAAACGAAACGCATCGCGGTTGAAGCAGCAACGCGCGTACCAAGTCGAGCGCCACTTCACGGCGCGAGACAAAGCAGGTCGGAACTCCGAAGAATACCCGCCGTTTGCGCAATGCTCATCGACAAAAGCCGCGCACAAGCACGAACGTCGATTGGTCCGCGCCGCTTCGGCTTGGTCATCGAGGGGCCACCACGGCGCGTGAAGCGACATAGCGCGTCACATCATGTCATCGAACAGGGCGTTCGACGAAATTGTCCGGCTCGAAGAGGGCCAGGTCTTCGGCCTTCTCGCCGACGCCGATGTATTTCACCGGCAGGCCGACCTGCTTGCGGATGGCCACCACGACGCCGCCCTTGGCCGTGCCGTCGAGCTTGGCCAGCACCAGGCCCGGTGCAGTGCACGGCCTCGGTGAAGTGCTGGGCCTGGCTGATGCCGTTCTGGCCGGTCGTGGCGTCGAGCACCAGCAGCACTTCGTGCGGGGCGTCGGGAATCTGCTTGCCCAGCACGCGATGGATTTTGGTCAGCTCCTGCATCAGGTTCTGCTGCGTTTGCAAGCGGCCGGCCGTATCGACGATGCAGACGTCGGCCCCGGTTTGCAAGGCGTGGGCGACCGCGCGATGGGCCACGCTGGCCGGGTCGCTGCCCGACGGCCCGGTGACGATCTCCGCCCCCAGCCGCTTCGGCCCAGATGGTCAACTGCTCGACGGCCGCGGCGCGGAACGTGTCGGCCGCGCCGAGCACGACCTTCCTTGCCCTCGCCCTGGAACATGCACGTCAGCTTGGCGATCGGTGGTCGTTTTGCCGGCCGCCGTTCACGCCCGCCACCATGATCACCGTCGGGCCGCTGGCGGCGAAGCGGATCGGCTCGGCCGGCTGGGCCAGCAGCGGCCTTGAGCTTTGTCTTGATCTGCTCGAGGATCTCGTCCATGTGTCGACGACGCGGGCGCGGAACTTCGTGCGGATCTCGTCGGCGATTTCCTGCGCAGCCTCGACGCCCATGTCGGTCTTGACGAGCATATCGAACAGTTCGTCGAGGAAACGCTCGTCGACCAGCCGCCCTTCCTCTTGAACAGGTCGCGGACGTCGGTGTTGAGGAACTGCGCGGTCTTTTGAGACCTTGCTTGAGTTTGTCGAAGAGGCCCATCGGATTTCGCCGCCATTTCCTTTCGTTGCATGAGCTTGTCGAGAATGCCGTTGACGAACTGCGCCGACTGCGCGCCGCCGAAGCGCTTGGCCAGTTCGACGGCCTCGTCGATCGCGACCTTCCGGGCGTGTCGGTGTAGAGCAATTCGTAGCGCCCAGCCGCAGCACGTTGCGGTCGGTGGCGGCCATGCGGTCGAGGCTCCAATTGTCGGCGGCCGCGGCGATCTTTTCGTCCAATTCCGTGCGATGCGTCGGTCACCCCCTCGATCAGCCTTCGCGAAAACTCGACCAGTGCCGGCGTCCGAATCCACTGCGAATAGAACTCGCCCTCGTCGGCCGAGCGACGTCTTCCTGGTCGCGCAGGGCGGCCAGGTGCTTGACGAATTCCACCAACTCGCGCGTCTGCCGGCCCTGGTCCAGCAGCGCGTCTTGGCGCAGCGGGATCGCCTTCCGGAACAGGATTCAAGTCCTCGCGGTAGAGGACCTGAAAAGCAATTTCACGGGCGAAGGTTCGTGGTCTCATGCGGCGTTACGCTTTCGGCAGTTTGCTCAACAGGTCGACCATTTCCAGCGCCGCCAGCGCACAATCGACGCCCTTGTTGCCTAGATGGGCTTGGGCGTCGTCCTTGCCGGTCGTCGCCGCGCGGCCGCCGGTGCGGGCGATAGCCTGCTCGAGCGTATCGCAGGTGAGCACGCCGAACAACACCGGCAGCCCGTACTGTGTGCCGAGTTTCGCCAAGGCCAGACTCACCGCCCGATTGATGTGCTGGTCGTGCGTGGTCTCGCCGCGAATCACCGCGCCCAGGCAGAGGATGGCCGCGTACCGGCCGGCCGCCGCCAGCCGCGCGGCCACCGTGGGGATCTCGAACGCGCCGGGCACCCAGGCCACGTCGATCTGGTCCTCCGGCACGCCGTGCGCCACGAGCGTCTCCACGGCGCCCGTCGAGCAGGCGCGCGGTGATCGACTCGTTGAACCGCGACGACGACGATGGCAAAGCCGCCCATCGCCGCCGTTCGCAGTTCCTTCGTATACGGTTAGCCATCAGCCCTTCGCATTCATGCTCATCAGGAACTCGGCGTTGGTCTTGGTCTTTTGCAGCCGGTTGACGAGCAGTTCCATGGCGTCGGGCGGGTTCATGTCGTTGAGCACCCGGCGCAGGATGCAGATCCGGCGGTATTCCTCCGGGTCCAGCAGCATCTCTTCCTTGCGCGTGCCGCTGCGGTTGATGTCGATCGCCGGCCAGATGCGCTTGTCGACCAGCTTGCGGTCGAGCACGATCTCCAGGTTGCCGGTGCCCTTGAACTCCTCGAAGATCACTTCGTCCATGCGGCTGCCGGTGTCGACCAGGGCCGTGCCGATGATCGTCAGCGAGCCGCCTTCCTCGACCTTGCGGGCCGAGCCGAAGAACCGCTTCGGCCGCTGCAGGGCGTTGGCGTCGACGCCGCCGGAGAGGATCTTGCCCGAGTGCGGGCACTCGGAGTTCCAGGCCCGGGCCAGCCGCGTGATCGAATCGAGGAAGATCACCACGTCGTGGCCGTACTCGACCATCCGCTTGGCCTTTTCGATGACCATCTCCGAGACCTGGATGTGCCGGCGGCCGGCTCGTCGAACGTCGAGCTGATCACTTCGCAGTTCGGCCCTTTGACCTGCCGCTCCATGTCGGTCACTTCTTCCGGCCGCTCGTCGATCAAGCAGCATGATGACGTAGAGGTCGGGATGGTTCGTCAGCGCCGCCTTGGCCATCTTCTGCAGCAGGATCGTCTTGCCGGCCCGCGGCGGGCTGACGATCAAGCCCGCGCTGGCCGAAGCCGATGGGCACGATCAGGTCGACCACCCGCATGCTGATCTCGTCCGGCGCGGCCTCCATGCGGATCCGCTTGTCGGGGTGCAGCGGCGTCAGGTCGTCGAAGGAGACCTTGTTCGGCCAGCAGGTTCGGGTCCTGGTAGTTGATCGCCTCGACGCGCAGCAGGGCGAAGTAGCGCTCGTTCTCCTTCGGCGGGCGAATCTGGCCCGAAACCGTGGCCCCGGTCTGCAGGCCGAAGCGGCGAATCTGGCTGGGCGAGACGTAGATGTCGTCCGGGCAGGAGAGGTAGTGGTAGTCGGGGCTGCGGAGGAAGCCGAAACCGTCGGGCAGGACTTCCAGCGTGCCCTCGCCGAACATCAGGCCGTTGAGCTTCACCCGCTCCTTGAGGATCTTGAAGATCAGGTCCTGCTTCTTGATGCCGGTGTAGTCGGTGAGGTTCTCCTTGCGGGCCTCCTCGATCAACTCGGCCATCGACATCCTCTGCAACTCGGCGATGTGCGTGTCGCCGGACTGCTTGATCTGTTCGTAACGCTCGTGGATGTCGGCGGGCAACTCCGCGGCGCCGGCCGCGATTTCTTCGGCAATCGAGAGCGGCTCCTCGTTGTCGATGTCATAGGAATACGGATAGTCGGTCTCTCCGTCATGCTGCTCGGAGGGGCGCTGCTCGGGCACGCGCTGGCCCGACCGGCGCCGATCACGCGGCGGCGCTTCCGCTTCACGCTTGTTGAACGGATCGGGCGTTTCGGCCGCGTCGTCGCGCTGATCGCGCTCGTCGCGAGGCGAACCGAACGGTCGTGTGGTAGGCATCAATCAAACTCCTGAGGAGCAATTCTTGCCAACGCGCGGATGGCGCCGGCGGCGGGTTGTGTACGCAACGGGCCAACGACCGCTTATCGCGGATCGTCAAGTTGCGGAGGTTTCGGCGCGAGGAATTCGCAAAGGCGGGAAATCAACCGACAGGGTCAACTGATTAGGTCAACTGACAGTATTACTCGACAAGGGACTGCCAAAGGCACTTGACCTGTGCCTCAGTATGTTCGACCGAGCCCGAGTTGTCAATAATCCAATCGGCTCGGGCACGCTTGGAGTCCAACGAATCCTGAGCCTCCTCCCGGGCGGCAAAATCCTCTTCCGTCCATCCCCGTTGCAAGGCCCTCGCCAGACGCGCCGCGCACGGCGCATCGACGAAGGCTGTACAGGCACAAAGTTTATCCCATCCGGCTTCAAAAAGCAATGCGGCATCCACCACGACAAGCGGCGCAAGGTCTTTGTGTTCTTCAACTTGCGCCGCCAATCGGCGGCCAATTTCGGGATGAGTCATGGCTTCCAGATGTCTTCGTTCTCGCGGCCCGTCCGGCGGCGGGGCGAAGACGATCTTTGCAAGTTTTGCTCGGTCAATATGCCCCTCACTGTTAAATATCTGACTACCCAGCGCTGCCGCGCCGCCGCTTCAATTTCCGGCATTCGCAATGCTTCATGCCCCGCACGATCGGCATTGAGGATCAATGCGCCCATCGTGGCCAGTTGACCGGAGACCAGGCTCTTGCCGCTCGCCACGCCGCCGAGAAGACCGAGGGTTTTCATTGCACGGCCATAAATTCTTCAGCGTCGCAGTGCCTCCCGTTGTCGGTGCGAACGTACGAGTCGCTCGTCATTGTCTTACTCCCGACTGCATCGGACGCTTCATCGAATTATACCTCACGCGGAAAAGAGTGATACGTCTTCCAAGGTCTGAAAGTTAAGGGTCATCAGGGTTCTGAGACGCTTCCGACGCTTGGTGCGAAGTAGATTCTTGACGATCTCGTCCCAGTTCGATATAGTAATGAGTGACTATGAACGGGCGTCCAGCGATGTGGCGCATGGAGTGGCCTCGTTTTGGAGCGTTGCCGCGATGGACAGTCACTTCGATTCCGCTGACGATTCCGGCTCCGAGGAGAGCACTTCATCGGGCCGCGGCGCGCGGCAGTTTGGGAGAGTACCGCTTGCTGAAGCGGTTGGGCAGCTGGCGGCATGGGACGAGTCTATAAGGCGATGCACCGCCGCCTGGAAAAGCTCGTCGCCATCAAGCTGCTTCCCCGGTACTTGGCCGTCGATCCCCGCGCTTGGCCCGCTTCGATCGCGAGATCAAGGCCGCCGGCCGCGTGAATCACCCCAATGTTGTTCAAGCCTTCGACGCCCGCGAGATTGACGGCACTCGGTTCCTGGTGATGGAGTTTGTCAACGGCGTGAACCTTTCGCTTCTTGTGCGGACGTGCGGTCGATTGGAGATCGCCGACGCTTGCGAGTTGGCACGGCAGGCGGCTCTCGGCCTGCAGGCGGCCCACGAACACGGACTCGTTCATCGCGATATCAAGCCCTCCAATATGATGCTTTCGCGCGGCGGGCAGGTGAAGATTCTCGATCTGGGGCTTGCCCGATTTCGCGCCGAACCGGCGGAACCGGGTGAAGTGAGCGAGGCGGGCGAGGCGATCGGCACGGCCGAATACATCGCCCCGGAGCAGGTCGCTGACAGCCGCCGCGCCGATATCCGCGCAGACATCTACAGCCTCGGCTGCTCGACGTACTGGCTGCTGACGGGCCGGACGCCATTCTTGGCCGCGAAGTATCGTTCGGCCGACGAAAAGATGATGGCGCGATTTGAATGATCCGCTGTCGTCCGTTCGGGAAATGCGGAACGAAGTCTCCGAACCGCTGGCGGCAATCATCGGACGGATGGTGGCCAAGGACCCCGGCGACCGTTTCGCGACGCCGGCAGAAGCAGCCGCCGCATTCACGCCCCATGCAGCCGGCAGCGATTTGCCGAAGTTGTTGAGCCGGTACAATGCCGGGCACAAGGGCACCACAAGCGACGAGCCCGTTCGTTTTTTTGGCGGGAATACCGGGCCTTCGCTCGGGGCCGCCTCGGCGTCGGCCGATGAATCTCAGTTCGCCGCGTCGAGTTCGGTTCCGAAGAAGAAGGAATCCGGCGTCGCCTGGGCGTTTGTCGCAGCAGCGGTGATCGCGTTGCTCTCACTGGCGCTCTTTGCCGGGCGCCAATTATGGACGACGAGCACGAAGCCGACCGATAAATCGCCACACAACACGGCGCGAGAACGACAAGCCGCCGCAAGGCTCGACTCACGGCAAGGAGCTTCCGCAAAACGAGTGGATCGACGTACTGCCGTACATGGACCTCGATCGCGACCGCGTCAGCGACCTTTGGGAGGCGCGGAAAGACGGAATCGGATGTCGTGGGTCGAGCGGGTACCCGCGGATCGCCCTGCCGGTCGCGGTGCATGGCGATTACGACTTGGAAGTCGAGTTCACACGCAATTCGGGCGAAGGGCTGGTTCGCATAATGGCGCCGGTGGGCGACGAGAACCTGTCGCAATTGCTGGTTGCCGCCGGCGATGGCCGAATGTACGGCTTCAACGAATTCGACGGACATGGTCTCGGAAAAGAGGGAAATCCAACCGGGCGGCGATTCGATCCGTTGACCAACGGCAAGCGTTATAAGCTGCTGATGAGCGTACGTCTGCACGGCAAGGACGCGACGATCGACGCTTCGTTGGACGGCGCACCTCTCGTTCAATGCACGGCGCCGCCATCGGTTTTTCCTGTCAGTCATAGTGCGGACCCGTCAAGGCAAGTGCGCCCGGTAGTGGGAGTAGCGGTCGATTCTGACGTGACGTTCCATTCAGCGCACTGCGCCAGGCGGGCGGCAGAGGCAGGATCAAAAGAGCGCCGGCCGACCGAAGCCTGTCTCGCCGATAAGTGGGTCGATATCTTACCCCACATCGATCTTGCCCGCGATCGGATAAGCGGCGATTTCTCCCGCGAAGGAAAGGAATTAAACTTGCGCGAAAGCGGAGAACAAGGTGCGCTGATGCTTCCCGCCGCGGTCTCCGGCAGCTACGAGTTGGAAATCGAGTTCGCACACCGGCCGGCGGCCCGCATGATCTCCCTGATAGTTCCTGTCGGGCCGCGGCGTGTCCGCGTCAATCCGAGCATTCGGGGAAAACTTCATCCTGATCCGTGGACGATCAATCGACTCGATGACGATCGCGAAGATCGCGGTGCCGCGGCAGATGGGTTCTCGGAAGGCAAACGGCACGTGCTGGCGTTGAAGGTTGACTCCGATGGATCGGCCGCGACAATTGCCGTACGAGTTGACGGCAAGCCATGCTTGTCATGGTCTGGCGCGTTGACGGAATTACACGACGGTCCGATCCTCCTGCCCGAAGGCGATCGGATCGGCTTCGTGGCCAACGGCTCAGTGCAGTTGTTCGTCGCGCAAATTCGGGTCACGTCCGGCAAAGGTTCGCTCGTCGTAAGCGCGCCGCCCTGACGCGCGGCTTCAAGTCGTCGGGGGTTCGCCCGATCCCAGCGTGACGCGATACTTCAGCTCCAGCGGCTTGCCGGGCTGCAACGTGATCGGCGTGCGTCCTGGATAGGAGACGTTCATAAAACCGAAGCCGTGCCGCAATAGCCAGCCGTTTTGCGGAAAGCCGGGATTGCCTTCGAGATCGTCGATGCGGCCCCATGCCTTCTCGCCGTGGAATGTGCCGGAGACTTCCGCCCAGGGATGTCTGCCCATTTCTTCATCCTTTGCGGAAATGCCTTTGTCCGTGCGGATGGTCGTCTTCGCCGAGCCGCCGTCGCGGGGCGCAAGCGGAAGCAGAAACCGCCAAAGCCCTTGTTGCCTTCGGACGTGCCGACAATCCGTACCGGCTTGTCAACCGCCTCGATGCGGACGGTGAAGTCAAGCTGCCGACGCATGCTGCCAATGTTCGTTTCCACGCCGTGAACAATTATCTCAACGTCTTCCTTGACGAACTTCTTCTCGCCGTCAAACCAGCCGTTCTCGACGGCCAGCTTTGCGGTGGGGCCGTTGGCTTCCTGCGCCTTGAAGCGGACGAAGCGTTCTTGAAAACCTTTTTTAAGCGTCCAGATATCGCCGTTGCGGCCGTCAACGGTTATGTCCTGCCACATCCAGGAGATGCCGCGATGGTGCTGATGATTGGGGTTGAAATCGTCGGTGATTAAGACGCCGTTGGGGGCGTAAACAGGATGCAGGTAACACGATCGAGTGACCGCGCCTTTGACGTCCGATGAGATCATGCCGAAGTTGTAGACGAAAACGGGTTTTCCGCCGTCGGTCAGTTCAAGTCCGGCGTCGTTGACTTCCTTGAAAGCGAAATCAGCTTTCGGCGCGGGCGTGGCGGTGATCAATGCGGCTAAAATGACGGAGAGGATGCAGCTCATGATGGACCCAGTCGAGGAAAGAAGTTGTGAGGTTTGGACAGAGCGTTAATTGGGACAGTCCCGAAAAATCAGGATAAGCGAAGGTGCGGTGGGTTGCTACCCCCCGTTCCCAAACGGCCCGGATTTTGTAGAATGGACCGTTTGGAAAAGTAGCCAAGTTGAACAGGTATCCCCTCCGATGGCCAAGAGCAAGAAAAAGTCAGAAACCGTGTTTCTCGTCTGCAAAGAGAGCAGCGACCACAACTACACGCTGAAGCGGAAGACGGGCGGCGAAAAACTGACGCTCAAGAAGTATTGCCCGACGTGCCGGAAACATACCGAGCACAACGAAAAGAAGAAGTAAATCCTCGTTACGACGCTCCGCGTCGTAACGTGCGTGCAGGCCGCTCTGCGGCCCTAACGTGGCCGCAGAGCGGCCGTCCAGTGCGTGCCTACGCAGAGCGAGGGCACGAGAGTCAACGACGGATCGTATCCCATGGCCAAGCGCTGGCATATTCGTTCGCACGACCCTGTGAGCATCGCCGCCTTGCAGCGCGCGGCGGGCGTGCCGGACGTGGTGGCCCAGTTGTTGATCTGCCGCGGCATCACCGACCCTTCCAAGGCCCGCTCATTCCTCGAGCCTAAGCTCACGGACCTTTACGACCCGGAGACGTTGCCCGGCTGCGCGGCGGCCGCGCGGCGGATTCATGCAGCGGTCGCGGCCCGCGAGCGGATCGTCATCTACGGCGACTACGACGTTGACGGCATGTCGGGCACGGCGATCCTCTATCTCTGCTTGAAGCTATTGGGGGCCGAGGTCAGCTACTATGTGCCGCACCGCGTCGATGAGGGTTACGGCCTGAACTGCGAGGCGGTGCAATCGTGGGGCGGCGGCCGCGCGGCGCTGATGATCACCGTCAACTGCGGCATCAGCGGCGTCGAGGAAGCGGCCGTCGCGCGACAGTGCGGGCTCGATCTGATTATCACCGATCACCACACGATCGGCCAGCAACTGCCCGATGCGGTAGCGATCGTCCATCCGCAACTCGAAGGCACGTACCCCTTCACGGGTCTGAGCGGTTCGGGCGTGGCCTTCAAATTGGCCTGGGCGATTTGCCAGCAGGCCAGCGGGCGCAAAAGGTGAGTCCGCGGATGCGCGACTTCCTCGTGCAGGCGGTCGGCCTGGCCGCGTTGGGCACGGTGGCCGACGTTGTGCCGCTCGTGGACGAGAATCGCGTGCTTGTGCATCACGGGCTGGCGAGCCTCGCCCAATGTCCAACTCTCGGCATGGCGACACTGATGAAGATTGCCAAGGTCGAACCCAAGACCAATGGCGAAGGCAAGGGCCGCCTAGACAGCGAGGACATCGGCTTCGCGATCGCGCCGCGGCTGAATGCCGCCGGCCGACTGGCACAGGCCCAACTCGGCGTCGAGCTGCTGGTGACCGATCGGCCAGACCGTGCGCTGCGACTTGCGCAATACATCGACCAGCTCAACGGCAGCCGGCAAACGCTCGAGCGTTCCATGCAGATCGCTGCGAAGAAGCAGATCGAGGAGCGTTTCAACGAGGCGGACGATTCGGCCTTTGTGCTGGCCGATCGGGGCTGGCACGCGGGCGTGATCGGCATCGTTGCTGGCCGGCTGGCCGAGAAATACCACCGTCCGGTCGTGCTCGTTGCGCTGGACGCGATGGGCAATCGGCCCGGCGTCGGCTCGGCGCGGAGCGTTCCGGGCTTCGACTTGCATGCCGCGTTGGAGGCTTGCGACGAATGTCTGTTGGCACACGGCGGACATGCCGCGGCAGCCGGATTGAAGATTGACGAAGAACGGGTAGACGCCTTCCGCACAGCGTTCTGCGAAGTGGCTGCGTCCGAGATCAGCCAACAGGAGCGAGTTGCCGATTTGCTCATCGACGCCGAGTTTCCCCTCAGTGCGTTCACGACGAAGACGGTCGGCCAAATCGAGAGGCTGGCGCCCTTTGGGCAGCATAACGCCCGGCCGCTGCTCTGCGCCAGCGGAGCTACGTTGCAAGGACAGCCCAAGGCGATCGGCGCGGGCGGGCGGCATCTTTCACTGCGGCTGGCGCAGCATGGCGTGAGCCTTCGCGCGGTGGCCTTCGGCCAGGCCGAGTGGGCGGAGCCGATGATGGCCTTGAACCGGCCCTTTGACATTGCCTTTCGGCCCGTTATCAACAGTTTTCAAGGGCGGTATAACGTCGAGTTGCATCTCGTTGATTGGCGGGAAGCGGGGTAGGCCCCATGTCCCAACCTTCCAAGCCCGCAGCCGCACTCCAACACGACAAGCAGGTCATGCTGCGGAAGCACTTGCAAGGCCGCGGCATCCTCGACGTGCGGGTGTTGGACGCGATAGCGCGGGTTCCGCGCGAGCGGTTCCTCGACGAGTCGGCCCGTGCGGAGGCTTATGCGGATCGGGCTCTTGCCATTGATTGCGGGCAGACGATCAGCCAGCCGTACATTGTGGCGCTGATGACCCAGGCGCTGGCCTTGCGCGGCACGGAGCGCATGTTGGAGATCGGCACCGGTAGCGGATACCAGACGGCCATTCTCGCGGAATTGGCGGCGGATGTCGTCAGCATCGAGCGGCACGAGGCCCTTTCACGCCGTGCCGAAGCGGCGCTCGTCGAGTTAGGCTATTCTCACGTGAAGTTGATCGTCGGCGACGGCTCGCTCGGGTGGCCGTCCGATGCGCCCTACGATCGAATCCTCGTGACCGCGGCCGCCGCGGCGCCGCCGCAACATTTGATCGATCAACTGACTCCTGACGGTATCCTCGTAATCCCTTTGGGCGATCGGGAAGAGCAGATGTTGAAGGCGATCCGCAAGGTCCGCGACAAGACGTTTGCCGAGGCGCTCTCGGCCTGCCGCTTCGTGCCGTTGGTCGGTGCTCAGGGTTGGCCGGAGGCGTAGCGCGAGTCCTTTAATATCGGCCTATTACAAGTAGCGCGGCAAGGCCATTGTGAATCACCCGAAAGGGGAGAATGAAACGTCGCGCAAAAACCGTGCCGTCTGCTTGCTTTTGCCAGTTCGATCAGTAATAATGGAAACCCTGCAAGTAAAACCCGCCAATTTTCCCACCCAGAAAGGTGTCTGATGAGCAAGCGTTTCGTTCTTTCGTCCACGTTCTTCACTTTTACCGTTATCGCGTTGATTGCCATGTCCGCCTCGCCGGCGTCGGCCGTCAAGGAGTTCCGCGACGCCTTCAAATCCAAGTACGTCAAGCCGGACAGCACCGCGGCCAGCGATGTCGCCCTGGCCGCCGCGGTGGACCAAACGAGTTGCGGCATTTGTCACGCCGATGCAAAGAACAAGAAGATCCGCAACGCCTACGGCAAACAGCTTGCCAAGCTCATCAGCAAGAAGGACAAGAAGAACACCGACAAAATCTTCAAAGCGATGGACAAGGTCGCCGAGATGAAGAGCAAGCCCGCCGACCCGAAGTCTCCCACGTACGGCGATAAGATCTCCAGCGGCAAGCTGCCCGCGCAGGATTAAGCTGTTCCAAAAAGGTGCGCGATGGGTGGCACGTCCTGAGCTTCCAGCGAAGGGCGTGTCGCGGCCGGGACCACGCGCTTCGCTGGATGCTCAGAGCGTGCCACCTTCACGCGGCGCGGAGCTTCTGTCCGCCAATTTGCCGGTAGATCGAAACGATCTCGTCGCAGTTGCGGTCGAGCGTGTACTTGAGCGCAAGCTTGCGCGGCTTCGCCCATACGCTGCCGAACGCCGGCGTCCATGAGCGGTCGGAGCGAGGCCGCCAGTTCGAGGTCGTCCGCCGGATCGGAGATCACGCTGCCGTCGACGCCCTCGGTGAGCAGTTCCGCCGCGCCGTTGAAGCGGGTGGTCACGCTGGGCAGCCCGCTCGCCGCCGCCTCGGAAACGCTCAGGCTGCATGGGTCGTAGAACGTCGGCAGCACAAAAACGTCGGAGGCGGCGTAGTAGGGAACCGGATCATCGGCCGCGCCGGCATGGATGACCAGGGCGTCGTGCGCGGAGGCGGACATGGCCCGTTTTCGGCCTTTGCCGCCCACCACAAGCAATCGCAAGCGCGCCCCTTCGGCAGCCAGTCGTCGCGCAGCTCGGACCGCGGTCGAAAGCCCCTTGCGCTGGTAGTCATGGCCCACGAATAACAGCAGCACCTCGTCGTCGCAGACGTGTAGCCGCTCGCGAACCTCCTCGCGCCACCGGTCGCGGTGGGCGGGCGAAAACCGTTCGTTGTCGGCGCCGTGATAGACCAGCCGGATCCGTTCGTCGGGCACGTCGTGGTATTGCCGATAGTGGCCGGCGCACATTTGGGAGACGGCGATCACGATCCGGCGGGGATCGTCGAACTGCCGGGCCATAAGGCGGCGGAAATCGCGATATCGGGGCAAGTGCCGCAGCATCGCACGCTTCAAGGGCCGTTGCCACCGCGGCAACAGCAGGAGCTTTTGTTCCCACTGCGCCAGCCGCGAGCCGTCTTCCGACTGGAGCACGTGGTTGTGCCAGCCCAGTCCGATGTCGTGAATCATGTCGAGGTTCAATCGCCGCAGAACGGCCTCGGCGGCGGCGGCCTTCTTGAGCACGTTGCGGATCGGACCGAGCGGGTGCGGTACGATATCCAACGCGGCCGCCGGCCCGCCCACACCTTGCGCGACGATGTGTACCTCATGCCCGCGGGCGAGCAGTCCTTGGGCGTGCTGATACGTCCACTGCTCCGCGCCGCCGCGGCGTGGGTCGAGGTGATCAATAACCAGAGCGATTTTCATGGGTCCACTCCTGCTTGCAAAATGTCGAGTGTCGTTGCTCGGGCGCCGTTCGTAGTCCCGGCTTTGGCCGGAAAATGTGCGGCATCCCGGCTGATGCCGGTACTGCGAGCGCTGATCCGCCCCGCGAACACCTGGTAGCCGTGGGGCAAGCCGCCGCGGCTTTCGAGGATTTCTCGGTAGATTTCCAGAATGTGATCAACGTTACTTTGAAACGAATGTTGCAAAATGGTCCGCCGCGCCGCCGCGCCCAGCCGTCGCCGCGCGCCGTCGTCCAAGAGGGCGCGCATCGCGGTGGCCAGTTCCTTGTCGTCGGCCGGATCATCGACGAGCAGCACGTCGTCGCCCGCGGTGAACATCTCGCTCGCACCGTTGTAGCGGCTGGTGATCAGCGGCAGCCCGCAAGCGGCCGCTTCCAGCACGACGAGGCTGCACGGATCGTAATAGGTTGGATGGACGTAAAAGTCGGCGGCGGCGTAGTATGGAAGCGGGTCGTCGACTCGCCCGGCGAAGTGAATCCTTTCGCTCAACCCGAGCCGTGCGACTTGCCGCTGCCAGGAATCAATATGCTTTCCGCCGACGATCACCAGCCGCAGATCGCTGCTAGCGCCGCCGAGCCGCCGCATCGCATTCAGGAGCGTGGCCACGCCCTTCAGGCGAAAGTTGTGGGCCACGATCAGCGCCGCCACAGTATCAGGATGCAGGCCGAGCCGCCGCCGCGCGGGCGTGCGGTGCGGAGCACACGTCTCCGGCGAGAATCGCTCGCTATCCACGCCGTTATAGACGATGCGAATCCGCCGCGGATCGACGCCGTGGAAGCGCTGAAAATCGGCCGCCGACGCCCGCGACAGGGCGAGCACGATCTGCCCATGATCGGCGTACTGCTTTGCCATCAGGTCGCGGAAGGTGCGGTGCCGCGGCAAGAGTCGGTTGGCCATCCGCTTCGCGCCCCTCAGCCACCTCGGCAGGAACAGCAGTTTCCGCTCGGCGCTGGCCGCCATCGATCCGCCGTGCGGATGGAAGACATCGCAGTACCAGCCCATGCCCATGTCGTGAACGATGTCCAGCGCCAGCGGTTCCAGCACCGCCCGCACCGCGCCCGCAAAGACCACCGGCGATGGGTCACATTGAACTGGGTGATAGGCGATTGGCAGTTGCCGCGCCTTGGCCGAGCAGCTTCGGGCGACGACATGCACTTCGTGACCTAATTCGAGCAGGCGCTGGGTAAAGGCCCAGGTCCACTGTTCGCGGCCGCCGCGGGCCGGATCGAATTGCTCGAGAACCAGCCCGATTCTCATGGGTTGTTGCTCCGGTTGAGCAGTTGCCGAACTCGTTTGATCTCGCGCCGATAAATCGAAATGAGTTTTCCCAGCACGGCATCTACCAATCGCTTGTCTTTCGGACGCAACTTCTTCACGCCAAGATAGGTCCGCAGGAACAGAACTTTCTCGCGGCAGCCAACGTGCGCATCGGGCGACATGCTGGCTAATTGGGCCAGGTCCTTGACAATCCATCGGCGGCGAAACCATCGCCTATGCTGCACTCGCTGCAAGTCGATAAGCCGCACGTCGAACTGGCCCGGCGACGTTTCCTTGACGAGGAAATGGCAGCAGTAGAAGTCGCGATGGTTGAATCCGGCCGCATGGAACCTCCGGGCGATGTCGGCCACTTGAACGATCAGACGATCCAAGTGCTTGTCGCTCTGCTTCGGCGCGAACCGCTGCACGATGAAATCCTGCAACTCGCAGTAGCCTTGCAGTTCTTCGCTCAGCAGGAACGATTCCAGGCGTCCGTCGATGTGCAGTTTTTCGCCGTAGGCGGTCAGCGGCATGACGCCGATGCCCAGCGAGCCTAAGGCGATGGCGTTTTCGGCTTCCATGCGGCCGGGGCTGCGGCGGGGCGGTGCGCAGGAAGGACGCAAGCCAGGTTCTCCACGTTCGCTCGCGATGCTTCTTAAGGTAAAGACCGGACGATGCTGCACTGGAACCGATGCGCGTACTGAGTACTGGGTACTGAGTACTGAGTACTGAGTCGCCAGTCGGCCCATCGTCTCCGCCATTGCCCGGTAGATACCAGTTCTCGCGGTCGCCGAGCACCCGCTTGCACTGCCCAGCCGTGGTAGCCATGACTTGCTCGAAACTCGCCAAACCGGCGTACTGCAATCTTGTGCGGCGGTCATCGGCGATCCACATGGTTTCCATCCCGCAACCTTTCATGCCGCCTTGGTTGTCGTTGCAAGTAACAAAGCGGCCACCTCGCGCAGCACGCGGCCAGGCGAGAGGTCGCGCATGCAGCGATGATGTCCCAGCGGGCAGTCCCGCTGGCCGCAGCCCAGGCAAGGCAGTTCGGCGCGCAACATCGGACCGCGGACGGTCGGGTTCTCGATCCACTCCGGCAGCGTGGGCCCCAGCAGCGTGACCACCGGCAGCCCCAAGGCGGCCGCGATGTGCCGTGGGCCGCTATCGGTCGAAACCATCAGCCGGCAGCGGGCGAGGCAGCCTTTGGTCGAGCCCCAGGCTGACGTCTTGCGCGGCCAGCGAAACGACGCGCGGCGAACCGCTCGCGCGGCGATCTGCCGGGCGGCGTCGCGCTCGCCCGGCCCGCAGAGCACGAGCACGTCGTGATCGAGTTCATCGACGATGCCTCTTGCCAGCGCGGCGCAATGTTCGGCCGGCCAGAGCTTGGCGGCGCCGTATGCGCCGGTGGAGTTCAAGGCCACCACGCGTCCGTCGCTCCGCAAGCCCAAGTCGTGCCACACTCGCGCCGCCTGTTCCGCCTCGCGCGCCGTGACGCACAATTCCAATTGCTGCGACTCATCCGGGCAGCCGATCGCGCGGGCCAGAGCGAGGTAGCTTTCCACCATCGGCGCGGGCCGATAGCCGCGGCCGTCGCGAAGGGGCGGTACGCGGTGCGTCAGGAACCACGAACGGCCGCCGCGAGCGTAGCCGACCTTCTGCCGGCGCCACCGAGCCAGGCCATCACGGCCGTGTGCAGCGAGTTCGTCAGGAGCAATGCGATATCGAATCGTTCTCGCCGTAGCCGCGCGATCAGCGCCAGCCGGCCATGTTCCCTGTGCCGCGATCGGGGATCGAAGGCGTACAGTTCGTCGATCCAAGGCGCTGCCCGGCCATCAGGTCCACTAGCTGCGGGCGTAGAATGCCCATGATCCGCGCCGCGGGTCCAAAATACCGCCGCACGGCCCTCAAGGTGGGAGTGGCCATGACTGCGTCGCCCACCCAGTTCGGGAGGAAGATTGCGACATTCATGGCGGGAAGATACACAAGCCGGCGGTTTGGGGCAATGTCAGTAGGTCCTTTCTGCCGGAAAGGACAATTGCGGTCCGAATCCGGACAAGACCTTGGGCCTATTCATCAAGGCGACCGCATTAGTCCCTTTCGGCAAAGGGACCTACGAATGCCGTTCCCAACTCGTCAACGTCGTGCTCGGGTCGGCGTTAAGCTGGGCGACGATATCCTGCAAGAGGTGCTCGTCGCCTTGCCGCATTTCCAGGTCTACAACCACCAGGCCGCGGTCGGCATGGTCTGTGGAATGGATGCCGATGCCGTGCAAGATCATGCTTTTCTGAGCGGCGATCTGCTGGGCCAAGAGGCGGCGGATGCGGGTTTCTTCGGGCATCATGCAAATGACCTTCAACCGGTAGCTTGCCTCGATGCAAGGCTGCTGTGCCGCATGGCGATCGACCCAGCGGCTGGCCGGATTGGCGCAAGTTGGTGATCAGAATCGCCACCGCGGCCAGCGCGGCCTCGGCGAGCAGCCCCGCGCCGCAGAGCGTGCCGACGGCCGCCGTACACCAGATCGTGGCCGCCGAGGTCAGGCCGCGGACGCTGAGCCCCTCGCGGAGGATCACGCCGCCGCCCAGAAAGCCCATCCCGCTGATCACTTGGGCGGCAACTCGGGCCGTTTCGGTCGCCGACTGTTGAAAGGACGGGCCAAAAGCACATAAATCGCCGCGCCGCCGCAGACCAAGGCGCTGGTCCTCATACCCGCCGGATGCTGCCCCAACTGCCGCTCCAGCCCGATAAGCAGTCCCAAACCGAGGGCGGTATTTAGGGCAATTAGGAAGTCCGTGGTCGTCATGCGGTCCACGATAGTTCGCACTGGGCAGCCGTCAAGCCGGAAAGTATAATCAAGCTATGGTTAAAAAAGTGATTTTCGTCTGTTCCGCGAACTATTACCGCAGCCGCTACGCGGAGCATTATTTCAATTGGCTGGCCGACCAGGAAAAGCTCGGCTGGGAGGCCGATTCGCGGGGGCTAATGGTCGGCACGTGGGGCAACATTGGCCCGATTTCCAGCCACACGGCCGAGGCCCTGGAGCGGCGGGGGATTCCGCTGGAAGAAACCCCGCGCGATCCCAAGACCGCTGACGCTCACCGACCTGGCCGAGGCCGATCTCGTGGTGGCCGTCAAGGAAGCCGAGCACCGCGCACTGATGGCCCAGCAGTTCCCGCTCTGGAAGGACCGGATCGAGTACTGGCACGTTGACGACCTGGACTGTGCCCAATCGCACGAAGCCCTGCCGCATCTGGAGAGCCGGATTCATGAGCTGGTCGAGCGGCTGCGGACAGCAGATGGCGGGAATGGTTCCAAAGAAAACGGCTCGCGGTATGTGAGTTGAAGTAAGCGACCATGTCCATGGACTGGGAAATCCCGATTGCAGAAGGCGGGGCAATATACGCCGTTGGGGGAGCTGAGGATATCGAAATTGAATGGAGTAGCAATGTCACAAGTCGCAATTACCGGCTGGACGAGAGGCTGCAATACGGTTTCCGCAATCAAAGAGTTGCGAGAAAAGGCCGCGATTCCGTTAAATGAGCCGCGTGCCTTAGTGAACCGCGTTCTGCAAAACGAACGCGTTTCTGTGCAACTATCGGACTCCGGGGCCGCAACGCAGTTGGCCAAATCGCTTAACGCGATCGGCCTGATCGCGATAACGATTGCTGCGGGCGCAGTCGAAACTACAAACGCACAGTGAAACGTTAATTCTTGTTTCTCACTTGCTCCGACAGCCAGTCGAACAGGAATGCTTGAGCCGATTCATTTCGCAGCCAGATTACAATCCGTTCCACTCGAAGTTGTTCGTCTGTGGTCACAAAACCGATCACTGGTGCGTAGCTGAAGCTGGATCCCGCCTTTATACTTACGGAACTCAACCGTTTCCAGATCGACGCCAATGACGTTGGCCAGGGGAACGACGACCTCTTCCTTTCGTCCCTGGGATCGAGGCAGCGTTACTGTCCCTGCAGTGCGGTGAGAACCAGGTCGTAGCGGCCCGACAAAATCCTGAGCCACTGGCACAAACACGCAAGCGGCACGGACGACACGACAACGCTCCAAACTATGATCATCGTGCGCAGTGGTGGACCGGAGCCGACGATGAATCCTACAGCCAACATTGCGAGAATGGGTAAGACGAACGCTAGTCCAAGACCGAGGCCTATGGGCGCTACCTGCGGCAGACGTATGCGGGCAACATGTCCATCATCAAGTATTCTTGCTCCGCCCGCAGGCCGCCGCGAGCGAGTGTCGAAAACGATTGGGATGAACATCCACCATAATGCGAGCATTGCCGCGTTAAACGGCAGCGTGAACATCATATCGAGGAGATCGTTTCCCGATAGTCCCGGATTCAACACAGAATCGGCTGGGTCGCGTGGGTTGTAATGCACAAGAACGACTCCGCCGACGGGAAAACGCTTGACGATTTGAGCGGTCTGCTCGACCCCTGAGGACCATTCCTCGCTCGCGTACGTGTAGCGTTTGCCACGATAGTCGGCGCGTCAACCTCGTATGTGAATATGATTCTAGGACGAGAACGAATCTGCTTCTTGCCGTACGATTCAACATTGCTTTCTACAACGTGACCCGACGAAACTGGAAAACCTTCGGCAGTGATCTGCCGCACGGCGGTGGAAAAGACGTGGTAGTCAAAAAGCATGGTCGCGCCGGTCCATACAAGACCAAGTACGATGATAAACATCCTGTCCCCGAAACGGCTAGAAGCGGGCGGCTTCAAAGGCATTGATGTCTTTGACATCGCTCAGTGACCTTTCCCGGGTCAGTCTACATCGCCGATACGTGAGAGCAAATTGCCGGCCCGTGCGAAGCTGTCGCAGTATTCCGAGAATTGGTCGTAGGCGGCCATGCGATCGTGATGGCGGGCGACTGGTTCGGGCAAGGTGCGGCGATACTCTCTCCCGAATCTCGCGATACTTCGCGGCTTCTTCTGGCGTAAGTCGCCGGTCACGATAAATTCGGTGAGTGGGCATGATCGGTATTTGCGACGAAACGAGCAAGCTTAGAAGCCAATCTTGTCAGCCGCCGAATTCCGCTTTAATGTTGCGAAGCGAAATCGTATGCCCGTTGGCACACTCCCGGCGTGCTTGTTCCACGATGGACATGAACTCGGCGTTCGTGCTCAGGGCCAACGACTCGGGATCGACGTTCTTCAAAGAAACGATCGCTGCGACCGGCTTGTTGTCGGTCGTCAACACAACGAAGTCGTCCAGATCGCTTGCATACTCAGCCAGTGGCTTCAACGCGGTAGATATTTCGATGGCCTTCATAGCTCCACTCTCTTCCCTTCAATCCAAAGGACGTTCCCTACTTTCTTGCCGACGGCGAGAACGTATACCGTTCCCGAAACACCCGCCTGATCGCTCGTGATTTGATCGGCCTCTTGCACCTCGTAGAAGACCCGTAATTCACCGACCCGCAACTCCCACGGCGCAACAGGATTGGGCGGAGCAACTTCCGGTTGCGGTTTTCAACAAGCGGTTCGTGAATCAACCGCTCCTCTATGGCCGCCAGCACCGCCGCACGTTCATTGGCGGCCAATGATTCCAATTGCCCCCTGACCGATGCGGGCAAATTCGATCTGGTACGGCATCGCAATTGGAGACTCGCTGGATCGAACTCTATTGTATTGGTTGGCTGCGGTTCCTGCAAGATTTCTACATCCCGGTTATAATTGCAAGCAAAGCAGCGATTCCCATAATGCCTCTCGCACTGAGCGACGAAGCAATCCGGATCGCGGCACTCGGCATGATTGCAACCCTTCCCAGCTAAGCACTTAGGCGTCGGCGGGAATACTTCCCGCGGCTGCGGCGAATAATCCTCACGCCCGAGGTCCGCGCACGCCCGCAAACGACAGCCTAGGAGATTGACCGTGGCGCTAACCATCGCGGACTTCAACGGCATGGTCGCCGAGCACGGCGCGGCGATGTACCGCTTGGCGTACCGCTTGTGGGGGATCGCCACGAGGCGGAAGACATGGTCCAGGAGACCTTTCGCTCCGCCTGGAAGAGCCGCAAACTCTTTCGCCCGGATGGCGGTGGCAGGGCGTGGCTGGCGTCGATCCTCCGCCGCCGCGTGGCCGACCACTGGCGGCGGCACCGCCCGCCCGCGGTGTTGGGCGAAGATCCTCGCCTGGAGGTCGAGACCCCGCCCGACGATCCGTACCGCGACGAGTTGACCGACGAAATGCAGCGTGCCCTGGCCCGGCTGCCGGTCGAATTGCGAGAGACGCTGATTTTGGTTGTGGTGGCCGAGTTGACCCACCAGGAGGCGTGCGAGATGCTGGGCGTGCCGCTGGGCACCGTGCTCTCGCGAGTCAGCCGGTGCGCGGGGCCGGCTGCGAGAGTTGTTGACAGGCGGCAAGGAAGAGGCAGAGAAGCAGGCGACGGAACGAGCGAAGAAGAGTACTTAGTACTGAGTACTCCGTACGCGACGTGTTGTCGTAAGCATTTACGTTTAGGTTCTAAGCACCAAGTACTTTACCTATGGCCTCCGGCGATTTCAAACTCGATGCCCAGTTGAGGGCCGTCACAGTGCCCAGCGGCCTGCTGGAGCGGCTGCTGGCGTTGCCGTATGCCGACGATGCGGGGCTGGACGAAGCGGTTCGCGAGGTGGAGTTGCCGGATGGATTGTTGCAGCGTCTGGCGGCCATTCCACTGGCCGATGACGAAGGGCTTGACGAGGCCCTCCGCGACGTGCCGGTGCCATACGAATTGGAGACATCGTTCCGGCGGCATGGGCACCGCTCAGGTGTGCGCGGCAAGGGCCGGCCCTTGGACCGGACGTTGCGAATCAGCCGCATAGCCCTGGCGATGTCGCTGATCGTCGCCGTGTCGCTCAGCTTCGGCAGCGCGCTGCTCTTATCATGGCTTCTCAATCAAGCGGGCACGAACGAAGCTGGAACGCCGGTTGCAAAGAAGCAAGGCCCGCCGCTGCCGCGGAAAGAAACGCCACTGGAGACTTCGCTGGGATCGATTGCGGAAGATGATGCTGACAATGCCGCCTAAAGTCGGGACTACGAGCGCTCGTCGGGAAATCGACTTGGCGCCGCTCGAATCGGCCGCCGATCGCGCCGCGAGGGAAGCGCTGGCCGTGGGCACCATGCCGGCCGGGACCGACCCCTTGGCGATGGCAACCGCCGAGCACGAGTTGGGCATTCATGCCGACTGGGACAATTTGCCCGAACTGCCGTGGCGGCCAACAAGATTGACGCCCCACGGCCTGGACTGGCCGTTGGCGTCCGGTTCCAACCGAAACCTGCTCATCGAGAAGGGCTTCCATCCCTTCGTCGTTCCGCTGGCTGGCAGCCCCTTGCAAACCTGCGCCGTGCCGCTGGCAGTGGAACCTGTGAGCTACGAGTTGACGCGCCGTTACTTGGAGCGAAACGAATTGCCGCCTGCCGATCGCGTGCGGAGCGAGGATTTTTTGGCGTCGATGGATTACGGCTACCCCAAGCCGCCTGAGCCGCGGATTGGGCCTGACCGTGGCCGGCGGTCCGTCGCCGATCAGCGACGATGCCTACTCGCGCTATTGCAACTCGGAGTCCAAGCGTGGCAGGGCGACTCTGCCCATCACACGCCGCTGCACCTGGTGCTTCTGGTCGATACATCGACAAGCATGCGCTGGGGCAGCCGCATGGAGATTGTCCGCCGCGCACTGGCCGGCCTGCCGGAACTCCTGGGGCCGGACGATCGCGTCTCGCTGGTGACGTTTAATCAGGGAGCCCACGTGCTTGTCGAAGATCTCGGCCGCGAGGCGATGTCGCAGTTCCGCGCGGCCGCCGATTCGCTTGCCGCGGAAGGCTCCACGAACTTCACGGGCGGACTCCTCGAAGCGTTCAGCGTGGCCCGTGAATCGCTCGGGCAGAAGCGGCCGCAAGTGCCAATGATGCAAGTGCGGATCGTGCTTCTTACTGATGGGCTGCTGGACCTCGATCCGGCCACTGCCGAAAAGGTCCAAAAGCAGTTGGCCGACGCCGCCCACGAAAAGATTCGTCTTGACGTGATTGATCTTGGCCAGCAGCAGAAGGATGCCGACCCGCAGTTGGCCGCCATGTCGAAGGCCGGGCTAGGGCGGCGTCCATCGCGCGACCAGCGCCGAGCAGATTCGCTGGGCCTTGCGCGAGATCGTCACGGGCCGGCCGCAACTCGTCGCTCGGGCCGCTCGGTTGCAAGTGACTTTCAATCCCAAGGCGGTGTTGGAATATCGGATCATCGGGCACGAGTCGGGCGACTGGGCCGGCATGTTGCCCGGCACAGTGGAGGCCGACTTCCATGAAGGCCAGGCTGCGACCGGCCTGTTCGAGCTGCGGTTGGCGCCCAACGGCCCGTCCGACGTGGCTAGGATCGATCTGACGTGGTATGTGCCCGAGGGCGAGCGGACGCTGTCCGGCAGTCCCATGCAGAAAACCGTCGCCGTGGTCCGTCGCCAGCAATTCGCATCGGAGATGACGAGTTCCGTCCCGTGGCTGCAGACAGGCGGCCGTGGCGGCCTACACGGCCGAAGTACTGCGGCATTCGCCGTTCATTTTCCTGCGACATCCCGACGTGAAATTGCCGCGGGCGTTGCTGCGTGCCCACGATCTCGCATTGGAAGTCGATAGCCGCGTCGCCCAGAAGCCCGCCTATCAGGAATTCGTCGAAGTGATTCGCCAGGAAATGAAGGCCCATCCGGCGCGACGGGCGGTGAAAGACTGAGTGCGGCGAGCTATAATTGAGTTATGTCGCACATCGTCTCACGTCAGCGCCTGCCGTTGGTCGTTTTCGCCGCGTTCCTTATCGGCCTGGTTGGGCGCCGGTTCTTGCGGCCGATCCGCAAAAGGAAATCCTCGACGGACTGAAGGCGAAAGGGGACTACGCCGGCGCGGCTGGCTACCTGCAGCAGGTGCGAACCAATCCCGGCTTGCCGAGCGGCTTCGCGGAGACCATCGACTACGAATTGGCGGCAGTCCACATCGAGGCGGCCCGCCGCGCGGTCGAAGGCGAGCGGGACGCGCATTTCCGGCTTGCCCAGGAGGCCGTAAAGTCGTTCCTTGCCGATCATCCGAAGCACCCTCTGGCTCCAGCAGCGCAGTCGCGCTTGGGTAACATGCTTTTGAGGCGCGGCCGGCTGCAGCGCAGTTTGGGCGAGCAGCGCATGGGTGCGGAACGAGCAGAAGTATATGCACTTGGCCCGCGATTATCTGGCCCAATCCGACGCGGTATGGACGGCTGCCGATAGCGCCGCCGAAGTCGAGTTGAAGAAGATCGTGTTCAAGCGCGGCGAGGACATTAAGCGCAGCGAGGTCCGCGACGAGTTGCACCGCCGGCAGATTCAGGCACGCTTGGCTCGGGCATCGGTACAATACGAGCGGGCGCTGACATTTGACGCCGGCAACGGCGAACGAACGGCCGCATTGAACGATGCGGCCAGGCGGTTTGAGGCGATCGATCAGCAGCAACGTGAGCGGCTGGCCGGTTACTATGCCCGCTTGGGACGCGGACTTTGCATCGAGGAACTGGGTGACACCGGCAAGGCGTTCGCGCTGTTTGAAGAAATGCTCGGACAGTTGCCCGACGATCCGGCCGATTTTCATACCCTTCGCGGCCGCGCGGCGGTGCAAGCCTTGGAGATCGCGCTAAAGCCGGATGTGAAGAAGTACAAGCAGGGGCTGGACATCGCCCAGCGATGGATTGCCAATGCGGGCGGCGCGGCGCCGACGGAATTCGATCTGGCCGTCCGCTTCCTGGGCATGAGTCGGCGATGGCCTATATGAAGTCGTTGCCGCCGCCGTCGCCCGATCAAGCCGGAATTCGCGAACGGCAGCGCAGACTGGATCAGGCATCAGTATACGGCCGTAGCCGCGGCGCCGGGGCCCTATCAGTCGCAGGCCAAAACTCGACTACTCGATCCGGCGCTCGGCGGCGCGACAGCGGCAGAGACGAACACGTTCGCGGACGCCCGCAATCGCGCCAAGGCGGCGCTGGACCGCATGTTGGTGGCGGAAGGCGAACAAAAAGCGGCCGCGCAGCTCGGGCATCGGCAACGATGCGGACTCGCAGCGACAGCGGCAGCAGCAGATCGCGGCCGCCCGAGACGAAGCGCTGAGGTACTGCCGTCAGGCTCTCGACGGAGCTAAGGCGGCCGATTCCGGCGAACTGCTCGACACCGTGCGCTATTACCGGACGTTTCTCCACTACGATGCCGGCGATCTGGACGAAGCGGCGACCGAGGGCGAAGCGATGGTACAATCGCCGGCCGAGTCGGCCCCCGCGCGCAGACGGCGCGGATCGGCCTGGCAGCTCGCGAGGCATTGTTCCATGCCGCGCAAGTCGAGGCTCGCGCCCTGGCCATGTCGCGATTGCAATCGCTGGCCGAGAAAATCGTTCAGCGGTTCGGTTCATATGCCGAGGCCGATGACGCACGGGCCGTTTTGAGCAAGCTCGCTGTCGCGGCAAAACAACTGAACAATGCCGATGACTTTCTGCGACAGATCTCCGACAGTTCACCGCGCCGCGGCGAAGCGGAGTTGGACGTCGGCCAGGCGCTGTGGGGCCGTGCCCAGTACCTATTAAGAACATCGACCTTGGAGCACGACCACGCCGTCGAGGCCGAGAAACTGATCGCCCGCGCGGCAGAGTTGCTGGGCGATGGGATATCGCGATGCCGCAAGGCCGTCGATGCCGGCGCGGCGACGCCACCTTCGTTCGCCTCAGCGATTCTGGCACTTGCCGAGATCGAAATGCTCCACGGCCGTGCGGCGGAGGCAATCGCGCTGCTTGAAGATCGCGGCGCCGCGCCGACCGGCGAATCCTCAAGTCTAGCGATCCTCGCTTATGTGTCCGCCGGCGATCTGAACCAGGCCAGAACCTGCTTACAGACGCAGCAGGCATCCTTGCCGACGCAAGGCAATGCTGAGTGTGGCCGGCAGATGGTCCAGGCCTGCGTCCGTTTCCAGCGATTGCTTCGGCAGCACCTGGCAAGTTGCCGCGACCGACGGTTGGACAACGTCTTGAAACAAACGGTGGTGCAACTCGATAAGTTCTTGGCCGCGCCGCCGAGGGGCCCGCGGCCGAAAGCTTTTTTGTGTTGGCATTCCGGGCCGAAGGCTACGCGGGGTTGGCCGCCGGGTTGGAGAGCACCGGTCTGGGTGGTGCTGGACTGGCCGTCGTTCCGGACGCCCAGCAGCGCTATCGCCGTGCGATTGCCGCCTTCCAGGACGTGTTGCACCCGCGGCCGCGGATCGGGCCTTTGCACCGGTCCCGGATGTGGTCATAGCGCTGCGAATCGATCTTGCCCGATGTTTGCGGCGGATTTCGGACTATCAGCAGGCCCTGAGCCAACTTCTGGCCGTGCTCAAGGACCACCCGCAGATGGTCAACGCCCAGGTCGAAGCGGCGTATACCTATCAGTCGTGGGGCGAAGAGCGGCCGGAATACTTGGAAATGGCCATCCACGGCGGCAATCGCTATCAAGAAGTGTGGGGCTGGGGCGAGTTGGCCCGCCGCGTGCAGGCGGAGGCTCGCTTCCGCGAGGTCTATTTCGAAGCCCGCTACAACCTGGCCTTATGCCGCTTCCGGCAGGCGCAGGCGGGTGTGCGGGCGGAGCGAGAACGCCTGGTCGCGGCCGCGGAGGAAGACATTCTGGCAACGCGCCGCTCGGCCCCAGACAACGTCAACGGAGACATGGGCGGTCCGGTCTGGTATGATAGATACGATGAATTGTTTCAGCGAATTCAGCGCCTGGCCGACCAACCGGCCGTTGGATTGCCGAAACTGTAGCCGAAAGAATAATCGAAGTAAACCTATGAGACGTGCGATATTCCTTGCTGGATTGTTGTGGTTCATCGCCGCTGGCACCGCGTGGCCAATCGACCAGATCCAAAAGATCAGCAATGATTGGGTCCGCGGCAACATCGAGAATATGTCGCCGACGGCGATAACGTTATCAGCCGCCGGCACTTCCCGTGAAATCCCGGTCAACGAGATCAAGCGCGTCACGTTTGAGAACTCGCCGGAGAGTCTGCTGAATGCCCAGAAGGCCCTGTTGGACGGCGACTACGAAAAGGGGGCGGACGCTTTGGCGAACGAGGCAGCGGAGGGCAAGCGGCCGGAGGTTGCCCAGGAAATCGCCTTCTGCAAGGCTTACTGCGCCGCCATGTTGACCTTGTCGGGCAATGTCGAGACCACCGAGGCGGGCCGGCAATTGGCGGCGTTCCTCAAGGACTATCCCAACAGCTTTCATTACTATACGGCGTGCGGGGCCATGGGTGACTTGTGCGTGACAGCCGGCAAGTTGGAAGCGGCCCAGCAGTTTTACGGCAAGCTGAACCAGCGCCTTGGCCCGATTACCAGATCCGCGCCAGGTTGCGCTCGGGCAGGGCGTACCTCGCTCAGAACAACGCCGCGGCGGCCGACAAGGCATTCGACGAGGCTGTTGGGAACGGCGTCCGGGCATCTGGCCGACATCCAGCGGACCGCGGCCCAGATCGGCAAGGCCCGTTGCATGGTCCTCAACGACAACCCCGAAGGCATCTGCGAAACCTGGGCGACATCATCGACAAGCTGGATGACCGCAATCCGGAAATCGCCGCGATGGCCTATAACGCCCAGGGCACGGCGTATCGCAAGGCGGGCAAGCCCGACAAGGCGGTCCTGGCCTTCCTGCGCGTGCATTTGATGTACAATCTTCAGCCGGACGCCGATGCCGAGGCGGTCGCCAACCTCGAAAAGCTCTTTACGGAGACGCACAAGCCGAAACACGCGCAGGAGATGCGCGGCATCCTCAGCGAACGGTATAAGAATAGCCGTTGGGCGAAAGGCGGCGTGAAATAAACTATTGGAATTGAAAACATGGCAATGGATGCCTGTGGAAACGACGAGATAATCTCACGCAAAGGCGCAAAGCCGCAAGGCCGCGAACGGATTCAGAGAAATGAACTCCGCTTCTTCGCCGCACTGTTCGTCATTTATATGGCGTTAACGGTAATATCGAATGCGGTGGCTGCCGATACGGCGTTGGACTCGTCCGCAAACTCAATGAAGGCCGAAGCATTGTCGGACAAGTCCGCGGCCGACTCTTCCACGGAACCGCCCGAGAGCATGCTGGGCTGGCTCCATCGCTCGCTGGGCACGCGTTTCACGCTGATTTTCCTCGCGCTCGCGTTTGTGCTTGTCGCCTTGATGGTGATGAACGTCCTCGCGGTGCGCCGCGACAGCATTGCGCCGCCGGGCTTGATTCAGGCGTTGGAACTGCGGCTGGGCGATGACCGTTTCACCGAAGCCTGCGAGCTTGTCCGCGGAGACCGCTCGTTCCTGGCCCGCGTGCTTGCCGCCGGGCTGCCATCGTTGACTTCGGGCGACGCGAAAACCGCATTGGCGAAGGCCACGGCGGCCATGGAAGAGTTCGGATCGCTGGAAAGCGTCAAGCTGCACGGGCGTCTGGGCTATGTCTGGCTGATCGCTCAGTTGGCGCCGCTTTTTGGCCTGCTGGGCACGATCGATGGCCTGATCGCCGCATTCGACGCGATTGTCCGCAAAGGCGCGACTCCGCGGCCGATCGACCTGGCCGGCGGCATCGGTACGGCGCTCGTCGCCACGGCCGTCGGCATTTGGATCGCGATTGTGGCCGTCGCGTTTCATCAGATTGTGCTTGCCCGAATGGACCGCCTGGTGGCCGAGGCGGGCATTCTTGCCGAGCGATTTGCTGAGCGGTTCGCCGCTGCGAAAAAAATCGGAGGGTGACGGCCGATGCGATTTGCTTCCGCTAAAGTTGTCGTCCGAACACCCGTCATTCTTCCCCTGCTGGGCGCGGCGCTGGTTCCGGCCGTGCTCGTGCTAGCCTTGGCATGCACGTCGATGAACCGTGCGGAGGAACTGGCCCGCCTGCCGACAAGCTTGGCCCGCTCGCCCGCAACGAGAGAGTCGCCCATCATTTCCGTGCGGCTTATGCGAAACGGTGCCGTGACGATCGCCGCGCAGGCGGTTGCCTCGGATGCCCTAGCCGCCGCATGGCAGCGCGAACGGGCGGCCGTGCGGATGATCGGCTTCGAGCCATCGCAGGCGACGATTGTCCTGCGAGCCGAACCGGACGTTGCTACAGACGTCGTTCAGCACTTGATCGAGCAGGCCCAGCAAGCCGGATTCCAGCGTTGTGTGCTGCGAGAAGCGGAAGGCCAAGGCCATGAAGTTCGCAAATAATCGCCGCTGGTGGGTTCGCGCGGCAGAACGTCGCAGTACGTCGCAGGAAGGCCGTTGGCTGCCGCTTTTGGGACTGGGCGGTTTGATAGCCGCGTTGGTCTTTTCGGCCTGGCGGTTTGAGCCGATGACGGAGAAACCGACGGCCGGTGCCGCGCCGCCGACGAGCGGCCCCGCCGACTTCCGCCAACTGCCGGCGGTTCGCATGGGCCTTCACTCGGACGCCGCGAGCCGGCTCGCGACAATCTCTTTCAACGGCCGCCCGGTCCGCGACGCCAACGAGCTACGAGCCGAAATCAGGGCATTCCTTGGCCCAGCCACGGATGCCACTGTCGAGGCGGAACTGGACTGCGACGGCAATCTGCGATATGAAGATACTCAGCGGACGATCGCTGCGATTTCAGGCTATCCGTTCACGGATGGCCGGACGATGGTCCCCCTGGTCGATCGCATCAAGTTCCTGCCGCGGCGAAGCGCCGCGATGAGGCGCCGAATGTGGATTGCTCATGCCTTGAAGCCGACCGAATCAGTCACTTTGTTGTTTTGCGCCTTCGCGCCTTTGCGCTTTTCGTGTGAGATCTCGTTGCTGCGACGCTGGTCATTCTTAACGCTCACTCTTCATATCGCGAATTTGCTCCTCGCTCCTTTGATCGCAACGGCGGCTGATCTTGCTAGCGCCCGTGCTGTTAATGCATGGGCGGTACGAAGAAGCGGCCGAAATCTACAAGCCGCAAGCGGCCTCCGATCCTCAAGCCGCGCTGGGTCTTAGCCGCATGCCAAGAGGCGCAAGGCAAGAAGCGAGAGGCGAGTAAAAATCCTCAAGCCGCTGGCCGATAAGCACGCCGATATTCAAGCCCAGCTTGCTCGTCTTGCCTTTGAACAAGGCGATATGGCGAATCTCGTCGCCGCGTGGACGCAACCTTGAAGCTGGCCTCCGAACACCCCCTGGGCCTTTATATCATGGCCGAACTGGCCCGCACGTCAGGCCGCTTCGAAGCGGCAGAGCAGCTTATCATCGCCTGATCGAGCTTTACAACAATCATGAGGTTAAAAAGGCCGAGTCGCTCCGCTGGATCGGCCGCGCGGCCGCCGAGTACGCCCGCTGGAACCGCCTCAGCGACCAGTTCGACTTCCTCGTGAACGACCTCTACCCCAGTGCGGTGAAGCTCGACGCCGATTACTGGCCGGCACATTTCGAGGCAGGCCGGCTGTTCATGGAGAAGTACAATCGGGCGGACGCCGCCAAGGAATTCCAGGCGGCCCTGGAAATCAATCCCCGCGCGGCCGAAGTCCATGCCGCGATGGCCGAGCTGGCGATGGAGGACTTTCACCTCGAGCAGGCCGAGGCATCGCTCCGCCGAGCGGAGGAGATAAATCCCCATTTGCCGGAAGTCTGGCGAATCAAGGCCGACGTGGCCTGGCTCAATGACGACACGGGCGAATCGCTGCGGCTGCTCCGCGAAGAAACTCCTGCCGCTCAACCCGTGCGACGAGACGACGCTCGGACGGATCGCGGCCTGCTATTTGGTGCGTGAAGCAAAGGAGGGATCAGCGAGTGACAAGACGCCTAGCCGCCGGTTTGACGACATTGTAACTGACGTTCGCGAAGCAAAATCCGCATTGCGGCGAGTTCTACACCGAACTAGCCGACATGCTGCAAGACCGCCACAAGCACGCGGCGGCCGAGAAATACTTCCGCGATGCCATTCGCACGCTGCCGAAGCAGCCCGCCGCCTACGCCGGGCTGGGAATGCTCCTAATGCGCGATGGGCCGCGAAGCCGAGGCCCGCGAGACACTGCAAAAGGCATTCGACGCCGACCCGTTCCACGTCCGCGTGAAGAACTCGCTGGACGTGTTGGACGTGGTGGATGCGATGAAAACGCACTGTACGCCGCACTTCATTATCAAGTTCGGCGACGGCCGACGCCCGGCTCGTGCCCTATCTGGCGCCGCACCTGGAAAAGGTCTACGACGAGCTTCAAAAAGAGTTCGGCTATGCGCCGTCCGAGCCTACGCCCGTCGAGGTCTTCAACGAGGCACAAGGCCAATCGGGCCATGCGTGGTTCAGCGCGGATGGTCGGCCTGCCATACCTGGGAACGGTCGCCGCCAGCACCGGGCGGATCGTGGCGATCGTTTCGCCCGGCGAAACCGATATCCACGGCGGCTACGCCTGGGCCCGCACGCTCAAGCACGAAATGACGCACGTCTTCAATCTACAGCAGACCGGCTTCAACATCCCGCACTGGCTCACCGAGGGCCTGGCCGTCTATAACGAGAAGATTCCGCGGCCCTATCGCTGGGTGTTGCTCTGCGCCGCCACGCGGCCGCGGGAACGCTCATGAACCTCGATAATATCAATGCCGGCTTCGCCCGCGCGATGGGTGGTGATGATTGCACTCTGGCCTATTGCCAGGGGGAGTTGTACGTTGAATACATGGTGTCGCTGGGCGGGACCGATGTGCTGAAGAAGACGGTCGCAGCCTATGCCGAAACGCCCGCGACGAGCGCGGTTATTCAGCGAGTTTTCCGCCAATCGAAGTCCGATTTCGAGCGGGGTTATAGTGCGTTTCTGCGGAAAGAGATCGACGCCGTGCCTATGCTCGCTGATGCGGATGGCCGCAGGTTGCGGCGCGAGGCGAGCGAAAAACTCAGGGCGAAGGAATACGACGCTGCCGCTGAGCTTTACGCGCGCGGCGAGCGGCTCGATCCGGCCAATCCGCAATGGGCCGCCGGCCGTGCGAGAGTCTTTCTCGCGGCCGATCGCAAGCGCGACTTGGCACAAGCCCTGGCGCAGTTCGCCGAGCTTGAGCCGAACGATCTGGCCTCGCGAGAGAAGCTGGCCGCACTATCCTTGGAAGTGAACGATGCCGCCGCCGCGCGGCGCTGGGCTGCTGCGGCCCTGGAGATCAACGTCGAGCGTGCAGCCGCCCATCGCCTGTTGGCCGCGGCTCTGATCAAGCTCAACGAGTTTGACCGGGCGATTGACGAGTTCGGCACGGCGATCGAGATCGATCCGGCGAACCTCGCCCAGCGATTCGACCTGGCCGACGCGCTGCTTCAAGCACATCAGCCGGCGAAGGCGAAAGACGTTTTGCAGGAGATTCTCTGCCGCGATCCAAAATATCCCAATGCCGCCGCCCTGCTGGAAAGCTTGGAAAAAAAGAAGTAGAATTAGGTTATGTCCCACGCACGTCAACTCCGCCGCTTCACGCCCGAGGAATACTACCGCATCGAGGTGCAGGCCGACTCCCGCAGCGAGTACTACAACGGCGAAATATTTGCGATGGCGGGCGCAAGTCTTCGCCACAACCGCATTTGCACGAATATCATTCGTCATCTCGGCAATAAACTCGAAGGCACGGCATGCGTTCCCTATGGTTCCGACTTGAAGTTACGCGTCAAAGCCACCGGCTTGAGGACCTATCCCGATGTCTCCGTCTACTGCGGCGAGATGGAACTCGATCCTGACGATCCGGCGCGGCAGACTTATATGAATCCGATCCTGCTTGCCGAAGTTCTTTCGCCTAGCACTTTTGAGTACGACCGCGGCACGAAGTCGTCGCATTACCGCCGCATCGAGTCGCTTAAGATTAATCTGCTCATATTCCAGGACGAAGCCCACGTCGAGGCCCACATCTGGCAGCCCGATGGGAGCTTTAGCCTGCGCGAATATGACGGCCTCGATCAAACGCTTCCTTTGGAGGCAATAGGCATTGAACTGCCGCTAGCCGAGATCTATCAGGGCGTCGATTTTACAACCGATGAGTACACTTAGCATGGCCGAACAGACTTCTCCCGCAACCCAAGTTTCCCTCGCCGATTTCCAGCAGCTCATTCGCCGCATGTACCATGAAAAGGACGTCGCCCGCGGCGTGGAGGGGACGTTTATGTGGCTCATGGAAGAGATCGGCGAGTTGGCCACCGCACTGCGCAGTGGTTCGCACGAGGAACGCCTGGGCGAGTTCGCCGACGTGCTCGCCTGGCTGACGACGATCGCCAACGTCTCGGGCGTCGATCTCACCCAGGCCGTGCTGCAGAAATATGGCGCCGGCTGCCCGGGCTGTGGGCGGTTCGTGTGCAGTTGTCCGGACGCGGGAAAGCCGTAAGGAGCAAATGCAATTGAAGCTCTTTTTCGTTCTTTGCTTCAGTACGGCGTGTACGGCAGCGACTTGCGCCGCCGAAATGCCGCAAATCACCGCGGTTCGCGCGGGCTTTGCTGGGCGCTGTAAAGCAGGGCCCAATACGCCGCTGCAAGTGACCGTGCTAGCCGGAAGCGGCCCGGCGAGCGTCCGTGTGCATGCCACCGCCGCCGATAGCGATGGGCTGAATTGCGCATTTAACTTGGCGGCGTGCCAAGTGCAGGCTGGACAGGAAACGACCATTCCGCTGTGCGTTCGTTTCGGCCACGAAGCCAGTTCGCTCGGGCTTGAAGTTCTCGATGATGAAAGAACGCTCGCGTCGAAGACCATCTCTCCGTCTCCATCGCCGTCTGCCGGTCAAATTCCCGATGCGCTGCGGCCGGGCCAACGGCTGATCGTAGCCGTTGGAGCCATGCCTGGCAGCATGGAAAGCGCGCTGCCGAGTTCGGAGGGCAAGTCCGCGCGGAACGTGCTTGCGGCGGTGGATGACATCGCCGATCTGCCCAATTGCTGGCAGGGCTATGAAGGCGTCGATTATTTCGTTCTTTCCACTGGCCGCCGCGAGATTCTCGCGCAAGCGGCGGCGAATCAGTCTCGCATCGAGGCCCTGGACCAATGGGTTCGCATGGGCGGAACGCTGGTCCTCGCAGCCGGCGAAAACGCTGAGGCAGCGCTCGCCAAGAACTCGCCGCTCGCGCGATTTGTGCCTGGACGGTTTGATGGAATTGTGCATTTGCACGGGAATCAGGTCACGGGATTGGAAACGCTGGCCAAAGGGCAAACCCCGATTCTCCCTTCCAAAGTCAACCTGATCACGGCGCGGCTAGTGGACGTAAACGGCCGGATCGACGCTAGCGCGAACGACATACCCTTGGTCGTCCGCACGGCTCATGGCCTGGGGCAAATCGTCTTTGTGGCCGCCGACCTCGACCGCGGCTCGATGCTTGCTTGGAGCGATCGCCCGCTGCTCATGGCGTCCCTGCTGGGCTTGCCCGGCAACGAACCGCCGCCGGAGGCAATAAGCGCCGTGGAAAGCTTCGGCTACGACGATCTCGCTGGGCAGTTGCGGAGCTCGCTGGAGCTATTTCGCGGCGTGCGGATGGTGCCGTTTTTTGTCGTCGCCACGCTCGTCGCGATCTATATCCTTTTGATTGGTCCCGGCGATTACTTTCTGCTCCGCCGGCTGCGACGAGGCATGGGTTGGACCTGGATCACATTTCCGGCTGTGGTCGTATTGGTCTGTGCGGTTGGCTATTGGGCCTCGTCGTGGCTGAAGCGCGACGTGACGCGGGTCAACCAGGTTGACCTGATCAATATCGACGCCGACGGAACCGCCCGTGGAGCAACCTGGTTCAGCATCTTCAGTCCGCGGTCGGAGACGTTTGACCTTTCGCTTCGCGGCCGCTTGCCGAATGGAGAATCGCCAAAGGAACTGACGGCGTCGCTAGGCTGGTTCGGCAAGGCGGGCAACGGCTTCAACGGGATGTACAATCGCGATACGCAGAATGCCGCGCCTCTCGGGGGCGCGGGCTACTCGATCGGCCCGGCGATGGACACGGCCCGCGACGCGCCGTTCCAAAACTGGTCGTGCAAGAACTTCGTCTATCGCTGGCTGGGCCGTGCGGGCGACCAAGGTCTGAGCATCTCCTTGAAGGAAGAAGGCCATCAACCGACTGGCACAATTACGAACGACTTGAAGTCGAGCGGCGCGGACGGAGGAAAGGGCGTAACGCTTTCCCACGCCTACCTCGCGTACGACGGCTCGGCCTACCTGCTGGGTACGATTCGGCCCGGCAATTCGGTCGAAATCGATTCGTCCACGCGACGGGTCGGCCTGAGTACGTTCCTCAGCAGCGAGTCGATCGAGGACTCGGCGGGGCAAAGCGAAAAACTACCCTACGATCCCGGCAGCCGCGACGCGGCCTACGTCCTGCGAGCGATGCTCTTTTACGACGCCGCCAGCGGGCACAAGCGGACGGGCATGTCCGACGACTATCAAACCTTCACCGATCTTAGTGCTGCGTTTCGTACCAGCCGCGCGGTCCTGGTGGCGATGCCGCCGCAAGAGGAAGCTTTTCGCGGCGCGGACGTGCTTAACAAGCATCAGCCGCTGACTGGTCCGCTAGACAAACATACGGTCATTTACCGCTTCGTCGTGCCGGTGGGAAAGCAATGAGCAACGAGTTTTGACTGATCAGCTTTCCATCGCGGTCAAGTGTTGTTTACCCAGGAGATTTCCTGTGCAACGGGTTCTTCTCGGCTGCCTCGTCCTGCTTCTTCCGCCATCGAGCGTGCGGGCCGACGGGCCGCCCGTCATCCCCGTCGGATGGGATGCCTACCGCCTGTGGGACCACTGGGCCGATCAGCGGATCGGGCAGCGGACCTACATGCGCAGCACCTACGATCGCTGCGGCGGCAATCTCGGCGCCGACGCCAGCCATTTCCTCTACCAGACCGCCGATAACGCCAACGTCGCCCTCGACCTGGAAGGTCCCGGCGTCGTGGCCTTCATCCGCTACAACCATTGGCACGGAAGCCCCTGGCATTATTTAGTTGACGGGACGGACCACGTTCTCCGCGAGAGCATGACCGCCAACCCCAAGGCCAAGTTGAAGCACTCCGTGTTCATCCCCGACGGCCCGTTCTGCGAGCCGTTCGCCTACACCTGGGCAACCACCAAAGGCGCGGACCTGATTTGGACGCCGCTCGCCTTCGAGAAATCGTTCCGCATGATCTACGAACGCACGCACTACGGGACCGGCTACTATATCTACAACCAGTTTGTTCCTGGCGCCAAACTCTCCAGCCCGCTGCGCGTGGGACGGCAAGGCCGTGCCCGACCGCGACGTTGTTGACCTCGTGAATCGCGCGGGCAGCGATTTGTTGCCGCCGCCCGGTTCTTCGCAAGCCAAGGCAATGGAGCTTTCCGCCGACCAGGGAATGGTTTCGGTTCCCAAGGACGGCCCGGTCTTGGTCGTCGAGCTTTCCGCCGGGCCTTCGGTGCTGAGGGGGATTGATTTCACCGTCCCGGCGGCGGAGGCTGTGGAGTTCGGGCGAGCCAGGTTAAGGATCACCTGGGACGGTCGCGAGCGTCCCTCGGTTGACGCGCCCGTGGCGCTCTTCTTTGGAACGGGCACGCTTTACAATCGCACGGAAGCTGAATACCTCGTCAAAGCGTTTCCGGTCCACGTCCGCTTCCGCGATGGGCGCGCGGAGCTGGCCTGTTATTTTCCCATGCCTATCTTTCGCTCGGCGCGAATAGAACTGTTGGGAAACGGCCAATCGCCGCTGGCCGACATCCGTTGGACGACGCGCTCGCGCCTTATCGCGGGCTCATGAACCACGTCGGTTACTTCCACGCGACCTATCGCGACCACGGAACGCCGACGCCGGGCAAGGACCTGGTGCTGCTGGACACGCGCAGGCGAGGAGAACAGCGCCGTGTGGTCGGGCAGCCTGGTGGGCACGTCCTTCATCTTCTCCGACCTGGCCAACTTGCGCACGCTGGAAGGCGATCCGCGATTTTTCTTCGACGACAGCCGTACGCCGCAAGTCCAGGGCACGGGCACCGAGGAATGGGGCGGCGGCGGCGATTATTGGGGCGGCGCCACGATGACGCTGCCCTTCGCCGGCCATCCCACCGGCGCCCGCACCGCCAAGGAAGCCCGCGACGCCGAGGACCAGATCGAGTCGGCCTACCGCTTTCTCCTTGCCGATCTCATGCCCTTCGGCAAGAACGCCCTCATCCAGCTCGAGCATGGCGGAACGGACGAATCGACGGAGCACTATCGGACGGTTGCCTATTGGTATGGCCTGCCGGCCGCCTCGCTCGTGCGAACGGATTCGCTGAAAGTCGGCGACCCGAAGAGCGAGGTGCGCCACAAGTACGTCTCGCCCGACGCGTCGCTGCCGTATGAAATCACCTCGATTTACGAAGTGGGAGTGGACCGCTTTCATGGGGCCGTGGTCGTGCCGCCGGAGACCGACACGGGCCGAAAAACAACCGGCATGTCGGAGTTCACGCTGGCGATCGACCCGGCCAACGTGGGCGTGATGCTCCGCCGCAAGCTGGACTACAGCTTCCCGAACCAGCGGGCCAAGGTATGGATCGCCGACGCATCGAAGCCCGAAGCGCAAGCGAGCGGGGAGCGAACTGCGTGGCAGCCGGCCGGAGTCTGGTATCTCGCCGGTGCAAACACCTGCGTCTATTCCAACCCGAAGGACGAGCTAGGTCCCGTGCAGCACGTGGTTCGTACGTCGAACCGCCGCTTCCGCGACGACGAATTCCTCTTGCCGCTGGAGCTTACCAAGGGCCGCTCGGCGATCCGCGTGCGGGTCGCCTTCACGCCGGTGCATATTCCCCTCTATCCCGGTCGTGCCGAGGCGGAGCTTGCCTGGAGTGAAATCCGCTACGACGCTTACAGTTACGTCATGCCCGATTTCCCTAAGCCGTGAGCGATGAGCTTTGAGCAATGAGCTTTCGACGGTTATAATGAAAATCGACACGCATGGCTCCCTGCTCCCTGCTCCCTGCTCCCTGCTCCTAGCTCCTAGCTCCTAGCTCCTAGCTCCTGGCTCCCTGCCCTTGCTCGCCGCCCATGATCAAAACCCAAGACCTCACCAAAGCCTACGGCGACCATTTGCCCTTCGGGACCTCACGCTGGAGCTGGACGAGGGCGACCTGTTCGGCTACATCGGCCCCAACGGTTCGGGCAAGACGACCACGATGCGGATCCTGGCCACGCTCCTGCAGCCGACCTGGGGCGAGGCCAGCGTCTGCGGCTACTCGATCTACACGCAGCCCAAGGAAATCCGCCGGCTGATCGGCTACATGCCCGACTTCTTCGGCGTCTACGACGACATGAAGGTGATCGAGTACCTGGAGTTCTTCGCCGCCGCCTACCGCATCAAGGGCCACGGCGCGGCAGAAAGTCTGCAACGAGGTGCTGGATCTGGTCGATCTGGGCTACAAGCGCGAGGCACTCGTGACCAGCCTGTCGCGCGGCATGACGCAGCGCCTGGGCCTGGCCCGCGTGCTCCTGCACGATCCCAAGGTGCTGCTCCTCGACGAGCCGGCCAGCGGCCTGGACCCGCGGGCGCGGATCGAAATTCGCGATCTGCTCAAGGAACTCCGCAAGATGGGCAAGACCATCATGGTCTCCAGCCACATCCTGCCCGAGCTGGCCGACATCTGCAACAAGGTGGGCATCATCGAGCACGGCAAGCTGATCTTCAACGGCGACATGGCCGACCTAATGCGGCTGGTCCGCCCGCGGACGGTGCTGCAAGTCGGCGTGCGGGGCGATCTCGACGCGGCCGCCAAGGCGATCCAGCAGAGCAAGTTGGTGGAGAAGATCGAAGTCAATTCCGGCCACTTGCTGGTCACTCTCTGCGAGGGCGCGGCCGACTACAGCGAGTTGCCCGCGCTCCTGGTCCAAGCCGGCCACAGGCTGACGCTCTTCAAGGAGGACGAGATCAACCTGGAAACGGCGTTCATGGCGCTGACGAAGGGGATTACGGCGTAGAGCGGGGACTGTCCCGATTTTTGCCGGGGCCCCGCGCAGCGGGGTGGCAAAACAGGGACTGTCCCCTTTGCCACGACGGAAAATGCAAATTGGGCGGCACCACGCACCGCCTCGCAGATGTTTGCGGGTGGTGCGTGGCGGTGCCTGCATTGTAAGGTCTTTCACTGCAAGGGTTTGCGTCGTCATCATCGTCTGTTAATATAGATAAACTTGGTGCGTGCGGTGCTTCTTGTGGCGCTGGAGTCCCGGCTTTAGCCGGCTCGTTGGAACCTCATTCGTGGGTCTCCTGGCGGCCATTCTCGACCTTTGCGTACTTTTGTGGCTAAGTGGCCTTCTGATGTGTCGCGGTTTGTCACGGTTTTTGGCATTGTTTTTTTTGGACGGCGGACGCGGTGGGTTCGGCTGGAAACGTGTGCGATGTGCAACCCCTTCACGTTTTGTTGCTTCGGTCTCGCGTCCGAACCTTCGTCGCAACTCCTTGTGCCGCTCTGTCTTGCGCCGGCCGATTCTCCCAGGGCATTCAGCCCCCTGTTGGTGGCGAGTGTTGCACATCTCGGTTCTTTCTGGCATCTAGCCAGCCGTTCGTATTACCGGCTTTAACCGTGACCGCGCCATGACCCGTGACAACCAATTCCACCAGAGGATCGCGAAAACGCGAAGGAGCGAAAGCACGAAAAGTTCGAGCACCAGAAGCGCAAGCCGCAAAGCAGTGGCATCTTCTCTTTTCCGCAAATTTCGCGTTTTCGTCTCTTTGCGCTTTCGCGATGGACATGGCGCTGCAGGCGCCATTGTCTCGGGAATTACGGGGCTTCTTGGAGCCAGCAACAACCCAGACGGCACCCAGGAACGACCCAGGACGTGGGCAAACGCGACCCAGGGCGGACCCAGGACCGGGCCAGGAGTGCGTTGCCGTTTCGCATTCTGACTCCTCGCTCCCGGCTTCTTTATTCTCTTGCTTGCTTATGATTGCATCTCTAAACATATATATAGATCGCGCGAAGCCTCGGTTTTATTCCCGTGATTTGCGCGTGGTTTTCCGTTTCGCGTCGTAAGGCGTTGCTGCTGCATGGTTTACGACGCGGAAAAGAAGTTCTTCCGCTGGCGGAACCGACTCGCGTTGCCGCGCCAACCGGCAATCGGCCCCCCTCATCGTGTTATGGCGGAACACTCTGGCCCCGCTCAAGCTCGGCTCCCAGGCGGCCAAGCGAAACTGCAACCGAGTCATTGGTCAGCAGGTTGTCGATCACGAGTCGTGTGTCCGGGTGAACGCCCACTGCGACAAGCGCCCGGCAAACTGATTCAAGGATACGCGTGACCTGATCTGACTGAACGGCGAACTGCACCGACAGATACCACCTGTGCTCCCTGATGCGAACCAATCCCGCCTGCAAGCCCACGAGCCGGATCTCGTCAATCGCGGTTTCAGGGTACTGCATGATCTGGCAATAGCGGCACTCCGGCAGGCCAATGCGGTCTGCATTAGTCCTCTCACGGATCCACGCATCATGGGTCGTGGCAACCTGGCGCACAAGCCGGATTTCGGATTCAGCCAATAGCCAGATCCCATCGGTCCTCAATGCTGTTGAAGGCCCGTCAGCGCCATTCCCGATACAACGGAATGCCTGAAAACGACATATTGAGCACCACTTGCGTCAGCGCGATTTGTGCCGCCCGCGCCACATGTAAACATGAATCGCCGAGTGCCGAGTGCAGACTCCAGGCCACGTAGGGCGTCGCGCTCCGTTCAAGTGATTCGGCTGCTGCGAGTCGAACGGCGATGTCGGAGTCCATCAGTGCCGACAGGATTTCGTTTTCCAATTGCACCAAATCCATTTCGGCTATTCTGAGCGAATTCAACGCGGAAACCCGCTCGACCGCGGATGACGAATGAAGGCTTTGCAGCAAATCTGCAACGGGAGTTGTAGTATCCTCCGGCTGCGGTTCCGTCGCCGAAAGTGCCCGATTGATCGCATCAACGATTTGCTCGGCAGTCGGTTCATCGGGCTCGCGGTCGCTGGCCCGGAGCATCCTCTCCGGTGCATGCGGCCCGCCCGGTAAGGTGCGAAGAAGGCAGGCCGCGGTCTTTCGCACAAACTGGCTTCGATCTGCCAGTGCGCAACGCAACCGGAGCACGTCGTCTCTCGTGGGCGTAACGCTTCGAGATGCTGCATAACGAAGATAAGCGGCAGCCGCCGCGCGCACCTCAAAATCTCGGTCAGCCAAGAGATAGGCGGCTGCGCTAAAGGCTGTACCTGCATCCCGCAGGTCGAATCTCAGTCGGCCAAGAGCCTCGATTGCTGCCGTTCGGACAGCCGCGACGGGATCATCGAAGCGAAGCACGAGAGCGGCAAGGACTTCGTCATCGGCTTGCAGATCCGCGCAAACTTCAATAAGCCGCCTGTCGAGTCGCGGAAGCTCCGCGTCTCTTCTTCCGATTGGAACGGTTTCCAGGACGCGAACCGCCTCGGCTAACGTATCGGCGGCACGGGCAGGGATTTCAAGACCAGCATCCAACGCATCAGGCAATCCACGACATGCGGCGCGGCGGACATCGGCCGATTGGTGCTCGGTGAGCCTGAGCAACGTCGGGACTCCGGCAATTCCGATTTCGGCTACACACCCTACGGCGCGGGATTGCTTCCAGCCATCTGATCTGGCCAGTTCAGCCATGACGGGTAGGATAGTTGCGACACCGAAACAAGGGATGGCTTTGCATGGCAATTCAGCTTCGGCGGGTGACCCGGCATCCACGAGGTCCGACAGCCACTCTTCCATATGCCGTTCAAGGTACGTTGGGCCTTCACTGGCCACCGAAACACGGCTTCTGAGCTGCTTCACCAGGCTGGCCATTTTCCGGGGATTTTCCGGCATACAATCCGAATTCCGCGCCCAGAGCGTTTTCGAGCTTCGGCGTAATTGCGCTTGTTTATGAAGGGCTTGAAGCAACATCCGGCAAATCATCAGGCACTGAAGCGAGTGTCGCCAGTATCGCGTCTCTGTTGGCCAGAGCTTCATTGATCTTTTCGCGACAATCTTCGCGGTCAATGGCCCAGGATTGAGCGTTGATACTCTTGCTAATGACGCCGCTACACTGAATGGAGTTCTTCCTCACTTGCAAATAAACGATTTGCTCTCCACGGTAATGCACCCATATCCCATCAGACTTGACATTGACATACACCCAGCGCGAACGAGAATGGTCCCTGAGAAAGCAGTATCGCAACTCCTCGAATGCTTCATTCAAATCGGGAGATAGAAACGTGCTATGGTCTATCAACCGCAGAAGGCGTGACCGCTTCGTAGGCATTGGAACCGCGATTACAGACACTTCTGGTAATGACTCTGGGATCACGTAAGTGATGAAGGGCGCGTTGTCAATATCCGTTACCTTCCAACGGAAAAGGTGAATACACGATTGCGATTGAAGATCCTCTCGAGTTATATCTAAGAAGTCTGGAGCGATCAAGAGGCCGAACGCCAATTCGAGATCAGCGTACCCCAACGCCGGGTCATTCGCCTTTATGGCCACCTGGTCTTTTTTAATCCTGTCGAGGTATCCTTTTAACTGTTCGAATTCAGAAGGATTTGCCACTTCCTTTTTCACCTCGACAACCAGAACCTTCCTACGTCTTCCGAATGTTGCGAGGACATCGATCCGCTTTCTGTCTCCAATCGAGTACTCTTGATTGACAATATCCCCGTCAGCCTCGTCATAATCGAATTGCCAACCACAAGTGTCCACAAGCCGATGAGCGGCAAGTTGTGCCAACAGGCTTTCAAGGCACTCGGGTCGCGACAATACATCTTGGATGTATTGCTCTTCAACTGAAATCATTCTTGACATTGGTTGTTTTCCTTTGCCTCGCTATTCGCGCGTATGCGCAACGGGTAGCGAATTACTTCGCACTCAAACATACCACACATACCACAGGAGTGCAATTCGACATGAGTCCGATGCACTTAATTTTGCAGTATCACTGCTACGTTGTCAACAGAACTCCGTGCTCGCACGCCGCCTTGAATGTTACCGTAAATGAAAGAGTTCCAGCACGGCTCCCCAACCGCTGGGCAGAGGGTCGCCCTCAAAGAGCGGATAGGGCGGTTTCTCACGCTTGCGCCGAGCGATGATCTCGACGAGCTTGTGAAGCGACTGCTGCAACTCCGCGGCGCGCTCGCCGTACATACAGAGCATCTCCACGAAATAGCGGGCATGAAAGAACGCCTCCACGATGCGCCTCGGGGCGTCGGGTGCGATTTCTCCCTTGGCCTCGCGGAGTTCGTTGCCGGTGCCCGCCAACATGATCTCCACGAAGCGGGAATCCAAGGCGGGGTTCGGGGCGATGGCCAGCACAATCTCAACCGCATGTTCCGTCAGGTATTGCAGGTAATCGACCTTGAAACTGCCGTGATAGAAGCGGTATATCCCGTCTTCGTAGTCGTCGTTCATCCTAGTCAGAAGTGCGGTAAGTTCCGGTAGCCGCTCTTTGACTTCGGCGACCAGCTTCAATTCCTTGGAACACTGGTCATCGTCGCCAAAGCTCTGGAACTCCTCAAATGTGGACTCGTGCTGCCGCATCTCGGACAGCCGCTTCCGAATAGCAGCCCGCCTCTCCATTAGCCGCTGCACCATCAATTCGTAATCTTCTTGTGCCAATTGTTTTTTCCTTCAGTTAGGCTATGCACTTCGCTTGAGCCGTTCGTCGCCCTCGTGAATTGCCGCGATAAAGCATGGCTCAACAAGCGGGCGGCGCTTGCGCGGTTCATTCTCGACAGTTCGATGACCCGCGGCGATGACTCCAGGGCCCAATGGTGCCACGGCTCCTCCTCCACCAGGGAAAAGACCGCGCGACCGCTCAAGACGCACACAGGGCAAGTCCAGGAATTGGTTTGCTCCCGTCGAGCGAAGATGTGGGTGCTTATCACATGCACCGGAGGGCAATCACCCCAACCTTCCCAATCTCGCGTTCCGTCCGGGATCAAGATTAACCAGTGGTCGATGTCGTGATTGTCGGTTTGGAGTATGCCGCCTCCCGGCAAGTCCTTTTGGAAATAATCCGGCACCGCGACATTGCTGCCCGTATACGTCGCACCGAGCCCTTCCCGCGCGGCCATCCCGAAGGCCCACTCCTTCGCCATCTCCGGCACGGCGTAGTAGCTCGCGAAGGCGGACGTGATCCGGTTGATCAGGCCGAGTTTGTGATCGGGAATTTGTGCCCAGTTCTGATTGGCGCGGGCTAGCCACTCATTTTCGTTTGCTCGCCGCTGCAATTCTTCGCGGAGATGCCGAGGCGACTGTGAGTGGCGGGGTTCCCAGCGATTATCGGGACCAGCAAGCGGATGCGGGCGCAAGATGAGCACGCGCAACGGCGCTATTGGCCATAAGCCTTGACGCACGGCGGCCAGCGATCGCGGACGACCGGCGAACCTAACGTGGAGTGATGTTTCCATCCAACGAAGATCGTCGATGGAATCGTTGGCGGGGTTTGGACGGTCGAACAATTCGCTCGCCCGGCGTGGAACCCATGCGGTGCCTGCGGCGGCCAGTCCTACTCCGGTCTTCAGAAATGTGCGTCGATCAAGATTCATGGTTCTGCCTCAGTCGTCGTGTACCCCGTATCGCTTTTCCCAGTATTTCTGGAGCGCCTCCTGGCGGACCTTGCCGCCGAAGATGTCGGACAGAGTCTTTTTGACCATACTGCCAATGGTCTCAAACTCGTATGGGATGCCCTTCTGCGTGCAGTAGCGGCGTCTCAAGATGTAAAACGTCAATCCACCGCCCACTCCTGTTCCCAAGCCTGCCGCGAAGGTTGGCATCTGCTGCACGATGCCAGCGAGCACCAGCAGGCCCAGTATTACAAAGAACGGGATCGAGAGAATAATCAGGATGAACTGGAAGACGAGTTTCATGCGGTGCTCCTTTGGACCTTCTCCCCGTGAATGATCTTGCCGATGGCTTCCATTTCGAGGGCCGCCAGTTCGGCCTTGGCCGTTTCAAGATCGCTGCCGCGGGCTGGCAGCAACAGGTTAATCGTCTGTTTTTCAACGTCCAATCGAACAGTGCAGAGTTGTCTGACTTTCTGAGGCCCCGCATCACTGGAAGGGCGTCGGTTGAAGATCGAAACGTCGAACATGCCTGTATCAATATCCGGGTCCTCCTCCAATTCCCACGGCACATCATATCTGCCATGGAATGGAAAGGCATGTTCCACAAGGCAGGCAATTATTCGATAGAAATCGTTGCGCGGATAGCGGAAGTTTACGTTCACTCTTGGCAGAGGCAGGCGATCCACCTCGGCGGAAACTCGGTCAGCCTCGGCCTCCCAGGGTGAAATGCCGAAGGCGATTTCCCTGCTCTCAGCGAGCGTCGCGCCGTGGATCGTCTCGCCAAGAGCCGCCTCTTCGATGACGGCCAACTCCGCCCAAGGCGTCTGCCAGCCGAAGCCGCGCGGAACAAATATGTAGCCTATGCCTGGCCAACTTCGCATGTAGCGGAAGGAACACATCACGGTTGATTCCTCCTTCGCCGCGGGGATCGACGGAGCGTGGCTGAATACGGTGACGGCGACCTCATCGGAGTCGTCGCCGTCCTCGTCCACGCAAACGTCCAGCTTGTATCGCCCGCCGTTCTCGACTCGGTGGCGCTCAAGATACCCGAAGATGCTGTCCCCCTGCATGGGCGAGTAGCCGATCCGGACATAGAGGTTCTCGCAGTTTATCTCGGAGTAGCGCTCCACGTTGGCCCCTATTACGCGGTTTTTTTAGGCGTTGTGCCGGTCCCGAAGGTCCTTAATTCACAGCAAGTTTAGGGCCAATCGCTGAAAATCGAGACCAGATTCTTCCAAAGACAAGCCATCGCGATTCTTGGCAAAACCAGTCGGTTGAGGCGCGGAACACACAGCCGCCGCAATCAAAAAAATGAGCGCCGTCGCTCAATACTCTAAGAAGGCCGCTCTCCGCTTCGCCCGCCAAGGTTCGCAGGTCACGACTCATGCCGAGGCATGAGTGTGCCCGCACAGCGCCAGTATCACTGCAAGCCGAGTATCTGCTTGAGGGTTTTAACGCGGATGTCCAAAACTGCTGCCGCCTTCTGAAGATTGTTGCCGCAAAGGGCCAAAATTCGTTTCGCATAATCGCGCTGAACGTGGGCGAGCGGCATGGCTTCCTCCAACGATTGTGGATGAATAGTCGCAATCTCGGCGCAGCGGCAATGGAAGCCTCTGTCTTCCGTGAAACTATGCGGTCCCCAACCTTCGGCGACGTGGGCCGGACAGGTGAAATGTTCGAACACGGTCTCCGTGAAATGCCGTGACTTCCGATGACAGCACAGACCCCAGTCTGCGTTGAACTTGGCGAAGAACGAGCACCCACCGCACTGAAACCCTTTGTCGTAGAGGTTCCGTGATAACGGGTCGTTCGGCCACTGCCCCATCAACATTTCATAGGATGTCAAATTGGAGAACGAGTCGGTGCGAACTCTGTTGTCATTGCGCGGCCCGGTCAGGTTCTTTGGTGGGCGCACAACGGCATCCTCTTCGATTAGCTTCTACTTGCCACTGGAATCAGAGTCAGTGTGCGTCCTGGCGGACTACACCTTCGGTGAGGGCGAAGTTTGCTTAGGCGTGGCTGCTTGGTCATTTCAAGTCATCCAAACTGCTTGTCTTTTCAGTTACTTCGTATGTTGTCAAATTGATGAAAACGCCGCTGTCCTCATCATCAATATATCTGGTGTCGCCATAGATGCTTGTCTTTGTTGCATCTTGATATTCAGGTTCGGTGTTAAACAAGCACTCTGGGTAGCGCTTTTCCAGACGCTTACAGATGGCATCCAATCGCGCTACAGCGCTTGCATCGCTTGATGGAACTGATCCATAGCTTTGACCGATGGCGTAAGCGTGACTTGCCGTGATTCGGTAAGGATTAGTGATAGCGTGCCAACCCCAGCGGATTCTGCGTATGAGTGACTGCCAAGCAACTATTTTTTGTTCTCCTTGCTCAAATCAAATTGCTCTTGCAAGTTTGGACGCGATATAACCCTTCGCCAACGGCCCTCGGTGAGTGTACCTTGCCACTCCTCGACATGGAGCGATACGATCCCGCCGAAGTCAGTGCCATCATTTTCGACACAAAAAGTCCTGGCGAGGTTCACGGGGTGGCGGAGGTTTTCCGCGAGGGTAACGAGCGGTCGGCTTTGATCTTTGTGACCCGCCATCACCTTGAAGCGGGCAAAGCCGCACCGCGCGCGGAGCGTGCCTGCTACTTTTCTTGCCCCACTTGAATTCGCTGCCGTTTTCGCTTCAATGGTAGCATTTGATTCTCCGCCCGCAGCAATCGCAGGAAACCCCGTCATGGAAATCCAGCAACTCGTCCGCGAACTCAAGGTCCAGAACAACTCCAAGATCGTGCTCCTGGTGGCCGACGGGCTGGGCGGTCTGCCGATGGAGCCGGGCGGTTTGACCGAATTGGAGTCGGCCAAGACGCCCAACCTCGATGCCTTGGCCAAGGCCGGCACGCTGGGCGGCTCGATCCCGGTCCTGCCCGGCATCACGCCCGGCAGCGGGCCGGGGCACCTGGGGTTGTTCGGCTACGATCCGCTGAAATTCCTCATCGGCCGCGGGGCGCTGGAGGCCACTGGCATCGGCTTCAAGCTCACGGCCAAGGACGTGGCGGTGCGCTGCAACTTCACCACGCTCGACGCGGCCGGTAACATCAGCGACCGCCGCGCCGGACGCATCGCCAGCGAGGAGAGCGCCCCTTTGGCCGTCAAGCTCCGCGAGGTCAAGATTCCGGGCGTCGAGGTATTCGTCGAGCCGGTCAAGGAACATCGCTTCTGCGTCATCTTCCGCGGCGAAGGATTAGGCGGCAGCGTGGCCGACACCGATCCGCAGAAGACGGGCGTGCCGCCGCTCGATCCTCATCCACACGACGCCGGTAGCCAACGAACGGCGCGAGATCGCCAAGGAATTCGTCGCCCAGGCCACCAAGCTGCTCAAGGGCCAGCCGAAGGCGAACGGCCTGACGATGCGCGGCTTCGCCAATGCCCCGGACCTGCCGAGCTACGAAGAGGTTTACGGGCTGAAGGCGGCGGCGATCGCCGTCTATCCAATGTACAAGGGGCTCGCACAGCTCGTCGGAATGGAGTTGGTCGGCAAGCCGGCGACGCTGGCGGAGGAGGTCGACGTGCTGGAGAAGGAATGGAACAACTATGATTTCTTCTTCCTGCACTTCAAATACACGGACAGCCGCGGCGAGGACGGCAACTTCGCCAAGAAGGTGAAAATGATCGAGCAGTTCGACGCCATTGTGCCCCGCGTGATGGCCCTGAAGCCGACGGTGCTGGCGGCCACCGGCGACCACAGTACGCCGGCCAAAATGAAGAGCCACAGTTGGCATCCCGTGCCGGTGCTGATCGCCGGGCAAAACGTGCGGACGGACGCCTGTCAGGCGTTCGGCGAGAGCGAGTGCCTCAAGGGCGGCCTCGGGCAGTTTCAGGCGATGTATCTCATGCCGTTGCTTATGGCCCATGCGGATCGGCTGGGCAAGTTTGGCGCGTAGGTCGATTCAGTAGGTCCTTTCTGCCGGAAAGGACTATTGTGTCATGATTTCTAGAAAGCTCAACGTTTCTCGCGTGGGACGGCACAATTGTCCCTCTCGGCAAGTGGGACCTACTTCACCAGCCGCGCATTGAGCCAATCGGCGTGGTCCAGCACATCGCTCGCCTCGCCGTAGTCAACGACCAGATCCAACTGCTTCGCGCCGGCCAGATCGACGGAAATCGGCTGCGGCGCCATGCCGCCGCGAATAGCGGGACTAGCGTATTTTACCTTACCGTCCACGAATACGCGGAAGCCCACGCTTCCCCGCCCGCCGGTCGAATCGTCGATGCCGATTTCGGCCTGGAAGCGGGACCAGGGCCGGTCGAGCTTGTAGCTCAGCCGCGCGGCGCTGTGTACGCCAAGGCCCTTCAGGTAGAGCCGACCGCCCGAGCGCAACTGCCCGCCGGTCACGTTGCGATCGGTGCGATAGGGCCACTTCATTTCCAAGTAAGGCAGGAAACGGTATTCGTCCGGGCGGATGTCGGAAAGGAAGACGGCACGATCGGATTGGGGCATGAGGAAAACCAGGCCCTCGGCCTTGGCCTTCCACGTTGCGCCGCCGAGTTCCGTCAATTCCATTTCCTCGCCTTTTAGCGTCATGCGCTCCGCTAGCAGCCGCGTGCCGTCGCTTAACCCCGACCACGCTGCCCCCGGTCGCGCGGCGGCCGGCTGCCGCAAGGCCGGATTGAAAATCACCGCCACGACGCGCGGCATCGCCACGTCAACCAATCCAAGATCGCCTTTGATCGAGAGTTTTTCGCCGGAAAGGGTTTCGATCAGGCCGGTAACTTCGTCGCCGTTATCGAGAATCGCGCGATCGCGGCGGTCTTCAACGCGGGCGATGCGATCGAGCAGGGCGTCGAATTCCTGGGCATTCGGCGGCGTGCGAAAGACGATGCCGGCCAGCGAGTCCAGCGGCAGCTTGAGCGCGCCCAGCAGCCGCGAGTTTACCGAAAGCTGCGCTTTGTCCGCGTCGGTGACGGCCGCAACCAGCGCCCGCCATCGGCCAGGACGATGACCGGACCCTTTCGCAGCTCGGCCGGATGTCCCCACGCAATCAGATCGGCGGCAGCGAGCGCCCGTGGCTTGCCGGTCACGTCGAAGGTGAGTTTCCCTATTGCATCGACACCCGTAAGCTTTGCATGGAAAGGCTCGCCGTCGACGGGCACGACCAAAGGCGGTTGGGGCGCGGCCGGAGCATTCAGCGACGCAATGGCAGCCGAAATGAATACGCCGGCCGTCAATAATCTCACGCAAAGGCGCAGAGGCGAGAAGCGCGAGAAGGAATATCGAAGTAGTTGTTCATAGGGCGGCTACCGCTGGAAGATCGGCAACTGGTTCTCCGGCGTTTGCAGGATGAGCAGACACATAGCGGTCGCGTACTCGGCGCCGAATGCGCCGGCCGGCCATGAAGAACCGGGCTGTTGGCGGCGCAGGAGCTCGTCCCTCACTGCCGGATACCATTTTGCCCAGCGCTCGCCGCCGGCCTGCCACATCGCCTGCACGGCGTAGTAGTGGCCGTATTCGAAATACTGCTCGTCGCGCCGCACCTTGCCTTCCTCAGGGCGGAAATCCGTCAGGTAATCGAGCCCTTTGGCGACCAGCGGCGACTCGGGCCGGTGATTACTCTCGTAAATGCCGGCGCTGTTCAAGGCCACGATGGCGGCCGCTGAGCGGGGGAACGCGCGAGGCGCGGGCCCGTGCGCTCAGCATGTAAACGAAGCCTCCATCCGGATTCCCCGATTGTTTCACGTATTCGACCGCCCGTTCGAAGGTCTTCTTGGGCACGGCAATACCCACGTTGTGCGCCGCCCGCAGCGCCATCACCTGGCAAACCGTCACCGAAATGTCGGCCTGCGGTGCGATTTGCGCCCGAGTAGCGCCAACCGCCTTCATTGTTTTGCGTGTCTACGATCAGCTTGACCGCCAGGCCGAGTTTTGCGCGAAGCTCCTTGCGCGGCGACATGCCGCAGCACTCGGCCAGGAAGAGCGTGGCAAAGCCGTGGCTGTACATCGGTCCCGGCGTTATTGGCGATAACGGCGTTTCACATAGGAGTCCGTTGGGCTGGGAGTTGGCCAACAGGTAATCGACCGCCCGTTGCACGCGATCGCCGTAGGTGCCGCGGCCGGGCGTGCTGCCGCCGGCCAGGAAGGCCATGCCACAGAGGCCGCAAATCGCCGCGTTGCCGCGCGTGGCATTCGGGCCGAAGCTGCCGTCCGCGTTCTGCCGGCCGGCCAACCATTTCAGCCCCTGATCGATCGCTTGCTGGGCGGCCGGAGTGATCAACTTCTCCGCGGATTTTTCCGGGTCCGGCGACTGGGCCGCGGCGACGGCCGGCAAGCAGAGAGATACAACGAGAAGCGATAATTGCAGTCTCATCACGGCCTCTCCGAAGTCGGTTTATCCTCTGGCGGCCTATCTTCTGTCGGCTTGCCCGACGACAGGCGGCGAAAGTAGTCCTCAATATCCCGCTCGTATTCGGGCAGGAAGTATTCGCTGGGCCATTCGAGCATTGTGTCACGCTGGCGCGACTGCAACTCCAGTTTGTACTGTTCTTTCATTTTATCGCGAGCAAACGCCGCGCGCTCGGCCGACGGCTGCTTCGGCTCGTGCTTGGCGTTCGGATCGCTATCACCCGTGGGCCGGTCATTGGCGGTATTAGACTTGGGTCGTGCATTAGGGCTTCCGCCGGGCTTGGCCGGATTGTTGCAGTTGGCGGCCATCGGCTGGCCGAGGCATTTGCCTGACTTCTTCGCCTCGTCGATGATCTGCTGCAAGTCGGCGACCACTTGGCGTTGTACGTGCCGAGTAATAGCGTCCGACTTGCCCTGGGCAAGCCGCGCCTGGACGTCCCGCATGCCCTTGACGGCCTGCAGGAGGCGGTCTTCTTGCTGATCATCCCTCTGCGCTGTCGAGCCGTTCGGCTGTCTCGGTTTCTTTTCCGGGTCTTCCGTCCCCAGCTCCTTCACTGCGTTGTTGGAGTCTTTTTTGGGATCGCCCAAGAGCGCGCGGTCGTAGTCGTCGCCGGAATGCGCGTCGAGGCTGTTGCGGAGTGCGTCGTCCGTCGATGGCTGGGGCCGTTTTGCCGAATCGTCCGCGATGGCGATGGAGCATCCTGCTATGATGAATAATAGCAATTGAAAAAAGCGGGTTTCAAATCTTAAGCGCATTTCAGTTCTCCGGTTTTTCATCACGGCCGGCATCCGCCGCATCGCCTTCCGCTTTTTGCGGATTGTGAAGTCGAAGCGCAGCGGCGGCGAGGCGGGCTTGTTCTTCGGCGAGCTGGACGTGCCGTTCGCGAAGTTCTTCCGGCGACCTTTGCGCGGCATCCAACTCCAATTGTTGCGTGCGGCGGTTCAGGTCCTCTTGCCAGAGCTTCAGAAACTTTATTTCGGCGAGCATGGTCAGGCCGCGGGGCTGGCCATTGGCGTTTGCGCCGCCGGCCTTGCCCTGTCCGTCCGCGCCTGCATTTCCCGCGTTGTCTTCCGGCTTGGCGCCGTCGTTGCTCTCCGGTCCCAGGGCGGTCACCAGCAGCCCGAGCCGGGCGATAGCTGCTTGCTCCGCCTGCTGCGCGGTGGGGCCAGTCTGTTGATCCCGGAGGCATCCGGCGGCCCGCCGCATTTCCGTAGATGCGGCCGAAAGGCCCAGACGGAAGACGTTTGCCGCAGCGAGCGATTGAGCGAGCCGGTCCGTTTCTTCCTGGAGCAGCGTTTGCTGACGCGCCAGTTCCAGCAGTCCGAAGACCTGAGCGCGACTCAAAGGGCCCGATCGCTCCAACGCGGCGAAGTCCCGTGTTTCGGCCTCGATTCGTTCTTCCTGATGATGCAGATGTTTAATGGCGTCTTCCAGGCGGGCCTGCTGTTCAAGGGCGAGATTTATTCTGTGATTGATCAGTTCCTGGTGGATTTGCTGCAATGTCGTGTCGAGGTGTTGTTCGGCTTCCTTCGCCTTGCCGCTTGCCTCCACCACGGAGCCATTGCTGCCGGCCCGACTAGCTTCGCCCATCTTCTCGACGGCCTTCGAGGCCGACTGAGAAGCCTGCGCGCTACAAGTCTTTCCAGGCGGCGGGCCATGCGCTGTGTCTCCTGGCGGACCTCTTCCTGCTGCCGAAGCAATGCCTCAAGTTCGGCCCTCTGCCTATCGTTGGCCTGACCCTTCGCGCCGGCGGCCGCCAATTCCTCCAGCTTACGGCGAAGGCCTTCTTGCCGCTTTCGCAGGCCGTCCACACTCCGCGCAGTGTCTTCAAGTTCGCGTTCCAGCCGTTGGCCCTCCTGCGCGCGACTGTTGGCCAGGATGTCGAGCACGGCCTGTAGATTCTGCAAGATCGCCTGGTGATCGGCTGGCGCCTGCCCCAGGCCGTTGTCGCGAATCTTGTTGCCGACGCCGAGCATCGCCGCGGCGATTTCCAGCCGCCGGGCTTCGGCCAAGGCATCGCCGAGCGTGTCGGCGGCCAACGGTTCGTTGGGCCGCAGCAGCGTGACAGTTTGCTCCATTTCCTGTTCGATGCGGTTCTGCCGCCGCGCCAGCTCGAACTGCTTATCCACAATCGCCATCAAGTCGGCCGTTTCCTGCGGAGAAAGCTCCTTCAGGTCGCGGCCCACTGTCGTTCGCCCCAATTCGGCGGTCATACGGGCGACATCTTCCTGATCGTGGAGAAGTTGGGACACGTCACGCTGGAAACGCCGGTAGTCGTCCCACTGTCGCAACTGGGAAGTGATCTCCTCGAGCGATTCGATGACGTGCTGCTGGTGCTCGCCTGCACGCGCGAGGTGCGCCTGATCCTCGGCATCGCGACCGACAGGGCGTGGGGACGACTGCCAGCGCGACTGCGCGCCCTTGACAGCGGCGGTCAATTCGTCGCCGATGGGAGAAAAATGCTCGCGCTGGAGGCGATCGAGTTCGTCTAACAGGCCCTGCATCCGCCGCACGAAGTCTGGGTTGTCGATGAGGTTCGTCTCGAGATCGAACAATATGCTCAAGACTTGTGCCGGTACGCCGTCGGCGCGATCGGTGAGGCCCAACACGATCTCGCGCTGGTTGAACTCGGCCGATTGCAAACGGTCAATTTCCTCCTGTTCCAAGTGGCCGGTGTTTTGGACTTGAAGTTCCAGCGCGCGGACGCGGCCGCGAACATCGCGCTGAAACTTTAGCAGGCGGGCCAGTTCGGCAAGCATGCGCCCTTGCCGCACGGCCAGGCGTTCCTGCAGTTCTTCCGGTGTGATGATCGTGATCGTCCGCGGCTCGCTGCGGCCGGTCTGCGGGCGATAGTCGGTTGCCGCGGCATAGACGGTTAATTGCGTGTGCGGCTGAAGCTTGAGGTCCCGCAGGTCCCATACGCGGTCGATGGTCTGCCGTTCGCCGCCGGTTTCGCTTTGCGGATCGCTGCGAACGGCCGCCCGTGGCGGCCCCTCGTACAGCACTTGCGACACCTCAGCGGTGACCGTGGCGCCCGACGCGCTGTAAACGAGCGACACCTGCCGCAGGCCGAGATCATCGCGGGCATCGATCCGAAGATCGACGCGGGCGGAAGGAGTAACGAACAAATCGCCATTGGGCTGCTCGAATGTTACCGTGGGCGCGGCGTCGGCCTGCACGTGGAATTGCCAGCTTTCTGCGCCGCCGCGTAATCCATCACGGTCTTCCAGGGCAATGGAATAAGCGGATGGTTTATCGAGCACGAGTCCGGAGGGCAGGTCGGGCGACGGTGCGCCGAAGCGGAACCGCCGGCCATCGCCTTCCAAGTGGCCGGACAATTCGCCGCCACTCTCCAAATGGAGCACGGCCGTGCGCAACGGCTTGCTGGCTTCGCCCGATAGCTCGACGCGCGATCCGGCCAGGATGGGCGCGGGGGAAGTCGCGTCGCGAGTCTCACGCGGCCAGCTCGTATAGCCGGGCGGAACGACGTCTTCGGATAGCGCCGTGACCGCCGGCGGATCGAGGACCTCGACCGGCACCCAGCGCATTGACTGGTCATCGCCGCCGCTGACGCGGAAGTCCAGCGGCCTCGTCACGTTCTCGCGCCGCGCGATCATCGCCGGACCCAACGGCCGCATGGCCTCGCTCTCTTCGCTGACTTTGCCATGTGCGTCGCGCAAGCGATATCGAACTTGGCAGTTCGAGGGCAGCGATTCGCCCCGTGCGTCGACGACTTCGATTTCCAACGGCTGGCCGCGGGCGACGCGCTCGATTCGGGACTTGAGTTGGAGGTGCGTCTTTTGCGGCCAAATGTCGCTGCCCAGCGGCAACACGAGCCGGGCCAGAGCGGTTCGCGCCGCGGTGGGATTGAGCAGCACAAGTCCGGCAGCCAGAACACAAACCGCCAGACTTGCCAGCGCCGCGCGGAAGGCCGGCCTTATATTCAATACCGTGTCGAAGTCGATCTCGTCGCACTGGGCCGCTGCCTGGGCGATCGCCGCGCAGCGCATGGCCGCCGAGCCGGCGCAGGCATCGTTCTCGGACTGCTTGAGAAACTCCACAGCACTGGCCAGGCGGTCCTTGAGCGTGGGAAAGTAAGCTTCGATCTGCAGGGCGAGTTCCGTATCGCCCAGACGCGCCGCGCGAAATCGGCCCAGAAGGCGATAGACGGTCCAGGCGAGGACCCCCAGCACACTGACCGCAAAGATCACCAGCACACCGCGGTCGCGAAAGCGGATCGCATAATCGATCAGGCCGAGCCCGGTCGCCAACGCGACCACAACGGCGACAATTGTGCTTAGGCCGCGGACAAAAACCAACTGCACCGCGCGGCTGCGCACAATTTCGAGACGGCGTTGCAGCAAATGTTGGGACACGATTCAATTATACCATTCCGGCCCTTTTCCGCAGCAGCCATTCGGTGACTAGCAGCACGAGGAACAACAGCAGCACCGGCCAGCGGTTCCAGAGCGGCACGGATGGCAAGTTCTCCACCGGCACCTGGCGGCCACCGGGCAGATCGGCCGGCAATCGAGCGGCGTCCTGAAATGCGTAATACTTGCCATTGGTCATTGCGGCGGCTTGCTGCATCGCGGCGGCGTCCATCTGCAGGCGGGTCAACTCGGTCTGTGGCGGTGCGACGACGAAATCCGCCGTGGGGACGAGATCGGTTGCCGAAACGCCCGACGGCAACGTCGGCGCGATCATCTTGACGTGGTATCCGCCCGCGGGCAGGTTCGATAAGACGGCCTCAAATCGGCCGCGATCGGCCGAAACGCCCGCCTGCGTGTCGCGGCGGAGTTGCACTTTTTCGGTCTCGCGGCCGGTCTGCTCCAGGACAATCGTCACGCCGCCGTCGTCCAGCGGGGCTGTGCGCGGATCGGGGAAAGTGGCTTGCACGCGAACCGGGTCGCCCAGTCGATAGTCATGGCGATCGGTGGTCAACCTCACGGTTTGACCGCGATCCGCCAGCTTCGAGCGGGCGAGGAAGCGGAGCATCTGCACCCAATACCGGGAGAAGTAGAGATCTCCCATACGACGACGCCAGCGATAAGTTTCATCCGTCGCGTGGAACAGCACGCGGCCGCCGCCGCCCACGTATTGCAAGATAATCAGCGGCAGCCGTTTCCCGTCCGGACCGGTCCGTGAAGGGTCTTCGGCCAGCACCTGCGCGCACGGGCTTGAGGTCCGAAACTTCGCTGATCAAGTGCAGCGGCGGCAGCCTTTTCCATCGCGCGTGCGACTCTTTGGGCGAGTCTTCCAGTTGCATGGCCGAATTGGCCAGACCCAACTCCGTCGGCTGGGAGATGAAGCCCTCATTGAGAAGCGTCTTCGGGTCCGCTTCGCGGGCCGCCGCCGGATCGAAGGGCAGCAGCCGCGCTAGCGGCGTATTAGCGTAAGCCCTCGGCATGAACTCCGGTCCGGCGATCAGCACCAGCGCGTGGCCGTGTTCCGGGCGATCGACATAATCGGCCAGGTTCTCAATCGCCGCCGGACTCAACAGGGAAGGGTTCACATCGCCGAAGATCACCGCGTCGTACATTTCCAACTCCTTGAGCGAGACTGGAAACGATCTTAGGTACTTCGACTTTTCGTCCTCGCTGGATTCCCTATCGGCGTCTTGCAAAAACGTGTGCAGTTCGATCGTTGAGTCGCGGTTCAACATATTGTGCAGAAAGCGGTATTCGTAACGGGGCGATCCGTCAACCAGCAGGACACGTATCTTCTTGTCACTAACTTGGACCGAACGCGACAATGGCGGGCTTGTTGTCACGCTTTCATCGAGCGCGCTCGTAGTCTCGCGACCCGCAAGCGGGTGCCCCGGTGGTTCGCCAGTGCCCTCGCCTTTAGGCGGCTCTTGCTCGGCATTCCGGCCAAAGCCGGTACTGCGAGCGCCCGGCTCGATTTCGATCGTGAAGGGGAATTGACCGGGCTGTGCGGGCCGAAAGGGAATCACGACTTGCTGCGGCCGTCCGTCGGCGGCCACGGTCACATCCGCACGTGCGACGATCTCGCTCTTTGCCTCCGCGCCGCCGACAGCGGAGGCTTTTCGCATCAAGACGATGCCAATCGTCTTTCCTTGAAATCCGTTGGCGGTGAGCTTGAAGCGGAATTGTACCAGATCGTTGACGAAAACCGTGTCCTCGACCTCCAAATCGCTTAATGTCAACGAACGAGCGGCATGATCGCTGCCGATGGCGACAAGAAACATCGGCACCCCCTGATGACGGGCGTAAACGGCGGCGTCCAACAGGCTCGGCCCCTCGGTATTGATGCCGTCGCTGGCCACGACGACGGCAGCCGGCGTCGTGCCGCGAAGTTCGTCCAGCGCCGCTCGGACGGCCGCGCCCAGCCGCGTACTATCGCCCTTGGCTTCGGCCGACTTCAGTTCCTCAGTGATGCCCGGCACGTCGTCGCGGCGGCTCTTGCGGAAGTCGCTGAGGAAGTAGAATCGCAGCTTATGGTCCTCGGCAAGTTCATTGAGCATTGTGCCGCCGTTCTCGGCAAAAAGCGCGCGCTCGAGGTTCCAGCGAGTCAGCTTGGCGGATGCGGAAAATGTTCCCGTCACGTGGGCTTCGAGCGATTTGCGCAGGGCATCGTCGTATCGATCAATGGTGTTCATGCTTTTGGTGTCGTCGACGATCACGACGACAAACGGTAGCCCGGTCCGCTGCAAGAGCAATTGAAACTGCGCCGCCATCGCCAGCACCAGCGCAATCTGGCACAGCCGCAAAACAGACAACATGAGCCGATAGCCGCGGCTGATTCGGCGGCTCTCGCGAAGATAGATGAAGACCACGATCACGAGCAATGCGGCGGCCGCCAGCAGCGTCGCCCAGGCCGGCCAAGGCCATTGGCCTTCCAGTCGCCAGGCCGTGCCCATGCCGGGCCTGGGGGCAAGCCCGAACCAGCGTTCCATCCATGTAGGCAGTGTGCCGCTCATCTTCGGTTATATCCCAAGCGCCAGGCGATAATGGATTCCAGCAGCAAGAGCCCCGCCACTGTGTACAGCAGGTCTACGTGCAATTGCCCGGCGGACGATTCGCTCAGAGCCAGCCGCGTACCGCCGGCTTGCCATGCCGTGCGGTAATCAATCTGGACGCCGGGAAAAACGTCGTTTCGCAGTTCGTCGGGCGAAACCGAGGTCAGATCGCTCTCGGCGGTTATCAGGTTTACCGCAAAGAGATGCGCAGTGGCAAGTGGCGGGCTGAACTGCGCCGTGTAAATCCCGCTAATTCGCGTATCATCGTAACTCCAAGTTGCGTAGTCGCCTTGAACATTCAGCGGCACGCCGCGGCGGTGCCCGTCGGGGCGTTCAATCACGAGCGTCGTCAGCGCGGAAGAAGTTCTGACCGATGACTCCAGCGTATCGCCGACGGCTACATTGCGCGGCTGTTCTTGACCGGCCAGGCACCAGTCGAGAATCTGTCGCACCAGCGGCAAATACGTGCCCCAGGCCGGTAACATCGTCCACGAGGTATCGGCGGATGTCGTCACCAGCACGACGCGGCCGCGGCCTGCCGTGCGGGTGACGATCAACGGGTCGCCGTTGCCCAGCGCCAAGGCGGTCTGGGGTGGATTCTGTCTTAAGTCCATGTTGCGGGGACTTGCGCCGGAAGTTGCGGGTACTAGTGGCGTGACCTTGAAGTATTGCTCCACCGGCGAGCCTAGCAAGCCGGCCTTTTCCTGGCCGCGGAAGGGCCGCAAGATGGGGTGTTCATAGTTGCGCGGATCGAGCCGGGCGGCAGTATTCTTCGCGACTTCGACAAGCCGCGCCGGCAGAAGCGGCCGCGGCATGTCGGCTAATTCGCGATTGTAGTTCTCGCTGTGGACGCGATCGCCGAGGAAAAAGACCAGGCTGCCGCCGTGGCGCACGTAGTTGTTTAAAAGCCGGGCCTCGCTTGTAGTGAATTGTGCCACGTTGGAAAGCATTACGCAGTCAAACGCCCCCACGTCCCGTTCCATGAGCGCGCTTTCCGGCGCGACGACGACCTCGATCGGCGATCGCTCGTTTGCATCGCTCCGCGCCAGCAAGGCGTTGGACAACGCAAAAACCGATGCCTTCGTCGGGTCGCCCGCGGGCCGGCCGTCGATGCAAAGTACGCGGATCGCCTGGCGAACGTTTACCACCAGATAACGGCGGTTGTCGATTTCCAGGGCATCGCCCGGCGCGGATTTCCACCGCGTGTACGCCGGGCGTTTCGAAGCGATGAGAGAACTGAACGGTCGCCTCGCCGCCGGCCGGCACATCGACATAATTCCGCCCGGCGGCGCGACCGTCCACAACGAGATCGACCGGCTGCTGCTTCCGGGCCTCGTGGCCGAAGTCGCGGAGCGTGGCGGTCAAATCGACGCTTCGGCCCACGGAAACCAACGGCGCGTGCAGTTGCAAGCCGGTTACTGCCAGGTTGTCCACGTCGGGCTGCCCAAGGTCGATGACGTGGAGACGCGCGACCGAGGCCAGTTCGGCGATACGGCTTTCGAGATCGGCCTTTGCTGCGCTGCCGGATGCCGGCATCCAGCTTGCTCGTTGCATGTCGCTGATGAAATAGACGTCCGCATGCACCAGGCGCGGGCTGTCGCGGCCCGCGGCCGCGATCAGTTTGCGGACTTCCGCCACTGTCGCCGGTACGTCGGCCCCGGTGTGCAGGAGTTCCAGGATCTCGATCTCCTGCCGGACCGGTCCGGATTCGAGCGCCGGCGTCGAGACAACCGCGCGCGGCGGGTCGGCCATCTGCACCAGCGTGAAGCCGTCGCCGGGCATGGCGTGTGCGACAATCTGCTTGGCCCATTCCTTCGCCTGATCGAAGCGAGTGTGGTCGTTCGATTTGTAAGCCATCGAATAGGAGGAGTCGATCACCAAAATGCGATGGGTGTTCCCGCCCGGGCTGAAGATCGCGCCGGTGCGCTCAAGGTAAGGTTCGGCCACGGCGGTGACGATGGTCGCGATCACCAGCGTACGGAGCAGCAAGAGCAGGAGTTGCTCGACCCGGATCCGTCGGGCTCGCCGCTTAACCGCCGCGAGGAGGAAGTCCATGGCGGCCCAGTTGGTCTCGCGGTATCTTCGATGCGTGAGCAGATGGATCAGCACCGGTGCCGCTGCGGCCGCCAGCCAGCCGAGCATCGGCAGGCTCTCAAATCCGAAGGCAAGCAGCGGCGATGAATGCATGAGTTACTTCCTCGACGCCAAATAACTCGACAGCACAACTTCGAGCGACTGATCGGTCCGCACGAGCACGTAGTCGATTCGCTGCTGCCGGCAGCCTTGCTTCAGGCGGTGGGTGAACGTGTTCAGTTCGTCGAGATACGCGCTTCGCACGGCGCGGGGATCGGCCAGCAGTTCCGGCAAGCCTTCCAGGCCGCGGAATTGTGTCATCTCGTCAAAAGGAAAATCGACCTCGGCCGGATCGAGCACGTGAAACAAGACGACCTCGTGGCGGCGGTGGCGAAAGTGCTTCAGCCCGGCAAGGATCGCGTCGACGTCGTCCAGGAAGTCGCTGAACACCATGACGATGCCCCGCTTCTTGAAGCGCTCGGCCAGATCGTGCAGTATCGGGCCGGCGGCCGTCTTCCGCCCGCCCGGCGCGGCTTCCATGACGTGCAGCAGCTCCTTCATGTGCGAGGGATTGCTGCTGGGCCGCACCAGGGCGCGGATCTCGCGATCGAACGTCACCAGCCCCACGCTGTCCTGCTGGTGGAGGATCAAATAGGCCAGCGAGGCCGCGGCGCACTTGGCATAGTCCAATTTGGACATCGCCGCCTGCGAGCTTTGGTACGTCATGCTCTCGCTCGTATCCAAGAGCAGATTGCAAACGAGGTTCGTTTCCTCTTCAAACTGCTTGAGGCAATAGCGGTCGCTGCGGCCGAAAACTTTCCAGTCGAGATAGCGCAGGTCGTCGCCGGGCGTGTATTCGCGGTGTTCGGCGAACTCGATGGAAAAGCCGTGGAACGGACTGCGATGTACGCCGGCAACGTGGCCCTCGACGATCAGGCGCGCGCGGAGCGAAAGGCCTTCGAGGCGTGCGAGGATTGCGGGGTCGAGATACTGGGTGGCGGCGGTGGACATGAATCATTTCGTTGGCGAAGTCATGGGATTCAGATCTCCTCGACCGCCACATCCGGGAGGCTGGCGCTTTCCGCCGCGTGTTCGACCGTCAGACTAACGAGTTTGCCGTCCTGGTCGAGCTCAATTAAGACGTTCTCGCTAACTTCCCGAGTTTCCGCCACCTCCGCATCGCTGAATTCGAGGAGGGCTGTATCCGTATCCTTGAAATACGTGATTTTCATCGTTGCTCACCGTGAAAATCTCTGAAGAAGGCGTTATGAATAGTCTCACCGTCCGCCAACGTGACCACCCGAAGGAATTTCCGCGCTTCTGCGATCCACGCCCACCGCCGTACTCTTCCGTCCGTTTGGATCCGCGTCGCAATTGGCGTCCGCAGCACCCTTTCAATCCACTCATTATCGATCGAAGCCCTGTCGCGCCGCGTTCGCACATGGTGGAAGTACCGCGTCGTCCTCATCCGCCTCTCCTCAAACGCATGCTTCTATTATACGCTGGAAGGACACTAGCCGAAATCCAATTTCAACTGGCTGTGACGGCCTTCTTGAATACGTTAGCGGCTCCATCGCGGTCTTGGCTCTTCGACGTTGCAATCAGCCGCCGGACGATCTCGTCAGGCTTGATCCCTTCGGCTTCGGCGTTGAAGTTTGTCAGGATGCGGTGGCGCAGCACGGGGCCGGCGACCGCCCGCACGTCCTCGCAGCCGGCGAAGTAGCGTCCTTGCAGCACGGCCCGGGCCTTCGCGCCGAGAATCAAGTATTGGCTCGCCCGCGGGCCCGCGCCCCACTGCACGTAGGAGCGAATGAAGTCAGGCGCGTCGGGTGCCGAACCGCGCGTGCGGCGCACGAGGTCCAGGGCATAGCGGATGACATGGTCGGCGACCGGCACGCGGCGGACGATCCTTTGCAACTCCAAGATTTGCTCGCCGCTAAGCGTCGCGGCGATCGTCGTTTCCACGTCCGCCGTCGTTTGCCGCACGATGCGGAACTCTTCCTCTTCGCTCGGATAATCGACCAGGATGTGGAACATGAAGCGGTCCAACTGGGCCTCGGGCAGCGGATAGGTGCCCTCGTGCTCGATCGGGTTCTGCGTGGCCAGCACGAAGAACGGCTCGGCGAGGCGGTGCCGCGTGCCGCCCGCGGTGATCTGGTGCTCCTGCATCGCCTCCAGCAGGGCCGCCTGCGTCTTCGGCGGCGTGCGGTTGATCTCGTCGGCCAGGATCACGTTGGCAAAGATCGGCCCCTTGAGGAACTTGAAGCCGCGGCTGCCGGAAAGCTTGTCCTCCTGGAGCACTTCCGTGCCCGTGATGTCGGCCGGCATGAGGTCGGGCGTGAACTGGATGCGGCTGAATTGCAGTGTCAGGGCGTCGGCCAGCGTGCGGATCATGAGCGTCTTGGCCAGGCCCGGCACGCCCACCAGCAGGCAATGCCCCCGTGCGAACATGGCGATCAGCAGCTCTTCGATTACGTGCTGCTGTCCCACGATCACCCGGCCCAATTGCTCGGTAACGAGGCGATAGGCTTCATTGAGTTTTTGGACGGCTTGGAGGTCGTTGTCTTGGAGCATGCGGCACGGAGGGTAACGTTGAGAGAAAGTGCTGGGTGTTCAGTACATAGTACTCAGTACTCAGTACTCGGTGCGCGGCAGTCAGTAATCGGGCACCAAAACTCGGTGTTTCGCACTTCGCATGGTCTACTTCGTACCGCCTACGGAGCAACTTTGGACTGCGTACTGGGTAATGAGTACTAATCCTTTATCATACCATCAACTCGCGGCGTCGGCGTCTCACCGTGACCGGGCCAATTCCGGCTCTGGTTTCTTTGTTTCCCCATGCGTAGCGAGCATGACCAATTCGCCGCCGGAGGCGATAAGCAGATGCCCGCCAGCCACGGTAAGGTTTCCGCCGTGGACGCCCAATGGGCCGAGTTCGATTTCCTTCTTCAATCGCGCGCCGAGCGAATCGAAAACGTAAATCTTGTCCCGTGTCGGCCAAAAGACCTGCGTGGGCGTGAGCACACCGCGGCCAAAGCCGAGCCGATCGGGGCCTTCCGGCCAGACATGCGCGATATTCCCGGCCCGCGGACCATTGATGTTGATCCAATACAGTCGATGGCCGCCGGCAATCAGGTGATCGCCGCGGACGCCCAGCAGATCGACCACGTCGTCCAGCGGGTCCTGCACCGGGTTTCCGGTCGCCTGGTCGCCGTGTCTGCCTGGCCAGAGGATTTGCCCGGTGAAGGCATCAAAGGCATAGACTCGCGGGCTGTCCGTCGGGGCGACATATAGCCGGCCACGGTCAAAGAGGCACGGGTTCAGGTCGCGGTTCCAGTGCGGATCCAGATGCGCACGATCTCCGCGGCGTGCTCGCGGATAGACACTCAGCCAGTTGATCCTGCCGGAGTCCGCAGCCACCGCGGCCACCGCGCCGAGGTTCGTATTCACGTAGACCGTCCCTCCGGAGAAAGTGAGCAGGTTGTGCGTGCATTCCGGCATCTCCGCGCCGGCAGGGGTCTCGGCTGCGCAGATAAACCGCTGCCAGCGCATGCGGCCGGTCGTGGTGTCAAAACAGGCGACGTGTGCCTGAGGGCGAATGTCGGCATGGCGCATGAGCACGAACATCCGCGCGCCATTGACGATCGGCGCGCCATCGAACGCCCAACCTTCCTCAGCCGTGGCGCGCCAGAGCAACTTGCCTTCGGCGCGAAGATCCATGCAGACGATGCTCCCGCCGGAAGTCGCCCCGCCCGGCTGCTGGACGGGATTGGTAACGGGCTCGCCCATTCGAGCGTAGAGCCGCCCGTCGGCGATCGTTAAGGTATAACGGGGCGAGCCGAAGATCGGTCCTGCTCCCGGCGAAGGCGCAGGGGTGTCTTCGGCATCGCGATAAATGGACGGCCCGCTGTCGCCCCATGCGGGGCGGCCGGAATCGGCACAGAAGCCGAATACTTCATTTTCATCAGCCACGAAGATCCGGCCTTCGTAAACAACCGGATGACAGGCCAGCGGCGCGGCCGGCGATGCAGCTACTGCCGGCGGCGCCTCGGCGCCTTCCGTGGCAGGCGAGTTGTTGCGCGCAAACTTTGCCCGCCATTGAACCGCCGCGACGTCGATAACCTCCGGGGCATTCGCGTTCCGCTCGGGCGAGCCGGCTAACGTGGGCCAATCGGCGCCGGGCGTCGGCCGGGGCCAGAGTTTGCTCCTGTTGAGCAAATCGGCCAACTCGGCCGCGTAGCGAACGTCGCGTCCTCCTAGACGGCCACGCGCGTCGCCGTGCAACCGCACGAAGCGAGAAAGCTCGTCCTGCGCGGTCGGTCGAACCTTCGAGAATGGAAACCAGGACAAGCCGCGCCCGCACGGCGGCCGGATCGAGCGTCGAATCGGGGTAGCCGGGCCAGGTACTGATTTCGCCCGGCGGGATGTGTACGGGCAGAATCCGCTCCCAGCACCAGCGTGCGGCGGCGAACTCGCCTTCTTCCAAGTAGATTTCACCGAGGGCCATCAGGGCCTTGTCTCCGAAGCTGCTGGCGAAGGCCTGGCTCGCGACGTTATTCAACAGCTTCGCGTCGCGGCGGGCAACGCCCTTTTCATACCATTCTGCGCGACCGGATCGATGCGGCGGCGATAAAGTTTCAGGGCCTCGGTCGGGAGCGCGGCCAACCGCATCTGGCAGGCATCACTGAGATTGACAAAATGTGCCGGTGCGACTTCCAGCAGTTTGCCTTCCGCGCTTTCCATTACCTGTCGCAGCGTCTCGACCGCTTCGTCCCACTGCCGCTCGACAAGACATGCCTTGACGCGTTCCAGATGGGCGAGAACCGTGCCGTCCGCCCGATCGACTTGCACGGTATCAGAAAGCTCGAACTGGCTGCTGGGACGCGGCAAGCGCAGCAACCCCGGCTGGGCCGAAGCGCTGGACGAGAGCAAGCAGAGAATCAGGCATATACGTAGTGCCATTCCTCTAGTATAAACCACCTACCGCGGTGGAAGAAGCCTCGTCATGGCGCCTGTACCGCTTCGCCTCCAGAGATCGTCAGCAAGCCCTTGAACAGGGTGGGATCGACGCTCGCGGGGATGAAATGCACAGAGCCATCCGCAAACGCGGCGCAGAAGCCGGGCGGATGCGCGTGGCCCAGGCCGGCCATCGGCTTTGTGGCGTCATAATCCCAGTCCTGTGGCTTGGTCCACTCGACGGCTCGGTTGTCGTCCGCCTCGACGACGGCGATCGTCTTTGTCGGACCGTCCTTAATGTCACCACGATGGGTCTAAATCCCTCGCCGTCAGGCGAATCCTTTAGGAATTGTTGAGTGCGTGCATTGGCGGGTAACGCCTGCTGTTGGATTGCGGTTGTTTGGCCTTTTGGGTCAGAACCCTGACAGCGTTTCGGTAAAGTTGTGGATTCGGGCCGGGATGTGCGAAGGACTTCAGTCCGAAGCTCATCCCGAACCGTGAACCCACCGCCTTCCAGGCGGTGGTCGCTCAGTCTCGATTTCCTTGCGGCCTTTGGTGCCGTCGAACATCAGCCCTGTGCCGCAGACGGCCAAATAGTTGGCCATTCCCGGCTTATCCAAGCGGCTACTGGGGTTCTTGAAAATCGAGGGCATTTGTGAAATCAAAGGACGGTTGTTAGGGCTGTCCCACGGCTCGTCTAGATGGAACTGTTTGTAAAGCGCGTCTTGCTCGATGTACGGCAAGATCGCGACGCGCCAACTCAGCAGCGGCTTTCCGTGTGCGTCGCAAATCGCTTGCGGTGGATATGTGCTTTTCGTGTTGTTGTAAATCACCATCCCAAGCATGATCTGCCGCATGTTATTCAGCGAATTCGCCCTCCGCCCGGCTTCTCGCCCCGCTTGCACCGCTGGCAGCAGCAAGCCAGCGAGAACGCCGATTGTCGCAGCTTGCGAGACACTGTCGCCGCCACGATGGGACCAGGTCATAGTTGGTCCTTTCCGCACGGGCCGGAGTGCATCGCCGAACCGCTTGAACAGCCTCATGGAATACTGCGACTGAGCTTGTTCAACTGGATCATTGCCAATTGGTTTGACGGATGCTTGGGCCTCGGCCATTTGCCGGCTAAGGTCTAGCGTCGCTTCGAATAGTCGTTGAACCCGGTCTGCCGCTGCATCGTCTTTAGCGCGCACCGAGAATATCACGTCAACAGGTTCCGACAGGTTCGCTCTGAAGGCGAAGTAATCGACTAGGTTGGGAAGCTCATCGGCATCCGCGAAAGGAGCCGGGAAATGCGTCTTTTCGGTTTTACCGCGCAGCGGTGCCATCAGCATTACGGCCATGAGGTCCGGCGACCCACCACGGCGGAGCATCGCCTTCAGCCTGCATTCCGCAGGCGCAGCATGTGCAGCTACAATCCTCCGCAACATTTCATCCGTGCCGACGATCAACGTTTTCTCGTCAGCCTGGTAAATGCTGTAGTCAACTCGCCGTTTAGCTTTTCGATAAGTCTTTCCGTCGAGGTTGCCTTCCGTTGTCTCGTCCCAAAGCGGACCCAAGACACGTCCATCCTTGATCGGAGTTCCCATCTTCAGAACCGCTGCCATATTCCCTAGCGTCGGTCCGCTAGGAGCCTCGACGACCGCGATAATCTGCTCGATTTCCACGGGATCGATTCCCAATGCCTGTTTTCCGGCGGCTGATAAGACCTCAAGGGGCAGGTATTGTGCCAGCAGCGAACGTCTCAGCGCGCTTTGCGGATAAAGAATCACTCCGGCCGAGGCGTCCGGCGTGATATAGTCCAGGTCTGGTTTCTTGTCTGCCAGGCCAGCGGTCGCCTCGGCGGACGGAGGGGGAAAAATCACTGCCGGCGAGATGGTGGTTGTCAACATGGCACCTTTCCGCTTGGGCCGCAGCACGTCGGCGATCAGCCGCGACATTCGCTTGGAATACTCCGCGGTGGCTTGCTCGACCGGATTGCGGCTAGCCTCTTGCCCGAAAACCTCCGCGTCGGCGGCTTGCTGGGCCATCGTCATGAGGCCGCCAATGATGCCCTCCAGTCGTTCGGCGGCGGCCTCGTCGTTGGCCCGCACCGAGAGCGTGACGTCCGTCGAATCGGACAGGTTGGCTTTGACGGCAATATATTGGACTAGGTTCGGAACGTCGCGGACATTAGCCAGTTGCCGCGGCAAGGGCGGGGCCATCATCATGCCGGCGGCGATGATCGGCCGCAAAGGCCCGATGAGCACAACGCCCATCAGGTCGGGCGATCCGCCGCGGCCTAGCATCGTCTTCAACTTGCCGGGAGCCGGAGCGGCGTGCGCTGCCACAACCTTACGCAAGATCGCATCGATGCCGATGATCAGCGTCTTCGCATCGGGCTGGTAGATGCTCGGGTCCATCGGGCTTTTGCCTTTGCGATAGGCCTTGCCGTCGAGTGTGTCCTCCGTAGTATTTCCCCAGAGTTGCGGCAAGATGCGGTCACTGCCGATTGGTCCGGTCATCTTCAAGACCACCACCGCGCCCGGTGGACCGCCCGCGGGCGGCTCGGCGATGGCTATCGCTTGTTCAATCTGCACCGGATCGATTCCCAACTCCCTTTTTCCGCCTGCTGAAAGGACTTCGATGGGCAGCGCCTCTAACGCCGCCGAGGTCAAAATGGCCCGCGGAAAGACGACGAGCCCGGCCGCGGCGTCCGGCGTGATATAGTCCAAGTCCGGTTTCGGCTTAGCGGCCGCAGAAGCATCTGCCGTTTCCGCGGGCGGCTGGGCAAAGACCATCGCTGGCGAACAGGTCGTGGTGATAACAAGCGTCCAAAAAATCGCAATAGTGTACTTCTTGAGCATGGCTGACCCCTCTTAGAGAAAGAAACGGGAACGGCGACGTGCGTGGAAATAGCCCGGTTCAGCAAACCTGAGTTTAGACGCGGTGGGGGAAATGTCAAGCTGCGACTGGTCCGTGGCCCGCAGCCCGTGGAATGCGGCCACTTCCCGTCGTCCATTGCCTGGGCTAGAATCGCCCTATGCAACCGGGGAATCCCTTCGTATGAATGTCCTGATAATCGGCAGCGGCGGCCGCGAACATGCCCTGGCCTGGAAAATCTCGCAAAGCCCTAGGGCAGAACGAGTCTTCGTTGCGCCCGGCAACGCGGGCACGGACATCGAAGGCGAAAACGTGCCGATCGCGATCCACGATTTTCCCGCGCTGATCGCGTTCGCGAAGGAAAACAAAATCGGCTTGACGGTCGTCGGCCCGGAAGGACCGCTGGCCGCCGGCATCGTCGATGCCTTCGAGGCGGCCGGATTGCGGATCTTCGGCCCCTGCCGCGCCGCCGCCGAACTGGAAAGCAGCAAGGTCTTCTGCAAGGACTTGCTCCGCTCGGCAGACATCCCCTCGGCCGACTTCCAGGTCTTTCGCGAGCCGGCCGAAGCAATCCGTTATTTGAACGAGCGGATCGACGGCCGCATCGTCGTCAAGGCCGATGGACTCGCCGCCGGCAAGGGCGTCGTCGTCTGTTCCGGCCGCGATGAGGCGATCCGCGCAGTTGAGCAGATCGCCATGCAGAAGATATTCGGCGCGGCCGGCGACCGACTCGTGCTGGAAGAGCGGCTCGACGGCGAGGAGGCGAGCGTGCTGGCAATCACCGACGGCAGTACAATCGTCACCTTGCAGCCGGCGCAGGACCACAAGGCGGCCTTCGACGGCGACAATGGCCCGAACACGGGCGGGATGGGCGCCTATTGCCCCGCGCCGCTGGTGAATGACGAAACGCTGGCCTGGATCGAAGGACACATTCTCGTCCCCGCGGTGCATGCCATGAAGCGCGCGAAGCGTCCGTTCCGCGGCGTGCTCTATGCCGGCATCATGATGACCTACCAAGGGCCGAAAGTGCTGGAGTTCAATTGCCGCTTCGGCGACCCGGAATGCCAGCCGCTCTTGATGCGATTGAAAACCGATCTGCTGGATCTATTGGACGCGGCGGTCGACGGCCGGCTGGATCAATTTCCGCCGCTGGAATGGGACCCGCGGCCGGCGGTCTGCGTCGTGATGGCCGCCAAGGGCTATCCCGGCCGCTATGAAAACGGCCAGGTCATCCGCGGACTGGTCGATGCCGATAAACAGCCTGACGTGAAGGTCTTTCACGCCGGCACGGAAGTTGACGCCGAGGGTCGTGTCGTCACGTCCGGCGGTCGTGTGCTCGGAGTCACGGCGCTGGGCGAATCGATCGCCGTGGCGAAGCTCAACGCCTATCGCGGCGTGAAGCAAATTCGCTGGGACGGCGCCTGGTGCCGCAAGGACATCTCCGACAAGGCGATGGCGCGGAGGTAGGTCCTTTCTGCCGGAAGGGACCGTTGCGGTGCGACCATGCAAACGGCCCGGCGGCTTTGCTGGATGTCGATTCGCAATAGTCCCGCTCGGCAAACGGGAGCTACATTCCCTACAACCGGCTTTCTCGACACCGGCCAGGGGCGGAATCGCCGCGAACCGCCGCAGGCGGCTTGTTCGAATGCGATTCCATCCTCAATAATACTGATGGGCGTTCGAAGTCGTCACGCCACGCGCCGTGGCCGGAGGCATTCCCAGGAAACATGGACCATCGAGTACGATTGATCGCCGCCGCTGCCGTAATGCTTGTCGGGTTGGGCGTAGCGCTCTGCTTCCGCCGAACTTCCGGCGAGACCGCGCTCATGCTTCCGCCGCAGGGCGATTTGGCGGCCGTCGGCAAGCAGCCTGATCCGCGAAGTATTGCCATCGTGCCATCGCCACCCGTGCCGCGGCCCTTGCCCGTTGCGCCGCAGGAGATGCGATCACCGGCAATCGTCACGCCAAGCGACCAGCCGGCGCCGCCGCCCGAGTTTCCCAAGAGCTATCCGAGCAATAACCAGATGGCCAGCGCGCGATGGGGAACATCAATGGCCGACTTGCTGCCGGAAAGACGCTCCTTGCCGCCCAAGCACAAGATTGTGGACGGCGACACGCTGCCGCTTTTGGCCCAGCGGTATCTTGGTTCGGCATCGCGGGCGATGGAGATCTTTCAGGCCAACCGCGACGTGCTCGCCGATCCAAACATCTTGCCGCTGCACGGCGTGGAACTAAAGATTCCGTGCGACGAGAAGTAGGGTGCGGTCGAGTCCTACGAGACCCACCAGCGAGAGCGGACAATGGGGGGTCTTCGCTGCGCTCGACGCCACCCTACGATCGCTATTCGTGCGGCTTCTTGCGTTCTTTCCAGACCCACTCCTTGGCGTCCGGATTGTCGATCAAGCGGGACTTTATGAACTTGGCGATTTTTTCCGGCGCCTTGAGCGAGGGCTCGGAAATGAGCTTCGCCCCTTGCAGCTTGGTCGGGGTTTTGCCCTTGCCGTAAAACCAGAGGGTCATGTCCTCAAGCTTGTTGCCGGCCCCGATCTTGGGACGCCCGGCGACGAACAGCTTTTGCAGCCGTTCCGCCTCGTTGAAGTACAGCGGGTTCTCGTCTCCGGCAAGGATCATAATCGGAAGATCGCGGCGGAGATCCGCAAACTGCTGACCGTGCTGGACTTGCGCCGTATTCACGCCGACTACCTTGGTTTGCGGAGAGATCAGCACGAGCGCCTTGAGGAAGTTGCCCAGCTTGAGCGGGCCATAGGTCGCGCGGTGGTCTTCGTAGCCTTCCGCGTCGGCGGCGGCATAGGCCAGCGCCAGCGCGGCGCCGTCTTCCACGCCGATGACCGTGAGCTTGTCGAGGTTGAGTTCCTTCTTGTTGTTCTTCTTCCAAAGCAGCTTCTTCACCGCAATCAAGTCGAATTGGAGCATGGCCTCGCGGTCCGCCGGCTTCAGTTTTTCCGCCTTGAGCGGATCCTTGGGGTGCTTGCGCATTTTGCGCAACTGCTTTTGAAGTTCCTCCGACCATTTTGTGCTCTCGCCGTGGCCGCGGAGGTCCGGAACGATCACCGCGCAACTGCCCGCGCTTTGCAGGTACTCAGCCAGTCCGCCCGTCTGAGTGAAATCGAGGCGGTTGCACTTCGGGCCCAGCCCATGAATGATGATGACGGGGATGCTTTCCGGACCGTTCCTGCCGGGAAAGTAGGTGGCCTTCAAATCCAGGTCGTCGTCGGTGGTCAGGGGGACATCTTCCGGCTTCGGCGGCTCGCTCTGGTCGGCGGCCTCGTCCGCTTTCTTGGCGGCCGGTTCGTCCGCGGCCGTCGCGCGGCCGGGATCGATTGCGAGCGGTAGAGTCAGCAGGAGGGCCGTCAAAACCGGCAGGGCATGGGATGCGACGGGTGTGCGTGCATGGCGGGATCCGGGCAGAGGGAAAGACATGGCAACGGGTCCTTCATCAAGAGGCGGAAGCATTTGCATGGCTTACGGTCTGCGGTGAAACATACATTCGCCTGCTACGACGATTGGTTTCGCCTCAGACCGCATGGGGTATTGGGGTAGAACGTCCGGCCGCGGCACCAGGTAACCGCCGGCCAGTCCACCCGCTTCCTTCATCCTACTACCTCGGAGAATGCCCGTCAACCGCGGCGATTAAAGCGAGCCATCGTCTTCCACCGGGTAGCGGTCGTGGGCGTAGAAATAGCGGCCGATGTGTTCGGCGAGGACGGAAATGAAATGGTTGCGGAATTCGCCTTCGCTGATCTCCTGCGCGGGTTTCGGCCCGATCTTCGGATACAAGAATTGCGGCGGCTGCTTGTGCCAATCTTCTTCCTTGCTGGCGACGTCATACACATGGATCTTCAGCGCGGCACGTCCCTGGTAAAGGGTCTGTCCCTCATTCACGCGGAACGACTCGATATCAATCACCAGCACCTTCTCGGCCTTGAGTTTCTTGCCAATTTGGATGGGATCCTCCAACCCCTGCTCATCCATCAGCGCGGCGACGTTTTGCGGCTCGACGAGGTGGATCTTCTTGTTGTTGTCCTTTAGCTGTTGGCAGAGGGATTCGGAGAGGCGCGGGCCATGCCCGAGTTATTGAGTTCCTCCATCTGTACGGACTTGCAGACGATCGCCACCCGTTTACCTTCCAGCCCCTCGTATTCCGCGGCAGTGTCCGTGCCCTTGATGAGCAGCGCAGCAGTTTCCAGCACCGTGCATCCCGCCGACGCGGCCGTAAGCAAGCCAAGTGCCGTGAGCATTCCAGTCCATCGAATTGAAAAGGTGCGACGATCCATCGTACGTTCCTTTGGGCAGGGAGCTGGGAGCGAGGAGCAGGGAGTAAGAAGCTTGTCTTGCTCCCTGCTCCCTGCTCCCTGCTCCCCGCTCATAACATTCTCCAAATCCATTGACCGGCGGTTACCGCGCTCACCGCGAGCGCTATTCCCGCGAACGTCCAATCGCTGGGCAATCCGAACAGCCATCGGCCGCGGAGCGCCGAAACCAACAGCCACGGCGCGGCCGCAAGGCCCAGCAACGCCAGCAGCGCGCCGCCCGCGTTTGCCGCCAACGCTCGTCCCACGTTTCCTCGCAGCAGCCAGGCCCAGGACGTCGTCATGCCACAGGCCGGGCAGGGCCGCTGGAAGATCAGGTAGAACGTACACGGCGGCAGGCCGAGTTGCTCGTGCGTGCCGTGGCCGCGGTCGTCGGGCGTCAGCGTCCTCGCGGTGACCAGCAGCGCCACGAGCGCCGCGGCCAGCGCAGCCAGCCCGATGCGCTGGAACCAGCGCAAGGGTCGGCGATCGGTAATGCCTGGAGCGTTCACACCTGGTCCACTTGTCGCGGGAGGATAGCGAGAGAAAAGGTGGGATGCAATGCCGATTTGCGAATTATTGTTTGAAAAACAGTTCTCGGCGCCGTTTCCGCCTGTCGATGAATAATGTATCGTAGCAGACAACCTGGCTGGCGACACCTGGGCACCACTCGTCGCCGCTCCGCGAAATCCTCTTGCCGAGCTTTGGCAACGGTGGATATTCTCTCGGCGGATAAGGGGTGGTCCCGGCGTCGGGGCCTATTTTGCGACACGCATCTTGCGAAAGGAGTCTTGCGATGGAATTATTTCACCGAATGGCCTATTTGGCGTCTGCGCAATTGCAGGGCGTATCGGCAAGGAGCCGGATCACGAACGAAAAACTGGCCGAGGAACTCGAGTCGCTCGCCCTGAGCGATTCGGAATTGGCCGAGCACTACGCCCGCATGGCGGCGGCCCTGCCGGCGCTCCAGGCCCAGCGGACTTTGGAAGACAAGGAAGTGGGACCGTCGCCGCTGATCTCACCGATCGACCATCCGCGGGCGGCCTGACATGGTATAATGGAAACGTAGGATCGGCATCAAGCCGCCCCGCTGATTCCCAGACGTGTTCCAATGCCCAAACGGGCCACGATCATGCAATTGACCATCGAGCAGTTTGGCATCCAAAACCTTAGCCCTCCCGAGCGAATGGAGTTAATCGGCCTCATTTGGGACAGTATTCCAGAGCAGTCCGACGCACAGCCGCCCGAATGGCATCTGCGGGAGTTGGATCGTCGCATCTCGGCCGCCGATAAGAACCCGGAACTCGGCGTGCCCTGGGAGAGCGTACGAGCTAAATTGTTGGGTGGAAGACTCGCATGACTTTCAAATCCGAAGCCGTTTTCGAAAACGGTGTCCTAAGGCCGATGGACCCGTTGCCGCTGCGCGAGCATCAGAAGGTAGAAATCGTTATTCAAGTCGAACCGAGTTGGACGGAACGAACTGCCGGCATTCTTCGCTGGACTGGCAACCAAGAAGACTTGCGGCGCATCGCCGAGGACGATGAGTTCGGCGTTTTGGGAACGCAATGACATTCCGCGATATCCCTCCCGGCGAATCCGTCTTCGTGGATGCCAATACGCTGGTTTACCACTTTGCCGCGGACGCGCAATATGGCCCCGCAAGCACTGAATTCGTCGGTCGCATCGAGCGGGGCGAGATTCTAGCCTTCTGTTCGTCTCATGTTGTTTCCGACCTTGCGCATCGCCTCATGACAATTGAGGCAATTCTAATGTTTGGATGGCCGATTCCTGGAATCGCACAGCGACTGCGCCGCAACCACGCGCAGATTGCACAGCTTGCTCGCTTTCCGCAAGTCGTAGAGCAATTGCCCCAGTCAAATCTCCAAGTCCTGCCAGTCGCCTGGGCGGACATTGCCACTGCAACGGCAACTAGTCAGAAGTATGAGTTGCTGAGTGGCGACGCCCTAATCGTGACATTAATGGAGCAGCATGGTCTGGTCAATCTCGCCAGCAATGATGCAGACTTCGATCGGGTTTCTTGGCTTAAGCGGTTCTCACCGGTGTGAGATGCGACCGCGCGCCAATTCACTACATCGGCGAAAACGTCACCCAATGCATCACTCATCGTTTTGGCGTCCCATAGAGATAGTGATCGTGCTGACTGGCCAAATCGGCGGGCGCGTCGGGAAGATCGGCTTCTAGATTCAAAAGATCGGCGAACTTGGGCTTGTCCGCGTCGATCGTTTGAAACTCCACGCGCAAGCGCTGGCCGGCGGCGAGTTCCAGCGGCTCGTCGGGCACGATCACAGAACCGTCGTATTTAGCGAAAATCGACTGCGTCATTGCTTGGCCTCCCGTCACGTCCGCGACTCATCTCTCGCTTAATTATAACATCTTGGCTTCCGGTTGCGAATCGTCAAGTCTGGACGGCGCGACGCAATTGCTGATCTTCACTTTACGACATGTTTAGCAATGCTCAACATGCAAAGCTTACCAGAACAAAGTCATTCTTCGTTGTCGTTATCTTTCAGCAATTCCCTTAATCGCTCCCGCTCCTCGCGGCTCAAACTTCCGCATATAACGGATTCTGGCGCATCGGTTTCTTGGCCTCGCGAACCAAACCATAGAAGGTTTCCGCAGTGCGGGCAAGGAGCATCACCAGGAGGCCGTGACGGATCGATTCGCAAAGACTGTCCGCAGACGGGGCAGCGATTAGGCTCGCCTTCAGGAGTTCGGGACGACGCTTGCATTGGTAGTTTACCTCGATTAGCCGAACCGATGAAGCAAGTAATGCGCCAGTGCGGAGATTGATTCAACCTTCTTCCATCTGCATTGTACGGCGTCGGAATAGTGAATGCAATGCAGCACACCCGCGGCTCGCGCCCACTACGTTTCGTGCAGCCGCCGCGCGTCCGTCTCATCAATCATCACGCGCCGAATCGCCGTCGCCCGGCCCGTTTCCGGATCGAAATCGACGATGCTGCCGTTGATCCGCACGTCGTTTTCGGCCACGTCGAATGGCGTCGGCCGGAAGGTGAGTGTCGTCTCCATCACGCGGTCGATCCGCCGCCCGAGGATGCTCTCGTACGGGCCGGTCATGCCCACGTCGCACTGAAAGGCCGTGCCGCCGGGCAGGATCTGCTCGTCGGCCGTCGGCACGTGCGTGTGCGTGCCCAGCACGGCCGTGACGCGGCCGTCGAGATGCCGGCCCATCAGTTGCTTGTCGCTGGTGGCCTCGGCATGAAAGTCGACCAGGATCACGCGAATATCGGCCGGCAGCCCGGCCAGCACGCGATCGGCCGCGTGGAAGGGGCAATCGACCGGCTGCATGAAGACCCGCCCCAAGCAGCGCGAAGACGGCCACGCGCACGCCGTTGCTGCGCCGTGAGAATCGCCACCTCGCGCCCGGGCGCCTCGGGCGGAAAGTTGGCCGGCTGGACGATGCGGCCGTCGTTCTCAAGGATCGGCGACGATTTCCCGCCGCTTATAGACGTGGTCGCCCAGCGTGATGCCGTCGATGCCGGCGGCCAGCAGTTCCTGGATAGATCGGCGGCGTAATGCCCGAGCCGCCCGCGGCGTTCTCGGCGTTGGCCACGACCAGGTCGATCTCCTGCTCGCGCCGCAGTCCCGCCAATGCCTGCGCGCAGATTTGCCGTCCCGGCTTGCCGACGATGTCGCCGATGAAGAAGAGACGCATGAGAAAGACCTTAGAACTTAGTGCTTAGAACTTAGTTTCAACAGCCGCGTTTTCTGTAAGATCTAAGTTCTAAGACCTAAGAGCTTACCTCGCAACATCCACGTGCCTCGTTTCGCGCAGCACCGTCACCTTGATCTCGCCGGGATACGTCAACTGCTGCTCGAACGCCTGCGCGATGTCGTGGCAAATCTTGGCGGCCGATTCGTCGGTGGTCTCCTTCGAGCTGACGATCACCCGCAGCTCGCGGCCGGCCTGGATGGCGTAGGCCTGCTCGACGCCCGGAAAACCGCCGGCGATCGCCTCCAGCTCCTCCATCCGCTTGACGTAGCGTTCCAGCGTTTCGCGGCGAGCGCCGGGCCGCGACGGCGCTGCAGGCGTCGGCCGCGGCCACCAGCACCGTGTACGGATTCTCGATCCGCAGGTCGTCGTGGTGCCCGATGGCGGCGTGGACCACTTCCGGCCGCTCGCCGTAGCGCTTCAGCAGATCGGCGCCGATCTTGGGGTGGCCGCCCTCCGCCTCGTGGTCGGCCGCCTTGCCGATGTCGTGCAGCAGGCCGCAGCGGCGGGCCAGCGGGCCGTCCAGGCCCGATTTCCTCGGCCATCATGCCGGCGAGGAAGGCCACTTCGATCGCAGTGCCGCAGCACGTTCTGGCTGTAGCTGGTGCGGAAGTGCAAGCCGGCCCAAGCAGATCGACCAGCCGCTCGTGCAGACCGTGGATCGTCGGCTTCCTGGCAGGCCTCCTCGCCGAGCTTCTGGATGTGCTGTTCCAGCTCCTTCTGCGTGTCGGCGACGACCTCCTCGATCCGCGCGGGATGGATGCGGCCGTCGGCGATCAGCTTGTTCAGCGCCAGTGCGGGCGACCTCGCGGCGGACCATGTCGAAGCCGCTGACGATGACCACGCCCGGCGTGTCGTCGATGATCACGTCGACGCCGGTGGCCTTCTCGAAGGCGCGGATGTTGCGGCCCTCGCGGCCGATGATGCGGCCCTTCATTTCGTCGTTGGGAATGTCGACGGTGCTGGTGGTGGTCTCGGCGGTGTGCGGCGGCCGCGTAGCGCTGGAGCGCGGTGATGCAGGATCTCGCGGGCCTTCTGCTCGCAGACTTCGGCCAACTGGCGCTCGTGGCGCGAGGATCGCGGCGCCGGTCTCCTGCTGGAGCTGGTTGTTCGAGCATCTCCAGCAGCCGCCGCGTGGCCTCGTCCTGGTTCAGGCCGCTGAGCTCGTGCAGCGTTTGCCGCTGCAGGTCCAGGAGCTTGGCGAGCTCCTCCTTGCGGCGGTTGGTGTCCTGGATCTTCTCGGTGAGCTTGCGCTGCGTGGCCTCGACCATCTTTTCCTGCTTGCGAACTTGCTCGGCCTGCTCCTCGAGGGCGTCCTGCCGCTTGTCCAGCAGCCGTTCGCGTTCGTGGAGTTCGCCGCGGATTTTGCGAAGTTCCTTCTCGCTCTCTTCCTGCTGCTTGAGGATCATCTCCTTGAGTTGCAGCTCGCTCTCGCGGCGGCGGTTGTCGGCGTCCTGAGTCGCCTTGGCAATGATCGCGGCCGCTTCGCTCATGGCGTCCTTGCGGCGCAGGCGATCGAACATCTTGACGAGAATGAACGCCATCACCGCGCCGATGCCGGTGGCGAAAATGGCAACTATAATGTTGATTTGAGCAGTCAACACGACAATTTGCCTTCAAGTTATTGGACTTGAGGTGCGATGCGGATGCCGCGAGGCCTTTTACCGCAAAAGTGGCGATCTCCGCGGCGCGAAGGCATAGCCGCGCGATGGGCCGGCCCGTGCTGGGCAAGCGCGACGCGCGAACCGCCGTCATGCGTATTGAATGTCAAAACGCACTAAGAACCGGCGGCCAATGCGGAAATCGAGAGGTTGGTCGAGTGACCATGTGTTCTAAGTCGCGCGGCGCTCAGTCGCGGCGCACGTTGGGAACACCACAAGAAACGATTGAAATGAAAAGGCCCGGACAAGTCGGGATGGGCCCAATTGGGATTGGCCCAGTTGCGATTGGCGCCTCGGCCCGAAATGCGCGCGGCACAGGCACGCGCCAGGAAAGGCCCGTCGCTCCCCGTCCCTCTCTGTCCAAACCTTCACGACGATACGTCATCCAACCGATGCGGCGCTCGGGATCGATCCAGGCCGGCACAAGCCGCCTGTAGCGATCGCTGCCATCGGGCGAAGCGGTGCGCTGCCGCAATGCGGACCATCCTGCTTGCAGGACTCGCTCGGCGCGCTCGGGGATGACGGACATCCACCGATACAGAATCAAAATCAACCCTGGCACCCGCTTAACCTCACGCGTCAGTTGGTTCTTTCGGTCAATTCCAGAACCAGTCGAAATCTCGCAAAACGCTATGCTCCGGCACTGCGGGGCAACTCGCCCCAAGCACCCTAAGTCATGTTTTGTTGTTTATTCATGTGGAAAGAGCACGAATCTTCATTCTAACCGAACCCTAGCAAAATGCAACAGCAGCGGTCTGGAAGGTGGGTGACGATTTAACAGTCGCTGCGGCGGTTTACGCAAGTCTGACGGGCCGCGCGGGTAAGCGAAGTGCCGTCGTTCCGCTCGCTCGCGCTTCGGGCGTGCGAGGGTCATGCCGAAGAATCGTGCCGCACACGATTGCAGGCGATAAACCCAATCAGGATAACGCTTTAACGAATGTCTTCGGAGGCTCTTGGACTATCGGCGCCGCTGCGGCAAGGATCGCCGCGCGGTCGCCGGTCAACGGCGGGTAGATCCGCTCGCAGTTAATAATCCGTTTGGTCTTCTTCGCCGCCTCGCTCGTGCGCACAACCTGCCGGCCCCATCCTTCCGTATAGACGGCGCCCCACGCGCCTAGGTCGAGCACCGTCGCGTACCAGGGGATTTGCAAAGGAAGCATGGGCACCGCGAATAGATCGCAAACGACATTGTGCCCCGCGAACCGTCCCATCGGGCGGCCGTGTTGGCAGGACATGACCGATACATGCTGGTCGTCCATCATGGCCCAGGCCGCATCGCCTGCGGCGAAAACTCCGGGCATCCCCCTGACCCGCATGAACTCATCAACCGCGATCCGGCCGAATCGGTCGCGTTCGACCGGGAAAAGTTGAGTTAGCGAGTTGGCCCTCATGCCCGCGCACCATATGACGGTCGCCGCTGGGATAACTTCGCTTGACGCCAAGGTGAGGCCGGTCGCGTCGACCGAGACGACTTCGAACTTCAGCCGTGTCTCGACGCCCAACGCGGCCAGAGCTTCCTCGATGACCGGCCGAGCGGAATCGCCCATGTCCGAGCCGACAAGCGGCTGGTGATCGGCCAAAATGACGCGGCACGATTGTGTTAAACCTGCCTGGGCCAAAATCGAACCGAGCCGGGCAGGCATTTCGGCCGCGGTCTCAATCCCGGTCAAGCCGGCGCCCACCACGACGACGGTGAACCGTCCCGACGAGTCAGGCCGCGCCGGCAGCGATTGGAGATGGCGCCCGAGCTTGGCCGCGCCGCCGTAGGTATCAACGTCGAAGGCATATTCCGCGAGGCCGGGGAGGTCAGGCCGCACAAGCTGGCTGCCGAGCGCCATGACGAGCCGGTCGAAGGGCAGTGTTCGTTGTCCGCCCGGCGCGCGCACGCTCACCGTCATCCGCGCGAAATCAATATCGGCCACCTCGCCTTCTACGCGATCGACTTCGATAGGGACGAGCACATCGTCCAGCGGCACCCGGATCGACGTCAGGTCGCGCTCGTAGTTGCGGACACGGATGCCATGGAAAGCATCGCGGTTTACGAGCGTCACGTTCACGGCATCCGGGCCCTGGCCGAGCTCGTCGAGCTTCCGCGCCGCACCCACCGCACTCCAAAGTCCGGCAAAACCGCCGCCGAGTACCAGAATTCGCTTGACGCTCATCATCGTTCTTCCGCGCGGTTTTAAGCGACTCAATCGATCTCACCGCGAAGAGCCCAATCAAAAGTCTCTTCGAGCTTCGGCGTCGGCCAGCCGCGGTCATACTCCTGCAAGTACATTCTCAACTCCCGCGCACACTCCTCGTCGTCTCGCCATCGCTTAATGTCACCACGATGGGTCTAAATCCCTCGCCGTCAGGCGAATCCTTTAGGAATTGTTGAGTGCGTGCATTGGCGGGTAACGCCTGCTGTTGGATTGCGGTTGTTTGGCCTTTTGGGTCAGAACCCTGACAGCGTTTCGGTAAAGTTGTGGATTCGGGCCGGGATGTGCGAAGGACTTCAGTCCGAAGCTCATCCCGAACCGTGAACCCACCGCCTTCCAGGCGGTGGTCGCTCAGTCAAATCTGGAATCTCGTGAATGGCTTCCCACAAATCATATATCTGTTTGCGAGAGATTTCCTCCGTCAGTGTCCAATTGCGAGTAGTGTAGGCGGCAACATGAAGTACTCGCAGCGCCGCACGAAGAACTGGTTCTGGTGCTAATGGATTGTTCATTTGAGTTGCCTGGAGAACCAAGTTGTGCGACTGCTCCTGGAGGCGGCCGGTCGGATGCAAGAGCCGCTGACTATATAGCCGAATAGACAGAGTGCGCAGCGGGGCGGCGAATTGACGCTGCGCCCTTAATTGGCGATTGTCTCGTCTTCATCTTCATCATCGTCCCCGCCGTAAATGTCCAACCCAAGCTCAATGCCGCGAGTTCCAAGAGCCTCAAGCGACGAAGCGGACATCGAAAACCCCTCATTCGAGAAACGCATGAATAGGCCACAAAACAAGTCCGCGTGATATGTCTTCGTGATGCCCTTCCATACCGCGAGGTCACCAGTCGCCCGGCTCAGAATCTCGTGAATCTGACCGTCGATATCTTCCGGTTCACGGTCCGAGGCGCAGAGCCGCCACAATCCTGCCTTGGCAATCCTCACATACTCCGCTTTGCCGACAATTCTGTCGCCCTTGGTCTGCGAACTAGTCGGTGACGCGCCAAGCAGCTTCGTGATCTCGTCTGGAATGAGGTCATCGCCGCTGATGCGTAACGTAACGACTGACTTATGCAACTGCGCCATGCGAGGGGACCTGCCATGCTTGGACCACGAAAATGAGATCGAATCGTATCTTATTCTCGCGATCAAGCATGGTGCAGTCAATCCTGACGAGAGGTATAATCGAGACTTCGCGGCTTTGGCCACCTGCTGCTTGGCGCTGCTTCGCCTCGCGATCGGCACAAATGCAAGGGCTCAATTCACCGGAGAAACAACTCATGAAACTGCTTACAACTTTGTTTGCTCTTATCGCCCTGGCGACGACGGAAGTCTTTGCCGTTAACGCCAAGCCGCCGGTTCGCTATGCAATCGTCGGCCTGGTTCACGGTCACGTCCACGGATTTATTCCCAAAGCGCTCGCCCGGTCCGACGTGCAGCTTGTCGGCATCGTGGAATCCGACCCCAAGCTGGCCGCCGCCTGCGCCGCGCCTATCACCTCGATTCCAAACTCTTCTTCAAGAGCGTTGCCGAACTGGCCGACGCGGCCAAACCGCAGGCCGTGGCCGTCTTCACGAACACCTTCGATCACCGCCGCGTGGTCGAAGAGTGCGCCGCGCGCGGCATCCATGTCATGATGGAGAAGCCGCTGGCCGTCAGCATGGAACACGCCCGTGCTATCGAATCTGCTGTGAAGAAGAGCAGCATCCGGCTGATCGTCAACTATGAGACCACCTGGTATCCCGGCAATCAGGCCGCCTACGCCCTGGTGGCCGAAAAGAAGACGATCGGCGCGTTGCGGAAGATTGTGGTTCACGACGGGCACCGCGGGCCAAAGGAAATCGGCTGCCAGCGCGAATTCGTGGCATGGCTGACCGATCCGGTCCTCAACGGCGGCGGCGCGCTGCCCGACTTCGGCTGCTACGGCGCCGACTTGATCACTTGGCTAATGCACAACCAGCGGCCGACTTCGGTCGTGGCCGTGACGCAGCAGCTTAAGCCCGACGTCTATCCGCGCGTGGAAGACGAGGCCACAATCGTGCTCACCTATCCCAAGACGCAGGGCATCATCCAGGCATCCTGGAATTGGCCGGTCGCCCGCAAGGACATGGAAATTTACGGGCAAAGCGGCCAGATTCTCGTGCCGCGCGGCGATCTGATGCGCGTGCAGAAACTCTCCGGCCGTGAAAAAGAAATCGTCCCCCCGCCGCTGTCTGGCCCGCAGGCGGATACGCTTTCCTATTTCGCGGCGGTGGCGCGCGGCGAAGTCGCGCCTTCCGGGCTTTCCTCCCTGGAAACCAACATGATCGTGACGGAGATTCTGGACGCCGCGCGGGAGTCGGCCCGTACCGGCAGGCGGATCGATCTCCCGGCCGCCGGCAACAAGCCGGCAGTGTCCTCCTCACGCTCCGTCGTCAGGCCCAATTAGTGAGCAGCATGGCGCGGGCCAACCGCAGTTTACCCGCAAACTCCTCCGTTTTCCGGATTGATCGCCGAGCCTGGCGCTGGTCGAAGTGCTGAAGAAAAGAGCCGGGGCCGCCGTCGGGCGGGTCGCTGGGCGTTCCCCCGGAATTGTCGACGGATCCGGTCACGCTCGTGAATGTGATCGAACTCCCGGCCGGGGGCAATACACCGGGCACAAGAACTGGCGATTCGTCGGGCGCCACGTCAAAGGACGATGCCGTGGAACCATTGGGCATCCCCGCGAGATATGGGTCTGCCGTACCGGGGACAATGACCGGGCCTGCTGAGACCGCGGCTACAATGGTTATTTGCGCCACGAAAGCGGCAAAGTGCAAGAAGCTGCCTCTGGTCCTTGGCAACTCTGCTCCAAGCAAGGCCGTAAGTCTCAAGGTTCCCTCCGATTACACGTATGAGTAGCCGTACCTCTGTTTAGATCGCCGTGTATCGTAGTCCTATCTATGGGACAAGGCAACTAGCCGAACAGGTTGAGCAGGAGAACTGCAAACTGGCGGCGAATCGCTTTTGCACACAAGCGTGACGCGCCCGCGAAGGAGAATTCCGTCAATTCCTTCGCTTGCGCATCAGGCTTGTATGCGCGGATGCCGACTTTGCAGTTCTACTGACAGCTTGACTGCTGGCTGGAGGTCGGTGAAAGCGCTGCAAGACGAGCCGCCGAGTGCCAATGAGCCGATTGCGGATGCCCCTGAACCTGCGGCGCCGCATTCGACATGCACGAAGCGGCGCCTTCCCTGGGCGGCAGCTTAGGGCCGTCGTTTATTGCAGCGTCCGCGCCGCTTGAAATTCATCCCGATCAGTGCCGCACCCGCCGCCAACAATACTAGTGTTCCCGGCTCCGGCACCGCCGTGGCCGCCGTTGCGCTCGGAATCACAGGGGCAAACGCTCCGGCATTACCGACGGTCAAGTTCGAGCCGTCGAGAAGCGCCTCCTTGTTGGTCACGACCAGCTCGGCGTTGCCGGTAACCACCGTGCCGCCGCTATAGGTATTCGTGCCGGTGAGATACAGAGTGCCGCTGCCCGTCAACGTCAGTCCGGTTGTAGCGAAGGGCCCGTCGGCGATCGTGCCGGCGTAGGTGGTAGCGGCGCCCGACGACGGGTTGACCGTCAACGTGCCGCCGCTGCCACCGTTATTGGTGATCAAGGCGGAGGAATTGCCCGTTAAGGCGCCGACCGTCGAGCTGGCGCCGTCAAGATCGACAGCGGCGCCGCTGATCGTCAAAGGCCCGGTGCCCAGCCCGCCCGGCGGGTTTTGGTCGTAAGGCGGGTAGCCGGGATCGGCCAATTGCAACGTTCCGCCGCCGGTGACGAAGGTCGCCCCCGTGTGATCGGCGTAGAAGGAGGAGCCCGTCACGGGCGTGCCGCCCAACAGAGTCGTAACTCCCGAACCGGTAAACGTGACGGCGCCTGTGCCGCTGAGGTTTGCATTGACCGATACCGTTTGTCCGATGCCGCTGATAAGGTCGTTGCTGCTAATCGTGGCGCCCGTCCCCGAAAGGTAGAAGGTGGGGGCGAAGCTACTCGTCCCCCACACCGCACTGCCGTCCAACGGCTGCAGCGTGCCGCCGCTGAAGTTGAAGCCGGAATAGCCAATCGAGGTCATTGTCGAAATGGTATCGACGGCCAGCGTGCCGTTTTCGAGGGTCACAAATCCGATGCCGGCGGCGCCGGTGTCGAGGCTCAATGACGGAAGCATCGCCACGGCCTGCGGGCCATTGATGGTGAAGTAGCCCTGGGTGCTCACGCCGTTGGCAAGCGTGACCAGGGTATTGCTCGTGGCGCTGATAGTCCCTCCGGTCATCGTGTAATAAGTCACGCCGTTGCTCTTGGCAAAATACATTCCGTAACTAGACGGATTGTTCAGCGAGATCGAGCCGCCGGTCTGGAGGAGATACGTCGTTGTGTAGCCAGTAGCGAAATTGTCGAGCACCAGGGCGTTGCCGCTGACGGAAATCGCGCCCGAGGTGCCCACCACGATCGTAGGGTGAGTAACCGGCTGGGGAGGCGGGTTGGGCGTGGGGCTGATAGTGAGTTGGGCACCGTTGTTGTCGGTGACCGGCGCTTCGATGTCCGTCGTGCCGCTGCCGGCGTTCCAAGTGATCGCGCCGTTGCCGGGGAAATTCACCGCCGACGCGAGGGTCCACGCGCTGGACGAAGCGTTGGTGAATGAACTGCCGCCGGCCAGGTTGATCGTGCCGCCGCTGATGCCGGCGGCATTGACCAACAGCGAAGAGAGGTAGTTCTGGCCCGTGAGTGTCAACGTATTGGCGCTGTTCTGCACGAGGGTGCCGCTGAGCGCCGTCGACAAGACGTTGATCGGGGCCAGCGTGGTCGGACCGGCGTTGTTGACCATCAGCGTGCCGTTGTTGACGATGTCGCTGGTGTTCGTCAACTGGGCGTCCTGCCCGGCGACGCCGGTGCCCAGCGTCAGCGTGACACCCTTGTTGATGGTCGTGGTTCCTGAATAGGTGTTCGTGTTCGTGAGCGTCAGAGCCCCGCCGGTCACGGTTAGTGCAAGGGTGCCGCCCAAACCGTTGTTGTTGTCAGCGAGGACGCCGCCGAAGGTGGTCACGTTGCCGTTGTTGCCAACGATGAGCACGGCTTGGCTGGAAGGGGAATTGTTCAGGACCATCGACTGGGAAGTGACGCTCGGCTGCGACAGGCCGTTGACCGACGCGTTGATGCCGTTGAGGTCCAGCATGGCCGGTTGGACGCCGCTGAACACGAGGTTTCCGGCGCGTAGCGCCGTAAGGAAGCGAATTCGTAGTGCCGGCCTGCAGCACGCCCGAAGAAATCGTCGTGTCGCCCGTATACACGTTGGCCGCGCCGAGATTCAGCAAGCCCGAGCCGCTCAGTGTCAATCCATAGGGGCCAGAAATCTGGCCGCCGACGGTCAGCGTGCTGCTGCTGACCGTCACTGTCGGAGTTGTGCCGAGCGTCACGGCGCCGGTGCCCGTGTTCAAGGGCGCGGTGCCAACGAAGGTAAAGCTGGAGCTCCAGCTCTGGGAGATGTTGTTGGCCAGCGTCATGGCGCTGCCGCTGGTATTGTCCAACGTGCCGCCGTTGATATTCAAGGCGCCGGTGCCCAGCGCGGAGGAGTTGCCGAGGTTCAGCAGGCCGGCGTAGAGCGTCGTGCCTCCCGTGTACCCGTTCGCGGTGTCGATCGTGAGGGTCCCCGATCCGCTTTTGATGAGCGACCCGTTGCCGTTGATCGCGCCGCCGCCGGAGAACGTGTAGGCCACGCTCGTATTGCTGACGGTGAACGAGCCGGGCGAAACCGTTCCGGTGACAGATACGCTCACGCTGCCGCTGCCGGGGCTGTCGTTGAACGTCACGTTGTCGGCGTTATAGAAGAAGTCCGTCGCACTGGTCCCGGTATTGTACCAGTTCTTCGAGGTGGCTACGTCCCAATTGCCGCTGCCGGCGACGTTCCACAGGAGATTGGCGGGGGGAGCACGGAAACGCTGAGCGTTACCGCTCCGCTGGCTGCACTGAAGACGTAGGTCTGGCGAGTGCCCGACTGGAAACCGCTGGCCATCTGGAAGTCGCTTGCGTTCGGGTCCGCGCCGGTGTAGGTGAAGAGCGTGTAGGTGCCCTGCGCGATCGAGCCGCCCGAGGGAAAGATCAATGTTGTGCTACTGGTGTTGAAGAAGACGTCGCCCGTGGTGTTGACGAGGTCGCCGCGGGCATAGTTGTAGACATTACCGGTTCCACTGAACGTCAGATCGCCGCCGATGGTCAATGTCCCGCCCGTTGTAGGGCTGATGGTGGCGTTCTGCAGAGTCACGCTGCCGTTGATGTCGGTGGCCGGGGAACTGGGCCGCCCGGCGGAAAGTATCCCGGACAACGTCGGGCCCGGGCTTGAGTAGGACGACGTGTCCAACACTGCGCCGGGAGTGATGGTGACGTTGCCGTTTCCCAGGTTGCCGCTGGGCGCGATGAGCGCCAGCGTGCCGGCGCTAATCGTGGTGAGGCCGGTGTACGTGTTCGAGGCGTCGAGCAGGAGCGTGCCGCCGCCTGTGGCCGTGAGCCCCTCCGCCGCCGCCGAGGGGGTTTGCGATGGTGATATTGCCGCCGGCCGTATTGAAGGTGGCGGTGGTGCTGTTGTTGAGCGTCATCGTGACCGGTGTTGCAAATGAAGTTGACCACGGCGCGGTCGCGCCGATCGTCGCGTTACCGAAGTTGACATACTGGTTTCCGAAGCCGCCGGCATTGATGCCGCCGGCGCCCAGGTTGAGCGTGCCGCCGGTGATGCTGATCACGCAAGAACCGGACTGCGGGCCCAGGGTCTGCGTCGTGCCCATCGAGAGCCCGTAGAGGTTGGCCAAGCCGCCCGTCTGACTGAAAGCGGAAGTGTTACTACTGGTGGCGTTGCCAAAACCCAACTCGAGGGCCGTGTTCGGAATACTTAAGTAGCCTCCGTTCATGTTGTAGCCGGAGGTGCTTGAGTATCCCAGCACGATGGTGTCGGGCGCTCCCGTCAACTGAACGGTTCCCCCCGATTGGCTGAAAAGCCCGCCATAGCCGTTACTGCCTAGGGTATACCCGGGGAAGCTGTTTATGCCCACGATGAACGATCCTGACACGGTTACGGACCCCGTGAAGGGATAGCTTGTGTTCGAACTGCCGACACTCGTAAGGCCGCCGTTGTTTGCAACGAAGTTGCCTAGTGATATCGCGCCGCTGCCGCTAATGACGTGGGCTGGCGAGATAGAGGTCGTGTTGGTATACCAGTTTTGGCTGGTGAGATTACCGTTGACTACGTCGACGCCGTAGTTGATGACGTTGAACATAGTGGCGGAGACGCTTCCTCCGGACGGAATGAGAATCGTGCCGTGATTACCGGATTCCTGAAGGATATTGAATGAATCATTCGTGCCGGCGAGGGCAATGGTCGAGCCGTTGCCAGCGGATGTGGTGCCGCCGGGGTTCAACTGCACCGTGCCGGCGCTGGTGATGGGACCAGTTAGGTCGAGGCACGAGTTGGAGCCCGCAAAGCTATTGACCAGTTGCGAAGAGTTTTGCAGCACGATGGCCGAGGAAATTGTGTTCGTGCCCGAGCTGTTCATCGAAGCCGCCTTTTGACCAGTATCGACGCCCGAGTTAAGCGTCCCGCCGGAGATCGTGCAGCCGTTGACCCCAGTCTCAAAGATCAGGGCATAGTACCAAACGTTGTCCGACACGTTGATCGACGCTGACGACGTAAAGATGTCGGCCTGGTCGGGTGGACCGTTGACCGAGTCCCAGAGCGGTGACCTGGTGCCGCCAGTAGCCTGATGCCAGTTGGTCGTCGAGATGTCCCAGGTGGCCCCCGCCGCGCCGGTCCAGGTAAATGCCGCGGCCGAGGCACGCTGTACGCCCGGCGAGAAAAAGTTCAGTGAAAAAATTCCCAATCCGATAATCGCCATCAATACGGCCAATCGGGCGTTCTTGCGCCTCAGAACTGCGGCCCCAATAAGAGGCGGCACGATACGCTCCAGCCTACGGAACTTCCCCCCGAACATCTGATTTCTCCCAGTGAAAAGAGCCCTGCAACGAGATCGCTTGCGCAAGCAACCGATTATTTGCATTATTCACATTATGCCGGGGATCTGCCAAATCGTCAATGATTTTGTGGCGGCAGCGACGGTTTATACAAGCCAGACGCGCGAGCGAAGGACCGACTTTCCGCTCGCTTGCGCTTCGGGCTTGTCTGAGCCGAGCCGAAGAAACTCCACGAACATACGCCTTTTTGGGGGACTGGAATGTGAGTCCCAGGCGCTATTTGGGCTGGCCGAGCGCGGAAGCGGCCAGCCGCGAATCCGGGCCGGCAGGCGGCAGCCAGAGGATTTAGCGGGACATCTTCAAGCCGGCGGAGCTATTGGACGTTGCGAGCGGGAAATCGGCGTGGAACGTCGAATATCGGCTGGTCGAGCACAACGGCGCAACGCTCTTGCCGATAATCAATTTCGCGGCCGGGCCGGTTACCGTACGTTGCCCGGCGATCGCGGGCAAGCGGACGATCGACCTGCTTAGTGGCGAGGAAGTGGACCCCGCGGCAATCCGGCTCGAACCGATGGTCCCTCGCCTGCTGCATGCGCGGTGAGGCCCTCCCGTTTTCGCAAGACTCGGCTAGCCGGGGGAGATCGGAGGATGTTCACCTACGGCACGCAACACGCGCCGCAGATTGACGACGGCCACCCGATTCAATGCGAGTTTCACGATCGTTGCACGTCCGGTCGGCGTCATTCCGACCAGTACCGTAAAGTCTTCATTCCAGGCAAAATGCTCGCTCCAGCGGTGCTCACGCGGATCGTAGAGCGGCGCCAACTCGCCGGTGGATGGGTCAATCGCCTCGGTGGCAGTGAATTTGCGGTTATTGCAGCCTTGGCACGACAAAGCCAGGTTTGTCGGATCGGAGGTCCCGCCGCGGACTCGCGGCGCGATGTGCTCGATCGAAAACGAATCGGAGGAAAACCGCGCCTGCGAGCGGCAGTATTCACAGCATCCGCCCGCGCTTCGCCACAACCCGCTTGTGTTCCTCACTGACGCGGCCTTCAAGCATAGGGTCGCGCCTTGATCCCCAGTTGCTCCATGAGGGCGGCTACCGACGTCTTGCGAGCTCGGGCCAGTTCCACCAGCCGCTCCGCTCGGCGAGCGTCCAATTCTTCGATCTGATCCGAGACGGCGATCAGCTCGGCCTGTTCCGATGCTGTAAGCGTCTCCGCGCTTCGCTTCTCGCGGAGTTCTCGGTACCGACGCCAGGTCTCATCCGGCAATCCAAGGTTGATTTCCTGCAAAAGCCGGGACTCTTCAGCGGAAAGGTGTCGAGTTTCGGGAAGCTCCGCCCCGCGCAGGAGTTCTTGGAGAGTGCGGCTCACGTACTCCGTCACGTCGAGTCCTTGCTGGGCGGCGCGTTGACGGATTCGAGACTCCAGTTCGTGCGTGATATCGATTGTCAGTGGCATGTACCCATTCTATGCGATAAAAGACGGATCTTCAAGCCGGCGGAGCTCTTGGACGCCGCCAGCGGAAAATCGGCGTGGAACGTCGAGTATCGGCTGGTCGAGCACAACGGCGCGACGCTCTTGCCAATCATCGACTTCGCGGCCGGGCCGGTTGCCGTACGTTGCCCGGCGATCGCGGGCAAGCGGACGATCGACCTGCTCAGCGGCGAGGAAGTGGACCCCGCGGCAATCCGGCTCGAGCCGATGGTCCCGCGGCTGCTGCATGCGCGATGACGGTGGACTCCTTCTGCGGAATTGCGAGATAGCGGAAGTATTCGTATATTCGTACCACGAGTTGACGGCGGAGGAAATTCGGCTCGTAGAGGAAGGAGCGAAGAAATGAAGTTACCGAACGGGGAATACGCCGTTGTCCAGCGCCGAAAATCGTCGATTACCTGCTTAACCTGGAACATCGCCACGGCGCAAGCAAGGCACGATTTTTCGCGCAGTTCGGGTTCCGCGCCGAAGCGTGGGAGGAATTGGCCCTTGCCTTGCGAGAAGCACGGCTGTCAAAATGAAGTCAGCAAAACCGTGGAAACGGGTTTCGGCCCGCTCTTTGAGGTCGAGGGAGACTTAACAGCCCCCGACGGCCGCCGCCCTCGTGTCTGTAGCGTCTGGCAACTGGACCAGGGCGAGACGCTCCCGCGGCTGATCACCGCGTATCCTTTGGAGGCGAACGAATGATCCAGGAACACGACTGCATTGTTTTGACGCAGGATTTATCCGCGGAAGGCTTGCGCCGGCGATGTCGGCACCGTGGTTCACGTGCATGGCGACCACGCGGGATACGAAGTCGAGTTCACGACGCTGACGGGCCGCACCGTCGCGGTCGCCACCGTGTTGCCGCCGCAAATGCGTCCGGTCAGCGCGCACGACTTGACGCACGTCCGCGAACTGGCCGTCAGGTGACACGGAACCGGCCATTTACGCGAAACATGCCCGTCGGGCGACCATTACGCTATTCTCGCGGTCGGGCCGGTTACCGTAAGTTGCCCGGCGATCGCGGGCAAGCGGACGATCGACCTGCTCAGCGGCGAGGAAGTGGACCCCGCGGCAATCCGGCTCGAGCCGATGGTGCCCCGCCTGCTGCGGGCGCGATGAGGTGCGCCTGTCAGTGGCATGTACCCATTTTATGCGATAAAAGACGGATCTTCAAGCCGGCGGAGCTATTGGACGCCGCGAGCGGGAAATCGGCGTGGAACGTCGAGTATCGGCTGGTTCAGCACAACGGCGCGACGCTCCTGCCGATCATCGACTTCGCGGCCGGGCCGGTTACAGTGCGTTGCCCGGCGATCGCGGGCAAGCGGACGATCGACCTGCTCAGCGGCGAGGAAGTGGATCCCGCGGCGATCCGGCTCGAGCCGATGGTCCCCCGCCTGCTGCGTGCGCGATAACGGTGGACCGCATTGCGCGGATACGATGACGAATGCGCGTGTTTCCGGAGTAGATTTCTCAATGCCAACTGAATGAGGTCGATGTGACCGAAGCGCAATGAGTCAGGCCCCCACTGCTATAGGTCGTAGTTACGCATAAGCGTAAAATGGCCTATTTCCGTTTCTATCAGCATCGATGCAGAGTGTTCGACATGGCAGACTTTGATTGGCGAGGATGGAGCGACTGGACCAGCCTTTCCATTGCGCATGGATTCGGCTTCCCTCTCGCTCCAAATAAGCCGGGTGCTTATGTTGTCGCAGCCGACGCACCGATCAGCCGGGCCGTAGGAAGCGATGAATACGGTATCCTGACGATCGGCGAATCGGATGACCTGCGCAGACGAATGTCACTGTTCGCCTCATGTGCCCTCTCGTTCGGGACTGAAGGCCACATGGCGGGATGGCGATTTTCGTTCCTCCGTTTCGAGCGCCACTTTCCATTCGCAAAGCTCCGAATCCGTTGGAAGGTTACGGAGACAAAATCGCAAGCGAACGAATTGGAGGGGAAGATGCTCCTTGCTTATCTAAGCAAGCACCTGGAGACACCGCCGCTCAACTACCAGTTCAACTGGTCCATGTTTAATGGCGGTAATTGGGATTTGTTCGACGTGATGATCGGAATTAAGGAAGCTTCGATCCAGGTTCCGATCGTCCAGGAAACAAGAGAGGATTGAAGTGACGAGCGATTGTTTTGCGGGGATTTACGTTGCGGGGCTTTTTGCCGATGCTGGTTGTTGCGCCGTAATGGCCACGGTCGATCTGACCAACGCGCCAGACATTGCTTCGAACAATACCCCTCATTCACTTTCGATCGTTTAAACTGTCCCCTCGGATCCTTTGAAGTTTTGAAGGCGACTACATCGAAGTGACGGTGTTTCGTCGTCTAATCGAGCCATCAATGTATCAGAACCCGGCGATATATGGAATCTGGCTCTTAATGTATCTCAGCGTGCAGAGATTCCACTCAATCAACTCATCTCGATCCTCTGTGTATTGAACTTGCCAGCGCGGCATCGTCCACGGCCGTCCCTCCCAATCCCACACCGTTTTTCCAGCCACCCATTGCGAGATGGACTCGCTGCAGCTTAAGGTATTGTCCGGCATACGAACTATGTGCCAATTCCTGAAGATCGGTGCCTCGAAACTCGAGATACGCAGCCACGTCGCCCAGTTCGAGCACGCGGTCGACATGCCAGTGCGGCTGTCCAGACTTATGGCCCTGTGCATCCTGCTCGTTGGCAAGGTCGTATTCCAACTTCTTCTTGGACACATGCGCGGCATTGTCCCACTCCGCGCGAACGATTTGTACCTTTCGATCTTCCTCCGGCTTTCCCCAGAACAGAATCCACTGGATCGTGCAGAGCATGAAGTGCGGCTGTTTGCCCTTCTTACCCGGGAATACGCCCTCAGGCACAAGCCGATCCCAGCTCTCGTGCCAGCTTATCCAACAGATGCCCGTTCTTCCCTCGTTATTAATCTCGATTAGATCGCCTGTTCCTAACGGCGTAAGCTTTTCGAACGCGAAGACCGCGAGTTCGCCACCGTGATCAGACCTTGCTGTCATCGGCCGTTCGCTCGGCCAAAGGTCGAAGTCGATCAGTCCGGTAAACTTCGGGTTTTTCCAGTCCCGGTCGCGTGTGGCCCGGATGGTTGCCTGCTGTCCAAGTAGCCCCTCGGCATTCAACGCCGCTTGCAGACGTTGGTGATACGAATCAATGTCATTCGCGTTTGCCATCGGACGGGCTTTCTCGCGGCACTCGAATCAGGACGACAGGAAATCCTCGCGAAGGCCATATGCCTGATGCGCCGCTTTGTTTATCTCCTCTCGGAGTCCGTCGAACCCGCCGTCGTGAATGCGCCGGCCAATATCTGCCATTCGGTCCAAGATGCTGGCCGAGAAACCCGGTTCTGCCAAGTTGGGAATTGGTATATCCTTTACGAAGCGACTCGATAAATTGAACTGACCGCCCTGCACTCGTGGGCAGTAGCTTGAAAGGATCACTTCGAAAAGTTTGCTATTTAGAATCGTCAGGAATGCCCACGGTATCGGCGTGTTTGCCAACGTCGCTTGCAAATCAACCGATTTGGCGAGGCTTAGCTTCGACTTTCCAAGCCAAGCGTGGCCCTGGACGACTACGTAATCTCCTCCGTCATCGTATGCGAAACTTCCGGCCGCGCCGAAGTAGGTTGATACCAACTTATGAACCTTCCCTGCCTGCCACGGGCGGGATCGGGTTAACAGCCACCACTCCGCCGCGCCCTGCGCCCTTCCAACACCTGCCGGCGTTCGCTCAAGAATTGCTCGTGATATCCGGGCACAACGTCAAATAGCTGCTCCTCGCTGGTGATTGACGGCTTTCCGTCGGCCTCGTATGGGTAAAAAACATAATACGAGGGCAGGAGCCGACCGTTTCTCAAGGCGCCCTGCCCCGCGACGGGTCTGAAATAAGGCTGCTCCGTCTCCGCGATTTCGCCGTACTCTTCAGCGGTTAAGATAAACGCTTTGTTGTCGCCGGTGCGGATTCCCTGGTGGATACTAAAAAGCGAGCCGACCTTTGGGAAGCGCAACTGGTCGAGCGCAAGTTTCAGTTCGTAGACTGCCCTGCGTTCCGGCATCCAGACACCGCCACCGAAGATGGTCGCGGGAACGCTGAATATTTCGACGCTCTTATCCCCGGGCTCAAGGCTGTCCGCTAGGCGCAAAAGGCGAAGGGCCTTGTCCTCAGCTCCTTCGCTCGCGATCACTACACGGGCGCGCGGTGCAACGGCCGCTATCCCGGATTCCTTCTTGCGAAGCATCACGAACGACGGTTCAACAAAGGATGTCTTGAAGTAAGTGTAGCCCTCGAACCTCCCGATTCCCAGGACATCCGCCATGTCTAGGATCTGCTCGCGCAACTCGCGACCGCTCTCGGTACTCAGTAGCGCGGTGGGCAGGACACTTGCAACGACGCCGCCGGGCCTTAGCGACTTGACTGCCTTTAGAAGGAAGGCCATCGCGAGATCAGCATGACCCGCGTACGCCTCGGCAAGAGTGTCGCGAAGAAGGCCCTGCTGATGCGTCGTCAACGCATTCCAAGGAATGAATGGAGGGTTCATCAGAATCAAGTCTGATGCCGCCCAATCTTGTTCAAGCGCATCGGTCCTCGTAATCTCAACGGTGACATTTGAGCTGTCCCGCAATTCGACTTTCGCGTGTTCCAAGCAGAATTTGGAAACGTACTCAGCCACGTCCGAGATGTCGTAGCCCTTCAGCCGAGCCCTACCGCCGAAGCCTCTACGAATCAATTCCCGCAGGGCTTCTTGGAGAAACACGCCGGAGCCACACGCGGGGTCGAGTATCTGGAGCGGCGATGGTTGTGCAAGGACATTTCCGAGAGCGTTTAGCGCCTGTTGAGCCATGGCGCGAGCTAAGTTCACTGGCGTATAGCGGACATCCTTGGGGCTTTCGCCTATAGGTTCGTCTTCGGGTGCGAATCCCGGAAGAAACTGCTGCGGTTCGCGTTCAATCTGTAGGTGCGCCTCCTGGTAAAGCTGACTGGACGCATGCCGGAATAAAAGATCCGAATATAGGATGCAACCGCTTCGTGGCTCCTTTTCAAGGAAGAACCCGGCGAGGGATTGCGCGTGCAGATTCCTTATTGAAAGAGGAAGGTCAGTGACGCCGGACATTGCCTGGTCCGAGTCATCCAGTACCGCCAATGCCTCGCCAATAGTTTGCGCGGCGAGAATAGCCGTCATGCGCCCCTCGTCGCGTTGCGCGGCCTGTGCTGCAAGGAGAAAGGCATTTAAGAGTTTGAGCGATTCGAGCGATGAGTTGATTGATAATGTATGTCTCAAGAGGCGGAACGCGGTCAGAACATGACGGATTACGTCCGGCGTGCGTGGTGGCTGCGCCCCTTCAAGCAGCGTCAGCAAATCCTCGGCACCAAGGCCTCGCTGCGGTATCTTGAATTGCCTAGACTCCGCCGGTCGATCCCAACGCCGAAGGAACATGCGCTGCACACTCGCGTCCACGATCAGCAAGTGGCGAATGTTTGAGGACCACATCCACGAAAGTGGATCGTCCTGCAGTTCGAGCCGGTCACCCCTACCAGTCATAAACGTAAAGCTGGCCGCTCGTCCGTCTTGAAGCAACGTCGGGTTTCCCGGCTTCGCCGCCTGATCGAGGGGGCTGAATAGCGGCACGTCTACCATGCCGAGTATTTCTGCCCAGCTATGCGGAATATGAATCCCATTTGATATGACCGTTGCTCATTACAGACCCTTGCAAACGTGCGTCCGGTCGGCTGTGAAGTCGTTTTGCGTTTTATCCTGCGTTTTGCAAAACTGCCACTGCGACGGCGTTTGCCGTCATTCTCAATGCTGCTCCCTCATATCGTAGCCTGAAAACTCGTAGCCGCCAATCGCTTGGAACGTGGTCCTGTCACACATACGAATTGCCTATTTTAACGCAATCATACTTTTGAGTGCGGGTAAGGAGCCATAGAAATCAATCGGCTATTTGACCTGCCATCCTCGACGGTCAACTAGCCTCGTTAAACTAGGCAAGGTGCGGCGCGTCGGCTGGACACATCGACGCGTTACGTGTGTCGCCGCGCAGCAAGCACTGGGAGACGCCGGCTGCCGACGCCTTGGTCGCCGGCCCGCGGTACGCCGGTTATCACACCACTCCAGTCTCGTCCGTTCAAGAGCCGGGCCCGCCAAAAGCGGGTTTCTTGCATCGCGACGTGCGATCGACCACGATTAAGAGGCTATCCGGAAACTCGTCTTGCCACAAGGCGTGATTTCGTAGAGAGTTAGCGCACACCTCATTTGCAAAGGAGTGCGCCGAGATGTTGAAGGAATTACAGCCGCGGGAAGCGTATCGCACGGACTTGACGGACGACCAATGGGCGATTCTGGAGCCGCTGATTCCGCCCGCGCGCGTAGTGCGTGGCGGGCGTCCGAGGGAAGTTGATATGCGGGAAGTCATCAATACGATTTTGTACCTCAATCGAGCCGGTTGTCAGTGGGACATGCTGCCGCATGATCTGCTTCCCAAGAGCACGGTCTACGACTACTTCGCGCAGTGGCGCGACGACGGCACTTGGGCCAGAATGATCGATGTCCTGCGCGGTCAGGTCCGCAGCAACGCAGGACGAGAACCGACGCCCAGCGCGATCTGCATCGACAGCTAGTCCGTCAAAACTACCGAGGTCGGCGGCGATGATCGGAGTTACGATGGAGGCAAGAAAATCAAGGGACGTAAGCGACATTTGCTTGTCGATACGCTCGGTCTGCTGGTCGCCGTCCTGGTCACCGGCGCGGGCGTTGACGACGGTGCCGCCGCACCCGGACTCTTGGCACAGATCTCTCCGGCATGACTTCCCGCGGCTGAGCGTGATCTTTGGCGACAACAAGTATCGAAACCATGCGCTGAATGCTTGGCTCAAAAGCAACCGCCCGGAATGGCGTGTCGAGGTGAAGATGCGTGCCGAGGGAACCAAGGGATTTACTCCGCTGGAAAAACGCTGGGTTATTGAACGCACCAACGCTTGGAACGGTCGCTGTCGTCGCAACAGCAAAGACTACGAGCGGCGAACCGAATCCAGCACCGCCATGATCCAAATCAGCAATGTCCACCTCATGCTCCGCAAACTGGCTGCCCAACACCAACCCGCGTTCCATTACCGCGCCGCTGCGTGAAAACCCGAGAAAAACAGGAATTCGTTTCCGGATAGCCTCTAAGATTAGCTGAGCTAACCCACGTCAAAGGAGTTTGTCGAAATGTCCAGGCCCCAATCAACCGACCCGCCTCAATCAACCGACCCGCCTCAATCAACCGACCCGCCTCAATCAACCGAACCAGTCGAGGAATTGAAGCTGGCGCTCAAGAGAGATAACGCGCGGGGCGTCCAGGAGATTCTCCAACGTCATCCCGAGCTGAAGCCGTGGATCAATTTCGGTCGAAAAGCCTCCCGCTCGTCATTTTTCTACCGCCTATTTTTTTGTCGAGTCGATTGGCCGGCAAATGCCCGCGATGCGCACCACCGTTGCCCAGATTAACGGGTTATGCACGGCCCTAGCCACAGTCGCAACATGTTATCTGCAAATGGTTTAGCTGCCGCCGGTTGCATTCCGGGCCGGCCGTGATTATGATGGAAGGTAGGCAAGCCGGAGGGGTGAATTCCCGCCCCCTGGTGCTTTGCCGACTTCTCACGGAGGACGGGAACAATGAGAGCTTTTCACTACTTTTGGCCCGCGTTTGCGACCTTGATTTTTGCTGGTTGCGGAATGGACGGACCGGCCCCGGGCGATACAAAACCTGCTCCGCCCGTGGCGCAAACGGCCGGGAATGCCGGCACGACTCCGAGCACGGATACGAAGCACGCCGACGCGACGCCCGCCGGCAGGACGCCGCACACGACGCCCAATACGACGCCAGCCGTAGCGGTTGCCGAGCCCCAGCCGTCGGCCACAACGTCCGCAGCGCCCCAGCGCACCCCGGCACGATCCGCGAAGAAGCACACGTCGGCATGGGCGAAAAGGGCCGCGGCTATGGTCACACCTATATCGCCGTCGCCGCCGCGTCCTTGTGGGCCGTCAAGGAGAGAGTGGCCCTGGATATGATCAAGCATAACTTGGACCTCTACAAGGCCGATCACGACGGGAAGGGGCCTAAGAACCATGCTGAGTTCATGCAGAAAATCATCAAGGAGGGCGACATTAAACTCCCTGTATTACCCGAGGGAGACACCTACGAATACGACCCCGCAACAGAACAGTTGATGGTCAACAGGCCGGAAGACCCGAACGCGCCATGAGGGCTTTTCCCATATTAGATACCACCATGAGACTGCACCTCGCGATCCCTTTTCTAATCGCCATTATTTTTTCCTCCATTGTCGCCGCCAGCGAAGTGAGCTGGATGTTCCAGCCGGGCTACTACACGCACTCGCCCATCACGGGCAAGCGCGTGGCGCAATATGAGCCGGACAAGCCGTCCTACGTCACGATCGATCCGACCTACCAGGAGAGCGGCTACCGGCACCAGCTTATCCAGAACGGAACGGACTGGCTGAACCTCGTGCAGACCTGGGCGCGGGCACGGCCATCCGGCCTTATGGCGAGTGGCAGTATCCCTATCGCGCCGGCGCGACGCCTTATGGTCCTTGGGGCAATCCGCAAGGACCGTGGACGCTGCCGTTCGATTCTTGGCAGAATCCTTACGGTCTGAACCGCCTGCCGAATTACGGTCCCTGGCGGCCCGGTTACGGCGGGGGCGGCCCAGCCGGCGGCAATGGCGGTTGGCAGCCCGGATCGCAACCTCTGCCTGCCGCGGGAGCGATGGCCGCGCCCGGCGGTGCGTACGCTTCGCCTCCGCCGACTCCTCCGGCGCCGCAAGGGCAGGCGCTGTAGGTTATTCGAGTCGTTGATTTCAAAGCGACTGGACAGACGCGACGCGCTCGGTAAGAATAATGTTGTCGATAGCGTCTATCAAATGCCTGCGACGGAGGACCCTATGGAAGTCACCGTAGATACCGTAATGGAAGCCGCATTGCAACTGCCGGTGAGTGGCCAACTGGAAGTTGCATCGCGGTTGCTCGAAACGATCACCCCGGACGACGGCTTGTTCCACGTCGATGATCCGGAATTTCTCGCGGAACTTGAGCGCCGTTTCGCCGACGACAGTGAGTGCATTCCGTGGAGCGTCATTCGTGAGGAAAGAGCGTCTTCGGAGCATTAGACGATTTCCGATAGTTGCCGCGCAACAACAACGCGTTTTGTTGCGCGTGGGCCGAAAGCAACAGCATGGCGGAACCTTCGGTAATCTTTCACCCTCTCGCGCTGCGGGAGTACCGCAAGTCTCGGAATTGGTACGCCGCGAGATCAACCGACGCGGAGGAGAAGTTTGTTCGCGAAGTCGATCAGGCGCTGTGCCGAATTACGGCAGATCCCGAAGCGTTGCCTCGTGTGGCGGGAGAGAATCGTTACGTCCGCGTGACCGATTTCCCATTCATTCTTGTATTTCGGCGAGCTAACTCCGAATTCGTCAAGTTAATCGCCGTCGCACACACAAGTCGTCGTCCCGGTTATTGGCGTCATCGCCGGTAGTTGATTTCGATGAATCATATGGAGAGAATATTGATGAGACTTGTTTCGATTAGCGTCATATTTCTTGCTGTGACTTCCCCCCTCTACGCCGCCGTGCAAACGAAAACTATCGAATACAAGCAGGGCGATCAAGTCCTGGAAGGCTATCTCGCCTGGGACGACGCGACCGCCGGGCCAAGGCCGGGCGTGCTCGTGGTCCACGAATGGACCGGGCTGGGCGATTACGTCAAGATGCGCTGCCGCAAGCTTGCCGAACTGGGCTACGTCGCCTTCGGGGCCGACATCTACGGCAAAGGCGTCCGCCCCGCGCCGCCGGAGGCCGCTGCAATTGCCGGCAAATACAAGAAGGACCAGAAGCTGATGCGCGACCGCGTGACTGCGGGGCTCAACGAACTCCGCGGCAACCCGATGTGCGACCAGAAGCGCATCGCGGCCATCGGCTATTGCTTTGGCGGGACGTGCGTGCTGGAGCTCGCCCGCAGCGGGGCGGACGTGGCCGGCGTGGTCAGTTTCCACGGCGGCCTCTCCACGGCCAACCCGGCCGACGCAAAGAACATCCGCGGCAAGGTGCTCGTGCTGCACGGCGCGGACGATCCGCATGTGACGCGCAAGGAAGTCGAGGCCTTCGAGGAAGAAATGCGCAACGCCGGCATCGATTGGCAGTTCGTAGCGTATGGCGGCGCGGTCCACGCTTTCACGAATCCATCCGCTGGCAACGACAACTCCAAGGGCGCCGCCTACAACGCGGCGGCCGATCGGAGATCGTGGGAAGCGATGAAGGCATTCTTCGGGGAGATTTTCAAGTAGGTCCCGCTTGCCGAGCGGGACTGTACCCACCCAGATTGCACAAAACGGCACAAAAGTGCGCACTTTTTCGGGCAAGCAACAAAACAGGCTCCTGCCAGCAGGATGTAGACCGGATTCGGCAACTATTACAAGGAGCTTCGCATTCTCCTACAATGACGTATGTTCGCGTCCTGGCCAAGCCCCCTCAAAAAAGGAGAGATGTATGATCCGTTTCATGCCCCTATCGCTGCTGCTTGCGGTTTCGATTTCTTCTGGTTCGGTTGTTAACGGCGCGGATCAAGAGTCTCAACTGAGTGTCACAATCGAAAAGCCGACCGCCAGTGGTCTCACCGACGGCGACTTGGCACACCTCGACAGCAATCTTGAAGAACTGAAACTATATCGGGCCAAGGTGACCGATGCCGGGATCGTTCATCTTAAACGACTAACCAAGCTTCGGACTCTGGACCTAACCGGATCTAAGATCACCGATGCCGGGATTGTTCACTTAGGCGGTCTTACCCAACTCGAGACTTTGATTCTATCGGAAACGTCCATCTCGGACATTGGCCTTTCTCATCTCAGCCGGATGACAAGCCTCCGATCATTGTGGCTTGGAGAGACCAGAGTAACCGACGCGGGACTTGATCAGCTCAAAGGTCTGAAACAACTTCAGGTGCTTATCCTTTGGGGAACCAAGGTGAGCGACAAAGGTATGATTCATTTAAAAGCGTTAACAAACGTTGGAGGGCTGAGCCTAATAGAAACCAATGTCGGCGATGCGGGATTGGCAGACCTCACGGAGCTTGCGAATCTTAAGACGCTGGACCTGACCGGAACGAAAGTGACCGATGCCGGGATGGGGCAGTTGAAGAAACTCTCGAAACTTCAGGGCCTTTCGCTAAACAATACCAAGGTGACCGATTTAGGTCTTGCGCAGCTTTCGGGATTGCCCGGGCTTCGCGCAGTTTACTTGAAGGGCAGTAAGGTCAGCGAAACCGGAAAGAAAGCCCTTAAGAACGCAAGTCCTGGCCTTCAAGTCATTGATGGAGAACTCCCGATATTCCCGTGAGAACGGTTGCTGGCCTCAGATTGCTTTTCATGGAAGTATTGCTGCATTTATCTCAGGCCAGACAGTAAGGGTAAGGATAGGTGGAAACATGACGGTAGTTGAGCAACCTGCGGACATAACAGAAGTCGTGACGATAGCCCGGCGCTAGTACTTCACAGATACTCCAGGCGATTCTTCATCTCCTCGGCGGTGACGGTCCCAACCAGCGTCAACAATCGTCGAATCTTTTCGCCGATCGAATATCGTTGCCGAGGGATCGCGACAATCCCGCTGTGATTTCGGCCAGCCGCCAGGAACTCGGCGTGCAATCGGCAGAAATGCGCGACGTTCAGCGTGTAGATCGTGCGATCCTCAGATGAGACGAAGTCCAGTTGCTCCTCGTCGGTCTTTTCGCCGCGGTCTGCTTCGGCAAACGTCAGCACATCGACACCCGACTGCCGCAACCCATCGACAACGGCCTTTTCGGCCGCATCCTCGTCGACGTAGAAACGAATCTGCCCCATTACGGTCTTGGCACCGCGCAGTCTCGCCACGCTTCTTCCTCGGCTGCGGCCTCTTGCGCCAGTTCCTTGTCAAACTCGGCCTGGTGCGCATAATACCAGGCAAGGACAGTGTGAATCTCTTCCAGCGTGCGTTGCGGGTACTGCTCCACGATCTGGGCTGCCGTCAAACCACTTTTGCTCAGCGTGACGACTTGATTGACCGTCATGCGGGTGCCGTCAATGCGCAGGCAACCGCCGCAAATTCCCGGCGTTCGCACGAGACTGGTTTCTAACACCGTGGGCATTTCTGAATACCTCCCTTTCAGAACTTTTTCCGACACGCTGCTTCCATTATATCAGCCAAAAACCAACGCAACTACGACAATATCTCCCGCCTTCGCTTCACATAATCCCACACCACATACCGATCCAAATCCTTGCCCGCCGTGAAGAACACCCGCCCGGTCGTCGATTCCGAGAGCCGCTGGGCGAACTGCACGTCCTCGCTCGATTGCCACCAGCTTTGCAGCAGGAAGATGTTGATCGTGATCCCCTCGCGGCGGCAGAGCTGGCCTTCGCGCAGCGTCGCTTCTTCGGTCCGCGGATCCGGCGGGTAGAGCAGGTAAAGGTCCTTGCCCTCGAAATGGGCCGTCGGCAGGCCGTCGGTGATGAGGATGATCTGCCGGTTGGGCGTGTCCTGCCCGGCCAGCAATTGCCGGGCCAGCTGCAGGCCGTGCTGGATGTTCGTGAAGTGCGGCGGGATCTGCATCTCGCTCATCCGCTCGTCGCTCATGTCGGCCTTCAGCCGCACGACCGGGTCGATAGAGCGTCACCGGCTTGGGCATCAGCGTGGCGACCTCGCCGGCCTGCCGCAGCTTGGCGAACGTGTACATCTCGATGAACTGCAGGAAATCGCCCGGATATTCGCGGCGGATCAGGCCGTCGAGGGCCAGGCCCATCCGCTTGACGTTGACGTACAGCCCGTCGTAGCGCATCGAGCCGCTCATGTCCAGCAGCACGGCCGTCGCGCACTTGGGCGTGTTGCGGGTGCGATGGACGATGATGTCGTCGCTGTGCAGCCGCACCGGCAGGCCCGGCGCCGCTCGCGGAGCATGGCGTTGATGAGCGAGCCGGGGATGTCCATGTTGGCCAGCGAGTCGCCGAACTCGTAGGGCTTGGTCTGCTGCATCTCGACCGCGCCCTTCGCCCACGATCGGCCCCTGGTGCCGGCCGGTCCGCGAGGCCTGGAGGTTGCTGAAAATCCGCTCCAGCAGGCGGCCCTGGAACAGCCGGTAGGCCTTGGGCGTGAGCTGGTAGCCCTGGGCGGTCTTTTCCAGCCCTTGCTGCTCGGCCAGGTCGCGGAGATATTCCTCGATCATGCTGGGCCAGCTCGTTGAGCTTTTCGATGTCGCCCGGCTCGGCGAACTCGGCCAGGTCCTCCAGGTCGATGACGCCGATCTGCGCCGTCTTGGCCGCCTCTTCCAGCTGCTTCAGCAGGCGGTCGATCTCTTCCAGCTCTTCCTTGATCTCGATGGCCTGCGGCACGGTCATCGGCGTGCGGCCGGTGAACTCGTACTTCGCGGCCAGCTCGTCGACCTGGTACTTGTCGCCCAGTTGGTCGATCAACTGCACCAGCTGCCGGGCGAACGGGCTCTGCTCGTCCTCGACGCGATACCAGAGCCGCTCGATGTCGTGAAGCTGCTCTTCCTTCACGGCACGGCGGAAGCGGTCTTCCAGCTTGGCCGGCGGCTTCATCGACCTGGCCGTGTCGCGGAAATGCGGCATCGGCCTCCTTCTTGACCTTTTTGGTCTCGTAGGTCTCCAGAATCTTCCGCTTCCGCTCGCGGAGCAGTTCCATGAGGGCTTCCAGGCTCGGCCCCAGGCCGGCGATCTGGCTGGGATCAAGCTGGATGGCCTGGGCCAGCTCCTCTTCGGTCAACTCGCGCATGCTGCCGTAGGCCAGCATGTGCTCCAACGCCCCGGAGACCAGGTCCGGCGGCGGCTGCGTCGGGCTGGGGAAGTTCTTGGGATCGTACTGCTGGTACGTATGGATGATGCCGCCGATGGGTCGTTTGACAGCCATTTGGCTCCTCGATTTCATCGTTACGCAAAATCTGTGCTGGGTGGCACGTCCTGAGCTTCAAGCGAAGGGCGTGGAAGCCGCGACACCACGCCCTTCGCTTGAAGCTCAGGACGTGCCACCCATTTCTTAAGTTATTTCATACACGATCCGCCCGTGCTGCTGCGCGCGGGAGATGCGGTCGGTGGCGTACAGCCCGGCGAGCACGAACTCGACGCACGACGCCCGCACCGCCGCGTCGCTGGAGGCGTTGACCTCGAAAGCCTTGTCCCAGGCCGGCGGGACGCGCTTCAGCCGCTCGGCGTAAGTGGCCGACGGCAGCAGGTCGCCCACCTCGATCTTCACGCCGCGGGAAAAGATCTCGGCGACTTCGGCCAGCCCGTGGCGGTCGACGTACTCCTCGAACACGTTGCGGATCGGCCTCGGCCATGATCGCGTCGAGCACCTGCCGCTCGGACATCTGGTGGCTGCTCATCATGTCCAACTCCAGCTTGCCCAGCGAGGACGAGTAGAGGTGGCCCAGGTCGCTGATCCGCGGCACGGCCGGCCGCTCGCAGAGGATCGCCCCGCGGTGCCGGGCACTGGCGACCATCGTGCGGTAGTTGGCGATGCTGAACCGCGCGCTGACGCCCGACTGCTGGTCGATGTACTTGCTCTTCCGTGGCGACGCTGCTCATCTCCTCGATGATCTCGCGCATGAAGTACGGCACCACGACGGGAAACTCGCCGCCCAGATCGACCTTCGACTCCTGCTCCATGATCTCGATGCCCAGCTGCCGCTCGCTTGGGATAGTGCGTGTGGATCACCGAGCCGATGCGGTCCTTGAGCTGCGGGATGACTTTGCCGCTGCGGTTGTACGTCGCCGGGTTGGCCGAGAAGAGGATCAGCACGTCGATATCGAAGCGGATCGGGTAGCCGCGAATCTGCACGTCGCGCTCTTCGAGGATGTTGAACAGGCCGACTTGCACCAGTTCGTCCAGTTCCGGCAGTTCGTTGACGGCGAAGATGCCGCGGTGCATCCGCGGGATGAGCCCGAAGTGCAATGCCTCTTCGGCCGACATGCTCGTGCCGGCGGCCAGCTTGGCAGGGTCGATCTCGCCGATGATGTCGGCGAACTTCGTGCCCGGCGCCAGCCGCTCGGCGTAGCGCTCGTCGCGCGGCCACCAGGCGATGGGCATTTCCGTGTCGGGCATTTCGCGCCACCAGCCGCCGCCCCATCGTGGTGATCGGAGCGTAGGGGTCCTCGTGCACCGGGCTGCCGGGGATGTCCAGATAGGGCACTTCTTCGTCCAGGAACCGCGTCAGCAGCCGCATCAGCCGGCTCTTGCCCTGGCCTTTCTCGCCCAGAAAGAGCATGTCGTGCTGGGCGATCAGGCCCAGGTTGATTTCCGGGACGACGGTGTCTTCGTAGCCGATGATGCCGGGGAACAGGTCCTCCTGCCGGGCGAGCATCCGCATGAAGTTGTCGTAGATTTCGCGTTTGACGGTTTTGGAGCACCAGCCGCTATGCCGCAGCTCGCGGAGGGTTTTGGGCCGATCGTTGGACTTGCTCGTTTTGCTTTCGACATTTGCCATGAAAATATGCCTATCCTGTTCCGAGGGAAAGGGAATTGGTCGGGATTGCCGCGGGCACCATGACAGCAACAGCCGCGCCAACCCACCTTTATTGTAGCGAGACGCGGCCAGGAGTCACACAAGAATCCGCGCGGGCAGGCAGGCTGCGTAAAGTAGCAGGCGACGAGGCGGACGATTGCTGCCGCTACCCCCTCTTGAATGGAGGCGTGTCGATGGCGGAACGCCCCCGCCGGGCTCGTCCCGGTGGAGCGAAAGATTGATGGCTACTACCTACGCGATTCCTCACCCCCTTTCTTTCCTTGCGATTGCCGCCCGGCTCCGCCGGGCGGCAATCGCAAGGAAAGGAGGTCATTTTGCGTGGGCTGCGAGCAGTAGCCTTCAATCTTCCGCTCAACCGACGCAAGGTCGGCAGGGGCGTTTACGATCGTGCCCATGCCATCAGTCGTAAAGTCCTTCGCTGCTCACGGCCTCGTCGCAGAGGGAAACGCCGCAGTGCGTCGCCACGCGCCGCAGCCTTGCCTTCCAGTCGTCGATCGGCTGCTGGGCCAGCGGAGCACCGTGCGACAATGGCAGGAATCGTTCGCGAAGGACGTCCATGATAATCGCCTCGGGCGAAACCCGCCGTTCGCTCGCCTGCTTACGGATCATCTCCTCTAGGTCCGAAGTGAGTCTGATCGTCATAACGATTGCCTTCTTTCGCGTGAACGGCTCAACTAGCTTGTGCCACATGGCATTCTATTCAATCTATCGGCCCTTTACGTAGCTTGCAATTCCTTAGTTGTCTCCCGCCGCGGCTGCCGAACGGCAGCGTCTCAATGCCTCGCGAGAAGCCCTTGATGACTCGACGGTTGGTTTTTGGCGGCTCGTCAATAACTCTTAACCCTTACGTGGCAAGGACTTGCGAAAATACTATAAAAACGTCCACTGCACCTATTGAAAAGAGGTGTTAACTTGCTACAATGTCTGTTATATAGTGTCTGCTGCACAAATAACCCCAAGAAAGCAAGGAGAAAACCATGGATTCCGCATTTACAGCCGATTGTGCCGAGCAAAACGCACCTCGCGGCGCTGCCGCCCCCCCGCGTGCAGTCCCTACGGCCGCCGAAAAGACGCCCTGCTTCAGCGACGCCCACGCGCGGATCGAGGAAATCGAGCAGCTTTATATTGCCGGCCTTACTACGTACGACATCGCCGAAGCGCTCGGCCTCCGCCCACGCGACGTGGGCCGAAACCTGCGGGAAATCCGCAAACGCTACCAGCGGGCGGCTCGCCGCCAGACCCAGGCACTAGCCGTCAGCCAATGCGCGGCGATCCAACGCGAGGCGATGGAGGGCTGGCGTCGTTCGCAGGAGCAGAAGCGGGCCGTCACAACCCGCCGCAAGAGTGGTGAGGCTGATGTCGTTACCACCCGCACCGAGGACCGGCCCGGCAATAATGCCTTTCTCAATACGGCCCTCCGCGCGATGAAACAACTCCGCCAGATCGCTGAAGAGGCGCCGGCCGTACCCCGCCAAGCGAGCGACGCCGCCTGCCTGGCCATATTGGAAGTGCTGACGCCGGAGCAGGTTTCCATCCTGACTCGCGACCAGGTGCGGCGGTTCAGCACCGCGCTGGACCGTTGGTCGGTCGTCCTGAATACCGTCGAGGACGGACTACATTCGACGGCGCTGCCGCGCAGGAGCCGCCAATCGCCGAACCGCCCGTCGAGACGTATTCCGCGTCAGTTCCGGCAGCCGCCGAACTGCGCTGGATGTGCCATCCAGTTTGCCCGAAGTCCAAGTGCCCGCGGCGGCGGGTGCTGGGGCCGCCTCTGATGACGCCGCCAAGGACGATCAAACGCCCCGTGTCGCTCGCGATCGCCGACCGCCGTCGGCCCGGACGGCGCCGCCCGAGCCGCGTCATCCGGAGTGGCCCGCTGAGTCGTTCCTGTCTCGCTCCTGTCTGCCGCCCGACCACGATTTCGCGTCAAATGGCCGCGAAAACGCCGTTTGTTGCCCATACGATGCTCACGAGCGAAATGGTTGCGCTTCGTGAAGTGAACCAAATGTGTTGCCAACAACGCGCGGACCTATCCCGCCTGATTGGTCGGAAGCTGTAAAATACTACCAGCCTCCTTGGATTTTTCAGGAATACGTTATGCCAAAACGCAGCAGCGCGGACCAACGCGCCTTTGACTTCAACGAGCCGCGTGCCGAGCAGATCGCGAAGCCCTCACCCCCGACCCCTCTCCCAAAGGGCGAGGGGAGAAATCTGCCCTCACCCCCGGCCCCTCTCCCGGAAGGAGAGGGGAGATTTAGCGTCCCGGCCAGCCTCGCCGGGCAATCCGTCTGGGTCATCGACTCCCATTCGCTGATCCACCAGGTCTTCCATGCCATTCCGAACATGACCAGCCCCTCCGGGCAGCCGGTGAATGCCGTCTACGGCTTTACGCGCGACCTCTTCAACTTACTGGAAACAAAGCAACCTGATTTCCTTTTTTGCGCGTTCGACCTGCCGGGCAAGACATTCCGCCACGAGATCTACGAGCAATACAAGGCCGGCCGGGCGGAGATTCACGAGGACCTCCTGCCGCAGTTCGCGTTCGTGCATCGCATGGTCGAGGCGATCGGCATTCCCTTGCTGGCCTACGAGGGTTTCGAGGCCGACGACATCGTTGCCACCGTCGCTCGGATCACCGACGAGCTGGGCGGAGAATGCTACGTCGTGACGGGCGACAAGGACTGCCGGCAACTGATCACCGATCGCGTCAAGGTCTACAACATCCGCAAGAACGAGATCCTGGATCGCGACTTTCTGCGGGAGGATTGGGGCATTCGGCCCGATCAGGTCGTCGATTACCAGGCGCTGGTCGGCGATTCGACCGACAATGTGCCGGGCGTGCCGCTGATCGGTCCCAAAGCGGCCCGCGATCTGCTGGAAAAATACGGCACGCTGGAAAACATCCTGGCCCATGCCGACGAAGTCAGCGGCGCGGCCAAAAAGGAGAATCTCAAGAAGTATCGCGAGCAGGCCCTGATGAGCCGCGTGCTCGTAAAACTCGATACGTGCGTGCCAATAGAGATTCCCTGGCGGTCGGCGCGATCGGGTCATGGCGATCCGGTCGCGGCCCGCGCGCTGTTCGAGGAGTTCGGCTTTCGCCGGCTGGCGGAGCAATTCAATGCGATGATCGCACTGCGTGTGCCGCAACCGGCAAGCGAATACCCCGATGGCACACAAAGTGTGCCGGATACATTGAAGCCGATCTATACGACGATCGACACTGCCGAGGCGCTTGAACTGCTCATCGCAGACATGCGGAAGCAGCGGCAGATTTCGATCGATACCGAGACGACGCACATCTGGCCGCGCTGGGCCGAGATCGTCGGTATTTCGCTTTCGTGGAATGAAAAGCAGGCCTACTACCTGCCGCTCCGCGGGCCGGCCGGCTCGCGATTGCTTGATCCGCAAACCACGCTCGACGCCCTTCGCCCGATCTTGGAGGATCCGGCCATCGGCAAGCTTGGCCAGAACCTCAAGTACGATCGCATTGTCCTCCGAGGCGCGGGCGTGGAGCTCGTTGGCGAAGCGTTCGATACGATGGTCGCCAGCTATCTCTTGGATGCTGGGCAGCGGAACCACAACCTCGATGATCTCGCCAAGCGGTATCTACATCACACGACGATCAAGATCGAAGAACTGATCGGCTCGGGCAAGAACCAGAAGCGGATGGACGAGGTGCCGATAGCGCAAATCAGCGACTACGCGGCCGAGGACGCCTGGGTGCCCGTCCGCTTGCAGCCGCTCTTGGCCAAACCGATGGAACTCGACGGGCTCACGCCGCTATTTCGCGACGTGGAAATGCCGCTCATCGACGTGCTGGTCGAATTGGAGTTCAACGGCATCAAGATCGATGTCGCCCGGCTGGCCGAAATGAGCAGCCGATTCGGCGAGCAATTGCAGCGGCTCGAGCAAGAGATCTACGCGCTCGCTGGGCGGCAGTTCAACATCGCGTCACCGCGGCAGTTGCAAGACATACTCTTCGTCGAGCAGAAGCTGCCCGTGCTGAAGCGAACGGCGAAGACCGGGCCGAGCACCGATGCCGACGTGCTGGAAGAGCTTGCCCTGAAGCATCCGCTGCCGGCAAAGATCGTCGAGTACCGGCAATATGCCAAACTGAAGGGCACCTATGTCGACGCCTTGCCATCTATGGTCAATCCAAAGACGGGCCGCGTCCACGCTTCGTTCAATCAGGTCGTCGCGGCGACGGGCCGATTGAGTTCGCACGATCCGAACTTGCAGAATATCCCGGTGCGGACCCAGGCCGGCCGCGAGATTCGCTCCGCGTTCGTGCCGGGCGAGGAGGCCTGGTCGCTTGTGGCGGCCGATTACTCACAGATTGAGCTAAGAGTGCTGGCCCATTACTCGGGCGACGAGAGGCTCTGCGAGGCGTTCCAGCGCGACGAAGATATCCATGCCCTGGTCGCCGCCCAGGTGAACAACGTGCCGCTGGAGCAGGTGACCGCCGACATGCGCCGCCAGGCGAAAATCGTGAACTTCGGCACGATCTACGGACAAGGCTCGCTCGCCCTCTCGAAGCAGTTGGGCATCGAGCGTGCAACGGCCGCGCAGTTTATCGACAGTTATTTCCAAGCGTATCCCGGCATCGAACGTTTCTTTGTCGAGTCGCTTGCCGAATGCCGCCGGCAAGGCTATGTGACGACGATTCTCGGCCGCCGCCGCGCGATCGAAGGCGTCCGGCCCGACGCCGGCCGCTCGCGAAACCTGGCCGAGCGGACGGCGGTGAACACGATCATCCAAGGCTCGGCCGCCGACCTGATGAAGCTGGCGATGATCGCCGTTTATCGCCGCTTGAAACGGGAGAACCATCCCGCGCGGATGCTGTTGCAGATTCACGACGAATTGATTTTCGAGGCACCGTCGGGCGAAGTCGAGTATTTGGCCCGATTGCTGCGAGAAGAGATGTCGGACGTTTATCCGTCGCTGCGCGTGCCGCTGAAGGTTGACGTCAAGGCCGGGCCAAACTGGGCGGAGGCAAAGGAGCTTGGATAGCAACCAAGCATGTGATATAGAAATGCAGTTACGTAAGGGCAAGCGGAGTAGATTGCGATGAAAGAAGACGAGATTGCTGAAGTCCGCCGGATTCGGCACGAGATGTCGTTACAGTGCGACCACGACGTGGATAAGTATTTCGCAAGAATCTAAAGTCTGCCTGGAATGTGGCCATGTTTTCAATCCATAGCGCCGGGGAGGCTGGGCAGATGTTAAAGATCGCGCGGTTCAAGCCCAGTTCGTCTGGCAATTCGTGCCAACATGCGCGGCCCAATTTCGGCATCGTCGTGAAAGGCAAAAACGTAGTCGTCCCAGCCGGCGCGTTCCAATACCCGATGAGAGCCGCCTGTTTGTCGCTTAATAACCCATCCGATCCGCAAGAGTGCGGCAATTACACGACGGGCCTTCGTCGAGGGCCAGCGACTCATGCTACCACCGCAAAGACCTGTTCCAACTCTGGCACCGGCTCACCATGTTCGAGTCGATCGGCGATGACACGCAGCGCAAGTGCCTTAACGTGGTCGATGGCTTCGACGCGAGTTTGCCCATATGCCATAACGCCGGAAAGCTGTGGCACTTCGGCCAGCCAGCGGCCGTCGTCTTCTTGTTCAGTCTCGATTGTTAGACCCATGACTGGCTCCGCCCACTTAGATCGCAAATGCCTCCACGTAATAATAGCATCGGCAAACCCGTTCATCAATTGTGGAGACCAAACTTCGGCACTTCGGAGAGTATCTGCTACTATGAAAACTCTCGATCTTCTAGGCGGCGTGGCAAGCGGCGAAATCTTGGTCTCCGGGCAACTGGCCGCGATGGACGCATTGTTCCTCAATGCCGACCATGCGGACCATGATGCCTTGCGAATGCCGACGTTCGCCTTATCCGCCGTCGGCGGGTTCTCCCAGTCGTTTCCAAAGCACTTTCCAATCAACTCCCAGAACAAAGAAGATATGCCGTTAAACACACGCCGTTTTTCCGTGAGATAATGCGATTGAACGATTTTTTCTTCCACATTTCGATTCCAGCGTCCTGCCATCATGGGCTGCGTCGTTTGCCCAATCAGCCAAAAGTTAACGGACGCGTAGAGGGCACTCCCCCAAACCGGCAGGGTTGTGGCAGCATTGCATCCGCCTTAGAATGAATTGTATGAGCGAAGTACACGACGAATGCGGTGTGGCCGCGATTTACCACTTGCCCGGCAGGGGCGTCAGTCCGCTTTGCCCCGACTGCGGGCCGGACGACGTGAGCCGGCTCATGCCGCGGATGCTCTTGGACATCCAGAACCGCGGCCAATTGGCCGCGGGCATGTCCACCTATCATCCCCACCGCAAGCAGCTGATCGACACCTACAAGGACGTGGGCACCGTAGCGAAGTCTTTCGCATGAACCATCGCGCAAGTACGAAGGGACTGATGAAGGAAATCGACGGCCGGGCGGCCATCGGCCACGTCCGCTACGCCACCTGCGGCGGTGACGACCGCAGCTACGCCCAGCCGTTCGAGCGGCCGCATATCAAGAAGCACAAGTGGTTCAGCTTCGCCTTCAACGGCCAGTTGGCGAACTATTCGGAACTCCGTTGCGAGCTTTTGGACGACGACAACAACCATCTGGCCCGCGAGACCGACACCGAAGTCTTCATGCACCAGATCTGCACGTCGCTGACCGCCAGACCGCCAGCCGCCGCTGATCGAAGTCATGCGGGAGATCGGCGGCGAAGTTCGACGGCGCCTACAGCATGGTGTTCCTCAACGCCCTGGGCGACATGATCGTCGCCCGCGACCCGCTGGGCATCAAGCCGCTGTGCTATGCCGTGGAGGGGCCGCTGTTCGCCGCGGCCAGCGAGAGCGTGGCCCTGATGAACCTCGGCTTCGCTCCGGAGAGCATCAAGCCGGTGCCGCCGGGCCAGGCGATCGTCATCAGCGACGGCCGGCTGGAGATCCAGCGTTTCGTCTCAGCCCGCGGCGGGCGCATTGCTTCTTCGAGTGGATCTATTTCGCCAACGTGGCCAGCACGCTGGACGACCGCAGCGTCTATCTCACCCGCAAGGCCCTGGGCGAGGAGCTGGCCCGGCTGGAGACGGTGCCCATCGACGACGACACGGTCGTCGTGCCGGTGCCCGACACGAGCAAGGCGGCGGCCGACGCGATGGCCTATGCCTTGAAGATCCCCAGCGTCGAAGGGCTGATTCGCAACCGCTACGCCGGGCGGACGTTCATCGAAGGCAGCGGCGACCGCAAGCGCAAGGCGGAGACCAAGTACACGCCGCTCCGCGAGGTGCTGGAAGGCAAGCGGGTGATCCTGGTCGAGGACTCGATCGTCCGCGCGACGACGCTGAAAGTCCTGCTGCAGCGGATCCGCCAGACGGGCCTGCCGCGGGAGATCCACGTCCGCGTGGCCTGCCCGCCGATCATCGCGCCGTGCTTCTACGGCATCGACATGTCAACATTCGGCGAGCTGTTCGCGCCGCAGTTTCTGCAAAACGGTCGTTTGACGCCGGAGGTGGAGGCCCGCATGGCCGCGCGGCTGGGGGCCGATTCGCTCCGCTATTTGCCGGTGGAGGCCGTGGCCCGCGCGATCGGCTTCGCGGAAAGCGACCTGTGCCAGGCCTGCATCACGGGCCACTATCCGACGCCCTGCGGCCAGGACCTCGCCAAGATCGCCTTGGACAATGATCGCCAGAATATCGCCGGCCGAACCTATGAAACGGTCGGCAGTGACCGGCAGCTTTTCCTGCGAAAGGGACATTAGGCCGCATATGGTGCTCGCCGATATCACAGCGGAAACGAGGTCGCAAATGCTTGATGCGGCCAGAAAATATGGAGCACGCGACTTGCGTGTCTTCGGGTCGGTGGCTCGCGGTGACGCCGATGAGCAAAGCGACGTCGATGTCATATTAAAACTCGATAGCTCGCGTCTTCAGGGCATGCGGTATTTTGGCGTACTCGAGCAATTGCAGGAAGAGCTGGAAAAGATATTACGTTGTTCGGTTGATGTGGTTGACGAACTCGGCTTGCGCGATCCGTTGCCCGATCATGTGGTGAAAGAAGCGGTTGCGTTGTGACGCCCGAAGAGCGAAAAGAACTGCATTGGCTCAAAGACTTGCACGAGGCCATTCGCAAGATAGAAGAGCATCCGAGGTTTGCCGAGGGACGAGTAGCGTTTGAGGCTGACGAGCATTTCAGGGTTTGGGTGCTCTTCCACATGGAACGAATCGGAGAGTGTGCATCACGACTACGGCGCGAACATGGTTACGACGCGCAGTATCCGGAGATCAATTGGCAAGGCACTCAAGCAATGCGCCGAATCCTTGTGCATAGCTATTGGAACACCGATTACGGCAAGGTTTGGCAGGGCGTCGAGTATCTTCCGAAGATCAAGGAGAAAATCGACGAGCTGTTAAAGGCCAAAGACCACGAAACCGAAGGACATTAGGCCGCTTGTGCGCCGCCATATATTGGGACTTATTGCACTGACCTTGCTCGCTTTCGGGGCGATAGCCTGCCTCTATCCGCCGCTGGCCGACTATCAGGTGCCAGCATTGGTCGGACTGAGAGTCGGCATCGTGCTGGGCGTGTTTTGGCTGGCGTGGCCGGATTTGAACCGCCTGCCGCGCTGGGCTTGGTTTGCCTTGCCGATCGGCCTGATCGTCGCGGTCTACGCGCGGAACATATTGATCTTCGCCGCGCCGCTGCTGGCCGCGACGTTGGCAATTTACCTGTTGTATAGGCGCCTCGCCGGCCAACGTAGTACGCTCTTGCAGATACGGGGCCCGCGCCGTATGATCCGCGAAAGGTTCCTCTTGCCGAGAGGGACCGATTCGCGTCAAACTCGACAAGCGCCGCGGCGTCCTTTAGAAAGTCCTGCCACATTAGTCCCTTCCGGCAGAAGGGACCTATTGGACCGGAACCATGAAAGTACCCAACATCCTCAGCGGAGCCAGCGACCTGGCGACGCGGGCCAAGCAGACCGGAAGCGATGCGGCCGTAGCGACGGCCACTTCTGCCGCGTCGGCTGCCACACCGCCGTCGGCCTCGTCTGCCATGCGGGAGATCGTCTCGCGCTACGACATGACCGACATCACGCCTAACGACTTCTCGACCATGATCCAGCAGCTTTACGCCAAGGGCGCGGTCTCGGCGAAGGACATGCAGGATCTGTCGTCGATCAGGGCCGATCTGGAAGCGGCAGGCGTCAGCGCGGACCAAACCGTGAACTTGCAGGAGTTCTATCAGCAGCGGCTGGCCAAGGCCAAGAACGACGCCGCCCAGTCGCCCGATCCGGCCGCGGCGGCCAACATCCAGTCGCTCGCCGGGCGGATGACCTGGGTGCAGAAGTTCGCTGCCGTCCGCCAGGAGGACACTTCCGCCGGCGTGAACGCGGTGGCGTAGACGTCGATAGGTTTGACATCCATGTCGCAGCGATCGACACATTTGCTCAGCTTGCCAAGCGGCTCGCGCCAGGTTATAAGCAAGAAGTGCCGGCAATCGGCTGCCGCAGCATGTGGCTGAGCGATTGGCACATATCGTGCATACTTCCGTACAATTTCGCGGGTCTTCCCGCCCATTTATCAACAATCCGCTGAAAGCACATTGGGAGAATCTTGTGATGCGAAGCCTTGCCATTGCCGTTGCCTTGTTATTCATCGCCGCCACCGCGGGGGCCGAAGACAAAACGGTCTCATTTCCGCCGGGCAAGAACGCGGTCTTGAATCTCACAGTGCCCAAAGCCGCCAAGGTTACGACCGACGCGGGCAAGACCACGATCGACACGCCCAAGGGCAATGTCTATCTCTGGGTGGCGCCAAAAACCAAATCGATCGATCAAGCCGTGAAGGGCATCGGCAAGATCGTCAACAGCGAAGTCAAGGAGATCAAGGTCGATGAGACCAAGTCGATCAAGGTTGCTGAGACCGACGCCAAACAGGTGACCGCCAAGACCAAGGAGGCCGACGACGGCGACGCGGGCACAGCGGCATTCGTCGTCTTCAAATTCGGCGGCAAGGTGATCGTCGCCTGCGTCCACGGCGAAGGCGACGCGGCCGCGCGGCAGCTTCCCTGGCTGCTTGAGGTCCTTGGGACGACCAAGGCGCCGTGAATCGTACGCATTGAAGCAACGCATGTCGAGTTTCTCAATCCCACTTCCGTTGGCGGCGTTTGAAGAATACATGTTTCGGGACGACCGCCCGAAGTATCCCATGAGCATCGTCGCGCGACTTCGGTTTTCCGGGCAACTGGACCGCCAGGCGTCGGCGGAAGCTCTGGAGACAGCCGTCGCCCGCCACCCCCTGCTACGGGCCACAATTCGCAAGACGCGGAGGGGAAGACTTGAATGGACCCCTTCTGCCGATCGCGCTGCGCCAATTTCGTGGATTGATGACCCAGGACCCGATCGCCTGCCCGCGATGCAGCCGATCGACCTCTTTTCGGAACCGGGATTGAAGTCCTGGGGCATCGCGGATGCGGGGCGGAGTTCGCTCGTGTTGCAAGTACACCACGCTGCGTGCGACGGCAAAGGGGTGTTCCAAGTCCTCGACGACTTTTTGCGAAGTTACGCCCACATCTCCGCGGGCAAGCAGCCCCGATGGAACTGTCGCCCTGCGATCCAAAAATGTTGCACGGACGCGGGCATTTCGGCCTGACCGTGCGGAAATATCTCGGGATGCTTCCGGTTCAAATCGTGGGCCTTTCGCGCGTACACGCGTTTTTCATGCGAAGGCCGGTTCCCTTGTTGAAACGGATCACGGCAGTTTCCGACGCGTTGCCAAGCGGTTTTCCTCATGTCATGGTGGGCAGCCTGGAAGCTGAAGAGGTTGAGAAGCTTTCCGCCGCCGCTGCGGATGCCAAAGTGACCGCAAATGACTGGCTGCTCCGCGACTTCTTTGTGGCGGTCGACGATTTCCGCGCGCAGCACCAGAGCGACGAACCACGGCGAGTGGCTCCGCCTTTCCGTGCCGATGAATCTTCGCCATAAACCCGACATGCGCCTGCCGGCGGCCAATGTGGTGAGCATGGTGTTTCTCGATCGCACCAGGAAACAAATCGCCGCCGCGGACTTGCTTCGCGGCATCCACAACGAAATGGACTCGATCCGCCGACGACAGTTGGGGCTGATCTTCGTCGTCTCGCTTTGGGGTCTGCGCCTAGTGCCGGGCGGACTGGCAAAGGGGGTCAACCGAAATTGCTGTGACTCGACCTGCGTTCTCTCGAATCTTGGCAGGGCCCTGGCCGATTCGCCTTTGCTGCGGTGCAACGAAAGAATCGTCGCCGGCAACGTGATGCTCGAAGGCGTCAACGTCTTTTCGCCGGTCCGACGCGGCACGGCAGTCAGCATGGTGTTGATTTACTACGCCGGCGGCCTGCGGCTCTGCATGCACTACGATCGCCGGCACGTCACGGAGACCCAGGCCGGCGACCTGATGGCGACCTACCTAAGAACGATTCGCGCGTCGACCGGCATGGCAAGCCGATCAGTCCGAGGCGGCGTGGTGTGACCTCCGGACAAGAGGATGCAAAAGGCGAGTTCTCTCGCCACGGAACTATATACCTCGCTTCCGCTGGAGCAATTGGAGAACCTGAGCAGCTTCCTCCTCGCTGAGGCCAAGACCGGCCAATCGCTCCTCAAGTGAAAGGCCGCGAACCCGCTCCTCCGGCGGCAGCCATCGCGCGACTTCGCTCGCCAGCAATCCGTGTAGTCGCCGTTCCGCGGAGAGTTCCTCCAAGATCGCCGTCAATATCTCTTCTTTCAGAACCTTTGGATCGTCCACTACGCCTTTCATGATAATACCCTCGTCGAAAGCGGATGATTGCTCCATGAATTGCATGATGTACTGAAGCAACGCAATTTCATCTGTTTTCACCAACTGCTTTATTATACGTCGCCTGTCATTCAGGAAAATACGACTGACCAAAGACATAATCGGCTCGCCTTGATCCGCCATTGCGTCCGTTTCGACCAGCCATATCGCAAACGGCAGCCCCGACACGCGAAAAATGCCGGGCTCATGCTGGCTCGACTCGCCGCCGAGTTGACGAAGTTCGTCGCGGAATGGCCCGTTGATCATCGGCGCGAGAACGATGAGCGAAACATCGTCATGATTGATAGCGTCGGTTTGTTGACCAATCCACAAAACGCGCATCCGATGAGATGGGCGAAATCGCCGCGCTCCAGCGAGTCAGTCGGGCCTTTGAATTCCATCAACGTAAATCGGTTCAGCAGCGGCACCAGGGCGGCGATTTCCCTGCGGCCGGCTTCCGATAGTTGCCCGCTCTCGCGGCGAATCAGCAAGATGTCCACTTGCAGTGGCATCTTGCCGACGTGTACTTCGCCCACAACCGTAAAGGCATCGGATAGCGCGTGCGTGAGCATCTGCACGAAGAGCGGGTGCCACATCGTACGCGTCTTGCCCGGCCGCTCGCTCCCATCGGGATTATCGGGTTGCTGAGACTCGGTCACTTTAGCAACCCCGGCCTTTCGGCCAGCACCTTCAAGATCAACTCCCCGAACGCTGTGTTCGCCCAGGCGAACCAGGAGCGCGTGAACTTTCGGGCGTCGTCCTTGTGAAACGCCTCATGCATGAAGCCGGTGCCGGCGTGCGTTTTCCGCAGCGTTTCCAGGCAAAGGCGGATTTCGGCGTCGTCCGTGCTTGTGACACCGCGAATGATCACGCCCAGCGGCCAGATCATATCGAGCCCTGCGTGCGGGCCGCCGGGTCCCTCGCCCGCGCGGCCTTTGCAGTAATAAGCATTCGCGTCGGAGAGCAGCATCCGCCGCGTGTTTTGATAAATCGGATCGCTCGCCGCCACGCCGCCGTAGTAGGGCAACGAGAGCAATCCCGGCACGTTGCTGTCGTCCACGCAGTACGAGTTGCCGTAGCCGTCAACTTCGTAGGCGTAGATCTTGCCGAACGGCGGCCGATCAACGATGGCATATTGCTTGAGCGCGGCCTCCACTTCGTCGGCCAGCACGCGACATTCGGCGGCCATCTGCGGATCCTTGCGAATATCCTCCAGCATCTCTGCCGCCTGCCGCATGCTGATAACGGCGAAGAAATTGGCCGGCACGAGGAAGGCAAAGACTGTCGAGTCATCGCTGGGGCGGAACATCGAGCAGATCAGCCCCACCGGCTTGATCGGCCGGCCGTAGCCGCCGCCCGGCAGGCTGTCGGTGGGATTCGCCGCGCGGCGTTGGAAGTGATACGGCCCGCGGCCCGTCTTTCGCTGCTGCTGGCGAAAGGTCTTCAGCGTCAGCGCGATCGCCTTCTGCCACGACGCATCGAAGGGGCCCGCGTCGCCGCTCGCCATCCAGTAGCCATGGGCCAGGCGGATGGGGAAGCAGAGCGAATCGATTTCCCACTTCCGCTCATGCACCCCCGGCTTCATGTCGGTCAGGTCGCCTTTCCATTCGCTGACCTTGTTCTCGTCCTTATAGAATGCATTGGCGTAGGGGTCTTTGAGGATGCAGTGTGTCTGCCGGTTGATGACGCCAGCGATCAACTGCCGCAGTTTGTCGTCAGCTTTCATCAGCGGCAGATAGGGCCACACCTGGCACGTGCTGTCGCGAAGCCACATGGCGTCGATATCGCCCGTGATGACGTAAGTATCGGGCTGGCCGCCGGCGATCGTGAAATCGACCGTCGTATCGAGCGTGTTAGGAAAACAGTTCTCGAACATCCATGCCAGTTCGCGATTGCCGACGGTCGCCTTGACGCGGCGGATTTCGGCCTCGACCGCCGCACTCGTGAAGCGGCGTTTGGCCCGCGACGTGCGGACGGTCGGGAAGTTGGATTCGCTTGCCGCTGGTACAACGTTGGCGAGAAGGCCGCTCGCGAACAAAGAGGTCGCGCCTATAAATTGTCTGCGATTCATGATGGAAGTTTTTCTGAAGTGGGGCTTGCTAATCAGGAAACGATTTTCCTGCGAACATTATCACACATCGTGTTCCGCCTCGCACCTGCGCCGCCCGGAAGGAGATTTCCTGGTATTCGCGTACAATTTTTCTTCACTCGTCCGCGGGAGTGCCAAAAATGGCACTTTTGACACCGGTTTGACGCCGTTTTGCACCGTTTTGGCGTCGTTTGGCACTTTGGCAGGCTCGGCCGGACCCCGGTTTTCTGCGGCGAAACCGCATGTGTGGCACGAATTGTCCCATTTTGGCTCACTTTCGCGAAGCAAGGCAGGGCAGGGAGCCAATGCGAGAAAGTCGACGAAGGAATTGACAGAAAAACGACGGCAGAAATAGAAACGCCCCGTCCGGGTCCTGCTTCCCCTCGCCTTCGCGAGACGGGGCGGGGGCGCGGCTCGCTTGTACTCCATGCTCGCTGCCCTGCGTCGAAACGGCTGAGCGGCGGCTGAAAATTTTCTCGCAAACTGAAACATGATGTAATTCGCCTGTTTTCTTGGCGTTTTGCGAGGCAGGATGGGAGCAGGACGCCAGTAGGATGCGAGTAGAACGCCAGTACGATGCGAGTAGAAGCCGAGTAGCAATACGTCTTGTGGTCATGTGTTTTTCCAGCGATTAAGCAAATGGAGGGGGGCAAGCGCGGCGAGTACGCTGGCTTCCGATGCCCCGACTTCCGACCTCTGTCCTCTTCTCTCCGGCATCCTTTCGGCGACAATTATTCTTTCCCTTGAACGACAATTAGAATTCCCTTCGAGAACCAGAGGCGTGCGGCCCCCCCTTTTGTGAAGCGCAGCGCAGCGGAGCGAAACAAAAGGGGGGCGCCGCACGCCGCCGCGCGTGGCCCTCGCCAATCTCACGCCGCCTCGGGCGGCTTGGTCTGCTTGGCCGCCTCCAGCCGGTAGCTGGCGATGTTCAACTCCAAGATCACGCTGTGATGCACCAGGCGGTCGATCGCCGCCGCCGTCGTCATCGGGTCCTTGAAGATCGTCTCCCACTTCGAGAACGGCAGGTTGCTGGTCAGCATCACCGTGCCCCGCTCGTACCGCTCCGCCAACAGGGTGAACAGCACCTCCATCTCCTCCCGGCTCTGCTGCACGTAGCCGATGTCGTCGATCAGCAGCACCTCGCACTTCGACATCCGCTTCAGCACCCGGCTGAGCTTCAAGTCCCGCTTGGCCACCAGCAGTTCCTGCACCAGCAGGGCACACGGCCAGGAGACCACCTTCCGTCCCGTGCGAACCAGTTCCTGGGCGATCGCCGACAACAGGTGCGTCTTTCCCGATGCCGGTCTTGCCGAACAACAACAGGTTCTCACGACGGTCCACGAACGAGCCTTCCAGGAGCGTCCGCACTTGGCGAGAAACCTTCGCCGGAAGCCGCGCCATGTCGAAGCTCGCCAGAGTCCTTCTCCAGCGGCAAGCGTGAATCACGCAGCAGCCGCTCCGTCCGCTTCGCCAAGCGGGCCTGGCATTCCCGCTCGGCCAACTCCAGCAGGTACTGCTCGTAGCTGGCCGTCTCCTGCACCGCCCGCCGGGCCAGTTCCTCAAAACACTCCCGAAACGTCGGCAAGTGCAGTTCCCGCAAGCAGGCCATCAACTTCTCTTTCACATCCCCCTTCGCACCCATCCCACACCTCCTTGTGCAAGAACAAGTCATCGAAACCCAACAGGTCCACTTCCTCGACGGTCACTTCGGTGACCGCCGGAACTTCCTCGGCCCGGTGGACCAACGTCTTCGACCGCTGCCCGGGTCACGGGCCGGTCGCTGTCCAGAAGCGTTCGCAACGCCTCGTCCACCGCCGTCTCGCTCTGGCGTGCCGCCAGGTAGAGAATCCCCAAATACTCCTTGTGACCTCGCTCGGGCTGCGACTTCCCGCAAGGCGTCGTAGGCCATGCGAAAGCGGCTCGTGGGAAACAGCTCTTCCCGGTACACGTAGTTCTCAAAAGCCCCCGGCTTCCGCACCAGCCAGTCGATAATGTGCCGGTAGTTGATGGCGTGCTTCTTCCGCCCACGCAGGCGTGGAAAGCGCTCCACCTCCTTCTGGGCGTACCAGACCTCGACGTGCTCCACGTACAGCCGCACCTCGACCTTCTCGCCCATCAACCGGCTGGGAACCGAATAGGTGTTCCGGTCGGCGTGGATCAGGCTCCCCGGTCCACTCGCACCGAAAGTCGCTTGTAGCTCTCCCGCCGCCGCTCCGGCAGACGCCGCAGCCGAGGCAACTCCTCGTCCAGACGCTTGCGGCGGCCCGCATTGCGAGCCGCCACCAGTTCCTTCAAGAATCGCCCATAGGCTTCACGGCTCTCGAAGTCCCGATGGCCACGCAGCAACAGGGCCTGTTCCACCGCCTCCTTGAACCGCCGATGCGATTGCTCGACGTCGCCGTTCTCGTTCGGCTCCTCGGGCTGGATCTTCTCCATCTCCAGCCCGTAGTAGTCCAGCAATCCCGTGTACCGCTGGGTGAACTCCTTCTCGTTCGAGGCGTTGTTCACCGCCAGGCTCATGCGATCCGTGCGGTGCCGCTGCGGGCACGCCGCCCAATTCCCACACGGCGTTTTGAAGCCCTTCGCTGAGGCTCTCGAAGCTCTCCGAAAAACAGATCGTGATCGACTCCCAGTTCGAGTACGTCAGCACGAAGTGGTAGACCAGGTGGTCGAACGGCTGGCCGCCGATCGTCACGGCCAGGCTCTTCATGTGGGTGAAATCCGAGGCACACAACCGCCCCGGATGATGCACCTGGCTGAAGAACACTTCCTTCGCCGGACCGGCCGTCGCTCGCCAACGCTTCACGCCACGCTGAAAGCTGCGCAACTGCGAGTTCGTCGAACTTCCCCGGGTACTTCGTTTGCAGCCACGCAAACAGCGTCTTGGCCTCCAGGCCGGGAGCCTCTTGCAGTTGCTCATGCACTTCCGGCCAGACCTCGGCAAACGGGTCTTCCCGTGTCCGCCACGTCCGCTCCGGGGCGACTTCGCTGGGAAGTCGCCCAAGCCGCCTATACTTCCTGGCCGTCTTCTCGTCCATGTTCGCCTTGTCCGCCGACTGAGCCAACGTCTTCCCTGACGACAACGCCCGCCACAACCGCTTCACCTGCTCGATCCGTGACCATCGCAAGTCCCCCTCCTACGGAGACTTGCGATAGTCTACCTGACCATCCTCAACTGCCTTCAACCGGGAATTCTAATTGTCGTCAGACCGGAAAAGTAATTGTCGCTATACAGGCATCCAATCTCTTATCTCTCATCCGTCCGGTCACTCCTCACTTATCACTACCCACCATTCACTTTTGCCTGTCTCGGCTTTCCGCCAATATACCACAGTTCTTAGTATGTGTCAACACTTGTAAGAAATAGTTGGCACAAAACGTCGCTAAGTCGTTGCCTGAAACCGACTTGCGCCGCCGTTTGATTGTTCGCGCATTTTCCCCGCGCGGGTGGAGCGGCGGGGCCGCGTCGCCGTAACTCCTTGCCGTATCGGGAGTTCGGCGTCGGTCGGAGATTTCGCCGGCCACGGCCGGAAAGTCGCCGGGAAAAAAGTTTTTCCGCTGCCGCGACAACGTTCGCCTGGTTGTCCCGCCGAGCAGCAGATCTCCTACTTCCTTCGCTCGCGCGTCAGGCTTGTATAAACTGCTGTTCCCGCCCGCATTTTTCCTTTAGTGCTTGACATTATTTGCCCAAACGCTTAGAATGCACCGCCAGTGCGATACCAGATCGAGCCGGCGGCCGTCCGCCCGGCATCCTTTGGGCAAAAGGGAACCTGTCATGTGCGCGTCTCGGAGTCTTGTGGCCCGTTTTCTGACTGGCATTCTGGGGGGGGGAGGCAAGCGGGATAAGATCGCCCGTAAGCCGGCCCCGCGGAGATTGAGCTTCGAGCCTCTGGAGCAAAGGTCCCTCCTCAGCGTTTCGCTCGCGGTCACGCCGAATCCGGCCGTCTATGGGCAGCCGGTTACTGAAATCGCCAGCCTGCCCGCCGGCACGACAGGCTCCGTCAGCTTCAATGACGGAACCACCGTGATCGGCACGGCCACGCTACAGCCGGCGGCCGGGCCGGCCTTGCAGTTCGACGGCACCAGCGGCTATGTCGACCTGGGCAGTTCGGATGCTTTCAATTTCCAGGCGAACGAGAAGTTCTCCGTCTCCTTCTGGATCAACAGCACCAACACCAACCAGCAAATGATCGTCGGCAAGGGCCAGGGCTTTCTGGGCCACAACTCCCCCGGATGGACGGTATTCTCCGCCTACGGTTTTCTCTATTTTCAATTGAACGCCGGCGTCGAGTTCCAGTCCGACGAATTGCAGGCGTGGGACCTAGGCACGCCGATCTGCGACGGAGCCTGGCACCATGTCACCGTTACCTACGACGGCTCGAAAACCGCGAGCGCCACACATTTCTACATCGACGGCGCAGGGCAGACCCTGGGGACCGACAGCGACAACCTGTGGGCGAACGCCGTCCATAGCCACGTCGACGCCACGATCGGCGCCACGATCGCCGGCACCGGCTACTTCAGCGGCGAACTGCAACAGGTTTTGATCTTTAACACGAACATTGGCGAGGCTGAAGACACCGATCTCTATAACACCGGCGCGGGCGACTACGGCGCGGCGGGCTTGACCGACGCACCGGTGGCCGACTACGAAGGCGACATCGCGGACGGCGCGGCGGCCGATTCTTCCGGTAACGGCAACGACGGAACGCTCATCGGCCGTGTGACGGCCGCCACGGGGCCGGTAGCCGCCTCGTCGGACGCCGTGGCAACGTTCACCACGTCCACGCTTTCCGCCGGCACGACGCCGCATTCGCTCACCGCCGTCTTCAGCGGCAGCGCCTCCAATACCGTGAGCGAAGTCGTCGGCCCGGACTCGCCGGCCATCGCCTTGACGTCCTCGACGAGCGAATCCGTGGTGGGGCAATCGGTAAGTTTCGCGGCTGCCTTGCCCAGCAATCTGGGCGGCACGCTGGCCATCAAGGATAACGGCACGACGCTGGTGAGCGACTCGCTCGTAGCGCAATCCGCCGCCGCCTTGCAATTCAGCAACACGTCCGATACCAGCTATCTCACGGTTCCGGCCAGCACGGCGCTCGATAACCTGACCAACGGCAGCAATAAGCAGCTTACCTTGACCGCTTGGATCAATCCCGCGAGCGACATGGACAACGACGGCATCCTTTTCAAGGGGCCGCTGGACGAAAGCCAGGGGACGATCTCCGTCAGTTTCGCACACGGCGGCGGCAGCCCGAACCAGTTGAATTTCCGCCTCAACGGCGCGGTGGGCGGCGCGGGCGACGGCGAAGTGGTCTCCAACACGTACATTCCGGACAACCAATGGACCTTCATCGCCTGCACGTACGACGGCACGAATGAAGACATCTACATCAACGGCGTGCTGGACGCCTCTGCCCCCTACACCGCGGCGCTCGCAAGCGACACCAGCGGGCTGACGGTGGGCGCGTATTACGCCGCGACGGCCAGTTATAACGGACATTACCTGACGTTCGACGGCCAGATGGAGGAGGTTGGTGTGTGGCAGCAGGCCCTGGACGCCGACACGTTGGCGGGGCTCTTCAACAACGGCGCGGGCCAGCGCGGACATACGGCCGCCGCGCCCTGGAACGCGAACTTCGTGGCCGGCCTGCATTTCGGCGAGGGCTCGGGCAGTACAACGGTGGCGAATTTCGCGCCGAGCGGCCCGACCATCACCCTCCCAACCGGCGGCCCGACCTGGGGCGACGGCATGGCCCTTGACACCGTCGTGACAGTGACCCCATCCACGCCTACGCCCGGCACGCACGCCATTACCGCGGTTTACACGCCCGGCGAAGACGGCAATTACACCGCGAGCACGACCGAGCTCGACCAGCAGGTGGATGCCGACTTCGCGCTGACGGGCCTTACGGCGGCGGTTGCCAGCGCTGGAAGTTTGAAATATACCGCGACGATGGTTCCGGACGCGGGCAATGACACGCCCAGCGGCACGTTCAGTTTCAGCCTGAATACTCCGGTTCCTCAGTCGTACAGCGGAGTGAGCCCGACGGATGACACCGCGAGCGAGACTTTTACGGCGCCTTCCGCCGCGGGGACCTACACGCTCACGGTCAGCTACAGCAGCGGCGACTCCAACTATGCCGCCTGCACGTTGACGCGGACTCTGGTCGTGGCCGGTGCGCCGACCTTCGCGACCGACGCGGCGGCGAGCGTGTCGGGCACGACCGCGGCGCTTTCCATGCTGGGCGCGGACGACGGCGGCGAAGCGAACTTGATCTATGATTGGTCGGTCGTTTCCACGCCCGACGGCGCGGACGATCCGACCTTCAGCGATAACGATACGAACACGGCCCAGGCCCCGACGGCCACCTTCTACCAGGCGGGAACCTACACGCTGCGGGCGACGATCGCCAACGCGGCCGGGCTGGCGGTGAGCCAGACTTTCGACGTTACTTTTACCGCCGCGCTGGCGAGCATCGCGATCGCGCCGCCGCCGGCCGAAGTGCCGTTCGATGGCCACGCGAGCTTCTCGGCCACGGCGCTGGATCAGTTCGGCAACCCGCTGGCCACGCAGCCGGCAGCAACGGACATCACGTGGGGTTCGACCAACGGCGGGTTCAGCGGTGCGATGTACACCGCGCCCGGCTCGGGCGACAGCGACACGGTCACGGCGAGTTATAGCGGCTTTTCCGACAGCGCGGACGTTGCGCTGGGCGGTTATCAAATATCCGCCACGGGCGCGGCGAATTACCGCGCCGACATGCCCTACATGCTCACGCTGGCCTCGGCCGGCGTGGACGACCATCCGATCACCAGTTGGCATATCAATTGGGACGACGGCACGGACACGCAAATAATCACGGGCATACCTCTCGCCAGCGTCGTGCCGCACGTCTTCACCGGCGAAGATTCCCACACGATCACCGTGACCGGCTATAACTCCCTCACGTCGTTTCCGGCGACGGTCAGCGTCGCCTGGGACGGCTCCGGCGTGCCGCTGCCGCTTTCGGGCGATGCCACAGTGGCCGCCGGCGACACCTACACGCTCACGTTTGGAGACGACCAGACCGATCTCGGCCTACATCCCCTCTCCCTCCGGGAGAGGGCGAGGGTGAGGGCAGTCCCGTGACTTACACCGTCAACTGGGGCGACGGCACTTCCGACCCGCCAATAACGGCCGACGACCTGGCCGCGGAGGGCGACCAGGTGACGCACGTTTTCGCTTCTGCGCCCACCAGCCCGATCACGGTCGATTTGAGTTTGGACAGCGCTACGTATTCCAGCGTCGGCACCCAGTCGGTAACGGTCGATACGAGTGTCGCCACTATGACCACGCTATCGATCACGAATAGCCCGGCGAACTTTGGCGATAAAGCCGACCTGCAAGCCGTCGTCGCGCCGCAGGTGGCAGGCGAACCGACCGGTACGGTCGAGTTCTTTGATCAGATCGGCAGCGGCAGTATAATAGACTTGGGCGCAGGAACCTTGAACCCTTCCACCGGCGTGGCCACATTTCCAACCCAACCGCTGATTGCCGGCAGCCATAGCTTCACCGCCGTCTATGGCGGCGATGACACATTTACGACAAGCACGTCATCCGCGGCAGCGGTCTCAATCCTGAACAATTCGGCGGGCAATCTGACCATGACCGGCGACACGGCCGCGACCGAGGGGAATACCACAACATCCTACGCCCTCACGCTGCCGACAACCGCCGGCGGCCACGCGATCGACACCTGGCTGATCACCTGGGGCGACGGGTCTGCCGATACGGCACTTTCCGGCACCTTCTCCAACCCGCAATCGCACGTTTTCGGCGCGCCGGGCACGCTTGCCGTCACCGCGATCGCGGTCAACTCGCTGGGCGCGGCCTACACCGCGACGCTGAACAGCGGCTCGGTCCACACGGTCACCGTGTCGGCCGCCGCTCCCAGCATTACTTCGATCACGGCCGACAACGCCTATTACAGCGGGGCCGACAGCGAAGACGGCAGCAGCTTCGCGCCCGACCAGTTGCACGTGAGCTTTGCCGCGCCGGCATCGCAGGAATCGTATAACGTCTCGATCAATTGGGGCGACGGCAGCCCGGCCACGACGTTCGCACTCGATCCGGGCCAGACGGAGTTCGATTATCCGCTGCCGCAATATTTGGGGACGGGCAGCTACGGAATCATCGTCACGGTGACGGACGCGGAGAGCAATTCCGCGTCCAACGCCACGCCGTTGACGGTGAATTACAGCAACTCGGAATCCTCGGACCTCGTCTTGTCTCTTGATCAAACGATCATCCAGGTTGGCGGCGGCGGCCCGACTTTAAGCGGCAGCTTCACGGACGCGCAGGACAATGTGTCGCACGATGTCACAATTGATTGGGGCGATGGAACCACAGAATCGCCCGATATCACAAGTGTCAATCTCGATCCCGGCGAAACAACCTTCCAGGCCGAGCCGAACTCCACATCCTACGCCACAGCGGGCAACTTTACGATCAACGTCACCGTGACTGGTGTGGACGGCACCATAAGGCAATCGACGAGCGTTGCGGTCACCACAACGTTAACGAACCTTTCAGCGCCGGCAACCGGTACGTACGGCGAGTCCGTAACGCTCACGGCGACGGTCCTGCCGACGCCCTCCGGCGCGGGCACGCCCACCGGCACGGTCGATTTCTACGACGAAACGACCGGCGAGGACTTCGGTACGGCCGGCCTGAACGGCAGCGGGGTCGCATCACTGCCCGTGTCCGACTTTGCGCTGGGCGACCACTCGATTATCGCCAGCTACAGCGGCGACGACAACTTTCCGGGCAGCGACTCGTCGGCCGCCGCGATTTCGATCACGGCGCCGCCGATTTCAATCACCAACGTGTCTTTCAGCCCGACAACGGTCACGAAGGGCAACGTCGCCACGCTTACGGGAACGGTTGCCAACATCGATGGGGCGGGCTTCACGGTCTATGTCGAGTGGGACGTTGTCGCGGGCGTACCGCTGGGCGGCATCAATTCATTTACCTACCCGGCGGGAGCAACCGGGTTCGTCATCAACCATCAGTTTCTCGACTACGGCAGCGAACTGTTCAACGGCGGGCATGCCGTCAATATCACGGTAACGCCCGCCGACGGGCGGGACGCGGCCGTTTACGACGCCAGCATAAATGGCGAGGACGCCGCGCCCTCGGTCAACATTACGTCGTCCACGCTAGTTGGCATTTGGACGCCTAACGAAGTAGAGCTTTCGGCGCTCGTCGCCGATCCGGGCCAGTACGGCACGATGACTTATAGCTGGACCGTAACCGGGGCCGGCGGCGCCGGGGTCTTGTCGATGTGCGGCGCTAGCACGCCAAATCTCAAATTCGTTCCCAGTGAGACGGTGCAGTATACGGTCCATCTGACAGTGACCGACGCCGACGGAGGCACGGGCCAGGCGAGCGCGACGATCCCCGTCGCCAATACGTCGGCCTCCGGCGGCGTCTGGCTCATGCAGCCGGACGAGCCGACCTTGACCATTGAGCAGTGCGACGTTCGACAAGAATCCGGACACGTCGCCGGTGCAACCGGGCAGCAACGCCTACTTCCTCGTGTCGCCGGCGCTGGAGTACGACCGGTCGAACCATGCCACGATCATCGTGCCCTACTACACGGAAGACGGCGTTCCGGACGACTTCGCGCCCGATGGCGTGGCGTACGCCGGCGTCGATTACACGAGCACAACCGGCGTGTTGACGTTCTCCTGGGACAGCTCGGCGAACGGTGGGGCTGGCGGCTACGATCCGCAGAAGATCACCGTGCCCATCGGCGCGCATACCGGCGGCGGCGATTTCACGGTGGAAATCCCCAGCTTGTTCGATCCGTGCGCGGCGACACCTAGCAACACGCTTTTTTCGCGATTGGCGGCCGCGGCCGCGGCGATCGAATTTGAAACCGCCGATCTCAACGTTGCGACAGTAAGCAGCGTGAACGATATGAACGTTATGGGCGGCTGGCTGACGGGCTCGCAGAATGGTGTACCGCTCAAGCAGACTCCGGGGGCGGTTTGGCTTCCGATCAATACGGAAAACAACGCCTACCAGTTTCAAGGGAATACTGAGACTCAGGACCTAAGCGAAACCAATCGAATTACGGGTTCAAATAGGATCGCAACCAAGGTGTCATTCAACGACGACGCACTGTTGGAAATCCAGATCAGCCCTATCGCCGCTATCACTACGTACTACCTGAACGTCCCCAGCAATCTGCAAGTTTTTCTGGGCTCGAACGAAGGCCCCGACGCCGGGAACAATTTCGCGAGACCCTACACTAACTGTACGCTAATCAAGAACGTCACCAGCAATATGACTCTTTGGGTTGAAGGGCTGAGCGGCAACGCAGGCGACACGGCCACTATTACGCTGTTTGGACTCAAGAACGGCGCCTACAACGCGCAAGATTCGGTGCTATTCAATCTCTTTTCATGGGCGGGCCGCAGGACGTCCCGAACTACTCAACGTACACTTACCTCGCTGCCGGAGGCGTTACCTCGCAATGCGGATGGATCAATGCTTTCCACGGAGAATTGCAGGGCAATTTAACGTTACAGACGGCGCGGATCCTTTGGAACTGGCAAACTGCCGCCGTGGGAATGGCGGTTTATGAGGCTTCGAGGAACTTTATATGGGGATATGACGTCAATCAAGTCGCGGTAACGCTCGCGCCCGGCGGAACGCTCTCGGTGAAGGGTTCGGTTCCCAACCAGTTCATGTACGCGAACCAGCAGTTCACCATGACGGGGCCGCAGGCACTGAACACAAACGTCTGCAAGGTCGTTGGCGGCAATGCGCAGCCACCGAGTAGGAACCCTGACCAGCGGGGCATGAAGTTCATTAACGTCGGCTACGTTCAGGCCGCGACATTCGCCAATGAGGCGCTCCAGTACAAAAGCGCTGGAGGGGTATTCTCGGTCAATGAGGAAGAGATTTACGGTGGCGGCGGCAAACCAGCTCCAATGATCGGCACGACCGTCCTCGACACCTGGCCAGGCTCCAAGAACTACTGGTTTGACAGCAATTCTCTTTCGATGATAGCGAAGAACCGCGACCCCCGTTTGGGAATCCTTACTCTGCGCAATCAACGGCCCGGTATCCCGTTTACTCGAAGTGGGTCCGCTCCGCTCATCTCACTTTATGGTCCGGACGCACCTGTTCCCGGACACAACATAAATGCCGACAAGCCCTACGCGCTGGAAGCGGTCGACTCTCCGAATTTCCCTTTCAATCTGTGCAGGGCCTTCTTAATAAGTATCTTAATCTTCCGACGAAGCTTTACATAACTTGGTTCGGGCTTGATTGGCACTTCACGACGTACGTCGCGGAGAAAACGTCGGAGGCGGTGAACTATGCGCCCGTATTGGCCGCCCTCAACCACGGTGTACCGCAGGAAGACCAAGTTCCTGCTCCGCCCGATCCTAAGACAGTTTACACGCCCCGGGCCTCCGCGAATTGGACGGCAACGCTGACGGGGCCGGTCGCCCGCGCAGCTATCGCCGAACGCAGTGCCGCCGCCCATGATTAAGGGCGGCGGCGGCAACTTAACGCAGATTACCACGGGCGTGGCGCTGAACTTGGTTACAACGAATCCGCAACTTCAGCCAGGGCAAACTCAGATGCCGGCGAACCAGATACCGCAAGGTCGGATTCTAGTCAATCCACCGGCGAACGACCGGCTTAACGGCGGCGATTGGATCCTGGTCGCCGCTCTGCAGCATCCGCCTCCGACCCAATAGCAACCCCGTTTGCGCAAACGGTGCTCAAACAGGTGTAACCATATGACTAAACAAAGCTTCCTTCGTGGCGTTGGATTCTTGCTCCTGGCGTTTTCCGCAATTGCGAGTTGTCTCAGCGCTGACGGCGCGCAAAAGACCAAGGACAAGAGGGAGTGCGAGGACTACCGGCGCCTGCCGGATGCAGACGCGGTTAGTCTCGGCTTCGGTCACACCGATTTCGGCGACGATGACGTCAAGCTTCTCAAGTCTTCAAAGAGACTAAAAAGCCTCGACCTCGGTTTCACGAGAATAACCGATGTCGGGTTTAGGGAGCTTTGCGGGCAGTCTCATCCGGAACTCGAGTCGCTGGGGATCGAAGGAACGAATATCACCAACGCGGGGCTTGGGGAATTGCGAAGAGGGCTATATCAGAAGCTCCGATCGCTAGGGATCGCTGGAGCGAAGATCACGGACGGGGGTATGGCGTACCTTGGGAGTATTCCAACTTTGCGAGAGTTGTCGTTAGGCCGCGTTGGAGACGCGGGCCTAATGGACCTCCGGCAGCTGAAGGAGCTTCAAGACCTCGGGATTGAAGATGACAACCTCGTCACCGACGCCGGCATGGAGTATATCGGGCGGTTCACGAGTCTCGAAAGCCTCTCGCTGAGCGGTGACAACATCACCGACCGCGGAATGGTCCACTTACGGAACCTCAAGAACCTGCGCTACGCAACGATAAACTGCAAAAACGTCACGGACGTTGGGCTGGCGAACCTCGGCGCCGTGGAGCAACTGGAGTCGTTGGAAGTGTACTCGGACCGCATGACGGGCGTCTTCTTGCAAGCGTTTCACTATGATGACGATTCTCACCATCCTCCGGGCATCGGCACCATTTCTCTGGCTGGCACCAGTGTAAACGACTCGTGCCTAAAGTCCTTGAACGGCTTCAGGAGCATCGCCTCGTTGGACATCTCGAAAACCGACCTGATCACAAACGAAGGACTCAAAGGGCTGGAGGGCAGGGAGATTGGCGGCCTGGCGATAAGCGGAAGACGGATCACCGATGCAGGACTAAAACACATCGGCAAGATGGTCGAGCTTAGGGTATTGGACCTGACCCGCAACTCGATCAAAGGCCCCGGATTGGAGTATCTCAGGCACATTCAGTTTTGGTGCCCCGAGTGGTTAGGCGGGACGGCCTTCGGTTCGCCGCCGGAGCTCCGCTTAGACGTTGCGTCCGACGAAACTCTCAAGTATGCGGCGATGCTGCCCGACCTCGGAAATCTTGTCCTGAAGGACCCGAGATGCACCGACACGGGCTATGGATACTTACGGCGCTCCAAAAGTCTTGACTGCTTGGATATTGACTTCGGCTTTACCCGCGCACAGTCCGACAAGTATTGCCATCACGTAGACGAGATCTTGGACCGCAAGGTGCATGTCTTGGATTTCCACCGCTGGAACAAGCGGGATCCCGAGGGGATTGACCGTTCGGGCGAGCCGGAGGTGATAGCGCCATAGAAGGGACTGCGCATTTGCAAAGGGAGCCCGATGATGTTCAGGCGTTGCTCGCAGGCGCAATCGCGATGCACCGAACGGCGCGGCTCAAAGACGCCGAGGAAGTCTACGGCAGGATCCTCGCGCGCGATCCACGACACGCCGCCGCGCTGCATCTCTTGGGTGTGATTCGGCAACAGCAGGGAAGGCATGAAGAAGCATTGGAGCTAATCGGCCGCGCCCTGGAAATCGACTCAAAACAGGCAGCTTTTCACAACAACTACGGGGCGGCACTGCTCTCGCTTGAGCGGTTCGCCGAGGCGGAAGCAAGTTTTCGCCGCGCGCTGGCGCTCCGGCCGGATTACGCCGACGCGCTGGCAAACCTTGGCATGGCGCAGGCGGCCTTGGGTAACGATTCGGCGGCCGACGCGAGCCTTCGCCGAGCAATCCAATATCAGCCATGGCATCGTGACGCCACAATGCGGCTCGCCAAGCTATTGCAACGGCAAGGACGCGAGGATGAGGCAGGGCATCTTCTTGATTCGGCGATCGCTGCTGCCCTGCCCGCAATTCCTGTTGGCAATGGGGTATCTGGCGCGGCAGGGGGCCGCGTTGAAGAAGGCGCCGAGTATTTCCGCACGGCGATTATGGGCAGCGTTAAGCCCCGCGCGGATGCGGCGGCGGTCGCAAGCGATCGGTTGGCCTATGACGGAAGCCACGTCACCCCCGCTGACTTAGTGAACATCACGGCGGAGCGTGATGAGTACGTTTGCGAGCGCGCCAGTATACGGCGTCCCGACCCCGATCCTGCCCCGGAAGGCGAGGGGAGAACTCGGGTTGCCTTTATCTCGCCGCATTGCGTGCTCGACTCCACCAATGGCGCGGCCACGGCGACGTTGGACGGGTTGAAGCTGCTGGCCGCAATCGGGTTCTCGTGCGAAGTCTATTGCGGCACGCGCGTGGACGCCTGGGACGGTGCGCGCATCGAGGAAGTTTTGCAGCGCCGCGACCAACGATACATTGCCCGCGATGCGCGGATCGGGCAATTCCACGCTGCGCCTGATCTTTACTGTCATCTCCACTCGGCAGGGCAACATCCCGGTGACGATGGTGGATACGGAGGGGGAGGGACAAACGCCAACCGCCCTCACCCCCGGCCCCTCTCCCGGAAGGCGAGGGGAGACTAGCGCCCTCATCCTCGGCCCCTCTGCCGTTGCCAGCGCGCCTCCCCTCGGCCCTCTCCCGAAGGGATAGGGGAAAGTGGCAGGGAGGAGATTGCCGCGTTTCTGACGGGCTGCGAAATGTTCTTGGACCGCTTCCGGCCCGACGTGGTGTGGACCTACGGCGGCGATCCGGCGGCGATGGTCGTTCAGCAGATGGCCAAGCGGCGCGGCATCCCGATCCTTTTCGCGCTGCACAACTTTTCCTACACGGACCGTGCGCCCTTCGGCATGGCTGACCGAGTGGCCGTGCCCACCGAGTTCGCCCGGCGGTATTACCGCGACAAGCTGGGGCTGGAATGCGAGGTGCTGCCGCTGGCCGTCGATCCCGAGCGGGTGAGTGTTTGTAGTCCCGGCTTTAGCCGGAATCTTGGAGAACCGCCGCCTAAAGGCGGAACTACGAACTTTATTCCGCCTGAAGGCGGTACTACGAACTATGTGACGTTCGTCAATCCGGAGCCGCGGAAAGGGATACACGTTTTCGCACGGATCGCCGAGGTGCTTTCCGTGCCGGCGGCCGGACATTCCGCTCTTGATCGTGGAAGGGTCGTGCAAGGTGCGCCATTTGCCAGAGCTGGGTATCGACATCAGCGGCATCAAGAACTTGCGGATCATGCCGAACACGCCCGACGCGCGGAAGTTCTACGCCGTGTCGAAGCTGCTGCTGATGCCCTCGCTCGTGGAGAATGCCGGTTTCATCGCTATGGAAGCGATGACCAACGGCATCCCGGTGTTGGCGAGCAACCGCGGGGGCTTGCCGGAGACGATCGGCGGCAGCCCTCACGCGGCGACAAGCCCTCACCCTAACCCTCTCCCAGTGGGCGAGGGGACTTCTTGCCCTCACCTTAACCTTCTCCCGGAAGGCGAGGGGAGTGGAGGGTTTTTGTTGGATATTCCCGCGCGCTACACGCCCGAAACCCGCGAGGCGCCGACGGCCGAGGAGGTGGAACCTTGGGTTGAAACGATCATCCGCCTTTGGGATGATGCGGCGGAGTATGAGCGCGCGAGCCGCGCCGCCCGTGAGCGTGCCCAGGCGTGGCATCCGCATTGTCTCGCGCCGCTCTACCGCCAATTCTTCGGTAGCATTGCGCCTCAGCCCGGCGCAGCTTCTAGTTCCCCGCTAGGTCGTTCAGCATAGGCCCGGGTTGCCGTATCAGGGGCGGTCCCAGCGTTAAGCGCGACAGTCCCAGTCCCAACGGAGTACGCGCAAACGACCTCTCGGCGGAGCGAGAGGAGTACGTGGGCGAACTTTGCTTCGCTCGCTGGGGACATCAAACCTCCAGGATTGCCTATTCTACCAAGTTCGATTACGCTTCGTTGCCAGCGTCCCGCTAGGACGCGGAAGTAGATTGTAGCGACTCGCGATTCCCGCTATAATGCTCCCTTTACCTACCGAACAACCAACCTACCTCAAACAGGGCGGGACGATTCAAAGGACGGGCGGTCTTGCCTTGCACTGCGCTAGACAGGCGACCCAGTTTTCGGGAAGCCAAGCGTCCAGCGCAATCGGCAGCACTCCACATGCCTTAAGAGCATCTTTCGGAATCAATGTAAACGGCACGACAGCCTCTGCCACACGATCGGTTAGGTTAGAGACTCCAAGGCATGTTCATGGGTGCTAACATTAGCCCGCCACCACGCGACGATGGAGGATTTCATTGGCTAAAGGACGAACCAATTTCTCGGGCTACCATTTGCTCACCGGCGCGACGGGGCTCTTGGGCTCCTATCTGCTTCGCGACTTTCTCCTCGCCGGACGCCACGTGGCAGTGCTCGTCCGCCCGGCAAAGCGCGAATCGGCCCGCCAGCGAGTCGAAAGCCTGCTGCGGCACTGGGAAGTAATGCTCGAGGAACCGCTGCCGCGGCCCGTCGTTTTGGAAGGCGATTTGGGCGACGCCGATCTTGGCCTGGACAATCGCACGCTCCGCTGGATTGAGCGCAACTGCGAGTCGGTGTTCCATAATGCCGCCAGCCTGGTCTTCCGCGGCGACGATCCGGCCGGCGAACCGTACCAATCTAATGTCGAGGGCACGCGGCGGATGTTGGAACTCTGCCGCTGCACGGGCGTCCGCCAGTTCCACCACGTCTCCACGGCCTACGTCTGCGGACTCCGCGAAGGACGCATCCTCGAGAGCGATGTTGATGTCGGACAAACGCCCGGCAACGTCTATGAAAAGACCAAGCTTGAGGCCGAGTTGATGGTTCGCGCGGCCGCCCAAGGAAAAGGAAGCTGGCTCGACCGCGCGACGATCTATCGCCCCTCGATCATTGTCGGCGATTCCGAGACCGGTTATACGACGACGTACCACGGCTTCTACGCGCCCTTGAAACTGGCGCACACGATGGCCAGCAAGGTGTCGGTGGGCACGACCGGCGGCGACATGCTCGTCTCGGCTCTCGGCATCAAGGAGCGCGATCGCAAGAACTTTGTGCCCGTCGATTGGGTCGCGGCGGTGATGTCGCACATTCACGGGCGGCCCGAGTTCCACGGCGCGACGTACCACGTCACTTCGCCGCAGCCGCCGTTGGTCCTGGAAATGGCGGCGGTGATGCAGGAGGTTGTCGAGGAGCTTTCGCCGATGGCCGATGCCGATTCGAGTTGGAACATGGACGGCGAATGGTTCGCCAACACGTTCCGCGATCAGTTGGGCATTTACGGCGCTATCGCGCGACGATCCGCAATTCGACATGACGAACATGCTCCGCGCGCGCCGCACTTGCCTTGTCCGAACGCTGGACCGCGAAATGATGACGCAGCTCGCCCGGTTCGCGATCGACGCGAACTTTGGCAAGGGACGTTCGGACGAAGCTCATGCCTGAGTTCGACGTACATCACCACATGCGGCGCCTGCACCGCAGCCATGCCGAAATGGCCGACCACGATCACCGTGTCGCGCACCTGGGTATTCAGGTTGACGGTCCGGGCGGCGGCCAATGGGAGCTTTTCGTCCGCGACGGACGGCTGGTGGCTATCGACGACGGCGTGAGCCGGCGGAGCACGGCAGTATTCCACGTTCACTCGGCCACGTTCCGATCGCTGGTACACGGTGAATTGAGCGCCTCGCAGGCCGTCGAAAACGGGCGGGTGCGGATCGAAGGCAATGGCATGGACCGCCGCCGCTTGGAAGCGATCCTGCAGGCCGCGGCGACGAGTTCAGAATTCGAAGCAGCGCGATAGCCGCCCCTACTCAAACGGATTCACTTCCTTCGGCTTGCTCTGCGCCTTGAGATACTCCTGGTCCTCATCCGAAAGCTTGCTGACGGGCAAGGTGATCTGCTTGCCATCTTTCTTCTTGAGCGTCACCTTGTCGTCCTTGACGCCCACCAATACCGCGTCCACATCGAACTTGCCGCTAGCGTCTTGCCACGTCCGCATCTTCGGCTCGTCCGACTTTTCTGCCGCCGTGTCGTCGTCGGGCAGCCGGCGTTCGATCGCCGAGATCGCGCCGTTGAAGGGGCCGGTTTCCAGCGGATTACCGTGGGCCCAGGTCTTCGTCAGCTCGTGCTTAAGTGCCCGCAGGCTCTTTTGCCCGCCGACTTCCTGTAGTACGCCAATCGCGTCGTTGCGGAGCCAAAAATCGACGTCCTTGATGAACGGCAGCACGGCATCTTCCACCGCAGGCGACTTGATCTTCTTCAAGGCCGCCGCGGCCGCGCCGTGATTATTGTGGAACTGCGCGGCCAAGGCGTTGATGGCCGCCTGATTCGTGAACTTCTTGCCAAGAATGTCGATCGCCTTGTCGCGAACGAACCACGTTCCGCTCTTCGTGCAAAAGATCACCGCCCGTTCGCAATTGTCGGTGCCCCAAACGTCCAAGGCGCCGAGAAACTCGGCATCCGCCCAGTCGTCGGCCCCCTTCATGGCATGAACCAGCGCGGCGGAAATCTCATCGCGGTTTTCGCCCGGCAAGGCGTGGGCCAGCCTCTTGGCCGCTTCCTTGGCGACACCGATATCCGCCGACTTCAGGTCCTTTAAGGCCGCCGCCCGCATCTCGGCCGTCAACGGCTTCGGCCGCGCGGCCTCGGCGCGGGCCTCGGCCTCTTTCTTTGCCTTCGCGGCCTGCAATCGGGCAGCCTCCTGCCGCTTGGCCATTTCTTCTTCCGGCACATAGCGGTACGTGAGCGAGACCGGAACGGTAATCGAAACGTTCGCATGAGTAATCACGATGCTGTACTTCATCTCCTGCGAGCGGAAGATGCCGGCCTTCGTGTCGAACTCCAAGTCGCCGCTGCCGGTCATCGTAGCCAGCGAAACGCCCTTGGCATCCGGCTCCGTTTTCAGCGAGTACTTCTTCGTCAAGTGGACGATACCGCCCTTCGTCTCGCCTAGCGTGAAGCTCACCTCTTCCTTGCCCGCTCGGTTCGTTTCAATCTCCTGATGCATGATAACTACGCCGTTCTTCGAGGTCCAAGCCGTCTCGGGCGTATTGGGAAACGACTCGACAATGAGCATGTCTTCATAGCCGAGCAAAAACGGCAGCGCATCGCGATTTCGCTGCACGGTCATGTCGCCATTGCGCGTGAATGTCGTCTCGGGCACCGATGCCGGTTCGCCCGGTTCCTCGCGCTGCGGCCGGATGCCGGGATACCTGCCGCGGGCGAACGGCGGCCGACTCGGCCCGATCGGCTGCGGCGAAAACGGCCCACCAAACTGCGGAAAGAACATGCCCGGCGGAAAACCCTGCTGGTCCTCGTTCGCGCGGCGGCGCGGTTCGACCAGCGTGCCCGAACGATGCAGCGTGAACTGGTCCTCCGCGACCGACTGAGCGGTATAGTCGAACGTTGTGCCGCGATTGATCTTCTCTTCGCCGATCTCGGCAGAAATCTTCACATCGTACAAATAGTGCTTCCCTTCCTGAAACCCATACCGCAGCACGGCGCATCGGTCGCGCCGGCCGATTGCGGGCGAGGGCTAGTAAAAAGAAAGGCCGCAAGACAAAGCGTGGAGAGCGAAATCGAAGCGGATCGCATTAGAACACCTCGAAGGAAACCCAATGTAAAGTGACAGGACGCACCCGCCGCCGAGGAGCCCCGGCCGGGAGCGGAAACAGATGATCATTATTTTGGCAGACCGGCGGCGGAGTTGTCAAGCGCGAGGGTGAAATGATTGGAGAGCCGGGGCCAGGCAGCGCAACAGGACCCGTTTGCCAGCCAGTAGGCAACCGGTTCGGCGCCGGAAGCGCATTGCAGCGACGCCGCCGATTGCTTGACGCCGTTCTGCTTGGATTGCGGGGAAAATCGAAGGGGCTTCACAGTCTATCGCGAGTCGTTTCGATCCAATCGGTAAGTGCTTTCAAGTCGTGTGCCCAGAACATGGCGAGACCGCGATTCTGCGCGTCTTCCAGATTGTGCAATTTGTAGACTCCGCTCAAAACCGTGGCCGGAGCCCTGTAAGAAATCATGTGTCAGCTTGGAAGGATAGGTAAAGTTCCGAAACTGGTCAAGAAGAGATTTTTTACAGGAGAGACGAGCATGGAAGCAACATTACGTGACAAGGCGGCGGATTTTGCCAAGGAGTTTGCGCGGAACATTTCGACGGCGCAGGAGCTGAACGAGGTCATGCGTTTGATGAGCAAGTCGATGATCGAGCGCATGCTCCAGGCGGAGATGGATGTTCATCTCAGTCAGGACGACACGCGGCGAGCGCCGGCAACGGCGACAGCCGAAGTATCATCGGCCGCGCTGCAATATGTCGCGGCGACTAACAGCAGACTGCAAATCCAGAATGAGGTTTTCATCGGTACTTCCTGTACTGTGGGACGAAAATGACCGGCCGCCATTCCTTGGCAAACGCAATCGATGTGCAGAATCTATCCTCTTATTGGGGAAGGAACAATAGAGGTTGAGTGCCATTTGAGGCAACCGATGAGCGTTATGCGATCAAGCCGCCGGTGGAATCCGGGCGCGCCGAGATTTCGTCCGCGGCTGCGCGGTTTTCGAATTTGCCGCGCCCTCACGCCGCGCTGTCGGCCGACGGCTCCAGTTTGTCGCCTGCGGCCGCGATGAGACCTGCCTCGTCGCCTGCGGGCGTGCCCAGCGGCAGGCGGAGCGTGAAGGTGCTGCCGCGGCCAACCACGCTCTCCACGTGGATCGTGCCCTGGTGCGCGGCCATGATGTGCTTCACGATCGCCAGGCCGAGGCCGGTTCCGCCCAACTCGCGGCTGCGGGCCTTGTCCACGCGGTAGAAACGCTCGAAGAGCCGCGGCAAGTGGTTGGCCGCGATGCCGCAGCCGTTGTCGATCACGCGGATCACCGCTTGCTCGCCCTCGCGCTCGACCGTCACGCGCACCGTCGACCCGGAGTCGCTGTACTTGATGGCGTTGTCGATCAGGTTGATCACCGCTTGCTCCAACAAGGGGCCGTTGATCTTGGCCACGAGGTCGCCGGGACATTCGAGTCACTAGCTCGACCGCCTTGTCGAGGGCCTTCTTCTCGCACGTTTCCAGGGCGACCTGAACGACGTGGGTCAGCGGCTCCGCGCCGGTCTCGATGCGCTGGTCCTCGCCGCTCCTTTCGATCCGCGAGAGCAGGAGCAGGTCCGCGATGATCGCGTCGAGGCGGTTCACCTGGCGGAGCACGATGCCCAGAAAGCGCTGCGCGCTGGCTTGGTCCGCGAAGCCGTCTTCCAGCAGCGTCTCGACGAAACCCTTGATCGAGGTGATCGGCGTCCGCAGCTCGTGGGAGACGTTGGCCACGAAGTCGCGGCGGACGTTCTCCAGGTGCCGCAGCCGCGTCACGTCGTGCATTACGATCAGCACGCCGATCTTCTGCCCGCGGGTGTCGTGCAGCGTCGTGCCGTGGGCGTGCAGCCAACGTTCGCCCGGGCTGAAGAAGCGGAGGTCGCCGTCCAGCGACGTAGGACTGGATTGGAGGTTCTCGACGAACTTCAGCAGGTCCGGCTTGCGGAGCACTTCATAGATGCTTCGCCCGCAGACCAGGTCCGGCTCGACGCCCAGCAGCCCGGCGCAAGGTCCGTTCACGCTCAGCACGGTGCCCGCGAGATCGACGGCCATCACGCCTTCTTCCATGCTGGAGAGCACGGCCTGGTGCTCGCTCTGCTGCCGCAAGATGCGCTGAATGCGATCGTCGAGCATGGCGGCCATCGCGTTGAGCGATTCGGCCAACATGCCGATTTCCTCCACGGAATTGTCGGGCAGGCGATACTTCCAGTCGCCGCGGGCGAAGCGTTCGGCGCCGCCGCGGACTCCTTGCAAGGCGCGGACCAGCGGCCGCGCGGCCAAAACCGTGCCGGCAGCCGCCGCGAGCACGGCCAGCAGGCTGACCGCGGCGATCTCGCTGTAGATGGCCCACTCGGCGGCGGTCAACGGCGCCGCGGGCAGCGAGGTCCGCACGACTGCCACGACCCGGTCTTGCTGTTTCAGCGGCACGGCTAGGTACATGAACGGCTCGTGCAGCGTCGCGCTGGGGCGGATGGAGCGGCCGATCGCGCCGGCGAGGGCCTCGGCAACCTCGGGCCGCTCGCGATGATTGTCCAGCACCGCAGGGTCCTGCTTAGTGTCGGCCACGACCTTGCCCGATGGCAGAATGACCGTCAAGCGAACGTCAAAGCGATCGCTGAGATCGCGGCAGATCGCGGCCACGTCGGGAGGAGCGGCATCCGCCGGCGCGGCGTCCGAAGCGCGAGACGGCCACGACTGGCCGAGCCGCATCTCGGCGGCGGCAGCGGCTAGTTCCAATCTGCTCCAGACCTGATCTTCCCGCGCGCGGCCAGCTCGATAGGCGGCATACGGACCGAGCACCGCAGCGATGACCGCCGCGATCGCGGCGCTGGTCCAGAAGATTCTCCAGTAAAGACGCCGCCGTCGCATGGGCGCTTTCGCGATCGGTTGAAAGTGAGTGGGGGTGCCGCTCGTGCGGACACAGCCGCCGCAAGCTCGCTAGATTATAGGCCCTCACTCCTTGAAGCGATAGCCGACGCCGCGGACGGTCTCGATGTACCGGCCGGCATCGCCAAGCTTCTTCCGCAAGCCGACGATCTGCACGTCGACAGCGCGGTCCGTGATGGCGTAATTGTCGCCGTGAACGCCATCGAGGATCTGCTGGCGGCTGAAGACCCAGCCGGGCCGGCCGGCGAGAAAATAGAGCACGCGAAACTCGGTCGAACTGAGCGGAACGGCCACGCCGCCGACGCGGACCTCGTGACGCCCCGGATGGACGACCAACTCGTGGATCGTAATCACCTCGTCGCACTCATCGAAGTCGTCTTCCTCGGCGGCTGTTGCCACAGCCTGTTGACGTCGGAGCGCCGCCCGGACACGGGCCAGCAGCACGCGCGGACTGAAAGGCTTGGTGACGTAATCGGTTGCGCCCTCGTTCAGCCCGCGGACAATGTCGGCTTCTTCGCTCTTGGCGGTGAGCATCATTATGGACACGTTGGCCGTCCTGGGCGCCGCCCGCAACTGCCGGCATACGGCGAAGCCGTCCATGCCCGGCAGCATGACGTCCAAAAGGATCAGGTCGGGCACCTGCCGCTCAGCGATTTCCAAGGCTTCCTCGCCGCTGGCCACACCGGCGACTTGATACCCCTCTTTGAGCAGGTGATAACTGACAAGTTCGCGTATGTCATCCTCATCCTCGACGATCAGGACGAACTTCTTCATCGTCGTGGTTCCGGCCTCGTGGTGTATCGGACGTGGCGTGAGCAGTGTCGCAATCATGATTCGAATTTACAAAGCGATCGTTAGCGGAATGTTAGCACACGATGAGAGTTTTGCTAGGACTGCACTCCCCATCGGAAGTGGACGGATGAGGTCGCGCCGGAATTAGATGGAAACGACCCGCGCGAGCACCCGGCCGCCGCTACTTCTTCGCGTGGCCTTTTTCCTTGCTCTTGGCCTTCTTGCCGCCCGTTTCGGCCGATTTTTCGCTCGATTTTTCCGCGGACTTTTCCGAGGACTTATCGCCGGACGAAGTTTCGACGGCCGCTTTGTCGCTTGGTTTGTCGCCCTGTTTGTCGCCCTGTTTGTCGGCGGCGGCGGCTTTCTTGTACGATTCGCTGCGATAGTCGGTCGTGTAGAAGCCGGACCCTTTGAAGACGATCGCCGCGCCGGGCCCGATCAGCCGTCGCAACTTGTTCTTCTTGCACTCGGGGCATTTCTTGATCGCGTCGGCCTTGATCGACTGCAACAACTCGAACTTGTGATCGCAGGCCTCGCAAACGTAATCGTAGGTTGGCATGGGGTCTGTTCCTTATATCGCTACTTAGCAGCCTCGGAATCCGGCAAACGGGAGACGATCACCTGGCTCGGCCGCACGACGCGGTCGTACAGTTGAAAGCCCGACTGCGCGACGATCACCACCGTGTTCGGCGGAAACTCATTCGTCGGCTGCTGCGAGATCGCATGATGCAGGTGCGGGTCGAAAGGCAGGTGCAACGCGCCGATCCGCTGGCAATGGTGCCGGGCAAGAACGTCCTCGAATTGCTGCGCCACCAGCTTAATGCCTTCCAGCAGCACGGCCACGTCCTGGGCCTTTTCGGCGGCGCCGATCGCCCGCTCGACGTTGTCCAGCACCGGCAGCAGATCTTGCATCAGCGGCAGGTTGGCGTAGCGGCGGTTGTCCTCGATCTCGCGGGCCGCCCGCTTGCGGTAGTTCTCCAATTCGGCCTGGCTGCGAAGCACGCGGTCTTTGGCCGCCTCAAGGTCGGTCCGCAACTGATCCAAGAGAATATCTTCCGGCATTGCTCGGCCGAAGTCTGCGCAGCTTTCCATGTTCGCCGCGTCGCGTCTCCGGAATTGGGGTTTGTCCTGTCGTCGCTCATGTGCTCTCTTCCGCGTGGAACATGTCTTTGATCTTCTCGAAAAACGTCTTGCGCTTGGGCGAGACGTCGCTCTTCTCGATCTCCGCCAGCTCGCGCAGCAATTCCTCGTGCCGCTCGGTAAGCCGCTTGGGAACTTCGACGGTGACTTGCACATGCAGGTCGCCGCGGCCGCGGTAACGGAGTCGGGCATGCCGCGGCCCGCGGAGCGTAAAGACCTCGCCCGGCTGCGTGCCCGCGGGGACGTCAACATGCTCCGTGCCGTCGAGCGTGGGCACCTCGATCGTCGCCCCCAAGCGCCGCCTGCGAATAGCTGATCGGCACCTGGCAGATCAGGTCGCGGCCGTCGCGATGGAACAGCGGATGTTCGTTGACGTGGATGAAGCAGTAGCAATCGCCGGGCGGGCCGCCCGCCGGGCTCGGCTCGCCTTCGCCGCTGATGCGCAAGCGGGTGCCGTTGTCGACGCCGGCCGGAATCTCGACCTTGCGCGTGACGCGGCGCGAGCACGAAGCCCTGGCCGCGGCAGCGCCGGACAGGGTCGCGGATCACGCTGCCCGCTGCCGTGGCAGGCCGGACAGGGCGTTTGCAGCGAGAAGAAGCCGGTGGCCTGCACGACCTGCCCGCTGCCGCCGCAGTAGCGGCACGTTTCCGGCCGCGTGCCCGGCTTGGCACCCGAGCCGCTGCACGTCTCGCAGCATGACGTGCCGCTCGAACTCGATGGTCTTCGACACGCCCGGGCCGCCTCGAGCAGGTCGAGCGCGACGTCGCACTGCACGTCGCCCCCTTGCGGACGCGGCGCCGCCCGGCCGCCGCCGAACAGGTCGCCGAAGAGGCCCTCGCCGAAGATATCGCCGAAGGCCTCGAAGATGTCGCTCACGTCGCGGAAGTGCGGCGCCTCGCCGCCTTGAAGCCCCGCGAATCCGAAGCGGTCGTACTGCGCCCGCTTCTCCGGGTGGCTGAGCACCTCGAAGGCCTCGGCCGCCTCCTTGAACTTGACGACCGCCTCGTCGTCGCCCGGATTGCGGTCGGGGTGATACTTCAGCGCCAGCTTGCGATAGGCCTCGGCGATCTGCTCCTTGCTCGCGGAGCGCTCGACCCCAGCACTTCGTAATAGTCGCGTTTGTCAGCCATCGTTGCCATATTGTATCTTACGTCACGCGAACTGTAATGCCAAAGTACGTAGGGTGGGACCAGCGAGCTTCAAGCGGTGCAGGCCCACCAGATCGACCGGTACGTTTCAATGGTGGGCCAGCATCGCTACGCGATCTCGTCCCGCCCTACGACGGGTCAGGCTGGAAAGCCTGACGTCCATGGAGCGGGGCCACCCCGGCGTGAGGCGGCCCCGCTGAATGTCATCGGACGGTTCAAAGGCGATTCCTTACCGGACGGTTCCTTCGATCATCCTCTTCTTGTCGTCCTTTTCAAGGTCGGTCACCAGGGTCTCGGTCGTCAGCATCAGTCCGGCGATGCTGGCCGCGTTCTGCAAGGCCGTGCGGACGACCTTCAGCGGATCGATGATGCCGGCCTTGAACATGTCGACGTACTCGCCGGTGTTGGCGTCGTAGCCGATGTTCGTCGGCTTCTGGCTGACCTCGTCGGCGACCACCGCGCCGTCGATGCCGCAGTTGTCGGCGATCTGCCGGATCGGCGTCGCCAAGCGCGCGCAGCACGATGTCGACGCCGATCTTCTCGTCGCCCTTGGCCTTGCCGCGGGCCTTCTCGACCGCCTCGCGGCAGCGCAGCAGGGCCACGCCGCCGCCGGGCAGGATGCCTTCTTCGACCGCCGCCCGCGTGGCGTGCAGGGCGTCTTCGACGCGGGCCTTCTTCTGCTTCATCTCGGCCTCGGTGCTGGCGCCGACCGAGATGATCGCCACGCCGCCGGTCAGCTTCGCCAGCCGTTCCTGGAACTTCTCCTTGTCGTAGTCGCTCTCGGTGGCCTCGATCTGGCTGCGAATCTGCTCGATGCGGGTCTTGATGTCGGCCTGCTTGCCGGCGCCCTCGATGATCGTCGTGTCGTCCTTGTCGACGGTGACCTTCTTGGCCCGGCCGAGCTGCTCGAGCGTCGAGGTTCTCCAGCTTCAGGCCCAGGTCTTCGCTGATGAGCGTGCCGCCGGTCAGCACGGCGATGTCGCCCAGCATGGCCTTGCGGCGATCGCCGAAGCCGGGGGCCTTGACCGCGCAGATGTTGCAGCACGCCGCGGAGCTTGTTGACCACCAGCGTCGTCAGCGCCTCGCCCTCGACGTCCTCGGCGATGATCAACAGCGGCTTGCCGCGACTGGGCCACCTTCTCCAGCAGCGGCAGCAGGTCGCGGAGGTTGCTGATCTTCTTCTCGTGGATCAGGATTAGCGCGTCTTCCAGCACGCAGTTCATCTCGGCCGGGCGGTTGATGAAGTACGGCGAGATGTAGCCCTTGTCGAACTGCATGCCCTCGACGAACTCGTAGGTCGTCTCGGTCGTCTTGCCTTCCTCGACGGTGATCACGCCGTCCTTGCCGACCTTCTCCATGGCGTCGGCCATCAGCTTGCCGATCGCCGGGTCGTTGTTGGCGCTGATGGCGCCGACCTGGGCCATCTCTTCCTTGCTCGAGACCTGCTTGGCCATCGGCGTGCAGATGCTCGACGGCCGCGTCGACGGCCTTGTCGATGCCGCGGCGGACGGCCATCGGATTGCTGCCGGCGGTGATGTTGCGCAGGCCTTCCTGGAAGATCGCCCGGGCCAGGATCGTGGCCGTGGTGGTGCCGTCGCCGGCGACGTCGGAGGTCTTCGGGGCCACCTCGTTGACCAGCTTGGCGCCCATGTTCTCGAAGCGGTCGTCCAGCTCGATTTCCTTGCTGACGGTCACGCCGTCCTTGGTGACGGTCGGGCCGCCGAAGGACTTGTCGAGGATCACATTGCGGCCGGTCGGGCCCAGCGTGACGGCGACCGCGTCGGCCAGCTTTTCGACGCCGCGGAGCATTCGCGCCCGGGCCTGATCGTCGAACAGCAGTTGTTTAGCCACGTTGGCGGTTCCTCATGAATTGTGTGAGTTGGGTTACACGCTGGTTCAAGCAACGGCGTGCGACGTGCAACTGCGCTGTCGCGAGTTCGAACGTGTCACTCGGGCGATTACTTGACGACCTTGGCCAGGATGTCGCTCTCGCGGAGGATCTTGACGTCCTGCCGTCGACTTCGATGTCGGTGCCGGCGTACTTGCCGTAGATCACTTCGTCGCCGACGGCTGACCGACAGCGTGCCGCGCTCGCCGCTGTCCAGCAGCTTGCCGGGGCCGACGGCCACGACCGTGCCGCGCTGCGGCTTCTCCTTGGCGGTGTCGGGCAGCACGATGCCGCCGGCCGTCATCTCTTCCGCTTCCAGCGGCTCCACCACGACGCGATCGTCCAGCGGACGCAATTTGACGTATCTTTTGCCATGATAGTTCGTTCCTTCTATTGAATTAGTGATTGTTGATTGTGTTCGATGTGTGCTTGCGTGAGGCCGAGTCGAGCTGCGGCTGAAGCTTACATCATGCCGCCCATGCCGCCCATTCCACCCATGCCGCCGCCCATTCCGCCCATGCCACCCATGCCGCCGCCCATGCCGTGGTCGTGGCCGCCGGGACGCCGTCCTTCCTCTTCTTCCTTGGGAATGTCGGTGATCGAGCGACTCGGTGGTCAGCAGCAGGCAGGCGACGCTGGCGGCGTTCTGCAGGGCGGTGCGGACGACCTTGGCCGGATCGATGATGCCGGCCTCGACCAGGTCGCCGTAGTTGTCCTTGTCGGCGTCGTAGCCGTCGTTCTTGTCCTTCATGCTGCCGGACGCGATTGACGACGACCGCGCCGTCAGGCCGGCGTTCTCGGCGATCGCACGCAGCGGGCATGTCGAGCACGTTGCGGACGATCTTCGCGCCGAGCGCCTCGTCGCCTGTCAAGCTCGAGCTTGTCGAGCGCCTTCTCGCAGCGCAACAGGGCCACGCCGCCGCCGGGGACGATGCCTTCTTCCATGGCCGCCTGCGTGGCGGCCTGGGCGTCTTCCAGCAGGGCCTTGCGCTCCTTCATTTCGGTCTCGGTGGCGGCGCCGACGTTGATCTGGGCCACGCCGCCGGCCAGCTTGGCCAGCCGCTCCTGCAGCTTCTCGCGGTCGTATTCGCTGTCGGTGGTCTCGATTTCGCGGCGGATCTGCTCGGCCCGGCCGTCGATGGCCTCCTTCTTGCCGGCGCCGCCGATGATCGTCGTGTTCTCGGCGTCGATCATGACCTTCTTGGCCGTGCCCAGGTCGGTGAGCTTGACCGCGTCGAGCTGCATGCCCAGGTCCTTGAAGATCGCGTTGCCGCCGGTGAGCGTGGCGATGTCGCCCAGCATGGCCTTGCGGCGGTCGCCGTAGCCGGGGGCCTTGACGGCACAGACGTTGAGGATGCCGCGCAGCTTGTTGACCACCAGCGTGGCCAGGGCCTCGCCCTCGACGTCCTCGGCGATGATCAGCAGCGGCTTGTTGGCCTTGCTGATCGCTTCCAGCAGCGGCACCAGGTTCTTGGCGCTGGAGATCTTTTCCTCGTAGATCAGGATCAGGCAGTTCTCCAGCTCGACGGTCTGGTCGTCCTGGTTGGTGACGAAGTGCGGCGAGAGATAGCCGCGGTCGAACTGCATGCCCTCGACGACCTCGACCGTCGTCTCGGCCTGCTTGCCTTCCTCGACCGTGATCACGCCGTCCTTGCCGACCTTCATGAAGGCCTCGGCCAGCACGCTCGCCGATCTCGGATCGTTGTTGCCGGCGATCGTGGCGACCTGGGTGATTTCCTTCTTGTTCTTCTCGTTGATCGGCGTCGGCCATCTTGCGCGATCGCCTCGACGACCGCTTCGGTCGCCTTGCTGATGCCGCGGGACAGGGCCATCGGGTCGGCCCCGGCGGCGATCATCTTCAGGCCTTCGCGGTAGATCGCCTCGGCCAGCACGGTGGCGGTGGTGGTGCCGTCGCCGGCCACGTCGTTGGTCTTGCTGGCGGCTTCCTTGACGAGCTGGGCGCCCAGGTTCTCGTAGGGGTCGTCCAGCTCGATGTCTTCGGCCACGGTGACGCCGTCTTTGGTGACCTTCGGGGCGCCCCAGCCCTTGTCGAGCACGGCGTTGCGGCCGCGGGGGCCGAGCGTGCTGCACGACGGCCCGGGCCAGCTTGCTCACGCCGGCCGCCAGCGGCTGCCGGGCTTCGTCGTCAAAGACCATCTGTTTTGCCACAGTGGAATCCTCCTGTTGCGGACTAGTCAACTAATAAATTGCCCGGCTCGAAACGACGGCCCACGAAGAAAGGGCAGGTTCGTGTCAGTTTCGGCCGTTGGCAGGGTAAACACTTAAATGCGGTAGTCAGGGGCGGACGGTCAATGCCAAACTTGGCAGCCGCCCGCATAGGTTTGGCCTTGTAATGCAAGCGGTGTGCCAAGAGTCGGCTAAGACAACGTAAGATTCATGCTCGCAAGCAGTTACGACGAACGATAACGGCATTGCAGCGGGCTTGGTCGCCGGTGGTCCATGCCAATTTGACAGCCCGGCTGGGCTGGCCGGCGCTGGACGGTAGCGTTTGGCAACTAGCCCTCGGCTCCCTATGCTCGCCTCACTCGTCCGCCGAAACTTGAGCGACGCGAAAGCCTCGGTCGTCGTAGCGGTTCCCTGGCCCGTCATATTGGCGGCTGGCCGAGCGGCAGTGGCCGGCATCGATGCCCCATCTGCCACCACCACGGGCCACGCGGAACGAGCCCGCTGAAGGCCCCGTTGGATCGTCTGTCGCCGACTTGGCATAATAATCCTTGTCGTACCAGTCCTGGCACCACTGCCAGACGTTGCCGTACACGTCATAAAGCCCCCAGGCGTTAGCCCGTTTCTGCCCGACAGGATGCGTCTGAGGGTCCGGTTTGCCGCCTTCACCCAACCAAGCGTACTCGCCCAACAGCTTCTCTTCCGCTGCCGCCGGTAAACGATTCGGCCCGATGCTGAAAGCACCAACGGCCCGCACTCCCGGCTCGGCACGCATACTCCCACTGTGCTTCCGTCGGTAATCCATACCGTCGCCTGGCCGCCTTTTCCCTAGGCAGTTCCGAAAGCCTACGGCAGAAATCCATTGCCTCATCCCACGATACCATCTCCACGGGTCTTTTCGGATTCCCTTGAAACTTGCTCGGGTTGCCACCCATCACTCGCTGATACTCTTCTTGTGTGACGTCCGTCATGCCGATCAAATAGGGCTTGGTAATACGCACCAAGTGCTGCGGCCCCTCGCCCGGCAAACGGTCTCGGTACCAGCCATCGCCGGCGTGCCGCCGCATCTCCTCCTCGATCACCTCTTTGGGCGAACCCATCTGGAACTCACCCGGAGGAATGAGGACAAGTTTCATGCCGATGGAGTTGGTTTCCACCACCGGCACGCGGAGGTACTTCGCCCACCGCTTCTGGTGTTGCTTGGCCGTCAACTCATTGAACGGCGCGACCGCGATCGGCGGGCGGCTGCGCGCGGCCCCGCCCTCCACCTCGATCGCTGGCGCCGCGGTCGCATTCGCGAGACGTTTTTCGATCTTGTCTTTGATCAGGCCGGAGAACCCGGGCATCGCCTTCTGATACCAAGAACAGGCCCGCTGCCGCATCGGCGATTTGGCTGCCCCTTCCTGTTTCTCGGCCAGGTCCCACCAGGCATCGCCGAGCTTCACTTGTTCGTTCGCAGTGGCAGCCCCCTTCAGTTCCTTCGTTGCCAGGGACTTCAAGTCTTCGTCACGGCCCAGTGCCAACTTTGGGATTCCCTTATCCCAGTCGCCCTTCACGTAGCACTCATATTTTCCGACGACAAGGTTGGCCTCTGGATCATCCGGAGTCTTATCGAGTGTTGCCATCGCAGCTTTGGCCTCCTCGCGGACCTTAGCCCTTTGTTGCACGTCCGCCAATCGTGATTGTGCTTGCCGCAACAATTTCAGGTTATGCGTTTTTCGCGCTTCCTCCAACGCTAGGTTGCCGAGTTGCATGGCCGTATCGAATTGGTCGCCGGCAAGTGATTGTTCCACCAGTCCCAAGGCCAATCCTGCGATCGCGTCATGCTCCGACGCCAATCGGGCTTTTTGCGTAAGACTGTTGGGCTCGCTAGTCCGTAACTTCCAAACGTCAACCTCGAAGGAATCGGCCATCGTGTCAATGGCTGCAAATGCTGTTTCGGCATCGAGAGCCTGCGTGGCAACGTTCTTGCTAGCCTTCAGAAGAACGAATTTGCCCGTGGGATCATCCTGAATGCCCGCGGCCTTCTCCAGCAGCTTCTTTGCCAGGGCTTTCTTTTGGTCCGCGGTTTTTGCGGCGATCAATTCACTGCCATAGACTTCTTTGACAAGCTTTAGCGATTCGGTTTGCGCGGCATCATCCGGAACCGGCGATTTCTTGTCCGCACCCCATGCCGACAAGCAGGCCGCCATCAGAGAGGCGACGACCGCAAGCCAAGAATATCGAAGTATGGAAAGAATCTGCATATTCGACATCTCCCCGAACGAGGGCGCGTTTTTATCGTATCGGACAGTATACGCAACCCTATTGGGGAGGGATAGCCCCGGCTACGCTAACTCCTCTCCACCCGCTTCCGCCCCTCATGCACATAATACAGATCGAACAGGGCCTCGCGGAGGTTGCCTATTGCTCAAACGCCAACCAATTCGAGCTTCAGGCCCAACGCGTCCGCTACCGCCTCCAGGCTTGAAAGCTTCGTATCGCGGCCATATTCCAGATCGCGCACGGTGCTCGGATTGGGAACACCGGCGAGCTTGGCAACCGCATACCAGGATAACCCCCGCGCCTCGCGCGCCGCGCGAATCTGCGCCGATTCCCGAACTGCTCGGCATAAGACGCGGCGGATCGCGCGGCGGAAATTCCTTCCGGACCTTCTCCCGAATATCTCGGAGCCGTTGTCGTTCGGCCTCGCTCAATGGGCCGCTGCGTCGAACTCGTTGAATCGATTTCTTTTCCATGGCTTGCCTCATGGTTCCGGCACCTCGTATGCGGTTACCGGATAAATCATGCCCTCGCCCGCCAGCTCATACACGACGATGATGTAATCGCCGCCGGGAGTGTATCCAAAGCAACACGGTTGACCGCTGCTATCGCTCGCCCCTTCCGAGATCGGATTCTCCAAGACATACTCTACGTCATCAATCAACAATCCATGTTCCGCGATATGCTGAACATTCCCGTCTGGTTCTTCGTCCTCATCCCACAGAATCGATACGAACCACATGGCTTGGCCTCAATCAAGGTCGCCGATGCAGTATAGCATCGCAATGCGATAACGCAATGCGATGCCAATCGCGACCCAGCAGCCAAGCTAGGAACTTGCCCGCCGTCGCTCCTCATAGATAGATATTGTACAGATCGAAAAGGGCTTCGCGGAGGTTGCCGTGCCGCTGGGCGAGGCGTTCCACCAAGTCGCTGAGCCGCACCAGTGGGGCGAAGCCGTCTTGGAAACCCGCCGTTGTCCGGGGCGTAGCAATCGACGCTATTCCGTGATATAATTGGGTCGTATTCAGGGACCGATAACAACAATGAATCCCGACCTTTTCACGAACTCTGTTCCCATCGGCCCAGAAATTGAGGACGTTCCATTTCTCTCGCAGCCAAGCGAGGCAGAGAATCGGGGTAAACGCGAAGCGGAAGTTGCAACGGACGACCGCCTCGACTGGGACGCGAGTATTCCCGTTGCCCCCAAACGGCCTGCTGGCTGGATTGACGTGACGCTGGAGTTTGGCGGCTGCGGTAAGCCTTCGCCCATCGACGAGCCTTGGGCCTGAAGCGGAGCCATCACGGAATGCCGTCCGAAAGGTTGATCGCCGCGCGTGAAGCTGTCGGCTCGCTGAGTATCGCGGAGCAACAAGAGTTGTTCGGCGCGATTGACTCTATGGCCTATCCTTGGTATCGGGCCGCCAGCGGCGACGACGTTGAACAAGGAGACATTTTAGAGCGATGTCCAGTCTTCCTGCCACCCGCGGACCTCGCGAAATTCCGCCGCCGTCCGGCAGGCTCAAATGGGAGACGCGCGATCTGATCGCGATGTCGCAGAGTTGTGACATGGTGCGAGGACGGGAGAAGATAGAGGACGTGCTGCTATGTGCCGTGTGGCACCGTTCAGAATTGACCGGCCATCTGGCGACCGACCGAGGAATGGAGGATGCGCGGCGGGGGAACCTGCCCGGCTTTCATCTTCTCGCCGCAAGCGCTATAGACGGGCTCCCTCGCGAAGTTTGCCTTGTTGATTTCCGCCGGGTCTATTCACTGCCGTTGCCCTTTGTCCGACAACATGCAGCAACGAGCGGGAAGCGGCTTCGGTTGCTTCCGCCCTACCGCGAGCACCTTTCCCAGGCCTTTGCCCGATTTTTCATGCGCGTTGGTTTGCCGATCGACGTGCCTCCGTTCAAGAAGGGATGATGTATCGCGGCCCCGGCAACAAATCAACGTCAAAATGCTAACTGGACATTCTCCGCCGCTCCTCATAGATATCGTACAGATCGAACAGCGCCTCGCGGAGATTGCAGTGCCGCTGGGCGAGGCGTTCGACCAGGTCGCTGAGCCGCACCAGCGGGGTGAAGCCGTCTTGGAACCGCTCGACGACCCGCCAGGCTCGCGGCACGTCGATCGCCGTTTGATAAATGACTGGTAGCCGCGCGGGGCGGTGCGACGCGACCAGGACCCCGCCCTGGGATTTGCAGAACCGATTCAGCCGCAGCCGGCTCCAGGCGCTGAGTTGCTCGATGCCGTCCACGGCCGCCACGCCCCGCCCGGCCGCGGGTCGCAGCGACGCGAGGAAGTCGCGCGGCAAGGTCCGCTGCCCGGCCGACAGGGTGACGCACTTAACGATACGGCCCCGAGCTTCGATGGCGGGCGTCATGGCTGCCAGCAGAGTCGATTTGCCCGTCCCGTGCAGGCCGGTGATTGCGCCGCGCCATTGGTTCGCCTCCAAGAGATCGACAAGTTGCCCAAGGGTTTTGCCGTGTTCGAAGATGAAGTCGATCGTGCCGGGGCGCAGGCGAGTGGCAGAAAATGGGTTGGTTGCGTTGGCGTTTGATTGAAGCATGAAAGTACATTCCGGGTGGCACGCTCTGAGCCTCAAGCGAAGGGCGTGGTGGTCGCCGTTACCACGCCCTTCGTTAGGAACTCAGGGTCGTGCCACCCCTGAAAGTCCCCTCACCGCTTCCTTTTCCTTGCACTTCGGCGGAAACCGCCCGCGCCGGCGGGACTCCTCCCAGACGGAATAATTTCTCGGCCACCAAATCCCGCCCCCGCTTGAATATCACGCGGACGCGGACGCACCAGCGAATTTTCACGATCTGGCCGTCATAGCTTAGCGGGCTTTGCGGGAGCGCCGGTGCTGAAGCGGTCGGGCCGCCGCGGATCGGCCACTTCGGCGCCGTCAATATTCTTGCGCCAAAACTCATGTACGGCCAGGTCTTCGTCGCCCTTTCCTTCGCTGTGCCAGAGGACCGAAACCTCGACCGCCTGCAAGTTCTCGCGCTCGACCCACTCGACACGATAGTCACCCGAGAGCGTCGTGCCGGGAGCGAACGCGCGGCCGTCGTCGTCCAAGCGAATGTAGACTTCCGGTTCGATCACGATCGGGCCTCCGCATGGCCGTTTTCCGCGCGACCGATTGCTATTGAACGCGGACGAATCACCACCGGAAACGACCGCTGAAACGATTGCCAGCCATCGGCCTCGCTGCGGACAATCAGCTTCCAATGCACCTGGTTGTGGCCGGCTCGAAAGGAATGCATTGCCTCGGCGGGAACGGGCAAGTCACACTCGGCCTCCAGCGCCTCGCTGGGCCGAATCACCGCGTCGGCGATCGAAAACACCTTCTTCCGGAAGACCTCGCGGCTCTCAGTGCGTGCGTTCGTGCCTTGACTGAACACGGCTTCCTCCTCGCAAGTCAAGCAGATATCGACCGACTTGAGCTTCAGGTTGCCGGTTTGCGACAGGTACACGCGATAATTGTGCCCCGGCACGAGCGGATGGTCGCTGATTTCCAACAGCGTCGGGCCGACGCCCGCGTTGTGCCGCAACTGTTTAACGAACACCACAACCAGCGCCGCGCCGATGCCCAAAAACGGCAACGTGAACAGCGTCATCAACCAATCGGTATGTCCGCGAAACATGCTGGCCGCGGCCATGATGACGAAGACCGAGACGGTGCCGTTCCAGGCAATGGAGACGGCCAACAGGCCGAAGAGCGTCCAACCGGGCGACTGGGCCAGCGGCAGCCGATACGCCAGCCGCGTGCCGGGGCTGCTGACGATCTCGCTGCAATCGGGCACGAACGGAAACTGCGGATCGGCCTTGGCCGGAAGGTCAAACAGTTCGGCGGCGGGCAGCTTTCGCGCGGCGGCGCGGCGTTCCGCCGACTTGCCCCAGTTCAACATCGTGAAAATGAGTCCGCCCACGCCGATGGCAATGAAAGAAATCGGGACCAGCAACGCCGGCCAGATCCACCATTGATAGCCGCGGATGAGCACAGCCGTTCCCGGATCGACCGGATCGTACCAGCAAGTGCCGTTCGTGCGATCGGCGAAGCGGTCGATCGCCGCACGGGCCTCTTCCTGCTCGACGAAGGAAGTATGGTGGACGTTCAACGTGTAAGACGAGTAGGTGACGCCCTGCACGTCGTACTCGATTTTGATCTCGGGACGATAGAGAGTGCCTTTTTCGCCCGGCACAGGTTCGACGCGACGCTCGACGATTTTGCAAGCGTGCTCGACAAACCCGTGATTGACCCGCCATTCGGGCACGATCAGCCGGGCGACGCCGATGCCGATGCCGACCGCGCCGACAATGAACATGACGGCGAAGAACATGGCCTCGCCCGCGCTGCCGACGAATCGGTACCCGCCTCGCCGGTGACCGCGTTTCTTCTCAAAATAACGGAAATTACGAGCCAAAATTGATTACCGCCGAGGCACGATAAGCGCCGTAACAGAATAGGTTGACCAATGGGTGGCACGTCCCTGAGCTTGCGAAGGGCGTGGCGATCCGCAAACCACGCCCTTCGCTTGAAGCTCAGAGCGTGCCACCCTTCGTACCGAATTGCTCAAGTCAATCTGTTACAACTCCTAAATGTCAAATCCAGGCAAAAAGTATATCACTTCCTTGGCGGCTTTGCGCCTTGTGCGAGAAACTCGGATGTTTGCTCGCGGCCGAAGGGGTGCAGGAACGGGCTCCTTTTAGCCAGCAGTTGTTAGCGAAGGTTGTCGGGGGACATTGGGGTGGAAGGGGTGGCCGGGGCGACTGTGCAGAAAGTTGCTCAGTCGGTCATCCTCGCATAGGGCGGCTGCCCGGATTTGCAGGATCGCTTCGCCGCTGGCCCCGTCGTTCCAGAACTTTTCGGTCCCTTTCACCCGGACGTTGATCTCTTTGACGAACGACTCCATGTGCGCCGAAGTGGTCGGCAGCCCTTGCCGACGATACGCCGGATAGTCCATACGCAAGACGTTGTTCTGGAAGTAACCAACAGCGTCAGCGAGAATCTTTCGCGGGTCGGTCTTTTCACAATCCTTCGGGGGCAAGCCAAGCTGCTGCTGATGCTCGCGAAGTTCGCCGATCACCCGGAGAATGTTTCCGCCCCAACAGTCGCGTGCCCAACGGAGATAGTCCGTCCAACGCCGCTCCGCGTCGTCGTGAACGCAGCGCGCTGCTTCATAAAGATGTTCGACGGCATGCACGAAATCGAGAATCGGCGTGAAGTCGCGAAAGTGACGCCTCTGAATCGCCCAATTGTACGGCAGTCCATCGCTCACGAATGCCTTCTTGGCGGCATGGTAGAAGCCGCGCGCATCGGCTTCCACCTCCATCATGCGCCCGAAGGCATCGCTGTCCTCCAGCGAACTGAGGCAAGTGCGGAAGAGAGGCTCGGGACGCCAGTCGTTTTCGAGCGCCTTCCCCGGCGATGCCGGCGGAAGAAGCAGCTTCTTCAGCAGTGGTGGGCGGCGGATTCCCCTCGCCAACGCCCGACAACAACTTCTTCATCCGCTCCCGATTGGCGAAACAGGCGGGCAAGTCGGGGTGCGGATCGTCGGCGAAAGCAGCCGCTTTTCATCCGCAAAAACAAGGCGTTTTTGTTCTCTCGCCAATGCGGATGATGCACCCCCTTGCCGCCCCCTTCGTCGCGCGTTTGCATCCGTCCGCCATCGACGCTGACGCACGCCAGGGCAATCGGCGTCTTCGGCTGGGCGTGTTGCCGCGGCAGCGGTTGATCGAAATACGCCTCGATTCGCGCGTTGCGCTGCGCGACCATTTCCGAACCGATCTTCACCGCCGTCTTGTTCAACCCGCGACCGGTGAGATCGATGCCGCCGATCTTTCGCAGCACCAACTCGCCAATCGAGTACGACGGGGCATACGCCACGGCAAGCACCTTCTTCTCCAACACGGCTGGACTGGCCGAACCGCCGTCAATCCGCAGCGGGATGCGTTGAGGGAAAAAAATCCCGCTCACATGGCGGGCAGCGGAAGGCCGGCTCGCGAAGTTTGACTTCGCCGTCCTCGGTCTGTAACCCCAAATCGTGCGGGCTCTCTTTCGGCAGGTGCTTCTCGCCGCAGGCAGGACAGGGCTCCTCGCCCGCGAAGTGCACCGCATGCTGCTCGGCCAGCGACGGCATCGATCGCCCGGGCCAGCATCCGCCCAGCCTGATGCCCAAACCTCTCGATCTGGGCGAAGGTGGTTTCCCGCGGCGGCCCTTCCGTTCCAAAACCATGCTTTGCCAGCAATGCCACCAGTTCGCCGAACTTATCTTTTTCCTCCGCCGTCAGTTCCAAATCCTCGTTTCGAGCGTCCTTGCTCATCGTAGTTTCCTTTCCAAAGGTTCCAACTTGCCCAAGTACGCCCAAAATCTAACCTCCAGCCGCCAAATCCGCCACCCGAGTTTTCCCCCGCCCTCAGCCCGCCGAAGCCCGTTCCTGCACCCCGGCCGAAGCACTTGCCACTTTTCGTATTGCCGTTTTTTCCATCCGTCGCGATAATGTGCCGGAGCGCCCGAAGAGTTGACGGTGCCGGCCGCTCGCCCGACTGCTGTGAATCGAAGGTGGGCAAAGCCTTAAGTCGCTTCCCGACAATGGTTTATCGCCGGCGAATTGGCGTATTGGATGGGCTGCCGGCATCGAATTTGCCCATGCTGCCGGCTTACCTTAAGGAGAAGAAATCAATGTCTACACGCAAATCGTTTCGTTTGCTCGCTGGGATGCTCGGCTGGGCATGTTTGGTTGTTGTCGGGCCGGCCGTCGGCAGGAGCTTCGCGCAAGACGCTCCGCCGCCGCCTCCAGCGCCCGGCGATCCGAACGGCATGGCCGCCCCGGTGCCGGCCGGGGCACCGGCGGAGGACCCGAACGTGCAGGTCATGACCCGTGGCCCGGTCCATGAGGCATATGCCATGCCGGTCACCCAAGGGCAGGCGGCGGCCGGAATAATTGTGCCGCGGCAGCCGCCGGCGGCGGTGGACGAGGTTCCGCCCGATATGAAGCCGGAAAGTGACAAGGCCACTTGGATTCCCGGTTACTGGGGTTGGGACGAGGAACGCAAGGACTTCATCTGGGTCAGCGGCGTGTGGCGCGTGCCGCCGCCCGGCTTCCGCTGGATGCCCGGCTATTGGCAGGACAATCAAGGCCAGGGCAACCAATGGATCTCCGGGTACTGGATGCCGGCGCATCTGCAAGAAGTGACTTACTTGCCGCAGCCGCAGCCGAGCATCGACAACGGCCCGACCAGCGAACAGCCCGACCCGAACCACTTCTGGGTCGCAGGGCACTGGCAATGGTATGACGGCCGTTACGCCTGGCAGCCGGGCTATTGGGCAGTCTCCCAGCCCGACTGGATTTGGGTGCCGGCCACGTACTCTTGGTGCCCGCGCGGCTGGGTCTACGTGCCCGGCTATTGGGATTATCCGCTCGCTCGCCGCGGTCTGGTATTTTCGCCGGTCTACTTCGCGGGGCCGGTGGCCGTTTATCGGCCGGCCGTGTGCCTGGACGTGGGCGTGTTGAGTTTTTCGCTCTTTTGCCGTCCGGCCTATTGCCATTACTACTTTGGCGACTACTACGACGACCACTACGTAGCGATCGGCATCCGGCCGTGGTTCTACTATAACTCGTGGCATCACGGCTACGACCCGCTGTTCGGCTACTATCGCTGGTATCACGAGGACCACATGGGCGAGCGCGAATGGGGCAATCACCTTGCGGGCTGGCACGAGTATTATCGTGTGCATCCCGATATGCGTCCGCCGCACACGCTAGCGGAGCAACGGGCGCTGATTGCCAGCGGTCGCGATGCGAAACCGTCCCGACGCACGCCAGCTTTATATGGCCCACGACGTACATCAAATGGATGCGCGAACCGCGGGCGCGATGCACCTCCAGGCGGTTTCCGCGGCGCAGCACGCGCAGTTGGCTCAAGCGGCGCGGGAGACGACCCACTTCCAGCAGGAGCGGCAGCAGTTCGAGCGGAGCTCGGTCGCGGGCGCTCGTGGTCCATCCGAACCCGCGCGAGCAAGCCTGGCGAGCATGCCGAGTTTCAAGTCCACCACGCTGCCCTGTGCTTTCAGCGGCGAATGTTCAAGCTTCGGCCAGCCGACCGAGCGGCGTGGCTGGAAACCCTGCGGCGGCTCTGTGGCGGGACTGCGCCGTCGGCGCAGCGCGGCCGCTGGACGCGCCGTCGGTCCCAATGGCCAGCCAGCCACTGGGCGATTGGCTACGCCGCCCAACGGACGAACCGCCACGAACAACCGCAGCAGGACCAACGACAAGGACAAGGACAAGTCGCACAATTGATTGACTTCCGAAATACCACGCGTTTAGGTTAATTCCAATGCAGCGCGACGGCAGCCATTGTTGGGGTAGTTCATAGCGCCATACTGCGTAAAGCGCACCGAAGTCATGGGTGCGTTTTTTGGTTTCTGAAGAATGCCAAATAATGGGTAAGATGCGCAGGTTTTTCTTGGCCCGCAGTCTGGGTACGCGCTCACAGAGTTCTAACACATTCCTAACAATTCAGTGTAAACGGTCAAGAACCGCCGTTTTCTGGCCGTTTTCCAGCGTTTTCCGCCGAAATTTCGCGCTGGTGCGCCTGCCTGGCTTTTTTCGCATGGCTAGCACTGCCAGCATCGATAGATAGAATTAAAACAATTCCCTAACAAAAGTCCGGCCAGTTTCGGCCCGGGCGCTGGCTGGGAAGACCCGACGGCATCGCGGGGCAGGAAATGGATATTCACACCGGGGATCAAGTGTTGGTGAATGTAGCGCCGTTCATCGGATCGCTTCGCCGCAACAAGCAGTCGGTGGCGTGCGAGGTCTTGGCCGTTGAAGGCGACGAAGTGGAGATTCGCACGCTCGCGCCTGACCGCGAAGTTCAATCTGAGGGTAGAACGCTTCTGGATCGATCGCAAGCTCGAACCGCTCGGTGTTTGACCGATCATCTCGGAACCAGATTCTTGCAGACCCCATTCTTGCCAACGCGCCGTCCGAAACTGATTCTTGCCAGCCGCTCGCCCCGGCGTCGCGAATTGCTGGCCGAGGCCGGCTACGAATTCGAGATTGTCGTCCCCGATGAAGGCGCCGAATGCGGCATTTGCAGCCGTGAATCGGCAGAGCAACTTGTGACGCGACTGGCGCGGCAAAAGGCAGCCGACGTGGTTCCGCGGATCGCTGGCGGCCTGGTGCTAGGTTGCGATACGGTTGCCGAGTGCGAAGGACAAATCCTCGGCAAACCGGCCAATGACGACCATGCCCGAAAGATGCTCCATGCGCTGAGCGGACGCGAACATCGCGTGGTTTCCGGGCTTTGCCTCTGGCAAGTGCCCGGCGGAGAACCGCAAGTTCGCCTGGCTGTCACGTGCTTGCGGATGGATCGCTTGACGAACGCCCAAATCGACGATTACGTCGCCAGCGGCCTGTGGGAAGGAAAGGCGGGTGGATTCGGATACCAGGACCGCTTGGGTTGGCTGCACATCCTCACCGGCAGCGAGTCGAACGTTGTGGGGTTGCCGCTGGAATTGCTGGCGGAGATGCTCGCCGAGGAAAAAAATGACGAATGACGAATGTCAAATGTCGAATGGCGACGACTGGTCATTCGACATTCGACATTCGTCATTCGACATTTGCACTTCACTTCGGCGGTTCTACCATCTCCTTGAGGTTCTTTAAGGCCCGGACTTTGATCTTCACCGACGCGGGCTTGGCCGCGTAGTCCCTGGTATGGCCGGGCTTGAACGGATCGGGCACTCCGATCCGGGCTTCCTTGGCGGGAACGTCTTTTCGCTCGATTTTTACCAACCCTGGAATGGCAAACACGCCGGGTCCGGACGAACTGAGACTCGACTTGATCACGTCCATCAAGGCGTCAATCACGTTCGACACGTCTTTCTTGTTCAGGCCGGACATTTCGGCGATAGAGTTCAGAACTTCCGTTTTGCTGGGAGCTTTCGGGCTTTGTTTTGCCATTGGAATTACCCTCCTGAGTGTAGGAGAAAATGAGATCGAATCGATTCCCGCGTAGGTTTTACGAAGCTTTACCGAAAATTGCAACCCCGTGTGCGGCCAATTTCTCAGGCCGGAGCGGTGTGTCAATAGTCCGTACGGTGGATTGACCTGCCCTGCACCCCGCCATAGACTGGCACTGAGTTGAGTTTTCAGCATACATCCATTAGAATAAAAGCTTAGGCTGGCCAGGGCAACTACAGGAACTTCGCCGGGCCGGCAAATGTCATAAATTGATAGCGCTGCAAGACATTGCGACGCTACGGTAGAGGCATCCTGCCCCACAACCCCAATATGGTAATAGGGCCCAATATGTAATAGGGGCCCCCGCATATAGTAGGGGAAGTGGAGGTCGCACGAAGCGTTAAAAAACGGGAGCGGGAAGATGGATAAATTGCATTTGGCGCGACACGGCGCCTGCTTGGTTTAGCCGTGGTTTCTCTCGCGGTTTTCGTTTTCTGTCTCGGCACGTCGGCCGGCCACGCTCAACGGGTTAGAATCCGCGGGGGAATAATCAATGGGGCGGGGATGGTTTCCCCGGATTCCGCCGAAAATGATGATTCGGGTCCGAGCCACTTTGCCCCGCCGGATCGCAAAATCCTCCAGTTGCTGGCGCGATCCAAGAAAGCGCTGGACGAACATCGCTACGGCGAGGCCCTGGAGGGTCTGACGGAAATCCTCCGCGGCGGCGAGGACTATCTCTACCAACCGGATAAGAAGCTTCTCGATCTACCGCAGCTTGAAAGCCGAGGCGCAGCAACTTTTGGGACAGATGCCGCGCGAAGGGCGCGAGCTGTATGAAGTGCGAAGCGGGTCCGAGGCTCGCGACCGGCTTAAGAAGGCCATAGCCGCGGGCGACGCCAACGCGCTATCGGAGATTTCCGGCCAGTTCTTCCATACGCAGGCGGGCTACGAGGCCGCCTACCTGCGGGCGTTGAACTACATGGACCACGGGGCGCCGCTGGCGGCTGCCCTGACCTTGAAGCGCCTTCGTGAATCCTGCCCCTCGGCCGATGAGTTCGAGCCGGGTCTGTCTCTAACGCAGGCCGCCTGCTATTACCAAGCGGGCATGACGCCGCAGTGCCAGCAGGTGCTGGCCGATCTGAAGCGGCGGGTGGGCAAGGCGACGCTGCCAATCGATGGCCATGATGTGGCTTGGTTCGAGCAGGAGAGCGAAGCGCCGGAGTGGCTGGCCAAGTTGGCCAAGCTCCAGCGGATGACGGCGGCGGTCGAAGCCGACCAGTGGACCATGTTCCGCGGCGATCCTTCGCGGAGCGCTTCGACGGTGGGCAGCGCTCCGTTGCTGAATCTTCGCTGGCGAGTCGAGCTTGCCGACGGAGAAGATGTGACGGCCGAGGCGCTGCGGGAGCAGGATCTCTCGTACCGGCAGCGCGGATTGAACGTCCTTGCCGGATTGCATCCCCTGGCCGTCGGCGACAAATTGATCATGCGGACCGCGACAAGACTGCTGGGCGTCGACTTCAACACGGGTAAGCGGGAGTGGGAAGCGTCGGTCGCGAAATCAGATCAGGAGGACGTTCCAGCCGAATCAAATCAGCCCATTCGGCGGATTCCGCAATAACAACATGAGCCTGGCGTCCCTCTACGGCCAGCGAATATGGGACGATGCGACGTACGGGACGATGAGCAGCGACGGCAAATTGGTCTTCGTCGTCGAGCAGTTAAGCTTGGGCGCGATGAGCCAATTCAATAACAACGTGGTGATTTTCGGCGGCGGACGCGCCGACCGTCAAAATCGCGGCGTAACCAACCGTCTCGCGGCTTATGACATTCAATCCGGCAAGGTTGTCTGGAGCACTTCGGACGACTTGCGGCAGAGCGATACATTCTTCCTTGGACCGCCTTTGCCGTTGCGCGGACAACTCTATGTAATTGCCGAGATCAAGGACGAGATTCGGCTCTTGGCCCTCGATGCGGCCACCGGCAACATAAAGCCGAACGGCTGGTCCCAGCAACTTGCCATGGTTGAGTCGAGCATCTCCCAGGACCCCGTTCGCCGTCTGGCGGGCGTTTCTCCCTCCTATGCCGACGGCGTTTTGATCTGTCCTACCGGTTCCGGATGTGTTGTGGCAGTCGATTTGGCCACCCGCTCGCTGCTGTGGGGCTATGTATATCCGCGCGACGACAATCAAGGCGGCGGCCGCCGCTGGCAGCGAATGGCCCCCATGGCGATGGCCTTTGCCAACGCACAGGGAGGTCCGGTTCCCCGCTGGCTCGACGGCACGGCGACGATCGCGGGCGGACGCGTGCTGCTCACGCCCGCCGAAGCCGAGATGCTGTATTGCGTGAACTTGGGCGACGGCAAGCAATGCTGGAAGCAGCCGCGCGGGGAGCATTACTATATCGCCTGCGTCCACCAGGGCAAGGTCGTGCTCGTGGGTCGAAAGGGAATTGATGCGGTCAATCTTGACGATGGCAAGAAGGCGTGGGATGAGGAAGTCTTTCCCGCAGGGGCCAGTGTGACCGGCCACGGCTTCTATTCCGGCAATCGCTACTATGTTCCGCTAAGTAGCGGCGAGGTGGTTGCCGTCGATCTTGAAAAGGGCAAAATTGTGGCCACTGCCAAGAGCCGCAAGGGCGTCGTGCCGGGAAATCTGGTCTGCTATCGCGGCCGGATTATCTCAGAAGGTCTCGACAGCGTGGAGGTGTATTACCAACTCGACGCCGCCCGCACCGACAGTGCCGAGTTGTTGGCGAAGAATGCCGACGACGTGGAAGGGCTGACGCTGCGCGGCGAGATCGCGCTGGACGAGGGCCGTTCGAGCGAAGCCGTGGCAGACTTCCGCCGCGCCTATGCGATCGACACGCAATCCGATAGTCGCATCCGCACGCGGCGAACTTCTCCGCGACGCGCTGCTGAGCGGCCTCCATGACAACTTCGCGGCGAATCGCCCGCTGGCCGGCGAGTTGGAGAAACTGCTGGACGAGCCAATACAGAAGGCGACCTACCTGCGCTACATGGCGATGGGCCTAGAGCGGGCAGGGGAGTGGCCGCCGGCTGTCGACTTCTGCATGAAGCTGGTCGATGTGGACGAAAAGGAGATGCAGCCCGAGGTCATCGAGCGCTCCTACTTGGCCCGCCGTGATCGCTGGGTGCAGGCCCGGCTCGCATTGCTCCGCGGCGAAGGCGGCGCGGTGGCAGCGGCGGTGATCGATAAGGCGCTCGCGCCGCGCCTGGAAGAAGCCAAGGCGACGGCCGGTTGCGATACTCTCAGGCGATTCATCGACTACTTCGACGGACAGCCGCAGGCGGCGGTTGCCCGCACGGAACTGATCGAGCGAATGATTCAAGCGGGGAACGTGATGGGCGCGGAGATGCTCTTGGCATCGGCGAACATAGTGCCACAATCGAACGCTGGGTCCGACCGGAAGGCGCAGGCGGCCTTGTTGGCCGACCTGGTGACGCTCAACCTCCGCGCGAGCCGCGTCGGTGATTCGGCCACATTCCGCGAGGCTCGCATCGGCGATGCGGCGGCTTGCTACCGCCAACTGGCGCGGGACTTCGCCAACGTGCCGTGCCATGCCGGACTGACTCCGGCCGCCTGGCTGGCCTCGTTGCCGGGCGGCGACGCGCTCCGCAAGGAAATCAGCCGTCCGGCGTCGGATTGGCCAAAGGGCATTGTCGAAGCCAGCAAGAGCGAGGGACAGCCGGTCAATCATTTTAACGGCCGGGCGGGGCGGTTCGACATGATGTTTGGCGGCGACACGGGACCGTTCTTCAACAACTATACGATAAGTTTCGAGAACAGCCAGCAGGAGATCGCCTTCCGCGACGGATGGGGCCGCGCAAAAGCCGCTGCCAGTCCGCCTTTCCGAGAACGGCCGCGTGTCCGGCTATTTCAACGCCAACACCACGGTGGCGCGAAGCTGCGGGCATCTGCTGCTGGTCATCGCCGGAACGAAAATTGTCGGCCTCGATCCGTGGCGGGCGTCGGGAAACGCGAGCCAGGTCCTCTGGAGCCAGGACCTGGCCGACGCTACCGGCGACAACGGTTTCAATAACGGCTTTCTTGCCGCGCAGATCATGTTCAACAGCGGCCCCGGCGTACCGCGCATCAATCCGTTCGGACCGGTCGACGCGGATCGTTTGCTTCCAGCGGATGCGGAACCTCGTGGCGGTCAACCCGATGAGCGGCGAGCGCCTGTGGGTGCGGCAGGACATTCCGCAGAACAGCGAAGTCTTCGGTGACGACCAATACGTGTTCGTGGTCTCAGGCAAGGCCGAGGCGGCCGTTTATCGCGCCACCGACGGCGAGTATCTGGGCGATCGCAAGCTGCCCCGCGTGGAGCGTACCGCAGGCAACGTCTACGCCTACAACAATCCCTACGACGGCTTCGAGCGGAACAGTTCGCTGACCACTTCCGGCATGCTGTATGTCGGTCGCAACGTCCTTACTTGGGGCCGCGGACCGAAAGGCAAGGGTCATGTGTTGGCGCTGTTCGACCCGTGGCGCCAGCAGCAAGTCTGGCCGCAACGGACCTTCGCCTCCGGATCGCGGGTCGATGTGGTCGATCAGAATGCGGCCGGCGTGCTGGAGCCGGACGGGCATTTCGTGCTCGTCGATCTGGCCGACGGCCACACGATTTCCGATGTGAAACTGAAAGTCCCAAGCTTCGTTGTTACGGACCTTGCCGTCCTGCGGCTGGGCGATCAATACGTTGTGATTGCCCAGGACCGGACGGTGAACAATAACGGCAACAACGAGCAGATTCAGCGCACACGGGGAATGCTTGGATACGGCCTGCGGAAGGCGCGGCTGTATGCCATCGACTTGCAAGGAAAGCTCGCCTGGCCGGAGCCGGTCAACGTGGATCATAACTGCTTCTTGCTGAGCCAGCCGGCCAATCTGCCTGTGTTGCTGTTCGGCAGCTTCCGTTACGAACAGTCCAACCAAGGAACGCGCATGCGGACCACGCTCTTGGCCGTCGATCGCCGCGTCGGCCGCATCGTCTACGACAGAACGACTTGGGGCCGATCGGACCGATGGGCCTGATGGCCTTGGACATCGACGGCGACCCCGCCGACAAATCGGTGCGGATCAGGGCAAACACGGAGAATATCGTGCTGAACTTCACCGACAAACCGGTCAAGGACGCCATGCGCAGATCGGTCCGGCGCAAGAAGGGCCCGAGCAATCTCGGCGACGCCCTATTGGACGCCGTGCAGCGAGCGGCCGGTTTGCCGGAGCGGCCGTAAAGGAGTGTTAACTCATGAAGTCAATCGAGTCGCGTGAGATTAATCCGGGTGGCACGTCCCTGAGCTTGCGAAGGGCGTGTTTGATGCGGCCTACCACGCCCTTCGCAAGCTCAGGGACGTGCCACCCGCCTGCGTTGCAATTGTACTTATTGCGGCCTTGACCTCCGCCGCCCGCGCGGCCGACAGAGCCGATCAGAAAGAAGTCGATCGCACGATCGCCCGCGGGCTGGATTGGCTTGCCTCGCGGCAATCGGAACGGGACGGGCATTGGATCGCTCCGGGCGGCATGTATCCCACCGCCATGACCGCGCTGGCGGGCACGGCGCTGTTGTGCGAAGGCTCGACGACCACGCAAGGCAAGTACGCCCCGAACATCCGCAAGGCGGTCGATTACCTGGTCAATCACGCAGCCTAATCGCAACGGCCTGATCGGCGACCCGCGACGATGACCGCTACACCTACGGCCACGGCTTCTCGATGCTCTTCCTCTCGCAGGTGCTGGGCGAGGAAGAAGACGCCGACCGCCGCGAAGGAATTGATCGACGTGCTCACCAAGGCCGTGCGAGTTCACCGGCCAGGCCCAGACCGCCGCCGGCGGCTGGGGCTACGTCAGCGCCAAGGACGGCAGCGATTTCGACGAAGGCTCGACCACGATCACCCAGGTGCAGGGGCTGCGCGGCTGCCGCAACGCCGGCATTCCCGTGCCCAAGGAAATCATCGACAAGGCCATCAACTACATCCGCAAATGCACCGTGCCCGACGGCGGCGTGCAGTACAGCTCCAAGGGCGGCGGCGGCCGGCCGGCCGATCACCGCCGCGGCCATCGCCTGCCTGTTCAACGCCGGCGACTACGACAGACAAGTACGTCCCCAAGCTGCATGGAGTACTGCCGACGAGAACCTCGGCCGACATCTCCGAACCAGGGCTTCGGCCACTGGCACTACGCCCACTACTACTACTCCCAGGTGCTGTACCGCGAAGGCGGCAAGAAGTGGGAAGCCTACCGCGACAAGATCTTACGCCAGGCTGGTCGCCGAGGCCAGACGCCGACGGCTCGCTGGAACCAGGGCTACATCGGCCCGGTCTACACCACCGCCATCAACCTGACGATCCTGCAACTGGACAACGGCACGCTGCCGATTTACCAGCGATAGATACCGTACGTGGCAAGCCGCACGCGACGGCCGATGCGACTCGAGCATCAGACCGCGTCGCAGCATGACTCACGCCACGCACACCAGGAACCTGCATGACCGATCACGAGTTGACCTCCACGATTCGCCGCCATCGAGAAGCTCGGCGACGCCCGCGAAAGATCATCGACCAGTTGGGCCAGGTCATCGTCGGCCAGGACCAGGTGATCGAGGAGCTGCTGATCTCGCTGTTCAGCCGCGGCCACTGCCTGCTGGAAGGCGTGCCGGGCCTGGCCAAGACGTTGATGATCAGCACGCTTAGCCGGACGCTGACCCTGACGCTTCAGCCGCATCCAGTTCACGCCCGACCTGATGCCGGCCGACATCACCGGCACCGAGGTGATCGAGGAGAACCGCACGCACCGGCAGCCGCGAGTTCCGCTTCCTCGAAGGGCCGCTGTTCGCCAACGTGATCCTGGCCGACGAAATCAACCGCACGCCGCCCAAGACGCAGGCCGCGCTGCTCGAAGCCATGCAGGAGCGGCAGGTGACCGTCGGCCGCGTGCGGCACACGCTGCGCCGACCCGTTCTTCGTGCTGGCCACGCAGAACCCGATCGAGCAGGAAGGCACCTATCCGCTGCCCGAGGCCCAGCAGGACCGCTTCATGTTCAAGGTCTTCGTCAGCTATCCGAACTTCGAGGAGGAGTTCGAGATCGCCCGGCGCACGACGACCACGATGGCCGACGACGTCGAGCCGGTGCTCACGGCCGAGGAGATCCTCGACTTGCAGCGGATGGTCCGCGAGGTGCCGGTGACCGACCACGTGATCCGCTACGCGCTGGCGCTGGTGCGGCAGACGCGCGTCGGCGAGCCGGCGTGCCCGACTTCGTCGACGACTAGTTGAGCTGGGGCGCCGGGCCGCGGGCCGTGCAGTACCTGATCCTGGGCGGCAAGGCCCGGGCCCTGCTGCACGGCCGCACCCACGTCGACTGCGAGGACATCCAGGCGCTGGCCTAGCCCGTGCTGCGGCACCGCCTGCTGATCAACTTCACCGCCGCGAGCGAAGGCATGACGCCCGACGACGTCGATCGAGCGGCTGCTGGCCGATCACCCCCGACCAAAGAAGACGAGCTGACGCGCGATGCGCGATTCCAAGAAGATTTTTGCATCCTGAGGCGATCAAGCGGATCGCGCGGCTCGACCTGCGCGCCCGGCACGTCGTCGAGGGCTTCCTCTCCGGCATGCACCGCAGTCCCGTACTTCGGCCAGTCGGTCGAGTTCGTGCCAGCACCGCGAATACACCCCCGGCGACGACCTGCGCCACGTCGACTGGAAGGTCTGGGCCAAGAAGGACCGCTACTACGTCAAGCAGTTCGAGGAAGACACCAACCTGCGCTGCACGCTGCTGGTCGACGTCTCGGGCAGCATGCACTACGGCCGCGGGGCGCTGAACAAGTACGAGTACGCCTGCACCATCGCCGCCTGCCTGGCCTACCTGCTGCTGCGGCAGCAGGACGCCGTGGGCTGCATGCCTTCGACGAGACGTCCGCGATGACCGTGCCCGCTGCGCACCAAGCGGAACCACCTCGACTCGATCGTCCAGGCCCTGGACGTCAGCGAGCCCGCGCGAAAAGACCGACCTCTACCCGATCCTGCGCGACGTGGCCGAGACGCTATCCGCGGCGCGGCATGATCGTGCTGATCTCCGACCTGCTGGTCGACCGCGAGGGGCTTGTTCCGCGGCCTGAAGCTGCTGCGGCACCGCGGCCACGACGTGCTGGTCTTCCACGTCCTGGACGACGACGAGCTGGATTTCCCCTTCAACGGCCCCACGCGGTTCGAGGGCCTGGAGCTGCCCGAGCATCTGCGCTGCAATCCCCGCGCGCTGCGCGAGGGCTATCTGAGGCGCTGGACGAATACCTGGACGAAGTCCGCCGCGGCTGCGCGCGGCACAACGTCGACTACGCCCTGCTGCGCACCAGCCAGCCGCTGGACGCCGCGCTGGCCGCTTTCTTGAGCAACCGCCTTGGGAATGCACCATAGGAACAAATAAGGTCTAAGAACTAAGATCTAAGGACTTTCCCCCATGCCATCCTTGTTGTCCATCCAGCATTCCGGTCGGTTTGTGGCTCGTCGGCGTGCCCGTGTTGATCCATCTGATCAACATGCTGCGCCACCGGCGGGTCCAGTGGGCGGCCATGGAGTTCCTGCTCGCGAGCCAGAAGAAGCACCGCACCTGGGTCATCCTCAAGCAATTGCTGCTGTTGCTGCTGCGGATGGCGGCCATCGCCGCTGGTCGTGCTGCTGGCCCAGCCGCTGCTGCCCGAGCCAATGGGGCAGTTTCCTCGGCGGGCGGCCCACCCACCACATCGTGCTCCTGGACGACAGCTTCTCGATGTCCGACCGCCGGGGCGAGACGCGGCGCTTCGATCAGGCCAAGGACGCGATTCGTCGCCTCGGCCAGTCGATGCTGCCGCCCTCGCGAGCCGCAATCTTGTCACGCTCCTGCGGCTGTCGCCGCGCCGGGCAGTACGGCGGCGGTTTGCGCCGGATTTCCAAAAGGAGCCCGTCGATCCGGGCTTCGCCGAGCGCCTGGCGCGAGAAGCTCAAGGTCGATCGAACGTCTCGCAGACAGCCGCCGAACCCCGGCCGGTCTTGGAGGCCGAAATCATGCAGCAGTTGCTCGGCCCCGATACGGGCGAGCGCCGCGTGATCTATCTCTTTTCCGACTTCCGCACCCGCCAATGGGACAAGCCGGACGACTTGAAGAAGCGGCTCGTGCAGCTTGACGCCAACAACGCCGAGATTCGCCTGATCGATTGCGTCGAGGACTCCGGGCACCCAACTTGGCCGTCACGGCGCTCGAGCCGGAGGAAGGCATTCGCGCCGTCGGCATTCGCTGGCGGATGAAAGTCACGCGTGCAGAATTATGGTGCCGCGACCGCCCGCAAGGTCCCGTTCGTCTGGACCGCGGACGGCAAACCGGTCGCAAGAGATGATCGACGAGATTCCGCCCGGCGGTTCGGCTAACAAGCTCTTCTACGTGAGCTTCGACACGGCCGGGCCGCAGACCGATCGCGGTCCACCTGGAGGCCGATGCCGTGGCCGCGGACAACAGCCGTTTCGCCGTAGTTGACGTGCCGATCGAAATGCCCGTGCTGCTGGTCGACGGCGCAACCACGGCAAGCCGACCAATTCGCGGCGGCTGCAAGACGTCATGTCGCCTGGCGGGACCCAGCCCTCGGGCATCGACGCGCGGCGGATCGAGACGCAGCGCGTCTTCGCTGCCCACCCGTCCGCTGGACGATTTCGCCATGATCAGCGTGGCCAACGTCGATCGCATCGACCGCTCGGGCGTCGATGCGTTGGAACAGTACGTCAAGAACGGCGGCGGCGTGTTCTTCATCGTCGGTCCGGGCACCAGCGGCGACTTCGTGACCCGCTCGCTCTATCGCGATGGCAAGCGGCCTGTTTCCCGTTCCGCTGGCCGGCCCGCAACCGCTGGCGGTCTCCGCGCTGGACAACACGCCGGACGTGCAGGCGATCGAGCACCCGCTGTTTTACGGCATCCCCGATCCCGTCGGCTTCGTGTCGAAGATCAATATCAAGCAGTATTTCGCCGGTCGCGGCCGGGCTGGGACGCGAAGAAGGACTCGGACGTCCACGTGATCATGTCGGCTGCGCAACGAAGCGCCGCTCTTGGTGGAAAAGAAATTCGGCCGCGGCCGGGTCGTGGCGTTGCTCACCACAACTTCCGCGAAGTGGAGCAACTGGGCGAGCGAAGGTCCGGGGCCGTCCTTCGTAGCGTTCATCCGCAATCTCGTGCCCTACCTTTCCCGCCGCCCGGCCGCCGATGCCGAACTGCAGGTCGGCGATCCCAAGTCGATCACGTTCGCGTCCGCCGAGTATCAGCCGACGGTCCGTTTCGACGGTCCCGGCGGCGACGCCTCGACGGCAACTATTGATGCCGTGCCGGAAGGCAAGGACACGCTGAAGGCCACGTACACCCGGACTGCGCAGAGCGGTTTCTACACGGCCAAGCTGACTACAAAAGCAAACAAGGTCGAGAATCGCGTTTTCGCCGTGAACGTCGATCCGGCCGAGGGCGACCTGAAGGCCCTGACCGGCCCGGACCTGAACTCCCGGCTCGCGCCGGAGCTGAAATACAAGTTTGACTATGCATCCAGCTTTGAAACCAAGCTGGACGAGGCCCAGGGCCGCAATTTAGGCGACTTACTCTTGATCGTTCTCGTGATCGTGCTGGCCCTGGAGCAGTTGCTCGCCTGGTCGTGCGGCTACCACGTTTCCGCTCCGGCCGCTGCGCCGGCGCGAATGCCGACGTTTGGCAGCGCGAAGGGAGGCGTCGCATGATTACGTCCTTGTTCCTCCTTGCCGATGCCCCCGTGACGCGGACGTTCGAGTTCGGCCGCATCCAGGCCGACTACGATTGGTGGATTTATGGGGCCGTATTGCTCTTGATCCTTGCGCCGCTGCTTTGGATTTACCGCCGCGATGCCCAGGAATTGCACTGGAGTCTCCGTTTTGGCTTGCCTCTGCTGCGGACGGCCGTGCTTATCGGCCTCTTGTTCGTCTATCTTCAGCCGCGCTGGCGGAGCGAGCGCGAAGAGCACTTCGACAGCCGTGTGCTGATGCTCGTCGATACCAGTCTGAGCATGGGCAAGACCGATCCCGACACGCCCGGCGGTCGCAACGGCAAGACGCGCTTACAGCAAGTGGTTGCCGCGCTGGACGAGACTGATTTTGTCGCCCGACTGCGAAAGAAGCACCAGGTTACGGTCGTTCCATTCAATAGCACCGTCGATAAGCAGCAGCAAGTGATGCTGCCGAAAGAGGGCGCTGGAGTCCCGGCTTTAGCCGGTGCAGCGGAGATGCCGTCACCCGACGAAAAGCCGCCTAAAGGTGGGACTCCAGCGCCATCATGGAAAAAACAACTCGTGCTCGGCGGCAACGATACCCGCCTAGGCGAAGCCTTGGAACAGGTCGTCGGCGAGGGCCGCAACACGCCCGTTTCCGGCGTGGTGGTCATTAGCGATGGCGGCCTGAACGCCGGCGCGTCGCCCGATACGGCCGAGGAAATGGCCCGCGAGTCGCATATTCCAATTTACACGATCGGCGTCGGCTCTGAGAAAAAGCCCACCAGCGCCAGCGTCGTCGCGCTGAACGTGCCCGCCCGCGTCTTTCCGAATGAGCGATTCTCCGTGGAAGGTTCCATCGAAGGTTTTGGACTGAAGGGCGGCAGCGTGACCGTGGAACTTCTCAGCCGCGAGGGCGCGGCGGCCGACGACCCACTCCGCCGCGGGCAAGGCACGAAGATCGATTCTACCGAAGTCACGCTCGGCGGTGATGGCGAGGCCGTGCCCGTAAAGTTCGATCTCCCGCCTTTGGAACTTGGCCGCCACGTGCTCTGCCTTCGCCTGAAATCGGCGAACTCGGCCGGCGGCGATCGCCTCTTCGAGGAGGGCGAGGTTGTCGTCGATGCCCACAAGATGCGCGTGCTCCTCTTGGCCGGCGGTCCGATGCGCGACTACCAATATCTCCGCACGATGCTCTTCCGCGACAAGTCGATCGTGGTGGACGTGCTGCTGCAATCGGGCCAGCCGGGCATTTCCCAGGAAGCCTCGAACCTGCTCACCGAGTTCCCCACGTCGCGGGCCGCCATGGCCGAATACGACTGCATGGTGGCCTTCGATCCCGATTGGCAAGCCCTCAAGCCCGAACAGGTCGATCTGCTCTACGATTGGGTCGATGAGGACCACGGCGGCCTGATCGTCGTCGCAGGCGCGGTCAACGCGGGCCGGCCCGACGGCTGGGTGCAAAACGCCGAGCTTGCTAAGATCCGCAAGCTCTACCCGGTCGAGTTCAATTCGGGACTCTCCAGCAAGACGAACGTGATGTACGGCTCCGATGAAGCCTGGCGGCCGGAGTTCACTCGCGAGGGGCTGCAAGCGCCGTATCTCTGGCTGGGCGATTCGGCAGTGGCGTCGCAGGTCACGTGGGGACAGTTCGCCGGCATCTACGGGTTCCTTCCGGTGCGCGACAAAAAGGCGGGCGCGACCGTGCTTGCCCGCTTTGGCGATCCCCGCACCGGCGTGGACGGTCGGCAGCCGATCTATATGGCCGTGCATCGACTCAGCGCATCGCCCGTGGTCTATATCGGCAGCGCCGAAACCTGGCGGCTGCGGCGGCTGAACCCGGCCTGGTTCGAGATGCTCTGGACCAAGCTCACCCGCTACGCCGCGCAAGAGCACTTGCGGCGGCAATCGGCTCGCGGTTCGCTCGTAGTCGATCACGACCGCTACCAGGTCGGCAGCACGGTGGAGATTCGCGCCGAATTGAAGAATGCCGAACTGCGTCCGTTGGTCGCGCCCGGAGTGACGCTGCAAGTCAGCCGCGACGGCAAGGACCCGCAGTCGATTTCCATGCCGGCCGACCCGACCAAGCCCGGCCGGTTCCTGATCGATCTGCCCGTCCTGCAGCAAGGCGATTACAGCTTGAAAGTCCTCGTGCCGCAAAGCAACGAGACCTTGAGCCGGACGTTCCACGGCGTGGTGCCCAAGCTCGAAGACGAGAACCCGCAGCGGAACGTGGCGTTGCTGCAGGAGATCGCTAAGAAGACTGAAGGCAAGTACTACGAGGACATCACGGTCGCGCTTGGCAGTACGGCGACTCCATCGCTGGTCGATCTGCTGAAGGACGTCAGCCATACGGACAAGATTCCGCTGGCGCCGAAGCCGGAGGACGACGAAAAGCTGTTGAAATGGATGTTGATCGCCCTATGCGCCGTGTTGTGTGTAGAATGGCTGGTGCGGCGATTGGCGAAGTTGGCGTAACAAGAAACTATGGCACTCATAGACCACGAACCCCCACAATCCTTGCCGCCGGCGGTCCGCGGCCGCATCGACGCGCTCCGCGCCGGCATCCGCCGTTACATCTGGCTGGAAGGGCTGCTGGCCGTGGCTGTGTGGCTTGGCCTTTGGTTCTGGGCGAGCATGGCGATCGACTGGGGTTTCGAGCCGCCCGTTATCATCCGCGAAATCATTTTGGTGTTGGCCGGAATCGGCCTCGCCGCAGCCGTCTACCACTTTATTCTCCGCCGGGCGTTCGTTCGACTCACGGATAGCCACATGGCGATGGTACTGGAACGCCGCTTTCCGGAGTTTAACGACAGCCTGCTGACGACGGTCGTCCTCGGCGATCGGCCGGCGGCGGAAACCGGTTTCAATCGGGCGATGCTTGCCGACACCAGCCGCCGCGCCGAGCAGCACGTCGCGGCCGCGCCGGTCGGCGAAGTTTTCGACTCCCTGCCGCTGGTTCGCAAGTTCGTCATCGCCTTGGGACTTGCGGCGGTCGTCGGCGTGCTTGCTTGGAATGCCCCGGAAGTGCTCGGCTTGTGGGCCGAGCGGAACCTGATGCTGGCCGACAAGATGTGGCCGCGCAAAATCCGCCTGGAAGTTGTCGGCTTCAAGGACGGCGTGGCCAAGGTTGCCGCCGGCGCGAATTTCGATCTCCGCGTCCGCGCCTTCCGCGGCGACACCGAGATTCCCATCCTGCCGGACCGGGTGGAAATCCGCTACCGCGACGAGGCGGGCGGCTCATATCGCAAGTCCTTGAAAACGATCGGCTCGGCGGCAAGCCTTGCCTCGCCCAAGGACCAGGTGCTACAGGAATACGGCTATCAGTTCGTGGGCCTGCTTTCCAGCGTGCGCTTCGATATTATCGGCGGCGACGCCCGCCTGCGAGACTTGGCGATTAAGGTAGTTCCCAATCCGTCGTTGAAGCTTTCGCTGATCTGCGAGTTGCCCTCGTACATGGAGTGCCCGCCGACGACGATCGAAATCGGCACCGATGCCGTGGCGATTCCCGTCGGCTCGAAGCTGACCGTCAGCGGCACCGCCAGCAAGCCCTTGGAGATGCTCCGCATCGATTGCCCCGCAAGCGATCAGGCGCCGCCTCGCATGAGGAATTGTCCGCCGATAAACTCCGTAACGACCACAACGTCTTTTCCTACAGCTTCGATCCCTTCCCCAATCCGCCATTGGCCAAAGCAAAACCGGCAAGCGGGCCGGAGAAGACGGCAACCGAAGCGAAGCCGGCCGCGCAAGCGCCGCGCGATTACACGCTGCAATTCACGCTCCGCGATGCCGACGGCATCAAAGGCCGCGATCCTGTGACTCTCAATCTGGTGGCCGTGCCTGATGATCCGCCCGACGTTAAGGTGCGTCTGGTCGGTACCCGCGAGCCGGTTGTCACCACCAAAGGCCGCCTGCCCGCCACCGGCAAGATATCGGACGACCACGGTTTGGCTCGCGCGTGGTGGGATTACATGGTCGAACAGCCGACGCCGGTCAAGCCGCCGGCCGCTCCCGGCGACAAGCCCGTCGAAGCGCCAAAGCCGGCGCCGCCGCGCACCGGCGAGGTGGCGATTAGCGACTTGAAAGGCCATCCCGGCGAATATGTCGTCAAGGACGAGGAAACGGCCGTCGAGGCATCGCAGTTGAAGCTGGCCGAGGGACAAAAGCTGACGCTCACCATCCGCGCGGCTGATCTATGCGATCTTGTGCGGGGCCAAACGTCGGCAGCGGCGAAACTTGGCAATTGGACGTTGTCACCGAAGCCCAATTGCTCACCCGCCTGGAGGCCCGCGAATTGCTGCTGCGGCAGCGTTTTGAGGCCATCGTCGAGGAGATGACCGAGACGCGCAACCTCCTCCTGAAAATGGATTTTTCACCACCAGGAAAGGGCGGTCAGGCAGCCCCCAAAGTTAAAGAGGCCGGGGCCGAGCCGGGCGAAGCACCGACCCCCACCCAGGAACTATCGGCAGCCGACTTGACGTCCCGACGATTGGAGCGGACCCTCCAGGCGCTACAAAATTGTCGTAAAAACACACTTGAGACTGCGGAAGTTGCCGCCGGGGTGGATGAAATCCGTTTACAACTAACGAATAATCGGGTTGACTCAGAGGAAAGAAAGACGCGCCTTGACGCAAATGTCTCTCGTCCGCTGCATAATATAGTGGAGGAGATGTTCCCGGTCTTCGAAAAGCGGCTGGAAACCTTGCAGGCCGCGGTTGGCGACTTGGCGGCCGGCCCGGCGTGCCGCGACAAAGCCCGTGAACAGGCGGACGCGATCCTCGTACAAATGGAGGAGGTGCTCAAGCACATGATGGTCATGGAAGACTTCAACGTCGCCGTGGTGCAGCGGCTGCAACGACTCATCGAACAGCAGAAAGAACTGAACGACGCTACGAAAAAGAAGGACCAGCAAAGCTTAGGCGAAAAGGAGTCCCCATAATGAAGCCAACTCGATGGCTATTGGCCGTGGCGTGGATGGTCGCCGCCGTGGCGGCACACGGTGCCGACATTGCAAAAGATCCGGCAGAAAACGCGAAGGACCCGGTGCCGGCCAACCCGGCTTCGGCGGTTGCGGCGGGAGCGCCGCAGGACCTTACCGGGTCGCAGCAGAAGCTGGCCAACGAATTTGGCGACCTTGAAGGCGTTCTGATGCGGATGCGGGATCTCATCCGTCCCACCGATCCCAATCGCGCCGCTTTGATCGAAAAGGCCCTCAAGGAAAGCGGCGATCGCCGCGTCTCGGCCGACTTCCAAGAGATTGTCGATCTGCTTCGCCAGGACCAGCTCGGCAACGCCGCCCGCAAGCAGGGCAAGGTCAACGAAGACCTTGAAGCGATTCTGCAACTGCTGCTCAGCGAAGATTCTGCCAAGCGGCTCAAGGATCGGCAGACCGAACTCCGCAAGTATCTCGAGCGCCTCAACAACATCATCCGCGACCAAGGCGATGTCCTTGGGCGGACCAAGGGCGGCGAAAACCCCAGGCCGCTCTCCGTGGAGCAAGGCGGCCTTGCCCAGCGCACGGGCGGCTTGTCGAAAGATATTAACAAGGGCCAAGAAAAAGATCGCGGCGCCGCCAAGGACGACTCCAAGGGCGATCCGAAGAACAAAGATTCCAAGAACGGCGGCAAGGCGCAGCCCGGCGACGGCAAGCCGCAATCGGGCGACGGCAAACCGCGATCGGGCGACGGCAAACCGTCCGACAAGTCCGACGGCAAGGAATCGAAGCCGGGAAAGGAAGGCGACAAGTCCGATGGCAAAGATCCCAAGTCGGACAAGGATGACAAAGCCGACGGCAAAGAATCCAAGAATGACAAAGGCGACAAGTCCGACGGCAAGAATGACGACAAAGCCAAGCCAGGCGACGACGGCAAATCGCAGCAAGGCAAGGGCCAACAAGGTAAATCTCAACAGGGTAAATCTCAGCAGGGCAAAGGCCAACCCAGCAAGAGTCAGGGCCAGGGCCAGCAAGGGCAGGATCAGGACCAGGATTCCGACCAGCAGCCCCAACAGGCACAAGACCAGAACAGCCAGCCGCAAGAGCAGAACCCCGTCCGCAAGCGTCTCCAGGCGGCCCAGGAGCACATGGAGGAAGCGGAGAAGCGCCTGAAGAAGGCCCAGAAGGACGGCGGCGGTGCCCGAGCAGGAAAAGGCGCTCGAAGAGCTTAAAACCGCCAAGGCCGAACTCGAGGATATCCTCCGCCAACTCCGCGAAGAGGAAATGAAGCAACTCCTGGCGAGCCTGATCGCCCGCATGCAAAAGGTGCTGGTGGTCCAGCGCGAAATCTATGACGGCACCACCCGCCTGGACAAGGTTCCCGTCGCGGAACGTTCGCACGGCCACGAGATCGAATCGGGCCGCCTCAGCGCCCGCGAGCGGAGCATCGTGCATGACGTGGAAGAGGCGCTGCGGCTGCTCCGCGAGGAAGGCAGCGCGGTCGCCATGCCCGAGGCCCTGCAGCAGGTCCACGACGACATGCAGCAGATCGAACAGCGGCTCGGTCAGGGCAAGACTGAAGTCGTCACCCAGGTCATCGAGACCGATGTCATCAAGGAACTTGAGGAGATCGTCGACGCCTTCAAGAAGGCCAAGGAACTCGCGGAGAACAAGAAGAAACCGCCCAGCCCCCCGCCCGGCGGCGAGCCGCAGGACCCGCCGCTCATCGAAAAGATTGCCGAGTTGAAGATGATCAAGGCGCCTGCAGGTGCGCGTGAACCGCCGCACCGAGCGCTACAGGGCGATGCTCGAACCGGGCCACGAGCAGACGACCAAAGACGATCTCTTCGATGCCCTGCGGTTGCTCGGCGAACAGCAGAGACGGGTCTATCAAGTGACCCGCGATTTGGATTTGGGTAAGAACGAGTGAAGCGATTTGTGATTTCAGATTTGAGATCTGAAATCTGAGATGGAATTGATTTGAAATCGAGCAGTGAAATCCGCTCGGTTTGAAGCGAAAAACAAGGAGAGCCCTATGAGCCGTACCGAAGTTTATCGTCCGCGTCTCGCAGTAATCCGAAGTTCGCAATTCGCAATGGTCGTCCTCGCCGCGGCCAGCGCTCCCGCCGTCGCCGCGCCGACGCCGGCGCCCTCCGACCCGATTGTCCGCAAGGCCCCCACGTGGCATCCGCCGCAAGTGGCCGACGTCAAAGCCCAGGCGATGGACTGGCTGCAAAAGAACGGCAAGGATCCGGACGCGCAGTCCAAGGCCATGTCCATCATCGCCGGCATCGGCGAAAAGGCCGACGGCACTGAGTTATTGGACCGCTTGGGCGAGGCCTTCGCCTCCGTCGATCCGGGCGTGGCCCAGCTTGTCGATCTTTGCTCGCGGCCGAGGGCTCGCGCCGTGCTGCCCAGCTTCCCCTGGCTGACCGATGCCAGGTCCGCTCCTATTCTGGCTGCCAACATGCGGCTCTATTTCGGCCGCTGGCTCGTGCAAGGCCAGTGGTTCGAGGAAGCCCTGGAGCAGATCGGCACGCTCAAGCCGGCCGAAGTGGTAGCTCCCGCCGAGTTGCTCTTTTACCAGGGCGTCGCCTATCATCGACTGCTCAATAAGGACGAAGGGCTCAAGGTCATCAACCAGTTGATCGACGGTGCCGAGTCGAGCCCGCGTCGCTACGTCGCCGTGGCCATGCTCATGCAGGCCGACCTCAGCAGTCTTGAAGCCCGATACGCTCGACCACATCGCGCGGCGGATGGACGACAACGCCGGGCGGTTGGACCACGGCCGCGCCGGACCGAAGGTGAAGAAGGTCGAGGACGGCATCGTCGAATCGCTCGACAAGCTCATCAAGAAGATGGAGGACGAGCAGAACAAGCAGAATCAGAGCCAGTCGAACTCCCTGAAGTCCACCCGGCCCGCGCAAGACAGCAACCCTATGGGCGGCAAAGCGCCCGGCGAAGTCGATAAACGCGACCTCGGGCACAAGAGCGGCTGGGGCGATCTGCCTCCCAAGCAGCGCGAAGAGGCCCTGCAGCAGATGGGCCGCGACTTCCCCCCGCACTACCGCGAGGCGATCGAGCAATACTTCCGCAAGCTGGCCACCGAAGAGAGCGACGACGAAGACAAATAAGACAGGATAAGTAATTTGCACACATTTTTGCCCCTGATTCTCCTCTCCGCGCTATCCGCGCCGCCGCAATTCGACGTGCAATTGCTGGACGGCGCGAAGGTGTCCGGCGCCCTTGCCGGTTGGACCGAAAAGCAAGTTGTGGTTGAAACGGCGGCCGGTCGCCGTGAACTTGACGTGGCGAAAGTGGCTTCGGTGGCGGCGCATGGCCTGCCCGCTAAGTCCGCCACAAAGCCTTCAGTGTGGGTCGATCTGGCCGACGGATCGCGGCTGGCGGCCGCGGAGTATACGACGGAAAAAGGCCGCGCGAAGATCGCTCTCGTTCCCGCCAACGAAGTCCTTGAAATTCCTACGGCCGATGTCGATGCCGTGCGCATACAGCCGGAATCGGAGGCCACCTCCATCGAATGGTCCCGAATCCACGGCAAGAAGCTGCCGGGCGATCTTCTCGTGACCGGAAATCAGACGGGCATCGACTATCACCAGGGCGCGATCGGAGACGTTTCCGATTCTAAAGTGCGATTCACGCTCGACGGCAATGTTCTGGGTGTCAAACGGTCGAAAATCTACGGCTTGATCTATTACCACGGCGCCGGAACTCCTGCGGCCGATGCGCCCTACACCATTACCGATTCCACCGGCTCGCGGTGGATGGTCTCCGCGATGAAGCTGGTCGGCGATAAGTTCGACTTCACCACCGCCGGCGGCCGCAACATCCGCCGCGGCCTCGACCAGATCAGTCAAATCGATCTCTCCTGCGGCAAGATCATTTTCCTCGGCGACCTCAAGCCCGACTCCGAAACGTTCGCCGCCAATCCATTTACACTCACGGAAAGAGCGCTTCCCACCCGTGCGGAGTTCTTTCGGGTCCGTCGCGACGAAAACCTTGAAGGCAAGCCGCTGGCGACACATGGTCAAGAGTATCACAAAGGTATGGCCATGCGAAGCTACTCCAAAGTCGTCTGGACCCTGCCAGGCAAGTTCAGCCGGCTGGAATCGATCGCCGGAATTGACGTATGGTGCTGTCCGCTGGGGTGCGTGCAACTGCGAATCCAAGGCGACGGAAAGAACCTCTTCGAAGCAATAATCAGCGGCAGCGACAAGCTTGCGCGGCCGGTTAGCCTCGACATGACCGGCGTGCGGCGATTGGTCGTCACCGTGGAATCGCAGGGAAACCTTGGCGCCGGCGATCATTTGATACTTGGCAATTTGAGGTTGATCAAATGAGAAGCAACGGATCCTGCATTTTGGCGATCTACTTAACGGCCTGCCTTGCGGCAAGTCTGGCCCGCGCGGCCGATACGCCGCCGCCTGACGTGCTCGCGGCCGAGTCGCAGCGCGTCGCACTGATGGCCAAGGCCGCTCCGTGCGTCCTGGCGATCTTCGATCCTTCCGGGCAAGGCGGCGGTTCCGGCGTGGTAATCACCGCCGATGGCTTCGCCCTGACCAATTTCCACGTCGCGCATCCGTGCGGCAACTCGATGCAGTGCGGCATGTCCGACGGCAAGGTCTACGACGCGGTCATCGTGGGCCTCGATCCCACGGGCGATATCGCCTTGATCAAGCTCCTGGGCCGCGACGACTTTCCCCATGCCGAGCTCGGCGATAGCGACAAGCTCCGCCCCGGCGACTGGGTCTTCGCGATGGGCAATCCGTTCCTCTTGGCCACCGATTTCCAGCCGACCGTCACTAGCGGAATCATTTCCGGCACGCATCGCTACCAGTTTCCCGCCGGCACATTGCTGGAGTACGCCGACTGCCTGCAGACCGACGCTTCGATCAATCCGGGCAATTCAGGCGGGCCGTTGTTCAATGCCCAAGGGCAGCTCGTGGGCATCAACGGACGCTGCTCATTCGACAAACGCGGCCGCGTCAGCGTCGACGTGGGCTACTCGGTCTCCATCAACCAGATCAAGAACTTCCTCGGCGTGCTGCACAGCGGGCGGATCGTCGATCATGCCACGCTCGGTGCCCGCGTCGCGGCCGACGACCAGGGCCGCGTGATCGTTTCCGACATTCTGGAAAGTTGCGACGCCTACCGCCGCGGCCTGCGGAGCGACGACGAGATCGTGAGCTTCGCCGGCCGCGCCATCTCCACGCCCAACGGCTTCAAGAACGCCCTGGGCATTTATCCCAAGGGCTGGCAGGTGCCGCTGACTTTCCGCCGCGAAAACAAGGCGATTGAAACTTCCGTCCGCTTGGCCGGCGTTCACAGCCAAGGAGACCTGATCGAGAAGACGCTCGGCCGGCCCGAACAGGAGCAGCCCCGGCCCGACGAAAAGAACCCCAGGGGTCCGCAGCGGCCGAGAATGCCGCGCATGCCTAAGATGGAAGCCCCCAAGGCGCCCATGCCCGAGGCGGCAAAGAAGGTCTTCCAGGAGAAGCGCGGCTACGCGAACTACTACTTCAACAAGCTGGAGCAGGACCGCGTGCTGAAGCAATGGAAGGCGCCCGGCGATGCCAACGGCTCGCGCGGCGCGTGGACCTTCGTCGGCCGGCTTGCCAGCGGCAAAGACGTCCAGTTCCACGTTTCCGACAAGGACGCCGCGATGAAGGCCCCGGCCAACGAGCAGCAGTGGTCGCTCGGTCCGAAGTTCGCCGATGCGTTTCCCAGGTCGAGCGACTCCGAATCGGCGCCCCAGCCCGCGGGCACGGGACTGTTGCCGTCGCTCTTTCTCTACCGCTTGATGGCCGTCGATGGCTCTAAGGGGTTCGACGATATGAGCTACCTGGGCACGTTGCCGCTGCCCGGCAGCGACGGATTGCTGGATGTCGTGATTGCGACATACCACGGCATCGACGCCTGGTTCTATTTCGACGCCCACGGGCAGTTGGCGGCGATGGAAGTATACCCCGAGGAACATGCCGACCCGCTGGAGTTTCATTTTTCGAACTATCGCACGGTGGACGGCCGCGATCTGCCCGGCCGCTTGAAGATCGTCTCCGGCGACAGCGTTTTCGAGTCGTTCGATCTCGATCAGTTCCGTTTTGCCGAGGCGGGGAAGTGAAGCATGATTGGATTCAGGCGTAGGGTGGGTGAAGCACGGGAACTCTGTTTCGATGGTGCGTTGCGCAAACCGGTCGAAACAACCGCTCAGCGTTGCGACAGTTTTCGATCCGTGCGTAACCCACCATTTTCCGCGCGGTTTGCTTCACGCACCCTACTTTGCGCGGCGGCCTTAATGCTCTGCGGTTCCACCGCCTCCGCCGCCGAATCGGCCGCCGTCCGCGTGGTCGATCAGGCCCAGAGCAAGCTCGTAAAAATCTACGGGGCCGGCGGCTTCCGCGGCATGGAAGGCTATCAGAGCGGCTTTCTCATCTCGCCCGAGGGACATATTCTCACTGCGCTCAGCTACGTGTTGGACACCGACCACGTGAGCGTGACGCTCGGCGACGGCCGCCGTTTCGACGCCAAGATGCTTGGCGGCGACCCGCGGCTGGAAGTCGCCGTGCTCAAGATCGACGTCCGGCAGCCGCTGCCCTGTTTCGATTTGGCCAAGGCCGTTTCGCTCACCGCGGGCACGCGGATTTATGCCGTGAGCAATCTGTTCAACGTGGCGATGGGCGACGAGCCGGCGAGCGTGCAGAGCGGCGCGGTTTCGGTGGTCACAAAATTGGAGGGCCGTCGCGGCGTCTATGAGACTCCCTATCACGGCCCGATCTACGTGCTCGACGTGACGACGAACAACCCCGGCGCGGCGGGCGGCGCCTGGTGAACCATCGCGGCGAAATCGCCGGCATCCTCGGTAAAGAGCTTCGCAACTCGCTCAACAACACCTGGCTGAGCTACGCCGTGCCCATCGACCAGGTGCGGCAGTCGGTCGAAGACATCAAGGCCGGCAAGTTTATTTCCCTCAAGGAGCTTCCGCCGGAGAAAAAGCCCGCGCACCCGATGGACGCCGGCATCTTGGGAATCAACCTCGTGCCCGACGTGCTGGAGCGCACTCCGGCCTACGTCGATCAAGTCCGTCCCGGCACGGCGGCGGCCCGCGCCGGCCTGCAATCGGACGACCTGATCCTGCTCGTCGGCAATCACCTCACGCAGTCGTGCAAGTCGCTGCAAAAGGAGCTGGAGATGATCGACCGCGCCGACGCCGTGAAGATGACGATCCTCCGCGGACAGGAATTGATCGAGGTCACGCTGCAAGCCGGGCCGGATGACAAATGAGCGGCGAGCAATGAGCGGTGAGCTATGAGCGGTGAGCAATGAGCGGTGAGCAATGAGCGGTGAGCAATGGGCGGTGAGCAATGAGCGGTGAGCTATGAGCTATGAGGGATGAGGGATGAGCAATGAGGGATAAGAGATGAAGGATGTAGGATTAATGCGGTTAGCCTTTTCACGCCGGATGGCCCGTCGCTTGCGGTTTCACGAGGAAGTATCGCAAGTTAAAACTGCCCGCCATGTGCCGCGCGCTGTGTACTATGTACTGCGTACTTTGTACTGTGTACTGAGTACTCTATTCTTGCTGCTCCTAGCCTCTTCCGCCCGTGCCGACGACCTCGACGCGCAAGAACAAAAAGCCTTGTCTGACGCCGTCGATCGCGTCGCTCCATCGGTCGTCCGCATTGAGACCGTCGGCGGGCTCGAGCGAGTCGACAAAGTGCTCTTCGGCGCCGGCCCGACGACCGGCCTCGTCGTCGATTCATCGGGCTACATCCTCTCCAGCGCGTTCAACTTCGTCAACAAGCCGGCCTCGATCCTCGTGCGCCTGCCCGACGGCTCCCGCAAACCGGCCAAGCTGATCGCCCGCGACCACAGTTGCCAGGTCGTGCTCTTGAAGATCGAGACCGACCGTCCGCTGCCGGTGCCGGAGGCCGCGCCGCTGGCCCAGATGCGCGTCGGTCAGTGGTGCGTGGCGGTGGGGCGGACGTTCGAGGAGGAGCACCCGAACATGTCCGTCGGCATCTTGAGCGCCCTGGGCCGCGTCTGCGGCAAGGCCCTGCAGACCGACGCCCCCACATCACCCAACAACTACGGCGGCCCGCTCGTCGATATCCGCGGCCGCGTGATGGGCCTCGTCGTGCCGCTCTCGCCGCAGTCAGTCGAGGAAATCGCCGGGATCGAATGGTACGATTCCGGCATCGGTTTCGCCATTCCGCTGGAGTCGATCCAGGCCGTGCTGCCCAAGCTCAAGAAGGGTGAGGACCTCTATTCCGGCGTGGCCGGCGTCTTCTTGCAGTCGAAGAACCAGTTCACCGGCGACACGGTGATCGCCTCCTGCCGCCCCAACTCGCCCGCCTCGAAGGCCGGTATCAAAGGCGGCGACCGCATCGTCGAGATTGGCGGCCGCAAGGTCACCCACACCGGCGAGATCAAGCAGGAAATCAGCCGCCACTACGCCGGCGACAAGGTTCACTTCGTCGTCCAGCGCGGCGACAAGCGGATCGAGTCCGACCTCGTGCTCGTCTCGAAGCTCGAAGCCTACCAGCACGGCTTCCTCGGCATCCTGCCGATGCGGGCGACGGACGAACTAGGCGCGGTCGTGCGTTACGTCTATCCCGGCAGTCCGGCCGCCGAGGCCAAGATCGAGCCGGGCGACGTGATCGAGTCGATCGCCGGCGAGTCGGTCGAGGACCGCGACGCCCTGCACGGCCAGATTTCCGGCTTCGAGCCGGGCATGAGCGTCGAGCTTGAAGTCCGCCGCAAGGACAAGACCCGCAAGGTGACGGTCCGCCTGACGGAGTTGCCCACCGACCTGCCGCCGGCCGCGCTGCCGGCCTCGCGCCCGGTTAACCCGGAGCCGCCGGCGACGGCGAATGCGGCGAAAGCGAAGTTCAAGACCGGCCGCATCGAGCTTTCCGTGTCGGAGTTCAAGAACACTGCTTGGGCCTACGTGCCAGAGCACTACGACCCGGCCGTGGCGCACGGCGTGGTCGTCTGGCTGCACGGCAACAACATTGCCGATCCCAAGGACCTGCTCGCCCTCTGGAAGCCGCTTTGCGACAAGAGCGATCTGATCCTCGTCGTGCCGCGCGCGGCGGGCACCAACTGGCAGGCGGACGAAGCGGGTTTCGTGGAGAAGCTCGTCGGCCAGTTGAAGACGGGCTACACGATCGATCCCACGCGCGTGGCCGTTTTCGGCCGCGACAGCGGCGCATCGCTCGCGCTGCTCTTGGCCTATCGCAGCCGCGACGTTTCCGCGCCGCGGCGGTCATCGACGCCGGCACAATCCTCCCGCCGCCGGACATCGATCCCGACCATCGCCTGGCCATTTATCTAGGCACGGCCAAGACTTCGCAGCAAGCCCCGCTCATCCAGGTCACGCTCGCCCGGCTGGCCGCGGCGAAGGTGCCAGTCACGCAGAAAGACCTCGGCAAAGACGCCCGCGACCTCACGCCCGCCGAGGTGGCCGAGCTAGCGCGGTGGATCGACATGTTGGACCGCATCTGAACTCCCCTCTCCCATCGGGAGAGCAATGTCGTTCGGCACGCGGTTTGGCGGGAGGATTGAGTGGGTGGAGTGTGAGGAGTTTGGTCGACGGAGGGCGTTGCGGGCAATCTAGTCGAGCTTGCCCGACGCGGCGAGGATGCGGTGTGCGCAGCCCGCGTGCGGCCACGTCCGTCGGGGCGCACGGAGTGGTCGGATCAATTCTTCGATTTTTTCAAGCTGGCCAGGTAGGCCGCGAACTCTTGGTCACTGACCCAGCCGAGCAAGTGGAATTGGATCGTCTCGAAGGTCCGCTTGGTCGGCTTCGAGCCGGTGCGGATCGCGATCAGCAAACTGACGATCAAAGCCGCGTACATCTGCAGCGCGACGCCGTTTTCCTGATGCGACACCAAGTGTCGGGCGCCGAGCACGCACTTCAGCCAACGGAAAAACAATTCGATCGTCCAGCGATAGCGATAGGCAATGGCCACCAGGTCGGCCGCCAGATCAAGCCGGTCGGTGATCAGCCACAGCTCGCTCGTCTTGCCGGTCCGATCCGCGCAGCGCACAACCACCAATCGCATCGCGCGCCCGACGACATCCTTGTGATGGGAAGTGCCCAGCCGCTTGAGAATCACGTCGCGGACGACGCCCGCCCGAGCGGCCTGCGGCGAGACCGGAAGCTCTTTCTCGACATGCAAGGCGAGATCGTCTTTGACGCGCGTGATCAGCGACGAACCGGCGTCGAGCACCGACCGCATCAGCTCGAAGCTGGCGTAGCCCCGGTCATTCACGTAAAGCAGTCCCGGCTGGAGCATGGCCTTCATCGCGGCCGGCTCCGAACAAGCGGCCGCGGTGATGGTGGCGTCCAGCGGAACCCATTTTGCCACGGAGAACTGCAAGTGCAGCTTCACGCCGCGATGCTCGGCATCTTCCCAAAGGGCCCAAGCCATGCGGGGCAACGCCGCAAAAACCGAGCCGTTGACCGCCGTGAGATTCTCCAGGGCTTCGGCTTCCCGCCCGCGCAGTTGGGACCGGGCCTGCCGAGCGAGTTCCTTGAAAATCGGCCGGACCAGGGCCGGATCGAACACGCCGACCGACTCGCTGAGCGAGCCGAGCGACACGCGGGGAATGCCCAGCTTGCGTTGGACTCGTTCCCAATTCGAGGCGTTCTGCAAAGCCCGCAGGCTGTCGAGCGAGGGGTTGAAAAAATACAACAACAGCAGCGTGAGGTAATGATCGTAGAAGAACTTCCGGTTGCCGGCCCGATCGCGCTCGGCGCCAGCGGAATGGATTTGCTCCAGCAGCCGCCCCACGGGAGCGATCAATCGCATCGCCTGGAGCCGGTCACTCGCCTGCTCTGTTTGCCGCTGTCGGGTTGAATCAGTGTGCGCCATATGGCAGTCATCCTAGACCATCATCTCCCAGGCGCAAATTTCGTGCCGAACGGCATTGATCGGGAGAGGGGCAGGGGGTGAGGGCGTTTCTTCGTGTCCTTCCACTCATTGTTGCTCCTTTCCTAAGCGCGCCTACTTGCGTCAACGGAATGCCCTTCAAGAAGTCCGAGCAGGTCAGTAGATGTTTGGCAATTCGTTGCGGCGGCGGCGTGCAAACCAGCATTCTTCCAGGCCTTCCGGGCGGAGATTGCGCGGCGGTTTCAGCTTGCCGAGATCAGGAAGGTCGCCGGGAAACCCGGCAATTCGAACGTAGAGGTCCGCATCGCGTTCTTCCGCGAGAGCCGCAATCCGCATCCACATGCTCCGCCACTGCTTGAGACGTGGTGAATCCAAGTCAAGTTGCCGCATAAGTCGCTGCGCTTCAAGGTCGGACGCATGCAGCGAACCATCGGGCCATATAGCGACATTTTCAGAATGCAACAAAGCGAATGGATTGCCTACAGCCTGATCGCGTTTGACCGAATTGCAGCGGCGGCAAGCGTACACCAGATTGAGATAGTCCAGTTGTCGGAGCGACTGTGGCTCGAAATGATCGAGATCGAATTCGCCCGCCACCAGCCCCCACTTTTCTCGCTTCAGGCAATAGACGCAACGAATAGACCTTGGTCCATGCCGGAGTCGAGATACGTTTCGAACATCGCGCGGATTGCGGCGACCCAGTGGTCGAGATCGCTTGCGTCGGGCGGCAGGCTGCGACTTGAATCGAGAAGATTGAGTTCCAAGTGCTTGATGAACAGCCGAATCCACTCGCTCGAATGCTTTGAAATCGAGCCGCCGCCGGGTGCCGCTTCGGGTTTACGCGGCTTCGTTTCGGCCATTGGTTTCCTGCTTGCCTTGAATCGCGCCCGAGAGTGTTTGCATGGCCATTTTCGCGGCAGTCCGATAGTGCGACAAAGTTACGCAATCGGGGTGGCTGGACTGCACGGCAAGCTGCATGGCCCGCTCGCAGACCTCGGCGCCGAATAGCGACTTCCATTCGGCGAGAGCCTTCGCCGCCTCCACTTCGATCCTGACTTGATTGCCTGAATTCATCACAACCTCCATGCCCGTGAGAACGTGCGTTTCATCGCTGCCTGCCAAATCTTACCCTCTCACAGCCGAGGCGTCAACGTCGGCTCGCAATGGCATCGCCCCCTACCAAACTTCATTCAAATCCAGCGCAAATCCCGGCAAGGTCGGCTCGCAAGAGACGGTCAACGGCTCGCCCAGAACCTTCGCTTTCCGGCCGCGGCGATAGACGTGGACTTGCCGTTTGATGCGGTCCACGAGCAGGCCCATTTCCGCGCCGTTATCAATGTACTCTTCCATCTTCGCCTTCAAAGGAGGAAGGCGATCGGTCTCGCTCCGCAATTCGATGACGAAGTCCGGGCAAATTGGCGAGAACTTCTTTTGTTCCGCCTTGGTCAACTTGTTCCATCGCTTGAGTCGCACCCAGGACGAGTCGGGCGATCGGTACGCGCCGTTGGGAAGGTGAAAGATGGTCGAGGAACTGAATGTCTTCCCGGTGCCATCTATCTTAGCCCAGTTCTGCAATTGCGTGATGATTTCCGACTCGCGATTGCCCGATTCCCCACCGATTGGCGCCATGATGATCAGTTCTCCCGCTTGGTTTCGCTCGATGCGGAGTTCGCGGTTGGCCTGGCAGAACTCGAAGAACCGCCTATCGGACAGCTTCATGACCGACCGCACGTTCAAGACGATCTGATCCAGTCCGAAGCCCTCGATATCGTTTTCGACAATAGCTGTGCTCATAATCGTTGTTTCCTTGCGCCGAGTATCACTGCCTGACTAACGAAGGATAGCCAGCGAACGCATCGTGGTCAAGCCACTTTCGCGCTTTATAGGATGGACGGTAAAAGTGCATCAAACGAGCGGTCGCTCTATTGCTTCGGTTGAACGGCGGGCGGCTTTTCGCCCGAAGTGGGAATCGGGAAGACCCAGACGCCTTTCCACACTATGCAGACGCCCTTGGACTCGTCGAACCCGCTGCCTGCGGACGATCTTTGGTGAATCTCGGCATCCGCGTAGTAGGTCTCGGCGGACGACGTGTCGCAAGCGATAAACGGCCGGCCCGGTTCAAGCATTCTGGTCGCGGCGTACCCCGGCTCTGAGACTATGCCGCAGGGAAACCCCGCCGGTTCGTAGCCGAATGTCTTGCCGATATACGGATCGACAGGCACTTTGTCGAGATACTTGGGCGTGAGGTCGTCCAGCGACTTGGGCAGCCCGCCGTGTTCGATTCTCCACGCCTCCAGAGCCAGGATCAATCGCGTGGCGCGGCGGTAGGTTTCGACCTTCAAGCAATAGCCTAGATATCCAATGGCCACGTTCTGGCCATTCACGAGGACATAAATGCTGGGACTGACCATCGGCTGCACGAGTTCATACGTGATGTCTCGCTTGGGGACCCGCACGGTCTTGTCATCTGCCGGACTGGCCACGGCGTCAGCGGCTGACGCGTCGAACCCGGAAGCGAGGACCTCTTCAATTCTCCGGCTCTCGGCAAGCTCCTCGGCCGTCATTTGGTTGAGAAGTCGCCAGGCACGGGCCCGCTCCCAAGGAAGCCGCCACATGACTCCCCACTCGCTCCGCTTCGAGGACCAATCGGTCTGTAGAAATTCCACATTCCGAATATATTGCTGCTTGACGGCATCGCTGTATAAAGGCGGAACGCGCCATTGCTTCTCCAGGGTTCGTAGCGCTTCGAGCACCCGCTGCGGCGTCTGGCCTTTTTCGCCGCCCAACCTGCGAGGTCCTCGCAAGCGCGGACCTCCAAGTCGGCCGACTCCGAGTAATACCAGCCCCTCCGGCGGACAATGTTCGCGATATGCATGGCGGCCTCGTAGCGATCCAATGCCGCGTCGAGTTTTCCGTCGGACTGCAAGCGTTCTGCGCTGGCGAGGACCAGCCTGGCCAGATCCATTTCCCAGTCCGGATAAGGCAAGATTTGAAAGTCCGAGTAAGGACCCGGAAGCGGTCGGCGGCTGGCCTGCAGGGCCAGCGCCACCGCTTGCTCGTGTTGCTCCTTGGCCTTCCGTTCCGCCGCGACGTTCGTCGCAGGCGGGGAACTTTCGTCCGGTCCGGCGGTCGGGGATCGCGTTGCCGCTGCGCCGTGCATCAGCTTGACGGCCTGCTGATAGAGCGCAAGCGTCTCCTTATCCTCCGCCGTGACCGGCCTGCTCAATTCGGCAACTTCAACCCCGGGGCCAACCAGCGGGATTTCATAGACCCGCACTAGGGGGACCGCCGTCAGGATCGTCACCACGGGAACCGCAATCACCAAGGCCGGGCGAAGCCGCATCCGCCAGGTCTTTCGCTCTGCGAGCCAAGCGGGGGCGTACAGCCATGTAACGAACAAGAAGGCCAGCGGCAGCGGGGCCACTGCCCACAGCCAACTCAGGCAGAGCCAATACATGATCGCCGCCCAGGCACAGACTACGGCCGTCAGGATCGTGCCAAATGCCGCGGCCAGCAGCCCGCTACGGATGCCTATCGAGCAAAGCTGCCCGCAGGCGTAGGCCACGACCGCGAATCCCAGCAGGCTTTCGATCGCCATTACAATCGCCTGCATCACCTCATGCGATGGGCCGCCTCGTTCCGTGGCGAGAATTCCGATGAAGAGCAACAGGACCAACAGCAATCCCAATAGCAGAACGGACAAACCGCGAATTTGCCGGCTTAGCCAAACCAGCCGCGGTGGGACGCCGCGCTCGGTCAGGAAGCGGAAACGGCAACCCGACTGGTCCGCGAGGAACACCGACGCGCCCAGCAGCGGCGCACTGAACCAGGATGCAAACATCAGCGGAGTCAGAATGTTAAGCAGCCAGATCAGGACGTGCGAACTAACACTGATCCGAAAAATCGAATCTGCGGCTACGTAGAGAACCATGGGGAGCAACATGGCAATCAGGCCCGCCGACATGGCAGCCGACTGGCGGAACTCCTGCCACAAGAGCCGGCCAAGCATGGCGAACGACGATGACGGCGATTCAATTGCCGGGCCGGTTGCATTCTCGACATCCGTGTCTCGCAACCGCACTGCCGGGAGCCGCCTTTCGCGGAACCAGCGCAACGCCAACCAAGTATTCGCCGCCGCCAAGAGTGCCACGATCAAAAGCCGGACCGACACGGCCTTGAAGCTGGGGGCCAAGCCGATGAACTGGTCTACCTCGCCGCTGAGATTCCACAACAGGCTAACGAGCGAGAACATGACCGACGCGACGATTGCCGCGCCAATCACCGCCAGCAGCGGACGCTTTAGCAACAGGGAAAAGAGGATGCCCCAAGCCATTAGCTCGACGCCGCTTAGCCCGCATACGGTCCAAATTTGCCGCTGGACTGCCGGATTGGGGAGTTGGCCGGCCACGATCAGCGCCAGCGCCCAGGCAACGAGGTAAAGGGCTGCCGTGCCGGCCAGCGCGAAGGCCACTTTGCTTGCGAACACCGCTAGCGGCGTGACGGGCAAACCGCGGAGAAACTCGTAGGTTTCCGCCTCGCGTTCCATGGCGAATAGCGTCCCGCCGAAGGCCAAGGCGTAGCAGGCCGCCAGTCCCAAGCCCACGGCAAAAACCATCGCCACCCGCTCGGTCACGGCGGCGGGAGAGAACATCCGGTAGCTCAGCACGACGAGCAATTCGACCACCAGCGTCAAAACGGCCAGGGAGATCCAAAACGAGCGCCTGCGCGCGGCACTCTTTCCAAAGCATCCGCCAGAAAATGGTGGCGTTCATGGTTTCGCCTCCTCGGCAGCGGGTTGGGCCACGGCGGTTTTGCGGCCCCGCTGTATGTAGGCGATGAAGATTTCTTCAAGGTTGGGAACACGGGCCTCGACGTTTTGCACACACGGGTGCGCGCTCAGCGCGGCCACGCAATCCTCGGCCGCCGAACGTACCAAGACCTGCCATTGCCGCGCTCGCTGGCGGCTGAAGAGCAGTTCGCCTGGCAGAGCCGGTAGTGAGGTCGCGCCGTTGGTCAGCGTAAAGGTCAGCGCGCGAACGCTCGTCTTGAGTTCATCGAGCCGCTGGACGAGCACCAACTTGCCCTGATGCAGGATGCCAACCACGTCCGCCACGCGCTCGACTTCGGCAATCTGATGGCTGGAAAGGAACACGGTCTTGCCCGTCGCCGCGCGGTCGACCATGCTCTCCAGGAACTCGCGGCGGACGAGCGGATCGAGGCCGGAGGTCGGTTCGTCCAAGATCAAGAGTTCCGGATCGTGCGCCATCGCCAGCGAAAGCGCCACCTTCGCCCTCATGCCCTTGGAGAGCGACTTGATCGCCCGCCGCGGCGGTAAGTCGAATTCCGCGGCCAGCCGCCGGTATTCGGGCAGAAAAGCCGCGTTGTGGAAGCCGGCCGTGAACCAGCCGACTTCCTCGACGGTCATCCATTCGTAGAACGTCAGCCGCTCGGGCACGTAGCCCACGCGGCGGCGGATTTCCAATCCCTTCGTCGCGCTGTCCAGGCCCAAGGCGGCGCTGCGTCCGCCGTCGGGCTCGGCCAGGCCGAGGAGGATGCGGATGGCGGTCGTCTTACCGGCCCCGTTCTCGCCCAAGAGGGCAAAGACCGAACCGCCGGGCACGTCCAGCGACACGCGATCCAGCGCGACCTCCTTGCCGTAGCGTTTAGAAACTTCGTGGAACTCAATCACCGGCGACATGACTTGCCTCGCTTTGATCGGATTCAATTTTGTCGAGATAGTACGGTGCGTGGAGCGAATCGCCGTGAAAATGGTGGGTTTCGCACGGAGCGAACCTTGTGACAACGCCGCATCGTGGGTTCAAGCGATTCGCGAAACGCACCATTAAGCAAGGACTTCCGTGCTCCACCCACCCTACATGCTGAATTACTTGCGCCATGATTACACCTCGTTATGATCGAGTGCCGCCAACTCGCTTTCGACCAGCTCGCGCAGCTCGGCGTGATCGAGGCGGCTCTGTTTTGCTTCCAAGAGGACTTGCTGCACGCGGGCGCGGACGAGCGCCCGCCGCTGTGCCTCGCAGCGGCCGTTAGCCCCGTCGGCCACAGCCAGCCCTGTGCCGCGAACGGCTTGCAGCACGCCGTCGTCCTGTAATTGGCGGTACGCCCGTGCCACCGTGTTGGGATTGATGGCCAACTCACGGGCAAGCTCACGGACCGAAGGCACCATATCACCGCTTTTCAGCGATCCGGCGGCGACGGCAAAAACGACCTGCCGGACGACCTGCTCGTAAATGGCCAAACCGTTGGATGGGTCGATGTTGAAGAACATTTGGCGGACATGTGTATCTGCGAGATAGTACAGTAGACAAGATCCGTAGGAATTTGTCAAGCGGCTCTTAAGCGGAACTATTTTTGGCAAAAGTGGTACTATCTATAGCTTGATAAACACCACCAACAATAACTATAAAATGGCCAGTCCAGCGCCTCTTTTTGTCTACTTTTGTCTACTTTCCCGGTTTTTGGCCGGGAAGATTGGCGGCAAGCGAAAACCGTCACCGCCAAAAGACAGGGTGCGAAATCGTGCTCCTCACGCTCCGCCGTGAGGTTGGCGGCTATAGATTGGACGAAGCCGCAAGCGACGATTCGGCCGCAGCAACTGCCGACCCCAACGTCACAGCATGACCCATTTCCAGCAGAACCAACTCGATCGCCGCAAGGCAACCGAGGATGTCGGTCTCGTCGATCTGGCCCATCTGCGCGATGCGAAAGATCCGGCCCTTGAGCGGCCCTTGCCCTCCCGCGAGCTTGATGCCGAACCGCGCTTCCAGCCGCGCGAGGAAAGCCTTGCCGTCGATCGCTTCGGGCAGATAGACGGCCGAGACGCCTTCCGCCGGCCGCTTGGCCACCGGGCGCAGACCCGAACGCGGCGATCCCGGCCAGCACCGCTCGCGAGAGCCGCCGCGATCGGGCCCAAACGTTCTCGATGCCCTCCGCGCGGATCAGGCGCAGGCTCTCGGCCAAGGCCTCGATCAGCGGGATAGCGGGCGTGTAGGGCGTCTCGTTCGCTTTGGCAGCTTCGCGATAAGCGAGAAGTTCGAAGTAGAACGCCGGCCGGTCGATCGCCTCGATTCGCCGCCATGCCTTGGGGCTGACGGCCAGAAACGCCAGCCCCGGCGGAGTCATCAGCGCCTTCTGCGAGCCTACCACGAGCACATCAATGCCCCAATCGTCCGTGCGGCATTCCATCGCGCCGACGCCGCTGATGCCGTCCACCACGTACAAGGCGGGCGTGTCGCGGACCACGCGGCCGATGGCCTCGATGTCGTGGCCCGCGCCCGTGCTCGTCTCCTGCAAGGTCGCGAAGACTGCGGCCGTGTCCGGATGTTCGGCCAACGACCGTGCGACCTCGGCCGCTTCGAACGCGTCGCCCCACGGCAGCTCGTAGCGGACGACCTCGATGCCGAACCGTTCGGCGATCAGCCGCCAGCGCTCGGCGAACTTGCCCGACTCCAGCACGAGCGCCTTGCCGCCGCGGGGCACGGTGTTGACCACGGCCGCCTCCATGCCGCCGGTGCCGGAACTGGCCAGGACAAGCACGTCGTTTGCCGTCTGGAAGACGTATTTCAGCCCGGCGAAGACTTCGGCCATCGTGCGGCGGAACTCGGGCGTGCGATGGTGGCGCACCTGCCGGGCCATGGCTAGCAGGGCGGCTTCGGGGACTTCGACGGGACCGGGGGTGAAGAGTCGGGGCATGGGGAAGGACAGTCGAGAGGAAGAAAACCACGAAATACACGAATCACACGAAATGCGCTACAGTGCTCTGTACATAGTACTCACTACTGAGCACTTGGCAATTCACGTCGTTATTTGCCGTCCCTGCCATTGTCTCTCAGCCGGCCGCGCGGTCCAAGCCCCGACCGGTGTCGCCGGAAGTGGTTTTCTATTATAATGCGTACCAAGTGGAAACTGCGGACTATGCGCGCGCAGACCGATTTCACCCCTTTGGATACGAGGACGAGTTGGCTGTGAATATCTCAAATACTTTCTTGGTTGCATTGGCTATTGTCTTTTCGGTCGTCTGCGGTTGTGGTCGCCAAGAAGAGCAATCTGGAAAGGTTGTTCACCGTGCGGGAATGCCCGATGTTATCGCGGTCGAAGATAACGATCCAAAGATGCAGGCGGCCATCGAGAAAGCTCGCAAGTCCGTCAACACCTTCATTCAAGCGATGGCCAATCCACAACCCTCGCAATCGCAATTCATGGTAAAGATGGCGTTCCGCGACGGCAAGATCGTAGAGCATATGTGGCTGTCGTCGGTGCGGTATAATTCCGGAAAGTTCTATGGTTCCATTGAGAACTACCCTGACAAGCTAACGACGGTCAAATTGGGCGACAGCGCGGAAGTTAAAAAGGACGAGATCTCCGACTGGATGTACGTCGGAGACGGCAGACTGGTTGGGGGCTATACGATACGCGCATTGCTCGACTCAATGCCGGCCGATGAGCGACGAAAGCAGGAAGAAAGCGTTCCCTTCAAAATTGATTGATAGACGGCGCAACGTAGCGGCGTCGGTGGGGTCTCTTTGACGGTACGTCAGACGGATTTATAATTCGGGTGTGGCGTCGTCGTTCGCGCCGCCTTGAAACTGCATTTGCCGGAGGAGGGCCATGCTGAGAAAAGCCGACATGGGAAGGGTCACCACCGAGTTCGCCATTGCCAACAACCGAGACGTTGTCGCGCTCTTGCCGCGCGACGACGTTCTTGATCTGGTCAAGCACGTCACGCTTTCCGGCGTTGTCGATAGCGGGGCGGCCAAGCTTGTCTTGCCCGGGCGCGTGGTCGACGAACTTGGATTGCTGAGCGACGGCGAGACGACCGTTCGCCTTGCGGACAACCGCCGCGAAAGGCGGCAGGTGGTCAGCAACGTGTGGCTGCAATTGCTGGGCAGACACGGCGTCTTTTCCGCCGTTATCGAGCCGAACCGGCAAGACGCACTCATTGGAGCCATCGTGCTTGAGGAACTCGACTTGCTGGTCGATTGCGGCACGCAGTCGATCTATCCTCGCGAGCCGGATTCGACGCTGACCGAGATCGAATGACGGCCGGTCGTCATTCATGCCGCAAGGCTTCAATCGGGTCCAGCCGTGACGCTTTCCACGCCGGGTAGAACCCGAACACGATGCCCACGCCCGCGGCCACGAAGACGGAAATGCAGATTGCCGGCCAGGAGACGGCGGTGGTCCAGTGTTCCCACTCGCGGATGAGGATGGAAACGCCGCGGCCGGCGAGGATGCCGAAAGCGCCGCCCACCAGGCAGAGCACGACCGCCTCCACCAGGAACTGCTGCAAGATGTGCCGCCGCCGGGCGCCGACCGCCATCCGCAGGCCGATCTCGCGAGTACGCTCGGTGACGGAGACGAGCATGATATTCATGATGCCTACGCCGCCCACCACGAGCGAGATGGCCGCCACGGCCAAGAGCAGCGTGCTCATCAATTCGGACGTATGCGCCGCGGCGCGGGACATCTCGGTCACGTCCATGACTTTGAAGTCGTCGTCATCGCCCGCCATGATGTGGTGCCTGTCGCGGAGCACAGAAGCGATCTGGTCCATAGCGTCGGCCACTTCGTCCGCGCCGGCCGCCTTGGCCATGATGAAATCGACGTTAGTCTGCCGCACGGGCTGCGGCGTATCGGCCTGCTGCACGATCGATGGCTGCGGGTAGAGCGGAGTCGGCGCGGGATATGGATTGCTGAGCGAATTGACCGTTATCGTGGAAGAAGCAGAAGAAGTCGCGGCGACGACCGCGCCATTCGCCGAGCCGGCCCCTTGGCTGTTCACGCGGAACTTGATCGTCGTCCAAGGCGCGATGATGACGTCGTCCTGGTCCTGGCCCTGCATGTTCGCGCCGCGCGGGTCCAAGAGGCCGACGACGCGGAAGGGCACGTTGCGGATGCGGATCATCTTGCCGATGGGCGATTCGTCCTCGAACAGCTCGCGCCGCACCGTCGCGCCGATCAGGCAAACGGCCGCGCCCTTGCGAACGTCGTCGTCGGTGAAGCACTGGCCCTCGTCGAGGTCTTCCCAATCGCGAATCGCCAAATAGCGCGGACTGGTGCCGGTGATCCCTTGCGGGCTCCAGTTTTTTTTCCCATAAATCACTTGGGCGTGTGCCCAAACCATCGGCACGACCTCGCTCACGGCGGGGCATTGTCGAAGGATCTCATCGACGTCGGCCGGCTTGAGCGTTTGCACCGTGCCCGCGCCTTGGCTCACACCGGCATTCTTGGCGGCGTTGGGGAAGACGGGAATCTTGTAGGCCCCCATGCTGGCGATCGTCTTGTCGATGGCCGATTTGGACCCCTGGCCGATCTCGGTCATGGCGATCACCGCGCCGACGCCGATGATCACCCCCAGGGCGGTGAGCGCGGAGCGGAGTTTGTTCCGGTGTAGGTTGCCCAGTGCTGTGCGGATAACGGGCGGGAGAAAGTGGCCGTGCCACAATCGCCGCCCCGGCTTCACATCGGCTTGGCTGGAAATGCTCTCCACAGGATGGGTCTCCGGGCCCGTCCCGTTAGATTGCGAGATGGCATCGGATTTTGGCACTAAGTTGACGGCGGGCTCACTGACGACGGATTTGGAAGTCCATCCTACTATTGGCGCGCCGTTGCCATAGGGCCGGTGGGCTAAGGCCGGGATGTGATGATGCAAAGCCCGCACGGCGCGGTCCGTCATGTCGGGATGCCGCCCTTCGCCGAGGCTGCGCCGCTCGCGGCTCTGCCGCTGGGACGGCCCTTCGATTAGCCCGTCGGCAATGCGGATCGTGCGATGCGCGTAACCGGCTACTTTCGCATCGTGCGTGACCAGGATGATCGTGATGCCCTGGGCGTTCAGCCGCTGGAACATCCGCAGGATTTCGTCGCCGGTGCGGGAATCGAGGTTGCCCGTCGGCTCGTCGGCCAGCAGGAGCGCCGGCCGGTTGACCAGCGCCCGGGCGATGGCCGCGCGTTGCTGCTGCCCGCCGGACATCTGCGAGGGCTCGTGGTCCGCGCGCTCGGCCAGGCCAACTTGCTCCAACAGCGACGCCGCACGGCGGCGGCTCTCGTGGTGCGACGGACGCCGCAGCGCGTAGTCCAGCGGCATGACGACATTTTCCTGCGCGGTGGTCCGCGGCAGCAGGTTGAAGCTTTGGAAGACGAATCCCAGTTTTTCGATTCGCACGACTGCCCGTTCGTCCGGCGTAAGCTGGCTCATCTCCTGGCCATCGAGCCAGAACTGGCCGGAACTGGGCCGGTCGAGGCAACCGAGGATGTTCATGAGCGTCGTCTTGCCGGAGCCCGACGAACCCATCAGGGCTACCATCTCGCCGCGGGCGATGGTGAGCGAGATGTCTTTGAGCACCGGCACGTTGATGTCACCCAAGTGGTATGTCTTGGTGATGTTCTCCAGGCGGATGAAATCGAGATCATTCGCCTCGCCCGCGGCAGGCGCGGGAGAGTGACAAGTTTCGGCACGCATCGTCCCTAGCAGATGCTGGCTCATCAAATCGATCTATTAGGCAAAGGCGGGATGCCAAGGTGGGAGAACTCCATGATAATAAACCAACGTGCGCTTTGCAAGTCGGGCGTTGTGCATGGATTGGAGAGAATTCACCGACTTTTCCGCAGGAATTCAGCGAAAAACTTGGGTTCGGTGCCCCTTGAATTGGAGTGACCTTCGGCGTACAGTTCCATTGAGAGCTTAAACCAAAGCGAATTGCCGCTTTCGCTCCGCGCAAGCGATTTTTGCGCGGAGCGAATGGCGACGTTCCAGAGTATCCGGTTGTTTTTGGAGGAGTTGCCATGAGTCGCCCATTTGCATTCAGTTTTGTCTTGGTTACGTTAGCCGCGTCAACTTTGTCGGCCCAGCAGTGGGCGGAGAGACTATTCGCGGAGAAGGTACACGACTTCGGCTCGGTTGCCCGCGGCGCCAAGGCGGAATTCGTCTTTCCCATCACGAACAATCTGATCCCGGACGTGCATATCGCCTCGGTCCGCACGAGTTGCGGCTGCACGACGCCCACAGTCGCCAACGGCAAGGATTTGCTGAAGACCTACGAGCAGGGCGGTATCCTCGCCCATCTCAATAGCGATACTCACATTGGCCAGCGGGCGGCAACGCTGACCGTGACCTTCGACCGGCCGGCCTGGGCGGAAGTGCAATTGCAAATCCGCGCCTACGTCCACACGGACGTGATGATGGAGCCTTCGGCCGTGCAGTTCGGTGCCGTCGAACAGGGCAAACCGGCGGAAACTAAGGTCCGTTTGTACCGCGCCGATTATCCCGGCTGGCAGCTCACGGGTCTTCATTTTTCTGATCCGCACCTTCAGGGCGAGATCATCCCGGTCGCTCGCCAGGGCAGCCAGACCTGGTACGACTTGAAAGTCCGGCTCGATCCCTCCACGCCCTCGGGCTATGTGACCGACCACGCAATTCTGACGACCAACGACCCCTTCATGGCGCAGATGCCGATTCAAGTTGAAGGCCAGGTCCGGCCCAGCGTGAGCGTCAGCCCGTCGAACCTGTTTCTTGGCGTGGTCAACGCGGGCGAAAAAGTGAGCCGTCGGCTGGTCGTTCGCGCCGACAAACCGTTCCGCATCAAGTCGATCACCGGCGACAAGGGATCTTTTGAAATCCCCCAACCGCCTAGCGATGCCAAGGACGTTCATGTCTTGCCGGTGACGTTCATCGCCAGCCCGTCCGAGACGGGCAAAGTGGTAAAGACGATCCATATCGAGACCGATCTGGGCGATGCCAAGGCGACCTCGTACGCGGTGGTGAACGAACAGAAGTGACGCCGCTTGACTCATTCCGCCCGTGACCTACCCTAGCGATGGAGACATTTGCTAGAACACGAGGCGGGGCGCGATTATGAGTCTTCTGACGGACGAAGCGGAATTGGCGTTTGAGGCCGTCGATTCAAGCGATCATTCGGTAGTGCTTGCAGATGGAAGCACCCGCTCGCTGGCCGGTTTGTCGCAGCCGGAACTGCTTTCGCTGCAATGGGAGCAGGAGCGCGCCTTCGCCCGCCGCATCCTGGCGGCAAAGAAGGGGACGCGCCAGCGCCGCCGAGGCCGTTGGCCAAGCGTACGATACGGTCCCGCAAATCTTCGCCGCAGCGCATGGACTTGGCGGCGCTCCCGTAATGGGCATCCATGCGCGCCATATTCGGCTTGTCTTGGACCTGCTCCGCCGCCAGCAAAGACGCGGGATCGTGCCGCGGCTTTTCGAGATCGGATTCGGCGCGGCAAAGCTCCTAAGGGCGGTTCGCGATGCGGGTATTCCGTTCGCCGGCATCGAAATGTCGCGTTCGCTCCGGCAAAAGGCCGTCGAGTTACTTGGGCACGAGCACGAAGAGAACTTGCACGTAGGCGATTTGCTCCAGGACGGCCCCTGGTGGCACGATGCTCCTTGGAGCCTCATCTATTGGAATGACGTTTGGGAACATATTCCGCCCGACGAGATCGGCGACTGGCTGCGGCGGATTTACTCCATGCTTCCGCCGGGCGGGCAGTTGGTGACCATTACTCCCAACTGGCACATGCGGCCATTCGACGCGACCGCGCTGGCTTATCCGCCCCGGACCGAAGCCCAGGGGCTGCACCTCAAAGAATACACGCTTCGCGAAGTCCGCGCGATGCTCTACGAGGCGGGCTTCGCGAAGGTCGCAACGCCGATGGCGGTCTTGCCCAAGCAGTTTGTTCTATGCGGCGGCGGCCTGACCGGGCTGAAATGCCTGCTTGAACCGGCGTTGGAATGGCTGCCCTATGCGGCGGCGCGTCTGGCAGTTCGGGGGTTTGCGCTCTCTTGTACGATCGCAACTAAGCGCTAATCGCGATTACGAAGGTTCGGATTTCTTTCTCTCGTCAGCTAAGAGAGTCAATAAGGAACCGCGCAGCCGCTTGGCAAGAGCCATTGCTTCCGTTGCATCCTCTTTCACCGCCGAATCACCAGGATATCGCAGGAAGACCGCCGCGCGGCTCAAGAACCGAAGTTCGTCGGCCGGCCACTACCATTCGGCACAAGCAGAGCCAAGCAGTTCATCCAATACCAACAGCATGTGCGTTTTGGGCGGAGTAACGCCGAGATGGATAAGAAGCCCTTTCATCAGCTTCTCGACGCACTGTTGGCAATGGAAGCAAACCGCATCGTAATTGGGTGACTTGCGAGCACGCATCTCGCGGCACGCGACTGTGAAGTCCCCTTCCGCCTTGGCCATCCACTCCTTAACCGTCTCGTTCGGCATAGAGGACCTTCCCATAATCAAGGGCTTCGCGAATCAACGGATCGCCCTCGCGGTACCGCCGGTCAACCTCTTCAGGCCGGTAAGCGATCAGGTCGATAGGGAGACGCAGATCGAGGAGATTAAGGATCTTCAGCGATTGCCGAAACCCCGTTCCTTCAAAAGGTGCGACGACCAGCAGGTCGATGTCCGAATCGGGTCGTGCGGCGCCGCGCGTGTGAACCAAAGAGAATCACGCGATCAGGATGGAATTCGTGCCCGATTTGTCGTCCAACCGCGCGAATTTCCTTCATGCTCGCCATGATTGTCGTTGCCAGAACCAAGGATTCGTTTCATAGTATTGTAGCATAATCTGAGACTATGACACCATTCCCCGCCGGGCCGACGGAGGCGGCCCGGCGGGGAGGGAGAGGAGGAGTTTGCGTCCGCTTAGGACTGGCGAATCAATAACTGTACTCATCACGCTCCGCCGTGATGAAGGGCCATCACGGCGGAGCGTGATGAGTACGTTGGGAACCCCGACACTTATTGATTCGACGATCCTTAGCGGATCGCGGTCCTCCGGCCTTCCGAAAGTCTTCATGAAGGCGAAGTCATTCAAGAGGTTGATTCCAAGCGGCGTGACGGCAAAGGGCGTCGGTCGTCGGCGAAATGGAACGCGCCACGTATCGGGGCCACCCTAGCAAGTTCTTCAATGCATCCAAGACATGTTGCGGCATGGGAGTGCGGGATGATTCCTCATGTCCACGCCTTCAGCCCCCTCATCCCCAGCCCTTCTCCCCCGGAGTACCGGAGGAGAAGGGAGCCAGGATCAGGCTGCGGTCAGTCCTTCTCCTCAAAGTGCCGAGGTGAACGGAACCAAGATCAGGCCAGCGGCTGGCCCTTCGCCGCAAAGCACGAGGAGAAGCGTGCGAAGATCAGTCTTGCGGCCTCACGCTTGAACTCCGGTCTCCCCTCCTTTCGGCGACAATTACTCTTCCCCTTGAACGACAATTAGAATTCCCGGTTGAGAACCAGAGGCGTGCGGCCCCCCCTTTTGTGAAGCGCAGCGCAGCGGAGCGAAACAAAAGGGGGGGCCGCACGCCGCCGCGGGTGGCCCTCGCCAATCTCAGGCCGCGTCGGGCGGCTTGGTTCGCTTGGCCTCGTCCAACCGGTAGCTCGGGATGTTCAACTCCAAGATCACGCTGTGATGCACCAGGCGGTCGATTGCCGCCGCTGTCGTCATCGGATCCTTGAAGATCGTCTCCCACTTCGAGAACGGCAGGTTGCTGGTCAGCATCACCGTGCCGCGCTCGTAGCGTTCCGCCAACAAGGTGAACAGCACCTCCATCTCCTCCCGGCTCTGCTGCACGTAGCCGATGTCGTCGATCAAGAGCACCTCGCACTTCGACATCTGCTTTAGCACCCGGTTGAGCTTCAGATCCCGTTTGGCCGCCAACAGTTCCTGAACCAGCAGGGCACACGACCATGAGACCACCTTCCGTCCGTTGCGAACCAATTCCTGGGCGATCGCCGATAACAGGTGCGTCTTTCCCGATCCGGTCTTGCCGAACAACAACAGGTTCTCGCGGCGGTCCACGAACGAGCCTTCCATGAGCGTCCGCACTTGGCGAGAGACCTTCGCCGGCAACCGCGCCAGGTCGAAGCTCGCCAGATCCTTCTCCAGCGGCAAACGGGAATCCCGCAGCAGCCGCTCAGTCCGCTTTGCCAAGCGGCCCTGGCATTCCCGCTCGGCCAGTTCCAACAGGTACTGCTCGTAGCTGGCCGTCTCCTGTAATGCCCGTCGGGCCAGTTCCTCAAAACACTCCCGAAACGTCGGCAAGTGCAGTTCCCGCAAGCAAGCCGCCAACTTCTCTTTCAAATCCCCCTTCGCACCCATCCCACACCTCCTTGTGCAAGAACAAGTCATCGAAATCCGACAAGTCCACTACTTCGACGGTCACTTCGGTGACCGCCGGAACTTCCTCGGCCCGCTGGACCAACGTTTCGACCGCGGCCCGGGTCGCGGGCTGGCCGCTGTTTAGAAGCGTTCGCAACGCCTCGTCCACGGCCGTCTCGCCGTGGCCTGCCGCCAGATAGAGAATCTGCAAATACTCCTTGTGACCGCGCTTGGGCTGCGCTTCCCGCAAGGCGTCGAAGGCCATGCGAAAGCGGCTCGTGGGAAACAGCTCTTCCCGGTAAACGTAGTTCTCAAAAGCCCCCGGTTTTCGCACCAACCAGTCGATAATGTGCCGGTAGTTGATGGCGTGTTTGTTCCGCCCGCGCAAACGCGGAAAGCGCTCCATCTCCTTCTGGGCGTACCAGACCTCGACATGCTCCACGTACAATCGCACCTCGACCCGCTCGCCAATCAAGCGGCTGGGAACCGAATAAACATTTCGGTCTACATGGACCAAACTCCCCGTATCCACGCGTACCGGGATTCGCTTGCAGCTCTCCCGTCGCCGATCCGGCAGAGGCCGAAGGCCAGGCAACTCTTCGTCCAGCCGCTTGCGACGGCCCGCATTGCGAACCGCCACCAGCTCTTTCAAGAATCGTCCATAGGCTTCACGGCTCTCGAAGTCCCGGTTGCCACGCAATAACAGGGCCTGCTCCACCGCTTCCTTGAAACGCCGATGCGATTGTTCGACATCTCCGTTCTCGTTCGGTTCCCGGGGCTGGATCTTCTCCATCTCCATCCCGTAGTAGCCCAACAGTCCCTTGTACCGCGCGGTGAACTCCTTCATGTCCGATCCGTTGTTGACCGCCAGGCTCATCCGATCCGTGCGGTGTCGTTCGGGCACGCCGCCCAATTCCCACAGGGCGTCTTGAAGTCCTTCGCCGAGGCTCTCGAAACTCTCGGAAAAACAGACCGTCACCGACTCCCAGTTCGAGTACGTCAGCACGAAGTGGTAAAGCAGATGGTCGAACGACTGCCCGCCAATGATCACGGCCAGGCTTTCCATGTGGGTGAAATCCGACGCACACAACCGTCCCGGATGATGCACTTGGCTGAAGAACACCTCCTTCGCCGGGCCGGCCGTCGCTCGCCAACGTTTCACGCCACGCTGAAAGCTGCGCAACTGCGTTTCGTCGAACTTCCCCGGGTATTTGATCTGCAGCGCTCCAAACAGCGTCTTGGCCTCCAGGCCAGGCGCCTCGTGCAGTTGCGCATGCACTTCCGGCCACACCTCGGCAAACAGGTCTGCCCGTGTCCGCCACGAGCGATCCGGCACAACTTCGCTGGGAAGCCGACCCAGCCGCCTATACTTCCTCGCCGTCTTCTCGTCCATGCTCGCCTTGTCTGCCGACTGAACCAGAGTCTTCCCTGACGACAACACCTGCCACAACCGCTTCACCTGCTCATCCGTGACCATTGCAAGTCCCCCTCCTACGGAGACTTGCAACAGTCTATCTGACCAGCCTCAACTGGCCTCAACCGGGAATTCTGAATTGTCGTCAGACCGGAAAAGTAATTGTCGCTATAGACCCCTCGCCCCGGTACTCCGCAATGCCGTTCGGCACGAAATTTCCGCCTGGGAGATGATGGTCTAGGATGACTGCCATATGGCGCGCACTGATTCAACCCGACAGCGGCAAACAGAGCAGGCGAGTGACCGGCTCCAGGCGATGCGATTGATCGCTCCCGTGGGGCGGCTGCTGGAGCAAATCCATTCCGCTGGCGCCGAGCGCGATCGGGCCGGCAACCGGAAGTTCTTCTACGATCATTACCTCACGCTGCTGTTGTTGTATTTTTTCAACCCCTCGCTCGACAGCCTGCGGGCTTTGCAGAACGCCTCGAATTGGGAACGAGTCCAACGCAAGCTGGGCATTCCCCGCGTGTCGCTCGGCTCGCTCAGCGAGTCGGTCGGCGTGTTCGATCCGGCCCTGGTCCGGCCGATTTTCAAGGAACTCGCTCGGCAGGCCCGGTCCCAACTGCGCGGGCGGGAAGCCGAAGCCCTGGAGAATCTCACGGCGGTCAACGGCTCGGTTTTTGCGGCGTTGCCCCGCATGGCTTGGGCCCTTTGGGAAGATGCCGAGCATCGCGGCGTGAAGCTGCACTTGCAGTTCTCCGTGGCAAAATGGGTTCCGCTGGACGCCACCATCACCGCGGCCGCTTGTTCGGAGCCGGCCGCGATGAAGGCCATGCTCCAGCCGGGACTGCTTTACGTGAATGACCGGGGCTACGCCAGCTTCGAGCTGATGCGGTCGGTGCTCGACGCCGGTTCGTCGCTGATCACGCGCGTCAAAGACGATCTCGCCTTGCATGTCGAGAAAGAGCTTCCGGTCTCGCCGCAGGCCGCTCGGGCGGGCGTCGTCCGCGACGTGATTCTCAAGCGGCTGGGCACTTCCCATCACAAGGATGTCGTCGGGCGCGCGATGCGATTGGTGGTTGTGCGCTGCGCGGATCGGACCGGCAAGACGAGCGAGCTGTGGCTGATCACCGACCGGCTTGATCTGGCGGCCGACCTGGTGGCCATTGCCTATCGCTATCGCTGGACGATCGAATTGTTTTTCCGTTGGCTGAAGTGCGTGCTCGGCGCCCGACACTTGGTGTCGCATCAGGAAAACGGCGTCGCGCTGCAGATGTACGCGGCTTTGATCGTCAGTTTGCTGATCGCGATCCGCACCGGCTCGAAGCCGACCAAGCGGACCTTCGAGACGATCCAATTCCACTTGCTCGGCTGGGTCAGTGACCAAGAGTTCGCGGCCTACCTGGCCAGCTTGAAAAAATCGAAGAATTGATCCGACCACTCCGTGCGCCCCCGACGGACGTGGCCGCACGCGGCTGCGCACACCGCATCCTCGCCGCGTCGGGCAAGCTCGACTAGATTGCCCGCAACGCCCTCCGTTCAACCAAACTCCTCACACTCCACCCACTCAATCCTCCCGCCAAACCGCGTGCCGAACGACATTGCGGTACTCCGGGGAGAGGGGTCGGGGGTGAGGGAGACGCGCGAGGGGGCCGTTCGGCGCGGACCCGTTATCTATTGATTGGTCGGATAGTTCACGCCAGCGGCGAGGCAAGAAAACGCCTGTAATACGGCGTTCGACGTTGCGCAATCGGACCCAACAACTCGCTCTCATAAATCGTTCTGAGTTTTGGCATCCGGAGGGCCGGAACTGCGATCATTCTGTTTCAATTTTCGGGGAAAGGGAGTGTGAGCTGTCGCGAGTCGGGCGTTAGCGCAGTATGTGGTCGAAGCAGCACGCGGACAATCGACTTGTCATAGCTTATTACCGCCTCCTGCGTTCCGTCCGCCATCCGTATCACGATCTTCTGGGAAAGGCTGTCAACATCAGGCGGCACCAACGGGATTGCGAGCATGTCTCCTTCCAGTCGCGGTTTTCGACTTTCCAGAACAATCTGCCGGAGCAATCCAGCCTTGTCTGGCTCCGATGGCGTAGGTGGCGCGTCGTCGGAATCACTGAACAGATCGTCTTCTTTCGGCTGGCGCCTTATCAACGGAGTGGCTCGCGTCTCGACCAAGACAATGCCCTTCTCGAAGCCTCCTCGTTCCTGCTTCTTCGCCTCCGCTAACTGATGTACTTCCTCAATTGTTCTCCCAACGGTACTGTAGATTGCCTCGATCACTTCCATCAAGTCCGCGAGTTCCTCGATTAGATTGCTGGAGGCAGGTTCCCAGAAGAGTTCCAGGCTCTCTTCAACAGCCTTGGCCCTAAGAAGCGCCAGGAGTTCGTGTCGCGTTACCTTGTACGTGCGCGGTTCCTCACCGTGCGACACGATTCTCAACGGGATTCGATCTCGGACGAGTTTGCCGAACAACTGCCGGTTTGTGGTCCCCTCAAATAGATCGACACATCGAATCCGAGCCCCTTGCCGTCGGAGAATGTAGTAGGCGTGCGAAAGTAAGCTGCCCTCCAATTCGATTGCAGCACCGGATACTAAAGCCGCATCCGTGACCCCTTGAAGGAACTCTCTTGATCGCAGCAGTTGTGGACACGGACGAAGACGAATGCTGACCGACCGATTACGTTGACTACCAGAGAAATACGTCTTAAAGGAGCTCAAATCCTCTTCGGATGACACAACGAAATTCTTGCCGGCAAACCGGGTCGTAGTAACATTTGGATCAAATTCTGGCTCAACCTCCCCCGTATAGAACCATGGTAGGCAGGGCGGCAAATCAGAACGCGGGTCCACGCCAACGAAGCACATTACGCTTACCGCAGTGCCGACCTTAGCTGCAATGGAATGCGCATAGGACGCAACCGTGGTCAGTTCGTCTTTGTTGAGAGAAGGCCTCCAATCCCAGGGGCGCCCGTTGGCTACGTCAGCCCAATCGCCTTTTGCATCCAAGTCAACGTAGTGCGTCTTACATCGAAGATGGCTTCCGAGCACTTTTTTCTTCTCAATGTCTACATCAAAGGAATCATGCGCGAAGTAACCCAACCCATCCGGACTTCCCCACAGCGAATCAATCCGTACTCGGGAAACGCCAGGCCGCGAATAGGCAAAGACCCCGGTCGTCGCGGGAATAACGCGGTGAAGTAGAAAGCAGAAACTATTTGGGGGCAAACCCTGTTCTGTCAGCGTTAACGCTGTTTTGCGGAGCCAATCCTCGGCAATCTGCACTGAGGACACGGCATCGGTCCTTGGAAGGAGCAAACCAGGTTTTTTGGATTCCTTCGAAACATCGCTGCGGATTACGATGGGAACCCGCATTAGATCGGTCAGGTCCTCGCGAAGCGAATGGGCGACAGTTCCTTCGCCTAAGCCGCGAAGGATTTCTTCATTCTCCAGCACGAATACTTTCCCGTAGGGGAGCGCACAGTCACGAAACAAGGCAATGCATTCCGCCTTCGGCCAGCGCCGCACCGTATCGAATGCTGGCTTAAGGGTCTTGAAGGATCGGAACGGAAAGGAGAGATCTCGAACTGCAAAAACGCTTCCGGGCTTCGGCGATACAATCTCTTCCTCTTCGTCGCACTGGACGACCCAAATACGCTTTCCATCCCAAAGCCACTCAAAGTGCCGTCGTTTGCTGAGCTTGCTACAAGCCGTTGCGATTTCCCTTAGCCGCAAATGCAACTGGTTGGTTGTGCCGCACGCCAAATCGATATCATTTGCTGCTGCTTGCCGCGACCGTCGGATCACGATCCGCTCCGTAGTCGCTAATGACTCTCGCTTACTGTATTCGTATTCCCATGTCCAGTCCGTCACCCTTCTGCTGACTCGCCGTTCGTTGGACAAGTGCCCGCATATCCTGGCGTCAACGTATCCTTGAATGATCAACGCCATGTTCCGAGCGCTTTTCGCTCGTTGCGACGGATCGAGTAGACTCGCATGCTGCAAAATGGACTGCGCCGCCTCAAGGACCGGCAATTCACGACATTCACAGACTCTATAGCGACAATTACTTTTCCGGTCTGACGACAATTAGAATTCCCGGTTGAGGCCAGTTGAGGCTGGTCAGATAGACTGTTGCAAGTCTCCGTAGGAGGGGGACTTGCAATGGTCACGGATGAGCAGGTGAAGCGGTTGTGGCAGGTGTTGTCGTCAGGGAAGACTCTGGTTCAGTCGGCAGACAAGGCGAGCATGGACGAGAAGACGGCGAGGAAGTATAGGCGGCTGGGTCGGCTTCCCAGCGAAGTTGTGCCGGATCGCTCGTGGCGGACACGGGCAGACCTGTTTGCCGAGGTGTGGCCGGAAGTGCATGGCGCAACTGCACGAGGCGCCTGGCCTGGAGGCCAAGACGCTGTTTGGAGCGCTGCAGATCAAATACCCGGGGAAGTTCGACGAAACGCAGTTGCGCAGCTTTCAGCGTGGCGTGAAACGTTGGCGAGCGACGGCCGGCCCGGCGAAGGAGGTGTTCTTCAGCCAAGTGCATCATCCGGGACGGTTGTGTGCGTCGGATTTCACCCACATGGAAAGCCTGGCCGTGATCATTGGCGGGCAGTCGTTCGACCATCTGCTTTACCACTTCGTGCTGACGTACTCGAACTGGGAGTCGGTGACGGTCTGTTTTTCCGAGAGTTTCGAGAGCCTCGGCGAAGGACTTCAAGACGCCCTGTGGGAATTGGGCGGCGTGCCCGAACGACACCGCACGGATCGGATGAGCCTGGCGGTCAACAACGGATCGGACATGAAGGAGTTCACCGCGCGGTACAAGGGACTGTTGGGCTACTACGGGATGGAGATGGAGAAGATCCAGCCCCGGGAACCGAACGAGAACGGAGATGTCGAACAATCGCATCGGCGTTTCAAGGAAGCGGTGGAGCAGGCCCTGTTATTGCGTGGCAACCGGGACTTCGAGAGCCGTGAAGCCTATGTACGATTCTTGAAAGAGCTGGTGGCGGTTCGCAATGCGGGCCGTCGCAAGCGGCTGGACGAAGAGTTGCCTGGCCTTCGGCCTCTGCCGGATCGGCGACGGGAGAGCTGCAAGCGAATCCCGGTACGCGTGGATACGGGGAGTTTGGTCCATGTAGACCGAAATGTTTATTCGGTTCCCAGCCGCTTGATTGGCGAGCGGGTCGAGGTGCGATTGTACGTGGAGCATGTCGAGGTCTGGTACGCCCAGAAGGAGATGGAGCGCTTTCCGCGTTTGCGCGGGCGGAACAAACACGCCATCAACTACCGGCACATTATCGACTGGTTGGTGCGAAAACCGGGGGCTTTTGAGAACTACGTTTACCGGGAAGAGCTGTTTCCCACGAGCCGCTTTCGCATGGCCTTCGACGCCTTGCGGGAAGCGCAGCCCAAGCGCGGTCACAAGGAGTATTTGCAGATTCTCTATCTGGCGGCAGGCCACGGCGAGACGGCCGTGGACGAGGCGTTGCGAACGCTTCTAAACAGCGGCCAGCCCGCGACCCGGGCCGCGGTCGAAACGTTGGTCCAGCGGGCCGAGGAAGTTCCGGCGGTCACCGAAGTGACCGTCGAAGTAGTGGACTTGTCGGATTTCGATGACTTGTTCTTGCACAAGGAGGTGTGGGATGGGTGCGAAGGGGGATTTGAAAGAGAAGTTGGCGGCTTGCTTGCGGGAACTGCACTTGCCGACGTTTCGGGAGTGTTTTGAGGAACTGGCCCGACGGGCATTACAGGAGACGGCCAGCTACGAGCAGTACCTGTTGGAACTGGCCGAGCGGGAATGCCAGGGCCGCTTGGCAAAGCGGACCGAGCGGCTGCTGCGGGATTCCCGTTTGCCGCTGGAGAAGGATCTGGCGAGCTTCGACCTGGCGCGGTTGCCGGCGAAGGTCTCTCGCCAAGTGCGGACGCTCATGGAAGGCTCGTTCGTGGACCGCCGCGAGAACCTGTTGTTGTTCGGCAAGACCGGATCGGGAAAGACGCACCTGTTATCGGCGATCGCCCAGGAATTGGTTCGCAACGGACGGAAGGTGGTCTCATGGTCGTGTGCCCTGCTGGTTCAGGAACTGTTGGCGGCCAAACGGGATCTGAAGCTCAACCGGGTGCTAAAGCAGATGTCGAAGTGCGAGGTGCTCTTGATCGACGACATCGGCTACGTGCAGCAGAGCCGGGAGGAGATGGAGGTGCTGTTCACCTTGTTGGCGGAACGCTACGAGCGCGGCACGGTGATGCTGACCAGCAACCTGCCGTTCTCGAAGTGGGAGACGATCTTCAAGGATCCGATGACGACAGCGGCGGCAATCGACCGCCTGGTGCATCACAGCGTGATCTTGGAGTTGAACATCCCGAGCTACCGGTTGGACGAGGCCAAGCGAACCAAGCCGCCCGACGCGGCCTGAGATTGGCGAGGGCCACCCGCGGCGGCGTGCGGCCCCCCCTTTTGTTTCGCTCCGCTGCGCTGCGCTTCACAAAAGGGGGGGCCGCACGCCTCTGGTTCTCAACCGGGAATTCTAATTGTCGTTCAAGGGGAAGAGTAATTGTCGCCGAAAGACAGACTTTGCTTTCGTACAATCCTCGATCCGCGAGCGTCTCGGCGGCTGAACTTGAGCGAACAATTACCGACTGAAATCCGGCTTGGCGCAATAGCTTAAGGGCGTCACTCGCCTCAACCTCGAGAGGTTCGGCTGATCGTGGCAGGCCGAACTGCGTGTCAAATAGACTGGCGGAAGCGGGAGCGCTAATCACAAAGAAGTGAGGCGTCCAATGAGTTGGCAAGCGGCTTAATCCGACCGCCTTAATGCCCGCCAACGAAGGTTGAAACCTTGCCGAGTCCGATTCGCCCCCAAAATGTGAACTCAGGACTATGGAGTCGGGCATTGAACGAATCTTATGTCACTGTTTCGAGTTGGCGTCGCTTTTGCCATGAGTTTCCTGTTGTGCAGTCGCTTTTCCCGCTCCAAAAAGCGTGTGAGAAACTTCGTTCAGTTTTGCCATTGCGCTGTCGGAGAAATAGCCAACAAGGAATCCAAGGCCAAAGCACGTCCAAACGGACTGAAATGCCCTCTCGTCGAAAATCGAGATCAGCTTGGTAGAAGTCAGGATAACGAACGCGAACGCTACCGCCCCGGATAGGTGTGGCGTAAAGAGTCTCCATAATCTGCGATCAATGTTCCAGATGTTTCTTGCCACGCTATGGTAAAGCCACTTTATCGAGAAAAGTGTCCCGCCCAACATCCCTCCAATCCAAGCAAATGCAAACTGCTGCCAACCGGCCGGCGCCGCCGCCGATCCATGATCAGCCGCGAAGTTTGATCCGAAATGGCCGACAAGCCAACAAGCTACAGGAGCGAGCACAAGACAGCCTGCAAGATAGCAAGCCTCTGTATGGATTTTCTTACGGGCGACATCGGGATAGCGAGTGTCCCATTCGCCAGGCTTCCGGCCGTCAACCGGATCGTCTGGCGCAAATCCGGGTGCTGGTTCAGGGTTGTTGTCCATCACCTTCAGTTTGTCGTGGCCATCGCCAACACTCCGCTGCGCTTGCGAAGCCGCAAGGTTCGTATGGTGGCGTCTACGTTTTCAATGAATGGATATGTACGCCAATCGAATTGCTCTGGGACGCCTAACCTTAACGCGATCGCCTTCCGCATTAGTTGGCTGGGAAATCGAGCGTGCGAGGCAACCGATGGGTTGCCGAGGGGTTGTTCGACATAAATATATGAGCGTCCAGCCGCGTAGAATCCTGCCAGTTCCTCAATGCCGGAAACTTCGTGCCAGCCATGAGGGTCAGGAAAGACTTCCGAGGCAGAAGCCAGTAGGTTCCGAATAGATGGGAGGATGTGAAGATGCGCGTGGTCAACCCCACATCCGACCTGTTGCGATGACTCTGCCGGACCATGTTCAAAAACGGCGACAGGGCCATAGCATTCCTCTAACGCATCTGCTACCACACGCTTGAAGTCAATAAGTTCCTCCAGTAACGGAGCTTCTAGGGCACCGACGCAAAGGTATGGTCGCCTCGGAACGATAAGCAGCCAGCCTTCAACCAGCGCCACCTAGGGTCGGCAACGCCACGAAGTTGTCAGTTTCAAACAGAATCTGGTTCCACGGCAGTTGGCTCTGCGCGTCGTTTTGGCGATATAGGAATTCAAATGAGCAGTTTTGGCGGGGCATCTTCTTCCAACTCCTTGGGATGAATCGTGCTGCCAGCGATGAATGACTCGTGTACATATACTATTATACACCACACTACAGTCGTTAAGGGTCCGTCAGATTCTTATCGGGCACATTATCGCGCTAACTTTCATTCGGCACCCCTCTTGTGGAGTGGCCTAGCGTAGGCTCCTCTTGGGAGCCTAAAAGCTCTGCTTGTGGGTTTTCCGGGTCCATAATTGATTCCCATCACCGAGCCATTCTACGCTAAGAGAAGTGGCGAACCAAGTGGCCAGGAGAGGGCATAGGGCATGCCAGCCCTCCCTCTTCTCGCCACTTCGCCGGCCCGTTAATCGTCGCTTTGGTCGCGGGTGCTGATTGTACCGCCGGTAGGGTGCAATGGGAGCCGGGCGGCACCGGCGGGTTGACACAGGACTGGCGCAGGCCGTCTGGAGCGCCAGCACGCGCCGGTGGTTCACAGAATGTCAGCCAAAACGTGTCTTCGCCCGCACGGGCCGGATTTCGAGCGATTGGCACGATAGTTGCTGCCTACTGTATACTTCTGTTTACATACAAGGAATGGCAGGCGGCCGGCCCGTCCGACCGCGAGATGCGCCCCAACCCCTTCGTATGGAGGGGCGCCAAACGCCCTCGCTGAAAGGTGTTGTAAACGGCTGTCTGCAATAGACTTACGGCAACGGCTGGCGATGCGCCCCAGCGGCTGATTATCGCGAGGGTGGGGCGCATCGCAGGAAACGGCCGATGCCAGCGAGGCGAGAGCGACTGCCAAAATGGCAGCCGACATACGGTAAGACCCTACCGAGCTTGTTTCGGTCGGTGAATAAGACTGAATGGCTAATAACACCGCGCGACGAATAGCTTTCAATTCCGTCCCCGCCCCGGCCGCCTTTGGCGGCCGGGGCGGGGACGCAGTGGGGTGTGGTTCGGCGGTACGTCGGCGTAGCTGTCCAATCTGCTTCACCGACCGAGGCGAGCTCGATGGGGTGATAACTGCGTTTGTCGTTCGTCGCGGCGTCCGCCTTTCGTGTCCTTCGCGTGTGTCGTGGTTCCAATCTCCGCGTCGCAAAACGCCGCCGGGCAAAACAAGTGGCCGAGTTGCGCTATGTCATAAATGACCTCCGAAATTCTTTAAGTCCTTGTCCGCCAAGGGGTCGGACCGAATCCGAAAAGAATTCGCGATTTTCGCATAGCGCGAGATTCGGATATATATATAGATGTTATGTACTGTAAACAACAAGAGGAAGGTGGGTGGTGGCCGGTGGGTAGTGGCAAGTGGATAATGAGAAGGCCCGGAGGTCAGATGTCGGTGGTCGGAAGTCGCAGCCACGGATCGGGCACGGGCCAAAAAGGGAAGTCCGTCCGCGTTTCATCCGCGGCGGTTTGCGGTCTTTGTGTTCTTCGAATCGCGCGAATGGGCGCTCGCGTGGCTCTCTCCGGCTTTCGTGTAATTCGCGTGTTTCGTGGTTGTCCCACTCCCCACTCCCCACTCCCCACTCCACGCACCTCGCCCCGCCATTTCTACAAGACCTCCCTGCGATCCTATGCATTCCTATGCGTTTCTATGCAATTCCTATGCACTTTCTATGCGAGTTCTATATAGGTTCCAAACGAGTGTTGACGCGAAAGCAGGACGTTTTCCGCGGAATATGGACGTACTACGCCGCGAAAAAAAATCTCGCGCCAAGACGCAAAGCCCGCGAAGTCAAAAGTGAATGACAGAAAGATGGATGACAGAAAAATGCCCGCGACACCGCCGACCGTGCCCTCACCGCTGGCTCTCTCTCGAAAGGCGAGAGGGACGCTTCCCTGCTCCCGACTCTCTGCTCCCCGCTCGGAAGCCCGCTGTTCGCTGCCGTGGTGCATTAACCGGCCGCGAGGCGCGTTCCTGGGTTCATTCTAAGTTCATCCTGGGTGGTTCCTGGGTCTATCCTGAGTGTCTCCTGGCTTGCAAAACCCCAAGAAAACACGGCAAAAACTGCGAATTCGAAAAATGAAAAGACTTTTGGCCGAAAACGGCGAAATATGCACCAGTTGCCGCCACGGGAGTACGAGTCAACGCTAGATGCGCCGCCGTCCTTGCCGGATCGCATATAGAACGCCCACAACTTGCGAGGGGGTAGCCGATGTGTCGAGAACCTATGCCGCAAACACTTGCCAACAAATGACTTAGGGCGATCGTCCGCGGCATGCAACAGCGGCAAGAAAACGCGAAGGCGTTGCATGTTGCATGTCGACTTGTCCCGAATCTGCGTGCATCTGCGGCATCTGCGGATCATGCTTCCTTCATTTATCAAATCAAAGAACTTATCAATCCGCAGATTACTCAGAGTTGCGCAGATTCACAACGGTAGGCCAAAGAGTCATTAGTATGGCAATCTCTATGAATTCGATCGGTTCGCGCCACGAATCTACTCCGCGCATCCTACCGCGCGGCGCCGTGCCGCACGTTTCCGAAGATCCGCAATTGGGCGAGCCGGGCCAGGAACACCGCATTTCCGATCAAATACCGCCGCCACAGCCGCTTGGGCTCTTGCAAGAGGCGATAGCACCATTCCATGCCGAGCTTGCGGACCCAGCGCGGGCGCGGGGAAGGCGGCCGGAGAAAAAGTCCAACAGGCCGCCCACGCCGATGACGACCTTTGCACCCAGCTTGGTAAGGTTGCGGCGGACCCACAACTCCTGCCGCGGGGCGCCGAATGCCACGAGCACCAGGGCGGCGCCGCTCGCCCGGATTTCTTCGATAACCTCGGCCTCTTTATCCGTCGTGAAGTAGCCGTGATGGAACCCGGCCACTTCCACGCCGGGATAGTTGGCCGCCAACCATCGCGCTACGCCCTCAGCAACACCCGGCTGGCCGCCGAGCAAATAGATACGCTTTCCGGTGTATTCCAGGGCCTTTGCCAGAAGCGGAAACAGGTCCGTGCCGTTGACGTTGTCACGCACCGGCTGGCCAAGGACTTCGCCCGCCACACGTACGCCGATGCCGTCCGCGAACACGAGGTCCGACTGCTGCAACGCCTCCAGGTACTCGCGGTTCCGGCAAGCGATGTTCACGCAGTCGGCGTTCACGAAGCTGACTTGCGTGGCCGAATCGCCGTCGAGTCGCTCGACAATCGTCTCCACCGCCTGCTCCAGCGTGACGTTGTCGATGGCGATATCAAAGAGACTGATTCGCGGCAAGGCGGCAGGAGCGGTTGTAACGTCGTTGCTCGGGGCTTGCAGGAGTTCGGTGGTCATGGCTGCGTCTCGCGGGGTTGCTTCTGGTGCGAGGAACAAAAGCAACGGCCATGCCGGGCTGGCCAAGTTGGACGGACGAGAACTCGCAGCAATGTCGTAAATGCTTGCTGCAACAGACTTTACGGCACGGGAATGGGAATGCGCTTACGCGCGCGGCAACCCAATTTGTTGACGCGAATCAACATTTTCGGCAGCGGCGAGCGCGAGGCGTGTTCACGAAACGCATCATGCTGCCGCAAAGCAACATCTGGCCGCCCGACGGGAGATTTGCATTTGCCGCTTATTCGACGAAGAGTTGAGTTGAAACTATGGACATAACGCCCCCCGAAACACACCCCATTGCCCTGGACGGCCCGACGCCGATCGAGGCGGCCGCCGGCCTCCGAAGCGACACGTTGGCGCTGGGCGTCGTGCTGCTCTTGGCATCGACGGTATTGCAACGCGCGGTCGGCTTCGCCCGCGAAATCTGCTTTTGCCGCTGGCTCAGTGCCGAACAGTTGGGCGAATGGGACATGGCCTTCGGCTTTCTCATGATGGCCGGACCGCTGCTGGTGATGTCTCTGCCGGGCACGTTCGGCCGCTATCTCGAGCGCTACCGGCAGGCAGGGCAACTTCGCAGTTTTCTCGGCCGCACGGCCGGGTTCTGCACGATGCTGTCGGCACCGCTGCTCTTGGCGATTATCGTTTTCCGCGGCGCGGTGTCTTACCTGGTCTTCGGCAGTCGCGACCACGAAGGGATGGTTCTGCTCATGGTCGCCGCGCTGGTCTTTGTCGTCGGCTTCAATTACCTGGTATGCGTATTCACCTCCTTGCGGAACATGAAGGTCGTGTCGCTTATCGAGCTGGGCAACAGCGTCTTCTTCGGCGTGCTGGGCATCGGGCTTTTGTGCAGCGGCCAGGCGACCGGCGGCGCGATGGTTGTCGCCTACGGAGTTTCCTGCCTGCTCTGCGTGGTCGGATCGGCGGCTTGGCTCGCGCGAAGCTGGCGAGGTTTCACGCAAGAGCCGGCTTGGATGCCGCACGGCGAGCTTTGGTCGCGGCTCTTGCCGCTTGCCGCTTGGATTCTCTTGAATAACATGCTCTGGAATCTGTTCGATGTGGTCGATCGCTACATGATCGTGCATCTGCTGCCCGGCACGCCGGCGGAGGCCCTTGCCGAGGTCGGCAACTACCGCAGCTCGCGGGTGCTGCCGCTGTTGCTCTCGTCGATCACGGTGATGATCTCCGGCGCGCTGCTGCCGCACTTGAGCCACGATTGGGAAGCCGGCAGGCGACGGCACGTCTGCGACCGGCTTAACATGTTCCTAAAAATCTGGTCGGTCCTGCTCACGGCTGGCGCCGCCGTCGTGTTATTTGCCGCACCGACTCTGTTCCGCGTCGGCTTTCAAAGCAAGTTCGCCGGCGGGCTGCACGTGCTGCCGTTGACGCTCACGTACTGCACTTGGTTCGGCCTGAGCATGTTGTTGCAGTCGTACCTGTGGTGCGCCGAGCGGGCCTATGTGGCCAGCGTCGTCGCGGGGCTGGGCGTGCTGGTCAATGTCGGACTAAACCTCGTTCTGTTGCCGCGATTGGGCCTGCAAGGCGCGGTGCTGGCGACGGCCACGGCCAACGGCACGGCACTGCTGCTTATGAGCCTCCTCTGCCGCCGCTACGGGTTCATCTTGCATCGCGGCACGATCATCGGGCTGCTCCTGCCCGTCAGTATTCCATTCGGGCCGTGGGTCGTGCTGCTGGTCCTAGCCGCCGTGATCGTCGAGGCGATCGCGACCGATCGCTTCCTTTCGCGCGAAGAGAAGCAGGAAATCATCGCCGGGGCGGAGCAATACCTGGGCAAGTTCCGCCCACGTTCGCGCCGTGCGGAGGCCGCGTCGTAACATGCCAAAAAGGGACGCAACTGTCGAATCGAGTGGCACGTCCCTGAGTTTTCAGCGAAGGGCGTGGCGGACCGCAATCACGCCCTTCGCTTGCAGCTCAGAGCGTGCCACCTGGCGCCGAGCGGAGGCCGCGTCGTAAGATGGCTCACTTTGCCTTTCTCACGTCGGTGGACGAGCTTCGCGCGGCCGAACCGGCATGGGATGAACTTTGGGAGCGAAGCGATTGCACCTCGCCGCTCGCACGGGCGGAGATGGTCGCCCATTGGATCGAACACTTCGCGCCGAATAATCGGCTTCGCGTGGCGGTCGTGGAACAGGGCGGCCGTTGGCTGGCCGCGTTGCCGCTGATGGAAGGAAGAGCAGGGGGGATGCTCCGTGCCGGCGTGCTGCCGTGCAACGAATGGCCATCCGGAGCGACGCTGCTATGGGATGTTTCTGCGACTTCTGACGAGGTTGGCAGCCTTATGGCCGCGGCGCTTGACCAACTACCTTGGCAACTCGTCTTCCTCCAAGCGGCCATGCCGGCGCGTGCGTCATGGCGGGCATTGCACCGGGCTTTGGCAACCGCGGGCACGCCCTGCGATCTGCGAATGCGATGGCGCGTCGGCCGGTTGGCGGTTCAGCACGACTGGCCTGCCGCCTTCGCCCAACTGTCGCGAAAGCATCGGCAGAGGATCGCATCGTCGCTACGCAAGTTGTCCGCGCGGGGCGACGTTGAGCTTTGAATTCCACAAACGTCTCGCGGCCGACGAGGTTGACGAGCTTTTGCCGCGGGCTCTTGCGCTTGAAGATCGCGGCTGGAAGGGCAGGGCGGGCACCTCGGTTCTTCGCACGCCTCTTGCGGCCGAGTTTTTGATTTGCCAGGCTCGTTGTCTGGCTGCCGAAGATCGGCTATGGCTTGCCTTCCTTCGCTGCGGCGAGCGCGATATCGCCTTCTGCTACGGCGTATTCGCCAAGGGTGTGCTGCATTCGTTCAAAATTGGTTACGACGACGAATTCGCCGCGCTCTCGCCGGGCTATTTGCTGCAATACCACTTGCTTCAGACGATCCATGCCGACCGGTCGGTCGAAGCGATTGATTACATTGGCGAAATGACCGAGTATCATGCAAGCTGGCGGCCGGAAAGCTATCCTTTCGCGCGACTGGCCTTCGCGCCCGCGGCAAGCTGCTTGGACAAGCGGCCCTTTGGAGCTATCAATTCTGGCGCAAACTCAGAATCAACTCCACCTCGCCGACCGGGCTTCCGACGCGGCGGGCGATCTCGGCGGGGGCGAAACCGTAGTCGGCCAGATGATAGATTTCTTCGCGACTCCGCGAGCGGTCAGTGCCTGCCGGCAACTCGCGCGTGGAGTCCGCGCCAAGTTCATCCGCAGAAATCGGACGCAACGATTCCGCCTGGCTTCCCGGCGGAATGGCCGGATGGGAGCGAGCAAGCGCCTCTTCCAATCGTTCCGCCGCGCGATCCGCCTCGGCGGTCAGCGATTGCAGCAAGCTGAGTTTTGCGTCGAGTTGCGCGGAAAGTTCCCGCGCCGTCTCGTGCATTTGTACTTCCCATCGAGCAAGATCGTGTTCTGCGGTTGTGGTTTCGCGATCCAACGGTGGCATTTCACGTTTGTGGCCAGAATGGGCATCGGGAGCCCGGTTCTCCTTGGTATGTTGCCCCTGCGTGGCAAGCCGCACGCGGGTCCGGAACATCAGCACGACGACAATGGTCGCCAGCAAGAAAAAACATAGCGTGCTCGGGTCGGTGAATCTCATACCCTCGCACGCTATTATTGTTCAAACTTAAAAACGGACCAAGATCACTTGGTCGGTGCCGCTGGCGGTGTTGCCGGGGCAGTCGGTGCCGGAGCCGGGGCTGGCGTAGCCGATCCCGGAGCCGGAGTCGTCGCCGGAGCGGCAGCGACGGTGCTGCCAGTTCGGCCAGCGCGGCGCAAGCGCCAGCGGGAAAACAAGCCGGCATCCGCAATCTGGGTCATTAGCGTGACGGCCACAATCGCCATCAGAAAGTACTTCTTCATCTCGATCCTCCTGTAAAAGGTTACAAAGCGATTTCATCATGCGACTCTCGCGAATTTGCTCGCGGCAAGCCACGCGATGGCCGGAACACTCCCGGCTCCAACTAAAGAGATTGTATCACTCAATCTGCTGCCGTCTACCACCGGGAGCCATTTGTCACATATTCGACACAATAAAAAGAACAAAAATGGCAAAATGGCAACTTCGCTGATTTGCCTCGATGGCGTAGACTGACAAATCGTCTGCCAGATTAACACGGATTAATGTTCGCGTCCGAGGCAAACGCCCGCTCTGCGGCTGTATAGACATCGCGGAGCGGAAGTTGATGCTTGTCGGCAATGCGACGACACGACTCGTATTCGGGCGAGAACTGAACAGTCCCGTTGGCCTGCCGGCTGAGCTTTCCTTCGATCGGGCCCCAGGCGGTTTCAACCTTACAACTCTCGCGCGTCAATATATGTCGCGCGGCTGTCCAGCGGCGGATGCCGAGCGAGCCGGTCTCGCGAAAGACGATTGCTTCCACAGGCGCGACATCTTCCGAGCGGCAAAGGACCGATAGCTTCACGCCGGGTCGGTTCTTTTTCATTTGGATCGCGGTTGTGAACACGTCCAGCGCCCCGGCTTCCCAGAGTTGACCGATGCAATGTCCAATCACCTCGCCCGTCACATCGTCAAGGTTCGTCTCCAGAATGCAGATGCTGTCGCCGGCGTTCGTAGTCTCTGCCGTCTCGCCAACGAGCAGGCGGAGGATATTGGCCTGCTGGGGCAGATCTCGCTGTCCGGCGCCATAGCCGATGTGCTGGATCGTCATTGCCGGCACGGGGCCGAACTCTGCTGCCAGCGTGGCGACGATCGCAGCGCCGGTCGGCGTGGTCAGTTCGGCTTCCACCGACGAAGCGGCCAGCGGGATGCCGCGCAGCAGTTCGGCCGTGGCCGGCGCCGGGATGCTGCAATCGCCGTGGGCGATCTTGATGCGGCCGGTGCCCGTGGGGACGGGCGAAACGACAAGCCGTTCCGCGCCGAGCAGGTCCCAGCCGACGGCCGCTCCGACGATGTCGCAAATCGAATCGACCGCGCCGACCTCGTGAAAGTGGACTTTCTCGATAGTTGTGCCGTGAACCTTGGCCTCGGCCTCGGCCAATCGCCGGAAGATGGCAAGGGCGGTCGCCTTCTGCTTCGGTGCAAGCCGGCTCTGGTCAATGATCGCCTCGATGTGGTGCAGATGCCGGTGCTTGTGTTCCGGTTCGTGCTCAACAGTGATTTGTGTCGCACGGAAGCCGAGTTTTTTTACTTCCTGTGCGACAAGTTTCACGCCCGGCAATCCCAGCGAACTGACCGCGGCATTGAGAGCGTCTAGCGGCACGCCCGCATCGACCAACGCGCCGAGGGTCATGTCGCCGCTGATACCGCTGGGGCAGTCGAGGTAGGCTATTCGCATAGGGATGCTCCGGGATTTGGAGGGAAGCAGCTATTTTTACATGCTAAATCCATTATGGGAAGCGTACGTTTGCAAGCATTCTTCCGGGAAGTATAATGATTGGCGATGGGTACCTTGGATAATAAGTTCGAAGCACGAAAGGCGGCTAGCATCGCTGCGCTGCAGTTCTGCTTGATCGCTTGCACCGCCGTTCCGCTCTGGTCCGCCGAGCCGACCAATCTCGCCTTGCACAAGCCGGCGAGCAGTTCGTCGATCGAAAACGATGAACATAGCGCCGCCAAGGCCAACGATGGCGACCCGGATACCTCGTGGTGCGCCGATGACGAACCCGAGAGCGGCCCGGAGTGGTGGCAGGTCGATCTGAAGAAGACCTTTGAACTCACCGGCTGCCAAATCCGCTGGCCTTACGACGACAAGAAGTACCAGTACAAAGTCGAAGGCTCAATCGATCAGAAAAAATGGTCGCTCTTGAGCGATCAAACCAAAGCAACTTTCACTTCGCAAGTTCACGACCTCAAGTTTCACAAGACAAGTCCGGCCCGTTATGTTCGTATTACCGTGACCGCATTCGACGACGGCTGTTGGGCGGGCATCACGGAGGTCAAGGTTTTCGGCAACAGACCTAGGCCACAAAAGTCCGAAGCGCAAGCGAGTAAGCAATAACAACCCGAAGCGTCACGCGCACTCCTCGCTGACCAAAGCTAACCCTGGGAGCAACCAAATGAAATCCGCCTTTTCACTAGCGTTTCTTTTCCTTTGCGCCGCCTGCGGCACGGCCTCGGCCGCGGAGACCAAGAAACCGAATATCATCTTCGTCCTGGCTGATGACCTGGGCATCGACGGCGTAAGCTGCTACGGCGCGGACTCTCATAAGACGCCGCGCATTGACGCACTGGCCGCGTCGGGACTGCGGTTTCAAACGTGCTACGCGGCCCCATTGTGCGGCCCCTCGCGTTGCCTCCTGATGACCGGGCGCTACGCCTTTCGCACCGGCGGAATAACCAACGGGTCGTGGCGCGCGGGCGGACCAGGCGCGAAATCGGCGGACGAATACCCCATGGCCAAGCTCATGAAGCAGGCCGGTTACGCCACCGGCCAGGCCGGCAAATGGCGGCAGGTCGGCGAGTTGCCGGGCGATTGGGGGTTCGACGAATTCCTCACCGACAACACGGCCAGCGGCTGGTACTGGGAGACGAGGTACAACAAGAACGGCAAGATTCTCGACCTGCCCGATGGCACCTACGGCCCCGATGTTATCCAGGACTTCACCTTCGATTTCCTCCGGCGGCACAAGGACAAGCCCTTCTTCTTCTACTATGCCATGCACCTGGTGCATAAGCCGACGCTTCGCACGCCCGACACGCAGCCGGGCACCAAGGAAATCAACAAACTTTACGACGACAATATCCGCTACATGGACAAGAAGCTTGGCGCGCTCGTCGACGAGTTGGAACGGCTCGGGCTGCGAGAAAACACGCTGGTCATTTTCTCCGGCGACAACGGTACGGCCGCCGGCTATCCTTCGCCCGTCCACGGCCGAATGGTCAACGGCTGGAAGGGGAGCATGTTGGAAGGCGGTTCGCGGGTGCCGTTCATCGCAAGCTGGCCCGCCGCGACGCCCAAGGGCAAGGTTTCCCAAGACATCGTCAGCTTTGCCGATCCTTACGCGACGTTTGCCGAGATCGCCGGCGTCCAGCCGCCAACAGACTTCAAGACCGACGGCCACAGCATTGCCCCGCAACTCCGCGGCGAGCAGGGCAAGCCGCGGGACTGGGCCTACGTGCAACTCGACGGCCACTGGTTTGTCCGCGAGCCGGGCTTCAAGCTCAACGAGGCGGGCGGCCTCTTCGACATGAGCGATGCCCCGTTCGTCGAGAAGGCCATCGCCGTCGCCGACGATACGCCGCAGAGCAAGGCGGCGCGGAAACGGCTGACGGCAGTTCTGGAAGATTTGAACCCGGCAGGCGGCAAGACGGACAAAGGCAACCAAGGCGGCGGGCGCAACCGGCAAGTTGCTCGGGGTTCGGCGACGGCCACCGGCCCCTGGAAGTCGGGCGATACGCTTGCCGGCGCAGGCGCCGGCCATTGGCAGCAAGACGCTGGAAATCACTGCCGACATTGAGCCGGATGGGGCCGAAGGCGTCGTCATCACACAGGGTGGCGGCAACCGCGGCTACGCACTCTATCTCAAGGAAGGGAAGCTCGCGTTTGCAGTTCGAAAGGGTGGCACGATGACGGCGATCTCCGCCAAGGAACCGCTGGGCAAGGGGCATTTTGCCGTGAAGGCAACGCTTGGCGCGGGTGGCGCGATGTCGCTCCTCGTCGACGGCAAGGAAGTGGCCGACGGCAAGGCGGGTGGCCTCATCGCGCAGCAGCCCGCAGGTGGACTTTGGGTCGGCGAGACCGGCCGCGCGGCTGTCGGTGATTATACGGCCCCGAACCCGTTCAAGGGAAAGGTGGAGAATGTACGGGTGAAGGTAGGTGCAGCGGAAGGCCGGTGAAGCAAACTGCGATCAATAAAGCGCTGCTATAATAGCTAGTATCGCGGCGAATCGTAGATGATATTTCACGGCAGCCGACCTGTCCGGTAATTTGAAAGACCTTACTTCATGGCAGTATTGGAAGTCAACGACGATGGAATCCTTCAAGTGCCTGCGCAATTCCTGGCGGACGCACGGCCTCACGCGCGCTACAATCTCGACATGTCGGGCGATGTTGTAACGCTCCGTCCGGCCAAAGAAGAGCGGCCTTTTTGGGAGACGGCCACGATCGAAGAACGCATAGAAGCCTTCCGGCGGTGGTCAACGTCCGCACCCGCGAACACTCCCAACGTGCCGACAGCAAAAATGCGGCGCGAGGAGTGGTATGACTAATGCCCATGTGGCTGATTGACACGAATATCGCTTTGTGCGCCGCTTCGCCAACCGATCGCGAGCATCAAGTCGTCGTGGATGCTATTGAACGCCTCCTATCTAAGGGTGACGAGTTGTTACTTGCGCCCAGGTTCTCATGGAGTTTTGGACGGCAGCGACAAGGCCAATTGACGTGAATGGGTACGGCTGGTCCGCTCAAGAGGCGGAAGCTAAAGTTGCCGACTTGCGTCGGCAGTTCCCGATGCTGCCAGAGACGCCCGCGGTGTTCGGCGAATGGCTCCGGCTTGTTTGTACGCACGGCGTCCTTGGCAAACCCGCGCACGATGCACGCTTGGTCGCCTGGATGAATATGCACGGTGTAGCGAATCTGCTTACGATCAATGCTACTGACTTCAAGCGGTATAGTATTATTGCCGCGTCACCCGCAGATGTTTAATCCGCTGGCACGCGATGCCGTGCTCGTCATTTTTGCTTATTCGCCAAATCGATCTTCTTCCCGCGGGTCGTTTCCACGATCGCCGACGTGAACACCCATTGCCCTGCTTGCTTTTGGGCAACGACATACAACGTGCCTTTCTGCTTTGACCCGGAAAGCGAAACCGCCACGTGTGCGTCGCCGGAAGCCGTGGTGATGTTGATTGACCCTGATGCCAGCCAGCCGGCCTCGATCGGTTCGCCTAATTCGGCAACGACTTCTGGATTTTGCCGCGCACAGCGCCACGCCTTTGCTGTAGGCCCACGAATTGTGCAAACTGTAAAACACGAAGCCGAAGAGGCCGCCGCAGCAGCCCACGCTGAGCACAAGGACGCCAAGGCAGCCCACCGGCACGAACCACTTCCAGTTGCGTGACCACCACGACGGCTGCGGTTCCAGGATAATTGGTTCCATGATTGCCTTGCTGTGAGCGGAGAGGTATTGAAGTCTGAGATTTGATTTCTGAAAATGAGATTTGTCGCTCCGCGCCCTCAGCCCCACACGGGCTGCCCTGTCGTCTCCAGGACCCGCAGCCACAATTCGCTATTGGGGTGCAAAGACTTCTTCCGTGCGACGGCGGTGCAGATGGGAATGTGCAGGAATTGCCCGTGCTCCGCGCCAATCAGCACGTCGGTCTTGCCGGCCATCGCCGCGTGGACCGCGTGCCGGGCCATTGCGTCGCAAAGCAGGCTGTCGTCGCTGTTGGCCGGCACGCTACGGATGATGTAACTGGGGTCGATATACTTCATGTTGATCGCCACGCCCGCCGCCTTGAAATAAGCGGCGATCTTGTCGCGCAGGTAAACGCCGATATCGTGCATCTTGCGATTGCCCGATGCGTCGCGCTCGTCCTTTTCGGCGGCAAAGAGATGCTGGCCAGCGCCTTCGGCCACGACGACGACGGCGTGCTGCCGCGCCTCGATCCGCTTCCGCAAAGCATCGAGGAACCCGCCGGGGCCGTCCAGGGGAAACTCGATCTCGGGAATGAGCACGAAGTTGGCTTCCTGGCTCGCCAGGGCAGCGCCGGCGGCGATATAGCCGGCGTGGCGGCCCATGAGCATTACCAGGCCGATGCCGTTGAGGGCGTCGCGGGCTTCGGTGTGGGCGCAGTTGATCGCCTCGCGGGCCTTTTCCAAGGCGGTGCCGTAGCCGAACGACCGCCAGACGAATGGCAGGTCGTTGTCGATCGTCTTGGGAATGCCCACCACGGCGATCTTCGCGCCGCGGCGGAGTGCCTCCGAGGCGATGGCATGGGTGCCGCGCTGCGTGCCGTCGCCACCTACGCAAAACAGCAGGTTGATGCCGCGGCTTTCCAGAAAATCGACGATCACCTTCGGATCCTCGGGGCCGCGCGAGGACCGCAGCACCGTTCCGCCGTAGTTGTGAATGCGTTCCACGTATTTGGGCGTCAAGAGTCGCGGCGGCGGTCCCTTGTCCGGATTCAAACCCTGGTAGCCGTAGCGAATGCCTAGCACCATCGGCACGCCATAGCGATGGTAAAGTTCGAGAAACGCCGAGCGGATGACGTTGTTCAGCCCCGGGCAGAGTCCGCCGCAGGTGACGATGGCCGCTTTGCATTTTTGCGGATCGAAGAAGATCTTTGCCCGTGGCCCGGCTTTCTCGACGGTCACGTCCGTCCGCGGCGGACGTCCCGGTTTGGTCTCGATTTCGTATAGCACCCGGACCTCGTCGGGCACGAAGTCGCAGATTTGTTCGCCTTTGGTGTTGGATAGCGCCAACGGCGAAGCGACAGTCATCGGGCCGAGGTTGGTTATGGCGAAGTCTTGACGGGTCAGTTCGGAGTCCATTCCCATGATGTTGCCTCGAAACGCGATTGGATGGCGGATTTGAAATGGCAAGTCAAACCGTGAAGATACCACATAGCTATGCGAAAACCAATTGCAGCCGGGCTCATGGCTGTGTCAGACGCGACAAAATTGGTACGCTACCCCTTCCGTTTCCGATTTTTGACACCTCCAGGTATTTCAAAACCCTCGGCGTGTGATAAAATAGTCCTTGGCAATTAGGACATCTCGGGCAAAACCGTGACGCACTCATCCGACAATTCATCTACCGGCCCTTCTTCCGGACCGGATCAATCCTCTGCGGCGAACGAGCCGCCTTCAATCGGTCGCAATTCCGACTCTCACGTTGATGCCATTCTGGAAGAAGAAAAGCGCGTCGGCGTGGTGGGCGAGGGCGAATCGCTGCCCGAAAACAAAGGGACCGGCGTCTGGACCACCTGCAAGGGGCTCCTCATCGGCAAGCCCCGCGACCTGGGCGACCGTTCGCTGTTTCACAGCGTTTCGCTGGTGGCCTTTCTGGCTTGGGTGGGCCTGGGAGCGGACGGGCTCTCCTCGTCCTGCTACGGTCCGCCGGAATCGTTCGCGCAACTCAAAGAGCATGCCCCCTACCTCGCGATCTTCTTAGGGCTGGCGATGGCGCTCACGGTGTTCGTCATCGCTCAGTGTTACAGCCACATTATCGAGGAGTTTCCCAGCGGCGGAGGCGGATACCTGGTCGCTTCCAAACTGTTGGGAAACCGCGTTGGCGTGATCTCGGGATGTGCGCTGTTATTGGACTACGTGCTGACTATCACGGTTTCCATCTCTGCCGGCGGCGATGCGGTATTCAGCCTTTTCGGCGAACACTTCCAAGCCTGGAAATTGCCGTGCGAATACCTCGCAATCATCGCCCTGATCGTCCTCAATCTCCGCGGCGTGAAGGAATCGGTGCAGATACTCATGCCGATTTTCATCGTCTTTCTGGTTATGCACGCGATCTTAATACTCGGGTCCATCGTCTTGCACATCGGGTTGACGGGCGAAGTGGCACGGCAGGTTGTTACGGGACTTCATACCAACGCCACGAAACCCGGCGTCGGCGTCTTTGGCATCCTGGGAATCCTGCTTTACGCGTATTCGATGGGCTCCGGCACGTACACGGGAATAGAGGCGGTATCGAACAGCATGCCCGTGATGCGCGAGCCGCGAGTGGAAACGGCCAAACGCACCATGCGCTACATGGCCTGGTCGCTTGCATTGACCGCGGGCGGGTTGATCATCGCCTATTTGCTCTTGAAGATTCAGCCGAAGGAAGGCGAAACGATGAATGGAATTCTGGCCAAGGATTTCGTCCGCGCCATCCATTTGCCCGCTTGGGCGGGCGCGGCCTTTGTGCTCATAACCTTGCTTAGCGAAGGCACCTTGCTGTTCGTCGCCGCGCAGGCCGGTTTCATTGACGGCCCTCGCGTGCTGGGCTACATGGCACATGACTCGTGGATGCCGCGCTGGTTTGCGAACCTTTCGGAACGGCTGGCCACGCACAATGGCATCATGCTCATGGGACTCGCGGCATTAGCGGCATTGTGGTATACCGCCGGCAGCGTCGATCTGCTCGTGCTCTTCTACTCGATCAACGTCTTCATTACGTTTTCGCTCTCGATGATCGGCATGTGGCGGCACTGGCGTCAACAGCGCGGCGTGAATCCGCTCTGGCGGCGACGGGCCGCGCTGTTCGCTTTCGGCACGCTCCTCTGCGTGGGAATCCTTTTCAGCAATATCTGGATGAAATTCTTCATTGGCGGCTGGGTCACCGTGGCCGTGACCTTCGCGCTGGTGATCGTCGCCTATCTGATCCATCATTACTATTACGGCGTGGGTCTGAGACTGAAGAAACTTGACGACACCCTTACCAAGCTGGTCACTCTGCCCGAACCGAACCAGGCCGAGCCCGATCCCGCCAAGCCCACCGCCGTGATCCTCGTCGGCGGATATAGCGGACTTGGAGTTCACACCATGCTCAACGCCATCCGCTTCGTGCCCGGCTACTTTGCCAACTTTGTTTTCGTGTCGGTGGGCGTGGTCGATTCAGGGAATTTCAAGGGTGGCGACGCGGTCGATGCGCTGCGCGAACACACGCTGGCGAACCTGGACAAGTACGTAACCCTTTCCCGCGGCCTCGGCATGCCGGCCACGTCCTATTGGGCGATCGGCACCGACGCCGTGGACGAGTTGGAACGGGTCTGCCTGGAAGTCAGCCAGGAGTTTCCCAAGTCGACGGTCTTTGCGGGGCAGCTCGTCTTTCACAAGGAGACCTGGGTCGATCGGCTGCTACACAATCAGACCGCGTTCTCCTTGCAGCGACGGCTGCAATGGGCCGGATATCCGATGGTCATCTTGCCCTGCCGCGTGCGCTGATGCGATTTCGCGCTGGTACCCTTGACAATCTCGGGCCACTACCCAAAAATTGAGGCAATTGACCGGTGCGAACCGGCCGCCTCTCTTCACCGCCAACGATCATTGGAGGATCACGTCATGACGACTCGCTCGCGGGCGCCGAAGATCAAAAAGACCAAACATCTCACCCTGCGCGACCGGCTGTCGCGGCTCAATTACCTGCAAGCTTGCAAGCTGTTGGGGCCGGAAGGCGACAAGCTGATTCAGCAGGGGGCAAAATGCGAAATCGACATCCAGCGCGACGTCTACCTCCGCGGCGACCTCTACCGCGTGAAGTTTGCCGACATCACGGGCGAAAGGGCCGTGGCCTCGATCACGAAGATGGCCGGCGCCACGAACCGTCTCAAGTTCAACTGCACCGCCTGTGAGACGATGTGTCACCATATCGGCGCCGCCGTGTCGCTGGTGCTGGAAGACAAGACCGGCTTGGGCCTGGCCGTGCCGCCCGACGAAAAACGCCCGTTGGAACTCTTGAGCGAGGCCGAACTGGTCGAACACGCGCTTCGCGAGCGGCAGCAGCGGGCAAAAGAAGAGAAGTTCCGCATCACGTCGGCCGATTCCACAAAGCCGTGGACCGATTACACCGTGGCCAGCGCGCTTTCGGGCAAGACCTATCGCGTGGCTTTGCGCGGCGACGAGCGGGGCAAGTCGTATTGCTCCTGCCCCGATTTCAAGCACCAATACGCTGGGGACCTGCAAGCATGTGCTGCACATGCTCGAGCGGGTGCGGCGGCGTTTCCCCGCTGCCGAACGCGCCAAACCGTACCGCAACCGCGAAACGTTCGTCCATGTGCTCTATGGCGAAGAAATGACGCTCCACTTGCAACTGCCCGACAAGCCCGATGAAGAGGTCGTCAAGCTGGCGGGCCGCCTCACCGACGGGCCGATCGAGGACGTGCGGAAGCTGGTCGAGTTCCTCGGCCAGATGGAGCGGCAGGGCCGCAACGTGACCGTCTACCCGGACGCCGAAGAACTGATCCAGCGGCAGCTTTTCCAGCAGCGAATGTCGAATCGGATGGAAGCGATCCGCGGCAAGTCGGCCGACCATCCCCTGCGGACACAACTGCTCAAGATTCCGCTGCTGCCGTATCAGCTCGAGGGCATCGCCTTCGCCGTCGGCAACGGCCGAGCCGTGCTGGCCGACGACATGGGGCTGGGCAAAACGATCCAGGGCGTGGGCGCGGCGGAAATGCTCGCCCGCGAGGCCGGCATCAGCAAAGTGCTGGTGGTTTGCCCGGCGTCGCTCAAGTCGCAGTGGCGGAACGAAATCCAGCGCTTCTGCGATCGCAGCGTGCAGCTTGTCGTCGGCGGGGCCGCACAACGCGCGGGCATTTATGAAAACGATGCCTTTTTCACGGTTTGCAACTACGAACAGGTGCTCCGCGACATCCTGGCGGTGGAACGCACGCGCTGGGACTTGATCATCCTCGACGAGGGACAGCGGATCAAGAACTGGCAGTCCAAGACCGCGCGAATGATCAAGGGCCTCCGGTCGCCGTTTGCCCTGGTCCTCAGCGGCACGCCGCTGGAGAACCGACTCGACGAGCTGTACAGCGTGATGCAGTTCGTCGACGACCGCCGCCTGCCGCCCGCCTTCCGCTTCTTCCATCGCCACCGCGTGGTCGACGAAAAGGGCAAGGTGCTGGGCTACAAGAACCTCGATCTCTTGCGCGAGCGGCTTGCACGGCATCCTCCTCCGCCGCACCCGCGATTCGGTCCTCCAGCAGCTTCCGCCGCGGACGACGGAAATCGTCCGCATTCCGGCCACCGAAGAGCAATCTCGCCTGCACGGGGCGCACATGCAGATCGTCTCGATGATCACGCGGAAGGCCTATATCTCGGAAATGGACCTCCTGCGGCTGCAAAAGGCCCTGTTGATGTGCCGCATGACGGCCGACAGCACCGTGCTCGTCGATAAGCAGAAGCCAGGCTATTCCAGCAAGCTGGCCTATCTCGAAGAACTGTTGGACGGGCTGTTTCAGGAGGCGGACCGCAAGGTGCTCTTGTTCTCCGAGTGGACGACGATGCTCGACCTGATCGAGCCGCTCTTAAAAAGCCGCAAGCTCGACTTCGTCCGCCTTGACGGACAGGTGCCGCAGAAGGACCGCCAGGAGCTGGTGAACCGCTTCCGCGAGGACCCCAACTGCCGGCTGTTCATCACCACGAACGCCGGCTCGACGGGCTTGAACCTGCAGGCGGCCAACACGGTGATCAACGTCGATCTGCCCTGGAACCCGGCGGTGCTGGAACAGCGGATCGCCCGCGCGCACCGCATGGGCCAGAAGCAGCCGGTGCAGGTCTACGTTCTGGTGACAGAGGAGACGATCGAGGAAGGGCTCTTGAATACGCTTTCGGCGAAGCACGAGCTGGCATTGGCCGCTCTCGACCCCGACTCGGACGTGACGCAAGTCGATTTGGTAACCGGCATCAATGAACTGCGGAGCCGGTTGGAAGTGCTTTTCGGCGCGCAAGCCGAGGCGCCGGTGGATGTGAGCGGGAGGCGCGAGGTGGCCGCGGCGATGGTTGCGCCTGAAACCGCCACGGCAAACGAGGATGCGACAACGGTGGCCTTGGCGCAACCGCCGACCGAGCGACGCGACCGCGTGGCGGCCGCCGGAGGCGAGTTGTTGGGCGCGGTCTTCAACTTTCTCGGTGAACTTGTGACGAAGGACGCCTTGCCGCCGCTGGCCGATGGCTTGGTCAGCCAGGTGCGCAGTCGGCTGGACGAATGTGTCGAGCAGGACGGCTCCGGCCGTCCGAAGTTGACGGTCACATTGCCCGATCGAACGGCACTAGACTCGCTTGCACAGACACTCGCACGGTTGCTGGTGGCGGGCGGTGAGGGGAACAGGTCGTAGATTTGGGTTTGGGGAAATCGGTTGGTTCCGAATTCTCTCGATCCTAGCCGGCCAGACGGAACTCCAGTATCCAGTTGACCGTTCCGCCTTGAAAATTGCACTGAACTGAAATGTAAATGGCTCTTGACCAAGATGAGTTGTCCGCTATGGCCGAGAAGGAAAAACGCCCTAACATCGTACCAAAGGCCGCAGCCATTGTTGTGATGCGCCTTATCCTTTTTGGGTGCTTTCTAGTGCAGATTGACTTCGCGGTCGAGCATTTTGGTCGATGACGCTCGATTCCAGTGCAATTGACCAAGACTTTTTGCAACGACAGCGGAATATGGGGCGACTGCGTATGGAGCGAACCGACCGGAGAGATGGTCGGACCGTCAATACATCTCATACACATGCTCGCCGCCGTGCGCCGGATTGCCAATCAAGGCATGAGCCTTCATATCGATCACGAAGTCAAGATGCTCCAGCGGCAGTTGACCGATCAGCACGGGCACCGAGTCGGGCACTTCCAAAACGTCCATCGTGCATGTACGGTTTTGAATCGTCAGTCGCACCGCCTCATAAATTCCAGCCTCCGCCGGCCCAACGCTGCTCGTGATGCGGCGGTCGCTGAACTTCTTCAGCCCGAGCAGTTGAATCAGTTTCGTTGGCAGGGAGAGTAGCGTTGCCCCGGAATCAACGAGTGCATCCGAAACAACGATCCGCCGCGCGTTTTCCGCGGGGATCAAACCGCGATCGACTGCCCATAGATCCTCTAGGTTTTCAATCGTGGCTTCCGCCAACACACGACCCATTGTTTCTGTCTCCATAGGTTTACTCCTTTGCGTCCTTAATTATACGCGGCCAACTTCAACGTTTCCGCCGGCGCACCACAATCGCAGCAATCGTTACGGCCGCGATGAGCTCCGTCGTCGCTGGTTCGGGCACTGTTGCCGGCGCTGCTTCCGCGGTTGGCGCGACCGTTGAACCGGAAGCGATTGTCTCCGTGAACAAGCTGGTGTTGACGCCCACGCTCAAGTTCGAGCCGTCCTCCAGCGCGCCGGGATTCGTCACGATCAGTTTGCCGCCCAGAATGGTTGTGCCGCCGCCGTAGGTATTGTCCGTGCCGCTGAGGATCAGCCGGCCGCTGCCGCTCTTGATCAGTCCGCCCGACCCGTTGAGCGAACCGCCAAGCGTCAACAAATCGCCGGTGCCGCTGACGATCATATCGGTATTGGAATGGAGCGTTATATTCGCGGCGATCGAGTGGCTCCCGCTGAGCACTTGGATGGCGGCGTCGCCCTGGGTCGTCGCCAGCGTCAGCACCCCGGAGCCGCTCAAGGTGTAGGAATTAGTATTATCGAACGTCAGCGTGCCCACGGTCGGCGACACATCGAGCGTTATAGTCCGCGGCGCGTTGATCGCGCCGTCGAATACGACTTGGATGCTGCTGCCGCTAGGCACGCCGTAATTGATCCAGCTCCCGGAACCCGACCAATTGCCGCCGGCGTTCGCGGCCCAGGTCCACTTGTTCGTCGGAACGAGATGATAGCCAAGCACGTCCATGACGGCCAAGTCCACGGCGGTCATGTCCTTCTTGACGCCAGGAATCCCAAACGCGTTGAAAGCGTCGTTGACCGTGCCGGCCCAATCCTGCGGATCGCCTCCATTGCCGCCGAGATTATAATAACTGAGGTTCGTGGCGCCGTTGTCCAGCGAGAAATAGATGGGGGTATTGCTGCCGATGCCCTGGGTCAAGTTTCGCGTACCCGTCGCGGTGAAGCGAAAAAGGTCGTAAGGCAAGTAATCCGTGTTGCCATCGCTGCCGACAAAATTGGAGCCAAGCCCGTAAATCCTTCCTATCGCTTCGGTGAGCTCATGCTCGGCCAGGCCGATGAAGTCGTATGCTCCGGATACGGCCCGATTGTTTGGGTCGAACGTGTAATTATTCTCAGAGCCGAAAATTACGGTTCCGTCGGACCCTGGGTAGTTAGCTCCCAACAACCCCAATGCCTTGGCCTCCGCGCTGGGCACATACCAATGGCCCCCTCCGCTTGGATCCGTGGCGGGCAGGAATCCGTAGGCCGCCGCATCGTTTGTCGTCGATCGGCTGTTGTTCAGTGCGGTGACGAGATTGCTGTAGCTGACCGGGTTGATTAAGTTCGTCTCGCTTTCTCCTAAAACAATAGGGCTAGTCGCTCCCGAAACCGTGATGTTGAGACTGATATTGTCGCTGAAGTTGTTCTCGAATTGTTGCACGACGTACGTCATGGCGCTGGTCAAGCTGGCGGTATTTGTGCCGAAGTCCGCGGCAACACTCGGATCATAGCTCAGGTTGATCGTCAGCGCGTGTGCGGTCGATCCGGCCGAAGCAATGGCAGCCAAGACAAGAAGGCCGCGGCATAGCGTCGACTTCAGTTCATTCCACATCGGATAGTTCTCTAAATGGCGATAAGGCACGGAGCGAGTGGAAGTGGCAATTGAAAGGGAAGTCGGGCAAAAGGGCCAGCGATTCGCCGAGGCGTTAGGTCCAATCTTTATCATTGTAACAAATGATGTCCTTGCGACGCAAATCTCGGCACGGAAAGCACTTGCGGCGCTGGACGCCATCGTTTTCTAAGCCAAGCTGGGAAAGGGCTCCGTAACCGAAAACCCGGACAGCCGTACTTCGCCAGTTTTCCGCAAAACCGCCGACTTTAACCAGTTACTTGCACGATTTTTGCAATCGGCTTACAGGGCCTGTGGATAATCTGTTCGTAAACACCTCTCTCGACAGCTTCCGGAAAGGACTCCGACCATGCACGATGCGCGCGTTTCCCGGTGCGACCTTCACGTTCATAGCAAGTATTCCGACCGTCCTAGCGAATGGTTCCTCCGCCGCGTCGGGGCGCCGGAATCGTTCGTCGATCCGCGGGAAGTCTATCGCAACGCCCGGCAAAAGGGGATGGACTTCGTCACCATCTCCGACCACAATTGCATCAAGGGCGCACTGGAAATCGCCCATCTGCCGGGCGCGTTCCTCTCCAATGAGGTGACTACCTACTTTCCCGAGAACGGCGCAAAGGTCCACATTCTCGTCACCGGCATCGACGAAGAGCAATTCCGCATGATCCAGGAACTGCGGGCGGACATATATCGCCTCCAGGAATACCTGATGGGAGAAGACATCATCTGTTCCTTGGCGCACGTGCTCTTCCGCGTCAATGGGCGGCTGACGATCGACCAGTTCGAGCGGCTGCTCTTGCTCTTCCCGCGGTTCGAGTTGATCAACGGCTCGCGCGACCGCCGCGCGGCCGACCTGCTCGGCGCGGTCCTCGACAGCCTCACGCCCGAAATGATCGCCGAGATGGCCGACCGCCAGGGCATCGAGCCGTATGGTCCGCACCCGTGGAGGAAGTCGCTCACGGCAGGCAGCGACGACCACAGCGGGGCGTATACGGCGGGGGCCTTTACAAAAACGCCGCTGGCCGCCAACGTCCATGAGTTTTTGGCTTTCCTCCGCCGCGGAGACCACGAACCGGACGGCTCTTGCGGCGGCAGCGTGCTGATGGGCCACGCCTTCTATCACATCGCTTACAGTTATTATCAAGACCGATTCGTCCGCGGAAACGCAAGCGGCAAGCCGACGCTCATGGTCCAGCTTTTCGAGCGGCTCTTGAAACCGGCGGTCAGCGAAGGCCAGAGCAGGGGTCTGAAAGGTTTGGCGACCCGCTACTTCGTTTCGCGACAGTTGAACAAGCTCAGCGAGACCGAACGGCAGCTCGTGGCCGATTTCCGCCGCCTCTTTTCCGACAGCCAAGAGTTGGACACTGCCCAGCCGCTTCTGGACGACCGCCGCACGTTCCGCATCGCCTGCCACATCAGCCAGACGCTGGGCTATACGTTCTTGAAGCGGTTTGTCGAGTTCGTCCGGCAGGGCCGACTGATGGAGAGCCTGCAAACGGTGGCTTCGCTGGCCCCCGTTGCCCTGAGCATGGCGCCCTACTTGGCGGCCTTCAGCACGCAACATAAGGACGAACGCTTCCACAAGGCCGTCGCCGCCCACTTTCCCGCCGCGGCCCACCTTCGTCGGGCGAGCGAAAACAAAGCCTGGCTCACCGACACTTTCACGGAAGTCAACGGCGTGAGCCGCACGATCCAGGTCCTCGCCCAGACCGCGCGGAAGACCGGACGCAAACTGGTCGTGCTGACTTGCGGCGAAAACCAGCCCGAAACGAAGATGGACCTGAAGAACTTTCCGCCCGTGGGCACGTTCCCGCTGCCGGAATACGAGTCGCAGACTTTGGCCTTTCCGCCGTTTCTGGAGGTCGTCGAATACATCGAGCGGCATCGTTTCAACGAACTGATCATTTCCACGCCGGGTCCGATGGGCTTGACCGGCTTGGCCGCCGCGCGGCTCTTGGGCCTGCGGACGACAGGCATCTATCACACCGACTTCGTGCAGTACGTGCGGCACCTGACGCAGGACGACGACATGGCCGACCTCACCTGGCAGTACATGCGATGGTTCTACGATCAATGCACCACGATCCTGACGCCGACCGATTACTACCGCCGGCAGTTGTTGGACAGCGGCATCGAGCCGTCCAAGCTGGGCGTGATGGCTCGCGGCGTCGATACGGAGTTGTTCCATCCATCCAAGGCCGAGCCGTCTTACTTCGATCGTTACACGGCCGCCGCTACATTCCGCTTTCTCTACGTGGGACGCATTTCCAAGGAAAAGAATGTTGAGAGTCTTTTGGACGCATTCGAGGAAGTGATCGGCCGCGGCTACGCGGTGCGCCTCGTCTTCGTGGGCGACGGCCCACTTCGGCCGCAGTTGGCCACTCGTTGCAAGGACCGGCCTGTGGCCTTCACCGGCGTGCTCGAAGGAGAAGAACTTGCCCGAGCGTACGCCAGTGGCGACTGCATGGTCTTCCCCTCGACGACCGACACCTTCGGCAATGTCGTGCTGGAGGCCCAGGCGTCCGGCTTGCCGGTGATCGTGAGCGACGAGGGCGGCCCGGCTGAGATCGTACGGCGGCACGAATCGGGAATCGTCGTCGATCTCGCTCGCCCGCACGCCCTCGCCGAGGCGATGGAGCGGGCGATGTTGGACACCGACCTTCGCGGCGAGTTGCGCGCGCGGGCTGCGCAACGCTGCCGAAAGCTGCTGGAAGAATGTGTTGGAGGAGTTTTGGACCCGCGATGATAACGACACCTCGGAACTGGACCTGGAAGTCAATCGCGCCTTGGACGCCCGCAATGCGCCGGGCGTGATCGCGATGGAAGTCGCGTAAGGGACCATCAATACATCTCGTAAACAAGCTCGCCGCCGTGTGCCGGATTGCCGATCAAGGCGTGCGCGGTCATGTCGATCACGAAATCAAGATGCTCTAAGGGGATTTGCCCAATCAATACGGGCACCGAGTCTGGTACTTCGAGGACGTCAACGATGCAAGTGCGGTTCTGAATCGTAAGTCGGACCGCCTCGTATAGGTCTGCTTCGGCGGGGCCGGCGCTTGTCGTGACTTGCCGAGTGCCAAACTTGGTCAGGCCCAAATGGCGAATCAGCCGGGTGGGCAGCGAGAGGAGCCTCGCGCCGGAATCGACAAGCGCGTCCGGTACGACGATCCGCCTTGCCTTGTCCGCGCTCTTTAATCCCTGCCTTACCGCCCATTGGTCTTCCATGTTCTCGATCGTAACTTCCGTCAATACTCGACCCATTAATTCTGACTCCATAGCAGGAACTCCTTTTGGAAATCACCGAAAGCACTACCCTGTCTAATCCTATCCCTTCGAGACTAGAGTTGCAACGATCACTTCGGGCTTGTGCCTATAAACGTGTAGTACGGTACGCGCACCAGCGGCATGTAGGGCACCTTCGCCCGCTGCTCTTCCAACCGCACGGTCTCAAAGCGCCGTTGCAGATAGGGCACGTGATCGGGCGAGAGGAAGACGTTGTCCGAGCCCATCCACGCGGACCAAAATGTCCTTGTGAACCACGAATGCCGCGCACGGCCTTCGGCCGGGAACTTGCGAGCGACGAAGAAGTCGGTCACGCCGATCGTTCCGCCCGGACGGAGGATCGCCAACGCGTTGTCAATCGCCGCGAACCAGTCGGGGATCATCGTCAACGAATAGGAGAACGTTACGACGTCGGCACAGCCTTCGACGGGGCGGAAGAGCGTCGCGTCGGCATGAACGGCCTCGACGTTCTTCCAACCGCGGGCGTCGCATCGCTTCCGCGCCACGGCCAGTAGCGAGTCGCACAGATCGACGAGATAAACCGTTTGCCGCGGTGCAACTCGCCGCCAATCGGCTCCAGGTTCGCGCCCGTACCTCCGCCCAGATCGACCCACACGCCGCCTTCGGGTACCGGTATCGAGCGGTACATCGCCTCGCGGCCTTGCAGGAGCCGGCGGCGGAAATCGTCATAGCCGGCGGCCTGTCCGGAATAAAACGATTCTAGCCGCGCGGTATGGTCCCGGCCGCGGACCGGCTTGGCCACGATGTGGTAGAGAACGCGGAGATCGGCGAGGATGGACATGAATACTCAGTACTCAGTACTTAGTACTTAGTCCATTGCCGGAGCCTGTGGACTAAGCTCTAAGAACTAAGTTCTCTTGCTATGCCGCCAGATCGGCAATATGAAAACTGCCATAGGTATGCACGCGGCATTGCGCGTGCAGTTGCTCGGCCAACGGGCGGTCGTAGGTCAACAACTCGCCAACCTCGCGTGGCCAGCCGCCGACCTCGATCTTCGTCCGATCGACGAACTCCGTCCGCAGCCCGGCACTACGCCAGAGGATGCGCGCCTGGCGCGGCGCGGCGGACGATCCACTGCCATTCCTGGGCCAAGAGCGGCAGCCGTCGTGTCGAGAGCCAATCCATGTGATCCAGGAGCACGAATCGAGTAATCGGCCGCGGGTCCTTCGTCAAGAAGCCTTCGACCGAGTCGGTATGTACGTCCACGCGATCGGCCAGGCCATCGCGAAGCTTCTGGAAATTGTGCGGCTTGAGGTACTCGGGGCAGCATTGCGGCGTGTAGCGTCCCGTCATATAGAGACGCCAGAAATAGTTATCCGCCAGCGGTAATCGGGCGAAGACCGCGTCGAGGCAGTCGCGCACGAACTGGCTGAGTCCGCCCGAGTATTGCGTTTCGATCTGGTATCGCTGCGGCCGCGGGATGCCTAAGAGCGAAAGGACCGTGTCGCGGCGCATGGCGAAGCGCATCGGCCGCGACCAGATCCGCTCGCGGAGATGCCGGTCGTAAATCTCTTGCTGCTGGTCGAGCGTCGTGCTTTCCAGCAATTCGTCGATCTTCGGCCGCAGCTTGGCCACACGGTGGAGATAAAAGTTGACGAGCATGGCGAACGTTCCGCTCGTGCCGCGGAAATAAAACGGGCGGCGGTTGTTCGGATCGAAGAACTCGATCCAGCGGTCCCAGTATTGCTGCGGCCACTCGCCGAGCGCCGGCCGCAGCTTGTCTTCGTAGATCTTCCGCGCGCCGCTCAGCCGGCCGTTGCCGAACATGGCGAAGAAGTCCTCGTACTCCAGGTGGCGGATGCCGGCCAGCTTCAATTCCAAGAGGGCGTTCTGCCGCGGATTCATATCGACAGCGACGACCTGTTTCGGCGCGGCAAGTGCGTAGTCGAGCACATTGCAGCCGGCCGATGTGATGACGAGCACCGTGTCGTCCGGCGTCAGCTTCATCGCCTGATGGTCGAGCCGCGGGTCCTCCCAGCAGGTGTTGTAGACCAGATTGTTTCCATGCACGAACTTGAAAACCTTTCCACCGGCCCAATCGCTGACTGACATGGGTTTCTCCTTATGCGGTAGTATAGCAGGCACGCTCCGAGTGCCGTCCGCTGGCGGGATACGTAAAGCGTTAGTTGTACGGAATTTGCGGTAAAACGTCAATGGATTATCTTGGGCTCGAACCGGCCATTCGCGCGGCTCGTTTGACGCGAGGCTGGTCGCGTTTGTAGGGCAGTGTCAAGCTTGCGAGACCCACCAAGTTCCCGCCGTGCCTCGGTAGATTAAGCGTGGAACGGAGCACGATATAACACGCTCGACATGGGTGTTTAACTTTTGCCTAACAAAACAGCGGTCGAGGCGAAAGCGATGCGTTGGAGTACCGGCTTTAGCCGGCTGGTCAGTTGTCGCTTCGCATGGCACAATTTGGCAGAAAATGGCACACTTTTCGGAAGTTAGGCCGGCGGTTGCCGCGGACGCACGATGAATCTTCACGCAAAGGCGCAAAGCTCGCAAAGGAGATGACAGAAGAACGACCGACAGGAATATGGAGAGACAGTACGAGGTCTTGCGGGCATTTCGGTCAACCATATTTCTGCCATTCCTTGCTGTCTTTGCGGGCTTTGCGCCTTGGCGTGAGACCTCGTCCCGCAGGACATTCCCCCGCCAGCCAACTGAACACGACAAAACGCTACACTTCGCTACACTTTTTTGGATTTGCCGCTCGGGACCGCCGGAAAAACTCCGGAAAAAATCAGCGGTTGTCGGCGTTTTCCCCAGTTTTCTCCCACTATTGCCCGGAATGGGCCGCCGCGCGGGCTTTTTCGCAGGGCCGTTTTCCGCGGCGAAACGCAGTCGTGTCGCAATTTGTCGCGATTTGTCCGCGGAAAGCTTTTTTTTCGTCTCTGCCGACAGCCGCGTCTGGACCGCCGCCGCGCGACGATAACCGGCGATTCTCTTTCGCCATATGATTATCACAGGATTGTATTTGAATACTCATGTTTACTAACTGCATCGCTTGAATTGGACAGTATTGGACATAATTGGATACTCTCTTATACTCGGGCATGTCTTGCGAGTGATTGTCTATCCATCGTCCAGGGTGCTTGTTTATCGGTCGGCTGCCATTTTGGCAGTCGGCGCGTATCGTGTGCGGCGGCCATTTCCGACAATGCGCCCCGCCCTCGCGAAAATCGGCCGCTGGGGCGCATCGCCGGCCGCGGCCGTAAGTCTAGTGTATACAACAGTTTACGGCAATGCGGATAGCAGGTATCCTTCGACCGTCCGCACGCAGGGGTTTGGGCGCATCTCGCGGCCGGCCGGGCCGGGCGACTGCCATTTCTGGTATGTAAACAGTAGTATACAAGAGATAGCACATATCGTGCCAATCGCGCGAAATCCGTCCGAATCGGCGTTCGCGGCTGTGGGGGTCGATAACGCCGGCCTGACCCTGCCCGCCACCCGACGCTGGCCACCACCGGTGGGGTAATGACTTCAATCGGCTAAGCACTTGCGAATGTCGGAAACGCCAGCCGGACCCCGACCGCCGCCCATTCGCTATTTGGCTCCGGAGTTGGAATCTGGTAAGCTTTGAGACGTATGACCGACCCGCCACAGGCTCGCCGTTTCTCGTTCCGTCTCACGCCCGGCAGGCTAATTGCAGGTCTGCTGGCCGCGGAATGCTCGCTTTGGCTATCGGATCGGCTGCGCTGGCCCGAGTGGCACAAGGGTTATGCCGTACTGACCGGAGTGGCGTTAGTTGGCGTGGCGCTCGCAGGATTGATGCTATGGTGGCTTGCCGCGTTGAAATTCCGCCGGCGGTTCCAGTTCAGCATCCGCGCACTGCTGCTACTTGTTGTTGCGGTCGCCATGCCATGCAGTTGGTTCGCCTCGGCGAGGAAAAGGGGCGCGAGGCAAAGAGACGCGGTTGGTTGGATCAGGAAGATGAATGTTGGAGCAGTGAGATACGATTGGGATTTTGACGAACATGGCAGCTATTGGATATTTGGCGCAAAACCGTGGGCCAATTCCGTGTTCCAAGCGATCTCCAGCTTGGCTTTTGTCTCTATTGGGGGACGATTTCTTCGGAGATGTCTTACTTTTGGCCGTCCACTGGGATGGGATACCGAGCTCCCAACCTGGGTTTGAATCAATTGGAGACTTGACGGAACTCAGGGCACTGGGCTTCAGCGACTCTATTGCGACCGATGAGCTGTTGAGACAAATTGAGCGTTTGACGAAGCTTACGGAACTGTCGTTCTACGAAACCAGAATCAGCGACTCCGGCCTCAAATACTTGCGAGGCTTGTCGCGACTCCAAGCCTTGTCGCTTGACGGTACTCTGATAACGGACGATGGTCTGATATTCCTGGAAAACTTGAGCGAGTTGGAGGAACTCTCGCTAGGACGCGCTAAGGTAACATCTGCTGGACTATCGCATATCCGAGCGTTGCGAAAACTGAAGTCTTTGGACCTCGACTACACAAGGGTCTCGGACGAGGGTTTGAAGTACATTGCGGGCTTATCATCCTTGGAGGAATTACGTCTCGCGAGAACCGACGTCACCGATGCCGGGCTGGCATCGCTAAAAGGTTTCACGAAATTGAATTATCTCGATATTTCGTTCAACAAAAGTCACGGACGCGGGCCTTAAGGAGGTTGGGGGAATTGTAACTCTCTACAGATTGTGCTTGCGCAATATCGTGATTTCCGACGCGGGTCTCGAATACCTGATGCGCTTGACAAATCTGTATCGCTTAGAGCTTGATCTCAAAGGACAAAATGTGAAGATCACGGCCCGAGGCGTGGAATCGCTACAGAAGGCGCTTCCGAACTGCACGATCAGTGACGGCTACGTCATACAATAGCTTGGCGACGATCACTCGATTGCTAACCACTTCCGCCCTCTCCCTAACCTTCTCCCGGTGGGAGAAGGGACTTTCTTTCTGCTCGCACCCCTTGACATGCAACCATTCGGTTGCATAATATGACCATGAATGCGGACATGGACAAGGTGTTCAAGGTGCTGGCCGATCCCGGCCGGCGGCTGCTGTTGGACCGCCTGCGGGCGGACAACGGGCAGACGCTCGGCCAGCTCTGCGAACACCTCGACTTGACCCGCCAGGCCGTGACCAAGCACCTCAAGCTGCTGGAAAAGGCGTCGCTTGTGGTCGCGATCCGGCGGGGCCGCGAAAAACTGCATTACTTGAACCCCGTGCCCATCCACGAGATCGCCAATCGGTGGATTGGCAAGTTCGAGCAAGGTCGCCTCCGCGCCCTGGCCGAACTCAAGAAACAACTCGAAGGAGAACGCGATGGCTAATTCGCAGGGTTTCCTCAAGAGCCTGCTGGAGACGGGCGAGTCGCTCGCAGAGACCCGTTGCTGGCCGAGGGATGGCTGCGAGGGAGTGCGAAAAGCGTGAGGAAGTTCAGGTGGGGATGACAGGAAAGCGAATTCGGCATTTTTCTGTCATCAATCTTTCTGTCTCTTCTCTTGAGCTATGACCTTACAAGCGGCGGCCGGGCGGAGCAATCGCGCGGATTCTGACCCCGGGGGCATTTTTGAATCTCAGATTTCAGATTTGAAATCCGCCCTGATTGACTGGACGCCGGACGCGGCTAAACTGATATCATATCTCGGAAGCGGGATTTCTCGTTGGCCGGCAACGGAGGTGTTCACGCGGAGGTGTTTATGTCCACAAAACTCTTCTCCACGTATTGCCGCGACCATGCCCTGGTCGTCGCGCCGATGGCGCCCATTGGCAGCCTGTATGTCGTGGGCGTGCGGAAGGAAGCCGAGGGCCTAATGGCCGAGGTCCACGCCGCGGGCGTCAAGAAAGTGGTCTTCGATATGAGCCGCGCGGACTATTTCGGCAGCCAGGTGATTGAGTTGATGATCCTCGTCTGGCGGCGTCTCGCGGCCGTGCAGGGCTCGCTCGCGTTGTGCCGGATGTCGCCTGCCGCGCGGGAAATGATGCACATTGTGAACCTGGACACGATCTGGAGGATATGCGATACGCTCGATGAGGCCCTTGCTGAACCCGCGCAGACGGCCGAGACGTAGGGCGACGGTGTTTCAATTATGCCGCAGGCGGCCCAAGTCCGTCCTAACCCGAAGCGTAAGCGAGGCCGGAAGACGTTCCCTCGCTTACGCGTCGGGTTGTGACGCCGCCGGAAAGACCAACCGAACAAAACCATGATCCAAATACGCAAGGCGGCCGATCGCGGACATGCCCGTTACGACTGGCTCGATACCTGGCATACGTTCTCGTTTGACTCTTACTACGATCCGGCCCACGTCGGTTTCCGCTCGTTGCGGGTGATCAACGAAGATTTCGTGCAGCCGGGCCAGGGGTTCGGGATGCATCCCCATCGCGACATGGAAATCATTACCTACGTTCTCGAAGGGGAGTTGGAGCATCGCGACAGCATGGGCAACGGCTCGGTCATTCACGCGGGCGAGTTGCAGCGGATGTCGGCCGGCACGGGCGTCGAACATAGCGAGTTCAATCCTTCCGCGACGGCCCCGGTTCACCTCTATCAGATCTGGCTGCGGCCCGGCACGCGGGGCATCGAGCCGAGCTACGAAGAGCGGGCTTTCTCCGCCGCGGAGAAGCAGGGCAAGTTGCTCCTGGTTGCCGCGCCGGATGCCGGCGGCGCGATGCGGATCAACCAGGACGCGCGGGTTTATTTGTCGTCATTGACTGACGGCGAGCAGATCGAGCACGCGATTCATCCGGGGCGTCATGCCTGGGTGCAAGCGCTGCGGGGCGCGGTCGAGATCAATGGCCAACGGCTGGATACGAGCGACGGGGCGGCCGTGAGCGACGAGGCGAGCATTGCCTTGCGCGAAGCGGCCCGGCGGAGATTATGCTTTTTGATATGGCGTAAGCGCGAACTGAGGTATGATGATCATGGATGTAACGTCGGAATCGGAAGTTGTGCGGCAACGGCAGCGGCGCGAAGCATCGAACGAAACGAACGAGACGGAATTATCGCATCCAGTTTGCCCGGTCTGCGGAGGACGGCTCGTCAACATCCGCCGCAAGCTTTGTTGCACGCATTGTCACTCGATTATCGAGACGTGCTGTGATTAGTGGCTCTTCACTTTCCAAAAACCGGTTACAAAGACGGTCTCTGCTGCCTCAATGACGTCGAAGTTAACACCGAAGGGCAGAACAAATAACACGCGGGAAAACCCTTCGCGCGACTCGCCTTGAAGGTGCGCATCGTTGCACAGCAAACGGTCGATGTGATTGGATGCTTGCGTAACCTCGTCGCGACCGGCAGCTTCAATCTAGAGCCTTGCGAGGTCACTCCCGGCACCGGGCGTCCAGATAACCCTGTAGGTCAGTTGCTCGGTAAATCCTTTAGAATGTCAGCCAACGGACGCCCTGTACGCAACTCTCGCCTCCGCTTCAACTCCTCTTCACTGTATGGCGCTCAGCGAGTATTCGCTTCACCTCTTCCGGCGAAATGGCCGGCTGGAAAGTGCCCACCTTGCGGCCGGACTCATCGCACAGTTCTACCGGACTAAGGTAACTACTTAGCTTTGCCGACAAATCGGAATTTATGGTGACCCGCGTCATTCGATCGTTCCTCTTGATGGAGGTCCGGCAGCGCAAGAACAAGTCAAGTCGCCGTCCGTCCCAATTATAGGCCACGACGAATGCGGCTGTCCACTGCCGACAGCTTGAAAACTACCGCGGCAGCGGCCCCTGATGGATATAACCGGCCGCGGCGTCCCATTCCAGGATCGGCGCGCGCCGTTTGGAAACTTCCATCGCGGTCTCGTGCCGCACGTTGGGCGGCGGGGCGGCGCGGGAGAGTTGATTGACGAAGATCGGAGAGGCTTCGTCGAGCGTGAACACCTGGCTGCGGGCGCCGCGGGTCGTTGCGGTCGCGGACGATGCACATCACCTCGGAGCCCTCGCGCAGCTTGCGGCGGATCTCGTCGAGCGTCGTCTGCTCGGCGCCGCTCAGGCCGGTGGCCGGTGCATCGGCGGAGCGCGGGGCCGTCGCGGCGACTGCGGTGTTCGCCGGCGGGCTGTTTCGCCCGGCGGAGAAGGGATCGGCCGCCGCGACCGACTGGCGCGTGTCGTTTGCCGCGCGGACCAAGATGGGCGGCGCGATCGGCTGCTGATAAAGCGAGGTCAGGCGTTGTTGATCGAGCGCAGCGTGGATTGAGCCAAGTGCAGCGAAAATGGCCTCGAATTGGTCGCCACTAAGCGGCTCCGCGGCGTTACATACGCCGATTACCATTCCTTCGGGCGAAAAAAGGCCGCCGCCACTCCGACCTTCTTCCGGCTTAAACGCCACTTCTACATTCCACGGTCCGTGCGGCTCGGCGATCTTGTGTCCGATCTGCTGTTCAACTGGGTCTAGAAACTTGTCTAGCCGAGCGATCTGACTGTGCTGCACCGTCGGATCGCCGCCGTGATCACAGCCCACGCTCGTCACCGCGTCGCCGGACTGGATGGAATAGCCGCGCGGAGCAACGCGAGCGACGGTCACCGCGCCCAGTGGCTTGAAAGCCACGAGCGCCACGTCGCGATGCAAGTAGTCATACGACACGACGCGGCCCACCAGATGCGCGGCCGGCGCGGGGCCGAAGACGTCGATCTCGATCTTGCCCTTTCCTTCGGAATCGCGGAAGATGTGCCCACAGGTGACGACGAGGGCCTCGCCGCCGGGCAGGGCGTCGATAATCGTGCCGCTGCCGCAAGAATGACCCTGCGGATCTTCCACGCGGAGCCGCACGCTGGCCGCCAGCATATCGGCGTCGCTGACCGGCATTCGCGGCACCGGCGCGGCATAGCTGACCGGCACCACGGGAATGCTCGCTCCGCTGGGCGGGGCAAATTGCGCGGGCGGCGCGGCCGGCTGAGGCATTACCGGCTGAGGCGCTGCCGCCAACATCGTGTTAGGCGCCGGTGCGGGCCGGCCAAGACTGCAAAGTTGCTGCAGGCGGCCAAGGCTGGTCGCGCCCACGAACGCGGCCCGCTTCGCGGCCGTTGACCACCATCACGAAGCAGGGGATGCTCGTGACCCCAAACCGCCGGGCGAGGTCGGGATATTGCATCACGTTGACGCGCTGGACCGGGGTGCCCTGGGCCGCGAGTTGGTTGAACCGTCGGCATCATCTGGCGACAAGGGCCGCAAGCGTCGGAATAGAAGTCCAGGAGCACGGTTTGGCCGGAACCGGCGCCGGTAATCGCCAAGGCGACGAGCGCCGCGGGCAGTGAGAGCATAGGATCCTTCCTTTTTTGCCGGCGCATTCCTTGCGCGGCGCGAGATGACAAAGGTTTTACTGATCCGACGCGCAAGCGCGAAACGTTTAGGGTCCCCAACAATACCGATTCTACGGCCGCTTCTGTCGTGCCATTTCACCGGTTCCAATAGAGACTCTAATTGCGTTCGTCGCTTGCAGCTTTGCCCTTTCGGTCAGTATTGGCCGCCGTTGCCAGTCATAGTCCCACAGGCGATCATCCTTGATCTTAAGGGACGAGAAAAGCGATTGCGGGCGGCGGGCCACGAAATCCATTTCGTTTCTGATTCAATGATGCGGAGGCGAGGTAGGGTGCGGATTGTTGCCGCTGAAGGCAGTTCATGCAAGGCCGATTTAGACAGATTTTGTCAAGTTGTGTAACACCGGATGTTCGTGCTGGCAGCAAGAAATGCGCGTCTCCGGCCGCGTTGGATGCCGCCGCAGGCTTTTTCTTGCCGCGAATTGGCAGGCGTGAGGCAAGCAAAATGGCCAAAAGGACGATGGCACAAACATTCGACCAGAGACCGAATTGCTCGACCGTATGGCCGGCGCAGGCGCCGGCGGCCGTTGCGATTTGCGGCAACCATTGGCCAAGTACGCGATAGACGCCATCGAGCGCGAAACCGCAAGCGAACGCACTCAACGCCACCGTAGCCAAATAGACGACCAGAGTGCGGCGGCCAAGCAGCTTCCAGACAGTCGTGACGGCCGCCGGATTGGTCGCGGCGCCAACAATCAAGAATGCCAGTGCCGCACCCGGCGATGCTCCCAGATGGATTAGCCCCGCCGCGATCGGCACCGACGCTGTGGCACAAATATAGAGCGGAATGCCGGCGGCCATGAGCACGAGGATCGAGGCGGTTCCCGCGCCGAGATGCTCGTGGATATAATCCTCCGGCAACCCGGCGGAGATCGCGCCGGCAATCGCCACGCCCGCCAAGAGCGGCCACACGAGGTCTCGCGGCAAGGTGACGAAGCCATATTGCACCGCTCTCAGCCACGCCGGTCGCGACCGATCGCCCGAGCAGCAGGAATCCTTGCACTCCGGCGGTGCGTCGGCCTCGGCAGACTTACCGTTGCCCGCCGCCAGCACGAGCGTCCCGCCCAATAGGCCGGTGACGATGGCGGCAATGGGACGAAACACGGCGAACACCGGGCCCAAAAGCGCGTAGGTCACGGCGATGCTATCGACTCCGGTCTGCGGCGTGGAGAGCAGAAACAACGTCGCCGCCGCGCGGCTTGCCCCGTGCCGGCGCATTGATGCCACGACCGGAATCACGCTGCACGAGCAAAGCGGCAGCGGCACGCCGAGGAGCGTTGCCTTGATCACCGGGCCAATGCCGCGTCCGCCCAGGTGCCGCTCGGTCCACGCGGGCGAAATCCAGATCGACATCAGCCCCGCCAGCGCGAAGCCAAATAGCAAATAGGGGGCCATTTCCAACATGACCAGCCAACACTGCGAACAGAAGGTAACGAACAGAGGGACCATATCGCTTGTTAGATTATTCCTGAAACTGAAAACGCCCTCACCCTGACCCTCTCCCGGTGGGAGAGGGGACTACTGTTGCATCGCGTAACGAAGCACGTTAATCCCGATTCGCGCCGCGTCTTCGCGGGTGTAGCCGCGGCAATCTAGCGAATCGTGCTTCTCCAAGGCGCAGCTCAAATCAAACTCCGAAAAAATCACGCCATAGCGGTCGCCCATGCGGACCGCCTTGAATTCCGGCGGCACGCGGCGAAGCGTCAACTTGAGCCCCTCGTCGCGGCCGCCCGGCTGCGGGTCGCGGCGGGTGACCAACGAGAGGTCGTAGCCGCCGTACTTGATCGTCCAAATGGGATCGTTGGCCGGGATGCTCATCAACGGATTCCTAGGAAAGATGATGGCCATCTCGGTGCGGAACGATTCGGCAAACGGCTCGCTGCCGCAGATAGCATCGGCGAACAGCACCCCGCCGCGCTCGACATACTCGCGGAGCGTCTGCCGCTCGGCGTTGGTGAGGCGAAAAGCGTTGCGGCCATGCATAAAGACGACCGAATAGTCGAACATTCCCTGGTTGATGCCGATCAACTGGGGATGCGCCTCGACGCGGATGTGCAGGTCGTTGGCAGCCTGTTCCATGAGATTGGCCAGTGCTCGCGGAGCGGCGTCGCAGCCGCCTGGATGGATGAGCTTAGCGACAGCAAACTTGCCCCGCTCGTTGTCGGAGATGACCTTGGTCACGTTATTCTGCCACTCATACTCTCGCCCCTTCAGCTCGCGATTGGTCGCGTAGGTCAGTACATTGCGGCCGATCGCCAGACCGCCGTTAATTTGGTCCTGCACGGACTTGTTATACGTTTCCCGCTGTCCGCTCCGCGACAGGTCCCAAAGGCAAGCTAGGGTCGGCCGCGGATGATCCGGATCGGCCGGGGCATAGATTACGCTCGTGCGACAGCCGTAGTCGATGCCCAGGAGCAGGCGGGCCTGATCGGGATCTATCGGCTGCTCGGCGCACCAAACCGGATGCGAAGCGTCCAACGGCTTGAAACGATATTCGGGTTTCTGGAAAACGAGGTCCATCAGTTGGCGAAACCCTTTATCGAAGTCAACGGCGCCGGCCTCGTCCGCGCAGGCCTCGCCGCCGTCGGCAAAGATGAACCCGCCGCGGTCGATGTAGTCGCGAAGGTTTTCCGCCAGCCGCTTGCGCTGCTCATTGCCTTCCGGCAGCGGATTGCCGTTTCCAGAGAAGAAAAGCACCGGCACTTGCAGCAACTCTTCGACCGATGCCTTGTTGATGTCGATCTCCTGCCAGGTCATTTCGAATCCCCAGCGCGACTCGACGTTGATCGTCAGGTTGTTGACGTCGTTGCGGTGCCAGTTCCAGTGTTTGTCGGCGTCGGCCCCGCCCGCGGGCCTTCCGTATTGGACCTTGGCCATCAGCGCCGGCCAGCGTCCCTTGGAGAGGAAAAGCAGGGCCAGGCTGGTGGTTATGTCCGGGTCGGTTTCCGCAAAGCCGCTGCCGCGCCAGAAGGATTCCGAGAGGGCGGCATTGACGGTATGCACGAGATGGGATGCTCCCTCGCGATACCAGTCATGCTCGCCGATCTTGCGGCGTGCCGAGAGCCGTCCGGCGCAGTTCGAGGCCATACAGAAAATAGTAATGCCAGAGGCGGACGTTTCCGCCGGCCGAAGGCGGATTCGCCTGCACCGTGAAGTATCGCCGCAGCCAATCGATGCCTCTGTTGATGCGGTCTCGGTCTTCGGAAGATGCCCGCGCAGCCGTCGATTGTGTCGCCCGTTACTTTCGCGTCCGGCTCGTGGAGCATGTCGCTGCAAATCACGAGCGACGAGATGCCCGCGCAGGTCATGCTGCCCGTCGGGTCCATCGTCTTGTAGTAGCCCCAGCCGCCGTTGTCCAATTGATTGGTGATCCAGTAGTTGCGGGCGCGTTCCCAAGTTTCGCGTTCGATCTTGATGTGAAGATGGTGTTTTTCGGCCGCGCGGGCCGCTTCATAAAGTGCCAAGAGTGCGAACTGGCTGTTCGATCCGTCGCCTTGAATTGAGCCCCTCGGTCCAATCGCATTCTCGCCATAGGACCAGCCGCCTTTGCGATCGGCGACTCCGGCCTTGATTTGCGCAACTTGCAGCCAATCGACGTTGGCGGCGATGATACCCTGATCGCGATCGAGCTGGTCCGCGCGGCAGAGGACCATCGTTTGCAGCGCGATGACGTAGGTTGTCTTGGGATGCAGTTTGCGAACCCCGTCCAGCGCGTTTTTTAAGTAAACCTGCTCGTCAGGCGATTCCCCGGCATTGAGCAGGGCCAGCGTGCAGAGACAGGTGATGCCGCCTTCCTGGCCGCCGTACTCCGACCACTTTCCCTGATCTTGCCATTCATTCTTGAGATAAGCCAAGCCCTTATGCATGGCCTTCTGAACGTCTTCCGGCGATAGCTCCGCCGCCGCGACCGATACAACCGATGCAAACAGCAGAGCCGGAACCAGGGCGGCGAGAATGGGCAATTTCATTTTTCCCTCCATAGCAGTACGTCAGGCTTTCCAGCCTGAGAAGAACGACGTACGTCACCCGTCGAGCGTCAGGATGGAAAGCCTGACGTACGTGCACAGCGCCCTCACAAGTATCATACAATTCAGCAGTTGCGCGGGCAAATGCCGGTCGCCGCGCGTGTGCAGTCCTTCCCCGGTCGGCTACAATAGAGCTTGTAGGTCCTTTCTGCTGGAAAGGACCCTTATAGCGCAATTTGCTGAAGGCCCCAAAGGCATTCCGGGTAAGTGGCGCGATATTAGTCCTGCTCGGCAAGCGGGACCTACACATAAAGGAACATCGGTGGCAACATCCACATCTGGCCCCGCGGCGCTGTCGCCGCCAGCCGCAAAACCCCGCAGTCTCGGCGACGTTCTGCAGGAGTTCAGCCAGCATCGGCGGCTGATGCAGGAAGAACTGCAAAAGGTCATCGTCGGCCAGAACGACGTCATCGAGCAGATCTTCGCCGCCATCTTCACCCGCGGCCACTGCCTGCTGGTCGGCGTGCCGGGCCTGGCCAAGACGCTTGATGGTCAGCACGCTGGCCCGCATCCTCGACATCCAGTTCAAGCGCATCCAGTTCACGCCCGACCTGATGCCCTCGGACATCACCGGCACGAACGTGCTGGAAGAAGACGAGCACGGGCCGGCGGGAGTTCCGCTTCGTCGAAGGGGCCGATCTTCACCAACATCCTGCTGGCCGACGAAATCAACCGCACGCCGCCCAAGACCCAGGCCGCCCTGCTGCAGGCGATGCAGGAGCGCGAAGTGACCGTCGGCCAGACAGACCTACCCGCTGCCCGAGCCGTTCTTCATCATCGCCACGCAGAACCCGATCGAGCAGGAAGGGACCTATCCGCTGCCCGAGGCCCAGCTGGACCGCTTCATGTTCAACATCAAGGTCGATTACCCGACGGCCGAGGAGGAGGAGCGGATCCTGGCCCCGACCACGCGCGGCGAGACGGCCGAGGTCCGCAAGGTGCTCTCCGGCAGGGCGATCCTGAACCTGCAGAAGCTGGTGAGCAAGGTGGCGGTCAGCGAGTACATCGTGCAAGTACGTGTCGCGGCTGGTGCGGGCGACGCGGCCCAAGGACGCGACGGCGCCGGAGTTCGTGCAGCGAACTGGTCGATTGGGGCGCCGGTCCCCGCGCCGGGCAGTTCCTGATCCACGGCGGCAAGGCCCTGGCCGCGATGGACGGCCGCTTCTCGGTGGCCATCGAAGACATGCAGAAGGTGGCCGTCCCCGTGCTGCGGCACCGCATCAGCACCAATTTCCAGGCCCAGGCCGAAGGGCATGACAACGGAAGACGTGATCGAGCGGCTGATCCGCGAGACGCCGCCGCCGGTGATACCGAAGTATGAGAAGTAACTGGAAAAGGAGCGTTAACATGACTTTCGTTGCCTATGAGGGAGTGGTGAAGAATGGGCACATCCAATTGCCCGAAAACGCTTCGCTGCCCGAGAGCGGCAAAAGTTTACGTTATGGTCGAGGAAGTAGTGATAGAAGTAAAAAGGCCGCGGCGCGTTGCCCACATGCGAAGCCCTCGACTTCGGGACCCGGCGATGGCGGCGCTTTTTGAACTGGAAGTCACGAAGGAAAATGACGATGCCGCGTTATGATTCGATGAATTTCCAGCCGCCGGCTCCAGTTGCAACGGTCGAGATTCGCACGCGAGACCGCGAAAAACGCATTCTTGACGTGCCAATGCTGATTGACTCAGGCGCAGATCTGACACTGATACCACGAAGATGCGTAAACGAACTCGGACTTCGCGACGAGCCGCTCGAAGGATGCTTTTTGGAAGGCTTTGACGGCAGCACAACAGTTGCGCGGGCGGTAAACGTCGAATTGCATTTTCTTCAATACGTTTTCAAGGGCACTTTTGCGGTTACTGAGGCGGAAATTGGATTTCTTGGCCGGAATGTAATAAATCGGTTGTCGGTTGTCTTCGACGGGCCCGCGCTGGAGTGGCGCGAAGAGCACTGAGAAAAAGAATCATGCCCTCCGCCGAAAAATATCTGAAGCCCGAAGTGATCCGCCAGATCAAGCGGCTGGACCTCCGCGCGCAGTTCATCGTGAAGGGCTTCTTGCAGGGCCTGCACGCCAGCCCCTTCCACGGCTTCTCGGTCGAGTTCAGCGAGCACCGCAAGTACACTGCCGGCGACGACCCCAAGGACATCGACTGGCTGGTCTACGCCAAGACCGACAAGTATTACGTCAAGAAGTTCGAGGCCGAGACCAACATCACCGGCTACCTGGTGATGGACCTGAGCCGCTCGATGGGCTACACCTATCGGCAGGAGCTGACGAAGTTCGAGTACTCGATCTGCCTGGCGGCCGCGCTGTGCTACCTGATGATCCACCAGCAGGACCCGGTGGGGCTGATCACGTTCGACCAGAAGATCCGCAACAGCCTGCGCGCCGAAGGCCCGCCGCGGCCACTTGGGCGACGTGCTCTCGCTGTTGGCCAACCTGAAGCCGGCCGGCGAGACCGACATCGCCCAGAGCCTCGTGCAGGTGGCGGCCATGCTGCGGCACGCCAGCCTGGTGATGATCTTTTCCGATCTGCTTGGCCGATCCCGAGCCGGTGCTGCGAAGCCTTGTACCGCCTGCGGCACGGCGGGCACGACGTGATCCTGTTCCACGTGCTGGACGAGGCCGAAGTGCAGTTTCCCTTTCGCGGGCATGGTCGAATTGGAAGACCCCGAAAGCCACCGGCGGCTGGCACTGGACGCCGACGGCTTTCCGGCAGGATTACCTGAGCGAGGTCGAAGCGTTTCGCGCGATGTATCGCCGCGAATGCTTCCAAGCGCGGATCGACTACGTGCCGCTGGATACGAGCATGCCGTTCGATCGGGCGCTGACGGAGTATTTGGTGAATCGCTCGGCGAGAGGGTAGAGGTAGGAGGCTCGAGTGTTTGTCAACATCGCATTCCTGGCCGGCATCGGGGCGATCGCAGTCCCGATCGTCCTGCACCTGATCATGCGCCAGAAGCCAAAGCTGCTGGAGTTCCCGGCGCTGCGGTTCATTCAGCGGCGGCACGATTTGAACCAACGCCGGCTGCAACTACGGCATTTGCTGCTCTTGCTGCTTCGCGCAGGGGCGATCGCGGTGCTGGCCCTGGCGCTTGCCCGGCCGACCATCAAGTTCTCGCACCGCTTCGGCAACCAGGAAGCGCCGGTGGCCGCGGCCTTGATCTTCGATGCGAGCCCCGCACATGCAGTATCGCCGCGACAAGAAGACCCGCCTCGAAGCGGCCCAGGAATTCGGCCAGTGGCTGTTGGAGCAGTTGCCGCCGGAAAGCCAGATCGCCGTATGCGATTCCGGCATGGCGCCGCAGAGTTTCGATGCCGACCGCGGCCTGAGCAAGGACCGGATCGGCCGATTGCAAATCGCCTCCAACCCGCGCCCTTTGACCCGCATCATTGGCGAGGCCGCCCGCGTGTTGAAGAAGAGCGAGCTGCAGGCCAAGGAAATCTACGTCTTAACCGATCTCTCGCGGGCATCCTGGCCGGCCGAGGATACGGTCTATCTTCAGGACCGTTTGAAGGAGTTGACCGGCGTCGCCGTCTATCTGATCGACGTGGGAGTGACGGACCCGATCGACTTCGCGCTCGGCGATTTGAACCTTTCCCATCAAGTCGTCGCCGCCGGCACGTCGGTCGAGATACAGACCGACATTGCCTGCCGCGGCCCCGGCGGCCAGCGGCAGGTCGAAGTCGATATGCTCGCGGACGATGGAAAAATGGTGGAGGTCAGCCAGCAGATCAAGCAGCTTGGCTCGGGCGAAACGGAGACGCTTGATTTCCGCATCCCCGCGTCCAAGCTCAAGCCGGGCACGCGGCAGGGCGTCGTGCGAATCCTCGGCCAGGACTCCTTGGAGGCGGATGACGAGCGCTATTTCACCGTCGAGGTCCGGCCGTCCTGGCCGGTGCTGATCGTCGCCCAGCCGCCGGTTTCGGACTCGGCGTTTTATCTCGCTTCGGCGCTGGCTGCCAGCGGCCGCTTCAAATGCGATACGATCGATTACGGCGAATTGACGACGCGGACGGAGAAATCGCTCGAAAGCTATGCAGCCGTCTGCCTCTTGGATCCGCCGGGGCTGGATGCCGGCGTTTGGCAGACTTTGACGGACTATGCCGCCGCCGGGCACGGCGTGGGTGTGTTTCTCGGCCGGCACGCGCAGCCGATTGCGGCGTTCAACTCGCCGGCCGCGCAGCAACTGCTTCCCGCGCAACTCGCGGAGCAAGTCCCGCGGGAAGACGGCGAAACCTATCTTGCGCCGCAGGACTACCAGAACTCGATCCTCAAACCGTTTGCGCCGTCAGCGACTCGCTCGCCTTGGAGCTGGTTTCCCGTCTATCGTTATTGGCGAGTCGGCGACGACCTGAACGCGGGCGCAAGCACGATCATCAAGTACAACGACCGCCGGCCGATGCTTTTGCAGCGGACGATCGGCACGGGGCAAATCGCCGGCCGCGTGCTGATGACCACCACGCCGTTCTCCGATCGCGGCTCGCGACGCGACGCCTGGAACGTGCTGCCCGTCGATACGGAAATCAAGGCCTGGCCCTTCGTGATCCTGGCCAACCAGATCGTATCGGCGCTGGTGGGCAGCAGCGACCAGCAATTGAATTACTACGCCGGAGTGGGCACGGTCTTGCTGCCGATCGGTGATCCGAACCCGCAGCAGGTTTACGCGCTTTATACGCCCAACCCCAAGAACAACAGGACTCTGCCGCGGCCGGAAAAGGCCGAACTCACGATTAGCGGAGTGGAACAGGTCGGGAACTATCAGGCGCAGAGCACGGGCGAGCCGCGCGACGACCGCGGCTTTAGCGTCAACCTTCCCGCACGGTTGACGGACCTCACTCGACTGACCGAAAAGGAGGTAAACGAGCTTTTCGGCCCCTATGCTCCGCAGATTGCGCGAGCAATGAGCAGGTCGTGCGGAATCAGGGCGAAGCCCGCGTCGGCCGCGAGATTTATTCCTGGTTGATCGTCATGGTGGCCGGACTGCTGGCAATGGAGTATATCGTAAGTAACTGGTTTTATAAGCCGGAGTGAGGAGCCATGAGCTATGAGCAGTGAGCTATCAGCACAAACTTTGAATCGAAGCTCAAACCTCATGGCTCACAGCTCATAGCTCAAAGCTCGAATGCACCTCTATTACTACCCTATCGCCGATAGCTACTGGATCGTGGCCGCGATCTGTGCCGCGCTCTTGGCGATCGTGGTGCTGGTGGGGCCGGGCAGATCGCGCGCATCGCTGCGGCGGCGGCTGACGCTGGCGCTCCTGCGCTGCGGCATCATTCTGCTCATCGTCCTCGGCATGTTGCGGCCGACGCTTGTCTACGTCGAAACCCACAAAGAGAAGGCGACGCTCGTGCTCTTGATCGACCAGTCGCGGAGCATGCAGGTCCGCGACGCGCTGAACAACAAGTCGCGATGGGAAATGCTTCGGAACTCGCTGGACGAGTCGCAGACTGCGCTTCGCCGCTTGGGTCGCGACTTTGAGATCAAGGTCTACACCTTCGACGCCGAGACGCATCCGATCGAGATCAAAGATGGCCGCATTTCCTTGCCGGATATCCCCACCGGCCAGCAGACGGCCATCGGCGCGGCGCTGGACGACGTGAACCGTCTGGAGAACGGCAAGCGGTTGCTGGGCATTGTTCTCCTCACCGACGGCCGCCAGCAGGCCCTGCCGCCCCGCGACCTGCCCGCGCAGGATGTCGCCGCCCAGTTGCGCCACCAAGGCTATCGCGTTTATCCAGTTCCCTTTGGCGAGTCACGCGGGCTGGGCGGCGTGCAAGACGTTGCCGTAGTCGATTTCCCGCCGCCCGCCGCCGTGTTTAAGGACACCGAGATGGTCGTTCGCGGCCAGGTCAAAATCAGCGGCTACGTCAACAAGGAAATTCCCGTTCGCCTGCTCATGGGGCCGAACGACAAAAGCATGAAGGTCATCGGCGAGGCGAAGCTCAAGGCAACCGAGGACGGCCAGATTCTGCCCGTCGAATTCAAACTCACGGCGGGCACGGCCGGCGAGTTCAAGCTGACGCTCGAAGCTGTCCCCCAGCCCGGCGAATTGGTGACGACGAACAACCGGCAAAGTTCGTTCGTGCAAGTGCTCCAAGGCGGGCTGCACGTGCTCTACATCGAGGGCGATCTCCGCGTGGAGCAGAAGTTCCTCCGCCGCTCGCTGGATGCCTCGCGCGACATCAAGGTCGATTCGATCCGCATCGATCCCCAGCACGTCAAGGAAACCAAGCCCGGCGACTTTGCCGAATTGCTCAAGCCGGGCAAGTACGACGTTTACATCATCGGAGACGTGGATTCGACCGTTTTCACGGAAGCAGAACTGGATGAACTAGCGAAATCGGTCGATCAAGGCAAGGGCCTGATCATGCTGGGCGGCTTTCATACCTACGGACCCGGTGGATACTATGGCACAAAGCTGGCCGACGTTTTGCCCGTCGTCATGGACCGGCTGGAGCGGCAAAACCCGGACGACAGGGTCCGCGAGGACGTACACCTGAAGGGACCGCTCAGGATGGAGCCGGCGCAGCGGGCGCTGCGGCACTTCGTCATGACGCTTGCCGGGGCCGATGCGAACAAGGCGGCCTGGGAAAAGCTTCCGCCGCTGGAAGGGGCGAATCTCTTCAGCGACGCGCGGCTCAAGCCCGGCGCCAGCGTGCTGGCCGACGCCGACGGCAAAGCGGAGAACCCCTTGCTCGTCACCCAGACCTACGGCAAGGGCCGCGTGATCGCCTTCGCGGGCGATTCCACCTGGCGCTGGTGGATGCATGGCTTTCAGTCCGCGCACAAGCGGTTCTGGCGGCAGATCGTGCTCTGGCTGGCGCGCAAGGATCAAGAGAACCAGGGCAGCGTTTGGGTGCGGCTGGACAACACCCGCTTTTTCCCCGGCAATCGCGTCGAGTTCACCGCGGGAGCCCAATCGCCGCAGAGCGAGCCGATCACCGACGCCGAGTTCAAGGTCGAGATCGTCAAGCCCGGCGACAAGCGCGCCGCAGTCGTAATGGTCGGAAAAGACGACCATGTGACCGGCTCGTTCCGCGATACGCAGCAGCCCGGCGATTATACGATCGAAGTCAGCGCCAGCCGCAAGGGCGAGCTTTTGGGCACGGCGCGGGCGCAGTTCACCGTGGCCGAGCAGGACCTCGAATTGGACAACGCCTCGTCCGACCCGGACGCGATGAAGGCCGTCGCCCGCGCCTCCGACGGCGACGTGGTCCGCGCGGAAATGCTACCCAATTGGCTCGACGAACTCATGAAAAAGACCGACTATCTCGAAGTGAAGCAGGAGACGAAGAAAACGCTTTGGGACACTTGGAACTTCTTCTTCGCCGTGCTGACGATTCTGACCGTCGAGTGGTATTTGCGGAAGCGCTGGGGGCTGGTGTGAGCAGACTTTTTCCCTCGCTTTGAACTTTTTCCCGCGCGGCAGCGTCCTGACCTATAGCCAGGAGCAACCCCATGCTGTCGGATCGCCAGATTCTCGAATGCGAACTGCTCGTCCTTCGCTGCCAGCAGGGCGACACGTCCGCGTTCGAATTGATCGTGCGCATGTGGGAGCGGTCGCTGTTTTACTACCTGCGGCGGCTGGCTTCCAGCGAAGAAGACGCCTGGGACCTGCTCCAGGAAACCTGGCTCAAGACGTATCATTCGATCGACACGCTGCGCGACCCGCGATCGCTGCCGTCGTTTCTGTATACGACCGCCCGCAACGCGGCTGTCAGCCGCCTGCGAAACGGCAAGCTCGGCCGGGAATTGACCTGCCCACTCGACGAGCAAACGCTCGAAACGCCGGGCGACAATACGTGCGTTTTCGACGATGCCGAGCACGTTCACCATGCCCTCGATCTGCTTCCGCTGTCGCAGCGCGAGATACTTACGCTCTTTTTCCTCGAAGACCTGTCGCAGGAAGAAATCGCGCGGCTGTTGGCGATCCCGCTGGGGACCGTCAAGTCGCGGCTGCACTATGCCAAGCTGGCAATCCAAAAGCTACTTCAAGAAGGAGACCGCCATGACCAATGAACCCACAAACTTCCGTGATCGGCTTTTCAACTCGCAAGAGGTAACGCCCGCCTTGCGGGCTGCCTACGACAAGGAACGGGACGCGATTCTCCATGAGGTCCCGAGCCGCAAGAATCGATTCCTGGCGATCGTGCTTCTGCTGATCATGCTGGCCGTCGTTGTCGGCGAAGTGCGGGCGTTGATCGTTCACAAGGGCGATTTTACTTTCTACATCGGCGCCGTGACGATGTTGATTGCCTGCGCAGTGGCCTCGGTCTGGCTCGTTCGTGACCTTCGCAAGGCCAAGGTCGCGAAAAAGTCTGCCCATCAAGTGAGCGAGTTGTTCTATGGCGCGGCGTCGATTCTTACCGTCGCATCGATGCTTCACGGCGTCGGCGCGAGCGGCGATCCGTCCTCGACCTTTAACGTCCTGTTTATCTTCATATTCCTGTTCGTGTGCGCCGTGTGGTCATTCGGCAATCGGATTACGGCGTCCGAGATGGCGATGAAGGAGCAAATGCTGCGGCTGGAATGCCGTTTGGCGGACTTATCCGAGCGCCTCCCCGGACCAGGCGCTCAAAGTGACCGATGACAAGTCTTTGGAACAATGGTAAAATAAGGAAGCAAGTATTTGGAGCCACTGACTATGCAGCAAGTCCTTTTGGATCATCGACTCTACCGGGGTATTCAGCGTCGCGCGGGAGGCCGCCGGATTTGTGACCGTCAACGAGTTCGTGGCTGATGTGCTACAGCATGAATTGGATGAGGATACAGAACTGAACATTCGCAGATTTTTTGATGGAATTTGATGATGAAAAGAGGGCGGGGTTCCTTGTACACTTTGCGTGATTTACAAGCGTCGCAAGACGCGCGCAAAGGACAAGGAGGTCCCCGTCCATGTTTACGAGCATACCCTCTCTCGACCCCGTTCTGCAATGCCTGCTGCCTGCATTCACTCTGCCATCGTTCCAGACGCACATCGAAGTGTTGCTCGGTTGGGCGATGTGCCTGGGCAAGCGAACCGAGTTCGGCGTCTTTCAAGCCATCCAAGCCGATACGCCTATCTCCCGGAAAGAGCGACATCCGTTCGACCGCTTCTACAACTTCTTCAGTCGAGCGGCCTGGACCGTCCACGATCTGGCCCGCCAATTGGCCCTAGCCATTGTTGTCGCGCTCAACCCGCGCACTTGTTGTATCTGGTCGTTGACGATACCTTGCTGCACAAGCGCGGCAAGCACGTCTACGGTTTGGGCTGGTTCCGCGATGCCGTAGCCTCGACGGCCAAACGGGTCGCGACCGCCAGCGGCAATCACTGGGTTGTCATCGGACTGGCGATTTGCATTCCCGGAACGAACAAGATTTACTGCTTGCCGATCTATGCCAAGTTGCATCTTGCCGGCAAGAATCACCCCAGCGAAGCCACGCTGGCCAAAGAAATGCTCCAGGATCTGCTGGCTTGGTTTCCCGATCGAAAGCTGGTTTTCATCGGCGACGGGGCCTATTCCGCGGGCAATCTCCTGGCCGATCTCGACCCGCGCGTGACCTACGTCGGCGTGATGCGTGCCGACGCGGCGATTTACGATTCGATCGTGCCCAAGCAATCCAAGAGCAAGCGTGGGCGAAAGCCGACGAAAGGTCCTCGTCTTCCGAACCCCAAAGAGGCGGTCAAGAAGGCCGACGGCAACCGCAGCGGAAAAGGGCCGTGGGTTTGGAAAACCGTCAAGGCGACGTGCTACGGCGTAACGCGCAAGTTGAAGGTGCTTTCCTTCCAGGCAGTCTGGCCCGAGGTGCGTGGGTTGTTGCCGATTCTTGTGGTATTGGTACGCGACCCGAAGGGCAAGTTCGCCGACAAGTATCTCTTCACCACCGATGTGAACGCCGAGTTGAGTTGGGTAATCTCCACGTTCTCGCGAAGATGGTCGATCGAGGTCGCCTTCAAAGCGAGCAAGCAGGTGATGAAGATTCAAGCCCCACAACACTGGTGCCGGCAGAGCATCGAGAAGCTGTCGCCCTGGGTGTGGATGATGCAAAGCGTGATCGGTCTGTGGTATATCACCGAGGGCCACAAACTTCCGCAAGCGCGGGCTGCGCGTTGGCGTTTCGGCGACTGGGACACGGAATGGTCGCTCGCTCATATGCTCCGCATCCTGCGCGGTTATCCTCGCGAATACAATAAACACCAAGTCGGGCACCAAGGCCGACCTTCATGAATTACTTGTAGCCCTGGAAAACTACGTACATCTCGCCGTTTGACCGGCTTGAAAACTGCGAATGTTCAGAGAAGATCTAGGCCATCTTTTTACGCCGGAGCGGCTGGCAATCATTGATCGCGCAGTGGCTCAGAGTAATGCCGGCCAAGTGTTGACTGAGGAAGAGGTACGAGAACACTTCCAAAAGAAGTTTCCGGGCCATGAGTCCTAAGCGCGACTTGCGGCTGACGACTGCATACACTTTGCAGGCCCTGCAGGACCTGGACGAGGTGGCCGCTTGGAACATCGAAAAATATGGGCTCGACCACGCAGCCCGCTAAATTGCTATGCTTCGGCGGCAGATCGGTGAGTTGGACGGAGGCTATCCTCAAGGCGCCTCTATTCCGTCGCGCCCCGGTTTGCGATACGTTCGGTTAGGTAAGCGGCAGTCTGGACACGGTCACATCGCGTTTATCATGTTGACGACGAAACAGTCCACGTCCTGCACGTCTTCCACACGGCCCAGGACCGGCAGGCGAAGCTTGCCCAAGAGCGCCGCCGAGCGACCTAGAGTAAATCTTATTCTGACTCACTCGCGGCGCGACAGCCCGACGCCGAATCGTTTTTCCACGGTTCAATCCACACCGGAAACTCGCCAATCTTGCATTGAGCGCAAGTCGGACGGCTCCCGAGGAATTCATCGATGTCAGTATCGTCAGCGATTGCTCCTTCGCGAATCGGGTTGCCATCATGTGGGCTGCTCACAAACTGGGTGCGAGATTTCACGAAATCGCCGAGAACATAATACCCCCACTCAAGCGCATCACTTTCTGCTGGCGCGTCGATTACACAGTCGAGACAGAAATCCGTGCCGGGCGACTCGGGAGTGCCACGGCCTAAAACGCCGCAGAGCTCAATGAAAGTATAGCGATAGCGGGGCATGTTATCATCGAAGTTCGCTTGAATGATCTGGCCTACAGCTCCACTCCAAACCCCTTCCACAGTTCCTTTTTCTTCTGCGGATCGAGCGATTCGAGCTTCTTAACGTCCTGGTCGGCGGCGGCCAGGGCGGCTTTCAGTCGCGATTCGAAAGTCGCCCGCTCGTGCTGGACCTTGGAGCGGTATCGCTTGATCTCGGCGACGGCGGTCGACTTCGTCCGGTCCTCCGCGGCGAGCGCGGCGAGGCTCTTCGCGTCAACCAGCTTGACCACCGACTCTTCCAAGGCTTGCAGTGCCTTGCGGAGCTTCAAGAGGTCGCCAATCATGCCCGATTGGGCCTTTTCCTGGGCTTTCTGGAAGGCGTCGAGCTTCTTGGGCACTGTCGCGTCAGCCTTTTTGAACCACGGCAGCGCGGCGACGGCGGGGCTCTTCTTCAACGCTTCCCAGGTCTTGGTAAACTTCTTTTCGAGAATCGTGCGCATGTCGGTCTCCTACCACTTCAACCCAAACTTCTCGCCCGTCGTCTTGCCCAGGCCGCCCTTGAGCGGACCAGTGGCCATCGGCTGAGATTTCTTCGTCGCCGTGGGCAACTCGGCTTCCTGGGCCTCTTCTTTTTCCTTCTTGGTCGGCTCGGGCTGGTGCAGACCCTTGATCGATAGGCTCATCCGCTGGGCCTGTGGATCGACGTTGAGTACCATGACCTCGATCTCGTCGCCCTCCTTGACCACGTCGGAAGCCCGCCAGATCCGCTTGTGCGACATTTCGGAGATGTGGACCAGTCCCTCGATGCCCGGCTCAACTTCGACGAACGCCCCGAAATCCATCAGCCGCGTGACTTTGCCGTGGACCTGCGAGCGCGGCAGATACTTGCCCGCCGCGACGGTCCAGGGGTTTTGGAGCATGTCGCGGTAGGAGAGCCCGATGCGGCCGGTCTCGGCGTCGATCTTCTCGATGCGGACGCGGATCGGCTGGCCTTCCTGCACGACCTCGCTGGGATGTTTTACGCGGCTCCACGACAACTGGCTGACGTGCAGCAGGCCGTCGATGCCGTTGCCCAACTCGACAAACGCGCCGAAGTCCATCAGCTTCCGCACGGTCCCGTCGTGGATCTGGCCTGGCGCGAGCGAGGAGAAGAACTGTTCTTTCTTCTCTTCCTTCTCGCGCTCCAGCACGGCGCGGCGGCTCAGAACGAGGTTCTTTCGGTCGCGGTTGGCGTCGGTGATCAGGCAGGTGAAACGTTGGCCAACGAACTGGGCCAGGTCTTCGACGCGGTAGAGTGAAATCTGGCTTACGGGAATGAAGCCGCGGAGTTTGTTCACTTCGCATTCCAGGCCGCCCGTGTTGTGCCCGGTGATCTGGGCGTCAACCAACATGCCTTCGCGGACTTCGTCCCAATTGCCTAGATCGACCGCGGCGCCGGGCAGGCTCAGGTCGTAAAGGCCTTCCTCGGGATTATAGCGCTGCACGATGACTTCGATGTGGTCGCCCACCGACGGCGGCGTCTCGAATGAGCGGACGGCGATGCAGCCCTGCTCGCGGCCGCCGAATTCGACGAAGATATCGTCGCGGCGAATAGCGGCCACACGGACGCGATGCCGCGATTCCGGCTCGAGCGCGCCTTCCTGCGGACCGCCCTGAGCGCCGGACATCAGGTCGTCGATCGAGGCGCCGGCCATCGCGCGGTCCAGTTCGGCTTCCATCGCCGCGGTGAGCTTTTGCCGCTTGCCAGGAACGACGGGTGAATCATCGTCGCTGGGAGGATTAATGATGACTTCAGGCAGCGGTTCCTCGGGCGGCAACGCGACTTTGGCACGCGGCGTCGGCATTGGCGGCGGCGGCGGCACAGTTGTCGGACCCGCAGTCACCGATTCACTTTGTATTGAAGGAACAGCGGAGGCGTCAGACGGAGATCCCAGTTCCTTGCTCGATGCATTCCGCTCCGGAGCTGGAGTTCCGCGTTCCGGCGGCTTGACTGCATGCTCCCCACTCCCCGCTCCGTGCTCCCTGCCATGCCCGCGTCCCCGCCCGCCACGGTGTCGGCGGCGATGCCCACCTTCGTGCGGGCCTTTGCCGCTTTCTTCGCCTTCGCCTTCGATGGGCGTCCAATCACGTTTCGTGCGCGCGCGATAAGCGGCCGGGTCGCGCTGCGAGCCGATGAGGATCGGCCGACGCGACGCGGCGTCGCCCTCTGCGGTCGAAGTTTCCTGAAGCCCGGCAGATTCCGCGGCCGGTTCCCCGGTGATTGACGAATGGACGGGCAGATCCGATGGCGGCGCTTGGGCCGGAGTTTCGTTGGCCGATTGGCCTTCTTCAGTATCAGTCAATGCGAGTCCCCTTACACTTTTGCGAGCGATTCCCTTGGGAGCGGCTCGCTCGGAAGAATACTTGGTCTAATTCTACCAAAGGTCGGGCGTTTCTTCCAAGGGGCGGAAAACGGGGAAATCGCCCGCCAAAGCCGATAGAAACGCTCGATTTCGCTACATTCTTAGATGTTTGTATCTAGGCAACAAAAATGGCGCGTAGCGTTTCCCGCAGCAGTTCTTGAACATTTTGCCGCTCCCGCAACGGCAACGCGCGTTTTTCCCTTTGCCAGCTAGATGTTTCGAGCGTGCAAGTTTTCGTTCGGCCGTTCCCGCGGCTCGCGCCGAACCGCCCATGAAAGCGGCGTGACTTTCGGATTCTTCCCCTTCGTATCGGATGTAGGACGACGCGCCTTCGTGAAGACAAGCGCGGATCAGCGAGGCCGGGTCCAAGTGCCCATTTTCTATGCCCGCTCGAAGCGCCCCTTGCCATATCTCCAATTCATCTGGATCGAGAACGCCCAACGGAAGCACGGCGCCTCCGGTGGTGACAAAGCCGCCAAAATCCAGCAATCGTGTCGCGATGACGGCGCCGGGCCGTCCCGTCCTGGAAAGTCCCATGTCAACGAGCAGACGCATTTCTTCCGTAAACAGGTTTCGTACGTGGCAGCCAACGCCCGGTTCCATGCGATCAATTGCAATCAACGTATACGTGGCATCTTGCATTGCCCGCAAACATGCCATTTCGTCGGGATCAGCACTTGGCGGGCATTCGCTCGCGTACTGCTCGATCGCATTGCGGCCCTTTCGGCGAACATCGTAGATGCAGTAGTCCATCAGCACGGAACTCTCGTCTTCGTTTTCGAAGACGAATTGTCCGTTGTGCAGAATGCCGATTTTCCTCGCCCCTTCAGTTAGCGCGTCACGCGAAAGGCGGCGAACAAGTTCGTTGTTCAGACGCAAGCGTATCGGGCGAATACGCTGGTAATACGCGACTTTATCTCTAAAGTCGTGACTTGGCGATGAACCAATTGAAAGGCCGAAGAGTCCCATCATACACCTCCTTGCAAATAGATTGGCACGACGACAGTGCATTATAGGAGTTTCGCCGGGGTGATTTCAAGGGCACAAGAATAGCTGGGTGCATTCCCGTTCCTGCGCGGCGTTTTTACGTTAGACTGGGGCGGCGTTTGATTTAAAAACCGGCACAACACGGAGGATTGCCATGGAAGGCAAAGGGACTCTTCACGAGCGATGGTTGCAACGGACGGAAACCGCATATCGACGGATGTTTGAGGGTAAGAGCCAGGAGGAATTAGTGACGCTCACGGAGCGGGAGACTATGGCAGTGCTGATCGGCAGGGAACTCGCGGCCTTTCTTTTGGAAGAGCACGTGAGCTTGGATGCCGCGGCGCAGCCGCGCAGGCTTCCACGACATGCTGCCCGAAGTGTGGTCAGCCCGGAACGCCGGCGGAGCGGAAGGGCGACAAGTTGCCCACGCGGACCATGACCACGCTTGCGGGTGACATTTGCATGCACCGCCAGCGTTGGCGGTGTGCGAAATGCCGGGTCATTTTTTTTTCCGTTAGACGTTCGGTTGCGTTTGGGAACGGAAGGTTTCAGCCCGATGGTGCTGGCGAAAGCGGTTCGCCAGGCGAGCAAGTCGTCGTCGTTCGCTGAGGCAAGCGATGACTTGCAGGAATTGTTGAGCGTAAAGATAAGTGCGACGCACCTTCAGCGGTTGAGCGAGCGGATTGGTGACGAATGGGCCGAAGTCCGCGACGAAAATGTCGAGAGATTTCGCCAGGCCAAACTGGAACGAACTTACAAGGAGCCGCCGCGTGGAGCGGCGGCAGTGATGCTCGACGGCGGTCGTTTGCAGACGCGTGCCGAGGAGAGCGGCCGGGGCGTCAGCGAGGCAAGTTGGCGCGAGTCGAAGGTGGCGTGTTGTTTGACGCTGGAGACGAAGGTGGCAGAGGCGGACCCCAAGCCGGAGCCGCCGTCGAAATTCCTGGAACCCACGGAAGCGGCCCGTTTGGCGTCGGAAATCAAGCGTCGCAGCCGGCCTGCCGTGGAACGGAGCAATGAGGACCGCAAGGCAAGGCGATCGTCGAAGAAGAGGAAGAAAGGAAAGAAATCCGCCCGTCGGAGGAAGCGAATGCTGGCACGGGTCAGGACGGTCGTGGCCACGATGGAGAACAGCGACGTATTCGGCTGGCAGGTAGCGGCGGAAGTGCATCGTCGCGGATTGGACCGAGCGAAACGCAAGGGCTGCGTCTGCGACGGCCAGGCGTACAACTGGTCGATCTACGAGATGCATCTTCTGCCTGCGGGGTTCATCGCCATCTTGGATTTCCTTCATCTGCTGGCATACCTTTACGAGGCGGCCCACGCGTATCGCGGCGGCGACGCGGCACGGAGCTGGAAGACGTACGAACAATGGCTCCGCTGGGCGTGGTCGGGCAAGGTCGGCTTGTTGCTGTCGAGCCTCCGCGCCGCGGCCGCGGAGTTGGCGAAGAAGGGCCCGACCGCGGCGGCCAGAAAGCTGACCGTTGCCGAGACGCTGACTTATGTGACCAACAACCGCGAGCGAATGAACTATCCCGAGTACCGCCGCTTGGGCTTGCCCATCAGCAGCGCCCCCGTCGAGTCGTCGATCAAGCAAATCAACCGCCGCGTGAAAGGCAGCGAGAAATTCTGGTTGGAAGGCGGCGCCGAAGCGATGCTGCAATTGCGCGCGGCTCAATTGAGTGAGGACGACCGCTGGAAGAACAACTGGCTACGCCCGCGAAAACACCGCCGCGCTGCCGGCTCCGGCCGACTCACGCACGCGGCCTGACGAGGCAGCAATAACGGGAATGCACCCAGAATAGCTGGGTGCATTCCCGTTCCTGCGCCGGCGTTTTTACGTTAGACTGGGGCGGCGTTTGATTTAAAAACCGGCACAACACGGAGGATTGCCATGGAAGGCAAAGGGACTCTTCACGAGCGATGGTTGCAACGGACGGAAACCGCATATCGACGGATGTTTGAGGGTCTGCACTTTAGGTGATTTTCCTGGTGGTGCAGGTACGCGTGGATAGATTATACGCAGAGGTTGAGGAGGCTGGCGACGAGGTCGTGGAATTTATGCATGTCGTGTGCGTTGGGCAGAACGGCGAGAAATTGTTGATGCAGGTTTTTCCGCGAAATCCAGCGACGGCGGTCGGTGTGCGAGGGACGCCGATCGGGGTTGTCCCAGGGACGCTCGCAACGGTCGCTCAGCTCCGACGCCGGCTGGTCCCAACAGCACAACTCGACCAACGCGTAGAGCCATTGGTTCAAGTGCCAACAACCGATGTTCGACCAGACGTTGCGAACTTGCTGTTGTCCCGCGCCCCACACCTCCTTCACGTCGTGAAAGTGTTCCTCGATTGTCCAGCGTGCGGCAACGGCTTCCAGGATGTCGCGCACGTCCACCGACGTGTCCGTGCAGAAATAGGGCGCCCAACTGCCGTCCTCGAAGCGAAGCAGCACCACGCGGATCTGGCCGCCAACCAACTTCGAGGTTGCCAGAAAGGTCTTGTACTGACGGGTCGCCTCGACGCCGCGGCAATGGTAGGTGATCGTTTGCCAGCCCCGCCGATGCGCGGCACGCTTCGCCACGTGGATTCTGTTTTTGCCATAGACGGGCGGCCGTCCGCGGCGGCGGGGATCGCGTTTTTCAGGCAAGTCGTAAAGACAAGCGTCCTTTCGCAGGCGGCTGACGACGACGATGCCCAAGCCAAGGATCGGTTTGAGAAACGGTTGCGCCGCATAGCGCCGTCAACCGCCAGCCACACCTTCGCCTTCACTCCCAGCCTGCCGATCGCCTGCATGAACCAAGTCAACAGTTCGACGCCCAGTTGGTGCTTGGTGCGGAATTCCCAGCCATATTTTTCTGCCAGCTTGGGGATGTCAACTTGGCGGACGTAGAGCATCGAGCGCAGCGGCAGCGCGATCACGCCCCACAGCGGATGCCCTGCCAGCCAGGCCAGGGCAACCCAGTTGTGTCCGTAGAGCCACTTGCCGTCCGCCGGTCCGGGCGTCGGATGGTGATGGACACCGGCGCCTTCGACGTGCCGTCCATAGCGCGCCGTGGGCGAGTCGTCCATGGCCAGAAGGATGCGATCTCCGAGCGCAGGAGCGAACTTCTGCACGATCAAGCCGAGCATGGCCGCGGCCAGCTTTTCCGACGTTCGGCCCACGCTGATCAGGCAATCGTAAAAGCGGTCCCAATCATCTCGCACTCCCGCCGCGACGAACCAGGCGCTGGCAGTGCGTCGATCGTCGGCCAGCAACATCCCGGCGACCACGATTGCCAAGCGAGCAGCGATTCTGGCGTCCATGACCGCTTGCAGGACGGAAACCGCCGACTGCATCGCGCCGGTCAACGGCACCTTGGCGGCAGTTGTCCTCTTGCGTTTGGGATTCCGACTCTGAAGCCGCCGGCGTTTATCGTGCTGAGACTTCTTGTGTTTCTTATGTTTCGGTTGCGGACGATTCGACGAACGCTTATACTTAGCCATCCGTGGCTCTCCCGATGGATTAGATGACCTATACAATCATCAACAATCGCCGAGAGCCGCTTTTTTGCAAAGACCAATTTGACCGATCACAACCGACGTTCGCCTAAAGTGCTGTGAGGGTAAGAGCCAGGAGGAATTAGTGACGCTCACGGAGCGGGAGACTATGGCAGTGCTGATCGGCAGGGAACTCGCGGCCTTTCTTTTGGAAGAGCACGTGAGCTTGGATGCCGCGGCGCAGCCGCGGCAGGCTTCCACGACATGCTGCCCGAAGTGTGGTCAGCCCGGAACGCCGGCGGAGCGGAAGGGCGACAAGTTGCCCACGCGGACCATGACCACGCTTGCGGGTGACATTTGCATGCACCGCCAGCGTTGGCGGTGTGCGAAATGCCGGGTCATTTTTTTTTCCGTTAGACGTTCGGTTGCGTTTGGGAACGGAAGGTTTCAGCCCGATGGTGCTGGCGAAAGCGGTTCGCCAGGCGAGCAAGTCGTCGTCGTTCGCTGAGGCAAGCGATGACTTGCAGGAATTGTTGAGCGTAAAGATAAGTGCGACGCACCTTCAGCGGTTGAGCGAGCGGATTGGTGACGAATGGGCCGAAGTCCGCGACGAAAATGTCGAGAGATTTCGCCAGGCCAAACTGGAACGAACTTACAAGGAGCCGCCGCGTGGAGCGGCGGCAGTGATGCTCGACGGCGGTCGTTTGCAGACGCGTGCCGAGGAGAGCGGCCGGGGCGTCAGCGAGGCAAGTTGCGCGAGTCGAAGGTGGCGTGTTGTTTGACGCTGGAGACGAAGGTGGCAGAGGCGGACCCCAAGCCGGAGCCGCCGTCGAAATTCCTGGAACCCACGGAAGCGGCCCGTTTGGCGTCGGAAATCAAGCGTCGCAGCCGGCCTGCCGTGGAACGGAGCAATGAGGACCGCAAGGCAAGGCGATCGTCGAAGAAGAGGAAGAAAGGAAAGAAATCCGCCCGTCGGAGGAAGCGAATGCTGGCACGGGTCAGGACGGTCGTGGCCACGATGGAGAACAGCGACGTATTCGGCTGGCAGGTAGCGGCGGAAGTGCATCGTCGCGGATTGGACCGAGCGAAACGCAAGGGCTGCGTCTGCGACGGCCAGGCGTACAACTGGTCGATCTACGAGATGCATCTTCTGCCTGCGGGGTTCATCGCCATCTTGGATTTCCTTCATCTGCTGGCATACCTTTACGAGGCGGCCCACGCGTATCGCGGCGGCGACGCGGCACGGAGCTGGAAGACGTACGAACAATGGCTCCGCTGGGCGTGGTCGGGCAAGGTCGGCTTGTTGCTGTCGAGCCTCCGCGCCGCGGCCGCGGAGTTGGCGAAGAAGGGCCCGACCGCGGCGGCCAGAAAGCTGACCGTTGCCGAGACGCTGACTTATGTGACCAACAACCGCGAGCGAATGAACTATCCCGAGTACCGCCGCTTGGGCTTGCCCATCAGCAGCGCCCCCGTCGAGTCGTCGATCAAGCAAATCAACCGCCGCGTGAAAGGCAGCGAGAAATTCTGGTTGGAAGGCGGCGCCGAAGCGATGCTGCAATTGCGCGCGGCTCAATTGAGTGAGGACGACCGCTGGAAGAACAACTGGCTACGCCCGCGAAAACACCGCCGCGCTGCCGGCTCCGGCCGACTCACGCACGCGGCCTGACGAGGCAGCAATAACGGGAATGCACCCAGAATAGCTTGGGATTTCGCTTGAAGCAGCATCTCGGAATGCCGCGTGGGAACGGCACATCTCTGCCCGGCCCGGTATCGAGGGACCCATGTTGCCTGCCGTTCGTCGCGTAGCGACGTTGTGACGGTAACCGTGGGTTTTAACCCACGGAAGGCCGCCCCTCGCCACTGGGTTTTCGTCGCGTAGCGACGACTGATTCTAATCCCACAGATACCGCTCGTCGTGCTCGATGCCATGTTTCTTCAAGAAACGCCACGTACTCTTCCTGAAACGATTTCACGCGGTGATGCTCACGTTGATTGCGGATTTACTCGGCCGCGTTGAGAACGCTCAAGTCGCGCTCAATTACCTGGCCTTCTTTTAAAAACTAGGTCTCATGACTCGGGTAGGTTGTATCACCCACTTTCGTGAATTAGACTGGATGATATTCGCACTGATCAATAACGATTCGCCACAGAGAAACCGGTTGACCGTTGCGCGTGCGCTATCGTCCCGAACGAATGTTTGAAATGCAACCTCAAAGCGCCAAAACCCGATCACGTCGCTTGTCAGCCGCCGCGCTTTCTGGTTTCGTGATCGTCGCATTTTTTTATCTGAATTGTCCACTTCAAGCGGCGAGTTGGACGAGCGGATTTGGCGACTGGTCGGTGGGTACAAACTGGAATACCGAATTCACCTCCGACAAATGACTCCGCATACGTCGCAAATGGTGGAACTGCTGCCATCACGTTGCCGGGAGCCCGGTGCTCAAACCTCTATCTCGGCGGCGCCAGCTCAATGCCTAGCGCAGTTAATATGACCGGAGGCAGCCTTTCCGCATTGACTTCTGAATACATTGGAAACAATGGCAAGGGAACGTTCACTCAGTCTGGCGGGACGAACAGCCTCACTAGCGTGTCAGGAGGCATCTACGTTGGATACTCTCCGTCAAGTGCCTCGGGAAACTACAACCTCAGCGGTTCAGGCTCGTTGAATTCGTCTATTGAATATTTGGGATACTCGGGGTCTGGGACTTTTACGCAATCCGCAGGAACGAACAGCATAGGTGAGTTTCTTACTCTGGGTGCCAATCCGGGCTCAAACGGCACGTACTTACTAAGTGGCTCCGGGGTCCTTTCACCATTAGGAATGCTCTCACATTACACCGAGACGGTAGGCTCACTTGGAAGCGGTAGCTTTGTGCAGTCCGGAGGGACCAACAACCTAGGTGCCGGGCTACTTTATCTCGGTAGCGGAACCAGTTCAATCGGAAGCTACAACTTGAGTGGATCGGGGCTGCTTGTCGGGCGCAACGAGGTGTTGGGGTACATTGGAACAGGAACTTTTACGCAGTCTGGCGGAACGAACAATCTTGTTGGCGATAGTAGTCTCGAAATCGGCTATGGTCCGGGCTCGGCTGGGAGCTACTATCTAAGTGGATCGGGGGTCCTTTCGGCGCCGAGTCAATACTTGGGCCGAAATGGCCTAGGCACATTTTATCAGACGGGTGGACTGAACCTCGTAAACAACCTCACGATCGGGATCCAGAGCCGCTATCAGTTCAGCGGCGGCACACTTCAGATCACCGGGGTGATAGCCAATCAAGGCCTTTTCGATTTTACGGCCAGCTCCGGTCTTCTTGAAACGAGTGGCAGTTCAATCATCGACTTCTCACAAGCACTTCCAGTCAACACCGGTTCAATGTCGTTAAGTATTGGCTTAAGCTCCCTATTGCTGCTGCCTACCGGCTTCAACCCGCTGACCGCGTTCGCCGGCTACAGCAACCTGGGAACTACCCATTTTGCCGGAACACCGTTGACGATATTGCCCGGACAGGCCTTCGCGGGCAACTTCTCCCTTGCCGATTCAATGAGCTGCCAAGGAATCGTTGTGGCGACGACGAGCGGTGCAATCAACTTGACCGGTGGATTGGTTGTCTCTGGGACTGGCAATTTGGGTCTCGGCAACGGGGTTTATAGCGTGAATGACCCAGCATCAGGTATTTCCGGCGGATCGCTTTCGGCATTAGTGGGGTACGTCGGGAATTCGGGTACTGGCACGTTTACCCAATCAGGCGGGACGAACGATCTGAGTACATTTGGCACCGGGTGTCTTTACGTCGGCAATAACGCGGGTTCCGTCGGCAACTACAACCTAAGCGGCTCTGGCGTCCTCCTTGGATACACGGAAGTCTTGGGAAACTCCGGTGCGTGTGTATTTACACAATCAGGCGGGACAAATAACCTCAAAAATAATTTTGGCGGCTGGCTTTACGTAGGGAATTGTCCGGGCTCTAGCGGCACGTACAGCCTTTGCGGTTCGGGCTCGCTCCTCGCAACCGTTGAATACGTGGGATTTGATGGCCGAGGTACGTTTAATCAATCGGGGGGAACCAACGACGTTGGCGGCACTATCGGCCAGCTAGTCCTTGGTGCCGGTACAGGCGGAAGCACATACAATCTTAGTGGATCGGGAGTCGTCGTAGCGACCTTCGACTACATTGGATATCCAAACAGGGGCACATTGAACCAATCTGGCGGCACGAACACGGTGTTAAACCAGCTTCAATTCTATCCGAAAGGCACTTACAACTTCACCGGTGGAGCGCTGATCGCGTCCAGCATTTCGAGCGAGGGAGGCGTGGGTGCGTTCAATTTCGGTGGTGGAACGTTTGTTGCCAGCGCCGGATTCTCCACCACCCAACCAATGACATTGACTGGCAGCGGCGGCAACGCAACAGTTGACACGGCCTACGGTCTCGTCTTCTCAGGTTCCCTGTCTGGCCCCGGCGGACTGACGAAGGCGGGCAGTGGCACTCTTGCGTTGACAGGCTCAAACACCTACGCCGGCTTGACGTCGATCAATCAGGGCCTTCTGCTCGTAGATGGTTCGCTCACCAGTTCCCCCGTTAGCGTCAATAGCAGTGGGATTCTGAGCGGTTCTGGAAGCTTGGCGAACGTTACGGTCAACGCCGGCGGCCAGATTTCGCCGGGCGATCCGCGGGGTGCGCTGTATATGAGCAGCGGTCTCACGTTGGCGGCCGGCGCGGTCATGGACTACGACCTCAACGCGCCCGCCGATAGCGACGAAATCCTGATGCCCGCGGGCCAGCTTGTCTTGAACGGCCAACAGTTCTCTGATTTCAGCTTCACGCCATCGGCAGACTTCGGTATAGGCACTTATACGCTTATTGATGCCGGCTCGATTAGTGGAAGTTTGGGGACGAACGATGTCGGGGTGGTCGGCGGCCTGCCGGTCACGCTTTCCATAGACCCCGTGCAGCACGACTTGGTTCTGACGGTAGTCCCTGAACCGCCCACTCTTTTTCTTCTCGCCTTTGGCATCGTCATTCTATTAGTAGGCTATCATTGGCATCGCCGCGGAAGCTGTGCGTAATCAATCGCCTTGTCCTCGCCGGTTCGTTCGTTACCGGTCATAGTATCGCGTCGATTTTCGTGTGATTGGCACGGTAGTTGCTTCCTGTAGTATTCTGTTGCTAACAGACAAGAAATGGCAGGCGACGGGATTCGTCGAAAGTTGCACAACCGGCCCTACCGACCCGCTTCGCGGGTGTTCCATCGTTCCCAAACGAGAGGGGAGAGGCGGCCGAAAAAAGCCTTTCCGCGGACAAAAAAACGACAAGAAGCGACACGAGGCCGTTTCACCGCGGAAATTGGCCATGCGAAAAAGACCGTGCGGGCAGTTGACGGGCGAAATCAGACCGAAAAGTCGGTAACAATTGGAAAACTCGGCGAACAATCCGCGCGTATCACGGGAATAATCTCCGCGGCCTCTTGCGAATAGACGTGTGTTAAGATATGATAACATAGTGCGAGAAGGCCGAAGGATTCGTGCGCAGAGGCCAGATGGCATCCTGGAGTATGCCCTCACCTGGCCCTCTCCCAGAGGGAGAGGGGACGTTGCCAAATCTCCAGAAGACGTATTCCTGCTCGCCCTACCAGATACCATCCTACTTGGTTCCTACCGGATTCCTACTCGGCTTCTACACGGCTCCTACTCGCATCGTACCACGAGAAAACCCAGGAATCCGCGAGAATTCGGGAGTTTGTGAAAATTGGAAGAACTTTTGCGCCGACGACGAGGCAAATGAATATGTTAGCGTGTATGAACATGAAGCATCAGCAAGGAAATGAGGAATGAAGGACGAACCGAAGGCAGCGAGAAAGTCGCCACAACATACGGGCCATTGTGGAAAGGAAAATTGGGAAAGGAAGATGGAGCGGCGGCGGGCGACGCGAAATGCGTTATATTCCTTTCCCTATCTTCCTTTCAATTCCTGTTCGCCATCTCAGGCGGTCGCGGTCACTTGCGCACCAGGTTCCGAGGCAATCCCTAAGCCCTGCAGCCCCGCCATTCCACCTTCCCCAAATCGCCATTTCGCGATATGTTAAAGACATACCCACACCTTTCTTCCGGGTCCGATCTATGAGTACCGAAGTCAAAGAGGCCATCGAACCTGTTTCGCAGGGCAGGCCGTTTTCGATCGAAGTGTCCGAGCGCGTCCGCCGCCTGCCCCCCTATCTGTTCGCCCAGCTCAACCGGCTGAAGTACGAAAAACGCCGTGCGGGCGACGACGTGATCGACCTGGGCATGGGCAATCCGTCCGATCCGCCGCAGGACTTGGTGATCGAAAAGCTGGCCGAGGCCGCCCGAGACCCGAAGAACCACGGCTATAGCGAGGCGGCGGGCATCCTCAGCCTCCGCCGCGAGGTGGCCGCCAAGTATTTCCGCCAGCATGGCGTGCGGCTCGATCCGCAGCGGGAGTTGATCGCCTGCCTGGGCTCGAAGGAAGGTTTCAGCCACCTCTGCCTGGCGCTGCTTGGGTCCGGGCGACACGGCCATCGTGCCGGCCCCCTCCTATCCGGCCCATCTCTACGCCGTCGCCCTGGCATCGGCCAACGCGATTTTGCTGGAAGTCACCGATCCGCGAAAAGCTGCTGGCGAACGTCGACTACACCTGCCGCCACATGGTGCCGCGGCCCAAGGTCTGGATCGTCAACTATCCGCACAATCCCACGACTGCGGTCGTCGAGCCGGAGTTCTACGTCGAGGCGGTCAGCTGGCCAAGCGGTACGGCGTTATGATCATCAGCGACCTGGCCTACGCCGACGTGGTTTTCGACGGCTACCAGACGCCAAGCTTCCTCGCGGCGCCCGGCGGCATCGACGTGGGCGTGGAACTGACCACGATGAGCAAGGGCTATAACATGGCCGGCTGGCGCGTCGGCTTTTGCGGCGGCAACGCCGAGATGGTGCGGGCACTCTCGACGATCAAGGGCTACTACGACTACGGCATGTTCCGGCCGATCCAGATCGCGGCGATCATGGCCTTGCGCAACGCCGAAGCGGCGGTCGAAGCCCAAGCGATGATCTATCAGCACCGCCGCGACGTGCTCTGCGACGGCCTGGAGCGGCTCGGTTGGCCGATCGAGCGGCCGCGGGCCTCGATGTTCGTCTGGGCCAAAATCCCGGAACCGTGGTCGAGCGAGATGAACTCCTTCGATTTCTCCATGAAGCTCTTGAAGGAAGGCGACGTGGCCGTGAGCCCCGGCGGCGGCTTCGGCCCGGCCGGCGAAGGATATCTGCGCCTGGCCCTGGTGGAGAACGAAAACCGGTTGAAGCAGGCGGTGCGGCAGATCGGGCGGTGTTTGGGGAAGTAGGCATGGCGACTTCCGCTCAAGAACCAACTGGGTATCAGCATCCGCGTTGGTTCGTGTGGTGTGCCGCACTGGGATTTTCCGCGCTTTATCTGTGTGCGCTCGTAGTGGCGAATGTATTTCCGTACCACATTCAGCAAGAGCAAGAGCACGGCTGGCCTTGCATTTATATGGTTCGGGAAGGCCGTGTGCCGGGCGGCTTAACTATCTACTACGGGCCTTGGCCGGTTGACGATCCGCCGCTGCTTAAATTCTGGCCGGCGATGCTCGTCGCAAATGTTCTTTGCGGAGTCGCTCTAGCGGCAGCGGCATCAATGGTTCCCGCGTATTGGCTGCGAGTGCGCGGCCGTCCCGTTCATTTCAGCCTGCGCTCGCTCTTTGTGCTGACCACACTTGTCGCTTGTATCTGTAGTCTTTTGAAGTGGTACAACCCGACCGCGAATTACATTTGGATGGCGGTCGCTGCGATCGTGCTTTTGTCCTGGTTCGCACTCGCGTTTTTTCCTGCCTGTATGGTTCTGACGGTTGCGCACTGGCTTGTCCTCCGCTTTGCGCGTTGCCGATGGATCCTCACTTGGACTGCTGTCGGCGCTGTTGGCTTACCCTGTTTACACTCCGTCGTGCATGACGTTCACCGATATAATCGTTGGCCGTGGGACTTCTACTGGTCAAGCCGATTCGGGTCAAACGCGCTATTCAATCCACTCGCATTCGTCGGCGACTGGGTAGTTTGGCTGGCTGTGGCGCCCGCCACAGGTTTCGTGGTCGCGCGTTTGGTCTCGTCGCGTGCGGGACCGGGTGGCTTTTAACAAGCGATCGTTACTTGCTGCCATAGTTGCATTGATCATGCCGATCTGGATCTTGAGTTGGCAAGGGGCATTTTGGCCGACATGGTACGAGTACTCTGCTTGGTACCTCGGCCTTTCCGCCACGATCTACGCGATCGAAGTCTTGACGATTCGCCACTGGAAGGCAATTCCCAAGATCAGCTTGGCTTCCGGTTTCGCCGCCGGCAGCACATTCTGGTTTGTTTCATCGCCATCGCTGCTCGACGACCGCCTCGCGGTCGGCCTGTCGCTCGTGGCCGGAGCGGCGGTTGCGACGGTTGTCGATGTCGGGTGTTCAACTGATAGCTCACCGTGATCTAGGCGTTTCAAGATTTGTGCGGCCGGACTGTGGCGAACATTTCGCGGTACTTCCGGCGTGGACCGTCAGTATTGTTGGAATCGTCTGCGGTCTGGCACTAACGTATACATCGTTCTGACCCGTTACGAGTTGTCGTCAATTGGACTGGTTTGCAATCGAATTGATATACGCCTAATCGGCATATTCTTCCCATATTCACCGTCTTATTCATTCTGCATCCGAACGGTGCATCGCAGTTTTGCTTTCCAATTCCTGACGATTCGTCACAACTGCTTACCAAGCCTAGTGTTAGCACGATCGTTTTCCTGAAAAGCGCGAAACCGCAAGCGTTCAGGGCGGTTTTGATCCACGCTTTGGCCTGAGCTTTGCATCTACCTCCTTTCCATACGACACGCGTTAGAAAACCAAACGGCCTGCTAGGGAAGTCAGGCCACGCTTGTTCGAAGCGACCCTCCATGAAAGGAACGGTGTGATTATGAACGCTCGCATGACTTTGCTCGCGATGTTTGCATTCGGCGGCCTTGCCGCCAGTGCCTTCGGCCAAGACTGGACCTCGGAGGCAACCTATACCAAAACGGTCACCACCACGACCGTGACGACGTACAGCCCGGTCAGCCAGCCGGTATACAGCCCGGCACCGCAGCCGCAAGCTGTGGAAGCCAACTACGTTGATCCGACCTACGGGGAACCGATCAATTTGCAGTCAAACTACAGTGCGCCGGCGTATGCTCAGCCGACTTACCAACAGCCAGTGAGCGCGCGCAGCCGACTTACGTCCCGGCCACTTATACCCCGGCCAACTATGTGCAGCCGACCTATGCGGCCTATAGCCAGCCGACCTACGTGCCGGTGAGCTATGCCCGGCCGGCGTATGTGCAGCCGATCGTGCGACAGGTGGTGTACGCCCAGCCGGCTTATGTCGCCCGGCCGGTGAATTTCTACCCGGTCTATCGACCCGTGGTCGCGGCCTATACGCCGACTTACGTGGCGAGCCCGGTGAACTATGAAGTGCCGGTGGCGCAGCCGGTGGTGGCCGCCGGGCCGAAGGTTTGGGTCCATAATAAGGTCTACGTGCAAGGCCAGCCGATACGCAACTTTTTGACCGCAATCACGCCTTGAACGGCTGGTCGAAACACGTAGTACCTAAGCGCCGCCGTGGAGGACTTCCTCCACGGCGGCGTCGTTTCTTGGGGTTTGGCGGAATGGGGCAAGCTGGCAGTCGCTGGCGCCGCTAGGTATCATAGTAGGAGTCAACACTCCGCCATGGTTCCACGCAGGGCATTATGACATCGAACGATTTGCAACGACTGGTCGGACAGAGACCGTTTGTTCCCTTAAAGCTCTATGTCAGCGATGGCACGGTGCATGAGATCCGGCACCGGGAGCTAATTTGGGTGGGGGTGGGCATGGTGCTGCTCGTCGTGCCGATCGCGGACCAGGTTGACGTTGACAAGCCGATGCTCGAGCGCTCAATCCATATCGACCTGCGACATATCGTGAAAGTGGAGAGCGAATCGCGGCAGCCGACGCCGTGACCGCGATGAGAAAAGGCGACCGGTTACGCGAGCGAGTACCGTTCAATCTGTGCCCGATCAACTTCAACACCTAACCCGGCACACTGCGGCACGGTCATCATGCCGTTGACAACTGCCAGCGGCTCGGCCAGAATATCGCCGGAAAGGCGATGATACGACGATTCGTGAGCGGCGGTGAGGCCTGGCGTCGCGGCGGCAAGGTGCAGCATGGCGGCGGTTGCCAGGCCGAGCGAGGGCCGCGAGCCGAGCATCAGCGTCAATCCGGCCGCCGCGCCGATTTGAATACACGCTCGCGCCGCCGAGATGCCGCCAAGCTGCTCGGGGTCGATGACTGCATGCGTGCCTGCTTCGCAACGGACCACATTAAGCAGATCGGCCGGACTTCGCACCGTCCGCCACGCGCACAACGGAACGCTCGTTTGTCGGGCGAGCGCGGCAATCTGTTGCAGTTCATGCGTGGTCAGAGGATCGATCAGGCACTGCACTTGCTGGCCTTCGATCTCCCGGCAAAAGCTCCGCGCGGCGTCGTTCGTAAGCTTCGCCTGGGCGTCGATCCGCAATTGCACGCCTTCGCCCGCCGCCTCGCGGACCTCATTGACGATTTGTCGGTCCAATGCCGCTTCGCCCGTCAGTTCGATAATCTGGGCCAAATAGCCGTGCCCGCTCAGTTCGCGGGCCATCCATGCCAGCCGGGCAGGCCAGCGTCCCGTGAGCCGAGCAGCAACCGGAATGCGTTGGCGATATTCGCCGCCCCATAGTCGGCAAAGCGGTTGCCCGGTAATCTTGCCGACTAGATCCCAGCAAGCCATTTCCACCGCGGCGCGGAGCGGTGGGCTGGCCAGCGCCTCGACGGCATGAAGTTCCTCGACGTCAAAAACGCTGCGGCCGGCGAGCGACGGCAGGATGAAGTCTCGCCTTTGCAAGAGTTCATTAGGCCGCCAGGAAACGGCCCCTTCGCCCCAGCCCTCAAGCCCGTCGTCCGTCGCGAGGCGGACAAGCAGCGACCGCACCGGCGGCAATTGGTCCGTCCGTGGGACCTCGACGAGATGAAAATCCAGATCGGCGATACGCATGGAAAAAGGAATGCAGAGGGGAAACCACGAAATACACGAAAAAAGAAAACAGCTTGCAAATAGAATGCTACTTCAAAGTCCGAGCATGGTGCCGTTATACTTGCCGCACGAGCATTTGTGCTCCCATGCCTCGGCGCGGAGCTCGCGAAATTCGATGAACTGGTCGCAATGGTCGCATTTCACAGTAGTAGTACGTTTCGACCAATACTCCTCGAATGCTCGCTTCAGGCGGGCAACATCCTGGGGATCGGTTAGCTTTCCAAGCGTGCCTTTTCGTGTCATTCGTGTATTTCGTGGTTTCAAGAAGTGCTTCTATTGCGCAGCAGCCGCCATCACTGGCAGCGTGAACCGCACTTGCTCCTCCCGGACGGCTTGCAGCTCGATCGAACCGCCAAACTTCCAGCGGAGCAAATCGACGCACTCCTGCACTACCGATTCCGGCGCTGGCCCCGGCGGTAATCAGCACCGTTTCGCCGCCGTGGAACCAGTCAAGCTCGATGTCGTCCGGCCCGTCAATGAGGTGTGACGGCACGTTCTGCGACGAGCCCAACTCGGCAAGCCGGCGGCTGTTCGAGCTGTTGTGGCTGCCGACGACCAGCATTACGTCAGCCTGGTGGCCCAATGTCCGCACGGCCTCCTGGCGGTTCTGCGTGGCGTAGCAGATGTCTTCCTTTTTCGGCCCCACGATGTGCGGGAACCGCTCCTTGAGTTTGGCGATGATCTCCACGGTCTCGGTCACCGAGAGCGTCGTCTGCGTGAGATAGGCCAGCCGCTCCGGGTTCTCCACTTCGATCGTCGCCGCGTCGTCGATGTCTTGCACCAGGCGAAAAGCGTCCGGCGCCTCGCCCATCGTGCCGATCACTTCGTCGTGTCCGGCGTGGCCGATGAGGAGGATCGTGTAGCCGTCGGCCGCGAAGCGGATGGCCTCGCGGTGGACCTTGGTCACCAGCGGACAGGTCGCGTCGATCGTTCGCAGCTTGCGGCGTTTCGATTGCTCGCGGATTTGCGGCGAGATGCCGTGTGCCGAGAAAAGGAGCCAAGATCCCTCGGGCACTTCCTCCAGATCGTCGACGAAGACCACACCCTCGTCCTTGAAGTGGTCGACGACCCAGCGGTTATGGACGATTTCGTGGTAGACGTACATTGGCTTGCCGTGGAGGCGAATGGCCTCCTCCAGGCACTCGATGGCCATGTTCACTCCGGCGCAAAAACCGCGCGGGGCGGCTAAGATAATTCGCATGGTTCTATTATAATGTTTTAGACGCTGTATCTCTACCGATAAAACGGAGCGACTAAGGCGGCTCCAAGATCGGTCCTGTTAGGTACTCTAAATGTTTTCTCGCGATCTGGCATTATACGGCCCGGAGGCCAAAATTCCCAAGCCCCGTCGCCCGGCACAGGGGAGGAGATATTGCCGACGGCTCGCCCGCCGCCACTACGAAAACTTCACCGTCGTGAGTTGGCTGCTCCCTCGTCGGCTGCGGCAGCATTTCTATAATGTCTACTCTTACTGCCGCTGGGCCGACGATCTGGCCGACGAGCCGGGCGATGCTGACAAGAGCCTCGCGCTGTTGGATTGGTGGGAAAAAGAGCTTCGTGCTTGCTATGCTGGCAACTTCCGCCATCCGGTCTTCGTCGCCTTGTCCGAGACCATCCGGCGATTTGACATTCCGATCGACCCGTTTTTCGATCTTTTGGTGGCGTTTCGCCAGGACCAAAGGATACGGTGCTACGACAATCTGGCCCAGCTTGCCGAATATTGCCGCTATTCGGCTAACCCGGTTGGCCGGATGATTCTCTATTTGGGCAGGTGCCACTCGCCCGAGCGCGCCAGTTGTCGGATTCAATCTGCACTGGTCTACAGCTCGCCAATTTTTGGCAGGATGTAGCGCGCGATTACGAGATGGGCCGGGTCTATTTGCCGACCGCCGAGCAAAATCGTTTCGGCTACACGGCCGACATGCTCGCCCAGCGGGAGGTGAACGACGCCTTCCGCCGATTGATGACGGCCGAAGTCGATCTGGCGGAAGGTTACCTGCGTGCCGGGCTGCCGCTGGTGCGATGGATGCCACCGGAATTGCAACTCGACGTCGCGCTTTTTATCCACGGCGGCCTGTCGATCTTGAAGTCTATTAGGCGGCAGAACTATGATGTTTGGACCGCGCGGCCCGAGGTCTCGCGAAAGACCAAATTGCGGCTCCTCTTGGTCTGCTGGTGGGAACTGAATCGCGGCCGCGTGCCGGAGGAAATTGCCTAGCTGCGGAGCCGACCTCAATCGGATGCCAACAATCGACGCACAACTCGAAGCGAGTCGCCAGGCTTGCCGCCGCATGACGCGAGAATCAGGCTCGAATTTCTCGGCCGCGTTCTGCCTTCTGCCGGCAGCGAAGCGGCAGGCGATGCATGCGCTCTACGCGTTCATGCGGTACAGCGACGATCTGGCTGATGACTCACCGACCAGCGGCAATCCTAGCGATGCTCTCCGCAATTGGCGCGAGTCGCTCCTGCGCACGATCGAGGGCCGAGTTGACGTACAAGCGGATTCCGTCGATCCGCGAGGAAAGGCGATCCTCCCGGCAGTGGCCCAAACGATCCAAGACTTCAGTATTCCGATCGAGACATTGCTGGCCGTCCTCGACGGCGTCGAGATGGACCTCGCGCCCGGGTTTATGAGACGTTCGACGACCTTGTCGTCTACTGCGAGCGAGTCGCTTCGGCTGTGGGACTGGCCTGCATGCATATCTGGGGATTTGACGGGCCGGCGGCCTTGCCAGCGGGTCGCAGCGCGGGCATCGCTCTTCAAATGACGAACGTCCTTCGCGACTTGAGCGAAGACGCGAAGCGCGGACGAGTCTATTTGCCGCAAGACGATCTTCGCGAGAGTGGCTACACGGTTGATGAACTTAAACGCGGCGTGGTCAACGATGCGTTCGCGCGGCTCATGACACTGGAGATCGAGCGTACCAAGCGCTTCTATCGCGAGGCGAACGACTTGCTCCCCCGATTACATCGGGATGGGCGACGCGTCTACGGCCTGATGATGGACCGCTATTTCCTATTACTGCAAATGATCTCACAGCGGCCGAGCGATGTTTTCTCCCGCCGCATTCGCCTGAGCCGATGGCAAAAGCTTTGTCTGGCGGCGAAGTGGATCTTCTTGCCGCCCGCCCCAAATCATTGAAAGCGTTCATGTCTTCCGCGCCACCGCCCGCTGAGCCGCCAAAACCGTCCATCGCCGTCATCGGCGGCGGCGTGGCCGGCTTGGCTGCCGCTGTGGCAGCCGTCGAGCGCGGCTTTCACGTCGAACTCTTCGAGCAGGCCCCCGCGCCCGGCGGCCGGGCCGGTTCCTATCACGATACGAAAGCCGGGCACCTCGTCGATCTCTCGCCGCACGTGGCGATGGGCTGCTGCACGAACCTTTTGGACCTCTGCCGCCGCACGGAAATCGCCGACGCCTTCGACCGCTATGCGACGCTGCACTTCATCGGTCCCGACGGCATGCGCTACGACTTCGTTCCCAGCCGCTGGCTGCCCGCGCCGTTGCACTTGATGCCCGCGCTGGGTCGGCTAGGCTACTTCTCCGGTAGTCAGCGCCGAGCGATCGGCCGCGCCATGCTCCGGCTGGCGCGTGCGCAGGTGAAAGACTCCGCCGACGCGCCCAGCATGGGCGAGTGGCTCCGCCGCCAAAAGCAGCCGCCGGAATGCGTGCGCTATTTTTGGGCGCTCGTCCTGGAAAGCGCGCTGGGTGACACGCTCGACCACGTCTCGGTAACTGCTGCGCGGAAGGTTTTCGTCAACGGCTTCCTCGCCTCGCGCGAGTCCTATGAAGTCCTCGTCGCCCGCCTACCGCTAGGCGAACTCTGGCAGCGCATCTGCGCCTGGCTAGCCCATCGTGGCGCGAAAATCCACATGCGGTCGCGGATTGAACGCTTGGACGTAACGTGTGGATCAAGTGCGGGCACAGCAGGCGGGACGCCTGCGCCACAGATCGGACTTGTCCTGCCGGAAGGGCTTTGCCGCATGTTCGACTACGTCGTCGCGGCGGTCTCCTGGAAGCAACTCGGCAATCTGCTCGGGCCGGAACTGTTTCGGCGTATACCGCGAGCGGAGGCCGGTGCTGCTCTCCAATCATCGCCGATCACGGCCCTCCATCTCTGGTTCGACCGGCCCTTGATGGACCTCCCCCACGCCGCGCTCGTCGGCCGGTTGAGCCAGTGGGTGTTCAACAACAATCTCCCCTCTCCCATTGAGAAAGCGGACCAATTCCACTACACCGTGGTTATCAGCGCTTCGCAAGCCCTGGCAGGCCGCGACACGAAAGACGTGCTCGACGAGGTGCTTGGTGAATTGCGATCGATCTGGCCCGTGGCGGCTGAAGCGAAGTTGGTGCATCACCGCGTGCTCACGCAGCCAGGCGCCGTATTCTCCATTCGGCCGGGCACGGACGCGATTCGGCCCGCCCAGCAGACTCCGATCGCCGGGCTGTATCTCGCCGGCGATTGGACGGCAACCGGCTGGCCCGCCACGATGGAAGGCGAAACGCGGAGCGGCTATCTGGCAATCGAGTCAATTCTCGCCGCAATCGGTCGTCCCGAATTGGTGCTTGTGCCCGATTTGAAGAAAAGTTGGCTGATGCGAAAAATCGTGCGCGTTCCGTAGCCATTGCCTTCGACTGTCCTTGGCCGCTACAATACCGCCACATGATCGATTTTCACCCTTTGCTTTCCGCTTTCCAGTCTGCCCGGCGCGAATTGTTGGCATTGCGGGCGGCGGAAGGCCACTGGATCGGAGAGGTTTCCAGTTCTCCCTTCGCCACGGCCGCCGCGGCCGGCGCTTTGTATCGTCGCGGCGAACGTGACGGAAGACGCCCGGCGAGACGCCTATCGGCAACTTGCGGTCCGCGCGGTCGAATGGCTTGCTTCCGCGCAGTCAAGCGATGGCGGCTGGGGCGATACGCGCTGCGGCACTTCGAACATGGCAGCGACGACCGCCGCCCGTGCTGCCATTCACCACGCGGGCCAGTCGCAACGATTTGCCGATGCCCTTTCGTCGTCGCAGCACTATCTTGACAGTTGCGGCGGCCTGGCCGAAATGCGGCGGCGATACCGCGCCGATCCGGCTTTGTTGGCGGCGGTGCTTGGCGTGTCGGCTCTGGCCGGGTTGACAGCTTGGCGCGATGTGCCACCGCTGGCCTTCGAGCGGGCATGGCTTCCGCGCGGCTGGCGGCGATCGACAACTGGCGCGGCCGCGCACGCCGAGCCGATCCGCGTGGGCATCGGTCAGGCGCGCTACTTCCACCGCTGGCCGCGGAATCCGCTTACGCTCGTGCTGCGCCACCTCAGCGTCGGCCGCAGCCTGGCCGCGCTCAGTCCGCTGCAACCGCCGAGCGGCGGTTTCCTCGAGTCGGCCGCGTCGAGCGGCTTCTTCGTGATGGGGCTGGCCGCCACCGGCCGAACCGAACATCCGTTGGTCCGCCGGGCTCTGAACTTCCTGCTCGATACCGTCCGCAGCGACGCGTCGTGGCCTAACATCACCAGCCTCAGCGTCGGCAATACCGTGTTAACGGTCAACGCCCTGGCGTCGGCCAGCGGCAACGTCGGCGCGCTGGGTTGTCTTGACTGGTTGTTAAATTGCCAGCGGAGCGATGCCAGCGCAATGCCGGGCTCTCTGCCGGGCGGTTGGGCGTGCAACGACGGCGGTTCGTTGCCCGACGCAGATAGCACCGCGGCCGCGCTTTTGGCCCTTTCCGTGCTGTTGAAGTCGGGCACGGACGCCCATCGACCGCGGATCGAGGCCGCAGCCACCACGGGCGTCAATTGGCTGCTCGCGATGCAGAACGAGGACGGCGGCTGGCCGAGTTACTTTCGCGGGGCCGATGAGAAATCGCCCGACGGCAGCGGGCCCGATCTGACGGCTCACGCCCTGCGGGCCTTGCGGACATGGCAGTATTGGACGACAGGCCGCACGATCGATGACTCGATCCGCCGCGGCATGTATTACCTGGCGGCCGCACAGCGGCCCGACGGGAGTTGGCGGCCGCGCTGGTTCATGAGCTCGCAGTCGCCGGATTCCGAAAACCTGATTTACGGCACGTCGCAGGTCGTGCTGGCATACCGCGACCTCGATCAGATGGAGAATCGCCTCGTCAAGCGGGCGCTGGAGTGGCTCGCTTCGGCGGCGGACCCCGACGGCGGTTGGGGTGGTGGCGGGGCGCCGCGCAGCGAGTCGGCGAGCCTCGCGGTGCGCCTACGGTCGAAGAGACCGCGGTGGCCGTCGAAGCGCTGCTGGCCGCTCCGCACGATCCCCGCTGGCAAACCGCCTTGGATAACGGGCTCCAATGGCTCGTCCGAGCCGTCGACGAGCGCCGTTATCAACAGCCTGCTGCGATTGGGTTACTTCCCGCCGGCCTGCGATATTCGGAAAAAGTCTATCCCTTCGCGTTTACCGTCTTCGCGCTGGGGCAAGCCGTGAAGTTGCTGTCCCGGCCGACATAAGGGGTAATAGTGAGTAAAATCAGGCAGTCTGGATGTTCTAGGCGGCCGGAAACCGTACATTACATTTTGCCGATCGAACCACCTTGCCGCGAATTGCGTATTGTCAAGTGAACCAACGGAAGGGCGCCAGTCTCTCAGTTAGGTGCAAGGAGGTTACATCATGCTAGTTTTAAGTCGCAAACCGAAGGAATCCATTCGCATTGGCGCGGATATTGAAGTCGTCGTGCTGGAAGTGCATGGCGATCGCGTGAAGCTGGGCTTCGCCGCGCCGGCCGAAGTTCCGATCCATCGTGGCGAAGTGTATGAACGCATCGGCCACGCGCCGCCCGCCTTGGAACAGGCGGAATGCGCATGAAATCCAACGATATCCAACTCGCCTGCGCGGCCGGCAATCGTCGATCTGTCGCCGCGCTCCTCTTGCTATCGCCGATTTGGGGGATAAAATAATTTTGACATAGCGGATTGGCGGTTCGGTTGCCACTTAGCGCAATCAACCGCAGCCCGCTGGTCAAATATCCCCAAACCCCTTGCGGGAAAATCATGGCGAGAAAAGTGATCCTTGATGTGGATCCGGGCGTGGACGATGCGCTGGCCCTGGCCTTTGCTCTGTTGCATCCGGGGCTGGATGTCGTCGCGGTGACGGCGGTGGGCGGCAACTGCTCGCCGGCGGACGCCTCACGGAACGTGCAGGCGATTGTCGAGGCGCTCGATCCGCCGCGATTGCCCCGCTTCGGCGCCGCTTCGGAGACGGAATCCGAAACCAGCCTGCCAAGAGAGGGCAGGGGGATTTATGGTCCCGACGGTCTTGGCGGGGCCGATTTGCCGGTGGCCGAAAGGCAGCATCTCTTGCCGGCCGAAAAGGTGATTTGCGATCAGATCCGCGCCGCGCCGGACGCGATTACGATCGTCGCCCTGGGACCGCTGACGAATATCGCGCGGGCCTTCCAGCGCGATCCGGAATTGCCGTCGCTCGTGGGCCGCGTGGTGATGGCGGGCGGCGCGGTGGCCGTTTCCGGCAACTACACGGCCGCCGCCGAGTTCAACATGTATTGCGATCCGCCCGCCGCACAAACCGTCTTCCGCTCGGCCTCAACGAAAACACTTATCCCGCTGGACGTTACCAATCGAGTCACTCTTAGCTATGACCTGTTCAACCAGATTCCCGACGAGGCGACCCGCGTCGGCAAGCTGCTGCGGAAGATACTGCCCTCGGCCTTTCGCGGCTACCGGCAGCGGTTCGGCATGGAGGGTATTCACGTCCACGACACGATCACCTTAATGGCCGTCCTGTATCCCGAACTGTTCACCGCCCAGGAAATGTCTGGCGATGTGGAAACGATGGGCGAGTTGACCACCGGCATGACCGTCTTCGACCGCCGCCGCATCCCCATCCGTCAATACAACATGGAAGTGGCCATGGACCTGCAGAAGGACGAAGTGGTCGAGAAAATCGTCCGCGGTCTGAATCAGGGGGCGGGACGGGAGGCGGAAGAGAGATAGCGGTTGGTGCATGAAGCGGGGGCAGGGAGAATATAATAACTTCTATAAACTATTGTTAATATATGGCACCTACAGTCCCGATGCCCTGGACGAACTGGCCGCCGGGCGCGCAAAGACCCTCCTGAAACTAGACCGCCATCCCTCCGAGAGAGGGTTGTCGCGCCGAGCACGAGATCGCGTTTCCCCTTCAATTCCGGCGGGACTATCGGAATCGTGATTTTCCGGTACAATTTTGGCACACTACTCGAGTCAAGGAGGATCAATGGCCGCCGCGAAGCCGACGATTAACGAGGTCGATTTTTGCGCAGATCGCGTCTGAAGCCAACGTTCTAATTCGCCAAAATCCGACCGCATATCCTTTCCAAGAGGCTCGCGTCGAAGGATATGGTCAAGGCGAGAGTCGCCGGAAACGTAAAGATCTGCGATTCTTCGGCCGCAACGGAAAATTGTTGCTCTGCGGGGAAGTGAAGCTTCCCGGCACGCGCGAAGGACAAACGCCGCTTGCCGATAAACTGATCCAAGACGCGGCGGCGAAGGCGACCAATGGCAACGTCCGCTACTTCTTCACCTGGAATGTCAATGAGTTCGCGCTGTTCGACCACAAACTTTGGGACCGCCCGCTGCTTGAGCGCAGGGTGTGGCACAAGAAGCTTGACCGCTATTTGGCAGATGCGGCGGCGGTGGCCCGCGAAGAAAGCCTTAGCTTTGTAAAGACGCACTTCCTTCCCGACCTGCTCCGCAAAATCGGCGACATTGTCGCTGGACGATCTGCGCCGTGGCAATCGCCAGACGACCTCTTTATTACATCGCTGAATAGCCATTTGGATTGGCCTGTTCAATTATTGAGCGCCTATATCTATCAGCAAGCCGCAAAGAACAAGTCGTTCGCGTTGCGCGTCGTCGGCTGGATGAAGGACCAGGGATGGTATATCGTCCGCTCGGCGGACGAAGAATGGGCAGAGCTTATAGGCAACATGGCAAAGACGCTTTCCTACGTTTGGGCAAATCGTCTGATATTCTATAAGGCATTGCGCTAAGATTTCCCGATTTGGCCGCGCTGCGGCTACGCGCGTCTGTGAATGGCCCGGATGACGCCGTAAAGGCATTCAACGCGTTGTTTCAAGCAGCAGCCGATCGAAGCGGCGATTATGAGCAGCTACTTATGCCTGAAGCTGCCGACTGGGCGACAGCGCTTGTATTTGAGGCGGAACATGCGCTGGATGCGTGGCGCGGTGCGTTGCGCGGGCTTGAGTCGGTTGACTTCCGCGAGGTTCCGTCGGACATCGTGGGCCGAATTTTCCAGAAGCTGATCGGCCCGGAGGAGCGACATCGCTACGGACAGCATTTCACCGGCGACGATCCCGTCGACTTGATTAACGCCTTTTGCATCCGCTCCGAGGCCGATACCGTGCTCGATCCGGCCTGTGGATCGGGCAGCTTCCTGGTCCGCGCCTATTACCGCAAGAAGCAGCTGAGCGCCAACAGTCACTTGGAGTTGATCAGCGAACTCTTCGGATGCGAGATTGCCATGTATCCGGCGCATTTGGCGACTTTGAATCTGGCGGCAAGAGAAATAAATGATGAGGCGAACTATCCTCGCATAACGCGCCGCAACTTTTTCGACGTGCGCCCCGAAACGCCGTTCGCCGAACTTCCTGAGCCGGGTGGCGGACTGGCTTCCGTCATGTTGCCTGAATTGGACGCCATCGTCGGCAATCCGCCGTATGTCCGGCAGGAATTGGTGGCGAAGGACGACAAGGCCCGATTCACCCAGCTTGCGACCGCGGCGTGGCCCGGCTTGAAGCTTAGCGGCCGTGCGGACTTGCATTGCTATTTCTGGCCGGCGGCAACGCGATTGCTGAAGCATGGCGGCTATTTCGGCTTCCTTACAAGCTCGTCGTGGCTGGACGTGGAGTACGGTTTTGCGCTCCAAGGCTGGATTCTTCGGCATTTTCGCATTCTTGCGATCATGGAAAGTGCGGCGGAGCCGTGGTTTGAGGACGCCCGCGTCAAGACTTGCATCACCATCCTCCAACGTTGCGACGATGAGGCGGAGCGCATGGCGAATCGTGTTCGATTCGTCCGATTTAGCCGCAAGCTGGCGGAAATCATCGGGGTGGCCCCCACGCCCGAAAACGACGATTCCCGGCAGGCCGCGACGGAATCCCTCCGCGACAGAATCTTGAATGCCGAAAGCGACTACGAGGACGAAAGTTTGCGGATTATCGTCAAGTCGCAGCGCGACCTCTGGGCAGACGGTGTCCGCGCGGGCCGGATTCTAAGCGATGCCGAGCGCGTCGCTGCCGCGGATGGCGACGAAGAAGACGATGGCGATGAGGACGACGAAGCCGACTCGCCCGAAGCGACCTTGAACCATATCAACGGAACCATCTCCAACGGATACCGCGCCGGAAAGTGGGGTCGCTACGTCCGGGCGCCGGACATCTATTTCGACATCATGCGGCGCTTCGGCAACCGGTTCGTGCCGCTCGGTGAAATAGCTGAGATTCGATTCGGGGTTAAGACTGGCTGCGATGCCTTCTTTATGCCGTGGGATATTACCGACGATGTCTTGTCTCGTTTTCCGACCGACCGGGAATTCCGTCGAAATGCCGGCGGCGCGCCTCGCGCGGATGTGGAATCTGGAAGACTGCGAATCGTGAAGGCCGGAGACGGCACGGTGCATCCAATCGAAGCGGAGTACCTAGCAACCCAACTACATACGTTACGAAATGTCCGCCGGACGGTGATTCGTGCCGTTAATCTCGACCGGGTGATCATTCTTGTTTCCGATCCTATCGACACACTGAAAGCGAAGTCGCCTTGGATTTCGCGCTATCTACGATATGGCGCGACTACAACGTTCGCATCGCGAAAATCGGCACATGTACCTCTTCCTGAACGACCGACTTGTGCGTCGCGCGACCCGTGGTACGATTTGGTGCCGCTCTTGCACCCTGGAATAGCGTTTTGGCCGATGGCACATCATTATGTTCATATAGTCCCAGGAAACCCTGAACGACTGGTGTGCAATCACAGACTTTTTGACGTCGGGCAGTCGAATCTGTCCGACCGCGAATCCAGGATACTCGTGGCCGTGCTGAATTCTACGGTCGTTGGATTGTGGAAGAACTTTTATGGACGTTACACCGGAACAGAAGGATCGCTTGACACAGAGGTATTGGATGTAAAGCTTGTCGACGTTCCCGACCCGCGCAACGTTTCGCAAGTCGTTGCCAAACGCCTTCTCGCAGCTTTTCAGCGCATCTGCAAACGCGAGGTCGGTCGGTTGGTGGAAGAACAATTGATGGAGTGCCGTACGCCAGACCGAGCTAGTCGCCTGGCGGCAGGGCCGTTGGTTTTATCGCGCGAACTGCAACAGGACGACCGTCGCGAATTAGACGATGCCGTCTTAGAACTGATTGGGGTAGCCGAGCCAAACGCACGCTGGCACTGATTCAGCAGCTTTACGGGGCGACCGCGAGCCACTTCCGCGACATTCGCGTTGTGGAGATCGAGAAGATGAAGCAACGCGCGAAGGCTGGCGGGAGTGGATTTACTCTGCGCGACCTCGCCGCTGACATCTGGGACGCGGCAGAATTACAAGAAGCAACACCGCTCGCCGATTGGCTTGGCGCAGCCCGAATCCGATTCGCTTGCGATACTGCTGCAGGAGCGGCCCGCCTCGCTTTCCGATGACATGATGTTCTCGCCCGACACCGTTTATTTCGGCAGGAAGAAAAAATCGCACATGGACTGCCAATCCCGAGGACAAGCGGAATTGGTTGTTCGACTGGCTAACCTCGGCCTCGTCGGGGAAGTGAAGCTGCCAGCAGACTTCGGGCCGTGTCTGAAAGTGCTGGACCGCGTCAATCGCCGCATCGAACTTGCGCGGCGCGTTTCAAGGAACTGGCCGAAAGCCGCACCAGCGACGAGCGAATCCAAGGCCAACTCTTGGAATTGCTGACACGTTGGTTTGTCGTTGGCCGCGCTTCGGCGAAACCGGGCGCGGACGATTCGGCGACGGATTCGCAAGATTGAAGGGAGCCGACAGAATGACCGCATACCGTTTCTATTACCTGGACCACGCCGAGCGAGCCCGTTACGGCAAGGCGGCGATGTGGTGTCTGCCGATGTGCGTGACGGCTTATATGCCCGAGGAGAGGGCGGCCAAGTTCGTCAAGGAGCTGAATCATCGCGATCGCGAAAAGCGGACCTGGCGCTACGAGTTGTGTCCGCCGGGCGATATCGACCACCCCGAATCGGCGGCATGGGAGAAATACGAGGCCAATCGCTCGCAATCGACAGAGCGGGAGCCGACATTGATCGCGCAAAAAGACGAAGCGCCGCACTTCGGGCGGCGGAAAGGCCGGCGCGGTGAGTACGGAACGCGGAAGAGTTCGAAGCCGCAAGGCGTAAGGCGTAGCAGTGGCTATGAACGCCCGATTTCCCGCCCCTGCAATTTTTGCCGGCCCGAGCCGTTATAATAGAGACGCACTCGCATGAAACCGGTGGTGGAGCGGGCAAATGCTGCCGGGAAACTAGGAAAAAAGGGCCGAGAAATGAACATTGAATCCCTCTTAAGCCGCCGCAGCCTCCTTCGCGGCGGACTCGCCTTCGGTGCGGCCATGTACTGCCTGCCCGGCGCGTTTGCCGAAGAGCTTTCGCTGACCCCGCGGCTTACCGAGGGGCCTTTCTACCCCGACAAGCTGCCGCTGGACAAGGACAACGACCTGATCGTCGTTGGCGACTCGACGACGCCCGCCGTTGGGCAAATCACGCACCTTGCCGGCCGCGTGTTGGATCGCGACGGCAAGCCGATCAAAAATGCGACGATCGAAATCTGGCAGGTCGATCATAGCGGCATCTATCTCAACTCGCGCGACAGCGGGCACCGGCCGTACGACAAGAACTTCCAGGGATACGGCACGTTCGAGACGGCAGCCAACGGCGAGTATCGCTTTCGCACGATCAAACCCGTGCCGTATACGGGCCGAACGCCGCATATCCATTTCCGCGTGAATCGCAATGGCCGGGAGGTCCTGACGACGCAGGTCTTCATCAACGGCTTGGAGCAAAACGCCCGCGACGGGGTATTCAACGGCATCCGCGACCCGCTGGACCGCGAGCTGGTGCTCGTCGATTTCCTGCCCGTCAAGGGTTCCAAGATCAACGAGCTATCGGCCAAGTTCGACGTTGTCATCGGCCGCACGCCGTCGGATCGAAACAGAGATTAGCCCATTCACCAGAGTCAGGAGACATACCAATGCTTTCAAGAGCGATTTCCACATTTGCCCGCGGCTTGATCGCCGCTGCGGTTTTTTCCGCTGCGTATTCTTTCGCACAGCCGCCCGATGACCAAGAGGGTCCGCCCGACCGCGGTCGCGGCTCGCGACAGTCCGCGCCGTCGGCCGATGGCATCGTTGCCCGCCTGATGGCGTTCGACAAGAATCAAGATGGCAAGCTGACTCGCGACGAGGTCACCGATCCCCGCTTGCTCCGTCTCTTCGACCGCATCGACACAGTGCATGACGGCGTCGTGACCAAAGAGCAAATCACTGAGTACGCCAAGAAGATGGTTGCGGAAAGCGGCCAGGGCCGCGGCAATCAAGGACCAGGCGGCTTCGGCGGTCCCGGCGGGGGCGAAGGCGGCGATGGTCCAGGTGGTTTCGGACCGCCCGGCGGCGGCTTCGGTCCGGGCGGCGGTGGGCCGGGCGGCGGTGGGCCGGGCGGCGGTGCTCCGGGCGGCGGTGCTCCGGGCGGTTTTGGCCCTCCTGGCGGTGGTTTTGGTCAGGGCGGCGGTAGTCCTCCTCAACCGGGTCAAATCCTTCCTCCGCGCGTCCAGTCGCAGCTCAACTTGACGGCCGCACAGAAGAAGAAGCTTGCCGCCTTGCAAAAGCAAGTTGACGAAAGGCTCGCTAAAATACTAACCGACGAGCAAAAGAAGCAGCTTGAATTGATGCAGTCCCGCGGCGGCGGCCAGCCGCAGCGCGGTCGCGGCCCGCAAGGTGACCGGCCGGATCGCAACGGCCCGGACGGCAACGGCCCGCCCGGCCCGCCGCGGGGAGACGATTCGTTCTAAAGAAAAAGGCAATCCAAGCCCGAAGCGCGAGCAAGCAAGTCATTTGCCTCGCCTGCGATTCGGGCTCTTTTCTTTGCAAAACACGAATCGAGTGATTTTGCCCTCTCTTCTCTCGTAGCGAATCCCCTCGAATTGAAGTAAACTGGCTTGTACTTCGCACGAGGATTCGGGCAATGACCTACGAACAGGCCTTTTACATTTTTCTGTATGCCGATTGGACGATGTGGTCGGCGGCGTTTGCGGCACTTTGCGCGGCAATTGTCTTTGTGGTCGTTGCGATTCTGCCCATGAATAAGGGCAGGCGAAAACGATACTTCAAACGGTCGCTGATCAGCGTAAGTGTCGTCGCATTGTACATGGCGACGAATATGGCGATGTTCTACGCAATGTCCGATATGCACTCGGTCTCAGTTCCGAAACTCCTATCCGAGTTCCCCGTGAATCTAGTTTTTTCGTTGCCTATCTTGCTTATGGTTGCGGGGTTTGTTGCCTCGGTTGTCTACGCGGTACGGTCCATGCTGCGCAGAACCGGTGCAGACCGCCGTCGCAGCTTGCTTAAGGCGGTCCTCGGCGCCGTCATTTTTTGCCTCGGCGCAGTGCCGTATGCCGCGGCCACGCTCATTCCGTTTCTTGTCGTCGAAGACCACAGCAAAAAAGAGGGAACGCTCGTTCGCTCCGGCGACCCCGTTCCGGACTTCGAGCTTGCAACTGTCGATGGATCACCGTTCAATACGGTCGAGCTGCGCGGGCGGGTTATCGTCGTGAACTTCTTTGCCACCTGGTGCGGCCCGTGTAACTTGGAATTGCCGCAGTTGCAAGCGCTTTGGGATGAATTCCGCGACGACGGCGATTTCCGGATGCTGGTCGTAGGCCGCGAAGAAACGGACGAGGTTCTCAAGACTTTCCGAGAGAAGCACGGTCTATCAATTCCCATGGCGTCCGATCTGCGCGGAGCGGTTTATGGCAAATATGCTGCGAAGTATATTCCGCGGACCTTCCTTGTATCGCGCCAGGGAACTATCATTTATGAATGGACTGGCAATTGGGAAGCAGAGATATCCAAGCTGCGAAAGCTGTTACGCAGCGAACTTGCTAAGAAATAGCCTAATTCTTGCGCCTTCGCGTCTTTGCGTGAAGCCTGCTTGCGTTTGGATTGCCGCCAAGAAAGCTATATACTATTCTCGGATACCGAGAAACCCGGAATAGGAGAAGGAATATGGCAGGCACTCGTTTCTTCCGTTTTGCGCTCGTTGCTTTTGTGATTTCGGCGGCCGTGCATGCGGGACTGGCCTCGGCCCAGCCGAAACCTCCGCGCCAGGGCGCTCGCACGCCGACCGCCGAAGAACTTCGGAACCAGATGGTTGACGAAGACATCGTCGCCGCGGGCGTGAAGAACCCGCGGGTCATCGCTGCGGCACGCGCCGTTCCGCGGCATGAGTTCGTGCTGCCCGGCGTCCCGCTTCGCAGGGCCTACTACGACATGGCCCTGCCGATCGGCGAAGGCCAGACTATCTCGCCGCCCTTCATCGTCGCTTACATGACCGAGGCCATCGACCCGCAGCCCAGCGACAAGGTTCTGGAGATCGGCACCGGCAGCGGCTATCAGGCGGCCATCTTGAGCGGGCTGGTCAAGGAGGTTTACACGATCGAGATCGTCGAGTCGCTCGGCAAGCGGGCGGCCCAAACCCTCAAAAAGCTCCACTACGACAACGTGCAGGCCAAAGTCGGCGACGGTTATCTCGGCTGGCCGGAGCACGCCCCATTCGACAAGATCATCGTCACCTGCTCGCCGGAAAAGGTCCCGCAGGCCCTCTCCGATCAACTCAAGGAAGGCGGCCGCATTGTGATTCCCGTCGGCGAGCGCTACCAGCAGACGCTTTATTTATTGAAGAAGACCGGTGGCAAGCTCGTCTCCGAGGCCCTCGTGCCGACGATGTTTGTGCCCATGACCGGCGCGGCCGAGGAGAAACGCGAAAAAAAACCTGATCCGACTGATCCCAAGATCGTCAATGGCGACTTCAATAAGGTCAACGGCAATCCGCCGCAAGCATCCGGCTGGTATTACCAGCGGTTGGGGGAGGTCGTCCACGACGCCGCATCGCCGGAAAAGTCCTATCTGAAATTCCACAACACGGAGCCGGGTCGCAACGCCCAGGCCCGGCAGGCGTTCGCCATCGACGGCCGCTACGTCCACGCACTGGAAGTCTCGGCCCGCGTCTGCTTGAAGGACGTGAAGACCGGCCCCGAACAGCACGAGTTGCCCGTGTTGGGCGTAACGTTTTACGATGAGAGCCGCGGCACGCTCACCGAGTTGGGCCTTGGTCCCTGGCATGGCACGAGCGATTGGAAGACCGAGGCCAAGACAATCGAGGTGCCCCTCCTGCGCCCGCGAAGCGATCGTCCGCATCGGCCTCTTCGGCGCGACGGGCGATGCGTCGTTTGCCGACTTGAAAATGAAGGCGCTGCCGTAGGGTGGGACCAGATTGCGTAGCAAGTGCAGGCCCACCCTGACGAATTGCATGCTGAACATTGGTGGGCCTGCGCTCGCTTAGGCTCGCTGGTCCCACCCTGCTACACCCGCCACCGAAACGGTTCATTGCTCATTTCATAGCCCGGCCGCAGCGCGACGTTGATGACCAGCCCGAGCGCCAGGCAATGGGCGACCAGTCCCGAGCCGCCGTGGCTCACCAGCGGCAGCGGCAGGCCGGTCACCGGCAAGAGGCCGACGGTCACACCCGCGTTCATCAGCACTTGCACCGCGATCAGCGCCGCCACGCCCGCGGCCAGCAGTCGGCCGAACGGCTCTCTTGCCTCCGCAGCCACCGCGGCCACGCGCCAGACCAGCAGACCGTATAGTGCGAGCACCACTGCCAACCCCGGCAGACCAAAGCGCTCGATGAGCACGCAGAGAATAAAATCGCTGCTGTCTTCCGGCAGGCGGTAGACGGCCATGTCCTCGGTCGGCTGTCCGGAAAAGAAGCTGCCCCACGGGCCGCCGAGGGCCATCATGGTGCGGGCCTGATAGGACTGATAGGCATCGGCCGACGGCTTCTCGCCGGCCACTGGCGGGTGCAAGAGGACCGTAATCCGCGACTTCTGGTACGGGCTCATCTGCATCCAGAACAGCGGCAAGAGCACGACGCCCGCCGCGACCAGCCGCAGCAGGTCGCCGCTCCGGCGCCCGCCACCAGCAGCATCGCCAGCAGCACCGGCAGAAAGACGGCAGCCGTGCCCAGATCGGGCTCCTTCAAGATCAACAGCACCGGCACGGCCGTCAGCGCCAGCGGCGGGAGCAGTCCGAGCAAGCGGCGGTAGTTTTCGCGATACATCAAATACCGTGCGAGAGCGCAAACGAAAGCCGCCTTGGCGAACTCCGAAGGCTGCACGCCGATCCGTCCGACGCGGAGCCAGCGATGCGCGCCGTTGACCGTGGGAAAGAAATAGACCAGCAGCAAGAGCACTATCGAGATCGCGAAAACGAGATAGCTCCACGCCGCCAGCCGGCGGTAGCTCCCGAGCGTTGCGGCGAACATGACGGCCAGTCCCGCGGCGGCCCAAACGATTTGCTGCCGCAGATAATGCCGCGCTTCTTCGCCAAAATCTTCGCACCGCGCCAGTCCCAGCAGTCCCAACGCCATCAGCGCCGCCGACAACAGCGGAATCGACCACGGCACACGGCGAATCCATTCGGCGGGTTTCATTCAGCGCGTCTGGGCAAGGGCTGGAGAGTCCAATACAGCAAGAATTATAGTCGAACTCTCGCGAAACGCCGCGAGCATTTGATGCAATTTCCCGATGTCCGATTCCGACAGATTGCGTTGCCCGGCGAATTATTTGGCAGAAGATTGCAGCGATGCGTCCACGGCGTAGTCAACAACGATTATGCAATTCGGTAACGCCCGTTTTAGCTCACTGACGCCCTTTTTCGACACGTTGGTCCCACGAAGGCCCGAAATTCTGAAGGCCGGTCAAGTGTTTGAGGTGCTGGATTCCAGCGTCGCTGATCTGCGTCCCACCGAGAGCCAATAATTGCAGATTGGACATGCCAGCTAGGAATTGTAATCCGGCGTCGGTGACCTGCGTGTTATTAACGTTAAGCGTTTCGAGTTGGTTTAGCTGCTTCAGGTGCTCTAGGCCGGCGTCTCCGACGCGAGCATCCTGTAGATCCAATTCGCGGAAGTTGGTCAGGTGTTTTAAGTACTGCAAACCAGTGTCTGTCACTTGCGTGCGATCGAGGAGTAATTCTTCTAGATCGGTTAGACCTTTAATGTTTTCCATCCCGGCGTCACCAACACCAGTCCCTCCGAGGCACAATTCCCTCAGCGCTTTCAAGCCGCTGAGTCGCCTAAGTCCGGCATCTGTTACTTGAGTGTCGGTGAGAGAAAGTTGTTGGAGCTGTGTCAGAACTTCTAAGTGCATCAGCCCCGCATCCGTAATCGAGGTCTTGTTGACCCCGAGCAAGCGGAGTTGCTTCAAGCTCTCCAAATGCACCAGCCCCGCATCTGTGATCATGGTCTCTTCGAGATGCAGAATCTGTAGTTGGGGCAAATCCTTGAGGTGGTCCAATATCGCGCCTGAAACCGTCGGTCCATCGAACGACACCCAAGTGATTTGCGGAAGTGCTTTTAGCCGATCAAGAACAGGTTCCGTCACGCTGGGATTATTGAATTTTAAACCGGTTGGCGCATAAAGAAATCATTCCCCAGCAGACCAGTTGCCCATCCCATCCCGCCCATCCCGAATCGTTCTAGCTTGTCAAGCGCAATTTGATCCTCCCATTCGTAGGAAATTTCACCGGCAGATCGTATCGCCTCGACCGCCTTCTCCTGCTCTTGCGCGCTCTTGAGTGCCGGCGCCATCATGCCTAACGGAATGGCGATGGCCGGGACGAACGCAAGAAGCGACCGGAGACTGAATTGGAATCGACGTCGGAAAAAGAAGCTGGCCGCGAACCAAAGTCCAAGGATCGTGACAACGACAATGGCCAGCAATGTTCCGAACAGCGCCGTCCAGCCTTTGTGCCCGTTAAACGAGAACCAGGTGTAGCGACCGGAGAGACAAAGTAAGATTTCCGCGATCAGTAGCCCTACGATCAGCCAGCCCGGTGTGATATGAAACCATCGACGGCCTAACGGTGAGCTATTTGTCATCGAATTTAGTTCAACTTGATGTCGCTATTGCCAGGCTGCGGGTCAATCGTCGCCGGAGTGAAGCACATCGTATCGCGCCCAAATCGGATATGCAAGCACGATAACGTCGTCCGGGAACCTGCGACTTGCGAAATAGAAAAACTCCTCTCCCCACATCGACTCGATGGGAGAGAGGAGTTCGCGATTCCTACCGGATGCTCGCGCATTCGGCAATCAGTGCCAGTGAAGCAGCGCCGCAATCAGTGCGGCGAGCTTCGACGCGCTTGTTTGAGCCGGCGTCTTGGAAGTCGAACTGGCGGATGCCAGAGCCAACGTCGCGACGCTGCTTGACGCCGACCCTGTCGTGCTCGTTGTGGTGCTGGAAGATGCCGCCACCACGCTCACCGTTGTCGAACCGGTGATCGAACTGTCCGACGACGTGACTGTCAGTTTCTCCGATTCCGCCGTGCTCAACGTGACCTGGAACGTGGCTACGCCATTGACAAACGTGATGCTCGTCGGCACCGTGATGCTCGTATCGAACGAAGCGATGGTCGCCGTGCCGGTGTAGTTCGGCACCGGATGCCCGTTCGTGTCCAGCGCCACGACCTGCACCGTAACCGTCGTGCCGGCCGTGATAGTCGGCGTCGTGCCGGCTGGCGGCGGGCCGGGCGGGGGTGGCGGCGGCAAGGGCTTTGACGTGCTGCCGGTTGTGCCGCCAGTCGATCCGCTGTTTGGCGGAGGAGGCGGCAAGACGCACACGCCGTACTGCGTGGCCGCCGGGGCCGCGACCACGTTGATCGTGGTCGAGCCGGTGATCGTCTTCGTCGTGTTGTCCGTGACCGTGAACGTATCGCTGCCGATTGTATTCACGGTTACCTGAAACGTGGCCACGCCATTGACGAACGTCAACGACGTGGGCACAGTAACGCTCGAATCGGAGCAAACGACGGTCGCCGTGCCCGAATAGTTTGAGGTTGGCGCGCCATTGGCATCCAGCGCACAAACCTGCACCGTGATCGTGCTGCCGGTGATTACGTTGGGGGTCGAACTCGTCGAACCCGCGCCACCGCTGCCTCCAGCCGGTCCGACGGGACATTGCGGTCCGCCGGGCAATGGGGCAGGCGGAAGGACATGAACGGATAACGTGGCCGCGGCGGCGGTTGAAAGCACCGGCTTGGTCGCGCTGCCGCCTGCCGGTCCGCACATCGGCGCAGTTGATCCGCCCATCGGCGCAGCAGGCCTGCTTGCCGGCCCGTTCTGCGTCGATAACAGCGCCGGCCCGGTGAGCTTGCTCGCCGCCGCCGCTGCGCCAAGCACCGCGATCGGGCTGGCGCTTAAGAGGCGCGGTTTTCCAGTTGCTCGAATTGAACGCGTCGGCCGCGGCTCTTGTGCCGGGCGTTTCCGCCTTTCGACCTTTTTTTGCTTTTCGCCCCGCCACGGAGGCGATTCGCCAACCACTGAATGGACATAGAAATCTCCTTAACAGAAAAGTACACCTGTGCCGTGCTCACCCAAGGACGGCCAACGACTTTCTTGCTTGCGATGCAACTGGATCTGGCCTTCCTTGTTGCTGCAATCTGCCTCAAATCAAGCGGCTCTATCCGCAAGAAATCTCCGTCCTGCCCCAAGCCGGCACGTCTCAAGATGGCTCGTTATTTCAGTAAACGAGCCGGCCTGTAGATTATTGCAGCCTCCCCTACAGAGGTAAAAATTGATACATTGCGCAAGTCTTCCTAATCCGCAAGGATTACCCAGCCTGCTTGCTTTTCTCGATCGGGATGTTATGTTTAGACGTGTACTTTTACGGGTTCGTTCAAGTGTTAGGCAAACAATTAGGAGAGATGTCGATGAACCGCAAAGGTTTCAAGAACATGCTTTTGGCTGGCGTGGCGCTGGCCGCGATCGGTTTCTGTGCAACGGCGGCTGATGCCCATTGGTGGGGCGCGGCGCCCGCCGGGTGCTGCGGTGATGGCTGGCCTCAGAGCTGCGATTGCGGCTCGTGGGGCGGTTGCGGCGCGTGCGGTGGCGGCGGGTGGTATGGCGTTCACCACGGCGCACACCACGGCTGCCTGAGCTGCGGCTGCGGCTATGGATTTTATTCCGGCTGCGGCGGTTGCAGCTCGTGCTACAACAACTGGTCGAGCAACTGCGGCGGTTGCAACTCGTGCAGCGGCGGCTGGTCGGGCTACGGCTCCTGGTCGCCCATGGGCTGCTCGACTTGCGGCGGCGTGATGACGGGTTCGGGCACGTTTTCGGGCACGCTGAGCGGCACGGGCACGATCGCGCCAGCGCCAACCGGCCCATCAATTCCCACACCGGCCGCGGCTCCAGCCGCCGGCACGGCCCCCGCAGCTCCTACGCCACCGCTTTCCACGCCGGCGGCGCCCGCGTTGCCGTCGACTTCCACGCCCGCGACGCCCGAAGGCGGCCTGCCAATTCCCGGCGGCCACGGCGCATCGCTTGAGGAGACCGGCGCCGATGGCTGCCTGCTCACCGTTTGGGTGCCTTATGAGGCCAAGGTATCGATCAACGGCATGGCGACCAAGAGCGTCGGCAGCCGCCGCCAGTTCGTTTCCTACGGCCTGAAGCCCGGCTTCACATATACCTATGAAGTCGTGGCCAAGCTCGTTCGCGAAGGCAAGGAACTGACCGAGAGCAAGACCATCTCGCTGACAGCCGGTGGACGCGATGGCGTGGCTTTCGGCTTCAACGTCATTCCCGAGGGCCAGACCGCCAGCAACTGATCGTTGCCCGGTTTCCGACATCGAGCGGTCCCGCGCAAAGCCTTTGGCGCGGGACCGTTTTTTTGTAGGGTGGGACAAGATCGCGTAGCGAGTGCAGGCCCACCGTTTATAAGAAGATATCCATCATGGTGGGCCGGCATCGCTTGAAGCGAGCTTGTCCCACCCTACAGCCTACTATTTCCGCCGTCCGGATCGGTTGCCGCCGTACTCCATTCGTGCGATAATACAGGTTTACCTATCGCCGCCCGGCAAGCGGCCATTACCGTCGTTATTGGAGATTATGCCGTGTACGAATCCGTCGCAGTCGTGGGCGCGACCGGCGCCGTGGGGACCATCATCCTGAGATTGCTCGAGGCGCGAAAGTTCCCTTTCGCACGATCAAGTTCCTCGCTTCCACGCGATCGGCCGGCAAGAAGATCGTGTTCTGCGGGACCGCGCACACGGTCGAGGAACTGCGGCCGGAGGCGTTCGACGGCGTGCAGCTTGGCCATCGGCAGCACGCCGGACGACGTGGCCCGCGACTTCGTTCCCGCGGCGGTCGCGCCGCGGCTGCGTGGTCATCGACGAGAGCGGCTACTGGCGGATGGACCCCAAGGTGCCGCTGGTGATTCCCGAGGTCAATCCGCACGCCGTCCGCTGCCATCAGGGCATCATCGCCAGCCCCAACTGTTCGACCACGCAGATGGTCCTGGCCCTCAAGCCGCTGCACGACGCCGGCCGCGTCCGCCGCGTGATCGTGAGCACCTACCAGGCGACCAGCGGGGCAGGGCTGGCCGGCACCCGCGACCTGGACGGCGCCACGCGGGCGGCGCTCGCCGGCGAAGAATACAAGCACGAGGCGTTCGCCCATCCGATCGCCTTCAACTGCATTCCGCAGATCGGCTCGCCCAAGCACAAGGGCTACACGTCGGAAGAGATGAAGATGGTGTACGAGACCCGCAAGATCCTGGAGGACGATTCGATCCAGGTCTGCCCGACCTGCGTCCGCGTGCCGGTGACCAACTGTCACAGCGAGAGCATTCTGGTCGAGACCGAGCGGAAGATCACCGTCGAGGAGGCCCGGCGGTTGTTCGCCGCCACGCCGGGCATGGTCGTGATGGACGACCTGGAGAACAAGGTCTATCCCATGCCGTTGAACGCCAACGACCGCGACGAGACGTTCATCGGCCGGATTCGCGAGGACCTATCCTCGCCCAACGGCCTGGCCTTCTGGTGCGTCAGCGACAACCTTCGCAAGGGCGCCGCGACCAACGCCGTGCAGATCGCCGAGTTGCTGGTGAAGGGCAAGTAACGTACTCCTCACGCTCCGCCGTGAGGTTGCGGCGGGTGGCACGCTACGCCGTTAACCCTTTTTCGTGTTCTTCTGTTAGTCGTTGCGCGGTTTTGACTTGCAATACCGTAGCCCTGCGGATTACGGGAGAGCCCGCGGCGTCTTCTTGTTTCTTTCGCGGATAGTCACGACTGGTTTTATTTTTCCTTATGTACGGATCGATGATGGCGAGGTCCAGCAGATCCTTCAGCTTTTCGCCTGGACCAGGAAAGCCTTTGTATTCCCTCATCGGCCTGCGGTAGGCTCGCCATACTCCTGCAAAGCTGATACGCTGTGGTGCAATTCCTTGTTCCACGAGATGGTGGTGCGAATGCAGGCCCATCGCCCACATTCCCAACAACGTCCAGTGCAACTCGACCATCGCGTTGTCCGGATTCTGGCTGCGGAGCTTGCGACGATCGAAGGTCTGCTTGCAATGGCGATAGAAAACCTCGATGCCCCAACGCCGGCCGTAGACTTCCGCGGCCTGCGCATCCGACAATTCGCGCGGATCGAGGATGCTCGTCACCAAATACACCGGATGCTTGCCTCCGTCCACCACGATCAGTCGTAGCACCAGTGGCGGCAAATGCTTTTTTGCTGCCCGGTTGGGCCACAAGTATACCCGTCCGTCGCGCTCGCGGGCGTAGCCCAATTTCTTGAGCAAGGTCACATTGCTGCCCACACGCACCAGAAATTGATGGCCTGCGTCGAGAATCGCTTTCCAGAACTCGTACCCCACAAAACCCGCATCGGCGGTCAGCAAGGATCCCGCAGGTATCGTCGGCAGCATCTCCTGCACATGGGCGCGTTCGCTGCTGTCGGAAGGACCGGTACGCCAATCCCAGGGCAGTCCCGATCCGACGTGCCAAAGAACGGTCATCCAAATCCGCGGAATATTGGCTTTGCGCTGGTTGGCTTCCTGCTTGCTCCGCCGACGCTTCGACCGGCGGCGACGCTTCTTCTGCGCCTCGCGTGAAAGCTTTGACTTGGGGGAATAACGTTCTTCGTTCTTGCGGGTCCGGGGCACGTCCGCGCGGCTGCCGTCCGCGGCAAAGACGATCCAACCCGCGACCTTCCAGACACGCGACAGCTTTTCCCGCATCCGCTGCCGAAAGGCGGGCGCCAACAGTGCCCGCAAGGGCTCGGTCCATTTCCCCAGCAGCTTGATGAATGCCTGGTAACTTCCCGCGGGCTGCGCTTGATCGCCGAAGCAATCCATGATAATCTTGCGGGCAGTCGAGAACCGTTCGACGAGCGTTATTTCGTCCGACCAAGCCCACAACAGCGCCGCACAAACCAAGCACTGCGGCGTCCAAGTACAGTCGCCCCGCAAGGCAATTCCATTGAAGGTGACGCCCTTCAAAAGCCATTGCAGTACGTCGCGCAAGTCGTGTGCGTGTGCCCATAACAAACTTTTCCGTCCATGGTCTTGATGCGCCATCGCCAATTCCTTTGGGGGTGCGAGTTGTGGTAAACTACGCAAATCCCAAAAAATGGCTAACGCATCAAGACCAATTTATCATCTCTATCAAAAAGGGTTAACGGCGTAGGGTGGCACGTCCCTGAGCTTCCAGCGAAGGGCGTGATAGCCGGCGTTCGCCACGCCCTTCGCTTGAAGCTCAGAGCGTGCCACCCTGTTCCGTAATCAGCTTCCATGCGCACCATCAAACTCACGCTCGCCTACGATGGCACCGACTTCGTCGGCTGGCAAACGCAGCAGACGGGCCGCTCGGTGCAGACGGCGCTGGAAGGCGCGCTGGAGAAGATCACCGGCGCCGATCATCAACTCTCGCCAGCGGGCGAACCGACTCCGGTGTCCACGCCTTGGGACAAGTCGCTAGCTTCACCACGCCGTCGCAGCTATCGCTGGAAGTGCTGCAGCGGGCGCTCAATGCCGAACTGCCGCGAAGCATCGCCGTTTTGAACGCAGCAGATGTACACGAAGGCTTCCACGCCACGCACGACGCCTTGCGAAAGCGCTACCGCTACGTCATCCACAACGGCCCGGTCCGCAACGTCTTCTCGCTTCGCTACGCTTGGTACTTCGCCGCATGGGCGGTTGGACGCCGACGCCATGCAGCGGGCCGCGGCAGCGCTAGTTGGCACGCACGACTTCAGCAGTTTTGAGACGACCGGCGCACCGAAAAACGAGCGTCCGCACGGTTTACGAATTGTGCATCGAGCGGGGCAGGGGGACTGTCCCATTCTCCCCTCTCCTTCCGGGAGAGGGGCCGGGGGTGAGGGCGGGCTATGGTTCCGAATTCGTCACCTTGGAAATCGAGGCCAACGGCTTCCTCTACAACATGGTGCGGACGATCGTCGGTACGCTGGTGGACGTCGGCCGCGGCGCGCGCCTCGAGTCATGGCCCGGCGAAGTGCTCGCTGCCCGCGACCGCCGCCGCGCCGGCCGCACGGCCCCGCCACAGGGACTGTTCCTGATGCACGTGCAGTATCCTGAGTTGTGACATCCCGCGATAACTCATTCCGTGCTCTCTTGTCTGGTATAATGGGAGGCGAACCTTTGGGAGATGCTCATGCCGCTCAAATCGATCGTCGCAATTACTTTCATGTTGTCGTGCTCGCTGGCCGCGGCGAGCGAAGAGAAGAAGGACGACGCCGACATTCAGGGCACGTGGCTGCCGTCGGCCGCGGAAATGGCCGGGCAGCCGCTGCCCGAAAGCGTCCGCAAGTCCATCAAGCTGGTGGTCAACGACGGCAAGTACACGGTAACGGCAGGGAGCCAGGTCGATCGGGGGAGCGTCAAGTTGAATTCCGCGGCGAAACCGAAGGAGATAGACATCACCGGCGCCGAGGGACCGAACAAGGGCAAGAAGATCCTGGCCATTTACGAACGCAACGGCGATACGCTGCGGATCTGTTACGATCTCAGCGGCAAAGGCCGTCCGGCGGAATTCAAGAGCGCAAGGAAGGCGGCCAATTCTTCCTCGTCACGTACAAGCGCGACAAGCCACAGAAGCCCGAGTAATTCGTCCGCGAGGCGTCGCCACAGCACTGCACTTGACCTTTGCCGGCCGAAATAGGAGAATCCGCCCCTCGTCTTTGGTGGAATCTCCTTCGCGGTATAGGGTCGAGATGTCGAAAGCCCGGGTAGCGATGATCTGCTTGCTGGCGGCGGCTACAACGGCGGCGACTTCAACGGGGCTTTCGCAGAACGTCCCCAGATTCCGGCGCACCGCCGCCCGTAAACCAAGCGCCTGCGGCTCCTTCGCCGAGCCCCGTGCCAAAATCGCCGTCCGCCGATAGCCCGCCTCCGCCCCCGTCGCCGGACAATCTCCCAACTCCGCCGCCTGGCAACGCGCCCCAGGCCCCGCCCTCGCAATCATCCGCCTCGCCGACTGCGAGTGCCAAATCAACCGCCAATCCAACCGACAAGCCCATTGATCTTGAGTCGCCGGCGAACAAGCCGCCGCCGGTCCTCTCGCTTTCGGACTTCATGGGCTATCGCTACGGCGCCGGCTCGATCCAGTGGATGCCCGGCAACGGCAACCAGTTCGGCATGTTCTCCTTCGGCTGGGACCATTACCTGGAGGCCGGAATCAAGACCGGCATTGGCTTGGGAGCGGACTTCAACTTCCTCTCCGGCCCGGACCAAACCGACATGCCCGCTCGGACCTACGACTTCAGCCTCGCCTTCCAGGCCCGCGATCGGCTGGGGGCGTTCGGCTACGACGTGGCGGGGTCGGTATTGGCGGCGAGCGATTTCGAGGGCAGCGCGCGGCCGGGAATCCTCTTTCCCAGCCACGCGGTCGGCTTCCTCCGCGTCGTGCCGGAGTTGGATCTCGTCTTCGGCGTCGACTTCCTCGATCGGGGCGATGTAAAACTCCTGCCGGTCGGCGGAGTGATCTGGACGCCCTCGCCCGACATGCGTTTCGAGGTCGTCTTCCCGCGGCCCCGCGCCGTTTTCCAACTGACCGATCGCTATGCCTGCTATTTGTCCGGCGAGGCTCGGCGGCGGCACCTGGGCGATCGAGCGGCCGGTCGTAGGCAGCGATCTGGCCACATACCACGACCTCCGCCTTTCGATCGGGCTGGAATACCTTGAAGACGACAAGCGGCGGTCGGCCTTCGAGATCGGCTATCTGTTCGACCGCCGCATTGAGTATTCTTCCGGCATCGGCAACATGCCGCTAGACGACGCGGTGCTGCTCAGTTTAGTGACGTGGTATTGACGTGCGCGTGAGCGGCAAAACCGTCAGGCTCGCCGACCCGCCGATCAAATAGGGGCGGCGTCCCCTTTCGTCTCATAACGCATCATTTCTTTCCATTCACTGATTGGCACGGCTCCAAGTTGTTGACGATCCTCGCTCCAAAAACTCTGAATACCGCACAGCCGAATCTCATGTACTGGATTCCATAATTGTGTTGGACTGCCTTGGAATGCTACCCGCCATATTCCACCGCCGCTGAACCCTACTACGCTTTTCCCCGGTTCAAAGCGGTGAGCTGGATTCTTCGGCCCAAGACCTCGCCATTGGCAATCGTCGATTTCTGGGTAGTCGAAAATGACGTGCGGCCCATTGTACCTGTAGTTGCCGATTGAGTCTGGCAAGTACGGCTTGCTCCTCGACTCGACCGCCTCCACCCCTACCGGAAAGAGGACGGCGCTGACTTGTTCGACAATGCAATCACCGGCGAGTAGCAGACCGCTCTCAGTAATTGGCATCTGCTTTCCGTCAGGAAAAACTGCTATTAATTTTGTATGGCTGTGATCGGTTTCGGGATAGCCAACTAAGTCGTATTGGACGCCGTCAACCTCGAGCTCACCCAACTGTTCAGCCACCAAAAAATTATCGCCGCCCTCCACTTCCAGATATCCTACATCAGAATGGAGATGTTTATTGAAACCCTTCACGTCGCCCAGATGATCCCCATCATATCCGGGTTGTACGCCCTTGGTATCGTCCCGTGAGTAGTCAAGAACGTGTGCTGCTGTTGCAATGAAAAACCGGTCGCCGAGCTTCACCTTGACACCAGTGCCACGTAACTCGAAGCCGCCTTTGGGATATCGTCCGCCCAATGCCACGGTGTAACCGCGAATTGCGTCAAACATCGCCTCCAGCATTGGCTCTTCCGAGGGCTCCAGCTTTGTCTTGACCCAATTCGTCATCGTCATCACCTCTTGTACTTCCGTCAGAGACCTCATAGCTGATTTCGTCGGCACAAAAGCGGACCTGGCCGGTTCCAGCAGTTAGCAAGCCCCCAACCTAGTACGCGCAACCTCGAAAGTCAATCGGCGCGGCGGCCAGGCCGTCGAGGTCCGGTTGCAGGGCTTAGCCGATCTGCCCGCGCAAAGCAAAATGCCCGCGACCGTTGTGAATTTGCGCGCGAAGGGAGAGAGAGGAAAAACGATCGGTTGTAACGGTAAGCCGACGGGTGGAAACGGTAAGCCGACGCCGGTAGGTGGGCGGCCGAGACGCGAGAAGCCTAAAACGAGCGCTCCACGCTTCCCCGCGCACAGCCGCCCGCGGCAAACCAGCGGCGAAATCGGCCAGACGACGCCGGAAAGCGGTCAACCCATGCGTTTAAGCGCGATCCCACGACCTACTTTCCTTCTTTTAGCATCCATTCAAGATCTTCTCGGGATAAGGTGGAGATTCGCAAAGTGACTTCTTTGCCGTCCCGTTTCCGCAACGTAACATCAGAACCCTTTTGCTCAACCAACGCGGCTTCAACGCGATGGCCGTTGGCGTCGGCCCAAACCCGGTATGATTCCGGTTGTGGGAATGCGTCTTCCAACTTCATTGGGGGCGGAGGAGGCGGAACTCCTCCCACAACTCCTGCCTCCTTTTCTGGTACCTGAAATGCCCGTTCTTCGTTTCCCAATTCTTTCTTATCCTTCTTTCTTGATTCGACCGCTTCCAGTCTTCGCAATTCCGCGACCCTTGCGGCAACAGTATCCTTCAGACGAGAACTACTCTGTGCTCGCTCAATCGTGATTGTCGGCTTTTCAAAATAGAAAGGCGTTCCAACCAAACCGTATCGTTGATGAGTAGCAGAGTATTCGAATAGCAAACAGTTGTTCATAATTTTTTCGCCAAACAACAAATGCACATTACCAGCTATATGCAATTTGTCCCCTTTTGAGATCTTTGTGGCGTCTTCGACAGTCAAATTCACAAGCATGCCGACCCCTTGGCCCGTCGTGGGCTGAATCCCTCCGCCAGCCGGCCCGTCCATCGGGTCGAGGTAGATCGCATCAAGATGGAGGAAATATCCATTTGCTACGGCCGATACATCCGTTATATTGAAATGAAGATCGAACTTGCACTTGTCATATTTCTTGTGAAACTCTTCCTTCCTCTCCTTCATGAGAACCTCTCGCCGCACTTGCGTTTCGTTCGGAAAGCTCTCTGAAGCGCGAATAAGGGCATCTTTTAAGAATTCCGTTCCAGTAGACTCCACATCATCGCCTTTGGCAATATTAACAAGAGTCTTGGACAACAAATCTTGGTCTGGCTTGCTTAACTGAGACAACGCCACGGTCAAAACGTGCCCACTCCGCGTTTTGAGAGTTACTTTGCCGTCCGAGAGGCTCAATGGTTTCGCTCTAATCGTTTGCTTTCCGGGCTTATCGGAAAAGAGCACAAACCCCCAATTGACCCGTTCTTCCTTTTGTACAACCTGAACAAGCGGCGCTTTGACGTCTTGGCCGTTTGGATTCTGTTGCGCATTTGAGTCCTTTCCCAAAGTTAAACTAGCTGTCAGAATCGCTAGACAGAGAAAACGTGACTTCATTTATTCTCCCTCTTTCCACGACTGCTAAGAGTTTTGACCGCCGTAGCTTCCATTGGAACACCACCTGCGGGCCTGTCAATAGGCATTCCCGCAGAGCAGAATGGCCGCTCAGCGGTTCCGTGACGGAACTTCCGCAACAGTAACGTGTTTCGCCTACGATTACGCCGGGCGTCGAAACGGGGACCCAGCAAGTTTTTTCCGCCTAGGAATCTCGCACGGGACGGGCAGTGGACGAAACGCGTCGTAATCGCTTTGCGGCAAATGGCCTCGCGCGACGGCGAACGGATGTCTAGCGCACTTCTCTCGGGCCGACCCTAATTCTCCACGGCGCGCGTGAAGCGGTGAATTAAAGCTCCATCCGCCCCCGCCTGGGCTTGCGGCATGTTGAAGCAGTAGCAGCTAGCATCAATTAGATGTAGTGTCAACTGTTGCTAGCCTCAACCGGTTGTGGTTTGAAAATCACTTTGTGCTATTACTTCAACAGGCCGCTTGTCCCGGCGGCGCGATGATTGGACACTACCTGCGCACTTGCGCCCAACGTTTTTCCCCTTGTTGTTTGCCTTGCCGCCCAGCGGCAAGGCAAGCAGGACGGAACGGGACAGACGCGAGCGGCCGGGTAGTGGTCAATCATCGCTCCGCCGACGCAGGGTCGGCGGTGGCGTTGGGTCACCCCAATTGTGGCGGCGCCAGCCTGGGCCGGCGTACGGGAAGCCTGACCGTGCCAAATTTAGTCCCGGCCAGCGGGGTCAAATCAACTCCTACAACTGTTTAGACTACCGAGAGCTCGACCCCGCTGAGCTTGTCTCAGTCGGTGAGCGAGATTGGTCGGCTAATACGCCGCAAATCCCAATCACGATTCGTCCTTTCGCCCCCGGGGCCGATGGAGGCGGCCCAGGGGCGAAAGGACGCCTGGGGTCGTGCCGCTCCGCCTCTTAGCCATTCAATCTTATTCACCACTGAGACAAGCTCAGCGGGGTCTCCGGGCACGCGTCGCGGCGGCGGAAAAAATCTTCTTCGCGGCGATTTTCTGGCCGCGGGCCGACGAAATCTTCGGCCGACGCCGAACTCCTTATACGGCAACGGTTTACGTTGACGAGACACCGTCGCCCCACCCGCGCGAGGGGGGCATGCGCGAACAACCAAACGGCGGCGCAAGTCCGTTCCAGCCAACGGTTTAGCGATGTTTTGTATCGGCAGTTCATTACAACTGTTGACAAAAGATAAGCCATGTGATATACTGGCGATTCGCAACAGCCCCGGAGCGCGGAACTATGGAAAGATGAAGGAATAGGGATGAGCTTTCGGCGACAATTACTCTTCCCCTTGAACGACAATTAGAATTCCCGGTTGAGAACCAGAGGCGTGCGGCCCCCCCTTTTGTGAAGCGCAGCGCAGCGGAGCGAAACAAAAGGGGGGGCCGCACGCCGCCGCGGGTGGCCCTCGCCAATCTCAGGCCGCGTCGGGCGGCTTGGTTCGCTTGGCCTCGTCCAACCGGTAGCTCGGGATGTTCAACTCCAAGATCACGCTGTGATGCACCAGGCGGTCGATTGCCGCCGCTGTCGTCATCGGATCCTTGAAGATCGTCTCCCACTTCGAGAACGGCAGGTTGCTGGTCAGCATCACCGTGCCGCGCTCGTAGCGTTCCGCCAACAAGGTGAACAGCACCTCCATCTCCTCCCGGCTCTGCTGCACGTAGCCGATGTCGTCGATCAAGAGCACCTCGCACTTCGACATCTGCTTTTAGCACCCGGTTGAGCTTCAGATCCCGTTTGGCCGCCAACAGTTCCTGAACCAGCAGGGCACACGACCATGAGACCACCTTCCGTCCGTTGCGAACCAATTCCTGGGCGATCGCCGATAACAGGTGCGTCTTTCCCGATCCGGTCTTGCCGAACAACAACAGGTTCTCGCGGCGGTCCACGAACGAGCCTTCCATGAGCGTCCGCACTTGGCGAGAGACCTTCGCCGGCAACCGCGCCAGGTCGAAGCTCGCCAGATCCTTCTCCAGCGGCAAACGGGAATCCCGCAGCAGCCGCTCGGTCCGCTTTGCCAAGCGGCCCTGGCATTCCCGCTCGGCCAGTTCCAACAGGTACTGCTCGTAGCTGGCCGTCTCCTGTAATGCCCGTCGGGCCAGTTCCTCAAAACACTCCCGAAACGTCGGCAAGTGCAGTTCCCGCAAGCAAGCCGCCAACTTCTCTTTCAAATCCCCCTTCGCACCCATCCCACACCTCCTTGTGCAAGAACAAGTCATCGAAATCCGACAAGTCCACTACTTCGACGGTCACTTCGGTGACCGCCGGAACTTCCTCGGCCCGCTGGACCAACGTTTCGACCGCGGCCCGGGTCGCGGGCTGGCCGCTGTTTAGAAGCGTTCGCAACGCCTCGTCCACGGCCGTCTCGCCGTGGCCTGCCGCCAGATAGAGAATCTGCAAATACTCCTTGTGACCGCGCTTGGGCTGCGCTTCCCGCAAGGCGTCGAAGGCCATGCGAAAGCGGCTCGTGGGAAACAGCTCTTCCCGGTAAACGTAGTTCTCAAAAGCCCCCGGTTTTCGCACCAACCAGTCGATAATGTGCCGGTAGTTGATGGCGTGTTTGTTCCGCCCGCGCAACGCGGAAAGCGCTCCATCTCCTTCTGGGCGTACCAGACCTCGACATGCTCCACGTACAATCGCACCTCGACCCGCTCGCCAATCAAGCGGCTGGGAACCGAATAAACATTTCGGTCTACATGGACCAAACTCCCCGTATCCACGCGTACCGGGATTCGCTTGCAGCTCTCCCGTCGCCGATCCGGCAGAGGCCGAAGGCCAGGCAACTCTTCGTCCAGCCGCTTGCGACGGCCCGCATTGCGAACCGCCACCAGCTCTTTCAAGAATCGTCCATAGGCTTCACGGCTCTCGAAGTCCCGGTTGCCACGCAATAACAGGGCCTGCTCCACCGCTTCCTTGAAACGCCGATGCGATTGTTCGACATCTCCGTTCTCGTTCGGTTCCCGGGGCTGGATCTTCTCCATCTCCATCCCGTAGTAGCCCAACAGTCCCTTGTACCGCGCGGTGAACTCCTTCATGTCCGATCCGTTGTTGACCGCCAGGCTCATCCGATCCGTGCGGTGTCGTTCGGGCACGCCGCCCAATTCCCACAGGGCGTCTTGAAGTCCTTCGCCGAGGCTTCTCGAAACTCTCGGAAAAACAGACCGTCACCGACTCCCAGTTCGAGTACGTCAGCACGAAGTGGTAAAGCAGATGGTCGAACGACTGCCCGCCAATGATCACGGCCAGGCTTTCCATGTGGGTGAAATCCGACGCACACAACCGTCCCGGATGATGCACTTGGCTGAAGAACACCTCCTTCGCCGGGCCGGCCGTCGCTCGCCAACGTTTCACGCCACGCTGAAAGCTGTGCAACTGCGTTTCGTCGAACTTCCCCGGGTATTTGATCTGCAGCGCTCCAAACAGCGTCTTGGCCTCCAGGCCAAGCGCCTCGTGCAGTTGCGCATGCACTTCCGGCCACACCTCGGCAAACAGGTCTGCCCGTGTCCGCCACGAGCGATCCGGCACAACTTCGCTGGGAAGCCGACCCAGCCGCCTATACTTCCTCGCCGTCTTCTCGTCCATGCTCGCCTTGTCTGCCGACTGAACCAGAGTCTTCCCTGACGACAACACCTGCCACAACCGCTTCACCTGCTCATCCGTGACCATTGCAAGTCCCCCTCCTACGGAGACTTGCAACAGTCTATCTGACCAGCCTCAACTGGCCTCAACCGGGAATTCTAATTGTCGTCAGACCGGAAAAGTAATTGTCGCTATAGAGATGAGAGCGAGCACAGAGCACGGTTGGCAGAATCGCGAAAGCGCGATAGGACGAAATCGCGAAATGGGACACAAATCTGACGAGTTATCCCTTCGCATCATCGAAATGGCGAGGTCGTTTCAGGCCTTCGCCCTTTCGCAATTTCGCGATGAATTGTTACCGGCTCCGTGCCTTGTTTCGCGAAAGCGTGCCAAAACGTGCCAAATCGTGCCAAGCATGCAGTTTCGCCGCGGAAATCATGGGGTGCGAAAACAAGCCGCAAAGTGCCAAACGGCGTCAAACCGGTGTCTTTTTGCGTCAAACCGGTGCCAAAAGTGCCATTTTTGGCACTGAATTACACACGAAAGAGTCAGCAATTAACGAGTCATAATGAATGTTATCTGACCAACAGGTATCGCCGCCTCAAGTCCGCTTGCGGATCAGCACCCGCTCCAGCCGCCGGCCTTCCATCGCCGCGACTTCCAGCGTCAAGGTCTGCCAGTCGGCGCGGTCGCCATTGGCGGGGATGCGGCCAAGGACGGAAAGGACCAGCCCGGCAACCGTGCTCACGTCGGCCGGCAGCGAGCCGCGAAGCTCGGCCAGCTCCAACCGCTCCAAAAGCTCGTGCAGCGGCATGGCGCCGTCCACGTACCAACTTGAGTCGTCGCGGGCGACGATCGAGTGTTGCCGCTCGTTGCGGTGCTCGTCGTGGATCTCGCCGACCAGTTCTTCCAGCACGTCCTCCATCGTCACCAGGCCCTCCGTGCCGCCGAACTCGTCCAGCACCAGCGCCATTTGCGTCCGCTTCAAGCGGAACCTTTCCAGGAGCTTGCCGATGGAAAGCGTTTCGGGCACCAAGAGCGCCGGACGGACGAGCTTGCGGAGTTCGATCGGCCAGCCCATGTGCTGCCGCAAGAGGAGGTCCTTTGTGTACACGAAGCCGATGATGTGGTCCAGGTCGCCCTCGTGGATCGGCAACCGCGAGAAGCCGGCCATTGCCACCGCGCCGATGACTTCGTCCGGCGGGGTGTCGACATCCAGGGCGTCGATTTCGATCCGCGGGTGCATGATGTCGCGGACGGTGCGGTCGCCCAGCCGCAAAGAGCGACGGGCGAGCATCTGCTCGGCCGGATCGAGGATGCCCTCGTGCCCACCCGCGCGGATCAGGTGCTCGATGTCTTCGACGCACAGCGACCGCTCCTTGGCAGCACGGCGCCCAAGCAACGGAGCACGAGGTGCCCGACCGCCTCCGGCAGCCAGACGAGCGGCCGCAGAATCGTTTGCACGGCGGCAACCGGCCGCGGCAGACGCCGAGCGATTACTTCGGCATTGCTCCGCGCAAGCTGCCGAGGGACGAACTGGCCAACGACGAGCACGGCAAATGTCAGCCCAAGAACCACCAGAGTCAAGGCGATGACCGCGTGGTTAGCCGCCACGATGCCGATCGACGATTTTGCCAGCCGTTCGCTCAACGGCCCGGTCAACGTCGCCCCACCAATGACGGACCCAACAGTCACCAGGAGCGTCGAGGCGACCTGGAGTGTGGGCAGAAACCGGGCAAGAGTAGCCGCCTGCCCGAGCATCCTCCGCCGCGCGGTCAAGACGGCCACTTCGGCGGCAACAAAGACGCCGCTCAATACGACTGTCGCGGCAATGATTAGCAGTTTAATGGTGATTGACATGGGACCGGTGCGGTTATTCTATTCCAATTCTGTATTTCTCCTAGCGGTTATGCCGAAGCAAACAGGCATGACGTTGCATTCTTCTCCAATGGGTCACGGGTGCGCATCGAGATGATCGGCGGCGGCGATTGCTGGCCGAAGACCGGTCTGCAGATCTTGGGCCTGGGGAAGACGGAGCACTTGGCCCGAGCAGCGGTCCGGCGGTCATACACAAATCGGAGCACTACGGTGATGCCGAGTTCCTTGATACGCAGCTTCGGTTGACCGATCTGGTGCCCCGGAGGCTGCTCGTGACGATCCTGCTGCCGACGGTCGGCTTGATCGCAATCGCTGGACTACTAACGCTTTACGTCGCGGCACCGAAGGTATTCAAACTGGAGGATCGGACGCCGCTCGCCGCCGTTTTGGGTGGTCCGGGCAGTTTGAGTAATTGGCTCTCGGTGCTTTTGCTGCTTACGGCGAGTTTCTACGCCGTCGTAAACTTCGCGATCCGCCGCCATAAGACCGATGACTATCATGGCCGCTATCGAGTTTGGCTCTGGGCGGCCGCCTGTTGGTTTCTGATGGCAAGCGACGCGGTGGCCAGCCTTCACGAAGGTGTTCAAGCGTTGCTGATTTCGCTGACTCGCGTACGAGTCGTCGGCGATGGCTCAATCTGGTGGATTGCTCCAGCGGCACTGCTCTTTGGCATCGTGGGCACGCGACTGGTGATCGACATGTGGCCAAGCCGGACGGCAAGGGCCACCGCAATCCTTGCCGCAATTGCCTATTTTGCGGCTGCGCTTGCATTTTTCCGCGTCGTGCGGCTGCCGTCCGAGCTTGCTGGGTCGCTGCTTCTGCATGGGTCATTGCTTGCGGGGAATCTGCTTCTGGCATGGTCAATGGCCTTGCATGCCCGATTCGTGCTGCTAGATGCCGAAGGCCAGTTGCCGCGACGAACGGCGAAACCGAAAGTCAAGAAGAAGCGGGTGGAGAAGCCCAAGGTCAAAGTGGCAAGTGCGGCGGCGGAAGATTCGGTTAAGCGAGATTCGGCTGCTGACGGCGCATCGGATCGAGACGAATCCGGCGAGAACGAATCCCGCGACAGGTGGATCTCGGTTCATCCGGCCCACAGCGGACCGACACCGTCCAGCGCATCCTTGCCCAAGCGGACAGCGCCCCTTGCTGCGGCGGTGGCCGCCAATCAGGAGGACAGCAAGATGAGCAAGGCCGATCGCAAAGCGCTCAAGAAGAAGCTGCTGGAAGAGCGGCTAAAGAGTGAGCAGCGCAGAGCGTCGAACTGGTAACGCGCTCTGCGTAGAAACCGCCTTCGCTTGCTGGTGGGTCTGCGCTGTGCTTGACCCACCCTACGCTATTCCCGTGTTGCCATCGATATCACGAACCAAATGGATCGTCGCTGGGCACCGGTTTGGCGGGAGCGTCTTTCTTCGCCGGTGTTGCGGCCGGCGCAGCGGGAGTCGCAGCCGCGGGAGCCTGTCGCCGAACGGGTCGTCGCCGCCCGCCGCAGGTTTGGCGTCGGGTTTTGCGTCTGACTTCTTGGCGGGCGGCGCTGCGGGAGATGCCGGAGCGGCCGGCTTCGTAGCATCCGCGCCGAAGGGGTCGTCGCCGCCAGCGGCGGGCGCGGGCTTGGCATCGGGTTTGGCATCGGGCTTCTTCGCGGGCGGTGTGGCCGGAGCGGCGGGCTTCGTAGTTTCAGCACCGAAGGGATCGTCGCCGCCGGCAGCCGGCTTAGGCGTAGCAGACGGCACAACGGCAGGAGTAGCCGGCGCCGGAGTCGCCGCGCCAAAAGGATCGTCACCGCCGGCAGCCGGCTTGGGAGTTTCAGGCTTTACGGCCGGCTTTTCCGCGGGCGTTTCGACGGTGGGAGGAGGCGCGTACAGGTTCGGGTGTCTTCGCATCCGGCGTCTTGCCCGGTTCGCCGGTGGAGAAGGGATCGGCCGGCGGCGCGCCGCCCGCTGCCGGCGCGGTGACATCCGGCACTTTCGGGCCGCCATCGACTGGCGTTTCGACTGGTTTTGCGGGACCGCCGTCGGACTGCTTTTGCAAGAAGTCGCGTTGCTCCTTCATGCTTTCCTGGTAACGTCGAGCATGTTCTTTTTCAGCGTTTTCCAATACAGTCATCCGCGCCTCAAGGCGGTACTTCTCCAGCGTGGCACGGTCGCTGCCCTGGATGCGCTCCGAATGCCCGGGCGACGTTGTAGGCGCGGCTCGGATCGATCGCGCTTTCCAGCTTTGCGCCGCGTTGGAAATCGCTTTCGGCCTCCTGCGGTCGGCCCAGTTTCAACAGGGCCAGTCCGCGAAAGTAGTACGCGCGGGGATCTTGGGTCTTGCCGTCGATAGCCGACGTAAAGCATTCGTGGGCCTTGACGTAATCCTGGCCGAAATAGGCGTGTACGCCGTTTCCGTAAATCTGGCCAAGAACCGCGTCCTGTGCGGCCAACGGCATTGCACACAGACAAACCAAACCGAGGACGAAGAGAAAAGTAAACCGAGGCATTGCGTTCCGACTCCTGCTATACGCGATACGGCATGAAGTGAAACCGATCGTCCAAAAAGGCGACGGTTTGGCTCGCTTCGAACCGTAAGCAATAAGAATATTCCGCGCTCATAATGATCGTAATTGTTGCACGGCAAAATAGCAAGCAACTTCCCCGCCGTGTCTGGGAGAAATTTCCCGCCACGGCCCCCGCTAGGTGGTGGTATGCAGCAACGAATCAGTCACGCCAGTGCCAGAACCAATACTCGTAATCGCCGAGCAATTCGAGATTCTTGCTGGGCGGAAACAAGGTCAATTCTACCAGAGGCAAATTGACGAAGAACTTGCCCTTGCGAGTGCGGCAATAGAGGCCGTCGATTTCATCGCAGAGGTCGGTGCGCGGGTCGAGAAGCTCGATCACCTCGCAGCGGTCGGCCGCCGGGCGTGCGCCGCTGGACGGCGGCGGATAATAAGCGGCGAACGGCAGTTCCAACCGCTCCGCCAAATACTCGAAGTAGCGAGTCAGCGTTTCTTCGTCAACGCGCAGGCTCGGCTGACGGCTGGCGACGCGGGGGCTCGGCAGGCCCAGCGCCGCGAGGATTCGTTTGCGGCGCTCATGATCGGGCTGAGTTGGCACGGAGAAACGCGGTTCGGAAAGACGGACGCCGCCCAGGGTGGCTTGGCTAGACATGACGACAACTCCTTTCGGATCTATGGACCTACTTCGCTTGCGGCTAAAAGTGAAAGGAACCGTTTACGGTTGTTTCATTTCTATCCAAAGCGAGTATTAGTGCCCTCGATCCTTCAAGGGTGTCGCTGCGCGGCGGCAAACTGCCGCCTACGCAAACGCATCATGCGATTTAACGTTATGCCCCACCTGAAAAGTCCCAAATCGGAACCGATAAAATGGCACGATGGAAGTTGCCGCAGTAACGATTATTCTTGGGACACTAAATCTCTTCCAGCCGCATCATAGAACGGAGGCCAATTCGTAACAAGATCAATTTGATGAGATTAAATGACCGGGGTGTACGTCAGCTTTTGCACGGTCCGGGGAGAAGCAAGAAACGTCAATAGGAGTTTTTGCGGTTTATCGGTTAAACTGGGTGGCCTGAAGGGACGTAGGAAGGATTTTCATGGACCAGGAGTGATTGTCATGGACGACAAGGCGCAGATTTTGAAGGAGAAGCTGGAGCGATTATTCCACGAAGCAGCCGACATTGCCGTCGAGCTTCAGTGGCCAGAAGGGCAATTGGGAAAGCCGATTCACTTCAGCCAAATCGAGGCCGCGGCGCACGATGTCGGGGTCCAACTGAGCCGCCGCATTCAACAGCAAGCGGCACGCGAGGTGGCGGCCAGTTCGCCTGCCGCCGCCCCCTGCCCCAAGTGCGGAACATCCTGTGGCCTGAAAGTCGTGAGTCGTATGATCAACTCGACGGATGGGCCGATCGAGATCAGCGAACCCAAGGGCTATTGCACCCGCTGTCGGCGGGCTTTTTTTCCCTCAGCGTGAAGCCTTGGGACTGGACTCGCGGGAATGCACGCCCGCATTGACGCAGAGGATGGTCTACGCTGGCAGCGAGGCAACGTCGTTTGATCGCGCGGCGGTGCTGTTGAAGCAGTTGGGCGGCAATGAAGTTTCGGCGAAAACCATCGAACGCGTCACGATGGCTGTTGGCAACGAACTGACCGAACTGCGCGACGCGGAAGCAGCCGACAACTTGCCGACGTGTCCGACGGTGGAGGCGCCGCCGACATTGGCCGTAGTGCAGTGCGACGGAGGCCGCGTGCAAACGCGCAGCGAAGGCTGTGGAGCGGGAGTGCATGAGCAGCAATGGCGCGAGACGAAGAACGCCGGCCTGTGGCGAATGACGCATCAGACGTTTGACCAAGATCCTCAACCCGAACTTCCCTCGGCCTTCGGCGATCCGGAAAAAGTGGCGCAATTGGCCGGAAAAGAGCCGCTTTCTCTGGCTGCTCTGCCCCAGGAAGCGGTGCTCGACAACGCATCGTGCCCTGTGGATTGGCGTCCTCAACGCATCGCTCGGACGTGTCTGAGCAGCATGGTCGCCTCGCACGAGTTCGGTGGACAGATGGAGCGCGAAGCGAGTCGCCGCCGCTTCTTCGAAGCCGCTGCACGTGCGTTTCTCGGCGACGGCTTGGCCTGGAACTGGTCGATCCAGCAGGCGCATTTTCCGGACTTCATTCCCATCCTGGATTTTGTCCATCCGCTGGAGTACCTTTACACGGCGGCATCGGTCCTGGCGGGCGAGGCGCAACCAATTTGGAAGTGCTACCTCGGCATGGCACAAGCCTGTTGGCAGGGCCGTGTCGACGAGGTAACTTCGGCGCTGCGGAAATGGCTTGCCGACGAGGGCATTGACGCCGAGCACCCGCTGGCCGAAGATGATTCACGTCAGGCAGTGGCCGTGGCTCTGCGCTATCTGGCGAACAACCGGGAGCGCATGGACTATCCGCGTTATCGGCGGCTTGGCCTGCCGGTGACCAGCGCCTTGATGGAGTCTCTGGTCAAAGAGGTCAACTATCGGGTGAAAGGGACGGAAAAGTTCTGGAACGATCCCAGCGGAGCCGAGGCGATTCTCCAAATCCGCGCCGCGGCCTTGTGCGACGATGACCGCCTCGCACGTTACCTTGCCCACCGTCCGGGGTGTTCCTACTACCGCCGCTCCACCGCCGCTGCACTTTGACTTACAAAAGCTGACATGCACCCAAATGACCGTTAAGTGCAGAAGAATGGGAAGATTGGGCAGCGGTCCTACTGGCTTGTGGCGTGCTGCGGGCGGCTCGCCATGCGCGAGGCGGGGCCGGCCGAATTGCCCGCCGTTGCCGTCGATCGCTGGGCCACGGAATTGACCACGTCGCCAAGCTGCTGCCGGGTAGTCGGCTGCACGTGGGTAAGGCGGTCGGCCAGCCGCACCATGCCTTGCGGATTCACTTCCGCGGTCTTCGACAGGCTGCCGAGAAAGGCCACCGTCTGGATGAAGTTGTTATCGACGTTTTTGACCATCAGCGGCTGCAACGTGCGGGCGATAAGCTCCGCGCCTCCCGAATCGACGCTGATGAAGCCGTCCATCTGGGCCGTGATGTAATACTTGCCGTTGGCCTCCTTGGCATAATTGGAACGCAACATGGCCAGGCAATGGCCGTTGATTTTGCGGGCGAGCAATGGCCCGGTGTAGGTCCATTTGCCGTAAATAATCTGTAGATTGGAGCTGTGATAAAGGTATTCCATCGAGGCGGCCGTGCCTTCGGCTTCGGCGACGCGGAAGCTATCGAACGTCCGTCTGCCGCAACTGCATCTGGGCCACGCCGAGTATTTCCCAGATGTTGACAACTACGTCCGGGTGGCGGACGAGGAACAGGTACAAGTCGGGATCGCAATTGACCGTACGGGTTGGCATGCGGCGATAAATGCTGGCATTGCTTATTACCGAATTAATCTTCGAACGGGAAGCAACGTCGAGCTTGTCGAAGGGGATCGACTGCACGGCGCTTGCGCGAGCGGCGGCGCTGGAGGTTCCTTGTATCGCGTCGTTGGAGCCTGGATTGGACGCGGCGCTCGCGGAAGAGGCGAGCGGTAACAGCGCTAGCAATGCTAGCCAAATGGCGGACCCTGCCAGTATGGAAGCCGGTCTTTGCGTGCGATAGCGGCCACGGAGGCGCGTGCCGCCGTGGAACGGTGTATTACAAAACATGATCCCCCCAAGTTATCTGTCTTAGCGCAACCTGGCCCGATGAGGGTGGAGTTGCACGATACTTCTGGTTATTCGGCAAGGGAAGCCCGTAGCGGATAGTCAAAGTTTAACGACATTTGGAGTTCGGCGCGGTGACAATGCCCTTGCGGGTGGAACGGCAATTCGGAACAATGCGACACCCCTTTTCTCAAGTTTCGGAGCAAATGTGTATGTACCGGCGAATCCTCTTGGTGGCCGTGCTGACGATTGTGTTTGTCGCCGCGGGCGTCGGCTGGGTGCGGTGCTACTTATCGCCCCTTGCGGAACATGCCGCTGAGCCTAAGCCGGCCGATTCCGCCGACGAGGAATTGCCCGGCGCATGCCTTGCGGAACTTGCCACGATGGATAACACAACGAGCGCGAGTCGCGACCCGGCGACTTCATCCAGCGCAATCGCGAATGCGACCAGGTCTCGCGGCGAGGACAACTATCGGCCGTACTTGGGCGGCGGCGAGAATACGCTTCGCGAAGTTTCACCGGGCAAGTCGAGTTACGCCGCGCAAGAAAACCGTTCGGCCGAGACAGCGGATAATAGTGCAACTGAACCCGATCGGCTCGCCAATGACGGTGACGCCGCGCGGCCGATCTCCGTGGTCCAATCGGCGGAGTATAACGGGCCGGCTACGCGCCAGACGGCGCATGCCGAGGCCGCACGGCCCGCCAACACTGCGACGCTGCCGGTTTCCGTCGTCGAGTCGCTGCCGATGAAGTCGTTCGACACGCTCAAGGCGGTGGACGTGCTGGATCTGATGCGGAAGCTGCGGAGCGAATCGGAGTCGGATCGGACGCCGGCCCGGCAGGAACTGCTGCGGCGGGGCTTCAGCGAAGTCGATTTGGAACTCGCGCGGCAACTCTTCAGTCCCGATACGGAAGTCCGCAAGCAACTCGCACTAGCCGTGCCGCGGCTGGCAAGCGTCGACGCCGCGCGATGGCTGATGTGGCTGGCCGCCGACCCGCAGCCAGAAGTCCGCCTGGCCGCAATCACTACGCTCGCCACCACGGGCGACCCGTCCCTTCTGGACCGCGTCGAGGCGATGGCGAGGAAAGACTCCGACGAGCGGGTCCAAGCCGTGGCCGATCAAATTGCCAAGCAGCACGACCTGTCCACGTCGCGCGGCGGCAAACTACTGCGGTGAGCGGCGATTGCCATGTCCGAACGATACTTTGTCGAATCGCCGATCACTTCCGACCGCGCGGTTCTCAGCGGCGCGGAGGCCCATCATTTGCTGCATGTGATGCGTGCGACTCGCGGCAGCGCCGTCACACTCTTTGACGGCACAGGCTGGGAATTCGAGGCGGTGGTCGAGTCCACGAAGCGATCGGAGGTTGAATTGTCGATCGTTGCGCGACGTGAGGTCAATCGTGAGGCAGCGATCGAGCTTACCTTGGGCGTTGCGCTGCCCAAAGGCGACCGGCAAAAGTGGCTCGTTGAGAAGGCTACCGAACTGGGCGTGGCCCGGCTTGTGCCGCTGGTAACCGCAGCGCGCCGTGGCCCAACCGGGCAAGAACGCCTTGCGAGCGCCTCCGCCGCGCAGTGATCGAAGCCTCGAAACAATGCGGCCGAAACCGGCTGATGGAGATTGCCGCGGCTCAAATGTGGGACGAGTTTCTAGCCGCCAACAAACAGGTTGCATGCCGTCTCGTGGCGCATCCTGCGCGAAGGGTCCCCAGTCAACCGACGCGCACACGAGCATTGTTGCAGCCATTGGACCCGAAGGTGGATTCACTGATGACGAGATTACGCAGGCCGAATCGCAAAGATGGCAGTTGATCGGACTGGGGCCGCGTACACTTCGCGTCGAGACGGCGGCCGTAGCGCTGGCGGCGAGATTGATTGGCGCGTAGACTCAGTACTTTCGCGCCGAACTTCGGCGATCGTAATCAGACCTTGCAAGACCATCGCGTCCAACTCCGGCAGGAGGGCCTCGATTCGCTCCCGCGAGTCAATGATCTCGATCCGCACGGGCAGGTTTTCGCCGAGTTCCAGGAGTCGCGTCGTGTGCAGTTTGCCGCTGCTGCCATAACCTTCCATCGCGCGAAAGACCGTCGCCCCGGCGATGCCGCGTTCGTGACAGAGGTGAACAATGGCGGCATAGAGCGGCGCGCCGTGATGGTGGTCGCCGCTGTTGATGTAAACGGTGAGCAGCAAGGCCTCCGATTCGCTTTTCATTGTCCAGCTCCTACACGTTCCGGAAGATCGATTCGCCCAGCGCTGCGCCGAGCCATACGCCCAGGAAGCCGACCACAACGCTACCCAGCACGTTTGCCGCGGCCAGCCCAAAACTCTGCGTGCGAACCAATTGCAGCGTCTCCCACTCGAACGTGGAAAAAGTAGTATAGCCGCCGCAAAAACCCGTGCCCAGCAGAAGAAACCACGCTCTGTGGTCGGGCAAGCGTTGCACAAAGACGACTCCGACTAAGCCCAAGACAAATGAGCCGGTGACGTTAATCGCAAACGTGCCCATGGGAAAGGCACTTAGCCACGTGCCCGGCGTGCGCCAGGCCGCTTCGTTAAACCAAATGCTCAGCCAATAGCGGGCGTTGGTGCCCACGGCGCCGCCGATCGACAAAAGTGCGACCTTACTTGCAAAGACGCTTCGCAGCGCCGAAAGGAAAGTGTGCATGGGACAACGCGTTGCGTACTTCAAGAAACAACAAGGCCCTTGCGAACCAAGCGTTCCCAAGGGCGGACTTCCAACAGAAATCCCCTACGGCCAAGGGAGTGCCTTGTCGGTAGGGGTCATTATCTACGCGGCGCGGGGGCCGAGCAGCAGTTTTAGAGTCTCTATCGGAGCCGATAAAACGGCACGACTGTCCCCGCCTCAGTATCGGTTTTGATAGGGACTCTTAGGCGAACCCCATCGCCATTTCTATACTGGATTCTAATTCGGCCAGACATCCAAGTCAACTTGAACCCGCCCCTTGTGACCGGGTGCCGAAGATGCCAAAATGGCCGAATATCAAAAAGGTTGAAGGAAGCTCGACGCTCCCGGATGCCTCCCAATGGGGATGGAGTCCCCCTCAGTAAACCGCCCTGGTTTCATCGGCGCTCGTTTGGCGTCTCCCAAGGCTGATGACTCCTGCCAGGACCATTTTGTCCGGTGGGAGTCGTACGTCGGCCATCGCCCTCGGAAGCTTCTATCCGGACTTCGTCAACACCTAGGAAGGTACTATGACCACGAAAATCAGCACAATTCATGCATTGGAGATACTGGACTCGCGCGGCAATCCTACCGTCCGTGTCCGCGCGACCTTGGACAACGGCATCATGGCGTCCGCCTCTGTGCCGTCCGGCGCATCGACCGGCGAGAACGAAGCCCTCGAACTCCGCGACGGGGACAAGAATCGCTACGGCGGCAAAGGCGTGCTCAAGGCGGTGGCCAACGTCAACGACATAATCGCGCCGAAGGTGATAGGCATCGAACCGGCGCGGCAGGCGGAAATCGACCGCTTGATGATCGACCTCGACGGCACGCCGACCAAGAGCAAGTTGGGGGCGAATGCGATCCTCGGTGTCTCGATGGCGGTTGCGCGGGCTGCGGCAATGGCTGCCGAAGTGCCGCTCTATGCGTATCTTGGCGGCACAGGCGCGGTGCGGCTGCCGGTGCCGCAGATGAACATCCTCAACGGCGGCAAACACGCCGACAACAGCGTGGACTTTCAGGAGTTCATGGCCATGCCCATCGGCGCGCCGAACTTTGCCGAGGCGCTCCGCTATGTCGCCGAGACTTTCCATGCCCTGAAAGGCATCCTTCACAAGCGCAACTACGCCACGAGCGTCGGCGATGAAGGCGGGTTCGCTCCCAATCTCAAGAGCAACGAGGAAGCGTGCGAAGTGATTATCGAGGCAATCAAGGCCGCGGGATACCAGCCCGGCAAGGACATCGCCATCGCCCTGGATCCGGCCGCGAGCTCCTTCTACGAAGACGGGGCTTATAACCTCGCCAAGTCGCGACAAGGCAAGAAGACCAGCGCCCAGATGACGGCTCTCTACAAGTCATGGGTGGAGAAGTACCCCATTGTCTCCATCGAAGACGGCCTGGCGGAGAACGATTGGGATGGGTTCCACGAGCACACTGCCGCGCTGGGCGACAAGATTCAGATCGTCGGCGACGACATCTACGTGACCAACACCAAGTTCATCGCCCGCGGAATCGAGGAGAAATCGACCAACGCCGTGCTTATCAAGCTCAATCAAATCGGCTCGGTGACGGAAACCATCGAGGCAATCCAGATGTGCCAAAAAGCGGGTTGGGGATATGTCGTCTCGCACCGTTCAGGGGAGACGGAAGACGCCTTCCTGGCCGACTTCGCCGTGGCCATGGGCGGCGGGCAGATCAAGACCGGCTCCGCCTGCCGCAGCGAGCGCATCGCCAAGTACAACCGCCTTCTGGAGATCGAAGTCGAGTTGGGTAAGGCCGCCCGCTTCGGTCGATAGACTACTCCTTCCGCAAAGGGCATTCCGCAAGCAAGACGTACTGGAGCCGGCCGAAGCCGACGCGGAGTAGTCAAACGATTCTAAAATGAACCACCGAACCGCCTTGCTTGCCGTTGGGGAGATCGTCGAGCGATTCGGATTTGAGTCGCTCCTTCCCAGCCTCCGCGCCTGCGAAGCCCTGGCGGGCCAAGATGCGTTCTTGGACGTGGCGGTCCTCGGTCAGTTCAATAGCGGCAAATCGTCGCTGCTGAATGCGCTGCTCGGCGCCGATTTGTTTCCCGTCGGCGGGCTGCCGACGACAGCCGTCGTCACGTGCGCGACGCAGGTTCAAAACTTGCGGTGCGGGTTCGCCACATGGACGGCCGGACGCATGACGCGGCCCCCCAAGATATCCGGCATTTCGTTGACGAGACCGCCAACCCCAAGAACCAGCGGCAGGTCGCCTTCGTCAACGCGTTTACTCCGGCGCTAGCCGAATGGCCGGGCATCCGCCTCGTGGACACGCCCGGACTGGGGAGCATCCATGCGCACAACACCGAAACGACGCGAAGTTGGATGCCGAACGCGGCCGCGGTCCTGGTCACCGTCAGCGCCGAGCGGCCGCTGTCCGGTGCGGACGTTGGCCTCATTATCGACGCGCGGCAGACGGCCCCGCGCGTTGCCGTTGTGCTGACCAAGGTGGACTTGCTGGATGAAATGGAACTGGAGCGAGTAGCGGCCTTTGTTCACTCGGAATTGTGCAACGCGCTGGGGGCGACGGTGCCCATGTTGATGTTCTCCACGCGGAAGGAGACCGCTCGTTGGGTGCGGGAATTGCGGGAGAAGGTCTTCCTTCCTTTAGCGCAAGACGTGGCGGCTGCGGCGGCACAGGCCCTCCAACTGAAGGTGACGGCGCTCGCCCGATCCTGCCGAAGTTACCTGACCGTTGGCCTTCAGGCCGCCGAACGGGTTGAGGCCGACCGGCAGACGCTGCGGGCGGCCGTGCTGAATGAGTCGGTCAATGCGGCGGTAATTCAGGACGAACTTGCCTTGGTCGCGCGGCGGATGCGCGAACGCTCGCGCCCCGCGTTCGAGAAGCTGGCCTTTGCCCGGCGCAGCGTCCGTCGCGCGGAATCTTCATGCGGCCCTCGCGGCGGAACTCCCTTCCTGGAGCGGCAGCCTCGCCGGCCAGGCGGAACGAGTCAGAGATTGGATGGCGAGCGCTTGGCCGCCGAAGTGCAGCCGCTTTCTGACGAGTCGGCAAGGCTTGCCTCCGATCTGCTGCACGAAACCGAAGGAAGACTCCTCAGGGTCGTCGAGGCATTCCGCGACCGGCTCCATCATCACGTTCGCGAAACCACGGGCGTGTCAATATCCGCGGCCGCCTGGGAACTCAGGCAGCCAGCGCTCGCGGCGGGGCCGGTCTCCGTAGGCCGCACGTTCATGATGAGTTGGGAATTGATATCGTGGCTTGCGCCGATGTCGGTCTTCGGCGGGCTTTTCCGGCGCCACGCTCTTGGACGCGTCAACTGGGAAGTGGAGAAGAACTTGGCCCGCCTCGTTTCTTACTGGTGCGAGGCAACAGACGGGGCGGTCGAGAATCTGCGAGTGCAGGCTGCCGAATGGGTGAAAGCGGAACTCGCAACGCTCGAACGCCTGCTCGGCCAACAGCAGCCCGCTGCGGCCGCGTACCGCGATGCGATCCGCCGGTTGGATGCAGCAGATTCGGGCGAAACAAGCGCGCCCGCCGACCCGTAACGTCGCGATGGCAAAAGGCATGGGATCACTCCCTGCGGGCTTCCGGCTTGCGCTATCGGGCGATCAACACGGCGCAGGGGCTGTGGTTGCTGACCTGGTCGGCTGTATCGCCCAAGCCACCAAGGACGCCCTCAGCACCGCCCGCGCCCAAGACCAGCAACTGGATTGCTTCCTCTTCGGCGTAGCAGAGGATCGCGTCGGCCGGATGCCCCTCGCGGATGACGGGCGTGAGACGAACGCCGCGCGAGGCGGCGAAATTGGCCGCCGTTCGCAGCAGTTGCTCCAAGCGGCGCCGCGCCTGTTTCCGCGCATCGTCCGAAAGACAATCCAGCCGCGGATTGCCGGATCTCTCTAAGACGGTCACGGCCGTAACTAGGCCGCCATCGTGCTGAGCCAGTTTGACGGCAACGTCCAGGGCCTTTTCGCTGTGATTCGAGTCAGTCAGGGCTACAAGAATTCGGGGCATCGTTCCCTTCTCCAATTAAATCGCTTCCGGCCGCGCGGAAACTCGTATGCTTCAAGAAAACAACAAAACCCTTGGAAACCTGGCCTCCCAAGGGTGGATTTCAAGAGAAACCCCCTACTTCCAAGGGAACACCTTGTCCGTAGGGGTCATCATCTACGCGGCGCGGCGGGCCGAGCAGCACTTCAAGGCGAACCCCATCGCCATTTCTACTTCTATCGACATTCTATTTCGGCACCGACGGCAAGTCAACTTGAATCGTATACGGGCGATGTCCTCGTTGACAACGGGGCATGGAGTAGTACAATCAAGGCGGCGATGGGGTTCGCCATGAACCGCGGCACGAATCGTCGTTTGCCGCTGATGACCCCTACCGTAACGATGCACTTCGGGTAGGGCAGATTTCGATCGCACTTGGGCCCCGCCGGAAGTGATTTCCGGCGGGGCCTTTTCCTTGCTCCGCCCGGAGTACGTTCCATGAATGTCATCACGATCACGCGGGAATATGGCGCGGGCGGCAGCGAACTCGCCGGCAAAATCGCCGATGTGTTGGGGTGGCAATTGCTCGATCGGGAATTGCTGCATCAGGCGGCGGAAGTCGAGCACGTGCCAGACGCCGAGTTGGAGCGGCTCGATGAGCGGACAATTTCGGTGGCCGATCGTTTCAGCCTGCATCCGCCCCATCAAAAATATCTGCATGGGCTGAAATCGGCCGCGGGGCAGGCGGCCCAACGGGGCAACGTCGTTCTGGTAGGCCGCGGCGCAAGACATCTCTTGAGCGAGCAGGTCGATGCCCTTCACCTGCGGCTGATGGCGCCGAAGGCGTGGCGGGCGCAGCGGATGTCGCAAAGCGAAGGTTGGTCCTCGGACGAATCGATGGCCCGATGCACGGAGATGGACCGCGCGCGGGCCCGCTTCACGCGATATTTCTTTGGAGACAAGGCGAACCAACCGGCCGCGTACGACCTGGTTTTCAACACGGCGCGGGTCCCTTTGGAGGACGTGGCGGCAGTGGCCGCGGCGATCGTGCGGGGGCCTTCCAAATCGCCGCCGGCGACGGTCCCCGCGGCCGGGTCTTGACTCTGTCGCGCAAGCTCGGGGCCGGCGAGCAAGGTTTTGCTCCCGCGCTGGCGGAGCGCATGAAAATGCAGGTTTACGATCGCGAATTGCTGGAACAAGAGGCGATCCGACTGGGCGTGCCCGCGGCCGAACTGGAGAAGATCGACGAACGCGGCGCCGGCATCTTCCAGCGGTTCCACCCCGGAAGCATCTATCAGCGCTACTTCGCGGCTCTGGGCCAGCTCATGCACGAGTTGTCCAATCGTGGCGACTTGATTCTGGTCGGTCGCGGCGGCAGCCGCATCTTGCGCGACGATCCGCGGGCTTTCCACGTCCGCCTCGTGGCTTCGGGGCCGATCCGGGTCCGCCGCGTGATGGAATATCGCTGGGTCCAGGAAAACGTCGCCAAGAAACTGATTGCCGAGAGCGACTCCCGCCGCGCCAGCTTCTACGAGAGCTATTTTGGGGCCGACTGGTTCAGTCCCTTGGAATACGACTTGACCGTCAACAACGGACGGCTTGGGCCGACGGCGGTGGAAATCGTGGACTTGGCCGCCGAGCACCACTGGAGCCGACGACATGACCCGCAGTCTGTGCGCAAATTTGAGGAGGCGAGCATGGAGCAAACTTGGGGAATCGCCGCCGTCTGGCTGGGACTGGCGCTGTTGGCCAGCCTCATCTCGATCCGCCTCAAGTTGAGCGTCGCCCTGGTCGAGATTCTGGTCGGCATCGCGGCGGGCAATCTCGGCGCTGTTGTTGGAACACTATCACGTCTTCGGGTTGCACTGGGAGCTGAAGCCCAACGAGTGGATCGCCTTCCTGGCCGGCTTCGGCAGCATCCTTCTGACGTTCATGGCCGGGGCGGAAATCGAGCCCGCCTTGTTGCCGCAAATACTTCAAAGCGACTTTCACCATCGGCATCGCCGGCTTCGTGGGGCCGTTCGTCGGCGCAACACTCTACGCGCGTTTCGTCAGCCATTGGGATTGGAACGCCGCCCTGATCTGCGGGATCGCGCTTTCCACGACCTCCGTGGCCGTAGTCTACGCGGTGATGATCGAGACGGGCCTGAACGAGACCGAGTTGGGCAAGATCATCCTGGCCGCCTGCTTTATCAACGACCTGGGCACGGTCATCGCCCTGGGCGCCTGTTTCGCCAGTTACAACTGGACGCTGGCGGTGTTTGCCGCGGTGGCCGTGGTCGTCTTGTGGATTGCGCCGCGGTTTGTCGCCTGGTTCCTCACGCGGTTTTCCACGCACGTCAGCGAGCCGGGCGTCAAGTTCATCTTCTTCGTGCTTTTTGCCTTGGGGGCATTGGCGGCAATGGCCAATAGCGAGGCCGTGCTGCCCGCCTACCTGGTGGGCCTCGGACTGGCGGGCGTCTTCGCACGGCACCGCGATACCGTCCGCCGATTGCGGACCACCGTCTTCGCGCTGCTCACGCCGTTTTATTTCCTCAATGCCGGCATGAAAGTCCACTTGGCCGCCTTGTGGGCGGGGCTGGGGTTGGTAGTTGTCCTCTTGGCCGTCAAAATGGCGACTAAAGTCGTCGGCGTTTGGCCCTTGACCCGTGTCTTCGGCTTCAAGACCCGCGAAGGAAACTATACCACGCTGTTGATGTCCACGGGCCTGACCTTCGGCACGATCAGCGCGCTGTTCGGCCTCACGCACAAGTACATCACGGAAGACCAATACTCGATTCTCGTGACCGTCGTTATCGGCAGCGCGATCGTGCCGACGATGATTGCCCAGAAATGGTTCCGACCCGACATCGAACCGCCGGTGGCGCTGGCCATCGGTGCGTCGGCGGTCGCCGAAAGTGATGGGCACTCCGGCGCGGGGACGACGGGGTTGCCGCGCCCTAGCGGCAAGTCGTGAGCTAAGCATTTTTCGGAGGTGATTCATGTTTCAGAAAATCCTCGTGGCCATCGACGGCTCGCCCCACAGCGAAAAAGCGCTGGCGGCGGCGGTGGACATGGCCGTTCAATTTAAGGCCGATCTATTGGCCGTCGGCGTGGCCGAATTGCCGGAGGTCGTGGCGATGGTCGATGAAGTCGAACTCCATCCGCCAAAGCGCCGACGATTATTTCAAGCAAATCGGCGAGGCGGCCGTGGAGTACGCCAAAAGCCGCGGCGCTCCGCTGCGATCGCTGGTCGTCCGCGGCCATGCGGCGGCGGAGATCCTTCGCCTGGCGGAAAGTGAGCAAGTCAACCTCGTCGTGATCGGCCGTCAGGGCCACTCGCGGATCGCGCGATTTTTCCTGGGCAGCACAACCGACCGCGTCAGCGAGCACTGTCGCTGCGCCGTTATGATCGTAAAATGACGTTCCAGGAGCGCGCATGAAAATCGAAGCCGAAGCCAAGCTCGTCACCATTTACATCAACAGCACGGACCAGTGGCACGGCCAGCCGCTCTACGCGGCCGTCGTCAGCCATTGCAAACAACAAGGCATCGCCGGCGCCACCGTCACGCGGGCCAGCGAGGGCTACGGCGCGGGCGGCGCCTGCACACGGCCCGATTGTTGGAACTTGCGGAGAACCTCCCCGTGCGGATCGAGATCATCGACATCGCCGAACGGATCGAGCCGTTGCTGGCGGACCTGGAACCGATGATCGGCCAGGGGATCGTGGTCGTTTCCAACGTCCGCGTCATTCGCTATTTGGACGATCCTGCGAAATGACTTCGGCCCGCCATTCATGTACCGCATCGATCATCGCCAGCACGTTATCGACCGGCGTGTGCGGCAGCACGCCGTGGCCGAGATTGGCGATGTAGCCCGGCCGATTGCCAATTTGCTCCAGCATCTCGCGAACGCGGCGGCAAACCTCCTCCCGAGGAGCAAAGAGCACGACCGGATCAAGATTGCCTTGCAGCGCTTGATCGGGCTTGATCATCTTCGCCGCGTCGTCCAACCGCAGGCGCCAGTCAACGCCGATCACATCGCCGCCCGCCCCGCTCAAGAGCGGCACGAGCGCCGGATTTCCGGTGGCAAAATGGATAACGGGCACACCGGGCCGAATGCGTCGGATCACCTCGCGACTATAGGGCAGCACGTAGCGGCGATAGTCGTCCACGCCCAGGCAGCCGACCCAACTGTCGAAAAGTTGAACCGCCTGTGCCCCGGCATCGATCTGGGCGTTGAGGTACAAGGCAACGCTGCGGGCGATGCGGCCCATGAGCACGTCCCATGCGGCGGCGTCGCTATACATCAGCGCCTTCGTAGCGCGATAGTCGCGGCTCGATCCGCCTTCGATCGCATAAGCGGCCAGCGTGAACGGCGCGCCCCCGAAGCCAATCAATGGCATGTTTGCCGGCAGCCCGGCGCGGGTTTGCCTAACGGCTTCAACCACAAACGAAAGCGGCTCCATGTCGTCGAGTTCGCAAAAGCGCTCGAACGTCGGCCGCAGTTCGGACCGGGTTCCGCAAGACGGGTCCTTCGCCCGTCGGAAAGTCCAGATGCAAACCCATCGGCTCAAGGATCATAAGCAGGTCCGAAAAGAGGATAGCCGCATCGACGCCCAGCCGCTGGACCGTCTTGATCATGACCTCGGCGCACAAGGCTGGATCCTTGCACAGGCCCAGAAAGCTGACCTTCGCCCTCAACTCGCGGTATTCGGGCAGATAGCGGCCAGCCTGCCGCATGAGCCAGACCGGGATATGCGGCGCCGGCTCGCCTCGAACTGCCTTGAGAAACGGGCTATCGTGACAAGCGGCGGACATAAAGCGAACTGGCTGAGGGAGAACGGCGGAAAGGGCGTATCTTAGCGGATTGCTCGGGTAGTGTCGAGGGAAGAGTGGGTAGCAGGAGCAGTGAGATTGCGCAAGGCGTTTGCCGTTGTCCACTCCGTGCTCCCTGCTCCCTGCTCGAGAAACGAGCCTGCCCGGGATTTCTCCCGGGCAGATTCTAAGCTCTGCGCTTTGTTAGCGAAGATGATCCGGCTCAGGCCGACTCGTCCGCGCTGGTGGTTTTCTTCACCGGAGCCGGAGCCGCCGGCAAGGGGGCCGCCGGCGGAACCGCGGGGGCCGCTGCCGGAGCAGCGGGGGCAGCGCCACCGCAACCGCAGCTAGCCTCGGGGCAGCAACCAGTGCCGCAGCCCGAACCACACGACCTGCAGAAGGGGCCGCAATGGCATTTATTCTGGAAGCACGCGTGGCAGAAGTCAGCCAGCGGGTGATGGCAGCAGCCCGAACCGCAGCCGGCTTCGCAGCCGCAAGCCTTCTCGCAGCAGGCCGGCTTGGCACAGCAAGCGGGGGCCGGGGCGCAGCAGGCGGGCTTTTCACAGCAGGCCGGGGCGCAGCAACCCTTCTCTGCACAGCAGCCGGTATTGCAACGGCGAATCAGGTGGCAGCAGCTACGCTCGCAGCCGCAAGCCTTCTCGCAACCGCAAGCCTTCTCGCAGCAGGCCGGGGCCGGGGTGCAGCATGCGGGCTTGCAGCAAGCCGGGGCCGGGGCACAGCAAGCGGGCTTGCTGCAGCAGGCCGGGGCCGGGGCACAGCAAGCGGGCTTGCTGCAACAGGCCGGGGCCGGGGCGCAGCAGGCGGGCTTCGCGCAGCAGGCGGGTTCCGGGCAGCAGCCCTTGCCGCAGGCCTCGCAGCCACCGCAGCGGTGGCAGGCGAGCAAGTCCTTCAGGCCGGCAAACAAGTCCTTCACCGGCGTCCGCGCTCGCAGCATCCGCCGCCGCAGCCTTTGTCGCAGCCGCAAGCTTTCTCGCAGCAGGCCGGCTTCGCGCAGCAGGCCGGTTCCGGGCAACAGCCGCCAGTCGCACAGCACTCACCACTGAACCCCCGGCTGCAGAGGGCGACGCTCAACAGCAGCGCTCCAAACATAATCTTGGTTCTCATTGAGCAACAACTCCTTTACAATGAACTACCGCTAGCTTCTTCCCCATCGCAACGTCCGCAAACTCGGAATGTCCGTGTCGCAGGAGCACTCCGCCGCACTTGCGCGGGTTCTCCCATGGGTCAGAACCGACTAAGGCGTTTTCTTCTGGTCGCGGTCCATTCTTGAGGCCAGGCGAGCCTTGGCAGTTCGCACGGTATCGGCGTCAGGGACAAGTTGCACCCGTCCGTGGCTCGAATCGCAGGATCCGGCTCCTGACGCGCCCTCGCAGCGTGCCACCGTGACACGCGCAATTCGCTAAGGGTCATTAAGCGTATCGGCACCCTTATTGAAGCCCCTTGAACCGCACGCAACTCTTTTTCTGCAAAAGGTTTACTGCTCCGAATCCGCCAACATTTCCGCGGGCGAAAGGCAGTCAAAGTTTGCCGGATTTAGGGTCGTTCGCCGCGCGTCTTGCGGCACTAATCTCCAGGTAACCGGCAAACTCCCCCGCGTTTGACAGCCGGCAGAGAAGGAATCGCCATCAAACGCGCCATAGAAGGTTGCCGGCGCGGCGCCTCTCGACCGGAACTATAGGTCAAAACCTAACGCGGCTTTGTCTTTCGCGGCCACTCGCTGCCGGGCCGCTCTGCAACTTCGCCGCGGCCCGTGTACGGCTGGCTGTGGGCCTCGTGGTCGTGCCAGTTGGCCAGGTAGCGCTGGGCCAAGGCGGGATCGTGGATAACGAGCAAGTTCTCGGCGTTGGCATGCTCGGCCTGCTCCGTGAAGTTGAACGAGCCGGTGATGACCACCTGAGAGTCGATGATCATGATCTTGTTGTGCGCGATCGAATGTTTGGCGTTGACGAGCACGGAGATGCCGTGCCGGGCGATTTCGGCGTCCGCGTTCGTATTCTCCTTGATATTGCTCTTGTCGAGAATGACGTGTACCACGACGCCGCGTTCTTTGGCGCTGTCCAGCGCAGCGGCGATCTCCCTTGAAGTGAAGCTGTAAGCTTGGACAAAGACTGTTTGCTTGGCCGCGTCCAGCTCGCGGACTACCGCTTCGGTGCAGCCGCCCTTGGGCGAGAAGTAGACCTCCACTGGCGGCATCGGGCCAAGTTTGATGTCGCAGCCGGTCGCTAGAGCCAACAGGAGCAGCGATAGCAGGGTGAGTCGTTTCATGTTGGTATCCTCCGTGATGTTTTGTTGTTCAAGCAGTTTTGGTTTGCAGTGCTGCCTGTCCCAAAAGCTCATCCAGCGGCCGGGCGTGGCGGCGGAAGGCGGCGGCGGGCATGGCCAGCGTGTCCCACTTGGGCGAGATCGGCCGGGCGTGCCCGGCATAGTCCATCAGCCGCACCGCCACAAAGGCGTAGAGCCGCTGGCGGAACGCAAAAAGCTGCTCGTAGGCCAGCGGCGCCCGTTCACCCAGGATGTTGTAGGCAAAAACGAAGAGGCCGCCAAAACCTTGCCCGAAGAGACGCTCCCATTGGGCAAGGCTGACCAAATCGTCTCTGGTCGACCAGTTTTTCCAGTACTGTTTCTGTATATTTCCGCTAGGGAACTTGCGGCCCTTGACGTCGACAAGCCACGAGCCTTGCCCAAAGGTCGAGACGATGAAGTCTAAACTCTTAATGGATCCTCCGTCGGAAAGGACGCTCCGCTTGGCCTCATCGACGGCCACATAGGGCACGCCGCGTCCGCGGAGGTACTCTTCGAATGCCGCTTCGTAATGGTTGTCGCGATTTGCCATCGGAGGTTCCCGCCGGTAGAGTCGCTCCATGATAGCACGGGGCCGCCGCCGCGCGAATCCGACTATCTTCCGGCCGACGCTACAAAGCTCGGCTGCAATCTTCGTCCACTTTCCACTTTGGCCGAATTTCCAAAGCACGCAGCGAGCGTCATGCGGATCGCCCGGCGGGCTTCGCGCGGGGCCAGCCCTGCGGCAACCTCCAGCGCGTTTGGACGCCGAAAGGTGATCGGCCGAACCTCGCACGAACTCGCCGCGGAGCACGTCGGCAACTAAGGCGAAGGGTCCGAGTTCGCCCAGGTCGGTCAGGCTGTCGAGGCTTTCAAGAGCGTGCCGCGTCATGCCCAGCTCGTGATAACCGACGGCCGCTTTGAGCCGCTTAAAAAGCCGAGCCAATTTTACCGCATTGCGATCCATGGCAGCACCATAATATCTAGAGTTTCCGAGAGGGCATTTGTCGATCCACTAACCCTCATACGGTGCTCGCCGCCGCGCGTTACGCGGCCCCTAACTGAAGCGCACAAAAGGAAGGCCCGCTAGTGTCAGAAGTTGGTGCTACGGTTCCTGCCGGTACGCGTGTACCGACCTTGAACCACCGCTGACAAACGGGCCTTCTGTTAGTATCCTTGCAAGCCGTGGCGCGGTGGCAATGCTCCCAGAAGGGGGCATGCGATGCCGCGTTTGGCTTAGTTCCTTTATCAACTCTCACCGAACAAAAACACGGCCGAGGCAACCACGGTGGTCCAGAGGCCCATTTTATCGCCTTCCGCAGTTTGGGCACAAGCTCGCGTTTTAATGATCTTGCCAGACATGTGGTAAATCTCTTTCCGCTGGTCGTAGGCCGTCTCGGGGTCGAACTCGATGCCCAGTGTCGTGGCGAGCATGGTCGCGGCCATGTCTTCCACGAAGTCGCGCATTTTTTGTTCCGTCATGCCGTAGCCATGATGCTCGCTGATATACCCATACTGATGCCCGGCGGCGGGCAAGGCCAGCCCGATGGAAGCACCCACTAGCCGCGAAGGCTCGTTGGTGGCCTCCTCGGCCAAGACGACGTAAGTCACCTGGCCGGGCTGCAGTTTCCGCAGGCCGGCGTTCTTGGAAATGAGCTTGCAGCGCGGCGGGAAGATGCTCGACACGCGGACCAGATTGCACATTTCGATGCCCGCGTCGCGGAGGGCCAACTCCAAGCTCTGCAGCTTGTTGCGGTGCTTGCCGACGCCCTGGGTGAAAAAGCATTCTTTAGGGACAAGGGGTTCGATCACGCGCTGAGACTCCCGGGGGATCGCAGCAGGTTCACTCCACTCGCCATCCGCCAGGGGAATACCGGCGGTCAGCGCGGCGTGGCGCGGCCGCACGTTTGGCGGATGGCACACGAAGCTTGCCTGCTACTGTGGTGGTCATTACTGATTCAAATGGAGGACTTTCGCCGGAGGGAAGCCATTGAACCAAGTCGACGACGCCGCACTATAGGCGCCGATATTCTCACTATACAACAAATCGCCGATGTCGAGCTCGGGCAGCTCCTCGGCGAGCGAAATGGTATCTAGGGCGTCGCAGGTCGGCCCGAACACGGCGCAGATCTGCTTCGGCCCGCTCTTGATCGCGCGGATCGGGTAGCGGCAGTGGTCGAAGATGATGCCCGAAAGGTGTGGTAGACGCCGTCGTCAACGTAGTAGCAGCGCTTGCCTTCGCGCAAGGCGCGGCCGATGATTTTCATCACCGAGGTGGCGGCCGTGGCGACGAGGAAGCGGCCCGGCTCGGCCAGAATCTCGATCTCCTTGGGGAAGAGGCGGTCGAACTCGCTATTGAGTGTGCGGGCGAGGTCCTCAAAGGGTCGCACGTTCTCGTCGTAAGGGGCGGGAAAGCCGCCGCCGATATCCAGCAGATTCAGCTTCTCAAAACCTCGCAGCCGCGCCTCGTGGAAGATTTCCGAGGCGAGCTGTAACGCCTGAATGTAGTTGTCGAAATTCGTCGTCTGGCTGCCGACGTGGAAGCTCAGCCCTTCGACGATCAGGCCGGCCTCGTGGGCCTCGATAATCAGATCGACCGCCTCGCCCGGATTGGCGCCGAACTTGGAGGATAGCTCGACCATGGCCCCCGTGTTCGGCACCTTGATCCGCAACACCAGCCCGGCGTTGGGAGCGTAGCGGCGGACCTTGTGAATCTCGTCCACGTTGTCGTACGTCACCAGCGGCTTGTACTGGTCGAGTGTTTGCAGCGTCCGCTGATCCTTGATCGGATTGGCGTAGATGATTTTGTCCCAGATATAATCCTGCCGCTCCTTGTCGGGCAGCGACTTGATGTACTGGTAGACGATGTCGAACTCCGGCATCGAGGCTACGTCGAAGCTGCAGCCGGCTTCGTAGAGCGTCTTGACGATCGCCGTGTCGGAGTTAGCCTTCACCGCATAATAGGCCTGCACGCGGGGAAGACACTTCTTGAATCGTGCGTAGTTTTGCCGCAGCACGTCGTGATCAACGACAAACAGCGGCGTTCCGTGCTCTTTGGTGAGATCTTGCAGCAATGCCCGATCGGCCATAGGTCCATCCGACTCCGTTTAGAGAATAGTAGAGGTTGCAAACAGCCCGTTGAGTATATATTACACGTGCCCGTCGTTGTTCGTCGGCGGGCTACTCCGTTACAAAAGAAAATTCTTGAATTGCCAGGGGTCCCGCGGGGTCCGCACGCGGCGGGGACCAAGCCCGAAAAAGTCGGTCGCGTCCTTCAAGGGCGTCCAGTCGGAACGAATGGAAACAGTTTGCCCCAGGTAGGGGGCGGCGCGCTCCAGGATATACTCGTGCGGCAGATCCTCCGGAGTGCAGACGCCGCGCTTCGGGTTTTCGATCATCCAGCATACAGCAGCCACCACGGAACAAGCAACCTGCATCGTCGTAGCATTCTGGTTAGGAACCAGTTGCCGGGACTCCTCGATCGAGAGGATGCTGCCCGTCCACCACGAATTATAAGCGTGTCCCATGATCAATGCACCGAGAATATCCGACCCAGCCACGATTTCGTCGGTCATTATCCGCAATTTAGTTTGCAGGCGGTAGTTCGCGCCGCGGAATTCGTGGAGCGAGGCGATGGCCGCGTCGCAAGGGCAGTAGGCATAATGCACGGTAGGGCGGTAAACGGCCGCCCCATCTTCCCAGACCGTGAGATAATCGGTCATGGTGAACGCCTCACCGTGCCGGACGACCATCGCATGAATGGAATAATACGGCACCCAGGAGCGGACCCAGGTATTGATGCCCATTTGCGGCAGGCAGATTTGGTGTTTTGGCCCGGTATCGTGCAGGCAGGCCTGCGGAGGCAGGTATTTTTCGTGGGTGCCCCAGCCCATTTCCGCGGTTGTCGTTCCTTCCTCGTGGAAACCCTCGATGCTCCAAGTGCTGACGAACTCGTCGATTTCCTTCGGCCGGTTCGCAATTTGGGTGTCTCGCTCGCTGCAATGGATCACCCTGATGCCCAGCTTTTGGGCAAGCCGGTTGAAGGAGCGCGTGTCGGCCAGGTGCTGCACCTCTTCCGCATCCGCCGGTTTGAGCTTGCGCTCGGCGATCAGTGCCGCCGAGATATCCAGCAATCCGCGCTTTAGCCAGTGCGAAATCAGTCCTGGGTTGGCCCCGTGCTCCAGGACGGCTGTCGGGCCGGGATCGTGCCATTCGGCCTTGAGATGGCGAATGCTCATGTGCCGGAAGTAGAGTGTCCGCTCGGTGGGCCGCTTCCATTCGAGTCCTTCGTAGGGGTCCCAGACCTCGACCGAGGTGTTGATGTACAGCACGCCGTGATCGTGGCACCATTGCAAAAGCTCGCAGCAGTCGATGTTCCAGGCCAGGTCAATCAAGAGATCGCCCGGCGAAAGATAGCGGCTCAAAATGGCGGCCACATTATCCTGGGTGACCTTTTCTCGCTTGAAACGGACGCCCTGTTCGGTCCAGGGCCGGACGATCTCGCCCAGATCCTCGAAGTCGAGGATCGTGATATTGCGCGGCGTGACCTGAATGGATTTCAAGAGGATCGGCAGCGTGCAACGGGCGACCGCGCCGAAGCCGAGAAACAGGACTTTTCCGCGAAACTTGATCATATTGGAGTGCGGAAGCTCGCTTCCGCTTTTCATAACGCGCAAAGTCTTATTCGGCGACAATCCCCGGAACGTCTTTCGGCGGCGGCTTACTTATGAGAAAGCGGCGGCAAGCCGTCGCACTCCAAAGGCAAAAATTGGAATCCACGATTTTCGCGGCAGGGGGGTGGAATGTCAAGTGTGGTAATTCACCGCATTCCCTTGCTTCGCAACCACTCATCAGCCCAAGCTGATTCAGCGTCCTCCAGGGGCGGTTGCAGCGGCCGGCGGTAGTCGATCGTGTCATAGGCGCCGTTTTCATAGCACTGGTCGATCAGCGTCTGAAGGTCCAGGGGCACTTCTGCATCGGACTGGCGGAGTGGGACGGGTATCGCGGGCAATCGCCGTGCCAGGGGAATGGGATAAATATCGGATTGCCCCCACTTCCAACCGCGTGTCACGCAGGCCATGTAGGTCGTGTGGTATTGCGGAGGAATCAGGTTCAACTTCGCCGCCAGCGCTCGTCGGCCAGCGCGGGTCAAGTCTACCTCCACTAGACTAGCCTTGGCAGCGATCACTTCCCGCTGCTTGCGGAGGTAGAGATCCTGGCCATCTCCTCGCACTTTGTTACTCGGACTGACGAATTCGATCACCGTGACGACGCGATTGCCCGACACGGCGTCGATAATCTCAATATAGCCCTGCGAAATCGGATCGTCCGTAGTGCGAATGACGATCGGTTCGGCCGTGGCCACGCCGCTCTCCGCCGGCACTGTGCCGGCGCTCCGCAGCGGATGCTCCACGACGCGGACATCGGGGTGGATTCCGCGGTACTGGCCCTCGTCATCGGACTCGACGAATACCCGCTCCTCAATCCGCGCTCTTAGATCCTTCGGCAACCTGCGCTGAAGTTGGTCGCAAGCATAGGTAGCCAAGCGATGGTGTACGTCCAACCAATGCTGCTCCAAATACGGATCCATTCCGGGAAAGGGACTTTTCATGGCGAGCCTCACGAATCGACGGGCGATTTCAGTTTTCATCCTACCACATACGCGTCGGTCGGTCAGCCCATCTTGACACGGGCGGCGCAACAGCCTGAAATAGAGCATCCTCCCGTTCGCCCCAAGGTGTCGCATCATGTCCCGAGTTTTGCACGACGGCCGCGACGATGGCCTGGAACCGCTCGAATCGCTCGACCTGGAGACGCACCAGCGGCTTTGCCGACCTGCTGCGGCGAATGTCCAAGACGGCGTTCGGCGGACGCGAGCTTGGCGAGGCGTTCGAAGTTCTTCGCGCCATGACCAACGACCCCGACTGCACCCGCGTGCTCACGATCTCCGGGGCCATGAGCGTCGCCAAGATGGGCCTCGTGATTTGCCAGATGATCGACGCCGGCCTGGTGCATATCGTCGTCTCCACCGGCGCGATCATGGCCCACGGCCTCTCCGAGGCGATCGGCTGCGTGCATTACAAGCACGACCCGAAGATCTCCGACAAACAGCTCTTCGACTGGGGCTACAACCGCGTCTACGACACCTTGGAAATGGAGTCGAACCTCTGGAACGCCCAGCAGGCCGTGGGCCAGGTTCTGGATGAAATCGACTGGTCGCAGCCCACTTGTTCCTGGCGGCTGAACCGCGAGATCGGGCGAAAACTCTTCGAGCAAGGCCAGATGCCCAGCATCCTCGGCACTGCGTATCGCAAGGGCGTGCCGGTCTTCGTGCCGGCATTCACCGATTCGGAACTGGGGCTGGACGTGGCCACGCACTTCCTGGCGAAGAAGTACTCGGCCGACAAGAAGCAATGTCTGGACGAGCTTTGCGAAAGCGTGCCGCCGTACAATCCGTTCCTCGATCTCTACGACTACGCCCAGCGGATTCAACGAGCCAAGCGTTTGGGCATCTTCACGATCGGCGGCGGCGTGCCGCGGAATTGGGCCCAGCAAGTCGGGCCGTTCCACGACATCATCAACATGCGGCTGGGCAGCGAACTGCCCGTGCCGCGCTTCCGCTATGGCGTGCGGATTTGTCCGGAGCCGGTGCATTGGGGCGGCCTGAGCGGCTGCACCTACACCGAAGGCGTCTCCTGGGGCAAGTTCCTCAGCCGCGAGGAAGGCGGGCAATATGCCGAAGTCCATTGCGATGCCACGATCGCCTGGCCGCTGCTGGTGCGGGCGATATTGGAAGAACGCCGCTGATTTCAATCGCCTCATCCTTGGTATCTCATCTTCTTGCCATTCGCGGTTAAGTTTTCACGTGCGGCAGTGCCAGAAATGGCACTTTTGGCACTCGTTTGACGCTAAAAGACACCGGTGTGGCGTCGTTTGGCACTTTTCGCGGGCTTTCCCGCACCCCGGTTTTCTGCGGGGAAACCGCATGCGTGGCACGCTTTGGCACGGTTTGGCACACTTTACGCATTTTCGTTCTTTCATTCATGGGAGGGAACACTAATTACCACTAATTAACGCTAATACGATTCATCGCTCTCACGTAGGGTGGTGTCGAGCGCAGCGAAGACCCACCGCTTGCAGCTACCCACTCACATTAGTGTTTATTAGTGATAATTAGTGTTCCCAGTATTCTATAAATTGGCGGCGGCCGTTGGTTTTTTTCTTATTCTCTCAAAACTCACAAATTCGCCTGTTTTTCTTGGGGGATTTGGAAGCAGGACCCAAGTACAACCCGAGTAGGATCGTAGTAGGAGCCGAGTAGGAATTGAGTAGAAGCCGAGTAGGATGCGAGCAGGATTACGTCTTCTGGACATTTGTTTTTTCATTGGCTGGGCAATTGGAGGGGCGGCGGCAGAGAGCAGGGGGCAGTGAGTTGAGAGCTGAGAGTTTTGAGCCGCACGGCGTGCTTGTATGTCCCCTCGCCCTCTGGGAGAGGGTAGGGTGAGGGCGTCCCTTCCACCTTCCGGCCGCTCGTTCTTCATCCTTCCCCCTGTACCCTTTCTGCTCACTACCCACTGACCACCATTCACTTTCCCGCTCAGTATACCACAGATATTATTATGTGTCAACACTTGTAAGGAAATGGCGGTACAAAACATCGCTAAAGCATTGCCGGCAGCGGACTTGCGCCGCCGTTTCAAGTTCGCGCATTTCCCCCGCGCGCGGGTGGAGCGGAAAGGTGGCGTCGGCGTAAATCGTTGCCCTATAAGGGGTTCGGTGTCGGGCGGGGAATCGGCGGACCGCGGCGAGAAAATCGCCGGGCAAAAAGATTACTGGCTAGCAAATCAAGGCCCCAAGTGAAGCCCGGACCACGCATAGCAACAGAGGATGTAACCGGCGATGCGCACAAGAATAAGAAGCAGCGGACTGAATACCATGAACCAAAACCCTGCTACAGTCATTGCGTCAATGCGCGAACTGACCGCCCTCCCATTCACCCCTCATCCCCAGCCCTTCTCCCCGCGGCGGGGAGAAGGGAGCTTGAGCTAGAATCTGCCGGCGGAGGGATTAAGGAGAACGTGTAGTCTGCGGCGGCTGCGGTCGGATGCGGATTCCCCCTCCTGGCAGCCAACCATAGTCCAGCCATCACGCCCGACGTGCTGCGTATCTTCGTCGTGCGAGCGCAAGAATCGTTGCTCCGCCGGCGAGCAGCAATACGATGCTGCCCGGCTCAGGGACCGCGACGCTGCTTGCGACACGGAAACCGACCTTGTAGATCTGTGCTGTGGGGTCAGCACTGGTTCTGGCCGTCGAAGCAAGAAAGAAAGGAGTCTCGTCGAAGGCCCCACCATAAGCCATTCGCACATTGGTCATAGCAGTCTCGTTCCATTGATCCAGATCACCGCACATGTCGTAGGAACCGTAAGGTCCCGGTGAGAGCGTGAAGGTTCCCACCGGCGTCAAGAGATTTTTCGAATCCGTGAACGCGTTATTGTAATAGTTAGCCTCGTTCGAGGTCGAAGTTGCTAGAGCCAGGGTGTTGTTCGGCGCGGTGTTGCTTTGCGTTGGATAGTTCCAGTATCCCAGATTAGTCCCGCCGCCTCGATAGTATGCGGCCTTGTACAACTCGTTCTCTGACGGAAGGAAATACTGTGCCGCTCCGCTACCGGTGTGAGTAGGCGACGCAATGGCCCTTATTGCCGCCAACGAAGTCGCACCACTAAGCTGGTACGCTCCTGTTTCCGTTGTGCCATTGCCCTCGGCGCCTGTCGGCTGCCCGTTGCACAGCTAGTTGCAGAAGCGCAGCGTCGCCCCAAGTTTCGAAGTAGACAGGCATATTTGCCGCCTTTGGATTCGCGCCAGTAACCGAATAGGCAAAGTTACCAGGACTGCCCGTTTGCCCGATCCCAAATTGATAGTAGCCGCCGCCAGCCATGTTGGAGTTATAACAGCCGTAGGTATCGGTCGCGGCAACCGCATTGAGGAACTGGCAGTACTGGCTTAGCGTCACGTCGTAGGTGCCCATGCGATACGCGTAGCCAACCGCCCCCAGGCCAGTGCCGGGAGTTGTACTCGTGCCAACTCCACTATGGGTGCCGAGTCGGCCAAATTCCCCGCATCGCCCACATTGACGAATTGCAGGCTGGTCTGCCCGAGCAGCATGTTGAACACGTCGGCGCGGGCGAGGGTTGATGGTAGTAGAACGATTGCGGCTATCGCGGCAAGGCGCGCGTGGCGTCAACGCCACGCAAAGCCCAGCAACCCGATGGCACCGGCACCGAGAAGGACGAGCGTGGAGGGTTCAGGGACCACTACACTACTTGCGACTCGGAAGCCATAGCCATTGACACTTGGGCCGCTGCCGATGGTCCCGATGTAAGATGTCAGGAAGTTTGAACCGAGGTAGTACGGCCCGCCACTTACACCCCGATAAGTGTTGGAATAGTTCGTCTCATTCCATTGATACGAATCGCCCCCAATATCAAACGTCCCGTAAGGTCCGGGCGAGGCCGCGAACGTTCCCACGGGCGTCAGATAGTAAATTGGGTCGGTATAACCGCTATTAGTCAAAAAATTCGCGTCGTTCGACTCCGATAACGCCAAGGCTAGCGAGTTGTCCGGTGCCGTGTTGCTCTGCATTGGATATATCCAATAGCCAGCGTTAGTGCCACCGCTCTTGTAATAGGCTGCCTTGTACCATTCGTTTTCCGTGGGAATGAAAAACTGCGCCGCGCCCGTGCCGCTATGTGCCGGAGCAGCAACGGCCAGCAGCGCGGCATTGGAAGTTGCGCCGCTTAATTGATACGCACCCGTTTCCGTCGTGGCGTTGCCCTCCGTGCCGCTCGTCGGCTGACCGTTTTGCAGCCAATTGCAAAACCGCGCCGCATCGCCCCAGGTGGTACGAAGAATCGGCATGTTGGCCGCTCCCGGCGCAGATCCCGTTACCGAGTAGCTGTAGCTCCCGGAACTACCGCTTCTGCTGATACCTTGTGTCGAAAACAGGGTGCCCATGCTGCTGTTGTAAAGGCCATATGGATCGCTCGCGGCGACAGCGTTGAGAAACGCTGTGTATTGGCCAAACGTCACGTCGTACTTGCCCATCTGAAACGTATACCCGACTGAGCCTAATGTGCCTCCTGTCAGCAAATCAGCCTTGTTCCCCGCATCCCCGACAGTAACAAATTGCAGGCTCGTCTGGCCGCTGGGCATGTTGAACACGTCGGCCTTAGCTAGGCTCGCCGGCAGGAACGCGATTGCAGTGATGCTGATGGCAAATCGCCGGCAGCGACCGCGGCAGGCAAAGGCGAGCAGTGCGACGATGCCGGTTGCAAGAAGTGCGAGCGTGGTTGGTTCCGGCACGGCCTGCTGCGTGTACGTGATGACGATTTCGCCGTTGGCACCCTGGCCGCCAAGGGCACTGTTGTTGCTGAGGTATCCGCTGCCGCCGCCCCCGCCTCCGCCGCCGGGGAGACCACCGTTGAATCCGTTGTTTGTCCCGCCGGCTCCGCCAGGGCCATAACCGATGCCCGCGGTGCCGCCGCTGCCGATTCCCCCGGTTCCGCCTACGCCGCCTGGCCCGCTCGGACCACCTGAGCCGCCGCCACCGGCCCCATCGGTAACACTGCCAGCAGATCGGCCGAATCCGCCAGCACCGCCCGAATAGCCCGTTCCGGCAAGGACCAAGCCAGCGACGCCAGGATCGCCATACGAACCGTTGCCGCCGCCTCCACCACCGCCGGCGTCAACGTCTTCAGCGCCACCGTAATTCCATATAGTGTTTCCGCCAGCGGAGCCGATGGTGCCGCCGTAGCCGCCAGAGGTGCCACTGCCGCCAGTGCCGCCGGAGCCGACGTAGTAGCTGTACGCTCCGGCCACGAGCGGCGTCGCGTATCTCTTGCCTCGAGTAAGCCCCTCCGCCGCCCCCGCCGCCCCCGTACACGTAGTTGGCGCTGCCACCGCCACCTCCACCGCCCCAGCACTGCACTGTCACGTTGGTCCACTCGTTGCCCGTGGGGATTGTCACGCTGCCAGCGCCGGTTGTTGTCAGGGTAAGAACAGATGCGAAATTAGCAGATGAAACGAACAGCGTCAGAACGAAAGCGCAGAATGATAGCGACACATTTGAATGTCTGGCCACAAGCCTTTTGAACATGATTTCGCCTCGGGATTGGCGCGACGCCATGCGAATGAGAACTAGCCCCGCCGAAATCAGGAGCAGCTTGATCGCCTAAAGAGAAGGCGAGCGCGATTCAAGAAATAGAAGTAGCAGGCAAACCTTCTCGTCGTCAACTTGGCTGTCCGCTTAGACGGCGGTACTCGTCCCCGTTCATCACGGGACGCTGCCTGCTATGGGTGTGAATAACCGAATTACACGATTGTAGTTGGTGCCAGATTGGGTCGCAAGCGTATTGAACGGCCCCTCGCCCGGCGATAACCCTTCTCCCTTTTGCCCAGTATTCCATTTATTTCTCTAACATTGCCATTGACCCACCTAAAGCGGCGGATATAATCCGCCCGAACTCGCCGTCTTTATCCGATCAAGCGGTAAAAAGCGCAAATTCCTCAAAAAAGGAATCAACTGCACAATCGCTCAAGTTCGATGTAGAAAGCATGGCGGCGTCTACGTTGAGACAATGCCATCCTCAAGGATGAGGAACAGACCCGGACACAAAACACGGAAGTTGTGGTCCCCGGAAGGACCGCCTTCTTGTCCAATTTATGCTCGACAATTCCATCGAATCTCGGTCTAGCGTAAGCAATACAAGGACACCAGAACATGCGTAGCTCGATTGCACGGGGCGCGTTGGCTCTTATTTCGGTGGCGGCGATCGCCGGCTGCCAAAGCGGTTCCCACTGGGACCCGAAGTGGTATAACCCGTTCAACTATGACACGACCCCACCGGCGACCACTTCGTCGGTCGCGTCCGCTCCCCAGCGACCAGCTTCGCTGGCCACCGCGCCGCCCAGCGGCAGCTATGCCGGCGGCGCCACCACGGCGGCGAATCCCTATTCGCCGTATGCCAGCACCAGCACAACCCGCGCGCCGGGCTATGACACGGCGCCCAACCCGTACTCGGGCGGCGGCTACAACTCGACCGCGAGCAACCCGTACGCCAGCCCGACCGTTTCGACAGGCTATCCGACGGGCTCTGCATCCACGCAGACGAGTCCGTACGGCAGTCCCGCGACCAGCGCACCGACCAGCCCCTATGCTGCCGCGCCGTATACCTCGGGCGCCGCAAGCCAGTATCCTTCGGTGGCGTCCAACAGCGCTCCCTACGGTGCGACATCCACGCCTGTCAGCAGTTATCCGCAAACATCCACGCCTTATGCGCAGCCCGCAGGCACGGCTCCGTCCGGCGTGCCGTGTACGGGCAACGCTTGCCCGGTGCCCGGGGCAAGCGGAACCGGTTACCCGACTTCGCAGGGCGGATACGGCGCAACGCAGCGGACGGCGCCCTCGTATGGCGGCGGATACGGCGGCTCGACATCGAGTTACAGCACAACGCCAGCCGCGGCCTATGGTTCCGGCGCCGCGCCGGGCTACGGCGCAGGTTCCACCCCAAATTACAATTCAACAGCCCCGGCCGCGAATTACGGCTCCGGGGCGGCAAGCTACGGCGCGGGTACGCCCGCCGGCTATGGCGCCGGCGCGAGTACACCTCCTGCCTATGGCGCAGGCGCGGCAAATTACCGGCGCACGGCTACCGGCGCAAGCGCGGCGCCCAGCGGCGCATCGCGATCGACGACCGGGGGCGATGATCGTTATGGCGTGTCGAGCGCGTCGGACGCGACATCTGCCGCCACGGTTGCCGACGCCCGTGGCGCGGTCGGCGGCCTTCCGCCCGCCAGCAATCCTTACACGCCGGCCGGCGGTTCGGCCTACAGCCGCACATCGACCAATTCGACCGGATCGCCTAACACGTCCTATCCGGCCACTGGCGCGGCCCCGGCCGCCAGCGATTCGGGCACGCCGAGCTATCAACCGGGCAGCACGCAGCACACATCGAGCGCCAACTTCCCGCAAAACATCAACAGCCTCTCGTCCGCCTCTTTGAGCAGCACGTCGGGCAGCAACTCGGGCGTGATATCGACGAGCTACAATGCGACAGACACGCGTTACCGGTAAGAGCATTTGTGGGGCAGGTTGCCAACCTGCCGGGACTTGGCAGGTTGGCAACCTGCCCCACGGAAGAAAAAACACCACCGTCAAACGCTGCCGCGAGCAATAGCCTCGCGACAGCGTTTGTTTTTCTTGATAGCGGTTTACCTTGCGTGACCTTGCGGAAACCGCTAGACTTCGCTCCGCTTGGGAACGCCCTCACCCTAACCCACTCCCGGAAGGAGAGGGGACCAAGCGTCAGGAAAGGATTCGTCGAACCGCCGTGTTGGTAAAGTGGCCGCTCCGCACAAAACTGTTTGTTGGCCTAGGACTGCTGTTGGCGATGGTGGCCATTCTCTCCAGCAGCGGCCTCTACTCGGCCTACGCCTATCGCACGCTCGTGAAGGCCCTTTCCTGGCGCGTCAGCGAATTGCCGCTGGCCTCCGAATTGAGCGCCCGCGTGGCCGACATGCGCGTCACGCTCACGGACATCCGCGGCCTCGGCGGCGGCTCGTCCGATGCCCAAGCGGAAATAATCTCGCGACGCCTGCGGAGGGCCGGAGGGCAGTTCGTCGAGCAGCTTCATGCCGTGGAAGAGACGCTGGCCGACTATTCGAGCTTGATCGAAGAGAAACATAAAGCGTCCGGCAGCATCGGCGACAAGCAGCCGGAGCGGCAGGCGGTCCAGCGAATCGAAAGCGCGCTGGACAATATCCGCCGCACCAGCGGCGACGACACCTGGATGTTCAACGACGCGACGCTCAACGTCCTCGACCGGCAATTGATCGGATTGCAGGTCATGGCCGTCGACCTGCCCACGCACTTGCATACGACGCTGCACGGCTTTGCCGCGGAAGTTCGCGGGCGATACCACTTGGTGCTTATCGGACTGTGGATCACAAGCGCCTTGGCAGCGGTGTTCCTTGCCCTTTTCGTGCAGCTCTTTTACCGCTGGATTTTCGGACCGCTGGACGTGTTGATCCGAGGCTCGCGGAAGGTAGCCGGAGGCGATTTCAATTACCAGTTGCGGCTCAAGACGCACGATGAAATGTCGGAGCTGGCCGCGGCGATGAACGACATGACGCTTCGTTTTCGCACGATACGCGACGACCTGGACCATCAGGTGCAGGAGCGGACGAAGCAAGTCGTCCGCAACGAGCAGTTGGCCAGCGTCGGCTTTCTGGCCGCCGGGGTCGCCCACGAGATCAACAACCCGCTGGCTTCGATTGCCATTTGCGCCGAATCGCTGGAAGGCCGCGTTCGCGAATTGCTCGGGGACAAGCCCGGCGACGAACAAGCGAAAACGATCGCCGACTATCTGCGGATGATCCAGAGCGAAGCGTTTCGCTGCAAAGGCATTACGGAGAAGCTGTTGGATTTCTCGCGCATCGGCCCGCCCAAGCGGCAGCCGACCGAACTCCGCGACCTGGTGCAAGGCGTGATGGATGTGATCGGCCATCTCGGCAGATATCACGGCAAGCAGATGACGTTTTGCGACGGGCCGGCAGTATCAGCCCCGGTTAACGGCCAGGAACTCAAGCAGGTCGTGCTGAACCTTCTGACCAACGCACTGGACAGTTTGCAAGAGCAGGGTCACGTCGAAATCCGTTTGGAAACGAGCGATCAAATGGCCGTCCTGAGCGTGGCCGACAATGGCTGCGGCATGGACGCCGAAGTGTTGGAGCGGATCTTCGAGCCATTCTTCACCCGCCGCCGCGCGGGGCAGGGGACCGGCCTGGGACTTTCGATCTGCTATCGCATCGTTTCCGACCATGGTGGCACGATCGAGGCCCACAGCGCGGGGGCAGGGCAGGGGGCCACTTTCGTTGTCCGCTTGCCGCTCAGCGCGGCCGGCGACAGCGGCATCCGCAAAGCAGCCTAGGGCAGAAACTTCAACCTAACGATCATGTCCACTTCCGCCGATCCCAGTACAAAACTAAAACTCCTCTTCGCCGACGACGAGCGCTCGCTCCAAGAGCTGATGCGGTTGGAACTTCCGCGCATGGGCCACGAGGTGACCGTCTGCCCCGATGGCGCTACGGCCCTCGCCGCGCTGGATCGCAATGTCTACGACTGCCTGCTGGTCGATCTTGACATGCCCGGCGCTAATGGTCTGGAAGTGGTCGCACGAGCGCGAGAACTTGCGCCGGACACCGAGGCGGTGATTCTTACCGGCAAGTCGTCGCTGGAAACGGCCGTGACCGCATTGCGCTATGGGGCCTGCGACTATCTGACCAAGCCGTGTACGCTGAGCGATCTGGGCGCGGTGCTGCGCCGCATTGCCGAGAAACGGGCCTTGACGTACAAATTCCGCGCCTTGAAGCAGCGGTTGGAACGCCTGGAAGGCACGTCGCAGCTCGTCGGCAATTCACCGCCCATCGAGGCCGTCCGGAGTATGATCGCCAAAGTGGCGCCGACCAATTCCACGGTCTTGATCTGGGGCGAAACGGGCACCGGCAAGGAACTCGTCGCGCGGGCCTTGCACGACCAAAGCCTGCGGGCGGAAATGCCCTTCGTGCCGATCAACTGCGGCGCCCTGCCGGAAAACCTCATCGAAAGCGAGCTCTTCGGCCACCGCAAAGGGGCGTTCACCGGCGCGGAGGAGCACCGGACCGGCCTCTTCCAGGTGGCAAACGGCGGCACGCTCTTCCTTGACGAGATCGGCGAATTGCCCAAGGCGATGCAGGCCAAGCTGCTGCGTTTTCTGGAAAGCGGCGAGATCCGCCGCGTGGGCGACAACGAGTCGCTAATCTGCGACGTCCGCGTGATCTGCGCCACGAATCGCCGCCTCGACGAGATGGTGGCCACAGGTGATTTCCGCGAAGATCTTTGGTTCCGCATCAACACCTTTGAAATCGCCCTGCCGTCGCTGCGCGAGCGCTCCGATGACATTCTTCCGCTCGCCCGGCACCTGGTTACCCGCAAGGGCATGCGGCTGGGCAGCGAGGATGAACTGTTTACGCTGGAGACCGTCGCCACACTGAAGCAGCACACATGGCCCGGCAACGTGCGGGAGTTAGCCAACGTCGTCGAACATGCGATGATCCTCTGCGAGCAAGTGCCCATTCGCCTGGAGCATCTTCCCCGTCGATTCTCCGTACGACCTATCGCGACTGCCGCCGCGCCGATCGTCCTGTCGAAATCCGATGCCGTAGCTTCGCCGGGTCAAAGCACTTCTGCGAAGCCGGCGACACCCAACCTACGGCAGCGGGAGATGCAGGCCATTCTCGACGCGCTCGACCGGCATGGCGGCAACAAGCCGAAGGCGGCCGAAGAACTTGGCATCAGCCTAAAAACGCTTTATAACAAGCTCAATCAGGCGGCCGCGCTGGATAAAACCGGTTAGTATAATCTACTTATGCTCAACCCGCTTCCTCCACGCGATTTCCGTAACCAACTCGTCGTCCTCGGCACGGGCACGTCGCACGGCGTGCCGGTGATCGGTTGCGGGTGCGATGTCTGTCTGAGCACAAACCCCAAGAATCAGCGCGGACGATGCAGCGCGGTGCTTGGCCTGCCACAAGGCAATCTCTTGATCGATACGCCGCCGGATCTCCGCAACGCGTTGCTCCGCGAGCGGATCGGCCTGGTCCACGCCGTGCTTTACACGCATGAGCACGCCGATCACCTTTTCGGGCTGGATGACTTGCGGATATTTGCCCATTATTTGGGCCGTGATCTGCCGGTTTATTGCACCGAGCGCGTCGAAGCGCGGATTCGGCAGTCGTTCGATTATGCCTTCGACCCGGCGACGCGGCATTATCAGGCTGGCGGCTTGCCGAAGCTGACTTTGTTGCGGATCGCGAATGAGCCCGTCGAAATCCTGGGAACTCGGATCGTGCCCATTCCGCTGCAACATGGGCGGTATCCCGTTCTCGGCTTTCGCTTTGGCAATGTGGCCTACTGTACGGATACCAACGGCATTCCCGACGCGAGTTGGCCGCTACTGGAAGGTCTCGACGTGCTGTTTCTCGACGCACTTCGGCATCGGCCGCATCCGACGCATTTTTCTCTGGAAGAGGCCGTCGAGGTCGCGCAGAAACTCCGGCCGCGGCGGACCTACTTCACGCACATCTGCCACGACCTGGAGCATGAGGCGACGAATGCGGAATTGCCGCCGGGCATGGAACTCGCCTATGACGGCTTGGTAGTGCCGCTACCTTGAACGATTCGGCCGGCTTGCCACGCCCTTCGCAAGCTCAGGGACGTGCCACCGACCACGGGTTTCACGGCGAATTCTGAGCCGTCGCGGGATTCGGCACCGCGCTAAGTTGCGACAGCACCTGTAGAATGCCGTTGAGATGCGCCATCCGCGGGCCGAAGCGGTCGATGAATTCGGTGAGCATGAACTCGCCTTCGACGAGGTTATCGAAGTTCTCACCGATTTGCGCGTTAAGTTTTCGAGAAACTCGGCCTGGACCTTGCTTAACTCCTCGGCCGCGCGGCGGCAATTCCGCGCCAAACGCGGATTCGCTTTTTTCCACTGCCCCAGTTCCGTTGTCTTTTGCCGCTGGTTCGAACCGACCTGACCGATCAACTCCTCCAGCAGCTCGTTTTGTTTGTCCTGCCCCGCCACAAGCTGACGCAACAAACCACTCAATTCAGGATCGTGCGAACGGGTGGTTGATAGCGGCCCGTGATACGGCGGCGGTCCGCCGTCCTGGCCCAAAACGGGTGGTCTGCCACGGGTGGGGTCGTAAGTCATTTAACCGTTTCCTCTCAATTCCAGTATAAACAGAAAACGAAAAATTTGTCGAGTACTTTGCATGGAATTCTTACCTAGATGACTGATAGAACCATCCCAAGTTGCCCAAATTCATGTTGCGCGGCTTTGTCAAACATTAAATCAGGTCGATCGTGTCGCGGTATTGCCGTTTTGCGTTTGCTTTTTGACGGGTCTGATGGCACTCGATCACGACCTTCGGGTTTTCCGATCGCTCCTAAAGTTCGCCCCTTGGTTTTCCCGATTCACCATCCGCCGGGACCAAGTTTGACGACTGCGCTGACGGAGGGACAACCGTGGAAAAAACATCGTCAAAAGCGAAGTCGCTCGTCGGCTTTCTGACCGTTGTCGAGCATCCGCAGCACGGATTGTTTGGCGGATATTTAATACTGAATCTGGCCGGAAGGCCGATCGAATTCCATTGCACGGCGCCTGTCAAGCCGAACCGGGCACAACAGATTCTTTATGGACCAACTTTGGACTCGTTTCTTTATTGTGAGCAAATCGGTGCTACTCTGCTGGGTCATGCGAAGTCGAGCCCATTGGCCATCTGCACCGATCGCGAGCCGGTGCTGGCGCTTGGCGAACTGACCGATCTGCCCGTCGCGATGGTCCTTCCTCCAGAAGAGCTGCCGGACGCGGGGCCGACGAATGTTCCGGCGGGCGGGCAAACCGTTTTGCGGTTTGACTCCGCGCATCGGCAGGGCCCTCGATTGCTTACGTTTGAGATGGGGAGAAACCGATTAGCGCTGGCACACTCTAGTGAGAAAGTCCGCCAGGAATTGACCGAGCGACTCTCCGCCGCGGCGGAGTCCTTGGACCTTTGGGAGCCGTTCACGCGGATTCGCGAGGCCATCGAAGAAGCCCAGCAGGCCGCCCGATGAACGATCCATCGAGCCTTCCCTGGCAACAGCCGCCGCCGCGCGTCGTCTCGGTGGAGTTTGCGTTTCGCACCGAGTCCCTGGCTACTGGGCCGCCGGTTATGGACTGGAATGGCGCGCTGGAACGGCAAGCGGCGCCGGAGGTCGTTTCGATCGAAGTCAAAAGTCTCCGGCCCGTTGCAATACAGATTCCCATTCGCCAGGCCGCGATCCGCGTGCGCTGTTTTCAGTTTCCTGAGCTTGCGGAAGAGCAGGGCACGAATTCCGCGGCTCACGGTTCGGTTCGTTCTGAATCGTCCGTTGCTATCGCAATTCCGCCTAAAGGCGGTACTACAAGCGCAATTCCGAGTCATCGCGGGCAGTGCGACGAATACACGCGCATCCGCCCGCCCGAGGATGTCATCAAGCTGGAAGACCGCCTGCACTATCTTCTGCAGCCGCCGCTGGAGGCGCTGCTGGCCGATCGCGAACTGGCGATGCCGTTCCAACCGTTTCCCTTTCAGTTCGAAGGCGTGGCTTTTCTCTATCCGCGTCACGCGGCCATCCTCGCCGACGAAATGGGGCTGGGCAAAACCATGCAGGCGATCACCGCGATCCGGCTCCTGCTCCGCCGCGGCGAGGTTCGCAGCGTGCTCATGGTTTGCCCCAAGCCGCTGGTGACTAACTGGCGGCGAGAATTCCAGCTTTGGGCCCCGGAAGTGCCGACGCTGGCGATTGAAGGGGACCAGGCGCGACGCGCGTGGCAATGGCAGCTGACCGACGTGCCGGTGCGCATCGCCAACTATGAACTGCTCATTCGCGACCGCGAAACCCTTGAAAGCGGCGACGACGGCCGGCCGATCCCGTTTGATCTCGTGGTGCTGGACGAGTCGCAGCGGATCAAGAACCGCGGCAGCACGACGAGCGAGGTCGTCCGCGGCCTTGCGCGGCGCCGCAGTTGGGCTTTGACCGGAACGCCGGTCGAGAACAGCACGGAAGACCTCGTCGGAATCTTCGAGTTTCTCGCGCCGGGGTTTCTCTCGCCCGATATGAAGCCGCGGAAGATGGGCCGCACGGTCAGCGACTATGTCTTGCGGCGGACCAAGGAGCAAGTGCTTACCGAGCTGCCGCCAAAAATGTTTCGCGACGCGGATTTGGAACTGACGCCGGAACAACGCGAAACCTATCGGCTGGCCGAGGAAGAAGGCGTCGTGCGGCTGACGGAGATGGGCGACGCGGCGACGATCCAGCACGTCTTCGAACTCGTGCTGCGGCTGAAGCAGATTTGCAACTTCGACACGGCCACCGGAGCGAGCGCCAAGCTGGAGCGGCTCGAAGCCGACCTCGAAGAAATCTCCGGCAGCGGGCGGAAGGCGATCGTCTTCAGCCAATGGGTCGGCACGATCGAGCGTCTTGCAAAGGCCCTGCGGCGTTTCGGACCGCTGGAATACCACGGCAAGATTCCCAACTCGCGCCGCGACGGCGTGATCCGGCAGTTCCGCGACGACCCGTCGGCCGGCGTGATTTTGATGAGTTACGGCGCCGGAGCGGTGGGCCTGAACCTGCAATTTGCCAGCTATGTATTTCTGTTCGACCGTTGGTGGAACCCGGCCGTCGAGGACCAGGCGATCAATCGAGCCCATCGCATCGGCGCGACCGGTCCGACAACCGTCACGCGGTTCTTGTCGCTGGATACGATCGAGGAGCGAATCGATCGCATTCTGCAAGAGAAGCGAGAGTTGTTCGAGACGATCTTCGCCGGCGCCGAGCGGCCGGGAAAGTTCGCGCTTTCGCAGGACGAGCTGTTTGGCCTGTTCTCTTTGCCGGGACGGGGCACGAGCGGGCAGCGCGCGGCGTAGATCGTCCGCCACACAAGGGCGATTAAACAGACAATTCCCAGCGAAATTTCCCTGCGATATTGACAAATCTCCTTGACCGCGTCGCGAACCGCGCCTAACATGGCTAATTGTGCGGGGTACTTGGCGGCCTACGCGCGAAAGGCACCCGGACTCGTCACAAAGCGGATTAGGGCCATGCCAGAGACTTATATCGAACAGACGGTTCAATCGTTTCAGGCGCCGCCCAAACGGACGCGAATGGTCGATATCGCCCGGATGGCCGGGGTTTCTCGATCGGCGGTTTCCCATGTTCTCAGCGGGACGGGCAAAGGGAATATAATCGTCAGCGAGAAGACGGCCGCCAAGATCCGCCAAATCGCCAAGCAACTCAATTTCCATCCCAATCACGCGGCGCGACAGTTGGCGGGCAAGCGGAGCCGGATTATCGGCGCGCTGGCCCAAACGTGGTTTTGGCAAACGGAGCAGCGGGCGCTGGCGTGGCTCAATCAGTTGGCGGCCAGCCGCAACTTCAAAATCCTGGCCTGGCAAATGGACGCCCACGACGAGGGCATTGAGACTTTCGTCGAGGAGTGTCTGGCCTGGAATATCGACGGCCTGATCTGCGTCACGTTCAAATACGACGAAGTTTGGCCGCAAGTGGTCGAGTCGATGGCGAGGCTGCCGCGGATCGTCTCCATCCTGGGCGATCCCGGCGTATCGGGCGGACATGCGGTCGAAATTGACGTGGCAAGCGGTGTCCGCCAGTGCGTGGAGCATCTTCACCGCCGCGGTTGTCGCCGCATCGTTCAAGTTCTGGAAGGGACGAAGTCTCGTCTGGATCGCCAGCGGTATGAGGCGTTCCTGGCTGCGCATCGCGAGTTTTACGGCCCTGCCGACGACGACCAGGTCTGTTTCGCGACCGAAGGGTGGCACATTGAGGACTTTACGAAATACGAGGAACTGGCCCGGCAGCTCGTCGTCGATCGCCGCGCGGACGCAATACTGGCGGATAGCGACTTCAGCGCGCCGGACTGGTGCGCGGGCTGGCGAAGTTGGGCCGGCGCATTCCCGACGACGTGGCGCTGATCGGCTGGGGTTATGAAAACGTCGGTCGGGGCGTCGCGCCCAGTCTGACGACGATTGATTTCGACTTTGAGACCTTGGTGGGACAGCGCTGGACCTTGTCACCGCGCTGATCGAGCGGCCCGATGATGAACACCCGAAGTCCGTGTTGGTTGAACCGAAGCTTCGCGTCGGCGAAAGCGCCTGAAAAAACAGGGCGCGCATTAACCGCGTTAAGGGCTTTAACCTGTGGGATGGACCTCCGAGTCCGTCCCATTCTTCGCGGACGGACTCGGAGGTCCATCCTACAAGTCCTAGCGCCGCTCAGTTCGCCTTTGCGGCCTTGGCTTCATACTCTTGCCGCGCTTCCCGCGCGCTGGGCGTCAAAACCCTCCCAGCCGCTGGGCGAGGGGACCCAGGAGACGACGACCTCTTCGTAGATGGCTTTCTTCGTCTTGTTCAAATCGGCAATCTGCTTCTTCATCGCCGCCACGAACGTCGCTTTCTCCACGGCCGAATAAACATGCGACTGCCCGTCGCTGCCGGGCAAGGTTCCACCGATCGGCGTCCATAGCTCAATCGCCCGATCGCACAAGGCGGCCTGCATCGCGTACAGCGGTTTGCGTTCTCGGGCCCACTCGGCCTCGTGCCGGCGGAACTCTTCCTCCGGTCGGAAGTCGTCCGGCAGACGTCCGGGCACGGAAGGCAGGTGCGACGTGAAGCCGAGGCAGAGCCGCAAGTCGACGATGTCGCCGCAAAGATCGCCCACGGTGAAGTTCCGCGCCGCTCCGCCGCGGGAGGCCGTCAGGACGTAGCGGTTGTCGTGCTCGCTCGCCCGCATCCGCCACCAGAGGTCGTCGCTCTTGGTTCTCATGGCCGTGTCGATCGCCTTGCGGATGCGCTTCTGCTCCGCCCAATCGTAATCATCGCCGAAGAGCGGGACCGTGCCGCTGCCCGCCGCGACCAGCCGCGGGGGCTTGTTGTGGCTGGCCATGCCGTCGATGAGTTTCGCAAGCGACTGCGCCCGCCGCTTCGTCCGCGCAGTAGCGAAGCAGATTCTCCGGGCCGATCGGCGAGCGGACGCGCGCGATCTTGAAGTCCTCGGGCCGCACGCTCGCCGGGTCCGCCCTCATGCAGGCCTGGGCCGAGTAGTTGTCATCGATCATGTGCTCCTGGAAGCGCGGGAGCGTGAAGATCATAGGCGTAAAAATCTGCTCGTGCGAATTCGCGGCCTGCCGGTCGCCGGCCCGAAGCGCGACCTGCGCCAACCTCGAAAGCGAGGTCGCGCCGCGGATCAGTTTGTCGTCTCCCAGGCAAAAGACGTTGCTTCCCTCCTCGCCGGCGCAGAGCGCTTCGGTGGAGGCGGCGGCATCGACTGCCGCTTGATCGGGGGCCTTGCCCTCGCGGATTTCTTGCCGGAAGTAGTCCTTGCGTATCAGCTCCCGGCCGCGATCGAAGAACGGATTATCGACCCACACCTGGTCGCCCGGCAGCAGGTTTTCGTTACCCGTTCGCCGCTTCCACAAAAGGTCGTCGCCACTGTTGGGCAGCCCTTGCGGAATCAACTGATTTCCCATCAGCCGGTTGAGCGCTGCCAGGCCGGTGGCATTGCCCGTATCGCGCAGATTTTGGATCTGTCCCTGAATGAGCACTAGCGTCGAATACTTAAAGCAGCGAATTCGGGGAATGGGCGTGCCATCGTGGTCGTGTACGACCCACAGGTCGGAAATGGCGTCCGCCGGCAGCTTGCCCGGCGCGACAAAAAAGCAATCGTTAATCAGCGTCCAGTATTTGGGATTGCGGGCCTCGGGATAATCGTCGTCCGGCCGGATTACGTAGCCCGTCAGGACCGCCTTGACAATTTGCAGGCGTACGGCCTGCTCCGATTCGCTGCGTCCGGACGCCTTCAGGATCTCGTGAGCACGGGCCACGATCCGCTGCTGGTCCGCCGTCAATTGGCGGTAGGGGCCGATTTGGAGGGACGCGGCTTGCTGCTGCCGCGCACGGGTCGCGGCGAGTGCGATCAGTCCGAAAAAAACGGTCGCGGGCCAGTTACGAAACGAGGTATTCTTGCGGCTATATCTGGTACAGATGTATTTATTCATTGTTTACCGTGGCGATAAAGGTACAGAAGACGCAACAGTTACATTTTACAACGTCCTCTCGTTCCGTAAAAATAGGGCTTGAGCGGAGGCCGGTCAATACCGCGAAGCAGTTTTACGACAAGAAGCATCTAAGTGGAAGATGATCAGAAAGGACTCCATGAAGGAATTTCGAGATCAGTATGGTCCTTGGGCCGCAGTCACCGGCGCTTCGTCCGGAATTGGATATTGCTTCGCCTGTGCGTTGGCCGTGCGCGGCGTCAATCCTGTCCTCGTGGCGAGAAACATAACGCGATTGGAGGCATTGAAGGAAGAACTAGCCGCTCGCCACCAAGTTGAAGCCATCGCTCTGGCAATTGATCTATCGCGCGAAGACTGCCTGGAACCATTGGTCGCGTCATGTAAAGACCTGGATATTGGTTTGGTAGTCAACAATGCAGGCACTGGATTTCCTGGGCCGTTCAGTTCGAGCAGCTTGCAGCGGGAGGGGGACGTTATCCGCCTGAACTGCATTGCACCGATGGAAATCACGCGCCGTTTTCTTCCTCGTATGCAGGCCAGGGGCAAAGGCGGGCTGATCTTCGTGTCGTCGCTTATGGGATTCCAAGGGGTGCCGTACATGGCCAACTACTCGGCAACCAAGGGTTATGTGTTGAACTTCGGCGAATCGCTGTACCAGGAGTGCAAGGGCACCGGCGTTGACGTGTTGGTCGTGGCGCCGGGAGCTACTGACACGCCCGGCAAGGATTTGCACGAGATCGATTACTCCGAATTGCCGATATCGTGGATGTCCGCCGAGAAGGTTGTGGACGTCGCGCTGAAATCCCTCGGCAAGCGACCCTTGGTCATTCCCGGCTTCCGCAATCACCTGATGGCTTGCCTGAGCGGCGGCCTATGGACGCGCGGGCTGGTCCAAGGCTTCATGAAAAGGCTACGTAAGGCCGCGATACCAAGTGCAAAGCCGCCGGGGCAGATTGAACCGTGAAGACGGCTGTCACGTTCGCCCGGCGGCGGTTGACACTGGCGGCCGCGCGAAGGAAACTGAACGCGGCGGGCAAGTTCGCCCGCAATCTCGACGAAAGGGCTTTTTACCATGCGACGACGACAATTCTTGAAACTCGGTGCTGCCGCAGCAGCGGCGGTGAGCATAGTTCCGCGCCACGTTCTGGGCGGCGCAGGCAATACGCCGCCCAGCGAGAAACTGAACATTGCGGGCATTGGCATCGGAGGTCAAGGCGGCGGTGATTTGCACGAGATGGCCAGCCAGAACATCGTTGCTCTGTGCGACGTCGATTGGGACTTTGCGGCCAATGCTTTCAAGACCTATCCCAAGGCCAAGCGGTTCCGCGACTACCGGCGGATGCTGGACGAGTGTCCCGGCATCGAGGCCGTGATGATCGCCACGCCAGACCACATGCACGCCCCCATCGCCCTGGCGGCCTTGCGCGCGGGAAAACATGTGTACGTCGAAAAGCCGATGGCCCACAGCATCGAAGAGGCCCGCACCATGACCCGCGTCGCCAAGGAGACTGGCCTGGTAACGCAGATGGGCAATCAGGGTCATGCGGGTGAGGGCCTGCGTGTGTGGCGGGAATGGCTCCAGGCCGGCGTGATTGGGGCCGTGCGGGAGATCCACTGTTGGACCGACCGCCCCGGCGGCTATTGGACGGGCGGCGTGGATCGGCCGCGAGAGACGCCGCCGCCGCCGAAGAATCTCGACTGGGACCTCTGGATCGGCGCAGCCCCCATGCGGCCTTATAACCCGACGTACCATCCGAACCACTGGCGCGGCGTGGTGCGACTTCGGCAACGGGGCCCTGGGCGACATGGGAATTCATAACATGGACCCCGCATTCTATGCCTTGGATCTCGACGCGCCGACGGCAACCGAGGCCCGCACGGCTCCCGCCAAGCGGGAATCGTATCCGGCGTGGGAAATCATCACCTACGAGTTCGCTGCCAAGGGCGGCCGGCCGGCAGTCAAGCTGCTCTGGTACGACGGCGGGAAGATGCCGCCGCGGCCCGACGACCTCGATGCGAATGTCCAGTTGGGCGACAACGGCATCTACTTTGTCGGCGAAAAAGGAACGCTCCTCTCGGGCGGTTGGGCGGGCATGCCCGGCATCTTCCCCAAAGCACTGCGGGCGGCGTTCCACAAGCCGCCGAAGACGATCCCCGCTCGCCGGGACACCACGAGGAATGGATCCGCGCCTGCAAGGACCATCGGCCGCAGGACGCCAAGGCGGGATTCGCCTATTCCGGCCCGTACACCGAGGCGCTGCTGGTGGGACTTTTGGCCGTCCGCTTGCAGCAGCGGATCGAGTGGGATGCAGCGGCGATGAAAGCCCGCAACGCCCCCGCGGCCGACGCCTTGATTCGCAAACACTATCGGACGGGCTTTACGATTTGATGCGGTTGAGCCGGGGACCTGATAGGAAACCTCTCGACGACCTCGCGTTGCAGCGGCTCGATGAAGGGTCGTAGCTCAAGGTGTCCGAGCTGGTGGATTACGGCCTGGTCCGGCTACGCAACTTCTCCTGCAAGCTGGCAATGAGCGCTTCAAGCTGCTGCACACCCAGCGCAGACAGTTCCTGAGCATCGTCGGGGGGCGGATTGAGCAATCCTTGGAGCATCTGGACCATCTCAATCTTGCCCTCGATCTTGCCCTCGATCTTGCCCTCGATCTTGGCGTTGCGCGTGGCGGCGTCAATCTCCCACTTTCGGTCCCGAATAGCTCTTTCCCGTGCGTCGTACATCGCTTTGTCCTCGCTGATTTGCGAAATGCGGATCAAACTCTCTGACGCCCGGCGCATCGCTGGCTGCGGAAACGCCGTTAACAGCGCCTCCGCCTCGTAGTCCGGGGCGTGCCTCAGCCAATAGAGCACCGGGTGCAACCCCATTTTGCATAGCAAGTTTCCCATGTTTTCTCGGTATGCACGACCGTTCGCAGTCCGCGTTCAAGTCTTGGAACTCATCGCCTGGGGCTCCCATTTCCAGTCCGTCCGAGCGTTGTGGCGAAGGCGTTGCCGCATTGCTTTCACACGTTCGTCCCAGCGTTTGGAAATGACTTGCGCTCGTACCTGAAGCATTTCTTCCGCATGCTCTTGTGCCAAAACATGCCGTTGCTCTTCAGGCGGAGATTGATGACCCGGCGGATGCTGCTCTCGATTGCCCCACTGCCCAAAGGCAGGCCCAGTTTACGGAACGTCGGATACTGCAAACGCCCCGCTTCGCCATGCTTACGCAAGTAGGCGATCTCGGTAAGAACATCGTCGTTCCGAGCGTCCACCTTGGCCAAGCCCGTCAACTCTTCGACAACGCGTCGCCACTGACCGTTTCGCAGCAGCGTGCGATGCTCACGGTACAATGGCATCCGTTCTCGGTCGTTCAACCCCATTGCCGCCAAAGCCAGGGAGATGTGGTGGGCGGCATGGCAGCAGTCCAGGACTTCGTGGATCGGCACCCGGTCCAGTTTGGCCAGCCGCACGATCGTCGGGATGCGGTCCCAAATCCATGGCGCGCCATCGCCGCCAAACGTGATACTCGCCGCCCGTGCGGCCCCCAAGCGGTGCAGGTGCATGGCGACCAACTCAGCGATTGCGTCTGGCCCTAAAAATGTCCCGTCCACCACTGCCTGCGAGTCCTTCTCCATTCGACCATGCTCGTGTGGACAAAAATCGTCACCAACTTCGGTTCGCGCCACTCCGCGTCAAATGTCTGTCGCGGACGCTTCTTCGATCGCCCCGGAACGTTCTCGACCGGCAACCCCTCTTCGTCCGTCTTTTCCGCTGCCGCTGCCGCGGGACGCAAATCCCCGCGAATTCTCGCCCGTCCGCCATCCATCTCCACGCTGACGCGCTTGCCTTCGAACTCCCTGCTGGCCGGCAGTTTGCCCAACCGCCATTGCATCAGTTCGTCGGTCCGCAGGGCCAACATGCCCTTGCCGCATTGGTACGTGATCCGGGTAACCGTCTTGACGTCCATCTCCAGCCCCTCGCGGGCCAGTTCCTCTTGGGCGAACTGCAGCGACGGGCATAAGGCCGCTTGCCGACTCACCCGGCTTTCCAACGCCGGCGAGCAGCCTTTGCCAAAGCCAAACTGCGCCAGTTCGACGTGCAACCCCGGCGCCTTTTCGTCCCGCTTCCGAAGCCAACCTGAGCGCGGCTCGCAGTACAACGAAGTCACCCACACCAACAAGCCACCGAACAACCGAATCCGTAGCGACCGGATCCGCCCGTGGGACAGGGCAAAGCGGTAATTCTGTCGCGTTTGTTCACAGGCTTTATCGAACCCCGCTTGCTTCATTGTCAGAGCAATCAGGCCTGCCACTACCAGGTTGGCGCCGCGGCTAAACGCCTCATGCACCTCGTGCTCCAACTTCGCCAGCCGGGAGGGATCCTCCCTTAGCTGCCGTTTCCAGTCAGGCATCGCTCCGATCAACTCGCCATGAAACCGCCCGGCCATTGCTTCCGGAGAAACAACCGGCGGTGAATTCCGTTCGTCCACGTGTAGCTCTCCCATGAACGTCGCCTCCTTGCGACTGAGAAACGCCCCCCATGGGAAAAGATAACCAATCTACGTTGTCTCCACCAGCGCGTTTCTGTCGCTTAGGTCGTCCGTGATTGCCACCATCCGTGACCGCAAAATGGGATTGCACCGAGCCACCAGCCCAGCGGGTCACCGGACGTCAAGTCTGAATACTTCAAATTATACTTCGGCAATTCCAGCGTGTGAATCGCCAGCGTGTCGTCCAGCACACGGCCCGAGACCGCGTCCGTCATCCGGAAGGCGTGGTGAAACTGCGGAGTTTCCCGCCACAATATGCCGTCCAGCAGCCATATCGAATAGGCCGGCAGCAACTTCGCATAGTCGTCCCCTTCGCGGAGTTGATCCACGACAAGCCCGCAGCCATAATAGACGATCCGCTTGGTTGCGCCGGTTGGAACGGTCAACTGCACTTCTACGTCGTACCAAGCCCGGCTCGCATCGACTGCTTTAACGTCAAGAATGGAGAGCTTGTCGTCCTGAAAGTCCTTGTAATTGAACGGGTTTTGGATCGTCACGTCCGCGATCGGCAAATTCGGCTTCAGCACCGCGTTGAGCAAGCCGATCAGCGGTCGGCGATCCTCCGGCTCAGCGAAGGTCTTCATGAAGGCGAAATCGTTTAGTGGATTGATTCCAAGGGGCATGGCGGCAGAGCGTGAAGGTCGGCAACGGAAAGGGAACTCGCGAGTAGACCGACGAACAGGATAGCGGAACTGCCGCGATGGTGCAATGTGCATGGTGTTCGGTCACGGCGCGGCAGCGATGTCCGCGCCATTTGCCAGGGCGCGAAAATGATCGGCACATTTCTCCCACACTGCGCAAGTTCCCGCACGCGATCCGCTTGCTGTGAGGCAAGGTCGCGCGTTTCACTGCGGTCCTTGCCGAGGTCATAGAGTTCCCAAGGCCCGTCTTTGCACGCAACGATTTTCCAGTCTTTGACGCGTAGAGCCCGATTTCCCACGTGATACCACCAGAAGAAATCGTGCGCCACGGCGCCGTCGTGAGCGAAAACCGGCAGAAGGCTCTTGCCGTGCGGCGGTGGAACCGGCGATCCGGCATAAGTGCTCGACCACCGGCCCCTCGCAAGTTCAAGAATGGTGGGAGCGAGATCGGTGATGTGCCCGGGATTCCGCCGCAATTCGCCGCGGGCCTTGATGCCGTCAGGCCAGTGGACGATAAGCGGCGTCGATATGCCGCCCTCGTGGACCCAAGACTTATGCAGGCGAAGCGGCGCATTCGAAGCGCTGGACCAGCCCGGGCCAAGGCAGAGAAACGTCCGCGCCGAACCGGGCGGCGCGGCTCGGTCGTGACCGCCGCCGCGGACGATTTGCTCGGCGCTCGCCCCGTTGTCGGAAAGAAAAAAGATCGCCGTGTTTTCCAGCGCGCCCATCGACTTGAGTTGGCCGACGAGCCGCCCGATCTCCGTGTCCATGCGATGCACCATGGCCGCGTGAATTGCCATCTTCATCGGCTGGAACTTTTTTTGTTCGTCGGTCAGTGTGTCCCAGGCCACTGCGCGTCCCACTTCGCCCGGTCCGATGAGCTTGCGCAGATTCTGCTCCGGCAAGTTCCATGAGGGCCATATACCGGGCTCGAGCGGCGAAAGCCGGCAATCGACGATGCCAAGCGTCATCATATGTTCGTAACGCCGCCGGCGCATTTCGTCCCAGCCTGATAGATAGCTGTCCCGGTAGATCGCGATATCCGCGGCTGGAGCCTGCAGGGGAAAGTGTGGCGATGTAAAAGCGCAATAAAGGAAAAATGGATTTTCGGAATGCTTTTGCGCGTGTTCTTTTAGATACAGCACTTTAGGCGAACGTCGGTTGTGATCGGTCAAATTGCTCTTTGCAAAAAAGCGGCTCTCGGCGATTGTTGATGATTGGATAGGTCATCTAATCCATCGGGAGAGCCACGGATGGCTAAGTATAAGCGTTCGTCGAATCGTCCGCAACCGAAACATAAGAAACACAAGAAGTCTCAGCACGATAAACGCCAGCGGCTTCAGAGTCGGAATCCCAAACGCAAGAGGACCATCGCGGCCAAGGTGCCGTTGACCGGCGCGATGCAGTCGGCGGTTTCCGTCTTGCAAGCGGTCATGGACGCCAGAATCGCTTTTCGCTTGGCGATCGTGGTCGCCGGGATGTTGCTGGCCGACGATCGACGCACTGCCAGTGCCTGGTTCGTCGCGGCGGGAGTGCGAGATGATTGGGACCGCTTTTACGATTGCCTGATCAGCGTGGGGCGAACTTCGGAAAAGCTGGCCACGGCGATGCTGGGCTTGATCGTGCAGAAGTTCGCTCCGCGCTCGGAGATCGCATCCTTCTGGGCATGGACGACTCGCCCACGGCGCGTTATGGACGGCACGTGGAAGGTGCCGGTATCCATCACCATCCGACGCCCGGACCGGCGGACGGGAAGTGGCTGTACGGACACAACTGGGTCGCCCTGGCCTGGCTGGCAGGGCATCCGCTGTGGGGCGTGATCGCGCTGCCGCTGCGCTCGATGCTCTACGTCCGCGAAGTTGACATCCCGAAGCTGGCAGAAAAATATGGCTGGGAATTCCGCACCAAGCACCAACTGGGCGTCGAATTGTTGACCTGGTTCATGCAGGCGATCGGCAGGCTGGGAGTGAAGGCGAAGGTGTGGCTGGCGGTCGATGGCGGATACGCGGCGCGACCGTTTCTCAAACCGATACTTGGCTTGGACATCGTGGTCGTCAGCCGCTTGCGAAAGGACGCCTGTCTCTACGACTTGCCTGAAAAACGCGATCCTCGCCGCGCGGACGGCAGCCCATCTATGGCAAGAACAAAATCCATGTGGCGAAGCGTGCCGCGCATCGGCAGGGCTGGCAAACGATCACCTACGATTGCCGCGGCGTCGAGGTGACTCGTCAGTACAAGACGTTTCTGGCGACCTCGAAATTGGTCAGCGGCCAGATCCGTGTGGTGTGCTTCGCTTCGAGGACGGCAGTTGGGCACCCTACTTCTGCACGGACACGTCGGCGGAAGTGCGCGACATCCTGGAAGCCGTTGCCGCGCGCTGGGCGATCGAAGAACACTTCCACGACGTGAAGGAGGTTTGGGGTGCGGGACAGCAGCAAGTTCGCAACGTGTGGTCGAACATCGGTTGTTGGCACTTGAACCAATGGCTGTACACGTTGGTCGAGTTATGCTGTTGGGACCTGCCGGAGTCGGAGTTGAGCGACCGGCGAGCGTTCCTGGGACAACCCCGATCGGCGTCCCTCCCACGCCGACCGCCGCCGCTGGATTTCGCGGAAAATGCTGCAAAAACAATTTCTCGCCGTTCTACCCAACACGCCCGACAGGCGTAAATTCCGCAAGCTGATTGCCAGCCTTCTCAGCCTCTGCGTATAATCATCACGCGTTGAAAGGAAAATAAAAGGATTAGATAGTCTATCGCGTGGTTCGCGACCGCCGTGGTAGCGTAGTAGCCGAGCGTCTGCGGGACTGGCCGGTCATCCTCGGTGGCGCCCGGGCGGAAATAATTGTCCTGGCCCTGGCTGGTAATCGTGAAGCTGTGATCGAATCCGTTGGCGAGCGGCTTGCCGTCGATGTGCCACTTGCCGGAGTGATAGCAGCGGTAACCGAGCGGCTTAAGATACTCCGGCAGCAAGCGGGCCCAAGTTGGCCGCACACCGCCGAATCCACCCTGTATGCCGGGCAATTCATCGCGCCGCACAGCTTGGGCGTAGTAACCGGTCATGATGCACGCCCGCGAAGGCTAGCAGCGCGCCGTATTGTAAAACTGCGTGAATCGCAGTCCGCCCGCGGCCAAGGCGTCGAGATTTGGCGTGGCGATTTCGCTGCCGTAGCAACCGGCGTCGGAGAAGCCCATGTCGTCGGCAAGGACGATGAGGATATTGGGCCGCTGCAAGGCGCTCGGCTTCTCGGCAGCCCAAGTAGCTCCAGACACGATGAGACCAGCAACGGCTATTGCCGCAACAACGGCAGCATACCGAGAATGAAATTTCTTCGGCAAGCAACAAGTCTTTGACACGCTTGGGTTGTCATGCCTTCCGAGCACGGGTTTCATTGCATCACCTCTTTACCTAGCGAGTCACGATTCCTATCGTCTCGGCTCGACCATCAGCAGATTGCGGACGAAGAAATCCGCGCGGCGGCGGCGGCCGTAGGGCGATTCGGCCGCGCCGTGATTCGAGCCGGGGACTACGAGCAACTCAAAATCCTTGTCGGCGCGGATCAGGGCGTTGACCACCTGCATCGTCGAAGCCGGATCGACGTTCGTGTCCATCTCGGCCACGATCAAAAGCAACTTGCCCTTCAAGCCGGGGGCCAGAGTGACGTTGGAGTTCGCTCGCATACTCGGGTCCTACCGGCCAGCCCATCCACTGCTCGTTCCACCAGATTTTGTCCATGCGGTTGTCGTGGCAGCCGCAATCGGCCACGGCCACTTTGTAGAAATCGCCGTGGGTCATCGCCGCCGCGGCAGCATTTTGGCCGCCCGCCGAGCCGCCGTAGATGCCCACGCGATTGAGGTCCATGTAGGGATACTTCTTGGCCGCCGCCTTGATCCACAAAATGCGGTCGGGCAGGCCGGCATCCGCCAGGTTCTTCCAGCAGACGTCGTGGAACTTCTTCGAGCGGTTCGAGGTGCCCATGCCGTCAATCTGCACGACGATGAAGCCCAATTCGGCCAGTGCCTGATGCGGATAAGAGTTATGAAAGTTCTTGGGCACGAACGAATCTTGCGGGCCGGCGTAGATTTGCTCGATGATCGGGATAGTGCTTCTTCGGATCGAAGTTCGTAGGTCGGAAGATCACGCCATAAATATCGGTCTCGCCGTCGCGCCCCTTGGCTACAAAGCGTTCGGGCGTCTGCCAGCCGCTGCGGACCAGCGCGTCCATCGTGCCGCTTTCCAAGTCGCAGACCAGGCCGCCGTCCTCGGTGCGGCGAAGTTCCGTGACCGGCGGCATGTCGACGCGCGAGTATGTATCTATGAACGTCTTTCCGTCGGGCGAGAAGTCGATCTTATGCGTGCCGTCGCCGGCGGTTAGCACGGTCAGGCCGGAGCCATCGAAGTTCACGCGGCAATAGTGGATGTAGTAGGGGTCTTGCTCGGCGTGGATGCCGCTGGCGCGGAACCAAATCTGCCGCTTCGCCTCGTCGACGCGATCGATGCCGCGGACAACCCACGGACCTTTGGTGATTTGGTTCTTCACCTTGCCCGTGCCGGCGTCGTAGAGATAGAGGTGGTTCCACCCATCGCGTTCGGACATCCAGATCAACTCGTTGGAAGCGTCAACGTAGTTCAAGAAGAACTTGCCCGAGTAGTCGATGAAGGTCGGGCTGTGCTCGTCGATGATCGTGCGGACCGTGCCCGTTGTGGCATCGACCGCCAGCAGCCGCAGAACCTGATGCCCGCGCTGATTGAAGACGAAAGTGAAGCGGCTCGAATCGGCCGCCCAACGGAAGTCGCCGATGCTCCAGGGGTTTTCGTACAGCTTATGATCCAACGGCACCGGCTTCTTTGTCTGGAGATCGAAAAGCTGCGGGCGGTCGATCGGCAGCGGGTCGCCCGGCTTGACGTAAGTATTCGAGTGCAACTTCGGTTGGACCTGGTCGCGGGGTGACGACTCGATGAAATAGACTTTTCGTTCCTCGAAATGCTTGGTGCGGACGGCGAGCAGCTTGTGCGAGTCGGGCGACCAATAAAAACGCGGGCCGTAATCGTCATCCGTAGTGCCGTCATGGCTCAAGGCGATTTCCTCGCCTTTATTGTCGCGGACGTAGACGTTGTGGTCTTTGAGGAACGCCTCCCAGCGGCCGTCGGGCGAGCGTGGCGAGGAAGCGCGGCGGCCAAATCGGCGCCCCTGTCGGCTGGCTTGTCCAACCGCCGGTGGCGCGGCCGCATCGTCGTCGAGATCGTCTTGCGCGGGCGGCTCGGGGTTCTTGCGATCGGCGGCATCTTTGTCACGAATATCGACGGTGGCGTCCGTATCTTCGGCGACCTTTACGCCCAGCGGCCGGCCTTGGGCATCGGTCACAAGCCAGACGTGCCCGGCGAAGGTGTGCTGCGATCGTTCGTCGCCGGGCCGCAGTCGGCCGTAGCTTTGCCGCTTGCCTTCGGTGTCGAGCCAATAGAGTTCGACGGCGGCGGATGTGCGATTGACGAACGTGACAGTGGTCTCCTCGCCTGTTCCCCTGCTGGCCCTGGGAGCGCCCGCCCACGGCCGCAACCCGCTCGGCGGCGCGTTGGCAACGGGAACGGCGCCGGGACGCGGTGCAAGCTCATACGTCTTCAGGTCGCATCGCCACCAGCGTCCGCTGACGGACAGATCGACGTGTTTCCCCGCGGCATCGAAGTCAAGGTTTTCAATAGGCAGCCGATTCGGCCCAACGTCGGCGACCTTCTTCGCTTGCAATGCCTTTGCCATTCGCTGGTGGTCGAACGCCGGAGCGCGCTTGCTTTGCGCAACATTCACGAGTACGAATTCCCATTCCCGCGGACCGGTGCGTACCTTGTACCACATCTGCCGATTGTCGTCGAACCAGTGCGGCTCGACGCGGTCTCGAAAAACCTTGCCGCTCGTCAGCCTTGACAGCGAGGCCGCTCGATCGTAATCGGCCTTCGTGCCTTGTCCCCGAGCGGGAGAAGTTATGAAGAGAAGCAGAAATAGGAGCAAGAAGGCGTTCGATCGGCTAACGAGTCGCATATCGGCTACCATTTCCTTTTGTCCTTGTGGCAGTATTATCAGCATAGTACCGCATACATCCGTGGAATTGTAGTTGTCAAGCCGGGACCTTCCTTCGCTTTCCCTTCGCGGGCAAATGCTTTACAATGTGCCTTTCCCGGAGGAAAAAAGGGGACGGTCCTCATTTGTGCGAAGCACCCTCCGGGCCGTTCCGGCGGGCACCGACCGAAGGTTGGTCGGGACCGTCCCGTTTTTCCTGGGGAAAGCCATGAAGACTCTCATCAACGAAGAACAGCTCCGCGAAGGCATCGACCGCCTCGCCGCCGAGATTCGCGAACATTACCAGGGCCGCCCCTTGACGATTGTGGGCGTGCTCATTGGCAGCGTCGTTTTTCTTTCCGACTTGATCCGGCGGCTCGATTTGCCGCTGCGGTTGGAGTTGGTGCAGGCCCGCAGTTACCGCGGCGCGAGCACGCGGCCCGGCCCGTTGGTGCTGAATCTCGACCTGCTCTCCGGCGACATCCGCGGACGCGACGTGCTGCTAGTGGACGACATATTCGACACCGGCAATACGCTTTGGGAGCTGGTGCCGCAAATCGACGAGCTCGGCCCGACGAGCGTCCGCACGGCCGTGCTCTTGCGGAAGCAAGGCCGCTGCGAAGTTCCCATCGCGCCGCACCACGTGGCCTTCGACATCCCCAATGTCTTCGTGGTGGGCTACGGATTAGACTACCACGACATGTACCGCAATCTGCCCCATGTGGCGGAACTTGAGCCGGCGGACCTCGAGACAATGGAACGCGAGCCGATGAACGTTGCGGAGTCCGTCGCGTGAAGCCGCTCCGCGTGGCGATGCTTGCACAGCGGTTCTGGCCGCGGGCCGGGGCGCTGGAAACGCGCACTGCGCAACTGGCCTGCGAAATAGTCGATCGTGGGACGGAAGTGACGATCGTTACCGCTCGCTGGCACGTGGAGTGGCCGGCCGAGATCCATTTCCACGGCCTGCCGGTCGTGCGTCTCGGTCCGCCGCCCACGGGACGCTGGCGGGCCTGGCGCTGGCGGCGCGCGCTTGCCCGCTGGCTCCAGCGGAACGTGGACCACTTCGATGTGGTCTTGGTGTGGGGCATGATGGACGAGGCCCGGGCGGCAATCGAGGCGATCGGCGCGCGAGTGCCGATCGTGCTTGTCCCGGAGCGCACCGGCTGGCAAGGCGATTGCTTCCGCCAAGCTCGCGCCGGCGGCGAACGACTTCACCGCACTTGCCACAAGGCGGCTGCCTTTGTCGCGACCAGTCCCGCCGCCCGGCGCGAACTGGAAGCAGCCGGCTATCCGCGGGACAAGATTCACGACGTGCCGCCGGGCGTGCCGCTGCTCCCGCCGCGGACTATCGAGACACAGCGCGCTGCTCAAGAGCTGTTGGCCGACGCGAGCACGCTGCTGAAACTCACAACCGGGTCGCCGCTGGTCGTTTCAACCGAGCGGCTAACGGCGGATCGAGCGTGGCCATTCCTGCTCGCCGCGTGGTCGATCGTCGCGCGGCAGATGCCGGCCGCACGGCTTTGGCTGGCTGGCGAAGCGCCGCAAGCCGCGGAAGTTGCCGCGCGGATCAACGGTCTCGGCATTGCCGCCTCCGTGGGCATTCTTGGCCAGTTCGACAACGTCGCCGAGTTGCTGGCCGCAGCCGACTTGCACGTCTCGCCTGCGCCCGACGGTGCATTTCAGCCGATTTTGGAGGCGATGGCCGCGGGTGTCCCGTCCGTTGCCGCGGAAGTGCCGCTGAATCGCTGGCTGCTGGGCGAGGCGGCTTCTGGGCAACTCGTGCCGCCCGACGACGCCAAGGCGATGGCCGCCGCCAGCGTGCGGCTGTTGGAAGACAAGGAGGCAGCAGAACGGCTCGGTGCAGTCGGTTGGGAACGTGCAAAGTGCGAATTTAGCTTGCCGGCGATGGTCAACGCCTTTTGCCGAGTGCTGGAAGAGATAAAAGCCCAACGCGCAAGCGAGGGATCATCAAAACCCGAAGCGTAAGCGAGGGATTCAGGCGTCCAATGCCAGACCTCGCGGACGCGTCGGGTTGCGATTTCTCTCCACCCTGCCTGCTAATGCACCGTTTGGGTTATTCGCCCGCGAGCGGCCCTTGCCTAAGATTAGGTTAGAGCAACCCACTTCTCTAACATGCTAACAGTTGCGAGCGACACGAACGTCTCCTTCGCGTGACGGCCGTCGCCGCCTCAAACCGCGAAGGAACTCGGAGGCACAATTATGATCGAGACCATCGAAACAGGCTCTGCGAAAGTCGTTGGCTGGAAGCTGCACGGCACGCTGCACGACGAAGACTATCAGCGATTCCTGCCTCAAGTCGAGAGCATCCTTACCTCGCAAGGGAAAGTGCGGCTATTCGTCCAATTCGAGGATTTCCACGGCTGGGACCTTCACGCCGCCTGGGACGACTTGAAGTTCGGCATGCGCCACTATTCCGACTTCGAGCGGATCGCAATGGTGGGCGACCGCGATTGGGAAAAGTGGATGGCCGCCCTCTCGAAGCCGTTCACCGGGGCGAAGGTGCGATACTTCGATCGCTCGCAAATTGAGGAGGCATGGCTCTGGCTGCACGAAGAAGGACCGGACGAGCCCGAAATGAATGGCCCTGAAATGAACGGTAAGGAACATATGCCGGAGTTCAGCGACGAGCCAGAAGCCTGGCGGGGCTTTCCCTGGTACGGATTCTGAAAAGCCGGTTTGGCCTAAACTATTGCCTCGCGCGGACGGCGCGGAGTAGAATAGGCTGAGTTCTACGAATGTCTTTGCCGTCCCGATCCAGCCGAGAGCGTTATCGCCAGTACCGCCGCGAAATCCGCGCGCGGAAGTTCGATCCGTCCGATAACGGCTCGCCGCACGTCCGCGCCGCGGTCGCAGCACGGTGACCGCATCAAGCACCGCCGCTCGCGAAGCTTCTTCCAACTGCTCGGGCAGTTTTGGGGGCTGATCCGCCCGCACCGCGCGACGATCTACGTCGCCCTGGCCACACTCAGCGTCTCGACGATCTTGGGATTGGCGCCGCTCTATGGCACGAAGATCGTCTTCGACAACATCCTGGGCGACCACCCGCTTCCGCAGCGGCTGACGCGCATCGTGGCCCTGCCGGCCGATCGCGTCCAACTGCTCGGCGTCGTGGCCGCGGCGATGGTCGTGCTCGCCGTGTCGTGCGAATTGGTCAGCCTCTGGTCGAGGTGGAACACGACGCGGGCGATCGCAGCTTGTCCGCGTATCGGTCCGCAAGCAGGTCTTCGACCATGCCGTGCGGCTGCCGCTGCATCGCGTCTACGACCTGAAGTCCGGCGGCGTGGCCTCGATCCTCCGCGAAGACGCCGGCGCCGTCGCCGATCTGATCTTCTCGCTGCTCTACAACCCCTGGCGGGCGATCATCCAACTGCTGGGCAGCGTGGCGGTGCTGGCATTCGTCGATTGGCGGCTGCTGCTTGGGGTCGCTGGTGCTGCTGCCGATCGTGTGGATGACGCACCGCACCTGGATCGGCCGCATCCGCCCGCTGATGCGCGACATCCGCAACACGCGGCAGAACATCGACGCCCACACCACCGAGGCCTTCGGCGGGATGCGGATCGTCCGCTCGTTCGCGCGGCAGCAGCACGAGTCGGGCACGTTCACGCGCGGCGGCAACTTCATGAGCCGGCAGGAAGTCCTGACGTGGTGGTGGATGCGGGGGATCGACGTGGCGTGGTCGGTCCTCATCCCGGTCGCCACGGCCACGCTGCTCTATTTCGGCGGCCGGCAGGTGCTCGCCGATAGCGCGCTGCTCAAGGCCCATCTCATCACGCCGGACCAGGCGCTCACCGTGGGCGACCTGGTGATGTTCCTCTCCTACCTCGTCGCCCTGTTGGGACCGATCGCCACGCTGGCGGCCAGCGCGACCGGATTGCAGACGAGCCTGGCGGCGCTCGATCGAGTGCTCGATCTGTTGAAAGAGCCGCGCGAGATGCCTTCGACAAGCACCGCCGTCGCGCTGACGAAGTCGCAAGTGCAAGGGCGGATCGTGTTCAAGGAAGTGAGCTTCGCGTATCCGGCGACGAAGTCGCCGAGCGGCAAAGCGGGGGCTGATATCCCAACCCGAAGCGTAAGCGAGGGCGGCGACGGTGAATCCGCCGTGCCAGTCCTATTCGACATCAACCTCGACATCGCTGCCGGACAGACCATCGCGCTCGTTGGTCCGTCGGGCGCCGGCAAGACGACGCTCTGCAATCTCGTCGCGCGGTTCTTCGATCCCACGAGCGGCTCGATATCGCTGGACGGCCGCGACATCCGCGATATCACGATCGATTCCTATCGCCGCTTGTTCGGCATCGTCGAGCAGGACACGTTCCTTTTCGACGGCACGATCGCCGAGAACATCGCCTATGGCCGGCGGAACGCCACGCAGGCGGAGATCGAGCAGGCCGCGCGGTCCGGCCAACGCGGAGGAGTTCATTAAGAATCTCGCCGCCGGGTATGAGACTTTGATCGGCGAACGGGGAGTAAAACTTTCCGCCGGCCAGCGGCAGCGGATCACCATCGCCCGAGCGCTCCTGGCCGATCCCCGCATCCTCATTTTCGACGAGGCGACGAGCAACCTCGATACCGAGTCGGAGCGTCTCATTCAGGCGAGCCTGCACACGTTGATGCAGGGCCGCACGAGTTTCGTCATCGCCCATCGCCTGAGCACGATCGCCCATGCCGACCGCATCCTCGTCATGGAGAAGGGCCGCATCGTCGAGCAAGGCCGGCACGAGGAGCTGATGCAAACGAACTCGCGTTATCGCGAGATGGTGCTTTTGCAAACGAGTCCGCCCGCGCCGCCGAAGCGGGCGGCCGCGGTTGTTTCGCGGTAGACTCGAGTCGGCGGCGGCGGCTTGGTTGAAAGGCCCGCGGGGCGATCCTGCGTACGTAAGGCGAAAATCAGCCGCTCTGAGCGACTTGCATTGACATGGACGTATGCCAGTTTCCGAGCAAGCCGAGCAATTCCGTCGCCTTGATGGCGATAGAGTGGTCGCGATCCGTAGTGTCTCGCACGAAAACTGAGGACCCCTTTGCCAACTCAAGATAGCACGCAAATCGGAGCGGCATCAGATAACCTTCATGCGTGCGGCACAAGGTCGTTGGCGGCGCATAACCATTGCCTATCTCATAAAGCAGGTCGTAGATTCTTGCCCTGCCGGCGACCTTATCTCCGAGCATCCGAACCAGGATCGGGATGATGTAATACGCGGCCTCGTACAGATCGGACTGCAGGACCACCTCGTTGTCCAACCGCCAGTAGGAACGATCCCGAGTCTCCTCGTCGGGCGAAAGCAGCCCCATCAAGGCTTCGGGCACACGTTCGGCGCTCCCGGAAGCCACTTTAATGTCGTTCCAGGGAACAGACGAAATGGAATAGTTGAGTTTCATCGTTCGCTCACTCTTCAAACGGAGTCCGCACTAGCCTTCGCACTCCCGCGACTGGAGGTCAAAAACCCATCGTCCGCGGGTGTTGCGTCGGCGGCCGAGACGGAACGACAAAGCGAAGACTGCCGAACGCTGGAAACCCTCAGCGTCCGTCAACACCGGCTCGTAGCTGTCTGTTCTGCGCGTGTGAATGCGGAAGAACATGCGCTCTCCGCGGACGTCGATCACCCAGTACTCGGCAATCCCGGCGCGCCAATAGGAAATCGGCAATCGCTTCGTGTCCTTGGCGACGGAACTGTCGCTGACGATCTCCACGACAACGTCCGGCGCGCCTTCCAGTTCCACATAGCTGTCAGGCTCGCCGCCGGCGCTTGGCACCAGGCGGACGCGGCCGCTGTCGAGTGTCTCGTCGGACAGGAAGACAATGTCCGGTTCGGCGGAGAGTTCGGCCGCGGGAGCTGAAATCCGCATCCGATCGGTAAAAAGATACCCGTCCCCGGCGGACTGGACGATGTTGCCCAATACTCGGACTACCTCAGTCTTGACCGATCCGTGAAAGAACACATTTTCCGGCGACATATCCACCTCGATCCGCCCGCCGATGTAGTCGATGCGGCCGCGCTCGGGGAAATCGTCGGACAATGCCCAGGCGCGGAACTCGGCCAGCGAGCCGAAATAGGGGATTTCGACCTGCTCTTCAACGATTACTGAACTCGCCATCTTCATGCCTCCGCTGAGATTATATATTGCTCACGCGGGGAATTGAAGCTGTCCGCCCCTGAAGGAGCGACAGATTCTGGCCTGGGCCGCGGCCCATCGCAAAGTTGTCGGGCACTGGCCGAGCGGCAAAGCGGGCCCGTCATGCAATCTCCATCAGAGACATGGAAGGCCGTTGACAGCCGCGCTTGACGGATGATCTCGCGGCTTGGCCGGCGGTTCGAGCCTGGAAAAGCTGCTGCGAAAAAACGGCTTGCGTTTGCGACTTGGCGAAAGGCCGGACCATCGGCCGCGCTCGATTGGACCAGTTCGCCCGCCGCGTCGCTGCGGTTGACCATTGATAACGGATGTTGCGTCATTGATTCGCTAATTCACTGACGAAAATCAGAGATGCCCGCTTTTCCGCCCCAAGTCCACGCGTTCAGCCCCTCATCCCCAGCCCTTCTCCCCCGGAGTACCGGCCGGAGAAGGGTGCCAGGATCGGGCGGCGGCCGGCCCTTCGCCGCAGAGCACGAGGAGAACGATGCCAAGATCGGCTTGCGGCCTCACGTCTGAATTCCTGTCTCCCCTCGCCCCGGTACTCCGCAATGCCGTTCGGCACGAAATTTGCCGCCTGGGAGATGATGGTCTAGGATGACTGCCATATGGCGCGCACTGATTCAACCCGACAGCGGCAAACAGAGCAGGCGAGTGGCCGGCTCCAGGCGATGCGATTGATCGCTCCCGTGGGGCGGCTGCTGGAGCAAATCCATCCCGCTGGCGCCGAGCGCGATCGGGCCGGCAACCGGAAGTTCTTCTACGATCATTACCTCATGCTGCTGTTGTTGTATTTTTTTAATCCCTCGCTTGACAGCCTGCGGGCTCTGCAGAACGCTTCGAACTGGGAACGAGTCCAACGCAAGTTGGGCATTCCCCGCGTGTCGCTCGGCTCGCTCAGCGAGTCGATCGGCGTGTTCGATCCGGCCCTCGTCCGGCCGATTTTCAAGGAACTCGCTCGGCAGGCCCGGTCCCAACTGCGCGGGCGGGAAGCCGAAGCCCTGGAGAATCTCACGGCGGTCAACGGCTCGGTTTTTGCGGCGTTGCCCCGCATGGCTTGGGCCCTTTGGGAAGACGCCGAGCATCGCGGCGTGAAGCTGCACTTGCAGTTCTCCGTGGCGAAATGGGTTCCGCTGGACGCCACCATCACCGCAGCCGCTTGTTCGGAGCCGGCCGCGATGAAGGCCATGCTCCAGCCAGGACTGCTCTACGTGAATGACCGGGGCTACGCCAGCTTCGAGCTGATGCGGTCGGTGCTCGACGCCGGTTCCTCGCTGATCACACGCGTCAAAGACGATCTCGCCTTGCATGTCGAGAAAGAACTTCCGGTCGCGCCGCAGGCCGCTCGGGCGGGCGTCGTCCGCGACGTGATTCTCAAGCGGCTGGGCACTTCCCATCACAAGGATGTCGTCGGGCGCGCGATGCGATTGGTGGTCGTGCGCTGCGCGGATCGGACCGGCAAGACGAGCGAGCTGTGGCTGATCACCGACCGGCTTGATCTGGCGGCCGACCTGGTGGCCATTGCCTATCGCTATCGCTGGACGATCGAATTGTTTTTCCGTTGGCTGAAGTGCGTGCTCGGCGCCCGACACTTGGTGTCGCATCAGGAAAACGGCGTCGCGCTTGCAGATGTACGCGGCTTTGATCGTCAGTTTGCTGATCGCGATCCGCACCGGCTCGAAGCCGACCAAGCGGACCTTCGAGACGATCCAATTCCACTTGCTCGGCTGGGTCAGTGACCAAGAGTTCGCGGCCTACCTGGCCAGCTTGAAAAAATCGAAGAATTGATCCGACCACTCCGTGCGCCCCCGACGGACGTGGCCGCACGCGGGCTGCACCACCGCATCCTCGCCGCGTCGGGCAAGCTCGACTAGATTGCCCGCAACGCCCTCCGTCAACCAAACTCCTCACACTCCACCCACTCAATCCTCCCGCCAAACCGCGTGCCGAACGACATTGCGGTACTCCGGGGAGAGGGGTCGGGGGTGAGGGGAGAGAAGTGACGCGCGAGGGGCCGGCGGTGAGGGGCCTTGTCGCTCGTTTTCCTCTGTACCAAGAACCTCTCCGAGTGTCCGAAATTGCTGTCCGATGCCGATCTCAACACTCAGGGCAAACGGGCCACTCAGGAAAAAGACCCTAGAAAAAGACCCCAAACAATGGGCACGTGAGAGCTTGGAGTTGGCGAAGGAGACGGTCTACGGCGCAAGAATCCGCGACAAGATCATCGCCAACGATCGGGATCAGTTGCACTCCTACCGTGGCGTCTTCGTGCGACTGTCCGACGACTACCGGGACCGCGTCCACGAAATCGGCAAGCTGCGCGTGATTCAGGGCGGCTATCGGACGGCGGAGTTCTTGAAGGGGCCTTAAGACTCGCCTCGCCCCAAATTCAATTTCAAGAGACGCCTAAGCTTGGCGCGGCCGAGGCGAAACGTATAATTTCAGTAGCCACCCCAAGGATAGCATCCTTGGGCCGACGCCCCGGAAACGGGGCGTTTATTTTTCTTGGCGGTCTGAAGCGAACAACGCAAACGACGGCCACCTTTGCGACCCCAGCCGGCTCGCCCGGCTCGGTGAGAGAGTTTTGTTAGCGAAGGGGCCGTCGACAACAACTGATTCTTCCCACTACTCTCCGTTCCCGCCGGCCGCCGGAGGCGGCCGGGGAACGGAGATAGTTGTTGGGATCGCCACGTGTTTTCGCTATCAAGACTTGTTCACCACGCTGGGCAAGCCGGCAGGGGTCTCGGCGGGCGTCTGCCCTCCCGTACTCGTCACGCTCCGTCGGACCGTTAGGAGCGGAGTGCGTGGCGCGTTCAATGGTCTCTGAATCGCGGCCCGCCAGTCTGACTACTGGGATAATGTACACACGCAGCAGGGATATGTGGCAGGCGAACGTGAGGCGTCAGAGTACCATCATTTCCGCGAAATGAGTCGTATACCGGTCCACGGAGCGCGCGCGTCCAGTCGGTCAATAGGTCAACGGCTATCCCGACGGCAGTCAACGCAAGAACACCGTTAGCCCAAATAACCTGCGGTCTCGCGCCAGCAGCGCCATAGTTATTGGCCTCGCGGCCTAACTTCTCATCGGTCAGAAAGCCCATGCAAAACATGCATGCGTGACCGGGCATTGAAAGGATCACTTGCCCACCCATTCCCGGAGGACCTTCTTGCGCCTCATAGATGTCCATACCAATATCGATATAGGGGATCACATAGCGCCGACAGCATGCCTCAAGTTGCTGACGGTCCGAATACGTGTTGACCGAACCGAGGACTAAGTCGGAGCCTCGAATAATATCGGGCTCGTCTTGCCAGCGACACGCGTAAGTTTTAATGTCGGCCCGGGCGTTGACTTCAAGGATTCGACGCTTTGCCGCCTCGACCTTCAGCGTGGCCGCCGCAATGTCCGCTTCAGTCAGAGTCATTGTGCGGTTCAGGTTGGTTTCGTCACCGCGATCCGCGTCAAATAACACGAATGCTTGAACGCCGACGTGGGCAAGCTGCGGGGCGATAATTGAACCACCTCCGCCTAGTCCCACAATGCAGACGCGGGCCGTCTCGATCGCGGCTTGACCCACGTCGCCAAGGAAGCCTTGACGGGAATAGCGGTTTTTCATTTTATCCACCATAGAATCGAAGAGGAAAACCAACACTCACAATGCGCGCGGCGCGCTCTGGCAAGTTCTTTCCACTCAGCCAGACAGCCGCAGATGCCGCGTCGGAACTGAATAGGAACAATCCGGCGGCCTGGCCACAGCTTACGGCCTGGAAAGCCGGAATAAATCGGTGCAACTCACAGCGGTCAACCGGCGAAAACTGAGGGCAGCCCGGCGCGTCATGGAGATGGGTATGAAAGACGCCCTCGCCTTCATCCAGCGCACTCTGCATCGCCGTCCTGAAGGCGTCGCCATGGACGCGCGCACCGACGAGGCTGTCTCGGACATACTGATGATCGGGCACTGGCCAATAGCGAGTCATCAAGACGACCGGCCCATTCGGCGAGATAAGTTGTCCGAATAGAAACCCGACGCGCTCACTAGCGTGGGCGTGCGGTCGCACGAGGTCGCAGCGGGCTTCGTCACAAAGTGTCTGGGGCAGTCGAATAGTTAGCATGCTAGCGCTCGCAGTAGACGCGCGACCATCTGTACCAATCGGACCGGTTCTTTCGCCTGCCAAGAGAACGCGTGCCAAGTCTGCCCCAGAATGAAGACGCTTTCGTTCCAGTTCTTTCCATTCGGGGAATTCACTTTCTGGGAAAAATACAGGCGATATGCGTAGCTGCCGACCGGCGACGGCCGCAGCAAAAGTGTTATTGGGGACGGCGTGCATCCATCCGGCAAGCAAGTACTCGGAAGCCGGAAATAAGTGATTCCGGCTTCGACCGCCTGCTCGGCACCGGCAAACCGTAGGGCCAGTTCTTCGGTTTGATCGACGGGGAAGCTCAAGACGATCCTCCGTCCTTCGGATGGTAAAGGAATATCTCGCAGCCTGTGATGTGTACCTTGCCGTCGTCCGGCAGTGGCACGATTTTTGACCCTACTAATTGCTCGAGGTCGTCCGTGAGCGCAATACCGGCAAGCCGCTTGATCGTCTCGACCGACAATTCGGCCTTGTGCAAGTAGGCTTCACGGTTGTTAAAGGGAACCTTGACGCGAAGCTCGCAGTGGTCCTCGCCATGGCTACGATTTGGCACGTGCTGCCCGATCGCCCCCTCTTCTTCGTCTATCGCAATAGACATAATTGCTCCTTGTCGCGTCATTCGCGACTACTGGGTTTGTAGCTCGCAACGGAATATCATCATATAACAACATGTGATGAAATCAGTTCCGCCATCTATTAAGGTATACGCGCTCTTGTCTATGACCATGTCGCGGAAATCCGTAATGCGGCGAGAAATTGGAAAAAAGGTACGTGCCTAGGCCGACATCCCCTAGACTGCCCATCTTGCCCGTTTGGCTTTCTGTGAATTTTTGGAGAATTAGCGACATGGTCACGATGCGACGCGCGTATATTACGATATGGATCATCCGCGACAGCCCTTTGGACTCATGGGACTTGGCTTCACGTAAATAGGGAAGTGTGAGGACCGCTGAATGGAATCGACGCACGAAATCACAGGGGAATCCATCCCTTTGGCCGTGGTCGTTCCACTGGCTACCCCGCTATTAGTAAGATCCTTCCCGGAGATCGTCGATGAGTGTCAAAGGCAAGTTTTTAGTTATTTCCTTCGAGCCGTAGGCAACTGGCACGACGCAGAAGACCTTTGCCAAAAATGCCTTATGAACGCCCATAAGGGGTGGAAAACCTTCGATCAAACCAGAAAGGCGCTGCCTTGGCTATTCACCATCGCAGGGCGCACTCTTGCCACGGAATTCCGAAGGAACCGTATAAAGACTGTACCGCTTGATGCGGCGTCTGAGACGGAGCTAGACAACGATGCAGAGTGCGAACCCGCGGACCCTCGTGAGTTGGCACCACCGGAGCGAGCAATTCAACGCGAACGGATTTCTGCCGTCCTAGAAGCTCGATCGCGCCTTTCCGATCCCGAGCGCGAGCTGTTCGATTACCATTTGTCCGGATTGTCAAATGTGGAGATTGCTGCCGAAACAGGAAAGTCTGCTTTAGCAATCGGGTCGGCTCTACAGCGGCTTCACGGCAAGCTTGAACGCATGCGAAGTATCAAAGTTCACAAGCCCGAAGATGTGTAGTTTTACCGAATCGAATCGAAACGTAAATTGAGGGAGAATTAATGTGACTCGTTTCGACGAATTAATGAACGGGTGCAGCGACGATGCCATTTTCCAGATGTTTGGCACCAGCGTCTCGGCGGCGGAATTTGAAGCTGCCTGGACGGACTTTAACCAAACCCACATTCTTCCGTCGCGACTTTACGGTCTTGCAACCACGGCTGTCGTTCTGACAAAAGAGGACGCACAGCATCTTCGGGAGTGCGATTCGTGCCGTGCTGCTTTTGAGCAGTATAAGAGCGACCGTGCTGCGAGTATGCCGGTCTTGGTAGATGACAATCCGGGCGCGAATGGCGACGCAATCGGTCGTGAGGTTTCACCACTGAGGCTTCCGGAACCTTGCAACTTCGGCAGCGACATCGGGCGGCACTATGACAAGGACAAGTCGCGAAGTGTTCCGGAGTTTCTTCGCGAGCACATTCACGTCAAGGGTCCGGTCGTTTTTCCCAGCGAGGACGTTGCGACGGAATCGTGGCAGTTCGGTCAAATCCTCCGTTTTGCTAAAGAGAACCGTGAGTTGGGGCAGCGGCTTACAAACACCGTCGCTGAACACGCGAAAGCAGTCTTACTTCCTCGCTTAGGCAAAGAGAACGTGATTCTTGTGTGTTTCGGGCGCGCGATGCATCATTGCGGCACACGCCTCGCGTCGCTCATCGATGAATCCGGATTCGGTAAGATTCATGTTATTCTTGCCCACGACTTCTACAGTCCAAGCTTCATATGCGAGCGCGATGAGTTTCGTAATTCCGACGTTTTTGTACTGGTTGACGTCGTGCATACCGGATCTTTGTTGGACCGGTTGCTGTTAGCTTGCTTGGACTTTCGGCCATCCCGCGTTCGCGGCTTTGCGCTTATCGATCAGAGCGGAGGGGCGAGGCTTTCTGCGGAGTGGTTCGCGGTGTGGAATGAAGACCTCGAACCTCGAATTCCGATCGCGCAGTTTCTGCGCGAGACCGATCCTGCCGGTACTGGCGATTTGAAGCGGTTTGAACCAAACGAGGAATGCGGAGTGGCAATGCCGTCGGTTTACGTCGCGCAGAATAGCGATAGGGTGTCGAAATACGATCCGCGATCTATCGACGTAGAGTTCCTTGGCCACATTCATCGGGCCGGAGCACTTAAGAGCGACTTTCCGATCGGTCAAAAACGATACCCATATGTCGTGAACGTGCTGGACCTCCTCAAGAACGAGGATGCTCGAAATTCATCCTGCAACGCGCATCACAAGAGTTGCTCGACCTACAGCAACGAAAGACTTGCTTCGTTTACCATGCGGCGGCGCAGCGAGCCGGTGCAATAGCACGATTCCTGGCTTCGAAGTTCAAGCTGCCATCATTTCCGATTGGAACGAGGGGCCCGGCGTTTGCGTTGAAACACGAACAATACACTCGACTCGCGTGCTACAAGCACGTCGTTATCGTTGACGCTGCCGTTCGAACCGGAGAGAGCATCTCGGCCGTGATAGAGTCGCTCGATGACGTGTGGTTGCAGAAGCGTACAAAGTTTACTGCGTTTTGCATCTTAAACGCGCTATCTCGGGTCAGCAAGGCGGAGCTTTCAAAGGAGTTAGGAGTCGAAATCCGCACACTTTTTACACTGCCGCTGACCCCACCAACATACGAGATACGGCATTGGGTAAATGAACAGAAGTCATTAATACGTCAAATGTTCGGAAAGAGCGATTTGCTTCCAGGGGTTCGCGAAGCGTTAGGAAGCTACTGTGAGTCCGTTCCGCGGCATTCACAGGATCGTCGCGAAGCAGAATATGCCGACACGCGGGCGCTTATCGACAAGGCGGTCACTCAGGCTACGGTACCGGTCGATGTTCCAAGAACTCTTGCGATCGCATGTGAGCAGAGTAAGACGGATCTTATTCGACACCTTCCTGTAAATGCAGTGTTCCATGATCATAGTGCCCAGAACCTATTACTTGGAATCATGTTCAATTCAATGAAGCCGCGCCTTAAAGAATCTGCGGCCTTGGCGTTAGCGTCGGTACAGAACTACGATTGGATGACGCTTGACTGGCTAAAGCTAAATCGCGAGTTTCTTGGGGCACCGTCCAATGCTTGGAAGTCTATAGTTGTGGTCCAATGCCAGATGAAGTTGGCAGGACAATGCGAGGGACTTTCAAGGTTCAACGATGCGGTGGTTGAGTTTAGGCACAACTGCGGTGACAAAGCACGATTTCAGGCGGTCCCGCCATCACAACTGATGTTCTCGGATCGCGACGATTGGGTCAACCCAAAAGAGTCTCGGTTAAAAATGGGCGCCACCTCCGCCGCGAGCGCGAATCGACTTCGAGAGCGATTGGATGTTTTGGCCGAAGTCGGAAGCTATTGACTTCGTGGCAATTTGGCCACCTACATTCAGAAAAGCGCGCCGATTACGCGTGTTTGGCCCGATATGATATCTGCCACACATGTCTGTTTACGTATACGACATGGTGGGCCGTCGGCCGCCTCAACGGTCATCGTCTCACTGGTGATGCCCGGCTTAAGCGACTGCGGATCGGTGAAGACGCGGCGGAGGATATCAAGATTCGTGCCGTTGGCCAGCCCAGCCAGGTCGAAAACGTAGACCCTTTTGGCGGTGTCTGTAAAGTTGGTATGGACCTCGAAGCGGTCCATGTCGCAGACGACCAGAAGCGGCGGGTTTTCCAGCGCCTCGCGGTAGAGCAGCAGTTGGGCGTAAGCCGCCTTGAGGTCCTTGTGTTTGCCCTTGTATTCCCAGCCGAAATGGCCCCGCATCCAGACATCGGCCCAGCCTTGCTTTTCCTCGGTTCTATAGCGACAATTACTTTTCCGGTCTGACGACAATTAGAATTCCCGGTTGAGGCCAGTTGAGGCTGGTCAGATAGACTGTTGCAAGTCTCCGTAGGAGGGGGACTTGCAATGGTCACGGATGAGCAGGTGAAGCGGTTGTGGCAGGTGTTGTCGTCAGGGAAGACTCTGGTTCAGTCGGCAGACAAGGCGAGCATGGACGAGAAGACGGCGAGGAAGTATAGGCGGCTGGGTCGGCTTCCCAGCGAAGTTGTGCCGGATCGCTCGTGGCGGACACGGGCAGACCTGTTTGCCGAGGTGTGGCCGGAAGTGCATGCGCAACTGCACGAGGCGCCTGGCCTGGAGGCCAAGACGCTGTTTGGAGCGCTGCAGATCAAATACCCGGGGAAGTTCGACGAAACGCAGTTGCGCAGCTTTCAGCGTGGCGTGAAACGTTGGCGAGCGACGGCCGGCCCGGCGAAGGAGGTGTTCTTCAGCCAAGTGCATCATCCGGGACGGTTGTGTGCGTCGGATTTCACCCACATGGAAAGCCTGGCCGTGATCATTGGCGGGCAGTCGTTCGACCATCTGCTTTACCACTTCGTGCTGACGTACTCGAACTGGGAGTCGGTGACGGTCTGTTTTTCCGAGAGTTTCGAGAGCCTCGGCGAAGGACTTCAAGACGCCCTGTGGGAATTGGGCGGCGTGCCCGAACGACACCGCACGGATCGGATGAGCCTGGCGGTCAACAACGGATCGGACATGAAGGAGTTCACCGCGCGGTACAAGGGACTGTTGGGCTACTACGGGATGGAGATGGAGAAGATCCAGCCCCGGGAACCGAACGAGAACGGAGATGTCGAACAATCGCATCGGCGTTTCAAGGAAGCGGTGGAGCAGGCCCTGTTATTGCGTGGCAACCGGGACTTCGAGAGCCGTGAAGCCTATGTACGATTCTTGAAAGAGCTGGTGGCGGTTCGCAATGCGGGCCGTCGCAAGCGGCTGGACGAAGAGTTGCCTGGCCTTCGGCCTCTGCCGGATCGGCGACGGGAGAGCTGCAAGCGAATCCCGGTACGCGTGGATACGGGGAGTTTGGTCCATGTAGACCGAAATGTTTATTCGGTTCCCAGCCGCTTGATTGGCGAGCGGGTCGAGGTGCGATTGTACGTGGAGCATGTCGAGGTCTGGTACGCCCAGAAGGAGATGGAGCGCTTTCCGCGTTTGCGCGGGCGGAACAAACACGCCATCAACTACCGGCACATTATCGACTGGTTGGTGCGAAAACCGGGGGCTTTTGAGAACTACGTTTACCGGGAAGAGCTGTTTCCCACGAGCCGCTTTCGCATGGCCTTCGACGCCTTGCGGGAAGCGCAGCCCAAGCGCGGTCACAAGGAGTATTTGCAGATTCTCTATCTGGCGGCAGGCCACGGCGAGACGGCCGTGGACGAGGCGTTGCGAACGCTTCTAAACAGCGGCCAGCCCGCGACCCGGGCCGCGGTCGAAACGTTGGTCCAGCGGGCCGAGGAAGTTCCGGCGGTCACCGAAGTGACCGTCGAAGTAGTGGACTTGTCGGATTTCGATGACTTGTTCTTGCACAAGGAGGTGTGGGATGGGTGCGAAGGGGGATTTGAAAGAGAAGTTGGCGGCTTGCTTGCGGGAACTGCACTTGCCGACGTTTCGGGAGTGTTTTGAGGAACTGGCCCGACGGGCATTACAGGAGACGGCCAGCTACGAGCAGTACCTGTTGGAACTGGCCGAGCGGGAATGCCAGGGCCGCTTGGCAAAGCGGACCGAGCGGCTGCTGCGGGATTCCCGTTTGCCGCTGGAGAAGGATCTGGCGAGCTTCGACCTGGCGCGGTTGCCGGCGAAGGTCTCTCGCCAAGTGCGGACGCTCATGGAAGGCTCGTTCGTGGACCGCCGCGAGAACCTGTTGTTGTTCGGCAAGACCGGATCGGGAAAGACGCACCTGTTATCGGCGATCGCCCAGGAATTGGTTCGCAACGGACGGAAGGTGGTCTCATGGTCGTGTGCCCTGCTGGTTCAGGAACTGTTGGCGGCCAAACGGGATCTGAAGCTCAACCGGGTGCTAAAAGCAGATGTCGAAGTGCGAGGTGCTCTTGATCGACGACATCGGCTACGTGCAGCAGAGCCGGGAGGAGATGGAGGTGCTGTTCACCTTGTTGGCGGAACGCTACGAGCGCGGCACGGTGATGCTGACCAGCAACCTGCCGTTCTCGAAGTGGGAGACGATCTTCAAGGATCCGATGACGACAGCGGCGGCAATCGACCGCCTGGTGCATCACAGCGTGATCTTGGAGTTGAACATCCCGAGCTACCGGTTGGACGAGGCCAAGCGAACCAAGCCGCCCGACGCGGCCTGAGATTGGCGAGGGCCACCCGCGGCGGCGTGCGGCCCCCCCTTTTGTTTCGCTCCGCTGCGCTGCGCTTCACAAAAGGGGGGGCCGCACGCCTCTGGTTCTCAACCGGGAATTCTAATTGTCGTTCAAGGGGAAGAGTAATTGTCGCCGAAAGCTCGGTGGTCTCGACGCCTTTCTCGAACGTGTACCAGGTTCCTTCCGGGTCGGCCTCGGCCGGCTTGGGCTGGCCCAGGAGGTCGCACAGGTCCAAGAAGTGCTGCTGGCAGGCCGATCGCTCGCTGAGCGCGGCGCGCTGCCACTTGGCGATGAACTGCGGGGGTGTCACGGCCGTCTCCGGGGTGGCAAAGCCGCCATTGTAGCGGGTTGCGGCCGCGCGTGCCATATCACGGCCCCGGCCGGCGGCATCGGAGCCCGCAAGCCACCGGACGCGAACGAAACGCACGCCCCACGGATTTCGCGCGATTGGCACGATAGTTGCTATCTACTGTAGGCTGGTGTTGACATACATGAAATGGCAGGCGGCCGCCAAGTCTCGCCGCGAGATGCGCCCCAACCCCTTCCTGCGGAGGGCCAGTCAAAGGCCCCTATGCAATGTGTTATAAACTGTTGTATGCAATGGACTTATGGCGACGGCCTGCGATGCGCCCCACCTTACGCTTTTCGCTGGGGCGGGGCGCATTGCGGCAAACGGCCGCTGCCAACAAGGCAAGCGACTGCCAAAATGGCAGCCGGAGTAGTGAGTAGTGAGTAGTGGGAAGGCGGATAAGAGATCAGGCCACGGACGGAACACAGATCAAACACGGATGCTCCCCGCTCCCCGCTCCCCGCTCCCCGCTCCCTGCTCCCTGCTCCCCGCTCCCCGCTCCCACGCCGGGCAAAAAAGTGGCCGAATTGTGCTATGTCATAAATGACCTCCAAAAGTCTTTAAGTCCTTGGCCGGCAAGGGGTTCGGGCCGAATCCGAAAAGAATTCTCGATTTTCGCATAGCGCGAGAATCGGATAATATATATAGAGATGTTATGTACTGTAAACAATGAGCAGAAGGTGAATGGTGGCAAGTGGGTAGTGGATGAGAAGTCAGAAGTCAGAAGTCAGAAGTCGGAAGGTCGGCCACGGCTGGAACCCCGCCGCGCTGGGACTTTCGTCCGTGGCCGCCGCCGGCTTTCGTGTCTTTTGTGTGTTTCGTGGTTCCATGCCCTGTAGCAAGAGCTTTCCAAGCGATTCCTATGCAACTTCTATGCGTTTCTATGCACTTTCTATGGGGTTTCTATGCCATTTCTATACGTTTTCTGTATGGATTCTAAACACCTGTTGTTTAAACACATGCCGTTTTCGCGAGGAATAATGAATAATGCGATTGCACGAGCCTTCCAAAAAAAAAATCGCTGCGGCGCGACGGCCTCCGGCCGCACAGAACCCAGGGGGTCAGAGATGAAGGATGAGCGAGACGAGAGATTGGAAATCAGCGGACAGAGGTCAGAAGTCAGATGTCGTCCCCTCTTTGTGTCCTTGGTGTCCTTGTATGTTGGAAAAAGGAAACACTGATGGGTTGCCAAAGGAAATGGAACTTGTTCAGTTGATGGGAGTCTTTTCGGGGGCTGCTGCGCAGCAGCCCCCGAAAAAATCGCCGACGAGAGATCGATCGTGTCCTGGTCGTTCCAAGACCGTCACGAAGCGGGATCCTCGTCGGCTTCGTAGTACCAACCCGGACAGCCGCCAGAGCCGTACGAGAACATCGGCGAGCTCGCAAACGCAAGAAAGGGCCTCTACTATGATGGATATAGTTCTCCCAACTCTCTCGTTCACGGGTATCGATGTCTCGAAGAAGTCCTTGGATGTCGGCATCTTGCCATCGGAGGAGGTCTTCTCTGTGTCGCACGACACGGAAGGTATCGCACAACTCATTGAACGTTTCAAACTCTTGCGGCCGGCGCTGGTTGTCCTTGAGGCGACCGGCGGCCTGGAGGGTCGCCTGGCCGCGGAACTTATCAACGCCGGCCAGCCGGTTGCGGTGGTGAATCCCCGCCAGGTTCGCGACTTCGCACGAGCCGTTGGCAAACTCGCCAAAACCGATCGCATCGATGCCTTGCTCCTGGCGCGTTTCGCCCAGCAGGTCCGGCCGCGATTGACGGAGAAAACCTCGGAAAAACAGGCCGAACTGACGGCTTTGGTAACTCGACGCCGCCAGCTCATGGACATGCTGACGGCTGAAACCAATCGCCGGCATTCCGCGCAGACGACGAAAGCCTGCCGCAGCATCGACAAAGTCGCCGAACTCTTTAATAAACAGATAATAACTATTGAAAAAGAGATCGCGAAGCTCATCGAATCCGATGATGATTGGCGCGCCACCGACCAACTGCTGCGATCCGTGCCCGGCGTCGGACCGGTAACCAGCGCCGCGCTCGTCGCCGAATTGCCCGAGCTCGGTCGGCTCAACCGCCGCGAAATCTCCGCTCTTGTCGGCTTGGCGCCATACAACCACGACAGCGGAAAGTTTCGCGGTAAACGCTCGATCTGGGGTGGACGCGCCAGCGTCCGAAGCGCCCTTTACATGGCGACCGTCACGGCCCGTCGCTGCAATCCCATCATCCAAGCCTTCTCCGAGCGCCTCCAGAAAGCCGGAAAACTCTACAAAGTCGTCCATACCGCCTGCATGCGCAAACTGCTTACCATCCTCAACACTATTACCAAAAACCACGAATCATGGTCGCCAAGAATCGCGCCTCAAAGCGCTTGACAAAAAACACAGCCGCTTCGTGGTTCATTACTCCTTGACTCCCCTCGGATTGTCCAACTCCCGGAAAAAAGCATGGCCGAAAGACGTAATCCTATCTCGATCCTATCTCGATCCTATCTTCGTTCTATCTCCATCCTGTCTTGGTCCTGTGTCCATCCTGTCTCCTTCCTGTCTTAAAAACATAAGTTTTCCGCGGGAATTTCAAGGAAATGAGCAAAGTGAAAAAAACTCGCACATGAGTCACTCCCTTGACGGGGGTTGTACGGCGCGTTATTGTGCCGGGGCATTATTAACTCAAGGAGTCCTGCCATGTTTGCGCCCCGACGACGATCTTATCGACTGATACTCCCGCTGCTCGCGCTTTTGGCGACGGCGGCGCAGGTCCTTGCGGCGGATAGTTATCTCGACGTGATCCCCGGCACGGCCTTGGCCTGGGCGCGGTGAACCACATCGATTCCGCCGCCGAAAAGGTGCAGAATCTGGCGAAGAAAATGCAGATTCCCGCGCCGAACCTTTTGGATACCATCAAGAAGGAATCGGGACTGGAAAAGGGCATCGACGAAAAGGGCGGCGCTCGGTTACTTCGCCGTTGCAACCAAGGCGGAGAAAGTGCGAGTCGTCGTCGCGGTCTTCGTTGCCGTCGCGGACGAGAAGGAATTTCTCGACAACTTCAACGTCGTCAAGTCGGACGAGAAGATCAAGGAAGTCAACATCAAGAGCCAGTCTGCGGCGGGCAGCAATCACACCACGCATTGCCTTGCCATGCTCCACGGGCTCGCTGTGATCTCGTACAAAGACGAACGCGCGGCGGTCGAAGCCGCAGTCAACTCCAAGAAGAGCATCGCCGCTGAGATGTCGGGCTACGAGTTGTGGCTGGCGGAGAACGACGCTTGCGTCGTCGCCACCACTGCCGGAATCAAGTGCGCCGCCGAGGAGATAAAGGATGAGTTGAAAAACTCGGAAGGGGCCGGTTCCGCGCCGCCGGAAATGGCCGAGCTGCTGAAGAGTTTCCAGAAAATCTACGGCAACGTGCTGGAAGCCGCGCCGAAGGAAGTCTCACTAGCCGTAGCCGGCATCCGCTGCGACAAGCAAGGGGCGATTCGCGTGATCGCCCGCGCGGCTCACTCCAGGCGGCAAGGTTTCGAAGGCCGTCGCCGAGCTTCCGCCCGTGAATGAGAATCTGCTCTGCGGCGTGCCCGGAGGGCCGTTCGTATTCGCGATGGCGGGCATCGGCATTCCGGCGCGTATGGATGCCTATGTGAATCTCTATGGCGAGTTGATGAAGTCGATGAAGGCGATAGGCGGCGTGAGCGGCGACGACATGTCAAAGTTGCTGAAGGAATCGATGGAATCGGCCCGGCATATTCGTTCGATGAGCTTCGTTTGGAAGCAAGGAAAGCGCAGCGATCCAATCTACAGCAACATGTACGCGACGATGAAGGTCGACGATTCCGCGCAAATCCTTGCGACGCAAGAGAAGTACGTCGAGCGAGTCAACAAAATGATGAAGGACGCCAAGCAACCGTTCATGAAATCGATGGAAGCCAAGCGGCTGCAAGTGGCCGGCAAGCCGGCGCTCGAACTGGAGACGGCGATGGACTTCTCGGAAGTGCCCGGCGCCGAGCAGGGCCGGGCCATGCTCGACATGATGTTTGGCGTCGGCAACAAGATGCTCGTTTACAACGTGGCGGCGGACGAGCACACGGTCGTGATGGGAATCGGCGTACCGCAGGAGCGCATGGCGGCCGCATTGGACGTGCTCACGCAGCCGAAGAAGAGCCTTGCCCAAGACGCGGACCTCTCCGCCACCTTGGCCATGCTGCCGGAAAAGTCGCAATGGGTCATGTTCCTCAGCCCGCGCGGGCTGATGCAATTGTCTTCGCGGCTAACGGCGGAGGCCATGAAGGGCATGCCCGGCGGGGCGGGATTTGTCCTGCCGGCCTTTCCCAAGAGCCCGCCGATCGGTTTTGCGGTGAAAGCGGCGAGCGATGAGGTGCGGGCCGAGATAGCCGTGCCTGGACCGCTCGTCGAGGCGGCCGGCGGGTACGTTCAGGACATGCAGAAGGCGATGATGCAGCGGATGATGGAGCAGGGCCAGCCGCCCGCGCCATGAGCGGGTGAGCAGATAGTGGATTGCGATATGGTCACGCAGAAGGTAGAAGGTGGAGGAAAGATCGGGGAATTGAACGTGAGCACATCTCCCCTCGCCCTTCCCTCTTCTCCCCTCACCGAATCGTGGCTCGCCACTGAGCTTGCCGCCTTGGATGATGCCGGGCTGCGTCGCCGCGTGAGCTGCCGCGAAGGTTCCCAAGGGCCGACGATCCGGCTCGCCGGGCAATCCCTCGTGAACTTCGGCTCCAATGATTACCTGGCCCTGGCCGCCGATCCGCGGCTGGCGTCCGCGGCGGTCGCTGCGATTGCGGCCGAAGGCGTTGGCAGCGGCGCGAGCCCGTTGATTACCGGCCGCAGCGACCTCCACGCTCGGCTTGAACGGCGGCTGGCGGAATTCGAGGGCGCGGAGGCGGCGCTGGTATGCGCGAGCGGATACGCCGCGAACCTGGCGGCCGTGACCGCCCTGGCCGGGCGGGGCGATATCGTTTTCAGCGATACCAAGAATCACGCCAGCATCTGGGACGGATGCCGCCTCTCCCGCGCCGATGTTCCGCGCCTACCCGCATGGCGATTGGCGGCAGCTCGACTCCTTGCTGGCACGAGCGTCCGGCTATCGCCGCCGCCTGATCGTCAGCGACAGCCTCTTCAGCATGGACGGCGACCTGGCGCCGCTCACGGAGCTGGCCGAGGTCGCCCGGCGGCGCGACGCCATGCTGCTGATCGACGAGGCGCACGCCACGGGCGTTTTCGGCGCCAGCGGCCGCGGCGCGGCCGAACATCTTTGCGCGGAGTGCGGGGTTACCGCGCGGGTCGGCACGCTCAGCAAGGCGCTGGGCTGCGCGGGAGGGTTCATCAGCGGAAGTCGCGACCTGATCGATTATGTAATCAATCGTGGACGTTCGTACATTTACTCGACTGCCGGCCCGGCCGCGATCTCCGCCGCCGCGTTGGCCGCGCTGGACATCGTCGCGGCGGAACCGCACCGCCGCCGTGAGTTGCTCAATCGCGCCGCCGCGCTGCGGCAACGGCTGGCCGCACAGGGCTGGTTCATCGGGCCTTCCGTTGGCCAGATCATCCCGATCGTTGTCGATTGCCCGCGGCGCGCCGTCGAGCTTTCCGATCGCCTTCGGCGCGGCCTACTCGTGCCGGCCATTCGCCCGCCTACGGTGCCGGAAGGCGAGGCCTGTTTGCGCGTGAGCCTCACTTGGGGGCATTCGGAGGAACACATTGCCGCGCTTGTGGACGCGCTTGGTGCGGCGAGCGCTGCAGGTGGCGGCTGATTCCGTGCTGCACGCACCCTACGGTCGCCGGAAGATCGTTGCCACGCGTCCCCAGAACTGTTCGCTATACTGCCGATCAAACCAGCGGGCGCGAATGGTCATCGAGGCAACGACGCATCCGACGGCCGCGCCGCAGAGCACGTCGCTGAGGAAATGTGCCCCGCTGTCCATGCGTTGGTATGCGACCAGAATCGGCGCGAGACAGAACAGCCACCGCGCCGCCGGATAAACGACCATCAGCCCAATCGCCAGTCCCATCGCGGTGGCCGTGTGCGCCGAAGGAAAGCTCTGGTTCGGACTGCCGAGCGATCCCAGCGGCAGCCACGGCCCGAAACTGCTCCAGACGCTTTTCAGGATATCGAAGTGGTGCGGCCTTACCCGACCGATCAGCATCTTCACGCCGTCGGCCGCCAGACCCGAAAGCAGTGCGGTCGCCGCCAGGCCCGGTATGGCCCAATGCCGAGTGCGGTCCAGCCGCCACATCAAAATCGCGACCAAGAGCACGCACTCGCCGCGGCCGAAAAGCTCGGATATCGTCGCCAGATCGTGCAGATACCTCGGCCCTCGGCTCTGGAAGAACCACTGCGCGACGATGCAATCGACATTGAACGCGGCGATCGCGCCGGCAATCAACATCACGGCCGCCGCAAGCAGCCAAAGCCATGCGCGGCCCGGCTCGGCGCGGGCCGCCGGACTATCGGTGCCGTCAATTGCGATTACTCTCAACGATGGCCGCTGCTGCTCAATTGCGGCCAACGCTTTTCCCCCAGCTTGCATATTCTCTCCACTATCACAGTGCGGCGAATTGGGAACCGTTTTGCTGCCCCCATCCCCGCTCGAAATGATCTTGGCCCATTTGACCAAAATCCGTAGACTGCCATCCGCGACGCGGACCGAGCGTCTTCCTTACGTGGTCTGAAATCGGTTTTCGTGGAACTGCCGGTTGAGTCATTTGCCTTAGATAACGGGTAAAGCCCCACGTGTCCATATCTTTTTGCCAATAGAAATCAAGAAAATGCCCCGCGCGCTCACCAATCCACGTTTTCCATCGGCGGACCTGATGCAGCAGCTTATTATCGTCGTGGCGGCGGCGGCGATGTATTTCGCGAACCTGGGAGCGACCGGGCTGTGGGACCTCGACGAGGCCCTCTACTCGTCGATCGCGCGGGAAATGACGGCTCGCGGCGATTGGATCGTGCCCATGTTCAACGGCCATCTCTTTCCCGAGAAGCCGCCTCTGATGTTTTGGCTGATGATCGGGAGTTTCAAGGCGCTTGGCGTAAGCGAGTTCGCCGCCCGGCTGCCCGCGGCTCTCTTGGCGATCGGCACGGCGCTGGCGACATATCATCTGGCGCGACGGCTCTTCTCCGCGGATGTCGGTTTTTGGGCCGGCCTCGTCGTGGCCTCGAATATCATCTTCACCGTCTCGGCACGGGCCGCCACGGTCGACTCGGCTCTGACGTTCATCACCACCCTCGTCATGCTGCTTTTTGCCCTTGGGGCAGGGATCGGGGAACCTCGCGCTAATGTGGCTACGCGCGCGGGCTACGTGCCAAGGTCGTGGTTTACGTACACGGCGATCGGCGGCCTTCTCGGTCTGGCCATCTTGGCCAAGGGTCCCGTCGGCTTCCTCCTGCCAGCCGCGTCCTTGGGACTGTTCTTGCTGATCGTGAATCCGAACCGGCAAGTGGACGGACTCGGAGGTCCATCCTACGTCCCTTCCGGCGTATGGCCGCGAACGCGCGGCGTGCTCAGGCAACTCGCCGCGACGTTCTCGCCGCTTCGCATCCTCCGCGTGACCTGGTCGATGCGGCCGTTGACCGTGCTGTGTGCGGCGGCGCTGGTGGCCGTTCCCTGGTTCGTGCTGGTAGCCGTGAAGACCGATGGCGAGTGGCTCGCGCAGTTCGTCACCAAGTTCAATCTCGGCCCTTTCGTCAAGCCGTTTCTCGGCCATCGCGGGCCGTTTTACTATCACTTTGCGGTCGTGCTCGTGGGTCTGTTCCCCTGGTTGATTTTCTTGGGGCCGACGATCGCCCATGCCTGGCGGTCGGTCCGCGGGCCGGGCAAGGAATTGTCGTCCTATATATTCGTTATTTGTTGGATCGGCGTCTTTTTCGGCTTCTGGTCGGCCTGCAGCACGAAGCTGCCCCACTACGTCTTGCCGGCCTATCCGGCCCTGGCGATCCTCACTGCTTGCTTCCTGGACGCCTGGTTGAAACAAAGCGCGGCGGCGCCGCGGTACGCGATGCCGACCGCCACCGGGATATTCCTCGGCGTGGGCGTGCTCATGCTGGCGGTCCTGCCTTGGGCCGCCGCTCGATATGTGCCCGGCGAGCAGATCATCGCGCTCGTCGGATTGGGGCTCGTGCTTGGCGGTGGGGCGGCGCTTTGGTTTCTCGCCCGCGGCCGGCGGCCGGCTTATCTGGCGACGATCGCCGCGTCGGCCGTGATGTTTATCGTCATGCTCTTCGCTTGGGCCGCCGTGCGAATCGACGGGCACCAGCATTCCCGGCCGCTCATGGCCGCCGTACATGGTGACAGTCCCGCCGCGGCGCAGCTCGCCGGCTACCAGTACTGCGATGCCAGCACGGTGTATTATGCCGGCGGCCCGGTGGCCACGCTCGACGACGCTGTCAAGCTGCAAGGGTTCGTCCAGCAGTCGCCTCATCCTTATGTCGTCACGACCGGCGAGGGTCTCGACGACCTGGAAGCCAAGATGCCCGGCATGTGGCGCGTGGTCGCTCGGCGTCCGCGTTTCCTGGCCAAGGGTGAGATCGTCGTCGTTGCGCCGCGTGCCCCCGCGAGCGAATTGTCTCGCCGCGAGGCATCGGCGGGGGGCAGAGCTGGTGAAGCTTTCCGGCAGTGACGAGTGGCAGGGTTGAGCCGGCGACAGTATAATTTGGCCGCCCGCAGGTTGAGGTCCGGCACCAGACGAGCGGCGAGTATTGGATGGTCTGACTATCTCCTTGTCGGGCACATGCTGGGCGGCAGCCGTGAACCTGGAAATCAAGGCGGATGGCCCGGACTTTTAGCCAGCAATCTTGCGATCCACCGCAATAAACGCGATGGAGGGCGTTGCGCAGACAATGCGGGCGGCGAACATCTACAGCGGCACGACCGGTTTCAGCAGCGACGACACGCTTGATTCGCGACTGGCCGGGACGCCCCGGTACTCGAGATTAGCCGTACCGGTAGGCGAATGCCTCTGTGACTGCACCGTACTCGACCGTCCCCGGAACCGGGCAGGCCATAACTGCCTCCACAAATTCCGCATGGGGCAGGTACCCGTGCTCCGTGACGTAGTGCAAAATCATCTCTGGGCAGTAGAAGATTTGTTCGCCAGCCGGGACGCCGAAGGTGCCGGATGTCATGTCGTTTCCGATTCTGCGCGACTCCAGCGGCTTGGTGCAGAATTCGCATTCGTGGAAACCGCCCATAGCCCCCCAACCGAGCGCCTCGATGCTCTTGTCCCAGTTGCGAGCGAATATCGCCAACCGGGCGATGAATTCCGGTGAGGCGGCGCCGCGTGGGTATGGGTGTTGGGGGTGAAGCCAACCGATCGCGACCATTCGGTCCTGCAGCAACTTCATGTCCGGGATGTAGCTCACGCGCGTCCTTCCAGTCGCTTGCCAAAAAAGCTCAGGCCGACGAGGTTTACTAAACGCCATTGTACCGCGACCGAAGCGAACGCGCCAGGGGCGCGTTGAACCCACGGATCCATTGGCTAGGCAGACTTGGCGACATGTTCCTATCGTCTATTTTTTTGCCCTAGTGTTCCGCCTTTCTTCTTGCTTCGCCGCCTCTTTCGCGGTATAGTTTCGTTATGTCCAACCGACGGCAAGACGATCGAGATGTGATCCATGGAGTGGAAGACGAGTGGCTCGACTGGTATCGTCTCTCGCCGCTGGAACGATGGCGCGAGAGCGAGAAGCTTTGGGACTTTTACCTGCAACTAGGTGGCTCGCTTGACCCCGAACCCGATCCTCAAAGTCCTTTCGGAATTGAACGCGAGCCACGTCCGCTACCTATTGATGGGCGGCCAGGCGTGCGTGTTGTACGGCGGAGCGGAATTTAGCCGCGATACCAACGTCGTAATCCTCTCGGATGAGGACAATCTGGTTCGGCTCTCCGCCGCGCTCGATCAATTGCAGGCCAGTCGCATTGCGGTGCCGCCGTTTGAGATGGATTATCTCCTGCGCGGCCATGCGGTGCATTTTCGCTGCCGGCATCCCGCGGCGCTTGGCCAGCGGATAGACGTCATGTCGGTCTTGCGCGGCGTGGCGGCGTTTTCCGACCTCTGGCAGCGGCGCACGACGTTGGAATACGACGACGGAACGCTCATCGAACTGCTTTCCCTTCCGGATCTGGTCGCGGCCAAGAAAACGCAGCGCGACAAGGACTGGCCGATGTTGCGACGGCTGGTCAACGCGCATTACTTTGCGCACCGCGACGGCGCCCAGCCGGATCAAATCGCGTTCTGGCTGCGCGAATCGCGCTCGCCGGCAGTTCTACTGGAGCTTACTTCCATTCATAAAGAGATCGCCAAGTCACTGGCCGAAGTACGTCCGGCACTTCTCTTTGCGATTGGAGGCGACGAATCGGGCATCGCCGCGGCGCTTGCCAGCGAGGAAGAGGCGATCCGCGAGGCGGACCGCGCCTATTGGCTGCCCTTGAAAACCGAACTCGAGCGTCTTCGCCGCCGAGATTGACGACGACGTTCTGCGGCAACGCCGGAGCGGCTGCGGCCTTGAGGAGCCCTCACCCGCTTCCGGCGGGCGCGGGGACTACGCCCCCGGCGTCCAGAGCTTTCCGCCGCTGCCGGCCGTTTCGCTGTCGGGCGTCCATAACTTCGACGGCTCGGCGGCCGGCGGACCGGCTTCGGGGCCGCCGTGCGGTCCCGCGGGCATCGCAGCCGGAGTGCCGTCGGGATTCAGAAGGCCGGCATTGATCAGCATCCGCGTGAGCGACTGGGCCACGCCCGGCTCCTTCATGTGCCGCGTCTCGATGTGCTGCATGAGCCGCATCGCCTCGTTGGCATCACCCTGGCCGAACCGGAAGGAAAGCTCCATCAGGTCCCAGATCGCGCATGACTGCCCCGCGGCGAGAGATTGCCGGCGGGCTTCGTCGAGCGTCTTCAGGCCCTCGCCGAGGCTGCTTGCCGACTCCACCAGCACGCGATAGGCCTCGACGCGCTCCGGACGCGAAGCGAACCCCGGTCGGGCGATCATCACTTGGGCGAACTTTCTAGCGGCGTCCCAGGCGTGGAAAATCGACGCACGGTGAAATGCGAGCGCGAGCTGTTCGTCGTCTAGCTTGTCCGCCTCGACGCGCACCAGGCGGGCCAGCGGCAAACGCTCCAGGTCGCAATCGCCGGGATCAATCAGTCCCAACGTCGGTAAGTTAAGGCTCGCCCGCAGGTCGTTGAAATCGAATTCCGTCGAGCCTTGATCGAACCATTGCTGCATGACGAGAATGACGGCCAGCGACTTGATTTGCGCCGCCGCGTCGCCGGCGGCTTGCCGCAGTGATCGGCCGTCCAAGGCGCCCAGCGGGCTGTCCGGCCAGAGATTCATAACCGTGTCGCGATAGTCCTCCTTCAGCAACTCCGCGATTTGCTCGCGCGGCGCATGAGGCGGCGGGACCCGGCGCCGCCCCAGCATTTCGCGGCTGAACGATACCTTGCCCATCACAGTTTCTTCCGGGCCGGACTCCAGCGTATCGCCGCCGATCTCAGCGACGATCGCCTTCGCGCGGTCGGCGTCCGATCGCAGCACGGCCACGATTTCCAGCCGAGCTCGCGATCGGTCTCGCGGCCGAAGAGCAATACTTGGCCCGCCATGGCGGAATGGTGTCGCGCGTGACGGCGTCGTCCTCCCGTAAGGCCGGCCGATCCAAGAGCGCACCGGTCATGCGCGGCGGCGGCGATTCGCTCATGGGCCAGTTCGCGCGGTCCACGGGCGTGGGCACGATGCGGCGGTCCGAGAGTAGAAGCTCCTGCAAGCGCTCGGCGTCGCGGACCGGCCACGACCAGCGGAGGACGTCGATCTCGTCGCCCAGCGGCGAGGGGCTGAGGAACATGGCGGTCGCCTCGGCTTCCACGGCATCTTCCTGCGGCACGGAAAGGGCCGCATAACGCCGAAAAGCCTCAATCGCCCCGGCGTCGTCGGCCAGCCAACTGCGGATGCGCGCCAGGTTATTCCAGATGACCGGCGCGTCGGGCACTTCCGCCACCAGCGCGGCAAGGCGATCGGCCGTCTCCTGCCAGAGCCCGCTTCATCGGCGCCATCGCCGCCTCGAATTTTTCTCGCCAGGGAACGTCCACCGGGCAGGGCGACATGCCGGGATCGGCCTTCAGTAAGAGCGGCACGTTCGCGGCGCGGTTGAAATAGAGCAAGCGATCGACGACGTGGCGGTCGTTCGGGTTCAGCGCGTTGAGCAAATGCAACAGGGCGCGGCCGGAGACGATGCGGCCGTCTTCGAGCAGCTCCGCGGCCACAACGGCGGTTGCCTCATAAACGCGGCCGCCGATGGCGCCTTGGCAAAGGGCTAGCGCCCGCTGCAGCATGTCGACCGCGGCTTGGCCGCCTCCTTCCATCGCCGCGAAGAGGGCCGATTCCGACCAGGCCACCGGGTTCTGCGGAAAGCGGGCGGCGAAGTCGGCCACGTAGGCCCGCGCCGCCTCGAGCTGGTTGGTCGCCCGCAGCAGTTCCGACTTGATCGCCATGAGACACGCGGTACTGGCCCTTGGCTTCCAAATTATCGATGTGCTGCAGCGTGGCGACGAATTGCTCGCCTTCGATCATGCGGTCGATTTTCTCGAGTTCGGCGGCAAGGTCGGAGCAGCAGAACTTGATTTTCTTGCTGGTGCCGGCCGGACAGGGAGAATAGGCATTGACGGCCATAGTGGCGAGATCTCGTGTTTTTGAGGCGCAATAAATGGAAACGGCCCGGGGAGGGGCGTAATAGATTGATTCTACCAATCCGGCCGCGTGGCGGGCAGGTGGACCGGTACGCAGTTCATAACCCGACGCGTCAGCGAGGTTTTCGCGGCTGGCCCTCGCTTTCGCGTCGGGTTAGGATGCTCCCTCGCTCACGCGTCGTGTTTCGACTTGCCTTTTGGCGGCGGGCGGATAACAATCGTCTTACGAGGTTTTCGCTATTGGAATCGGATTGAGGCCCAGCCTACAAAGCATGTTCCACGTCACCCGCGAGATCGATTTCTGCTACGGGCACCGCCTTTTGAATTACGAAGGCAAGTGCCGGCACCTCCACGGGCACAACGGCAAAGCCCTGATCACGCTGAAGGCGGCGAAGTTGGACGACCGTGGCATGGTGCTTGACTTCGGCGACATCAAGGCCGTGATGAACGGCTGGATCGACGACAATCTCGACCACCGAATGATTCTCTGCCGCCGCGATCCGGCCATCGAACTGCTCAAGCAGTTGGGCGAGCCGATGTATCTATTGGACGAGAACCCCACGGCCGAGAACATCGCCCGGCTGATTTATGAAGTGACCGCCGCGAAGGGCTTTCCGGTGGTCGAGGTGCGGCTGTGGGAAACGCCGAAGTGCTATGCGACGTATAGCTCTTAAGTACGCGATTCCGGAGCCGACGCGGATGAATATTGCGACATCCCAACTTTGCTATAGGAGATTTGTTGCGATTGGGTAATAATCTCCCGGCAATGGGCATAGCCAATATCCGTCAGGGGAAGGGATGCGTTTTGCTGAAATCGCCGTTAAAAACCTCCAGCGGCGCAAGGCCCGATCACTGCTGACGACCGCAGGCGTGTCGCTAGCAGTCGCTGCCACGATCGTACTGCTAAGCGTGGCATGGGGCTATTCCAGTTCGACCGCCAACCATTATGCGTCGAGCCAAGTCGATGTCCTGGTAGTGCGCGGGCATTGCCGAACGGATCACCAGCAGCTTAAATGTACGCCTGGCCGATCGGCTTCGCGCATTTCCGGGCGTGGCCCGTGTCGATGGCAGCCTCACCGAAATGGTTTCGCTCGGCGACGGCTCGCTGCTGGGCGTCCCTTTGCACGGACTCGATCCGTCGGGATTCGCGATGGCACATTATGCCGTCCTGCAAGGCCGCCCGCTCGCCGCGGGCGACCGTCACGCCGTGATTCTCGGTGCTGGCTTGGCCGCGGCCCTGGGTAAGTCGCCCGGCGAAAACGTCGATCTGGAGGGAATCGTCTTTTCGATTGCCGGCGTCTTCCAGACCGGTGACGCACTTGAATCGAACACCGCAGTCGCGACGCTGGGAGACTTGCAGGAACTGATGGACCGCCCTGGACAGGTCTCGGAGTTTCAAATCCAGGTGGCGCCCGCCGCGGCCGGCGCGGCTGCCGGCCGGCGATTGTGCGCGGGCATGGAAGGTCTTGTCGATGAAAGTGGAAACCCGTTGGGACTCAAGGCGATGCCGATGCGCGATTTCGTGGCTGCGAATACGGAAGCGAGCCTTCTGCTGGGCATGGCCCAAGGGACTTCGGCGATCGCAATTTTCCTCTGTTCGCTGGGCCTCTTGAACACCATGTTAATGTCAGTCATCGAACGGACCCGCGAACTGGGAATCCTACGGGCGGTCGGCTGGTCGCGGTCTCTGATCGCGCAGCTTGATCCTAGGCGAGTCACTGGTGCTTTCGCTCACGGGCGTTGCGCTCGGATCGGCGAGTGCCTGGGGGGCCGTTTTCGTGCTGGCCCGTTGCTCGTTCACACGGACGGTGGTTCCCTCTGGGTTGACGCCCGCCGCACTTGCGGTGGGTGCGGCGGTCGGCATTCTGGCCGGCGTCGGCGGCGCCATCTACCCGGCCATCCGCGCGACGGGAGTCGATCCCACAGAGGCACTGCGCTATGAGTGAACCGTTGACCAGCACAGTCCGGCAAGCAGAGCCGTTGCTTCGCATCGAAGGCGTACACCGACAGTTCGACGAAGGTTCCGTACAGGCCCTCCGCGACGTCTCGCTGTCGATCGGGCGCGGGGAGTACCTGGCGATCATGGGACCCAGCGGCAGCGGCAAGTCGACCCTCTTGAACCTGCTCGGCGGCCTCGACCGCCCCGACCTGGGCGAAATCTTCTTCGAAGGAAAATCGCTTGCCCGCATGGACGACTTGGCTCGCTTTCGGGCGATGTCGCTCGGATTCGTCTTTCAGTCGTTCCATTTGCTGCCGACCTTGACGGCGCTGGAGAACGTGCAGATTCCGATGTTCGCCGGTTCGCGGCCGGCGCACCAACGCGCTGCCAAGGCGGAATCGCTTCTGGCCCTGGTCGGCATGTCGCACCGCGCTAGGCATTTGCCTCCAAAACTTTCCGTCGGCGAGCGGCAGCGTGTGGCGATCGCCCGTTCGCTGGCCAATGACCCCCTGCTGCTACTGGCCGACGAACCGACCGGGAATCTCGATTCAGCGGCCGGCGCTCATGTGCTGGAATTATTTGACAACCTCCACAGGCAGCAAGGCGTGACGCTCGTTGTCATTACCCATGCGCGGGAGGTGGCGAGCCGGGCCGAGCGGACGGTCTGGATTCGCGACGGCCGACTCCACGCAGCCCCGCCGGGCGAGTAACTTGCCATGAACATGCTTGCTTTGGCCTGGAAGAACTTACGACGGCGGCCCGCTCGTTCGGCGCTGACGGTCATCGGCCTCGGCGTTGCAGTGGCGGTCGTGGTGTCGCTCGTCGGACTGTCGCAATCGCTGGAGTCGTCTTTCCTCTCGTTATATACGCGGCGAGGGGCCGACCTGGTCGTGCAGCGCCGGGGCGGAACCGTTCAACTAGCCAAGGGCTTGCCGCTGGCGATGGCCGACCGCATCGCAAAAATGCCCGGCGTGAAGGAGGTCATTCGCGGCCTGATGGATATGGTGGCCTTCGAGAAGCAAGGACTTTTCATGGTAATCGTCAACGGCTGGGAACCCGATTGCCCGGTGCTCGACCGCGTGCAGGTCACCGCCGGACGGCGGCTGCAAAAGGGCGACCGCCACCGCGTCATGCTAGGCCGCATCCTGGCCGCCAACCTTGGCAAGAGACCAGGCGACAATGTGGAGCTTTACTCGCAAAAGTTTGAGGTCGTCGGCGTCTTCGACAGCTTCAGCGTCTATGAGAGCGGCGCGGTTTTCATGCTCATGGACGAACTGCAGCAGCAAATGGAGCGCCGCGGGCAAGCGACGGGTTTCGTCGTGCAAGTCACGCCCCCTGGCGACGCGCGAGTCATCGAGCGGGTACGCCGCGACATCGAGGCGCTCGATCCGGCGATCGCAGCGACCCCCTGCGCAGAATTCGTGCGGTCACTTAAGCAGATGCAAATTGCCCGCGCCATGTCGTGGCTGGCGGCGGCGATCGCCGCCTTAATCGGCGGGATCGGAGTGCTAAATACTATGGCCATGAGCGTGCTTGAGCGGCGGCCGGAGATCGGTGCCTTCCGCGCGATGGGCTGGCGGCGACGGCAGATCGTGCGGCTTATCGTGACCGAAGCCCTGCTCCTGGCCATGGCCGGCGCAGTGATGGGGACCACCTTGGGATTATCGATTCTAAGTGGCTTGGCCCGCCTGCCCGCAACTTCGGGCCTTGTCCAAGGCGACTGGCCGGTTTCGTCCGTGATCGAAGGGACGTTGTTGGCGTTGCTCATGGCCGCCCTGGGAGCGGCTTGCCCGGCGCTGCGAGTGACGTTCGAGCAGCCAGTCGAGGCGCTCCTGGGGCGGTGACTTAGATGGACCAGCATCTCACGGCTGCGCCAAACTTCGACGCAGCTTGCGTACCACCGTCTGCGCGATGATCGGCAGCTTCGAGCGCAACAGGTTCGCGCCGCCGAACCATTCCTTGGGCTCCGCATAGACGATGTGATACTCGATTAACAGCGCGCCCCTGGGCTCGACGAGACGCGTCGCCTTGACGTAGGAGCCGAGACCCTTGTAGGCATGCGGCGGGCCAAGCCGGCGGTTGCCGCCGTCGTCGCGCGAAACCGATTGCCAGCGGTTGGGAAACTCCGGGTCCGCGGCGAAGCTCGCGTCGAGGATAGAGGCCACGATGAGCGAATCGGACGTGCGGGTCTTGATCGAGCGCGTCGTTGCGCTGACTCGCACCTTTTCCAGCAGCGTCGATTCAGCCGCCAAATAGCGCGGATCGCCGGCCGCAGAGGAGTCCGCCAAGCCTCGCTTCTTCAAGTCTTCGTCGCCCAGCAGCCGCGCCGACGAGGCATTCTCCGCATCGTCGGAAGCCGACTTGAACTGGTCTTTAAGGAAATCGTCGTTGGCCAGTGTATCTAGGCTGCCGTAGGCCACAAACCACAAGTCGACGCGGCGACCGAGCTTCATCTGCTCGGAATCCTCTTCGGCGATCTTCAGGATGAAGGGCGCGACCACGCTGCGTCGTGTCAGATCATCCCACGAATTACGACCCTCGGCAATTGCTTCAATCCGCTCGCGCTGCGACGCGGCTGTCATGCCGTCCGCCAATGTCTGCTGGGGCAGCTTCGGAGTTTCGCCCTCCGCGATGGGAACTCCGACGGAAAGCAACTTCCGCAAGATCTCGTTCGACTCCTCGGCGGACGCACCGGCGATCGGGCAGGAAACGATGATCGTTATGGCACAAATGCCGATACGGAATACATTGGATACATTCATCTGTTATTTTCCATTGATGGCTTCGACCGTGGGGTCCATCTCCCACAGGTACAAGAAACTGGGTAGTCGCGAACGATTCAGCCCCGGTACGTTCACCGGCAGCAGTTTGTCTTGCAAGGGAACATTGGGCGTCACGGAATAGGGCGAAAGCGCCGGGTCGCCCTGGCGGTGATAGAAAACGATCTCCGCGTTGTGGGAAATACCGGCCAAGCGCCGGGCCTGCGCCACGGCATCGTCAAGGTAACCGATTTCGTCAATCAGGCCCAGATCTTTTGCCTGCGACGCCGTGAACACGCGGCCGTCAAACGTCGTTTCGAGGTGCGGATCGACGTGGGCCCGCGAACGAGTGACGACCTCTCGGAAACGGTGGTGAAATTCGTCGGCCATCGTCTGCAAGACTTTGCGACCCTCCGGGTCGAGGGCCTTGATGGGCGTGCCCAAGTCGATGTTCTTTCCTGACTTGACGGGAATGCCGGCGATATTGAACTGGGCCATCAGGTCCTGGAGATTATATACATTGAGGATGCAGCCGATTGCGCCGGTGACGCCTGTGGGCTGGGCGAGGATCACATCGCTGGCCGTCGCCAAATAATAGGCCCCGCCGGTGGCAACGTCCATTAAGCAGGCCACGACCGGAAGGTGCGTGCGGCGGCGAAAGTTCTCGAGATCGTGCCACATGATATCGGTCGCGGTGACGCTGCCGCCGGGCGAATGGATTCGCAGGACCACGGCCCGCACTCGCCGATTGGCCTCGATCGCGTCGAGCCGTTCGCGGAACACCGAAACTGCATTCTCACCCGCCGAGCCGAGCCCGGTGGAATCGGCATCCAGAAGCAATCCGTTCAACGTTGACGACTGCCACCAGGCATTCGTTGGGATTTGCGCGATGGTGCGGAAGCAGCGACGCGAGTAGCGGCTGTTGTGGCTCGGTTGGGGCAATCTGCCCGATGACATCGGCATCGGCCTGAACTTTAATCGGATCGGGGATCGACAAGCAGCCTTGTGCGGCGGCAATCGCAAGCCCAATTGCTATAGCAGTCGATGAACGCAGTTCGCGGACGGGCCGGAAGTTCACGCGAGGGTCCTCAAGCTTCCCGTGGAAATCAGGCGGTACGGTCTTCCGCTGCTTTGAATTCGACCTTGCCCAATGGACCGAAGCGCACGAGGGGAAAACCTGGCACACTGGCCTGGTACTTGCGGTATGCATCGCCCACGTAATGCACGAGCCGGCGATCCTTCAGGCTACTGCCGATGACGATATAGGTCGTCCAAATTCCCGTCAGCACGGCGTGATCGAGTGTCATTCGCGGTGTGAACCAGACGAGTCCCAAAAAGCTCATATAGACTGGATGCCGAAAGAGTTGATACGCGCCGCGGGGCTTGAATTCCCTTCGTGGCGAGGGACGTCCGCGGACCCAGCAGTAAAACGGTGTCCAGCCAGTTTGATATCCCAGTCCTGTTAGGCTCAAGCTGTAGATCAGCGCGAGCCAAGACGCTGCAAACGCTGCTTGCATCGTCAATCGAGGCCAGCCGGAGAATGTCCAAATGGCGATGGGACTGGAGCGCCAGCAAGCGAAAGTCACCAGCAAGCTGAGGCAAGTGATCGTGCAGAATATGCATCCGTATAGTTCCGCGGGAAACCAAGCCACTAGACGCCGGCGCACGGGCGGCCATAGCACGACGCTATGGATCACACCGAATTGCAGCGCCAGGAGGCCGTCCAACGGCAGCGCCTCAGCGTGTGCGCTGGTGCCGTCCTTTAGAAACCAGAAGAGATACCAAACGGTGACGCCGAATAGTAATTGCGCCGCCAGTCCGAAGGCGATTCCCAATTTTCGACGCATCGGGTAGCCTCCTGCTATCGAGGCTGTGTTGACACGGCGACCGGCGCCGGGATGTCGCTATCCTTGACGAGATATGCCTCGCCGTACAGGTTCACTTGGTCATCCACGCCGATTGCGCCCAGCATCGCAGTGTAGGGCGTCATGCCAAAATCGGATTGCTTTATTGCTACCTGGCCGCGCAGCCGCACCCAGCCGCTGCTCACCTCCATCGCCTCGGCAACAACGTTCACTTTCTTCGACACGCCGTGCAGCGTCAGTTCGCCTTCCAGCGAGTATTGAGGCAACCCGTTCTTGCTCCGTTCTGGCAGGAGCCGAGCCGACTCAATATTGGCTGTGGCGGTGGGAAACTGCAGAATGTCGAGAACCTCTTTGCCCAGCATGTTCGCGGTGACTTTCTTCTTCGTTTCGTCGTCATTTTCCTCGGGCAGGCCCAGCAGACTTCGAGCGTAATTCGGATCCGCTATGAACGACGATAGATCGGCGACAACGCGGCCAGCGTTATGCGTTGCCCCGAGGTGAAGCTCGCCTTCCTTCACCATTCCGGCCACCGCGTGTTCGTGGCCCAAGGTGGTCGATTTGAAGACGTGGGCGTAAATCCGCGTATTGCCCGTGTGAATCTCGCCCGCCTTCCAGATCTTTTGAGGCTGAACGCCGCTTGGCTCGGGGTTCTGGGCAAGGCTATTTGTGACGGCAATCGAAGAAAAAAAGAGTACGAAAGCCAATGTTGCGCAAGCAACTAGGATCGGGGCGGCGACGACTGTTCGAGTAACAAGGCGACCGGTACCAACCACCCAGCGAACCACACCATGCCATTGCATGATATTCCTCCTGAATTAACGGGACTTTGCGCTACGGCGGCGGATGTTATCGTCCAATGAAGAAAGCTACAAGGCCATTCTCGCATGGCCGATTGCGCATTAAGGTCCGTGGCTTGCCCCGCCAGATAGTGGTTTCGTTGCAATGAAGCAGCCGTAGCGCATTGCGCCGCTGCGGTAGGCTTCGAGGATCGTGCTGAAGCGGTCAAGAAACGTGGCCGTGCCGCGATGGACGAGACCTGCGAGCCAACGCATACCGGAGCGGCGCACGCGGTCGCGGCAAATCTCCCACGTGCGATCGACGCGGGCGGTCCAATCGTAGTCGTGCTCGACGATCAACCCGGCGGCCTCCATCCAGCCGCGATAGTCAGCGAATGTGCCCAGCGACGGACAGAAGAAGCCCTCGCACACGTCGTGGACCAATTGCATCTTTCGTTCGTCAGCCAGGTTCTCACCGGCGAGCCAGGCGCAAATGGCTATCCTCCCTCCCGGCCGCAACCAACGCGCGGCGTGCTGGAAGAAACGGGCTTTATCGGTAAAATGTTCCGTGCATTCGATGCTCCACACAACGTCGAAGGAGTCATCCGGGAAGGCGGCAGCCTCAGCATCAATACACTGGAATGTTGCCCGCCCGGCAACGCGGTTCCAGCGCGCCGAAATGGCAGCCCAAAAGCGTTGAAAGCGGCTGATGGTGATGCCGGTGACGCGGCAATTCTTTGCCGTGGCAAGGTGAATCGAAGAGCCCCCCATGCCACAGCCGACATCGAGCACATCTTCACCGCCCGCGATGCGGGCCTCGCGGGCGAGGGTCTCGGTGAGCTTTTGCTGGGCCTGGGCCGATGATTCTTGCGCGTCCCACAGACCGTGATGAATATGCCTTCCCCACAGCAGCCAATAGAAGGGTGTCACCAGATCGTAATGCTGGCGAATGACTGCTTTGGAAACCGTTGGACATTCAATCATCGCGTTCATACCTTTCGTATCAACCGCCGCTTTGCGGCGGGCTATTCTTACCCTGGCCGGAGCGGAACAACGACGTTATTCCAAAAGCACCGCCTCGGCCACCAGCCCGGGGCCGAAGCCGAGCATGACGCACGGTCGTTCCGCCGCCTGCCGCACGAGTCGATCGAGAATAAAAACGACGGTGGGCGACGACATGTTGCCGCACGCCGCCAGTACTTCGGCCGAAGGCTTCGTCGCCTCATCCGGCAATCCCAAGGCCGCGGCAACGCTGGTCAAAATGCGCGGCCCTCCGGGGTGAATTGCCCACGAGCGGATGTCTTGCACGCGCCGGCCCGAGGCCGCTAGCCACGCTTCCATCCAAGGACGCACGTGCCGGCCGATCAAATCCGGCACGCGCGGCGAGAGCGTCATCTCGAAGCCGTTGTCGCCGATCCGCCAGGTCATGCCGTCTTCGCCGTCGGGCACTAGCAGCGATCCGCTCGACAAGACGCGCCAAGCACGTTGGTTGGTGCGGTCCGCCCGTCCGACGATTGCCGCGGCGCCGTCGGCAAACAATGCATTGGCAACTAACTTGTCGGAGTCGCCACCGTACTGATAGTGGAGGCTGCACAGTTCGACGGCACAGATCAATACGACCGCCGACGGGTCTGCATCAACCGTCGCCTGCGCCGCTCGCAAGGCATTGAGCACGCCGTGGCAGCCCATGAATCCGACGTGCAGGCGGCCAACGGTGGGCGGCAAGCCCAACCGCTTGGTCAGGCCGATGTCGATGCCCGGCGCGAAGAAGCCCGTGCATGAAACGGTAAACAGATGTGTGATCTCTTGGGCTTTGCTGTTGGCGTCATCGAGCGCCCGCTCGGCAGCCCGGACGACCAACGGAAGCGCTTCGTCGGCATAGCGCTGCATGCGGAGGGCAGTGGAAGGACCGCGGTCGTTCGGCCCCGCAGCGGGCCAGTAGAACGACTGCCGCGGCCCGCAACCGTTGGCTTGTTCGAGCAAAACGCTGCTGCGCGTGGCGACTGCGCGTGCGGCGAAAGAGCGCCATCAACGTGCTGCCTTCGCGTGCGCCGGCAAGAAAAGTCTCGGCGATGTTCGCCGCGGCTGATTGCTCGATGGAACGATGCGGCAATGCGGTTGCCAGTCCACAGATGGCCAGACTCATGAGACGATGCCCCACAGTATCTGTGGCGCGGCCCGGTTCACCGATCGAATCCAGGGCGTGGCCAACCACGGCGCACGCGCGAGCATCGCCACCGCCAAACGGCCAAGACGAATATTCCGCCGCATCCACGTGGCGACTCGGCATACGTCGCGGCGGCCTCGGAAGAACCGTTCGTATTCCTGTTGCCAACGCCGCACGTGGTTCGGATCACTGCGAACTATTGCTTCGCTTACGATCGGCGCGGCCAACAAGGCCTGCTGCATGGCCCAAGCCATGCCCTCGCCCGTTAGTGGTTCAACGTATCCCGCGGCGTCGCCGATGACGACCAAACCGGCGTCAGCGACGCGGCGCCGCTGACGCGTCAAGAACGGCGTCCCGCGAAACGATGCGCGACCTAAGTTCACGGGGCACGGCAAGCCGCTGTCACAAAAGAGCTGGGCCGCGGCAGCAGCGACTCCGCCGGCGCACTGGGCGGCAGCGCGATCCAACGCCAGGGCGACATCGAGCCGCCCATCCTCCAGACGCACGACGCCCACGTATCCGCTCTCGGTGCAACCCATCGAAATGGTTCCCGCGCCGTAAACGTCCGACGGCCCATCAATGATGGCGCCAGCGCCGAGCGGCGCCTGTGGAGCGACCGAGGGCGCCATGGAATCGATGGCTTTCAGGAACCCGCCGCCAAGGCCATCGGCCGCAACGGCCAGCCGAGCAGTCACGAAAATGGTTTCGCGGCTGGAACGTATGCGAATCCTTTTCGCTGACACGGCTTGAGGTTCGAGCACTGCTTCGGCGCCAGGCAAGAATGCCGCACCGGCCGCAATTGCCGATCGAACTAACGCCTGATCGAACACTCGTCGCGAAAGTGCTGCGCCGGCGGGCAGCGGCAATTCGGCCTCCCGGCCGCCGGCACGAATCCGCATTGAGGTCAACCGAACCGCGTGCAACGTCGTCAGCAGGTCGCCGAGGCCCGCTGCTTGCAAAGCGGCGAGCGCGGCCCCGTTAAGGCACGATCCGCAAACTTTTTCCCGCGGAAACTCGGACTTATCAACGAGCAACACCGAAATACCTTCGCGCGCCAGCAAGCCCGCGCAGATCGCGCCGGCCGGTCCCGCCCCGGCCACCACAACGTCCCAAGAGTGCCTCGCCGCATTGTTGAATGGCAGTGTAGCTTCGCAGCGAGCTTCAGCGGTTGGAGGCGGGTTCGGCGTCAACCTTTTCTCCACTCCAAGAGCATCCGGCACGGAAAGCGACGTGTAATCCTAACCTCGCGCAGCCCGGCGGCAATGGCGAGGTGGCGTAATTCCTCGACGGTGAATGCCGCCCGAACCGAGAGCGAGGCGTCGGTCCAGACAACTCGCGAAGTAGTCAATACTCTCGCTCCAAGCGCCACAAGCAAGAGGTTTCCCCGGCTGCGCACGAGGTCGTTCACGATCACAGTTTGTCGTGCGGCAGCAGCCATCCTGGCGAGCAGACCCTGGGCTTGTTCATCTTCCAAGTGATGCAGAAAGAGCGAAGCGGTGATAACGTTAAATCCTACCGGTAATGGGTCGTAGAGAACGTCCAAGGTTTCAAACGTCACGCTTGCGCTAGCGCGCATTGCGCTCGCTGCCGGGCAATATCAATTGCCTGAGCACTAATATCAACTCCCAGGATTTTCATATTAAGGCCGAATTGTCGAGCCCGGCGCCACAGTCCCAGCGGCAAATCGCCGCCGCCAGTCGCCAGATCGAGCACGCGCAACGGTCCATCGGTTCGTCGCGCGGCAGCCAAAATGGATGGCCAAATCGTGCTTACGCTGCCGCTGACGTAATTGAGACGTGCCAAGCCGGCCAGCGCGCGGCCGTGCTCGACTTCGCCCAAGCCCGGCTGATCCATGACTTCTGCTGCGCAGACCCTCGCGGCAAGACCGCGAACCGTCGATAAGCCTTCGCCTTGAGTCAGCATAGCCGTGGGAGCCGTGTTTCTATTGGCGACCAATAGCGCGCCATGCCCCATTGTAGCAAATGACCTTGCACTTGACAGGCGCGAACGCTGATACTGCGCAGTGCCAGGCAATCGCATAGGTTCCAATTACGTCGGCGCGGCTCATAGCCGCTACAAGCGTTACGGATAACCCAAATCTGAAATTCGTGGAGGTATCGAGGCAAGAGGGCCGATCCCGTCCAAATATCTCTGAATTCCGAGATCAGCACTCGAAAACAATGGACGAATGTAATGTCAGCCATCAACAGCGTCGGCACTTCAACGCCGATTCCCAGCCAACCGATTCAAACTGCGCCGAGCAAACCTCAACCAAAGGCCGCAGCGACTCCGAGCCAGCCGATCAAGGCGGCGGGCAGCGATCCCGACCACGATGGCGATAGCGACAGCGGTGGCATCGATTTGGAAGGATAAAGAGCCAGTTTAGCTGGATGCGAGCGGATTCCCCCTAACAAATACGTCAATCCAAAAGTGGAGACGCCGCGACCGGCAAAGGAAGGTTTCGCGGTGGACGGTAACTGGCCAACACCGCTAACTTCGAAATCAGCGGCACGGCGACTACAGTGGGCTGCGATCATATTCCGGCGGCTCCGGCGCAACAGTAGCAAGCCGCACCTATCCAAAGTCGCAAGGCCGAGCGGGAGCCGACTCTCCCAAACTGCCCTTGTTTCCTCCCCAAAATGGCGGTAGACTCGCGCCGGGTTGGCCAAGCGTCTAAGCCGTTTGATGTAAGTGCTTTTGTGCCAACGAGTTATGCCATCGTAACAGGACTGCGGAAAGCCCGTTCCGCCGTGCGGGACGCGATTCTGTGCCCATTTACTTTCAATCTTTTTGCTTGCAATGGAAGCCGGGGCTTTTAGAATAGAGTTTAGGCCCCGGTTTCCCCAACTTCAGACGGAGGGTGTGCGATGAAACGGGCGATTTTGGGGCTATTGGTGGGGACTTGCGTCGTGGCCTTGGCGGTCGGTCTGTTGGACCGGCGGCAAGAGGCCGCGGCCCAGCATCCCTTTACGCAGGCTGCCTATTCGCCAGCGGCTCCGCAGCCGGGAGCCCCGGTTTACGGCTCCGGCGGCGAACTGATCGCCGTGCCCTCGCCGATGGGCGACAAAGGGCAATTGTTGACGGTCATCGATCCTCGTCAACAGACGATGGGCGTTTACTGGATCGAGGCCGGCACGGGCAAGATCAGCCTCCGCAGCGTTCGCAACATTCACTACGATTTGATGATGATGGATTTCAACCCCGACAATCCCACTCCGCGGGAGATTCGTTCGCAGTTGGAACAGAGGTAACGTTCATGGCGCAGAAGTATTACAATGTCGCCGAGGCCGCCAGGATTCTCGGCCTCTCTCCGGCCGAGATCAACGAGATGGTCCTCCGCCGGGAACTCTACGGATATCGCGACGGGGCCGACTGGAAATTTAAGAGCGAGGATATCGACCGCGCGGCGGCCGAACGCGGCGCCGGCGGCGCCGGCGAAGAAGACGGCGACAACGTGCTGGCCAGCGAAATCGAGCTGGGAGCGTCCGATCCGGGCCTCTCCGGCACCGTGATCGGCGGGGACAAGGGCGCCGCCAATCCGGATAGCGATATCCACCTTGCGCAAAGCGACGTTAAGCTGGCCGCAGGTTCCAGCCTGAGCAATTTCGGGCTGGGAAGTGACATCGACTTGGCTGGATCGAAACCGTCCGTCGGGCCGAAGCCGGGCGACACGTCCGCCGGCGCTGCGTCGCGGTTTGAAGACCTCGATATGACGCTGGAACACGACCTCACACTGGGCGACAGCACGATGGCCGTGCCCGCCAAAGCGGCGCCGGCCAAACCGTCCACGGGCGACTCGTCGGTCGTTCTCGGCGGAGACGAACTTGAGGACGATGACCTGGTGTTGGGAGGCACCGGCGCGGGCAGCGATATCTCCATCGGCGGCGACAGCGGTATCTCGCTCGTCGATCCGGCCGACAGCGGCCTTTCCCTGGAAGCTCCGTTGAACCTCAGCAAGGACGAGGAATCGCTCGAGTTGGGCGAGGACGACTTGCTCGGCATGGCTTCGGACGCAGCCTCGGTATCTGGTTTGAAGAGCGAGGACGACTTCCAGCTTACGCCCATGGAAGACCTCACCGACACCGAGGATTCCGAGAGCGGCTCGCAAGTGATCGCCCTGGACACCGAAGGCGAAGGCGACGACGCGGCCGCGCTGGGCGGTTCGCCGGTGGCGGGATTGCTCGACGAGGACCTGGGCGCGGAACCTTCGTTGGCCGCGATGCCGGTTATGTCCGCCGCCACGGAATTGGGGCTCGCCGGTCCGGAAGACGGACTCGGCGCGGGTGCCGTGTCATTGCCCGAGGCCCCGTATTCCATCTGGAACATCCTCAGCCTGATCCTCGTTAGCATCTTGTTGATCCTGGTCGGCATGATGATGTATGAACTGCTCAGGAACATGTGGGGCTTCGACACGCCGATCAAGACGAACGAGTTCGACGCCTGGCTGATGGATACGATCCTCGGCTGGTTTGAGAAGTAAAGTGTAGGGTGGGACCAGATCGCGCAGCGAGCGCAGGCCCGCCATTGAAGTTCGTGACAGGACTGGTGGGCCGTCGCTCGCTTGAAGCGAACTTGTCCCACCGTACAATGACTTGAAAGGAATCGAGTCATGCGGGCTAATCGACGTGGCTTCTCGATTGCGGCCGCGGGCGCATTGACGCTCGTGGCCGGCTGCTACGTGCCCAAATCGGACCTCGTCAACGAGCAGACGACCAATCGCGTTCTCGTCGAGCAGAACCGGGCTTATCTCGCCCAGATCGACAACCTCAAGGTCCACTCGCACGACGTCGAGGATCAGCTTATCCGCGCGGAGCACGATTTGTCCGCCCACGATCAGGCCGACCCCAACCACGCGGCCTTGGCCGCAAGCGACGGCCCGCGCAGCGGGCTTCCCAACGGCCGCCGCTTGCCCGCGGCCGTCAATCAGCAGCTTGCCCTTTGGGCGCAGCAGTATCCCAACTTGAGCTTCGATGCCGAGACCGGCGTGAGCAAGTGTGACATCGACGTGCTCTTCGACAGCGGCCAGACCGAGCTTCGCCCCGCCGCGCGGCAGATGCTCGTCGAACTGGCTCAGGTGCTGGAGCGCTCCGAGGCGAAGGACCTCAAAGTCATGGTCGTCGGCCACACGGACAACCAACGGATCGTCGGCGTCTCCATGCGGGACAAATATCCGAACAATTTTCACTTGAGCACGTCCCGGGCGTTGGCGGTGGCCGACGTGCTCCGCGGCCAAGGTCTCAATGACCAGCGGATCGGCATCGCCGGCTTTGGCTCGCACGAACCCGTGGCGGACAACCAGTCGGCGGTCGATCGGCAGAAGAACCGCCGCGTGGAGATCTTCGTCTTGCCGCGCGACATGCCGGTGGTCGGTTGGGGGGAAACGCGGCCGGACGCGCTCTACTAACACCCGCGGTTGTTGCGACCGTCGGCATTTCGCTGGAATCGCACGCGCTGAGCGGCGGCGACGTGCTTTCGCTTGTCGCGTGATTTTCTCGCCGCGCCGGGCTATAATGGGGGGCATTAGTGCCTCCTCACCAAGCGGATGCGTCAAATGCACGAGGTCACGCGGATCCTCTCCATCATCGAACAAGACCCCCAGGCGGCGGAGCAGCTTCTGCCGCTGGTGTACGATGAGCTTCGGCGGCTGGCGGTGGAGAAAATGACGCAAGAACGCCCCGGCCAGACGCTGCAAGCAACAGCCTTGGTCCATGAGGCGTATCTGCGGCTGGTGGATGTCAAGTTGGCCCAGAGGTGGGACTCTCGCGGCCATTTCTTCTCCGCCGCGGCCGAGGCGATGCGGCGGATTCTGGTCGAGCAGGCCCGCCGCAAGCAGCGGCTGAAGCATGGCGGGGCGTTGAAACGCATCGATCTCGATTCTCAGTGTGCCGTTAGCGACTCGCCGGGGCAAGACGTTCTCGCGTTGGATGAAGCCCTCACCAAGCTGGCCGAACTCGATCCCGTAAAGGCCAATCTCGTCAAACTCCGCTACTTCACTGGGCTAACCATGCCCGAAGCGGCCGCGGCGCTGGGCGTTTCCCTGGCCACTGCGGAACGCTACTGGACCTTCGCCAAATCGTGGCTTTTCGCGGAACTTTCCGACGCAAACCTCCCCTCGCCCGCTGGGAGAGGGGCAAGGGGTGAGGGCTTGTTTCCCTCCGGGAACTTTCCGACCGAAGTCTCCCCTCTCCCGCCTGCTGTACCCAGCAGGATGGGAGAGGGGCAGGGGGTGAGGGCTGATCGTTAGGCCGTGAGGGGTTTCTTGTCTGTTCGTCGCATTGAATTGTATGGTTGCCTCCTCTTCCCTCGAAACGATCTTCGCCACGGCCCTGGAAAAGGGCTCGCCCAAAGAGCGCGGCGGCTATCTCGACGAGGCCTGCCGCGACGACCCGGCCCTGCGAAGGCAGGTGGAGCGGATGCTCGCCGCTCATGCCAAGGCAGGGAACTTTTTGGAGACGCCCGTTGCGGAAATCGACCGCACAATTGGCCTGCCGCCCGCAGCAGAAGCCCCCGGCACGGTCATCGGCCGCTACAAGCTCCTGGAACAGATCGGCGAAGGTGGCATGGGCGTCGTCTACATGGCCGAGCAGCGGGAGCCGGTCCGCCGCAAGGTTGCCCTGAAGATCATCAAGCCCGGCATGGACACCCGCGAGGTGATCGCCCGCTTCGAGGCCGAGCGGCAGGCCCTGGCCATGATGGACCACCCCAACATCGCCAAGGTGTTCGACGCCGGCGCGACCGAATCGGGCCGGCCCTATTTCGTCATGGAACTGGTCCATGGCATGCCGATCACCGAGTACTGCGACGTCAACGAACTAACGATCCGGCGAGCGGCTGGAATTGTTCGTCCAGGTCTGCCAGGCCGTGCAGCACGCCCATCAAAAGGGGATCATCCACCGCGATATCAAGCCTTCGAATGTGCTGGTCACGCTCCACGACGGCGTGCCGGTCCCCAAGGTCATCGACTTCGGCATCGCCAAGGCGATCCACATGCCGCTGACCGAGAGGACGCTTCTTCACCGACTTCGGGCAGATGATCGGCACGCCGCTCTACATGAGCCCGGAGCAGGCCGAGATGAGCGACCTGGACATCGACACCCGCAGCGACATCTATTCGCTGGGCGTGATGCTCTACGAGCTTCTGACAGGCACGACGCCGTTCGATCAAGAGCGGGTCAAGAAGGCGGCCTTTGACGAGGTTCGCCGCATGATTCGCGAGGACGAGCCACAACCGCCGAGCACGCGCGTCAGCACTTTGAAAGCAGCGGACACGGCGGTCTTCGCGCACCGCAAGACCGACCCTGCCCGCTTGGGCGGCCAGTTGCGGCGGGACCTGGATTGGATCGTAATGAAGGCTTTGGAGAAAGACCGCTCGCGGAGGTACGACACGGCCAGCGATTATGCACGGGACATCGAGCACTATCTGGCCCACGAGCCGGTCATTGCCGGTCCGCCGGGAAACTGGTACCGGGCGCGGAAACTCGCGCGTCGATTCCGTGTGCCGCTCTCGATCGCCGCGGGTTTTTTGGCACTCCTGATAGTGATCACCATTCTGGCCGTTCGTGGATATTATCGAGAAGCGAAGCTGCGGTTCGACACGGAAACTGGCGCAGTGAAGCCGAGACTGCCCGTCGTCAAGCCGAGGATGAAGCGAAGAAGGCGAAGAACAATTTGAAGATGGCCCGCGATGCCGTAAAAAAGTACTACACACAGGTTGCCGACGATCCACGGCTAAAGCCGCACAATCTCGAAAAACTACGGCGTGACTTATTGGAGTCGGCGAATGAGTATTATGAGAAAATGATCACCCTTGAGGCTAACGACCCCGATCTGCAGTATGAGCGCATCGGGGCCTTTATCTGCGCGGGGACATCGAAAGTGCTATGGGCAATTGGCCTGAGGCTGAAACCGCCTATCAAAAAGCGCTCGATGCGGCACGTCTTGCACAGATCAATGACGACGATGCTGAACATCAGAAGGAACTTGCAATTATCCAAAACAACCGTGGCGGACTCTACATGCGCTCAGGAAGGGCCAAGGAAGCGGAGGCTTCCTATAAGGAAGCCACCTCCGCCGGAAAGATCCTGGTGGAAAAGCATCCCGAGGAGCCCAAGTATCAGCATAATCTGGCGAACGCCTACCACAACCTGGGCGTTCTCTATGCTATCACAGGTCGGCTCAAGGAGGCGGAAGCGGCCCACAAGGCGGCTTTCGCCTTGCGGAAGGTCCTCGTGGAGAGGTATCCTGACCTGCCCGAGTACCGGAATATGCTAGCTGCAAGTCACGACAGCCTTGGCAATATCTACCAGGCGACAGGCCGGACCAGGGAAGCGGCAGCTGCCAAAAAGAGCGCAATCGCCATTGAGAAGACCCTCGTGGAAAAGTATCCCGAGGTGCCCGAATATCAAGAACATCTAGCAGGCGGTTACCACAACCTGGGCATCATTTATAACGCCGCAGGCCAGGCCAAGGAAGCTGAGGCGGCGCACAACGAAGCGTTCGCGATTTGGAAGGCCCTCGTGGAAAAGCACCCCGACGTGCCCGAATATCGGAATTATCTCGCAGACAGTTACCAAGTCATGGGCGTCCGCCTTAAGGCCGCGGGCCAGGTCAACGAAGCAGAAACCGCCGAGAAGGAAGCTAACGCCCTGTGGAAGGTCCTCGTGGAAAGGCATCCCGAAGTGCCCGAATACCAGGGCAGACTAGCGAGCAGCCATTACAACCTGGGCAATCTCTATCAAGCCACAGGCAGGTCCAATGGGGCGGAAGCAGCCTACAACCAAGCCCTCGCTCTTCTGAGAATCCTCGTAAAAAAACATCCCGAGACGCCCGAATATCAGCATTCGCTGGCAACCAGCTACTGCAACCTGGGCATCGTTTATGTGGACACTGGCCGGTCCACGGAGGCGGAAGCAGCCTACAAGAAATCCCTCGACACCTGGAACACCTTGGTGAAAGAGCATCCCCGGTTGCCTGAACGTCAGAGTGAAGAATTAATCAAGTGCTACACCAACCTGGCCGTCCTCTACAAGGCCACAGGCCGAGCCGAGCAAGCGGCAACGGCCTACAGGGAAGTTGTCCCCATTTCGAGAATCCTGGCGGAGAGGCATCCCCAGGGGCCGCAGTATCGTGAGGGCTTGGCTAACGCCTATTACTATCTTGCTTGCTTTCAGGCAAGATCTCTTGCGGACAAAATCGGCAGCCCGGCAATCGAAGATGTAGATCGATCCTCGGCATCTGCCAACCCCTTGATGCAAAAGACCTTTGAATGCCTGCAACAGGCTTGTGATTTGGGGCTATTCGACAATCCGAAGTTTTTTGAAAAGCTGAAACGGGACAGCGATCTGGCCGCCTTGCGCGACCAGCCAGAGTATAAGACGTTGCTTGAGAGAATTGCTGCGAGGTCCAAGCCATCAACGCCAATTCTCAACCATGTCCCATTGGAAAAGAAAAGGGGCCAGAACTCGTTATGAGAACGAAGCGAAGGAAAATAGTTCTGACCCCTCCCCAAACAAATTAGAAAGGTAGATCAAATGCGGAAAGCTCGTTCCGTCTCGCTGCATCGATTGTTTCGTTTTGGGCACCGTCGTCTCGGCGGCGGGGCTGCGCTTGTCGGCGGTGCATTGATTCTGCTCGGCTCGGTTGTCGCCGATTCTCATGCCCAAACTCTTACTACGCTGGCGTTCGTTCAACGGCAGCAACGGCCAACGTCCGGGCGGCGGTTTGACGCTAGTTGGCAGCCAACTGTATGGCATGACGCAGGAAGGCGGTGACTATGGCAAAGGGGTCGTCTACAGCATTCCCGTAAGCGGCGGCACCCCTACGGTGCTCGCCTCCCTCGACGGCAACTACCTCTACAACTGGTCAGTATCCCTGGTCAACTCCGGCAACATGTTGTACGGGATTGAAAACAATGGTGTAGTTTTCAGCCTTCCTACCAGCGGTGGCACTCCCGCCGTGCTGGCGTCGCTCAGCAGCGGCGACGGCACTGCGCCGACCAGCTTAGTACTAAGCGGAAGCAGGCTCTATGGAACGGCTCAACGCGGAGGCCCCTCTGGATACGATGGCACAGTTTTCAGCCTTCCAGTGAGCGGCGGCAATCCGACATTGCTAACCTCGTTCAATTTCACCGACGGCGGTTGGCCGGGTAGTTTAACGCTCATCGGAAACACCCTGTATGGGACGGCCGGGTTGAGTAACGGTTCGCAGGGCGAGGTCTTTAGTCTTCCCATCAGCGGTGGCAACCCGACCGTGCTTGGGACGTTCAACGGAACCAACGGATACGATCCCACCGGCGTCACGCTAGTCGGCGGCACGCTGTACGGGACAACAGAACTTCGGGCGCCTACAATAACGATGGCGAGGTCTTTAGCCTTCCCGCGAGCGGCGGCACGCCTACGGTGCTCGGCTCATTCAACGGCAACGACGGTCAGACACCTATCGGCGCTTTAACGCTCGTCGGTAGTACATTTTACGGAACAACCGCCGCCGGGGGCGCCAACGGCGGCGGTGTGATCTTCAGCGTTCCCATCAGCGGCGGCGACCCAACAGCTCTGGTGTCATTCGACGGCAGCGACGGCTGGGATTCCTACGGCAATTTGATGGTTAGCGGCAACACTCTGTATGGGGTGACTTCACAAGGCGGTAGTGGCTACGTCTATCAGGGTTTCACGGGCTACGGCACCGTCTTCGCCCTTGCCTTGCCGGCAAGTGCGTGGTCCAAGTCCGGCGGCGGAAGTTGGAACACGCCGGGCAACTGGTCGTCCGGGACGGTTCCCAATGGCGCTGGAGTGCAGGCGATCTTGGGGAGTGCGTTGACCCTTTCGTCCACGATAACGCTGGATGGCGCTCGGACGGTCGGATCGCTTATATTCAACGACGGCAGCGCGGGCTACACGCTGTCCGCAGGTTCGGGCGGAATGCTCACCTTGAACAATGCCGGCGCCGCGTCGCAGATCGTTGTGCTCGCCGGAACCCATTCGATCACGGCCCCGGTGGAAATCGCCGACGGGAATTTGACCGTGAGCGAGTCCGGCCGCGGCCGCCTTCTTATCTCCGGGAACATTAGCGACGACAACGGCGCGGAATCCCTTACGGTCAACGGTGACGGCAGCGGAATACTGGTTCTCAGCGGCAAAAATACGTACGGCGGCGGGACGATCGTGGAGGATGGCAGGCTGGTCGTGACCAACAGCGAGTCGCTGCCCGACGGGTCGAGCTTGATCGTCGGGAACGCCTCGTTCTTTCCGTCCTATTCGCCCATAACTCCTGCCAGAGCGGCCACGTCCGTGCCCGAGCCGAGCACGCTTGCATTACTCGGCGCCGGCGCTCGCACTGGGCCGGACTTGGCAAACGCGGAAGTGCTCCCTCCGAAAAAACCGCGTAATCTTCTGAGGGGTTTTGGCGGCGGTTGTCGCATTGATCTCTGAGGCGGTCGATGAGTTCCGCCGGCAAGCGGCCGGCGCGGACGTTGACGGCTTGGCGACGACGTTGCGCCGGCGGCAGCCTGGCGGCGGGTGATGCCCCTCGGCCCAGCCATCCGCCGCGCGGTCGGGTTGCGCGCCCAGCGATGACTTCCTTATTGCACCGCAAACCACCAGCGCAGAAAGCGTTTGCGGTTACGCCGCATCGTGTGTATGCTGATACGATAGGCTCGCACTTTTTTGGGAGACAGATCATGTTCGAGAAAACGATGGTGCTAGGTTTAGCCGCGGTCGCTTTGTCGGCGACAATGCTTGCTGAGACAGCAACGGCTGATGCCGTCCTCCCCACGGGGTTGGCTCCCGGTAGCCAGTACCAGATTTTGTTTGTGACATCCGGCGGAACAACTGGGGGAAGCTCGAACATAACGGATTACGACAGCTTCGTCACTCAGGAAGCGGACCAAAGTGCGGTACTCAAAGCATTAGGAGTTACATGGACCGCAGTTGCGTCAACTTACAACGAGAACTCCGAAATGGGGTCGGCAGCCAACCAAGCCAGCAGCACCACGAATATCAAAATCTACGATACGCACGGTGATTTTCTCGAGCCCAACTTTCCAAGCTTATTTTCCGACGCTGCGTTTAAGGGCCCTTTATACGACCAATTCGGCGCTGCCGCTCCCGACACAGTCGTTTGGACTGGATCAGAACCATCGGGGGATTATTGGTCAGGCGACGAGAATTCCTTAGGTGAAATCTACCCTGTCGCGGGAATCATCGGGACGGGAAATGGTAGTTGGATGGACGGATACGTCCCCGGGAATATCTACTACACAAGCGACCAACCCTTATACGCCATTTCGTCCCCAATCACCGTTCCCGTCCCCGAACCCGCATCCCTTGCGCTCTTGGCAACGGCACCGCTGGGGCTCGCGGTAGTTTATCTGCGGCGGCGGACGAGCAGGGCGTGACTTTGATTTTCATTCAATCTTGCGTGCCGGTTTGGGGCGATTCCCGCGTCGATCCGAGCGTCGATCGGCTATCCGTGCTAAAGCGCTGGCCGATGGATAACAAGCGACAGCCTTGCCGCCTGGCGACTAAGGGTCGTGCAATGGCCTGGGTGAGCAGGGCGTCACTCTCCGGTCCCAAAAAGTCCTTTGCAGCGTGAGGGGTTTTGCCGGCGGTTGTCGCATTGTTCTTTGGTAGCGGCGATATCCGAGAAACAACCATCCCTTATCAATCAACCCAAACAGTGGAGATTCGACCATGTTTCCAAGAGAATTGCGACAACGGTGGCTTAACCGGTCAACCAACGGGCGGCACGTCGGCCGGCGCGGCAAGGGCCGGCAACTCACGCTGGAAAACTTGGAGTCGCGGACCATGATGTCCGCCTCGCCGGGCACTTTGGAGCCGGCGTTTGGGCCCGGTGCTCCGACCGCGGGCAGCGGCTATGTGAGCACCGCGTTTCCCATTCCGTACTCCCAGTTGGGCGTCAAGAGCGGGCTGCAAGTCATGAACAATCCCGGCCCGACCATCAATGCGATGGCCGTGCTGCCCAGCGCCGTGACTTATAAAGGGGTGACCTATCCGGCCGGCAGCGTCATTGCCGCGGGCACGCAGGCTTATGCGCCCACGTCCAATCCGAATTGGCAAGAAAACTCCTCGTTCGTCCTTGCCATCTATAACCCCGACGGCTCGATCAACAAGAGTTTCGGCAGCAGCGGCGAGGTCGAGACGACCTTCTTCGCGATTCCCTCCAAAGGCGCCGGATTGTACGACGGCTCGGAAGCGACCTCCGTCCTCCTGCAAAACGTGGGCGGCAGCACCAAAATCGTCGTGGTGGGCAACGTGCTGACCACGGTATGGACGAAGTCGACTGCCACGCAAGTGGGCTATATCGCCATCGCCCGTTACAACCTCAATGGAACGCTTGATACGACGTTCAACGGCACGGGCGAGGAAACGTTCAATACGTCAACGTGGAAAGTTGGATGGGGCGACGCCGCCTTCCAGAGTTCGGGCGATCTGGTCGTCTCGGCTGGCAGCGAAATGGGAAATGACGCAAGCGGCGTAGCGCGGTTTCTGCCCAACGGAGGCATCGACAACTCGTTCGGCGCAGGTGGCGTCGCGTATACGACCTCTTTCTTTCCGAACGCGGAGCCAATGCCGATGGTCGTCCAGCCCGACGACAAGATCGTCGTTGCCAGTTGGACGCGTCTCAATAGCTCGACGATTGACGCGGGCGTGGCCCGGCTCAACGCCAACGGCACGGTGGACACCAGTTTCGGCACGAAGGGATTGGTTACGCTCGCAATTCCGAACGAGAACAACTTTGGAGCTGGGGTCCTCGGTCTGTCGCTGGAAACGGCCACCGACAATCTTGGGGTGAACCACGTGATGATTGTGACCGCCGGAAGCAACTATCTTGCCCGATTTGATTCGGGCATTACGCCGACGGACGCGTCGGACGGCGTAACGCCGGGCACGTTGGACACGAGCTTCGGCAATAGCGGCGTGGAGACGTTCACCGCGGCGGGCAGCCCTTCGCCGACGTCGCTGGTGCTGGCGCCCAACGGCGACATTATGCTGGGCGAAACCAATGGGTTGCTGGCGTTTACCTCCAACGGCACGCCGGACGCGAGCTTTGGCAGCGCCGGAGTGGTTGCCGCTTCGCAATTCCCTTTTACAAACAACGATGGCGGTTATCCCGGCTTGCAGGCATTGGCCATCGCGTCCAACGGCGACGTTTTGGCTGGCGGCGAGATTAACAACTTGTTCGGCGTGGCCAGCTACGTAGCTCCCACGACGATTACCTCGCCTGCTGGCTCAGTAATGGACCTGCGGCACGCTGCTGTTGCGGTCCGGCCCGTGACGAACCCACTCGCGTCGGATGCAGTGTTTGCGGACGTGAACCGCCAAGGCTTGCGCATAACACTACAGCTCCCGATGGCGAGCGAGTCGTAAACACCCTACGTTCAAAAGAGTAGATCCAATGTCGAAAACTCATTCTATTTCGTTGCAATCTATGCGTCCTCGTTCGCAACGTCGTCTCGGCGGGAGGATCTCGCTTATCGGTGCATTGATTCTCGCCGGATTCGCCGCTGCCGAGACTGATGCGCAAACGGTTACCACGCTGGCAATGTTCAACGGCAGCAACGGTATATACCCGCAAGGCAGCTTGACGCTTGCCGGCAGTAGGCTTTACGGCAGCACCGCCGGCGATGTCTTCAGCCTTCCGGTGACAGGCGGCGCGCCGAACGTGTTGGCCTCGTTTGCCTTTGGTAGTAGCGAAGGTTTCGAGCCGAATGGCGGCTTGCTCCTGATTGGCAATAACTTGTACGGGACGGCCCAATATGGCGGCAACTCGTCATTGGCTGGAAGCTGGGGCGGTGGCACCGTCTTCAACGTTCCCCTAAGCGGTGGCGCTCCCATTGTGCTTGCGACGTTCAATGGCACCGACGGCGAGAATCCATCGGCTGGTCTGACGGTCAGCGGAGGTACCTTGTATGGCACGACTACATACGGCGGTCCCGGATCGAACCCGGCCTTCTCGCGTTCCGGCTCTGGCGTGGTCTTCAGCCTTCCGCTAAGTGGCGGCGTTCCGAAGGTCCTTGGATCTTTCAACGCTAGTGCAATTACGAATCCTTCGTCCAACGTGGCGCTTGGCAACGGCACGCTCTATGGCGAGTGCTCCTACTATAGCGGAGGTGGCGACGGCGGTATCTTCAGCCTTCCAGTAAGCGGTGGCACACCTACCGTCCTCTGGGGCTTCAACTCTGGGATCGGCACCGCAGGCCCTCCTTCGGGAATCGTGATACTCAGCGGCAACACTGTTTACGGGACAGGTAGCGCGTTCTTCGGCACGCCTCTAACGGGCGAGGTGCTCACGCTTATTTCCACATACTCTACCAGTTATAGTTACCCCTCGGAGGACGCTCTTACCGGCCTGGCCGTGGCGGGCAATACACTTTACGCTTCGGATGAATACGGCGGCGCCTATGGAGATGGCGCAATCGTCAGCGTCCCGCTAAACGGGGGCGCGGCTACGATAGTGGCGTCGTTCAATGGCAGCGACGGCATGGACCCACAAGGCTTGATAGTTAGCGGGAACACCCTCTACGGGGTGACGGAATACGGCGGCAGCGGTTACCAATCCGGTACGACTACTAGCGGATCCGGCACGGTCTTCGCGATCAGGCTTGGTCCACCGACCGATACCTGGAACAACGTCCACGGCGGCAGTTGGAACACGGCCGGCAACTGGGCGTCTGGCATAGTCCCCAACGGTACCGGTTCGCAGGCCGTTCTGGGAAGTTCGGCGACTGCATCATGCACGATTACGCTCGATGGCGATCAGACTGTAAGTTCTCTCACCTTCAATAACAGATCGGCCAGTTATACGCTGGCTGCCGGTTCGGGCGGCACGCTCACGCTGAACAATTCCAGCGGCACGGGCGGGTCGCAATTGCTGGTCCTCGCCGGCAGCCACTCGATTACCTCGCCCGCGATCGTCGTCGCTGGCAGCTTGACGATTAGCGAATCGAGCCGCGGCTGGCTCTCGATCAGCGGAGACATCAGCGACGATAACGGCGCGGAATCGCTCACGCTCGGCGGCGACGGCACGGGGCGCCTGGTGTTAAGTGGCACGAATACGTACCGCGGCGGCACGTTCGTCGAGGCCGGCACGCTGGTCGCAACCAACAGCGAGGCGCTGCGCGACGGTTCGAGCTTGACCGTCGGCAACGCCTCGCTCTTCCCGTCCTTTGCTCCGGTAATCAACGCCGCGGCGGCTTCGCCCGTGCCCGAACCGGGCACGTTGGCGCTACTGGCCGCTTTGCTGGGCGTAGTAGCGGTCAGCCGTCGCGTGCTCCGCTTTTCGTGCTGACAATCCCCTGCAACACACGGTCGAATCCGATGGCTTGCAGGATGTCAATGTCGATCCTAGAATAGAGTGGAAGGTGCAATATGCCGCAGGTCCAAATTCCGCAAGCTCTTTTCGACCAGATCGAGACGGTTGTTCCGGGGAATGGCTCGCCGGAGGATTTCGTCGTGCAAGCGGTGCGCGAGAAGCTTTCATGGGAAAGGCGAAAGGGCGAGTTCTATCGACTCTCCGACTCGACCCGTGCGGCGATGACGGCGAAAGGCCTGTCCGAGCCTGAGATGCTGGCCGACTTCGAGGCGAAGCGCACGAGACCCAACGGATTTGATCGTGCCTGAGCCGCTGATTGTCGATGCGAATCCAAATTCTTGCACTGACCATGAAACTCGGCTATCCGATCTGGACGGAGGACCGGGATTTCGACGGAATTGACGCGATCGCGGTGCGCCGAACGGCGGACCTCATTCGACGCGAGACGCCTTGAGCGCATTCGCGGCGCCGGAGCGCAATCCACCCCTCCGCCGGTCACGCCCTTTTGCTCCCAAGGAGCGGTCGGAGCCATGTGAAACAAAAACGAATAATCTGGCGTTCACGCCTGTTGACAGGTGACATATACGTGTGTATACTCATGGCAACTGAACCGTTTTGTCCGCCTGCCGCCGCGGCACGCGTGCCGTGAGCTTCCCCGCGAAAAGGCAGTGCCGGACCCCGTTTTTCCCACAGTTTCCACGGCAAAGAGGAGAACCACCATGTCAACCGACATCGTTCAGGCCAATACCACGATCACCACCGTCCCCGCCGTCGAGGCGGCGGAAATGCCGCCCACGCAAATCGCCGCGCTCAACGCGCTTTTGTCGGGCAAGACCGCCACCGAGGCGGCGGCCGCCGCGGGCGTTGCCCGGAGCACGCTCTATAACTGGCTCGGCAAGGATTACCGCTTCCAGGCCGCCGTGAACCGCGGGCGACGCGATATGCGGCAGGCGGTCGCTTGCCGCGCCGAGCAACTTGCCACCGAAGCCGCCGAATGCGTCGTCCAGGCCATCCGCAAAGGAGACGTGAAGGCGGCGCTGGAAGTTCTTCGGCGGGCGAATATCTTCGCGCCCGCCAGGATCGGCAGCGATGATGAAACCGTTCTGCGACAGGAAGATGAGAAACGGCAAGTGGACCGTGAAGCGGAACTATCGTTGTCTCGCCGCTGCCGGAACGCGCAATTGTCGCAAGAGAAACGACACTTATAGCTATATGTATTATAGCCATAGGTGGCATTAGCAGTCGAAAGTGCGCCCAGTTTCGTCCATTCTGTCCAATTTGGCCGTGTCCCGCCGCGTGGCGACGCCCTTCGTCGCAACGCGCGGGGCTAGCGGCCGTTCTTCAACTACGGGCCGCGGGGCGGCAAACCACTTCGCGTTCACGCAGAGCGTGAGTACGAGTTTCACTATTAGGCCCCCTGGGCACCTCGTTTTGCGCGAACGCTGTCTTCTCTACTCAGATTCATGCCAATCGGATAGAATGGAGCGGGTGGTGCAATTGGCTTGAAAAAGCAATTAGCACGATTCGCCTCCTGCCTTCCGCCGAACTTGCCATGTCGCTTTTGTCCGCCGAGTCGGTCTCCACCCGCCCGAGCACGTCGGTTTCGCCCGAGATTTCACCGATTCGGCTCGCGCTAATTCGAGCTAGCTCGCTTTGGCTGACGGTAATCCTTCTGATCGTCCTGATCGGGATTCTCTTGTGGGGCACGGTGGTGGAGAAGTACTTCGGGGCCACGGCCGCCAAGTTCGGCGTCTACGGCTCGTGGTGGTTCAACACATTGGGCTTCGTACTGGGGCTTAACTCGGCCGCCTCGCTCGCGCTCCGTTGGCCGTGGAAACGGCAGCAACTGGGCTTCACGCTGCCGCACCTGGGCCTGATCGTGCTCCTGGTGGGCTGCTTCATCAGCCGACGCTACGGCATCGAGGCGACGGTTTCCGTGATCGAGGGCCAGTCGAGCAATCGGGCCTATCAAGGCGCAGCTCAGCACGTGGAGTTGGACGGGGCGCAGCGTTTCAAGTTGCACATTGAAAAGCCCGATTCAACCGACTCCAAAGTGCCGGTGATCGACGTTCCGTTCACTTCCGGCCCGTTTAACTGGGAGGACTACAGCAACGGTGTATTATCGTTCGTGCCGTGGTCGCTGGCGCACCGCGACCGCGGCGTCCTTTATGATCGCGACGGCATTCGCCTGGAAGTCCTCGATTACCTGAGCAATTCCGAAGTCGTGAATCTACCGAGCCTGAATGTAGAAGCGACTCCGGCGCCCGCCAATCCCGGCGCGGCCAGCGGCGAGCCCAAAGCGTTTACGTTGAATGTCAAAGCGGACGAGGAGTCGGCGATCACCCAACGGCAATACGGCGAGGGCAATGAAGACCAAATGCCCAGCGGCACGAGGATTCTCTTCTGGATGACAGGCAACAAGGACGAGACGGCCGCCTTCAAGAAATCGGCGCCAAGCGGCCCGCTCGGTAAGCTCGGCCGGGTCGTGCTGTATGCCGAGGGCGGGGTCTATGATTGGCCGTTGGATGATTGGAAGCCGGGCAGTCGCCGCGCGCTGGGCAAGTCCGGTCTCGAAGCGGAACTCGTTAACATCACGCCCGACCAGGGCGATATCCTCGTGCGCTTGATCATCCACAAGGGCGAATCCATCGAGCGGATGATTCTCTCGTCCGAGTTTCCGGAAAAGATCAATTGGCAAGACTACAGCGACGGCGTTTTCGGCACGTACTGGCTGCCGCGGCCTGACAAAGCTGCCAAATCAAAGGCGGAAAAGAAGCCCGACGCCAAGAGTGAAACAGCCAAAGACGACAAAGCGGTCGCAGATAATAAAGCGGCCAAGCCGAAGCCACCGGCCGCCGACGCCGCGAGCGAGAAGAAATCCGCGCCGGCAAGCGACGACTTGCTGGCGAATCTGCCGCGCGTGCCGCCGCGGGTCGATTTCTTCCAAGGCGCCGATCACAAGCTCTATCTCCGCAGTTGGCGCGAGGGCGCGGTAAAGGTCGTCGGGCCGTTAAAGTTCGGCGAAGGCGGCGGTCAGATCACAGTCTTTCACGGCACGCCCGACGAGGCCCTCCTGAAGTTCAGCGACTTTCAGCCGGCCGACCACCCCGGCGCCTCGGCCCGCGGTTTGCCCTTTGATAAAAACGGCGATACCTATCACCTCCGCCAAGCTTACGTGCGGCTGACGGTCGATGGTCAGAGCGAGGAGTTCTGGCTGCCGTGCTCGTCGTACGATCCGCTGGAGAGCCGCGCCTTCGCCGTGCCCAAGAGAATCTTCGAACGAACGGTTCAGGGCAAAGACCGGCAAGTCCGCTTAAACCTCGTGCCGCAATCGTTCGAACTGGGCTATTCGGTTCATCTCAACAAGGCCTGGGCGAAACTTGATCCCGGCGCACAGACAAAGTCGTTTTATGCCAGCGACATCAATCTGGTATCGAACATGTCGCAGTCGGAACTGCCGCCCGGCGCGAGCGGCCCGCGGGAGTACGAAAATCTCCGCGTCACGCTCAACTGCGCCGCTGGATTTCACTGATCCGCGGTCTGGCAAGTCGTTTCGCATGTTTCAGTCCACGATGAACGGGCCGTTCAAGCCCCAGCAGCTTGGAATCAAGCTTGGCGAGCCGGTATACGTTTCCGGCTTGTCGCTCAACGACGATCCGGGCCGGGGATTGACCTACGTTGGCTGCTTGCTCGTGGTGGCCGGAATCTTCGTCGCCTATTTCGTCCGTTTCGTCACGCCACGGCGGAGTTGAGAGATCAAAAGGAGTGCGGAAGAACATGAAATCAGTCGCTTTAACTCTTGCCTCCAATCAAACCCATTGCGTCTTTGCGCCTTCGCGTGAGGCATTAGGGTCTCACGCAAAGGCGCAAAGGCGCAAAGATTTAGTGCTGTTCTTTACGTTCGTCGCATTATGCAGCTTATTTTTCATTGCACCTAGCGCGCGTGCCGAAGAGTCGGGCGGCTTGGATTGGTCGGCCTGGCAGCGCATGCCGGTGCTCGAAGACGGCCGCATCATGCCGCTGGACAGTTTTGCCCGCGCGGGTCAAGAAGATCTGCGGCGAGGCCAGCCCGTCGATCGGCCGCTTGGGTACTCTCTCGCCAAAAGATTTGAACTCGCTTTCGTCCGAGGAGCGGGAGAAGTGGATCAAAGAGAGCCAGCCGCGCCGCTTCCTCGCGGCGGAACTCCTTTACGCCTGGACCGTCGATCCGGACAAATGGGACGACGTGCCGTTCCTTTATGCCGCCAACGACGAATTGCGGAGCAAGTGGCTCGGCGTGCCGCTGGAGGGCGAAGACGGCAGCCGCCTGACGCGCGTATCGCCGCGGCAGATTCGCGAGTCGAAGAAATTCCCCGAGTTGGTCGAGGCGGTCCAGTCGCTCGAGCAGGAGGCCCAGCAGAAGAAGATGCCCCCGGAGTTCACCGCGTTGCAGCAGAGCGCGAAAGACCTTGCCGAGGCTTTCATCCTCCTGGAGCAGTTGCGTTTTGACCCGGCCCACGACGACGGCCGCCGCTGGGTGGCGGGCGACGTGACCAGCCTCTCGGAAACGTGGCAGCGGTTCCATGCCGACCTGCTGCAGCTTCCCGTGCTCGAACCGCAGCCCGAGATGTTCCGCCTCGCCGAGCAGACGAACACGGTGATGTTCAAACTTATCGACGCCTATCGGCCGATGCAAAAGGACCCGCCCGCGCTGGCCGTCAGCGACGCCACGCTGGGCGAGTTGCGGCGGCTGTCGTCGCAATTGTCCGCCCAGGTTGACGCCTTGGCGAAGAAGGACGTCGCGGCCGGCGGCCCCGGCCAGGGCGATGCCGACGAAATCAAGGGCGACCGCCAGATCGTCGCCCGGAGCGCAGACTTCATCAACGTCGAGTCGGCCCGCATTCGCTGGGGCCTGTACGACGCGTCGGGCGAAGGCTTCTTCGTCATGCCCGCGCTGGAGCCGACCGCTTTGGAGGCTGACCGGCACCGCAGCGAAATGCACCCGTGGATCAGCCTGCGGGCGCTGTTGGAAGGTTCGCCCGATATTTTGCAGGGCTATCCGCAAGACGACGTGGGGCGGATTCGCGCGGCGTGGGACGATGCTCGCGCGGCATATCTCGATCGGACTGCCGCCGATCGCCGGGAGAAATTCTCCGCCGCTATGGGGCTGTTTACCATCGGCGTCCGCGCGGTTTCCGAGGCGATCGAACCGCAGCGCGCAGAACTGCCGATCATCGAGCCCGACAAAGTCCTGTTGGCCAAAACGGCCTATCCCCGCGCCTTCGCCGCCGACGCCGAAGTGTTCTACAACCGCGTCGATCCGTTCCACTGGGCGTGGATCGCCAGCCTGACGGCCGCGGGCATTCTGGCGTTGTCTTACGTATTGCTCCGCAAGCCGCTCTTCTGGCTCGGAATCACGGCAATGCTCGGCGCAGTCGGCTTGTTGGTCGGCGGCTTTGCGGTGCGAATCTGTATCACCCATTGGGCGCCGGTTACGAGCATGTTCGAGACTATGGTCTGGGTCTCGATGTGTGTCGCCCTCTTGACGTTGTGGGCCAACTTCCTGCCGCTCTTGGGGCCGACGAGCAAGACGGCCTGGTCGTGGACCGCGATTCCCGGCACTTGGGAGGACAAACGAGGGAAAAAGGGGTCAGAACTAATTTCCCGGAACGGCCCGGAGGGTGCTGCGCAGATAATTAGTTCTGACCCCTTTTTCCGGAGGGGGTGAGGGCGAATGGAACGGGTCCGAGGCGCCTGCCCGCGCGGTCGCTTTGACCTTGCGGCTGGTCCTGTTCCTTGCCGCTTTGTACATCGTTGGCGTCATCCCGGCGCTGCAAGGTTGGCTGAGTCACTCCACCGGCGACTCGGCCTACGGCGGTCAGGACTACAGCCTCGTTTCGTTCCTGCCTCGCACGGATATCGGCGCGACGCTGCCCGGCGCGAGTTCGACGCTCGTCTGGCTGGCTTCGCTCTTTGTGGCCGGCACGTTCACATGGTACGTGCCGCGGCTCATCCCCTCGGCCCTGATGGCGATCGGCATGTCCGTCGCCTTGGCCCGCCGGCCGGAATCGGCGGAAGCGATGGAAAAGATCTACTCGTGGCGCGTCGTGGCCATGGCCGGCGCGCTGGCCAGCTTCTTGGCTGCTATCACGGCCAACTACGCGCCCTTCCCGCGCGACATCCAGGCCCTCATGCCGGTGCTCCGCAGCAACTTCTGGCTGGGCATTCACGTCTTGACGATCACGTCGTCCTACGCCGCCGTCGCCTCCTCATGGGTGATAGGAAACGTGGCGCTGGGCTGGTACATTTTCGGAAAGTACCGGACGGACGAGCGCCGGCCGCCCGCATTCTGTGGCACGCTGGCCAACCTGAACTACCGCGTAGTGCAGATCTCGGTGCTCTTGCTGGCCGCCGGCACGATCCTCGGCGGACTCTGGGCCGACGTATCCTGGGGCCGCTTCTGGGGTTGGGACCCGAAGGAGGTCGGGGCCTTGATCGCGCTCTTGATCCTTCTGACGGCCGTACACGGCCGCCGCGCCGGCTGGCCGGGCGATTTGACGCTGGCCATCGGCTCGGTGATGGGCTTCTTCGGCGTGCTCTGGGCGTGGTACGTGGTGAACTTCCTCTTGAACGCCGGCCTGCATTCCTACGGCGCGGGCGAGGGCGGCCGCTGGGTCTGGCTGGTCGTCGTCGTCGGCCTACAGATCCTCTACATTCTCGCCGCCGTCTTCCGCGTCTCGGCGGAAACCGGGCATCGGGCGGAACAGGCCAGCGCATAGCCGTAGGGTGGGACAAGCGAGTCCTACGAACGCCGGCCCACCAACGTCTATGCACAGCCTATCATGGTGGGTTTGCATCGCTTGAAACTCGCTGGTCCCACCCTACGATACCCACCATCAAGCGAAGAAATTTGCCACCAGCCCTTGACGCGGCGAATTCTTTCGCTACAATGGCGGTTGTAGCGAACAAATTCGCTACTTGACGCCGGCACGGCTTGCCTGTTCCGGGTGGCACGCTCTGAGCTTCGAGCGAAGGGCGTGTTGTTCCGCGTAACCGCACCCTTTACCAGGAGGAGATCGCCCCATGCCCCGAACAGTTTCCGCCCAGCCCACTGAGGTCGAAATGCAAATCCTCCGCATCCTCTGGGAGCTTGGCCCCAGCGGAGTGCGCGAGATCCACAAGCGGCTGGACGCCGCCAAGGGGACCGGCTACTCCACCACGGTCAAAATGCTGGCCGTCATGCTGCAAAAGGGGCTCGTCAAGCGCGACGAGGACGCCCAACCGCACGTCTACCGCCCCGCGCTCACGCGGGCGAAGACCGGCAAGCGGCTGCTTGATGACCTGGTCGAAAAGGTCTACGAAGGCTCGACAATGGCCCTGGTCCTCCAGGCGCTCTCTTCCGGCAAGGCGACGAAGGATGAGCTGGACGAAGTCCGCCGCGTCCTCGACGAATTGGAGGGCCAATAGCCATGTTGCACCTGCTCACACAATCACCTTGGGTCGAGCGCACCGGCTGGGTGCTCGTCCATTCGCTCTGGCAGTTCGCGCTCGTCGCGTTTCTCGCCGCCGTCTTGCAACGGTCGCTTCGCCGCCGCTCGGCGTCCGCGCGCTATGTCGCGTTGCTCGTCGTCATGTCGATCGTCGTGGCCCTGCCGGCAGTAACCTGGTTTGCAATTGGTCCGATCGAAAGGCCGGTCCGCGCTGGAGTCCCGGCTTCAGCCGGTCCTTCGGAAAACAGCCGCCTAAAGGCGGAACTCCAGCGCGCCGACTTTCCGCCGCCGCAATTCAGTGACGATCTTCCGGTGTCCGATTCGCTGCCGGCCGTGGAGGCGAAACCGCAAGCGGCCGCGATTCCGCACGAGGTCGAACCGCACGCAGTTGCCTCCTCGTGGTCGGCGTTGAAGACGCGAGTTCAGCCGTGGCTGCCGGCCGTCGTGCTCGTCTGGTTTGCCGGGGTCGCGTTCTTCGCCCTCCGGCCGCTGGCAAGTTGGTACACGGTGCGGCGGCTGCGGACAAGAGGTGTCTCGCCGGTGGCGGACTCCATCCGAGCAATTCTCGACCGCACTGCGAAGAAGCTGCGGCTCGCGCGAGCGGTCTCCATCATGCAATCGACGCTGGTGAAAACGCCCGTCGTGATCGGCTACTTCCGCCCGCTGGTCCTGCTGCCTTTGTGCGTCGTTACAAGCCTGCCGGAAGCTCAGCTTGAATTGATCCTGGCTCACGAACTGGCTCACATCCGCCGCCACGATTACCTTGTCAATCTTCTGCAAACGTTGATCGAGACGCTTTACTTCTATCATCCGGCCGTATGGTGGCTTTCGCGGCGGATTCGCCACGAGCGGGAAAACTGCTGCGACGACATCGCGCTCTCGCTTTCAGCAAATCGTGCCGACTACGGCCGCGCGCTCTTGGCAATTGAAGAATTGCGTGCCGCGTCGCCCGTGCTCTCCGTGGCGGCCGGCGGCGGCTCGCTCCTCGCGCGGATTCGGCGGATTGTGGGCACGGAGGAAAGATCGACGCATCTCTCGCGCAACCCGTCGCTCGTGCTCTTTGTCGCCATACTGCTCTTCGCGGCCATCGCCGGGCGCTATGCCCTGCTCGGCAACGCGAAGGACGCTCCGGCCCAGTCGTCAAGCGACATAACGTCCAATTCCGACACCGCGCCGGGCGACGTAATTGATGGCATCGTCGTCGATGAGCAAGGCAAACCGGTAGCAGGCGCCACGGTGCGGGGGTACGAGGGGCTCGGGACGCCCGGATTCGGCCGCGACCAGTAAAGGCGACGGGACATTCACCTTCCGGTCGCCGGTTCCGGGCAGGCAGCTCGACGTGGCATTGGTCGCCCGCGATGCGGAAAGAGCCCGGCAGGCGTATTTCTGGCAGCGAGACCCCGACAAGCCGCGTCGGTTGGTGTTGAAGCCGAGCCACGCGGTCAACGTCGCCGCGGTCGATTCCGCCGCTCGACCGGTCGCCGGCGCGACTGTCGTGGCGCTGGATTGGAACACTCAATTGGCGCAGGGCGAGACGGACGCCCAAGGCAAGCTGCGGTTGGAAATCCCGGCCGACGCCCGCAATGTCTGCGTCTTGGCCTACAAGTCGCGCGTCGGGCTCGACTATTCGGAAGAGGACGGCGATCCCACGGCGAATCTGGAAGACCCGCGCGACGCGCCGCCGTCCGCGGCACGCCTCGTTCTCGACGGAGCCGCGGCGATGGAAGTGCGGACGGTTGACTCGGCAGGGAAGCCCCTTGCTAATGTTAACGTGGCGCTTTCGGACCTATGGAAGCCGGGCAAGAAGCGACTTCTTGCCTGGTGTGCCAAGCTGACGGCCAAATCCGATTCCGAGGGCCGCGCGGCGTTTGACTGTCTGCCGGCGAAGCTGGAGCGCATCCATTTCAACGTCCTTGACGACGGCTACGTTTCGCCAAAAATGATTGAATACCGGCTGATCGAGGGTGGAAACCCGCGCGTGGTGACTGTCCGGTTGGCCCGTGCGGCGACGCTTAGCGGGCGCGTCGTCCATCCCGGCGGCAAACCGGCCGCCGGCGTCTTGCTTCAGGCCGAGGGACGCCCCGCGGACCAGCCGCAAACAAACTACTTTCGCGGTTACGCGCGCACGAGGGACGACGGAACGTACCGTATCGCCGTCACGCCGGACCAATCCTATATCGTTGCCGTCTGCGATGATCGCTGGGCGGCCAAAAGTCATCTTGGGCTGATCGTGAAGGAGGGCGAGGAGCGTGATCACGTCAACTTCCATTTGGAACGCGGCACGCTGATCCGTGGCACGGTGACGGTAGGTCCCGATCACAGGCCGGGCAATGGCGACGTCCTATCGCGCACAAACGTGACGCTCGTGCAGTTGGGGCCGGCCTTCCCGGATACCGGGAGACGCCAGGACTCTACGAAACGCGAAAATCGCGATGGGCTTCCTCGCTGGTGCGATCTGAATGAACGCGGACATTACGAGTTTCGCGTCGCGGCCGGCGAATACGAACTCTATCTGCCGAGCGGCTCTACCGGTTCGGGACGGGTCGTCGTTCGCGATGAAGGAGAGATCGTCGTTGACGGCCACATCGCCAAGTTGCCGCCGAAATCGCTTCAAGGCCGGGTCGTCGATCGGGGCGGCAAGCCTATCGCCAATGCGGCCGTGCGTTTCCCCAGTCTGGAGTTGACGACCGGCCCGGACGGACGCTTCAGCACGTATCCTTTCGGGCCGTGCCGCGTCTACGCGCGAGCGCAGAGGCCAATTTGGCCGGCTCGCAGACGGTTGCGAAGGGCGACTCGCAGGTGATGATCGAGCTATCGCCCGCCGCCACGGCCGCCGGGCGCGTGCTGGACGCCGCGGGCCGGCCAGTTGCCGGCGTCCGCGTGCATTACTACTTCTTCGCGAGTCCGAGCACGGAGCATTGCTGGTTCTCCGTGGACGCGGAAACCGACAAGGGCGGGAAATTCACGATGTCAGGCCTGCCGATCGGCTTCGAGGGCAATGAGGTTTCCGTGATCTGGTACAACCCGGCGAAAAACATCTTCGAGGTCTTCGACGGTCCGAAGTTCACGGTGAGAGCAGGCGAGAACCGGCTCCCTGATGCTGTTCTTAGCCCCGCCACGAAAAAGAAGTCGGACAAGGATTCCGGCAAGACTTCCGCGGTCAAGCCCGCGAGCGATGCCAAAACAATCGAGGAGCGCGCGACGAACACAAAGTCGGCGAGTTGGGGTTACCGGCACCGGCGCACATTCCTCGCCGATGGGGGCCAGTTCAATCTTGTCGGGCTCTTGGTTACTAACGGCTATTGGCGCAAGTCGCTCCCGCTGGCCCCGGCGCAGGCGACCGCGATTACAAAGCTCGATGATCTGATTCAACAAGCGTTCGACAATGTCTGCCTCGACGCCGCCGATTACATGGACACGAACCCGCCCGACTACCACGAGTACAACGCGCGGCTCAACAAGCGGCTCAACAAGGCCATTTTTGCGCGGAGCGAATGGTCGCCCTGGGGCTTCTCACCGAGCCGCAGGCGGCGTTTGTAATGCAGCGTCACTTGACGAACGGGTTAACCGGATCGCGGCTCTATCCTCTGCGCGACGAGAATGTCCAGGAATTGCTCGACATGACCGCGAGCCAGCTTAACGACTTGGAGAAGGTCGCCGCCGAGGCGAATCGCCGCGAGGCGCCGCTGAACTTGTGGTTGACGGACCCCAAGGAACAGCAAACGGTCAGACTTGCGATGGAAGCCAACGCCAAGTGGCTCGACGAAGCGGCCATGAACGTCCTCACGCCGGACCAGCGTGCGACATGGTCGCGGCTTGCGGCCGAGCGCCACTTGCCGGCGACGCCGCCCGATCTGCCCGCGCCATCCGCGGCTGATGCGGCGCGCATCAAAGTGGACGAGGTTTCACCCGTATTTCGTGCTCTGACCGAGAAGGCGGATGATATCAAATTGTCCGAGAAGCAGAGAAAGCTTTTGGATGGGCTAAAGGAGATAACGCGCGAGGGGCTGTTTTGGATCGGCCGCAGTAACTCGAAGAATGCCGGTGAGTTCGTCAAGCAGGCCGAGCAAGTCGCCTTGCTCGGCGTATTGACGGAGAAGCAAGCCGAGTTGGTCAGCGCGGTGATGAATACGTCAACGAATCGGGAATCCAAGGAGGCCGCGCCGAACGTGAACGATTCATCCGGCAAGACCTCCGCCGGCAAGCCCGACACGACAGACAAACCGCCAGTAGAAGGCGGCACAACAGTCTCTAAAGATTCGCCGCCGACTCCCACCGCCAAGCCAGCGGCCGGCACGACGCAGACGGACACGGCCGAGTACATTGCGCGTGCGCAAGACCCATCTTGAAAAGCGCGAGTACGACAAGGCGATCTCTGATTGCGACAAAGCAATTTCGCTTGATCCAAAGTTCGCGAGGGCCTATGTCGTCCGCGCCGACGCGGAGTCTTCGGCGGGCGACCACGACAAGGCGATTGCCGACTGCGACCGGGCCCTTGCGCTCAACCCAAGACTGGCGGAGGCCTACATGCGCCGCGGCTCCGCACGGCTCGAAAAGCGCGAGTTCGACAAGGCCCTCGCCGACTGCAACAAGGCCCTCGCGCTCGATCCCGGATTATGGGAAGTCCACCTCGATCTTGGCAACGTCTGGTTGGAGAAGTGGTTGGAGAAGGGTAATAGCGAAAGGGCCGTGGCTGAATACAAACAAGCCTTGGCGAGTGCGCCAACGACCCGCGGGCGTTAAATAATCTCGGCGTTATCCATTGGAAACTGGCCCAGGAGCAGGACTACAAGGCCGCAGCCGCGGGAGCCGTCGGCGACGAGAAAACGGCCGCGTCGTTCCGCCAGAAGTGCGCCGCATTGAAGAACCAAGCTCGTTCATACTGGCTTCGTGGCGTAACAGTGCGCCCCACGTCCGCAGACATTTGCAGCAACCTCGGCTACGCCTATTCCGAGGCCAACGACCTCGAACATGCCGAGCTTTACTTGAAGCAGGCAGTTGATTTGAGACCAAACAGCCCGCGGCCCCACAATAACCTCGGTCGAGTTCTCTTGCGTAGAAGCCAAGAGCGCGACGCCGCCGGTCGCGACGCAGCGGCCAAAGCCAAGACCGATCCCGGCGCGGCGACCAAGGCGGCATCGTTGCACAAAGATGCGAGATCGTTGCTCGATCGCGCCATCGAACAGTTCGAGAAGGCCGTGGAGCTCGATCCGTCGCTGTTTGAGGCCCGCATGAGTCTCGGCACAGTCTATTACCAATTGAACGACCTTGGCAAGGCCGAGGCCCAATATTGCGCAATCTTGAAGTTGCAGCCGCAAACAGTGAAGGGTATGGACGATAAGGCCAATTTCAGCCAAGCCTATTTCTGACTGGCGCGCATCGCCGTCGCTCGTAAACAATCCGACGAGGCGATCCGCGACCTTCAGCAGGCGATCGAGCTGAACCCCAACAATACGAGCGCATTGCAACTGCTGGCTGTCCAGCGGTACGAGCGCGGGGAGTACGCCGGGGGCGACAAATGCGTGAAATCGTGGCTGGCAAAGCTGCAGCTTGCGCCGAAGTTGGTCGCGCAACGGGCCGAAGAATTCGCCAAGCAATTGGACGACGCGGGCCATCACGAGGCGGCGGCGAAGCTCGCGCGGCCGCGAAGTTGCCGGCGGAGAAAGCCGCGAAAGCGAACGAGGCAACTGACAACAGGCCCTCCGCTGCCAAGCCCGCGGACAGAGCATCGCCCGACAAGAACAAGCCGAGTGAGGCAGAGCCCGATCCATCCGGCAAGACTTCCGCCGCCAAGCCCGCGGACGGCGCCACAACCATCAAGGAGAAGTTGCAGAAGGAATGGGCTGATGCAAAACTTTCGGTCCCGCGCGGTTTCATGTTCTTGCCGGCGTACCGGAATCTTGAGATGCCCGATGTTCGCAAGCACTTCGCCATTACCGCCGAACAGGAAGAAAAACTGTGGGAAATCGCCGCCGAATATCACGCGGTTACGAAGAAGCTTCACGCCGCACACGACAATTGGCTAAGACTCCCACCGCAAGAGCGCAAGACTACGAAGGAAGAAGGGTACGCGACACTCGAGGAGGCCCGCCATGCCTTCGACAAGCCGGTCGCGGACGTGCTGACTGCCAAGCAACACGCGGCTTATCAGCATGACGTCCGAGGCGACAATGCATTCAATGTCATCATCGCGGATGATCCGCAGTATACGCAGCGGATCTTCGGGTTCGAGTTGAGCGAACAGCAGCTACAGCAGTTGACGCGGCTGAGAGAGGAGACCGAGGAGAACCGGAAGAAGACTCGCACGAGCATGGAGGAGCATATGCTCGCCGTTCTAACTCCGCAGCAGCGGGAAAAACTCTTTGCCCGATTCAGCGACGCCAAGCCTTTCCGGCCTAGCGCCCTTGTTCCGGGCAGCATCCAGCAAAAGCCGCCTCGTGAAAAAAAGCCGTCGTTGGACTTTCAATTCGCGTCCGGCAGCAATGCATTTGTCAGAGTTTATCCGGAGTTGACGGACCCGGATGTCCGCAAAGCGCTGGCCCTGACCGCCGACCAGGAGGCGAAATTGCTGGCGCTTGACGCGCAATCGCAGGCCACGGCGATAAAGCTTTTTGAGCGTTATGAACTGAAAGCCCCCGCAGATGAGTCGCCCGAAGCGCGGAATGCGCGGCACGCCGAGTACCTGCGGAAGAAGGACGAATACCAGCGAACTTTGAAGCAATTCGCGCAAGCGGTCATCGGGCATCGTAGCAGTTCTGCAACCGCGGCAGATTGCGGCGCTGAAGGCGATGGCCCAGAAGGACAACGCGATCGGAGCGCTGGAGGGACTGGATCGCGCCGCGCTGGACGATATTCGCGCCACCGCGGAGCAGCGGGCGAAACTGCGGCAAATCTCGGACGACTATGAGGCGCACGAATATCCCGTGCCAAACATGCCGCTGCCATCCGCCGCCGGCGAGAAGGCATGGGCCATCCTCACGCCCGAACAGCAAAAGAAGCTGGATGAGGCGATCCAGCGGTATGGGTGGTGACCAGTCGGGGGAAATCTTGTCGTTCGCGCCGCGGCACCCGACAGCGCGAAAGGTCACGCGGGATGCGATTGCAGCCAGCGGTCCAGGTCGGCATGGCTGGTAAAGTCAAACAGCGCCACGCCGAGTTCCTCAAGGTCGTCCCGCTGTAACGACCCGATCTGCGTGACGACGGCAGAGTCGAGCACTCCGAACCGCTTGCGCAATTGGAGCGCGAGCAACTCCCTTGCCTCCTCCTCCCTGCCTTCTTCCCTGCCTTGAACTAGGCCTTGAACCAGGCCTTGGGCCAGACCCTTTTCCAATCCTTCCCTCATCCAACTCGTTACAAGTTCCATGACCTCCTCCTTCTCTTGGGGGACAAGCCGTTCGATTTCTGCCGTGAATGCTTTATTCTGATCTATTGTAAGCTGCAAATACTGGTCAATGAAGCCCGAAATTAGACGTTCTCTGGCCGGGTCAAGTTGGAGCCGCGCCAGCATCCGCAGGCAGGCCAGCTTGACCCGCGGCTGCTCGTTCGGTTCCATCGCCATGTTGGCCATGAGCGCGGCCGCGATCGGATTCGTCCGGTCTAGGAAGTCCCGCCATGCCAGCCGATTCAATTGCACCACACGGAAGTTGAAAGTCAAGACATTCAAGTCGGGGAATTCGATGCGGTACTCGCTCGGTTCTTGCTTCAACGGCGTGCGATAGGAAAACAGCGCAATCGGATAGACCGGCAAGTCGTATTTCTCGTGGAAGCGGGCGAAGTAGCTGAACATCCGCCGCGGGAAGACCGATTCCCGCCGGGCCTGCGGCTCGACCTGGATCAGAAAGCCAAGGTCCTTCCCGTGGAAGCGGGCCTTGGCCACGATGTCCGCCTCATGCTTCTCGCCGTGCGTAACGTCGGTGAATATCTCCTTGTCCAGGAACTCGATCGAGTCGCGATCCAGATACGTGGCCAATTCCGGGAAGAAAAGCTCTATGAACTCTACGAAGAAGGTCGTCAACAACTCCTTGAATAAGCGGTCGTGGTCCATGATGTGGGTATTCCCGTTGATGGCATCTATCCGCCCACTACCTTGCAACATTCCGGCAATTATTTTAGCATGTTTGGCATGATTCATAAGCGGGTTGGGTTTATCGGTGCAGGGCAGATGGCGACCGCCTTGAGCGAGGGTTTTGTCCGCGCAAGGCTGGTAAATCCATCCAATCTGGTTGCCGCAGACCCCTCGCAGGAAGCGTGCGAGCGGTTTGCCAAGGCGACTGGCGGGAGGTCGGTGAATTGCAATCTTGAGGCGGCCCGAACCGCAGAGGTGCTCTTTCTGGCCACCAAGCCGCAGCAAGTGGCCCAAGTCGCCGCGGAACTCAACGGCAAAATCGCCTCGGGGACGCTCCTGATTTCCATCGCGGCCGGCACCCGGCTAGCTACGTTGGAACAGGGACTTGGCGAAAACCTTCGATTGGTCCGCGTGATGCCCAACACGCCGTGCCTAGTCGGACAAGGGGCCTCGGCCTATTGTTTGGGACGCAATGCAACCAAAGAAGACGGTGAGTTGGTCCAGCAGTTGCTCTCGGCGGTAGGGTTTGCCGTCGCCGTGGAGGAGAAGATGCTCGACGCGGTGACTGGGCTTTCCGGCTCCGGGCCGGCGTTCGTTTATGTGATTATCGAGGCCCTCAGCGACGGCGGCGTACGCATGGGATTGCCGCGGGAGATCGCCACGGCGCTGGCCGCGCAGACGGTGCTCGGCGCCGCCCAAATGGTCCGCACGACGGGCGAACATCCGGGCGTGCTCAAGGACCGCGTTGCCAGCCCCGGCGGGACGACCATCGCCGGGCTGCTGGCGTTGGAACAAGCGGGGATTCGCGGCGGACTGATGGCAGCCGTGGAAGCGGCCACGCGCCGCTCAATGGAAATGGGATCAATGTAACAGGCCGCAATTTGGACATTGGCCAGAAGGTGAATCATGCCGGTTTTTTGCCACGTTGACGACAAGCTCATACCGCTGTACCGCGTTGTTTGGATCGCGGAACTTCCGCACTTTTGCGGCGACGAGGATTGCCAGCGGGAGGGCGAGTACGAGATCCGCCTCGAGGGCGAGGAATCGGTTTGGGGCAGCATGGCCGAACACGATGCCGCGGTCCAGGCCCTGGAAGCCTGGCTGCAAGGAGATCAGCAGGAAGGCGAACAGCAGGAAGACGAAACGCACGAGTAGGGTGGGACAAAGTGAGTCCAACGAACGCAGGCCCACCGTGAAGGTTGCGAGGTCATCATGGTGGGCCGGCGCTCGCTTGAAGCGAGCTTGTCCCACCCTACAAGAAAGGACGGCGAGTCCATGTCCACGTTCGAAAACGATCGTTACCAGTGGCGGGAGACATATTTTGTGCTCTTTCCCGCCGCCCGGCGGCCGATGCTCAAAGACGTTGAAGAGCGGCTGGCCGCATTGAGCAATCGCTATACGCTGGAGAATCCCGGCGGCGACGAGCAGGGCCTGTTCGAGTCGGTGACCGTCGTCTCGCCCGACGACTTTGCGGCGCTCGATGTTTGCTTCACCGGCGGCGACGAGGTGTTGGAACACGGCCAGGAGCTTTCGCAGGAGCTTGCCGCAACGGTCGAGCCGAGCCAGAAGCCGCTTTTGAAGCGAATCAAGCAAATGGACGGCCGATTCGACGTGCTGCACTTCGAGCAAGTCGAGGCGGCGGACGAATCGGACGGCGAGGAGATGCTGGACCCCAGCGCGCTGCTGGCGGTGATGGAGGAACTCGCCCGCATGACGGATGGCATCGCCATCGATCCGCAGTCGGGCACGATTTTTAGTACGGAAGAATAGCGGACTATGCAAGCCAAGGAAATCAAAAGCGGCGCGATCGTGAACTACAACGGCGCGCCGTGTCTTGTCGAAAGCGTCACCGTGCAAAGCCCGACCGCTCGCGGCGCCGCGACGTATTACAAGTATCGCGGGCGGAACTTGATCACCAAGCAAAAGGTCGATATCACGCTTCGCGGCGGCGAGTCGCTGGAGGAGGCCGACTTCCGCAAGCGGCCGATCAAGTTCATCTATGCCGACGCCACGCACGCCCATTTCCTCGACCAGGAAAGCTACGACGACTACCCGCTTGTCAAGGAGGACATTGCCGAAGAAATGAAGTACGTCACCGATAGCCTCGAAGGCATGATGGCCCTGATCTACAACGACGAATGCGTGGGCGTGCAATTGCCCGTCTCGGTGGCCTTGAAGGTCGTCGAGTGCGATCCGGGCATCAAGGGGGCCTCGGCAACCGCCCGCACCAAGCCGGCCACGCTGGAGACCGGGCTGATCGTGCAAGTGCCCGAATACCTGTCTCAAGGCGAAACGATCAAGGTCGATACGCGCGACGGCTCGTATCTTTCGCGGGCGTGACCGAATTGCCAAGGAACCGCATCATGCCCGCTCAAATTGATGTTACCTATAACGGCGACCTTCGCTGCACGGCGCGGCATATTTCGACCGCCGCGACCGTGACCACCGATGTTTCGACAGCCCAGGGCGGACTGGGCGAAAACTTGTCTCCCACCGATCTTGTCGTTGTCGCATTGGGAACGTGCGTTCTCACGACTATGGCGCTGGTGGCCCAAAGGCATCAGCTTAATTTGACCGGCATTTCGGCGTGCATGGAGAAGGACGTCGAAGCCCCGCCCTCGCACCGCATTGCCGCGATCGGCATGACCATCACGCTGCCATTGGGCCTGCGGCTGACGCCGGAAAATCGGGGCCGTCTGGAAAATGCTGCACAGCGCTGTCCGGTCAAGCAGAGCCTGCGCCAGGATATTGATATTCGTGTAGAATTCGTCTATCCGGAGGGCTGTCTGCTGCCGGCCGAGGAGAGCTGATTGGCTGGTTTACCCGCGTCCAACGGCTGTGGACGGTCCCGCGCCAGGCAGTTTCTCAAAGTGACCGCCGCGCAAGGGTCAAGAACAACGATATTCCGCGGTCTTGCTCGAAATTCTGCCGCCAGTGTCGATTAGAATTTCCCCTCGGCGGCAGTAAATCTGTAGCTTCTCATTGGGTACTTTTCCGCTCTGGGTGTGGAAAATGACTGCGAACGACCTGCGCGACGAATTCCACGAAATGCTGGCCCTCAACCAGGGGCAGATTATCGGCTATATTTTCGCCGCGGTGCGAAACCTCCACGACGCCCAGGATCTTTACCAGGAGACCTGCGTCACGGCGTGGGAAAAGCTCTGCGATTTCGAGCCGGGCACGAACTTCGCCCGCTGGGCGTGTGGCATCGCGCGGTTGGAGATTCTTGAGTACCAGCGGCGCCACTCCCGCGAGAAACGGTGGCTCAGCGAGCACGCGCTGCTCCGTCTGGCCGAGACGGCATCGCCCAGCGACGCGGAAGCGGCGCAGCGGCGTCATCGGTATCTGGCGTCCTGCTTTGCGGAGCTGAGCAATCCGGATCAGCGGCTGGTCGAAAAGTGCTATGGGACCGAGTCAAAGCTTGGAGAAATCGCGTCCCAGGTGGGGATGCAGGTCGCCAGCCTGTACAACGCATTGAGCCGCATCCGCCGCCGGCTGTTTCACTGCATTCAAGAAAAGCTGACCGCGGAATTGAACTCAGAAATGAACAACTCTGGGGCGCAGAAATGAACGGGACCGACGGAATGCCGTTGCGTATCTGGCGCCTGATGGACGCTCACCTCGACGGGACAGTCAGCGTGGAGGATATGCAAGAGCTGGACGCCTTGTTGTTGCAAGACGAGAAGATCAGCCGCACATTCTTGGAGTACGCGCGCATCCATGCCGAGCTTCATTTGCTGGCTGCCGCGAGGCGAGTTTCCGATGATGGATTGGATGAGGACTTCGTGCCGCCGAAACCACCGCAGCCGATCGCGGCGAGGTCGCGGAGTCCTAAGACGACCAAATCGTCTCTCCATAGCCTCTTCAACGGGAAGGCGCATCGCAATGGCTCGACGCGTTCCGTCGCGGCCGCCATGTGGGTCGTGGTCGTTCTTTGCGCCGGAATGGCGGCAAGTTTGCTGGTGATTGTCGGCGTTCTCCTCAATGGCATTCGCGTACATTCCGATCAACGTGAACTGCCGCGAGATGGGGGCGTGGCCCAGAATCCGCCGCCAGCGGCATCTTCGCCGCATTCAGACTCGGTTGCGCATGCAAACGCGCATGCGCCTGCCACGATCGCGCAACTGACGCGGGAAGTGCATTGCCACTGGGTTAACCGCGAAAACGCTCATCGGCCCGGCGATCAGTTTATGGCGGGCGAACAGTTGGAACTGGCCGCGGGAGTCGTGGAAGTTCGCTTTGACGCGGGAGTCAGGGTCGTCTTGCAGGGCCCCGCTCGCGCGGAATTGACCTCGGCCGCGGCGATGCGTCTCCAGTCGGGCAAGATGACCGCCGAGATTCTTCGCCCTGAAGCCCGCGGGTTTCAGGTGCAGACTCCCAAGGGGAAGGTCGTGGATCTGGGCACCGAGTTCGGCATCGAGGTAACCCCCAGCCAGGACGTGGAGGTCCACGTTTTCAAAGGCGAGGTGGTAGTGAACCAATCGGCCGACGCGTCGGCGGCGGGCGGCAGTCACGTTTTCCGCAACCAGGGCCTGCGCATGGAAAGCGGCTTTGCCGGACCGCAGTTGGTTGAAGAACTGGGCGAGACCTTCATCCGCACGATCGACGACGCCGATCGCGACAAGCACGTGGTGGCCTACTGGCGATTCGAGGACCATCCCGTGGGCGAGGCCGTTCCCGACACGTCGGGCAACCGAAAGGCGGTTCGCGGCACGGTCGACTCTTCGTTCAACGGCAACGACCTGTTCACATATTCGGCGGCGTCGCGTCCTCGGTTTTCGGCCGACGTGCCGGCCGATTCAGAATTGCAAAGCGGGGCGTCGAATCGTGGTTGCTTAGACAACACCGTGCCGCCGGTCGATGGTGCGCCGACGCGCGACCTCTACACGCACTCCCACGTCAGCCACGCCGCGCCGATCGACATCCAGACGATAAAGCTCTCACAATGGACGATCGAGGCTTCAGTCAAGGCCAAAGTCCTAAACATGGGGTCGCAGACGTTTGTCGGCCGCGACGGCGGGAAAGGCGCGGTCATGGCGTTTCGGGTCAACGCCCAGGACCGCTTTGAGATCTATTTCCGCGACGTCAAGTATCATTCGCATACGGCGGTGGCGAAGCTTCCGGTCAAGGCGAATCATTGGTATCACCTTGCCGCGGTCTGCGACGGCCTGAATCTTCGCCTCTATGTGGACGAGCGCGATGGAACGGGTTACCAATTACGCGCTACCAACAAACTGAATCCCACGCGCGGGTCCACCGCCTTGGTGTCGACGAACCCGAACGCGCAATGGTCAGTCGGTCGGGGCCGCGTCAACCGCCTCACTTGCGAATGGTTCCAGGGCTGGATCGACGAGGTGCGGATCTGCGACGTGGCGCTGGAGCCGAGCGACTTCCTCTTTGCGCCACGAGGCCAAGGCAAACGTCTTGATGGGGATGTCGCCGGGGTTTCCGCCGCGTCCGCCGGGTTGGGGCTCGGCCGCGCTGCGCCCGCAAACTGAGTCAAGAGGTTATGGCAAATTGCGATTCGCCGCAATGAACTATGAAGAGGAACTGGGAATACACTTGGTTGTATGTGTAACACTGGGGCTGTCACGGTTTGTTGACAGATAAACACTTGCTATTTCGCCCGCCGATTTCAAGGGCCGCTGGAAGCTCCTTGCAACCGCGGCGGATTTTAATTCGAAAGGTCCTGCCATGACTGGGAAGTTTGTCTTACGGTCGTTGTTTGTTTTCGCTATTGCTGCTTCGCTGATCGGAATTGGAGGCAGCAATGCCTTTGCCGTCAACTTTTACCTTGACCTCAACGGCGCGACTGCGGGCGATAACATTACCAACGGCCTGTCCTACTCGTGGGGAACGACCACTACGAACTGGTCGACGACTACGGCCGGTACCGTCGCAACCGTGGCGTGGAACAATGGCAACACGGCTTTCTTCGGCGGTATGACTGGCGACTTGGCCGGCTGGAATTATACAATGACCCCCGATAACACTGTCCAAAAGCTGACCGGGGGCATCAACGTGGGCAGCGTGTCCGCGGGGACAGTTACCATCGCGCAGGGGACCGCTACGAACTTCTTCTTCAATGGCGACAATACATGGACGGTCAACGCCGGCTCGACGCTGCTTGCCGCCGGCAATCTCAATGTCAACATGAATACACATAACCTTGTTTTTGCGGGTGGCGGGAATGTGACCTTCGCGCCGTTCAGCAGGGGATTCTTCCACACAGGCTCAAGCGTGATTGACAACCTCTCAGGCGTTCTGACCCTTAGTAATACTGCTCAAGGCGGCGAATTCGACTTTAGCGGCACGTCCTCGTTCACGGCGAACGCGGGCACGCTCGCGCTAGGAATAAATACCGCGATTGGTAGTGCGCGGCTCGTCATAGGATCTACTAACAGTTTGACTCCGACGTTGGCCAACGTTACCTCTGGCCCGTTAACGCTCAGCAGCACCGGCCCGGTCGCGATCAATAGCAGCTTCTCGTTTGCGGGCAGCAACAACCTCACGTTTGGCAGCGGCACGGTCGCACTGGGTACCACGCCCACGATCACCGTCCTCAGCAATACGCTGACCTTTCCCCAGCCCATCAGCGGCGCTTTCGGCCTCAAGATGGTCGGACCGGGCGCGCTCGCGCTGAACGCCTCGAACACCTACAGCGGCGCCACGACAGTCTCCAACGGCACGTTGGCCCTTGGAGCGCTCGGCACGCTAGGCAGCGGAAACGTTACCCTTCAGCCAGGCGGAGTCCTGGATACGTCGGCGTATGGCGCACCGGGATACACGGTCAATAGCGGCGTGCTCACCGCGGGCCGCACTGCCAGCTTCGACACGGATATCAACGGCAACCTGAATGTGAATAACGCTACGGTCAACGTGGCCGGCAATAATAACGTCGGGACCTTGACTGTCGCAGGGAATCTCGGCCTCACTGGCGGCACGTTGGCCTATGACAGCGGCGACCAGATCTCCTTGTCATCCACTGGCGCTCTGACGCTCGGCGGCGTCACATACGTCCTTCCCAACGCCGCGCTCGCCCCCGGCAACTACACGCTGTTCAACAACTTTACGGGTGTTACCGGCGGCACGGCCAATCTCCAGATGGCCGGGGCTTTCGGCACCAACCCGCGGCAAAACTACGCCTTCGATTTTTCCAGCAGCACGTCCGTCGTGCTTGACGTCTCCCGGCTCGGCGGGCAACTTGCAATGGACCGGCGGCACGAACAGCACTTGGGACACTTCCACGTCAACGACTCTTATGTCGCAGAGCTGGTTTAATACAAACACCAGTGCCAACGACTACTTCTACACCGGAGACAATGCGGTCTTTACTGATTCGCCAGGCACCGCCACGACGGTCAATATCAGCGGCACGGTGCTGCCGGGCAACGTGACCGTAAGCAATACCAACATAAACTACACGTTCAGCGGCACCGGATCGATCGGCGGCGGTGTAACGCTGCAGATGAACGGCCCCGGCGTTTTGACGATCAACAATACCAACACCTACACGGGCGGCACGGTCCTTAGCGGCGGCTTGCTCAATCTCGGCAACGCAAACGCGTTAGGCACCGGTGCGCTGACCGTCACAGGCGGAACGATTGACAACACCAGCCTCGCGGCCATGACTCTCGCTTGCGGCGCGCAGAACTGGAACGGCAGCTTCACCTTTGTCGGCAGCAAGCCGCTAAGCACGGGCACCGCCGCCATCGCGCTGAACAACGCGCCCACGGTAACGGTGAGCGCGGGGACGTTGACCGTGCCCGGCGTCATTTCCGGCAGCGGCCCCCTGACCGTCTCCGGCAGCGGATTGCTCCTCTCGACCGCCGCCAACACCTATTTCGGGGGCACGACCGTCAGCAGCGGGACGTTCCAACTCGGCACCGGCCTGGCCGGCCAGGACGGCTCGCTCGCGGCCGGGGGAGTGACAATTAATGCGGGCGCGACGATGGTTTACAATCTCAACGGCAACCAGAACATCACGACGTTTACCTTTGCAGGCGCCGGGTCGCTGATCAAGCTCGGCACCGGTACCCTGGAGCTTAGCACCAACTCCAGCACCGGGCTCACCGGGACCACGTCGGTCAACGCCGGCATCCTCGAATTCAACGTCGGCGGAGGCAATGGCTGCCTGCTCAATTCTCCCATTTTCGTCAGCAGCGCCGGCACGCTGCAACTCAACGCGACCGATAGCTTGGGATACAACAGCGCGAGCACTCCAGTCACGATCTACGGTATGATGGTAAAGACCAACGCCCAGTCGGAGACGGTGGTACGGCCGATAACCTTATCCGGCGGCACGATGAACGCAACCGCGGCGGCCGGCGGCGCGACCCCTCAAGACGGCTCCTGGGACCTTTTCGGCGCCGGCGCGACGATTTCCACCGCAACGGGGACGACGAACTTCATCAGCGGCTCGGGCACGGCGGAAGACGTCAGCATCCGCAACGGCCTCTCCTACTTCAATATCGGCGCCAACAGCACTTTGACCGTCGGCGTGCCGATCCTGCAGAACCACAACTCAGGCAGCTCGCCCAACTGCAACATCACTGGGCCAGGGACGATGATTTTCGCCGGCAACAACTTCTACGGCACGGCCGGCACCAACGCTTACGTCACCAGCGGCACCGCCACCGTGATTAACGTCGGTTACAGCAGCCTTGCGGGCAATTTACTCCTCGCGGGCAGCCAGACCTTCCCAATCACTACGGCCACGACGGACAGTTCGGCCCCTGCGGACCGGAACGACGGCTATTTCAACGTCGGCTTCGGCTCCACGCTGACCATTTCCAGCAGCGCCAACGTGAACGTGCTGGGCGATCTGAAACTCGGCACCTCTGCCTCGGGATCGTCCGGCACTGCCAACCAGACCGGCGGCACGCTCGCCGTCACTGGCGTCGATACGACAAACGGTAGCCGTTCGCTGGTGATCGGCGAGTATCCCAACGAAACGAGCGCTTACAACCTCTCGGCAGGGTCGCTAAACGTGCCCAACGGCTTGACCTTTCTGGGTTATAGTGGGTCCGGCGTTCTCAATATCTCCGGAGGAACGGCCATGCTGCTGGGAATCGACTTTGGCGCCGGGCAGGGCGGCGCGCTGAACCTCTCGGGCAATGGACTGCTCTCGATCGGCAGCAGCGGCATCTCCAACAATAACGCCAATTCGAGCGCCACCATTAGCGGCGGTACCCTGCAAACCAATGCAAGCTGGAATACCACCTTGCCAATAACGCTGATCGGTCCGGCCAATGTCGGCCTGCAAGGTAACACCGTCGGATTAAATGGCGCGATCTCCGGCAGCGGCAGCCTGGCCCTCGTCGGAACTGGCGGCACATTGCTGTTAGGCGGCTCCAATAGTTATACCGGCGGCACAACGATTCCGGCGGGCTTCATCGTCCGGGCTGGCGCCAACAACGCACTGGGCACCGGGACGCTGTACTTAAACGGCGGCGGCGTCTCCTCCAACGGGGCGTCGGCCTATACGTTCGCCAGCCCGCTGGTTCTTAGCGGCGGCACCCTGGGGGACGCGACGAACAACGGCGGCTTGACCTTTACCGCCACCTCTGGCACCCTGGCGACTAACGCTAACTTGACGGTCAACAGTCCGGTGACAATCAACGGCAATCTGACCGATGGCGGCAGCGGCTACTTTTTGAATAAGAACGGTCCGGGCACGCTGACCCTCGCCGGCAACAACACGTTCAGCGGCTCCATGGCCGCCGGTGCGGGCAAGCTCTATATCAACGGCACGAATGCCGCGACGAGTATTTATGTCGCGCCCGGCGCGACGCTGGGCGGGTCGGGGACGGCCGCCTCGGCCGCCGTCACCATCGACAGCGGGGCGAGCCCGATCACCGGCGGCAACATCGATATGAGTCAGAACGTGGGAAGCACGTTGACATTTGCCAGCCTCACGTTCTCCAACTATGCAAACATCACGCTGCCGGTCCTCAGCAACACCGCTACCTTGGCCCTGCAAGGCGGCGCGGTGACGACCAACGGAGGCCAGAGCGCCGTGCAATTCGCTCTCGCCGACGCAGAACTCGATTGCCAGCGGCACATATCGGCTGTTGGCTTATAGCGGCGGAGCGATCAACGGCGGCGACCTCACCTCGTTTTCGATCGCACCGCTCCAAGGCCGGCAAACCGGCGCCCTGGTGGATACCGGCAGCGAAATCGATTACAATGTTCTAGGCTACACACCCTATTGGAATGGTCAACAACCGGACTGGACGTCGAGCAACGCCTGGACGCTACAGCCCAGCGGGAGCCTGACTACATTCCAGCTCCATGACAACGACGTCTTCGATGACACCGCAGGGACGGGGGCCTACGGCACAAACTTGACCATTAACCACGGAAACGTCAAGCCTTCCAGCGTCATCTTCAACAGCACGACCGCGGCCTACACGATCAGCGGCTCCAACGGCATCACCGGTTCGACGTACCTTCAAATCAACGGCGGCGCACTGACGATCAATAACTCCAACGGCTATACCAGCGGCACGATACTCAACGGCGGTTTGCTGAATCTCAACAATGCCTCGGCGATCGGGAACAGCGTCAGCATGCTTACGATTTCCGGCGGCACGTTGGGCAACACCAGCGGCGGCTCGATTGCGCTCGCGAACACCGCCCCAAACCCGACCCAGGCGTGGAACGGCGATTTCACCTTCAACGGCCCCTACGACCTGAATCTCGGCCCCGCGGCGGTCACGCTCAGCGGCAGCCGCACGGTGACGCTTGCCGGCGGCAATCTGACGGTGGGCGGCCCGATCGGCGGTGTCGCTGCGTCGCTGGTTGTAACCGGGACCGGAGGGCTGGTTCTCCGCGGCGCCGACACCTACAACTCCGGCACCTTTATCCTCGGCGGAAACGTGACGGCCACCGACAACAATTCCCCGCTGGGCAGCGGACCGGTGACGATCGCCCCGGCCAGCGGATCGGCCACGCTCAACCTGAGCGGTTCGGCGGTGTCGATCGGCGCCCTGACGATGAGCCCGGCGTCCGGTGCGGCCGCGCTCAACGTCACCGGCGCGAGCCCGACCGCCGGCGGACTTAGCAGCAGCGGTGCTGGCACGTCGGCGATCGTCCTTGGCAACGCGGCGGTTCCGGCCGCTACGACCTTGACCGTCAACAACGGTTCTTCTTCGACGTTCGGCGGCAATATCTCGGACCTGAGCCAGACCAATGCCGCGGCTGTCGGCAATCTGGTCGTGAACAGTACGGGTACGACGACGCTGTCCGGCTCGAACACGTACACCGGCAGCACCACGGTCGGCAGCGGCGTCCTGCAACTCGGCAGCTCAACCGCGCTCTATGCCGGCCCGGCAACCGGAAATGCGATCATCAATGGCACGCTGGACCTGAATGGATACAATGCGAACGTCGGCGGGCTAAGCGGCAATGGTGCCGTCATGAGCACCGTGCCGGGCGTGTTGACGTTGACTGCCGGTTACAACAATGCCAGCAGTACGCTTAACGGCCCGATCGCAGCAAGCGTGCAAAATCTGGTCAAGACCGGCACAGGCACGTTGTCGCTGACGGGCGCGAACGGCGTATCCAATATCAACATCAGCCAGGGCACGCTGCAGATCGGCAACGGCGGCACGACCGGTTCGCTCCCGGCTGCCGCCAATGTGGTGGACAACGGCGCCCTGGTTTACAACTACGGGGCGTTGCCAACCGTTATGACTGTGCCCCCGCCGGTGACACTTACCGGGTCGGGCGCCCTTTCGATCACCACGGGCGGCGCCGGCAATACTTTGGGCCTCCAGATCGCCGGCAACATGACCACAGGCGGCTATCAATACTACAACGCCACGGTAGCCACACACGCCAGGGGTACCGGTATTCTGGTTGGTCCCGCCTCCGCAACGCCTTCCGGGACCTTTACTCTCGCCACCACCGCTGCCGGCTCCTCGATTACTTTGATCGGCGACGTTGGGCAAAATCACGCCACCGGCCCCACCAGTGCGCAGGACCTTATTCTGGACACCAGCGCCGTGAATGGAACGATCAATCTCAACATTTCGATTGGCTACGCCGGCGATTGGTTCTCCCCCAACTCTTTCACGGCGAATGCGGGAACCGGCGCCATCAATTGGACCGGCAACTATGGGGCCGGTGAAAACCAGACGACGCCCATCAGTTTGACCGGCGCGATCAACTTCTCAAGCAACTTTGGCTGCTATAGCGCGCTGCCCATAACGTTCAATCCTACCGCGCCCAGCGTACTCAGCGGGGTCCTGAGCGAGTTGCGTCCTGGTAATGCGGCGGCGGGCTTGTCGGTCACCGTCGGAGGACCGAGTATCTTGACGGTCACGAGCTCGAACACTTATGCGGGCAGCACTACTATCAGCGGCGGAACGCTGCAACTGGGCACCGGCATCGCCGGACAGGACGGCTCGATCGGCGGCACCAGCGGCGTGGACGACGAAGCGGCCCTCGTCTACAATCTGGCCGGCAGCCAGACCGCGAGCTACGCGATCACCGGCAACGGCTCACTGACGAAGACCGGGACAGGGACGGTGCAGCTTACCGGCGCCAACGGCTATACGGGCGGCACGATTGTCAGCAACGGCTCGCTCCAACTCGGCAATGCCTCGGCCCTCGGCACCGGCGGGCTCGCGGCCAATGGAGGCACGCTCGATCTGGCAAGCTTCAGCGTCACGGTAGCCAGCTTCAGCGGCGCGTCGGGCATCGTCAGCAATAGCAGTGGTGGCAGCCTGGCTGTCTTGGCGGTCAATCAGCCGATCGCCACAACATTTGGCGGGTCAATCAACGACGGCGCGGGCCAGGTTGGCTTGGTACTGCAAGGCAGCAGCACGCTGACGCTCACCGGAACCAACGGCTATTCCGGTGGAACGACGGTTGCCGACGATACTACGCTCATCGCGACTAATCCTGGGGCGTTCGCCGACGGTTCGAGCTTGACCGTCGGCGACGCCTCGCAGTTCCCCGCGCCGATTGTGCCGTCGTCCGTCGTCGTCGGTCAGTCGGCGGTCTCGGCGGTTCCCGAGCCGGGCACTTTGGCGCTGTTCGCGCTTGGCCTTGGGAGCGCCGATGATCTATCGCCGATTGCGCGTAGGTCCTTTCTGCCGGAAAGGACTGGTGCGTCTTCGCCGTGAGTAGATTGGGAAGTCTTTTGAACGGGTTGACACACAATAGTCCCTCTCGGCAAGAGAGACCTACCTCAGCCACAAGAGCGGCTGCGTGATCGTCATGTTTCGGCGGACCTCGGCATCGGCCGGGTCCGGCGGGAGTTTTTTCCACAGATCCAAGTATCGCGGCTCGTCGTAAGCCAAGCCCGCGAAGAGCAGGCTCGGCTGCCGCGCGGGCCAGCCTGCCCAGGCCTGCACGTCGGGCTTCAGCGGCCACTTCGACTTATCCGCCAGGAAGGGATACAAATAGGCCGCCGCTTTTTGCATGCCGCGCCCCTCCGGCAGTTCGAACTTCCATAAATCGTCGTCCGGCGTGGAAAGCACCTGGCAGAGCGCGGCCATGTTATCTAGTTGGAAAATCGAGTAGCCGTAAGGCTTCGTCCGCTTCAGTTCGGCGGGAAAGCTGCCGTCGGCCGCCATCTGCTTCCGCACGAAGACCTCTTTGAATTGCCGGCGGCATTCGGCCAAGAGCGCCTCGTCGCCCGTGAGGCGCGCGAAACAGGCGATCTGCAGCCAGTAGGCGATGGCATGGTTGTTCTTCGCCGCGGCCTCCAGTTTGCCGTTCTTGCTGGTGACCATCCAGTGCGACATCTCACCGAACCATTGCTTCAACCCGGCGGTCAGCTCCGGCGTGAACGGGGGCGACTTTTGCATGGCTGCGATGGCCAACGGGATCTCGATGAAATGCAGGCCGTCGATGATGCCGTAGGATCGTCCGCCGCCGTGGCCGGGGGCCACCTGGGCGAACTCGAGGTTCGGATTCAACCGCGTTTTCGGGTCGAGGAAGAAGACCCGCAGCAGATCCGCCGCCTTCCGCGCATAGCGTTCGTCGCCGGTGAATTTGTACGCGGCCCCCAGCGCCGCGACGGCGTCGCGGAGGTCGCGCATGGCCATGCGGTGCCGGTTGAAATTGCCCGGGTACGATTCGCCGTCGCGCTGGAGATACGGCAGCCCGTTGGGTTTGGTCGGATCGGGCCAAAAGTAGTCGGCGTTGGAGTAAAAATCGTTGGGTCCGCCGGGACTTGCCGCCGCTGGAAACGCCGTAATGGAGATCGGCGCAGCCGTCAGCGCGGCGTCGGCCGCCTTGAGTATCCGCACGCGGTCGATCGCCGCTACGTCCACCTTGACGGACGACGAACTGCCGGCAGGCTTTTCGGCGGCATAAGCGAAAGTCGCGGCACAGAACAACGAGAACAAGACAGTTTTCATGGTATTTCCTCCCAATAGAAATGCAGCATGCATTGTATGCATTTTTGCGGCACGCGAAACGGCCGCCACGCGAAGGTCTGCCGGGTCGCGTAACAAACCTTGCGTGTTATTCGCTGCCGCCCGATCCTTTCTCGTCATCCTGGTCCGCCGCCCCGCCGGCAGCGGTCACCGGTTGGAGCCTGATCGCGAGTCTCCGAAACGCGTAGTTGATCACCAGACCGACGAAGCAGCCCGCGACAACGCACATCATGCGGTAAACCGCGCCTTCCCAACTGCTGTGTTCTTCTTCGTAGAGCATCACGATGACGAAGGCCACCAGGGCGGTGCGGACGACGCCGATCAGTTTCATCAACGAGCAGATCGTGACGGTCGCCACCACGCCGAGACAGATCGTGAGGAGATTCGCCGGGCTGCGCAGGAAGTAGGCTAAAAGGCCCACCAGCGAGCCGACGATGTTCCCTTTCATGCGGTCGTAGGCCACCTTGCTGCTGTTGTCGTGCGTTATGGAAAGCAGGATCGAAAGCAGCACCCAGAGTAGCTGGCCGCTCTGCTCGGGAAACGCGCGGTACAAGGAATAGCCGACCGCCACGCCCGCCAGGCATTTCAGGTTGTACTCCCAAAAGACGAACGGGCTGAACCCGGCTACCTCCTCGAATTTCTTCATTGTCGGGCTTCCTCAGGGCAAAATCGCGTCCGCGCGGCGGCTATTATACTTCACGCGGCGGAAAATGGGTCGCTGGAGTCCCGGCTTCAGCCGGCAATGCGGTTTGCAATGGCCGTCATTTCCACTCCGCCATCAGCCCCCCAAGATGCGGTAAAATGGGCAAAGCCGTGTGAACATTGTCAGAAATTGGCCGCGCGTGAGTGTAAGCCAATAGGGAGAGCGCGAGGTGATGAGTTCGGCTCCTGAAACTCGGCTCAGCTTGCTGATCCGCGTCCGCGATCCGGCGGATCACGCGGCGTGGCGGGAGTTCGTCGAGATTTACCGCCCCGTCATCCTGCGGCTCGCCGAGCATAAAGGGCTGCAAGCGGCGGACGCGGAGGACATCGCCCAGGAGGTCCTGGTGACGGTTGCCAAGGCGGTCGAGCAATGGGAACATGATCCGCGGCGGGCCAAGTTCCGCACATGGCTGCATCGCGTGGCGAACAACGCCGCGCTCGACGCCTTGACGCGCAAGAAGCCCGATCGCGGCACGGGCGACTCGGCACTGCAAGCGATGCTCGACCGGCGCGAGACGAAAAGCGGGCCCGACTCGGACCTTTTGCGGCTGGAGTATCGGCGGGAAGTATTCCGCTGGGCCGCGCGGCAGGTCCGCCCGGAGTTCCGCCCGGAGACCTGGGACGCCTTTTGGCTGACGGCAGTCGAACGGCGATCGGTCGAGGCCGTGGCGGGCGAGCTGGCGAAAGATCCAGGTGCTATATACGCCGCGCAGCCGCGTCATGCGGCGAATTCGGCAGAAGGTTAGCGAGTATGAGGAGGAAGCGTGAGCGCTGGAGTCCCGCCTTTAGGCGGCATTTGTCTAGAATGACCGGCTAAAGCCGGGACTCCAGCGCGTGCAGGAGAAAAACCAATGAACACGAACCAAACCACCTGCGACCCCGATCGCATCGAGCTATTTCTCGACCAGAAGCTGAGCAACGAGGAGCAATCGGCCTTCGAGTCGCACTTGAGCCGCTGCGGCGATTGCCGCCAGCGGCTGGAGACGGCCGCCGCCAGCGATGACATTTGGTCCGACGTTTGCGATTCGCTGCGCGACCCGCCGATGCTCCCCTCTCCTTCCGGGAGAGGGGTCGGGGGTGAGGGCGAACCGGACAACGACTCCGCGCTCGACTCCGCGGCCGGCGAAGATGTCTCTTCCAGCCAGGCCACAATCCTAAAACTCCTCGCCCCTACCGACGACGATCGCATGATCGGCCGCTGGGGAACGTATGAAGTCGTGGGCGTCGTCGGCACCGGCGGAATGGGCGTTGTGCTCAAGGCGTTTGATGCCGCCTTGAACCGCTACGTGGCGATCAAAATCCTTGCCCCGCACTTAGGCACGAGCGGCGCGGCCATTAGGCGATTCTCCCGCGAGGGCAAGGCCGCCGCCGCAGTGGTCCACGACAACGTGATCGAAATCTACGGCGTGTCCGAAGCGGCCGGGCTCCCGTATCTGGTCATGCCCTACGTCCGCGGTCCGTCGCTCCAGCGGCGGCTGGACGACGAAGGGCCGCTCGCCGTCGTCGAAATCCTCCGCGTCGCCATGCAGGCCGCCGCCGGGCTAGCTGCCGCCCATGCACAAGGGCTGGTCCATCGCGACGTGAAGCCGGCCAATATCCTGCTGGCCGACGGCATCGAGCGCGTAAAACTGACCGATTTCGGCCTCGCCCGTGCGGCCGACGACGCCAGCCTGACGCGGACGGGCGTCATCGCCGGCACGCCGCAGTACATGTCGCCCGAACAGGCCCGCGGCGAGCCGGTCGATCCGCGGAGCGACCTGTTCAGCCTGGGCAGCGTGCTGTATGCGATGTCTACCGGCCGTCCTCCGTTCCGCGCCGAGACGAGCTATGGCGTGTTGCGGCGGATCACTGATGAAGAGCCGCGTCCGATCCGCGAGATCAATCCCGACATTCCCGACTGGCTTTGCGGCATCGTGGGTAAGCTCATGGCCAAGCGGCCCGCGGATCGTTTCGAATCGGCACATGAAGTTGCCGGCCTTCTGGAACAATGTCTCGCTCACGTGCAGCAGCCAACCGTTGTGCCGCTTCCTCATTTCTCCCCTCTCCTTCCGGGAGAGGGGCAGGGGGTGAGGGCTGCTCCACGTTCTCCTCGGTCTCGTAATCATCTCCTCAAAGGAACCCTAGCCATGCTCACCCTCCTCGGAATCAGCCTCTTCGCCGTAGGCGCCGTCTCGACGACCCCACCCGACATTTCGGGCAACTGGCAAGGCGACGACTGGGGCCAGGTCACGCTCACCCAAACCGCGCCGGGCGAATACACGGGCACCTACACCGACACGGTGGCCAAGGAAAAAGGCCCAGGCAAGATCGACCTGAAATGGTCCCGCATCGAGCGCCGCTTCAACGGCACGTGGCGCGAGGGCGACGACGACCGTTTCGGCGATCTTTCCGTGCGGCTTATCAACAAGGAAATACGCGGCGCGTTGACCACCGATCCGAAATCGAAGGTCAACCCCGCCACGCCGCGCCTGGCCGATCTCGTATGGCGTCGGGCGGAAACGAACCAATCCGCGACCGGCAGGCGTGAAGCGAACGCGGCATTTGAGTATTACGGAGATGCCAGGCCGACCGTCGAGAAGGATCGGCTGCCGGCCGAGATTGTCCTGCCCGTCTATCGAGAGCTTTCGTTGGAGGAAGTGCGCAAGGAATTGGGCGTGTCTTTCGAGCAGACGGAGAAGTTGAAGCAGATCACTTGGAGCTACGAAATGGAGCTCCGGAAAGTTGAAGGCCAGACGGCAGGCAAGAGTCGGCCGGGTGAACTGGCTCAGAGGTTGAAACGGTTGGGCGGATCGGTTCGCAGCAAGGTCGAGAAAGTGCTGACGTTGGTGCAATTGGCAAAGTACAACTCGATCCTTTTCCAACGGCTGGCGTTGAGCATGCTTGGAGTTCCGAAAGCGCGGCGCGAGCTTGGACTGACTACCGAACAAGACGACGCATACTTGGACGTTGACCGCGAGATGCGGGAGACCTCGCGCCGCATAGCTCGGGACGCGACCGCCAAGGCGCTCCAGCTTCTAACGCCGACACAGACGCGGCTGCTCAAGGAGATCCTCAAGGAGAATCTCGAAGAGAGCGCGTTTTTGGCGTTACTGCGGAACCCCGTCGTTGCCGAGCGGCTTGATTTGACGTTGCGACAAATCAAAGTGATCGGAGAACTCGGCGAGGAGATACGCAGAAGACATGATGAGATGGGACGAGAGAGCACCGCCAGGATGCTCAATAAACTCAGCGCTGACCAGCGCCAGAAACTCCGCGAAATGGTCGAAAACCTCGATAAGACGCTTGAAGTCGGTCTGCCTTCGACCCAAGCCGCAGATGCGCCACATGCCCGCGCCGTTCAATTCGACGGCAACCACTACGCCAAAGTCGAGCCGCCGCCGAAATTCACTTCGGGCGATTTCACGATCTCGCTCTGGTTCAATCCCGTGCGGAGCGGCGATTGGGCGTTGTCTTTCATGCGCGGCTTTGGATGGCGCGACCAGCGGGGCGATATCGGCTTTCAGTTCAACAGAGATAGCGGCGATTTGGGATTTGCAGCCACCAGCGAAAACTATAGCGGTGATGAAAACGGCAGCTCCTCCGGCTGGATTTTTGGTTGGGGTGCTCTGGAATCGCGGCTCCGCAGTCCCGTGCGCTATGGCCAATGGAACCATGCCGCCGTCACCCGTCGCGGCGACACTTATACCATGTGGATGAACGGCAGGCGCGTTGTCAGCGAGAAGTCCTCGGCCGATATTTCCGACGCCGGCAACACGAACCCGTTCATCGTGGGCGGGATGATGTACAAGCAGGGCGTACGCACCATGTACCAAGGCGCCCTCGACGACTTCCGCATCTTCCACCGCTGCCTTTCGGAGAAGGAGATTGCCGATATGTTCAAGAGCAATGGCGATGAGGGATTTCTCCAGGGTGAAGGCCGCCTGAAGTTCGGGCCGCTTCGTGCGGTTGCCGCCGCCGTTTCCCCTTCCATAAACTAGGGCCCGGCCGGTCCGCCCTACGAGGCCCGGCTACCCAGCGGCGTCACGGTCGAACTGTACGGCCTCTCGGAGAACCCGTCGAAAGACCGCCCGTGGTGGCGGCCGGACGGTTCGCCGCTGGATACGCGACCTTACGATACGATAGGGTGGGCCGCAAGCGCTCAGGGCGGTTTCACGCGCGAACTCGCGATCCTGCTAAAGCATCTGCCGAAGGAGCCGGTCGATTTGCAAGTGGAATTCGACCCGCCGTGCCAGGTCCGCACCGAGCCGAATATCAAGAGCCTATTGCCCGTGGAAGGCGAGCCAGGGGCGCATCCGCGGACCTTCGTTGCGGAAAAGACCAACTTGCTCGCCTACGCGCTCACTTGGCCCACGGAAACGAAAACGGCGAAAGTCCGCATTGGCGTAGCCGCCGATCCGTGGAAAACGCTTGTTAAGAGCGGTCCATCCGGCCGCCACCTTGGCTTTCCCCCGCATCTGCAATTCGCGATTTCCGAGCCGGTCGAGAAAGCCGACGGCTGCGTGGTGGCGAATGTCGCTTACCGCTGGAGTGGCGATATGCCCGATGTTCGTTTGATCGCGGTGGATGCATCCGGCCGTGAGCACGTCTGCGCCAACATCGGGCGGTGTTGTGGACGACCTCGAGGAATTAACGGCCACGTTTCGAGATTTGCCGCTGAAGAACATCAAGCATTTTTGTTTGCAAACCCGGCCCTACGAGTGGGTCGAGTTCCGCAACGTGTCGCTCCATGCGGGAGAAAAGACCGATTTGCAGTCGCTCGCACCGGTTTTCATTCCGGGCGGCGCGAGAGAAAAGGCGCGGTGACGCCGAAATGGTTGGGCCGTTGGCCCGATAAACATGATGATGTCGCGGCTGTAGTACCAGGGCTGCGCCCTTCGCTGGGGAAAGTGACGCCCCTTTGGGGCACGCATCGGTGAGTCGTGAGCGTCACGGAATGGCGGGCGGGCCGAAGGCCCAGACCGCGTGCCCCGAAGGGGCGTCCGTTAATCCAGCGAAGGGCGACAGCCCTGGTATACGGTCGCCTCCACCTCTCTGCCGCATCGGCCCAACGGGCCAACCCATTCCCTCAATCCCACACATATCGCTCGTCGATCTCGATTTCATATTTCCGGCAGATCAAACGGAACTCTTCTTGATACGATAACGTGCGATGGTGTTCGAATTGGTGGTCGATGTATTCGATAACTTGTTGGACGCCCGATTAGCTCACGGAAAAAGCTCCGTAGCCGGCTTGCCAATGGAAATTGGCCAGGTCGGGCGTCCGGCCCTTGATCCATTTGGACGTTCTCGGTCTTGAGGTGTTCCACCAATTGCGCGACGGTCACCGTCCGCGACAGCCCGCAAAGAATGTGGACATGATCGACCCATCCGCCGCAACTGCGCGGGCGGACATTTGATCTGCTGCGCCTGGTAGTTCAACATGCGGAACATTTCCTCGCGGAGTTCTTCGTTCTGAAGGTATGGCCGGCGGCCCTCGGTACTGAACGTGAAGTGCAACCAAATGCGCGCGAGTGATTGAGGCATGATCGGATTTAAGAAAAGGGATGAGATGACCGGGAATGATTTGTGATTATGGTTGATGCGGGCACGGTTCGCCAGAGCCGCAAGGGAATCGGTTGGGCCGTTGGCCCGAAAAACTGAGATTGGGGCGGCATTTTCCCCAGGGCTACGCCCTTCGCTGGGGAAAATGACGCCCCTTCGGGGCACGCATTCCGCCGCGCCGGACCCTTATGGCGCGGTGCCCGCCGGAGCACCGCCCGAGACCAGACGGCCGATCTCCTCCAAGAGTTCAGGCGGAACGACCACCTGAGATTCCACTTCGTCATGACCGCAGATCACGCCGACGGCCACCGGCGGCGTCGCGCCAAGCTCGGGGAAATGCAGCGGAGCGCCCGGCGCCGCTAGGGTCACCGCACGTTTGACAAAATCGAGCACGCCGGAGGGGCTGATATAGACGCGGCACCGGCGCCGCGCGGCAGCAGCTTGGTCACTTTGGCGATGCCCTCGTCGCTCGAAAGGCCCGGCTTGCCATCCTTGATGGCAGCGATCGCCTGGTGCAACGCTTCGTCGCCCGCGTAGCTGAAGACAACCGTATTCTCATCGACGGGCACGATCCGCGCGACCATCTTGCCGCCGGCACCGTACATTGATTCCATCATTTTGGCGGTTTGCGGCGGCATGTTCGGCATTTGCGGCATGGTGACCGTCACTTTCAACGACGCGATGCCGTCCACGTCAATCTTCTCGCTCTCGATCGGCCGGAACACGGGGCTGTCTACCTTCTCGACGATCTTGTTATAGGCCGCGACAAACTTTTCGTAGTCGGCCAGGTATGTCTTGCCATCGACGGGCCGCATCACGCCCATCATCCGCGCGAGTATCGGTTCGTCGCCGACGGTGGCGCCGAGTTCGAAGGAAAAGCCGCGCACTGGCGGAAACTTCACTTTGCCAAGCTCGGCAAGCTTGTCGGCCTGCTCCTCGGAAAGCCCGTACATTTCACGCATGTTCTTGATCAGGCCGAACGACCAATGCATCAACGCGGGCATAGCGTCTTCGGAGAGCGCTCCGCCGCCGGCGATGACGAAGGGTCCGGCGGGCAGCCCGGCGAGAACGTTTTGGTCTTCGTTCTGTCCCATCTCGGTGACGAAACTGGCCCAGTTACCGCCCGGAACCAGGCACGCCCGCTTGCAAAGGCGGATCACGCCTTGGCGATTGCGTTCGAGACTGAAGCCGACCGAAGCGACTTCCTTCTCGGCAGACTTGGCTAGCGTCACGTACATTTCCAGACCGGCGAGCCTTGCTTTCCCTGATCGCCCATTTGGGCCAGAGTTCCCTTGATGGTGGCGATGCCTTGCTGCAGCTTCTCCGAGGCCATGTGAATTCCCGGCGCCAAAACGACGACGGCCGCGTCTTTCTTCGCCAGCCACTTCTGCCACGGAGCCAAGGCCGCGGGAACCTCGTCGGCCGGCTTCAGGTCTTTCAGCGCGTCGCCGCCGAACTCCGGTCCGGTGATGGCCGCGTAGCTGCCGACGCTGCGCGTCAACGACGGCTTGCCGAGTAGCTCGATCTTGCTCACGCCGGCGTCGGTTTCGGCGGGCTTGAATTGTTCGAGGAACTTGGCGTAGTCGGTCACAGGGACCAAGAGGATCACGGTCGGGATGGGCATACCTTCATTCGGCGGCAGCAAGAGCACGGCGATCGGCCGCTTCTTATCAAGCCCGGCCTGGATGCCGCCGGGCCCTTCGAGCTTGGCAAGCACGCTGGGGATAGGCGCTTAATTTGCTGGCCCAACTCCTGAAGCTTGCCGTCGGCGGTTTCGGGCTTGTTGACGACCGCGAATCCCAGGGCTTTTTCCGGCACGAGCTTGAGGACATCGTCATCGGCCCGGACTTGTCCCGCGGCGCCGACCAGCGCGGCGAAACAAGTCAACAACAGGGCCTGCCAGAGAGGCGGCCTCAGGCCGTAAAGATGTCGGACGGAGTCGGCGAAATAGATTGTTGCACGCGACATAAGAAACCTCCCATAGCTAAGAAAACGCGGAAACGACGCTGGCGGCGACAATCGCCGCACGGATATACGATGAATATCCTATTTGGCTAATTCGCTCGGGCGGTCGGATCATTGGAATCCTGCCGTCGGAGGGATGCACAACCAATATCCTATGGAATCGCGGACCCGAGGGCAAGAAGGTGCCGTGGCGGTTTCTACAAGCCTGATGCGCGAGCGAAGGACCGTTTTTCCGTTCGCTTGCATTTCGGGCTTATATGGGCCGGGCCAAAGAATCTTGCCACACACCCGCTATTTGAACTTCTCGTCCAACGGAACGCGGAAGCCGGTAGCCAGGCGGTTGTTCATATTGGCGACGCCGACAATGCTCATCAACTCGCCGAACATGGCCTCGGTCATGCCCTTGGCGGCTGCCGAGGCCCCGTGCGACGCGATGCAGTACTCGCAGCCGTTGGTCACGCTGACGGCGATGTAAATCAACTCGCGGACGAGCGGGTCGAGTTCGCCGGGACCACCCATCACTTGCTTGAGCGTCGCCCATGTCCGCTCGACGTCGGCGGGTGCTGGGCGATGACTTTCCAAAAGTTGTTGATGTCGTCGGTCTTGCGCGTCGCCCGGATGTCGTCGTAAACTTGGCGGACCAGCCCGGTACTCTGTTCGTATTCGATGAGGGGTTGCATGAAAGTGTTCCGTGAGTTTTCAGCATTCTAGCCCTTGCGACGACGTTTGCAAGGCGTCGCATTCCCAATAGTTGTCCTGATTGACGAGGTTGTAATCGGCTGCGACAATGCTGACTGCAAAACGAACTGATTTGGAGGACGAAAAATGCACGCCTCTTCGCTCGAGAACATGGCGCGATGTTACGAGAAATTCGTGACTTCGCGCTTTATCGAGGCACACGAACGCGTCAAAGTGCTTGACATCGGCGGCAGCAACGTCAACGGGTCTTACCGGGACATTTTCTGCGATCCAAAAATCGACTATGTCGCCGCGGACCTGGCGGCAGGCAACGGCGTGGACATAGTTCTCGAAGACCCGTACCACATCCCGGCGCCGGACGGCCGTTTCGACCTTGTCATTTCGGGGCAGACTTTCGAGCACTGCGAGTTCTTCTGGCTCATGTTTCAGGAAATGGTTCGTGTAGTCAAGGACGACGGTTTCGTCTTTCTTATCGCGCCGTCGGCAGGACCGATCCACCGTTACCCGGTCGATTGTTACCGCTTCTATCCGGACTCCTATGCGGCGCTGGCCAAATACACGCAATGCCACCTCGCGGCATGCTGGCTCGACGAGCGGGGGCCTTGGAATGACTTGGTAGGCGTATTCCGCAAGCAGTTGCCCGACGAGGACCGCTCCGGGCAGGCAGCCTCGGCCCAAGACGAACAAAAGAACGCGGGGGGCCTAGTCGTTTGGCGCCAGCCGACCCGGGCGATGGTTCCGTCGCGCCGGGCCGCCCGGAGGAAGAGGAGATTTCGGGCACCGAGAATTATCTTGCCACACTGTCGCGCATCCATGAGTCGCTCCGTCCGGAACTCTACGTTGAAATTGGCGTGCGCGAAGGCAACAGTTTGCGGCTCGCGGGCTGCCCGGCGATCGGGATTGATCCGAAAATGCGCCTGACCGAGCCGAAACCCGCGGCCGCGCTGTTCCAGGAAACGAGCGACTCGTTTTTTGAGCGCCATGCCGGAGAGGCCATCGACAAGAGTGTCGATCTAGCGATGATCGACGGCATGCACTTGTTCGAGTACGCGCTGCGGGACTTCATGAACCTGGAGCGCCGGGCTTCGCCGAGCGGGCTGATCGTCGTCGATGACATTTTCCCCAACCATCCGGCTCAGGGAAGCCGATTCCGGCGCACTAGGGTCTGGACCGGCGACGTGTGGCGGCTCATGCTCTGTCTGAAGGAACAGCGCGGCGACCTTTTTCTATTGTCGCTCAATACTTCGCCCACAGGACTCTTGTTGATTGCCGGCCTCGACCCGGCGAACCGCGGTCTCTGGCAGCAGTATAACCCGATGGTCAGGACGTACCTGTCCGACGCGGCGCAGGCCCCGCCTACTGCCTTCATCGATCGGGCCGGCGCCCTCGATCCCGGGCATTCTTTCATCCGCGATCTCCTCAAGGGACTGCGCAGTTTGCGGGAAGAAGGAGCTGACGTAACGAAGGTCCGCGACTTTTGTCGGAAGGTCGGAGGCCGGTTCTGGTATCCGCCGCACAGTTGATCCGCAATCCCCGGTCACAAGGGTGCCTTATGCCAACCCCCTCTGTCTCGATTGTCGTCGTGGCCTACAACATGCAGCGGGAGATCCCGCGGACGATCCTGAGCCTTTCCACCGCCATGCAGATCGGAGTGACGCGGGATGATTACGAGGTGATCCTGGTTGACAACGGCTCGACCCGGAAGTTCGATGCCGGGCAATGTCGTGCTATGGAAGTGGATGTGCGAATCGCGGAACTGCCGCCCGGCATTCCGTCCCCGTGTCGTGCAATAAATCACGGGCTGGGGTTGGCCCGCGGCGAGTTGTGCGGGGTTATGATCGACGGGGCGCGGCTCGCTTCGCCCGGCCTCGTCGTGGGGGTTCTCCATGCCCGCCGCCTCCACGAACGGCCGGTTGTTTCGACGTTGGGATTTCACCTTGGGCCGGATGTCCAGATGAAGAGCATCCCGCTCGGATATGATCAGCAAGAAGAGGACCGATTGCTCGAACAGGCCGATTGGACTCGCGACGGATACCGACTTTTTGAAATCTCCACATTCGCCGGCTCTTCTGCGGGCGGCTGGTTTGCACCGTTGGACGAGAGCAACGCTTTATTCCTAACGAAGGAACTATGGGCAGAAATTGGCGGGTATGACGAGCGATTCCAATCGCCCGGCGGCGGCTTAGTCAACCTCGATACCTACGTCCGCGCCTGCGCCGCTAATAATATTCAACTCATCACGCTTCTCGGCGAGGGCACTTTCCATCAGGTCCACGGCGGCGTCGCTACGAATGTGGCCGCCAGCATCCATCCGTGGAAAACCTTCCACGACGAGTACGTGAGGATTCGAGGCCAACCCTTCGTAAAGCCAAGCCTGGCACCGCTCTACTTGGGATTCGTCAATCGCCACGTTATGACATCAATTGGCCTTTCAGCCGGCCTTTCGTCGGCAAGTAATCTAATTTAGACTCAACGTAACTTAGGATGGTCCCATGATGCGACGAATACTGCTTTTGGTCCTGGCGACTTTCGCTGCCGCGGTATTTGGCTCCAATTCCGTTCGGGCTGCCGACCAGTCAATCCAATCGCACCGACGCCCAAACTTCGTCTTCTTTCTGGCCGACGACATGGGCTCGCGCGATGCCGGTTGTTACGGCAGCACATTCTACGAAACGCCCAACATCGACCGCCTGGCAAAGCAGGGGATGCGATTTACGAATGCCTACGCCGCCTGCCCGGTGTGCAGCCCGACGCGGGCAAGCATTATGACGGGCAAGTACCCGGCGCGGCTGGGCACGACCGACTACTTCGGCGCGCCGCAACCGGACACCGTCGAGCGGCACTGGACGCGGAATAAGCCGCTGTTGCCCGCCCGTTACTTGGATCACTTGCCGCTGGCGGAAACGACTATCGCCAAGGCGCTCGGCGAGGGCGGTTACACGACGTTCTTCATAGGCAAGTGGCATCTGGGCGGCAAGGGGTATTGGCCGGAGGACCACGGCTTCGACACCAACATCGGCGGCTGTCAGGCAGGTTCCCCTTCGAGCTACTTTTCGCCCTACAGGAATCCCAAACTGCCGGACGGCCCTCCGGGAGAGCATCTGGATGACCGCATGGCAGCGGAGTCGGTGAAGTTCCTGGAACACGTCGGCGACAAGCCGTTCCTTCTCTATCATGCGTTCTACTCGGTCCACATTCCGCTCCAAGCCAAGCAGGACTTGATCGCCAAGTACGAGGCGAAGCGGAAGAACGTGAAGCGCGAGGGGCCGATGTTCAGGCCGGAAGGCGACCGGCAGGCCCGCCAGATCCAGGAGCACGCCGTCTACGCGGCCATGATCGAGACGATGGACCGCAGCGTGGGACGGATCCTCGACGCCCTCGACCGGCTTGGCCTGGCCGAGAACACGATCGTCTTCTTCATGTCTGACAACGGCGGCTTGAGCACCGCCGAAGGGGCGCCAACCAGCAATCTGCCGCTGCGCAGGAAAGGGCTGGCTGTACGAAGGCGGCATCCGCGAGCCGATGATCGTCAGGTGGCCGCGGGTCGTCAAGCCGGGCAGCACTTGTGCCACGCTCGTCATCAGCACCGATTTCTATCCCACAATCCTGGAGATGGCAGGCTTGCCGTCACGGCCGCAGCAGCATGTTGACGGCGTCAGCACCGTTCCTCTCCTGCGGCAAACCGCCTCACTGCCCGAGCGCGCATTGTATTGGCACTACCCGCACTATGGCAATCAAGGCGGAAGTCCGAGCGGCGCTATGCCGCGGGCGACTGGAAGCTCATCGAGTTCTTCGAGGACCGCCGACTGGAGCTGTACAATCTGCAAGAGGACATCGGAGAGAAGCACAATCTCGCGGCGGACCAGCCGCAGAAAGCCGCCGAGATGCGCCGGCGGCTGCAAGCGTGGCGGTCGGCGGTCGGCGCACGGATGCCCACACCTAACCCAAATCACAAAGCCATTATCCAAGAGCGAGAAAACTCGCTCGCGTACCTTGAAGATGACTGAAACACCCATGAAGACACGAATCATTACGTTACTGACAATTGCAACACTTTTCTGCGCAAACGCCCAGGCCCAGCATCTGTGGTGGAACCTGGACGGCCAAAAGGATGCGACCTGCCTCTATGGCGAAATCACGGTCCTGGCAACGCATCCCGCTATCTACTACTGCGGAGCGAACTGGCATCCGGGCGAGCCTGCTGGCGGCTACTGCGGCATCCAGCATAACGGCGAGAGCGAACGCCGCACGATCTTCTCGATCTGGGACACGTCCCCCGAACTCCACCCCAAGGTCACAGCCGCCGATCCGCGTGCTCTCCACAATCGGTTCGGCGGAGAGGGCGAAGGCGGCCACACCCACATGCTATGGGACTGGAAAGTCAACGACACGTTTCAGTTTTTCGTGCAAAAGCTGCCTGGAAAAGGCGACACGACGGACGCTCGCTATTACGTCTTCGACCGAACGAAGAAAAAATGGCTGCACAGCGCTACGATCAACAGCCCCAACGGCGGTAAGAGGAGCGTGGCCACCATCGGCGGCGGCATGAACTCATTTCTCGAAAACTTCGCGGGCACCGACAAGGCCGCCCCGAAGCTCGCGTTATATCGCCTCTGGCTTGGCACAAGCCCCGATACAATGAAATGCCTTACCAAAGCGGGCGGCGACGGCACGTGGGGCCAGTTGCACGATGCCTATTTCCTGGCCGAGGGCGATTCCGCGGTCCTGAAAGGCGTCTTTGCTCAAGGCAAGAAGAAATACGGCGAACCGGTATTTGGAGAAAAGGGCAAGAGCCTCGAACCGATCTCCGACATCCCGCTGGACAAAAAGCTGATCGCGGTCTTGAAGAAGCTGCCACAAGCCAAGAGTGCTGACAGCAAGCAGCGGGAGTGATCCGGCCATGAAAGCCCTACGAGACCGGCTGAAGTATGCAAAGTAAAAGGCAAGCAACAGCTTGACCGTTTACGAGCTTCACGCTGTGGCCCCAATCGCCGATGATGCAGAATCCCGACGCCCTGGCAAAAGCCGCCGACGCAATCCTTGCCGCCGACGCCATCCTGATCGGGGCTGGAGCGGGCATGGGAGTCGATTCGGGGCTGCCCGACTTTCGCGGTCCGCAGGGTTTTTGGCGGGCGTATCCTGTCTTCCAAGGCCGCAGGTTCGAGGAGATCTCTAACCCCGCCTGGTTTCGCGACGATCCCGAACTGGCCTGGGGCTTCTTCGGGCATCGGCTCAATTTGTACCGCGACACGCAGCCGCACTCTGGCTTTGACATTCTCCGCCGCTGGTGCGAACGCCGCCCGCACGGACACTTCGTTTTCACGAGCAACGTGGACGGCCACTTCCAACGTGCAGGATTTGCCGCCGATTCCATCATAGAATGTCATGGCTCGATTCACCATCTCCAGTGCGTTGGACCGTGCTCCGACGCGATTTGGCCCGCCGAATCTCTGAACGTCGCGGTGGACAGCGAGACCGTCCGCGCCCGACCTCCGCTTCCACACTGCCCGCAATGCGGGGGCCGTGCCCGCCCAAACATAATGATGTTCGACGATTGGCATTGGGTCGCCACCCGTTCCCAGGAGCAGGTGCGCCGTTACCAGCGGTGGCTGGCGCGCATCGACGCCGAGCGCCTAGTGATTGTTGAGTTTGGCGCGGGCACGGCGGTCCCCACCGTGCGCTGGGAGTGCCAGCGGCGGGGCGGCCGACTCATTCGCGTGAACCCTCGCGACACGGAAGGGCCGTCCGGCAGTGTCGTGTTGGCGATGGGCGCGTTGCAGGCGATCCAATCGCTCGATACCATGATTGGATAACTGTCATGGACACGCTGGACGCCACCATAGGCCGAGACGGAGTTACCGATGGGAAAGAAAAAACCGACGCGAACCTGGATTCTGCCGCCACCGACGCAGCGGAAGTCAAAGGCCACCCTGCCCGCGCAGATCAAGGCCGAACTGGACGCCAAGGCGAGCAAGCTGGTCGAGGACGTGCTGAAGCCAAAGTACGTCAAGCCTCCGCCCGAGAAGCCGGAATTCAACTACATTACTGATGTGTGGAGCAAGTGGGTCGGCAGCACACTTTATTTCGGAGCCACCTACGCCTGCCCAGGCCCCAACGCGATTTCGCCGTCGTTCGATACAAAATTCGCTCGTATGGAACACAACGGTGGTGGTCAATTCTGCCTTTCCTACATGCGGCACAATGACAAATGGTTCAGGCTGTTTCCAAGCCTGGACACAGACGAGTGCCTGGACGCCATTGAGAATGGCTGGAATTTCCAGTTGGACTGACAAAACCATGAAAACTGCAACCATTTACCGGCCCGACGATTTGGACTAAGAATCAACAGAAGGAGCAACACGTGAGCACTACCGAATTATTTATCAAGAGCCTAGAGTTTGGCCGGGTTCGCACTCTGGGACTTCTCGATGGCATCGAGAAGGAATCCGATCCGCAGGCCATTTTAGCGTGGCGACCGGGACCAGGCCGACGCACATCGGCTGGCAACTGATGCACATCGCGATCACGGAGGAAATCTTTGCCACGGAGCGATTGGCCCCGCAGAAGCAAGCGCAGTGGAAGGAGCTCTGGCCGCGTTTTCGCGGCGGAAGCACGCCGGACGATGATGTGCCGACCTCCGCCACAGTCCGAAGCGTCTTGGCCGGCGCTCGCGAGCACGTCCTGGCAACTCTTCGCGAGATCGGCGACGACCGGCTCGAGGAGATTCCCGAGGCCCTGCGCGAGCGGAAGCTCACGATCCGCGATGTATTGTCCCTAATACCTTGGCACGAGGCTCACCACCAGGGACAGGCGCATTTGACGTTCAATCTGCTTAAGGCCAGCCGGTAGCCATTGAATGGTTGCGATGACCATGACACGCTTCACTCTCTTCGCTCTTCTCTTCCTGCCGGCAGCCTTGGCGGTCATGCCCGCCGCCGGAAACGAAGTCACCATCAAAGGCATCGTTCTCAACAATGTCCATACGGGCGAGCTTGAGAAGAGCCTTTTCGTCTACGCGCTCGATGGCACGTCGGAGATCCGCGCGGAAGTCCAGAAGATCATGGCCGAATACCCCGACAAGGGGCTGGACGCGGAAGCCGCTCGTAAGGTCCAGAATCAGTTTACGGCGCGGTTGAAGTATTTCATCGACGGCCCGCATGCCGACGAACTTTATAAGAAAGCGACCTACGGTGCCCGGCAGCACACTGCCCTGACGGGAACGGTAAGGGAACAGGACGGCAAGCGATGGATCACGGTCAGCAAGTTCGAGGACACGACTCTGAAGTATCCGGCTAAGATGCTCGCGCCGGACAACCCCTTGGTTATGCCCGACCGTCCGCCGCTGGTGCTCAAGATCGACGACAAGCTGTCGCTCAAGTGCATTTGGGTGCCGCCCGGCAAGTTCTTCATGGGCGAGCCGTATTACCAGTGCCCGCACTGGCAGGAAGCCCCGCCGCACATGGTCACGCTGACCAAAGGCTTTTACATGGCTGAGCATCCGATCACCGAGGAGATGTTCGCGGCAGTGATTGGCGGCAAACCCGGCACCGGGCACGCGAATACGGCTCCGATCAATGTCTCCTGCGCGGAGATGTACGATTTCTGCCGCTCGCTGTCGCAAAAGTCCGGTCGCGTCGTCCGCATCCCGACTGCGGCCGAGTGGGAATACGCGGTGCGGGTGGGCACTTCCAATCCGACATTCCGCGAGAAATACCGTGACCAGGACAGCAGTAGCGTGCAGCCGATGGTCGTCAAGTCTAAGCGGCCGAACGCTTGGGGCTTCTACGACATGTTCAGCAGCGGCTGGGAGCGAGTGAGCGATAGTTCCAGCCAGGTGGACCGCCAGGACGCCAGTCGATCCTCGGCACATTCCGCCCGAAGATCTGGGCAAAGCCGACATCCACCGCCGACACGGGCACTTCGGCAAAGGGAACTCGGCGTACTCGATTAGCGAAGTCGAGTACATCCAGAGTGACCGCGGCCCCGAGAAGTCGTATCCGGGCATAATTCGCTTTCGCATTGTCGTGGAATAGGAACGGCCATTGTCTACGAGTATACCCTCGACCGAAAGACGTTGCAACCAGCGACAAGCTAACTTGTCATCGGTTCGCATGAAAGAACTTTGCAATGCCGTCGGACCTGACTCGTCGTGGATTTCTCGGCACTGCCGCGATTGCGGCCGTGCTTGGCAGTGGTACCGCTATTGCGGCTACTCCCAGCCCACCCGCCACAACGCCGTCCAAGATCCGTGTCGAGCGCAAGCATCATGGTTTCGTGGATGCTTCGGGCAAGCCCTTCATTCCCTTCGGCGTGACTTATTACCGTCCTGGTACCGGCTGGGCGCCCCAGTTATGGAGACAGTTTGACGCCGAGGCTACACGTCGCGACTTTGCCCGATTGAAAAGGCAAGGCGCCAATGTCGTGCGCGTCTTCATCTCGTTCGGTTCTTTTTATACGGAGCCTGGCAAGCTCAATCCCGAAGGGCTGTCCAAGTTCGATCAACTGCTCGATCTCGCCGACGAGGCGGGCTTATACGTCCACCCCACCGGTCCTGACGCCTGGGAAGGGATGCCGGTATGGACCAAAGACTTGAACGTGTTCAGCAACGATGCCAATGCACCGTGCCTCAAGGCGCTCGAAGACTACTGGCGCTTGTTTGCCGCGCGCTATCGCGGCCGTCGTACGATCTGGGCTTACGATTTGCGGAATGAGCCGCACCTCGCCTGGGATACTCCGTGGCTGCGCAGGCAATGGGCTGCGTGGCGCAAGGCACATCATGAGGACCTGGCGCCGGTGCCCGACCCAAAGGCGAGTCCGCCCGCACCTGAAGTGGCCGACTACCAGCGTTTCCGCGAGAGCGTTGCAGAGACGTGGGTTGCCCGACAGTCGAAGGCGATCAAGGCGGCTGACCCCGATGCCTTGGTAACCGTGGGTTTGCTTCAGTGGTCGATCCCGGCGCAAAGGATGACGATCGACCAATACACGGGTTTCCGGCCATCCGTCATTGCCAAGCACCTCGACTTCCTGGAACTGCATTTCTATCCCTTGGTAGAGGGCGTATATAACTATGGCGGTGCGGCCGCGGAAACCGCGAATCTGGCCGTCCTGGAGGCGATGACCCGCGAATGTGCTAAACCGGGCCTGCCATTGGTGATCGCTGAATATGGCTGGTACGGCGGCGGGCCGCTCACTCCCAATGGCAAGCCCGCCACCGAGGAGCAGCAGTCGGAGTGGTGCCGTCATCTGCTGGAGGTCACCGCACCGATGGCGTGCGGCTGGCTGAACTGGGGCATGTACGATCACCCCCAGGCTAACGATGTGAGCAAACTCACCGGTCTGTTCACCGTGGACGGCAAAGAAAAGGCGTGGGGCCGCACCTATCGCGAGATGGCCCAGCGGTTCCAGGCGAATCCCCCGGCGTATATGATCCCCAATCGCCCTGACCTGCCGTGGTTGGCCTGCACGGCCAGCGGCGACGAGATGGAGAAGTTCCGCCAAACTTACCTCGCAGCGTTCGCTGCCGGAAGGAAGGCTAAGTGATGAACGCCGCCTTTCATTCATCCATTCGGCAGGCAATTCGGCTGGCTCACGCATTGCGGGGGAGCGACTGGGCGAGAACGAGGTGATCAACTTCAAGGCGGGGGACCACTCAATTTCTGTCAGCACGCGTTATGCTAAAGAGCCGAAAGCCGTTCAATAACTGGAGGATTACTGCGCGACCCCGACGAGTTGTTTGCGGCCCTGGCACGGAGCACGTTCCGCAGTCGCTTTAAGCTTGCGGCCAAGGAAACGTCGTATCTCAACGAGAAGACCTTTGCCGTAGTTTTGGAGCACGGCAGGCGTTTTGTTATCGAGCGGCTGGCGGACGCCCATCCGAAGAACGACGGCAGGCAAACTCCAATGCGAGGGCATCCGGTCTTCATAGCCCAACATGCCACGGCCACCTGCTGTCGTGGCTGCCTGGCGAAGTGGCACCGGATTCCGAAGGGCCGTCCGCTGACGCCGGAGGAGATCGACTATATCGTCGGCGTGTTCGCTCGGTGGCTTGCCGACTATCGTGGCCGTGCTGTGAAGGTGGGCTCACCGTCACGCGTTTGCTACAATGGTCAACTGATGATTGCGTGTGGTAGAACATTTCCAAGATTGGAAAGAAGGCGCTAGATACGCCTGCCGGAGAGAAAGTAGCTATGGGACGCAAACTGAGTTCTTGTCTGGCCTTGGCAACCACGGTCGTTATAACGGCGGCGAACGTTGCCAGAGCGGATACCCTTGTGCCATGCACCACCACGACCAGTGCAATGGACCTTCTGTCCGATCCCGCCTTTCGCCAAGGGTTCTGGGTAAAGGACCGCACCGGCAATGAGCAGGTTCTCCGCTGGGGCAAGGACCAATCGCCCGTATGGCACACGGCGCAACCCGACAGCAAGAGTTGTTTCGCCGATGCCGCGTTTTGCAAGTTCCGCAAAACCGGATTGACATTCCGCGACGAGTTCCAGACACTCATTGTCCACCCCGCGGACAACGACGCCGACATCATCCTTGGCGTCAACGGAGTAAAGGAATACGGCGGGATTTGGCGGAAGCCAGGCGATCCCTGGCCGCACCTTTATCTTCAACAGGACGTTAGCCGTCCGCACAATGGCGACGATTCCAGCCAGCCGACTATCGCCGATCTCCAGCGAGTGGACATGGCCGTTTCAATACGGTTACTCTATGACCGCCAGATTAAGAGCCCGAGCGCGACCCCGCTCTGCACGCCGCCCAGTTTCAATTTTTCGCTACGATTCAGAATCTGAACCGGCGGTCAAAGGGATACGGCGACTATTATTGGTTCGGCGTCAGCCTCTACGATAATCGTCGTTTGGTGACGAATCTCTTCGCTGCACAGGACAAGAGCCAAGCGCGGAAGAATGGCACGGAGAAGTTCATCTACGACGTGGGCATTGCGCCGTTCACATCCGAAGTCGTTGCCAAGGGAAATTGGGTGACCGTACATGGCGACATCTTGCCCCACATCCGCTCAGGGTTGGCGGAGTGTTGGAAGCGAGGGTTCCTTTCAGACTCTAAGGCGAAGGCTGACTATCGAATAGGCGGGGTCTTTCTCGGTTGGGAGATTCCTGGGTTGAACAACGCTGCAATGGGAATAAAGGACCTGTCCTTGGTCGCCAGGCCGAAAGTGAAATAGTCACGAGTGACCGACGATGAACCTCCAACTGAAGAATAAGATCGCACTCGTTACCGGGGCCTCCAGCGGCATCGGTGCAGCCACTGCTCATGTGCTGGCAGAAGAAGGCGCGGATGTGGCGGTTGGCTACCACGCCAACTTTGCCGGAGTTGAACAAACCGCAAAGGCCGTGCGTGATGCCGGTCGCCGGGCATGGTTGATCGGCATGGATGTCACTGACCCAGAGGAAGTTGCCCGCGGACTGGGCGAGTTGCGGACTCAGATCGACCACCTGGATGTCCTCGTCCTATGCGCCGGGGAGAGTACCAATACGCCATTCACGGAATTGACGCCAGAGGAATGGGCGAGGATCATAGCCGTCAACCTCAATGGGCCATTTCATGTGTTGCAGGCTGCTCGGCCCATGCTGGCCCCCAGCGCATCCGTTGTGACCGTGGCTTCGGTCGCCGGTCAGACGGGCGTTCCCCATCATGCCCATTATGCGGCGGCCAAGGCGGGCCTCATCAACCTGACCAAAAGCGCCGCCCGCGCTCTGGCCCCCCATGTCCGTGTGAATTGCGTCGCGCCGGGGATGACGCTGACCGAAATGGGTCGCTTGACGGCGACGGCCTTGCCGCCTGATTACGCACAAAAGAACTTGCTTGCGGGCCGATTTGCCGAGCCGGAGGAGATTGCCCGCGTAATTGTTTTCGTGGCCAGTCCCGTCGCAGGTTTTATGACCGGAGCGACCATTGACATCAACGGAGGACGGCTGCTGAGATAATCGCCGACCCGGCATGAACAGCGACCTCATTCCGACCTGCTTCTTTGTCAAGGTTGTTGTGCGGCAAGGCGACCGTTATGCTGATTACGTGTCGGTCGAGAAGCCGGAACTGAGGGTATTCGCAAAGTAAGAGGAAAGCCATCTGAGCCAGAGGAATCAGGCCAATGAGAATCCTGTCGCCCATGTTAATCGTTCCCTGCGTCTGGCTTGCAGCGGCCAAGGCCGACGACCTGCCAGAGACGCCGCACATCGACAGCGTCGTCTTGTCGAGACCGCAGCCGCAAGAGTCAGACGCGGCGGTCATCTGGTACGACGACTTTGACGGCCCGGCCAAGCCCTATACCGAGTCCGAAGGTGAGTTGGATGCCAAGGAGGCGTTTGGAGGCGAGGGCCGTTCCATGCTCGGCCTATATGAAAAGGGACGGCAAGGCCGAGGCAATCGCAAAGTTTTCTTCGGTGACAGTCCCACCGGCAAAGTGGTGCAGAAGAGCAAGCATTTCAACGACATCTACTGGCGGATCTACGTCAAGCATCAGCCGGGCTGGACGGGCGGCGGGCCGGACAAGCTCTCGCGGGCCACCAGCATCGTTAGCCCGAACTGGGCGCAGGCGATGATCGCACACGTGTGGAGCAGCGGCGAGGCCCTGACTTTGGACCCGGCAAGCGGTGTTCGCGGGGATCGAGTGGTGACCACCCGCTACAATGACTTTGGCAACCTGCACTGGCTGGGCAATAAGCCGGTGTCGGCATTCAAGCTGCACAGCACGTCGGAGGCGGGTCGGTGGGTCTGCGTCGAATCGCGTGCCAAATTGAACACTCCGGGAAAGAAAGATGGCCTGAATCAGCTCTGGATCGACGGTCGCCTGGAGGCCGAGCGGAAAGACCTTGACTGGCGCGGAAGCTACGACCGACATGGGATCAACGCCGTGTTCCTGGAGACCTACTGGAACAAAGGCTCGCCGGTAACCCAGTCCCGCTGGATCGATAACTTCGTCATCTCGACCAAACCGATTGGGCCTGTGGTCTGTCCACGCAACCCCGTCCTCATCAAGACGCCGTACCGCGGCCCAGGCAAGCTGTCGGGATGGGAAGTCGAGATCGCGGCTGATGACGCGGGCAAATCCGAGGTGTGGCGATCCAAGGTCGTAACCGACCCTCAGCGCGTAAAAGTCGGAACCGACACCGGACAGTTCCTCGGACTGCTATCGGGCCGAGACCGCCTCGCACCAGGCATTATGTACTGGTTCCGCGCCAGGCAGCACAATGGCGATGGCCAGACGTCGGCATGGAGCCCCTGGCACCAGCCAGTCAAGACGGAAGACTGATCGAAGGAGTAAGTAGAAGCGTATTCGACGAGAACTCCGTGGGAGCCTGTCGTAGGCTACTCCAGGGCCGTCAAGGTCGGCCAGTTCGGCTTCGTTTCTGGCACTGCTCTGGTTGAGTGGCTTGAGAAGTGCTACAGGATACACTAGGATGCAGTTCTCGCGCGGCTGCTTGAAACCACCTTTTTCAAGGACTATATGGATGCGAATTGCCATCGGAGCAAATCATCGCGGTGTTTCCACACGACGCATGCTTGTCGAACTGCTTACCCATCGAGGGGACGACGTTGTCGATTGTGGTGTCTTCGACGGCAGTCTCACCGACTATCCCGACATCGCCGTTGAAGTTACCCGCAAGGTGTGTCGCGGGGATGTGGAGCGAGGAATCCTGATCAGTGGAATGGGATTCGGGATGGTCTTGGTAGCCAACAAGTTCCCCGGTATACGCGCGGTTCTTTGCCACGACGAAGTTTCCGCCGAAATCAGCCGCAGTCGCTGCGACTGCAACATCCTCTGTCTTTCCGCCGACCTGACTGCCCAGGAGATGCTTCGGCGCGTTGTCGAAACTTGGCTGGCAGCTTCGTTCGAAGGCGGGCGGCACGCCCGGCGGCTGGAAAAGATTGCCCGCTTGGAAGACGAGAACATGAAGAAGCAAGTCAATTGAGCAGCGAGTGGTTCTCGCGCAGAACGTCCGCTTCAACGCGACCGCTTTCCGTGAAGGCCGAGCTTTGCTATCAGCGATAGCACGGCTGCCCTACTCGACGTATAGGTCGTCGCCGCGATTTGCAGTATGATCCTCACCCCGGCGGAACGGATGCTTGCCAGCAAGCTCCCATTTGGTGCAGTCTGCCGGACGTAACACTGCCCAAGGTGAACGCCCTGCTAATCCCTGCGTACTGGCGGGGCCATTTCCATTGGAAGGAACACATGAGCGAATTGTCGCAGCATACGATTGCCAAGGTAAGTGGGCCGGCGTGGGAATCGCTTCGCGGCCAATTTATGCAGATTTCGCGGTTGCTCCTGGCGGTTTCCCCCGATGCCGACAGCGAGTTGATGACTACCTACGTCAAATTCACGATCAACACCGCTCCGCAAAGCCCCGTTTTTGCCGCCATCTGGCTGAAAAGCAGCAAGCGGTTGATTGTTGGATTGGCATTGCCGGAAGATTGTGAAGCTAATGAACTTGGCCCTTCGCTGCCTGGGACGATGTACCGGGGCCTCACGAAGTACTTCGTCGTGGAACGCGGCATTGCGGTGCCAAAGGGCCTTGCAGGTTGGGCGACAACAGCCTATCGGAATGCCTTATCAGCAGCAGACATTCGCGCTGCCGAAAGAGAAGAACTTCGACGGGCGGCATAAGACAACCGTCCACGAACGCTCTACCCGTAGATGGGAAGACACATGACTCGTCCGGCGATTGACCTTACGCACCCATTTTCCGGCCGTTCATTTCGAGGTTGAGTCACTTCCCGGCTTTCGTAGGCAATAAATTCTCGCTGATGTGCGGATCAACAAGCGATCTCCGATCATGGCGGGCGTGGCCATGCACATGTCATCATCGGCCAGCTTGTTCGTGCCCAGCAACTCGAACTTGTCGCCCGCGCGGACGACAAACGTCACGCCGTCCTCGTTCAGGCAGAATATCCGACCGTTGTTGGCCCACGGGGACGCGGTAAAGTGCTTGCCCTCCGGCAGCTTTTGCGGCTCGTACAGCCGCTTCCCGGTCTTCGCGTCGAACGCCGCAATCATTCCCCGGTCGCAGAGAACATAGAGCCGCCCCTCATAGACCAGCGAAGTCGGGTTGTAAGGGGCAGCCGTGGGATTGCTCCAAGCGATCATCTCGCTCGCCGTCTGGTCTTTGGCAAGCGATATATCGCCTTTCGCAACAGGCCGGATCGCGTAGAGGGGGCGCCGCTTGTCGGCGACAAAGCCCGAACTCACGTAGAGCAGGCCGTGATCGGCGTAGGGCGTGGCGATGGTGATGGTCGACATCCCCTTGAACCACCAAAGGAGTTTCCCGTCCAGGCCGTAGGCGCGGACATTGCCTGTGCCGGGCGTGACGATTTCCGTTTGCTTCTCGTTTTCCCATACGTAGGGCGTGGACCAGTTGCTCTTCTCGTCCCGATCCACGCGCCATGCCTCCTTGCCCGTGCGCGTGTCCAGGGCCAGCAGATACGATTGTTCCTCATTGTCGTTGACGAGGTACAGGCGGTCGCGATACAGCACGGCCGAGGCGGCGGTGCCCCAGCCGTTCCGCGTGGCGTGCGGTTCTAGCTTCTTTGACCACACTGGGCGGCCTTCCATATCGAAACAGAAGACGCCCAGATTCCCGAAATAGGCGTATACTCGCTCGCCATCGGTGACGGGCGTCTCGGAGGCGTAGCTGTTTTTAGAGTGCTTTGGGCCGAGAGAATCGCCGTGCTGCACGATTCGTTCCCAGAGCACTTTGCCTGAAGCCAAGTCCAGACACAGCACCTTCCATTGATGTTCCGCTGGTGGTGCGTCGGGACGTTCGCCGCCGAAATAAAGTCCTTTTTTGGGCAGTTCGTCGTCATCGCCGCCCACAACGGTCGTCACGAACACGCGGTCGCCCCAGGCAATCGGCGACGACCAGCCTCGACCGGGAATCGGCGTCTTCCAGGCGACGTTTTCCGTGGCGGACCACCGATCCGGCAGATTGGGGTTAGTCGAGATCGCCCGTGATCCCGGCCCGAGGAACTGCGGCCAACTGTCGTCGGACGCCGACACGGCGGCAGGGGACAAGCCAGCGACAAGTGCCGCCACAATTTGAAGAATGACAAGTTTCGTATTCATTTGCATCGTATCTCGTTGATTTCGGAAGGGAGTCCTTAAGTGCAAGTTTCATCGCGACCAGGTTTTAATGCTTTGGGACGGCATTATTGCAGAAAGTGTTCGACGTTTTCCTTGGTCACGAGTTGGAACGGAATGTACACGGCCTTTTCGCAAGGCTCTTTCTTGATAAGTTTGACTGCGGTTTCCACGGCCGTTGCGCCCTGGCTGCGGGCGTCTTGAAACACGGTCGCGTCAAGGCGGCCGTCCTTGACCGCCTGCAACGCGTCGGCAATCGCATCAACACTGACGACCGTCACCTTGTCCTTCATATGGGCCTGCTCCAGTGCCAACAGGGCACCCATGCCCATCTCGTCGTTCTGCGCAAAGACGGCGTTGATCTTCGAGCCGTAGGATTGAATCCAGTTTTCCATCAGCGTCATTGCCGCCGCGCGGTCCCAGTTGGCCGTCTGGCTGGCTAACAGCTTCAAGCCCGGGTCCTTCGCCAGAATCTCTTTCGCGCCCTGATCGCGTTTGAGTTGCGCCGCCTGGCCCATGAATCCCTGCATTACCAAAACGTTTCCCTGTCCCTTCAGCCGGTCAGCGATAAGCTGCATGGCGATCCGTGCGGAATCCTCGTCCCGCGATCCGACAAACGCCGTCGGCGTCGCTTTGGTCTCGGAATTGACGTTCACAATCGGGATGCCGGCCGCCAGCGCCTTTTCCACGGCGGGTGAACTCGCCTCGACTTCGCACGGATTGAGAATGATCGCGTCTACTTTCTGGGCGATGAAGGTCTCCACTTGTTGATTCTGCCGGTCGGCATCGCGCTGGGCGTCGTTGACGATCAGTTTCACCCCCAGTTCTTTTGCCTTTGCCTCCAACGCCTGGTTCAGCTTCACGATAAACTCGTTGGAAAGGTTCAGCAGCGACACGCCGATGACAATCTGCTTCTCGCCGTTCGGCGTTGGCTGGTGTTGGCCGCAGCCGCATAAAGTCACGGCGATCAGGTATGTAATAATGCGTTTCGTTTTCATGACATGGTTCATGCTTTCTCGGGTTTACGATCCATCCAAACGGCTCCGACAATGATGATACCCTTCACAATTGCTTGGTAATAGGACGACACGTTCAATAAATCCAAGCCGTTGTTGATTACGCCGATCAACAGGCGCCTAAAATGGTTCCGCCCACGCCGCCGACGCCGCCGGACAGACTCGTCCCGCCGATTACCGCCGCCGCAATCGCGTCCAGTTCGTAGCCAACGCCGGCGTTCGGCTGGCCCGTCGTGGTGCGAGCCGCCAGCACCACGCCGGCCACGCCCGCCAGCCCGCCGCACATTGAATAGGCCAATACCTTGACAGAGTCCACATTGATGCCCGCCGCCCGCGCCGCATTTTCATTTCCACCGACCGCGTAGATATACCGGCCCGCTCGCAAGTGTTTCAAAAACAAAAACGCCGCGAGCACGATGACCACAAGGAAGACGACCGGAATCGGCATCCCGGCCACATCGCCGCCGAGCCGGGTGAAACTGGAGCTTAAATCAGACACTGGACGCCCGCCGCTGACCACCAAAGCCAACCCGTGCGCCACAGTCATCATGCCCAGCGTGACGATGAACGGCGCGACCTTGCCTTTGGTGATAATGACGCCATTCACGGCCCCGCATGCCGTTCCCGCCAATATGCCCGCGATGACCGGCACGACGAGCGGATACTGGCCCGGATGCGCGGCGCACGCCGCAACGACGGCGGTCAGCGCGACCAGTGATCCGAGCGACAAATCCACGCCGCCGGTCAATAAGACAAATGTCACGCCAACGGCAAGAATTCCGTTGATTGAAATCTGCCGCACCACGTTGATCAGGTTCGATACGGTCAGAAAAGTCGGCACGGCGATCGACAGGGCAGCCCCTATTGCAAGCAGCGCAATGGCCAATCCCCAGGACTTGATGACAGAATAACGCATAGAACAATCTCAGGCAGGCATGGCGAAACTCAAAATCTCTTCCTGGGTGGTGAGGCGCGGATTCAACTCGGCGGTAATCGCGCCTTCGCGCATCACCAGCACGCGGTCGCTTAAGGCCATCAGCTCCGGCAACTCCGACGACACCAGCAGGACCGCCTTGCCGGCGCGGGCCACCCGGTTGATAATGGCATAAACCTCCGTCTTGGCGCCGATGTCAATGCCACGCGTCGGTTCATCGAGAATCAAAATATCGGGCTCGGCCAACAACGCCTTGGCGATGACTACTTTTTGTTGGTTGCCGCCGCTCAAACTCAGCACCAGTTGATTGCGTCCAGAGACCTTGATCGCGAATGCCCGGATTTGTTCGTCCGCCACGGCGTTCTCCTTGCCGTGATCAATGACGCGATCGCGGAGGCTTGCCAGCGTGATATTGTGCTTGACCGGCATGTGCGGCACAAGTCCAAACTTCTTGCGGTCCTCGGTCACCATGCCGATCCCGTGCAGCATGGCGTCGGCCGGGCGGCGGATGCGGACCGGATGGCCTGCAATACGGATCTCACCAGCATCAGCCGGCGCAAGTCCAAAAATGGCGCTCGCCAGTTCCGTCCTTCCTGCGCCCATGAGGCCGGTAATGCCCAGTATCTCGCCACTGCGAAGCTCGAAGCTGACATTTTGGAACGCGCCGCTGCGGCTGAGGCCATGAATCGACAATGCGGGCAAGCCCTTCGGTGCGTCAGACCTTGAAGCAAGCGTTTCGAGCGGCCGGCCCACCATCAAGGCGATGAGCTTCTGCCCATCGAGCTCGCGCGGGGTACGTTCCCACTCGCGATCCATCGCGCAAGACGGTGATCGTATCGGCGACGCGGAAGACTTCGCTCATCTTGTGCGTGATGTAGACAATGGCCACGCCACGTTCTTTCAGCATGCCGATCGCCTTGAAGAGAGACTCGACCTCTCGATCGGAGATCGCGGCGGTGGGCTCGTCCATGATGAGCACGCGCGCTTGGTGTCCCAGGGCTCTGGCAATTTCCACTGTCTGCATCATCGCCACGCTGAGGCGCCGCATTTCTCGTGTAACAGGCAGGTTGACTTGCAGGAGATCCAAGAGCCGCCGGGCCTCGCGCTGCAGGGCGGGGCGGTCGATCCAGCCCGGCAGCCACGAAGCCGGCTCATGACCGAGCATGATATTCTCCGCCACGGTCAGATTGGGGACCGGCATCAACTCTTGATGGATCATCACAATTCCGTTGCGGATGGCCGCGTGCGGGCTTCGCAGCGTGACCGGCCTGCCGTCGAGAAGGATCTCGCCGGAGTCCGCCGGACATAGGCCGGCCAGGATCTTCATTAGAGTCGATTTGCCGGCGCCGTTTTCGCCCATCAGCGCATGGACTTCGCCGGGCCGCAGAGTCAACGAAACGTCGATCAACGCCTTAGTGCCGGCGAACGACTTACTGACGTTTCGGGCCTCGAGCACCGGTTCGCCCGCGATCGATTGCGATTGCTGCATGGTCGCTGGGGAGTTTTCCCAAGTATATCAATTCTCGAAGAATGGCGATTTCACGAACCTCGCGTGCCCTTACGTCACCGATTGTCGCGCCCTGGTCCCAGTGAAGGAAAAAAGGTTTTGATAGTTTGATCCGTTCGTGGCGACGCTGAAAATGTTGCCGTCCCCGTTGACGCCACCAGCATTTGTCATGGCGTACAAAGTAGAACCGACGAGCGTCAAACTCCCCGGGGTTAGCGCCAATCGCCGGCCCACCGGTACCGCTGAATGTGACCAGCGTTGTAAAAGTTTGCGACTCGGCCCTGCTCGCGCATAGCGCAGCGGCCATGGCAAGCGTCAATGCAAGGTATTTGCTGCGCAATCCTGCGCCGACGAAACGTAAATAGTGCAGCAGCAAGGGTTCCGACAAGTGCCAGCGTCCCCGGCTCCGGTACGACGTTGAGCACGAGGTTGTCGCCTTGCACGGCGAGGCTCGCGGGCAAACCGTCGATCGCGCCGCTGGTGCTCGCACCGAGACTGCCGCTGCTCGATCCGAAGGCAATCAAGTCGTATGTGCCCGGTCCAAATCCGCCCAGCCACGTGAAGTTGAAATCGGAAAACTGCTGGCCATTGAGCGCGAGCAAGCTTGTTGGCATGTAAATCTCGTCGCTGTTTAGTGGCGTGCCGAGTTCGTAATCCATCTCCGCGCCGGAGAGCAGCGAAAGGCTGCCGCTGAGCGTTAAGCGCCCCGGATCATCGCCCGGCGCAAGCTGTCCGCCGGGACCGACAGTGACGTTTGAGAGACTTCCTGTACCGGCGAGAATGCCGCCGCTGTTGACCGTAACCGGGCCGGCGAGCGAGCCATTGACCATGACCAGACCGTGGTTGATCGTCGTCGTGCCGGAGTAAGTACACGTCCCGGTCAATAACAGCATGCCACTGCTGGATAGGGCCAATGGAGTGGCCGAGAGGAGCGATCCGCCAGCGAAGTATAGTACCGCGGTTCCGGATCCCGCCGCGATTGACGATGTCGCCAGCACGCCGCCACGCAAATCGTAGCGTCCGCTGCTCCCCGGGTTGGCTGCAATCGTCAAGCTGCTTCCGTTGTTCGTGCCGCCGGTTTGCGTAAAAGCACCGGAACCGGAATTGCCCACGTATTCACTGTTGGCAGTAAACAAACCAGACTGGCTAAGGTTGACTGCGCCGCTGGAAGCTGCGCTGTTTCCAAGGTAAAGCACATTCGGCCAGGCAATGGTGCAGGTTCCGGCGCCGCTAAGGTTGTAGACGCCGTGCGATCCTGAGTAATAGCCGACATAAAACGCTCCAAAGAAACTGGTCGAGTTGCTGCCGCCCGACTGGTTCATGACGCCGAATCCGGAATAGCCGACGTATTCGGACATAGTGTTGAGCACTCCCGACCCGCTGAGATTATAAGTGCCGTTAGAACCTGGTTTATAGCCGAGAAATAGCGTACCATCGAAGGGACCGGCGGATTCGGTATGTACGCCGCCCGACTGAGTGAACGCGCCGGTGCCCGCGTAGCCGATGTAACCGTAGGACGAGGTGAGCGTGCCGCCGGACATCCCCGAGGCGCTGTTGTCCGCGAAGAACGAGCCGCCTCCCAAGTTGACGTTGCCGCTGCCTGAGACAAACACGCCGCCATTAAGATTCGGCGACCCGCCGCTTGTGGCCGCGAAGCTTCCTTGGCAGACAAGCAGATCGCCGAGGTTGAAGCCGCTGGAATATGACTGGCCGGGCGGAATGTTCAGAGGCGTGCCGGCGATGTGCGTCGCGCCCTGGTTGCTGTAGCTGCCGAAAGCGGTCGCCGGATTGAAGCCAGGCGGCCAAATAATTAGGGAGTTGGGGCCGACGCTCAACGACATCGACCCGGTGTTGACGGGCGGCGATTGCGAGAAGTCGACGATCTGGCTGCCGACGACCGTCATGACGCCCGCGCTATTCGTTGCGTCAAAGACACCTTGGTTGAAAAGGCCGCCGACCTGGAGTGAGCCGCCGCTGAACTGATAGCGGCCGTGATTGCCGATAAACAGCGCTCCTACGGAATTCAGTCCGTCCGTCTGGGCAAAAAGCCCGGCGCCGGCCGCGCCCAAATATTCATTGGTCGTACTGAGAACCGCCGGACCGGCGAGGTTGTATGTGCCACTGGAGCCGGCGTTGTAACCGAGGTAGAGGCTTCCCAAGGTTACCGCGCCGCCTGTGTGTGTGAATGTGCCGGTGGAGGAGTAACCGACGTAACCGGTCGCTGTAGCGAGCGAGCCGCCGCTTATGCCAGAGAGAGAATTGTCGGCCGTGAAGGCCCCGCTATACAAGTTGACATTCGCCGTTCCGGAAACGAAAACTCCGCCCGCCAAATTGACGCCGGTCGGGAGAAAGCCGACTGATACACTCCATGTGCCGGAAATGGTCCCTTGGCAGGAAACGAAGTCAGAGATTGTGCCTTGGCCGATAAATCCTTGACCGGATGGCACGTTTAGCGTTGTGCCGACGTTATGTACAAGGCCCTGGCTGCTGAAGCTTGCAAAAGCGGAGTTGGGATCTATGCCTGCGGGCAAAAGCAGTAGCGAGTTTGGCCCCACGCTTATCGACATGGGAGCTCGTATTGAGAAGTATGGCGTGGGACAAGTCGACGATGGCAGCTCCTGGTACGGACAGAACGCCAGTACTTCCGGTGGCATCGAATGTACCTTGATTGGTAAGCGACGGGCTAGTAACTTGCAGGGTGCCTCCGGTGAATTGGTAACGCCCTTGGCTTCCGATGTACAGTGAAGTCGTCGAGTTCGATCCGCCGGTTTGCGTGAAGATGCCCGGATAGAAAAAGCCAACTCTTTCACCTGCGCTGGAGGAAAGCACGGCGGCCCCGCCGAACGTGTAGCTGGCGGCCGTGGCGAAACCGGCGGCAAATCCATTGTTGCCAACGTAAAGGATACCCGCGTAGTTTGTGCCGCCCGATTGATTGAAAGTCCCGGCCTGCCCGATGGATTCAGACGGAGCGTTTAGCACTCCCGAACCACTGAGATTGTACGTACTGCTGAAAGTAGTCGTGTTACCAAGGGAAAGCCCGCCGTTCACACCAAGCATATTGTTCGTTCCGCCCGACTGATTGAACGTACCGCCGCCGTCGTTATAGCCTACGAATTCGCTTGGGGCGGATAGCAAGCCCGAGCCGCTGAGATTGTAGCTTCCGCTGGCTCCGGGGTTGTAGCCTAGATAGAGGCCGCCGCTGGAACTATTACCGTTATTAGTCACATTACCCGGAGTGTTTGTTCCTCCGGTTTGCGTGAACGCACCGACGCCCGAATAGCCGACGTATTCCGTGGTCGTCGTCAACGTGCCGGCAGCGAGATTGTAGCTCCCGCTCGATCCGAGATTGTACGCAAGGTAGATTTGGCCAGAACTGGAACCGCTGTAATTGTTTGTTCCACCGGACTGCGTGAATACGCCGGAGCCGGAAAAGCCCACGTATTGAACGGGCGAGCTAAGAACGGCGGGACCACTGAGGGTGTACGATCCGCTGCTGGCGCTTGTGCCGTAGGCCAAGTAGAGTGTCCTTGCACTATTCGATCCGCCAGATTGAATAAATGCTCCAGTGGCGGAGTTGCCCACGAATTGAACGGATGTCGCCAACTGTCCACCACTAATGCCCGAGTTGACGTCATTCACCACAAGTTGCCCTTGGCTCAGATTAACGTTGCCAGTACCAGAAACCACGAGACCATTGTTGAGGTTGATCGGCCCGGAGGACGCCACGAGCGTGCCTTGGCAATTGACAAAATCGGCCAGTGTGAAAGTTCCGGTAAACCGCTGGCCGGGCAATATCGTCAATACCGTGCCGCCGACGTGCGTTGTTCCCTGATTGTTCAAGCTGGCAAAAGCCGTAGCCGGATCGATGCCGGCCGGCAGCAGAAGCAGCGAATTGGGACCGAGGTTCATCGACATTGAGCCAGTATTCACGAGCGTGGCACGCGAAAGGTCAACCGTCGCGCCGCCGGTCACGTTCAACAAGCCGGTGCTTCCGGTCGCGTCGAAAATCCCCTGGCTTGTTAGGCCGGCGCCACTGAGTTGGAGCGTTCCGCCGCTGAACTGGTAGCGGCTAAGATTGCCGATGCTGAGGAATCCCGCCGAGTTCGATCCGCCAGTTTGAATCAATGCGCCAGTGCCGGAAACTCCAATCGCCTCCGTGAATGCGGAGAGAACCCCGGAGCCGCTGAGGTTATACGTTCCGGCGGCGCCAGAGCTGTAGCCGAGCGAAAGAGTTCCGTTAACGCGGTTATATCCGCCCGACTGAGTGAAGTTGCCACTGGCAGCCTTGCCTACGTATTCCGCGCTTGCTTGTAGCGATCCGCCGCTGATGCCTCCGGTCGCATCGTTGATGCTGACGCCTGCGCCGCCCAAGTTGACATTGCCGCTGCCGGAAACTACGATTCCGCCAGTGAGGTTGATCGAGCCGTTTGCCGCCGCGATCGTCCCTTGGCAATTCACGAAATCGTTAAGCGTGCCGAATCCGGCGAAGCCCTGGCTTGTCGCGACGGCGAGAACTGTGCCGACGACGTGCGTCAATCCGAGGTTGCTGTAAGTGTGAAATGTAGTGGCGGGATTGAATCCGGCCGGAACGAGCAGCAAGGAGTTAGGGCCGATGCTTACCGACATCGAGCCGACATTGACCAAGGCGGCTTGCGAGAAGTCGATGAACGCGCTGCCGGTTACCGATAAAAGGCCCGAACTACCCGTGCCGTCGAAGACGCCTTGGTTGGAAAGGCCGCCGACTTGGAGCGTACCGCCGCTGAACTGGTAGCGGCCGAGGCTGCCGATGCTAAGTAATACGGCCGAATTGGAGCCGCCGCTTTGAGTGAACGTGCCGCTGCCTGAGTTGCCTACATATTCCGCAGCCGATGCTGTGAGGACGCCCGACGCGCTGAGAACGTAGCTGCCGTTGCCGCCCGAGTTATTGCCGAGATACAAACTTCCCACATTGTTCGTACCGCTCGACTGAATCAGTTGGCCGCTGCCGGAATAGCCGATGTTTTCCGTCGATACGGTGAGAAGTCCTGGCGCGGATAGATTGTAAGTGCCGGTACCGCCGATGCCGGCCCCGAAGTAAATCGTTCCAGCGTTGTTTGTTCCTCCGGTCTGTGTAAAGCTGCCGCTGCCGGAGTTGCCAATGTAGAGAGTTCCCGTCAGCAAGCCGGGCGCTCAAGTTGTAAACGCCGACAGAGCCGGAGTTGTAACCGATGTAGATAGTCCCGGGATTATTGGTTCCACCCGATTGGTTCAGCGTACCGCTTCCCGAGTTGCCGACGTATTCGCCACCGGAAAGCGATCCCGTGCCGCTGAGGTTGTAGACGCCCCTCGAGCCGTTGTTGTAGCCGATGTAAAGCGGGCTAAAAAAGCTCGTGCTGTTCACGCCGCCGGTTTGATTGAAGGTGCCGACGCCATTGTATCCGACGGCTTCCGTGTAAGTAGAGAGCGTGGCCGTGCCGCTGAGATTATAAGTGCCATTGGCGCCGGCATTGTATCCGAGAAAGACTCCGCCATTGAAGAAGCTTCCGCTGTCCGTGTTGGTGCCCGCGACCTGGTTGAACGTGCCTGTGCCCGAGTAGCCGACATAGCCGTAGCTCGCGGTCAGCAATCCGCCCTGCATGCCGGAAGCGGCATTTTCAACGAAATACGCGCCGTTGCCAAGATTGACGTTGCCCGTGCCGGAGATCGAAACGCCGGCGTTGAGATTGATCGAGCCGCCGCTCACGACTGAAAGCGCGCCTGGCAGGTAAGCATGTCATTGACACTGAAAGCGCCGGTGTATGCCTGTCCGGACGATATCAAAATCGGCGTGCCGGGATAGTGAATTGTGCCCAGGTTGTTGTAGCTCCCGAAGGCGGCTGGATTGAATCCGGACGACACCAGCACGAGCGAGCCGGGCCCGACAGAGAGCGACATCGATCCCGTATTCACAAGGACAGCCTGCGTCAGGTTCGACGATCTGGCTGCCGGTAGTCGCAAGCAGGCCGGTGCAGTTCGTGACGTCGAACACGCCTTGATTGGCCAATTCGGAAAGTTGCAGTGTGCCGCCGCCGAATTGATATCGGCCTTGGCTGCCGATGACGAGCGCCGTGGTGGAATTCGCACCGCCCGACTGCGACATGATGCCGATGCCTGGACTGCCGACGTTTTCATTCGCCGCAATCAGTGTTGCGGGACCGCTTAGGCTGTAAGTGCCGCTAGAAGTCGAAAACGGAGTTCCGATGTTCAGATTGACGGCTGAGTTCGTGCCGCCCGAATGCACAAAGGAGCCGCTGCCGTTATAGCCGACGTTTTCACTTGCCGCGGTTATAGCTCCTCCGGTTATTCCCGATGGCGATCCTTTAATGTTGATCGAGCCGTTGCCGATGCTGACGCTGCTGGTTCCTGAAACGGCGATGCCGCCGCTAAGATTTATTGCGTTTCCAGGTACTGACGAGATTGTTCCTTGGCAAATCAAAGGATCGGCGAGGGAAAAAGCGCCCGAGAAGGACTGTCCGGAAAGAATCGTCAATGGCGTGCCGGCGTAATGCGTTTCGCCTTGATTGCTGTAGCTTCCGAACGTCGTCGCCGGATTGAAGTTCGCCGGGACAAGCAGGAGAAAATTTGGGCCGACGTTCATCGACATTGACCCCGAGTTCAAGACATTCGCCGCCGAAATGTCGATGACCCCATTGCCCGTAAAGTTCATTGTGCCCGTGCCGCCGGCGGCGTCCAAAACACCCTGATTGGAAAGCGCGCTGAATTGCAGCGTGCCGCCGCTGAATTGGTAGCGGCTTATGATGCCGATGGAAAGGTAATTCAACGTATTCAGCCCGCCGGTTTGGACAACCGCGGCTGATCCCGAACTGCCGACGTACTCGTTATTGGCGACAAGCATTCCGGAACCACTGAGGTTGTATGTCCCTCCGGTGTTTAGGAAGTAACCGACATACAAATTGCCGCTGCTTCCCAGGTTATTCGTGCCGCCGGACTGCGTGAACGTGCCTTTGCCGGTGCCGCTGCCAATGTTTTCGGTCCCGGCCAAGAGCGTGCCCGAACCGCTGAGATTGTAAGCGTTGTTCGCAGTTCGGTTGCCGACATAAACAATTCCGTTGCCGACATTGTTCGTGCCGCCCGATTGATTGAATGTGCCCGAACCGGAATAGCCGATATACTCAAAGATCGCAGCGAGCGAGCCCGCACTGAGGCTGTAGCTTCCGCTGCCACTTGAGTTGTAGCCTAAATAAAGGGTGCCGCCGATACTCGCAATCGTGTTCGTGCCGCCGCTTTGGGTAAACGCCCCAGTGCCGGAGTAGCCGACATATTCATTTCCTGCCGAAAGCGAGCCGGACGGAAGATTAAAGGTGCCCACGCCGCCGGAACTGTTTCCCACGTATAGGCTGCCGCCATTCTTGATGGTGTTCGTGCCACCGCTTTGTGTGAATGTTCCTGTGCCCGAGTTACCGACGACTTCGGTGTTCGCGGCAAAGGAACCGGCCGTGAGGCTATAGGTTCCGCTTGCGCCGACGTTGTAGCCGACATAGCAGGTATTGAGATTTATCAATGAATTGGTGCCGCCCGACTGGATGAACGATCCCAGGCCGGAATATCCGATATACTCCGCGCTCGCGGTAAGTGAACCTGCGGAAAGCGTATATGCGCCGTTGCTATTGGCGTTGCAGCCCAAGTAGAAATTCGTCGCCGTGTTCGTCCCGCCGCTCTGTGCGAACGAACCTGTGCCGGAGTAACCGATGTAGTCGTTGGGTGCAGCGAGCGATCCGGCCGAGAGGCTGTAGGTTCCGTTACCGCTGGCGTTGTAGCCCAAGTAGACATTCGTCGCCGTGCTCGTGCCGCCGCTCTGTACGAACGTCCCTGTGCCGAAATAGCCGACGTAGTCATTAGCCGCCGTGAGCAATCCGGCCGAAAGGCTGTAGGTTCCATTACCCGCGGCGTTGAAGCCCAAGTAGACACCGCTGCTGGAATTTATGATCTTGTTTACGCCGCCAGACTGGGTAAACGTGCCCGATCCCGAATAACCGATGAAGTTACCGGACGCCGAAAGTGTGCCTGAGCCGAGATTGTACGACCCGCTAGAACCCAAATTGTAGCCGAGGCTGAAGGTAACACTATTGTTAGACCCGCCCGACTGTATAAACGATCCGATTCCCGTGTAGCCAACAGATTCAGTATTTGCTAAAAGCACACTCGATCCGCTCAGGGCGTAACTCCCATTGGAAACGGCGCTCGCCGCAATGACGAGGCTGCCGCCGCCAAGGTTGTTCGTCCCGCCGGTCTGCACGAAGACGCCGCTATCGCTGTTTCCCACGAACTCATTGCTCGCGATGGAAAGGCTGCCGCTGGACAACTGGATCGTGCCGCTACCGGAACCGCTCGCAGCGCCCAAATAGAGGTTTGCGCCGGCAGCTCCCGGCAGCGTAATGCTGGCGGTGCCTCCATTGGCAATAATGATCGTCGCCGAAGAGTTGGGCGCCGTGCCGCCCCAATTGGAGGCGACCGACCAATCGCCCGACGGGACTTGCCACGTATACGTGGCGCCGTTAGCCATCGCAGCAAGTGCGAAAGCAATCGTCATCGCCATGCCGCATGAAGCTACCGCGCGCAGCCCGCGAAATCCATCGCTGGAGGTCGCACGAATGAACTTCTGAATATCGAGTGTACTCACCGTTGCCTCGTTCAGTACCTAGGTTCAAGCGCTTCGGCTTGCTTCCAAGACGCCGCAAGGCAAGCTCCATCACGACATGGGGATTGGCTTTCGGGGCCGAGGCAGCAATGCGAGAGAAGGTATCCAGCGGTCCGCCTGGAAGCGGACCGGTCGAAGCGACTAACTGCGGGATACGAAACGCTGCCTGCTAGGTATCTTGTGACGGCGGCTCGGCGCGGAAAAGCGGCCAAGGCACCCTTGGAGAATAACCGTCATCATGCTTACGCCGCGCATTGAAGTCAAGCGGGCGGAGCGGGGTTCACCGGAGGATGGCGGCGTGTCTCGCCAGAAATTGTGTGGAGATATACATTTGCGCGGAACCACGCCGGCCCGAACCAATCGGAGTGGTTGTACGGCACGGTTGGCGGGTGGAGATTTGATGTTGTCGTAGCCAGATAGACCTCCTTCATTGAAAATTGTGGATTGACCCGACTAGAAGGCGGCGTCACCGGGAATGTGGAGTGCCTTGGCGCGCACGATCATTGCGGCTGTCGATTTTGCGTTGGGCTGCACCATTCGACGCACCTTTTAGATAGCGGATCAGATAACTAAGCTCGTTAAACGCCACGGACTCTTGCGAGGCCGTGTTGTAAGTCGTTTCAAGATTCTCACTTAGATCAAGTGGGCGTTACAGGATTCGAACCTGTGACCTCTACGGTGTGAGCATAGCGCTTTAACCAACTGAGCTAAACGCCCGATTCTCTATGCGTCGGTTGCCGCGCGAGAAAGGATTCAGTGGGCCCTTCAAGGTGATTCGACGGCTACCGCGCCGGAAGGAGTTTCATTCGCCGCGTCTGCCGGCGGTGGCTCGAACTTGGGGGCCGTCGCCTCCTCGTGAGTCGTGTCGGCGGTCCTCTCCAATCCTTGCGTAACGCCGTACTTCGTGTCCGTCGCCACCGACTCGATCTCGCTGCGAACCGCTTGCGCCGCCTTCTTCAACTGCATCAACTGCCCGCCGAATTTGGCCGCCACTTCCGGCAACCGCTCACCATACAAAAGGACACCAAGAATTGCAAGGAGGAGAATCCCCTGAAGACCGAAAATGTCCAAAAACCCTAGCGGTAAATTCATAGCGCGCCCTAACTTGCCAGCGATCCCAGTGCCCGACCGTTCAAGCGATCAAAGGACTCATAAGAGTCCAATCTGCATTCACGCAGGCCGATCGTCCAACTTCTTTGGCTCGCTCTTTGTTGCGTCGTCCTCGTGACTTCCTTCGAGCCCCTTCTTAAATTCCGATACGCCTTGTCCCAGAGAACGCATCGTACTCGGCAAGCGGTGGCCAAAAAGCAACAGCGCGACAACGGCAACGACGAGCAGCGTCCATTGGTCGATAAATGCGAAAAGCGACATGGCAGAATCCAGCGATTGAGGCATGATCGTGGCCCTAACCCCTAAGTTGGGCGGAAGGGACGAACTACTTCTATTTTACTCGCCGGGGCCGCACTGTCAAAGGGCCTGGCGACCGGCAATACCTCTTTCAAACGCCCCTAAAAGCCCGTCCGAAAGTCCTTAAATGCGGCCTCTCTCGCATTGTCCAAGCGGCGGGACGCCGCTTCTACGGGCTCAAAAGCGTCGTAACGGCCGCCAAAAACGCCCGTACATGCTTGCAGAATACACGCCAAAAAGGTATTTGCTGCCTCCGTTGCCAAATCCTCGCACTCAGCCTCAAAATAGGTCCGCAGCCATGTTCGCTTTCCCTCGCTTTGCCGCGTCCGTTGCCGCATCGCTTTTTCTTGCCGCCGCGCTGCTGACGCCGGCCACCCTGTTGCAAGCAGCCGCGGCGAATAACAAGGCGGCGCCACAGATTTCCGCCGGCCGCGTGGCTCAGGTCAACGCGCTGGCGGAAAAGCTCGTCAAGCTCGATGATGATGCCAGGAACGAATTCGACCGCCTGCACCCCGGCGTCCTGCCCGATCTCAAGCTGCAATTGCCGGCAGCGGGCGCGGTGGAGTTCGATTGGTGCAACTTGAACAAGGTCAGCGAGGCGCGGCGGCAGCTCAGCGGCGACTGCTGGGCGAACGCCGCGACCGAGGCCCTGGAGTGCAGCTACCTGATCCGCAACAACCGTCGCGTTTCGCTCTCCTCGCAGCCGCTCTTGGACTACCTGAAGCTCGGGGCCTTCGCCGACAAGGAGATGGCCGACAAGGCGGCACGCGCGAGCGACTTCTTCCTCAAGATCGGCACCGCGACGCTCGCCTCCTATCCGTACACCGGCGAGCCGGCCAATCCCCGCAGCATGGCCTTGTCCTATCGTGCGGTCGCTTGGGCATACGTGCAGCGCGACGACAAGCGGCCCACCGACGCCCAGCTCAAAAACGCCCTGCTGCGTCACGGCCCGCTGGTGGTCGATGTCCGCACGACTCCCAAGTTCAAGGCATATAAAGGAGGTCTCTACGAAGAGACGATCACCGCCGACATGAAAGACAAGACCGGCTGGCACGCGGTGCTATTGGTCGGCTGGGACGATACCCGCGGCGCCAAGGGCGCGTGGAGAATCAAGAACTCATGGGGCACCGCATGGGGCGTGCAAGGTTTCATGTGGATCGGCCGGGGCTGCAACGAGCTGGGCCGCAACGCCGTCTGGCTCCGCGCGGCGAGCACCTACTACAGTCCCGGCAATGCGTTCACCGGCCTGGTGGCGGACGCCCGTCCGCTGCCGCCGGTCCACGGCGCGCTGCCGACCAACGCCCCGCCGCAAGGAGTGATGTTTGCCGGAACCGCGAATGCCTATGCGACATCCACGCCAGCTCCCTTTTCGCTGACGAATACGTCCGGCACGATGTCGGCCGAGAAGCTCAAGTTCGCCGTTCCGCAGGGCGGCCCCGAGGATCTGCTGCGGTTCATTCGCAAGCTCTCGGCCGAGACCTCGCCCTCGAAAGTACAAGCCGATATCAACACCTTCGACAAGCGAAAGGGCCGGGCAATCCTCGAAGCGTCGGATCGCATCCTCGGCGCAAACACAAGCGCGGCCAACATCCGCTCGGCGTTTACTTACAAGATCGGCGCGGTGAAGCTGCTTTATCGGCGGCGCGATCCGCTCGTCGATGACCGCTTGGACAACCTGCCGGGCGAACTGGAAAGGGCAGGGCAGGGCGAGCTGATGCGAACCCTCCGCTGCGTGCTCGTGGGCGAGAAAATCCGCCGCGCCGGCCGCGTCAATCTGAATACCGCCCGCGAATTTCTTGCGGACGTCGCGCGGCGCGATTAAGGACAATGGCATGGACGCGACCGCGGCGTTCGTGGCCAACGAGGCCGCCGCGCGGTGCTTAACGCAGGCGACAAAAACGGTGCGATCGAGGCTTTTGACGACTTCGCCGAGCAATTCACCCAGAGCAAGAACAAGGATGTTGCCAAGGAGGCGACCTTCTTCCGCAACGCGGCCGAAAAGCTCCGCAAAGGCAGCGAGTTGAAGAAGGAAACGCAGATCGCGGAGTATAAATAGGTGGTGTAAAACGGCTAACTCAACCGATTGATCTTATTCGCCGCGCGCCTTCTCATCTTTCCCAGGATTGGGAATGGCCCCTAGCGGGAGAAACATCGATGTCGGCGCAGGGCGATCGCCGAGAGCACCTTCGAGCACGTCCAGTTCCTCAAATCCGTACTGCCGGTAGTATTCAACCGCATCCGGCTTGGCATCCACCAGCACGCCAATGCACCCGATTCGGTTTGACATTTCGAGTGCTAGGGACAAGACCGCTCGCAACAACTGCCGTCCAATCCCGCGCCCTTGCATTCGGCGATCGACTGCGAGCCGCGCCAGGCGAAGCACGGGGAGCGGATATTGCGGCAAGCGTTTCCGGTGCTTGTCCGGAATCTCATCGACGTGGATCGTCGCGGCCGATACGGTGGCAAAACCGACTATCGCACTGTCGGAAATGGCCACGTATGTCGCGCCGACGTGGTGCCGAAATTGGTTCTGCGCCGCGTACTTTTGGAAGAACCGATCGAGATCGGAATCCCCAGAAGCGAAGCCGCTGCGGTCGTCACCAGGTTCCAGCGCGCGGACTTCGATTTCAGACATCGAAGAGCGCCTTCATCGCCTCGGTGGGACGCTGCGGGCTTGTCAGCTTCTCGACCAACTTATCGCCGGACGCCTTACTAACTACGACTACAGCCGGAATGACAAGGTCCAACGGAATGGCGTCCAGCGCCGCTAAATGATGCTGCAACGCGCGTTCGATCAAGTACGAGCGTTTCACGCCGTACTCTCGAACGTACGCTTCCAATCGGGCCTTTGTCTCGGCAGATACAAAGGCGGAAATCTGCACGGGTTCGTTTGCAGTAGCCATAATCTACATAATTGTAGAATAATCTACATAATAGTCAATAGACTTGGGGGCAACTATTCTGCCGACTCTGCTCTCGACCGCATGATTTTAGGTAAACTACGCAGCCTTTGCGGCCGAATGAATAGTATCGTGCGCTCCTATTCATCTGCTCGCCCTTAAACTCATCCGTTTCGCATGGCCGCACCATCGCGCTCTTTTGCCGTCGCCTGCCTTGCCCTGTTTGCCGTTATGGCCGCGGGCTGCATGATTTCACGGCCGTGCAATTGGGAGCAATGGCGATACCAAAGCAGCGACGGACAATATCGCGGGCACGATGACTGGGACGGATCGCCGCCAATTGTATTGGACCAACAAGCACGGACACGACCGCGATATGTCGAGGACGATCGCGCACCGCGAGTGGCTGCGCACAGCGAAAAATCGTCCGCAAAGCCGAAGCTCGCTCAAAAGCCGGTTCCGGCGGCAGTAGCGCAGGTCCAGTGGCAAGAGCCAAACGATCCGCCGCCCAGCCAGCAGAAGGACCGAAAGCGACCGCCCAAAAGAACGGCGAAACCTGTCGAGCCAAGTCCAGCCAAGCCGGCCGCTCTCGCTCATCCTGCGCCAACAGGACCAAGTCGCCGGGCAGACCGATCGCACACCTTTCAACTGGGGATTCTTCGGCGCCGAGACACGATGGTGAGACCTGATAGGGTGCGTGAAGCGAATCCGTTTAGAAATGGTGCGTTGCGCACGGACCGTCAACCTGTCTTCCAACGTCCCACAATCATCGACGGCTTCGCGTAACGCACCATTTCCCGTGAAGTTCCGTGCTCCACACACCCTACGGCTTCGCGCCCGTCAACTCGCGAATCAGATCGACCTCGTTTTGCCGATACGGCCTTCCGTCCGCATAAAAAATGTCGTGAAACCAGACTGCCGGCGGCTGCTTCACGTAGGGCTTCGCCCAGGAATCCCAAGGCAGATTCGTCTGCGACTTGCCGTTGACGAATCCCCAATTGATCGCCGCCACCTTGTGTTTCTTGGCGATCGGCAGAATCTTGTCGAAAGTGCTCCCGACCGGCCGGGCCATATACTCAGTGCAAATCAGCGGCCGATGGTACTTTTCCAGCGTCTGAACGCGCCGCAGAAAATCGTCGGGCGGACCGTAGTTGTGGAACGAGATCACGTCCGACTGCAAAAGCTGCACGCGCGCGATGGCGTCGATCTTCTCAAGCGATCCCCATTCTCCCTCCCAGACTCCGCTAGTGAGCGGCTGCGCGGGATGTGCCGACCGTGCCCAGTCGAACACTTTTGGGAGCAACACGAGAACGTGCGCCTGTTTGTCGGCGGGCTCCAGTTTGCCGTACGAGCTGCCGTTGGTGTTCGATGGCTCGTTCCAAACGTCCCAGGCCAGAATGCGGCGATCGTTGGCCAGTGCGCCGACCACCCCTTCCACATACCTCCGCAACCTCGGTTGTTGCGTCGGATCGCTGAGGGCCTTCGCCCGCGGGTCTCTGCACCCACCGCGAATTGTGTACGCCGGGCACCGGCGGGCGCTGCGGCCCCAACTTCGGATTCGGGTCCCAACAAGAATCGAAGAGCACGAGGATCGGGCGGATATGGTGCCGTGCGGCAATGGCCAGGAACGCATCGAGCCGCTTCTGGAAGGCGGCCGCATCCTGCCAAAGGAGGTCGTGCAGGAAAACTCGCATCGTATTCATGCCCAGGCTTTCTGCCCAGCCAAGCTCCTTGTCAATTTCCCGCGGATCGAAAGTATCCGCCTGCCACATTTCGAGCTGGTTGCTGGCGCTGGCCGGCAGGTAATTGCTGCCCACCAGCCAAGGCTGCTGGGCGTACCACTCGTTGGCCTGTGATTCGCTCCATCGAGCTTGCGCATTCGTGCGGGCGGCGAACGATAGGAGAACAACAAGCCACAGAAGGCGATGGCAGCGGTGCATTACAACGACCTCGACTTGAAAACTACCGATGAAACTTACGGGAATTCAGATTCGTTCTCCAGTACCGATTCTAACCGGATGGATTCCAAAGTGATATGACTCTCTTTTTTCAGCGCGGACTTTCAACCCAATTTAACCATGTCTCGACCCGGAGATCGAGAGAATCTTGGTCCTGTGGATAATGACCGATTGTGCTCATGCGATACATTGCGCCCTGCCGCTCCGTAAAACTGACGGTCATTGGATATACCAAATCGTGTTCCCACAGGTATAGCACGAAGAAGAGCCACCCCACGCCCCGGTCCCAGTCGGCGGGCTCGTCCGTTGGGGTTTGCGGGAACGAGTACGTTTGCCCCACCAGCTCGTTCGGCGTGTATGCAGGAAGTGGCAGCATCTGAGCATATAGGGAGGGCTCAGTGCCGGCCAACCAATCTAACGGCTGTTCGACCCTATTATCCGGCCAGTCGCGGTAGTCTAGTTGCGGCGATTCGCCGCAATGGATTTCAATCGACCAACTGTAGACATCGCGCTCGCGCGAACTCCTGGAGAGGCTCGCCGCGGCGAACGGGGAAGCCGATGCCGCCTAGAAGTAATTGATCCATTTCCGCCTCCAGCATGCATCGAATAACGGCTGCTACGACAGAAACCCAACCACCGACGCGCCGGGCGTTTTCACGGTCTCTTCGAGCCACTGCCGCATCTGCTCAATCGTTTCGGCCATCTCTTGATCGAGCGGGGCGAGGTCTACGCCGCGTATCGACGCGAGCGCGGCGGGAACCTCCTCTGCCGGCCAAAAGCCGATGAACGGGTAGTCGTCAGGCTGGGGAATCGGCACGGGGCTACCACACATTACGAGGTCGTTCAGGCTGATAGTGACGCCTTGGCTTTTCAAGAATTCGTCCACCTCCTCAATCCACTCCGACGCCCCGGCGATGGGACAGATATTCGGCAATTCCCTTCCCAGGTGCCCGCACATCGCCTCCAGCGCGTAGCCGTAAAGGAAACCCGGCACGTCGGGCGAAGTTTCGCCGTCGATCAATTGGGCCACCGCCTCTGCGCAGGTGAGCCCCGCCTCGTCATTGATCTCATTGATGCTGGCCAGATAGTCGGCCGCGCCAGCCACAATCGTAGCGCTAAGGGCGCGATCGCGCGAACCTAACGCGGTTCGAAGCTGATCCGAGTTTATTGCGAAGACGGTAATATCCGAACTCATGGCTGGCAGTCTCCTGATTTGTGCTCAACATATATCCGTATGCGCCCGGCGGCAAGGACCTGTCCGGAATCGGACGAAAAGAATGCCCCCAATGCGTTTTCCGCAGCGTAGCGATAGGCTGGACAGGTGAGAGGGCGACCCTTCAACCACTTTTCCCCTTTCGTCACCCGCCGTCCTGCCCACGGGCCGGACCTTCGCCAACTCAATCCTCGGGCGGATGCCAACCGGCGATGCCCCAACCCCGACTGCGCCTCGACAAGCTCCGCGCGATTCATGCGCAATGCGACCACTGTCGCGCGTCCGGCCGGCGTTGTGCCTAGAATCCGGTCGCCCTCGGCGTTCCAGCCAAAGTGGTCGAGCCAATTTTGTCGCCGGGGATCGAAGAGCCGCACGACTTCGCCCGTGTCGGGATTGGGGGGCCGCGATCCGATTCGATTTGCAATCGTTGCACATCGAACAAGCAAGCCAGAGGTTCTCCCGCACGGTCGTCCCGGCCAGCGACTCCGGAATAATGTGGTCGATTTCCATCGACGTTCCGGTAATCCGGGCCGAAGTCAGGCAGTAGCCGCAACGGTTGCGGGCATCGGCATCTATCTGGCGGCGCAAGGCGGGGCCGATGTAGCTACGGCTCATTTGCGTGAATCAACGAAGAGACGTTGCCAGCCTCGCTGCTTGAGCAGCGCGGCGGACCGAGAACGGACGAGCAAGGTTTGCGTATACTCCTGCATCAAGGTTGCAAGCGTCTCGCTCTCCGAAGCTGAGAGCCCTTCTGACTGGCGCTTGGCGTGAAGATCTTCAACAGCCGACGCTTTCTCGGCGGAAAACTTCTGCCGCGCCGCCCGCCAAAGTTCCGTATCGTCCAGCAATCCCAAGGCGGCAATGGAATCGGCCAGGTCGCGCGGCAACTCCTCGGCCTCGTCGGGTAGAGCCGCGACAGCGTCGGCTAGCTCGGCCTCGACCGTTCGCCGCGACTTTTCCGCGCGGCGGGCAAGACGAGCGTAGAGGGGCTCGGGCTGGCCTGATAAAAGCTTCTAAGCTGCTGCGCGGGCTGACGTTGCGCCTCCAGAGGGTCTGGCTTTTGCTTCCCGGAACATAAGTTGGCGTTTGGAGGCGACCGTGTTTGGTAAGTACGTTGCAATCCATTGGTTCACATCGACAGTCTTGATCCGTTTCAAGCTGGCCGTCACTTCTTCGGGCGTCGTAGGCCGAAGCAATGTGGGATAGGCCAACAACAAGCCTGTGAATCCGCTTTTGGAGTGTTGCTTTTCCAGTTGTTTGTAGAGTGCGAAACTGGATTCCAGAATCTCGGTGCTCATCGGCAAACACTCGTTCGGCCGTAGTTTTCGTTCGTGCTTGCGCAAAAACGCTATCGTAGTCTGGAAGAGCTGCCGGCTCAGGGAATGATGTACAAGAGGGGCGCCCAGCGCGTGAAACTGCTTCGCCGCCCCGCGAAAGATACCTCGTTGGTTGATGAACGTCAGCGCCGTGGCAATGACCTCTTGACACTCTTGCCACGATTGGATGCACGGCGCGAAGTCTCGCAGCCACCCCAGCTTTTCTGTCATACGACATTCCTTGATCCCCTCGCGGCTTCGGGATTCGGGATGATTCAAGTGCCACAGAATCGCGGAAGCCCAATTCAGCGTCGGCGCCAGATTCATGAAGCGGGCCTTCATCTTGAAACCTGGCGGGAGGAAGTCCGCCAGCTCAGTTTGCTGTAAAGCGCAACGCATCCCACCGATTTGTTTGACGAACGCTTCATAATCGGCGTCTTGCTTCAATAATCTCTCGAATTGGTTCGCCAGGAAGTGTTTGGGATCGCGGATCACCAAGGGCTTTTTTCCCGCTTTTCTCAGGTCCTCGGCGGGATCTCGTAACTCCACGGCCCCATCCGACTCGATCGCCCTGGGCATCCCATAATGCTCGGCCGTTTCCTGATAGACCTTCGCCACGTCCTCGCATTTCCACGCTTCGCCGGGCCGCACCGCCAGAACCTCCACGTCCCGATGGCGTAGCGGGGTTCCGCGACGCCGCAATCTGGCCTCAGGAACCCTCAACATCACCAGCACCTTTTCCTTGCCGATTTGATTGGTGTGATCCGTCAGCCAAATTCCGCCGGGAACTTTTTTCGCGTGGTCCATGCGATCCAAGCCGATCCTCTGCATCCACAGACGAATCGTTTGGTAACGCGGAATCTCTACCGCCACATCGAGCCAGTCGAATACGACCTCCAGGGTTCGTCGTGTCGGTCGAAGGCCAATCTGGCGTGCAAGATTGACGCACAACGCAATCAGGCCGGCTCCGTATTGAAGACCCCGCGGCGGCTTTCCCAGCGGCAACGTCACCGGTTGGGGTTGAGCAAGCTGATTTTCCAATTCACACACCCGCTGGCGAAGTTTCATCCTCTCTTGTTCCACTTCCACCCGCCCCGCCTCGGACTGCGCCAGCTTGCGCAATTGCTCCAAAGCTTCACGTGCTTCCTTGAACTTCTCTCGCCAACGGGCACGCCCCAGAAAACAACTTCTGGCAATGGCGGATAAACGGGACTTGCACTGCGATCCAAACTTCGACCATAATGACACCACTGTTGCATCCTTCGCTTCTAGGCGTTCGGTCTGGAATAACTTCACAGAAAGAAGCGCAACAGTTTTTTTCTTTCAAATCAAGTCCAATTGCCGAAATCAAGCAACTTTTTATCAGGCCAGGCTCGGGCAGTGTAATAGTTACTGATTGAGAGTCCATGCGCCAATTATACCATACCGACATGCCGGATCGGTCCCGCAACTCCGCCCCTTCGCGCAGCCCTCGCGTCACCCGCCCTCGTCTCCGGCAGTTTTCGCCTTCTCGCCGTATTGCGTGCCAGCAAAGCGCTTGGCCAGCGTCTTCATGGCCGTGGCCTTGCGCTTGGAGTCGGCGAACGACTGCGTACACTTCTCGTAGGCCTTCTTGGCGGCCAGTTCGCGCTTTGAATTTCGCATCGCTTTCAAGAGATGCCGCAACCTTTCGCGCGTCCTTGGCCTGCGCGGCCGACTTGAACCGCCCGACCATCGCCACGGCGCGGTCGTAGGCCGAGAACTGCTCGTCCAACTCGCCCTTGGCCAGCTCGCGAACCCGGTCTAGCTCCTTGCTAAGATACTTTTTCAGGAAGTCGCGAGGCTCTTCGTCGGTGTCGATGGCCAACACGACGACGGGCCGATTCGTGACAGCCGCCTTGAGCTGCTTGCACAGATCGAGCGACCATTTGTTGCAAATCGGGCACCACGTGGCGTAGTCGAGCACAACGACCGTCTTGCCCTTTAGCCCGTCCAGCGTCACCGCCGGGCCGGCCCAGCGGACGCCCTGGAGCATATTTGAAGTATCGTCGGCTGCGGCCGGGCGGGAGAGGAATACGAGGCAGGCGAATGCAAAGACGGCAGAAGCGAATATCCGGCGGGAGAGCATGGAAGGACCTCCTGGGGATGGAGAAAAATGGGGGAACGCCTATGAGTTTCGCCTCTGCGGTGGGGAAAGTCAAGTGGGGTACGCGCCCGCAAGCGCGTTTGCCGTGGTAGAGCGAAAGGCTGGACGGCCAAGAACGCGGACCTGCGTTCCCCCTTGCGGCAACCGCGGCCCGGCCTGCGGGCTTCCGCGCCCGCCAAGGGACGCGTGTGCCACGGTAGACGTGCCCCGCCATCGATCTATAATAGAGTAATGCTCTGCATATCGGTCGTATTTCGGGAGTATCGTAATCGTGCCACAGGGTAAGGCGGACAAATTGGTGGGAGTTACATGTGCGCAGCGCGTGGCGAGCGGTTGAACCCGGAGGAACGGGCAATCTACGACGCCGCCCTTAACGAATTGGACGATCGCGAGTCTCTTGCGCCGCTAGCTGACGCGAAACAGGCGCGCGCGGAACTGCGGGACTTGGAGGCTGAGCGCGGCCGTCTGGAAGAACGCCACCGGGAACTCGACTCGGAGATCGCCGCCCTTGAAGGTGCGATGGCGCCGGAAGCCCGGCAACTCCTCGGCGCGGAGGAGTAACCTCTGTGCCCCATCCGAAGCACGATGCTGTGCGTGCGCTGGCAAGCGCGATGCGGATACTGCGACGTAGCCGAGACCGATGCGGGCGGCGAGTTGACCGTCGACCACTTTGTCCCGGTTATCGCCGGAGGCGATGACAGTGAGCACAATCTCGTTTACTGCTGTTTTCGCTGCAACCTGTTCAAAGCGGATTTTTACCCCACACCGCAAGAACGTCGCCGCCGGCCGAATAGCCTTGCATCCCTCGCGAGACGACCTATCAAAGCACATTCGCCACGCGGAAGCGACGGGCGAGCTACACCCTGTCACGGAATCCGGCCGATTTCATATCGCGCTATTGCATCTAAACCGCCCGGCACTTATCGCCTATCGTTTGCAGCGGCGATTCGATGAATTGCTCCGCGAGCGCCGGGAATTGGTCGAGGCGGAGAACGGCGAGCTTCGCGATCATTAAGGCTCAAGAGAAGTATATTGCTCATCTCAGACGATTGGTGCAAGAAGAGTGACGCTCGGTTAATCACTCTGCGAAATCGAGGATTCCGCGGCAGCGTTGGGAGTTCGTAACTCCTTACGATCGTTGGCCTCTGCACCCGGGGCACCGTCCCAATTCGCCGTAGTCGAGGAGATTGCGGAAAACCGGAAGGTTGTAAAAAAGGTTGGTGCGTTTAACATTGCGAAGCTGCGAGCGGCAGTTGATGAAGTCCGCAAGTCTCTCCATTGTGCGCATCGCGGCTTTTTTCCGCTCGGCCTGCGCGGAGCGTCGGCGCAGCGGTTTTCGCCGCCGATTCACAAACCATTACTGTACAATGGTTTATGCCGACGGATATCCGCGGCTGCACACCCGAAGGTGCTGAACAGCTTGATGCGCTGCTCTTGCCGCAACTCCGCTACCAGACACGACTTGCATGCCCTTGTCGATACAGTTCTTTACTTTCGTTGACAAAGACAAGATTCCGTGTTATACTGCCGGGACGCGAAAAGGTCTTAGGGCTCGGGTCTTAGGGCTAGTCCAAAATTAAAGGTCTAAGAACCAAGTTCCATGCTCCCCTCCGATTGTCATCCCGCCGAAAAAAGACATGCCCACAAGACGTAATCCTGTTGCCGCCCTACTCGCATCGTACTCCGATCCTACTGGCGTCCTACCCGCATCCTACCGGCGTTCTACTACCGTCCTACTGTGCAATCCACGAGAAAACAGGCCGATTCCGATGTTTTCGAAAGCGAGAAAAAAACTTCGCCACAAGTGGCATTTTAAACATTGTCGGAACACTAATTAACACTAATGAACGCTAATGTGAGTGGATTAGTGTTGATCAGCGCCCGTCAGCGTTCGCGCGGCCGCATGACGAGCGAAAAAAAAGCAGCGTGAAACCGTGACAATCCGCGACAAACCACAACACGCACCTGGCCGGACGCGGGACACACGCAAGCCAATCATCGTAACCCAGGCCCGTGGGGCGGTTCCTACAGATTTGCGCACCAGCCTTACCCAAGTTACCAGCCCGCACTGCACCAGCATCGTAGGCACAACATGTTACCGGACAACAACTTACGTAAACACAACGGCTTGCGCACCACCTTGCGCACGACGCGAGGCGGTGCGCAAATCACGGAACTGGATTCATGGCATCCAGAATCCAGTATGCCGTGCCAGTACACAGTACGCAGTGCCGAGTACCCAATACTGCCTTTGTGGGTGGCACGCACCGCGCCAGCCACGAGGCACCAATCTTACCCAGACTAACAGCCTGTGGTGCGTCCAATCTATGAATCGCAACGTATTACCAGAACACAAGTTACGTAAAGCACCATTCGTCAGGCACCAGTGCTGCACCGTTCCGCGGCGGTGCCAAAAGCGCCTCATGGTGCTTGCTCAACTTCCCGATCCTCCTTCCCTAATAAAACCGCATTTTGCCCAGTTTGCCCCATCGCGATTAACGAAAAACTTGGCTCAAGCCGTATTACCGGCACGACGAAGAATGACTAGGGTAGCCTCCGCCTTCCTAACCCGACGCGTAAGCGAGGTGACGCATAGCATTCCTCGCTTACACGTCGGGTTAGGAAAGATCGACTCATTTCTGACAATCCACGGTCACGATGTCCACCAACCTTCACGCCACCCACGAAACGCGCCATCACGGCGGACTTATCCAGGCCATCGCGGACTGGGTCGCCGACCTGGGCGGCGTCGTCATCGACTGGATGGTCGGCCTGGGAAGCATGGCGACCTTTGTCTTCCGCACGCTCGTCTGGCTCTTCACGCGGATGGTGCGGCGGGAAACGCTGGTCCCGGCCTTTTATCAGATCGGCGTGCTCAGCTTGCCGGTGGTCGCGCTCACAGGCACGTTCATCGGCATCATGCTGGCGGTGCAGGCCTACGGGCAGTTCCGCATGTTGCACATGGAATCGAGGCTGGGCGCGGTGATCAACCTTTCGCTGGTCCGCGAGCTGGGGCCGGTGCTGGCCGCCACGATGCTCGCCGGCCGCGTGGGCGGCGCGATGGCCGCCGAGCTGGGCACGATGCGCGTCACCGAACAGATCGACGCCCTGTCGAGCATGGGCGCGAACCCGATCCAATACCTCGTCGTGCCGCGGTTCCTCGGCTGCCTGCTCTTGATCCCGTGCCTGACGGTCTTGGCCGACATGATGGGCATTCTGGGCGGCTCGGCCTACAGCGTCTACCTGCTGCATATCGACTGGCATCATTACCTGATCCACTCCCAGCATTACGTCCGCGGCTTCGACGTTTTCGCCGGCGTGTTCAAGAGCCTGTTCTTCGGCGCGGCGATCTCGCTGATCAGTTGTTATCATGGCTTTCATTGCGATCCGGGGGCCGAAGGCGTGGGCCGCGCGGCGACGACCGCCTTCGTCTACTCGTTCGTGGTGATCCTCATGCTCGACGTTGTGCTGGCCATCGGCCTGGACGGCGTTTATTACATGATTTGGCCGCAAGGGCCGCAGTTAGTATGAGCAAGGACATGAAAACAGTAACGCACAAGTCAACCGCAAATGCCACCGGCTTGCCCGGTGGATGTTTACGTTTATTGCTACTGAACGGCGAATCCTCGCGAACGTTTTTCCCATTCCGCGGCGACGGCGGAGCCGTCGCCGCGGAATGGGAAAAACAGTGATTGTGGGAATCGCTGGTGTAGCTTCAAACGTGAATTACCACCGGGCAAGCCGGTGGCATCCAATCGCACCGCTGAGGCGGGAATTTAGAACAATCATGGTCGCACACGCTGAAAACGCCGCTTCGTCCGAACCGCTGATCCGCGTCGAGGGGATGAGCGTCGAGTTCGGCCGCCACGAAGTGCTCCGCGACATCGACCTCTCGATCCGCCGCGGCGAGACCGTGGCGATCATCGGCGAAAGCGGCTGCGGCAAGACGGTGCTCTTGAAAACGCTCATCGGCCTGTTGCAGCCCACGCGCGGCACGGTGCAGTTCGACGGCCAGGAACTCTCCCGACTGGGCGATCGGGCGCTCGCCAGGCAGCGGATCCGCTTCGGCTTCGTGTTCCAGCAGGCGGCGCTGTTCGACAGCATGACGATCGCACAGAACATCGCCTTCCCGCTACGGCAGCACACGCGCAAGAGCGCGGCCGAGATCGGGGAGATCGTCTCCGCGCGGCTGGGCGAAGTGGGACTGCCCGACAACGTGCGATTCAAGAAGCCGGCCGAGCTTTCCGGCGGCATGAGGAAGCGCGTCGGCCTGGCGCGGGCGCTGGCTTTGGAGCCGGAAGTGGTGCTCTACGACGAGCCGACGACGGGGCTGGACCCGATCATGAGCGACGTGATCAACGAGTTGATCCTCGGCCACCCGCCGCCGCCATCCGGTCACCAGCGTGGTCGTGACGCACGACATGCAGTCGGCGCGGAAAGTGGCCGACCGCGTCGTGATGCTCTATCCGCTTGCGCGGCTGGCGGAGAGCGAGGCGCAGATCCTCTACGACGGCCGCCCGGCCGACCTGGACCGCAGCCGCGACCGCCGCGTGACGCAGTTCATCCGCGGCGAAGCGGGCGAGCGGCTGAAGGAAATGCAGAACGGAGACTAATTTATCATGAATCGAACGCGTCATGCAATTCCGCGTCGGGGTCGTGATCCTGACCACGTTTTTGATCACGGCGATACTCGTGGTCTCGTTCGTCGGCACGACGCCGCTATTCAAAGGCAAGTACACGATCTACATCAAGTTCAGCGAGGCGCCGGGCGTGACCTCGGACACGCCCATCCGCAAGGCGGGCATCCGCATCGGCCAGGTGCGGAACGTGCAGTTTGGCGACAACGACGAAGGCGTGATCGTCACGGCCGAAATCGACAAGGACCGCCACGTCTATAAGGACGAGGAATGCCGGGCAATGACCTCGCTGCTTTTGGGCGACAGCTCGCTGGAGTTCGTCCACCTCCGCGGCACGCCGCACGATCGCACGCCGATCAAGAACGGCGCGATCATCCAAGGGGAAATCGGGCCCGAGTTGACTTCCTCGATCGCCGGCTTGCAGGACAAAGTGGCAAAGACGCTCGATACGATGGACAAGGCGGGCCAGGACATGCGCAGCGTGCTAGGCCGCGTCGACCGCCTCTTGGGCACCAATGAAGACAAGATCAATCATCTGATCGACGAGACCGGCGAGACGATGAAGCTGCTGCAAAGCGCGTTGGCCGCCAGCAACGACCTCCTCGGCGACCCCAAGGTTCCGCGCCCAGATCAAGCAGACGATCGCCGACATGCCGGAAATCCTCAAGGAGACGAAGACCACGGTGGAGAAGATGAGCGGCACGTTCGCCTCGCTGGAGCAGAACATGCGAAACGTCGAGGGCCTGACGAGGCCGCTAGGCGACCGCGGCGAGGCGCTCGTCGGCGACGCCGCCGAGAGCATGCACAAGCTCAATCTGTTGACCGATAACTTGTTGCGGTTCAGCCAGCAGGTGAACGATCAGGACGGCTCGCTCGGCGCGCTATTGCACGACAAGGAGCTTTACATGCACGTAAGCCACCTGGCGAAGAACCTCGACGAGCTGACGCGCAACCTGAAGCCGATCGTCAACAACGTGGAGATCTTCAGCGACAAGATCGCCCGGCATCCGAGCGACCTGATCAAGGGCGCCTGGAAGAAGGACAGCGGTCTGAAAGAAGTGCCGGCCGACAACGGGGGCGAGCAGCCGCAAGCCCGCCGCTGGCCGCTGGGCGGTAACGGGACGTGGAGCCTGGGGCAGGGACGATAAGGCTTAGAGCAATCGCCGCTGGACCTTGCCGGATTCAGTCTTCGCGATGCGGTCCACCCGTTGCCAGATGCGGGGAACCTTGTATTCCTCCACACGAGTGCGAAGCCAATCGATGAGTTGCTCGTCGGTCGCCTCAGTTCGCAAGACGACGAACGCCTTGAGGCACTCGCCTACGATCCCTTGCGGGTCGGGCACGCCAATGCATGCCGACTCGACGACGGCCGGATGGGAGTTGAGGGCCTCTTCGATCTCCTCGGGATTGACCTTCCGCCCGCCGACGTTCACGATGTCCGCCTGGCGGCCGACGAGGTCATAGTGGCCCGCGGCGTCGCGCCAGCCGCAGTCGCCGGTCGAGAACCAACCATCATGCAATACACTGCTCGTCAGCTCCGGCTGTTTCCAGTAGCGTCGCATGACCATCCGTCCGCGGACGACGATCTGGCCTTGCTCGCCGTCGGGCACGTCGCGGCCTTGCTCATCGCGAATGGCCATTTCCACATTAGGACTTGGCCGGCCGATCGAAGCGATGTGGTCGCGATCGGCGTGAAACTCCAAGAATGCGGAGCGGGACGCCTCGGTGAGCCCGTAATGATGGCAGAGCCGAGTTTGTGGAAGCAGTTCCATGAGTTTCTCGCGCGTGGCCAGCGGCATGGAGGCGCTGCCGATCTCGACATAGCGGAGGTGCGAGCGGGCGTCCCCCAGCCGATCGCGAGTCATGCGGAGGATGAGGTCGAAACCGGCCGGCACGAGGGCCAGCCCCGTGGCCTTGGAATCCAAGAGCTGCTTGAGGACGGCGGCCGGATTGCGCATGCCGGGCATGAGCAGCAGGCAGTGCCCGGCAAGAGCCATCACCCGCAGGCGGCCGAGGCCGAAGGAATGGCTGAGCGGCAGCGGCATGACTTCGCGGTCGTCGGCCGTCGTGCCGATGAAGGCGTTGATATTGACAGCGGCCTGGGCGATGTTCTCGTGAGAAAGCAACACGCCCTTGCGGCGGCCCGTCGTGCCGGTCGTGTAGATCAGATCGGCGTCATCATCGAGGGCCGCGCGGGGCGAGAAGAGCGCGGGAGATTCATCCGCACGAGTGACGTCGGCGAGGTCTTCGACGGGGCAGGGGAGGGCGCTTGTAGTTCCGCCTTTAGGCGGTGTCCCGCCGAGATTCCGGCTGAAGCCGGTACTACGAGCGCCGTCGATAAGCACCAGCCGCGCTTCGGCGTCTTCGACGACCCATCGGAGGCTATCCGCGGGCGTCGCGGCGTCCAAGAGCACGGCCACGCCGCCGGCCACCTGCACGGCGAAATATGCGGCGGCCAGGTGCGGAGAATTCGGCCCGCAGAGTACCACCCGCTCGCCGCGTCCGCCGATAACGCGCGCGATCCGCGCCGCGGCAGCAGCGATCATTTGGGCGAAAGCGCCGTAGGAAAGATCGCCCTCGCGACTGCTGAATGCGATTCTGTCCGGCCCGGCATCGGCGTGCGCCAGGAGCGTTTCCAGCAATGGCTGTCTCGCGGCATTCATGTCGCCTTGTTCGTCTTGCGCGACCAGCTTGCGCACTGCGCCTACGGAATCGATCGCGACGATTTCGTCCATTTCCAGGGCGATCCCCAGACGCGACTCCAATTCGGAAATCAGGTTCATATGACCGACGGAGTCCCAGCCGGGAATATCGTCAAAGCTCATACGGTCTTCAATGGCAAAGCCCTGGTCCAGCCGCATGGCGGTACGGAAGGCAGTGGCGATTTCATCCTGCACGGTCGTCTCCGCTAGACATTCCAGTTAGAGGTTAATGGGTCCGTCGCCATCGCCGCGGTTGAGGTGGATGTCGCACGGCTGTATCTGTTTCTCTTCCATTGCGCGCGTCAATGCCCTGGACGAAGTGAAAATGAAGTTTGACGGGCCGGAATTGAAGCCGCATGCCGTCAGGGCGACGCGCCACACGCGGTGCGACTGGTTGCTGATCACAAGATCGACGCCCTGGCCCGCAAGGACCGCGCTCGCCTCCCGGACGATGGCTGGGGCATACTCCGGTTCGGCAATGCAGTTGACGAGCGAGCCCAGCCGCATCTCGCCGAAATGGCCATGTCCGCGAAGCTGCGAATTCCGCAGGATGGCCCAGCCGACGGGTTTATCGCCGTGGAGAAAGCGGAGCCTCTGTAAGCCGGATATTCCGCTGGGATACATCTTTCGGAGCGTCGCGGCGTCGCGGACCGCGGCACATCTTGTAATGCGGCCGGGCGGCGTCCCAGACTTCGTCGCTCCAGCTTCTCGAAGTCGGCAACGGTTTCCACCCGCAACGGACGGTCACCGGCGCGCAGCCGCGCGGAGCCAGTTCCAGCACTTGACCGCGGCCCAGCCCGCGCCGGAGAAAGCCGCCGCGTCCAGAACCAGGCGGCGCGGCCACGATCGGCGTAGGTGAACGATGTTCCGCAGGAAGCGAAAGGGGCGAACGATGCTGAAGAAGAACGGCACGGGAAACATTTGCCAGCCCGCCGCTTTCAGGAAGCGGGCCACGGCGAGATCGGTCCCTCCCATGCCCAGTCCGTAGAGGCAGGGCTGCCGCCCGAGCGCGTCCCGTAAGAGCGCACGGCGACCAGGGAATGCTCGGGCCGAATGATCCCTTCGGAAACCGGTAGCATGAAGTCGGCCACGGATATGACGTCGCCCTGTAGCCAGAACTGCTGGAACTTCAAGGCGTAGGCGCCGCGCACCGCGGAGACCGCGCACGTGTCCTCTTCCAGGGCCAAGTAACGGGCTTCCTTCAAGCCCTGGTGAAAAACCGGCGGCGCCGCGGCGTCGCGGGGCGGTGGAAAGCGCACGTCGCAGCCGGCCGCGGCAAGCCGCGCGTTAAATGCCGCCAGCGCGTTGCGCAGTTCCTCGGCATACTCGACAATCCGAATCGCCATCAAGGTTCGTCCTCAACGTCTTCTGTGCGGAGCGCTTGGCCGGACCTTCACACCGTCCCGATCCAGATCTTCTCGCACAACCATTTCCGCTCCAGGCGGCCGCGTTCGGCGCCCGTAATCTCGTGCCGGCCGCGGATCTCGCGCAAGTGATCGAGCACCACATGCACGGGCGCGTACCAGCCACCCTTTGCCGCAAGACGTTTCATCAGCGACCGAAAGCGCGGGTCGAGGCGGCCGCCTGCCGTGAAGCCGTAGGCAAAGTGGGCATACATGATGCAAAGCCCTCCCTCAGCTTCCAAGCGGTCCTGGTTCTCCTCGGACAGGCAACGGCTGAAGGTTTGAATGTCGCGGCCGTTGGACGATGCGAACCAGTAATTCACGAACGGGCGTTTGGCATCGTAGTAGGGCATGATGGGGCACGCCTTCAGGGTGTTGATGTCCTGAAAGACGAAATTGCGGTAATACGCGATCCGCTGCTTGCAGGCGTCGCCCCAGAAATTCGCGTCGCCGGGAATGTGGCCGCGATACTTGCCCTGGTTCCGGCCCAAGGTCATCACCCGGTAAAGGCTGGAAAGAACGCCGGAAAGACGCGACTCGGCCCAATAGAGCCCGATTGGCGATCCCGTGTGATTGGCCGCCGTCATGGGATAGTGGCCGAACAATTCCGCAAAACGGTCCAAGGCGGCAATCGTCTCCGCTCGCGGCAGGCCATGCCAGGTCGGCCCGTGCCAGCCGATTTCGAAACCCTTGGCCTGAAGTTCCCGCAGCCATTGCAGGTATTCGAGACGATCGCACGTATCGCCGGGGAACTTGCCCTGCCGCGGATCGCCCTGGACGACCCAGCACGACTTGGTGGTACGGAAACCGAGGTCGCTCAACTCGGCGTAAACGTCGCGAACGTTCTCCAGCGTAGCCGAGTCCGTATCGTCAAACACCGTGAAAGCAAACCGTTTGCCGTCGGGCCATAGCACTCGAGGAACCATTTTGTATTGCCGGTTTGTGGTGAGGCGATGCGGGTTAGTTTTCAAACAAATCCTAGAGAGCGTGGTCCGCGCAAATGCCGCGAAGCACCTCGACGACGCGCTCCCGCTCGTCGCATCGCATGCCGGGAAACAACGGCAAGCTGATCAACCGCGTCCACTCACGGGTGGCCGCGGGAAACTGCGCCGCTTGCCAACCGAACGACTCTTCATAGTAGGGATGCAGGTGCAACGGCCGCCAATGGACGGAACAACCCACGCCGCGGCCGCGCAATTCCTCAATTACCGTATTGCGATCGACCCGCAAGCGGTCCAAGCGGAGGCGGATGGGAAACAAGTGCCAGGAATGCACGCGGTTATCGGGCTGCGGCGGCAATTCGAGTTGCTCCACGCGGGCCAGCGCGCGAACGTACTCTTGCGCGATGGCTTCCCGCTGGCTGCGCAACTCCTCGGCGCGGGCAAGCTGATGGATCCCCAAGGCGGCGGCAACGTCGGTCATGTTGTACTTGAAGCCGGCGGCGACGATGCGGTAGTCCCAGGCGCTGTTTCCGCTGTAACGCTTCCAGGCGTCGTGCGAGAGTCCGTGCAGCGACATCTGCCGCATCCGCGCGGCCAGCTCCTCGTCGGCCGTGACGGCCATGCCGCCTTCGCCCGTGGTCATCGTCTTGTTCGCGTAAAACGAGAAGCAAGTGACGGCCGCCGTGTCGTCGCCGCAGCGCCGCCAGGGGTTTTTCGAATCGCCGCGATAGGCGGCCGGAAAGGCGTGGGCGGCGTCCTCGACCAGCCACAGGCCGTGCTCCGCGGCGAAGCGTTGTACGGCATCCATGTCGAGCATCAGACCGCCAACATGCACCGGAATCATGCCGACGACTTGCAGGGAAGGGTCCAACGGCGTGCGGCCGGCGCGAAGGTCGTCGATTTTGCGGCGGGCGTCGTCGAGGTCCATGTTGAGCGTCGACGGATCGCAGTCGACTAGTAACGGGACGGCGCCTTGGTAGCGAACGACTTCGGCCGTGGCGGCAAAGGTCATTGTGGGAACAAGCACGGCCTGGCCGGGCCGCAACCCGAGGGCTTCGACCGCCAGGTGCAATGCCGCCGTGCAGGAGTTCAAGGCAACGGCGTGCCTTGCGCCGACGGCCGCGGCAAACGCCGCCTCGAACCGCTTGGTCCGCGGGCCGGTCGTCAGCCAGCCCGAACGCAGGCAGGCGGCGACCTCCGCGATTTCGGCCTCGCCGATCGAAGGACGGAAGAAGGGGACTTGTATTTGGCTGGTATCGGTAGGTGGCTGCATCAGTTATCAGGTGCCGGGAGGGTCGTTCAAGGCATCCGGCACGGCGCACCCGCTTGCGGGCCCTTTGCCATCCTCCATCGGCACCGTGATTGCGCCGGTTACATTCCGGCGGCCGACGACGTGTAAAGTCTTTAGGATAATCATAAAGTCGAGCCAAAGCGAGGGGTTCTTGGCATATTCCTTGCCCAGGCGGATTTTTTCCGGCAGTACACGTAGGATATATTCTCTTTCCGGATCTTCGGCACGGCCCAGGATCTCCGCCTCGTCGCGATATTTGATCGAAGCCGGATCGGTAATGCCAGGTCGCACGCGGAGGACCTCGGCATAGTCTTCGCGGAACATCTCCACGTACTTCCGCACTTCCGGACGCGGCCCGACGAGGCTCATGTCGCCCACGAGCACATTGATCAATTGCGGCAGCTCGTCGATTTTCGTCGCCCGCAAGATCCGACCGACCTTGGTGATCCGCGGATCGGCGCCGAAGGTGACGAGGCTGCCTTGCCGGGGAGCATCCGGGACCATCGAGCGGAACTTGTAGATGCGGAAGGGGCGAAAGCCGCGGCCGATCCGCTCCTGGCGGAAAAAGACCGGCCCCGGCGAGGTTGCCCGCACCAGCAGCGCAACGACCAACAGCAACGGCGACAAAAGCACCAGCGCCGCGGCGGCTGCGAGCAAATCGAAAAGTCGCTTGATCATCTAACTGGCAATCCGCTTTAAACCTTCGGATACATGCCGCGCAACCATCTCAATTTCGTTTTTGCGAATGCATCGGCCAAGGGGCAGCAGGATGACCTCGTCCGAAGCCCGGGCCGCATTGGGGAAATCGGCTCGCTTCAGGCCCTGCGGAAGTGGGAAATACGTGGCGGTATCAATGCCGCGGCGGGCCAGATACTGCCGCAGCTCACTACGCACATTCGCCGCGACACGTATTGGAAAATGGCTCTCCGGCAGCATTTCTCCGTCGATCCCGCGGACTAGGCCGGCGGTAGACGCCAGACAACGATAGTAGGCCGCTGCTTTGCGGCGGCGCAGTTCCCGCCATTCCGCCGCGCGGCGCAGGTTGGCCAGGGCGAGCGTTCGATTCAACGGGGTCATCGGCTCCGTCCACTCCCGCGACAACTCAGTCTCGATTCGATCGCTTGACGTCGCCACGGGTGTTGCGATGCTCGGGGCTTTGCGAGCCCGCCTGTTCCTCCATTCTGCCACGCCTCGTCCGGTCCCGTAGAGGAGGCGGTTATGGGCCGCGGTGCTGGCGAAAACTTGCAAACCATGTCGCAGGCGCGTTTTCCGCGTCTCACGCGCCACGAGGCTGTTGCGAAGATCGCGAATCCGCGCCGCAAAGTCCGGACTTCGGGTCAGCAACAGCCCGCCCCAGCCCGCATAAAGGCATTTCCCCAAGCCGAAGCTCAAGACCGCCGCGTCGCCCTTCTTGAGGCGGCGAAAATCGTTCGGCTCGGGCATGCACATCGCCATGTCCCAAATCATCGTCTGCTGCGGATGCGCGGGACAACGCCGCGCCGCCCGCCGGATAGCGAAGGCCATAGATTTCGCCAAGAACGACGGCCACTGGACCTTTGGCAGCCTTGCAAAGCTCGTCGGCGGGCATCAAGTAGCCGTCAGGCTGGGAATCGAGGAAGCGGACCGGCAGGCCCGAAAACCGCATGGCCTGGTGGACGACCTCGCAGGTGTAGGCCGGTCCCACGACAGATTCCACCGCGGGCGCGACTGCCCGCAGCGCAAGCCCGATCGCGCAGCGGGCGCTGGGAAGCAGAACGGCTTCCTCGACGCCGAACGCTTCGGCAGAGAACTTCTCCAGCACCGCCTGGCTGTTGCCGCGGCCTCGACAAAAGGCTGAAAGCAGACCGCAAACACCGAACGGCGGTTCGTGACGAGGAATCAACTGGACTGCTTTCGTGCGAGAATCAAGCAACCGGGCACGAGGTAGCGACGCGACACAAGCCAGAGCAGGTAGCCCACCGCGAAATTGGCCTTGACGGCAAACGAGGACTCCCCGCCGTGCAGTGCGCCGGCGGGCGAGGCGTAAAGTATATCAAAACCTTCCCGCCGCAAAATGCGCAGCAGCGACCGTACCGGAATGGACACGCGATGATCGTTTACCGCGCGGACGCAAATCTTGTTGCCAAAACGGGCGCGATGCGGCGCAGAGCAAGCCCGGCGGTCAACATCCACGATTTGTTGACGACGCGCATCGCCAACAGGCCGCTGGGGCACAGTTTTTGTCCAATGGCGCAGCTCCGCGATTTGGTCTGGCCAGTAATAGTTGCAATCGAGCACGGAGACGATATCCAGCGAGGAATCGGCCACGTCGATGCCGGCGAGCGAGGCGCCGACGTGGCAGGGGAATCCCCGTTTGCGGCAATACTCCACCATCTCCGGCACGATATCCATGCCACTCGCCTGATAGCCTTCCCGGCGGGCCTCCTCCAGGAAACCGCCGCAGGAGCAGCCGACGTCCAACAGCGAACTTCCCGGGGCGGCGTGGCGATGCAGCAGGCGCAGGACGGACAAATACATCGCGCGCTTGCGCAGCGCACTGCAAACCTTCTTCAATGTTGCCCCACGGCCATCGACGCGTATGCGAGACCTCGCTTTCCAGGTCATACATCTGGCAGTCAAAGTAGGCCCGGCAGTTCGGACAGCGGGCAAAGTGCCGCGCTCCGCGGCTTGTGCGCAAATCGAACGGCCGGCGCGCCGACTGGGTTTCGCAAACCGGACAACGCGCTTCAGGGTTCATTGGCATTGACGGGGCATCATCCTTCCGGGTTGGGACGATCGTGAAGATGTTGTTCGTCGCTTTGCATTGCGTCCGCGTCCGCATTCGGGGGCGCGGATTTGCCGAGGCTGCTGGCCAGCACGCCGGACGCCTTCCGCAGAACCCGGCTCTGCGGGTAGAACTTCAAGCAGGTCCGGACTGCCCAGTCGATCAGCGGATTGATGAAAGGTCTGACCAGCGGACTGAACGCGAAGGCGCGATGCACGGGCCGGCTCTCGAAGCCGACTTTCTTCTTGAAGTAATCGAGGCTCGCCGTGCGGTCAATTTCCTGGATCGAACTGAGGCCGTAGAGTACCTCGCAGCAGCGGCCCTGCGCCAGGCAATAGTCAAGGACGAAGTTGATTAGTCCTTCGTTTGGGCAGGAGCGAAGGTGGTCGTTGGCGGCGTATCCGCCGATGGCAGCCCAATCGTCGATCATTAAGATCCACATGTAGGCCGCCAATTGGTCGCCAGTCCAGGCGCCGACGAACTTGTAGCCCGGGGTGGCCAATAGCGATGCCGTGTAACCTCGGAATGCTTCAACCGTGCCGTCGCTGAGACCTACGCGAGCGCGCGTGTCGCAGTAGGCCCTATCACCGTGGGCCAGCAGCATGCCCGGGTCGAGGAACTCGAAGCGGAACGCGCACAGCGCCCGCCGCGTGTCGCGGCGGGCCTGCGACGACAGCCGCTCCAGGCGGTAGCCGCGGTCCTCGCAGAGATAGAGCATGGCGTTTGCCGGATGGACTTCGTCCGCCGGCACGACGTAGCTCGCCAACAGGCAGCGGGAGCGCCAGAGCAAGTCGCGGATTTCCCTTCCGGACGGCACGTCAACGCAGGACACGGGATACCGTTCAAGTCCGACGCGCTCGCTCACCAACCAGACGTCGCGGCCTTTTCCCAAAAGAGCCTTGACGCCGAGGCGGTGCAAGCCTTCGACGTACTCCCGTGCGGTTGTCGAACCTGTCGATTGGCTGTTGTCCATAGGCGCGAGGGGCAAAGCGACTCTATCGCGAAATCGGTGTTCCCACGGCATCCGCGCGGATGCGGCGGCGGAAGACAAGAAAGTTTAGCATGCCTTGAAGGTAGCCGATACCGTAGCTCAAGTGCATCGTCGGAAACACGAAAAACAGGCCGAGCGCCCGCGCCAGCCGAGCTTGCCCGCCGCCGCCAGCGAACAGCCGGCAACGACCGAGGCATAGGCGGCGACGAGCAGCGCCAGCGCGGCCGCCGCCACGCGGCTCCACGGCGCCAGGAGCGCGCCGGCCGCAAGGCAGAGCACAAACAGCGGCGGCACGAGTTGCCTGAGCGTCATCACACCCCTGACTTTGCGTACGACCAGCGGCTTGAAATATCCGTATTGGTAATACATCCGCCACAACTTGGGCAACGAGTCGCGGGTATAGTAGCGGCAGACAATTTTGGGAGAAAGCAGGATGCGGCCGCCGTTGCGGATCAAACGCAGGTTTAGCTCGTCGTCCTGGTTCCGAACCAACTCCTCGTCGAACAAGCCGATGCGTGCGAAGACTTCTTTGCGATAGCACCCGAAGGGAACCGTATCGACCCAGCGGTCTTCCGCCGATCCGATGCGAAAGTAGGAGTTGCCGACGCCCACCATGTGCGACATGCCGGCGGCGATTGCCCGGGCCATTTTCGTTTCAGCGCCGGGCTGTGCCAGGCAAATGCCACCGACGTTGTCGGCGCCGCTTGTGTCCAAGAGATTTACCAACGAAGAAATGTACGTGGCGGGATACTCGACATGCGCGTCCATGCGGACGATTACCGTGCCGCTCGAGGAGGCAATGCCCAGGTTTAGCGCCGTGGGCGTGATCTTCTTCTCGTTGGCAAGCACTCGCAATTGCGGATAGCGCGCGGCAAACGACTCGGCCACGCTCCGCGTTCCATCGTCGCTCATGCCGTCAACCACCAGCACCTCCAGCCGATCACGCGGATAATCGTTGTCGAATATCAATTGCAGGCAGGCGCCGATCCAGCGTCCCTCGTTGCGGCAGGGAACGATGACTGATACCAGCGGTTTCCCGGGCGGCTCGCCGGCCGTGGCGCTGCCGGCCGCGAGGTCCTCGCACACCATCATGCTTCTTCTCCGCCGCGGACCGCTTCGTACACGGCAATGATCTTTGCGGCGATCGCATCAAGAGAAAACTCCCCGACGGCCTGCGGGCCGTTCGACCGCACGGGACAACGGAGGATTTCCGCCAACGCTTCGCCAAGTTCCCGCGGGCTGTCGCCCGTGACCTGCGAAGGCGCGACCTTCCCGAGCCGCTGTCGAACGTCGCCGACATCGCGGCTTACGACGGGCAGCCCGCAAGCGATCGCCTCCTTGACGACATTCGGCGAGCCCTCGTGATCGCTGGTCACAATCAGGCAGTCCGCGGCGTTCATCATCACCGGTATCAAGTCCGGCGTCTGCGTTCCATCCAGTTCCACGAGGCGGACGGGGCCGCACTTGCCGCGGGCGACTTCGACGGCCGCGCGGGCCAAATCGGGACGCTTCAACGGTCGGTGTGAACCGTTGAACAGCACGATCCGCTCGTCGGCGCCCCAGCCCAGCGCAGCGCGGGCTTCACCGCGCGGCCGCGGGCAGAATACGCGGCAGTCGATGCCCGAGGTCACGATCGTCACCTTGCTCTTTCCCCACCACAAACGGCCGACCAACTGTTCGCTGACACAAATGACTCGTGCGGCGCGGCAGGCCGCAATCTGCGACATTAGACGGCCAAACCAACAGCGGACGCGGCCCTTGGCCGTATCGGGATTAAGGTCGCTGCCGCGAAAGGTCACAATCAATGGCAAGCGGGTGGCTACGACGCTGAGGAGGGCCGTCGCGGTGCCGTATTGCGCGTGGACGATTTCGGGGTGAAATTCGCGGATTTCCTCTCTCAGCCGCCGCCATTCGCGGAAGACCATGCCCGGCGCGGTGCGGCTTTTCAGGTGGAAAGTGCGGCCGCCGACGCCCGCGGCGAGCAGCGATTCGATCTGCCGTTCGACGAAGATCATCGACGCCTTCGATTCCGGTTTCGGCGTTACCCAAAGCACGCGGGGGGATAAGGCTTTCGGCGTCATGAACGAGATTCTCCGCGCGGCTTGGCCTAGAGGCAAGGGTCCCATCTCTGCAGCCAGCGCTCCAGCGACCAAAGCAGATAGACGCTTTGATAAATTCCTGCTCGGCTCCACTGCGTTTCCTGCCGCCGGCCGCTGACGAACGCGCGACAAACCATCTGCGTGAACTCGGGATGGACCAGTGGCCGGATGCGGGCGTCGCTCGCGTTGAGCATCGCCTCGATGGCCTGCCGCTTTTCCAAGTTCAGGCTTGAGTCCAGCGGAATGCTAAAACCCGACTTGCGGCGGCGCGTGATTTCGTCCGGCAGGTACTGCCGCAACATCGTTCGCAGCAGCATCTTTCCGCGGTTTCGCGCCGGATGCTTCAGGCGATGGGGAATCTTCTCGGCCAGTTCCAGCACCCGCTTGCCGAGGAATGGGACGCGGACTTCCAGACCGTGGGCCATGCTCATCATGTTAACCTTCCGCAAATAATCGCCCGGCAAGCTTAGGTTCATCGTGACATCGATCATGTCGCGCCCATCCGCCGGATGACCATCGCGATCTTCGCCCATGACCCGAGGACTATATCCGTCAAGCCTATCGCACGCTGCGTTTGTGAGGACGTTCGACAGTTGCTGCAGATTGGCGTAAGTGAGAAAATCAAGAATCCGCATCTGCCCGCGATGCCGCGCCGCCCGAACGAGCTTGCCGATTTGCCGGGCCGGGCCGGGGGCGAAAAAGCCGAGGGGGCGACAGAGCGATTCGGCCGCGGCCAGGAGCGGCGCGGGGCATTTGCCCAGGAGACAAGCGACGTCGGCGTGGTAAATCCGCGGATATCCGCCGAACGTCTCATCGCCGCCGTCGCCGCCGATGGCCACCTTGACATGTTTCCGCAACTCGCGGCAAAGCAGGTACGTGGGAATGGCGGAGCTGTCGATAAAGGGTTGGTCGAATTGATCGAGCACGACATGTATCTCGTCGAGATCGGTGATCGAGTTGGACGGCACCGAGATCTTGCGATGGGCCAGCCCCAGGTGCTTTGCCACCAACTGCGCGTAGGCCGATTCGTCATAGCCGCGGTCGCCAAAACTGACGGTGAAAGTCTCAACGCGGACGCCCAATTCCTTGGCCAGCAGGGACACCAGCAGCGACGAATCGATGCCGCCGCTGAGCAGCGCGCCGACTGGCACGTCGGCGATCATGTGCTCTTCAAGCGTTTGCAGCAAGGTCTCCTTGGTCTTGGCAATCGCGTCGGCCTCGCTCCAGTCCTGCTCTTCGCGACGCCAGGCCCAATAGGGTTCCTCTCGCATCTTGCCGCCACAAATCTTGATCCAGCGGCCGGGCGGCAGCTCGCGTACGTCGGCAAAGAAGGTGGCCGGGGCGATCGGATAGCCGAGCGTCAGATAATCGGCCAGTGTCCGATAATCCAGCCGCCGCGGCAGCCCCGGCAGCTTCATAAGCGACTTGATCTCGGAGGCGAAGGCGAACTTACCATCAGACCAATGATAATAGAGCGGCTTGATGCCGACCCGGTCGCGGGCGAGCAGCAGCGAGCCTTCCACGGCGTCGAAGATCGCGAAGGCGAACATGCCGCCGATGCGTTGCAAGGCATCCAGGCCCCATTCTATGTAAGCCTCCAGCAGCACTTCGGTGTCGCTTAGCGTGCGAAAGACGCGCCCGCGTTGTTGGAGTTCGGCACGAAGCGACTGGAAATTGTAAATCTCACCGTTGAAGACGATGCTGAACCGGCCGTCGAGCGAATGCATTGGCTGCGCGCCGCCTTCGATATCAATGATGGACAGCCGCGCATGCCCCAGCGAGCAGCGGCCTTCGGCATCGAGCCAAACGTCCTGTGCATCGGGTCCGCGGTGAGCCAGCGCGGCGGTCATGGCACGGATTGTCTCTGGTCCGGTAAACGGCAAGCCGTAGCCCGTTAGACCGCAGATGCCGCACATAGTCTAATTGCGTTTGCCAGGTTCAGCATTCCTGGAAGTTGTCGATTGAAAGTTCGGACGCGTCAAACTAGGGCGATATACTCGAAAGGGCCGAAACTAGGCCAAAATGTTACTATCCGGGGACGGTTGTTCTTGGCGTCAGCAAGGCGAGAAGTTACCAGACCTTGTTGTCCTCGTAGTGAATTACCTGTGTGCCGACACTATCGAAAGCGAACTTCATTTCGCGAAGGTCGCCCAGACTGGCGCGGAGCTTTTCCTGCTTCTGTTTCTCGCAGTAGACAAGGAGGAAGCCCCCGCCCCCGGCGCCCAACAGCTTGCCACCGGTGGCACCGTTTTGTTTTGCGGTATCGTAACAGGAGTCGATCCAGTGGTCTGAAATCTGCCCGGAGAGCTGCTTTTTTAGGTGCCAGTTTTCATCCAGGATCGGGCCCATGTCGCTGATTTCGCCATTCACGAGGCTAATGCGGAGCTGGCGCACGAGTTCCGCCATGCAGAGGACGAGGTCCGCCTTGCGCTTATCTCGATGAATGTTTTGCTGCTGTTCGGCAAGGATGTCGCCGGCAGCCCGCGCCCCGCCCAGGTAGAAGAGGCACAAGTTCTCCTGCAGTGCGGTCTTTCGGCCGTGCGGCATGACAACCGGTTCGACTTGTACCGTCTCGTCCGGATAAAAGGTAATCAGGTTCAGCCCGCCGTAAGCCGCCGAGTAGATGTCCTGCTTGCCGATGGGGTCCTTGAGGACGTCGATTTCGATGTGGCAGGCGTTTTTGGCCAGTTGATCCTTGGACGCGTACTTGCCCGCATAGGTGAAAAGTGCGTGCAACAGGCCGACCGTAAACGAGCAGGACGATCCGAGTCCCGTGCCGGCGGGAATGTCGGCGATCGAATTGATGTCGATGCCCTCAAGGCCGAACTGCTCCAGGGCAACGCGAACAATGGGGTGTTGAATATGCGCGACGCTGTTGACCAGTTCGGTCTTCGAGTACTTGACCTGGATCCGTTGATCGAAGAACGGATGAACCATGATGTACATGTACTTGTTGATGCTGGTGCTCAGCACGCTGCCGGGCTGCCGGCAGTAAAAGCTGCGGAGGTCGCTGCCGCCGCCGGCGAAACTGACGCGAAATGGAGTACGTGTTCCAATCATGGTTGTTTCCTTTCGAGCACTAGCGCAACGGCCGCGGGCAGGTCGCGGCAGATGAAATCGGGCTTGGCCGGATGGCGCCCGTCCGCGCCGGCGGTTCCAGTGCGCACGAGCACTGTCTTGCAGCCGGCATCGGCGCCGGCCTGGATATCCACGGTGCGGTCGCCGATCATGACGGACCGCGCGAGGTCGATGTTCAAGTCGGCCGCCGCGGTCAACAACATGCCGGGCAAGGGCTTGCGGCAGGTACAATTGGTTTTCAACTCCGGCCGCTCGCCTTCAAATCCTCTTTCCGGATGGTGCGGGCAGTGATAAATGCGGTCGACAAAAGCGTGTTCGGCGCCCAGAAGCATTTCCAACCGGGCATGCGCGTCGGCCAGATCGGCTTCCGACATGAACCCCTTGGCGATCGCCGGTTGATTGGTCACCACCACCGCCAGATGTTCGGAGCGATTGATCCACCGAATGGCCTCGGCCACGCCGGGCAGCAACTGCATCTTCTCGGCGGTCACGGCCCGATCGTCGTTAACGTTAAGCACGCCGTCGCGATCGAGGAACACGGCCGGTCGCGGGTTCGAACGATTTAGCCGCGCGACCTTTCCGGAGAGCAAGTCCGCCTCCACCGACTTCAACCGCTCGGGCGTGCCCATGTCCGTGATGTATTCAGTCGTGTTGTAGGCCATAATTGTTTCGCCATTGCGAAACGCGGTCGGCAAGACGAATCGGTCCAGATCAGACTTCGTTCCGGCGGGGCCATAATCCAGCACGCGCCGCGATAGGACGTAAAGGCCCGCGTTGGCCAAATTGCGGTGATTCTCGTTCGGGTCGCGCGGCTTGGGATAGAGCGCGATGACGCGCGAGGCCGCGTCGATGTCCAACAGATCGCTATCGTAAGGATGGTGGTTCGGGTGTACAACGAGCGTGGCCGCGGCCCGGTGTTCCACGTGAAAGGCGGAGAGCCGCTGGAGGTCGATGCCCATGATCGTGTCGCCGTAGAAGGCGATGAAGTCATCGCGCAGGTGCTCCTCGATCATCTTCAGTGCGCCGGCGGTCCCCAGCGGGGCTTGTTCACGATAATAGCGGAGCTTCATGCCGCGATAGCCGCCGCTACCAAAGTGGGCTTCGATGCATTCTCCGAGATGCCCGGTGAGCAGAATGATCTCCTCAATTCCATAGCGGCAAGCCAGGTCGAGCTGATGCTCCAGAAGCGGTTTGCCAGCCAGCGGCACCAGCGCCTTGGGAATATTCTCCCCGAGGCTGCCCATGCGCGTACCCTTGCCGCCGCAGAGGACAACCACCTGTTTCAGAGCTTGCGTCACTTGCTATTCCTTGCCCAGGATGCGGCGCACGGCCACGCGGACCGCCGCGGTGGAATCGTAGCGATGGGCGAACCCGAGCGTTTTAATTTTGCTGCTGTCGTAGTTGAAATAGGGAACGTCGCCCACCCAGCCAATTTTGCCGCCGCCATAGACGATGGGCGTCTTGCCCAGTTCCATTTCCTCTAGGATTATTTCCGCGATCTGCTTCACCGAGGTCAGCCCTTCACCGGCGACATGATAGACGGCAAGCTGCTCGGGCGCGGCGTCGCAGACGGTGAGTATCGCCCGCACAAGATCTTTCACGTACAGGTAGGGCTTGATCTGGGAACCGTCGCCGAGCACGTCCAGGCGGCTGGAGTCTTTCCGCAGCCGCTGGATGAAGTCGTGGACCGCGCCGTGCGTCGAGCGCTCGCCGACGACATTGGGAAACCGCAAGATCCACGTGCGGTAGCCAAAGCTTTGGGAATAGACCGAAAGGTACGCCTCCGCGGAGAGTTTTGATGCTCCATAGAACGAAACGGGCCGCAGCGGGCCGGTCTCCTCCTTGAGCAGTTCCGGAGTGTCGCCAAAAACGGCCGACGTGCTGGCAAAAAAGATTCGCGAGACGCCGTGCCGCGGCATCGCTTCCAGAACCTCGACCGTCGTCAGGAACGTGAGCCGCAAATCGAGAGTGCGGTCCGTGTTGCCTAGCGAAATATCCGAATTGGCCGCCAGGTGGTATACCATCTCCGGCCGAGCCTCGGCGAACACGCTGTCCAGCTTGGCACGATCGAGGATGTCCTCCTTGCAAAAGTGGAATTTGTCATTGCGCAGCAGATGGCAAATGTTTGCTTCCCGGCCGAGGTAGAGATTGTCGAGGCACCAGACTTCATCGCCGTGCGCCATCAGTTCGTCGCAAAGATGGCTGCCGATGAAACCCGCGCCGCCCGTTACCAGCACACGCATGTTGATTTGTCCCTTTCTCAGGCTTCCAGGCTTGCGGCGATCGCTTTGAATTTGTGCATCGAGCGTTCGATCACGGCGTCCATGTTGATATAGACGAACTCGCCGAATCGGCCGTGCAGTAGGATACCGAGCTCGTCTTCGCAGTGCTTCCGCACCGCTTCCACGTTCGGACGGTGGTTCAGGTCGTAGATGACGTAGGCATGGCGCTGCCGCAGGACCTCGCGGTCGAGCACGTCGCCGGGGCCGTCGATGAACTTCAGCCGGGCAAGATCGCCGACGACGCGGTCAAGCAGCTCGTCGTCGCTCATCCGGGCGGTGGGACTCCCCGCGCGGTACGTGACTTCCGCCATGATCCGCGCCGAGCCGTTGACGTCCTCGGGCGGCAGGAGGAAATCGAGCTTCGAGAGTCGATGAAAAATGATGTCGTGCTCTCGGCACCATGACCGCGAAGTTGTCGCCCAAATGGTCGCGGCGGACGTGAACCATGCAAATCGCGATCGAATTGAACTTCAGGCCTTGCGCGGCATGCGCTACCGGCTGCGGCACGGCCGGTTGCAGGCGGCAGATCAGCTCGGGGATGGGAATCGTCGAAATAAGGCGGTTGTATTCACGGGTCTTGCCGTCGGCGGTGGCCACGCGCCATTTTGCGCCATCTCGCACGACGCGATCGATGCCCGCGCCGACGCAGACGGTAACTTTCTCCCGCAATCGGCTGATGAACGCGTCGAGCAAGGTCTGCACGCCGCCGCGCTTCGGATAGTAGAAGTGAAGCTGGTGCAGGTAGCCCTCGCTGGCCTCGCCCTTGGCGCTCTTGATGATGTCCTCCGGCGGCGGCTTGGGAATGCGATCGACCATTTGCGTATCCATGAAGGCCGGATCGAACTTCCAGATCTTCTCATTGTATGGACGCAGGTAGATATTTGTGATGCCCTCGCCGAACGTCGCCAGGAAAAACTCCAGCATCGTCCTAGGGGCGTACTGGGCGTAAGGATTGTCGAGAAACGCCTCCAGGCACCAGTCCCGCTCGTGCGGCGCAAGGGCCGAGAGGCTCGTTTTCGAATGGGTATTTCACGAAACGGCCATCGTGGTAGATCTTATTGGAACGCCGCAGCTTATGCACATTGTCGCCCAACAGGCCGACCATCAAGTCGAGGACTTCCTTGTTTTTCGAGAACATGATGTGCGGGCCGACGTTGTAGTGCAGTCCGGCAAACGCATATGACCGGGCGAGCCCGCCCGGTGCGCCTTCCTTCTCGAGTATCTCGATCGACGTAACCTGCGGATGCTCCTGCAGGAAGTATGCCAGCGACAGGGCGCTCAGGCCGCCGCCGAGAATTCCATATCGCATATTCGTCTCCAAAGTTAAACTCACTTTCTGCGATTCATATTCGTTTCAAGCAATCTCGCGGCGGCGCCAACAATCGTTCGTGTTCATTCGGACTCTCCATGCGCGACCCTGCCGCCAGAAGTGTCCTTGACGCAAAGCGCCAAATACTGGCCGCCCAACGGAAGCCTCGTCAGGGCCTTTTCCAACGGGCGAAACCAGCCAAGGCTGCGAGGAAAGTAGAAGAGAGAATCGACAGAAAGTACGCGAAAGCCGGTCGATTGCAACAGCCTCCTTGCCTCGCGGGGCGAAATTGTGATCGCGTCGCGGTCGATCGGCGTGCGGCTCATAATCCACCGCGTTCCGGGGTTCCAGGGATTGTTTTCCCAAAAAGCGAAGTAGCCGCCCGGGCGCAAAGAAGCAAAAACCATCCGCAAGGCATCCGCACGTTCCGTTGGAAGAATGTGGTGGAACACGCCATTGCAAAATGCGACGTCGAGATTGCCTTGCGGCTCGAATTCGTCGAACTCGAGAAAGCTGGCGGAAAGTCCCGCGAATCGCGCCGACGCCTCATCAAGCGATTCGGTCGAAACGTCAATTCCCAGTACGGACTGCGCGCGAGGCCGCGCAGCAAATACGGGGTGGCAGTGCCCGTTCCACAGCCAAAATCCAGCACGTTGGCGGTTTTCGCTCCGCGTTTATCGAGCCGCCGCGCAAGATGCAATACCCGCTGCTCGGCATAGTATTCCAGGCTTTCGCCCGTCACCGCCAGTGCGCGATTGAGCTCCGCGGAGTATTCCTTTGCGTAGGCGTCAAATTCAGGCTTCATCATTTCATGCCGATTGTCGAGTTTACTTCCGGCTTAAGCCGAGCATGCTGAGGAAAAAGCTGGAAAGGACGATTTGAAATCCCAGCGACGTGGCGGTTACTGCGGGAATCACCCAACGCAGCGTTCTTTGCGGATCCAACGGCCCGAAACCGTGCAGGTTCCAGATATAAACAGCAGCCACCAATCCCGCGATGCCGCCGAAGGCCAGTAATCCGCCGCAGAGCAGCCCGGTTTCCAAGGTAATCCAGTCGAAAATACGGCGGAGGCTCGACGACCAGGGCATGAGGCCGCTCGTCATGGCAAACACTTTTCCCAACACGGCGAAGGAGACGGACTGAAAGCCAATCAACACCATCGCCGCGCCGCAGAGCATCGTATGCACGTCGAGCATCGCGAAGCCTACGCTGCGCGGCCCCGGCAGCAGCCAGACTATGAGGAAACTGCCCACGAGCATGAGGAACAGTCCGGGGTACAGGAATAGCCATCGCGGACTGTACAGTAGGAGGAACCGCAAGTGCCGCCAACCGTCGCGCCAACTTCGCAGGTGCGGGGGTCGGCTCCGCCCGTCGGGCGCCAAGGTAGTAGGCACTTCGCCCAAGCGTAGTCCGTGCAGGGTTGCCTTCACAATCATCTCGCTGGCAAACTCCATGCCGGTTGTGCGAAGGTCCAAACGTTCGATGGCTGCCTTGGAAAAACCGCGCAGCCCGCAATGAAAGTCGCCGCAAGGACTTCTAAAGAACATTCTTCCAATGCCCGAAAGCACCGGATTGCCGAGATATCGGTGCAGCGGCGGCATGGCCCCCGGCCGAATTCCGCCGAGAAAACGGTTTCCCATGACAAGGTCGCAGCCGCCGCGCAGCTTCTCGAGGAAGCGCGGAACGTGCCCGAAGTCATAGCTGTCGTCGGCGTCTCCCATGACAACGTATTTTCCACGCGCGGCTGCGATTCCTCCCATCAGGGCGCTGCCGTACCCTTTTTTCTCCACCGTCACGACGCGGGCGCCGGCACGACGGGCGAGTTCTTGCGAGCCATCGTTGCTCCCGTTGTCGGCAATGACGACTTCGCCGCGGATGCCATTTTCGCGCAAGCCGCCGAGCGCCTTTTCGACGCACCGCGCCACGGTTTCCGCTTCGTTCAAGCATGGCATGACGATTGTCACTTCGACATCGCCATCAAACGAGTCAGCGGTTGCGGCGCCGCATTCGACCTGGTTCTCCGTCATACGCGATCTCTTTCCTTGGGCGGCTGGCATCCGCCGGCCGGGTTTGCCTTGAGAAGGTCAAGCATGCTGTGGCGAGGTTTGCGATTCGGCAATCGTCGAGCCGCCCGCTCGCAATCGGTCCTGCCGCGAGGCGAGGCCGCACCGGATAGTTCTCACGGCGTAAACAATCAGGACAATCATCGCCGGCTCCAGGATCATTCGATACCGGTACGAGGGGCAGCCGAAGATGGTTGTTACTGTGGAAAAATAACCAAGCCAAAGCGCAAAAAACAATGCCAGTCCTCGAGTCGTTCTTGCGAATGCCAGGATGCCGATTGAGGCCGCACAAACAAACACGACCAGGCCATATATTAGGGGATGCGGATGCCAAAGGAAGTTTAGCCGACCCTGTTGAAAGTACCACTTGCCGTGCCAAGTCGATTGTCCTTCGACCGCGTCGGTATCGGCGCCCTTGGACACATTCGTGCCGTATTCCAACTTCGGCCGATCGATGGTAAAGCGAAAGTCGCCGGTGTTCGGGCGATACGTTTCGTTCGGCGTGAGCCAAAACCAGACATACCGCCGGCAGCGGCTGACGAAGAACGTCCACGGATTCTCGCGGATTGCTTCCTTCGCCGCACGGAGCATCAGTTCATCCGCCGCGCTTTCCGAGCAGCCCAGGCGGACGAGCTCCTTGAAGGTGCCCCAGGTGTCGTGCGGGCTGGCAGTCTTTACCGCTTGACGAACCTGTCGCGTCGAAGGTCCGTCGGCGAACGGTATCGGCGGATCGAGGCGGTCGTCGGGATTGCCCTTGAAGCAGGACCACCACAGCGCACGCCCGGCGACCCTTGTCAGGAACGGTTGTCCGAAGTTGACTTTGTTTCGCACGAGCCACGGCGATACAATTGCCAGCGCCGCGGCGAGGGCCAGGCTGCAGTGCGCAATACCAAGGCGCCAGGATACTTCGCGACGCCGGCCAAGAAGCATCCAGCCGCACACGATCAATCCCGCGAACTGCGCAATCGGCTTGGTGAGGATGGCCGCGCCCAGCACGATGCCAAGAGCCAAAGCCAGCCACGGCGACGGCCGCTGCCGCCAGGCGGCCGCGAGCGCCATACTGAGCGTGAGCAGGAAGGTAAGAAAAGTGTCGCTGAGCAGTTGCACGCCGACGCCAAAGCAGGAAAAACAGCCGAGCGCCAGGACCAGGCAAAGCAGAATCGAACCGCGTTTTCCCGTCAACAGCCAGCATGTCCACGCCGCCAGGGCGACGTTGGCCAGCAGCATGAGGTGCTGCATGACGATCGCCGCCGCCAGGGCATGCCTGCCGCACGTCGCCTGAAAGAATGCCACGTAATAAAGATATGCGGGCGTTCGCGTGACCTCGGGCGGATCGCCGAGTAGCAGCCAATCGCCGGTCGCGACTCTTTCTCCCAAGGACCAATAAACCAAGGCGTCGCCCTGTAGCGGTCCTTGACCGGCGGCGATGAATGCGGCCACCTTCGCCGCATGCAAGGCGACGAGCAGCAAAAGGATTGCCAGGAAACCGCGATTCCGCGCGCCCCTCAGCATTATTGACCTCGAATTATCCACGATAGTTTGGCCGGCAAGTTTCCACGGGCAGAGGCGGACGAGCATTACAGCGGGAACAACTTCCTATGCTCCTGTTTTCGACTTAGGCGTGCGGGCCGCGACGCGACGATATATGGCCAGCAACAAGGGGGTCGCGGCGACGATCATGACCGGTTCCAACGGCATGCGGTAGCGGCACTCCGGCCAGCCAAAGAAAGTTGTGCTCAAGGAAATCACCAGCAGAACGCTGGCGACCGCCCAGCCTGGCTCTCGGCATTCGGGCCGAACGAACATAAACACGCAGCCCGCGGCCGCCGCTAGCGCGCCCAGTCCGAACACGACGGAGTTTGGGTGCCAAACGAGGCTCAAGACCGCCGTATTGGCCGCCCTTAGAAAGGGAACCGACCATCGTACTTGGTCAGGCGGAATGTCAGTTTCCGGTTGGTTGGTAAAAGTATAAGTCCATCCGCGCGGAAGGTCGCGGAAGTAGTAAAACCACCCCCAAGGGACCTCATTCCATGCCTTCGGGCAGACCCAAAACCAAACGAATCGCAGCGGACGCCCCGCCAGGTATTGGAATGGGTGGTCGGAGATTGACTCCCACATTGCTGCTTCCATAAGTTTATCGGCTTCGTAGTCCGAGAAGCCTTGCTGCCGTAGAGGCCGATAAATGGCCCAAATGCTCGCCATTTGCAAATCAACATTCGTTCCCTGCAATAGTTCCGCGAGGGCGCGATTCTTAGGCCCGGTTGAGTTCGTTACGGGCATTTGCGTCGGACGCCCGTGGGAACCGTACCACAAGCTGCGTCCGGTGAATTGGGTGAGGAAGTAATGCCCGAAAATAATTTTATTGCGGACATACCAGGGAGCCAACAGCGGCGCCAACACGATGAGCAAAATGATCGCGTGCCGCCAGAGCTGCCGTAGCATCGAGGAACGCCAAAGCTTATAAGCCATGAGGGCCAAGGTCGAAATCAACAGCGGCTCCGCCACGGGTTTGAGCAGCATTCCCAACGCGAGCAGCAGGCCCAATGCCGCTGCCTTCCAAAGCGAAGGGCGCGATAACCAGGCGAGCAGCACCGCCGCGTACAAAGTCAAAACCACACACAGAAGATTATCGGCAAGAACGTAGACCATGAAGCAACTTCGCGAAACACAGCAGAGCGACAATGCCAGCCCGATGAAGACCCCTATGCGGTTGCGAAGGACTTTGGCGCACATCCATGCGGTAACCAGTGCCATGCAGAAATCCAACAGCAGTTGAAACACGGTGACTGCAATGACCGAATATCGGCCGAATGCGGTCTGCATGATGGCCAGGTAAGCCGGAAGACCAGGCGGCCGAAATGCCCAGCCGCGTTCGCGCAACAGCCAGTCGCCGTGAGCGAGAGCGATGCCCATATTCCAATAGTTTACGCCGTCGCTTTCGGGATATGGTTGGCCGGCGCCGATGAACGAAATAGTCTTAGCGAGATGCAGAACGATCAAGAGTATCAGCACCGCGCAGTACGCACGTCCCGATCGGCTCGGGGGAATCGGCTGAATGGATGCCGTGCTCATGATGTCGCTCCTAACGCGAGTCTGATGCTGGCAAAGTGAATCCCGTTATTACAGCCGCCCAGCCGCGGTCTCGAATAAGCTTGCTCGGTTCTGGGGGCGCAGGACGGGAAAATTGCCCTGCAGTTTGAATTAACGACATCGCCAACGTTATGTTCAAGGGTTTCGCGGATTCGGACGCAAAGGCGCGACGATGGGCCGCCCAGCGCCTGCGCCGGAGAGGTTTGCGGGAACGACTTTCTGACGCTCCGCGAAACGTCACTTCCTGCACCAGAAGCATAGTGTAGAGAGACCACGTAAAGCGGTCAATCAGCGAACCGCATGTCACGGCATTGCACATCGACACCATCATAATTCCAAGCCAAAACACCTTCTCCCGCCAGGGAAGCCGCAGTGCGGAGCGAAAGAGCATGGCGAGGTAGACGAGGTAGAGGGCCGTGCCTGCAATTCCCACCTCGGCCAACAGGCAGACGAACGTGTTGTGCGACGGCGTCGGTTTGCCGCCTTCTGCCGTTGCGGTAGCATAGGCGCCATCTCCAACACCGAGCAGCGGGTTCCGCGCGAAGGGCGCAAGCCGGCCGCCCATATCCGCATACGGGGGTCGTCTTCAATTGACGTGCCTCCCCCTCCGCTAAACGTAACGCGCTCGAGCAATTCAGAGGCGATAAATGTTCGAACAACAACAATTACGAGCACTGCGGCAACTAGGACTTGCAAGACGGCAAATATCCGGCGTCGAGATGTGCCGGCCAAGACCATCGCAAAAGCGCCGGCGACCACCAGGCTGATCAGTCCTCCCCGCGAACCGGTCAGCACGACTTGCACGGCACACAAAATGACAATCGCCCAATAGCCCCAGCGCAGCAGTCGCTCAAGTGGCGAAGGATTGGTCGCCATATAAACGCCGATCAGTACTACCACGCTGCACATGTAGGCCAGGTAGTTCATATCAAGGCCGCCGCCGGAAAATCGCTCCCCGGACTGTATTTCGAACTGCGAAGCTCCGCGGTATGCAATAATGGCCATCCCTATCGGCACCAACATTCCGATGAGCCAACTGCGGAATATCCACAATTGGTCCTGGTACGTAACCACGAATTCCCAAATAAGCAGGGAAAGGACGAGCAGTTGGGCAACGCGGGAAAGGTTGTGCAGCGTATCGTCGCGGGCAACCGACCATGCCAACAACGTCACGCTGAAGAGCACGATGATCACGCGCATGACCATCGGCGGCGACAACATGCGAAGAGGGAACCCAGCAAGGAACGCCACTAGTGCCGAAGCTACCAACGCCAAGCCCATCAGTTTGGCCCCCGAAGGCACTTCCTCGAAATACAGCATTGACTCGCAAGGCGTCATCGCAGCGAATGCGCATAACAAAATGAGCGTGATTTTACCCATACGTCACCTCGATGATAATTCGACGACATTCATGTTCATGTGATCTGTGCGTCCATATCCTGCTGGCCGGTTCCCGCTTGCCGACGCCGACCCACCACGATTAGCGAAATTCCGGGAAACGGCACTCCGTGGTCCAGAAGACGCGCCAACGGAAACAGCCGATCGAACAACGCCGTAAATCGAGGACTAATGCGTCGGCAATGTAGCAAGCGTCCCAAGAACCACCAGACCATCCCCGCCGCCCGCAAAACGCGTCTGGAAGAGACCAGTTCGAACCCTGCGCGTTTCATTTTCTCTTCCAATTCCCGGGGATCGTATCGTCGCAGGTGCTGCAACTCGCGGTCCATGCCACAGTAGAACCCCTTTCCGGCCGGGGCAACGACGATACAGTGTCCCCCCGGGATTAGGACTTCGTGAAAATGCCGCAAAACCTGTTCGTCGTCTTCAATATGTTCCAAGACATTCATGCACAGGACTGTGTCCAGCCGTTCGTCGCGCCACTGGCAATAGTCGGCCTCTTCGGCCAGATCGGCATGTACGATGTGGACGTGATCGCGCCTGACGAAACGGCTTTTCAAGTAGTCGATGCACAGCCGGTCGCGATCCAGCAGCACCAATCGTTCGCTGTTGACGATCATGGCACTGAAGTTCCCAATGCCCGCCCCGGCCTCGAGTATCCGCTTGCCAATGTAGGGACGACAGGCATTCAAGAGCCAACGATTGTAGCGAGGGGCGCGAGCCATGGATTTCTGCGCGTAGAGTCCATTGTGCCGCGTAAAGCGGACGTCAAGGACCCGGCAGCGAAAGATCTCCCAGACGGCTTTCACGGCATCGCGCGCCTTGATCTTCTTTCCTTCGTCGTAGGTCCGGCCCGAGTAACTGATGGGGACCTCGAATATCCGCGCGCCCCATTGGCTAAGGCGGCAAGTGATCTCCGGCTCCAAGGTGAACGTGTCGCTCTGCAGTCTAAGTTCTCTCAACACGTCGGCCCGAACCATCTTGTAACAAGTCTCCATGTCGCTGAGGTCAACGTCGTTGGCCATATTGGACATGAGTGTGAGTCCGCCGTTGGCCACGCGGTGCCAGAAGTACAACACCCGGCGCGGGTGGCCGACGAATCGCGATCCGAAGACTGCATCCGCTCTCCCGTCGAGGATCGGAGCCAGCAAGGAAAGATAATCGTTGGGATCGTATTCCAGGTCGGCGTCCTGGACGACCGCCACGTCGCCCGACATGTGCCCGATGGCCGTGCGGATGGCTGCACCTTTGCCGTGGTTCCGCTCGTGGCGGAAGGCGCGGATGCGCGGCTCGGCCGCGGCCAACTTCTGCAATTCCTCCCACGAACCGTCCGACGAGCCGTCGTCAACACAGATGAGTTCCAGTTCCAAAGAAAGCGGGACCGCAAGGACTCTGCCGATGATCGTCCGCAGTGTCCAACGCTCGTTGTACAACGGCATCAGGACGGTCAGTCTCTTGAAAGGCGTTCCACAGTCTTCCATAGCGATTTTCTCGGGATGCATTTCGAGTGTTACAAGAACTGGTTTACCACGGCGAAGACGACCGCTTGCAGGAGCAGGCCCCCGAGGAGAAACTGGTGCGGCCGAACGAGCTTCCGCGCCGTCAGCGCACCCAGCAAAACAATGATTGGCGGATAGTAGCAAATATCCAGGCGAAAGTAGAGGACCGACCCCACGACCCAGAAGGCGGCCGCGCAAAACGTGTACACGATCAGATGTCTTTGGAGGGCCCGGTCAACGGCGAAGACCCTAATCTCTCTGCGGAACGTCAAAAGGGCGCACATTGCCAGAGGAACTGCCCAATCCATCGCCACGCCGCACAAATGAGTTCCGAGTCCCGTAAGCCATCGCATGGGAATCTCGGCGATCTTGCCTTCGCGCAGATAGTCCGCATTCCAGATGAACTGCCGATAGACCATCACTTCGTGATTGTACGCGGTCACGCCGGCCACACGAAGCATGACCAAGTAGATTGCCGCCGGTGCGGCGAAGATCATAAGGCATAGCAGCGCCGGCCGCCATGCGTTGCGCCAGTTCCTAACGAAAAGGTGTTCGTAAAGCCAATTGCCAATGACGAAGGCAAGCCCCTTTCCAAGCATCCCTAGGCCTTGCACAAGCGCTGTCGCGTATCCGGCACGCTTCGACGGCCAAACGACCATCGCGGTATACAAGAAAATGCCGGGTATCAAGAAGTTGAACGGTTCGGCGCTGGGAACCAGCAGGTAGTCGAGTGTATCGCGATGCAACGCAGGGTACAGAGCAAGCAAAACCGCAATACCAGGCGGGAAAATCCTCTGCAAGGCGTGAACGATTACGAGGAGCGCCGCGGTATACAGGGCGAAATTAACCACAATGAGGGCTGCCCAAGCAAGCACCACGTCGCGCACGTCCATGCCGCTCCATGTTTGTTCGCCGCCATTTCTCGCCATCACGTCGGCAATTCGCCCGCAGAAATCCGCGGGAAGGAAGGGCTTCAACACGCGCAGCGGCTGGTACACAAGTGAACCAAGGAAGGGATAAAGCGGCCGCAGCACGCGCATCGGATGCTGCTTGAAACCGCCGGGAAATGTTGCGACAAGTATGGCGTATTCGCTGGAGTCGCCGTTGTAAGAATAGTTGACATAGGGCGCAATTGGGACCGATTTCGGCAACTGTTGACGATCGGGAAAAAACAAGCCGAGGCACGCAAGCACAACTAACGCGGCGAAGAGAACGTAAAAAGTTCGCGTTCCGCTGCATAAACTCGTCATCCTATGCGACTGGGCATTCATTGCGTTCTATCGGAACAAATGGACCTGAGCGACCGCTGGTCCAATGATCTTCAAACACCTTCTTGTGACGAAAGTCGTCGCCATCCTATTCATGGGTCAGTTCAGCTATGACTCGACAGTATTCGTCCACGGCATGATCCACGGTATAGGGCCGCAAGGTTTCCGAGGGCACTTCGATTCGCGGCGCCGACAGTGCGGACGAAATTGCCTTGGCCAGCGCTGCCGGATCGCCGACCGGTACCAGTGTGCCATAGCGGCCGTTATGGAGAATTTCGCGGTCCGCTGACGCAGTCGGCGGCCACGACCGGCACGCCCAGCGCCAGCGCTTCGATCAGGACCGTGGGCAGCGCCTCCCAGGCCGATGAAAGGACGAACAGATCGGCGCGTGCCATATAGGCGTAAGGGTTTCTTACCGCCCCCGGCATGCTTACGCAAGATTCCAGGGAGAGTTCCTTCACCAGGCTTTCCAACCGCGGCCGTTCGTCTCCTTCGCCCAGAATTGTAAGGCGAACGTCGCCGCACTGGCGAACCGCCGGCAGAGCGCGGAGCAGCGTGGGAAAGTCCTTTTGCGGCATGAGCCGGCCCACTGCCAGCAGCGACTTGAATGGTCCGGGCGTGAACCAGCGATGCTCGACAGGCTGGCGCGCCAGGTCGTAAATGTGCGGATGGATGACGGGGTTGTAGATGACGCGCGTCCGCTCTCTCGCGACGCCTGCCCCGCGCACAATGTCATCCGCCACGCCTTGTGAAACGCAAACGAGCCCTTTCGCCCGGCGGTAGAACCAGTTGAGGCACAGGCCGAGAAAGGCGCCGGATATTCCCCATCGGTACTGCGCAGCGTTGCGACGCGGCGCGTGGATCGTCGGTATCGCGGGCGTTTTCGTACAGGAGAGCCGGTTGGCAATCATGGCGGCGACATTGGCATAGTCCAGGGCCGAAATGAGCACTTGCGGACGTTCCTTGCGAAGGTACGAGGCCAGCTTTGGTATGGCGCGGAATGTCCGCGCCGCTTTGAGATCGACGACGCGAACGCCGGCGGCCAGATCGGCAAGGAAATCGCCGCACTTCTCCACCAAAACAACATCCACAGCGTATCCACGCTCTGCTAAGCCGTTTGCCAGGAGAACCATCACGCGCTCGGCGCCGGCGGCCACCAGGTTCGGAATGAACAACGCTACTTTAGGAAGCATAGATTTTGCCACCATTGCCGCATCGCAAAGCGCAACCGCACGGTCAACCCTGGTATCTCCATTCCGGCTCATTAGGATCATGCCTCGGAGCCTCCAGCAGAGGTCGAATCCATGTTCTTGTGGAGGATTCGCGCGGGGACGCCAACGGCGATATTGTCGTCCGGCACGTCAATAAGCACGACCGCATTCGCTCCAATCGAGACGCGGCTTCCGATGTAGATTTTGCCCAGGACCTTGGCGCCTGCTCCGATGTCAACGTCGTCGCCCAGCACGGGAACGTCGTGCTCGTTATTACGGGACCCAATCGTCACCTGGTGGCGGATCGTGCAGTTGCGGCCGATTACGGTTTCGGCGTTCACCACGATCCCTCCAAAATGCCAGATTCTCAGGCCCGGCCCAATGCGCGCCCGACGCGGCAAGTCGATGCCCGTCACAAGCCTTAAAATTGTATACGAAATCGAGGTCATAACCCAAAGAATTCTCCGCACGAATCGCCAGCGAAACGTATCACCCCAGCGGCGAAAGCGGTACTCGCAGACCGACCACAGCGAGGGTTCAAACCATTTCAAGCTGCCGCCCTGCCGATAGCGGGCCAGGTCCTCGCGCAGGAACGCCAATTCCGAAGGACGCCGCCGATCAGGAGTGGCGGACGGTTCAGGCAAGTGCGGGTTCTTTCACGTTTGGCGAACCTTGAAAGGCAGTACTCTTGTTCATCGCGTCGATTCCACCAATCCTTCGATATATCTGGCCCATTGGGCCGGATCGCGGCTTTTTGCTTCCCCAAGCGCCGCGCGACAAGACTCTCGCGACGATTTCGGTCGAAAGCAAGGCTGCAAATCGCCCGAGCCAATGCCTCTGGCCGCCCCTCGTCCACAACGCAACCCCAACCGTTTGCCTTCGCGCTGCGGTTGTGGAAGCTAGTGGCGGGGCTATATACGAGAATCGGAACGTTCGAGGTGAGATAGTCGAGCGTTTTAGTTGAAAAGACGGTGTCAACCTCTTCCGCTACGCAGTTGCGAAAGGATAGCGGCAAAAGGAGAATATCGGCCCCGCGAACTTGTGTCCCCGCTTCCGCCACGGAGGTCCAGCCCCAGTCCATACGCGGATGACAGACGCCTTCGGCGGCAAGCTGCGCAGGATCAGCACTGGTTAACATAGTAATTCGAAAGTTTTCGGGCAGTAGATCGAGACAGGCGGGCAAATCCCCGATCGCATCCCTATTCATGGCCTGGTTGATATTGCCCGTATAGAGAATTCGAATCTCCGCGCCGGGCGGTTTCGTCGTTACGTAGGAAGGCGCGGAAAACTCGGCGTCAGGTGACACGCAATGGGGAATAATCGCGTAATTTCCCCCATACTTTTCTTGGTAGTAATCGACCTGTGCCTCGGTCATGCAGAAAAGCCGGTCGGCTTCGCGCAAGATCACGGGTTCCCACTCCTGCGCGAGCTTCTGAGAGAAGCTGTCGGGGCGGGTGTTCTCCAGCCACAAATCGTGCATGTGGCCCCAGAACGGTATCTTCAACTTGCGACAGGCCAGGAACGAGGCGATAAAGAAGATGCCGTCGGGCGTACATGCGGCAAAAACCGCCGCCGGGCGGAACTGCTTGAGCTTCCGATATACAAAGCACTTTGCCAGAAAGAAGTACAGCCGGTTCAGTCGGCGCTGCATCAATCGCTGCACAATCGAGGGTGTGAACTTCAAGTAGTGTGTCGCGCAAACCGGCTGATAATCCGCGTCAACCTTGGCGCCGTGCTCCCAGCCGGCAATGGCTGTCAACTTTCCGCGGTAAGGTTGAAAGAGGTTGCGCATAAGGACGGCGCTGCCCACGACCTGTGGCGGCATCGTCCGGCAAACCACAACAAGTCCTTTTTGTTCCGCGTTCATCTACTTCAGCAACCCGCGGGCCTTGAGCCTCCGCGTAGGAATCGGCGATATGCTTCACGTCGGTCTGCGACAAGACCCAGGCGCAGAGCGGTTGGCACGCCCGAAACGAAATCGTACCTTGGCGTCCAGCCAAGCTTGTTCTTGATCAGGCCAACATCGGCAAAACAATGGCGGATGTCGCCGTCGCGATACTTGCCGGGAATCTCCGGCCGGCAGGACTTGCCCATCGTTGCAGCAAGGGTCCGGGCGATTTCGTTGACGCTGATGCTCTTGCCGCTGCCGAGATTGAGGGCCAGCCCGTCGCCGCCGTCATTCTCTAGGGCGAGCACATACGCCCTGGCTACGTCCTCAACATGCACGAAGTCTCGCCGCTGCTCACCGTCCTCGAACACGATCGGCGGCAGATTCTGTAGCATGCGGCTGCAGAAGATCGCCACAACGCCGGTGTACGGATTGCTCAGCGCCTGCCGAGCGCCATAAACGTTGAACATCCGGAAGGCGACGGCGGGGATCCCATAGGCCCGCCCGAAAGCCAGGCACATTTCTTCCTGGTCCCGTTTATTGATCGCATAGATCGAGTCCGGCTTCAAGGGCTTCGTTTCGGTGGTGGGCGCCGGCGTCAGAGGACGCCCAGCCACATCGGCCAGCTCCCAATGCCCGGCCTTCAACTGCTTGATGCTGCGCAACGCGGAAACGACAGGGCATCCCGCCGCGTCCTGATAGGCGCCTTCGCCATAGATCGACATCGACGAGGCGACGATCAGCTTCTTGATTCGTTCGCGGAGCGGAATCATTTCCTCCAGGAGAATCGCGGTCCCCAGCACGGCGATCGAGCAATAGTGCTCGATCTTGTACATCGACTGGCCGACACCTACTGCCGCCGCCAGATGTATTACGGCGTCGGCTTCGGCCAACAGGCGGCGGACCAGCGATCGATCGCGCACGTCGCCAACATGGATTTCCACGCCGTCGGGCATGTAGGAAGGCCAGCACGCCCGCTCGCCGTGGATTTGAGGGTCGAGATTGTCCAGCGCGATCACTCGATGGCCACGCGCCAAGAGGGCCTCGCAAACATACGAGCCGATGAAGCCGGCGCCGCCGGTTACCAGAATGTTCATATGCAACGAGCTCTTTGCAATTCAGATGGCTGTTTGACTATGGGACCGAACACGTACCGTATTTTTCCAGGAACTGCGCGATATTTGGGCTCGACAACATAGGAACCGCCCCGCGAATCGCTTTGTCGTCCCACTCCCACCAGCGAATCTGCAACAGACGTTCGACCACGTCAGGCGGGAATCAATGGGCAATCGGCTTCGCCGGGCAGCCGGCGGCGATGGCATAGGGCTCAACATTGTTGGTGACGACGGACCGGGCCGCGATAATTGCTCCGTGGCCGATGACAACACCTGAAAGGACTAAAGTGTCCGTGCCCAGCCAGAACGTCGGAACCAATGGTAATGTCGCCGCGCGATTCCGGCATCCCGTCCTCGAACGCGCCTTCGAGCATCCACTTGATGCGAAACGGGTAAAGCGAGATCCACGATTTGGGATGAATGCCGCCGTTAATGATTTGCACGCCTGGCGAGATCGAGCAGAACGATCCGATCGTGACTTTGCACTCGGAGCCCTGGTAGGACTGGATGGTTGGGACGCCGTAGGTATGCCGGCCTGCGGTATACAAGCCGCGCCCTTCCAGATCGTGAATCGTGTCCGCGATCGCTTGCTTTTGCAAGAATCGTGATAAGCTGGCAATATTCCTCCGCAGCCAGCGCTTCATCCGCAGATTCCTTCGCTCGCCGCGCACGTCCCGCGGACAATGCCCGCGATCCGCCGGGCCGACTCGCGGCCAAAGTAGGCGCAGAAACGGCCGACGTAGCATTCCGCGGACCTCGCATAAGCGGCCCGTTGCTCGGCGCGAAATAACATCGCGTCCAGGGCCCCGGCCAGTTCCTGCGGACTGGCCACCCGCGGGCATCCGGCATCTTGAACCAATTCCAATCCGTATCCCAGGTCGGCAGGCGGAATGTCGATCACTACTGCCAGGCGGCGTTTGACGAGGGCATCTCCGCCAAAGCCGCTGTTATGCACCGCCACAACGTCGGCGACGGCAAGTATTTCGTCCAGCGTTGCCTGCCGGTTGTCGAGGAATCGGACTGCCGGATAGCGGCAGGCTAAATCGGCATACGCGGCCAACGACTCGGCGGGATGAAGCCGCACCAGCCCAGCCACTGCCGGAAGCAATTCTATCGCTTTGCAGAACATCTCGCCTATCTGCAATCTCTCCTGCTCTACTAGGGGAGATGTACCAAGCACGACAACTGGGCGCCGGCTATCGAGCTCCAAGCGCTGCCGGACCGCCATGCCGTCCGCGGCGAGTTCGCGCGTCAGCCGCGGACACCCGGTCGCAAGCAGCCGCGCGGGGTCCTCGCCCGCCTGAATAAAGTTCTGCCGCTGAAGCTCGCCCCAGCAAAGCTGGAAATCGGCCAAGCCGTAGCGAAACGACTTGGGCAACGGCGCCAGGACGCCGTGCAAAAGGCCGAACGTGGGAATCCGCAATTGACGCGCGGCGAGCACCAGGCACGACCAAAGCACGCCGCGATCGTATTCAGTGACGATCGCCGAAGGCCGGCTGCGGCGGAGAAATTCCAGGCTGTCGCAGAGCAGGATGCTGGCATTCAGCGCGTGGACGGACAAGCTTTCGTATGCACCGTGCGGCGTGCGCGCCTCACGGCAGAACCGCTTCAATCCGGCCTTCCACTCCGGCCAGCAGCGACGAAAGGCCGCCTCCCAGCGGGCCGGGTCGTGCGGGACGCTTGCGTGCCACGATGCGGCAAAGCAATCCCGAGGCACAACCGATAGAATTTCCCCCCTCTGAAAGATAACATTACATTCCTTCGGACCCAATTCCTCAATGACCGGTCGAATCTGATCGTCGGCCCGCGGTGTGCTCTCGCGCCAAGTCACAAGCACGCGATTTAACGGAAACGTTCGTGTGCTCGTGCGCAATCGCCTTGCCCGCGCCGAAGTCCGCAACCAATTCGCGCGGTCCTTCCAGCGCTGCTTGACGCCCCATGAGCGAGAGTTGTTAAGCAGTTCGTTCACGACGGCGTCCGTCAGCGTCGGCCCAAGGGGCATGGCGTCGAGTAGCGGTTCAGCCAAGGCCGATTCGATCATTGGCAACAGATCAAATCCACTCGGCCCGCCAAGCGCTGGCGTATCAATGTCTGCTATCGCTTTTGACATTTTCAAGCCTGCCACGAGACATCCGCCGAACGTTGACGAATCTTGCCGCAAGTCTTTGAAACGCATTCAGTACATCTTTAACGATTGGCTTCAAAGTGGACGTCCTAGGACTCCATGCTCGGCAAGTTGATCGACGATTTTTATACACTCCAGGAGCGGTAATCCGATCTTTTCGGCAATGTCTATCAGGTCGTGCCGGCCGTCGCAATAGGCGATTACGTTCATCATCGCGCGAACTTCCTCGCCGCTAGCGACGGTGCTCAATGTGGGATAAAGGCCGCGCTTGCCCAACTGCGGCTCGCCAAGGCATGTCACCTGATACTTGCTGTTTACTTCAAGCAGTTCAATGCACTTCTTGATCGCCTCGAAGCGCCTTCCAATCCTGCCGGCGTGATGACGGATAAGTCATCGAGCGACGTGTGGTACTCGGGGTAATCGCCGTACCTCGTGCGCATGATCGAAACTACGGGCAGTTCGACGCCGGGACTGCAGTACTGCCGTTCGTCGCTGCCACGATCCAAGAAACTGAATGCCTTATAATTCGGCGCATGGTGCTTCATCACGCAGCTAGCCGCGCGGTCCGCCAACGTGTTGCCCAACCGCGAATGAAGCAGCGAATAAGCGCGATCGTCGCCCACGCAGGTGACCACGAAGCCGGCAATCGTTTTGCGCTGCATGGCCGCCAGGTTGCGGCTGAGGTACACAATGGCACCAATCGTTTCCGGAATGAATACGATCCGGTACGTATATCGACGTGAAGCCCTTTCGGTCAGCCATTCGGCGAGCGCGGTCGTGACCACCGGTCCGGAAAGCTCGTTATTGGCCAACGACGGATGACAAACGTAGGTCGAAAGCAGGATTTCCTTGTCCTCTCGGCCGGGCAAGATCAAATCCGCGTAGCTCAGCGAACCGGGCTGCAGCGTGCTGTCAATGCGGACCTCGTAATTCCCCGGTTTCAACAGATCCCGCTTCTCTTGCGCCAGGCAGAACCCCCAGCGACGCTTGTAGTATGAGGTGATGTAGGGTATCGCCGCCGGCTGATTGGGCAACGAATAGAGATGTTCGTTTAGTTCGTCGAGAGTTATCGTCCGAGCGACCGGCTCGGAGTATCCGACAACGTGCAAGTTGCTCTCCTGGAAATCGATTACCCGATCACCCTGCTCGTTCTTCACGTAGGCGTCGCGAATGTTCCATTCATCCGGCACGGTCCAGTCGAAGCATTGCGTGCCCGACGGCACTTCGTGGACCGTCACCTCCGGCAGGTACTCGCGGAGCACGCGCAGCGTCTCGCGCACGCCCTCACCCGTGATGCTCCGACAGATGGGAAACAGCCGGCGCGCCAGGTCGTGCATTTGCTGGCCGTTCATCCGCGTGCCTCCGACTGCTTCCGTTCGCAGAGACTGAAGATATCCGCATCCAGCATTTCCCATGCGGTCTCGTAAAGGTCTTTGGCATCCACTGCGATAACTTGCCCGGCACCGACGGACGATACTTTGGCATGGCCCTTGTGGCGCAGCTTGCTGTCAAGGTGGACCGGCGTGGGCATTAGGTCGTCGTCCAGGTGGCGCACGAAATACTGGCAGTCGCGCTTTCTCGCGACGCCTCGATCGATCACGGTCCCCGAAAAGGTCTTCATGTATCTGTAGGGGACGCCGTAACACTGCTCCACGTAATGGACAAAAGTGCATGCTTTGTTTCCGGCGCCGAAAGACACGATCTTGCCGTTCAGCGCGTGGAGTTTTCCGAACAGCGATTCCCTGCCAAAACTATCGTCATCCACCGCCATCATTTCAATTTGCCTTTGGCCCCAGATGGCAAAGGAGAATATCGGGTGTGCGGTCCGCAGCACACCGGGCTGCTTGCGGAAGAACTCATTCAGCGCGCCGACGGTGCCGGGCGTCTCCTGAACGTTGAACTCTTGATCCTTGCAGAAGCTATAGCTGAACGTTGGCAAAATGAGCGTTCCCGCGGGCGAAACGGCGTCCTGGAGCACACGGCTCAGTTCGGCGGCGATAGTCGCTCCGTCCGTTTTCGGCCGTCCGAACGTGAGTAGCGAGGTATGCACAAGGCAGATATCGCCGCCGCGAATGCCGGCCACACTCAAAGCGCGAAGAAAATCATCGCGCGTGACAATGGCGCCGTCATCAGTTTCGAACAATGCAACAGGGAAAGTGGAACCTCGATCGCTACTCATACTTGGACTCACCCGGTCTCGAATGATTCCGGAAACAATCCCTGGGACTCATTTCTTTACATGTTGGCGGCGCACAATGAGCAGGAAAGCGTAACCGGCAACGGCATAAACCATCCGCCCTGCCAAAATCGCCTGCGGAAACGCCGCGAGGTACGCATCGCCGCGAATCAACCACATGAGCGCGGCAAAATAGCTGCCGATGGTAAGCAACTGAACGATGCAGTAAACGTCCTGCCGCCGGACGACGTTGTAGATGTTGAATATCGGGCAACAACTGAGTATGATCGAACCGAGCAGGCTCCATTGCATCGCGGGCACCGCCTCGACGTACTTGGGGAGCAACCGCGCGGTGAGCGGCCCGGCAAGGAACCAGGCGCAGGCGACAAGCGGTATCATGCCGGCCACCAGCAAGATCGTAGGGCGGACTGCCATGGCCATGATGCCCGCAATATCGTGCGTCCGGCCGTACTGTTCCGACATCCTCGGGTAGAGCACCTGGCTGACGGCCATGGGCAACATCTCCATCGACGTGCTGGCGACTACCACCATCGAATACAGGCCCAGGCCGCGGTCGCCTTGGAGAAACTTGACGAGCGACTGATCGATCAGAAGCCAAAGCGGCCCTCCCAACTCGCCGACGATGAAAATCGGCAGCCCGATAATCAGCAAGTGCCATAGGTGCGAAAAGCTCCATTTCGGCGCGACGCGAATCGGCTGCCAGCGGCGAAGAAGCCAGACGCCAAAGAGGGCAGGCACAGCCGCACGCAGGCAAAGCCCGTAGTATCCCCAGAGCACAACCGCCGCGACAAACAATAGCGCCAACGTGTTCTGAATGACATTCACGGACGAGAGCCGGGCAAAGTCGCTGGACGTGCGGTAGGTCGCCGGCAAATACATCGTCGCGTAGAAAAAAACGAACCCGACGACTCCGTTGGCAAGCCAACCGGCCGCCAATATCCAGTGTCCGCTGACGGCCTGCCACCCGGCCACGGCGAGAAACGGAATGCCCACGACGACGCCCAAGACAAGCGCCCACGCTTGTGCGGCGGCGGCGAGCTCGCGAACACGGACGTGATCTTTGCGGCCGATGTAATAGGGAAGATCGCGATTCAGCCCGTTGAAGATGCCCAATTGCAGATAGCGCGTAAAACTGATGCGCCAACCCGATCCCGTTGAAAACACCTAGCACCTCCGGCCCGATATAGCGATTTTGCAATAGCCCGCCGGCCATTCGGAGCGCGTTTGGAGAGGAGGTTGCCGCCGGCCAAGGCCGCCACGAGAGACACTACGCTAGCGCGCGGGTCCGCGGGCGGAGCTTTCGGGCGCCTCGCTCAAGATTTGTGTCTCGACGGCAGCTTCAGCAGGAATCGTTTCTTTTAACATTGCGCCGACTACGAGCCGATCATGTTCCACTCAAGTGGCGAGCAGGCCGCAAGGTCGCGGGACGCTTTCCGACCGAGCACTTGTCCGAGGTATTTTGGCGGCAGGCCGTCGGCGGGGCGTATCGAGCGGACGTTTTCCTCAGTGAGCTTTTCGCCCCTGCAAACATCCTTCACGACGAACAGCGAGCGGCGATAAGCGCGGGCAATCGACTCTTCTTCCGTAACCTCGTAGCGAACCTCGCCGAGCGCCTGTTCGGCCACGCGGATTTCATCCACCATCGCGCGGAACTCGTGCGGCTCCAGCGAAAACGCGGAGTCAGGGCCGCCTTCGCTGCGGGCGATCGTCAAATGCTTCTCGATAATGCACGCGCCCAGGGCCACGGCCGCCACCGGCACGGCGATTCCCATCGAATGGTCCGAGAGCCCGGTCGGCACATGGAACATCTCGGCAAGGTGCGGGATGGTTCGCAGGTTCATTTCGCCTGGCGGCGCCGGATAGGCCGTCGTGCATTTCAGCAGGGCGATTTCGGTCGCGCCGCCATGCCGCGCCGCATTCACCGCATCGTCGATCTCGCCGACCGTGGCCGTGCCGGTGGACATGATGATCGGCTTGCCCGTTCGCGCCATTTTCTCGATCAGCGGCAGATCGACCAGTTCCAGCGACGCCACCTTGTAGGCTGGCACGTCCATCGTTTCTAGGAAATCGACCGCCGTGGGATCGAAGGGCGACGAGAAGCAGTGCATGCCCAGCTCGCCGGCGACCTGCTTGAGCTTCGGCTGCCACTCCCAGGGCGTATAGGCCTCCTGGTAGAGCTTGTAGAGCGTCATGCCGGACCAGAGCGTGCCCTCGGCGACGCGGAAGCAGGGCAGGTCGCTATCGAGCGTGATCGTGTCGGCCGTATACGTCTGGAGCTTGACCGCGTCGGCGCCGGCATCTTTTGCAGCCCGCACGATTTTTGCCGCGTGATCGAAACTCTGGTTGTGGTTGCCCGACATCTCGGCGATGACGTAGGCGGGATGTCCCGGCCCGATCTTGCGGCCGGCGATGGTGATAGCCTGGATCGGCATCAGACGACGTCCTCGCTAAGTTGGGGCTCGCTCAGTTGGGGCTGCGCGGCCCCGCGTCAACCTCGTGCATGGCAGACGCGGCGACCATTTCGTCCCAGGTCAGCCAGTTCGTGGAATGCGACTCGATGAGTTCGCGGGCCGTTGCCGGCCCGACGTTGAACAGCATGTCGAGCACCGAAAGATAGGGCACGAACTTCTCCCGCGCCGCCGTCTGCGGGTAGGCCGGCGGCTGGAAGTTCTGAAACAGGACTTCGATCCCTTCGACGGGAAAGACGCCGTCGTTATACATGTAGTTGAACGAGCCGCGGGCGCAGAGGTAGACGCTGGCTTCGTACCAACGCAGCAGATCGACCACGCGCCCGGACCGCGGCAAGCCGGTGTTTCGCTGAGAGCTGAGCCGAAACTCGCGTTTCAGCCCCATCAGTTCGCAGGCGATGCGGATAAAATTCATGTTCTGCTCGGCCAGCGAACCAGCCGGCGTCAGCAGCCAGCGCTCCACCGGCGGCGCGACCTGGGCGAAAAACGGCGCGCCGCGGTAGGCGTTTCCGATCCGCTTCCACGTCTTTTCCCGCCACGGCGGCTCTTCCGCGATCTGCGCTTTGTTCAGAGGCAGGCCCTTGGAGCGTTTCCTTTGCATGGGCACGATTATCCACTCTTGTTCATCCACATTGCGAAATAGCAGGTTTCGTTGATGGAAACTGCCGGCCGAGTATTGGTAATCGTCGCCGAACACGAACCGATCGCACGCGCTGACCAGGCCGAAGAATCCCGCCCATGGCAGGAACGCCGGCTGCATCATGGCGACCTTCATCGGCAGGAGGCTCCTGTGGTCTGCATCGCGGCCAATACCCGCTCTGCCCCGAGGCCATCGACCATCCCGGCAAGATTCGCGGCGAGCGCCGCGCGGCGGTCTGAATCCCGGCAAAGCGAGGTAATCGCCTCGGCCATTTGTTCGGCGGCCAGACCTTCGCCGCTTCCCAGCGAGAGGCAAGCGCCGCGTTCGATCAGTTTAGCGATTGCGGGCAATTGGGCGTCGTCCACCGCGACAATAATGCACGGCATGCGGCAATAGGCGAGTTCCCAAAGCGTGCTGCCGGCGGAAATCACCGCCAGATCGCACCGGGCCATCCAACTCGGAATGTCGGAAGGATTCCGCAGCAAACGTATGTTGGCCAGGCCTTGGGCGGCGGCCTCGAGTTGCTCCCAAAGGGGATTGCCAGGCCCCACGAAGATGATTGTCTCAAGCCCGTCAATGTTCACCGACTTCATTGCCTCCAGGGCCAACTCCGTGAGACGGCCGGGGTCCGATCCGCCAAAGGTGAGCAGCAGCCGGCGGGGCGGGGCAGGAGCCCTCAATTGCGGCCTGGGCAAGCGGCGGAACTCGCGCCGCAGAAACGTGTATTCGGTGCCCAACAGCAACCGGGTTTGGGCATCGCGGCGGCGGTAAAGTACTTCGTCGGCAATCGGATCCTGGTTCACGACAATGTCCGCAACGTAGCGATCCAGCTTGCCAAAGTCGTCCATTGCAAGTAAGTTCAGGCCGGAGTCTTTAATCGCCGCGTGATAGGCGGAATCAAAGTGGTAGCCGTCAAGCACGACCCAATAGCTGCCGATTGACCGTGCGGCCTCAACCGTAGCTTGGGCGTCTTGCAGGCCCCCCGGTTCGCAGTCGAAACGGATGATTTCAATATTTTCGGTTTTCAGCCGCTCTGCCACGCCCGCGGAGCACTCCGCGATGGCATATGCGGCATGCCGCCCTTCGTCCTGTGACGCCTGCGCCAGCGCGAGGCAGCGCATGACGTGCCCGGTGCCCATGCTTGCACTACAATCGGCGCGAATCAACATTGGCTCTCCGGCGGCGATCATGCCGGCAGACGCCCCCAGATAATTGCGTCAGCATTGGACACGACGATGTCATTTTGGACATTCTGGTAGTCAACCTGTAGGATTTTCATTTTGGCCGAGTCAACGCCCAGGTTGTCGCGCAACATATCGACCAGTTCATACTCATCGTAAAACACGTTGAGCACGCCCCGCTCGCCGGTGACCTCGGTCGTCAAGCGGAAGCCGTTGGTCTCGACGGGTTCGCCGCGGCCGAAGCGGTAGTCGCGGAGGGTCCTCATGCGGAGATAGAAAGCCGCTCTCGGCCGCGCGAGCTTTCGAGCGTCGCTGAGGACCCGAATCGCCGATGCACGGGGGATATAGTACAGCGAAGAAGGAAATAACACGCAATCGAAAGGCCCTCCGAGGCCCTGCGGCAAACCTTTGGACAAGTCATGCTCAACGAAGCGGCAGGCGCTTTCCGCCTCGGTCATGCCGGCAAAATTCGCCTCGCCATCGGCAAGCACGTCGCGGCTGATGTCGATGCCCACGGTTTCCCAATCGTATTCGCGAAAGAGCCGCAGGTTGCAGCCATTGGCGAAGCCCGCTTCGAGCACTTTTCCCGGCGCGTTATGCAGCCCGTGCTTGAAGAAGAAGCGGATCAGGTACTCTTCCGGATACTTGAGGCCGCGAATGTCTTTAATGCGCTGCACGCTGAGGAAATCTTCAGACCGGTTTTTGCACTACATGGCGGTTAATCGCCGCGACCTGGGGATTTTGGCCGAGGAATTCGATGATCTCGGCCAGAGTGAAATTGATGCGCGGGGCGAAGTGTTCGCAAATCCGCCGAATGACCTCAAGGTCGTCCGCCTCGTCAACGCAAAGGCGATAGTCGAGCTTGCGGATTTCCGGCGGGGCCTCGACCACGTGCGGTCGAAACTCGTCCGGATGGCGCCAAGGATAGGTAACGACGTGTTCGCGATAATATGCCTCGTCGGGCCGAGTTGCATTCCAAGTTTTTTCGAGCGCGGCAAACGGCAGCAACTCGGCGTCTCCGGTTCCTCGCGGAAAGCCGTCGGTATAGATGAACTCGGCTTGCGTCCGCTCAAAACTTTCGATGACCGCATCGATGAGCGCCGGCTCGATGAGCGGACAATCGCTTGTGATGCGGATGATCGGATCGGCGCCGCAGCGCCGCGCGGCATTCAAATAGCGATCGAGCACGTCCTCGCGGCTGCCGCGAAACACTTCGATCCCCAGCGATTTTGCTGAATCGCAAAGGCAGTCGTCCGCGGGCTCGTTGGTCGTGGCCAAGACCACGCCGGCCAGAAGGCGACTGAGCTGGCAGCGGCGAACTACGTAGTGCAGGACGGTCCGGCCGGCCAAGTCCTTCAATACCTTGCCCGGCAGCCGCGTGGAAGTCAGGCGGGCCTGGATGATGGCGATGGGCTTCATTCTTGCGAGGGCGGCTTCATCTCCCGCCGCGGTGCGACAGCGGACTGCCGTCAGCACCGACCGGGTAGCAGTAGGCCTCGAAACTATCGAATGCAGAAGGTGGTCCCTGGCCCATTGCAAGTCAATTTGACGCACTTGACGGGACGCGCGGCGAAAGGCAGGTTCTGCCAACCCTCCATGCGCTGATTGCTGCAATCTTGAAGCAATTCATACTTGCTTCCGTCACGCGAAACGAAGACGCAATACGCCGCCGTGGTCTTGTCTTGCAATTTGAAGCGGATTTGCTGAAGCTGATAGATCTTGTCCAAGGCGATAGTGAACTCGCAAGGCGTCGGGCCGAATGACGTGGGACTCGTGTCGGCCGGATTGATCATTTTTTTCGGATAGGTTTTCACGCCCGAGACCGACGCGCCGTAGCTAAGCAATGCTACGTTTCCCTTCTGTACGACGCCACGCGATCCGCCAACTTTCGGCGCGGGACTGGCCTGGCGCGGCTCTCCGCCGGAGGCCGGCGCCAGCGTCTCGATCAACTTGTCGATGCGGACCTTTTCAAGACCAGCAAGACCCGGCGAAGCCTGTTTGTACCAATAGAGCGCCCGAGCGCGGAAGCCCGCCTTGGCCTCGGTGCGATCTTTTTCGGCCATCGCCCACCAAGCGTCAGCCACGGCGGCCTGCTCCGCCGCGGCGGAGGGCTTGGCCAGGTCCTGCCTGGCAAGTTGGGCCAGGTCTTCCCGGCTTCCCTTGGCGAGGTATGGCAAGCCCTTTATCCAATCGCTCTTGACGAAGCAGCGCCATTGACCGACGGTCAGGTTCGCCGCCGCGTTGTCGGGATCGTCCATTAACGTTTCCATCGCTTTCGCCACGGCGGAATAGCGGGTCTTGAGCCGCTCGATCTCGCGGTCGTGGACAACGACTTCGCGACTGAACTGCGGGTCCTTCAAACGGCGCAAGGAACCCGTCGCCAGTTTGGCATACCGAGATGCCGCGTCATAGTCTTCACGGGCGACGGCCGTCGCGGCAAGTTTCATGGCCGCCTCGCAGAAACTGCGGGCCCCTTCGGGCGTGCTCGTCGGCGCGGCCCGCGCCGCCGACAAGCAGCTCATACTTGATCGCCTCGGTGTCGCCGTCGAACTGGACGGCAATCTTGTCGAACGATATCAATAGCCGCGGAGATATCTCCCCCCTCGGCGGCTTTCTCGGCCGCCATTCGCCACAGCGCGAAGCGTTCGGCCGGCTCGCCTTTCGACGAATCGGCCTCGCCATCGAGTTTCGCCGCAAGCGCAAGCTTAATCTGCGCAGTCTTGGCATCTGCGAATTCCTTCTGATAGATTTTGAGAATCTTGCTCTTCATCGCCTGGAACTGCGCTTGATCTGGCATCGGCGATTTCTTTGCGGTCGGTTCTTCCTTGGGCGGCATTTGGTCCGGGTCGGGTTTCTCGTCAGCCTTGTCATGATTGGTTTTTGGAGCCATTTCCTCTGGGTTAGGCGTCTCCGGCCCGGGTGTGACGTTCGTTTTTGGCTTGAGTTCCGCCGCGCTATCGGTGGCGGGCGGGGCGGCACTCGGCTTGGCAGCCGCCGCGTGTCCGCTATCGCTCGACTTGGCGGAACGGCTGCCTGACGCCTTAGGAACCGCATCTCCCGACCCGCTCGTTGTGATCGGCGAGATGCCAGAGCCGCTGGGCAAAGCGGCATGTTGGTTGTCGCCTTGTAACGATGCTTGCGGATGGTTGAGTTTGTCCCAGCCGCCGCCGGCATATATATAGATGCCCGCCGCGCCCGCGGCCAGCGCGACAGCGACGACACCGATCATTGTCGGAACGAGCCAATTCGACTTTTTGACCTTCGTGGCCGTGCGGGCGGTGGTCCGCAACGTCGCCGTGGCATAGTCGTCAAGGAACGAAAGCCCGGCGTCGTTCTGTGCCGGGGCGGCGACCGCCTGAACTATGGGCGGCTTTTGAACTTGAGCGACTGGGAGCGGGGCCTTGTCTTGTACGGCGGCCTTCTTCTGCAATTGCGCTCGCAGCCGTCGATCGTACTCCGCCTTCTTCTCGGGCTTGAGCAGGCAGACCTTGGCCGCCGCGATCTCATTGAGCAGCTTTTGCGAAACCGCGCCGAACTTGCCGGACTGATAACTCTTAATCTGCGCCATGCGTCCGTCGGCGGCGTTGGAGATTACGTCGTCGTCGGTCTCGAAAAGCTCGATTCCCAAAAGCCGATAAGCGTGCGGCGGCTGATCGGCCTTGGGAATTCCCAGCCATTTGAAGTATGGGTCGAATGCGTCAGACATCGGAGGCGCCCTTCCCAATCGGGTGCTGTTGCGCAAACCCCGGCTTTCCCGCGGCCATTTGGTCGCGGACCAGCCGAAATACGACAACCGCATTATCCCTCATCTCAGGCAAGAATCAAGCTTCTACGCTATCGACGGTAATGTGAAACAACCTTGTCAACCGCCTCAATGACATCCGCCACGTCTTCATCATTCATGGCCGGGAACATCGGCAGCGAAAGCAGCCGCTCGTAGGCCGTCTCGGCCACGGGACATAGCCCCGGCCGCGTGCCGAAGCGGTTCTGATAATAGGGATGAAGATGGACCGGCAAGTAGTGGACATTGACACCGATGCCTTCGGCACGGAGGGCGCGGAAGACGGCCGCGCGATCGACCGTCAAGGCTTCCAACTCGAGCCGGACCACGTAGAGGTGATAGGCGTGGGACACTTCGCCGGCGACCGCAAGCGGCCTCACGCCAGGCGGGGCACCCCCTGGGTCGCGGAACGCATCGTCATACTGTCGGGCGATTGCCTGTCGCCGGGCCACCGAGGACGCCAACTTTGCCAGTTGACTGATGCCCAGTGAGCATTGGATATCGGACAGCCGGTAGTTGTAGCCAAGGTCAACCATTTCGTAAGCAAACGCGCCCTGGGCAGCGCAGCTCGCGGAAGTCGGTCGAGATGCCGTGATTGCGAAACCGTCTCATGCACGAGCCAGTTCGGCGTCGTCGGTCGTGACCGCGCCGCCTTCGCCCGTCGCCACATGCTTGACGGGATGAAAGCTGAACGCGCTGAGCGTGGCCAGCGAACCAACAGGCCGGCCGCGATAAGCGCCGCCGATAGAATGACAGGCGTCGTCGATTAGCGGAAGTTCATTCTTCTTCGTGATAGCCGCCAAAGCGTCGTAATCGCAAGGATGGCCCGCATAATCGACCGCCACGACGGCCTTCGTTCGCGGCGTGAAATGGGACTCGACCTGCCGCGGATCAATGAGCAATTTTTCGGCATTAACATCGACAAAAACTGGCGTCGCGCCCAGGAACGCAGCCGCGTTGGCGCTGGCGGCGAAGGTCATCGTAGAGACGATCACCTCGTCGCCCGGCCCGACGCCTAGAGCATACAAAGCGGCGTGCAGTGCCGCCGTCCCGGTGCTTACGGCGACCGCTTCGGACGTGCCTGCCACGCGGGCGAGGGCCTGCTCGAATTCGGCGACCTTGGGGCCGGTGGTCAGCCAGTCGGAGCGCAAGGTCTCCGTCACCGCGGCCACGTCGCGGTCGTCGATTGTCTGCCGTCCGTAGGGCAATAGCCGTGCGCGCACCGGCGCGCCGCCGTCTATGGCCAACGTCGCTTTATCCACAATGTTCGCCCACGATTTTCCGCAACTCGTCAATCGTCATCCACTCGGTGTTGTTGTCGCTGGTGTACTCGAAACCGTCCGGCAGCCGTTTGCCCTCGGCCCAGTTCGACGTGCCCCACCAGGGATGCTCGGGAAGGATTATAAAACGGTCGCCGGCTTCCAGCGTGTGCCGCGCTTCGTCGCGCGAGATCATCATTTCGTGCAGTTTTTCGCCGGGCCGAATGCCGGTGATCTCCACTTGACATTCCGGCGCGATGGCCTCGGCCAGGTCGAGTATCTTCATGCTGGGAATTCTCGGGATGAATACTTCGCCGCCGCACATTCGCTCGATGCAATCCAGCACGAAGCGAACGCCTTGTTCCAACGTCAGCCAGAAGCGGGTCATGCGGTGGTCGGTCACCGTGATCCGGCCGCTGGCTCGCTGCGCACGAAAAACCGGGATGACGCTTCCCCGGCTGCCCAGCACGTTGCCGTAGCGGGTGCAACTGAATCGCGTGCCTGCGGGGGCCGAATAGGCGTTGCCCTGCACGAGCAGTTTTTCGGCGCATAGCTTGGTAGCGCCATAGAGATTTACCGGGTTGACGGCCTTGTCGGTGCTCAGGCCAAGCACTTTCTTGACGCCGGCGTCGATGGCCGCCTCGATGATGTTCCGCGCCCCGTCCACGTTCGTCTTGACCGCTTCGCTGGGATTGTACTCGCAAGCCGGCACCTGCTTCAATGCGGCCGCGTGGATGACGATGTCGATTCCGCGCATCGCCCTTCTCATGCGGTCGACATCGCGAATATCGCCCAGGAAGTAGCGGAGGCTCTCATGGCCGAAGCTGCCGGTAGCCATTTCGTGCTGCTTCAATTCGTCGCGGCTGAAGACGACGATCTTGCGGGGACGATATTCGCCTAGCAGAATCTCGATGCACTTCTTGCCGAACGAGCCGGTGCCGCCGGTGATCAGAACCGAACTTTCTCGCCAGAATTGTGGATTCATCAGACCCTTCGCGGTTCGAGGGAGTTGTTCGTCAGTTCCTAAACGCAGCAGTAAAGGCAGCAGTAAAGGGGACAGTCCCATTTTTCCTAATACAAAAATCGGGACAGTCCCCTTCGTCGCGCACACTCCGTTCTCTTGGCTTGCGCTAAGCCGTATGTTTTCTTTCACTTTCATTTCCATCCGAAATCCGCGCGGCCAAAAAGCGTTCAAGGCACGCGGGCCGTCGCACGGTCATTCCCGGCGAGGTCTTATCTAAGTCTGGCCTTGCCGGTCAAACGTAGTGGTTATAACGGCAATGCCGTTGAGGCGGTCTTTTCCGGACATCGCCTCGTTGCCCAAGTGGGCACTTTCCAAAAGTAGCTTATTATCCATATGCGAATATACTATCGTCATTTTTGCCGGGGCGCTGGCGGCATTGCGGGAAGCCTGACCCGGCCGTTGACAAGATGCCGTCGCCCTACGGAACGCCTCGAACGGGGATCGAGTCGCTGCGGTGCTCGCCAACTCCGCCATTGCCGCTGGGCGCCGCCTTCTCGGGCGTCACGGGTCGAATCTCCTGTGACGTGCCGTCCGTTGCGCCGCCGGCGTTGTGGACCTGCCAGGCATATTCCTCGACGACTTCGCACAACTTGCTGCGAATTTCCTTTTCCGGACTGTGAATCAGCAACTCCAGCTCGGCAATGGTCTTCCGCACGTCCGACAATGCATAGGGCCGATGATACGCGGCCCGCAGCTTGGGGTGCGCCGTGGGAAGCGTCTCCTCGTCGTCAAAGTACAGCTCTTCGTAGAGCTTCTCGCCGGGCCGGACGCCGGTGAAGACGAACTCGATCGAGTTTTCGGGCAGTCCCGACAGGCGGACAAGGTCGCGCGCCAAATCGACGATCTTCACCGGTTCGCCCATTTCGAGGACGAAGATTTCTCCGCCCTTGCCCATCGCCGCCGCCTGGAGCACGAGTTGCGAGGCCTCGGGAATCGTCATGAAGAAGCGGGTCATGCGGGGATCGGTGACGGTGATCGGACCGCCGCGGCGGATCTGGTCTTGGAAGATCGGCACGACGCTGCCGTCGGAGCCCAGCACGTTGCCGAACCGCACCACGGTGAAGCGGGTGGACGAGGCCTGCGACATGGCGTGGACGAAGCGCTCGGCGATCTGCTTTGACACGCCCATGATGCTCGTCGGATGGACCGCCTTGTCGGTGGAGATGAAGACGAAGTTCTTGCACACCATATTCGTGGGCCAAGTCGGCCATGAGCCTCGTCCCGCCGACGTTGTTGCTGGATGGCCTCGCCGACGTTCAATTCCATCAACGGCACGTGCTTGTGCGCGGCGGCGTGGAACACGACCTCGGGATGGAATTCGTCGAAGATTTGCCGCATCCGCGCTGCGTTGGTGACGTCGGCGATGCACGATTTCAAGGCGGCCCGCCGCGTGGGTCGCATGCAGCTTGCGCTCGACTTTGAAGATGCGGTTCTCGCCCCGGCCCACCAGGACCAGCATGCCCGGATTGAAACGAAGCATCTGGCGGCAGATTTCCGAGCCGATGCTGCCGCCCGGCGCCGGTGACCATCACGGTGCGGCCCTCAACGAGCCGTCCGATGATGTTCATGTCCAACTGCACCGGCGCGCGGCGGAGCAAGTCGCTGATTTCGATGTCGCGGATGGGAATGCGATGGTCGCCGCCCAAACGATCCTGGATTGGGCGGATGATTTTCAGCTCCAGCCCCGCTTCCTTGCAGGAATACATGAGATTGCGCAGCCGCGACCGGTCAGCGTGCCTGCCGTAGCCAGCACCGTGCTGGCGGAACAAGCCGCGGCGACCTCGCGAACATCCTCCAGCCTTCCCAGGACCGGAATCTGGCCCAGCCGCGAGCCGACCATGCCGTCTTCCATCGCCAGGAGGCCGCGGACCCGATAGGGCAGTTCTCGGTAGCTCTGTATCTGGCTGGCCAGCACGCCGGTGGCGTGATCGTTTCCCACCAGCAGGGCCCAGCGGAAATTGCCCGGGTTGAGGATCGGCCAAAACTGCTCGCGGTAGAGCCGCCAGGTGCCGCGCACGCGCCGAGCAGGGCGATCGAGCCGAGGCAATCCATCGCGATCACCGTGCGCGGTATGTAGCCGGTGTCGGTAAACGCATAAAAATACTGTGACGCGGCAATGAAAAACGTCGCCGCCACCGTATACCGCACCAAGGCGATCAGATCGCTGAAGGTGACATACGACCACCAGCCTTCATACTGGCCCGCGATCATGAACACAACGAACTTGATCGCCAGCACCCAGGGCAGCGTATTCCAGAAGACTCTCATCTCCTTCGCCGGCACGGGAAACTCGAAGCGGAGCACGAACGCCGCCCAGTAGACCGCGGCAAACACTGCCAGATGCACGGCGGCCAGCAGCCACACGCGCGGGCGGAGGAGATTGGATCCCCGCCGCCACAGCGGCTGGCGGTAGGGTTTCGCGAGCGTCGCATCCGCTTTCTCTCGAACCGCGAGCGGATTTCCCGCGAGCGGGCGACTGCCGGGAATCTCGGCCGGCGCAGGCGCAACGCCATCGCCGGACGGATTCGATCGGTCGCTAGAATTGATGGCAATCATCGCACATCCCCAGGGGACCGCCTGCGTGCCGGACCCCGCTATCGATACTTCAATAATTCTCCACGGCGCGGCAGATGTCGAACCGGGTGGCACGTCCCTGAGCCTCGGCAAAGGTCGTGATTTTGCGTCTTGCCACGCCCCCGGCTAAGGTTCTGTGTCGGCGCCCGCTCACACGACGTGTCAGCCAACCGGCCAATTCTGCGCGGCCTCTAGTCTATGTGAGGTTCGGCGGTCCCCAGCCATTCTCGCACCGACTTCGCCATTTCCAAAACATCTACCTTCGCCTGGTCGGGATCGCCCGACGCTTGAATGAGCGTTTTGAACATGACCGGCCACTTGGACTTTCCGCGCATGGCCCACTGGGTAGGCAGCAGATCCTGCCGCTCGAACATTGTGTGGTCGCCCACCTCATACCAGAACCCTACCACATACGTTTGGCGGTCCTTTTCCCACGTCGTCACGCTGATCTCGGTATCGGGTCGATTCGCGGTCTGCAAGGGCTTGCGGATCTGGCTCTTCAGGACGAAGCCGTGCGTGTCGTAGCAATTAAACGGATTGTGATAGAGCCCGATCGCCGGACTATTGTAAACTCCAAGCAGAAGCGACATGGAGCGGCCGGCGCCGTTCGTGTAGACCCGCGAGATGTCGGCGTCAAGCTGTGCGTAGTTGAACTCCTGGTCGTCGAGCTTCTGGTCCTTCCCCACCCAGTCGCCCGTGCTTTCGGTGCGGACCGTACCAGGAAACGATTCCAACGCCTCCAGCGGCTGAACGACTGTGGGATTTCGCAAGTGGAGCACATACAAAAACCCTGCCTGCACACCGACGAGGACGCCGATTACCACGCCCATTCGCACGAGAATATTGCCCATGTTTCGATTCTCCTAGTTGTACGTTACGGGTGGCACGCCCCTGAGCTTGCGAAGGGCGTGTTTGCGGGACTTGTCACGCCCTTCGCTTTAAGCTCAGGAACGTGCCACCCAATTTCTTCCTTAGCCGTTGGTCCCCGCGTCGCCGTCCCGCGGGATATCGTCCGCGAAACGGGCAGGCTGCTCGTCGCCCAGGCGACCCTGTTGCTCATCGATCAGCGCCGCATGGAGCAGCAGGTTCTTGGAATGTCCGTGATGCTCGCCGCTGGTGACAACCGCGTGTACCTGGCTGACGCCAAAGGCGTCGAGCATTTCCTGCGCGGCCTGGACCTTGGAGGCTTCGCTCACGTCGCGGAGCACCGAGAGCAGCACCGCGTCCACTCGCTTGCAAATCAGACGCGAGTCGACGACGGGCAGCAAGGGGCTGCTGTCGATGATCACGAAGTCGAAATTCTCGCGAAGCCGCTCCAAGAGCGGGCAGACGCTGCCGTTGGCCAAGGCGGGCAGGACCTGCCGGTCCCAACTGCCGGCGGTGACCACCGAGAGATACTCGGTATCGGTCGGCTGCACCATCTGGGCAACATCGCCCTGGCCGCGCAGCGCTTCGCACACGCCGGGCCCCAAGGGCAGTCCCAGCGCCCCGTTCAAGGCGGGCTGCCGCAGATCGAAATCGACCAGCACGGTGGATTTCTGGGCGCGGGCCAGACCCATCGCCAATTGCGTGGCCAGCCAGGTCTTGCCCTCGCCGCTCATGGCGCTGGTGACCAGGACCACGTGCGCCTCGTCGCCTTCCGCGCTGTGCAGGAGCCGAGCCACGACGCCGTCCACGGCCTCGGTATAGCGCATCCTCCAGAGCTGGCTCCGCCGCGTATTGCCGCCCAATCGCCGCATCACCGTGGGCGGAATATACGGCAGCGTGCCCATCACGGGTATCCGCAGCTTCTTCGCCACGTCGCCAGTCGAATTGACCCGCCGCTTGCGCAAATCCCAGACGACGATGCCCACTCCCGGCAGGCACATGCCGAAGAGCGAAGCCGCGGCAATTAAAAAGTAGCGACCGATGGCCCCGCTTTCCTGCTCGGGAACGGCGGCCGGCGCGATCTTGTCGCCCGCAATGTCCACGCGAGTAGGCGACTTTAGTTCAACCTTCAGGCGCTCACGTTCGTCCACCACACCGTGCAAAATGCGCTCAATGTTGTCGAGGTCTTGCTTTTGCATCTGCGCGGAAACGGAAGTTTTTCCTAACGCATCGGCGTCACGGGACTTGCTCTCGACTTCTTTCTCGAACGAGCCGATCTGCTCGGTAGCGATGTTGATTTCGGCCTTGAGGCGATAAACTTCCCTCTCGAGTTCAACGCGCTTGGCATCGCGGACCTGCTCGGCGGCCTTCTGTTCAAGCTTCACGACCGCATCGTTGGTGCTGTCCAGCTCTGCTTTGGCCCGAGCATACGTCGGTGACTTTTTTGCACCTGGTACCAATTGCTTCTCCTGTGCCCCGACGATGCTCTGCAGCAGTTGCTGGCGGGGCAGTAAGTCCTTATATACCGGATTGTTGGCCAGTACCGCAGCGATTTCCGTGTCTGGAATACGGAAAGCTTGGGGATTGGCAACGTCGTTCAAGATTTTCATCATCTCGTTGGCGCCCTCCAGCTTGCCACGGAGCGTGTTCTGGTCGAACTTCAGCTTCTGCAACTCGCGCTGATATTCGGCAAAAATCGTCACCGCCATCTGCCCGCGCAGCGACGCCGTCTGGTCGTCGCCCGCGCCAATAGATTCCAGTTCGCGTTTCAATTGCTCCTTTTTCCGGCGGACCTCATCTTCTTTGTCGGCGGCAACGCTCTGCAAGCTGTCAAGCCGCTCACGGCGCTTATTGCGGTCAGCGAATACGACTTCATTCATGTAGGCGTCAACAACCGCATTGACGATGGCGGCCGCTTCGTTCGGATCGGGCAAGGTTGCCGTGACGTACATCGCACCGGAGTTCTTATCCGGGGTAGCCTGCACGATCAATGTAAGCCACTGAATCGTATTGTGCCGCGCATCCTCGCGCACTATGCTGGGCAGGTTCTTCATCTTGTTGTTGCGAAGCGCCGCCTGGAGCACGAACCGGTGCTTGAGCATCGCCGCTTGGGTATTCTTAAAGATCGTGAATTCCTCGCCTCCCTGGCCAACGTCGTCGGCGTTTTGGCCAGACAAGGTGTGTGGATCCCTCACCGCCAATACTAGCGTCGCCTGGGCTTCGTATTTCGGCTTGATAGTGAAAAACGCCGCCGTTCCCACCACGGCGGCCACGGCGACGCCCGTGGCGGCGATGACGAGCCAGTGCCGGCGGATGGCGTGCAAGAGCACGTCCAAGCCCATGCCCGCGCCTTGCGGCTGGTCGCCTTCGCCGGCCGCCGTCCAATCGGCGGCCGCCGGGTAGGCGGCTATGGCCGAAGGCTGAATCGTGATCGCCTGTTCGGGCGAGAGATCGGAATTCGGAGTCGAGTTCTCTTGTGTGGACATGGTTCTTGCCAATGAAAGGGAATGCTTGCGATAAGAACAAAAATCAGGGGCCGCGTGCCTCGCCTCAATCAGGTTTGGCGGGTGCGGCTCGGCGCCGTCCCGCGCGGTCCCGCGCCGCCGCTGGGCGTCATGCCGTCCGTCACCACCGGCGATGTCCTTCGCCGGGAAATACCCACCCCCTCAGCAAAAACGAGGGGGCCTTCCGTAGTTGGTTCAATAAACAGTGCCCCCAGCAGGGCCAGTTCGCCCCACATCAGAAGCAATGCCGGGATTACCATCAGGACTCCCAAATAGTGGTGGAAGAATTGCCCCACGTTGACGCTAACCCACTCCTGCAACATGCCGGTAACGGTAATCCGCGCAACGTTGGAGATAACCGCAATCGGCGCCGCGCTGACGATCAACACGATCTTCTTCCAGAGCGGCTCGCGGAGAACAAAGCAAAGTCCTATGGAAATGGCATAAAAGACGGTCATCATGCTCAATCCGCTGCACGCCCGAGCGACTTCCAACGGTGGCTGCACGGGGATCTGGATTACATTTGACCCGGCGCCCTGCACGATGGCAGGAATGCCCAAGGTTTGCAGCACATAGACGGTGATAATCGTCGCGCCGTGCTGCAAGAATCCGCCCATCGCCTTGGCGATCCGGTCCGGCAGAGGCACCATGAAAAACAAGAACAGTATCGATGGCCACGCCCAGCGGAAAGCCTTCCACCCACCCAACGCCAACGTCATGCCGATGAAGAACGGAAAGAGCGAGTCAATGTCCCGCTCGTAATTCAAGTACAGGTTCAGCCAGCGGAAGACGGCGAAAACCACAAAGAACGGAATGCACCACCAGGTGCCCTTGGTCGGCCAGGGATCGACCATTTCCTGCCGATACCACAAGAGGAACGCGGCGAAAACGGGAACAAAAAAGCCGTGACCCATCTCCGGCGTATTGGCCCATACGTTGACGACATGGAACATGACGGTCCAATAGTTCCAAATGAAGACCAGCAGGAGGATACCCCAGGCGGCAATCACCGGCGGCGCAGGGACCCAACGTTTCCATTGACTCAGCGGTGGAATGGTAGCCGTGCTCATTGCGTCGCTTTACTTCCCAAAAACGAGTTACCAGGAAACTTGTTACCGCCGGACGATAAAATCCTGCCGAATGGCTTTTTGCAAAGCATGTGCCAGGGGAGGAACTCCCAGCCCGAACCGTATGCGCAAACCATTGTGGAGAATAGACTTAGGTATGATCGATCGGCGCTTTTTTGTGGCCCAGGAGGCAGCAGCCGGCGCGGACAGGCTTCAATTCCTCAACGCCGCCGTTGCCAAAAAACAACGTCGGCGAGCCACTTCTGGCACCACCTCTTCCCCACACCATTTGACTGCTTCGCTGGCTTCTATTGTCCCCGAATGAGTTGGCAAAAGCAAGTAGCCGACAGTCGCATTGGAAGTTTGCCCGGAAAACCCTATAATCGCGTCATTCCAAGGAGGGTGTCATAATGCGCGCGATTGCGGTAATGAATCAGAAGGGCGGCGTGGGTAAAACCACCACCGCGGTAAACATTAGTGCGGCGCTGGCCGAGACGGGCTTGCGAATCTGCCTTATCGATCTCGATCCGCAGGCCCATGCCACGCTGCATTTGGGCGTCGAACCGGCCTCCGACGAAGCCTCGATTTACGATGTTCTCACGGGCAAAACGCGGCTTTCCGAGGTCCGCCGCCAAGTGGCCGAGAACCTGTGGCTGGTCGGTTCCACGCTCGATCTGGCGGCTGCCGACCTGGAGCTGGCCGGCGTGGTAGGCCGTGAGATGATCCTCCGCGACAAGCTCGCCGCCGAGGAGCAGCCTTTCGATTTCATCCTCATCGACTGCCCTCCTTCGCTGGGCGTGCTCACGCTGAATGCCCTGGTAGCGGTGGACGAGGTGTTTATTCCGTTACAACCCCACTTTTTGGCGCTGCATGGGCTGAGCAAACTGCTGGAAACCATCAATCTCGTCTCCACACGGCTCAACTCGCGGCTGAAAATCAGCGGCGTCGTGCTTTGCATGTACGACGTCAATACGCGACTGGCGACCGAGGTGAGCGAAAACGTGGAGCAGTTTTTCCAGAGCGCGCGGGACAAGGCCACGCCCTGGTCCGCCGCGCATACCTTCCAGACGCGGATTCGCCGCAATGTGCGGCTAGCCGAAGCCCCGAGCTTTGGACGGTCGATCTTCCAGTACTCACCGGAATCACATGGCGCGGAGGATTACCGGCGGTTGGCGGAAGAAGTGAAGGGACGGCTGTAGCGTGGCCGTGGCCATCGCAGGGTGGCACGCTACGCCGTTAACCCTTTTTCGTGTTCTTCTGTTAGTCGTTGCGCGGTTTTGACTTGCAATACCGTAGCCCTGCGGATTACGGGAGAAGCCGCGGCGTCTTCTTGTTTCTTTCGCGGATAGTCACGACTGGTTTTATTTTTCCTTATGTACGGATCGATGATGGCGAGGTCCAGCAGATCCTTCAGCTTTTCGCCTGGACCAGGAAAGCCTTTGTATTCCCTCATCGGCCTGCGGTAGGCTCGCCATACTCCTGCAAAGCTGATACGCTGTGGTGCAATTCCTTGTTCCACGAGATGGTGGTGCGAATGCAGGCCCATCGCCCACATTCCCAACAACGTCCAGTGCAACTCGACCATCGCGTTGTCCGGATTCTGGCTGCGGAGCTTGCGACGATCGAAGGTCTGCTTGCAATGGCGATAGAAAACCTCGATGCCCCAACGCCGGCCGTAGACTTCCGCGGCCTGCGCATCCGACAATTCGCGCGGATCGAGGATGCTCGTCACCAAATACACCGGATGCTTGCCTCCGTCCACCACGATCAGTCGTAGCACCAGTGGCGGCAAATGCTTTTTTGCTGCCCGGTTGGGCCACAAGTATACCCGTCCGTCGCGCTCGCGGGCGTAGCCCAATTTCTTGAGCAAGGTCACATTGCTGCCCATACGCACCAGAAATTGATGGCCTGCGTCGAGAATCGCTTTCCAGAACTCGTACCCCACAAAACCCGCATCGGCGGTCAGCAAGGATCCCGCAGGTATCGTCGGCAGCATCTCCTGCACATGGGCGCGTTCGCTGCTGTCGGAAGGACCGGTACGCCAATCCCAGGGCAGTCCCGATCCGACGTGCCAAAGAACGGTCATCCAAATCCGCGGAATATTGGCTTTGCGCTGGTTGGCTTCCTGCTTGCTCCGCCGACGCTTCGACCGGCGGCGACGCTTCTTCTGCGCCTCGCGTGAAAGCTTTGACTTGGGGGAATAACGTTCTTCGTTCTTGCGGGTCCGGGGCACGTCCGCGCGGCTGCCGTCCGCGGCAAAGACGATCCAACCCGCGACCTTCCAGACACGCGACAGCTTTTCCCGCATCCGCTGCCGAAAGGCGGGCGCCAACAGTGCCCGCAAGGGCTCGGTCCATTTCCCCAGCAGCTTGATGAATGCCTGGTAACTTCCCGCGGGCTGCGCTTGATCGCCGAAGCAATCCATGATAATCTTGCGGGCAGTCGAGAACCGTTCGACGAGCGTTATTTCGTCCGACCAAGCCCACAACAGCGCCGCACAAACCAAGCACTGCGGCGTCCAAGTACAGTCGCCCCGCAAGGCAATTCCATTGAAGGTGACGCCCTTCAAAAGCCATTGCAGTACGTCGCGCAAGTCGTGTGCGTGTGCCCATAACAAACTTTTCCGTCCATGGTCTTGATGCGCCATCGCCAATTCCTTTGGGGGTGCGAGTTGTGGTAAACTACGCAAATCCCAAAAAATGGCTAACGCATCAAGACCAATTTATCATCTCTATCAAAAAGGGTTAACGGCGTAGGGTGGCACGTTCCTGAGCTTCCAGCGAAGGGCGTGGTTTGGGGTCCGCCACTCCCTTCGCAAGCTCAGGGGCGTGCCACACGCGCCGATCGGCACACAAGCTGCAATCAGGCGGTCCGCGCGGCGCGTTCCCGCTGCTATTACCGCCATAGCCTTACGATCCGTCATATCCGGCATGACACGGCCCGTAAGTCCGCGGCGCGGTCGTGTATTGCTGGATATACGGCCTGCGCCGCGCGCCTTCTAACGATTGTGGCGAAATGCCGCAACGCTCTACGCAAACCGCCTGTGTGCGTCGCGCCGGGCGCTCCGATTGATGCGCCGGCACATTAAGAATTTCCTGCGCGGAAGCGTGAATTGAGCGAATCCGCGCCAATCCGCGCGACGATCCGTTCTGTGTGCTGAAGGATTGACCCAAGCATTCGAAAGGAAAGGTAATATGAATACATTGCGCATTGCAGTCAGTTGCGCGCTGGTCGGCTGGATGGCAGCCGATGCGCGCGCCCAATTGGGAACCTACGGAGTCTCCAGATCCCATCTCGTGGAACCAGGATGCCGCGCCGGCCGGATACGTGCCAATGGTGGCGACCCGCACGACCTACGTCTCCACGGCGGACGGCTCGGTATCCACCCAAAACACGCCCGCGAACGACAACTCCCGCCTGGGATCGATGCTTGCCGACTCCGGCCCGACGGTCGCGCCGGCCACGGGCGGCCAGACCAGCGTCATGCCCCCCGGCGGTTACGTCAAGGATGCGGGCAATTGCGATAGCTGCGGCGACGGTTGGGGCAACTGCTGCGGATGCGGCTGCTGCTGCCCCTGGTACGCCTCGTTCGACTTCCTCTACATGACTCGCAACCAGCCCAACAAGGTCTACACTTCGGCTCAACAAGCAGCCGTAGTCAACCAGGGATACTTTGACACATTCAATTGGGCGCCCGGCGGTCAGGCGACAGTCGGCTATCGTTTCGGCTGCTGCTGCGATTGGGCTCTTGAGGCCACCTACTGGGGCCTGGCCGAATCGGACACCGACGGCGCGCCGAACATCACCGGCCCCTATGTGACGCCAATGACGATGGGCCTGGTCAACATCCTTGGCACGACCGGCGGCGGCGGCACCAATGGCGACCAGACTGCGAACAACTACACCGATAACTCGCCCGATCACCACATTTGGCGCGAGTGGCAAGTCAACAACGTCGAGGTGGTCCTGGTGAAGAACTGCTGCGGTGGACCTTGCAACTGCTGCGCCATCGACTTCCTTGTCGGCATCCGCTGGTTTCAATTCCGGGATGGTTTCATCTTCGGCGCCGAACGCGCGAATGACGGCACCGCCTACGCCAACGACTGGCTCTTCCTCAATGACCACATCTCCAACGACCTGATCGGCGCCCAGATAGGCTTCAACGCGAGCTATCGCTTCCTGGATTGCTGGAAAGCCTTCATCCGTCCGGAGTTTGGCATTTATAACAACCACATGACCCTGGACTACAACCTTTACGCGGTGAGTTCCACCACGGGGCAACAGTACCAGGCGTCATCGTCAACTTATGCCAATCCGAATTACCCGGTCCATGCGTCTACCGACGGCTTCGCCTTCCTGACGCAAGTCGACGTTGGGCTCGATTGGCAGGTCACGCGGCACCTGTCCATCAACGGCGGCTACCGCGTCGTCGCGGTCACGGGCGTCGGGTTGTCCGACAACCAGATCCCGTTCTACGGCAACGACACGCAAGCCATCGCCGACATCGACCGCAACGGCAGCCTGATCGTCCACGGTGCGTTCACCGGCTTCACGGTCTGCTGGTAAGAAATTTCAGTTGTCTGCGCAATGAAAGGGGGCAGTCGCACGCGAGTGTGGCTGCCCCTTTGCGCCGTAGGTCCCTCTTGCCGAGAGGGACTAATGCGCTTGCAACTGAAGAAAACCTGAACCCTGTCAAATCGGGCGGTCGCAATGGTCCCTTCCGGCAGAAGGGACCTACTCCCGCGTCGGCCCGCTTTTCAGCAGTTTTCCGTCAGCCCGGTTCGCCAACTGCTGGAAAATGCCCTTGTCGATGTCCAGGCTCAGGAATTTCACGGCCCGATCGCCAAAGAGGAAACCGGCCCCCGAGGGATGATCGGAGCCGAAGCCGCCGACGTAAAGGTCGTTGGGCGGAAACTTGGACTTGATTTCGTCGAACTCCGGCGGTTCCGGCTGCCCGTCATCGGGGACATCCGCGACTTCGCCGCCCTCGGCGGCCTTCGGCGGCGCGGCGGGCTTCTTCGGGACCCAGCGGCTGACTTGCGGCTCGGTGGGCGTCTGGTCGATCGGCGTGCCCGCGTTACGGAGCGTCGCCCGGCTGCCGGACATCCAGCCCAGGTCGCCTTCGTCCACCTTCTTCTCGCCGACGTAGATCGTATGCTCGACGCCGTCGGTCACGTCACGTTCGGAAATGTGGCTATTGAGAAACAGCACGCCGTTGTTGTCCTCGGTGATCGGCCGCTCGACGTCGTTGTGGCAGCCGGCATAGCTGCTTGCCGGGGCGGCAACTGTGGAGACCGGCACCTGCGAAGGGCAAACGAAGGCCGCGATGTGCAGCATGCGGACCTGTTCGTTCTTTGCCGCGTAAGTCCCCGCCGCCAGATCGATCTGCTTGAACGTATTGCCCTCGTCCAAATACGGCAGCAAATGCACTAGCCAGCCGATCTGGATCCCTTGGGGCACATTATGCACCGGGCTCTTGGGATCGGTCGTGCCCGCCGGCAGCAGGCCGAAACCGGCTTCGTGCTTTTGCAGGGCGAGTCCGATCCGGGCCATGCGGCTTTGGCACGTCGCGCGGTGCGCCGCCTCGCGCATTGCGCCGACGGCGGGGAACATCATGCCGATCAAGATGCCGATGATGGCGATCACGACCAGCAGTTCAACGAGGGTGAAGGCGTGGCGAGTGAGTTTCATGATTTTTGACCTGTTCAGCTTCTCTTCGATGGGGTATGTCGGTATGGTTGCATTCAGTACTCGGTACTCAGTATTCAGTTTGCAGTGCTCAGTAAAACGGATGGACCTAGCGTTAAGCACCAATTGCTTGGTACTGTGTACTGCCCACTGTGTACTGAGTACTAATCACTTTGCGTCCTGTCCTCGAACCCTTATTGTCACTTCCCGCGTTTCCCGCGGCGCTGCTCGGGTTCGGGCGGATAATCGGCCTCGACTTTGACCGCGCGACGATCCGTCTTGCCGGGCACTTGCTCTGCTTTGATCGTAATAATGCCGCCGTCGCGGCCGCCGAGGTCTTCGGCGGAGACCTTCCAGGTTTCGCCGCGGTAATTCGCGTCGGCCGCCAGCCGCGCGATTGCTCGCTCGATGCCGGAGTCTGCTAGCCAGCCCGCTTGAATCTGCCGGGCATTGAGTTCGATCGTTTTCCTTTGCACGAGGATCATCTTCATCGCCGCCATGAACAACAGCGTTGTAACGGCCAATCCGACGAGGACGACAACCAGCGCGCTGCCGCACCTGGGTGCCCCGAAGGGGCGCCGGTTTCCCCAGCGAAGGGCGCAGCCCTGACAATTGCGTGACGAAAACACGGTTCGTAGGGCCAATGGCCCGGCCGTTTGCCTTCTCATCATTTCTCCTCCTCCACGCCCAGCCGTTTGTCTTCCCCGGCTAAGGCATCGATGGCCAGCGACGGTCCACCGACGCCGGGCGAGTCGATCTGCAATCGAATGATCTGGGCCGCGCCGTCCGGCTCGATGTTCAACTTGGCAGTGCAACCTTGTGGCAATTCATACGTGTTTTCCCGATCCGCCGTTTGAGCGGCGTGTTCTTCACGAACCACGCCGTCGCGGTCGTCGATCCGCCAGCGGACAGTCCGCCCGCCGGGAAGCTTGAGCTCCGCCGAACGATGGTCGGCGGCGACCGACGGCGCCGCGTCGGCCTGATGTACGTCGCGGCGGAACTGTTCGGCCAGGCGGCCGATCGTGGCGACAGTATGCGTGCGATCGCGGGCGTCGTCGCTCATGCGGAGATTGAACGTCAAGAGCGTGATCGCGCCGCCGAGTACAACCGAAACGCCGGTTATCACGGCTACCAGTTCGACAAGGGAGAAGCCTTTTCGCGGAGTTCGCCCAAGACCCCTCCGAGCTTGCCTCGGGGGTGAGCAAGATTGACGGCTAACACGCGAACTTGCGCACGCACTCGACCCCCCCGAGCTTGTCTCGGGGGTGAAGAAGATTGCGCGGCTTTGAAAGCGGGCAAGCCGGCAGGCGTCGTATCCAGTCTGATTCCGATTCATGGCTTATACCTCCAGGCGACAACGCTCGCCTTGCGCTCCGGCCCGCCGGGCAGCGGCCGCCAACAAATCGCCACGGCAACGTGCCGCGCCGACGGCGATCCAGCCGCCTCATCCACTTTGACCTCAACCCGCCCTTCCGGCAGCATCTTGCCGGCTTGCGGCGAAAGTTCGAACTTCCCGCCGGGCTGTTTCGACAAATCGTCCCACGCGACGGCCGCAAGCCGTTCCATCACGTTGGCGGCCTCCTGCGTCGCGGCTAGCTCCGCGTTCTGCTCTTTCTGCTGGCCGGTGACGCCCGCAAAGAATTCGAGACTGAGCGCCGTCAGCGCGCCCAGCGACATGATTGCCACAGAGACTTCGAATAATGTAAATCCACGACGTTTCATTGTGCCGGTGCCAGTCTTTGAATGAGGGTGATCAAGGGCAGGAACAGTGCAGCAAAAATCACCACGACGGCCAGGCCGTAGACGATAATGACGGGCGGGAAGATCGCCTGCACCGCGGCGTACGTGCGATAGATCATGCGGCGGCGGTGGCTATCGGCCAGTTCCCGCGCCGCCCAGGCGAAATTGCCGGCTAGCTCGGCCGAATGGAGCAGAGCCAAATCGGCCTTGCTCAGCAGGCCCGCGCAGAGCGCCTCAAGGTCGTTCTCGCCCGCCTGCATCCGGTCGTAGGCATGCCAAAGGCGGTTGCCAATCTTCCGCCGCGGGTGCCCAATTGCCAACTGCATCACGGCGTTCGCGAATGGCTTCTGTTGCTCGGCGGCCAGCGCCAGCCCATCCAGGAGAGTCGCCGTGTGCCGCCGCCGCATAAGCCGGCCGGTGCCGGGCAAATCCCAATGGATCGAGCCGGCATAACGCAGCACCACATACGCGGCCAGCAGTGTGGTAGCCAACCAGACCGCGCCTAACAGCCCGAAGAGGAATGCGCTTGTTTCGCTATTCACAATTACCCAGCGAGTTAGTCTCGGCAGATTGAGTCCGAAGTCTTTGAAGATCTTCTGATAAATAGGTGCGATCTTCAAGACGATAGTCGCTACAATACTGGCTGCCATGCCCGGAAGGACACAGACATAAAGTACCTTGGGCACGATCGCCTGCCAGGCCGGCTCAAAGAAATTCCGCGTAGCGATGGCCTGGCGGATGGCCGCCGGCAGCGTGCCCGTATCATATCCCACGCGCACCAGCGGAACCGACTCGGGCGGCAGTACGCCGGGCACTTTTTCAACGGCCACGGGCAGTGGAACACCGTCCAACAACAGATGGGAAATGCGCACGGCGCGCCGCTGCATCCAGCCGCCGCGTTCGTGGCCAAAGGCGGCGAAGACGCCTTCCAGCGGCATCGCGCGCTCGGTCGCCGAACCCAGGAGCGCAAGCATCGCATAGTGTTGCGTCGCGGCATGCTTTCCATAAGCCATGGCAATGATGGAGGCCAGGCTCACAATCCATATCGTGCTCAATCCGTAAAACAACATATCGATCACTCCAGCCCTGGGAACCAACAGATTGCCGAGATTGCCGGCCGCGAAGCTGACGATTACGACCATCCAGCCGAAAACTCGGACGCACGTCCGGAGTATTGATCTGCGATCCTCCGGCGCTGGGCCGGAAATCCAACGGGTCACCATCAGCAGCAGTATGCCGAACGTACAGGCCAGATTGGAGCCGGCTATGAATGCAGTAGTATCAGACATAGTTGCGCGGCGGCAGTCGTTTCGTTGGACCTTTTACATTCCGCCAGAGAGATTCGTTAAAAGTGACATAAAGGGCAAGAGCAGCGCCAGGAAGCTGAACCCGATAAACGTAATGATGAACAAATAGGCCAGCGGCAGCACGATCATGTTCAGCAGCGCGGCTTGTGAAGTCGTCCGGGCTTCAAAAGCGTCCGCCGCCGCCGTGAAGGCGTCTGCCAAGGCGTTTTTCGTCTGCCCCCAGTAGACGAAGCAGGTCAGGCTGTCGAGGAAGCCGGCCTGGGCGATGGCCTCATCCAAGGAAACGCCCGCCTCCACCGCCTTGGATGCCGCGCGGCATTGGCCTTCCAGCATCGTGCCCTGCATGGCAGTCGTTGCCAGGCTCAGTGCATCGGGCAAGGTTGATTGCGCGCCGAAGAGCGTTGACATCAGCCGCGCGAACTGGACGTAGCGCTCACTGCGAACGACCGGACCGAGAATCGGTATCCAGCACAGCAGCCGGCCGAGCCAGCTTCCCGCCCGCAAGAATGCCGCCGCAAGCGGAATCAAAATCACAGCAATCGCTACGATCAAAATGGTCCAGCCAATGCCGTCTGAAAAGCGAAAATAAATGTCCGTGATCGTGGGCAGCTTCATGCCAAAGTCATTGAAGATCTGCACGAACCCCTCCGCGACAAAAGTTCGCCAGAGAATTAGCAATAACGCGATAAACGCCAGCAGCAGAGCAGGATAGGCGAATGTGAAGGCGACGCTGCGGCGGAATTCTTGCCGTCGCCGATCGAGAGCGGCGAACTGCTCCAACACCTCCGGCAGCCGGCCGCTTTGAACGCCAGCCAGGATCAGCCCGCGAAGCACGACGGGCAGCCGGCAATCGGGCGCGTCGATGGCCTCGGCAAGCGGTTCGCCGCGTTCCAGCCGCGTGGCAAGTTGGCGGAGAACCTCGGCCAGCCGCGAACTGCCGACCTCCTCCGCCAGCGCCCTCAATCCGCCCTCCAGCGCCAGGCCCGATCCAGCCAACGCGCGGAGCCGCGCGGCCAGTTCGGCCGATTCCGCGGCACTGAGGCTCGCCGACAGATCAGGATTGACGAGGGAAATGGTCATGGCCGGGCAAGCCCTCTCAACATATAGAAATAAGGTCCCAGCAGCGCTAGAGCGTACGCGACTACGATCAAGCCGCTGATGCAAACGGTCACGAAGATCGGCAGCATCACGCGGGCCGTCTCGGCCTGGTCCTGGGCGCGGCGGCGATAATCGTCGGCCGCCTGCCGTAGGGCCGGCAGCAGGGCCTCGTTCCGCTGCCCCCCGGCAATCAGCCAGCGCAGCAACGGCGGCAGACCGGGCACGTCGTCGGGCGCGCCGGCATGGCCCATACGGATGGCGTTGGCCCATTGCGCGGCACCGGCACTCAGTTCCTTGTCGCCAGCGGATTCGCCTGCCAGTTCGACTGCCTGATCCATCGGCACGCGGTTCTCCACGAGCAGCTTCAACACTTCGACGAAGACGGCCGTCCGCGAAATCCGTTGAAGCCGTCCCATCCAGGGGACCCAGCCGAAGCTGATCGCCGCCCTGCCGCCTTCGACCACCCGAGCGCCGCCCGAAACGATCCACCAAGCTACGGCCAGCAGAATAATGATCGCCGGTCCCAGCGGTCCCCAAACATGGGCAGATTCGCCCAAATGGGCCATCCATCCGACGAACATTCCGCCCGGCACACGCTGAAAGTAGAAAGTATGGGCCACAGCCGGCGCGACTTTATCAACTGAGAAGGCAAAAAGCCCCCACGCAAAGCACAATAATAAGACCGGGTAGATGAACGATAGCGCGACGGCGCGGCGGGTCTCGGCCAGCCGCCGCAGCGATCCGGCCAGCGACTCCAGCGCCGCCGGGAGCCGCCCGGCGGCTATTCCCGCTTCGACTACCGCTCGATAGACTCGCGGCACGTGCGCAGTCGAGTCGGCCAGTGCCGTGGTCAGGGACTCGCCTCGGGCGAGTTGCGCCGAGAGTTGCGTGGCATATCGGCCCAGCTTGCCCGGCAGGTCGGCGCCCAAGATTTGCAGGCCCTGGTCCAGCGGCACGCCCGCGCGGACCAGCGCTGCGATCTCATCGTTCAATGCGATGAGCTCATCGAGCGTTATGACCGGCTTGGGCGAAGACATGGTTAAGACTTGTAAAGGGATTAGGTATCAACTTGGGTGGCACGTCCCTGAGCTTGCGAAGGGCGTGGCCGTGCGGGGAAACACGCCCTTCGCTTGAAGCTCAGGGGCGTGCCACCCGCGCGCCGGGCGGCGCATTGCCCGACCCCGACTCGCGCCACTGGCGGTCCAAGAGCTTATTCAAGGAATCGGGTGACTGCCGCGCGGCCCTCGAATAGGCCCAGACCGAGGGCAAAGTATCACCGATCGACGCGCCGATTTGATCGGGCGCGGACGACGGCAGCCTCCCGAATCGAACACTTACGATTTCCACGGTCCAGCACGAAACGACCAATGCAACCGACGCACAAATCGCGATCAGCGTCCAGCGCGTGAATCGCGGCCGGTAGCTCCGTGGAGTGTGCGCGAGCCTATCGCGCAAGACTTCTTCCACGCGAAGCACCACGCCCGCCGGCACGGCTTTCGCCAACGCGCTTCACGGCGTCACGCAAGGCCGGGCTGAGTTCGTCCCAGGGAGAATGGGAGCTTAGCTGTTTTTTTTTCGCGTCCATCACTTTTTTCCGTTCCCATTTCCGCAAATATGAGCGTCAATTTGGTGCGTGCCCGGCTCAAGGCGGCGCCGGCGGCCGAATAGCTGATGCCCAAGCAGTCAGCGATCTCCGGAAGATCCAGCCCCTGGAAGTACCGCAAGGCAAACACGGCCCCTTCCCGCTCGGGCAGCGCGGCCACCGCGTCGCGAAGCCGTGACTCTTCTTCCCGCCGTATCGCGGACTCGTCGGGCGAGAGCGACTTCACGTCAAGCGGCGAAACATCGCTCAACGACGCATGGCGGCGGCGCTGACGCCGTTTGGCCAACGCCCCCAACGTGGCGAGCCGCCGCAAAAGGCCTCGCCAATGGCGCACGGTCGCCCGCCCTTGAATGCGGCAAGCCTCCAAGAACACGTCCTGGACGTTGTCCTCGACATCCGCGGCATTGCCAAGAATCCGCCAAGAAATTGCGATCACCAAGGGGGCACACTCGTTGACCAACTCCTTCCAATTAGTCATGCGTGTTCCCCGCTTGTTCCGCTATATAAGTTGCGCCAGAAGACGGATTTTTACATCGAATGTTTTGAGATGACCTCTATTGTACCAGCTCAAAGTGCCAACGCCCCCACCGCGTTTACCGCGGTGGAGCGAAAGATTGATGGCTAAAATTCGTCATCCCAACACGCTTTAGCCAAGTTTCCGGTTGCCGCCCGGCCAACGGCCGGGCGGCAACCGGAAACTTGGCGAAGAGGCGCAGTGCCGCGCTTTAGCCCTCAATCTTGCGCTCCACCGGGACGAGCCCGGCTGGGGGTGATCGCGGTTTGCGCACCTGTTTGTTGTACGGCAATCACCGCACGCCGAAGCCGAACACGCGGCGGACCTCGGCGGGGCTGGTCAGACCGCTTTCAACGGCCCGGACCGCCCGCTGCGAGTGCGTAATCATGCCCGCCTTGACCGCCAGCGGTCCCAGCACCGTCGTGTCGGCTCGGGCGAGAATCGCACGGCCCAACTCGGCGGCCGCAGCAGGCTTTAGCGAAAACATCTCGGCCAGGAGGATTCGCCCCCGATAGCCGCTGCCGCCGCACTCCGGACAACCGCCCGGCCGGCGACCGCAGGTGATAGAAAGGCCGAGAAACTCTTGCGGATCGCTGATCTCCGCAGCACAGGAGCAGAGCCGACGAAGCAATCGTTGGCAAACGACCGCCAGCAGTCCGCTGCGGAGCACGTAAGGCTCGATGCCCATATCCAGCAAGCGGCCCAGGGTTTCCACCGCGCTGCCGGCGTGAAACGTGCTGAGGAGCAAATGGCCGGTAAGCGAGGCCTGCATGGCAGCGTCGGCGGTTGCACGGTCGCGGATTTCGCCCACCATGATCACTTCCGGATCTTGCCGCATCAGGAATCGCAGCCCGGTCGCTAGATCGAGCCCGGCCGCGGCATTTACTTGCGACTGCGCCACGCCCGGCACGGCCACCTCGATCGGGTCTTCCAGTGTGACGAGGCTCCTTGCCCCGGCAGCCCGCGCGGACAGCTCGCGGAGGCAGGCGTAGACCGTCGTCGTCTTGCCGCTGCCCGCCGGGCCGGAAACGAGAATCGCGCCCGCCGTTTCGGACAACAGTTCTTCGAGCGGCTGGATCAAATCGTCGTGAAGTCCCAATTCGGCCACGTGCTCATATTGCCCGCCGCGTCCGAAGAACCTCACGACCGCCCGTTCGCCGAAGAGCGTGGGGAAGGTGCTGACCCGCATTTCGGCATCGGGGACTGTCCCGATTTTCGTCTCAGCGAAAATGGAACTGTCCCCTTTAACGCCACCTTTCCCTTGCGTGGCGGACTCGGCGTTCCGTCCCGCCCGCCGAATGCGGCCTTCCTGCGGCATATCGGTGCGGTAAGTGAGCAATTCCGCCAAGACCTTCAACCGCGCAACCACGTTGGGGGCCACGGATTTCGGGATGACGACAAGCCGCTGCAGCACGCCGTCAACCCGGAGCCGTGCGTCCAATCCTTCGGCGGTGGCTTGCAGATGGAGGTCACTGGCCTTGGCCGCGGCGGCCGCCGCCAGCAGTCGATCGACAGCCCGGCTGGCATACTCCGGATCGGCTGGGTTGAGGTCGGCGAGTGTGGAGTCGGAAGGCATGCCTACATCGTAACCGGACCGTGACGAGAGGTGCAGAGGCTGTCACTGTGGGCTGGCCACTGCCATTGCGAAACTCCGATTGCACGCATTTTACCAAAACTGCTTCTAGCAAAGGCGCGCGGCGACGGAACGGCATCGTCAGGCGCCACAGATTTCATTGAGCCCTTCCATGAGTCGGTTCAAATCGTCCGGGCGAATATGCGCGATTTTGTCGCCGACCCGCTCAACAGAAAGCGTTCGGAATTGACCGATCTTGACCCAAGATCGTTTTGGCAATCTGGCGCTGGTCAATTCCAGAGTCAGGGGGAAGTCGGCGCACTGCGGTTGGCTCGTGATCGCCATGGCAATGACCGTGCCCGACCGCGCATTGAACACGTCTTCGCTGATTACAACGACGGGACGATGCCCGCCCTGTTCGTGACCACGAACGGGATCGAGTTCCGCCCAAACGATGTCGCCTCTTAGTATTCGGGCCATTCCTTGAAGTCCGCTGCCATGCCTTCCTCGGCCAATGCCTTTTCGAATTCGGGGTCGAGCTTTGCGCATTCCCGCGCAAGGCGCCCGCACTTCATGCGGTCGAGCTTGTCGCGAACCGCCTCCTGCACTGCGCGGCTGCGACTGGGAAACTTATTCTGTTCCACCAGCTTGTCCAATCGGGCAACAATCTCACGGTCGAGGGTCACGGCGATCTTGACGGCAGCCATATGGAACTCCTGGTATGATGGAATATCATACCGTCAACCGGCCGGGTGGTCAAGAGAACGGACGTGGTTGCCGTCCCAACCAATTCTGGCGATTTCTCGCCTGTCACCGTTCTACAGCACCGGCCCCAGCAGCCGCAACGAGTTCTCCAGAAAGCGCTCATAGCGCGACCGTTTCGACCACTCCTGCGGGTCCAATACTCGGCAGTCCTTGATGTACGATTGCTGCAAGGCGTGAAGCTGCTCGGCGAAGACGTGGCCATAGACGAACAAGGCCACTTCATAATTCAGCCAGAGGCTCCGCATGTCCAGATTCACGGTGCCGAACATCGAGATGCGGCGGTCGGCCGTGATCGACTTCGTGTGCAGCAGGCCCTTCTGGTAAAGCTGGATGCGGACGCCCACTTCGAGCAGTTCATCATAGTAAGACCGGCTGGCGTACCGTGTAAGCAGCGAATCAACCCGCTCGGGCAGGATCATGTCCACTCGCACGCCGCGGGCCGCCGCGCCCGCAAGGCCCGCAACATGGAATCGTCGGGCACGAAGTACGGAGTCGTGAGCACCAACTCCTCTTGGGCCGAATTGATCACCGCCAAGAGCATTTGCAGCAGGCCGTCGCCCGACTCGCCCGGCCCGGAGGGCACAACCTGCACGTCTTCATTGCCGCATGGCTGGGTCGTCTCCAGACCGGTGGTGGCCATAAGCTGATCGAGCGACTCGACCGTTTCCAGCATCCAATCGCCGAGCATGGTCAATGCCAGCGGCGACACGGCCGCGCCCTCCAGGCGGACCATCGCGTCTACCCACTGCCCGACGTTCGCATCCTGCTTGAAGTAGCGGGGATCGACGAGGTTCATGCTGCCGGTCCAGGCCGTCCGGCCATCGACGATGACGATTTTGCGGTGCAGGCGGAGGTCGTTCCGCGACACAACGGCCGTAAGCACCGAGACTCGCAAGGCGGGCAGCACTTCGACGCCCGCGTCCCGCAGCCGCCGGGGCTGCCCGCCGCGCCACCAAGGCCGCGCGCCGACGGCATCGACGAGCAATCGGCAGCAGACGCCCCGGCCGGCGGCGCGGATCAGCGATTCCAATACCTCGTCCGCCGCGCCCCCCTCGTTCCAGATGTAAAACTCCATCAAGACGCTCTTCTGCGCCGTCCACGTCGGTGGCGATCGCGCGGAGGATTTCCTCGGAGTTGGAAAAGAACCGGGCTGTGCTGCCCGCCACCGTGGGAATGCCTATCATGCACGTGGCGAGCCGGTCCATGCCACGGGCCTCCGGGCGGTGCTTCTCCCAAGCAACACGAGTCAAGCCCTCGCCGATGACACGCGAGGCAAGCTTAGCGTAGTCGTTGCGAATCGCCGCGATCCGCCGGGCACGCCGCTGACCGACCCGCCGCTCACCGATCAAGAGATAGAACAAAAAGCCCCCGATCGGCAGGACCGCCACCAGCACCATCCAGGCCAGCGCCACGCCGCTGGGCGGCCGTCGCATGATCACCCGCAGCCACACGCCCAGCACGATCGTCAGATGGACAACGGCCAAAGCCGCCGAAACATAATAGGTCATGAATGCCCTCGCTTACGGGCGGCACAACGCCGCTGGAGTTCCGGATTTAGCCGGTTTTTCTCCCAGAATTGCCGCCTAAAGGCGGGACTCCAACGCTTTGTTTCCGGGCGGCATTATAAACCCAGTGACCGGCCGATTAAAGCCATGTTTGCCGAACGGACAGCCGGCCGCTAAACTATAGCGTAATATCTCGATCCGCGGCGCGGGGGATTACGTTGGCTTCTGACAGCAATGCACAAGACGAACGCTATCCGTGGCTGAGTTTGGCCGCGACGGGCGTATTGACGCTCGCCGGTGTGCTCATTTTCGGCCTAGTGCTGAGCGCGCAGCGACCGCGGCAACAAGCTTCTTCGTCCGCGAAGTCGCAAGGTGACACCGCTGCAAAGCCAAGTCCAGCGGGCCCGGCCAAGCCGCCGCCTGCGCCGCCGATTATCAAGCCTGCGATGCCTTCGACGACAGCCGCCAATGGCCCGCAGCCTGATTCTGAATTCCCGCCAGCGATTGCGATACCAAACTCTGCGCCGTCGCCGGTTACACAACCTTCTTCACCGCCGCCGCCCTCAAGGCCAACCGCGTATCGGCCGCATGTAGCCAAAGAAACTCCTCCGCAGCCGTCGGCGACGCCGGCCGTGGCTTCACCGCCGGATGCCGCGAAGCATGCCATCTATGTTACGGCTGTGGCAGATGTTCGCCGCTTGATGGCCGCGCGAGACATCGCGGCCTCGAAGAAGCGTCTGAAGGCCGCCGCAGACAATGCGCAGACTGATGCTGAGAAGTCGGAAATCGAGCGGCTCGATATGATCCAGGATCACCTGGAGCAGTTTTGGGACGGTATACGCAACGCCGTCGCCGCGATGCAGCCGGCTGAGGAAATCGTCCTCTCCGAAGTTGATCGCGTGGCCGTGATCGAGAGCAGCCGCACAGAGCTTGCCGTGCAAACGTATGGCCGGCCCCGGCGCTACCCAATCGAAGCCCTGCCGGTGGACCTGCTCTCAGCAATCGCCAAGCAGTCATTCAAGCTCACGCCCGGCACGAAGCTGGTTATCGGCTCGTTTCTCGCGGTCGATGCCCACGGCAACCTCGCCGAGGCCCGCAAACTTTGCGCGAGGCAATTGCGGCCGGCGAGAAGGACGGAGAGCTTCTCATGCCGGAGAGCGAAATTCCCCCAAGACAGAACGGTCGATGACCGCGAGTTTGAAGTGATGACGACCCCGAAAACTGCACATGCAAGTCTAATCCAGGCCTTGCGGAACGGCCCGCCGCCGCCAGGGAATTTGGCCGTGCCGATTTTCTCGCATGGCAGTCTTGTTGTTGAGCTTTATACGCCTTCAGGCCACGATCCCCAGAAGCCGCATACTCGTGACGAAGTTTATTTTGTAACGCGGGGCGACGGATTCTTCTTTGACGGCCAGCAGCGGCATTCCGTTGAACGCAGGTTCATTCCTGTTTGTTGCCGCCGGTCAGATTCATCGATTTGAGGATTTTTCCTCTGACTTTACGGTTTGGGTCGTATTCTATGGTCCCGAAGGCGGAGAGGCAGCCGATGCAACATAACCTTGGCCTGATAAGTGCCCTATTTCTATCTGCTCTCTTCTCGATTTCAAAGACCGGCAACGCAGCCGACGACACGCCGGACAAAAGAATCGACGCGATTTTCTTGCCGCTGGCCGACGCGAAATCGCCAGGCGCGGCGGTCTTGGTTCGCAAGGATGGCCGCGCACTGTTCCAGCGCGGCTATGGCGTGCGTGATCTCCGCTCGATGGCGAAGATCGACGCCGAAACCAATTTCCGTCTGGCTTCGTGCAGCAAACAGTTCACCGCCATGTCCATCATGCTGCTTGTCCACGATGGCAAGCTGCGCTACGAAGACAAGCTCACCGATCTCGTTCCGGAGTTTCCCGCCTACGGCCGGACCATCACCGTTCGGAATCTGCTGAACCACGTTTCCGGCCTGCCGGATTACGAAGACCTGATGGACACCCTGCATCCCGGACGCTGGACCGCCGAGAACCAAATCCAGGACCGTGAAGTGCTTTCACTCTTGGATACCGCTAAGTCAACGAAGTTCCCGCCGGGCACGAAATGGGCCTATAGCAATTCCGGCTACGTCGTTCTCGGATTGATCGCGGCCAAAGTGTCGGGCAAGTATTTCCCGGAGTTTCTACACGATCGCATCTTTTCGCCATTGAAGATGGATCACTCGCTGGCCTACATGAAAGGCAAGAACGAGATTCCCAACCGCGTTTACGGCCATACGAAGGAAGCAAGCGGTTGGAGACAGACGGACCAAAGTTCCACGTCGGCGACTCTAGGCGACGGCGGCGTTTACTCGTCGCTCGCGGACCTGGCCAAATGGGACGAAGCGCTCGCCCGGCATACGCTGCTAAGCGAAAGGGAAATGCTCCCCGCGCTCGCGGCGGTGAAACTCGCGGATGGCTCGCGGCCGGTGTGGCCGGCGAACTCCGATCGGCCCGCGGGCACGCCCGTTTCGTATGGCTTTGGCTGGTTTCTCGACCCCTTTCACGGGCACGGCCGGATGTGGCACTACGGCGACACGATGGGTTTTCACAGCTATATCGAGCGCTTCGACTCCGGCAAGCTTTCGATCATCGTGCTTTGCAACCGCACGGACCTTGATCCCGAAGCTCTTGCCAGGCAAGTCGCTGAGGTCTATTTAGGGAAGCTCGACAAGTGATGCGCCGGTATCAATGCGCCGTTATATGCGACTAGAGGCCCCGCCTGGATAATGGCGGGATGCTGGGGTCACTCCCATTCCTCTGCTCAAGTAGAATAGGGCAACGCTGCATAATGCGAATCGGGAATACGCGACATGTCTAATGAACCAGCGAACGCGATGGGCGGCGGTTGCCTTGGCGGCCTGATTGGCGCCGTGCTTGGCATCCTGATCGGATCGTTTGTAGGCCCAGTGATCGCATGCGCCTTTACTCCGGGGAGTCGTGCGTTCGATCCTTGGGACCTTGCTAGTTTTATCGGTATGCTGGTTGGAGTTGTCATCGGGGGAATAATCGGTGGAATTGGCGGCTCGGCATATGGTGCTAGTCTAGCCGTTCGGACTCGCGGCGCATCTGCTGAAGAATCTCCTGAAGAGGACTCTAGCTTGGCGGGATTGCAGGAACCTCCAAATGAGTCCACGGAGGCCGAGCTGGCACATTTGAAGGCGAGGATTGCCGAACTGGAGAGAAAAAAACACATACATGGCGAAAAGAGAGAAGGCAAAGAATTGAATCCATGACGGGCATTCAACGGGGCGGGGGCCGGAAACGCAACTCTTAGAATTGTGCATGTCACTACTTGAAGCAGAGACGCCATGAGACGCACCATGCTGACATTTCACAATTCTAAGTTTGCGGTTGTCTTTCTCGTGCTGCTCGCCGCGAACGGCTGGGCGGCTGGGGGCGAAAAGCCGAACGCCTGCGACGCGGAAGCGGCGCCTTCAGGCGACGCATACCAGCGGATATGCGACGATTACCTCAGCGGCAATTGGCAAGATCTGGAGCCGGCCCTTCACAATGGCAAAGGCCTTGCCGGACTCAACACCGACGAGCGCGCGGAACTGGCGGCCATCCGCAAAGCCGTCGGTGAAGGGCGGCCGCCTTGGTGGCAGCCGTGCAAGGCCGGCCGCAGAGGGCCGCTTCGCCCCGTCGTCTGGGGCCGCGCCCTCGACTTGAGGTTCGAGCCGGGCGGCAAGAGCGGCGTGCGGATGAACTCCGCCGGCAACCGCGTCTCGCTCACCGTCTCCTGGGCGGCCGCCGACATGGACAATCCCCAGCACGCGGAGCACGGATTCTCCAAGGGCGACCTGGCCGATCTCGGCCTGTGGTCCACGCTGGGCATGGCGCGGTGCTGGTCGCAGCTTGCGCCAGGCGCTCGCCGGCTTGTCCGAGGAGGGCAAGGCGCGGCTGTTTCGCTACCTGGACTTTCGCGGCTACGTGACGGCGCTCTACTACGGCACGCCCAAGTCGCGGCGCTGGGGCGAGTTCCTCTACCTCTTGGCGTGGAACAAGAAGTATGCCCAGATGCCGAACGTCAACGCCCGCAAGGCGGCCGGGGCGATGTTCTTGGCCGAAGTGCTGAGCGAGCCGTCGAAGTACCCGTCGCTTCCCTTGCCCAAGTCGGCGCCGGCCGAGAATACGGAGGAGAAGTTGGCCGAACACTATCGGAATTGGATCGAAAAGCACAGTTGGACCGTCGCCGAAGACCTTGCAATGCGAAAGGCCATCCAGGCGTTCGCCCTTGCCAACGACGAAGGCGTCTTGCGTTCGCAGCAAGTCGCGCTGCCCAATCGGCTCAAGATGTCGTTGGACCCCGCGGCCGATGCGGCCTTCGGCGCGGACCGCGATTCATGGCTGAAGACGCAGCTTGAAAAGGCGCTCGGCTCGCACACACAATAGACGACACGCCGCACCATAGCAGCCTATCCCCATGCCACCAAAAGCGTTAAACTGGCGACAGTGCCGTTCAGTTCTGACACCGCGGAACCAATCGTGGACCCTGGCCTCAACTAATCTTTGGGAAGTCAATCAGATAGGCGAGCAAATACTATTACTATGCGAAACCAACGCAGTTCCGTCGTGTCTCCTGGCATTCTCTTGCTTGTTGGGGCTGGCAGCACGGCCGCGTCCGCTTCAGGGGCGGATCTAAACGATCGACAATCGCGGATTATGGCCAAACTCAACGAGATTGGCTTCAAATGCGACGGTGAACCGATTGCGAACAGATCGGAGATTACCCTATCGCCGGGCGGCAAGGGCTTCGCCTACCTCACCAGCAACGCAAAGGGCACTCTGGTTATCGCCAACGGCGTGTCGTTTGGGCCATATCCGGCGGTCAACGGCCAGGTCATGATGAGTGAGGATGGGTCAACCGCGGCTTTTACAATCCTCCACGATGCTGATAAACCGCAGTCGAGAACACTTGTCGTCAATGGAAAGGAGGTCGCTACGCATGATAACGTCCGCCAGATCTCGCTTAGTAGCGACGGCAAGCGATATGCCTTCCTTGCTTCCGACGGTACGGCGTCCGTACCGTCGGCATCACCGCGCGCCGCGGCGGACGGCGTATGTCCAGCGGTTCCGAGCATCTCTTCGTCAACGGACAAGAGGTCGAATGCTATCGCACCTTCGGCGAGATAAGTTTCAGTCACAATGGAAACAACGTCGTTTGGATCGCCGCCGAACAGCAGCCAAGGGAGGCCAATCGCCCTGGTGGCTATGATGTCTGGGTCAGCGGAAAAAAGTTCCCGGCGCATTTTCGCTGGTATGGGCTCGAAGGGCCGTTCGGCGGCAGGGCAAGCTCTCTAGCCATCAGCCCGGACGGGAATCACTGGGCCGTCCGTGGGCAGGTCTTTGGTCCGGAGACGCCCCGCGACGGCGGCGTCGGTGGATACGCAGTCATGGTCAACGGCGAAATGCAGCCCGCATTTGAGGACGTTGTTGATGGCACGCTCTGCTTCACCGCCGATTCCAAACAAGTGCTCTATGCAGCGGGCCAAGCCGCAAGAGGCAACTATGCCGTCTACCGGAACGGCCAGCCTGGCAAAATGTGGAACTACATCGCTCCTAAATCGCTCAAAATGGCTAATGGAGGAAAGATCGTTGCCTTTACCGGTTATCAAGGTCCACCGGGCAATTTCGCGGCCTTCAATCCCACTCCGGGACGGAATGAGTGGTACCCAGGAACACCGGCGCTGGTAATCAATGATGCGGTTGCGCTGCCAAATTGTGGGAACTGGGCAATCTCCGATGATGGACGCCATTTTCTAGCCGTCGAAATGACGAAAAACGGCTTGCCACCCGGCCAAGGCACGATAATTTATGACCGTAAGAAGGTCGCCGCGGTGCCGAAATACGCACTTCAAGTCGATTTGCATCTTTCGCCTCGCGGCACACATTGGCTTGCAGTTGTTAAGGATCATGTCCAAGCTATTCAAGAATTGATTGCCGACGGCGTAAAACATAAATGGCCGCCAGAGACTGCTATCCGAGAAATTGGCATCGACGACTCCGGGGCCGTGAAGATGGTGATTTGCTTTGGCGGCAGCGTTTGGCGAGGCACTATCACTGAGACCGCTCAGCAGCCGGCCGCTGGTCGGACCTGGACCGACAGCACCGGCACTCACCATATAGAAGCGGAGTTCGTGAAGCTAGACAACGATATTGTCCATTTGAAGAAAGGCGATGGCACGATTATCAAGATCCCGCTGAATAAACTCAGCTCGCAAGACAAGGAATTCGTCCGCCAGCAAACCAATGGTGCGTCGCCGGCCACGTCGATGAGGAATACTGGCACAACAGCGAAAAGACCGGCCTCTGATACGGCTCATGGAGTCGGAAAAGTCGATGAAAAGGAGGCTGGTCCTGAACGCGGTTCGTCCGGTTTTTCGGGAGAACGCCCGGAAGAGCCGGCGCGAGACGGCAAAGGCCAAATCCAACTTGTCACGAAGGAGGCATCGCTCGGAAAATTCCATCCCGGCGCGTTGATCGACACAACGGTCGCAAGCCCCGATGGCAGGCGGGTTATGTATTCGCGCACCAGGGCGATATTCGTGATCGGCGCTCGCCGAACAACGTAACCATGACCTGCGTCGTCGTTGGCGTCGCGGGTCCCGCCTACAAAGGTCAAATCAATTACGCCCTATTCAGTCCGGATAGTAAGCGCGTTGCCTATCACACGTCGGTGTATGCAGGCGAAATTCTTCGTGATCGACGGGCACGAGGAAGAAAGGTTTCAGATTGCCGATGTGGGGTCAATCGTCTTCAGCCCCGACAGCAAGCGCGTGGCATATCGGACCTTCGCGGGCCCAGTCCAGTACCTTGTCGTCGATCGAATTAAGGGCAAGGAATGCGAACGCGTGGAAAGACCCATTTTCAGTCCCGATAGCAAGCGCAGTCCTCTCTTTGGAATACTTGAGCAACGAGACCTCGTCTGTGATACTCGATGGAAAAATAGGCAACAAATATGACTCGATCGTACCGTATAACGGCAACGATTCCGGCGGAGTCATATTCAGCCCCGACAGCAAACGCATGGCACAATTCGCCAAGCACGGTGAGCACTGGCTTGTCGTGGCAGACGGCAAGGAGATGAACGAGTGCGATGGAGTGCAGTGGGGGAGCCTTACATTCAGTCCGGACAGCAAGCGGTTGGCATATTGGGCCAAACAAGGGAATTCGTGGACCGCCATAATTGATGGAAAGGAAGGCAAAGAGTTTACTAGCCCAACAGGCGAAGGTGTGGTCTTCAGTCCGGACGGCAAGCACGCGGCCGTCCTCTTCAGTCCCAACAGCAAGCATGTGGCCTATGTGGCGAGATCAGGGCTGAAGCTGTCGGTGGTGATCGACGGCGCAAAAAGCGGAAAGAACACGTGGACTTCCGACCTAGGATCAGGAAATGCCACTGGACGAAGTCTGATGTTCAGCCCCGATAGCACGAAAATCGCATATTGTGCATCGAAAGACGGCAAGCGCTGGTTCGTCGTCGTAAATGGCAGGCAGGGTAAAACTTACGATCAGATCGTAGAAGATACTTTAGTTTTCAGCCCGGACAGCAAGCACTTAGCCTATTGGGCAAAACAAGGAGATGCGTGGTCGGTCGTTGTCAACGGCAAAGAAGGGCCGCGATTTGAGGCGTGGAATCTGAACGCTGCCAAGGGCTGGTATGTACGGGCAACACTACCGGTGTTTTCTCCAGACAGCCGGCATTTTGCGTACGTAGCGAATCGCGGCAACAAGCGATACATCGTTGTCAACGGCGTCGAAAGTCGGCCTTACGACGGCATGCCGCTGTACGGCAAGTGCGTCTTTGACGACTCCCATTCATTGCATACGATCGCCCACCGAGGCGGCGAGTTCCTTCGCGTTGAACTGCAAATCGCGGAGCAGTGGCGCACGCCTGGAGATAAGATCTTGGAACGAGTGGGTCGGGAGCGACCCTATCAAGATCGCGAAATGAACGGTGGCGAGTGCTTCCTATCAAAATAACCGGCCGACCGGCGGCTACCCGAGCTTTCGCCGGCGTCGCCAACAGCCCGCCAGCACTGCGGTGCCTGATGCCAACAGTGCCAGACTCCCCGGTTCGGGAACCGTCGCCGCCAACGCAGGTGACGACGGAACCACCGCGGCCGGAAATGCCGACAAACCCGCCCCCACGGTCAAGCTCGTCCCGTCGGGAATGGCGTGCGAATTGGTCACCTCCAGGATGCCGGCAGTTACCGTCGTGCCGCCAGTATAGTTGTCCGAACCGCTCAAAATCAATGTGCCGGTGACGGCGTTCATGGTCAACGAAAGATCCTCACCGTTGTCTGTGATGCTGCCGGCCGTGCCGAACGAAAGCGTCCAGGCGCTGCCGCCGCTGCCGGCGACCACAAGGTCGTCGTCCAGAATTACCGGCGCGTTGATGGCGTGCATGCCGCCCGTCACCGTGATCGTGGCCGCCGTGCCCAAATTGTTCAGCGTCAGCGCGTTGCTGCCGCTGCCGCTCACCGTGTAGCCGAAGCTGGCGTTGCCGGAGTTGCCGAATAGCAGCACGCACCAACGTCTCGGGCCCGTCCAGCGTGACCGCCACGGCGGCGGAGGTCGCCACGTTGAACACGCCCTCTGCGCCGTTGGCGTTGGGCACGCCATTGGTCCACTTCGTCCCATCGCTCCAGTTTCCGGGTACTGCGTGGGGCCCAATAGGTAGCGGCCGGGTGTGCCGCGACGGTTCCCGAGCCCATGCCGAAGTCAACGTCGAAACTGAAGGGATGCTGGGTTTTCAGCGTCAGGATGAAGTCCAGGGTGAACGTGGGTCCGCCCGGATCGCGCCAGATTCAAGAAGTTGTCGCTGAAGAAGTTCTCGGCGGCTGGCAGAGAAGTGAACAGGTAATCGTTGCCGGGAATGGTGTTTCCGTTCTCAGTGATGTTGAATTCGACCGAGTTGAAACCTGCCGACCCGCCGCTCGCCAGGGGGTCCAGCAGCCCCACCGCCAGGTCCTGCCCGGAAGGCAAATCGGCCGACGTGAGCGTGAAGTTGACTTGGCTGGTGGTCGTGAGTGTGCCGCTGGACGCGCTGCCCGGATAAGCCCCGCCCATGGTCAGCAGTCCCAGGACATGGCTTGAACCGCCGAAATTCGTTTGCACGACGGGGTGATCGGCGAAAGCCGCGGCGACATCGGAGGCTTTCGGCAAACCGGTGACGAAAGCCGCGGATTGCAGTCCGGAGGCATAGCCAGCGTCGGATTGATGGAGGCAACGGCCAGCGCGGGCGCCGCTTTTTGCCGTGACGCTGCTCTGCACGGGCGAGCTTGCGGTCGCCGAGAGTAAAGTGATCGTTCCGCCCGATATTTGCGGTTGCGCGTCGGCCTGGGCGTTGCCCGCGGCACCGGTCGCCTGCGCGGTGGCCAAGGCCGTGCCGCTCAGACCGCTGGTGCCGCCGCTGCCGACGGCGCCGGCACCTCCGTAGGCATACGCATTGACGGTAACTGACTGTCCGCCCAGATTGTTCTGACCGGTGGCGGTGGCCGTGGCAGCGCCGCCATTGCCGCCGTTGAAATTGGCGCCTCCCGAACCGCCATTGCCGCCCGTGGCATCGACGCCGATGTTGACTTGACTGTTGCCCGCGGCGTTGCCATTGGCTGTTGCCGCGGCGTTGCCACCGTTGCCCGCCGAAGTGAGCAGAGTGTTGGAAGAAACGCCGCCGCCTTGACCGCCTGTGGCATTGCTTGTGACGCTAACGGTGTTGCCGTTCCCGTAGCTTTGCCCGATAGCCACGGCGGAGCCATTGGCGCCGGCGCCACCCTGGGCGTTGTTGTTTCCAGCGCCTCCGCCGGCGCCGTTGCTGTTAGCCTGGCTGCTGACCGATGCTGCGTTGGGAGTGGTGTTGGTGTTGACCGCGTCGCTAAAGGCCGTTCCCGTGGCGCCGGCCCCCGCAACCGCGCTGGTGCTGCTGGAGGTCTGGGTGCCGCCCGCTCCCTGATTATATGCCCCCGCTTTGGTGACCACCGTCAGTGCGGAGCTGCTGCTGGTGAACGTGAGCGAACTGGAGGAGCTGCCTGCCAGGCCCGGGTTGCCGCCCGCCGCGCCGCCGCCGTTGCCGCCATAGGCATCCTGTTCGAGATACAGGTTCCCCGCAGTCGCGCCGCTGACTTGGTCGCTTACCGAGACGCTGGCGCCATTTCCACCGTTGCCGGCACCTGAGGCGTTGCCGCCTGCCCCGCCGATGAGAATTCCGGTCACGTTGACGTTGCCACCGTTGGACTGGCCGAAAGGCAGCGTGGCGAAGGAAGCCGCCCCGCCATTGCCGCCAGTGCCGCTGCCACCGCCGTTGCCGCCCGTGGCCCTGGCGTTGATGGTGACTTGACTGTTGCCCGACGCCAAGCCGCTCGCGGACATGACCATCGCATTACCGCCGTTGCCCGCAGACGTGAGCAGACTGTTGGAATTGATTCCGCCGCCGCCGCCGCCGTAGGCGTAGCTCGTGACGCTAACGCCGTTGCCATTTCCGCTGCTTTGCGCGATGGCCGCGGAAAAGCCGTTGCCGCCGAGGCCGCCCTGGGCATTGTTGACCCCGGTGCCGCCGTTACCGCCCTGGCCATAGGCCTGGCTGTTGACCGATGCGCCGCTGGGGGAGGCGTTGGAGTTAACGGCGTCGCTAAAGGCTGTGCCCGTGGCGCCGGCCCCCGCGACCGCGCTGGTGCTGCTGGAGGTCTCGTTGCCGCCGTTCCCATTGTTACCGCCCCCCTTGGTGACCACCGTCAGCGCCGAACTGCTGCTCGTGAACGTGAGCGAACTGGAGGAGCTGCCCGCCAGACCCACGTTGCCGCCCGCCGCGGCGCCGCCGTTGCCGCCATAGGCATCCTGTTCGAGATCCAGGCTGCCCGATGTCGAGCCGCTGACCTTATTGCTGACCGAGGCACTGGCGGCGTTGCCGCCGTTGCCGGCGCCGGTGGCGTTGCCGCCCGAGCCGCCGTAGAGATATCCGGTCACGTTGACGTTGCCGCCGTTGGACTGGCCGTAGGCCGCCGCGGCGAAGGAAGCCGCGCCGCCATTGCCGGCATTGCCACCGCTGCCGCCATTGCCGCCCGTGGCCGTGGCGTTGATGGTGACTTGACTATTGCCCGATGCCACGCCGCTCGCGGACATGAGCAACGCGTTGCCGCCGCTGCCCGCCGAAGTGAGCAGACTGTTGGAAAAAATACCGCCGCCGCTGCCGCCCTGGGCATAGCTCGTGACGTTGACCGTGTTGCCGTTTCCGCTGCTTTGCGCGACTGCCGAGGAGAAGCCGTTGCCGCCGACGCCCCCCTGGGCATTGTTGTACCCATTGCCACCGGTATTGCCCATGCCATAGGCCTGGCTGTTGACCGTTGCGCCGCCCGTAGTGGTGTTGGTGTTGACGGCGGTGCTAGAGGCCGTACCTGAGGCGCCAGCCCGCGACCGCACTAGTATTGCTGGAGGTCTGGTAGCCGCCCGTTCCACCATAATCATTGTCTCCACCCGCGCGGGTGGCGACCGTTAGCGCCGAGCTGCTGCTGGAGTAGGTGAGCGAACTGGCGGAATTGCCCGCCAAGCCCGGGCTGCCGCCCGTCGCGGCACCCGCCGCGCCGCCATAGACATCCTGTTCGAGATACAAATTGCCCGAAGTCGAGCCGCTGACCTGGTTGACGGCCGAGACGCTGGCGGCGTTGCCACCGTTGCCGGCGCCGGTGGCGTAGCCGCCCGATCCGCCGAAGAGCACTCCGTTCACGTTGACATTGCCACCGTTGGATTGGCCATAGGGCAAGGTAGCAAAGGAAGGCGACCCGCCGTTGCCGCCATTGTCGCCACTGCCGCTGTAGCTGAGGGGGTAGCCGCCACCGGCACCGCCGGTAGCATTGGCATTGACGTTGACCGTGCTGTTCCCTCGCGCTATGCCGCTCGCGGAAATGACTATTGCGTTTCCGCCGCTGCCCGACGGCGTGACCAGACTATTGGAACTAATGTAGCCACCTAAGCCGCCGTTGGCATTGCACGTGACGCTGACCGTGTTGCCGTTCCCGCTGCTTTGACCGATGGCCGTGGAGAAGGCGTTGCCGCCGACGCCCCCCTGGGCATTGTTGAGGCCAGCGCCGCCGGTTCCGCCGACGCTGTAGGCCTTGCTGTTGACCGTTGCGGCGCCCGTGGTGGCGTTGGTATTCGTCGCGTTACTGTAGGCCGTGCCTGCGGCGCCGGTCCCCGCAACCAGGCTGGCGTTGCTGGAGGTCTGGCTGCCGCCCGTTCCAAAATCGGCAAAAGTGCCTGCCCCCGCGTTCGTGACTACCGTCAGTGCGGAGTTGCTGCTGGAGAACGTGAGCGAACTGGTGGAGCTCGCCGCTAAGCCCGGATTGCCGCCCGTCGCGCCGCCGCCGGCGCCGCTATAGGCATCCTGTTCGAGAGACAAACTGCCAGAAGTCGAGCCGCTGAGTTGGTTGCTGATCGAGAGGCCGACGCCGTTGCCGCCGTTTCCGCTGCCGGAGGCGGCGCCGCCGTTGCCGCCGTTTAGGATTCCGGTCACGCTGACGTTGCCACCGTTGGACTGGCCGTAGGGCTGCGTGACGAAGGAAACTGTCCCGCCGTTGCCGCCGTTGGCATTGGTGCCTGCCGACGAACCGCCGTTGCCGCCGTAGCCATTGGCGTTGACGGTGACCGTGCTGTTCCCAAATGCCACGCCGCTTGCAGAAATGACCATCGCAATGCCGCCGCTGCCCGCCGAAGTGAGCAGACTGTTGTTATAAACGCTGCCACCCGTGCCCGCATGGGCATTGCTCGTGACGGTGACGGAGTTGCCGTTCCCGCTGCTTTGCCCGATGGCCGCGGAGAAGCCGTTGCCGCCGGCGCCCCCCTGGGCATTGTTGTACCCGGCGCCGCCGGCGCCTCCCGTGCCGTTAGCCTGGCTGTTGACCGATGCGCCGCCGGTGGCCGTCTTGGTGTTGATCGCGTTGCTGTAGCCCGAGGCTGCGCCGCCGGCCGCCCCGACCGCACTGACGAGGCTGGAGGTCTGACTGCCGCCTGCTCCACCGCCTGCTCCGGTAAAAATATTAGAAGTCCCTCCGGCCCTGGTGATCACCGTCAGCGCGGAGCAACTGCTGGTGAACGCGAGCGAACTGGAGGAGCTTCCCGCCGGACCTGCGTTGCCGCCCGTCGCGCCGCCGCCGCTGCCGCCGTAGGCATCCTGTTCGAGAGACAGGCTGCCCGAAGTCGAGCCGCTGAGTTGGTTGCTGACCGAGACGCTGCTACCGTTCCCGCCGTAGGAGCCGAGGCCCGGGTTATAAAGGTTTGGGGCATGCCAGGGTTGCCGGCGAGACCGCCGGAACCGCCAAAGAGGGTTCCGGTCACGTTGACGTTGCCACCGGCGGCGGATTGACCGACCAGAGTGGACGCAAAGGATGCCGTCCCGCCGTTGCCGCCGTTGCCGGCATTGCCTCCGTTGCTGCCGCTACCGCCCGACGTGCCGCCGATGCCGCCTTGGCCGCCGTTGCCGCCGCTTGACGTGGCTTGGAAGGTTGCGGAACTCGCATCGTTAGTTGAAGCGGAGCCGCTCACGGTGGCGCTGCCGCCTTGCGCCCCCTGGCCGCCCGTTCCCCCAGATCCGCCGCCGGAAGAACCTCCGCCAGCGCCGCCGTTGCCGCCGTTGCCGGCGGTTGCGTTGACGGTCGAACTCGCTGCGCCGACCGCCGGTGCGGTATTGGCATTCGCGGAAGCATTCCCGCCAGCGCCGGCGAGACCACCGAGACCGCCCGAGCCGCTGTTGTTCCCGCCGCCGCTGCCGCCGTTTCCCCCCACCCCACCGGTTGCCGTCGCGGTGTTCGAGGAGTCGGTGGGTTTTGCCGGATCAGCCGAGGCAGGACCGCCGGCCGTCCCAGCTCCGCCAGCGCCGCCGGGCGTTCCACTATTGGCGCCGGCCGTACCGGCGGTGCCATTCTCCGTGTCATTTCCTGCAAGCAGGGTTCCGGGAAATGAAGAATGGAACCAACAGACGGCGGCTGCCAGGGCGAGACTTAACAAATATCTGCGGGAAAAAGAGAAGCCGTATCACGTCGCCTGCTCCTTATAATCAAGGGCCAAGACGTGACCGCCGCAATGCCGCCCGGAGGTAGCCCGCGCGGGGTCACAACACCGAGAACACCGGGGCGACTTTATCATGCCGCGTATTCATTTGCAAGCAAATTGCCGTTTTTTTCAGATGCGGCAGGCAGAATTCAGTCAGTGGCGATTTGCGGCGACTGCTTTCCAGAGCCGTGCTGCGCTTTCGCGCATTGTCAGAGGGGTGCGAAATGCGAACAAGCTCCGCGTCGGATCGGCATGGACGACCTAGCGATTCTCGATTGAACGCGACCGGGCAAGGTCGCGCAGCCCAACCGGCACAAGTTGTCGTTGGACCCCGCTGCTGATGCCGCCTTCCGCGCGGACCGCGATTCATGGCTGAAGGCGCGGGTTGAAAAGGCGCTTGGCTCGCACGGGCAATAGGCGGCCGGGCCGAATCGGGGTCACTCGGGAATATTCTCGGCCGCCGCGAAAAGCGAGCCGACATCGACGCCAAACCCTTCCAACAGCGCCGAACCGGCGATTTGTCCGCGGACGTATTCGGCCGGCTGAGAATAGTTGCTTCCCGCCAACTGATGAACGATTACGACCTGCCGTTCGGGGTCGATGATCCAGTATTCGGCGATTTTGGCTTCCGCGTAATCGAATAGCTTTTCCTCGTAGTCGCGGCGCTTATCGCTGGGCGAATCGCTTACTACCTCCATCACCAAGTCGGCCCCATCCCAAACACGATTGTGGAGGGCATGGAAGTGGTCGCGCTGCAAAAAAATGACATCCGGCAAGCGGACCTTGCGCGGCCGTATCCGCAGGCGAATGCCGTTGCTATAAACCTTGCCCAGATTCCGCCGTTCGATGTATTGGTAGAGCGCGAGGAACAAGAATTGGGTCAGAGTTTCATGAATCAATGTCGGCCAAGACAAAAACTCCACCCGCCCGTTGGTGAACTCGATGCGGCGATTCGCGTGGTCCGTCAAGTCCAGATACTCGTCCTCGGACCATTCGCCCTGCTCAGGGTAAAGTGTTGCCACTTCCCATGCGTATTCTGGCCCAAGGTTTTCGGGCACAGGGTAATCGGGATCATGTTGCGCGGTGACGGGAATCGAAGACACGGCTGTAAGTTCCTGTTCGCGTGGAAAGCAATAGGAAAGCAGGTTCGCAACTCCACTTTGAGTCTAGCGGCGAGAAACGGCGTGTCAAGATGCGTGACACCGCGCAACGAACGCACCACGCCGCAGATCCACCCTCCGGCCCAAAAAGCTCAGAAGGGGATATCTTCCCTCTAGCCCATCAGCGCCTACGCCAGCACATAGCCGGAGACATCGACCAGTCGCAGCCCCTGCACCCGCTGAAACTCGCCGATGTTGAGTGTGGCCACGTCGTAATTCAAACTCAATGCCGTCACGGAGATTTGCAAGTCTCTATCACCTATGACTTGGCCGCGACTGGCGAGGTCGGCGAAGTGGATCGCAAACAGGCGCGCCTGGGCCATGTCGAACGGCACGATCGGCATCCGTGCGAACAGTCCTTGCACGAACGATTCCCGGCGGGCTCGGCGTTGCGGCGAATCCGCGCCTCAACGCCAATCAGCAATTCTGCCGCCGTGATCGAGGCAATCGCTACGGGGCCATGGTCAACGAGGAGCCGCTCGAAGTCAAATCGTCGCCGCTCGAATGCGACCAGGACAGAGGAGTCAGAACCACCGGCATGGAAGATCACTCCCACGGATCGAGCGCTGGCCTGACGCCGCGACGGCTTTCGGCGATCACTTCTGCAAGCTGATCGTCCGGCTCGGGGTACTTGGCTTGCCAGCGGCGAAGAAAATCGATCAAATCTCCGGGCGGTCCGCCCGAAGGCGCAATAGCCGTGATTCGCGCAACTGCGCGGCCTGCCTTCGTCAAAACGGCCGGTTCGCCGCTGGCGGAGACTTCCTCCACTAGCTCGGCAAGACGAAAAGCGGCATCCTCAATGGTCACCACTGCTTCACTCATAGGTCCATCCTGATTCCCACCTCGGTCGGAAGTCGAAACTCTCTCTCGATCTTGCCGGGTGCTCTTGGGCGGCCTTTTTCAGTTCGGGTTCCGCCTTCGGCGGTGCGGCCAGCAGGGCAAGAATAAAATCCCGGTCCTCGTCCTCAAGCGGCGGTCGCCGCTCTTCAGTGAAGGAGACTTCATCTTCCGGCGGCGCGGCTGTCTTGCGGATGCGAAGCTCGCTTGCGCTACTTCTTCCACGACAACTGCCGAGTTCGCGAACCGCGGCGGAAGGAACAGGCGCACGTCATTGTCGGTGTATTGCTGGGCCACGGAAGACATGTGCTGGACTCGGCTCGGATTTGGCGACTTTCGGAATAAGACGCTTTGATCTAATTATATGATTTCGTCAGCGATTTGCAAACGAGTGAAGTCAACAAGAAATCGCCGGGCGAAAGAGGCCGCGCCGTCGGGACGAAAAAGCGGTCAAGGCGGCAGGGAAGGCACAGAGCATGGGAGCAGGGCGTGAAAGTCCCGGCCAAGATGGCCTGCCGATTCATGGACGAGATTCTTCGCGACCCCCCGCAGTGGCAGCAAAGGGTTCGCCCAGGGCCAGCGCATACTAAGTTGTTTTCCCCGTAAGGACTTGCATCAGGAAGTCAACGCTCCAGCCGGCTAGGCGACGCTTCATGGCGATACTGTCTTTGCCGGGATGTTGTTTCAGCAGGGTCAATGCCATGCGACGAAGCCAACCGAGATTGTCGGCCAAGCAACGGTCTCGTACCCGGCTCTCGTCTTCTCGGAACGTCATGTCCAACACCCAATGCAGTTTGTTCTCGATGCTCCAGTGACCGCGTACGCAACCTGCAAATTTTCGTCCGTGACGTGAGAGGCTGCTGATGTAGTAACGGTGTTCCATCGTCTCGTTGCCGTTGATGATGCATCGTCGAATCGCCAAGCCAAACGTCTTCAAGCCGGTCCACTTCTCACGTTGCGGAAAGTCGGCGGGAACAGAAATCTGATAGTAGTACCGTTCCTCTGTGCGGCCGTGACCACGCTCACATTCTTGATGACGGCTCACAGGCGTATCGCCAAAATCCTCGGCCAACAGTTTTGCGAACAGATCGGTTGCGTCACGATGCAAGGTTTCTTGGTTTCCCTTCAACGCCAGAACATAGTCGCCCCCGCCCGCAACGATCTCGTCGGCAATATTCCTTTGACAACCCGCAGCGTCAATGGTGACCACCGCGCCCGTTAGCTCCAGTTGATCCAAAAGCTGCGGAATTGCCGTGATTTCGTTCGATTTTTCCTCCACAGCCAACTGCCCTAAAGAGATTCCCTTATCCGTGGCCCACGCGCTTACCAGATACATCGCCCCCAAGCCACGGCCACGTGCGTGTGATCTCCGCAAGCATTTGCCATCCAAAGCGATCTGACGGAGAGGTTCCTCTTGTTGATCGTTCTCCGCAACAGATTGCTCTTCCTGAAGTGAGGTCAGCCATGCCGCAAAACATTTCTGAAAGGCCGATGGCTTCAATGACTGAAGAACCCGTCCGATCGTATCACGGGAAGGAATGCCCTCCGGCAATCGGAGATGGCGTTTCAGCCATTCCTCCTGCGCAGCCGCCCATGTCGCAATGGCCAGCGGCCCATCCGCTCCTGCCAAAACTCCAAGCAGCGAGATGACGATAACATCCACCAAGAGATGAAGCCGATTGACGTGGCTCCGCGGATCCTTCATCTCCTCAAAGTGCCGAACAATTCCATTGATCTCTGCTACCCCGACATCCATCATTCCCGAACCCTCCTTGTGCGTCTTCAGCTACCTCGATTTCTACTAGGTTCGGTTATATCAACACTATCTTTATCCCGCCAGCCCATTCTACCCAGAGTGCGCGCTGGCCCTGGGGTTCGCCAGTGTATGGCTGCGAAGACGGCGACGGCATAAGGCTCGGTGTAATCGTAAATCAGATGTCCCTTCCGTCCCCTTATGATTTTGTGGTGGATGCCAATAGTTCTTTAACGGCCTTGTCGCCAAGCATGCGAGAGGGAGAATGCTCCAGCGAAGACGCAATCTCCAGGAGGGCACGGTTGCTGAACCAAGCATATTTGCGGACCTTGGCCACATCAGCCTCAAAATTAGTTCCACCGCATTCCCCATGCATGCGACGGTCTCCGCGCCATCCCCATTCTTGTCGCCCTCCAGGTCCAAACATAACGTCTTCGGCAGCGGCCCCGGCCACCGCGCCGAGGCGGGAATTGGCGTCTCTACCGTTGCAGCACAATTCCACCCCGGGGTCGTATATGATTCGGACCGTGTCGAACAGAATCCCCAAATGGCAGCAAGCGACGGCATGGCCAGCCTCATGGACGGCCTGATGATGCACAAAACTGAGCATTTCAAGAGGCGCAGGGTTGGAGGAGATTAGCCCGCATCCCAACTTGGCAACCTGCTCGATGTCGCACTCGAATTCTGGCAGGCGGTCTTGCTTGAATTCCCGTTTTGCGGTGGTTAGACCCCGTTCCGCTGCAAGAAGCAGTTCCTGTCTATTCTGGGTAAGGGACACTGCCGTCGCGGCGTAGGCCGCGCACAACGCGGCGTCGCGGCTCTAGGCTCGTTATCCTTTCTTGCATCTTCGACGACGCTCATCGCGTCCCGCGCTAGTTGTTGAGCACCCTCGCCAGCGAATCCACGGCGCGCTGACTCTTCGGCGACCCAGATCGCCTTGTCTACTGCACGGAGTTGCCATTCGCCAGCGTCGGGTTGCGATTTCCGAAGATCCTCGACCCCGCGTTGAACGTGGCGCGCTATTCTTGACAGCACCGCCACGATTGCCCACGGTGACATTTCATTGAGAGGCATTGCTGCACTTCCTTGATTGCGTTCTCTTTTAACTTTAGCGCGATAAGCGTATTGATGTGGCATGTGGGAGAGCAGGCGGTCAGAGGCGATATTACGATCCCGACAAATCGTCGTGACCCTTTCGCTCTCCAAAGGCGTTCATAATCCCTTGAATCTTCATTTCGACCTCATCCTTGTTGGCAATACACCACGCCTGAAGGTCTGCAAACCATCCCCAACGGAAGTTCGCCGCCCGATTGCTCGAAGACTTTCCGAGCTTGTCCGATTCCACAAAATATCGCCTAAACACCGGCTCGAGGACGGCGCGGTCATTTTCCATTGATCCTAGTTCCACGCCAAAGACTTCCTTAAACGCGATATTCATCACGACTTCGCCGACCTCCTCTCTCAAGATCCCCATCGAAGCGATCAGCGGGGCCCAGGACCGACGCAAATAATCATCATCGCGTTCTCGCGTACGCAGCCAATACTTGAGCGCCTCCAACTTGCAGATTGTCCGGCTGTTCTTTATGGCACCGTTCGCAAAGGAGTATGAAGTTTTCGGGCAGTTCCGGTTTGCTTTCGTCATACGCTTCGACGTGGCAACGTATCATGAGCCGCTCTTTTCTAGTCCAGCTTTTCGGACTATGAAGGCCGCACGCCCAGCATACAAATACCAAAGTCATCGGTTGCGACATCCTCTACATTCGGGCACCATTTGAGCAGTTCCTCCTGCACGTTCGCGATGTCCCGATGGCTGGGTGCGCGATTTCGTTTGGGTATCTGTCCTATTGTCATCGGAATCCTCTTCGCAGATTCAGGGGCATAAGAACGCGACGATCGCGGCGTTTTCGACCAGCGATCCGTGATCGAGCATTTCTCGTGACGTTCTTTACGCAGGAATTCCGCGTTGGAACCAGGAGAACAGTCGCTTTCCACCGATCATTCCCTATTGTAACGACCTTTGCGGCAACGTCACAATTCCCAAGGTCAACTGCGGCTTAGGAGCCGGGGGCGGTCGTGTCGGACCGGGTTTTCGACTTTCCTAACTATATAGCCGATTGAAGTCATGACCCCAGCGTGCTTGTCGCGGCCAGTGAAGGAGGTTGAAAAGCTAACGGCCGATGCCCCCAGCTTAGCGCGATTCCGGGGCTACGGAAAGAGCGGAGAAGAGGAATCTGCCCGGGCCTGGCGCTGGCGCATCCCGTGATGGCCGTTTACGGCAATTTCCGCCCCAGCCGTTTTAGGCCCGTTGCTTTAGCACGGGTTGGAGTCAGGCGTGTATCCGCTATTCCCCGTCCGCCGCCGCCGCCGCCGCTGGCGGCGGCGGCGGCGGACGACGGAGGGTTTGGAAGCGTCGTGGACCGTTTCGACCCGAGCTAAAGCTACGGGCCTAACACCGGCTAAAGCCGGAAAGTGGCATGAATGCCCCTCGCCTCGCGGCTGGCATCCTAGATGCCCTGCTCCGAGCTTCGCCATTTGGTCCCAGCGGCAAGAGGGGCGGAAAGCATTTCCTGCCCCCTGGCCGCCGGGGTCGGCCGGCACTCTCGACTTGCAAAGTAGAAATCACCGCTCCAACGGGATTCCGCGCGATTGGCACGATATGTGCGATCTGTTGTAGACTGATATTTACATACAAGAAATGGCAGGCGGCCAGCCATGTCGCGCGGGGAGATGCGCCCCAACCCCTTCGTGTGGAGGGCCGACAAATGCCCTCAATGCAAGATTGTGTAAACTATTGTCTACGCAGGACTTACGGCAACGTCCGGCGATGTGCCCCAGCAGGCGAAATTCGCGAGGGCGGGGCGCATCGCCGTAAATGGCCGGTGCCAACGACATGCACCGACTGCCAAAATGGCAGCTACAAGAGGATGATAGATGAACGATGAGAGAAACGGCGGTTAGCCACAGATTGAATCCCGGTGCGCCGGGATTTCATCGGTGGCTACAAACTGTCTTTCGTGTGATTGGTGTGATTCGTGGTTTCCGCCTGCCGACCTTCCCCACCGATTGCCGGATACCGAAGAAAACAAATGACCATAAGACGTATTCCTGTCTGCATCCTATGCCCTTCCTAAGTCCATCCTATGTTGGTTCTATGTCCGTTCTAAGTCCGTCCTGTGTCCGTCCTGTGTCGGTTCTATGTCTTTCCTGTCTTCTAAAGCACCCGAGAACAGCCAGAAAACAGGCCAAAACCTCGATGTTCAACACGCGAAGAAAAAAACTGGGTCCAAAACGACGCGATATGCACGACCGCTACGATTGGGGCGCAGGTTTGTGGCGGTTTCTGGTGGGTCTCGTAGGGCTCGACCGCACCCCTGCGCTGCCCGAAGGCTAGAAGACAACGCGCCGGCTAAAGCCGGGACTCCAACGGTCGATGCCCAGCGGTGCAATGCCCGAGCGAGTGCCGACGCACCAAAGTTGCCCAGCTTGCCAGACTGGAAAGCCTCAGTCCAAGGAACGTAAGATGATATCTGATAACAGTTTAGGCTGGTGCCCGGTCCACGCACCACGCGGCGCGAATGCGCGCGGCGGTGCCTGCAAAGGCCGGTGCGTAGGAGGCTCGCGGCGCCAAGCTCATGGCTCACTGCTCCAAGCTCGCCGCTCCCGGCTCCCCGCAGTTCGCACCAATCTTGCCCAACTTAACATCTCATGCACCACCTCTACCACGGCCGCGACATGTTATCTGATAACAAAATAAGTAATAAAAAGTGCGACAAACCACGACACAGATATCGCGTCCCCCGCAAAGAGCATAGGTAGTTGTGGAAGCGACCGCGAGTCATCCACCGGAGGGGGTTTGACACTAACCACCCGCCCGGCGATGATTAAGAACGTGGGGCAGGTTGCCAACCTGCCAAAATGCGCGGCAGATTGGCAATCTGCCCCACGTGGGAACTTCTTGCCCTCCACATGTCTCTAATAGTCAGACAACTGTGAACGACGATGCCCAACTGATTAGCCAGGCCTTGGCGGGACAGACGTCAGCCTTCGGGCAACTGGTCGAAAAGTACCAGGATAGGCTGTACAACACGCTCGTCCACGTGGCCGGCAATGCCGAGGATGCCAAAGACGTAGTCCAAGAGGCTTTCGTCCAGGCGTTCCTCAAGTTGGAGTCGTTCCAGGGCGCCAGCGCTTTTTACACATGGCTGTATCGCATCGCCTTTAACGTGGCGGCTACCCATCGCCGCCGCCGTGGAGCGATGCGCACGGCCGAACAGACGGCGATTGCCGACGGGCAGGTGCGCGGCTCGGAAGGGTCGTCGCAAACGACCGACGCACCCAGCGATCGGCTCGAGCGCGACGAGCGGTGCCGCCAGGTGCGTTACGCGATCTCGCAACTGCCCGAAGAGTATCGCGTGGTGCTGGTTTTGCGCGAAATGGAAGGGTACTGCTACGAGTCCATCGCCGAGGTCCTCGACCTCCCGGTGGGCACGATCCGCAGCCGCTTGCACCGGGCACGGCTGCAACTCCGCGAGCAGTTGAAGGAAGTTTTGGCGATGGAAGAATGAGGGCCTGAAAAGGACTTAGTTACCGAATTGGGTGGCATGTCCCTGAGCTTGCGAAGGGCGTGGCGAGACGTAAAACCACGGCCTTCGCCGGATGCTCAGGGACGTGCCACCCGCCGAAAGGAAGATTCCCACGCAGAGCGGGGGAACGAGAGATGACGATGAGCGACGTTTCCGAAAGCGAACTGATTAGCGCGTATCTTGACGGTGAATTGACCGCCGAAGAGCAGGCGCGCGCCGAGCAAATCCTGGCCTCCAGCGCGGAGGCCCGGCAGTTGCTGGAGGAGCTGCGCGCCTTGGGCGGCACGTTGCAAAGTCTGCCGCAGGAGAAGCTCGATGAAGACCTCGGCCCGCGCGTGCTCCAGGTTGCTGAGCGGCGGATGCTTTTGCCCCCCGATGAACCCAAAAAAGCAGAAGCCAAAAAAAGCGACGGGGCCGATGAGCCGTCCGCAGGGCGCGCCGCGGCCGCGTTGACCTCGCACGGGGATGATTCGTCCACGTCCGAGGGTTTTCCGTGGCGCGAGCTCTCCTGGCGTGGCATGTTCAGTCCGCGCGCGTTGATCTGGTCGGCTATCGTCATCGTCGTAGGTGTTATCATTCACTTCAACGCTCCGCCGCAAAAGGCGAACCGTGAACAGGCAGGGCTAGACAAAGATAAACCGGCTGCGGCGGTAGGAGATAATACGGCCGAGATGCGCAAGAAGTCGAATGTCGAGCCGAGTTGGCAGGCGCCGGCCAACATGCCAAAGGACGTTGCGCCGAAGAGCCGCGCCATTTGCCCTCGCCGAGGGAGACGCCAAAAAAGACGCCAAGAGCGATGATCGTCGCGAGTCGGCGGCAAAATCAGAGATCGCCTCGGCCGCCGATAAAGGCGCCGATAAGGCAGCCGAGGCGACGCGCGACTTCGACCGATTGCGAGGCTCGCAACGGCGAAACTCGTGAGTTCAGCAGGAAGGCCATGTCGGCCGCGCCCGCCAAACCAGAAGCTCTGCCGGAACCAATTGCAAAGGAGTCGCCTCTCGAAGAAGCAAAGGCCGGCCCCGCGGTGCCCGGCACGCCGCTGCCCCTAGAGAAGCCGATTGCAGAGAAGCCAATCGCGGTGAAACCGGCCCTCGAAACAAAACCAGCCGAGCCCGCCCTAGCATCCGGCGAAAAGTTGCCCGCCGGCGATATGACCGCGCATGGCGGAGTAGAATCGCAAAACCGGTTCGTGCCGAGCGAGGGCGTTCACTCCAAGGCGGCCGACGGACAGATATCCAGCGCAGGCGTCGTTGCGGGCAAAGATGCCGCCGAGGTTGCTCGCGGCGAAGGCGGCGGCGCGGGCGGTCGCATGGCGATCGAGAAGAAGCTGGATCAGTCGAAGGTGATCGCCGCCGACCAGCCGCCGACCGCTCCCTCGGCCCCCAGTCCCGTCGCCGCGCCGGCCGCGGCCGCCGCGCCGATGTCGGCGCCGGCGTTAAGTTTGCCACCTTTGTCGAGCCAGAAGGCAGGCGAGTCCGATGTCGTCGCTGCCAAGATGGGCGGCGGACAGGTGGCCGCGGTCATCAGTCTTAATTGTACGGTGGCGGCGGCCCGCGACGGCACATTTAGAAGATTGCTTTCCGAGAATGGCATCGCCACAACGGCAGTGCTAAATAACTCGCTCAATAACTACGGACAGCAATCGTTGGCACGGTATCAGAACCTCGGGGCGGAGAATGGCAGCCTCTCGCCCGGCGGCGTGCAAATGCCGCTTGCGGGCACGGCGTCGCGAGGGAGTACGGGGCGGCAGCAGCAGGGCGTCCAGCAGCAGGCCGTCCAGCAACAGTCGCCCAGCTACAATCAGGCGCGGCGGAGGTCGCGCAGAACTCGGCCTCCCGTGGCTCGTCGGCTGCCCCCAATACTGAACCGGCGGCGAGCGTCGCCCAGTCACGCGGTACGGCAACGAATGACAGCAGCCTTAACAACAGCTTGAGCGGATCGAACTCCTACGGCACAAATCCCAATGGCCAAAACCTCAATGGAACTGGCGCGCTCGGCGGCGCCCAGGCCGCGATGGCCGACAATACGGCAAACGCCAACAGCACGATCCAGCAGGCTGGCACGGCGAGCCAGTACAATTACTACGGACAAGGCCCGGCGAAATCGGCCGACACATCGAACCTCCGCGGGGCGCTGGGCAGTGCTTTGCCGCCGATCACCTACGCGATCGATGCCAGTCCCGCGCAGTTGGCGACGTTGATTGAGAGGATCCGTCAAGACCGCGACAACTTTTCCCTGCTGGACGTGCCGCCCGCGCTTGATCAGGAACTGCGAAAGGCCGGCCGACGATCGGTCGGCGGCGGAGGTTTCGGCGGCATCGGAGGAGGATATAATCATCAACTCAAAGGTCAGGCCGCCAGGGACGCGGAGCAATCGCAAACCAAACCGTCGGAAATCGCTCCGTCGCAAAATGGGCGTGGCAAGCAAGGGCAGGCGGATGCGGAGGCCGGCTGGAACTACAAACTGCGCGATCAGAACTTGAATCCGCAAGCCGGCGCCGCCCCGGCAGGATCGGCCCAATCCCAATCCCAGCCTGCGGCGCCATCCCCCGCGACGCAACAGCCCCCCGCCCCGGCTAAGACCCACGTCGTCTTTTTGCTCACCGTGGCGGATCGGATCGCGGCTCCGCCCGTGCCTGCGCCGCGCCGGCCGCGTCCCCCGCGCCGGCGAAAGGGAAATGACGTGCGTGCATCGAAGACCGGCTCACTGCTGAAGGTTTTGGCGATCTGGCCCGAGATCATGCCGCCTGGGCGAGATCGGCGGGAGCGTAAAGTCGCGATTCCCGTCGAGTGTCTTTTAGGCGTTTTGGACTGCTGACAGCAGCCAATCAACGTTCGATTCTCGCCGCACGTTGGCATTTTGCAACGTAGAGTTCACCTGTTCCGTCCATGTTCCGCCCGCGGAAAGGTCGCCGCGGCCGGCGTTGCCTGCTCACTCGCCACAACCGCTACTAGACGCCTGTAAGTCATGCTCAAGTTCGAAAGCAATGATCCGCGAGCGAACCCAGGCCGACGCGCCTGCGGCCGGTGGGATATTCTCACTCGCAAGCGCTTCAAGCTTCTATCGATTTTATTGCTCCTGTGCGCCGGCGCTTCGCGGTGCCGCGCGGCGGAACTTCGCGGCTCGATTGACGTTCGCGAGGCGGTGCTTTCGCCGCAGCTAAGTGATCTTGAGCGGCGTCTGTTTTCCGAAATCCACGACGGCCGCTTCAACCACTTCGCGCTCCTGGAGGCAGGCCTGATCGCTGGCGGAGTCCATCGCGAAGAGGAACTCCGCCGCTACTGCCGGCGGTTCGATGCCCTGGCGGAGTCGCTGGGCAAGTCGGGCAACGTCCGCGGCGAGCCCCACGCTCAGGCTCGTGCAATCTTCGAGTACTTGCACCGAAAGCTTCTTCACGACGGATATAGTCTTCAGGCAAGCGATCTTCGTCAGGCGTTCGATCACGGCCGGTTCAATTGTGTTACGGCCACGGTGCTTATGAATTGTCTAGCGCGGCGATTCGACCTGAATGCCGTTGCACTTCAGCTCCCCGGCCACGCGATGAGCCGCCTCGTGCTGCCCCACGAGGTGCTTGATATCGAAACAACTTGCCCGCAGTGGTTTGACCTCGCGTCAAACGACAAAACAAATTTCAGCGGCCAACCGCGACAGATCAGCGACGTGCAGCTTGTGGCCACGATCTACTACAATCGCGGTGTCGATCTCCTTGCCGAGCGACGCTTTGGCGACGCGGCCGCGGCGAACGCCAAGGCCGTGCGGCTCGATCCAATCAACGCAACCGCTAAAGGCAACTATCTCGCCACGATCAACAACTGGGGCATCGAGCTGGCCACGGCCGGCGAGTACTCGAAGGCGGCCGAGTTGTTTCGCCTGGGGCTGGCGACGGATTCGGCTTATGAGGCATTCCATGCCAACTACGTGAAACTCTACCGTGAATGGACCGTCCAGCTTTGCCGCGACGGCCGTGAAGAAGCGGCGCTGGCGCTGCTGGACAAGGCTGCCCGGGAGCAGCCGGGCGAGCGGTTCTTCCACGAGGCAGCCGTCGAGATTATGCGGCGGTTGCACGGGCATTTCGAGCCGTAGCACCGACCGACCTTCCCGCCCTTCGCTCGACGTATTAGAATGTAGTCTATGGCGCTAATCATTCTGCGATGCATTTTCGTACTTGCCGCCGCCGGGCTTGGGGTGTCGATTATCAATTCGGTCACCTTTCCCCGCCAGCCAGAATGGTTGGCCTGGGAGGTGGTGGGCGGGCTGATCGCGCTCGCCAGCAGCGTCATCGCGCTGGATCTGGGTATCCGCCGCAAGCGGCTGGACGTGATCTCGTCGGTCTATTTCGGCCTGATCGTCGGCATGTTTATGGCCTATATCGCACAATTCGTGATCAAGCCCTTCGTGCCCGAACCGATCTGGAAGGCCAACGAGGGCTGGATCATCTTGATTCTGGGCATTGTATTCTGTTACGTCTGCATCAGCCTGCTTATCCAGACCAAGGACGACTTCCGTTTCGTGATTCCTTACGTCGAGTTCGCCCGCGAGATCAAGGGTGCCCGGCCTTCCATCCTCGATACCAGCGTGATCATCGACGGCCGCATCGCCGACGTCGTCGATGCTCGCGTCTTCGACGGCCAACTGGTGATCCCCAAGTTCGTGATCAACGAATTGCAGGGCATCGCCGACAGTTCCGACCGCATGCGCCGCAGCCGCGGGCGGCGCGGGCTGGACATCCTCAACCGGCTCCGCGAAACTAAGGTGTTGGACGTGCAAATGTTCGATCGCGAACTGCCCGAGTTCGCCAACCAGCCGGTCGATCTGAAGCTCGTGGCCCTGGCCAAGCACCTCCACGGGCGGCTGGTCACGAACGACTACAACCTCAATAAGGTGGCGCAGCTCCAGGACGTCGAGGTGATCAACCTCAACGACCTGGCCAACGCCATGAAGCCGTCGTTCCTACCCGGCGAACAGATCTGCGTCCGCATCGTCAAGGCGGGCGAGGAGCACGGCCAGGGCATCGCCTACCTGGACGATGGCACGATGGTCGTCGTCGAAGGCGGCCGCGAGCACATCGGCCAGCAGGTGAACATCGCCGTTACCAGCGTGATCCAGAAGAGCGCCGGGCGGATGGTCTTCGGCCGCTGCGAGAACGGCAGCAAGTAGAGCTAGCGAATCTCTACGACTGTTCTGCCTTGGATCCGCCCAGCCAGGATATCGGTCACAAACGTGCCGATGTCTGTCAGCGTCGCCACGTGGGCGATCAATTCGAGCTGCGGCAGCTTCCATTCGCTGGAAAGCCGCCGCCATGCCTTGATCCGCGCTTCGCTTGAACACCAGGCGGCGTCGATTCCGGTCAGCGTGATCGCGCGAAGGATGAACGGATAGACGGTGATCGCCAGTTCGTTGCTCGCGGCCAGACCGCAGGCCGCCACGCAGCCGCCATGCACGATCGAGCGGAGCATCGTGCCGAGGATGTTGCCGCCGACGGTATCTATGCCGCCGGCCCAGCGAGCCGAGAGCAATGGCCGTCCGCTCGTGTCGTCGACTTCCTCGCGGCCGAGGATTTTGGTCGCGCCAAGGCCCTTCAAGTAGGCGTGGCTCGACGATTTTCCGGTCACGGCGGCCACTTCGTAGCCCAGCTTTGCCAGCAGCGCCACGGCCACGCTGCCGACGCCGCCGGACGCGCCAGTGACGAGGATGGCTCCCTTTTCCGGGCGGACGTCGTGCTTCTGCAAAGCGTCCGTGCAGAAAGCGGCGGTTAGCCCGGCGGTGCCTAGAATCATCGCCTCGCGGAGCGAAAGGCCTGCGGGCCGCGGTACAATCCAGTCGTGCGGCACGCGGAGGTACTCGGCCCAGCCGCCCCACCGCGTCGCGCCGTTATCGAAGCCGGTAACGAGGACCTCGTCGCCCACCTTGCACTCTGGCGAATCGCTGCGGACCACAGTGCCCGCGGCGTCCACGCCAGGCACGTGCGGAAACCGTTTCACGATGCCGCGATTTCCGGTGGCGGCCAAGGCGTCTTTGTAATTCAGCGACGAGTAGGCGACCCGCACGAGCACGTCGCCTTCGGGCAGGTCATCAATGCGCCGCTCCGCCACTCCGGCCGCAACCGGGCCGTCGGAGGGTTTGTCAACCAGATAGCATCGAAATGTCACTGGGATCGTGGGCTGCGTTTGATCCATCTTTGTACTCATGGGCAGTGTTCCGAACACGGCTGTGCCGCTATACTGCCCTATTCTAGCCAACCAAGTAACTGACAGCTATTGGAGGGAACCCAATGGACGCAATAAGCTTGATCCGCCGCCTTCACCAGCATCGCAACTGGGCAACCAAGAATCTACTTGATGCCGCCGGCCAATTGAGCCCAGCGAAGCTTCATGCCAAGTTTGAGATCGGCCAAGGCACCGTCTGGAAGTCGCTCCTGCACATGCACGGGGCCGAATACGTGTGGCTGGAAACGCTCCTGGGCAACGAGACGGCTCTCTTGCCGGGGGACCTGCCGGGCATGATCCCCGGCAACCAGCAGGGTGAGGGCGGCATCAAGGATTTCGGCGATCTGCAGGAGAAATGGGCCGCGCTCGACAAACGCTGGGCCAATTACCTCGCGGCCCTCACGCCGGCGGCGCTGGAAGAAACCATCTACCGCTCGCGGAAGGTTGGCGATCAGGTGCAGCGATTCGGCTGCCGCCGCAGCGATGCACTGCTGCACGTCTGCACGCACGCCCATTATACGACGACCCAAGTCATCAACATGCTCCGGCATTGCGGGGTCGCAAAACTGCCGGAGGTCATGCTGATGGCGATGGCAAGGACGGAGGCGGTCTAAGTTACAAGCACCGCAAGAACTCGATGAGGTCCTTCTTTTGCTCCTCGCTGAGCTTCGTTTCCAGCACGAGGTTGTGGAATTCTACGGCGTCCTCCAAGGTTAAGAGCCGGCCGTCGTGCAGGTAGGGCGGCGAGTCCTTGATGCCCCGCAGCGGGAAGGTCTTGATCTTCCCGTCGCCGACGGCCGTGTGGCCATTGTACGTGACGCCGGTCTTGAAGAAGCGCTCCGTTTGCAGGTCGTGCATCAGGTTGTCTGTATAGTACGGCGGGTTGTGGCAGGCCGCGCACTGGCCGGGACCGAAGAAAACCTTCTGCCCGCGCATCTCGGCTTCGGTCGCCTTTTTCGGGTCCAGCACGCCCAACACGCCGAGCTTCGGGGCAGGGGGGAAGTCGAGGATTTCCATGAACTCGGTCATGAAGTGGACTTGGCTGCCGCGCTCCAGCGTATTAACGCCTTTTTTCGCCGCGATGACATGGTCGCCGTCGAAATAGGCCGCCCGTTGCTCGAATTCAGTAAAGTCCTCAACAGTTTTCAATGCCCGTTGCGAACCAAAAAGTCGCTGGATGTTCACGCCCCGTAGCGAAGGCGTGTCGATGCGGTGGCGGAACTCCTGCGGGCGAATGTCGCCCACCAGGTGCGTCGCCTTGTTCGTGTGCCCGTTGACGTGGCAATCGAAGCAGGTCACACCGCTGCTTGGCTTGGGAACGCGGCGGTCGTCGGTGGCGTTGAACTGCTGCTGCGGGAAGGGCGTGAGCAAGAGCCGCAGCCCTTCAAGCTGCTTGGGATTCAGCAGGCCGTTGAACAACTTGTAGTAATTGGCCAGCGTCAGCACCTGGCCCTGCGAGACATCGCCCAGGTCCGGCCGCGTGGTGAGGAAGATGGCCGGCGGGTATTCGGGCAGGAAGTGGTTCGGCACGTCATAGTCGAGGTCGAATCGCTCCAATTCGCGGCCTTCCTGTTTCTTGATCTCGTCGATGACCGGCTTGGGGAAGACCATGCCGCCTTCCGGATGATTTGGGTGCGGCAGTGGCAGGAACCCTTTGGGCCAAAGCCCCTTCTCCTTGATTTCCTCCGGACTCATCGCCGCCAGTTCCTGCCACGACTTGACGCCGTCCGGCAGTTTCACACGCACGCCTTCCTGAATCGGCTTGCCGCGCGACATCGTGACACCCTTCGCCGGCTTGTCGCTCAGGTCGTAGCGTTCGTCCAGCAGCTTCATCTGCCGCTGCATGATCTCTGCCTTGGCGGCCGACATCCGGGCCATGACTTTCTCGAAAGGTTCCTGCTCGACAACCGGCATGTAGCTGCTGGGCGGCGGTTTCTGTATTTCCACGACGGCTTGAATGGTGACCGACCCTTGCGGTTGCGCGGCCGGCGGCTGCGCTTGTACGCTCGCATAATGCCAGCAATAGGTGGCGAGGCCGACGGTGACGAGTCCAATCGAGACGGTTCGGGTGCGCAAGCTGATGACACGTTTCATATGATCCTCCTAGTCTTTCGTTGAGCGACAAGGCCTAGAGTGCGGGAGACCGTCTCTGACCCAGGTTCTTATCCTTTGCAGCCGCACTCAAAGAAGCGGCTGCCGATGCGCTACCATTATTGGGCCGGGCAAACCCAAATCAATACCACCGCAGAGGCAATCGGGATGATCGCGCATTGCGAGATACGGCAAGTTGAACTTGCGAAACAATTGCTCCGTCGCCGAGCCGCGGGCATGTCGCAGAGGTCGTTTGAAGGATTAGCGTGGCCGGACAGGGTCGTAAATGTTGCTTGGACTGCGCGACGGCGTTGCCGGCGGAACTGCGCCGCCAAAGTTCTGAACTTCGCGTTGGTGATTTGATAGGATGTCGCTCGGCACGGCGCCTTGGTCGCGCATCAGGGGCACGCGATTTCGCACCCCATCGGCCCGTTCGACTCTGTAGCTCACGTATGAGCCGTCGTTCTCCCACGGCTGGCTCGTGACGCCGTTGTTCGTCGAACCGTGGTATTGCGCCAGCACCGGGAGCATTGTCACTTTGACGATGCCCGATTCTCCTGCCCGTAGCGCCCCGGCGTGAACCGCGGCCGTGGCCAGCGCCGAATCGTTGGTATAAACGTCGGTGCCCCAGATGCTGCCCTCGGTGCTGCCGGTGACGCGGAAACTGAACGACTGGCCGAGCGATTGCGCGTAGTCTGCCATCGTTCCCGGATCGGGCAATACTCGCTGCGATGCCGACGCCTTGGGGCCGCCTGGGCTGCCCGGCCGCACCGACGATGGATTGACGAAGTACTTGACGGCGCTGCCGCCACTTCCATCCCGTCCAGTGAACTTGATCACCTTTTCGCTGGCGCGGCTGAGACGCAGAGCCACGTAGCCGCCGCCGGAGTTCCAACTTTGGCTCGTGACGCCGTGTTGAGTCGAGCCCGGATAGTTGTCCAGAGCCGGTTCGACTTGAACCTTGACGATACCTTCCTCGCCCGGCTCAAGGATTCCGGCATGGACCGTGGCCGCAGCCAGCGAGGAATCGTCGGTGTAGGGGTTGCTGCCCCATGTGGTTCCCTCGGTCGAGCCGGTGACCTCAAAATAGAGTGCCTGGCCGACCGATCGCCGGAACAAATCCGACGAGGCTTCGTTCGCCGCACGCACCTGAATCACCACGCGCGGCGAGTAATCGGCTACTGGCGGGCCGATCTCGACACCTGCGCGGCCACGTTTGGCGAGTAGAACGCCAGCGTGACGTACTCGCCGGCGTTCTTCCAATCGCTGCTGGTTACGCCGTGGCGGGTCGAGCCGCGATAGAACGGAATGCCGGGCTTGACCTCCATGTAAACGTAACCGGTTTGGCCCGCTTGCAATACGCCCGCATGGACGGCCGCTGCGCCGAGCGACGAATCGTTCGTGTACTGGTCGGTTCCCCAGAGCGTGGAGTTCACTACCCCTGTCGTTTGGAAGACGAACGTGGAACCGACGAAGTTGGCGAGAGTGATGTTGTTGTTTTCAACAGTGTAAGTGGTGACGCCGCCCGAAATGCTTTCGCCGGTTGTCGTGCCGCTGTTTTGGTGGCAAGCCCGATAGGCGCCGGCCGGCGCGGCTTCGATTTTCAGGCTCGCGTAAACGCCGTTGCTGTTATCCCACGGCTGTCTGGCGATGCCATGCCGTGAGAAGCCGGCGTACTGCTTCTTGCCCGGGCAAATGGTTACTTTAATCATCCCCCGCTCGCCCGGCTTCAAGACGCCAAACTGCACCGCTGCCGCGGCCAGCGACGAATCGTCGGTGCAAACTTCGCTGTCGCCCCATACCGTGCCCGACTGCGAGCCGATCACTTCAATCAACAACTCCTTGCCAGGCAACTTGCGGAATGGAGTCATCGACAAGGGATTGTCGTTTTCCGCAGGAGCTGGCTCCATTGCGTTTCCCGAGGGCGGCAACACGGGCTGATATCCCGACATTGTTGGAGAACCGCCCGGCATCCCGGGTTGAAAACCGGGCATCCCCTGGGGACGCCCATTCCCGGCATTCGGCCTGGCGAAGGCGTGACCACGGCCGACGACGGCATGATAGTCTGACCAGCGATCGCTGTCTTCGGCGACTTGATGAGCCGCAATTGGTCGCGTATGGCGACGGCTTCGTCGAGCCGGGCCTGCTTGGTGTAATCGTCTTGTAGTGCTTGCAACGATTTAACTAGCGCGTTGCGCTCGGCGGCCACCCGGCGATCGACCTCGGCCTGCATTCGGGCCGATTTTTGCTCGTATCCGGCGAGCAATGCTTGCGCATCGCTCGGCAATCCTGATACTTGCGGCACGGGTTCCACGGCTACTGCCGCGCGGCCCGCCCACACCGCTGCCGCCGCCGTCAGGAATAAGACAGCCCACCGCGCCGCCGGGCGAGCCTGACAGCGCTCCAAGCTCTTCGCACTCTGCACGCTGGCCAGGCGCGCGCCGAGTTGCGAAGTTCGCAGCACGGCCAATCCGAGCGACAGCCCGCGCCGGCTGGTCAAGCGAGTGGCCATCTCCAAAAGCGTTTCCACATAAACATTGCGATGGCCGAGATGATGCACGGCAAATCCGTCGCAAATCCGCTCGCGGACCAGGCCGATCCGCTGGCTGGCGTACCAGACGAGCGGATGAAACCACAACACTACGCCGACCACGCGTTCCAGCAATTGCCATCTCAGGTCGCCGCGGACGATATGCGCAAGTTCATGGGCCAGAATCGCGTCGCGCTTGGCCCCGTCTGCCGACTCGATCAAGTCGGTTGGCACGATGATCGCCGGCTGGCGGAACCCGATTACGATCGGCACGGTGACGTCGCTGCCGTGCCGAAGCTCGACCGCACGCCGCAATCCGCAGCGCGCCCGCCAAACGGCAAGCTGTGTCAGCCAATCATTGTTCGACACAGCCTGTGTTCGCCGCCGCAACCGCGATACCGCCAAGAGCGAGGCCACTAGACGCAGCGCGAGTATAGCCACGCCCGCAAGATAGACCGCAACAAGACCAGGAACGAACCACGGTCGCGCTGCTGCGGCCCAGGCGAGCGATGTCGCCCAGCGCGAGGCTGGCGCGGCGGTGGATGAAGGAAGTGGCGCGGAAGCGGCCGCGGCGACTTGCGCGGGTGGCTTCGTGGAAATCTGCGTCGCAACCGGCTCTTCGACAACGTCGTCAACCGGAACCTCGATCGTAACGTCGTGACTTTGGTTGTAGAAGCGCCGTCCCGCCGCTCTTTTCAAGCGGCAGGATGCCGCTTCTACGGTTTTCGGGCAGGCTCGTAGTTGGCGCCACGACTGGCGACAGTTCTGTCGAGGCTGCGACATTCGCAACAACAGACGCAGTTGACGCAACGCGCTTTGCCGGCAGGGCTAAACAAGCGATCGGCAACAACGCCAGAAGCACCAAAGCTCCGTTCCATGTGGCCGAACAGGCCAGCAACATGCGGCGGTGCAAGAGGAAATCCAACACCAAAGCCACGGCGAGAACGGCCGTAGCCTTCAGCAGCAATTCGCCGCCCGCGCCGGCCGCCGACGCGCAACTAATATCGTGCAAGCGTTCCAGGAATGTCATGATAGGTCTCCCTTGGAGGGTTGTGAGAGATACTTGTTCTTGAGCTTTTCGATCTCGGCGAGCGAAAGCCGCTCGTCTTCCAGAAGTCGCAAAACGAGGCTCGTTGGCGGAACCGCCAAAGAAGCGGTCGATCAGTCGCCCCGCGGCCGTGTGCTGCGCATCCTTCTTGGCGACTATTGGGACGTAGACGGCCGGCTGCCGCCCACGGATGCGGACGTAGCGTTTTGCTTTCAGCACGCGAAGCAACGTCCGCACGGTGGAATCGTGCGGCTCATCGACCAGCCGCTGGCGAACTTGCTCGGCGGTGGCTTCACGGAGTTCCCAGAGGATGTCCATGATCTGGGCTTCGCGATCGGTCAACATTTCCGAAGCGGGGCGGGGCACGGATCGTCTCCTTGTTCATTCCGGGCAGGCCGGAATCCGTTAATTGATTAACGGTCAGAATACCACTTTGTTACAACGCCGTCAAGCGGAATTCGTTAATTATTTAACGGAGAGGGACATTTCTGTTACAACCGGGGTGCTTAAAGCAGCGGCTGCAGCCCCCAAAGGCTTTGTGTCGAAAACGCCGATAGTCCGGAATTGGTGAAGCGGAACCTGGTCTGGGACCCTGATTCTATAGGTGCAGAAAACGTTGGTGCGGGATTATGCCAGGCGTAGTAAAGTGTTGGCTCTTAGAATCATTTTGTTCAAGTGTTCAGTAGCCTTGCACCGCAACTTCTGCCGCCTTATCATACTCTCTTTACTGCGGTTCCATTGTCGGGGCTAAGTCCGGTGCGTGGAATGGCAGCAAAGCCTTAACAACCAAGGATGCATCGTCGATTGGCACCGGATGCCGAAGACGGCATCGTTACCTTTTTTCGACTCGTCCAGAGGGAACTGCGACGCCCTTCATCGCATGTTCCCACCGACCGCCAGAGACCGCGAGACTTCCGTTCTCCTCGTTCCGAAACGAACTTCGGCGAAAAGCCGGCTTATTGCCGCGCTGAAGGCCGGCTGGCTTGATTCGCGCAAGATTCGGTACTTGCTGCTTGCCATAGCGGCATGCTGGTCATTGCCTGGCCAGTTTGCCGCGCCGCCGGAGATGGGCATTGGTTACGCCTGGCAGGCAGCTTTGCAATTGGCCGTGGTCGATGGCAAGACATTCGGCCAGGACTTTGTCTTCGTCTATGGCCCCTTGGGCGATCTACTAATTCGCGCGCCTATCAACAAGGCATTGTTGCTGCTTTACGATCTCTACATTTTATGCAGCCTATTGTGCATCTATCGCCTGGTGCTGCCGCGGCGGCCGAGTGCCATGGATGCCGCCTTGCTTTTTGCCTTGGCATTTGTGACCAGAATCTGCCTGGACGTTGGCCCTTCGGTCGCCCTGTTTACGGTTCTCTGCTATTGGCTATGGCGAACTTACGACCGCGGGCATCCATTGGCCGTTGGCGCCAGCCTGATCGCGGCCATCGTGCTATTCTTCGGCAAAGTGAATTATGGACTGGTGGCGCTCGTGCTGGTTCCCGCTTACGCGATCGCGATTCTCGTTATGGGAAAACGGCGTATTCTGGGCGCGGCATTGCTTTTGGGCTTTTCATCGCTTCTTTGGCTTGGGGCAGGCATCTTGCACGTCGATCTGGCACACTATGTACGTTGGGGAATCGAATTGGTCGCCGGATATATCGAGGCGATGGCGGTATCGCCCGGCGAGAGCCGCTACGCGGGCTGGGCCCGGTGGGCGCTGGTTGCGCTGTTTCTGCTCGCCGCCGCCGCCGTCGCTTTCGTGGGCCGCCGACGGCTTCCGTGGCGGGACCAAGCCATGCTTCTGCCACTGCTCGGCGCGGCGCTGCTGATTTTGTACAAAACGCCTATACTCGTGCCAACGAGTTGCATGTCGAGCAGTTTCCGGCGGCGCTGCCTCTCCTGCTCGCCGTGTGGCTGATCGCTTGGCGCGGGGCAGCGGCGGTTCGGCGTCTGTTGCTCGCCAGCCTTTGCTACGCATTTGGTCCTGCTGATCGCCAAAGCGGCTCTTATGGGGCCGGGAGACTGGCTCGAGCAGACGCCGCTACGCTACTTGCAACAAGCGATTTCCCTCAAGTGGCGTGAGGATGGCGACGCCTTATCCGATCAGCTAAGCGGCCGGTATCCCCAAGCATGTCTTCCAAAGGAAGTCCGCAGCCGGATCGGTCCGTCGCCCGTCAACGTGATGCCTTGGGAAGTGTCGATTGCCGTTGTGAACCGCTTGAATTATCGGGGTCGGCCCGTTCCTCAGTCGTACGCTTCGTTCACGCCGCAATTGGATCGTCTGAACGTCCAGTTTCTAGAATCGGCCAACGCGCCGGATTATCTGCTTTATGCATGCGGTCGTGTAAACGCCCTGGAGGAGCGTCCGGCGGCGTGGGACGATTCGCAGGCCAAGATAGCGCTACTGGAGAATTATTCCCGTGACGCGGAATTCTCCCTTTCGTTGCCGGTCGGGCGCGACGAAATGGCGACCGAGCCTGCGCGAGTCTTCCTGTTGAAGCGTACGCCACATCGCCGCCGGCTGGTCGTCGTGGCAGAACACGAAGTCGCAATGACGTTGAATCAAGAGCTGCCGATTCCGGCAACCGCCAACCTGATCTTTCTGACGCTCGACGTGGAGCGAAGCGTGCTGGGCCAATGGAAAGCCGTGGCGCTTTCGCCCGACATGCTTCGCGTTGTGTGCCGTTATCAAGACGGCAGCGAGGCGAATTATCGGGCAATCCTGCCGATTCTTCGAGGAGGCGTGCTCATCAATCGCCGCGTGGAATCGGCCGACGAAATCGGCAACTGGCTGCTCTGCGCCGCGAATCGCAATATGGCTGTGTCCTCGATACACTTCACGGCTACCAATTCCGGCGCATTCAGGGCTCCGTTTCGGGGGCGACTCGTGGAATACCGCGTTGTCGAAGAGTAGAGGCTGGCCTTCTCGATTCTCCAAACAAAACCGCCCAAGCGTGTTTTGATCATCGGCCGGCTCCTCCGCTTGCTCTGCGAGAAGACGGGCATCGCCGTCGATAAGCAGGTTCACGAGGCACTGGAAGAAGCAACGGAACCGAGTAACGTCGTGCGACAGATCGACGAGGCGGTAGAGCAGAAACAATTCGCTTGACCTTGCTTTGCAATTACTTGGGTTCCGCCTTTGGGTTCTCTCGCACCCAGTCGCGAAAGGAAAGTATAAGGTCCGCTTCGTGCGCTTCGCACAATTGCCGTACGATGTCTCGCACTTTCGCAAAAGGAAAGTCTGGAAAGCAATTGCTTCCCTCGTTAGGAGAATACTTGCCGTCGGCGGAAAGCGTGTAAACCTTGAGTTCGCCGCCGCGCCATAACCATAACTCCGGCACGCGAAACTCCGCATAGATGGCCATTTTGTCCAGGAGCTTCCGCGTTACCTCGACTTCAACCGCAAGATCGGGCGGCGGATCAGACTTGAAGTTGATCTTCATCTTGTTCCACATCTGCGGCTCGTGTTGGATGTAGTAACAATTGTCCGGTTCAAAGCCGCGCTCGAGCAATGAGCGGCGAATCGTCAAGGTTCGGCAACTGCGAATGGGAATTCTTCGTCCCAAGGCCCACTCTTTGATTAGATCGCCGATCAATGATGCATACCCTTCGTGTTCTGCCGACGGCGACATGAATTCCAATTCTCCTCGGTCATAAGTCATGCGAATGTTGCGGTTCTCGGGCATCCTGCGAAGCCTGCGGTACATCTTCCACGAGATATTGTGAAGGACGACGGAATCGCCCGAAGCCAGCGAGCAGTCGCTCTCGTCGGCATCGACTGGTGCGGTTGCTGGACTTTGTAGTACGGTCGCCATTCGGTTACTCCAATCAAGCAAAAGGGACAGAAAAACGAGCGGAGGGCCGCTTCCTCATTTTTCTGTCCCTGATTTTTCTGTCGAAATAGCCGTCGTCACGCCGTGGGTGCGGCGGCAGCAACCGCGACCGCCTGCTCCGGCGCGCTCTGCACGGAGCCAGCGAACTTCAACTGCTTCTTGCCGCCACTTCCTTCACTTCGACCGTGATCGTGTCCTTGCCTTGGAACTCGCCCTTGAGCAGTTCCTCGGAGAGCGGATCTTCGACGAAGTTCTCGATCGCGCGACGCAGCGGCCGGGCGCCGAAGTCGAGGTTCGAGCCCTTCTTGATCAGGAACTTCTTGGCCTCGTCGGTGAGCACCAGCTTCAGGCCGCGCTCGCTCAGCCGCTCGCGGACCTTGCTCAGCTCCATGTCGATCACGTCGCTTCAGGTCGTTCGATCGTCAGGTGGCGGAAGACGATCACGTCGTCCACGCGGTTGAGGAACTCGGGCCGGAAGACCTTTTCGATCTGCTCCTGCACGCGGCTCTTCATGTTCTCGTACGAGGCGTCGTCGTCGGGCTTCTGGAAGCCGAAGGCCGATTCGTTCTTGATCGCCTCGGCGCCGGCGTTGGTGGTCATGATCAGGATCGTGTTGCGGAAGTCGACGTTGCGGCCGAAGCTGTCGGTCAGCCGGCCTTCTTCCATGATCTGCAAGAGCATGTTGAACACGTCGGGATGGGCCTTCTCGATTTCGTCCAGCAGCACGACCGCGTAGGGCCGGCGGCGGATCTTCTCGGTCAGCTGGCCGCCTTCCTCGTAGCCGACGTAGCCCGGCGGGGCGCCGATCAGCCGGCTGACGTTGTGCTTCTCCATGTACTCGCTCATGTCGATCTGGATCAGCGCGTCCTCGTCGCCGAACATGAACTCGGCCAGGGCCTTGGCCAGCAGCGTCTTGCCCACGCCGGTGGGGCCGGCGAAGATGAAGCAGCCGGTGGGCCGCTTGGGGTCCTTCAATCCGCTGCGGCTGCGGCGCACGGCCTTGGAGATCGACTTGATCGCCTCGTCCTGGCTGACGACCCGCTTGTGCAGCTCGTCTTCCATCTTCATCAGCCGCATCGAGTCTTCGGTGGTCATCCGCGTCAGCGGAATGCCGGTCATCTTCGAGACGACTTCGGCGATCACTTCCTCGTCGACCACGCCGTCGGTCTCGCGCGATTTCTCGCGCCAGTCGCGGGTGATCGTCTGCTTCTTCTTCTTCAGCTTGTCGGCCTGGTCGCGCAGGGCGGCGGCCTTCTCGAAATCCTGGTTGGCGACCGCCTCTTCCTTCTCCTTGTTGAGGTTCTCGACCTCTTCGTCGATCTCCTTCAAGTCGGGCGGACGGGTCATCGACTTCAGGCGCACGCGGGCGCCGGCCTCGTCGATCACGTCGATCGCCTTGTCCGGCAGGCAGCGGCCGGTGATGTAGCGGCTCGAAAGCTCGACGGCCGCTTCGACGGCGTCGTCGGTGATCTGCACGCGGTGGTGCGGCTCGTAGCGGTCGCGCAGGCCCTTGAGGATTTCGACCGTCTCCGGCCTTGGTCGACGGCTCGACCATCACCACCTGGAAGCGGCGGTCCAGGGCGCTGTCCTTCTCGATGTACTTGCGGTACTCGTCGAGCGTCGTGGCGCCGATGCACTGGATTTCGCCGCGGGCCAGGGCCGGCTTGAGCACGTTGCGAGGCGTCGATCGCCCCTTCGGCCCCGCCGGCGCCGACCAGGGTGTGCAACTCGTCGATGAACAGGATCGTGTTCTTCGCCCGGCGGACTTCGTTCATCACCGCCTTGATGCGTTCCTCGAACTGGCCGCGGTACTTCGTGCCGGCGACCATCATCGCCAGGTCGAGCACCACGATGCGGCGGTCGGCCAGCAGCTCGGGCACGTTGCCGTCGACCACGCGCTGGGCAAAGCCTTCGACGATGGCCGTCTTGCCGACGCCCGCCTCGCCCAGCAGCACGGGGTTGTTCTTCGTGCGGCGGCTGAGGATCTGCATCGTCCGTTCGATTTCCTTCTCGCGGCCGATCACCGGATCGAGCTTGCCTTGCCGGGCCAGTTCGGTCAGGTCGCGGCCGAAGCTGTCCAGGGCCGGCGTCTTCGACTTGCCGCTCTTGCGGCGATTCGCCGCCGGCGCCGCCGCCGCCGCCGCCGCCCGCCGGGCCGCGCTCGCCGCCTTCGCCCCCTTCCATGCCGTGGCCCAAGCAGGTTCAGCACTTCTTCGCGGACTTCTTCCAGCTTCAGGCCCAGGTTCATCAGCACCTGGGCGGCCACGCCTTCCTGCTCGCGCAGCAGGCCCAGCAGGATGTGCTCGGTGCCGACGTAGTTGTGGTTCAGGTTGCGGGCCTCTTCCATCGAGTACTCGATGACCTTCTTGGCCCGCGGCGTCTGCGGCAGCTTGCCCATCGTGACCATGTCGGGCCCGCTCTGCACGAGCTTCTCGACTTCGAGGCGGATCTTGCGCAGATCGACGTCGAGGTTCTTCAGCACGTTGGCCGCCACGCCGCTGCCTTCTTTGATCAGGCCCAGCAGGATGTGCTCGGTGCCGATGTATTCGTGGTTGAACCGCTGGGCTTCCTGGTTGGCCAGTTGCATGACCTTGCGGGCGCGGTCGGTAAATCGTTCGTACATTTAGTTGTCTCCATTATGCTCAAGCCGATTGAATCAAGTGCCCGCAACAAGGGGGCGTCGAAGTCATTTTCCGGCAGAAGCCATAAAAATCTCTTGTTCCGAACTCTCGGTAGTAATGCTACGCTTGCGGGCTTCTACGAGCAACTCGCCTTCGCGATGGATTTCCAACGCCCAGCGCTGCGCCCCGTCGAGCCCGGCAAGGATGTTCAGTTGGCAGGTCGCCTCGTCAAACCGCTTGGTGTGCCGCAGAAGCGTGGCCATGAGGAGCCTTGCCTCGATGTCATGCTCGTCGCGATGCAACAGGACGGTCAACTTTCGTTCCGTTTCGAACCAGTTTCCTTTCAAGTACTCTGCCAGGGCCTCGTCAAAGGTGTTGCCGTCGATGGTTCTTAAAGCGGCCGCGCGTTGGCGGTCGTTCCATGTCCAATAACCGATCGAAACGGTCCATGCTACTCCGACGAACGCCCAACAGATTATACGCGGCGCCGGGGCCACAAACTCGGTCCAGACACAGGTTCCTAGCAGTACCGCATTCAACAGTACAGCGGCCGCCACGGCCACGGCCAAGGCGGCCCAGTTCCCATCGCGGGCCAACTGCGGTAATCCCGGCCATAAATAGGCCGGCCACGGCATCTTGCGCATCGGCTTCCTCGCCCCGCAGCCACGTCTTTTCCATCAGCGCCTCCAAGGCGCCGAGCAGCCTTCGAATTGTAGCTTTGAAAACTAATCGCATCAACACGGTAATAAGGCGGCGCTATCGTACTGCCGCACTTCCCAAAACTTCCCAAAACTTCACACTTTTTGGACTGTAAACCACAGTAATGGGTGGATATTGTATGGTCATAAATACTATTTCCGCCCCGATAGGAGCAATCGACTTTGCAAACCGGCCAGGGCGATTTGCGTTTCCCGCTTCTCTTGCCGTTCCTCCTGTTCGATCTGGAGTAGCACTTCATCGTCGCTGCCGATCTTGGTCGGAGTGAGAAAGTTCAACGATTTGAGGATTTGCATGGCGGCATTCACGTTGCCCTCGCGGACGGCACGGGCGACACACTCGGCGGCATCCGCGGCGATTTGTTCGACGCGAGGAAACGGCCTGCCGCATCTCGCGCCGGCCACGGTTCAGGGCCGCCTGAAAGCGGCAATTTTCTCGAATCCAGGTGTAGATCGTGCGGCGGCTAACGCCCGCCGCATCGGCCGCATCGGTGATGGACTTGCCCGACAACAGGGCGTCCAGCGCGGCGATTTGTGACGTTGGAAGTCCCGAAGAGTCCTCGATCGGTTGCTCGACGGGCACGGTTGTGATGGTGGTATTGGCTTGAACGAGATCGGTTGACATGGTTTTCCTCGCGTACGCCGTGGGTTTGTTATAGGTGCGAATACTCCATCCGCCGCCTTGCAGCCCGCACGGCAAGAAGGGCAGCAGCATGAGCGGCCGAACGGAAGGGTTCAATGCGTATAGTATACATATATTCACTTATCGCGTCAACAGGCGTGAACATGATATTCGAGTGTTTTTCGGCTGTGTCTGGGCGTGGCTGGATGCCGCTGCAAGCCGGATTGAGTTGACGATCGTAACATACATTGGTACAATTGTACCTATTATGGATACAAACCGCCTTGTTGACCCTCTTGCTCGAACCTTTTTCAGCCGCAACCGCCGTGCGGTGCTCGGACTACTTTATGGCCATCCCGACGAACAGTTTTATCTGCGGCAAATTGTGCGTCTGAGCGGCGGCGGCGTCGGCGCCATTCAGCGTGAATTGGGCCAACTGACAAGCGCGGGACTATTGCGACGCTCGTCACGTGGCAACCAGGTCATTTTTCAGGCGAATCTTGACTGTCCGATCGCTTCCGAAATCAAGGGCATCGTTCTCAAGACGGCCGGCGTTGCCGATGTTCTTAGGGCCGCACTTGCTCCCTTGGCGGAACGAGTTTCCGTGGGATTCATGCACGGCTCGATGGCGGAAGGGAAGCAGCGTGCCCAGAGCGACGTTGATGTGACGATTATTGGCGACGTGACATTCGGCGAAATCATAGCCGCGTTCGTCGGTGCGGCAGACTCAATTGTGCCGCGAAATCAATCCAACGGTCTATTCGGCCGCCGAGTTTGCTTCTAAGATCAAGGACAGCGCACCACTTCCTGACTAGCGTTTTGAAGCGGCAAAAGGTCTTTTTGATCGGGGATGACCGTGAGCTTAAGCGACTGGCTGAAAAACGCATGGCTCGTCGAACACGAAAATAAGCGCAACATCAGCGAGTTGCCGCTTGTCGCGTAGCGACGTTGCGATGGTAACCGCGGGATTTATCCCACGGAACCGACTTCACAAAACTCTCCTGCGTCGCGTAGCGACGCCTCAATCCCAAACGTAACGCTCGTCGAATTCGATCCCGTGCCGTTTCAGAAAGGAAAGGTATTCCTCTTGAAATGATTTTACCCGATGGTGCTCCCGCTGGTTTCGGATGTATTCCGCGACGTTAAGAACGTTTGATTTGCTTACGGTGAACGCTCCGTAGCCGTCTTGCCAGCCAAAGCCGCGAAGTTGCGGAAACGTCTCTTGTATCCAACGGGATGAGCCGCCCTTGATCAATTGCACGATCTTCGCCGGCGCGAGGACGGCAGGCGCGCTCAGAAGGCAGTGGACGTGATTCTCGACGCCGCCGATCTGTATGGGATGCATGCGGTTGCTCTTGGCGATGCCGGCAAGGTAGGCCCAAATGCGCTCCTCGAACTCTTGGCGAATCCAGTGTTCGCGATGTTTGGTGCTGAAAACGATGTGGTAGTGCAACGAAGTGTAGGTGTTTGCCATAGAGGTCAATCGTCGCTACGCGACGAAATGGAAAGAGGGGAGGATAGTTGACGCGCGTTCCGTGGGCTAAAGCCGCACGGTTACCATCATAGCGTCGCTACGCGACGTAGGACACCAGGCGCATTCGCGAGCCGGCCGATCGTCGAGACGCGGCGGATGGAACGCGCGTGTCGCATAGCGACAGTCCGGCGGTAACCGCGGGATTTATCCCACGGAATCGCGCGCCGCCAAACCCTCCTCGCGTCGCGTAGCGACGCCCGAATGGCCGCGTTGCCGACCGGCTAAAGACAGCGGACAACTGGCGCGCTCGGTTGACCGAATTCCGCTTTCGCCGCGAGAAGGTCAGCCCGAAGGACGTGCGCGATGAAGGACCTCAAAGAACGGCATTGTTAGTTCTTCGGTGCCGAAAATCGGACTGACCGGTTTGTTCTCTCGAAGTAGGATGCACCGGTCCGAGCCCGATGGCCCACGTCGCGCCTCCGCAATCGGAAACAGCGCGGCACGATAGGACAGTAGCGCTTTGGTACTAATTGACTTGCGCCCTAGTTCGCTTGTTTCGCAGTTGATAGCCGATGGCGGCAAACGGCACCGGCTCCGAGTACGCAAGCGTGGAGGGGCTCAGGGGTCGCCGTCGCGTCAATGATATGGGTCGGGTATGAAGTGAGGCCCGGGTTGGAGCTGTCGTAGAATGTGTCGGGAACGTCCAGATGGGAGAGGGCATGGGACGCGATTTGCCCGTTGCCCAGGTACATCGTGACATAGTCGATCGAACCGTCGCTGGTCCAATCCCAGCCGATGACGTTGCCCGGCAAAAGACTGCTCAAGGAGGCCGCATGAGTGGCAAGCCCTCCGCCTACTAGGGTCGTATCGATGAGGCGCTGCGGGCCGGGCTCGCCATACGTCGGCGGCACGCGGCTGGGAATGGTGAGCCCTCCGCCCAGTCCGCTTGCTGGGCTGCCGATGCACGACGAAACGAAGTGGGCCGAGTCGTCGCCGACGAGGTTCGTCGGCACCGGCTGCCCCGCGCCGTAATAGGTAATGTCGCTCACGTTCGGGCCGTCCCAGAAGTATCCGTCGGTGACGACGAATCCGGCAAAATTGTTCGCGTACGAAACGGCCCGCGCGCGATCGTACGCGCCGGCCGGCCCGGCTTGCGAGACGACAATCTGCACGGTCACATCCGGGCCGAAGGAAGAACCGCTTGCCGGGCTCATCTGGAACGTATCGGTGTAGGTGCCGGGCGTCTCCGGGGCGATGCAGCTCATGGTGAACGTCGCCGTAGCGCCAGGCGCCAGCGATCCGCCCCCATTAATAACTGTGACAGGGTGATAGTGCCCCGCGCTCGTGTCCGGCGTCGGCGACGTGATCCCAAGGACGTCGGAGCCGACGAGATCGAGCGTATATCCCGACGTTCCGGACGACCAAGTTGTCGTTCCTGTATTCTTTATCGTCCATGTCTGCGAAAAGAATGCGCCGGGTAGCTCTTGCGCGTTCGTGCCGACGATCTGTGAGATTAACGACGCGGCGTCAGAACAGAAGCCGGCTCGGTTCCAACCTCCCACACAGAGGGCGACGGTCGTAAAAACCGATAAAACTCTACAGCGAGTGCGGTCCCTTACTGCGACAGTTGTTGCCGCGGCTGTGGTTATCGGTGCGCCCGAACGTCGCGCGAGCGTAATCTGAACATTCGCAGATTTTTTGATGGATTTTGATGATGAAAAGAGGGCGGGGTTCCTTGTACACTTTGCGTGATTTACAAGCGTCGCAAGACGCTCGCAAAGGACAAGGAGGTCCCCGTCCATGTTTACGAGCATACCCTCTCTCGACCCCGTTCTGCAATGCCTGCTGCCTGCATTCACTCTGCCATCGTTCCAGACGCACATCGAAGTGTTGCTCGGTTGGGCGATGTGCCTGGGCAAGCGAACCGAGTTCGGCGTCTTTCAAGCCATCCAAGCCGATACGCCTATCTCCCGGAAAGAGCGACATCCGTTCGACCGCTTCTACAACTTCTTCAGTCGAGCGGCCTGGACCGTCCACGATCTGGCCCGCCAATTGGCCCTAGCCATTGTTGTCGCGCTCAACCCGCGACTTGTTGTATCTGGTCGTTGACGATACCTTGCTGCACAAGCGCGGCAAGCACGTCTACGGTTTGGGCTGGTTCCGCGATGCCGTAGCCTCGACGGCCAAACGGGTCGCGACCGCCAGCGGCAATCACTGGGTTGTCATCGGACTGGCGATTTGCATTCCCGGAACGAACAAGATTTACTGCCTGCCGATCTATGCCAAGTTGCATCTTGCCGGCAAGAATCACCCCAGCGAAGCCACGCTGGCCAAAGAAATGCTCCAGGATCTGCTGGCTTGGTTTCCCGATCGAAAGCTGGTTTTCATCGGCGACGGGGCCTATTCCGCGGGCAATCTCCTGGCCGATCTCGACCCGCGCGTGACCTACGTCGGCGTGATGCGTGCCGACGCGGCGATTTACGATTCGGTCGTGCCCAAGCAATCCAAGAGCAAGCGTGGGCGAAAGCCGACGAAAGGTCCTCGTCTTCCGAACCCCAAAGAGGCGGTCAAGAAGGCCGACGGCAACCGCAGCGGAAAAGGGCCGTGGGTTTGGAAAACCGTCAAGGCGACGTGCTACGGCGTAACGCGCAAGTTGAAGGTGCTTTCCTTCCAGGCAGTCTGGCCCGAGGTGCGTGGGTTGTTGCCGATTCTTGTGGTATTGGTACGCGACCCGAAGGGCAAGTTCGCCGACAAGTATCTCTTCACCACCGATGTGAACGCCGAGTTGAGTTGGGTAATCTCCACGTTCTCGCGAAGATGGTCGATCGAGGTCGCCTTCAAAGCGAGCAAGCAGGTGATGAAGATTCAAGCCCCACAACACTGGTGCCGGCAGAGCATCGAGAAGCTGTCGCCCTGGGTGTGGATGATGCAAAGCGTGATCGGTCTGTGGTATATCACCGAGGGCCACAAACTTCCGCAAGCGCGGGCTGCGCGTCGGCGTTTCGGCGACTGGGACACGGAATGGTCGCTCGCTCATATGCTCCGCATCCTGCGCGCGGTTATCCTCGCGAATACAATAAACACCAAGTCGGGCACCAAGGCCGACCTTCATGAATTACTTGTAGCCCTGGAAAACTACGTACATCTCGCCGTTTGACCGGCTTGAAAACTGCGAATGTTCAGTAATGTGAGACACGGTATTTCTCCTCGGTAGAATTCTGTCCGCAAGACCCGGACAACCGCTCGAAGAGAAGGCGAGCGCGTTTCAAGAAATAGCAGTAGCGAGCAACACCTTCTCGTCAGCGATTGGTCTGTCCGCTTAGACGGCGGTACTCGTCCCCGTTCATCGCGGGACGCTGCCTGCTGCTTAGCTTGTGTCGAACGGTCCGCGAACCGCGCAGCCCGTCCCGTTAAGAACGCCAGGAGTATAGTATAGCTCCGCTGAGAAACGCCGTATAGTAGCGAAAGGGCATTTTGCAAGGGACAGGCCCGAATGGTGGCCTTCCAATCAACGGTCGCACGAACGTCCCTGCGCGGAAGTCTTTTTGCGCTTTGCGCCGGCGGCTGCGGCTTGCGACTCGCGTTTTCGGTCGAGCTGTTGAAGATGACGGACCCAGCCGCGAAGGCCTCCGTACTTCCGGATGAGCGATTCGCGCGCGGCGCGAACCGCTTCCCCATTTTCGTCTCGAACGGCCATCGCTCACGTTCTGAAACTGCAAACGCCCCCATCGACCTTGTGTCGATGGAGCGCAAGATTGACGGCTAGAAGAACCCTGCCAACCTTGATTTCACCAGTTTCGCGGTCGCCGCCCGGCCTGGCCGGGCGGCGACCGCGAAACTGGCGAACGGGTACGTGGCTGCGAGTTAGCCGTCAATCTCGCGCTCCACCGCGGTAAACGCGGTGGGGGCGTTCACAAGTTGGAGTTACTTACGCTCCGGTATCGAAAACCGTTGTGGCCCGTTTGTTCACCGGTCGGGCCTCACGCTCCAGGCCGCAGCGCCAGCTTGCCGAGGAAGTGGCCTTCCAGCGCTCGATGGGCTTCGGCGCCCTGCTCAAGCGGAAAGCTCTGGGCGACGTGCGCCTCGAAAGGCCCCGACTCGATCAGCCCCGTGACCTTCTCGATGATCTGGCCGTCGGCAATGCCGTCGTAGCGTTATTTCACGCATGAAGCCGCCTTGGGTGCCGGCTCGACACCGCTGGGATAAGCAACGCGCCCGCCAGCGCGCGCTCCGCCCCCGGCTGTCATCGAGGGTAGACAAATGTCGCGCAAGCTGCGTGATTTTGGCAACGGTAATCTGCCCGAGGCGAAACAGCTTGCGAATGTCCTGCGTGCGGTTCTTCCGGAAAGGAATAGCCTATGATCTAATGCTCCCATTGTCGCCAACAGCCCGCGCCCGCAAGAGGATTCTTATGAACGAACCCGACAGCAATCCCGAGGCCCGCGTTGCGCTGTTTCAGAAGCGCCAAATCCGCCGCGTAATGCACAACAACGAGTGGTGGTTTGTCCTCACGGACATAATTGCCGCCCTGACGGATGCCGCGGATCCTTCGGATTATTGGAAGAAGATGCGCAAACGCGATCCGGATTTGGGCGCAGCTCTTCAAGGGGGGGGTCAGTTTGTCCCTCCCCTTGCCCTGGAGTTCGCGACGGTCGGCGGCCCGCAGAAACTCCAGTGCTGGAACACCGAGGGCATCTTCCGCTTGATCCAGTCCATCCCGAGCCCCAAGGCCGAACCGTTCAAGCGCTGGCTGGCTCGGGTCGGCAAGGAGCGAATCGACGAGATTGAAAACCCCGAACTGGCAATGCGCCGGATGCAGGAACTTTACGAGAAGAAGGGCTACCCCAAGGAATGGATCGACAAGCGGTTGCGGGGCATCGCCGTCCGTCAGGACCTGACCGATGAATGGAAGAACCGGGGTGCCCGAACGACCCTGGAATATGCCATCCTGACCAATGAGATCATGCAGGGCTCGTTCGGCTTGAAAGTGGAGGAGTACAAGCAGGTGAAAGACCTGGCACGGGAGAACCTCCGCGACCACATGACCGACATCGAGCTCATTCTGACGATGCTGGCCGAGGCGACCACCACGGAATTGCACCGGAAACGGGATTCGCGAGGCATGCCGCCGCTTAGGATCTGTAAAACAATAACTTGGTGAATTTCCTATTGTGTTGGCTGCCGGATTGTGCGATGACATGTGGATGCAGGACGCACGGGTTATTGCCAGGATTCGGCGCAAGTTTCGGCAGTTGAAAGAGGCGCTCAACGAGCGGTCGCGGCGGTTGTGGGCAGCCAGTGAAGCCTTGGAAATCGGCTGGGGAGGCGTGACGGCGGTGGCGGATGCAACGCATATGTCGCAGACGACCATTCGCAGCGGAATCGCGGAATTGAGACTCCACGGCGGGGAAAGGCCGCGTTGCCGCCCGAACGAATCCGCGGGACTGGCGGCGGACGCCACCGGATTGCCGCGAACGACCCGCAGTTGTTGCTGGCACTGGATGCTCTGGTGGAACCGACTTCGCGAGGCACCCCGGAGTCTCCGCTGCGATGGACGATCAAGAGCACGCGCACGCTCGCCGAGGAATTGACCCGGCAAGCCCATCCGGTGAGCCACGGCACGGTAGCAAGTTTGCTGGACGAGGCGGGCTATAGCTTGCAGGCCAATCGCAAGACGCGCGAAGGCGCCTCGCATCCCGACCGCAACGCGCAGTTCGAGTACCTCAATGCCGAGATGGCGAGATTCCTGAAACGCGGCCAGCCTGCGATCTCGGTGGATACGAAAAAGAAGGAATTGGTCGGGGATTTCAAGAATGGCGGTCGGGATTGGCGTCCTCACGGGCAACCCGAACAGGTCCGCGTGCATGACTTCAAAGACCCGCTTCTCGGCAAGGCCATTCCTTACGGCGTTTACGATATCCTCAACAATCAAGGTTGGGTGAGCGTCGGCATCGATCATGACACGGCGGAGTTTGCCGTCAACACGATTCGCCGCTGGTGGAAACGGATGGGACGCCGCCGTTTCCCTCATGCCCGGGAACTGCTGGTCACTGCCGACAGCGGTGGCAGCAACAGTGCGCGTTGCCGCTTGTGGAAGGTCGCGTTGCAGCAGTTCGCGGACGAAACTCGAATGAGCATCACAGTCGCACACCTTCCTCCTGGCACAAGCAAATGGAATAAAATTGAGCACCGGCTTTTCGCGTATATCACGCAGAACTGGCGCGGCCAACCGCTGGCGAGCTTGCAGACCATTGTTGAATTGATCGGACATACTCGCACCGATGGAGGATTGGTCGTACGCGCCGAACTGGACGAAAACACCTATCCCAAAGGGATCGAGGTCTCTGACGAACAACTCGAACAAGTTCACATCAAACGACACGATTTCCACGGCGACTGGAATTACACCCTCCAGCCACGCTGAGCCAAAATTCGTCAACTTATTGTTTTACAAATCCTTAAAAAGGACGCTCGGGATGGCGGGGCAGTCGCGGGCAGGACCCGCAAGGACATTGAGGCCCAGACCGGCAAGCCGGTCGTCTCCCGCGGCAATTTCAAGAAACTATCCGCTCGAAAACCGAAGAAGCTGAAGGCGGATGAGGAATCCTGACTGGGGTCAGAGAAAATGCCGATCAAAACCGGCACGGAAAGCGGACGACGTGAAAAAAGCGAATTCGGCTGCGACGGTAGTGGCCAAGCATCGCCCCACCGGAACAGGCCGGGATGGTGGTCTTCAAATCAACGGTTGCACAATCATCCCCGCACGGAAGTCTTTTTGCGCTTCGCGTCGGCGGCTTTGGCTTGCGACTCACGTTTTCGGTCGAGCTGTTGAAGATGACGGACCCAGCCGCGAAGCCCTCCGTACTTCCGGATGAGCGATTCGCGCGGCGCGAACGGCTTCTACATTTTCGTCTCGAACGCCCATTGCTTACTTTCTCGTTATCGTTTGGCCCAAGGACCTTACTACTCCGGCCACTTGCCGCCGTCGCGGTCGAAAGCCTCGGCCGTGCGGGACAAGATTTCGGGATTTCCGGCTTGCCACTTGCGCAGCCGCAGCTTGCCGTTTTTCTTCTCCGCCCAAATAATCCGCTGCGTTTGGATGACGCGGAAGAAGCCCGCTTTTCCCCGGCGCTCCATGTCCCGCATCGCCGCGGTGAGGGACTGGCCGCCATCCAGGTGACATACCGTTACCCACCGTTTCCCGCGTCACTGTTCAATGGCGAAAAACCCGTGGGCCATGGATCAAATTGTTTCAAGAGCCGTAACGATATTCCCGTCAATCTTACGAAAGCGGCGCTGTACGCCTTCTTCGGCCACGCCATGCCAAGCCCATGAGAATGATGGCGGCAATCGAAATCAGCCTCAACGCCCCTGGTTCCGGCACGACGTTGAGCACCAGGTTGTCGCCTTGCACGGCAAGGCTCGCGGGCAAGCCGTCGATTGTGCCGCTGGTGCCCGATCCGAGGCTGCCGCTGATCGAGCCGGCGTCGATGAGCGTGTAGACGCCCTGTCCGAAGTCAACTAGCGGCGTGAAGTTGAAGTCGGAGAACTGCTGACCGCCCAAAGTCAGCGCGCCGGAGGGCATGAGGACCAGATCGCTGTCCAGCGGCGTGTCGAGTTGGTAATCCATCTTCGCGCCGGAGAGCAGCGTGAGGCTGCCGCTGAGCGTCAAAGTGCCCGGCGCATCGCCCGGCGCGAGATGGCCGCCGGAGCTTACCGCAACGCTCGACAGGCTGCCCGTGCCGCCGAGAATGCCGCCGCTGTTCACGGTCACGAGGCTGGCCAACGAGCCGTTGACCATCAATTCGCCTTGGTTGATCGTCGTCGGGCCGGTATAGGTGTTGGAAGCCGTCAGGATCAGCGTGCCGCTATCGGTCTTCGTCAGGCTTCCTGTGCCGGAGAGCGGGCCGGAAAGCGTGATAGTGAAGCCTGCAGAATCGAGAGTGCCGCCGCCACCGCCGTTGCCTAGCGTCATGGGTAGGGCGGAAGAGAACGGGGCGGCGGCCTCCAAAACGCCTCCGCTGAAGTTGAAAGCGGTCGCGCCGCTAACAGAAACCGATTGTACGGCGAGTACTCCACCAGCAAGGTTGTACGTGGCGCGGCTCGATGACCCACCTGTCAGATAGAATATTCCCGCAATCAGGTTCGTGCCGCCGGACTGCGTGAAGATTGCAGTCGTACCGACTTGCTCGTGGCCCGCCGATAGAAGGCCATTCCCACTCAACTCGTATATTCCACCGCCATAGGCTCCGCCCAGTTCCAGAAACCCGGTTCCGTTAGCGCCACCCGCTTGGATGAAACTCGCCGTGCCGGCGGAACCGATGTAGTCACCGAACGCGGTAATCAGCCGACCGGCGGTGAGACTGTAAGTGCCGCTGAGATAAAGCGTGCCCTGGATATTATTCGTCCCTCCTGATTGTGTGAAACTGGCGATGCCCGCCCTGCCGATGTACTCGCCGTAGCCGTTCTTCGCGTACAACAGGCCGGTACCGCTAAGACTGTACGAGCCGACGCCGCCGTTGGTGGCCAAGCTTAAGTAGCTGGCGACCAGGTTCGTCCCGCCTGTTTGGACGAACGATCCCGACCCGGAACCGCCAATTTGTTCACAGTAGTTTACCCCTTGCGCGGAAAGCAAACCGTCGGTGAGAGTGTAGCTTCCGCTCCCGCCCTGTTGAAAGCCGAGCGCGAGCAAGGCCCCCGCAGTGTGAGTTCCGCCCGACTGGTTGAATGCCCCGTTGCCGGAATATCCGACGTAGTCCCATTGGGCACTCAACCGACCGCTGCCACTGAGCGCGTAACTACCGCCACTTCCTGCATTCATACCCAGGCAGAGTTCTGTGTTCGCGGTGTTGTTCGCGTCAGTCTGTAGGAAGGCCCCAGTGCCGGTTACTCCAATGAACTCGTTGTCGATGTAGGCAGTGCCCGTGCTGCTCAGGGAATACGTCCCGTTGCTGCCAACGTTGTTACCAAGAATAAGGTAATGGTAAAAGCTGCTAGACGCGTGAAACGTGCCGCCCGTCTGCGCGATACTGCCACTGCCTGAGTAGCCGACGTAACAACTAGTCGCGTTGCACAATCCGCCCGCTAGATTGTAGGTGCCCGTGCTGCCGAAGTTATAACCGAGCCAAAGTGTGCTAAAACTGCTGTTACCAGCGGATTGCATGAGGGTGCCCGCGCCGGAGTAACCCAGGTATACCGAGGACCCGTTTAGATAGCCGCTGTCGCTGAGAGAGTACGTGCCGTTGGCGCTCGTATTGTTGCCGAGACGAAGAGAAGTGGCAGTGTTCGTTCCTCCAGACTGTGTCATGCTTCCCGTACCACTGTCGCCTACATACTCCGTGGGAGCGGACAGCATGCCGCTGCCGCCAAGGGTGTATGTGCCTCCTGTGCCGCCGTAGGCAATAGAAAGAACGTTGCTGAGACTGTTGGTCCCACCGGATTGCACGAAGTTCCCGGAACCGCCGTATCCCACGTACTCAGTCGGCGCCGATAATTGGCCGCTGCCGCTGAGGTTGTATGTGCCGGTTGTGCTCGAAGCGTAAGCGATAAAAAGAAAGCTGCCGATACTGTTCGTCCCGCCGGTCTGCGTTAAGTTCCCAGTTCCGACATAGCCAACGTATTCATTTGGCGCCAGCAACCGGCCCTTGCCGCTGAGCGTATAGGCGCCGCTGCCGAGCGCATTGACGCCGAGGAAGAAATCGGTGCCGACGCTGTTGGTTCCGCCGGATTGCGTGAAGACTGCCGAACCGGAATCGCCCGCGTGTTCGTGGGTCGCCTGCAACGAGCCGCCGCTGAGATTGTACGAACCGCTGCTGCCGACGCCGAATCCAAGTGAAAGTATATTCTGAACCAGATTGCGTCCGCCCGATTGCGCAAAAGTCCCAGTTCCCGAGAATCCGACATATTCCGAATTGGATCCGACCTGGCCGCTATTGCTAAGCGTGTAGGTCCCGATGCCGCCGGAATTGTTGCCGAGATTGAGGTAAAGTGAAACGCTGTTAGTCCCACCCGACTGCTGCAACGCGCCGATGCCGAGATCGCCGATGAACTCGGAGTCAGCAGCGGCCAATCCTCCTTGCGCCATTTGGACCGTTCCGCTTCCGGCGCTGCTGCCCAACGAAAGCGTGCCGCACGTTTCACCGAGATGAGTGATGTTCGCGGTCCCGCCATTCGCGATGTAGGCGTAGTCGCTGCTGGACGGCAAAAGACTGCTGCTCCAATTCGTGGCCACCGACCAATCACCTGACGAAGGCTGCCAGGAGTAGCTGGCTCCCTTTGCTGTTGGCACAGGGGCAAACAAGACTCCAATCGTTGTGACAAATGCTGCAAACGAGAGCCTTGACCGGACTCCGGCGATGAAAATGACCCTGCTAGGCCGTTCTGCTTTCTCTACTTGCATGCTGCTAACTCCGAAAATCCCGCCGCGTCTCACAGGCTTTCCGCCCAAGCGCCGCAAGGCAAGCTCCGTCGAGAGAAGGAAGGGGCGTGGCTTTCGGGGCCGAGGCAGCAATGCGAGAGAAGGTATCCGGCGGACCGCTCAAGAAGCGGACCGGTCGAGGCGACTAATGCGGGATACTAAAACGCTGCCTGCCAGGTATGTTGTGACGGCGGCTCGGCACGGAAGATTGGCCAAGGCACCCTTTCGGAATCCTCTTATCATGCCTCCAAGGAACGAGCGCGTCAAGCGCCGTTACCGATTTTTATGGACGGACCGGCAGTTTTCCGCAGCGCGGCCCTTGAGGCTATAATAGTCCGCTACCGATTACCGTCAACTGCCCTTACCCTACTCCTCACGCTCCGCCGTGAGGGATTGGAGCGTCGCGGCAAAACGTGGCGAGTACGTTGAAGCAAGTTGGAATTGGAGCGGGAAATTGAGCGAAATACAGACCGCGCAGGGATTCCATCAGGTTTACGATCGGATCAAGTCGATCCTGACCGAGGCGCGAAGCGCTGCGCACCGTGCGATAAACACCGCAATGGTGATGGCCTACTGGGAAATCGGCCGCACCATCGTGAATCAAGAGCAGCAAGGCCAACAGGCGCAGAATATGGCCAAGCGCTGATTGCGGAACTTTCGACACGCCTAATAGCCGATTTTGGCAAGGGTTTCGATCGCAGCAACTTATGGCACATGCGATCCTTTTACCTCGCGTACCCAATTCTCGACGCACTGCGTCGAGAATTGTCCTGGACCCATTACCGCCTCCTCCTTCGGGTGGAAAAGCCGGAGGCACGAGCGTTCTATGAAGTGGAGGCCGTCAATATCGCCTCGCGCTACAAGCTTTATCTTCCGACCGAAACGGAATTGGCCGCGGAGGTTCAACGCGAACGGCAACTTATCGAGATGGAGAGCGGACTACGGCAAGGCGACTCCAATGAATGAAACACCCGATCGAATGGCCCTGCTGCGAATCCTCGACGCGGCCGCAAACCGCACGCGCGAAGCGCTGCGGGTATTGGAGGATTGGGTCCGCTTTGCTCTGGACAACGCGCACCTCATGGCTTGCCTGAAGCAAATCCGGCATGACTTGGCCGCAGCACTGGCTCCGGTGCCGTGGGAACAACGGCTCGCCGCCCGTGATACCGAGGCGGACGTGGGCACGGCGATTCATACTTCGGCCGAGTTTGACCGCGATAACATCGCGGAAGTGCTCACGGCAAACTTCCTCCGCGTTCAGGAGGGGCTGCGCAGCTTGGAGGAATTCGGCAAAGTGTTTGACCCCGCCGTCGGGCAGGCAATCGGGCAGCTTCGCTATCGGACCTACACGCTGCATCGGGCGATTGGCGCAACACAGGTTGGTTGCGAACGGCTTACCGCTTCGCGCCTCTATGTATTGCTGGATGGGCGGAAATCGATCGACGAGTTCGAGGAATTGGCGCGGCAACTCATCGAGGCCGGCGTCGATGTCTTGCAATTGCGCGACAAGCGGCTTGCCGATCGCGAACTGATCGACCGTGCCCGGCGGCTGCGGAAGTTGACCCATGGCACGCCAACGCTGTTGATAATCAACGACCGGCCGGATATAGCAGCCTTGGTTCGGGCGGACGGCGTACACGTCGGCCAGGATGAGCTTTCCGTGAAAGACGCGCGGACGATTGTCGGGCCGGAAATGCTCATCGGCGTTTCAACGCATTCGATCGCGCAGGCGCGGCAGGCGGTGCTGGACGGGGCGAACTACATCGGCGTCGGGCCAACGTTTCCCAGCGGCACGAAGCAGTTTGAGCATTTCCCCGGCGTCGAGCTGTTGCGGGCAGTGGCTGCCGAGATTCGGCTGCCGGCCTTTGCCATCGGCGGCATTACCAAGGAGAATGTTGGGCAAGTGCTAGCCGCGGGGTGTACTCGCATCGCCGTGAGCGGGGCAGTCATTGAGGCAAAACATCCGGTTCGGGCTGCAAAGGAATTCAAGACCGAACTTTCGACAGAAAAATGAGGAACAGAAATATCAGCAGCAGGATGCCTGGAGAGGATTGAACGAGAATGCCAGTCGTTATGCAATGCCCAATTCACGCGATCTCGCAACAGGAATTTGACGCCGTTGCCTACCAAGTCATGGCATCGGTTTTTGCTGTGCATCGAGATTTTGGCCGATTGTTCGACGAGAAGATCTATCAGCATGAGATTGCCGAACGGTTGGGCAACGCTCGGCTTGAGTTCCCGATCACGGTCGTGTTCGACAAGTTCGCGAAAATCTACTATATTGATTTAGTAGTAGACGCCAGGGCCATCTTCGAATTGAAGGCCGCCGACGCTATGGTGCCGCGTCATCGAGCGCAATTGCTTCATTATCTCATGCTTGCTGACGTTCGCCACGGTAAGCTCATCAATCTACGGCCCGACAAAGTCGAGCACGAGTTCATTAACACTACCTTGACTCTCGCCGACCGAACTTCGTTCGCAATCGAAGATCGCTCCTGGGACGATCATTGTGTTTCAGACTTCAAGGACTGGATCAGTTCTTTTCTTCGCGACATAGGCGTCGGCCTTGACCTCTCCTTGTACGAGGAAGCTGCTGCACATGTCTGTTCTCCGAATGGTTCGCTTGTCCGCTATGGCATCCGTAACGACCGTGGCCGCGTTGTCGGGAACCAAGAGTTAAGAATTATCGCGCCTGACGTGGCGTTGCAATTCAGCGCATTCTCCCCAGAATACACCGAGCAGTTTGAGATCCATCTGAGGCGGTTCTTGAGCCATACGTCATTGAAAGCCATTCAATGGATCAACCTCGCGCGTCCCGAAGTTCTATTCAAGACCATTCGTAATTGATTAGAGAATGTTGTCGCAAGGTATTCATATTTCTGTTCTTCATCTTTCTGTCTATTGTTGTTGGCCACCATCATGTTATTTGAAGTCGAACTCAAATTCTCCGTTCCCGATCTCGCGGCGTTCGCCCAGCGGCTCGCTGGTTTGAATGTTTCGATAGCTTCTGCGCAATCCGAAACCGATCTTTACTTCGCCCATCCCGCGCAGGACTTCGCCCAAACGGACGAGGCGCTGCGTTTGCGGCGGAAGGGCGAGGCGAATTATATCACGTACAAAGGTCCGAAGATCGACGCGACGACCAAAACCCGCCGCGAGATCGAACTGCCGCTTGGGCCGGGCGGTGATTCCTTTCAATCGTGGAAATCACTTTTGGAAGCAGTCGGCTTTCGCCCAGTGGCGGAAGTCCACAAGTCGCGCCGCAAGGCCGCGATCCCCTGGCAGGGACGAACCGTAGAGGCATCGCTGGACGAGGTCGAAGGCGTCGGCACGTTCGTCGAGTTCGAACTGGTCGTGGAAGAGCACGAGGTCGAGCCTGCCCGGTTATGCATCATCTCGCTGGCCCAATCGCTCGGCCTGACAAACGGCGAGCGGCGGAGCTACCTGGAAATGCTCTTGGAAGGCAAATAACCGATGTTTCTAGGCATTGAAATCGGCGGCACTAAGCTGCAACTGGCGGTCGGCGCGGGCGACGCCTCGCCGCTGGTTGAACTGCGTCGCGCCGATGTTCATTCTGAGGATGGCGCCGGCGGCATCCTGCGGCAAATCGAGACGATTGGCCATGAGCTTATCGAGCGTTATCGCCCAACGGCCGTCGGCATCGGTTTTGGCGGCCCGGTCGATGCGGAGGAAGGACGCACGATTATAAGCCATCAAGTGGAAGGCTGGACCGATTTCGCTTTGGCAGCCTGGTGCCGCGAGACGTTCGGCCTGCCCGCCGCGATTTCCAACGATGCCGACGCCGCCGGGTTGGCCGAGGCCCTCTTTGGCGCGGGCCGCGGGCATCGCGTCGTGTTCTACATAACGGTGGGCAGCGGCATCGGTGGGGCGCTGGTGATCGACGGCCGCGTCTATGGCGGCGGGAGCGGAATCGCTTCGGAGATCGGCCACCTGCGGCCGGGCTTGGAGGCCGACGAGCCGCACGAGACTGTCGAATCGGTTGCCAGCGGCTTCAGCATCGCTTTAACTGGCCGAGAATGGGTTCAGACTACCGATCCTCACGATGTGGAGGCCGCCGATCTGATTACCCATTGCGGCGGGAATATCGCGCACCTCACCGGCCGCATGGTCGTAGATGCTGCGGCCGCCGGCAACGAAGTCGCGCAAAGCATCTTCGCCCATGCGCTCGAAACGCTCGGCTGGGCGATCGCGCAAGTGATCACGCTCGTCGCGCCGCAAGTCGTCGTGATCGGCGGCGGTGTGCCGCTGGCCGGCGAGGCATTGTTCTTCGCGCCGCTTCGCCGCGAAGTCGCCCGCTATGTCTTTCCCCCGCTGGCGAAGTCGTTCGCGATCGTTCCTGCCTCGCTGGGCGAGGAAGTGGTCGTACATGGGCGCTGGCGGTGGCGGCGCGGGCGTTGACATCGTGACGATCGCTACTTAAGGTAATAGATGGTGATTGCAATGAATGTAGCAGGTCCAGAAACCGGCGATGGTTATCGCCATGCCAGATTGTACCGATGGCGCTTTGGTCATCGTAATGCTGTTGTTCTTGTACGCAGCTTGGAGCTTGTTTTTCGCATTTGCTGGAGGGATATGGTTTGATGCGCAGGCCGAGATCATACTTTCTGAACTTCGAGGAGTAAGTGGCTGGCGCCTTCAACTCTTTGACTTCTTCTGCACAGCGCCATGCGCAATTCGGGGCGGCCTAGCGATTTTTGCCGGCATCGCGACATGGCGGGCCAATTGGAAGAGGGCCTGTGTGGCCGTTTTGGCGATGTCCGTAATTTGGACGCTTGAATTCATCGCGTTTTCGCTGGCGCACGAACGGTTACTGCTGCCGCCATAACCGTCTACCGCCCTACGATTTAGCTTAGATTTTATAACCCCAGCACATCCTTCATCCCATACAGTCCCGCCGGCTTGCCGGCCAGGAACTTCGCGGCGGCCAGCGCCCCTGGGCGTAGCAATCGCGATTGCTCGCGCGGACGGTCAATTCCAGGGTCTCGCCGAGCATGGCAAAGAGAATCGTGTGCTCGCCGGGGTTGTCGCCCACGCGGATGGCGTGGTAGCCGATCTCGCCGTGAGGGCGTTTGCCGGGCCGGCCCGCGCGGCCGTGGACATGCTGCGTGTGGCCCATTTGCGCGGCGATGATCTCGCCGAACTTCAATGCCGTGCCGCTGGGCGAGTCCTCCTTGAAACGATGGTGCCGTTCGAGAATCTCCACGTCGGCATCTTTGTCTGCCAGCGCCTTGCCGGCCAGTTCGCAGAGCTTCATTGCCAGGTTCACCGAAAGGCTCATGCTGGGCGACCAGAGAAGAGGAATCTCTTTCGCGGCCGCGCGAATGTGCTCAATCTGTCCCGGCTCGAATCCGGTTGTCGCCACCACCAGTGGTACTTTCTTCTGCCGGCACGTTTCGATGATTGCCTCGGCCGCCTTGGGAACGGAAAAGTCGATAACGACATCGACCGGCACAAGCAACTCGGCGGCCATCGGAACGCCGATCGCACCCGCGCCGGCAACCAGCCCGGCGTCGTGGCCGATGAAGGCGTTCTCCGGCGATTCCAATGCCGCGGCGACGGTCAGTTGCGGATCGGCCGCCCCCAAAGCAATTAGGCGGCGGCCCATGCGGCCGGCGGCGCCGTGAATGGCGATGCGTATCTTGGTCATGGCATCTTCGATCTCAAATCTCAAATATCGGAATGATGGTGGGACTCGTTTCACTTGGCCCACCCTACGATTTTTCCTCAATCACCTTTACGATTGCGCCAAGGTAGTTCTCTACTTGCACTGCCCGGTTTGCAAACCGGGCATGTTGCACACCGCGGCTGCGGAGCACTTCGTCAAAGTATTTGGCATCGTGCGTGTGGTAGGCCACCGTTGCCGTCGGGTCTTTCAATTCGTGCCCGGTGAGGATGCAGACGACCCGCTCATCGGGCGCGATCACGCCTTCTTTCACCAAAAGCCGCGCTCCGGCGACGCTGGCCGCGCTGGCCGGCTCGCAGCCGAAACCGCCAGTGCCCACCTGGGCCTTGGCGTCCAGAATCTCCTCGTCGCTCACCTGCCGCACGACGCCACGGCACCAGTGAAGCGCCCGCAAGCACTTCATCAGATTCACCGGGCGGTTGATTTCGATGGCGCTGGCGATCGTCGACGCGCGGCGGCCGGCGGCGCCCATCTCACTGATGTATGCGTCCAGACGGGCAACGTCGGGGCGGCCGTCATTCCATACGATGCCGCAGCCTTCCACTAGATCATAAAGCGTCCGCGCCCGGCGGCGTTGATCACAGCCAGCCGCGGAATGCGATCGATCAGGCCCAGTTCGTGCAATTCGTGAAACGCCTTGCCGAATGCACTGGAGTTGCCCAGGTTTCCGCCCGGCACGACGATCCAGTCGGGCACTTGCCACCGCAGCGCCTCAAGCACGCGGTACATGATCGTTTTCTGGCCTTCCAGGCGGAATGGATTGACGCTGTTGACCAGATAGATGCCCAGATCGCGGCTGACTTCCTGCACACGCGCCATCGCGTCGTCGAAATCGCCTTCTATTTGAATCGTAAGCGCGCCGTAGTCCAATGCCTGCGACAGCTTGCCGTAGGAGATCTTGCCGGAGCCGATGAAGATCACGGCCCGCATGATCTGCGTGACGGACGAATAGAGGGCCAATGAAGCGCTCGTATTGCCGGTCGAGGCGCAGGCGGCCTTCTTCGCGCCGACGAACCGCGCGTGGCTGAAGGCGGCCGACATACCGTTGTCCTTGAAACTGCCCGACGGATTCATGCCTTCGTACTGCAAGTAAAGCCGATCGCCTTTCACGCCCACGTAGCGTCCAACCGCGGGGGAGGCGTGCAGCAGCGTCTGGCCTTCTCCCACAGTGACGCACTGTTCAACCGGCATGAAAGGCAGCAATTCGTGAAACCGCCAAACGCCGCTAAAACAGTGTGGGTCGCTCCGCCGCGCCCATTTTTCCTCAAAGACCTTCCATGAGCGCGGCGGGGCCATTCGCGACCAATCGTAGGCCACGTCCAACAAGCTGCCGCAGCGCGGGCAAGCCGTCCGGACTTCGCCAATATCAAAGGTCGCGCCGCAGGTGGGCGAGATGCAGCGTTGAAATGCGTGTGTTGAAGGAATGACTACATGCCTTTCAATTGGGATGCTGGCATTAGAATATCGGCCGCGGCGGACTTGATAAAGGGGTAGATTCCGAGCGCCCCCGCAATATGGTGGTGCAATACAGCATCCCCCAGGTTCTCACGGCAAAGTTTTAATCCGTACAATCGCGACAGTTTGACAACTTTTTCCCGCCGATTTAGAATAGCAAGTCTCGGATCGTGTGCATCCTATGTATCTGGTTTTTTATTGCTTACGCCGGGATTGAAACTATCGTCCACATGTGGCAACGGTTCGTGTAAGTTCCGGCTGCATCGAGTATATAGCTTTTCGACCGACATGAGGGATTGATGAATCGAACTGAATTGAAAGAATACAAAGACCGACTGCTGGCATTGCGGGCAAGGATGGCCGGAGACGTGAATCAACTTCGGGAAAACTCGCTGAGGAAGAGCCGCTCCGAGGCCAATGGCGATCTTTCCAGCATGCCGATCCACATGGCCGACATCGGCAGCGACAACTACGAGCAGGAGTTCTCGTTGAGCCTCATGGAGAATGAAGGCGTCGCGCTGGCCAAGATTCAGAGCTCGCTGGAGCGGATCGAAGACGGCACCTACGGCGCTTGCGAGGAATGCGGCGCCAAAATCCCCAAGACGCGGTTGAACGCCATCCCTTACGCGAACTTGTGCATCAAGTGCGCGTCGCAGCAAGAGCAGAGTTGATCCGAGGTAGGCTTGTGAAGGAATAGCCTGTAGGATGGACCACCGGGTCCGTCGAGTTTCTCCCGGACGGACCCGGAGGTCCATCTTACGATTCGACGAATTACTTTGTCACAAGCCGAAAGGAACGCCATGAGGGCAGTTCCCCTCAATCGATACTTGGTTTTCATTCTCATCGCCGGCGGCGGAGTGGCCGCCGACTTGGCGACCAAGCGCTTCATGTTCGACTGGCTGAAAATGCCGGGCGTGAGACGCGAGCCGTATTGGATTGTCGATAAATTCTTCGGCTTCGAGACGAGCTTGAACGAGGGCGCGCTGTTCGGCGTGGGTCAGGGGATGGTCTGGTTCTTCTCCTTGCTCTCGGTCGCGGCGGCGCTGGCGATCGTCTGGTATCTCTTTGCGGCCGGCGCGGCACGGCAGTGGGTTCTAACCGTCGCTCTGTCCGGAATCATGGCTGGGATCCTGGGCAACCTTTACGACCGCACCGGCTTTCCGCGGCTGGTTTGGAACTATACTAACGATCTTCACAAGGCGGGCGACCCCGTCTTCGCCGTGCGCGACTGGATTCTCGTGAAGTTCGGCAGTTGGCCCTGGCCAAACTTCAATATCGCGGATAGCTTGTTGGTTTGCGGTGCGCTGCTTTTGGTATGGCACGCGTTCTTTGCGAAGAGCAAAGAGCAGTGAGCTATGAGCAGCGAGCTTTTAGCGACAAGCTATGGGCATCGAGCACCCGGCACGTGTGCCTTCGTCGCCGGAAACCGTAACCCGCAAGGCCGGCAGTGCCAACCGCGAGCAAGGCCAGCGTGCCGGGCTCCGGGGTAGGTGTGGGCAAGGTGAGAGCGAAAATGGTGCCGTTGCCATTTTGCCCAAAGCTTGTGCCGCCGTCATTAGTCATCCCAAACAGCGTTCCGCCACTCAGTATTAAATCGCCGAACGGGTTGCCACCATCGGCACCCAAGGTGAAACTGTAGAGGCTCCGATAGCCGGAACCGTCAATCCCAACGCTGAATACGCTGCCATAGCCGTTCGTACCGCCCCATCTCGTCGTGCCGTATAGCGTTGTGCCACTAAGCGTCAGGCTTCCCCACGGACCTCCGCCGATTGCCGTTCCGCTGCTGCCGGTGAAGGTGACTAGGTTTTGAAAGTTCACGCCATCCATGCCGACGCTGAGTACGTTGCCGATTCCGTTTTCAAAGGTCATGCCGTAGAGCGTTGTTCCGCCGATTGTCAAGCTGCCCTGCGGATCTACGCCGGCTGCGGAGCCGCTAAACCCGGTAAAGGAAACGAGGTCTTGGTAATTCGTGCCGTCGGCGCCAATCCTGAAGATGTTGCCAAAATGATTGGCGCCGCCGCCTGCCGTCATGCCGTACAGCGTTGTGCCACTGGGCGTCAAATTGCCTTGCGGCGTGTTGCCGATTGCCGCGCCACTGCTGCCGGTAAAGGAGAGAAGGTTCCGAAAGTTCGTACCGTCGGCGCCGACGCTGAAGATATTGCCAAAGTTATTGGCGCCGCCGCCTGCCGTCATCCCGTAAAGCGTTGTGCCGTTAAGCGTAAGACTTCCCCACGGATTCCCGCCGGTTGCCGCACCACTGCTGCCGGTAAAGGAAAGAAGGTTCCGAAAGTTCGTACCGTTGGCGCCGACGCTGAATACGTTGCCATAACCATTGGCGCCGCCCCCATAGGTCATCCCATAAAGCGCCGTGCCGCTGAGCGTCAAGTTCCCCCGCGGAGACTGGCCGCTTGCCGAGCCGCCGGTTCCGCTAAACGAAAGAAGGTTTCGGTAGTTAGTACCGTCCGTGCCGACGCTGAAGACGTTGCCAAAATGATTGGTGCCGCCACCGTAGGTCATCCCATAGAGCGTGGTGCTGCTGAGTGTCAAGCTTCCGAACGGACTCGCGCCGATCGCCGCGCCGCCGCTGCCGCTGAATTGGACCAGCGTCGTGAAGGTTTGGGACTCGGCGCTGCTCGCGTAAAGGGCAACCGCTACGGCGAACGTATTTGTGAGGTTCTTCATGTGAATAGCCTTTCTCAGATGAAAACGGCGAGCAATGCTCCTCAGCTTTCCTCTCACAAATAGTCCTTGCCCTACACCTCATCTTTTACGATGTAAAGCCCCAGGTCTCCGCGTATTGCCAAAGGTAGCTGTACGCCTGGAGGCGATTGGGTCCGCTCAGCAACTGTGCGACGGCCGCCTGGTTGACTTTGGCCGTTGGGTCCGAGCTATACGACGTGTCTTGCCAGCCGAACGCTTGAACGGAAGTCTCGTAGTCTGTGTAGGCATAGAACACCTGGAACGTCGCCGGGCTCTGGACGTTGATGTACCACACAAGGTTTCTTTGCAGTTCACTGTTGGAGTTGATCCATTCTAGCACCGTCGAGCCGGAACACCTAGAGGAGCACTGTAGGAGCTTCGGCTATCGACGGCCGCACTGGCCATCGCACCCTGTTTTGCCCTCGCCCGGGCCGCTTTTGGCAGAATCGCCCAGCAAACTCCCTTGCCCGTGCCGTCACCCGAAAACCGAATCAGCCGGTTTTGTTGGTGCTTGTTCAGCGCCTCGATGGTCGAGTGCAGACATTCCTTGACGTCAACGCTGTCGTGCGGTGGAATCGGGTCGTCGATGCGCTTCAGCCAGCCGAGTTCCTGGAACGCCTTGAGAACGCGCTTTTGATTCGGCGCGGGTCCGCGAAGTTGCTTCACCACGATTCCGCTCAAGAGGAGAACGCGGTCGTCGGGTGAGTATTCGGGCGATTCCGCGGCATAGCGGCACGGCAGCCCCTGACCGACCCGGCAATCAATATCTTCTTCGCCGTCGAGAAATGCCGCGGCGCGTAGCTGCAACCTCTTTGCGAGTCGGCCGACCGCGGGCCCCTTTCCCACGCCTCGATAGTACGGATTCCGCTCTCTGGCCGACATAGCGCCAGCAGATACCCGCGGCACCGCCGCCATGGCGCAAATTCTCGTTTTTTGTCCGCCGCGCATGAGTGTCTCGAATTTACGGGCGGTTGCGGGAGCGGCACGAGTCGCATAAGATTCCCGCTTGAATCCGGTAACTCGCACGGTGCTTTTACGGTAATCGGCGCGCGGGGCCTTGTCAACTGCCCGGTGGCACACTAGGCTGATTTGCCATCGTTTGACTGCCTCAAACCTCCATTCCGCCATGAACCACGAAGCCAATGAGTTGACCGCGCGACTGGTGTTGGCCTTGCAGATCGCTCGCGAGGCCGGCAAGATCACGCTGGAATACTTCCGCCGCGAAGACCTCGAAGTCGAGCGCAAAGGCGACGACTCGCCCGTGACGATCGCCGACCGCCGCGCGGAAGAGCACCTCCGCAACCGCATCGCCGAGGCCTTCGCCCACGACGGCGTCGTCGGCGAGGAGTTGACCGATACGCCGGGCAATAGCCCTTTTCGCTGGATCGTCGATCCGATCGACGGCACGAAATCGTTCATCCACGGCGTGCCGCTCTATGGCACGCTGATCGGCATCGAACTGGAAGGCGAGCCGGTGGCCGGCGTGATCCAGATACCGGCGCTTGACGAATGCGTCTATGCTTGCAAAGGGCAGGGGGCCTGGTACGTTCAGGGGCAGAAGGTGAAGCGGCCGGCAAAAGTCTCCAAGACCGCGCCGCTGGCGCAGGGCCTTTTCCTCACGACCGCGGTGCCGACCTTCGACGAAATCGACCGCGCCGATGTTTATAAGCGCCTGGAGTCGACCGCCCGGCTCACCAGAACTTGGGGCGATTGTTACGGGTATTTGTTGGTCGCCACCGGCCGAGCTGAGTTGATGGTCGATCCGGTGGCGGCCGTGTGGGACTTGGCGCCGCTCTTGCCAATCATGGAAGAAGCGGGCGGCAAGTTTACTGATTGGCAGGGCCGCCGCACGATTCACTCTGGGCAAGCCATGGCCACCAACGGCCTTTTGCTGGATGAAGTGTTGGCGATTGTGCAGGGATAAGATTCAAATGAAACGCAACTTGTTATTGGGGCTGCTCATGGCCACGGCACTATCAACCTCGGCCCTTGCCGCCTCGGATGAGGACGCCAAGCTGGCGGCCTACTATCGCCACTATCTCGACGATGTTTTCCAGCAGCAGCCCGTCGACGCCACGATGCTCGGCGACCACCGCTTTGACGACAAGCTCGACGACCTGTCCGCCGCGGCTCGGGCGAAATGGATGGAGCGCGTCCGCAATGCCTTGGCCGATTTGCCCAAGGCAGTCGATTACGCCAAGCTGTCGCGACCCGGTCAGGTCGACTTCGAGATCTTTCGCCACGAACTGGAAAAGTCGATCTGGCTACACGAAAACACCAAGCCATTCGAGCACGATCCGCGGATCTATGCCGAGTACATCAACGGCAGTGTCTACCTGTTGCTGGCCCAATCGACGCTGCCGATGGAGACCAACATCACCAACGCGATCGCGCGGATGCGGCAGATTCCTCGCATCGTCGCGGCCGCTCGCGAAAACTTGACCCGCCCGCCGCGTTCGATTCTGGAAACGGCCATCGGGCAGAATCGCGGTTCGATCGACTTCTACCAGCACGATATCTTCGTGCTGACCGGCGAAACGCCGCAAAAGGACGCCTTGAAGAAGGCCGCGGACGACGTGGTCGCTTGCCTCAAGGAATATCAGGAATTCCTCGAAAAAACGGTCCTCCCGCGGGCGGACGGCCAGTGGCAGTTGGGCAAGGAAAAGTTCGTCAAGAAACTCGATCTGGAACTCGATGCCGGGCTGACCGCCGACGAGGTTCTGGCCGCCGCCAACGCCGATATGGTCCGCGTCCAGCGCGAGCTTTATATCATCGCCCGGCAGCTCTGGGGAAAATACTACCCGCTGCGGCCGCTGCCGCCGGACAACGACGCCGGGCACCGCGCAACGGTCAATGCGGTGATCGAGGCCGTGCAGCAGGAGCATGGCTGGCCGGAGGATCTGGCCCGCGACGCCCGAGCGACCGTCGATCGCATCCGCCACTTCATCCGCGACCGCAAGATCTTGCGGCTGCCCGATCCGGACCGCTGCGAAGTGATCGAGATGCCGGAGTTCAAGCGGGGCAATTCGACGGCCTATATGGACGCCGCGCCGCCGCTGGACGCCGCCGCGCGAGAGCTTCTATGCCGTCAGCCCGCCGCCCAAGGATTGGGATGCGGCACGGGTCGAAGACGCTGCTGGAGGAATACAACAGCCACATGCTCCAGGTGCTGACGATCCACGAGGCTTATCCGGGCCACTACGTGCAGTTGGATTATGCGAACCGCAATCCGTCGCTCATTCGCCGCGTGCTCGGTTCCGGCGTCTACATCGAGGGATGGGCCGTCTACTGCGAGCAGATGATGCTCGATCAGGGCTACGCCGACGGCGACCTGCGTGTGCGATTGATGCAGTTAAAATTCCAGCTTCGACCGCTCATAAACGCCATTCTCGACCATAAGATGCACTGTGGCGAAATGACCGACGAGGAAGCCTTAGCGTTGATGATCGACGAAGGCTATCAGTCCGACGGCGAGGCCCGGCTTGAAGATCATCCGCGCGAAGCAGTCGTCGTGCCAGCTTTCGACCTATTTCGTCGGCCGCACGGCGATGTGCCGCGTCCGCGAAAGCATCGAGAGCGAAATGGGAGACAGGTTCGACCTTGCTCGATACCATGAGGCGGTGCTGGACCTCGGCGCTGTGCCGGTGAAGTATTTGCCGGAACTGGTGCGGGCGAGGCTGAAGGAGGGGCGATAGCATGTCGTGGCCACGCCCTAGGATGGGGAACGAAAAGGACGAAAACGGATCATGCTTTCTTCTTGCCAATTCGCGTTCCAATCGTCGTGGTGTAGAATAGAGAAGTATTCACTTGCGTTGCTAACCAGCGAGGTCAAACAGCATGAAAGACGTGATTCAGTTTACGAAGCCGGAAGAAACGCGTGCACTGCCGATCTTGCTGCGACATTCGTCGGGCACCATCTTGCCCAATCGGACCTATGTGCTTGACGAGGAATCCGTGGCCGAATTGCGCAAGTCGGGCATCCGGTTCGTTACCCTCAGCCACGAATCGTCACGCACGGGCCTTGAAGGAGTAGGATCCGGTGAAAGAGTATGACATATTCGTGCCTCTCTACTTCAACGACGGCAGCGCGGTCGAGGCGGAAAAGCTTCAGGAGTTGCAGGAAACTTTGCTCGGCCAATTCGGAGGGCTGACGTTCTTTCCGCAGCCCAACAAAGGTTTCTGGCGAATGGCCGGAATCACATACCGCGATGAGATCGTAGTCTATCGGGTAATAGCTTCTGGTGCAGAAGGATCCCGAGAGTTCTTGGGGAAACTGAAGCAGCGATTGAAAGCCGAATTCGGGCAGGAGGAAATCCTGATCATCGAGCGCGACGTGCGGACGCTGTGAGTTACTTCAAGACGATCATCCGCCTATTCCATTATACTAGCGGTTATGACGATTGACATGAGGCTATTCTGTCGGTTCACAGCGTCGTTCGCGATTCTCATCGCACTCCAAGTCGTGGCCGCTGGGGACGCGCGTACAGCGGCGGAGAGAGAATCCGCGCTTCGGGCGGCCGTCAGAGCGCGGCGAGGGAACCTGGCAGTGGGTTGCGAAAGGTGACATGCGGCCGACACTGAGCAGCCGTTGGCTGGTCGGCTATGCACTGACGCTCTGCCAAGCCCGCGAGCATCCGGAGCGAATCGAACGCTTGCTGGCACTCGCACGGCGGATGCAGGACCAGGACCCCAAGAGCAAGCTCTGGGGAAATCTTCGCTGGTACTGGCGAGACGATGGCGTGACCGACACCAATGCCGTCGAGTTCGTCATCCACAACGCTTTGCTGATTAAGATTCGGCATAGCGACTGGCTGCCCGAAAAGGCCGGCAAGGAGCTGAACGACCTGCTGCGGCTGGGCATAGAAGGCTGCTTGCGACATCGCGTGCCGACAGATTATACGAACATCGCCATCTTGAACGCCGGCAACCTGATCGTGCTCGGCGAGCGCTTGCACCGCGCGGACGCGGCCGAAGAGGGCTATCGCCGCCTGGATGCCCTCTGCGCACTGACGGCCGTGCTCGGCGTCCACGAATTTTGCAGCCCGACGTACTACGGCACCGATATTAACGGACTGATGATGATCCAGAGCTATGCCCAAAACGAGCGGCAGCGGAAGCAGGCCGACGCGCTGCTGCGGCTCTTTTGGACAGATATCGCCGCGAATTGGTTTGAGCCTGCACAACGGCTGGGCGGTTGCCAGAGCCGCAGCTACGACTATCTTCGCGGGATCGGCGCGCTGGATTGGCATCTCTGGGTCAACGGCTGGCTGGCGTCGGCCTCGCCCGGCAGCGCGGAGCGGTGCGAGCCGTGGACCGACCAGTGGACGCCGCCGCCAGAACTGGCGGAGATGGCCCGGCGGCAGCTCCCGCGACTGGTCCGCCAGCACTGGGGGATGTTGCCGGCCGAAAGCCGTACGCAGATGATCTATCCGGACATCGCGCTGTCGTGCTGCGGCGCCGCCTATGGCAATCAGGATTCGACGCTGGCGGTTGATCTGCCGGGCTCGCGCGACCTGCCGCGGTGCTACTTTATCGCCGACGGCCGAGATGATCCGTACGGCAAGACAAAGTTCGAGACCGGCTCCGCTCGGCATCCCAAAGCGCTACATATGCAACCGTTTTGGGCGGGCGCAGCGGACCTGCGACGCCGTGGGGCTGGTCGCCTATCGCGAAAAGGACATTGCCGCCGCGGAGGTGACGCGCGTTCAAAGTCACTTCGTGCTTCGCCGGCCCGACGCGATTTGGCTCGATGGCAAGCGACTGGAAATGTCGCCAGGCACGCCGGACAAGCCCGCGGAAGTACGGCTTTCCCGCGACAGCAGTCTCGTATTTCGCTACGGCACCGCGGCGGTCGGCTTGCGCATTCCATTGTGGGAGAACTTCGCCGACGCACGGCCGATGACGCCGCGACTTGTTGACGACGGCAATACATGGAATTGTCTTCGCGTGACGATTGACCACGGGCGGCGAGCAGACTTATCGATAGGAGGGCCTAATGATCTGGCCGCCGTGGCGATGCTTTGGGTCCGCGTTGGCAGTGGGCTATCCAGCGACGGCGGGTTTACCGCCTGGCGCAAGGCGTTCGATGCCTCCAAGTTTCGCACAGATTTTGGAAAAGTCATATCAATTGACGTTGAAGGTAAGGACGGGCCGCTATCGGTCGTGATCGTCGCCCCTTGGCCTTGGGACGGTGGTGGGATGGCCATTTCCCCACGGCCGTACCAAGGCGTGCTTGAAGTCGTCGGCCGCGAAATCGGCCGGCCGCTTTTGACGGCCGTGGAACCGCTATTGTCTTTGCCGCCTGATAGCGGCCCATTGGAGTGCATCAAGGTCGCGCCAGGCAAGGCAGCATACTGGGACGCAGCGGCGGGACTCGTGCTGCCTGGTATGAGAGTATACGAAGATGCCACGGCGGCAGGGCATCGCTACATCACGCAAGAGGCATCGGCGGTCGGGGAACCGAGCGGGATCGCCCTTTGGTCGCTCGAAATTGAAAAGCCGGGCCGCTATTGGCTTTGGGCGCATGCCCGTTCGCAGGACCCAAAGCGTGGAAAATTCGAAATCCGCGTGATCGGAGAGGACGGGGCCATTATACGGCCAGCCGACTGGCTCCTACGCTCGTCGGGCGATTGGCAATGGAAGCCGCTGGAGATTGCTGGAAGAACTTCGCCCGTGCCGCTGGACTTGCCGAAGGGACTCGTCCGCATCGCGCTGCAAACCCGGCAGTCGGGCACGCGCATCGACCGGCTAATGCTGACGGACGACGCGAAACGGATGCCGTAGCGTTATGTGGAGTGCGATGGCTTGCCAACGCTTTCTCAAAGCGCACCGCTGCTGCCGGAAAACGTCGCCCGACCGTTTTGAAAAGCGATGGCGAGCCATCGCACGCCAATGCGTGTTGCCCATCTTGCCTCGCTTTCCGCAGCGACCACGCCTCGGTACATTCCGAAAACTCCGCCTAAACCGGCGGGGCGACGCCGGCCGAATTCTGCTTGTGAGAGCGTGTCTACTCGTAACAGGAGTGCAGGAATGAAACGGCTCATCGTTGTGGCGTGCATCAGTTCGTGGAGTCTGGCCGGAGTTGCTCTGGCGCAGCCATTATCCGGGACGACCGGCCAGGACGACTCGCCGCGGCCGGTCAAGTCGGTAGCCCCGTCGGCGTGGAATGCGTCCGACCCGGCGCTGCCGCCGCCGTTGCCGGTTGCGCCGGCACCTAGTGTGTCATCGGTGCCGCAACCGACGCCTGTAGGCTCGCCGGGCGAGACTCAGGCTTCGCCCGAAACGCGGGCCCACGAGTATCACCTAATGCAAGCGCAGGCCGCGGAGGAATCGGTCCATCGGGCGGCGGTCGCCCGGGCCGATCAGCGCCACACGGCGCTTGGAATCGCAACGCTGGTTCGGCATTTCAAACAAGCGCCCAGCGCGAGCGTCGATCCCTACGACGGCGATTACGCGGCGTATTGGGCCTCGAATTACCCCTACTATCCGCTCCGCTGGGTCGGCAGCGGCGAGCCGTGGGGCTTTGTGGAAACGCAGCCGTAAAGTTCACTTCCTCGGCATCACCGGCTTGGGCTCGCCGAGGTAGTCGGCCAGCTTGCCGGCAAGTTGATAGAACCTGAAGGTCAGTTCGCGGTCGCGCTGCGGGCCTTGCAGCTTGGGATCGAAGCTCAGGACCGGCGTCATCAGATCGAACGCCTTCTTGGCAAGCGACTTGTCTTTGGTCTTGTCGGCCATCTTGTAGAAGCAGAGACATTCGTTGTAGAAGGCATCGTAGTATTCCGGCATCTTCTCTTCTTTGCCGTTCTTACCTTTCACTTTGACGCGTTCCAGCTTGCCGGCCAGGTTGTCCCAGGCGGAAATTGCCTCGCCGTACTTCGACGGGTCCTTTGCCGCCCAGAGCGTCAGAATCCGCGCGCAGACATCTGCGGCGCAGAGCGCCTTGGGGAACTGATCGACAAGCGTCTTGACCTCGTCGGCCGCCTTTTCGTAGTTTCCTTGCTTGGCGAGGATGTTGGCGGTAAGGGTATGGAGGCCGGGCTCGGCCTTCTCGATCTGCTGGTGAACGTTGTTGTCGTTCAGCGCAAGTCGAGGACCTTGCGGGCCAATTGCGCGGCGGCCGCATCGGCGTCGTCATTGCCTAGCTTGCTGAGGACTTGAACGATCCAGACCTTGGTCGGCGGGGCGAAATTCCGCGCTTGGCCAGGTTGATCATAATCTTGGTTTCCAAGTCGACGAGCGCCTGCTGCCCGGCCGGCGGATTGCCCGCGGGGTCCAATTCGGTCGCGGCCTGCTTACGGGCCAGCTCCAGGCGCTTGGCAAAGTTGATGATGGCCAAGTTGACCGGAATTTCGTCGGTGCCCAGGTCCAGGAGCTTCGTGGCCACGGCCGAGGCGCTGGGCATGTCGTTGAGTTGCAAGTATGTCTGCACGGCCCCGTTGAAGACCCGCAGCGTGGTGTCGTCCAACGACTTGGTGGCCGGGTCGGCCAGGATGTCATCGACGACTTCCTGGTAAATGCCCACCGCCAACTTCGCGTCTTTGCCCTCCGCGTACATTTCCGCCAGCAAGGTCTTTGCGTCGCGAAGTTCCTTGGACATCGGCGAGCCCTTGATGTGAGCCGCTCCAGGACGTCGGCGGCGTTCTTCGTGTACTCCACCGCCTGTTTGCGGTCGTCGTCCCACTGGTCCTGCGTCGCCTTATCGGGCGGGGCCTTATCGTTCTGCTCGTCCCAGGCCCTCTTGGCCACGCGGTACTTCTGCCAATGCTTCCAACCCAGGATGGTGAGCGCCTCTGGATACTTGCGGGAACTGGGATTGATGCCCTTGAAGATGCGGTCGGCTTCGGCCAGTTGGGCCTTGGCCTGGGCCTCCGCGGCGGTGGCAGCCGCGGCGGCGCCTTCGGCTTCGGCGGCGGCCGTTTTTGCTTCGGGCGAACCGCTCTTCGCTTTTGCGGCGGCCGCCTTGGCTTCAACGGCTTTTGCGTTGGCCGCGCACCACTTGGTTTCGGCCTCGTCGCACTTGGAAAGAGCCACGCGGAGAAGAATGATCCGGGCGGAATCGGCTTCCTCCTTGTTAGTCCAATCGGGAACGCCGATAATCGACTTTGCAAAGGCGGCCACTTTGGCCTGGACTTCGTCCTTAGCTTTGCTTTCTCCCTCATTTCCGCTCGCCAGTTCCAGGAGTTGGTAGTACTGGATGTTCAAGGCAAAGAGCGCGGCCGCGGGGGCCGCGGCCGTGGCGCGGTATTCGGGCACGGCCAGCATCTTTTTGATCAACTCGGCTGCTTCGTCGATCTTCCTCTTGTTGTAAAGGTCCATCGCCTCGTTGTGGACGCAGCCCACGTAGGCGTTGCGCAGCGTCGGCCACACGTTCCTTGGGCGTCTTCAGCGTCGCGGACGCCAGCGCCTTGCCGTAAAGTTCGGCGGCCGTCGCCCAGTCCTTCTTCCTGACGGCGTTGTCGGCATCGATGATCAAGAAGTCAAAGCTGTCCGCCGTAACGCCTTTGGGATTGATCTGCCGGAGCACTTCGGCGGCGTCGCGCTGGTACGGGCTGGGGATCCTTGTCATATCTGTTAGCAGCAGCAGCGCCGTCCGCTTGTAGGCGCTTTTCTTCACGTTGTCCTTGGCCGCCGTGCTCGCCTCAATCAGGTGCCGCGCATAGTCGAGCGAAAGGCCCTGGAACTCGGGGCATTTTTCCCGCGTGGAAACGTGAGCTTTTCGCCAGCCGTCGACTTCCGTGTAGTACTCGCTCCGAGCGACGGTGAACAAAACGTTGAGGAACTGCCGCTCGACCTCGGAGAAAAAGTAGTCCTCCAGCTCAGGGTCTTTTCTGCTTGGCGAACGGCGCACGGTGGCCTGCTTTTCGCCCGCCGCCGCGTCGGGCACGTCGGTCACGTCGTGGGCCTGCACTTCCTCATAGTAATCCCGGGCGTCCTGGTTTCGGCCCTGTTCCTGCAAGATGCGAGCGTTCCAATAGTGGGCCTCCCAGCCGACAAAGTAGTCGCCAAATTCCTGGTAGATGCTCTCGAATTCCTTGGCCACTTTGGCGAATTTTGCATCGCGATCGGCGGTGCTTTCCTCGGTCAGACCGATGTAGAACTCGACCATAGCCAGCCTCAGGCGACTCTCGCCAACTTGGAAGTACGCCGTTTCCTTGACTTTCGGCGAGACGCGGGGGGAATTGGCCACTTTCGCGATATTGAGCCGCGGCGTCGCGGGCCTTCACGAAGTTCGGCAGGATTTTTTCGAAGGTCGCACGTGCGGCGGCGAGGGTCTTGGCCTTCTCCGCTTTATCGGTCATGGCCTGGGCGCAGGAGGACGTCGTACTGGGCCTGAATCGCCTCTTCCGCCGAGTATTCGGCGGCGGCCTTGATCGCCTCGGGAAGGTTGGGATTGTTCTTGAGGAACTTGTCCATGAGGGACTTCGATTCCTCATTCAATTGCTTGGCCTCGGCCGCGCTGTAGGCGCCATTCTTGGCCTTCTCCCGCATGCTCTTGGACATCTCGAGGTCCCAAAGCTGCATGATTTCCGGAGACGCGTTGGGATCATTCTTGAGATCGTTGAGATAATCAATGGCGATGTCGGCAAAGCCCTCCTTCTGCATCAGGTGAAGGAACTCCAGCGGATCGTCCTTGGCCGCGGCTGGAGCAGCGGCTAGCAAACCGAAGATCCCGAAGAAAGCGAAAAAAGAGCGAATCGACTTCATGAGACTATTATATCTCGTTCCCACGCTCTCGGTGGCGAACGCACTATCTGGCCGTTCTGTGGCCCCCACGGTAGCAGTCGTCGTGAACGTGGCCGCGGAGCGGCCGTGAAGCGTGTTCCCACGCAGAGCGTGGGAACAAGATACAGGTGGCCTACTTGCCTTCAACCGCCTTCTTGGGTTGCTTGGCGTCAGCACCGCCACCGTCACCACCTCCACCGCCGCCGTCAGCGGCATCGGCCTTGAACAGCGGCAGATAGCGATAGTAGATCTCCAGCGTCAGGCACGAGAGGGACGTTTGCATTAGTCGGCCGCCGTGCCGGCCCCATGCGTCGTTGGCCGGGTCCCAGCTTCCTTTGGCGCAATTCTCTTCGCGGCTTTGCGAATCGACCAGCATCTTGCGCATCTTGCGGTTCCAGGTGTCCCACTCGTAGTTGTTCATGTTCCGCAGCACTTGCGTAGCGTAATACCAGTAATAGACATTCTTCTGGTTCTCGTCCGGCAGATTCTTCATGAGGTTGTCGACCCCGCCCACAAGCATCGGGCTATTGCGCTTCGCGCAAGATACTGACGACAGAGCAACCCCACGGCATCCATCGGCGGCAGCGCCTGGACGCCGGGTTGGTAGCTGTATTCCGTGCCGTCATGGACGGCTACCGAATCGAGCCACTTGCTCGTCTGCTGGAAGACGCCGGGACTGAACGACAAGCCCGCCATGTGGGCGCTCTTCAGGGCCATCAACTGCCAGCCGACCACGGAGGTGTCGCCGGCATCGCCCGGATTGTATCGCCAGCCGCCGTCGGTCTTATTCTGGGCGGTGAGAATGAAATCAACGGCCCGCTGCGCGGCCTGCCCGACCTGCTTGTCGCCGCTGAGCCCGTAAGCTTCCGAGAGCGCGATCGTGGCCAAGCCGTGCGAGTACATCATCTGATGCGCCCTTTGGCCAGGTTGCCGTCCGCCTGCTGGTTCCGCAGGAGCCAGCCGATGCCTTTGGAGATGTTGTCTTTGTAGGCGCCTTTCGATTTGTGCGTCTGGCCGGCGGCAAGGAAGGGAAGCAAGCCCATCGCCGTAGCGCCGGCATCGCAGCCGGGAACGTCGCCGGTGCCGGTGCAACTCTTGTCACCCGGCTTGCATTGGGCCGTGTAGTTCGGCATGCTCCAGTTTCCCTCGGAATAGTTCTGGTGGTGGGCGAGCCAGAGCAAGGCCGCGGTCACGGCGCGTTCGGTCCGAACGGTGCCGCCGTTGTTTGCAAGTTGCTTCTTGCGCTGGCCGCTGCCGCGCCCGCCAAAGCCGGTGCCGGCGCCCCCTTTGCCATACTCTTTGCCTTCACCAAGGCCCTGCCCGATGCCTTGAGCGCCGGTCAACTTCGGACCGTTGCCAAAGGCCAGGACGCCCGCGCCGCCACCGGCGATCTCCGCACCCTTATTGCTGCCGCCGCCGCGGTGCTCAAACACCTTGCTGTCGTCGTAAACCTCTTCTTCATGGGCTTCGGTTTTCGGCTTTTCCAGCGTGGGGTCGACATCCAACTGCGGAGGCGGCGTCTCTTCAATCTCGCCCAGATCGTACTTGACGATATCCTGCACTTTCTTTTCCGGCTCCGGCGCTTTGGCCTCGAAGGCCGGAATATCACCCAGGTCTTGGTGGGTTGAGAAACCTACCAAGAGCAGAAGCGAAAGCCCGAGGAGGTGGACGGTGAAGCTGCCGGCGTACCAGACTAGCTCCGTGCGGACCCAATCCATGAAGCGTTCGGACAGCGTTTCTTCGACAAACTGCTCTTCACCTTCAACCGGGACTGGATTTGTGGTCGCGTCTGCCATGAGCGCTTGCCTTTGCTAATTGTTTGGGTTGTCATTCTCGCGGACTTCCGGCTCGTGGCCGGATGCCCCGTTCTTGTAATGGTTCCCCTCGTTGGAGCTATTTCCGTTTTTGGAACGGTCTCCCATCGTAGATTCGCCGTTGTCTCCGAAAATATTCCTGTCTCCAAGAATGTTACTGGGAAAGCGGTCGCCCAGGCCGAAACTCAACCCTCCCAGGTCCCCAGCGAAGCGGTCGAAATGTGCCGCCGTCTCGGGAATAGGATCAAGTGAAAACCGGCCCGATTGGGCTTGGTCGAGCCAGCTATCGACTTCGGGGGCATCCGGGTCGAGCAGGCTTGTGGTGGTAGTCCATGGCATGGGCGACGGCCGCTTGCGGCGACTGCTCCAAATCACCCATCCCACGATTAAAATAATACCGATTCCTCCCGCCGATGCAAGCACCCAGACGGGGGTGTTATCTGCCGCCGTTGTCGTCCCCGGCGGTGTCAGCCAGACAAGCCGGCCGATGATCAGGGGGGCCTTTAGCGGTACGACTTTCCTCCGCGTTTCCTCGAAGTCGAATTGCTGCTGTTGCGAAATGTAGCCTTGCACCTTGAAGAAGTAGCCGATCAATCGGGCGTCCTCGTTGATCAACGTGCCGATCTGCGTGCCGGGCGGAAGATCGGTCACCATGCCGAAATAGAGATTCGATCCGCTCTCCGGGCTGACGCCGCGGACCTCGTAGATTTCCTTGCCGTCGCGTGTCAGAAGGGGCTGCGGCTTGCCGTCCTTGGGCTTGCCCATGACCGGCACAACCTGCCGCACCGCGAGCTTCACGTCCACAATTTGCAGCCGCATCGTATCGGGCGACTTGATGAGCGTGTCGTAGAAAAAGGCGCGAGTTGCCCGCTTCCTGAGAGCCTCGGTCGATTGATGGTCAACCCAGCTCAATATCTGAAAATACGCGGGCTGGTCAAACTTCTGCGACTCGGTGCTGCCGTCCGTCACTATGCTCAGCAACGGCTGGATCTGCTTCATCTCCTCGGAATCGAGATCGGTCGGACCATTCGGCTCGGAGTTTGTAGTCCGGGCTTTAGCTGGATTCGCGGTTGAAGCCGGGCCTGTGGCAGTTGTGCGCGCGGCAGTCGGCTGCGAAGGAACCTGCTTATCGTCATCGCCCGCGCCGAACATTCGCCAGTTGTTCGCGTTGCGGAGTTGTACGAAGATCAGGCCCAGGATCGCGAGCATCAACAACATCGTCGTCAGCCCCGGCGTGCGCAGGCCGCGGTGGAGATGTTCTCGGCGCTCGCGAAAAGATTCTCGCATGTTGTATTCTACTCCTCATGCCTCTCGCCGACACAGAGAAAACTCACTTCGGGCAGCTTTCCTTCCTTGGTGTTCATCTTGGCGCACATGTCAAATACCTTCATTACTTCCTCCCAGTGCAGCGTGGGGGAGGACTGCACGACGATTTGCTCAAAGCCTTGCTTCTGAATCCAGTCGCGCAATTCCGGTTCCAATTCGTTGTAAGGGATCGGTTTGAGCGGCTCGGTCGAAATACCGATCCGTACGTCGGCAACTGCACCGTTGCCATCGTTGTCCATCAAGCTGACTATCAGCGATTTGGTGGGCTTGATATCCTCGGGTTTCTTGTCAGTGTTGTCGCCCGCGTCCACCTTTCCCATATGCTGCACGTCTTTAGCCGGCGGCATCTTGAGGAAGATTTGCGCCTCGGGCGGGGGCGGTTTGAAGGTGAGAATGAAGAACGCCAACAACTGAAACGCCATGTCCAACATGGCCGTCACGTTGAGGGTTACTTCTTCGTCGCTTGCAGCTCGTCTACTCATAAGCGCACTATCGTCACTTGCTCCTGGCTGGCACGACAAAGGCGGTCTTCAGCGCGAACTTGCGATAGCCCTGCTTCTGACACTCGGTAATAATCTCGTTCACGGCCCCGCTGGGGCAGGTCGCATCGGCCCGGATGACCACCGTGTCGGGGAAGCCTACCTTATTGATTTCGTCGTCCGTCATGACCGGGTTGGTTGCTTTCAGGCTCTTATCATGCTCTTGAGTCAAGAATTGCGTGATGCTGGGGTGATGTTCGTCGCGATTTTCCTTGGTGCAAAGGTGGCCGAAGACGCTCAACGCCGTCTTGCCGTTGGGAATCGAGCCTTGTGGCCACGGTGTTTCGTGTTGGCGCTCACACCGTAGAACGTAAGAGACCTTGCCGTTATCGTCCTTGTTCTGTACTAAAGTGGCCAACGAGTTGCAGCCGGACTGAGGGCATTTTGTGGCGATCTGCACGTTGAGCACGATCACCTTCATATCCGAGGCGTCCAACGGCCGGGCCGATCCGAGAACCGGCAGCATGAGCGTCTGATCGAGTTCGGCCGCCTTGAAGCTGATCACCAGCATAAAGAAAGTGATCAACTGGAAGACCATGTCCAGAATCGGCGTCAGATTGGGCTCGACCTTTTGGCCGCCAGGGGTTGAACCGGACATCGTCGCGTGCCCTCCTCCTAGGTTATGTTACTGTCGGATCTTGTAAACGAATAAGCTGTAGGATGGACCTCCGAGTCCGTCCCATTTCTCGCGGACGGACTCGGAGGTCCATCCTACAAATCTCTTTTACTGCTAGACCTTGGCACGCGCAGCGGCAGCCAGGGCGCCCGGCTTCGCCCGAGCAGCCTGGGCAAAGTGCCGCAAGAACTCGTCGGAGCGCATCATCGTCGTCACCACGATGTTCAAAATGCGGTTGCGGAAGAACGAGAAAAAGAAGATCGCGGGCAGCGATAATCCCACGCCCTCGAACGTCAACAATAGAGCTTCGGATATGCCCTTGGCCACTCGGTCCGCCTTTATCGTCGAGCCGGCGGTGCGGGCGATTTCGCCGAAGCTCTTGATCATGCCGGAGAGCGTGCCCAAAAGCCCGATCATCGGCCCCACCGTGCCAAGCACGGCCATGATGCTGATTTTGCGTTCCATGTCAGTCTGGATCATCTCGCCGACGCGTTCCATTGCCTCGCGGGCTTCGCTCAGGCCGTTGGGCAGTTCCGTAATGCCGGTGACCAGCACGCGGCTAAAGAAAGAGTCGTCCTCTTTCACCACGTTAAAAATGCCCTTGAAATCGCGCTGTTCGAGCAATGCCTCGCACTGGGCAATGACTTCGGGCGGAATCGCCGTATCGATCCGCAATTCGACGAACATCCGCGCCACCGTGGCAATGAAGTAGATCGAGCAAATGAGGATGACCAAGCCGATCCAGCCGGAGGTGACGACGACCCAGATGAAATAATTCTGCTGCGGAGCGTTTTCGGCATCTCCATCGGCCGCCATCGCCAGCGAGGCCCAACCGGTCACGAGGATGACCATCAGTAGAATAGTCAATAACCTTCCCCAGCGACCACGCGCCAGCGCCCAACAAAATGCATTACGACTCTCCCTTACGATAGTTTTGCGAATAGTGGCTGACCCGAGGGTGGTCCGGCCAGAATAGGCCCGTTATGGCGGTGCGCCCGTGCTCTCCAGAAAACCCGTGGCCCAGTGCGAACGCGCCGCTCGAAGTGTGAGACAGGATTGCGGCTGGCAGGGTCTTCCTGCGTGTCGGTATTAGAACTCAAGCCCAACCTTATCATCCTTCACACCACTGCTAATGTCAAGCGGCGCGACCCTCCGATTCACAACCCGACGCGTAAGCGAGGGAACTCCGCTGGCCCTCGCTTACGCGTCGGGTTGTGATTTATTTCGCCCTGAGCGCATCTGCCCTTCCCCGCACCACGTCCTTCATTCGCCGTCAGCGCCGGAGATTATTCCCTGCCAGCCTTTCCGCGAAAAATCCCCCAGCCAGAGGGAGGCTATTTGGCGGCCACAGCTTGCCGGCTTGGGGCCGATCGTAGATAGGGTCGAATGCTTTCCAGCGTCCGTACACCGACGCCGCGGACGCGTCGCAGATCGTCGTTATCTCTGAAGGGGCCGTCGGTCTCGCGCGATTGCACGATCCGCTCGGCAAGCTTGCGGCCCACGCCCGGCAAGGTGGCAAGTTCGGGCCATTGAGCCTGTTGATATCGACCTGGAATTGAGCGGTCTGCGGCTGGGCTCTTTCGATTTCGACGGTCCTGCCGGACGCGCCGCCCGATAGACCCACCAGGCGATCATGGAAACCAGCCCAGCCGCCACCAGGATCGCAACGGTCGCCTGCTCGCTGCGGCGAAGCAGCCAATGCGGAAACGAGCGCGGCGATGTTGGCGGACGTGGCATGGAGGAGCACTTCTGGGCAGGCATTGGGTGGCACGACCCTGAGCTTGCGAAGGGCGTGGCAAGTTTTGGACAGCTCGCCCTTCGCTCAAATCGGGGCCTTTTCCGGGTTGCGCAGCCCCATTATACTGCCAACGGACGACCTATTTGCAAGGTATGCTCGTTCCCAACGTATTTCCCGCATTGAAAGGTCGCGAAACATGGCGGTCTGGTACTTCGCCTACGGTTCCAATCTTGATTACGTGCAAATGCGCTGTGCTGCCCCACCGCGCAGTACGTATGCAGGGCGGTGCTGCAAGACTACACTCTTGCCTTCACACGGCCTTCGAGCGCGCGGAACTGCGGCGTGGCCGACGTGGTGCAAAGGAAGGGCAGCGTGGTATGGGGCGTGATCTACCTGATGGAGGACCGCGATCTTTCGGCGCTTGACGCGGCGGAAGGATACCAGCCCGACCGCGAGGCGGCCCGCAACGCCTACATCCGCCACAACAGCTACCGGGTGGCGGCCGAGAACGATTCGAAGCAAACCATGAAAGTTGCCATCTATATCGCCGTGAAGGTGCCCAACCCGCCCCGCCCGAGCGAAGCCTACATGCGGCAGATCATCGATGGGGCCAAGTTCTGGAAGCTGCCGCTGACTTACATCGAAGAGTTGCAGCGCATTCCGACGCTGGAGGAAGATCGTTGATTGCTAATGATCGAGTAGGTTAGAATATATACCAGATTTAGTTTGCGGGAGGACCACAATGTTAGAGACTGAGTTGCAGTATGTTTCCGACGCCGACGGAAACGCGGTCGCGGTCATAGTGCCGATCGACGTATGGCGTGAAATCGAATCGGAAAAGGAAACCGCCTACTTGCTGAAAAGCGATGCGATGAGGCAGCGGTTGTTGGGAGCACTGCAAAGCAAAGAGGATTATTCATTGGAGGAAGTCCGTGCGCGAACTGGTCTTTGAACCGGCCGCCCTGGAGGATTTGCTCTGGTGGACCCAGCAGGATCGCCGAAAGGCCGTTCGCATTCTCGAATTGGTGCAAGATATCCAGCGAGATCCATTCACTGGCAAAGGCAAGCCCGAGCCGCTAAAGCACGACTTGGCCGGCTGCTGGTCGCGGCGGATTGACCAAGAGCATCGCCTCGTTTACCAGGTTCTGGAAACGAAGATCAGGATTCTCGCTTGCAAATACCATTACTGAGTCTAGCGTGAAGCTCGGTTCCGACAATGAGAGATTTTCATCAGACCGTCTGGAACGTAAAGCTTCTACAAGAATGTATGGCGATTCTCGAATTGGCCATGCTCGAAGACCTCGGACCCACGGGCGATTGCACGACAAACGCCCTGGTGCCGGCGGACGCGCTCGGCTCTGCGTCGATTGTTGCCAGATGCGCCGGCGTTCTTTCCGGCGAATCGGCGATTGGGGCCGCCATTGCGCGCTTCAATTCGGATTTGAAATGGACGACAGCCGCGCAAGACGGCCGGACGATAGGGGCACGGCAGTCGATAGGGACCCTTGAAGGACCTGCCGCGGCAATTCTTGCGGCGGAACGCCCGTTGCTAAATCTGCTCGGACGATTATCCGGCATCGCCTCGCTTACTCGCCGCTACGTCGATTTGATCGCCGGCACGCGAGCGAACATCTACGACACTCGAAAGACCACGCCCGGTTGGCGGTCGCTGGAAAAATACGCGGTCCGCTGCGGCGGCGGCAGGAACCATCGAGCAGGCCTTTACGAAGCGGTGCTCATCAAGGACAACCATCTGGCCTTCTGGGCAAGAACCGGCTGCTCGCCGGCCGAGGCAGTGCGCGAGGCGCGGCAATACTTCGCCGAGCGTTTCGGCGATGCCGGACGAAAAATGATCGTGGAAGTCGAGGTCGATTCGCTCCAGCAGCTTGATGACGTGCTCTCCGCAGAGCCGGACATTGTGCTGCTGGACAATATGAATCCAGCGATGCTTAGCGAGGCCGTGGCGCGCCGCGATGCGCGTGCTCCGGCGGTCGAACTCGAAGCCTCCGGCGGGATCGATCTTACGACCGTTCGCGGCATTGCCGAAACGGGCGTGGAGCGGATCAGCGTCGGCTCGCTGACCCATTCGGTCGCCGCGCTCGATTTTGGGCTGGACTGGGCGTAACGCCGCTACGCTGGCTTGGCGATATTCAAATCTCAAATCTGAGATTTCAGATCTCAGACGGCGCGTTCGCAGATTGCCGATTGTTCCGCCGGAATCTATGCAACTACTTGCGATTAATTCCGACTTTGCGGCTGCGCGCCAGTTGCGTCATTCAAGTTTGACAGCGCTCTTGATGAAACCTATAGTTGCCTGACAACGGCGTCATGGGGAGTGACGCCGGCGTTCGGACGCAGCGGGGAAGCTGGGAGACTCGAGGGGACCCCGCTGCGTCCATTTTTCTTGCCCTACAACCGCAGTGGACCATTGCATCCCCCAGACTGGTTCTCTTGGGCGGAATAAGCGGTAGTTCTTGCCGCCTCGCAACGTGACCTGGAGGGGACGAGTCGGATTTCTCAACGCCCTGGAATTGCGCAGCCGATTGTCGTGCAAGGTCACAACCGCATTTGGAAGTCTGTTTCACGGCTTGACGCGGGCAGATCCGGCATCACAAGATCGACATCAAAATGGAAAATCACACGGCGGAACTGAAGCAGTTGTTGGATCTCGAAGAGCAGCACGACGAATTGCTACGGAAAATCGACGACCTCGACAAGCAAGTTGCGGCGGTTCTGGCCCAATGGACGGCGGACCGCGATGAGCATCGCGAGGCAGCGTGAGGTTTTGATCCGCGACGGCGCGGCGGCAAAATCCAAACGGCTGAAGCCGTGGTCAGCAGCCTCAGTTTCTCGGGCGTTTTGATCTATTTTTCCGATTCTCGGCGCGGCCCCTTGTTGTCTTCGGCAGCTCCCATATAATATATTTTGTCACAGGAAATGATTACCTCGGACGGGTGGAAGAATCGCCCGTCCCGATGTTTTTCGGCGGAGATTCTTCGACCCTTTGACAGGTCTTGGCCGATGGTTATAATCCAAGACTTCCCGCTTTTTAGCGAAGACCTCTTGACGGCTTCGCATGAAGTGATAAGATGAAAGGCTCGTCACAAATCGCCCCTGGGCCGCTTGACGCTTTTTGAAGAGTTGCTAAGATACGAGACTCTTCACTTTTGCGTCCGGTGAAACGGGCAAGCGTGAGTGACGAAGGGTAGGGCGGTTCCAATGGCAGTTATGCTGCTTAGGGAAGCGCGAGCCCAGTTTGTTCTTTGACAATTCAGTATGAAGGTAATGAAGTGGCATCTCACACCACGTGAGTTGTGCTCTACAGAGGGCATGACGAGCAGTGGTGTACAAGAGAGCGCAAGAGATTATTTTTCTTGCTTGCGGCTTGAAGCAGGACGAGAGTTGCGTTGCAGCAATTGTTTTGATTGAAGTCGCGGCAGGTCAATTGGATCGTTGCCGGGAATTTGTTTATATCGAAACAAGTCCGGTAATGGCGCGTGAATTGGCGGTTTTGTAGCGTTTGTTTTGCAAGCGTGGGAGCCTTCGATTCATGTGGCCAAGTTAACAAGGGCGCATGGGGGATGTCTTGGCGTTAGGAGGCTTTGAAGGGCGTGGAAGACTGCGATATGCCCGGGGTAGTTGTCAAACGAACTTTGATCCCGGGATTCCCGAACTGGCGTACACTGAATCCATAGGTGTGCGTGGCGAACGCGGTCAACTGAAACATCTCAGTAGCCGCAGGAAAAGAAAGAAAAATCGATTTCCTTAGTAGCGGCGAGCGAAGAGGAAACAGCCCAAACCGCGGGGATTTTCCCTGCGGGGTTGTAGGGCCTTTCACATGGGAGTTACCAAGTTGACGATTAGCGGAACCATTTGGAAAGATGGGCCATAGCGGGTGACAGCCCCGTACGCGGCAATTGTTCGGCCTCCCGAGAGGTACCTGAGTAGGTTGGGTCACGTGGAACCCCGACTGAATCTACGGAGACCATTCCGTAAGGCTAAATACTACCTAACGACCGATAGTGGAATAGTACAGCGATGGAAAGATGAGAAGAACCCCTGCTAGGGGAGGAACGTGAACCTGAAACCATGTGCCTACAAGCGGTCGGAGCACTATGGTCCGCAAGGACAATGTGTGACGGCGTGCCTTTTGCATAATGATCCGGCGAGTTACCGTCTGCGGCTGTGGGTTAAGACCTTAAGGGTCGGAGCCATAGGGAAACCAAGTCTGAATAGGGCGTTTGTCGTTGGCGGTAGGCGCGAAACTGCGTGAACTACCCATGAGCAGGTTGAACCGCGGGTTATACCGCGTGGAGGACCGAACCCACTTGGGTTGAAAACCGAGGGGATGACTTGTGGGGAGGAGTGAAAGTCTAATCAAACGCAGAGATAGCTCGTTCTCCTCGAAATAACTTTAGGGTTAGCCTCGCGCCACTACGCACCGGGGGTAGAGATACTGAATCGGCCTGGGGGTCTTCCAAGACTACCCTGCTGAACCAAACTCCGAATACCGGTGCGACTATCGCGGGAGTTAGTCCCTGGGGGATAAGCTCCAGGGTCGAGAGGGAAACAACCCAGACCATCCGCTAAGGTCCCGAATTCGGGCTTAGTCACTAAGGAAGTTGAATTACTGTGACAGCCAGGATGTTGGCTTAGAAGCAGCCATCATTTAAAAAGTGCGTAACAGCTTACTGGCCGAGTAGTTCTGCGCCGATAACGAACGGGAGTAAGCCCGAAACCGAAGCGGTGGATTGTACGCAAGTACAGTGGTAGAGGAGCGCTGAAGATCAGATACAAGCCGTACCGGAAGGAACGGTGTCGGGGTCTTCAGGTGCTTATGCCGGAATGAGTAACGATAAGGCAGGTGAGAATCCTGCCCGCCGAAAGCCTAAGGTTTCCTGGGGAAGGTAATTCCGCCCAGGGTTAGCCGGTGCCTTAGTCGAGGCCGAAAGGCGTAGACGATGGACAGCAGGTCAACATTCCTGCGCCAGCTAAGTGGACTGATGGAGGGACGGCGCTTGAAAGGTGAGCGGACGATCAGAAATGTCCGTGGACCACGGTGAGGTGGGGGAGAGGCAAATCCGCCCCCGCAAGCCGAGCCGTGGGACCGACAGCATTTACGTTCTAGTAGTCATCTGAAGGGCGTCCAAGAAAAGCTCCTAAAGGTTGAAGCTTGGTTGACCGTACTAAAACTGACACAGGTAGGCGAGACGAGTAGTCTAAGGCGCTCGGGAGAATGGTGGTTAAGGAACTCTGCAAAATGATCCCGTAAGTTCGCGATAAGGGATACCCTCGGGGGTTAACGCTCCTGGGGGTCACAGTAAATCGAGAGCTGCGACTGTTTATCAAAAACACAGGACTCTGCCAACTCGCAAGAGGATGTATAGAGTCTGACGCCTGCCCGGTGCCGGTAGGTTAAGGAAGAGGGTTAGCGAAAGCGAAGCTCGCGACCGAAGCCCCGGTAAACGGCGGCCGTAACTATGACGGTCCTAAGGTAGCGAAGTTCCTTGTCGGGTAAGTTCCGACCTGCATGAATGGCGTAACGACAGCTCTACTGTCTCAACCACCAACCCGGTGAAATTGTAGCCGTGGTGAAGATGCCACGTTCCCGCAGATAGACGGAAAGACCCCGTGAACCTTCACTGTAGGCTGATATTGGGCTGTGGTACGTCCTGTGTAGGATAGGTGGGAGGCATTGAGGCCGGCGCGCTAGCGTCGGCGGAGCCAACGTTGAAATACCACCCTGGGCTTGCTTTAGTTCTAACTCTGACCCGTGAATCCGGGCAGAGGACAGTTTCAGTTGGGCAGTTTGACTGGGGCGGTCTCCTCCAAAATTGTAACGGAGGAGTCCAAAGGTACCCTCAGCCTGGTTGGCAATCAGGCGTCGAGCGTAAAGGTAGAAGGGTGCTTAACTGCGAGACTCATAAGTCGAGCAGATGCGAAAGCAGGGCTTAGTGATCCGGTAATCCCGTATGGAAGGGTTATCGCTCATCAGACAAAAGGTACTCCGGGGATAACAGGCTTATCGCTCCCGAGCGTCCATAGCGGCGGAGCGGTTTGGCACCTCGATGTCGGCTCATCACATCCTGGGGGTGGAGAAGCTCCCAAGGGTTTGGCTGTTCGCCAATGAAAGTGGTACGTGAGCTGGGTTCAGACCGTCGTGAGACAGGTCGGTCCCTATCTTCTGTGGGCGTTCGAAACTTGCGGAGGTTCTTCTTTAGTACGAGAGGATTTAGAAGGACGTACCTCTGGTGTTCCAGTTGTCGCGCTAGCGGCACGGCTGGGTAGCTATGTACGGAAAGGATAAACGCTGAAAGCATATAAGCGTGAAGCCCTCTCCAAGATCAGGTTTCGTAAGCACAATTGTGCGAGAGTCCCCTGGAAGACTACCAGGTTGATAGGTCGGATGTGTAAGCGCAGCAATGCGTTCAGCTAACCGATACTAACGGACGAAAGCTTGGCCACATGAATCCAATGCTCCTGCGAGCTCTTTTGGAGCCATGAGCCGTGAGCAATGAGCGATGAGTTGTCGAGGCGTTTTTGCGTCCGATGCTCAAAGCTCAATACTCATAGCTCGTAACTTTGGCCGATGCCACTGATTTGCCTTACACTGAATTTGGCCGGCGTCCCTTGACCGGGGCGCCGGCTCCTTTCCGGTGACTATATTTGGAAGGCCACACCCGTTCCCATCCCGAACACGGTAGTTAAGCTTCCGAAGCCGATGGTAGTACCAAAAGTGCGAGAGTAGGTGTTGCCGGGTTTTTTTCACGAAAGCCCCCGCGGTCCACGAGATTGCGGGGGCTTTTTCGTTATTATGCACGTCACAGCGATGGAGGATCTTTCCGCGCCCGTGCATGCCGATGATTAAAAGAGTCGGCGTTTGCGTGATTTCGATGCGCGGAACAAGAGCCCAAGACTTCCGGTCGCCAGCAAGATCAGCAATGTGCCCGGTTCCGGCACCGCATTCAATCCGCCTGCGGCCGGGACGACTGGGTTCCCCGTCGAATTGCCCAACGCAGGAAGCCCGCTCAACGGATCGATGCCGGCCGTGTCGGCCGTCAACACCGTCAGGCCGCTTAAGTCGCTTCCCAACGTGGAAGACGTGTCGCTCAGGACAAGCGTCGGAGCACTTATGCCAAACGCGGCAAGGTTGCTTCCCACATTCAGGTTTCCGCCCGGAATGGACGACGGGCTAAGGACCTTCAGAGTGCCGCCGTTCACCGTCGTGCTTCCGGAATACGTGTTCGAACCGGTGAGGACCACCGTTCCAGGGTTTTCGACGACCAGGCTTTTTGCGCCTGTCAGATTCCGTGTGAAGGTCAACGTGCCGCCTCCGCCGCCGAGATAATAAGTGGAACCCGCGGGCGTCAGGACACCGCTGTAGGTCGTGCCTGGCGACGTGGCGCCAAGCGAAAGCTGCGGATAGCCGGCCATGTTGATGCTTTCGTTGCTCGTGCCGATCAGAGCCAGCGCTCCGTTGGAAGCGGCGCTGATTTTGGTGCTAAAGAGCCACCCGCTCACCGTGGAATAGGCCCCCGAAACGTTCACCGCGCCGGACGCGTTGACAAAGATCGTTCCGCTGCCCGGTATGGAATTGAAGGAACTGAAGGCGGCGTTCCCCGCGTTCACGCGCGTGCCGCCGCTGTAACTATTCGTCCCGGTAAGGATCAGTGTTCCCGTGCCGCTCTGCACCAGGACGCCGCTTCCGCTGACCGAATTGCTAAACGTAAAAAAATCGGGGCGATTCACTTGCAGAACGGAGTTGTCGGCGACATTGTTTGGTCCGAGCGTGCCGCCGGGGCCGATTTGCAGCGTGCCGGCGCTAATGGTCGTTATGCCGCTGTAGGTGTCGCCGCCCATCAGCACGAGCGTGCCGGCGCCGGTCTCCGTCAGAGCGCCGCTGCCGCTGATATTGCCGGAGATCGCGATCGTCGCGCCAGACGTGGGAGTTACAATCAGATTGCTTGCCAGGATCACCGGCGCTGAAATGAGTTGGTTGCCGCTCATAACGTTCAACTGGGCGCTGCTGCCGCTGTTGCTGAAAGTGAGGCTACCACCCGATCCGGCGCTGATAGTGTAACCGGTGCTGGCGCTGGCGGAATTCCCCAGCGTGAGCAGGCCGACGATTTGCGCCGCGTCGAGCGTGACGTTGATGCCGGCCATGGTCGGCGCGTAAAGCGCCGCCTCACGGCCCACTCCTCCGGCGACGAGGTCGTTATTCCAGTTCGCCGCGTTGTTCCAACTGCCATTGCCGAAAATCCAATACGGCACGGACTGCGTCTGCCACGCCAGCGCGAAGTTATAGGCGCCGGCCATCGCGTCGGTTCGCACTACCTGCAAGGCGTATTCGCCCGGCGCTAGACCGCGGTCAAATACGTACTGTACGTTGTCGATCGACGAACTGCTGCTTTGCAAAAGTGAACCAAGCGTATTATTGTTCGCCTGGTAGAGATTGAGATCGATGGTAGCCAGTGACGTGCTGAAATTGAGCATGCCGCCGCCGTTCGTGTAGGACACGTTGCGCTCCCAAGTCAGCAGCGCCGACAGATCGACAGGCTGGCCGCTCGGTACTTGGAAGTAATACGTCTGAGTGTTTCCCGCTGAATTACTCGGGGCGACAGAACTGTAGCTCCAACCGGTCGAAGCCGCGAGGCTGGTGGTGCCGGCGGTTTGCGGTCCGGCGGTCATGATCTGGTAGGCCCAGTTGAAATTGACCTGTCCCGCGCCATAATGCACGTCCAACGGCTGAGTCGGTGTGTGCGACCAGGTGGCTAACGGGTTCTTGTCGGTGCCCGCCAACAGGATTGCCTTGACCACGGCCGCATTGGTGCCTGCGGAAAGCGAGGGATAGTATCGCGCGACTTGCACGAGCATGGTGGCGGCGGAGGCGACCTCGGGCGTGGCGAAGCTGGTCTCGTCGAGAGCCCCCGGTGCAACAATGTCCGGCTTGGATCGCCCCGGCCCGTCAACGCCGGACGGCACGGGGCCGGTGCTACCGTCTCCGCTGCTAAGTCCCACGGCGATCGAATTGTAGCCGGCGGCCATGATGGGAGGGATTGATGTGCCGCTGCCGTTATTGACCGCAACGACGGCCACAAGATTCGTTTGATCGATCAGCCAATCGAATCGCCGCAAAGCGTCATTGTCCAACGCGGAGCTTCCCAAGCTGGGGCCGACCCAACTGAAATTCGCCACGGCCGGGTTGTTCGAGGGAAGCGAGCTCGGCGGTTGCAAGGTTTGGATGTTCAACGTGTTGGTCGTCGGCACTTCCGTCGTCTGCGCCCAAATATTCGCGTTAAAAAGATCGACTGTCGAGACCCCATATGCAGGATAGAAGCCCGAATTGTAGTTTCCATAAAACACCTGTGCCACATTGCTCGCGTGGCCGCTTGTCGCCGTGCCGCCGCTGTTGTTTTCATTGATGAGGGTAATTCCGCGACTGAGAAACGACGCCGTAATATCGGGTACATACTGCCAGGGAGAGCCGTTATTCAGAGGCGCCTCGTTTTGCTCGACGACGACGCCGTATCCCGGCGGATACAGTGGCAATAAGCCCGCCGCACTAAACGACGCCAACAAAGCGTTATAGCCAACCGGATCGCTTTGAGCGCTAGCCACCGTGGCACTGAGCACGATGGCCAGCGCGCCAATCGCCAATGTACCCAGCGGCAGCGTCGTGCCAGACTTGGACGTATACACCAATCCCTCACCGACTTCAGAAGAGCTGCCCCGGCGATTTCACTACCCTATTATGACAGAACGAGTCGGAAAAAACAAGAAGTCCCCCCCGCCTGCGAAGGGGTGTCACGTTTCACGACCAGCGCACCACACCGCGTGCCAAATAAGCCCGCGGGTGGCGGTTAGCGATCCCGGCAAGAAAATAAACAGTCCGGCTCACCCTTGCTAGGCTGTCACCGGACTGTTTCCCCCCCTCGGAAGTTCGTCAGCCATTTCTGGCCGGTGATTTGTATCTTCGGTTGCCCGCGGCGATCGACTTGTGCAAAGTTTGGCGGTTGTTAGGACAAGGCGGAGCCACTTCCTCTGGCTTGCGCCGCGGCTTTCTGCTAAACATCACGCGCGATTATGTCGATTGTGTGGAGTGATATGCCGCACTATGCAGCAATCTTTTCGCAGATTACCCAGACCTCCAAGTCGCCTCGTACATCAAGGAAGCATGTCGTGAATGCCATGAACGGATTTCTCCGCGCGGTCATGAGGTCGCCGATTATCTGGGGCCTTTTGGCTAGCGCCGCCTTTTATGGTTTGATCTTCGGCGGTCCGCTTGATCTGCCGGTGATGCATCGATACTTTACGCATCACCCGGTTGAATACGGTGAGACTCTATTGTTTTCCATCGCCCTGGCCGCGTTACTATTGCGTTTTGCGGATATAACCGTTCAGCGCGCGAACGTGTCGCGGTCGCCTTGGAAGAACATCGCGGCGCAGGAAGTGCCGGCCGACGCGCTTTGCGATACGCTTCAGGCCGAGTTGGATGGGCAATCTTCGCTCCGCAAAGACGAGTACTACGTTGGGCGGCTCCGCGCTGCGCTTCGATTTGTCCGCCACCACGGTTCGTCCGACGGATTGGCAGACGAATTGAAGTACCTCGCGGATGCCGATGCCACGCGATCCCACGCCCGCTTCGGACTGTTTCGCGTGATCGTTTGGGCGATTCCAATTCTCGGCTTTTTGGGCACGGTGATCGGCATTACGCTGGCACTCAACGCAATCGATCCCAAAAACCCCGACGAGTCGATGCTCAAAGTGATCACCGGCTTGGGTCTGAAGTTTGATACGACGGCGGTCGCGCTTTCGTTGTCTATGGTGCTGATGTTTGTCCATTTCTTTGTCGACCGAGCGGAAACGGCACTTCTTTGGGCCGTCGATTGGAAAGTCGAGGAAGAGGTGGCGGAATACCTGCCATCGTCGCCCGTTGGTGCGGACGGTCAGATTGTGGCCACGCGCCGCATGGCGGAGGTCATGGTGGCTGCGTCGGAACGTTTGATCGAACGCCAAGCCCAATTGTGGCAGGCATCGATCGAGGCGGCGGCCACGCGCTGGACCGGCATGGCCGATTCCTCCGCGGAAACATTGACTCGCGCCTTGGAGGAAAGCCTCCAGGTGCATGCCCAGCGTCTTGCCGCCAACGAAGAATCGATCGCCGAGCAAGGCCGCCGGCAATGGGAAAAGATCGCGCAAGGGCAGCTTCAGCACGTGCAGAGCTTGGCCGCCGTGCAGGCTTCGATCACCCAGCAGGCCGAATTGATGGAGCGGATCGTTCAGGCGACGCACGACGTGGAAAAACTCGAAGACGCGTTAAATCGCAATTTGTCCGCGCTGGCCGGCGCCAAAAACTTCGAGCAGACAGTACTCGGCCTGGCGGCGGCGATCCATTTGCTCAACGGTCGAATGGCCGATTCAGCGACCTCGCCGCTGGCGATACAGCTTGACTCGAAGCGCCGCAACGCAAAGGCAGCATAGCTCTTGCGCGCCACCGTGCGCAGCATGATCGGAATAATGGGACTGTCCCCGTTGCCAACCGAATCACCCGAATGAATACGTTTTGGCTGACCAGGAATCGCCGTGGAAGGCGAGCGGCCCCGCGCCTCTCGCTCTTTCCCTTTCTCGCCGTGCTCATCTGCACGATGGGGGCGCTGGTCCTCTTGCTGCTCTCAGTCACCCGTCAGGCCCGGCTGCAGGCCGCTCGCGTGGCCGCCGCCAAGGACGCCGAAAAACAGTCCAGCATCGCTGCCGAAACGGAAATGGTCCAGTGGCGGGTTGACCAGCTCAAGGCATCTCGAAACCAGACTGCCGCCCAACTGGCCGAGGCCCGGCTCCTGCTCGGCCACCTCGAGGACCACGGCCGCCGGCTCCGCGCCCAGTTCGCGGACCTCTCCGCGCAAGCGAAGAAGGCCGCCGCCGAGGGACTCAAGCCGGACCGTTTCGCCGCGCCGGGCGAGGACGAATTGCGGCAGCTTGAAAGCCAGATCGCGGAGGCAGAGAGGCAACTCGCCCAATCGCAGAAATCCGCCGCCGATCGGCCCAAAACGTACGCGATCGTTCCCTACGACGGACCCAACTCCACCCGCCGCCGCCCGATCTACATCGAATGTCGCAGCGACGGCGTGGTCTTGCAGCCCGAAAACATCGTCTTCGACGAATCCGACTTCGACGAGCCGCTCGGGCCGGGCAACCCCCTGGCCGCGGCCGTTCGCGCCGCTCGCGAGCAGATGCTCATGGAACATAGCCTCGACCCGCGGAACGACGGCGAGCCCTATCCGCTCTTGCTCGTGCGTCCGGACGGCATCATGGCCTACGAATTGCGCATTGGCCGCCATGAAATCGTGGGGCCCGGATTATGGATACGAGCTGATCAATGCCGAGTGGCAATTGAAGTATCCGCCTTGCGACCCGAACGTCGTCCGCGCCGTCGCCCAGGCCGTCGAACTGGCCCGCCAAGAGCACGCGCGACTGGTTGCCGCCGCGCCGAGCAAATACGGCAAACGGCCGCGTGCCGGCGCCTATCGTTCCTCGCTCGCCGGCCAAGACGGCGCGGGTGACGAGCAGGGCAGGGGAGGCGGCGGCGACAGTCCCGGTTTCTATTCCAGCAAGCCGTCGGACCGCTACGGCCAGCGCTATGCCGGCGGGAGTTTGGGAAACGGCTCCGGCGGATCGGCCGGGACCGGCAGCGGCAATTCATCTTCGCACGGCGGCAAAGGCGGCTTTGGCATCGGTGACGGCAGCGGCGGCTCGGGCATCGGCTCGGACGACAGCGGCCACGATGGCGGCAACAATGCCAGCGCCGATGAATATGCAGCTAACAACCCGTATCAATCGTTGCCTCTTTCCGGCGGAGCGGGTCCCGCTCGCGGCGTTGTTGCGGGTGGAACAGGAATAGGATCATCCGCCGGCCCTTCCGGAACGCCTGGTTCCGGCGGCTTGCCGTTTCGCGATGGTGGCGGCAGCCCCGGATCGAATGGCTCACCGTATGGCGGCGGCACCGGGAGCGGCGGCGCCGCTGGCGGTGAAAGCATGACCGGCGGTGGCATGGCCAGCGGTGCTGCTGGCGCCGGAGGCATGGCCGGCGGCGGCCAAGCCGGTGGTTCGTCCGGGTCGCCTGGCGCGGCGGGCGGCGGGATGCCGAGTCTCTACTCTCCGATGTTCGGTCAACAAGATTCGCAAGGCGGTGGCAGTCAAGCGGGCGGCGGTCAACCCGGAACGCAAGGTTCTACTCAGCCCGGTTCGCAATCCAATGGCCAGGCAGCATATCAAGGCGGCGGTCAATCGTCCTACCAGGCAACCGGTCAATCGGCCGGCACTGCCGCCGCGGCCGGCGTCGCACGGCCCGATGGCTACATCACCGGCCAGCCGTACGATGCCAATTCGAATCCTCCGCCGCAACGTCCAAATCCCTCGTCCAATGTGGCGATGGTACCAGACACGCCATTGCGGCCGGGCGAATGGCGGCCGAGCCAAGATCCGCCCAAACCTGATCCGGAAGAAGAGAAGAAGAAAAAGAAGAAGCATCCGTATGATGACGTTGAGCCGGACCGCAATCAGGCGGACTGGGCTCTGCGGAACGCCCGCAGTCATGCGGCGGCCATCAGCCGGCCCTTGCACGTCGATTTGTACGCCGATCGCGTCGTGATCGCGCCTGACCAGCCCGGCGGCGAACCGCAAATCATCGTCTGCGGCCGCGATGGCCAGCGAAACGCCGACAAGCTGGTCGCCGCCATTTGGGAACGAATTGATACGTGGGGCATGGCCGGCAAGGAAATGTATTGGCGGCCCGTGCTCAACTTCTACGTAGTCCCCGGCGCAGAGCCGCGGTTGTTCGAGCTTTCTCGCAACCTGGACGGCAGCGGCTTGGTGATCGAGAGGAAACAGTAGCCAGATGTCGCGTCCAACCGAACACGAAGAAGCCGTCAACGCCGACTCGTTCCTCGACATTGTGGCGAGCGTCGTCAGCGTCATGATCATCATGGTCATGATGACCGGGCTGAAGATCAAGAACACGCCGCCGGAGGCCGCCCTCACCGGCGAAGTCGCTCGTGCGGCCGGCGATTTGGCCCAGAAAGAGACCGACGAACATTCCCTTCACGGCGAGATCGGGGTCTTAGAAAAGGAGATGAATGAAGTGAAGGCCCAAACGGCCCTCCGCCAACGCGAGCGCGACATCCTCTCCCTGGCCGTGACCGGTCTCGATCAGCAACTCCGCGGCGCCCGGCAGCCCGCCGCCCAGGATTCCACCGGCGATTTTGCCGCCAAAGTAGCCGACGCCCGCAACCGCCTGGAAATCCTCAATCGCCAGCGAGAGGCGATCGAGAAAACGCCAACCGCCTCAATGCAGATCGAGAGCTACAACACGCCGCTGGGCCACACGGTCGTCGGCCGCGAGTTGCATTTCCAGGTAAAGAACGGCCGCATCGCCTACGTGCCGATCAACGAGCTACACGACCGCGCGGTCGATGACGTCAATCGTAAAATTGACCGGCTAAGGGACCGGCGGGAACTGAGCGACACCGTAGCAGAGATCGAAGGCTTCCGCATGACCTACATGATCCGCCTGCGTCCGCCGACGACCGAAGAGATCCACGAGTCCAGCAGCCAGCGGCCGAGAATCGAAGACCGCTTCGTCCTGCGGCCCATTAGCGACAACATCGGCGAAACGATCGACGAAGCCCTGCAGCCTGCTTCGCAGTTTCACCAGGTCATCACCGGCCGCCGGGCGAAAGACGCCACGATCACGCTCTGGACGTATCCCGGCAGTTTCGACGATTTCCGCCGGCTGAAGAAAGAACTCTATCGGCTCGGCTTCCCCGTCGCCGCCCGCCCCCTGCCCGACGGCGTGCCGATCAGCGGCTCATCGCAGGGCAGCAAATCGACGGCGGAGTAGGATACTTGCGGCTTTCTTTCCATGAAGTTATGCTTTTGGCGGAATAGATTAAGATGGTTTGAACATTCTTGACCTTAAGACTTTGTCATGCCAGAAAAGTTGCCGCCGCCAATAGTTCTTGCCATGATCGTTTGCGATTCGCTTTGGGTTGAGCCCATTAGCGAAAAAGCATCGTTGCTTGGGCTCTTCGCGGAATTTGGCGTCGAAAGTTTTCCTGCGGTCTATCCACTCATATCGGTCTACGTATGCATGACCGACGCTCATGGCGACTTGGGGCTCGAACTTCGGCTGATTGATGCCGACGAGGAGCATGAGCCCGTCTTTCTGGTGGAGGACAGAGTTGACTTTCCCGATCGGAACGCTATTATAGAGTGGCGGGTGCAGATGGATGAGATTGAGTTTCCTCGGCCTGGGAATTACCGTCTTCAACTGTTTGCGGACGGTGGATTTGTAGTTGAGCGTCGTCTCGTCGTTCTTCAAGTTGAGGGTTAAGATGTCCGAAGAATCCATTAAAAAGCCGAGCATAGCTCGTGGATTGCCGGCCACCAGTATCACGTTAACTGTCAAAGGCGGCAAGGTCGTCAACCGCATCGTGCGCAACGAACGTTCCGCGGAGGAGTGGGCCAAGCTGGAGCAATTGTATCCCAGCAGGCCGCTGAGGCGTCCGCCGTCTGGAGGCCAAAGGCATCCGGAATAAGCTGTCGCTTCGTTGAATGCCGATTGTTCTCCGGCCTCACGAGAACGCAACCTCCAGGTCGGAGTTCGGCTTGGCCAGTTTCAGCGCTGCTTTAACGGCATCCTCGTCGCTGTAGTCGTTCATCGCCACCAGCGCGTTGCGGAATTTCTTCCAGTGGGCTTATCCTTATCGGGGTCCCTTATCGCCTTATCGGGGTGCCTTATCGGGTGCCTTATCGGGGTCAGACCGACGGCCTTATCGGTTATCGGGGTCGGTTATCGGGGTCTCCGGTTATCGGTTATCGGTTATCGGGGTCGAGGGTTAGAGGGTTATCGGGGGTTAGGGGGTTATCGGGGTCAGACCTATCGGTTATCGGTTATCGGTTATCGGTTAGGTTATCGGGGCATAGGTTATCGGGGTCAGACCGAGACTTTCTACTTTCGCAGCCTTATCGCAGCCTTATCAGCCTTATCGGGGTCAGCCTTATCGGGGTCCAGCCTTATCGGGGTCAGACCGAGACTTTCTACTTTCGGCCGCGCTTCTGCAGCTTTATCGCGAGTTTGTCGGCGACGGCCAGCACTTCCGGCCGATCGGCCGCACGGCGGTGAATCGCTCCCACGCCAGTGGAACTGATGCCGTAGTGCTCGCCCACCGCGCGTCCGCTGAGGTCGGCCAGCCGCACGGCCAGTTCTACAGCCACCGCTTTTGCCGCACCGGCGCGGTGACCATGCTGCGACAGGCGCGCCGCCTCGATCTTGAAATTCCGCGCAACCGCCGCGTCAATTTCGTCGAGCGATACCGCCCGCCGCGGCAAGTCCAGGTCATCGTCGCGCGCGCCGCCGCTGCGCCGCCGCTCGATTCGCTCTTCGGTCTCTTCCAAGAACGACTCGCCGCCAATGGCATAACGGTTGGCAGCCAGAGCGTCCAGCAGCGGCCCGTCGTCCTCCGTGAGGCAGGGATGTACGTAGGCCCGGTAGTGCCTTCGCGCCGCGGCCAGTTCGCGGCCGAACTCCTTGAGCACCTCATAACGCGTGAACTCCTCCGCTTTCGCCTTCGCGACGTGGCCCGGATAGCTGCTCCAACGATAGTTCTCCAGGTGCCGCAGCCGCTGGGCGGCCGACCATCGCCGTGCGGCGGCAATCTTCACGGGATTGAGATGGATGTAGCGCGAAACCGCTAAGAGATAGGTCTCGTCCTCGATCAGCTTGGCCTTGAAGCGGCCCTGAAACAAATGACCCGGCCGGCGGTGCTTGTAGCGGGAATACAGGGCGTAAGACGACAACAGCCGCTGCATGAAACGCGACAGGTTCGCCCGCGGCGTGCGGACGAAGAGATGAAAGTGATTGCCCATAAGGACATAGGCAAAGAGATGGACATTGGCGAGGCGGAGGTGGTGGGCGAGTTGGGCGAGAAAGCGCTCGCAGTCTGCGTCGTGGTGGAAGATCGTCGCGCGGCCGTTCCCGCGACTGGTCACGTGGTACAAGGCGTCGGGGAAGTCAATGCGTGGCGGGCGCGGCATGGCTTGATTCTAGCACGCCAACCGGACGCCCGCAAGGTGAAAAGTAGAAAGTCTCGGTCTGACCCCGTTGCTAACCGACCCCGTTGCTAACCCCGTTGCTACGCTGTCGCCTATTCAGTCTACAACGGACGGGGGGTGCGGAGGTGTTCCGCGAACACCCGCACGACCAGCTCCACCCGGCTCGATACGCCAAGTTTGGCATAGAGTCGCGTGAAATGCGTATGCACCGTGTGCTCCGTAATGTCCAGCCGCCGCGCGATGGCCAGATCTTTGCAGTCGTCAAGGACGGCCTGCACCACGGACAACTCGACGAGAGAAAGCCCCAGTCGTCGAGCGAGTTCTGTCCACGCTTCACTCGTCAGAAGCCCGCTGCTGCCTAGTTGGTGCGTCGGCAGGCTGCGGGCGTTACGGCAGGGAAGCCCCTTGGCGACCAAACAGGGAAAGGCGCCCTCGCCGGGCGATTCTCCGCGAACATGGTTGACGCAGCTCCCAGAACCCCGTCGGCTTTCCATTGCGTTCGCCCTGCCGCTCTCGCAGTGCGGCATCGGCATTACGTAATAGGTCCCGAAACGCACGCAAGCACGACGCGCAAACGCGCCGCGAACATGCGGGAACAGTTGATTGACTTTGATCCGACATAACGACCTCCCGCAGCCAAAAGGCCGCGGGGAACAGGCGCCAGACCAAGGCGCGGACCCGCGCCACGCAGTCATTATAATCGACTTCTTCGCCCGTCGCGCGGGCTACAGTGTTAGACATCGATTAGACGCATGATTTGCAGCGGAAAAGACGGAGGAGCGCTTCTTCGCCGCGCGGGACCGGTCCCGGCATTTTCCGTCAAAGCAGTCGGTTCCAGCATTAAACGGTTCAGCCTGACCGCCCAACCGTTCCCTCCGCGCCGCAACCGGCCGCCAGTCGGATAAAAACATGGCCGAATTGTGCTATGTCACAAATGACCGGGAAAATTCTTTAAGTCCGTGCCAGGCAACGACTTGGGGAAATTCCGAAAAGATTTCTTCGATTTTCGCATAGCGCGGCATTCGGATAATATATATATAGAGATGTTTACAATAGAAAAGTTGGAGCAAGGAGCATGGAGAAGTGAGCGGTGATTGGTGGACAGTGGGTAGTGGGTAGAGGGAGTAGAGATAAGGGATGAGGATAAAAGACAAGGGATCGAGCCACAGATGGAACACAGATCACACACGGATCTTCTACGTGTTCCATCCGTGTTTTGTCCGTGGCTTCCTCCGGCTTTCGTGTCCTTCGTGTATTTCGTGGTTCCTGCTTGCCTCCCGCCGTTCCCCTCCATTTGCCTCGCCAACTGAAAGACCCGCAACCACAAGACGTAATCCTGATGCCGCCCTACTCGCATCGTACTCCGATCCTACTGGCGTCCTACTGCCGCCCTACTGGCGTTCTACTCCCGTCCTGGTCCGTGAAACCCCGCCAAAGCAGGCGAATTCGCGATGTTTTGGAAAAAGAAAAAACTGCGGCCGCGAAGGCCGGTTCTGAATACTCGGAACACTAATTATCACTAATAAACACTAATATAAGCGGATTAGTCGTGATGAGCGGCGATTAGCGTTCCCATCCGTCCTCAGCAGCGAGAAATGAGATGAGATATGAGCGTCAGTGGCTTCGGCTGCCAATTGGAAACCGGCCAAGTCCCGGCCCGCCGAGACTCCATCCGTGCCCCATATTGGTTTTGTGTTCTTTGTGTGCTTTTGTGGCAATTAAACCGGGCAGAGCTAGCCGCGAAAGAGCACAAAGAACGCGAGAGACGGGAAATGAAATGGCCGTTTGCGATAGGAGATTTCGTGCGATGCGTGCGTTTCGTGGTTCTTCGCCCGCCCAAGCTATCCCAAGCGTTCCCTTTTATTCCCAAGCGCCCCAAGCGCCCCCAACGCTGCCAAGCGATTCCCAAACGATTTCCAAACCTCCCCAATCCTTTGTTTAATCGGCTTCGCCTTACTGAACATTCGCAGATTTTTTGATGGAATTTGATGATGAAAAGAGGGCGGGGTTCCTTGTACACTTTGCGTGATTTACAAGCGTCGCAAGACGCTCGCAAAGGACAAGGAGGTCCCCGTCCATGTTTACGAGCATACCCTCTCTCGACCCCGTTCTGCAATGCCTGCTGCCTGCATTCACTCTGCCATCGTTCCAGACGCACATCGAAGTGTTGCTCGGTTGGGCGATGTGCCTGGGCAAGCGAACCGAGTTCGGCGTCTTTCAAGCCATCCAAGCCGATACGCCTATCTCCCGGAAAGAGCGACATCCGTTCGACCGCTTCTACAACTTCTTCAGTCGAGCGGCCTGGACCGTCCACGATCTGGCCCGCCAATTGGCCCTAGCCATTGTTGTCGCGCTCAACCCGCGCGACTTGTTGTATCTGGTCGTTGACGATACCTTGCTGCACAAGCGCGGCAAGCACGTCTACGGTTTGGGCTGGTTCCGCGATGCCGTAGCCTCGACGGCCAAACGGGTCGCGACCGCCAGCGGCAATCACTGGGTTGTCATCGGACTGGCGATTTGCATTCCCGGAACGAACAAGATTTACTGCCTGCCGATCTATGCCAAGTTGCATCTTGCCGGCAAGAATCACCCCAGCGAAGCCACGCTGGCCAAAGAAATGCTCCAGGATCTGCTGGCTTGGTTTCCCGATCGAAAGCTGGTTTTCATCGGCGACGGGGCCTATTCCGCGGGCAATCTCCTGGCCGATCTCGACCCGCGCGTGACCTACGTCGGCGTGATGCGTGCCGACGCGGCGATTTACGATTCGATCGTGCCCAAGCAATCCAAGAGCAAGCGTGGGCGAAAGCCGACGAAAGGTCCTCGTCTTCCGAACCCCAAAGAGGCGGTCAAGAAGGCCGACGGCAACCGCAGCGGAAAAGGGCCGTGGGTTTGGAAAACCGTCAAGGCGACGTGCTACGGCGTAACGCGCAAGTTGAAGGTGCTTTCCTTCCAGGCAGTCTGGCCCGAGGTGCGTGGGTTGTTGCCGATTCTTGTGGTATTGGTACGCGACCCGAAGGGCAAGTTCGCCGACAAGTATCTCTTCACCACCGATGTGAACGCCGAGTTGAGTTGGGTAATCTCCACGTTCTCGCGAAGATGGTCGATCGAGGTCGCCTTCAAAGCGAGCAAGCAGGTGATGAAGATTCAAGCCCCACAACACTGGTGCCGGCAGAGCATCGAGAAGCTGTCGCCCTGGGTGTGGATGATGCAAAGCGTGATCGGTCTGTGGTATATCACCGAGGGCCACAAACTTCCGCAAGCGCGGGCTGCGCGTTGGCGTTTCGGCGACTGGGACACGGAATGGTCGCTCGCTCATATGCTCCGCATCCTGCGCGGTTATCCTCGCGAATACAATAAACACCAAGTCGGGCACCAAGGCCGACCTTCATGAATTACTTGTAGCCCTGGAAAACTACGTACATCTCGCCGTTTGACCGGCTTGAAAACTGCGAATGTTCAGCTTAAACACATGGCCATTTTCCGAGGAAGCTTGCAGATCGTCGGCAGATTGTTTTTGCGCAGCAAAAATGCGAGGCAGCAGCAACCCAGTCAACGCCCTCGAGCGCCCCGCCCGGTAATCAAAAACTTTCGGGCAAGGGCACAAAGCTTGCAAAGCCAAGAACGGAAACTCCGAACGATGATGTCGGAGAAATGCTTGCAACCGGCCGACCTTGCCTTTGCTCCACGGCCCCTCTCACAAATGCGAAATGAGTCAGACTGCCAGTTGCACAGCGAGAACTCCGCGCGCTTACCGCCCGGCGCCGACCGGGCGTTTCTCGGCAACCGTCGCCAGCAGCTTCTTCTGCGGCTCGGCGAACTTGGCAATGCCCTCTTCCATGAGCGCCTTTTCGAGCTTGGCGATGTCAACCTTGCTGTCGATTTCCTGAACGACTTCCGCCGGCGGCAGGCGGTCGATTTGCCGCGTGAAGGTCAGGCCGCTCTTGGCCGCGGCTTCGTTCGTGGCGGGCGGATTGGTTTGGATGTCGTCGCCCGCGAGGGCCTGCACGTATTTCCAAGGCGCGTCCTCCTTGCGCTTTGTGCCCATGCTGGCGAAGACGATCTCCTGCTCCAGTCGCGTGGGATGCTGCTTCCAAAAGGCCTGGTTGTCGGCCCACATCCGCTTGGCGATCAGGCAGCCGACCTCGCCCTGGGCTGCCGGGCTGAGCGACGGAACTTGCTTCAGCGTATAGGCGTCGATCCGCGAGACGAAGATACTGTAGACCGACTTGAAGTTGTCCAGACTGCTTCGCTTTTGCGCGCCCGCCAGATAGCGTCGCGCGCGGCCGCGTATTGCCGGTTCGTGAATATCAGCGTAACGTTCAGGTTCACGCCCGCAGCCACCAGCGGCTCCATGGCCCGGATTCCGCCCGACGTGGCGGGGATTTTGATGAAGCGGTTGCTGTGCGCGTCGTACCAGCGCTTGCCCAGCTCGATATATTGCGCGGCGCGATCGGCGTCGGAAATATGTGCCTCGGGATCCTCCAGCAGGGGATCGAGCTCGAAGCTGACGTAGCCGTCGTTGCCGTCGGTCTGCTCCCATACGGGCAGAAAGAGCCGCTGCGCACGCCGCACCAGCGTATCGGTCAAGTCCCAGGCGATGTCGTGATCGGACTGCCCGCCGCCGCTCGCTTGTTCAAGCTCGCGATCGAGCACGCCGGCGACAATCAGGTCGGACACGATGATGGGGTTCGAAGTCGCCCCGGAGATGCCGAGGGCACGGTCGCGCTGCATCAACTGCGGGTTGACCGAGTCGATCCAGATTTTCGAGCCTGCTGCAATAAGGGATTCGATAGGGTTCATTACCATTCCTCCGTTTGATTCGGAGTATTGTTCGTTATTGGGATGCAGTCGTGAACCCCCCTAACGAGCATAAAGTTCATGGCCGCGTCTGGAGTGTTAAGTTAGATAAAATGTAATAAGTTTTACTGTCGCGTTGATTTTGCCGATAACATAGTTCACGGCCTTTTGGATGAATTTAACGATTATAAGTGTTGTGCGGGCAGAATCTGGCCGATTAGGCAGTTGGAGGATGGTCTAGTGAGAAGCGCCATGCGACACATTCTAATAAGCCTGGTTTGGGTCGGACTGTTGATAAGCGGTTTTGCCTCGGCTGCCGATTGGCGCGACCCGACCGCAGCGTCGATACTTCGGCCGAATCCGTGCCGGCACCCGTCGGCAGGGCCGCCGGAACGACCAGCGACAGCCGCGCGGCGACTACTCCCGATTACCGGGCCGGCGACGAGGGCGGCGAGGACGTGATCGGCTCGCCAGAGGAGCCGGCGCAAGGGATGTTCGGCGACGGAGCTCCGGCGGCGTGCGAATTCTGCGGCGGCGGTAACTGCATCCCGCCGACGTGGTCGCTCGAGTCGTCGGTTGCGCTCATCGGCACGAGCAAAGCCAACAGCCGCACGCTGGGCATCAACTCGCTGCCCGGTGGGCCGTTCCAAGTCACGTCCGGCTCGATCGCCGGTCAACCTTTGCAATACGGCTTTTTCAATAACGTATCGAATACCCTGGCGCTGAACACGCATACGCCGAATCTCAGTGACAGCGCCGGCATCGACACGGTCGTCAGCCGCTATCTCGGCCGAGACGGCGAAAAGCGAGACTACTTTGTCCAATTCGAGTTCTCCGGCTTGGAACGCTTCTACGGTGAATCCAACGTCGAAGGCACGATCGTGCCCGTTTACTCGGCGACGACGACGGTGTCTGACCAAAGGACGCCGCCTACAACCATTTTTTTCACCGGCAGCCTGATCAGCCCGTTCATTTTTCCCAACAACCCGTCCGTGTCGCCGTTCAATCCGACATTTCAGCAGAACCAGAATTTCGATCCCACGAACGCCTACGCCTTCAACGGCGCTAATCACATGGAGGTCAGCACCTGGTCGACGTTCAACAACTGGGAAATGAACTTGAAGATCGCCGGCAACAACCAGCCGGATCAGATGGTGCTCAATCCGAACGGCCACTGGTATCGCCAGTGCAAGACCGGATACTACTATTCCTATCTCTTCGGGCTCCGAGCGATGGTGATCGACGAGAAGTACGAGTTCAACGCCAGCGGAACTACTTTTGATCCGAACATGAATCCCATCCTGTCGAGCCAGGGGCGTTACGTCGCTCGCACCACGAACGCGATGCTCGGTCTGCAAACGGGCGGAACGCTAGAATATCGCTTCTGCCGATGGGAGTTGGAGGCCCACAGCAAGGTGGGCATGTTCGTCAACGTCGCCAACCAAAATAGCCTCATTCAAACTTCGCTGCACGGCACCGAGTACTTTACGCCCGGCCAGCCGGCAATCGACGCCGACACCAGCACGGCCTATAACGCCGGCAGCACGGGCGTGGCATTTGCGGGCGGATTTGGCGTCGGCGGCAGCTACAAGCTGCGGCCGGACCTCGTGGCCCACGTATCCTATGACATGTTCTGGATCGGTGACCTCGCTCGCGCCTCGGATCAATTCGACTTCGTGCCGGTCATTACGCCGTTGATCAATACGCACGGCAACCAGTTCTACGACGGCGTAAAGTTCGGGCTGGAATACGATTGGTAAGTGCCTTGTCGATGCAGCACCTGCGGTATCTTCTCGTCACTGGGATCGCTCTTTCCGGCTTCCCATGTTTCTTGCCCGCGACGATGGCCCAGCTTTCGGTTGCTTTGAGCCGGGTCCCACGGTCGGCGGAGTGGAGGCCGCCCGCTGGCTAGACATTCTTACCGGTATCACCGCCCATAAGCGGACCGACGGCGAGTATCTGGTCTTCGTCGAAGAGGACTACCGGGGGAAGGTGCTGCTCTACCACTGGCGGCCGTAAACGTGGTGGACGTGGTCGAGCCTCTCGCACCGCGACTCCCCCCTAACGGTATGCGTTTCCCCGCTCCCGATAAAACGCGGCAGGAAATACGGTAATCCGTGCGCAAAAATCTTGCAATTGCGGCGACTTTTAGTATGATGAGGACTATGCAACTTTGTTTTTGGCAAAGTCTGCCGGTAAATCCATTGTTTTACCCCACTCGGTGAGGCAGCGTTTTTAGTCGGAGTCGTACCCCAAGTGCTTACGGGTGCCGCTACGCGCGCTGCTGAACTAAACAACCGTCAACTGAGGCAGCGCTCGGCAAGCAAGCACGATAAGGGGTTACGGCTATGTTGCGCATCCATTGCGGCTGGGCAGGGCGGTTGTCTTGCGCCATCGCGTTTTGTGTGCTTTTCACGTGTTCGGCGGTTCGCGGCGCGCTTCTTACGGGAATCTCAACCTCGTCTCAGAGCTTCCAATCGCCGTCGAGTTATTCCATCTCGGGATATGTCTACGTCGATTCGTCGCAGCACGGCACCATGTTGCCCGGCGAATGGGGGCTGCCTGGCGTAACGATCAATTTAACGGAGTATTCGCCCAGCGACTCGTCCACGATCCTCAACACCTTTACGACGACGACCGGTTCCGGCGGTTACTACGATTTCACGGGCTTGCCAACCGGCAACCTCTTTACGGTTACGGAAGTTCAGCCGAGCAACTATCGCAGCACCGCGAACAGCGTAGGGCAATTCCTGAGCGCGACGGGCACGACGTTGGCGGCCCCGACCGGTGTAGGCGGCAATCCTGCCAACGGCATTCAGGACCCCGGGAACCCGTTCGCGATTTCGTCCATTCTGCTGCCTTCGCCGACCGGACCATTCGCTCCAGGCGGCAACGGCGTCGTCTATTCCGCCGTCGGCTACAACTTCGGCCAGTTTCCCTTGACGCTGATCAGCGGTGGGTCGGGCAGCAGCAAGCTTTCAATCTCGCCGAGCGTGCCAAGCACTTCGGCCGCAGCGGCGCCCGCTGGAACCTTGTCAAGCGCAATGGCGGTCGTGGGCGGCAACAATCGCTTTCTGGCAGGGCCCGGCGGCGGAGTTCTTAGCCTGACGGCGACCGTCCAGAATTCTGCGGCACTCGGCTCCAGTTCCATCGACTGGCAGGTTGCTTCGCTCTCCGCGGGGCTGAGCGTTTCGTCCACTTCCGGCACAGGACTCGCGCCCCTCGGCCAGGCCAACCTCACGGCGAGCGTCGACGGGAGCGGACTCAATCCCGGCACGCAAAACGCGACCCTCGCCGTTTCGGGCCAGGTCTCGGGCGGAGGCGCGCTCGTGGGGGGAAGCACGACCTCGGCGATTATCGATCCGGTTTCCAGCCGCGGCATCGACACAGTAACAGCCGTCAGCTTCGGACGCGTCATGCAAGGCGGCATCGGCAGTTCGACCTTTGCCGTGTCGTCCACCGGTTCCCACGACACTCTGAGCGATCTCACGATGAACGCGGGAAGCGCGACCGGTACGGGCGTCGCCGGCAGTCTTACCGCGACGAACAGCAGCCCGGTCCTCTTTAACGGCACGACGACCACCAGCCCTGCGGTGACCGTCAGCGCCACTTTTTCCAATTCGATCACCGGGCCGGTCAGCGACAGTGCAGCATTGCCCGGCAACACGGGGTTGTTTACCGGCGAGACCCTGGCCGCCGGAACTCCCACACTGCCTTCGCTCGTGCTTCCATACACCGCCACCGTCCTCGAGCCGCGCGTCCTGCAAGCGGTTACCGGCGGCATTGGCAGTCCCGTCGTTGTTCCTTCTGCCGCGGGCGGGCTGCTCTACGGCGCCATCGTCTCGCTGCCGAGCTCATACTACGTGGCCAGCGCCAACGTCAATCCCGACTCCGACCACACCAGCATGGTCAACGTATCGGGCCAGACCGTGAACTCGGTTTCGACTTCCGACGGCACTACACAAGTCGGAAAAGTGACCGCGAGCCAGACGACGTTCAACAGCGGCGGGGCGCAGGCGGTGGCCCTGTCGATCGAGGCGGACCAGTACGGTCCGACGAGCGGTATTGCCCGGCTGGACGTGACGACCGCGGAAGCGAGTTCCGTCAACGACACTACGGCTTACGTGCCGATTTCGGTGGTCTACAACATTGCCAACGTCGGTTACGCGGCCGTCGGCGGCGCCAATCCTGTCAATCCCCAGAACCAGCAATTCGGCGCGGCTCTTTCCGGGCCGTTCGCCGCGGGATCGCACCTCAGCTCGCGCGTTGCCGCCACGGGGTCTTCCGGATCGAATTCCGTCGCGACGGGCTATGACGGCAGCACGCTGTCGCAAACGTCGCTCGTGAACGCATCGAACGTTACGGGCACCGTCGGCAGCGAATGCGATGTTATCGGCGGCCCGACGATGAGCGGCAGCTCCATGATCACGATGGCATGGCGGTGCGCAATGCCGACGAGAACGGCTCGGCCTTTGTCAACGCTAACACGGCAAGCACGAACTGGGCGAACGTGCTTCCGGCCGGCGTGCCGGCGCTGACCAGCGACATCGCGGAGATCGGCGGCATGCCGAGCGCGACGGCCTTCGCCCTTCAGATATCCTACGACGACCGCATTAACACGTTCCTCAACGGATCGAGCGGCTCGGCCACCGTCGATGACGGGTATCTTGTGAAGCTCGTCAACGCCAAGTGGGTCAACGCCGTCAGCGACAACTTGTCAACCGGCGGCTTTGCCCAAACCGCCGTGGCCTTGCCGCTGGAAAACGTCTACGATGCCAGCGGCAACCTCGTTACCGAGGGTTTCTTGGAGCAGCAGCTCGCGCTGGGCCATACGATGGACGACCTGGTAGGTAGCTGGGGCGTCAACACGACAAACCAAGAATCGTGGGCGATCGTCAACAACGGCGGCGGCGACTTTGCCGTTGTGCCGGAACCTTCGACGTTCGCGCTGTTGGGCGCGGCGGTGGCCGGTCTGCTGGCGTATCGCAGTCGCCGCCGCCGGGCAGGCTAGTTGGACGCGTCCAGGCCAGGATACGCGAGGCCGCGGGAGTGTCCTAGTGTAGTGTCTCACACAGATGTTGATTTTTGGGTGGCACGTCCCTGAGCTTGCGAAGGGCGTGGTCGGCACCGCGGTTCACCACGCCCTTCGCTTGAGGCTCAGAGACGTGCCACCCGTTTTGCGCAGCTCGCCCATGATAAGTAAACGCAATTCCACAACAGTACACTAAGAGTCTTCCATGCGACGCTGCAAGCTTATTCCAGTCCTACTCTTGCTCTTCGCCACTGCCGCTACGGCGCAAGAGCCGGCGCTGCTCACTCCGCCGCCGGGGGCGGCACCGCAAATCCACGGGCCGACCGTCTATGCCTGCGGCCCGAAGCATCCGTTTCTCTATCGCATTCCGGTCACCGGGCGGCGGCCGATGCTTTTCTCCGCTGAAGGCCTGCCGCCGAAGTTGGAGCTTGACGCCTCCACCGGGATCATCCGCGGCGCGATCGCCGGCCGTGGCGAATACCGCGTGACGCTGCGTGCCGCGAACCAGCAGGGCAGAGCGCAGCGGCCGCTGAAGATTGTCTGCGGGGAGACGCTCGCCCTCACGCCGCCGATGGGCTGGAACAGTTGGTACATCCATTACAACCGCGTGTCGGGGGCCGATCTCCGTGAGGCGGCCCGGCAGATGGTGGCCAGCGGCATGGCCGATTTCGGCTACCAGTACGTCAACATCGACGACTGTTGGATGACGAAGCGCGGCGATCCGCCCTACCGCGACGCGGATGGGGCGGTGCTGCCCAATTCCAAGTTCCCCGACATCAAGGGCATGGTCGACACGATCCACGCCGCCGGATTGAAGGCCGGCGTTTATACGTCGCCCGGCCCTTGGACCTGCGCGGGCTACACGGGGGCGTACCAGCACGAAGCGGCCGACGCCCGGCGGTTCGCCCAATGGGGCTTCGACTTCTTGAAGTACGACTGGTGCTCTTACGGCGGCGTGGCCGGAGGCAAGGACTTGGCCAGTCTGAAGAAGCCTTATCAAGTGATGGCGGCCGAACTCAAAAAGCAGGACCGCGACATCGTTTTGAACCTCTGCCAGTACGGCATGGGCGAGGTCTGGAAATGGGGCGGCGAAGTGGGCCAGTGCTGGCGGACCACCGGCGACCTGGGCCTGGAGCGCGGCCGCGGCCTGCCGGGCTTCTATTCGATCGGTTTCAGCAACGCCCGGCACTGGGAGAACGCCCGACCCGGCTCGTGGAACGATCCCGATTATCTCTTGATCGGCTATGTGGGCGACGCCCACGCGATGGGCGTGGGCCACAAAACGACGCTCACCTCGGACGAGCAATATTCCTACATGTCGATGTGGTGCCTGATGGCCGCGCCGTTGATCTTCAGCGGCGACATGGCCCGGCTCGATCCCTTCACGCTCAATGTGCTTTGCAACGCGGAGGTGATCGACATCGATCAGGACGCGCTCGGCCGCCAGGCGCGCATTATCCGCAAGACAGCGAGCGACTTTGTCCTCTTGAAGGAGTTGGAGGACGGCTCGAAGGCCCTGGGATTGTTCAACCTTGGCGAGTCTCCGGCCACGATTGCCGTAACCTGGGCCGAGCTTGGTCTCTCCGGCAAGCAGCACGTCCGCGATCTCTGGCGGCAAGCCGACCTGGCGGCCGCTGACGGCAAGTACGAATCCACGGTCCCGCGGCACGGCATTAAGTTCGTCCGATTGAAGCCGTAGGCGGCGACCAGGCGGTGACGTTGACTCGGCTTTGAGCGATGCGTCCGCTAGATTGCACAAAACTGCACAAAATTGCACACTTTTTGGGCTGTGAACCCAGCCTGTGGCTGTATCTCGGCCGGCAGTGAGCAGGGGCACGTGCGCCGCGGCACAAATCGCGCAAAAAATATTTCGCCCGGCGATTCGATATCTCGCGGAAAATGGCCATGCGTTTAAGGTGAAACCGATTAAACAAAGGATTGAGGAGATTTGGGAATCGTTTGGGAATCGCTTGGCAGCGTTTGGGGGCGCTTGGGAATAAAAGGCAACGCTTGGGATAGCTTGGAAATCGTTTGGGCGGGCGAAAAACCACGAGACGCACGCATCGCACGAAGTCTCCTATCGCAGGCGGCCATTTCATTTCCTGTCTCTTGCGTTCTTTGCGCTCTTTTGCGGCCAGCTTTGCCTGATTTACTTGCCACAAAGGCACACAAAGAACACAAAGTCCGGATGCGACGCGGACGAAGGCCCGATGAGCCGGGATTTGGCCAGGTTCCAATCGGCGGCCCAAGACACTAACGCTCATAACTCATTTCTCGCTGCTGAAGATGAATGGGAACAGGGAACACTAATCGCCGCTAATCACCACTAATCCGCTTGTATTAGTGTTTATTAGTGATAATCAGCGTTCCCAGAGTTTCTGTCAATGGCCTGTTCGTCGGTAGTTTTTTCTCGGTTTCCAAAACGTCACGAATTCGCCTGCTTTGGCGGGGTTTCACGGACCAGGACGGGAGTAGAACGCCAGTAGGGCGGCAGTAGGCCGCCAGTAGGATCGGAGTACGATGCGAGTAGGGCGGCATCAGGATTACGTCTCTTGGTCATGTGCTTTCTCGGGCATCCGGCAATTGGTGGGGAGTCAAGGAAGTAGCGAACCGCAAACAATTCGACAGAAACATAAGGGGCAGAAAAATGACACGGGCAGCGCCTTTCCCCGATGCCCATTCAGTCGCGTCGATATTCTTGCCATTGGTGTCATTCGTGGTTCCGCCACTGTTTGCTCCGTGTTCAATCCGTGGCTCGATCATTTGCCTCTCGTCTCTCATCCTTCAGCTTCTCGTTTTTTCAGTGCCGGTGGTCTGGAACCGAAAAAAAGCGCTCCGTCAAGAGATGCGCCCCGCCTTCACGTTTTTCCAGTGCCGGGGCGCATCGTGGCTCGCCGTCGTAAACGTGTGCCAACACAAGACTTAGGGCAGGGCCGCAGCCGGCGGATCGAGTGTGCCTCGGAGGTGCGGAGTGGGGCGCATCTCGCGGCCGACTGCCATTTTGGCAGGAAAGTTCGCATGTCAGGACACGGTTTCTCGCGGTCAGGATCATGTTTGGCCTTGCTGACAGAAAGATGGTTGACAGAAAAATGGGCGACAGGAAAGCGCGGTAGTCGGCGCCTCTCCGTGCGACGTTTTCAATCACATTAGTACTCGTAGCGTTGGCGTCATTAGTAGTTCTATCCGTGTTTGATCTGTGTTCCATTCGTGGCTCGATCTCTTGTCCTTCGTCCCTCATCTCGTCCCTTCTGCTCATGGCTCACCGCTCACTTCTCCATGTCTGTAAACATCTCTCTATATATATTATCCGAATGCCGCGCTATGCGAAAATCGAGGAAATCTTTTCGGAATTTCCCCAAGTCGTTGCCTGGCACGGACTTAAAGAATTTTCCGTGTCATTTGTGACATAGCACAATTCGGCCATGTTTTTATTTGGCGGAGGCGAGGGGCAGGGTGCAGGGAGCCGAGGGCAGCGAGCGGTGCGCGGAAGCTCACGACGGAAAAACTTGGGCTCGAATCCACGTTTCGCCCTTGCGGCCAGCCGCGAAAGGACCATTAATGTCACCACGATGGGTCTAAATCCCTCGCCGTCAGGCGAATCCTTTAGGAATTGTTGAGTGCGTGCATTGGCGGGTAACGCCTGCTGTTGGATTGCGGTTGTTTGGCCTTTTGGGTCAGAACCCTGACAGCGTTTCGGTAAAGTTGTGGATTCGGGCCGGGATGTGCGAAGGACTTCAGTCCGAAGCTCATCTTTAACCGTGAACCCACCGCCTTCCAGGCGGTGGTCGCTCAGTTGGACTTATCCCTTTTTTTCCCTTCACTCGAATTGGTCCGGCTTGACCTTGCCGTTCTCGTCGAACCAGAGCGTCGTTTCTTTTTGGTTCTTCCGATAGACGATTTTCAAATGTTTGGCGTTGCCTGAGCACAGGGTCAGACTTCAAGGTACCAACGTTGGCCACGAATTCCCCGCCGGCGCCGACCAGTTCCTGGACTCGCGTCGTGACATTGACCCAGGTCTGGTTTCGGCCCCATTGCGCGTAAACGACCGTCATACCCGCGCCGCGCGGTTGCGGGCGTCCCTGACCGGGCACACGTTGAATCAGCCCTAACTTGTACATTTCCCCCTCCTCCCGGCCGAAGATGCCGACTACTTGATTGCCATCGCCGCCCAGCGAGTCTTCGGCATTCTCAATGCCGCCGACCCTATCGCTTTGGTAAGACTTGGCCGGATCGAGCTGATGGCCATTGATTCGCATGAATACGACCCGCAAACTATCGAGGCGGTCGCCGGCGGCGGCCTTAAGTCCTGCGACGGCGTAGCCGGGCGTGGCAAGCAGGGTTATGGCCTTGCCGCCGGCTCTGCCATGGAGCTTCCCGCTGCACTTGGCCGCGTCCGCTCTGGTAAATCGCTTGGACCGAGCCAATAATTACGTGGCCGGCGTAATTTCCCGTCGTAACGCTAAGACCGACCAGGATGCCCTCGGCCTCGCTATCCTCGAACTCTCGCCCGCCGCCGCCGCCAATAGTCTGGGTCCTGACGAGCACCATGTTGCGCGCGGCCGGGGCGACGTTCGCCGCCGGCGCGGGAGCCGTCTCCTTCGCAAGCGTGTCCAGCCGCTTTTCGACTTTGGCTTGGAGCAGTCCGGCCAGGTCTGGCTGCGCCTCCGAATACCAATACTTGGCGCGGCGGAGCATCCCCGACTTATCGTCGCCCGCGGCCTTTTCCGCCGCATCCCACCAGGCGTCGCCGCGCGCCACGCGCTGCTCGACCGTGGGCGCTTGCGACGCCAGGTCATCGGCGGCCAATGACTTCAGCGCGCGGTCGCTGCCCTTGACTAGGAACGTCAAGCCGTCGCTCCACGCGCCGTCGTGGAAGCATCGCCAGCGGCCGATCGTGAGGCAAGAGGCCGGGTCGTCGGGCAAAGTCTTGAGCTTCTCTCGCGCCGCTTGAATGGCCTGAAGCTGGCGAGCCGTTTGTTGAATGTTCTTGATGCTCGCGGCTATCCCGGCCTGCGCGGCTTTGGCGGCGTCGAGATCGCTTTCCGCCTCCGCGGCTTTCTTCATGCGGTCCGCTCTTTCCGTTGGGTTGCGTGCGCGCGTGACCGCCAGCCGCGCAGCGAGATTGGCCGCCTGTGCGCGGCGGAACGACTCGGCGAACGCTTTGCGCCGGCCTCCAACACTTCGAGGGCATCGTCGCCCGCCTCCTGGGCCGCGGCGTCGTCGGCAAATCGCGTACAAGCCTCACACATCACCGAAAGCCGTTCGCCGCCGGGAGGGCTCTGCTGGAGCATGCGCGTCAGCAGCCGCGCTTTTACCCGCAACGGCTGGATGTCGAACCCCGCGGCGGCGATCGCGTCCACCGCCTCCAGGGCCAAGTCCGCTTCGCCGGCGTCGCCAGCCAATTCGCCCGCGCGGCGAAGCAATACAAACCGCTCGTTCGCATCGGCGCTTTGCTTCTGGCCCTCCTCGAAGAGCTTGCGAGCGAGCGCTGCCCGCGCGGCCGGGTCCTTGGCCGCCTTGGAATTATAGATATCGTCGATTTCAGCAATCAGCTTCTTTTGCTGCTCGGCGGGCGGCGGAGTACGTTTGACCGGCTTCGATTCTTCGTCCGGCGGCGACTGCTCGACCGAGGAGGAATCGGGAGCCGGCTTGGGCGCAATCTGCGCTTCCGTTTTCGGCGCGGTCTCCGGCACCGCGGGCGTTGCAGTCCCGCGCTGAGTCGGCATTGAGTGGTCCGGAAAGCCGTCAGTGGGGCTTTCGGCCTTCGTTGTGGAAGATGGAGTGCCTGACGTTTTCGGCCGGGCGCTGACCGACTCCGTCTTGGGGCTAGCGGCGGCAGAGCCGGAGCTTGCGGATGGCCGTGGTTTCGATGGCCGCGCCTCGCTGCGCCGGCCCGGCGGCGGATGAACCCGCCTTGGTTGCGTCAGAATCGGCGGCTGCTCTTTCATTGGGGCCGTCGTTTCGCGAGAAGTATATCCATAGCCCGACCACCAGCGCGATCGCCCCCGCGACCGTGGCGCCTGCGACCAGCAAGGGCATCGAGGAGCGAGACAGCTTCTTGCGCGGCGCTTTTCACTCGCCAACGCGCCGCCTGCCGGCGGCGTTTGAAAGATCTCGGCTAGCCCAGAGTCCATCGCCTCAGCCACGCGCGGGACTGCTTTCGGCGCAAGCCTCTTGCGGAGTTCGTGGTCGTAGGCTGCTTTCTTATCGGGCCGAAGGAGGCAGACTCGTGCCGCCGCGACTTCGTTCAGCAGGCGCTGCGACTCGGCGGCGTGCTGGCCCGTCTGAAAGGTCCGCAGATGGCCCATCCGCTGGTTGGCGGCGTTGTCGATGACCGCGGCGCTGGTTTCCAGCGGCCTGATGCCGAGCAGTCGATAGTAATTCGGCGGCTGTTCGTCCGGCGGGATGCCGAGCCACTCGTGATAAGGATTGAACTTCTCTGACATAGTGATCTCGGCAGTTCGGACGGCGGCGCTCCCTACTTAGGAATATGCCGCGTTCGTTATTATATCGCCTTTCCTCCGGCAATCAAACCGTGCCGTTCGCAATGCGCTCTTGAAACCTCAGCACGACGGGCTCGCGCCCAATCGAATCACCACGGCGGCCGCTGGCGGTGTATCGAAGTTCTCCTAATCACGACAGAGTTTGATGAAGCCCAGGTCGCCGCAGGGCGAATACCGATCCCACGAGTAGGCCGCAGGCAAGCAGCGCGAGCGCCGAAGGCTCCGGCACGGCAGTGAGCACCAAATTGCCGCCTTGAACGGCGATGCTCGCTGGAAGACCATCGATCGTTCCGGCGGTGCCCGAGCCAAGGCTGCCGTTGATTGAGCCGGCGTCGATGAGCGTATAGCTGCCGGGAGCAAAACCGGCAAGTGGCGTAAAGTTGAAATCGGCGAACTGCTGGCCGCCGAGGCTGAGAGCGCCAGAAGTCATTAAGACCATGTCACTGTCCAGCGGCGTATCAAGTTCGTAGTCCATTTTCGCCCCGGACAGCAGCGAGAGGCTGCCGGTGAGAGTCAACATGCCGGGTGCATCGCCCGGTGCAAGGTGCCCGCCCGCGCCGATGGTGACGCTCGCCAGACTGCCCGTCCCCGCGAGTGTGCCGCCAGCGTTCACGGTGACCGGGCCGGTCAATGAACCGTTCACCATGAGTTCGCCTTGGTTGATTATCGTGGGACCGGTGTAGCGGTTCGAGGCGGTCAAGAGCATCGTTCCCGCTCCATTCTTCAGCAGCGCCGCCGATTGTTCCGCCGGAGGCTCCAGACCAGCGGCGCGGAGACGGTCAGGTCGGGCGCGACGCCAGTGGACGCAACGCTGAAAGTGGTGGTGCCGGATAGCATGACGCCGCCCGCGATGGCGTTGGTAGCCACGCTGCTTATGAACGATGGCGACGAGCCGCCTACCGTGACTCCGCCGGTGAGGACGGCCGCCTGATAGTTCACGCTGAAGCCGTTGGCGGTAACGACCGTTGCGCCGTTGAGCATCAGCGGGCCGATGGAGTTGCAGTCGCCGCCGCCGCTGCCGCCCACGTTACTTGCCTCAATCAGCAGCGTGCCGCCCTGATTCACTGTAACGCCCGCCAAGGGCGTGGAGGTCCCGTTGCCGAAAACGTTGCCGACGGCGAGAAGGAGCGTGGCGCCGCCATTGACAGTGACAGTGTTAGTTGCCGATTGCGGGTTGCCCAGCGCACGACCGTAGTATTCATCGAGTTGCTGTTGTAGCCGGCCACCAACGTTCCCGCGCTGACGGTCGTGCCACCGGTATAGCTGTTGTTCCCCGACAACGTCCACATCCCCGACCCCGACTTCAGCACGCCGCCTGTACCGGGAATGCTCTTGCCAATTAATCCATTGCCGATCCCCGTAAGAGTCAAGAGCCCGCCATTGCTCGACAGCGGATAGGTCTCGCCACTGTTGTACTTGACGATCGACCAGGTTTGCCCCGCGGCGGCCGAATTGAGAGTGGCACCGGCGGCACCAATGGTGAATGCCCTGCCCCCGCCGTTGTTGTCAATAGCATTGGTTGGGCCGATGATCGAGATCGTGCCCCCGTTGACCACGACGTTCCTGATACTGGAAAAAGAGCGTACCGAGGTTATCGTTCCACGACCATGAGTAAAGTACAAGGCTACCGCCGGGATTCACGTTGACCGCGTTGAATGCATTTTGGTTCAGGTTGGCGAACATTCGCCCGAGATAGGGGACCTGGAGTGTGCCACCGCTATTGATCGTAGCGTCGCCAATCGTTGGCAGACTGTTGCCGGTGTATATTTGTCCGTTGATCGACACTAGACCGCCGTTGACGATTGTTGGACCGGTATACGTGTTGGAGCCGCCAACGATTACGCTGCCGCTACCGGAACAAGTAATTCCCTTGCGCCGTTTGCGCCATTGGAGATATTCGCGGAGCCGATACCCAGCGTTCCGCCGCCACTTACCGTCAGGTTATCATTCAAAACCATGGCCACGTTGACCTGATGCGCGCCATTGGCCACGTTGATAGTGACCCCGCTTCCCGCGTTATCGAACGTAAGCGAGTTGCTTATGGGGCCGTCGAGCAGATATCCCGCCGTTGACGCCGAATTGCCGAGCGACAGCAAACCGACGGTTTGTGAACTGTCGATTATTACCTCCACGTTGGTCAACGTCGGAACATTGATTGTGGCACTTGCGCCGATACCGTTTGGCACGCCGGCGGTCCAATTGCTAGCCGTGCTCCAACTGCCGCTCACCGCTGCCGCCCATGACGAACTCGGCCCGCTTGCCGAAGTGACCGATTGGGCAATGCCGATCGACGAGAAGCATGAGCAGCCATACCAAGTGATGAAAACAACTGGAAACAAAAAGTGTCGCATACGATTCCTCCTCAAGGCACAGAATTGTCCCCAAAGCCGTGCTCCATCGCCACGATGCCGACGTTTTTGAAGGGCAAGCAGACAACCGAGAAGAACCTAGGAGCAGAGCTTGCGAGAGAGCGAGGCAGCCGCATCCCGGTCCATCAACGAGTCCGCTTGTCGCGGAAAACTCGGACACCGAAATGACGAAACGCTGCCTCGTAGAGTGGGGTTAGATTATGATGTTTGACCAAGAGTTGCGTCGCATTGTGGCATAGGTCCCACAAAAGTCATAAGCAACTACTACCCATTGTACCCCCCCCCCCCCCAGAATTTGTCAACCGTTTTGTCGCCGGATTCGGGAAGAGGGGCCTAAATCCGGTGGATTTGCCGCATGAACATATGCGAGTAGTCGCGGTATCCGTTTGGCCTTCATGCAGCGATTGACGGTGGCCCACGTCCGCCGCTGGAATTTGCACCGCAAGAGCGTGGGTTGCGGACATCTCTACCAAGGGACGTACAAGTCCTTTCCTGTCGAGAGCGACGAGCACTTGCTCGCGTTATTGCGTTACGTGGAGCGGAACTGCGCTGCGGGCGGGCTTGGTGGAGCGCGCGGAGGAGTGGCGCTGGTCGAGTTTGTGGCGTTTGGCGTCACTCCGAAGTGACGGAGGAAGTGCCGGCGTTGACGGACTGGCCGGTGGAGCGGCCGCGGCAATAGCTGGCGCAAGGTGAAGAGCGTGCCGGCGGAGTCGGAACTGGAAGCCTTACGGACGGCAGTGGCGCGCGGCCAACCCTTCGGCAGCGAGCGGTGGCGGAAGCTCACGGCAGAGAAGCTTGGGCTCGAATCCACGTTTCGCCCACGCGGCCGCCCGCGAAAGGACAATTAATACTGACACCGCACTTTACCGGAAAATCAGTATATGGTATGACTTTGGGCAGTTGAACAGAGGGGCGATACAACATTTCAGGAGGTCAAGGATGACCGCAGATCAAATTGTGAGTTTGGGGACGGAGTTGGCGGGGTTTCTGGACCAGTTCACGGATTGTTTCGGTCGCTCGGAGCCGCGTGGAAAGTTGCAAACCTACATCCTGGGGCAGTTGGGACAACTGCCCCGCAAAAGCATCGAACCGATCGCACTCGCTGCGAACGTGAAGCCGCGAACGTTGCAAGAGTTCCTGGCCAGCGATGCGTGGGACGAAGATCGCATGACCGCACTTGTCCAGCAACTTGTCGCTCGCGACCATGCAGACCCGCAGGCGATCGCAGTCATTGATGAGTCGGGGCATCCGAAGAAGGGCTGCGAAACGGCGGGCGTGTCGCGGCAGTATTGCGGCAACACCGGCAAGATCGACAACTGCGTGATGACCGTGCATCTGACATACACCAGCTTCGATGGAAAATTCCGCACCATGCTCGACAGTTCTTTGTATCTGCCGAAGTGCTGGGACGAAGACCGCGAGCGGTGCCGCAAAGCGAAGATCCCCGATGAACTCGTCTATCGGCCGAAGTACAACATTGCCTTGGAGCAGTTGGATCGATCGGCGGCCAACGAGGTGCGCTTTGCCTGGGTCACGGCGGATGAATGGTACTCGCAAAAGCCTGCTTTCGTGCAGGGACTGGAACAACGCGGCCTGCGATTTGTCCTGGAAATCCCCAAGAATTTTGCGATGTGGCTGCACGATCCGCGCACGGCCCCAAGGGCACGCCGGCTAAACCGGTGGAGAACTTGTGTCGCTACTCGCGGGCGATGATGTGCCAACCTTGGCAACGCTATTACATCAAGGACACAGACAAAGGGCCGATGGTTTGGGAGGTCAAGTGCGTGCCTTGCTGGCTGCCGCGCAGCGTGGGACCGTACTGGTTGGTCATGGCACGCAACGCGCTTCATCCGGACGAAGTCAAATACTTTATGAGCAATGCGGCGGCCGGTGTTCCGCTGGCAACGATCTTGCATGTGGCCTTCGGGCGCTGGCCGGTGGAGCGCTGTCTGCAAGACGAAAAAAGCGAACTGGGACTGTCCCATTTCGAGGTGCGGTGCTATCCGGCGTTGAAACGCCATTTGTTGATCACGCAAGTCAGCCATTTATTCCTGGCCCGTCAAACGGAGCGACTGAGGGGGGAAAAATCCGGAGATCACACTGCCGCAAGTCCACATGGCCACGAACGCCTTAATCGATGCGCTGCCGCTGCCTGAGCCGGCGCGATCCGCGCGATTCAACCACGCGACTCGACGACTTACCTATTGGCAACGGCGTAATGCCCAAGCCCGCAAGAGCCACACCAAAACAAGAAATTGCGAACTCGAAAAGCACGGCATCGATGTCGCTCAGCTACCCCGATGCCACCCTAGATAAAAACCAAGATGCGCTGTAGTGTTAATTGGACTGGTCGCTTTTTTCGCCCCCGGGCGTTGTACCGCCAGGCCAAGTGTGCGGACGATGGCCGTTGTACCATCCGACAAGACAATTCAATTCGCGCTGAAACGCCTCGCACCGGTAGGGCTGTCACCGGGCGTCCGATCGGCTAGGATGTTCCGCGAACGATCGGTCCGAATCCTCCCCAGACCTTGCCCACTGCCGTCATGCCGCTCGGAATAAACCCGCTAAATGACTTTGCCTTCATGATGACTTTCGCGACACCGGAGGGTGGCCCGTCGCTGATTGGTTTTCTAAACGCGGTGTTGAAGCCGAAGTCGCCGATCACCGATGTGACGGTCGAAAACCCTTTCAATTACAAGGACTTTCAAGACGACAAGCTTTCCATTTTGGACGTTAAGGCGGTAGACGCGGGTCGGGCATGGTATGACGTGGAAGTGCAGTTGACGGTGCCTCCGAGCACTCCAAAACGGCTTGTGTATTACGGCTGCGAACTGGTCGTGGACCAACTCCGCGAAGGAGACGACTATGCGAAGCTGCTGCCAGCGCACTCAATTTGGCTGCTTGACGGTGTTTTGTGGCGGGAAACGCCGCAGTTTCACCATGCCTTCCAGTTGACGGACGCGGCGTCGGGCAGGATTCTGGACATGTTGGCGATTCACACGCTGGAATTGCCGAAGTATAATTTGAAGTATTCCGACTTGACGCCCGACGATCCGTTAGGCTGGTGGCTTTATTGGCTGCGGCACGCCCCGGATTACGAGGCTGAGTCGCTACTCAGCGCGTTTCCGCAGCCCGCGATACGCCGGGCATCGGAGAGTTTGATTCGGATATCGCAAATCACTGAGGACAAGGCCATGTACGACGCAAGGGAAAGAGCCATTCGTGACCGGCAGTGGGAACTTAACGCCGCCAAGATCGAAGGCAAGATCGAGGGCGAGCAAGCCGGCTTGATCAAAGGCGAGCAAGCCGGCTTGATCAAAGGCGAGCAAGCTGGCTTGGTCAAAGGCAAGATCGAGATGCTTCGGATGCTACAGGGTTTGCTCAACCTTCCTCTTGGCGACACGCAGGAACTTTCGTCGATGGACGTACAGCAGCTTGAATCACGCATTGCTGGCTTGCAGGAACAACTTCGCAACCGGACCCGCCCGTAATCTTCCGTGTGGACCGCGCCGCCTCATGCGACGCGAAGCAACGCCACAAGCGGCAGGTGTTTTCGGCCGTTAAGAAAGCTCACATTGAGCTTGAACTTCGCGCCGGTCATTCAGCGCCCTTGCTTCACCAACGACAACAGATGACGTTTCTGTCCTACTATTGCAAGGCAAAGCACTCCTGCGGTCAGAAACACAACAAACGTCGAAGGTTCGGGCACGACGGCGACTTGCCCAGTCGTGTAAAGACTGCTTGTGTCCCAGCTTAGGCCGTTGCTCAGTGCGGGCATGTTTACCTGCGTGAAGCTGCCGGTTGTTGGACCGCTGAAGACATCGAATGTTTCGCCTGCCGCGGGAGTAAAGCCGCCCAGCAAAGTCATGTTGAGCGTGCCATTGAGCGTCGCCAGCCCGGAAACTCGCAGTTGGTCATATTGGCTGCCGGGCGTGGTTCCCTGGAGTTCCAGGATGAGCGTGCTGTTGGGACCGAAAGCGACATTGTCAACCGCCACGGCCGCCGGGCTATTGCCTGGGCTGTAGCTGCCGTCGTAGAGGATATTGCCGGTCGTGCTGCCCGCGCCCTTGACGAACTGGGTGAAGGTCAATTGCTGCCCGGCGGCGGTAGGTCCGTTCACGAGGCCGTTGTTAATGAAGTTGCCATTTACCGTGGCGTTGCCCGCGGCGGTCAGGACCTTGGTGGCGTCAAGCGAGGACGGATTGCCGAGCTGCGCGCCATTGAGCGTCGTCAGGCTTCCGCCGGGGCCGATCGTCGTCTGGCTGCCGAGGATGGCGGCGTCGGAAGAGGCGATGACGACGGCGTTGCCGCCGACGTTGAGCGTGCCGCCGACGCCCGGTGGGCCGCCCTGATTGAACTGCTGGATTTGCGTCGATTGCCCGATGAAGAGATCGCCGGTCGCGGTCACGGCGCCGTTGCCCGCCACGGAGCGAACGACGCTATCCGCTGCCGCCAACGTGCCGCCGGCCATTACTTGGATGCCGCCGCCGGAATGTGGTATGCCCAGCGGTGCTGCCAACGTGCCTTGTTGCACGGAGATCGGTCCTGTGGTGGCGAGATTGTCGGCGGCGGCCAGCGTCAACATGCCGGGTCCGGACTTGACGAAGCTGCCGCTGCCGCTCATCGCGGCCGAATAGGTTGCGTCGCTCGGCTGGCTGAAGATGAGCGTGCCGTTGTTGGTTACATTCGTCACGTTCGATGCATTGCCTTGCAGCGTGCCGGCGTTGATCGTCGTTGCGGCAGACGGACTTCGCGTGCCGGTGATTGCGAGCAGGCCGGCGCCGAGCTTATTGAAAGGATTCTGTCCGGTAAAGTTGCTTGTGATGGTAAGACTGTCCTGCGGATTGACGACGTTGAAGTCGGCATTGTTCGTAAGCACAAGCGGCGCCGAAATCTGGTGGCTGCCGCCGTTGACGGTAATCATGGAGTCGGAGGTTCCGGCGCTTATGGTGATCTGGCCGCCGCTGCCGGACGAGATGTTGTACGATCCGCCGAGATGCGTGCCGAACGACAGGCTGGCGAGGACTGGGCTTTGTCCGTCAAGGGTCACGTTTGCCGTGCCGCCGCCAATCGAGTCGCCGAACGCGGCAGTATCGGCCGAGAACCCACTGATGCCGGGCGATCCGCCGGCCGGCCCGCCGGGCTGGGTGTCTTGCCAGTTGGTCATGCCGCCCCAGCTTCCGCCGCCGCTGTTACTCCACGCCGCCTTACCGGAATATGCCTTGCCAGTGTATTTCACAACTACGTTGATTGGCGATTGCGTTCCCGTCACCGCCGATTCGGCTCCGGCAACCAGCGTGAGCGATCCGCTAAAGCTCCCCACAGGAACGGAACCGCCGAGCGTCCCGCCGATCGTGCGAAGGTCAGACGTGGCGTCGTAGCCGAACCGCAGCGCCGTACTGCCGCCGCTGACGCGCATGCCGTTGGCGTCGGCCGCGGTGGAATTGGCAACCGTGGCACGGGTAAAGTGGTCATCGTCGCCGGTCGTGGAAAGCAAGAGCGATGCCGCGGCCGTGCCGCCGCCAACGTGAACGAATCCGATGTCCGTGCTGGGCGGGGCCGTGACCTGACGGTTGTCGAGGACCGTCCCGGTCGCCGTGAACGAAAGGCTTGGCAAGCTTATCGCGCCGCTCAGGGACTGGTCGTCGCTCAGTCCGATGGTGTATGGCCCGGACGAGACTTTGCCGGTGGCCGCTGTGTTGAGACTGCCCGAAACGGTCGTGCTACCGCCATTGCCGATTACGCTGCCAGGCGTCAAGCCCGAGACACCTGGCGAAAAACTGACGATCTGCGCCCCGGCCCGATAGGTCGCCGACACGTCGGAAAGCGTGGAACTCCCGGAGACGTTCAACGCGTTTCGCATGACGCGACCGGCGCTGGCCGCCGTCGTGCTTAAAGCCGGAGCGGCGTGATCGAGGACCGTTAGCGTCGCCGTTGTGGTTTGCGGCCCATTAAAAGTATTGGCACCCGTGGCCGTAAACGTTACCGTGTTCAGACCGAGGTTCGTCGAGGAAGCCGGCACGGCAAAGTTCTGACTTGCCTGCGCCAAAAGATTTCCATTTTGCGATGGCGACTGAAGGAACGTGAGACTTCCCGAAGAAACAGCGCCGGCAAGCGAATAATTCAAACTGCTCGCGCCGCTGACCGCCATGTTCGTAACCGAGGCCGCGAGATTCGCCGTTCCACCGGTGATCACCGTCGCATTGCTGCCGGCCAATAGAAGCACCGGCAGGTTCGACCAATTGTACGCAGCCTTGGTGACGGTTTGGTACGTCGTAACGTTCACGGGCCCCGACGACATGATCGAGCCGTTCATTTGGCCGCTACCCAAGGAAACGGAGCCGCTCGGAGTGAAAACGGTGCCGTAGAGGTCCGAGATGCTGACTCCGGCGAGATTGAAATTCCCGCCGGTTTCCCACAGCACCGAACTTGCGAGGCTCGAGGTGCCGGACGATTGGCCATTCAGGTAGGTGTACAGGTAGCTGCCGATGCTGATGTTGCCTTGAACAAACACGCGGATGGGCGCGTTCGTGATGTTCAGATACAGGTAACCCGTATTCGGGTAGGGGATCGTGAACGACTTCAGATAGTAGTCCCCGGACGACAAGGTGAGGCCGTTCGACGTTACGTTGCCGTAGCTGCCCGGCGCAAGCGTGAGAACGTTGGAAGTGGTAAGGTCGTTGGTCCCGGAGGTGATAACCGCCGCGCTCGGCAGACTGATCGCAGGGACGCTGTTTGGCACCTGGGTAATTGTGCCAGTTGGTGGATAAACGGGCGACGGGTTGGAATACGTCGTTCCGTAGACGACATTGCCCTTGAGTTGCGCACCGTAACCGACAGTCACGCCCCCATTGGCATTGATGTTTCCGTTAACAGTAGAATAAGATCCCACATTCATGTTGCCGGCGGTGACCATGTTTCCGGCGCCTGAAAGTGACCCATAATTCGATCCGAGCGTGAGATTGCCGGCGCTGTACACGTCGCCTACGACCGGCGAGTTCCAGAACCCGTCGCCCAGAGTAACTCCGCTTTCGCCGACAATGGCGTAGTCGGCCGGGTTGGTGGAAATCGGCGCAGCCTGACTTCGAGAGGCGAGGACCGCCACGATGCCTAACGCGAATATGATGTCGTATTTCATGACGATGGTTTCGTGAGTCTGAGTGCGGATGATTGATCGGCGCGGCAAGGCGATGACAACCGGCGTCGGGACGGACAACAGCTCTTACAGAAGGAGAGCATGTTCAAGAAATAGAGAAGCAGGCTAAACTTCTCGTACCACCGTTGTCCGCTCGTAGACGGCGGAACTCGCCCCTGGCATCTCCAGGCCGACGCTGCCTGTTCTTTATACTTGTTTCGGCCAAGCCGTCTGGATGAGTGACTGCATTGCCATTTATAACACCCTCAGTATTGCTTCAGTGGCGGCGCATGTCAAGAAAGCCAAGCGTATACCGCCCAACAATCGGCTTTTGTCGCAAGAAATCGTGCGAAAACAAAACCTGCGGAGGGAACCTACGACCACACCCGCCAGCGGCGATGGAAGAGCCACAGTATCGCGCCGAGCAGGAAGGCGTCCAACAGCACGTAGAACGCGATGAAGGCCGTACCGGTGTGGCGCCACCAATACGCCTGGCTGGGCGAATGGTCCTGCGTTTCACCGCACGTCAACGGCAAACTGAACGCGGCCGAAAACGGACTCGTCGACGTCAACAAATGCAGCCAGGTTGACGGGCTGTTCCATCCACTTACGATTTCTCCCGACCGCGATAGCGAACCGTGCATCGCCGGCGAAAACTCCTGGGCGAAGACCCATGTCGCCACCGGCGCGGCATAGAGCAGCAACAGAACAATGTACGTAGTCATCAGGCTCACGCTCGTCTTCGAGAAGATCACCGAGCAAAACATCGCCAGCGCGGTCGTCGTCAACGCGGTCAAGGCGATAATGATGACGTAGCGCAGCATCGTCCACGAGTCGAACCAGTAGGTCCACGGCGGCAAGAGCCATGCCAAAAACAGCGGCCAGATGATGAACGCCGTCAGCACGCATGAGACCCGCAGCCCTGAAAGGAGCTTGCCCGTCAATATGTGCCACGGCGAAACGGCCGTGGTGAGCAGCAGTTCGAGCGTCTGTCGTTCGCGCTCGCTGGTGATGGCGGGCGCGGTGAAGACCGGCCCGACGAGCACGTTGAAGAGCACCACGTAGCAGGCGTACCACGGTGCCCAAGAGGCATTAATGTAGAGACAGACGGCCATCAGCGGCAGCGCGAGCAACATGCTCAACTGGATCACCAGCCGCAGCATGAGCGTGCCCTGGCCGAACAGCTCGCTCCGCATTTCCTTGTCGAAGATCGGGTTCGCGCCATCGGCCATGAGATCGGTCCGCTTCGGCGGGGCGAAGAGCTTGTCCGGAAACTGGTCGCTGCGAATGACCATGCCTACGGCCATTTTCTGTTCCATGTCGGGATCGACAACGTCCTTGGCTTCGGCGCCGACGTCCGGCGGGTGCAGCAGGCGGCGGCTGGTCGCCTTCAGCAGCGCTCCGGCGGCCGCCAGACAGCAGATCGGCAGGATGCCGCCAACCAAAACCAACCTCGCCTCCGCGGTTGTCGCACTGTAGAAGAGCACGCCGATGAGCGTCAACGGCAACACGATGAGATAGGACACCACGAGTGCCGCGATCGTCCGCGTGAAGTAGCTGCTGGCGGCCACGCAGATCATGCCGAAGAGCGTCACGGACGCAGCCATGCCGATGTAGGTGGCCAGCACTTCGTAGAACGAGACCCCGCCCAGCGGCAGGCAAAGCATGACGATCGGCAGCGAACAGAAGACTAGGATCGCCAAGTGGCAGAGCGCCGCCAGCAGCTTGCCCAGCACCATGGCGGACGGCTTCATTGGACTGGCCAGCAGCATTTCGTAAGTCTGGCGTTCCTTTTCGCCGGTAATCGTCCCGGCGGCAAAGGCGGGCACCATGAGCGACACGAGGGCATATTGGCCCAGGAAGAAGAGCGTCACGAGCCTCGCCGCGTCTCCCTCGCCAATATTTACGTGTACCTTTGCCGGCCAGGCGATGTAAATAACGACGCCGAGCAGGGCGATGTAGACCAGCAGCAACACGAACGCCCGCGTCATGCGGAGGTTGACGAGGAGTTCGCGCTGGAGGACGGGGTTTTCGATAAGGAACATGGAATCACCTCTCCTTGCACACTACGGCCGCGACTGCTTCCGTTTGCGAATCCAAGACGCGTCCTCGTCCCCGCCAAATTCGAACATCCGCAACAAAGGCAAACCAACAATACCTGCAAAATCGGGGGAATCGGACTGAACTGCCCGCAGTACTTGGTCGCTGCCAAAGCCGGCCAAGCGACCTGTAACGGCAAATTCCGGCATCGCGATCTTAAGCCACGCGCCAGCCATCGCGCCGAAGTTGGTGCCTATTGGGTCTGCCTCGGCTTGCATCAAGTGCAACAAATCCGCACGCCCCAGAATTACCGCGCAAGGGCTGCCGGTGTCGGCAAGCAGATCTCGTTCATGCAACGAACCATCCAGCGCGGCAAAGCGCAACCGCAACCAGCACCGTGGTTCTCGTCCCCTGTAGGGGTTGCTCTGGCCTAAACGGGACGGCATGGGTGCATCCGGTTAGATGAAAATCGTGACGTATTCGGGACGCCGGGCGCCAGCTTCGACGACCACGGTGTTGCGCGGATCTTTGCCTTGGGCTTCCAATTCGCGCAGAAGTTCATCGAAATCCGCGGAAGCTGCGATAACCCGCAGCCCATCAACGGCCACATAACATCCCGCCGGATATGTGGCGTCGATTTCTGCCAGGAATTGACGGCGCGCGGCTTTGTCCTGCTCATTTCCGTTCAATTCGTCATTCATAGTATCTCACCTCTGACAGCGGTTGGCCGGACCATATTCATTATAAGAAGCCCACCTCACAATCCTCAACCCACGCCACTCGTTCCATTCTATCAACGATTTACAAAGCCGCCACCGCTCCGTCACGCCACCGCTCCCTTCGTCACCAGCATGAACACGTCTTCCAGCGTCGGCTCCTTCTCGGCGAAGGAACTCATTCGCACGCCCGAGGCCACGAGCTGTTCCAAGAGGCCGGCCACCTGCTCGTCGTCGGCCGCCAGCTCCACCGTGACGCGATGGTCCTCGATCTGCACGTCGCGTGTTTCGGGCATGGCTGCGGACGATCGCCAGGCCGGCTTCCATGTTGGCCAGAAAGCGAATCGTGACGATGCGATTGCGGCGGATGCGGCGATAGACGTCGTCGATCGGGCCGTACATCAATAGCTTGCCGCGCTCGATGATGCCGATCGACGTGCAGCAGTCGGCCAGTTCGGTGAGGATGTGGCTGGAGATCAGGATCGTCTTGCCCATCCGGCGCAGCTCCTTGAACAGCGCCTTGACCTCGATCCGCGCCCGCGGGTCCAGGCCGCTGGACGGCTCGTCGAGGATCAGCACCGGCGGGTCGTGGACCAGCGTCTTCGCCAGGCAAAGCCGCTGCTTCATGCCGCGCGACAGGCCGTTGACGAAGTCGTCGCGCTTGTCCGTCAGGTCCAACAGCTCCAGCACGTCGTCAATACCTGCTTTGCGGCGGGCGCGGGGAATCTGGTAGGCGACGGCGAAGAAGTCGAGGAACTCCCAAACCTTCATGCCGTCGTAGACGCCGAAAGTTGTCGGGCATGTAGCCCACGCTGCGGCGGACGGCCAGCGGGTCCTTGCTCACGCGGTGGCCGTTGACGATCCCCTCGCCGCCGGTGGCCTTCAAGCAGCGTGGCCAGGAAGCGGATGGTCGTGCTCTTGCCGGCGCCGTTGGGGCCGATGAAGCCGAACATCTCGCCCGCCTCGATCTTCAGGTTCAATTGATCGACGGCCAGCAGGTCGTCGTAGCGTTTGGTGAAGTTGATCAGTTCAATCATGGCGTGGAAGGGTCGAGTTCGGGTATTTCGCTCATCGGACTTTCGGGCAGGGGAGCCAAGTTGGAGCGGCCCTTTGGTCTCCGGTCATCGTCCGGTTCCGGATCGGGCAGCTTGCCGGAATCGAGATGTGCGACCAATATGGTGGCTTGACGGAACTGTTTTTTGGGGACCTCTGGAACGACCGTCAGGCCCGGATCATTTACATTGTCGGCCACGCGCGCGACGAGGCAGATCTCGCCCGGCCGCATGTCTTGGAGACCGAGCGCCACTTGCGTCACTCCCTCGGCGCTAAGTTCGCCCGTCGGCTCCGGGTGTTTTGCGTTGGGATCCTCCAGCAGCTTTATGAGCTCGCTTACGGCCGCCGCCGGCGAGACTCCGTTTGAACGACGCGGGATCCTTCAATCGCGTCGTCGCGCCGGGATCGAGCCGTTGGAGCGTAAACTGCAGTGCGCCGCCGCCATCGGCGATCTGGATGACTCGGCAATTCTCCAAAGGATGCTTCGTGCCGTTGGCGATCCGCAGGGCGCCGTCGCTGTCGCGGTGCAACGAAACGCCGCCGCCGAAGTCAGCCATCTCTTCGCTATGGACGTAATCCTTGGAGTTCGAAGCGACGTGCAAGCCCGTCAATCGTGTATCGTCGCCACGTCGGCAAACGACCTCACCGTTCGATTCGCCGAATCCGAGTTGGCGTTTCCGTCCCGTCGGGAATGGCAAGATCTGACCGCCCGGATCGGCCAACTGAAGTTCAAAGGTCGTCGCCAGCGACGAGTACAAGGCGGTGTAGTAGGACTTGTGCGCCCGCGAGTAGCCGGGCTGCATTTCGACGACCGCAATCTCATTCCTTGACCGCGCAAAGCCGATGTTCAACTGGGCCTGATGAACGACGACCACAGTACATCCAATGGCGATCAGCGGCGCCGCGATCCAAGCCCATTCCACGCGGCCGATGAGCCGGAACAAAAGCCAATTCAGGGGCACTAGAACGCAGATATATCCGACGACAACCCAAAAAATAAAACTGCGTTCTGGCACGGTGATGCCCGTGGCGTTTTCCAAGGCCACTCGCGCGGTTTGGGCCACGGGGGAGAAGTCGCTCCAAGCACAAAGTCCCGGTGAGGTCTCGTTTTCCGGCGTGTCGAACTCGTCGTCTCCGTTGAGCGTCGGATCGTAGTTGTAGCCGCCACTGGGGTAAACCGGATTGCCGCCGTCATCAACGCCTACAGCGCGTGCCCGCGTCATGTCCGCCGCATAGGATTCGCGCCGTTGTCCGGCATCGCGGGAAAAATAGCGGAGCGACGTACACTTCTTGGCGTCAAGGAACGACTGACGCGCTTCCATAAACTGCTTCGGCTTGGGTTCAGCACTTCCGGGCTTTGAGACGCCTGCGAACGCCGGATTGTTCCCGTCGGGCGTCGTCGGCGCGGTGCCATTGGCATCGAGAATTGCCGCAAGTGTGTCGGGATCAAGTCGGTCCGCAGCGTCTTTCCGTCCGGAAGTCGCGTCTTTTTCGCCGTTTCTTAGCCAATCGATGCGAACCTCGTCCGTCAATCTATCCTGGACGAACTTCCTCGCCGGCCGTCGCATCAAGCAAGCGTTGAAGAAACTATCGCAGCCCTCCCAGCCGGTGAAGTCAGGACCGGTGATGCGGAACGCCGAGACCACGATCCGCCCGCGGCCGACGCGCCGCTCGATGACCATGTCGGGGCCCGTGTTGGCAAGGCTCTGGGCGCTGGGGTCCTTCTTCAATACCGCGCCCGGCCAAGGATGAACGAGTCTTGGCGGATGGCCGTTCGGGCCGGCCCAAAACTGCAATGGGGCCAGTTCCTCTGCCGTAAAGGTTCGCGCTTTCTCCACCGTGGCCGGCAGATAAGGCCGCAGGAAGCTGTTTTGCAGTTGCCCGAGGGCATCCGGCCCGCTGACGATGATCTGCCCGCCCCAGTGCAGCCAGTCGATCAGGGCCTGCTGCTGGTCGAGGTCCCAGAGGGCCGGATCGGACTCGTCCCAGAGCAGATAGGCGATGCTCGTCCAGTAGAGCGAATTGGAAGGCAGGCCCGGCCGTTTGTTCGGCGGGACCGTTACCACTTCATAGAATTTCGCCTCGCTGCCGGATTCCGCGCGTGGTCGGTGCAGGCGGATCGAGTCGAGCCTTTTGTTGAGATAGTCGAAGCGGCTGCCTTTGCTCAGGACGACGAAGAAGTATTGATAGGAAGGCATGGGCTTCAATGTCAACGAACCCTCGAACGCCGTGGCGCCACCTGCCGTTGCTAGCCGGAGGTTCACACTCCGCAAGCTTGCTTCTCCGTCGCCGCCCTGCGAGTTGCGTCGAGGGGGAATCCATGTGAACGATTCCAGCGTTTTCTGTTGCTTCTTGGCGAGAGCGGCAGGCCGCTGGCTAGTCAGTACATAGGGAACGTCGTTCAGCGGCACTCGGCGGTTGACGCCTTCGACGATCTCCGTCTGGACTTCGCCTTGAAAATCGCCGAGATTGGATTTTACGTCCGGCCAAGACTGGCTGACCCAGTGGCCCTGCTTGCAAGTGCCGGAATAGAGGCTGCTGGTGGGCAGCGCCTTCGGTGCCCCGGCTTCGAAGGGCTTTTCTTCTTCCTTCTTCTTCTTTTCCTTCTCCTTCTCTTTTTCCTCGGCGAGCAGTTTTTCCTTCTCGATCTGCTCGGGCGTCTTATTGCACCCGCCGCAGCCCGGCATGGAAACCAGCACCGCCAAGATCAGCCAGGCGACGACCGAGCGCATCCCGCCGCCGGGGCCGAAGTCGCCGCCGCCCGGCATGTTCCGAAACGCTTGCCATCCTTCTGTCCTCCGCCGATAGTGTAGCCGATGGAGCAAGCGGTTGGCAACCGGCGCGATCGGCGCTGGTAGTACCGGCTTGAGCCGGAATAATCAGAAATTGGAAGGCGAGGTTTCATCGATCACGCCATCCGCTCAGTGCGCAGCCGCAACAGCATGAGAAACTCCGCCAGATTCACTAAACCGTCGGCTTCGTCACGTTCTTTGTCGGAAAGCGGCAGCCCCGCATCTTGCTGATCGAGCAAGGACTTCAAGCGAGCGGGAACTCCATCCGGCAGTCCAAAGGCGCTCCAGGTCCGCCGGAAGATCAACGTCGATGGTTATGGTCATCTCGGGCTCGGCGATTCCCATGTTGTGCGCTTCTGCTGTTCGGCCGGCAAGTCTAGCATGGCAAGCGGAAGAAAACGAACGCGGCGCAACAGGACGGGCGCAGCGTCATTGACTCCGCAACCCTGTAACGCTAGTATAATGCGCATCATGCAGCAGGGTCCATATACGTTGGTTTATGCCCGCGCAGTTACCAAGCACTTGGAATGCATCGACGCCAAATACGATCGCTCGATCCGCGAAAAGATCGAAGAACAGTTATCGTTCGAACCAAGCGTGGAAACAAAAAACCGCAAGCCGACGCGCCAGCCTGCGCCGTTCGCGGCGGAGTGGGAGATTCGCTTTGGCCCTCGCAATCGTTTTCGCGTGCTGTATGACATTGACGAGGAGCGGCACGAGGTGCAGATCCTGGCGATCGGCGAGAAACTTCGCAATTGCCTTATGGTTGGCGGAGAGAAGGTGGAATTATGACGACGGCATCCGTTTCACAGATCGAAACACATTTCGGTGCTTTTGTGAAGGCGAGCCAGACCGCGCCGGTGGTCGTTACGCGAAACCGCAAGCCCGTGGCGGTGATCGTGGGCGTTCACGACAACGATGAAATTGAGCGGTTGCTCATGGCATGTTCGCCGCGGCTTCAGGCGATTTTGGAAAAATCACGGCGGCAAATTCGTGAAGGTCACGCGATAACGCATGACGAATTCTGGGCGAAGGTTGAAACGTCGCGGACCGCGCAACGACGCGGCGATGCGAAAAAAGTCAAGGGAAACTCTCGATCACGATGACGTGCTCGCTAGCGCTGAATTGCTTTCGGAGGCAGAAGTTTTCGAGTCGTTTCAATCTTCCCGTCCATTCCGCGGCCTCCGACATGTTTGGCAGACCCAAAATTTGAATTCCTCAGTGGTTAATCGAAGAACTAAGGCCGTTCGCCTCAGGCGAGCGTTCCTGGAATGTATGGGACAACTGGCTGGAGATGTCCGGGGGCCGAGCGTCGAAAGAACTTGACGTGGAATGGTTTGGACGGCTCGCATCGAATCCGCAGACAGAAGTCTTGCGATTGCTGAGGGCGGCAGGCATTACTATCATGCCTGTTCATCCGAGCCGTATTGAACATGATCCGTTGGAAGATAATGAGCACTTTGCCGCAGTAATGGCCGAGGCCGATCGAGTCGCGCATCAGGAAGCCGGTGGTGCGGGAAACGCTATGGGCGGCTGCCATTCGATTTGGAGAATCAAAAAGCGACTCCTCAAAGAAGACTTTGGACTTGATTGGAGATCACCGTCCGAACTGAATCCAGACATACTTTTCGACTGAGGTCGTCGCAGTATTGCATAGCTGTCGAGATGCTTTGCGGACGTGGCTAGTAATCGCGAAATCGTGCTTGAGAATGCGGCGATAAACCGCAGCACTCAAAAAATCACCTTCTCTCCGCCAGCTCAATCGCCTTCAGCAGCCCGCGGGCCTTGTTCAGCGTCTCCTGCCATTCGCTGGCCGGCACGCTGTCGGCGACGATGCCGGCGCCGGCCTGCACGTAGGCCTTGTCGCCTTGCACGACCATGCGTCCGCAGGGCGATGCAGGTGTCCATGTTGCCGCTGAAATCGACGTAGCCGACCGCGCCGGCGTACGGGCCGCGGCGGTGCGGCTCCAGCTCGTCGATGATCTCCATCGCCCGCACCTTCGGCGCGCCGGAAACCGTGCCGGCCGGCAGGCAGGCCCGCAGGGCGTCGAAGGCCGCCTTTGCCGGCGGCCAGCTGCCCGGTGACGTTCGACGTGATGTGCATCACGTGGCTGTAGCGCTCGATGGTCATCACGTCGCTGACTTCGACGGTGCCATAGCGGGCGACGCGGCCCACGTCGTTGCGGCCCAGGTCGACCAGCATGACGTGCTCGGCCCGCTCCTTGGGATCGGCCAGCAGTTCCTCGGCCAGCCGGCGGTCTTCCTCTTCCGTCTGCGCCGCGGCGGCGCGTGCCGGCCAGCGGCCGGACGGTCACCTCGCCCGTCGACCACGCGGACCATGATCTCCGGCGAACTGCCCACCAGCGTCACGCTGGGCGTGCGGAGGTAGAACATGAACGGGCTGGGGTTGACCACCCGCAGCGTGCGGTAGATGTCGAACGGCTGCGCCGTGAGCGGCACTTCCAGCCGCTGGCTGAGCACGACCTGGAAGATGTCGCCGGCGCGGATGTATTCGACGCACTTGCTCGACGGCCTCCTCGAATTGCTGCCTGCGTGAAGTTCGAGCGGTAAGTCCAACGTCGACCGCGCCGCCGGGCCGGATATCGACCAGGTCGCAGGTCGGCTCGATCGCGCGGCCAAGTTGCTCGACCAAGGCGATCGACCCGCCGCAGGCGTCCTCGTAGGCCGATTCGGCTGTTCGCCGGGCCGGTCGAGCCGGGCCATCGCCACCACCACGATCGTCTTGTTGACGTGGTCGAAGACCACCATCCGGTCGTAAAAGGCGAAGGCCAGGTCGGGCACTTGCCGGTCGTCGGGCGGGGCGTTGGGCAGCTGCTCGAAGTAGCGCACCGTATCGTAGCCGGCGTAGCCGACCGCGCCGCTGCAGAACGGCGGCAGTTCCGGCAGGTGGACGGCGCGGAGCGCCTCGACGCTGGCGACGAAGTTCGTCCAGCGGGTCGGCCGCCTCGTAGGACTGCGAGTGACGGCAGCGTGGGCGCCGGAGGCTGATACGCCCGAGTGGGATGTCGTCGTCACGCGACGGCCGTAGGCCTCGATTTCAAAGAACGGATCGGCCGCCAGGAAGCTGTAGCGGCCCGACCTTTTCGCCGCCGACCACGCTCTCGAACAGGCAGGCGCAGCGGCCGGAGTCGATCTTGTGGAAGGCGCTGACCGGCGTCAGCGAGTCGCAGACCAGGCGGCGATAGACGGGCACGAGCATCGGCATCCTTCGGCCAGCTTGCGGAAAGTCTCGAAATCGGGACAGTGCGACCGCGGCGGGTGGCTTGGCGGCGTCCGTCGTTTGCGGACGTGATATCGTTGACGGCAGTTGGTCAATTCTCGCATGATAATCAGCTGCGCGGCGTAAGTTCAGCTTAGCAGCGGGAATCGCTTACGGCAACGGTGGCTACGTAGCATGGACGCGGGCAGGTACAACGCGTATTGCCGGGACAATCGTTGGTGGACATCCAGCCGACCAATCGTCGCGATTGGCGTCGTCTAATCAAGACATCCCGGTTTGCCTTTGACCAGCGACACGCAGGTAAGAGATCGGCAGCTTCGCGTCCGTTGACTCCCCTGCTGCCACGCAGCGTTAGAATCAGTTTGTCGGGAGACGAATGCCATGAAGTGCCAGCAGTGCGAGCAGCCGGCCACATTCCACATCACCGAACTGACCGGCGGCAAGCCGCAGGAATTGCACCTCTGCGAGGAGCACGCGCGGCAGTATCTGACCGCCGTCGCCGCAGACGAACCGGCCGGCAGCGGCGAGCATGGCGGCGGCGTTGGCGCAGCAAGTCCAGCAGATGGCCGTCGGCCAGACGGCCGAGGAACTGGCCCGGCTCGACCAACAGGCCTGCCCGGTCTGCGGCATCACGTTTTACGAGTTCCGCAACCAGGGCCGGCTGGGCTGCCCGCACGATTACGTCTGCTTCGAGACGCAACTGGAGCCGCTGATCGTCAACATCCACGGCGAGTCGGAGCACGTCGGCAAGCGGCCGCGCCGTGCCGCGCGGCAGCAGCGAGCAGCGCACGCAGTTGATCCGCCTGCGCCGCGAGATGAAGGAAGCGATCGACGACGAGAACTACGAGCGGGCCTCGCAACTGCGCGACGAAATCCGCCGCGCGAAACGGAGCAGACGGCGTAGAATAGGGCGAAGATGGGGCAGTTGACAGCCGTGGAACTCGAACGACCTGACGCAGACCAGCGGCGAATGGCTTCGCGGCACCGGCCCCGAGGCCGACATCGTCATCAGCAGCCGCATCCGCCTGGCGCGCAACCTGGCCGATTTTCCCTTCATCAGCCGGGCCACGCCGCAGGACCGCGTGCAGATCGAAGCGCATCCTGCGCGACAGCGTGATCAGGCATCGAAGATTCGGACGAGCTGCTCTACGTCGACCGTCAACGAGCTGGAAGGCGTCGACCGCCAGTTCCTCGTCGAGCGGCAGCTGATCAGCCGCGAGCACGCCGAAGGCCAGGGCGCGCCGCGCCGTGGCCATCGACCGGGCGAGAAGTTCAGCCTGATGATCAACGAGGAGGACCATCTGCGGATCCAGGTCATGCAGAGCGGCCTCGACCTGAGCAGCGTCTGGGAGCAGATCAACCGCATCGACGACGCTGATCGAGCAGAAGGTGACCTACGCCTTCCACGAGCGGCTGGGCTATCTGACCGCCTGCCCCACGAACGTCGGCACCGGCATGCGGGTCAGCGTGATGCTGCACCTGCCGGCGCTGGTGATCACGCGGCAGATCGACAAGGTCTTCCGCAGCCTGCAAAAGATCAGCCTGGCCGTCCGCGGCCTGTACGGCGAGGGCTCGCAGGCGATGGGCGACTTCTACCAGATCAGCAACCAGATCACGCTGGGCCGCAGCGAGATCGGAGCTTGATCCAGCAGGTCAGCGACATCGTGCCGGTGATCATCGACTACGAGCGGCAGGCCCGCGAGTTCCTGATCAAGGAGAGCCACGAGAACCTGCACGACCGCGTGAGCCGGGCCTACGGCATCCTGCGCACCGCGCAGACGATCAGCTCCGAAGAGACGATGCACCTGCTGTCCAGCGTGCGGATGGGCGTGAACCTGGGGCTGATCCGCGACCTGCAAATCCCGACGGTCAACGAGCTGTTCATCCACACCCAGCCGGCCCACTCTGCAAAAGCTGCACCGGCGGCGAGCTCGACACGGCCGACCGCAACATCGAGCGGGCCCGCTATCTGCGGCAGTATCTCAATAAGGAAAACGGGCGCACAAGAATTGACGCCGAAGGTCCTTGCGTGGAAGGACCGTCCGCCCGCTGCGGTCGCGTAGCGACTGCTGAAGGTAACCGTGGGTTTCAACCCACGGTGCTGACCTGCGCGCATTTCGTCGCGTCGCGTAGCGACGCTTGAACCCGCAGTCGCCACGGCCGATCGCCGCCATATTCAGTCGTCGCTACGCGACGATGAGTTTTTTCGCCGTGCGATCCGCGGGTTGAAACCCGCGGTTAACATCATACCGTCGCTACGCGACGAACCCGAATCCGCCCGGTTCGGCCTGTCATCGCGCCATTCCTTGCCCCCGCATATCCCAGACGTGCTCTTCCTTGGGCGGCCGCGGCACAACGTCGAAGAGATCGTCCGGCACCCGGTTGACGACCCATTTCGTCAGTTTCATTTCATAAACCCGCATCGGCTGGCCGCGATACTCGGCCGGACCGCTCGGAGGCACAAGATGCTGCTCGGTGACGTCCCTCGCGAACCAGATGCCGGGCACGATTTCGACAACGTCGCGATTCACCGTGCGTGTGATCTGATTCTTGCCCAAGCTGTATTCCCTCTGCTTAAGTGTCAGGCCGTGATCGAGGTCTAACCAGAGCGTATCGTCCAGTGTGACGACTTCCGAGACGCCGTAGGCCGACCGCGTCTCCTCATGCCGCGTATGCAGAACCGCGCATCGGCCCCGTCAACGGTATCGATTGTCTCGGCGACCGTGTATCGTTTTTCCGAGAACAGGCCGTTGAGGTAAGTCACCTGTTGCGGCGCGGCAGGCTTCTCACCGCGCGCCGTGGGATCCGGAATAAACCATCCGATGCAGGTCAGATACCACGGCTGCTGCCCCCAGTACATGGATTCCTTCGGCCCGTGGAGGAACAACTGCGAATCGTTTTTCCCGGAGGATTCTCGCCGCCATTGCAGTCTGCCGTTCATCGCGAACGTCTCCTCCGGGGCGAGCCTCCACTCGTCGCGCGGTCCCTCATCGACGTGCCCGGGCGGCCCCATTTTCTTCATCTGTTCGTATTGTTCCTTGTTGCGCCGCTGGATTGCCTGCTCCACCGGGCCGGCCGCGGGATCGACTTCGGGAGGCGCGGTGGGCCACGGCGACTTGACCACGGCCGGACGCTGGTGACGCGAGTAACGCTTGTCGGATTTGAAAGCGTATTGTTCTTTTTCTTTCAACAGGATGACTCCCCTCTCGTGCCCCGGCAAGCTGAGATAGATCTTGGGATCGACCGTCAGCCTGTTCTCGCTGGACGCTTCAATGTACAAGCTTTGCAGCCGCGCAGGCTGCTTTGCGATTTGCGATTTGATTTCGTCGAGGGTCGGCGGCGCGGCGGCTCGTGCGCCAGTGACGGCCAGCAACGTGATGGCCAGCAGCGCAAGGGTCAACAGCCCTGCGGCGCAGTGGTGGAGTTTATTGCGTTTCAACATGATGATTTCCTTGAGTATATTGGGTATTCGTGTTCAATTCGGCCGCAAGTCGGGACCGGTTTGTCCTTCCGCGGAAATCTCCCGGCCAAACTGCGGGTCAAAAACTTCCACTTCCGCATCGCGGGGAACGGGGAAGGCGAATCGCTCTTGGGGCACGGCCTCAGCCGGCGGATAATCAATCGTCGCCTCCATTTGCGGCGTCCCATCGAGTTTCTCGTAGGCCAGCTTGATGGGCCGCCGCGAGTCGGCCTCAAACCACACGCTGAGCCGGCCCCCAGCGGACTCCGCCGGCCAACTGAGCGTCACTTTTTCCGCCTTTCGACCGTCGAGGTCGCAGGCTTGCGGGACGACGTTCGCCTTTTCTTTCTTGGCCCATTCGATGATCTTTTCCCGGCTTACCGTGAATTCCTCCAGCGGCCATCCCGCCTTCGCGTCAAGCACCTCGCTCGGCCAGGCAGAGACACGTCGGGCATTCGGGTCCCAGAGAAGCTTCCAACGGGCATCCTCAACGACGACGGAGACCAGCTTTTCATTCAGACGATTCTCGGTGCGGCGTCCCACGCCTCGCACCACCCACATCTCGATCGTGTTGCTGCCCGCTGTCCCCGGCGGGCCCGGAAGGTGAACGGTTGCGCGAACGTGATACGCGGCCGCGCGATCAAGCGCCTGAATGACTTGGGCCAGCAGGTTCTCCGTCCCCTGGGGACCCCAGAAGAAGAACATGCCAATCAAAACCGCCGCCGCAAGCGGGGCGATCGAAACGATCCATTTTCGCCGCGAACCGCTTTGCCGCCGCTGGTCGGCGGGCCGAAGCACGCTCGGTTCTTGCGGAAACGCCGCTTGTTCGACAACCGCTTTCACCGCGGCGGAATCAATCGTTTCCAGGCATCGCGGCAAGAGATCATCGGGCGGCGCGGGCGGCGAAATCGCCCGCAAGTGTTTCTCCCAGGCGTCGCCGGACGCCGCATGTTCTCGATTGTGATTCATGCCAGTTTCTCCTCATCGTTTTGCCAAGGTTTGAGCCGGGCGCGGACAATTTGCCGGGCACGAAAACAGCGCCACCGCGCCAGGGCCGCGTTGGTTCCCTGCACGGCGGCGATCTGGGCGTAGTCGAAGTCGTGCCAGAACCGCAGCGAAAACGCCTCGCGAAGCTCCTCCGACAAGCCTGCCAGTATCGCCGTGACGGCCGCCGTGAATTCCTCGCACTCCGCGGGCGTCCAGGCCGATCTCGGGGCCGCTATTTGTTCCAGTTCGCAGTTCCGCACCGGCTTGCGGTCGCGGCACCGCTTCCGCCATTGGTTTCGGGCGATCGCGTAAAGCCAGGTCCGCATCGAGACGTGTCGCTTCCTGCGGACGAACGAGGCCCAAAACGCGGTAAACGCCTCTTGGGTCAGGTCGGCGGCCTCGTCCGATCGCCCGGTGAGCCGATAGAGCCAGCGATAGACGCCCCCGTACTCTTCGTGGACGAAGCGGGCACACGCCTCGCGTGCGTCGCGCTCTAGTTCGTCGAATTCGCACTTGGGGTTTTCGTTCAAATCACTGGCTCCAACAGTATTAGTACCGCGAGACGGCGAAACGTTGGCGGTTTTTCGCCAATTTTATGGGAACCCGTCGGCGCCGAGCGATGCCAGGGCGGCGGCATGCTCGGCCGCCACGGCTTCCGCTGCCATCTCGCTCAAGGCGCGGGCTTTGTTGGAATACCAGCCGTAATCACGGACCAAGTGCGCCCTTGGCGGGAATGGGGCACCCGGTACTCCGGGTCGCGTGAACTCGGCCAGAAACTCCAGCGGCGAAAGGATATGGAAGTACCGCTTCGATCCGGCCGCCAGCAACTCGCGCTGCCGGTCGGGAAAAGCGCGGCAGGCGTCCTTCTCGGCCTTGTATACCACCTCGCCGGTCTTAGCGTTGGCACGGGGTCGGTGGGACCGTGCAGGTGTGCGTGACCTATTTTCGTGCATTCATATGATTCACTCACGATACGGGTCGCGCCGGTCGCGGTCTCGGTTTCCCTTACGCGATCCTGATCCCACGAAACCTCACCTCGCACCTTGTCCACATCCTGCTGCCATTTCGCCACCGCTGCCGTCGCAGGCGCCAGAAGCGGTCAAAGCCCTTTTCGAATTCAGACGGCTTGCGTTTGATGTCGGTCCCGGTTGGCGGTCGGAACGCCTCCTGGGCAATCGGCTGGTTGACGGGGCCGTACAGAAACCCGTAATGTACGAACTGAGCGTCGCATACCACCGGCAATAGCGATCGGGCATCGATGAGCCAGTCGTAGAATCCGCGCAGAAAACACTCGTCGTCAGCCGAACCCGCCCAAGAGCGGATTCGATGGCAAGTTCTCCCCTCCCATTCGACCTGGCCCAGGTACTCCAATTTCAGCGAGGCGATCGCCTTTTCCGTGGACGCGAAACGCTTCGCCCCAAAGGGATCGGCGATCGTTACATATTTATCATGTACCTTGCCGTAGGGGCAGAACTGCACTTCCTTTTCTACCTTGTCAGAATTGGGGAGACGGCGGATAGCACTGTAGCCCCAGCATTCTTGCCCGTCGCTGCCCACTTGGTACGAGGTGACGACGCTCTTCGATGACCCTTGGTTGCTTGCGTCGGCAAAGAATTGCCGATCGCCTTGAAAAGCGAAACGGGCGCGACGCATACTGACCGCGCTCTCCCAACCGAGCCGTTCATCGAGTTCGTCGCAAGCACACGTCGCACAAACCGTCTCTTCCAGAGACTTCATGGAGAGCCGGTTGCGGCGGACCGCCTCGACTACTTCGCGCAGCTTGGCTGATCGGCCCGCCTCGGCGATTCTCGCTTCTTGTTCTGGCAGGAACAACTCCTTGCCCACTTGGTACTCCAGGGTGATGGGAGCCGCTGTCCCGCCGTCCGCCGCGCGAAAGCCACGCAACTCGATCCGGGACTTGGCATCGGCGGGCAAGAACAAGTGGAAAGTGAACCGCTGCGAGACGGCGTCGAACTCAACGGGGAGCTGAAGGGAGATCCCTCCCATCGGTTGTTCCTTCTCGTTCGCGCGGATCGCCGAGACTTCTAGTTCGGCGCGTGCGGGTCCATCGGCCGATCGAAGCGGACGCGAATTGTCGCGACCCTGCCAGTCCGTGAACCGGTAGGCGGATCGACGGAAAGCACTCGCGGTCGCGGCGATGCATTTGCGGGTCTGACTAGCGGGCGCGTGGTGAACTGCCAGGAATAAGCCGCTGCCGCAACATCCTCCGCGGACCAGAATGTGTCCATGTCGGGCTGCGTCGGGCAGGACGGGAAACTGAATCTGTAGTGGACTCCCGGCTTCATCCGCAGTGGGACAATGAATTCGTTCGTCTCAGGAAGGTACCGCGGCATCTGCCGCAAGCGAAACACGTTGTTGTCCTGGCCGTCTGTCCCGAAGAAAATGCTGCCTGGATCCATCGGGCGGTCGAACCGAATACGGATGTCCGTAAGCGGTTTGACGCCCGCGGCGCCCGGCGCCGGAAACACCGAGATTACCTTCGGCCGGTCCTTGGGCTGCGGAACGCCAGGCCGGCGCTGCGAGCACGCCGCCAGCGGGCGGCTTCTCCGTCTTCAGCCGCCGCTTCAGATTCTCCAACGCCGCCGCGAGCACCGGGTCCCGGTCGCCCTTGAAATCCGCGGCCACGGCCTCGATCTTCACCTGCGGGGGAATGCCCACAGCGTCGATCGGCTTGCCGTGAGGGTCCATGTCGATCCACCGCGGCAGGTTGACGATAATTCCGGCGCCGGCATCCAGGCGGCGCGGATTGCCGCTGGAACCGGCAGTGCGGTCGCCCATGGTCGTCACCTGGGGACATTGTGCCAGTGCCAGCGCGAACGACTCGGCCGAACTCATCGTCTTCTGTCCTTGAAGCACTACCACAGGCCCCAGGAAACGCCACGGTCCATCCGGGCCGCACGAACGCTCGTCCTTCGGGCCCAGATCGGTGTGCTTGGGCCCATTGCGGAACTGAGAGAGACTGTACGTGCGGGGGCGATCCAGAAGCCGCCCGGCGATCTGGCAGCCCAACGGTTCGGAGCCTCCGCCGTTGTAGCGGAGATCGAGGATCAGGCCTTTCGCCTTGCCCATTTGCTCGATCGCTTCGTCGAAGGTCTGCGGCAATGCGTCGTCCGACAATCGGTCGATGTTGATGTAGCCAATGCCATCGTCGATGCGTCCCCAATGCAAGCCGCGTCCGGTTTCCGTGATTTTGTGGACAAATCGCGGCAACGCCGCAGGATTCGCGTTCAGGAAACGGGGACGGTTGTAGCCGGGGACATAGGAGTTGTCCACCGCGACGTAGACGTGCAGGTCCTCCAGGTGGTCGAGCATCTCGGCGATGATGGCCGCCAGCTCATTATTGTCTTTGGCGACTGCGGCCCGTGGTCGATACGTCTGTCGAAGCTTGTTCCAATCGACCCGAGGCTTGATGGCGAACATTGCGTACTCTCGATCGAACGCGCTCCAAACCTCGTCGAACGCCGTCAAGGCCGTTTTCGGATCGATCGGCTTGGGGACGGGCAGCGTGCCGGCGCGGAAGGCGTCCACGTATTCGACGTGCCCCGTTTCCATATCGAGCGAGTAGAATCGGCGGGACCCCTCGCGAGTTTCCATGTCGAAGGTCACGGATTTCTTCCAAGGGATCATAGGCAGGCCGCCAGACTGCCAACTCGCGATCAACTTGTGCATCGCGAGCCGCTTCGTGCGCGAAACAGTCGCGGGATTGCCCTGTCTCGCGACGATCCGCTCGGGGAAGAGTTCTTCCAATCGCGCCGGATTGAACCGCAGCCAGATGCTGGTCGCATGCTCCCCTTTCCCCTGCGGAGCCGCGACGATCTGCCCCGGCTCATCCGGAAAGACGGCCGCCCAGACGACGTTGGACTCGTGGCACCCGAAGACGACCTGCGAGGGGCCGAGCTTTACGTGAAAGGCGTCTCCCAAGCTGTAGTCGAACTCGTTGAGCCGCCACGATTCTTCGGGGCCGGTGGTCCACTCGTAGCCTTTGCGACTTTCACTGAAGTCCAGTGTGGCCCGGTACCGCTGGGCGAATTCGGCCGCAGGCGCCGAGGTCGTGACGCTAACAATCAACGCGGTGACGCACAGCCCGACGACAAATGGCTTGTAGGATCGCACGGTCGTTCCTCCGCGAGGAAATCTTAACACGTCTGCCGACGACGCCTGCGCCATGCGAGGCCCAGCAAGCCGAGCACACGGTCGCCCAGCAGCACCAGCGTCGCCGGCTCGGGCACGACGCTGAGCACAAAGTTATTGCCCTGGATTTCAATGGCGGCTCGAAAGGCGCCGATCATGCCGCTCCTGATAGAAAACTTGATTTCCCATCAGCGAACCATTCTACCGTAAGAGAACTGGCGAACCCAGTGGCCAGGAAAAGGAGGGCGGACCCTCCCGCACTCCGTCGCCCGGCCACTTCGCCGGCTAAGTATCTGGTACCAGCACTGCCGCGCTGTCAGCCAGGTGGTAGGCGATTGTCTTGCTTTCAGCTTTGCTGCCTTCGCCCTACCGGCTTCGCAATCAACAGCACTTACCCCCCGCCCGGCGTCAAGTCAATCACGACCAGCTCCGGCCGGCAGAGAAATCGAAGCCGCGGCCCATTGCCGCGTGCAACAACAAGCCGCCTGCCGCCGGTTAACTGCGTGAGACCTGAGCCCACGGCCGCGGGATTCGCGAAAGCGTCATGAGCGGTCCAATGAGCGGCAATTGAACCTGCCCGCCGTGAGTGTGGCCGGCGATCATGAGGTCCGCGGGCACGTCTCTCCTTGCCTAGCGGTCATAGGGCGGTAGGGCTCGTATGCTGATGGCACTTAACAGTTGCCGGAACCACCCAAGCTCTTTCGCGCACCGAGCAGCGCATCAAGCCTGGCGGCCGCCCGGCGGCGGCAAAATATTTTTCCGCCCGGCATTTTTTCTGCCGCCCGCCGCGGGAATCCGTGCCGAACTCCGAAGTCATTATCTGACAAGGGTTTACGGCGACGGAAAGCCGCCGCCAAGCCAATTCGTGCCCGCCGGCGCAAACATAAGCCGTCAACGGAAAGCGTGAACTGACAACGACTTATCGCCATTTTGGTCACGAATTCCTTACAATCGTTGACAATATCTGTAAACTGTAGTATACTTTGTGGAATAAGTGAATAGTGGGTAGTGGATAGTGAGTAGTAACTGAAGGATGAGGGATAAGAGATGGGAGACAAGAGATCGAGTCACGGATTGAACACAGATCAAACACGGATTGTCTACGTGTTCCATCCGTGTTTATCCGTGGCGGAAGTCCGATTTTCGTGTGGTTCGTGTATTTCGTGGTTCGTCATCGTCTTGACTCCCCCCTCCGCTTACCCAACCGCCGGAAATACCAATGGCCAAACGACGTAATCCTATCTCCATCCTGGGTTCATTCCTGTCATCCTTCCCGCCGGAAGGAGGGCGGCAAGCTCAAAAAGTGTAGCGAAGTGTAGCGATCTGTAGCGTTCGGCTGGCCGGTGCCGGGCGCAGGGCACTTGGGAAGAGGACTCACGCAAAGGCGCGAAGCTCGCAAAGACAGATGGGATGACAGAAACATGATGACAGAAAAATGCCCCCGAGTCGCAGTCCGTGGCCTCATGTTCCCGTCAACTCCTTTGCGAGCTTTGCGCCTTTGCGCGAGACTTTGGCGGCTACCGGGCACCCATTTTCTTCCGAACGGCATTAACTACGCTCGCCGGAAGGAACCGCGACAATTCCTCCTCTGTCGCCACCGAGGCAATCTGCTTGATCAGCGAACTGGAAACGTGGGCCAGATCGCCATCGGCTATCATGAAGAGCGTCTCGATGTCCGGAGCCAGCCGGCGATTGGCCATCATCATCGTCAATTCGCCCGCAATGTCGGTGATCGGCCGCACGCCGCGGAGCATTACGCGCGCGCCGACTTCCCGCACAAAATCGACCGCTAGCCCCCGGAACGTGCGGATCTCGATGTTCGGCAGGTGCAACGTCACCGTACGGACCAGCTCCACCCGTTCCTCGGCCGTGAACATGACCTGCTTTTCGATGTTGATGCCGATGGCGATTATGAGCCGGTCGAACAGCAGGCTCGCCCGTTCGACCACGTTCAAGTGGCCGAGGGTGATGGGATCGAACGATCCGGGATAGACGGCGATGCGAGGGGAGAGCGGCTGATGATTCATGGTAGATGCCCAGTCAAGCAAGCAGAATCAAGCAAATGGCGACTATCGGAAACTCGATTGTAGCGGCAAAGTCATTGCGAGGCCAGTCTGGCGGTTCCGCCGCCCATGCTCTACAATTATCGGCACGGCTCGTTGCCGTGCCCGGATCGGCCTGGGAATTGGCTGGCCGACAAGACTCGAAAGAAAGGCGTAGAAGAAGTACCGATGGCGAACAAGGATCAAAAGAAGAAATCAGCGACCAACAAGCCGAAGCTAACGACGAAGGAAAAGAAAGAACGCAAGGACCGCAAGCTTGCCGCCAAGGCGAGCAGGTAGCAGGAATGGCGAAAAGGCTCCTGGCCGCGCAGCAAGCCGGAACCGGAGCCTTACCCCAGGGCTTCTACCAGCCGCTCGATGTCCGATTCGTCGTTGTAACCGTGCGGGCTGATCCGCAGCCGCCCGGCGCGGCAGCTTACGACCACGCCGCGCTCATGGAGTTGCTTTCGCAGCGCGTCCGGGTCACGGCCCGGCACGCGGAACGAAACGATGCCGCTCGAATGACCCGGTTCGCGGACGCTTTCGATGACGGCCCCGGCCGACGAAAGCCGCTGGCAGGCCAGGTCCGTGATTTCCAGCACGCGATCGCCGATCGCCTTTTGCCCGTGGTGGAGCAGCAGTTCCAGGCTGGCGTTCAGCCCGATGAAGCCGGCCATGTTCATCGTGCCGCCTTCGTAGCGTTCGGCCGTGTGTTTATAGTTCAATTCGATGCGGGTGAAATCGCGATCGTGGGCGACGCTGTTCCAGCCGACGCCGATCGGCCGCAGCAAATCGAGGTGCTCGCGCCGGAGATAGAAGATGCCCGCCCCCTCGGGACCAAGCAGCCACTTATGTCCATCCGCCGCCAGGAAGTCGATCGGCGTGCGGCGAACATCCAGCGGAAACACGCCCAGCCCCTGGATCGCGTCCAGGAACAGCAGCGCCCCGCGGGCGTGTACCGCTTCGACGAGGCGATCGATATCGATCCGCCAACCGCTCGCGTAGCCGACCCAACTCACGCTGACGATCCGCGTGCGGGCGTCGCAAGCGTCGAGCAGGGCATCCAACGAGAGCTGGCCGCCTTCCGCCTTTACGCGGCGGATTTCCACCCCGCGGGAGATCAGGTTCAGCCAAGGATACTGGTTCGATGGGAACTCATTGTCGGGCAGGACCGCGTTGTCCCCCTCCTTCCAGGGGAGCCCTTCCGCCACCAGACCGATGCCGGCGGTCGTATTGGGCACCAGTGCGATCTCCTCGGGCTGGGCGTTGATCAACTCGGCCGCCCGCTGCCGCGCCTCGTTAAGCTGCCGCATCCAGCCGGGATAGAACGCATCGCCATTGGCGACGGCGTCTTCGTTCCACATGGCGACCGCCCGATGGGCCGGGCCGCTGAGCGGGGCGACGGCCGCATGGTCGAAGTAGGCCCACTGCCGCGCGACCGGCATTTGCTCGCGAAAATCGGCCAAATCGGCCTTTTTGGCAGGCTCGGCTTGGGCTTGGATCATCAACTCGCTCCAATCTTAATCAACACAGTGGTGAACGCGGAATTCTCTGATTATACTAGAAAGCCAAGGGAGCGGGTCTACCGCCGTCCGTGGTGTATTCCGCGGCACACCCTAGGAACTATAGCCACAGGCACCGGCCGCCAGTCAGGTCGTTCGGCCCCTTTCCCGGTCGACGGCGCGGTCGTGGGACCGTGCCCAAAGATGGAATCGTTTCGAGCGTTCGCACTACCAAAAGTCGCTTTCATGCCCAAAGCATTTTGCATCGCCGGTGCCGTTGTCGCCATCCTCCTGCTGGTGATTTTTGCGGCCGATCTCATTCCCGGAGTCGGGTTTCCCTTCGGCGGCCAAAGCATGACGATCGACATCGGCATGGTCGTCTGCTCGTTGATGCTGGGCTACATCAGTTGGGCCACGTATCGCACGCTCAAATGATTGTGCTTTGTCGCCATGGTGGTAAAATATGATGGACCGAGTTTGCCGCCGCCGTTCCCAGTAAATCGACATGGCATCGCAAGACCCTCCCAATAATCCTGAACCGAGCACGCGCTTTCCGACGCCCCAGCAGAAGAAGCGCCTGACGAAGATTTTTGAGGCGGCTTCCAAGCAGGATTCCCTGGGGAAACTCGATTACGCCACCGACCTTTATGCCGATTGCCTCCGAGGCGATCCGGGCAACTACGAATACTTGCGCTGTTTGATGTCGGCGCTGCAGAAGCGGTATGTCAGCGTCAAGAAGCTTGGCCCCATGGTGCAATTCAAGGCCCGCGCCGAGAAGGCCGCGCTGAAGAAGGCGGTCGCTCAGTGCAATTGGGATGAGGCGTTGCAGCAAGGCATCGACGCCCTGGTTGCCAATCCGTGGGATGCGCCCATGCTGACCCAAATGGCCACGGCCTGTGGCGGCATCTTGAAAGAAGAGGGCATGACCGTCGCGGTGACCTACGGCGATTGCGAGCTCTTTTACTTGAAGAGCGCATTCGATACGTTTCCTCGCGGCAAGCCCGATGTGGAAGTATGCATCCAACTGGCCGAAGCTTTGAAGAAGCGGGATCGCTACGTCGAGGCCATCAGCTTCTGGCACATGGTGGAAGTGGTCCGCCCGGACGACGACCTTCCCAAACGCGAGATCGCCACGCTGACCGTCTTGCTGCACCAGTCGCGGGACACGAAGTTCGAGGGCGACAGTAAAAAGTCCATTGCCAGTAACACCAGTGGCGCCAAAACGGAAGAAATCACCCACGAAGATCGGCTCGCGCTGCGAATCAAACGGAATCCGAAAGACATCGCCGCTTATGACGAGCTGGCCAATCTCTATTTGAATGCCGAAAAGTATGAGAAGGCCATCGAGATCCTCACCCAGAAGCTCGAAGTCACCAACCACAACGTGCAAGTGCAGGAGGCGATCGAGGACGTGCATCTCAAGTCGCTTCGCTCGCAATACATGGCGGCCAACGTCAAAGCCAAGAAGTCGGGCAAAGAGGCCGATGCCAAGCAGGTGCAGACGATTCGCGCGGAACTCATGGAGAAGGAACTTCAGACCTACCGCAACCGCTGCGCACGCTATCCGAACAACCTCGAGTTTCGTTTCCGCCTCGGACACCGCTACCTGCTCAGCGGCAAGATTTCGGAGGCCATCAAGGAGCTTCAGGTTGCCAAGGCCGACCCGCGAAAGCGGGGCGTCTGCATGTTGTACCTGGGCGACTGTTTCTATGCCATAAAGCAGTATCCGCTCGCCATGAGCCACTACGAGGCGGCGATGCAAGACATCCCCGACCGCGATCAGGATAATAAGAAGGCGGCGTACTTCAAGGCCGGCAAGCTCGCCCTGGGGCTGAAAGACCTAGTCAAGGCTGAGAAGTATTTGACGACGTTGGCCAGCATGGACTACGCCTACCCGCGGATTTCCGAGATGCTGGTGCATCTCAAGCGGATGAAGGACGAGGCGGACGGAAATACGCCGGACGACAAGAAGCGAGAGGAAAAGAAGAAGAAAGCGGAGGATGAGGAGGAAGAGGAGAGCGAGGAATAGCCCCCTAGACAAGCTCCCGGTTTTCGGCCAAAATGGTTGATTCGCCGCGTGAGGGCAGGCCCCTGCCGCAGCGGATTCAGCGATTTGCATTACTTCCCGAATTACGATAACCATGCCACATTCCGCAAATGCTAAGAAGCGCCATCGTCAAAGCCTCGAGCGCGCGAGAAAAATCGTTCCATCAAGCGCGAGTTGAAGACCCGCGTCCGCAAGGTGGTCGAGTCGGTAGAGGCCGGCAAGACCGACGTGGCCCAGAGCGAATTCCGCGTCGCCGTGCAAAAGCTCGACCGCGCCGCCGCCCATAGTACTATCCATCGCAACAAGGCCGCGCGCACCAAGTCGCGGCTAGCGAAGAGGCTTAAGAAGCTTGAGCCGGCCGCGGCGAAGTAGCGCTTTGGAGTGGGGTGGCTTGCCGCCGCTTTCCATAACGCTAGCGCCGCGACAACGGATTTGAACCGCTTCGAAAAGCGAAGGCAAGCCTTCGCACTCCAAAATCAAAACTCCACGTTCGCCGCGTCGAAGACCGGACCTTCGACGCAGATCCGCCGATAGTCCCAGTCCTGCCCGTCGCGGATCTTCGTCACACAACTGAAGCAGATGCCGATCCCGCAGGCCATCGGGCTTTCCAGCGAGACTTGGCAATTCAGGCCCAGCCGCTCGGCCATCATCACCGTGGCGTGCAGCATCTTTTCCGGCCCGCAGGCGACGATGCGGCTGGGCAGGTCCGATGCCTCCACGAGCGGCGGCACCAACTCGACCACGGTCCCGCGATGGCCGGCCGTGCCGTCGTCCGTGCTCACGCATACGCTCACGCCCGCGCGGCGGAAGTCCTCGACGCCGGCGATGTAGGCGGCCGAGCGGAGTCCATAGCAAAGCGAGACCTTTTTGGCTCGCGAAACCGCAAGCGGCGGTTGTCCGTATTCAGCCAGCCCTAAGTAATGCCGCGCCAGGGCCATGAACGGCGTCTGGCCGATGCCGCCGGCGACCATGATCAGGTGTCCGGTTTCCGTCGGCGGGAATCCGTTGCCGAGCGGCCCCCAGATCTCCAGGCGGTCGCCCGGCTTCATCGTGGCAAATCTGCGAGTCATGCGGCCAATCGCCAGGTAGACAATATCGATGCCCGCGGGTGTGCCCGCCGAGTCGCAGTAGGTATCGTAAAGGGCCAGCGGACGCCCCAAGAGCGGATCATTCGTGCCCGGCAGGCGGAACATCATGAACTGGCCCGGCAAAATCGAGGCGGCGATCTCAGGGCAGGGGAGCCGCAAGCGATAAGTGTCGCGGGCCAGCGGTACGTGCTCCTCGATGGCGACGATCTCCTGTCGCATGAAGGGCGGGTCGCAATGGGGTTGGCAGGACATGGATTCTATAGGGTGGGACCAGCGAGTCTAAGCGAGCGCAGGCCCACCAAAGTTTAAGTAATTGAGCAAGTGTCAATGATAAATCATGATGTAATAAATCATGGTGGGCCGGCACTCGCTGCGCGATCTTGTCCCACCCTACCACTAGCCACTAGCGCCTTTAGTTCGTTTACTTCTTCGGCGGCCAGCATTCGCGACGTGCCCGGCGGCAGCTTGCCGAGCTTGATCGGGCCGACCTGCACGCGAACCAGCCGCAGGACCTTGTGGCCCACTCGGGCGAGCGCGCGGCGGATCTCGCGGTTCATGCCCTCGCTTAAAGTCATCTCCAGCCAGGCGCTGTCCTTCTGCTGCGACTCGATGCGAATCTCATCGACGCGGGCGACCCCTTCGGCCAGATGAACGCCGCGGCGGAGCTTGTCCAGCACTTCCGTCGTCGGCCGGCCGGCGACTTGGGCCAGGTAAATCTTCTTCACGCCGTAACGCGGATGCGTCAGCCGGTTGGCCAACTCGCCGTCGTTGGTGACGAGGATCAGCCCCTCGCTGTACATGTCCAACCGGCCGATGGCGAACAGCCGGGCGTTGCGGTCCGGCACCAGGTCGACTACCCGCGGCCGTCGCGCCGGGTCGTTGTTAGTCGTGACCACTCCCTTGGGCTTGTTCACGGCATAGTAAACGCGGCGGCCGAGGGAAAGCGTCTCGCCGTCGACGCGGATATCCTGCGTGTCCACTTGGACGCGGGTGCCGAGTTCGGTCACGACCTTGCGATCGACCTCGACGCGGCCGGTGGTTATCAGTTCTTCGCACTGCCGACGGCTGCCGAGTCCGGCGGCGGCGAGGATTTTTTGCAAGCGATCGCCGGCGGGATGCTCGCCCACCGGCTGTGCTATCGGCCGTGGACGACGCCGTTTCGCGCCTTGACGCAGCTTGCGCGGGTAGCGGGCGCTTGTAGTACCGCCTTTCGGCGGCTTTGCGCCGCCCGGACGGAACTTGCCCGGCCGACGGGGTTTGGCCGCGGCGGGCGCCATCGCATCGCTGCTGTCCATGCCAATAACCCGTCCGGCCTTTTGGCGGTCGCTGGGCCGGTCGAGCCGCTTGGCGGAATGCGGCGATTTCTTGGCGGAGAATGGTCTTCGTTTCGGGCCGGGCATAAAAACGATTCGGTACGAGATAAAGCCTCCATCATAATCTGCCACGTTGGAATCCGACAGGGCAGGGTAGCAAGCAGGGCCAATTCATGCGTCCGTCAGCGCTGCTCGCTACCATCGCGCTGGAGGTAGCTTCGCCACGGGGTCCAGTAATGCTCCTCCCAACCTTGACTCACGCCGGCGAAGTCCTCATCGGCCACATTGATTTGCGTCAGCTCGATCCGGCCGCCCGCGCCTTGCGGGCAGAACGTCAGGATCAGGACGGAATCGATCGCCCCGCACGGGAAGTTCACCGAACGCCAGGTCTGCACGATGAGCCGCTTCGGTTCGACGTGCAGGATTGTCCCCCAAATGGCCCCGTCGAAGGCGCGAAAGGCCGCGCCGGCTTCGGCGGCGATCGTGACCGGCAGCCCGGTAAAGGCAGCGTGTTCGCGGGGGTCCAAGTACATATCGAAAAGCACGTCCGGCGGAGCGGGCAAGGATGCCGCGGTGATGAGGTTCTTGGTCATGGAAGTGGACTTTCATTAGTCGAGTTAGGCGCGACGCTTGACTAAGCGCCAACCGGTCGATTCCGTGATACACCAGCTATGAAAGTGGAGTCTTCCGCGCGTACGAATGCGCGCGTGAATCCAAGGAGAACCATACTCGTCGATCTCCACGACGCGGGCCGGCCAAGTGCGTCGAATCATCGCCTTCATGAAGGAGATGCTCTCGCGATGAATGGTATACCCTGGTTGCGACCATTCATCGGGCAGTCGCCGTAAATCGGACCAAGTCGCCTACCTTGAGAGACTTCGGGTCGGGCATGGAATAACCTCTAGCAGTTTAACATCCACCGCCCTTATACCTGCGCCGGGGGAAAAAGCAAATTGAGCCGTCGCGGCATGGCGATAGCGCGACGCGATTCTCAAGCTTCGGCGAAGTCGGTGTACTTGCGAAGGTCGGGCGGTTGAAAGCCGAGCACAATGTCCTCTCTCGGGATGCCCGCGGCGAGCAATTCGTCAGCGACCGGGCGATTCGTGCCGTCGTGCTGAATCCAGACTTTTCCGTCGATAATATCGAGATGCACCACCGAGCCATGCACGCGGTGCCCGCCTTGCCAGCCGACGCTCACGACTTCGTAATGATCGCGGCCCTCGTTGACCACGGCCTCATTGCGAATGTCCGCTCGCGACGTGCCCCAATTCGCGTATTCACTTACAAGCCTTCGCAAGATTTCGCGGTAGCGCTCTACTTGATCCATTGGACGATCCTTTGCGCAGATTCGTCGAAGACGAGGACTTTTACTTTCATTCTCTCAATTATAAGCTGCCCAAAGCGGTCGGCAAAAAGTTGATCGTATACTCGACCGGAAATGCCGAGATAAAGTTCTCGCTCGGGCTCAATGTCGCTCAGCGCCACCTGGTACAGACCGTATTGACCCAATGCGCGTTCCAGGTCGAACATCGGCGAAGGGCTTAAGAAGCTTTGTATTTCGACGGCAATCCGTTCGTTGCCTCGTTCGGCGCCAATGGTAATCCGCTCCGCTGCCAGATCAACGAACAGGTTTCGACCGCCGAAGGGCAGGTGCAACGGATCGTCGGTGATTTTCCAGCCATCTGCTACCAAAGCGCGAACGACGGCATCGTGATAGAGGTTCTTGGCTGGCATGGCGAGTTCTCGGCAGGTCGGGTCAATATACAGCCGCGCCAAGTCCTTGTCACGTCCCCTTGGTTGGCGAGTGCTTCACATCGAGCGCGAATGCGACTAGAATCAAACAATTATGCCCAACTCCCGCATCCATCGCATTCTCGAAACGGCCGGCTCGCTGGCTTTCGTCGGCGTGTTCGACACGCTTTCGGCCGAGCTGGCACAGCAGGTCGGATTTCCAATGGCGTTCGTTTCCGGCTATTCCGTCGCCGCCACGGACATCGGCGAGCCCGATATGGGCCTGCTCACGCAAACCGAGATCACCGATCGGGCAAGGCGGATCTGCGCGAGTGTGGAGATTCCGATCATCGTCGATGCCGACACCGGCTACGGCAATCCGCTGAACGTCCATCGCACCGTGCGTGAACTGATCGCCGCGGGGGCTGCCGGCTGCTTCCTGGAAGACCAGCTTTGGCCGAAGAAGTGCGGCCACATGCGCGGCAAGCGGGTCATCGAGCGCGAGGAGTACGTTGATAAAATCCGCGCCGCGGTGGATGCTCGCGGCGAGCGTGATTTCTTCATAGTCGCCCGGACTGACGCGTTGGCGGTGCAAGGCATGGACGAGGCGGTGGAGCGGATCGCAGCGGCGCGGGCGGCTGGCGCGGACGCCAGCTTCATCGAGGCGCCTGGCACGGTGGAGCAGCTTGCCGAAATCGGCCGCCGCGTGCCGCGGCCGATGGTGGCCAATATGATTGAAGGCGGCAAGACGCCCGTGCTGCCGAGAAAGCGCCTGGCGGAATTAGGCTTTCAGTTGATTCTCTATCCGCTGGCCGGGCTGTTCGCGGCGGCCAAGGCGATCCGCACGGTTTATGAGCAAGTGCTTCGCGACGGCACGGCCGGGGTCGCCGCGCAGATGACTTTTGGCGAGTTCAATAAGCTGATCGGCGTGGACGAAAAGTACGCGCTGGCGGAGCGGTTCGGGGCGAAGTGATACGAAACGCAGCACCGTTGAGCGAGGCCGCCGCACGGGGCTTTCGCATTGATCAACGCCTCAGTTCTGCGGCCTGGGATAGCTCTGTCCGTTCGCAGAATTTCATCCAGGATTGGGCTTTGCTGGGATCGAACATCGGCTGCTGCATGAGCCGTCGCAACTGTTCGCTTTCCGGCGTGCTGAATTGTCGCCGGATCTCTTCGGCCCGCTTGGCAGAGGTCGCTTCTTTGATCACCTGCTCCTGCACATCCTGCAAGTCGTTCTCCGAGCCGCCCATCCAGAGCATGAGGTTGATGGGATTGAAGAGCCGCGTGATGCTCTTCTGCGGCTTCTGCGCCGCCTGCGATTGACCGGCATTGCTCCAGCAATAGCAGCCGACAGAGAGGAACATAACGCCAATCATTACCGCGCCTGCGCGGCAGAGGTCGCGCATCGTCAAAGCAGGCGATGAGTTGGAGCCGATTTCCGGCGTTTCGGCGGGCGCGATCGGCGGTTCGGGCTGTTGGAATTGCGATGGAAACAGGTCTATTGGCGATGACGACATGCAGATTCTCCCTCGGAAAAACAGTCGGTGAAGAAAGGTCGGATCGACAGATCGCACTAGACAACTCTAGCTTATGAAACGCAGGGCGGCTTGGGCGACAGAAAGCGGCGGTTTTTGCGGAGTTTAGCGTTTGGGCATGGGTTGAAGCTTTGCCTTTTGGCGACAAACTGCCACGACGACCGGCTAAAGCCGGAACTTCAAGCTAGCGAACTTCTTCCAGACCATACCGCCGTATCTTTCGATCCAATGTCGACCGCTCGATCCCCAAAATAGTCGCCGTGCGGCTCTTATTCCAGCTCGTGTGGTTCAAGGTCGCCAGGATGTAGCGGCGCTCGATGTCTTCCAGCGAGGCGGGCAGGAACTCTTCGGCCGCCGCTTCGGCCTCGGCCGTGTCGCCGGCGGTAGCCAGTTTGGTCACGAGCAAGTCGCCTTCGTCGATCTGCTGGCCGCGGCAGAGGACCACCGCCCGCTCAATCACGTTCTTCAGCTCACGGATGTTGCCGGGCCAGAGATAGGTGACGAGTTTTTCTTTGGCCGAATCGGTAAAGCCCGTGATCTTGCGGCCGGTTTCGGCATTGAACTTCCTCAGAAAGAAATCGGCCAGAAGCGGAATGTCTTCGGGCCGCTTGCGCAAGGGAGGCACTACGATCTCCAGCACGCGAAGGCGGAAATAGAGGTCGCGGCGAAAAATGCCTTCGACGACGGCTTTTTCCAGGTCGCGATTGGTGGCAGCGATCACGCGGACGTCGACGCTGATGGGCTTGCTGCCGCCTACGCGCTCGAAGGGGTGCCCTTCCAAAACGCGAAGGAACTTGGCCTGCAAGCCGGGGCTCATCTCGCCGATTTCGTCGAGCATGATCGTGCCCTTGTGGGCCGCCTCGAACTTGCCGATCTTCCGCTCGGTGGCGCCGGTGAAGGCGCCTCGCTCGTGGCCGAACAGCTCGCTGGCCAGCAACTCAGCGGATAACGCCGCACAGTTCAGCGCGACGAAGACATGGTCGCGCCGCGGGCTGGAATTGTGGACGCCGCGGGCGACAAGTTCCTTGCCCACGCCGCTTTCGCCGCGAATCAGCACCGTCGCGTTGCTCGCGGCGGCGCGGGCGATCTCGTCGGCCACCTGTCGCACGACAGAGCTCTTGCCGATCATCTGGCTCTGCACGCCCAGCCGTTCGCGAAGCTGCACGTTCTCCGTGCGGACCTGCGTCAGGTTCTCCGCCAGTTGCTCGCGGCGCTTGAGGTTTTCCAAAGCCACGGCGACCGTGTCGGCCACGGCCAGCGTGAACTCCAGGTCGTCGGGGTCGGGCACACGCTCGGAATCGATCGAATAGAGGTGGATCAGCCCAAGGATACTGCCGCCGCCGCGGATCGGCGCGCAGATGACGCTCGTTGTGCGGATCTCGCCTTGGCTGTCGCGGCTGCCGATGTTGCTGTCGCCCATGATGTTGCGGGCCAAGACCGCCTCGCCTTCGCGGATCACGGTTTCGGCCAGCGTGTGCGGCAGGCGATGGTAACGATGCGCGGACGAACTCCGCGAGGCGATAACTTCCAAGGCGTCGGTCTTGGGCGGACCCTCGTATTCGTTGGGCAGGAGCATCACGGCGCCGGCGTCGGTCTGGGTGGCTTGGGCCAAGCCGTCCAACGCCAGTTGCGCTACGCCGGCAACATCGGGCGACTTGGCCAGTTCGAAAGCCAGCCGGCAGAGCTTGGCCGCCGCGCGGCCGATCTTGGAAACGCCCGGCTCTTCGACCTGGCCCGGCTCAAGGAAGCGGGTTTGCCCCTTGCGGTGCGTGATCTTGGCCGGCCCGATGTCATCAATTACGCTATCCGATTCGTCAATCACCGTGCCGAGGCCGTCGGGCACCGCGCCGCCGTTGCGGCCGATGGCGCTGGTGTCGGAAAAAGCGTCGGCCAGCGTATGCACGAAGATCAACTGCGAGCGGCCGATGCGGATGATGTCGCCCGCGTGGAGGATGTGGTCGCCGACGATCCGCTGGCTGCCGACCATCGTGCCATTGCGGCTATCGAGGTCGCGAAGCACCCATTCGCCGCCGCTAAAGAAAACCTCCACGTGGTTGCGGCTGCAACGATCGTCCTGGAGCACGATCTGGTTGGTGGGAGCGCGGCCGATGGTCGCCGCCTGTCCCGGCACGAGCCGGAAGACGTCGCTCCATTTTCCCCCTTCACGAATCACAAGGTAGGCGAGTTCGGACACGTACAATCAGTGCGGGGTTTCTCCAGCTAGCCCACCAGGAAGGGTTGCTACCTTCTGGTGGAAAACGATTGGCAGTCGGTTGGCTGGTTAGGTTCGGGACAGGCCTTCCTATACCTTATATATTCCAGTTGGGGGTTTCTGCAAGGCGCAGGGGGCTGATTTTGCTTGCTTTGGCGGCAATTTTCGATTACGCTAATGCTAGGAACTTCCGGAACTTTCCTACTGTTTTAATTCGAGAAGGGGTGTGTCGTGAATCTGAGCTGCCAAACCATGTCTCGCAATTGGGTCATTACTTTCGCCTTAATCGGTACTTTGGCGACCTTGTCGCAGCCCGCACCATTGGCCGCACAGATCGGCTTCGGGTTTAACCGTGCGGTCGGCGGCATCTCGATCAACTCCGACGGCCTGATCACCAACGCGACAACCGATACGCTCGGCAAACTCCGCGCCGAGCGGGACCGGCTGCTGCAAAAGGTGCCGACCGACCTCCACGGCGCGGCGGCTCTCCGCAAGGTTTCGCTTCGCGGCCTGGAGGAGGCAATAGAAGGATCGATCCGTGCGGGCAAACCGCTTTCGGACGAGGTCGTGCTCTTGGCCGGCTTGCAAGACATCCGCTTTGTGTTCGTTTACCCCGAGCAAAAGGACATCGTGCTGGTCGGCTACGGCGAAGGCTGGCAGCTTGACCGCAATGGTAACTTCGTGGGAGTCACGACCGGCAAGCCCGTTCTGCTGCTGGACGATCTGTTGGTGGCACTGCGAACGGCCGCTACGACGGCGCAAGGCGGCATCAGTTGCTCGATCGACCCGACGGCAGAAGGAATTGACCGGCTGCGGGCTCACGTCGCTCGGCTCTCGACCGTGGGCAACCGCGGCTCTACCGCGACGGGCATCGAGAAAGCCCTGGGGCGGCAGACGGTCACTTTCACCGGCGTGCCGGCTACGAGCCATTTCGCCTCGGTGCTGGTCGCGGCCGACTACCGCATGAAGCGGATGGCGATGAAGTTCGAGCGGGCCCCGGTCAGCGGCATGCCCAGCTTCCTGGACATGTTCAAATCGACCGAGCTGGGCATGAGCAACATCATGCAGCGCTGGTGGCTGGAGCCGAAGTACGAGGCGGTGCTCCGCTCGCCCGACGGGCTGGCCTGGGAGTTCAACGGCGGCAGCGTGAAGTGCATGACGGAAGAAGATTTCAACGCCGCCAACGGGCAGCGCGAGCACAGCGGCCACGCGAATGAGGTGGCACAGCGCTGGGCCGACAATATGACCTCGCACTACGATGCACTGGCGGTGGCCGCGCCGGTGTTCGGCGATCTGCGGAACTGCATGCAGTTGGCCTTGGTCGGCGCACTGGTGGCTCACGAACGATTGATCGACAAGGCCGGCTGCAATCTACCTGCTCTGACGCAGGCCGAAGCTCTCAAGACGCTGGAACTGCCGCCGCCGACGCAGGTCGACAGCAAAGTGAGCATGGTGAAGCAAGGAACGAATTGGGTGATCAGCGCGTCGGGGGGCGTGATGATTCACCCGGGCGATCTGGTCGCCAAGGCCCGCGAGAAGCGCCGCCCCGGCCGAGGCCCGCGCCAAGGCCGTCAATAACGGCAAAAGCGGCTGGTATTGGAATTGAGACGCCTACTTCTTCTCCACTTTCTCCACAAATCGTAGCGACTGCACAAACGAGTCGTCAGCGTGGCCGAAGGCGTCAAAATTCCTTTCCTCGACGCGGAAGGTGAGCGCCGCTTGGCGGCCTTCCGGGTCGGAAACATGATAGTATATCCACCGCGCGGGGATGTCGGCATCTTTGCCCTTCACGCTCACGCGCACGATCCGCAGATGGGCGTCGGTCTGCGTTTCGGATGCATCCGTGATCTCTCCAAAACTTGAACCCAGCACCTTCCGCACGATCTCCTGGAATTGCCCTGCCGTGGGCAGCTTCGCCACGCTAAGTTGCGGCTGTGGTGAAACCTTGCACATGCCGATGTCCTGTCCGTGGTCGAGACGGTGGAACTCGTCCTGGTCGCTGTAATGTCCGGTCAGGAACCAGGCACGGTCGTGCGTCAACCGGATCTCGCCGTCTGCCATGTCATATTGCACCCGCAGGTGCTCGTCGTCCGCTTTCAAAGGCAAATCGGCAAGAGCGGTTTCGTTCAATTCTGCCAACGTCTGGGCCGGCGTTACCTTCACGCGAACCTGAAACGTCCAGTCCAAGCCTGACTCGACCATGCCGACATCGCGCTTCTGCTGCAAGCCCATGGCAAACCAGTCGATCCGCTGACAGCGGCGGTCGAAGCGGCACTTGGCCTTCAGCGAAATCTGGTTCATAGCGCCGTAGAGTTTCCCTTCCGCCCGGCCTTCCAATTCGAATCGGGCAAATTCCGGAGTAACCTCCTTGAGCGTCGTCCGCACCGAGTTCGCAGTGACGTCGTCCAGGGCGAGGAGAACGGCCACGGTTTCGTCCGGCACCGGCCACGAGTCGCCAATCCTCATGGGTTTCGTGGGCAGTAATAGGTCGAGGTTAAGCGTCTCGCCGACGGCGGCGAGCAGCTCCAACTCATCGACATTCAGCGGCCCGCGAGGGGAGAAGGGCGTCACCTTCTGCCCCTTAATTTCCACGCCTACCAGGCGACGTTCCGGGCGCAAGGCGGGATTAAGCGCCACCGTGCCCTTATGCAGCTTGGCGGAAGCTTCCTGATAGTAGCGGACGGCGCGAAACGTCTTATCCGTCGCGGTAGGCAATTGGAGCGTCTTTTCATCGTAATCGCGGCGGCAAGAAAGGCCGACTTCCTGCCGCTCGGGCTTGACCGCACCAGCGCCAGTGCCCGACTTCACCAGAAGATCGCCGTTTGCGTCCAAAAGGACGCTGGCATGGTCAACCTGGCCAATCTGCCGCTGGCTATGAAACTCGTACTCTGTCGGCTCATCGGCGCGTAGCAAATGGCGCCAGTGTGAATACGGATAAAACAAATAAGATATAACGGCGATTAATGCTCATAGATTTTGGCACGGAGAATGCTGCCGTATTCCGTGCGTTCGCGGAAACTGTCAATCCGTGTAAGATAATCGACCAAGGAGTCATTCGGACACGCGAATAACTGAGGGTTTACGTATATCGTTCGTACTGCGGACGGTTTGTGATGAACAATTCCGAGGGTAGTGCGAGTACGATGACCCACCCGGCGAAGACATTATGCGAAAAATCGGGATACAAAGGTTGCCTTTTTGTATCGAAAGATGTAGGCTGAAGGCTGTGTGCGGCTTTATCTAACGGCACGGAGCAAAAGGAGCCAGAAGACCGCCTGTTTCGCGCTACAAGTTTTCCAATGGTCGAACATCGGGAAGTTTAAAACGTATATAGTACGCCGGACCCGGTTGGACAAGTTCGTCGCCGAGTAAGGGACTGTAAGATGCATACCGAGTACCAAATTCCGGCCCTGCGAGAAGCTAAGGGATCAGCAAGTCCGTATTGCTTCGCGCGAAAAGAAGATCGAGCAGGTATTCGCGGCTGAGAAGCTCTTGGCGGAGATCGAACCCGACCGAATTTACACGCACGAATATGTTTGCTACCGGATTACCCGCGTCCGATGGGAAGCCTATCAGGATGTGAAGTTTATCGGGGTCGACGCCAAGCACGACCTTCTGCTCTTTATTGAAGACCTGTCGGACGCTGCCGACGTTGCCGCCGAATCAGCCGGCGAACCGGTGATGACGATCGAGGAACTTGCCCGGCGGTTCAATGTTTCCACCAAGACAATTTCACGCTGGCGACAGCTCGGTTTGATCAGCCGCCGATTCGTCGTTGACGGCCGCAAGCGGGTGGGCTTTCTGGAGAGTTCGGTCAATCGGTTCGTCGAGTCGAATGGCGACATAGTTCGCCGCGGCGGTCGCTTCAGCCAGATTTCTGAGAAGGAGCGCAAGGCGATCGTTGATCGCGCGCGGCGATTGGCCCAACGCGGCGGATTGCCCACGGAGATCGTGTGCCGCATCGCGCGGAAATCGGGCCGAAGCGCCGAGACTATCCGCTACGTCCTGAAACAATTCGATGTCGAGTATGCGGACTTCGCGCTTCTTTCTGGGAACCAGCAGCCGCTTGATGTGGAAGCGAAACGAGCGATTTACTATCAGTTTCACCAGGGAGAGTCGGCCAACAGCCTCTCTAGGCGCTTTGGACGGACGCGGACCAGCATTTATCGCGTGCTCGGTGAAATGCGCGCCCTGCAATTGAACGAATTGCCGCTGGACTATGTTCCCAACGACGAGTTCGCACGGGCCATGCATTCGACGAAGCGACAGCAACAGATACTGATGCCGATACCGCCTAGCGAAGAAGCCGTGAAAAAGGCCCGTATTCCCGCTGGCTTGCCGCCGTATCTTGCCAGCTTGTACGAAGTGCCGTTGCTCAGCCGTACCCAGGAGGCCCACCTGTTCCGGAAGATGAATTTCATCAAATACAAGGCCAGCACGCTGCGCGAAGGGCTCAATCCTAGCCAGCCGAGATCGAGCGTCATGGACGAGATCGACGCCTTGTATGAGGAGTCGGTGGCTACCAAGAACCAGATTGTCCGGGCAAACTTGCGGTTGGTTGTTTCGATAGCCAAGCGGCACGTGGGCCCCGTCGAAAACTTCTTCGAGTTGGTCAGCGATGGCAACGTTTCTTTGATGCGGGCGGTGGAAAAGTTCGATTTCGCGGGGGTACAAGTTCAGCACTTATGCAAGCTGGGCCATTATGAAGAACTTTGCCCGTACCATTCCCGACGAGCACCGCCATCGCGACCGTTTCCGGACGAGCTTTGGAGAAATGTTCGCCAGCGCCGAAGACGAACATAGCGAGCAGCCGGAGCAGGAATCATCGCAAATAGACCGGCGTTGGCAGGTGGAGAAGATCCTCAGTCAACTAAACGAACGAGAACAGCGTATTATCATGAGGCGGTTCGGCCTATTGGAGGGGCAGGAACAGACTCTTAAGGAGATAGGCGCTGAGGAGGGCGTGTCCAAAGAGCGAGTCCGCCAACTCGAAGCCGGTGCCTTGAGTAAGCTTCGCAAAGCAGCCAAGCAAGAGAAGATCGACTTTCCTGGATAGTTCAGAGGTGGGGTTGTCTGGCGTCTATCCTATTGGTGTTCGGTGCGTTGATCCCATCGTCTTTCACCTTAGCTGGCTTGGCTTGCAATCGAATTGGAAGTCTAAACCCCTCGTTTGGACCAGCATTGCACAAGCATGTCGGTGCGATTTCGTTTGCGATTTTTTGGCTTGGACCGCCTTGTCGCTGCGCAAGCGATTGTTATACTAATGGATTCGCGTGTCGAGTCGAGGAGGCTAGCGTAGCTCAATTGGCAGAGCAGCTGATTTGTAATCAGCAGGTTGTGGGTTCAAGTCCCTCCGCTAGCTCGTAAGTAATTTTGGCTTCCGAGCGGTGAGGCGGGATGGGCCGCAAGGCGCTTCCGTGAATGATGGGGTGGATCGGAAGGTCCATTCCCGTCGAAGCAGCGTGAAGAGGATCGGTCGATCTCGGACGGATCGCTAGCAAGGGGCCGCAATAGAGGAAATCCGAAAGCTGGGAGAAGAAGACAATAGAGCCGGAGGGTTTCCCGAGTGGTCAAAGGGGTCAGACTGTAAATCTGATGGCAATGCCTTCGAAGGTTCGAATCCTTCACCCCCCATTGAGAACGAATGACGAATGACGAAAGTCAAATGACGAAGAAGCGGACTGGCGAATCTGCTGAGCATTCGTCGGCTTGATTTCGTACAGTTCGTTAACGCGGGTGTAGCTCAATGGTAGAGCCGTAGCCTTCCAAGCTACTGACGAGGGTTCGATTCCCTTCACCCGCTTGGCTCGAACGCGAGATGAGCGAAACGAGAATGACAAGACGGATTATCGTGGCTTGGGAGGATCGTAGACGGTTCGCCAGTCGAGCGGCGTATCGCGTGGCGGTTCAGCACGAGGGAGCTTAACGGCGACATCAGGCTGCTGTAGCTCAGTTGGTAGAGCGCGTCCTTGGTAAGGACGAGGTCAAGGGTCCAAGTCCCATCAGCAGCTCTTTGGTCGGCCGGTGCGAAGACCTCGGTGCACGAGTTCGTACACGTCCAGTTCGATTCCTGCTAACCGACCCGCTTGATCCAACGCAGGGAGAATGAGACAGAATGGCCAAGGAAACATTTGCAACGGACCAAACCGCACGTCAACGTCGGCACCATCGGCCACATCGACCACGGCAAGACCACGCTGACCGCCGCGATCCTGGCCGTCCAGGCCGCCAAGGGGCTGGCCAAGTTCAAGTCCTACGCCGAAATCGCCAAGGGCGGCACCGTCCGCGACGAGACCAAGACCGTGACCATCGCCGTCAGCCCACGTCGAGTACGAGACCGACAAGCGGCACTACGCCCACATCGACTGCCCGGGCCACGCCGACTTCATCAAGAACATGATCACCGGCGCCGCCCAGATGGACGGGGCGATCCTGGTCGTCTCGGCCGCCGACGGCCCGATGCCGCAGACCCGCGAGCACATCCTGCTGGCCCGCCAGGTGGGCGTGCCCGCGCTGGTCGTGTTCCTGAACAAGGTCGACCTGGTCGACGACCCCGAGTTGCTCGAACTGGTCGAGATGGAGCTGCGCGAGCTGCTGACGCAGTACGGCTTCCCCGGCGACGAGATTCCGATCATCCGCGGCAGCTCGCTGGCCGGCCTACAACAACCCGAAGGATCCGGCGGCGAACAAGTGCATCGACGAGCTGCTGGACGCCGTCGACGCCTACATTCCCGAGCCGGTGCGCGAAGTCGACAAGCCGTTCCTGATGGCCGTCGAAGACGTGTTCTCGATCGAGGGCCGCGGCACCGTGGCCACCGGCCGTATCGAGCGCGGCATGGTCAAGGTCGGCGACGAAGTCGAGATCGTCGGCTTCAGCCCCGAAGCCGCGCAAGACGATCTGCACCGGCGTCGAAATGTTCAACAAGACGCTCGACCAGGGCCAGGCCGGCGACAACGTCGGCTGCCTGCTGCGCGGCATCAAGCGCGAGGAAATCGAGCGCGGCCAGGTGCTGGCCAAGCCCGGCTCGATCACGCCGCACACCAAGTTCGAGGCCGAGGTCTACGTGCTGTCGAAGGAAGAGGGCGGCCGGCACACGCCGTTCTTCAGCGGCTACCGGCCGCAGTTCTACTTCCGCACGACCGACGTGACCGGCACGGCCAACCTGCTGGGCGGCGCCGAAATGTGCATGCCCGGCGACAACGTCAAGCTCGAGCGTCGAGTTGATCACGCCCGATCGCCATGGACGACGAACGTGCGCTTCGCCATCCGCGAAGGCGGCCGGACGGTCGGCTCGGGCGTGGTGACCAAGATCCTCAAGTAGGAATGACGAATGTCGAATGACGAATGTCGAAGCAAGAAGCGATGACGAAGCAGGCGTATCGCATTCGACGTTCGAATTTCGACATTCGACATTCGCACTAGGGGTGTAGCTCAATTGGCAGAGCACTGGTCTCCAAAACCAGAGGTTGCGAGTTCGATTCCCGCCGCCCCTGCCATTTAACGTTGAGCGAGTCGGCGGCTCAGCTGCACGGCTGCAGGCGACCAGGTTGTCCGCGAACGAATGACGATGACGAAGGCGTAGACAGGCGTTTCAGTGCGATGCAGCGAAGCGTAAAGACATGGCAAGGTTCAATACCGCGTGCACAGACCGTGTGCGAACTGTTCAGGTTCGGCGTCTACAAGCGGAGCCAGGGCCGGATCGCCCGCCAGGTGACGTTTGCCGCGATGCGCGATCGCGCTGTCGCATCGGGCCTGTGGCAGTTGTAGCTTTTGGCTGCTAGGGCACGAGGCGTGGCCTAGAACGGTCAGTGATCGGCCTGCCGGTCGCTGTCGGCAGTCGTCGGACTGTGGGTCGTCCTATCGCGCTGGTCAACATCCCGGCCTTCGCCGACTTCCTGATCGCCGTCGAAGCGGAGATGAACAAGGTGTCGTGGCCGTCGCGGAGCGAGTTGGTGCGCAGCTCGATGGTGGTGATCATCATGATCTTCGCCATCTGGCTTCCGTGTTGTTCGGTTTTGACGCATTTTGGGTGAAGATTGTTCAGTTGATTGGCGTGTTGCCCACGCCCAAGTCGTGAGTGGTCGTATAACAAGGAATCCGGCCGCAAGAGGTCGAGCCGTCGTGACAGAACAGAACGGACAGAATCCCGAAGGCATGCAAGATTCGCCCCCGACGAACGCGGGCGGCGAGTTGCAGCCGGAGCACGCGCCGTCGGGCACGAGAGCCACGTGCCGGAGCACGATGCGTTGCCTGCCGGGACCGGCGAGCGAAGCCGCGATGCCGGCAGAAGCGGCGCCGGTGGCTGCCGGTCACGGCGAGCACGACGGGCTCGACGACGATGGCCCGACGACGATGGCACCGAGTCGATGCCGGCGGTGCCGGTCAAGGCCAAGCCGGTCAAGTCCGACGGGACGAAATCACGGAAGGCTGCGGCCGAAGCGCTGCCGCCACCGACGAACCCAAGTCGGAAGATGAATTGGTACATCCTCAAGGTGCAGAGCAACCGCGAGGAGTCGATTCGCGAAGGGCTTGTGCGGCGGGTGGCCATCGCCGGACTGGACCGCTTCTTCGGCGAAGTCATCGTGCCGACGGAAAAGGTCACCGAGTTCAAGGGCGGCAAGAAGCGGGTCGTCAAGCGAAAGCTCTATCCCGGCTATCTCGTCGTCAACATGGAGATCAACGAGGACACCTGGTTCCTGGTCCGCGAGACGCCGGGCATCGGCGATTTCACCGGCGCGGCCGGGCAACCCGACGCCGATGCTGCCGCACGAAGTCGCGCGGATCGTGGCCAAGCAGGAAGAGAAGAGCGACGAAGGCGCCCAAGCTGAAGATCAACTTCAACGCAGGGCGACCGCGTGAAGATCAACGAAGGCACGTTCGAGAACTTCGAGGGCGAAGTGGACACCATCGACGAGACCAACGGCCGGGTGACGGTGATGATCAACATCTTCGGCCGCTCGACGCCGGTGGAATTGGAATACTGGCAAATCGAATCTGAAGGGATCGGTCGCTAGTGAGACGGACACTGTGAACTGAACACGCAATACAGTACTAAGACATGGCAAAGCAACTAGTAGGCGAAGTGAAGTTCCAGGTGCCCGGCGGCCAGGCGACGCCGGCCCCGCCGGTCGGCACCGCGCTGGGCCGGTACGGCATCAACCTGGGCCAGTTCGTATCGCAGTTCAACGAGCGGACCCGCGAGGCCGGCGGCATGCCGATCCCGGTGGTGGTGAAGGTCTACAACGACCGCAGCTTCGACTTCGTCACCAAGAGCCCGCCGGCCGCCGCGCTGTTGAAGCAGGCGGCCGGCATCGCCAAGGGCTCGGGCGTGCCGAACAAGGAGAAGGTCGGCAAGGTGACCTGGAGCCAGATCGACGAGATCGTCAAGCAGAAGCTGGCCGACCTCAATGCCCGCGACGCCCGAAGCACGCCCGGCGGATGATCGAGGGCACCGCCCGCAGCATGGGATTGGAAGTGATTGATTGAATGTAGGGTGGTGTCTAGCGAAGCGAAGACCCACCGATAACAAAACTGTAGGCAGGCGACTCGTTCGCCGTTGGACTACGGCGAGACAAGATCAATGCCAAGAGTATCGAAACGAATGAAGGCCATGCGCGGCCAAGGCGCCGCAGCAAGAGGCGGCGATGCCGCTGGCCGAGGCCGTCACGTTGTTGAAGACCTTCAACACCACGAAGTTCGACCAGACGGTCGAAATCGCCATGCGGCTGGGCATCGACCCCAAGCAGGCCGACCAGTTGGTCCGCGGCTCGATCGTGCTGCCGCACGGCATCGGCAAGACGCTGCGGGTGGTGGTGTTTGCCAAGGGCGACAAGACCGACGAGGCCAAGGCGGCCGGCGCCGACGAGGTCGGCGGCCCCGAGTTGGCCGAGAAGATCAAGGGCGGCTGGACCGACTTCGACGTCTGCATCGCCGCGCCGGACATGATGGGCGTCGTCGGTCCGCTGGGCAAGGTGCTCGGTCCGCGCGGCCTGATGCCTTCGCCGCGGGCCGGCACGGTCACGCCCGAAGTGGCCAAGTCGGTCAAGGAGTACAAGGCGGGCAAGGTCGAGTTCCGCAACGACGCCGGCGGCAACGTGCACGCCGTGGTCGGCAAGATGAGCTTCGACGCGCCGAAGCTGGTGGACAACATCAACGCCTTCATCAACCACGTGCTGCAATCAAGCCCGCCGCGGTCAAGGGCCAGTACGTCAAGGGAATCGTCATCAGCGCCACCATGAGCCCGGCGTGCGGATCCGCGTGCGATAACTGCAGCTACTGGGCCACAGTGACTAGACTGATACGCGAGTACAGCGAAGCAACATGAGCAAGATACGTCAAAGAACTCTGATTACCGACGATCTTCAGCGAATCGCCTGCAGAACGTCAACGACGCGCTGCTGGTGAACATGGTCGGCCTGAACGCCAACCTCGACCTACACGTTGCGGAAGGAGTTGCGGTCCAAGAACATCCAGATGCTGGTGGTCAAGAACAGCCTGGCCGCCCGGGCGACCGCCGGCACGCCGCTTGGCGCAGCTGTTCGACGGGCGTCAGCGGCTCGGCGGCCATGTGCTGGGGCAGCGAAGACATCGTCTCCCTGGCCAAGGAAGTCACCGAAGCTGATCAAGAGCGACAAGTTCGCCCCGTTTCAACCCGCGGGGGCGTCATGGACGGCGAGCGGCTCTCGGCGCGAACAGTGTCGACGAGGTCAGCAAGTGGCCCAGCCGCACGGAGCAGTTGAGTCTGCTTGCTGGGCCAGATCTCTCGGTCCGGCGGCCGCCTGGCCAGCCAGTTGCTGCGGCGGCGGGGCGTTGGCCAGCCAGATCGCAGCAGAAGGCCAAGGGCGGCGAGGAAGCACCTGCGGCGGACGCAGAGAGCGGCACCCGAGGAGCTAAGCGCCAGCAGCGGAGGCTAAGCGCCGTCGGAGGAAACTGCACCGCCGGCGGCGGAAGCACCCGCCTCGTGAGAACCATGGGACAGGCTTCGCGGCCTGTTCCGAATCGCGTAGCCGCCCGATCGGGTGGTTTCAGCGATTCGTTTTAGAATGTTTGTGCAAATACGAACCAATCATTCCCATTTTCAGACTAATCGTATAGAATTGCGTCAGCGGCCGGTGAACCCGTGCCGCCCGCCCAGTGAGAAAGGACCTATTTAGCGATGGCAACTGCTGAAGCAACCCGCGAGTTTTCTGCCGCCACCAAGGAGCTGGGCGACAAGATCGTCGGCCTGACCCTCAAGGAGGCCAAGGAGCTGAGCGACTACCTGGAAGAGGTCCACGGCATCAAGCCGGCCGCCGGCGGCGCGGTGATGATGGCCCCGCTGCCGGCGATGGCGGCGCTGCCGCCGCGGTCAAGGAAGAAAAGACCGAATTCGACGTCGTCCTCGAAGGCTTCGGCGACAAGAAGATCGGCGTCATCAAGGTGGTTCGCGCGGCCACCAGCCTGGGCCTGAAGGAAGCCAAGGACCTGGTCGAGGGCGTTCCCGCCAAGGTCAAGGAAGGCCTCTCCAAGGAAGACGCCGAGAAGCTCAAGAAGGAGCTGGAAGAAGCCGGCGCCACGGTCTTCGATCAAGTAGTGCTGGTCTTAGCGTTGCGCGGCGGAAGAATCTTCGCACGTCCTCCCCGGCCGTATCGATTGATTTGACGTTCCGGCCGCGCAATGCGGGCACCGCATCGCCAGGCAGCCCACTTGGCCATGGACCCTCCTGGAGGCAGGGGGGCAATGTATTGCGTGGACAGAGTATGATCTCGCTTGTTTCCATTCCCCCGGGGCCAAGGCCGCGGCGCGGCATTTCGTCCGCGCCGCCGCGCTTCCCGCCGGCCTGCCGGGATTCCCTTGCCAATCTCAGGAGGTGATCGTCTATGGCGACCTCCGCACAACGACGCATTCAGACCCAAGGAAGTCCGTCGCTTCGGCAGTCGCAGCGCCGCCGTATCCGATCCCCGATCTGACCGAAATCCAGACCCGCAGCTACGACGCCTTCCTGCAGTACGAAGTTCCCTGCGCAGAAGCGCAAGGACCAGGGCATCGAAGGCGTGCTGCGCGAGATCTTTCCCGATCGAAAGCTACGACAAGACGCTGCGCCTGGAATACATCCGCTACGAGCTGGGCAAGCCCCGCTACGAGCCCGACGAATGCCGCCAATTGCGGCTGACCTACGGCCGGCCGTTCAGGGTCTGGCTGCGGCTGACCAAGGAGCAGCCGATCGAGGAAGAAGTCTACCTGGGCGACATGCCGATCATGCTCGGCGGCGGCGAGTTCATCATCAACGGCGCCGAGCGCGTCGTGGTCAGCCAGTTGCACCGCAGCCCCGGCGTCGACTTCGTCAGCGAAGTCGAAGGCGCCGGCGAGCGCCGCCTGCACAGTTGCCGCATCATTCCCGAGCGCGGCAGCTGGATCGAGCTGAACGTCACCCGCAAGGAAAGCCTCGCGGTCCGCATCGACCAGAGCGGCAAGTTCTCGATCATGACGCTGCTGCGGGCGATGGACCCGCAAGTACAGCGACGAACGCCGATCTGCTGCGCGTGTTCTACGACGACCGACGACGGAGAAGGTCGTCGACGGCCGCAGCGTCGCCAAGATCGAAGGCAAGCTGGCCGTCGACGACATCGTCTATCCGGCCGACAGCCAGCGGGCCGGCGAGATGATCGTCGAATGCGGGCAGAAGATCACCAAGAACGTCGCCGAAGATGATCTGCACCTCGGGCCTGATCCGAAGTCGAGGTCATGGCCGACCCGAAGAATCCGCTGCTGTTGAACGCGCTGGCCGAAGACACCACGGCCAGCCACGAAGAGGCGCTGCTGCGGATCTATCAGCGGCTGCGGCCGGGCAATCCGCCGCAGTTGGAAAAGGCCAAGGCCCTGTTCCACGAGAAGTTCTACGACACCAACCGCTACCGGCTGGGCCGGGTCGGGCCGCTTCCGCATCAACCGCAAGCTGCGGCTGAACATTCCCGAAGACGGAGATGACGCTGCGGCCCGAAGACCTGATCGCCGCCATCCAGTACCTGCTCAAGCTGCGGAACAACGATCCGGACGTCGAGATCGACGACATCGACCACTTGGGCAACCGCCGCCTGCGGACGATCGACGAATTGGCCTGCGACGAGCTGCGCAAGGGCTTCCTCAAGCTCCGCCGCACGGTGCAGGAGCGGATGAGCCTCAAGGACGTCGAGGACATGACGCCGCGCAGCCTGGTCAATCCCAAGAGCATCTCGGCGGCGATCGAGTACTTCTTCGGCCGCGGCGAGCTGTCGCAGGTCGTCGACCAGACCAATCCGCTCTCGATGCTCACGCACGAGCGGCGGCTGTCGGCCCTGGGCCCCGGCGGCTTGAACCGCAAGCGGGCCGGCTTCGAAGTCCGCGACGTGCACATTTCGCACTACGGCCGCATCTGCCCGATCGAGACGCCTGAAGGCACGAACATCGGCCTGATCTCCAGCCTGGCGCATCTACGCCGGCGTCGACGAATACGGCTTCCTGGTCACGCCCTACCAGCAAGGTCAAGAACGGCAAGCTGACCGACGAGATCGAGTGGCTGCGGGCCGACCAGGAGCACGAGGCCTATCTGGCCCCGGCCGACGCGCCGATCGAGAACGGCAAGCTGCGCGGGCGACACGATCATCGCCCGCTACCACGGCGACTTCCAGATGGTGCCGATCGACCAGGTGCAGTACATCGACGTGGCGCCGAGCCAGATGGTGGGCGTTTCGGCCGGCCTGATCCCCTTCCTGGAGCACGACGACGCCAACCGCGCCTTGATGGGTTCCAACATGCAGCGGCAGGCCGTGCCGCTGTTGGTCACCGAGCCGCCGCTGGTGGCCACGGGCATGGAGACGCGACGTCGCCGCAGAACTCCGGCATGCTCGTCCGCGCCCGCAGCAAGGGCACGGTCACCTACGTCGACGCCACGCCGGATCGAAATCGGCGGCGACGTCTACAAGCTGCGCAAGTTCGTGGGCCTCAACGAGCGGACCTGCCAGAACCAGAAGCCGATCGTCGAGCGTCGGCGACAAGGTCGAGAAGGGCCAGGTCATCGCCGACGGCGCCGCCACCTACCAGGGCGAACTGGCCCTGGGCCGCAACGTGCTGGTCGGCCTTCATGGCCTGGGACGGCTTCAACTTCGAGGACGCCATCATCATCAGCGAAGAGCTGGTGAAGGACGACACCTACACCTCGATCCACATCGAGGAGTTCGACATCGAAATCCGCGAGACCAAGCTGGGCCGCGAGGAGTTCACCCGCGACATCCCCAACGTCAGCGAAAAGCGCTCCGCAACCTGGACGAAAACGGCATCGTCCGCGTCGGCACCTACGTCCGGCCGGGCGACATCCTGGTGGGCAAGGTCTCGCCCAAGTCGAAGACCGAGCTGACGCCGGAAGAAAAGCTGCTGCACGCCATTTTCGGCCGGGCCGGCGAGGACGTGAAGAACGACTCGCTGGAAGTGCCCTCGGGCGTCGAAGGCATCGTCATCGACACGCAGAAGTTCTCCCGCCGCATGAGCCTCTCGGAAGACGAGCGCAAGGCGTTCGAGAAGGCGCTCGAAGGAGGCCGAGACCGAAGGGCAACGCCAAGATCGCCGCGGCCTTCGGCGCACTGGTCGAGCGAGATCGAAGAGCGTGCTGCAGCGGAAGCTCACCGACGAGGACGGCAACGCCGCTGGTCGCGCGACCAGGAGCACCGAAGTACGTGGCCGAGCAGGCGCAGCAGCTTCAAGCTCGAAGCGCTCGACATCCGCAGCCCGCAGCGCAAGGCCGACGTGGAAAAGATCTACAAGACGCAGTGGCCGGCGGTCGAGGCGGCGATCGACGACCGCGACCGCAAGCTCAACTCGATGAAGCGCGGCGACGAGCTGCGCAGCGGCGTGCTGCAAATGGTCAAGGTCTACATCGCCGCCAAGCGGGTGATCTCGGTGGGCGACAAGATGGCCGGCCGCCACGGCAACAAGGGCGTGATCTCCAAGATCCTGCCGCAGGAGGACATGCCCTTCCTGGCCGACGGCACGCCGGTGCAGATCCTGCTCAATCCGCTGGGCGTGCCCAGCCGTATGAACGTGGGCCAGATTCTCGAGACGCACCTGGGCTGGGCCGGCGCCAAGCTGGGCTTCCAGGCCATCACGCCGGTCTTCGACGGGGCCACCGAAGAAGACGATCCACGAATGCCTCGACGAGGCCGGCCTGCCCGACGCACGGCAAGGCCCAGCTCTACGACGGCCGCACCGGCGAGCCGTTCGAGCAGGAGTCCACGGTGGGCTACATCTACATGCTCAAGCTGCACCACCTGGTCGACGACAAGGTCCACGCCCGCTCGACCGGCCCCTACTCGCTGATCACGCAGCAGCCGCTGGGCGGCAAGGCCCGCTTCGGCGGCCAGCGGTTCGGGGAAATGGAAGTCTGGGCGCTGGAGGCCTACGGCGCCGCCTACATCCTGCAGGAGCTGCTCACCGTCAAGAGCGACGACGTGGAAGGCCGCACCAAGATTTACGAGTCGATGGTCAAGGGCGAGAACACGCTGGAAGCCGGCACCCCGGCCAGCTTCGACGTGTTGACCAACGAAATCCGCGGCCTGGCGTTGAACATGCAATTGGAAAAGCGCACGCGATTTGACGAGTGACGAATGTCAGTGTCGAGGACTGCCGATTGACGGAGTGCCAACATGTTCCTGCGCAACGACAAGCCTCGTCAACTGAGCTTCGACATTGTGACTTAAGCCCGTCGACTCCGGACAAGGAGTGATCACAGTGAGTATCGGCGAAAGCTACTTACGATCGGATCAACGACTACACGTCGGTCAAGATCAGCCTGGCCCGGCCGCACGACATCCGCAGTTGGTCGTTCGGCGAAGTGAAGAAGCCGGAGACGATCAACTACCGCACCTACCGTCCGGAAAAGGACGGTCTGTTCTGCGAGCGGATCTTCGGCCCGGAAAAGGACTGGGAATGCTCCTGCGGCAAGTACCGCGGCATGAAGTACAAGGGGATGATCTGCGACCGCTGCGGCGTGAAGGTCACCCACAGCCGCGTCCGCCGCAAGCGGATGGGCCACATCGAGCTGGCCGCGCCGGTCGTGCACATCTGGTTCTTCAAGGCCATGCCCAGCCGCCTGGGCAACCTGCTGGACATGAAGACCACGAGCCTGGAAAAGGTGATCTACTTCCAGGATTACGTGGTCACCAATCCGGGCGACACGCCGCTGAAGACGCAGCAGCTGCTCACCGAGGAAGAGTACCGCGCGGCCCGCGAGCAGTACGGCGAAGGCGCCTTCGAGGCCGACATGGGCGCCGAGGCCGTCCGCAAGCTGCTGCACGGACCTCGACCTGGTGACAGCTCTCGCAAGGACCTGCGCGACGAGCTGGTCGAGACCAACTCCAAGCAGAAGAAGAAGGACCTGATCAACCGGCTGAAGATCGTCGAGGCGATCCGCGACAGCGACAACAGGCCGGAGTGGATGGTGCTGGACGTGATTCCGGTGATTCCGCCCGACCTGCGGCCGCTGGTGCTGCTGGACTCGGGCAATTTCGCCACCAGCGACTTGAACGACCTCTATCGCCGCATCATCAACCGCAACAACCGGCTGAAGAAGCTGGTCGATCTGAACGCGCCGGAAGTGATCATCCGCAACGAGAAGCGGATGCTGCAGCAGTCGGTCGACGCGCTGTTCGACAACAACCGCTGCAAGCGGCCCGTGCTGGGCTCGCAGCAACCGCCCGCTGAAGTCGCTGACCGACATGATCAAGGGCAAGCAGGGCCGCTTCCGCGAGAACCTGCTGGGCAAGCGCGTCGATTACTCGGCCCGCAGCGTGATCGTCGTCGGTCCCGCACCTGCGGCTGCACCAGTGCGGCCTGCCGAAGAAGATCGCCCTGGAACTGTATCCAGCCGTTCATCATCCGCCGGCTGAAGGAGCTGGGCCACGCCGACACGATCAAGATCGCCAAGAAGATGCTGGAGCGGAAGGACGAGGAGGTCTGGGACATCCTCGAAGAGGTGATCCAGCAACCACCCCGTGCTGCTGAATCGCGCTCCGACGCTGCACCGCATGGGCATCCAGGCCTTCGAGCCGGTGCTGGTCGAAGGCAACGCCATCAAGCTGCACCCGCTGGTCTGCAAGGGCTTCAACGCCGACTTCGACGGCGACCAGATGGCCGTCCACCTGCCGCTGTCGATCGAGGCCCAGGTCGAGGCCCACACGCTGATGATGTCGACCAACAACATCTTCAGCCCGGCCAACGGCGCGCCGATCATCAGCCCGTCGCAGGACGTGGTGATGGGCTGCTACTACATGACCGCTGTCGCTGCCAGACCGCAAGGGCGACGGCATGATGTTCTGCCTCGCTCGACGAGGTGCAACTGGCCTACTCGCTGGGCAAGGTCGACACGCACGCCGCGCATCAAGGTGCGCGCTGCCGCAAGGCCGCCGCATGAAGGGCGACCGCGGCACGTCAAGCCCGGCGCGCTGATCGAGACCACCGTCGGCCGCGTGCTGTTCAACGACATGCTGCCCACGGCATGCCGTTCTACAACATCCCGCTGCGGTCGAGCGACCTGGCCGAAGTGATTTCCGACTGCTACGAGCATCCTGGGCCGCCGGGCGACGATCGACCTGCTGGACACATGAACCGCATCGGCTTCCGCCAGAGCACGCTCAGCGGCCTGTCTTCGCCACCGACGACCTGATCACGCCGCCCAACAAGACGAAGATCATCGGCGACGCCGAGAAGAGCGGTGCTGCAAGATCCACAAGCTCTACCAGCGCGGCATCATCACCGAGGGCGAGCGCTACAACCAGGTGCTCGACGCCTGGACGCACGCCCGCGAGCAGATCACCACGGAAATGATGACCGAGTTGGAGAACGACCACCGCACGCCGGGCTACGTGAACCCGATCTTCCTGATGGCCCACTCCGGTGCCCGCGGCGGCGTCGAGCAGATTCGCCAGTTGGCCGGCATGCGCGGTTTGATGGCCAAGCCGTCGGGCAAGATCATCGAGACGCCGATCAAGGCCAACTTCCGCGAGGGGCTGACGCGTGCTGGAATACTTCAGCTCGACGCACGGTGCCCGCAAGGGTCTGGCCGACACGGCCCTGAAGACGGCCGACTCGGGTTACCTGACCCGCAAGCTGGCCGACGTGGCCCAGAACGTCGTGATCACGATGCACGACTGCGGCACGACGCAGGGCATCACCAAGGGCGTGATCTACCGCGGCGAGAAGGTCGAAGTGCGGCCTGGCCGACTCGATCCGCGGCCGCGTCAGCCGCGCCAACATCGTCAACCCGATCACCGACGAAGTGATCGTCCGCGAAAACGAGCTGATCACCGTCGAGATCGCCCGCACGCATCGAAGAGCTGGGCCTGGAAAAGATCCAGGTCCGCAGCCCGATGACCTGCGACGCCTCGCTGGGCATCTGCCGGCTGTGCTACGGCATGGACCTCTCGACCGGCACGCTGGTCGAGGAAGGCATGGCCGTGGGCATCATCGCCGCCCAGAGCATCGGCGAGCCGGGCACGCAGTTGACGATGCGTACGTTCCACATCGGCGGCACGGCCGCCCGCGCCGTCGAAGAAAGCGAGATCCAGCGCCAAGAAGGCAGGGCGTCGTCCAGTTCACCCGCCTGAAGGTCGTCCGCAACGACGAAGGCCAGCAGGTCGTGCTCACCCGCAACGGCGAAATCCTCATTGCTCGACCCCAAGGGCCGCGAGCTGGAGAAGTACGAAGTCCCCGCCGGCGCCAACCTGCTGGTCGACGAGAACCAGGAAGTGCAAGCCGGCGCGGTCCTCTGCCAGTGGGACCCGCACAGCATCCCGATTCTGGCCGAAGTCGGCGGCAAGGTCCGCTACGAGGACGTCATCGAAGGCGAAACGATGCGGCTGGAAAAGGACCCCAGCGGCCACGTCCGCCGGATGATCATGGAGCACAAGGGCGACCTGCACCCGCAGGTCGTGCTGGAAGACGCCAGCGGCAAGATTCTCGACTTCTACTACCTGCCGGAAAAGGCCCACATCGAAGTCGCCGAAGGCAAGCACGGTCTCGGCCGGCACGCTGCTGGCCAAGACGCCCCGCGAAGTGTCCGGCACGCAGGACATCACCGGCGGTCTGCCGCGCGTCACCGAAATCTTCGAGGCCCGCAAGCCCAAGGACCCGGCCGTGATCGCCGAGATCGACGGCACGGTGGAACTGCTCGGCGAGAAGCGCCGCGGCAAGCGGACGATCATCGTCCGCAGCGAAAGCGGCATCGAACGCGAGCACCTCGTCTCGCACGGCAAGCACTTGCGCGTGCACGCCGGCGACTTCGTCCGGGCCGGCGAGGCCCTGGTCGATGGGCCGCTGGTGCCGCACGACATCCTCCGCATCTCCGGCGAAGAGGCCGTGCAGCAGTACCTCATCCGCGAAATCCAGAACGTCTACCGCAGCCAGCGCGTGGAAATCAACGACAAGCACATCGAGATCATCGTCGCGCAGATGCTGCGCAAGGTCCGCGTCGAGACGCATCGGCGACACCGACGCTTGCTGCCCGGCAGCGTGATGGACAAGTTCGAGTTCCGCGCGGTGAACCAGAACTCTGGCCAAGTGCCTGAAGATCACCGACAAGGGCGACAGCGACTTCGCAGACGGGCGCGATCGTGCCCAAGGACGCCTCGGAGCAGGTCAACGCCCAGATCGAGGCCCTCGGCGGCGAGCCGGCCAAGGGCGCCAAGCCCAAGCCGGCCACCGCCAGCACGCAGCTGCTGGGCATCACCAAGGCGGCCGTGCAAAGCTCCAGCTTCATCTCGGCCGCCAGCTTCCAGGAAACCACCAAGGTGCTGACCGAAGCGGCCCTGGCCGGCAAGGTCGACCGCCTGGTCGGCCTGAAGGAAAACGTGATCCTCGGCCACCTGATTCCCGCCGGCACCGGCTTCCGCACCTACCAGGACTCGGAAGTCCGCATCCGGCCGCAGGCGCTGGAAGGCTTGGCGGCCGAGAAGGAAGACGTTCTGGCCCGGCACTTCCCGCTTGTTGGAAGGCGCCGGCAAGGTGCAACCTGTCAAGGAGGGCGACGGCCGCGCTCCGCCGGTCCGAGTCCCTTGGACGCCCTGTTCCAGCACGCCGCGGCGGTGGATGATGACGATGAAATAGTAAAAGAGGAGTACATCGCCGAGTCGGGCGATGGAGCTGGCGACGATGAGTAATTGGCAAGTCGCCCTTCCCCTCTGGGAGAGGGGCCGGGCTGGGGCGGATGACTTACGATTGCCGCGCTGCCCCCATTGACAGGCCAATAAAAACCAACAGAATATAGGGTTCTCGCAAATGGTAGCCGGGGGCGCACGCGAGGATGACATACAATCCCTGCCGATCGGTGGTCGGTGGAAACATGACTGAGTAGCTATGCCGACAATCAATCAACTGGTCCGAAAGACGCGCGTTACCAACGGCGAGTTCAGCAAGTCGCCGGTGCTGGATCAATGCCCGCAAAAGCGCGGCGTCTGCTTGCAGGTCAAGACGATGACCCCCAAGAAGCCGAACTCCGCCTTGCGGAAGATCACCCGCGTGCGGCTGTCCAACGGCAAGGAAGTCACTGTCTACATTCCGGGCGAGGGCCACAGCTTGCAGGAGCACTCGATCGTGTTGGTCCGCGGCGGCCGTGTTCGCGACTTGCCCGGCGTGCGTTATCAGGTCGTCCGCGGCGCGCTGGATACGCTGGGCGTCGAAGGCCGCAAGCAGTCGCGCAGCCGGTACGGAGCGAAGAAGTCGATAGGGCAGTCGCAAGACGATCATCTCCGAATCCGGAACCATATTCCATGGGTCGAATAACTGCCAGTCGCAAAACGCTCACCGGAGACCCGCAGTACGGGTCGCTCCTGGCCAGCAAGTTCATCAACTGCATGATGTGGGACGGCAAGAAGAGCAACGCCCAGCGGGTGTTCTACGGGGCTTTGGACATCATCCAGGAGAAGATCAGAAGGACGTCCGAGCCGATCGAGGTCTTCACCCAGGCCGTGGAGAACGTGAAGCCGAACATCGAGGTCCGCTCGAAGCGCGTCGGCGGTGCCTCGTACCAGGTGCCGATGCAGGTCAACCGCAACCGCCAGCAGTCGTTGGCCATCCGCTGGATCCTGGGCGCCTGCCGCGAGAAGAAGGGCCGCGCGATGCACGAGAAGCTGGCCGCCGAGCTGCTGGCCGCATACAACCGCGAAGGCGCAGCGTATACCAAGCGCGAGAACGTCCACCGCATGGCCGACGCCAACAAGGCCTTCGCCCACTTCGCCTGGTAGACCATGAGGCCAGGTAAACCATGAGCAACCAAACTCTCCGTGTCGCCGTGGTGGGCGGCGATGGCACCGGACCCGAGGTCACCGCCGAGGCCGTCAAGGTCTTCAAGGCCGTCGCGGCGCTCGAAGGCATTAAGTACGAGCTCAAAGATTTCGATTTTGGCGGCGAGCGCTATCTGCGCACCGGCGAGATCCTGCCCGAGAGCGTTGTCAACGAATTGGCCGGCTTCAACGCCATTCTCTTGGGTGCAGTCGGCCATCCCGACGTGGCGCCCGGCATCCTGGAAAAGGGCCTGCTCCTGGAGCTGCGGTTTCAGCTTCGACCAGTACATCAACCTGCGGCCCGTGAAGCTGTTCCCCGGCGTCGAGACGCCGCTGCAAGGACAAGGGGCCGGAAGACATCGACTTCGTCGTGGTCCGCGAGAACACCGAGGACATGTACTGCGGCATCGGCGGCTTCCTGAAGAAGGGCACGCCCGACGAAGTGGCCACGCCAGACCGCCGTCTACACCCGCAAAGGCTGCGAACGCTGCATCCGCTGGGCCTTCGAGTTCACCCGCAAGCGGAACAACCGAAGAAGCATGCTCACGCTGGTGGCCAAGACCAACGTGCTGACCTACGGCCACGACCTCTGGTGGCGGACCTTCCAGGACGTGGCCAAGGAATATCCCGACATCAAGACCGACTACAACCACGTCGACGCCTGCTGCATGTGGATGGTCAAGAACCCGGAGTACTACGACGTGATCGTGACCACGAACATGTTCGGCGACATCATCACCGACCTGGCCGGCATCCTGCAGGGCGGCATGGGCGTGGCCGCCGGCGGCAACATCAATCCCGATCCCGGCGGCACCAGCATGTTCGAGCCGATGGGCGGCAGCGCCCCGAAGTACACCGGCCAGAACGTCATCAACCCCATCGCCGCCATCAACGCCGCTGGCATGCTGCTGGAGCACAGCGGCTATCCCAAGGCGGGCCAGCGAGTAATGAAGGCCGTCGAGACGGTGACCGGCACGAAGATGAAAAGCCAGGCCGCCGGCAAAATGGGCTACGGCACGCAGCCAGGTCGGCGATCTGGTTTGCGAAGCGCTGTAGCAGACGGTGCCGCCAATTTGTCCTTTCGACGGGGGAATCTCGCAAGGTCGTTTTTCGGCTACTTCCCCGCATTTTGCCGGTCTTTCGTGGCAAATGCCTCGCGCACTTTGACAATGCCGCGGCGCGTCATTACGATTGTGGGCAGTCGAGTCGAGTTTCTCGCACACTTTTTTCGGGGTCCTCCATCATGGCCGAAAGACCAACTGCCAAGAAACGCCCGTCTCGTCAAGCCGTGGCCGAGCTTGTCTCCGAGGCTGAGAAGAGCGTGGCGGAACGCAAGGAGGCCGAAGCCAAACCTGAGGATCGCGCTGCCGCTCGGTCGGCCGCGGACGCGGTGGCCGTTGCCGATGCGCTGTCCAGCGAAGGCGCGGTTCGCTCGATTGCCGAACTGAAAGCGACTATCGCGCGCACGCTCGTCCAGCTTTCCGATCGGTTGGAGGATGAGGTCGGCAAGTACAGCCAAATCCGCCGCGCCATCGAGGCCAAAGAAACCGAGCTCAAGGAAATCTACGAGATCCAGCGCACCGCATCGACCCTGCAGGCGATGTTGGAAACCCACGAGCGCAAACAAGAGGAGATGGAACGGGCGTATCAGTCCGAGAGGGAGGAGTTGGTAGGCCAGATCGAAACAACCCGCGACAGTGGGACGCTGAGCGAAAGCAGCACGATCAGGAGATTAGGGATCGCGAAAGCGCGGAACAAAAGCGGCGGCAGCGCGAACTGGACGAGTACAAGTACACCTTCGCCCGCGAACAGCAAATCGCCAAAAATCAGGCGGCCGATGATTTGGCCAAGTTGCAGAAGGAGTTATCGGAGCGGAAGGAGCAGGCCGAACGACAATGGCAAGAACGGGAGAAATCACTTGGCTCGCGCGAGCAAGAACTGGCCTCGCGGGAACAGGAGCTGGTCGAACTGCGCGGCCGCGTCGCGAGTTTTGCCAAGGACTTGCAAGCGGCCATCGATCAAGCCGAGGCTCGCGCTACGGAGCGGCTTCAACAGCAGTACGCGGCCGCGCAAGAGATTCTGCGGCGGCAGTTGGAAGGCGAGAAAAACGTGTTGGCTGCCAAAATTGACGGCCTGGAACATACCGTAGCTGAACAAGACCAGCAGATCACGCGGTTGGAACAGCAGGCGGAAAAGGCCTACGCTCAGATTCAGGAAATCGCCGTCCGGGCTATCGAGGGATCGGCGAATACGAAGCAATTGGCCAGTTTTCAGCAGTTGCTGGCCGAGCAGGTTCGCAAGACGACCTCGCCGGAACGGTGAAGTCCGGTCTCTTTGCAATTGTGCCCCTTTGCACGCACCGGCCGAACACGCTACGATCATAGGGTAACTCTTTCTACCGGAGACTCTCCTCATGGATCTGAAACAGCTTGAGGTCTGGTTCGTCACCGGCAGCCAAAACCTTTACGGCGAAGCGGCGCTTCGGCAGGTTGCCGAGAACAGCCGGCAGATCGTCCAAGGGCTCAATGCCGGCGGGCGGTTGCCGATGTGCGTCGTTGCCAAGCCGATCGTCACGACGCCGCAGGCGATCCTCGATGTCTGCCGCGAGGCCAACGCCGCGCCCAACTGTGCCGGGCTGGTGCTCTGGATGCACACCTTCTCGCCCGCCAAGATGTGGATCGCCGGGCTGACCGCCTTGCAGAAGCCGTTCGTGCATCTGCACACGCAGTTCAATCGAGACCTGCCCTGGGCGACGATCAATATGGACTTCATGAACTTGAACCAGGCCGCCCACGGCGACCGCGAGTTCGGCTTCATCTGCACACGGATGAAAAAGCCCCGGAAGGTCGTGGTCGGGCACTGGCAGGATGAGGAGGTCCAGGACCGTATGGCCGCCTGGATGCGCGCGGCGGCGGGCGCGACCGAAATCCGCTCTCTCAAGGTCGCCCGATTGGGCGACAACATGCGGCAGGTGGCCGTCACCGAGGGCGACAAGGTCGAGGCCCAAATGCGTTTGGGAGTCGAGGTCAACGGCTACGGCATCAGCGAGCTGGCCAAGCGCGTGGCCGAGGTCTCTGACGCCGAGGTCGATCGCCTCGTGGGGCAGTACGAACACGAGTATATCTTGGCCGCCAGTCTCAAGAGCGGCGGCGATCATCGCGCGTCGCTGAACTATGCCGCCCGCACCGAGTTGGGCCTGCGGCATTTTCTCGACGGCGGCGGATTCAAAGCCTTCACCGACACTTTTGAGGACCTGCACGGCCTGATGCAGCTTCCCGGTCTTGCCGCGCAGCGGCTGATGGCCGACGGATACGGCTTTGGCGCGGAAGGGGACTGGAAGACGGCCGCCTTGGGCCGGGCGATGAAGGTCATGGCCCAGGGCACGAGCGGCGGCACGTCCTTCATGGAAGATTACACCTATCACCTCGATCCGGCCGCGCCGCTGGTACTTGGCGCCCACATGCTGGAGATCTGCCCGTCGCTGGCGGCGGACAAGCCGTCGTGCGAGATCCATCCCTTGGGCATCGGCGGCAAATCCGATCCGGTGCGATTGGTCTTCACCGCGCCGCCCGGTCCGGCGGTGAACGCCGCGATCATCGACCTGGGCGACCGCTTCCGCTTCTTGCTTAACGAAGTGGATATCGTTACGCCGCCGCAGCCCTTGCCGAAGTTGCCGGTAGCGCGGGCCGTCTGGAAGCCGCAACCGGACCTGAAGACGGCGGCCGCCGCCTGGATTTACGCCGGCGGCCCGCACCACACGGTCTTGAGCCAGGCCGTGACCACCGAGCAGATCGAAGAGTTTGCCGAAATCATGGGTGTCGAGCTGATACCGATTGACGATCATAGTCGATTACGCGATATTAAGAACGAGCTGCGCTGGAACGCGGCGGCGTACTGATGTGGCAATAGTCGCAGCGTATTTGTGTTTTCGAGGGTAAAAGCTTTGTTGATAGGCTACTCGATCAACGTCGGCTACCAGGAAGTCGGAATCATTGCTGCCAAGACACTTTCGAAGGGAATTCCGACAAGACGTGCCAATTGAATTGCTCCGGGGACAACCCAATACGGCGATACTGAGTCAAACGGATCATCAGGATTCGACTCATTGTAAAGGGCCTGCAGACAAGATTCCTCGAATCCATACTGAGCTTTTCCGCGCATCGTTAGTACTGGTGGCAGCGAGATATCGACTTCGAACAACGTCAAACAACGCGTGACCCTCGGACCACCGCTCAAGAGCGACCGCAAGCTCCAACACACGGGCATTGCTTTCTCTGTCGGGTACGCGGTCTGAAAACAGGCGAAGCAAATTCGCTATGCTCGCGCCCATCTGTCGTGCATACGGCGATGGCATTTGATTCTTTCCCGATTGGTCGAGCGTTTGAAACCTCATCGTTTCCTCAAAAAACCACAGCAGGTCGGTTGGCGCATATGTGCCGAGCAGATGTTTGTATCCAATAAGAAACTCATGGCTTCTCCGTCAGCGTACGGCGCTCTAGTGCTATGTCAAACCTTGATTTTTGGGTAAGACCGATTCTGATAGGTCGCGAATTGCGGGCGAATTGACGGAGTGCTACCCAAACTTTTAGCTTTGACACAGCACTAGCTTGCGCTCGCGATGCACCTCGGCCATGATGTCGTCCCAATAGGGATCGTCGGACAACGCTCCCGCGGTCCGCAGGAATCCGTCGCCCGATTTGCGATTCGTTTCAAGTGCGCGTAGAAACACCTCGACTTCCTGCCCCTCCGGCACACCGGGCGACTCTTTCAATTCGATAGTGTTTCCATGTATCACGCCAACTATTGCATTGCTCATAATGGTTCTCCCGTTGCCACTTCCAAGCTCGGCTTGTTATTCCATTTTAACTCAAAAGCAATTCCAAGTCCTCCGCCGTCAGGCGGCTGATGAGGTTGCCGTCGGCCGAGATGATCGCCTCAGCCAGGTCGCGCTTCGTATTCTGTAACTCGATGATCTTTTCTTCGACCGTGTCGCGGGCGATGAGGCGATAGGCGAAGACGTGGCGGTCTTGTCCGATGCGGTGGGCGCGGTCGATCGCTTGGGCTTCGACCGCCGGGTTCCACCAGGGATCGAGAATGAACACGTAATCCGCCGCGGTTAAGTTCAGGCCGTGCCCGCCTGCCTTGAGGCTGATGAGAAACAACGGGCACTTGGGGTCCTTCTGGAACCGCTCGACCCGCTCCTGCCGATCCCGCGTGCGGCCGTCGAGATACTCGTAGACCCATTTCTCGCGGTCGATCCGATTGCGGACGATCGCCAAGAACGATGTGAACTGCGAGAAGACGAGCGCCTTGTGACCTTCGTCGATTATCTCGCGGAGCTGCTCCATGAGCACGTCGAGTTTGGCGCTCGATTCATCTACGGCGTCCCGATCGATCAGACCAGGATGAATCGCCGCTTGCCGCAGGCGGAGCAGGGCCTCCAGGACGTGGATCTTCGACTGCTTCATTCCCTTCTTGGCGATCCGGTCGGCGAGCGCGGCGCGGTAGTAGGTCCGCAGCTCGTCGTAGCGCTTTCGCTGCTTGCCCTCAAGGTCGCAGTGCAGCGTCTGCTCGATCTTGGGCGGAAGCTCGGTGAGCACCTGCTGCTTGGTGCGGCGGAGGATGAATGGTCCTAACGCACGGCGCAGGAGACTCAACCCCTCGATGTCCTCGGAGACCGATTTCGAGATGTTCTGAAACACTTTGGCGGTGCCCAACATGCCCGGATTGAGGAATTCCAAGAGCGACCAGAGTTCGCCCAGATGGTTCTCCACGGGCGTGCCGGTCATGGCCAGTCGGTGGTTGGCCTTCAAAAGCCGACTGGCCTTCGCCCGTTGCGACTGGGCATTCTTGATCGCCTGCGACTCGTCGAGAATGGCGTAGTCGAATCGGATGTCTTTGAGCTGGACAATGTCGCGCTGCATTGTGCCATAAGTAGTGATAACCAGGTCGTATTGATCGAAGCTCGCGAGTAACGGCCCTCGCTGAATGCCTGTGTAATCCAGCACGCGGAGATCGGGCGTGAATCGCTTGGCCTCTTCGACCCAATTAAAGACGAGACTGCGGGGAACCACGGCCAGCGAGGGCGAGCGGCTGCCATCGGCGTCGGCCGGCCGGTTGCGGCGTACTTGCAACATAGCCAACACCTGCACGGTCTTCCCCAAACCCATGTCGTCGGCAAGGCAACCGCCGAGCCGGAACTCTTGCAGGAACCCGAGCCAGCCGAGGCCGGCTTTCTGGTAGTGCCGCAGTTGACCGCAGAATCCCCGCGGTTCGCTGGCCGGGCCGATGCCATTGAAGCTGCGAAGGTTCTCGCGCAGCCGGGCGAACGGAGCATCGACGGTCACTTGTTCTTGCGCGGCCAACAAGGCATCCAACAGCAGTGCTTGCGACGAACGGAAGCGGACCACGCCGTCGGCGGCCTCGCCCAGGTCGGCCATCGAGGCGAATCGCGCCAGCCATTCCTGTGGCAAGAGGCCGCGCGAGCCGTCGCTAAGCCGCACGTAATTCTGTCCGTGGCGGAGAGCTTCAAGGATTTCGGGAAGCTGCGCCTCCAGGCCGTCGAAGTTGATTGTGCCGGCCAGGTCGAACCAATCGACGCCCGACGTGACGTTCATCTTCCACGTGCCCGCGCGGCGGATGTGATAGCCCTGAGCCTCGACGACCCAGCCCTCGTTGATCAGCGCTTCCAGTGCCGCGGGGGCGTGCGTGCTGCTGACCCAGACGTTGTATTTTTCGGTTTGCCAGCCGTCCATGGCACGTACATTCCGGGCCGCAAGCGTGGCCGCCAATTCGCGTTCGCGCTGGCGATCGCGAAGCACGATGCGCTGGTTCTCTTCATCGATAATTGCGCGGGCGTTGTCCTGGGCCGAAACCGCCTTGTCACCGTAAAGGAAATCGACGCGGCCGGGCAACCGGTACGGGTCGTAACGCTCCGGCTTGTCGATCATCAGCCGTCCCTGAGGATGCATCTCGACTTCTTCCGCGCGAAGTTCATCGGGCAAGTTCATCTCCGGCGCGGTGGGCAGTTGCCAGAGCCGCCTCAACAACTCCCAACGGTCCCGGTACGGAACTTCAACGCGAGGCGTCTTGCACAGCGCCTCGACCATGCCGGAAGTTCCGGCCGTCTCCAAGAGCGCCACGCGATCCTCGAATACGACGACGCCCTGTTTGAAGATCGTAATCGCGGCGGCGAGCGGCAAGTTCTCGCTGCCCTCGCGGCATAGTTGCCCGCTGAGGGTCCATTGCTGCTTTGCGTCGTCGCGGGCAATGTCCAAGCGAAACCGCCAAGGTGGACCTTCCTCCCATGCGAGCGGGCGGAGGTCTTCCGCTTCGGGATGCATTACGTCCGGAGATGTGACCCGCGCCAGGCGGCCTGTGGCGGCCAGCTTCGGCAGGAGGAACTGCTGCGCGCCCTTGGGCAGCACGACCTCCGATACGCGCGGGGAATAGCCGTAGCCGTAAACGTCGTCGTCCATGCCCTGATATCCCAAGAGAAGTCTCAAGACCTCGGCATCGTCGCCGGAGACGAGCCGATCGATGTCGTACGGGCTAAGCGAGAACGGTTTCAGCTTGCCAAGCTTGCCCGTCGATCGGGCTTCGCGATGGAACAGCAGGAGTAGAGGCTTGCTGACGTTTTCGCCGGACAAGGCGTCCAGCACGTACCAGACTTCGCGCGTCCGCCGCGACGATGGCGAAAGGACGGGCGGCGCGTCGTCGGCATCCGCGTCGGTCGTGCTCCAGTTAAGCTGCTGCTGCCATTTCGGCTTGGACGGCGATTTGCTCCGTGTTGACTTTGTTTTGGCCGCGGCCTGCGACGGACGCCGCGGGGGCCCGTCGTAGTCGTCGTCAATTAGCGGCTCTTCCGCGGGCCATTCGTAACCCTCCGGGTCCAACGCCAGGAGATCGAGCTTGGTTCGGCCCTTAGGTCCTCGATTCAGCCTGTCCGCGGCAAGGATCGTCGCCCAGATGTGCTTGCAGGGGCCCTTGTCCTCGTAGTACGGGCAGGTGCAACAAACGCCCAATTCCTCCTGGCCCAATCCCCAATCAAGAACGACGTGATACTCCTTACCCCCGGCAACCATTGCATCGAATTTGCGCGGCGGGGATTCGAACGGTATGACGTATCCATTGAGGAAGTACTCTTGTCCCCGCTTGCGAACCGCGCTATCAAATTCGTGGAGGCAGCGCTCGGCCAATGGCATGGGCAAACATCCCTGCTAGTTTAACGGAATTCCAATTGTGGAATTATAAACTGTCGGGACGAAAAAGCCCACAGGTTGTGGACTTCGCATGCCGCAAGGCTTACCGGCAACCGAAGCTCGCTACCGCTCTACCGCCGTAATTCGGGCGGATTTGGCGCCACTTGATCGGAGTCAGGCACGCTTACCGGCGGCAGCCGACGGAGATTATTGCCATCGTCGGGCGGCAGAACGCGAACACCCGGATCGCGGGCCGCGGTCATTGGCGCGGCGTTCGGGCGATGCTTGGTATTGCGGCGTCTGGTATTGCGGAACTGCTGGCGGGGACTGGGCCTGGGCAGGCGCGGAACCCGAGGTGCGATACTGCGGCGGAGCAATATACTGTGGCGGCTGCGGCGCGGTCATCGCCGGCACATAGTCGCGCGGGTAGGACGGTCCCGGCGCGACCATCACCGTGGCCGGCCGCTGCGGCATGACGCTCATCGCCGTCGCCTCGTGTTCGGCCCGCTCCTTGGAAAGCCGCTCGACCCATTGCCGGGCAAGACCCATGCCGGGACTCATTTGCAGGGCGATCGAGAACTCCTGCAACGCGGCGGGCTTCAGCCCGCGCTTGTTCAGCAGGAAGCCGAGATTGTAATGCGCCACCGGCTCGTCATAGACCGCTCGAAGCTGACGGAACGCCTCTTGAGGTAGTCCGGCTTCGACCAACAAGGCCGCGAGATTGTTGCGGTAGCGCGGCTCGTGAGGGCGAAGATCGACGGCGTGCCGCGCGGCGTCAATCGCTTCGCGCACCATGCCGTAGCGGATGAAATGCACCGCCAGATTGTTATAGACCGCCGGCTCCTTGGGATGCTTTTCTTCTGCCTGCTGATAGAGCTTCAGAGCTTCGTCGGGCTGGTTTATCTGGTCCTTGAGCATGGCATAGCCAAGCAGGATGCGGATGTCGTCGGGGGCGATTTTCGCCGCCTGGCGATATTGCTCCTCCGCCTCCGCGAATTTGCCGGTTTCCGTGTAGAGGTGCGCGACCGCCACATACAACTCGACCCCCGGCTTCTTTTGGTTCTTCAGCAGGATCGGGTCGTCGGGATTCTGGGGCGTGTCGCTGGCCGCCGGCGCGGGCGTCGAGGACCCGCCAAACAGCCCGCCGAAGAACCCGCCGGATTCAGCGGCCGCGTTACCTGTCGTCAGGCCGACAACCGCGCAAACAGCGGCCAGGCTCAGCAGCGTTTTTCGCATTGGCGTCGCGATTTCCAAGGCGTTCCTCCGTCGCGGGAAACTAAACTCTTCTACTCCATCGGCCCGAAATCGCGCGAATCTCAATCCGAATTGGAGAATTGGGAAGGATTTGCCGATTTTAATGTCCGGCGCCGCCCGATCCGCCGCCGCCCAACAGGGTCGGAGGCATGGCCGCTCCTGCCGCACGGACGGCCAAAGCGTTGATTCGGTCGGCGGGCCAGCCGTCGTCGGTACGGGTTGATTCCAGCACGGGGACACCGGCACCATAGGGCGATTGGGCAACAAAACGTTGCACGGTCTGCATCCGCATCGTGGTTTCTTGCGGTGAATTGGCCCGGCGGACGTAGATTAAGCGGTGCGGCTCCGACGCTTCGTTCATTATCCATTGCGCCCGCATCCGGCCTGCCTCAGTCAATTGCTGGCCGTCCGGCGTAAAGTGGAACTCCGAGAGCAGGTTTTGCCGCTCCCAGCCAGCGCTAACTTGGATTGCCAGGGCCTGTCGCGTCAATTGCCGGTCTGTATAGATAAACGGTTCCGGCCAACAGTTTCGCCGCTTGGTGTCCCGAGCAACGGACGAAAGGAACTCCCCCAGTTCGCCCGCAAATAGCGGCGCGGCAAACTCAAGGACAGCCGCTGCAATTAATAGTCGAACGATCAGCCGACAAGCCATAACGACCTCCAACTCGGATTTTTCCCTTCTACGAGTACTATCGGCAGGAACATCCCGTTAATCGCCACTAGATATCGCTCGTCAACCAAAATTTTCCAATTACCCCAACTTGACTTGCTTCACACTCCGGAGTAGGCCACCGACTACGCAGTTTACGGGTCTGGCGACGGTGTGCCGAGCCGGCGGAGACCTCCGGAACCGCGGCCCACCGGTACGGGGGCGGCCCGGCCGCTGCCAATCGCCGCGATTGGGCTGATCGCTGCGCATCAAGTGCGCCATATACAGGTGGCCCAGTTCCCGATCGATCTCATCGCCCGGCAGACTCATCAAGTGGTCCCGCTCTTGGGGTGTGAGCGTCTTCTCGAAAAAGTCGGCGAGCCCTTCGTCGCGTTCCAACGAAGCGGTCTGGCGGAGCCAACCGGCGATCATCCGGGGTTGCTCATTGGGCCTCCGTTTTTCCAGTCGTGCGCGGCTGTCCGCGGAAAGGCTTGCCCGCAGAGTTGCCAGTTCGGCATCGGTCGGATGCACTATCGGATTACCCGATTGCCAGCCGCGGAGCACCATCTCGCGGAGCACGCGATGCTTCTCCTCGGCGGGCAATTTGGCGAAGCGGCCCGTCGGCGAACCGCCTTCGCCCAGCATGGCGCCTCGCTGATTGCCTGATCCCCTGCCGCGGAGCAACCACTCCTTCAACACGTCGTTGACGAACCCCGGGTCATGTTCGTGATCTGTCACGAAATTATCCATCCAGCGTGCGACTGCTCGGAGATTCTTGGGATCGAGATTGCCGCCGGATCTCTCTTTCTCCCGCTGCTGCTTGACTTCCGCGACACGTTCATTCGTCGATTTCTGCTGCAAGTCCCATCTCCACCACGGCGGCTGCTCCTCGAACCACTTGCAGTAGCGGTTCATGGTCGCCATCAGTTTGTCGTGATCGGGAGCGCCGTCGATGGCCACATGAAGGTCGCGGATATGCTGCTGCTCATCAGTTTTGCCGGGGTCGCGAAAGGCCTGTTCGTTGCGAAACAGTTGCTCTTGCTCGTCCGGTTTCATGGCCTGAAGAACCTCCTGCCGCCGCTCTTCGAGCGTCGTTTCGGATGCCGCGCCGGCGGCAGCCGTTCCACCGCTCGATTCCTTGTCAAAGAGATTCTCCTTGTAAAGGGCACGGAGGAACTCGAAGCTGCCGATCTCTTTATACTGGTCGTAGTTCTCCAGCAGCGGCAGGTCCTGAAGAAGCTCGCATTCGGGATCGGCGCGAGGCGCCATACGAGCAAAAAGCCGAGCGCGGCCGCGCCCGCCAATCCGGCAAGCGTCCACAGCAGCGCCCGCCGGCGGCGTCGCGGGGCCTCCGCCTTGGCCTTGGCCGCGTCGTCCTCAGCCGCCAGCGCGACCATCTCCATAGTCGTGCGGGTAAAGTCCTCGCTCGTGGATGGCGGTTCCAATTCATCCAAGAGGCGCCACGTGCGTTCAAAGCCCGTAAGCATCCCGTGCGCGCCTGCTTCGACAGCCGCGCGCTGCTCAATCCGCCGGCTATGCTCCACGTCGAGCTCGCCGTCGAGATAGGCCACCAACTCCTCGCGAAGCAGGGCGTCGTCGTCGATCGATTCTGGCGATATCGGTTCCATCAAGTATCACTCGCTACGGTAAAACCGTTGCTCCCGGGCGTGCCGTTGCTCCCGTGGGCACTATCGGAAAGATCGCTATCGGCATTAGCGCCGTCGGAAAGTTCCTTGCTTGTTAGCGGGAGGCCTCCGTCCTGGACGTACGGTTCCAGCATCTGCCGCAATCTCTCCCGCGCCCGCGACAGGAGCGACTTCACGGCTTGCGGGGATACCTCCATGGCGCGGGCGATATCGGCATAGCTCATTTTCTCGAACTTGCTCAAGAGCACCGCCATCCGCTGCCGTTCGTTGAGCTCGTCCAGCGCCATGCGGACGATGTCGCGAAGCTCGGCCTTGGCGACTTGCCGCGTGGGCATTGCGCCGCTGGCGGCAAGCACCAACTGGTCCATTGGATGCGCCCCCAGCGGCCCCAGCGGCCCGCTCTCGCTGCCCGTCAGCGTGACTTCCGGGCGGCGGGAGCGGTCGCGCAGGGCGTTGCAAGCCACGTTGTCGGCAATCGTATAGAGCCAGGTGACGAACTTGGCGCCCGGTGCATACTTCTGGCGGGAGCGGTACACGCGGAGGAACACCTCTTGCGTCAGGTCCTCCGCCAATTCGCGGCGGCCGACCATGTTCTCCAGCAGGCGGAGCAGTCGGCCCTGGTAGCGAACCACCAACTCTTCAAAAGCCGTAGCGCTAGCCGTACCGCTGCCGTCGCGGACCTCAATCATGAGCCGCACGTCGGGATCCAGGGCGTAGCGTTTGGCAGACGATTCGCTGACGGCCACAGTCCTACCTTTTTCTGGCCTACCTACTTCTGGTGATTGGCACGACGACAAGCGTCGGGCATGGCGAATATCTGCTTTTAGTCTAAACCAAGGTCTGGACTCCGGCTAGCGTCGGCCTGTTTATATTGTTCAAGTCGGAATGCGACCATAATCAATCAACCCTAGCGGCGCGGAAAAGTTCCTTTCAAACTGCCGGGAGACATCAATTAGGCGAAAAAACGGGGTTTCGCTGCCCTGCGTCTTGGTACGCGGCATTTCTTTTGGCGGACCGCATTTTGTGGCCGGCGGCATCCTCGAAAGACGGCGAGTTTTCACTGGTTTTTTGCGTGCGAAAAAGACAGGATCGAGACAGAAATGACTCAGGATCAGGATTACGTCTTGTGGTCGTTTGTTTTTCATTGGTTTGGCAATTGGAGGGGACCGGCCGCTCGCGGGGAACCACGAAACACACGAATGACACGAAAGGCCGGAGGAAGCCACGGACAAAATACTGATGGAATCCGTGTTTGATCCGTGTTCAATCCGCGGCTGAATTTCTTCTTTCTTATCCTCGCGTTGCCTCGTCCCGGCGGTCTGGAACCGAGAAAAAAACCGTCGCACAAAACGATGCGCCCCACCCTTACGTTTTTTTGTCGCTGGGGCACATCGTGGCTGTCCGTCGTAAACACGTGCCAACACACGACTTAGGATGCGGACACAGCCGGCGGGCCGAGCGTGCCTCGGAGGTGCGGACTGGGGCGCATCTCGCGGCCGACTGCCATTTTGGCAGGAAAGTTGCGACCTCAGGACGCGGTTCCTCGCGATCAGGATTATGTGTACTCGTGTTGACATAAAAGTACGTCTGGCCTCCGACCTCTGGTTTCTGACCTCCCATTCCTTGTCCTTTCGCTCACCATCCACTATCCACTCCTCACCGCCCACTTTCCGCTCAATGTTTACAGTACATAACATCTCTCTATATATTATCCGAATGCCGAGCTATGCGAAAATCGAAGAATTCTTTTCGGAATTTTCCCAAGTCCTTGCCGTACATGGACTTAAAGAATTTTGCGGGTCATTTGTGACATAGCACAATTCGGCCGTTTTTTTCGCGTGCATCCGGAAGGGATGCCGGATGTTTAGCCCCGCATCGCCGAGCATATCCGGGGGATAACGAACGCCAAGGGCTCTCGCCGCCGAAGGGTCGAAGCGTCCTATCTACCGCGAACGTAAAAAATGCCCCCCCGCACATTGACGAGTTGCCACGAAGGGGTTAAGCTGTCGCGAGTTGGGGGAGGTTAGAGGCCCGGCGACGCCTTATACTCGGATGAAAGTTGATGAAATAGCGAATCAATAACAGAATTTGAAACGACGCGCGAGCGTCAAGCTGCTTTCAGGAAAACGACCAACTTGGGCTCAACAGGCCCTTGAACAAGTAAGGCAGTGCTTGGCCCGAGCGCCCCGCGAAGGGGCGCCGGCTAGGTGCTGTTTACTTGTGCCCCTTGGTCGGGCTCCTGGAGCGGCCTTGGCAACGGCGCTCCGTTCGTTTCTTGAGCAGCACGGCGCAAGGTACGTAACCGCCGTGGTGCGCGGGGAGTGCCAATATGAACTGGTTCTTGTGGCGGCGGAGACCTTCAAAACCATTTTCGATCACCCCCTTTCGCGGCGGAAGTCGGCTAACGAACCCTCGAAAACGGCCTCGTGGCGGCCGTGCGCTCGTCATCGAGTCGCTAGAAACGCGGAATCTGCTCTCGGCCACCGCCCAGTTCGATCCCACCCTGAACGCCTCCGATCTCGGCCATGGCGGCATGCTCGCGGCCAGCGTCGCCAATTTCTACAACTCCGCTACTGCTTCCTACATCGCGCCCAGCGGCAGCGTTGATGCACAGTTCAGCGGTACGCCGGGCAACGTACAAGTTGCCGGGGCGGTGGCCGTAAACTCGATCAGTGTCGAGAGCGACGGCTACAACTTCACCGCCTACGCCGCCGGCGCAGCACTCAATCTGCCGACGAACGCGCGAATCAGCATCACCACCGGCGACACCGCCGCCTTCGCCGTCTCGATCGCCACCGGCGGATTGGAGTTCACCGGCGGCGGCACGGCCATGCTGTCGGGCACAAACTCTTACGCCAGCGGCACCCAGGTCGATGGAAGCACGACGGTTATCGTCACCGCGCCGCAGGGCATCCCCAGCGGCAGCGACGTAACCGTGGGCGATGAGGCGCCATTTGCCAGCGGGCCGCCCACGCCGTCTCCGCCAGGTATGGCCCGCTTGAGGCCTTTTGACGCCCGAGCCACCGACCAGCCGCAGGATAAATCGCCCGCGGGAGTGGAATATGCAAACGGTCAGGCCCTTCAGTCCGTCAGCGACCTGGGGGGATTTGGGGCCACGCGGTACTACGGCAGCGAAATGCTTGGCAACGGAACCGCGCTGGGGCCTGGATGGGATCTCGCGCGGCGCCCTATCTGCTTAGCTCCGGCGGTGCTGTGAATGTCGTTTTCTCCCCTACACAGATGTACGATTTCGCGCAAAGCGGCAGCACGTACCAAGGCCTGTTCGGCATCCGGGAAACGCTCGCCACGGGACCGGGAGGACTTTTCTACCTCACGGAAACCGACGGCACGGTTTACGCCTTCTCGTCGTTTTCATACAGCGATGCCCGCGCCGGGCAGTTCGTCGGGAGTTACTCGCCGGACGGCAGCATGACGGTGGTCACCGGGCTGGATTCCGCGCACTTCAACCAGATTGCACAGATCGAGTATTTCAGCGGCAGCCAAACCCTGGCCGGCGACTTGACGCCCTATCAGACTTTGAACATCGCCTATGGCCCGAGCGGCGGCCCGGCCAATAGCATCGCCTCCATGACCCTGCTGGGAAGCGACGGCTCGGAGCAGCGTCAGGTAGTTTACAGCTACTATGACGGATCGACCTCCATCGGCGCGGCGGGCTGCCTGGAAAGCGCCGCCATGTATGCGGCGGATTCGTCGGGCACGCTCCAGTTCACGGGCATGGACTACTATCGCTATGCGGGCGAGCAGCTTGCACTGGTGCTCTCGCCGCAGGGCTATGCGAACGCCACCGCGGCACTGGGCACGATCACCGACTCGACCGGCAGCTCCTACCTTGCCCCTTATGCTTCGGCCGCCTACCAAGACAGCACGCTGGGCCAGGTAAAGTCGGCGGCGCTCGTCACGATCTCAGGCTTGCGCAGTTACGAATACTCCTACGGAGTGAACATCAACTTGTCGTTTGGCAACCCCATCGGCACGACAGAGTGGTTCCAGCAATGGATGTTTGACACTATAGAAGTGCGTCCAGACGGCACGACGCTGGCGGTGTTCAGCAATATCGCCGGGGAAACGATGCTCACCGACCTGGCCAGCGCCGACGGCAGCCAGCACTGGCTGAACGATAGTCTCTACGGCGGCGACACTTCCGGCTATGCCGGGCAGTTGATCGAAACCGCCGCGCCGGCGGCGATCGCCGGCTACAACACCGCGGACAGCAACCTGGGCGTGACCTTCAACACTTCGGGCGAGATAAACAACTTCGTCTACGCGACCAGCACCACGGCCGCCGATTCCACCAGCCAGAGCGACGGCACGGCGGGCAATGTGGCCGGCTACGAAGAAAGCGACTCCTTGCAGGACGGCCCGTCGGGCACGCCCATCCCGCAGGACGCCTATACCTACGTCGTGCATACGGGAGACGTGGCATTGTGGTCTCCGCTGGTTTCGGGGCTGGGCACGGGCGACGACGCTTCCTTGACCGTGACCATCTACGCGCAGGCCAGCTCGACGGTGTATCCCGATGGCGCAACTGCGGATACCACAAGCTTCGTGCGGACGTGGTATGCCGCGCGGGTGCAGCCCTTCACTGTCACGACCCACCTTGCGATGCCGACCCCGCAACAAAACGGCCCTTCCGCCGGCACGCAGTGGACGACCATGACGGTTTTTGACCCCTACGGCAATGACGTATGGGATGTCGATGCCGACGGCAATATCAGCCTGAGCCAATATGACGCGACGACGGGCCTTTTGATGGAGACCGTGGCGAACGTTGACACGACCGACCTGCCGGCGACGCTTTCCGGCGCGGCGGACGCCGTTGCGGTGCCGCTGGACTCGTCCAGCGACCCGCTGTTCGCGACGACCGCCAGCAACTTGGCCGACCCGGCCGACCTGAACGCCACGACCGACCTTTCCTACGACAGCTTAGGCGACCAGACGCTCTCCCTCGGCCCGGCCTTCATCGACGCCGCGGGGGATACGGTCCGCACGGCGCAGTTCACCAGCTACATCAATACGCTGCAATCACTGCCCGCGGGACAGGGGTTCGTCGGGCCGACTGTGAGCGGCAATCCGACCGGGCTTGGCACGGAAGCCGCCACGGCGAGCGGCTTCTATGTCCAAACGGCGGTCAGCGGCGACTATGCCGCGGGCGACTATGTGCTGATGAACCCGATTTCCGTGGAGGTCGACAACCTCGATGCGCAGGTCACGGACGACTTGCAGGCCCAGGCGGGGACTATCTCCCCTCTCCCCTCGGGAGAGGGCCAGGGTGAGGGCGGGCTGACTGTTTATGCGACTTCCGCGCAGGACATCGCGAACGTCATCGCCAACGCCGCCATTTCTCCGCTATCGTATTCCCGATGGACGCACTACGACTACGAATCGAAGGCAGACGCCGCGAATGGATTCGCCGTGGGCGACCGAATGGACATGAGGGTCTACAACAACATCGAAGCCCGCACATTTGACCTTACGACCTACGGCTACAGCGCGATCGGCTCCATCAATCGCACGGTCGATCCGACGGACACGATAACTCGCATTGTCGCGGATGCCCGCGGATTGACGCTGAGCACGTGGGTTGGCACGGCCGACGCCGGCGCGACGGACACCGATCCGACCGGCGGACGAACGGGCGATCCGACATCCTCCTCGACGAACAACATGGTGGAGGTTTCGAGCGACCAGTACGACGGCGGGTCGGACGGCGGCGACGGGAACCTGACGGAATCGAAGGCTTACGTCGATGACAACCCGGACGACGCCCGCGAGACGTTGTACGGCAACGATTGGCGCGACCGGCCGCTGTGGACGATGGTCAACGACGGCACGGTGGGCACTCCAGGCCGGTACACATTCACCTATGATACCTATGACAATCTGAACGAAGTGACGAACGTTACCCGGTATTACAATCCGGACGACCACTCGCCCGACCCGACGGACACGACGCTCTATGTCATCGGCCGCAGCGGCGCGGCCTACGACAACCTGGGGCAGCAGTACCAGACCATCGCCTACAACGAGCCGGGCACGATCGCCATTATCTCCAATAGTTGGTTCGATCCCGACGGCAACACGATTATGACACTGCCCGGCGGAACGCAGGAGTTCACCAAAACCGTTTACGACGGTTTAGACGAGCCGACGATTGTCTATACAGGTTACGACCCGACCAATAGCGCGGTGACTTACGCCACGGCCGGCAGCGTGAGCGGCGACGTGATTTTGACGCAAACCAACGCGACCTACGACCTGGCGGGCGACGACGTTTTCGACGCCAGCTACAACCGCCTGCCGGGCGACACGACGACGACCGGGGCGCTGGCCCCGCCGCCTGAAGGCGGGACTCCAGCGCCGTCGCAGGTATCTTACGTGGCCGCGTGGTTCGACGGCATTGGGCGGGACGTGGCGAACGTGAACTACGGCGCGTGCGCTGGAGTCCCGTCTTCAAGCGGCCCCGCTCCCGCCAGCGTCAACACCACCGGAGCGACGCAGGTTTCCTTCACGCAATACAACGCGCGAGGAGAGGATTATCTGGATACCGACCCGGCTGGGCGAGTGACGAAGACCATCGACGACGACGCGGGGCGGACCGTGGAGACGATCCAGAATTACGCGGTTGACGGCACGGGCCAGCCTGTGCCCGAGGCGGATGAGAACCTCGTCAGCGACAGCACGTTCCACGTCACGCAGCAGATCGCCTCCAGCGCCACGCTCTCGCCCTACACGAGTTCGACGCCGATCGGCGTAGGCGACGCGGAGTTCCACTTTTATTCGCAGACGGACCCCGGGACGGGCAAATACGAATTGCCGGGCGGTCTGGCATACGTTATGTATGACGCTTCAACCAGCGGTTTCCTGCTGGTGAAGTACGACAATAGCGGCTGGACGGCGTGGGACGGGAGCGACTGGAATCCGCTCACCGCCACGGCCTCCGACGTGCTGGTGGCCTCGGTCCTCTTCAGTGGAGACGGCGGCGCGACGGTCACCAACCTCGCGGGCAGCGCCCACATCCTCGAGGGCGTGCAGGAAGGCTACCGCTCGGGCGAAATCACTTTTAGCAGCGACTTCGGCACGAGCGCGGAGACGGGCGGCGTCTATTATGAAACCGTCACGATCACCGTCAACTCTTCAGGTTTTGTTCCCTATTTCACGGCCAGCAACAACACGCTTTACATCTTCGGCACCGGGATCGGCGACAGCAGCCCGGCCTTGTTCTCGAACGACCTTCTGCGGAGCGTGATCTACGCCGACTCGAACAACACCTGGGCCGACGTGGCGGGAACTGGCAGCGATACCTACAACCGCGTAGAATATACCTACGACCGGCAGAGCGAGACAGCCACGATGGAGGACCAAAACGGCACGACCCACGCCTACGCGTATGACGGCGTCGGGCACGAGCTTTCCGACACGATTACGGCGTTTGGGCCGGGCATTGATGACTCGGTTGTTTCGCTGGCCTTCGCGTACAAAGTCTGCGGGCGGTTCCTTTCGGCCGAAAGCTTGAACGCCGATGGCGACGTAGTGAACGAGGTGTTGGACCAGTATGACGCGAATGGCAACCTGGACGCGGTTTATCAGCAACACAATACGTTTGACCCGGACGTGAGCGGCGCGGTGAACACGTCAACGAGCATGTATGTCGCCTACGGTTATGACACTGCGGCCTACGGCTTCCGCGCGACGACGCTGCAGTATCCGACGACCGGGACGAACGACAGCCGCGTGATTAGCGATTCCTACGGCGCTGACGAACAGCATGAACGACGAAATCAATCAGCTTGACTCGATCATCGACGGTACGGGAACGGCAACGGACGTGACCACCGGCGACACGATTGACACAGTCGCGCATCTTGGCGACGGCACGCTGACGGCGGAAACTTATACGCTGCCGTCAACAACCATCGGCTACAATCTGCTCGGCACAACAGGCGGCACTCCGAATCTCGACCAGTTCAATCGCGTGCAGAATATGGTTTGGGCCAATTATGGCACAGACGCGACGCTGGATGGTTTCGAGTATCTCCGCGATACGCAGGGCGACGTGACGCAGCGGATCAACGCGGTTAATGCCTATTTTAGCGAGCTTTACCAGAACGATAAACTCGATCAGATGACGGGTTTAGAGCGCGGCGAAGTGAGCGGCAGCGCGATTGCCGATCCGACGTTCACGGAAAGCTTTTCGCCGGACGGGTTCGGAAACCAGTCGAGCTACCAGCAGACCGTTGACGGCGGCACGACCGTCGATCAAACGTCCACTTTCGGGCCGACCAACCAGGTTCAGGACTTCTCCGGCGACGGCTGGGCCGCGCCGAGCTTCGACGCCGCGGGCAATGCCACGGCGACGCCAAACCCGCTCGCTCCGACGACGGGCCTGAACGTCCAGGTAGACGGCTGGAATAACGTCACCCACGTCTCGAACACGAGCGATTCGATCAACGTATCGTATTTCTACGACGCCCTAGGCAACATGATCGTCCGCGTCAACAATCTGGCCGCATCCGGAACGGTCTCAACGACCGATATCTATTATTCCGGCCAGCAGGTGCTTGAGGAAGACCCGCGCCTGCCGGCAAGCCCCGCGAGCGACGCCGCGGCCGTCGCGCATCAGTACGTTTACTCCCCGCGCAGCATCAACACGCCGATCTTGGACACGCAAACGTCGTATACGGTCGTCTCCGAGGCATGGACTTCCGCAACCGCAACTTATTACTTCTTGACGGACGCCAACGACAATGTTACCTCGATAACGGACTCTAACGGCGCGGTTCAAGAACGTTACGTCTACTCGGCCTTCGGCACCACGACAATCTACAATAGCGACTACTCGGCAACCCGAACCGTTTCCTCCGTCAACAACACGATCCTCTTCGCGGGCATGATGATCGACCCCGAGACCGGGATTTACAAGGACGGCGCGCGGTTCTACAGTTCGATCACGACTTCGTTCCTCACTCCCGACCCGCGCAAAGCGACTTCAACACCTACCGGTACGTTGGCAACGATCCGATCGACAGCACCGATCCGACAGGGCTTAATGAGGTGCTTAATGGCACCGGCGGCCAGAGCTTTTCCTCGCCGAGCAACCCGTGCAGCGACGGCTCCTCGTCGCTGCTTTCGTTCCCGTCGCGACAGGTGGACCCATTCGCTATTTCTAACGACAGCACGGGGCAAACTTCGTCTAGCACCGATGGGTATGGAACGACCCTCAATTTCGGGAACGGCGATCACGAGTACACTCCAAATAACTGGAACCCGCCGGCGCCGCAAGTCTACGGTGCGCAGCGTTTTTCAAACGGGGAACGCTATCCTGACCTTGGTAATCTAGTTACCGGGAACCAGTTTTCCAACTTGGGCAAACGACAACGTTTGCACAGAGACTGGGGAAGGGACGACCGAACTGGTCTACACAAAGGCTTCGATCCGCTGGGCGAGGGTGACAATGCGGAGGCCGCGTTCTTCATAGTGTTTGAGGTGACAGGGGACGCCGACAACTACCGGCTGTTCCTGGATGAGTCAGGCAGCTTTGCCACTATTCAAACGGCATCGGGAGGTACGAGGACGTGGGTCGATCCTAAAAAGAAGCTGAATCAGGGAGACGTCACGGACACGCCCTCATGTGCGAAAGCGAATTTCAGTGGTTCGCTTTACGACCCAAGTAAAGGGATGCCGTGGTCTAGGGTTCAAGGCCATAGCTTAATAATATACTTCGACGCGCCTACCTTCATCACTTACCCCACGACCGAAAAAGGTGACCCTATTACCGGTCCTGGTGAGAGTTTGATTTCTCACACCATCAATCAAGTATACACGATTAAAGACAAAAGTGGAAACGTCATTGGGACGTATAAAAACTCGCTTATCATCCACAGTGACGGCCACGCCTACGGCGAAACAGTCGATTTTTCGGTCTTCCCTTGACCCCGACGCAAATTCGCCTCGAACAATGGCATTTGAGAAAATGGACGTATTTTATTGATGGCCACGTTTTATAAATGGGCGCGTCCGCAATGGAGCTTGCGTACGATGCTTTTGCTTATGCTTGTTGCCGCGATCGCCTGCTCTTCGGTAGCAATTTATATGCGCGTCGTACGAATTCGCAATTCCACGCGGATCGAATGGGTGCCATATTCCGCAGCCACGATAGCGGACTGTAAGAAGGCTGGCATTCCTGTTGCCGTCGTTTACGAGGTGCCTCTTTCCACCACCGACAGGGACTCCGCGGAGTCGCCCTTTGACGACCCTGAAACAGCCAGACTCTTAAACAAGATGGATTTCGTCGTGATGAATGCTGACCTGAATTTCCCGCCTGAGAATACGTCACTCGCAGATCGCATTGCAATGCGGCGGGACGTTAAAGCATTAAACGGTGGCATGCCGTTAATTGTGATATACGACACCCGTCTCGGCGGCGCGGTAATTCCAGCGAAGTACGAAAATGGCAATGAACGTCAGGAGCGGATTGGCAAGATACTTCGGGAATACTGTGCGCGACTTGAGAGAGAAAGATAAAGGCGACAGGCGCATATAATGGATAGTTTGGATGATTTGACTGCCGCACTGCTCTATCCGACGACCGGAACGAATGATAGCCGCGTGATTACCGACTCCTACGGGATGTTCCGGCGAAATGAACGACGAGATCAACCAGCTTGATTCGATCATCGACGGCACCGGCACGGCCGATGACGCGACCGCCGGCGATACGATTGATACCGTCGCGCATCTTGGCGACGGCACGTTCACGGGGGAAACCTATAACGTTTGGTCCACAACAATCGGCTACAATCTGCTCGGCACGACCGGCGGCACGCCGAATCTCGACCAGTTCAACCGCGTTCAAAACATGTTCTGGCAGAACTATGGCACGGACACGACGCTGGACGGTTTCAAATATCTGCGCAGTACGCAAGGCGACGTGACGCAGCGCATCAATGCCGTTGATGCCGTATTCAGCGAGATGTACGCGAATGACAAGCTCGATCAAGTCGAGAGCTTGAACTGCGCGGCACGATTTCCGACGGCGCGATCGCAACTCCGACATTCACAGAGTCCTTCTCGCCGGACGGTTTTGGCAACCAGTCCAGCTACCAACAAACCGTTGATGGCAGCACGACCGTCGATCAAACGTCCGCCTTCGGGCCGACGAATCAGGTCCAGGACTTCTCCGGCGACGGCTGGGCTACTCCGAGCTTCGACGCGGCCGGAAACGCCACCGCGACTCCGAATCCGCTCGCTCCGACGGCCGGCTTAAACGTCCAGGTAGACGGCTGGAATAACGTCACACACGTCTCCAATACCAGCGATTCCATCGACGTATCGTATTTCTACGACGCCTTGGGCAACATGATCGTCCGAGTGAACAATCTGGCCGCCTCGGACGAAGTATCGACCACCGACATCTACTATTCGGGTCAGCAAGTTATCGAGGAAGGCCCGCGTCTGCCCTCCAGCCCCGCCAGCGACGCGGCGGCCGTTGCGCATCAGTACGTCTATTCTCCGCGCTCGGTCAACACGCCGATCCTCGATACGCAAACGTCGTATACCGTCGTCTCTAGCGCGTGGGCTTCCGCGACCGCTACTTATTACTTCCTGACGGACGCCAACGACAATGTTACCGCGGTAACGGATGCCAGCGGCGCGGTTCAAGAACGTTACGTCTATTCTGCTTTTGGCACCACGACAATCTACAATAGCGACTACTCGGCAACCCGAACCGTTTCCTCCGTCAACAACACGATCCTCTTCGCGGGCATGACGATCGACCCGGACACCGGACTTTACAAGGACGGCGCGCGGTTTTACAGCTCGCTGACAAGTTCTTTCCTCACCCCCGACCCGGCGCAACAGGGCAACAACTGGTACGAATACAGCGGCAACGACCCCGCCGACGAAACCGACCCCACGGGACTTCTTTGGGGTGACGGCCCTGGCGGCGGAAGCGGTTTTGACGCGCCGAACTACCCGTGCAGCTCTGGTGAACAGGCCATCAACGTTTTGGTAAAGCTCGTCGAGATCAGCAAGGGGACTGCGGAGTTCATCGTGAAGTTGACCGGCAAACATATTAAAATCCGAAATTCGCAGTTCATCGACAGCGCGGTTTCGCTCGCTGACCTTGCAGCGTTCACCTCAGTCAAGGCGGACACGCTCAAGGCCCTTGAAGCGAAGTTCGGCAAGAAGCTCACAGTCACTTTCGACAAACTTGGTCAACCAAACTTTACACCGTTTCGGAAGACATTCGTGACGCTGCCGGGAATTAAGGCTGGGGAACCCGTCGAGAACTATGCCAATCAGGCTTGGGCAGCGCTGCAGGGACTACCCGAGTATAAACTGCGCGAGACCGGTCAATACGATTGGCATCACGCGGCCAACGGCGACCTGGAACTGGTCGATAAACAGCTTCACCGGGCATTTCAACACACCGGGCTGAACTCAGTGCTGAAGCAAAGTTTGTGCGCTGCTGGTTTGCTAATACCAGGCAGTGAGGAGTTCCAAAAAGGCGACTATAATGGAGCGGCGAGGGAGTTGACAATCACTTTCACTCCATTCGCAGTTTCGGAGATGATTGCCAACGGATTGGGCTCGATCTTGGACGAGCTACAGGCAGGGGGTGAAGAACGCAAAGCGGCGTACGAAAATCGGAAAACTCCGGGCCCCCCGCCGAGTCGCGAGGACGAGGACGCGTTACGCGACCGCTTGAGACGCGGCGGCGTCGATCTTGGTCCCAATCCTTAGCGCTCGGCCGGATTTACCGACCTTTTGACTCGACGGCGAGGTTTTTCAAGGGGCCTGAAATGACAAGCGATGAACGGGTGCCAAGCGTGATGGCGAGAGGCCATCTTCGAATAATGTTGTTAGTCGCGGTTGCCGGCGTGACGGCAGCGGCGCTTATCGCAGTGCGTATCGCGGTCAACGGTAGCCCGGGCGAACCGCTCGCGCGCCGCTGAGACGCAAGCCCATAAAAGGGAGGGCCGAGCTTTGGCGAAGAAGATCCATTTTGAGGGCCGGGGGCCTCGCTTGACGCCCGAGCAAATCAGCGAGTTCGAGAATGAGATTGGCGGCCGGCTTCCGGATGACTACAAAGAATTCCTTCTTTCACAGAACGGCGGGACGTGCGAACCGGTGCTCGCGCTTCATCGCCCGGATGGGACAGAAAAAGTTGGATGGTTTATCTCCCTAATCCCCGGAAACGAATACGCCGGGATCCGCGATTATCTTCACAACCTGCGGGATCTCAACCCGGAAAAGGCGGACGGCTACGTTCCTATCGCCTCCACCTACAGCGATTGTGATATATGCCTGGCGTGTCGTGGAGACCATATCGGCGCGGCATATTTTACGGCGTACAAGTACAAGATCGCGAGTAACAAGGACCGCATTCCAATTGACGTGACGATGGAGCCGCTTGCGGACTCATTTAGCGAACTGCTCGACAAGTTGGTGGAGATTCCGGAACCGTACTGCCGCGTCGAGGACCTCGGCAAGCGTGGGACTGCGGACGATTTGGCGAAGTATCTAGCCGAGGGCAACTCGATCAACGCATTGGGAAAATACAAGGAAACGATCTTGTGCAGGGCGATTGCACACGACAACTCGGCGATGATCAAGTCTTGCCTGAAACGCGGCGCGTCTGTTTCTGGAACAGTTCTCGCTGCGGTAGGATCACGACGGACACATCTGATCGAAATGCTGGTCAAGGCGGGAGCCGATGTGAACGAACGCGATGAGTATGGCCACACGCCCTTGGAATGTATCGGCGGCACGGCACTACCGGGGGACGAGGGCAAACGAAATCGAGAACTGCGCCGCCTCCTCGTCAAGCTGGGGGCCGTCGAGTAGTTTGCGACATTTGCGGGACTACATCTTATACCAGTGTCTTGGTAACCGTGTCGATGTGGGGGAAACAAAGGTGACAGGGACAGAAGGGGGACAGGCGCGCTTATTGCGGCCGGCAGAGACGATCCAGAATTATGCGGTCGATGAGAGCGGCGAGCCGGTGGAAGAGGCCGATGAGAACGTGATCAGCGACACGACGTGACTCAGCAGATCGCCGCCGATGCCTCGCTCTCGCGCTACACTAGTTCCACGCCGATCGGCGCGTCAGGCGCGGAGTTCGTACTTCATTTGCAGACCGACCCTGGGACGACGAATTTCGATGTGCCCGGCGGTTCGGTGTTCGTCATGTACGCCGTGGATTTCGGCGCCTTCGTGTTGGCGAAGTACGATAACAGCGGCTGGAGCGTGATGGTCAGCGGCGGGACGGCGTGGACGCCGCTCACCGCCACGGCGTCCGACGTGCTCGTGGCCTCGGTTGTTCTTGACGGCGGCGGCCGCGCGACGGCCACCAACCTGGCGGGCAGCGCGCGCATGTTCGAGGGTGTACAGGAGGGGTACCGCTCCGGCGACATCACCGTCACCGCCGACGTGGAACCGGGCACTACGGTGGGCGACGTACATTACGAAACCGTAACGATTGATGTTTACGCTACGGGGTTCAAACCGTATTTCACGGCCAGCAACAACACGCTTTACATCTTCGGCACCGGGATCGGCGACAGCAGCCCGGCCTTGTTCTCGAACGACCTTCTGCGGAGCGTGATCTACGCCGACTCGAACAACACCTGGGCCGACGTGGCGGGAACTGGCAGCGATACCTACAACCGCGTAGAATACACCTACGATCGGCAGGGTGAGACGGCCACATTGAAGGACCAAAACGGCACGACCCATGCCTATGTGTACGACGGAATCGGGCACGAGCTTTCCGACACGATTACGGCCTTTGGACCGGGGATTGATGACTCGGTTGTTTCGCTGGCCTTTGCCTACAAGGTATGTGGGCGGTTCCTTTCGGCCGAAAGCTTGAATGCCAGCGGCGACGTAGTGAACGAAGTCTTGGACCATTACGACAGCAACGGCGATTTGGACAAGGTCTATCAAGAGCACGGTGTTAACGGGAGTGGGGGCGCGGTGGGCACGTCAACAAGCGAATACGTCGCCTACGGTTACGACGATTCGACGAGCACGGGCTACGACGGCGCGCTTGGGACGACGGTGACGATTGCCGCCGCCGGCTTTCGCCCGACGACGCTGCAATACCCGACGAGCGGAACGAGCGATAGCCGCGTGATTACTGATTCGTACGGGACGACCGGCGAAATGAACGACCAAATCAACCAACTCGATTCGATCATCGACGGTACCGGCACCTTCGGCAGCCCGCCGACCACCGGCGACACGATTGACACAGTCGCGCATCTTGGCGATGGCACGCTCACGGGGGAAACGTACAACCTTCCGTCCACAACGATTAGCTACAATCTGCTTGGCACGACGACGATCGGCGGCGTCGCGACGCCGAATCTCGACCAGTTCAACCGCGTGCAGAACATGGTTTGGTCGAAGTACGGCACCGATCCATCGACGCTGGACGGCTTCGAGTATCTCCGCGATACGAAAGGCGACGTGACGCAGCGGATCAACGCGGTGGACGCGGTGTTCAGCGAGATGTACTCCAACGACAAGCTCGATCAAGTGGAGACGTTGACGCGCGGCACGATTTCAGATGGTGCAATCGCCTCGCCTACTTTCACCGAGGAATTCTCGCCGGACGGGTTCGGCAACCAGTCGAGTTACCAGCAGACGGTAGCCGGCAGCACGACGGTCGATCAAACGTCCACGTTCGGGCCGACCAACCAGGTTCAGGACTTCTCAGGCGGCGGCTGGGCCACGCCGAGCTTCGATGCGGCGGGCAATGCCACCGCCACCCCGAATCCGCTCGCTCCGACAACTGGGCTGAACATCGAGGTAGACGGCTGGAACAACGTCACGCACCTCTCGAATACTAGCGATTCCATCAACGTATCGTATTTCTACGATGCCTTGGGCAACATGATCGTCCGCGTGAACAACCTGACCGCGTCGGACGAAGTATCAACGACCGATATCTATTATTCCGGCCAGCAAGTGCTCGAAGAAGACCCGCGCCTGCCGACAGGCCCCGCAAGCGATGCCGCGGCCGTCGCGCATCAGTACGTCTATTCCCCGCGCTCAGTCAACACACCGATTCTCGATACCCTAACGACTTACACCGTCGCTTCCGGCGCGTGGACTTCCGCGACCTCTACTTATTACTTCTTAACGGACGACAACGACAATGTGACGGCGGTGACGAACGCCAGCGGCGCGGTGCAAGAAACGTTACGTCTATTCTGCTTTTGGCACCACGACAATCTACAATAGCGACTACTCGGCAACCCGAACCGTTTCCTCCGTCAACAACACAATCCTGTTCGCGGGCATGATGATCGACCCGGACACCGGGCTTTACAAGGACGGCACGCGGTTCTACAGCTCGATCACTACTTCGTTCCTCACAACCGACCCGGCCCGGCAGGGCAACAACTGGTACGAATACAGCGGCAACGACCCCGCCGACGAAACCGACCCCACGGGACTTCACTGGGGCGACCTTGTGGTCGGCAATAGCTTTTCCGCGCCGTACGATCCTTGCGCCGGCGGCAACCTATATACACTCGCCGACTTCCGCGCCGCGCATCACATGGAGTTATATAATGGGGCTTCGCCGCCGCCGGCCTCGCCGCCGGCACCCCTGCCCGCAATGCCACTAGACTTCGTGGCGACGAATCTCGGGCCGGACGAAGTGGCGATTTATACTGACGGGACAGCGCGGACAACGTCCGGAACCGTCGGGCATTTGGTGCCGGGCAGAAACGGCGTTCCGAATTTCGTGGCGAACAATGGCACCTTCTATCCTGTCGAGCCGAATTCGGGTGCGATGGCCGCGACTGCGGTATCAGCGGGCGGCGCCACGGCCGTCGTTCGCGGCGGGATTGCGCTCTGGAACCTCGCCGGATGGCTTTCAGATCCGAATTCGCCAGGGATCGACGGTGGACAGCCGAATCCGCAGCCATCATTTCCCAACTCGAACGCGCCGGCGCCGAATCCGACCGGGCCGACGCCGCAATGCGAACCAACCGCGCGGGGCGGGTCAAGGACACCTTCTGACATCCTTGTACCGGGGGGTCAGCAAGTTGGAGTCCCGGGTGCTTCATCGGGCATTCGGAGGCTGAACGGCGGACTGAGCGAAGCGCAGAGCATGTTCGACGAAATCTCTGCCGGAGGACAGGACATTACCCCGCCCGGGTATCCTGGAAAGCTCGTCGAGTTGCCAAATGGCGGGCGAGTTGGACTTCGCCCTGTATCCTCGTCGGCGGATGCATCACCTTCGTTGGACGTAAACATTCCCGGGATACCAGTGAGGAAAATTCACTTTGTGCCCTGACATAACGATGAAAGAAGAATATGCGACTTGATGACCTGCAGATAAATGAACTGATCGCAGAGGCGAAAGCCGATGAAGTTGGGTTGTGGTTTATCGTGGCAAAGGTGCGAGATGAATTGGGGATAAGCGAACCTCAATCCGTGCGCACGGCAGTAATGGACACCGTTCAGCGGCTTCTCACTAGCGGAAACGTTATGGCTGGTTCCTATAAGCCGGATGGAAGCGGTGTCGCCGCGTGGAGTTTGGCGCCAGCTACTGCTCTTGAAAGAATTGAAGGCGAATGGAATCAATTGAGTCGTGATCCGAACATCGGGGAGATCGTCGTGTTCATCGGCGCTGGCGAAAAAAACGGATAGGCGCGTCCAACACAGGGACGCAGCCTCTAGTTGTTGATGCTTTTTTAGGCACGAACGGCGGCACCGCGCCGACTCGCTACGACGCTGCGCCTTATTGGAACGGCACGGCCTGGGTGCAGTATAACGGCACGACGACCGTGGCCGTCACCGGGCTGGCGAGCGGCAGCGCAGTTCAACGCCCGAGGGGAAGACTATAGCAACCGCGACAACGCCGGCCGCGAGAGCCGCACGATCGACGACGACGCGGGCCGCACCGTGGAGACGATCCAGAACTACGCGGTTGACGGCACGGGCCAGCCTGTGCCGGAGGCCGACCTGAACCTTGTTAGCGACACCACGTTCCACGTGACGCAGCAGATCGCCAGCAACGCCACGCTTTCGCCTTACACGAGTTCGACGCCGGGCGTCGAAACGGGGACGGACCTAGTATTGATACATGGATAGAGAGATATTTCATCACTCGTTTAGAAACGATCATGCCGTAAGAGGTTTTTGCAATGAGCGATACAGCACTTTACAAAACTAAAAGAAAGAAACTAGATGCGTCCCCGTTTTGATCCCCGATCCCCGTCTCCGTTACGATCTCCCCCGACCTACAGTCTTCGCCTGGCGACGAAGGAGTTCCGCATCGTGCTTGCGCCGGGCGAATATCGCCTGCATGCCCTTCTGGAGAGCAAGCCGCCGGTACACGTGAATTCCGACATGCCCGGCATCCGCACCATGAACATCTGGAAGGGTAATCTAACATCCGCGCCGATTACAATTCGCAGTGAGCCCGGCAACGGCAAAAACGACGCAAGTGGCGCCGCTCCGCCGTCCGACGGCAAGGGAAAGGCACGTTGAAGATCACGCGGGCAACAGATTGAGCTGGATGTTGCTGTCCCCCCAAAGGTATCTGTGCCATCGTCGCCGGAAGGACTCCTATCCGGGCAAACTTGTTGACATTGGGTCGCGGTGGAGTAAAATCGTAGCCAGTGGCCGGCATAAAACGAGCATCCAGCGAACCTATCAGTTCAGCGGCGATCGACTTCCGCCGGCTGCCGCATTAATCCATTTGACCCCAAGCGGCGTGTCTTAACGCCCGGAGGCAGCGTCGCAATCTAACAAGTTCCTGGTTCGGCACTAGCGGACATCTTAGGATTGCACTTCTGTTGCATTCGGCTCTGATCGAACGGCTGCTCCACGCGGCGCTGTGGAGATTTCCGGCTGTACCCAGCGTATTGACCATTCGCTTGGAACCCGTTCGAGCAACGGGAGTCGGCGTAACGCCGAAACAACACATCTAAATCGCGTCGCTACCGTCGGGGATCCGCCACGCTGGCTTTTTTGTTATTGGCGGTTCACAAACAATCACTTGATACTCACTGAACTTCATTCTTTGCAGGACCTTTCCTATGGCGGCTCTCCCCGAAATACTCCTTGACACTCGCCGCCTGCCTGGCGGTTACCTCCCTGTCGGGCGTCGCCCGCGCTAATCTATTCATCGCCGACGGCGACCGCATCGGTCTATATACCGATGGTGGGACGCTGATCAATCCCAACTTCATCGCGCTTGACGGCGTCACCGGGCTAACGTTCGGACCCGATGGTGACCTTTATGCCGCAACGCCTACCGGAGGCACTTCGGGAGCACCGAGCATCTTCCGCTACAACCCCACGACCGGCGCCCAGATTGGCACCGGGCCCTTCGTCGATTATACGGGGACTGCGCAAAGCCCTTCCAACCCCCAGGGCATGCACTTTGGTTCGGACAACCACTTGTATGTCGCTGACGAAACGCTCTCTCAGGTTTATGTTTACGATCAATCGGGCAGCTTTCTTACCACGCTTACCAGTCCGACCGTAGCCAATCCCGGCGGTCCAATTATCGACCAGCCTACGGGCCTAACCGCAGATGCGCTGCATGTATACGTCACCAGCGGACAGGGGGTGGCGCGATACGACTCCGGTCCCGGCACTTTTGCCGATTTCGTGCCCACGGGCGTGATGAACAATCCGCGCGACTCCGCCTTTGGACCGGACGGTGATCTGTATGTCCTCGACGCGAGCAGTTCGCCCGAAGTTCTCCGCTTCAATGCGGCCGGCGTGCAGGACCCCTCCTTCCACATCCACCTCGACGACCTCTATTCTTCGTCCGGCATCGTTTTTTTCCCGTCCAACCTGAATTTTTCGCCACAAGGCCTGCTTGATATCTCCGGCTATGACGCCTTCTCCGCCTTCGGCACGGGCTCGGTAATCCAGTATGATCTGAACGGCAACTATCTCGGTTCTCTCGTCCCCGCGGCTCCTCAAGGCCCAAATGCGCTGCGCAGTATGATTCGTTCTTCGTGTTCTCTCCGGTGCCGGAGCCAAGCACGCTGGCGCTGCTCGGCGAAGTCTCTTGCGGTGCGGTCGTTTATCGAAGCTCGCGGTCACGGAGGAAGAAGCAATGCGACAATAGCACGCGAACGGCGGCGAACATGGCCTACTGCCCGAACTTGGTGCGGTCAACGACGACGGCCGGGAAGGCTGCTTGCGCTTAATCCCAGAAGTGCCCAAGAAAACGGCGAGGCGTCGCCGGCGGTCAAGCTCGTCCCGCCGGCAAACGCCTCGCCGCTGCCTGCTTGGGCAGGCCACGCCCGGCCAAACGTCACGCGGAGCGTGACGAATGCGTTCGCCGCCGCAGGCGGCGATAGACAACCGCGCCGCCCAACACCCCGGCCAACAGCGCCAGAGTGCCTGGTTCGGGAACCGGCGCGACGGCTGCGGACGGCACGATTGCCGACGGTATTACCGGGGCCGGAAGCAGCCCCAAGAGCGCCGGATTGCCGACGGAAAGGTTGGTCCCATCGTCAATCGCCAGGCTGTTCGTCACGATCAGCGTGCCGTTGTTCACCGTCGTTCCGCCCGTGTAGGTGTTGTTCGAGCCAGCGAGGATAAGCGTGCCGCTGCCTGTCATCGTCAGCGATCCGCTGCCGGTAATCGAATAGCTGGCGTTCTCAGAACCGGAGAGCTTGTAGACCAACGCGGCGTTGTCGGTCACTCCGCTGCTGGTATTGCTAATCGCGCCGTCCTGCCCGCTTTGCCCGGTGCCCAATTGCAGCGTGCCGCCGCTGATCGTTGTGGCGCCGGTATAGGTGTTGGTATTGGTAAGCGCCATGACGCCGGGACCGTCTTTGGTCATTCCCAAAGAACCGATCAACTGCCCGCTGACCAGCAGATCGACGCCCGAGGGCGTCGTGCCGGAGTCCACACTGAACAACGGGCTAACGGTGCGGAAATTGAGTTGCGCCGTGATGAACGCGGTGCGACTGCTCGCCAGGACGTTCACCGAGTCGTTGGGGTCGCCATAGCCGGCGGAGAACATGTCGAAGCGACCGCCCGTGCCGGCCCATGTGCCGCCGGTCATGTTGACGGTGACGCCGGTGAGGGTTTCATTGACGTTGGTGCTGGCTGCCTTGTCCAGCACTCCGCCGTTGATGTTCAAGGTGGCGAGCCCGGTCGCCGCGCTGGTGTAGCCGAAGACGTCGTGCCCCCGCAAATCACTGTGCCGCCCTGGTCGATCGTCAGCGCACCGACAATGGTGCCGACGCCGTTGCCGTCGGCGCTGTGGATAAGCGAAAGCGTTCCGCCGTTGACCGTGGTGCCGCCTGTGTAGGTGTTCGCCGCCGCCAGCGCCAAGGTGCCGGAGCCGATTTTTACCAACGCCCCCGATGAATTCGATCCGATTGCATTGCCCATGGTAACGCTGTTGCCTTGGGTATCGAGGGTCGCTGTCGTTGAGTCGGCCATTACCAGTTGGCTGGAGATGTCCTGGGTGTTGCTGCCGTTCCATTGCAGCGTACCGCCGTTTAGCGTGATGTTACCGGCAGTTCCCAGCGCGCTGTTGGCGAAGGAAAGCACGCCGGCATTGAGCGTGGTGCCGCCGCTGTACGAATTGGCCAGTGCGACCGTGAGCGTCCCGATTCCGGACTTCGTCAGGAGAGCGCTGCCGGCGATGCTGTTGCTGCCCGTGAAGGTGTACGAGTGGGAAGCATCGTTGTTGACTAGCACGGCGGTCGGCAAGACGTTGCCGTTGCTGATGTTGACGGTGCCGCCCGAGGCGGTGCTATTGTCGAATTGCACAATGTCGTTGGCGAGAAATTCGTGGCACTGCCGTTGAACGTCCAGTTTTTGGGCGGGCCGATCGTGTCCGGTTCGTTCCATGCCGTCGAGGCGCTGCCGGTCCAGATCACCGGGGTCACAGCGATGTGCAAGTCGATTTCGCCGGGGTTGTTCACCAGGCTGTAGGTCGCGCTGCGTCCAGGGGGTACGGTCCCGACGGTGAATGCCGGGAAGCCGGCCCCCTGGATAGCCCCTGAGTACTGGACCACCGCATAGGTTCCGCTTGTCACCACCACCGCGGGAGCGTTCACGGCCACAGAGCCGCCGCCGCCGCCGGCGGTCAGGCTGTTGTTGCCGGTGACAATCAGGGGCACATTGGCCAGCGTGGGCGTGATGTTCAGTCGGCCGGAGCCACTATAGGTGAGGCTGGCCAGCGTCAGCGTTCCGACGCCTGCAAAGCCGCCTTCGATGCCGGCCCCGGCGGCCACACTGACGGCTCCCGTCATACCGCTGCCGCCGAGCACCCCGGCGCTGACGGTTGTCCCGCCGGTATATGAATTGACGCCGTTCAGGTACAGCGTGCCCGGGCCAAGTTGGGTCACGCTGCCAGTGCCGCTGATGGCGTCGGCGACAGCCGGGGCGTCGGAGCGGCTGAAGGCCAGGATCGCGTTGTTGGTGACGGCGCCGTTGGCCAAATTACCCGACGCTCCGCCATTGCCGATTTGCAGGGTGCCGCCCGCGACGGTAGTCGGTCCGTTATAGGAGTTCACGCCCGTGTAGACCATCTTTCCTGGCCCGTCCTTTACGAAAGTCGCGTTATCGCTGAACGAGACAATGTTTCCGGTCCACAACAGGTCGGTGCCGGCCGTGTCATGCGCCACGTTGACCGTAAAGATGGAGACGCTGCTGTTAGCGAGGATCTCCAGTTGTGCCGAGATGGTATTGCCCGAACTGCCGCTTACGGTCCAGGTGGGCGCATCGGAGCTCAAGCCCGTGGCGAAGATCGTTCCTGTAACCTGAGCGTTGGTCAGATTCAGTGTATTGACGTAGTTGCGGAAATCTGTGAGCGGATTCGAAAAGTTCAAAATGCCGCCGTTGACGTTGACCGGCTGCTCGAAACGCAGGTTCCGCTGCTGCGCAACATCCAGGGTCGCGCCGGAGAAACGTAAAAGGCGTTGGTGCCCTTGAATAGGCCGCCGTTGGTACTGGTGGTAACTCCCGTCACGTTCAACTGGAGCGTGCCGGCGGTAACGTACACGTTGCCCGTGAAGCTGCCGGCTTGGGTCTGCTCGGTAGTCAGCGAGACCATTCCGCTGCCGCTTTGCACGAGTGTGCCGATGCCGTTGATCGAGTTGGGGATCGTCATCGTGTTGCCGCGGTTGAAGACGAGCGTGTTCCCGGCATTGCTTCCCGTGTCGATAAGCACGTCGGCTGCGACGCTTCCGGTCGTGCCGCCGTTGCCGATCTGCACCGTGCCGCCGCCGATCGTCAGCGCGCCGGGGAAGGTGTTGTTGTTGCCGATGATCAGCAGTCCGCTACCCGACATGGTGATCCCACCCGTAGCGATCGCGCCGGTGCCCGTGAGGGTATAGGTCTTCGTGGTGTTGTTGAAGGTCATGCTGGACGGGCTCACGTTGGCGTTGACGTTCACCGTGGTGGTGCCGGTGGCCGAGTCGTCCAAGACGCAGGCATCACCCGAAAGGAAATCGGTGACCGAATTGTTGGACGAGAGCTTCCAGTTATTGCCGCCGGTGAAGAATTGGCTGTTGGCCCCGGTCCAGATGGGGTAATTCGACGAATTGACGTTGATGTCGATGGAGTTGGAGCTGGCGCTGTTCACCAGGCTGTAGGACCGTTGTGGCGGCGAAATCGTGAAGGCGGAGAAACCGCCGGGCAACGAACCGTAGGAAATCAACTCGTACAGACCGTTGGGCGGCGTGGCGCCGGTGACATTGATGCTGATCGAGCCGGGCCCTCCGGAACGTCGTCAGCGAACCTGCGACCATGAGCGCCGCGGTGCCCGGCGCGGGCGTGCTCGAGCCCGCCGACGATGCTACCGGAACCGTTGAAATTCAGGTTGCCGAAGATGGTCAGCGACTCCGGAGCCGCTCTGACCGCCTTCGATGCCGCCACCGGGGGCAACCGTGACGTTCCCGACCGAGCCTAGCCCGCCGAGGGTTGCGCCGGCGGCCACTGCGACCGTATCCAGCGAACTGTTGGCGTAGAGCTTGCCGGCATTGACGCTCGTACCGCCGGTATAAGATGTGCCGCCGTTCAAGGACAGCGTGCCCGGGCCGGTCTTGGTCAGGCTTCCGCTGCCGCTGATGGCGTAGCTCACCGTTTGGACGCCATTCAGGTTGTAGACCAGGACCGCGTTGTCGGTCACGCCGCTCGTGGCGGCGATTGAGCCGTCGTGCCCGTTGGTACCGTCACCCAATTGCAGCGTGCCGCTGCTGATCGTTGTGGCGCCGGCGTAGGTATTGACGCCGGTGAGGACCGTGATGCCGTTGCCGTTGATTGTGATGCCCTGTGTATTGCCTGGGTTGAGGATGTTGCCGGTAATGCTCAAGTCCACCGCGCCGCTGCCGCGGGCCACGTTGAACACGATCCCGGGCCCGTTCTCGCGGTCAGTCAAGTTGGCGCTGATGACGGAAGGAGCGCTCGAAGCGTTGATGTTGAAGACGGGAGAGTTGCCCATTGCAAAATAGCCGTTCGGGACTGTCGTGCTCATCGTGCCGGCGGTCATGCCAATGGTCGTGCCCCAGCCGTTGTCGGTGGTCACCGCTGTCGCGAGATCGCCGCCGTTGATGGTGATGTTCCGAACCCAATTGTTGCCGCCATAGCCGAGGGCATTGTTCACGGTGCAGACCACCGTCGCGCCGGGATTGATGGTGAGACCGTCGTAAAGGGTGCCGCTGGCGCCGTTGTTGTAGGACAGATTCAGCGTACCGCCATTGACCGTGGTACCGCCGCTGTAGGAATTGGCCATCGCGATCGTGAGCGACCCGGTACCGGACTTCGTCAGGCTGGCGCCGCCGCCAATGCCGTTAATGCCCGTAAAGGTGTACGGATGGGAACCGTCGTTGTTGACTAGCACGCCAGCCGGCAAGACGTTGCCGTTGCCGATGTTGACGGAGCCGCCCGAGGCGGTACTGTTGTCGAATTGCACTATGTCGGTGGGGAGGAAATGCGTCGCGCTGCCGCTGAACGTCCAGTTCATGGGCGCGGGGAGCGTGTCGGTGGCGTTCCACGCCGTCGAGAGGCTGCCGGTCCAGATCACGGGTGTGATGGTCGTAACGACGTCGATGTAGCCCGGATTATTCACTAGTGCATACGTCGGCCCGCAGCGCCCGGCCGTGGGCGCGGTGCCCATGGCGAAGGCTGCGGAACCGCTGCCGCCGAGCGCCGGAGTAGTGGATCAGGTGGTACGTGGCGTCGGTGGTGGAGACCAGCCCGCCGAGGTTGACCGTCACGGGGCCGACGCCGGGGTTCAGCCCGCCGACGCCGATGACGTTCAGAGGAGCGATGCTGCCGCTGGCTGGGTAGTTTGCATAGCCGTTGGTCACAAACGTGCCGCTGCCGGAGTAGGCAAGGCTGGTCAGCGTCAGTGTTCCGACACCATTCGCACCGCCTTCGATGCTGCCGGAGGCCACGCTGACGGCGCCGGCCGTGCCGCTGCCGCGCAGGACCCCGCCATTTTTGACGGTCACAGAGCCCAGCGAGCTGCCGGCGTACAAAATGCCGCCGTTGACAGTCGAAGCCCCGGTTATCGGGCTATTGGCGAACAAATAACCGCCGTTGACAGTCGCGCCCCCGCCGACCGTGCCGACGGCGCTGAGATTGAGCGTGCCTCCGCTGACAATCGTGCCGTTCGTGTAATTATCGGTGCCCGAAAGCGTGAGCATACCAGAGCCGGCTTTGATGACCGAGCCGCGCCACTGATTGTTCCGGCGTAGCTCACGTTCGTGGAGTGATTGAAGGCAAGCGCGCCGGAATTGCTTAAGAGAACACTGGTGCTGGCTAGCGTCGCGCTGTCGCCATTGCCGATCTGCAAGGTGCCGCCACTGATGTTTGTGTTTCCCGTGTACACGTTGATGCCGGCGAGGGCTAGCAATCCGGGGCCTTGCTGCGTCACGCTGCCGGCGCCGGTGATGGTGCTAAGGGTCGTCACGCTGTCGGAACGGCTGTAAATCAAAGCGCCGTTGACGACGATATCGCCGCTGCCGATGCTGCCGCTATTGCCGCCGTTGCCGACCTGTAGCGTGCCGCTGCTGATGTTCGTGCCGCCGGTATAGGAATTGCTGTTAGTAAGGGTGACCAAACCGCCGCCCGACACCGTGAGATAAGCCCCGCCTGTAATGGCGAACGGTCCTTGCAGGTTATAGCTCTTCGTGGTGTTGTTGAATATAACGCCAGCCGGCGCCACGTTGGCCGCGGAGATCGCCACCGTTGTTGAACCGGCTCCGACGGAATCATCGAACGTCACCAGCGCGCCCCTCAGTATAGGAAGCGGCTGTACCGCTGTTCGACCAATTGAGCACGCTCCCGTTCGTGCTCCATTGCGTGGGGGAAGCACCATACGAACCGGTCCAAGTCAAGCTGGGGTAACTGGCCGCGGCGGAACTGGTAAGCAGCAGATTATCGACCGCCACAGTATTGAAATCGACGTTATTGCCGAGCCCCGGATTGACCCGGAAGCCGACAAAGACGTTGATCGGCGTGCCAGCCGGCAAGCCACTCCCGGCGGCATTCCACGTAACCGCATCCGTGGCCTTGAAGGCCGTCGTCGTATCCGTTGCCGGATAGCTTTGGGTATAGCTAATGGTTTTCTGCGCAAGGATCGCGCCAGTGTTACCATTGACAAAGCCGATTGTGATGCCCGCCCCGGCCCAGGTCGGAGGTGGTACGCCGTACAAGAAATTAGCTGGTCCGAATGCTCGGAGCAGATCGGCGGACACGGAAAAGGTTTTGGTTAGGTCCGTCGAGTCTAACGTGCCTACCTGCTGGTCAATGTACAGTCCGCTTGGCGCGTTTCCGACACCCCCAGAGAAAACCGAAACCGGAAGGCTTGTACCCGGAGGGGCCGCGCACTGCGCCAAGGCATATTGGCCGCTCGACAGCCCGCCGGTGCCCTGACAGGCTTCGGACATCAGATTGAGGTCGCCGTTGGCGTAAGTTCCGCCAGGCAGAAGGTTGTGTGGGTTCCAACTGTTGCCAGCCGTGTAGGAGCCGTAGCCGGTACCTACACTCGGTGATGCGAAATTGCCGTTGGAGAGGACCAGCGCGGCGTGGGCCGTGCCCGCGCCTCCTGCCAACGTCGCGGCGGCAATCGCTCCCGCCGCAAGCAACTTACGGAAAAACCGGAAAACACGTTTCAAGTCAACCTTCATGACAGGGCTCCCTTACATCGGTAGTTAGTTAACTGGCCTGATAGCCAAATTCGTTGATAAATGGTTCCAAAAACTTTGCCCCCGATTTCAAATGTTCCGCGTAGTGATGCCAACGGGCCACGGACTTCGAATGCACCGGACGCGTAGCGGTAGCGTAGTTGGGCGAATGGACGGTAGCCGAGGGCCGGCCGGGCTCCTTTTCCGCGGCGGCAATGCCGAGGAAAGCGGCCACCCGCGCGGTCTCGGCTTCCGCGTCGGCGACCATATCTTCGTAGCGGCACTCCAGCCAGCACTCCGACGGCAGAAGGTCCCGCGTATTCAGCCACAATTGCATGAAATCCGCATAATGTCGGGCGGTCGTCTCCCAGTCGAGGAACTGAGTGCTGGCCGGATTGGCGGGCAAATAAAGGAAATAGCTGCTAATGACCACGTCGCGCGGGTCACGCAAGGCTACCAAGAGACGCAGATCGGGAAAGACCCGCAACCACAAGGCAAGCTGCATAAGCTGCGAGGGATTCTTGTCGATCACCAGGTCGTGCGGGGACAAGGACACCCCGTACAGAGTGGCGGCAGCCCGAGCGTAGCAGCGGCGGGCTTCCTTCACCTGCTCGGTGCGCGCGGGTACAAGGCGTTGAAGAGTTCGTCTCGCTTGAAGCCGGCCGCGCCTAGCCCCCCGCCATCAAAGGCGTTGGTTTCCTCCAGAGCGACAACACCCTCGTACCGTTCCAAGCGGTGCTCCAGCAAGGTGGTTCCGCTGCGGGGATGGCCCATCAGAGCTGCCGGGCGGAAGCCGAGCGGGTCGCCGTCCATCTCCTCTCGCCAGCGGCGGAGTTCCTCGGGACGCACCCTCGATGCAAGTTCCCGAAAGCTTGCCACCCGGAAGCGCTGTTGTTTGATCAGATTCTTGATGCCCGGGAAGGCGGCGGCTTCTTGCTTGGCCTTCCCCAGAACCTCGGCCGCTTCGTCGTAACGTTTGGATCGGTCGAGAATTCCCGCCAACAAATAGGCGGCCTTGTAACGCACGTCAACTGGGGCGGTTGAGGCCGACGCAACCAAGGCGCGCGACCGCGTCTCGGCTTCCTCGTGCTGGTCCTGCCGGTTCAACAGCAGGGCTTCGAGATAAAAAAACTCCGGATTCGGGGAGCGGCCTTTGAGGGCCTTCTGCACCCACTCGGCGGCTTCCGCATACAAGCCTTCCCGCTCCAAGACCTGCACCAGTCCCAGCAGACTGTCCTCATTGCCGGCCGCGGCCGCCGGTTGCAAGAGCCGCTTGGCGTCGTCGTAACGCAACATGCGGAAGTAGGCCAAGGCGACGGCGCGCGTTACCGCGGTGTTGCCCGCGGCCAACCGAAGCGCCTCATCCAATTCGCGCTGGGCTGCGGCGAACTCAACTTTAGAGATCAAAACGGTGGCCAATTCCAACCGCCATTTCGGCTCGGAACGATCTTCGCGGCAGAGGGCGCGGAAGAGTTCTTCCGCCCGGCAGTAATCGCCGTCGGCAAAGGCCGTTTGCGCTTTGCGCGGCAATGCAGAACGACGAGGAGCAGCAAGTGCCACGAATCGTACCCCTTACATGGAATTGACAAGCCAGCCAGACCCGAACTGGCGGCGATTTTCACGTGATCAACTTTCAGCTTACCCGGTTTTGCATATTCTTGCAAGCATTTTGTAAACAAAGCTGCTTAATTCTGCGACAATTGTGTAAACAAAGTTGCTTAATTCCAGGCATCCGTGCTATCCCGGTGCAATTGATGGAAATGCAAGCGGAAGAAGTGGTAACCCAACGAGAACTAGCGGATACCGGACGGCGAGGTGACAAGCTTATGTGCTTTTTTCAACCGTGCGCGGAAAAAGAGAGAATAATCCGTTCATGTGAACAAGATCACTGCCCGAATTTGCTGCGGTCAACGACCACGGCCGGGAGGACGAGCGTTTTGCCGTCGCGGTAGATTTCCAGCGAGACCTTCTTGCCGGCCTCGATCATGCCAACGAGGTTCACCAGATGGCCGTCGTCGTCGATGGGCGTGGCGTCGAGCTTCAGGATCACGTCGCCCGGCCGGATGCCGGCGGCTTCGGCGGGGCCGCCCGCGGCGACCGACGTGACCCGCGTGCCGGCGACGCGCGCCATGCCCAGTTCGGTGGCCATGGCGGGACCGAACTTGCTATCGAGCGTCACGCCCAAAAAGGCCCGCGTGACCTTGCCGGTATCGATCAATTGCCGAGCGACCGCCATAAAATGATTGATGGGGATGGAGAAGCCGACGCCCTCGTTGTTGCCCGAATTGGTGGCGATGGAGTTATTGATGCCGATGACCTGGCCGCGGAGGTTGCACAAGGGCCCACCGCTATTGCCGGGATTGATGGCCGCGTCGGTCTGTAAAAAATCCTGGAAGCGGATGTTGGCGTCGCTCAGTTCGAGGTCGTGCCGATCGCGGGCACTGATGATGCCGAAGGTGACCGAATGGCTCAGCCCAAAGGGGCTGCCCATCGCGAGGACGAAATCGCCGACTTCCATGCGGTCGCTGTCGCCTAGCGGCGCGGCGATAAGGTCGGCCGCGTCGATCGGCAGCACGCCGACGTCGGTTTCTTCGTCCTGCATTATGCGCTGCGGGTGGAGCATGCGGCGGTCGGCCAAGCCGATGCGGATGCCTTCCGCCGGGGCGTTGCGGAAGACGTGCCAATTGGTGATGACGTAATAGTGGCCGCCTCGCTGGATGATCACGCCCGAGCCAGACTCCTCGCTCTGCCGTTCTTTGCCGGACATCATGCCCCGCCGCGGAACGTCGGCTTCGATGTGAACGACGCTGGGATCCAAAAGCTTGGCCACGGCCTTGACCACGGCGGACTGAGCCTCGAGAACCGGGGCGTTCTGCTCCAAAATGCGCTGCAGGGCGGCGCGTTCTTCGGGCGCTGTCACGGGAAGCTGCGTGCCGACGGGTTTGGCGGCAAAGAGCGGGGCGGCGCTGAAGGGCAAGAGGAAAGCGGCCAGCAGGACAGCGGCTGGCACGACCCTGAGCTTGCGAAGTGCGGGAGAAACCCCGGCATCCACGCCCGTCGCCTGAAGCTCAGGGACGTGCCACCCTTGCATAGAAACTGAGAGCAAATTCTCGCGCGGCGGTATACGCACAGAAATCGGGCTTTTCACGGTTCAACGGCCCTCACCCTGGCCCTCTCCCGGAGGGAGAGGGGACCGGATCACCGGCGCATCCAGGTTTCCGATGTACCCGGCGCCGGGTGGCTCGCAAGCGGGCCGCCCGTGCCGGATACTTGTGATCGATTTCCAGGGAGACATCCGGCGCTCAGGACACGTCCAACTCGATATCGTTGATCGAGAGGTCGGCGTCGCCGCCCGACGAATCGAGCAAGCGGCTCCAGTCAACGTCGGCCGAGCTGCCGCCGGCGCCGCCTTGGCGTTCGGCATCGCGCTGGCATTTGATGCAAAGAACTGCATAGGGCAGGGCGTTCAGCCGGGCCATGGGGATGGGTGTGTTGCAGCCTTCACAGACGCCGAATTGTCCGGAGCGCATCCGCTCCAAGGCATATTCAATGCGGGTCAGTTCGCGGCTTTCGACCTCGGCCAATTGGGAGCTGATTTCGTCTTGAACCGAATCCAGGGCGGCGTCAACCATGTCGCCGGACGTTTGGGCCTTCATTTCCTTCAGCAGGCTCAAGTCGCCCGCCAGCGCTTTGCGAAGCGCGTCGCGCCTTTTAACGAGCACTTGGCGCATGCTCAGAATCGCATCTTTGCGGCTCATAGATTCACCTTGCCGTTCGGTCGGGTCGCTGGAGGTCTTTGCCCCCTTCAGTCTGACCTTTAGCGAACGTCCTCTTCAATTCTTGTGTGTTGTTCCGGGCGGCTCGGCGGCAAGGTTTTACTTGCTTGCGCTGGGACATGAACAAACCGCTACTTGTCGCGGCGGCTCATCTCAGTCTCAACGGCAGGCAATGCAAACTGGCCCGCTTGCTGTCGAGCAACCAAACTATACTACGCTGCGGTTGGCCAATTAGGTCAAAAAAAGCTGAAAAATTTACAAAGCCGTCTAGGCGGCCGGCGCCTCGGTCACAAACGCTTTAGACGCAAGCAGTTGCGGCGAGGTTCGCGGTTTCAAGGCAGGGTGTTTGTTTGGCGCGAGGCAGGGAACCATTTCGCCGGCCTCGCACCCGCCATTTGAGGAGGGTACACGTCCCCCTCGATACTCGTCCGGCGTTGCTAACGGATAATCGGCAAAACCGGCACAAATCCTCAGCACATTTTCCGGACGACGGCGATTGGCCGCGGAAACCGTGCGGCGCAGTTTTGACGCCGCGGAGCTAAAAAGCTAGCGTTCAGCGGTCCCTATCCAGGAAGTGAAGCCAATGCCTCGAATGATCGCCAAACCATCCTTATTTCCCTCCGCAACCGGCTATCTCGTGCTCCGCGTCAACGGCACCGAGCGCGACGGCCAGCTCGTGCGGCTGCAATCGCCCAAGTGCACCATCGGATCGGGGCCGAATTGCACGCTCCGCTTGCGAGCGGACAGCGTGGACCCTGCCCACTGCCTGGTGCTCCGCGGGCCGGAGCGGACGATCGTCCGCCGCTGGTCCGCCGATACGCGGCTCAACGGCAGGGCATTCAACGAATCGGAGATTCAGGCCGGCGATCGGCTGAGCATCGGCCGCTTGGAACTGGATGTGGTCGAGACCGGGCAGGCCGAGACGCCCGCCGAAGCCCGGCTGGCGAAGCAGCGATTGCTCGACGAACAGCTTGTCGAGATTGAGGCCCGGCTGCGATCGCTCGACGAGCAAGATGCCGAGTGTCTTGCGCGGAAAGCCGAATGTGAAACGCGGGAAGCCGATCTGGCGGCGCTGCGGGCGGAATGGGACACCCGACAAGCCGACGAGCGCGAGCAATACGAGGTCCGCGAAGCCGAGCTGGAATCGATACGGGCGGAATTGGAAGCGTCGCGCGGCGACCTGGAGGCGTCGCGAAGCGAGTTGCAGGAAGAGCGGCGGCAGTGGGATGCAAGCCACACAGAGTGGACGGCGCATCGCGCGGCCGAAGCGGAACAGTCGGCCGCGCGGAGCGCCGAGTTCGATGCCGCGCGTCAGGCGTTGGACGAGCACAGGACGGCATGGCAAGCCGAGCTTGAGGCCGCACAGGGGGCGATCGACGAGCAAACGGCCGCATGGCAGGCTGAAACCACGGAGTTGGAACAACGAGAAGCCAATGCGCGTGCCGAGTTGGATCGCATGAAGGCGGATGTGGAAGAGGCGCAGACGGCATTGGCGGAAGAGCGGCGGCAATGGGAAACGCGGCGGGCGGACGCGAGCGACGTGCAATCCTCGGCGGCCGGTCTGATCGCCGCACGGCAAGCCGAGCTTGAGGCCGCGCAGCGATTGATCGACGAACAATCGGCCGCCATGCGAGCCGAGACCGCGGAACATTTGCGGCGAGATGCCGACGTCCGCGCGGACTTGGAACGCGCAGGCCGAAGTCGCTTCGATGCAAGCGGCGCTGGTCGACGAGCGGCGGCAATGGGAATTGCACCGGGCGGACGCTCACACGATGCACTCAGCGACCGCCGAGCAACTCGCGGCGAGGCAAGCCGAGCTTGATGTGGCGCGGCAAGCATTCGACGAACAAAAGGCCGCGTGGTTGGGCGAATGTGCGGAGCGTAAACAGCACGACTCGGCCGCCAAGGCGGAACTTGAGCGCCAGCGCTCGGAGGTAGAATCATCGCAGGCCGCGCTCGCCGAGGAGCGTCGGCAATGGGAAGCTCAAACATCGGAAGCGATCGCGCGGCAATCGGCGGCCAGCGAAGAGATTGGCTCGCGCAAGGTCGAGCTTGAGACCGCTCGGCAAGCGTTCGACGCGCAAAAAACCGCATGGCTGAGCGAACGGGCAGAGCACGTGCAGCAGGATGCGGCGGCACGAGCTGATGTCGAGCACTTGCGCCGCGGAGGTCGAATCGAAGCAGACGGCGTTGGCCGACGAACAGCGGCGATGGGACTCGCAAAGGGCTGATGTAATCGCATCGCAATCGGAGTTCGCCGAGGAGCTGGCCGCTCGACAGGCCGAGTTGGACGCCGCGCACCGCGCGCTCGATGAGCAAAAGGCCGCTTGGACAGCCGAACGCGCGGAGCATGAACAACACAGTGCGGCGTCGCGGGCGGAAGTTGAGCGCCTGCACGCGGAGTTCGAATCAAAGCAATCGGCCTTTGCCGAGTCGCGCCTGCAATGGGAAGCTCAGCGCAGCCGAAGATGGCAAGTCGCGATCAGCGATAGCGGAGGAACTTGCCGCACGGCAGGCCGAGTTAGACGCCGCGCGCAGCGCCTTCGACGAGCAACGGGCCGCCTGGGATGCCGAAGCGGCCGATAGAGAGCGGCAAATCACCGCCGCTCGCGCGGAGTTGGAGCGCGTGCAGGCCGATGTGGACGCCGCACAGGCGACACTTGCCGAGGATCGCCGCCGGTGGGACTTGCAGCAAAACGAAATAGAAGCATCGCAATCGGAGGCTGCCGAACAGGTCTCTGCCCGTCAGGCTGAACTTGACGCGGCGCGGCAAGCGTTCGACGAGCAGAAGGCCGCATGGGAAACGCAGAAAGCCGCCGCGCAATTGGGCCTTGAAGAACGGCTCGCAGGGCTCGACGCCTTGCGGGTCGATCTCGATACGCAGCGCGCCGAACTGGAGCGGCAACTTAAACAATGCGAATCCCGCGGCCGCGAACTGGCCGCCGGCCAAGCTGAGGCCGATCGCCGCTTGGAGGCCCGGCAGGCGGAGATCAATGCCCAGCGTGCGCACGCTGGCGGATCGCCAGAAAGCGTGGGAGGATCAGCAGAGTGAATCGCAGCGGACGGTCGACGACCGCACTGCGGAACTTGATCGGCGGCAAGCGGACCTTGATACGCTTAGACAGGAACTGGAGGAATCTAAACGCCTGCAGAAGGGGTTGCGCGGCGCGGATGCAACCGCAGAAGATACGGCTGCCGTGCAGCCTGCCGTTGTCGCGTCGCTAACGGATTCGGAAGCGATATCGGAACCGTCGGCCTCCTCGTCCGCCGAACCGGTCGCCCCGCCTGACAAGGACAGCCCAGCCAAAAGCAGTGCGGTCGATCTGGCCGAAATCCTCCGCCGCACGGGCTATAACATCGACACCGAGGACGACGCTACCGGATCGGGAAAACCGCAGGTGGAGGAGAAATCGGCCAACCTGCGCGGGAACGGCGGTTCGGCGAGCATCACGTCGCCCGCGCTGCGGTCTCAACGACCGGCGCAAGAACCGGTACACGAGGACGATTCGATCGACGATTACATGTCGCGACTGCTGGCGCGGAACCGAGGCGATTCGACGGTCCCGCGTCCGGCGGCCTCGCAAGCCTGTGCGCCGGTTAAGGAACCGGTGAAAGCCGCTAAGCAACCGACCTCCGAGGCAACCATCGCTGCGCCCGCGGCAAACTCCGACGAGCCAATCAGCTTCGGCCCCCGCGCCGCGGCGCCGGAAAAGAACATCGACCTGACAGCCATGCGGCAGTTGGCAAACCTTTCGGCGGAAACGGCCATCAACACGCACGACAGCAAACGCCTCAGCGTCATATCGCGAATCAAGCTGGCGGTGTCGCTCGTTGCGGCTGTCGCCGGCGTGGTTCTTCTTGGCCTCTCGTTCACCGGTGGCATGCACCTTATGACCATGTTCGCGGCCTTCGCGGCGTTTGCCGTCACGGCCTACTGGGGCGGCAACTACATCAGCGCTGACCAAGCAGTTGATTGGCAAGCGCATGCCGCATCCGGAGCAGGACGTCATGTCGGCTGAAGAGGCGCCGGCCGCCGATGCGCCGCAGCACGTGCAAGAGGCCGCAGCGGCGGAACAAGACGCGAAAGCCGCGGAAGGTGCGGAAGGCGCGACAAGCACCTAACGCAAATCTTCTATCGCTGGGCCGGCCGCGGCTGGAGCCTCGCGACTGCGTCGCTGGGGGATTGCAACGTGACACACCTCCTAGTTTCCTTCAGCGGCGCATTCGCGGGGCTTCGGTTGTTCAAGAACCAGGCAACGCCCTAGAGTTCGTGCTTGGCGACAACTCAGCCGAATAGCTTGTCGAAGTCGTTGTGCGATCCGACCCAGACCCAAACGATCGTGTCGCCGCTTCGCTCGCCCACTGCGCGGTATTGCTCGTTGATCCGTACGGACCGAACGTTTTCGTAGCCGCCCAGCTTCTTGAAACGGAGCGAGGGGTGGTCCGGGTTTTCGGCAAAAAGACCGTAGGCCCTGCGCCGGCCCCGCGTACCTGCGAGTCCAGCCCACCATACGCTCGCCAGAAGCTGGGGCGGGTGAGCGACTTCAAAGGCGACCGCAATCCAACGGTGTTGCGGGTTCGGTGGCGGAATCCCGAAGGAATGCATCCAGCTTCGGGCGTCGCTCGTCCGAACCGATCAATTGTTCCCACCGCTCGTCGTCTTGCTGGGCAAGCAGAAATCGCGCAAAGTCAGCGACCTCGGTACGCTTACTCTCCGGCAAAGCTTCGCAGATGCGAACCAATTCTTGCGTCTCAGTGCTCATGGTGCAATTCTACCGGGTTTTGGATATGATGGCAATTCAGACGCCACCGCCGGGCTTGTCCCGGTGGAGCGATGATTGAGCAGGTAACCCGCCCAAGCCTCGTGACAGCTTTCGCTTTTCCCGCTGGCCGCCGCCCGGCTCTCCGGGCCGGGCGGCGGCCGGCGGGAAAAGCGATTAAGAGTTGGAATTCACGCGTTTAGCCCATCAGTCATCCTTCCACCGACGCGGGGTCGGCGGGGACCTTTAGCGAGTAGGTCTGTCAACAAAGGCACTCCTCATGCCCGGAACGCCGCGACTACAGGGTTCTAAGCCCGCCTCGGAACCCGCCGGATTTCGTTCGCCGGAGGAGGAGGAACTCGGGCGCAAGCAAGCGGAACTGGAAAACCTTCAGTCGGAGCTTGCCGAGTCCGAGTTGGAGTTGGCGACCCTCCGCAGCGAACTCATCGCCTTTGAGCGGCGCTACCTGGAGGTCGTCGGCAGCCGCTATGCCGAGCTTGACGCCCTGGAAGCCCAGATTGCCGAAGCGGTCGCCCGCAGCCGTCCCGCGGCAGAAGGTCGAGTCGGCCCGCGCCGCGCAGGAATCGGACGTCGGATTGAACGGCTTGTTAAGTTGCTGGTTGCTGTCCGGCTCCCTGGGCATAGGCAAGACGAGCCTTGAACTGTGAAACCTTATGCGGAGCAATATACACGTATTCGATTATAGCGCGAAAGAAGTCGTCAATCACGTCAACGTATTCTGGTGCTATGTCGTCATCACCTGCATGAGAACCGACGTTACCGAGTTGCCGTAGGACGTCCGTAATCTCGGTGAGTGTTTGTGGTATCTCACCGCGCTGCGCAAGATCCGTTAGGTTTTGGGCGAGCGTCTTGCTGGCGGCACCTCGATCTTTACAGACCGCTTCAAGTGATCGCCTGATTTGATTGGCGAAGGCATTCGGGGCGCGCGTCTTGATTACAGCCGCTTCGGCGTATATCTTTCGCACTAACGGTGGAACGCAATCGTGCAACCCGCTCGGTTTGGGCCAGACAAGTTCGTACTTGCTGAGGTCAAATTGACCGTGAGAAATCTCAGGAACCGAATTGCGAGAATCAATATGGCGATACGTCAATGCTTCGAGGCACGACTGACACTGAGTAAAGAAGAAGTGGTGCGCTCCGTCGGCGTTGTGAAGGTGGCTACACGTTCCTTGGAGGGTTTGTGGTGCGGTATTTCCGCAATGCGGGCAGTAGGCTACGCCTTGAATGTCCGACATAGTCCGCGATCCCTTCTCCAAACAACAGGAAATTAACCGCTGACATGCGGTGAAACATGACCACATTTTCGCAACCGAACATTGCGTTGTCAATCAGAAGACAAGCCGCAAGGTTGGATTGCAACAATTGACTGCTTCGCAGATAGTATTACAATTACAGCGTTTCATGCTTCCGGAGTCGGGCCGACAATGCCGCTTCTCCTGCTTCTTCGCATAGCTCCGCCATGCGCCCGATTTCCTCGCGGCTGAAACCGCAAAGCTCGGCGCGATCGCTTGTATGCAACCCGGATGCCGTTACGTCGGGTACTCCGACGGGATTTGAGACCACGTTCGCATAACCGATCAGTCGCAAGAGGACCACAAAGAAGTCCTGAAAAATCCCACCGGCAACGCTCTCGCCGTGGGTGCTGACTACGCGGCCGATGTTCGCAAGGTGATCGATATCCAGAATGCGATCAGTGCCAACGTGCTCGCCTAGCATCCCAGAGGCGAAGCGTTTTTTGAACTCGTTCTGAAGAATGGCGCGGCCGGCTATCGCGTTCTCGATGTAGGCTTCCAGCACCGCCGGCCAGCGCGAAAACGGCATCGCGGAGGGGTTGAAGGCGCCGCTGTTGCTCGGAAGTCCGTGCAAGGTCTATGATCCGCGCCGATAACGCTCCGGCTTTTCGCCGTCCGTATGCATCGTCCAAATCAACAAGAATCCAGTGGCCGTCCAGTTCCCGGTCGCCAAAGAGGCATATCACGGCTATCACGCCAACCGCCCCGTCAACGTCTGGATGGAGTGCATCTCGTTCGCGCGTAGGAACGCTCACGCTCGCACTGGTCGTAAACTTTACCTCGACTTTGAGTTGGGGCGGCAGTTCGTTCATGATACCGAGACCTGCGGATCGCCATTCCAGTCGCGGAACCGGAAGCAAGCCGCGCCGTCCTTGAACCCGGCATCAGTGAGCTTCGCCTCGAAATCCGCATCGTGGGTCGAGATCACCACCTGCTTGAGCTTTGCAATCTGCGTAACGGCGCGAGCCATGGATTCCTTCCGCTTGTCGTCCAGGTTTTGCGTCGGGTCGTCGATGAACAGTAGATCGAAAGAATGATATGCCGACTCTGCCAGCGCGTAGAAAAGGGCCAGCGCCGCAGCCGTCATTTGACCATCGGAGAGAACCAGCCGCGCCTCCGCGCCGTCCCCAGCGGCAGGGCGTTTGAAAATCTGGTAACAGTAGTTCACGTACCCTCCTTGTCCCGGTTCAGTCTCGATTTTGAACGTGTCGAAATAGGGATGGTCCACCAGCATCGAGTAAAGCTCCTGGGCTCGGGAGGCCGCAGCCCCAAGAGACGCGGTGGCATGCTGATCCTTGGCCTCGGAAAGAACTTGTTTCAATGCCTCAACATCGACCGCCGTCGTTCGCAACCGGTCGGCTTTACGCGCCTCTACGCCGCCTGCATTCGCAGCCTTCTTTCGCGCGTCCTCTACCGCGGCGAGCTTGCCCGACAGGTCGAGCACGGGAAGCAGCGCCTCCGATACCGCAGCCGTGCGCTGCTCGATCTTGCCGATAGCTTCCCCAAGCGCGCTCGCCCCCAGTGCAAGCTGCTCCCGATCCGATTTCCTTGAAGCGAGAGCCTCATAAAGCCGCGCCGCCATTTTTTCGTCGGTGGTACCCGACCCGCCAAGCGCGCTCAGGGCTTCTCCCCGCAGAGTTTCAAGTTGGCGCTTCCGGTCATCGCGTTGTTTAACAAGCTCACGCCGCACGAGTTTGAGATTCTCGTGCGCATCGGCGTCTTGGCGCGATTCCTCTTCGCGCGTTCCAGCGCCCGCGTCGTCTCATCCGCGAGTTTTGCAGCGTGCTCGCGGATTGCGTCCGCGCCGCGCGATGGCAAGGGTTGCTCGCAAACCGGACAGTCCGTTGCCGTCGATGCTTCGATGTAACTCAACGCATCACATAAGAGGGCTCTGAGTGCGTTGGCGTTCGTGAGGTCCTTCTTCGCGCGCTCGAAGCGACCTGCGAGCGTTTTGGTCTTTCGATCCAGGTCCTCTTGGGAGCCTGCGGCAGTCTCGTGGTCGCGAAGCGCCTCTTCGGCGGCCTCCATGACTTTGAAATCCGTCCGCCAGCGGCCGACCAATGCAGTCAATGCCGCGAACTCCGAGTCCATCGCAGTCAACTTCTTCCGCACATCAGCCTCGGCGCGCACTTTATTGATCGCATCACGAACTAGGCCGCACACGCGGCGGCCGTCCTCGACGGCCGTACAGGCGGGCAACGGAACGAGCCGCACGCCGTACGTTTCGGCGATCGTCGCTAACTGCGCGGAGAGTTCCTCAAACTCTCGCTTCAGTCCTGTCAGCGAGAAGTGCCGACTTTGGTACCCCCGTTTGCGGGCAGTTTCCTGAGCTTCCTCGCGCAGTTCCACAAGATTTCGCTCTTGACCCTCAAGTCTTATGGCGGTTTCCCGTTCTTGCGACAGCAATTCGTCCGCGCGCTCCTTGAACGCTTTGGCGCTCAGTTTCGTCGCGATTGCCTCAAGAGCGTCGATTCCGAGCAGCTTGTCCATCGCTTTCCGCCGGTCTTTGACCTCATCCATGAACAGGCCGCGAATCTGGCTTTGGTGCAGCAGGATTAGACGCGAGAACGTATCGGGGTCGATGTCGAGCAACTCGTCTAGCTTTTCCTTCCCTTTAGCGTCGGCGTAGGTTTCGCCGCCGACTTCCACTGCAAATCCTTTGTGCTTGCTTCCATGCGCGCGAGAAACGACTATACGCTCGCCATCGCGCTGGAACGCCAGCCGCACCGAAAAAGTACCCTTGTCGTTTACCCGGGACGCAAGAAACGACCCGAATCCAGTATTCGGAAGCACGAATCTCTCCGGGAATTTACCGAAGAGACCCCACTGGATGGCAAGAGGCACGGTGGATTTGCCTTGACCGTTGGGACCGAATAATAGGCCGTTCCTCCCCCCAAAATCGAAGCGCCGTTTGCTCGCCACACCTCGAAATCCGTTGATCTCCACCCAATCCAAGCGCCAGTGGCTCATTTTTCCTCCTCGCTCGCGAGAACATTGCGAAGTTCCTCCAATGCCTCGACGACGGCCTTGGAACCGCCCTTCTCATACGCCCGCCATAGTCTCCTCCATAGACTCAGCAACTCGTCGGATCGCGCCTTTCCGGCAATCACCTTCTCGACAATTTCGTTGGGAGCCATCGGTCGGAACCCTCAGCATGCGGAACCCAGTTAAAGTAGTTTTGATTCCATGACGCGCGCGATCAAGAAATCAAGGAAGCTTCAAAACCCATCGTCCCGCTCGGCCTCGATTGATTGGGCAGCGAGCCGCTCCCACGCGGCGATAATCGCCGGCTCCGCGGCGGCGGCTTCCAGCCGCTGGCGGACCGGCCCGGACTCGGTTTTCAATTCGGGAAACGCCAGGAGCAAGACGGCCAGGTCGCGCCAATCGGTGCCGGATTTCGGCGTCCCGTGCCGGCGCTGGAAAGCGATCAACTTGCCGGCGATCAGTTCCTCCGGTTCAACAACCAGGATGCCGCCTATTCGACGCGCCGGAGGTAAAACCGTGACTGCTCGAATGTCGGCCAAATGACGGTTCTTCGGCTTCTGAATCTGGTAGACGCGATAACCGCGTCCCTCGCCGATCTCCCGCACCCGCACGGCAATCTGAAACTGCGCGTTCAGCTGAACGCGAAGCTCTTCGGCGACTTCGGCGGCGCGTGTGCTGGCCACTTCCACGTCTTGCGTCATTCGCAGCTCGTCCACGTAGGCGTTCACCGCCTGCGCCCGAACAATACCACATCCTCCGCGTCTCGCAGAAACTCCAGAATGGCGCGATGGACCGTAGCCAAGGGGAGGGGCTCTTGCATGACAAATTCCGCGAACGCCAGTCCACCATCGCCCAACATGGCCGCATCCTCCAATTCCATCCGTCGCTATTTTAGCTTGCCGGGCGACGCGCCGTCAACTGCGGCGGAAATGCCGTGGGATACAAGTATCCCTAGCGGCAGTTGCAGGCGCTACGCCCCTGCCGACCTTGCGTCGGTATAGCGAGAGATTGATGGCTACAAGCACATGCCCCGACACGGCCCACCGACTTCGCGGCCGCCGCCCGGCAGGGCCGGGCGGCGGCCGCGAAGTTTAAGGAATGGAGAGTTCGAACTAGCGTGGTAGCCGTCAATCTTGCGCTCCACCCGGACGAGCCGGGCGGGGGCGACCAGAACCTCCACTCTTCAATTTCGCTCAAAACCCCCGCGCCGCCTTCACGTCGCCAAAATCCCGCAAGCGATACTCGATGCCGACATAATCCAAAACTCGGCACAGCCCGCGGAGGGCGACGCCCATGCCGTCGGGACCGCTGAAGCCGCCAAACTGCCCGCCGCCTTTCAGATGCGGTTCGAGGTCGAGGAACACGCCGGGGATGCCGCGGCGGCGGAGCTTGGCTTCCAGGCCGGGCAGGATTTGGCGGAAGTCGCGGAGGATGACTTCGTGCCCAGAATCGCCCAGGTCGGCGGGCACGAAGTTGGCCAGCGTGTCTTCATCGACGTGACCGCCTTTGGTCGCGCCGGGGCTATGGTGATAGTCTTTGATGTGCATCCAGCCGAGGCCCGGCTTCATCGCCTGATACTGTTCGTAAACTTCGGCGGTGGAAAAGCCTTGGGATAGAATGTTGGCGCCGTCGAAGATCAGGACCATCGCCGGATGGTTGACCTGCCGGTGAATCTCGGCCAGCAAAAGGCCCGTGCTGCCGATCAAGTTGGCCTCGACCTCCAGGCCAAACGTCAGGTCGCTGCGGTGACATGCCTCGGCGATATGACCCAAGTGATCGACGGCCTGGGCCAGATGGTCCCGAGGGTTGCTGCCCTTGGGATGATAAAAGGAAAAGCCGCGAATCAGTTTGGTCTCAAACGCGTGCGCCAGCTCGCAGGCCTTTTGCACGTCGCCGGCCAGGTACTTGTCGAAGGGCACGTAAGCGTTTTTCGTGCCGTCCTCGATATCGACAACTTTGACCTTGCCGATGGGCGAGCCGATCGACGAGACGTTCAGGCCGTATTCGTTCTGGAGTTGGCGAATCTTCTGGATTTCGCCGACGCTCAGCTTCATCACGTTTTTGACGCCTTGCCCGACATCGATGAAGCGAATGGTGTAGTATTGCAGCCCCAGTGCGGCGAAGGCGACGAACTGTTCCAGGGCCGTTTTGCCGTTGGCCGATTCGTCGGCAAAGCCCGAAAGGATGACGCGCGGTGATTCATTCATTTGTTTTTATATGGTTTTGGTGAACACCGCAGTAACTGTAGTGGTAATTCCGCCCCGCGGGGTGAAGGCGGCGATAAGTTCCATCCGCCGCGGCGCGAGCGCGGCCACGAGGTCGTCCAGGATGCGGTTCGTCACGTGTTCGTAAAAAATGCCCTCGTTGCGAAATTGCTGCAAATAGAGCTTCAGGCTTTTCAATTCCACGCACTTCCGGTCGGGCACGTAGCGGAAGGTCAGCGTGCCAAAATCGGGCTGCCCGGTCTTCGGGCAGACCGACGTAAACTCCGGACAGACGATTTCAATGGTGTAATCTCGCCCAGGAAATTGATTATCAAACGTCTCGAGACAATCGCTGAAACTGGCGCTCACTTGCACCTTCCTCTCTTGCTGCGAATAATTGTGGCATGACGCTAGGTTTTAGGAAAGGGGATAGACGTGATTAGCCCCAATGCACCGAAGCCCGAGATACCGGGCGTAATCCTCCTATCCGGGGGGCTCGACTCGGCCACGACAGCCGCGATCGCGCGGAACGACGGTTACAAGCTCTACGCGCTCTCGGTCGATTATGGCCAGCGGCACCACTTTGAGCTGGAGGCCGCCCGGAGCGTCGCCCGCGCGATGGACGCCGTGCGGCATGTGATTTTGGACGTCGATCTGGCCCAGCTTGGCGGAAGTGCGCTGACCGACGTGTTGGAAGTGCCCAAGGACCGCCCTGCGGACGCGATGTCGGAAGGCATTCCGGTGACGTATGTGCCGGCGCGGAATACGGTCTTGCTTTCGCTGGCCTTGGCATACGCGGAAACGGTCGGGGCGGCCGATATCTTCGTGGGCGTGAATGCGGTCGATTACAGCGGCTATCCCGATTGCCGCCCGGAGTATATCGAGGCTTTCCAGCGGCTGGCCAACCTGGGGACGAAGGCCGGCGTGGAGGGGCAGTTGAAATTCGTGGTCCATACGCCCTTGATTCGCCTGACCAAGTCCCAGATAATCCGCCGCGGCGTAGAATTAGGAGTTGACTACTCGCTGACGCACTCGTGCTACGACCCAGACGAGAACGGCATCAGTTGCGGCCATTGCGACGCCTGCCAATTGCGGCGCAAGGGTTTTGCCGAAGCCGGGCTGAAGGATCCGTTAGAGTATCAGGGCTGAAAGAGTGGGATACGTGGGGCAGGTTGCTAACCTGCCAGGCAGATTGGCAATCTGCCCCACAAGAATTGTCCGCACGGGACCAATCAACAGCGAAAACTTTCTACATGCGCATCGCGGAAATCTATCACTCTTTGCAAGGCGAGGGTCGGCTGACCGGCGTGCCGAGCGTCTTTGTCCGCACGAGCGGCTGCAACCTGCGCTGCCGATTTTGCGATACGCCGTACGCTTCGTGGACGCCGGAAGGCGAATACCTTTCGGTTGATGCCGTAGTGGCCGAAGTGGAAAAGTGCGCGATGGACGCTACGAATGGACAGCCGCCACGGCACGTTGTCATCACCGGCGGCGAGCCGATGTTGTTCCCGGACTTGGTTCCGCTATGTGCCGAGCTGCGCCGCCGCGGGATGCACGTCACGATCGAGACGGCCGGAACTCGCTATCTGCCCGTCGAGTGCGATCTGATGGCGGTGAGCCCCAAGCTCTCTAACTCAACGCCGCTTGCCGCCGAAGCGCCGGAGTGGATCGAAACTCACGAACGGAACCGTGCGGCGACGGACATCTTGCGGCGGTTGAACGCGGAGTATGATTGCCAGTTCAAGTTTGTCGTCGGCAACATGGAGGACTGCGACGAGGTTCGGACGTTTCTATCTGGCTTGCACGAATTCGATCGGGATCGAGTATTGCTCATGCCGCAGGGCACCGAGTGCGCCGAGTTGGCGGCAATCGGCGAATGGCTCGAACCCTATTGCCGTGAGAACGGGCTGACCTTTTGCCCGCGCCGGCACATCGAGTGGTTCGGCTGCTGTCGGGGGACGTGATTGCACACAATTAAAGTTCAAATCGTCATCCCCGCCCGGCTTGCCTCGACCCGCCTGCCGCGAAAGCTGCTCTTGGCCGAGACGGGCAAGCCGCTGATCCAGCATACGTACGAATCGGCCAGCCGGGCGAAGCTGCCCGGCGGCATCTGCGTGGCCACGGACCATGAAGAAATCCTCCGCGCGGTGCAGGCGTTCGACGGCAAGGCCGAAATGACCGACCCTCGCGCGGCCAGCGGCACCGATCGCGTGGCCGAGGTCGCCCGACGGATGGGAGATGCGGAGATTATCGTCAACGTGCAGGGCGACGAACCGGAGATAGCCGGCAGTTCGATCGATCTGGCCGTGGAAATGCTCCAGTCGCATCCGGAGGCCGTGATGTTGACGCTCGCCACGCCGATCCGCAGCCGGAGGCAATTTGAGGACCCAGCCTGCGTGAAGGTCGTCTTCGATGAGCAGGGCAGGGCACTCTATTTCAGCCGCAGCCCGATCCCCATGCGCGCGAATGGGACGATGCGCTGCTCGCTGCCGATCCGCCGCACTTCTATCAGCACGTCGGGCTCTATGCCTACCGCCGCGAGTTCCTCCTCAAGCTGGCCGCCATGCCGCCATCGAGCCTGGAGCAAGTCGAGAAACTCGAGCAGCTTCGCGTCTTGCAAGCCGGCTACGAGATCCTCGTCGGTGTGATCGACCAGCCAACATTTGGCATCGACACACCGGAGGATTACGCGGCGTTTGTGGCGAAGTGGCGGCGAGATTAACACTGGATTTTACTTCTTCGTTCCTTCCGCCTCCGGCGCCTTGGGGGCGTCCTTCGCCGAAACCTCTTTCACCGTCAAGTCGGCGTAAAGCACCTGATAGTTGCCGTTCTTAGTCGGCTTGTACCAGAAGATCGGCCGGTTCGGCGTGCCTAGCTTGACATCCTTGCCGGCGTAGTGCCAGTCGTTTTCGGGCTGCAGGCTGAAGAGGACGCCGAAGGCCCCGCCCAGCTTCATACCAATCTCCGTCCCGAGCTTCATATCGCCGGCCGGGTTCTTCTTCGCCGCGGCTATGGCGCCGCGGCGGACGACGCCGTCAATGCCCCGCTCGCCGCGCAATTCCGGCGGGAAAACTCCCTGATTGAGTTCGGCGGCCAGCTTCAAGGCGTCGGCCAGATACTGAATCGGCTTTTTGGAAAGATCAAGCTGCGCGGTTTGCTGGACAGTGTAGCCCTTCGGCACGTCCACGCTGAACAACGATTCGTCCAGGTCCGCGCCGGTGCGGAAGTCGGTCATCACGATCTGCATCTCGGGGTTGGATGTGGACTCTTCGACGCGGATGGGCAGCGACGTTTTGGGGTCGGCCCAGAACTTGACCTCGATGGCGCCCAGTTTCAAGCGAAAGCCTTCCGCGCGGCGGCCGTCGATGGTTTTCTCGCCTAGCCGTTCCACTTTTCCTTCCTTGCCACCTTGGGCTACGGCAACGAAATCCCGCATGCCTTGAAACGTCCTGCCAATCGGACTCTCCTTGGGAAGGTTCTTTAGCTTGAATACCCATGCGGTCTTAGCGGCCGGAGCAAGGGTAATCATCTTGTCCTTCTGTCCGTCAGTGATGGAGATGCTTTTGGTCTTCCCGCCGTCCGCAGTCATCTCGGTCCGTTCGTGCGACGGCGCAAGGAACATGTTCGTCGCGGTCCACTTGATGGTCTTGTTGTCCGGCGACTTGACCACGGTCTCGGTCTTCCAGGTTGCGCTTTCCACTTTGTTCAACGCTTCCGCGACCTGGGCGAAAGCCGGGGCGGTCCCGCCATGCGGCGCGAGCCAGGAAATCAGCCCGGCAAAGGCGATCAAAATGGCGGCGGCCACGGCAATTCGTGTCATCGGTTTCATGTTCTTGATCCTTTCAATAAGCGTGATGGGGGTTGGTTGTTCGGCGGCATGACGCACGCGGGCGAGTAACTCCGCGAGCTTGTCCGGCGACGGTTCGCCGGGCGCGGGTTCGCGGAGCACGGCTTCCACCGCGCGGTCAAGCAGGTCATCGCGATCGAAGTTCTTGCGTTCTTCCATCGAAGTCCTCAAAGATCATCCTTTGCTGCGCCGCAAAAGCGGCCCAAGAGCCGTTGCAAGTGCCGCCGGGCACGACTCAAGAGCATTCGTGCCGCGGTGGGGTGGATGCCCAATTCGCGGGCCGCTTGCTCGCAAGTCATCTGTTCAAAACAACTGAGGCTGAAAACCTTGGCCTGCCGCGGAGGCAAGTTGGCCAACGCGGCTCGTAAGCCGTCGGCAAGCTCGCGCGACTCGGCGCATTCCAATGGGCCCGCTTCGCTCCCGGCCAGTTCGGTCGGGTCCGATTCGGCATCGAGCCGTTGACGCTGCCGTGAGCGTGCCCGCAGCAGGTCCAGCGACCGCGCCGTCGCGATGCGGCGGAGCAGGGCAGGCCAATCGCGGACCGCCTCGCGGCGTTCGATCTTGACCGCTTCCAGGAAGGTTTCCTGAACGCAGTCCCATGCGTCCGCATGATTGCCGACGAGGCGGTAGACCGTGCTCTGCACGGCGGCCACGTTATCGCGTACTACCGCTTCCCAGTCAGTCATGCTCAACTTCTCATCGCGAGCCTCGGTTCAATAAGATAGTCGATGAGAAGAAGTAAAGTGTAACGCGGATTCTTATTTTTTGTCCGGGCCGTTCCCAGAATCGGGCACGGTGAATGTGACCTCGCGGCTCTTGGTATCGAAAGGGAACGGCTTTTCCTCTTGCTTGGGCGGCTCCGGGGCGCTGCTGTCCACGGTCACGCCACCTTCGGCCAGCATCAGCTTCATCGGCTTGCCGTCCAGCGGATTGGGAGGCACGGCCGCGATGAAGTCGGGCGCCAAGTCGTCCAACTTCGCGGGAAAACGGCCGTTCTTGGAGCGGTAGGCATATAACGCGAGACCGATTCGGGCTACGTCGCGGCGTGCGTCCGCCCTGGAGGCGGCTTCGATGACCTTGCCTACCGCGGGCAGGAGCATTGCCGTTAATGCACCGCCCGGACTATCTCGCATCTCCTGCTCGATGTGTTGCAGGCGATCTCTTGCTTGCCAATAGGGCATTCGCGCCGCCTGATCCATTTCGGCCGTGAATTGGCGATGGGCCGCCAGGTCGTCGCTGAGCATGAAAACACGGTACGGCGACGAAAGCGGTGGAGCGGCGACCCAGTGCGGTCGGTTCATGATGTCTGAAAAATCCAGCCGTCCCGAACCGACGTTGTCAAAGGTGGCTAGCCGCAAGGCTTCCTCACCGCGCAGCCCCCGCTGAAACAAGACACGAAAAGACACGCTGTCGGACATCTTCAAGGCTGCCAACTCGGCGGCCGGAACATGATAGTTGGCAAGCACTACTTGCAGCGATTCGATGCCCAGGCGGTCCACGGCGATCGCAACCAATTCCGAAATCAGCAACGGATCGCCGCCAAGATGTTCGGCCATGCGGAATATCGCATTTATGTCCTCAACCGACCGGCGATAGTTCCCGTCGGCCGCGCTCGCAACCGCGTCCAGGGCCAAAAGGCGGCCGCCGCGGCGCAAAGGGCGCAATTCAGGAATTGGCATGGAGATGCTGGGCCGGCCGTAGTCGCGCTCGAAGTAACAGCCGGGCATGGCCGCGGCTTGCCGCAATAGTTTCAGTGCCGGCGCTTGCCGAGCCAAGAACTTCCGCAGCGCCGGGTCGTGTGCGCCGGACTCGATTTTTCCCGTCGTTTCCCATAACGTCCAGGCATCCTCCCAAGCCTTTCGCGAAGCCTCGTCCCACTGCCACGCGCCGGGAACCGTGTCGTCCGCCTGGTCTTCGCGTCCCATCGCCTCGAACGCCCGCTGGTAGACCAAGGCGGCGTTGTCGCGGTCGGGCACGCGCGGCGGCGCAACGGAGAGGGCCGCCGCGCCCGCCTCGACGCGGAGCGCGGCCAATTGCTGCCGCGCGGCCAGGTCGAGGTTCCAGAAAGTCATGCCGTAGAGAGTCACGGCTGCGACCAGCGAAATCGCCAGCTTGCCGCGCGGCCAGGTGGCGGCGGCGCAGGTTGCTCCATCAATGTTGCCGCGACGGAGGCCGCGAAACATTAGCCAAACGGTCCCTCCGAGTACGCCGATGGTTAAAACCAGCACCGGGTAAAACCAACTGCCGATGTGGTACGCGAACTGGAGTTGTGCGGCGATGGCAGTCAGCCATACGTGGATCACCAGCAAAACGAGCGGCACCGGGAGTGCCAACGCCAGCCGCAGCCAGCCCCGTCGCAGGTGCCCTACACAGGCTAAAACCGTCGCCACCAACAGCAGCGACCAAGCCAAACTCTCAATTATTAACAGTGCATATCCCATAACTTCTCCTACTGATCGGCCTTCGCTAACTCCAAGTTCTTGTCGAGCACGACACGTCCGGCGGGCACGATCGGGCAAGGAACGATTGTAGAGCCCGAATGCAGCAACACCGCCTGGCGCGCGGCCTCGCGCGGTGAAACATCCGGCAGCAGCCGGCGTATTTCCGCCGCCGTCTTCTCCACAGATAGTTGACGCACGTCGCGCCGATAGCCGTAGTCCGTGGCTTGGGTCGCGCTGAGCGAGAGGTTCAAGCCAACGAGCACACTGGCGGCTATCGCTATTGCGAAAGCCCAGCGGCTGCCGGACTGCGGCCGGCCCAATTCGACCCGCAAGCTGTGCAAACACCGCTCCTTCAACTGGGAGGAAGGCTGCTCGCGCGGAAGCGCAAGTAACGCCCGCTCAAGCCGTTGCAATTCCGGCGGCAATTGAAAATCATCTTTCATCGGAAGGTCTCCAATTCAAATCATGTGGGGTGGGTGGAGCACGGAACAACCTATTCAATGGTGCGTTGCGCGAACCGCCCCAACATCACCTTGCGCGATGAGGCGCTCTGGACTCCGTGCGTAACCCGCCATTTTGCGGCGGTTCGCTCCACACACCCTACGATCCCTGGTCCTCCATCGTTTTACGCAGCTTTTCCAAAGCGTAGCGGTAGCGGCTGGCCGCCGTGTTCGTGCTCGCGCCGATCACTTCAGCGATTTGGGCGAAGGTCAGCTCGCCGTCGGTCTTCAGCAAAACCACCTCTCGCTGTTCCGGCGGCAGCGCGAGCAACGCCCGTTGCAATCGCTCGCCACACGGGCCGCGGTCGTCGCGCGGTTGTTCAGCGGCGGCCGCCGCTTCGACCGCGGCCTCGGACAGCACCGGCCCACGCGCCCGCCGTTCGGCTGATCGGCCGGCCGCACGGCGAAGCGCAGTGAATAGATACGCGGTCAAGTCCCGGACATCCTCGAGCCTCTGCCGCGATTTCAGCACGCCCAGAAAGACTTCCTGAACCACGTCCTCCGCGTCCTGGCGGCTTCGCAGTATCCGCACAGCAGTACCATGTGACGCCGGTCGGCAACGACCGGGGGCGCCGGCGTCAGCGGGCGGCTAGACGCCGGCGAGCGGCCTCGAGTTGCTTGCGGTCGGCTTTGTCTCGCCGCTCTTCGACGCGGTACATGCGGATCGCTTCCGGGTGGCTCTGTTTCCAAACGTCGGGCAGCAGGCTTTCGTAGTCCGTCGAGCCCGCCAGCAATTGGTCGAGCACGTCTTTGACGTAGACCCCGACATCGAGGTCGTGTCGCCGCGCTGCTCACCAGGGTCATCATCATCGCACTTTGCTCGCCCCCGGCCACGCTGCATACGAACAGCCACGCCTTGCGGCCCATGGCCACCTGCTTCATCAACTGCTCCGCTGAATTGTTGTCGATGGGAATCCGGCCGTCCCGAACGTAGACGTTGAGTTCCTTCCAGTGGTTGCGAATGTACCGCAACGCTTCCGAGAAGTCGCTCTTCGGCAGCACTTCCTGCAAGGGCCTCGTCTCCAGCCAACTCCAAATCGCGTCCAGGATGATCGTCGATTCGCGCTGGCGCAACGCCTGGCGGTCCTGCCAGGTCATGTCCTTGGCACGGGTCTCGATATCATACAGCGCCTGGATCATTCCCAGCAGCAATTCGCTTTCCTTCGCGTAGGTTATCGCTTCCACGACCTTGCGGCGCGCGTGCCCCCAGCAGGCGGCGAACGTCAGACGTTCGTCGCTGTGGATCACTACGCTCAAGTTTCCCGAGAAACAATCTCCCTGCACGATACATCGGCTGTTGCGGAAGAAGTCGTCGGGGCCGTCCCGGTGCCGCGACACGCGGAAGTCGAAGATGTTGTAGGGTGCCAGGTAAAGGCCCATATAGACCCACATCTTGGCGAGCAAGCTCGAATCGCCTTTGGCACGCGCCTCGGCAACCTTCTCGACCAGACGCTTGCTCTTGGCGTCGCCGGGAATTACCACAGGCGGCGTCTTCGGCAACAGCATGCGGCAACCCGTGTCGTCGATGGCCACGCCCACGTCCTGCTGAACCTTCCACGTCATGTGAGCGATGAAGGGCGCGATGACGAACTGCACCTGGCTGACGAGGTTCAACAGCGTCGAACGGCTGGGCGTCCAGCCGCTGCCGGCGAACACGTCCTGGTGCCGATAGATTGGCAGGTGGTGGAACCACTTGCCCTCGACCACCGTGGCCGCCACACTGGTGTCGTAACGATCACCTTCCACTAGCGACGTGGGACGTTCCGGCGAAGCCACGCCGCAGGCGGCTTCGCCCGGACAGACATACTTCGGGTATTTCTTCACCAGCACGTACAACTCGGGACGCTTGTAAACCAGCGTCTCGGTCGTATCGTAGCCCATGGCCTCTCGCTCTCCGTGCGTGGGGCAGTTCTTCTGCGCCTCATTGCCCTCGATGACCTTCTCGATCCGCGGCAGATGGCTGGGCAGCGACTCGTCCCGTTTATTCCTCTTCACGGCGCGTGTCACCGTGTATGTCTGCACGATCGCTTCGGCCTGGGCCTCCGCCTCGGCCCGAGCCGCCTGGAACTCTTCGCTGTTTTCAAAGGGCAGCAAAGACTGGTTCTCGGCCGAAAGGATGCGCTTCTCGCTGCGATGCCCGTTGATGAAATAGCTCAGCAGCTTTCGCAGCTTTTGCATCTCTGTCGTGAACTCCTCGATCTTCTGATCTTGCGATGCGATGGTCGCAGCTTGAACACGCAGCAGCCCCTGGCAGGCATCGAGATCGTTGGGAAGTTCGTATGCGTCGATCATGTGACTGATGATAACAAGATCGTCAAAAAGCGCAATAGCGCCTTCGCGCAAATCGGCGAGATTCCGAAAAATATTTTGCGGCGAAGGCGCTGCGTTGCGCCGTTACGAACTGACGTGTCCCAATGCGGCAGATTTCGCCGCATCGAACGAATACCGGCGACGACGTTTCACGGTCGCCAGTTCAATGCCCGAGAGCAACAACGCGAAGTCGGTGGCGTCGATTTCGACCTGCGTTCCGCTGGGCGCGCCTTGCGGCCTCTGGAAGGTGCCGCGTTCCAAACGCTTCATCCAAATCGCCAAGCCATCCCGATCCCAATGGATCAGCTTGATGCGATCCAAGCGGCGGTTGAGAAACAGAAACACGTCTCCGTTGCGGATGTCGCGTAGGAACTCGGACTGCACGATGGCGTGCAGGCCGTTAAAGCTCTTGCGCATATCGGCAGGCTTGGCGTACAAGTAGATCTTCGTCTGCCCCGAGGGAGACAAAAGCGACGAGTGCAACATCGCGGGCGCCTTTCATGTCACGAACGCACGACGACTTCGTGGAAGGCGTCGGAACACTCCGGCCTGCGCACGCTGAAGTGCCTCGGCGAGACAACAAATCGCCTCCAGGCAGTCGGCCGGCACTGACACCTCCACTCCGGCCTTCAAAGAAAAACGCACCACGGCAGCGTGCGCACTCTTGCCTGCTGCGGCTGCGGGCTTCACGGGCAGGCGACTCCGCCGCGGCGGAGTCGCGGTCGAGGTGGACGGCCTAGCCGATTTCGACCCGGCACGCTTCGCCCAATAGTAGAATGTGCATACCGATATCCGTTCTTGTTCGCAGAATCGGGTGACCGAAAGCCCACTCGCCCGAAACCGCTCGAACCGCACCTCCCACGCCCGCCGCTTCTCAACGTCCTGCCGACCCACCATGACTCTCGACTCCGAAATGTGACTGAACTTGACCTATCCGGCCAGTCCAAGCCTACACCCCAAAATGGCCCGCCGCCGGCCAAAGCCCTGATGGTGCCCATGTACGGTCACGCTTCGCACGATCCCGTAGGCCGTCCGATAGAGTCGCACGCCGAAGCGGTCGTACAAGGCGGCGTAGGCCCGCTTGTCACCGGCAATCAGGCCCGCGATCAGGGGGTCGGCGTCTGGGCGATCCATTCACTGCTCCGCATACCATAGAAGAGCGGCCGCCAAGGCCGATTTGTCTACGGCGAATGTATTTTCCCAGTCGAGCGAACGCGCCACAAGCGATTCCCGCCGCAAGGAGTGCCCACGATCCCGGCTCCGGCACGGGCGAAACTTCGACTGCTGGAGCGGATACTGGCTGAGCGGGAACGACGGGCGCGAAGATCGAGCCAGCAGAGCCGACATACAGAGTGGTTCCATCCTCGATGCCCTGTGGCGAAGTCACGATCAGTTTTCCGCCCAGGACGTCCGTGCCGCCGGCATAGGTATTCGTGCCGCCGAGGGTCAGTGTGCCGCCGCCGCTCAGGTAAAGATCGCCGCCGCCGCCGATTGGCGCCTGCGAGTTGAATGTGCCCGATTGGCCGCTGCTCACAACTACCGTGGCCTTGCCGCTGAGATTGACCGGCAGCGCGACGCTTAGATTGCCGGACGGCGCATTCTGTAGCGTACCGCCAGAGAAGTTGAACGTGGACGTTCCGCTGCCCGCGGCGATACTAGGCGTTTTCAGCAGTCCGCCGGGCTGCAGGTTGAGCGTGCCCGCGCTGCCGCTGTTGAGACCGACAATTACGCTTGCGGCGGATGCCACGCCGGCGCCGGAGACCGTCATCGCGCCGCTGCCGCTCTCGCCGACATACATCGAGTTCACCGCGTTGACCGTGCCGCCGCTGACGTTGACCTGGCCCTGATTACCCGCGAACGCAGCGATCGTCAAGTTATTGGAGGCGACATTGATCGACCCACCGGTGACGTTGAGCGTGCCGCTGTCGCCCCCACGGCCGACGGCCAGCCAACTGCCGATGTTCGCCGTGCCGCCGCTCATGTTCATCGTGCCCGGCGCGCCATTCGCGGTTGACAACCAAAGCTCATTGGTCGTAGTGAGCGAGGCGCCCGGCAGAATGTCAAGCACGGCCGATTGTCCGGAGATAGTGCCGACCGTGATCAGTCCGAGACCGGAATTACTGCTCGTAAAGTTCAGCGTGCCGGCGGTCACGGTCGTCGTGCCGGTATACGTATTGCTGGCGGCCAAGACCAAAAGGCCGTTGCCTGCCTTCGTGAGGCTGCCGTTGCCGTTGAGCGCGTCCGTTGTCGAAAACGTCACCGTCTGGCCGCTATCGACGGCAACCGTGCCGGGGCCGATGAGATTGACGGGCATTGAAACCGCGAGATTGCCAGCCGGTGCATTCTGCAGCGTGCCGCCGGACCAATTAAAGACCGCGGTCCCGCTGCCCGCCGTGATGCTCGGCGTTTTCACCAGGCCGCCCGGCTGAAGGTTCAACGTGCCATAGCTGCCGCTGTTTTTGCCCACGATCAGGCTTGCGGCCGTCGCCAGGCCGCCGGAGAGTGTCATCGCGCCGCTGCCGCTCTCGCCGATATAAAAGGAGTTGACCGCGCTCAGCGTGCCGCCGGTGACGTTTACTTGGCCGTGGTTACCGGCAAACGAGGCGATGGTCAAGTTGTTGGTGGCCACGTTGAGCGAGCCGCCGCTGACGTTGAGAGTGCCGCTGTCGCCGCCGCGGCCGATGGCCAGCCAACTGCCGATTTTTGCCGTGCCGCCGGTCATGTTCATCGTGCCAATCGCGCCGGTCGTGGACGACACCCAAACTTCGTTCGAAGTGGTGACTGAACTGCCGGGAACGACATTCAGCACGGCGGTTTCGCCTTGGTTCGCGCCCACCGTGATCAGGCCGAGTCCCGTGCTGCTTCCCGCCATCGTCAGCGCCCGGCGTAGATCGTCGTCGTGCCGGTATAGCTGCTGGAATTGCTGAGAGTCAGGCTGGAGGGGCCATATTTAACCAGGTTCAATGTGTTTGACCCGTTGCGAAGGATGCCGGCGTAGGTCGTGCTGCTCTGCTCGTCGATTTGCAGCGTGGCGCCGGCGGCCGAGGACTGGACGGCGCCGCTGCCCGACAGGCTAGTGAATTGAGCGGTGCCGGCGATTTGCAGCGCGCCGTTATCGGTCAGCGGACCGCAGGTCGCATTGGTCAGCGCGAGGGTGCCTCCGCCGGTCAGCGTGAACGCGCCCGTCCCGGCAAGAGTACCCACCGTCAAGACGCCTGCGGAGACCGCGAGCGCGCGCGACGGGCCGGCGAGCGCGGCTGTGCCGCCGCTGAAGCTCGAAATTCTTGGGGCCGGCGAAGGTGAAATCTCCATTCCACGCCGACTGCACGGCGACCGAGTCGGTAACTGAAGCGGCGCTGGTGTTTCCCAGCGTGCCGCCGTTGATGGTGATGCCGCCGGCGGCGAGCGCCGCAGCGCTGTTGACATTGAGGCGGCCGGCATTGAGAGTTGTGCCGCCGCTGAAGCTGCTCGATCCGCTGAGCGACAGCGCGGCGCTGCCCAGCTTAGTCAGACTTAAAGGGTCCGCGCCGTCGAGGAGTTTTCCGGAGAAGGTTGCGTCGCTCAGTTGATTGACGACCAGCGCCGCCCCGTGGCTCGCCGCCGCGACCGTGCCGCCGCCGCTTAATCCTCCGAGCGTGGAAGTGCCGCCGAGTACGGCAAGGCCATTGACGTTCAGCGGGCCGCCGGCGTTGTCGCCGACCATCGAAAGCGTACCGCCGCTGTTCACCGCGATGCCAGCGCTTCCCACGGTCAGATTGAAGCCATCCGGATTGAGCACGACGGGATTGCTCGTGTCCGCGATCGTCAGGCTGTGGAAAGTCATGTCCGCGCCCAGCGAGGTGCCGTTCGGCGATGCCGCGTAGCCGACGCCATTGAACAAGACGTTGGTGCTTGCGCCGGGCACGAGGGCCTGAACCGACCCGCCCGACGCAGTGGACCAGTTGCTGTTGGCGGAACCGTCGGACACGGCCCAGACCTGCGGCGTGCCGGACAGCCCGCCGACCCAATAGGCTGTCGTCAACGGCGCTGCGAGCGTGACGGGAACGGTCAGGTCCGTGGCGGTCGCCGAGGGCGCGCCGACGGTGAAACTGCTGTTGTTGTAGACCAGATTGAGCGAGTAGGCCGCCGTATTCAAACTACTGCCGGTGGCGGCGTGGAGCAGCGTGTACGTGCCCGATGCGGCAGGCGCGAATCCGCTTACTCCGTAGACGTTGACTTGCACCGGCGCCGCCGTAGCCGCGGCCAGACCCGTTACGCGGATCGCGGCACTGCTCGCCGAGGTCCCGATCGAGCCGCCGATGATGGTGCTTGTGCCACCGCCGATGCCGAGCGCGCCGCCGACGGCCAGCGGGGCGTCGGTCACGGCGGCGTAATTCAGGACCGCATTGGCAGCCAGCGTCACGTTGCCGCTGCCGAGCGCCGCGGCGTTGTGGGCAATCAGCATGCCGCCGGAGACCGTCGTTCCGCCGGAGTAATTATTGGACGCGGCAAGGAACAACGTACCCGGGCCATTCGCGGCCACCGCGAGCGAACCCGAGGTGCCATTCATCATAGCGCCGTTGACCAGCGTGTTCCCGGCCCCGAGGAAGCTGACGGTTCTCGTTCCGGTGACGCCCGTGCCGACGGCGACGGCCGTGCCGGCCGTCAACGTCAAGAGATTGGCATCGGATTGGATGGCGTAAGTCGAGCCACCGACTTGCAAGGTGATCTGGCCGCCGAGCGTGTTATTGCCGCTCGTGTTGTCGATGGCGCTGGTCGCATTCGATCGGGCGGTTAGCGCGATCGGGTTGTCCAACTCGCTGCCGCCGGCCAGCGCCAGGAGTGCCGTGTAATTGTTCCCGCCCAAATTGAATTGAATCGCGCCGCTGCCCAAACGCGCCATCGGACGCGGCCGTCAGCGTGCCACCATTAAGCGTCGTGCCGCCGCTGTACGTAGTACTGTTCGCCAGCGTGACGGCGCCCGCGGCGATCGTCAGGCCGCTCGTGCCGATCAGCGTGCCGTTGACGATGAGAGGCTTGCTCGATGACTGCATCGTCACACTATTGTAAAGCTCAATGCGTGAATTGAGGTAATTCGCTCCGCTGCCGGACGCCGCTGTGGCGTCGATTAGCGTGGAGCCGCTCGTGCTGGCCAGCATGAGGCTGCCGGCGGCGCTGCCGATCGTGTAACTCGTCGAGGAATTGAACGTCAGGCCGCCGACGGTCTGCGAGTTGTTCCAGGAGACGGTCTGGTTGTTGACAGAGTTCGCGCCGAAGACGGCCGTCTGGCTGCTTAATTGCGGCACGGACCCGCCGGACCAGGCGGAGGCGTTCGTCCAGCTTCCCGCGCCGTTGGCGGCCGTGTTGCTCCAGGCGATCGACGTCGCGGAGCCGCTCGTGTTTTTCCAAACGCGTATCCAATCGACCTGCAAGTCGGAACTCGCGCCGCTGGCCCACTGGGCATCGGAGGGCACCCCCGGCCAGCTTCCGCCGCCGCTGTTGTCCATCATGATGTACATCGGGCCGCTAGCCAGCAGATTGGCGACGGCCGTCGGATCGGTGATCGTAGATTGCACGGTGCCGTCGATGTAGAACGTGACGGAAGTCGGCGTCCATCCCATGCCATAGATATGGTAGCCCGTGTTCAGGGTGCCTTCGCCGGCGTAATGGACGCCGTTTCCCAGCGAGGAATTGCCGCCGCTGGAATTCGTGTAATGGATGTTGTCGCTGTAGTTGTAGGCGCTGAAAGTTCCGTTCACGAAGATCGGGTATTCGTTGATGTCCAACTCGGGCGGCCAGCCGTTCTCCAACATCCAGAACGCGGGCCACGAGCCGGGCAGCGACGGCATTTTCATGCTCGCCTCGACGTAGCCGTAGGTCATGTCGAACAGGTCCGACCCCGACGGCGGCCGCGTGGCCACGCCGACTCCGCTGAACTGGCCGCCGTCGTACGGCTCGCGGACCGAGTTCAAATTGAGGACGCCGCCGCTCAGGGATATGTTGCCCGCTTTGGACGAACTGGTGTCCCACGGGTGCCCGTTGCTCCACTTCATGCTGTCCAGCGTTGTGCCGTTGAACTCGTCGGCGAAGGTCAAGGCCCAGTTCGTGCCGGAGGGAGGCGCGGCGAGCAGCGGTCGCCCAACAAGGAGCGAAACCATCCCGGCAAGAAAGAGCGATCGGAACTGGTGCAAGCGTAAATTTGGCGCAGTTGTCATCGGGCGTTCGTCGGGCCTTCCAGGTCAGATCTACTACAGCATACCCGCTTAGGCCGAATATAGACAATCGAAACTGCGCAAAAAAACGTTGAAATTGCGCAATACGCCTGTCATTCATTTGTGGGTGATGCGCGACTGCTCCGGCATTTCCTCCGCTTCAAGATTGCAGACGCAAAAAAAGCACCTGCGGCAAATAAGGCCATCGTGCCCGGTTCGGGAACTGGCGCGACCGGTAGGGCCGCTACGGGCATCTCGGGCACGTCCGGCGCAAAAATCTGGCCGGCAGCGCCGACATACAGATTGGTTCCGTCCGCAATCGCGGCGGGGTTAGTCACAATTAACGTGCCGTTGCCCTCGACAAAAGTGCCGCCCGCATAGGTATCGGTTCCGCTAAGTACGAGAGTGCCGGAGCCGTTGAGCACGAGGCGGCCGCCAATTGTGGAACTGGCTCCGCCGCTGTCGCTGATGTTGCCCGCAAAAGTTGTGCTGCCGCTGTCGGCGACTGTCAGCGTTCCACCGCCGAGATAGACGTTCGCTCCGGCGACGCCGCTCAGCGAGGCGACCGTCTGGCGTGCGCCGTCAACGTCAATCGCGGCCCCGTAGTTCGTGATGCTCAACGCGGTGGTCAACGGCAGCCAGCCGTAAATCGCCGTGGGACCGGCATTCATGAGCGACTGGATCTGCGCCGCGTTCAAGGCGGTATTGTAGACGTACGCGCCGCTAATCGAGCCGCTGAACATCAGCGCCCCGTCGTGCGCGACACCGCTGTTGTAGCCCAGCGCGATGATCTGCGTACCCTGTTCGGGATTGCTCATGCCGCTTGTGGTCGTGCCGTCGTTCACTCCGTTGACGTAAACGGTGGAGGCATTTCCGAAGCGGACGATCGAGATGAACTTCCACGCGCCCGTGTTGACCGCCGTGTTTCCGCCCACGAAGCCGCCGCCCCACTGCACGCCGCCGACGTTCGTGCCGCTGCCGCCGTTGTTGCTGTTGGGCGTGCCGCTCGTCAGATAGAAATTCTCGTCGCCGTAGCTCCACGCGCTGGTAGTTCCTTTGTAAAGCACGCTCGCGCCGGCTTCGGTGGTGTCGATCCACATGCCGATCGTGTAGTTGGCGTTGCCGCTCAGGTCGGGCAGGCTTGCGGCGGAAACCGCCAGGTAGTTGCTGCCGTTGAGGCTCATCACGCCCAGGCCGCCCCTTGGACCGCCCGTAGCGCTGAAGGCCGGCGCCCCGACGGGCGTGGTCGTCACGGTGCTCGCGTTGTTGCCGGTATTGATGGCCGCGCCCGATGAAAAACTGTAGGCGAGCTGCGGCAGGATGCTTGCCAACTGAAGCACGCCGCCGCTGATAGTGGTCGGACCGGTGTAGGTGTTGCTCGCTTCCAGGACCAGCCTGCCGGGGCCGGTCTTCGTCAGGCTTCCGCTGCCGCTGATTGCGGCGGAGACCGCGGCGGTCTGGCCGTTGTCGATGGCCAACGTGCCGGGGCCGTTCAACTTGACGGGCAGGTTGACGGCCAAACTGCTGCCCGGGGCGTTTTGCAGCGTGCCGCCTGTCCAATTCAGTGCGGCCGTGCCTGTCCCGGCGCCGATCGATGGCGACTCGAGCAAACCGCCCGACCGAAGATTCAATGTGCCGCTGCCGCTGCCGTTGGCGATAACGAGCGATGTCGTGGCGGAGACCACCATCAATCCTCCACTGGAGCCTCCGATGGTCAGCGTGCCCGTTCCATTTTCACCCACGTTTGCCTGCGAGCCGCTGAGATTCAGGCTGCCGCCGGCCAACGTGTAGCTGCCGTTGGCGCCGGCATTGATGCCCAGCCGGAGCGACCCGTTGACGGCGGCACTGCCGCCATCTTGATATATCGTCCCCGTGCCGTAATCGGTGCGAAGGTCGTCTACCGTGAGCGAGCCGCCGTGGAGATTATAACTGCCCTTTGCGCCGCCTCCGTAGCCGAGGTAGAGGTTGTCGTTTTGCGTGGCCACTGCGCCGCCGTTCTGTGTGAGCGTCGCGACCGCGCCTGAATTTTGACCCAGCGTGATCCAGCCCGGGTTGACCAGCGTGGGCGTGCTGCCCGTCTGGCCGACGGTAATCGTGCCGCTGCCGCTCCAGACCATCAGCGGGCCGACGCCGGTGATGGTCCCGCCGCTGACGTTCAACGTGCCGCTGCTCCCGGCGTGCGATCCGACGACCGTGCCGACGCCGTCGGCGGCGTCATAAGTGTTGCCGTAGGCGACGAGCAGGCCGCCGGTTTGCGTGTACGCGCCGCTGGCGCCGCTGTTGAAACCGACATACAAACTCGCGGCGGTCGCCACGCCGGACGCGGAAACTGTCATCGCGCCCTTCCACCGACGCCGACGTAAGCGTTTCCGTTGTTCGTGCCGGCGTAGTCCGACGTGATCGCGCTGAGCGTGCCGCCGGAGAGAACATTCAGCGCGGCCGAGTCGCCAGCGCTCGCGCCCACGGTAATCGCTCCGCCCGTCACGGTGCTGGCCGCGATGTTGATCGCGCCGCTTTTGGTCGCCGTTATCGAACCGATGCCGCCGTTGTTGTTCCCGGCGAGCGTCAGCGTGCCGTTGCCGATCTGGTATAACGCGCCGGCGCCGCTGATCGCGTTGCTCACCGTATAACTGTCGCTGCGGTCGAATAGCAGGACGGAAGTGTTGACGACGCTGCCCGTGCCGAACGCGCCGCTGTTGCCGCCCGCTCCGACCTGCAGCGTGCCGGATGCAATCGAGGTGCCGCCGCTGTAGGTGTTTGCCTGATTGAGGATCAGATTGCCCGTGCCCAACTGCGTCAGACTGCCCGTGCCGGTGATGGCGGCGGAACTGAAGTCAATGCCTTGCGTGACCGTGTTGCTACGGCTGAAGACGAGCGTGCCGTTGTCCACGATTATGCTGCTGGGCGAGAGCGTTCCCGTAGTCCCGCCGTTGCCCAGTTGCAGCGTACCGGTGGTGATCAACGTCGATCCACTGTAGGTGTTGGCGCCGGCAAAAATCTCGGTCCCCGCGCCGGTCATGGCGAGGTTGACGAGGCCGAGCGACCCGCCGCCGAGTATCTGGCCGCTGAACGTAGCGCTAAGCCCGGAACTGGGAGCTACCGTGAGAACGGAATTCGCACCGAGAAAAGTATTGAGAATCGTTCCGTGGCTGCCGGCCTGGTAGTCGGCAAGCGACGCGACCTGTTGGCTGAGTCCGCCCAGGTCGACAACCCCGCCGGTGTCGATCTGCAGATTTGTTGCCGCCGGAATGACGTTGCCAAGCTGCAACGTGCCGCCGATTACCGAAGTACTGCCCGTGTAGCTGGCGAGCCCTGTCAGCCGAATCAGACCCGCGCCGGTCTTGGTGATTGCGTTCAGCGCGCTGGCAGTATACGGGTCACTGGCAATGGCGCCGCTGACCATGAGGTCCACGCCGCCGGGCGCAGAGCCGCGGCGACGTTGAAAGTCAAGTTGTTCTGGTCGCGTATCGTTAAGGGCGCGCTAATGACGGACGTGGCGGCGCCGGCGTTCGTCGTGACGCCGTAGCCGGTGGAGAAGTTGTACGACCCGCCGCCGGTGGAGGCCATGCTGCCTCCCGCGAGAACGTAGTTTGTGATGTAGGAGTTGTTGCTGTTTACGGCATTGTTGAGCACGCCGCCGCTGATGGAGACCATCGTCACCGAGGTTCCGCCGCCGTAGCCCAGCGCATCGGTGGCCGTGAGGTTGACCAGCGCGCCGGGGTTGATGGTCAGTGGGCCGCGGAGCGTGCCGACGAGACCGCCGGCGGCAAGCGTTAGCGTGCCGGCAGCAACTGTGGTTGTGCCAGTAAATGTGTTGGCCGCGTTGAGCGTCAGATTGCCCGTGCCGAGTTTCACGACGCCGCCGGTGCCGTTAATTGGGGCCGAACTGAAATCGGCGTCTTGCGTGATGTTGTTGCTGCGGCTAAAGGCCAGCGTGCCGTTGTCGGCAATGACGCTGCCGGTCGCGAGCGATCCGCTGGCGCCGCCGTTTCCGATTTGCAGCGTGCCGGCACTGATCGTGGTGGGACCGGTGTAAGTATTCGTGCCGCCGAGAGTGAAATTGCCGGAGCCGGTCTTGGTCAGGGCGCATCGCGCCGGCGGAACTGTCAGAGATATTATTGTTGATGACCACGCCGCCGGTCATCGTTGCCACAACGAGTTCCTTGTTCGACCCGATGGTCACGTCGATGCGAGGCGAACCGCCGATCGTCAGCGGCCCCGTCCCGGTGTTCATGATGCCGTTGACGGTCAATGACGTATTGCTCGCCGCCGGTTGGGTTGCGCCGCTGCCGCTGTAGGCGATCGTGTTGACGCTTGACGAGGAACTAATCTCCGCGAAGGTTCCGGCGGACGTGACGTTATAATTGACCGAACTTGTATCGCCTGCGGGAATGCCGCCGAAGACGCCACTGCCGCTTTCCGCCGTGGCGCCGGTATAGCCGGCGATCGTGCCGTTGTTGCTATAGGCGTAGAGGGCATCGCGCCCGTGCCCATGAAGGCCCAGGCACAAGGATGCCATTGGCGTTGGTCGCCGTCGTCGTAATCGCCCCAGCACTCGCAAGGAAATCGACGGTGCCGCCAGCATTTCACGAGATGGGCCCCAAGGCCAGTGTGCCGGCGCTGGTGGTGTTGATCGTCGAGGCCCCTGCGTAGACGGTCAAACCGTTGACTGCCTGCGCGGCCGCTGGCGCATGCGCGTAGATGAAACTGCCGCCGCCAACCGCCAAGCCGCCGGCGGGATTCAGCGAACCGGTCAACAGGAGCGTGCCCTGGGCGACGAACGTGCCGCCGGAGAAGGTATTGCTGCTGGAAAGGGTCAAAGTGCCCCCGCCGAGCTGCGCAAGACTGCCACTTCCGGTAATCGCGGCCGAACTGAAGTCCGTACCTTGCGCGACATTGTTGCCGCGGGAGAATGCGAGAGTGCCATTGTCCACAATCGTGTTTCCGGCCGGAAGCGAACCCGTGGTCCCGCCGTTGCCCAGTTGCAGCGTGCCGCTGCTGATCGTCGTGGAACCGCTATAGGTGTTGTTCCCGCTCAAGACCAACGTGCCGGGTCCGGCCTTGGTCAATTGCCAAGAGCCGCCGGACTGGCCGATCGGGCCAACGGTCAACGTCCCAGAACCGCCCGTGGTAACTGTCAGGTTCCCCGTTATCGCGACCGCGCTGCACCATGTTCAAGGGGTTGCTGCCGCCGAACGTGAATCCGCCATTCCAGATTTGCGAATTGTTGCTGGCGAGAGTGACGGCCAAGCCGCTTGTGTTGTCGATTGTCGCCCCCGAGGCAATGGTGAGCGAGCCACTGCCGATGGCAAAGCCGTTGTTGATGTTCAGAGTGCCGGCATCAGCACGGTCCCGCCGCTGTAAGCGTTGGCGTTATTGATCGTCAGCGCGGCGGCACCGTTCTTCGTCAGTGCGCCGCTCCCAGCCAGCGCGCCGGGACCGTTCAGAATGTAATTGTTGGCGGAATTGCTGAACAGGATGCTGCTGGGGCTGACGGTCGTGTCCGCGACGTTGACGGTGAAGTTGGCGGCCGTGTCGTCGAATAGCACGAAGTCGCCACTGACGTAGTCCGTGGCATTGCCCAGGACCTGCCAGTTCTTCGGATTCGACAAGGTCGCCGCCGTCCAATTGGAGTTGAGCGAGCCGGTCCAGGTGCGGGGGACGAGGCCCGCCATTTGCGATTGACTCAGCGCATAGTTGTAGATGCGGAAGTCGGCAATCTTGCCGCTAAAGAGCGGATCGCCCGCGTATTGGCTCTTGCCGATGTAGTTCAAAGTCTCGCTGATCTGGCTTGGATTCAGCGAGATCTGCCCGGCGACAATCGGTTTTCCGTTTTCGTACAATATGCCCGTATCGCCGCTGATCGTCACGGCCACTTGCGTCCATTGACCGGTGGGCAGGGGGTCCGTATCCAGGATTTGCTCGCCGCTGCCGCCGGAGTTTGTGATGGCGAAACGCATCGTGTTATAGCCGGACTGCGGCGTCAAAAACATGTAGGACGCCGTGCCGCTGCCAAAATCGAAAATGCGTTGCCAGTTGTTGCCGCCATTCCAATTGACCAGGGCGGAGATGGTGATGGCCGAGCTGTTGACCACGTCGCTAGGCAGCGACACGTAGGCATTGCTGCCGTTGAGATTGATCGCCTGGCCCTGGCTGCCCGGCGGCCCGCTCGTATAGCTGGCACTGCCGCTCACCGTGCCGTTATAGTTGCCGGCGCTGTCGTTGGCGTTGCCCTGGAACTTGTATTGGGATGTGAGCGTCCCGCTCGTTGCGGGGTTGGCGAGCACGAACTTCCATTGCTGGGCGGCCGCGCCCGCATTGCCGATCTGAACGGCGTTTCCGCCGCCGCCGGCCAGGACTTTGTTGCTGTTGGCATTGACGATGTAATAGTATCCAATGCCGGCGGACTGAAGATACCATTGCTGGATGAGGTTGTTGCCCATCCCCCATTGATCGACGGTGCCATTGTCGGCGAGCGAGCCATTGTTAACATCGAGCGTCAAACCGCTATTAGCGTTAAACAGGTCATAGTATCCGTTTTGATTTCGCGTGACGTTCCATCGCTGGTATGAAGCGCCGCTGTTCGCCGCCGTATTAACCAGCGCCCCATTGGCTGTGCCGCCGCTGGCCACTTCCAGCACCTGGCCGGTTTGCCGGTTTACGATTTCCCAGCGGCTGCCATCGAGGGCGGGCATGATGTTGCCGCCGGTTTGGATGTCGGCATAGGCCTCGCTGCCCTGGCCGACCTGGACCATGTATTGGCTGATCGGGCCGACGCCGTTGAAATACACGGGGCCGCTGGTGCTGACGAAGCGATAGGCCGTGGGAGAGCCCATTCTCTCGAAGCCGCCGGCGAAGGCGCGGATGCTGCCGTCCGGCCCGCGATACACGGCCGCGGCGGTGTCGTTCGCCGTGTTTTCGGCATAACCGAGTTGCTTGCCCTGCGAGTCCTGCACGAACAGGCCGCGGACCAGCGATGCCGGGCCCCACCACATGCCTTGCTGCCCCCGTATTCCGCGGCGTAGATCGCCTCGCCCAATTCATGGATTTCGGGGGCGGAAGCGGTGCCGCCGGATGACGTCACGCTCTGGAAAAAATTCTCGTAACTGGCCGCGGAGCCGCCGAGCACATGCGTGCTGCCGTATTGAGCAACTCCCGAGATGGAGTTGTACCAATACTGAGCGTTATTGCTGTTCAATGTGCTCGCGCCAATCAAGCTCACGCCTTGGAAGCTGCTATTGCTTTCGAGCAACGCCATGATGTCGTGCAGGTTCTGCGGCGTTCCCTGTCCGGACCAGTAATCGGGTTCATTAAAGGGCATCGCGCCGGCAAGGGGCAGATACATGTAGCTCTTCGTGGCCTCCATCACGCTCGCCCATTGCGTCGTTGAGACCCCAGTGCCGTTCAAATAAGATGCGTCGGTAGATCCAACGTTCGGGCCGATAACGATCGGCTTGTAGCCGGCCATGGAAGCGATGCTCAACTGGGTATTGATGTATCCCTGGTCAATCGTTGAGATTTGCCCGTTCGCCTGTAACGGTTGGTCCACATAGAAATTCTGGGCGACCACACTGATGTTGTTCGCGCCGATGTTTTCGATGCTTTGGCGCATGTTGCCCGGATTCTGCTCCACATCCTCCACGCCCCATTGCGCGATCGATTTGGTCACGCCCGCGCCCGACGTGCTGAAGTAGACTGTGTTCTGGGCGCGGACCGTGTGCGGCGTCAGGCCATAAAGGCCGACCAGCGCAAGTGTCAGGCAGCCGAGAAATCGCTGATGTTGCTTCATGACGCGGCAGCTACTGTTAGAATTGTCATGCCCGCTTCTTCCGCCGCACGGCGACAACCACTGCCGCCGCGCCTGCCGCCAGCAAGGCCGCCATGCCCGGTTCGGGAACTGGCGCGACCAGTGGGGCCGAGGTGGGCATCTCGGGCACGACTGGCGCAAATGCCTGGCCTGTAGCGCCGACATACAGATTGCTGCCGTCGATAATCGCGCTAGGGTTGGTCATAATCAACGTGCCGTTGCCCTCGACGAATGTGCCGCCGCCGTAACCATCGGTTCCGCTCAAGACGAGCTTGCCGGGGCCGCCCAGCACGAGCCGGCCGCCGATTACCGAACTTGCCCCGCCGCTGTCGCCGATGTTGCCCGCGAAGGTCGTGCTGCCGCTGCCCGCGACGGTTAACGTGCCGCCGCCGAGATATACGTTTGCGCCGGCCGCGCCGCTCAGCGAAGCGACCGTCTGCGGCAGACCGTTGAGGTCAAAGGCCGCCGAGCTTGAGATGCTCAAGGCCGTGGTCGAAGGCAGCGAGCCTGCGCCCGCAGGACCGGCATTCATCAGCGCCTGGATCTGTGGCTGCGTCAATGCGGACCCAAAGACGTAAGTGCCGCTGATCGAACCGGTGAACATCAGCGCGCCATCGTGCGATACGCCGCTGTTGTAGCCAAGATCGATCTCTTGCGTGCCCTGCTCGGGATTGCCCATGCCCATCCCCGCGCTGCCGGCGGTCGTTCCGTCGGCGACGCCGTTCACGTAGACTGTCGCCGAACCGCCGGAGCGGACGATCGAGATGAATTGCCACGTGCCAGTGTTCACAGCCGTGTTTGCCCCAATAAAACCGCCGGCCCACTGTACGCCGCCGCCGCTCGATCCGCTGCCCCCGGTATTGCTGTTGGGCGTTCCGCTGGTGAGATAGAAATTCTCATCGCCGCTGCTCCAGGCCCCGGTGGTGCCCTTGTAAAGCACGCTCGCGCCCGCCTCGGTCGTCTTGATCCACATGCCGATCGTATAGTTGTGCCGCCGCTCAGATTGGGCAGACTGGCCGCCTTGATGTCCAGGAAATTTGATCCATTGAGCGTCATCACGCCCAGTCCGTTGGGTCCGCCCGTGGTGCTGATGCCAGGAGCGCCTACGAGCCGTGTGGTAACCGTGCCGGCATTATTGCCCGTGTTAACGGCCGCGCCGGAGGAGAACGTGTAGTCCAAAAGCGGCTTCACGGTGCTTCCGAGTTGCAGCACGCCGCCGCTGATGACCGTGGGGCCGGCATAAGTATCAGCGGATGGAACAATCATCGTGCCGGCGCCGGCCTTTGCGAGACCGCCGGGGCCGCTGAGCGGCGCGGAAAAGTAAATGTTGTAGCCATCGGTATTGATCGTCGCTCCGCCAGTGCTGGAAACGACGCTAGTTGCGCCAGAGAGGAAGTTGCTGCTTGCCCCAGCCGCCGCTTGCAGCGTGCCGCCGTTGAAAGTGAAAACCGAAGTTCCGCCGCCGGTCACCGCGCTGGTCTCGCAGCAGACCGCCGCTCGTGAGGTTGACCGTACCAGTTCCCGTGCTGCCGAAAAGCGCCCCCGATGGAGAGGCCGCCGCCGCCGGCGAGCACCACGCCGCTGCCGCTGACGTTTAGCGTGCCGCGGCCGATCTGGCCTACGATCAAAAGGGGGCCGGTGTTCTGCAACGTGCCGCCGCTGATCGAGTACGTGCCGACGCCCGTCGCCTGGCGGCCGAGCACTAGGAAACTGTTCGTGGTGACGCTGCCGCCGGTCTGGTTGAACGTGCCGCTGCCGCTCCATCCCACGTCCATCGGGCCGGAGGTTACCGTCAGGCTGCCGCCAGACATCGAATAGTTCCCGGTTGAGCCGGCGGCGCTGCCAAGCTGGACCGCGCCGTCGGCGCCAGTCGTTACCGTCAACGCGCCATTGGGTTGCGACATTGCGGCGCTGTTTACGATGAACTGGCTGATCGTGCTTGCATGTCCGTTGAGGTCGAACGTCCCGCCGTTAAGCGTGAAGACCGTCGTGCTCGGCAGGGCCTGATCGACGGCGAGCCGCAGTGTGCCGGCGTTGATGTACGTCGCACCGGCGTAGGTGTTTGCATTCGACAAAACCGTCGTTCCCGTGCCGATCTTGGTCAAGCTGCCGGCGCCGCTTATGATGCCTGAGTACGTTGTATTCGCGCCGTTTCCGCCAATGGAAAGCGCGATCGCGTCGCCGCCGGAAGCGGCCGTCTGCTCGTTCATTCCGGTCAGGACAACGCCCCCGCTGCCGCTTAGGCCGCCGAGGGTCACGGCGCCCAGCCCGGTTTGAAATAGCAGCGTGCTCGTCCCGTAGAGCGGCGTTGTGCCCGTGTTGTTGCCGGTCAGGTTCAACGTCGCGTACTGCAACGTAGTGGAGTTGTTGACGGAGAGATAATCTCCGCCGCCCGCGTTGTAAGGGTTGGCGGTGATCGTGCCCGAGTAGCTGTTGGCGGGATTGGAGAACATTGTGATGCCGACGTTGTAACCGTTGCCTTGCTCGTTTCCCCAACCGCTCAGTTCGTAAGCGCCTGCTCTGCACGACGGCCAGGTTTCCGCCGCCGCTGACGACTCCATCGACAAACAGGCCCTTATTCAAGTTGCCGCTCGCGCCTTCGTAGGTCGAACCGAGCGTCCCGCCGGCCGCCGTTACATTTAATGCGCCTGAGAGATGCTGGTAATTGTCGTTGCCAAAATCTGCGCCGCCGTTCAGCGCGATATTGTTCGGCACCGTCTGCGGCGCACTGGGCGAAATGTTCTGCGAGCGATAGCCAAGCTCGGCCATGCCTCCGCTGTTGACCGTCAACATTCCCGAGCCGAGGAGCTCGGCTTCGGAAGCGGCGGTCGTGCCAAGTCCGCCGATGCTGGGCGAGCCGATCAAGAGCGTGGCGTTGGTAAGCGCTCGTTCCGCCGGAGTAATTATTCGTGGAGTTGCCCAGCGCCAGCGCCGCCGGTGCCATTGCCGGAGTTGATCGAAAGTCCACCGCTGCCGGTGATCTGACCGGTGATCGTTCCTTGCCGCACGTTGCCGTTGTTGTACCAATCGCGAAGGCCAACCGTCGCGTCGGCGTTGAGGATGATCGGACCGGAAAGAACGCCGCCGGTGCCATTCTCGAAACTCAGTACGCTGTTCGTGCCGCCGTTTATCGTGATGCTGTTGGGCAAGGTGATCCCCGACGCGACCGCCACTTCGCCCTGGTTGCCGATCGTGAAGGCAGCACTCGAAGAGACTGCGCCGGCCGCGCCATACTCGAAGATGCCGCCACCTTGCACGGTCAGGTTGCCGCCGTAGGAATTTGCCTGATCAACGCGGAGGTTGCCCAACGATGGTGTGAGCGTGCCGGGGCCGGTCAGCATCAGCGGGCCGCTCCCCAATAGCGTATTGGCAGTATGGAAATAGTACTGGTAATTCGAAGTGTTGGCCGACGCGACGTTGATCGTGCCGCCGTTGGGGCCGATCAAGAAAGGGTGCGTATTCGTGACAGCCGCGGTAGTGGTCAGGAGGCCGCCGTTCAGCGTCACCGTTCCGCCGGTCGCGCCGAGATTGCTGTCGGCAGAAATACTGATCGCGCCCGCGTCGATCGTGGTCCCTCCGCTGTAAGTGTTTATGCCGGCGAGCGTCAACGTGGCCGGGCCGGTCTTAATCAGCGCGCTTGAGCCGGAGGAAGAGTCCGAAATGACGTTATTGATGACGACACCGCTCGTGATCGCCCCGACGACCAGCTCACGATTCGTCCCAATCTGCACGTTCAATTGGTTCGCGCCGCCGCCGATCACCAACGGCCCGGTTCCCGTGTTGAGGATGCCATTGGTCACCAAGAGGACGCCCGTGCTGTTGGACGTTTGCGTGCCGCCGCTGCCGGCATACTGGATCATATTGACGTTGCGCTGAAGTCCGGTTTGTGGCCACGAGCCGTTTGCCGTAATCGCGTAATTGACGGTGTGATTGTCGCCCGATGGGATGCCGCCCCAGCGCTGGTGGAATCGCTTACCACGATAGTGCCGACATAGGGGCCGACATTGCCCCCGGTGATGGCGGCATACGTCGTATTGCTGCCCGTGCCGGCGAAGGCCCAGGGTCCAAGAATGCCGTTGACGTTCGTGTTGGTTGTCGTCACTGAACCACCGGTAACGGCGAAATCGACCGTCGCGTTGAGGTTTCGCGTGATCGCGCCGAAGGCCAGCGTACTGCCCGGCGTCGTGTTGCTGATCGTCGCGTCGCCGCCGCTGAGCGTCAAACCCGGCAGGCTCTGCGTCGTCGCCGCCGTGGGCGAATAGGTGAAAGTTGCGTTGCCGAGCGTGACGGCTCCGCTGGGATTCAGCGAGCCGCTCAAAAGCAGCGTGCCGGCAAGGATCTGTGTGCCGCCGGAATAGGTATTGCTGCCCGCCAGATTCAATGTTCTTGCGCCAAGCTGTACGATGCTGCCCGTGCCGCTGATCGCCGCACTGAGGTCGATGCCTTGTGTAATGGCATTGCTGCGATTGAACGCCAAGACGGCGTTGTCAGTGATCAAGCTGGCCGGCGCGATCGAGCCGGAAGCGCCGCCCGCGCCGATTTGCAGCGTGCCGGCGGAGATCGTGGTTGGGCCGCTGTAGGTGTTGCTGCCGCCGAAGACCAGTTTGCCGGAGCCCGCCTTGGTCAATTGCCAACTGCCGCCGGACTGCTCGATCGGGCCGACGGTCAACGCGCCATTGCCGTTAGTAGCAATCGTCCGATTGCCCGTCATCGTGACCGCTCCCGTGCCCATATTAAGAGCGCTACTGCCGCCGAACGTGAAGTCGCCATTCCAGGTCTCGGCGTTATTGGCCGCCAGCGTGACCGGGAAGCCGCTGGTATTGTTGATCGTCGTACCGCCGGCGATGGTTATGCGCCCGTCCCGATGGCGGAAGCGCCGTTGATATTCAGCGTGCCGACGTTCAAACTGGCGCCGCCGCTGAAAGTGCTCGCGCCGGAAAGCGTCATCGCGCCCGCGCCGGTTTTCGTGATCGCGTTCAGCGCGCCGCCGTTATAGGGATCGTTGCCGATCGCGCCGCTGACGAGCAGGTCGACTCCGCTGGGCGTGCTTCCGGCGGCGACGTTGAACGTCAGATTGTTCTGGTCGCGTATCTTGAGCGGCGCTGATCACGGCAGTGGCCGTGCTGGAATTGGTGGTCACGCCGTAGCCGGTGGAAAAGTGAATCGGGCCGCCACCGGTCGATGTTATGCTGCCGCCGGTGAGGACATAGTTGGTGATGTACGAGTTGTTGCCGGCGATGGCGTTGTTGAGCACGCCGCCGTTGATGACGACGTTGGGAACGGAAGTCCCGCCGCCGAACCCGAGCGAATCGGCGGCCGTCAGGTTCACCAGCGAACCGGGATTGATGACCAACGGGCCGCGTATCGCGCCGGCCGAGCCGCCTGCACCAGCACGAACGTGCCGCCACCCGAGAGTGAAGACCCGACGGTAGTCGTGCCGGTGAACGTGTTCACTGCCAAAAGTGTTACGACGTTGCCGTTGGTGACGCCGATCGCCAGATTGCCGCTGCCTGATATGGCCGCCAGCACGTTGGTATTTCCTTGCTCGGAGTTGAGCGTCCCGCCTCCTGCCGCGAGAGTTATCTGCCCGGCAAGTTGAAAAAGGTCGCTCGTCGTGCTGAAGTGGTGCGTCGAGCCGCCGTTGAAGATGAGGTTGTTGGCCGTGATGACGCCGGTACTGCCGGACCCTTATAAAAAAGCCCCTGCGTGGAATCGCCGCTGTTGTTGAGCGTGAGCGAATTGCCGGCGAACGTGTAACTGCCACCGTCCGCCGGCGTGCGAATCGCGTAATTGCCTGTGAAATAGGCGGCGCCCGACGTGCGCGAAGTGCGTGTCGCTCCAGTTGTCCATATCGTTGAAGCCAGACGTGCCCACCGCATCGCTCGCCAGCAGGCTCACGCTGGTCGCCGAGGAAGCGGGCGTGTTCGGCTCCAGTCCCATGTCCTGAAGCAGGGCGTAGTCCAAGGCCATGTGGCGCTCCTCGGCGATGTGGCTGTCTTCGGTGGCATAATTCAGGCCGTAGGGCCAAAAATGCTGCGTGTCGCCAGCGAGCACCGCGCCCACGCCGTCGAACTGCTGCTCCAGCGCATTGGCGGCCGCCCCGTGCCAGACGCCGCTATACATCAGATTGGGCCATTGCCAATACGTCCCGGTGCCGAGATAGTGCGACATCTCGTGCTGCAGGTTCCAATACTGGGGATACTGTTGTCCGACGCCAATGCTGCCGCCGTAGCCGCCGTAGCTCGCCTGCTCCGTGGGGATGCCACTGCTGTAGTAGACGTAGATGTTGTAAGGCCCGAAAGTGGCGAAGGCGTTGTAGAGATTGCAGTTGTAGGTCATCTTGTTGTAGACGTCCTGCCACTCGGCGGCGCTCGGCCACGTCGAGGAATCGGCAAGCGTGAACGTAAGCTGGGCCTGGGAAACTCGCGGTACAAGCGTGGTCGCACAAGCCACCGCGGCAATCGCGGCTATGCCTTTGAACTTCGTCAACTTCCACATCGCGTTTGCTTTTCCCTCTAAGAGATGTGGGCGATCGATATTCCCACGGTGGTTCGACAAGGTCCCAGCACTTGCGCCGCACCCGTCTTTCCAGTCTAACCAATACGCCGTGCGTGGGAAGCGAATAATGCGCAGAAAAATGTCGAAATTGCGCAATTGCGGGAGATCGCCAGCTTAGAAGGCAAGCTCCGTGTGCCGTCGGCTTGTTCGCCGCCCGGAATAGGAAGCGTGGTCGGAAAAGGGCAGGGCGGAGGCGGCTTGTTTCCGGGGCAGTTATTGCTCCGGCCGGATTCGATTCGCTCTGGCGATCAGACGATTGTATTCTTCTTACATTGCCAGCGTGATGCCGGACTTGGAAAGGTCCTGATGGCCGTACGTGATTAAGGGCTAACCCTTCCGCGCGTACTCCGCCCAGACTGCGTCGAGAGCCGCAATGGCGGTAGCGTTATTGTACCGCTGGTTACCGGAGCCGAACATCGCCGCTTCGATCGCGTTCTCGCTGAGAAGGGCGACCGGCGGTCGTGCCGCGGCCTCGCTTACGCGTCGGGTTATGATCGGATCGGGAACCACTACCAGTGATCCGTTGACGGCCGAGTCCATCGAAAAGGCGCTCGCCAAGATTGCCGCCCCTGCGGTAGCGGCAGGAACTATCGGCGCGGCGGAAAACGACCCGACCGTGATATTGCAGCCGTCGGCCAGGTTGCTTGCACTTGTGACCACGAGCGGTGCAGCCACGACCAAGTTAGTGGCTTGGGAGACGGCAAGGCTGCCGTTTGCATAAGCGATATTGTAATTGCTGAGCCCTGTGCCGGTCGCGGCGCTGGGCACGATCGCATAGCTGCCTACCGCCGCCGTCGCCGGGCAGCCTGTGCAAGTCTCGCTCACGCCCGTGACGCTGTCGCCGTTGGCCGTCACCAACCCGGTTTGGGTGAATGCTGTGCCGCCAAAAGTCTCCAGCGTGCCGAACGACTTGCCTGCGCTGTTGGCCAAGATGGTCAAAGTCGCCTTGCCTAGGGCCCCGCCGAGCGTGTTGCTCGTGCTGGCGGAGAATTTTGCGTCGCCGCTGTAGACCGCCACGATGGAATGACTGCTGCGCATCAACGCGGAAGTCGTGTAGGTCGCCGTGTTGCCGCTGAGAGCAACCGGCGAGCCTGCGTCGTGCCGTCAACCTGGAACTGCACGGTCCCGGTCTCGCTGCTGCCGCTGGCCGGTGTAACGGTCGCGGTGAACGTGAGGGCTTGTCCGTAAGTCGGCGTGCCGCTGGCAGCGATGGCCGCCGTGGTGGCGATCTTCACGCCCGTGCCCGAAGCGCTCATCGTGCCGGTCCCGGCGGTGTCGTTGGAGTTGACCGTCACCGTGCCGCCATAAGTGGTTCCCGCGGTCGGCGCGAAGGTCAGCGTGACGGTTTGTGTGCCGGCGGATGGAATCGTGCCCGACCAGTTGCCGCTGAACCCGCTCGGCAAGCTGATGCTGGTGACGTTTAGTGGCGAGTTGCCGCCGTTGTAGATCGTCAAGGTCGTCTGCGCCGACGATCCCGCAGTCACGTTGCCGAAGGCCAGATTGCCGCTCAGCGAGATGAAGCGGGTCGCCGGGGAGATGATGTGGGTGTAGTACGGTATTACATTGGTGCCAAAGTAGTACGACACGGGAACGTCCAGATGGGAGTAGGCATGTGCCGCGAGTTGCCCGTTGCCCAGGTATATCGTGACGTGATCGATTGCGCCATCATTATTCCAATCCCAACCGACAACGTCGCCGGGCAAAAGACTGGTATAGGAAGACACTGCGGTGGCGAGCCCGCCGCCTATGAGGGTCGTTTTTACGAGGTGGTCCGCCCCCGGCTCGCCATACGTCGGCGGTACGCGGCTTGCGATGTAGAGCCCTCCGCCCAAACCGCTTGCCGGGCTGCCGATACACGACGATACGAAGTGGGCACAATCGTCACCGACAACGTTCGTCGGCACCGGCTGCCCCGCGCCGTAATAGGTAATGTCGCTCACGTTCGGGCCGTCCCAGAAGTACCCGTCGGTGACTACGAAGCCCGCATTATTGTTGGCGTAGGATACGGCCCTCGCGCGGTCGTATGTGCCGGCCGGCCCGGCTTGCGAGACGACGATTTGTACGGTCACATCCGGGCCGAAGTTAGAGCCGCTTGCCGGGCTCATCTGGAACGTGTCGGTGTAGGTGCCGGGCGTTTCCGGGGCGATGCAGCTCATGGTAAAAGTCGCCGTAGCCCCCGGCGCCACCGATCCGCCGCCGTTGATCACGGTGACGGGATGGTAATGCCCCGCGGTCGTGTCCGGCGTCGGCGACGTGATACCCAGCACGTCCGAGCCGAGAAGGTTGAGCGTGTATCCTGAAGTTCCGGATGACCAAGTAGACGTGCCCGTATTCTTGATTGTCCAGGTCTGCGAGAAAAACGCGCCGGGCAGTTCTACGGCATTGTTAGCGACGGTCTGCGAAACCAGCGTAGCGCCATCGGTAGCGAGGAGCCGCCTTGATTCCAGCGGCTCGCAAAGCAGCCGGCGGTGATGATGAGAACGAAGCAGGCGGTTCGGATAATTTGAACCGTTGCCGCGACGGCGCTTGCCGCCACGACCCTTTGCGCACTCGATAAAACCAGAAATCCAGCCCATGAGAACGCCCTTTCGCGCTGCCCTGCCGCGGAAATGCCCTTACCAAGCACCGACAGCGGCAGTCCACAGCCAAGGGGATGAAAGCCGGGGATCCCGCCCAAGGCCAAAATCGTGCATGATAGCGTTAAGATAGCGACTTTGTGCCGGGATGTCAACTGCCAGCGCCCGACCACCGTGCTTTGACACCACCGTAGTGGCGCGTACAATGGAATCCGACCGACTCGACATGGGATGGGCCATAGCGGCCCGCGATCCTTCGGAACAGGGAGAGCAATCATGCGTGTGTCTCAGCGTCTTTTCGTTTATGTCGCAGCCAATCTCCTGGCGGCGTTGTCGCCGCCGCTCTACGCGCGGCAAGACGACGCCAAGGCGGCCGACAACTCCGGCCTGAAGGCGAAAGAAGCTGACGCTAAAGACGCGGGGATGTCGCTGGACGATGTCCGGCAACTGCGCCGCAAGCACACGACTCCGGGCAAGGTCATCGAAATGATGGCCGAGGAGGGACGCGGGTTCGAGGTTACCGACGACGTTGATAGCGAACTTCACAAACTTGGCTTCAGCACCGCGCAAGTCGCTGCGATCAAAGATGCTTCGCCTGATCCGCTCGTTCCCGGAAAGTATCTTTCGTCCAAGGATGTGGATCGCGACGCCACGATGGAGTTGATGCAGCAGGTGGCCAACAAGAGCGGAGCCTCGATTCAACCGATCGCGTCGAAGCACATGACGTTGTGGGCGGCCAAAAGCGTGCAGAAGACTTACCTCGCCGATTTGCAAAAAGCGGAGAAGTTCTTCCACGCGAAGTGTGTCGAGCCGATCCGCTCTGGGTTGGACAAACGCACGACGCACATCGTGCTACTGAACAATCGCGCGGAGTACGCGGCCTGGTGGTGCGCGATACTGGAGCTCGATCCAAAGCTGTTCGATGTGAAAGACAATCCGGGCTTCAGCGAGCAAATCCGCCGAGACGTCTTCAAGAGCCCCGCGGTTCACATGAGCACTTTCTCGGTAATCTGCGTGGGAGAGATGGCTCCCGAGTGGCGCATAGGTGCATCACCTACGGCGTAGGAGTTCAGTACGTAAGGCAACTGACCGACAAGGCGGACGGCGCAGTGGAAAGCGGATTCGGCAATTGGGTGGAAACCATCGTCTGCGGGTTTCCCGCCATCGGCGGCGGCGAAATGGTCTATGGCAGAGATATCGACCGCAACCCTGTGCCCGTCGTGGATTGGAACCTGCTTGTCAAACAAAGCCTGGCAAAACGCCAAGCGACGCTGCCGAGTGATTGGCTCAAATCCGATCCGCCTGCCGTGACACTGCTAGTCAACGCCGAACGCTGGGCGCTCGTCGGACTGTTGAACCAGCAGCCCGCCAAGTTCGGCAAGTTCCTCTTGGCGATCAAGCACGGCGACTCGGACCTCACGGCGATCGAAAAGGTCTACGGTTGGAGCGAGAAGGAACTTGACAGGCAATGGCGAGCATACGTGTTGAAGCCGGGCAAGAAGAAACCCGCGAGCTAGCGGGATTAAGCAGCGCAATACGATTCGCTGGCCAGAATTTGCGATTGATGGAGGGCCGGTATTGTCTGGCGAAACATAGTATAATGGCGCTGTATGGTCTGCGCTTACGCCCTTAAAAAAGCGGAGGTCGCGAGAGGCGACCACCAGCCAAAGGAAGCGAAAATGCCGCGTTCATTTTTTGCGGTTGTTGCCGCGTTGAGTTGCGTCTTCTCCATGTGGCCGGCCGGTACGCGGGGGGCAGATAAAGCCCACGCTGCTACGAACGAGGCCACGCCCTATGACCGCTCGATCGTCAAGGAGCCAACGTATCAATCTACGCCGAAGTATTGCCTGCTTACCTTGGGCAACAGCGGAGAGGTACGGGTGTGGATGGTCGAGGACGGCAAGCGATTATTCGTGGACAAGAATGCCAATGGGGACCTGACTGATGATGGGCCGCCCATCGAGCCGAGCAAGGTTCGCGACTTGGGCGGCAACCGTTGGGACTTTGAATACGCGCTGGATGCCATCACGCCGGGCAAGGGACCAAGACACACAAGCTTTGTTTTGCGCCGTTGGAATTACGGTGATGAGAAGGACAAACAGGATAGTTACGGGTTGTCCCTTGCCGTCAACGGGAAGATGCCCATGTATGCTGGCTGGTTCGGCACATTTTGGTCCACGAATCGCGAGCGGACGCCGGTCGTCCACTTCGGCGGACCGTTCACGCCGAAGCTGCTGCGGAGGAACGATTTTACGATCGGAGAGAAGGGACAGCGGTTGAGCTTGTGTTTCCTGAATCCTGGTTCAGGAGCCGGCGCGGCGTCGCGCCTCAGCATCGACGCGTTGCCCAGTTCCCTCGTGCCGGAGTTGGAAATCGAGTGGCCGACCGCCCCCGGCAGTCCGCCTCTGCGGACCTCTCACCGACTGGCCGAGCGATGTTGCTACTGGGAGTTCTATACGACTGCATTCGCGGTGCCCAAGGACGTTGTTGCCGGCAAGGCGAAGGTATCCGTTGGTTTTCCCCTCGGTCAGTTGCCCTTCGATCTCACGACCACGGAAATGGTGGTGCCGGTAGGGACGCCGCCGAATAAGTCGAAGTCAACACATTGACCTCACTGCCAGGGAGACTTCCAAGCCCGAACGCCGCTTTCAAAGTCACAGGAGCCAACCCTGGTGGATTCTGCGCGATTGGCACGATAGTTGCTTCCTCTTGTATACTTGTGTTTACATGCAAGAAGTGGCAGCCGGCCATCCCAAAGGCACCGGGAACAATCCGGCCGACTGCCAAAATGGCAGCCGGAGCATTGAGCGGCGAGGGATGAAAGGCGAGGATGATCGGCGATAGCCACCCCTACAATGGCCAAACGATCGAATAGACAAATAACCACAAGATGGGCCTGAACCCGAAAAAGTGTCCAATTCTGTCCAGTTTGGCCAATTCGAGTGATACAGGCAGACAGCATGAGTATTCATCTACAATCATGCGATAACCATAATGCAGACGAGGAGCGCGGGGTTTCGCCGCTGCCGGAGGCGGCAAAAAATGCTTTTCTGCGGACAAATTGCGACAAATTCCGACACGACCCATTTTCGCCGCGGAAAACCGCCGTGCGAAAAAGCCCGCGCCGCGGATTTGGCCGGGCAAAAGCAGGGTGAAAACAGTGGAAAACGCGGAAAAGTCGCTGAATACGCCCGATTTTTCCGGTGTTCGTTCGGCCGCTTTCCCGGCGCTGCGAAACGCGAAAAGTGTAGAAAAGTGTGGAATTCTGTCGAGTCCGATTGGCCGGAGGAAATGAAGGTTTCTCAGGAAGAGGTCTCACGCCAAGGCGCAAAGCTCGCAAAGATAGAAATGAATGACAGGAATATGGGCGACAAGAATATGCCCGCGAAACGCCAATGCTGCTCGTATCTTCCTGTCAGCCATTTTCCTGTCAGTTCCTTTGCGAATTTTGTGCCCTTGCGAGGTCGGTTTGTTTATCCTAGGGTGGATGGAGCATGGAATTCATCGCGGGATGGTGCGTTGCGCGAATCGCCCAAAACCGCGATGTGGCATCGCTATTGGCTCCATGCGAAACCCACCCTTTTCCACGGCGATTCGCTCCACGCACCCCGTCAGCCCCTTTGCGTGCTTTGCGCCTTTGCGAGAGACCTTTGTGTTGCGAAGTTACGGCCAATCCGGTCCTACTTCACGTCTGCCCGATCCCATTCTAAAATACGTAGTTTACATCGCCCCGACGCTCCCCCTACAAGGATGGCCGTTCCATGAGCAAGCATATTTTCGTCACCGGCGGCGTGGTCAGCTCGCTGGGCAAGGGACTGACCAGCGCCTCGATCGGCATGTTGCTGGAACAACGCGGGCTTCGCGTCCGCATGCAAAAGCTCGATCCGTACATCAACGTCGATCCGGGCACGATGAGCCCCTACCAGCACGGCGAGGTCTACGTGCTCGACGACGGCAGCGAGACCGACCTCGACCTGGGCCATTACGAACGCTTCACCAACAGCCCGCTGAACCGCGACTCGAACTACACCACCGGCCAGATCTACCTCTCGGTGATCAACAAGGAGCGGCGCGGCGAGTTCCTGGGCCAGACCGTGCAGGTCATTCCGCACATCACCAACGAGATCAAGGCCGCCCTGGCCAAGCTGGCCGGGCCGGACGTCGACGTGGTCATCACCGAGATCGGCGGCACGGTGGGCGACATCGAGAGCCAGCCGTTCCTGGAGGCCATCCGCCAGTTCTCGCTCGACGTGGGCAAGGAGAACTGCCTGTACATCCACCTGACGCTGGTGCCGTACCTGAAGGCGGCCGGCGAGCTGAAGACCAAGCCGACGCAGCATTCGGTCGGCCAGTTGCGGCAGATCGGCATCCAGCCCGACATCTCGATCTGCCGCACCGAGCGGATCGCTGAGCCGCGACGATCGCGAGAAGATCGCCCTGTTCTGCAACGTGCCGATCGAGGCCGTGATCGAGGAGAAGGACAAGGATTTTTCCATCTACGAAGTGCCGCTGAGCCTGGTCGAGCACGGGCTGGACGAGCTGATCGTGCGGAAGCTGGGCCTCGACGGCCGGCACGCTGAATCTCGACAAGTGGCGCGACCTGCTCGCACCGGCTGCGCAACCCGGAGCACGAGGTGACCATCGCCGTGGTGGGCAAGTACGCCGAGCATCGCGACGCCTACAAGTCGATCTACGAGGCCCTCGACCACGCCGGCGTCGGCACATCGGGCCCAGGTCCGCATCCAGCGGCATCCACAGCGAGGCGATCGAGCGCGAAGGGCCCGAGCGGCTGCTGGCCGGCGTCGACGGCATGCTCGTGCCCGGCGGCTTCGGCGAGCGCGGCATCGAGGGCAAGGTCGACGCCATCCGCTTCGCCCGCGAGCGCGGCATTCCCTTCTTCGGCATCTGCCTGGGCATGCAATGCGCCGTGGTCGAGTTCGCCCGCAACGTGGTCGGGCTGGAGCAGGCCCATTCGACCGAGTTCGACAAGGACACGCCCGCATCCGGTGATCTGCCTGCTGGACGAGCAGAAGGCGATCACCGACAAGGGCGGCACGATGCGGCTGGGCGCCCAGCCGGCCCGCCTGCGGCCGGACAGCAAGGCGGCCGCGTGCTACGGCGCGCGAGCAGATCTCCGAGCGGCACCGCCATCGCTACGAGTTCAACAACGTCTACCGCCAGCAGTTCGACGCCGGCCGGCATGTGCCCGGTCGGGCACGAGCCCGGACGGCTCGCTGGTCGAGGTCGTCGAGATCGCCGACGCATCCCTGGTTCGTGGCCGTGCAGTACCATCCCGAGTTCAAGTCGCAGCCGACCCGACCGCATCCGCTGTTCGCCGGCTTTATCGGCGCAGCGGTAAAGCATCGGCAGGCAGTTCCGCAGTAGGGTGGGACAAGATCGCTTCAAGCGATGCCGGCCCACCACTCCCAGAATTTGAGGTCGCATCATGTCGGAAGGTCCTGAAAAAAAGATCATCGTTGACGAAGACTGGAAGACGCAGGTCGAGCGCGAATGCGCGGCGGCCGAGGAAGCGGGCAATGCGAAGCCGGCGAGCGGCGATAAGCCATCGGCGGATGTTCCCTTGCCGCCGGCCGATTTGACCTATCTCATCATGACGCTCTCTTTGGAGGCGTTTGCGTGCTTAGGGCTTATGCCCGGCAAGAACGAGAAGGCCGAGAAGAATCTGCCGCTGGCGAAGCATTGCATTGACCTCTTGGAAGTCCTGCAGCAGAAGACGGAAGGCAACCGCACGGACGCCGAAACCCGGGCGTTCGACGATACGCTGTATCAATTGCGGATGGCGTTCGTGCAGGTGGCAGGGTAGGGGGCGGGCTGCCGCCGTTTCAGGTGACGCAATTTATCCCTGGAACTTCTTGCGGCCTGTCCGCGTCTCACCGTTGTGGTCAGAATTATCACTTTACGGGAAATGAACATGAAAACGCTAGCAATGTTGTTGTTATTCGCCTTGACGGCAATGATTTCAACTTACGCCTGGGCGAAGCGCATGGCGCCGAAACCGGTCAAGCCGGTGGTCCATGACGGGGTGAAATACGTCGTGCCGCTCGACAACGGCCGCGTAGGCAAGATCATTGCTCAAGATGAACAGACCGGCAAGAGGCTTTGGGAAACCGTCGTCTATAAGGTCAAGATCGACCCCAATCTTGAAGAGGATGTTCAATGGGTATTCGTCTCAGGCCTGGCGATCTGCGACGGCAAACTATCGGTGACGAACGAGAAAAAAGAGCAGTACACCGTCGATCTCAAAACGAGGAAGGTCGAGAAAACACCAAAGGCCAAATAGCACAGATGCTTTTTGCTCACGGCTCAGTGCTCAATGCGCACCGCTCAAACGGCCATATCCGGTCCGGGGAGGCTTAATGGGCGGCGTTTCATGCGCCAAAAACCCATCCCTGGAGACTTGCAATCCCTACCGAGTGACGCGCGGTATGAAGGGACACCCCCACCGGACCAGACATGGTTACGTTTTACAGCCATACTCCGTTTCGCTTTGAAGTTGCCTGGGAATCCCTCCCGGCAGCGACTGTTTTTGTGGGGCAGATTGCCAATCTGCCGAAATGCGAGACAGATTGGCAATCTGCCCCACGTTACCTTGAAAGTCGATGAAACAGGCGGCGGAAGCGCGGCATCCGCTGCTCCAAATAGGCCAGCCATGCGGCCGGCTTCCATATTTCCACGCATACGGCCGCACCGACCACCAACACCTGATTGTCGGGCGGGTCGCGTTCCACGCCGAGAAACTTGCGAAAACCCTCGGGAATCAGCAATCGTGCCCTGCCGCGAAGTTCGACCGCTTGGTGGCGAGTGGAAAGCAGCCTGCCCAGCAGTTGCACCTGGGCGATGCGGTCGTCGCCAAAACTGTCGGCCTGGAGTTTTTGCTCGACAAGCCGAATGCGGGCATTGAGTTTTTCCTCCCATGCCTCCGCGCTCCACAGGCTCAGACAGCCCTGCCGCTCCTTGGCCAACATGCAGCGGGGATTGTTCGCCGTGAGCTGTTCGGCCAGGTTTTGCGGAATCGTGAGCCGGAACCGCTCGTCGAGCGAACACTCGAACTCGCCAAGGATAAGTTGCCGGGCGTTTGGCATTTTGGGCCAGGAAGCACCAAGGGTTTCGTCGTTCGCAGGCCGTTGCGATTGTCACGCGGATTCCCCGAAGTATATCAATTGGGCGTGATTCCCACAAGTATTCAGACTAATTGGTTGAAATGGTGCTCAGTTCCCACAACTAAGAGTCTACCGATTCCGAAAACCTTGACAAGCCCCACGAGAGACGGGGTTGGAAGTTTTTTTGATGTCGATATACTCGGCGCGTGGCTGTTTTTTGGGCAATTCGTAAGGAACTAACGATGGACGCCTCCTGGAAAATCTATATTTCCCTCAGCCTGGCGATGTTTTTCGAGTACGCGGTGTGGGGCGCATGGGTTCCCGTGCTTGCCGCGCGGCTACTTGGCCCGTTGAAGATGAGCGGCAAGCAGACCGGCTGGATCTACACCACACTGCCGATCGCGTGCATCGTTTCGCCGCTGGTCGCAGGGCAATTGGCCGACCGTTATTTCGATCTCAAGTGGATCGTGGCCGCGGCGCATCTCATTGCGGCGCTGCTGATGTTCGTCGCCGTGCGACAGAAATCGTTTGGGACGCTTTTCGCCGCCATGCTAGGCTGGTCGCTCTGCTATGCGGGCACGATGCCGCTCGTGAACGCGGCCCTCTTCGCGCACATGAACGAATTCGAGACTTTGTTCCCCACCATGAAGGACGTTAGCGGCACCGTTTTCATCTGGGCGCCGATCGGCTGGGCAATCGTGGGCTACTCACTCAGCGGCTGGCGGATGCTCCGCAGCGGCGAGAGCGACGGCGCCGACTCCATGAATCTCGCCGCTGTTCTCAGCGTTGTCATGGCAGTCTGCTGCCTGCTCTTGCCCGAAACGGCACCGGCCAATAGCGGCGGCAGCCCGATCCAGCAGGCGTTCGGGATGCTCAAGGTTCCCGATTTCCTCTTGTTCATCATCACTTCGCTCTGCGTGGCGGGCACGATGCAGTTCTACTTCCTCGGCTCCGGCCAGTACATGATGGACCGCGGCATATCGGGCAAAGCGGTGCCGGGCGTGATGGCGATGGCGCAGGCCGCGCAAGCGATCGCGACATGGTACGCCCTCGGCAAGGCCATCGAGCTATTCGGCTTCAAATGGACACTCGTTCTGGGCACGTCGTTGTGGCTGCTGTTGTACGTCATCTATGCGATGAGCGCGCCGCGGCCGGTCCTTTTCGTCTCGCAAGTGCTGCACGGCATCGCCTACGTGATGTTCATGATCGTGACGCAGGTCTATTGCGGCACCATCGCAACCAAGGAGACCGCCGGCTCGATGCAAGGGTTGATCTTCGCCGCTACCGTCGGTGTTGGGCTGTTTCTCGGCACGCAGCTTGCCGGCTTTACCATGGACCGGCATAAGGTCCAAGGCAAGTTCCAGTGGTCAAAGATTTGGGCCTACCCGCTGGTCATCACATTGGCCGGGACGCTGATATTTGCCACGGTGTTTCAGGGCAAAGTGCCGGATAAGCCAGCCGCAGCGCCGGCAGCCGCCACGAAATGATCGACTGGGTGGCACGTCCTGAGCGTCCGGCGAAGGGCGTGTTATCGTCGCACATCCACGCCCTTCGCTTGAAGCTCAGAGCGTGCCACCCATCTACCTTTTCCCCTCTATCACCTCGAACATGCCCTTGCAAAACTCGGGCAGATCGTCCGGCCGGCGGCTGCTGACGTGGTGGCGATCGACGACCACGGCCGAGTCTTCCCATATGCCGCCGCCGTTGATCAGATCGTCCTTGATGCCGGGCGAGCCGGTGACGCGGACGCCGCGATAGACGCCGGCCGAGACCGGTATCCAGCCGCCGTGGCAGATGGCGGCGATCAGTTTTCCTTCGGCATTGAAATCGCGCACCAGCTTCAGCACGTGCGGGTCGCGGCGGAGCTTGTCGGGGGCCCATCCGCCCGGTATCACGATGCCGTGAAAGTCGGCCGCGTCCATCTCGGGGATCAGGGCGTCGCAGACCGCCGGATAGCCGTGCTTGCCGCGGACCTTCAGCCCATCGCGCGGGCCGGCCGTGACGACTTTCGCTCCGGCTTCCAACAGACGCAGTTTAGGGTACCAGTACTCCAGGTCTTCATAATCCTGGTCCAAGAGGATCAGGAATCGCAGATGGCTCAAGTCGGCTTGTGTCGGCATGTTTGGTTCTCCTTCGTGGCGGTGCAGGAGCGGAATGTAATTGCCCTGCTATTGAAAGTGATTATAGTGCAGAGGGGGCGATTTTTGGAGTGCGAAGGCGTACCTTCGCTTTTCACAACGGCCGGCCCCAGATAGAATGTCCGCGGCGGTCCAAAACCTTCGAGCACTTTTCGCTTCTTGAAAAGCGATGGCAAGCCATCGCACTCCAAAATGAAAACCATCGGCGTCATTTCCGATACGCATGGATTGCTGCGGCCGGAAGCCTTAGCGGCGCTGGCGGGCGTCGATTTGATCGTCCACGCCGGTGACATCGGCGCCCTGCAGATTATCGATGCCTTGCAGCGGATCGCCCCTGTCCACGCCATTCGCGGCAACGTTGACCGTGGTTATTGGGCCGACGAGTTTTCGCCCACGGAAATCGTGGAAGTCAACGGCCAGTCGTTCTACGTCTTGCACGACCTCCACGAATTGGACCTCGATCCGGCCGCGGCCGGCTTCCGCGTGGTGATATCGGGACATACGCACGATCCTTTGGTGAAGGAAGAGCGCGGCGTCGTCTATCTAAACCCCGGCAGCGCGGGACCGCGGAGATTCAAGCTGCCAATCTCGCTCGCGCGGATGACGGTCGGGCAGAACGATAGGGCGAAACAAGTTGCACTCGCGGCTCGGACCATCGAGATATTCGCCTTTGGCGCTGGCCCGCGGCGGATCACGGTGGAGTTAAGTTCGCTGGAGTAAGTCGGGGAAAATACCATATCACGCCGCAAGCGCTTCACACGCAATCTTGGCCGCAAGCTGCCAGCGCCACTGCCGCCTCGCACCACGGTCCAGTGGATTCGCTTCGAGCACGAGCATGAGCCATACGGTGTTTTCTCGTACTTCCGCGAAGCACATGAACTGCTATCCGAGGCCGGTCGCAAGGAACTCTCGGCTTTGCGTGACTGGTTCAAAGATCACCTTGACGCGCCGAGCCTTCTTACCGTTGAGCGCTGCTGGTTCTGTGCCGAGGCCGAGGGGTATGTCGTTCACGCAAGAAAGTTGGCCGAGCTCCTGCGGTCGGTCGGAATCCCGATCGTCGAGAGGAGAACCCGCCGTGTTCCGGGGAAGGTCAAGTGGCAGGACAATCATCAAGTGGCCGTTCGGACCTATCGAGACGCGCCGCAACCACGCCGCTCACCGAAGTGCGGTTGGCCTTCCGACTGGCGCCCCTCTCCTGCCAGGCTGTCGAACATCTCGAAACCGGTCAACGTGCGTATAATGGAATATAATGGAAACTGCCGGCCGACGCAGATCGGCAAGACTCTCCTTTTGGTCTTGAGAGAACGAGGACGCCCATGTTTAAGCTACTGAAAAGCGCCGCCAACCCAACTGACGCGCAGCAGGAACAAGCCGCTGCAACCGTGCTGCCGCCGCGGGTCTGGCCGGCGGTCACGCTCGTGGCAGTCTACTGGATCATTCACGGTCTCGTGCGTTGGACCGATCTGGGGACCGCGCTCGGTTACGCCGGCTTTTTGTTGCTGATGGCCGCTACGGGCGTCCTGCTGCTCGGTTTTTTGATCTGGTGGTTGACGTGGAGCCGCGTTCGGTGGAAAGAACGATTGTGGGTGCTTGCCGCGGCAATTCTATTCAGTGTCGCGACAGCGCTGCTCGCCCACAAAACTGCCGGCGGCTTGCTGATTTTTTACGGGGTGCCGTTCATGGCAACGGTCTGGACGCTCGGTTTGCTGACGCTGCGAAAGACCGCGAGCGACCGCCGCACGGCCGCGTTATGCGTGATGCTCGCCTTGCTCGGCGGCGGATTTCTGGCGGTGCGAACCGAGGGAGTAAATGGCGCGTTTCAGTTTGCGGTGCGCCCTCGCTGGACCCAAACGGCTGAGCAGGTCTACTTGGCCGAACTTGCAAAAAAGCAAAAGCCGGCGGATATCGCCCCGTCGTCGCTCGACGCTGCCATGAACCTCCAGCCGGGCGATTGGCCGGGATTCCGCGGCCCAAATCGCGACGGCACGGTGCATGACGTTCACATCGCCACGAATTGGAGCGAGAAGCCGCCGCGACAGCTTTGGAAACGGCGAATTGGCCCGGCCTGGTCGTCCGTCGCCGTGGTGGGCGATCGGCTCTTCACCCAAGAGCAAGTCGGCGACCAGGAAGCCGTCGTCTGCCTCGACGCGGCGACGGGGCAAACGGTCTGGTCGCACGAGGACGCCGTACGGCACGAAGACGACCAGAGCGGCCCCGGTCCACGAGCGACGCCGACCTACGCGGCCGGGCGTATCTTCTCGCTGGGCGCAACCGGCATCCTCAACTGCCTCGAAGCCCAGACGGGCAAGCGGCAGTGGTCCCGCGACATTGCCGCCGACGCGGGGACGAAGCCGCCGATGTGGGGCTTCTCCAGTTCGCCGTTGCTGACCGGCGATCTGGTCGTCGTCCTTGCCTGCGGCGACTTCGCCGCCGGGGACTCCCTCAAGGCCCTGCGGGCGTACCAAGCCGACTCGGGAACGCCGGCGTGGTCCACCGCGGCGGGCAAGATCAGCTACAGCTCGCCGCAACTGGCGGAGATCGGCGGTGCCAAGGCAATCCTGGCCGTCAGCGACAGCGGACTGTTCGCGGTCGATCCGTCTTCGGGCAACTTGCTATGGAACCATGCAACGCCGCCCGGCAGCCCGGGGGTTCCGCGCTCGGTCCAACCGAGTGTGGTGGGTCTCCAAGGGAGTTCTTTTTGACGCTGGCGCCGCCGTCGGCACGGCCCTGATCGATGCCGTTCACACGGGCGGATCGTGGACCGAAGAGCAACGGTGGGCTTCGCGATTTCTAAAGCCTTCCTTCAACGATTTCGTGGTCTATGGCAATGCGGCATACGGCTTCGACAGTCGGGTGCTAACTTGCATCGACTTGGACAACGGCCAGCAGCGGTGGAAAGGAGGCCGCTATGGGAGCGGCCAAGTGTTGCTGTTGGCCGACCAGGGACTGCTTCTTGTGGTAACCGAAAAAGGCGAAGCGGTGCTCGTTGCCGCGGATCCCGGCGCACCATGAGTTGTGCCGTTTTCAGGCCGTTGAAGGGAAGACTTGGAACCACCCCGTAGTCGCGCATGGCCGGTTCTACGTTCGCAATTCCGAGGAGTTCGCCTGCTACGAGCTTGGTCAATGATTTGCTGCTTTCGCTTATAATGGCCGCATCCTTCGACTGGACGCGAAATCAGCACTATGCCCCTGCCCGCACTGCGACCGATTGACCTGACCATCCCCACACCGGTCTCCGACTATCTGAAGAAGATCACGCCCTTCTGCCCGTTCATCGAGCCGGCTGCTCGGGCGGATTGTCTGCACGGATGCGTCATCACGCCCGATTGTCAAACGCCGGAGGAGATCGATCCGCGCTTGTTTGAGCAACTGGTGCCGCTCGTCGAGCGATTTCGCGATGCCCGGCGGGCCTTGCCGATTAAGAATCAACGGCTGTTGATATCCCACACGGTGGTGATCCACATGCCACCGCATTTGGACGTGGAAACCGCCCGGCGGCTGGTCTGGCCGAACTGGGTCGTCTGGGCGCTGAAGGCAACTGTATACACCAAAGGAACTAGTCTTCGGGATCGTCAGAAAGAATGCGGCCGAGCGGTCGTCCAGCGGATCGCCGCTTCCCGTGCCGCCGTTTCATGCGGTCGTCATTCGCTCGCACGTGGTTAGATCCGATCACCGCTTCTTTCCGAACAACGAACCGCTACTGCAGGCGATGATGGAGGCGGACGACGACGGCGAGGATGTTCACGCCGCGGCGCTGGGGCAGGTGCCCGACATCCGCGATTCACAGGCCATGCGCGATACGGGATATTTTCAGCGCGTGCGGGAGTGGGGGCAGAAGATTGTCAGCGAACAGGCCAACAACTTGGGGAAATGCCCGCAAGTTAGTTGAATCTTCCGCGAGCACCCGATATAATGGCAGCTTACCTTGTCAAAATATTCCATACCCCTTGCGTTTGGGTATTACCAGGACTGACCAAACAGCGCATCGGGGAAAGACGGAAGTATCTCTACTGATTGGCTGCAAAACACGGCGGGGGGTAACAATGTTGCGGTTGTCTAAGCTTGTCTCGGTGATTGCCCTTTGGCCGCGTGTCAACCAATCAACGTCAAGAACTCGGCGCAAGCGAGCCGCGCGATCGGCACAGTGTTTAGTGAGCGCTGCGCGGGGCAGGGCGCTGCGGTTCGAGCCGCTTGAACAGCGCAAGCTGCTATCGGTAAACGTGACCACCGCCCGTTACGACTTGCGCGCGACGCCGCCAACACCAGCGAAACGATTCTCACTCCAAGCAACGTCAATCCCAGTTCCTTTGGCAAAATCGCCAGCATGGCGGTGGATGCCCAGGTCTATGCCCAGCCGTTGCTGATGAACGGCATTTCGGTGTCCGGTTATGGGACCCGTAACGTGCTTTACGTGGCGACCGAGAACGACACGGTCTACGCCCTTGATGCGCAAGGAAAGAATCCGGCGCAAGGATATTTGTGGAAGACGTCTCTTTTGAACCTGGATTCTGGGACCACGGGCGAGGTGGCGGTCCCTGAAACGGATTATGGAACGACGGACATCATCCCCATTATCGGCATCACCGGCACACCGGTGATCGACCAGAATACGAACACGTTGTATGTGGTGGGGCTCTTCAAGGAGACGAATTCGACTTATCAGCAGAGGCTCTACGCGTTGGACATCACGAATGGCTCGGTCAAATTCGGCGGCCCGGCCACCATTTCGGCGTCTGTCGCGGGCACGGGGGCGGGCAGTTCCGGAGGCACGCTTGCCTTCGATCCGTTTCGCGAAAACCAGCGCCCGGCGCTCACCCTGGCCAATGGCGAGGTGTACATAGCCTGGGCCAGCCACGGGGACCAGACTCCCTGGCATGGTTGGGTGATGGCCTACAACGCCGCCACGCTGCACCAGGACTACTACTATTGCAACACACCGAATGGAAGCTCTGGCGGCATCTGGATGTCCGGAGGCGGTATCGCCGTCGATCTCAGCGGAAACCTCTATTTCACGACTGGAAACGGGACTTTCGACGCGAACACCGGCGGCTCCGACTACGGCATGACCATCCAGAAGCTCAGCCCGAGCCTTGCCCCGGAGGACTATTTCGCTCCGTACAATGAATCGAGTCTGAGCGGCGCCGATTTGGACTACGGTTGTTCCAACGTCATCCTGCTCACCAATCAGTCCGGCAGCGCACCGAACGAGATTTTGACGGAAGGCAAGTGGGGCCAGATTTTCCTGAACAACGCCAATACCGGCTTTATGGGCGAGTTCACTTCCGGTGGTCCCAATAACGATCTCGGCCAAGCCGCCATAACTCCGAACCTCAGCACCTCGAATGTTCACAACACTGACGCATACTGGAACGGGTGGGGCTATTCCGGCGGTGACGCGCTTCCGATTGAAGCGTTTGCCGTAGGCAATTCAACGCTGGGCACGACACCGACTTCGGAGTCCAGCCACATTTTCGGCTCACCATCCATCGAGGACGGGCAGGGGTCCGGTCTCTCGGTCAGTTCCAACGGCAACAGCAACGGCATCCTCTGGGCTCTCGACAACAGCGGTTTTAATAGCAACCCGGCGGTGCTGTATGCCTATGATGCCACCAACCTCAATACCGTGCTGTGGACTAGCAGCATGGCAGCAGGCAGCCGCGACACCGGGCCAAACGCGGTCAAATTCCAGACGCCGGTCGTGGCCAACGGCTATGTCTATGTCGCCGGGGCCGGCTCGGTATCGATCTACGGCCTGCTGCCCACGCTCGTCACCGCGGCCTCGGCGAGCCCTTCGACCGTCAACGGCACGACGACCAATCTGAGCGTCTCGGGGGCGGATTCCGGCGCCGATCTTCCACCTACGTACACTTGGGCGGCCACCAGCGCTCCGTCCGGAGCGACGCTGCCCTCCTTCAGCGTGAATGGAACCACATCCTCAAACAATCCCACCGCCACCTTCTATAAGGCCGGGAATTACACGCTGACCTGCACGATCACCGATCCTACTTCCAACGCGTCGATCACCAGCAGCGTCAATGTCACGGTAAATGCGACTCTGATGTCCGGCCTCAGTAGCATCTTCCCATCCACTGTGACGGTTGTGAACGGTGGATCACTGCAATTTGTCGGCGGAGGCACCGACCAGTTCGGCAACGCCATGACCGGGCCGGCAAACTGGGAAGTGAATACCGGCGGCGCGGGCGGAACGATTGACTCCAGCGGCTTTTATACGGCTCCTTCCTCAGGCGCAGGCACCGATACCGTGACCGCCACCAGCGGTAACCAATCAGCCAGTGCCACGGTGACTATCGTAGCTCCTGCCGCGCCCGTAGCCGAAGTGAGTCTCTCCGGCTACTTCAACAGGGTAGGAATCGTGCCGGATGGTGCGAGCTTCAGCGGAGGCGGGCTTGACGGGGGCGGAAATGCGTTGTCCGGCAACTTGCTCGGAACCAGCGCGGTCTTCAACGGCAGCTCGTTCACCATCGCCCCCGCCTCCACGACCGTCAGCAACGTTGTCTATGGCAACAGTCAGACCATCACGCTTCCGCAAGGCCAATATGCGCAGTTGGAGATATTGGCGGACCACACGAATGGCACCGCCAGCCAAACCCTGACATTAACGTATACCGACAACAGCACGCAGATGTTTACCCAGACTTACGGCGATTGGGTCACGGGCAGCACTGGGATTTCCGGTCAAACCGTCGCCGTGGCGATGAGCTACCGCGATACCAGTACCGGAGGCACGAATGCGCAAACTACCTACGTCTTTGGCTACAAGTTTGCCCTGACCACGACCAAGACCATCAAGAGCCTGACGCTGCCCGCCGACACCAAATGGGAGCTCCTGGCGATCGATCTAGCGCCGAATGTACCGGCGCCGGGAGTGGCGATAGCGACGCCCGCGGCGGCGAATCCCGCGGCGGCCGGCACCAGCACCGTGCTCGAGGCTGGCGCCGTGGACACCGCCGGAGACGCGGCCCCGACGTATAGTTGGGCGGCTGCTTTGATGCCTGCCGGCGCGGCCGCTCCGACTTTCAGCGTCAATAATTCCGCATCCGCCAACGTGACGACCGCCACGATCAGTCAGGCAGGAACTTATGGGTTCACGGTGACCGCCACGGATCCCACGAGCGGGGCGACCGTGTTATCCAGCGCCCAGGTCGTCGCTAACTTCGGCCTGTTCACCAGCAGCATCGACATCGGCGCCCCCTCGCCGGCCGGTTCGCTGAGCTATAGCTCCGGCACTTATACTACGACGGGCGGTGGTGCCGACATCGGGGGCACTTCCGACCAGTTCCGCTACACTTACGAAAGCTTCAGCGGAACCGGCCAGATCAACGTCCACGTCGCGTCGCTGGTCAATTCCAATGCATTGGCCAAGGCCGGGCCAATGTTCCGCGACAGTTCCGCGGCCAACGGGGCCTTCGCCGCCGTGGTGGTCACGCCGAGCTCCGGCGTCATCTTCGAGTGGCGCAGCACGGACGGCGCGAGCACCAACACTGCCACGGTCACCGGCGTCACCGCTCCGATCTACTTGCGGCTGAACCAGATTGGCGGCCAGTTCACCGGCTATTACTCCTCTAACGGAACGAGTTGGACGAAGGTCGGCACGACTCAGAACGTGACCTTAGGCGCCTCCGACCTGGCGGGGCTCGTGGCCACCAGCCACGCCAGCGGCACGTCCACCACGGCGGTGATCGACAACGTCTCGCTGGTCGTCCCACCGACCGTCGCCACGCCCGCCTCGGCCAGTCCTTCACCGGTGACTTCAACGTCGACGAACCTGAGCGTCCTCGGAGCTGATGCCAACGGCGAAGCAAACCTGACTTATGCCTGGGCAACCACCGGCTCGCCGCCCGCACCGGTAAGCATCAGCGTCAGCGGCGGCATCAACGGCACCAACGCCGCGAAGAACGCCACCGCCAATTTCGCCAACGCTGGCAGTTACAGCTTCAAGGTCACGATTACCAACGCCGGCGGCCTGAGTGTGACAAGCACGGTGGACGTCACGGTCAATCAAACCTATACGGGCATGAGCGTTTCGCCCGTCGCTCCCAATCTTGCGGGCGGCGCCACGCAGCAGTTCACGGCCACGGCCTATGACCAGTTCGGCCGGACCCTTGTCCCCCAGCCGGCCATCACCTGGACGCTCAACTCCGGGCCGGGCACTCTCACTAGTGGCGGGCTCTACACGCCGCCTTATGCCAGCGGCTCGGCCGTCGTCCAAGCCGCCAGCGGCGGCTATAGCGACTTCACCAACGTCACCTTCTCGTCGGAGGCCCAGTGGAATGCCGGGTCCGACAGCTCGTGGGCGACTGGGGGCAACTGGATAGACGCCTTCACGAGCGCCGCACTGGCGGCGCCGGGCGTCCGCGGGCTGACCGGCGATACCGTGCTGTTTGTCTCGACGCCGGTCGCCCGGCTCGATGGGGCCACGCCCACGCTGGCCGCGGTCACGTTCAATAATGCTTCAATCGGTTACGGCATAACCCAAGGTTCAGGCGGCGACCTCACGCTGCAAGGCGCGCTTCCGGCTAACGGCGCGACGGTTTCCGTGCTGGCCGGCAATCCTGCGATCAATGCCGCCGCTGCATCTGTCGAGCAACACCACGTTCAGCGCCGCGGCAGCGACCACGCTTACGATGATGGGCCCGATCGACGGCAGCGGAAGCCTGACGATGAGCGGCGGTGGCCAACTCTTGCTCAACGGGGCCAACACGTTTTCCGGCGGGCTGGTCGTGAAGTCGGGCACGGTGGTCGTCAACGCGGCAAACGGGCTTGCCAATGGAAGCAATGTAACCGTCGGCTCGGCTGGCCCGTTCAGCAGCCCCGTCGTCCCTTCGGCCGTGGCGGCGCCGGTTGCCGCTTCGCCCCGGAATTCCGCTTCAATAACCCCGGCGGCAAAGAGTCTCTCGCCGTGCGCGGTGGCGGCAGTCATGGCTGGCCCGCCGGTTTCTGCGGTCTCTTCCACGGTTCGGCGAGCCGCCGCTGTCTTCCCCAACACCCCATTGCCGAAATTATTGCCGTCCGTGATGGATTTTTGGTGGCGGAAATAGCTTTGCGAGCAACTGTGAAACGTAGCCAAAAGTGATGTTAATAAGATTTGCGGCGAATCTTGCAGCGGCGGCGGCCATATTCCTTCCTTTTTTTGCGAAAGCCAACGTCTTTCAGATGTCCGGCGGCGATATCAGCTTGCAATTCGTCAACGTCGGTGATGCGGGCAACAACGCCGATTCCACCGGCTACGGGGCCGTGGACTACAACTTCCAGATGGGCACTTATGACGTGACGATGGCACAATACGCGCAGTTTCTCAACGCCGTCGCGGCGGCCGATCCCTATGGCCTCTACAGCGCCGGAATGGGCGACAGCTTTTACAGCCCGAACGCCGGCGTCAGCCGGACGGGCAGCCCCGGCAGCTACAGCTACTCGGTAACAGGTTCCGCGGCGGGCAGGGACAACATGCCCATGGCTTACGTGAGCTGGGGCGACGCGGCCCGGTTCTGCAACTGGCTGCAAAACGGGCAGCCGACGGGAGCCGAGGGCGACGGCACGACGGAAACGGGTGCGTACCTGCTGAGCGGCGCGACGAGCAGTGCCGCGCTGATGTCCGTGACCGCGCCGCTCCACACCGGCAGCGGCGCCGCGAGTATTTCATTCCCTCGGAGAACGAATGGTACAAGGCCGCGTACTACAAGCCCGGCGGCACGGACGCCGGATACTGGACCTATTCGACACAGAGCGACACGGCGCCGGACAATTCCCTGGCGCTGGCGAACAGCGAATCGAACGACGCGAACTACCACAAAGGCAACGACTATACTGATTCGACGAACTACCTGACGCCAGTGGGGACATTCGTTCTTTCGCCGGGTCCTTACGGGACCTTCGATCAAGGCGGGGATCTGTACCAATGGAACGAGGCGAATATATCGAACACCTACCGCGGTGTTCGTGGCGGGTCGTTCGGCGTCAAGGCCGAAGCCCTTGTGTCGTCCTTCGGCGACTATGACAACCCCACGGACCAGAACGACAACATTGGCTTCCGTGTCGCAAGCAGCGTAGCGGTCCCCGAGCCGGGCAGCCTCACGTTGGCCCTGTCTTGCGTTGTGCTATGGATCTGGCGAAGGCGCCGGAATGCATAATGGGTTACCCTTTGCTCCGATTTCCAAACCGTCGATGCCATAGTCGATCGGATCGAGGCTCATTTCCAGAGCCGCGGTTTCGGGCCGTGGGCCGTGGAAATCCCTGGCATCGCCCAGTTCGCGGGGTTCATCGGCCTGTGTGTTCCACGGTTTGAGTCCCATTTCTCACCTTGCGTGGAGATCGGCTGGCGACTCGCTGCCGAGCAATGGAGCAACGGCTAAACGCGATAGCGCTCAAGCCAAGCAAGGCGAGGGCGGAGGGTTCGGGTACGGCGGCGGCCGCGTCTACTGCATGGGCCACGGTTTCATCCGCTGAGAACATCGATGCTGCCTCCGCCCCTACGGTCAAGTTGCCCTCGGGCGGCAATGCGGCGGGGTCTGTCACGACTAGCATGCCGGCCTCAACGTTCGTCCCGCCGCCGTAAGTGTTCTGGCCGCTTAAGACCAGTTCTCCTGTGCCGTCGCCGGTCAGCGCGAGCGATTCCGAGCCGTTGTCATCGTTGATGTTTCCGGCGATCAGAAGATTGCTACTGTTCGATTCTGATATTGTCAAACTGCCGCCCGCGACCGTCACCGGAGCGCTAATCGAGTGACTGCCGGCGAGGACCAGCAGTTGCGACCCGGCCGGGTTGCTTGCGTAATCCAACGTGAGCGTGCCGCCGGAACCGGCCGCGATCGTGTAGCCCGCACCGCTGTTGTTGAACACAAGCGAGCCTACGGTCTGGTTCCCGTCGAGCGTTATCGTGGACGATACGGTTAATGCACTGCCCAAGACCGCCTCCCAACCGGGGCCATTGGGAACTACAGCGGGCGTCCAGTTGCCGGACGTGCTCCAACTCCCGCCGCCAGACTGGGCCCACGTACTTGTGGGCGGCACGAGCGCTAGGCGGCAAGCCGAGCGCAAAAACGGTTCCCTGGCCGTTGTAACCTGTACCTATGCCCCCCACGGAAGTCGTGCCAAACAGCGTGCCGCCGCTGAGCGTTAGGTCGCCTTCCGGGTAGGCGCCGTCGCTGCCGCCGGTGAAACTGTAGAGGTTTTGATAACCTGAGCCGTCAACTCCCACGCTGAAGATGTTGCCATAACCGTAAGCGCCGCCGGAATGCGTCACGCCGTAAAGCGATGTGCCGCTAAGTGTCAGGCTGCCGTATGGATTCTGACCGCTAGCCGCGCCGCCGGTGCCCGTAAAGGAAACGAGGCTTTGATAGTTCCCGCCGCCGACGCCAATGCTGAAGATGTTGCCGATGCCGTTGGCGCCACCCGAGAAAGTCATGCCGTAGAGCGATGCGCCGCCGAGCGTCAGTTTGCCGAACGGCTGCGCGCCGCTTGCCGTGCCGGTGCTGCCGGTAAAAGAAACGAGGTTTTGATAATTCGTGCCGTCCATGCCGACGCTAAAGAGGGTGCCTAGGTTTGTGAAGCCGCCCGTGCCGCCCTCATACGTCATGCCGTAAAGCGTTGCGCCGACGAGTGTGGGGCCGCCGGCGGTCGGCTTGTCACCGTTCGCCGTGCCACCGGTACCGGTAAAGGCAACAAGGTTTTGAAAGTTCGTACCGTTGGTGCCGACGCTATAGATGTTGCCATAACCGTAGGCGCCGCCCCCTCCCGTCGTGCCGTAAAACGTTGTGCCGCTGAGCGTCAAGTTGCTCGGCCCATTACCATTGGCCATGCCGCCGATGCCGGTAAAGGAAACGACGTTCTGATAGTTCGTGCCGTCGGTGCCAACGCTAAAGATAGCGCCATAACCGTCGGCGCCGCCCGGTACTGTGCCGTAAAGGGTTGTGCCAATGAGCGTCAAGTTGCATGCCGGTTCTACACCGCTCGCCGTGCCGCCTGTAAAGGAATAACGATTCTGAAAGTCCGTACCATCCGTGCCCACGCTGAAGACCGTGCCTAGATTGTGGTCGCCACCGCCGAGAGCCGTGCCGTAAAGCGTTGTGCCCGCAAGCGTCAAGCTGCCTAATGGCACGCTATCGTTCGCCGGGCCGCCGCCGGTAAAGCCGGTGAATTCGACCAGCGTTGTTAGAGTTTGCGAGTCGGCGGTCCTCGCGCAAAGAGCGAGTCCAAAGACAACCGCGAATGCAAGGGATTTCATGTCAGGCCTTTCGATAAAAAAGAGTCCCGCAGCCAACGTCTTCGCCGCAGGCGTCGGCGACCGAAATTGCACTTCGATTATAGAAACGTCTCGCGTTGCGTCAAACTTTCTGGGGGCGAGTTGGGGACACAATAGTTGATTCGAATTACGACCTCTCACTGTCTGTCCCGAAATTCTCAATACTGCGAAGGGCAGCCAGAAGTGGGGTTCTAACTCGAAAAAGTGTGCCATTTTGTGCCGTTTTGTGCAGTTTGGCGGAGTGGCGTCCTTCGGATCTTAGGGTACCCGATGCCCGATGCGCGATCTGTAGCGCGTTATAACCGGAACCGCTTCACGCCACCGATACCGGCCCCTTTTCGCAAATACAAGACCCGCGAGGCACCGCCATGAAATGCATTTTCCCGATTGCGACCGTCGCCGCATTATTGACTTCTGCCGCCGTTCTGCATGCGGCCGACGCCCTGCCGTTCAACCAGAAGGTCGAGGTTTACCGCGACAAGGACGGCGATGTGTCCGTCTTCATTGTCCGCCTCGAGCAGCCGTTTCTGGCCGAGGAGTTCGAGAAAAGCAACTATCTCCGCCTCCACTCGTCCGACGATCGGGCGTACCTGATTTACCCCAAGGAAACGACGTTCCAACAGAAGCACGCCGAGTTCCATGGCCGTCTTCGCGGCAAAGGACCGGCGAAGCCACACTCTGAGAACACAGTGAAGCTCGTGCTCGACTACGAGATCGTCTCCGAGAATCCGGACGGCACGCGGCACGTCGAGATCCGTCAGGGCGAGATCGAGGTGCCGATTCCCGTCGAGCCAACCGGCCTGCCGAGCCTCTACCAGCAATGGGCCCAGCAGCAAAACGCCCATCTGGCGAACCGGCTGCGGTACTATCCCGAGGACAGCTTTTCGCAGTACGTGCTCTTGCAATCGGAGGCCCGATATGGCGTCGCCCCGCCGGCTCTGCCGCTGCCCAACTTCGACGCCGCCAAGCTCGAACCGGACATTTACTCGTTCTACACCGGCTCGACGGCAATCCAATCTTCTCTACAGCGGTCAGCACTGTTGTCCGGACGGGCCGGCGGCGACTTGAACATCCCGATCGGCAATCTCGCGCCGCCCGAGCCGGCTTCGCTGCCGTATAAAGACCTGCTCGAACAGAAGCGGACGCGCGACAAGATCGAGCCGAAGGTTGCCGAGATCGCACGACTCGTGCCGGCAGATCAATACTTCCTGCAACTCAACTCGATGCAGTCGCTGGACGATCTTGTAGATCTATCGACGCAGTGGGGCGGCAGCTTATTACGGCTCTATACGATCGAGGCCCAGGACCCGCAGTTGCAGCAGAAGCTTGAAACGCAGCTTTGCCTCCGCCGCGATCTCTTGACGAAGCTCTTTGCTGACGCCGTGATCAGCGACGTGGCCTTCACCGGGGCCGATCCGTTCGTCAACGAAGGCGCGGACGTGACCGTCATTCTCCGCGTCAAGCAGCCGTCAGTGTTCCAGCCGGCCGCCGACCGTTGGCTGGCCGACGCCCGTAAGATGCACCGCGATCTTGTCGAGGCCGAGTTCAACTACCGCGGCCACAAGGTTTTGGCGCGGTATACAGGCGACCGCGGCGTCAGCTCGTTCGTCGTCAAGCACGACGACTACGTGATTTATTCCAATTCGCACCGCGCGATCCGCCGGGCGATCGACGCGGCCGCCGGGGCGTCGCCCGCGCTCTACGAAGCCTCGATTATCGCTACGTGACGACCATTCTGCCGCCCGCCGCGGGGCCGCAGAACGGCTATTTCTATGTGCCCGAGGCGATGATTCGCCGCATCGTCGGGCCGGCGTCGAAGATTTCCGAGAAGCGCCGCATGCAATGCTACAACAACCTGGTGATGCTCAACAACGCGGCGATGTTCTATCGCATGGAATACGGCCATTCGCCCCGCTCGCTGGCCGATCTGATTCAGGGCCATTTCATCGATCCGGCCAAAATCGCCTGCCCGCACGGCGGGGCGTATGCCTACGATCCGATCCGCGACGCCTGCACCTGCTCGCTGCACAACCGGCTGAAGTATCTTACGCCGAACATCGAATTGAACGTGCTCACGGTCTCACAGCAGGAATCGGCCGAATACGATCGTTACAAACAGCGTTACCAGGCCAATTGGCAAGGGATGTTCGATCCGATCGCCGTGCGGATCACGGCGGGCCGTACAACCAAGCTGGAAACTTGCGTGCTTCCGCTTGCCAATGGCAGCCTCTATAACGACCTGAAGGCGATGGTCGACAATACGCCTCGCCCGTTGTGTACGACGCGGATCGCGCCGTCGGCGTTGGCTTCGATGGTCTTTGTGCCCGGCAGAAAGGCGATCGGCCAGCAGTTCCGCGAAATACCGGGCGTGGCCGGCGTGCTCCGCGCGAATTCCGCGCTCGCCGATTTGGGTTGGCTGGGCGACCGCGTGAGCCTGCATTTCTGCGACGGCGACTCGATCCTACAGGTCGATCCGGCCGAGCTGCGGCAGTTGCAATTGCCCATGCTGGGCGAAGTCGGCGTCGGGCAGCAAGGTATGGCCGCGGCTCTGCTGATGGCCTTGAAAATGCCCGTCTATGCCACAATCGACGTGGAGAACCGCGATCAGGCGGCCAAGCTGCTTGAGCAGCTATCGAAGGAGGTCGTCTTGCAGGGGACGGATCTGGGCGGTTTTCGCCTTTCGGCTGATGCTTATCGTCTGCCCGACTACAAGGGGCAACCGATCTATGTCTTCGCGGTCGAGTTGTACGCGATCAAGCTGCGGCTGCATGTAGCCGTGGTGGGCAATCAACTGGTTGTGGCCACGAAGCCGGAGTTATTGCGGGAGGTGATTGACGTGGCCGCATTGCCCGAGGGCCCGCAGCCGCCGCCCGCGCACATGCTCATCCGCCTCAATCGCCGGGGGCTGAATCGGGCTTACGCCGATGCCCGGCTCTATTGGGAGGAGAAGGCCCGTGCCGCCTGCCATCGCAACATCAGCTCGATCTACAATCTGGTGAAGCTCTACGACGTGCCGATGGACGAAGTGCCGCGGCTGGCCGAGGCGAAGTACGGCGTGCGCTATTTCTGCCCCGACGGCGGCGAGTATCATTACGATGCCGCCCACGACGAGGTTGTCTGCGGCGTCCACGGCAACCGCGAGCAGTCGCACCAGAATCCGCGTCCCGACCGCCAGGCGTCGTTCGCCCGGTTTATCGAGAATCTCGACGAGATTTCGGCCTCGTTAACGTTCCAAGACAATGCGCTGTTGACGACCGTGGAGATTGTGCGCAAGCAGTAGTGGCGTTGCTTCGCTAGTCCGCATTGAACACGTCATCGACGGCAACGGAGAACTCCGGCATCAGGACCGATGCCGCGGACTGCCCGCGTCCGTAACTGCCCGCTTCCACATAGGTTTCCCCTTGGAGTCGAAGGACCGAAATGGTATCGTTTTGCGGGTTGACGATCCAGTATTCAGTAACGTGGGCTTCGGCATAATCGCTTCGCTTGTCGATAAGGTCTCGTTCGGGCTTGTCTTCACTGACAACTTCCAGGGCCAAGTCGGCGCCGAGCCAAAAACGGTTCTGTCGTCGTTCGTCCGTCGCCGAAAGCAGCAGAAAGATATCGGGTACGCGGAACTTCCCGGACCGGACTCGCAGCCGCACGGGAGCGAAGTGTGCCTTTCCTCCCCTTGGCTTAAGGTAATGCGAGAATGCAAAAAACAAAAACGCCAGAATGCTCTGATGTTTGTCCGTAGGCATGGGAAGCACTTCCACAGAGCCATCGGTAAACTCGATCGGCCGGTTGTCATGATCGGTGAGGGCGAGGTACAGTTCCTCGCTCCATTCTCCCTGGGGCGGGACAATATCTTCGAGAAGGTCCTTCCATTCGGAGGAAGCGGGACGGTCCGCAGGAAGGGCTGTGGCTGTGATCATGGGTTTAGCCTCGCGCAATCATCAACAATTGAGTCTGCTCTCAAGTATAATCTCAAATTGCAAAAATAGCGCGACGACGGATGCGTCGGTAGTGTCCTAAGAGTGTGTTGCTACGGTGGGGTTTCGAGCAGATCGGCAACGTAGCGAATCAGGCTCGCTACGTCACGCATTCGGACAGTGGCCCCGCTGGTCCTAGCGATGCCTTTAGCCGCCCGACGAATCGCGGCATTCCGTTCGCGGTCCTTCAAGTGTTCCATCTCGTCGCAAATGCCATCACCAATCGGCCAGTCCCCTGGTGAGCCACCGTCATACTCCCAGCCCGGAAACCAGAGGCTATGGTTTTCGCAAGAATCAAGCATGTCCGCTGTGGCCCGGCACGACTCAGCAATCTTGGCGATTTCTTTTTTCATGGTCCGGTCTTTTGACCTATTTATGGTTTAATAGATAGCCCACAAGTTGCCCGATGATCGTTACTAGAACGGACACGATCATAGCGGTAATGGCAAGACTGCGCGTTTTCATATCCCGGTCTCTGGACTCTTGGCGGTCCTGAATCCGTTGAATCTCTAATTGTTCATAGAGCGCCATATCTTCGTGCTCCTTCGGCGACTTGCTAGGGTGGTGCTGTCGCCATTTTTTGCCGCAGTGCTCCCGATTGAATTCGGCAAGGACTGCGTGTGAATCGGCGTAGGCAGTAATTGCGTGGAAATCTGGTGAGTTCGCGCGACAGAATGGCACGGGTGAAAATCTGCTTCCAGGATGGAGGCTGATAGGCAAGACGCCAGTTTGCCTGTTGACTTCACCAATCTCTCGTGCTTCGCCATTCTTGTCTCGTTGTGCCAGTAGGCCACAAGTGCCGCAGGTAGCCATTGAAATAACCCTCTTGCAAACCTGCCGAGAGGGCGTACAATGGACGTAGACTAAGTGCCCGTGTCCGCCCTAGCGGCACGAAATAAAAAAGCCGGAGGTTCTCACCCTCCGGCTTTCATTTTAGCAGACTGTGGCTACCTCGTCATTACCGCATCGAAGAACTCGTCGAAATTCCAAAGGTGGTCGGTCAGCCCGGCCATCATGGCGGCGGTGGGACGAAGCTTGCTCGTCTTGCCCGGCTTGCGGGTCCGCCAGACGTAATTGTAATACGCGGCGAACATGGCGAAAGCCGCCTCTAGGTTGCGGAGCTTCTTGGAAAAACACTCGGTCAGGCGGTTCAGCCGCTTCATAAATAGCCGCTGGGTTCCGTTCAGCCGCTCCACATGCGAAGTGCATATCGACCACTCGCCACCCTTGGGTATGTTCTTTATCCGATTCCGCTTCGTACCGACCATTTCGGACGGTTCGTAGACCATGTTGGCATTGCGGTAGTCCTTGATTATTGAGCCGTAGCGCACGTAGGGGCCGAAAGCCAGGTCAACAGCTTCCGGATAGGCCGCAAAGCCGTCGGTCGAAATCTGCACGATTGGCGTGTAGCCCGTGCGGTCGGTTTCCTCATCGGTCGGAAAGACGAGCCGGCCAGCAACGTCCATCAGGAATCGCCGGGCGTTGTCCGCTGAACGCTTGCCAATGAGGAAAGCGGGCATCAGCTTCGTCTTGCGATCTACGCACGTCCAGAGGTACATATCGCCAATCTCGGCGGTTGTCTCACGCTCAATCGTGGTGAGCCGGGCTTGCTTTTTCGCCACATACGTCCACTGCTCATCAAATTGAAGGTGGGTCAATTGCAGCCCCTTCATCCGCTCATCCATGAAGGCCGCGCAGGCATCGCCAAAGCGGACGATCAGGCGGCAGATGGTGTCCCGGTGGGTTCCGGTGATTCTCTCGGCAGAGCGGATGCCAGAGCCTTCCAAGAGCAATTGCAGGATCGTCTTGGCGGTCTTGACAGGCAGCCGCATAGGTCCGAGCGGGCCGCGCGGCTTCCTGGCTATCCAGGTGCATCCGCAAAGCAGGCACTTGTAGCGCTGGTTGCCGTAGCGGTCCTTGCTCTATAGCGACAATTACTTTTCCGGTCTGACGACAATTCAGAATTCCCGGTTGAGGCCAGTTGAGGCTGGTCAGATAGACTGTTGCAAGTCTCCGTAGGAGGGGGACTTGCAATGGTCACGGATGAGCAGGTGAAGCGGTTGTGGCAGGTGTTGTCGTCAGGGAAGACTCTGGTTCAGTCGGCAGACAAGGCGAGCATGGACGAGAAGACGGCGAGGAAGTATAGGCGGCTGGGTCGGCTTCCCAGCGAAGTTGTGCCGGATCGCTCGTGGCGGACACGGGCAGACCTGTTTGCCGAGGTGTGGCCGGAAGTGCATGCGCAACTGCACGAGGCGCCTGGCCTGGAGGCCAAGACGCTGTTTGGAGCGCTGCAGATCAAATACCCGGGGAAGTTCGACGAAACGCAGTTGCGCAGCTTTCAGCGTGGCGTGAAACGTTGGCGAGCGACGGCCGGCCCGGCGAAGGAGGTGTTCTTCAGCCAAGTGCATCATCCGGGACGGTTGTGTGCGTCGGATTTCACCCACATGGAAAGCCTGGCCGTGATCATTGGCGGGCAGTCGTTCGACCATCTGCTTTACCACTTCGTGCTGACGTACTCGAACTGGGAGTCGGTGACGGTCTGTTTTTCCGAGAGTTTCGAGAAGCCTCGGCGAAGGACTTCAAGACGCCCTGTGGGAATTGGGCGGCGTGCCCGAACGACACCGCACGGATCGGATGAGCCTGGCGGTCAACAACGGATCGGACATGAAGGAGTTCACCGCGCGGTACAAGGGACTGTTGGGCTACTACGGGATGGAGATGGAGAAGATCCAGCCCCGGGAACCGAACGAGAACGGAGATGTCGAACAATCGCATCGGCGTTTCAAGGAAGCGGTGGAGCAGGCCCTGTTATTGCGTGGCAACCGGGACTTCGAGAGCCGTGAAGCCTATGTACGATTCTTGAAAGAGCTGGTGGCGGTTCGCAATGCGGGCCGTCGCAAGCGGCTGGACGAAGAGTTGCCTGGCCTTCGGCCTCTGCCGGATCGGCGACGGGAGAGCTGCAAGCGAATCCCGGTACGCGTGGATACGGGGAGTTTGGTCCATGTAGACCGAAATGTTTATTCGGTTCCCAGCCGCTTGATTGGCGAGCGGGTCGAGGTGCGATTGTACGTGGAGCATGTCGAGGTCTGGTACGCCCAGAAGGAGATGGAGCGCTTTCCGCGTTTGCGCGGGCGGAACAAACACGCCATCAACTACCGGCACATTATCGACTGGTTGGTGCGAAAACCGGGGGCTTTTGAGAACTACGTTTACCGGGAAGAGCTGTTTCCCACGAGCCGCTTTCGCATGGCCTTCGACGCCTTGCGGGAAGCGCAGCCCAAGCGCGGTCACAAGGAGTATTTGCAGATTCTCTATCTGGCGGCAGGCCACGGCGAGACGGCCGTGGACGAGGCGTTGCGAACGCTTCTAAACAGCGGCCAGCCCGCGACCCGGGCCGCGGTCGAAACGTTGGTCCAGCGGGCCGAGGAAGTTCCGGCGGTCACCGAAGTGACCGTCGAAGTAGTGGACTTGTCGGATTTCGATGACTTGTTCTTGCACAAGGAGGTGTGGGATGGGTGCGAAGGGGGATTTGAAAGAGAAGTTGGCGGCTTGCTTGCGGGAACTGCACTTGCCGACGTTTCGGGAGTGTTTTGAGGAACTGGCCCGACGGGCATTACAGGAGACGGCCAGCTACGAGCAGTACCTGTTGGAACTGGCCGAGCGGGAATGCCAGGGCCGCTTGGCAAAGCGGACCGAGCGGCTGCTGCGGGATTCCCGTTTGCCGCTGGAGAAGGATCTGGCGAGCTTCGACCTGGCGCGGTTGCCGGCGAAGGTCTCTCGCCAAGTGCGGACGCTCATGGAAGGCTCGTTCGTGGACCGCCGCGAGAACCTGTTGTTGTTCGGCAAGACCGGATCGGGAAAGACGCACCTGTTATCGGCGATCGCCCAGGAATTGGTTCGCAACGGACGGAAGGTGGTCTCATGGTCGTGTGCCCTGCTGGTTCAGGAACTGTTGGCGGCCAAACGGGATCTGAAGCTCAACCGGGTGCTAAAAGCAGATGTCGAAGTGCGAGGTGCTCTTGATCGACGACATCGGCTACGTGCAGCAGAGCCGGGAGGAGATGGAGGTGCTGTTCACCTTGTTGGCGGAACGCTACGAGCGCGGCACGGTGATGCTGACCAGCAACCTGCCGTTCTCGAAGTGGGAGACGATCTTCAAGGATCCGATGACGACAGCGGCGGCAATCGACCGCCTGGTGCATCACAGCGTGATCTTGGAGTTGAACATCCCGAGCTACCGGTTGGACGAGGCCAAGCGAACCAAGCCGCCCGACGCGGCCTGAGATTGGCGAGGGCCACCCGCGGCGGCGTGCGGCCCCCCCTTTTGTTTCGCTCCGCTGCGCTGCGCTTCACAAAAGGGGGGGCCGCACGCCTCTGGTTCTCAACCGGGAATTCTAATTGTCGTTCAAGGGGAAGAGTAATTGTCGCCGAAAGCAAGGCATCAACCCGGCGTGGGTTCGATCCCCGCCCCTACCGTTTTTTATCTATCCAGGATGGTGGTCCAATGGTTGCACGTCACCACGATTTTTTTTCGCGGTTTCGGTTGGTATGGGGCCAGCAATCGCTTAATCCTGGCGAGATTCTCTTTCGCCTTTGTCATCCTCTTGCGAGAATTCGTCGTCTTCGATTTCATGGAAGTTAGCTCCTTACATTTCCGAAATTGTCACGGGTGCAAACATAGAGGTACTTGCCGTTTCTATGCACTTTCCTACTCTACCAGACACAAAAAGGTTCGTTCGCATATACAATTCGTAGACTGAATTCCACATTTCCCCCCTCGCGTCCGCATCTGTGATACGCAACCCACATTGACGTGCATCATCTCGAAAGATTGGCCGTCCGTGCGATAGGGTGTGCTTTGGGTCAAGAAATCGCTGTATTTTCTTTGGAATGTCTTGCTCGCGTATTCTTCGCATCATTCCCGACTTCAGCGATTTGACAGCCATTTTCTTGGACAGATTTATTAACTGCTTGTAAACCTGGACGGATCGGTAGTCGTACTTGTTCAGTTGTTGGACATACGGGTCCATGTGCCCGTTAGTGTTCACTGCACCGTGAAATAGTTCAGTGTAGCTATCAACCAGGGTATGCGCTGACATCAATCGCTGTTGACCATCAATCTCGACAGCAATTTGTGGATCGACCGGGCCAAGCTGTGAACTTGGACTCATCATTATCTCGCTTGCCCCGAAACAAACGAGCGTTGCTGCCGACATCGCCCGCGCCGGAACAATCGCTACAAATTCTCCAGTTCCGCTCAAGCTGCGACAAAGATTGATAATTCGCTCAGCCGCTAGGCCGTCGCCGCCGGGGGAACTAATGATCAGAGCAAGCCCCTGTGATAGATCGGTATGGCGTAGCACCTCCTCGATCATATCAGCATCGCCATCATCCAACTCAACTGGATGGCGAAAGCTGGTGAAGCATGTCATGACTTTCCGCTGCAAAAGCTGCTCTAAACGCTCAAAAATTGCAACGCGAGTGCCGTGGGTCTGTCCTTGCTCGTCCTGTATGCGAGAAAAAATAGGTTTGCGATTGTCCGACTTCGACTTTGTTCCAGCGTTTTTTTGAGGAAGTTTCTTCGCCATGATGGGATTCTCGGGACCGACAGTTTCCGCTTATCGTTCCATGACCAGAATCCCTAATCTCCATTCCTGGGTTGAAAAACACCGCGCGGACCAACGCAAAAGAACGCACAAATGAACTTGATCGGGCCTGGCAAGGTTGAGCGGTTTATTATAGCCACGTATAAATTCCTGTCAACGTCATGTCCCAGCAGGTAGTGGTATCAAATTCATGCACAATGTTTCACATACTTACACGTCAGAATACCAACTTTCGGGTTAATAACTGACGCCAGCAACACACTCTTAGGACACTACCGATGCGTCGCTTAATGAACTATTTCTCCCACGCCCTTCCGTTCCTCGATGACCCCTACTTCGTAGCGGGAACCGCCGTGCCCGACTGGCTGGGCGTGGCTGACCGCGGCGCGCGGGTGCGAGCGAAAAACGTTGAACCACTAGTCAACGACCCTGACCCCATTGCGGACGCCATGGCCCGAGGGCTGCGGCAGCATTTTCGCGACGATGCCGTCTTCCACCGTACTCGGGCCTTTGCCGAATCGACGCTGGAATTGTCGGCCGGGCTCCGCCGCCTAATACCCGCGGACGCCAGTTTTCGGCCCAGTTTTCTGGCCCATGTGCTCCTCGAAGTCCTGCTGGATTGGACCCTATCCGAAGACCATCCGGGCACCCTGGAAGCCTATTATCGGGCCTTGGAGGCGGTCGATGCGGCAGCCGTCCAAGAGGCCGTAAACCGCGTGGCGATCCGCCCGACCGACCGCTTGGCGCCTATGATTTTGCTCTTTTGCCGGGAACGCATCTTGTGGGATTACGCTTGGGATGACAAACTATTGGTAAGGATGAATCAGGTCATGCGGCGCGTCGGCTTCGCCCCGCTGCCGCCGGAGGTGCAGGAGTTGTTTCCCGCCGCTCGGCAGTTGGTCCGCCGACGCCGGCATGAATTGTTGGAAGGAATACCAGCGTAGGGTGGGCCGAGCGCAGCGAGTCCCACCATAATCTGTCCGTGACGATGGTGGGACTCGCTGCGCTCGGCCCACCCTACATTTCGCGTAACCCGACAAAAAACTTGCTATGTCCACTGACGACAAATACGGTATCGGCGCGGGCCTGATGGCCTTGGGTCTTGCGGCTGGCGTAATCCTGCTCGCGCAATTCTTGCCGGCGGAAACCCTCAAGTTCCTGCCGCATCGCGATCGCAATACGGCCGAAGCGATCTTCGACGGCGTCGTGTGCGCCCTGGCATTGCCCTCGGGCATTTTCTTTTTCATCGCTGCGATCATGTCGGGCACGGCGGACCAAGAGTCGGGTCAAAGTAACAATCAAGCTTGACGAAGGAATCCCATGCGTTTCGGATTGAATCTGCTGCTCTGGTGCGATACGCTCGAAGAATCCACGCTGCCCGTGCTGGAGGAGGTGAAGGCGATCGGTTACGACGCCGTGGAAATCCCCATCTTCGAGTTGGACGTGCCCAAGTATGCCGCCTGGGGCAAGCGGCTAGATGCGATCGGTCTGGCACGGACGGGCGTGACAATCCGTCTGCCAGGCAATAATCCCATCAGCCCCGACGCGGCCGAGCGCAAAGTGGGCGTCGAGGCGACCAAAGCCGCGCTCGACTGTGCCGCCGCCGCCGGCTGCGAAACGCTGGCCGGCCCTATCCATTCAGCCTTAGGCCATTTCAGCGGCGCAGGGCCGACTGCCGACGAATGGCGCTGGGGCGTCGATAGCATGAGGCAAGTGGCCGAGCACGCCGGCAAGGTGAACGTCACGCTGGCCATGGAATATCTCAATCGCTTCGAGTGCTATTTGCTGAACACGGCGGCCGACGGCGCCCGATTCTGCCGCGAAGTGGGCCATCCGCGCTGCAAAATGATGTACGACACGTTTCACTCGCACATCGAAGAGAAGAACACGCCGGCCGCCATCCGTTCGCTCAAGGATTGCCTCGCCCACGTCCACATTTCCGAGAACGACCGCAGCACGCCCGGCCAGGGCAACGTCCGCTGGGCGGAAAACTTCGACACGCTTCACGAGATCGGATACAACAATCTGATGGTGATCGAGGCCTTCGGACTGGCCCTGGACAAGATCGTGGCCGCCACGAAAATCTGGCGGCGCATGTACCAGAGCGAGACGCAACTCGCCACGGATGGGTTGAAGTTCATGAAGCAGGAAGTGGCGAAAAGGTGGAAGTAGACCAGGACCCGATCTCCCTCGACGAGCTTGCCAAGGCGTTTGCCCAGGCGATGGGCAAGTCGCCCTTGGCGGGCGCGGCGGAAGGATCGTTATCAGACGCGGCGAATGCCGAGGCGGGGCTGGAGGCGGCCCAAACACAATCCACTGACGATCTCGCTACAGACCTTGCCGAAGCAACCGAAGACGCCGGCCCCGTCACTCCGCTAGGCATCCTCGAAGCCATGCTCTTCGTGGGCGACCGGGGCAACAGTCCCCTAACCGCCGGCCGGGCCGCCGAATTGATGCGAGGCGTCGAGCCGGAAGAAATCGCAGGGCTAGTCCGAGACTTGAACCACCGCTATACGCGGAACGAGAGCCCTTACTTCGTATCGGAAGACGCCGACGGCTATCGGCTCGCGCTCCGCAAGCCGTTTTATGCCATGCGGGATCGATTCCTTGGCCGCATCCGCGAAGCGCGGCTCTCGCAGACGGCGATCGACATTCTGGCCATCGTCGCCTACCAGCAGCCCCTCACGGCCGAAACCATCAACACGGTCCGCGGCAAGTCCAGCAGCCACGTGCTCTCGCAACTCGTGCATCGCGGCCTGCTGCGGATCGAACGCCTGCCCGGCAAGCGGCCGACGGCCCAGTATTACACCACAGACCGCTTTCTACGGCTATTCGGGCTTGAAACACTTGCCGACCTGCCGCAGAGCGAGGAGTTGGACAGGCAGTAGCGAAGTTTGCGGGGGCGCCACCCAACATTCCATGATGAAGCGCTCAAACTCAAATCGGAGGCGCACTGCGAGGACAGTAGCCAGGCCGCCGCATCGCAAGCCGTGGATTTTCCCAGCAAAACATCTCGACTGGGTCATCGCGGTTGGTCTGGTGCTGTTGACCTCCGTGGCCTACGCGCAGGTCGTCGGCTTCGAGTTCACCAACTATGACGATACGGCCTACGTGCCCGACAATGCGCATGTCTGCGACGGCTTCTCGCTGCGCGGCATCGGCTGGGCCTTCACGACGTATGAGACGGCAAACTGGTATCCACTCACGTGGCTCTCGCTGATGCTGGATTGCCAGGTCTTCGGTCCGCGCGCGGCGCCGTCCACGGAGTGAACGCCCTGTTGCACGCGGTTGACACAATGCTATTGTTTGTAGCGCTGCGGCGAATGACCGGCCGTCGCTGGCCGAGCGCGGCCGTGGCGGCGCTGTTCGCCGTGCATCCGTTGCACGTCGAATCGGTCGCTTGGGTCGCGGAGCGCAAGGACGTCCTCTCGACACTTTTCTTCCTGCTCAGTTTGCTTGCCTATCAGCGCTATGCCGAGCGGCCGGGCCTTGGCCGTTGGAGTTTGGTGTTCCTGAGCATGGCCGTTGGACTGCTGTGCAAGCCGATGCTTGTCACTTTGCCGTTTGTGCTCCTGCTTTTGGACTTTTGGCCATTGGAGTCCGCCCGTCGCCCGCTACGGCTGCTGTTCGTCGAAAAACTGCCGTTGCTCGTGCTATCGGCCGCGGCTTGTGCGGTGACGATGGTCGCCCAGGCGAGCCAAGGTGCGACGAAGATGATCGGTGACAAGGTTCACTTGCCTATGCAACTGGCCAATGCCACGATTGCTTACGTGAAGTACTTGTCCATGACGATTTGGCCGGCGGATCTAGCGGTGTTCTATCCCTACGACTTTCATCCGCGTCCGCTGCTCGTCGTCGCCTCGGTTGCAGTGCTGACAGTATTGACGCTTGTTGCGCTGCTGCTGGTCCGCCGTGCGCCCTATGTGGCCGTCGGCTGGTTCTGGTACTTGGGTACTCTCGTGCCGACGATCGGGATCATTCAGGTTGGCGCGCAAGGGATGGCCGATCGTTACACGTATATTCCATCAATCGGCATTTTCATTGCGATAGTCTGGGCCGTATCGGAGTTCGTGCATCGCCCGTTCGCAATCGCCGCCGGCTTTGCGGCGATCACCGCGGCGCTGTTGGTCGCGGCTTATCAGCAAGCCGGTTATTGGGCGAATAGCGAATTGCTCTTTCGCCACGCGCTGGCAGTCACCGGCGACAATCCCGAGTCCTGCGAGAACTTGGGCGACACGCTATTGCACCATAACCGATTCAATGAGGCCGAAGTGCAGTTCCGCAAGATAATTGCAATGGATGCGAAGGAGTTCCGCGATACGCCGGGAGAACTTGCCCGAGCGATTGCCGGCCAAGGGCCAAATCGGGTCCGCGAGGCGATCGTGTTTCTTCATAACTCGTATTTGAATGACCAGGACAAGGCCAAGGCACTGAATGACCTGGCTCTATTCCTGGCGCCGGCGCCGCGAAACTGCTACGCTGAGGCGATCCAATTGCTCGAAGAGGCTATCACGCTTGCGCAAAGCAGCCGGCCCTCGCGAAGAACCTCGCGTGGATCTACGCCACCTGCCCTGATCACCGATACCGCGACGGAAAGAAGGCAGTCGAATTGGCCCGCCGGGCGTGCGAACAGACGGATTGGTCCAGAGCCGACTACCGGGTCGCCCTGGCCGACGCCTACCTGGAAATCGGTGACCGAGAAAACGAGATCGAGGAGCTTCGCGCGGCCCAGAAACTGAGCCCGCAGGACAAAGAACTTGCCAAAAAACTGGATGAAGCCCTAAAGGGTCAACCGTAATGTGATTTTCGCGCTAATCATCGTAACCTCTGATTTCATAACAGGTTACATGCACCGCCGAACCACGCGCAGACGAACTCAGCCCGGCTTGGTAGAATTGAATGTTGCCAAAGATTATGAAGGTCCCGGAATACAACTAGTATGGCGGCTGAGGAAATCATTGCCAAGCTGCGAGCAGCCGCCCCGGTGATCAATCCGTCGCTGCTGGCTTCCAACTTTGGCTGCCTTGAGCAGGAAGTTCGTCGCCTGGAAGCCGCGGGGGCTCGTGTCCTGCACTTGGACATCATGGACGGCCACTTCGTGCCGAACATCAGCTTCGGCTTTCCAGTCGTGGAGGCTGTGCGGCGGACGACGCAATTGCCGCTGGACGTGCATTTGATGATTTCCGAACCGGGCCGCTATCTCAAACGCTTTCGCGAGGCGGGAGCCGATCTGATGACAGTCCACGTGGAAGTGGAGGAAGATGCCCGCGATCTGCTTCGCGAGATTCGCAGCCTTGGCGCGGTTGCCGGGCTGACGCTCAACCCGCCGACGCCGGTCGAGCATGTCGAACCTTATTTGGCCGACTGCGATCTCGTGCTCGTGATGAGCGTGATGGCCGGCTTCGGCGGCCAGGAGTTCGAGCCTGTGGCTATCGATCGGCTGCGGCATTTCAGGACGCTCGGTGGAAACGATTTGCTGCTTTCGGTCAACGGGGGAGTGAACGAACACACGATTGGCGACTGCGCCGAGGCCGGCTCCGACCTCTTCGTCACCGGCTCGGCCTTGTTCGCGCATCACGATTACGGTCAGGTGATGGAAGAATTCCGCGGCCTGGCCGCCGCTCACAAGAAGGTTCAGGTGTCATAGTGGCACGGATTGAAATGGAAGAGTCGTTGCTGCAAGAAGACGGTTACTTCATTAGCCAACGAAAGCAATAAAGCATGTTGCGCATTGTGCTTATCCGTCCGGGGGCGACGGATTACGATGGCCAAGAACGAATTCAGGGCGCTTTGGACATTCCGTTAAGCCGCGACGGCCTGATGGAGGTGGCTCGGGCGGTGGACCAATTGCGCGATCTAAAGATTGAAACGATCTATACGTCGCCCGGCGAGTCGGCCATGCAAACCGCGGAAGTCCTCTCCAAAGACCTCGAAGCTAAGCTGAAGAAGCTTGACCGCATGCAGAACATCAACTTGGGCCTTTGGCAGGGCGCACAGGTCGGTGACGTGCGGCACAAGCAGCCCAAGGTCTACCGCCAGTGGCAGGAGCAACCGGAGAATGTCTGCCCGCCCGAAGGCGAGATGATCGAACAAGCAGATCAGCGGATCGCCGCCGCCATGAACAAGCTTTTGCGGAAGCATAAGGACGGCGTAATCGGACTGGTGATTCCGGAGCCTTTGGCCAGCCTCGTGCATCGACACCTCAAGAGAGACGAATTGGGCGATCTTTGGAAGGCATTGGCCGGCCACGGTCGCTGGGAAGTCCTCGATATCGAACCTGACGCCGTGCCGGTGACGACCAATAATGCCTGATCAAAAATCGGAACCGAAGAACTGGAAGAACGCGATGAAGCGACCCAAGCGAGGCGTGCCCGAGGGATTGTGGATGCGCTGCCCCGGCTGCGAGGGCACCATCTTCCGCAAGGAGGCGGAAAAACGGCTTGGCGTCTGCCCTGAATGCGACTTCCACTGGTATGTTTCTGCGCGGCAACGGATCGCGCAGCTCTTCGATGAAGGCACGTTCGAGGAGTGGGACGGCGATCTCGAGCCGGCCGACCCGCTGGAGTTCGTCGACAAGGCCCCGTACCGCCAGAAGCTCATTGAGGAGCAGCACCGCACCGGGTTGAAGGACGCGGCCATCAGCGGCACCGGCATGATCCGTGCCCGCCGCGTCGCCTTCGGCGTGACCGATTCGGCCTTCATCATGGGCAGCATGGGCAGCGTGGTCGGCGAAAAGCTCACGCGCTGCGTCGAGCGGGCAACGCGCGAGCAACTGCCGCTGATCATCGTCTCCGGGTCCGGCGGCGGCGCCCGAATGCACGAAGGCATGCTCTCGCTCATGCAGATGGCCAAAGTCTCCGCCGCGCTGGCCCGTTTCGATACGGCCGGCGGGCTGTTCATTTCCGTGCTTACCAATCCCACGATGGGCGGCGTCGCCGCAAGCTTCGCCTCGCTGGGCGACGTGGTCTTCGCCGAGCCCAAGGCACTGATCGGCTTTGCCGGGCCGCGGACGATCAAGGCCACGATCCGCATCGAACTTCCCAAGGGCTTTCAAACCAGCGAGTTCCTTTTGGAGCACGGGTTCATCGACCGCATTGTCGCCCGCCGCGATCTGCAAAGCGAACTTGCCGCGGCCATCGACTACTGTGGAAAATAGGACGCGAGCATGGGCCTTCTGGATTTCCTTAAAACCAAAGTCAGCAACAGCCGCGTCGATATCCACAAGCGCTACGCCTTCCACCAGGAGGCGTCCTCCGGCACGATGTCGAAGTTCTACAAGGCCAAGGACCTCCGCACGGGCCGCATCGTCGGGCTGAAGGTTTTGGACCGCGAGCGCACCGCGGCCTTCGAGGACCGTTTCCGCGGCCTGAACAAGCCTTCCGAGGGCGAATTGGGCTTGACGCTCAAGCATCCGCTTTTGGTCGAGACTCTGGAATACGGCACGACACTCGAAGGCACGCCGTATATCGCCTTGGAATACATCGACGGCCCCGACTTCAACTCGCTGATCATTGCCCGCGATCAGGTGTTGGACGGCAACCGGTGCACTGTTTATCCGGCAGGCTGCCGAGGCCGTGGCGGCGCTGCACGCGGCCGGCTACGTGCATCGCGACGTAGCCCCGCGCAACTTCCTCCTCGCCGACCGCGCGAAGAAGCAGTTAAAGCTGATCGACTTCGGGCTGACGCTGCCCGACAAGCCGCAGTTCCAGCAGCCGGGCGTTCGCACCGGCAATCCGAATTACATGGCCCCGGAGATCGTGCGCCGCAAGCCGACCGACCGGCGGGTTGACATCTTTGCGTTCGGGGCCACCTGCTATGAACTCTGCACCTTCGAGCTGCCTTGGCTGCGCGGCACGACCGGCATGGCCGCGATGTCGCATAATAAGCCGCCCGTCGACATCCTCACTTACCGCCCGAAACTCCATCCGGCGCTTGCCAAGGCAATCCATTGGTGCATCGAGGCCAACGTCTCGAACCGCTGCCCGACGATGGAGCGGTTCCTGACGGAAATCCGCGGCATCAACCGGGATGAGGCCTGAGCGTTGCAGTAGGATGGATCTCCGGGTCCGTCCTGTTCTTTGCGGACGGACCCGGAGGTCCATCCTACAAGCATGCCTACCAGCAGACCTCAAGTTCGTTGGCAATCTCATGGACGCCCGCCACGCGGCGGAGCGACTCCTGAGCCATCTGCTTTTGAAAGAACGTGCCGACGGTGCCGCGGAGCGTCACCCGGCCTTCGCTGGTCTCAAAACGAAGCGATCGGTGAGAGATGTAGGGGTTTTCTTCCAGCGCGCAGTGTACGCGGGCTTCCAAGGGACTGGAGTCGATCATGGGCCGAATCTAGGTGCGAAGGTGGGGCGGATCAGGCGGGGAGCACCTCGTGACGACTCGCGCCGCGAAGTGCCCATGATGAATGATCGGACACGATTTGCGCACACCTCAACCGCAGCGATTGAGAAAGATGGAAAAAATCGCGCGAAAGGCCAAGACGTAAGGGATGGAGCGGATTTGCAGGCTCAGTGCTTAGAACTTAGTTCTTAGACCTTAGTATGAACAGCGAGCCGAAGTTCGAGTTCTAAGCTCTAAGCTCTAAGAACTAAGTCCTACCCTCCAAGCCAACTCGGCATCTCACCGGCCGGCGGCAGCTTGACCGTCCAGGCCCGGGCGATCTGTGGCAAGGCAAGTATTTCGGCCAATGCCTCGGCCGGCGGAGACGAGTCCAGCGACAACACGCCCACCGCGTCGCCGCCGGCCTGCGCCGTCTTGCGGCCCACGGCCATCTGGGCGATGTTCACCTTGTGTCGGCCGAAAATCGTGCCCACGCCGCCAATCACGCCGGGCAGGTCCCGGTGCATGAAGATCATCATCGTGCCATCCATGAAGCTCTCCAGGCGGCAGCCGTTCTTCATCACCAGCCGCGGCATGGCGTTGCCGAACAGCGTGCCGGCGGCCGTAGCGGTCTTCTCCTCGCTCACGAGTTCGGCCGTGATCAGCGAGCCGAAATCGCCGATGTCAGTCGATCGCTGCTCGATGACCTCGATCCCCCGCTCCCGCAAAAGAACCTCGGCGTTGACGATGTTCACGCCCTGCACAGCATGGGCGAGGAACCCGGCGGCAAACGCCTGCGACAGGAGCCGCGTATCCTTCTTCGCCACCTCGCCCTTGTAGCTCATGCGGCACGACTTGGGCGAGTTCAAGCCCTCTTGGGCCAGCAGCAGCCCGAGGCGGTAGGCCACGTTCAAATATCCGCGGAGGCCCTCCAGCGTCTTGGGGTCCAAGGGCGACATATTCACCGATTGCTTGATCGCGCCGGTGGTAAAGAAGTCGATCAGCAACTCGGCCGCTTCGACCGCCACGTTCGTCTGGGCTTCTTCGGTGCTCGCGCCTAAGTGCGGCGTGCAGAGCACGTTCGGCATTTTGAAAAGCGGGCTCGTCGTACACGGCTCTTCGCCGTAAACGTCAAGCGCCACGCCGCCGAGCTGTCCGCTCTTCAGCCCTTCGACAAGCGCCGCTTCGTCATAGATGCCGCCGCGCGCCGCATTGATCAGCCGCACGCCCTTCTTCATCGATTGGATTTCCTTGGCGCCGACGAGGCCCTTGGTCTGCTCGTTCAGCGGCGTGTGTACGGTGAGGATATCGATCAGGGGAAACATCTCTTGCGGCGTATCGACCAATTGCACGCCGAGCTCCTTCGCCCGTGCGGCGGAGATGAACGGGTCGTAGCCCATCACTTTCATTTCCATGGCGACGGCGCGAGTGGCGACGGCTTGGCCGATCCGCCCCAGGCCGACGATGCCGAGCGTCTTTCCGGCAAGCTGCGTGCCCATGAACTTTTTGCGGTCCCAGCGGCCTTCGGCGAGGCTCTGGTGGGCGGCGGCGATGTTCCGCACGAGGCCATACATCAACGCCAGCGTTTGTTCCGCGGTGGAGATCGTGTTGCCGGCCGGGGTATTCATCACCACGATGCCCTGCCGGGTGGCGGCCGCGGTATCGATGTTATCGACGCCGACGCCCGCGCGGGCGATGGCCTTCAGACGGTGGTTCCCTTGCAGCGATTCGGCGGTAATCTTCACGCCGCTGCGGCATATCGCGCCGTCGAACTCGGCCAGGGCCGACTTCAGCGCGTCGCCTTTGAGGCCCGTGCGGACCTCGACTTCGATGTCCGCGGCCGACCGCAAGAGGTTCAAGCCATCGTCAGAAAGTTCATCCAGAACAATTATCTTTGCCATTGGTATCCCACCCGGTAGGTCCCGCTTGCCGAGCGGGACGAATGCGTCTCAAAATCACGGAACGGTATTGGCCCATCCGTCGGGCCGTCGCTTGTAAACCCCTTCCGGCAGAAGGAAATCTACGGAATCGCGTATTTTAGCTGAAAGGTCCGAAATCGGTGAGGAGGGGGCACGCGCGATGATGTAAGTGAATTCCGACGATATCCCTCTGAAATAGTAAAAAGTCGAGTCCATAGCGCTCGAAAAGGCATCAATAATTGGCGTTCCGCAGAAAAAGCCATTCCTCTTCTGTTCTTTGTGGCTAGAGATCCCCGACGGTGGATGGCGGCCGGAATAACTAGCGCAATGCGCAACGCCTTCGCGTTTTCTTGCCGCTGTTGCGCCGCGGCGGCACCGTCGCAACTCCATGCGAGCAAAGACCTTGCGACATAGATTCTGTACTCGTCGTTTACCCCCTCACAAGTTGTGGGTGTTGCGCAAGCGACTTGCGGGCACAAAGCGGAGAGCGGCGCGCTTTTGGCAACGAGCCTGGGCGCGGCGAGATGGGCTTTGCACCGTCGCGCGATTTTGCACCGAGCGGCGCATAAGCTCTGTTGTGTACATAAGTTATTATCCGCCCACATATTACGCTCGGTTGCGCGGTGGTGCAAACGCTGTTAATCTTGGCAAGAATGGTGCATGAGCGAAAGAGGCAGTCGATAACCGCGGATTGCACGGATGTTCGCGGATGAATCATGCTTGCACAACCTTCGACCGCCTGGCCAAACTCCCCTCGCCCGTCGCGGGAGAGGGGCAGGGGGGTGAGGGGAGTTGTTCACCCGTTGATCGTTGGAGTTCTCTGCGACAAGCGGCTCGCGAACTTTTTTTGAGGCGCGAGACCTCTGGTATTCTGCCGGAAAACGGCCTGTTTTGCGGCAAAGGTCGTTCGAATTTTATATAGGAATCGCATAGGAATCGCATAGAAAGTGCATAGAAACGGATAGAAACGCATAGAACTTGCATGCGCACGGTTTGGGGAACTGTTCGTCTCTTGCGAACTTTCGCCTTTTCGCGGCTAGCTCTGCCTGGTTTACTGCCACGAAAGAGCACAAAGAACACAAAGTCTATAGCGACAATTACTTTTCCGGTCTGACGACAATTCAAATTCCCGGTTGAGGCCAGTTGAGGCTGGTCAGATAGACTGTTGCAAGTCTCCGTAGGAGGGGGACTTGCAATGGTCACGGATGAGCAGGTGAAGCGGTTGTGGCAGGTGTTGTCGTCAGGGAAGACTCTGGTTCAGTCGGCAGACAAGGCGAGCATGGACGAGAAGACGGCGAGGAAGTATAGGCGGCTGGGTCGGCTTCCCAGCGAAGTTGTGCCGGATCGCTCGTGGCGGACACGGGCAGACCTGTTTGCCGAGGTGTGGCCGGAAGTGCATGCGCAACTGCACGAGGCGCCTGGCCTGGAGGCCAAGACGCTGTTTGGAGCGCTGCAGATCAAATACCCGGGGAAGTTCGACGAAACGCAGTTGCGCAGCTTTCAGCGTGGCGTGAAACGTTGGCGAGCGACGGCCGGCCCGGCGAAGGAGGTGTTCTTCAGCCAAGTGCATCATCCGGGACGGTTGTGTGCGTCGGATTTCACCCACATGGAAAGCCTGGCCGTGATCATTGGCGGGCAGTCGTTCGACCATCTGCTTTACCACTTCGTGCTGACGTACTCGAACTGGGAGTCGGTGACGGTCTGTTTTTCCGAGAGTTTCGAGAGCCTCGGCGAAGGACTTCAAGACGCCCTGTGGGAATTGGGCGGCGTGCCCGAACGACACCGCACGGATCGGATGAGCCTGGCGGTCAACAACGGATCGGACATGAAGGAGTTCACCGCGCGGTACAAGGGACTGTTGGGCTACTACGGGATGGAGATGGAGAAGATCCAGCCCCGGGAACCGAACGAGAACGGAGATGTCGAACAATCGCATCGGCGTTTCAAGGAAGCGGTGGAGCAGGCCCTGTTATTGCGTGGCAACCGGGACTTCGAGAGCCGTGAAGCCTATGGACGATTCTTGAAAGAGCTGGTGGCGGTTCGCAATGCGGGCCGTCGCAAGCGGCTGGACGAAGAGTTGCCTGGCCTTCGGCCTCTGCCGGATCGGCGACGGGAGAGCTGCAAGCGAATCCCGGTACGCGTGGATACGGGGAGTTTGGTCCATGTAGACCGAAATGTTTATTCGGTTCCCAGCCGCTTGATTGGCGAGCGGGTCGAGGTGCGATTGTACGTGGAGCATGTCGAGGTCTGGTACGCCCAGAAGGAGATGGAGCGCTTTCCGCGTTTGCGCGGGCGGAACAAACACGCCATCAACTACCGGCACATTATCGACTGGTTGGTGCGAAAACCGGGGGCTTTTGAGAACTACGTTTACCGGGAAGAGCTGTTTCCCACGAGCCGCTTTCGCATGGCCTTCGACGCCTTGCGGGAAGCGCAGCCCAAGCGCGGTCACAAGGAGTATTTGCAGATTCTCTATCTGGCGGCAGGCCACGGCGAGACGGCCGTGGACGAGGCGTTGCGAACGCTTCTAAACAGCGGCCAGCCCGCGACCCGGGCCGCGGTCGAAACGTTGGTCCAGCGGGCCGAGGAAGTTCCGGCGGTCACCGAAGTGACCGTCGAAGTAGTGGACTTGTCGGATTTCGATGACTTGTTCTTGCACAAGGAGGTGTGGGATGGGTGCGAAGGGGGATTTGAAAGAGAAGTTGGCGGCTTGCTTGCGGGAACTGCACTTGCCGACGTTTCGGGAGTGTTTTGAGGAACTGGCCCGACGGGCATTACAGGAGACGGCCAGCTACGAGCAGTACCTGTTGGAACTGGCCGAGCGGGAATGCCAGGGCCGCTTGGCAAAGCGGACCGAGCGGCTGCTGCGGGATTCCCGTTTGCCGCTGGAGAAGGATCTGGCGAGCTTCGACCTGGCGCGGTTGCCGGCGAAGGTCTCTCGCCAAGTGCGGACGCTCATGGAAGGCTCGTTCGTGGACCGCCGCGAGAACCTGTTGTTGTTCGGCAAGACCGGATCGGGAAAGACGCACCTGTTATCGGCGATCGCCCAGGAATTGGTTCGCAACGGACGGAAGGTGGTCTCATGGTCGTGTGCCCTGCTGGTTCAGGAACTGTTGGCGGCCAAACGGGATCTGAAGCTCAACCGGGTGCTAAAGCAGATGTCGAAGTGCGAGGTGCTCTTGATCGACGACATCGGCTACGTGCAGCAGAGCCGGGAGGAGATGGAGGTGCTGTTCACCTTGTTGGCGGAACGCTACGAGCGCGGCACGGTGATGCTGACCAGCAACCTGCCGTTCTCGAAGTGGGAGACGATCTTCAAGGATCCGATGACGACAGCGGCGGCAATCGACCGCCTGGTGCATCACAGCGTGATCTTGGAGTTGAACATCCCGAGCTACCGGTTGGACGAGGCCAAGCGAACCAAGCCGCCCGACGCGGCCTGAGATTGGCGAGGGCCACCCGCGGCGGCGTGCGGCCCCCCCTTTTGTTTCGCTCCGCTGCGCTGCGCTTCACAAAAGGGGGGGCCGCACGCCTCTGGTTCTCAACCGGGAATTCTAATTGTCGTTCAAGGGGAAGAGTAATTGTCGCCGAAAGACAAAGACCGAACAGAGGCGCGAATGAAGCACGGACCCAATCCGTGATTCATCTGTGTTCATTCCGTGGCTTGGGACGCGTGACCAGTCTCCCCTCGCCCGTCGCGGGAGAGGGGCAGGGGGTGAGGGCATTCGCGAATTGTTAGGCACCCTTAATCTCTTCTTGTTCATCTTTCCTCCGTTTGTGCCCAATCTCCACTTGTTTGGGCCCCATGCTCCTCGCTCCATGCTCCCGGCCTTGTCCCGCCAGTCTACCACAGTTCACAATTGTTGTCAACGATTGTATGGAATTCGCGGACGTTTTGGTGCTAAGTCCTTGCCAATTCACGCTTTCCGTCAACGACTTATGTTTGCGCCGGCGGACCCGAATTGGCTTGTCTGCCGGCTTTCCGTCGCCGTAAACCCTTGTCAATTAAGGACTTCGGCGTCGGCGCGGAATTTCTGCGGCGGGCGGTGAAAAAATGCCGGGCGGAAAAATAGTTTTTGCTGGCGCGGAGGCCGCGAAGCTCAACACGCCGCCCTCCCGCGAGCAGGATGCGGATGGAATCGCCCTGGCAGAAAATCGCTCCGGCAACTAATGCCTGTTTTCCGCGACAACTATGGGCTTCCCGGTTCGGCGAATTTCATCAATTAGGGTGGGCAGATCGTCCATCTTGATCAGCCGAACGTGATGCTCGCTAAAGACGCGATTAACCCGTCCCACGGTATCCTCGTCCTTTGCCCGAAACTGTCCCAGTATGATCAACTGCATTCTCCCCCACTTGGGATGCGAATCGTCAAAGATTGACTTTCCTTCGACGGCATACTTGCAGGCGGTAGTCACAGACTGATCTGGATTCTGTGCGCCAAATCGAACAGGCGCTAATAGGTTGAATCGGCCATTCTGGAAGCCGAAGGGGATTTCCACTTCCTTCTGTAGCACGGGAACCATGACTTTCAAGTCATGCACGACTTTCTCGTCGAGCCCAGGGCCTGAGAGTTTCTCGGATACGTAATGCCGGAGACTCCTTCCGCGTTCCGGGCGCACCGGCTCGCCAATGATTTCTTCAAACAATTTGCGAAGGTCCGCTTCCGGGTCTTGAACCTTTGTGGGATTGAGAGGCGTGATCTGCAAGGAATTGGCCCGGAGTGCGATGAACTGCTGAAGATCGTCGAGCGATTTGATCGCGGGCAACTTTTTCTCTAGTCGGTCCTCCAGCCCGCGCTTGAAGCTGTTGATTCGATCCCAATCGTGACCTTTCGACCCGAAGAAACGGATGATGCGACTGTTGTTGCTCGAAGTCAGCGCCGCCAGGAAATGCTTTTCCGGGCAAAAGAGGAGCACACCCACGTTCGCCGCCTCAAAACGGCCGAGATTCGGGCAATACTGAATAACGCTGTAGTAGCCTTTTGTGGGATTCATGAAACCCCCTCCGTTTCTTCATCGTCGGGATAAGGCAGTTCGAGCTGAGGCCAGATGATACTTTCAATTAATAGCAACTGGCCCTCCGGCGCTTCTTCGCTCAGAAATACGTTATTGCGGTTGACGCGTGGTTTTCCGGCCTGGTTTCCGCCCGGAAACGAGTACCGGTCACAATTCAGTAACCAGGTGTCAAAAACAACCAGTCGGGCGATGTCCTGCGGATTTACGAGTTTCTTCAACTGTCTCGTTTTACCGCCCCATGTTTCCCCCGGCTCGGCGCGCGTGATGAACGCCGGGCCGATAACGCCGTGACCGACGCGATTCCCATTCTTGTCTATGAACGGAATCTCATCGGACTCATCGAGTTGGATGATTGCGTAATCGAAGGTCGAAAGCCCGAACCACGCAGCGAGTTGGGTCGCCACCCACTCGGATGCCAAGGAGTGCGGTCCCTCGGGCCCGCCCATGCATTTGATGTATCCCTGGCCGATATCGGTTTCAACGAGTGCAGCATAAGCGCTCGACGGGAAGCCCTTGATGAAGCGTCGAACTGTCGTGGGCTGCCACGCCATTATTTCCCGGCTCTCTTTGCATTCGGCTCTCGACCGGCAACCTGGGCCAATTTGTTGGGCTTCGCTCCCGTTGCTTCCCGTTCGGCGCGGAGGCGGGCGAGGAGGGCGGAGGCGGGTTCGTAGGGGCGGTTTTCCAGCCGGGCGAGTTCGGCCTCGGTGGGCACCAGTTCGCCGCGGAACGCCTTGGCCAGAATCGCTTGCGTGATCTTCTCCACCCGCGCCGCCGCCGACTTTGCCCGCGCCTCGATCTTGTCCGCCAGGGCGAAAAGGGCATCGACCCGGCGGACGATTTCGCGTTGCTCGGCAAGGGGCGGGAGCACGAATGGCAGTTCGCGCACTCGTTGGCAATTCAGCGCCTGGGGACCGGAACCGCTGCCTTGCTCGCGTGTCGCTTCATATCGCATCTGAAACCAGCGCCACACAAAACTTGGGGAAACAAGGCCATTGGGTAGGATCACAGCCGCGCTGTTCTGATTGATTGTGGCTTCAATCTGCAAGAGTGCGGATTGCCCTCGCGTTTTTCCCTCGCCGATCATCGCTAACAGGATAGTCCCGCACGGCAGCAATCGAACCGACGAATTCTCAAACCCGAGTTCGGTGATGCACTCACGAGTTGCCGTTATGATGTTGTTTCGGACCTCGCCGGACGATACCCAGGGGATGACGCCGCCCCAATACTCCGGATGTTTCCTAGACGGTGTGCTCCCGTTGCAAACGGCACCGATGGCACCTATTCGACAACTTGTCCATGCGCAGGAATGCTTTCTACTCCCAATTCGTCGTCGGAAACTTCCGGTATAGTTTCCGCGAATGCGACCTCGACCTGCTGAGTGTCTTTGCTGGACTTCGCATCATGCAAGCGGCATGACTTTATGCGACTCAGAAGCGTGACGCCAGTTTCACCTTCCGGGTTTTCCTCCCGCCAGTCGTCCGTGAGTTCTCCCGAGCACGCGGCGGCGAGGACGGATTGGCGGAAGCGTTTGACGAGCGCGGGGACTTTCGCCAACCGCCACGGGCCGCATTTACCCGCGCGAGCAACTCCTCCACCTTCGCCACAATCCGCCGCTGCTCGGCTAGCGGTGGAAGGGGAAACTCGATTTCGGCGAGCTTGCCGAACGCCACGCGTGGCAGTTGAACGCCCGAACTATGATGATGGGAGTACTCGACAACCCGCTGTTGCATCAGGAACCGCATAAGGTAATGCGGCTCCAATTGCGGGCTTTGTGGGAAAACCAGAATATCGGTGGAACAGATGCCGTCGAAATCTGGAATGCACACCTTGTTCAGATAGGGGCGAAGCTTTCCGTAGAGAACGTCGCCACGATGGAAAACCGCTTTGGTACTGTTCACATCCGCGCCCGTGCCGCGTCCGACAATAGCACACGTATTCGACTCGATATGTTCGAGGCTGAGATACGGCGCAGTCGATTCGATCCTCTGGTTCAACCTTGTTTTTCGACGGCGCAACCACGTCGCCAAGAGGACACGCGGCCCACCCCTCGGGCAGATCGCCGATGCCGATAAATTCGTTCATGGCAGCCCCGCCGCTTGCTTCGCCGCTTTGGTTGCCAAGTCGATCAGCACCGATTTCAGGACATCGAGGACCATGCCGCCGGACGAACCAGCCGCCTGCTTTGCTTTGGACCAAAGACCTTCGTTGCGGCTCGCCTCCGAGAAGTCATGCCCTTCCCAGGTCAAGGCAGTTGCTTTCGCGTGATTCACACCGAGCACGTTCCCTTCAACGAGTTGGGCTTGCACCATCAAATAAACATGATAACCAATCTGCTCATCGCTATAGCCCTCGATCCTCAAAGGATGCGGAGCAATGCTGCTCTCGTGACCTTCACACGCCATCAGAATCTTCCGCACCAAGTCCATATCGCACTTCATCGTTTCACCGCCTTCGCCTCGGCCTTCTTGGCGTCCGCGCCGTTCCCGTTTTCCAGCAGCACTAGCATGGCGTTCAACTCCTCGACCGCCCCTTCCAATTCCTCGATAGCATCGGTCGCCAGTTCTTCGGGCGGCGGCAGTTCGTCGGCATCCTCCAGGCTGTCGTCCTTCAGCCACTTGAAACTATCGAGCTTGAAGTCGCGGGCTTCCATTTCGGGCAAAGTAAAACACCGCCAGCGGTCGCCGCCCAGGTAGCCGCGATCGGCGGGCGATTGGCCGGGCTTCCGCTTGGCGCGGCCATTGGGGTCGTCGCCAAAACACTTCTCGAACTCGGCGAAATGCTCGGCGGTCAGCGGGCGGTCTTTCTTCGTAATGCCCGGCACGTTGGAGCGGGCGTCGTAAATCCAGACTTGTTCGGTCGGATAGCCTTTGGTGAAGAAGACGACGTTGGCCTTCACGCCTTGGCTGTAGGGCGTGAACGTGCCGCGGGGCAGCCGCAAGACAGTGTGCAGGTCGCAATCCTCGACCAGAATCTTAAAAACTTCGCCCGCCTGATCGGCAAAGAGGCAGTTATCCGGCAAGACGACCGCGGCGCGGCCGCCCGGCTTGAGGATGGTCAAAATATGCTGCACGAAGTTGAGCTGCTTGTTGCTCGTGGCGATCGTGAAATCTTCGCGGTCGGGGGCCTGATTCGCGCCTTTGGTGCCGAAGGGCGGATTGGTGAGGATGCAATCGTAGCGCTCGGCTGCCGGGCGCTTCATAGATCGTATCGCCGAGCACAATCGTTGGCTCCAAGCCGTGCAAGAAGAGATTCATCAGCGCCAGCCGCCGCGGCCGGGCGACCAAATCCTGACCGAAGTAGGTTTTCTGCCGCACTCGCTTGGCAACGTCGCGTTCCAGCGCGCCGCCCTTGGTTTGGTGCATCAGCCATTCGTAGGAGCAGACGAGAAAACCGCCCGTGCCGACCGCCGGATCGCTGACGGTAAACTCCTTGTGGGCGCGGGGATCGGGCTTCATGCAATGCACGATCGCTTGGATGAGCACGCGGGGCGTGAAATACTGCCCGGCCCCTTTCTTGCCTTCGCTGGCCGCTTTTTCCAAGCAGGCCCTCATAGGCTTCCGCCTTCACATCGACGCCGAGGGTGGTCCATTCGGTTTCGTCGATGAGGTTGATAAGCTTTTTGAGGTTCACCGGGTTATTGAACCGCGATTGGGCCTCGGCGTAGATATCGCCCAGGATGCCTTCGGTCCTGCCCAGCTTGCGGAGCAGATCGGCATAGAGGTCGGTGAGTCGCGAGCCGCTTTCATCGCGGAGGTTCGGCCAGTCGCAGCCCTTGGGCAGGTCGATGGCCCGCTCGTGCGCCATTTTCAGGAAGAGCAAGAACGTAATCTGCTCGATGTAATCACCGTAGTCGATGCCGTCGTGGCGAAGGGTGTGGCAGAAGCCCCACAGTTTTTGAACGATGTCGGACATTTTTACCCAGTAATATCGCGGACCTGTTGTAGGAATCGTGCAGTTTTCGTCAGATCATCAAGGTCGTTGGGGCTTATACCATCTGGATCGAAGTGCATCACGTCGTTTCGGATTCGATTCACAGTTTCAAGGCTCTTAACGAAGGTCGCACGATCAATGTTCAAACCGATCTTCTGCCAACGGTCAGGATTCTGAAGGATCGAACGTACTCGCCGAAACTCATGTCTGCGACATTCTTGATTTCTCGCGATTCATCGCCCGGGTTCTTGGCTTCCTCCAACTCCTCTTTCAAGAACTTTCCATCGATCAAACGTCGGATGTGGTTTTCTATTTCCCCAAGAAGCGAGAACGGACGGCCGAGTTGATAAAAGCTCTCCCCCAAATCTGCCGTCGTGACAATTCCAATAATTCGCCGTTCCGATCGTACAAGCACGAAATCTTGCTCGGCAATTGTTTCAATCACTCGAAACAGCGAGCAGTCGGAGTCAACAATTTCAACGGACTTATCCATACAGTCACGAACAAATTCGCATTCGACCCCAAGCGAAAGCCTGGAGGCAATTGACTTCCAACTGATAACGCCCTTGACCTCCCGGTCCGAAGTCATGACGGGCATTTGTGAAAAGTCATTGCGAAGCATGACGGTCACCGCCTCGCTAAGGGTCGCGTCGGGTGCGATCCGGATCGGCGCTTGATTGGCAGCAGCAAGTTTTCCGATTCGATACGCAGGGTCCTGCGGTGCCCCACCGACTAGGCGCGTTACTACGACGTTATCCTCCAGAACAACTTCGTCTCTACACGTTTCCGGACTGGAAGTAATAGGCGCGGGCGTTGTTGTCGTTGTACTTGTGGTAGCAGCCGGCCACACCGGGAGTTGAAAGGCGATTGTCCCGTCGATCCAAGCGAATTCAAAGTCTGGAATTGTCACCAAATTCAATTCGCGGAGTGCATCGCGGATTTCGCGTACGACATTTACCCCACGGCGCTCGGCTGAAAACCAACCGAGTAACTCTCTGACGGAGGCTTCCGGTTTCTCGCATGCGTCAACCCTCTTACGGACTTCCCTTAGGCGATCCAGGCCATTTAAATACTCGATCATAGTGGCTCTCCTTCAACCCTACACGGCAATTGCCTCATTCAGCGCCTTCAGCAACATTTCCAACTTCCCGTCAAACGTTCGATCTGCCGGCTTCCATCCTCCCGCACGGGCAAGAACCGGAGCGTCGTCAAAATCTTCGCGGTCAATCGACAGGTTTGTCGTCAAGTGCGCACGAATCCTCTCAAGCCATTTCACTTGATCCTCCGTGAACGTCTTGCCTTCACAAATCGTTGTAAGGGCGCGGTCCACGCGCTCGGCGGCTGTGGTAAGCGGTTCCGCGGCGTGGGCGGCGTGCTTAACCATGCTGATAATGTCGGCTAGGGCCTTATCGTAACGGAGGGCGTGCGCCTTCTGCAAGAGATCGACGGTAAATCGCTCTGGAGACATCGCCAGCTTGTTGCGAAGTTCGGTGAGCGCCGCCGTGCTCCAATCCCGCGGACGATCCAGCAGGATGCGAATTGCCGCGATCTTCGCCGGATTCTCTTGCACGAAGCGGGCAAAGGCTTCCAAGTAATCCTCTGGCTTGTACTCCTTGCCCTGTCCGTCGCGGATGAGGTATTCCGAAGTGACCGTGTCTTCGTTCTCCAGGGCCTTGATAAACACCCGCTTGCGGCGCGGATAATTGACGAGCAGGTCTTGAAAGCCGTTGTCCCGCAGCAGCCGCATCGCGGCCACGAAATCGGCGCGGAGCTTGCCGGGCAGCGCGGCGGCGTACTTGCCCACGTCGCCATCGGCAATGCCAAAGGCGGCGAAAAGCGGCCGGGCGTCGGCGTCCATTTCCTTTTCGATCCGCTGGAGACGCTTGACCAGACAACGGACGTTGTAATCGCGGTCGCGGTTCGACCAGATGTCATCAATGATTTCCTTGATCGTGCGGGAAGGCTTTTCCGGCGGATCGGCGGTCAGGCCGGTCGAATTGCGGAAGTAGGCCAAGAGCGTGCCGTCAAAGCAATCGAAGACCGTGAAATGCGACTTGTCGGGAAACTTTTCGCCCTTGCGGGTGCCGCGGCCGAGCATCTGCTCGAAGAGGATGCGGGATTTGACCGGCCGCAGGAAAACGATGTATTCCAGGTCCGGGATATCGACGCCGGTGGAAAGCAGATCGACGGTGACGACGACGCCCGGCTCCGGGCGATTGCGAAACTGGCGGATGAGTTGCAAGGGGCGGTCGCTTCGGCCGGTGATCTTGCGGATGAACGATTCGCCGCGGCCGAAAACCTCGACGGCCAGGGCGGTGACGGCGTCGGCGTGCGACGTATGGGGCACGTCATTGGCGGCGAAGATCAGCGTCTTGGGGAAGCGGCCGTAACGCTGTTCGTGCTCTAGGGCGTACTTTTTGACCTCTTCCAGGATTTTGCGGTTGGAATCGGGCGACGTGACGGTCCGCTCGACTTCGACGGTGTCGAACTCGCGCTCGTCTTCGAGGTGGTCAAGCTGTTCCGTGCCCGACTCCGGATCGACCATGCTGACGAGTTCGCCCTCCTTGAGAAAGAGGCCCTCCATACGGACGTTCGACTTGACCGTCACGGCGTCGTAATCGACAAGATGGCCCTCGCGGACGGCGCGGGCGTATTCGTAGCGGTAGACGACATCGGTGAAATAGGCCTTGGTGTGGGCGGCGGGCGTGGCGGTCAGGCCGATCTTGATGGCGTCGAAGTGCTCGAGCGTATTCCGCCAGAGCGAGACTTCGGCCGTCGTGTAGCCGCGGTGGCATTCGTCGGCGATGATGATATCGAAGGCGTGATGCGGAATGACGATCTGGTCGGCGTCGTCGTCAATTTCATCGCCTTCGCCCGACCAGACCGCGGAGCGGCCAAAGAGGTTGATCGCCATCCGCTGGATGGTGCAGACATAGACGAAATCGTGCTTGGCCTGGGGATTGGTCAGGTAAGCGGCGGGCAAAACCTTGGGGTCGAACCGCTCTTCCTCGCCGAAATCCTCGCGGGAGAAACGCTGGCTGTAGACTTCGTGGATCTTGTCGAACTTCTTGTTAGGTTCGGGCTCAAAGGAAGCGAAGGCGCGAACGGCTTGGGCGGCCAGGGCGCGACGATCTACGAGGAAGAGGACTCGCTTGCCGACCTTGGATTCCATCAGCCGGTAAGTTTCATTCACCATCGTGAAGGTTTTGCCGGTGCCGGTTGCCATTGCCACAAGCATGAGCCGCTTGCGGGCGTTGATGGCGCGTTCGATGGCTGTATTTGCGTCAACTTGATAGGGTCGCAGGCGAGGGTGGTTGTTGGCGTGCTCGTCAAACCAGCGGCAAGCCTGCTCGAAGTCGCGCGCGAGCATTTCGACGAGGGCCGAAGGGGTGTGGAAGCCGACAATGCGGCGCGAGCGGTTCAACGTGTGGCGGATGTCGTGAAACCAGAGGACTTCGCCATTTGTTGAATAGAGAAACGGCACGCGGTAGCCGCGGATGTCGAAGGGGCTGTCGGTCACGCCCGTTGAGTAGCGTTCCGCTTGAACAAGGACGTTTTGCGGGCCGAGAGTCACGCGCTTGGCCTCGACGACTCCCAGCAATTGGCCCGCGACGACAAGGGCGTAGTCGGCGGGACCGTTCTCGGTCGGGTATTCGGTGATGGCGTGATGGGTGTAGCTACTGAGGGGACGGCCCGGGTCGTAAGGGACGATTTCCCACCCCTGCCGCCTCAGGAGAGGATCGACACGCTTGCGGCGTGTTTCGGCCTCCGATTCCTCGCGGCGGGGCGGCATGAGAGACTACCTTGGTTGGTTGAGCCCGGCCGCGTTGCTGTCGCGACAGGGAACCCAAAGGAATAGCCTACCACCGCGGGAGGGAGGCTTCAAGAGGCGAGAACGCGAGTGCGTCCGCGTCACCAGATTTCCCGCAAGTCCAGCGTAAAGCCCGGCAGCTCTGGATCGCAAGAAACGGTTTCCGGATCGTCAAGAACCTTCACTTTCCGGCCGTGGCGGTAGATGTGAACGTTCCGTTCGATCGGATCAATCAAAAGGCCCAGTTCGGCGCCGTTGTCGCGATACTCGCGCATCTTCGCTTGCAGCGTGGGCAGGCGATCGGTTTCGCTCCGCAACTCGACGACGAAGTCCGGACACAAGGGCGGAAACTTCTTTTGTTCCTCCCTAGTCAGCTTCTTCCACCGCGAAAGTCGAACCCATGACGTATCGGGCGAGCGATTAGCACCGTTTGGAAGGTGGAAAACCGTCGAGGAACTGAAAGTCTTGCCGGTCCCATCGCGCTTTGCCCACAAACGTACCTGCATGTTGATTTCGGACTCGCGATTGCCCGAGTCGCCTCCGACTGGCGGCATGATAATGACTTCCCCCTGTTTAGTGCGCTCAATGCGAAGATCACGATTGGCCATGCAGAAAGTGAAGAACTGGTCGTCGGACCAGTTTACGACTGGCGGCAAACGAAGCACGATGCGCGTCCAAGTCCGGTATCTCCAACTTCAAATGCTTCAGCCGCAATGCTCATGGTTCCGATTCCTTCGGGCTCCTGGGATTATACACCGGACCCGACGAGCTTGTCTCGGTCGATGCAGGAAAAGCCAAAGTGTCCGCACTCGGAATTAGATCTTCCATCCGCACACGAATCGGGCCGCCGGAGGCGGCCCGATTCGTGTGCGGATGGAAGAATGGGTGGCGAGCAGGCCGTCTTAGCCGTTCAATCTGATTCACCGACCGAGACAAGCTCGCTGGGGTCTAGCAACGGCAATTCACTCGGCTAAACAGTTACGCCTTGCGAAATTCCGCCCGGTAAACCGGCTCGTTGCTTAGCCGCATCCGCCGTTCAAAATGCGTGCGGTAGGCCAGATCATGTTCGGCCACGGACTCAGGCACCGCAATCGGCCCGGTGAGCCGCGTGCGGGCGGCCAGCAGTTCGAGCGTCACTTGGAAGTATTCTTCAACGTCGGTCCAAAAGTGGAGCGCGCCGCCGGGCATGAGTGCGCGCTCGATGTGTCCGGCGAAGACCTCGTTCATCACGCGTCGCTTGCGATGCCGCTTCTTCCACCAGGGATCGGGGAAGTAGACGTGTACCGCCGCGAGCGAGGAGTCGGGGATCAATTCCGCGAAGATACGCATTGCGTCGCCCGAAATGACGCGGGCGTTCGTCAGTTCCGCCTTGGCCAGTCCCGCGGCGGCGAAGCGAGCGTACTTGTGAACTATCTCGATGCCGAGGAAATCAATCTCCGGATGGCCGCCGGCCGCGTTGCGGAGGAAAAGGCCCTTGCCCGTGCCGACTTCGATCTCAAGAGGAGCTGCGCGGCCGAAGAGTGTGGCCGCGTCCCAGGGCGGGGAAGCTGTTGGAATTCCAGCAAGTGCCGCGAGAGGTCAATCGCCGGATCGATTTTGCGGAGCGCGCGGCGGCCCATGCGGCTTACTCCTCAATCTCGCCGGCGGAGCGCGGCCCGCCGGCCGCCTGCAACTCGGCGAGGGGCAGGGGGATGCCTTTGATCAAGCCTTCGCAGACCATGTTCTGGTCAACGAAGCATTGGAACTCGCAGGTGATGATCGCCCGGCGGGCCTTGAGCAGATGGCAGACGATGACAAAGCGATCGCCCGGCCGCACGAGGCCGCGGAAGCGGATGTCTTCCATGCCGCCGAAGCCGATCATGCCTTCCATGAGCTTATTCTTGACCGTGTAGTAGCTCGACAACTGCGCGGCGGCCTCACACATGATCACGCCCGGCATGAGCGGCATGCCCGGCATGTGGCCGCGGGTCCAGAACTCATCGGGTTTCAAGTCCTTGTAGCCGACGCAGATCGAGCGCGACGGGTCCTCGAAGACGATGGCCGTCAATTGCTCCATCTCGAAGCGCTGCGGATTGTAGCGGCGGATTTCTTCGATGTCGCTGACGACGTGATTGAGGTCGTACTCGGAGAAATCGAGGATCAAGGGCTTTTTCACGACGCTGGGCTCCCCGTCACGTAAGGACCTGTCACAATAAGGAATTGGCTGCTCAGGTCTTTACCTGGTGCCGCTTCGCCTTGCGGGCCTTGCTATTCGAGGGACGTTTGCCGTGGTTGGCCTTTTTTGCGACGCGATGTGGTTTTGCCATAACTGTTTGCCTGTCCTTGTTTTAAGGTCGATCGGAAAATATGTAGGGTGCGGTCGAGTTCCACGAGACCCACCAGGAATCGCCAATCAAAGGTGGGTCTTCGCTGCGCTCGACACCACCCTACGCGCGATTTCACGCTGGGTGGTAAACCTCCTAGTCTACCAAGTTAGTCGGCGTCTGAAAAGCCCGGTGTGCATCGTGGGTGCATTCCCGTTCCTGCGCCGGCGTTTTTACGTTAGACTGGGGCGGCGTTTGATTTAAAAACCGGCACAACACGGAGGATTGCCATGGAAGGCAAAGGGACTCTTCACGAGCGATGGTTGCAACGGACGGAAACCGCATATCGACGGATGTTTGAGGGTAAGAGCCAGGAGGAATTAGTGACGCTCACGGAGCGGGAGACTATGGCAGTGCTGATCGGCAGGGAACTCGCGGCCTTTCTTTTGGAAGAGCACGTGAGCTTGGATGCCGCGGCGCAGCCGGCGCCAGGCTTCCACAACATGCTGCCCGAAGTGTGGTCAGCCCGGAACGCCGGCGGAGCGGAAGGGCGACAAGTTGCCCACGCGGACCATGACCACGCTTGCGGGTGACATTTGCATGCACCGCCAGCGTTGGCGGTGTGCGAAATGCCGGGTCATTTTTTTTTCCGTTAGACGTTCGGTTGCGTTTGGGAACGGAAGGTTTCAGCCCGATGGTGCTGGCGAAAGCGGTTCGCCAGGCGAGCAAGTCGTCGTCGTTCGCTGAGGCAAGCGATGACTTGCAGGAATTGTTGAGCGTAAAGATAAGTGCGACGCACCTTCAGCGGTTGAGCGAGCGGATTGGTGACGAATGGGCCGAAGTCCGCGACGAAAATGTCGAGAGATTTCGCCAGGCCAAACTGGAACGAACTTACAAGGAGCCGCCGCGTGGAGCGGCGGCAGTGATGCTCGACGGCGGTCGTTTGCAGGCACGCGTGCCGAGGAGAGCGGCCGGGGCGTCAGCGAGGCAAGTTGGCGCGAGTCGAAGGTGGCGTGTTGTTTGACGCTGGAGACGAAGGTGGCAGAGGCGGACCCCAAGCCGGAGCCGCCGTCGAAATTCCTGGAACCCACGGAAGCGGCCCGTTTGGCGTCGGAAATCAAGCGTCGCAGCCGGCCTGCCGTGGAACGGAGCAATGAGGACCGCAAGGCAAGGCGATCGTCGAAGAAGAGGAAGAAAGGAAAGAAATCCGCCCGTCGGAGGAAGCGAATGCTGGCACGGGTCAGGACGGTCGTGGCCACGATGGAGAACAGCGACGTATTCGGCTGGCAGGTAGCGGCGGAAGTGCATCGTCGCGGATTGGACCGAGCGAAACGCAAGGGCTGCGTCTGCGACGGCCAGGCGTACAACTGGTCGATCTACGAGATGCATCTTCTGCCTGCGGGGTTCATCGCCATCTTGGATTTCCTTCATCTGCTGGCATACCTTTACGAGGCGGCCCACGCGTATCGCGGCGGCGACGCGGCACGGAGCTGGAAGACGTACGAACAATGGCTCCGCTGGGCGTGGTCGGGCAAGGTCGGCTTGTTGCTGTCGAGCCTCCGCGCCGCGGCCGCGGAGTTGGCGAAGAAGGGCCCGACCGCGGCGGCCAGAAAGCTGACCGTTGCCGAGACGCTGACTTATGTGACCAACAACCGCGAGCGAATGAACTATCCCGAGTACCGCCGCTTGGGCTTGCCCATCAGCAGCGCCCCCGTCGAGTCGTCGATCAAGCAAATCAACCGCCGCGTGAAAGGCAGCGAGAAATTCTGGTTGGAAGGCGGCGCCGAAGCGATGCTGCAATTGCGCGCGGCTCAATTGAGTGAGGACGACCGCTGGAAGAACAACTGGCTACGCCCGCGAAAACACCGCCGCGCTGCCGGCTCCGGCCGACTCACGCACGCGGCCTGACGAGGCAGCAATAACGGGAATGCACCCGTGCATCGTCTACTTCCGATAGACGGGCAAAAACCGGTAATAAACCTCCAGGCACATCGCTCCCAAGGCCGTGCTGTAAACCCGGCCGCCGTAGCCGCCCCACGCCGTATCCGGGTCCCACGAGCCGGCCAGCGGGCCTTCCTTATTCTGCAATCCGACGAGCTGCGTGGCGACCGCCGTATTCCACCGCTGCCAGCCGTCGCCTTGCAACTGATACATTACCAAGGTTCCGTAGTACCAATAGTAGAAGTTGTTTTGGCCGACGCCCGGCGGGGCGCTGAGGATGAAACCGGCCGCCTCGCTGCACGCCGGGTGCTCGCGGGGCAGGCCGAGGAATTGCCAGCAGAGCATCGCCTCGGCCGTCATCGTGCGGCTGGGGGCTTCCATTGGACGATACGATGCCAAACCGCCATTGGGTCGCGAGGTCACCGATTGCAGATAACGGATGATGCCTTGCCGCGTCGCTTCGGGCGTGCGAATGCCGGCCAAGTCGGCGCTTTTCAGTGCCATGAACTGCCAGCCGAGTTGGCTGGTGTCGCCGCCGACGTCGCGGGGCCGGTAACGCCAGCCGCCGCCGTTGGGATCTTGTGCGGTGATCGTGTAGCCGATCGCGCGGCGGAGCGGCTGCTCCAGGCGATGCTCGCCCGTCATGCCGTAGGCTTCACCGAGCGCGAAGGTGGCGATGGCGTGGCAGTACATGGCAGCGTAGCGATCGGCCGTGCCGGAGAGGCAGCCGTCGGCGTCCTGCGATTGCATGAGGAAGTTCAGCCCGCGGCGGATGTTCTCGCGATATTGTCCGCGCTGGTGGGTGTTGCCCGAGCCGAGCATCGCCAGCAGGGCAAGCCCCGTCATTCCGGTGTCGGCATCGGCGCCGGCATTGGGGCGGCTGCGGCCATCGGGCGTCGTCTCGCGACCGGCTTCGTTGCGCCGGGCTTCCCAACGGCCGTCGTCATTTTGATGCTCCGCGAGCCATTTCAAGGCGGATTGCACGGCGGCCTCGGTCTCCTTGCTGCCGCCGCCGGCAAGGGCCAGGCCGATGTGGTCAGTTGCCAGGCGGAGCTTGTAAGTCTCGGGCACAGGATACGCATTCGACGGTCCTGCATCCGTCGCAGCGGACGCAGTTGCGGCAACCGAGGTTGCGGGAGCGGACGCTGAGTTGGTAGACGTTGAACGTATTGGGCTTGGCGAAACCGCGGGTGCCATCGCGACGACGGGAATCGACGCGCGCGGTTCCGGCTTCGCCACATCCGCACCATGCGGCTTGCTGAAATCCTTGAGATACTTCTCCGCGGTTTCGGCTAGTTGCCATGCCGGGAGCGCGGAGACCTGATCCGCAAGCTGCCGCATCGCGGCCTGCGCCGCGGCGGGGGACATTTCAGGCCGCCCTTGCGGTTTCGCGATTGCCGTTGGAGTCGGGCGCGGCATGGAATCCGCGATCGAATGCGGCTTCGGTTTCACTTCTTTTCGGTCGACTGCCGCCGGAATCGTGCGGGGTTTCTTAGTCTTCGGCTCGGGAAGACTGGCTGCGGGATCGGTGCCGGCGATCTGGCCATGATCCGCTCCGGTCGGTCCGTCAACAAGCGCAATGCGGACGAACTGTTCCTTCGGCGCTGGGTGGTACATGACGAACCGGACGGTGGCCGCGTATCCGGTCAGCAAGAGATGGGCCAGGATGGAGAAAAGCACGCATTTTTCCAACGAGCGGCTGTGGCCCCAGCGCGTGCGGATCAGGACGATCAGGGCAATCGTGAATGCGACCGCGCCGGCCAAGAGGAGCAGTGAAGTCCGATCCAGGCCGCAGAGGCGGGTCCAGAGGTGGTTGATGTCCAGCGTCTTCATATCATTAGTCCCCTCTCCCTTTGGGAGAGGGCTAGGGTGAGGGCAGTTGCATCCATCGTAGCGCCTCCAAGCCCTCACCCCCTGCCCCTCTCCCGGAAGGAGAGGGGAGACATCTGTTATTTTCGCGTTGTCGTCAGTCGCACAGAAACGGCCAGATCGCTCACTCCAGCTTGCTTGCACGCAGTCAACACGTCGGCAACCTGCTGCAACTCGCCGTGTCCGTCGCCGCGGACCAGAACGCCAAGGTTCTTCGTCTGCCGTCGGGCGGCGGCGAGCCGCGTAGTGAGGTCGCGAAGCGTGACCGTCGCGCCGTCGAGCCGGATCGAGCCGTCGCGATAAACGTTGATCGTTTTCTGCTGGTCGGCGGCAGCGAGCTTGTTCTGCCCGTTCACCTGCGGCACCTGCAGGTTGATCTGCCGCTCATCGTCGAGGAACTTCGTGTTCAAGACGAAGAAGATCAACAGCAAGAACATGATGTCCAGCATGGCCGTCAGGTTCAGCGTGGGCTGTTCGTCGTGGTGGAGCTTCAGCGGCATGTGTTCCTCCGCTTACGCTGCTTCACGCGCGGGCCGCTTGGTCTTATTCCCACGCGCGGCCCGCTGCTGCAATTCCTCGGCGGAAATCAGATTCACGATCTCCTGCGAGAGGCCGTCGATATCCATAACAAGCCGGTCGATGCGGCTGAGGAAGACCACGTAGAAGATCGAAGCGGGAATGGCCACGGCCAGCCCGCCGGCGGTGTTCAAGAGCGCCTTGGCAATGCCGCCGGCCAGCATCTCGGCGCGGCCCAGGGCGTCGTGAGCGGCGATGGCGTTAAACGTCTCGATCATGCCCAGCACGGTTCCCATCAGGCCGAGGAGCGGGCCGACGTTGGCCACGCCGTAGAAAACTCGGAGATAGCGGCGCAACTTGTTGGCCGCACGTTCGCCGGCGTCGATGGCCGCCTGCTCGACTTCCACGCTCGGCCGGCCCCACTTGCGGACCGCGCCGGCGAAGACCTGGGCGATCGGGCTGCCGTTCTGTTCGCAGAGTTCCATCGCTTGGCCGCGGTCGATTTCGCCGTCGGCGATTTGTTCCAGCAGCCGCGTGACGAAAGGCTTTGGTATGATCCGGCTGCGGCGGAGGCTGATCGCCCGTTCCAGCACAAAGGTGATTACCAAGAGCGAGCAGAAGCGCCAGGGCAATCATTAGCGGGCCGCCGTCAACCATCGCCCGGGCGAGGTTGTGGGTGGAAATCGCCTGCGGCGGGGGCGGGTCGTTAGCTATGGCATCGTTGGCAGCCGGGGCGGACGGCTGCGGGGCATTTTGTCCATTCGTCGGGCCGTCGTCATTTTCGCCGGCGAGGGCAAAGCGCCCCCCCAATGCGGCGACGATCAGCGCCGCGAACATCCCTGTTCGTAGTCCAACTCCCCTACAGATCATCTGAATTGCCGATCTTAACTGAGCGGCGCGCCGATCCCTCCTTATCATTTTCGTAATTGGGCGGGGTGCGGGATGAGGGATTCGGCGCACATGATCGTTCATTTTTCATCTCACATCCTTCGTTCCCCGCGTGAGCAGCAGAGTCTCAAATTCGAGACATTTGATACTGTTTTGGCATCGTATATACCGGTGTTCAAGAGGTGTCTCATCGGTCCCGTCGAGCATCGCTGCCAAGTAGCGAAACTAACGCAATCGGACTCACTCAGGTGTTAGGCCAATTCTGGCGATTGTCGTTCGCGCAGTCGCGGCCTAAAATCAGGACAGCAATTTTGTCAGCTTTTGCCGATACAAATCTAGCTCTCTTCCAAATAATAAAATTGGGGTTCTCGCGCCCCTTAACCAGGGAGGTGTGAAAATGTCTCCTTCATTTGCGCGATCGGGCAAACGTATTTCTCATTGGACCGGTCCCAAGCCGCGGTGTTTGCACGTTGAATCGCTGGAGTGCCGAAGGCTACTGTCGGCGCTCACTTGGAGCACGCCCGCGCAAACCGGGTTGCCAACGAATCTGAACGGCGTGGCGGCCGTCCAGGCGGTCGATCATTCGCTATTGCTGTTTGGAGGGGGCGCGTCGGCGGTCAACGATCAGGCGTCCGGCAGCAGCGCATGGAACGCCGTGAATCCGCTTGCCTCGACTGGGTATCCCGTTACGGTCAGCACTCCAGGCGTCAGCTGCCTCGGCGGCGGCCAGTACCTGATTTATGGCAACCTCTCGGTCCAAACCGGTGACGACCCGACAAGTATTTCAGCGTTGAAATATGATCCGATCAACGCCGGCAACATTGTCGCCGCATCGGCCATGCTGACGCCGGGGTCCCAGTTTGCGTTCACGACCGATGGATTGAACGACGCCTATGCAATCGGGGGCGTCGCGACCGGCACAAGCACCGTCCTCAGCAGCATGGAGCGGCACAATCCGATGAGCGGCGCGTGGTCTTCTCATCGCCTTGCCGCAGCCGATATACGGTGCGCCGGCCGTTTACGACGGCAACGGCCACATCTTCGTTTTCGGCGGCATGACCGGGACCGCAACTTCCGCATCGACGTTGACCGGAAACGTGGAAGAATATACGATTGCGTCCGACTCGTGGAGCACGTTGAGCGTGCAAATGCCCACCGCTGCCACGCAGGCGGCCGCCGTGCTTGGCACCGACGGCATGATCTACGTGCTGGGCGGCAAGGGCGCCAGCAATCATACTCTGACAAGCGTCCAGGTTTATAACCCCGCGCAAGACACTTGGAGCCAGGGCACGCCGCTGCCGCACGCCCTCTACAACGAGGCGGCGGTGATCGACGCCTTGGGCGAAATCAATGTCATCGGACAATACAGCTCCAACGGCGCCCCAGTGCAGGTCGTGTACGTCAGCCCGGTGCTGGCCAATGTGGCGCCGATGATTTCAACGACGTCGCTCCCGTCCGCTATGGCGGGCAATCCCTACGCGGCGTGGGTTACGGTAACCGCCACACCTGCGGCGACGATCTCCGTGCAGTCCGGCCCGGCTGGCCTGAACATTGACCCCAATACCGGCGAGATTACCTGGACGTCGGCCGAAGGGATGGCCAACACGCAGCAGTCCGTGACCATCCAGGCAACCAACGCTTACGGCACGGCTACGCAGACGATTTCGATTGCCGTGACGCCAGATACGACGGTACCGACGGCTCCGTCGTACCCAACCGTTGGCGCGAATATCACTAGTACGTCCCTCCCCTTGACTTGGACCGCTTCGACCGATGGCGACGGCGTGGCTGGGTACAATCTCTACAAATATATTCCCCCGGTAGGACATTCCGGCCGTGGCGGCGGCATTACGAAACCCGCACAATACATCCTGCTTGTCACGGGCATCCCGGGGCCTTCGTACACTGTCATGGGACTCGCTCCCGGCACGACTTACCAGTATGCACTGGCGGCTTACGATGGAGCCGGCAACGTTTCGCCCTATTCGAACGTCGTAACCGGAACGACGTACATCGCGCCCACGATCCTCGTTTACCTTAACGGCGCTTTGGCCAGCGGTCCGTTTTCAGTAGTCGCCAACCATCAGTTGTACTTGGGCATTGCCGACCCCGGAAACCCGACGCCGACGATGACGATGTCCTCGGCCCCCAGTGGAGTCGTTTTTTCGGAAGGGCTCTCCGGCGCCAGCATCACCTGGACACCGACCGCCGCGCAGGTCGGTGTGAACGACATCATCATGCAGTCTACCAACGTCGTGGGCACAACGACGTTGGACATCAAGGTGACGGTGGCCCCCGACCTGCCGGTCCCCTCGTTGAGCTTCAATGGCGGCATTACGTACACCGTGGGCAATATGACGACGAGCGGCAGCCCGCCCGCTTACCAGCTTGCGCTGATCCCGGCGTTCAACAACACCGGCACGAGCCCGCAATACGGTATGTCGGGCACGCCGCTGACATTCCAGGTGACGGGGACGAGCAACACGAATCCGACAACGTATTCACTCGTCTCCGGCCCGGCCGGCATGACGCTTGATCCCAATACGGGCATCGCGACCTGGACGCCCAGCGCGACGGAAGCGGGTACCACCAACGTCGAGGTCGGCATGACCAACGGCGCGGGCACGTCGCTATTCACATTCACTTTTCCAACGTACTTTACGACGGCGCCAACGAACGTTGCGCTTGCAGTTCGACACCGGCGCGTCGAACACTCCCAGCACGGCGCTGAACACGGTCGTCACGTGGTCTCCGCCCAGCAATTCGACGGGTGTGGAGGATTACAAGGTCGCGGTCTACTACTACAGCACCAACACGACTACCGTTTACGATACCGGGAGCACGGCTACGTCTTATGCGCTGACCGGCCTAAGTTCAGGGCAGGGCACGGTTACGGTTACGGCGTACAACGCCGGCGGCAGCCCAAGCCAGGCGAGCGGATCGGCCAATCTGTATCTGGCCGCGTTGCCTACTTTGGGATGGGCCTTCAGTGCGCCGAACGCCGTTGTGGGGCAGGCGTTTACGACGCAGTTCAATTCGAATCAGTTCACCTATTCCATTGTCTCTGGCCCAGCGGGGGCCTCGATCAATCCAACCACGGGTTTGCTTACGTGGACCCCGACGCTGTCGGACGTGGGAGTGGCCACGTTTGACGTAGCCGCGGCGAACATCAATCAATGGGGCACTATCGACGCGACGCTGACAGTCCCGGTCAATTTCACCAGCACGCCCGCGACGATTACCTGGAGCGGAGCGTTGGGCGGCGACTGGACTGCCGGCCCGTGGTCCAGCGGCGGGCCAGCGTATCCCGATGCTACCGTGAACGCCGCAATCACTTCGCCGGTGACGGTGCAGGTGACTTCGGCCCAGGCGGCAAACGCACTGGCGATTACCAGCGGCGGGCAAGTCGCCGTGGCGGCGGGTGCTTCGCTGACGGTTACGACGAACACTAGCGTGACCTCCGGCGGCGTGCTCAGCGTCGATTCGAACGGCGCCTTTTCCACCGGCGGGATTCTTACTGTCGATTCGGGCGGCAGCGTCAGTGGCGGACCCGTCACGGCGGCCGCGTACCAACTCAACAGCGGGATGGTCAGCGCCAACCTTGCAGGCACAGGCGGTATCGCCAAGAGCGGCGCAGGTATGGCGATCCTTTTCGGAACGAACACCTACGAAGGTCCGACCCAGGTAACGGCGGGAACGCTCATCGTCGTCAATTCTGGCTCGCTGCCCGATGGATCCGAGTTGGACATCGGTTCCGGCGTGCGCACGGCATTTGCGCCGGTCGTGCCATCCGCCGCTATCGCGTCCTCGGCGGTGCCGTCTCCGTCTGCACTTCCGAAAAAGTCACCAATTCCGTCGGTATCTGTTTCCTTGGCCCCGGCAACTTCGGCGGCGCGTGATGCGGTTATGCGATGGGGCATTTCGCGGCCGATTCGAGCTGTTGACGTTGCTTGGCTTTGGGATGCGGCGACATCGCAGAACAAAAATAACGGCGATCTCACGTCAGCGATCGTCGGCCAGTTATTGGCGCACGGACAGCTATGATGACGGCGGCTCGATGCCGAAATCGCGGATCGTGAGCAGGCTTTCTAGCGGATATCCCTTCGCGGCGAAAGCCTCGCGGCCGCCTTCCATGCGGTCGATGATGGCGATCACGCGGACGACCTTCAGCCCGAACTCCTCGCAACGCTTGATCGCCTCCAGAGAGGAACCGCCGGTCGTCACTACGTCCTCGACGATCACGACGTTGCTGCCGGGTTGGACGGGACCTTCGATGAAGCGGTTTGTGCCGTGGCCCTTGGACTCCTTGCGGACCATGAAGCCGGTGATGGGCGTGCCGCGGACGGCCGACATTGTGACCACGGCCGCGGTGATCGGGTCGGCGCCGATCGACATGCCGCCGACCGCCGCGGGCATCGGGCCGGCTGCCGCAAGCAGGTCGAGAATGCCTTCGGCGACAAGCCGGGCGCCCTCGGCGTCCAAGGTCACTTGTTTGCCGTCGAGGTAGTAGGAAGCCTGCTTTCCGGAAGCGAGCGTGAACTGGCCGAACTTGAGGGCCTTTTGGCGGAAGAGAGTGATGAGGGAGTCTTTGGAGTACATTGTTCTTGGGGCTTGCTACAAATACGTTTGAATGACATCCGTCCAACGCCCTTGCGCCTTGAGGATCATTTCGATCAATTCGCGGACGGCGCCGTGCCCGCCGCAGTGATGGGTCGTGTGGTGCGCCGCCTCGCGGACTTCGGCCGCAGCATCCGCCACGGCCACGCCCAGGCCGACCGCACGAATCACCGGCAGGTCCGGCAGGTCGTCGCCGATGTAGCAAACCCGCTGGCGGTCGAGCTTCAGCTCAGTCAGGATTTGTTTGAAAGAGGTCAGCTTGTCGGGCACACCCTGGCGGATGATCTCGATGCCCAACTCGGCCGCCCTAACCTTCAGGCTCTGCGTGCTGCGGAGGGTCAACATGCCGAACTGGTAGCCGGCTTTTTGCCAGAGCTTGATGCCGAGTCCGTCGCGGATGTGGAATGCCTTCGATTCGATGCCCTGGTTGTCCAGCATGACCAGGCCGTCGGTGAGCACGCCATCGACATCGGACAGCAGCAGCGAAATCGGCCGGCAACGTTCTTCGAGGGTCATGGTATTCAAGTTCATAATGGAGCAACAGTATATCGCGTGGAGGAAAGATGCGGGAGGAGGCGCTGGACTTTGGATGGTCGCCACTCGCTAAATGTGGCCAGGATGATACAATTCCCTGATACCCAAATCATTTCGCTGCCCGAGGAGTTGCCCGTGTTTCTGGCCGAGCCGCCGCCGTCGCAAGGAGATATCCATTTTTCGCTGCTGGGTTTCCCCGTGCGCATTCATCCATTTTTCTGGCTGATGACGGCCATGCTCGGCTTGAGTGGCAGCAAAACCGATCCACTCTTCTTTCTCGTGTGGGTCGTGGCCGTGCTGCTCTCCATCTTGCTCCACGAATTGGGCCACGCGGTAGTCATGCGGGAGTTTGGCTACAACGCCTCGATCGTGCTCTATTCCTTCGGCGGGCTGGCGATTCCGCGCGGTCGTCGGATTGGCACGCGGGAGCCGGGAGCCTGGGGTCAGATACTCATTTTGCTGGCAGGGCCGGGCTCGGAGATCCTTCTGGCGGTGCTCTTGGCGCTGGCATTGCGCTTCTTGGGAGGATACCACGTCCATTTTATGGAAGAGTCGTGGCGCGACATAGTGCCAAGCGTCAACCTTCCCAATCCGTTCGTACATGAATTTGTTTGGCAGCTCTTTTACATCTCGGTGTGGTGGGCGCTGATCAATCTGCTGCCGGTGTATCCGTTGGACGGCGGCCAGATCATGTATCATTTATTCACTTTGTTTCATCCGCAGGACGCCATGCGGCAGTCGCTGATTCTCTCGGTGGTCGTCGCCGGCCTGATGTGCTTTGTGGCCTTCGTGGAATGGCAACAGATGTACACTGGCATCCTTTTCCTTTGGTTGGGCTATTCGAGTTTTACCGCCCTGCAGTCATTGCGAGCTTAATTGGCGCGGCATGTTTCACTGGGACAATGGCCTGAAACTGACGAACGCTGATCTGGCGATCGATTTCCGCCGCCGCCAGCCGCGGGCGTTTGTTTCGCACGCCCACAGCGACCACATGGCGCGGCACGAGTTGGCCCTCTGCACGCCGGAAACGGCGGCCTTGTATCAACTCCGATTGGGGCCGCGGCGGACGCACGCCATGCCGTATCGGCAGCCGATCGACTGGGCCGGCGTGCGGTTGACGACCTATCCCGCCGGGCACTGCCTCGGCTCGGCCATGCTCCTGGCCGAAGATGGCGAGCGGTCGCTGCTCTATACGGGCGATTTCAAGCTGCGGCCGTCGCTCACCGCCGCCGCGGCCGAATTGCCCCACGCCGATACACTGGTGATCGAGAGTACCTTTGGCGATCCCGCCTACCGCCTGCCGCCGCGTGACGAAACAATCGCCGAGTTCCTCGCCCTTGTCCGCCGCACGCTGGCCGAGGAGAAAACGCCGGTCATCCAGGGCTACGTGCTGGGCAAGAGCCAGGAGGTCACGCGGCTGTTGACCGACCACGGCATCCCGGTTCTGCAGCACGGCTCAATCTACGAAGTCAGTCAGAAGTATGAAGAACTCGGCTGCCCGTTGGGCCAGTTTGATCTGTTTCGCGGCGGCGCCATACCCGGCTGGGCGGTAATTTTTCCTGTTGGCACCTATCCTCAGCGAAATCCCCAATGCAGTCCGCTTTGCCGTGACAGGCTGGGCGATGGACCGCGGCACGAAATACCGGCTCGGCGTCGACCACGCCATCCCGATTTCCGACCATGCCGACTACGACGAGCTTTTGGAGGCGATCGACCGCGTCGCCCCGCGGGAAATCTATTGCACGCACGGGCCGGAGAGTTTTGTCGACCGGCTGTTAGACCTTGGTTACAACGCCTATGTGTTGGGCAAGGCGCGGCAGGGGCGGTTGTTTTGACGCATGGTTAACCGATGCAGAACCACGGGATTGACGGAGTACTCTGGCAAAGTTAAACTTTTATATGGGGTGTCATCCCACTCGCGTTTTCGCCGGAAAGGCTCCACGATGAGCGCACTCGATAGTTTGCAATCGGTTCAATTCGTGACAAAGAACCAAAAGCGGTTTGCCATAATCGACGCCGAAGATTGGGAGTCGCTTGTGACCTGGCTTGAGGATATAGAAGACCGTCAGATCGTCGGCCAGGCGCTTGGCGATTTACGCGCGGCCGGCGGTGACCGGCTGAGCGCGGGCTGGCGGCCGTGGCAGACGGTGGCGGGCGACTTGGAATGAGTTCTTATTCCGTCTTTGTCGCGCCCGATGCTCTGGCAGTCGCAAAGCGTCTACCGGGAAAAGTGCGGCAACGCGTCAAGCGGTCAATCGACGGTCTCCAGAGTGAACCGCGGCCGCCGGACAGCAAGGAACTGGCTTTTCCCAATCCAGCCGTGTTTCCAGGACCTGACATCGAGGTTCGCCGCATACGAATCGACAAGTGGCGCGTGCTTTACACGATTCGCGAGGAGGAGAAGGTGGTTGACGTGCTGGCGCTCCGCAAGCGGCCGCCCTATGACTACGGCGATTTGCACGACCTTCTTGGTGACCCAAGTGACTTTGAGACGCCAGAAAATCCATAGCAGCCGAAAAACGACCGAACCAACGGCTACCAGTCTTCGTAGAGATACCGGATAATTACCGCTTTTTGTTGATTTCGCCGTTCCGGCTCGCAAGTCTTGATTTACATCGACTATGCTCCTCCTCCGCGACGTAAAAAAGTCCTTTGTTGAGCCCGATGGCTCGCCGCTGCCGATCCTCGACATTGAGGAGTTCCATGTCGCGCCGGGCGAGCAGATGGTGCTGGTCGGCAAGAGCGGCTGCGGAAAAACGACGCTCCTGCACGTCATCGCCGGCATCACCCGCCCGGACGAGGGCAAGGTGCGGATCAACGAGTGGGACATCACGCTGATGCCCGAGGCCGAGTGCGACCGCTTTCGGGCGGAACATATCGGCTATGTTTTTCAGACGTTCAACCTGCTCCGCGGTTTTTCGGCTCTTGAAAATGTGATGCTCGCCATGCGATTCGCTGCGACAGCGCACGTGGACCGGGCCGCGCGGTGCGATTGCTGAGAGCGCGTCGGGCTCTCGCATCGCATGACGCACAAGCCGACGCAGCTTTCCGTGGGCGAGCAGCAGCGGGTGGCGGTAGCGCGGGCGCTGGCCAATCGCCCGAAACTGCTCCTGGCGGACGAGCCGACGGCGAATGTCGATTCGGGCCATCAGCAGCAGATTCTCGATCTATTGCGCGAGACGTGCCGCGAGGAAAACGTGTCGCTGGTGCTCGTGACCCACTCGCCGCTGGTGGCGGAACAGTTCGGGCGGGTGGAGCGGCTGGAAGAGTTTAATAAGATTAGCAGAAAGATTAACGAAGAAGCCGACAGAAAGTGACTAGTGGCTAGTGAATAGTGGCTAGTGAGGAGAGGATTGTTTCCAGCAAGCCATTTATTCTCCACTAGCCACTGTCCACTACCCACTAATCACTTCCCACTACCCACCGTTCCCCAGTTATGTCCCTTTGGAAAATCGCCTGGCGCAGCATTCAACAACGGTCGTTGGCTTCGCTGCTGACGACCATCTCGATGGCTTTGGGCGTTATGCTCGTGGTCGCGGTGCTGGTGATCTATAACGTCGTCCACCAGGCGTTTCACCGCGGCGGCGAAGGCTATGATCTGATCGTCGGGCCGCCCAAAGGGAGCAACCTGGAACTGGTCCTCTCCAGCGTCTTTTACATCGGGCAGCCGATGACCACGCTGCCGTACAAGGTCTACCTCGATCTCTACGAGAACCGTATCGGCGGCAACATGGTAATGGACGCCGTGCCAATCTGCCTGGGCGATGTCTACGAGGACAAGCGCGTCATCGGCACGACCTCGGGCATGTTCGACTTGAAGAACGCGGAACAACACAACCTCTTCGAGTTCAAAGAGGGCGACAAGTTCTCCGACAGCGAGCAGGATTGGTTCACCGCAGTGGCTGGCGCTACGGCCGCAAAACAAACGGGCCTGAAACTGGGCGACACGTTCCGGCCCAGCCACGACGCCGGCGGAAAGACAAAGCATAAGCATGGGGCGTTCAAAGTCGTCGGCATCCTCAAGGCTACGGGCTCGCCGAGCGACAACGCCCTGTTCGTGAACATCGAGGGTTTTTATCGCGTTGGCGGTCACTCGGGCAGGGTAGGGCGGGCGCTGGTGGATGAGAACACCGCGGCGAAGCCCGCAGAAGCTGCCGGCTCGGGGCGTGGCCCAAAGCCGTCGGACCCACCGCGCAATACGTCAGAGCCGCAGCCGCCTGAAGGCGGGACTACAAATGCGAAGCCGCCTGAAGGCGGAACTCCAGCGCCAGCGATCGAAGCCGAACACGACGAGGACGAACATCGTCACGATGCGATTCCCGACAGCGCGAAGCAGGTCAGCGCCGTGCTCGTCTGCACCCGCGAACCGTCCGACACGCTTCCGCTGGCGGCCGAGATCAACAGGGGCAAAGAGGCTCAGGCCGCCATTCCCACGCAGGAAATCGCTCGGTTTTTCGAAGTGGTGGTCGGCAAGATCGAAGTGGTGCTGCTCGTTTTCGCGGTGATGATCGTGCTCGTGGCGGGCATCGGCATCATGGTGAGCATCTACAACTCGATGAATGACCGCCGGCACGACATCGCCATAATGCGGGCGTTGGGAGCGCGGCGAGCCACGGTGATGGTTGTCATTCTCCTGGAATCGATCCTGCTTTCGCTTGGCGGAGGATTGCTCGGCCTGGCGATGGGGCATGGCCTGCTCGTGGTTGCCGGGCCGTGGATTGCCGAGCAGGCCAACTTGCCGCTGAGCATGTTGCAGTTCCAGCTTGCCGAACTGTGGCTGGTGCCCGGATTGATCATACTGGCTTCGATCGTGGGCTATCTGCCCGCCTTGGCGGCCTATCGTACCGATGTGGGCAAGTCGCTGGTTGCCAATCCGTAGCGAAAACTCCGCTTTTGCGCGTTTTGCCGCCTTGTGGGATTTAGCCGCCATTTCGAGTATGCTAAGCTTATGGATTGGCAGAGGGCGGCTTTTATTGCTTACGCCGGGAGGCGAAGCGAGCTTCCTCGTGATATCGGATTGTTTCGCTCCGTGCCGATTCGAGCATGTGTGTTAGGGCGTCATGGCGTTAGTCACTTTACGGGTCATTGATGGGGCCGATCGCGGACAATCGTTCGACGACATCATCACGCCCTTTACCGTGGGCCGCGAAGAAGGCAATCCGGTCCAGCTCAATGACGAGCGGATCAGCCGCTTCCATCTGAAGATTCAGGAAGACGACGGCAAGATCGTGCTCACCGATCTGGAGAGCACCAACGGCACGAAGGTCAACGGCGAAGCGGTACACCTGACGATCGTCCGCGCCGGCGACCTGATCGCGGTGGGGCGGACGGTGATCGTCGTCGGTTCGCGGAGCGAGATCGCCGAGCGCCTGGCGGTGCTCCGCGGGTCCGACATGAGCGGGGCCGTCAAGCTGGACAGCGAAGAGCTTGCCGAGCATCAAAGCGCGATGGCCTTGGAACTGGAGCTTGCCGCCGACGAAGACGAAGAAATCCGCACGCTTTTGCACTCGCTGATACCGCCCGGTTTGCCTTCGGCGCTCGATGCGGGTCAGGCGGCCGAACTGGGCGAATTGCTCAATTATTTGCACGTGCGGTTGCGGGGGCTGATCCAGACAGTCAAGAAAGAGCGCGGCGAGCGGGTGACGTTGGAGCAGCGTCAGTGGCAGAACCTGCTAGACGTGCAATCCCGGTTGGCAGGATACCTGCGGCTGATCGGCGAGCCGCAGGAGTGATCGGCACCAAGCTTTTTGTAAAACCACGAAATACGCGAAATACACGAAAGAAGAAAACCCCGCCGCACTCCTTCTTGCCGCATTGGAAATCTGCTAATCTCTCTTTTCGTGTGTTTAGTGTATTTCGTGGTTTCGAACGATCGGCCCAAGTGAGTGCAGAGTATCCACCGCGTGTTCTCGTTAGCGATTTCGACGGCACGATGACCGCCCGCGATTTCTTCAAATTGGCAATCCAGCAATTGCTGCCGCCGGACGTGACGAACTTCTGGATCAATTATCGCGCGGGCCGCATCACTCATTTTCAGGCATTGCAGCGCTACTTTGCCGAAATCCGCAAGAGCGAGTCGGAAGTTCTCAACGTGGTGGATCAGATGGAACTTGATCCCGCGCTGCCGCAGGCCGTGGCCAATCTCCGCAAGGCTGGCTGGCAGGTGATCGTTACCTCCGCCGGCTGTGAATGGTATATCAGCCGCCTGCTCAGCCAGGCGGGCGTGGAACTGGAGGTCTATGCGAACCCCGGTTCCTTTGTGGAGGGCAGGGGGCTGCAAATGGAATTGCCGGCAGGTTCGCCTTTTCTTTCGCCCACGCTGGGCGTCGACAAGGCCGCCGTTGTGCGGCATCACTTGGAAAGCGGGCGCACGGTGGCCTTTGCGGGTGACGGTTTTCCGGACGAGGAGGCCGCGCGGCTCGTGCCCGGCCACCTGCGTTTTGCCCGCGGCGACCTGGCCGATGTGCTCGAAAAGCACGGTGAGCCGTTTCAGACGTTCTCGGTCTGGTCGGAGGTTGCGCGGCGGTTGATCAATGGGGTGTAGATCACTTCTGCCGGAAGGGATTAATGCGTGCAGCAACCTCTCGCGGACATGCACTTTCTCTTTGCGGTGAATCCGTAATAGTCCCTTCCGGCAGAAGGGACCTACTTGTAACGCAGCGTCATCTTCGCCGTATGAGCATGAAATGCAACGTGCCCCATTCCACCGCGCCCCAACCGCGCTATCGCCGCCAAGGAGAAAATCATGGCCCGAAACACAAAACCGCTCGATCTCGTCATCGTTGGTGCCGGCCCGATCGGACTGACCCTGGCCGCGAGCTGCCTGCGTCTTGGACTGCGGTTGCGAATTATCGACAAGCAGTCTGGCCCGTCGAAGTATTCCAAGGCCATCGGACTGCAATATCGCGTTTCGGAAGTCCTGGCGATGCTCGGCGTCGTGGACCGTTTTCAGCGCCGTGGACAATCAATCGACGGGGTCAAGATTTACGCCGGCGAGCGTGAATTGCTGGAGATTCGCGCGGCGCGGCTTGGCCAGCGGTCGCCCGAGGCGTTCGAGCCGCAGCCCATCATGCTGCCGCAAAACGATACCGAAGAGCTACTGGGCGACCTGGTCCGCGAGAGCGGCGGCACGATCGAGTGGAATACCGAGTTCCTCGACTTCACGCAGGACGATCGGCAAGTCACCGCTAGGCTGCGGCAGGCGGACGGCAGCGTGGAAGAGATTTCCGCTTCGTGGCTGGTAAGTTGCGAAGGGGCCCACAGCCTCATCCGCAAACAGGCCGGCATCGGCTTTGCCGGCAAGAGCTATCCGCTGGCCTTTTGCATGGCCGACGTGGCCATCGACGGGCCGATCGACCACCGACGGGGGAATGCGTGGTTTCATCCCGAGGGTCAGATCGCCGCCTTGCCGCTGCCCGGCGAAAGGCGGTTCCGGATTTTTGCCGCAATTGACACTCGGAGCGAGGAGAACCACCAGGTGACGCTCGACCAGGTGCGGGAGATGTGGTGCCGCCGGGTGCCGCTGGACGGGCTCACGCTCAGCGATCCGCGCTGGCTTTCCGAGTTCCGCATCCACTGCCGCATGGCGGACCGCTTCCGCGCGGGCCGCGTTTTCCTGGCCGGCGATGCAGCCCACATTCACAGTCCCAGTGGAGGGCAGGGGATCACGACCGGCATGCAGGACGCGCTGAATCTCGCCTGGAAATTGGCTCGCGTCGCTCGCGGCGCCCCGGAGACGCTCTTGGACACCTACGAAGAAGAACGGATGCCGCAGGCCCGCGCCGTGCTGAAAGCGACCGACAAAGCAACGTCGCTCTTCTTCGGCCCGACGCTCGCGTGGCGGCTGCTCCGCGACTTGGTCGTCCTGCCGCTCATGCGGCAGGGATGGGCGCGGCGGCGGACGGCGATCAAGATGTCGCAATTGCTGGTCAACTATCGCGAAAGCGGGCTCTCGCGGCAGGAGGGCGGGCGCCGTTGGATCGGCGGGGCAAAGCTCAAAGCGGGCGATCGCGCTCCGGACGTGGCTTTTCGCGATGGCGGCAGTGGTGAGAAAGTAACACTCTTCGATATGCTCGGCGCTGCGGCCTTTGGTTCTGCTGAGCGAAGGAAGTCTTTCAGTGGAGCTGCTTAGAGAACTGCGGGGACGCAACGTCGAAATTCGAGTCATCGCGCCTCAGCAAACCGGCACGCTAGGCGTCAATCCGAACTGCCTTGAAGACATTCACGGCAGCTTCCGCGCGATCTACGGCATGAAAGGCGATTTCCTCTGCCTGATCCGGCCGGACGGGCACATCGGGCTGTTTCAGCAGAAGATTGATTTGGTTTCGCTGCGAAGCTATCTGGACTTGATTGGGCCGCAGAAGCAGAACTTGAAAGAAGAGGAGCCGTTGTGCGAAATGCAGGGCGCTGAGATCGACGCATCGGAATTCGTCGAGGTTGACGATCCAGGGCTATCCGCTGTCCGATTAGCGACACGACAAAAGCGGGATTGCGTTCGTTTTCGAGCAGAAGTCTCACGCAAAGTCGCCAAGGCGCAAAGACGCAAATGGGACAATGATCCGGCATTTATGTAATGAGAGCCCTTGCGACCCAGGAACCCCCAATCTTCCTTCGCGGCTTATGCCTCTGCGACTTTGTGTGAGAAGTTTACCTGGAATGGTGACCTTCCGTAACAAACCGACTCGCATCGGACCTAAAGGCCGCCAATTGGCTTCGGTGCATGGCTAGCCGTCACCGCATGTCGTTGCCCAGCGTTGAGCCCTGCATGAAATTGCTCATGTCGTCCTTCCGCTGTTCGTCGTAGTCGGCGCCGTTGGGATACTGCACACCCGAGCCGTATTTGCCATCGATGCCGGGTCCGAAAAGCTGATAGGTAGTTGGGTTGATCCAATCGCCCGTTTTGGAATCACGGCAGGGGCGGCAGTTATGTGATGCGCCGTGATATGTGCCTTTGGCATTCGGCCGAAAGTAAACATAGGGATCGCTCTCACCGCTCGCAGTGTGAGGAAAGAAAACCGGCAACCCATTCTCGACCCGCAATTGATTCGCAGCAAACTCAAAGATCGTCGGCATTCGACTCGCGCTCGTCTCGTCAAAAGGATTCTTGGGATCATAACTGAAACCGATCAACTTGCCGTCCTTGTCGGTCATGCCGCCAAGCCAGAATACGAGGGATGTTGCCGGATCAAGATTCTTATACTTCTCCGGCAGTCCGCCGTGGTACTTTGGAAATGCCTTCGCTAGGAATCGTCGAACTTCGTCCGGATCGTCGTTGGTTGAGGGCGGGTACTCACCTTGGCCGATCGTAGTCTTGAAGTACTCCAGGGCATTCTCAAGCTCTGTGAGTTCCGCTCGTAATGCAATTGTTGTGCGGCTTGGACGACTCCCGAACCTCACTGGCATCAAAAGGAATGCCACAAGAGCTACAAAACCGACGCATGTCAAGTTCACGACAAGGCTGGGATACGCTCTGCTTCTGGGCGTTTCCTGAGTCATAGATGGCCTCGATTCCAGCAAGAGGAACTTGCCGTCTTGAAACTGACGGCCCCTTGCCCAACTTCAGCATACAACGCGAGAAATCAATGTGCCAGTACGGTTGCTACGGAGATCGGAATTGAGAGGCAACGGTCTCACGCAAAGTCGCCAAGGCGCAAAGACGCGGATGAACTATAATTGATAGAATAGCAAGAGTTCATTGTTTCGCTCAAATGGGAGCGCGTGTCTTGTCGGAACCGGCCGCAAAACGAGCTGATACGTTGCGAAGCGCCGCGAAAAGCGCGGCTAAATCCGCGCCGCCGCCCGGCAAGCCGTTGGACGAGCTATCGGGCGAAGTCAAGGAGAAACAGGCCGCCAGCGCCGAGGTCATTCCTGGAAAATCGTCGGAGGTCATCTCGAAGTCGTATCGCGTGCGGGAACTTCCGCCGCCGCCGGTGGTTACGCCGCCGGTCGCGGAAGCTCCGCGGGCGAGGGACTTGCTTGAGGAAGCCGGGCTGGCCGAAGGTGCAATGTCTCCGGATGAGAAGGAGCCGGAGCCGCCGATTGAACTGGGCGCGCTGAACATTCGCACGAACGGCACGTGGAGCAATCTTCGCCGCCGCGTCCGCATGCCGCCGCGATGGGAACAGTGGCTGACTGATCCGGAGCGACGCACGAGTGTCGGCACGACGGCCGGTTTGGCGATAACCGTTGTATTTGTCGTGATTTCGGCATTTGTATTCAAAGCGCCCCCGCGGGTGCAGACTACGCCGCAGCTTCCGGCCCGGACGTTTGCGATAGCGGCGGCGACACCGCACGCAGCCGCGGCGCGAGTCGAGCGCGTGCCAGAACCTGTCGTGCGGCAGGTCGCGGAAGGCGAGTTGGAGACGGTGGCGATTGAACCGCCGAACGACGCCGGCGCGAGTAATTCGGAGTTCAAATCTGAAATCTCAAATCTGAAACCTCAAATCTCAGATATCAAATCCGGCGAAACAGGCGCGAGCCAGCCTTCCTCCGTGGCACGCGCCCCCGAAGCCCCGCCCGGCCTCGGCAACGGTGCCGCGGCCGGGCCCGATTTGCTCCAGGCGGCCGACGCTTCCATGCAAGGCAAGCTGACCCGCCGCAACTCGGACGGCCGCAGCGAAGGCATCCGCTACGGCGGCGGCTCTCCGCAGAGTGAAGAGGCCGTCGAACGCGCGCTCCGCTGGCTCGTCGCCCATCAGCGGCCTGACGGCAGTTGGAGCTTCAACCATATTGGCGAAGCCTGCCAGCACTACTGCACCAATCCAGGCAGCGAGCCGAGCACCACCGCCGCTACCGGCATGGCGCTGCTGCCGTTTCTCGGCGCGGGCTACACACACAAGAAGGGCGATTATCAGGCCGTGGTACAGCACGGACTCGACTACTTGAAGAAGCGAGGAATCTTGATTTCCTACGGCAATGATCTCCGCGACGGTTCCTCGATGTATGGACAGGCCCTGGCGACGATCGCGCTCTGCGAAGCCTATGGCATGACCCGCGACGAGGAGTTGCAAATGCCGGCCCAGAGGGCACTGGACTATATCGCCTACGCCCAGGACCTGAAATCGGGCGGCTGGCGCTATAACCCCGGCGAGCCGGGCGATACGACCGTGACAGGCTGGATGCTAATGGCCCTGAAAAGCGGGCAGATGGCGAAGCTGAACATTCAGTCGCCGGAAATCTTCGCCGCACAGCGGTTCTTGGACAGCGTGCAGAACAAGGACGGCTCGCAGTACGGCTATTTGGACCGAAAGCCGGGGCAGGGCACCACGGCCGTCGGCCTCTTGTGCCGCATGTATACCGGCTGGCGGCGGACGAATCCGGGGCTGGTCAAGGGCGCGGCGCAGCTTGGCAAGTGGGGACCGTCGAAAGACAACATCTATTACGACTACTACGCCACGCAAGTGCTCTTCCACTACGCCAGCCCGGAGTGGGACGGCTGGAACCGCAAGATGCGCGAGCAATTGATCAAGAGCCAGGACATCGCGGGCCACGCGGCGGGAAGCTGGTATTTTGACAGCCCCCCGCACACCGCGGCAGGGGGACGACTGTATAATACGGCGATGGCGGCTATGATTTTGGAGGTTTACTACCGGTTTATGCCACTCTACGGCGAGGAAGCGGTCAAAGATCAATGACAGGCACTTCGGCCGCCCCCCGCGCTCCCTGCACTCGGCGCGGCCGTTGCTGGCGAAGCCCGCGCAAAACGAAGGGCAACGTGATTCATGACCGACCTTGACGCCGCTAACTCCGTCACAGTCAAACGCATCGGCGGTCGTGCGAGGGGCTGTCTGGCGTGCGCCTTGCTATTGCTGGTGTTAATGGCGAGTTGCTGCACGTTACGTCAATGGAACGCGTGGGAAAGGGAGGAGGCGTCGGCACCGTTTGAAGGCTCCTCAGGCGGACGCATATATTGGGTGCCCGACTACGACCCTTGGAGCTTCGTGACCGGCAGCAATGGGATTCCCGTGCATGCGAATCTGAGATCTACGACGGACGCGGACTTGATGCATTTGGACCATCCGGCGCTGCGCCGAGTGCAAGCAATATGCTTCATAGAACCGCGTTTTACCGACGCTGGGCTGGAGCATCTCGAAAGGCTGGTCCATCTACGGGAACTGAGCCTTGACTCCGCACAAATTACGGACGCCGGGTTGGAACATCTCAAATCTCTTAGCGCGCTCCGAAAGTTGGATTTGAACGGCACGAAAGTAACGGATGCCGGATTGAAAGCCCTTAGTGGACTCAACTGGCTTTCCGAGTTGGGTCTCAACGAAACCAAAATCACCGGTGTCGGGATGGCAGACTTAGCTGGATTGCCCGACCTTTCAACCGTGTACGTTGGAAAGAGCCCCATCACCGATGCTGGGCTCAAGTCCATCAGCGGCTTCCCCGTACTTGCGAACTTGATCCTTGACGAAACCTGCATCACGGATTCCGGCTTACGACACCTTGCGAACTGCAAGTACCTCGAGACCTTGTACCTACGGGACACTCAAGTCTCTGACGCCGGATTAGAACATCTCAAAGGACTTAATCGACTTCACTGGTTGGACCTTAGCGGTACGCGTGTTACGAAGGAGGGTGTGAACAAGCTTCAAGAAGCATTGCCACATTGCTCGATTGACACGTCGTTGCCGGGAGTACCGCGCGGATCGGGCCGGCGCCTGGATGGACCTTACCGACCCCCGCGAACATGCGGGCAACCGACCAATTATGCCGTAGACACGCATGAGCTTGACTTCGGTGGCCGCAAAACCGCCAGCGCGCCAGGGTAAAGCACGAGGTCGATCGTCCCCGCGATCGCTTACTTTTTAGAACTTACATCTTCTCTTCCACGCCAATCCCCAACAGTTCCAGTCCCTTCTGGATAGTTCGCGCGGTGAGATCGCAGAGCAAGAGACGGCTGTCGCGGAGCGCGGGCGTCTCGGCCCGCAGCACGTGGCACTTCTCGAAAAAGGTCGAAAAGCAGTTGGCAAGGTCAAAGAGATAGGCCGTCAATTGATTGGGCCGATAGTCGGTCATCGCAATCGATAGGGCGTCGCCGAAGCGGAGCAGTTCCAAGGCCAACGCCCGTTCTGCCGGCTCGCCGAGCGTGATCGCCGCGCCGGAACTGCGAAGCTGCTGGACATCGACGTTTCCTTTGGCGAAAATGCTCCGCACGCGGGCGTAGGCGTATTGCATATAGGTCGCCGTGTTGCCGTTCATGGCAAGCATCTTGTCGTAATCGAATTCGTAGTCGCTGGTGCGGTTTTGCGAGAGATCGGCGTATTTCAGGGCGGCAATGCCCACCGTTTCCGCCACGCAAGACCGCTGTTCCGGTGAAAGCTCGGGGCCATCGGGCATCGTGTCGTCGTTGCCCGCCACGATTTTTGCAGCGCGGAAGACCGCCTCGTCCAAAAGACCCTCAAGCCCGACGGTATCGCCGGCGCGGGTTTTGAAGGGCCGGCCGTCCTTGCCCAGCACCGTGCCGAAGCTGATGTGCTGAAGCTCAAGGCCGTCGTATCCCAGCAGCCGTGCCGCGCTGAAAAGCTGCTGGAAGTGCATGGACTGGCGGTGATCCACGACATAGAGAATAGCGTCGGGCCGCCATTGCTCCAGGCGGTATCGGATCGTGGCTAGGTCGGTCGTGGCATAGAGGAACGCCCCGTCCTGCTTTTGCACGATCATCGGCGCCGGCTGGCCTTCGATGAAAACACAGATGGCCCCTTGGCTCTCCTGGGCGATGCCGCGGCGACGAAGTTCTTCGACCACGCTCGACAGCATGGCGTGATAAAAACTCTCGCCCAGCGTATGGTCGAACTGCACGCCGAGGCGGCGATAGATGCGGTCGATATCTTCCAGGCAGTAGGGCATGAACTCGCGCCAAAGGGCGAGATTCTCGGCATCGTTCGCGTGCAGCTTGGCCGTTTCGGCTTGGGTCCGTCGGCCAATATCCGGGTGCATGGCCGCCAACTGGACGAGCATTGGATCGCCGTCCACCGCACCAATCTTCTTCTCGGCGCCCTGGACTTCCTCGGCCAACTCCTTCGCCGAGTTCTCCAGCTTTTGCAGGGCCTCGCGGAGTTTCTTATCGGGCTTTTGTCCAAGCGCGGGGACGGCGGCCGCTCGCTCAGTGGCGAGAGCTTCCTTCTTGTCTTTCAATCGCCGCTGCAATTCCGGCAGACCTTCCTTGGCATCGAAGTAATCGACAAGCTGCCGCACGAGTCGATAAAGCCGAGCAAGCTCTTGCACGGGCCGATTGCGATAGGCTTCGGCATCAAGAAAATGCTTGTAGCCAAAGATGATCATGCCGAACTGCGCGCCCCAATCGCCGAGGTGATTGTCGCTGATCACCGTATGGCCGAGGAAACGGAGCGCGCGGCAGAGCGCGTCGCCGATCACCGTCGAGCGAATATGGCCGACGTGCATCGGCTTGGCGACGTTGGGCGCGGAGAAGTCGATAACGTAGGTCCGCGGCCGCGCGACCGGCGCGATGCCCAGCCGCGGGTCGTTGATCGCGGCGGTAAGCTGCCCGATGAGCCACTCGTCTTTCAAACGCAGGTTGATGAACCCCGGGCCAGCCACTTGCGGCGGCTCGCAAATATCGGCCACGTCCAGCCGCGCCACGACTTCCGCCGCAACGTCTTGCGGCTTCTTGTTCAGTTGCTTTCCGAGGGCCATCGCGAAGTTGGCCTGATAATCGCCGAAGCGAGCGTCCTGTGCGCGGCGGATCATCTCCAACCACGGTTCGGGCGGATCAATCAACGCGGCCAGGGCCGGACGAAAGCGAGATTGCAGATCAGAGAGAAGGGACATGAGGATGCGAAGCGGACAATCAGAGAAATGACAGAAAGATGATGACAGAAATATATTGAGAATCAATACCTTCTTATCTTTCTGTCATCATTTTTCTGTCAATTGCGGCTCGATTTCCTCGACCGGCACGCGCTTGGCCTGGGACCAGAGTTCCTCGATCGCGTAATACGCGCGGGTTTCGGGCTCGAACATGTGGACCACGACGTCGCCGTAGTCCAAGAGGATCCACCGGCTTTCTTCGTAGCCCTCAATGCCCAGCCGGCGGTCGCCGAGTTCCTTTTCCAGGACGCGGTCAATCTCTTCGCTGATGGCGTGCAACTGCCGCCGGCTGGCCCCGCTTACCAGGACGAAGAAATCGAAAATGCAGGTCAGTTCGCGGAGGTCGAGGATCACAACATCGCGGCCGCGGTTCTCGATGGCAACCCGCGCGGCAATCCGGGCACGGCGAAGCCCGGGGTGATTGTCCAATGCGGTCGCTGATGACTGTGAAACGGCCTCTGCCACGATAGGGGTGTCTCGCTGACTTGTGGAAAAACTCAACTAAACCATTGTACTCTGCCGCGGCAGGGCAGGGGAGGGGTTTCGTCGGGAAAATCGCGACTTGGCCCGCGTGGGCTTGGGAGTTAAACTCTCTATGCCTGTAACACTTGCTGATCGGGTCCGTATGAGAACGTGACCAGCAAACTGAATAACGTGCCTCTTGCCGCCAATCCTATCAAGGAGCCATATCGTGAAACGTGCGATTCCATGCCTGACGATACTATTTGCGTTGGCGAGTGCTGCCTGCCTGGCGGAGGAAATCACGCCTGCCGGCCATAACTTGGCCAAAAAGCTCGATGCAATGGACGTCGAGCACCATTGGCTGCCGGGCGTTCCCATCAATTGGAAGACCGGCGAGCCGACCGGCAAGACGGCGACCGGCAATGGCAAACATACCCATTGCAGCGCCTTCGCGGCCGAGGCCTGTCGCCGGCTGGGAATCTACCTGCTTCGGCCACCCGAACATGCCCAGGAACTGCTGGCTAACGCCCAGTATGACTGGCTGTTCAGCTCGGGCAAGTCGCAAGGCTGGTCCCAAGTGAATGATCCCTATCAGGCGCAGCACGACGCCAACCAAGGCTACGTGGTTGTGGCGGTCTATAAAGAGCAAAATCCGAAGCGGCCCGGCCACATCGCCATCATCCGCCCAAGCACGAAATCCACTCAGCAGATTGCGGCCGAGGGACCTCAGGTTACGCAGGCCGGAGGACACAACGCTCGCAGCACCTCGCTGCAGCACGGCTTTGCCAATCATCCAGACGCCTGGGGCAAGCAGAAGGTTCGCTACTTCGCCCACAAGGTGGGCGAGTAGGCGGTCAAAGCGACATAATGGGGTCGTGGCCCGATTCGTTCATGGCCCGAATCCAATCTCGGCGATTGGTTTTTTGCTTTTGGTCCTGCGTCACCTCAAGTGCAGGCTGGTCCCAGCCACTATCGAGACCTTCCTTCAAGACAGCGGAAATCTGCGAATCGGTGAGCTTTAATTCGCCGCCCAAGCGACGCCACACGTCGCGACAGGTTTTCGTTGCACCGTTAACGTCCACGGCGTGCAACATGTCACTGAAGAGTTGTCTCCGTTGCGTTTCGGTTAGATTAAAGCGAACGTTCTCGTCTTTTTTAGTGCCGCCGCCGCTGCTATTGCCACTGCTGGCGCCGTTGATTGCAAGTGCCGTCACGATGACGATCAATACGGCCGCCGCAATCCCGCCGCCGATGTAGATTATCTTCATCTGGTCGGCCTGCTTCTTCCCGCGTCCGGCGGCGCGAGCGGTCGCGCTGCTGGAAACGGCCGGCCGTCCATTGGCCGAACGCTGGGCCGAGTAGGCGGGCACGGTCGTTTGGCCGTTGCCTTTCGCCGCGCTGACAGATGAAGGCCCCAAGCTGTGCAGAAAATCCATTCCGCCGCCGGTTGCGGGCGGCTCGTCAATCACGTTCAGCAATCCATCGATTGGTCCGTCGTCGGCCGGCACGGTGAAGCGGCCTTTGCACTGCGGGCAAACCAACGTCCGACCTTTCAGCTCGTCCTTGACGGCCAGCCTCTTTTCGCATTTGGGACAGGAAACGACGACGGGCACGGGAAGCACCTGAGCGATGAGGGCGACACGGAATATCCAATTAGGATAAGCGATCGGGTGCGATTTGGGAAGCGGGTGGCACGTCCCTGAGCTTGCGAAGGGCGTGTGATCTCGGCAAACACGCCCTTGACCAATGTTCATGGCGCGTCAGCCGCGGTACCACGGGCAATGTTCAAGCGCCGGCGTTAACGGCGATGCAGCCCAACAGCCGGCCGCCGGCGTTGTCGATGACCCGCACCGACTCGCGCACGCTGCGGCGGCTCGCTTCGCCCAACCGCACGACGAGGCACGTCCCGTCGCACGTCGCGGCAAGCTGGGCGGCGCCCTCGTGCGCAAGTGAAGTCGCGTCGATGAGCACGAGGTCATAATGTCCGGCAAGCTCGCGGAGCAGGCCCGCCGCCGTTCGCACGTCGGACCGTTGCAAAGTGCCGGTGCCGCCGGGCAGCAGGCTCACTCGCGGCAGCGAGGTTGCTCGCACAGCGTTCATCCAATGGGTCGCTCCCGTCAGGACGTCGGTCAGCCGCCACGTGACGGCCACGTCCAGCCGCCGCGCCATATCCGGGTTGCGCGTGTTGGCGTCCACAACGAGCACGCTGCCGGCGAAGGTTCGCGCCACGTGCGGCAGCAACCGGGCGAGTGTGACCGTCTTGCCGTGGCCATCGCTGGGGCTGGTGAACTGCAGCACCTGCGAACGGCCTTGGGGGAGCTGCCGGAGTATCTGCCACGCCGCGGCGGCATAGGGTTCCGAACCGAGCGGTTCGATGACCGGCGCATCGGCGAACACTTCCGCCGGCGCATGACTCGCCTTCCGGCACTGCGGAACAACCGTTGTTTCCGGAATGACGTCGGCAGACGCCTCGATGTCTGATTCTGCGAGCATGGCTGGCAACTCGGCCGCCTCTTCGCTTGTCGGTTTCGCGACTTCGTCGTGAAGCTCCGGATTCCAGTTGAAGCTGGCGCTATATGCGTCTTCCGGTTCTTCTTGCGGAGTAGCCGCGTCCGCTAGCGCCTCGCTCACATCATCATGCGATGGTGTTTCCCAATTCAGGCTTGAATCTTGGTTGCCGACGTTGGCCGTTTCCTCCGGCAACTCCGGCGCGACTGGCGGTTCCGCTTGGACAGGCTGATCAAGCAGCCGGACCTCGGCGAGCAGATCCGACAGCTCGCTCATGGCCTCTTCCATCCAAACGGCATCGGGCAGCGCGGCGTCTTCCACCGCAAGGTCTTCCGGCGCGAAGCCAGCAATTCCGTCGCGAGTTAGCTCTGGAGGCAATTCAATCGATGCCTCGAATGGAACCGACTCATTTTCGTCAACGCTGAAATCCGGCAAGCTGTTCTCGATCGGCGGCGAAGGCGACAGTCCCAATTCTACGGTTGCAAAAATCGGGATAAGCTCTTCGGGTGTTTCGGCCGTTGCCGCGGCGAGCGAGGGTTCGCTCGAGACGGCTGCGGAGGACGCCGCGCCGCGGGCAGACGCCTGCTTGGCTTCAATGCGTTTTAGGGCGTCAAGCATCAGGCTCATGGCGTCGCTCCCGTGCGCGGCAAGTTAGCCGGCATCTACAATCCCTTCCGCATCCCGGCAAACAACCGTCCGAATTCCGCGCGCGGCGGTGGAACAGCCGATCGCCGAGACCGCGCCGGTGGATCCTCCGCGAATGACGGATCATCCTCGGCGGCGATTTCGGCCGGTGTGTCGGCAAATGTGCGATGGCGGTCGTGTGGAAGTAATGCCGCGTCGCGCCGACGCTCATCCTGAACCACGCGATCCATCGACTCGGACATTGGCGCCGCGGCGGCGACCGCCGCCGGCTGGTTCGCGGGAAGCGGCGGCGCAACGGCCGCATACCGATCGGCAATCACCTCTTCTTCCTCAAATGGTTCCGCGAAGGGATGGGGCGCGTCGAAGATCAGTTCGACTTCCGGACTTCGCGCCGGAAGCGGTTGAAACTCCGCCTCCACATCGGCAAGCAACTGCCGGATGTGGCGAAACTGACGGGACGTCTCGTCTTCTTCCGCGGTCATTTCGCCGACGGCCACGCGCGATTCTCCGACGGCGACCGCCGCCGCGACCTCGCTATCGGCATGCAGGGCAACCGTGCCGTTTTCGCCGAATCCGTAATCGGAGTACTCACCGGAAATCTTGCCGGCGATGGGCGACATTTCGGCCGTCTCGTCGTCGAGGCCGCCAAACTCGATTACGCCGCCGGTCGCTGCGGCCGCCGGCGCGCTCCAGGGCGTTGGAAGCTGCTGCAAGTCGGCCCATGCCTCCTCGACGTGGGCCGGTTCGATGCGGCGGACGCTTGCCGCATAGGCCAGCAGAAGCACATGGTCGCAGACCTGATTGATCAATCGCGGCACGCCGCCGGTGGCCTTGTGGACCATGCGGCACGACTCGGCGGGGAAGATCTCGGCACCGCGTCCTCCGCACACCAATATCCGCGCCCAGATATAGGCCTGCGTCTCTTCGCGCTGGAAGGCTTCAAGATAACATCGGGCGGAGATCCGCTGGCTGAACGATTCCAGCTTGGGGCTGGCGAACCGTTCTTCCAAAACGTGATTGCCGGCCAGCACCAGTCGCACCGCCGGCTGCATGGCGCGGGTGAGGTTCGTCAGTGCGCGAATTTCATCCATCAGCCGCAGCGGCAGATGATGGGCCTCGTCGACGATCAACAGCGTGCCGCCCGTGCAATCGTCGTTGAGCGTGATGTAATCGACCAGCGAGAGGCGGAGTTCGCCCTCGTCCATGCCGCGGTAGGGCCGGTTCAGTTCGTACAGTATCGCCTGCAGCAGCGAGCGGCGCGTGTCGAGATGCGTGCTCGCCAAGAGCGCCACCTGAAAAGTCTTCTGGAAATGGTCCGCCAACACCTGGCACAGGAGCGACTTGCCGCTGCCCGACGGGCCGACAATCAGGCCCACGCCCTCGCCGCGGTCCGCGCAGCGGGTGAGCGTATTTCGGGCGGCATCGATCACTCCGGCCGGATAATAGTGGTCGGCGCACGGCACTGAAGCGAATGGCCGCTCGTTAAGGTTGAAGTAGGTCTCGTACATAACCCACTCTTCCGTGTTTCTTTAGGAATGGGAATCCCGGTAAATTGCGGTCAGTTTGCCGCGCGTATTACGGTTCCGGGATATAGTGGTCCGTACCTTGATTTCGACACCTTGGGCTTTCGGGATTAGGAATTGAGTCGGAAGCTACTCCCCCTCGTCCTTCTCAATCAATCCCAACTGTAACATCCGCCGATAGAGCCGCGGCCGGTTCAGGCCAAGGAGACGCGCGGCCTTGGCCTTGTTGCCCTTGCTGCGGGCCAAGGCACGATGAATCAACTCGCGCTCGATGCGGGCGATGAACTCGTCAAGCTGGATCGGCTCGTCCTTGCGGCGCGGCCGCGCGGCGGCTTCGGCAGCCGCGTGGAGGCGCTCGGGCAGTTCTGCGCGGGAGACCAGCAAGCCAGCCGCGCGCACGTGCGCGGCGGACACGACCTCCGCCAACTCGGTCACGTTGCCGGGCCAGGGATAGGCACCAAGGCGGTCGAGCGCAGTCGGCGCGAAGCCGCCCAACTGCTTGCCGCCGCGAGCGTTCTGTTCTTCCAAGAGCACTGCGCCAAAAGCGGCACGTCGCCACAACGTTGGCTTAGCGGCGGCAGCTCGATCACGATCGTGCTCAGAGCGGCGGCCAGGTCCTCGCGGAATTGACCTCGCGGCAAAGCGACCAGCGGCGCGGCGGCCGTGGCGATCACGCGCCACGGAAAGCCGGGCGACGACAAAGCGGACGCCAGCGGGGCTTGTGCCTCCGCGGGAAGGCGGTCGGCATCGCAGAGCAGGAGTGTGCCACCCTCGCCGGCCGCGGCCGGAGCGCGGGGCAGCGTGGCGCGGAGCAACTCGGCGTCCAGAAGCCCGCATTCCAGCGGAAGGAGCGGGCCGGAGGGAACGGCAGGGTCGGCATAGTGAATCGCTTCGGCCAGATGGCGGCGGCCGCTGCCCGGCAGGCCCACAATGAGGACGCTGGCACGCGTGGCAGCGGCGATTTGTGCCTGGGCGGCCGCGCGGCGGATCGCCGGGCTTGCGCCGATGACGCTCCGCGCACGATAGAGCAGCCGCTTCTCGCCGCGAAACTGTTGCAATAGAAGGTGCAATTCTTGCGGTTCGTCGCCTGCCGCCAGCATGGCCTCGGTGAGCGGCTCGCGGAATCCTGATCGGAAACCACGGCCAAAATGCATATCACCGCTCCATCGGCCAAGCGCAACGGCACAAAGCGGGCGAGGCGAAACCGCGTTTCCTCAAGGCCCACATGTTCTGGGGCCACATAAGACACGTTGGCCGAGACCTCCCGGCCTTCAAGCACCGCGGGCGGCGGACATAGGCCGGCGGCGGCCGCGAGAGACGCCGCGAAGGGGGCCGACGGGTCCTCGCCGCTTTGATAAGTGCAGACTTGCCCGAGCAGGTCCTCGGCGACGGGGCCCAGCCAGGCGCGGCAGGCCGCGTTCAAATAGACTATTGCGAGCGAGTCGTCCAGCACGTAGAGCGGCTGGGCGGCGGTTTCCAGCAGCTTGACAAGCTCCGCGGCGTGGACGCGACGACGAGACATAAAAGCTACGAGCCGTGAGCTATAAGTAGTGAGCTATGAAGTATACGACTCGCTCATGGCTGATGGCTCATCACTCACTGCTGACCGCTGCCAATGCGTCTTGTTTCGTAGGCTGTTGCAACTGCGTGCCCGTCACCTGCGCGGAGTCCGCCGCTTCCACAACGGGGGACTTGCCGGCATTGAGGCACTCGCGGATCAGCGGGGCCGGATAGAAGCCGAGGACGAGCACGGCCAGCGCAGACGATCGCCGCAAGGCCCGCGCCGGCGCCGCCTTCGCCGCGCGGCATGGTCAGCGGCTCGCGAAAGTACATCAGGCCGACGATCTTCAAATAATAGTAGGCGGCCACCGCCGCGTTCAGCATGCCGATCACCGACAGAGCGACGAACCAAGGCCAGAGCTCGTTCTGCACGTTCAGCGCGCTGCCGAAGACCATGATTTTGCCGAACAACCCGGCGGCGGGCGGCACGCCGGCGAGGCTGAACATGCAGACGGCAAGCGCCGCGGCCATCGCCGGGCGGGTGCGGCCGAGACCGGCCAGTTCGTCGAGGCTTTCAAGCTGCTGCCGCTCGCGGCCAAGATAGGCAAACACGGCGAAGGCGCCCAGCGTCGCGGCGGCGTAGACGCAAAGATAGAAGAACGTCGCGCCCACGCCGTTCCATGCCGCAATACCGCTTAGGCTGGGCATCGCCGGCTTCCGCGCGAGTCCCACGGCGATGCCGATGAGCATATAGCCGGCGTTGGCGATCGACGAATAGGCCAACAGCCGCCGCGACGTTATCCTGCCACAAGGCCAACACGTTGCCCACGGTCATCGTCAGTATGGAAATCGCCAGCACGATCTTCCAGCCGTAGATTTCCAAATCGGGCATGGCCAGCACGATCACCCGCACGATGGCCAGCAGCCCGGCCGCCTTGGGCAGCACGGAGAGCAAGGCGGCGTTGGCGTGGATCGTGCCCTGGTAAACGTCGGGGGCGTAAAAGTGGAACGGCACCGCGGTCACGCGGAAGCAGAGGCCGGCAAGGACCAGTACCATGCCCAGCTTGGCGAACGACTCGACGCCTTCGGGCAGGTGGGCGCCATGCGCCAGCTTGGCGCCGATCGACGGCAGCGACATCGAGCCAGTTGCTCCGTAGACAAAGCTCAATCCATAGAGCAAGACACCCGAGGAGAGGATGCTGAGGTAGAAGTACTTGGCGGCCGATTCCTGGGCGGCCGGATCGCGGCGGCCGAGCGAGAGCATGATGTAAGTGGGGATGGATATCAGCTCTAGGCCGACGAAGATCATCACCAGGTTGGAGGCCACGGCAACCAGCATCAGCCCGGCGACGATTAAAAGCAGCGAACCGATATATTCGGGCGTCGCGCCGGTGGCCAGCGGCCGCCAGGCCATGAGCACCATCACGGCGCCGACGGCCAGGGCGAACCAGCGGCCGAAGGCGGAGAGCGGGTCGGCGATGACGGGGCTATTGCGTGTGATAACGTCGATATGGGCCGCGATCTTCGCCAACGTCACCGAACCGCCCGATTCGGCGGCCAGCAATCGATTCGCAACATTCTGCGCATACTGCTCGTTTCCGCCGCACGACCAGAGCGATGCGGCCGCCAGCGCGAGGGCGATGAAGGCGATCGGCGCCCATGCCTTCTGCGAAGTCGAGAACGCGCCGCCCATGTAAATCAGGAGCGCCGCCGCGACGAGCACAATTTCGGCAGACAGAAATCCGACGACTTCAAGGGACACGAGCAATCTCCAAAGGGAAGATATCTTGTGAGTGCAAGCCGAAGAAGGTCTCACGCAAAGGCGCGAAGGCGCGAAGGCGCGAACGGTCGAACTCGATTGGACGCGAGATGGCGAAATGACTTGAGGAATACGGGAAAGTGACTTGACCAATATCATCAACAGCCGCCGTATGCAGCTTTTCTTGCGCTCCGCCTTGCGCCTTTGCGTGAGTTTTTCGACCCGCTGGGCGCTAGGAGCCTCTTCGCCCACCGAGGTTTTGATATCCCCGTGCGAATTTTCCTCCTGTCGCATGACTTCGTCCGGCGACTGGCTTTCTTCAGGGGCGGCGGTCGGCTGCGCCGATTCGACCGCGGTCATCGCCGGGGCGGTCAATTGATCGGTGCTGGGGGCCATGCGGTCGAGGAAATACTTCGGCTGCACGCCGATCCAGACGATCACCACGCACAGCGGCACAAGGGCGGCAATCTCGCGGAGCGTCAAATCGTGGATCGGGTGGCCATCCTTGCGCTCGCGCAAGGGGCCGAAAAAGACCCGCTTCACGAGCCACAGCATGTACCACGCGCCCAGCACGACGCCGCTCACGGCGAGCACTGAGATGATTTGGTAATGGGTCGTCCATTCCCCGGCCGCCGTTCGCCCAGGCCCGTTGGAACATGCCGATGAGCAGCAGGAACTCGCCCGCAAAGCCGTTCAGGCCCGGCAGGCCGATGCTGGCCAGCGTCATGAAGACCATGAAGAAGGCCAGGATGGGCGTTTCCGCGGCGATGCCCCCGAAATCGGCGATCCGCCGCGTGTGATAGCGCTCGTAGATCATGCCCACCAGGGCGAACAGGCCGCCGGTGGAGAGGCCGTGGTTGATCATTTGCAGCATGCCGCCTTGCACGGCGACGCGGTTCAGGGCGAAGATGCCCAACATGCAAAAGCCGAGGTGGCTGACGCTGGAATAGGCGATGAGCTTTTTCATGTCGCTCTGGGCAAGCGCCACCAGCGCGCCGTAAACGATGCCCGCCACCGAGAGCCAGAGCAGCCACGGCATGCAGACGGCCGTGCCCGCCGGGCAGCATCGGCAGGTTGAAGCGCAGGAAGCCGTAGGTGCCGATCTTCAAAAGCACGCCGGCCAGGAGGATGCTGCCGGCCGCGGGGGCTTCCGTATGCGCCAGCGGCAGCCAGGTGTGCAGCGGAAAGAGCGGCACCTTGATGGCAAAGCCGGCGAACAGGGCCAGAAACAGCCACGTCTGCAGCGCGGTGCTCATGCCGGCATGATTCGCGGAGGCGTTTTGCAAGTGGGTCGTCAATTCGGGGATGGAGAACGTCATCCTCGACCCGTGCTCGACGTTCCAGTAGTCCCAGAGGACGATGGCCAACAGGCCCAGGAGCGTCAGCACGCTGCCGGCCAGCGTGAAGAGGAAGAACTTGATCGCCGCGTAGCGCCGCTGGTCGCTGCCCCAGATGCCGATGAGGAAGAAGAGCGGCACCAGCGTGAACTCGAAAAAGAGGTAGAAGAGAATGATGTCGCGGGCGACGAACACGCCCAACATGCCGGTGCCCAGGAGCAGCAGAAGCCGGTAATAAAGCCGTTCCTGATCCTGGATAGCGTCCCAGCTCACCAGCACGGCGACTGACCAGGAGCAGGGCCGTGAGCACGAAGAGCCAAAGTCCCAGGCCATCCAGCCCGACGGAGAACTGGATATTCAGCGAGGCGCCGAGCGCCTCGAACCACTTCCACTCCGTCTTGGTGTGGACAAACTCGGCTGCGCCGAGGGGGAATTTCGGACGCCAGCACGATCGAGCAGATGAGCGTGGCCAGCGCGCCGCCGAAGGCCCAGCAGCGGGCTTTCGTGCCGCCGAGGCCGGCCACCACGGCGGTGGCCGCGGGCAGGAATATGGTGATGAGCAGGAGTACTTGGAGATTATGCATATTCTCGGCTATTGCGCTATCAGCGCTCCGGCCAGCGCCAGCACGCCCAGCGCCATCACCAGGGCATAAAACGGAACGAGCCCGCCTTGCAGCGGACGAAACACATAGCCCAGCCACCGCGGCAAGAGGCCAAACAGGTTGATCGTGCCGTCGATCAAGTAGGTATCGACCACGGAGCAGAGCCAGGCGAGCCCTTCGAGCGGACGAACGATCGCCGCGGAGTAGATCTCGTCGATGAAGAACTTGCCGTAGGACAAGGCATAGAGCCCCGTCGATTTGGCGGCGTTCATCGTCGCCTCGGCCAGGCTTGGCTGCGCCACGTAGAACTGCCAGGCCAAGGCGATGCCGCAAAGGGCTATGATCGTGCTGGTGATGGCCACGGCCCAGTGGAAGTGCTCGGGTTTTTCGCCGCCTTCGAGCAGCGGACTCAGCGTCGGCGACTGCATGAGGAAGCCGCTCTTGCCGAGGAATTCGCCGCCCATCCAGAAGTAAATTCCGACCAGCGCCGCGCCCGACCGCCAGGATCACCAGCGGCCCGGTCATCGCGGGCGGCGACTCATGGGCGTGGTGGCCGGCCTCCTTGGGAATCCGCTCCTCGCCGTGGAAGGTGAGGAAATACGCGCGGAACGTATAAAACGCGGTGAGGAACGCCGTGAGCATTCCGCTGTAGTAGAGCCAAGTGTAGATCCCGCCGGACTCAGTCGCCTTGTCGCTGACCGCGGCCAGGATTTCGTCCTTGCTCCAAAAGCCGGCAAAGGGCACGACGCCGGCCAGCGCGAGGCAGCCGAAGAGGAACGTCCAGCGCGTCCTGGGCATCAACCGCTGCAGCCCGCCGAACTCGCGCATGTCGATCACGCCGCCCATGGCGTGCATCACGCTGCCCGCGCCCAGGAACAACAGGGCCTTGAAGAACGCATGGGTGAAGAGGTGGAACATGCCGGAGGTCACGCCGAGTTGGCTGCCCGTGCCGAGAGCAAGGAACATGTAGCCGAGCTGGCTGATCGTGGAATAGGCCAGGACCCGCTTCAGGTCGGTTTGCGTCAGGGCGATGAGCGCGGCCAAAAGCGCGGTGAAGCCGCCGATGCCCGCCACGACTTCCTGCGCGTCGGGCGAGGCGGAATAAAGCGGCGTGCAGCGGGCCACCATATAGACTCCCGCGGTGACCATCGTCGCGGCGTGGATCAGCGCGCTGACGGGCGTGGGGCCTTCCATCGCGTCGGGCAGCCAGACATGCAGCGGGAACTGGGCGCTCTTGCCGCAGGCCCCGACCAGGAGCAGGAGGCAAATGGCGGTAATCACGCCACTTTCCTTATAGGCTCTTTCGTGAGACGCCACTGCCCGAAGATGCCATGTTCGACCTTGCCGCCTAGCGAATCATTCGCGACATCGGCAGGATCGACATAAACTGTTGCTGCGATTCGCCATTCTGGCTCGCGGGCACTACCCTGGAATCGTGGAAGTCCAGCGTCCCAAAGGTCGTCCAGATCAAGAACACGCCCAAGGCGAAACCGAAGTCGCCGATGCGGTTGACGAGAAACGCCTTCATGCCGGCGGCGGCGGCCGAGGGCTTTTCGAACCAGAAGCCGATGAGCAAATAGCTGCACAGGCCGACCGCTTCCCAAAACACATAGAGCAGCACGAAGTTGCTCACCGAGACAAGCATCGTCATCGAAAACACGAACAGGGCGACGTAGGCGAAGAACCGCCAGTAGCCCGGATCGCCGTGCATGTAGCCGCTGGCGTAGATCACCACGAGCGTGCTGATGAAAGTGACCATGCCGAGCATGATCGCCGTGAGCGGGTCGGCGCGGAGGACGATATCGACGTGGAATGCCGGGACGCCGAAGGCAGGGTCTACCGTCGCCCAGCTCCAGAGCCGCACGAGATGCTCGCTATGTTCCTTGCCGCCTTGTTGGACGGCGAAGATCAGCGCGAGGCTGGCCACGCACGATCCGACAAACGCGAGCACGACCGGAACGTGGCTATGCTCGCGGAGGAGGCGTTTGCCCAGCACGGCCACGATCACCGCGGCGGCCAGCGGCAGCGCGGGAATCATGACCAGGAGTTTCGGAATGTAGTCTTCCATGTCAAATTAGTCGTGTGGCACGCTCTGAGCTTCAGGCGAATGGCGTGGGATCACGGCAGACACGCCCTTCGCTTGAAGCTCAGGAACGTGCCACCCGGCATTGCGTTCGTTCAAATACTGTTCTTGTTTTTGTCTAAACCTTGGGTCGGTAAAAGTCTTTTTCTGAGATGTCCTCCGGCAGCACGCCGGCGGGGGTCAAGTGCGGCCAGTGCGACGGGTGTTCCTCCGGCAACGGCGGCAACGGCTCTTCCTCGAACGGCGGCTGGTTCGACTCGCGCAGATTCATCCCACACGGCGATGTCCAGATGGCCGCTTGCGCTCGAAGAGCATGAGCACCACCGCCAGGGCGATGGCCGCCTCGCAGGCCGCCACGGCGATGATGAAGATCACCAGCATCTGCCCGCCGAGGTCGTTATGGTAGCGGCCCCAGGCGACCAGGCTGAGCGAAACGCCTTGCAGCATCATTTCGGCCGCAGAGGAACATGACGATCATGTTCCGCCGGCTCATGAAACCGATCAGGCCCGATGCCGAACAGCACGGCGCCGACGAACAGGTAGCATTGCAGGGACTCAGGAGGCATCGGTCGTACCTCCCGTACGGGAAAGCGCGCTGCGCCGCTTCATCGCCGCGCGGCCTTGAGTTACGATCACCGCTGCGCCGACCAGGGCCGCAAAGAGCAGCACGCCCGCCACTTCGACGGCCAGCAGATATCGGCTGAACAACTCCCGCGCGCCAGGCTCGCGGAGGACGTTCAGTGACGCCGCGACAACTTGCTGCGAGTGGCTCACGTGCTTTAAGCGACGCGGCGATCGTCGCCGTGAGGATGCCCACGAGCACGGCGCCGATGAAGGCAGAAATCGGCGCTTCCCAACTGCGGCGGTCATAGGTCGTGTGGCCTTCCGGCTGAGCAAGCATGAGCACGAAGAGGAACGTGACGAGGATCGCGCCGGCATAGACCACGATCGTGGCCACGGCCAGGAACTCGGCGCCTGCCAACAGGAACAGCCCGGCCGTGCCCACGAGCGTCATGCCGAACCAGATGGCGCAATAGACCGGGCTGCGGCAACGTGATCGTGGCCACGCCCGCCACGACGGTGACGATGCCGATGGCCGCCAAGCAGGCCCTTGGAGAGCCAGTCGCCTACGAGCGGCAGCCTGCGAGGCGAACAGTCCGAGGCCGATCGCGGCGAGAAGCGCGCCGAGGACACGCTGCGCCTTCGGTCTACCGCGGCAGCAGCAACCAGATGCCGACAGCCGTCACCAGGCTGGCGATGCCGAGGATCATGCGGGGAGAAATCATGGATGGCCTCCCTGCGCGGTGGCGCTCGTAGTACCGCCTTTAGGCGGAAGGCCGCCCACGGAACCGGCTGAAGCCGGACTACGAACGGTACACGCTTCGAGGGCATCGGCTCGCCGTCTTTGGTCTGATCGAAGACGCTGAGCAGCTTTTCCTTGTCGAAGATCATTTCTTCGCGGCTGCGACCGGTCAGGTCAAAAAAGCTGGTCAGCTCGATGGCGTCGACCGGGCAGGCCTCTTCGCACATGCCGCAATAGATGCAGCGCAGCTCGTCGATGGTGAAGACTCTCGGGATATTTCTCGCGGTCGGGCCAGGGGCTTTCGGCCGGCGACGATGTCGATGCAGTGGGCCGGGCAGGCTGTGGCGCAGAGGAAACAGGCGACGCACTTCACGCGGCCCTGCTCGTCCTTATTCAGCCGATGCACGCCGCGGTAGACAGCGGGTTGACAATCTTGTGCCGCTCTTCGGGCGATTGCAGCGTGATTTTCTTGACGAAGAACAGGTGCCGCAGGGTCGTCGTCAGGCCCTTGATGAAACAGCGGCAAGTAGCATCTTGCCCAAGATGCCCAGCTTGGGCGGCTTCGATCCAGCGGATGTTTGATTTGTTGCCGGGCGACATCTTTGAAAGGGAATTGTCCGTGCTCATTTCGCCAACGCCTCCTCGGTATCCAATATGCTCGGTCCGGCCGCTTCGGCGACGTTTCTGCGGGGGCGATTGTCGTACATGCCGCTGGTCATCCGCGTGCCCACGAGCCAAGTGGCCAGCAATACGGTCCAACCGCAGACGGCCATCGCCAAATGCTCGTGTCGCAAGCCCAGGTCGCGGCCGTACTCGTCCCACACCGCCACCCACGCCAGGTTGACCATGCCCAGCGGCAGCATCACTTTCCAGGCCAGCGCCATCAGCTGATCGAAGCGGAAGCGCGGCCAGCTCCAGCGGGCGACCATGAAGAACAGGATCACGCCCATCACCTTGGCCGACAGCACCACAATCCGCAGCGATGGCCATCGATCCAGGTCACCTGATTGCCGGAGCCGGTCAGGCCCCAAAAATGCCAGCCGCCGAAGAACAGGATCACGATCAGAAACGCGGCCGTGACCATGTGCAGGAACTCGGCGACGAGATACATCATCAGCTTCATGCCGGAATATTCGGTATGGTAGCCGCCGATCAGCTCCTGCTCGGCCTCGGGCAGGTCGAACGGCAGCCGCGCCGCCTCGGCAAAGGAGGCGACGCAGAAGACACATGAAGCCCAGCGGCTGCATGAAGACGTTCCAGACCCCGGTTGCGGCCTGATGCTCGATGATCGTGTCCAGCCGCAAGCGAGCCAGCGGCAAGCACGACGCCGAGGATGCCCAGGCCCAGCGGAAGTTCGTAGGCGATCAACTGGGCGCTGCTCCGCAGTCCGCCCAGGAAACTGTATTTGTTGTTGCTGGCCCAGCCGCCCAGGATCACGCCGTAGACGGCGATGCTGCCCAGGGCGAAGACGTAGATCATGCCCACGTCGATGCCCGGTGCGACGACCAGTTTGATCTGCTCCACGCCCCAGCTTGCGGGCAGGAAGCTGTCCGGCAGCACGCTGCCGAAGGGGATCACGGCGAAGATCGCCATGGCCGCCGACAAGATCGACATCGGGGCCAGGAAGTACAAGACCTTGTCGACGTGGGCGGGCGTGTACTCTTCCTTGAAGATGAACTTCATGCCGTCGGCCAGCGGCTGCCCCAGGCCGAACACGCGAATCTTCGTCAGCGGAATGCCGACGCGGTTCGGGCCCATGCGGTCCTGCACCCAGGCGGCGATCCAGCGCTCCAGCAGCACCAGATAGGCGGCAGCCGTCATCGATCGCAAACGACCACAGGGCGATCTTGACGCAGTGCGGATGATGATCGGGATGGAAGCAAGGTCGTTCACGCGGTTCTCGCTCTTCAATTTGGCGCCGTTCTGCGTCGCCAAGCGGTTAATCTTCATGTCCAAGCCCGTCTCCGCGATCGGGCCCGCGGCGGCGAGCAAAATACAGAATCTCTCGGCTCAGATCGTCCAACACGGCGCGGGAATTGTAAAGCCCCTTGCGGCCGAGCATCTGCCAAAACAGCGCTCCTTCGACCCGCACGCCCCAGGGCGGGCGAACGGCCCAGTTGGCCGTCTGCAGCGGTCGTCACGGTTGACGTACGAACCGTCGCGCTCGGCGAACGCCGCGCGGGCAGGTGCATAGGTCGCTCGTTCCACAGCGGCGAATCGAACAGGTCTTGCACGATCAAAAGCGGAATCCGGCGAAGCGCTCGCGCGATCGGCTGCGTCGATCCATCGTTCTTTATAGCCGCCGGAAACCCATACGCCGCCGAAATCGGTCCGTCTGCATTTCCTGGACAAAGTCATCGAAGCGAGAGCACTTTGTGCGTGAAGTGGGCCAGCACTTCCTCCACGCCGCGGCGATTGGGGCATTTTTCGGCGGAGATGCGTGAAACCGCCGGGGAACTTCTCGTCCTCGCCCACCGTCGGCACCGGTCCCAGCGCCAGCACCGCCTGCGGATCGAGCGAGCGGAGCAACTTGGCCAGCAGGTAGGCTTCTTCGACCTCAGAAACGGCGAGAGCACGCCGCCGAGCCGGCCCGCCGCAGCGAGCTTGGTCTTCAATTCTTCCGGCAGACCGTTCCAATTGCGCTCCACATTTTTCCGTCTTGGACTTTGCCGTCGCTGGCGATGCCGGGGAACGGAGACGCGCTCCGGATCGTGAACGTGATGGTAGCCGTAGCGGCCTTCGTCGCACATCCACCACTGGTTGACGTGCGGATTCTCGCGGGGCTTGAGCCGATAGACCGTGGTCCTGGTTCTCTTCGACCCAGATCGAGCAGCCGGTCGAGCAGCCGGTGCAGACGCTCGCGTGCCGCCTCATGAACCAGACCCGCTGCTGGTAGAGGAAATCCTTGTCGCCCAGCGCGCCGACGGGGCAGAGATCGACGACGTTGCCGGAAAGCTTGTTGTGCCAGCGGATAGCCGGGCAAGACGTCGATTTCCTCGTGCGCGCCGCGGTTGATGACCATCAGCTCGCTCGTGCCGCTGATCTCGCGCGCAAAACCGCACGCAGCGGGTGCACATCACGCAGCGGTCGACGAACAGCGTGACGTATCGCCCATGTCGCGGCGGCGGCTGGTGAAGGGCGCACGTCGGCCCGCCGCTCGGCCTGCCCATACTTGAAGTGATAGTCCTGCAAGGTAGCACTCGCCCGCCTTGTCGCAGATCGGGCAATCGATCGGGTGCCGCAGCAGCAGGTCTTCCTCGACCATCGCCCGCGCCTGCTTCACCTTGTCGCTGTTGGTGACAAAGACCAGTGCCGTCGTTGGCCGGGCACGGTGCAGCCGGGCACCAGCTTGGGCAGCATCTTGATCTTCGCCCGGTCTTGGGATCGCGGTTGCCCGTCTCGACCAGGCACATGCGGCAACTGCCCACGACCGTGCAAGCCCGGATGCCAGCAATAGTGCGGGATCTCGACGCCGGCCCGCTTGGCCGCTTCGATGCCGTTGAGGCGCTAGCCGTCGGGGAGTTCGATTTCGTTTCCGTCGATGGTGATCTTGGGCATGGTCGTAATGCGGCTTTCCGTTGATGCTCAGCGACGCAGCGCCGGCACGGCCTCAGTGCTCGGCATATCCGCTCGGGTTCGTCCGCTTGATGTATTCTTCGAACTCTGGCGCGGAACTTGCTTGATCGCGTTCTTGATCGGCCAGGCGGCGCCGTCGGCCAGGCCGCAGATCGTCGTGCCGGGGATGATGCCGATCGTGTCGCCGATCTCCAGCCAGGCAGATCGAGGTCGATCAGGCGTCCGCGGCCGGCCTTGATGCGCTCGAGCATCATCAGCGACCAGTGCGTCCCTTCGCGGCAGGGCGTGCATTGCCCGCAGCTTTCGTGGGCGAAGAAGCGGCAACTATTGTGCAGGAAATCGACCATCGAGTAGGTTTCGTCGATGCACGATCAGGCAGGCCGTGCCCAGGCCGAGGCAGCCGACCTTGCCGAGGCCGGCGAAATCCAGCGGCGTGTCGAGTTCGGTTTCGGTCATCACGCCCATGCTCAGGCCGCCGGGCACGACGGCCTTGGCCTTGCGGCCCTTCCACACGCCGCCGCCGAACTCGTCGATCAGCTTGGCGGCAGGTGATGCCCAGCGGCGCCTCGTAGCAGCCCGGCCGGTTCACGTGGCCGCTGAGGCCGTAGAGCTTCGGGCCCAAGCTGCCGGGATCGCGAGGATTGGTCGGATCGGGCGGCACGCCGATGCGAGCGGAACCAGTCGACGCCGCGGTCGATGATGTGGACCACGCAGGCCATCGTCTCGACGTTGTTGACCACCGTCGGCTTGCGGAACAGGCCCTCGACGGCAGGGAAGGGCGGCTTGATCCGCGGCCAGGCGCGTTTGCCTTCGAGGCTCTCGATCAGGCCGGTCTCTTCGCCGCAGACGTAAGCCCCGGCTCCGCGATGGATGTAAAGATCGAGCGAAAACGGTGAGCCTTGGATGTTCTTGCCGAGATAGCCCGGCGGCGTAGGCTTCGTCGATCGCCGCCTGCATTCGCTTGGTGGCGGATGGATATTCGTAGCGGATATAGAGGTAAGCCGTGGTGGCTCGCGTGGCGTAGGCAACTGAGAATGATGCCCTCGACGATCTGGTGCGGATCGAATTCCATCTGCACGCGATTGACGAACGTGCCCGGCTCGCTTTCGTCGGCGTTGACGCAGAGGTAGATCGGGCCGGGGTGGTCTTTGGGCAAGAACGACCATTTCAGCCCCGTGGGAAAGCCGGCCCCTCCGCGTCCGCGGAGACCCGAAGCGCGGACCGCGCCCTGCACTTCGTCGGGGCTCATTTCCTTCAGCGCCTTCTGCAGCGCGCGATATCCGCCGCCAGCCTCATACACCTTGAGCGTGTGGCTATCGGGCTTGTTGATGTTCGCTAGTAGGACAGGTTCGTAGGGCACGGATTTAAGTCTTGGGTCTTCTGCGTAGGATGGCACCGCGAGCTTGTAAGTGCCGGCGCATCATTACTTTTTTGATTTCCTTCGGTTCAACATTGCGACTATATTTGTTGCCATATCATAATCCATTTTCAGCGGCGTCGATCGCGAACCCGAAGGGATTCGAATCGAATGCCGCGCACGGGCGATTCCCTGCAATTGCTTCAAGATGTCCTGAACTGCTTTTGAAGGAGTTCCTATTGATTTCAGTTGTGACTCGATGCTAGCGAGAATCGTCGCTTGGTCTTTTGCGGTCGTAATGCTATTCACAATTTGGCGAAGAAGTCTATCAAGTAATTTGTCGGCAAGGGCTACGTCGGGGGCTTTCTTCCAACCACCTCGTTTTATCTTACTAACACTCTCATCAAGGACATCAACATCATTGCTGGGGTGTAACAATGACTGGTTTGCGGCATGCCGATAGGCACGGTTCACAAGCGCTTTACGACGTGGAATTGCTTTGCGAGATGATTTGCTATTCTCGCCGTAGCAATTGCGGCCGTCGAGCTCAAGCGATTTTCGTTTCTTCTCCTGTGGAGTGAGTTCCTTACTCATAACTCTTCAGCTTGGTGCCCATCGCCACCTACGGTTTCAAGTCCGCCAAAAACTCGTCAATCTTTTCTTTGGTCATCGTCTTATACACCGTCTCGTTGACCAGCATCGCGGGGGCGAACTCGCAAACGCCCAGGCACTCGGCCGGCAAGAGGCTGATCTGGCCGTCGGCAGTTGTCTCGCCGGGCCGGACGCCGAGCTTTTCGGCCAGATAGTCCATGAGCACTTCGCCCTCGCAGCAGGAGCAGCTTATCGAGCGGCACATCCAAACTCTGTACTTGCCGACCGGCTTGTCCTGCGGGAAAAAGTGATAGAAGCTGAGCGTGTCCTGCACCTGCGCTGGGGCCAGTCCGAGCATTTCGGCGATCTCGATCACGGCCGGCAGCGGAACGTAGCCCAGCGTTTCGTTGACGACGTGCAGTGCCGGCAGCACGACAGCCCGCCGCGACGGGTAGCGTGGGTAATATGCCTCGATCGCCTTCCGCATCTCGGCGGTCAAGACGGGCGTGGTCGCGGCTGCGGTCGGTTTTGCGGTTGTTGCTTGCATGGTATTCGCTAACGATCCAACTCGGCCGCGATGATGTTCAAACTGCCCAGCACCGCCACCACGTCGCTGAGCGTGTGCCCGCGAATCAGAAACGGGAACAGGGCAAAGTGGATGAACGACGGCGGGCGGCAGCGGGCACGCCAGGCCCGCGGGCTGCCGTCGCCGACGACGTAGAAGCCCAATTCGCCGTTGGGTGACTCGATGGCCGCGTAGGCCTCCTCATTGGGCACTGGCAGGCCGCGGTTGGGCATGACCTGCTCGAAGTGAGAGATCAGGCCCTCGATCGTCGTCCAGACTTGGCCCGGCGGCGGCAGGATCGAGCGGCGATCCGGCCCGACGTTGAGCGGCCCCGCCGGTATGTTCTCGATCGCCTTGGCGACGATCTTCAAGCTCTCGCCCATTTCGGCCACGCGGACCTGAAAACGGGCCAGGCAGTCGCCCGCTGTGGCGCAGCAGATGTCGAAATCGAAGTCGGCATACGCGAGATAGGGTTCGTCGCGGCGGAGGTCGCGAGTGACGCCGCTGGCCCGCGCGACCGGCCCGGCGCAACTGCGGTTGATGGCCTCTTCCTTGGTCAAAAGGCCAACGCCCTGAAAGCGGTCGATGAAGATGCGGTTCTCGCCCACCAGCCGGTCCATGTCGTCCATGACCCGCGGCATGTAACCGAGAAACTTGCGGATCATTTCGACGACCGCGGGCGTCATATCGGCCATCGCGCCGCCCACGCGGGTATAGCTGTTGCGTGAAGCGGGCGCCGCAGAGCGCCTCGCAAATGTCGTAGATCTGCTCCCTCGCGTTGAAGGCGTACATGAAGTAGGTTATCGCGCCGATGTCCAGGCCCATCGCGCCCAGGCAGAGCAGGTGGTCGCTGATCCGCATCAGCTCGCACATGATCGTGCGGATGTAGCTGCACCTCGGCGTGATCTCGATGCCCAGCAGCTTCTCGACGGCCATGTGCCAGGCCACATTATTGGACATGGGCGAGATGTAGTTCATGCGGTCGGTGACCGTCACGTACTGATTGAAGTCGAGGCTCTCGCCGATCTTCTCGAATCCCGAATGGAGAAAGCCGATATCGGGAATTGCCTTGGCCACCCGCTCGCCGTCCAACTTGAGCACGAGCCGCAGCGTGGTGTGCGTGGCCGGGTGCTGCGGCCCGAAATTCATCGTCCAGAGGTATTGCTGCCCGCCTTCTTCGGCATGGTCGGCGGCAAGTTCGGAAAGGGTCAGCGGCATGTCAACTCTCTCCTCGCTTCAACACGGGGAAGTTATGCCGCTCGCCCATCCCTTGCAAGGGATAATCTTTGCGGAGCGGGAAGCAAGTCGAACTCCTGCGGCATGAGAATCCGCCGCAAGTCTGGATGGCCTTCGAAACTGATGCCGAACATGTCCCACACCTCGCGCTCCAGCCAGTTCGCCCCCTCCCAAAGGCCGACGACGGAACGAATGCTCGGATCGGGATCGTTCACGAAAGCCCGAACCGTCAGCCGCTGCGTCGTCTCCGTATTGGCCAACAGGTAGACCAATCCATAGCGGTCTCGCGCGTCGGGGTAGTTCAGGTAATCGACGCAGGTGACATCCACGAGCAGGTCGAAGCCGTGCCGCCCCTTTAGTTCGGCCAAGGCATCGTAGAGCTTGTCCGCCGGAACGACGACGCGGGTCGTTCCACGGAACTCGCTCGACGGCAACTCGCCAAAGCTGCCGCTCAGGGATTTGACGATTTCTTCGATCGGCATCATGCTCGGTTCATCGCTCCTGCAAGGCCCGCTTGGTCTGCTGCCGCGAGGCGGTCACGAACTCTTTGCCGAACGTCGTCCCTTCGCGCTGGATCTTGTCCTGCAAATCAACGATCGCCTGGATCAATTGCTCCGGCCGCGGAGGGCAGCCGGGCACGTACATGTCCACCGGAATGAAACGATCGATGCCCTGCACGACACAATACGTGTCGAAGACGCCGCCAGTCGAAGCGCACGCGCCCATCGAAATGCACCACTTCGGCTCGGGCATCTGCTGCCAAATCCGCTGCAACACGGGCAACATCTTCATCACCACGCGGCCGGCGACGATCATCAGATCGCACTGCCGCGGGCTGAAGCGAAAGACCTCGGCTCCAAATCGAGCGATGTCGTGCCGGCTGGCGCCGATCGCCATCAGCTCGATGCCGCAGCAGGCCGTGGCGAAGGGCATCGGCCAGAGGCTGTTCTTCCGGCACCAACTGACCAGTTCATCCAGCCGCGTTACTGCGGCCTGGTCCATGAGATCGTCTACCGCCATTGAAAGACTCCTTTGCGCCAGTCGTAAACGAATCCTAGAGCCAAGAGCGTGAAGAAAACCGCGACGCCACCGAAAACGATGTTCCGGTCGCTGGCAAGGCCGTCCTTGACCGCGGCGGAAATTCCGTAGGCTGGCTGCGTGCCCGCTAAATATGGGTCATCGGTAATAACAACATTGATTTTCTGACTCGTCGAACTGGGACCCGACCCAACTTGTGGTCTCTCGATGCGCGACTCCGTCCCAATGACCTTTACGCCCTGCGACTCGGCGATGACTTTGGCCCCACGCATCTCTGGAGGGCCGGCGTTTGCCGAGGGGTCGGGCCGCTTGGCAGCGACCGCCCAAGGATAGAGGAACAGCACTTCCACGTCGAAGACGAGGAAGGCGATGGCGATCAAATGGAAGCGGACGTCGAACCGCCGGCGTGTGTCGTGTATCGGATCCATCCCGCTTTCGTAGGGCATCTTCTGCACCGGCCCCACGAACTGCCGCGGATTCAGCAAGCGCGAAACCACCAGCAGCCCGACGGCCATGCCTGCCAGGACGGCAAGATAGAGAAACACCGGGACGGCGTTTACTGCATTCATTGTCTGCAACCGGAGAGAACTTACTTCAAATACCTGTTGGCCAGATATTCTAAAGACTTCTCTCCAGCCTGACAACCACCGCCGAAGCCCGATGTGCGTGCGAAGCAATTACCTGGATTAACGAGTCACTCGCTTGCGCGTCGGGCTTGATACTCGGTCTAGAAGACGTTGAGATTAAAATGGTGGCCGCCATAATACCGCCTATCCTGGGGGTATTCGTTGTGCCACGTGCGGTTGTAGACGGGGATCTGCATTTCCGGCGGATAGCGGTAATACATATTCCCAGAACTGCGGTAGTAGTCCGGCCCCAAAAGTTCTGCGGATAGTAGACGTACGGATAATGGTAGAGCCGCTGCCAGTCTTGGGTGCTGTAATTTTGATTGTAAGTTGCACCAAAGGCCTGCTGGGCATGGGCATTCGTCGAGCAAAAGACGGCCCCCAGAGCACCGGCGCAGGCGAACGCGAGCAATGTGCGTCGAATCATAACTTCCCCCCTTCGAACGTGAGCATAGTGTCTGCCTAGTGTGTGCATCGGCAGCCGCTTGGATCGTTATTGAACGAATATCGGGAAGATTCGGCCTAAGCGGAACAGACGGAAAAGTCTTGCAGGCGGATTTTTGTAATTAAAACATCAAATTCTAATTCAATGGCCTGGACAATTTCGGAAATCCACTATAATGACACGTTAGAGCCCTGAGTTCAAAGGAGCACGCCATGAACTCGCTTGTCACGGGCCGCTCGGCATCATCTAATTGCCCTCGCGGCGCTTTTACACTCGTCGAATTGCTGGTCGTCATCGCCATCATCGGCTCCTTAGTGGGCTTGCTGCTGCCTGCGGTCCAATCCGCTCGCGAGGCCGGCCGCAGGGTGCAGTGCGGCAATAATCTCAAACAGATCGGCACGGCGCTGAGCGCGCACGTGGAAGCCTACGGAACCTTTCCGCCCGGCACTACCCACTGCTCAGATACGCAGAACGCATGGATTGCGAGCGGTTCGAACGGAAACGGCTCGTTCGTCAATTGCCAGGGCCTCAATTGGAACCACTTTATTTTCAGTCAGCTTGAAATGGGTGATCTATATGACGAGTTTGTCTGGTTCGCCATAAATGATGCAAATGAACCTGATGACAACGAGTGGGGATACTACCTGGACCACACAGGTCCAACGACGAGGAACATCGCCGTTTTCAATTGTCCCAGTTCCGAGCGGCGCGATCCCACCCAGGACATCGACGACAGCGCTTGGGATATCGAAGGCCCCTCGTCGAATGTGTATATATCCCGTGGCAACTATGTGGCCTGCTGGGGCTCGGGAGTATACCTCAACAAACCAGTTCAGTCCGATGGCTCGCGCGCCGTATCGGCCATGGATGGGTTGTTCGGCGTGACGTACATTCCGGGCTGGAACACGACATACAGTCCCGGTGCCCTTGCGGCCCGGAACCCGCCCCAAAAAAAGTACACCGGCGCGTGGAAAGTCTGTCCCAATTGTGGTGTGCCGCCGGCCGCGGTAAAGGACGGACTTTCCAATACTATGGCGGTTAGCGAGGTTTGCCTCGTCAACAGCCCGATGGACGCGCGTGGGGTTTGGCCCCTCAATACGCCGGGCGGCGCGCTGTTCATGGCCAAGACGCGACCCAATGCCGGCGGCAGTAATCGTACCGACGACGCGTCCGACAACATCCCGTTCTGTAACACGTCGATTCCGCAGAGTGATCCCCTTCACTGCACGATGGATAGGCAAGACGCGAATATTTGGGCGGCCGCGCGGAGCCGGCATCCTGTCGGCGTGAACGTTCTCATGGCCGACGGTGCGGTCGGCTTCGTGCCCAATTCCGTCGGCATCGATATTTGGCGGGCGATGGCGACGATAAATGGAAACGACGTTTCGTCCCGCCCGTTTTAGCCGAGCGCTCCTGCCGACCTGCGTTGGCGAGGACGGGACTTTACTCCTAAAACTTTCAGCCACCAAAGCGACCCGAAACCAAGGCGACAATGAATGTCGCTTCCCTTTTCGCCGTTCGGTTTGCCATAAATCAGAAGAATCTGCTATGAGCCGCAGAACCCAATTAACTTTTATCGCGATCGGCTTCCAGTTCGTTTCCCTGGTTGGATGCGGCAAGTCGCCCTCATCCGATCTTCCGTACACATCCACCAGCGCCAAGATCGGTTCTCTCGTCAGCGATATGGACGACTTCGCTCAATCCCCCAGCGAGATCGAGATGGCCGTGCCGCGACTGTTCGCTCCCGGCTGCGAACCATCCGAAAAGGATCTGCCGCGTTACGCCGATTACCATTACGAAGGAAAGCCGCCGATCCAGAACGGCGATACGGCCACAATCGTTGTGGTCGTTAAGGGCGCAAAGACGGATAGTCTGGTGGGCGAATTCACGTGGTCGGCGAAAAAGGTCAAGGATGCCAAGCGAGTTTTTGAACCCATCGGCTCCGCGTCCGCCAAAGGGGAATCCGCCGCCCACGGCGATAAGGAGGTCAGGGAGATATGGAAGCTCACCGACGCCCCGTTGCCGGCGAAGTAGCGCAGTCAAGCCAAAGACTTCAGTCCCTTCCGGTACGTCGGATACTTGAGTTTTACATTTAACTCATCCACCATCCGCCGATTGCTGACCCGCTTGTCGCCGCCGCGCCGCGCCGTTGATTCGCCGGGCAATGGGTCGCGGAAGTTTGGCAGCGGAAGGCCGAAGTGCCGCGCTGTTTCGACGAAGTAATCTCGGCGGTCGATAGGGCAGCCGTCGGCAATGTTAAATGTCCGCGGCGGCCGCGCAAGTTCCTCAGCCGCCAGGACCGCGGCGGCGGCGTCCACCACGTGGATCAAGTTTACATGCTGGCCGGCGGGAACGGCCAGCGGCTCGCCGGAAACGAGGTCCGCCTTTCGCGGCAATCTGCCCGGCCCGTAAATGCCGGCCAGGCGCAACACGATTCCGCGATCGCCTAATCGATGGTCAGCGAGGACCTTTTCTGCCGCAAGGAGCGCGCGGCCCGATTCGCTCAATGGCTCGCATGGCGAATCTTCGTTAACCCAGCCGCCGTCTCGCTCGGCGTAAACGCCCGTCGAACTGATGAAGATCACGCGGCGGACGTTGGGCGACACGGCGTCCAATACCGCCCGGAGCCCGTCGACATAAACGGCCCAGCGCGGCGGGCTGCTGTCCGCGCGGTATCCGACGCAATAGAGCAGAGTGTCGGCGGCCGGCAGATCGCGGAGCGTCTCGGGCCGCGTAACGTCGGCTACTAGCGGATGGACGTTCGCTGCGGCAAGCGTCTCGGCACTCGCCGCGCTATGCACGACGCCCGTCACCGCATGTCCGGCCGCAAGCCAGCGCTGGCCAACGCGAAGTCCTAGATAACCGCAACCGACGATGAGTTTCACGATAATTCCTCTTTGGAGTGCGACGGCTTGCCATCGCTTTTCAATACGGCCGGCGTCCAGATCGACCAAATGTCGCGCGTTTTGAAAAGCGGCGGCGAGCCGCCGCACTCCAAATCTGTATCAATCGATTGCCGCGGGCGGCTCTCCCTTGCTCTGCGAATCCAGATATGCCGTGAGCATGATCTGCGCGGCGAGCATGTCGATCCTTTTTTTTGCGCTTGCTGGTCAATTCGGCGGCTTGCAGAAGTTCTTCCGCTTGTACGCTCGTGAACCGTTCGTCAAAAAACTCCACCGGCAGCGCCGTGATTTCTGTCAGCCACTTGCCGAACCGCCTCGCCTCCTGCGACTTCTGGCTCTCGCGGCCGTCCAGATGCACCGGCAGCCCAACCACCCACAGCACGATGCGTTCCTCCTTCGCCAATTGCTGAAAATACTTCGCGTCCAAGGCCGAATTGCGGCGCGTGTAGATCTCCAGCGGGCTGGCCATTGTGCGGTCAGGATCGCTTACGGCTAACCCGATCCTAACCGTTCCATAATCAACGCCCCCGATACGGCCAGGGGATGCAGGAAGAGGCTTGTTGTCCATTCCACAGTCTTCAACCAACCTCGTGCGGTCGCTTCGCCCTCCGCGCCTTGAGCCACTGGTCGAAGGAGGCGGCGTTTTCCCTCGATTGCTTTCCCGCGATCAGTCCTTCAATGCCGATATCTTCGTCGAGTTCCGGCCAATGCAAGCCGTAGCCCGCGCCGCTGATTTGCACGTGGGCGCGCTCGGCCGCGGTGCCGGCCGCCAGACGCGGATACCAGCCTAACGGTACGGCGATGGTACGCCCGTCTTCCAGGTTGACTGAGAGGGTGTCATCAGTCACAAAGACACTAATGATCCTAGCCACGTTGATCGTCGCCTCCGCAGAATGCGTCCCACTCATTTCTCAAAGTCTCCAAGTGTTCTCGGACTACGTATTCAATTTCTCGTAATTCATGCCGGCTGAAACCGTAATTGGCGGCCAATGCGACGTCGGGGTCCAGCCAGAACTTCGCGCTACGGCTCTCTCGGTCAACGTGCGTATGCCGCCGCTCTTCGCAATCGTATGAGTAAAAATAGAAACGATAGGGACCAATCCGCAACGTTGTCGGCATTAGCGGCTTCTCGCTTCTGTGCTTCGCTCGCCGTTTTAGTATATCACAATAGCAGGCGCGCGACTAAGTCACCGTGCCGTTGCTGCCAACGAATAGCAAACTCGGCCACTTCGTCAGCACTACCATTCCAACTCGCCGGGGCCGTCAGGACCAGTTTTGCCAAAAAACCGTCGCTCCTCCATTTGCCAGTCCTCAGCCATAAGCCGCTGAAGATCGGCATCGAAAAACGCGAGCCACAACTCGATCTGCTTTTCCCGTGGCACCCCGCGCATGCAACGCACGACCTGATAGGAAGCAGTGGCGTGCTCGAACCCGACATAGCCAGTGTCTGTCGCGACAATAGACCAGTCGCGAGAATTGACGAGCCGAAAATGCCCTCGGCCCGCCTGTCCAAGCGATGTCACGTAATCTAGGGCCGCTTTCCGCGTAGGTGCCTCTGCGACGATTCCGGCTGCATTCACCATGACAAACGGAGGCTGCGGTGGCGGGGCAAAATAGATTGGCGCGAACGACACCCACTCGCCCGCTTCGGCGGAAAGCCATTCTTTTGCCTTCGTTGAGAGCACATACAAACTTATTCCTTGGCTTTCGCAGATGTGGCGCCGGCCCACTGTCTTTGGATCGATAATTTTCAATTCGGGAGATGTCCAGCAGCCCGCATGATTGTGCGACCGTGCTTGCGGACCCTTAGGCAACAGCAATTCCCAAAGATCGTCCATTTGCTTCGCGCAGTCTTCACTGTGTGGCGCAGACACAAGATATTCCCCGATATCCCTCGGCAGCGATACGCCGCGCGGCACCTTGGACCGGTCCCACTCGTGCCAGGGCAAATCGACAATACGCCGCTTTACGACAGGCCGGTACTTGAACTTGCCAAGGCCGGCTGTATCGAGACGCTTCCTGAATGAATTCGTCACGACGATGCTATTAGTCGGAAAGCTAATCGGCGGAACGAACGGCCCGGCGCGGGTTATTTCGTTCCAGTCGTCGCCGCCCATCAAGCCTTCGATAACGTCGCTAAAGCGAAAGTCCCAAATCCGCGGCCGATCGAGTTGATAGAATGGGGATTCAAACGACGAATTGGCTTTTCCCATTTTGGCAAGTTAAACGAATAATTGGGATTCGACAGCGATCAGCGCCGGCCGTGTTCGGGCGGCCCATACGCATCCAGCGGATAGGCGTATTCCGTATTATAGCGGACGAAGAATGAGAGGAACTCGCCGAATGATGAAAACGGATCGGAAAATCGGTTCTCTTCGTGCATGAACCAGGCGACGCGGCCCGAGGGATGCAAAACGAGGCAGTCGCCGTTGCTGGCCTGATAGATGACCACGCCGGCTTGCCACTCCTCGAACTCGTCGCAATCGTCGTACATTATTTCCGCCGCCGTTTGCCAATCCTCATCGTGGAGAAAACTGCCCGAAAGCGGCGGCATCGACTCTCGTAGCCCCCCAAAGAAGTTCAGAAACTCTGCGAACTCGGCGTTGTCCGCAAGGCCGAATGAGTGCAGCCGAACGGCTGTCGCGCTTTCTGATGCGGGACTGGCGAGGAAGAAGCAATTGCCCGTCCGGTCCGCATCGGCGGTTGGCAAACAGACGCGAAGATAGCAGTCTGCCCCGAAGCGAATCAGCGAATAGGGCACAAACTCCAGCAGGCGATCGCGGAGCAGTTGGTTGCACGGAAGCTCGACTTCTGCCCAGCGAGCCTTCAGAATTTCGCGCCCACTCTGCGGGCTTTCATCAATCAACTCTGCAAACCAATACGGCAATTCATTTCGATCCTCCGCCGGAAGCGCCTCTGCCGGCAGAAAGTATTCGTGCGTAACATGACCAAAGGGAGACGTGTGCGTGCGATGGTTTTCGGGTGTCATAAAACATATCCCGGTTGGATGCGGTCGAAAACAATCGGCGTTATCGCCAGAGGCTCGACGAGAAGCCGGTGCCACAAATGGCTTGCAAAGCTCCGGTTATACTACCCAGCGGCGGCAACAACTACAAGCAGGCCTTCACCGGGGCCGGACAATCCCGCAAAACCGCGTCGATTCCGCGCAATTGGCACGATCTTTGATATCATTTGTATTGTCATGTTAACAGCAAGAAATGGCAGCCGGCTCGCCGCTTCGTCCGTACGAGCCTATGTGGTAATTGCACCCGGGTGCCAAAATGGCAGTTCGAGCCGGAAATGTCCGCCGATCGCCGCTAACGAAACTAGAGAACGCTAAATATAATAGCGAGAGGTAGGAGATGAAAACGTGGGGAGCACGTTCATTCGCCGAGCCGCACCAAGGAACTTGCGTATTACTTCTTCATCGCTTTCCGATGCGACTATTTGGTGCGGGAGTGTGCGCGTTTTCGATGGCCTCTTGTGCCTGCGAAAACTTTCGCGCACCAACCCCGCCAACGTGCTATTCTGCGCCACGCCGGAATCGTGCGCCGAAAGTCTTGTGCGGCAAGGACTTGCGACTTGGCCGGTTTGCGCACCACGCCAACAAAACACGCGAGGCGGTGCGCAAAACTTCGCGACTGGCTCGGATGCAGTCATCCGACGCTCACCTGTCGCCGCACATTTCTGAATCTAACAAAACTCGAACACACGGAGGTTAAAACTTTATCCTGCTTGCTCCCGCCTCCATCTGAGACGTGGTAGACTGACCAAATCACCGATCCAATTCAATGGAGTATTCCCATGCGACAGATTACACCGCGCCTGATCACCGTTTTTGCCATATCGGGCCTGCTTTTCACCGGCAATGGCTACGCAAAAGAAGCGAATGAGCCGGCCACCGAACTCTTTAACGGTTGGAGCATATCGCCCGCCGGAACGATTGTCCCGTTGGAACATCTCGAAGCGATCGTGCCCGGCGCCGATCTCATCAAGCCCGCCGCGAAGATGACAGCCGATTTGCCGCTGAAGATGATTGTCTCCCCGGACGGCAAGGTGCTGATCGCCGCCTGCGCCGGATACAACTCGACCGGCCTGGCCGTGTTCGATCTGACAACGAGCAAGCTCACGCAATTCATTCCGCAGGGCAAAATCTGGAACGGCCTGGCCTTCAGCAAGGATGCGACCAGGCTCTTCGTCTCCGGCGGCGACTCGGGCAAGCTTTACGTCTACGGCTACAAATCGGGCGAGCTTGCGTTGCCGGCCAAAATCGCTGATCCTTCGCCCACCGCTCCGCACGTCTTCCTCGCCGGCATCGCGGTCCATCCGACCTCGGGATTTCTCTATGTCGCCAATGAGGCCACGCAGGAGGTCTGGGTCATCAACCCCGATTCGCTCCTGGCCAAGTACGGCATTCCCACCGGGCTGCACCCGCACTCCTGTGTCTTCGGCGGCGACGGCGTGCATCTGTACGTTTCCAACTGGGGCGGCCGCAGCGTGAGCATTCTCGATACGAAAACCGCCGAGAAAGTTCGCGACGTGGCGGTCGGCGTCCGGCCCAACGACATGGTCCTCTCGCCCGACGCCCGGCTCTTCGTGGCCTGTGCGGGCGACAACTCGGTCCACGTGATTCAGACCCAGACGCTCGATCAGACCGACCTGGAGCCGAATCCGCGGCATCGGATCTCCGACGCTGTCCGCGAAATCCTGGCGACATCGCTTTATCCGTCGTCGCCGGAGGGCAGCACGCCCTGCGCCGTGGCCGTCGCGCCGGACGGCAAGACGCTCTACGTGGCCAACGCCGACAACAACGACGTGATGGTGGTCGATATCCATAAGCCGGGCGATTCGCGGATCGCGGGCTTCATTCCCGTCGGCTGGTATCCCTCGGCGCTGGCCGTATCGCCCGACAGCCGCAGTCTGCTGGTGGCCAATGGCAAAGGACTCCGCTCGCGGCCCAGCTATCCGCCGCAAGGAGCCAGGGCGCCAAAGGGAACAAGCCGGCCAAGCCCGCGTTCGGCGTGGCATTTGATCATCCCGGCAAGCTGCTGGAAGGTTCGATCGCCGTTATCGCGCGGCCCGACGCTGCTGCGATGGTGCAGTACACGCGTCAGGTAAAGAAGAATTCGCCTTACGCGCCGCAGCTCATCCGCCGCACGGCGGCCAAGAGCGATTGCTGCATTCCCGACAAGGTCGGCGGCGACTGCCCGATTAAGTACGTGCTTTACATCATCAAGGAGAACCGCACCTACGACCAGGTCCTCGGCGATTTCAAGGACGCACAAGGCCACGCGGCAGGCAACGGCGATCCGGCGCTGGTGATGTATGGCGAGAACGTCACGCCCAACCACCACCAGTTGGCCCGCGACTACGTGCTCTTGGACAATTTCTATTGCAACGGCGAGGTGAGCGTCGACGGCCACGACTGGTGCGACGGCGCGATCGCCACGGACTTCAAGCAACGGGCGTGGATTATGAGTTACTCCCGCCATGGCACGCTGCCGGGCGACGACGACATGGCCACTCCGGCTGCCGGCTATCTATGGGACCTCTGCCGCCGCAACGGGGCGACCTTCAAGTGTTACGGCGAAGGGGCATCGCGGGTGCCCAAGGAGAACCGCGGCACCTGGAAACCGGGCCGCGACAAGGACCGCGTGCAGGGCTGGATCGACGACCTTCATGCCGGCGAGAAGGAAGGCTCGCTGGCGCAGCTTTCTATCATGTCGCTGGGCGAGGACCACACCATGGGGACGACGCCTGGGCGGCCGACGCCTGACGCGGCGGTGGGCAGCAACGACGTGGCCCTGGGCCGGATCGTCGAGGCGGCCAGCCGCAGCCCATTGTGGAAGGAGATGGCGATCTTTGTCGTCGAAGACGACTCCCAGAACGGGCCCGACCACGTCGATTGCCACCGCACGGTCGCGCTGGTGATCAGCCCTTGGGCGAAGCGGGGCGCGGTCGACAGCACGCACTACACGCAGGCAAGCATGGTGCGGACGATCGAACTGATTCTCGGCCTGCCGGCGATGACGCAGTACGACGCGGCGGCGACGCCGCTCTTCGGCTGCTTCCAGAGCAAGCACCAGCTCGTCGCCTACCAGCCGCTCCAGCCGAAGGTCAATTTGAACGCCATCAACGGCTTGAATGCCTTCGGGGCGAATACTTCCGCAACGATGGACTTCGACGACTACGACCGGGCCGACGAGGACCAACTCAACCACATCCTTTGGGCGGTGGCGAAGGGTCCAGAAACGCCCTACCCTCCGATCGCGCGTTCGGCGAATTTCGGCGAGTAGAAGTCGTCAGGCAATCATACGCTTGGGTGGCACGCCCTGAGCTTCAAGCGAAGGGCGTGGCTGTGTCGCCATCACGCCCTTCGCTTGAAGCTCAGGACGTGCCACCCTCTCCAAAGCTCAACTCGTTTTACCGCCTTTGCTTAGCAGCCACATCCACATCGCGGCATGCGGTAGCAACGAGCTCTGCAACACGGCGCTGGGCAACTTGGCGCTTCGCAGCATGGCTGGCACACAGGCACCTGAACCGTCTTCTCGACCATGTGGCAGACTTGCACCTGGACCTTCTTGTGTACCTCGTGCGGAACCATCTCCGTGTACTGAACTTCCCGCTCCGAGGGCCGCATTTCGCAGATCGTGACCTGCTGGTCGCGGTACTCGGTCCGCGGCACGCAGACGGTGTACGGCACTTGCCGCGTCCGCTCGACGAATCTGCACTCGGTGATCGAAAAAGTGTGCGTGCAAGGCTGGCAATGGTACTCGCAAATTGTGCGCGTGCTCGGGCGGACCTGCGTCTCGTAATGGCAGACCTGCACCTTGTGCGTCTCGACGACCGGCTTGCAAACCTGTAACTGATACGTGTAGGGCACCTCGACTGTTTCCAGCTTATTTACGGTCACTTCCTCCGGTTCATTCACCCAGTTCGACACCCAGCAGCGGCACGATTGCGCGGGCTGGCAAGGGCCGCAGGCCGGCACGGGCTTGTCTTCCCAGTGCCCTTTGTTGACGCAGCGCATGCACGTCTGCTTGACCGGCACACAGTGCGTCTCGCAGCGAACGCCTTGCCGCGTCTCGCAACTCGGCACCATCACCGTGCATTGCTCCGTCTGTTCGCTATAGACCGGCACACAGACCGTATAGCTCGACGGGATCGTTCGCGTGCTTGGCACCATGATATTGAAAGTCTCGGTGACTTGCCGTGTCTCCGGGATGGCTTCACGATAGCACTCCGTTCGCATGCACTGGTGCGGCTCCATGACGATTTGGCAGCACCTTACGGTTTTGGTGACCGGAACCGCGATGCAGCAGGGAACCTTGCAGGTTCTCGTCACCGCGGCGCACTCCGTAACACACACGTCCCGTTCCTCGGTAACCATTTCCGGCACACAAACCGTCTTGGTCACGAACTGCGGCGCGGTTGCTGCGACTGTAGGCGCCGATGCCGCAGCAGCCGGCGCGCAGCAATCGCCGCCGCGGGCAGCTTGGCTTAGGGAAAGTCCTAGGACGAGCGCAAAAACAGTTGCAAGATTTGAGCGTTTCATATCTGATTCTTCCCTACGATTAGGAATTGCGGTAAGAAACGTCCATGTCTTGAAATCCAGGTTATATTACGCAGACCCCACACAATGGCAAGCCCCGCCTCCGTAGTATAGCTTGCCTAATTGCGCTTCGCGAGGGTCAATTTCGATTTTCTTTTCCCTCGCTAACGCTTCTAGCTTGCGACCTCGCGTCGCTCCGGCTACCCATTTACCACCCCTTCGGCTAAACTGGCGCACATGGCCGAGAAAGAGCATATCCTGGTCGTCGAAGACGAGGAGCACCTGGCGATGGGGATCAAATACAACCTCGTCGCCGAAGGTTTTCGCGTCACCGTCTGCGGCGACGGCCGCGAGGCCCTCAAGCTGCTGACGGATTGCCGAGGCGACATCGACCTGGTAGTGCTTGACCTAATGCTGCCGGGCATGAGCGGCTACGCGGTCTGCGAGTCGCTGCGGGCGATCGACCGGGAAATGCCGGTGCTGATTCTCAGCGCGCGGACGCTTTCGGAAGACCGCACGCGGGGATTCGACCTGGGCGCGAACCAGTACATGACCAAACCCTTCGACCTGGACGAGTTCATCAGCCGCGTGAAGAACCTGCTGGTCTATTCGCGGCGAAAGGACGAGAACCGCCCTGCGCCGTCCACCAACCGCGTGGCGCAGTTCGAGTTCGCCGACGCGAAGATCGACTTCGACACGTTCGAGGTGATGGTACACGGCGAGGCAGTGCGGATGACAAAGTTGGAGCTTACGTTGCTGCGGTACTTCATCGAGAACCAGGGCCGCGTAATCTCGCGGAGCGAGCTGCTGGAGAACGTTTGGGAAATGCGAGGCAGCATCGACACCCGCGCCCGGACCAGTTCATTCGCCGCCTGCGGAAGATTTTTGAACGGGACCCGGCGCAGCCGCGGCACTTCCTCACGATCCGCGACGCGGGATATCGGTTCCTGCCCGAAGGGGAGGCTGAGCCGGCGGAGTGACCAGCAAAACTAGACAGAAACATGGAGAACAGAAAAATGAGATGAAGAAAGAAAGATGTAAGAAATGAATATCTCGCTCATCGTGCATCTCTTTCATCTCCCTACCCTTTTCCTTTCTTCATATTTCTGCTTCTCATTTTTCTGTCTAATCTAGCTGAACATTCGCAGTTTTCAAGCCGGTCAAACGGCGAGATGTACGTAGTTTTCCAGGGCTACAAGTAATTCATGAAGGTCGGCCTTGGCGCCCGACTTTGGTGTTTATTGTATTCGCGAGGATAACCGCGGCAGGATGCGGAGCATATGAGCGAGCGACCATTCCGTGTCCCAGTCGCCGAAACGCCGACGCGCAGCCCGCGCTTGCGGAAGTTTGTGGCCCTCGGTGATATACCACAGACCGATCACGCTTTGCATCATCCACACCCAGGGCGACAGCTTCTCGATGCTCTGCCGGCACCAGTGTTGTGGGGCTTGAATCTTCATCACCTGCTTGCTCGCTTTGAAGGCGACCTCGATCGACCATCTTCGCGAGAACGTGGAGATTACCCAACTCAACTCGGCGTTCACATCGGTGGTGAAGAGATACTTGTCGGCGAACTTGCCCTTCGGGTCGCGTACCAATACCACAAGAATCGGCAACAACCCACGCACCTCGGGCCAGACTGCCTGGAAGGAAAGCACCTTCAACTTGCGCGTTACGCCGTAGCACGTCGCCTTGACGGTTTTCCAAACCCACGGCCCTTTTCCGCTGCGGTTGCCGTCGGCCTTCTTGACCGCCTCTTTGGGGTTCGGAAGACGAGGACCTTTCGTCGGCTTTCGCCCACGCTTGCTCTTGGATTGCTTGGGCACGACCGAATCGTAAATCGCCGCGTCGGCACGCATCACGCCGACGTAGGTCACGCGCGGGTCGAGATCGGCCAGGAGATTGCCCGCGGAATAGGCCCCGTCGCCGATGAAAACCAGCTTTCGATCGGGAAACCAAGCCAGCAGATCCTGGAGCATTTCTTTGGCCAGCGTGGCTTCGCTGGGGTGATTCTTGCCGGCAAGATGCAACTTGGCATAGATCGGCAGGCAGTAAATCTTGTTCGTTCCGGGAATGCAAATCGCCAGTCCGATGACAACCCAGTGATTGCCGCTGGCGGTCGCGACCCGTTTGGCCGTCGAGGCTACGGCATCGCGGAACCAGCCCAAACCGTAGACGTGCTTGCCGCGCTTGTGCAGCAAGGTATCGTTGACGACCAGATACAACAAGTCGCGCGGGTTGAGCGCGACAACAATGGCTAGGGCCAATTGGCGGGCCAGATCGTGGACGGTCCAGGCCGCTCGACTGAAGAAGTTGTAGAAGCGGTCGAACGGATGTCGCTCTTTCCGGGAGATAGGCGTATCGGCTTGGATGGCTTGAAAGACGCCGAACTCGGTTCGCTTGCCCAGGCACATCGCCCAACCGAGCAACACTTCGATGTGCGTCTGGAACGATGGCAGAGTGAATGCAGGCAGCAGGCATTGCAGAACGGGGTCGAGAGAGGGTATGCTCGTAAACATGGACGGGGACCTCCTTGTCCTTTGCGAGCGTCTTGCGACGCTTGTAAATCACGCAAAGTGTACAAGGAACCCCGCCCTCTTTTCATCATCAAATTCCATCAAAAAATCTGCGAATGTTCAGCTAGAGATCATCCTCGCTTCCCTCCAGCGCCGATTGCCACTGCTGGCGATGTTCCAGGCAAATCAAGAGGCCGCGGGCGACCGTGGCCAGCGGCTGCGGGTCCAGGCGGACGGGCACTCCGATCCGCTCGGCGAGAAAGCGGTCGAGGCTTCGCAAGAGGCCGCCGCCGCCGCAGAGGACCATGCCCTGGCGGGTGAGGTCGGCGGCCAGATCGGGACTGCACTGATCCAGCACGCCGCGGACGGCTTCGATGATCTCTTCCAGCGGGTCTTCCAGGGCATGGCGGACTTCTTCGCTGGTGATCGTCGCCTGCCGCGGCAGGCCGCTGACCGCGTCCGCGCCGCTGACTTCGGCGACCAGTTCTTCGGCCAGCGGAAACGCGCTGCCGATCTCGATCCGCAGCCGTTCGGCGGCGGGAAGACCGACGCGCAGACTATAGCGGCGGCGGAGGTAATCGACGATGGCACGGTCCATGCGGTCGCCGCCGGTGCGGATGCTGGCCGCGGCCACCGTGTCGCCCAGGCTCATCACGGCCACTTCGGTCGTGCCGCCGCCGATGTCGCAGATCATGCTGGCCATCGGCTCGGCGATCGGCAGGCCGGCGCCGATGGCGGCCGCCTTGGCCTCGGGCACGATCCACACCCGCCGTGCCCCGGCGCGCTGGACGCTGTTGAAGAGTGCCCGTTTTTCCACGGGCGTGGCGCCGCCGGGCACGCCGGCGACGACCTCGGGCTTCATCCGCCAGCCCGGCGGCTGCGCCTTGCGGAGAAAATAGCGTAGCATGGCCTCGCAGAGCACGAAATCGGTCACCACGCCGCCGGCCAGCGGGCGGACGACGGAAATTCGCTGCGGGGTGCGGCCTTGCATCTGCCGGGCCATGTGCCCGACCGCCGCGCCGCCCGAGAGGATTTTGCCACTGGCCTGGTCGATGGCCACGACCGATGGCTCGTCCAACACGAGTCCTTCTCCCGGAATGCCGATGAGCGTGTTCGCGGTCCCCAGATCGACCACCAAATCGCAACGGAAGTTTCGTAGCAGTCGCTGGAGCATCCGTACTCATCGTAGGGTGGGACAAGCTCGCTTCTAGCGAGCGTAGGCCCACCGTAAACCGTGTCCGATCAAAATATGGTGGGCCGGCGCTCGTTTATACTCGCTGGTCCCACCCTATGCGCTTACACTTCCGCGCTTGGCGCATCAAACACGGCCCGCGCGGCCGGGCGGTTCCAAACGGGGTTGGGGCCGCCTTTGGTCTCGTAATGGTAGTCGGCCATCGTCATCCAAAGCGCGGTCGCGGCCAGCGCCGCAACGATCAGCGCGATCGAGAGCATGACCGTGTAGATGTCGGCCTTGGGCTTGCGATAAACCTGCGATTCGGCCGGCTTAGCCGCTTTGGCGGCCTTGGCCGGTTTCGGGGCCTTGGGCTGCTTCGCGGGCTTGGCCGGCTTTTCAGGCTTAGCGTCCGGCTCCGCCGATTTGGGGTCGCTTCGTGAGGTTCGCTTGAACATGGTCGTACTTCTGGATCTGATCGCGCATCGTCTCCTTGACGGCACGGCCGACGGCGCGATTGGGATAATCAACTTGGGTTATCTGGATATCTCCGACGTATTGGTTGCCGTTACTGGGCCGCGTCACGGCAAAGCGGTGGCCGACGCGGACGCCGTCGTCATATCCGAGTGAGATTTCCACGTCCGACTGGCGCACGCTGGTAACCAGTCCGCGCAAGCCGGCTGGCGGATCCTTGAACTGGTCGGACTCGCGAATGCCAGCCTGCGCAAGCATCGACTGTGCTTTTCGGAGGGGATCCACCACGTCGCGGAGTCGCTTCTCTAAGCGGGCGATTTCGGCCCCGAGGGTCGTGGTGTCGGTCGTGGCCTTGACGAGATTGTCAAAAACCTTCTGGCGTTCGTCCACGGCCACTCTGTACTTGTCCCGCAGGGCTTCGGCCTCGCTGCGGATGTCGGCAAGATTCTGCTCGACGAGCTTGAAGTCGGTCACGATTTTCCGCTGATCTGCCTGGAGTTGCAAGACCTTCCTATCGGCGGCGAGCTTGTCGGTGTTAAGCAAATCGTTCGCAGCCTGTAGCGTTCCGATCAGCTTCTTGTCGCGATCGCTTTCGCTTGTCCGCTGTTGGTCAAGGAGTTTATACGCTTGCTGCAATTTGGCCTTTTCTTCATTGGCCTTGTCGAGTTGGGCGGTCTGCTTGACGTACTCGTCGCGCCAATTCTTGTGCCCCGCGTGCAGCATCAGCGCGAAGGTCGAAAACACAATGCACATGACGAAAATCAGGACCGTAAATATCTTGCCGACGAGGTTCATAACAGCGCCTGGGGTGGTTGGGCCTGCTTAATTGTGATTGGGAATTGCGACGGGAATCGGCGGGGGCGCCAGTTTCATGAGCTGCGAGCGCAGCTCCGTTCCCAGCTTCGCCAGGCGTAGCCGCTCGACGACCGCATTCAACAACTGGTCGTTGATCGCGATTACCTTGGCGAAGATGCCGCGGCGCTCGTCGATGGCCGTTTTGGTTTCGTTCCGCAGCTTGACGGTATCGTCGTGCCTCGACCTCACATCCTTGTGGTTCGAATCGATCATGGTGACGAGTTTGCTCAGCGCGTCTTCCTTGTCGCTGAGTTCTTTGTTGTTGGCGTTGCGAACCGCGAGCAGATGGTTCTTCTCATGTTCCAAGGCGGCGAGGCGCTTGACGTAGCGGTCCTTCTCTTCGACGATTCGATCTTCCAGGTGCTTCTTCTCGTCAACAAGCTTCTTCTTCTCGGCATCGGCCGCGTCGAACTGCTGCTTCAGGCCACCGGGCGCGATGATCATGTTCCGCCAGTCGGTATGCGCCGCGTAGACCATCAGCGAGAACGTCATGAACGCCAGGCACATGACGAGCAGCAATACGGTAAAAATCTTGCCGACGACATTCATTGAAAAGCTCCGCCGAACGGTTGGCATTCGATCCGCGAATCGCGCCGGGCCGTCTGCCCGATTACGGAAGTTATGATCGGCCCCGCCGAATGGCCGGCCCGAGCGCGTGAAGACTTCTGCCACCTATTCATCTAGTATATCTTCCCTGTCCCCCCGCATCAACCATTTATATTGCCAATACCAAGAGGCAAAACAGCCGTCCCCCCCTGTGGTAAAGAACCGTTTCCGTTCCGGCTGCCGCGCGTCTCGTCACAAAGCATGTCAAACTGGATCGCCGGTATCGGCTGTGCCGGGCGCAGCGCAAAAAATCGGCATTTTTCTCCGTTTTTCCGCGGATATTCCTTGGAGATTCTCAGCGCGGTTGTTAGATTGGCGTGCAGGTGTAAGGCACCAAGCGATGCAAGCAACACAAGATTCCTGGGCAATATGACGAACGAATCCCGCTCTCCCCAATCCGACGAAGTCGATGAATTGATGCGAAACGCGGAACTCCGCGACGAGCTGGAGCGCTACGTCGACGAGTCGATCACGTGCGTGAACGTCCACAAATTGACGCTCGCCGCGGAGAACGACTTTCTTGCCAGCATGTTGGAATGGGAGCAGGCCCCCATCCTGCCGATCTACCGCTGGTTCGAGCCCGAGCTGCGGCCGCCCCGGCCCGAATCGCTTAGCGACGTGCGGCTGGAGATGATCCTCTGGGACACCATCCGCAAGCTCTACCAGAAGCGGATCGTGCTGGATTTCACCGATCACTTGAGCGACCGCGAGCTTTACTGCCTGATCTATCGCGACATCCTGCCCGCGCGGGAGAAGAAGCTGGAGCACATCAGCCACTATCTGCACTGGGACTGCACCGGCCCCAGCGGCGATCCGGACGTTCTGGCTGCGGTATTATGCCAGCGACGAGGAGCGCGACGAATGGGCCGACTGCTATGGCCAGCCGATGCCCGACCGCGAGTCGCCGCCGTATCCGAGGATTCTGCCGCGGGAGCAAGGGTAGGCAGGTCGAAAGAGCAACAATGCCGGGTGGCACGCAATGCCATTTCCGAATCAGGTTAGTTTTTGGTCGTAAGTTTTTGTTATGACTGACTTTGCAGCAACAACTTGCCGCGGCAAATCGCCTGCGAAATCGGTCGTGCATGAAAAAGCCGTTCCGCCAATGATAGGGGCTTACCATCCAAAACCCTATCACGGAGGAACGGCAAATGACGCACGCAAGGACGCGAGCGCGCCAGCGACGGCGGGCCAAGTCGCTGATTGGTTCGATGCGGGATTTTCTCACGCCGGAGGTTTTCAAGCAAGCCCGAAATGCCGCGATACGAAGGAAATCGCCCCGCTGGGACATTCACCCTCTGTTGTCGATTCTCTTGTTGACGACTTACTGCTCCGGCGACAGCCTGCCGGAGAAGTTCGAGGCCGCCAAGGCATTCTACGTGGCCTGTTGCCCGAAGAGGAAACGCCCGGGAAAGTCCTTTGCGGGATTCCAGAAGGCCGTTGCCAAACTTCCCATGCTGGTCCTGCGGGCATTGGCGACGGGAATTCGCGGCCGCTTCCAAGCGGTCTTCCACGAGCGCTGGAAGGTTGGCGACTTTATTCCCTTCGGCTGCGACGGCACGCGGCAGAACTGTCCGCGCACCGAGGAACTGGAACGACGACTGGGCAGCGGCGGCAAAGAGGGCTCTTCGCCCACGATTTGGAATACTTCGATTGTCCACCTCACGCTGGGCGTTCCCTTTTGCTGGCGATTGGGCAAAGGCAGCAAGCCCAGCGAGCGCAGCCATTTGATCTCGATGCTGTCCTTGCTGCCCACGGCGGCGTTGATCGTGGCCGACGCGGGATATGTCGGTTACGAAGTCATGGCGACGATGCTCAGCAAGGGAGTGTTCTTCCTCATCCGCATGTCTTCGATGGCAACTTTCTACACCGAGAGCAAGGAGCCGTTGGAAGAGTTCCGCGAGGGGATCGTTTACTATTGGCCCAAAAAACAGCAGAAGGAAGGCAAGCCGCCGTTGCGGGGACGCTTGCTGCGAATCCACAGCGTCCGCCACAAGGCCGACGTGTGGCTGTTTACGAACGTGGAAGATCCCCAGCAGTTGTCCTTGGAAATGGCCGCTACCTGCTATCGCTGGCGATGGGAAAACGAAGGATTTTTCCGGACCTACAAGCGGACCCTGAAGAAAGCGACATTGATGAGCCGTACCGTGGCCCAGGTTCATCGCGAGGCGGAAGCCTCGATGATCGCCACGCAGTTGCTCCTTTGCCAAGGCGCGCTGGCCATGCCCGCGGCGGCCAAGAACGGTCTTCCCGCGATGTGCAGCCCCCGCGGCGTATTGCTGGAGGCACGCCGCGACATCTCCGCCCGAAAGGAACCCAAGGAACCCTTTGCGGCACGGATCGCGCGGGCGGAACGCGAACGACGCGAGCGCACCAGCGCGAAGGAAAAACGCGAATGGCCGCGACGCAAGCCACATCGGCCGCCACATCCGCCCCTTTTGCTGATGCTGACGGACGAACAAAAGATCATACTCCATAATCAGTTACAAGCAGTCTGATCACTAAATTGGAAATGGCATTGGGTGGCACGTCCTGAGCCTCAAGCGAAGGGCGTGGAAGCCTGACCAAACACGCCCTTCGCTTCAGGCTCAGGACGTGCCACCCAATCCCAAACGCGTTACCGTTTCACCACGCCTAGCTCGTGCTTTTCCTTTTGCCCGGTCAAGGCAAGCGACTTGATCACGAGCCGCTCGTCCTTCGCGCCCCAATTCTCATAGATGAATGCCAGCACCTTCGTCCGCGTGCTGGCGCGGTTCGCGTCCGTGGCGAAGTAGTGTGCGCTGATCTCGTAGCGGCCTGCTGGGGCCTTTGGCAAGAGGTAAAGCTCCGGCCCGTAGCCGGTCGTCACGTCGCGGCTGATGTGCCCACCGCTGGCCGTCTGCGTATGCCCGTAAAAACACTCCTCGTTGCTCGGTTCAACGACGTGCAGATCGACATCCGTGCCGTCGGTATTCCAGAAGATTAGCGCGGCCACGTCGGCCGTGTCGCGGAGGTTCATGGCCGCGAGCGAATTCAATCGTGATTGAGCGTAATCGGCCGCGACAGACTTTGTTGCAGCCACCCGTCGCAAGAACCGGGCGTAGTCCAGCAGGGCAATGTTGTGCATATCGCCGAAACGCTGGTCCCATTGTCCGCCGCAGGCCAACTCGTAGTAGATGATCGCCAGATCGGCCGCGTGGTTGTCGGGACTGGCCATCTGCTCCAGGCAATGGGCCATAGCGTGGAACGTGATCGGCTCAAAGGTCCGCGCATTTGACGCCCGACGCAGGAGATGATAGGCATCGCCGGGCCGCTGCCAGTCGATGGCCGTGAAGGCCAGGCCGCGAGCGAGCGCCGCGTCGCCGGGCCGCTCCTCGACCAGCGAGCTCAAGCACCGCAAGGCATCGTCGGCTCCGTAGGCCGTCAGCCGCCGCTGGGCCTCAGTGTCGAGCGTGTCGTAGTCCGCCATGCCCGTATTCCACGGCTGCCGCAAGCTTTGCGGTAGATCGTTCCGCTGCCGCAGCTTGCAGACGAGCGGCGGCGGGACGACCGCGAACGTCTCCTCCGGCAGGCCGTCGATGTACACTTTGAGCGCGGCGGGCAAATCGAACCGTACTTCCGATGCGGCCAGCCGGTTGTACCAGGCCAGGAAGCTCGCTTTGGGATCGCTCATCGCGGCAACCGTATCGGCAATCGCCTTGCTCACAATCGGATCCGCCGGCCGCTGCTTGACCACGAAATCGTCCTCTTCCGGCTTGATGTTGAATCGGGCGTAATCCTGTTCCGATTCGAGCATCAACAGGGAGCAAGTTCGTCCGGTAATGCGGAAGTGCCGAGCGTACGATGTGGCTACCGGCTCCACAGACTCCCCTCGCCCGTCGGGAGAGGGGCTGGGGGTGAGGGCGGCGACATCCTCAAGCTGGTTCGTGGCGACTTGCCCAAACGTCCGTCCGGCGAGTTCCGAAGAGATAACCTGGTCCATCGCCACCTTGATGGTTTGCGAGGCGGAGCCTTGCTGGAGGGTGAAGCTGATGAACGGCGCGTCTTGCCCGTAGGGTGGCGTCGAGCGCAGCGAAGACCCGCCAATCGGCGATTCTAATCTTCCCACGACCGTCAACTGCTGTCCCGGAAAAACATACTGCGGCCGTCCGGCGACGAGCACGTCATGCCCTCCGGCCAACTCGATGCCGGTAAGCTTCCACGGCCGATTGCGATGCGCAACCGATGCCGAGGCAATCTCCGCCTCGCCGACGAGCGAGAAGACGGCCCCGCCGGTCCGCTCGGCCAGATAGCCCAGCAGCCGCGAATCGCCGCCGGCCAGCCCGGTGCGATAGGCGAACAGCGCTGGAGTCCCGCCTTTAGGCGGTTGTGCTGCGCTCGTAGTTCCGCCTTTAGGCGGCTGCGATTCGCCATTCCGGCTAAAGCCGGTACTACAAACATTCGCCGCCAAGAGCGCCCAGCGATCCTCGCCCCAGGTCGCGGCCCCGTCGCTCAGCAGGAACAAATCGGGCGCAGCGCCTTCACCGGCCTTCCGCCACTTCGGCGCGGCCACCTCCTGGAGCGCCCGGCCGAGATCGGTTGCGCCTTCCAAGGCCAGGTTGTCCGCATAGCTCAAAACCGCCTCGACATTTTCCGGCGTGTTGTCCACATACTTCTCTCGCCACCAGAACGTCTCGACGTTGAAAAAGAGCACGGCGAACTGCTTGATCTGATCGCGATTGTTGTCCAGCGTCGCCCGCAGCATCTTGGTCCACAACGGGAACTGTGGCCCGGCACTGAGCGACGTATCGACAAGGAAAATCGCTCGCTCTGCCCGGGCTCCCTGCTCCTTGCTCCCTGCTCCCCGCTCGCCCTCCGGCAGCGGCAGCGTCACCCGCGTCGCAAAGTAATTGCCGGTGGCCTCGTCATTGCCCGTCAGCATCAGCGTGCCCGGCTTCCGCAGCCGCAACGTGAGCGGCCGCTGCTTGGGATCGACGAGGCGATAGGCCAGCCGCCCGTCGGGCGATTGCGTGGCCGGGGCATCCAGGCTGACCTGCCGGGCGTCGGCAACGGCGACATTCAGATCGACAACTGTGGCGGGCGCCATGCCACCTGATTGCCACTCCGGCAGGTCAAGCCTGAGTTCGAGATCATCGCCCACACGGACCAGATCGACGTCGTAGCCGATGGTAATGCGGTGCAGCGACTGCGGGGCCAAGGGGAAAACGCGGCACTGGAAAACGCCCGCCCCGGACCACTCGACCAGGGCTGGGTCGATGCGGCGGCGGACGGTATCGCGATAGGCCATCGCCGCCTTCTCCTTGGGCACCATCCGGGCGACCTTGGGCTGTTCCCAACTGTTGCCGCGAAGGGCCAGAATCTTCTCCGGCGTGGTATCGCCAAGCGAAACGTCGTGCGGTTTGAAAAACATCGAGTCGCTGGCCGTGACCTGCGGGGCCTGGTAGACGGTCCGCCCGAAGGCGAAGAAATAAGGCGCGGCCTCGTCCGGCAGGCGGAGCTGGAAATTGCCCTCTAACTGCTGCGGGCGGTCATTGAAGTAGTAAAGATCGAGGAGCACGCGGGCACGGAAGCCATCGACGCGGACATCGACCTGCATCCCCTTGAGCGGCAGTTCTTCCTTCTCGCCGACCATCAGCCGCGAGGCATTGGGGACCACGCGGGCGGGCTTCCAGGTTTCGAGAGGTTTCTTGGACGGGCTAACTTGCGGCTTCGGATTGGAAGCGGCTGACGCCATAGCATCCTTTAGATCACCCGCCAAACCCATCCGGGGCTTTTTAATCTTTTCCAACTCAGCTTTGGCTCGATCGTATGTCGGTGACGGCTTGGCGCCTTTTACCAGCAACGCTTCCTGGCCATCGACTATGTGTTGGAGCATCTGTTGTCGGCTGAGTGAGTCCGCGTCCGCCGGCTTCCCCTGTGCCGGGGCCGGCCTCCCGCTCCCGAGTGGATTGTTAGTGTCGTTAAAGTTGAAGCCCGGCGCAATATCGGCGGCGATAACGGTCTGCGTCGTCGCGCCGCTGGGAAGCGTTGTCGAACGGTTCGGACGCTTCGCCTGCAGCTCCCTTTTCCCTTCTGCGGCGTGACATTTCCTTCCACCGTTCGGCATCCGGGAAGGCAAGCGGCGGCCCATTGTCAGCAACTTGCCCTGGCGTTGTGCTCATTAAGTTACCGTACTCGCCGCCGTTGATTGCGAGCGTGCCGCCACTGGCGTCCGTTGGCCCGGAATAGGACCGCTTTTGCAGGAAATCACGTTGCTCTTTCATCGTCTCCTGGTAACGTCGAGCATGTTCCGCTTCGGCCCTTTCCAGCGCTGGCATCCCGCCGAGGCTAGCAGACCCGGAAAGGGTAAGTGCGCCAACGCCGACATTGGTGATCTCGCCACCCCCAGTTAATCCACCGCTACTCTTGCCACCTTCTGCGTCCCTCGCTCCTTCAACCAGCGCGTCGTGGATAGACGCATCGCCATATTCGACCACGGTGGATGGCCTGGACGCGCCCAGTTGCCTCGCCTGGTCTTCTCGCGGGAACCGTTTGTGGTTGTAAAGGCTATCAGCGTCGCGCGCTACTTCACCGTTCTTTCCGTCGCCCGATTCTCCCCGCATATGCTGACCATCCTTCATATCCCAATGAGAGGGTTCACCGCTCGCGACGCCTTGTCCCCGCCCGCGGACGTTCGGTCCTCCCGGGCCGAAGGCGGAATACCCGGGCGATGTTACGTTTTGACCAGCCACGGTTCCCCCGCCGCGATGGGCAAATACGCGAGAATCATCCTGGAACTCTTCCGCTGAAACTCGCGGAGTATGAAGTGTCGGATCGACATCTAACTGCGGCGTCGCGGGCGGTTCGACTTCCGACGATTCCAGGTACGGAAGCTGATCTTTGGGATTATTCGACGTTTTTGCGGGACCGCCCCTGACAAGCAGCCTAGCTGCTGCGTTTAACCGAGCGTCCGATGCATCCATCCTGGGCGTCCCGGCTGTCTGAGCAACTTGTCTTGGTTCTCTGGCCTCAAAGAAGTTTGACTGCCGCATAATCGCGAGGGCGACGCCTGCCAGACAGCCAGCGGTCAGGACCCACGTGACCACGCGCCGTCGCCACTGCGGGACCGGCCCGCGAACCGTCGGCCGCGCGGCCGCTTCAAGTTTGGCCAATCTTGCTTCCACAGCCGCCCGCAACTCGGGCGATCGCACGGCGGGCGGAGTCGTCTCGGCTGCTTCCTTCAAACGCTGCGCCATCGCCGCGCTTGCCTCGACATCTTGCCGGGCCTGTGGCGAGGCGGCCATTTCCGCTTCCACTGCCGCCCAGTCGTCGCCCGAGGTCTGGCCCAGCGCGTGCGCCGTCCGCCGCGCGGCCAGGGTATCGTCTTCGCCGTTGTGTTCGTAGTTTGTGGACATGATGGGTTCTCCCAAAAAGTAGCAGGCACGCTCCGGGTGCCGACCGCCGTGCGGTGTTAGCCGCAGGCATCAATCGAATGTCACCCGCCGCGCCGGCGTCGAGTTTTTGCCCCGGAGGGGCACCTGAAAATAGCCCAGTGATTTATCGCTGGGCAAACGGTCGCCTGGAAATCTGGCCAGTCCCGTAGGGACGACTGAATTGTCATGCGCTCGGCTCAGTCGTCCCTCCGGGACTCTTGAGACTTATTGCAATTTCATACCCAGCGATAAATCGCTGGGCTACTATCAGCCGACCCTCCGGGTCGAAATTGCCGACTTACGCTTCGCGGCGCATTTCATTCACTTCTCGCTTGCCACTCCCATTCGCTCCCTCAACCTCGTAATCCCGCGATGCACCAGCACGCGGACATTCCCTTCGCTCACCGCGGCGATCTTCGCTATCTCGCGATAGGAAAATCCCTCGCACCATAAGTGGATCGCCTCGCGCTGGTTACAGGGCAGGTCGGCCAACAGACGGCCCAACTCGCCGCAGAGGTCCTGCCGCTCAAACGCCTCGGCCGGGTCGGGCTCACGGCCGGCGAGCGTGGCCAAGTCGGTCTCGCCATCGTGGGAATGCCTCCGCCGCAGCCGCACCAGGTCCAACGCCTTGTTGCGGCAGACGCGGAAGAGCCAAGCCGCCTCGCGGCCGCGAAGTTCCTCGCTTTTCTGCTCACAAAGCTGCAAAAAGGCGTGTTGCACCGCCTCGCGGGCGTTATCGCCATCGCCCACGATTGAAGCCGCATAGCGCACCAACGGCGCTTCGTAGCGGTCTAAGACCGCCAGCACCCACTGCCGTCGCGCCGGGGTTTGCCATCGGGAAAGTCCTTCTCTACCGCCTGCCGCCCAAGAGATAACGGCGGCAGGGCCGGTTTGTTACAAGGAAAACGGCCGACCGGTAGGTATTCTCGCAAAGGCCGGGCGGTTATTCCCTTTTCGCCCAGCCTCGGCGTTCCCAACCCGCGGTTTCCGCATTACAATAAAGTATCCTGGAGGTACTTTATGCGACGTTCCGATCTTTTGGAAGCCCTGCGGCCTGGCCTATTCCAACCGTTCCGCTTGTACTTGTCGGATGGCGGCACATTTGAAATTCGTCACCCGGAAATGCTGATGGTGACCCGCCACGCGGCGATCATCGGCATCGTTGAAAAGCATGAGAACGGCGACTCCATCGCGGAGTATCCGGACATCGAGCGGACCATTAAGGTCGATCTCATGCACGTGACGCGGATCGAGGAATTGCAGGGCAGGCCGGTGTAAGCGGGCTATCGTCCACCAGTTGCGCGTCATTCCACGTCGTCATCCAACTGGATTCGCCGTGGACGGAGCGGCCCACCGTCAATGTAGCGGACCAACATCGTTCCTGCGCTGGCAAGCGGGACGTGACGGATGTCTTCATATGCGATCGGCGGCGGATCGTCCGCGTCGTCAGTGGCCGCCTCGCATTCGCGCTGCACGGCCGTATCCGAAGGAACGATTAGCGGCACGGCAGTTGTGAATGCATCCGCGACAGGGACGCCGTCAGAGTTTGGCAGAGAAGTACTCATATCAAGATTCTACCCAACTAGCGACTTGTTTATCAATAGGCAGCCAGAGCCGGTTCGCCTAATATTGCAGTACATCTCGCCCCCCGTTGAATTATTGGTCATGGTCGATCAAAATGGCCCCGTCAAGAACTCCAGGAAGTGCCGATGAAGATTCACGAATTCCAGGCCAAGCAGATTCTCCGCGAGGCGGGCGTGGCCGTGCCCCGCGGCATCGTGGCCGATACCGCCGCAGGCAGCCGCCGATGCTTTCGTCAACTTGGCTGGCCGCTGGCCGTCGTCAAGGCCCAGATCCATGCCGGCGGCCGCGGCAAGGGCACCATCAAAGAGAATCCCAAGCAGCGCGGCGTGCAGCTGGTCCGCAGCCGCCGACGAGGCCGAAACGCGCGGCCGCCAACATGCTCGGCCATACAGCTGGTCACGATTCAGACCGGGCCCGGGCGGCAAGACCGTTCACCGCGTGCTCGTCGAAGAGGGCTGCGACATCGCCCGCGAGTTGTACCTGGGCGTCGGTCGATCGATCGCGGCGCGGCGGGCCGGTGCTGATGGTCTCGAGCGAAGGCGGCATGAACATCGAGGACGTCGCCGCCAACACGCCCGAGCTGATTCTCACGCGAGCCGTTTCGACGCCGACGCGGGCTGTGCAGCCTATCAGGTCCGCAAACTGGCCGCCCGGCTCGGGCTGCCGCAAGCCGCAGCGTCGCAACGGCCGAGAAGTTCATGCAGGCGCTCTGCCGGCTGTTTCGTCGACCGCGATTGCAGCCTGGCTGGAGATCAATCCGCTGGTGGTCACCGGCGCGACAATCGCCTGTTGGCGCTGGACGCCAAGATGACGTTCGACGACAACGCCCTGTTCCGCCATCACGGATCTGGCCGAGCTGCGCGACCTGGCCGAAGAGGAGCCGGCCGAAGTTCGCGCCGGCGAAGCGGGCCTGAGCTACGTGAAGCTGGACGGCAACATCGGCTGCCTGGTCAACGGGGCCGGGCTGGCGATGAGCACGATGGACCTGATCAAGCTGCACGGCGGCGAGCCGGCCAATTTTCTCGACGTCGGCGGCGGGGCCAACGTCGAGCAGGTGACCGAGGCCTTCCGCATTCTGCTTGCGCGACACGAACGTGCAAGGCCGTGCTGGTCAACATCTTCGGCGGCATCATGCGCTGCACGACGATCGCCAACGCCGTGCTCGAGGCCTACAAGACGGTCGGCTTCAACGTCCCGCTGGTCGTGCGGCTGGAAGGGACCGAGGTCGAGGAAGGCCGCAAGAATTCTGGCCGACAGCAAGCTGAACATCATTTCGGCCGCCGGGCTGACCGACGCCGCGAAGAAGGTCGTCGCCGCGGCGGCTGAGCACAGCACTGTCGCCGCAGTCACCGGAAGCGATCTCATCCGAGCGATTCATGAGCATCCTGATCAACAAAAACACGCGCGTCATCTGCCAGGGCATCACCGGCAAGGCGGGGCAGTTTCACACCAAGCAGTGCCGGGAATACGGCACGCAGATGGTCGGCGGCGTCACGCCCGGCAAGGGCGGGCAAGACGTTCGAAGGCATGCCGGTCTTCGACACGGTGGCCGAAGCCGTCGAGAAGACCGGCGCCGACGCCACGATGATCTTCGTGCCGCCGCGCCTTCGCCGCCGACGCGATCCTGGAAGCGGCCGACGCCGGCATCACGCATCGTCATCGCCATCACCGAGGGCATGCCGGTGCTCGACATGGTCCGCGTCGTACGAAGTCGTCCGCCGCTGCGGCGTCGCGGCTGGTCGGCCCGAACTGCCCCGGCGTCATCACGCCCGGAGAGTGCAAGATCGGCATCATGCCCGGCTACATCCACAAGCCGGGCCCGGTCGGCGTGATGAGCCGCAGCGGCACGCTGACCTACGAGGCGGTCTGGCAGCTGACGAACCTGGGGCTGGGGCAATCGACGTGCGTCGGCCTGGGCGGCGACCCGATCGTCGGCACGTCGTTCATCGATCTGCTGAAGATGTTCCAGGCCGACCCGGCGACCGAGGCGATCCTGATGATGGGCGAGATCGGCGGCACGGCCGAGGAAGAGGCCGCGGCCTTCGTCAAGCAGCACGTCACCAAGCCGGTGGCCGCCTTCATCGCCGGCCGCACGGCCCCGCCGGGCAAGCGGATGGGCCACGCCGGGGCGATCATCTCCGGCGGCAAAGGCACGGCGGCGGAAAAGATCGCCGCGCTGGAGGCCGCCGGCATCGAAGTCGCCGAAAGCCCCGCCGACATGGGCACCGCCGTGCAAGCGGGCGATCAAGGCGAAGAAATGAGTCGCACGCTTACTTATTCCCGCTCACATCAATCACCGCTTTAATCACGCCATCGCGATAATCGGCCACCAGCTCAAACGCCATGGAAGCCTGGTCCATTGAAAAGCGGTGCGTTACCAGCGGCAACGCATCGAGCCGCCCGGCTGCGATCAGTTCGATCACCGGACCGACGCAATGGTTCTGCCGGCGGACTCCCTGAAGGCGAAGTTCATTCCGCCGCACGATATGCGGATCGAACGATACGGAATCGGCTGGCGGAATGCCGACGAGTATCGCCGCGCCGCCCGGACCTAGCAGCGATAGCCCCTGGTGGACGCACGCCGGATCGCCGGAGCACTCGAATACAACGTCGAACTCGGCAGTGCCGGCACGGGCGCATTCCGCGGCAACATCAGCCTGCCGGGCATTGATCGTTCCGTCGGCCCCGCAACGCCGCGCGACCGCAAGCCGCTCGTCCAATAGATCGGTCGCCACAACGGTGCAGGCGGCGTTGGCTTTCGCGCAAAGCATAACGGAGAGGCCAATCGGACCCGTGCCAAGTACGGCGATTTTCATGCCGTCAACAAGTTGCGCGAGCCGCGTCGCGTGGAGCGCGACGGAAAGCGGCTCAACAAGCATCGCTTCGTCCAACGAAACGGATTCCGGAATCTTAAAGCAGCACGCCGCGGGAACGACCGTTCGCTCGGCCAGCGCGCCGGCGGCTTGCCCTGGCGCGCCCATGAAGAGGAGCCGGCGGCAGGTATGTAAGCGGCCGGCTCGGCACTGATCGCATGTGCGGCAAGGAAAGGCCGGATCAATGGCCACGCGATCGCCAGCCGCAAGCCATGTCGCAGCCGATCCGGTCGCGATCACGGTGCCGGAACATTCGTGCCCCAGCGTGGCCGGATAGTTCAGAATCTGGTCGCCGATGCGCCCATCGAGATAGTAGTGAACGTCGGAACCGCAGACGCCGACGCGGTCGATTGCAATCAGCACGTCGTCGGGCCGCTCGATCGACGGTTCGGGCACGTCGGCCAAGTCGATGCGGCGGAGGGCCGTGAAATGAGCGACTTTCATTTTCGCTTGCTCCACGATGCAGCCAGGGCGATTCCGGCAAGTGTGAGATGCGGCACGAATTGGGCATTTGGGCCGAGTAGTTGGGCGACCACGGGCCCGGCGCCGCCGGCAAGGAATACTTCGGCATCGGCGCCAGCCAGTTGCTCGACGAGCTGCCGAACCCCGCCGACCGCGCCCCAGAAGAGCCCAGATCGCATCGCGGCTGACCGTGGCCGTGCCCAGCGCCGGAGGCGGATCGGCCAACTCGGCCATGTCAATCAGCGGCAGCAGATCGGTAAACTCGTGCAATGCCCGCGCCGACATGGCAATGCCCGGCAGAATCGCGCCGCCGCAGAAGGCACCATCTGTTTCGATCAGATCGACGGTTATCGCTGAGCCGACATCGACGACGACGGCCTTGCGTCGCGGCGTCCGCAGCCGGTTGGCCGCTACAGCATCTAACAGTCGATCGACGCCCACCATATCGGGCTGCGGTAACCGGATTTCAAGCGGCAGATCGCTGGATGTCAGGAGCATGATTTCGTCATCGCCGGGCGATGGTCGCGGAGCCAATCAATCAGCCGCGAGGCGGCCGGTCGATTCACGCTGCCGATGCGCCAGCGGAGGCGATTTGTTTCTCTTTCCTCCCGTGAGCAGGGCAGGGGAGGGCAAGCCGCCAGCCAGCTACCAAGCCGATCGAAGTCTGGCTAGCCCATCGTCCAAATGCAGCGTCGATTCCGGCTCCGGCAAACCGGATTTGCAGCCCTTGTGGAACAAGCCCAGCTTGATCCGCGAGTTGCCGACATCGACGGCGATGAGAGATGCGCTCACCACTTCTCCACCGGTTTCAAAGTCTGCGTGATCGCCGCCACCAACTGATTTAGTCCCTGTCCTGTGACCGCCGAGATCAACAGCACGTCGCGGCCGAGCAATTCGGCAAGCTGGCGGCGGATGTCTTCCGCGACCGGCAGGTCGGCCTTGGTCACGACGGTGATTTCATGCCGCGCGGCTAATTCCGCGCTGTATTGCTCCAACTCGCCGCGAATGGTCTTGTAGTTGGCGATCGGGTCGGTGGCATCCATCGGTTCGGGCTCGACGAGATGCACGAGGATGCCGGTCCGCTCGATGTGGCGAAGGAACTCGTGGCCCAGCCCAGCCCCCGCGTGGGCGCCTTCGATCAATCCCGGAATGTCGGCCATGACGAATCCGCGGTCGTGATCAATTTGTACGCGGCCCAAGTTGGGATGCTTCGTGGTGAATGGATAGGGGGCGATCTCCGGCCGGGCGCGTGAGAGGCGGCTCAAGAGCGTGCTCTTGCCGGCATTGGGCATGCCGACGAGGCCCACGTCGGCGATAAGCTTCAGCTCCAGCCGCACGTTGCGAATCTCGCCGAGTTCGCCCGGCGTCATTTGCCGCGGGGCGCGGATTCGTGGAAGTCTTGAAGCGGTTGTTGCCTTTGCCGCCGTAGCCGCCGCGAGCAATGACGACCTGATCGCCCGCTTTGGCAAGGTCCTTGAGCACATTGCCATGCTCGGCGTCGATGATCACGGTGCCCGGCGGAACGGCGATCATCAGGTCCTTGGCCGATGCGCCGTGGCAGTTTGCGCCGGTGCCGTTTTCGCCGGGCCCGGCCTTCCACGATTTTTTGTGGGCGAGCATGGCCAGGCTATCGACGCCTTCGCGGGCCAGCAGGACCACGCTGCCGCCGTCGCCGCCATCGCCGCCGTCGGGGCCGCCCAGCGGAACGTATTTCTCGCGGCGGAAGCTGACGCAACCGTCGCCGCCCTTGCCGGCCTCGAAACGAACTTCGACTTCATCGACAAACATGAAAACTTGATTGCAAGAACTCGGATGTCGCGCCTCATGCAGGTTTGCCCTCGCGCACTTCCGCCTCGATATCGCAGATCTTGCCGACCCGTCGCGCGTGGCGTCCGCCTTCAAAGGGCGTTTTCAGCCAGAGTTCGACCATCTCGTCCACAAGATGCTCGCCCAGCAGATCGGCGGAGAGGCAGAGGATATTTGCGTCGTTGTGGCGGCGGCTCATTTCCGCGGTCAGCACGTCGTGGCAGGGGGCCGCGCGGACGCCAGGGAACTTGTTCGCCGAAATGCACATTCCCAGGCCGGTGCCGCAGATGAGGATGCCGCGCTCGACCTCGCCGCGGCTGATCATCCGTGCAACCTTCGCGGCCACGTCGGGATAGTCGATGGCGTCGCAGGAAAACGTGCCTAAGTCCTCTACCTCATGCTCCAGGCGGCGCAGCAATTCGATAACCCGCGCACGGACGGGAAAACCTCGGTGATCGGCGCCAAGTGCGATTTTCATCAGACTAGCAGTTTGAGGATTTGGTCGAGCCGGGCTTCCAACTCCGCGAAGCTGCGCGGCACATCGCTGGTAGCGCTCCGTCGGGCCGCCGATCGGATCGCAAATGTCCGATTCATCGGCGGCAAGCAATAACGTCCGCTCGGCGGCCGACGGCCACTGAGCGAGAATCGCCTCGCGGTGCGAGCGGGTCATCGTGAAGATCAAATCGGCGTGGCGAACGAGCGGCTCGGTCAAGGGTTGGGTCTCATGCTCCGAAAGGCAGAGGCCCAGCTTCGACAAGACTTCGACTGCCTCGTTTGCCGCCCGGCCGCCCAGCATGGCCGCCACTCCAGCCGACATCACCAGCGCCCCGCGGTCTTCCAGTGCGTCGAAATCGCATCCCAACTTCTCGGCCAGCAATTGCCGGCAAATGGCTTCCGCCATCGGGCTTCGGCAGGTATTGCCCGTGCAGACGAAGAGGACCATCGTGCAGGAAAGCCGCTGCATAGTCTTTTCCGGCACCACGCCCGCGCGCAACATTTCATAATGATTGCCATGCACACGCACCACACTCGATGGCTCGCCAAAACGGCATGGGCCATCGTCGATCACCGAGATTGACGTCGCCGCCCAGCGCATCCAACACCTCGCGGGCATTTACCGCCTCCGCGGCGCCGGTGCGATTGGCGCTCGTCAACGCCAACGGTCCAACGAGCATCCGCAGCACGTCCAAGAGAACCTGGTGGCCGGGCACACGAAGTCCGAGTGTTTTCGTCGGCAGCACGTAGTCGAGCACCTTTCCAGGCAGTTGCCGCACGAGGCTGTCGGGGTGCGTATCGTCAACCACGAGCGTTACCGGTCCGGGCCAGCAGCGCCGGGCGAGCCGCTGGGCCAGCGGGCTCATATCGGGCACATAATCGCGGGCTTCGTCGGCACTCTTGATGGCCAATGTCAGCGGATGATTCGCTCTGCGGCCTTTGACCGCGGCCAACTTCGCAACCGCGCGCTCGTCCAGCGCGCTGACGGCCAATCCATACACGGTCTCCGTGGGAAAGGCGACGATCTGGCCCTCCGCCAGCGCCTGCACCGTCTGGTGGACTACGTCGCGAAGGTCATCCGCGTGCCGAAGATCAATTACTACGGCTGCCATAGCCCCCAATAATGTGTATGGTTTTGAAGAAGCCGAAAAGCAACTATATGAGTTTTTGGAAGCTTCCGTCAACCAGCCAGGAGAGTGCCTCCTAAATAGCTAGTCGGTTGTGTACCGACCTGGCAGTCTTCCGCCATACGGGCATTGGATTTGATAAAGCAAAACCCTTGCCCCAACAACATTTAAGGCAAGGGTTAATTAAAGTGCCCCCTGTAGGGCTCGAACCTACGACCAGCTGATTAAGAGTAACCCAACCACTTGCGTTAAATAGATTCATGTCAGTTGACCTTGATTGACTTCTACGGGGTTTATTGATATTCTTTGATTGACGGTGCAGCAAGTTGGTTTCTCGAAATTGACCGCCGCTGCTGCACCGGCACTGCACCGGCAGAACAACTGATATTAACAAGGTGACCTCATGGCAACCAAAATCCGCCGCAAGACCGACAACGCCGAAAACCTGACCGAGGATAAAATCGGCAGGATCAAGCCACCCGCAATAGGAAGGTTGTACGTCTATGATGCCAATCCCGCCCTGGCCGTGTGTGTCACTTCCGCGGGGACAAAAACATTTTACTTTGCCAAGCGGGTGAATGGCGAGTATAAGCGTTCCCCGATCGGCAGGGTAGGGGCGGTCAGTCTAGCCGACGCCCGGAACGCCGTCGCCCGGATGCTGGGCGAGGCCGTCGTCAAGGGTATCGACCCCGTACAGCAGAAACGAGAAGACCGGCAGCAGCAATTCCGCGAGAACCTCACGCTGCGCAACTTGTGGACCGCCTACCTGGAAAACCACGCCAAGAAGCACAAACGATCCTGGCGCGACGATGAGGAGCGATACAACCGGCATCTGGCGGCGTGGAAGGACAAGCCGCTGGACGACATCGACCAGGCCGCCGTCGCCCGGCTGCACACGAAGGTGGGCGCGAAGGGGAAGTACGAAGCGAATCGCGTCCTCACGTTGCTGGCGACGATGTTCTCTAAGGGTGCCAGTGAAATCAAGTTTGACGGACCGAACCCCGCCAAGGGTATCGACAAGTTCCACGAAGAGAAGCGCGAGCGGTATCTGTACGGCGACGAAATGCCAAAGTTCTTTGCCGCCCTGGCTGAACTTCGGATTGCGAGCCGCGTTGCCGCCGATGCACTGGAATTCTGCCTCTGGACCGGAGCCCGCAGCGGCAATGTCAAGTCCGCCGCGCTGGGCCGATATCAGCATGGAACGGGCGACGTGGACGATTCCCGCCGCCAGCCACAAGAACAAGAAGCCCGTCACCATCGCCTTGACCCAGCAGGCGCTGGCGGTCCTCGAGCACCGGAAGCTTGACAGTCAAGGTGAGTGGGTATTCCCCGGCCGGCGACGTGGCCACCCGATGGTGAATCTGCAAAAGCCGTGGAAACGACTCTTGGCAGTGGCAGGGTTAACCGACGTGAGGATACACGACATTCGACGTACCGCCGGCTCGTGGATGGCGGCAGGGGGCGCCAGTCTCCCCGTGATCGGCAAAGCCCTAGGACATTCCAGCACAGCCGCTACCGCAATCTACGCTCGCATGGACCTGGACCCGGCCCGCGCCGCGATCACCGCCGCCGGCAACGCTATTCAGGCCGCGGCGACGGCCGGGAAGGGGGAAGGCAATGGCAAGTAGTACCCAAACATTCGCCAAGATTCTTGAGCTGATGGAGATTGCACCGACTTATTTTCCCGAACTGAAACCCAAGTTTCTGCCCATTACTCGGCAGGTGCGAAATGCGATTGCCCAAAACGACGCCACGGATGCAGCCCGCGCCGGCATGGTACTAGGAGCCGTGTTCACAAAGCATGAAAAGCAACTCGCCTCCATCGTCGCAAATGCGAAAAAGAAAGAGAACGGCATTGCCCAAGATGAGTTGATCCGGGAAGCGGTTAAATCTCGGATGCGGCAAAATCGCTGCGAATCAGTTACTCGCGCCGGACAATGGGTCGCACAACAGCACAAGGATGAGAACGGCAGGCCGGAGCCCGGCTGGAGTTGGGGAAAGATCAAGCTCGCAATTCGCGGCATGACAAAATAAAAAACTGGTGAGATAGAACCGCCGGTTCTAGCTTAGACAACACTTGGCTTAATTCGTTTAATGGGTTAGCGATTGATTTCGCTAGCCCTTTTTTCATTTTAGGAGACCAAGATATGTCCACAGCTACCATTGACCGATGGCTAACGCGCGCCGAAGCGGCGGAAGAGATGCGTCTCAAGCCGCAGACCCTGGCAAAGTGGGCAATGAGCGGCCACGGCCCGAAGTTCAAGAAGATTAATGCTCGCGTCGCCCGTTACCGACTCAGCGACGTTCAAGAATTCATGTCACAGCAGAATGATTTTTGCGAATCTCCCCGCCAAGATTGACCACGGATTCTAAGGCGATGATGAATTTAGCGACGGGCAACGGAAAGCCACCCAAGCCGGCGACGATGCCGATATCTGCTGACAGGATTCCCGCCGAACTGCGGCGGCGCAGAACAATGGCACGGCTGGCGCTGGGAGTGGAAATCGCCGACGCAATCTAAGGCAGGTAAATGGGACAAACCACCAATATCTGTTAAGACCGGCGGCAAGTGCAATGACGGCGAACCGTCCAAGCTCGCCACGTTCGATTATGCCTTGTCGTCTATTCCCCGGCTTCACCTCGATGGAATCGGCTTCCGTTTTCTGGATACCGACCCATTCTTCGGACTGGACCTCGACGATTGCCGCGATCCGGATACTGGCGCGTTGTCCGAGGAGGCAAAGGCGATCGTCGGCATGATGAACACGTACACCGAGATTTCGCCGTCCGGTTGCGGGCTGAAATTATTTGCTCGCGGAAAACTGCCGTGGGGCAGTAAGGCGAGCCATGACATCGGCGTCGAGACCTATGACCAGGGACGCTACTTTTGCGTGACCAGTCGCCACCTCGACGGCACACCGACCACGCTTCGCGAGATTGGCGACGCCGAGCAACGGACGATTCTCTCTTTCGCCTTTGGCGTCGATGAGAGCGGCAAGGAGTACCGTCAGCCAAAAACACCCACCGAGATAGACGACCGGGAGTTGGCTTTAACGCGCTCAAGGGCCTTTCGGTTTCACACGCCGACGGATATTTTGAGTGGGTGCGCGTCGGCATGATTCTAAAAAGCGTCGCCGAGGATCTTCTTGCGGAATGGGATAGCTGGTCGCAATCAAGCCCGAAGTATGCCGCTGGCGACTGCGAACGAAAGTGGGCATCGTTCAAGGGCGGCAGAAAAACCGCCGGACTCGGCAGTCTCATATTCATGGCTCGTCAAGACGGCTGGCGTCCGCCGTGGGAACGGGACGGGCACGCCAAGACTAAGTCGAGCCGCGCTAAAGCGCCGACCCCAAAGGAAACGTCGAACGGCACACTACGCTTTACGGATAGCGGGTTGGCGGAACTGTTCGCCAAGCTCCACGGTGCCGACGTTCGCTACTGCTATCCGTGGGGAAAGTATCTCTGTTGGGACGGCACCCGCTGGAAAATCGACGATCAAGGTGCCGTCGATCAACTCGGCAAGAAGACCATCATGGCGATTCACGCCACGGCCGCCGCAACGCCCGATGATGCCTTACGCATGGCGCTGGGCAAGTTTGCGACCGCTAGCGAAAGTGCAGCCCGCCGCGCGGCGATGTTGAAGCTCGCACAATCCGAACCCGGCATCCCGATCCTGCCCGCGGAGTTGGACAAGAATCCCTGGCTGCTGAATTGTATCAATGGCACGCTCGATTTGAAAACAGGCGAATTGCGCGCGCATGATCGCGCGGACTTGATCTCTAAGTTATGTCCCACCCTCTACGACAAAGCCGTAAAGTGTCCGATATGGCTTCGGTTCATAGCGGACATTACCGCCGGCGATATCGCGCTGCAAACGTATCTGCAAAAGGCCGTTGGATGCTCACTGACCGGCGACGTTCGCGAGCACGTTCTATTCTTCCTATTCGGCATTGGCGCGAACGGGAAGAGCACGTTTATTAACAACGTTCAAGATACGTTGGGACCGGACTATGCCATGAAGGCGCCGCCCGATCTGCTGATGGTGAAAACCAACGAAAGCCACCCCACCGAGCGTTTTGATCTATTTGGCAAACGCTTCGTCGCCTGCATCGAGGCAGCGGATGGAAAGCGACTTGCGGAATCGCTCGTCAAAGAAATGACCGGCGGCGACAAGATTCGGGCGCGGCGGATGCGAGAGGATTTTTCGGAATTTCCCCCGACCCACAAAATATGGCTTGCGGCGAACCATAAGCCGGTCATCCGCGGGACCGACGTAGGAATCTGGCGGCGCATCAAGCTGATTCCGTTTACGGTCGTCATCCCGCCAGAACGCCAAGACAAGGTACTTCCGGAAAAGCTGAAGGCCGAATTCAGCGGCATCCTGAACTGGGCCATTCAAGGCTGTCAGCTATGGCAATCGGCGGGACTCGCGGAGCCGGACGTGGTGAGCGCCGCCACCGGCCAGTATCGCCAGCAGCAAGACGTTTTCGCTCGCTTCCTTGACGAGTGTTGCATCGTCGAATCCACCGTCCGAGCGCGTGCCGGCGACTTGTTGGCAGCGTACCGAAAATGGTCCGGCGACGATCGAATGAGCCAGCGACGGCTGGGCGAAATGTTGACCGATCGGGGTTTTGATACGGCAGTCATCGGCGGTTATACGTGGCGAATCGGCATCGGTTTAATCGACGAGGAGCAGCCAAAATGAGTTGTAGACCTTGTAGACCTTGTAGACCTTGTTCCCGGATAACGCGCTCGTGGGAACATACTAAGCCGTTATACGGGAAATTACCCTACAAGGCTTTCGGCGACAATTACTCTTCCCCTTGAACGACAATTAAATTCCCGGTTGAGAACCAGAGGCGTGCGGCCCCCCCTTTTGTGAAGCGCAGCGCAGCGGAGCGAAACAAAAGGGGGGGCCGCACGCCGCCGCGGGTGGCCCTCGCCAATCTCAGGCCGCGTCGGGCGGCTTGGTTCGCTTGGCCTCGTCCAACCGGTAGCTCGGGATGTTCAACTCCAAGATCACGCTGTGATGCACCAGGCGGTCGATTGCCGCCGCTGTCGTCATCGGATCCTTGAAGATCGTCTCCCACTTCGAGAACGGCAGGTTGCTGGTCAGCATCACCGTGCCGCGCTCGTAGCGTTCCGCCAACAAGGTGAACAGCACCTCCATCTCCTCCCGGCTCTGCTGCACGTAGCCGATGTCGTCGATCAAGAGCACCTCGCACTTCGACATCTGCTTTAGCACCCGGTTGAGCTTCAGATCCCGTTTGGCCGCCAACAGTTCCTGAACCAGCAGGGCACACGACCATGAGACCACCTTCCGTCCGTTGCGAACCAATTCCTGGGCGATCGCCGATAACAGGTGCGTCTTTCCCGATCCGGTCTTGCCGAACAACAACAGGTTCTCGCGGCGGTCCACGAACGAGCCTTCCATGAGCGTCCGCACTTGGCGAGAGACCTTCGCCGGCAACCGCGCCAGGTCGAAGCTCGCCAGATCCTTCTCCAGCGGCAAACGGGAATCCCGCAGCAGCCGCTCGGTCCGCTTTGCCAAGCGGCCCTGGCATTCCCGCTCGGCCAGTTCCAACAGGTACTGCTCGTAGCTGGCCGTCTCCTGTAATGCCCGTCGGGCCAGTTCCTCAAAACACTCCCGAAACGTCGGCAAGTGCAGTTCCCGCAAGCAAGCCGCCAACTTCTCTTTCAAATCCCCCTTCGCACCCATCCCACACCTCCTTGTGCAAGAACAAGTCATCGAAATCCGACAAGTCCACTACTTCGACGGTCACTTCGGTGACCGCCGGAACTTCCTCGGCCCGCTGGACCAACGTTTCGACCGCGGCCCGGGTCGCGGGCTGGCCGCTGTTTAGAAGCGTTCGCAACGCCTCGTCCACGGCCGTCTCGCCGTGGCCTGCCGCCAGATAGAGAATCTGCAAATACTCCTTGTGACCGCGCTTGGGCTGCGCTTCCCGCAAGGCGTCGAAGGCCATGCGAAAGCGGCTCGTGGGAAACAGCTCTTCCCGGTAAACGTAGTTCTCAAAAGCCCCCGGTTTTCGCACCAACCAGTCGATAATGTGCCGGTAGTTGATGGCGTGTTTGTTCCGCCCGCGCAAACGCGGAAAGCGCTCCATCTCCTTCTGGGCGTACCAGACCTCGACATGCTCCACGTACAATCGCACCTCGACCCGCTCGCCAATCAAGCGGCTGGGAACCGAATAAACATTTCGGTCTACATGGACCAAACTCCCCGTATCCACGCGTACCGGGATTCGCTTGCAGCTCTCCCGTCGCCGATCCGGCAGAGGCCGAAGGCCAGGCAACTCTTCGTCCAGCCGCTTGCGACGGCCCGCATTGCGAACCGCCACCAGCTCTTTCAAGAATCGTCCATAGGCTTCACGGCTCTCGAAGTCCCGGTTGCCACGCAATAACAGGGCCTGCTCCACCGCTTCCTTGAAACGCCGATGCGATTGTTCGACATCTCCGTTCTCGTTCGGTTCCCGGGGCTGGATCTTCTCCATCTCCATCCCGTAGTAGCCCAACAGTCCCTTGTACCGCGCGGTGAACTCCTTCATGTCCGATCCGTTGTTGACCGCCAGGCTCATCCGATCCGTGCGGTGTCGTTCGGGCACGCCGCCCAATTCCCACAGGGCGTCTTGAAGTCCTTCGCCGAGGCTCTCGAAACTCTCGGAAAAACAGACCGTCACCGACTCCCAGTTCGAGTACGTCAGCACGAAGTGGTAAAGCAGATGGTCGAACGACTGCCCGCCAATGATCACGGCCAGGCTTTCCATGTGGGTGAAATCCGACGCACACAACCGTCCCGGATGATGCACTTGGCTGAAGAACACCTCCTTCGCCGGGCCGGCCGTCGCTCGCCAACGTTTCACGCCACGCTGAAAGCTGCGCAACTGCGTTTCGTCGAACTTCCCCGGGTATTTGATCTGCAGCGCTCCAAACAGCGTCTTGGCCTCCAGGCCAGGCGCCTCGTGCAGTTGCGCATGCACTTCCGGCCACACCTCGGCAAACAGGTCTGCCCGTGTCCGCCACGAGCGATCCGGCACAACTTCGCTGGGAAGCCGACCCAGCCGCCTATACTTCCTCGCCGTCTTCTCGTCCATGCTCGCCTTGTCTGCCGACTGAACCAGAGTCTTCCCTGACGACAACACCTGCCACAACCGCTTCACCTGCTCATCCGTGACCATTGCAAGTCCCCCTCCTACGGAGACTTGCAACAGTCTATCTGACCAGCCTCAACTGGCCTCAACCGGGAATTCTAATTGTCGTCAGACCGGAAAAGTAATTGTCGCTATAGACTACAAGGTCTACAACCTCTACGCGGTAAGTGACACTCCCTCTTTCGCGTTCGGAGCCGGACCCCGCCGATCCCCAGACAAAAACCTCGTCACAACGTCGATGCCAGTTGATGCCCTATCAGTTAGCTTCGCGTCGCAACCCCTTATGGGACAAAGACAAACGGCGACGGCTGGAAACATGGTGCAGCACGGGTGCAGCAAAGTTGGTGGATTGTGAACGATTTATAAGGATTTAGAGCTATGCCCGGTCAACCCGGAAACAGCAACGCCATGAAAAATGGCCGGCGTTCATCGCGTCCTGGCACGGTGCTTATGCGGCTGGGGCCGCGGTTCAAGCAAGCCTATTCGGATATTATCCAGTTCCGCAAACAGGTGGAACGCGCATTAGGCCGCGCCCATTGCGAGTTGAGTCTATTGCAGTCGGCAAGGGTGCAAACCCTCTGTCGATTGGAGTTGAACTGCCGCATTGCGGAACAAACGATCCGAGATACTCAGGCTATGCAGCCAGAGGAGTTGAGGGCGACACGGGCGCTCATCGCCCAATGGACGGCACAACGGGATAACGCGCTCGTCAAACTACTTGGCAACGGCGCTGTCGATCCGTCCGCCGATCCGTGGGCGCTCTACGATTCGCTAGGTTCGCCACAAGCGACGAACGGCGTTCAGGACGAGCCCGTGCCGTCCAGAGCGGCGATTGTGCGTTAGACGACGCCACAGAGAACCACAACGGATTGGAGAACCAAACATGACAAGGGAAGTCCAGAGGCAACTAGATGCCTGGCGCGGCGACCTGCTGAGCAAGTCACAACTTCGCTCCGCGGCGATTCGCGCTCACCACGATGGCACCGGCTGGTTTGCCTTCCACGGCCAGTACGTTCGTGAAATTGCGGCCTGCGAACCCTGGGATTTGCGTCAGCAGTCGGTGCTGGCCCGCGAGCTATCGCTGTTGGTTACGTCCGGCGATCTCGACGGCCACCGCGCCGTGGGCGACTGGTGGGAGGATGACGCGAAGATTGCCTATCCTGCATCCGACGATACCACGGTTGCCAAGCTGCAATTGTCCTTCCCGGAGGTTCGGGCATGATACTTGCCGAAAAGATTCCCGTGTACGCTCGCGACTTCTTGCCGTTCAAGGATGACATCGAAATTCCATCCGCCGTGGGACCGGCGCGGCTGGGCGACGTAGAAGCCGACTTTCAGCGCGAAGCGTTCGCCGCCTTAGCTCCCAATCTAAGCGCGGTAGCTCGCGGCCGTCCGCCGGCTTCAAAGTTTCATTTTTGGGAGAGGACGAAAGGTGCATCGAAAGATTCCGATTGCGCCGTCGCCTGCCTCTGGGCACTATCCTTCGGCGCGGCGGGGCGTCCCGTTCTGATTCAATGTGGAGCAAACGACCAGATGCAGGCGGATGAGTTGCGTCGCGCGACGCGAGACATTCTTTTGCTCAATCCATTGCTATCTCAAATCTTAGAGATTCGCTGCAATGCCGTGGTGAACGTGAGGACGGAAAGCCGGCTGGAAATCCTTGCGAGCGATGCCGCGTCGGCGCACGGTTCGCGGCCTAATATCACCGTGATAAATGAGTTGTCCCATATCTCGAAAGAGAACTTCGCGTTGACGATGGCGGACAACAGCGCGAAGATTGCCGCCGGTCTAATGCTCGTGGCCACTAACGCGGGCGTGCTTGGCAGTTGGCAAGATTCGTGGCGCGAAAATGCCAGCACGTCGCCCCTCTGGTCCTATCACAAAGTTTCCATTCCGGCCCCTTGGATTTCCGAGCGTGATTTGAGCGAAGCCAAGCGGCGCAACCCGCCGAGCCGATTTGCTCGCTTGTGGGAAGGCGCATGGGTTGCATCGGCGGGCGATGCGATTGCGGAAGAGGATTTGCAGGCGGCGCTAGTTCATGCTGGGCAGCTATTCAGCCGGCCGCATGGCCACGGCATCACGGGCGGGCTGGACTTGTCGCAACGGCGGGACTGGTCCGCGTTGGTTTTGTTGTGTCCGATTCTCGGCACCGGGCGAGTGCGTGTAGCGAAGGTGCAAACGTGGTCCCCTGGGCCCGGCAGTCCGATTGACTTGGAAACGATTCGGCGTGCGATTCTAAGAGCGCGGGAGCAATTCGATTTGCGGGTTGTCTATTGCGACATGTGGCAGGCAAACCACTTGCAACAGTTGCTCGCTACTGACGGCATTTACATAGAGCCGACTTCCCTGGGACCGACTGGGCAGAGCACGATGGCGAGTGCTTTGTTGCGCGGGTTCCGGGACCGTATTGTCGAGTTGTATCCTGACGAGCGCTTGCTGGCCGATCTTCGCAAGATGAGCATCGTCGAGCGCGTCGGCAGCGGCGGCAGCGGATTGAAGTTAGAAGCGCCGCGGGACGCCACGGGGCACGCGGATGCCGCGTTCGCCTTTGCGGCCGCGTTGCCGAGTGCGCTGGAGGTTGCGGCGCGGCCGGCATCAAGTTGGCAACCTATTACACCGCTCCGCTTAGTGTGAATTACTACCCCTGTTTTGAAAGGAAACGAATGAGTACCGAAGTAATTGATCGTCCGACCATCAAAGAAAGAGTCAAGGGTTTGCTTTCCCCGCAGTCGCCCGAGGAGGCATACCGGCAACACGTCTTCTCCGCTGTCAACAGTGACGACCCGGTTATGGAGTTCGCCATTATCGACCGTGCCGACCGCATGACGGCCGATTTTGCCCGGCATTGCAAGCTGTTGCGGCAGCGGCGCGAAGCAGTCGAGCGGCGGCGCGTGGAGTTGCCGCGGCTGGACGCCGAGATAGCCGAGCTCGAGCGCCGGGACGCCGAGTTTCATTCGATAGGCGCGAAGCCGTTGACGGCATTTGCGACCCTCACCGATCTCCATTGCGCTCTGGAAAATCTCCGGCTATCGGCGTCGATGGTGGACTCGCCATTCAGGCAGGCGATGAATGACGCCCGTGACCTGCGCGCCGGATCGACGGCGATACGATCGAGTTCCTGCACCACACTGCCGATCGTGAATTACACAACCAGGCCGCCGCGCTGGGCAACCAGATAAACGGCATCCGCTCGCAGATTGCCCAATTGCATCCGGGCGACGCTGCCGGCAAGGTGGAGGCGCAGTGCGTTTTGTGCGAGAAGCTGGCGCGCGGTGAACTGCGAGAGGCGATCTCGCCATACATGGAACCGAAGCAAGTTTTGTTGCGGGAGAAAGCGACGTTGCTCGATCTCAAGCAGCAGCTTGCCGAAGTGCCGGCCCGGCTGGCGCAAGTTCGGCAGTTGGAATCGCAGTTGCCGCCGCTGGAGCGCAAAGTCGCGGAGCACGCCAAGAAGTTTTTCGACCCCGATTTACTTTCGTGGGAATAATTACATTACCTGTTAAGAAAGGATACCCAAATGCAACTCTTAGAGTTTTGCCAGACTGATTCCTGCACCACGGCCGCCGCCGGCGTGATTCGGGGCGTCGTCATCCTGGGCGCGAAGTCCAAGAACGGGCGCGAGTATAGCGTCCGCGCCATGCGGGCGGCAGTACCGCTCTATGAAGGGGTCAAAGTCTTCGTTGACCATCCCGTCCAGAGCGATTACGACCGCAAGGGGCGTAGCGCCGACGACCGCTTCGGGCAGTTGAAGAATGTCCGCTTCGTCGAATCGGAAAAGAAGCTGCGGGGCGATCTCGTCTATCTGACCGGTCATCCCCTTGCCGAGCGCGTGGCGGAGGATTTGCGGCGGGATACCAAATTTTTCGGATTATCCCACCTGGCTAACGGCACCGGGCGGCAGCAGGCCGATGGCACCATGCTGATAGAAAGCATTGACGGGGTGAAAGAAGTCGATTTAGTCACCGGCAGCGCGACGACCGCCGGCTTGATGGAAGCCGAGTTGCAATTCAGCGAGCAATCCACCTTCCCCACCGATCCGCGTAAGGTTGCCGCCGCGCTTCGTCGTGACGAGCCGCAAGCGGTTCACATGTCGATCGGCCGGACTTCGCAACGGCAGCGCGTGCGGCGGACTGTGGAAGAGATTCCTACATCGCCAATCGCGCTGGCGAACTGGTTGAGGAGATAGTCACCGATGGCTGAACCTTTTTATCCCGATCTTTCCGCGCAACAGTCCGCCGCCGTGACGCCGACAAGCAGCACGGCGCCGTTGACTGCACTGGGTTGGACATTCGATGGCAGCTTGCGGCCGTGGTCCTCGTGGCTTCGGCTACGGGCGTCTACGTCAACTTCAAAGGCGCGGCGAGTACAACAAACTGGCCGGTCTCCACCACGCCCTTTTCCTATCCCTTGCGGCCCGAGGACGCGGCGACGGCGCAAGCGCTTGGCGACGGATCGAAAACGCTGAGTATCGTCAATATCAATTCACGACATCCGTGACCATGCGAGACCCGGTAACTTTTTCAGATCTGCAATGTTATCCCGTCATGCGGGATTTCATCGCCGATGCGAAGTCGATTGCGAGAAACGAAAGATGGAGTTGGTACGAAAACTGGATAGAAGATTTTGCTCCGTTCCGAAAAGCCGTGTGGTACTTGGCCGGGATACTGGACCGCCAGTTCAACGAAGTCAGAGATTGCGCCGTGACCGGGCTGGTTGACATTTATCTGACTGAGAAGATTCGCCTATCGCGCCGGCAGGACGGCAGGAATGGAAAACAAGTTTAGACGAGCAAAGAGACATCGCTGCCCGACATGCGGCGGGCTGGTCAACGTGCGGCCGTGTGTGCTTTGCAGCAGCAGGCCGCCGGACGTGCGGCGGGCTAGTGCGTCTCTGAAAGCGTTTGATCGGCGGGGTGCAAGTCCCCGCAAGGTGTACGTTACGAACCTTTAGTCGAAAGTAACCGCGTCTTCGCGAGAAGGGGTGGGAAGCAACTGGAGGCGAATGACCAGTCCGTAGGATGACGAACCTGATTCGGCCAAGCCTGTCGGGGAGCCTGCTAGCCAATGGCGAACCTCCGATCGCGTGACGGCGATCCCTCCGACCTGATCGGTCTGCCCGGGGGATAGACGCGGCGGCCTATACTGGCTGAGGTAACGTGCGAAAGCCAGATGGGGAAATGGCAGAACGGTGGTTGAGGACGGAATGGTCGGAAGGTCAAGCGTCGTAAGGAGAGAGACCTGGACGGATTCAAGGACGGCGTTCATTGTCCCTGATAAGGATACGAAGAGCCGACCGCCCAGGAGTCAGAGCACCCATAGTAGCGGCGAAGCCGGGTAACGCCGGTGGAGCGAAGGGGTGCAGGAAGATGGATGCACGATGTCCAAACTACGAGAGAAGAATAACGAACCGGTGACAGTGCCGTTCGCGGCTACCCCCGCCGGAAAGCCGCCGTCGATCCGCGACTGGGCGAACTCGTGCGTATGGACAGATTGCATGTTGACAACACTCGAACAAGGAGTGCGAGGAGGAAAATGGCACACGTTGATTGACAAGGCGTATGCTCCGCTGAACCTGTTTGTCGCCAGCAGACATGTGATCGACAACGGGGGAGCGGCAGGGGTGGACCATCAAACGGTCGCGAACTTTCAGGAGAATTGCCTGAAAGAACTGGACAAACTGTACGAGGCCCTGCGAACCAATACGTATCGTCCGCAGGCGGTGCGGCGAGTCTGGATACCGAAACCGGGAAGCACGGAACAACGACCGTTGGGAGTTCCGACCGTGCGGGACCGCGTGGTGCAAACTGCGCTACTGCACGTGATGGAACCGATCTTCGACGCCACATTCCAACCGGTCAGCTATGGCTTTCGACACGGAAGGGGCTGTCATCAGGCCCTGGAGCGAGTCGAAGAGCTGCTGAAGGCCGGGCACGTCTATGTGGTCGATGCGGACCTCAAGAGTTATTTTGACACGATCTCGAAACCACGGCTGATGGCGCGCCTGCGCGAGCAAGTGTCGGACAATCGCGTGCTGCGGTTAGTGGAGATGTTCCTGGAGCAGGGCGTGCTGGACGGATTGCGGCAGTGGACACCGGAGACGGGCACGCCGCAAGGAGCGGTCCTATCGCCACTCTTGGCCAACATCTACCTCAACCCGCTGGATCATGCATTGACCGATGCCGGCTATGCGATGGTGCGTTATGCAGACGATTTCGTGATCCTGTGTAAGACCCGCGAGGACGCGGATGCGGCCTTGGCAGTGGTGCAAGGTTGGGTCAACGAAAACGACCTGACACTGCATCCAACGAAAACCAAGATCGTAGACGCTCGCAGCGAGAGTTTCGATTTTCTGGGCTATCACTTCCGCGGCGACCTGCGTGTACCGCGGCAAAAGAGCCTAAAGAAACTCAAGGATGCGGTCCGTGAGAAGACGAAACGCACGAACGGGCATGACCTGCTCTTCACGTGCTCCCGACTGAGTCGGCAGCTTCGTGGATGGTTCACCTACTTTCGCCACTGTCGTGGTTCGGTATTCCGCCAACTGGATGGCTGGATTCGTGGCCGCCTGCGCAGCATTCTGCGTCGGCGACGGAAACGGCGCGGACGGGCACGCGGAACAGACCAACAACGTTGGCCCAATCGCTTCTTCGACGAGCATGGGCTGTGGTCCTTGCAAACCGCCCATAATCGTTTTGTACAATCCTCACTGAGGTAACACCATCAACTGGAGAGCCGGATGCGAGAAAATCGCCAGTCCGGTTCGGAGGGAGGGGGAGCCGGACTCAACCGGCTCTCCCTACCCCTATCAAACGATTCTGAGGGGCGGCAATTTCCACCCTCCCGGACATCGACCCGACCGCCGATCGTCGATCCTGAGCGATCCTATGCAACCGATTTTCCCGTTTGACGGTCCCTGAGCATGAAACACGCGATTCCCGCCGAATTGAGACCTGAATCGGTAACCGCAATTTGTGATTCCAGAGAGCAGCTTCCGCTGGACCTATCTCCCCTCGCCGTAGAAGTCGGCACCCTGGCGACGGGCGACTATTCCGTCAAAGGGCTGGTCAACGTCGTCGCCATTGAACGCAAGAGCCTGGCCGACTTGCTGGGTTGCATCGGGCAGGACCGCGAGCGATTCGACCGCGAAGTCATGCGGCTGTTGGCGTACCCCTGCCGTGCAATCGTCGTAGAAGCGACGTGGGGCGACTTGGAAGCCGGAGGGTGGAGAAGCCGCGTCACCGCCGCCGCGGCCGTGGGGAGCGTCCTGGGCTGGATAGCCGCCGGCGTCCCCGTCATCATGGCCGGGGACCATGATCGTGCTGGGCGATATGTTTCCCGGTTGCTCTTCACTGCCGCCCGGCGCCGCTGGCGGGAGGCTCGCTCCCTCATGCCGATCGGTGAAGATTAGCGACACCGAGCCGTCAACAATTCGACTGCCGCACTTGCGGAAGTCGCCGACGATGATTCGCTCGTCGGACTCGGGCGCGGCTTCGACGACTTCTAGCCGCTTCTGCTTGCGGGCCTGCTTCTGGCGAGTTTCCTTGATGTCCTTGGCGACACGGTTTAGGGATTTGTCTTTGCTCGTGCGGAGCGCGGTCTTGACTTCCTCCGTCGCGTGCTTCTGCACGTCGCGCGTTTTCGCGATGGTGTCCGCTGAAACTCCGGCGATTTTCGCCAGCTCCTTATCGACATGGACCGGCTTTTGTTTTCCTGATTTCAGTAAAACAGATTGTGGTTTTCTCGCTTGTGCCGCAGCGGCCCTCGCCGCAATGATCGGTTCCAGCCGCAACGCCAACTCGCCCCGCGTGAAGATGGTAATGTTCCGGCGTCCGAACTGATTGAGGATAATCCACTCAATTGCCGCGTCACGGTCCTTCAACTCAACCGTGGTCGTCGTGTAGGCGATGCCACGGCGAATACAGATTGAGTGCCGGTTGTGGCCGTCAAGCAGAATTCCGTTCCATAGAACGAGCGGGTCGCGGCATCCGTCCGCCACAAGGTTCGCTTCAAGCTGCTCTAGCTCCTCCGGCGCAAGCGGCGGAATGAGCGCCTTGAACTCCGGGTCGATGGTGATTCGATGTTCCTTTACGGACGTGCTCACGGCCGGCTCCTGGGCGCTGGGGTGGGGTTACTTAATGAGTTCTCCTGGCGGGAAGCGAGGGCGCTCCCTCATGCCGATCGTGGCCATGCCGGAGCCGGAAGCAGCGACCGCGTAGAAGCGATTCTGCGGGCTGTCTTTTCCAAGGTCCGGAGTATCGGCCGGGCGTCCGATCGTGCGGCAGTCGCAATCGTAGAGCGTCAGTTTGCGAGCGTGAACGGTTCCGAGCCATGCGGCAAACCCGATTTAGCGTCATGCTCGCAAAGTGCGTTGGAAAGGCAGGCTGGGCAAGGAGTTGCGGCGACGGCGGTAGCGGTGGGTCCGGGAAGCGGCGGGTGGACGAACGACAATAACGGGCCGTCCGGCGTCGGTCTCCATGTAGCGGTGGGTCCGGGAAGCGGCGGGTGGACGAACCTGTTGTGCAGATTTCTTCACAACAGAACCCGGCGTTGCTCCTCGCGCGCGTGGACGAACCTAAATTTAAAGCGTCTCATTCGCAACTAATTGCGAATGAGTTGCGCTCGCCGCGCGTGGACGAACCTCTTGTCCCGCCCGCGCAGTGTCCGGCGGGTGTTCTTGGCAAGGCCGAAAAGAATCCAGAAATTGCTGCACCGGCGCTGCACTGAAACTGCACCCTTCTTGTAGGTGCATAAGAAAAGCCTTACGTAACTTGTTATCACGTAAGGCTTTAAGTAGTGCCCCCTGTAGGGGCTCGAACCTACGACCAGCTGATTAAGAGTCAGCTGCTCTACCAACTGAGCTAAGGAGGCATTTCGGCCGCAAACCGACGGCCGAACAACCAATTTTACAAATGGACGTAGCCTTTGCAAGGGGTTTCCCCCGGCTTCGGGCCGGGTTTTGTTCACCCCGCTGGAAGTATAGCATCTTTCCGCCGGAAATGGCGCGTTCGACGAAATTCTAATTGCCGGGATCGGCGTGTGTTTCATTGTGAAAACACGTTCGACTTGGCCTCCGGGATCTACTTCTTGTCGGGTACTTGCATGCCCAACTGGCTCATCTTGCGATACAAGTTGGAACGGTGCAGTCCTAACTGCTCCGCCACACGGCTCATGTTGCCGCCAAGCTGCTTAATCGTGCGACGAATGTAATCGCTCTGGAAGTTCGTCGTCGCCTCGGCAAGACTGTGGCCCAAGTCCGCTACCGATTCCGCCTCCCGTCGCGGCGACAGGATGAATGCGAGGTCCTCGGCCTCGATGCGGTCACCCGTCGTGAGGTAGGCCAGACGTTCCATCAGGTTCCGCAACTCGCGAACATTGCCCGGCCAAGGATGTTCCGTCAAACGCTTGCTTGCGGCCGCAGTGAGATCGGGCGGCGCGCGGCGGGCTCGGCGGCAGAAATCTTTCAAGAAGTGCTCGGCCAAAAGCAAGATGTCGTCGCCGCGCTCGCGCAGCGGCGGCAGATCGATCGTCACGATATTCAGCCGGAAATAGAGGTCTTCGCGAAATCGCTTCTCATGCACCATTTCGGCCAGGTTCTGATTCGTCGCCGCCAGTACGCGGGCGTCGCTGGGGATGGGAACCGATCCGCCGACGCGAACCATCACCTTTTCCTCCAGCACCCGCAGCAGCTTGGCCTGGCAGTTGAGGCTCAGGTCACCGATTTCGTCGAGGAATAGCGTGCCGCCGGAGGCCAGTTCGAACTTGCCCGGCCGCGCCTCGCGGGCGTCCGTGAAGGCGCCTTTCTCGTGCCCGAATAGCTCGCTTTCGGCCAATGATTCGGGAATTGCCGCGCAGTTCAAGGCGATAAACGGCTGCCCGCGGCGGCGGCTCTGGTAGTGGATTGATTGCGCCACCACCTCCTTGCCGGTGCCGTTCTCTCCGCCGACAAGAACGGCCAGATCGGTCTGGGCCACGCGGCCGACAATCGACCGCAGCGACTCGATCGCCGGACACTGGCCGATCAGCCGCACGCCTTCTGCCGCCTGGTCGACAAGTTGGCGGTTCATGGCCAGCAGCCGTTGCCGGTCTTGCACGTTTTCCAAGGCGACCGCCGCGTGTGCCGCCAACTCGGTCAACTCGATCTCCTCATCCTGGCGTGAATTTGCCGGAAGTCTTATTCAGCAGTTCGAACACGCCCAACCGCTCGCCGCTGCGGCTCTGCATGGGCACGCAAAGCAGTGTGCGGGTGCGATAGCGGAGTTGCGCTTCAATCTGATGGTCGATCACATCGGGCTGCGCGGCGTCATCGACACGCATCGGTTGGCCCGATTGCAGCACGCGTCCGACCACGCCGCGGTCGTCGGCGACGCGAAGCTCGCCGCCCTTGACGCCCAGGGCAGGGCGGCCGATCAGCAGCCGGTTCTGGCGGTCCCAAAGAAAAATGCTCGCCCGATCGCAGTGGAACAGCCGCGTAGCCGCTTCGGCCATCTGCACCAAGAGCGGCTCGATCTCGCGGGTCTGATTCCATTGTTGGGCGATTTCAAGGACCGCTTCCAGGCGGCGGACGTGGCGGGCCTGCTGATGGCGGGCGCGGACCAGTTCCAGCACTTCGCGAACCAGCGGCAAAAGGGACTCGACCGCGGCAACGGTATCGCCTGCGACTGCCTTAGGCCAGTGCAGCGCAATCGCCTCCGCCTGAGCGGCGCGAGGGGCGATCGGGCCGGCCGCCCAATCGCCGTCGGTCCGCACCGCCTCTCGATCGAGAGTCTCGGCCAGCAGTTCGCTCGGCAGCGCCGCGCGGGACCCGATTCCGCCCGAGCGTTCCATCGGCCCCCATCGGCCACTGCCACGGCGGCGAAATCGCTCCCCAATTCGGAGGCAATCACCGGCAGGGCGGCAGCGAGCCAGGCATCCGGGTCGCCCTCCTTGTTGGCAGTGGTGAACAACTCCAGCGCAAGCTGCATCCACCGTTTCGATCCGGCGTCCGAATCGGAAGAACCGTCGCGCTGTCCACTGAGCTTCTGGCTGGGCATGGTGCTACCATGTTAGCGAAATCGCGCCGAATAGACAACACGGCATCGATGGTCGGGCCGCCGACATCGCCGAGTGCTGGCGAGCGAGTTGAACCGCCGCTCCACGGACACGCATTTCAAGCACCATCAATGACCGCCAACGGACGTTTTTTCGACAAACGGCCGGCCGCCGTCCCATTTCAATTCAAGCACTTGGTCCGCCTTGGAGCCAGCGACGGTTATCGTCAGCCCGGAAGTTGCCGCCTGGGCGTACTTCTTGGGAACTAGCCACCGTTTTTCGGTAGGCGAGAGCTGTTCGAAAACAATCACTTCGACCGGATGCGTGCCCGTCACGCAGCCGTCGCCTTCGACAAACGTCGTGAGGCGAAATGTGCCGTCTTTTTCGATCTGTCCCATCGCCGGTCGGTGTTTGCTGGGCACGACTCGGACCATGCCTGCTTCGAGCGGCTTCCCGTCGATAAGCACTTTCCCCGAGACCGGCACGCATTCCGGACGACTGCCGCAGCCGGACAGCAGCAACGCCAGGGCGAAAGAAAGGCCGATCGTTTGGAACACTTGGAACTTGAATTGCATGATCGCGCTAGTCGGCAGGTTTGCAGTGGGCAGATCTGGTTGCATCCGGCACGCGGGTTGCGCCCAACACGTTCTCACGGCGCGTACATCTGCGTCACGTCGCCTTGTTGCGGCATAAAGACGATGTGCGACATGGTTTGGCAGGTCGGCATGTCGATGTCGTCGCCGATATAGATGACATGGCCATCGCCGAAGACGAAGTTCGCGCCGGAGGGGTGCTTGCTGCTGTAGGCGCCGTTGCTGGCCGTTCCCACGACGGGCGTATTGATCGCAACGCACGTGCCCCGCAGGCTGTCCTCCAAGCGCGTGGCGTACATCCAGCGGTTCGGTTCGGTATCGCTATCGTTGTTTGTCGTCTCGCCGGCGAAGATCGTGTGGGCAAGCCCGCGCGTCACTTTTTGTGCAGTGCGTCCCTTGACATAGACGAACATGCCGTTGTTGTTCTGCTTGACGTTGACCTCGTCGGTAATGGCGAACAGCGGCGGCCCATTCGATCCCATCATCAGCGCGTAGCAACCGGTTGGGTAGCCGGTGGCGCCGTTGGTCGGCACCGGAGAATTGGGGCCGGTATAAAGCGCTTTTGATTGATCGGTCGGGCAGACAAAGGTCTTCGGCCGCGTCTGCAGGGCCTGCGTAATCGCCGGCGTTTCCCATCCCGTAGACGTTGCATTGATAATCACGGGGAAAATCGCGCCCTTGGCGAATGGCATGAATGCTTTGTACGCGGAGTTCTCCTCGATGTACGGCAGTATGTAGACGAAACCGCTTGTGCCGGCGGAGGCCGCGCCTTTTGCTGTCCCGTTGTTGTCATAACCAGCCCTTCCTGGCGGATAGAGGCCCATCGTTCCCTCGTAGGTATTGAACCCCAGGCCGATCTGTTTCAGATTGTTGGAGCATTGCGCCCAACGTCCTGCTTCCCGAGCGGCGTTGATGGCCGGCAACAGCAGGCCGATGAGGATGCCGATGATGGCGATGACCACCAGCAATTCCACGAGGGTAAAGGCCCTTGGCCTGAAATCGCGATTCTCAACAGGCACACGCGGCTCCATGATTCTCCCCTTTTCCGCGATTCGATCGTTAAACGCTGAGGCCGTAAGCTATGGCTAACGCCGACCACGCGCGATCGTATCGGTCAAGTAACTTGACCCCCAGTAAAAGCTGGCCTGCAATACCTGGACAGACGAGCCCAATAAGAACAGATTCAACCTTCATTATACTCCGCCGTCGGTGGCGATGAGAAGGGGCAGAACCCAAGGCTCACCTTTCACCTTCTTTGTTTCTCTGTTACCGCAGCAATTCAGGTCAATCCCAAATTGTAGATTACCCGTGTCAAGGCCAATTGGACGTGAATGTGCCTTGGGATTCGACCAGTTTTCGGTTACAATGCGGATAGGCATGGACAAGCCTTCACTTCTCGTCAGGAGACGTAAACATGGACGTTATGAAAAGACCATTTCTTGACCGTGTCAGGCGATTGGCGCCGCGCGTGGCGGCTGCAATGATGGCGATCTGCGCAGTTGCACACGGGAGGATCGCACGCGCCGCCATCGCGCCGGCTTCCCAGAAGGTCGATCTTTCCATCACGCCCCTTTTCGACGGCTACCGCACCGAACTGGTAAACACCTGGGGCGGCGCCTGGCAGGCCGGTTCGATGCAAAAGCTTTCGATCCAGCCCGCGCGGACCCGCGGCGGCCGACCGGCCCTGACGGCCGAGATGGGCCCGCTGGCCGCCGGCCGCGAAACGTATCTGCAATGCCTGGCCTGCGGATTCGGCCCTACGCGGGCCTATTACCAGACCCGCGATCTGGCCCGCTACAGCGCACTGCGCATTACCATTGCCAACGATACCAAGGCCGTTTTGGACGCCGCCTTGCAATTGAAGGATTATCGCGACAACTTGCGCAAGCGCGCCGTCTATCATTACTCGCTGCCGGCCAAGGGCGACTGGCAGCAGATCGAGGCGCCGTTGTCGCTTGCCGCGCCGCAGTGGACGGTCGAAGGCTCGCCCGACCTGACCCGCATCCTCACGGTGGACTTCACGTTCGCGCCGCAAAAGGAGATTCCCGCGGGACGCATCTACCTGGCGAACGTCGAGCTCGTCGAGCGCGGCGGGCCGCTGGATATCGACACCAGTCCGCTACGTGCGTTGGTGGACCGCGTGGCGCACCGGCAGTGGGACGCGCTCTGGGCCGCGCGCAGCCGCAACAACGGCTTGATCCCCAATAACTCCTATCAATCGACCGACGCGGGTTTGAACTGCACCGCGGGCGTACTCTGGATGTTGCCCGCCGCCACCCGCCGGCATTGGATCGCCCAGGACGAAGCCGATCGCTATGTCCAGACGCTATTGGGCACGATCGACCTCCTCCTGGACAAGGCGCATTATCTGCCGCCGCGAAACGTCGATTGGGTCACGCTCAAGCCTTCGCTCTTACCGGAAGAATCGGCGGTGGACGCGGCATTCTTGGCCCTGGCGCTGCACCAATACAAGATGCTCGGCAGTACGCCGTCCGCACTGCGGCAGGCGATCGACCGCACGGAGAACCGCTTCAATTTCTCGGCCTTCGCCGGCCCAATGGCTGGCGGATGTCGTACCGCGGCGGCGGCCCGTACGGCCCGCCGGGCTTCGTGCCGTTTATCTACGACGGCTACACGAACGAGGGCAACGTGATCTCGCTGGCGGCCCATTTGACGGTTCAGCATCATGTGCCGATCGAAACGCTCTGGAACGCAGACGTAATGCGGGTGCGCAAGACCATCGTCAAGCGAGACGAAGCGCCGGTGGTCCATAGCCTGAGCGAGTTCCGCGCACCGTTCACGCAGGCTCTGTTGAATCTGTTCGTGGACGTCCGTGGCCGTGGCATCGATTGTTTCCCGGACCAGCATCTGGCGGTGAACCCGTGGCAAAACTACGTCTGCTACGAGCAGCAAGTCATGGCCCGGCTGGCGGAATTGCAGCGGCCGTACATGGTTCAGCCGGACGCGGGCGACGACGGCACGCTGACCAACTACCAGCAGTTCAGCCTCTATAACGATTTCGGCCAACGCGACCTATTCATGCCTTGGAGCGCGGCGTTCGCTTTGCAGACCCAGGTGGACGGCGGGGCCGACGCCCTGCGCTTCCTTTTGCGGCACGGGCTGCACGATCCGTTGGGAATGGCCGATTCGGCGAAATGGGCAACGGGGGCGTCGGAGCCCTACGCGGTGGCCGCACGGCACGATTTCTGGAACACTTCGCTGGGTACGATGGCGCTCTTGGAATGGCTCGACGGCGACGCGGCGGCCAGCCGGACATTCGCCGCGTTGCCCGAAGTCCGCGCGGGATTGGACCACGTTTTCCGCGTTCCGATTAGTCAGTTGCGAGTTCCGGCGCCGAAGAACGCCGAAGTGCAGGTCGTGGCGACGGCGGCAACGGTGTCGAAGGAGGCCAATTCGAAGCCGGTTAAGGCGATCTTCGTGGAAGTTTCCAAGCGGAATTGAGGCTTGTAGGGTGGGACCAGATCGCGAAGCGAGCGCAGGCCCAACATAGTTGCGAGGCGATCGGTGGGCCGTCGCTCGCTTGAATCGAGCTTGTCCCACCCTACGATTCGGTACGTGCTTCCAGCCGGGCGAGAAGCTGCGCTGCACCTTCTCGCTTTCGCCAATCGACTAGCCGGACCGCTTGCGGAGTGCGCTGCTGTAACAACAGATCGTGCGCTCGCAGGCGCGGATCTTCCATCAGCCGCCGCCGCATGGGCGAGTTCAGCAGGATATTCGTGAATGCTACAAGCGCCATGCCGCTGTGATGGGCCATCACCGTTCGGCATACGGCCGGCTGGCAACTGCTGGCCACGCTGTAGTCCATCGCGTCGTAAAAACCGTAGCTGCACAGCGCGCCGACATCCTCAAGCCGTAAGAGGTTCGCGCAGGCAACCTTCGGAGCAACCATGGCCGCCAACGCCGAAGCATAGGGGGCCACCACCTGGCTGCGGTCGGTGCGCTGTTCCAGACGAAGTCCCGGCACGCCGAAGGCCCGGTAGTTGTAGTCGTCGTCATCGTTCTTGACATCGTGGCAGCTTTCCGAAACGCCCCAGGGCAGGCCCTGCTCGCGGGCATATTCGATATGCCGCCGGACCGCCGCGCGGCAACTCGCGTCCAGCAGGGTCGTCGAGTGGGAGGGCATGAGGAGCATTGGCATGAGGTATTCGAACATCGAGCCGGACCAACTCATGAGCGCCGGCACGCCGCCGTGCAAGGCCACGCTGCGGCCCAAGGCGGTCCAGTGATCGGCGGGCAGTTGCCCATCGCTGACGGCCAGGAAGCTGGCCAGCCGGCATTCCGAGGCCAGCAAATCGTAGCAGCTTGCGTCGCGGCGGCGCTCGCCGACGTTGTAGCCGATCGACAGCAGTTTACGCTGCTGATTGAAGAGGAAGCGGAAGTCCATGACGGTGAAATCGCCGCAAAGCTCGATCAACGAGTCGATGGCGGCAAGCTGCTCGCGGGCGTACTCGGCGGCCCGTTCGGCGCGAGCGACCAGGGCGGCGAACTCTCCACCCAAGTTGCCCATCACGGCGAACTGGCCCGCCAGGCGGATAACGTCGTTGGCCGATTCCGGCAACTGCCGCAAGCTGCAACCGCGATCGGCCCGTTCGATCGCCGCGAGAAGTTCCGCCGCGGCCGATCGCAGCGCTTCCGAATCATGCGACGATTGGGCAGCCATTAGCTCCGCCTTCACCCTCTCTCCCTTGTCGTCGCTGAGCCAGAACGCCAGTATCGCCAGTTCTTCACGGGCCGAGGCGCACTGCCGCGCGAGCGCCGCAAACCATTCGTTAGGGAGCGGCGTACAATTTGCATCCGCAGCGGTCACCGCCACGCGATCGATGAGATTCATCGCCTCGCTAGCGCTTCGGGCTTCCACTGCGCGACCATCGCCGGCACTCCGGGTTCCGATGTCGCTGAAGATATCTAACGTGTCCTGGAAGCCCTCCGCGAACAGCGGGCCGACCAGCGGACGGTCGCGCAGTTCGGCCAGCCCGGCCTGCATGACCAACAGGGCCCCGCGCAGGTTCCCGCTATCGACCGTGGAAACGTAACGTTCTCCAAGCGGTTCAAGCGTCTGCGTGTCGTACCAGTTGTAAAGATGGCCGCGATGCGTTTCCAGCTTGAGCATCGTTTGCAGCGTGCGTCGTGTCCGCTCGAGCAATCGCGAAGCGGACAGGTAGCCGAGATCATGGGCCGCCAGGTCGGACAGCAATCCCAGACCGATATTCGTCGGGCTCGTACCGGGGAGCAACGATCTGTACGTCAGTCTTTCCAGGTTGAATAGCATCGGGATTGTCAGGCTGGAAAGCCTGACGTACGGGATCGCCCCACTGCACATTGTCCGGCGGAAGCCAATGGTTCTCTTCGTTGACGTACGTGTCAAAGAAGTGCCACGTCCGGCGCACCCAGCGGCGGACGTTTGCGCGCTCTTGCGCGGAAAGCGGCACGGCGTCCACTGTTCGCGGCCGCGAAATCCGCCAGGCGACCAGCGGCGCGGCAAGCCATGCGAGCAGCAGCGGTCCGGCCCACAGCAGCGCCGCGGGGCACGCAATCGCAAGCCACGCTGAGGCAGCGATTCCAGCAAGCGGGCAGGCCCAAAGCAGGCGATAGTAACCGATGCAGTCCTGCACGCAATTCTGCTCAGCCTCGCTGGAGACCGTCCATTCCAACAGTTTGCGATGCGAAACATGAAGGCGGTATAGTGCCCGAACAATCGCGTCAAGATTGCACGACACGTTATAAGGCAGTGTGATCCAGCCGAACGCTTCGCGGCAGAGCAATTTGCCCAACTCGGCGGACCGAAGCTTCAGATGCAGGCTCAGTGGGTTGCCGGGCGGTTTGCGAAATAAGCCTGGCAGGAAGGGGAGCAAGTCCGGGCTCAAGGTGGCGGCTAGCGCCAGCAGCAGCCAACCGATGGCGGCAGTCGGATCTGCGGTCCAAGCAGCCAGCAGGAATGTCAACAGGAACACCGGCGCCAGGCTGCGGCGGAGATTGTCGAAAATCTTCCAGCGCGAAAGCGGCGACAGTGGATTGTCGGCGTTGCGCGAATGGGCGGGCACCTGCCGGCCCAACCACGCGGCGATCTGCCAGTCGCCGCGAATCCAGCGATGCCGACGGCTCATGTCGGCCGGAAGCCGGGCCGGAAAGCCTTCAAACAACTCCACGTCATTGATCAGCCCGCTACGCGCGAAACAGCCTTCGATGAGATCGTGGCTGAGCACGCGGTTCTCGGGAAAACGGCGGCGAAACACCGTCCGGAAGGCGTCAACGTCGTAGATGCCTTTGCCGATGAAGCTGCCTTCGCCGAAAACGTCCTGATAGACGTCGCTGGTCTGCTGCGTATACGGATCGACGCCCGCGTCTCCGGCAAAAAGCTGCGCGAAAACGCTCTGCCGCGCCTCGGGTATCGTGATGGTCACGCGGGGCTGCAATATGGCGTGGCCTTCCACGACGGTCCGCGACTGCCGGTCGATTCGCGGCCGATTGAGCGGGTGGGCCATTGCTTCGATCAACTCGCGGGCCGTGTCGCGCGGAAGCAGAGTGTCGCTGTCTAGCGTGATCACGTAACGCACCGAGGCAAGGAAATCGAGCGCGCCGATCGTGACGCTGAAGTCCGAGCCGTCGCCGCGGAGCAGCCGATTCAAGCCGGCGAGTTTGCCGCGCTTGCGCTCCTCGCCCATCCAGCACTTTTCCTGGGCGTTCCACTTACGCCGCCGGTGCAGAAGGAAGAACGGCTCCGAATCGTCAACGCCATATTTGGCGTTAAGCCGATCGACTTCTCCGCGGGCGAGTTCCAGCAAGGCCGCATCCTCGGGCGACGTTTCCGTGGCCGCGTCGGGAAAATCAGTCACCAGCGCGAAGCCGAGATTGTCTTTTCGGTTGGCGAGGTAGCGGACTTCGAGCTTATCTGCCATGTCGCGAACCGCGCGCGCGCCGGTCAACAGCGTGGGCACGGCCACGAGCGTGCGGCAGTCGTCGGGAATGCCCGCGGAGAAATCTAATCGCATGATCGCGCACGGCTCGACGATCATGGTCGCGAGGCAGTTGACAAGCCGCACGGCACACTCGCAGGCGGCACCTGCCCATAGGACTGCGAGCAGCGACGACGCGGAGGCACCGATCAAAGTAATGACGCCTGCCTCGATTCCAATGAAGACTGTCAAAGCAACCAGCGCCAGCCAGACCACGGCGATCATGCCAAGGTAACAGGGCAGGGGGCGCTGCGGGCGAAATGTGTGACGCGTTCCCATAAGCTGGGCCGAAAGCCGATCCTCTCCTCCAGCATTCGCCGCCCTCGATCGAAAAGAAAGAAGCCGACGTGCCGCTCCTTCATACCTTCGCCAAACTGGCCCTGGCGCTGGCTTCCGGCAGCCGGGCGTGCTCGCAGCGTCTTGCCCGCCGTGACCGACCCCCGCCAGTTCCACGGCGGCCAGCGCCACTTGGGTTTCGTCCAAGGGGCAGTGTGCGGCGAGGGACTCGACCGCTTTGCGGTAGCATTCGCGGCTCTTGGGATGCATCTGCGGATAAATGGCCAGCGGATCGCGGCCCAGCGCGGCCTCGACGGCGCTTTGCCGCTCCACGAACTCGCGCCAATTCACGGAGACCCAATGCCCGCATGGCGGCGACGCCGTTCGCGATTGATGCGGCCAGTGTTTCCGGGGAATTCGAATGCAGCGACGCAGCCGCGCGGCGAAGATGCTCTAAGACGGCCAGACGAAGCATTGCCGGCAGGGCCCATAATTCCCGGAGCGTAAGTGCGCACTGCGACTGATAGCCCGTCACAGCCGCTTCGATCAATTCGCCGTCGATCTCCGCGTCGCAGCGCACAACCAGCTCTTGCGCCACGTCGAAGATCCGCGGCAGACCCGCCGAGTTCCCGGCGACGATTAGCGGCAACGGCAAGCGCCGTGGCTGGGCCAGCTCCTGCCGGGCCACGTCGAGATGTTCCTCGACGGCGCTGAGATTCTCCAACAAAGTCAAATCGGCCGCGCCGACGGCTTTGCGCAGCTCCGCTGCGTCGGCCATACGCCGATAAAATGCCTCGAGCGATCTCTCGACGGCTTTGACGCGCCGCCGCAACCGGTCCGGACGCTTGAACGTCAACGACGTGTCGGGCAGCCAGCCGCTGAAAGTGGTGACGGTGCTGCTCCAGCGGTGGGGGCACAAGACGCTGCGCGCCCGCGCCGCCCTCCGCGGCATTCAGACGCGGCATAGCCGCTTGATGAGACTTCATCATAGCTTCCTTGGCGGTCAACATTGCTTAAACCTGTTCTCCGAAATAAAGGCTGAGTAATTGTTGTTGTGCTTTTGGCAATGCGTCGCGGTCCGGGACTACGAAGTAGCGGCCGCTGCCGTCAACCAACAACAGTCCGCGTCGCCCGTAGCGCTGCAGACCCGTCGCTCGACTTCTCCATGCGAATGTTCTCCACGCCATCCGGCGTGCCGACGATCAATTCCAGCGCATTGCCGCAAGTTCGCACTTGGCGGAATTCGTCGATGCGATGCAAAATCTGGCGGCGTTCCGCCGAGTGACGCACCGCTGCGCGGGTCGCCGCCGGCCATTGGTCCAAGTGGCGAAGAATGCCAATCTCCGACTCGCAGCCGTCCGGCTCCAGCCGGCGGAGGCTGATTAAGGCGTCCGGCAATGTCGCCGGGAATGCGGCGGCCGCGACGAGGTCGCGATGGATTCGCGAACCGGTTTCGACGGTCAGCGTGCCCGCGTCATCCGCGGCAATCCGTGTATCGGCCGGATCGAGCCACGGCGTCTCGATAAGTTCGTCATCCACTTCCTCGGAGGGGCCGCTGCTGTATTGCAAACGGACGAGCGAACTATAGAGCCCATCCAAGGCCATCAATTCTGCGTGCGTGCCCTGCTCGACGAGCCGGCCCTGGTCGAAGACCAAAAGACGGTCGGCATTGCGGAGCGTCGAAAGCCGGTGTGCGATGGCGATGGTCGTCCGCCGCCGCGAGAAGCGGCGGATGGCCGCGCAGATCGCCCGCTCCGACTCGGCGTCGATGCTCGCCGTCGCCTCGTCGAGAATGAGGATATCCGGATCGACGAGCAACGCCCTGGCGATGGAGAGCCGTTGCCGCTCGCCGCCCGAAAGGCCCGCGCCGCCTTCGCCCAGGTGGCTCTCGTAGGCGAACGGAAGCCGCATGATAAAGCCGTGCGCATCTGCTTGACGGGCAGCGATCAAAACCTCCTCCGGATCGGCGGAAAGGTTGCCGTAGGTGATGTTTTCCCAAACGTTGCCCCGAAAAAGAAACGGCTCCTGCTGCACCATGCCGATGTGGCGGCGCAGCTCGCGAGGCTCGACGGTCGCCGCGTCGACACCGCCGATGAGCACCTGGCCGGAATCGACTTCGTAGAGCCGGGCCATGAGGCTGACCAACGTTGACTTGCCCGAGCCGCTGCGGCCGACAATACCAACCATCTCGCCCGGCTGGACTGCGAAATTGACGTCCTTGAGCACCGGCTTGTTTTTGTCGTAAGCAAAACTGACGTGACGGAACTCGACGCCGCCGCGAGACGCATAGGGTGGGACCAACGAGCTTGCGAGCGCCGGCCCACCAACACCGTCGATTGGTGGGCCGGCGGTCGCTGCGCTCTCTTGTCCCACCCTACCGACCTCTCCGTCCACCGCCTCTCCCTCAATAGGCGTTTCCAGCAGATCAAAAATTCGGTCAATCGTCGCAAAGAAGCTGCCGAACCAACTCATCAATTCGCTGATCGACGTGAGCGGCGCGTAAAACATCGCAAGGTAGGCCAGGAAGGCCATCAGTGCGCCGAGAGTCATTTGTCCGAACAGCACGTCGCGTCCGCCGATATACCACACGGCCAGGCCGCCCGAAGCAAAGACAAAACCCATCAGCGAACTGAACGTGGAGATCGAGCCGTCGACATTCTGCCGCGATTCGCAGAGGTGGCGGCTGGCGCGACCGAAGCGGTCGATCTCGCGTTCCTCTTGGGCGAACGTCTTAACTACCCGGATGCCGGTCAACATGCCCGTCAGGCCGCCTGCTTGTTTGCCGACGGCGTCCCAATAGTGGTTGTAGCGGGGCTGCAGGTAGCGGGTAAAATACCAACTCCCGGCAGCGATCAGCGGCATCGGCAACAGCGTCACCACGGCCAGTTTTGGATTAAGGTAGAACAGCATCACGCCGATGCCCAGCAGTTGCAGCGACTGAAGCAATAGCCCGCTCGTGATGTGATAAACGAGCGTATGCAGCGTTTCCGTGTCGTAGGCCACGCGGCTCATCAACGCGCCGACCTGGTTGCGATTGTGGTACGCCAGCGGCAGGAAGCTGAGCCGTTCGACCAAAGCATTCCGCAGATAGGCCGTGAGGGTGGTGCCCACGCGGCTGGAAACTTTGCCCTTCATCACGTTCACCACCGTGGCGGCAACACGAATCGCGAGCAGCCCGGAGACGATGCCGGCCAACAAGATTAGCAGTTGAGCCGATCCGCTTACGTTCGGATCAACCCGGAGCACATGATCGACGAGCAATCCTTGCAGCATGGGCGGCACGACGTCGATCGCCACTGCAACAATCGACAATACGAGCAGCAGCGAGACTGTGCCCCGGAACGGACGCAGCAGCCAGCCCACGCGCCGCGCGGTGCGCCATCGCGCGTGCGGCACAGTTGAGGGCTTCGCTCGCGAAATGTGCTCGGATGTCTCCGGCGCTTCCGGATCAAGTTCATCACGATCCACTACCGCGCTTGCTTCCAATGCGGGGGCCGAATTGTCGCTCATCGCGAGTTCCTTGCTCGATGATAAAAATGTATAGACCGCTGCCCGGCGGCGACGCATACAGCGCGACCGCAAGAGTAGCAATCATTTGACGCGGTAGGTGGGAAGGGACAGGGGGGATTCGGCAAACAGCACCAGATTCGATTACTCAACTGGCTTGCGCCGAACTCGCCGGGCGGGACATGCTATGCAATCTTTTCTTGTTCGTCAGCAATCCAGCATAACTCCAATTCACAAATTCGGAAGCACCGCGAGTGTGCGTCTTATTGCTCCCTACGCGGTGGCATAGTGCTTTGTTGCGCCATGCCTATCGCCCGCTCTAACCCAATGCTAATGTCATTCGCAGCAACAAGTTAGGGACGCTCGTTGATGCCCCAAACATTGCCGCTAACGCGACTCAATAGTGTGATTTGGGACTTCCTCCAATTGCCCAAATGTTAGGCAGTCGTGCCAAAAATGTTAATTGATCGAACAAAACTAGTTGCGCATTTGGCAAGAGCGCGGATACAAGTCTCGCACACTCGCTTGCAATGCATGTGCCAGAGACCCCCTGGTTTTTGGTTTCTGAAAACTCTTCGCACACCGAATGCAAGAAACAAAAAAAAGCCGACGTGGCAGAACACCCGAAGGTATTCGGACACGTCGGCTTACTTTCTAACGAGCCTCCCGGTACTCCCGGGTTGCCCTCAATTCAGTCATCCGACAAATCTTGCTGGAATTCCGCCGATCAAACGCACCGCAGGCCTTCCATCAGGGTCATTGTATGCGGTCAAGAGGCAAAGGCAATGGTCCTTGTTGTCTTTCCTTGCAAATCTGGTTCATTTCTGATCGGGATCGCGGCTGGAGCGATTGAACGCTGCGATTTCAAAATGGTCGGACAAGAGCCAGCAAGAAGCGATATGCACCCGACTGCTCAACCGCCGAACATCTGCGTCCAGATGCTTCCCGCCCGACCGAGACCTTGCCGCCGGGCAGATTGAGAAAGCATGTTCTTATGGTGCCCCGGGCTGAGAAACCAGCCCTTGATCGCCGCGTGGGCGTCGCCCGCGCCCTTGAAGATGTTTTCGCCGGACGCCGTAGTGCCGGCCAGCTTCGCGCAATCCCAAGGCGTTTTCTTTTCCTCGGTGGGCGACTCGTGCGAAAAGTAATTATGGCTTTCCATTTCGCTGCTATGTTCCAAGGCAGCCGCGCAGAGCTTCTCGTCGTAGGCAAGCGGACGCAGCCCGCAAACCATCCGCACGGCATTCACCTCGTCCATGCCGATGCGTATGTCCGCGGAGAATTTGGCTGCGTGGGCGCGGTTGTCAGCCAGAATCTTCTGGGCATCCTCTTCGTCGTTGCCCGTCAGTTTGCCCAGTTGCGATTCGGCCTGTGTGAGAAATTCGTTGACGGGTATTGGCGCAGTCCAGCGGCCACTTCTCTTGTAGAATCTTGAGTACGGCAATCAATTGGCGGAGTTGTGCGATCGCGCGGCTCGACTTGGCTGTGCGGGCGGATATAGCGTGCGTCCACTGGCCATAGACGACGGTCAGTTCTTCGAGCGTCGGCAGCCCGACTTGCTTCAATTGATCCTTGTTAAGATTGGGATCATTGCGAAGGTCAGCAAGCACCTTGCGGAGCTTCTCCATCGGGGCGTCGAACTTCGTCGGCTGCCGGGCTGCGCGAATGGCCGGTTCGACGAGCTTCAATTCCTTTTCGAAAATCTCCTTGGCGGCCGACTTGCCCTCGTCGCCATTTGCAATCAGGTCCACGAAGCGGCCGCCCGTTGCGCCGGCTTCCGGGCGACGTGGTACCGTGTGATTTGCTGCCGGGCTTCCTTGCTGAGCGGCGCCGCAGTTTTGTCTTTGGCCGGCAGCGACGAGGAAGCCGGCGAGCCGCTTTCTCCCGCCAGTGCGACAGCGGCTAGACAGAGAAAACTTGCAAGGCAAAGGACAGCCGGCCCAAAGCGATTGTTTGTCACGGATTTTGAGAGGCCCGACAAGGGGCCAATGAGAATCTATTGTTAGCCCGGTATTTCTTACAGTTTCCCATTGTACACAAATTCCGCGCTGGTTGTAGCGGCCATCCGATCGCAGGCAGCGCAGACCGTCGCCACGTCGATGGCTTCCATATAGGTTACGGGCGCGTGACGGCGCTCATGCGTCGTGCCGTTCAGGCACATTTTCTGCAAGTTGATATGTTGCGGCCCATACGGTCCGTGCTTGTCGGCCGGCCAAGGACCGTAAAGGCCAATGCAGCGGGTTCCGGCGGCCGCGGCAAGGTGCAACGGACCCGTGTCCGAACCGATGGCAAATAGGGCACGCCGGGCCAAGGCGGCAAGCTGAAGCAGCGTTACTCGCGGCGCTAATACTGAATGGCCGGCCGAAGCGGTGGCGATCTCTTCCGCCCGACCCGCTCGGCTTCATTGCCCCAGACCAAGAGGCTCGTCAAGTTCCATCGTTGTCCCAAGTAGTCGGCCACGGCCGCATAACGATCGACGGGCCATAGCTTGGACGGCCAGCCCGCGCCGGAAATGAGCAGCACAAAGCCACTGAGTGTTGCCTTTCGCTCCGCGAAAGCAGCACAATTTTCGCGGAGCGAAAGGCGACAATTTGGCTCATCGAGGCGTAATCGGCGGATGATCTCCTCGGCGGCATTGCCGTCCCACGCCGTTTCAGCCAATTGAAACTCCACGGCAGGCGAGCTAATGCCCAGCGGCTCAAGCAGCTTCAGGCCGCGCTCGATGGCGTGCAAATCGTCCGTTTTGACCAGCGTATTGTTGAGCCACCGGCTAAGTTCGCGGCCCCAGCGTCCGCCCATGCCGATCCGCCGCCGTGCGCCGGAAAGCCAGGCGACGGCCGCCGACTTGGTTAGCCCCTGAGCGTCGATCGCCGTATCGAAGGCAAGACTCTTGAGTTGCCTTCGCAGTCGCAAGACTTTGGCAGGAGACCGCAGCCAGCCGCGCGGCAGCACGATCCGCTCGTCGATTGTCCGATGTCCTTCCAGTAACGGAGCGGCTCGCTCTGCGACGGCCCAGGCAAGATACGCGCGGGGAAAATGCCGGCGGACTGCGGCGGCGATCGGCATGCCGTGGATCACGTCGCCAATCGCACTGAGGCGAACGAGGAGAATGCGCGGCGATTGGCCTTCCGTGGACATTCGCTAGATTATATCCGCCGCCGGCGGCTGTGCGAAAGAGGAGATTTCCCGCTACGCGACCGGCCGGCCTCGTCCGGCGCACGGGAAAAACGGTATAACTGGAGCATGGACATTCTCTCTACCGATGCTGGTCGCGGAATCGTCGTCGCCTGGTTTGCCATCGTCGGCGGAGCGGTGGGCAGTTTCTTGAACGTGATCGCCTATCGCATGCCGGCCGGGCTGAGCGTCAATTGGCCCGGCTCGCATTGCCCGCGGTGCAAGCACGCGATCCGCTGGTACGACAATGTGCCCGTGCTCGCCTGGCTTTGGCTGCGTGGCCGCTGCCGAGACTGCGGCCAGCCGATCTCCATCCGCTACCCGCTTGTCGAAGCCGTCACGTCGGGGCTATTCTTGCTGTTGCTGGCCGTCGAGGTCTTCGCCAATGGACAAAACCTGCCCTTGCGATCACCTGCCGCGGCTGATCAATCGGGCGGCTACTCACAATTGCAGTTGTTGGCGATCTGCCTGCTTCACTTGGGCTTGTTGTGTACGCTTTTGGCATCCGCGTTGATGACGCTAGACGGCCGCCATCCTCCTCGGAGGCTCTTCGTGTCGCTACTGGTCGTTGGCTTCGTTGCGCCGATAGTCTGGCCGTGGCTGCATCCGCAGGCAGGCCTGAAAGAAGTTTTGGGCTCCGCGTGGGCGGGTGTAATTGATAGCTCGATCGGCCTGGGCATTGGCTACTGCTTCGGCCGCGCCGCGCGGTGGCTCGGCCGACACGTCGCCGGGATGGGCAGGGCAGGGTACCAGATCTGGGGCGAGGCCATGTTGCTGGGAGTCGTGCTGGGATGGCAGGCCGCCGCGGTGCTGGTTCTTTCCAGCATGGCGCTGGAAGAATTGACGCGGCTTGTCGCATTGCGTTGGCGGTGGCTTGGCCGCGCGACCGCCACCGTATGGCTCGTGCCGCTGACGCTACTTTGGATCCTAAACTGGTCATCGCTCGCCGCTACGTTTCCGGTGCGATGAACGGAGCATCCGCTTCACTAAATGTAAAACGCAAAGCGTGAGCTTGCGTCTGAATTTGGACAAAACTGGACACCTATCTGGACAAAACAACTCTTGTGGTGCTAGGCAATAATAGCCATTGGGGTTAATAATCGCTCGTTCATTGGCCCCAGTTTCCTATTTCCTGGCCGTAGGGTGAGACAGTCCAAACGTCGAAGCCGTCGGGATTATGCATTCCCGGGCATGCGTACCGATATCGACCTACCAAGATGGCCGACCGCTCGCTATGCAGATAGGGGCCGGCCCACTTGACGGGCGGCAAGACTTCGGGAGCGACAATGAGTCCGCGGAGATTCAACGGATAACATCCGGCCGTCCCCTTGTACTCTTTCACGGCTTCTGCCAGCATCCCAACGTCGGTCGAGGCACCGCTCGAGATCTTCGTTAGTTGCCCAGTTGCAGAATTCCTCGCCGTCGGGAGAGACGGTCCAAATGTCGCAACCATCGGGATTATGCTTTCCTGCGCATAAGTAATGGTATGGATGGCCCCAAGGGTCAAGTGGGAGGTCACCGTCAAGGTACGGGCCGTCCCATTTTCCCGGCGGCAAGTCATCGGGGGCGGCCAGAAGTGCGCGAAGGTTCGGCGGATCACGCCCAACTGATTTTCGGTACGCTTTCACCGATGTGTCGAAGAGCGCAGACTTGGATGTTCGCGATGTCGTGTTTTAGGCGTTTCTTATTTGGCCCCATGAGATACCACGGAAGGAAAGCCAAAAACGTCAAGATCGCGAGAACGCCTGCCAGATTGATCGCAATCGCGCGGACGTTTACTCTGAACATAAAGCCCTCGCTTCTGGAGCCAAAAAGGGGTAGAACAAGTCAGAACGTATTCCGTGACATCCGCAGCTAGCTCCGACTCTAGTTTTCCCTAAATCTAGGTTCCGCTAAATAGTATTTGCCGCAAAACTTCCAAGAGCCGTGCTTCAATTCATTACGCCCAGTTCTCAATCTTGATGCCGGACACGGCGGTTAAATCGGAATCCTTCGTGACGACCACGCAGTTCCGCAAAGTGCGGGCGATGGCGGCAATCTGCATATCGACCTGCAGGATGCGGCGGCCTATCCCCGTATCCAAGAGGTAGTGGCACTTCACGGTGCGTCGCTCACCATTTCTTCCATCTGCTTGCGCACCGCCTCAACGTTGAACTTCTTGACCTTCTCGCGCGGCGCTCGTAGTTCTCTTCCTCGCCTTTCGCCCATATGAACGGCTCAATCCTATCGACCGCCGCGCACCACCTGGCTAATCCCTCCGGGCCGTCGTCCCAATCCTCTTCCCTCATGCCGAGCCTCTCGTGTCGTGACAAAGGCTCCACAACCAACTCGCTCCCCTCGGCCAATCGACCGGCTCTGAGGGCACAAAATGGCCGTTCGTCCAAACTGCTCTGACTGCGTTCACGATGCACCTCCGTTTCTTCCAATTATACCATGCCCATCTTTTCATCGGCACACCCGGAATCGCCAATCGACATTCCTCGCATCTTTCGCGAACGCCGGTGGGAAGTATACTTGTAGCGTCCAGCCGTTCCAATCCAGCGACTCTCCCTTATGCCATCCAACGACGATCTCCATCTCCGCCAGAAAGCCATTACGAACTCGCCCAGCTACCGCGTGGCGTTTGAGGACACCGAGTTTCTCAACAACCCCAAGCTGCGGGCGGCACGGATGGAGCTTGAGTATCTCAAGCCGGAATTGACTTTCGAAGAGCACGAGATCGCCAACACGATCGTGGTCTTCGGCAGCACGCGGATTGTCGAACCGGCAGCGGCCCGCCGTCATTTGGACGAAGCCCGGCAGAAAGCAGCCGCCGAGCCCGATGACGCGATGTTCAAGCGTTCGGTTGCCCAGGCCGAGCGGCTCGTGGAAAAAAGCCATTTTTACGACGTCGCCCGGCAGTTTGCCGAGCTAGTTTCACAAAACTGCTGCCCGTCAGGCAACCCGAGATTCACGATCATGACGGGCGGCGGGCCGGGCATCATGGAAGCGGCCAACCGCGGCGCGGACGACGCCGGCAAGAAGTCGGTCGGCCTGAACATCGCCCTGCCTATGGAGCAGATGCCGAACCCTTATATCACGCCCGACCTCTGCTTTCAGTTCCATTACTTCGCCATTCGCAAGTTTCATTTCGTCTTGCGCACGATGGCTCTGGTCGTCTTTCCCGGCGGGTTCGGCACGATCGACGAATTGTTCGAGGTGCTCACATTGCGTCAGACCGGCCGTATGCAGCACATCCCCGTGATCATCGTCGGCAAAGAGTATTGGAGCCGCGTGATCAATTTTCAGTTCCTGGCCGACGAAGGGGTTGTTACCTGCGAGGACTTGAAGTTATTTGAGTTTGCCGAAACGGCGGAGGAGGCGTGGGAGATAATTAAGGAGTTTCATAAGTTGTGAGCGGCTACCCAAGCCCTTCCACCAACACGTCGCTTAGCGCCGGCAGGTCGGCGACGTTGCCGCTGTAAATCGTCTGTTCGAATCGGTCTGCGGCATCCAGCAGGCATTCCACCACTTCCTGGCATCGGTTGGCCACGTCGTTGACTTCCCAAAAATCGTCCGGCTTGACGTAGAGTTCCGGCGGTTCGCCCTTGCGAAGATACCAGGCCGGCGTGCGGATTGCCCGTTCGCGCCCCGCGCCGGCCACGACGAGCCGGTCGCGTATTACGATTCGGTCATTTTGCACGAGCGGAAGGAGCGAAACGCCCGTCGGCGACTGAGTTGCGGAAGAGGGCGGCGCGGCGGCCGTAGGCCACCAATCGAGAAGCGTCCGCCAGAGGTCCGCCGGCTCGACGAGCGCCTGGCTCCTGAGCGACGCGCCCAAGCGATCGGGAAAGCGGAGAAGTAGCGGCACGTGGACCAACTCGCCGTGCAGCGCGTCGTCGCAAGGCCCCAGTCGCAAGTGCTCGCCCATCGGAAAGCCCCGTGCGGCCGTGACCGCCAGCAACGTGTGCCGCGCCGCCGAACTTTCATCGAGGACTTCCACGAAACCGCCGAGACAGGTATCCAACAGCGCGATCTGGCCGGCGTAGGCCTGCGTGTAGATCAAGAGATCGTCCGGATCGAATCCCGCCGGCAACATGCGGTCGGGCACGTCGGCGGTGGTCATCAGCGGCGGATCGCTTTCACCCCAGTAGCGTTCGCGACATTCGGGCGGGGCGTCCCACGTCGTGCCGAGGCTGCCCAGATGGCACCAGAGGAAGAACGGCCGCCGAGCGGCTGCGCGGGTGCCTCGCGATTGCACCCATTCGATGATCTGGATGAAGCACCGCGCCAAGTGTGTCTCTTCGTAGGCCCCTTCGGCCGCCATTTGCGACTGCCAGGGCGGATCGATCGATACGACTTCGTCAAACTCGAACGTCAGCGGATGTTCGTGCACCGCGCGGTCATCAGTGATGAGCGTGCAGTGTACGCCGGCATCGCGAAGCAGACTCGGCAGCGAGGCTCGGCCTTCCACGTCCGGCGCGAGCGCGTGCAGACCTTGCCAATACGAACGATAGAGCGAGGCAAGCCGCGGCGAGTCAATGAGCATCTGGTCGAAGGCAAACGACTCCACGGCCAGGCGATCGAAGGCTGGCGTTTCCACCCACGTATTGCCATACGCGCCCAGGAAGCCGCGATGCAGGCGATCGATGACCAGACAAATGGCATTCACGGGGCGATGGTTGCTTCCGGTGCGGAGCGAGTTGAAGTTGGGATTGTAAACCGTCGCGGCATGTCCAGCCAGTAGGTACTTTCTGCCGGAAAGGACTAATGCGGCCACCGTGCGCGAACGATCCAACGTTCTCTTTGATTTCGGCGGCATTGGTCCCTCTCGGCAAGAGGGACCTACAGGCACCGTACTCATCACGCTCCGCCGTGATGGCCAACCTCACGGCGGAGCGTGAGGAGTACAATATAAAGCCCGAAAAATCGGCCTAAACCGCCCATTTGCCCCCAGCGCCGGTTCCAATGATATAATCTTGATGAGGTTTTGCTACCATGACCCTGGGAGTTCTCGCTATGTACCAACTTTGTAGCCATCACGGGAATAAGATGATAACGCGATTGCTATTGCCGGTTGTCCTGTTGTTCGCCGCCTTTGCGGCGGCGCGGGCGGCCGACCTGACTTCCGCCAAAACCAATGCCGGCGAAGCGGCCGACCGCGCGGCGATTCGCGCCGCAGCCGATTCATATGTGGCCGCATACAACCGCGGCGACGCCAAAGCGGTTGCCCGGCTTTGGAGCGATAAAGGCCAATGGGTCGAGCCCGATGGCAAGGCGGTCGAAGGCCGGGCAGCCATCCAGAAGGAAATGGAAGTCATGTTCGCCACCAGCAAGGGCGTGCATCTGGAACTACTCGATTTCTCCGTCCGCTTTGTGACGCCCGACGTGGCCGTGGAGGAAGGCAAAGTCTGCGTCACTCGGCCCGGCGACGAACCGAGCGATTCGACCTATATCGCAATCGATCACAAACAGAATGGCAGATGGCTGTTGAATACGGTCCGCGAGACCGACGTGCCCGCGGCCGAAGAGGAAGCCGGCTCCGACTCGCCGTTGCAAGACCTCGGCTGGCTGGTGGGCGAATGGGGCAACAGCGACTCGAAGACGGGCGTCTCGGCCGCAACCACGGTCACTTGGACGAAGAACAAGACATTTCTGAACTACTCGTTCAAGGTTTCCGTGCCGGGCATGGACGATTTGGAAGGCACGCAAGTCATTGGTTGGGACCCGGCGGCGGGCACGATCCGCTCTTGGATGTTCGACTGCGACGGCGGCTTCGGCGAAGGCACGTGGACGAAAAAGGACAATCACTGGATCATCAAGTTCAAGCAGGTGCTGCCTGATGGCGGCAAGGCTTCGGCGACGAACATCTATACGATTGTCGACAAGGACACGATCACCTGGCAATCGATCGGCCGCGAGATCGACGGCCAATTCATGGAGAACGTCGGCCCGATTAAGATCGTCCGCAAGTCGGACAAGGCGAAATAGCAACCTCCGAATACACGAGACCAATCATGAAAAAGACACTCCTATATATTGTGTGTGCGGCGGCAATGGCGCTATATGTTTCCTCGGACTTGTTCGCCCGTGGCGGCCGTGGCGGGGGCGGAGGCGGCGGTGCATGCGCGGGCGGCGGTGGAGGAGGAGCACGCCCTGGTAGCGGCGGTGCGGCGGCGCGGCCGGCCGCGAGGCCATCGAGCCCGGCATTTAATGCCAGTCCGTCCATGAGCCGTGCGGGCTGGCCCGCGCAGCGTCCTGCTGCCGCGGCACAGCGCCCGGCATCCGCGGGGCAGCGGCCCGCGCAGGGTGGACAAGGGTTTGCAGGGCAACGGCCGGCCCAAGGCGGCCAAGGGTTTGCCGGGCAGCGGCCGGGACAGGTTGGCCAAGGATTTGCAGGCCAGCGTCCTGGGCAGGCTGGCCAAGGCGTTGCCGGCCAGCGGCCGACGCAAAGCCAATTGAACAGTTTCCTGGGCATGCCGCAGGGAGGCGGAGGCGCGCAGGCTGGCGCGGGTGCGCGGCGCTACTGCCGGGGCATCGCCCGGTCAGCTTCCCAGCAGCGGGCAGGGTCCGAAATCGGTCACCACGCCCGGCGGATCGACGATCACCGTCGGCGGCGGTGGCGGATCTACAACCGGGCCGGGCGGCAATACGATCGCCGGCGGTGCGGCCGGCATCAAGGTCGAAGGCGCGGGCGGAAATACCTATGTCAAAGGCACCGGTGGCGTTGGGGTGAAGGGAGACAACGGCGCGGCATTCGCTGGCGGTTCGCGTACTGGCATTGAGACAGCCGGCGGCGCGGAAGCCGGCCGCGCAACGGGTGTCCGTGGCGCGACGAACGGAACCGATTCGGCGATTCGCGCCGGCAGCGTATCCGGCGCGCGAGATGCCAACGGCAATGCCATCGCCAACGCCCGCGGCGGCTACGCCAATTCGTCCGGCTATCGCCAGGGTGGATCGATCACTGCCGCTCGCAACCAGTGGGGCTACACCGGTGTCGCGGCCCGTGGCGCGGTTGCCGCGGGCGGAGTCGCGCACGCCGGCGCGATCGCCGGCATCCGCGGCCCCAATGGCGGCGTAGTCGCAGCCGGCCGCGGCGCGTCGTTCGTCAACGGCCAGTTCGTCGGCGGCCACGCGTGGGCCGGCGTCAACGGCGCGTATACCCGCTGGGGCGCGTTCACGCCCGGCTGGTACGGCCGCTACCCTGGCTGCTGGTGGCCGGGCAAGTGGGCCGTCGTCGGCACCGCCTGGGCAACGCTCGGCTGGGCCACCTGCGGCAGCTACTGCGGCTGCAGCGGCGAAGGGGCCTACTACGACTATGGCGGCAACGTCACCTACGAAGACAATACGGTTTACTACGGCGACCAGCCTATCGCGACCGCCGAACAATACTACGACCAGGCCGAGCAGATCGCGGGCGCCGGCGGAGACCCGACGAACGAGGAGTGGCTGCCGCTTGGCGTCTATGCCGTGATTTCCGAGCCGACGCAGACGCAGACCGACAAGGTCTTGCAGCTTGCCGTCAACAAGGACGGCGTCATCCGCGGCAATTTCCAGGACAATCTGACGGACAAGATCACTCCGGTGATCGGCTCGGTTGACAAGAAGACGCAGCGCGTCGCTATTCGGCCCGAAGGCAACGATACGATGGTGGTTGAGACTGGCCTTTACAACTTGACGAACGACGAAGTGCCGGTGCTTGTGCATTTTGGCGCGGATCGCCAGGAACTGCGGACACTGATCCGCCTGAAACAGCCGGAAGAGCAGGGGGGGCAGCCCGCGGAGCAAGCCGTGCCGCCGGCAGAGCAGGGGTCGCAGTTGTAGGGTCATGGACTGATGCCCAAACTTGTTGCCAATAACATCACCAAGCAATACCCTACGCGGTCTCAGCCGCTGGTGGTGCTCGGCGGCGTGTCGCTCGCGCTCGATCCGGGCGAGAACCTGGCGATCCTCGGCCCCAGCGGTTCGGGCAAGAGCACGCTCTTGAGCATCATCGGCACGCTGGAAAACCCGACGAGCGGCCGCGTGACGCTGGACGGCGTCGATCCGGCTACGCTGGATGAGCGAGGGCTGGCCGCCTTTCGCAGCCGCCGCATCGGCTTTGTTTTCCAGGACCATTATCTCCTGCCGCAATGCTCCGTGCTGGAAAACGTGCTTCTGCCGGCGGTGCCGCTGGGCGCCGTCAGCGATGAGACGGTTCGCCGCGCCGAGATGCTGCTGGAGCGCGTCGGCCTAAGCGATCGAAGCGGTCATCGCCCAGCGGAACTCTCCGGCGGCGAACGGCAGCGCGGCGGCTTTGGCGCGGGCGCTGATCAACGCCCCAGAACTGCTTTTGGCCGACGAACCGACCGGCAACCTCGACCGCACGACCGCCCAACAGGTCGGAGAGTTGCTCGTCGAGATTCAAAAGACGGAACCGATGATGCTGATCGTCGTCACGCACAGCGAGCGCTTGGCGGAAATGATGCAGAAGCGGCGGGAGTTGGATAGCGGCCTGTTGAAACCGTAAATTGATCGTCATGTCACCGTTTCGCCTCATCCTGCTCTCCCTCCGCCACTTCTGGAAAATGAACGTGGCCGTTGCTTGCGGCGTGGCGGTGGGCACGGCCGTGCTCACCGGGGCCTTGCTTGTAGGCGACTCCATGCGCGGCAGCCTCCGCGACCTCGTGCTGGCCGGATTGGGGAATATTGACGAAGTGCTCGTCGCCGATCACTTCTTCCGCGAACAACTGGCCGACGACGGTTCGGGTAACGTGGCGGCGCCAGCCATTCTCGAAACCGCCAGCTTGGAAGCTGCCGACCGCAAATCGTCGCCCCGCGTCGATCTGGTCAATCTTATCGGCTGCGACGAGCGCTTCTGGCAACTTGGCAGCAACGGGCCAAGGCAGCCGCCTGGGCACGATGAGATCGTTCTTAATGAGCCGCTTGCTCGACTTCTCGGCGTAAAGGAAGGCGACTCCGTGCTGATTGCCATCGCCAAGCCTGCGCGATACCGGCCGAAAGCGCGATGGGCCGCAAGCGGGCATCGCTGGACTCTGTGCGGCTCCGCGTCGCCCAGGTCATCGCGCCCGAGGGACTCGGCCGCTTCGGTCTACGGCCCAACCAACGTGTGCCGCTGAATGCGTACGTTTCACTTGCAGCCCTCCAGGGACAACTCCAAGAAACGGGCCGTACCAATGCTATCTTTCGCATCAAGCCAGTCAAAACCGTCGCCATGGCATCCCCAACTGGCCGATTACGGCGTCCGCGTCGAACAATCGCCGCTAGGCTACATCGACATTACCACCGAGCGGCTGATTTTCTCGCCGAGCGTCGAGCAGGCGATTGTCGAGCAGCTTCACGGTCTCGACGAGCAACCGGCGCTTGACGTATCTGGCCAACTCGATCAGCCTCGACGGCCGCGAGGTGCCCTATTCGACGATCACCGCAATTGATTTTCAGACCGCGCCGCCGCTGGGGCCGTTTCTTACTACCGATGGCACCGCGGCAGCCAAGCTCGCCGACAATGAAATCGCCTTGAACGATTGGGCGGCCAATAAGCTGAAAGCCAAAGTTGGCGACGAACTGGCCGTAACCTATTACGAGCCTGAAAGCACGACAGGCCTTCTGCAAGAGCGGACGGTCAAGCTGAAGCTGGCGGCAATAATAAAGCTCGAAGGCGCGGCGGCCGACAAGCGGTTGACGCCTACCGTTCGCGGCCTGACCGATAAAGACACCATCGAAGATTGGGACCTGCCGTTCAAGCTCAAGCCGGGCCATATCAAGAGCGACGACGATCGCTACTGGCGGAAATATGCCGCTACCCCGAAAGCGTTCGTCTCGCTCGCCACCGGCAGAAAGATTTGGGCCAGTCGTTTCGGGCAAACAACTTCGATCCGCGTCCGGCCGGCGCCCGGCATGACCGCAGAATCGCTGGCCGGGCGGCTCGATCTCGATCCAGCGGCGATGGGCTTCGTTTTTCGCCCGATCAAGGAGCTGGCACTCAATGCCGCCGGCGGCACGACGCCTTTCGGCATACTCTTCCTCTCCTTCAGCTTTTTCGTGATCGCCGCGGCCGTGATGCTCGTCCTGCTCCTATTTCGGCTCGCAATTCAGCAGCGGGCGCGGCAGTTTGGCCTATTGTTGGCGCTCGGCTTCCGGCGGCGGCAGGTCGTGCGGTTGCTGCTCGTCGAGGGGCTCATCGTGGCCGGATTCGGAAGTCTTGTCGGAGCGCTAGGCGGGATCTGCTACGCGGCCTTGATTCTCTTGGGTCTGCGGACGTGGTGGCTGCCGGCCGTCGGCACGCCGTTCCTTACGCTGCATGTCGAGGCGGCAAGTCCGGCCATCGGATTCGCCAGCGGGCTGGCCTTGGCGGTACTTGCCATCTGGTTCGTCGTCTGGCGGACCTGCCGCGTCGCGCCGCGGCGGCTGCTGGCGGGGGAAACGAGTACTCAGTACTTAGTACTCAGTACCCGGCAGTCGGCCAGCCGTCGGTCGCCCGCCAATTTTCAATTTGCATTTTTCAATTTTCAATTTGCAATGCTCCTCGTTCTCGCCCTAGCTCCGCCGTTGTTATTGCTCTTGTTCCCGATGCATGATGACGCCAAGGTCGGCGCATTTTTCGGCGCGGGCTCGTGGACGCTCGTAATACTCTTAGTCCTCGTCTACCGCCAACTTCGCCGCGGCGCGACCGGCGCGGCGGTTTCGGCCGGCCGAGGCAATCTACTCCGCATGGCCGCGCGAAATGCCGCGCGGAATCCAGGCCGTAGCTGCGCTTGCGATTGGATTAACGGCCGCGGCCAGTTTCCTGATCGCGGCAGTGAGCGTGTTCCACGTCGATCCCGCACGGCAGGCCAATGATAAAGAAAGCGGCAGCGGCGGCTTTGCGCCTCATCGGCCAGAGCGCAGTGCCGATTTATTACGATCTCAACACGCCCGACGGCCGCAAGGAGTTGGGGGCGAACAAGGACGACGCGGCGCTAATGGCCGAGTGCCATTTCTTCGCCTTCCGCGTCAAGCCGGGCGACGAGGCGAGCTGCCTGAACCTCTACCAGGCCAAGCAGCCGCGAATGCTTGGCGCGGACAAGGACTTCATTGCTCGCGGCGGTTTCTCTTGGGCCGATGCGCCGGCGGGAACGCAGAATCCGTGGGAAGTGCTCGACCAAACGTCGCCTACCAGCGGTACTGAGAGTGCCTTACCGACCGTTTTGGACCAGACGACGGCCAACTACTCGCTCGATCTCTGGAATGGCCGGAAAGACACATTTGACGTTACCGATGCCCACGATCGCAAAGTCACACTGGCAGTCGCGGGCCTCTTGCAGGACAGCATTTTTCAGGGCGACCTGCTTGTCGGGGACGAGAATCTCCGCCGCTACGATCCGGATGTCGTTGGCTGTCGCTACTTCCTCATCGAAACGCCGCCGGACAAAGTCACGCAGGTGCAGCAGGCTCTGCAGCGCGTACTGGGCGATTACGGCTTCCGCACGGAGACGACCGCCGAGCGGCTGAGCACGTTGGCCAGTGTCGAAAACACCTATCTGGCCACGTTTCAGAGCCTTGGCGGGCTCGGCCTCCTGCTCGGCACGATCGGCCTGGCGGTAGTCCAGTGGCGGAACGTGCTGGAGCGCCGCGGCGAATTGGCCCTTCTTCGCGCGGCCGGATTTCGTGTAAGTTCGCTCGGCTTTCTCGTCGCGGTGGAGAACATTGTCTTGTTTGTCGCCGGCCTTCTCATTGGCATCTTGGCGGCGGTCGTGGCCGTCCTGCCGCAGATGCTCAACCGCGCAGGCAGCGTGCCCTGGGCGTCATTGGGCACAATCTTCGCTGCGGTGCTGATTACCGGTCTTTTTGTCAGCCTCGCCGCCATGCGCGGCGTCGTGCGGACGCCGATCCTGGCGGCATTGCGGGAGGATAGATGATCAGTTTCACGCGAAGCGAACGAGCAGAAAGAGCGAGGCAATTGCCAGAGCGATTCCCACGATTTCCTTCGCGGACAGCCGCTCCTTGAAGAATACGACGCCCAAGAATGTCAGGAAGAGCACCATGCAGACCGAGTAGACGACGCCCACCGACGCCAGCTTCATGTTCTTGATGACGTACACCCAGCCGAAAATCGTGGAAGAATAGACGACGAACGCCACGACGAACCACTTGTTGACGACGATGTTCGGCTTCTCGCTGGCGAGCTTCAAGAAGTAGTCAGCCAGCGCGCCGACGGCGCTGAGGAAAATGGCGACGAGCAAGGCGAGAAAGGTCTTGTCCATCGGATAAATGCGGGGTTGGTTCAAGCAAGTCTTTGCTTTGACAAACTTAGCAGTATTGTAGCTGTTCGGTCTCGGAATTCCACACGGGGCGTTGCGATGGCACGCGAGTCGCGGTAGATTAGTTGCACTACATCTCTGCTAGCAACAAAATCTCTTTGACGCCACTTGAAAAATGAACTTCTTAGCAATCTACAAGCTCATCGTTCGGGAATTGGCATCTAAGCGCCTTCGCGAGTCGATGGACAAGGTCATTGCGAAATGCTCGAAAGAGCATCCGCACGACGATTGGGAAGAACTGAGGGCGCTGCCGTACGACGACATGAGAAAGCTGAAGAAGTGGATTGATGTGCCATTCACCGAGGAGCCGTCGCCGGTAAAGCTTCGCGGATTGTGGTTCGGGATTTTTAATCCCATTCGCAGCCGAAAGCCAGTCGCAGACATCTATGTCTCTGGGACTACAAGATTCGATCCGAACCCGCTTGACAATTCGTGGGCGGTTCGTCCGAAGTGGTGGCCGGAGAATCGCTATGCGCACTCGGTCGTCATGGCCAGAATCTTTAGAATCGCTTATCGCGAGAACGGATTAGGAAATGACGCGGAATATCCGTTGTGCTTGGCGTGTGGCGCCCTTGCCGTGCGAGACCTGCTTCGTAGCGGCGACCACCATCTTTTTTTAGGAACCGCAAAGTCACTTGGAGTCGCCGTCGGGTTCGACAGCGGTGACTTCGTCCTTATTGGTAAGCTTACTCCGTCGGGACTGGTGGCCATCCAATAGCAAGATTAGCTACCCCATAAAACTCTCCAACACCTCCGGCGGTGCGGGGCCGTAGGCGGCCGGCTCCATCGTGCAGGTGGCCCGGCCCTGGCTCAGGCCGCGCATGGCGCTGGAATAGCCGAACAGATTGGCCAGCGGGGCCTCGGCCTCGATCACCGTGTTGCGGCCGCGGATGTGCGTGCGCGTGATCATCGCCCGCCGCTGCTGCAGGTCGCTGACGATGTCGCCCAGGTTCTCCTCGGGCACGGTGACTTCGAGCTTCATGATCGGCTCCAGCAGCACGATGCCGGCCTCGCGGAGGCCCTTGTTGAAGGCGTCGGCCGCGGCGAGGCGGAAGGCCAGTTCGTTCGACTCGGTCTCGTGCGTCTCGCCGCCCAGGACCGTCATTTTCACGTTCATCAGCGGAAAGCCGAGCGAGCCGCCGCCCTGCGCCCAGCTCGCTGAGCGACTTCCATCGCCGCAGTCAAGAACTCCGGCGGCATTTGCGCGGCCACTTCCGGCGACGGCACGGCGATCGGCGCGGCGACCGCCGGGTTCGGCTCCATGCGAATCGTCAACTCGCGCGAAGAGCGACTGGCGCCGCTCATCGTGCGATGGCATTCGCCGGTCACTTCGACCGCCTTCTGGATCGTCTCGCGGTAGCTGACGCGCGGCTTGTGGACGCGGACGTTGAGCTTGAAGTCGCGGAGCAGGCGGTGCTTGATCACTTCCAGGTGCAGCTCGCCCATGCCGCTGATGAGCGTCTGGCCGGTCTCTTCGTTCTCGCGGGCGCGGAAGGTGGGGTCCTGCCGCTTCATCATCTCCAGCACGTCGGCCAGCTTCTTGCGCTCGGTCGAGCTTTCCGGCTCGATGGCCATCGAGATCACCGTTTCGGGGAACTGGATCGACTCCAGCAGGATCGGATCGTGGGCGTCGCAGAGCGTGTCGCCGGTGATCGAATGCCGCAGGCCGATGACGCCGACGATGTCGCCCGCCTCGACCGCTTCGACCTGCTTCGCGGCGGTCGGCCTGGATCGTGCCACAGTTGCGGCACGTTTTCCTTCTTGTCCTTGCCCGGGTTGAGCACGCGGCTGTTGGCCTTCAGCCGGCCGGAATAGACGCGGACGTAGTGCAGGTCGCCGTGGCTGTCGGCCATGATCTTGAACACCAGCCCGCAGAACGGCTCGTCGGGCTCGGGCTTGCGGCTAAGCTTCGCGTCTTTCTTTTTCGGATTGATGCCTTCGACCGGCGGCATGTCGGCGGGCTGGGCAGGTAGTACGCCACCGCGTCCAGCACCGGCTGCACGCCGATCTTGTTCGAGCGCCGAGCCGCAGAGCACCGGCACGATCAGCTGGTTGGCAGCGTGGCCTCGCGGAGCGTCTTGCGAATCAGCTCCTCCGGCACGGCCTCGTCGTGCCAGCACCAACTCCATCAGCTCGTCGCTTGACATCGTAGAGCTGGTCGAGCATCTGGCCGCGCCAAAGCTCGGCGTCGTCGTGCAGTTCCGCGGGAATATCGGACGACGGTAATCTCCGTCCCTTGCTGTCGGCGCGAAAGTGAGCATCTTCATCGCGACCAGGTCGATGATGCCGCGGAACGGCGTCGCGCACGTGCGGCCGGCCCGCTGCCGACGGGCAGCTGACGGGCACCGGCTTGCAGTTCAGCCGCTCGCGGATTTCCTCGAGCGTGCCGTAGAAAGTCGGCCCCTTCGCGGTCCAGTCTTGTTGATGAAGGCGATGCGGGGCACGCGGTATTTGTCGGCCTGCCGCCAGACGGTCTCGCTCTGGGCCTCGACGCCTTCGCGGGCGCTGAACACGACCACGCCGCCGTCGAGCACGCGCAGGCTGCGCTCGACCTCGGCCGTGAAATCGACGTGGCCGGGCGTGTCGATCAGGTTGATCGTGCACGTCCTTCCACGGGAAGGTGACGCAGGCCGAGTAGATCGTGATGCCGCGCTGCTGCTCTTCGGGGTCGAAGTCGGTGACGGTGGTGCCCTTGTCGACATCGCCCATGCCGGTGCGTGAAGCCGCTGTAGAACAGCATCCGCTCGGTGACGGTGGTCTTGCCGGCATCGATGTGGGCGATGATGCCGATGTTGCGGAGGTTTGTGATATCGTGGGCCATCGCGGCTTCGTACCCGTGTTCAGTTAAAGGATGTAATAATAGAATCCTCTAACCGGGCGGTCAACGGGTGCGCTGTTAGGCGAAGCAAGAAATAAAGCTGAGCAAGCTAATGACTGGGTGGCACGTCCTGAGCGTCAAGCGAAGGGCGTGGTGAGTCGCAAAAAAACACGCCCTTCGCTTGAAGCTCATTGCGTGCCACCCCGGATTGCGAATTGCGCCTTATGAGTCTTTAGAGAAAGGTCCGAGGCGGCGGGAGTCACGGTTCTGCGTACGTTGATCATCCCGCCGCCTCTCGCCTCTTCTGGTTTGTAGAAGCGGTGTATTACCGCTTGCAAAATGCGGCGAGACGCTGCATCCACGACTCTTAGTCCTTCTTCGACTTCGCGTTACTTTGAAGCGCGTTCAACCTGCTTGCGAAGCTCGTCGATCTGCTTTTGCATTTCGGCCAGCCGCTTTTCTATGTTTGGCCGAATCGCGGTCATGCCGGGCAACTCGCCGGACTGCGGCGCGGGGCTGCCAAAATACTTGCCCATCGGCGAGTGCAGCAGCCGCTCGACCTCAGGGCGCATCTTTTCGGGAATCTTCTTCAAGTCGGCCGACGTGCCTTCGAAGCGGTCCTTATCTTGTGTCACGACAACCTTCGCCGGATCGCCGCCGTCGCGCGTGATCTCGACCTGCGAGCCGTCAGCCAAAGTGGCCTTCGTACAGATGGTCACTTCCACGTTCGTCAGGGCAACGCCCGGCTCGCCGGCCCCGCCACCGCCGAACGGCATAATCTGTCCCGGCCCCACAATATGAAACCTCAGCGGCTGACCGGATTTCATCTTAGGTCCGAGCTTCTCGATCCAGGCGCGGGCCTCGGCCAAATCGCTCGACGATCGCTTGGCCAGCTTGGCGACAACCGTCTCGTGTTTGTCGTCGCGCAACACTTCCAGCGTCAACTTGCCTTCCTTGACGTCGTTGATTATCTTCAGCATGTCGCGAAGGTCGCCGAGCGGCTTGTCGTTGGCTTTCAAGAGCACGTCGTGCGGCTTGAGCCCTGCCTTATCTGCCGGGCTCTTCGGTTCCACGGTCTCGACCATCAGTCCCTGGTCCTTGGGCAGTTTCAACTTTTCTCGCGCTTCCGGAGACGGCGGCGAGATCATGACGCCCAGCCAATACTCGCTGGGCTCGATGCTCATTTCTTGGACCTCGATAGCAACCGCTTGGCCCGCGCGGTTGACCTTCGCCGCTTGGGCGGTGGCCGACCCGTCCGCTCGGGCCGGAACGGTCATCAGCATCGCGGTCGTCGCCGCGGTCGCAATCAACATCCGATTCAACATGCCTGCCTCCTCGAAAAACCGGTTAAAACGGACGTTCAGCCCCGCCACTTGTGCCGGTGGTGCGAAGGGAAGGGGGGTAATAGAAGACACCTCTCGGCACAAGTGCCAGGGCTGAACGCGAAAAGTTTTTGTCAAGCACTCACGTGCTGCGTCTCTCTCAAAATGATCCCCGGCCTCCATTGCCGACGTAGTGGATCTCTACATGATCGACTGGAACCATCAGTTGACGGCCATTGTACATCTGCCCGGGCACGATCTCGCGCTGCTGCACGACCTCGTGTCCCGCCCGTTGGAATGCCTGCTGCACCGCCGGCGGAATCGCATCGGGGCCCTGCTCCGCGACGTTTTGGTCGATCGCATCGCGATGCGCCCGCGGAACACGAAGGCTCTCCGTCGCGCCGTCGGCTCCATCGACCGTGATCAATTCGTCGGCCGGTTGGGAGATGGGGGTTGCCTGCGAGTCGTTGGGTGAAAGCGGCGCAGTCACCGTGCTTAAATTCGCATCGGCACCGTGTGGCCCTTTCCCGCGAATACTCACGCCAATCGCTAGCGCGATCAGGAAACAAGCGCCCATCGTCAACGCCGTGGCCAGATTCTGCCGCCAACGGGAAACTGCGGTTCGGACGGTTGCCGCGGGCAGACTTGCCGGCGTCGGCTGCGGAGCCGATTGCGCCGACACCACTTCCGGCAGCCGGGACATCACGCCCAACTCCTGCTTCCAGCACTGCGCCTCCAGAAACGCCAGGGCGCATCGCCGCCAGCCTTCCGGCTCGCGCTCGAACTGCAAAAGCAACTCGCGGCGCGCGGTCTCGTTCAATTCGCCATCCACCAGCCGGTCAAGCCGGCTTTCGGGTTCCGTGGGATTCATGGTTTCGTCGATTCGATTCATGCTTCTATGGTTCCACTTCGATCACGGCCAATTTGGTCAACTCGGCGCGTAAGCGCTGCCGGGCACGATGCAGGCGGGCTTCCACCGCGCTTTCGCTGATGCCCAGGCGTCCGGCCAACTGCTTGTAGCTCCAGTCTTCTGTATACTTCAAAAGCAGGATTTCCGCGTCGCGCTTCGGCATCTGCTTTAGCGCCTTGCGGATCTGCTCCTTCCGTTCTTTTGCCAGCAGCCAGTCCAGCGGATCGACCGTGCGGTCGTACTCCGTCGGCGTGGCGCGCTGAACGTAGCGGTCGATCAACTTGCGGCGGCGGCCTTGCTTCCGGCGGTAGAGCAACGAATGTGTTACTGCCAACCGATAGAGCCAAGGCGATACCTTCTCCACGTCGTTGATCGGCGCTTTTCGGCGCACTGCGGCCAACGAGACCTCCTGCATCACCTCGTCCACGGCTTGCGCTTCACCTACGCGGGCGTAGACCACGGTTCGCAGCCACCGATCGTGCGAAGCCAGCACGGCCGGCCAATCGATCCTTGGTCCACCTGCGATCCCTGGTTCACCTGCCTCGTCGTTCGTGGGGCCGGTACGGGACTGTCTCATGGCCAGTAGTATTGTTACCGCACACGTGAAAAACCTTGTGAAAAACGCCAAAGATATTATGGCGTAAGACTTTGCGCCGAGCAAGGTGAGGCAGATCTGATGGTTTTTCCAGCCGCGGACGAGGGGATATTTAGACTTCCGGCGGCCGAATTTGATCAAAGTCAGACAGAGTGCCCGCTTGCGGTTTAGCGAGTAGTACCTCACCCCCGTCCGCTAACGGCAGGGCTTACATGACTTGCCGTTATCACATCTCGCCGCTCATCGCGGCAGATGCGGATCGCAGCAGCCCCAAATGGCTTCGTCGCGAGTGTGATAGGCCAGGCAGATGTCGTGCAGCGAGCACACTTCCAGAATCGCACGGTTTTCCGCCGTCAGCCCATAGATCCGCAGAACGCCGTCGTGCGCGTGAATGTACTGGTTGACCTGCACCAGTTCTCCGATGAGTTGGCTGGAGAGCACGACGTTGCCCGACAGTTTCGGCAGATGCGTTAGCTCCAGCACGACGCGGTAAGTGAAGTGCTTTTCGATGACCTCTTTGATCTCTTCCGCAAGAGAGGCGGTTCGCCAATCGCCGCCGCGCGCTGCATGCACCCGAATCCAGAGCCAGTCGGGTCCGCGGTCCACCTCGAACTCGTACCCAGCGCTTGTCGCTAACATAGGTTTCTCCTTGAATTAGGACGTCCATTTCCGAAAGATAAGAGACTTCCACTGGTCATTATAATCGCGCGACAATTTTGGACAATAAACCAAACGGGTTATTTCAGACAGCAGATGACGATTTGTTTGTGAATTGCGCAATGTCAGGCATTAAAGTTACGAATTTGTTGGTTAATTGTGATCGCTTAATGAGCAGCGTCACGATCGCAGCTAAAACCTGCTAGTGATTCCAACTAGAACAGCTTTCTCTGTCCGGCCGGATCATCGCTGGGCGGAAGCAGCCGCAGATGCTCGAAGGCCGCCGGCGTCAGGCGGCGGCCGCGAGGCGTGCGGATCACGAGCTCCCGCCGCAGCAGAAACGGCTCGACCTCGTCAACCAGCGTGTCCGGGGCAAGATTCATCGTGTGTGCGACTGCTTCGACGCCGACCGGGCCGCCGCCGAAGACCCGCGCGATCGTTTCCAGGTACTTGCGGTCTTGCGGATCAAGGCCCAAAACGTCGACGCCCAGCATGTTCAATGCGTCGCAGGCGATTTCCTTGGAGACGCTTCCGTCGTGGCGACTCAGGGCGTAGTCGCGGACCCAGCGAAGGCGATTGTTCGCCAGGCGGGGCGTGCCGCGGCTCCGCACGGCAATCTCTTGGGCGGCACCGTCGTCAAACTCGACTTTGAGTTTCCGCATGTTCCGCGTCACGATCTCGGAAAGCTCCTCAACGCTATAGAAATCGAGGTGCTCGCGCATCTGAAAACGGTCGCGAAGCGGGGCCGAGAGCAGGCCGGTGCGGGTTGTGGCCCCGATGAGCGTGAAGGGCTTGATCGGCATGTTGATCGTCCGCGCGTTGACACCTTCGCCGAGAATAATGTCGATGCGGAAGTCTTCCATCGCCGGATAAAGAAATTCCTCGACCGCCTTAGGCATACGGTGGATCTCATCAATGAATAGCACCGAACGCTCTTGGACGTTGGTGAGATATGGCAGCAGATCCTTGGGCGCGGCCAGCGCCGCGCCGCTGGCGATCTGTACGGGCACGCCCATGTCGTGCGGGATACAGGTAGCGAAGGTCGTCTTGCCGAGGCCCGGCGGGCCGTCAAGAAGAATATGCCCCAGCGGCTCGCCCCGCTTCGAGGCCGCATCGACCGCAATGCCCAATCGCTCGTGGACCTCGCGCTGTCCGACCATGTCGCGCATGCGTTGCGGGCGAAGATCGCGGTCTTCGTCTTCGGTAGCGACAGTCGGCTGGAGGATCGGTTCGCGGGGCATGGAGGCCAGAGGTCACTTCTGCGACTGATAAATCGCCTGGAGCAAATCTTGCACGTCATTGTACTTCTTTTTCGCGCCAAGGCAGCATCTAAGAGCCGGCGAGCGTCGCTCTCGGCATGGCCAAGCTTGCGGAGGACTTCGTAGGTCTCGGCGACCACGTCCGACTCGACATCGGCCTCGCGGGCTTCTTTCTGCGCGACCATCAAGGCGAACTTGGGCACCTTGCGGCGGAGCTTGGCGATGATCCGCTCGGACATCGCCGCGCCGATGCCGGGCAGTGAAGAGAGCGTTTTCGCATCTTGCTCCTCAATGGCCGTCGCCACTTCGCGCACCGGCCGCACCATCGCCCTCAGGGCTTTGCGGACGCCGACGCCATCGACCGAGCAGAAGAGCTCGAAGAACTCCCGCTCGACCTCGCTGATGAAACCGATCAGCCGCGGCGTCAAGCGACCATGCGCCGGGTTTCCTTCGAGGTATTGGATCGTGTGCAGGCTGATCTCGTGGCCGATCTCGTGCTGCAAGTTCCGCCGCGTGAACTCGGGGATGAGGATTTCGTATTCCAGCGCGTCGATCTTGAGCGAGAGCGTGTTGTCTTGCAGGGCGACGAGCTGGCCAGTGATTTTGGTGATCATGAGCTATGAGCGGTGAGCTATGAGCGGTGAGCCGATGAGTTGCGAAGCTCATTGCTCATAGCTCAAAGCTCATCGCTTTCCGGGTTTATCCTTCAAGTAAAAGTGACACAGCGCGACCGCCAGGGCATCCGCCACGTCGGCCGGTTCGGGCAGTTGCGGCAGGTTCAGCTCGCGCTGGATGGCACGCTGCATTTGCGATTTGTCGGCCCGGCCGGCGCCGGTGAGGATGCGTTTGACTTGCGTGGATGCGTAGTGGACGACGGGGATGCCGGCCTGCGCTGCGGCCAAGCAGATCACGCCGCGGGCGTGGCCCATCAGGATCGCCGTCCGCGGCCGGGCATAGTGGGAATAAAGCTGTTCCAGGGCCATGACGCTCGGCTTCAGCGCTAGGATCACGTCGGCCACGCCCTGGTGAATTTCCAGCAGCCGGGCCGTGAGCGAGCCGCGCGTTTTGCCACGGACCACGCCCGCCTCGCACAGTTTCGGCGCGCCGTTGCCGATCTCCAGCACGCCGTAGCCGGTGATGTTCAGGCCCGGGTCGATGCCGAGGATGCGAAGGGTCATCACTTCGCCTCCTCGATCCAAATCATAATCCCATCGCAGGGCTGCGGGTCCTGCCGAAAGGAGCCTTTAATGCTTTTGTCTTCCCGCCATCGCAAAAGTATCAGGGGCGATCCCGGATTGACGCACTCCTGTGTATTTTCACCGACGCCCTCACCTTGCCACTCGCGAGGCAAAAAACTCATTTCGGAACCGGTCCCGTAGGTCACAGATCCGGTCCCGGAGAACTTGGTCACCTTGACCGCAAGGCGCCACTTGCCATCCTGGGTCGGGCCGGCGGATGCATCCACGAGGGGTTCACCCGCATTGATAGCGATAGATGAATTGCTGTGGGGCGGAAGCCCTTCGGCAGGAATGCGCTTTGTGACCACGCAAAGCCGGTACTTTTGTTTGTCTGGAACATGGACTCTCCACGACCACTTGTTTGCCTCTAACGTTCTGATTCCGCGCGTAGAGCTTGTTCGGATCTGAGATGTCCAGGTAGCCCGTTTCATCGCGGTATTTCTGGACTTCATCGCGGGCCGCGCGAAGCTCGGCCTTGGTCCGTTGAAGCTCGCGATACATGGCCCATACGGTGGCGAGGCAAGCGACAACCGTCGTCATCCAAAGCAGCGTCGCAAGCGAGAACTGGAAGCGGCGGCGGGGCAGGGGAGGGGCTGCCGGATCGGGTTCGTTCGGTGTGGATTCTTGTTCGGCGGCCATATCGGTACTCGTGGCTTCCAACGGACGCGTGCCCCGAAGGGGCGTCAGTTATCCCAGCGAAGGGCGCAGCCCTGGTTAACGTTGTTCCCGCACTCGCGATCCATCGGGCCAACGGCCCAACAATTTCTCTCACTCGAAAACGGTTGGCCCGTTGGGCCGTTGAGAATTGTGGTGGTGTTTCCCGTATTCCAGGGCTGCGCCCTTCGCTGGATTAACGGCTGGGCCTTCGGCCCGGACCTCTCGCTAATATCAACGACCCAATCGCTCACCGTTGGCGATCCTCTGCGATTTCCGGCCTGCTGTCCGGCAGAAATCCCTCGCGATCAAGGATCGGCTGCTGGATTTTGCGAACTTCGTCTAGCCACGCAAGGATTTCGCGGTTCGGCTCTCGGTCCGCCGGCGATCCTTCATCCTTCATCCTTTCGCCTTCATCCTTCACGTCACACTCCACTCCGTCCCGCCGGGGCGGTCTTCCAGCATGACGCCGATCTCGCCGAGCCGCTTGCGGATCCGGTCGGCGGTGGCGAAGTCCTTCTTCTTGCGGGCTTCGGCGCGGAGCTCGATCAAGAGCCCCATCAGCTTGCCGACCAGTTCGTCGCCGCCGCCGGCTGCTTTTCGGTGGGCGGTTCGCGGAACAGGCCCAGCACGCGGCCCAACTCGCGGAGCACCGTCGTGCCGCGGCGGAGCGCGGCGAGCTTCTCGGGCGTTTGTGCCTCCTTCTTTTCCAGCTTCTCGTCGTCGATGAACTTGTTCAAGCGGCGGACCAGATCGAACAGCGTCGCCGATCGCCGCCGCCCGTGTTGAAGTCGTCGTCCATCGCTTCGAGGAACCGGTCGCGGTGCTCGGCCACGTCCTTGAGCAGCGGCGTCGTCGCCCGGCTCGAAATCGCCTTGCGCGGCGGCGCAGCGGCGGGACGATCGCGTAAAAGCTCTCGCCGCGTCACCCGCTCGTAGCGCTTGAAGAAGCGGTAGAAGTTGTCCAGCCCGCTGCCGACTTCCGCGATGCCGCGTCTCGCTGAAGTCGATCGGCCGGCGGTAGTGGGTCGAAAGGAGGAAGAAGCGGATCGTCTCGCGGCGTGAACTGCTCGAGCAGCTCGCGGAAGGGCGGCGAGCCCTTCGACTTGCTGATCTTGCCGGCCTCTTGGGCGCTCAGATCGCCTTCGGCCGGCCGCGTGCTGCGGCCGCCGACCTTGCCGACTTCGTCGGCGGCCTGCATCAGGCCGTTGTGCAGCCAGTACTTGGCCATCGGCTTGCCGTGGCAGCACTCGCTCTGGGCGATTTCGTTTTCGTGGTGCGGGAAGATCAGGTCCAGCCCGCCGCCGTGGATGTCGAACGTCTCGCCCAGCATGCGTGCGGCTCATGGCCGAGCACTCGATGTGCCAGCCGGGCCGGCCCGGGCCCCAGGGGCTGGCCCAGGAGGGCTCGCCCGGCTTGGCCGACTTCCAGAGGGCGAAGTCGGCCGCGTTCCGCTTGCGCTCGGCCGTCGCCGCCGCCTTCGCCCTGCATGCTCCTCGACGTCGCGGTGGCTCAGCTTGCCGTAGTCGCGGTCCTTGCGTCACGTCGAAATACACGTCGCCCTCGCGACTCGTAGGCAAAGCCCTTGTCGATCAGCGTCTTGGTGAAGCGCGATGATCTCGTCGATGTTCTCGGTGCAGCGGGGGAAGTGGTCGATCGTGTCGACGCCCAGCGCCTCGAGGTTCCGCATGTAGTCGGCCGTCATCTCCTCGGCCAGCGCGGCCATCGACATGCCGCGGGCGTTCGACTCGTTGATCAGCTTGTCGTCGACGTCGGTGATGTTCACCACCAACGTCACCTGGTAGCCCGAGTAGACCAGGTAGCGCTTGATGGCGTCGAAGATCACCGGCCCGACCATGTGGCCGATGTGGCTGGGCTTGTAGACCGTCGGCCCGCAGAGATAGATGCCGACCTTGCCGGGCTGGACCGGCTCCAATGGTTCTTTCGAACGAGAAAGAGTGTTGTAGAGGCGAATCATGGAGATTAGTGGATAGTGGTTAGTAGATTAGTGATTAGTGGCTGGTGGTTGGCGTCAACTAATCCACTAGCCACTATCCACTACTCCCTTGTCCAACAGCGCCACGCACTCGGCCGCGATGGCTTCCTCCCGGCCGATCGGGCCGACACCTTCGCCGGTCTTGCCTTTGAGGCCGACCTGTTCGGGCTCGATCTCGAGGATGTCGGCGATCCGCTGGCGGATGGCCTGGCGATACGGCAGTAGTTTGGGCCGCTGGGCGAAGACGATGCAGTCGATGTTGATCATCTGAAAGCCAAGGGCCGTCACCGCATCGAGGGCGGCGAGGAGCATTTCGGCCGAGTCGCGGCCGCGGTTCGCGGGGTCGGTGTCGGGAAACATCTGGCCGATATCGCCCAGTGCGGCCGCTCCCAACAAGGCGTCGGTGATGGCGTGAAACAGCACGTCGGCATCGCTGTGGCCGATCATCCTCCTATCGTGAGGGATGTCATTGCCACCCAAGCGAAGGGGTCCGCCGTTTTCCAACCGGTGGGTGTCGTGTCCTAGCCCGATGCGCAGCCCGTCCGTGTCGCTTCTCCTTAAACAAGTCCGTAAATTACCATTGAGCGCCGCGAATTATAGGCGAAATGGGCCGCCGCGGGAAGTTCAGATTCGCTTCATTGAAGCCTATTTCGCACAGCGGTATAATACTTCCTCTCGGCTGACGGAGATATAGTTGTTCGGAGCGCGATGGCGGGCGGCGGATTCGCCTTCGAAAGCACATTGGATCGGCATTGTCCGTCACGCATTCGACCGCGCAATGTAGAGGCTGCACCCGTGTCCCGTTGTACGAATAACGATGTTTGCATTCTGGCGGCCCGCAGTCTGCGCAAGCAAGTGAAACTGCTCACGGAGCACTTGGGCGGCATACGGCTGGGCGAAGAGATCGAGAGCCTGCATCGCACGCGCGTCGCATCACGCCGGCTGCGGGCGGTGCTGGCCATGTTCGGCGATTGCTGGAAGCGGAAGCAGGTTAAGACTTGGAAAAGGGAAATCCGCCAGTTGGCGCGAGACTTGAGCGAAGCCCGCGACCACGACGTGCAGATCGAGTTTCTGGATGCGAGCCTGGCACGCGTTTCCGATCCCGCCTTGGTGCCCGGCATCGCGCGGCTTTTGAGTCATGCCGAACAACAGCGTCAATGGCTGCAACCGCGGGTCCGCCGCGCGGTGGATAGCATTGAGCATAGCGTCGTCTTGAAGGACATGCAGGCGGCGGCCCGACGCGTGATAGATGATGCGGGTGATGTGACGTTCGTACCTGACGTCGCGGCAAGGCGCCGCGCCGCCAAAAGCGTCCGCAAGCGGATCAAAAAGCTGATCGCCGAAGCGCCGGGCTCGAGAGCGCGGAACATTCCAAGCAGCATCACGCCATGCGTATCGCCGCCAAGCGGTTGCGCTATACGCTGGAACTGGCTCGGCCCCATCGCTCGCCAGAGTTAGACACCATCGCCGACATGATCAAGCGATTGCAAACCTTGCTGGGCGAGATCCACGACTGCGACGTCTGGGCCGAAAATCTCGACGCATTCGCCCGCACCGAGGCGGATCAGATCCACGTCTACTTTGGCGACTCGCAGCGGTTCAGTCGGCTGCTGCCGGGAATCGACTGTCTCCGCAAGGACCGCAAGGACCGCCGCGAGCAGTGTTTCGGCGAGCTAGCGGCCTTCTGGCAGGAACTCTCCGACAAGCATATTTGGGAGCGATTGATCGAGCTTTTGAAATGGGACGCCGCGGCCGAACCATCGAGCAACGGCGCGGCGGCCGTCGCGGAGGGGATCGCGGCTGTGAACTGATGGACGTTGTGAACTGATGGACATGGAAGCCGCAGAAAAACCTGACGTAGCCAAGGAAGCCAAGACGGTCGCCGCCATCGACGTCGGCGCCAACGCCCTGCGGATGGTTATCGCCGAGGTCCTGCCCGACGGCCGCATCGAGGTCATCGAGCGCACAGCGCGGGCAGCCCGCTTAGGTCAGGACGCCTTTCGCCGCGGTCGCCTGGGAGCGGCCAGTATGCGCGTCGCACTGACGATTCTCCGCGACTTCCACGAGTTGCTGAATCTCTACAAGGTCGAGGAGGTCCGCGCCGTGGCCACAAGCGCCGCCCGCGAGGCCAGCAACACCGATACGTTTCTCGACCGTATTTACCTTTCCACCGGGCTGAAGGTTGAAGTCATCGGCACGCCCGAGGAGAGCCGCCTCACCGTCTCGGCAGTCCGTCAGGCGCTCGGCGACGCCCTGAATGTCAATCACGGGGACTCCCTGATCGTCGACGTGGGCGGAGGCAGCACGCTGGTGACGCTTTTGCGCGACGGCGAGATTATTACGTCCCAGAGCCTGCGGTTGGGCTCCGTGCGTCTGCATGAGGTGCTGGCCACCAACGAAGACTCGCCGGAGCAGACGGCCGAAGTGCTGCGTTACCAAATTTCGACGATGATGGGCGCGGTGCAAAACTCGATGCCGCTGGCCGGGGTCGAATCGTTTGTGGCCGTCGGCGGCGACGCTCGCTTTGCCGTCCGCCAGATCGGCCGGCCGACCGATTCGCCGGATCTGTTCCTCATCGACCCCCAGGAGTTCGATGGTCTCGTCGCCCGCTGCGAGCATTGGACTGCCGAGGAATTGTCGAAGCGCTTCGGCGTGCCGTTCGCCGAGGCCGAAACGATCAATCCGGCGCTGCTGGTCTATCAGAGCCTATTCCGCCTGACGAAGGCTTCTCAAATCATCGTCTCGCACGCCACGATGCGCGATGGGCTGCTGTTGGAATTGGCGAATCACGTGACGGGCAAGGAGGACGAGGCGCTTGCGACGGGCGTGATCCATTCGGCCCTGGCAATCGCCCAGAAGTATCACGTCGATATGGAACACGCGCGGACGGTGGCCGACATAGCCCTGCGGCTCTTCGACGAGATTCGCCCCGACCACGGCATGACGCCCCGGCACCGGCTGCTCCTCAACGTCGCCGCGCTGCTGCACGAGATCGGTAGCTACGTCAGCAATCGCAGCCACCACAAGCACAGTTACTACCTGATCGCAAACTCGGAGATTTTCGGGCTCAATCGCGACGAGACGGTGCTCGCGGCCCACGTCGCCCGCTATCATCGCCGCAGCGGGCCGAAGTCTTCGCACCCGGAGTATATGTCGCTGCCCCGAGAGAGCCGCGTGCTGGTGAACAAGCTGGCGGCTATTCTCCGCGTGGCCGACGCCCTTTCCCGCGGGCATGTCCACGCCCCTTGCAATCTGCGGTTCGAGCGTCAAGGCGACGACCTTATCATCTGCATCCCCGACGCGAAGGAGATCCTTCTCGAGCAGCGGGCCGTGCATGCCAAGGCGGATTTGTTTGAAGATATCTATGGGATGAAAATACGATTGGAACTGGCATGAGCAAGGACCCGCTAAAATCTCCCGAAATGTACTTCAACCGCGAGTTGAGCTGGCTGGAGTTCAACGACCGCGTGCTCCGCCAGGGGATGGCCGACGACGTGCCGCTGATGGAACGCCTCAAGTTCTTGGCTATCGTCAGCTCGAACCTGGACGAGTTCTTCCTTGTCCGCGTGGCCGGCCTGATGAGCGCACGGGCGGAAGGCGTCCGCCGCCGCGATCCGGCGGGCATGACGCCGGCGGTGCAACTGAAGGCCGTCGGCGAGCGCGTGCATCGCATGGTCCATGAGCAATGCGAGGGCGTGGCTGCCGCTTTGGTGCAACTGGCGGAAGCCGGCATCACGATCATTTCTTCGACCGCATGGACAGATCAGCAGCGGCAGTTCCTGCAAGCTTACTTCAGCAAGGAGGTCCTGCCAGTCCTTACGCCGCTGGCCGTCCAGGACTTGCACCCCGCGCCGCGGCTGCCGGGTTTGCAATGGCACCTGGCCGTGCTGCTAAAGAACGGCGGCGGTGAAGAGAAAATCGCCGTCACGGCCGTGCCGCAGCAAATCGCTCTGTGGGTGCGGCTGCCTGGCGAGGAGATCGTACTAGCACGACTGGACGAGGTCATGGCGGCAGGCGTCGGCGCGCTCTTTCCCGGAACTGAGATCCTGGCCACCGCGCTGTTCCGCATCACCCGCGACGCCGACGTTTCCATCGAGCGCGACGAGACCGACGACATGCTTGAGGCCGTCGAACGGGCCGTGCTCACACGGCAGCGGCGCCCGCCCGTCCGTTTGCAGATCACGCCCGCCGCCGATCCCCGCATCCGCGTTTGGCTCGACGAGCAAGTAAAACTCCAGGCCGAGGAAGTCTATGAGATGGAAGCCTTCCTCGACGCGGCCGCGCTCATGGAATTGTCGAACTGGCCCGGCTTCGAGAAGCTCAAGAACATCGAGTGGCAGCCGCAGCCGCCGCGCGACCTGTTGGGCAGCGACGACCTTTTCGAGGCCGTAGCCGACCACGACGTGCTCCTGTTCCATCCTTACGAGACGTTCGATCCGGTCGTGCGGCTCGTCGAACAGGCGGCCGACGATCCGGGCGTGCTGGCCATCAAGCAGACGCTCTACCGCACCAGCGGCAACTCGCCCATCGTTCGCGCCTTGGGCCGCGCGGCGCAGAACGGCAAGGAAGTGACCGTGCTCGTGGAGCTTCGTGCCCGCTTCGACGAGGCCCGCAATATCGTCTGGGCCCGCCGCCTGGAAGACCTCGGCGCTCACGTGATCTACGGCATCGCCGGCTACAAGACCCACGCCAAGGCCCTCTTGATCGTCCGCCGTCAGGGCGGCCGAATCCAGCGCTACGTACACTTGGCCACGGGCAACTACAACGACCGCACGGCCAGGCTCTACAGCGATTTCGGCCTGATGACCTGCGACCGCGACATCGCCAGCGACGTGGCCGCGTTCTTCAATTTGCTCACGGGGCTTTCGGAGACCGTCGGCTGGGCGAAGCTGGCGATCGCTCCGACCGGCTTGCAGCGCCGGTTCGTCGACCTGATCGAGCGCGAAATGCAGGTTTCCACGCCCGACCGGCCGGGCCTGATCATGGCCAAGGTCAATTCGCTGGAGGACCCGGTGATCTGCCAGGCGCTTGTATCGCGCCAGCCAGGCGGGCGTGAAGGTCATGCTCAACGTCCGCGGCATCTGCGTGCTGCGGCCGGGCGTAGAGGGCATCTCGGAGAACATCGAGGTTCGCTCGATCGTCGACCGCTACCTGGAACACTCGCGGGTCTTCTACTTCCGCAACGGCGGCCACGAGGAGGTCTACCTGTCGAGCGCCGATTGGATGCGGCGAAATTTGCTCAAGCGGCTGGAGATCATGTTCCCGGTTCTCAACGCGAGCTTCAAGAAGCGGCTCATCGAAGTGCTGAACACGTTCTTTGCCGACAACGTGAAGGCCCGGCGGCTGCTGAGCGATGGCGCGTACGCGCCGGTCGAGCGCGCCGGCCCCCGCGTCCGCGCCCAGGCCAAGTTCCACAAGGACGCCGTCGACGCCGTGCATCTGGCTGAGCAGACTGCCTTCAATTCCGCCCATTAAAGAGTCCGAAGGAGTAGGCTGTCGGCTGTGTTTCCTTTCCCCGATAGAGGAAGTATACTTAAAGCATGGAGAACAGTTCGTTTAATAACGTCGCGGATCTATCGCACGAGCAGCGACTGGTGGTGGAGTCAATTGTCGGAGAAAGTCTTCACCCAGACGATCAGCTCTTTCTATCTGTCTTGCACCCTGGCCGGCAGCCGACGGCGGAGGCCAAGTCCCGAGTGCGCGAAAAACTGGAGCGGCTCTTTGCGAAATCGGACGCCAGGGTGGACGAAATCGGCATAAGCGATGATGAAGCGGATGCAATCATTGACAAGGCGGTTCATAAGGTGCGAGCGCAAGGAATCTGATGCGTATCGTACTGGATACCAACCTCGTTGTCCGCGCTGCTAGCCCGCGCGCGAGTTTGGCTCGACGCATTCTCCTTTCGGCCTTGGGAGATCAACACTCTCTCATCTTGTCGAATTCGCTGTACTTTGAGGCGTACAGAGTCCTTTTCGAGGACGATGTACGGCAGTTGCATCGGCTCACCGATGCAGAGATTCACGAGTTCCTCGACGCGATCGTCGAAGGTAGTCTAACCGTGAATCCCGTGCCGCTCGGCGTTGGCCCGCTGATTCCCGCCGATCCGCGAGACGATCACGTTCTGCTTACCGCGATTGCTGGCAAAGCGAATGTGCTTGGCACGAATGATAACCACTTTTTTTCTCCCGAGGTCGTGCCACTCGCATCGCAATATGGCATTCAGATTTGGCGAGATGTCGATTTCATCCCGATTCTCTAGCGCGGGAATGGCTTCGCTTATGGGTGTAGGAACGGGCTTCGGCGGGCTGAGGGCGGGGTGAAAACTCGGGTGGTGGATTTGTCCGCCATAGGTTAGGTTTTGGGCGTACTTGGGCAAGTTGGAAACTTTGGAAAGGAAACTGCGATGAGCAAGGACGCTCGAAACGAGGATCTGGAACTGACGGCGGAGGAAAAAGAGAAGTTCAGCGAACTGGTGGCGTTGCTGGCAAAGCATGGGTTTGGACCGGCAGGACCGCCGCGGGAAACCAGCTTCGCCCAGATCGAGCGGTTTGGGCATCGCGCCGGGCGGATGCTGGCGCGGGCGATCGACGCGTCGCTAAGCGAACAGCACGCGGCGCACTTCGCGGGCGAGGAACCGTGCCCGACGTGCGGTGAGAAGCACCTGCCGGAAGAGAAGCCGCACGATCTGGTGTTGCAGACCGACGACGGCGAAGTTCGACTTCGCGAACCGGCCTTCGCTTGCCCGCCCTGTGAGCGGGATTTTTTTCCCTCAACGCATCCCGTTGCGGATTGACGGCGGTTCGGCGAGCCCCGCCGTGCTGGAGAAGAAGGTGCTTGCCGCGGCGTATGCCCCTTCGTACGCGGTGGGAGAGTTGGTGCTACGAAAGATCGGCGGGATCGAAATCACCGGTCGCGGATTGAACAAGACGGCGGTGAAGATCGGTTCGCAGATGGTGGCGCAGCGCGATGCGCGGGTCGAGGCGTATTTCGATCGGCCGTTCCCGCGGCAGCAGGCGCAGGCGAAGACGCCGATCGATTTGGCGTGCGTCAGCGCCGATGGCGGACGGATGCAAACGCGCGACGAAGGGGGCGGCAAAGGGGTGCATCATCCGCATTGGCGAGAGAACAAAAACGCCCTGTTTTTGCGGATGAAAGGCCGCTCTTTCACGGACGATCCGCACCCCGACTTGCCCCCTTGTTTCGCCAACCGTGAGCGGATGAAGAAGTTGTTGTCGGGCGTTGGCGAGGAGAATCCGCCGCGCGTCGCGGCTGAAAAGGCCGCTTCTTCTGCGGGCACGGTCGGGGAACACGCCTCCGACGACTGGCGTCCAGAGCCTCTGTTTCGCACCTCTCTCAGCTCCCTGGAGGACAGTGACGCCTTCGGACGGATGATGGAGGTGGAAGCCGATGTGCGCGGCTTCTATCATGCCGCCAAGAAGGCCTTCGTGAGCGATGGATTGCCGTACAACTGGACGATTCAGAAGCGTCACTTTCCCGACTTCATGCCGGTCCTCGATTTCGTGCATGCCGTTGAACACCTGTACGAAGCCGCTGGCTGCGTTCACGTTGACGCGGAGCGCCGCTGGACGGACTATCTCCGTTGGGCACGCGCCTCTTGGGCCGGCAAGGTTCTCCAGGTGATCGGCGAACTTCGCGAGCACCAGCAGCGCCTGGGTTTGCCCCCGAAGGATTGTGAAAAGAGCGACCCGCGCAAGGTTCTCGCTGACGCGCTCGGCTATTTTCAGAACAACGCCTCGCGTATGGACTATCCCACCTATCGTCGGCAAGGGCTGCCATGCACTTCGGCGCACATGGAGTCGTTCGTCAAAGAGATCAACGCCAGGGTGAAAGGGACCGAGAAATTCTGGAACGACGGGGCCAGTGGCGAAGCGATCCTGCAAATCCGGGCCGCCGCCCTGTGCGAGGACGACCGCCTGAGCAACTTCCTCAACAGTCGCCCAGGTCACCCCTTCCATCCCAACGTCCCCCGAGAGCCGTCCCTAACTACCGTCGGATAAAAGAAGCCCGTTCCTGCACCCTTCGCTTATCGACCTTCTCTAAAACTATCAAAATACTCCTGAGCGTGTTCCCGCTGCTTCTTCGGCAGATGCTGGCCGCTGAGCGGATTCGTGCTGCCGTGTTCGATCGCCGTGGCCGCGTTTTGGATCTCCACCTCCGCCCGGTTCTTGAGGTTCGGGCCGTCGGTCAGGCCGGTGATCTGGCCGGCCCCCTTGCCGACCTTCTGCGCGACGCGGGAATCATAGAAGCGGCCATCGTTGCCCTTGGACTCCGGTCGGGCGCCGTCGCCGCGGCCTTTGCCAAGCCCTTGTCCCGGCTTGCCGTCCTTGTCGCCATCGCCGTTGCCCATGGCCGTCATCTCGCCGCCCATGCCGTCGCCCTGGCACTCCTCGCAGCCCTTGCCGCCGCACTTGTCGCAGTTCATCTGCCGCCGGGCGTCGGCGATGGTCTGCATAGCATTGTCGAGTGTCTTCAGTTCTTTCTCCTGCTGGGCCATCTCCTGCAACTGCTGCAAGGCTTCCTGCATCGTCTGCGCGGCCTGGCCGTTCTGGCCCTTCTTCATCTGGCCGGCGCACTGCCCCAGCTTGTTGCATAGGCTCTGGAGAGACTCCATTTGCGGACCTTGCTGCTGGAGCCGCTGGATTTCGTCTTCGAGCTTGCTGGCGGCGTTCGAGTCGCCGGCCTGTTTCATCTGCTCGGCCTGCTTCTGCAAATCGGCCTGGGCCTCCTTCTGCTGCTTGGCCAACTGCTCGATCTTCTGCTTGAGTTGCTCCATCTGCTTGGCAAGGTCGTTCTTCTTGGCCGGATCGAGCTTGTTGTCGGCAAGCTGTTTCTGGAGTTGCTGGAGTTCGTTGGCGGCCTTCTCGAAATCGCCCTTGGCCAGCGCCTTGGCCAGCTTGTCGGCCGGGCCTTGATCGACGCCCTGAATCTGCTCCATCTGCCGCTTGAGCGACTCGCCGTTGCCGCCCAACTGCTTGCGGCGTTCCTGCAATTCGCGGGCGAGGTCGTTGAGCTTAACGAGCCCCTTCTCGCGATCGGTCTGCATCTTCAACTCGTCGGTGGCTTGTTCAAGCTTCTTGAGCAGCTCGGTCGCGTCCTTGAGCCCGGCGTTTTCGGCCTCCTTGCGGCGCTCGGCCAGCTTCTCTCGCAGGTCCTCGGCCGACTTCTTCACTTCCGGCGCGGGCGGCAGCGTGCCGCCGGCTCCCTGTGCGGCGGCCACGGTCCTTTCGGCGGGCGACCAGAAAATCATCGCCGCCAGCACGAGCGCCGCCGGCACGAGCGGCAGCAGCAGATGCCGCGGCGGGCGAACGGGAAAGCGTTCCATCACGGCGGTGCGCCGCAGTCGCGCATCGGCATCGGCAAGGAGGGCCTGCCCAGCCTCGCTCTGGCGGTCGGCGGCGCCCATCGCCAGCGAGCTCGAAATACGCTCCTTCAAACCGCAGCGGCGGTCGATTTCCAGTGCGGCGGCAATGGCCGGCGTAAGCGCCAGAAACGTCCATCCCGCCGCGACCGCGAGCCCCGCCACGAGGAAGCCGGCCAGCCAATGCCAATCGCGGACTCCCGCAATGCTTTCCAGTGGCCAGATGCGGGCCGCCGCGACCCCAATCGCCGCCGCCACCAGCGCAGCGAACCAGCACCAGCCAAGAATGCCCAGAAAATGTTGCACGGCCAGCCGCCGCTGCACGCGCCGGATTTCGTTAAGAAGGTTGTCCATGGAACACTCCGCTGTGGATCGGGTGCGAACCGTCTCAAGTGCCAGAGTCATTATACCTACAAAGTGTCCATGGCATGAGTATCCCCCCGCTTGCGGCAGACGGGGTAAGGCTCTAAACTCAGCGGTGTTCGCAATGCGAGTCAGATTACCTACCGCATTTGTCGCGGCAGTGCAAAAGATTGAACGGCTAGAAGCGACGTTGGCCAATCGGAAAATGCGTCAGGACGGCTTGCGACGCATGAAAGGAATGGAAAACAGTTCTGACCGTTCCCTTCTCTCGAACCGTCCACATTCGCGCTGCTTGACATTGGTGTGACGTGCCGGCTGGGCTGGATGTTGCGACGATCGTTTTTAGGAGCAGTGCTATGCCCGTGCAAGTAATGATCGCCAAGTCGTACTTTCAATCAAAGACCGAACTGTCAGGCACTGATGCGCGTCGCCTCCATACCTTTATCAGGAAGCTGACGGAAAACACCTCAAATCCTGGAATCGGCCTTGAGCGAATACGCGACGCGAGCGACGCGAATCTTTGGTCTGCGCGAGTTACTGATGATCTGCGAGCGGTTCTGTACCGGCAAGGAAATCAATTGATCGTGCTGCATGTCGGTCATCACGACCAAGCATACGCATGGGCCGAACGCCGCAAGGTGCGCTCTCACCCGATCACGGGTGCAATCCAAATCGTTGTGCTGCCTGAGACGCAAGAAACAGTGCATGAACCCCAGTCTGGCGCACCGACCGCGCCGCAAGACCCAAACCTTGATTTCCGCCGGTTCACCGAGCAGTACCTACTGGCTCTCGGGGTGCCGGAAGAATGGGTTTCGACTGTGCAAGCGGTGAGGACCGAAGCGGACTTCTGGCGGATTCATCCGCTCTTGCCAGAAGAACCCGCCGAATTGCTCTTTGCCTTGGCGATTGGAGAAGAAGTTAAGCCGCCCAAGCGGATTGATTCTGAGACTGACGTAGCTGCCAATCCCGATAACTTCCGGCGTCTGCGTCTTGTCGAGGACTTTGATGAACTTTTCTCCTTGCTGACGCAGCCATTTGAAATGTGGATGCTGTATCTGCATCCAGCGCAAAGGTATCTGGCAGAAGGCGACTTCAATGGTCCAGTCAAAGTAACGGGCGCCGCGGGCACTGGCAAAACGGTTGTCGCCATACACCGCGCGCGGCGTTTGGCAAAGGAGGGGAAACGAGTCCTGGTTGCAACCTTCAGCAGAAGGCTAGCGGAAGACATTCGCGGGCGGATGAATCGCCTGTGCTCGCCCACTGAGCGTCAGTTTATAACTGTCAACACATTCCATCAGCGGGCGCTATCCGCTCTCCAATGCGTCATCCCGGGCGTGCGGGGAGTGGGCAGCGATCATACGCGAGACGTCGTCCTTGTCAATCCGCCGGCTGACTTCTTGGGATTTAGGAAGCAGTTGGTTCTCGACGAGTGGCGGTATGTCGTCGATCAACAGGGTATTAGTTCTCTTGACGAGTACCTGCAATTGCAGCGAGTGGGTTGCGGCACGGCATTGAATACAAGCGACCGCGAACAGATGTGGCGACTTTTCGAGCCAGCCATTCGGCGATTGAGAGAGGCTGACGTTTTGCCCTGGAGCATTGTCAGCCGCGATGCCGCCGAGGCAATCAAGTCCGGGGTATTGCCGCGGCCGTACGATAGCGTTGTCATCGACGAATTACAGGACTTGAATGTGCAGGAAATCCGCTTCCTCGCTTCGCTGGTGCCGGAAGGACTGAACAACCTGATGCTGATCGGCGATGCCGGACAGAGGATCTACCCCGGAGGGTTTAGGATTTGTAAAACAATAAGTTGACGAATTTTGGCTCAGCGTGGCTGGAGGGTGTAATTCCAGTCGCCGTGGAAATCGTGTCGTTTGATGTGAACTTGTTCGAGTTGTTCGTCAGAGACCTCGATCCCTTTGGGATAGGTGTTTTCGTCCAGTTCGGCGCGTACGACCAATCCTCCATCGGTGCGAGTATGTCCGATCAATTCAACAATGGTCTGCAAGCTCGCCAGCGGTTGGCCGCGCCAGTTCTGCGTGATATACGCAAAAAGCCGGTGCTCAATTTTATTCCATTTGCTTGTGCCAGGAGGAAGGTGTGCGACTGTGATGCTCATTCGAGTTTCGTCCGCGAACTGCTGCAACGCGACCTTCCACAAGCGGCAACGCGCACTGTTGCTGCCACCGCTGTCGGCAGTGACCAGCAGTTCCCGGGCATGAGGGAAACGGCGGCGTCCCATCCGTTTCCACCAGCGGCGAATCGTGTTGACGGCAAACTCCGCCGTGTCATGATCAATGCCGACGCTCACCCAACCTTGATTGTTGAGGATATCGTAAACGCCGTAAGGAATGGCCTTGCCGAGAAGCTGGTCTTTGAAGTCGTGCACGCGGACCTCGTTCGGGTTGCCCGTGCGGACGCCAATCCCGACCGCCATTCTTGAAATCCCCGACCAATTCCTTCTTTTTCGTATCCACCGAGATCGCAGGCTGGCCGCGTTTCAGGAATCTCGCCATCTCGGCATTGAGGTACTCGAACTGCGCGTTGCGGTCGGGATGCGAGGCGCCTTCGCGCGTCTTGCGATTGGCCTGCAAGCTATAGCCCGCCTCGTCCAGCAAACTTGCTACCGTGCCGTGGCTCACCGGATGGGCTTGCCGGGTCAATTCCTCGGCGAGCGTGCGCGTGCTCTTGATCGTCCATCGCAGCGGAGACTCCGGGGTGCCTCGCGAAGTCGGTTCCACCAGAGCATCCAGTGCCAGCAACAACTGCGGGTCGTTCGCGGCAATCCGGTGGCGTCCGCCGCCAGTCCCGCGGATTCGTTCGGGCGGCAACGCGGCCTTTCCCCGCCGTGGAGCTCTCAATTCCGCGATTCCGCTGCGAATGGTCGTCTGCGACATATGCGTTGCATCCGCCACCGCCGTCACGCCTCCCCAGCCGATTTCCAAGGCTTCACTGGCTGCCCACAACCGCCGCGACCGCTCGTTGAGCGCCTCTTTCAACTGCCGAAACTTGCGCCGAATCCTGGCAATAACCCGTGCGTCCTGCATCCACATGTCATCGCACAATCCGGCAGCCAACACAATAGGAAATTCACCAAGTTATTGTTTTACAGATCCTTAGCCTTCGAAGCTTGGGCATCGAGACCCGTGGCCGTTCGCGGACGCTGAAGATCAACTATCGGACGACGCGGGAAACTGCCAAAGCAGCCAGCCATCTGCGCAGCGCGGCAACCGACAGCCTTGACGAGAGCGACGACGCCTTGGCCGGAGTGGGTGCATTCCCGTTATTGCTGCCTCGTCAGGCCGCGTGCGTGAGTCGGCCGGAGCCGGCAGCGCGGCGGTGTTTTCGCGGGCGTAGCCAGTTGTTCTTCCAGCGGTCGTCCTCACTCAATTGAGCCGCGCAAATTGCAGCATCGCTTCGGCGCCGCCTTCCAACCAGAATTTCTCGCTGCCTTTCACGCGGCGGTTGATTTGCTTGATCGACGACTCGACGGGGGCGCTGCTGATGGGCAAGCCCAAGCGGCGGTACTCGGGATAGTTCATTCGCTCGCGGTTGTTGGTCACATAAGTCAGCGTCTCGGCAACGGTCAGCTTTCTGGCCGCCGCGGTCGGGCCCTTCTTCGCCAACTCCGCGGCCGCGGCGCGGAGGCTCGACAGCAACAAGCCGACCTTGCCCGACCACGCCCAGCGGAGCCATTGTTCGTACGTCTTCCAGCTCCGTGCCGCGTCGCCGCCGCGATACGCGTGGGCCGCCTCGTAAAGGTATGCCAGCAGATGAAGGAAATCCAAGATGGCGATGAACCCCGCAGGCAGAAGATGCATCTCGTAGATCGACCAGTTGTACGCCTGGCCGTCGCAGACGCAGCCCTTGCGTTTCGCTCGGTCCAATCCGCGACGATGCACTTCCGCCGCTACCTGCCAGCCGAATACGTCGCTGTTCTCCATCGTGGCCACGACCGTCCTGACCCGTGCCAGCATTCGCTTCCTCCGACGGGCGGATTTCTTTCCTTTCTTCCTCTTCTTCGACGATCGCCTTGCCTTGCGGTCCTCATTGCTCCGTTCCACGGCAGGCCGGCTGCGACGCTTGATTTCCGACGCCAAACGGGCCGCTTCCGTGGGTTCCAGGAATTTCGACGGCGGCTCCGGCTTGGGGTCCGCCTCTGCCACCTTCGTCTCCAGCGTCAAACAACACGCCACCTTCGACTCGCGCCAACTTGCCTCGCTGACGCCCCGGCCGCTCTCCTCGGCACGCGTCTGCAAACGACCGCCGTCGAGCATCACTGCCGCCGCTCCACGCGGCGGCTCCTTGTAAGTTCGTTCCAGTTTGGCCTGGCGAAATCTCTCGACATTTTCGTCGCGGACTTCGGCCCATTCGTCACCAATCCGCTCGCTCAACCGCTGAAGGTGCGTCGCACTTATCTTTACGCTCAACAATTCCTGCAAGTCATCGCTTGCCTCAGCGAACGACGACGACTTGCTCGCCTGGCGAACCGCTTTCGCCAGCACCATCGGGCTGAAACCTTCCGTTCCCAAACGCAACCGAACGTCTAACGGAAAAAAAAATGACCCGGCATTTCGCACACCGCCAACGCTGGCGGTGCATGCAAATGTCACCCGCAAGCGTGGTCATGGTCCGCGTGGGCAACTTGTCGCCCTTCCGCTCCGCCGGCGTTCCGGGCTGACCACACTTCGGGCAGCATGTCGTGGAAGCCTGCGCCGGCTGCGCCGCGGCATCCAAGCTCACGTGCTCTTCCAAAAGAAAGGCCGCGAGTTCCCTGCCGATCAGCACTGCCATAGTCTCCCGCTCCGTGAGCGTCACTAATTCCTCCTGGCTCTTACCCTCAAACATCCGTCGATATGCGGTTTCCGTCCGTTGCAACCATCGCTCGTGAAGAGTCCCTTTGCCTTCCATGGCAATCCTCCGTGTTGTGCCGGTTTTTAAATCAAACGCCGCCCCAGTCTAACGTAAAAACGCCGGCGCAGGAACGGGAATGCACCCGGCCGGAGTTCAGGACTTGCTTAGCGGTGAGGCCCCGATATTCATGGGCTTCCAACAATATGCCGAGGAAAACAAATTCGTTGGCGATGAGATAGCACGCCTAATTGCCGATGGGATCACGCCGAGCGAGATCGCGGTCTTTGCCAGGGTTAAAAGCCTACGGTTTCACTTTGAGCAAGAATTGAAGCATCGCGGGATACCCTGCGACATATCAGATCAATACAACGGGAATGGCAGTGAGATTGGAGTCTGTTTTAGCACAATGCATGGTGCAAAGGGGCTGGAGTTTCGATACGTCTTTATAGTTGGCTGTCAAAGCGGGCAAGTTCCCGCAAGAGCGCCCGTGGATATGGCCGCAGATGAGACGGCCAGAAAAGCCGCGCTCCAGCGCGAGAAGAACCTGTTGTACGTGTCCATGACGCGAGCGCGCGACCGCCTGTACGTGACGTGGACCGGTCAATCGAGCCCGTTCTTGCGTAACGTTATCAATCACTGATGGGTAGTGCGTAAACGGGTTAAAACGATTTACGATGCAGACAAGAATGGAAGGCCGTTCTGTCCCGATTTCTCGCTCCCGCCTTTCTGAACAACGAGCAAGCAGTCGTGGTCCTGACCTCGAGAGCGGTGCCGATTGGAGACAAACGGTGGCGATCCGCGCCGTAACCGGGCATAGCAGGACAGGTCGCGATTCATATGGGATTTCGGAGGTGCATTCTTCGTTCGCTTTCCGTTGCCGGTATTCGATTCGCCCGTTTAGTCTGGTATAATTAGTCCCGCGAGCAGGAATCAGGTTTTCTTCAAACGAGATATCGCATATGGTCCTTAGTCGTTTCGGGGTCAAGAACTATAAGTGTCTTGGCGACATCGACATCCCACTGACCGCACTCCACGTCCTCATCGGGCAAAACGACTCCGGCAAGACGAGCCTGCTGGAGGCAGTCGTCGCCTTGTACGGAAGCTTGCAAGAGCCGCCTGAAGAGCTTTTTCCAAAGCCCTGGGAGGGGTGCCAACTCGTTTCCTTCGCGGCCACGGAACATACGATCGAGTTGCGCGCACAATGGGTTCCGGGCCGAGACAAGAGCGCGAACCGTGGCATCGCAAGCGCAACCGAGTACGGGCTTTGCATCAGCTTCCAGAATGTCGGCGGTGGTGCCGCGATCGAACAACGTTGGCTAAATCCGCTAGGAGCAGAGTTGCGCGGTTTTGTGAATCAAAACGACCGGCTTCCGCTCACGCTTGGCCTGCCGGCAAGCGTTGAGCCCACCAAGTATCCTTCTCACGCGAAAAAGCCGGACCAAATTAGAGAAGTCATGGACCGCCAGTTTAACGATCGTCGAGCGCAGAGTCTGACGAGGTTGACGCAATTCGTCAAACCCGTCGAAAAGTATTCGCTCGATCCGCGCGCCATGAAAATGCCCGCGGCGCTTGATCCGCAGCGCAAATTCCGCTTGAACCAGAATGGTTTCGGGCTGCCGACGCTACTGGACGATATCCTCAGTTTCGATTCCAGGCTGTTCGAGAAGATAAAATCCGAATTCCGCTACTATTTTCCGCAGTTCAGCGGGATTCGGCTCCGGACGGAAAATGTTGCAATTCACTTTAATGGAACTTCGGGCTCAATCATCGCAGAGCAAGCCGGGAAGGGGATATATCTCGTAAGCCAAGGCCAAGAAGTCCGCGCGCAGCAAGCGTCGGACGGGGCGATTCTCTTTCTGGGCATTTTGGCCCTCGCTCACTTGCCCGAACCGCCGCCGCTGCTGCTGATCGAAGAGCCGGAAAACGGCATCTACCCGAAACGGCTCGAGGAGATCGTTCGCTTGTTGAAGCACTTGGTCGAGCGGAGCGATGGCGGGCCGTTTCCGCAAATCATCCTCTCGACTCACTCCCCTTACGTCCTGAGTTTCTTCGAACCGGAGGAAGTGACGTTTCTCAGCCGGACGCCAGGCAAACCGGACGCCCCAGTCCGCGCACTGCCACTGCGAGATGCGCCGCATATTCGGGAGCGGATGGGCAAGGAGTTTTACCTGGGCGAGCTTTGGTACAACCTCAGTGAGGAAGAACTGTTCGATGGGAAATGAAGCGAACATCGTCATTGAGGTTATTGGGGAAGGAATTGCGGATATCGGTTCGGGTGAGAAGTCGGACCTGCCCGATTCTGGCATCGTGCCGATTATGCTCAATAACCTTTGCGGCAAGCCGGCGAGTATGCGCATCAAGCAATGGCAGTTTGCATTCCTCGTCGGCAAGGGGTTGCCCAAGAAGGTGCAGTTTGCGAAGCGCCAAGCGTTTCACAACAAGTCTCAAGCGGCGGTTTTCGTCGTCGATTCCGAAGGTGGCGATAAGGAACTGAAGGCAAAGCGAGGAGAGTTGGAAGAGGGCCGCGGCCGCGAACTGCCCCAGTTCCCAATGGCAATCGGCATCGCGCATCCGTGCATCGAGAGTTGGTTGCTGGCCGCGCCCGATGCGATTCGCCGCGGGCTGAGGCTGGCGGCCACGCCGCAAGTGCCCGACGAACCGGAAAAATTCCCGGCCCCGTGCAAGGACCGCCGCAACAATCCCAAGACGGCGCTTGCCGAAGCAGGGCAGGGGAGTGGCCAGCTTTCGGCGGTTGAAAAAGACAAGATCGCCGCCGCAATCAACGATTTCGACCAATTGCGGGCACGTTGCCCGTTGAGCTTCGCGCCGTTTGCCGATGAGATTGATCGGCAGATTCGCCCGCTCTTTTCGGCGTGAGCTCACGGGGAATTGGCCGTGATGCACAATCCTAGGTAGGTACCGCGTATACTTCATTGAACGCGGCAAAGAGTTGATCGTCCTCTTGGCCGGCGGCGATAAGCGAACACAGAACCGCGATATCAAGATGGCAATTGAACTTGCGCACGGTTTGTAGGAGAACAACAATGCCCAAGACCAAGACCCGGCCCTATAATGCCACCGAATACTTGAAAACCGACGAGGACATCGCCGCCTATCTGGAGGCCGCGCTGGAAGACGGTGAGCCGGAAATTGTTATCGAAACGCTTCGCGACATAGCTCGCGCCCGCGGCATTGCTCGAATTGCCCGTGAGGCGGGGATTCGACGCGAGACTCTCTCCAAGGCACTAGCCCCTAATGGGAAACCGGACTTCGCGACGGTCCTCAAAGTTGTCCGCGCCCTGGGACTTCAGCTTCACGCGGAGCCGGTAAGCGGGGGCTGACAAGGTCCCAGGTGGGGCGATTTTGCACGTCATTTCCGTCTTCCCACGCCGCGACCCAATCGGCCCAAGTCACAACCAACGCCCCAACTTCCACGGAATTGGGCGCGTCCTCGGCAGATGAAGACTCATGGCATCGAGTGAACTTCTCCACGCTCGCCGATTTCAGCACATTGATTAGCGTAAGGCGAAATACTTCGCGCGACGCGCTCGGCAATGCCTCAGTGCAAAGGCGGCCGGAAAGATCGAGTTGAATGACGCTGTCCGCGAGGCGGAAGGTCACGACGGCCGGACCTTCAATCGGCTGGGGAAATCGGACCTCGATCGCCGCCTCCGCCGTCGCCAGGTGGACCTCGCCGACTTGCGGCGGCGGCCCGGTCCAGCCGCAGCTTTCGACGAACCAGGCGACGAACTCGCGCTCGATATAGCGCCGCAATTCGACTTCGACGTGGTGCAGCGCCTCGCGTTGTTTTCTTGCCGCGCCCGGATCGGCGCCCCGCAGGGCCTTTCGCTCGGCGCGGCGGAGCTTGGCGAACCGCTTGGGGATCGTGCCCGAGTGGATGCCCGGCCGCAGGAGCCGCACCATCGTTTCGCCGTGCGAGCCGATCCGCACGGGCCGCAGGTTCTTCGCTCGATTGGCGGCAAACAGCCGCCAGTTTTCCATCAATTCCCAAACCAGAAACCCGAAAAATCCGGGCACGGTGAGTGTGATTACGGCGAAGAGTGTGTTGCCAGCGGTTGCGCCATGCGCGATGACAGAAAACCTTCAAGGCCGCAAACGGGCCATACGAATAGCCAGAGCATCTTGTGCGCCAAGCTCACCCAAGGAATATGCTTCAGCGGATTCAATTGCGGCTCGATCAACAAGTTTACGCAAATTCGAACGGAATAAGCCACGAAGAACCAGATCACGCCCAACGCTCCCTTGGCAAGCAGCATGGTCCGACTTTGGCCGCTTCGAAAGCGGAGCCACTCGTCCACCGTATAAAGGACCCGTTCGATCAATTGCAAGAATCGACGGAAGATATCTATGATGAACCAGAACATGCCCACCAATGGCCGCCATCCGAATCGCTGCCAGCCTTCAGCCGTTGTGTCCCAGGCCAATTCCTCCAGGTCCCGGCCGATGCGCGAGTTGATCGTCACCATGACCGCCACATATACCAATGCCAGGCTAACGAACCTGTGGCCGGCGGGACAAAATGCAGGAACATGGCGGCAATGATCAGGGTCGGCGGGATAGGTCTTATGAGCAAGTACGTGAGAAGCCGCACGAAGGAGTTTTGAAAAAGCTTCTCAAACGAGGGCCAGACGACAGTTGAGATCGCGCAGTCCCACCGATTTCAAGCCCTGCCAGACCGCATCTCGGCACCTGGGCACGTTAATCAAGAGGCCGATCAAGATCGCCAGCACAACGATTGGCGCCAAGTCGAGCGGAAATCTGCCGGAGCCGACTGCGCAACGTTTCCGGCCACTCCTCTGGTTTTGGCGCCAAGTGTGGATCGAAACGAAAGATGAGTTCGACGAAATGATCAAGTCCCATCCCCCCCACGGCTGCTCCGCCAATCGGAATAATAAAAAGCAGCGTGATGAACCGTCCCCAAACCGTGCCGAACATCACGTGGCTGAATCGCAGAATCCAGCGGCAATAGAAATCGCCCGGCTCGTAGACACCGTCCAGTGCGTCGGCAAGACGGCGGTCGGCCCGCAAGGCAGCTTCGCCGCGAAGGAAGCTTTTCGGGCCGGAGCAGTCGGGCTCCTTCAGATGGTTCCGCGAGATGGCGTCGCGGACTTCGCCCAGCGTGAGGAATCCGCGCTCGACGATTCGGTCCAGCAACTCCTCGACGATCTTCCGCCGCGAGACTTCCTCGGGCACGTTCTTTGGCCGAAGATCGATCTCGTCCAGCGTGGCGGCGATTTTCGGCCGCAGGTCTTCGCGCAATTTATCTTCCGCCTTGCTCGCCGCAGCGCCCAGGACTTTTGCAAGCTGTCGCCGCTGCCGGTCGGAAATCCGCACGCCCGCAAGCCGCTGCTGCGCACTGCGGAGATGCCGCGACATGGCCACTCGCCGCTGATCGGGCAGGTCGCGGCGAATTGCGCGGCGTCCAAACGACAAAACCCAGTGCATCACATCGACCGTCAGACGTAGGCCGTTCTTGATCGATGCACGCCTTCTGCAAATCATAGAGCAAACGGGCTTCGACGGTCCACAGACCGCGCGGAACCTGATGGGCCAAGGCCAGCAACGACTCGCGCCAGGGACGGGGATCATCGCCCTCGATTTCCAGTGCAGTTTGCAGTCGCCGGACGAAGTGATTGACTTCCTCGCGCAAGACCGTAGCGGCCTCGGCGGCGCGGCTCGCGGCGCCAGGATTCCGCCCGCGCGCGTCGGGCGATGGCCCCGGCCAGATTGCCGCGGGCCGTGTGACGCGCTGCCCGTTGTGACCAGTTCTCATACTTTTGTTCCGAGCGCTGTCCGGCCGGGATGCGGTGCGGGGCTTGCTTGCCGACTTGTTCTTCGCCTTGTTCAAATACGTCAGCCAGCGGATCGGCGTCGAACGCCTCGGCTGCTTTCCGCGCCGCCTCGCGAAGCTCGCCCGGCTCCGGCGTGCCGGGCAGCCGCGTGGCGTCCAACAACGTGCAGGCGTCGATGTCCTGGGTGATGATCTTGTCGACTTCTTCCAGCGAAGGCAGCGCCGGAAAAAAGCTGCACAACAGAAACGGCTTGAAGTAGCGCATCCCGAGGTAAACAGCCGCGAACTCAACGTAAACGGAAGCATCGTCGTAGGGCGGTAGAAGGAACCGCTCTTCGTGCAGCACGTTGCGAATCTCGTCGAACGCCTCACAACCGATCGCTCTTACTCGCTGGGCAATCGCGGCGCTCGTAGTACCGGCTTTAGCCGGAATATCCGTTCCGATTCCGCCTAAAGGCGGCACTACGAGCGCTCGTTCAAACTCGCGATGCACCCGGGCATGAAAGAGCAATTCCCAATAGTGCAACAGCAATTCGCGGCTCGACTGTTCTTCAAGATCGTCCGCGTTGGGCCGCTCCAGAAGAATGACAATCTTCGGCAGACATTCCGTGGGCCTCATGCCCAGCTCGTCGCGATCGGCGATTTCCAAAAGCGCCGCCGACGATATCACGTAGGTCTTGCTATGCGGCACGCGAAAGCCGAAACCGCCGAGCGCGGCATGAACCCGCACCACGCGCCGCAAGAGCCGCGGCGGAACGAGCCAGGCCGACGGTTCGACCGATCGCACCGCCTTCTCCAATTCCGGCAAGCTCAGCGGCGCGTCGTGCGCATCGCCCGAATCGCGGAATCGTGCCCGGCCCCGATGCGATTTCCAAAGCTTTTTCACGGAAACTTATACTGGCGGTTCTTCAGATCAAAGTCGGCGTCAGTATAGCCGTTATTGATTTTCAGGTCGAGATAAGTGTATTCCTCCACGATTTGGGGCTCCGCGTCGACTTTGGCCGGCAGCCCGTAAACGCAAACGCAAAGGGGCACGTGCAATTCATCGTCCACGAAAATATGGACCAGATAGCCGCGGTACCCTTTTTCCTCGATGGGGTAGGTCACTTCCAGCAGCGTGCAGGGACGGGCCTGGACGTGGGCGTGAGGAAAGCGGCGGACCTTGGCTTGGCTCGGATCGGCGATCGCCTCGCCGCGCTGGATCAGTTGCCGGCAGAGGTTGGCAATACCAATCTCGGTGATCGGATAATGCTCGCCGTTCATGGCCAACAATCCCTTGGGGGGCAGAGGAATCGTAAACGCGCCGGTCAGCACCCCCGGCGTGTGGACCTGCAGCTTGTTGCCGTAGCGGCCATCGACATACAGCACCTCGCGGCCCTTGACGTCCTCATTGCTGACATCGAGGAATATGAGATAGACGCTAAAGGGCTTTTCCCGGAACTTGATGAGCATTTTCTTTTCCACCAGCGTCTCGCCGATGCGCTCGCGTTTGATGAGCGTCGCCGAGTAGTCGTGGATATTCTCTTCGATATCCCCCAGCCACTTGCGAGCGCTGACCAGGATGTTGTCCAGCGTGGCCGGTTCGCTTTGGTCGGTATAGTCGCTGAGGTTCTCAGTGACCACGCGGTGCGTCGGCTGCCACCAGCCCAATAAGAAATGTGCCGCCGCGGCCAACAGGCCGAGGACGATGACAAGCAGCAGCAATAGAACGACGGTCCGCCGGCGCATGATTTACTCCGTTTGCGTTTGCGTGCTAATTGTCGCCGGTTTCGGGCTGCAAAACAAGGCGAGACGTGCTAAAATTGATTACGCATGCAATACTTCGTGTGTACAATCGGTGCGGCAAATAGCGCCATGAAAAAATGATAACAGTTTAGCCGAATGCAGTTACGACCCCACCGAGCTTGTCTCGGTCGGTGAAGCAGATTGGACAGCTAAGGACCAAGTACTCTACCCAACCACGTTTCATTCCGTCCCCGCCTGGCCGCCGGAGGCGGCCAGGCGGGGACGGAATGAAACGCTTTTCGTTGCGAGTCGTCTTTTAGCCATTCAATCTTATTCACCGACCGAGGCAAGCTCGGTGGGGTCTCGGACTCGTGCTACAATCCGCTAAACAGTTGCAAAAAATGACAGTTACTAAATCGACATTCGCGACAGCCGATCACGGGACAGATTCCGAGTGTACGGAAGTCGAGTCGTATACGGTCCGCTTGGACCGCGACATGGAGTGGGCGATGGACGAGGGCGACAGGTTTTTCCAGGGCGCAAGCGAGGCACACAAGTCGCTAAGGAAAATCGCGTTAAGGCTCGCCGAACTTGGCATCGATTATAATTTGACCTCCCATATCGAGCTGAAGCTGGCCCTCGGAACGTCGGATTCCACGCGAATTAGAGACCTTGGCGACGTGGTGGAAATGATCAAGGGATTGGACCTTCCGGTCGAGCTTGCCGACAAGTTGAATCCGTTTTTGCGGGAGAAGTATATGCAATTATGGGACAGTGCCCATCCACCGGGAAAGCGTTACCTGATGCTTTGGAGCATCGAGAGATACCTTGTAGACGCGAAATCGCTGGAAGAACTTATTGCAGCGGTAGAAGCGGCGGCAAACGCGCTGCGAGCGATGCAAACCGACGGCGTTACGATCGACGTTAAAGGCTGTACGACAGCCGACTGGGTATACCTCGTAACGACTGACCCAGCCATTGCCAAGAAGTATGATATGCACGACGAATGCGAATTCGCGTGACTCACTCCCCGCCGGCATGCGCGCCCTTCTCGGCAACCGAGGGCCGCATGATGAATACCAGCGCAATGAGCGCGAGCGGCACCACGGCGCAGAACCAGAAAACGTCAAAGTAGGCCAGCGACAGGGCCTGCTGGTCGCGGAGGTTCGCGACCACTTGCAGCGTCATGTGCTGCGAAGCCGCCGGGTCGCCCGTTTGCTGCATGAAGAACTGCTGCCCCTGCTGCTGCGCGGCAACGAGCGCGGGATGGAGCGGATCGAGATGTTCGTTCAGCCGCAAGGTGTGGAACTGCTGGCGGCGCTCGGTTATTGTCTGCGCGACGGACGTGCCGACGCTGCCGCCCTCGTTGCGGAGCAAGGCCAACATGCCAACCGCCGCGCCGCGGAGCTGCGGCGAGACGTATTTGAAGGCGGCCACATTCAGCGGCGCGAAAATGAACGCCAACCCCGCGGCCAACACAACCCGCGGCGCGGCCGCCTGCCAAGGGCTGATGTCGAGGTTCATCAGCGACATCCAGTAGTTGCCGATGGCCGCGATTACGAGGCCGATGGGAATCAGCCAGCGGGCATCCGCGCCCTTGCCCAACAAAATGCCGACCAAGATCATTCCCGCGATCGTGGACGCGCCCGAGGGAGACAGCACCAGGCCCGACGCCAGCGCATCGTAGCCGAACAATTCCTGTAACAACTGCGGCAACGAAAAACTGGCGGCATAGAGTATCGCGTAGACGCAAAAAATAATACCGCAGCATGCGGCCAGGTTTCGGTCGCGGAGCACGCGGAAATTGATGATCGGGTTCTTGATCCGCATCTCGCGGAACAACAACAGTCCAAAGCCAATGACGACGATCGTCAGCAGCGTCTGTATTCGCAGGAATGGATCGCCCAGCCAGTCCCACTCCTGCCCCTTGCTGAGCATAATCTCCCACGAGGCCAAGACCAGCGCAAGAGGCCCAGGCCGATGACGTCGAAGTTCAGCGGCTTTTTGCGTAATTCAGAGCGTTCCTTTTTGAGGTATTCCGGGTCTTGCACCAGAAACCAGTTGACCGCCAAGGCGAGCAGGCCCACCGGGACGTTGACGTAGAAGATCCAGCGCCAGTCGTAATTGACGACCAGCCAGCCGCCCAAGGTCGGGCCGACGATCGGACCGAAAAGCGCCGCGACGCCGAACAGGGTCTGTGCCGTGCCCTGCTTTTCGGCCGGGAAGGCGTCCAGCAGAACGCCTTGGCTGCTCGGTTGCAGTCCGCCGCCGGCCAGCCCCTGCAGCACGCGGAACATAATGATCTGCGTCAGGCTCGTGGCCATCCCGCAGAGCGCCGAGGCGATGGTGAAAATGGCGATGGACAAGAGAAAGTAGTTACGGCGGCCGAGATGCGCGGACAACCAGCCGCTGATCGGCAGGATAATGGCGTTGGCGGCAAGGTAACTGGTAATGACCCATTCGCTGTCGGTCACCGCCGCCGACAGCCCGCCGGCAATGTAACGCAAGGCGACGTTGGCGATCGTCGTGTCGAGCACTTCCATGAACGTGGGGACCACGACCGCCAGTGCGACAAACCACGGATTGATAGCTCGTCGCGGCGCGGCGACGGCTGGCAGGCGAGTAGAGTGGGTCAAGGTCGCGTTAGCCATTGGTGGGTCTTCGCAAACGGTCGAGTATTGAATTACGGTTTGTTTGTTGGGCGGCTTTCCCGCGACCGAAGGCCCACCTGGGCCTCAGTTTGCTCGACACCACCCTACGCCGAAGCACTCATTACTTCTTCTCCGGCTTGCCGCCCGTACTGCTGCTGACATGACCACTGTCGCTTGACGGAAACTTCACCGCCTGCCCGCTGCCGGCTGGCGGCGCGCCCGAACCGGCGGCCGGCTTATGCTCTTGGGCCTCGGTTGCGAGCTTCTGCAGGAAGTCGCCCGCGTTCAGCCCCGTCGGCTTCTCCTTGAAGTGGACGTACGGCGTCACCGAGAGGCCGATGAACAGCGGCTCTTTGTCCGCATCGTAGAAATCTTTGTCGAGTTCGATGCGGACCGGCAGGCGCTGCACGACCTTGACGAAGTTGCCCGTGGCGTTTTCGGCCGGCAAAAGGGCGAGCGTCGAGCCGGTGCCCATCGTGAAGCCCGTAATGTGGCCTTTGAACATCTTATGGCTGCCGTACATATCGACATCCAAATCGGCGGGTTGCCCGATCCTCAAGTTGGCGAGCTGGGTCTCCTTGTAGTTGGCGTCGATCCAGATTTCCGTCAGCGAGCGAACGGCCATCAGGCTTTGCCCCGCGGTGACGTTGTTGCCGGGATTGACGTTGCGGCCCGTGACGACGCCGTCGATCTCGGCGTAGACGGTGCAGTAGCTGAGGTTCAATTTGGCCTGGTCCAAATCGGCCTGGGCCTGCTTCAATTGGGCCTCCGCCTGCTCGATCGGGGGTGCGTCCTTGGCGATCTTCGCCAGAATGGTGTCGATGTCTTCGTTGTTATGGCTCTTGAAGAACTCCTCCAGCAGCGCCTTGGGCGTATGATTGAACGACGAGGAGACAATCCCCAGCGGGGCCGCGGCCTGCTGTAGGGCGGCCACCGCCTCTCGCACCGTGGAAAAGTTCTGGTCCAGATCCTTGTCCACCTCGTCCAGCTTGCCGCTTTCGGGCTGGGGGAGCATGCCCAGGCTGACGCGGACCTGGTAGACCTGCTGCAAGGCCAACTCGACCTGCGCTTCGGCCACAAGCTTGGCCGATCGGTACGTGTGAACGTCCTGCTGGCTGATCACGCCCGGTATCTTCTGCTGTTCGAGCGCCCGCTTGTAATTATTATCGGCCAGCGTCAGCTTGGCTCGGGCGGTTTCTACGCGCGGCGACGTTGGCCTTCAACAGCGCGATCTGGTTGTTCACGTCCTCAACCGCGTGATCCATTTTGAAGCGGGCGGCCCGAGTGGTGGCGATCATCGCGCGGACGCTGTCGCGAGTTACCGTCAGGTTTGAGTTGGCCAGGTCGTATGCCGCGCGTTTTTGGTCAACGATGACCTGGTACGGTGTCGGATCCAGCCGCACAAGAACGTCGCCCTTGGGGCGGCCCGGCCCAGGGCCGCGGACGCGGTAGTTGTCATCGACGAGAACATCCATGACTTGCCCCGGCACCCGCGCGGCGACAAAGGTTACGTGTCCGTTCACATAGGCATCGTCCGTGGAGACCGTGTTGAGCGCCCGCTGGACGATGGGCACTCCGAAGTAAAGCGCCGCCCCTAGCACCAGCACGGCGATGGCAATGCCGACCGCCCGGCGGTGGCTCGGTACAGGCTGATGGACTTCGACATGCTCGGCGACTGGGGTGGCCGCTGGCGTTGTCGGGGCCACGGCCGCCTTGACACTTTCGGAAGCCGGAACAGCGTTCGTCGGCCGTGGCGAATTGCCGGCGTCTGCAACTGCCACATTTGAGCCCGAATTCCCCCCGCCGCCGCTTCGTTCGTTATCGGTCATAATGTTGCCTTCGTTTTGGTGTTGTAAAACTAATACGAAGCACCCGGCAAAGAGTCAACTGGCGCGGCGAAAATTTCAGGGACATACCGGTCCCACATGAGATTTCTCAAACCGCAAGAGGCGCGGTCGGACTAAAGAATCAGCCGATATTGCCGGCTTCAAAAAGCCCGCGCCGAACGTGCCAGATGATTTTTGACAGTGCCGGCAGTAAGCCAATCATTCCGTGCCCCACATCTCTTCCAGCGCTGCGGAAAATGCCCCGTAGGCTCCGGCGTCAAAGAGCACAAACCGCACCAATTCCGGCCGGCCATGCTGCTTCAGGAACTCGATGGTCGTCCGCAGGGCCAAGCGGGCCGCTTGGTCCATCGGGTAGCGATAAGCCCCGGTACTCAGAGCCGGCAGCGCGATCGAAGGGCAGTCGTTCTCGACGGCCAATTCCAGTGAGCGGCGAAAAGCCCCCGCCAATAGTTCAGGCTCGCCACGCTTTCCCCCGCCCCAGACCGGCCCCACGGCATGAATCACATATTTCGCCTTGAGGTTGCCGGCGGTAGAAATAACCGCGGAACCAGTCGGGCAGCCGTCCGGGTACTTGGCGCGGGTCTCGGACATGATCGCCGGCCCCCCGCGGCGGTGGATGGCCCCATCGACGCCGCCTCCGCCGGCGAGATGGCTATTGGCCGCGCTGACGATCGCATCGACAACTTCCAGCGTGATGTCGCCTTGATGAAGGTCAAGGACCGAGTTGCCAATGCGCGTTTTCATGGTTCATTTGTAGGGTGGGACTAGCGAGCTTTAGCGAGCGCCGGCCCACTATTTCCGGTATGCATTCATTCGTGGTGGGCCGGCACTCGCTGCGCGATCTGGTCCCACCCTACTTGTCCTTCGCCAACTTCCTTCAGCGCCTCGATGCCGCGCGCGAGCATCGCGTCTGACGCCGCGTAGGAAATGCGGAAATGCGTGTCGCGGCGGCTGAAAACGCTGCCGGGAATGACGAGCAACTGGTGCTTCTCGATGCCGCGGGCGACGAACTCCATGCCGTTGCCCCAAGGCAAGCGGGGAAAGAGGTAAAACGCCCCGCCCGGTACAGTCAGGTCGTAGAGATCGTCGGAGCCCCTCAACGAGCATGTCGCGCTTGCGGCGGTAGGCATCGATGTACGGCTGCACGTCAACATCCATCGCCGCCGCGCCCGCCCATTGCGCCGGCTGCGGGGCGCATACGAAGCTGTACTGCTGCAACTTGATCATCTCTTGGATGATCGCCGCCGGCCCATGGGCGAAACCCAGCCGCCAGCCGGGGATGGCGTAGGTCTTGCTGAAACCGTCGACCACGAGCGTCTGCGGATTGAACTTGGCCGGCGAGACGAACGGCCCGTCATAGCAGAAATGGCGATAGATTTCGTCGCTCAGGAGAACGATGTTCTTCTCCGCCGCCAGTTGGGCGATGCCGCGAACCTCTGCCTCCGATGGCCACCGACGCCGGTCGGGTTGGCCGGGCTGTTGAAGACGATCATTTTGGTCCGCGGCGTGATCGCCGCCGCCACGCGGTCTAGGTCGAGTGCGGAAGTCGGGATAGGTGTCGACAAAGACGACCTTCGCTCCGGCCACGGCGGCCAGGGCGTCGTACATCACGAAGTACGGATCGAAGACGATCACTTCCTCGCCCGGGTTCAAGAGCACGAGCATCGCCAGCATGATGCCGCCGCTGGTGCCGCTGGTGACGAACACTTCGCGATCCGCGTGGCCGAACTCGCGATCGACCTCGCCTTGCAGCTTCTCGCGCAGCACGGGCATGCCCTGCGACAGGGCATAGCCGTTCTTGCGGCCTTCGATGGCCTCGATCGCCGCCCGGCGGACCGGCTCCGGCGTCTCGAAATCGGGCTGGCCGATGGAGAGGTTGATCGGATCGGTAAGTTTTGCGCCCAGGTCGAAGACCTTGCGGATGCCCGAGGCATCGTAGAGACGCGTCCGATCGGCGAGCCAATGGGAAGACATAATGCCTTTCGTTTGCGCTGCGATTATCGCTTGCGTTGGGGCAGGAACCCATCAAAAAGCGGGCAGCCGTCAATTGTCGTAATGCCGAAGTTACGTAGAAGAGCGGCATCATTGATGTCACGAGAGTTGTATGCTTCCAATTCTTCTTCGGGTTCTCCCGGCCGTGCCAACGTCACCCTAAGACTGAACGACTCCATTTCGCGATAATTCATCGTCACTTCACGAATGCTCAGCCCTTGGATAATTCGCCAAACCATCAGCAGCATCTCCGTGCTTCCACTGACGCCAAGCGCCTGCAGAAATGCGCGGATTTTGTGCGGGTTGCGTTCGGCCTCCGCACGCAAGGCTTCTGGCGTGAACGACTCTTCATATCCAAACCGGGCCCGAAACTCGGTTGCCAGCCTGTCGAGTTGGCGGAGCAAGAACGGTACCGCGCGCTCGCTGAGGCGCGTACATGTCGATCATCCATCCGAGGCCGTTGTCTCGTAGAAGTTGCTCCAAAATCGCGGGAGTCTTGGTAATTGTGCTCACGCTGCGCCCTAAACATGTTAAGAATGTCCGCCCACAATAATTCGTGGATGGCATCGAGTATGGATCGCATTTCTGCGGCCGCTGGATTGTCAACGACGATGGTAATCCGCTCCGGTCTTGCAATTAAGTATAACATCGAGTTTTCGGGGGAAACGGGGCTATCGGCATCCCAAGCGGCTTCGGCTTCGGCGTTGGGGTACGCAAGGAGGTCCCGCACCCTGGCAAAAGGAATGTCGGCAAGCCGCGCAAATTTTTCTCCCGAGATTGCGTCTTCGAATCGAGCTTTCGGCCAGCGCAACACCACTATTCGCACGCACGCCTCAAAGGCCGCGGCATCGTCAACCGCCGGGAACACGATGTCGTTTCCGCCAATCATCCCACTTGTCCCTTCACCTTGTCCGTTTCCCCATGAACTCCCTGCCGTTCCTTTGAAACGGGATAGTCCTCTTTACTATAGTATATGAATTCTCCTCGGTCGCCGCGCAAACGATGGAGGTCTTGCCCTCCAGAAAAACCGAAAACAAACTTCGTTTTCGACGCACATCCACGGATGAACAGCCTCTTGCTGAGGTTTATTGTGCCTGGCGGCAACGTCGTGAAGTACGCGGCGTTTGGATGGTCACCGGGCGGCTTCAACGCTCTGAAAAGCCAGACGATCTGGGAAACGATCGCCTTGTAACCCTTTTCATCGCTGTAGTGAAACAAAGACTCGTCTCCGCATTGGCAATCAACCAGATTACCGGCAGTCAGATTATTCTAACGATGAACGAACACACTGTCGAGGACCGCGGAGAACGCCAAGTCGTCGCGGCTGAGTAGCACGAGCAAATGCGTCAAGCTACGAAGCGCGTCAGGTTCGGCTACGATCAAGCTTCTCCAGTCGCTCGGCCGCCACGGCCCGGCCACGCTCATCATATACGCTTACTTTCTCGCCATCGTCGGTGATCTCGATGCCAAAGTGGGCCTTGGCGGCCACTATCTGCGGGCCGAATTCGCGGCCTGGCTCTGCGGGAATGACGCGGCAGGCAACGTTTTGCAGGAGGTCCGCAAGATAGGCAACGATCGGCTCGCACGAGCATCGAAGCACAAACCTGAGCGGACGCAGCGCGTGATAGGCGGGCCGCAGTTCGTTTAAGTATCCCTCGGCCGCGTCCCACCGCCGCAGCGGCCCGAATGCTCGCGCCGGCCGATCCAAGAGGGTCGGCCTCAGCCCGGCTGCATCCCATGTCGGGCGGAAGTTTGTCCTGCCTCCGCCGACCCAAAACTTCATGCCCAAGGTATGCGCCGTGCCGCCCGGATTGCCAAGATAGATTCCGCCTTCGGCTTCCAGTTGCTCGATCGCCCTCGCGGTGCATGGTGCGCTGGCCGGTCCCAGATCGACCGCCGCGCAGCCGGTCCAGCGGATGCCCTCAACGACCGAGGCGACAATCGCCGCCGTGCTCAATCGCCCATCGCTGGCGAAGACAATTCCCGATTGCTTGCCGATGCACGTATTCAAAACTCGCTGCGCAATTCCGCGGCGACCGCCCTGCGCCGCCGGCGGACTAACGTCGTTGATTGCAATGTTGCGGATTCCCGCCGCGCCAGAACGCAACGGAACCTCCGGTCGCTTATGAGCTTCCGTCACCCGGCGCACCTGCCGCGTGGAAAGCCCGGCCGTGTCCTCGCGCCGCGGGCAGTCTCGGCACGAAGCATAGTAGGCGGCCAACCGTGCCAGATGTACCGCGCGGGAGATCGTGTAGGTTTCGCCCGGACAGCAGTATTCAGCGTTGGAAGGCGCGTTGCTCACGCCCGCTAATCTAAATCATCCGCCGTGACGAAGCAATGCGGAAACCCCGTCGGGTGTACGTCAGCTTTTGCGCGGTCCGGGGAGAAGCAAGAAACGTCAATAGGAGTTTTTGCGGTTTATCGGTTAAACTGGGTGGCCTGAAGGGACGTAGGAAGGATTTTCATGGACCAGGAGTGATTGTCATGGACGACAAGGCGCAGATTTTGAAGGAGAAGCTGGAGCGATTATTCCACGAAGCAGCCGACATTGCCGTCGAGCTTCAGTGGCCAGAAGGGCAATTGGGAAAGCCGATTCACTTCAGCCAAATCGAGGCCGCGGCGCACGATGTCGGGGTCCAACTGAGCCGCCGCATTCAACAGCAAGCGGCACGCGAGGTGGCGGCCAGTTCGCCTGCCGCCGCCCCCTGCCCCAAGTGCGGAACATCCTGTGGCCTGAAAGTCGTGAGTCGTATGATCAACTCGACGGATGGGCCGATCGAGATCAGCGAACCCAAGGGCTATTGCACCCGCTGTCGGCGGGCTTTTTTTCCCTCAGCGTGAAGCCTTGGGACTGGACTCGCGGGAATGCACGCCCGCATTGACGCAGAGGATGGTCTACGCTGGCAGCGAGGCGACGTTGTTTGATTGCGCGGCGGTGCTGTTGAAGCAGTTGGGCGGCAATGAAGTTTCGGCGAAAACCATCGAACGCGTCACGATGGCTGTTGGCAACGAACTGACCGAACTGCGCGACGCGGAAGCAGCCGACAACTTGCCGACGTGTCCGACGGTGGAGGCGCCGCCGACATTGGCCGTAGTGCAGTGCGACGGAGGCCGCGTGCAAACGCGCAGCGAAGGCTGTGGAGCGGGAGTGCATGAGCAGCAATGGCGCGAGACGAAGAACGCCGGCCTGTGGCGAATGACGCATCAGACGTTTGACCAAGATCCTCAACCCGAACTTCCCTCGGCCTTCGGCGATCCGGAAAAAGTGGCGCAATTGGCCGGAAAAGAGCCGCTTTCTCTGGCTGCTCTGCCCCAGGAAGCGGTGCTCGACAACGCATCGTGCCCTGTGGATTGGCGTCCTCAACGCATCGCTCGGACGTGTCTGAGCAGCATGGTCGCCTCGCACGAGTTCGGTGGACAGATGGAGCGCGAAGCGAGTCGCCGCCGCTTCTTCGAAGCCGCTGCACGTGCGTTTCTCGGCGACGGCTTGGCCTGGAACTGGTCGATCCAGCAGGCGCATTTTCCGGACTTCATTCCCATCCTGGATTTTGTCCATCCGCTGGAGTACCTTTACACGGCGGCATCGGTCCTGGCGGGCGAGGCGCAACCGATTTGGAAGTGCTACCTCGGCATGGCACAAGCCTGTTGGCAGGGCCGTGTTGACGAGGTAACTTCGGCGCTGCGGAAATGGCTTGCCGACGAGGGCATTGACGCCGAGCACCCGCTGGCCGAAGATGATTCACGTCAGGCAGTGGCCGTGGCTCTGCGCGATCTGGCGAACAACCGGGAGCGCATGGACTATCCGCGTTATCGGCGGCTTGGCCTGCCGGTGACCAGCGCCTTGATGGAGTCTCTGGTCAAAGAGGTCAACTATCGGGTGAAAGGGACGGAAAAGTTCTGGAACGATCCCAGCGGAGCCGAGGCGATTCTCCAAATCCTGCGCCGCGGCCTTGTGCGACGATGACCGCCTCGCACGTTACCTTGCCCACCGTCCGGGGTGTTCCTACTACCGCCGCTCCACCGCCGCTGCACTTTGACTTACAAAAGCTGACATGCACCCAACCCCGTCGCAAGACGAATGCTGCGAACCCTGCCGCGGTCAACAGCGGCAAAACTCCCGGCTCGGGCACCGCCGTACTTGCTTCCGCCGGTTCAACAGGCGGAGCGAGACTACCGAATGCCGCAGTCTCGCTGCCGACGCTCAGCGCGGAACCGTCGAGCAGGGCGTTGCGGCCGACGATTTCCAGCGTACCGTCCGCGACGACAGTTCCGCCGGTGTAGCTGTTCGTGCCGGACAAGATCAAAGTGGCGGAGCCCGATTTCGTCAACGGGCTGCTGCCAGTGATGTTGCCGGCGATCCTGATATCGCCGCCATCTGTTTCCATCGCCCCGCCGCCCGGCACAAATCCCACGTTCATGTTCACCGTCTGTTCGCTTGTGCTGCTGTTGGTCAGATCGCCGGCCAACTGAATGCTATTGCCCGAGAGCGTAAAGGCCGCCGCGCTGGTCTCAAAAGCCAAACTGCTGAATACGGTGCCGGGAGCGATGTCGTTCGTCGTCACCGTCGGACTCGTACCGCCAAAGGCTATGGCCTGGCTGGCCGCGAGCGCCGTCCCTCCCCAGTTGGCCGGATTGCTCCAAGTGCCCGCCGATGAGCCGCTCCACGCGGCGGGGGCAGCATAAGTGAAATTGTTGACGGCAAAGTACGCCGGCGTGTTCATGCCGAAATTCCCGTTGTCCGTGGAGCTGAGGTTGAATTCCAGCGTGCGCACGTTCTTGCCCAGGCCCGAAAGGTCGATCCAATTCCAACCGTTGACGATGTATTTGTTGCTCGAACGGAAATCGGCCAGATAAAAATCGGTGCTGCCCGTCGCCTGCCCATTGCTGTCCAGGCCCGTAATTGACAGCTTGAACCAGTCGGGGTCATTGCCCGACGTGCCGCCGAACTTCTTCGCGAAGGGGTTTCCGTCGAGCATGGCCAGATAGTCATAGGTGGTATTGGTCACGTACATGCCGGTGACTTTCGTGGCCTGCGGCATGGAGATGATGAGCGGATCGAAGCCTTGGTAGGCGACGGCATAATTGGGCGAACTCTGTGCGCCGCCGCCTGTGATCGCGCTGTACTGGCGGTCGGCGTAGAACGTCCACGTCGGCGGGTCGCCGCCGTCGGAAGCGTACGCGGACTGCGTGGTGTTCGTGCCGTTGGAATACGACCAGCCCTCCCAGCCATAGTATCCGCCGCCGAAGTCCGTGTAGGAGTTGGGAAAGCGGAAACCGTTGCTGGTGAAGCCGCCCGAGCCGTCCGAACCGTTCCAATAGCTGTTCGGCGGCAGAGAGTTGTCGTCGAAGGTAACGGTCGTGTCGGCAGCTTGTGCCAAGCCGGACAGCAACAGCGGCGCAAACGCCAGCAAGCGCGACAATCGACAAACGTTTTCAAGGTGTTGCACGGCAAACCTCCTTTAGGTAAAGGTAAAAGTGAATCATGTTCAATCAAAAGTCGGAAACGGTTTCGCCGCCCGCCCGCGTCACAAGGGCTGCCAGCACGCGCGTGTCGAGCGACTCGCTGAGAAAGTGGACTGATGCGTCGGCGAAGAGCGTGTTCGCGCCGCCCGGATGGTTGCTGAATATATCGTTCTCCAGCGGCCCCGCGCGGTTGATCGCCGTGGAGACATCAAACACGTTCAGGGCGTTGATCCACTGCCCATCGCTTGTGTGCGTGTCCTCGGCGACCATCATCGTATGGGCGGCGCCGTCGGTAATGTCGAGGAGGCGGATCGGGCGGTCGTAAATCATGCAGCCGTTGGGCGGATTGTCGTTGCCGATGATCCGCTGGCCGAAGATACCGCCATAATCCGTCGCCCCCATGCCGGCGACCAGCGGCGACGCTGCGCCCGTCGCTAGGACAAAGAAAAGTTTGCACGATTTGTGCCGCCGCCGGAGCGTTGGCCTTGCTGTCGAAGGCCTTGCTCAAGTCGATCAGCGTGTCCACTCCCTTTTCTTCAAGGTATGGCAAGAGGTAGGCGGACCAGGCAAGTTGCCGGCCGTTGGGCCAAAGCAAACTGCCGTCGGGACGGTGCATAGACCGGACCTCAATCCCTCCCTGCGGAAAGGCCTGGCTGCGCATCGTGAAAACTCAACAAGGCGATGCCGACCTGCCGCAGATTGTTGCCGCAGGCGATTCGCCGGCCGCTTTCGCGCGACTTCTGCACCGCCGGCAGCAGCATGGCGATCAACTGTGCCGATGATCGCGATCACGACGAGCAGCTCGATGAGAGTGAAGGCCTTGCACCGCTGAGGAAAACGAGATGGTGAAAGAAGCCGAGAAGTCGGAGTAGTCCTGGCAGCACCCCACCGAGCTTGTCTCGGTCGGTGAATAAGATTGAATCGCTAGAACTGACCGCGCCAGTAGCCTTCTTCCATGTCCGGGCAGCCGTGGCCGCCGGAGGCGGCCACGGCTGCCCGGACGATTGTCTGCGTTAGCCGGCCAATCATCGCTCCATCGACGCGGCGTCGGTGGGGACGCTTACGGCGCGAGAGCGCGTGGTTTGCAAATGCACGTGCCATGAAAACAGCAGCCAATTCGCCACCACCAACGCGCCTCCGTCCACACCGAGCGACCGTGCGCAAGCACGATCCACGGCGCGTGTTAGAGCGATGACGTCAGGCGTAGCGCAAGGGAACTTCGATCGCGGGTTTTTCACCGCAAGATCGAGGGACCGTGCTCTGCCCTCGCAGAGTCCGGCATGTTATGCGCCGGTAGGTCTTCTGACTCCCAAGCTCGATCCGCACGGGCCTTCTCGTCGTTGTTCTTCCCGCAAGTGGTGCGAAAAAAACGCGTGCGACAATGGCCTATCAGATTGGCGAATCTCGTTTGCCTGGTTACAGCGGCGGGGCCGTCCCGAAATTCCACCGGGTTCCCTGTACGTCGGCCCTCCCACAGGAGCGGCCGACCACCAACGCCCAATAGCGAACGCGGTCATTCTACCGCCCGATGCAATTCGTGTCAAACGCCCGTTGAAATTCGTTTTTTTCTCACATCGACGTACGGGACTCGCCGCCGTGGCCTCTTGCCTCCGCCGCCAACTTCCGCCAAAATAGTCCCTTTCCATTGCCCCGGCCGGTCCACCGGCCAAACCAATTCCACGGAGGTTAATCATGTCCGCTCCCGCTTGGCGTTTCGTTTTCTGTTTTGCCGCGTTGTTCCTGCTTCTCGGAGGTAAAAGTGAGTTCCGCTGAAGATAAAGTTAAGGAAAAAGAGGTTGCCTTTCCCAAGCTCCCGGCCGGAGCGGGCGAGATCGCCAAGGATGCCCCCAAAACGTTCACCGAGACCAAGTCCGGCCTCCGCTACCGCGTTCTCCGGACCGGCAAGGGCGAGAAACCCAAGACGACCGACACCGTGAAAGTGAACTACCACGGCTGGTTGGACGGCGGCAAGGTCTTCGATAGCTCCTACAAGCGGAGGGAGCCGATTTCATTCCCGCTAAACCGCGTCATCAAGGGCTGGACCGAAGGCATGCAGCACGTCGGCGAGGGCGGCATGATCGAATTGGAAATCCCCGCCAAACTCGGCTACGGCGACCGCGGCGCCGGCGAGGACATACCCGGCGGCGCCACGCTCCACTTCCTCGTCGAACTTCAGAAGATCGAGTAGGGCAGGGCAGGGCAGGGCAGGGGGTGGGCGCTGGAGTCCCGTCTTTAGGCGGCAGGGGAGTGGGCGTTCGGCCCACCCGACGACATTGATCGGACGAGGGCAATCGAGGGCCGCATTGTCGTTCACTCGCCCGGTTAGCGTTTCGTCAGCATTTCGTCGAAAACTTGACGAGACTCCTTGCTACCACTATAAATATAAGGCCTGTGCCTGCGGCGAACTTCTCCTTTCGCCGGGCCTTCAACAGCACCTTGGGGTTCCCGATGAACGCCGATTCAACTGGTCCCGACGATTTGGCTACCCCGCATGGTGACCCGCATGCCCAAAATGCAGCCGCCGGCGCGCGGTTCTCCCTCAAGCGAATCGTGATCATTGCGATGCCGTTGGCGCTGCTCGTCGCCGGAGTGCTGGGCGGCAAGTTTTGGGCTGAATCGTCTGCCGAGCGACAATCGAGTCTTGATAGCCTCGATCGCAAAATCGGTATCGCCAGCCCCATTCAGAACCGGCTTGCCGACCGGTTTGATGACGCCGATGGCGACCTCGTTGCCGACTGCCCCAAGAACGCCAAAGACCTCATTGATCCTGGCGTTCTGACGTTTTCTTATATTCCAAGCGACCATGCCGACGAGCAAGGCAAAATCTGGAAGCGGTTTTGCGAAGAACTACAAAAGTCAACCGGAAAGCAGGTCAAGTATCTGCCGTTTGCGAAAACCGAAGACCAGGTGAAAGCCCTCAAGGAGGGTCGCCTGCACGTTGCGGGGTGAACACGGGCGAGGTGCCGCTTGCGGTCGATCAATGCGGTTTCGTGCCGCTTTGCACGCTCGGGCGCGACGACGGCAGCTTCGGTTACTCGATGCTGTTGATCGTGCCGGCAAACAGCCCGATCAAGGTACCGAAGGACCTGCTCGGGAAGACGATCGCCTTCAAGGACACGAATTCCAACTCCGGTTTCAAGGCGCCGATCGTGACTTTGCTGAACGAATTTCGGCCTGCGGCCGACTCGGGATTACGATTGGTTTTTCGCGTATGAGCACGAAAACGCCATCCGCATGACGGCCGAGGGAGAACTGCGCGGTCGCCGCCGTGGCCAGCGACCGCCTCGTGGCGCTATCCAGCGCGGCGATATCAAGGAGGCGGACGTTCGCGTGATCTACAAGTCGTCTTCATTTCCGCCGGCGACGATCGGCTGCCTCTATAACCTCAAGCCCGAACTTGCCGTCAAGATCAAGTCCTGCCTGGCTCGGATGTGATTGGGCCAAGGCCGGATTGACCGAGCGGCTGGGCGGCGGCGCGACCCGCTTTGTTCCCATCACGTATCGCGAGGCCTTTGCCACCGTGCGTCAGATCGACAACACGATGGGCGTTCGCCATCACGTGGATTGACTCACATTGTTTCTGGGCCGGAGCAGGGCAGGGGAGTTGCGCTGGAGTCCCGCCTTTAGGCGGCAGGGCAGGGGAGTGGGCGCTGGGCTTCAATCACGCTGCCCTGCCCGCATCACGGGAGCCGCTCACTTCACCCCCATCAAATCAATCGCGTCCAGCCCGAAATAAAAACCGGCCGACGCCGGATTCTTGCCGGCGGCCGTACACCGCAGCCGGTGCCGGCCGGCCGCAAGCTCATGCTGGCCAAGCTCCAGCGAACCGCTCGGGCACACCCGGCCCGAATAGAGATCGAACGTCTCCGCTTTCGCCGCGCCGTCCAGCGCGACGGCCAGCCTGCCGTAGTCCGCGCGCCGCCAGTCGCCAAGAGCCGTACGCGATACCGCCCCGCCTGCCGCACGTCGAAGGCCAGCACCACGTCGCCGCCCTTCTTCGCCGCGCATAAAAGCTGCCGGCCTTGCGTCCACAGCTTCGGCTCGAAATCGGCCATTTTCTGCACTTGGGTCTCGCAGTTCTGACGCTGAATGATCGGCAGCGACGCCACCTCAAAGCGTTCCACCGGACGTTCCGAGCCGGGCGGCCCGAAGGTGAGCCAAATCGCGTCGTTGGCATACTTGCGGACGTAGGCACACGACATCAGGCCATAGCCGTGGTCGCCCCAGTCGGCACAAAACTGTTGCGGAAGCGGAACGTGCCGCCGCCCGGCGCGGCCGCGTCGTCCGTGTAGCCGACGAAGGCGATGCTGTGCCCGTCCGAAACTCCGCCCGGCGGATTGTCCGACAGGATCGACGAGCCTTTCAGTTTATTCGGCCGGCGCAGCCCGCAGGCGACCGGATGCCCCTTGGCGAGCACCGTTTGATGCCTTGGAACTGCTCGTCGCTCAGCGGCCGGCTCACGTCCCACCGCCGGATCCAATGCACCTGCCACCGTTCGGCCCGCTGGCGAGCATCAGCGAGGGCCTTGGGCGAGGGCTTGCGCGGCGGCCTGCTCCTTGGGTTTGCGGTTGCTGTGTACGGCATCAGCGCCTCGTCGCAGATGCCCAGCACGTTCAGGCCCTGCACGGCCTCGTAGAACATCGCTTGGTCGTGGTCCTTACCCGTCGCTTGTCGGGCGGCCCAGATCAAAAACTCTTCGGAGAGGCACGGCTGCTTTCCCGGCCCATGCCGGGCGTTCTCGAAATCGGCCACGCCCGTCACCGCGAACAGCGAGCAAACGTCGCTATTGCCTTGCGCGTGCGCGGGCAGGCCGAGCCGCTGATATTCGGGCGTCAGATCGACCTTGGAGGGCAGGGGGGCGGCGGCGGAGGCGGATTGTACATTGTTGGCGGCAACCGCCAACAGCGCCGCAACTTGGAACAGAATCACACACGGTATCGCGCAATGCAATGTGCGTGTCATGGTGCCTCTATGACGTTGGTTCGTCGTTTTTCGATCTGAGCCAATAATGGAAATCTTTGCTTTCCAGAGCCTTTGCCAAAAACTCTGAGAACGACGCCGCTATCAACTCAGCGTTTTCAGGTGTCGGAATACACTCATGGAAAATATCGCGAAACGGATAAAGCCCATCTTTTGGGAATTCGATATCCACAGCGGTATAGTTGGAGTCTTGGCAGTAGCAAACCACATACATGGTGCTAGAACCGTACTCGTCTTCATCCGTGCCGAATACTGCGACCCGCGCGGCAAATCTCGTCGAGCGGCAAAATGCGATAGTCCGTATTGACGGGACGAAAGAGTGCCGCACCGTTGCATGACTTATAAAACGTCGCGCATCTCTCGATCTAGTTTCCAGCCTATCGTTGCCTCAAAGGTGCATATCTCCGCCTCCGTGGCGGGCGGGCACGGGTAATGGTGGCTCAGCACCTCCGAAATCAGCATTGCGATGGCCGGCATGGTGATTCATTGTATTCGATAATGCAGCCGCCATGTATATCGGCGACCGGCCCCGGTGCAGTCCGCCAATGAATCCCACGCGCATGTGTGCCGCGGAGCGACATGACGTGAATTGCTGGAGGCGGAGCGTGGCGGAACCTCCGGCCTCAAAATCACGCGGTCAATGCTGCGGCGTTGCTTTACAACTGCGAACAACGGCGACGGCGAAAAAATGCGACCCCACCAGACAAAACTCTTGACAAAAAAGAGTGGATACTGTACAAATATATACATTATCCGCCGCCGTGCGGCTTCATCTGCCCCAACCAAGAAAGGCCCAGTCATGAACGACATTGCCACGAAACACACTACCACGAATGGCTCGGCCATGCAAAATCCCCACCCGCGCGGCCGGAAGCCCGATCCCCGCGCTGTGTTGGACGCCAAGACACGGGCCAAAATCTGTAGCCTCCTCTGCGCTAGGCTATAGCATCCGCATGGCTGCCGAACACGTCGGCTGCGAACCGGATGATATAACCGCCGCCGCCAAGGAGGACCCGCGTTTTCGCGAGCAAATCGCCGACGCCAGGTCCGATGCCGATATCGACGCCTTGAAACTGCTCCGCCGCACGGCCAGCCAGGAGAAGAACTGGCGCGTGGCAGCCTGGATACTCGAACGCCGCAATCCCGAGGAATATGGCCGCCGCAGCCCAAACAGCTTTTCGGGCGAGCAAGTTATGGAAATCCTTGGCCGCGTTCTGGATACCGTCATGCGTTCCGTGCCGCGAGAAGAAGTTGCGGAAGTGATGTTCGAGGTCGAGGAAGAACTGGCCGACGTGGTCGCAAAGGCTCGGTTGCCGCTGCCGGAATACAACCCGCCCGAGGAAGACGAGGGCGGGCAAGATGTCGAAAGTACCGGACAGAAACAGGTAACGGACGAGACCAACGCTCAAGTTGCCATCTTGTCGCCGCTGCAACCCAGCACAACTGCCACCCCGGTTATTGCTGCCGTAGCTAGCGATGATCGGCAGGCTTCGGTGAGTATTCCAGCCGCAAACATCAGCGAAAAGCGCGAGTCCTGCCTCCAGCAGTTTGTCCAACGAGTGCCCAAGGTCGCGCCGGCTGCCAGTGCCGTCAACTCGTCGCGATCAACCGCCAGCACATCGAGATGTGCAACACTTTCCGCAGGGACCGGGCAAGTCGCCGCCGCAGCGTCAAAGTCGTAAGTCGTTGTAATATAGTGACTTACGGCGACAGATGGCATTCGACGATAGGTGGACCAGTAGTGAAAGGCGTTGCGCAAGTTCCAGTGACTGTCGGCCGCGGCTTGCCGTTTCGCAATTCTGCGCGACCAAGCAGAGCAGGGGAGTGCGAGCTGTTCGTTCTGACGAAACCTCCCACTTCCCACTTCCCACTTCCCACTACCTTCGTCCGTTGCTTATCCGCCGGCCGAAGATTAGACTTGATAAGACGGATTGTCACCCAGGAAAACCGCTCTTCTTGGGGGGTAACAAGTAGCGTATCCGGAAACCGATTGTGAATCAGAGCTGCCTTGGTTCCTACCGACTGTTGAAGGTGATCCACACCGGCCAGATGGGGCAGGTCTGGCAAGCCTATGACGATGGCCACCAACGCATGATCGCCATCAAGGCCGCCGACACCGGTCAAAATCCGGCTGCCATGCGCGAGGAATATAAGGTCAGCCTTGAAATCAAGCATCCACAAATCATCGAGGTTTACAACTTCGGCATCGACCGCGGCACGCCTTTTCTGGCTTTAGAGTGGTTTCCAGCCCCCAATTTGAAGAAACGGATTCGCACCAAGGAAGACCGGGAAACTCTGTATAATTTAATCCCTACGGTGGTCGAGCAGATGGCCGATGGTTTGGGCTGGATGCACAGCAAAGGGTGGGTGCATCGCGATATTAAACCGGAGAACTTCCTGGTAAATGACGAAGGACGGGCAAAATTGATAGACTTTGGCCTGGCAATCCGGCCTTCCGGCTGGCTGGCGAAGATGCTGTCGTTGAAGCCGAAAAGGGCCGGGACATCGAGTTACATGTCACCCGAACAGATCCGCGGGGGGCGCTGGATGCTCGTTCGGATGTCTACAGTTTTGGCTGCCTCCTCCACGAACTTGTGGCCGGAGCACCGCCATTTACGGGGTCGACAAAGGAGGATTTATACGGTAAACATTTGAAGTTCGCACGCCTCCCTTGGAAGCCGCGGACAATAATGTTTCGTCGGAATTTGCCACATTGGTGCGGCAGTGCCTGTCGAAAGACCCTGCCGGACGGCCCGCCTCCGCGCAGGAGGTCTTGGAAAAATTCCGCAAGATGCGAATGTATCGGGTCTTTCCCCGCCGTACCAGTAGCCCGGCGCAGTAGGCCCCTTCTGCCGGAAGGGACCAAACACGGGTTATCAGTACGAGCGACTTGGACGGAATTGGAGGTCCGTCCTGCAAGACGCCGAAGCGCGGTCTGTAAAATCGGGTTGGTGAGGCAAGCTTTGCCGCCCGGCATTCGGTCGAAGTATGCAAACGGGAACCTGCGGCCGATGAAGTATTGGATATTGACTCTGCTTGGAAGAAACTGACGATGGCCGATAATACGCACTGGTTGTCGTTCGAGCGGCCGATCATCGAGCTGGAAGCCCGTGTCCAGAAGCTCGACTCGATCGCCGCGCCGACGACGGAAACCCGCAACGAAGTCCGCCGCCTCCGCCGCGAACTGACCGAACTGAAGAAGGGGATCTTCAGCCAACTCAAGCCGTGGGAGACCGTCGAGGTCGCCCGGCATCCCGACCGGCCGATGACGACCGACTACCTCGAACTGGTCTTCGACGAGTTCGTCGAGCTGCACGGCGACAAGACCTTCGGCGACGATCGGGCGATCCGCACCGGCTGGGCCAAGCTCGACACCTACAAGGTCATGGTCATCGGCCATCAGAAAGGCAAGACGCTCAAGGAGCGGAACGCCTGCTACTTCGGCTGCGCCCATCCCGAAGGCTATCGCAAGGCGATGGCCAAGATGAAGCTGGCCGCCAAGTTCCACATGCCGGTGATCTGCCTGATCGACACGCCGGGCGCCTATCCGGGCATCGGCGCCGAGGAGCGCGGCCAGGCCCAGGTGATCGCCAGCTCGATGTTCGAGATGTCGCGGCTGCCCACGCCGGTCATCTGCGTGGTGATCGGCGAAGGCGGCTCCGGCGGGGCGCTGGGCATCGGCGTCGGCGACCGCGTGGCCATGCTCGAGCACGCCTATTATTCGGTCATCAGCCCCGAAGGCTGCGCCGGCATCCTGTGGAAGAGCCACACCTACAAGGAGCAGGCCGCCGACGCCCTGAAGATGACCTCCAAGGACCTGCTCCGGCTGGGCGTCATCGACGACGTGATCCACGAGCCGCTGGGCGGCGCCCATCGCGACCACCACCTGATGGCCAACCGCCTGAAGAGCTTCTTGCGGACCGCGCTCCGCGAGTTGATCGACGGCCGACCGACCAACTATTGGAAGCCCGCTACCAAAAGTTCCGCCGCATGGGCGTCTTCTTTGAAGGAGGCGAGCGGCTCGCGGACCCTAGTCTGGGCGAGGTTCCGCTAGCGGGGCCGCATCGCGCTGCTGCGGACGCCAAGGCCGAACTCGTCGCGGCCGGATAACGTTAGCTCCGTGAGGCAGCCGGCCGATCGCACGATCGAAGATCAAGGTTCGCTTCGCGTTCCCGATGGTTCAAGGGCGCAGAAATCGGCCCCCCTGGAACGTCCGATAATGTTTCTTATGTTCGGTCGGAGGGCCGTTTTTCCCGCGGAAAACGGGGGTTTTGGGGATTGGCGGCTGGCGATGCGGACGTTGCCCGTGTCGGCGGATTTGGGCGGCGGAAAGTTGGTGCTCAGTACACAGTACTCAGTACCCAGTGGGCCGAGGTCGTGACGCGTGGAAGCTGATTTGAAAACGGCTGATGGAGGTCGGGCGGCAGTGACTTCCGCACTGAGTACTGGGCACTCGGTACTGTGTACTCCCGGCCGTGTCCGGCCGTTTCGGCAGGGGTCTTAGTCGCCGCGCATTTGCCCAAGTCACCATCCCTGCCCCACGGGTGGCTCAAATGCCGTCGCGGTTGCGATTGCAGCCGTGGCCCGTCGTCGGGACTCGAATGGCCGAGCCGGAACTACCTTCGTCAGGAGCCTTTTCAGACGGCTTGACACAACTCGACACTATTTGTGCCTTGTCTTTCTGGGATACTGCGGCGCGATCCTCGAGACTACGTCCACTGTCACATGAGGCGAGTCGAGAAACTGGTTGAGGTGCTTTTCGATGGCAATGCGGGCCTCCGTCACCGTCTTGTCCGCGATCTTGGCTACACCGTACTGCCGCATGTTGATTGTGCCGTCAGTACCGACAAGGTAGTGGCCGGTCACAGGTTGTGAGCCCGCTGTCCTTGCTATGTTGACGGAAAGCTTCGGTTTGGCGATCTTTTCCTTGAGGTGCTTCTCAAGGGTCTTCCTTATATCTTCAACAGTCAATCCGGCCACGCGGACGGAGCCATACTCGCGCCGAGGTTGATCGTACCCTCGGCTTCGATCATGTAATAGTTGTCGATCGGCTCTTCTTGCGGAGCGTTGGCGCCGATTTGCAACACGTCGAAGACCTCGGCGCGACAGGGAGGCACGGGAATCACCCGCAGCATTTCGATCGAGATCACGTCCGGCGCCTTAATTACATAAGTGGGCGGAAGCGGCTTTGCTTTCGCTTTGGCCGCATCGCCGACTGGCTCCGCCGCAGCGAGCGGGCAAGTGCTGAGGAGTACAAGAGCCGCGACGAGCAGCTTTGTAACCATTTTCCGTTTTCCATGCGTGGGACAAGACGGGCAGGGGACTGCGGGCGGGAGCTTAGCGTTGCGGCGACTGATAATGCAAGATCGAAATCGCCTTGTGGACAAGCGATGGTGTTCGTGGCTACAATTGGGATATGACAGGCGATTGGGGACTAAACGATGACGAGAACGATCGAATTCGAGACTGAACTCAAAGGAAGTAGTACGCTCGAAATGCCGCCCGAAATTGCGGCGTCGCTTCCCTCCAGTGGAAAAGCAACTATTGTCGTCTTTCTCGATATGGATCCGGAGGACGCGGCATGGCGGCGCGACGCTTACGCGCAGTTCCTCTCAGATGACTCGGAGGAAGACGAGAGCTATGATCGCTACCTATGAGTTGGGGGACGTTTGCATTGGCGTTTTCCCTTTCACCTCGGGCCAGGATGCCAAGGCGCGGCCAATTCTGGTCTTGATGGATCTTGGTGCCGACTGTCTCGTCTGCCGAATAACGTCAGTTCCTCATCGCGGTTTCCTAGACTTGCAAGTCAATGCTTGGAAGGAAGCCGGCTTGGACAAGCCCTCGACAATCCGATTGTCGCGGCTGCTTACCGCCGAGAAGCCGATTCTCAAGATTCGAATTGGTAGATTGTCCAATGAAGATATTGGCCGCGTCCGAAAACTGTGGAACGAGAAGTTTCGCTTATAGTTTCGATCCCGCACGTTACGTTTCCACCACAAACGTCACCGGGCCATCGTTGACTAACTCGACTAGCATGTGGGCGCGGAAGCGGCCGGTGGCGACGGGGACGCCTTGATCGACAACGGCGCGGACGAAAAACTCGTAGAGCCGCTCGGCCACTTCCGGCGGCGCGGCTGCGTCGAACGAAGGGCGGCGCCCCTTGCGGCAATCGCCCGCCAGCGTGAACTGGCTGACCACGAGCATCGCACCGCCGACATCGGCTAAGGCGAGATTCATCTTGCCCTCGGCGTCGTCAAAGATTCTGAGCGAGACCACTTTCTCGGCGAGCTTTCGGGCGGCTGCCTCGTCGTCGCCTTGCACGACGCCCAGCAGCACCAACATGCCGCAATCGATCCGGCCGACGACCTGGCTGTCGACGGTGACTTGAGCACGAGTTACTCGTTGCAAACAGGCTCGCAAAGGAATAGCTCTTAGAACGTAGGTCTTAGAACTTAGATTGAATTACTAAAACCTAAGTTCTAAGACCTGTGTCCTCCTGGCACAAGATCCCTTTAGCAACGCCCGCACCTCGCGTAGAATAAGGATATGAAGCCAAAACCCTTGATCGCAATTACCCTGGGCGACCCGGCTGGGATCGGGCCGGAGGTCATCGTCGGCGCGTGGACCGAGACCGTCGTGCATGAGTGGTGCCGGCCGCTGGTCGTCGGCCATCCGAGCATAGTTCGCCGGGCCATCGAGCTTTGGCAGACCGACCTCCACGTGCAGGAGATCAGCTCGCCCGACGAGGCCGAGCCGAGCCACGACGTCATACCTTGCCTGGCGTGCGGAGACGACGACGTGCTGGGCATCAAGCCGGGCCACCTCGACGCCCGAGCGGGCCAGGCGGCCTATGAGGCGGTGGTCGCCGCGGCCAGGCTGGCGCTGGCCGGCAAGGTCGATGCGATCACCACCGCGCCATTGCAGAAGGAGGCCCTTCGCCGCGCGGGGCACAACTTTCCCGGCCACACGGAATTGCTGGCGAGCCTATGCGGCGTCGATAACTTCGCGATGATGCTCTATCTGGGGCCGGACGAAGTACTGCGGTCGCCCGCCGGGCTGGCCGTGGTCCATGTCACGCTGCACACGGCGCTGCGGAACGTGTTTGACGAATTGACGGAAGAGGCCGTGCTGGCCAAGGCCGGGCTGGCCGACGATTTCATGATCTCGTCTGACGGGCCACCGGCCGCGGATCGGCATCTGCGCATTGAATCCGCATTGCGGCGAGAACGGCCTGTTCGGCGACGAGGAGAAGTCGATCATCGCGCCGGCCGTGCGGCGCGGCAAGGCGATGGGGCTCGACCTGACCGGCCCGGCGGCCACCGATACGCTCATGGTCCGCGCCCGCGACGGCGAGTTCGACGCCATCGTGGCCATGTATCACGACCAGGGCCACATCGCCTTGAAGCTCTTGGGAATGCACCAGGCGGTGAACGTGACCTTGGGCCTGCCGATCATTCGCACCAGCGTCGCCCACGGCACGGCGTTCGACATCGCCTGGAAGCGGCAGGCCGAGACGAGCAGCATGATCGAGGCATTGCGAGTGGCAAGCCGGCTGGCGAGCGGGAAGCAGCAGTCAAGGAAGAAAAGAACACGGAGTACTGAGTGCTGAGTACACAGTACAGAGTACTGCGTACATTGTGGAAAAGGCTACGGCACAATGCGGCCGACGCATTAGTCCGTTCCGGCAGAACGGACCTACTTCAGCGGATGCTTCTGGAAGAAGTCCCAGATCAGGTCGTTGGCCGAAATCTGTTTGGTCGTCTTGCCGAGGAACTTGACGGGCATCTCATGGCCGGGCCAGGTGTGGCCGCCGCCGTCGATGATGTAGAGCACCACGTCCGCCCCGCCCTGCTTGGCCGCGTAAACCTTGCGAGTCACCTTGGTGCCATCGTGGGCCGTGTCGGGCAATTCGGTCGCTTGCGGGTCCTTCGCGCAACCGTTGCGAGCGACGACAATCCGCATCGTCTCCGGCACCGATTTGAAGCCGAAGCCGCCGGCCGCGCTGTCCTTCGGACCCTCGATCGGGACCAGCTTGTCGGCGGTGCCGTGGAAATGGATGACCGGCACCGCCCGCTTGGGATGGTAGTTGTCGATGGCAATTGTGCCGGCCACGGGAGCGATGGCGGCGATGCGATCGGACATTTCGTTGGCCAGGCGATAGCACATCATCGCGCCGTTGGACATGCCGGTCGCGTAGACCCGCTTGGGATCGACGTTGACGCAGGTCGCTGCGTCGTCCAAAACTTTGCGAAGATAGCCGACGTCGTCCGCCTTGCTGGGCCCGCCGGCGCGCTTGCCGCCGGAGTTCCAAGTCAGCAGCAGCCCGCCAGTGCCGGTGCCGTTAGGGTAGACGACGATAAAGCCGGCGTCGTCGGCCTTTTTGCTCAGGCCGCTGTAGTTGGCCATCATCAGGCCGTTGGTAGCTGCGCCGTGCAGCGCCAGCACGAGTGGAGTCGGCCGCGTGGCATCGTAGTGCGGCGGCACGTGTATGGTATAGGAGCGATGAAGATCGCCGATTTCAAGCAATCGCTCATGATCGCCGGGGCCGAGTTGGTCGCCGGCGGCCGCAAGCAGGGACAACAGTGCGAAGGAGAGTGTATTCATGCCCGCCAGCATACACGATGGCGGGCCGTTTTGCACCGCCCTCCCCTGCCCTACGCGCTGGAGTCCCGGCTTTAGCCGGCTTGGCGCTTCATTCCGCCTGAAGGCGGTGCTCCAGCAATTGTTGCTTCCGGCCGAAGAGACCTACTCCCCTGCCCTCTTGGCCGAACTTGTAGAGCGGAATGTAGCGATAGTAGACTTCCAGCGTCAGCGTGGCGAGGCAGGTCGTCATCAGTCGGCCGCCTTGCGCCCCAGGATCGGGCGACGGGCGGTGCGGGTCCCAACTGCCCGTAGCACAACCGGCGCGCTCCTGGCTGGTGACGAGCAGATTGCGGATGCGGCGGTTCCAAACGTCCCAATCCGTGCCCGGCTGGTTGTGCATGACTTGCGTCGCATAGTACCAAAAATAGAGGTCTCGATGCGCATCGTCGGGCAGGCTGGTTATCAGCCGCGCGGTGCCGTCGGTCATCAACTGATCGTCGCGGCGCGTGCCGAGGTATTGGCTGCATAGCAGGCCGACCGCGGTCATTGAAGGGTTCGGCGCTGCCGGGCTGATAGGCGAACTGTCCTCGCCCGGCGCTGGCGGCGGCGGAGCCCCCCTGCCCTGCCGACGTGGCGGCCAGATACTCGCGCGCCCGCTGGAAGGCGCCGGCGTCGACGCTCAAGCCGGCCATCTCGGCGCTCTTCAGCGCCATGATCTGCCAGCCGGTGACGGAGAGGTCGCCCTCCTCGCCCGGCTGATACCGCCAGCCGCCCGTCCGCCGATTCTGAGCGGCCTGAAGGAAGTCGATTGCCCGCTGCGCGGATTGGCCGATGCTGCGGTCGCCAGTCATGCCGTAGGCTTCCGAGAGCGTGATCGCGGCCAGGCCGTGGGCATACATGGTCGCGCCGCCGCGAAGATCGCCGTCAGGCTTTTGCTGACGCACTAGCCACGCCAGACCGTCGGCAACCGTCTTTTGGTATTTGCTCTTGGACTTGTGCGTGTCGCCCGCGGCCAGATAGGGCAGCAACGCCAGCGACGTGGCGGCCGTATCCGCCCTCGCAATGCCGGGCCCGCTGCACGTCTTATCGCGGCAGTGCGCGGTGTAGTCCTGAAGACTCCAGCTTCCATCGGGCGATTGGTGCCGGGCGAGCCAGTTCAAGGCCAAAGCGACGGACGTTCTCGTAACGCCGCATGTGCGTGCCAGGCGGCGACTTTGTGTCCATCGGCATACGGATTAGTCAGGCGCGACGGCTTGGTGCCGATGCCGGGGCCAATCTTTCCGGGTACACGTCCCGGCTGCCAAAGACTCGATCGTGCGTCAGACGAATCCGGTGGAGCGGTTGTCGCAATGGCATCAACGTCTCTTTTGATGTCCGCCACTAGGCCGTCTTTAGCTTGAGCGTCTTTAATGCCCGGAGGAGGTGCGATCTCGATGATAGCATCGCGATCCGGCGGAGTGAATTCCACGGGCGGGACAACCGGCGGCGTCGGATCAATATCCGGCGCTGCCTTATCCGGCAACGGCGGCGGTGCGGTGCTGAACTCGACCTGGCGTTCACGAGGGATCGCCGGTATCATGCCGGCCAGCAAGGCAACTGCTGCCAGCAAAACGAAATGAAAGGCGAAACTGCAGCCCCACCATGGCGCTTCCTCGCTGAAAGCGCGACGGAGGGATTGCCAAAGCGTTTGCTCCGGCAGGCAGTCCGATCCGGAGCGACCGCTTGCGAGTTGCGGCGGAGCGATACCATCGGTTGCACTGAATGCGCGCAGCATGAGCGTGGTCCTTTCACAAGTGCGAGAGCGCACGGCAGAAATTGGCCGGACGCGGCTTCGAAACGACGGACAGCCCCCAACGTCGGCCTCTGCGTAAAGATTCCGCAGAAGGCGCCCCGATTATTCCCGACGATGGAATCGGAACACTCCGAGTGCGCTAATCAGGCGGCACACGCAACGTCAGCCACCGCCGTTACAAGCTGTCCTTCAGCCGATCGTAGACGCGGATTTCCTCGTCGTTGAGAGTTTTAGGATCGATGCCCTTTCCCTGGGCCGCCTTGAATGCCGCGGACGCGTCGTCCTTACGATCCATCAGGCTCAAGACCCACGCCAGATGGAAATGCTGCTCGGCGCTTCCTTCGTCCTTGATTGCCGCGTTAAGGTCGTCCAGGGCCTTGTCATATTCTTTGCGCTTGATGTAGACCATGGCGCGGGAATCCAATATGGCGGCCATCGGCCCGGCAACGGCCACCGCTTGGTTCACCATCGAAAGGGCTTCGTCGAGATTTCCGTCGCTATGCACGAGATCGACGCCGATGTTGTTCAACACTTTGAAGTTCTTTGGTTCCTTGGCGAGTACCGCGCGGTAAGTTGCGATCGCCTTGTCGTACTGCCGCTGTGCTTCGTAAATGGTGGCAAGGACCATGAGAACACTGGTGGACGGTTTTTCCCGTTGGGCGTCCAGTAGCAGCTTTTCCAGCCGCGCGAACTGCTGAGGCGTGGTTGCGCGGTTTTTAGCAATGGCGTAGGCCGGCAGTTGCACGAGATCTGGTTGACTGCGGTCCCAGGACTGTTCCAGCACGGCGAGGGCTTCGTCAATGCGGCCCTGCCGGCCGAGAAACGCCGTATAGAATACGTAGCCGTCCACCGCCAATTTGCTGTTCCGCAGCGGTTCGAACAGCCGTTCGGCCTTTGACGCGAACTGGCCGGCGACATCGGGCTGATGGTCGGCCTTGAGCCGATTCGAATAGCCCTCCAAAAGTCCCGCGACAAGAAGGTATTGCTGTCCCAGGCCCTTTACCTTCGGATCGAGCGCGAGCGCGTCAATGTAGTTTTCGGCCTTGGCGGCAAGTTCACTGTACTGGCCGCGGCGATAGAGATACTCGGCGCGGATTCCCAGGGCCTCGAACGGGTCCGGCGGCGACTCAAAATGGATTTTTAGGTCTTGGTCGTCCGGATTCCGCACGGCTTTCTCAAAAGTCCCCAGCCAGCGGTCCGCGTCTTCGTATTCCTTTCGGTCCATCAGCGCTACGATGTACGAAACGAGATAGCGCGGCTGCACGCGCTTGCGCCGAGGATGACGCGCATCTGTTGTTCGTAGGCGGCTCTATAACGGGTCTTTTCCGCCTCGGCAGCCTCCAGATCGCACTTTCGCAGATAGAGTTGTCCCAACGAGTAGCGGTCTTCTGGCGTCGCGTCGGGTGCCTTGATTAACTCTTCCATGCCCGCGATGGCGTCGTTGAGGTTTTCCTTGCGCCGGTCCGCCACGGCGACGAGGTAACGAACCTTCAGACGCTTGTCCTCGGTACTGGTCGGGTTGCTGGCGAGATTCTCGTCCAGCAGTGCCAATGCCTGGCGAAGGCCCTCAAAATCGCGGCCTCTGAGGATGACGGCCAGATTGCGGCGAGCCCAACAGGTGTCGATGAGCGTGGACGGAGATTGCAGCGTAATGATGTTGCGGAGCAGAGGTTCGGCGGCCGCCGCCTTGCCCGTGCGGAGGTAGAATCGCGCCAACTCGCGGAGGTATCGGCTACTCTGCGGCGACGCTTTGACGGCGGCCTTGTACTTCTCCTCGGCCTTGGCGGGCTCGTTTACCAATTCCCAGCAAATGCCGATCGTCAACGGGGCTTTATCGCCGGTGAGCGTGCGATCGGCGTTTTCGATAAACGGCTTTGCTTTTGGGGACTGGCCGATTTCGGTGAGCAATTGCACCAGCGCGATCCACACGTCGTCGGCCTGGGGGTTTACCTGATTGGCTTTGAGCAGCGAATTCACGCCCCGCTGGGCCATCTTGAGCATCGCCGCGTCGCTCATCCACTCGTTGGGCTTCTTGGGATCCGCGTTTTTTTGTGCGACGGCTTTCAAACGGTTAGTGAGGTACGCGTATAGTTCTCCTTGCCACGCGAGGTCCTTATAATTCTTGCTGTCGGCGGCGACCGATTTTTCGACCAGATTCCCGGCATCGGCGATTTCCTCGTCCTTGCAACGGAAGACCTTGACGAAGATGTATTCCTGGTGCATTTCCCCGACCAACGGGCTCTTCTGCTTCGCCAGGTAGTCGAAGAGCAGTTTGGCCTCGTCGAACCGCCGCCGGGGGACAAGCAGCCGGACCGTGCGGGCAATGACGTCAACATCGCGCTCGCCCAGCGCGTAGACGGCGTGGGTGTAAAACTCAAGGGCCTGATCGGCTTCCTCCTGCAGTTCGCAAATCTTGCCCGCCAGCACGACCACCGGAGCCCAGTCGCGCGGGTTTTCATGGCCTCGTTTAGATAGCCTCGCGCTTCAGAAAGCAATTGCGGGTCCTTATTCTTGGCCTGGATGAAAGCGCGAATAGCCTTACCGTAGAGCCAGTCGGTGCCGCGGCCCTCCAGTCGTTCCATGTCATCGATCAGCCGGTCAAGCTCTTGCATGTCGACCGAGTGCCCTTTTTCAAAAGCGCGGAGGTCCAGACCTAAGAGCATCGATCGGACGCGGAGGTTTTTGAGTTCCTTGCCGGCGACTCGGCGCAAATAGTCTCGACCCAAATCGACCTCGTTGGTCTGCACGCACATGCCGCCAAGAGTGCTCCAAAGCTGCATCTTTTCCACCTCATTGAGGGCGTCGGTGTTCTCGCCCAGCTTTTTCAGTACTTCGCCCGCGTTATTCTGCGGGTCTTTGCTGGCAAGCGCGAGGCTCCCGCGGGCCATGCGCACAATGACGCGGTCGCCGAGGGCCTTTTCGGCGCGATCAATGTCGTCGGCCGCCTTTTTCCAGAGCGCGGCTTCCTTGGCCGAATCAGTTGCTTTCTGCGCTTCGTGAATGTCGAGGCGAACCAGTGCCAGCCACGCATCGGCGCCCTTCGGCACCGCCTTAACGCTCTCCTCCAGCGCTTCTCGCGCCGCTTGGAGCTTGTCCTGGGCCAGGAGCATCTCGGCCTTGAGCACGAGAAACTCCGGATGGGTCGATTTTCTGGAGATCAAATCGTCCAGAAGTTTCTCGACCGGAGTCCAATCGCGCTTCTTTTCCGCGGTCTCGGGTTGCTGCAACAGGTACATGATCTCGGCCCGCGCCAAATTGTACTCCGCTTCGTCGTGCTGCGGTCCCTTCATGGCCTCGGTGTATTGTTCGATGGCGTCGGCCATCCTTCCTTGGCTCATGTAAATTTCGGCCAGAGCTGCGCGGGCTCGATACTCAATCGGAATGAGCTTGGTGGCTTGCTCGAGGGTGGTAATCCGATCATTGACGTCATGATTGGTTTGGGCATAGCACTGGGCCAGATAGACCAGCGACGTATAGCGAAGGCCAAGATTGGAAAAGTCAACGGTCCGCGGTATGACGCTTTCTTTCAAAAGGCGCTCCGCCTCCCGCCAATTCTGCCGATCAATTGCAATTCGCGACTCAAGGAAGTCAACCAATGGCGGCGGGTAGCCGTCCGCCCTTAGTTCCTTGATGTTCGGCTCGGCGTCCTTCAAGTTGCCAGTCATAATCTGGGCTTCGGTCAGTTTCCAGAGTAGCTCCAGGCCGCCGGGCGTTCCTCGCGATGCGTCGGCGCCGTCTTTCAAAGTCGCAATCGCCTGAGTGAACTTGCCCGAATGCTCTTGAGAGTCTGCGAGGAGCTTGTACCACCCGGCAACGTCGTCCGTGTCCTTGGACGCCTTGATGCCTTTGCGCAGATACTCCTCGGCTTTATCGTATTCCTGTTTGGCGTAGTAGCAGCGGCCCATCAGCAAAAGGCCGCGAGGATCGTCCGGTGACAGCTTTGAGAGCCTCCTTGGCTTTGTTGTGGGCTTTGTCGAGTTTGTCCTTCTTGCCCTGTGCCAGAAAGTAGTTGACGTACTTCTCGTAAGCCTCATTCCGCTTATGCTCGGCAGCGGTTCGAACCGCAGGGTCCTTGTCGCGCAACTTAACCGAAATCAATTCCTGCACCTTGCCGATCATGGGCTCGATGACTGCGTCAGCTTCGGCTTCTTGATGTAGCGAGCCGCGCATCACGTTTGCCAGGTGCAAGTAACTGTCAACCCGATCCGGCGCAATCAATATCGCGTCTTGAAAGATCTCCCGGGCGTCCGTTTCATTGCGACCGAAGATTAAAGCCATCCCATAGAGATCGAGAAGTTCAGCGTCGCCCTGAGGCTTTTCCGGCGGGTTCGCGCGTTTTCGCCGCTTGTTTTCGTCGATCGTTCCCTCCAACAAGATCTCAAGGTGTGCTTTCATGGCGTCCACTGGGCCGATCTTCATCGTCACATCTTTCACCAGCTTGAGCCGCGCATCGCGGATCTCTTCAGGCGGCACGGGCGGCACCGATTTGTCCGCCAGCCGCAGGGCGTCTTCCAGGGTGTCGAAGGCCGGTTTCAGTTGCTTATTGTCGATGTAGAGAAGCCCCAGGTGGATTTCCGCCCCTCGATCGGCGGTCTTTAACCTGACGTAGTCATGCAACAGCCGAATAGCCTCGGTCAGGTTCTTTTCGCTCTCGATACGGGCGGCCTTCTTTTCCTCGGGATCAGTGGCCGCTGCGGCCTTATCCATCGCCGTCTTGCTGTCTTTCTCATAATTCTCCGAAGCCGTCTTCAAAGCACTTGCCTGACGGCCGACTTGGAAAGCGTGGAGTAAATGCACTCCGCCGCCTACGATCACAAGGCTGATCGCAAGAATCGCCGCGAGTCGCACGTTCAATGTTGGCATGTTGAAATCCCTACACGGGGGGTTGCTGCACGACCAATGCAAACCATCAGTATATCACACTCCCTGGAAAAACTGGTTTCCGCCGCCGCCGAAACCATGCGCACAGAACCAACGCCGCCAAGATGGCGGCGGCGATTTCATAGCCAAGCCAGCCATAGCGAAATGCGTAGAAAAAAAGCTTGAGATATTCGCTTACGATGAATAGAAATCCGTCATCGCTGCGCCACCAGACTGCATAGTCGAATCCGTCGGTCGGCGCGGAGACAACTGCGATTTCGGTGTGCTGGGCCACCAGGACCCGTTGGAAAATCCACCGTGCGCGACGTGTGTGGGGACCTTCGGTGACTAGGAGCAGCCGCTTTGCCGGATGGGCCGCTAGATACTCTGCTACGCCAACGGCCTCGTCGTAGGTAGTTTTAGCCGAGACGTCGAGCAATTCCACTTCGCCCCGACGAACACCGCCATATTCCAGCACTCGCTGGGCGATTTCATGCGAGCGCAGGAATTGTGCCGTCGGCCTCCAAGTCGTGCAGGGCACACGTACTCAAAAGCACTTTCGGCGTCCAGCCGCCACGGACTACGCGGCGGCCACGAAGGGACGCGTATTGTAGCCGCCATTCAGCAAAACTACCGCGTCCGCTTGCTGCGGCTTCCCGCCTACATCGAGCCAGCGTCCGGCGATGGAAAGCAGCGCTTGTCGATTGAGCGCCATGACTAGTATCGCGATGGCGCTGGCCGCGATGATCCAATATGCCGTCTTTCGCCGTTTGGTCATTGCGGGGCCTCGCCGATCTCGGCCGCGACGATCGCCCGAAATGCCGCGGCGGAGGGCTGGACGGCAGGTTCGTCGTCGCCAGCACACCACGTATAGGCCAGATCCAGCCAGGCATACATGAAATCCTTGACTCCGCTCCGCGAGCGCCACCACGCGGTCGCGTCCGACGTCGGATCGGACAGCACAGCCAAACGTACCCGTGAGCCGTTGTGCCGACCGAGAACTCTGTTGAAAACATACCTTAGTCGGCCGCCGGCAAACGGACTGCAAGCGAGGGAAACCGTGGCCTGCGGATGCCGATTGAGCCAATCACCCAGCGCACGAGCCTCGTCCCAAGTGTTTCGGGCGTCGGCGCGAATCGGGTCCGCTTTGTTATCAGGAACGCCGCGTTTCGCCAACTCCCGTCGGCAGGTCTGCTCGAACGTCGGCACCGCGCCAATTTCCACGAGCCGGCTGGCCCGCGGCACAATTAGCAGGACCGTTCCACCGGTCTCTCGATACCATGCGGCGGCCCGATCGAGCGCCTCAAACCCGTCGAGGCCCAGTTCGCCGCCGTGAAGGCAGAAATAGTCGCTCGGCAACGACGGTTCGGCGAATTGCAGCGGCCATGAGAAGCATCCGCAAGATCGGTCGATGCAAAGCAGCTATGGCAAGCAATAACATCAGCACGGTCAGGGTGCGGCGACTGGGCTTACAACGCTCGCGAGTCGCTGCCCAGTATTGTTGCATGGCTTGGCCCCCGTGACGCTCACTGCGCATGATCTGCACGATAACTTTGCTTGCCGACAATTCCCCGCGGGTGGCTCTGACCTGGGCGAGCACGGCAAATCCTATTATAACCTGCCAAACATTTCGGCCGCACGACGACCATAGATTTCAATTTGCCTCGTATCGCGGTCCGCAATTGTAAGTTGACGTCAATTGGATAATTGAAGCTCGATGCTCCACGAGCGGTGGCGGCATAATCGGCATTTCCAGCATTGCCGCTAGGAGACCGCCTACTGCCCCGGCGGAAAACGTGCTAGAGTTCCTTACTAAGGAACTGGAAATGGACAGATTAAAGATATCCGTCGTCATGCCGACGTTTAACGAGGAAAAAGCCCTGCCGGGCGTGGTGGCCGATATCCGCAAATACACGGCCGACCACGACACCGAGATTCTCATCGTCAACAGCAGCAAGGACAACACGCCCGCCGTGGCCGCTAGCCTTGGCGTGAAGGTCATTTCGCAGCCCCCGCAGGGACACGGCATCGCGCTGCGGACGGCCATTCTCGCCGCGTCCGGCGATTACATCATCACCGCCGACTGCGACAACACCTATCCAATGGACCGTATCGGCGACTTCCTCCAGCTTCTCACTGTCGAAGGATACGATCTGGTCTCCGGAAACCGGCTGGGCACGGCCGAAGTGCGGAAGGCGATGCCGGGCGCCAACCTCTGGGCGAACCGCACCTTCGCCTTCATCGTCCGCATGCTTTATGGCATTCCCACGCACGATGTGACCACCGGCATGTTCGGCTTCCGCCGCCAGGCGGCCCATGCGGTGGAATGGGAAACCAACTATTCATTCCCCGCGGAGCTCATCATCCGCTCGTGCCGCGCGGGCCTGCGCTATAAGGAGATCCCCATTTCGTACCGATTGCGAATTGGCGAGGTCACGCTGCATCGCTGGCGGAGCGGCAAGGCCTACATCCGCTGCTTTCTCAAGTACCGCTTCAACTTGAAGACGCCCGCGGCAAAGCTGTAGGGACGGCGGAACGTGTCTCGCTCCTCTCTCGGTAGCGGATTAAGCAAACGCTGACACTTGACTCTTCTCCACGCCTGCATAGGACGGACGTGCGCGCGAACAGCGGGCGCGACTCGCCGCCCTCAATAAGGTGCACAAAAGTGAACAAAAGTGAACACGTTTTCGGCTCGCGTTACAACTTATGGGTGTAATTGATATGCAAACAAGGGTGGAAGACGGGTGGAAAAGGATGGAAAAGGGTTCGGAAGGTTCTGAGAGCTTTTCTTCTGGCTGGCAGATATTTAGCCATGCTACGTACCGCTTATGTTCCCGCACGAGCCGCCGCGGCCGCTGGAAGCGGTGCAATGCGGCTGAAGAAATCTTGATAAAGCGGCGCCAGGCGGTCGGGATGCCAGCACTTTGCGCGCTGGCGGGCCGCCCGGCTCCAATGTTCATAATATGATGCGTCGTCCCAAAGACGGATGATCGTTTCAACCCAAGGTTCCACCTCCTCGGCCGTCGGCGCCTCGCGGGTTTCGGGCGTGTAGCGCGCGGGAATATCCAACAAAAACCCTTCACTCCCCTCGCCTTCCGGGAGAGGGCCAGGGAGAGGGCTGCCGCCGATCGTCTCCGGCAAGCCGCCGCGGTTGCTCGCCAGCACCGGGATGCCGTTGGTCATCGCTTCCATAGCGATGAAACCGGCATTCTCCACGAGCGAGGGCATCAGCAGCAGCTTCGACACGGCGTAGAACTTCCGCGCGTCGGGCGTGTTGGGCATGATCCGCAAGTTCTTGATGCCGCTGATGTCGATACCCAGCTCTGGCAAGTGGCGCACCTTGCACGACCCTTCCACGATCAAGAGCGGAATGTCCGGCCGCCGCCGCGACAAAACTTCCGCGATCCGCGCGAAGATAAAGACGCCCTTGAGCGGCGTGGGATTGACGAAAGTGACAAAAGTCCCCTCTCCCTCCGGGAGAGGATCAGGCGGCGCGGTCCCCTCTCCTTGCGGGAGAGGGCAAGGGTGAGGGCTTAGTGCGGTACGCTCTGCTTTCACGCGATTTTCATCCACAACCAGCGGCAGCACCTGGCACTCCAGCCCGAGCCTCTCCCGATAATACTGCCGTGCGAATTCCGTGGGCACGATTACGCGGTCCGTCGCGGCGAATAGCGAACAGTCCGAATAGGCGAAGTTGTGCAACTCGAAAACGAGCGGGATGCCCAACTGCCGGACGATCTGGTGCAGTCGCCGCGAGACCGCGTCGCCGCCGTAGGTCCAGACCAGGTCCGGGCGGTTCGAGCGCAGGAAGATTTCGCCGGCGGTCACGAAAGCGGCGATTTCCTCGCGGTCCCTCCAGCCGCGGCTGGATGCGGAGTTGAAGAGCGTGACGGGCACGGAGCCGGGAGCAGTGAGCGGGGAGCAGAGAAAGGGGCCGGCTGTGAGTGCTTCAATCTCCCCTCTCCTTCCGGGAGAGGGGCAGGGGGTGAGGGCCGTGGGCGCGCTCCTATCCAAGCCCGACGCGCAAGCGAGCGGGGTTGTACTATTAGTGCTCGACTCGCTCCCCGACCGATACGCCGTAAAAATCATCCGCCCGCGGTAGCGTCCGATTCGCGCGTCGCGGACGAGGCATGGCATGCCGCGCTCGGCGAGCACACTCTCCATGCGGTCCTCTTCCCACGAGTCCGACCGGGTGCTACAGAAGACTTGGCATTGGAAGCCGAGCGATTGCAGGAAGACGAGCGCGTCCAGCGTGGCCGTCGCCGCGCCGTTGGTGAAGTCGATCGCGCAGTGCGGCGAGACGAAAGCAATCTTGCGGACGGGCCGGTTCATTCTTACAACCCGCGGCCTAAGTTCAGGTTTTCGGCCGATGGTTTCTGCGGCGACTGGAAAATGAATTGCGCGCGCTTTCTAGAGGGAAGCGGGATAAGGCTCGCGCTCGTCCAGTCCGAGCCACGGTACCAGGTGTGCTGCTCGGTTTCCGGCGGCCAGAAAGGCGGCTTGAGTTTTATGGCTTTCTCCCTCGCAACAAAGCCCTTCTCCTTCAGCAGCGACTCCAATCCCCGCGTGGCCGATTCCGGGACCTCAACCATCCAATCCGAAAAGCGAGGACCGAGCTTGACGTTGTAAGCGAACACCGGACAATCTCGAACCTTTTCAAAAAACGGATTTTCCAGCGCCGGGGACTTGAGCCAGGGGCATGTATTAAGCAATTCGGCGAACGTCGGCGCTTCGCCTCGATAGTAGCCCATCACATTCCAGTCAAGGCGTGCAGACCACTTGCCGTCGCCAGGCCTTTGGGCTACGCCCTCCAAGAAAGCGGGTTCCTCGACCGTGTGCCGCGTTATTCGGAGAAATGGGCCGAGGGGCTCGATCGGCGCGGCGCCGGTTGCGGCGCACTTCTGCGTCATGTCGCGAAGATAGGCGCTTAATGGCTGCGTCTGCGGCCCGGCAATCGCTTCCCGCATGAGCCGCCGAGTTATGCCGGCCTTCGCACCGTGTGGCTCGTCCGGCAAGACGAGATAGCAGTTCCACGCGAAATTGGCTTCTCCGCTGCGGAGGCCAAAGCTGACGTTGGCGCGTTCGATCGAACAGCCCGTCCACGACGCGAGAAACTTTCGCAGCTCTGATGGAAGCGTTGCGCCGGCGCGTAATCCTTGCTCCTTTGCGAGTTTGTCGAACGCCGGGTCGGCGCCGATTTCAGCATCCGCGACCATCTCCTTGATGATCGCCGGAAAGGTCTGAATAGCGCGCCGCGGTGGCACGGTGCTCACTACGTCGCGCTCCGTGCTTTTGGCAGCGCCTTTGTCGTGCGGCACAGCGGCGGGCTCTGGCGCCGGTTCCGACTCGAGTTCGATCCAGCCGATGATGTGCCGCTTTTCGTCGCGGGGCACAATGTTTTGCACTTTGAACGCACACTTGCCGATCGTCAATGCATCGCCCGTGTGGAGTTTCATTGCTGTTGTCTTGGTAACGAAGCTGTTGCCCGCGCGGCTGCCGGCCGGCGGAGGACCGTATTCCCTCATGGTGATCTCCACGATTTGACCTCGACCGTCGCCGGGACCAGCCTGCACAGCATCGGCCTTCGCGGAGACATCGACGATGACCCCGTACGCCGGTTCGAAATGGATGCCGCGAGCCAAGGGGATAGCAATCGACCCCTCCTTGAAAGTCAGACCCCGCGGCAGGCTCTTCGTTTCAGCTAAACTCATAGACATCCAGTCCTTACCTTCGCGACCCTTGGGCGGGCCTTGATCCACGATCTTGTCAACACGATAGAGACTACCAAAAACCGGCAAAAAGTCGCCGACCCTGAGGTTCGGATAAGTGACTATCATTCTCACATTTGTGCTTCTCTCCGGTTGCATCCATGCCGACGCGTAGATCGCTTCGACGGTGCCGTCTTCGCGCGTGCGCGCCTCGCTGAGAAATGTCCGATATAGACCGCCCGCCGGTGACGGTGCAATTCCCGCTTTGAATTCGACCACCTCCTGACGTTGCGCCCGGTTGCTCGGCGCGTGCGGCCAATTCGCGCAGCGCTACAAGACATATTAACCACGTTATAGCGCACGCCCGCTTGCTGATTGTGAATCGCACGGAAATAACCTCCGTTTCAGTTCAATTATGCGAGAAGCTATTACTACCCTGCTGGATCAAGTTCCACGGAACGACCTCGACAGCGCCGGAGGCAAAAAGGGGTCAGAGGCAAAAAGGGGTCAGAACTATTTTCCGGCATCGCCATGGTCCTTTCGCGACCGCCCGCGTGGCCGGATGGTTAAATCGAGCTTCAATCGCCCTGCCAAGCGGTTGACCCAGTCGGCGTCGCCATAGGGCAAGCCCGTCACGCTGCTGCGGCGGATCGCGGCTAACTCCGCTTCTTCCGGCTCGGAATGCACGTAGGCCGACCAGCGCCGCTGCCGCACCGCCGGATAGGCCGCCAAGGCGTCGTAGGCCGTAACCGCATCCAACAGCGGATCACTCCGCCCGAGGCCGTGACAGGCGAAACTGCTCCACGGATACTCGCCCGCCTCCTCGACAATCTCCGCCCGCAACGGATTGGCCTCGATGTAGCGCAGCACGGTTAAGAGGTGCTCGTCGTCTTGGATCACCGGGCTCTTGAAGCGCCCCTGCCAGACGTGGCCGCCGCTGCGATGGAAGCGGTGGTAACGCTGCGTGTGCGACACCAGCAGACTCTGCACAATGCGGCTGATCGGCTCTTTTCGCGGGCGGATCAAAAGGTGGATGTGGTTGCTCATCAAGCAGTAGCCGTAAAGATCGAACGGCTTTCGCTCCTTCAAGTCGGCGATGGCCTTGAGGAAGGCGCGGAAGTCTCCCTCGCTATCAAACACGTTTTGTCGATTGTTGCCGCGGTTGATCACGTGGTAAATGAGGCCGTCAGCGATAGGGCGAAGCGGGCGTGGCATGACGGCATTTTAGCCGCAGCCGCGACCGCCGTCAAAATAAATAATTCTGACCCCTTTTTCCCCTGACCCCTTATTCCCCCTGTGGAATGTTAGTGGTAAATCGTACAGTTGGGCAACGCGTTCTGGAGCTTTCTCACTCCATCGTCAGTAACCGCGGTGCGGTAAAGTTCGAGCCTCGTGAGTTGGCTAAGTCCCGCAAGGTGTTCCAGGCCAGCATCGCTGATTGGGTTGTCATTTAAGATTAGCACCTGAAGTCGATTAAGTCTCCCGAGGTCAAGCGCCGCAAGTTCATGGTCAGTAACCGCGCATTCATGCCGTACAGTGCCGGGGTGAAAGGTTAAGCCAATGTATCCTGTGAAATCCACCAGTACAACCAATTTAAAGAGGTCCCCACCAAGCGACCGTTGCAGCCATGCCGGCGCGAGTGACTTTGAATAACCCACACCGCCATGCAGTTTGTAGATCTCGCTGACTACTTCACGTTGGCGGTCAGCTTGGCGCAGCTTGAAACCGACCCAACTGCATGGAACCGCAAGAATAGTTACGGCAACCAACAGCGTTCGAAGGCTGAATTGGAACCGCCTCGGGCGTAGTGTCGAGTTGTGCGCCATTCGTGCGATCACTTTGCTGATTGCGACTCAACGACTGGTCGTGATTCATTTAAACGGTGTTTCGATTTTAGCTGCCACGGCTTCTAGTAGTCATCAATCTGTGTGTACCACACGTCAAGATTTCCCGACGTATGCTGACGAACGTCTTTATTCCCACTGTTGTTAATGTATGTCACCGTGGCGACGCTGGTATCGTCCCAGTTCAATAAGGACGCGTAAGTCGCGCCGTACGACGGGTCATAGATTAGTCCTCCCGAGGGAATTCCTCCTATTAATGTTGCGCCAACGACAACCGCAGCATGTCCTTCAAACTCGTTCTCTGCGGGATTGTTTCCTTGACCGGGCAAGCTGGCGTTAACAGTGATAGAATACGGTGTAAAACCGATATCCGCAGCAGGAACAATCCCGACGTACATGCCAGCGGATACGCCTTGAGCGCGTAAAACGTCGAGGAAGAACTGTGCCCACGCTGAGCAGTTACCGTTCGCTGTATTGATTAATTCGTCAGAAGTGTCGGCCGGGGACTTGTTCTGCCAGTAATGCATCGTTGTCCCATCCGCGCGTCACGTTGCGTGTCGAAAATGTCGTGAAGATCTGTGCGGCGGCGGCGGTCGCGCTCGCCGGCGCGGTATTGTTTCCAGCGTTACATCCGACGGAGAGAACGGTTAGATAAGGTGCTATTACGCCGCCGCCGATGTCTACGCCGCCGCCTCCCAGGTTGACACCGCCGCCCGATTTAAGATTTGTCGGATTATCCCAGGTTACATAGATTTGATTCTGGGTTACGCCCGCAGGCAGCCACGTCTTCCCGCCATCGACAGAGACCGACCAATTCAGAAGTAAAGCAAACTGAGTGATGACGGACGGCAGCGCATTGGACTGGAGCGACGCGGTTATGTATCCACCGTTGGCTCCGTTGGGAGTGAAGGTTGCGTTGCTCCCGGTAGGTTGAGACATTGTGAAGGAGTAGCCGGCACCGCCGCCCGTCGCGCACACCATAACGCTACCGTTGGGCGGCGCTACCGAAACATGTATGTTCACGTTTGTCGTCATCAACACATTCCCCGCCGCAGTTCCGCTGCGAGTGTAACAGAGTGGATATTGATGGTCGAGAAAATCCTTTGGAACCCCATCGGAACCCGCATCAAGGGAGTTGTTCTGCCATTGATTTGAGCGACTGTAAGCAACCCCGGCCGCCCCTGCGAACGGGTCCGACGCGATTTGGTGGAACTCAGCCGTGTTTGTAGCATCGTATGTCACGATCTTCGTTTTGGCGCCGACGTAGCAGGTAAACTCCGACGTGCTGTAGTTGTACGTTGCCGTCGCTGTAACACATTGGTACTGGGGCGTTCCGCCTATCACCAACTGGAAATTCCCGTTGGCGTCCGTCGTCACTGAAGAGTCTGCGAGAAAACTCGTCCCCTCGCTGTTCCATTTAGCGTCATTACCGTTGTTCCAGAATAGTTCGAGCCGGAAGCTGGAACTCGGGTCGGCGGCCAGCGTGCCATAGACGGTGCTCGTCCCGTTTCCATTATCGACGATATTGTTGATAAGCGGCGAGTTCTGCCATGAATTCGGGCCGAACATTGAAAACTGTCCGCTGTTCGGCGTGGGGCCGTCATCCCCCAAGTCGATGCCGAGACCGGAGTTGCCGAAAATGCTATTGGCCAGAATGGAATTGCAGACGGCCTGGTCCGAAACGACGGCGACGCCCGCACCGGTCTGCCCGCTCGCGGGGGCGGACCCATTCCACGCGATCGTGTTCGCCATCACGAAATCGACCGCCGCGAGGGTAGGATCGGCGCCGACAACGTTGTTATCGGACCCACCTTCTATGCGAATGCCGCCTTGAAGATTTCCCATTGGAGTGCTGCAATTCGCTGCGACGCCGATGTAATTTCCGGACACGAAGTTCCGATAGGCGCTGCCGGAAATGCGAACACCGTTGCCGGCGTTGCCTGAGATGAAATTGGCCTGAACTCCCAGATAGCTGGCAGATGTGAGATTATTGACTCCGACGTAGTTCGAATTGGCGCCGCCATCGATGAGCACTCCGTCGAGCGAGTTGCCGATCGACGAAGAGCCGCCGGAATCGGTGCCGATGTAGTCTCCCGAAACGGTATTCGCAATCGCTTGCGAACCGGTTATATGCACGCCATTGCCTGAGTTCCCGGAAATGACATTTCGCTCAGCCGGGACAGGTGAAGCGCCGTTCATGCCGATTGCGTTCATTGCCGCGTTGTCCACGAGTACGCCGTCTTGCCGATTGCCGAGGTCACTGGTATCGCATCGGTCGGTGCCGATGAAGTTGGCTTCCAAATAATTGGCGTACGTCCCGCTGCCGATGTACACGCCGTTAAGATCTGCAACAATAACATTGCCGTAATTGATGTTACCTCCGCCGATCGTGTTAAGGTGCCGCGCCGCTGGTTATGCTCACTCCGCTTCCGATATTTCCCATTCCAGTCGACGAGACATTGTCGGTGCCAATCCAGTTTGCTTGGACTTGGTTGCCAAAAGTGGAAGCGCCGTCGATGGCGACGCCGTTCATCTTGTTATACGCGATCACATTCCCGTAAGCTGCGGCGTTCCAGCCAACGCTATTCAAGTTGGCACCGCTTCTGATTTCAACTCCGTCGCCAGAATTCCCAATCCCGCCCGCACTTTCGGAGTCTGTACCAATCCAATTTCCATAGACGAGATTGAGAAGCGTATTGGCGCCATCAATTGTTATACCATTCCCGCCGTTTCCGGCGATAACATTACCGGCGGTCGCCGTTGCACCGCCGATTTTGTTACCTTGCGCCCCGCCCGTGATACTGATGCCATCACCCGTGTTTCCGATCACGGACGAGCCGCTCTGGTTCGTCCCGATCCAGTCGCCTTCGACGAGGTTGTTCCCTGTTCCTGAACCGTCAATCAGCACGCCGCTCCCGTCATTACCGGCAATGACGTTTGCCGAGCCGCTGGCCGTCCCCCCGATCGTATTAGTCCTCGCGCCGCCGGTAATCCCGACGCCGCCGAGGTCGTTGCCGAGGCCGGCAAGGCCCGCGGCGTTGGTGCCGATCCAGTTCCCGATTACGTTATTGTACGTCGAGGCGCTGCCGTTGATCATCACGCCCATCAGCGAGTTATCGCAAATCGTGTTCGTCGTGACGGTGTTAGTTGCCGATCCGAGGATCTTTATTCCGTATCCCGAGTTAGGCATCGCGATCTCACCGATCGTCTGAATGCCAACGTCGCAGTTCTCGACCGTGCTGCCGCTCGCGCCGGACAAGACAATGCCCGACCCCGAGAAGTTCCCCACGTTCAGAGCATTGATTTCGCTTGATCCCGCGGAGACCGTGAACCCGTCGCATGTCGCCCCGGAGAGCGGGACCACGCTGATTACCGGATTCCCGCCGGACGTAGCATACTGCGGCTGGCTCGCGCCCTCGATTGTCATCGCCTTCGTTATCGCGGGCAGGCCGGAGGTACTGATGGTCCAGACGCCGTTGTTGTAACCGGGGCCGGTCGGCAGAATGTTGAAGTCCGCCTCCCGCGGGCCTGTCGAAAGCCCGTCGAGGTACTGGATCATGGACTTTAGCGTAACCTCCGGGATGTCGCCTGTGCCATTAAGGCTATTGTAGCCGGTCCAGGGGCTGAGCGTCGGATTCGCGGCCGGCGAGTCGCCCGTCGAATTGACTTTCCATTGAAGGTTGTTCAAAATCAACCCCGTTGCTTGCGCCGCGCCCGTTGCTACAGTGGCGTTCTGCGGGTTGCTCAGCGTGACGTACAAGTCCTCTGTCGGCTCGGCGATGGTGGCGGTGTACAAGCCGATCGGGATTTGTGCCGATGTTGACTCCGCCGCAATGGTCAACGTACCGCTCTGGGCAACGTAGTCGTCACCCGCCGTGGCTGCGTCGTATCCTTGCGACGGGCTGCTCGCGCCGTTGGAAGTCGTGTCGTAGACGCTCACCGCCCACGGAACTGGCGGCGAGACAGTGACCGTAAAGGCCGCGTACGCGGCGCCGTTCGTGACCGTCGTGCCAGAAATGCTTAGGGTCGGCGCGTAGACCGGCACCGACTCGCTCGCCGATCCCTGCGCACCGCCGTCCAGTTCCGCCGCCGTCACGCTAATCGAGTAAATGCCCGGGCCGTTCGGCGTGAACGAGATGGGGGAGTTGACCCCGGACTGAACGGACTCGGTGAAAAACGTGCTGGATTGGCTGTTCGCGGTCTTCGTCACCGTCCACGTGTAGTTGTAGCCGAACGGCGTATCCTCGGTCTCCGGATCGTTGACCGTAGCCGTAACGCCGATCGAGCCGTCGGGGTTCGTTGTGGCCTGACTCAAGCTGACCGATATCGGGGCGTCTTGCACGGTGAGCGTCGTCGTGGCGTTGAACTCCGCGGAGCCCGAAGTAGCGGACGACGCCACGTTGTATTCACCGTCGTCTGCCGGCGTGAACGTCCACGACTGCCCCGTGCCAAAACATTGCGTCCCGCTTTCGACGCTGGTGGCGACCCACGAATAGTTCAGGCTATTGGGATCCACTCCCGCGGCAAACGCCTGCACCGTGAGGGTGCCCGGAACGCTCGTGTCGCCGGAGATCGTCACATAGCCGCCGATCGTCACGTCATTGATATTCGAAACGCTCGGAGCATAATGTCCATCGCCGGGGTACTCGGCCTGGATCGGGTCGATTCCAACGGGCAGCGAGGTAGTAGACAAGTCCGCCTTGCCGTTGTCGTCGGTGGTTCCCCAGCCCAGCGCGAAGGGGTTCGCGCCGACGTAGTCGAACTCCACGCGCTCGCCGGCAGGGACAGGCATGTCAACTTGATAGTCAACGAAGGCCTCCATATTCACCGGCTCGCCCGGCGTTGCGACGCTCGGCCAGGAGTACAGATAAGTTAACGTAGCGATGCCGCCACTGCCGCCACTGCCGCCACTGCCGCCACTGCCGCCACTGCCGCCACTGCCGCCGCTGCTGTGGAAGGCGGACAACGCCGCGACCGTGCCGACATCGAGGTTTGGCGTGTTGAGGAGACTTGGGTCGCCGTCGGAGCTGTTGCTGCCGCCGGCGACGGCCACTTCCACCGTGGCGTCGGCCGACTGCCCGTTCGGATCGGTCGCCTCGACCGTAATTTCCGCCGTTCCCGACACGTCCGGCGGAACCTCTAGCAGCATCCGGCCGCTGCTTGTAGTAAGAACGGGCGGCGCCGCGAAAAGACCGGGATTGGAGTTGCCGACAATGCAAAAACTCAGCGCCGGGAGCGAGCCGTCCACCTCGTGGAACGCGTGGGCCAGCGATACGAACTGCGCCGACGTGCCTTGCGGGATCACGACCTGCGGCAACGGCCGTGCGGCCAACCCGCAAGCATTCAGAAGCCGGCGCTGCTCCAGGCTTTCCACGACCAGGCGACGACCGCGCTGCCACGACTTCTTCCGCGGTTCCTTGCGCCGAGTTCCCTTGCCACGCCCACCAAAAACCCGCCCCAGGAGCGATCTGTTTCCGCGCATGACACGCCTCCTTGTTTTGCCACAAAGGATCCGGCCGGGGTAAAGAACCGCGCCGGACCGACGAAACCGATGACACGCGTCTCACCGAGCGAACGACCTTGGACGCTCGATGCATGGCCGTGAGTATCGCGCGCATTGCGGAACTGTCAAGCGCGAAAAACGGGCGCCGCCGCCAGCGAGTTAGGCCGCATAACCTGAAACGGTTATAACATCTGTTGCCGAATATTTTCAGCTACAAATGAAATAATTGTTTCCGCCGGAGAATAATGCATGTACAGAAAGCCCCTTGCCGCTTCGTGGCGTAATGCAACCACTCGTTGTGGCGTACAAAATGGCGGTCGGGATTATTTTTTCGGCGTCTGCCATGCGCTGAGTCTTTCAGCGCTCAGGGCGGCGCGGCGGTCTTCTTTCACCGCCAGTCCGGAGACTGTTTTAACATTGTGCATACCGCCCGCTGGAGTTCACGCGGGCGTGCATGTCGTCGATGATCCAATGGATTACGCAAATATGCACGCTTTCGACCATGCCCATGTCGTCCAGCGGCACATGAACGCCCGCGTGGGCCATTTCCTTGAGCTTGCCGCCATTGAAGCCGGTGATGCCAAACGTCTTCAGCCCGTGGCGGTTGGCCCAGTCCACCGCGGCGAGCACGTTGCGGCTGTTGCCCGAACCGCTGATCGCAATCAATAGATCGCCTTTCTGGCCGAAGTTCATCAGTTGCTGGACGAAGATTTGATCGTAGCCGCAGTCGTTGCCGATCGCCGTCAGCCAGCCGACGTTGTCGGTAAGGCTTAGCACGCGCAGCCGGCGGCGGGTTTCATCGCAGAGATCCTCTTGCCGCAAGCAGCCCTTGCCCAGGTCCTCGCCCAGGTGCGAAGCGGTGCAGGCGGAGCCGCCGTTGCCGATGATAAAGACCGTGTTGCCGCTTTGCCACGCGGCATAAATTGACTCGGAAAGTTGATTCACTTCCTCAGCGTCGACGCGGCCAATTCGGTCCGCAAGCGTTCGAGGTAGGTCGGATAATCGAGGGATACACCCAGCATTTTGGCTCCTTTGAAGCGTTTTCGCAGACTAATTCTCCGTAGTTAAGAATACTGTATTCTTCCGAATTGGGGAAATAGGGACAATTAGAGCATCCGTTGCGGTGAAACCGAGCAAAACGGGGCCGGAAGTTAGATTGTGGCCATCAGAAACGGCAAGGATCACTGCACCCTTGGGGGGCAAGGATGTTGTCCCGGCTTTTTGCGATCGCCACGCCAGGTTACCGTCGCGTGACCGCCGTCCCATTCGACTTAGGCGAGGAGCCGCGCGATCCGCAGAAAATAGACTCGTTTCAACAAATCGCGCGGGCTGAGCGGCTTGACCTGGTAATCGTCGACTCTGTAGTGGGAAAGTCGATAGAGCAGACTCCGATCGCCTGCTTGCGTGGTCAGAATCACCGCGGCCGGCCTCGCGCAGGTCGCCAATCACGAGGGCGACGTTTACCGTCGCGCCGCGAGGAGTTCGACCGCCTGATCATCCAAGAGGCAATGCAGGAGGCCGAGGGAAATCGCAGCCAAGCGGGAAAATTCTGGGGCTGAGCCACGTCACTCTCCGCGCCAAGTTGCGCACTCGGATTTGAGTCTGGGGAAGAGAACTGTGTGCTGTCTCGCAAGGCGGGGAACCGCTTGCCTTCCGGCCGTCCACCCCGATCTCCGCTTCGGTTTTGACGCGAACTTTGTCAGCGCCACCTCTCGATCCGCGGCTTCCGTTACGTCGGCGACGCCCATTTCATTGATCGGCGCATGACGGTCTATTGCATGGTTTCCCGAATCGTCAACTAAGAGCAAATTCCAACTTGTTGTAATCGCCGCTCCCAAGTTTTTGCTGGAGATTTGTTTAGATCATAGTTCAAAGTCGTGCAACAAAGTATAAACGGCCTTTGTCGGATGATTCCTTGATTTCAATTGTTTTTCTATGCTCAATTGGAATTCGCGACCTAATCTCTGTTGTCCGCAGCGAAACCGACCGTGAGGGTCCGGCACATGTTTGAAGACCGCGAACTTGTCATCGAATTGTCGATGAATCGCGCGAGCAATAGGCGGACATTGAAAGCCAGCTTCTGGGAATCGAGGACCGCGGCGCGAAAGCCAATCCGGCCCTGGTCAACGACGATCACCGTGGCGCCCTGGAGTGGATCAACTACTCAAGCGTGAGAATAGGACACAAACCATGACTTTTGACGACGCCGAACTAGTGAAAGAGTTTGTAGTGGAATTCCAGGAACACCTGGCCAACGTCGAGAACCAATTGCTTTCACTGGAAGCGCAAGGAGAGCAAATGGATGTCGGGCTGGTAAACACCGTGTTTCGTGCCGTTCACTCGATCAAGGGAACGGCCGGCTTCATGGGACTGGATATTGTCGGCGGTCTGGCCCATCGCGAGGAGGAAGTGCTGAACCGCCTGCGCAGCGGCGAATTGCGGCCGACCGCGGAGGTCATCAATACGCTGCTCAAGGCATCGGACCAACTCAAGACCTTGCTCGACATGGTTGAAACATCGAACGATGCGGATGTTTCCGAACATCTCGCAGCTCTTGAGCGGATTTTGCAAGGAGAAGCGGGCGCGTGCGCCAGCGGCAGAGCCAGCCACTGGGGCGGCCATGCCCGCAAGGTCGGCCGCCGATAACGCCGAGGACTCGCCGAGGACGGCCGTTGACAACGAGCCGGTAACCTGGCCCGTCATTTCTATCGCTTCCCAGCATAACGACCGGTCACGACTTCGACTTCCACGTATCGGGTGCCAAGGTGGTTTGCGATGTTTCGCTGAACTGCGGAGGGGAACCCGTGCGCGTGCTCAAGTGTGAGCGCGAGTCCGCGACTTAGAGCCTATCCGAGAACCTGTAATGGGTGTGGTCGAGTCCTACGAAGACCCACCATGATTTATCGCAAATTGGTGGGTCTTCGCTGCGCTTGACACCACCCTGCGCGTGGATTTCGGAAAGACTCTTGGTAAACGACTTCCTCGACAAAAGAATCCGCAAGTTCAGCGCGGAGTTCGAGCAGATGTTTCAGGGACGAACGGCAAAAGTTGCGGCAACCGTATCGGTTAGGTTCGGTTTAACGTCTCTGCCTCGGTTTGTCAGTTGTTTCGGTTGTTTTACGCACATAATTGTTCACATAATGGAAATGGCGACTCTTTTGCATCCATATTCTCAAGATGGTTCCGATAATAGTCGCGGGGAACGCCTGTGACAGCTAAGCAAGCCTGAGTAGTCTCTGAAACAAGAACCGCTATGCGAACCTGTAATTCGGGACATTCGCACAACGACTTGTTACAGGAATTGCTCGGGCTTGCTTAGTTTGTATCCTCACTCACGCAAGCCACGAAACCGATGGTCTGTGCTTTAGAGTTCCTAACAAAACCGATCCTGGGGCAGTTCAAGTCGTGCCGTTCGATCCGTTCCGATAGAGACTCTTAGCTAGATCTGCATCGGTGCGATCGGACCGTGTGCTGTCTTGCAAGTTCGGGAACTGCTTGCCTTCCGGCCGCGCACCCCAATCTCCGCTTCGGCTTCGACGTGAGCCGCTCCTACGTCGCAAGTTTCAAAGCGATGCCTCAGCTTGGCGGCAAGCTGACGCCGCTCGGATTCGAGTTTTTCTTGGCTGAGGCACCCAATTTCGACAAGGATCTCGCCGATAGGCTGTTCTCGCTTGCCCTGCAACCACAGAAGGCGTCCGATCGCCTCTTCGCGCAAGAAGCCCATCTCAAGCGCAAGTTGACCGAACGCTTTCGGCGTATCAGCCTGCCGCTTGAGCACTTCGAAAACCTGGCCCATCGTCATTTCGCCATGCTCGACCGCCAGTCGCCCCAGGGGAGGACGGCCCGTCTGCTGCCGAGTCACCGCTTCCATCACCTGTTGCATGGTAACCAGGCCATTTTCAATCAACGTCAGTTCCAGCAACATAACACCCACCTCCACTTTCTTTTCGGTCACGGGCGGCGGCTCGATCGGCTGCCCGCGAACCGGCGTTTTGCGTTTACATGAACCTTGCCAGTTTATCGCGGAGACGCTCGGTATCGAACGGTTTCACGAGATAGTCGGAGACGCCGGCGGCCATTGCCGCGAGCACATTGCGCTTTTCGGCCTCAGTTGTGACCATGAGGATCGGGACTTGAGAGCCGGCGCCGCGAATGCCCTCGATGACTTCCAAGCCGCTCTTTCGCGGCATGTTCCAGTCCGTGATTACGACGTTGAAGGACGCGGCGGAGAATTTTGCCAGCGCCACCTCTCCATCCTCCGCTTCCGTTACGTCGGTGATTCCCAACGCGTTGAGCGAACGGATGATGATCTTTCGCATGGTTCCTGAATCGTCAACGACGAGCACATTCTGACTCATTGCAACAGCCCTTCCAGAGATTTGAGGATTCGATTAAAGCATAGTTCAAAAAATCGCGCGGCAAAGAACAAACGGCTTTGTCGCATGATTTACTTATTTTAATTATCTCTTTTTGTGCAATCCGAATTCACGACCTACTCTTCAAAGTCCGCATCGAAATTGATCGCAAAGGACTAAACAAATGTTTGAGGATCGTGAACTTGTCGTCGAGTTTGTCAACGAATCGCGCGAACATCTGGCGGACATCGAGGGCCAACTGCTGGGGATCGAGGAAGGTGGCGCGAATGCCGATCCAGCCTTGGTCAATGATGTCTTCCGCTCAGTCCATTCCATCAAAGGCGCTGCCGGCTTCATGGGCTTTTCCGTCCTCGGCAAACTGGCTCACGAGTTGGAAAACGTCCTGAACCTCATTCGCAATGGCCGCCTGGTTCCTACTTCACCGATCGTCGATGTGATGCTCAAGGCCGCCGACAAACTTCGCGCGTTGATCAACGACATCGACCATTCCAACGAGGCCGACATCGACGATCACATTTGCACCCTTGAGCGAATCATCGCCGGTCTGCTCGCAGAAGAATCGCCGGCGACAGCCGCTGTGACGAAGGAAGAAGCGCCGCATAGGGAAGAGACGCATGTAAAGGAGGCTAAGAAGCGGAAGAAGGCGGCGGTCCGTCGCGACATCGCAACCGAACAACCGGACGCCGCTGCCGCCGAAGCGAAGCTGCCAACGGCTCCGGCGGCCAAAGAACCGCACGCCCCGCCCGTTGCCGACACCATGCCACAAACCGTCGCCGCGCCGCGCACCGCTGCCTCCGAATCCTCGCACAGCCCGGCCGCCGACGCCACCATCCGCGTCAATGTGGGCATTCTTGACCGGCTGATGACTCTGGCCGGCGAGCTCGTCCTCTCGCGCAATCAACTGCTACAGACGCTCGGCTCGAAAGACGTTGCCAAGCTCGACAGCGTATCGTCCCGCGTCGATCAGGTCACCACCGATCTGCATGAGACCGTGATGCAGGCCCGCATGCAAGTGGTGGGCACGGTGTTCAACCGCTTCCCGCGCGTCGTTCGCGATCTGAGCGCCAAATTGGGAAAACAGTGTGAATTGAAGATCGAGGGCGCGGAGGTCGAACTGGACAAGTCAATCATCGAAGCCATCGGCGACCCGCTGACACATCTCGTGCGGAATGCCGTCGATCATGGCGTTGAGTCGGCCCAGCAGCGCCAGGCCGCGGGTAAGCCGGCAAAGGCTACGGTTGTATTGCGAGCCTATCACGAGTCGGGCAAAGTCAACATCTCCATCAGCGACGACGGCGGCGGCATCGACGTTGCCAAAGTCAAGCAAAAGGCCGTCGATCGCGGTCTGCTCTCCCCCGATCAGGCCCGCGCGAAGAGCGAACGGGAGGCCCTGGGCCTGATTTTCCGCCCGGGCTTTTCCTTGGCCGAGAAAGTGACCGACGTCAGCGGCCGCGGCGTGGGCATGGACGTGGTCAAAACGAACATCGAGCGGGTTGGGGGCAATGTTTCGGTGGAAACCGAAATCGGCAAGGGAACGACCGTGCAAGTCAGGCTGCCATTGACGCTGGCGATTATTCCTTGCCTGATCGTACATAGCTCGGGAAACCGCTATGCGATTCCGCAGTCGAGCATCTGCGAGCTGGTTCGCGTGAAACGGAGTGAAACAGAAGTGCGAATCCAGCAGATGAAGAACGCCGAAGTCTTGCGGCTCCGCGGCACATTGCTGCCGCTGGTGCGTTTGCCGACGGTCCTTGGTTTTACGCCGGCCGACGGGGCCAACCCGCCAGCGGCACAGAACATTGTTGTTGCCGAAGCCGGACACATGCGATTTGGTCTGGTCGTTCAACGGTTTGCACGATTCCGAAGAGATCGTGGTCAAGCCTCTGGGTCGCCACATGCGAAAATGCCCCTGCCTGGCCGGAGCGACGATCCTTGGCGACGGCCAGGCGGCCTTGATCCTCGATCCGGCTGGCATCGCCGCCTTCAGCAAGTTGCGCGCCGGAGGAATCGGCCCACGGCGCGGCAAACGACGGCGCTACGACCGCTAAGGGCGACATCCAGAAGCTGCTCTTGTTCCGCAATGATCCGTCCGATCAGTTTGCGATTCCCATGCACTTCGTGGCGCGACTGGAGCGGATTCGCAGCCTGCGTATCGATAGCGTCGGCGGCAGCAAAGTTTTTCAGTACCGCGGCAGTTCCCTGCCGTTGTTGTCGCTGGAAGACTTCATCCAGGCTCGGCCCATGCCGGAGACCGACTGGCTCTATGTCGTCGTTTTCACGCTGGGGGGCCGCGAAGTCGGCTTGCTGATCCGCGAAATCATCGACATCCGCACGACGGACGCCGCGATCGACGGCTCGATATTCCGTCAGCCCGGGGTCATCGGTTCGATGGTCGTTGAAGGCAAAACGACGCGGTTCCTCGATCTGTTCGAACTGACCTCGGTGGCCCATCCCGACTGGGTCGTCCGTAACGATGCGGGCGCGACGAGCGGTCCTCGCGCCGAAACGATCCTGCTGGCTGAAGATTCGGACTTCTTCCGTCGGCGAATGATCGAAGTGTTCGAGTCGGCCGGATATCGGGTCGTCGCTTGCCCTGACGGTGCTGCCGCGTGGCAGACGCTCCAGGATCCAAACCAGACGTTCGATATGGTCGTAACCGACCTGGAAATGCCGCATGTCAACGGTTTCGAACTGATTCGCCGCATCCGCCAGCATCCGTCGGTGGCCAATCTGCCGGTCTTTGCCGTAAGCTCGCTGGCCAGCGAGGAGGATCAGCAGCGGGCGCGTCACGCGGGCGTAGACGAATACCACATCAAGCTCGACCGTGAAACCCTGGTCGCCGCCGTGGCATCGCAGATCCGAAAAAAACTATCGAAGTCCCGTCAGCCGCAAGCGTAATCGCACGAATGCGGGGCAGATTGCTAGACCGGCCAGGTGTTTCCAAGCCGCCTAGCAAGCGAGACTCCACGCGATGAAGGAGAATAGTTATGAGCAACAGTTGCATCCAGAACCAGCCTATTGCTGGGACCCCCGCGGAGATTGAATTGGCTACATTCTACGTGGCCAACCTCCTCTTGGGAATCCCCATCAGCGAGGTGGAAGAGATCAGCCGGCACTGTGCCGTGACGCCCGTGCCAAGCGCGCCGCAGTCGGTTCGCGGCGTTATGAGCCTGCGAGGGGAGGTTGTGACCGTGCTTGACCTCCGCGTCGTCCTGGGACTAGGCAAGACTGAGTACACAAGGCAGACCCGCAATGTGATTGTCCAGGCGGCGGGCGAGCGGATTGGCCTGCTGGTCGATCGGGTGGCCGACGTCGTGCGGGCCGCCTCAGCCGACTTGCTGCCGCCCCCGGCCAATATGAGCGGCGCCGAAAGCACGATGTTCCATGCCGTCCACCGTATGGAGAGCGAATTGCTGGTGCTTGTCGATGTTGCGGCGGTAACCGCAGCCGGCGAAGCCGGTTGATGTACCACCCTCACCATCCCTGGCACGTTAGTTGATAACCAAGTGTCCGATCCCGAACCGTTACTAATACCCTTGAGAACCGAAAGGTATTGAAAAACATGTTGACCTATTTCCGCAACCTGCAAATTCGAACGAAGCTGATACTGATGACCGGTCTCTTCGCCGTCACGACCGGCGGCCTTCTGGGCATGGCCTGGATCGCATTCAGCACGGCCAAGGTCAATGGGCCGATGTACAGCGAGATTGTCCAGGGCAAGGATCTCGTCGCTGACATTCTGCCGCCCCCGGAGTACATCATCGAGACTTACCTGAACGTACAGTTCCTGCTCGCCGAGAAGGACGCGGCCCGGCAGTCGCTGCTGGTCAACAAGCTGAAGTCCCTGCGACACGACTTCAACGACAGGCTCCAGCACTGGCAAACCGACTTGCCTGCCGGAGAAATGAAACAGTGCCTGGTTGGCGAAGTGGCCCCGCCGGCGAACCAGTTCTACGAACTTCTGGAAAACTCGCTATTGCCTGTGATTCGCGCGCAGAAAGGCGCAGATGCCCAGGCGATCATCACTGGCCAACTCAAACCGCTCTATGAAACACATCGCAAGGCGATCGAGAAACTGGCCGATATTGCCGACAAGGCAAATCGCGAGTCTGAAAGCAAGGCGGCCGATTATGTTGCAGCCTGGACATGGCGTCTGAGCGTAGCCGGGATCCTCGGCGTGTTGTTGACCGTTGGCATCAATGGCGCGGTAGCATTCGGCGTTTCCCGAGATCTGAAAAGGGCGACCGATCTTATGCGTGACATCTCCGAGGGTGAAGGCGACTTGACGAAGCGGCTCGCGGTCGCGAATCGCGATGAAATCGGCGAGATGGCAGGGTATTTCAATAACTTTGTGGAGAAAATCCAGGGCATTATCGCACACATCGCCGGCAACGTCACCGCGATGGCCTCGTCGGCGACAGAGTTGTCGGCGACGGCTAACCAACTAGCCAGCGGGGCGGAAGAGACGACGAACCAGTCGAACTCGGTCTCGGTGGCTGCTGAAGAAATGTCGGCCAACATGAACAGCGTGGCGGCTTCCACCGAGCAGATGTCGGCCAACGTCCGCGTGGTGGCTTCCGCCGTGGAAGAGCTTACCGCCAGCATCACGGAAGTCGCCAAGAGCGCCGAGCAGGCCGCCAGCGTGGCCGGCACGGCTGCTGGTCTGGCGGGCGACGGCAATACCCAGATCGCCGAACTGGGTACCGCCGCCAGCGAAATCGGCAAAGTCATCGAGGTCATTCAGGACATTGCCGAGCAGACGAATCTCTTGGCCCTTAACGCCACCATCGAGGCGGCCCGAGCGGGTGACGCCGGCAAAGGTTTTGCCGTCGTGGCCACCGAGGTCAAGGAACTGGCCAAGCAGACAGCAGCCGCCACCGAGGATATCCGCCACCGCATCGAGGGCATACAGTCCTCGACCGGGCAGGCCGTCCGTTCCATTGGGGCAATCTCCGACGTGATCAAGAAGGTCAACGAAGTCTCGCGTACGATTGCCTCGGCCGTCGAGGAGCAGAGCATCACCACACGCGAAATCGCCAGGAATGTTGCCGAAACGTCCGCCGCGGCCCAGACAGTGGCTCGCGGAGTGGCCGAATCGGCTACGGTCACAAAGGAAATCGCCAAGAATATCAACGAGGTTGACACCGCTGCCAGGCAGACGGCTCAAGGCGCGACAGTCACGCAATCTGCCAGCAACAAGGTCAGCGACGTGGCCGAGCAGTTGCACACCCTCGTGGGACAGTTCAAGACCAGCGTCTGAGAGGCGCGCCCGCGGCACAGTCTTTACAGCAGTTCCAAGGAGCAACCGATGAGAGGATTATCCATTCGCGTCAAGATCATTCTGCTCGCTGTGGCGGCCGTCGCGGCCACCGCGGTCGCCATTCTGGCCCCCGTCGGCTGGTCGAACCGTGCGCCTTCGCGGGCACCTGCACGACCAGGCCCGCGCCATTGCCGGCAGCTCCACAACGCAGTTGACGCAGTCGCTGCTCCAGGTCTGCGTGGCGCAGGAAAGGCGGACTCAAGCGCGGTTGCAGCACGACGTTGGCGTGGCGCGGGAAGAACTTGCCAAAGCAGGCAAGGCGACTTTCGCGGACAAGACCGCCTGGAAAGCCGTCAACCAGTTCAGCCAGGAGTCGCGGACCGTGGAACTGCCGAAGTTGCTGCTGGGCGGCAAGTGGCTCGGCCGGAACGGCGATGCCGGCGCGCCGTCGCCCGTGGTCGATGCCGTCAAGCACTACGAACTCGACTCCTGCACGATCTTCCAACGCATGAACGAAGCTGGTGACATGCTGCGCGTCTGCACGACGGTGACCGATGCCCGCGGCAATCGCGCCGTGGCGACGTACATTCCTCTGGTCCATCCGGACGGCAGCCGCGACGCCGTGCTATCGAACGTGTTGCAGGGTGAATCGTATTCCGGGCGAAGCTGCGTCGTCGGCCAATGGTACGATACCTACTACGAACCGATCTGGGATTCCGACAAGAAGCAGAAAGTCGTCGGCATGTGGTTCATCGGCGTCCCCCAGGACGAGACGATGCGCTACGTCTACGACGCGTTTCGCGCGACGAAGGCCAGCAAATCGGGCTACGTCTTCGTGCTCCAGGGCAGCGGCGCGGACCGCGGCAAATATTTCCTTTCCAAGGACGGCGCCCGCGACGGCGAGAACGTCTGGGAGGAAAAAGACGCGGCGGGACGGCCCGCCGTCCAATCGCTGATCGCCGCGGCGTTGAATGCCGTGCCCGGCACGCCGAGCGCCGCGCCCGGCGGTTGGAATAATCCGGACGACAAAGCGGGGCGGACCAGCATCACCGCGGTCACCTACTACCCGGCATGGGACTGGGTAATTGGCGTGTGCGCTTACGAAGACGACTACAGCGACCTGACCCGCGGCGCCACGGACGCGCTGACAACTGGGAGCGGGCTGGCCGTAGCCTGCGCGGTGGGCGTAGCCCTGCTGGGCGGTGTTCTGGCGGCTTTCTGTCGCGCTGGGCCTCGTGCGTCCCATCCTCACCGCCGTGAGGTTGTTGGACAAGGTTGCGCAGGGCGACATTTCCGAAGATGTTTCCGAAGCCCTTTGCCGCCGGAGCGACGAGATCGGGCGGCTGGCGCGAGGAGTCCAGGCGATGACGCGGGCGTTGCGCGAGATGACGGGCCGAATCATCGACGGCGCGCGGCTACTGACGAACTCGTTCGACTGCGCTTTCCAGCATGTTCGACGCAGATTACCGTCGGCGCGAAGGATGCCACCGCGCAGGCGACCGCCGTGGCCGCCGCGGCCGAGCAACTCTCCACGAGCATGGATGTCATGTCGGCCTCCGGTGGACAGATGTCGGACAACGTCAAGGTCGTGACGGCGGCCATAGCGCAAATGGACGCCAGCATCGGCGAAATTGCCGCCAGCGCCGAGCGGGCCGCCGCCGTGGCCGAACATGCCGCCACCATGACGGCCGAAAGCAACCGCAAGGTCGCCGAATTGGGTACCGCCGCTCACGAAATCGGCGCGTTCGTCAACGTGATCCAGGACATCGCCGATCAAACCAACCTGCTGGCGCTGAACGCTACCATTGAAGCGGCGCGGGCGGGCGACGCCGGCAAGGGATTCGCCGTCGTGGCCACCGAAGTCAAGGAGCTGGCGAAGCAATCGGCCGGCGCCACCGACGATATCCGCCGCCGCGTGGAATTGATTCGGGGAACCATCGAGCGGACGGTGCAGTCGATCGCCGGCATCGGCGAGGTTATTCAGGACGTGAGCGGCGTCTCCCGCACGATCGCCTCGACCGTGGAGGAGCAGAGCGCGACCACCAAGGAGATCGCCCGCAACATCTCCCAGGCCGCGTCGGCCGTCCAGGCGGTGGCGGAAGGCATTGCGCAATCGGCCGTCGCCAGCCGCGAGATCACGCAGAACATCGCCAGCGTCTCCACCGCGGTCGAACAGACCGCCGGCGGCGCGATAACGACGCAAAAAGCTGTCGGCGACCTGATCGTCACGGCCGGAGAGCTGCAGAACATCGTCAGCCGCTTCCGCGCGAACCGCGGCAGCTTCGACGCCGAGGCCATCAAACTGGCGCACCGGAAATGGCGGGTGCGACTGGCCGGCATGATCGCCGGAACTGAGGTCGTCAAGGCCGACGAGATGAAGAACCATACGGAGTGCGCCTTCGGCAAGTGGTATTCGATCGAAGGCCGCAAGCTCTTCGACGCGATTCCGCTGTTTCACAACTTGGGCGAGGAGCACGAAAAGGTCCACGAAATGGCCAAGAAGATCTTCCACTCGCACCAGGAAGGGCGCGTCAAGGAGGCCGCGCAGATGCTCGAGGAGTTTGCGCCGCTCACCGACGGCTTGTGCGGAATGGTCGACGAGCTTCACCAGCAATCGTGCGGCGTTAGTCAGGCGGTCTAAGTCGAGGTGGCAGGCGCGGATTGCCGCGATGCCCGGAGGAACATGGAACAGCCCCTTCGAGTCCTGATCGTCGACGACACGGTGACGTATCGCAAGATCGTCGCCGACGCGCTCGCGGACTGTCCGGACGTGCAGGTGGTCGGCGCCGCAGCAAACGGCAAGATCGCCTTGCAGCGTATCGACCAGCAGGCCACCGACCTGCTGGTGCTGGACTTGGAAATGCCGGAAATGAACGGCCAGGCCGTGTTGGAAGAACTGCGGCGGCGCGACTCGACGACCGGCGCGATCATGCTCAGCTCACTCACGGCCCGAGGAGCCGGGGCAACCGTTGCCGCGCTGGATGCAGGGGCGTTTGACTTCGTGCTCAAGCCCAACGGCGCGACGATGGCCGCCAATGTCGCACAGCTCCGCCGCGAGCTGCATGCGAAGATCGCCGCCTTTGCCCGGCGGCGAAACGTCCGGGAAATCCTTGGCGGCAACAGCAATCGCGTCAGCGCCGCCGCGCCCGCGTCAATCCCACCGGCAGTGACGCTGCGCGGGCGTTCTCCGCGCGGCCGCCGCTAGCCGCGGCGATCGGTATTTCCACCGGCGGCCCGAAGGCCCTCACCGAAATGCTGCCGCAACTGCCGGCCGACTTGCCCGTGCCCGTGCTTATCGTTCAGCACATGCCCCCGGTGTTCACCAAGTCGCTGGCCGACGACTTGAATAAACGTTGCAAGTTGGCAGTCGGCGAAGGCAGCGACGGCCAGCCGATCGCCACCGGCCAGGTCTGGATCGCGCCGGGCGGCCGCCAGATGAAGGTCAGCCGCGAGAACGACCGGGTCGTGCTCCGCGTCACCGACGATCCGCCGGAAAACAGTTGTCGGCCCTCGGTCGATTATCTCTTTCGTTCCGTCGCCGAAGTCTACGGCGGCCGGGCAGTCGGTATAATAATGACCGGTATGGGCAGCGATGGAACGCTCGGCTGCCGCCGGTTGAAACAGTCGGGGGCCGCCATCATCGCCCAGGACGAAGCAAGCTGCGTCGTCTACGGAATGCCCCGCGAGGTGATCGAAATGGGAATTGCCGACGTGATTGCCCCGCTCGGACGGATCGCCGACGAAATCACGCGATCCTGCTCGCCCGGAGCCTTTTCATGCCGGTGACTCTGGACGATATCCGCTACGTTGCGCGACTGGTCGATGAGCTTTGCGGCGTGGTGCTGGACGACACGAAGGGCTATCTCGTTGAAAGCCGCCTTGAACAACTCGCCCGCGACCAAGGTTGCAAGACCTATCGCGAGCTTTGCGACAAGGCGCGTACGTCGGGCAATCGCGCATTGCAGCAAAAGGTGATCGACGCCATTACGACGCAAGAGACGCTTTTCTTTCGCGACAACTGCGCCCTTTGACGTCCTGCAGAACAAGGTCTTGCCCGATCTGGTCGACATCTGCAATCGCCACGGCGGCAAGCGCCTGCGGTTGTGGTCCTCCGCGTGCAGCACGGGCCAGGAACCGTACAGCTTGGCGATGATCGTGCGTGAGACGCTGCCCGATTTTGCCAAGTGGAGCATTTCGATTCTGGCGACCGACATTTCCGACGCGGCCATTGCCCAGGCCAGCCGCGGCTGGTATGCCGCCCACGAGGTCGACCGCGGCATGAAGGCATCTCTATTGGGCAGATATTTCACATCGAAAAACGGCGGATGGCAGGTCAAGGACGAGCTCCGCGGCATGGTCTCGTTCCAGCGGCGAAATCTTTTGCAGCCGTTTTCCGATGTTGGCTCGTTCGACGTCATTTTTTGTCGCAATGTGGCGATTTACTTTGACGCCCCACGGCGGATGGACCTCTTCCGCCGGCTTTCAGAACGGTCGGTGCCCGCAGGCGCATTGTTTGTCGGCTCGTCGGAATCGTTGATGGACTGTCCCTGGCTTCAGCCGAAACACCACTGCCGCACGACATACTATCAAACAGCCCCGACGGCGGCGGCCGGCGGGCTGCAGTTGCCAACCGCATTCCCAGCCGTTTCAACGCTCTTGCGGCTTTAGCCGCGCAAAGCTACAATCCAACCCCAATTCAGGTTACGAGCAAGGTCCGGCGATGAAAGCAGAACACATCAATCCGTTTCTGACAGCTACCGTCAACGTCTTCAAAACGATGTTGAACTGCTCGCTCACGCGCGGCGAGCCTTTTCTCAAGGGCGGAGCAGCAACCGCAGTTCGAACGTCAGCGGCGTCATCGGGCTGTCGGGCACGGCCAAGGGAACCGTGGTGCTCAGTTTCTGTCGCGAGGCCGCGCTGGAGGCGGCCGCGGCCATGTTGGGCGACGCCCCGCCAGCATCAACGCCGAGGTCCGCGATGCCATCGGCGAGCTGACGAACATGATTGCCGGCAGCGCCAAGGCAAAGCTCGAGGAGTTCTCTCTCAGCGTAAGCTTGCCGACCGTCATCACCGGCAAGGGGCATTGCATCGACTTCCCTCGCCAGATCACGCCGATCTGCATCCCCTTCGATTGTCCGTGGGGGCAAGTGGCGGTTGAAGTCGGGCTGACGGACTCCGAGCAATAACGTAGAAGCGGCGTCTCGCCGCTTGCAGCACTCGGCGGGACGAAGCGTGTTAGAACGCGGCGAGACGCCGCATCTACTGGCTTTCAGACGTACTCCTAGTACTCCCCAATCACCTCGCCCCCGGCCCGAGTGAAAAGGGCCTTGAGTGTTATGGGGTCGTCGTGGGCGGGTCGGAGTAGTAGGGGTCGCCCGCCGCCCGCGTAAAGTAGGCCTTGAGCGCCTCGGGGACGATCGTCTTGGGAAGGAAGCGGACCGAAGCATCGCAGAAGGCGGCGGCAAAGCCCTGCTCATAGAGTCTGCCGATTCCCTTCTTGGGGTCACTAGGGTCAAATGGCATGTCGTCCGGCTTGGTCCAAGGGACGGCGTGCTCATCGCCTACTTCCACGAGCATGATCGTGTGGGACGTGCCGTCTGTGATGTCCTTGACCGTCGGCTCGTCCTTCGGCGAGGAGTAGAGTGCGCCGCCGCCTACCGGTACGACGTAGTTCGTAAAGCCCTCGGCCGCCTTTGACCTCGGCGAACGGAATACCGCGGGCATCTTCGCGATGAGAGACTTGTTGTGCGGACTGTCCCAAGGCTCGTCGAGATGGAACTCGCGGTAGAGCTTCTCCCGCTCGAGAAACGGCAGCACCGTCACGCGCCAGCTCAAGAGCGGCTTGCCGTCCTTGCCGTGAATCGCGGCCGCTGGAAAGTGTTCGGAAAAAGTGGAATTCCAATTCCACATTGCCAGCGCGAGTTGCTTGAGGTTGTTCATCGACCGCACAAGCTGCGATTTGTCGCGCGCCTTTTCCGCGGCCCGCTGCAAGGGAACCCACAACCCGCTGGCCGCAATCTCCTTTTCGTCGAGGTCCAAAGTCAGGTGATCGGCGGCAAGCTTGGGCGTCAGCAAGAGCGCGATTTTCTCGAACTCCGGCAACGCTTGCCGGATTTCTTTTTGACGTCCCGCGAGCTTCATCCCGTCGAGCCATCTTGCCCGCAGTGCTTCGGCGGCCTGAGCGTCTTGCGACTTGATCGTGAGCCGCACGGCCGCCGTCGGCGACAGATCAACCGCCGCGGCAGCCCAAGAGATGCCGCGCGTGAGAACGCTGCTCGGCCCGCCGCCGATCTCCTTGGGCATTTGCGGCATGATCTCTTCGATCACCCGCCGCGAGGAAGCGGGCGGAATCAGCGCGATTTGGACCGCGGCGTCTCCGGCCGCCGTCAGGGCGTCCTGCAATTCGGGCCGAGCGACGACGTGGAAATCCGCTGGCGGCGCGTTTCCCGACACAAGATTCACGAACGATGGGACCGCAAGCGCTGCGCGCACCGCCTCCAAGTTTGGCTTCGACTCCCAAGGCAACACGAGTAACGTTACCCGCGGAACCAGGCCTTGCCCACCGAGCGATACCACCGCATAGAGTTCAGTGACGTGCTCGCGGCGCAGGACGGCCAGGCTTTGGGACAGCTCTTTGCCGCCCTGTGCGAATTCATCGCCTGCGTCGGGCACGACGCGGGTCAGCAATGCGACGATCGGCGCCGGCGAGATGCGCGTGACGTCCACGTGAGCGACGACGATCGTTTCGCCATCGACAAACGGCGCGTACAGTCCGCGCCACTGCCGCTGCATCAAACTTTTCCGCCGCGTGGACCGGCGTTGAAATCGCGGCCAGCGCCAGCGCGGCCAATACCAACCCGAAGCGCAAGCGAGCGGATGAATACATTCTCATGGTTTCTCTCCTTGGGGCAACATGGTGATTTCATAGCGCCAGGGCAGGCCCGGCGGGCCGTCCGCGCAGTCCAATACCGCGCGATTGCCTTCGCAATGATACAGGAATGGCTTGTCGTCGAACGGGTTGCGTGGAATGGGAACTTCCGCAACGTCCTCCAGCTTTTCGGGCAGTTTGCCTTCGTGCCCGGCGGCGTAGATCCGCAGGGCCTCGAAGATTCGCAACCGGGCAACCGTCCACTGCGTCCGCGCCTCGGAGGTCTTTGCCTTGGCAATTGCCGGCAAGAGCATCGCGCCAAAGGGGATGACTTCCTGATGCCGGGCCGCGGCGGTCTTCACCGCCTCTTCGCCTTGCAGCAGCCATTTTTTCCCGTCGGCGTAAGGCAGGAACACGGCCTTGAACGTCTCGTCGCGCAACTCCTGATAACGCTGGACGCCGTAGATGAGGATGGCTTTGGCCACGGGCATCGCCTCGACCTCCGCCGCCGGCCGGCCATGTTCGATCAAATACTGCTTGGCGACCGGATAGCCCTGTAGCGCCATCGCCGCGGTGGGCAGTTGCACGGGCGGTTCCCCCATCTCGCTCAGGCCTCCCAAGGCCATGAACTCCACCACCGTCTTTTCAAGCAGTTTCGCCCATTGATCGGGCGCAAGGTCCTTTTTGTCCAGGTCCTTGAGATCGGGGAATTCGAGCAACAGCCCGTCGCATTCGGCCTCGAAGCCGGGCCGATAATCGATCAACGGCCGCGGCAGCGCGGTGAGCGCCCAGTAGAGATTCGGCGCGTCGGGCTGCTGAACAAGTTGTTGAATCTGTTCCGACATCAGCGCCGCGCAGGCGCTGCCCACCAGCGAATGGATCAAGGTCGGTCCCCGCGCGGCGTCGCGGGCCAGGGCAAAACCGGTCTGCAGCGTCTCCACGGCTTGATCGTATTTGCCTTCGGCGATTTCAAAACGCGCCTTCGCGGCCAGCATCCGCGCGTACATCCGCATCTGTTGCAACTCGGGAATCAATATTGAAAAAACATTGCCCTCGTGAATCGGCAGTTGCCAATCGCACGACTCAAACCGCGCCGCGCGGGCCATGTCGCGATAAATCCCGAGGTTCATTTCAATCTCGGGATGCTTGGCGCGAAACTCCTTCTCCCGCGAGTCGGCCAGAGGGATCTGCATCCACTGATCGATCTTCTCCAGCGTTCCGCCCTCCTTGTACAACTCGTTGAAGTACCGCGTCTCTTCGGCGGGAATGCGGTTCCACAAAACGGCCGCGTTGCCCGGCCGGGTGTCCAAGATCGAGGGCAGCAAGCGGTATTTCAGCGCCGGCCGCGGTGCCGCCATCGGATGGAGCGTGATCTTGATCGCCTTGGGCGGTTCCGGGGGGCTTTGAGCAACAAGCGGCGACGGCAGAAGCGCGGTGGCAAGGATAACGAGCGTCGAAACGTATGTTTTCATGGTTGGATTTCCTCTTTGGAGTGCGACGGCTTGCCGTCGCTTTCGGCAACGGTGGCCCTCGAGACTTCGCAATCGGTTTCAGCAAGGATCACGCTTCGAAAAGCGATGGCAAGCCATCGCATTCCAAAGCTACTGCATCATCTCTTTCAAACCCCCCTGCCCTGCCGGCCCTTTGCCTTGCAACCGGCTGAGAAGCTCAAAATACGTCGTTGGGCCTTCCGCGATTACCATAGGGCTGTCGGATGCGGCCGCACGAGGGCGGGAGAAATCAATCCCATGCCGGCGAAACTCGGCGCGAAGCACCGGATCGGATTCAGGGAAGGTTGCATCGGCAAAATCGCCCTCGCGCGAACCGGTCGGCGCAGACAATTCGCTTGATGGTTGCGATTCATTTACCAGCGCTGCCGGAAATTTAATCGCAATGCTCGACGCGCTATCCTTCTGCCCGCTTGTCGCGACAGTTGCAGCAGGACGGGTGCAAAGCATCACGAGCAACGCCGCGGCCACGGCGGTCATTGCCGAAAAGGCGGCCGGCCACGCCCAACGCAAGCGTGGTGCAGGCGTCCCACCTGCGATCCGGCAAGCAGGCGAGACGCCTGCGCCACAATCCCGCAGCGCCGCCGCCCGACCGGCCAGAAAGATCAACCGCTCGCGGTCGAAGCCTTCCACCCGCGGCACTAGCCCGGCCAGCGCCGCCTCAAACGGCGTCAACTCGTCGAATTGTCTCTGATCTTCGGACATATTCCCTCCAACTTTTCCCGCAAGGCGATAATACCCTGCTGATAGCGGCGATGGGCAGTGCTCGGCGCGGTGCCGTTCATTCTGCCAATCTCCTCGAACGACAAACCGCCCCACAGCCGGGCAATGATCACTTCGCGTTGTTCCGCGGGAAGCTCCTCCAATGCTCGTGCGGCTTCCACGGCGTCAAGCCGGTCGCCTTCGTCGGGCACGAGCCACGGCTCACCCTCGAACGCGGCCGCCGTTTCATGCCTTGCCCGGCGGCGGCTGGAGCGCGAGGCATTCAGCGCCTTGTTGCGCACGACCCGATAGAGCCAGCCCGCGGGGTTGTCCGGCGCGGTCCGCTCCTTCATGAGCAGCAAAAAGGCGTCGTGAACGATGTCCTCGGGCGCGTCGCACCACTGCCGGGCATACAAAACCAACGCGGCCGTATGCTCGTCCAGAAGCCGTATCAACGTTTCCGCATTGACGCCGCCCATCTGCTTTGCCCCGCCCTGCCCTAACCTATAGACACCGGCCGAGCAATTCTATTCGACCGGAGGCAGGATTTCCGCGCTGGAGTCCCGGCTTTAGCCGGTGTGTGCGAAAAAAGACCGGCGAAGGCCGGGACTCCAGCGCCACGCCCCATCGCTAATCACGTTTCGCGATGCGACGGATGTTGGCCAGATACTCGGCCAGTTCGCGGTGTACCGCGTACGGCGCGGAAACGGACAGCACCTTGGCGCCGCCCAGCGTTGCGCCCTTGATGCTCGCCGGCGCGGCCTTGGCGCCCAACTGTCAGGCGCGACCGTGGCGGTGATCACCTTAATCAGCGTGTCGTAGTCGTCTTTGGGCGATCCGCGGTCATCGTGTACGGCAACCAGATCGCCGACTTCGTAAAGCTTCGTCGTCCTGTGCCCGGCGAGCCGCCCGCGGTTCGTAATAAACAAGATGTCATTGCGAACTTCCCAACCCAATCCGATTTCATCGAGCATCAAGTTCAGGCGCAGGCCAGCGGTATGCCTCTGAGATTCTTCGTAATCTGGGATTCTGCCTCGACGCCCGCTTCTTTCAATACGGCGGCGGCATCGAGTTGGATCTCGATGTGCGCGGCGTCCTTTAGATACTCGACAACGTCCTTCAGCGGCGTCTCGACGAACTCGATCGGCGGGGTAGGCGCCTTCAGCGCCGCGTCGATGTAGTTTTCCGCGGCACTCGGAGACGGCCAATACCGATAGAGTGCCGGGTCAGGCGGCGGCGCGACCCGCTTCTTTTCGGGCGGACTCTGTTTCCTGTTTGCGGGCCTTGCCGCCACTCGCGGCGACGGCCCTACAGCCGCTCTCGGCGCGGGTTTTGCCGCCGGTCGCGGCGACCCGTCGCCGAAGGGATCGTCGTCGGGCGAGGTTGCGGGGGCTGTCACAAAGATTAAACCAACGATGGCCACGGCCGTGCGCAATAGATATGTAGCGAACATAAGCGTCTCTCCTCAAGAAAAAGGGTAGAAGATAGTCCCAGCGGTGTTCCGGAGCCGCCGACTGACAGGCGATAGTATAGTGCTAGGCCAAGCATGTGGCAAGAAAGGCAGCGCGACCATGGCAGCGAGTCACAAGCCGCCCCCTGCCCTGCCCTTCATTTCCCGATTAGCAACTCGACGACCGCCGCGCGATACGTCTCGCCGCCTGGCCCGATGAGGTCACCGTGTCCGGCATTGGGAAATACCAGCAGCCGCGCGTGTGATTCAATACGTTCGTAAATCGCCTTCACGTCGTCGGGCAGCGCACGATTGTCGCGGCCACCGGCCATCACCAAAACCGGAACGGTCTTCGGGATCGAACTGACCGCGTTCAATGGCGACATGCGATCGATGTCCGGCATGAATATCGGCCCGACTAGGTTCAAACCGGTATAGGCCGCGTAGTCCAGCGGCCAGGGAAGATACGCGACGGTGCGAGTTCGGACCGCGGAGCGGATGTCGCGGTAGGGACATTCGAGGATGTAGCCGCGGACGCGAGTTTGCAGCTCCTCGGCTGCGTAAATTGCCGCCGCCGCGCCCATCGACGTGCCTTGCACGAAAACCGGTTTGCCCGGCCGCCGTTTTTCAAGCCAGTCGACCGCGGCGACGACGTCGTGCCGCGCACTGTAGCCGATGTCGTTGTAATCACCGGCCGAATCGCCGTGCGCCCGCAGCGAAATGGCCAACACGCTGCAACCTTCGCGCGAGAGCATTTCGGCCAGCGGCAGACTTTCCTCGCGGTTCGAGCGGAAACCGTGTAGCACCAACACTGAAGGGCCGTCTGCCTTGCCCGGCATGTACCACGCGCCGAGTTCCAAGCCGTCGCACGTGTGCAGGCGGACAGACTCAATCGCCGCCCAAGTGACCGCTGGCGGCGGTTCGGCAATCAGGGTGTGCGGGCGGCGGGTAAGCTTGTAGGCGGCAAAGAGGGATGACACCAGCCAGACGACGGTCAATGCGACCGCGGCAACGGCAGTTCGCTTCAGCCAGCGGCGAAATCGGGAGCGCTGTGCAATCATCTACGTTATTTCTTCTCCGTGCCGACCGCCTGCCGCTCGCGGAGCAGCTTGATCCGTACTTGCAGGACCCATGCCCTTCCTCGGTCGGGATCAGCTTCGCTACAACGCCCATTGTTGAAGCGTGCCTCGACAATCTTCTCAAGGTCCTCGGCCGACTTCTGAAGCTCTTCCAGCACAGCGATCCTCTGCTGCGGCGTCTCGGCCGCATCGAGCCGCGCTTCGAGCAATTCGCGTTCAGCGGACTTGGCTTCAGCGTAGTCCACCGTGCCGACTTGATATTGCGCGGTAAGTATTTTGGCGGCGATGCCAAGCAACTTGATTCGTTCCTGCTGCAACTCCTTGATTGTCGCTGCGGCCGAACCGGGCGAGGTTTCAGGCGGCGAGGCGGCATGGGACGACCACCCCGCATCAATTGCACAAACGATCGGAACGGACAGGAAACATGCAATCGCGAAACGCTTCATGACATCCTCCGCTAAAAAAAGGAATGAACGAAACCCGCTCGCGGCACGCGCAACGCATCGCCACGCTGCGGACGCTCCATCTTATCGCGCCGCGCCCTGCCAACAAAGGGGCGTTACTCATGCGGGACCCGAAGAGTTGGTCACAATCTGTGACTACCTTGGCACTAAGCCGTCGGGTGCGGTCGCAATTTGCGACCGCTTCGCGAGGCTCTTACCGTATGCGGTCACAATTTTTGACCGCACCTCCGCGGCTTCGTCTGGGGCACGCTGACAGAGAAATCGGCTGGAGGTCATCGCCGCACCCGCCGTCACTTCTTCCTCTTGTACTCAATCGTCCCCATCTGGAACTCCTTGCCGTCCGGGCCGTTCATGAAGAGTTTGAGGACCCGGTTGTCGCGATCCTTGATCTCGTGGACCATTTTCAATTTCATCGCCTGACCGGCGGCGGGATCGGTTCCTTCCCTTATCTCGGTGAGGGTTTTGGACTTGTCGTCATAAGTCCCTTCGATCTGGTAGATGCCGGTCGCCATGGAGTCCATCCAGCAGCCCGTGTATTTTTTCTTTTGCGTGTCGTAGCCCAACGTGCCGTGGGCGGCGAATTTCGCCCCCATTATCTCGCTATCGACATCGTACACAAGGAAGAGGCCGCCGGCGATGAGCCTGCCGGACTCCTTCGACTGTGAAACTATCGGATCTTGTCCCGGCGCCATGGTGTACTTCGCCGTGCATTCCCAGTCACCTGCGAACTGCTTGAGCAGTTCGTGCTCCTTGCCGGGCTTGGGGGGCGACATGTCCTGAGCCCGAGCGGGAGAGAATGTGGCGGCGAGTGCGACGGCGCTGAGTGCGGCGGTGCTAAGAAGTGTGAGGCGAATCATGGTCTATTTCCACGGTAAGAGGTGATTTGCGCTGCGGTACCGATCGAAGGCGCAAGGCAAACGGAGTGAAGTAGCGGTCAGGAAAACTGTTTCCTTTCACGAACGCAATCATACGCCCGGCGAAGCGGTGAATCAAGCGGACGGCGTCGGGATTTGGGGGGCGAGAGAGGCATCGTCACGGCTTCCGCCAGGCGTTTGCTGTTCCGCCTTACTTAAGTCCCGCGGCCCGCGAGGAGTCAAGCCGGGCCTGCCGCCGAGCGTGCGGCAAGCATCACACCGACCGTGGCGCGTAGTATCGCGCGAAAACCGCATCCACCGCCGCGGTTCTCTCGTCGTTGCCGCCGGAAGCTCCTCCGCCATCGGCGAAGGACGCCGCCACCGCGGCACGAGTGGCATCGGATCGCGGTGCGTGTGCAGTTCGCGGAACGGTTACCGAAGTCGCAAACGCCTGCGTGCCCGACGCGTTGGCCACCACGAAGCCGTCGGTGGTGGCCTGGAGCTCGGCCCACGTGAGGGCTTGCGTTGGCTGATTGCTGCCCCAGGGATTGTAGAGCGTGAACGTCTGGTTCGCCGCGTTGTAGCCGACCACCGCGTAAGCGTGCGAGCCGTAGAGCCCGTAGGACAAAAGATCGCTGGCGTTGTTCGTGCTGTCCGTGCCGATCGTCACCGCCTGGTGACTCGTCATGCCGGTGATCAGGGCCTGCAAGTCGCTGTTGCTGTGGAGATTGTACGACGATGCGCTGTGCCCCAGCACCTGAGCATCGACGTCCGCCATCCAGCCGCCCTGGATGCCCAAATAGGTGTTCGAGCCGTCGCGGCCTTCCTTGCCCGTCTCGTTCCATTGGGCGTAGGCCTTCTCGACCAGGGCGATCCAGAGGCCCTGCGGGTTCGTCAGGCCTTCGCCGTAGCCGTCGAAGACCAGCCGGCCGCCGCTGGTGGGCAGCATGTTGTCGACCGTCACATAATCGGGCGTCCCGTTGCTATAGAAGCGGACGGTCCAGGTGTGCAGGCCCGTCTTCGCGTCGACGCCGTTGTCGACGATCATGTTCTGGATGGCCGCCGGCGCGCTGTCGGCGATCGTGCCCAGCGAGGAGATCAGGTAGCAATCGCCGAGAACGCCCTGGTCCTCGTCGAGGTGCGAGGGCGTGCCTGAAGAAGTAGCCGAAAAGATCGAGCCGCTAACCGTAATCGAGCTATAGCCGTACCCGCCGGTGCTCGGGAGGTCGGTGCCCAGGAACCACTTGTCGATCAGGTCATCGAGCAGTACGGCCGTGCTGCCCGCGCCCAGGTTGCCGAGCGTCTGGCCCTGGTAATGGGCGTTCGCCGTGTTGCCGTTGATCACGTCGCCGGCAAGAACCTGCACGTAGCCGGGCATGTCGAGCGCGGAGGCGTCGGCGAGCAGTGTCTTCAGATCGCCCATGACGCCCTGGCTGATCACGCCGCCATTGAGCGTCTCGGCAGTCCGCAGAATCTGGATCACGTCGGCGCGGCTGATCGAGCCGTCGGCGTCGAGGCTCTGCGTGAGGCTGGAAAGCGTGGAATTCTTGATGCCCATGAAGGCTGCGCTCAGCGCGACGGTCGCGGACGACGTAAACCCGTCGGCGCTGGCGGTAATCGTCGCGCTGGTGACTGCGCCCAACGCGGCCGGCGCGGCGTAAAGCCCCAACGTCCCGTTGATCGAGCCGGCACCAGTCATCCACCACGTCACGTTGCCGATGCCGGCGGTGTCCGGCTGGCCGAACTGGTCGACTCCCGCAGCAGCGAACTGCTGCGTTCCGCCGACGGCAAGGTTGACCGTTCCGGGTGTTACCTGGATGCTGGCCAAAGCCTGTGCAATCGTCACCGTGACCGGGTTGCTCAGTGTCGAAAGCCCGTCGGAAGTGTTCGTAATCGTGGCGACGATCGAGTAGCTGCCCGCCTGGTGGAACGTAACCGTATCGTTCTTTGCGGCGTTGCTTCCGTTGGTGGCAAATGTCGGTGCGGCCGCGCCCGAAGGTCCCGAGGCGAGCGACCAAGTGTATATCAGGTTGGCGTCGCTTCCACTGTCCGAGCCAAGAACGGAAAGCTCGGCGGACGTGCTCGTCACGTTTGACGCGGCTGGCTGCGCGGCGACGACGGGCGGCGGCACGACCGGGCCCGTGGTCGTGATCGTCAGCAGCGGCCGGTAACCTGACGTCGCATACTCCCGCGAAGCGAAATCGACGCCCTGGTTGCGACCATACCAGGATACCGCGCCGATGATGAAGCTTTCCACGCCCGCGGTATTGATGTTCTGGTTCACCAGCAACGTCACGTCGATCGAGATGGGCGAGCCGACGCTCAATTGCCCGCCGGAGAAACTAGCGATCTGTCCCGTTCCATTGGGCGTGTTGTACCAGGTGGCCGGCCCGGTCGTCGTATAGTTGACGCCACCCGTCCCTTCGGCCCAGGAAGTGTCGTTGCCGGCCTGTAGCATTTGCACGCCGACGTTCAAATTGCCGGCGGAGCGGCCCAAGGCCAAAGGCGTCAACGTCAGAATCGCCTTTGCAATCGTCCCGCCATTAAGACTGCTCGTATTGAAGCGGAGATAAGCCTCCGCGTCGTCGGCCGTAAAGGACGAACTATCATTCTCAACGAGCAGGTAGTTCGCATTGCCGTAGTTGCTGAATTGGCTGCCGGCGTAGACGAAGGCGTTGGCGGTTGGCGTGAAACTGGAAGTCGTCCCCACGGCGGCCGCTTGGGCCGCCGCGTGCGGCAACGGTCCGCCGCTCAGTGCCAGCCTCGGTTCGAGCGCCTCAAATGTGGCCCTCCTCCATTGGCACTGCCGCCGGGCGAACGGTGATTTGCGCGGAAGGCCGTTCTGTCCGCGATGCGAACTCCGCATGGCTCTACTCCTCTTCTGCCCGTCGGGCCTGCCTTCGACAAGTACACGGCCCGATCGCTGCGCGGCGGGATTTGCCCTTTCTCTCGCCGTCGCACTTTCTCATGGTTCCTATTGTTTCTAGGATAACGACTGCGAGGGTGGTTGAGAATACTTCGAATGTGGGGTTTTGTGTTAAACCTGGCGAAAACAGATCTGGCTTCCCCCCTGTGGTATGGCTATAATGCCGGCGTGTCGAGTGTTCTGCCTTTCCGCAATATAAGGGTTGTTACCATGAAACGCGCGATCTTTCTGACTCTTGCAGTTATTTCCCTCGCCGGCGGCTGCGTCGATTCGCAAGCCCCCCTCTCGTCCGCCGACACCTCAAAAGTCGACGAGGGCATCGTGGGCACGTGGCGGGAATCGACAAACGACGGCGAGACGATCTATCACATTGGCCTGGCCGGCGACAAGTATCCCGCCGGCATGCTCCGCATTGTCGCGGTGACGAGCCACAATAACACGCTTGAGGCGCCTTCGCACTACATTGGCTACACGACGACGCTGAACGGCAAGAGCTACCTAAACGTCGTTCTGGACGAGGCGAAGATCAAGAGTTTTGATCAGAACGGCTGGGATGCCGAAAAGGTGGAGGGGTATTACTTCGTGAAGTACAAACTCGATGGCGACAAGGCCTCTGTTTGGGCGACCAACTCCAAAGCCAAGGAAGAAGCGATCAAGGCCGGCAAGATCAAAGGCATGATCGCGGAACAGGGCGAGAGCCGTTTTACCGACACGGCCGCGAACGTGGCAAAGTTCCTTTCGGCCGCCGGCAATAGCCTATGGAGCAACGAGCCGGGCCACATGGAGCGGGTGGTGACGGCGAAGAAGTAGCGAAGCATTACAGCCGAGGCACGGTCAAGCCGCCGTCCACCATCACGACTTGGCCGGTCGAATACGGAAAGTCGCCGCGCACCAGCGCGGCCACGGCTTTGCCGACATCTTCGGGCGTGCCCCATCGGCGCTGGACCGCCAGTCCGTCGGCCAGCAGACGGTCGTACTTGGCCTCGACGCCGGCGGTCATGTCGGTCTTGATGATCCCCGGCCGAACTTCATAGACGGGGATCTCGTACTCTCCCAGCCGTGCGGCCCAGAGCTGCGTGGCCATGCTCACGCCGGCCTTGGAGATGCAGTACTCGCCGCGATTGACCGAGGCCACCGTCGCGGAGATCGAGGAGATGTTGACGATGCAGCCGCGAAAGGCCGCATCAGCTTTCTTCTGCTCGATCATCCAGTTCGCGCAAGCCTGCGTAAGGAAATACGGGCCGCGGAGGTTGACGCCCAGCACGCGGTCGAAACTCTCTTCCGTCGCAACCAGGATGTCGGACCGAGTGGCCGGCGCAACGCCCGCGTTGTTTATCAGCACGTGCAGGCGGCCGAAGCGTTCCTTGACGGCCTCGACTAGTCGTTGCCGCGCCGCGGCGTCGCCGACATCGGCTTGCACGTACAAGACATCGGGGCCGATAGCCCGTAGCACATCGACAACCGCGGCCACGTCCGCGCTGCCGCGCGTGCCGCAAAGAGCGAGATCGAATCCCTCGCGGGCCAAGCATTGGGCGATGCCCAAGCCAATGCCGCGCGTTCCGCCGGTAAGCAACGTTAGTCGTCGAGCAGAATCTGTCATTAGCGTTTCACAGTCCCGAAAGGTAACAAGTGACGGTACGAAGTTGACATTGATCAAGTTCGCCGCGCGACTCTATTCCCTGCGAACCGAAAACCGCTCGCGCAATCAAATCTCAGATCCAAGCTCCGGCATGTCCATCCACTGCCGCTTCCGTCACGATTCGACGCCGTTCTCGTATTTCGACTACCGTGTGATTCTGCATGGGCGTCATAGCGGCAAGTACTCGACACGATTCCATAGGTCTTCCGGGTCGGCCGCCTTGGCGATCAGTTCGAGGTCGTCGATCATCTTTCCAATTGGCACGTCCTCTTGATGAGCATAGACGATGCCTGTAAACTCTTGCCCGATCGATTGCCAGTGGTGTGCGATTTTCAGAAAGTCGGTGTCGTGCGTGAATAGAACCCGTCCCAATTCAGTCGCTCGCTGTAACAGTCGATCGTCCGGAGAGCGAGAGAAGCCGTCCTCATATGCCGTCAGTACGTCCGCCCCTCGGCGGCGCAATCCGTCGGTAACGGCAGCTCCGTATATGGTGATCCATGTACAACCGATTCACGGTATGAGGCCCTTGGCCTTGAGCTTCGCTCGAAGCGCCGACGGTCCCTGCACCTGCTCGAACTTGAGGCGGTAGTCCTCCGCCATGCGCCGCCGTCGCTCAATCTCCTCGTCCATCGCCTGCTGATGGTCGAAGTAGTAGGCCAGGGCGCTGAGAATCTGGCCCAAACTTAGGTGCGGCAATTCCTTTTGCATTACTTCCGGCGAAGAGCGATACGCCCGATAGTCCTCGGCGATTTCCACTACCTTGACGTGTGTGCCCGCCAGCATGGGAATGCCGGACTCGTCGGTCACAATATGTGCATATTCGGTCGCGATCATGATTGGTCACCCGCTTCAATTATATTATATCACCACTCAATGCATGCAAGAGGTGGCATTGGCCGAAAACCTGTGTGATTTTGTACCTGCTTGTTCCGTTTTGCCAATTCTTCGTCCGCTCACTTTACGCCACTCTCCAAATACGGCACATCCACCCACTGCCGCTTCTGCCACGACTCGATCCCCTTCTCAGCCAACTGCACGCCCTTGGCCGCTTCCAACAGCGTCCAGCGGAACGGCTCGTCCTTGACCACGTGCCGCAGGAATAACTCCCATTGCACCTTGAAGGCGTTGTCGTAAGCCTGCTGCTCCGGCAGGCGTTGCCAGCCGTCAAAATAACTTAATGGGCTGTCGACGTCCGGGTTCCAGACCGGCCGCGGCGTGGCGGCGTAGGGTTGGACCCAACAGTCCCGCAGGCCAGCCACCGCGCTCCCCTTCGTGCCGTCCACTTGCAGCACGAGCAGGTCATCGCGGCGTACGCGGACGCACCAGCTCGCGTTGATATGTGCAATGATGCCGCCCGCCAACTCGAACGTGGCGTAGGCGGAATCGTCGGCCGTGCAGTCGTAAGGCTGGCCGTTTTCGTCCCAGCGGCGGCCGACGTGCGTCGCCCCCAGGCAGGAAATGGCCTGAACATTGCCGAAGACGTTGTCCAGCACGTAGCGGAAGTGGCAGAGCATGTCGATGATGAGGCCGCCGCCGTCTTCCTTGCGGTAGTTCCACGAAGGCCGCTGGGCGGGCACGGTGTCGCCTTCAAAAACCCAGTAGCCGAACTCGCCGCGGACGGAAAGGATTTTGCCAAAGAAGCCCGTGTCGCGGAGCGTTTTGAGCTTTAGCAGGCCCGGCAGCCAGAGCTTGTCCTGGACGACGCCGTTCTTCACGCCCGCCGCCGCAGCGAGACGGTAAAGCTTGAGCGCCTCCGCCGTCGTGGTGGCCGTCGGCTTCTCACAGTAGACGTGCTTGCCGGCCGCGATGGCCTTGGCCACCGAGGCCACGCGGCGATCGGTGGTCTGGGCATCGAAATAGACCGGATACCGCGCGTCGGCCAGAGCTTCGTCGAGATTGGTCGTCCAGGCCACGCAGCCCGCTTGCGAAGAAAGCTGCGCAAGCTTTGCCGGATTTCGGCCGACGAGGATCGGATCGGGCATGATTACCTCGTCCGTCCCAAGCTTGACGCCCCCCTGCCCTACGATGGCCATGATCGAGCGCATGAGGTGCTGATTTGTGCCCATGCGGCCGGTCACGCCGTTGAGGATGATGCCGACTTTATGCGTGGTGGTGGATTCCATGTGAGTCCCCTGTAGGGTGGCGTCAAGCGCAGCGAAGACCCACCAATTAAAACGCCAATTCATGGTGGGTCTTTGCTGCGCTCGACCACACCCTACTTTCTTAGCTCTCCGGCTTTTCTGTGCATTGTTCCCTCGCCCCTTCCGGCAGCGGCGGAGCCTCAATGCCGGCGCGGGGAAGTGTGCCGGCAAGCTCTTGTTTCCAGTGGGCCACGTCGCCCGCCGGGCCATAGCAGTATAACATCCGCAGCGGCGTGTCGCCGATGTTTGTCAACTGGTGAAACACGCCCGGCGGGATGTAGACCGCCTGCCCGGCCGTGACCAGTTGCCGCTCGCCACCCAAACACATTTCGCCCGTGCCCTCGATGACGAAGTAAATCTCTTCCTGCTCCTGATTGTGCCACGGGACCTGGCCGCCATTGGGATCGAGAGTCACGTTACCGATGGCGAAATTCGCGGCCTGGATTGGAGACGCTCCACCCACAAGGTTCTGCGTCCGCCGCCGCGCCGGATAGCGGCGGCCCTCGATCTGGTTCAAGTCGGCGATAATCATCATCGGTCTCCTCGCTTACGCGTCGGGTTATGATCCCCAGAAGGTCAGATAGGGCAAGCCGTCGGCCAGTCGGCCGGCGTACAGCGCCGCTTCTCGTATGTGATAATCTCCCCACATGCTCGATTCACCGCAAGGCACGCTCCGGCCCGGCGGCACGTAGTCCCAGCCGTTTGGACGATGGTAAATGCTGTGCAGAAGCAATCCTTGATGGTCGCTTCGCGTGCTCAGGTACGGTTCGTCCAGGAGCGTGCGAAGAACCGTCAAGCCGGCCTGCATATAGCGGCTCTCGCCCGTATGGTGGCCCAATCGCATGAGCCCCTGCGCGGCGATCGCCGCCGCCGAGCTGTCGACCGGCTCGTGCGGGTTCTCCGGTTCGGCCGGGCTCGACTGCCAATCGCCCAGACGGTGCAGATTCGGCGCGCCGGTATCCCAATAAGGAATTCCGTCGGCGGCCGTCGCGTCGTCGATATAGAAGTCACACGTCGCCCGCGCGGCTTCCAGAAAAAGAGGCTCGTCATCGCGAGAGCCGATCGATTTCAAAAACTCCAGTTGCTCCGCGAAGCCGCACATCGCCCAGGCCAGGCCGCGGGTCCAGGTCGAAAAGGGCGAATAGCCTTGTTGCGAATTCGGGCATCGGTAAGCGCCGTCATTGACGTTGAAAATCGATTCATGGGCCGTCCGGCCGCGGATGTCGTAGGCGTCGCGCCTGCGGCCATAGTAGATCGAATACTTCGCCGTCGTCAGGGCGTGCGCCTGGAGCCGCTCCAAGAGTGATACACGCCGATCGTTCTCCTCCATCAACGCATGCCCAAGCTTGTGCGCGATTCCCAAGGCACGTAGCGAACGGATCGTATCGACGAATAACGAGTGTGGACCGTTAAAGGAGTAAATAAAGCCTTCGGGGACTGTTCCAGTTTTCTTGGGCGCCTTGCGCAGCGGGGCAAAGAAAACGGGAAGGCCCCTTTTTTTGTCGCCGCTTCGGATCTCCGTCCACCGCCGCGCCTGGATCGCGCCGCTGAGTTTCAATGCCAGTTCGTAGAAGTTCCGCTCCCAACGGTTTTCGGCAATTCGCCCTTCGTTCATCAATCGGAGCAGATTGCCGTAGGTGCTGACATTGTTGAACCCGTGGTCGTGAACGCCGACGTGGCTCACGTGCGGGGCCATCTTGGCCACGGTGTTGCGGCGGCCGATTTCCAGGAACTCCGCCTCGCCCGTCGCGTCAAATTGCAGCAGCGCCGCGCCGTATTGAAACCCCTGCGTCCACTCGGTCCAGCCGCGGGTCGTGTATTTGCCCTGCACGGTGAATACCGGCGAGCCACTGGCCGAATCGTACTCCGCCTCGATCGCGCGGATCTTCGCGCCGGAAATCTCCCAGAAGCGGCTGAGCTTCGCCGTGAGATCGGCCGGGCGGAGGTCCATGTCGATCTTCACGCCGCCGGCCCTCGCACTTTGCGGACGATTTCCATCGCCGCCTTGCAGCGGTCGCGGATGACTTGCCACTTGCCGGCGGAGAGGTCCTCCGGCCGGGCGATCCACGTGCCGCCCACGGCCGCCACCGCTTTGAAATAGAGGTAGCTCTCCAGGTTCGCCGCGTTGATGCCCCCGGTGGGCATAAAACGGACGCCGGTATGCGCGTAAGGAGCGGCGATGGCCCGCAGCATTTCGACGCCGCCCCACGGCTCGGACGGAAAGTATTTGGCTACGCCGCAGTCGAGGCTCAAGGCCAGTTCGATCTCGCTGGGCGTACATACGCCGGGTGCGAAAGGCAGGCCCACCTCCTGCGCAGCGCAGATCGTTATCGGGTTCAAGCCCGGCGCGACGGCGAACTGTGCCCCAGCCGCCTTGGCCGCCCGGACGTTGGCCTCCGTGAGCACTGTGCCGGCTCCGACGAGGATCTCCGGCCGGTCCTGCACCATGCGGGCGATGACTTCGGCCGCCACCGCAGTGCGGAAGGTGATTTCGACCACTCCCAAGCCGCCTTCCAGCAAGGCGTCGGCCAGCGGAAGCGCCGCTTCGACCGATTCGATCGCAATCACGGGCACCACGCCCCATCGGGCAATTTCAGTGAAGACCGGAGCATGTTTCATAGCTGCAACTCCAGGCCCGTTCGTATAAAGCGGGCGTTCCCAGGAGATTGGTGCCGAGAAACTGTCGGCGCCAATCAAGCCAAAGCCGGGGCGAACGAGTCGCTCCCTATGCCGAATGTGCCATACTATCATAAAATGGAGCAAAGCCGATCGCCACTCCCCCCTGCTCTGCCTCGAAAAAGCCTCATGTTATGACGCGTAAAGTTGTTCTCCTCGCCGTTTGTCTTTCATCGCTGGCCGCCGCAGGCCAGGCCGTCGAATTGAAATCGCCCGACAGCAACCTGGCCGTTACTTTCGACACCAAGCCGTTCGCCGGCGTCAAGATGTGCCCGGTCTACCATGTCGCCTACAAAGGCCGCACTGTCCTGGCCGATTCACGGCTGGGGCTGGAGTTAAAGGAAGGATCGCTCAATGACGGCCTGCGGATCGTCGGCCAATCGACGAGCCATCACGACACGACCTGGAAAACGATTTGCGGCGAACGCGCCACGATTCGCGATCATTATAACGAACTGGTCCTAGATCTGCAGACGGACGCCGAGCCGCCGTTACTGACGCGGCTGACTTTTCGCGCGTACGACGAGGGAGTCGCATTCTGCTACACCTTGCCCGAGCAGCCCCGGCTGAAAGATTTCACGATCACGGCCGAAAGCACATCCTTCTGCTTCAAGGACGATTTCACAACTTGGGCCGTGTACAAGGCGCAAGCCAAATACGACGGCAGCCAGATGCGATTGAGCAAGGTCAAGCCGGGCGTCGAGCGTCCGCTCACCGTGCGTGTCGCCGACGACCTCTACGCCTCGATCACGGAGGCCCGGCTCGTCGATTACGCCCGCATGAAGCTGCGGCCGATCAAAGGCCAACCCCATGCGCTGGAAGCCTTTCTTGACGCCGAGCGGGGCAAATACGGCCAAGTCACCGGCACGACTCCCTTCACGTCGCCGTGGCGCGTGTTGATGGTGGCCGAAGGTCCGGCCAAACTGCTCGAGCAGAACTATCTGGTATTGAACTTGAATGATCCTTGCGCCCTGTCGGACACCTCGTGGATCAAGCCCGGCAAGGTCATTCGCGAGGTCACCTTGACCACGGCAGGCGGCAAGGCATGCGTCGATTTCTGCGCAGAGCGCGGGATGCAGTACGTCGAGTTCGACGCCGGCTGGTACGGTCCGGAGAACGATTCGCACAGCGACGCCCGCGAAGTGCATCTGGATCCCAAGCGCAATCGCGATCCGCACGCGCTCGATCTGCACGCGGTGATCGAGTACGGCAACGCCAAGGGCATCGGCGTCATGTTGTATGTCAACCACATCGCGCTGGAGCGGCAATTGGACGAGCTGTTCCCGCTCTACGAGAAGTGGGGCATCAAGGGCGTGAAGTTCGGCTTCGTCAACGTTGGCAGCCAGCGCTGGACCCGCTGGCTGCATGAAGCCATTCGCAAGGCGGCCCAGCACCATTTGATGGTCGATATCCACAACGAGTTTCGCAACATGGGCTACCAGCGGACCTATCCCAACCTGATGACTGTCGAGGGCATCGGCGGCAACGAGGAATTTCCCACGGCGGTCCACAATGCCACGCTCCCCTTCACGCGGTTCCTGACCGGTCCGGCCGACTATACCTTCTGCTGGTACAGCGGCAAGCTCGAGCGGACGCACGCCCATCAGTTGGCCATTTCGACCATTTTCTTCAGTCCCTGGCAATTCCTTTACTGGTACGACCGGCCGGCGATGTACAACGGCGATCCCGCGCTGGACTATTGGAAGGAATTGCCGACGACCTGGGACGAAACCCGCGTGCTGGAGGGCGAGATCGGCCGTTCGGTGTGCGCGGCCCGCCGCAAGGGCCAAGCATGGTACCTCGGCGCGATCAGCCCGGCCGGCAAGTCGCTGGAGATTCCGCTGGCGTTCCTCGATCCGAAGGAAAAGTACGCCGCGACACTCTACACCGACGCACATCCGGAAGAGCCGAAGAACAAGGAAGTGCGGATCGAAACGCGCACCGTCGATGCCGCCACGGTTTTGCGAATGGACCTCTCGCCCAACGGCGGCGAGGCGGTGCGCATGGTGCCGGCGCGCTCGGGTGGTTAGCGCCGTTGCACCAGTCGAATATGCAACTTAGCGCAACCGCAGTTTCTTTAGACGAACCGCTGGAAGGCGTTTTAACCGCTGGTTGACCGGATCGACTTCGATTCCCGCGGATTCCAAAGCGGTGACGCCGAGAATGGGCTCGCAGTCCTCTTCGCCAAAAATCACCGTGCCGCCGACAACGTCGCCCATGAATTCAATCTGCGCGACGCCGACCTCCAAGGATAGCTCGCTGCCATCGGCCAATTCGTACGACCGGCGACCACGAGGCTCGACGCCTACTTCGCGCAACCGACTGGCAGGAACATAACAGTCCGTCGCGCCCGTATCGACGAGAAAGAGGCCCTCCCAACGCCGGTCTGGGTCCGTGGGATTGGCAATCGCAACCGTTACGTGAGTGACACCCATAATAGTCTCCAGACAATAATCCAATTCTACGTCTCGTGGCCACCGTTTCGATGCTCGGTCTCTATTCCCCTTCCGGCGTCTTCATGCGGAACTCGCGGCTGGAAAGTATCAAGGACCCGAGCACGGCGAGCACCAGCGCGGCGACAAGCAACGTAAGTACGCAGCTTTTCGCGCTCGGCGCCGTGGCGGGATCAATACCCCAAACGCTTATGTCGGCCGGGTTCAGCCAGCGCACGACGAGCACTCGGAAATAGAACACCACGGTCACTTGCCGCATCATAGTTGGAAACGCGGCTAATAATCCTTCGAAGAGGACGATGTAGGCGACGCCGATCACTAGCGATCGCCGCATGACGAGACCCATGATGCCGAACAAGCCGCAGTAAGCGGTTTGCGTCACGCTGAAAATCATCGCCAAGCGCACCGCTTTTTCAACCAAGCCCGGATCGCCCGGCTTGCCCGCCAGGCAGTCGATGAGCACGAAGGTGGCCGCGCTGAAGATGACGGTCAACAGGATGGTGACGATCATCGACGCCAGCAGCTTGATGGCGTAAAGTGCCGAGCGCGGCAGCGGACGGAGGAGGAGATAGGTGAGCGTCTGCTCTTCCACCTCGTCGCGGACCACGCCCGCGGCACAGAGCAAGGCGGCCAGCGGCGCCAGGGCGTTGGGGATGAAGATGTAGACGAACGCCATTTCCAATTCCTGTGCCGGCGGCAAATGGCCGGCGGGAGTCACTAGCTTGATCATCACCATCAGCGCGCCGGGAATCATGAACAACAGAGCCAGCACGATTATCCGCCAGCCGCGAATCTGCTGCCGTAAAGATAGACCTAATAGCGCGGCCAAGGCGCGAAGACTAGGAATGTGCGACAGTTGCATCGGCTGATCGGCGGAAATGTTTGCTGTTTCGCTCACTTGCTCACCAAATACTTGAACACGGCTTCCAGGTTGTTGTCCTCCGAATAAACCTCGCGGATCGGCGTGCCATCCTCCAGGCTCAATGCGGGCAGCCGGGCATAGAACGCGTCCGGCTTGCGGGTCTCGATCAAGACGGCCTTCTGATCGCGCAGCATCTGCACGCCCTCGACGTCTTCCCAACTCACGAGCCTCGCCGCCAGCGCGCGGTAGTTCTCCGAAACCAAGACGATGCGGTGCGGATGGCGGTCGATGAGGTCGCGGATATCGTCAATCCGCCCTTCGGCCACCAATCGGCCGCGGTGCATCAGAATGATCGTCCGAGTGAGCGTCTCGATCTCGTGCAGGACGTGGCTGGAGACGATCACGCTCCGCCCGCTCTCGCCCAGCGTGCGGATAACTTGCAGCAACTCATGCCGAGCGATCGGGTCGGTGCCGGTGAACGGCTCGTCGAGAAACAGCACTTGCGGCTCATGCACCAGCGCCTGGGCGAGCTTGATGCGCTGCCGCATTCCCTTGGAATAGCCGCGGATCGCGCGGCGGCAGTTCGCCGTCATACCGACGGTCGCGATCGCCTTGTCAGACGCTGCCGCCGCCTGGCTGCGGCTCATGCCCGTCAGCTTGGCGCAGGTGCTGACAAAGTCCAGCCCCGTCATCCATTCGTAGAAGGCATCCTGCTCCGGGCAGAGGCCGACGTATCGCATCAAGGGCGAGTTGTTCCACGGCCGATGCCCCAGTACGCGGACCTCGCCCTGACTGGGAGCAAGCTGCCCGGTGGCAAGCTGCAAGAAAGTCGATTTGCCCGCTCCGTTGGGTCCCAAGAGACCGGTCACGCCCGGCGCGACTGCGCACCGAAAATCGATTCAGGCCGATGACGTTGCCGTACCACTTGGAAACGCCTTCGAATTCGACAACATCATTCATCGCAGGCGGTCCAGTGATTTCACGCGTATGCTCAAGATCCACGCAGAAAGTGCCAACACTCCGGCCAGGACGGCGGCCGACCAGATCCAAGGGTATTGCGGGACATATTGGTCCGCGAAAACGCGATCGTCAAGCAATGGGCGCGATTCCGTCGGCCATCTTCCCGCCGATACGTCCATCATAAAGTTCGCGCCGGACTTTGACGAATTGATGGCGCGGGCGATTTTAACCCAAGCCGTATCGGTATCCAGCGCCGCTTCGCCCAGCCGCTTGAGGTTGGCCGGATAAGAGAATAGCGGACGCCAATCGGTCTTCGCCGCTTCCGCCAGCGCTCGCTGGACTTCTGGACCATTCCAGTAGTAAGCTCCGCCGCGGCCGCGGAAGCCTCGTCCGGGCGGCGCCGCGTCCAAAGATTCGGCTTGCATTTGCTTCTGCCAAGCGGCAGACCTGATCATCGATTGGTGAATGCCTTCCAACATCGTGGCCACGCTCGACGTGATTAGCCAGACTGCCACCCAAGCCAGGCCGACGTAAAGCGAGCGCCGCGATAGCGACGACAGGGCGAGCATCAGCGTGCCTGCGGAGACCACGATCACCATGCCATAGATGATGCAGGCCGGCAGCAAACGCCAAGTGTCGCGGACGACGCTCAGATCGAGGCTGAAACAAACGCCCAGTGCGTAGGCTGCCACCGCCGGTATCACGGCTACGGCCGCGACAATACCGCCAATCATCCCCAGCTTTCCGAAAAAATAGTCATACCGCGTCAGCGGCCGCGAAAGGTAAAGCGGCAACGCGTTGAAACGCAGGTCGCGGCTGATAAGGTTCGGCCCAGCGACGGTAACGATCAGCACGATGAAGAAGAGTTCGATCTGAAAATAATACGAGTAGGAGATCGTCCACACCGCTTGTCGACATGCGTGGAGGTCGCTCGCGCTGGCCAGCATCGTGAGGAACGGCAGCCATTTGTCGGCACCCTGCACGCCCTGTTCGATCATTCCCCAAACGGCCAGCACACCCACGAGTGCCAGCATCGGCGCCCATGCCATAAGGACCAGTAGGCGGACATACCGGCCTTTAAGATGCGTTCTCATCCCGTGCCGAGCAATCGCCAGCCACCGCCATGCATGGCCCGAGAGGTGGCCCTTCCAATGTTGATAACCTTGATCGAAAATCGGCATGATGTCTTATTGCACCGCCTTCAAGAAAATCTCTTCCAAGGAACTGCGTTGCGGACGCAGGTGCCGCACCTGCTCGCCCGACTCCGCCGCCAGCGACCAGATCATCCGCTCCGACTGCCCGGTGGGAAGCTGCACCAGCATCGTGTGGTCCTGCTCGCCAACCGTGCAGCCCGACGAGATCAGCTTCTGCGCAAACACGGCGGCATTGGCCTTCACACGGACCTCAAAACAGTGCTCGTGCCGCTGCTGCATTTCCTTGATCTGCCCTTGCGCCAGCACCCTCCCCTGCCCCATCACGACCACATGATCGCAGACAAACTCCACGTCCGGCAGCAGATGGCTGGAAAACAGCAGGCTCATGTCCTTGCCGTGCGACAGGTCGCGGGCGAGCTCCAACAGTTCCTGTCGCCCCGCGGGGTCCATGCCGTTGGTCGGCTCGTCGAGGATCAGCAGCTTGGGATCGTGTACCAGTGCCGCCGCCAGCTTCACGCGCTGCTTCATGCCTGTCGAGTACGATTCAACCGGCCGATAGCGGGCTTCGCCCAGCCCGACATGGTTGAGGATTTCGTGCGAGCGCTGCAAGGCGTCGCTCCGCGACATGCCGCACAGCTCGCCCGCGTAGGAAACGAACTCCACGCCCGGCACGCCGGGGAAGAGGCATTCATCTTCCGGCACGAAGCCAACCGCCTGGCGGATGTCCAACCGTTGTGCCCGCAGGTCCATATCGAGCACGTTGCCCGTTCCGGCGTCGATCTTGATCAGCCCGAGGAGCGTGCGGATAAGCGTCGTCTTGCCCGCCCCGTTCGGGCCGAGTAGTCCAACGGCCCCGATCGGCACCTGCACGGAAAGCTGCTTCAAGGCAGTGACTTTCCCGTAGGTCTTCGTAATTTCCCGGAGTTCGAATAGCATCTGCCGCGGTTCACTGGGAGTTACAAGCTCGAAACACATGCGAGGGGACCGATTTCCTGCTCGCTTGCGCTTCGGGCTTCAATTTCACTCAATGGAGGACATTATAACGCGGCGCACACGCAAGCACAGTAGATGCGATTTGAGCGATATCCAGTTTTTGCCGGTTATTTGGTAGTCCGTGCGCTCATTTCGTGTTTGCTCGCGGGCGAAAGCGTGACTGCTCCCTTGATGCCGTCACGCGGCTGAAGAAGTCGCGATAGAGCGGCGCGAGGCGGTCGGGATGCCAGGCTTGCGCACGCTCGCGGGCGGCGCGGCTGGCGCGATCATATTCCGCCGCGTCGTCCCATAGCCGAATAATCGTCTCGACCCACGGCGCAACCTCCTCGGCCGTGGGCACGTCGCGGGTTTCGGGTGCATACCGCGGGGGATGTCGAACAAGAACCCGCCGCTGGTCCCCTCTCCCTCCGGGTGGCCTGATAAAAGCTTCTAAGCTGCTGCGCGGGCTGACGTTGCGCCTCCAGAGGGTCTGGCTTTTGCTTCCCGGAACATAAGTTGGCGTTTGGAGGCGACCGTGTTTGGTAAGTACGTTGCAATCCATTGGTTCACATCGACAGTCTTGATCCGTTTCAAGCTGGCCGTCACTTCTTCGGGCGTCGTAGGCCGAAGCAATGTGGGATAGGCCAACAACAAGCCTGTGAATCCGCTTTTGGAGTGTTGCTTTTCCAGTTGTTTGTAGAGTGCGAAACTGGATTCCAGAATCTCGGTGCTCATCGGCAAACACTCGTTCGGCCGTAGTTTTCGTTCGTGCTTGCGCAAAAAACGCTATCGTAGTCTGGAAGAGCTGCCGGCTCAGGGAATGATGTACAAGAGGGGCGCCCAGCGCGTGAAACTGCTTCGCCGCCCCGCGAAAGATACCTCGTTGGTTGATGAACGTCAGCGCCGTGGCAATGACCTCTTGACACTCTTGCCACGATTGGATGCACGGCGCGAAGTCTCGCAGCCACCCCAGCTTTTCTGTCATACGACATTCCTTGATCCCCTCGCGGCTTCGGGATTCGGGATGATTCAAGTGCCACAGAATCGCGGAAGCCCAATTCAGCGTCGGCGCCAGATTCATGAAGCGGGCCTTCATCTTGAAACCTGGCGGGAGGAAGTGCGCCAGCTCAGTTTGCTGTAAAGCGCAACGCATCCCACCGATTTGTTTGACGAACGCTTCATAATCGGCGTCTTGCTTCAATAATCTCTCGAATTGGTTCGCCAGGAAGTGTTTGGGATCGCGGATCACCAAGGGCTTTTTTCCCGCTTTTCTCAGGTCCTCGGCGGGATCTCGTAACTCCACGGCCCCATCCGACTCGATCGCCCTGGGCATCCCATAATGCTCGGCCGTTTCCTGATAGACCTTCGCCACGTCCTCGCATTTCCACGCTTCGCCGGGCCGCACCGCCAGAACCTCCACGTCCCGATGGCGTAGCGGGGTTCCGCGACGCCGCAATCTGGCCTCAGGAACCCTCAACATCACCAGCACCTTTTCCTTGCCGATTTGATTGGTGTGATCCGTCAGCCAAATTCCGCCGGGAACTTTTTTCGCGTGGTCCATGCGATCCAAGCCGATCCTCTGCATCCACAGACGAATCGTTTGGTAACGCGGAATCTCTACCGCCACATCGAGCCAGTCGAATACGACCTCCAGGGTTCGTCGTGTCGGTCGAAGGCCAATCTGGCGTGCAAGATTGACGCACAACGCAATCAGGCCGGCTCCGTATTGAAGACCCCGCGGCGGCTTTCCCAGCGGCAACGTCACCGGTTGGGGTTGAGCAAGCTGATTTTCCAATTCACACACCCGCTGGCGAAGTTTCATCCTCTCTTGTTCCACTTCCACCCGCCCCGCCTCGGACTGCGCCAGCTTCGCGCAATTGCTCCAAAGCTTCACGTGCTTCCTTGAACTTCTCTCGCCAACGGGCACGCCCCAGAAAACAACTTCTGGCAATGGCGGATAAACGGGACTTGCACTGCGATCCAAACTTCGACCATAATGACACCACTGTTGCATCCTTCGCTTCTAGGCGTTCGGTCTGGAATAACTTCACAGAAAGAAGCGCAACAGTTTTTTTCTTTCAAATCAAGTCCAATTGCCGAAATCAAGCAACTTTTTATCAGGCCACCCTCCGGGAGAGGGCTAGGGTGAGGGCGTGTTGAGTCTGGGAGAGGGCCGGGGTGAGGGCGCGTTCCAATCGTCTCCGGCAGCGCCCCGCGGTTGCTCGCAAGGACCGGAATCCCGTTGAGCATTGCCTCCACCGCCACCAGCCCGAACGATTCGTTCCACAGCGACGGCATGAGCAGCAGCTTCGTATTGGCAAACAGTGCCGGATAGAAGTCCCGCGGGTCGGGCGTGAAGGACATCGTGGTGATGTTCCGCGCTTGAGTCCCGGCTTCAGCCGGCTGCGCTGGGTTTCCGTCTTCGGCCGCCCGCGCTGGAGTCCCGGCTTTAGCCGGCTGCGACCAGCGCATGGCGCGGGCGTCCCGCCTGCGAATGCAACTCCCCGACGATATGCTCCGCCAGCCCCAGCGCCGGATTCTTCGCGCATCGCCGCGGCTGCGGCCTTGGGTGACGAGTATCGGAATATCCGGCCGCCGCCGCGCCAACTCGCGGGCGATCCGCGCGAAGACATACACGCCCTTGATCTCCTGCGGATTGATGAACGTCACGTACCGCCGAGTCCCTTCTCCCTCCGGGAGAGGGCTAGGGTGAGGGCCTGCCCTGCCCTTCACCTCCGCCTCCTCCCAATGGACGATATTCGGCAGGACGTGGCATTCCAGCCCGAGTTTCTCGCGGTAATACCGCCGTGAAAACTCGCTGGGCACGATCACGTAATCGACCGCCTCAAACGCCGTGCGGTTGCCGTAGGCGAAGTTGTGCAGCCAGAAGACGAGGACAGGGGACTGTCCCATTCTCCCCTCTCCTTGCGGGAGAGGGGCCGGGGGTGAGGGCGGCATAAACGGGACTGTCCCCTTTGGCTCGCCGGGAGGCGTCCCGGTAGTGTCCTAGTTTGATTTTTCTTGCCCTTGTGCAATCAATTTTCCATTGCGGCGAACAGCTTCATAGACCGCTAGCTGGCGGTCATTCTACAGTGCCGACGATAATATATAAGTCGTTGTCTCCATTGGGTTTACGTGCAATTCGGCCCCGCTCTTGCACCATCGCGAATCAAAAAATCTGCCCAATGCTCTAAGTGGCGAGCCTTGTAAGTTGCGGCCCATTGCCGGTCATTATTGGGCTAGCGCTTGTCACCGGATGGCGTGTTTCGGTCGCTATGCCTCATTGCCCTTGCTTGATAATAGTTATGTATCCAATGACACACATTAACACTATGGGTTCGCAATGACCGCAAAATACTTCGCTCCAAAATCATCGCGCCGCTGCAAGATTAAACGATTATCAATTTCCGAATCCGCTGATCTGCTCGCCGTAAAGCAACTTCTCCTCGAATGCTCCGAGTCCTTGTCATGGTGCGATCTTGTTTCAAAGGTTTCCAATCCGCCCTGGGAGCGCGGATGGAATTGGTGTGACTATATCGTACCTGCTTTTCGGGATCGCTGGGAAGAATTGCCGCTGAATACCCGCGTGGCGCTTTATTTATTCGCCAAACACGCCGACGATTGCTCAAGTAGATAGGTTTTCAAATCTATATAAATCATCTGTTATTTCATTTTGTTTAGATATGATAATATGCAATAAAACGGCGCTTACCCGTTTGAGGTTTTCTTTTGGAGGCAATCTAATGCTCGATGGGATGACAAGAAACCATTCGCATATCCTGGGGAATCGCTTGGATAATTCCATCAATTTCTTCTTGCGTAACAGACGGCGGAGTTTCATCATGCGCAAAGCTGTTGCGGACCTCAAATAATGCTTTAAGCGCTTTGCTTACACCTCGATCAAGTATCCCTAGCATTGCCCCCATTGTGGCTCGGACCTTGGCTGATCCAAGCACCGCTTGCTGTCCGCTTATAAGAAGAGCATCTAATTCCTTTTTTGAAGCGCCGGAAAGCTGGGTAAATCTCAATCGCAACAACTTCTCTAAGGCCCGGTCAAGCACCGCTGCGCAAAGCAACACAAAGGCCCGTTCACTCTTGTCTTGTGTTTCCAAGACTATCAATGACGATGCCTCTTCAAGAGATAGGAATGGCGCAGCGCCTCGTTTCCGTGTTTTTGCCATTCCCTGATTGTACCACTTGATTCCTAAGTGTCAATTGATACAATTCCCTTAGATCAAAGGAACCTAAGCTATGAAACGTCAAACGCTACCCCAAAGACTCCGAACCGCGATCAAACAAACCGGCAAGAGCATTTACCAGATTGCCAAAGACTCTGGTGTAGCTCACCCGGTCATTCTGCGGTTCTTGTCCGGTGAACGTGATATACGGCTAGAAACAGCCGAGAAACTAGCTCAATCGCTAGGCTTGGAATTGAAATGATGTAACAACAAAAACGCCCGGAACGGCGCTAACCGCTCCGGGCAACCACAACCGGGCTTTCGCCAGATTGCAGCCTAGTAATCTCATTCTAGCGTAAGCCCCCAGATTTGGAAAGGCTTACGCTATGGCCAATGTTCTCAAAACAGAACGGCAAATGATGGTTCTCCATGCCCTGCTAGAGGGTAATTCGATTCGATCAACGGAGCGGCTAACCGGAGTCCACCGGGACACGATTTGCCGGTTGCTCGTCAACTTCGGCAAGAAGTGCAAGGCTTACATGGATTCCCGCTTGCGGGGGTTCACTTTGCGGCACGTCCAAGTTGATGAGATTTGGACCTTTGTTTTGAAGAAACAGGGTCGATTGCAAGTAGAGGAGAAGGCTACGCGATTCGACATTGGAGACATTTACCTTTGGACCGCCCTGGATCAAGATACCAAACTGGTCGCCAGCTTCGTTGTCGGCAAGCGATCCGCGGACAACGCGCGCAAGTTGATGATGGACCTTAGCCGTCGCCTAGTCACACCTGATGCGCACCAGAGCGATCAAACCGGGGCCTATGTCCGAATCACACAAGTAAGCACCGATGGATTTGCGGGCTATCCAGAGGCCGTAGATTTGGCTTTCGGCCCCTACGTCAAGTATGGCCAGTTAATCAAGGATTACCGCAACGCCGATCAACCGGGCCGCTACGCGCCGCCTGAAATGACCGGGACTGAGCGCCGGAGGGTGTTCGGCATGAATGAGGGAGAGGAGCGGACAATATGTACCTCACACGTCGAGCGCCACAACCTGACTATTCGCACCCTAATGCAACGGTTTACGCGCCTGTCCCTCGGGTTCTCCAAGAAGCTGGAAAACCTAGAGGCCGCGTGCGCGATGTTCCTAGCCTATTACAACTTCGTTTGGCGTACCCGTAAGCCGGACAGCGGCCGCTACCGCGTCCCTGCGGCCGTTGCTGCGGGCGTCATTCCGAACCTTTGGACGTTTGCCGACTTGTTCACTGCCGTAAATCGCAACGCGGCCTAACAAAAATAGAAAGCCCTACCGTGGAACTGATAGCCGTCTTCGTCCTGATTATTTGGATCGCGATGCTACTAACCTGGTTCCGAGCCTGCTTGGCGATTGGCCGCGCGGCCGATGCCCTGACACATATTGCAGCCAATATAGACCGCATAGCGAAAGGCCCGACCCCACCGCCAAGACTTCCATAGGATGGCAACACCCCCAAAAGAACAAATTAGGACACTACCGGCGTCCCAAGCCGTTTGACAAGCCGCTGCACGGCGATCGAAACCGGATCGCCGCCATAGGTGATGACGATATCGGGCCGGTTCTTGCGGAGAAAAATCTCGCACGCCGCCAGAAACGCCTCCACCTCTCGCGGCCCGAACCACCCTCCGCGTGTCGAGCCGTTCTCGAACATCGTAATGGGCACGTTGCCTTCCGTCATAAAGACGAGTCGCGCATCATACGCTCTCGTCCCCTCTCCCGCCGGGAGAGGGCTAGGGTGAGGGCGTGTTCCCGTACTCATCACGCTCCGCCGTGATGCCTGCTCCCCGCTCCCCGCCTGCTCCCAATGCCGTTCGGCACGAAATTTGCGCCTGGGAGATGATGGTCTAGGATGACTGCCATATGGCGCGCACTGATTCAACCCGACAGCGGCAAACAGAGCAGGCGAGTGACCGGCTCCAGGCGATGCGATTGATCGCTCCCGTGGGGCGGCTGCTGGAGCAAATCCATTCCGCTGGCGCCGAGCGCGATCGGGCCGGCAACCGGAAGTTCTTCTACGATCATTACCTCACGCTGCTGTTGTTGTATTTTTTCAACCCCTCGCTCGACAGCCTGCGGGCTTTGCAGAACGCCTCGAATTGGGAACGAGTCCAACGCAAGCTGGGCATTCCCCGCGTGTCGCTCGGCTCGCTCAGCGAGTCGGTCGGCGTGTTCGATCCGGCCCTGGTCCGGCCGATTTTCAAGGAACTCGCTCGGCAGGCCCGGTCCCAACTGCGCGGGCGGGAAGCCGAAGCCCTGGAGAATCTCACGGCGGTCGACGGCTCGGTTTTTGCGGCGTTGCCCCGCATGGCTTGGGCCCTTTGGGAAGATGCCGAGCATCGCGGCGTGAAGCTGCACTTGCAGTTCTCCGTGGCAAAATGGGTTCCGCTGGACGCCACCATCACCGCGGCCGCTTGTTCGGAGCCGGCCGCGATGAAGGCCATGCTCCAGCCGGGACTGCTTTACGTGAATGACCGGGGCTACGCCAGCTTCGAGCTGATGCGGTCGGTGCTCGACGCCGGTTCGTCGCTGATCACGCGCGTCAAAGACGATCTCGCCTTGCATGTCGAGAAAGAGCTTCCGGTCTCGCCGCAGGCCGCTCGGGCGGGCGTCGTCCGCGACGTGATTCTCAAGCGGCTGGGCACTTCCCATCACAAGGATGTCGTCGGGCGCGCGATGCGATTGGTGGTTGTGCGTGCGCGGATCGGACCGGCAAGACGAGCGAGCTGTGGCTGATCACCGACCGGCTTGATCTGGCGGCCGACCTGGTGGCCATTGCCTATCGCTATCGCTGGACGATCGAATTGTTTTTCCGTTGGCTGAAGTGCGTGCTCGGCGCCCGACACTTGGTGTCGCATCAGGAAAACGGCGTCGCGCTGCAGATGTACGCGGCTTTGATCGTCAGTTTGCTGATCGCGATCCGCACCGGCTCGAAGCCGACCAAGCGGACCTTCGAGACGATCCAATTCCACTTGCTCGGCTGGGTCAGTGACCAAGAGTTCGCGGCCTACCTGGCCAGCTTGAAAAAATCGAAGAATTGATCCGACCACTCCGTGCGCCCCCGACGGACGTGGCCGCACGCGGCTGCGCACACCGCATCCTCGCCGCGTCGGGCAAGCTCGACTAGATTGCCCGCAACGCCCTCCGTCAACCAAACTCCTCACACTCCACCCACTCAATCCTCCCGCCAAACCGCGTGCCGAACGACATTGCGCCTGCTCCCCGCCCGCCACCAACCGCACCTTCCTCACCTCATAATTGATCTTCCGCCGGAAGAGCTGTTCCTGAATCAGCCCTTCGCCGGCCTCATCCAATCGCGTGCCGCAGAAGGCCATGCACTGGAAGCCTTGCGTGGCCAGCAGCTTCAGTCCTTCGCGCGTGGCAATCGCCGCGCCGTTCGTGAAATCGACGAGGCAATGCGGCGACAAGAAGGCGATCTTGGTCATCATGTTCCCCTCTCCTTCGGGAGAGGGCAGGGTGAGGGCAGTCCGAATTCGGGATTGGCCGGGCTGAGGGCGGAGGGATTGGCGGCAAGCGATGAGGGATGAGCGATCGTTCCTCCCATTGCTTCGCGACCGCCGCGATTACCCGTTTTCAGCGATCTTATGGAGCGCGATCTTCGCCATCCTCTCTAGGCGGGCTTTGGGAAGTCCCAGGGGGTCACATTCGTGGAATTCCTCGTTTTCGCCCGCAGCTTCCACCGCGTCATCCGACGGTGGAGGCTCCTCCGTGACGAAGCCTACGAGGGCCAGTTTTCCCAGGATAAAGCGGCGATATTCCACACCCAGCCGGCGTTCGCTGCGCATCAGCACAAGCTCGATCCGCGGGTCATATTGACGGCGCTGCGGCCAGGGCAGCGCGATCGTGCCCGCCGCGGGCGGCACCGGCCTAATCTCGCAATCGACGAATTTCTCATCATCAGCCATTGGCGTCTCCTAATAATAGTTTTAAGACCGATCGGATGATAACATTTCTAAAATTGCAAGGTGGTATGTACAAGCCTGACCCCGGTTCCCCCCGGGGTGTGACCACAACGGCGCGACCCCGACGGCTCGTTCAATCCTGCTTCCGCTGCTTAGTCTGCCCGCCGCGTATTACAGTGTCGTCCGCAGTGTCGGCGTGCCCCAGTCGATACGCTTCAAGCCTCCGACGCGCGGTCTCCACCTGAGACTTTGGCATCAGAGAGACGGCTTTCTCCTGCCACTGAACGGCGTTCTTGAAATCGCCGGACTCAGCGTAGGCTTTGCCGAGTACGGTAAGGAATTGGGGTTCGGTCCATTTGGTGACTTCGCAAGCGCGGGAGGCATGGGCAACGGCGCTTTTCGTGTCCCGGATTCGTTTGTCGTGCGATGTCGCCAAAAGCTCACCGAAATAGGCGTTCGCGAGAGGGTCATTCGGAGCTGCGGCGACTGCGGCCCGCAGATCGGCGGCCGCGTTCTGCTCGTCGCCGGCTTTCCAGCGAAGGTAACCGCGATTCCGAAAGAGCGACGGTGCCTTGAACCCCAATCGTTCCGACTCCGAATAATCCGCAATTCCTTCCTTCAGCTTTTCGAGCCGAGCGTACATGCTGCCACGGTTGTACCAGCCAATCGCGCGTTTTGGAGCTAGCTTCACCTCGCCAGCGAAGTCCTCAAGCGCGCCTTGAACGTCACCGATTTGCGCACGCAAGTTTCCTCGGCCTTCTAGCGCTTCCAAATTCTTCGGGTCCAGGCGAACAGCCTCGTCGAGGTCTGCGAGCGCTTTTTTCGACGATCCTAGCGTAAACAAGACGTTCGCGCGGCCAGCGTAGAGGTGCGCATCGCCCGGCTTCAGAGCAATGGCGGTGTTGAAGTCCGCGAGCGACTTTTTCCAGTCATTTGTATGTTCGTAGGCCACGGCCCGTCCTTCGTAAGCGTCAACGTTCTTTACGTCCAACCGTATCGCCTCGGTGAGGTCGGCCACGGCTTTTTGGAAATCGCCCGTGCGGCTGAGCGACATTCCCCGACAGCAGAACCCATCCGCGTTCTTCGGATCGAGGCCAATCGCCGCCGTAAAATCCACAACTGCCTTCTCGTCCTTCCCCTGGTAGGCCCATGCCTGGCCGCGGCTGCGGTATGCGTCCGCGTCGTTCGGGTCCAGCCGGATCGCTTCGTTGAGATCGGCAACCGCTTTGGCGTAATCTCCCTTTTGGTTCCAAACTACCCCTCGGTAACAGAATGCGTTTCCGTTCTTGGCGTCAAGGCGAATCGCCTCCGTGAAGTCCGCGATCGCCTTGTCATGCTGGCCCTTGCGGCCCCACGAAGCCCACGTCCGTTGAAACCTTCTGGGTCGTTCGGATTTAGGCGGATCGCTACGTTAAAGTCCGCGATTGCTTTGTCGTACTCGCCTTTGTTGTCCCAGGCCAGCCCGCGGTTATAAAACGCGTCTCCGTTGTTCGGCTCGATGCGGATCCGCTCGGTGGCCTCGGCGATAGCCCTATCGTAGTCGTCGGCGGCCGTGGCGCGCGGCAATGAATACAGCGCAAGCGCTGCGATAAGCGCTAGCAAGCGAATCAAAGAATCCCTTCCTAACCGATCAAGGGCGATCGAGCGCGTCTTGGGTCCAGAACAATTCATATAAATCTCCTCAGAAGTGCCGCTCGCTTTCATCAATTTGCGTTAATTTACCCGGATGTTGCGGCGTGACACGTTTGTGCGCGGCTACGTAATGCGGTTCGGCGGACATATAACAGCGTTTCATTGCGACGACGGGCCGTTAGACCCGAGCGGCGGGACCGAGTAGAGCGGCGAGCCGCCGGCAGGGTATTGGAAATCGTTTGGGAGCGCTGGCGGGGAATAAAGCGGGCCGCCTGGAGCGTACATCCAGTCAAACCCGTTAGGCAAATAAAGCGAACCGTATGGGTAGGGCAATTGATTGCCTGGCTTTATGGAAAACGGTGAGATTGTAAAGAACGGCATACTCCAGTTGTAGTAATTCAGCTTTGGCTGAATGGGCGCTACCGGTCCCAGCTTTTTGTCCTTCTGCTTGTGCGGCAGGCCGAACGGCGGTTGCGCAGGCGTGGTCCGCGCTGCCCACGTCCGTTCATCAAACCAAGCGTGTTAAAACCGGCGCCGTTCCCGGTTTGGCCGACGATTTTATTCTGTTCGCGCTGTGTGATTACTGGACTCCCATCAGGGTAGTGCCTGACCGGAAGCTGCACCGGTATTCCTTCAGTCGAAGCACTTCCGGAACTGTCATCAGAACTACCAGAACCGCCGCCACCGGTCAGAATCCCCACAGCCGTGTCCGAAACCATCGCCGCGCTTCGCATCGGCAGGCCGGTCGTCGTCGGGTCGTTGCCCATGAACGTGAAGGCGTTCACCGCGCCGCTCTCGTTGCCCGCCGCGCCGCTGACATTGGTCTCGGAAATCGCGTCGTAGGAGCCTCCGCGACCGAATAATACAGTCCGAAGGGCGAACCCGACGGGCTGGACCAACTGCCGCCGCCGCTGCCGCTAGTGCCGCCGCCGCCAAAACCCGCCAAGGCGTCGATCATCATGCCGCGAAAGCCGATCCGCGTTTGCAACAGCGAATCGGTGGCCGTCTGCGGCACGGGCTGATTCCCGTAGACGTCGTAGACGACGTGATCGACCAGCGAAACGCTCACGCTGCCGTCGCTCACAACGCCCCGCACCACGTCGCGCACGCTCTGCTGGGCGTCGGCAAGAAGCCAATTGACCGGCCCCGCGCTGCCGCCGCTGTCGCCCGTCCCGCCCACCTGCTCCGTCGCCAACACCTGATCCACGGCCGGGCCATTCAGATAACGTTCCGAGGTGTTGTCGCCGGAGTCCAGCACGTCCAGCAGGCTGCCGCCGTCCCAGATATAGCGCTCGTCGAGGCTACCGCCCGCGGTCTGGGCCTCTTCCGTCAAGCGGTCGAAGACGTCGTAGTTCCGCGCCAAGGCCATGTCCGGCGAGGCCGAAGTGTAGGCGTCGTAATCGGCGTAATGCTTCAGCAACGTCATGCGGTTGCGGTTGTCCCAGCCGTACGTCGTGATGTCGGTGGCCGTGCCGTCCAAAGAGCCGCTGGTGCTCTTATACTTCGCCGTGCGGTTGCCTTCGGCGTCGAACGTGAAATAATAAGTGCCGTCGAATGTTACCTGGTTGCCGGCGGAAATGGTCTGCCCGGACTCGTTGCGGTTGCCGTTGGCATCATAGGACAAGTTGTTGTCGGTCGTCGGCGCGTTGGCCCAGTTCACATACGTCGCCGCCGCGCCGTCGCCGCCGCTGTACCAGCTCCCGCCGTCGATGACGTTCGCGACCTCCTGGTCGGTCGTGTACTCGTAGGACGCGCTGGCCCAGGTCGCAGGGTCGGACGTGCGGTCGGCCGTGTCGGCCGTGTCCGTGTACGAACTCATGCCCGACACCTGGCGATCGGGGTCGTAGGAATAGGCATAAGCGGCCAGGATGGTGCTGCCCGTGCCCGCCGCGTAAGCCAGGCTGGTGACCTGCGAATTGTGGTTGTAGGCGATCGCAAGATCATACACCTTATCGGCGCTTGTATCGCTGCCGGCAAGATAGCTATCGACGGAGGTCAAGTCGCCGCCGTTGTCGTAGCCTAGCGCCACGTACTTCGCGGTCACGTTGTCGAAACCGGTCTGGCTCGTCTGCGCAATGCTCGTCATTTCCCCGATTTTGTCGTATCCGTAGGTATTGAGCAAGTCGGACCACCATGCGTCGCTCGCGGTGCCGTCGCTATTCAGCGTGCCGCCGATGTTTACGGCCAGCGTATTGCGGGTGCCGTCGTTGTTCCAGGTCTGCGAAAGAATCACGCTCGCGCGGCCGGCCAAGCCCTGCGACTCGCCCGTCACCTCGCCGGGGCCGTTGTAGGTCAGCGCCACGCCGCTGTTCGTGCCAAGCCCGGGATCGGCGTAGGTTCCGCCGCCACCGGAATAGCTCTCGCTGCCGCCGGTCATGTCGCCGCGAACGTCGTATGCGTAAGCCAACGAGGCGTAGGGATCGCCGGTCGTCGTTGCGTACCAGTTCTCGCCCGTCTCCTGGTTCAGGCTATTATACGTGTAGGTCGTCTTGCGGCCGTCGAAATCGTCCAACTCGATGACGTTGCCGTCGGCGTCGCGCGTGTACGTCTCCGTGACCGCGGTGCTGCTTATGTTTTCACTCTTCGTTTGCCCGTCGAAATCCAGCCCCCACGAAGTCGTGTTGCCGTCCGGATCGGTCTGCGTGAGCACCTGATGCGCGGCCGTGAACGTCCAGGTCGTCGTCGGCCCGCCCGCCGCCCCGCTCTCCGGATCGGGCAGGCTGTAAGCGATCGTATTCCCGAAGGCGTCCATCGTCCAAGTGCTGGTATAGCCCAGCGCATCGACCGATTGGACCTTCTCGCTGTCCAAGTTGAAGGTATCGGTCGTGGAAGGCGTGGAGGAAGGATCGCCGCTGCTAGGGTCCGGCAGGCTCGCCGTCACCTGGTCTCCCAAGAAATCGTACCCGTAGGTCGTCTTATTGCCCAAAGTGTCCACGCTCATGACAAGCTGCTGGTCGGCGTTGTAATAATTGTTGCTCACGGGACCGCCGTCGGTGTCCCCGCTCGACGCGTTTGGATAGTCGGTCTCGTAGCGGTCGCCGAGCATATCTACTTTATACTCCGTTACTGCCCCCGTTTGCAAATTGGTGACGCTCGTCGTGTAGCCCGCGGGGTCGTAGAGCGGGCCGAGCGTATGGCTCGAGACGGTCTGCTGGTTCGGCTCGTTGAGGGGGTTAAAGCTGAAGGCGGTCGAATTTCCCAAGGCATCGACGCTCTTAATCGTGTTGCCGTAGGGATCGCGGTTGTCGAACTGAGGATTGCCAGACCAGGGCGATCTGCGATGCGCCGCCCGAACAGGTACAAGACAGGGTCAAGGCGGTGCTGGCGTCGCCGCCGTCCAACGTGACCGTGCCAAGCTTGTACCAACCCGACCCCAGCGGGGTGGAGGCGGAGAAGCTCGCGGTAAATGCCGGCGCAATGCCGCCGTAGCCGTCGCTGGCGCTGATCACGCCGACGTCGATCCATAGCGACGGCTTCACATAAACCGTGTAAACCCGCGCCTGGCCGGGATTCTGCAAGAGGTCGCTGAACGTCGCCGCGCTGCTAGTGGCCGCTTCGATCTGGCCCAGCGATGTGGTAACGGTCGTGCCGGCGACCGACGCGCCGCTGCCGTCCGTCGCCCCGAATTGGTAGCCATAGGCCACCACGTGGCCCAAGGGATCAATCGCGGCCGTCTCGCGCTGCAGGCCGTCATAGACGAAGTTCGTGGTCGGCCCGCCCTCCGCACCGGTCGCCGGATCGGGCAGGCTCGCGCTGATCTCGTCGCCCACCGCGTTATGGACGCTGGACGAAACGCCGCCGTCGGCATTCGTGTCGGTGGCCACCAGGCCGGTGGGCGTGTAGGTCACGCCCTCGACCTGCTGCACGATGCAGATTTGCAGGATCGAGGAGCTTAGCCCGCTGAAATCAAGCTCGCTGCTGGCGTCCGTGTCGCCGAGCGAAATGGTGCCCAGGTTGTACCAGTCCGCGCCCAAGGGCGTGCCCGTCGCGTAGCTGCCGGAGGTGAAGCCGCCGATCGTCGGCGTGCCGCTGGGCGCGGTGGTCGTGCCGGTGTAGACGTAGGCGTCGAACGTCCGCGCCACGCCGGGCGTCTGCGGCAGGTTCGTGAAACTCGCCGCGCCGGACGCGACCGAAACGATCTGTCCCTGCCAAGTTGCGGTCTGCTCCTGCACATTGTTGAAAACAAATACCTTTGCCCTGTTAAGCCCGTCTACGGCCGAGACTTGGTTGCCGGCGGGGTCATGGGAATTCGCCTCGGTCTGCATCAGGATCGCAACTTGTGTAAGCGAACCGCTTCCGGTGTAGCCGACCGTGATCGTCGAGCCCGTGTCCGTGGAGGGTATGGTCACTTCGCCAAGGCGGTACCATCCGCTGCCGAGCGCCGTGGGCGTGCTCCCGGACCAGTCCCCCGCCAGCGAGAGCGTGACCGTCGTGTCGGCGATCGTATGTTCGGTGATCGTGTAATTGGTGTAAGTGCTGTCGTTGTGGTTGACGAAGATCGCGACGACCCGCTCCAGCCCCGGCGCTTGCGGCACGTTCCGGAAGGTCGCCGCGCCCGAAAGTACGCCAAGGACCTGCCCTTGCGAGGTCGTCGTGGGCTGGTCGAGATTATCGAAGGTCGTGGCCACCAGATTACCCATCGGGTCGAGGCTGGCGGTCTCGTTGCCGTGGCTGTCGTAAACATATGTTGACATCGCCTGCATCAGGCAGACGTTGACGACCGTCGATGTTCCGGTGTGGGACACCGTCAGCGAAAGGCTCGGATCGCCGCCGGTCAACGTGACATTGCCCAGGAACGTCCAGCCCGAACCGAGCGCCGTCGCGGCGAGCGACGCGGAGCCGCCGTAAATGACCGTCGAACTGTTGTAGCTCACCGAATACCCGGAAGTCCCTGTTGGAACATAGATGGCGAACGTCCGCGCGGCGTTCGGCGCGAGCCCGGCGAAAGTGGCGCTGTTGTCTCCGCTGCCGCTCGTTGCCAGAATCTGCCCCGCGAAAGTCGCGATCGTGTCCCCCTGAGAATCGAAATTGCTGGCGGAAACGTGGTTGTCCGCGTCGGTAGTGCTATACACGAGCCCGAGCGGCACGCCGCTGGAATTGTCCGGCGTCGTATAGACGGTCGTCGTGATCGGGTCGTTCGTCGGGTCGGCGCTCTCACCGTTGGCGTATTGGTCGGTCTGCGTCACGTCGCCGGTAGATGAGTCAACGGTATAGGCTGTTTCTTCGCGGTGCCGCCGGTGACGCTATAACTCGTTACGGCATCGTAAACGCCGTCGGTCGGCCCGACCTCGGCATAGTCGGTTGTGAGCAATTCTGACGCCGACGTGGTCCACGACTGCGTCGAACCATCGGGCAGCGATTCGCTGGTCATTATGCCATAGCTGTCGTAGCTGATGTTCGTGTGCGGGCTCGCCGTGTCGGTCGTCGAGGCCACGCCGGTTGCCGGATTCGGCTGGTAGATATTGGTCGGCAGGATCGTGTGATCTTCATAGGTATAGAGCGTGGTTTGGTCGAGGGCATTTTCGACTTCGGTGGCGCGCGCCGAAAGAGTTTAACGTGTACGTCGTGGACGCGTTGTTCTCGTCGGTGGCCACTCCGACGACCGTGGACGACGTGACCCACTGTGCCCAATTCGTGCTGGTGCCCGCCGCGCCGCTGCCGCCAGTGGACGCGGCTACGATCGGCGGCGACGCCGCGGCAACGTACTGCTGCGTATGGCTATTTGGCTCGGTAACGGTGGCCAGCGAAGTGTCGAAGCTTTGATACGAAAAGTCTGTTGTGTTGTTGTCGGCGTCCTTATACGTGCCGAGCGGCGCGCTGCTTGTAGGGTAAGTGAATGTCGCGAGCGGCTGCGTGCCGGAACCAGAGGGGAGCGGTTCGTCAATGCTCGTCAACTGCCCGTATGTGCTAATGTTCAAAGTGTACGTCGGCTGCAATGTGTTCGAGATCGTCACCGTGGTGCTGGTATAGGCAAAGGTCGTCGTCTCTCCGCCCGGCGCGTCGATTTCGGACAGCTTGCCCGCCTCAGACCAAATGTACGTACTTTCGTTGGCGTCGCGATCGAATGTGTGGACCAGGTTTCCATCGCTATTGAATACCTTCAGTGAGCCATCCGCCGGGTTCTTGAGCCAGTAGTTGCCGCTTTCGCTGTCGTTTGTTAGCGTGATGAAGTAAAACGGGCCATCCGGCTCGTGAACGTGCCGCTGCCCGCGGATGTAAAATAGCCCATCGTCCCGTCACTGCGGACGTACGTCGCGCCGCCGTCATCGATTGCCAAGGCATCCAAGCCCTGCAGATTGAAGCCGGGACCAAAGACACTCGCCGACCATTTGAGGACGTTCATTTGCCCGGGATCGCCGCTCGCACCCGAATCAATTGGAGTTCCACCCGAGGTGTACTCAGTGACGTCCATCTCGAACGTGTGGTGTCCCTCGCTCAAGTTCGAGAGCGGGACCGATACGCGGTACGTTTCGCTGGACGAGACGCCGCTGCCCGTGTAATACACCGTGTTTGCGGGGCTTGAACTCCCGTCGACCTTGACCGCGGCGGTAAAGTAGCTCAAGCCGGTGGTGTCCAGCCCCGTGACGTTCGCCGAGACGACGGTGCTGCCGCTGGCGGCCGCGCTGACGTAATTCAGGCCCGCAACCGACATCACCATGCTGCCGCTGGTAGTCGGCCCCGGGGTGATGAAGTTGTTGAGATCGGTAACGGTGACGGAGAGGAGTGTGCGATTCTCCAGCGGCTCAAAGACGAGCCGCTTGCTGTTCCTCCAAGATCGGACGGCAGACGCTCGGCCGCTGGCTGATTTGCCGAAGAGGCCGCGAGAACGGCGGCGCGGGGCTTTAGTCAGCCGGGCCTTCGCAGCCGGCGCGGCGGAAGTCGATCCGCTGCGAGGCGATTCGGCGCTCATCGCCGATGGCTGTCGAGCAGCCTTCGCGCTCTTATCTCCCCCCCCCAAAGTCCCAGAACTCGGCGGACAAGGTTTATCGGATTCAGCATGGCAGCTCCCTTTGCCCTACGCCGCCCGACGTGCGTCATCACGATCGCACGCGAGCGAACCGATCGAGAACACACCAAAAGTCGTTACCCGATAGTTGTACGCCCGCGGGCATTCTTGTCAAGCAGTTTTTCGCCTTTGGCGTCATGCGAGAGCGGTTTGACTGTCCGCCGGGGATTAAAAGCATGGCAAAAGCGAGTGGAAAAATCGCCTGCGCCTGATAATCAAAGCGCCGGCGAATTCGACGAAGCGAAGGGAGCCTCGCGGTCTCGATTCACAAGCCGTTACTGGACAACAGTTTATGTCGCCGCCGTTTGCGCGGCCACCCGCCCGGAGGGGAAATAATCGAGCGCAGCCGTCGGCGCCGCAAGTTGAAGCGGCGCAAGGCTTTAGAGATGTTTTGTCTCGCGATTTTCTTACAACTGTTGACTCATAATAAGAAATGTGGTATACTGGCGGAAGACCAGGGGAGCAGTGGTGGAAAGTGGGTGGTGAGTAGTGAGTAGCGACCCGCATGGGATTTCACGCAAAGACGCGAAGCTCGCAAAGTAAAAAAGGGAATAGACAGAAAGATGGTGGCAGAAAAATGCTCGCGATTCGCCGGCCGGCGCCCTAATGTTTTTGCCTTTATGTTTTTGTCAGTTCCCTTTTCAGCGCAGTCGCGAGCTGCCGGCCATTGCCCCCTCCAGTTGCTCAATCGCCGGAAAAACAAATGTCCAAAAGACATATTCCTACTCGGCTTCTACTCGAATCCTGCCGGCGTTCTACCGCCGTTCTACCCGTATCCTGCTGTTGTTCTACTCCGGTCCTGGCTTGCAGTTGGCCATAAAACTATGTGTTTTCCGCGGGAAATTGACCAAATCGAAAGAAGAAAAAAACTCCGCGAGTCCAATCCGTTGCCGTTTCAGCGATCTGTCAAACCAGGCAAGCTGCGTCAACTTAAACGGAGGTAACGGTTTTTCTTGCAGTCGGGTCCGTTTATTCCGATTATTCCATTTATTCCGTAGGTAGGGATTGTAACAACTTCGCAGCGTTAAACGGGTCAGTCCCATTTTCGCTGGTACGAAAACTGGGGCAGTCCCGTCGCTACGAGTGCAAATCAATCGAATCATGGTCTTGGTATTGAGAGGGAGGGCGCCGATGAAAGCGTTTCGTTGGACTTACATGGTAGCCGCCATAGCGGCAATCTGCGCGGCTCGCAGGCCGCGATCGCCCAGGTCGCCTATCGGTCGGGCGCGGGTGTTACGGAAATCAACATGGGCAACCCCATGTATCCCACCACCGCCGCCGAAACAATGTCGGCGGCCGGCACGGCAGCGCCGGCGATGCCGCCGTCCTGCGGCGCAGCCGGATGCGACGCCGGTTGCGGTGGCGGAGGACAGTGCGGCGGGGCCTGCGGCGGCGATCCCGTCTGGCACGGCTACGGCGATTATCTCTATCTTCGCCCGCGCAATGAGGGCATGGAGTTCGCCGTGCCGACGATTCCGAATGGATTGCAAGAGCAGGCAGGCCCCACGTTCGTCATGAATCCGGAGTTCGCGCCGGGCTTCCGCGTGGGACTTTCCCGCGCGGTGAACGATTGCAGCGAAATCGCCGTCGCCTATACGTACTTCCGCGGCGACAACAGCACCGGAGCCGAAGCCACGGGCGCCGCCGTTTTGCAACCGCTGGTCTTCGTTCCGTTCACACCCGACGCCAATCAGACAAATATCTGGGCCACGGCTAACGCGCACGAGTTCACGACTTTCCAATACGCCGATGTCGACTTTCGCCATAGCCTTTGGAGTTGCGACTGCTCGTGTTTGAATTACATTGTCGGTGTCCGCTATGCCACGCTAGCGCAGGAGTTCGAACGTCAACTTTGCCGACGCCTTTGCGACGAAATTTGCGGCCACGCAAACCAACGTCAATTTCGACGGCGTCGGCCTGCGGCTGGGACTGGACGGCGAACGGGCCGTTGCCGGCGGCTTCTACACGTCGGCGAAGGCAGTCGCCAACTTCATCGGCGGCGAGTTCCGCGCCAACTACATGCAAGGCGACACGGTCAATCCGCTGGAAGTCACGACGAGTTGGCGCGAGGCCCGCTTCGTCACCATCCTCGAGGCCGAAGTGGCCGTCGGCTGGCAGTCGCCGGGCGGTCGGTTCCGCGTCTCGGCCGGCTATATGCTCACCGATTGGCTCAACGCCGTGAAGCCCTCGGATTACGTCACCGCGGTTCAGGGCAATCCGTTTCAATCGAATCCCTATCACGGCGCGAACCTGGTCGGCACAACGCCCCTGGTCTTCGACGGCTTGACCGGCCATGTCGAACTGACCTGGTAAGGGTTTCTAATGGATTTAGTACCGAAATGGGTGGCACGTCCCTGAGCTTGCGAAGGGCGTGGCGAGATTGAAAACCACGCCCTTCGCCAGAAGCTCAGGAGCGTGCCACTCACGCCGTACAAGACTTGTTTCGATTGAGCACCGAGGGCACTGTCGCCGAATTCGCCGGCGACAGTGCCCGAGGGTCTTTCTTGGAAAACCATGTTGCTACGCTTTCACCGCCGCGCGGATGCGATCGACGAGCGAGTTGTCCTTCTCGTGCGAGCCGCGCAGTTGCAGCACGCTGGCCGCCAGAAAGCGGTCGCGCCATTCCGGCGATACATGATAGTAGTCTTCAAGGGCCGCCACGCTGAACTTATAGTCGTGGGGATCGTTGCCCTTCAACAGAATCAATCGCCGGGCGGTGCTCATAAAATCGTCCGCCACTCCCCTGCCCTGCAAGTACGCGAGCGTCTTGCCCGCGGCGACGTGCCGGTCGCGGCCGATCTCGGCAAAGATTTCTTCGGCGGCGCTGTCGGGGGCACTGTCGGGGACTGTCCCAGTTTTTGTTCCAGCAAAAACGGGACTGTCCCCTTTGCCCGCTGCCAATGGAATCGCTTCCAGATGATCGATGGGCATTTCCCGCATTTGCCCGCGCCCTCCGGCGGCTTGACGGAAAAGCGGCACAAAGGCCGCGGCTTGCAGCACGAGCAGCCGCCGCGTCTTGTCGTCGCCGCTGGTCGCATAGGCGCGATGCAAGGCGTTGCTGGTCGTCACCGAGTGCAAGGCGACGATGCCCGGCTGGCGGAGCAGCAGTTCCGCCGCGCCGCAGAAGATGGCGTCCCACAGCGACTGCGGGGCTGTGCCGCGGCGAAGCTGTTCAACCGCCGCGTCGCAGGCGGCGTCGCTCGTGCCTTGCCGCAAGACCGCCAGCATCTCGACAGTCGCCGCGCGATTCAACTTGCCCGCTTGCCACGCGGCGGGAATCTTGGCCGCCAACTCCTGGTTTCGTCGCCACGGCTGATCGGCTGCGGCATCGCGCTTGGCCGGATTCCCACCCTCGTGCGACAAGAGCGCATAAGCCAGCGAGCGCACGACCGGTTCGGCGTGTCGCCAGCCGACCTGCGTGAGCACCCGCTCCGTATTGGCGACGTAGATGGCCTTGTGCCCGATCGCGCGGAAGTCCCGAGCGCCGTAGCGATAGAGCATCTCGAAGACCTGGCTCGAACCGGCGGTTCGAGCCAGCCCCGCCGCCGCCGCGTCGGCTGCCGCTTCGTCCCAATCGTCCATCGCCCCGCAGAACGCCTGCTGGCTCCTGCCGGCCTCCGGCAGCCGGGCGTCGTCCACCTGCTTCATCCGCCAGCCGCCCTCCTTGACGTTCTGGGCCTGCGAATCTTTGAAATAATCGAGAGCCCAGAAGAGGGCCAGCCAGCGATCGGCGTCGGCCGCCGCCAGACTCGCCTGATAGACCGAATTGACCGCCAGCACGGCATGAAACTTGAAGCCGACGGAAGGCCGCGGCTGGATGTTCCGCACGCCCGCCAGCAAGAGCGCTGCCAGCAGCTCTTGATAGGAGAGCCCTTTCCGCACGCGCCGGCCGACGACTTCGAGCAACTTCTCCCGCGGCGTATCTTCCAGCAGGCGGACCAGCGGTTCAATATCCGGCTCCAGCGGCACGGTGCCGGGCGCGAGTCTCGCCTCGGCGGCCGAAATCGGCGGAAGGCCGTTAAGAAATGCCAGCCCGCCCATCCCCAGCATCGCACCGCTTGTGGCGGTTCCTTGCAGAAACGATCTTCGATCGACACGTTCGTTCATGGCTCGGTCTCCCTGTTTTCTTCCGTTTCACGCTACCGCCTTCGCCGCCAGCGCTGCTACCACCGCAATGTTCGCGGCGAGCGATTCCGGCAGCCCGTGCCGGTCGCGAAGATACTCGACCGAATTATACGTAATCGAAACCTTGCCGGCGTTGTCTTCCCAAACCAGCAGCTTCAGCGGCAGGTCGATGGCGATGGTCGGCGCGGCGACCATCAGCGGCGTGCCCGCCTTGGGGCTGCCGAAAATCAAAAGCCTGGTGGGCCGCATCGTCATGCCGACCTTTCCCGCCTCTCCGCTATGGTCCACCACAGTGAAGAGCGTGATGCCTTTTTCCTCCAGAAGCACCCTGATCCGCCAAACCGTGTCGTCCACGGAATAACCGCTGGCAACATTGACGACGCCGTTTTTCTCTTGCAGTTCCATGATCAGCCCTCGAAATTATCAAGCGCGTCCGGCACACGTTTACGCGGCCGGAACCGTGGAGAACAAACCGTTGAGCCCTTCCGCCATCGTCGGGTGCGTGAGCACGGCGTCTCGCAAAACCGTGTAGGGGAAGCCGGCGAGCATCGCCATCTGCACGACCGCCAACACTTCGCCCGCTTCGGCCCCGATCATCGTGAAGCCCAGGATGCGGTCGTCGCCGCCGACGAGGGCCTTCATGAAGCCGCCCATCTTGTCGATCGTGCGAGTTCGCAACACGCCGGCCATCGGCAGCCGCGCGACGCGGATAGCGACGCCGCGCTGCCGGGCGTCGCGTTCGGTGAGGCCGATATGCGCAACCTCGGGATCGGTGAACAGGCACGAGGGCACGATGCGATCGCGCGTGCTGCGGTGGCCGCCGGCCAGGTTGTCGCGAATGACGCGGAAATCGTCCTCGGAGACGTGAGTGAATTGCGGGCTGCCAGCGCATTCGCCGATCGCCCAGACGCTGGCGCGGTCGTCTCCAGGCGGTCGTTGACCTTGACGTAGCCGCGCGGATCGAGTTCGATTCCGGCCGACTCCAGCCCGATGCCGGCGGTGTTCGGCGTGCGGCCGGCCGCGATGAGCACGTCGCTCGCCTGCACAGTCTTTTCCGTCCCGCCCGTTCGCACGTTGATAGTCACACCGCTGCCCGAACGGCCCTCCACGCGAACGACTTCTGCCGCGAGGAGAACCTCGATTCCTTCCGCCGTCAGCATCCGTGTAACTTCGGCGGCCACGTCCGCGTCCTCGTTCTCAAGCAACTGCGGCCCGCGCTGAATGATCGTCATGCGGCTGCCGAAGCGGCGAAACGCCTGGGCGAACTCCAGCCCGACGTATCCGCCGCCGATCACCACGAGATGTTCGGGAAGTCGATCGAGTTCGAGCGCCTCGATGTTCGTCATCGGCTGACACTCCGCCAGACCGTGCCGGCGGAATCGTGGCGCGGGTGCCGACGTTGAGGAACACCCGCTCGCCGCTCAGAGTTCGCATGCCGCCGTCGTTGAGCTTCACTTCAACGGTCGCGGCCCCAACGAACTTGGCTTCGCCCATGATGAGATCGACGCCGGCGGCCTTGTAGCGGTCCACGTGCATTTGCACCAAGCCCTCGACCATTTTGCGTTTCCGCTGGCGGACGGCGGCCATGTCGATTCCGGCCAGTGTCGTCTTAACGCCGAACTGCGCCGCGTGACGAACCAGATCGGCGACCTTGGCGCTCCAGATCTCGTTCTTGCTGGGCAAGCAATTGATGTTCGGGCACGACCCGCCGATCCAGCGGCGCTCGACGACAACCGTCCGCTCTCCTTTCGGCGCGAGATGCCACGAGAGGAGCTTTCCACCGCCGCCGCTGCCGATGATCAGGTTTTTGTACCGCTCGACGGCCATGCCTTTTCCTCATCGTACGATCGACAGCAAGCGATGCGCGCAAGTTACCGCCAGCGAGCCATCGCCCACGGCGAAGCCCACGCGCTTGGTCGTTCCGCTGCGGATGTCGCCCGCAGCCAACACGCCGGGGATCGTCGTTTCCAGCGGACAAGGCTCGCGGTCGGTGAGCGGCCAGCGGCCGTTGCTTTTCGCGTCGACGCCGGTGAGCAGGTAACCGTTGGCGTCGCGGGCAAGCTCCTCCGGCAGCCAGTCCGCCGCCGGCTCCGCGCCGATGAAGACGAACACCGCCGCGCAGGGCAATCGGCTTTGTATCGACGTGCTCTTATTTCGCAGCACGATTTCTTCCATCCGGCCTTTGCCGCAGACGGATTCGATCTCGGTCTGCTCATGGATGACGACGTTTGCCGTCTGCCGGATGCGGCTCGCCAGATACTCGGACATGCCGGGTCCCAGCGTGCGGCGGATGACCAGATGGACGGTGCGGTTGCGGCAGCACTCGGCGAGGAACATGACCGCCTGCCCGGCCGAGTTGCCCGCGCCGACGACCGCGACGTCCGACTTGTCGTAGAGGTCGGCCTCGACGGTCGTGCAGGCGTAATAGATGCCCTGGCCGGTGAAGCGATCCGCGCCCGCCGCTTCCAATCGCCGCAAGCGGACACCCAACGCCAGCAGCACGGCTCGGCAGCGGATCTCGGCGCCGCAATTGAGTTTCAGCGAATGCAAGTCACCGGGCGTTTTTGCCGGAGTCAGCTTTTCGACCTCCACCGGCGTGACGATCCGTGCGCCGAACTTGAGCATCTGCAAGACACCGCGGGTGGCGAGCTCTGTACCGCTCAATCCGGCCGGGAAGCCGATGAAGTTCTCGATCCGCGAAGAGCCGCCCGCCTGCCCGCCCGGTCCGAGCCGATCGAGCATCAACACCGAAAGACCTTCGGACGCCGCATAAACGGCCGCCGCGATCCCCGCCGGCCCCGCCCCGACAATCGCAAAATCGATATCCTGCGATGGACAGTGCCGCCAGATTCCGGCTTCGCTGGCCAATGCCTGCAACGTCGGATTGACCAGCACGCCGCCCGTCGCTGCACTCGATGGCCGGCATTTTCCGGCTGGAGCCAATCGACGTGAGCACCGCCCGGCCTTCCTCGCTTTCCGGATCGAACCAGGTGAACGGCACGAAGTTCTTGTACAAAAACTCGCGGACCGTGTTCGTATCGCGGCAATGCGACGGGCCGACAACCCGCAGCCCGATCACGCCCGATTGCGACAAAAGCTCCCGGCGGCGGGCAAACGCGGCGATGAGCTTTTCGCCAATGCTCGGCACGCGATTAAGGAGGCCGCGAAGTTGGCCGTGGGGCACGCGAAGGACCTGCGTCGCCCCCCGCGCCACGGCCGTCACGATGACCGGCCGGCCGGTGAGCAGGTCGATATCCCCGGCGAACTCGCCCGGCTCGTGAACGACGATGGTCCGATGGCCGTCCATCGGATTCTGGATATCGAGCCCGCCGCTTTCCACGATGAACAGGTCGAGATCGGCTTGTCCGGCGCGAAAGACGGTCTCGCCGTCCACGAACTCGCGGGCGGTCGCCAGCGGCCTGACCATCTCAATTTCCGCGGCGGTCAAGTGGGGAAACGCCACTTCTTCGAACGGACCTTTATTTGGTATTTGAACCACTGGGGAGCTTTCAACTTGGCATCAAGTTGGTACTGCGAGTCTTTCGCGGCGCGAAGTCGTAGGCTGGGCCGAGCGGAGCGAGTCCCACCAATTCGTAACGGTGGGACTCGCTCCACCCTACATGAACTTTCAATCGGCCGGGTCACCGTCCGAGTGAACAAGCGGCATATCAACCACGTGTTCCGCCACGAACCAAACTTGCATCTCGTTCGTGCGAATTACGTTGCTGACGAGAATGTCGTTGGTGCCGTCGTCGCCGTCCTCGGCTGCCTTTCTCGCCATGCCGCGGGCTGCCTTGAGCACCGTCTCGTGGGCATGCAGCAGGCGCGAAATCTGCACGGGCACTTCCTCGCGGCCCTTAGGCGGACGCGGAATCTGCGTCGTTTCCGCCACGTCGGCCGCCATGGCAATGCTGACACCGCCCAGCATCATGATCCGCTCGGCGAGCATGTCGACCAGTTCGCTCTGTTCGCCGAAATGCTTGTCGAAAAGCAGGTGCAGTTGGTAGAACGTCGGCCCGGAGACCTGCCAATGGTGTTTTTTATACATATCGCGGAGCGACATCGTGTCCGCGAGCAATTGATTCAGGTTTTCCACGCTTGCCTGGCAGGCGTCTTCACGAAGTCCGATCGGCATCCGCACGATTGATCCGAACTTCTGGGTTTCGTTGGCTCGCTGTCCGATCAGCGGCGTCGCGCTGCGATTGGTTTTGGCGGGGGTGGAAGTTACCATGACATCCTCCTTAAAAGGGTTAATGGACAGTGAATGGAGTATTCTACGCGCGCCAAGCGTAAAGGGAACCGTTTCAAAATTCCCAATTTTCACACGATTTTATTTTGATGACCGCGAGTTGACTGCGCGACGAACGCCGTTAGAATGCCCAGAATTAGAACCGGCACTCCTCTTGATAAATGTCTGGGAGCCTGAGATGGCGAACGATAGCACCGCATCCCCCGCGGAAGTACCCTCGCGGCCGCTCGGCCCGGTGGTCGCGCTGTCCAGGTTGGCCGTGATCGGCCTATTCCTCGCCGCAGTCGTTGCTCTATTGGCCTATTTTGGCGGGTGGCTTACTCCTCACGAATTGATTCCCTCGCGGTTTGTCGACGGCTTTGAGGAAGTCAACGGAGTCCATCCCGGCTTCCGCCGCAATCATGCCAAGGGCGTTGGCGTTTCCGGCTCATTTGAAAGCAACGGCGGCGGCGCAAGGCTCTCGAAGGCGGCCGTGTTTCAGCAGGGCACAGTCCCCGTCATCGGCCGCTTCTCATTCGGCGGCGGAGTGCCTGACGTTACCGACAATCCGGACCTCGTCCGCGGCCTGGGGCTTGAGTTTTCGCTGCCCGACGGCGAGCTGTGGCGGACGGCGATGATCAACCTGCCGGTTTTTCCCTTCAGCACCCCGCAGGCATTCTATGATCAAATGATCGCGTCCAAGCCCGACGCCGCGACGGGCAAGCCCGATCCGGCCAAAATGGACGCCTTCCTCGCGAGCCATCCGGAAACCGTCAATGCCTTGAAAATCGTCAAGGGCGAGACGATCAAGTCCGGATTCGGCAATACCACGTTCTATGGCCTGAACACTTTCCGGTTCATTAACGCCTCGGGCGAGTCGATCCCAGTGCGGTGGTTCCTGACGCCGGACCAGCCGCAGGAGGCCGGGACCGCCGACGATTCAAAGCCGCGCGACAAGAACTATCTCTTTGACGCGCTAATCGCGGATGTCCGTCGCCGGCCCTTGAAGTGGCATCTTGTCGTCGTCGTCGGGAAGTCGGGCGATCCCACGAACGACGCGACCATCGCCTGGCCGCCGGACAGAGAAAAGGTAGACGTGGGCACTTTGACAATTGATCGGGTGGAGGCCGAGGAGACCAGCCCCGCAACCGATCTCAACTTCGATCCGTTGGTGCTGCCCGACGGCATCGCGGCGTCAGATGATCCGCTTTTGAGCGCCCGTTCGGCGGTGTACTCGCAATCGTTCACGAGGCGCGAGGGCGAGACGAAGCAACCCAGCGCGATCAAGCCGGCCGAAGTCGGTAAAGGAGAATGAGCATGTCGCCCCAGCCACGCCAATTCGCTGCTTTCTCGAGGTTGCTCCATTGGATAATGGCCGCGATGGTCTGGACCATGCTCGGCATCGGCGTCGCCATGGTCGCCTCGCTGGCGGACTACCACGTGCTCGTGTCAATCCATCGCCCGCTGGGCATTGCGATCTTTGTCTTGGTCGTAATACGCTTCGTGAACCGGCAATTGACGGCGATTCCACCCTTGCCGCCCACGATGTCGCGGGCCGAGCGTCTGGCGGCGTCGGCGGGCGAAATGTCCATGTATGGTTTGATGTTCGTCTTGCCGCTGGTCGGCTGGGGAATGCTCTCGGCGGCGCGCTACCCGATCGTGCTTTATGGTTCTGTGCATCTGCCCTTTATCCTTCCGCATAACCCTATGCTTTACACGGTTTTGCGAAAGGCACACACCGTGCTCGCTTACGTCTTCTTGCTGACCATCCTCGGACACATCGCCGCGGTCTTGTTCCACACGCTAATTGTCCGCGATGGAATGTTCCAACGCATGGCGCCCTGGAACATCGGCCCGCCGAAGGAAGACGCCCGGGCGTCAACTCCCGCTCCGAGTAGCGAAAGATGAAGCCCGCCCTACTCCTTCCGCGCCGCCCAGCGGATGCCGCCGGCGAGTAGCTGCGGATAGACCGGGTTCTTCCATGCCCCGGGCCATGCCCAAACTGGAAGTGAAAGACGCGGCTCTTGCCATATTCCTGAGTCCAGCCAATCTGTGGGTTGTTATTCGGGCTGTTCGTGGTAAAAAGCACATGGACGCTCGGCTCAACGAAGTAATGGTTGTAGGTCTCATCGCGAATGGCGAAATCGGAAAGGCCGCGGGCGATCGGGTGTTCGCGGTCGGCGATCGTTGTATTGACCGACTCGCCGCTCTCGTTGTAAGACGAAGGGCCATACCGCTTGCCGCCCTCCTCCAGCGGTGCGTAAAGGTACTTGCCGCCGATAATCTTGCGGTATTCGGGCCAGTTTTGCAGGGCGCAAAGATTGTGGTGCAACGATACCAGCCCGATGCCGCGGCGGAGCAGCTCGACAAACGCCTTCTCCTCCTCGGGCGAGGCGTCTTTCTCCATGTCGTAGCGAACGACAACGTCGAACTCCTTTTCCAGGCCCGGCTTGAGCCGCGCGGCCGCCTGCGGAAAGGCCGCCTTGGTGTACTCGATGCCGGGCAGAGCATCGAACAGGGCGAAGAACGGCTTTTGCTCGAAACCGTGCCCGCCGTAGGTCAGCAGGACGCGGATTTTCGGGTTTGCCGCCGGCTCCGCACCGCTTGCCGTCTGCCACAGAAAAGCAATGAGACTGAGGGCCAGGATAACGTATCGCATGAGAAGATTCCCCAAACTGGTGGACTTCGAGGTTTCCATGATTATATACTGGACCGCGCAGTCCCGCCTTTAGGCATTTCCGGCTAAAGCCGGGACTCCAGCGAAGACACTGGACGAAATTGTTTGTCGCGCCTACGATAATACCGGGCGGCGACGCCTGGGAAAATGTCCGCGATCCGGCACTTGGAGAGTGCCGGGTACCGTCATACCACTTATCTTGAAAGGAAGAACGATGGCCACCGTAGCCTCTGAATACACGCTCAGCAAAGAAACCCGGCAGTTCCTCGATCGCGCCGGAAGTTTGTGGATCAACGGACAATGGAAAGGCGCCAAGTCCGGCGAGACCTTTGAGGTCTACAACCCGGCCACCGGCGAGACAATCGCCCGATGCGCGGCCGGCGACAAGGCAGATATCGACGACGCCGTGCGAGCCGCACGGAAAGCCTTCGAGTCGGGCCCTTGGTCGAAGATGACGCCTTCCGAGCGCGGCCGGCTGCTCTGGAAGCTCGCCGATCTGGTCGAAGAGCACACCAACGAACTGGCCGAGATCGAGACGCTCGATAACGGCAAGCCGGTGGCCGTCGCCCGCGCGGCCGACGTGCCGCTGGGCGTCGATTTGTTTCGCTACATGGCCGGCTGGGCGACCAAGATTACCGGCGAGACGTTCCCGATCTCGGTGCCCTACATGCCCGGCGCGGAGTTCTTCAGCTACACGGCGCGGGAGCCGATCGGCGTGGCGGGGCAGATCATCCCGTGGAACTTCCCGTTCTTGATGGCCTGCTGGAAACTTGGCCCAGCGTTGACCGCCGGGTGTACGGTCGTGCTCAAGCCGGCCGAGCAGACGCCCCTGAGCGCGCTCCGCCTGGGCGAGCTGATCGAAGAAGCCGGCTTCCCGCAAGGCGTGGTGAACATCGTCACCGGCATGGGCGAGACGGCCGGCGCGTCGCTGGCCGCGCATAAGGATGTCGACAAGGTCGCCTTCACCGGTTCGACCGAGGTCGGCCGCTTGATCGTCGCTGCTTCCGGCAAGAGCAATCTTAAGAAGATCACGCTGGAACTGGGCGGCAAGTCGCCCAACATCATCTTCGCCGACGCCGACCTCAGCGCCGCCATCCCCGGCGCGGCCAGCGCCATCTTCTTCAATCATGGGCAGTGCTGCTGCGCCGGCTCGCGGCTCTATGTCCACAAGTCGGTCTACGACAAGGTCGTGGACGGCGTCGCCAACGAGGCCAAGCAGATCCGCCTCGGCAGCGGTTTCGACCCGGCTACGCAGATGGGGCCGCTCGTTTCGCAGGAGCAGCTCGATCGCGTCTGCGGCTACATCGACGCCGGCCGCAAGGAAGGCGCCCAGATGGTGACCGGCGGCAAGCGGCACGGCGACCAGGGCTACTTTGTCGAGCCGACTGTCTTCGCACAGACCAAGCCGGCAATGAAGATCGTGCAGGAGGAGATTTTGGACCCGTGGTGGCGGCGATGCCCTTCGACGATCCGGACGAGGTTCTCACGCAGGCCAACGACACGACCTACGGCCTGGCAGCGGCCGTCTGGACCCGCGACGTGAGCAAGGCCCATCGGCTGGCCAAGCGGATCAAGGCCGGCACGGTGTGGATCAACTGCTACAACGTCTTCGACGCCGCGCTCCCCTTCGGCGGCTACAAAGAGTCAGGCTGGGGCCGCGAAATGGGCCGCGCCGCCGTGGAGCTTTACACGGAGAGCAAGGCGGTGACGACAAGGCTGGCGTAACGAATTTGGTAGAACGATTAGCCCCGAAGGGGCGAAAGCCCCTGGAATTATGGCCCAACGTTTTTTCAAGCCCCGGAGGGGCGATATTGTCGCCCCTCCGGGGCTGCAAACTGAATTGAGCGTATCGCATCCAAGGGCTCGCGCCCTTGGCTATTGGCTTACGCCGCTCCGCGGCTGCACGGCGAATAGCACTTCAGTCCTTGGGCGAAGGCATCTCTGAGCGCCCTCTCCTTCCGCGAACTGCGGCGGTCAACAGTGCGCCGACCGAAACGAGCCACACAACCAGCGCCGCGATGTTCGGCCAGTTCGGACGACGCGTCACGCCGCCGTCACGGCCAAGCGCCTCGTCCGTGCAGCCGCCAATTTCGAAAAGCCGTCTAAGTTGCTCCGGCGATAGATTATGGATCGAAATGACGCGCACGCTTCCGTCCGCCATCGCCACAACGAGGCGATCTCCATAGTCGTAGAAGAAAAAGAAGTCCTCCGGTCGGCCCCCATGGTGACTCGACGGGGTCAGCGCGGCGGAGTTCGGCCCGGCTGCACCGAGGGTGTTGAGTGACACGTCTTTCGGCTCCGCCCTGGAAACGCCGGAGTCGGCAACTTCGACGAGCATGATCGTGTGGGATGCCTGATCGCCGAAGTCCGCGAGCTTCCTAGGCTTGTCCCCGGCCCACGCAGCGTTTGGCCCCACAACGGCAAAGTAGCTGGTTGGCGCGGCGGGCATTGCACCCGACTGATTGTAATGAGTGTAATCGCTCGGACACATGTAGATTCGTAGCGCAGCGGACGACAACGCCTTGTTGTTGGGCGAGTCCCAAGGCTTAGTGAAATCGTAAGCGTTATAGAGGTCACTCCGTTCCAGGCCGGGCAGGATTAACGTCCGCCAACTGTGGATTGGCTTGCCGTTGCTATCCACAGTATATGCCGGAGGAAGGCTGCCGTTCACCTGTTCATAGTTAAGCAACGCCGAAACAATTTGCTTCAGGTTATTGCGGCATGTCGTAAGACGGCCCACTTCGTGGAAGTCGGCTAGTGGCATCAACAACGCGATGAGACCTCCGAGTAAAAACACCACAAACAAGAATTGCGCCAACGTAAGCGGTGATTCCGCGTTACGAAGATAAACCGCCAAGCCCACCACGAGAGCAAAAACAAGGATGCCCCACGCCCCAAATACCGCCATTGACGACCCCAACACTACAAACAGCAGCAGCAGAGTTCGCAGACCGAACTGGAACGGGCGACGCGGAGGCGGCGGCGAGGCAGCCGGTCTTGGTTCAACGGAAGTCATGCTCTTTGGACTCCCGCAGTGTAAAAACAGAACCGCCACGGTTCCCGTTTCGGGCCCCGTGGCGGTTCTTATATAAAAACCTCCCGCCGATTGCGACTGGATGCGTCGCTGCGAGACGAACGCGAGGTCGGGCGTGCTGAGCACTTGCCTCTTGATGACCTCGGTTCACGCTAAAGGTTTGGCACCTCCGTCGGAATAACTGGCGAGAGGGTATTTTTCTTGCTGTAGCCGCGATCGGTAACAACCGTCCCCGGCACTTCTTACGACAAAAATGGAAGACACGGCCGCCTTCCGCCTTTATCCAATCATAGCATACGTCTAAGGTAGTTTCACTATCGGCAGAAAACATGCTTCTTCCGCAATCGAATTGTATGCCGGTCCAGCCGCAGGGCAAGTCGGCAAACGGGTTGCTTGGCGGGTGGCACGCCCCTGAGCTTCAAGCGAAGGGCGTGTTTTTCAGCCTCGCCACGCCCTTCGCAAGCTCAGGGACGTGCCACCCAATTCCTGTACAAGCCCGTGCATAAGAATCGGGACGGTCCACCTATTTCTTGCCCAGCCGCCGCTGCTGCTGGAAAAACTGGGTTAGTATTCGGCCGCAGGCCTCGCCCAGCACGTCGGGCACGATCTGGCAGCGATGATTCAGCCGCGGATCGTCCAGCAGCTTGTACAACGTCCGCACGGCCCCCGCCTTGGGATCGGCCGCGCCGTAGACCACCACAGGAATCCGCGCTTGCACGATCGCCCCGGCGCACATCGGGCAAGGCTCCAGCGTCACATAGAGCGTACAGCCTTCCAGTCGCCAGCAGCGCAGGGCCTCGGCCGCCTGGGTAATGGCGATCATCTCGGCATGGGCGGTCGGATCATTCAGTTGCTCGCGCTGGTTATGGGCCGATGCGATAATGCGGTTCTCGTGGACGATGACCGCGCCGATCGGCGCTTCGTCTTCCTGATACGCCCGCTCGGCTTCTTCCAAGGCCAGTCGCATGAAGTGTTCGTGCATCATTATTATCTGAAGAACAATTGTCTGCCAGTTACTTGCTTGGGTGGCACGTCCTGAGCTTCGAGCGAAGGGCGTGGCGAGTCGGCCAAACACGCCCTTCGCAAGCTCAGGAACGTGCCACCCAATTCGGTAACTAATTCTCTTGCAAGCCCCTACTCTTCAACCATGATTTCCAGCGGTTTGGCGAGAACATTCGACTTGATGCCCGCGCCGCCCTGGCCGACGGCATTGATCTCAACCGGGCCGCTGCCAAGCTTTGCCGCCGGGACTTCGATTTGCCCGCTGTCGCCGTTGATCTGGCCCAAGAGCATCGTGCCGCGGGTGACTTGAATCAGTTTTGACCCCGGCGACTTCACTGTGATCAAGAGCGACTTCTTGATCGAGACCGTCGTCGCCGGCAGGCACGACACCTGGATTGTGCGGTCGTAATTGGCGAAGTTAAGCGAGATGATCTTCTCGCCCCAGGACGTGAGCGGACCTTTCGACATCGCGACAATCCGCAGTTCATGGGCGCCGTCGCTCAGGGCCGCGGTATTGAACTCAAAACTTCCGCCGGCCGGACACTGGAGAAGCGTCACGCCGTCCAGCACCATCTCGAAATGGTCAACCTCGACGCCGCCGGCAAAGTGGGCCTGCGGAGTCAGCTTGACGTTGCCGCGGAACGTGCCGCCTGCGGTCAGCCCGGTGACGGTAATCTCCGGGATGTTCGCCCAGGGCCGACAGAGCGGATCGCCGACGACGAGCAGTTGGTAGGGGCACAATACCGACTGATAGAACGACTCGGCCACGGTGCAGCCGCGGGCGTAATGGACCTGCAGCATCGGCGCGGGAAACTTGTAATGGCATGCGTAAGGCTCCGTCACCGTGCCGCTGGCGGCCGCGGCCCCGTAGCGCAGCCAATCGCAAAGCGGAGTCTGGGGGTCGCCATTGGTGCGCAAGTCGCCGCCGGAGCTCGTGAAATGCTCGCAGATCGCTCCCGGCCGGATCGTGCTATGCGCGGCCTTCCAATCAAATAGCCTTGTGCCCGTCATGACGCCTTGCACATCGCGCTTGTTTTCCGGCAGAGTGCCTTGGAGGATTTCGGCGGCCACGCCCAGCGATTGCAGCTTTTTGACGGCATCGGGAAACGCCGCATCGCGGACCTTGGAGCGAATGTCGCTGTTTTGCATGTAGTAAATGGTGCCCTTGGGATGTGTGCCGTCGGCCGGCGGGCTGCGGGTGAGATACTCCAGCACTTCCTGTCTGGTATTGCCGCGGCCGGAGGTCACGCCCAGCATCATTGAGAGGACGTAATGCCGTCCATGCCCGGTGGTGACGACCTCGCCGCTTGGGCCGAACGTCATAAAGCTCGAAAACTGCGAACTGGACCGTCGCGCCTGCTCCGGGCCATGTTCCGGCGGACCGTCAAGCGCGTACCGGTTGCTTGACGGGTTGACATAGGTCTTGGTCGTCAACACCAATTCCCAGAGGTAGGTCAGGCCGGTAAGCGAGCCGATCTGCGTCGTCGTCTTCGCAAGCATTGCCTTGGCGGCGCTGCCCAGTTCCTTGCCGTCCTCCGCTTTATCCCAGGCCGCCTTGATGTCGTTCATGTCGGCGCCGATGTTGATTCCCCAGGGAAAGCCGCTGGAGTAGACGACGCAATCGATCTGCCGGCCGGCGACGGGCAGCCGCGCCATGCGGAGGACGGGCAGGAGAATCTTCTCGCGAAAGGTGATGACGTCCGTGTTATCGACCGCGGCGTCCCAATTGAGGAAAAGGAAGTTGCTCGCAGGTATGTGCCGCAGGGCCGCGTAATGGTTGGCGATCGCCAGCGAGTCCGGGCTTTTGGGATTTACGACCAGCAGGACATTCTCCGGCCCGGCGGTGGCCCAGGCCCGCGATGGGAGCGGCGAGAGGGCGAACAATGCCATTAGGACGAGCAGGGGCCGGAGTAGCCGCGAGAACGGTGGATAGAATCGAATTGGGCGGGGCATGAAGGTTTGCAAAGGGTGGCGGGAGCGGCGCAGGACGTACTTTGATGATACGGGAGCGCGCGGCCGTTGGCTAGGCTTCGATCGATCCGGCACGGAGCCATGAGCGCCGAGCCGCATCGCGGCCAATCTCCGCCACGGGGCCTCACGATTCTTCATTATGGAATCCACCTAATCCGCCTCAGAAGTTGACCGGAAACGCCGGGCAAGTTGACCGCGATTCGCGCGGCGACCAACCCGGCGGTCGGTCACTGGCCAGGCCGCAGGCATCCACATATGGCCGCGCCGCAAACGGCTGCGGCAAGCAGTGCGAGCGTGTTCGGTTCGGGCACGGGCGTCGCGACGCCGCCGGATAAAACCTGCGAAGTACGAATCACTGGGGCCGTGAACGCGACAGGATTGCCGACGGCGACGTTCGACCCGTCGGCCATTGCGTGCGAGTTTGTCAGAATCAACTCGCCGCAATCCACGAATGTCCCGCCGCCGAAGGTGTTGGTTCCGGAAAGCGTCAGGCTGCCGCTTGCGGTATCGAAAAGCAGCGAACTGGCCGCGCCAGCAATGCTGCCGGCGAATGTGCTCGCAGCGCTGCTCCCGTAGGTCACGGCGCCCTCGATTGTGCCCGAACCGGTCAATTGCGCGTTGCCGGCAATGTCGAGCACGGCCGGGCTAACGATGGCCTCGGCGCCGACCGCCACCGCACCGGCGTTGGCCTGGAGCGTGCCGCTGGCTGCCGAGAAATTCACGTCCAGTTGCAATATTCCCGCGCCAGTCTTGACGACCGTCTGCCCGTTGAGATTGACCGGGTTGCCGATTTCCAACGTTGAGCCGCCGGCAATGCTGATTGTGGCGGGGCTGTCGAACGTCAGCGGCAGATTGAGCTTGGCAAGGCTGCCGCCGGATACATTGATCTGGGCGATGCCGCCGAACCTGGGGTCGGTCGGGTCCGCCTGCATCACCAGCGCCCCTGATTGACTCCCGTAATGTCGATGCGGCTCGAAGTGGCCAGATTGAGCATGCCCAGTGTAACAGGCACGTTGGTGATGGCGGCCGTGGCGCCGGCCACTGTATTATTGAACGTGGCGATCGAGCCGCTGCCCGATGGCACGACGCCGCCGGCCCAATTGCCGGCAGTGTTTCAATCGCCGAAGTAGGGAGAGGAGACGCTCCAGACGGCTACGGCAGTGAGGACTTTCAGTTTCCCCGCGCCGCTGAAATAGGCCGCGTCGTTGCTTGCGCCGTAGAGGCCGGGACTTTGCAGCGTGCCGTTGAGATAGAGCGCGGCCACAAAGTCAGTGCCGCTGAAGCCAAGATTCAAGTCGGCGCTCGCAGCGATGCGCACGGCGGCCGATTGCGAAAGGACGATCTGGCTGAGGCCCAACGTGCCGCCATTGACCGTCGTGTTGCCCAAGTTGCTGTTCGACGCGGTGAGCAGCAGCGAGCCGGAACCCATCTTCGTCAGGCTGCCGCTGCCCGTGATGATCGCGGCGAGGACCGCGCTATCGGCATTGTTAAACACCAGGCTGGCGTTGTTGACGATGATGGAAGTGCCGCCGATCGAGGCCCCGCTGCCGCCATTGCCGATCTCTAACGTGCCGGCCGTGACGAGTGTTGGGCCTGTGTAATTGTTCGAGGCGGTGAGCAGCAGGGCGCCGGCGCCGATCTTCTGGAAGCCGCCGCTGCCGGAAAGTGCGGCAGCAATCGTCAAGGTATTGCCGTTGCTATCGAAGATCGGGCCACTTCCGCTGGAGGAAAGGGTCATTGGCACGCTGGAGGAAAGATTGGCGGCGGCCTGAAGTGTCCCGCCGCTGAATTGGAACACGCTTGGCCCACTCGCGCTCAAGGCTGCAACGGTCAGCAAACCGCCGTTAAGGCTATAGTTCCCGGAAGTTCCGAAGTCGTCGATCATGAGGCTGCCAACCGAATTCGTGCCGCCGGATTGCGTAACGGCGCCGTCCGCATTCACGCTGATGTCCTCCTCACTCGCGGTCAATAGCCGCCGGCAAGTTGATAGCTTCCGATATGGTAGAAGCCAACGTCCATCGTCGCAAAGACAATATGCGTACCACCGGTTTGCGTAAAGACGGCGTTGCCGCCATAGCCAATATAGTCGCTATTCGTCGAGAGCAGGCCGCTGCCGCTCAATAGATACGTGGCGCTGGCGCCAAATATTCCGACCTTGAAAGAATCGCCCACTGAATTCACGCCGCCGGACTGCACGACCGCCGCCGTTCCAGAGCCTCCCAGGGTCTCGTCGAACGCGGGCAGTCGCCCGGCCGGAATTTGGAGAGTGCCCGAGGAAATCGTTGTATTGCCGCCGTAGTTACTCGAGCCGGTTAGGGCGAGCATTCCCGAACCGGCCAGAATCAAGTTGCCGCCGCCGCTGATCGCGCCGGCGTAGGTCAGGCTGTCGCCGATGTTGAATTCAAGGGTACCGTTGTTTACGATCGTCGGGCTGATCAGGCGCTCGCCGCTGCCGCCGTTGCCGATAGAGAGCGTGCCGCCGCTGATGGTGGTTTGGCCGGTATAAATATTTCCGCCGCTCAGGACTTGGCTTCCGCTGCCGGCCTTGACGAAGTTGGCCGAGGCGCTCGCCGTCGGCGAGCACGCCGGCGAATGTGCCGCTGCCGCCGTTGACGCCGAAAGTGAAGGCCGCGTAGCCCGCGCCCGGATACCCGGAAGAGATCGTTCCTGAACCGGTCAGCGCATCGACGTTGACGTTCGCCTCGACGCCCAGGAAGGTCGCGCCGGTGGCGACGTTCAAGCCGGAAAGATTGTTGGTCCAGACTTCATTCGCGCTGGAGCCGCCGACAAACGTGCCGGCTTCCACGTCAATGAGCGATCCTGCTTGCAGGTTGAACGTGGCCGAGGGCGCGCCCCAGGTGACCTGGCCCGTGCCGGTTTTGCGAAGTACGCCCGCGCCGGCGAAGATTGTATTGGCGTTGTTGCTGATCGCGCCGTTGAGATCGAGCACCGCGGCGGAGGCGATGGTGATCTGCGGCGAGGCCGTCGTGCTTTCGAGGGTGAGCGTGCCGGCGCTGATCGTTGTGTTGCCGGTATAAGGATTGCCGGTGCCCAGCGTCAGCGCTCCGCCGCCGGCGAGCGTGAGCCCGACCGTGCCCGTCAGTAGCGAATTGATCGTCGCACTGCCGCCCGACGCGACATTGATCGATCCGCCGCTGGTGGTCATGTCGATGCTGCCGCCGCTGAGCTTATAGCCGCTTGCGCTGAACGTTATCGAGCGCACCGAGGCGATGCTGCCGGATACGTTGACCGCGCCGGGCGTTCCCACGAAATTCGCGTCGCTGCCGCCCAGCCACGTCGTGACGTTGTACGGCCCGGCGCTCGACGTGCCCCAGTTGACGCTCGTGGCGTTGTCCCAGGTCCCGCTCCCGCTCCAATAGAGAGGCCCGGCCGTCGCCATCCCGGCCGCGGCGAACACCAGCCCGAACGCCAGCAGCGCGGACCGCCGGAGTGTGCGAGTCAGCCTCAAGCGAGGATCATCCGGAAGCATGCACGATGGAATTGAGTTATTCACTTGGATCTCCCGGAAATCGGAAATAATCCCGCTGTTTATTGCACGTCGGCATGGCCTCCAGCGAATGTGCTCCGACAAAACAGTTTAGTCTCGCGCCGCGGTTGTAGCAAGCGCCGAAACGCCGTCGAATTGCTTGCCGTCAAGCCTCCACCGTCACATCCTCCAGCCCTGCGCCTGGCAGAGCAGGATGATTCGTTTGCGGCGATCTTCAGCGGTCAGCGCGTCCTCCGTCTCCATTTTTACCGATCCCGATATCAGCCGGCACTTGCAGGTTCCGCAGATGCCGGCGCGGCATTCGGAGGGCACGCCGACGTCGCAACGCCTCGGCCAATGTCAGAATGGGCAGGCCGCCGGCGATCTTTGCCGTCTTGTTCGATCGCGAGAAGGTCACCGTAAACTCGCTTGCGCCGTTAACGGCCACTCCATTCTCCAACGGCGATGCCGGTTTCAAGCCGAACGACTCCTTGCGGATATTTTGCTCGGCGACTCCCAAGTGCCGCAGAAGTCCGCCGGTCGCCGTAAGCATTGCCGTCGGCCCGCACATGTAGAACGGGACATTCGTCAGATCGGGAATCACGCTCGTGAGGAGTTTCGCGTCAATCCGCCCGGTGGCGCCGGTCCAACCTGTGCCCTCGGCGCGGGAGAGGGTCAGCGTAAGATGCAGATTTGCAAAGCGGCGCAGTAAGCACTCAAGCTCCTCGCGGAAAATGATATCTGTAGTCGTCTTGCAGGAATAGACCATATCGATCCGCCCGTTCCATTTCTGATCGGTCAGATAGCGCAGAATCGACATCAGCGGCGTTATTCCGACGCCGGCGGCCAGCAGCGCGATGCGGTTCGCTTCCGCGCCAGTGAACGTGAACTTTCCGCCCGGCGCGGCGATCGTCAAAAGGTCGCCTTCCTTCACCGTATCATGCATGTGCCGCGAGACCAGCCCCTGCTCCTCCCGCTTGATGGTGACCTCACAGTAACCTGGCCGGGAAGGGGTGGAAGCGATCGTATACGACCGCGAGACCGGCTTGCCGCCGATCTCGAGCGAGAATGTCAGATATTGTCCGGGCAGATAGGCGAACGGAAAGCCGCTTCCGTTGGCGGGGGCCAGGCGAAATGTCTTCACGTTCGGGGTTACCTGCACAATGCGCTCGACACGGAGCTGCCCTTTCCAGCGGCCGCCGCTGGGCGACGCCGCTGATGATCCCTCTGATTGGAGAGACGCTTTTTTCAACCGCCGCGCAGAGAATCCCACCGCTCGATAGCCCAGCAGGATTGCCACAACGCTGCCGTAAGCGACCGGCAGGCGGATGTCCGATTTGACTTGCATATAGAAATGTACGACTCCGGCAATTGCCGCAACGTAGGCGAGCCGGTGCAGGGCCTGCCAACGTTTCGGGCCCATCCACTTGATCATGTAGTTGAAAGACGTGGCGGCCAGCGGCGCCATGGCCAAGAGTCCCACGGAACCGACGATCAGATAGGGCCGCTTGACCATTTCGGAAAAAGTGTCCCGCACATTCAAAACACGGTCGAAAACGAAGAAGATCAAGAAGTGCGCGAGCGCATAAAAGAAGGCATACAAGCCCAGAGTTCGCCGAAAATGGAAAAGCCAGTTCAGCCCGGTGATCTTGCGCAATGGCGTCACCAGCAACGACAAGCAAAGGAAGATCAGCGCGAGGATGCCTGTCGTCAGTTCGGCGTAGTTGACTGGGTTTGCGCCGGCCTGACCGTGATACGCATCCCACAGCAGGAGCGCTGCCGGCACCAGGCCATTCACCAGCAGGACGAATTTCGCAAAGCCTATGTTTTTCATCTCCGCACGCTTTCTATTCCAACCATTTGCTGATTCAGAAAAACGTGTCCAAATCCATGCCCGCGTAGAGTCGGCCAACTTGTTCCTCGTATCCGTTGAACATCAGCGTCGGGCGACGCCCACTCTCGCCGATCCGCGTTTCGGTCGCCTGGCTCCAGCGGGGATGGTCATGCTTGGGATTGACGTTGGCGTAGAACCCGTACTCGCTCGGGCGCGGAGGTTCCAGGTAGTCGGGGGTTGACGATCCACGAGCGTGATTTTCACAATCGACTTGACCCCCTTGAACCCGTACTTCCAGGGCACGACCAGCCGCAAGGGTGCGCCGTCCTGGGGCGGCAACGCCCGACCGTATAGGCCCGACGCTAGAATCGTCAGCGGGTGCATCGCTTCATCCAATCGCAATCCCTCGACGTAGGGCCAATCCAAGACGCTCGTATTCTGTCCCGGCATTCGCTGCGGATCGAGCAGCGTCTGCATGGCTACGTACTTGGCGCTGCTCAGGGGTTCGACGCGTGCCAGCAGTCGCGACAGCGAGTAACCGGCCCAAGGGATCACCATCGACCACGCCTCGACGCAGCGCATCCGGTAGACGCGCTCTTCCGCGGGCGCGATCTTCAGCAAGTCGTCGAGATCGAATACTCGCGGTTTGCTCACCATTCCGCCGACCTCGACCTTCCAACCGGAGGTCTTGAAATCGGCCGCCGCCGTCGGCGACGCCGTCCTTGTCCGTGGAGAACTCGTAGAAGTTGTTGTAGTGCGTGATATCCTGGAGCGATGTCTGGGCTTCGCCCGTGCCGAAGCCCGAGTTTGCCGGCGCTGTGGTCTTAGCGACCTCGATCTCCGGCGTGTCGACGGCCTGTGTCGATGGTGAATTGAGCCGGCGGTAGACCCTGCCCGTCGCCGCCACGCTGGCCGCGAGCACGCCAGCCTTCATAAAGTTGCGCCGATTGAGGTAGACGCTTTCCGGCGTGATCTCGCTACTGGGCGGGTCTGACGTTGTTTTCATGTCATCGTCCTCCTTGTTGGGATCGAAGGTCATCCTTTCTCGGCGATCAGTTGATCAATGTGTGCGCGCATCCGTTTGTCCCCGTCTGCGCCTTTCCACCTCAATTCGCCGGTCCACCAATAGCGGACATCGCCGTGCCGATCGATCAAGTACACCGCCGGCCAGATCGAATTGCTCCATGCCTTCCACGTTTCGGCATGGAGATCCATGGCAACGGGGAACTTCAATTCGCGCTGCTTGACGGCGCGTTCAAGGCCGTCGAATTGATGTTCGGCCTCCGTTTCCGGCGTGTGAATGCCGACGATCACGACTTTGTCGCGCGGCAGCTCGTCGTACCAGGTCTTGTAGACCGGCAGGTTGTGAATGCAGTTGATGCATCCAAAAGTCCAAAAGTGCAAGACCACGACTTTGCCGCGGAGATCGGCCAGCTTGATCGGCCGCGAATTCACCCAGCCTTCGATGCCGCGGATTTCGGGGGCCTTCACGCCAATTTGGCGAACCCGGCTGAAATCCAAAGCGGGACCCAGCACCTCCGGCAATAGCAGGCGTTGTTTGTCGGTCAGGCCGGCCATGACCTGTTTTTCCAGTTCAGCCACTTTGGCCGAAGGACTGGATCGATCAAGCGAAGCAAGCGACTCGGCGATCTGTTCTTTTTGAGACGCGGTCAAGGCCAGCCGATCGGCAAGTCGGGTGTCGTGCAGGGCCAATACGCCTTGCGCCCTCCAGAGCAACTGTTCCACGCGCTGCTGCTGCTCGGTTCGCAATGCGGCACGAAGCTCCGCCCCGAACTTCTTCCGCAGCGCCCGCACGTCCGCGGCGCTCCGCTCGGCAGGCGCTTCGCGCAATCTCCATAACGGTTCGTCGATCTCCGCCACGGCCGCATCGACCGCCGCGGCCTGCCGGGAGTCGAGTTTCAATTCCATCTGAACCGCCGGCGAGCGAACCAGCGTTACGATCAACCTCGTATTCGCCGTGGTGGAATCGCTTGAGTCAGCCCCAAGGATGACCGCGCCGCGAAGTGTGATGAATGCCAGAGCGAGTGGGAACGAAAACTTGATCCGAACCGTCGGGCAAACCGCCCACGGGTATATGGTACCGAAAGGTTTCATCGTGAAGTCTCCAATTCTCACGTGTATTTTGAGGATGCCGGGACTGGCCTACTTATGGTCCATCTTATTATCGGTCATCTTGCCGTCGGTCATTTTGCCGTCCGACATCTTGCCGTCCGACATCTTGCCGTCGGTCATCTTGCCGTCGGCCATCTTGCTGTCGGCCATCTTGCTATCGGCCATCTTGCTATCGGCCATCTTGCTATCGGCCATCTTGCTATCGGCCATCTTGCCGTCGGTCATCTTGCCGTCGGTCATCTTGCCGTCGGTCATCTTGCCGTCGGTCATCTTGCTGTCGGACATGCTGCTGTCGGACATCGTGCTATTCGACATCTTGCTGTCGGCCATTTTACCGTCCGACATCTTGCTATCCGACGAGCCGCAACCAACGAACGCCGCGCTGACGGCGACACCCACAACTGCTGCAAAAACAAACTGGAGAACCTTGCTCATGATTCTGACCTTCTCTAAATGATGCCGAGGATGGAGTTTTTAATTCGATCGTGTCCTCGACCTCGGCGACGCGAGAATACGATCAAGTTTGGCCGCCGAAAACTGCGGAAAACCGCAAGTCTTTGACGCGTGCTCGTCACGAGCACATAAGCAGGACGCCGCGAGTTCGCAAAGCTTACGCGAAATCCGCGGAGAATACACCTCATTACGGTTGAGGCTGCGGCGTGCGCAGCAACTCGGTCACGAACGCCGAACACTCACCTATGGGCACTCCCCGTTGGACAAAACTGCCGAGCAGCTTGGTGCCCGCCTCGTCCGCATAGGTCAACTCGGCCAGATTGAGAACGACTCGCTCCGACCGGCTTTTCGCCAGAGTGTACGCGCCACGTAACTCTTCAATCCACGGCTCCAACAGCTTGCCCTCTAGCTTGAGAACTGTCTGCGAATCATTCCGAATCGCGGTGATCCTGAGCATAGCCGGCATTCATCGTTGGGGACTCATTGAACTACCTGCTGTGGGGAGCAACTGGCGTGCCAAGTCATGCCGGATTTCGACACGCGGGACATAAGCTATTGCCAGCCAAGGATTTACATCAGAAGGCAATTATTCGAGTGAAGACGCAACTCACGATCGAGAACTGAAGGTCTCACGTCATTTCGTGACCAGTACGAAATATCGTGAGCCGCACGAGATTCCGTGGCACATTTCTTGCTTCGGAAGTTTTGCCGTAAGTTGTTAGTAGCAATCATCTTAAATCATTTGGTTGCAACCGCCGCTGCGCGTACCCCGCATTGCGCAGACCACCTATATTAACGGGTAATAATACATTTGTTTGGTGATAGGGACAACAAGGCGGGCTCCAGGGTAAAACATTGAAGTGTGTGAAGCATGTTTCATTGTCCTACCACAGGAGCCCGAGCAATGATTATCGAGATTGAGGATCGGTTTGGCAAGGCGGCGAAGGTCTTTTCGGAAGTGATCGAACACGAGGGGAAGACGCTTCATCGCCTGCCCGAATTGCGGACGCGGCCGTATATTTCGGCCTTCGGTTCCACGCCCTTTCTACGCGACGCCTACGCCACGCGGGAAACGCAGCGTCAGGAGGTGGTGCCGTTGGACGTGAAACTCGGCATGCCCCAGAGCGATACGTCGTACCTGTTGCAAAAGTGGAGTGGCGTGCTGTTCGTGAAGGAATCGTACAAGGAATCGCGGGTCACGCTACTGGAAATCCTCGGCTTTGCTCCGTCGGTCAATTGCCTGGAAGACATGGCGGCGGCGGCAGCCGAGCGTGCCGATGCCTACTTCGAGCAACAGGGAGCGGTTGATCCGACGACGGAGGAGGAGATCCTCGTCGCCACGAGCGATTGCAAAGGCGTGCCGATGCGAAAGGTCGATGCGCCGCAGAAAAAACAGGACGGCGATCCGGTGCGCCGGGACGAGGGAAACGGCTGAAAAAGGGCGAGAAGAACGGCCAGAAGCGGATGGCGTGTGTCGGCGGAGTCTACTCGGTGGCCCCCTTTCGTCGCACGGTCGAGGAGGTCCTCAACGAGGTCCTCCGCAAAGAAAAGCAGGATCAGCGGCCCCGACCGCAAAACAAGCGGCTACGCGCCGTCTTGACTCGCGAGGTTGACGGCAAGGAAGTCAACGCCAAGGAGGTTGTCTTCGACTGGCTTGCCAACGAAGTACAACAGCGCGATCCGCACGAGCATCGGACGGTCGTAGCGGTCATGGACGGTGAATCGAAACTTCGCGACTTGCAGGAACTGAAGATCAGCCGGGCGATCGGCATTTTGGACATCTGGCACGTAACCGAATACCTATGGGTGCTGGCCTACTGTTTTTACCGCGAGGGGAGTGATGAGGCGGAAGCATTCGTGGAAACGTATCTGCGAAAGTTGCTCGAAGGCAACGTCAACCGCGTGATTGGCGGTATTCGGCAAATGGCGACTAAACGCAACTTGTTGACGCCAAAATGGGAGAAGGTCGAGGATTGTCTGACCTACTTCGCGGTGCGGTCTGAATACATGAAGTACGACCAATACCTGGCTGCCGGCTACCCGATCGGCAGCGGTGTTGTGGAGGGCGCCTGCCGGCACTTGGTGAAGGACCGCATGGAACAAGCCGGCATGCGGTGGCGAATCGCCGGCGCCCAGGCGATTCTCAGCTTACGAGCCCTCTATGTCAACGATGACTGGGATGCCTTCCACGCCGATCGAATCCAAGCCGAGCAACGTAAATTGTATCCCTACAAAAAACGCCTGCACGCTATCCTAAGCTGCGCAACCTAACGAGAAGCAGAGGTTGCAACCATATCATTTACTGCGCAGTGGCACGCAAAGTGTATTGCTCTCTGTAGTTGACAGCGAGTAGTGGGCTGTCAATTAACTACCCTCACAAATAATAGCAGGTGCATCATGTCTCGTTTCGCACAGATTAGCTCCGAGTCGGCCACTGGCAAAGCAAAAGAATTGCTGGAAGCCGTTAAGAGTAAGCTGGGCCTTGTTCCCAACATGACCCGGGCGATGGCCAACTCGCCGCCTGTCCTGGAAGGCTACTTGACGCTCAGCGGTGCGCTTGCCCAAGGAGTTTTGTCCGCAAAGCATCGCGAGCAGATCGCATTGATTGTCGGTCAGACGAATCATTGCGATTACTGCGTCGCGGCTCACTCCGCAATTGGAAAGATGGTGGGACTCACCGCTGAGCAGATCCTCGACACCCGCCGCGGGACTGCGGTTGACCCCAAGACGGACGCGCTCATTCGGTTTGCCCGCGAGCTGGTCGATCAGAAGGGCAACGTCAGCGATGCCGATATTGCAGACATCCGCGCCTGCAGGTTTCGGCGATGATGCCATCGCCGAGATAGTTGCTGGCGTTGCCCTCAACATCTTCACCAACTACTTCAATCTTGTCGCCGAGACCGACATCGACTTTCCGCAAGCGGCGCCGCTCGACGCCTGATTGATCATAGAGCGTTCCAGGACAAACATGGCCCCTGGCTGTCGGGGGCCTTCTTTCTCACACCATGCAACAGGATCAATAATGGCTATCGAACTAGAAACTTCAAATCCGCAGACGATCATCACACCGCCGTTCACCTTCGAGACAGCTAACAGGAAGGTCCGGCTCGCCGAAGACGCCTGGAACTCTCGTGACCCGAACCGCGTCGCCCTTGCCTACACCGAGGACTCGGTCTGGCGGAATCGCGGCGAGTTTGTCACCGGTCGCGATGCGATCCGTCAGTTTCTGGCCCGCAAATGGGTCCGAGAACTGGACTACCGGTTGGTTAAGGACCTTTGGGGATTCCGTGATAACCGGATTGCCGTTCGCTTTCAGTATGAATGGCACGATGACGCGGGCCAGTGGTTCCGCAGCTACGGCAACGAGCTCTGGGAGTTCGACGAACGGGGACTCATGCGCCGCCGCGAGGCGAGCATCAATGACCGGCCGATTCCTCACTCCGAACGCAAGTTCTTCTGGGCCGCCCCCGGCCCTCGGCCGCCGGATCACCCCGGCATTCCGGGCGTTGAGTAACGCGCTCTTCCCGCGAGCAGTGAAGGAGGCCGCGATGTGGATCGCGGAGATATGGAGATATCCCGTCAAGAGGATGGCCGGCGAAAGACTCTCGCGAGTTCACGTCTGTCTATACTCCTCAAACCAGCCTTAACGAAAGGAAACCTTAGATAATGAGCACCCAAAGCAGCCTTTTCACTCCGCTCGGCCTGGAAACCGCCCCAGAAGCGTCTCGACCGCTTCTGGAGAAGATCCGAAAGTCGTACAAGTTCATTCCGAACATGTTTGGAACGTTCGCTAATTCTCCTTTCTTGCTTGAGGGCTATTTCGGCCTGGAAAGCGTATTTGACAAAGGCAGTCTGACCGCCGCGGAACGCCATCTTATCCTGTTGGCCGCGAGCATTGAGAATGACTGCAACTACTGTGTGGCGGCTCACAGCACGGTCCTAAAGTCCTTCTTGCACGTGCCGGCCGAGGTCGTGTCCGCCGTCAGGTCCAACCTGCCGCTGCCCGACCCGAAGTCCAACGCGCTTGTCGCGCTCACGAGGGAGATGGTTGCCGAGCGTGGACATGTGGAGGCGCAGACGATCGAGAACTTCCTGGCCGCGGGATACCGTAAGGATCAAATACTTGAGGTTCTGATCGGCGTAGCCCTCAAGACGATCAGCAACTATACGGATCACATTTCCCCAAGCGAATTGGATCAGGCGTTTCGGTCCGAGAGTTGAACCCTAGATCGGCGCCAGTTCCGCAAGATGGCCCGCGGGCTGGCGCTGGGGAGTCGAACAATTTCGAAAGTGGAGAAAGACAATGACTCGTCGCCTAAGCAAGCCTTTATCGCTGTTCCTGGGAATTCTGATGTTCATGTTCGGATTCCTCAAATTTTTCCAGCCATTCCGTGGATGGTTTGAAATCCAGATTCAAGAGAGTCATCTACCGCACGAGGCGATTCTCGCGGGAAAACTGGGGGAAATGGTCGTCGGGTGCCTGTTCTTACTGCCATGGCTTCGAAGATCGTTGACCGCAAAAAACAGAGAACGTCCGCTCCTGATCGCGTGTTCGATCCTCGTTGTTCAGATGGGCACGGCAATCTATGTCCACCTGCAGCCTCAGGTGCCTGCCAGCGTTCTTCCTCTGGGTATCAAGCCGCCTGTGATTCCCTTTGTCGTTCTCCTCCTCGCATTGCTCACTGCTTTTGCGGTTTGGAAGGAGCGGCGCCCAGAGAAGGCTAGCGATTTGCCGGCTCAATAACAGAGTTCGAACCCAACCAGCACACCATGTCGTTGAACAACAGGAGCACAAAATGAAGAGCCTTTTCGAATCAGTCCAACTCGGGTCTTTAACCCTGCCAAATCGTGTCTTCATGGCACCGACGACGCGGAACCGCGCCAATCCAGATGGCGTGCATAGCGAACTTGCGGCGACATACTACTCGCAGCGTGCATCAGCAGGCCTCATCATTACGGAGGCGACTCAGATTTCCCCAATGGGAAAGGGGTACGTTAATACGCCGGGCATTCATTCCCCCGAACAGGTGCGAGCGTGGAGCCGAATCGTGGAATCCGTTCATAAGAGTGGAGGCCGAATCTTCCTGCAGTTGTGGCATGTCGGCCGAATCTCTCATTCCTCCTTGTTGCCAAACGACGCGCAGCCCGTTGCTCCATCCGCAATCCGCGCGAATGCCAGACGTTCATTGCCACGGGTCGGGCAGAGGTTTCGGAGCCGGTCGCCTTGACGGCCAGCGGAATCAAAGAGACCTTGGCCGATTACCGAGCGGCCGCACATAACGCCAAGGAAGCCGGATTCGATGGGGTCGAGATTCATGCGGCAAACGGTTACTTGATCGACCAATTTCTACAGTCGGGAACTAATCATCGGATCGACGAATATGGTGGGTTAGTAGCAAACAGAATCAGGTTTTTGTCGCAAGTCGCGCAGGCTGTTTCCGAGGTCTGGACCTCCTCGCGCATCGGGGTGAGGCTGTCCCCGCGCGGGACCTTCAACGACATGTGCGACGAGGACCCCGAGAGCACTTTCATGGCGGCAGTCGCGGCGATGTCGGCGCTGGGGCTGGGATATCTGCACGTCGTGGAAGCGTCGCCCGGCGACGCCCCGCCGTCGCCTGAATTCGCTTCGCTGTTCGTCAGGATGCGACACGGCTGGCACGGTGTCTACGTGGCCAATGGCGGATTCGACGGACCTTCGGGCGAAGTAGCTGTGAGAAGCGGCCGGGCCGACGCAATCGCCTATGGTCGCCATTTCATCGCCAATCCCGATCTACCAAGGCGGCTGCAACTCGGAACTGCACTGAATGAACCGGACCCAACGACTTTCTACGGAGGAGACGCTGCCGGCTACACGAGTTATCCCGCGCTCTCCTGAACCGCGCAGCATCAGGATAGCCACGCCAACCTCATCGCCCATCTACCCCAGGACGTTCAAGCACAAGCATTTGAGCAATGCTCGCATGAGAACTGGCAGTCCGACCGCAAACTTCACTCTTGCGTTTGCGGGTCGCTGGCCTACGAAGCGTCGCTGGAATCGCGTGAGATGCCGAGTTTCTTCATGCGACTGCGGAGCGTGTTGGGATGCAGGGCCAGGATGTCGGCCGCGCCGTCGGGGCCGCTGATCCGCCAGTTCGTTTGCTTCAGAACGGCCAGAATGTGGTTGCGTTCGACGGTCTCCAGGTTGGCCACGGTCTTCAGATTGGAAGGTGAAGTGCGTTCCGCTGTGGCATCTGGTTTCGGCGAAGTGCTCGTACCGAGCAGCAATTCCGGCCCGATTTCAAGAACTCGGCCCGTGGCGAGGATCGTTGCCCGCTCAATGACGTTCTGCAATTCGCGAATGTTGCCCGGCCAGGGGTAGGCCCGCATGCGCTCGATGGTCCCAGGGCCGATGCCGTCGATCGGCTTGCCAATCTGCATGGCGTACTTGCTCAACATGTAATGCGCCAAAAGCGGGATATCTTCCTTCCGATTTCGCAACGGCGGAAGCTCGATGGGAAAGACGTTCAGCCGGTAGAACAGGTCTTCACGGAATGACTTCTCGCGAACAGCGCTGGCCAGGTCCCGGTTGGTGGCCGCGATCACGCGAACGTCGACGTGCTGCGGCGTTCGTCCGCCGACACGATCGAATTCACGCTCCTGAAGCACGCGCAGTAGTTTCGCTTGAATGTCGAGCGACAACTCGCCGACTTCATCCAGGAAGATCGTTCCCCCGTCGGCCAATTCGAAGCGGCCGACGCGTCGGGCGATGGCGCCGGTGAAGGCCCCTTTTTCATGGCCGAACAGTTCGCTTTCTACCAGTCCCGACGGCAGCGCCGCGCAATTGACCTTAATCAGCGGCTGATCGCGGCGCTTGCTGACGGAATGAATTGCTCGGGCGATCAGTTCCTTGCCCGTGCCCGTCTGGCCGGTGATCAGCACGGAGGCGTCGGTGGGAGCAACCCGCCGCACGTTTTCCAGCACCGCCGCGAGCGCCGTGGAGCGGCCCACGATCTCCTGGAAATCGCGCGACGCATTGATCTCCTCCTGCAAGTACAGGTTCTGCTGCTGCAAGCGCGCCTTTTCTCGCTCCGCCAGGACGCGGTCGGTAATATCGATAATCATCGTTCGTGTATGCTTGCCGTCCGGTTCCGGGCGCGACCAGAACTGCACCCAAACCGGCGGGCCGTCGTCCTTGCGGCGAAGTTCCAATTCGACGAGTTCGCTTTCCTTGCCGTGGCGGATGTCCTCAAAGGCCGCGCGAAGTCGTTCTTGATTATCAGGAGTAGCGGCAACCAGCGACATGCCGATCGTGCCGGGAACGTCCTCGTCACGCAGGCCGAGGAGCTTCATCGCCGCGCGGTTGACGCTGACGAACCGCGTCTGGGTGTCTTCAAAGACATAGGGAATCGGCGCCTCGTCGAACAAATCGCGGTACCGCTTTTCGCTTTCCTTGAGCATTTGCTCCATGCGGAGGCGATTGAGCTCGGCGGCTGCACGGCTGGCAAAAATGTGGAAAATGAGCAGCTTCTTCGGCTGCACGGGCATTGGCCGCTCATCGAAAACCGCCAAGTGTCCCAGTACTTGGCCCTGCGAATCGACCAGCGGTACGCCCAGGTAACTCTGAATCCCCAGGTCGATGAGGCCCGCATCCTGTGGGAATAGCTCTTGCACGCCTGCGGGATGGTGGCACAGCGCGCCGGCAATCACCTCCTCGCAGGGCGTGCCCGCCAAGTTGAATTCGATGTTTCCGGCAATGCGGTCCTTGGTCCAATAGGCCAGCGTCCGCACCCGCGTGGGCGCTTCGCGAATTCCGCCACGAAGGCATATTGCACCTGGATGGCCGTCGCCAAGTGCTCGACGAGCGATTCGAAAAAAGCCTCGCCCGTGCTTTCCGCGGTTCCTTCAACAATTTCGCGGAGCGCATTGATGTCGCCGGAGGTCAACTCGGTCGCCTCATCATTTTCCTGAACCGGGCCTGATGACATGACGTTTACTGTTGAGTTGGCGCGACTACCGCCCTGGGGAGCGCTCTTTTGTCCCGATCGGGTGATTATAGTGTCCAATTCCGATGGGAGCAATTTCGGCCGTTGCCGGCAGGCCAAAAGGAGCTAACCCGCGCCGTGCATTCCTTGTTCAACGGCACGTTTCTGCATTACTGAGGCTTACCGCAAGCGACGAAACTTCTCCGGCGAAAGCCCCAAGACGTTCTTGAACGCGCGGGAGAAGTGAAACGGATCGTCAAAACCTAGTTCAGCGGCGACTTGCTTGACCAGCACGCCGGGGTTCCGCAATCGCTCGGCGGCGACGTTCATTTTCAGCCGCATCAAGTACTGGTAAGGTGTTTGATGGTCGTAGCGGCGAAAAAGCCGGCAGAGATAGGCCGGGACGACGTGGCACTGCCGGGCGATCTGCGGCAAGCCGGTCAGCCGCGTGCAGTTTGCTTCGATGTATTGCCTGCATCGCTCGTAGGTCGCGTAGGCCGGCGACTGGGCGGCTTCCCACGTGCTGAGTGATTCGGAAATCTTTAATACTAGGTATTCCAGCAAGGTCGCGCATATCTGCGACGTGAGGCGCGTCGATTTCAGTCCGTTTTGGATCAGGTCGTCGAAGACGCGCTGGATCTCGCCCGGCGAAAGGACTCGGCCGCTCGTGCCCGGCGCAAGGTCGAACTGCCGCAGCAGCGCGGCGGCGCGGCGGCCGGCAAAATCGACGAAATACTTGACCAGCGGATCGTCGCGGTCGGTGGTGATCTGATGCGGTACGCCGGGCGCGTAGGCGAAGACTTCGCCCGGCAGCAATTTCACCGTGTCGCCGGAAAGCACGAGCGTCCCCTTGCCGCGGGCGACAAACTCGATCGAGAAGTAAGGGAAAGTCGCGCGATCGACCGAGTAAGCGGGGGCCAAATGCTCCACGCCGCCGAAGACTACCGCGAGCGGCTTTCGCGCCGGCGGTGCCAGATCAAGATAGAACCGCCGCGCCTCGCGGACGTGAGGCGTGAAGAAGTCCGGGGCGGGACGGCGGGCGACATTCGGCATAACGGTGGGCGGCTAAATAAAACCGCCTGAAGGCGGGACTCCAACAAGACAGGTCAAAAATTGGCATCCTTTGGTTAAGTTTAGCTATGGGCAGTCCGGCCCGCAAGCGAATAAACTGGTGGTACATTCAATTTGAAAGAAAGGGATCATGAGCGAACAAACGAGTCACTCCGATTGCGACAAGGACGACCTGATCGTCATCGCCGGCGCCGGCGGCTTTATCGGCGGCTCGCTGACGCGATACTTCCACGACCGCGGCTTCACCCGCATCCGCGCGGTCGATAAGAAGCCGCTGCCCGACTGGTACCAGCAGCGTCGCCCGGCGTGGAGAGCCTCTGCCTGGACCTGAGCGAGCAGGACAACTGCGAGCGCGCCTGCGAAGGGCGCCGCGAGGTCTACAACCTGGCCGCCGACATGGGCGGCATGGGCTTCATCGAGCGCTTCCGCGTCGAGTGCCTGCGCAGCATCCTGATCAACACGCACCTGATCGAGGCCGCCTAGCGCGCCGGCGCGGAGCGCTACTTCTACTCTTCCTCCGCCTGCGCCTACAACACGGACCTGCAAAAGGACCCGAACGTCCGGGCGCTGAAGGAGTCGGACGCCTACCCGGCCATGGCCGAGCGCGGCTACGGCTGGGAGAAGCTGATGTCGGAGATGTTCTGCCAGGAATATTGGGCCGAGCGCGGCATGAAGACCTTCATCGCCCGCTTCCACAACGTCTACGGCCCGCACGGCACCTGGGACGGCGGCCGCGAGAAGGCCCCCGCGGCCATCTGCCGCAAGGTGATCGAGGCCAAGGACCGAGGCAGCGGCAGCATCGAGATCTGGGGCGACGGCACGCAGACCCGCAGCTTCATGTACATCGACGACTGCACCGAAGGCATCGACCGGATCATGCACTGCGACGACTCGATCGCCACGCCGATCAACCTCGGCTCCAGCGAGCTGGTCTCGATCAACGACTTGGTGAGCATCGCCGAGGAGATCGGCGGCGTGAAGCTGCAGCCGCGACTACGATCCGAATGCCCCGCGGGGCGTGGCCGGCCGCAACAGCGACAACACGATGATCAAGAGCATCCTCGGCTGGGAGCCGCACACGCCGTTCCGCGAGGGGCTGGCGAAGACCTATGCCTGGATCGCCCAGCAATACGCGGACCGCAAGGCCGGCAAGCGGACGGTGAGAGATACGATCTAGCTGGGAACCGATCCTTCTGCCGCTCCTTCATTATGTCCGCTCTCACCGACATCATCGGCGCGATCCCCTACCGCATGGCCTTGGCCGGCGGATGGATCGATCAGCCGTTCGTCTCGAGGCTCAATCCGAGTCCACCTGGCTCGATGGTGGTGGTTGGGCTGGAACCCACGTGCCGCTTCATGGAACGCGCCGGCATGGCGACCGGCACGCGCCGTGTCGCTCTCGAGCTATGGGGCGGCCGGCTGCCGGACCGCGACCCGGCCGAATTGGTTCGCGAGCTCTACGCGCGGAGAACCGCGGGCGAGGCGAGCCTTCGGGCTCGCAGGACATGATCGGCCTGATCTATCCGGGCGTAAACCGCCTCGATTACGACTATTCGTGCGAAGGCGGGGTGTTTCCCCGCCACATCGAAACCTGCCGCAACGAACTGGTCGCCGACTGGCTGGAAGAGGTCATTCACCTGCTGCCCGTGGCCCCGCGGTCCGAGGGCTACAATCCGTTGGGGACGAAGAACCTCGATCCGGCATGGATTCGCCGATTAGGCACGACGGGCAAGGAATGCTACGACGCGATCGTGGCCCGAAATGCGGCGGCTCTGGGCGCGTCGATGAACACATGCATGGAGTGCTGGGAAGCGATTCTGCCGCGCACCGTCCGGCATCCGGCGCTGACGGTCGACCTGAAAGGTCTTCTGGCTTACTACCAGTCGCAATATTGCGGCGCGATGTATTCCGGCTGCGGCGGCGGATACCTGTTTGTGGTCGCGAATGGCCCGGTGCCGGGCGCCCTGAGGGTGCGTGTGCGAAGGTCGTAAGGCGCCGCGGATTGGATCGGGTGGCACGCGATGAGCTTCAAGCGAAGGGCGTGGGAATCGCGAAAACCACGCCCTTCGCAAGCTCAGGGTCGTGCCACCCAACTTCTACTTCGGCAGTGCGACTTTTTGCGCGATCTGGAGCGCGGCCGTAAGCATGGCGTCGTCTTTAGGCGCGACTTGGCCGTTGATCGGCCGGGCCGTCTGATGCACAACGACGTCCGGTTCGACGCCCACGCGGCTGTACGGCTTGCCGGTGGGCGAGTAGAACTTAGCCGTCGTCAGCCGCAGGCCGGCTTCGGCGCCCTCAAGCTGGAAGATGCCCTGCACGGAGCCTTTGCCGAAGCTTCGCACGCCGACGACCGTGCCGCGGTGGTGGTCGTGGATCGCGCCGGAAAAGATCTCGGCCGCGCTCGCGCTTTCCTGGTCGATGATCAGCGTCAAGGGGACGCTCCATGTGCCTTCTTCGTGGGCCATGTAGGTGCTGTCTTCCTGGGCGATGCGGCCATGCGTGCTGACGATCACGCCTTGAGTGAGGAACAAATCGGCCACATCGACCGACGAGATGAGGAGCCGCCGGGATTGCCGCGGAGATCAATGATCAGGCTCCTCATGCCTTCGCGATTCAGCCGCCAGAGCGCGGCCTCGAGGTCGCGGCGGGTCGTCTTTTGGAAGCACGTCAGCCGCATGTATCCCACGCCCTGTTGCGCATCCATGATATGCACCTGATCGACGCTGGGCACTTCGATCCGCTGGCGGCGGACGGCGATCTGTCGCTCGGCCTCGCCCGGCGCGGCGACCACGAGCGTGCAAACAGTGCCTTCCAGGCCTTGCAGCAAATTGGCGGCCTGATCGGTCGTGTAGCGGTTCGTGGGGCGGCCGTCAACTGCGCGGATGCGATCGCCGGCCCGCACCCCGGCTTGCTCGGCTGGGCTGCCGGGGATGACGCGAACGATCACGAGGCCGCCGTCCTGGGCCTTCAATTCGACGCCCAGCCCGACGAAGTTGCCGTCGATCTGCGAGTAGACTTCGCTTAACTGATCGGGCGTGAGGAAGGTGGAATACGGATCGAGCGAATTCGTCGCGCCGCAGAGATACTCGAGGATCACGACCGTTGGCGCTGAATCCGAGCCGCTGCTGGGCAAGGTTCGCGGCCGCAACCACGCTATCGCGAGCGTCAATGCGACTGGCCACGCTCCGCTGAGCTGCGGTTTCGTTCAACTCGCGGCGGAAGCCTTCAATTGTCGCCGCAGTGACGCCGGGCAGATTCCGTTGAACGAAGATTGGCTCAGCCAAAGCAGTTTGGAGATCGGCAGTGCCACGTGCGACGAGGTCCTGCCACGCCGGCTGCTCGACGTAATGCGTCTGGATCTTCAGCAGCACCTGCTGGTAGAGATCGAGCGCCTTTTCGACCGGCATGTGAGAGACCCGCTCCGAAAAGCTGCGATCGGCGTAGCGACGGCCCAGGTCGTAATGCAACCGGGCCATCTCGAAGCGCTTCTCCAGCGAATCGGCCTCGGGGAACTGCCGCAAACCCTGCTCGTAATGGGCGAGCGCCTCGCCCCAGCGGCGCTGGCCCTCAAGTTCCTGGCCGCGCTGCAACAGGCCGTCGATCTCGACCGAGCGCTCGGTGAACGCCAGGGAAGAGGTAGCGGTGTGCTGGGCCGCCAATGGCCCTGTAAAGACGGTAAAAGCCGCAAGGCAAAGAAGGACTGCCGCGAAGGGCGTTCGTCGCATGGTGTCGTCCGTGTCGGTCTGAGAACGCGCTTGGATCCCCGTGGAGGGCCAGGCGATCTGGGTTCGGTCCGTCCTGTTGTCAGCGGTTTTCGCGAGCAGCGCAGTGCCGCTACAGTCGAGTATAGACCATGATTGGGCGTCCGTCAAAAAAATCGAGGAGAAAAGTGCGGTAGAATAATCGTTCTAGCCACCACCACCCCACCCCGGTGCGCAGCGGAAAGCGAACAAACTTGTAACGCGGAAAACCCGCGATGCAAGGGTCGTGAGGGGCAAGCCGCGAAGTGCGGATATAGTGCCCTGAAAATGCGTCTATTCCGCACGGCCGCTATCGTTGGCAAAACCGGCGGTCCGTGGCCCGAGCTTGACGTGAGCGGTCAGAACCGACTCCGGCTGCTCAGCGATTGGCCGGCGGCGGTTGGCCGGCGAGGACGGGCGAAGACGTGTTGGCGGGCGCGGCGGCTGGAGCCGCGCCAGGAGTCGTGGCCGGCGGGGGCGGCAGAGTCAGCGGCTGGTGGGCCAGCGAGGCTTGGAGCGAAGCGACCCTCGCGGTGACGTCGGGCTGGCTCGGGTTGATGCCAAGCGAATGTTGATAGTCGGTGAGGGCCTGGGTGTTGTCGCCCATCTCCTCGCGCACCTTGCCCATCGCGGCCCACTGCCGCGGGTCGTCCGGATTCAGCCGCACCGCCTCGGCGAGCGTGTTGGCGGCCGCCTCCTTGTTGCCGAACTCTTCGTACAGTCGGGCGAGTTCCATGCGAGGCTCGGCCAACGAAGGCGATTGGGCTGCCCAGGTTTGGATTGAGGCAAACGCTTCCTTCGCCCTGTTCTCTTCGATGAGCAGGACCGCCAGCCCGCGATGGCAGTCGCGATGGTTGGGGTTCTTATCCAAGCATTGACGGTAGTTTTTCTCGGCTTGGGCCAGATAGTCGTTCTTTTCCGTGCGGACCCGGCCCAGCCGATGGTAGGTCGCGCCGAGGTTGTAGTAGCCGTCGGCATTGCCGGGATCGGCATAGGTGGCCGCCTGGAACTGGGCTAGGGCCTCCTGATATTGGCCGCGCTGGAAGAGCGTCACGCCGTCGGCATTACTGCGATTGGCCACAAAATTGGTGCAGCCGCCGGCCACGGGAAGGCCGAGACCAACACATAGGATGGCCAATCGCATTGCGGGGATTTTTGCCACGGAATCGCGCCAAGTTGGGACAATTACTATAATCCGCGGGGAAAATAGCGATTCGGGCCTGGTCGTGCAAGAGTGATTCCCGTTGGAGTTCCGGCTGGGGTGTAGGAACGGGCTTCGGCGGGCTGAGGGCGGGGTGAAAACTCGGGTGGTGGATTTGTCCGCCATAGGTTAGGTTTTGGGCGTACTTGGGCAAGTTGGAAACTTTGGAAAGGAAACTGCGATGAGCAAGGACGCTCGAAACGAGGATCTGGAACTGACGGCGGAGGAAAAAGAGAAGTTCAGCGAACTGGTGGCGTTGCTGGCAAAGCATGGGTTTGGACCGGCAGGACCGCCGCGGGAAACCAGCTTCGCCCAGATCGAGCGGTTTGGGCATCGCGCCGGGCGGATGCTGGCGCGGGCGATCGACGCGTCGCTAAGCGAACAGCACGCGGCGCACTTCGCGGGCGAGGAACCGTGCCCGACGTGCGGTGAGAAGCACCTGCCGGAAGAGAAGCCGCACGATCTGGTGTTGCAGACCGACGACGGCGAAGTTCGACTTCGCGAACCGGCCTTCGCTTGCCCGCCCTGTGAGCGGGATTTTTTTCCCTCAACGCATCCCGTTGCGGATTGACGGCGGTTCGGCGAGCCCCGCCGTGCTGGAGAAGAAGGTGCTTGCCGCGGCGTATGCCCCTTCGTACGCGGTGGGAGAGTTGGTGCTACGAAAGATCGGCGGGATCGAAATCACCGGTCGCGGATTGAACAAGACGGCGGTGAAGATCGGTTCGCAGATGGTGGCGCAGCGCGACGCGCGGGTCGAGGCGTATTTCGATCGGCCGTTCCCGCGGCAGCAGGCGCAGGCGAAGACGCCGATCGATTTGGCGCGCGTCAGCGCCGATGGCGGACGGATGCAAACGCGCGACGAAGGGGGCGGCAAAGGGGTGCATCATCCGCATTGGCGAGAGAACAAAAACGCCCTGTTTTTGCGGATGAAAGGCCGCTCTTTCACGGACGATCCGCACCCCGACTTGCCCCCTTGTTTCGCCAACCGTGAGCGGATGAAGAAGTTGTTGTCGGGCGTTGGCGAGGAGAATCCGCCGCGCGTCGCGGCTGAAAAGGCCGCTTCTTCTGCGGGCACGGTCGGGGAACACGCCTCCGACGACTGGCGTCCAGAGCCTCTGTTTCGCACCTCTCTCAGCTCCCTGGAGGACAGTGACGCCTTCGGACGGATGATGGAGGTGGAAGCCGATGTGCGCGGCTTCTATCATGCCGCCAAGAAGGCCTTCGTGAGCGATGGATTGCCGTACAACTGGACGATTCAGAAGCGTCACTTTCCCGACTTCATGCCGGTCCTCGATTTCGTGCATGCCGTTGAACACCTGTACGAAGCCGCTGGCTGCGTTCACGTTGACGCGGAGCGCCGCTGGACGGACTATCTCCGTTGGGCACGCGCCTCTTGGGCCGGCAAGGTTCTCCAGGTGATCGGCGAACTTCGCGAGCACCAGCAGCGCCGTGGGTTTGCCCCCGAAGGATTGTGAAAAGAGCGACCCGCGCAAGGTTCTCGCTGACGCGCTCGGCTATTTTCAGAACAACGCCTCGCGTATGGACTATCCCACCTATCGTCGGCAAGGGCTGCCATGCACTTCGGCGCACATGGAGTCGTTCGTCAAAGAGATCAACGCCAGGGTGAAAGGGACCGAGAAATTCTGGAACGACGGGGCCAGTGGCGAAGCGATCCTGCAAATCCGGGCCGCCGCCCTGTGCGAGGACGACCGCCTGAGCAACTTCCTCAACAGTCGCCCAGGTCACCCCTTCCATCCCAACGTCCCCCGAGAGCCGTCCCTAACTACCGTCGGATAAAAGAAGCCCGTTCCTGCACCCGTTCCGGCTTTAGGCGATTTTTTCCGCTAATGCCGCCTGAAGGCGGAACTCCAGCGCCAAGAAATGGCCAGCCCCCCGAGGTTTCTCGGAGGGCTTGCGAGAGAACCGGCGGAAGGGAACAGTTGCCTCAGACCGCTTGATCGGTCGTAACTTCTGCCACGCGTGTGGTTTCTGCGGCCGGAGTGGCCGTAGTCAATTCCGCCCGCTTCTCGTAGCCAAGGCCCCTGATGACTTCCAGGACTTCGCTGCACGTGGGAAACATGCGGCCGTTGCGGCGTTTGTACTCGTCCAGCGCGCTCATGAATTCGACCTCTTCCACCGAATAATCCCGCTCGCAGGTGGTAGGATCGATCTGGCGGCGCCGACTGACTTTCGCCCGCCGCTCGCCCGTTCTGCGCTCGATTGCGACCGGCGCGCTCGTTCCCCGGCGGTCGCAGTTGCGGCGGTCCTTGTTCGATCGCGCGTCCATAATGGGGCTGGTTTCCTTGGCCGTCATGTTGTTTTCGGCGGGTCGTTTTCGCGTGGCGGCGGCCTTTTCGGCCGAGTGCGAAGTCTTTTCCTTTACTCGTGCGGCGGGCTTCTTGGCGGACACGGGCGGAAGTCTCCTGTTCGGGGGGCGTTCGATGTTAAGTTGGCGAAAGTGCAACCTTGTTGAAAAATAGCATCGGATTGCCGACCAGGTAAGAATTAAGCCCTGGGAAAAAGGTGCGGTTCTCGTATTTTGACCGGCTTTTATGGTTGGTGCCGATTGCGCAAAGATGCCGGAGGCGCGGAGGGGCAGCAGACTTGGAGGAGTTGCGTGATCGTCAGAACAAATGTGGGGCGTGGTCAAGTTCTACAAGACCCGCCCAGAATCGTCAATTCGTGGTAGGTCTCGCAAGCTCGACGCTACCCTACGCGCTCCGCGTTCCTACCTCACGAACGCGCCAGAATGGCCGCAGAGCGGCTAGCAGCGCCTGCCCAAGCAGAGCGTTGGTACGAGGCGGTGCGGAGAAGCGCCCGACGCTCTATCGGCGCGGTTTGAAGAATTGCTTGAGCATCTCGGCAGCGGCGGCCCGGCTGCTTTCCGCCATCGGCTTCTGCTGCTGCCCTGGTCCGGCCATCGGATCGATGCGCTGCTGCTTCTCTGCGACGGGCTCCGGCTCGGCGGGTACAGCGGGTTTGGCGGGCATAGCCGGAGTGTATGTGGTCGTCAGCTTGTTGATCTTTGTGTCGTTGTCGTCCTCTTCGGCCAGCCAATCGCTGAGGTCAGGTTCGCTGTCGCGCGGTTTCGCCGCTTCCCAGGTGCGCGCGGCGGCTTCGTGAACATTATGAACCTTGGGCTTCTTCTTGCCGCCGATGCTCGTGCTCAGGTGAACCTCGAACTCCAGCGGGCCGACCTTGACTTTGTCGCCGGTTTTCAGTTCCTGCTCGGCGGTGATCTTCTGGCCGTTGACGATGGTTCCATTGCGGCTGCCCAGGTCGCGGATGGTGGCCTTGCCCTCCTCAACGGAGATCATGCAATGCCGGCGGCTGACCATGTCGCTGTTGGGCCGCAGCTTGCATTCGGGGGCACGGCCGACGATGAACTCTGGACCCGATACGGCGATTTCCTGGCCCGGCCGCTTCCCGCCGACGACAACCAATTTCACGTCCATGACTCGCTCCAAAGAAAAGGGTGAAGGGAGCCATTGGCCCACCTCCCTACACTCTAATTTATCAAATGGCATCGGCGTCGTCAAAGGGTTTCTTGCCAAATATTTCCATTCAATCGCGGATCGACAAGGTTGCTCGACCTTTCAGCCCATTGTATGGACTGATTGCCCCCAGTCATCTTTTTTAATTGAGTTAAGTAAGCACCGCCTACGTCGCTAGGGGCATGCTGTCGAGCGATTGGCTACTGCCCGACGACCGCGGTACTGAGTCCACGTGTAGGTGGCATACCAGGATTCCGCGAGGTCTTTGGAGAGGTGAGCTTCCGTGGCGCTAAGATCCTCGGGCCGCCAAGAGAACCTCAGCCGCTCGGCGAGGCCGTCGAGCCAGGTTTCCATGAGCTTGTCCCAAGGAATCGGCCGGTTGGCCAGATCGGCCACGCCGGGCAGTTCCGGGGCCGCTGAAGACGCCGTCCAAAGCAAACTGCCATGCTGCAATACGGCCGCGTTCCGTCGCCGCTGAGCGCTGCCGCAGATTTTGTGCTCGCCCAGCAGTACGTCGCCAGGTGATCGTCGCTGGAAACAGAGAAACGGCTCGACGGCCGTCCTAGCGGTTGCGTCGGCTTCACACAACCGCGCGGCCGCGCCGAAACCGGCCAGCGCTTCGATCAGGCAGCCGTGCATCGCTTGATACAGCTCATCGCGGCGCACAGCCAGCGGGTGGCCGCCTGGCAGCACGATGCTGTACGTGATTTCGTTATCGTGCAGGATCGCCCCGCCGCCGGTAAGCCGTCGCACGGCCGCGCAGTGCCGGCTGGCCGCATGCTGCTGACGATCCGAGTAGGTCTGGAAATAGCCCAGCGAGAGCGTCGGCTCGCTCCAGCCGTAGAAGCGCAAGCAAGGGACGGCGCGTTCTTCCGCGCGATCGAGGAGCACTTCGTCGGCAGCCATGTTCCACGCGCCGGCGGCCGGTTCATGGCGGAGCAAGCGACACTCCCAAGTCATGCGTGCGGCGTCCATTTCAAAACCGGCTGCGCGCGGCGCGGACTTCATCCGGCCGGCTGATGGGTGTCGTGTGGGCGCGTCGTGCAATTGCTCGTGCGACTCGCGGACGATGCACCGCAGCGTGTCGGCGAAGGCGTCGAGCGTGTCCTTGCTCTCGGTCTCGGTCGGCTCGATCATCATCGCTTCCTGGACGATCCAGCGGGAAATAGACCGTCGGGGCGTGGAAGCCGTAGTCCGAGCAGCCGCTTGGCGATGTCCATCGCCGACATGCTCGCGCTCGGCCTTGAGCTTCGCGGCCGAGGCCACGAACTCGTGCATGCAGCGATCGCCCTGCGGCACCGGCAAGATGTCCTTCACGCGGCTCAGCAGATAGTTGGCGTTGAGCACGGCGTTTTCGGTGATACTCCGCAGGCCTTCGGGGCCGTGCGTGCGGATGTAGCAGTACATCCGCACCAGCACGCCGACGTTGCCGAAGAAGCTCCGCACGCGGCCGATCGACTTCGGCCGGTCGTAGTCCAGCCGGTAGCTGTCGCCGTCGTTCGACGACGACCGGCGACGGGCAGATAGGGGGCGAGCTTTTCGCCGACGGCGATCGGGCCCGCGCCGGGACCGCCGCCGCCGTGCGGGCCGCTGAAGGTCTTGTGCGGGTTGAAGTGCATCATGTCGGCGCCGAAATCGCCCGGCCGGGTGATGCCCAGGATGGCGTTCATGTTGGCGCCGTCGAGATAGACCAGGCCGCCGACCGCGTGGACCATCTCGGCGATCTGGGCGATCTGCGGTCTCGAACAGGCCCAGCGTGTTGGGGTTGGTGATCATGAACACGGCCGTCGCGCTCGTCGAGCTGCTCGCGGAGATCGTCGAGATCGACCAGCCCGCTGGCGGTGCTCTTGACCGTCACGGTTTCGAAGCCGGCCATCGCGGCGCTGGCCGGGTTGGTGCCGTGGGCGCTGTCGGGAATCAGCACGACGGACTTGGGACTGCTTCTGATCGCGGAAGTAGGCGGCCGCAACGAGCAGGGCCGTCAGCTCGCCCTGGGCCCCGGCGGCCGGTTGCAGCGAAACGGCCGGCAGCCCGGCGATCTCGGCCAGGATCTGCTGGCATTGCGTAGAGCAGTTCCAGCATCCCTTGGATCGTGTCGTCGCTCTGATAGGGATGCAGATCGGCCAAGCCCGGCAGGGCGGCCAGCCGCTCGTTCCGCTTGGGGTTGTACTTCATCGTACAGGAGCCGAGCGGATAGAAGTGCGTGTCGACCGACATGTTGAGCGTCGACAGATTGACGAAATGCCGGACGATGTCCGGCTCCGCCAGCTCGGGCAGCGGCAGCGGCTTCGTCGGCCAGCGCCTCCGCCGGCAGCAGGTCTGCCAGCCGGCACGCTCGGCACGTCGCACTGCGGGCAGCACGGCCCCGCCGCAGCCGGGCTTGGAAAGTTCGAAGAGCAGGTCGGTGGTAAAAGGTGTTACGCATAGTTCAGTTCACTGCCTAGCGCGGCCAAGCGGTCGATTTCTGCCTTCGTGCGCTTCTCGGTGACGGCCACCAGCAAGCAATCGCTCAGTTCTGGATACCAGCGGCCGAGCGGCAGCCCGGCGAATATGCCGGCGGCATGGGCCTTGGCAACAGTTCGTCAACGCGGCCGTCGCCCACGCGGACGACGAACTCTTTGAACGTCGGCTGCATCGAAAGCCGGCTTCAACCGTCCGGTTTCAGTTAGCCGTTTTGCGGCGTAGTGCGCCTTTTGCAGGCAGAGGTTCGCTACGTCGGCCAGCCCGTCCGGCCCCATCGCGGCAAGGTAAATGGCCGCCCGCAGGGCAAGCAGTCCCTGGTTCGTGCAGATGTTGCTGGTGGCCTTTTCGCGGCGGATGTGCTGCTCGCGGGTTTGCAGCGTGAGCACCCAGCAGCGTCGCCGCGGCGATCGACCGTCTGGCCGACCAGCCGGCCCGGCATGCGGCGGACGAACTGTTCGCGGCAGGCCATGATGCCCAGATACGGTCCGCCGAACTGCATCGGCGTTGCCCAGCGACTGCCCTTCGGCCACGACGATATCGGCGCCTGTAGTCGCCCGGCCGCTTGAGCAGCCCCAAGCTGATCGGATCGACGCTGGCCACGAGCGAGGCTCCGGCGTCGTGGGCGATCTCGGCGAGCGTTTCCATCTCTTCCAGGCAGCCGAAGAAGTTGGGATGCTGCACGAGCACGCAGGCCGTTTGATCGTTGACCGCGGCGCGCAAGCGTTTCCGGATCGAGCGTGCCGTCCGGCGTGTCCAACGTGACCAGCTCGACGTCCAGGTTCGCCAGATACGTGGCCAGGATCTGCCGGTAATCGGGATGGACGCTGCGGGCGACCAGGACGCGGCCCGGACGGCGGGTGACGCTCATGGCCATGAGCACGGCCTCGGCCACGGCGCTGCCGCCGTCGTAGAGGCTGGCGTTCGAACGTCCATGCCGGTCAATTGCGTGATCAGCGTCTGGTATTCGAAGAAGGCCTGCAGGTTGCCTTGGCTGGCTTCCGGCTGATAGGGCGTGTAGGAGGTGAAGAACTCGCTCCGCGAGGCGATGAAATCGACGACGGCGGGGATGAAATGGTCGTAGCTGCCGCCGCCCAGGAAGCAGACGCCAGCGCCCGCCGGATCGTTCTTTGCCGCCAGATCGCTCATGTGCGCGGTCAGCTCCAGCTCGCCGAGAGCGGGCGGCACGTCAAGCGCGCGGCCCAATCGCAACTCCGGCGGGACCATCGAAAACAGGTCTTCGATCGATTCCGCGCCGATGCTCTTCAGCATCGCGGCGCGGTCGTCGGCATTATTCAGCAAGTAGGGCATGGGCGAACTTGCTTAACCGGCTTCTTCCGTATTGCTTCTTATACGTCGCGTAATCCATCAATTCAGATTGTCCGCCGCCGGTCACGCGAATCTTGACCAGCCAGCCGGCCGTGTACGGGTCTTGCGAAAGGACGTCGAGATTCACAATGCCCGTCTTCGGGTCGGCGTGGTCAACGCCGAGTTGGCCTCGACGACCTCGCCATCCACCGGGCTGTAGAGATCGCTCACGGCCTTGACCGATTCGATCTCGCCAAACGGCTGGCCGGCCGAGACCTTGCGGCCCTTTTCCGGCAGTTCGACGTGGACCAGGTCGGTGAGGGCCTCGAGGGCGAAGGCGGAAATGCCCACCGTCGCCAGCTTGCCGCCGCCGGAATCTTCCAGGTTCACCCATTCGTGAGTGCTCGTGTATTTCAGCTTCTCGGGATCGAGCGCCATAGGTTTGGCTCCTTTGCGATTTTGATTTCTGAATTGATTCTATCCGGAATGTGAAATCTCAGATCTGAAATCTGCAATGTTCCGTCACGCCTTCTTCCGCTGATAAAACGGCACCTCCACGACGCGGGCCGGTTCGGCGCGGCCGCGGATGTCGATTTCCAGCTTCGTGCCGGGCACGGCCGCCGCCGGCTTGACGAAGCCCATCGCGATCGGCCGCTTGAGCGTGGGCGAGAACGTGCCGCTGGTAACCTCGCCTACCTGGTAGTCCTCGCACTTGATCGCGTATCCTTGCCGCGGCACGCGCTGCCCGGCGAGTTCCAGGCCGACCCGCACGCGCGTCAGCGGTTCTTTCTGGATCTTCAGCAGGGCGTCGCGGCCGGGAAAATCGTAGCCGACGAGATGGCAGGAGAATCCCAAGCCGGCCTCGAAAGGATCGATCGTTTCGCTCAACTCGTGGCCGTAGAGCGGCATGCCCGCTTCCAGCCGCAACGTGTCGCGCGCGCCGAGGCCGCAGGGCACCATGCCCAACGGCTTGCCTAGCTCGAAGATCGCCTGCCAGATCGCCGGGGCGATGTCCGTGCCGACGCTGATCTCAAAACCGTCCTCGCCCGTGTAGCCGGTGCGGCTGATGATGCCGCCCTGCCGCTGGGCGTGCGGGTGGAGCAGTTGCACGCGCGACCCGCGGTAGTAGCGCATCCAGCGGAGATCGGCGTTCACCAGCGGCTGGAGCACGTCGATGCTCTTGGGGCCTTGGATGGCGAACATGGCCCAGACAGTGCTGACGTCGGTGAAGATCACCTCGCGGCCCGGCGCTTCGGCCCGTTCCCGCGGCAGATGGGCACGGACCCAATCGACGATCTTCTGCCGGTTGCCGGCATTGACGACGACGACATAAAACGGCTGACCGAAGGCGTCGTGGTAGTAGCCCACCAGCACGTCGTCGAGGATGCCGCCCGCCGTCGTTGGTAACGAGCGAATAGCGGATTTGGCCCAATTCCATGTCGGCCACGCGGCGGGTGAGCAATTCGGCCAGGAAAACGGCCGCGCCCGGCCCCTCGAACCGCAGCCGGCCCATGTGGGAAATGTCGGTAATGGCCACGGAATTGCGCGTGGCGCTGTGTTCCTCGATGATCGACGTATATTGCACCGGCATCGCCCAGCCGGCGAAATCGACCATACGCGCCCCTTGGGCCACATGCCAGTCAAAAAGAGGGGTTTTGAGTAGGTTGGAGTCCATGCGGCAGCGGCCATTTCGACGTTGGTTCTTGGAAGAAATGGATTTTAGCAAAAAGCGGGCGAGTGGCCAGGGGGCGGGCGGCTACCTCGGGCATTGCGGCGGATAGAATGAAAGCGCATTGAAGCCGTCCGAAATAAGTAGGCCGATAATGTGCGAATCTAAAGACATGGAAGACCGATCAGCAGAACCGGCCAGGCGGTTCCAGTTTACGATACGGTCACTGCTTATCATCACCACCTGCCTCGCCCTATTGATGGGGCTGGTCGTTATGCCTTTCGCCCGCTATTGGACAAGGAATCAAAGTCGGGACGGGTATAGCATTGGGACCGTGGAGTGCCCCCCAACCATCCCGCCGGGACATCGCTGGTCGCAAGGGCTTTCAGGTGGCGTATACAGTCTTGAGCTGGCAAATGTATTTCCCTATGCCGCGTCGTCCCTGCATGCCATTGATCCCGATAAGCCCTGGAAGATTGGCCTTGGGCGCGGCAGCGGCTGGCATGGGTTCGATTGCGCGACGATTCAATCCGATGGATCGGTTGAACTATACCGAATGACTGGCGGAGCGACGGGAAATGCTCCCTCTTGGGAAAAGACTAAAATGGTGCTGCCGCATGATTCCGTTTCGCGAATCCTCACCGCCATGACCGACCCTCAGGTCTTGGCATTGGAGAAAGAGTATCACGCGAATGTCGCAGACGGGACCCAATGGATATTTTGGGTGACGCAAGGCGCGGCCGCAAAATCGGTCTACCTCGACAACCACTTCCCCGCGCCAATCATTCGCTTCGCCGACTCCCTGGATGACGTTCTGGCTAAAAATCGCGTCTTCTCGGTCAAATGGCTGCCGGCGTTGGATGCGGAGGCGGCACAATTCCAAAAGCAGTTTTGGGACAGCATCAAGAAGTAGGCTATCCGTTCACGCCCCCAGCTTTTTCACGGTCCGTTGAAAAATCTCATTCGGTGAGCCGTGGGCGTTAACTACAACCAAGAGGTCCTGATTGTGGTAGTACTCGATTAACGGCGCAGTGCTTCGCTGGTAGGCTGCCATCCGCACGAGGACCGCTTCAGGGCGATCATCGTCGCGTTGTATCAATTTGCCGCCGCATTTGTCGCAGACGCCGGCAACCTTTGGCCGCCGGTTGGTTACGTGGAACACGGACTTGCAGTTGGCGCACGTCAGCCGTCCGCTGAGCCGCGACACGATCTCCTCGATCGGCAGGAAGAGGTCGATTACGGCGTCAAGCTTCAAATCCATTTCCGCGAGCATTGATGCAAGGGCTTCGGCCTGGGCGACGGTGCGCGGAAATCCGTCCAAGAGAAAACCGCCCGGCCAGCGGAGACATTCGCGCCGCTCGCGAACAAGATCGACGACGGTTTCATCCGGCGCCAACTCGCCGCGCACCATGTAATCCAGCGCCGTCGTAATAGCGGGACTTCGTTCCGCAACGGGCAGCGTTTTTATCTCACGGAAGACATCGCCGGTTCAACAACTGGGCGGCCCCGAGCCGCTGATGCAGCAATTCCGCCTGCGTGCCTTTGCCGACGCCCGGCGCGCCGAGCATTACCAACCGCCACGCTCGATCGGGCGGGGCCGCGGAAGGCTCGTAGGGGCACTCCGACCCCGTGATCCAGGCGTCGAGTAAAGTGCGGTCGATCACGGTACACATTGCAGAACTCCTCGAACGGCCATCGCGCCGCAATGGCCCAATCGGTATCAGTCAGCTAGTATAGCACCCGCAGTGAGGTTGAGAAGTGCCGAAGGCGTCTTTTGGCGCCGCGCGACATGTTTCGCACGACAATGCCACATGCGCGGATAATTGGTCGGTTGTGCATTGACTTGAGCCGGTGATTTCAACATTTACCGCATACGGCTTCCGTAGAAAAGTGTCTGGCCGAGACCTCATTGGTTCCTTAATCCCCGTACAAATTATACGACCGGTCTGTGCGCAATTGCAGCACCGGAGCGTGTCAGGACGATGACCGCGGTGGTTCCTTCCTGCGGAAGGAACCTGCTTCTGAAGCTATGCGGCCTTTGGGCGCTTGATCAACGCCGCCGTCGAATCGCTCTGTTCGAGCGACGGCACCGTCGGCCGCTGCGGTTCGGCTGTTTTCGGGCGGGGAACGAGTTGCGCCGCCGGTTCGTCAAGATAGTGCAACGGTACCGCGTTGATCTCCTGGCCCGCAAAATCGGGGTGTTTCCGCCGCGGCACGCGCGGCAGCAGTTGGATGATGCCGTTGAGATAGCCGGCGAGTCGATGGTCGGCCAGCCAATCGAAGTCGGTCAGTTTCAGCGGCGGGTCCGCTTCGGTGCGATGCGCCTGCTGCACGTGCTTGGCGTGACGGACGAGCTTCCGCTGCTTTTGCCTCCAATCGCTTTCTTCCTCCAGCAGTTGGCCGTCGCGGGTGAGGAGCTTCAATTCGCCCACGTGGCGATAGCACCAGCGGAGCGGCAGGTGCGGCACGAGGTCGTTATCGTTGACGAAACGGTAGTTGGGCAGTCGATAGGCGTCGCAAAACTTCCGGTCGCCCGCCCGCGGCGAACCGTAGGTATAGACGGCGCGGACAGGATAACCGTCCTCGGCCAGCCGATGGGCGACGAGCGATGCCATCGCCCCGCCCAGGCTGTGGCCGGTGACCCAGATGGGCAACTCCCGCGGGAAGGTGTGCAAGAGCGTCCGCACGGCCGGGTAGACCGTCTCGACCGCGCGGCAAAAGCCGTAGTGGACCAGGCCCGGAAAGAGACCGTGGTGAACCAGCGAAGCCTCGGCGTCGGTGAGGAAATTGCCGATCGACACGGTGCCGCGAAAGGCGACAATCGCCATCCGCTTCTGCATAGCGATGAAACCGTGAAAGGCTTCGCATTGAAACGGCCGCAGGGTATCGCCCAAGGCGAGCGTTTCAACCCAATCGCCCGGCTCTTCGTAGGCGGCGAAGCTGCACTGGCACAGATAGTATCCGGTGCGCAGGCTGAATCCGATGGCTTGCGAGTCGCTGTCGATGATGTCCACGGCGATAGGCCCGGTAGAATCCTTGGGGATATTGCGGGGGCGGAGTTTACCAACTTCAGCAAAACGATCCAAGGCCAATTGATCTTGTTTTGGCGGCCCGATTGGCACTATTCTGCGGGCCGAATTGCTCGGAGTACCGCCTTTAGGCGGAATGGCACGGCCACGTCGGCGCCACATCAAGAAACATGTCAATTGCATCCCGTGAATCAACGGTCCTCGTACGTCGAGCGAGCGCGGGCAGCCTCGCGGCGCCGGCGGTCTCTCGCGCAGCCGTCGATTGGCACGCCCGCTTGATCGTGACGTTTATCGCGATCGGCATCGCGCTACGGCTAATCCGCTTCGTGCTGCGGTTCCCGCTTTGGAACGACGAAGCCCTGTTGGCCGCGAACTTCTTGGACCGCGGCTTTGCCGACCTCATGCGCCCGCTGGACTACCATCAGGTAGCTCCGTTAGGATTTCTCTGGAGCGAGCTTGCGGCCGTCAAGCTCTTGGGCTTTCATGAGTGGTCGCTACGGCTGGTCCCGATGCTAAGCGGCATAGCGAGCGTCTTCCTATTTCATCGGCTTGCCCGGCATGTCGTCCGCGGCACGGCGCTCGTGCTTGCGGTGGGAATCTTCGCCGTCAACTATTCGAGCGTTCGATACGCCTGCGAGGTCAAGCCCTACGGCGTCGATCTGACAGTCTCCACGCTTATCTTGTTGCTGACAGTGCGGTGGTGGAAACGGCCGGAAAAAACCGGCCGGCTCTGGGTACTTGCGGCCGTCATGCCGCTGGCACTGGGCCTCTCCTTCCCGGCCGTCTTTGTGGCAGGCGGCGCAAGCGTGGCGATAGCCGCGTTGTTGCTCGGTTCGCCGAGCCGTCGTGGCTGGGCGGCGTGGGGTATCTTGAACCTTGCAATTTTCGCCAGCTTTCTGGTTTGGTATATGCTGGGATTTGGCGGACAGGCCCAAGCCGAGTCGGGCGTTATGGTCGCCGGCTGGAGCGAAGCCTTCCCGCCACGCGATTCAATCTTCAAGCTGGCTGTGTGGCTCGTGAAAGTACACGCTGGGCCGCTATTGGCCGTTCCGGTCGGCGGTGACAACTGGGGCAGCACGGCAACGTCGCTGCTATGCCTTGCTGCGGCCGTGGTGCTCGTACGGCAACGCCGGTATCGCTTGCTTATGCTTTGCGCTGCGCCGTTCGCCCTGACCTTGCTTGCTGCGGCGCTGCGGCTTTATCCCTACGGCGGCCACATGCGACTTTCGATGCACGTCGTGCCGATTGTTTGCATCCTCGCGAGCATAGGCGCGGCGGCGCTGATCGGTCCCCTCTCCCTCCGGGAGAGGGCTAGGGTGAGGGTGGGCGACGAACCTGTATCGCGACCGGTTCTTGCAGCTATCACTCTGCTGGTCGTGCTTGCCATCGCCATCGCCGCCCGCGATGTTTACATGCCCGGCAAAGAGCGGCAAGACATTCGCAAGCGCGACTTCGCCGTATGGTTTTGGAACGCGATCGAGCGCGATCACGAAGTCCACTGCCTCGCGGACGGTTTGCAGCTGTCGATCCCGCCGCTGAGCACCTTGGGCCAAGGCCGCGCCGCGCCGCAGTTTCTTTGCAACGAGCGGATCTACTTGCAGCGGCGCGCTAATGGCAAGCCGTGCGACTTGACCCGTGTGTCGCGCCAACGGCCGTTAGCTTGTGTGCAATACTGGTCGCATCTGGCCCCCTACAATCCGTCGATCTTTCAACATTGGCTCGATGACATGCGACAGCACTACGACCTGCTCGCCACGTCGCGTTACCCGCTCCTTCAGGACAACGACAACGATCGCCAGCCTGAGCCGGAGGACCACGTCGAGGTCTACGAGTTCGTGCCCAAACGTTGATTCCACTCTTTCTCCGCCACTTCGCTCGCCTTGCGAACGATCGCCTCTATGTCGCACTCGTAAAACCCCGAGCAACTGAAGCCGCGCAGCCCGAGTACATACAGCCGATCGTCTGCTTCGCATACGTCCATGACGAAGAGGCTGTCGGGCCGCCACAAAACCTGCCGCAGAACATCGCCCACGTACTCCGACACTTGTGCAGGGTCGTCGGGCACCACAGTTATCGCGCCGTTGTCGCGGTATTGACTGGACGTGACAATCTCATCGCCCGCGATCACAATCCGCCATTCGCGGCCGATCTCCTTCGGCGGAGCGACAACCACTTGCATCGCCGGATCATAGCGCGATGCAGCGACGGCCTCTTCAAAATTGTCCTTATAGACGACTTTGCCGGGAAACAGTTTTTCAACGCCGCTGGGCCGAACGAAAATCTCGTCGTTCGCGCCATATTGGGCGAATAGCTGCTCTTGCGATTTGACCGCCTCCGCGCCGGGCAACATTGCGTGGAATCCGTTCAGCAGGAATTGGCCGAAGTGGTCGGAATACGTGCCGTAGCCGAGATTCTCGACGTTGCACCAACCGCCGGGCGACCACTTATGATGAATCTGAACCTGTCGCACCAACGGCAGCGTGCCCCACACGACCACGCAGGCGTCATCAGTCAGATACAATATCGCCCGGCAGTTGCTTCCCAGGGCGGTAATCCACCTCGAAGCAGTTCATGCCTTGCCGCTCAATCTCGGCCTTGAGGGCGATCGAGTACTCGCCAAAAACACCGCGTTCGATGAGCCAGGTGGGTTTCATTGGCTGGGACCTTTGCCAAAATGTTGACAATGTCGCTTACACGTTCTTATAATTGCCAGCAGCGCGAGATGGCCGCTCCTAGCCGGTTTCCGCCAGGAGGTCAATTATGGTTAGAAAAAATCAAATGGGACGTTTCTCTGTTGAACTGATTGTCGCCAATAACCGCGACGTGGTGATGCTCGGCGACGGCGAAGAAGTGTTGAGCCGCGTCAAGCACGTCGCCGTCTCGGGAGTTGTGGACAGCGGCGCGGCAAAGCTCGTCCTGCCGCAGCGCGTCGTGGACGAACTGCATCTAAAGGTTGTCGGCGAAATGACCGTTCGTTTTGCCGACAATCGCCGCGACAAGCGGCAAGTCGTTAACAATGTCTGGCTCAAGTTGTTGGGACGCGAGGGCATCTTTTCTGCGATCGTCGAACCGGCTCGGGACGATGCTCTTATCGGCGCTATTGTCATGGAGGAACTTGATCTGCTCGTTCAACTGCGTCAGCCAATCGCTCCAACCGCGCGATCCCAAAGGGATGTTGGCTGAGATCGAGTAAGGCAAACGTCTTGTTCAAGGCTCTGGATATGACTCCGGCAGGCAGTCGCTCCAATTGCTCCAGTTGACTCTATTGCTGGGTTGTCCGGTTAACAGGAACGACGCGACAATCTCGACCGCTTGATCGACGTCGCTAGACACGCTGCGCGGAATCCAAAATGGATCACCACCACACTCATCCTCAACTAATGAGTCGCTCGACCCACCGTCGTACGGAACCAGCCAGTCTTCTTTCGCTCTAAGTATTGCTACAAAGAACCGGCCTGATTCTGGTTGTTTAATCCAGAGCGAAGTTTCGCCCGGTTCTCCATCTATCAAAGCCTCGCCATTACCGCCTTGCTGCCAATACGAATGCGGACGGTTGCGCAGTATCTCTTCCACCTGGATCGGGGTTGGATCCAGCAACACGGTCCGATCGTCGGGGGCATGGAAACGCATTCTTGCTCGAGACGAATTAGGTTTTCGGCTGAAAAGCGGTCGCGAGCTATGCACGAACAACTCTGGTCCGGCTACTTCATTACCCCGCCAACCGCTTCTCAATCTCCCTTCGCCCCAGTTCCAGCGCCTCGGCGAGCTTTTCCGCAAGCTTGCCGCCGGCTTGGGCCATGTCGGCGCGGCCGCCGCCCTGCCGCCGACGAGCGCGGCCGCGTCGCGGATCCATTGCACGCGTCCAGCCCGCGATCGACCAGGTCGCGGCTCAGCCCGGCGATGAGCATGACCTTGCCTTCCTCCTGCCGATTGCGCCAGCAGCACGGCCACCGGCGCGGCCTTGCGGCGCAACTGGTCGATCAGGTTGCGCAGTCGATTGCGGCGTGCCGCCGGGCACTTCGGCCGCCACGATCTTCACGCCGCTGCACTTCGCGCCGCATCGGCCACAAGTTGATCGACGCCGATGCCGTCGGCCTTCGGCGCCGGCCGCGGCCTGCTTTTGCAAGTCGCGGACCTGCTTGGCCAGCGAGTCTCGACGCGCTCGGGCAGTTCTTCGACGCCGGACCTTGAGCGTCGCGGCGATCCGTCTAAGCAGCCGCCTGCATGCGGCGGACTGCTCGCAACGCGCCGCCAGGCCGGTCAGGGCCGTGATGCGCCGCGTGCCGGCGGCCACGCTCTCCTCGCCGATGATCTTGAACAGGCCGACCTGCGCCGTGTTCTCCAGGTGCGTGCCGCCGCAGAGTTCCTTGCTGAACTCGCCCATCGAGACCATGCGGACCACGTCGGGATATTTTTCGCCGAAGAGCATCATGGCGCCGGTCTTGCGGGCCTCGGCCATGCGGCAGTCAGCGTCCAGCCGACCGGCACCGCCTCGAGCATCGCGGGCGTTGACCTCGTTCTCGATCTGCCGCAAGCTCCTCGGCGCGACGGCCGGCGGAGTTGGCGAAGTCGAACCGCAGCAGGTCGTCGTCGACCTTCGAGCCCTGCTGCGGGCGTGCTTGCCCAGAGTGCTTTTGCAGGGCGTAGTGCAAGCAGGTGCGTGGCCGAGTGGGCGCGGCGGATGCCCTGCCGCCGCGTCGGCATCGACCGGGCGCGTGACCGCGTCGCCGTAGCTCGATCCGGCCTTCGCGGAGATGGCCGACGTGCAGCATGAAGTCGTCCGTCGATCTGCGTGTCGATCACCTCGAAGCGGCACGCTCGGGCCGACGATCTCGCCCGTGTCGCCCACTTGGCCGCCCATCTCGCCGTAGAACGGCGTCTGGTCGAGCACGATCGCGATCGGATTGCTCGTGGTCGACTTCGTCGATCTGGTCGCAGAGTTCGATCGTTGGCGATGATGCCCATGACGCTGGCCGTCGGCGACTTCGAGCGTCTCGTAGCCGAGGAACTGGCTGCCGTGCAGCGTCTTCTCAGCGCATCGAGCGGCCCGTGCTCGAAACAGTTCGACTTCCTGCCCGCCGCCCGACTCGATGCCGTGCTGCTCCATCTCCTCTTGAAAGCCCTCCCAGTCGAAGGCCAGGTTCGCGCTCGGCGGCCAGGGTCTCGAACAGTTCGGGCGGGAAGCCGTGGGTCTGGAACATGTCGGCCGCCTCGCGCGCCGGAGACGGTCCCGGATGCTCGCTTCTTCATCTGCTCGAAGAGCCGCTCGATGCGGTCCAGCCCGGCGTCGATGCGCTCGAAGAAGTTGGCTCTCCTCATTCTTCGATCACGCTGCGACGACGCGCTCGACCGTTTCGCTGCAGTTCGGGATACGGGCTCTTCATCAAGTCGGCCACGACCTGCCGGCACGAGTTGTGCAGGAACGGCTCGTGGACGCCCATCTGGTGGCCGTCGAGCACCGCGCGGCGCAGCAGCCGGCGGATGACGTAGCCCTGCTTCTTCGTTGCCGGGATAGACGTTTTCGTGGATGGCGAACGTGCAGGCCCGGACGTGGTCGGCGATGCGGCGCAGGCGGCGGCCGTTCTCGCTCGGCCGGATCGTACTTGCACGCCGCAGACCTCGCCGGCCGCCTCGACCAGCGGGCGCAGGATGTCGATGTGGAAGTTCGTCTCGACGCCTTGCAGCACCGACGGCCGTCCGCTCCAGGCCCATGCCCGTGTCGATGTTCTTGCTCGGCAGCGGGCGGAGGTTGTCGGGCGGGTCGCCGACGCGATTGAACTGCGTGAAGACCAGGTTCCAGATTTCGACCTGCGCCGATGGGCGTGTGGATAGTAGATTTCGCTGCACGGGCCGCAGACGCCGTCGGGCCCTTGGCTGGGGGCGCTGGCCGGCCAGAAGTTCTCGTCCTCGCCCAGCCGCTTGAGCCGGTCGCGGCGGCAGCTTGATCTCGTCGAGCCAGATGTCGGCCGCCTCGTCGTCGTCGAGATAGACCGTGGCCGAGAGCCGCTCGGGGTCGAGGCCCAGCCACTTCTTGCTGGTGAGGAACTCCCAGGCCCAGTGGATCGCCTCGCGCTTGAAATAGTCGCCGAAGCTGAAATTGCCCAGCATCTCGAAGAACGTGTGGTGGTAGGCCGTGCGGCCGACGTTGTCGATGTCGCCCGTGCGGAGGCATTTCTGGCAGGTCGTGGCCCGGGTGAAGTCGAGCTTGCAGCGGCCGAGGAAGTGGTCCTTGAACTGGTTCATGCCGGCGGGCGTGAACAGCACCGACGGGTCCCAGCGGGGCACCAGCACGTCGCTGGGCCGGCGGACGCAGCCCTTGGTCTCGAAGAAGGCCAGGTACTTTTCGCGCAGTTCGTCGGTTTTCATGGATATCCTTATGGCAAGCCGAGGATTCTTAGAGGCTGTATCGGTACCGATAAAACAGAGCGAATAGGCTGCTCTAAGATCGGTTATGTTAGAGACTCAAATGACCGAAACCCCTAATTATAGCGGAATCGGCAGGCGGTGAAAGGGTGACTTGCGCGACGCCTTTAACTAGTGTGAGCGTTTTGGTTGTGGGCGGGAAATTTGGTACAAGAAAGGCTGGTTGGGAAGTTTACCTATTTTCCGGTCGAGAATTTTGGAGGAAGCCATGGAAGGCACAAGAATGTCGGAAGGATTGACGCCCGAGGAATTGGCGGAAGCCGAACGGAGCTTTGAAGTTATGAAGGAAGCCGTACAGGAGGATCTTTGGCGGATCGCCTGTCTGATGGCGGGCAAGCCGACTGAGCGGTTGTTGGTCGCACGGAATTTGAAGTGCGTGACCAAGTGCTTCGCCTAGGAGCCAAGGCCGTCGAGACCGCCGTCAACGGGCGGAAAAAAGGGGGTACCAAGGGTGCAGCACGGTCTGTGAGAAATGCGGGGCCGACGCGCGCTTCGTCGAGTGGCGTGACAAGACCTTCATGAGCTTGATGGGCCCGATCAAGGTTTCTTCGCCCTACTATCATTGTCGTGATGGTTGCGGCGGGGGGTGCCGCTCCTTCGATCCCTTGTTGCGGTTGGGCGCACAACCGCTGACTCCGGCCGCGGAAGAGGTCTCGGCGATGGCTGGTGTGCTGGGCAGTTTTGCCGACGGGGCCGAGCGGGTGTTGCGAAAGATGGCCGGGTTGCGGCTGAGCGAATCGACCGTCGAGCGAACCACCGAAGCGGCCGGCGAGCGGGTGGCAGCGCAATTAGCGGCGGGCGAGTCGTTGGGCCCGAGCAGGCCATGGAACTGGCAAAAGGACGCGGCGGGGCGGAGTTGCGCCTACGTTACGCGCGGATGCCACGGGCATTCGTCAACAAGGCCCGGGAGGCTCACAGACTGACGGAAAGATGGCTTATGTGGCGATGGTGTACAACGCCAATAGCGAGCACGATTCGACACGGCCACCTCCCCGGCAAGTGCGGTATTTATCGGGTTTTTACGACTTTCGGACGTTGGGTCGTCAATTGCACCGCGAGGCACTTGAAGTTGGCCTGACGAACGCAGAGCAACAGATTGCGATCTCGGATGCCGGCAACGGTTTGGAAGATTTCTTCCGCACCTACTTTCCCAAGGCGGAAGTCATCCTGGATTTCTGGCATGCCAACGAGCACTTGGTGGAGTTGGGCAAAGTGCTTCATCCCCACGACGAATCTGCGCGGCAAAACTGGACAGACGACATTGCTCATCGTCTCAAGCATGAAGGCGGATCGACAGTACGTGCATGGTTGGAAACGCTGGATATGACTTCGGCTTCCACGGAGGTGCGGGAAGCGCATCGTCGCGAGACACAATTCTTCCGCAACCATGAACACCGCATGGACTATCCGCGATACGTTCGCAACGGCTGGCAAATCGGCTCCGGCCCAGTGGAATCAGCTTGCAAAACCGTTATCGGAAATCGCCTCAAGGGCGGGGGAATGCGGTGGGGGCAAGCCGGCGCCGACGCCGTCTGCCACCTTCGCGGGCTATATCTCAGTGAGCCAGCCTGCTGGGAATCATTCTGGAACCCGAACCCCAACTAATTCTTACCCACAGATTTGACGCCCACACCTTTAACTAGTGTTGTAGATGTCGCGGAGGTTCGCGCGTCGTCGTAGGTCTCTATCCAGCAAGCACTTGCGGCACGGCATCGAGTGGCGCTCGTCACCTTCCCGTGCGAAAAGTGTTGCACATCGTTGGCCTCGGTTCGTCACGTCCCGTTGGCGGTTGCTAGCGTCTTTGGTCTTCTTTCCACGAATTGCTCGAGGCAAGAAGAGCGTTTGGCGGATTCCGCGAGTATGGCGGCCATTTTCGCCGACAGCCGATCCGCGCATGGAATAGTCCCCTGCCCTGCCGAACAGGAACTCCGCGAAGACGACTCTTGTGCAACAAGCGACTGCGGAAGTTGCGGCGACGACGATATAACGGCTTGGGATTCCGCGGCAATCCGCGGCGGCTGGGGTCGCGGCAAATCGACCGGCGCCGGCTCACAATCGTCCTCGTGCTCTTCCGGCTCGTATTCGGGCAGCGGCAGGCGGGCCTTTTCGACCACATCGCTGAATTCTTCCTCGAATTCGCTCATTACGTAAGCTACCTGTTCGATTGGCACGGACGGCATCACGACCTCCAAGACACGTTGGAGAATCTGTATGACCTGTTCGCCGGTGAAGCTGTTTGGCGATCGCCGGCCATATTCCTCCGGGTTGCGGCGTTCGAGGATCCAGGCGGCCGCCCGCCAGTAGCGCTCCTGGTCGGCGGTGCGGCGAATGATCTTCAGGGCGCTGATGTCGGCGTCGGACTGGGCGGCGGCCAGTTGGGCGCGAAAGTTTTCGTCGCGCTTGCCGGTGCGGGTGATCGTGCTGGGGTCGCAGCCGACGAATTCGGCCGCCATGCGTTGGCTGTAGCCCAGCGCGAGCAAGCCGCAAATCTTGGTCCGCTTTTTGGTATCGAGGACTTCGCGGGGATCGGGCTTGCGAACGGCCGGGCGGTTGTCGTTTTTGGCAATTTCGTTCATAGAGGGGCCTTTCTTAAATGGGGAAATTGATTCAGAATCGTGAAATATGTACTAATGTATAGTATATGCGGTTCTTTGTCAAGGAGTTGGCGCGGTATTTTGGAAAATCGGAAATTCTGCCTTGGAATTGGGCGAACCGGCAGGAATCTCACGCCAAGGCGCGAAGCTCGCAAAGTGATTCTTGCGGTACCGAAAGCCGCGGGAATCGGTGCGGTAGACTACCCAATGCGGGAAGGGAAGTTACGATTAAAAGGTCGCATCGTTGGCGACATTGGCACACCTCGCGGGAGAACGAACGCATGTCGGTTGCACCTCCACGGTATTGATTCACGGTCGATGACTTTGCGCGGATGGGAGAGTCGGGCATTCTTGGCCACGATGAGCGGGTTGAATTGATTGACGGGGAGGTTCGCCAGATGAGTCCGATTGGTTCGCTGCACTCCGGCTTGGTTAACCGGCTCACTCGCATTTTGACGCGGCAACTGGGCGAACGGGCGATCGTCACGGTGCAAAGCCCGGTTATCCTTTCGGACTTTAGCGAGCCTCAGCCCGATTTGCTTGTCTTGAAACCGTGTGACGATTTCTATACGAAAGCACATCCCCGGCCGAAGGACGTTCTGCTACTCATCGAAGTCGCCGATACGACCTTGGAATTCGATCGAGACGAAAAGATTCCGCGCTACGCGGAATCACAAATCCCGGAAGTATGGATCGTTGACGCCAATGAAAGGGAAGTGACGCAGTACGCCCGGCCCAAGGGCAATCGCTATCAGCAGATTCGCGCATTCGAGCCGGGCGAAGAGCTGGTTGCGCAGGAAATCGAATCGCTCGCGCTATCGATCGCCGAGCTTTTTCCAGATTCGGCGACGATGAATAATTGACGGATTCGCTTGCTCAGTCTTCAATCAATTCGAAATGCGTTTCCAATCGCGGCATGTCGAAAGTTATGCGAAAGCACTCGAAGAAGCCTTTTCGACCCAGAAGTTGCGAGGCGTCAGCGTCAGCGAAACAAACGGGGACTTCGAATATTGATCCCTCGTTCCAGCTTCAACTTCAAGGTGTAAGGATCGTCCAACTCGCCCAGCGTTTTGTCCAATTCAGCGAGAGTAGGCGCTGCCGCGATGACTTCGCAATTTCTTGCCGCGACCCATTGCCCGGCGTACTTCTTAAGGATTTCGGCCGGCAAGCGATTCAGAAAGCGGCTTGTAGGCTCCGTGACGCGTAAGAACTCGGCCTGCTCCGGCGTCGGCGTCCATTTGCGAACGCGAGGATTCGTGAATGTCATGGCGTGCTTCTCCTTCGTCTTATCTCATAAGCATTCTACTTCCAGTTGCGGGGCGGAGCAACGTATCACTTCTTTTCTTTCTTTTTTTGCCGACGACGCTTGTTTCGCGTCGGGCACCTCATTATTGTTTTGCTCCCCCGCCGCGCTGGCTGGATCGGGGAGTCCAAGATTGCATGTGTTGGAAAGGAAAATCGCGGCGCAAGGCGTCGATCTTCGCCTTGTTCTCCGGGGACGGATGCTCGCCCCAATAGTCCAGCATCGCACGCGCGCTTTCCTGAATCCATTGGAAGTACTCGACGACTTCGGCCCCTTCCACGGGCAGCGTCTTCTGGCCCATCAGGGGTTGCAGCCGGCGACAGATTTTTTCGGCTTCGCCGGGCTTGTCCTGTTCGTAGAGCGCCACTACCTGCTTATCGTACCAGGCACGCACTTCATTCACGGCGCCCGGATGGCTCGCGAGAATCTCGTCCAGAATCTTTTGCGCCGCGTCGGGCGATTGATAGCGGACGCGCCCTCGAGATGAAAGCGGGACTCGTACCACAGCGGCGTGCCTGGCCGCGCGGCTGCGCACGCCTTACGCAGCCACTCCATCGCCTTGGCGGAATCCGGTTTGTAGTCGCTATTGGGCCCGCCGCTCGCCCAGTTCGCGAAGATATCAAACATTGCCCCCGCACGGTCCGGGTGATCGGGGAATCTTTTCAGTAGCTGTTCATAAGCCGCGATGACTTCATCGCGGCCGACGTGCAGAATGTTCAATGACGGCGAGCATTGCAGGGCGTATAGCCTGGCGGTGAATTCGTCGAAATGCTCCGGCCGCTGGCCTTTGCGAATGTTGGCCTCGTGCATCTTGATGCGGCGGATGGACTGACGCGCGGTTCGCGGATCGTCGTTCAGGATCTCGTTGACCCGGATCGGGTCGTGCTCGTCGCTCGCATCCAGGCGCGGATGCACGATCGTCCACTCGACCAAGATCAAGTCGCGGTCTGGATGCCGGAGCACTTTGTCGGGCACGGTGAACTTGAAAGTGCCCGGATGGTTCGGCCCGAGAAAGACTTCATCGACGAGTTGCCACGGCCGTTCTTTCTTTCGCGGAATGACGTACCGCAGGCTGATCGCGAAGTCATTGCCGGGCACCGGCTCGCCCGTGTTCTCGTCCACGAGGACGCAATCGAGCCGTTGGAAGGTCGTCGCTTTGCCGACGGCGGATTTGCTCACTTCGAGTCGCGAACAGACGGCTGCGATCCGATCGACCGGGACGACATACGATTTTCCGCTCGACTGGCCGAGAAAGCGAGTCCCCAAGAGAACCAGTCCGGCGAGTTTCCCTTGCTTAAATAGCGGGGTCCCTTCGGGCAGCGCACGATCCACCTCGACCAACCGGTCGTAGTGTTGTTCCGGCGTCAGCGGTTTGGGGAGCTTCAAAGTCGCCTCACGGCCGAGGGCGACAACTCGCGCCGCGTGCGAAGTGACGGAAAGTTGAGGCAACCATCCGGGAATGATCGCCGATAAGTCGTCGCCAACCGTCAATGCCATCTTGCCGTCGGGGCGATAGCCCGTGAGGCCGGCTTCACGCCGTAAACGAATAGCTCCTTGGTGCCGTCCGGCGTAAATTCTGCTTTGACGTTTGGTCGCCCTGGAAACTCAAGAAAGCGCGATCAATGGCAGGTTCCGTTCCATCCGGAATGACCACGGCCGGTCCCGTTGTAACGACCAGAGTTCGGCTGCCGGCGTTCATCAAGACGGCGGGCACTGCGCGCCTCGAACGGTCTTCAAAGTACACCAGGACGAGGCGAGCAATCGCCCGTTCGGCTTCCGTTGCCGGCGGCGCCAGTTCTTTGGTCGCCTCTTCCACTTGTGCCCCTGTGGAATAGGTGGGCGGGGCACCCGTGACCGGCGCGGATTTCCCTTCGCGGGGTATTGTCGCGAGCTCCGCGCGAGTCTCCGGCTTCTCCGCTGGCACGACGACCCGCACATCGGTCTTTTCTCCCGCACGGAGCGAAACGTTGCGGAACTCGACCCACTCGTAGGGCCGCGACTGGAAGCGGAATGATGCTATGTCCCGCAGGGAAAGCTTCGCGAACTCCACGGTCATCTGCATCATGTTTGCCGCCCATCCGGCGGCCGTGTCGTCGGGCGGGTGTTCGCGGCCATCCTTGCCGACCGCGACGATGCGGACCTCCGAGTTTTTCAACGTGTGCGTGACGGTAATTACAACGCGGCCGTTCTTTTCATAGGGAGACGCGAAGACAATGCCCAGTCCGCCGGGGAGGCTTTCCGCCGAGATGCCGCCGTTGGTCTCCGTCAGGGTTTTCCACGGTCCGGCGCTATGCCGACGCGGACGTTCGCCGTTTTCGTTTCCGCGGGCCAACTGAGCGCGTAGGCGAGCAAGTTGGTTTTTTGTGCAACAAAGGTCCGCGGAAGCGCCCCGGCTCGGCTTCCGCGGGCAATAAACTCTGGGGATTCGGCTCGGCGCGGACCTGACACGGTGGGTCGAATTGCACTCGCAAATCGACCGGCTCCTTAGGCAGATGCTTTAGCAGAATCGCGAGTTCGCGCGTGGTACTGCCCTTATAGTTTAAGACCGACCCCATCGATTCATAGGGCCGTTTATCCAGCGGCGAACCGTCCGGCCGCCACCACTGCCGGTCTTTCGACGGGTTTTCAGAGACGCCGTAGAGTTCGACCGTGATGCCGCTGGGCAGCCGGGCCTCGTATGGCGGCTTTCCTTCCTCGCTTTGCAAGCCTGTCAGCGCCGTGCGGATGTTGCGCAATGTTTCTTCCGGCGCACCCCGGTACGACAATACCCAATAGATTTGTTTATCCGTGTTGCCGATAGGCGTCACGTCAAGATCGGACGTCAAGTTCGGCTCATGAACGGTTTGCGGCGTTATTAGTTGATTGTTCACGCCTCGCCGCTGGACCTCGACAAACAACTCGAAGCCATCGTTCTCAAGGCCGATGTTATCGCGAACATCCTTGTGGAAGCCGGGCTGTTCCGGCGGCCTAACGTAAGGCTTTTTCGCTCGCGTGCGATAGGTAACGTATAGACTCGACGGATGGCCTGCGCGACGTTCCACGGGCGGTTTTGGATTTAGGCGATCCAGAACGGGAGCGATCGCCTTGCCGACACGGTCGAGGGCTTCTTGGGTGGATATGCTCGATTGGGGAGCCGCTCGCTGAGCGTTTGGGTTTTTCTCGCCGCCGACTTCGCAGAGCGGCCCCAACTTCACTCGGCCTTCGCCTTGCAAATAAGTTTCATCCCCGTTGCCCTTATACAATTCAGCGACTTCCTTGTCAGACAGGCAGCGGCGGAAGATGCGGAAGTCGTCGAGCTGCCCACGGTAAACATCGCGAGTGCCGCCATCATCTTCCATCATGCCGCCCACTAGGAACGGGTTGGTATTGTCGGTGTCGGAGATTTGGGCTGGCGATGTTTCGCTGTTGATCCCGCGCCGTTCATCCACATCGTGTACGAGTCGCCGCGGCGTGTGACCACGACGTGGTTCCACTGGCCATAGTGAACCGGGCTGTGCAGTCGCGACTCCGGCACGTCCCAACCAAATAACCATTCGTGATTGGCCGTTCGAGCAGCGAAGTCCAATTCACCGCTATAAATGTTGAGATGCATGTTGATATCGCCTCGATAGTCGCGACCGAAGTGCATGGCCCCATGAGGGTGCGTCACGTCGTCTGCCGGGTAGGGGCGAAGGACATCGGACCAACTAAACCCGCGGTGGAAGAGCGACTTGGATCTGGCGGCCGTCGTTGGATTAAACCAGAGCGATATCGTGAAATCGCCCGACATGAACTTCGGCGGCGGGTCGAGCTTGGCGTAGTGGTTGCCGTCGAACTGCAGGGCGCGGGGGTGCGTCGGAACGGTTCCTTGAGCCTTTTCCTTTTCGCGAGTCAAGACGGTGATGGGCGCGGAAAGCGCAAAAACGGGAAGCCGATCCGTCCACGGAAGTAGCCCGCACGCAACCCACCTCCAGTCGAGGAGTGTGCCAAGGTCACCGCCTCCCGCTCCTTCCCCCATCACAGCCACATGGGGACCTACGCCGCCAAAGCCTCCTCCTCCACCGAGACTCCATGGACCAGAATACGGTTCCCCGGAAGGACTTGTTCCAGTCCACGCCAACCGCTGATCGGATTGCCCATACTGATCCAGGATGGGAGCGGAAATCGAGGAATCCCACAGGTCGCTACTGTTCCGGGCAATGAGTTGCCCAAGGGTGTTGTAAATCGGCAGCCTTGAGGTAGGCGCGTCTTGCGCGACTCACGGACGGCGTCGATACGAGCGCCTTCCAACTCACGCCAAGAGAGTTCAGTGCAGGGTTTGTGATCTGAGCGGCCGCGAAGTCGTTGTAAACTTTGATGTCGGAACTCGTGGCCTGAATGCTCCCGCCCGTAATCAAGAGCAACTGGTACTGGGAACCTGGGGGCAAACTCGGGGGGGTTACCTGCCGAGTACTGCTAGGAGTTAAAACGGTTCCTGGAACCTTTTCTGCACCGGTCGAGCCTGTTGTGATGATCGCTTCCAGCGGAGTCGTGCCATACTGGCAGCCGCCATAGACTGCGAAGTCGATCGTGTCTCCGGCCGCGATGGAAAGTGCGAAGTCAAACCGTCCCGAGTCGGAGGCATGCCAATAGGGCTTCGCCACCTGCGGAACGCCGTTAAGGAAAATGCCGACCTGCATAACGCCTATATCGCCGGGCAGAAATCGACCTCGTACGCGTGCATAGGGGCCGATTCCCTGCGGAGCAGTCCACCGCGCCACGCTCGCCTCTTCCTGAGGACCGGGATGCAGATAGAACTGGCCCGGCTGGAGCCGCAGCAGCCCCGCCGGGCCGCACCACAGACCGACCCGCGGAGTTCCATTTGGCGAAGGCGGCTTGCCCTCGCCCTCGGGCAGACTGCCGTACCACGCCGGGGCGAACAACTCCTCGGAACGAAGCGGCTCTCCGCCCAGTTCTGCCTGATCGAAACGCTTTTCGGCGCGTCTTTCCGCAAGGCATAAGGCACAAATTTGAATCCCTAACCATTCCATAGGTCCACGCTCCATTGGGATTTCCGTGAGTCGTGCTGAAATCTTTCGCCACGTCCCAGATGGTCGGAGAACCCGGTTGCGCCGTGACTGGTTCCGCCCGCGTCCAAGTGAGATCGGCCAAACGCGGCGTGGCAGGATTGATCTTTGACTTGGGGTCAGTGGTCAGCGCTCCGCGGATTTCTTTGTCGATAAGGCGGACGGAAAGATCACCGAAACGATCGTCCTCGCCCTCGCGCCAGGAGCCGTTGAAGCGGTGCTCAATGCGGGACCACTTGAGGTCGATCTTGCCGGGCCCTTTTTCCTTGGCGACCGTCTCGGTATACGTGCCGGCGTATTCGCCCGGCGCGATTTGCTTGAGCGTGACCTGGCCCCAGTCTTCGCCTTGCCAGTTGCCGGAAATGTCGGGCGGGGAAGTCGAGACGACGCCGGCGGCGAAGAGGCTGATGGAGAGGAGGGTGAGCATGATGAGGGTTCCTTTGGTGAAGAAGGTGCGACCGGTATATAAGCCCGACGCGCGAGCGAGGAGGCCTTGCTTGCGCGTCGGGCTTGTATTACCCACTCGCTTGCGCGTCGGGCTTGTATCGGCAACAACCGCTTTGGGCAGCGGCACGACTGTTGGTTGTTGGACGTGGGCGAGGCATTGTTCTAGGAGCGAGGCGACTTCATGGGCTGATTGGAAACGGTCGTCGGGCCGCTTCGACATGAGCTTTGCCACGATTCCGCAGAGCCAGTCGGGGATGTCGGGATTGATCTCGCGGATCGGCCGCGGCTCTTCGTCGGTGATCCGCCGCAGCACGCCGTAGCTCGTCTCGGCGCGGAATGGCGGGCGGCCGGTACACATCGCGTAGAGCACGCTGCCCAGACTGAACAGGTCGCTCCGCGGATCGACCGGCTCGCCACGGGCCTGTTCCGGCGACATGTACTGCGGCGTGCCGGCGATGACGCCCGTCCGAGTCAGGCTGGCGTCGTCGGCCGCGCGGGCGAGGCCGAAATCGGTCAGTTTTACGCGCTCGATGCCGTCGGCGAGAAGGATATTGGCCGGCTTCACGTCGCGATGCACCAGCCCCTGAGCGTGAGCGGCGGCCAGCCCGGCGGCGGCCTGCATTCCGACGCGGAGGATTTCGACGACGGCCAGCGGCCCTTCGTCGTTCAATCGCCGCTGGAGCGAGGGGCCGCGGACGTAGGGCATGACGAGATAAGGCAGCCCGGCCGCCTCCGACACGCCGTAGATTTCGATCACGTTGTCGTGGACCACCGCGGCGGCGGCCTTGCCCTCGCGGGAGAATCGCCTAATTGCCGCGCCGCTCGTGCCCAGGTGCGGGGCGAGGATTTTGATCGCCACGTAGCGATTCAAGGCGGCGTCGAAAGCCTTCAGGACGACGCCCATTCCGCCCGTGCCGACGACGCCCACGACTTCGTAGGTTCCCCAGCGGCCGAGCATGCGGTCGTCGTCCGTCGGGGCGAGGAGTTTTAGGATTGTGGCCTGGCTGGAGGATGCTTCTTCGGCGGCGGAGTCGAGGGCGGAGTCGTCGGCCGGTTCGCCCTCACCCCCTGCCCCTCTCCCATAGGGCGAGGGGAGTCCATTGCCCTCACCCCCGACCCCTCTCCCGGAACGAGAGGGGAGCATCGGCGGGTCGCGCAGCGACTCGCGCACAGCGGACCAGGCGTCTTCACTGGCGGTGGCAGTTTCCAATTGCCGACGACACGCCTGGCAATCATCCATGTGTGCCTCGAAGGCGGCCTGCTCGTCGTCGCTGAGCCTTTGATCGAGAAAGAGGTTGATGCGATGGGGATCGCAAAGTTGTTGATTGTTCATCATGTTTCTTTCTGCTGGGTCGCGACGGGTGGCACGTCCCTGAGCTTGCGAAGGGCGTGATTTCGCGGCTCCCACGCCCTTCGCTGGAAGCTCAGGACGTGCCACCCCGGCATCTACGTTCACTCTTCATACTCCTTCACCTTCTCTTGTATTCGCTGCATGACGCGGCTGCGGGCGGCGTAAATGGCGCCTGGGTTTTTCGCGAGTGCTTTCGCCGCGGCCTCGCTGGTGCGGCCTTCGATTGCCGTTAGCCAAAAGGCATCCCACGTTTCTTGACGGAACTCCTGGCGAACTTGCCGCGCGGCCCAGCGGAGGACTTCCCGACGGTATTCCAATCGTAACAGGTCCGAGTCGGGACCGCCGGGCGACTGCTCCAGGTCCAGCACGGCCTGCATCGCGGAATCGCCCGAGCCGCGATCGGGCTTCTCGCGCGACAGGGCGTTGAGGATGGCGTTGTTGGCCACGCGTCTGCAGCCACGTCCGAAACTTCGAGCGCTGGAGGTCGTGGTCCCGCCGTTCGACCGCCTTGGCCACGGCCGCGAGGACCACTTGGGCGACGTCCTCGGCGTCGGCCGTTTGCATTCCTTTTTGCCGGGCGAGGCGGATGATGACTGGCCGGTAGATTTCGACGAACTCCCGCCAAGCCGCCTGGTCCGCCGGGTCACGGACGCGGATGAGCAAGCTGGGACGTGTTTCCGGGACGAAACTCATCAACGCACGCCTTCCAAAGCTTTATACACAGGCCCGGCCGATTTCTTACAAAAAATCGTTGGCGGTCGGTCGCAATGCCTGCATTTTAGCGGATGTAAGGAGAAATCGCTTGCGGCAAGCGGTTGGCGGGCCCAAGGGCGCTTGCCGCACCGCCGAAGGTCAACCATAATAAACTCTAGGAGAACCGCCATGACCGTATTAATTGCCGATCCCAGAGTCCAATGCCAGGTTATCGCCGAGCGAAAGGCAAAGGGATGGGACCGCAAAGACGAGGTGTGGGAAGGAACTTACATCATCATGCCCGATCCGAATATTGAGCATCAGGAAATAGTGTCGAATCTGGTCGGCGCGTTTCGCGACGTTGTTCATCCTCCCAAGGGCGGCAAGGTGTTTCCGGGTTTGAACCTTAGCGACCAGATCGAAGACTGGACATTTAACTATCGCTGTCCAGACGTTGCAGTGTTCCTAGCGGGCAACAAAGCTCAGGTTTTTGAAGCGCACATTTGCGGCGGGGCCGATTTTCTTGTCGAGATCGTCAGTCCATTCGACAAGAGCCGCGACAAGCTGGAGTTCTACGCCGAACTGGGCGTCCGCGAACTGCTGATAATCGACCGATATCCGTGGTCGCTGGAACTCTATCGGAACAACGGCAGCGAACTCGTGCTCGTTGGCCAATCAAGCCTCGCGCGGAGCGAGACGTTTGCCAGCGAAGTTCTGCCGATAAACTTCGGGCTGGTTGAAGCCGAGCCGCGGCCGGCAATTCAAATCGCGGAAATCGACGGAGGGCGGAACTGGACCGCGTGAAGCGGTGTCGCCAAGCCACATGCCCAAACCTGAACAACCGCCGTCCCCCCGCTCGCCCCGGTCGATGGAAATGATCAAGGAGCAGAGCAACTACTTGCGCGGCAAGATCGCCGCCGAGTTGGCCGAGCCGACCGACCACTTCAGCCCGGAAACGGCCAATCTGCTGAAGCACCACGGCATGTACCAGCAGGACGACCGCGACCGCCGCGTACAGTTGGGCGACAAGAGTCCGAGGAAAGAGAAGGTCTACCAGTTCATGGTCCGCACGTCCGTGCCCGGCGGGCGGCTCAGCAGCCAGCAGCTTTTGGCCCATATCGAGCTGGCCGAAAAGCACGGAAACGGCACCGTGCGGCTCACCAGCCGGCAAGACCTGCAGTTGCACGGGCTGGCCAAGGCGGACCTGCGCGGTGCTCAAGCGGATCAACGAAGTCGGCATGACAACCATGGCCACGTGCGGCGACGTGAATCGCAACGTCGTCTGCTGCCCTGCGCCGTATCGCAATGATCCGGTACATGGCCAGATGCAGTGGATGGCTGGGCAGATTGCCGCCGCGCTGTTTCCGCAAACGTCCGCCTACGATGAAATCTGGCTCGATGAAGACGTTCGTAGTGCCGGCTTAAGCCGGAACGGGACCGACCTGCCGCCCAAAGGCGGTACTACGAGCTCTGTACCGGGCGACGACATTGAGCCGCTCTATGGCAAGACCTATCTGCCGCGGAAATTCAAGGTCGGCATTGGCCTGCCGGGCGACAATTGCGCGGATGTCTATTGTCAGGATGTCGGCCTTTTGGCGGTGTGCCGCGACTACGACGTGATCGGGTACAACGTGCTGGTCGGCGGCGGGATGGGCGTGACGCCCGCGATGCCGAAGACGTTTCCCGCCCTGGCCCAGAGGATGGCCTACGCCCGCGCGGATCAGGTGCTCGACCTGATCCGCGCCATCTTTGCGGTCTTCCGCGACTTCGGCAATCGCATCGACCGCAAGCGGGCACGGTTGAAATACCTGCTGGCCGATTGGGGCCTGGAGCGTTTCAAGAAAAAGGTGGAGGAGCACCTGGGCTATGAGTTGTCGCCGCCGCAAGAGGACGACGTTTGGGACATCGACGATCATCTCGGCTGGCGCGAGCAAGGCGACGGCCGCTGGTTCTACGGACTGCACGTGCCAAGTGGGCGGATCATGGACGCGGGTGATGCGCGGCTGAAGACCGCGCTTCGCGAAATCTGCGATGGACATTCGCCGACGATCTATCTCACGCCGGGCCAATGCCTGCTGTTGGGCGACGTTTATTGGGATGATCGCCTGCACATCGACGATCATCTCCGCCACTGCGGCATCCGGTCGCTCGGCGAGATTTCCAACGTCCGCCGCTGGGCCGGCGCGTGCGTTTCGCTGCCCACTTGTCCGATGGCCTTGACGGAGAGCGAGCGGGCCTTGCCGGAGATCCTCCGCCAGCTTGAGATCGAAGTGGCGCGGCTGGGGCTTCAGAAAGAGGTGTTTGCGATGCGGATGACGGGCTGCACGAACGGTTGTTCGCGGCCTTACAACGCCGACATCGGCATCGTGGGCCGCGCGGCGGGCCGCTACGGCATCTATCTCGGCGGGCGTCGCGTCGGCGACCGGCTCGGCTTCCTCTATCAAGACGGCGTGCCGCTGGAGCAGCTCGTGGCGGCGCTCGTGCCGGTGTTCGTCTTGTTCAAGCAGAGGCGCGAGGAAGGCGAAACGCTTGGTGATTTCTGTTATCGCGTGGGGCCGGAAGGGCTGGCTGAGACGATGGCGTAGCCGTAATGGTGCGTTGCGCAAGGAATCAGTGGCTTCGATAGCATCACTTACGCTTCAGGCCGCGGCCGCATAATCCTATCTTCACTTCGTTCCGTGCTCCTCGCACCCTACATCTTGCATCGCTCCTGCCGCGCGCCTACACTGTTTTCATGCACCCCCTTTCCCAATCCGGCAAAACGGAATTCTCCGCCCGCGCGATCCTCGTGGGCGAGCGGATCGACCTCCGCTCGCTCGGCACGGCGGAGCGCCTGGCGACCGATCCCGTGGCGATCGCCGCCGGGGCAGCGGGAATTGCCGTCCTCTTTCGCTATGGGGCCATTGTGCTGTTCAACGTCGCCCCGCTGGAAGAGGCCGACCTTCTGCGGCAGCTTCAACCGCTCGTGCAACAGCCCTACGCGGTGCCGGAACTCGAATCGCTCAACATTCGCATCGACGCCGGCACGCGCGAAAGCATGTCGGGCAAGGTGCTGACGCTGGCCGACTACGCCATCGAGCGGTTTCAATTGGTGGCCGACATCCTCAGCAAGAGCACTGTCCTGGCGATGTACGAGGCGCGAGCACGACGTAGCTTCGATCTCGTCGAACCATTTGCCGTCGGGCTGCAAAAGGGGCCGCGAACGAGCGGTTCCGGCCGTGAATTGCTGCAGCAAATCGGCCTCGCCCTGCTCAGCGAGCACAACTTGGTCGGCCGGGTCGAAGTGACCGACAAACCGGAGATCATCTGGGAACATCCGAATCTTGAACGGCTCTACTTGCGGTTAGAAGACGAGTTCGAGATCCGCGAGCGGCACCTGGCCTTGGAAAGAAAACTGGAATTGGTCTCGCGAACGGCACAGACGGTGCTGGAAGTGTTACAAAACCGACGCAGCTTACGCCTGGAATGGTATGTCGTGCTCTTGATCCTCGTGGAAATCGTTTTGAGCGTGGTGCAAATCCTGATGGCCATGAGGCACTGATCCTGGCATGTTGAATCGAATCTGGAACTACGTATCCCGCGTCTTCTGGAAGACGGTCGAACTCTGGCAGGCGGACGACGGCTTTCTGTTGAGCGCGGCAATGGCCTACTACGCGGCCTTCTCGCTTTTTCCCCTGTGCCTAGTGCTGATTTCCATTCTCGGGTTCGTGCTGCGGCTTTCGCAGCGGGCGGAGACTGCGCAGGGGGTGCTGCTGGACGAGGTCGCCCACCGTACGACACCGTGGCTTTCGCACCAGCTCGGAGATCTGTTGGCCGGCGTAAAGTCGAATGCGGCCTTTAGCGGGCCGATAAGCGCCGTCGCGCTCTTCTTTGCCGCGATCGTCGTTTTCCTGCAACTTGACTACATTTTCGACCGCATCTTCGGCGCGCCGCAGCCTGCGCCAAATCCGACGATCTGGCGCTATGTTCGCACGGTCCTTTACGATCGCCTTTCGGCGTTCGCGATGCTGGCGATTGTGCTCTTGCTCCTAGTGGCCCTGTTCGTCGCCAATGTGGTGTATCACGGCACCAAGGAAGTGCTAGTTGAAAAGCTTCCGCTCTTGGCAAAAACCTTGGATTGGGTCCAGTCGGCCGGAACGGTCGTCATCAACGGCCTGCTCATTGGGATGATCTACCGGTTCCTGCCAAAGGTCCGCATTCGCTGGCGCGACGCTTTTGTCGGCGGCTTGCTCGTGTCGGTAGTATGGCTTTTTGGCCAGCGGTTGCTCGTGCGACTTCTGATCGGTCCGGGCTACACTGCCTATGGCATCGTCGGCACATTCATCGCCGTGATGATCTGGGTTTATTACGTCAGCGCGATTCTCTTTCTCGGTGCCGAGTTCATCGAGGCCCTCGCAATCATCGCCGGCCGCGCCACGAAGGCCAAGCGTTAAGCCGCTCGGCAATCTGGGCAGAATGCGTCAAAGCGGATTTCTACACGATCCATAAGATATGGACGCGGGTGCAGGAACGGGCTTCTTTTATCCGACGGTAGTTAGGGACGGCTCTCGGGGGACGTTGGGATGGAAGGGGTGACCTGGGCGACTGTTGAGGAAGTTGCTCAGGCGGTCGTCCTCGCACAGGGCGGCGGCCCGGATTTGCAGGATCGCTTCGCCACTGGCCCCGTCGTTCCAGAATTTCTCGGTCCCTTTCACCCTGGCGTTGATCTCTTTGACGAACGACTCCATGTGCGCCGAAGTGCATGGCAGCCCTTGCCGACGATAGGTGGGATAGTCCATACGCGAGGCGTTGTTCTGAAAATAGCCGAGCGCGTCAGCGAGAACCTTGCGCGGGTCGCTCTTTTCACAATCCTTCGGGGGCAAACCCAGGCGCTGCTGGTGCTCGCGAAGTTCGCCGATCACCTGGAGAACCTTGCCGGCCCAAGAGGCGCGTGCCCAACGGAGATAGTCCGTCCAGCGGCGCTCCGCGTCAACGTGAACGCAGCCAGCGGCTTCGTACAGGTGTTCAACGGCATGCACGAAATCGAGGACCGGCATGAAGTCGGGAAAGTGACGCTTCTGAATCGTCCAGTTGTACGGCAATCCATCGCTCACGAAGGCCTTCTTGGCGGCATGATAGAAGCCGCGCGCATCGGCTTCCACCTCCATCATCCGTCCGAAGGCGTCACTGTCCTCCAGGGAGCTGAGAGAGGTGCGAAACAGAGGCTCTGGACGCCAGTCGTCGGAGGCGTGTTCCCCGACCGTGCCCGCAGAAGAAGCGGCCTTTTCAGCCGCGACGCGCGGCGGATTCTCCTCGCCAACGCCCGACAACAACTTCTTCATCCGCTCACGGTTGGCGAAACAAGGGGGCAAGTCGGGGTGCGGATCGTCCGTGAAAGAGCGGCCTTTCATCCGCAAAAACAGGGCGTTTTTGTTCTCTCGCCAATGCGGATGATGCACCCCTTTGCCGCCCCCTTCGTCGCGCGTTTGCATCCGTCCGCCATCGGCGCTGACGCGCGCCAAATCGATCGGCGTCTTCGCCTGCGCCTGCTGCCGCGGGAACGGCCGATCGAAATACGCCTCGACCCGCGCGTCGCGCTGCGCCACCATCTGCGAACCGATCTTCACCGCCGTCTTGTTCAATCCGCGACCGGTGATTTCGATCCCGCCGATCTTTCGTAGCACCAACTCTCCCACCGCGTACGAAGGGGCATACGCCGCGGCAAGCACCTTCTTCTCCAGCACGGCGGGGCTCGCCGAACCGCCGTCAATCCGCAACGGGATGCGTTGAGGGAAAAAAATCCCGCTCACAGGGCGGGCAAGCGAAGGCCGGTTCGCGAAGTCGAACTTCGCCGTCGTCGGTCTGCAACACCAGATCGTGCGGCTTCTCTTCCGGCAGGTGCTTCTCACCGCACGTCGGGCACGGTTCCTCGCCCGCGAAGTGCGCCGCGTGCTGTTCGCTTAGCGACGCGTCGATCGCCCGCGCCAGCATCCGCCCGGCGCGATGCCCAAACCGCTCGATCTGGGCGAAGCTGGTTTCCCGCGGCGGTCCTGCCGGTCCAAACCCATGCTTTGCCAGCAACGCCACCAGTTCGCTGAACTTCTCTTTTTCCTCCGCCGTCAGTTCCAGATCCTCGTTTCGAGCGTCCTTGCTCATCGCAGTTTCCTTTCCAAAGTTTCCAACTTGCCCAAGTACGCCCAAAACCTAACCTATGGCGGACAAATCCACCACCCGAGTTTTCACCCCGCCCTCAGCCCGCCGAAGCCCGTTCCTACACCCTATGGACGCAATTCGACATTGACGCTATTGCGCGAAAATCATACTCTCGGCGACAACCAAAGGATCCTTTAACTGGGGGAATCACCGAATGTATCAAGGCAAAAACCTGGTAGTTTTTTTTGGCATGCACCGCTCCGGGTCGAGCTTTACCGCGCGTCTGTTCCAGCGGCTTGGGTTGTCTCTGGGACCGTTCGAACTTGGCGGTGCGGACGAGACTAACCCCTACGGACATTTCGAGGCCATCCCGTTCGTCGCGCTCAACCGCGAGTTGCAACTTGGCGCGTTTGGCTTTGAGGACGACGCGCCGGCGGATCCCGACGTGCTGAGGCGATTTTGCGACTGCGGCGGGCAATGGCCGTCCAGTCCGACCTATCCGGCTCACCTGCGACAGTATGCGAGGAACTTGGTCGAAGAACTCGTCGTCTCCGGTCCCGTGTCGGGCTTCAAGGATCCGCGCACGGTGCTCACGTGGCCCTTCTGGCGGAACGTATTGCGCGATTTTCCGGGGCTGCGGGTTGTAGGCTTGTTCCTGCTTCGCTCGCCGCACGAAATCGCCATGAGCATTTTCCAACGGTCGCGCGGCAAGTACAGCTACGAAAGCGCCCTGGACATTGTGGCCGTCCACTATCGGCGAATGCAGAATATTTTCGACCGCTGGCACGGCGACCGCGCGGTTCTGCAATTCGACCCGCCGATGTTTGCCAAGCAGGCCCCACACGCGGTCGAGATGTGCGGCCTGACGTGGAACGACGCGGCATACTCAGACGTATATGATCCGGCTTGCCGCCACCATAGTCCCGCGATGATCGCGCATGAGGCCCAGGACTTGTTCGATCGGCTTGGCGGCACCGAAGATCAATCTGCGGGACGAGACAACTTGCATAAGCTGCTGGCAGACGCGGACGCCCGTGAAAAGTCGCTTAACGACCACTGTCGGAAGCTTATCGACGTACACGAGAAGAACCAGAAGCTTCAAGAGCAACTCGCCTCCAGCCAGCAAAAACTACGGTTGCTCGATGCCGAGCACCGCGTCTTGCAGGCTGAGAAGGTGCATTGGGATATGTATCGCACTTCGCGCGGCTGGGCCGTTTTGCAGGCGGCATGGCGATTCCGGCAGCTTGCGTTGCCCAACGGAAGCCGGCGCGAGGCCGCAGCAAAACTGCCGTTCAAGGCGGTGAATGCGGTCAGACGACGGGCGAGCCGGAGTGTCGCGTGGATTCGTTCCGGCGACTGGGCGAGGCGCAAGGGCATTAACAACTTTTTTCTCGCCGTCGCCCCGCCCGGCAGCACCCGCGAACGCATGCTTCGCCGCGCCTGGAGGATGACGTTTGGCGTCCGGCGCCGGCAATGGCAGACGTCCCCTCGCCGCAGGCAGCCGATGCCGCGATTCTGCCCAAACCGGGTCCCAAGTGCGACGTTTTTTGCCTGCCGATCATCAACTGGGATTTCCGTTTCCAACGTCCGCAACAGCTCATGCGGCAATTCGCGCGCAACGGCCATCGCGTCTTTTATCTCTCGCTGCATTTCAGCAACGGCGACGTGCCTCAATGGCGGCACGTGGAAGAGAACGTCATCGAACTGTCGATCTGCTGCGATCCTGGCGCAAGCATCTATACGCAGATGCCGACGGAGCACGATCTGCAGCGCGCGATCGCATCGATCGACTACGTGCGGCGGTCCGCCGGCGTGGAGGCGGCGATGACCGTTGTCCAATTCCCCTCCTGGTTTTCGCTGGCCGCACAATTGCGGGATCGCTACGGCTGGCCGATGGTCTACGACTGCATGGACGACCACGCAGGTTTTTCGACTGTCTCCGCTGAAGTCGCCGCCGGCGAGCGGCGATTGCTGGCCGAGGCCGACCTGACCGTGGCCAGCGCGCAGATCCTCTATGAAAAAGCCCTTGCCAAATCGCGCCGTGCGGTGCTGGCTCGCAACGCGGTCGACTACGACCATTTTGCCAAGGAATTCGGTCAATGTACGGTGGATTCGACGCCGGTCATCGGTTATTTTGGGGCCATCTCCGACTGGTTCGACATTGAATTGCTGGCGGAAGTGGCACGGCTGCGGCCGGACTGGCATTTTCCATTGATCGGCCGAGTCGATGGCACGCTGATCGATATCTCGCCGCTAGAAGGTTTGCCGAACGTCGAGTTTCTCGGCGAGCAGCCCAACAGCGACTTGCCGCGGCTGATTGCCAATTGGGACTGCGGGCTGATTCCCTTCAAGCGAACGCCTTTGACGGAGGCCACCAATCCCGTCAAGGTTTACGAGATGCTCGCCGCCGGGAAGCCGGTCGTGGCGGTCGATTTGCCGGAACTGCGGCCGATCGCCGCGGAAGGACTGATAGAGATCGCCTCCGACGCCCGCGGTTTCGTCGAGAAGATCGAGCGCAGCCGGGCCGAGCGGAGCGCGGAGCTGACCGCCCGTCGCCGCGCCTTCGCCCGCGAGAACACCTGGGAGCAGCGGTTCTCGTGCATCGAGGCGGCCTGCCGCACGCTGCTGCCGCGGGCGAGCATCATCGTGCTGTTCCACAACCAGCTCGAGTTGAATCGGCTTTGCGTCCAGAGCATCTTTGATCGTACCGACTGGCCCAACTTCGAACTGGTGCTGGTCGATAACGCTTCGACCGACGGCAGCCGGCAATTCGCCGAGGAGATCGCGGCCGCCCGCGGCAACATCAAGCTCGTGCGAAACGAGCGCAACGAAAGCTTTGCTAGGGCGAACAACCTCGGCGTGGCGGCATCGAGCGGCCAGTACGTCGTGTTCTGAACAACGACACGATCGTGACCCGTGGCTGGCTTACGCGGATGATCGGCTACTTGCGGGGCGATCCGACGATCGGCATGATCGGCCCCGTGACGAACTCGATCGGTAACGAGGCGAAGATCGAGGTGCCTTACTCGAACTTGGACGGCATCGAGACTTTTGCCAATGGGCACTGCCGCCGGCACGAGGGCAAGACGTTCGACATCCGGGTGCTCGCCCTGTTTTGCACAGCGATGCGGCGGAGCGTCTTCGAGCAGGTCGGCCGACTGGACGAGCGGTTCGCCGTGGGGATGTTCGAGGACGACGACCTGGCAATGCGGGTGAAGCAGGCCGGATATCGCGTGGTTTGCGCCGAAGACGTCTTCATCCACCACTTTCACGGCGCCACCTTTAAGCAGCTTGGCGATGCTGCCTACAAACAGACCTTTGCCGAGAACCGCCGCAAGTTCGAGGAGAAATGGGGGGCGTGGCAGCCGCATCAACATCGCGCGCGGGCGGCGTGACAAACGGGCCCGTCTTGATGACGTGGGTGGCACGACCCTGAGCTTCAAGCGAAGGGCGTGGCGACGCGGGAATCACGCCCTTCGCAAGCTCAGGGACGTGCCACCCCGCATTGCCGCGCCCGATACACGCCCCAAAGTGCCGTAGGGCGACCTCCGTTGCGCACGAACTCGACTTCAAGCTCCACCGCCTTATCGACGATCTCACGATCGCTCGGCTGGTCGAGATCGTAGTTGTCGTAGTAAGCCAGGTTGAACAGCCGCCAGAGGAAGCAGTCGTATTTGATCACGTCCACGGGCGAGAAATGTTGGGCCATGATCGGCTCGATGTCCGCGCTGCGGATGCCCTCGAAACACGTGAGGGAACAATCGAGATTCGGCAACCGCTCGTCCGTCGCTCCGCTGCTGCCCGGATTGCGGTTTACGCGATACTTCTCTGGCAGCTTCTGAAAGTAATCGTTGGCAATCGCGTACGCGTCGTCATACAGCCGCGTGCCGTTGCGGCCGACGTATTCGCCGACGTTCCAAAACTGGCCGTCGTCAACGAGTGCCGCGGCGCTCTGGCCTATGACGCGCTCCAGTTCCACGACGTGGTGAAGCGCTGAGACGCAGACGATAATGTCGTAATGGTTGTCCGGCAATTGGAGCCGGTTGAGGTTCATCACTTCGCACCGCACCCGCGCCTTGCCGGCCAAGCGGGCCTTGGCCCGCGCCATGAGGTCGGGATTGATGTCCGTCAGCGTCAATTCGATGCGATCGGGGTCAAAACCGTTGACGAACCCTTCTTCTATGCGCGCGCGCCGCTCGCCAGAGAGAGAATGCGAATCGGACGTTTGGCATGGGTCTTCAACTTGCTTGCTAGATAACTCCGAAAGTCGATATTCCCTATCCCGAGCCGCCGCCTGAGCAGCGATGTGTAATAGCCGCCAAGGTTTTCCTTAACGTCGGCGGCAATCGCTGTTTTGGGGGCATCGGGAGGCGCTTTTTCCACTGATGGCGAGGCCATCTGGACCGCGGCGGGTGCGATGGAACTTCGGCTGCTCCTGGAGCGGACGTGCGACGCGGCAGCGCGGACCGCACTGCGCAGCGACATTCCCATGCCGCGAAGGCGCGAGCGAACGCCCCTCGCGCGGCTGCTGCCGTTGTACATGGCATGGTCATAGGTGGCGCTGAACACGGCAAGCTCGTTGCGCTCGCGGAAGGCGGCAAACGCACGGGCACGCCGCAAAGGCAATTCGTCCGCCGGGCCGACCACGAACTCATACAGCGCGAGCCAGTCGCCGCTGCTGTCCCCGTCAGGACCGGGATCGCAGCCAATGACGAATTGGCCGCGCAGGCCGAAGAGCTGCGCGAGATCGAGCGTCCGTTCCAGGCGCGGATTCTCCGCGTCCAAGCGAGTCAGACGCTCATGGAAAAGCGGCGTCGCGGTTTCGGCGCCTTCTTCCCGAAATTCGACGGAGATTTCCAGCCCGTCAGAGCTCAATTCCGGAAGCCCGGCGCCAAAAGTCAGCAGGCACCCGTACCGCTCGTTGACGTCTATTCTGGGAAACACGACCCGCGCCCGGCAAGCACGACAAGGCAAGGACAGCCGAAAGGATGCGCGAAACCGAGCAATTGCCGCGTTACCCAATTGAACAGGTGTTGTACGCGCGGCCGCCGCCGCAGATGCAAATGGTCGAGCAATCGCCGTTTTACCCATTCCTGGGGCGGATTCGCGACCCGCGCGGCCCAATCCGCGAGTTCCACGGAGTACTCGTTTTCGTCCGTCAGCAGAAGGCCGGGCGATTCGGCGGCAGGCGAGCGGCGGGACGGACGATCGACTAAAGTTTGCATCGGCGATCCAGTTTTTCGGCGCTTGATTTAACGAACAAGGCGAAACTTGCCCAATCTAGAGATTCCGATACCACAGAATCCGTATGGCGGCAAGACCAGATTTCATCTCCGCGCTCTCCTCCCTTGCCACGGCCCGCTATTCGGCCCAAAATATAGGTTTCCCAACATTCTTTAGCAGCACAGAGTCTCTCATGCCTAATTGCGTTCTGGCCTATTCGGGCGGATTGGATACCTCGGTCATTCTCGGCTGGCTCATGGACGAGGGCTACGACGTCCATGCGGTCTACGTCGATCTCGGGCAGCCGTGCGAAGACCGCGAGGCGATCTTGCAGAAGGCCCGCAACATCGGCGCCAAATCGGCCGCGGATCGTCGACGCCCAGGAAGAACTGTGCCGCGACTTCGCCTTTCCCGTCCTGCAGTGGCAGGCGAAGTACGAGGGCGTATATCTGCTGGGCACGTCGATCGCCCGGCCGCTGATCTCGAAGGTCTGCCTGCAAGTCGCCCGCGAGGTCGGGGCCGACGCCTACGCCCACGGGGCCACCGGCAAGGGCAACGACCAGTGCCGCTTTCAGTTGGCGGCCGAGGCGCTCGAACCCGGCTGTCCAAGTCATCGCTCCCTGGCGGATCGAAAAGTTCCGCCAGACGTTTCCCGGCCGCACCGAGATGATCGCCTACTGCAAGGAGCAGAAGATCCCCGTCAAGGCATCTGTCGACCAAGCCCTACAGCTCGCGACGAGAACTGCCTGCACATCAGCTACGAGGCGGGCAAGCTGGAAGACCTCAACGTCAACGGCGTCGAGCTGGTCGATTTCGGCATGACCGTCTCGCCGCAGAAGGCGCCCGACAAAATCGAGAAGGTGACGATCGGCTTCGAGTCGGGCGTGCCGGTGAGCGTCAACGGCGAGCGGCTGGAGCGCGTTCGCGATCGTCTCGCAGTTGAACAAGATCGGCGGCCGCAACGGCATCGGGCGGATCGACATGGTCGAGAACCGCTTCGTGGGCATGAAGAGCCGCGGCGTCTACGAAGCGCCCGGCATGACGATTCTCTACGCGGCCCATCGGCTCGTCGAGCAGTTGACGATGGACCGCGACCTGATGCACCTCCGCGACCGCCTGGCCCCGGAAGTGGCCGAGATGGTCTACTACGGCTTCTGGTATCACGCCAAGATGGACGCCCTGATGGCCTTCATCCGCAAGGCCCAGAAGCCGGTCACCGGCGAAGTGCGCCTCGATCTCTACAAGGGCAACATCGATGTCGCCGGCCGCACGCAGCCCGAACAGTCTCTACGACGAAGGCATCGCCAGCATGGAAGGCGGCGGCTCGTACAACCAGACCGACGCCGAGGGGTTCTTGCGGATTCAAGGGCTGCCGGGAAGGGTGCAAGGGAGGATGCGGGCGAGGAAGTACTGATGAAAGCGCAATTATGAGCATCGTTGACATGGTCCGGATTGGAATGACCCATGAAGAAGTCATCTCAATACTCGGCAAACCAGATGAAATTGGCGGAACGTCGCGCAAATACAAGACTCCGAGCATATGCAAGTACGGAGATATCGAACTGCATTTTAAACCTGGGAAGACCGGTTTACTGTGGATGGCATATTGCGAGGATGAACAGGGCGAGGGCGTAGTGTTACTTGGCGGCACCGGCGCTTGTGGCGGACGACTGACGACTGGTTAGAATTAGGTATGCCAACAGCGAGTTTATGGAGGCGACTATGGAGATTCTGACGATGGGCAAAGTTGTGGTTTCGGCCAAGATTGAAAATCTTGCCGACGCGAACCGATTCGAATCGGGCGATATTTCAGCGGGGCAAGTGCGGTCGATAGAACGTCGATGACGCATTGGTCGATACCGGCGCGACGTTTCTGTCGTTGCCGGCACGGCACGTCTCGGCGCTCGGGTTGCGGCGTCGCCGCACGCGAACCGCCAGAACTGCGGCAGGAGTGCTCGGCTTTGGCGTATACGAGGCGGTTCGTCTAACGGTACAGGGGCGTGATTGCATCGTCGAGGTATGTGAATTGCCCAATGAATGTCCGCCACTGATCGGACAAGTTCCATTGGAAATACTCGATTTTGTCGTTGATCCCGTCGGCCAGAAGCTGATCGGCAATCCTGATCACAATGGCGAGCAGATGATCGAAATCTTCTGAATACGAAAACCGGTGGGTCTTCGCTGCGCTCGACGCCACCCTACTTCAACACTGGCCGCTGCATCAGGCACGACCACGCCGGATAGCCGTCCTTCAAAATCGGGCTGGGCATGCGGATCGGTTCCAGACGCACGACTTCAAACAAGCGGCCCAACTCGTTGTAAAGCTGCCGCTTCGTCACCGGCGGCGGCGCGCCTTCGATCCGCTCGCCCGGCGCGGCGGCAAGCGTGAGGTAATAGGAGCCGGGCCGAGTCACCCGCCAAAGAGCATCGAGATATCGGTCCAGCTCGATCTGGCGGATGTAGTGGTAGAAGCCCGAGTCGTAGGCCAAGTCGAACGTGCCCGACGATTGGGCGAACTCGAAGAAGTCCGAGAGCACGAACCGCGGCAGGACGTCTTCCATCTCGGCGCGGACGCGTGCCCGTTCGATTGCGGTCGGCGAGCTATCGACGGCCGTGACGTCCAGCCCGCGGCGGACCATATAGACCGCATCCGCGCCGGTGCCGCAGGCGATGTCGATCGCTGAGCTGCCGCGGCCGAGCCGCTTTTCATCCAAGAACCGCACCAGTTCCGCCGACGGCTGCCCGGTCTCCCAGACAGGCGTTCCCTCGCGGTAAATAGCGTCCCAATCCCACTGCATTAAGGAAGGCATTTCGTCATCCAGTCGTGATTCAATAAACTACTAGTTTGTGGTCGAGTCAACAATTTCGCAAGCGGGTGTTGGCGCTGGAGTCCCGGCTTTAGCCGGTATGACCGCCTGAAGGCGGAACTCCAGCGCACGAAAAGCAACTCGATCCAGTTTTTGCAAAACTCGTTCGCTGGCTCGTAAATCGTTATGTGATACCATCTTACGTGTGATTGAAACGCGACTTTCCTGCCGTGCCCGGGCACTTGCTTTACGAATCGTGCTCTACGAAACGGAATCGCGGATTCCCGGCCGATGCCTATCGGCCCCCGATGCCAACCCCATCGGAATGTGATAATGTAGGGCTTCTTGAGTTCGCGTATGGGACCAGAAGCGCGGCGGAGCGTCAGGAGCTGCTGATCGCGCCTTTTTGTCGCCCGTTCGACCTCGCGTTGAGCGGACTGAAGTGGGGCAGATTCCTGACGTCTGCTTCCGAGAAAGGATCTTATCATAGTGACTCCAAAAGAAGTTTTGGCTTTGTGCCGGGAAAGGACGTCAAGGCCGTCGACCTGCGGTTCATGGACTTTCCCGGCCTCTGGCAGCACTTCACCATCCCCGTCGACAAGCTCGACGAGGACGTCTTCGAGGAGGGCCTGGGCTTCGACGGCTCCAGCATCCGCGGCTGGCAGGCGATCAACGAGACCGACATGCTCGTCGTGCCGCAGCCCGAAACGGCCGTTCTCGACCCGTTCTGCACGCTGCGCCACGCTGTCGATGATCTGCAACATCCAGGACCCGCTCACCGCGCGAGGACTACACCCGCGATCCGCGCAACGTCGCCCGCAAGGCGGTCAACTACATGAAGAGCACCGGCATCGCCGACACGTGCCTACTTCGGCCCCGAGCTGGAGTTCTTCATCTTCGACGACGTCCGCTACGATCAGAACGCGCACGAGCGGCTACTACTACATCGACAGCGTCGAGGGCGCACTGGAACCGCGGCCGCGAGGAGAAGCCCGAACCTGGGCTACAAGCTCCGCTACAAGGAAGGCTACTTCCCCGTGCCGCCCGCCGACGCAGCTGCATGAACATCCGCAACGAGATGATGCAGACGATGATCGAGTGCGGCATCAACATCGAGGCCCAGCACCACGAGGTGGCCACCGCCGGCCAGTGCGAGATCGACATGAAGTTCGACCACCTGGTCGACGATGGCCGACAAGGTGCTGAAGTACAAGTACATCATCAAGAACGTGGCCAAGAAGCACGGCAAGACGGTCGACCTTCATGCCCAAGCCGCTCTTCGGCGACAACGGCTCCGGCATGCACACGCACATCTCGCTGTGGAAGGGCGGCGAGCCGCTGTTCGCCGGCACCGGCTACGCCGGGCCTGAGCGACATGGCCCTGTACGCCATCGGCGGCCTGCTCAAGCACGCCCCGGCGATCCTGGCGCTTCACCAACCCGACGACCAACAGCTACAAGCGGCTGGTGCCCGGCTACGAGGCGCCGGTCAACCTGGCCTACTCGCAGCGCAACCGCTCGGCGGCCATCCGCATCCCGATGTACAGCCCGAGCCCCAAGGCCAAGCGCGCTCGAGTTCCGCTGCCCCGATCCGAGCTGCAATCCCTACCTGGCGTTCTCCGCCATGCTGATGGCGATGATCGACGGCATCCAGAACAAGATCAATCCGGGCGAGCCGCTGGACAAGGACATCTACGACCTGGAGCCGGAGGAACTGGCCAAGGTGCCCAAGGCGCCCGGCTCGCTGGAGGAAGCGCTGGCGGCGCTGGAGAAGGACCACGAGTTCCTGCTGCACGGCGACGTGTTCACCGCCGACGTGATCGACACCTGGATCGACTACAAGACGAAGAACGAAGTGGACGCGATGCGGTTGCGGCCGCATCCGTACGAGTTCTGCTTGTACTATGATATTTAGCATGTAGGTCCTTTCTGCCGGAAAGAACCAGCGCAGTAGGGTGCGTGGAGTGAGGCCACCCGGTGGTGGTGCGTTGCGCACGGATGTTGCATGGCGTCAACGGCCGATCCGCCGGTTGACGGCCTCGCGCAACGCACCATTTGCGCGTGGTTCCGTGCTCCACGCACCCTACGCAACAGCGCGTTCCCACGCGGAGCGTGGGAGCGAGATCGCATAAACAGCAGTGCCAAATCTGGCACTTTTGGCACTGCTTTGACGCGGTTTTGCACCGGTTTGACGCAATTTGGCACTGTGCAAAATCGTTGCGGACCCTGCGAATTCCGCGGGAAAACCGCATGTGTGGCACGATTTGGCACGAAATGGCACTGTTTTAGGTAGTTCATGGTGACCTCGCATGTTGCGGAACACTAATTACCGCTAATAAACGCTAATCCAAACAAGATTAGTGTTAATTAGCGTTAATTAGTGTTCTAACATTCTTCTCTTGGCGCTCTGAGCAGAACATTTTGTGCCGCTTCTGAAATCACTGCGAATCGCCTGTCTTAATGGGGTTTTGTGGAGCAGGATGGGAGCAGGATCGTAGTAGGATGTGAGTAGCATTGGAGTACAAGTCGAGTAGGACCGCAGTGGACCGCGAGCAGGAATACGTCTTTTGGCTGTTTGTTTCCTCGGTTGTTTGTCTGCGGGAGGGATGCCGAAGGGAAAACCACGAAATACGCGAAACACACGAAAGCCGGGCCGCGGCAATCGATCCGCCAGAAACATGAGGAACAAAACATGAGGCGGCCGGCGGCGAGCAGGAATGTGCAGCGCCGGCGCCGGTATAGGTGTCATTCGTATGCTTCGTGGTTTCCCTCATGTTCTGCGACTTGTGATTCCAATTCATACGTCGTAAGACCCAAGACCAACTTGTCGGCGTCCAATATATCATATTAACAGATGTTGTCAACTAATGGAAGAACATGACGGCACATTTTGGCGCTAACTCGTTGCCGCGTCGGGACTTACGTGCTGCGCGTTATGTTTGCGCTCGGGGGCCGGAAATTAAGTTTCCAAACGAGGGGGTCGCCCTAAGTGCTTGCCAGTTCAGGACTTAAGTGCGGTCGAGAATTCCTGCCGCCGGGAAGCCCTTCGCTGCGTGAAAATGTCAGCGCCGGCCGGATCAATTCGCCGCCTTTGCTTCGGTAACATCCCGCCCCTGGCTACCGACAGTTGGCGTGGTGGGTGGATTTGCCGCTAATCACCAACTCGAAGGGAGACAATGACCTGTTGACACGTCGAAGTTCCGCGCTTGCCAAAATGGGCGCAAAAAAGCGGGTTGTGGCGAGTGTCATCGTCGCGGGGATCATTTTATCAACGCTTTTAGTAGAGGGCCGCCGCGCCGACTGCTAGTGTAGTGTCTCAGAATTGGCGAAACTTATAATGGCAAATTGCGAAGGCTGGGTGGCACGTCCTGAGCTTCAAGCGAAGGGCGTGATTGCCGTAACACGCCCTTCGCTTGAAGCTCGAGCGTGCCACCCATAAATCACCATCAGCGTGAGACACTCCACTAGCGAGCCGGCGGCTTTGTGGCGGGTGTTGCCGCGGCAGGCTCTTCCGGCTTGACGGCCATGCCCACCGCCGTCACCTTGGAAGGATCGAGAACCACGCGGTCGTCGCCGCCCAGGCCTTTGGTCACGACACGCAGGCCGTCGTCTTGAAGTTGCCCAATCTCCACATCGCGGCGTTCGACGGCGCTCTGACCATTGACGACAAGAACGAACTTCTGGCCTTGATCGCTTCCGACTGCATCGCTTCCGAGCGATCGTTCCGGAATGAGCAGGGCCTTGTACGGGCGCTGCGTGGTAAGCCGCACGCGGAGGAACATGCCGGGGACGAGAACGCCGTCCTTGTTCGGCAGCACCAGACCCCATTTCTGCGTCCCGGTTTTGGAGTCCACAGAATTGTCCACGGATGAGATCTTGCCGCGGATCGGGAAAGTTCTATCGTCGGCCAAGGCGCATGATACCGGCAAGGAAAATTCCCATCCGGTCTTCTGACCGGCCATGCTGCGGCGCAATTGAATCACCGTCCGCTCGTCAACGTCGAAGTCGGCGCCGATGGAATCGAGCGAAATGATGATAGTGAACGGCTGCCCGGCGATGCCCAGGCTGGGACCGTGCCCGGCATCATATTTGATCTTGCCGCCGCACGGCGCGAAGACTTTCGTGCGAGTGAGCTTGGCGCAGGCCGCATCAAGTGCCTCACGGGCCGCCTTCATTTCTTCCTCGGCCTTCGCCTTCCGCTGCCGCTCGGCCTCGGGGCTGAGTGGCGGTCCGACATGTTTACGGCTCATCGTCTCTTCCGCCTTCTTTCGCCTCTCTTGGAGCGGTTTCAACATGGCCGCTTCTGCGGCGGGAAGAGCGTCGGTGTCGGGAAGAAGTTCCGCCAGCAAATCGCCTTGCTTGACCGTTTGGCCGATTTTGAAATACTCCTTCTCGATTATCCCAGTGACTGGCGCGATTACGGGCGTTTCCACCGGCTTGTCAACGCGCCCTGTGTAGTCGGCGTAGTCGCTCACCTCGCGAGCGATCGGCCGGGCGACCGAAACGGCCGGCGGCACCGAGATCGCGGCCCAAGGCGGGGGCGGAGTTGTGACTCTATCGGGCGCGACCGCATCAGCGGCACCGGCGCGGCCGCCAAAACCTCCGCGCTGCCGCGAGATGACAACCCAGTCACTGGCCTTAAGGCCCTCGGTTAGTGCGTCTCTGAAAGCGTTTGATCGGCGGGGTGCAAGTCCCCGCAAGGTGTACGTTACGAACCTTTAGTCGAAAGTAACCGCGTCTTCGCGAGAAGGGGTGGGAAGCAACTGGAGGCGAATGACCAGTCCGTAGGATGACGAACCTGATTCGGCCAAGCCTGTCGGGGAGCCTGCTAGCCAATGGCGAACCTCCGATCGCGTGACGGCGATCCCTCCGACCTGATCGGTCTGCCCGGGGGATAGACGCGGCGGCCTATACTGGCTGAGGTAACGTGCGAAAGCCAGATGGGGAAATGGCAGAACGGTGGTTGAGGACGGAATGGTCGGAAGGTCAAGCGTCGTAAGGAGAGAGACCTGGACGGATTCAAGGACGGCGTTCATTGTCCCTGATAAGGATACGAAGAGCCGACCGCCCAGGAGTCAGAGCACCCATAGTAGCGGCGAAGCCGGGTAACGCCGGTGGAGCGAAGGGGTGCAGGAAGATGGATGCACGATGTCCAAACTACGAGAGAAGAATAACGAACCGGTGACAGTGCCGTTCGCGGCTACCCCCGCCGGAAAGCCGCCGTCGATCCGCGACTGGGCGAACTCGTGCGTATGGACAGATTGCATGTTGACAACACTCGAACAAGGAGTGCGAGGAGGAAAATGGCACACGTTGATTGACAAGGCGTATGCTCCGCTGAACCTGTTTGTCGCCAGCAGACATGTGATCGACAACGGGGGAGCGGCAGGGGTGGACCATCAAACGGTCGCGAACTTTCAGGAGAATTGCCTGAAAGAACTGGACAAACTGTACGAGGCCCTGCGAACCAATACGTATCGTCCGCAGGCGGTGCGGCGAGTCTGGATACCGAAACCGGGAAGCACGGAACAACGACCGTTGGGAGTTCCGACCGTGCGGGACCGCGTGGTGCAAACTGCGCTACTGCACGTGATGGAACCGATCTTCGACGCCACATTCCAACCGGTCAGCTATGGCTTTCGACACGGAAGGGGCTGTCATCAGGCCCTGGAGCGAGTCGAAGAGCTGCTGAAGGCCGGGCACGTCTATGTGGTCGATGCGGACCTCAAGAGTTATTTTGACACGATCTCGAAACCACGGCTGATGGCGCGCCTGCGCGAGAAAGTGTCGGACAATCGCGTGCTGCGGTTAGTGGAGATGTTCCTGGAGCAGGGCGTGCTGGACGGATTGCGGCAGTGGACACCGGAGACGGGCACGCCGCAAGGAGCGGTCCTATCGCCACTCTTGGCCAACATCTACCTCAACCCGCTGGATCATGCATTGACCGATGCCGGCTATGCGATGGTGCGTTATGCAGACGATTTCGTGATCCTGTGTAAGACCCGCGAGGACGCGGAATGCGGCCTTGGCAGTGGTGCAAGGTTGGGTCAACGAAAACGACCTGACACTGCATCCAACGAAAACCAAGATCGTAGACGCTCGCAGCGAGAGTTTCGATTTTCTGGGCTATCACTTCCGCGGCGACCTGCGTGTACCGCGGCAAAAGAGCCTAAAGAAACTCAAGGATGCGGTCCGTGAGAAGACGAAACGCACGAACGGGCATGACCTGCTCTTCACGTGCTCCCGACTGAGTCGGCAGCTTCGTGGATGGTTCACCTACTTTCGCCACTGTCGTGGTTCGGTATTCCGCCAACTGGATGGCTGGATTCGTGGCCGCCTGCGCAGCATTCTGCGTCGGCGACGGAAACGGCGCGGACGGGCACGCGGAACAGACCAACAACGTTGGCCCAATCGCTTCTTCGACGAGCATGGGCTGTGGTCCTTGCAAACCGCCCATAATCGTTTTGTACAATCCTCACTGAGGTAACACCATCAACTGGAGAGCCGGATGCGAGAAAATCGCCAGTCCGGTTCGGAGGGAGGGGGAGCCGGACTCAACCGGCTCTCCCTACCCCTATCCGAAACAAAATCGTCATACCGTTGACCGATCGTCACGTCGCGGGTTTCGACGACGTTTTGGTCGCTCATGATTTCAACCTTCCTGGAATGCTCGTCCTCGCCGGGAAACATTTGATTCACCCGGCCCGTAATCGGAATCAGCATCACGTTATGCGGCTCGCTGGTAATCAGCCGCACGCGAACGGACATGCCGGGCATGAAGAGGCCGTCCTTGTTCGGCACCAGCGCCTGCCAGCGCTGCGTGTGGGTTTTGGGGTCGATTCCCTCGGCGGCGGAGAGGACTCTGGCATGGTGGGGATAGCCCTTCTCGTCGCCCAACTCAAACACGACCGGCAGTGAATGCTCCCAACCCGGCTTGCGATTTGTCGCGCGGCGATGGTCCAAAACGACGCTCTCGGGCACGTCGAAGCTGACGATGAGAGAATCCGGCGAGGTGATCGACAACAAACTAAACTTCGATTGCCTCGGGTCAGTCCATCGCTGTTCAATCTTGCCGGAGAAAGGCGCGACGATTCTTTCCGGCGGGTTCTCGCGCAGTGCCCGATCGAGCGATTCCCGTGCCGACTTTACCTTGGCCTCGGCCACGGCCAACAGTTTGGCATCGTTTGTTTTGGAAGCCGCCCTCCGTTCGGATTCCGCGTCACCAAGCGATTGCCTCGCCGCGTAGACGCTCTGATCGGCTTTTTCCGCGATCAAGTCGCCTTCCTTCACGGTGGCGGAAGCCTCTCCCGACGTGGGAAAAAACCCATCCGAGATCGGGAATTGCACGACGCCCTTTTCGATCCGCCCGGTGTACTCTTCGTAGTCGCACACGTTGCAAACGACCGGCTGGGTGACGCGGACGGTGGGAGGCGGTGTTGAAGTTCCGCCTTTAGGCGGCGCGGGAGTTCCGGTCTCAGGCATGGTCACGTCCACCGAGCCGTCGGCGCCCATCCGGGTCTTGCTGCCGGGCGGCACTTCGACGGTCGGTTGACCGTCCTTCTTGATGCGAATCGATCGGCCAAGGAGTGCGCTCATTTCCACCGCGGGGTTTACGACCAGCGGCGCTGGAGTCCCGGCTTTAGCCGGTGATCGACTAGCGCCGGCTAAAGCCCGGACTCCAGCCCGGGCAAGGTTACGTCAAGCGAGCCATCGTGGCCGATGCGGGCGTTGCTTCCGGGGGGCACTTCGACGGTCGTCGTTTGACCATCTTTCTTAATGCGGATCAGGATGCCAAATGCGAAACAGAGACCGCCGACAAGCGCGAGAGCAACTATTTGGCCGACAAAGCGTTTCCAGCGGCGGCCTTCACCCCCGGCCCCTCTCCCAGACAATGTCGTTCGGCACGCGGTTTGGCGGGAGGATTGAGTGGGTGGAGTGTGAGGAGTTTGGTCGACGGAGGGCGTTGCGGGCAATCTAGTCGAGCTTGCCCGACGCGGCGAGGATGCGGTGTGCGCAGCCGCGTGCGGCCACGTCCGTCGGGGGCGCACGGAGTGGTCGGATCAATTCTTCGATTTTTTCAAGCTGGCCAGGTAGGCCGCGAACTCTTGGTCACTGACCCAGCCGAGCAAGTGGAATTGGATCGTCTCGAAGGTCCGCTTGGTCGGCTTCGAGCCGGTGCGGATCGCGATCAGCAAACTGACGATCAAAGCCGCGTACATCTGCAGCGCGACGCCGTTTTCCTGATGCGACACCAAGTGTCTGGCGCCGAGCACGCACTTCAGCCAACGGAAAAACAATTCGATCGTCCAGCGATAGCGATAGGCAATGGCCACCAGGTCGGCCGCCAGATCAAGCCGGTCGGTGATCAGCCACAGCTCGCTCGTCTTGCCGGTCCGATCCGCGCAGCGCACAACCACCAATCGCATCGCGCGCCCGACGACATCCTTGTGATGGGAAGTGCCCAGCCGCTTGAGAATCACGTCGCGGACGACGCCCGCCCGAGCGGCCTGCGGCGAGACCGGAAGCTCTTTCTCGACATGCAAGGCGAGATCGTCTTTGACGCGCGTGATCAGCGACGAACCGGCGTCGAGCACCGACCGCATCAGCTCGAAGCTGGCGTAGCCCCGGTCATTCACGTAAAGCAGTCCCGGCTGGAGCATGGCCTTCATCGCGGCCGGCTCCGAACAAGCGGCCGCGGTGATGGTGGCGTCCAGCGGAACCCATTTTGCCACGGAGAACTGCAAGTGCAGCTTCACGCCGCGATGCTCGGCATCTTCCCAAAGGGCCCAAGCCATGCGGGGCAACGCCGCAAAAACCGAGCCGTCGACCGCCGTGAGATTCTCCAGGGCTTCGGCTTCCCGCCCGCGCAGTTGGGACCGGGCCTGCCGAGCGAGTTCCTTGAAAATCGGCCGGACCAGGGCCGGATCGAACACGCCGACCGACTCGCTGAGCGAGCCGAGCGACACGCGGGGAATGCCCAGCTTGCGTTGGACTCGTTCCCAATTCGAGGCGTTCTGCAAAGCCCGCAGGCTGTCGAGCGAGGGGTTGAAAAAATACAACAACAGCAGCGTGAGGTAATGATCGTAGAAGAACTTCCGGTTGCCGGCCCGATCGCGCTCGGCGCCAGCGGAATGGATTTGCTCCAGCAGCCGCCCCACGGGAGCGATCAATCGCATCGCCTGGAGCCGGTCACTCGCCTGCTCTGTTTGCCGCTGTCGGGTTGAATCAGTGCGCGCCATATGGCAGTCATCCTAGACCATCATCTCCCAGGCGCAAATTTCGTGCCGAACGGCATTGCTCTCCCAGAAGGAGAGGGGAGAATATCGTCCTCACCTCCTGCCCGTCTCCCGGAAGGAGAGGGGAGATTGTTGTCGTCTTCCCGGCCTTCTCCGCCCTCACCCCCTGCCCCTCTCCCGGTCAATGTCGTTCGGCACGCGGTTTGGCGGGAGGATTGAGTGGGTGGAGTGTGAGGAGTTTGGTCGACGGAGGGCGTTGCGGGCAATCTAGTCGAGCTTGCCCGACGCGGCGAGGATGCGGTGTGCGCAGCCGCGTGCGGCCACGTCCGTCGGGGCGCACGGAGTGGTCGGATCAATTCTTCGATTTTTTCAAGCTGGCCAGGTAGGCCGCGAACTCTTGGTCACTGACCCAGCCGAGCAAGTGGAATTGGATCGTCTCGAAGGTCCGCTTGGTCGGCTTCGAGCCGGTGCGGATCGCGATCAGCAAACTGACGATCAAAGCCGCGTACATCTGCAGCGCGACGCCGTTTTCCTGATGCGACACCAAGTGTCGGGCGCCGAGCACGCACTTCAGCCAACGGAAAAACAATTCGATCGTCCAGCGATAGCGATAGGCAATGGCCACCAGGTCGGCCGCCAGATCAAGCCGGTCGGTGATCAGCCACAGCTCGCTCGTCTTGCCGGTCCGATCCGCGCAGCGCACAACCACCAATCGCATCGCGCGCCCGACGACATCCTTGTGATGGGAAGTGCCCAGCCGCTTGAGAATCACGTCGCGGACGACGCCCGCCCGAGCGGCCTGCGGCGAGACCGGAAGCTCTTTCTCGACATGCAAGGCGAGATCGTCTTTGACGCGCGTGATCAGCGACGAACCGGCGTCGAGCACCGACCGCATCAGCTCGAAGCTGGCGTAGCCCCGGTCATTCACGTAAAGCAGTCCCGGCTGGAGCATGGCCTTCATCGCGGCCGGCTCCGAACAAGCGGCCGCGGTGATGGTGGCGTCCAGCGGAACCCATTTTGCCACGGAGAACTGCAAGTGCAGCTTCACGCCGCGATGCTCGGCATCTTCCCAAAGGGCCCAAGCCATGCGGGGCAACGCCGCAAAAACCGAGCCGTCGACCGCCGTGAGATTCTCCAGGGCTTCGGCTTCCCGCCCGCGCAGTTGGGACCGGGCCTGCCGAGCGAGTTCCTTGAAAATCGGCCGGACCAGGGCCGGATCGAACACGCCGACCGACTCGCTGAGCGAGCCGAGCGACACGCGGGGAATGCCCAGCTTGCGTTGGACTCGTTCCCAATTCGAGGCGTTCTGCAAAGCCCGCAGGCTGTCGAGCGAGGGGTTGAAAAAATACAACAACAGCAGCGTGAGGTAATGATCGTAGAAGAACTTCCGGTTGCCGGCCCGATCGCGCTCGGCGCCAGCGGAATGGATTTGCTCCAGCAGCCGCCCCACGGGAGCGATCAATCGCATCGCCTGGAGCCGGTCACTCGCCTGCTCTGTTTGCCGCTGTCGGGTTGAATCAGTGCGCACCATATGGCAGTCATCCTAGACCATCATCTCCCAGGCAAATTTCGTGCCGAACGGCATTGCTCTCCCGGTAGGCGAGGGGAGAATGGATTCGGCACGCTTTAGCAGTGCCACAAGGTCAGCGCCTGCGCAGAAAGGCGCGATCGCTTCGCCCACTTCGGCCGGCGTCGCGAAGCGGGCGGCCGGGTCCTTGGCCAACATGCGGTCGAGCACCGCCGCAAGCTGCTCCGGCACTTCGGGGACGATCTGGCGGATCGGCGGCACGGCTGCTGGACGTGGGCGTTCAGCTTGTCGAGCGTCGTGCGATACTCCGGGCCGCTGAACGGGGCGCGGCCGCTGAGCAGCTTGTAGAGCGTGCAGCCGAGGCTGTAGATGTCGGCGCGGATATCGACCGTGCGGCTGTCGGACGCCTGCTCCGGGGCCATGTAGTCGGCCGTGCCCATCGCCTGGCCCGTGCCGGTCATTTCTTCAAGGTGCGCGGCAGACGGAACGTCTGCGCCACTCTCGGCATAGAATCGGGCCAGGCCAAGGTCCAAGAGTTTCACGTCGCCCGATCGGGCGAGCATGATGTTCGAGGGCTTGATGTCGCGATGGACCAGCCCGTGCTCGTGGGCGCATTGCAGGGCCAAGGCCGTCTGGCGGACCAGTTCGCAGGCGTCGGCTGGGGCGCGGAGTCCCGGCTTTAGCCGGTGTTCGATTATCTCCGGTCTTGCTTGCCGAAGTTGCACTGCCCTCACCCCCGCCCCTCTCCCGGAGGCAGGGAGTGCCGGCTAAAGCCGGGACCGCGGCGGACGATCTCCGCCAGGTCCAGGCCGTCGACGAACTCCATGATGAGTACGGGCGTGCCGTCGATTTCGCGGGCGTCGTGGGCCTGGACGATGTTCGGATGGGCGAGCCGGCCGACGGCCTTCATCTCGCGCTCGAAGCGGTCGATGGCGTTGCCGGTCGCTCACGCGGCCGCGGGGCAGGACTTTCACCGCGACCACCCGATCGAGCTTGGTGTGCAGGGCCTTGTAGACCCGGCCCATGCCGCCGCGGCCCAACTCCTCGATGAGCCGGTATTCGCCGAGCATCTCGGGCATGTCTGCGGCGCAGTCCGCGAATCCGCGCGGGCATCCCCATTGCCGCGGCCAGGGCGTCTTGCAACTGCGGCTCGGCCAGGACCGACTCGCCGCTCGAGCGGCATCCGCAAACGGCCGATCGCCGTATCGTCGGCGTCGTCCAGCGTGACGATCGTCGCCTGGCAGTCGGGACAGCCGTCGAGATGGCTATCGAGCGGCTCCCGCTGCTCCTCGGGCAGCATCCCCAGGGAGTAGCGGAGCAGCGTCTCGCGGTCGGGACAAATGGTGGCGATCATTGGAAAGGATTTCATCGTAGCGTGGGTGAAGACGGAACTACTCGGTAAATGGTGCGTTGCGCGAATCGCCCAAACGAGCCGGGGACGTTCAACAATGGTTGGCTCCGTGCGAAACCCACCATTTCCGCGGCGATTCGCTCCACGCACCCTACGATTGCCTCACTATAGATACAATGCGCGGGCCTGACATCATTTTACGCGATTACTCCGGCAGCTCGGAGAGCACCTGCCGGAGCCGGGCGAGGACCCGCGATTTGGCCTTGTAGACTGCCGCTACGCTCATGGCCAAGTCGGCGGCGACGTGGGCGGGCGACTCTCCGCCCGCGCTGACCCGCCAGAATGCCCGCCAGGTGCGGTCCTCGAATTCGCCGCGGATCACGTCCAGCACGCGCCGCGAGAGACAGGCCGCCGCCTGGTCGTCGGGCTGGATGCTCTCGCCCTCACCGGCGATCCCACCCTCATCCCCTTCGCTGCCCTCACCCCCTGCCCCTCTCCCAGAGGGCGAGGGGAGAATTCCGGCTGGGCGATTTCGGCCATCTGGCGAAGGGCCGTGCTGCCGCCGCGGGCCTCGGCGCGGCCCTGCCGGCGGCGGTAACGCTCCCGCACCTTGTTGCGGGTGATCGCGGCCAGCCAGCCGCTAAAACTATCCTGCGGCCGATCGCGGCGGAAGCCGGGCAAGTGGAGAAACACGGCCGAAAGCACCTCTTGAACCACGTCCGCGGCATCTTCGGCCGCGAGGCTCGAGCGGCGGCACCAGTGGTAAATCACCGGCCCATAGAGTAGCACGAGGCGCTGCCAAGCCTCGGGGCGGCGGGCGCGAAGCTGGTCCAAGAGGGTTGAAGAAATGGAACTTGGCCGCGAGGCGTTTTCGGGGCTGGATGGAGTCGCGATTTCCATGAGCGTTGCTGCCCCTGGTGCAGAAGTAGTTAGCTTTGAGCGATCCCTGATTGTAACGAAGTTCGCGAGCGAAGTAATGAGTACTCAGTACAGAGTACCCAGTACTCAGTCGAGATTCGATCGCGGATCAAGACTCTTCGATCCGAAACGTCGTCATCCGATCCGTCACAGAACCTCAACGGGACCGGCAACGCGAAATGATGGGACTATGTGTTCAGCAGTGGGCGGCCCGACGACAGTAAACGGAATTCCTCGGCCGTCAAGTGTGGTAGCGAAGCTTCTGGAACCATCATCTCACCGTTCGACCAACTTTTGAAGGAAAAGCGACCTGCGAGGTAGCCCAAGGCTTTCAAATCGGTTTCCTTGTCCGGAAAGCGGATGATGACCACTTTACTTCCCTTCCACCAACCGCGCCAGCCGGTCCGCCTGGGCGCGGACGCCTTCGAGATCGGGGTGCAGGCGAAACGCCAGGCGGAAACACTCTCGCGCCGCCAACACGTTGCCAAGCTCCAGATAGGCCCGGCCCATGCCTACGGCCGCGATGAAGTGATAGGGGTTGCGCTCCAAAGCCTCGTGGCAATCGCGGAGCGACTGATCGTATTGGCCCAGCACGTGATAGGCATACGCCCGCTGGCTCCAGGCCTCGGCGTAGTCGGGCACTCGCGCGATGAGATCGCCCGACATGCGCAGCACTTTCTGGAATTGCCGGGCCGCGTTGAGACGGATGATCGTTTCCAGCAAGACGCGGTCCTTGTCGCCGGCGGCGCGGATCCAGACCTGGCGGATGCCGTTCTCGGCCAGTATCCGCACGGTGCGATCTTCGTCCAGCAAGGCCGCCGCCAGCGTGGGGTTGGTCTCGTAGTCGCCCACACATCCCAAAGCCAGCACGGCGGCTCGGCGCATCTCGCGGTGGGGATGATCGGCCAATCGCTCGAGTGTGCCGACGGTATAGAAATCGCTCACGCGGCTGGCAAAGGCGCGATAGTCCGGCCGATCGAGATAGTCTCGATAGAATCCCAGAATTCGCGGTTGCCGGCAATTGTCGCCCACGTGTTTGCTCCCGAAACGAAAGTTCTCATGCGATAGGCTCCATTCTAATCTCAAAGGGGCATTTTTGCCAAACTGATTTTATTGGAAATGCCCGGTTTTCGCGAAGTTCGCTGCCGTTACACTTTTGATGCGCGAATTGCTAGCAAGAGTGAAACATACGAATAAAAGCGCTAACACCAAATGGGGTGTTTCGGGCTGAAAAAGATGCCTGCGGAAGCCAATTTCAACCGCGTGGGCGGCGAAGGCAACGAGGCTAGAGCGTCGGTTTGCCGCTATCCGGCAGGGGCGCGCGCAGCGCGGACAGTGCGTGAAGGCCGCCGACGTGATGTGCTCGCACCTCGCGCAGATCTTTACCTTTCGCGAAGCCGACGAACTTTGCAAGTTGACGGTGTCGCCCGTGGAGCGGTTGGTGCCGCAGGCCGCGTCGAGCACCGAGTCAGACGGTGGAGCGGCTTCAACCGGCGCGCGGCGGAAATATCCGGTTTGCCGAGCAGGCCCATGATCTCGTCGTCGGAGATCCGCGCCTTTTCCAGCGAGTGGACCGGCATGGGAACGAACACGCGCCCGCGGCAGTGAGGGCAGAGCCCCGACTTGCCGGCGAACTCGTCCTTCACGCGCAGCACGTGCCCATTGGCGCACTTGGTCGTGATCCCCATTTTGCTTGCCCTGCAAAACGCTCCGCGATGCCTTCCCCAAGCCGTGACAATCGCGGAAGCTTCGTGTACCGCTATCCAATGTGCCCTTCGCAATGGTTGGCAGTGCATTACCCTATTATAGGTCGCAATAAATGAGTCGGGCAAAATACGTAGGATTATTCCCCGTTACAACTGATCGCGGCAAAGCCCGGCAAATCGGTCTAAAAGGCACTGACTGAACGAATTCATCGCTGGAAAAGCAGCGGGGGCGGCCGATCGGATGGCCGCCGCATCGACTCCGCCGGGCGCGCTGTTGGCCGGCTTTGCCACGTGCTCCCGCAGCCAGAGTTCCATCAGTTCCGGGACCATTTCCACATGGAATTGCAGGGCGTAGGCGCTATTTCCAAAGCGAAACGCCTGTTGACGACAAGCGGGGCTTTGTGCGAGCTGGATGGCTCCGGTGGGAAGGTCGAACGTATCATTGTGCCAGTGGAAGACGGTTTCCTGGGCCGCGCGGCCGCGAAAGAGGCGATCTTCGGCCGCGGCGGGCAGCAACTCGATCTCGTACCAGCCGATTTCCGGCTGCGGATTGCGATAGACTTCCGCACCGAGGGCCTTCGCCAGAAGCTGCGCACCGAGACAAATGCCGAGCGTGGGCACGTTCCGCCGGCACGGACTCGCGGAGCCAGTCGAGTTCCGTGACGAGGAAGGGAAACTTGTCACCGTCGTTGGCGCTCATCGCGCCGCCCAGCACGACGAGGCCGGCCGCTTCGTCCCAAGGCAGGTCCGCTGGCACGCTTTCGAAGAGATCGATCTGTTGGGCGGCGAGATCGTTCTCGGCGAGCACTGCGGCGATCGAGCCCATAGAGACGTTCGGCTCATGGCGGAGAATGAGGACGGATTTCATGAGGCAGCTTCCGCAAATACCGGGACTGTTTCCTGCACTTGATTGATCCACAACGGCAAGCGGTTATGGAATATCCAAAGGATGGCACAGACGGCCGCGATCAGCGCGAACTCGGTGCATTCTTCCCAAAAGAGAAACCAAACCCGGTTCTGGTCGTAGGCGGCGCCCAACAACATTCGCAGCCCGCCGAAACCGAGCGGCCCCAGCCCGGCGGCAAAGAATATCTTAGCCGTTTCGATGCCCGGTTGCTTGCGGATCAGTAGGATTGCAAGCGCGATGGTGAACAACAGAAATGCCGCGCCGCCGCAGAACCAGTTCTCGAACATCTGGAACACGAACAGATGACCGTAGACGTAAGGGAAGCCGAAGACTTGCGTGACGTAGACCGTATTGTGCCAGCTCGCGCTGGGCAGGAGCAGGGAGAAGAGCATCGCCAGCGGCAGCACGAGGCAAAACACCCGCCGCAGGCCGCAGGGCACTTCGGCATGTTTGATACACTTCCCGCAAAGGCCGAGCGCGGCGCAGCGGCGGCGGGGATCGCTAAGCATGACGAGCCGCCGATCGAGTCCGTCCAGGAGCGCGTAGCTGCCGAAACCGAAGGCCAGCGCCATGCCCAGGCCGTGCAGGTATTCCATCCAATACGACCGCTCCTCGAAGGCCAGGAAATTGACGGCGCAGCAGCTCTCGCCGATGAAGAAGAAGACCATCGCCCAGCGGAGGGCGGCCAGGTCAGGCGACCGGTTCGGCCAAAGCACGATGACCAAGCCGAGCGAAACGATCGTGTAGATTGGTTTGAGCAAGAAGAACGCGAGCACGGCCAGGGCTTGTTCGTATACCGGGGAAGTGCGACTCGACGCTCCTCGGGCCGGACGGGGTTATCCAGTCATCCAGGGACCCAGGCCGCTCGTGCGGCGCCTGTGGACCCATTCTTGATTTCCGCCGCGGATAAACTTGGCTTCGCGGCCGAGCGCTTCGAATACCGCGCGGCGCGGCGGCTATCCTGGCCCACGTCGCAAATGAACAGCGGCGTCTTGTCGCGAACCTCGGCGGGCGAATTCTGCGACTTAACGAGTTCGGCCAGCGGCCAGTTGATGGCCGCCGCCAGGTGCTTGGCCGCGAACGACTCGCCCTCGCGAACGTCGACCAGGACATAGTTTTCCGGCCGCTCCATCAATTGCCGCCAAGCCCATTCCGGCGTGACGCTGTCGCTTCCGCCCAGCAGCAGCCAATAGAGCACTAACGGCAGCCGCGGACCCGGCAACGACAATTCCCGCCGCCAACGCCAAGTGGAAGCGCGGAACGCGAGCTGTTTCTGGGTCGTGTTCGTTCATGGGCTGAAATCAATTGCGGTAAAGGGTGGCACGCTCTGAGCTTCACGCGAAGGGCGTGGTTGCGCGATTTCCACGCCCTTCGCTGGAAGCTCAGGCACGTGCCACCCGTGACTCGACCTGTTACGGCGCCTATGTTCCTGGATTCTGACTCTCCGCCGGACGCTCTATCGTATTATACTGGCAAAACGAAACCGCCCTGCCGCCGGGCCGAATCACGTGGACGCAGCATTCGTCGATGCGGTCCTGGTCGTAGGTGTAGGCGTCCATGAAGGGCTTGATCACGATGCGGAAGAAATCGTTGAACGTTCCAGCCGCCGCCGCAGCATTGGTTCGCGTGGGTCATGTCGAAGGCGATGCGGTCGGAAAGCTGGTCGAGATGGTCCTCGTACTTCACGATTCGCGTCAGCGGGATCATCGGCCGCCGCCGGGCGATGTAAGTGAAGCTGCAGCAGTTGGGGTCGGAGCAGGGCAGGGGTTTGAAATCGTCCTCCGCCAGGAGTCCGCCGCATTGCTCGACCAGCCCGCGGATCACGTCCGCCAGCGTCGCCCGCCGCATCGGATCGGTATCGGGCTCGTACCGCCCGACCCAGGTGGCCGGCTGAAACGTGATGCCGCGGACGATCGGCGTTTGCAGGCCGAGCTTCAAGAGCGGCCCCAGTTCGCTTTCGTTGACGCCTTGCACCACCGTGCAGACGAGCGTTGTCGGCAACTGGTGCTCGACGGCGCGGGCCAGGGCTGCCTGCTTTTCGGCCAGCAATTCGGCCCCGCGGAGGGCGACGTGGCTCTGGGCGTCCAGCCCATCAAGCTGCAAGTTCAGTTCTAGCCGAGGCTTTCGCCGCGCCAACTCGGCGGCCAGCGTGGCATTGCGGGCGATCATGCGGCCGTTGGTGTTGATCATGATGTGGCCGACGGCAAGCTTGCGGCACTCGTCGATGATTTCCAGAATGTGCGGATGGATCAACGGCTCGCCGCCGCTGAGCTGCAGAATATCGAGCGGCCCCCGCGCGGCGATGAACTGCTCCACATCGGCAACCACCGCCGCCACATCGTGATGCTTGCCCGACGGGCTCTGCGCAAAGCAGACCGGACAATGCAGGTTGCAGGCGTCGGTGATTTCGACCAGCCCGACGCAGGAGCGATGTTCTGGCCCGGTGCCGCAGCATTTGCCTTGTTCCCGCGGGTGCGGCACTTCATCGCGGAGATAATAATGCCGCCGGTCGGAACAGACGAGGGCGTCGAACGTGCCATGCTCCGGGCAAGTCTTCCGCAGGTAGACTTTGCCCTCACGCTCGTAAGTCGCCCCGGCCACGGGCTTCAAGCACTTAGGGCAAAGCGTCCGCGTCGGCTTCAGCAGGTGGTCGCCGGCCGGCGCGTCGCGATACTTCCGCCGTGCGTTCTTCCAGGGCCACAAGAGCCGCGGCCGCGCACGGGGCAGCACCAGAAGGCGAAAAACGGCGCCGACACCAGCGCCGCCATCTGGTAGCCGGTCAGGCCGAAAAAAATCCGCGGCTCGGGCCGGATGAACTCGGTGAGGAAGCGATAAATGAAGTAGGCGACGAAGTAGAGGCGGATCAACTGCCCGCGAAACATCTGCCGCCGCTGCAATTGAAAGAGCACGGCCGCGGCCGTGAGGTGGAATGCCGATTCGTAAAGCTGCGTGGGGTGCCGCCGGCAGCCGTCACCGAAATCGACGCCCCAGGGAAGCGAGGTCGCGGTTCCGTAGCAGCAGCCGGCCTGAAAGCAGGCCAGCCGGCCGACGCCGACGGCGGCGGCAAGCGGCGCGGCGAGCACGTCGCAGGAAAAGCCCTGGATGCCGAGCGCCCATTCGGTGAGCATCGCGCCCAAGTATCCGCCGACGAGCCCGGACATGATCGTCTTGCCGTCCTGAAACCAGGCCTGCCCGCTGAGAAAGCCGGGCCAGTCGGAAAGCACGAAGGGGAGCTTGGCCCCGATCATGCCGCCGCACATCGCGCCCAGCGCCAAGGCCGCCAGATCGCGACGGCTGACGCCGAGCGGTTGGCGGCTCAGGAGCAACAAGGCGAACCCGATTGCCCACGCGGCCAGCATGATTAAGGCGTAGGTCCAGTTCATGGGGTAGCGTCGCCTGGTGGTTTCGTGGGCGGATCGGAAGCTTGCGCTAGCGGCGGTTCGCGCGGCGAATCGGCACGCGGCTCGGGCGGAACTGTTTCTATCAGATTCGGTTCGTCTTCGGGCGGGTTGTCGAAATATTCACGCAATGCGTTAGGAAGTTCGCCGGTTGTCGGCTTGTTGGTCGGATTCCTGAGCCATTTGCGAAGGAGATAAATCAGCACCGTCAACGAAGCGATCAATCCCGCAATGATGCCAATCATTGAGCCTAACATGAGTCCGCCGTTGCTGTTAGTCGCCGCGCCGGCAAAGGCGCTAACGAAACAAGGAACAAAAAAGGCGGCTCCCGTGGCAATCGCAATCAGCACCGCGATGCCGAGACAGAGCACAAAAAGCACCGCCTTGTCCTGGTTGGTGACTGGCATTCCCGCCTCGCGACGACGGCGGACGAGAACGTACGTCCGCAAGAGCGCGGGCACCGACGCCATCGCGAGGGCAATCCCGATGCCCGGCACCATCACGCCCACGCTCATGATGACCGCGACGAGCGTCGTGATCAGCAGCATGGAGGACAGGCCGAATTGGAAAGGACGGGAGGTGCTCACGGGATAAATCTCATAAACCGGGCTGCTTGCCAACTTTGAACGCTGATGGCTTTGCTGGGGCAGCGGCTGAGGTCCGCGAACCGGATGGCCGACCGCTGCCCGACGCGGGTGGCGAACCCATTCTAACCTGGGAGGATCGCAATATGAAAACTGCGATCACCAAGACGATTGCTCCCACAACGACCACCGCGCCGACGATCCAAATCGGGCGAAGGTCCCTTTTTGCTTCGCCTTGCGGTTCAGTCGGCGGCTTGTCAAGCCGTACCTGGATGTCTTGGGCAGGCCTCGACTTCTCATCCCGCTTCACGCGGGGATGCCGAAACCAGATCCACAAAAGATAAATCAGCAGCGCAATCGCCGCAGTCGCACCTGCCACCGCGCTAATTATATCCCAGGTGTTGATCGATCCGGGGCCGCCAATTCCGGCACCAACAAAACAAACAGCGAAAAAGGTAACCATGAAGACCGTGTACGCGGCCAAGGCAATAAGCAACGCGATCCCCAGGCAAAGCACGAACATGCCGGCTTTGTAGTAATTGCCGACCGGCTTTCCCTGGGCGCTTGCGGCGCAAAAGCACGTACGTCCGCACCAGTGCGGGCAAAGAGACGATCGCCAACGCGATGCCAACGCCGGGCTTCATCACGATCACGCTCATGATGACCGCGACGAGCGTCGTGATTAGCATCATGGAGGACAGGCCGAATTGGAAGGGGGCAGATTTGCTCATCGCGGCTGTGCTCTTCTCGCTGTGCTCATTTAGGACGGGCCTCAGCTTGCCTCAATGTCCGGGTGGCGGCGAACACATCGTCGCGCAGGTCTGCAAGATGCCGATGATCACCGTTGCGATCACAACTAGGGCTACGACGGCAACGACAGATACTACGGCCCAAATGCCCGCGAGCGTGACGGCGACCGGCCGCATGAAGGCGGAAACTTTTTCGCCCGACGTGAGCGGGGCACCGCGCTTCGCCGCCGCGTGTGTGGTGCCGGCGAGGCCGATCAGTCCCACGGCCGCGACCACGGTCAATACGGCGCCAAGTCCCGGATACATTTTCCAGATGCCGAAGAGGACCGCCGCAAGCGTGAGGATGATGAGCAGCGTCGAAATCGTGAATTGAAACGGCGCGGCTTTCTCGCTATCGGTTGCGGGAACGGCTTTCCCGGTTGCTAGTTCCGCGAGCACGATCGCGTCGGCACGTTGCGCCGGGAGCGCGGGCCGCGCGGCCGCCATTTTGGCCCCGCAGAGCCAGCAGTACTTTGCCCCAGGCCGGGCTTCCGCGGCACAGAACGGGCAGGCGGTCGGTTGCGATTGTGCGGCTTCGCTCATGGCCGGTCCTCCTTGGCAGCGGCGATCCGGGCGGCGTAGTCCTCAGCCATCCGCGCGGCGCGGCGGACGATCTGCCCGAGAATGATGCCCGTCAGAGCCAGCGCGATTACCATGATCAATTGCTGGTGCCGCGGCACGGTCCGCGGCGGCACGGCGTACCACTTGCCGTGCCCCAGCACGAACGCATAGCCGGCCAACGCCCCGGCCGTCGCGAAGCCGACCAGCCATAGGCTGAAGCGGAGCGCGGCCAGTACGATCACTAGAAAATAGCCGGCCACCAGCGGGCTATTGGGGCCGTCGGCCAGCACGAGGACCCACGTCAGGAAGAAAAGATCGGCCGCGGTCGTGCCATACTTCAGCGCAGCGGGAAAAATGCGGTTCTTCTGCAAGAGCAGGACCACCAGCCCGGTCAGGGCCCAGGCCAGCGCTAGCCCCGTGACCAACTCGTGGAACTTCCGGTCAACGATCGGCGGGAACTCGAGGCTGCCGATCTTGAGGCCGTGGTAGTCCAGCAGTTCCACGCCGTAGAAGCAGCCGATCGCGGCGATGCGGAGCAAATTGGCCCGCGCCTCGCCTGCGTATTCCTGCCAGCGGCTGACAATGTGCCAATGCCGGTCGGCGGGCGGCGGCGGAGATGAACTGGCCACGACACGGCTTCCTGGGGAACGAAGGAGCGTAAAGTGGCAGTTGGTTGTACCGGCTTGGTGCGGCAAAGTCAAGCTGGCGAAGTTGTAGGGTGGGACCAGCGAGCCCAAGCGAGCGCAGGCCCACCAATTTGCGTTGACTGCTATGATAATGGTGGGCCCGCGCTCGCTATGCGATCTCGTCCCACCTACCGCACCAGCACAGACGAAACGACTATGTCCACGGAAACCGCACTTATTACCGGCGCGTCGGCGGGGATCGGCCTGGAACTGGCACGGCTCTTTGCCACAGACAAGAGCAATCTAGTCCTCGTGGCGCCGAAAAGAAAAGCTCGAGGAACTGGCGGCCGAAATGCGCGGCAAGGAAGGGATCGACGTGCGCGTTGTGGCTGCCGATCTCGGCAGGGCCGACTCGCCGCAAGTGATTATTGATAAGCTGGCCGCCGAAAACATAACGATCGACGTGCTGGTGAACAACGCCGGCTTCGGGGCGCTGGGCGCTTTCGATCAGCTCGACGCGGCGCGGCAGGCGGAGATGGTCCAGGTGAACGTCGCCGTCTTGACGCATCTCACGCGGCTCGTGCTGCCGGGCATGATCGAGCGCGGTCGCGGCGGCGTGCTCAATGTCGCCTCAACCGCCGGATTCCAAGCGGGTCCGTACATGGCCGTCTACTATGCCACGAAGGCCTACGTGATTTCCTTCAGCGAGGCGCTGCACGACGAGCTCGCCGGCCGGGGAGTGGCCGTGACGTGCCTTTGCCCAGGACTGACTGCGACCGAGTTCGCCGCCGCGGCGAAGATGGAAAAGAGCCGCATGTTGAAGCTGCCGCCGATGACTGCCGCCGAGGTGGCGCGGATCGGCTATCGCGGCTTCCGTCGCGGCAAGCTGCTTGTTGTGACCGGTTGGATGAACTATCTCGGTACGCTCGGCGCGCGCTATTCGCCGCGGTTCGTTGCGCGCGGCGTCGCGAAGTGGTTGAACACGTAGGTCCCGCTTACCGAGCGGGAGTGAAGTGCTCTAACTTTCTGCGGAGCTGTCAACCTTGCCGGCTGCGCAATGCAGTTGGTCCTTTCCCGCAGGACCTACTCCGGCGCGAGCGCCGCTTTCGGCTGCGTGGCCAGCTTGGCGCTCGGAGTCTCATCGACCTGTAGATCGCCCAGAGCCCATTGGATGCCGGCCAGATAATGCGCGAGCACGGCCTTGTTCCAGTAGATCTCCTTGCGGTGGCCCAGCGAGCAATAGAAGACGCGGCCATCGCCGTAGCGCTTGATCCAAGCGATTGCGTGGTCGTCGTCCGCCCGGCCGCCCCAGGCTTCGCCTTTCTTCTTTCCCTTCAACGGCGCGAGATTGCGGGCCTTCGACATGTCGAGGCTCAGCAGCACGCGGTGCGTATCGCGGGAATAGGGGCCTTTGATCTGGTAGATTTCGTCCTTGAGCACGAACCCCTTGCCGCCGAACGACTTGTTGAGGACGTGGTCCGGGTCGTCGACCTTCATTGACCAGCCATCGCTTTCCTTCCGTCCGGAACCGCCGGCGGTCCAAGGATGCCCGTTGAACTGCCCACCGATCATCTCCACCGCCTCGGGCCAGGTGGGAAAGTTGTCGCTGGCCGCATGGATGCCGATGAAGCCTTTGCCGCCCTTGATGAAGTTCAAGAGGGCCTCGCGCTGCTTGGGATCGTTGAACTTCAGTTGCGTTGTGCTCATGAACAGCACGGCGTCGTACTTGGCCAGGTTCTGCGGCGTAAAAACGTCCATGTCGTCAGACACGTCAACCGTGTAAGCTCCCGTCTTCTCGCCCATCAGCTCGATAGCTTTGTCGCCGCAGGGGATTGAGTCGTGTTTGAAGCCTTCGGTGCGATCAAAGATGAGGATTTTTCGCGGCTTGGCGGGCTTGGCCGGCGCTTCCGAAGGCAGCGCGGCTTCAATCTTCTTCAATTCGGCGTCGGACACTTTGCATTCCGCCGCGACGGCCAGCGCGGCGATCGAGCTAACGGCAAATAATGCTGCGGCGGTGCAGATCAAGCGGAACGATCTCATGGTTTTCTCCCAGGCAGGAAAGGAATGGTGTGAAGTAAGAAGGTGGGCTGTTGGGTGGCACGTCCCTGAGCTTGCGAAGGGCGTGATAAAGGTTGCGCAACACGCCCTTCGCTTGAAGCTCAGAGCGTGCCACCCAAGTCGATCGAATTGTTTAGTGATGTCAATTACCTTGCCGGCTCGGCCGGAAACATGAATCCCATCAGGTCGCGGACGCCCAGCGCGGCGGGGCTGGCGAGCACTTCGCCCGCGCCAAAGCCGGCGGCCATGCCCTGCTGTTCGGCGTAGGCCCGAAAACGAAGCAGGTGGTCGCCCTTCGCTGGCGGAAACTGCGTCTTGTAGCAGGCGATGGCGGCCATTTTCGTATCCAACTCGTCGCTGATATCCACTACGAATGTACTCGCCTCGTGCGTCGGTTGCAAGCTGCGGAACGATAAATAGCAATATAAGAGCGCGGGCACGGTATGCACCGGCAGGGCTTCAAAATGCTCGTCCCACTTCGTCAGCCGGGAGTAGAACACGCCCGCCTCGGTGATTTGCCTCGCCTGCCAATGGTCGGGCGAGGCCAGTGGCGTGCGGTCCCCCATGCCTATTACCAGCCTGGGACGGTGCTTGCGAAAGATCTTGGCCAAGGCCACGCGGGCCTCGAAGGTATCGAACAAACGGCGGTTGGGCAGATCGAGCGTCACTCGCATCTTGACGCCCAGCACCTCCGCCGCGGCACCGCGCCTCGGCCATGCGAAACTCCGGGCCGGGCGAGGCGGGTGTCGGCTCGCCGTCGGTGAGATCGACGATTCCCACGCGATAGCCTTGCCGCGCCAGCCGAGCCAGCGTGCCGCCGCAAGCGATTTCCACGTCGTCGGGATGTGCCCCGACCGCGATAACGTCCAAGGTTGTTTCATCCATGGCGGACATTATACCGCGCGCGGCGAATTGAAATCAAGGAAAAGACGGGTACTTCATCGTTTCGTCCATGGACAGAAATGACGCATTCGCCATACCCTACTCGTGGTTCGAGAAAAACAAGACGAACCTCAGTATGACTGACAGCGGTGAACGGACCTGCTGGCATGTTCCGCTTACGACTCTGGCCAACGGCGGACTTGCAATCAACGTATCCAAGGTCGGCGCAAAGGCGGACCTGGCACCGTTCCGTTTCACTCTGAATTGCGAATGAAAGGGTTTGATCGCTTTTTGCGAAGTGGTGCGCTATGTCAATTTCGCTATCAGCCGGGCGCGGGCCGTGACAGCGATGACAGACGAATCGCCGTCGAGCTAACTCGGGTGACCGTCTACTACGGCAAGACCGGCCGCAGTCGTTTGACCCTGAAACTGGCTGGCGTTGAATTTCGCCGGAATGCCTCTCACTTCCTCAACTATCAATTGGGCGATCGGCACCCCAAGGCAGAGATTGATCGGATTCGCTCCCAAGTTGATGATCTCGAGAGTGAGAGTTCCTTCGAACCCTGGATGAACCGCAGGTGCGGTAAAATGCACAAGAAGACCGCACCGCGCTCGGGAGCTTTTTCCTTCGATTCGCGCGGCCAGGCAGGTGTCTCTGCCAGGAACTATTGGAAGTTCGACACGCTCCATCGTCTTTGCCAGGATGAAGAGCTTAGGCTTAAGGACATATGGCCGATCCTCGGTGAGTTGCTCGGTTCTCGACTGGCTTGCGATGAACTTGGCAAGCCCCCCCGAACTGAGATTGTAAGCGAAATTATCGTTCGGAATCGGCACCGATATTTCGCTCGCGAGGCGGAGATCAACCGAGTGCGTATCATACGGACAGTGCTCGCTGCCGACCGATGGCATCCGCGGAGCAGGTTCCGGAGTGATAATAATCCTCCCATCATCTAACGCACGATGTAGCTCGATGTTTGAGAGAATCAAGAGACACCTGTGATTTTGGTCATGCCGGTTCGGCGGCGTGACGTAGTTTGAGTTGGTTGACCTTAACCGTGGCGGTTGGGCCGTTTTCGAGCGGTGTTGTCGGCAGACGTACTAGCACAAGGTCGCCCTTGCGTTCCAAATGTTCGACCTGAAGCCGGCCTTTGCAAGTGTCTCCCGGAGTTGGATCGCTCTCCACCTCGACATACTCTGAGGGGACAAAAAGCGAGCAAAGTTTATTTTGAAAATCACGTAATTCAACAACGTATTCTTCGGCGAACTGGCCGCGGCTGACATTGCATTGAAGCCAATAATCCATCATGGCACTCCTGGTCTGGCGGGAACTTAAGTTTGGAATCCGTGCGCTTGAAAGCGCCGCACGACAATCTCGGTAAGTTCTGATTCCCGGATGCTAACCGGGATGTCCCGCAGACCTCTAGGAACGTAGCAGGACAACCGCTGACCAGAATGACCTATTGTACATGCGATCGGCACACTGCAAACAGCACCTCCGGCATTTTTTCCCGGATCGGGGTCGAACCGGCACTGACTGTCTGTAGCGCGAATCTCTCGCACCGCACGCCTACCCTTTCTTTCGGAGAAGGTGGCACCAGGAAGCTTCCGGCGGCGGGCGATTTTCAGCATGCGAACCGGCCACGAATTCCCAACGCCATTTTGGCATAAGTGGTTACGTCGCCGCCACGGCGCGAAACGGACAAAAGGGATAAACGGACAACAGGAATGAGCCCAATTTGCTCACAAATAATGGGACCTATCCCGTTGTGTTGCCCTCGCGGCAAATCGCGCGAGCGAAACGGCACAGAGTCCGTGTCCTACAGGTCACCCCTCTCGAATGCCGTCACTATAACGGCGCAACAACTCGGGCAATTCGGAACTGAATCTGCTTCTCGGCATGACTTCGTCGCAGCCCGCGGCGCGAGCCTCGTCGAGGCGAGCTTTATCCACGTGCGAACCAAAGGCGATCGTGGGCACCGCGCCGGCCGCGTCGCGAAGCCGAGCCACGATCGTCGCGATATCCGGCTCGGTTACGCTCAGGTCGATTATGATAAACGACACCGGCCGATCGCGGCTCAGCCTCTCCGCTTCTGCCAAATCGCCGGCTACGGCCACTTCCTGGCCAATTGCCGTGGCTGTGCCGGTGACCATCGAGGAGAACAAAAGATTGGGCGTCAGCAAGAGACCGCGCCGCGCTGGAGATTGAGTTAGTTCGGCGTTCATGAAGTATTGACATAACGTCCCCTGCAGTCGTCTACTCCTCCGCCACCTTCTCCATCAACGCGTCCGCGATGTTGAAGTTCGACGATACGCTCTGCACGTCGTCGTGATCTTCCAGCGCTTCCATGAGCTTGAGAATCTTGCGGGCCTCATCTTCGTCGGTGACATCAATCATGTTTTTGGCGATCCGCGTTATTTTGCTGTTCTCAATCGTTACGCCGGCCTTGGCGAGCGCTTCCGCCACTTCGCGATATTTCGTCGGGTCGCAGGTCACCTCGAACTTGTCGTCGACGTGCTGTACGTCGTCCGCGCCGGCCTCGAGAGCAACTTCCAAAAGCTGGTCCTCACTGGTCGATTCGGAAGGCACAAGAAAGAGGCCCTTGTTCTCGAACATCCATAAAACACAGCCCGTGCTGCCAAGATTGCCGCCGGAAATCTCGAAGATTTTGCGGACCTCCGGCGCGGTGCGGTTGCGGTTGTTGGTGAGGATTTCGCAAATCACGGCCACGCCGCCGGCGCCGTATCCCTCGTAAACGATTTCTTCCAGGTTGTCGCCCGCCAACTCGCCGGTGCCCGACTTGATCGCCCGCTGGATATTGTCCTTGGGCATGCCATTGGCCTTGGCGTCGTCGATGGCATAGCGGAGGCGGAGGTTTTGGTCGGGATCGCCGCCGCCATGCTTGGCGGCCACGATAATCGCCTTGGCCAGCTTGCTCCAATGCTTGCCGCGCTTGGCGTCGACGGCCGCCTTCTTGTGTTTGATGGTTGCCCAGTGGGAATGTCCTGACATAACGACCTCGGTGATTTGATGATAGTCTTGCTGGTAATTATATGGTATGGGAGGGAATTTGCCGAGGTGGGAGGGAGTGCAGAAATTCCAAACGAGAAGCACTAAATCCGAAACAAACCAGAAATCGGAAAGACAAATGTTCCATATAGCGATTTGGCCATTCACGGTTCTTAGTTTGAATTTGGTTTGGATTTAGCGCCGGCTTTCACGGCGTCTTCTTTTCTCCGCCGGAGTTCGCGGATGGCGCTTCGTCGTGATTGAAGGTCGCTATCGCCGTGCCGCTTGTCAGGTCCCAAACCTTGGCCGTCCCATCCACGCTTCCGGATGCCAGCGTCTTCCCGTCGGGTCGGAACGATAAGCTATCTACCGAGTACATATGAGCGTGCATCGCGAGAAGTTCTTTCTTCGTCGTCGGGTCCAAAACTTTGATCCACCCATCGTTACTGGCGGAGGCCAGCTTGCCGCCAGCGAAAACCAAACAACTGACTGAGTTGTTCGCGGCATGCGCGTTGATCGTTGCAATCTTGCTGGTCGTTCGCACGTCCCAAAACGTGATTTTCCCCCCCGCGTCGCCCGACACCAACATCTGGCCGTCCGTACTGAACGCCACCGAGCCGATCCAGGATTCTCCGTCGAGAACGGAGCTATTCCTGCCACTCCTCACGTCCCATATCCTTACTTTCGCATCGAGGCCACCTGCGGCCAGCATACGTCCGTCGGGGCTGAACGCCACGGACCTTATCTGGTCGCCAGATCCCTCCAAGATTCGTATTGTCTTTCCGCTGGCCGGATCGAGGAGCACGATTCGCTTGCCGAATGCCGCCGCGAGGATTTTTCCGTCCGGGCTGTAGGCAATCATAAGAATGGGGTCGGAACCAAGGGTGAAACGCGCCTTCTTCGCGATGGTCTTCCCATCCCACAAGCTGATCGTGCCGTTTACCCACGTAGCTGAAGCCAGTGTCTTCCCGTCGGGACTGAAGGCCAGACCAGTTACTACTTCGTCGTTATGCTCGACGGTCGAAATTGCCGTACGCGGCGCAACGTCCCAAACCACTATTTTGCAGTCTTTTGCCCCCGAGGCCAGCAATCTCCCGTCCGGGCTGAAGCAAACCGCGTATACCCGAGGGCCGACAGGCCCTGGTTTCAAGTCAGTATGACCGCAGGACGGAAGTCCCGCAGTCAATGAAAGGACAGCGAGCGCGAGTGCCGATTTTTGACCGCAGCGACGAAATGGTCGGCTCTTTGTCACTTCCATAATGTTCCGTCGGAAGTGTAAGGCTACGCCCTTGTAAACTGTGTTTTTGTATAGATGCCGGGGAACCACGGGTCGCCCAATACTCAAAGCTTGAACGGATCGATGATGCGGTCCTCTATTGTGTTACCGTTTCCCGGTTTCGGCATAAGGCACACGGCGTTTTCGTGGTCGAACGGCCACCACGGCGCGCCGCCTGAGTCTTTTGGCCATAGAACCGATTGACGCTCCGGTACCTAATGTTCATTTTCCGGAGATAGTCCGCCAACTTACCCTCCTGTCAGTCGCCCGCAAGGTTCAAGACTACCGGATCAATCCTTCGCAATTCCTCGTTAGAAAGCCCGAGGACCCTTTCGGCCGCTGGCCACGACATGACCTCATTGGCCTGCGACTCCTGACCCCGCGGCGATTGCCGGACAGAGTGCCTATGCTCGGCGGAGGCAGCGTCAATCGTGCCGTTTATGTCGTCCAACGGGTGCATGATTGCCCAACAATTGGAGGATGCTACAGATCGCGCCGCAATCGGAACCTGGCGCGACGATTCGGCGATTATCGCTCATGCAGAATGCACGGTCAACTACCGGGACGAAATTTCCCGCCGACTATCTGCTCGGGCGAAATAAGGGGAGAAGTCAAATCCTTTTTCCTTTGTAGCTTCGCGCCGCTTGCCGAAGGAGTGGCCGGAATGCCTCAAAGGAACCGCGATTGCAGCCAATCCGGTGCCGGGGTAGAATTCTTCCGTTTCCCTAGGAGGCGTAAAGCATGGTTAATCCAAGCGTCGACGAGGCACAGTCCCAACTCCCCAAGCTAATCGAATTGGCTCAGCAGGGGGAAGAAGTTGTCATAGAGCGAGCGGGTACGCCGGTCGCCCGTCTGGTTCCGTACAAGCGCGAGGCCGTCCCGCGCCGCGGAGGGCAATGGCGTGGCCGCGTGCATATAGCTTCGGACTTCGATGAGTTGCCGCCGGATATCGGCCAAGCGTTTGGAGTCCAAGAGTGAATCTTCTCCTCGACACCCACGTCCTCCTCTGGTGGCTTGATGATCCATCTACGCTATCGGACAGGGCGGAGTCGGCTATTCGCGACCCCGACAACAACGTTTTGGTAAGCGCGGCGACCGTCTGGGAAATTATCATAAAAAAGGCAATCGGCAAGCTCGATGCACCGGACGATTTGGATCAAGCGCTGCGCGATTGCGGTTTTGCCGCCCTGCCGGTAACAGTGCCACATGCGCTGGCGGTTCGGTCCTTGCCAACACATCACCGCGACCCATTTGACCGGATGCTCGTCTGCGCAGGCGATGGCCGAAAGCCTGACGATGGTCAGCCGAGATGCGATTGTCTTGCGCTACCCGATTCCAAGCATCGTGGCATGAGCATGCGGGAGGCTCATTCAGTTGATGCCGTGCTCCGCACAAAGCACCTCGGCCTTCATTTGCCCTGGGCCAGTTTGGCTGCAACTTTCTCTGCCTTCTCCGCTTCCTTGTCTTTCTTGAGAGCTTCTATGGATCGACGCCACGTCGCCAGCGCCTTCGCGGAATTGCCAACCTTCTGGTAGGCATCACCGAGATGGTCCAGCACCGTGCCGTCGGGCTGTTTTTCATCGACGGCCTTTTCCAATTCCGCGACTGCGTCGGGAAAGCGGCCGAGGCGAAAGTAGACCCAACCCAAGCTGTCGCGGTAGGCCCGGTTGTCCGGCTCGGCGGCAATGGCGGCGCGAATCATCGTCAAGGCCCGCGCGAGGTGGACGTTGCGATCAGCCCACAGGAAACCCAGGTCGTTGTCGGCTTCGATGTCGTCTGGAAAATCGTCGAGGACCTCTTCCAGCCGCTGCTCCGCCTCGTCCAAGCGGCCCAGCGCCACGCATACGCCGGATAACTCGAGCCGCGCCGAGCGGAGCGCGATTGAGGTCTCGAACGACTCCGCATCCGCGTCGCTGCCGAACTTGTCCAACAGCTTTTCGTAGGCGTCGCGGGCCTCGTCGCAACGCCGGGCGCGAAACAAGATCCAGGGGACGCGTGCCGCGAATCGGGCCGAATCAGGATTCAGTTTTGCCGCGGTCCGGGCGGAAGCTAGCGCGGCGTCCAAAGTGGCGGCGTCCGGATTTTCGCCAGACGCCAGCGCCGGCCAGGTAGAAATGAAACACGGCATTACCGCCCTGCGCGGACTTGCCGGCGATGCCACGGCGGAAGATCTCCGCCGCCTCGGACGCGCGATCGTCCAACAACGAGCCCACGCCCCAGGTCAAGAGAACTTCCGGCAACTTCGCTACATCGGCTTTCACCGCCAACTCGAAGAACTCGCGGGCCACGTCGTACTTTTTATGTTCCTGGGCAAGGATGCCCAGCAAAACCAATGCGGCATAGTCGGATTTGGCAGCCGTCCCGGCCTTCTTGCGGCCCGCCTCGACGAGACTATTGAACAGTGCGGCGTCCGACGTCAGCAGCTTCGCCTCCGGGCCGAGAGCGTCGAGCGAGCCCGTCGCCGCATTGACCTTGCCCAGCAGGGCAAGCAGGAGTTCCGGCTGGCGTCGCTTGCGATAGATTTCCGCCAGCGCCTGGAAGGTGGGCGGCGCCGGGTTGTGGGCCGACAGCGCAACGTACATCGGCTCGGCCAAATCGACCTTCCCCGCTTTGAGATATTCTGCGGCCAAGAAGTAGTTCAATGGCACGTTGACCAAGTCGGCTTCGTAGAGTTTTTGCAGCCGCTCGAGCAATTCGCCTTCCTTGCCGAGTTTCTTGAGTGCCTCGGCGAACACCTCGTAGGGAACCGCGCCCTCGGACGACATTCGCCGTTCGAAGTAAGGCTGCAGTTTTGCCAGGGCCTCTTGCGCCTTGCCGCGGCGGACTGAGATGCGAGCCAGTTGAAAGTCCAAGATCGTCTCGTCCGGCTTCAAGGCGTTCGATTTGCGGAACGCGGCCTCGGCTTCGGCGAAACGGCCTGCCTGAAGAAGGCCTCGCCCAACGATCGGTAGGCCACGCGCGGCTCGACTTCCAAGAGCGTTGCGACGGCATCGGGCTTGAGATGCAAGCGATCGGGGTGATCGAGGACTTCCATCACGCCGGCCGCCTGGTCGGCGGCCTGGGCGTGCTTGCCCGCCAAGCCGTAGAGCTCGCGCAATGCATAACGCACGTTCAATTCGGCGACCTGGGCCTTAACGGCCGATTCAGAATCGGAACCCTCGGCGGCGCGGTCCTTCTCCGCCGCGAGCAAACGCAGCAGTTGTTCGGAACATTCGATGGCCCCCGTGACGTTGCCCGTCTTCATCCAATAGTCTGAAAGCACCTCCAGTGCCTCTTCCCCGGCCTCTTCGGGATCGATTCCCTTGGCCGCATAGCGCGCCGCGAGGGCATATTGCTTGTGGTCGATCGCGCATGCGACCAAGGCGCTGCGGGCCGCGCGGGACGTGGGATCGAGACGGTCTGCACGGGCGAAATGGCGGCAAGCGCGAGCATATTCGCCCCGCTGCTGCAGCGTCCGGCCCGCCGCGAAATGGGAAAGGGCCGCGAGGCGATCCTGGTCGATTTCCGTCCGGTCTTTGGCGGTCGCCAAGGGTGCGGCCAAATCGTCAAGTTGCAAGCTGCGCGGCGACGCGCCCGCCGTCGATGCAATTGCCAAGACTAGGAAAACTGGAGCGATGCGAGCCACGATGAAATACATTGGAGAACTTGGACAGCGATTCCTTTACCAATGCAAAAGCATCGCCACCTTCATTATAGAACTAAGCTAAGAATGCTGCGAAAGAAAACACCGCCCTACCGCGGCTTGCGCTTGCCCAGCGCGTTCGGCCTTGGCGGACTCGGCGGGGCGTTTTTCGAGCTTCTCCGTCTTTTTGGGCTTTTCCGCCTTGGACGACCTCTCGATCTTTTCGGCGCGCTCCGGCTTTTGCGGCTTTTCCGGGTGCTTTTCGTGTTGTTTTTCCGGCGCGGACCCTTGCCGAGTCGGCTCGGGCGGCTTCTTGCCGAGCGGAGGCGGCGCTTTTTTGACGTTGGCCGCCTTGCCGTTGACGGGCCTGGTTTCGCTCGCTGCCTCATGCACCTTGGCTTCGCCGCCCTTGTTATCGGCAGCAAGTGGTTTAGCCGGCGCAGCGGGACCGCCCTTTTTCTTTCGCGCGGACGACGCAGTGGCGGGAGCGGCCTCCGGTGCGGCCGCCGGCGGTTCGGGGCGCGGCTGGCGACGCTGCGGGAACCGCTCGGCGGCCCCCGGATCGATCGCCAGGATGATTTCGCGGGCGTTGGGCGAGAACGGATTGGCGGAATAGTCGGCGCCAAGCTGGTGGATCAGCGACGCGAACTCGGGGCCCTTGCTCTTGGCGATGGCTCGGTCCATGCCGGGCACCTCGCCGGCCGCGGCTTCCTTTTCGGTCACCAGATCGAGCACGCGGAACACGCTCATCGTGCCCGCATCGACGGGAATGCTATGGCCGTCCAGCGCCGCCTGAGTCACGTAGGCCACGACGAAGCGGCTCGAGCCGTCCATCTTTTCCAGCCATTTGACCGTGGGGCCGAGCGTTCTTCTTGCGGCGGTCTTCAAGGTCGAAGCAATAGAGTTCCTCGAAGATGGCGTGCAGCACGCGCTTCACGCGGTTGGCCGCGGAGCGCGGATCGGGCAAAGCGGCCATGACCTCCGAAAGCTCGGAGATCGAGGTCACGCGGACCTCGTTCCAATCGAAGAAAGTATGTTTGAGCGCGGCGAAGGCCTCTTCGGCCGGTTCGTAGCGCGCGTCCTCCAGCACGCAAGCAAAAAGCAAGTGCTCCAGCACCGTCCGCTCCGCGGGCGGCGCGAAGGGCTTGTAATGCTTCTTCAGCACTTTGTGGATCTTGGCGAAAATAGCTGAGCGGCTGGCCGATGTCATGCGATTGACCGTTCTTAGAGGCTGTATTTCAACCGATACAACGGAGCGACCAGGCTGCTCCAAGATCGGTTTAGGTGGAAACTCTTTAACTGATGACGGCTGATGCTTGTTAATAAAACGTGTTTGGTCATCCCCGATGCTTCCATCCGGCGATGAATCCCGACGCAAGCGTCGGGGCTAAGCGGCCGCGCCGCTGGGGTCGGCCGGAGGCTGCGCTGCCGGACCCGTGTCGTTGGAAACATCTCCGGCGGACTCTTCCGGCGGCAGGACCTCGCGGAGGATTTGTGCGACGGCGATCGACCGCTTCACGCCCTGGTCCAGCACGAAGGTCAGCCGCGGCGTGTAGCGCAGGTCGATGCGGTCGGCGATCTTGGATTGCAGGAATCCGGCCGCGCTCTGCAATCCGCGGAGGGTCAGGTTCTGGCGCGTCTCATCGCCCATCACCGAGACCATGACCTTGGCGAAGCGGAGATCGCCGGACGCCTCGACGCCCGTCACGGTAACGTCGCGGACGCGCGGGTCCTGCAACTCGGTGAGGATCGCCATGCTGACGACCTCCCGAATCGCTTCGGCGACTTTTTGTACGCGGCGCGTGGACATGATCGATGCAATCCGTTTACGTGGCGGCGGCTGTCTCGGCGAAGGTCCGCTTGACTTCCTCGATCTTGTAAGCCTCGAAGACGTCGCCTTCCTTGACGTCGTTGAAACCGGCCAGCTTGATGCCGCATTCCAGTCCCTCGCGGACCTCGCGGGCATGTCGTCCTTTTCGCGGCGGAGCGTTTCGATAGGCATAGTCGCCGACGACGCGGTTCTCGCGGATCACTCGCACGCGGGCGTCGCGGCTGATCAGTGCCGGCGAGCACGCGGCAACCGGCCACGGTGCCGACGCGGCTGATGTGGAACACCTGCTGCACCAGCACGCGGCCCAGTTCCTTCTCCTGCTTCTCCGGCCGCAACATGCCTTCCAAGGCGGCCTTCAGGTCGTCGGTCACCTGGTAGATGATGTCGTAGCGGCGGATCTGCACGCCGCGGTCGTCGGCCAGCGCGCGGGCTTTTTCGTCGGGCACCACATTGAAGCCGATGATCACGGCGTCGGAGGCGTCGGCCAGGTGGACGTCGGCCTCGGTGATGCCGCCCACGGTCGCCTGGAGGATGCGGATTTGCACCTCGGGATGCGCGAGCTTGCCGAATTCCTTGCGGATGGCCTCGATCGAGCCGCGGACATCGGCCCGCAGGATGATGTTCAGCGTCTGCATGTTCGTCGATCTGGCCGAGCCGCTCGAAGAGGGTTTCCAGCGTCACGTGCTGCCGGCCGCCGCTCAGGTCGCGCTGGCGGGCCTGCGCCAGCCGCTGCGTCGGCCAGGTCCCGGGCCTTGGAAATGTCGTCCAGGACGTAGAAGCGGTCGCCGGCGCCGGGGGCCACGTTCAGCCCGGTGACGTTGACGGGCGTTGAGGGGCCGGCTTCGTCGTACTTCTTGTGCGGTTTGAGCGTGTCGTACATCGCCTTGACGCGGCCGTAGGCGCCGCCGCAAACGATGATGTCGCCGGGGTGGAGCGTGCCGTTCTGCACCAGCACCTTGGCGATCACGCCGCGGTCCTCGTGCATCTCGGCCTCCAGGCAGGTGCCGCGTGCCGGGCGATCGGGATTGGCCTTGTAGTCGTGCAGCTCGGCCACGGTGAGCAGCGTGCTCAGCAGGTCGTCGATGCCGGTACGCCTTGGTGGCGCTGGTCTTGACGACTTCCGTGTCGCCGCCCCATTCGCTGGGCAGCAACTGGTTCTCGGCGAGCTGATTGTAGATGCGATCGATGTTGACGCCCGGCAGGTCGATCTTGTTCAGCGCGACGACGATCGGGCACGCCGGCGGCGCGGGCGTGGCTGATGGCTTCCTCGGTCTGCGGCATGACGCCGTCGTCGGCCGCCACGACGAGCACCGCGATGTCGGTGACGTTGGCCCCGCGGGCCCGCATCTCGGTAAAGGCCTCGTGGCCGGGCGTATCGACAAAGGTCACCGCGCCGCCGTCTTTGCTCGACCTTGTAGGCGCGGATGTGCTGCGTGATGCCGCCCTTCTCGTGCGCGGCCACATCCAGGCCGATGATCCGGTCCAAGAGCGATGTTTTGCCGTGGTCGACGTGGCCCAGGACGGTGACGATCGGCGGACGCGGCTGGAGCGAATCCGGAGTATCTTCCTGCTCGGCCGATTCCAGCACCTTCCGCTCCAGCGAGATCTGCTCCCGCACTTCGACGTCGACGCCCAATTCCGGCGCCAGCAGTTGGACCGTTTCCGCATCGAGGCTGGCGGTGATGGGGCTGGTGATCTGCAAGCTTGTCATGAGCTTGCCCTGTATCTTGCCGGGAGAGATGCCGGTGGCCTCGGCCAGCGCGCGGATCGTAATGGGGGTTTCCACAACAATCCTTCCCTTGCGCGGGGCCGCGGTGTTCGTGCCCTTTCGCTGGATACGGGTCCTTCGCGATGACGAGGAGGACGATTCGTCGTCGTCGCCGGCGCGTTTCGTGGTCGAGGACCGCTTGCGCTTCAACTGCCGCTGCTCGCGGCCGCCGAGCGTGCCCAGTCCTTTACGTTCTTCCTCGTCGGCGCCGGCCGTGCGTACGCCTCCACGCCGCGGGCGTTCCTTGCCGCTGGGCAGTTCCAAAGGTCCCAAAACTCCCGGTCCGGCCGCCGGCGCACCAGGACGCGACGGTCCTTTCTTGGCCGCCAAGTCGTCGCGCTTTTTCTTCTCCTCGTGCTTGCGAATGTGCTCGGAAAGCGGCTTGGTACCGGCCTTGCTGGCGCGAATGGCATCGGGCGGAAGACGGATGTCCGGCTTCTGCGGCGCAGGCTCCTTGGGTTTGGATCGCGGCGTGGTTTTCGACGGCGCGGGCAACGGCGCCAGATGGATCGAGGGGCCGCTCTTTTCCGCGGGCTTCCTTTCGCTCGGCTTCTTCTCGCCTTGCTTGCCCTCTTGACCGCGCCTGCCCAGCAGGCGATCCAGCGGGCGCGGCATCGACGGCACGGGGCGCCGTGGCGCGTAAAGGCGGCTGCGGCCCGACGTGCGGTCGATGTTTGGAGGCAGGGGCCAGTGGCTTTTCGGGAGCGCTGGTCCGGACCGACTCGGTCGTAGCGGCCTCCGTACTGGTCGTTTTCGCCACCGCGGCCAGCGGCTCGACAGGTGGGGCAGTGGGCAAAACCGGCTCGGGAACCGCACTTGGAGCCGCGACCGCAGGAATGACAGGAGCAAGCTCAGGCTGCTCGGCAGGCGGCTCTTCAGGCTTCTTCCGCACTAAAGGCGGCTTGTCCTGTTTCGAGGCCGGCAGAACGGGCACTTTACTGCCGGGAAGAGTGCCCGCCGGGGCGATGTAATCCTCGCGACGAATGCTTCGCGACGCGCCGGCCCCGGGTTTGGCCACCGCGCCCCCCTCCGCCCTGCCCCCTTTGCCGGCGGCGATGAGCGCTCGAACGCGAACTTCTTCCTCGTCCGTCAGACCGGCTAGCGCAGACCCTTTCCCCGTGATGCCTGCGCGCTGCGCAGATATCAACCAACTTCTTATTGTCGATCTCGAGCTCTTTCGCAAGAGCGTAAATTCGGATGGCCAAACCGGGCCTCTTGGGTCAGGGATGCGTTTAAGTGTGTTCACGATCGTGTCCGTCGCCGGAGTGCTCAGTGGCGGTGACATCATGGGACAGGGATGCCGACATGCTTCCATTCTCGGCCGGACCGGCGCCATTGATGTCGGCTGGTTCACCGTCGGCTGGTTCACCGTCGGCTGGTTCACCGTCGGCTGGTTCACCGTCGGCTGGTTCGTCGCCTGCATCCAAGGCTACGTCACCCTCCGAACCAGTGTCAGTTTCCAAGACAACTTCAGTCTCCAGACCCACTGCGGTCTCGCCGTCCAGCCCATTGCTCTGCGAGTCTTCTTCGACTGGCCCGGCGCTCTTCCCAGCCTTCTCCGCGCGATCCTGCTGTTCGCGCCGCTGGCGGCGCTGCTCGGCGGCGGCCTTCTCGGCCTCCTCTGCCTTGCCTTCCGCTTGCGCGACGACCACTTGGACCTGCTCCTCGCTGAGTCCGCCCATCTCCATCAATGCGTCCGGCTCAATGACGGAAAGATCGTCGTAGGAAAGGAAGCCTTCACCGACCAGCTTTTCGGCTAGTTCGGACTCGATTCCTTCCAGCGCCGAGAAGCCCGCCACGGCCCGCTCGATCTGGTCGTCGAGTTCGTCGCGGGTCATGATCTCGATGTCCCAGCCGCAGAGCTTGCTGGCGAGGCGGACGTTCTGCCCGCGCTTGCCGATTGCTAGCGAGAGCTGATCCTCGCGAACCAGCACGATCGCGCGGCCGAGCATCTGGCAGAGGATCACCTCTTCCACTTCGGCGGGCTGCAAGGCGTTGGGAATGAGCACTTGCATGTCGTCGCTCCAGCGGACGATGTCGATGCGCTCGCCGGCCAATTCGTCAACGATATTCTTGATCCGATTTCCGCGCACGCCCACGCACGCACCCACGCAATCGACCCGCTGGTCCATGCTGCTCACCGCGACCTTGGTGCGGTAGCCCGGCTCGCGGGCGGTCGAGCGCATTTCGATGACGCCCTCGGAAATCTCGGGGATCTCCTGTTCGAACAGGCGCTGCACAAGATGCGGCTTGGTGCGGCTGAGGATCACTTTCACGCGGCTGCCCGCCTTGCGGACCTCGTACACCGTCGCCCGCACCCGCTCATTCACGTGATGCGTTTCGCCGGGGATCTGTTCGCCGCGCGGCAGGATGGCCTCGACGTTCGGCAGCGCCACGGTCGCCGCGCCGCCTTCATAGCGCTGGATCGTGCCCGTGACGAGCTGACCGCGCAGTTCGTCGTATTCGTTGAAGAGGTGATCGCGCTCGGCCTCGCGGATCTTCTGGATCATCACCTGCTTGGCCGCCTGCGCGCCTATCCGCTCGTAGAGTTCGGTCGGGCGCCATCTCGACGCCGTTGTGCGTACCCGATATCAATCCTGTGCGAGGGTCGATCTTGACCTGGATGTCCTCTTCCTCGCCATAATGCTTCTTTGCTGCGGTAACGATCGCCGCTTCGATGCCTTCGAAGACGATTTCCTTATCGATATTCTTGTCGCGGTGGATTGCGTCCACAATGCGAAGCAATTCGCTAGGATCCATCGATTTGCTGTTTCCTCGGCTTATACCTTAAAGTCAATCATTCTCAGGCAATAGTTTACCCTCCTCTCGACCTTGGTTTTCCGGTCGAGACGCTCCAAAACCTTGTCACAGAATGACTTAGCGAGCTTGAGTAAGCCTTTAAGCATATCGGTGGAAAAGTGGAGTGTCAAGTGGGGCTGGACCCCTTGGCAGGGCCAGCGCGCACTCTGGGTAGAATGGGCTGGCGGGATAAAGATAGTGTTGATATAACCGAACCTAGTAGAAATCGAGGTAGCTGAAGACGCACAAGGAGGGTTCGGGAATGATGGATGTCGGGGTAGCAGAGATCAATGGAATTGTTCGGCACTTTGAGGAGATGAAGGATCCGCGGAGCCACGTCAATCGGCTTCATCTCTTGGTGGATGTTATCGTCATCTCGCTGCTTGGAGTTTTGGCAGGAGCGGATGGGCCGCTGGCCATTGCGACATGGGCGGCTGCGCAGGAGGAATGGCTGAAACGCCATCTCCGATTGCCGGAGGGCATTCCTTCCCGTGATACGATCGGACGGGTTCTTCAGTCATTGAAGCCATCGGCCTTTCAGAAATGTTTTGCGGCATGGCTGACCTCACTTCAGGAAGAGCAATCTGTTGCGGAGAACGATCAACAAGAGGAACCTCTCCGTCAGATCGCTTTGGATGGCAAATGCTTGCGGAGATCACACGCACGTGGCCGTGGCTTGGGGGCGATGTATCTGGTAAGCGCGTGGGCCACGGATAAGGGAATCTCTTTAGGGCAGTTGGCTGTGGAGGAAAAATCGAACGAAATCACGGCAATTCCGCAGCTTTTGGATCAACTGGAGCTAACGGGCGCGGTGGTCACCATTGACGCTGCGGGTTGTCAAAGGAATATTGCCGACGAGATCGTTGCGGGCGGGGGCGACTATGTTCTGGCGTTGAAGGGAAACCAAGAAACCTTGCATCGTGACGCAACCGATCTGTTCGCAAAACTGTTGGCCGAGGATTTTGGCGATACGCCTGTGAGCCGTCATCAAGAATGTGAGCGTGGTCACGGCCGCACAGAGGAACGGTACTACTATCAGATTTCTGTTCCCGCCGACTTTCCGCAACGTGAGAAGTGGACCGGCTTGAAGACGTTTGGCTTGGCGATTCGACGATGCATCATCAACGGCAACGAGACGATGGAACACCGTTACTACATCAGCAGCCTCTCACGTCACGGACGAAAATTTGCAGGTTGCGTACGCGGTCACTGGAGCATCGAGAACAAACTGCATTGGGTGTTGGACATGACGTTCCGAGAAGACGAGAGCCGGGTACGAGACCGTTGCTTGGCCGACAATCTCGGTTGGCTTCGTCGCATGGCATTGACCCTGCTGAAACAACATCCCGGCAAAGACAGTATCGCCATGAAGCGTCGCCTAGCCGGCTGGAGCGTCAACTTCCTGATGCAAGTCCTTACGGGGAAAACAACTTAGTATGCGCTGGCCCTGACCCCTTGGAGACAATCTGTTCGGGGCAGGAGGACATAGCGCACTTCCCCGAAAGATAGGACAGAAAAAACTGGCGAGCGAACCTTTGGCCCGTCGTCCATCGCCCGCAGTTCTTCGTTACGCGATGCCAGACCGTCGCCATTCGCGAAAACTTGTGTTGTGAATCTAGGACCGACTTGCTAGATTGGAGAAAAGCAATCGGCTTTGCGGCTTTTCACGAAAAAAAAGAAGGCGGCACACGGGCGATTCGGGCTAGCTGGGTATTCTGGCCCATGAACGGAAATCTACATTTAAATGCTGCGGCAGGAACTGAAGCAAACCGTTCCCACGTGGGGACGTTCCTTACGTTTCCCAAATTCAGCATGAAAAACAGAAGGAGCGATCGTATGTTGCGTGCGAAATCAAACATCTTTGGCGCGATTGCCTTGTCGATTGTGCTGGGAAGCCACACGGTTGTTTTCGGTCAAGCCGCCGCGACACTCCCCCCGCCGGCCGCGCCTTTGCCCGCTCCGGGGGCGGCCACTGCCTCGCAACTTCAGACGCTCGGTGACGCGGACGTGCAAGATGACTTGGCACGGGTGAAAGCCGCCGCCGCAGCGCTCGATCAGCGCTTCGCCACGGCCGGTCCGTCCGCGAACGGCTGGAAAGAGTACCTCGCCTGGCCCGCGTTCGAGACCGAGTTGCAGAAGGCCAAGCCCGATCCGGCGATTCTCGGCGACGTCTACAAAAGTCTCGCCGCAGGTTACGAAGGTCTGGAATTGAAGTCGTTTGCCGAGTTGCGGTCCGCGCTGGGCAATTACCTCTTCGTAGCCGGCGCGGTCGGCAATCCCGATCTTGAGGCCGCGGTCAAGAAACACCTGGATGACCTCGCCCAGGGTCTTCACGCATTGGGTCAAACTCCGACGACGGAAACGACTCGCGCCGTCGCCGACACCGTCCTTTGGCTGCAGATGGCCCGGCAAAAAACGAAAGCGGTGGATGAGGTGAAAGGCGCCTTCGATGCGCCGAACCTTCAAGTCCACATCGGCAAGGAACTGATCGATATGGGCGTCGGCGGGCCGGTCGATGAGACAGCTCCGATCGACGACGTGATCCTCGGCACTACGGTTCACGGCACCGGCCGTACCGTGGGCCAAACCCGCGCGGAGTTGAATGTCGATCCAAATACGGCCGCCAATTTCGCCACGTTCGACGCTGTGTTGAATGCGGTGAACCATAGCAATAACGTCGGCCGCAATGGGCCGGTCTGCATCTACACCACCGGCGAGACGAGCCTCGCCGCCTGCAAGCGGTTCTGGATCGACGCCACCGGCGTTCATGTTTATCCGACGTGTGCCAGCGCTCAAACCTGCACGAACATTAACAATATCGTTTCCATCAAAGGCCGCCAGCTCGTCGAGAAGATCGCCTGGAAGGCGCGGGCAAGCAGAAGGGCGAGGCCGAGGCGATCGCCAGCCAACATGCGGCTGCTCGCTTGGGAGCGCGGGTGAATGCCCAAGCCGACCCGCCCGTGCAAAACGCCAACGAGCGCTACCAGGCAAAGGTGGTCAAGCCGCTGGAGGAGCGGCGGGCCTTTCCGCGGGCGCTCCATTTTGCCACGCAGCCTGCCGGTTTGGAGATCAAGGCCACGGTCGGTCTTGACAATCAATTGGCCGCACCCGGCAGCGCGGCGCCGCCCTCGCTGACGCAGGCCGCCGATATGTCAGTCTGTATTCACGAATCGATGATCAACAATCTGGCGGAGAACGTCCTGGCCGGCGTGCGGCTGAGCGACGAAATGGTGCAGCGGATTGCTGTGGACCTTACCGGCAGCGTGCCCGAGAAGCTCAAGCCGGAGGCGAACCAGGAGCCGTTCATGATCGTCTTCCCTCCGGAGCGCATTCCGCGAATCCAGCCGGTGACAGTGACGTTTGCCGACAGCGGCTTTTCGGTCACGCTCCGCGGCGTCGAGTTCTACACGGGCGACCGGCAGCAGCCCGGCATGTACATTACTGCGAATTACAAGTTTGCTAAGGCGCCCGAGGGTTACAAGGCCGTGCGGCAAGGCGATCTGCAAATCTACGGCTTCGGCCAAAAGCCCGGCACGCGGCGGTCCGTGAAGCAGCAGGCGATTTATACCGCTTTGCAGACGAAGTTCGGCAAGGTATTCGAACCGGAGATCAAGTTCCAGGGCTTCAAGTTTGCGCAAGGCAAGCTAGCCGCCGCCGGGCAGTTCGTCCCGCGGGAGATCATCTCGCAGCACGGCTGGCTAGTGATCGGCTACGGCCGGGCCGGTTCGCCAGGCGCGGCGGTGGCGAAGAATTGACCGTTCGCGACGGAGAATTTGTCGCTCCGTTCTACCCGCTTGACGTCAGCGGTCGCGCGAGATGTGCTCGATCTCGCCGGTTTCGGAGGAATCGTATCCGGGAAGATCGCCGAGGGCACATCGAAACTCGGGCGATCGGAGCGTTTCCACCAGCGCACGGATGCGGATCGTGCTCCAACGCGGCGGGAATGCACAAATCGTAATCCTCCTGGCGGACGGGAAGGAAAACGAGGCCAGCTTCCTCGGCAGCCAGCCGCAGGCATATCCCCAGGTCGGCCCAACCGCTGCGGATGGCTTCGGCAACGCCTCGATGACCGTGGGCCAGGCGCCGTCGCGCGCGGCGACCGGCAAGCAGTTCGTCCAGAAGTTCCCGCGCCGCCGAGCCTTCTTCCCGGCCGATCCAGCGGCCGCGCGATCGAGCGGCGGCGCCTACGCTCGTCACTCGCCGGCCCGGCGCCACGGCCAGTCCTTCCTGCCAGCGGGCCACGCGCAGGAGCAAGAAGGCGCCGGCCACGTGTTCGCTGGCGGCGGACGCATTGGCTTCCTTCTGGCCGGCCCTCGCCAAATGGACGCCGGCGACATGCACGAGCCCGCTGCCCAACAAGGCCAGGGCCTGCCGGCTAGAGCGTGGGAACGCGATCAGCCGGAAGCCGCGGCGGGCGAAGTGATCGGCCAGCAGTCTGATTGCCGGATCGCACGACGCGGCGACGAGTGTGTCCGACGGCGCAGCGCGGGTCCGCTCGTGGAGCGCGCCCCCGCTGCAAAGACCATCGTGTGCCGTGACGCCGAGACTGGCGGCTTCGACCGGGTAGAGCAGTTCACGCCCTGAAACCGCCGCGCGCAATAACGGCACGCTTCCCGCGGCGGCGGCCAGGCCCAGACCGCCTCGCGCGGCTGTCGGGCCGAATTGAAAGAGGTCCTCGACGCGGCAATCCAATGCGGCGGCCAACGCCAGAGCGGCGGAAGTGGACGGGACGAGCCGCCCGGTTTCAATAGCGCGTGACGCCGGCGCGGGAAATCCCTGCCCTGTCCGCCAGTTCGTCCTGGACCAGCCCTTCGCCGTCCGGCAAGCCTTTACTCGATTGGTTAGCGCTTGTTCCATGTCGATCGAACTCCCTGAAGCGGCCGCGACCGCCGAGCGACGAACGCCGCAGCCGCGCCGGCCGCGACAATCGCCAACGTCCCCGGCTCGGGAACCGCCGACGTCCCAGCGAGCGGCGCCGAGGCCCCAAAAAACAATACGCCTTCGGCGCCTACGGTCAAATCCGAGCCGTCCGCAATGGCGGCGCGGAAATCCACGACCAGCGTGCCCTCGTCAACCGTCGTTCCGCCAGTGTAGGTGTTGCTGCCGGAAAGCACCAGCGTTCCAGGGCCCTCTTTTTCGATGCCATGCGCGGCGGCGCCATCGCCGATATCGCCGGCGATGGTGAGCGAATCGCTGCTGGCCGTCGTCGTGACCAAGGCATCGCTATTGAGGCTGACGGTGACGCCGGCGGCGATCACGTCGCCGCCGCTCGAAACGGCAACCGCGATCGTGCTGCTACCATTGTCAAGCGTCAATCGGCCGCCGCCCGGCGCCGTGCTGACTAGCTTGACCGGCTGGGCTGAAGCGAACGTCAACTTGCTGACGCCGGCCGCGGTGGAGAGCAAGTTGACCGTGCCGCCCGATTCCGCGGAGTTTCCCAGCACGACACTGATATTGCCGCTCAATGAACCCGATCCGGCCGACCAGTTGCCGGGCGAGAACCACTCGGCATTGCCGTGCCGCCGGTCCATGTCCAGGGCACCGTATTGTATTGAACGGTCAGTGCGGGTGGCGTCTCGCCATAAGTGGCGGCTGTTTGGCCGCCCAACCGCTTCGCCGTTTGGCCGTGCGCTTTCGTTGCCCATGATGCTCCAGCCGAAGTTTGCGGCCGGGTTTTCGAGCCATGCTTGTACGTCCGTTGTCATCGCGGGGCTGGCCGTGCTCGACCAGACAACGGTTCGACGTGCCGCCGGCGGAATCCAATGACTGCGCGCTGGCGGTGGAACTGAAATCGACGCCCGACTCGCCGCCGGGCACGGTCCAAGCGGGGCTGGCCGCGGGATTGCTCGCGTTGTAAAACGTGTAGTACCATGTCGCGTCATTGTTGGTCGCCGCCGTGCCGATGCCGCCTGGGAAATAAGAAGTGCCTTGGCCCCAACTCCGCAACATGCGGCTCAGCGATAAAGTCTGGTCGCCGTTCATGCCTTTTACGTCCTGTATCGCCAACGAGACGCCGGTGATCGTCGCTCCGGCGGGCACGTTGTCGGCCACGTCGAAGGCGACCAACCCGCGGCGGATGCTAATCGTGGCAGGCCCCTGGCCGTCCTGGTTCGTGCGGCCGACGAAGATGTCGCCCTGTCCGTTGCTCAGTTGCGCGGAGCCAGCCGAACTGGCGACCTGGATCAGGGTATTCGAGCTGCTCGCTCCCAGTGTAACACTCTGCGCGGACGCCCCCGTTGTAAAGACGAACGCCGAAGCTGCAACGAAGAATACTGTCTTGGGAGTCATTGTTCGATAGGGAAAAACAGTGGCTGGTCGTCCAACTGCGAGACGCCGTAGCCGCCGATCCACGTTTGCGTCTCAGGTTTGCGAAGAAACTCGGCCAGTTCCTTGGCGCCGGCGACGTTTGCCGCCGCGATGCGCTTCGGGTTTGCCGTGGCAACGATGTACGGCCGGCGCAGTCGCGGGTCGCCGCGGACCATCAACTCCAGGCCCTGATTGGGGAGTTTGCCGTTGCGGAAGGGGATCCGTCCAATGAGCGTGTAGGCGCGTTTTTCGGCCGCGATTTTCAGCACATCGCGGGCGCGGTTGGTGAAGAGCAGCGTGAGCTGCTCCGCAGGCAAAGTGACTTCTCCGTCGTCGAGTATTTCGCGCATGACCTCCTGGCGCCGAGGCTGGAGTGGACTACGAAAGGCGCCTTCGCTTTCACGATTTTCGCGAAGGCAAGGGCGGCCGATTTCACGTTGCGGATGCCCGCGGGATCGTCGTGCGGCCCGACGATCACCATGTCGTTTTTCAGCCACGGCTGAGGGTCGCAGGCGTAGCCGTCGGCCACCAGGTTGATGATCGTGTCGCTGGCATGCATCGTGATCAGGTCGGCCTGGCCGCGGCGGAAGGCGGCGGCAATGATGTTTTTGGGTCCGGTGGCGACAACCTCGATCTTGTAGCGGCCGTTTGACCGCCTTTTCGAATCGTTCCGCAAGCGCCGCCCAAAATCCGGTTTCCACCATTCCGCCAATGACGGCCACGCGAATCTTGTGCGGAGAAGGGCTGCCGCGCGGGACGCGGCCATTGCAGCCGGCCACCAACAGTGCGCAAACAGCGGCTAGGGGAATGACGAAAATCAAATGTCGAATCAATGTCGAAGTCCGAAGCAAAAAAGACAATTCGCCATTATTCATTTGACATTCTTTCGACATTCGGCATTCGTCAATTGCTGTCTCCCGCCGCCCGCGTACACAAGGTGCGGAGCGTGGCCAGATCGGTCGCAGTGGCCAGAAAGCAGCCGCTGGCGTCGGCAAAGCAGAAGTTGGCCCCGCCCGGATGACAACTGCCGTAGGCGCATATCCGCGAATCGTTCCAGTTCGCCGCAAAGGCCGCGTACGAATCCGCGGCGGGCGTCTGCCCGGCGCGGTCGGCATAGGAAAAGGGCAACTGGTAATTGATCGGCGCCAGCGCGCTTAGGGTCACGTGGCCGATCGACCTGCGGTCGGCCGAGGCCCCCCACCAGCCCCACTGGTCGAGCAGGTCGCCCCAGCCCTGGTCGTTGAACGACTCGAAGTTGGGATCGTAATGCGATCGTTCGCCGAACAACAACGTGTGGCTCAGCCCGTCGCTGATGTCTTCGGGCCGAACAGGCCGCTGATTATGCGTGGGCTCGGAGGCCGGGCCGGTGGTATGAAACACTCCGTCGGCCGTTGCCAGCGGCGGAAAGTATGATCGCGTGCCTCCGTTTCCCCCGTAACTCGTCAGCGCGTAGACCCAGCCGTGAGTCGTATCCGTGATCGGGTTAAACGCGATCCTGTCGGAGGGGCAGACGAGCGTGGGAATGACCGGGGCTGTATTCGACTGCGGCCCTGGGAGCAGTTCAACAGCGGGTTATCGAAATGCCAGTTGCTCAGCAGGCTTTTGTACTCCAAGTTCGGCAGCAGTTCGACAAACAGCGGGATGCCGCGAAACGTCACCGAAGCATTCACGTTCCACTGCTTCATGCCGCCGGGAAAAGTCTTCATGTCCGCCACGTAGGAGTTCGCCGCCACGCCGAGCTGCCGCAATTGGTTCGCGCACTGTGTCCGTCGGCCCGATTCGCGAGCCGATTGCATCGCGGGCAGCAACAGTCCGACCAGCACGCCAATAATGGCAACCACAACCAGCAATTCAACCAGCGTGAACGCCATGCGGAAAATCGGTCGCGGACGTGTCGCGGTAATTCCTGTCATTGCACGCTGAGCAAGGGCTTGCATCGGCTTGCCCGGCGCCACCAGCCCAGCGCCATGATTCCGAGTGCAGCCAGAATGAGCCCCGCCGACCTCGACTCCGGAACAGCCGCGGCGGTCACGATGAGCTGCGCCGGATTGTCCTGAAGCGGAGTGTTGCTGAGATACCCGACCTGGTTATCGGCGGGAGTGCCGATGATCGAAACAATGCCGCCGCTTTCGACCTCGTTGAGGAGATCGCTGGTGGGCGTGAGGGCATAGCTGATTGGCGAGCCGTCGACTCCATGAACTCCATCCGCCGCCCAGGAGAACGTGCCCTCGGCCTCCTCCAGGTTGCTGTTGCTCGCACCGGGCACATAGTTGGGAAGATTGTTCCAAGTAACGCCGCCGCTATGACTCGACACCCATCCGTTATTGCTCGGCCAACTAAGCGTAAAATTGCCCGGCTCGATTTCATTGAAGACCGAGTTGTTCGGATAAACCCCGGCCGTGGCGAAGTTCGCGGCCAGGGAAACACTGACCCCGGTGATGGCCCACCCTCCGGCGCCATACGTGCTGTTCAATTGCGAGACAATCGCGGCGCTGTTGAAATCCATCAGGCTGTATTCAGTATTTCCCGGGGCAGCGGTATTCAACCCATTGCCGGAGAACTCGATCGCCCCCTTGGGATCCCAGACTACATTCGGTTGGCCCGATTGAACCATCGCCTCCTCAGTGGCCGAAACCGTGATTGTCGCTCCTCGCGCGGACGGGACAAAACCGCCTGAAAGCACCGCGGCAAGGGACAGGAAGAGCGTGGAAAAGTTAGCCGAACGGATCGCCTTCGAATTCATACACGCACTTTCTTGACTGTTGGAAACGATTGGGATTGATACGATACTGGCATCAAACGCTATAATCGTATCGATGCACGGGAATCCCGGAAAGCCCCGCACGCGAAATTGAAGAATGAAAGGAACAAAAGTGTCGTTAATTGGTGCGCCACGCACAATTTGTCGCGTCTGTCCTCATCGACTCCGCGATTAAATGCCGCTGTAGGATCACATTCAGAGGGCCCAGGAGAGACTCGCCGTTCTCCGGTGTGCCGAAAATCGGCACACCCTCTTTTTTCGGAGAAGACGTGGATGAATACCAGTATGGCAAGATCGTCAGCCATGAAGAATGCCGGCCGCCAACGGCACACTTCCGGTTATCAATCCTGTCCTGAAACCGTAGAAAATCTGCCGCCGCCGTCATACTCCGATAATCTACGCCGCGAATAATCGCCCTATCGTTGGTTTCGCGGCCCGCAGGAAAAACCCGCGAAAACCGCGAGTCAAAAAACAGCATCCAATCCGATTTAAGGAATCAAACCATGAAACAAACGATTCTTTCGGCCACGACGATTATTTGCCTGCTGGCGAGTCCAACATTCGCCGGCAAGCCAACACCTTGGGACCACGTTCCCAAGCCCTTCCGCGATACGGTGCTAGCCAACGGCGGCCAGGCAGGCCCGATTGATCTGGAATCGGGCGAGAAGGAGGGCAAGGCCATCTACGAGGCTCAAGTTGTGGACAAGAATGATGCCGTCAAGGACCTGGTGATCACTGCCGACGGCAAGCTCATCGAGACGAAGACCGATGACGCGGCGGATGAAACTGCGGATCGCCTGGATCGCGCCAAGCTGCTCTTGCGCGGCGTGAAGTTCAGCCATCCGACTGCGATCAACAATCCGTACCTTCCTTTGGCCGCTCTCAAGCAGGACATTCTGGAAGGAACCGAAGACGGCAAGAAAGTGCGTGTCGAACGGACGGCGAAGCCCGATATTCATAAGTCGTTCAAAGTCGGCGGCATGAACATTGAGGCGCTGGCCGTTGAAGATCGTGTCTTCATGGACGGCCAGATCGAGGAAGTCGCCATCGATTACTTCGCGCAAGATGACAAGGGCACGGTCTACTATCTTGGCGAGGACGTGGATGAGTACAAGAACGGCAAGATCGACAACCACGAAGGAAGCTGGCTAGCCGGCAAGGACACGCCGGCGCCGGGCGTGCAATTCCCCGCGGAGCCGAAGGTGGGCGCTAAATGGCATTCCGAGGACGTTTCGAGGTCCGTCGGCGAGCGGGATGAAATCGTAGCCCTGGGCGAAACCGTGACCGTGCCGGCCGGCACTTTCAAGGATTGCGTCAAAGTCAAGGAAACTCTGGCGGACGGCAAGGAGGAGTACAAGTGCTACTCGAAGGGAATTGGCATCGTCCGCGAACTGCCATCTGACGGGGACGAGAAGCTGACATCTCACCGCACGAAATAGCACGGCGCAGCGAACAATCCTCGGCCCCGCCAGCGCAAGCCCGGCGGCAGTGGCGACACATCACACACCAATCTGCGCGTTCAGTTGCTTTAGGCGTCGCTTGATGTTGGACTTGAGCGTCTCGCGCTGCGAGCCGGTCAATTCCTTGTCTTCCTCCAACTCGCGATTGAACTGCCAAAACTCCCGGCGGGCCGTCTTGGCGGTTGCGTCCGTTGTCTTGGCATACCTCCGCAAGGCGGCGCGCACGGCGTCGGCCAACTCGCGGCCGGTACGGACGGCGGGAGATTGCCCGTCGCCTGTGAAAAGCCCGTCGTCCAAGGACGCCGGGTCGTCATTGTTGACGCCCGAGTGCGTCGCGCCGCCGCCCCACTGGTTCCAGCCCGTCAAATTGCGGTCCTTGCTCTTGAGCATGATCAGTTCGCCGGAGACGGTGCCGACGACGATGTGACCGTCGTCGAAGACCGGCTGTGTCGATGGCGCCGCGCCGAGCGCGATCCGCCCGTCGATTGCGCCGTCAGCCGGCGACACCCGCAATAGCTCGCCCGCGCGAGTGGCGACGTAAAGCCGGCCCGCGACGGGCACGGGCGGGAGAGCGGCCGTTTCGCCGCCGTCGGTCTGCCCCCGCGGCATCGGCAGGCTCCAACGAAGCTTGCCCGTCCGCGGATCGACCGATTGCAAATTATCGCCTATGCAGTTGAATAGGCTTCCGCCCATCGCGGCCAGGCGGAGAGCCATCGAACCGCTACAGATCTTGAGCGCCGCTGCGGCCGACCAGTTTAATCGAATCGGGGCGAGTGTCCGGCACTTCGGGCGTCCCGCCGGGCACGTAGTCCGGATCGTAGGGCCGGCTCTTCTCTTGAGCCGCGAGACGAAAAATCGGCGGAGTGGTGGAACTCGGCAAGAGCTGATGCGATGCCGGCGGCTCACTTTCCGTCCGCTGCTGCTGAGATAACTTGGAGCGGACTTCCGCGTCGGCCAGATAGGCGCGCCGCGCGGCGCGGTGGCCAGCAGCGGCTCGCCCGTTCGTCGGTCGAGTCGCACCACGCATTCCATCGGCATGTGGTTGCCGCCATTGTCCACGCGGGAGCTTATGTAAATGGCATGACTCAAGACGACCGCGCGGAAGTGCCGCGGCAGCGCCGTGCCAGTTCGACTTCGCCGGTTTTGAGGCGGAGCCCATAGAGCGTGCCGGCGAAGGTCGTCAGGTAAACGTCGTCGCCCGCGACCACGGGCGCGGAAATAATGCTTTCGTCGATCCACTTCTGCCACAGCGGCTTGCCCGTGCGAAGATCGCGGGCGGCAAAGACGAAGTTAGCCGGCGGTTTCGCGCGGGGCGGCCGCCGCTGATCGAGGCCGGATAACAGACCAGCACCCGATCGCCCGCGACGGTCGGCACGGTAATGAGCGGATCGCCGAGCCACGTCGACCAAAGGCAATTGCCGGTGGCGGCGTCCAGGACGTAGAGCGAACACGATTCGGTGGTGAAGCTCAACGTGCCGCGGTCGTAAGTCGGGGCCGACGGGCCGGGGTCCGACAGCCGAACGCCCCAGAGCGGCCGGCCTGTGTCGGTCGCGAGGCAATAAACCTCGTTGCTGGTGAAACCGCCGCCGACAAAGACCCTTCCTTCCGCGACGGCGGGCGTGAGCAGCGACTGACCAGTCGGCAGCTTCACGCGGATTTGCGACGGCCCGCTTTTCTGGACCGCGAAGTTTCGCAATTCGATTTGAGACACCCGCTCCGGTCTCGTCGGCGAAGGGGTGCCGCGTAGAGATCGGAGTTCTGCCGGGCGAACTCGTCCAAGATATCTTCCGCCACCGGCGGCTGCGGCGCCGCGGGCCGTTCCTCCGCCAAGGCGACACGGACCGAACCGACTCCCATGTAAAGCACGGCCGCTGCGAAAACGTACCATGAGCGCAACAACGAACATGAGCACGACATACCCGTACCCTCCTCTCAATGAGAATTAAGGATCAATGGAACCTCTGTTCCGGGAGAGGCTCCGCCAAAGCCAAATCAGAATCTAAGCGTCCGTAACAGAACCGATCTTGGAGCAGCCTAAATAGCTCCGTTCTATCGGTCGTGATACAGCCTCTAAAGCAATTCAAACGAATCGCTTTTCGTATGGCCGGGCCCGAGACGCTGCCGCGAGGCACCGCCCTCGGCAAGAGAAAAGCTCAACCGTCAGTATATCGCTTTGGAAAAGTTTGGCAAGCGTTTCGGCGTCGAATTCGCGGCAGATCGTACTTGCCGCGGCCGATGGCTGAATAGCGGCCAGATCTTTTATCGGAAAGTACGCCCTAGAGCAGAGCCATGAATTCGTCAACCGTTAGCCCGGCGGCGCGAATAAGCGAGCGAAGAGTCCCTTTGGCAAGTTCCCGATGGTCGGGAATCGTCAAACGGCGGAACGGCGGATCACGATGTCGCAGGATGATATGACTTCCCGTTTGGTGATCCTGCTCGTATCCGATCTTCTGAAACGCGCTTACAGCCTCGCGGCCTGAAACGACGGGCAGTTTGCTCACAACTCAACCTCGATGAGCTCTTCCGTAATCGCAGGCGGGATCGCTTCATCGTGTTTTTGAAGGCTGGTAAGATAGCCCGAAACGGCATCGGCAATGTTGGCTCGGGCCTCTTCCCTTGTACTTCCTTGAGAGACGCAGCCCGGAAGCGAAGGACATGTGGCCACGAACTGGTCGTCCTCGTCCTGTTCAAATTGCACCCGGAATTTCATTTTTCACCTTTCGTGTTGCGCTAATGGCTTGTCGTTCGTACAAAGTTAGTCATCCAAGGCGATCGGGCGAAGGACTTCCGGATCGCCAGTCCAGCCGAGCAATATGTACGTGGCATCGACCTGGCTGATCTCCTCTCCCACCGTCACTTTCACTCGTTGATGTTCCGCAGATGGCAAAGGTTCATCGAGTCTGAGAATTCCATCCTCACAGGTCGCGGAAACTTCGACGGGCATGCCTTCGGTTTACCGGCTTGGAAGGTCGGAGTGCGTCAAATAAACCCACATTCCATTGTAGCATCGCGCGCGGATGAGGCGAAGGGTTTCCGGCGTTAGGCGGACTTCGCGCGCCGGTTTCGGCTCACCAAATTGAACTACCACAAATCCTACGGTAGAATCAGGTCGGTTGTAAGAATCAGATGTCCTGCCTGGACTCTACAGGGCAAGATGCGATGACGGCCCCTCGGTTCACCCACGATCTTGCCGAAACGTTGCAGCGTTAGTTGCGAGACCAGTAAATGCCCAAGTTGTTCTCTTACGTCGTTGATCACGATCTCGGATTCGCCCCAAATCCGTTTGGTGGTTTCTGCACTTTGGCCAAATGTAAGTATGGCTCAAAGAAGCGAAACATCGTCGAGATGGCGGAGGAGGGCGATTGGATAGCCGGAACCGGCGGAGCCGACCTTTCGAAGAGCGCCGGTCATGGCAAGTTGATCTACGCAATGCGGGTAGACGCAAAGATCTCACTTGCCGAGTATTGTCGCTCGATGAACGGAAAACGAATTGACGCGGATCACGAGATTGTCGAGGATGGGCGGTACGCTCTTGTCTCTCGGCACTTCTTCTACTTTGGTAGGAATGCCATCGACATTTCCGAGATTCCGACGAAGTGCCTCGGACATCGATTTGAGAAGAAAGGGCCGGGATATCGTTGCGACTTTACCGAGGAGTACGTTCAAGGGTTCGTCAAGTGGTTAGAGGGAACATTCAAGGTCGGCGTCCACGGGCGACCCTGTAAGCCGTATTCGGAAGCTAACAAACATCACTGTCCATCGAAGGTGAAACGGAAGCGATGCCGAAGTTAGAGAAGCAAGTCGTTCTACTGCGTGTCGGCATTGACGCTGGCTGCGGCGGCATTCAAGGCCCGCTGTTCGACGACGGCACATTCGAATTCATTTGCATCCCGGATGGCAAGGGCGTGGGTGAACACACTTACGGCAGCATGATCGGGCGGAATGGCAGGCCGCATCTCGATTACTTTTCAGTTGCGCGGCAAAGGCGAATGGTAGGGCAGACTATCCATTTCGATCCAGAGTTCGATACGTTCACCTACGGCGACCCGACGACGCCCAAGCGGTCCCTTCGAGAAGCTAAGGAAAGGCGACTATCTCGTCTTCTACTGCGGTTTGCAGAAATGGGACTCGGTACGTGGCTGGAATCGCGCGTGCCGCCCGGCCCTCTACCTGGCCGGTTTCTTTGTGGTGGCCTTGGCTGGCATGGCCTGCAATTTCGACAGGAAGACGCTAAAGCGGGAATTCGGGAGCAACTTTCACGTGCGATATCGTCCGATCTTTGAACGCCAAAAGCTTGACCTTGTTCTAGTCAAAGGTGGCTCCGGCAGCCGCCTGCTACTCAAAGCATGTCAAATCAGCGAGGAGGGAAAGGACCGCGCGGGCAAGCCGTTGAAGGTTCTTTCCCGCAAAATGCAGAAGGTATTTGGCGACTTCGGCGGGCACGTTTCGATTCAAAGGAGCCCACCCCGTTGGGTCGAGCCAAGATTTGTGAAGAAGACGATCGAGTTCATTCGAGCATTGACCTGACTGGAGATTGACCATGACAAAGTATTGGTGCGTGAATTTTGATAGCCCAGCTTGCCTGAAACATGGAATACAAAAGAAGCTTTGGATGATGCAGTACCAGTACGGTGACGACCACGGGAATGTCTTCCAGGACGACAAGCAGAAATCCGCCACAACCCGGATTTGGCGCAGAATGAAGAGGATCGCAGTTGGCGACAGATTTGTCGCTTACCTCAAGGGCAGTATGTTTTTCGCTATCGGCGAGGTGAGAAAGCCCCGGAGAGCAACGATGTCAACCTACCCGAAAGACACAGTGGAGCAGTACGTCCGTAGAAAGAAGTCGCACCGTTATAAAGACGGCTACGTCTACTACACGGACACTGATGTGTTCTATGAGGATTTCACCGATAATTGGCGGTTCCCTGGCAGCAAGCTGACGCGATACGCTCAGCGAATAAACGTCGATAAGTGGAGACTGTATGTTCCCGACGGCGTCAAGAGGGAGGGGCTACTTGGAAGAGTTCCCCGGCATGAACTTCAGATGGCGGTCTTCGAGATTCGGAGAAGTGATTTTGAAACGATAAGGAACGAACTACTGAACAACGGTTTTCGCGACAGTGGCAAAGGAACCAGCAACTCGGATATTCCAGAAGAGATTCTCACGCCAGAACTATTCTCGGAAGGCGCAACTCGTACTATAACGGTCAACGCATATGAACGGAATCCGGCTGCTCGAAAAGTGTGCATCGAGCACTACGGATATAAATGCGCCGTTTGTGAGCGTAGCCTGGAAGATATATACGGAAGCGTTGCGAGTGGAATGGTTCACGTCCACCACCTGACCGAATTGGCAAGAATCGGCAAGACGTACGAAGTCGATCCTTTGGCAGACTTGCGACCTGTTTGTCCAAATTGCCACGCTGTTCTACACCGCAGCACGCCGGCAATGAGCATCAAAAAGTTGCGGACGATTCTGGCTAAGTACCAACAATAACAGCTGTCCAATCTGAAGCGAGTCGAAGGGGAGAAAGGGGCCGCACGCCGTCAACGCGGTTACTGGCGAGCAGATCGGCGTCTGCGTAAGTTGATACGGGCATAGGGGCTTGCCTGCCTTGGGACAGTCTTCGCGGCGCACGGGGCGGCGAAACCGAATCCGACGGCAGCCGCTCACCCACCACGAACCCGCGCAAGGGCCAGATCAAGGTGTGCAGCGATGTTGTCGGCGGCGTCGAGCGTGAGGCCCCGCTAACCGCTGACAAAATACTGCAATACCGACGCCAAAACACCACTCGCCTCGGGGATCTCGGGCAGAGGCTCGCCGGAAGCCGCAATGGCCGCATGGAATCGGGTCGCCAGCTGCGCACTGCCGGCCCCGTTGCGCCAGCTCAGATACTCCTCGACGGTCATCGTGCCGTCGAGTCATTTCAAATAGCCGACCGCAACCGATTCACTTGGCCCAAAGCTTCCGCAGTTCCTGGGGGCTGGCGACGGTTTTGGCGGCGTCGAGAATCTTCTTCAATTGGTCTGCGTCAAGAATTTGACGAATCTCTGGCAAAACGTCTTCGGCGGTATCGGGAAACCGCACCGTCAAGACCGCCTCGATGGCTTGGATGCGACCCTTCGCAAGGCCCTCCATGCGTCCATATCGCTCCGGAGTCGTTATGAAAGGCATATTCTTCTCCTTGTTCAAGGAAAAACTCAAGAAATACGTCAAGCACTCTTTCCACGGACTGTCGTAATCGGTCATTGCGATTTCCCGGGTATCCAATGAGATCGCAAGGCGTTTTTCGCATAGTCTTATCGGATTCTCATCGGCCCTGTAAGCCCGCCGGCTTCGAGTTTTCCTTAGACGCCATTTCTTTCCCATGCACGATTCTCGGAACCGGAGTGTCACGCCACCATGCCTGCCCCCCAAAAGACTTACGGCAGAGACTTTCCAAAAATATCCGTCTACGGCTGTTGACACAGAATATGAACGTGTGTATACTATTCGGAACTGAGCTAAGGTCCGGCGCACGCACCGCCGCGCGTTTGCCGTGCGCAAAGCGCGAAACTGCCGTCGCCGAACCTGTTTTTTCCTTCCCCCTTCACCACGGCATCGACAAGAGGACCACCATGAATACCGATCTCGTTCCGGCCAACACCACTTTGGCTACCGTCCCCGCCGAGGAGGCGGCTGACTTCTCGCCGGCGCAAGTTGCCGTGCTGGAATCGCTTCTGGCCGGCAAGACGGCCACCGACGCCGCTGCCGCCGCTGGAATTGGCCGCCGCACGCTCTACAATTGGCTCGCGCGGACTACCGCTTCCAGGCCGCACTGAACCGTGGGCGGCGCGATTTGCAGCAGGCCGTTGCCTGCCGCGTCGATCAATTGGCCGCTGACTCCGCCGAATGCGTCGCCAAGGCCGTCCGCGGCGGCGACGTGAAGGCCGCCTTGGAAGTCCTCAAACGCACCGACGCGCTCGCCAAGTCAAAGGTCGGCAGCGACGACGAACTGCTTTTGCAGGCCGACGAGGAGGAGCGGCAAGAGCGCCGCGATACCCGATTAACCCTGGCCGGATTCCACAAGCAAAAACTCTTGCCACGTTAATGGTTAAGGATCGACTATTGAAACTGCAAACTCCCCGGGACGGACCTCGAATCGGGGAGTTTCCAACTCCTTGTAACCTTTGTGTGTATATTACATATAGCCATAGGTGGTGCATAAAGTCGAAAAAGTGTGCCATTTTGTGCCGTTTTGTGCCATCCGGCAAGCCGAATTGCCGCAAATCGCCCAACCGCTTACAATGGGCGAAACCAGACGAAACCAAAGCCCGTTATATGCCTTATTCTGCTTCCGCTATCGTTCACGTCGAACACGTCCACAAGTACTTCCGCCGCGGCAGCGAGCGCGTTGAACGTGCTGCAAGACCTCACGCTCGAGGTGCCCGAAGGGCAGTACCTCGGGCTGATGGGCCCCAGCGGATCGGGCAAGACGACGCTCTTGAACCTGATCGCCGGCATCGACACGCCCAGCGAGGGCGATGTGTGGGTGCAGGGAGAGAAGATTTCCGCGATGTCCGAAGGCCGGCTCGCCCATTGGCGGACCAAGCACGTCGGCTTCATTTTCCAGTTCTATCATTTGCTGCCGGTGCTCTCGGCCTACGAGAACGTGGAACTGCCGCTGTTGCTTCTCGGCCTTTCGGCCTCAGATCGGCGGCAGCAGGTGATGACGGCGCTGGAATTGGTCGGACTCAAGGACCGCGACCGCCATCGGCCCGGCCAGCTTTCCGGCGGACAGCAGCAGCGCGTCGGCATCGCGAGGGCAATCGTCACCGACCCGGTGCTGATCGTGGCCGACGAGCCGACGGGCGACTTGGACGCCAAGAGCGCCGAGGAGATTCTCGATCTGATGGTCGAGCTTCGCGGCGGGCTCAAGAAGACGATCCTCATGGTGACGCACGATCCCCGCGCCGCGCCGGGCCGACCGCGTGCTGCACCTTGAAAAAGGCCAGCTCGTCGAGTCGGTGTCGATGGCGGAGATTGTTCAGTGAAATATCTCCTCCTCATCTATAAAAACGTCGGCCGGAACCTGCTCCGCTCGCTCTTGATGGCGATGGGCACGATGGTGCTCGTGCTCGTGGTCACGCTCGTCTGGTCGGTGCTGGCCTTTATCGACAAGGCCACGGAGAAAAAGAGCAAGAATTTCAAGGCGATCGTCACCGAGCGCTGGACCGCACCGAGCCGGATGCCTTTTTACTACGCCGACAAGCTCAAAGACGGCGCGCGCGGCCGGATCACCCCGAAGACGTCCGCCCTACCGACACGATGACCTGGCAGTTCTTTGTCGGCACGTTGGACAAGGAGCACCAGACATTCCGCAATACGCTTTTCGGCCTGGCCTGCGAACCCGATAAACTGCTGACGATGATGGACGGCATGGAGGATTTGCCCGCCTCGCAATTGGTGGAGATGCAGGCGAGTGTCAACAAATTGAAGAAGACGCGCGGCGGCATCATCTTAGGGCGCGACCGCCTTAAAGACATCGAGTCGATGATCGGCAACGTAAAGGTAGGCGACAAAATCACGCTGAACGGCATCGCAAGTTGGAGCGGCCTCGACATGGATTTTGAGGTCGTTGGCCTTTTCCCGCCGGGCAGATGGGATAACTTCACCGCCTTCGATCGCGAGTACTTCCAGTCGACCCTCGACGGCTACAAAGTCGCGCACAACAATCAAAAGCACCCGCTCGACGATGTCAGTTTGAGCCTGTTCTGGATCAAGGTGCCCGACGAGGCGAGCTACCAGAAAATCGTCAACCAGATCGGCGCCGCGAAGTGGAATCCGGAAGTGAAGGTCGAGATGGCATCATCCGCGATTGGCACGTTCATGGAGGCCTACAAAACGCTTCTGGACGGCATGCGCTGGTTCCTCGCGCCGGCCTGCATCGTCGTGCTGTCGCTGGTGCTGGCCAACGCCATCAGTATTAGCGTTCGCGAACGCAGGACCGAACTTGCCGTGATGAAGGTGTTGGGGTTTCGGCCCGAGCAGATCATTTTGCTAGTCTTAGGTGAATCGGTGTTGCTCGGCCTGGTAGCGGGCTTGGTGAGTGCGGGCGCGACGTACGCGGTCATCAATTGGGGGCTCGGCGGCCTGAAGTTCCCCATCGCCTTTTTCAATGTGTTCCTGATTCCGAAAGAAGCGCTTTGGTGGGGCGCGGCGGTCGGCGCTGGTGCCGCGCTCGTTGGCAGCGCTATTCCAGCGTGGTTCGCCTGCCGCGTCAAACCGGCCGAAGTGTTCGCCAAGGTGGGATGAAAATGTATTCGGGCACACGCCGTGTGCCAACGAATTGGGGCACGCGGAAAGTGCCCAATACTTTATGCTCTATATTCTTTTCACCGTTTCCATCGCCTTCGTGCTCGTGCTGTTGCTCATCAACCGCGTGCCGCTGAACTACACATTGCGCAACCTCACCGTTCGTTGGATAACCTCCGCGATGACGTTGATTGCATTCGTAATCGTCATCGGGCTGATGGTCGTCATGCTGGCATTCACCACCGGCATGAAACGGATGACCGAAGGCACTGGCGAGCCGACCAACGTGTTGGTGCTTTCCGAAGGTTCGGACGACGAGGTCGTTAGCACCATCACCGCGGAAGCCGCCGCCGATCTGGAAGGCTTGCCGCTTGTGGCATCTGTCGACGACAAGACGAAGCTCGCCAGCCGTGAGAGCTACCTGATCGTCAACCAGCCGGTCACCAATCCGCAGCCGGGCAAGCCGCGCGGCCGGTTCTTGCAAGCTCGCGGCGTGGTAGACGTGGGACTCGCCCGGCGGGTGCATGACGTAGAGGTACACGAGGGAGGCGCCGTGGTTCTCGCAGGCCGGCACGCAGGCAAACCCCGATCCCAAGGGGCAGAACCTGATCCAGGTCGTGCTCGGCGAAGGGATCGCCCAGGCGCTCGGCAAAGACCGCAAGCCCGAAGCAATCGCCGCCGCCCGAAATAAAGATCGGCTCGATGTGGGCGACACGTTCGATCTCGGCTGGCGGAAGTGCATCGTCACGGGTGTGATGAAGTCGTCCGGTTCGACCTACAATTCTGAGATTTGGTGCAAGCAGGACGTCATCGCACCGCTCTTCGGCAAAACCGGCTATACCACGGTCGTGCTCCGCGCCGCGGATGCCGACGCGGCGGTGAAGCTTCGCGACGACATCAAAAGCAACTTCAAGAAGCAGTCCGTCGTGGCCCGGCTTGAGAAGGATTATTATTCCGGGCTCTCCGAGACAAGCAACCAGTTTCTTTACGCTATTATCTTCATCACTGCCGTGATGGCGATCGGCGGAGTATTTGGTGTAATGAACACGATGTTCGCCGCTATCAGCCATCGCATCAAAGATATCGGCGTGCTTCGCATCCTGGGCTATACGCGCCGACAGGTGCTCGTATCGTTCCTGCTGGAGTCGCTGGTGATTGCCCTGATCGGCGGAGTGCTCGGCTGTGCGCTGGGCTCGCTGACCAACGGCGTGACAGCCAACAGCATGGTTGGCACTGGAAACGGCGGCGGCAAAACGGTGGTCATCGGATTGATCGTCAACGCCAACATTTGGGCGGCCGGAATGTTTCTTGCCGTGTTGATGGGCGCGATCGGCGGACTCTTCCCGGCAATCTCGGCAGTCCGGCTGAAGCCGCTGGACGCGCTGCGCTAACTTATGTGCCGCACAAACCGGATCATCCTGGTCGTCGTCGCGGCTCTGGCCGTCGCCGGTTGGCTGGCATCGCGTCCGCAGCCGACAGGCCCAGCGCAAGGGTCAACAATCAACGGCCAAGTCTCACGGCAGACCTCGCCGCGCAATTCCTTCCGCATCGGCACATTCAACATCCACGGTTGCACCGGTGCCGATGGCCGGCGGGATGTCTTCCGAGTGGCCGAGAATTTGCGCGACCTCGACTTCGCGGCGCTGAACGAGGTCCACGGCCCGCGGCCTTGGGAGCGCGAAGATCAAGCCGCGCTGCTAGGCAAAGAACTCGGCGTGCAATGGCTCTTTACTCCCGCCACGCGCGACTGGCATTTGATTGACTTCGGAAACGGACTTCTGTCCGCGATGCCGGTCCAGTCGTGGCAACGGATTCCGCTGGCGACCGACAACGGCCGAGGTTACCGCAACGCGGTGCTCGTATGCTTGCGGTTTCGCAACGAGACGATCCAAGTACTCCTTACGCATATTGCGCGAAGCGACGAGCGGACGCGGCATTCTCAATTGCATGAGGTGATCGACCAATATCTTTCCCTGCCGCCGCCGGCGATCCTGTTAGGCGACTTGAATACCGAGGCCGGAGAGCCTGAGATCGACCGTCTTTTGGCCGCACCGGAAGTAATCGATGCGGTTGGCCAGAAGCTTGGCGCGGCGGCACCCCCGCGGATCGACTGGGTTTTCATCCGCGGCCTGCGCGTACTCGACGCCGGCCTGCGCGACAACGGCGCCTCGGACCATCCGATGGCCTGGGCCGAACTTGCGCCGTTGGAAGCGCCTTCACGACCGGGGGTGCGCCGTGATAGAATGTAATTGGCGGAGATTGGCAGGCTTGGCAAGCGTGGATCAAGCCGTGCCGTTTTTCCGGCGAGAGGCGAAACATGGAATCTGCGACCAAATCCAGCACACGGTCATGCAAGATCGACGAGGAACCAATCATCCTGGCCGTAGTTGAGGACCGGCCCGCCGGCCCACGGCGAGATTCCCCTCCACCCCTTTCGCCGCCGCACTACCGCGCGGTCAGCCTGTGGGCCGTTCTAAGCATCGTTTGCGCGATTGCAACACTGACAACGTTTTTTAGCTCCTGGCTTGCGTTCTTCGCAATTGCGGCGCTCTATTTCGGCTACAAGGCACTTGGTCAAATTGAGCGTGTGCCGGAAGAGTACACTGGTAGGCCGTTAGCCAAAACTGGCATGTGGACGGCCGCGATCATTGGCATCCCCTTGCTCGGATGGTCGTTATTCTTTAAGAGCGATGTCCCGCACGGCTATCAACTGCTCGACTATGCCAACCTGGAACTCGATCCAAACTCGAAGAACCGGGTGCCGAACGCCGCGCAGGAACTGAGCAACAACAAGACCAAGGTCTACGTCCGTGGCTATATGCTTCCGCCGCCGCGCGGGCAATGGACCGGCCTGACCAAGTTCTCGATCTGCCGCAATAGCGACATGTGCAAGTTCGCCATGATGAACGGCTCCCGGCCGGAAGACCAGATCCATATCGAGCTAACCGGCGATCGGACGATGAAATACACGTCCGGCGAGATCGGCCTCGGCGGCTACTTTTCCGTCGAGAGCGATCAGAGCCCGCAGCCATACTATCTGATCAAAGCCGATTATCCATAATATTGTGAAAAATCTCCATTGCCATTCTCACGGACTCTCCCTTGGCGTAGAATATCAACTCTACGAACCAAGGGAATTGCCTTCGCCGGGGTGGGTTGATCGCGAACTCGTTCCCGCGCCCGCTGCGCAGAAAGCCGACGATTGTAAGCCATGAGTGGAAGCTGCACGCTTGATCCCGCGATTGCAAAACTCTTGAAAGAGGACCGCCGCTATCCGCTGGAGGCCTACATCTTTGTTTTCGAGGCTCTGCATTATGCGCAAGAGGTGCTCCGCCTCGGTTGCGAAAGTCCCAGCGAGCCTGGCAGCGGCGCGCCGCAAGAAGAGCAAGAGAATCCCGGCCCGCAGCGGCACGTCACCGGCCAGGAGCTTTGCGAGGCGATTCGCCAGTTCGCCCAGGAGCAATATGGATACATGGCCAAGCTCGTGCTGGGCAATTGGGGCATGCACTCGACGCGGGATTTCGGTGAAATTGTCTTTAACTTGATCCGCATCGGCCGTATGCGGAAGACGCCGCAGGACCGCCGAGAGGATTTCGACGACGTGTACGATTTCGAGCAGGCCTTCTGCCGGCAGTTCCGCATCGTGCTTGCGGAATAGAGTGACGCAGGCGTGAGCACCTGATTTTTCCCTGCATGGCGCAAAAAACATCCCGCACAAAGACTGACCGCGAATTGCCGCCCGACACCGCACGTCCGGCATGGCACTTGCCTGAAGGCACCGCCCCCACTGCGCCGCGCAGCAGGCCGCCCGATGGCTGCTGGCCGCGGCCATCCTCTTGCAAGTCGCATGGATCGCCGCTTTGGCCGCGATGGCCGTCTTCGTGCGATGGAAAAAGTAGCTCTCTACTTCCTTCGCATCTGGCTCCCCGCCCCCAGCTCCCAGCTCCCTGCTTTTACACCAGCCCCTTCCGCACCGCCCAGACGGCGGCCTGCGTGCGGTCGCTGACGGCGATCTTGCGCAGGATGTTCTGCACGTGTTCCTTGACCGTCTCCACGCTGATCTCCAGCGAGTGGCCGATCTCGCGATTGCTCAGTCCCAGGGCCACGTGGCGCAGCACCTGGGTCTCTCGCTGCGTGAGCGGCACGTCGTCGTCGTCCACCACCTGACGGACCTTCATCATCGCGGCGATCTTCTTCAACTCGCCCGTGCGGCTGGGCGACTCGCCGGTCGCGGCTGCCACGATCGTGGCGATGATGTCGTCCCGCGAGGACCCCTTGAGCACATAGTCCGTCGCCCCCAGGGCCACCGCCCGGGCGATGTACGTCGGATTATCGTAGGTGGAAAGCATCACGACTTTGAATCGGGCACTTTCGCCCGCAACTTCTCCAGCGTCGACAGTCCGTCGCCGTCGGGCATGCGGATGTCCAGCAGGACGACGTCAGGCTTTAGCTTCTGCGCCTGCTTGAGCGATTCCTTGCCATTTTCGGCCTCGCCGACGATCTCGATGTCGCTGCCCGGCAAACAGGCTCGCCAACCCCGTGCGAATGACCTGGTGGTCATCGCAAACCAAGACTTTAATACTCATAGGATACCTCTCGAAGTTCGTGGCCTCCGCGAGTCTTCGCGGCAAGCTCGATTCCTTTTATCGTAATATACCACAGGCCAAGATGGAATCCCCCAAAGAAAGAAAAAAATCCCCCCGAGTCAGCGGGTTTTTTGCCGTTTTTTCCAGCAATAGGTGGGGTTAGGGCTGGCAAAGGGGATATGTGATCTATCCATTCTACATGGGCCATGGGGGGATGTCAAAACAGGGTTTTCGATAGTCGGGATACCCTCGTTGTGAGGGGAAAGCATTGACTGCCTTTGAGGTGCCGCGCGTTGACTTCGCTCACCCGTAACGTAGATATTTGGCGACGGATGTTGCAAGGCGTTATACCTTCGTTTAATCCGGAGCCGGGCTAAACGAGCGTGCGGCCATCAATCCCATTGAGAAATTACCTGATGAAAACCCAAGCCACGCTCCTTTTGGTAGACGACGATCGCCACGTGCTCGGCTCGATGGCCGACTGGCTCCGCGAGCAAGGCTACAAGGTCGATACCGCCGCGACCCTGGCCGAAGGCATCGCCGCCGTCGATCGCAAGACCTACGACCTGGCGCTGGTCGATATCCGCCTGGGCGAACGACGACGGCTTCGACTCTTGGCCCACTGCCGCAGAAGCGGTCCGAAACCTCGGTCATCATGCTCACCGGCTACGGCACCGTCGAGTCGGCGGTCGAGGCCATCCGCCAAGGGGCGTTCGATTTCCTCACCAAGCCGCTGATCGACGAAGAACTGCGACATGGCCATCCAGCGGGCGCTGAACCAGCGCGAGGTCATCGAAGAAAACAAGAACTCTGAAGGCCCAGCTCGATCTCCGCTTCGGCATGGAGAACATCGTCGGCCACGATCACCGCATGCTGAAGATCTTCGACATGATCGACAGCGTGGCCGATACCCGCGCCACGGTGCTCATCACCGGCGAGAGCGGCACGGGCAAGTCGATGATCGCCCGCGCCATCCACCGCCGCAGCGGCCGCCGCGACAAGGCCGTTCGTCGAAGTCGCCTGCGGAGCGCTGCCGGAAACGCTGCTGGAAAGCGAGCTTTTCGGCCACGTCGCCGGCGCGTTCACCGGCGCGATGGGCGACAAGCTGGGCAAGTTCAAGCAGGCCGACGGCGGCACGATCTTCCTCGACGAAATCGCCACCGCCAGCCCCGGCATGCAGGTCAAGCTGCTCCGCGTGCTGCAGGAGCTGGAGTTCGAGCAGGTCGGCGGCACGAAGACCTTCAAGGTCGATACCCGCGTGATTCTGGCCACGAACGAGGACCTCGGCCGCGCCGGTCGCCGAGGGCCGCTTCCGCCAGGACCTCTTCTATCGCATCAACGTGATCAACATCGAGCTGCCGCCGCCTGCGCGACCGCATCTCCGACATCCCCCTGCTGGCCGAGCATTTCCTTCGCCAGGTCTGCGACGAGTCGGGCAAGACGGTCCGCGGCTTCACCGACGAGGCGATGACCGCCCTGCAGCGCTACCGCTGGCCGGGCAACGTCCGCGAGTTGCAAAACGTGATCGAGCGGGCCGTGCTCTTGGGCAAGAACCCGGTGATCGGCGTGGAGGACTTGCCCGCGCATGTCTTGGCCGACAGCCCGACGGTGGTCGAATCGGGCGGCGTCCAGGGCGCTGAAGCAGGCCCTGGCGACGCCCGAGCGGCAGATCATCCTCGAGCGTGCTGGAGGCGAACAAGTGGAACCGGCAAGCCACGGCCGAGGCGCTGGGCATCAACCGCACCACGCTCTACAAGAAGATGAAGCGGCTGGGCCTGGAAGAAGCGCCGGTTGCGGCGGCAAGGTGACGGGCGACGCGGATTGGCAATTATGTTCCTCGCTGGAGTCCCGCCTTTAGGCGGCATTTCCGGCTAAAGCCGGGACTCCAACCGCCGCTCTTTCGCGTTCTATGCGCCCTTTCGCGGCAAGCTAATTGGCCGGCTCAAGAAAATCCGAAAACTTGAGCTTCCTCTCTATTGACGACGACTGTCGGCATCGTATACAATGCCTGCCGACGCGCGTCGTCATACGTCCGTTTCGTCTGAGTTAGGCACGGCGTCAGCATAAGTTCGGGTGGCACGTCCCTGAGCTTGCGAAGGGCGTGGCGAGTCGCGAAAACACGCCCTTCGCTTGAAGCTCATTGCGTGCCACCCAATGCCATTTCCGAATCAGGTTAGTTTTTGGTCGTAAGTTTTTGTTATGACTGACTTTGCAGCAACAACTTGCCGCGGCAAATCGCCTGCGAAATCGGTCGTGCATGAAAAAGCCGTTCCGCCAATGATAGGGGCTTACCATCCAAAACCCTATCACGGAGGAACGGCAAATGACGCACGCAAGGACGCGAGCGCCAGCGACGGCGGGCCAAGTCGCTGATTGGTTCGATGCGGGATTTTCTCACGCCGGAGGTTTTCAAGCAAGCCCGAAATGCCGCGATACGAAGGAAATCGCCCCGCTGGGACATTCACCCTCTGTTGTCGATTCTCTTGTTGACGACTTACTGCTCCGGCGACAGCCTGCCGGAGAAGTTCGAGGCCGCCAAGGCATTCTACGTGGCCTGTTGCCCGAAGAGGAAACGCCCGGGAAAGTCCTTTGCGGGATTCCAGAAGGCCGTTGCCAAACTTCCCATGCTGGTCCTGCGGGCATTGGCGACGGGAATTCGCGGCCGCTTCCAAGCGGTCTTCCACGAGCGCTGGAAGGTTGGCGACTTTATTCCCTTCGGCTGCGACGGCACGCGGCAGAACTGTCCGCGCACCGAGGAACTGGAACGACGACTGGGCAGCGGCGGCAAAGAGGGCTCTTCGCCCACGATTTGGAATACTTCGATTGTCCACCTCACGCTGGGCGTTCCCTTTTGCTGGCGATTGGGCAAAGGCAGCAAGCCCAGCGAGCGCAGCCATTTGATCTCGATGCTGTCCTTGCTGCCCACGGCGGCGTTGATCGTGGCCGACGCGGGATATGTCGGTTACGAAGTCATGGCGACGATGCTCAGCAAGGGAGTGTTCTTCCTCATCCGCATGTCTTCGATGGCAACTTTCTACACCGAGAGCAAGGAGCCGTTGGAAGAGTTCCGCGAGGGGATCGTTTACTATTGGCCCAAAAAACAGCAGAAGGAAGGCAAGCCGCCGTTGCGGGGACGCTTGCTGCGAATCCACAGCGTCCGCCACAAGGCCGACGTGTGGCTGTTTACGAACGTGGAAGATCCCCAGCAGTTGTCCTTGGAAATGGCCGCTACCTGCTATCGCTGGCGATGGGAAAACGAAGGATTTTTCCGGACCTACAAGCGGACCCTGAAGAAAGCGACATTGATGAGCCGTACCGTGGCCCAGGTTCATCGCGAGGCGGAAGCCTCGATGATCGCCACGCAGTTGCTCCTTTGCCAAGGCGCGCTGGCCATGCCCGCGGCGGCCAAGAACGGTCTTCCCGCGATGTGCAGCCCCCGCGGCGTATTGCTGGAGGCACGCCGCGACATCTCCGCCCGAAAGGAACCCAAGGAGCCCTTTGCGGCACGGATCGCGCGGGCGGAACGCGAACGACGCGAAGCGCACCAGCGCGAAGGAAAAACGCGAATGGCCGCGACGCAAGCCACATCGGCCGCCACATCCGCCCCTTTTGCTGATGCTGACGGACGAACAAAAGATCATACTCCATAATCAGTTACAAGCAGTCTGATCACTAAATTGGAAATGGCATTGCGTGCCACCCTAGCCGAAAAGGTTCCCGCCATGAAAAGCCCCGAAGGCAGTCTCACGCCCGTTCAGTATCAGATTATGGAGGCCGTCTGGAGCGGCGGAGAGGAGGGAGCCTCGGTGGTCGAAATCTGGCAAGCCGTTCGGACCGATCGCTCCGTCGGCCGCACGACGGTGCTGAATCTGGTCGATCGGCTGGAAAAACGCGGCTGGCTCGTCTGCCGCCGCGAAAACCGCCCCAACCGCTATTCGGCCGCGGTGAGCCGGGAGAACGCCGCCGCCCTGCTGGCGGGCGAGTTCGTCAACGACTTCTTCAGCGGCTCGGCCGGCAAGCTCGTGATGAGCCTGCTCGGCTCCAAACGGCTTTCGCGGGCGGAAATCGAGGAGGTAAGCAAGCTGCTCGATGAGGCCTCGGCAAAGCGTGGGGCAGATTGCCAATCTGCCGGAAAAAGGCAGGTTAGCAACCTGCCCCACGGCTCCAACAAGAAACAGGAGGGCAGGCCATGACAACATTCCTGACATCCTTTGTCACGCCGGCGGCGGCCATCTATCTGGTGAACCTCGCCATTGCCGCCGTGCTGATTTCGTCGTGTGGGCTATTGGCGGCGAAGCTGTTCTCAAAGCAATCCGCCCCGGTCCGTCACTCGATTTTGGTTTCGACCTTGGTTCTCACGCTGCTCGCGCCGGTAATGACATGGTGGGCCTGCCGGAACGGTTGGGGGCGGATAGCCATTGCGTTCGCCGAACCAGCGGCGCAACGGATTCCGCCCGCGCCGGATGCGAATCCGGCAAAAGACCTTGCGGTGAAAGCCAGGCCGGACGCGCTTCCAGCGGATGCCGAGTTGCCCGCACTGCCCTTTGCATTGCACCCGCGAAAAGGCGCATCGGAGGAAGATACTCGTGCGGCGGTAACAGCGCCAGCCGGGCCACAGGCAATCGCGCCGCCGCCGAAAGAATTGCCGGCCAGTCCGCCCGCTGCCGTATCGTGGCGGCGTCTTGCGATCACGCTGGCAGCATGCGTGTGGCTGCTGGGCACGTTGATTGGCGCGGGCCGCGTCGCCCGCGGCTTTCTCGTCTTGCGGCGCTTCCGCCGCTCGGTGGAAACACCATCGCTCGATCACCTTAATCAGACAGCGCGTGAAGCGGCAGCGGCGTTCGGGGTCGTAGAAGCGGCGTCCCGCCGCTTATTCAAAGCGGCAGGATGCCGCTTCTACGTACCGCCGATTCGCATTTCCGCGCTGGCCCCTGCCCCGCTTTCGCTCGGCCTCGTGCATCCGCTCATCGTGCTGCCGAGCCACCTGGCCGAAAAGGGCGACGCCGAACAACTGCGGGCTATCTTAATCCACGAAATGGCCCATCTGGTGCATCATCATCACTGGATCGGCTTAATGCAGTGGCTGGCTGGCATCATGTTCTGGTGGAACCCACTCTTGCATCGAGTCAATCGGGGCATCATGCAACTTCGCGAAGAAATCTGCGACGACCACGTGCTGCAATCGCATGCCGACGGCCGCGAGTTCGCCCGCGTGCTCGTCGAACTGGCCGCGCGGTTGACCGATCTTCCGCGTATCCCGGCGACGCTGGCAATTCTCGAAACCGGTTATAGCGACTTCCAACACCGCATCATTAACTTACTCGACAAGGAGCGTACTATCGTGACTCGCATGACGCGAAAGGGAGTGTTTGCCGTAGTTTTGTTCGCGCTGGCAATCTCGCTTGCAGCGCCATTGGCCGGTTTACGGGCGGAGCAAACGTTCGGCGCCAAAGGCGATCGGAAACCGGCGGCCAATGCGTGGCACGACCCTGAGCTTGCAAAGGGCGTGGAGCTTTCCGCTTCGCCGCGGCCTTTGCAGGAGGCTCAGGGACGTGCCACCCAAAATCCACAGCGAACGATGCGGGTTCGCGTTCTCGGGCCGGACGGAAAACCGATAAAGGGCGCTGAGGTTCATTCGTCAATCTGGACTGACGAGCCATCGTTCACGGCAAATCGACATTACGTTTGCGACGCTGACGGCCGGGCGGCCGTGGAGGTGCCCAAAACAATCTCTATTCTCCGGCTTTTTATTTCTGCACCACATCATGTGCCCATGTTCATGGGCTGGGAGGAAGAGTGGTTTGGGGCCAAAAAGCCATTGCCCGAAGAGTTCGCCTTCAAACTCGAAAAGGGATCCACGATCGGCGGTTCGGTCAGAATGATGAAGGAAAGCCGATCGCGGGGGCGAGCATCGGTGTGGAATGCGACGACGGCCGAGAAAGCGAAGAAGAACAGGAAGCGATGGGACAGCGGCCTGTCGTCAACTCTAACTTGGCTTTAGGGCGCAACGTCGTCGTCACCGATGCGAACGGTGCGTGGACTTTGGATAATGTATCCGCGGACAAGAAGTATAAGATAACAATCAACGTCCATCATCCCGACTACGTGAGCGATTTCGAGTGGGGAAAAATGCAAGCCGATCAGAAAGTCACGTCGGAAGACCTGCGGCGGCGAAAGGCGACGATCGTCATGCACTACGGGATAACAGTCTCCGGCAAAGTGGCCGATCCAAAAGGCAAGCCCGTCTCAGGCGCGGTGGTGGCCTGGGGAAGAAGTCCCTACCGGGAGACTGCCGGCGAAGACTGGACGTTCCGCCACGAAGTCTACACCGATGCCGCCGGCGTCTATCGCCTGCCGCCGATGCCAGTCAATGGGCCGGTCCTCTTTGTCACCGTCATGGCCGACGGCTGGTCGCCGCAAGTGCAATTGATCTGGTACGCGAAAAAGAACGCGCCTCTCGATTTCCAACTTAAAGCAGGGAAGCGCTGCGGGTTCGTTTCGTGGACGAATCGGGTAAGCCGATTCCCGAAGTATACGTTTCGATTTCCTCCTGGCGCGGTGGCCAATCGCTCTACAACAACAAGCATCCGAAAGTCCTCGACACGAAAATCCCAGAAAGCAGACAAGAACGGCATTTACGAGTGGACCTGGGCACCCGGGGACAAGGTGGCCTATAGCTTTTTCAAGACGGGCTATAGGGAGAAGAAACTAGAAATCGCAGTCGCTGGCATGGAGGAACTTGTGATTCCCTTATCCAAGGCCGTCTCTGGCGGGAACGACGAAAAGGAATCGGAAGTTGAGTTCGCGGACCCCGAGCCCCTTGGAAGCGACGCGGAACGGCTCGAACAGTTCTTTGCCTTCGCGGGGCATCTGGAATCGGTGCAAAAAGAACTGCATTTGACGGAACAGCAAAAGGAACGATTGATCGCTATGCAGCGCCGTCCAGAGCCATTATTAACATCCCCGAAAGAGCGAACGGCACAGATTCAAAGAGGCTATCAACAACTACAAGCGATCTTGCATCCCAATCAACTCGATCGCGCCCGTGAAATCGCGCTTCAGTTCGAGGGCGCACCCGCATTTATTGATGCCGATGTCATCAAGGCTCTGGAGATAACTAGCGACCAGCGAACCAAGATGCAAACGACGTATCACAATGCGATCAATGCGGCGCGGAAAGCATACGGCCGTCCCGACACCGCCAATCTATCCCAAGAGCAACAGCGGGCGCTGTTGGAACAAGCTAACGCCATTCAGAAGACTCTTCTCGACAAGTTCTTGAAATTGCTGTCCCGCGAACAACAGGCCAATTATGAGAAGATGATCGGGAAGAAGATTGATTCGGATAGACTGATGAAGGAAATCCTGGATGAGTCTCTCAAGAAACATGTCGCACCAGCGGAAGAAGCCCCGCCAAAAGAAGAAATCAAGGCTGACAAGAAAGGTGCGGGGACGCCGAAAAACGCCGCGGCCTATGCGGCGGACAAACAGAATGGCAGTATTCAACAGTACTTGCCGCCCAGCACCGCGCCGGACAAGATCGAGGCGCCCGCACCGACCATGAGCGCCGCCGCCGGCCAGAAACAAATCGCTGGTGCGGCGTCGAAACGTTCTGCCCCAAAGAATCAAGGCATTGAGACCGAAAGGAACGCGGTTGAATTCGGCGAAACTGTGCCCCTTCAAAACGGCATGGAACGGCTCGAACGGTACCTTTACTTGTTCTTGGAGTATCGCTTGGATTCGGTCAACGAAGAACTTCGCTTGACGGACCAGCAAAAGCAACAAATGTTCGCGCCCGAGCCGGCATGGTCGGACCAAGTAAAACGAACGGAAGCAACTCAGAGAATCTACCGGCGACTGCAAGCGATCTTACTGCCCAAACAAATCGATCGCGCCAGGAGATGCAGCTTCAGATCGAGGGAGACTCGGCATTCTTCGATGCGGACGTTATCAAAGGATTGGAGATAACCAAGGAGCAGCAAACCGAGATGCACGCGATCTATCGTGAAACGATGAAGGCGGCGATGGATGCAGTGCGGAAGAAATACCCGGCCGCTCATGACGACCGCGGCGGTCTATCGACCGAGCAGCAGCAAGCGCTGTTGGAAAAAGGCAACGCTATCGACAGGACCGTTCTCGAAAAGTTCTTCAAGCTGCTTTCTCGCGAACAGCGCGCGCGATACGAGAAGATGATCGGGAAGAAAATCGATTCGGACAGAGTAATGAAGGAAATCCTGGATGCGCTTCGCAAACCGCAGCCGCCGGCGAAACTCGTCCCGTCGCCCGAGGCACTCGGGTTCGACCCAGATGAGCCCCTTCCTCCCCCAGGCGACATGGATCCGAAACTCTTTCCCCCCGCACCACAGTCTTTGAAACCGATCCCGCCGCCCGAGGCCGTCGAGGCCATGAAAGTCCTTCGCGCCCGTCCGCCCGCCGCCGAGAAGGATCGCATCGCGGCGGCCATCGCGGTGATGCGGTTGTGCCAAATGGGCCAGGAGAAGGACTACCCGGCCGAAAACGCGATACGGGAACTGATTCGCATCGGCAAGCCGGCCGTGCCCAGGCTCATTGAAGTACTCGACCGTACCAATACCGACCACCTCTTGCGCAAGCTGGGATTCGTGCTCCGCGGCATCGGTGACCCGCGGGCCGTGCCGGCCTTGATCCGGGCGATTCCGCGCTTGGCACACGATACTGCCAGTGATTGCGGATATACGATCAACAACGATCCTGAACTCTTAAAGTTCATGCAGGACCACGACAACAAAGAAGTGTTCTTCAAGGAATTCCCTGAAGAACGCGAAAAATACCCCGGCGAGGGAACGATGTTCTCCTACGGGCGTCCGATTAACGAGATCATGCCCGCGCTGCAAAAAATAACGGGCGAAAAGCATCAATGGTTCGACTTGGTATTCGCCCAATTGGACAATTCCACGGAGCAGAACCGCCTCAAGCGTCTGGAGTTTCAAAAACTCGCCGCACGCTGGGCCGACTGGTGGGAAAGGAACTGGCGGAAATTCGTCAAGGATGACGGCGAAGCGCAGATCGAGCCGACTCGACGCGCGTTGGTGAAGAGCGCCGAAGAGCTGGGCAAACTGACTCCGCAGCCGCTAGCGCAGGTCCCCCAGGGCAAGAATGTTGACACGGACGGCGGAATCGCCACCCCGTTCATCTTTTCCTTTGACGATCCGCGAGCGAGGTTTCGCTTGATGGCCTGTATTGATCTGGACACGGGGCGAATGCCGCTAGCCGCCGGAGGAGTTGCTCACAACTTCGTCGCCCGGAACCCCTTCTCCGACCTTGCTATCCTGGGCCGAGAAGGAAGGCGTCAATCTGATCGGCATGAAGTTCAGGCCGCAAGGCAGCGAGAAATCGTACTTCGCCTTCCAACCGCTGGGCATGAAAGTGTGGCGGATCGACAATAGCCTTTACGATCATTTGATAACGGAGCTTCAAAAGGGCACAAAACTCGACCTGCCCAGACTTTGGGAAGGACCGATTGCGTCAGTGGACGAAAGGACCGGGCAGATCGACGAATCGCATCCGGCGTCGTTCCTGTTCCTCACCAAGCGCGGGGTCTGCGGGGCAATACGAGCGCAAAGCAAGGAGACGTATTCGATGCCGAAGGCAGGGACATTAACGTCCGAGATCAAGCCGGCCTTTGAGGTTCAGTATATTTATCGGAACGAGAAGGGCAGGTGAAAAGACATGCGAGTGGCAGCGGTGTCCGAACTATAAAGCGGTTTGCGCGACATGATGAAGCCCTTAGCCGGGCAACCTCATTCACCATCCGGCAAGCCGGATGGGGTCTGGCAGGTATCGGTGGATCGGCATCTAGCTTGCCAACCTTGTTCACCATCCGGCGAGCCGGATGGGGTCGTCTCATTGGTGTTTACGGCACGCGCACGGTTCGCTCAAAAGACTTTTTCACCAGCACGGCAAGCGTGCTGGGGCCGGCTGCTTCACGCGGCCACACTCTTGCGGATTTCGTATTCGCTCCGGTGGGTCTTTGCTGCGCTCGACACCACCCTACGGCCTCTCGTCCAACAGACGTTGACCGTTGACGGGCCCGCTGGCGTTAGAAGACACGACAGTGCCCGGAAACGTCCGGTGCCGCGACCCCATCCAGCTTGCTGGATGGTGAACGAGGTTGGCGGGCTAGACAAAAACGCGCTTCTGAAACCAGACCCCATCCGGCTTGCCGGATGGTGAATCAGGTTGTTCCGCTATTCTGTTCGCGCGCCGCGCGACACCGAATCGCATTCATATCATATTCGCTGAAGGTCCCGGCGTAGAACCCGTCTTGCCACACGCGGACCTGGCCAATCGCAAATGCCAGGTTGTTCAGGAAGTCCAAGGCAATGTCTACGGGCGATCGTTCCAAGTCGCCGCGAAGCGCCATGTGAAGATGGTCGGGCATCACCGAAATCGACGCGATGCGGTGACCCTTTCTTTCGGCGATTCTCAAAGAGCGCTCAAACAGCGTGCGAAGCTGCGCCAGATCATGAATTCGGCCGCGACAAGCTACAACCAGCACGATGTGCAGGTTGTACCAATATCGCCCTCGCGCCGACTCGGTCGGCGTGGCAAGATCAACTTCGGAGAATACTCGCGTGAACTCCCTTAATTGCTCTACGAATCGCGGATCGACGAAAGCCTCCTTGTCCAGTTGCGAAGCGATATACGCGGCAACGTCCTGCGACGTATTCTCGCCAATCGATCTAACGGAAACCTTTCGCGTAAAGCCGGGAAACTCGCTCAGTTGGTTGCGGAGCAAGTATTGGAGACGGCCTTTAGCCCGCGTGGCTAAGTATACGGGCGATACGTTTGGCTTGGCGCTGAACGTGATTTGGATACGATCGGTAGACCATGCGTGTTCTAATCGTCGCAACCCGTCCTGCTCCCAAAGCGAATCAACCGCGTCGAAGATGCTATCGGGCTGTTTCTTGAAATCCGATTTGAACCAACCGGTCCATGAGTAACGAAGCTGATAGGCTGCGCGAAGATTGTCTGGATTATAAAGTGGTTCAAGCGACATGATGAAGCCTTAGCCGGGCAACCTCATTCACCATCCGGCGAGCCGGATGGGGTTTGGTAAATGTTGAGGGATCGGGGTCTAGCGTACCAACCTTGTTCACCGTCCGGCAAGCCGGATGGGGTCTTTCTTCGGTCGCCTGACTTCAGTGTGTTCATTCACACGGCTTGTCTGCCAGTGACACCAACCGACCCAGTTGAGCCCTCCACCATCGCATCTCTTCCCGCCAACAGCAAATAGAGCCAGTATACGACCGCGGCCGTGACGCCCAGCACGACTTTGATCGGTTGGGGAATCGCATCGCTGGGCGTGACCAGGCCCTCCATCAGCCCGGCGAAGATGAAAGCCGGAATCAGCCCGGCCGCTAACTGCATGGCGGTTATGGCGTCCTCGCGCAGGGCGCGGCGGCGGGTCCGCTGACCAGGTGCCCAGAGGCCGTAGCCGACAAGTAGGCCCGCGCCGCCGGCAATGACGATGGCGCTCAGTTCCAGCGCCCGTGCGGCAATAGCACCATCCACATTTTCCACGCCAGACCGCTTTTGGCGAACGCGCCGGTAATGCCGCCGACCATCGCGCCGTTGAGCACCAGCGCGCCGACCGTGCCGACGCCGAACGTGATGCCCAGGGCGAACGCCAGCAACGCCACGCGGACATTGTTGCTGATAATGACGCTGGACATCAACGGGTTGCTCTCGTGGCCGAAGCGTTCGCGGATGTCGGCGATCGTTTTGTTGCCGAAGAACTCGCGGTCGTTACCGCCCATGATGTCGGCCACGATCTGCGGGTTGTCCTGTACGGTCCAATAACCGGCAAACGCGGCGGCCAGCGATACGAGCAGGCTGGCGAAGGTAAACTTCCAAGTGCGACGGAACAGCCGCGGGTAATCGCGGAGAAAGAACCGGCCCAGGCCCCACGGGCTGGCCGCCGAGCCGCGGTAAATCTGGCCGTGGGCGCGGATGATCAACCGGTTGAGCGGATCGACCAGCGCCGGCTCCGCGCCGATCGCCCGCAGCCGCGCCAAGTCCGCACAGGCCGACTGGTAGACCTCGGTCAGCTCGGCGATGTTCTGGCCGCCCGTTCGGCGCGGGCCGCGGCGGACGAGCTCGTCAACAATCTCTTCCAGCCGCTTCCACACTAGACGCCGCTGGCCGAGCCAGGTTTCAAAATTCATGCTGCTTCCCTTCGGCAAGGCGGACGAGGTAGTCTTCGGCGTTCATGAACTCGCCGCGATACTTTTCATACAGCGGAAATGCCAGCCGCTGGGCGAGCGCATCGCGGGCCGCCGGCATCAACTCGCCGCGGCGCTGCAGGAAGCCGCCGATCAGTCGCCGCTCGTCGGGCGTCAATTCGGCGTTGATCCGCTCCAACGGCTGCATGCCGACAAACCGGCTGTTGTCGGTCCACGCACTGTAGTTTAATTGCTCTTCCTTGATGACGATCGTGCCCGCGGCAATGTCGCCCAGCCGTCTACAAAGGCGGCTGGGGAACATGAAAATCACGCCAACCGTATACACGCCGGGCAGAAAATCGACCAGCCGCACCACGTTCCGCACAAAGACTTCGTAAATCGTGACGGGCGTGCCGTCTTCGCGAATGACGCGAATCTTGATGATCTTCTTGCCCGGCGTTTGCCCGCGCATCAGCCACTCGAAGACGAGAAAGTAGCCGAACATGAGCGTCACGAGGATGCTGGAGAATATCATCGCCAGGGCTATCGGGGCGGCTGTTTGAAACCACGAAGGGAAAAGGAAATAGGCTACAATCGTGAGCGCGATCGAGAGCACGGCAATGGGCACATGGTCGATGACGATCGCGCAGAATCGGGTGCCTAGCCCGGCGATGTCGAAACGGACCTCGATATTCTCGGGCGTTTCCAGCGTGTAGCGATCGGCGTTGGACATGGTTACATGTCAGATTAACGAGAGCCGGGTCGCGGGGCAAGTGCCGGCGCCAGAGCATGGCGCCGCAGGTATTGAACATCGGCCGGTTATCCATTAGGCTCAACGTCGTCTCATTCGATCTTTCTGCTCGAACCGGTGATATGAAACACGATGCATGATTTTCGCCCAATGAGCGTGCCGAGCTTGTTCGACGCCGCGTTTCAGCTCTACCGGGACCGCTTCGCGACGTTTCTCATCATCGCGCTTGTTGTTCATATACCTTATTCGTTGATGGTGGCGTTCGTGCTGCCAAGCGGGCAGATTGAAGTCGGGCCTCGAGGCGAGCCGCAAATTTCGGGCGCCGTGGCCGTAGGGCTAATGGGAATCTTCCTGTTCGCCGTCATTTTCCTGCCGCTTTGCCTGGCCGCGATAACACACAACATTTCCGCGGCATACCTGGGCGAGAACTTGTCGGCTGCGGACAGTTATCGGCGGGCGTTTCCGCGGCTGGGATGGCTCATTATCACAGAGATACTCGTCGGGCTTGTCATTGTGGCCGGATGTGTGATGTGCGTCGTGCCCGGCGTGGTGTTGGCATGCTGGTTCTACGTCACGGCGCCGATTGTCATACTGGAAGGCTATAATCTCACGGCTGCCATGTCGCGATCGCGGAACCTTGCCCAGGGAAACCTTGTGAAGGTGTTCCTGGTCGGCCTTGTGCTATTCCTGCTGAACCTTATATTCGTCTCGATAATACAAATTATCATACATTTCGTGCCCGGACCCCGGTTCCTAGTGATGTTCTCTGCAAGCATTTTGAACGCGTTCATTCTGCCGATCGAAGCCGCGCCTCGCGTGCTGCTTTATTACGATCTGCGAATTCGCAAAGAGGCCTTTGATTTGCAGATGCTTGCCTCGGCTTTGCAGCCACCGACGACGCTATGATTGCATCTTGCGGAGCACTTCTGGCACTTGCCATCTTGACGGCCGCGGACGAGCCGAGTTCGCATCCTCTGCGAACTGCCGTTGCCTCGGTTTCGGACGAAGCCGGCGACGCATTTCACAATCGGGCGCGCACGGCCGTTCACGACGTGCTCGCCACGCGCGAGTTTGCCGATCTGCACTTGGACCCCTATGCCGTCTGGCGGCGGATTTCCGAGTGGATCGGAGGCCTTTTCGAGGGCCTTGCCCGCGCGCTCGGCAATTTACATGACTCAATTCCGTGGCTCTACTGGACGATAGTTTCGTGGATGGTCCTGACGCTCGTTGCCATTCTCGCGCACCTGATTTACACGTTGGTTACGCTCATCAGCGGAACGAAGCGCGGCGATCCTGCTGCTCAGGGCCGCCACAAAATCGCGGGCGAACTGCTGGGCATTCAAGATCTCGATTTCGACAAGGTCTACGCCGAAGCCCGGCGGCTGCTCGCCGGCGGCGAATGGGCCGCTGCGACAAAGTACTTCTACGTGGCCGCGATTCTCTGGCTCGACCGCGAGGGCGCGATCGTCTTCAAGCGGTCGAAGACCAACTGCGATTACGTCGCCGAGCTTGGCCGCGGCGCTGGAGTCCCGGCTTTAGCCGGTCGCGTTGAAGTTCCGATTGCGGGTCGCGGAACTCCAATTCAGGCACCGCCTAAAGGCGGGACTCCAGCGCAAGACTTCCGCCGGCTCACGGAGCTGTTCGAGCCGATCGTCTATGGCGGCCGGCAGCCGACGAACTCCAACATGGATGACATTTCCAACATCGTCGAAAGCCTGCTTCATGACCCTGCCGTCGCTGGCCCGCGCTGATCGCATCCTGCTTTCCGTCGTGCTGCTGGTGGCACTGCTGGCGGCGCTGTGCCAATGGCTTTTCGTGCCGGAAAAGACGGGCACGATCATCCGCATCCCTTCGACCTTCTTCAACGTGCCCAGCGGCGCGAAGGCCGGCTATGAAGTGCTTCGGCGGTTGGACTTTCCTGCCGCGCGGCTGCGGCGGCGGATCTCGCCCGAGACGCTCAAGGGGATCGGCGTCCTGTTTGTGCTCCGCCCCGAAGTCGGCTTGGCGCGAGAGGAAGTTACTGCGTTGCAAGAGTGGATTGACGAAGGCCACGCCTTAGTTGTGGTGCCGGGCGAAGTGCCGGCATTCGCCTCCAAGGCAGCGCTCGCCGGTGACGACAAATATCTCGACGAATGGTTCGAGTGGAATAATGTTCTGCCCAGCAACCCGACGGCCAGCAAGCTTCCATTGGCGGAACTCACTCCCGAGCCGAGCAAGCCGGACGAGCACGATCGGCTTACCGAAGGACTCAACCAGCTAACCGTTCCTCGCAACCGCCGGTTTGCCTTAAAGAAGCCGTTCCACGGCTTTTCGGACGAAGGCGCGAGCGGCAAATCGTTCTGGAAAGACGAATGGGGCGCGATTGGCGTGGAGGCAGAGTCCGGCGACGGCACGATCGTCGCCCTGGCCGACGAATATCCCTTCACCAACGTTGGCGTCAGCGAGGGCGACAACGGGCTCCTGCTCGCGAATATCGCGAGGGAACTCTCGGCCAAGTATCCGGGCGACATCGCTTTCGATGAGTACCATTTGGGCATGGCCGAGCGGGACGTGTCGGAAGTGGCAATCGCGAAACTCATGCTCGCCGGCCCCTGGCGCTGGGTAGTGCTCCAGGCGGCGCTGGTAGGCGTGTTGGCGTTGTTCGCGCAAGCGATTCGCTTCGGCAGGCCGCGGGACGTGGTCCGCAAGCTTCGCCGCCAGCATCGCGAATTCGCCGAAGCGGCAGGGCGGCTGTTCGAGGAGGCCGGCGCCGCCTCCCTTGCCGCCGAAACGCTCTACCGCTATTATCGCGATCGGCTCTGTAAGCGGCTCTTGCTCGATATGCAAGTCGAAAACGCGCAGCTTTGCGACGCCGTCCAGCGCCGCGCGGGCGACGAGGCGGCCGCGGCGCTGCGAAACGCGCAAGCCGCGATGCAAGGCCCGATCAGCCGGCAAAAACTTTTGGATCTGACTCACGAACTTCACCGCGTAACAGAGGCGATCGAACATGGAACTTGAAGCGGTTACCCAAAAACCCGTGGCTGGGTGGCACGTCCCTGAGCTTGCGAAGGGCGTGTTTGCGTCCCGCCACGCCCTTCGCTTGAAGCTCAGGGGCGTGCCACCCAGCTTCATCATCTAATTCACTCGAGACACTCGATTATGGAACTTGAAGCGGTGGCCGAAAAAGCCGCGGCCGTTCGGCGCGAACTTCACAAAGTCATCGTCGGCATGGACTCCGTGCTCGACCAGACCGTCGTCGCGCTTTTGGCCGGGGGACACATCCTTCTGGAAGGCCCGCCGGGCACGGCCAAAACACTGCTCGTCCGCACCCTTTCGATGGCCATTCGCGGCCAGTTCCACCGCATCCAGTTCACGCCCGACCTGATGCCCGCGGACATCGTGGGTGTGAACATCTTCAACCCGCAGTCGCTCGTTTTCCAATTCGCCGCCGGTCCGGTTTTTTGCGACCTGCTCTTGGCCGATGAAATCAACCGTGCGCCGGCAAAGACACAATCGGCCCTCTTGGAGGCGATGCAAGAAGGCCAAGTCAGCGTCGATCGGCAAGTCCATCCGCTGAGCCCGGTCTTTCTCACCTTCGCCACGCAGAACCCGATCGAATACGAAGGCACGTATCCCTTGCCCGAGGCCCAACTCGACCGCTTCCTTTTCAAGATCGTGGCCGGATACCCCGAGAAGCAGCAGGAGGTCGAGGTTTTGAGCCGCTATCAATCGGGCTTTGACGCCGCCCGGACGGCGACCTACGGCGTCGAGCCATGCACCAGCGTGGCGGAACTGGCCGAAATGCGTGCGGCCGTGCGGCAAGTGTCTGTGGCGGCACAACTGCTGGAGTATATCGTGGCGATCACCCGCGGAACGCGGGAGTTGCCTTCATTGACGCTGGGAGCGAGCCCCCGCGCGGCCGTGATGATCTTGCTATCGAGCAAGGCGCTGGCCGTGCTTCGCGGGCGGAACTACGTCACGCCCGACGACGTCCGCGATCTGGCCGCGCCGACGTTGCGGCATCGCATCGTCCTCAATCCGGAAGCGGAAATCGAGGGCATGACCGCCGACCAATGCGTCGCCCGCGTGTTGGAGAGGATTGAAGTTCCGAGGATTTGACCCTCATGCTCCTTCCCACTCCCAAACTCCTCCTTCTGCTCGCCTTGCCGCTGATCGTTCTGGTCGTGTTCCCGGGCAGCGGCGCGGTCGTGCTAGTTGCTGCCTATGATATCGCATTGCTTCTGATCGCCGGGCTGACGGTGCTGCTCTCGGCCAGGCCGCGCGATTTGACCTTTACGCGAAGGCTGCCGCAGCATTTCTCGCTGGGCAGCGTGAATCAGGTGGCGTGGGAAGTTCGCAACGCTTCGGACATGCCAGTCCACTTTGAGGCAACGGAGGACCTACCAGACGTAGTGCAGCGGGATGCCGAGCGATTGTCGGCCACAATCCTGCCCCGCGCGACGGCCGAACTCCGCTACGGCGTGACTCCGCTCCGCCGCGGCCGCTACGAATTCGGCGACATTTACGTCCGCTGGCGACTGCAACTGGGGCTGCTCGTGCGGCAGATGCGCATCAAGGCCCGCGACGAGGTCAAGGTATATCCCAACGTGGCGAATCTGGCGCGGTACGAGTTGGCCGCCATGCGACATCGCACGGCCGAGGTCGGCCTGGCGCCGGTCAAACGCCGCGGCCGCGGGCGCGTATTTGAAAGCCTGCGGGACTACGTGCCGGGCGACGATCCGGCCGACGCCGCCTGGAAGGCAACTGCCCGGCATGGCCGGCTGATGACGCGGAACTTTGAGACCGAGCGGAGCCAGAACATCCTCATCGTCCTGGATTGCGGCCGGCTCATGCTGCCGCAGGTGGATCAACTTTCACGGCTGGACCACGCCATCAATGCCTCGGTCCTGTTGAGCTACGTCGCCATGAAGCAGGGCGATTACATCGGCCTCGTGGCGTTCAGCGATAAAGTGGATTCGTACGTGCCGCCGATCAAGGGCCGCGCGGCGCTGGCGCGGATGAACGAAGCCCTCTATCGCCTTGAGGCGGTGCCGCGCGAGCCCGATTACGACCGCGTTTGCAAGTTCCTCGCCCTGCGGCATCGCAAGCGGTCGCTGATCGTGCTCTTGACCGACGTGATCGACAAGGACGCCTCGTCGATGCTGCTGGCCTATACGGCGCGTTTCGCCCGGTATCATTTGCCGCTGTGCGTGACGATGCGAAATCTGCAGGTGGAAGGGATGGCTGCCGCGGAACCGGCGACTGTGGCCGAATGTTATAGCAAAGCGGTCGCCCTGCGGATCCTCGCCCGGCGGGCGGATGCGCTCGGCCGGATGAGGCAGTCGGGCGTCGACGTGCTGGACGTCGATCCCCGGCAGTTGACGCCGCAACTATTGAACCGGTACTTGCTGCTGAAGATGCGGAACCGGTTGTAGATCAATGTAGGCGGCACGTCCCTGAGCTTGCGAAGGGCGTGCTTTCCCCCGAGCCACGCCCTTCGCCTGAGGCTCAGGGACGTGCCACCCGCACCAGCGGCACTAGCGCCGCCTGCTTCGACTTTCCGCGCGTAGAGTCTGCTATTCTGCGGCTATCGCCGCGGACGTATTCATAACTTGTATTCGAATAGTGCATGTGCCCTGATGGCTTCACGACGCTCCTTGAAACTGCCGATCACGCTGGGGATCGTGATGATCTCGATCCTGGTCGTGCTGGCGGTCGGCTGGGTGTTGGTCACCGTCCTGGGCGCGATTTCCCACGACAGAATTGCCGGCGTCTACTACGCCCTGCTCTCGATCGGCGCGGCGTTTATCGGCGTGCTTTTGGCCGGCACCATCATCTATCTCGTGCTCACGATCAAGGCCATCAATCTCAACCGTCGGCAGTCGAACTTCATCGACAGCGTGACCCACGAGCTCAAGACTCCCATCGCCTCGATGAAGCTCTACCTGCAGACGCTCGGCCGCCGGCAGGTGAGCGACGCCGAGCGCGAACATTTCTACGGCTGCATGGTCGACGACCTCGACCGCCTCGACCGCCTCATCAACCAGTTGCTGGACGCCGGCCGCTTGGAAGATGGGCGGATCGACGCCGACCGCGAGGACATCGCGCTGGACTTGCTGCTCCGCGATTGCGCGAGCACGGTCAGCCTGCACTATCGCCTGCCGCCGGAGATATTCCAGATCGAACTCGAGCCTTGCACGATCCGGGCGTGGCGTGTCGATCTGGACGTGCTTTTCCGCAACTTGATCGACAACGCGGTGAAGTACGCCGGCAGCGAGCCGCGGGTAGGCGTCCGCTTGCGGCGGACGGCCGACGGCCTCGCGATCGTCCGCATCAGCGACAACGGCCGCGGCATTCCCGGCCGCTTCCGCCGTCACATCTTCAAACGCTTCGAGCGCCTGGGCTCGAACTGGAGCGCGAACGGCCGGGTACGGGCCTGGGCCTCTATATCGTTCAGAATATCGCCCGGCGGCTGAAGGCCCGCGTCCGCGTCCGCGACAACGAGAAAGGCGCCGGCACGGTGTTTGAGATTCAGTTGCCCGGAGCGCGCGAGCGGGAAGTTGAAGCGGCCAGCAAGCAACCGGCCAGTTGAAAATCGTTGGAGCCGAAGCCAATGCGACGCACCGAGACATTGCCCACGGCCAGTTGTTCCGCAAACTTGCCGGCATCACGGAATATAGACGGCCTCGTGCAGGCCGGCCGGGGCGTCGTCGTCCGGGCCGGAAATGACGATCCCCAGTCGCCGCTTGTGTCCGGAATCGTCCTCGTGCCAGCGCATGTCGAATTCCGCAATTGGGATGAACCCGCGGCGACCGGCCAGGGACGGGTCCTCGAAGAAGAAGTTCTCGTTGTCGTAGCCGATGGCCACGATATAGTGCCCGTCCAAGTCGAGGTAATGGCCACCTTCCTTGGCCGTGTATTGCTCGATCCGCTCGGGCGTCTTGCCGTAGGCTTGCATGGAACAGATGACCGGCCGTCCGGCATCGAGATGCGCTTTCAACTCCGCGTCGCTCATGTTTTCCACACACTCGGCCATCAAGCCGAACTTCCGCGCCCAATTGACAATCTCCTCGGGCTTGGTGCCGTTCTTCGGGTCGGACTTCAAAAGCTCGGCGTAGTCATCCGCATTGCTCGGTCCCACGCCAAAGTAGCAGCAGACCGCTTGGAACGCGGCCGCGCCGCAGGTGTAGTCCTCCATTTGCTGCACGTTGGGAATGGGAACCTTGATGGCCCCATCGCGGATGCGGGCGATCGGTTGCTGCATGATTGGCGACCTTGGCGTGTGCGGCACGAACTCGTTGGATCACATTGCCCCAACGGTTGCTGCGGCTCGCTCACTCCGATCGGACACCGCGCGCGGCTCCATGGGATCGGCACCCAGTGTGCCGAACAACTCGCGCAGATACTGCGGCGAACGAACGCGGGCCAATTCCGCCTCCGCAAGTTGGCGGCGGGCCGGCACGTCCACCGCGCCGATCGTCCGCTGCCGGCCGTGCTGGACGAGGAAGCGGTCGAGGTAAGCCAAATGCCGCCGCCACAAGGCCACGTCGCGCTGCTGCTTGGTCTCCAGCCGCTCGCGATACCAGTCGCTCTCCAGCAGGTATTCGGGGGTGAACATCCGCCGCACTTCTTGCGACTCGGGATCGCGCAAAGCGGCCGGTTGGCCGACATGATGTCCAACAGCGCCGCCACCGGCGGGCAGGCCTGTTCATAGGAGCCGTCCTCGTAATACTGCGCCGCCACGCGCTGCTGCGCCTCGATAATGTACTTGATGCCATCGGCGAACGACTCCGGGTCTTGCGACTCCGGCCGCAGGATCGCTTCGTCAAAAACCTTCGACGGGTTGTCGAACACGCGGCCGAAGAACATGCCAACGAACCGCCAGGTGATCCGATAGCCCAGCCGGCTAGCCAGGACCAATTCGCCGTTGTGGGTGAAGTCCTTCAGCGGTTCGAGCAGGCCCTCGCGGATCAGCCAAGCCGGATCGCGCTCCTTGGGCGTCAGCCGGCAGAAGATCTCAGGCGCCAGCAGGCTGAGATCGTGATCGACCTGCACGTTCGGCCCGATGTGGCCGGCGGCGGTGGAAAAGCCGGGAAGTCCCGTGAGGATGAAGCTCACCAGCGCGTTGTTCAAATCGGTGATCGGCAACAGCGCGTTGAACGGCCCCTTGGTCAACGCCCCTTCGCTGCCGGCCCCGGTCGTCGAAGGACTCTTGCCCGTCAGCGAGCAAATGAAGTCCATGAACAGTTCGGGCAGTTCCTGGTAGTGGATAGGATTGTAGACGGCCAGGCTGCGGATGCCGCGCGTGGCGTCGGGCGGATTATTCCGCCGGCCCAGCAGCACGCAATCGACGGGCGTGGGCACGGCGAACTTCGCCGGGATCGCCCGCGACAGCCGCGCGCCCATCGCGGCAACGTAGCGCTTCATGGGATTGACCAGGTCCGGACGGTCCTGTAGATAGCGCGGGTTCTGCGACGGTTTGCCATCGACGATCCGCGGCGCGTCGGAACAGACGACATAGCCGTCCTCTTGCTTGGCAGCGTTCCTGAGCAGCCGTTTCATCGGCTCGGTGAACTTCTCGAACTCGACGACCCGCATCACCCGATCGCGGACCTGCTCGCTGCTCAGCGGCTCGAAGTTGGAGATGAAATTGTCGGGCCGCGCCAAGTCGGCCTCGGTTTGCTTGTCCATGCCGCGATGGATCGCCTCGTCGGGGCGTTGGAAGAGGCGGAATTCGCAGTTCTCGATGAACTTATAGCGGGGCGCGTTCTGGTAGTGCGACAAAAGCTCCTGCCCGCCCGCGCCGCGGCGCAAGGCGTCGGCGGTAACTACCACCGAGGCGGAGATGTCGTCCTCGGTCTGGATCTTTTCCGCCGCGGCGAAGTCCTGCCGCACCTTGAATGTCCGCCATGCGCCGCCTGCCACCAGGCCGACGCGAAGATACGTGCCAACCAGCTTGCGGTTGTGATACTTCAACTCGTTTCCCGGCGAGCCGTTGACGATGTCGAGGCTGAAATGCTCGCGCCAGCGGCCTTCCCATTCCGGCAATTGAAAACGCTTGATGATAAACACCAGCGCGTAGATGTAGCTGGGAATCGATTGCAGCCACTTATTGAACTCGTCGGTATACTGCGGCGAGGGCGTGAGCAGCTTGATCACGCTGCCCAGCGTCCGATCGCGGTCGAGAATCTTGCGGCTTACGCGCCCCTTGTATTCGGGCCGTTCGGTCGCGTCGGGCCGGTAGCGAATGGAATAGTCCTTGTCGAAGATCTCGTCCACCAGTTTGAAATCCTTCTCCGGATCGGCCACGAAGACCGGACCGAAGAGCATGTAATCGATCAGCGACTTGCTGATTTCGCTTTTGCCGCCGCCGCTCACGGTGCATGGCTTGTGGCAGAACGCGCCTTCGGCGGCCGTCCCGATGAGCCGCCATGTCGGGCTGCCCGGATGCTTCTCCATGCGAAACTTGTAGCCGGAGGGCGTAATGTAGACCTTGTCCGGCAGGAGCGGCATCTCCCGCATTTGGCCGTCTTTTTCCCAGGAGAGCCGTTGCTCGTGCATGTTCGCATAGGCATTTTCGGCCACGTAGATCAGGTCGGGAAAGCGGCGATCGACGGCGTAGCCTTCCGGCTTGGCGTCAACGAATTGGGGATAGTCGCGGACCACGTCGCTCAGCGTGCGGCCGTTGCCGAAACGGGTGTTGACGTAAAACTCTTCGCCCAGGCTGTAGCTGGGAAAGACGATCGCGCCGCCGGCGTGCTCCTCTTCCGCGTTGCCGTAGAGATTGGCGGCATAGCTGATTTGCGTTTTCACCTCTTTCTTGCAGTAGCCGAAGTAGTTGTCGGCGATGAGCGTTACGATCACGCCCGCGGACGTGCGGCACGTGAGCTTGAAAGCGCGGCCGTCGTTGTAGCATTCCATTTCGTCGTCCCAGCACATACGATCGCGGCGCTGGCGGTCGGTCGCCTCGCTGACGTGCGGCAGGCCCAGCTCGCGCTTCGTCACGCGCGTGAGATGCGGCGCGAGGATCACCGCGCCGGTGTGGCCCGTCCAGTGCTCGAACGTCCAGCCCGGCGTCGTTCTCCGGAAGGAACGGATCGCCGCCGTTGCCGAAAATCGATTCCACGAAATCGAGATTGCAAACCAAGCCGCCCGGCGCGAAGAATCGGACCTCCATCCGTTTTTCCGGCGTCACGCCCTCAACCCCCGGGCAAACCAGCGGCCGCAACAGGAGCGATACGAACGTCTCGACCGGTTCGGGCCGATTGGCGGTGTACGGCAGGGCGAGCATGTCGCGCGGCGGCTCGAACGCGCGGCGAACCAAGCGAGCGTAGGCCTGCTTCGGCGTCGCCTTCTTGTCGGCCGGAATCGGCAGGCCCCCTTCGCACACGTGGAACGTGCCGCTGGTGGTGCGGCGATCGTTCAATGGATTGTGCAACACGCCGTTCCGCAGGCGATAGGAGAAGATCAATTCATTGCGGAAGGAATCGCCATCGACCGGCAGCGAAAGCTCTCGGGCGATTCCGTGGCGGTCGAGCGTCAGCGTCCGCTCCGGCAGCCGCAGCGCGGGCTCGCCCGGCACGTCGGCAAAGTGCTCGTGCAAGAATCGCTCGATCCGCCGATCGACCGGGCAGCGGGGATCGTCCAGCAGCAGGAGGCGTTCACGAAATGCACTCAGCATTTCCTCGGCGTCGGCCGCGGTGGGCGAGGCATTCTCCAACTGTACGGGCGAGAGGCCGCTGGCGATCAATTGCAGATTGATGTAGCGCCGCAGCCGCTGCTGCCGGGCCGCAAAAGCCTCCGGCGTCTTGTCGGCCAAAACGCCCAACGAACGTTCCAATTCCTTCGGCATACCATTAACCTATGTGGGTGCAAAAAGTCTATGATATAAACAAACAGACAAGCTCGCCAGTCACCGAAGAGCCGCAGGCGCGACAAACGCGCACCCCGCCCGTTGGGCAGATAGCAAATACTGCGCCGGGCGATTCTCGAAACCGAGCCCCGCGGTCGGCGACGCCAATCGGAAGGCCATTTTCTGCGAAAGGCAGAGGCGCGCCGGCCCCGCAATTGTTAGGCGCGACTCGTCAACCTGCGGCGCTTGCTCGCAAATTCTGCGATAAATTGCGGCATCGGGGACCGACTGTAAATCACCGTCGTGTCGGACTTGAGATGGGCGCTCCCCACGAGATAGAATGGCGCGGGCCGCAAGACCGGAGCAGTCCCATGCAAATGACCCCGTTTTCTCGAATACTCCGTGAAGATTCATCCCGACACCGACCGAATTCGTAGTGCCCTGGCTCGCTGTGTAATTACAGCCTGGCGCGGCGAGTTATTTCGCTCGGCGTCACCAAGGTACGCAAACAAGGACGACATCGTGACCGGCGCGGGTGCCAGGGCGGCGGGTGGTCGCTGGAACCCGCGGGCCAGCTTCAATGCAGTCTACGCAAGCCTCGATGTCGAAACGGCGCTAGCAGAAGCGCTCGCGCACTGCCGCTACTACGGGTTCACGATCTCAAAGGCGATGCCGCGCGTCCTTGTCGCCCTCGACGCAAAGATCGAACGAGTGCTCGACCTAAGAGATGGCGTCACGCGACGCGGCCTCGGCATCTCGGAACGCCGAATGCTTGACGAACCATGGCGGGAGGAGCAGAAAAAGGGACGCGAAGCGCTGACGCAAGCGATCGGCAGGCTCGCCTTCGAGGCCGAAATCCAAGGACTCCTCGTCCCGTCGCCTGCCCTGAAAGGCGGGGCGAACCTCGTCCTCTTCCCGGCAAACTTTGATCCGCCGAGGAGCTGGCTTCGCATCATCAATCGAGGCGAGTTGCCGCCGAAGATGTAAACTAACGGATATGCAACAATGCATCTTCTTTTGCATGTATTTCGACTTGCTTTTGTTCTTGCCAGAGCGCATAATGAACAGGGAGGAACCAGCCATGACGACGAAATACGGGAAAACGACGACGCACGAAAAGGCTCGGCCGTCCAAAAAGCACGTGCCGAAGCAACCCGCCGAACCGATCCGCAAGCGAAACGCGGACGTCGAAGCGGTTCGGCGGAAACTCGGGCTTACGCGCAAAGTCTTTTCGCGGCTCACGGGCTACTCGGAGCGGGCCATCGCGAATTGGGAGGGCGGCGGAAAGCCCGACGAGCCGGGGCTTCGCAGAATCAAGGAAACCGAGCGTTTCCAGGAGCGGCTCGCTGAGGTAGTCGACGCGGAAGCCATCCCCGAATGGCTCGACACGCCAAACGAAGCTTTTGACGGGCTAAAACCGCTTGAGGTCATCGAGCGCGGCGAGGTCGATCGCCTCTGGAATATGATCTTCTATCTCGAGTCCGGCATTGCGAGTTGACCCGCTATGCGTTAACTTATGTTATGGACTATCTGCTTACTTGGAACTGCCGGCATATCGTAAACGCGGAGCGTTGGCCGAATATTACGGACTCCCTGCGGCGGTCGGGACTGCACGTCCCGGTGGCTTGCACCCCTGAAGAACTCATGGGAGTCGTTGATGAAACGGGCGACTCCATCTGACAACGCTATTCTGAGAGAAACTCACGCGAAGCCGGCTTTTGGAAAAGCATGGCGGAATAGCGGGCCTGGCGGCGTACATGTGCGATCCCACCGAGCTTGTCTCAGTCGGTGAAGGAGATTGGAAAGCTACTGGCAACCGACGCCCGAATCGCGCTCCCTTCCCTCCCGTCCTGGCCGTCTGCAGCGGCCAAGACGGGAGGCAAGGGGAAAGAAGTGGTGGCGTAGTGTTTTTAGCCTTCAATCTTGTTCACCGACCGAGGCGAGCTCGGTGGGGTCTCGGCTTCCACCGCCGGCGCATGTCGGCGAGAAGACGGTCTGCTTGCTCGCGCTGCGCGGCACCCGTGCGGCCGGATCGCGAGGCGCCATTGCGGGCGGCAGGGGCTTGAAAAGCGAAATCGCTAGTAGACTTCATCGTGGCTACCCAGAGCCAACAATAAGATAGCCTCCGCGCCGTCGCTTTGCGTGAACTCGAAGACGATCCGTAGATCGTAGCCGGCGCTACAGGCCCAACATCCAGCCAACGAGCCACTCAGTTTGTGCGTCCGTAGCGACGAATGCGCCGCGTCGGCCGATAATCGTTCAAGCGTGGCATCGATGGACGCGGCCGACTCAGGATGCGACTTTAGCCATTTCCGCAAGTCGCGACCGAAGGCCGGCGTGCGAAGCAGCGTGCGCATCACAATTGAGCCTCGCACACAATTTCGGCCGCGGTCATCGCTTGATACTCACCGGCGGCAAACTCGCGTCGGGCTTGCGCCACCGTGTCGGCGACACGCTCACGCCCGCGCTCGGCCAACCGGCGTCTGAGCACCGCAACTAGCTCCGCCTGAGCGTCGGCGTCGAGCCGTTCGACGGCGTCGAGCGCATTGGCAAACACGTCCTGCTGAATCATTGGAAAACCCTCGTAAGACTACAAAAGAATTATGGCACGTGGTCGCGGCAGTGTCAACAACGCCGGCGTACATGTGCGACCCCACCGAGCTTGTCTCGGTTGGTGAAGGAGATTGGAAAGCTACTGGCAACCGACGCCCGAATCGCGACTCCCTTGCCTCCCGTCCTGGGCCGCCGGAGGCGGCCCAGGACGGGAGGCAAGGGGAAAGAAGTGGTGGCGGAGCGTTTTTAGCCTTCAATCTGGTTCACCGACCGAGGCGAGCTCGGTGGGGTCTCGGCTTCCGTGGACATGGACGCCTTTTCTCGCCACGTTCTGGAGACCATCGGCGCATGTCGGCGTGAAGACGGGCTGCGCGGCCGCGTCTGCCCAGCCCCCGTGCGGCCGGATCGCGGGGCACCATTGCGGGCGGCAGGATCCGCATGAAAAGCCAGTTGAACTGCGCCGAAGCTGATTCGAGCAGCTAGCCGAGGGATGACGCGCATCTCAGCCTTCGCTTGGCTGGCTATTTGAATCGCCACGTCTCTTACGGTAGAATCAGTCCTGAGGAAGCAAATCGAGTTTCCAATCAGGCAGATTTTCTACTAGGCTCGTAGGTTTCGTAGGACGTTGCACCGTCGAACGGAAGAGTCCGAAGGGAGCGTGCCATCGGGGCAGATGACTGGTACATTCGCGTCAACAACACGGAGCGCGGCCCGATTTCGTCCGGGGCACTAAAGCAGCTAGCCATCGAGGGGAAAGTTGTCCCCGAGACGCTGCTGAAAACAGGGTCATCGGGCAAGTGGGGCCCAGCGAGCGGAGTGAAAGGGTTGTTTCATCCGCTCGCGAACCAGACCGCGCCCCGAATCGTCCCATCCGCGTCCAATCCTGAAGTTCCGCCACCTCCGCCGATGTCCTCGCAATTCGCCGTGCTCCAATCGGCGTTGCGGCGTGTCGGTAGGTTCGCGGCAGCCCTCGTCGGCCGTGCGAATCGTCTCTTGCTGAAGATTGCCGGCGGCGAAGATAACATTATCCTTTACCGTTTTCTCCAGGTCGTCGTGGTTAGCATTCCCTTTGCCGCGGTCGCAATCGCAATGGTGATCAGCAGCAGCAATCGCCACGCAGAGCAAGCGAGGGTTGACGCCGCGAACCAGGAGGTACAGCAGGCGATTGAAAAGGCTGAGGACTGGATTCGATCTGGCCGACTCGACAATGCTGACCAGATTGAAGGAGGACTGAAGGCGGCGGAAGCAAACGCGGTGGCGACGCAGAAAACCTCCATCGACCCGACTATGGCCGCTTTCACGAAAGCGAAGGATGAGCGGCAGGCGGCGCGGATTCTGGAATCGGCGCTCGAAGCCATTGCCGAAAAGCAGTTCGACAAGGCGCAAAAACTCCTGCGGGAGTATCTTGATCATCAATACGCGAGCGAGCGGCAGAAGGCGAAAGGTCTGCTTTCCGAAATCGCCCTGGCAACATCGGACCAAGATGCGCTTCGCACGCTACTGACAATGGACGACAAGGCGTTTGCCACTTTCTCAAACGGCGGTGCTGTGGCGGCAACCCCGTCGATTACCAATCCAGTTCTGGTCGAAATCCGCATTGGAACCCTCAAAAAGAACCTCGCGGAGGCAGGACGCCAGCGAGAAGAGAAGGGCAAGAAGGCTGAGGCGGAGCGGCTCGCCGAGCAGAAGCGAATCGACACAGAGAGGGCCGAGGCTCGACAACGCGAGCAGGTTGCTGAGCAGGCAAAACGGGATGCGCAGGAGACGAGGCAGCAGGACGAGAAGACCATTTCCTACGAGGTCCTTAAGAAGTGGGGGGACCCTCCGGGCAGGTTCGGTATGGACATCTTAGTGAGCGAGACAGCAGCGCGAGCGGACGTTATGAGCCTTGTCAACAGTCTGATGCGACGCTACAACGACCAGTATTTAGTCATCAACATCTTCGATTCCCGCGAGACATGGCGAAACCAGGACAACGAAGCATACCCCGAAAAAGAGTACTTTCGGCACTTTTTGGTGCAGGTTTGGAAGGACGACCGGGAAGCCCATTGGGTAGCTGAAGGAAGGGACCATTGAGAGTACGGCCCGCGTGCGAAGAGAAACGGCGGCCGTGATTGATTTGTTTGCGTCCCAGTTCCAGGGCAATTCATTGCCCGCAACTTGAAAGGAAGTGCGATATGAGAAGTCTCGGTTGTCGGCTGACGTTGGTAAGTGTGCTCGTCATATTGCTCCCGGCCTTCGTTCACGCCCAGGAATCGGCTCAGGACATGCACAGTCGTATCTCTGGCGCCGCCGCTGGTAGGCGGCCAACCCAGCCGGGGAAGGACGTAGTTGTTGCTAAGGCGGTGAAGGTAGATAAACCTCTTAGCCAGTTACCATGTACGCCGGACCCGCGCACCAATAACCCGTGGCATATTGGTGAGGTCGGTAGCTTTAGCAACCAATCGCTTGGCATAGCTAGAGTGACACATGTAGACTCTAAGCAAGTCGTAGTTAATTATTGCAATCGGCAGTTGACATTGATTGGAGTTAAACCCGATGGCCTTGTTGAGGATGACATCCTACAACCATCATGCGCGTTCCAGGTTGTTAAAATCGACCGCTATGCTGGTGAGGATTATTACACATTACAGCCTGTCGTGTACGAAGTTTCGGAGAAAGAGGCAGCAGCTATTCGCAAGCGCACCGACGAGGCGGCAAAAGCGGAGAAAGCCAAGAGGGATCATAAGGCCGCACAGGAAGCCGCAGAGGACGCAGCTAAATGGCGGACCTGGAGTGATTCAAATGGGCGGGCGCTGTACGCGAAATTCAGCGGGATGATTGCTGGCAGGGTGAAGCTAGTTAAACGCGACGGTACTACAGTCCAGGTTCCGCTTGAAAAACTCTCCGACCAAGATCAGAAGTGGATCGAAAGCCGTAAAAAGTGAGGCGCAGCGCTCCTAGGGTATTCTTCGAGCAGCAGAGGCTGTTTACAATTGGAAGGAAACGGGCAGAATCCGAAAGCTGGCGAACAACTATTCTTAGGGGAAGGAAAAATGGCGAAAACGGATACTATATCTTCGGCATCAGCCAATCTAAGATCGGATGTGTATGTTCAAGCGATCCACCCAATTGGCCAGAAGGCGTGTGGATTCAGAATGACAAAGGACGAAGCAATTGAGCTAGCTGCAAAAATCTTGGCGGTCGCCGTAAGTAACGAGGCCGATGGAGAAATTGAGGTCACGGGACACACACAGAGAAAGCGTAAGCGAGTGACCATTATTCGCCATGGAGCGAAACGCGCAAAGCTCAAGACTCAGACGAATAAACCGCCAGTCAATACCGAGCAACCGCCAGTCAGCGGTAGGCGGCTATACTTATAGGGCGGAGCGCCGGCGGCCAGGGTCACATGGCGGCGAGAGTCAGGGCGGCGTTTTCGACTTTCAAAGCGAAAGCACCCGTCCAGACGGATTCTGCGCGATTGGCACGATATGTGCTATCTATTGCATACTGCTGTTGACATGCAAGAAATGGCAGCCGACCGGCCAGGCCGCGCGGCGGGATGCGCCCCAATCCCTTCCTGCGGAGGGTCTGGCAATGGCCTCGTGTTCATCCGCTGTAAAGTGTTGTATACAGACGACTTGCGGCGACGCTCAGCGATGCGCCCCAGCGGCCGGTTATCGCAAGGGCAGGGCGCATCGCGGCAAATGGCCGCGGCCAAGGCGAAGCGCCGCCTGCCATAATGGCAGGCGGAATAGGAAACGCGCGAGATTTGAATTCGAGTAACACGTCAGCAAAATCAAGTAAACCGCGGATTTCGCGGAGAGCGCGGATGAGAGCAATCCCAAAGGGTGTGCAGCATAGATTTATCCGCGGAAATCCGTGTAATCCGCGGTCCATTGCTGCATGCGAACGAACAGTTGCAAATGCCGAAGGGTGAGATAAAGGATGAAGGGCGAGGCGAAAAACCGGTTTGCGCACCACAGCCACTTCCGGGTGGGGCACATGGCCACCGCGATTCCATGCCGCAAGTTGTTGTGTGCCAAAGCTTTACGCCGCGCGGCCTTTTGCGCACCACGGACAAGAAAACGCGAAGGCGGTGCGCAAAACGCGCCGAGGCAGCAATGCCAGGCATTGGCGGACCGAGAAATAATCGTACAACCGGAACGACCGGTAGAGTTTGCCTTTTTGGCTTGCTGCCGACGGCCAGCGCCCGGCGATTGCCCGTTTTGCGATGGATATGCGGAATCTGCGGGGCCGATTGAGCGATGATAGTGTCGTAACCGGCTGAGCCCAACGGAATCGGATACTGGACGATGAAGCACTCTCTTCTGGCGATCGTCGCCATCGCGGCCAGCGGCTTTTTTGCCGCCGTGGCCAACGCGAAGGTAACTACCGATTCACTGGCCTACAATGATCAAGTTGCCTTGGCAACGAGTGGCACGGCCGAAGTGCCCGCGGCTGCGAAGCCCGCGCCATCGGCATCGGCACCCGCCGCATCGGGGAGCGGAAGTTGCAATTCCGGCTGCGGATGCGGATGCGACTCCGGTTGCGACGGCGACGGCTGCTGTGGTTGGAAGCTCCCCCATCTGCTGAACTGCGATTTCAAGTTGCAACCGCTGTTGTGCTGGCCCGACAACTGCCCGCTGAGTTGCGATGACGTGACCACCAAGCATTTGTTCGACAACTGTTGTTTGCTCAAGGAGCACGATACGACGCTGACCGGCTGGATCGACGGCGGCATCATGGCCAATAGCTTTAACCCGGCCACGCACTTCAACGGCCCGGTGACGTTCACCGATATGGACAACGGCCAGGTGAACCAGATTTACGGCGTGCTCCAGCGCACGCCGGCCGACCTCAGCAAGAACAGCGGCTGGTACATCGGCGGCGACGTCGATTTCTTCTGGGGCAGCGATTCCTTCTTCACTACGGCGGCCGGCCTGGACGGCAGTGTCCACGGCAACACGCCGACTTGGAACACCGATCCCCTCGATCGCTACGGCTTCTCCATGCCGCAAATGTATTTGGAAACCGATTACGACGACCTGCGGATCAAGTGGGGCCACTTCTACACGATCATTGGCTACGAAACGGTGCCCGCGGTTGCCAACTTCTTCATCACGCACTCCTACACGATGCAGTACGGCGAGCCGTTCACGCACACGGGCATGTTGGCCAGCCGCAACATCAACGATCATTGGAGCTGGAGCGCCGGAATTGTGGCCGGCTGGAACGACTTCACGCTCCAGGATGGCGGGCAGTTCCTCGGCGGCATCACTTACACCGACAAGGACTACGGCAGCCTGGCGTTTTCCGTCGTGTCGGGCAACGAGAGCGATTTCAACTTTCCCGGCATCGGACCGACTTCCAACCGCACGATGTACAGCCTCGTCTGGACCCGCAATTTGAACAGCCGCTGGACTTACGTCTTGCAGCACGACCTGGGCGTGCAGCAAAACACGCTGGGTTTCAACGCGCTGGACACCAAACAGGCCGAGTGGTACGGCGTCAATCAGTGCTTGTACTATAAGATCAATTGCTGCTGGACGCTCGGCGGGCGGTTCGAGTGGTTCGACGATCCCGAGGGCTACCTGGTCACTGGACTGCGGCCGGGCAACACCGACGCCGAGTTTCGCTTTCCGGGCAATTTCTACGAGACGTCGCTCGGGCTGGATTACAAACGCAGCGGAAATCTGACGATCCGCAGTGAAGTCCGCTACGATTGGTACTCCGGGCAGGTCGGTTTCCGCGCTCCGGCGGTGCCCGGCACCCCGCCAAACTTGCCTTATGGCGACAACGTCTACACGAAGCAATTCTTGTTCGGGGTGGACGCGATTTATCAGTTCTAGGCACGAATGATCGCCCCTACTATAATTCGAGTATGACCCAGGCATTGCAACAAGCGATTGAACGACTACGGCACGCGCCACAGGATCGACAAGATGCACTGGCTGCGTTGCTTGTCCACGAAATGGATGAGGACGAGCGTTGGGCGGACTCTACAGCCGCGAATCTCGACAAGCTTCGCTCGCTGGCCGACGACGTTTTGGCCGCGGACCGGCGCGGCGAGTGCGAAATGCTTGATCCGGATAAGCTGTGATATCTCGACTGCATCCGCATTTTCGCCGCGACTTCGTGCGACTGCCCCGCGAAATCCAGCAGCGCGCCCGCGAGGCGTATCGGCGTTTTCAAGCGGATTCGGCACATCCGAGCTTGCAATTCAAGCGGCTGAACGCAGCTTTGCCTCTTTGGTCGGTTCGCGTGACCGAATCCTATCGCGCGGTGGGCGTACGAAACAACAACGAAATCGTCTGGTTCTTCATCGGCACGCACGCCGCCTACGACCAAATGCTCGCAAAGCTGTAGCTTGGAAATCAATGATCGTCGCAGTTCGTTCGACTCACCTCATGGATACAACAAATACTTTGTCCGCTGCTTGATGAACCGGTCCAACTCAGGACGGTAGATGGCCTCGATCTCCGAAACCGTTTTGCCCGATCGGACGGCATCGAGAACCTGTTGGTTGCCCAACAGGCCCTTGTATGCGGCCGCGTTCCAATCCTTCGGATGCCGCAAGATAAGCTGATGCGCGATTTCCAGCCCGATGCGGATCGGATTCAACGCGACTCGGTCGGTGATCGTGATCCGCAGGCCGTGGCACTCCTTCCCGGCAAACTTGCTTGCCGTGGGAGTGAAGCTTGCGACCTCGAACTTGACGCCCGGCAGTTTCGCAGCGTTCAACGCCTTTTGCAATCCAGCCGCGTCGATCCACGGTGCGCCGATGACTTCAAACGGCGCGGGTGTGCCGCGACCGACGGAGATGTTTGTCGTTTCCAACAGCCCGATGCCCGGATAAAGGAGTTCTTCATTCAGATTGCGGAGGTTGGGAGACGGATTCGTCCACTTCAGGTCCGTCGCGTCGAACAAATCGCCGCGCCGCCAGCCCTCCATGCGAACGACGACAAGATCTACATTCATCTTCCGCTCGTCGCGATAAAGTTCGGCCAACTCGCCAAGCGACATGCCGTGCCGCACCGGCCGGCGATCGTAGGCGACGAACGACTCACGCCCCGCATCCAGCATCGGCCCTTGCACCGCTTCGCCGCCGATCGGATTGGGCCGGTCGAGAACCACGAAGCGGATGCCGTGGCGCGCGGCCTCCTCCATTGCGTAGCCCATCGTCGTCGTGTAAGTATAGAAGCGAACGCCGACGTCTTGGATGTCGATCACCAGCGTGTCGATATCGCGGAGCATGGCATCGGTCGGCCGCAGCGTCTTGCCGTAGAGGCTGTAAACCGGGAGGCCGGTCGGGCCGTCGCGGTCGTCGGCGATGCCGGGCCGGTCGAGCTCTCCGCGCGCTCCGTGCTCGGGGCTGAATATGGCCACAAGGCGGACGCCTTCGGCGCGGTGGAGAAGATCAATCGTCCTCTCGCCTTGCCGGCTCAAGCCCGTTTGGTTCGTAATCAGTCCGACTCGCCGGCCGCGGAGCGGCGCGAAATCCTCGGATTGAAGAACGTCGATGCCCGTAAGGACTTGGCGAACGGGTTTCTCCGTTATTGCTTGGCCAGCGATCGTGCCGACGCGGCCGATGAGCGTATTGACATTGCCGTGGCCGTTGGGATGGACGCGATTGCTTAGGAATATCACGAACATGTCCAACTCAGGATCGACCCAGAAGCCCGTGCCGGTGAAGCCGCCATGCCCGAAGGCGCGGGTCGAAAAGGACCTACCGCGATTGCCGCTGAAGCTGCTGTGGACGTCCCAGCCGAGGCTTCGCCAGCCCGCCGGCCCTTCCCAGGGCTCGCTCATCGCGCGAACCGACGACGGAGCGAGAACGCGGACGCCCGCATATTCGCCGCGGCCCAGCAGCATTTGTGCGAAGACGGCCAGATCGGTCGCAGTGGAAAAGTTGCCCGCGTGGCCGGCGACTCCGCCGAGGGCGTACGACCGCGGGTCGTGGACCTCGCCTTGCATCCAGTGATCTTTGCGCTTCTCCGTCGGCGCCGCGTGGCGGCGAAGTTCCTCGCCGGGCAGATAGCCAGTTTCGGTCATTCCCAGCGGCGCATAAAAATGTTCTCGCGTAAAGTGATTGAGGTCTTGCCCGCTCACCGTCTCGACGATTTTGCCGAGCACGATAAAGCCCATGTCGCTGTACGAGAACTTTGTGCCAGGCTCGTATTGCAACGACAGGTTAAAGATGCGTTTCCATGCCTTCTCGGGACCGTCGAAAAAATCGCTCTCCGGGTTGTCCGGAACCAGCCCGCCTTGGTGCAGCAAGAGTTGTCTTATCGTGACCTTTTCCTTGCCTTTGGCGGCGAAGTCCGGCAGATACTTTGCCACCGGATCGTCGTAGCTCAAGCGGCCGTGTTCGACGAGCCAAGCGATGCTCGTCGCCGTAGCAGTCGGTTTAGTGACCGATGCAAGGTCAAAAAGCGTGTCGGTCGTCATGGGCAGCGGCGCGGGCTCGAGTTGCCGCTTGCCGTACGCCTTCAAGAAAACGACCTTGCCGTGCCGTCCGACCTCCACAACGCCAGCCCGGCATGTTGCCCGCCGCCAACGAGCTTTCCACGAGGCCGTCGATCTTGGCCAACGTGGCAGCGTCCATGCCGGCGTCGGCGGGATTGGCCTGCGGAAGTTTCGGCGGTACCGCCATCGCGACCGTTGGGCCGATCCACGCGGCAATGAGCACGAGTGTCAGAAAAGACGGACCGCGCATAAAGCCAAAGCCGCCAAGGCTTAACCACCATCGGTGGGGAGTCTGTGTCGTCATTCTGCGATTCCTAATTCCTGTTATGCCAGTTTTCTATCCAAAAACCGCCGATTTGGAAACCTACCGCACCGCCAATCCGTCTATAATAGGATGTAGGAACAGAAAAGGGCAGGAGCGGAGAACCATCATGGCAACTGGCACACTTTCCAGTCCGCCGCCGAAGGAAAGCGCCCCGATCCAGGGTCGCTACGAGGATTTTATTCAAAAGCGCTGGAGCAAACTCGCCGGCAGGTCCGGCTGGTCGATTTCGGTTCGGGCATTGTCTCGCTGCTGGCGGCATCGCTCTTGTTCTTTCTCGTTGTGGCGCTGGCCGACCATTGGCTCTTCTCGCATGGGCTGAACTTCTTCGGCCGGCTGCTGCTTTTTGGAGTCTGGATGGCGGCGGCGGGATGGTTTACTTGGCGGGCGGTCGCGCCGTCCATCATGCACCGCATCAATCCGGTCTTTGCCGCACAGGCCATCGAGCACGGCCGCCCGACGCTGAAAAACAGCCTGATCAATTTCCTTCTGCTCCGCTCGCACCCTGAGAACGTCGCGCCGGTGGTCTATCAGGCGATGGAGCATCGCGCGGCAACCGACCTCTCTCGCGTGCCGATCGAACAGGCGGTCGATCACCGCCGCTTTATTCATCTTTGCTATGTGTTGGCGGCCGCGGTGGTGCTATTCGCGCTGTACGTTGTCCTGTCGCCGAAGAATCCGCTGGTCTCGGCGGCGCGGGTGATGTTTCCGTGGATGTCGCTGCCGGCGCGACGCGGGTCCACATTGAGGAAGTCCAGCCGGGAGACCAGATCGTGTATCAGGGCGATCCTGCGGAGATTTCGGCTCATGTTTTGGGCCTGCGCGACGGCGAAGAGGTTTCGCTACTGATGAGCACCGCCGATGGGCAAGTCACGGACGATCGCGTGACGATGAACCGCACGGCCGAGGACAACCACTATACTTGCAAGCTGCCGCCCGGCAGCGGCGGTTTGCTGCAAACCACTTCCTATCGCATTAGCGCGGGCGACGCGACAACGCGGCCATTCAAGCTGGACGTTGAGATCGCGCCCACGATCAACGTCGATCAGGTAGATTACCATTTTCTTGCGTATACGGGAATCAAGGACCGCAGCATCAAGGGCCAAGGTGACATTAAGGGCCTGGAGGGAACGCGCAGTTACGATCCATGCCACGGCGAACATCGACATCAAGTACGCTAAAATCGATCTGGGTTGCGAAAGGCTGCGGCTGATACCGATGTCGCTCAACGGAAAGCAGGCGACGGGCGAGTTCACGCTAGCGGCGAATCAGGAGCCGGGCAAAGCCTGGAAGCCTCTCTATGACAGCTACCAAATAGTCTTGACCGACAGCGAGGGCCACGAGGCGCCACGGCCGATCAGATATCGCATCAACGTCGATCGCGACTTCCCGCCGGAAATCGCGATCGTTGAGCCCAAGCCGGATCCGGTGGACGTGGCGGCCGGCGGCCATGTGCGAATCCGCTTTCATGTGTCTGACGATTTCGGTCTCCGGCACATTGCACTTATGGCAGAACGAAACGGATTGCCGCTCGACCTGCCGGCCGGTATCGACCGCGTGCCGCCGGAAAAGGCATTAGCGCAGCCGTATGACGGCGAATTCGATTTTGTCGCGGCGACGTTTCATTTGATGAAGGGCGACGAAGTCAAGTATTGGGTTGAGGCCGAGGACAACAAGGAACCCGCGCACAATCATGCCGAGAGTGCGCGGCGCACGATCCGCATTGTTGACGAGCAAGATGCTAAGCGCGGGCCGGCGAATCCGGAGAAGCAAGACGCAAATAAAGACGAGCACGGCGAAGGCCAGCAGCAGAAGGAAAAGAGCGGAAGTGAATCAGGCGCCGGCAAGTCGAGCGAACCGTCGCACGACAGCGCGCCCAAGGGAGAGACTTCTCCCCAGAGCAAAGGCGGCCGCGATGGCGATCCGAGCAAATCGAAGGACCCCGCAAAGAGCGGCAAGAGCGATTCGAGCAAGCCTGAGAAGAGCGACAATCCTAGTAAGGGCGAGTCCTCCGAGCCGAAAAACGGCGAGTCGGGCACTCCGGAATCGAGCAATCAAGGCGGCAAGCGCAGTTCTGACTCGCAGAAAGCCGATGCGATGAGGGACATCGTAAAGGATGCGGAGAAGCAGCAGAAGGAGCAGCAAAAGACCCAACCCTCCGGCGAGAGTTCGCAGCCGGGCCAGCAGCAAAATCAAACGCAACGAGGCGGCAACCAGGATGGCAACCCGCAGGGCGGCAGCCCGCAGAGTGCCGATCAAGCAAACAAACCGAGCCAATCCGGAAAAGACGACAAATCTCCGCAGGGGGGCCAAGGCGCCAAACAATCGCAGGGCGCATCCGCCGAAAAGAGCAAGCCTGGCGGCGCAGTCCGAAAATCCGCAGTCAAATGGCAATAACCAAAATGACCCGTCGGGCAAGAAACGCGGAGGGCCAGCAATCGAAACCCGGCGCCGAAAACGGCGGCAGTCAAGGGAAAGAAAAGACCTCACCTCCATCGGGCGACAACGCTCAGCAGCCAGCCGGAGGAACGCCTCCGCAAGGCAGCCCGAAGCCGGAAAATCAACCGGGCACAGGTCAAACGTCGCCTCAAAACGCCGGCAGCCAAGGCAAGGAACAATCGAAATCATCGGCCGGTTCGAAAAAAGAGAGTGGCAGTTCCGGCCCGGAGAATAAGCCTGAAGCTAAGCAGCCCGGTGGTGGCCAGAGCAAAGAGCAATCGACAGCCGGCGGCTCGAAATCGGATGAGAAAAAGGGGACCGGCGGCCAGCAAGGTGGAAGCCAGTCGGCCGGCAATCAGAACAGCGCTCAGAAGAAGCCATCGGGCGGCCAAGGCGGAGAGAATAACAACGAGCTCGCGATGAAGAGCGGAGAGTCCCCGAAGAAGGACCCGTCGCAGGGCGGAAGTTCCGACGCTCGGGAATCGCAAGGCGGATCGAAGCCGGAAAAAGCGCCCAAAGCCCAGAGCAACAGCGCCGGCGACGGCGGGCAGAACTCGAAGTCGCAACCGAAGCAAGAGAATAAGGAGCAGAGCAGCGGCGGCGGCGAGGGTGGCAAGGAACAACCGAAGCCGGGCGGCGAGCAACCCGAACCGGGCAGCGGCAAATCGTCGCCCAGCGGCACGCCGAATGGAAATCCAGGCAACATGGCTGACGGCCAGCCGGGCCAGAAAGATCCTAGTAAGAGCGGCGAGACGCAGCGAGACAGTCACGGCGCTCCCAATTCGCAGGGACAGCGCCAGCGAGGCGAGCAGAAGTCCGGCGATGCCAAAGAAGGCTTGAGCCCGAAATCCGATAATCCCCAGTCGCCCAGCACGAGTCCGCACGACTCGGATTCCAGGGGCGATACGCGCGGCACCAACAGTGGTGGCGGCGGCGCGGGTGGCGGCCAACAGGACAAGAAGGCGGGCAAAGGCGCGGCGGGTACGGAGAAGCCAGCCAATGAAGGTGGTTCCGTCTCCAATGAACCGGGCCCTGGCGCGAACGGCCCGAAGGCGGGCGAAACGGCCGCAGCCACGGAGAAAACAGGGTCTTCTCGCAAGGAATCCGGCGGCAACGGCGATAAGGCCCAGCAGACGGACAAGCCGGCCACCGACGAATCGCAAAACAAGTCGGACAACACGCAGCAGAACTCCAGTAACACTTCGCAAGGCGCCGCCAGCGGTCAGCCCGGCGCGCAGTCATCGCCGCAGGCCGGACATCAAGGCAGCGGACAACCTGCGGGCGGCTTCCAGGCCGGCAATCAGTCCCCTGCCCCACCGTCCAAAGGTGCATCCGAAGCCAAGGCCGACGAGGCCGATCCCGAGTTCGCCAAGAGGCAGGTCGATATGGCCCTGCGGCATCTCAAGGACGAAACGTCCAAGCCGAAGTCAGACCTCTTGGACCGTCTCGGCTGGACGCCGGAAGAAGCAAAGAAGTTCGCCGAAAACATCGAGAAGCTCCGCGACTCGGCCAAGCAGCCGGGCGGCGAAGGCGAGAAGAACTACAGCGAGTTTCTGAAGGACCTTGGCCTGCGTCCGCACGGCACGCGGTTGGAGGGCGGCAAGACCAAGGCCGACGACTTCCGCGGCGTCCGCGACGCCCCGCAGATGGAGCCGCCGGCCGAATGGGACGATATTGCGCGGGGATATTCGCAGAAGACCGCCGCGGGACAAAAGTATGCAGGCCGAGCGCGGCAAGTCCCACCGCGATCCGGCATAGGTTATCATGGGTGAGACATTGCGGGTCTTGCTGCGCTCGGCCCGCTCCACATTCTCGCCCTATCTCGAGTTTTGATGACCACTCCCCGCTACCTCGTCCCTTTCCATCCCAAACGCGTTCCGCACTACTTCACCGACGTGCTGATTATCGGCGGCGGTTTGGCGGGCGTCCGCGGCGGCGCTGGCGCCGATCCCGGCCTCTCGGCCCTGATGATCACCAAGGACACGCTGCAAGTCTCCAACAGCGCCTGGGCTCAAGGCGGCATCGCGGGCGTGCTTGCCCCCGGCGACCGTTTTGAGGACCACGTCGCCGACACGCTTATTGCCGGCGGCTCGCTCTGCGATCCCGAGGTCGCCCGGCGGGTGATCTGTGAGGCCCCGCGGAGGATCGACGAGCTGATCGCCTGGGGCACCCGCTTCGACACCGCCGGCAGCCAGCTTGCTTTGGGACGCGAGGGCGGCCACGGCCACAACCGCATCGTCCACGCCCTCGGCGACGCCACCGGCAGGGAAGTCATGCGGGCGGTGACCGATCAGCTCCGGCGGCTCGATCACATCGAAGTCTGGGAACAGACGTTCACGATCGACCTGCTCACGCTGGACGGCGCGTGCCGCGGGGCGATTGTCTGGAACCAGGAACACGGCAAGACACTCGTCTGGGCCAGGCAGACGATCCTCGCCACCGGCGGCGCCGGGCAGCTTTATCGCGAGACTACCAACCCGCCGGTGGCCACCGGCGACGGCCTCGCCCTGGCCTATCGCGGGGGCCGAGCTGCGGGACATGGAGTTCGTGCAGTTCCATCCCACGGTGCTCTACATCGCCGGGGCCAGCCGCAGCCTGATCAGCGAGGCCACGCGCGGCGAAGGGGCCCATCTCATCGATCGCTATGGCCACCGTTTCATGCCCGACTACGACCCTCGCGCCGAGCTGCGCCCCGCGACGTGGTCAGCCTTTCTATCGTCAGCCAGATGGAAAAGACCCGCTATCCGAACGTCTATCTCGACATGACGCACCTGGACCGCGAGCGCGTGCTCTCGCGTTTTCCGGGCATCGCGGCGATTTGCGCCGAGTTCAATCTGGATATCACCTGCGACCGCATTCCCGTGCGGCCCGGCGCGCACTACATGATGGGCGGCATCACCGTCGACCTCGATGGCCGCACGACGCTGCCGGGCCTCTGGGCCGCGGGCGAAGTCGCCTCGACCGGCCTGCACGGCGCCAATCGCCTGGCCAGCAACAGCCTGCTGGAAGCCCTGGTCTACGGCGCGCACGCGGCCGAAGGCGCGTCGCGGGCCGCCCAGGGGCGGAAGGACGATTTCTCCGCCCTGCCGATCGCCAATCCGCGGACCGATTCGGCAGGCGAGCCGCTCAATCTGGAGGACATCCGCAACGCCTTGAAGAGCCTGATGTGGCGGAATGTCGGCGTCCGCCGCGATGGCGAGGGACTGGCGGAAGCACAGGAAACGGTCGGCCAATGGTGCCGCTACGCTTTGGCGCGGCAGCTTGCCGACCCCGGCGGCTGGGAACTTCAGAACATGCTCTGCGTTGCCCGCTTGATGATCGACGCAGCGCTGGCCCGCGAAGAGAGCCGCGGGGCGCACGTCCGCCTCGATTTTCCTGATCTGGACGAAGCGCATTGGAACCGGCATATTTGTTTCCGGCAAGAATCAAACGCGTCGCAAGCGACGCGGCGAATACCGCACGCGGAAATCTTCGATATGCCGAAATCGCGGCGAAAGAATCGAATCCCTGAGTCGACGCCGGCGGCAACTCTTGCGCCGGCCATTCCGCTTCAACGCGCTAGACGAAACTGGCGGCGAGATGCCGCCATCTGCGGCGGCTTGCTCCTGCTCGTCGCGCTGGCGTATTGCTCCGCGGGCCGCAACGAGTTCGTCAACTATGACGATAGCGATTATGTCGTGGACAACGAGTACGTCCGCGACGGCCTTACGCCGCACAACCTCTATTTGGCGTTCGCCCAGCCGCATGCCGCCAATTGGCATCCGCTCACTTGGATCTCGCACATGGTCGATTGCCAGTTGTTCAAGCTGCGGCCGGCCGGCCATCACCTGATGAGCGTAGTCATCCATGCGGCGAACAGCGTGTTGCTTTTCCTAGTTCTGCTGCGGATGACAGGCGCCGCCTGGCCCAGCGCGGCGGTCGCGGCGCTGTTCGCCGTTCATCCGTTGCATGTCGAGTCAGTGGCCTGGGTGGCGGAGCGGAAGGACGTGCTGAGCACGCTTTTCGGACTGGCCGCGCTCGGGGCGTGGGTTGGCTATGTCGCCCGGCCGGGCGTTTTCCGCTATTTGGCCGTCGTCGCGTGGTACGCGGCCAGCCTGATGTCCAAGCCAATGCTCGTGACGCTGCCGTTCCTGCTCCTGCTCTTGGATTGGTGGCCGCTGGGGCGTCTCGGCGCGTTGAGAGCCGAGGGGGAAGAAAGGGAGAGGGGGAGAAAGGGAGAGAGGGAGAACACCGCATCTCCTTTTCTCTCTTTCTCCCCTTCTCCCCTTCTTGTGTTTCTGGAAAAACTCCCGCTTGCGCTCATGGCCGCTGCCAGTTGCGCGATGACGCTTTACGCGCAATCCAAGGGACACGCCGTCGTGCCGCTGGGGCGTCTTTCGATCGCCGACCGGTTGGCCACGATTGCAAACGCCTATGGCGGCTACCTTGTGAAGTTGTTCGTTCCCGCCGATCTGGCGCCGATCTATCCCTTGCCGAAGACGCCAAACTACAGGGCCAGCATCGCATGTGCGATTCTGCTTGTGGTCGCCACGTTTTTGTTGTTGTGGGCTTCGCGGCGGCGGAAGTATCTGGCCGTCGGCTGGCTTTGGTATTTGGGAACGCTCGTGCCCGTGATCGGTGTGGTTCAGGTCGGGCAACAGTCGATGGCCGACCGCTATACGTATTTTCCGGCCGTCGGCATCTTCATTCTCCTGGCTTGGTCCGCAGCCGATGCCGTTGCGCGATGGCGATGGCTCAAATCGCCAATGGCCGCGCTCGCGGCCGCCGCGGTGGCAATATGTTGTCTACTGTGCAACGTTCAGGTGCGGTTTTGGGCCTCGACGAAGACCTTGTTCGAGCATACGGTGGCAGTGACCGCAGACAATCCCGTCGCCTTGACCAACCTGGGGTTGGTGGCCATCAATGAGGACCGATTGGCGGACGCGGAGCGATATCTCGGTAAAGCCTTACGGCTCGATCGCACCGAAATCGATGCCTGGGGCAATATGGCCAACTTGTACACCAAGCGAAAGCAGTATGAGGATGCGGTGAATGCCTATCGCATGATCGACCGGCTCTGCCCGGGAACTGCCAAGTGCCTCAATCTCATGGCGAGGATCTACGAAATTCAGGGCAAACATGCCGATGCGGAAACCTGCCTGCGGAAGGCGCTTGACGCGGAACCCGAGAGCATCGCCTACCTTGGAACGCTGGCCCAGGTTCTTCAGACGGAAGGAAAGGCCGCCGAAGCGCTTCAAGCCTATTTGAATCTCCTAGACCGCCGCCCGGACGAATTGCGGGCTCGCAACAACGCCGCCTGGATCCTCGCTGCAAGTGCCGACGGGCGGCTGCGGAATGGCCCCCAAGCGATCGCCTTGCTCATGCCTGCCGCGCAGCGCCGGAAAGCGACTCGAACCTCTTCGACACGCTCGCCGCCGCCTATGCCGAGAGCGGTCAATTCGAGCGGGCCATCGAAACCGCACAGCGGGCGATCGGCAAGGCCCGCGCGGAATCGGTTCCGGCCGGCGCGCTCGCCGACATGGAAAATCGCCTAGAACTTTATAAGAAACACGAGCCGTATCACGACAAGTAGGTCCATTCTGCCGGAATGGACGATTGCGGGGTAATCCTTAAGCGATGGCGGATCGTTCCTAATGCATGGAACGTAACCGTCCCGCTCGGCAAGCGGGACGCACCGCCGATTTCCCAAAAACTTTTTCTTCCCCCACTTCTTTGCCAAAACCTCTTAATAGCTGAATTCCATCGTTTAGGTAGGATTGGCTGTCGAAAATGAGCATGGTATACTGGGGGAATCATGCCCAGGCTGGATATTCCGGCCTCCTGCCCGATGGCGACCCACCAAGATTGCGCCGCGGGATACCTGGATGTTCCCGACCGTAATTGCTCGAAAGTTCCAGCTCCGCCGCGAGCCTTTTGCGGCATTGCAAACCATGCCGCGCGACCGGGCGTTGTAAACGCCGTTCACTTGATGAAACGATTATGATCACCCCATCGAAACCGATCGACCGATCAACCCCCGCGATGATCGAAGCCCAAGGGCTATCGAAATACTACGGCAGCTTCGCGGCCATCGAGGATGTCAGCTTCCGCGTGAATCAGGGCGAGGTCGTCGCCTTTCTCGGCCCCAACGGCGCGGGCAAGAGCACGACGATGAAGCTCCTCACCGGCTATCTGGCCCCATCGTCCGGGCAGGCCTTCATCGCCGGCCATAATATGACGACCGACCGGCTGGCCGGCTCGGCACGGCTCGGCTACCTTCCGGAAAACGGTCCGCTCTATCCCGACATGTCGCCACGTGCTCTTTTGAGCTTCTTTGCGGACGCCCGCGGCCTGAGCGGCGGGCGGAAGCGCGAGCGGATCGAGGCGGTCATCGAGCTTTGCGCCTCGGCGCGGTGATCGGCAAGCCGATCGGCAAACTTTCCCGCGGCTATCGCCAGCGCGTCGGCATGGCGCACGTCCTTTTACACGAGCCGGACGTGCTGATCATGGACGAACCGACCGCCGGACTCGACCCCAACCAAATCCACGAAGTCCGCGAGACGATCCGCAAGCTGGGCAAGAGCAAGACGATCCTGCTCTCCACGCACATTTTGCAGGAAGTCCACGCCATGGCCAGCCGTGCGCTGTTCATCGACGAAGGCCGGCTGATCTTCGACGGCCCCGTGGCCGAGCTGACCAAGGACGGCAAGTCGTTGGACGACCAGTTCCGCAAGCTGACCAGCGCGACGTGAGTCGAAAGCTGTGAGCTTTGAGCGATGAGCTTTGAGAAATGAAACGCAAATCAAGAGCGATGTGAGTACTGAGTAACGAGTTGCGAGCGATTAACGAAAAGCATAGCTCAATGCTCAAAGCTCATAACTCGCCGCTATCCTAAACCTTTCCTACTGATCCCAACCATGAACACCAGCGTGTTGTCGGCGGTTTTCAAACGAAATCTCGTCAGCTATTTTTCCAGTCCCTTGGGCTATTTGTTCATCGGGCTGTTCGTGTGGCTCACCGCGGCCGCCGCGTTCTTTCCGGACGCGTTTTTCAACGACAACCTGGCGAACCTCGACCAGCTCAACAAAAACTTCTCCTTGATCATGCTCTTGTTCATCCCTGCGATCACAATGAGCATCTGGGCCGACGAAGTGCGGCAGGGGACCGACGAACTGCTGCTGACGATGCCGGCCACCGATTTCGACATCGTCATCGGCAAGTATCTGGCCGCGGTCTCGATTTACACCATCGCGCTGATTCTCGCGGGAGTGTGCAACTTGATCGTGCTCAGCCTGCTCGGCAAACCCGACGTTGGGCTTTATGTCTGTACACACGTCGGCTACTGGCTCATGGGGCTGGCGATGCTCGCGGTGGGCATGGTAGCCTCGTTCCTCACGCGGAATCTGACGGTGGCCTATATCTTCGGCTTTCTCTTCAATTTGCCGCTGGCGGCCATGTCGAAGATGGACATCGTGCCCGGCGTGAGCCATCGCATGGCCGCCGCGATTCGCGTCTGGAGCTTCGGCGGCCAGGCGGAAGAGTTCGGCCGCGGCGTCCTCAGTCTATCCGGTTGCGTCTACTTCGGGCTCGTGGCGGCGATCATGCTCTATCTCTGCGTGATCCTCCTTGGGCGGCGGCACTGGGCGCGGGGCGACGATGCCGGCACGCTGGGCTTGCACTTCGCTGTGCGCTGCATATCGCTGGTCGTGATGGCTGTGGCCGCCGTTTTTATATTGCAGAACTACGATGTGCGCCGCGACGCCACGAGCGAACAGCTTACGGCCCTCTCGCCCGATACGATCAAGCTCGTTAAGGACCTTAAGGTAGATTACGACAAGGCCCGCGACCTGCAGGGCCAAGTTTTGCCGTTGGAAACTGCGGAGAAGAAGTTCCTCGACGCCGAAAAGAAGGCGGCGGACGAAAAGCAGGCCAAGGAAAAAGCCGACGCCGCCAAATCGAGCGCGGCCAAGCCTATCGCAAGCCCCGGCGATCCAAAAACGTCCGCGGCGGCCGCCAAGGGCGATGAAAAGAAACCGGAAGACAACAAGGCCGATGAGAAAAAGCCTGCCGAGAAGACCGACGCCAAGCCGCTGGCGCCCTTCCCCGAAGAGGCCAAGCTCGACAAGCTCAAGGCCGATCTGGAGGGCCTCAAGATCCAAGGGCCCGTGCGGATCGACGCTTACATCAGCCCCGAAGTGCCCGAGTCGTATCTCCAGACGAAGATCAATCTCTTGAACGTGCTTGACGAGTTCAAGCGGCTGGGCAAGGAAAACGGCATGATCGAAGTCAACGTCAACGAGATCGACCGCTTTGACAAGCTGGCCGAAGTCGCCAAGACGCGCTACGGCATCGTGCCGCACGACGCGTTTGAAACCCGCAATGGCGCGTTTCACCACGAAAAGATCTTCCTTGGCGTGGCCTTCACCAGCGGCCTGGACAAGGTCGTCGTGCCGTTCATCGACCGCGGTCTCTCGCCCGAGTATGAGTTGGTCCGCTCGCTCTGCACCGTCACAAAGCAGAAGAGGAAGAAAATCGGCGTGCTAGAAACCGACGCCCACGTGATGGGCAGTTTCAGCATGTCCGGCCCCACGCCCGACTGGCTGCTCGTCCAAGAGCTGCGCAAGCAATACGAAGTCGTACAGGTTAGCCCGGCCGAACTGATGGCGCCTCCCAAGCCTGGCGAGCCGGAAAAGCGCTGGGACGTTCTTTTGGCGGTCCAGCCTTCGGCGATGGGCGTGCAAGAGATGAACGGCTTCGTCGCCGCGGTCCGCTCGGGCCAGCCGACGGTGATTTTTGAGGACCCGTTCCTCTTCACGATGGGCAATGTGCCCGGCACCTATCAGCCGCGGCGGCCGCAACAGCAAAACCCGATGATGATGCAGCCGCCGGAGAACCAGGAAAAGGGCGATATCCGCGCCCTGTGGCGGCTCTTGGGCATCGACTTCAGCGACGGCGGCGACGGCGACGAGATGAATCCCTCCGGAATCCGCCCGCCCAGCGGCGGCAGCGAAAAGATCGTCTGGCAGCGCTATAATCCCTATCCCAAGTTCGGCAATACGATCAATCCGGAGTTCATCTTCGTCGACAAGAGCTGCGGCGCGAAAATGCCCTTCAACGAGACCGACCCGATCAGCTCGAAGCTGCAGCACCTGCTCTTTTTCGGTCCTGGCTTCATTGAGGACACGCCCGCGGCGGTCAAGCGGCTTGCCGCCAAATGGTACAACAAGCAGTACGCCCGGCAGCTCAACAAGGAGTTGGAAGACTTTGTCACCCAAATCAAAAAGGCGCAAGACGACTCGGACCAGGAGAAGTTCGACGACCTGAACGAAAAAGGGGCCGAAGTCGAGGAGGAATACAATCAGGTCTCCGCCGGCGGCAACGGCAAGAAGACCATCGAACCCAGCAAGCTCAGCGACGATACTAGCTTGGAAGAACTGGCCACGCAACTCTTGGGCAAGGGCCACAGCCGCGCAATCGGCGATCTCGTGTCCGACCTGCGTAACCGCTTCCCGCTGCCCGCCGCCGATGATGACAGCGACGAGGGCCGCGCGGTGCTCTTGACCAAGGAAGCGGCGGACAAACTGACGGCCGATGCCAAGAGGCTGGAATCGGAGGCCCAAGGCTTGCGGCAGCGCGACCGCCGGCAATCCCCGCCTGACTCGCGCCGCCCAGTTGAAGGGCGAAGCGGCCAAGCTCAAGCAGGCTGCGGCCGGCTTGACCACCGAAGGCATGGCGATGATTGAATCGAGCTCGTCGGACGACGCGCTCTTGAAGCTTCGCATCAACTGGCTCGATTCGGCCGCGCATTTGAAGGACCAGGCCGCGGAACTGCTCTCGAAAACCGGACAGCGATCCGAATCGACCGTCTTCTTCGACGAGGAGACGGCCGAACAAAAGGCCCAGGCCGCCGATTTCAAGGAAATGCTCGCCAATATGAAGACCGTGGGCGACGTAATCGCATACGCCAAGAAAGCCGTGGAATTGCAAATGAAGGACCGGCAGTTCACTCCGCTGGTCGAGACCGGGCCGGACGCCGGCACGGTGCCTGTCAGCAAAATGATCGCCGCGCCGGACATGTTCAATCCTCGCAGCCGGCTCAACGAGTTCCGCTCGCTCTCCTATCAGCCCAGCCAGGGAGAGCCCTACGTGCTGGCGGCCCACATCACGGGCAAGCCGCGCGGCGGCGTGGGCGGTTCGCCCATCAACGTGGTGCTCGTGGCCGACGCGGATGCGGTGAATGACGAACTCTTTGAGATGCGCGAGAAAGGCAGATTCCCCGGGCAGGACATCGAATACGATTTCGACAACGTCACGTTCGTGCTAAACGCTCTGGACACTTTGGCGAACGATACCCGCTTCCTGGAAATTCGCAAGCGCCGGCCCGAGCACCGCACCTTGGCCCGCTTCGAGGAACACGCCAGCGCCGCCCGTGCCGAGAGCATCGCGGCGAGCGAGACGCAGCGAGAAGAACACGACGACGTGATTCGCCAAGCCACCAAGGAAGTTGACAAGGTGAAAAAGGAGGTGACCAAGACGGTTCACGACAAGCACCTCGACGATGCTGCCGCGGCGCAGCTTCTGGCGACAGAAACTCAACGCCGTCATGCGCAAGTTGGAAGAGACGCGTACTGAGACTGACCTCAAGTATGATCGCACACTAGAACAGATCAATAACAAGCAGGACGCCAAGATCCAGGACATGAAGAATTGGTACAAGCTGTTAGCATTGCTCGTGCCGCCGATTCCTCTGCTCTTGGTGGCGGCCGCCGTCTTCTTCCACCGCCGCTCCAAGGAGCGCGAAGGCGTTTCCAGCCAGCGGCTGAGATAAGACTCGTTTAACCCGGAGCCGGGGCACCCGCTTGCGGGTCGCGACGGCGGCCGAGAAATCAAGGAAAACCGACAATGCAAAACGAAAACTCCAAAACCGTATTCTTCATCGCCGCCGCCGTGGTCCTCACCGCCGCGGCCTGGTTCACCGTCCCCCGGCAGGCGTCCACGGCCAATACGCAGCTCGTCGGCACGAAGCTCTTCCCCAAGTTCACGGAGCCGACCGCCGTTGCCAGCCTGAACGTCTTGCAGTTCGATCAGAAGGATGGCCGTTCGGTCGCCTTGGAAGTGGCCAAGGTCAATAACTCGTGGGTCCTGCCCACTCACGGCAACTATCCGGCCGACGCCAAGGAGCATCTGGCCGCGGCGGCCAACGCGCTCATAGACCTCAAGATCCTCGGCCTGGCGCCGGGCTTCGACCCCGCCTCGCCGCCCTTGAGCGACGACGCCAAGCGCACCGCCTACAACAAGTACGGCGTCGTCGATCCCGATCCCGACACCGTCAAGTCAACCGACACTGGCGTCGGCACCCGGGTCACCATGAAAGACGCCGCCGGGCAGGATCTCGCCGCGGCCATCATCGGCAAGCCAGTGGAATCCGACCAGGGCAACCAGTGCTATCTACGCGAAGCGGGCAAGGGCAAGGACTTGGTCTATATCGTGCAGCTCGATCCGAGCAAGGTCTCGGTGAAGTTCGCCGATTGGATCGAGCCGAACTTGCTCAATCTCAATACGATGGACCTCAAGCAGATCCACATCAACGACTACAGCATCGAGCACGTCGTCGATCCCCGCACGAATCAGCGCTTCCTGGCGCCGGTGCCCAGCGGCGAATACAAGCTTGATCTTCCCTCCGGCGAGCAGCCGTGGAAGCTGGCGGAAGACCTGGGCTTCGACATGAAGACGGGCAAGACCGTCCCGCGGAAGCTGGCCGCCGACGAGGAATTGAACACCACCGCGCTGGACGGCATGAAATCGGCGCTGGAGGACCTCAAGATCGTCAACGTGGAGCGCAAGCCGGCGAACGTGCCGGCCGATCTGCGCGTCCGCAGCCTCGACGACGCGACCAAGGAGACCCTCCAGGAGCGCGGCTTCTTCGTCGTCCCTCTGGACGCAAAGAAGCCCAACGCGCTGGACATCGTCTCCAAGTTCGGCGAGATCAATCTTCAGATGAACGACGGCGCCCGCTACGTGCTTCGCTTCGGCAACACCACCGGGGCCTCGTCCACGGGCAACGTCAAGGACAAAAAGGCCGAGACGAAGGAAGGCGGCATGGACCGCTATCTGTTCGTGATGGCCGACTTTAACCAGGACGCGATTCCCAAGCCGGCCGTTGAACAACTGCCGCCGGAAGAGAAGCCCGCGACCAAGACGCCGGAGAAGAAAGAAGAGCCGAAGAAGGCCGATGCCAAAGACAGCAAGGACGCGAAAAAGGACGAGCCCAAGAAGGATGATGGCAAGAAGGCCGAGCCGCCCAAGGCCGGCGAAAGCAAGAAAGCCAATGCGCCGAAGGCCGACGCCGCGAAGACGACAGAAAACAAAGCGGATCCCAAAAAGGACGAGCCCAAGAAAGACGACGCAGCAGAGGCCGCCGAGAAGGCCAAGCAGCGGAAGGCCGAGCAGGAGCGAATCGACAAGGAAAACCAGCGCCGCCAGGACGAATACAAGGACAAAGTCGCCGCCGGCAAGAAGCACGTCAACGAGCTCAACAAGCGTTTCGCCCAGTGGTACTACGTCATACCAGGCGACGTCTACGAGAAAATCCATCTCGACCGCAAGGCGATCGTGAAGAAGAAGGAGCCGCCCAAGGACGCCGCTCACGATCACGGCCCGGACTTGCCCACTGGACCAGCCGGCGCGATAAACAAGCTGCCGGAACCGGGGAAGTAGGTTCTTTCTGCCGGAAAGGACCTGTGCAGGCGGCGTTATCGCAGGAGCCGAGTCCTCGTACAGAGCTTGAACTGCAAAGGTCCCGCTCGGCAAGCGGGACCTACTTGATTTCCCGCAGACGAATATTTCGCACTGCGCCGACCGTGTCGTAGGCGGCAATTCCCAGCGGGCAGCAAGGATCGCATTCGATCCGCACGCCGAAGGAATGTTCCTTGCGGGCCTGGTCGACGACCTGCTTGTCGTTGATCCAGACTTCGATCTTTTCGTCCGTCACGCGGATGCGGAACTTGTACCAGGAGCCGCTCTTGAAGTCGTACGTGGAAGACGTCGCATTCTCCGAGGCATCCATGTGGTCGACGTTGGAGAGGCCGATCGTGCTGCCGCCCCAGCCGCCGGTGACGAACGAGCAGCATTTGTCGCCCACGGGAAACGTCGTCGTGCAAAAGAAGTCGCTGCCCTCGATCCGCTTGCCTTCGAGCGTCAGTTCGTAGTTGCCCTTGGGCGGCTTGCCGGTCCAGGTGATGCCGGTCATGTCGTTGCCGCGGGACATGACGATCGCCTTATCTTTGACCTCCACCTTCCCTTGGCCGCCAAAATCGGTAACCTTCCAGCCGTCCAGAGACTTGCCATCGAAAAGTTCCTTGTCGGCGGGCGGGGCTTTGTCGGCGGCGAAGGCTGATGCGGCCAACGTGCTAAAAACGACAAATGCGGTTGTCACGATGCGATTGGCGAACATGGTGGAATCTCCAGCCAGTAGGTCCCTTCTGCCGGAAGGGACCATTGGGTGTTGAATCGAATCAAGAAACTGAAGCCTATTAGCGAGGGTGAACCGCATTCGTCCCTTCCGGCAGAAGGGACCTACTTGCCGTTCCAGGCGGGCCGAAAATCGGATCGACTGGGCCGTTTTCCGGCGAACCGCCAGGCGGCTTCGGCTGATCGGCGGTCCCGCCCTTGGGTGAGGTAAGGTCGATGCTCACATCCGCTTCCACCGGTTCGGCCGCCGCCGTTGTGTGGATGCGCAGCCGCGTACTCAGCTTGCCCGGCGTCTCCGCGCCAAGGAAGTTGACCGGCAGCCGCTGGATCGCGGCGGTCTCCTTGGGCACGTCGCAGCGGAAATGCGGATCGCTCGATTCAACGCTGGTGATCGAAAATGGCGACAGGCCGCGGACCAGCAGCGGCCGCATCACGGGCGTTTCCAGCTTGCCGGCCGGCGCGGTGCCCATCATCAGCGGCGAAGGATGGACGGTAATGGGTGCGAGGACAATGGCTTCGACCGGTACCGGCACGCGCTGGGCACGGGGGTTCGGATCGTTCGTGATCAGGTTCAATTCGTCGCGGGTATAGCCCGGCTTGGCGTCGCGGGCCAGGTTGACGGTCAGATCATACGTGACGGAGCCGCCGACGCGGGAGACCTCAGTGACCTTGCCGGTGAGGCTCGGATTGGCCGATTCGACGCCTTGGATTTGCCAGTCTGGCCGGCCGGCGTAGCGCACGACGACCCGTTGCTGGGCCGTGCCGCCTTGCGACGCGTGGAGGTTCACCGCGCCCGGATCAAGCACCACGTCGCTACGAATGTAGCAGTGAATCGAAAGCTGGACTTCGCCCTCAAAAGGCTTGTCGAACTTGACGTTGACCGTCACGTCCTTCTGGCCTTGGAAGTTCACGGTGTCGATGTGGACGACGACGGCGGCCTTGCCCCAGGTTTTGATGATTTCTTTCGGCACCTCGGGCGACGTGCAGCCGCAGCTCGCGAAGGCGGATGTAATATGGGCGTCTTCAAGATAGGGGTTTTCCAAGGTGAAGCGGTGCTCAACCTTCGCGCCGCGGGCAACTGTGCCGAAATCGTGGCTCGTATGGTCGAACATTTTGCGCGCCCAATCCTGGGCGCGGCAGGGCGGCGCGGTACAAAGCAAAGCAACAGCGAGAGCAAGCCAAGAAGTACTGTGTGCAAATCGTTTCATAGCAAAATAAGTATGCCAAACTGGGTAGCGCGTGTCAACTGCGCAATGATAGCAGTCGATAGCCCGTCTTGTGCAGATGCCCTAAACTTGCAAGCTAAAGCGTGAACCCAACTATGAGGAAAATGAATCCGATGGCTCCGAAACCGAGCGCTACGAACCAGAAGGCTTTCCGCTTGGTCAGGACCGAAATGGCTCCGACGGCGATGGCAAGCTGGAACATGGTCAAGCCGCGGGAAAGAGGTACGTGCTCGCGAAGGTGCTTTTGTGATTCCTCCACGTACTTCTCGGCCTTCTCTTTGACCTCGCTCTTTTTGTCTTTGTATTCCTTGAGTTTCGCCTCGTCTTCCGGGTCTACTGCGATGCCAAGCTTCTCGCAGATCTTCTTGTTGCCTAGAATGACCTTTTCCTTGATGCTGTTGGCTTGAAATTCGGTCCACCGGTCACTTGCTTGAATCTGCTCCAGTGTCGCCTCGGTGGCGAAATGCTCCGCATAAAGTGCGGTGACGGCCGCCATCGCCGCCAGGACTGCCGCCGTCAGGGCGACGCCCATGATCCACGGCTCCGTGGAGTGCTCGGCGTGGTGCTCGATTGTTTCGTGCGCGTGTTCCAACGGTACTTCGGGCGTTCCCATGAGCGGTCTCCCAGTGTAGAGGGTGTTTGTGTAGATTATATCGCATACGCAAGTCATTTTTCCACGAGGTCGCCGCAGCCGTGTCACGAAGCAACAGCAAAATCGCGTTTTCCAGGGCATTGCAGGTCATGCCGGGCGGGGTCAACAGCCCGGCGCGGGCGTTTGGCGGTGTCGGCGGCGAGCCGATCTTCATTCAACGCGCCGAAGGGCCGTGGCTCATCGACATCGACGGCAATCGCTACCTGGACTACATCGGCTCCTGGGGGCCGATGATCCTCGGTCACGGGCATCCGGCGGTAGTGGCGGCGCTGGAGGCGGCCATCCACCGCGGCACGAGCTATGGTGCGCCGACCTTGCAGGAAACGAGTTGGCCGAACTGATTATCGACGCCGTGCCTTCGGTGGAAAAGGTGCGGCTGGTCAGTTCGGGCACCGAGGCGACGATGAGTGCCATCCGGCTGGCCCGCGGTTACACCGGCCGCGAGATGATCGTCAAGTTCGCCGGCAACTATCACGGCCACGTCGATAGCCTGCTGGTGGCCGCGGGCAGTTCCGCGGCGACGCTCGGCGTGCCCAACTCGCCGGGCGTGACCGCCGGCACCGCCAAGGACACGCTTGTGCTGCCTTATAACGATTCGGCGGCATTGGAAGCGGCGTTCGCACAGGATGGCGACCGAATCGCGGCGTGATTTTCGAGCCGGTGGTAGGCAACATGGGCTGCGTCGTGCCGAGCGAGGAATTCCGCTTGGCCTTGACCACCACGACAAGGCGCTATGGAGCGCTACTTGATCTGCGATGAGGTAATGACCGGTTTCCGCGTGGCTTACGGCGGCGCCCAGTCGTTATTCGGTTTAACGCCCGACTTGACGACGCTGGGCAAGATCATCGGCGGCGGCCTTCCGGTCGGAGCCTATGGCGGCGCGCCGAAGATCATGGACCACGTTCTTCCGGTCGGCAAGGTCTTTCAGGCGGGCACGCTCAGCGGCAATCCCCTGGCCACGGCGGCTGGCATCGCCACGCTCAAAGTGCTCCGCGACAGCGACGCGTATGTCGTGCTGGAAAGCCTTTCGCAGCAGTTGGCCGATGGTCTATCGGCGGCGGCCCGGTCGGCTGGCATTCCGCACACGCTCACTCGCGTCGGCTCGATGATGACGTTGTTCTTCAATCCCGGCCCGGTCACCGATTGGGAATCGGCCGCGCGGAGCGACACGCAGCGCTACGCTCGATTCTTCTGGGGCATGATGGACCGCGGCGTCTACCTGCCGTGCAGCCAGTTCGAGGCGATGTTCGTTTCCACGGCCCACGCGAGCGAGCTAATCGAGGTCACTATATCCGCTGCAGTGGATACGCTTGCCGCCACTTCATAGCAACTCCCGCGACTCAGAATTCCACGAACACCTCGGGAAAATGCGACAAATCCAGGTCTTCCTTTTCGGGCACTAGTCGGATACCCCATTGCTGCATCGCAAGCGCTCCGAAAAGGATCTCGATCGGCTTATTGTCCTCATCCACGCCGATACGGTCGAGAACGAAGGCCTGAGTCGAGAACGACTTGCCCGCGATTTCACCTACCAATACTGCGGACAGCGACGAGGTCTTAGTCTCGCCGCCGAGCTTCGTATGAAGCGTGTGAGGAACGGTTGTTGTGATCAGCTTCGCCGCGACATCGGGCACGATGTACGTGTTTCGGCGCCGGAATCGAACATCGTCCAGCTTTCGCGGCCCAGTATGTCGATCATCTTCCGAATTCTGCCCATTGAAGCTCCGAGCTAATCCATCGCCCTCGACCCGGCGATCAACTCGATGAACTGCTTGTTCGACTTGAACTTCGCCAGGCTGGCTGGTCAATTGCTCCATCGCCTCGACGGGGTGCATCGTGGACAGCGTGCGGCGCAGCATGGTCACGGCGTGAAGGATGTCCGGCGGCAGCAGCTTTTCCTCGCGGCGCGTGCCGGACTGGCTGATGTCGATCGCCGGCCAGACGCGGCGGTCGGCCAGCTTGCGGTCGAGCACCAGTTCCATGTTGCCGGTGCCCTTGAACTCCTGGAAGATCAGCTCGTCCATGCGGCTGCCGGTGTCGACCAGGCCGGTGCCGACGATCGGTCAGCGAGCCGCCTTCCTCGAAGAGCCGGGCCGTGGCGAAGAGCTTCTTGGGGATGTCCATCGCCTTGATGTCCACGCCGCCGGTCATCGTGCGGCCGGTGTTGCCGACCCACTTGTTGAAGGCCCGGGCCAGGCGGGTGATCGAGTCCAAGAGCAGCACGACGTCCTTGCCCATCTCGGCCAGCGGCTTGCAGCGTTCGACGACCAACTGCGAGAGGCGGACGTGGCTTTCGATGTCGCGGTCGAGGCTGCTGGCGATCACCTCGCCCTTGACGCGCGCGGCGCATGTCGGTCACTTCCTCGGGCCGCTCGTCGATCAGCAGCACGATCAGCTTGACGTCCGGGATAGTTCGTGGAAATGCCGTGGCTGATGTGCTGCAGCAGGATCGTCTTGCCGGTCCGCGGCGGGGCGACGATCAAGGCCCGCTGGCCCTTGCCCAGCGGCGTCAAGCAGGTCCATGACGCGCGTGGTCAGCGGCTCGGGGCCGGTTTCCAGGTGCAGCCAGGACTCGGGGTTGATCGGCGTAAGCTGATCGAAGGTCTTGACTTCGGGATACTCTTCCGGCGTCATGCCGTCGACGTCGATGATCTCGCGGAGCCGCGGTCCTTGCTGCCGGCGGCCCGGCTGGACCATGCCGTTGATGTAGCAGCCCTTCGCGGAGACCGAACTTCTCGATCATGCTGCCGGGCACGAAGGGGTCGGTCAATTCGCGGGTGTAGTTGTTCTTCGGGATCGCGGAGGAAGCCGTAGCCGTTGGGGTGCATTTCCAGCACGCCGCCGCCCGGTTCGAGAGGGCCGACTTCGCCATTTTCTTGCGGGACATCGGCCGGTTCCTGCGAGTCCATATTATTATAGTTCGCGGGACGGACGGGCCGATTGCCGCCACGATAACCATAGTTATTGCGTGTTCTTGGGCCTTGCATCCCACGGCCGCGAATTCCCCCTCGTTTCTTTTTTGCCATATAGCCCACCTAAGCAAAACTCCTTCCTGATTCGGTGACGAAAAGCACCGACTGTTCAACGCGCCGAATAGCGGCGCACCCGTGATAGTGAGGATCGCTCCGCCGGCAAGGCCGAGCGTATAACCTCGAGAAATCAAAATTCAAAACGGTTCAAATGGAAACGAATCGCTACTACAAGCGAACGATTGCTTCACATTCAAACGAAAGCAATTATCACTGCCTACGGCCGGAAATGGAGCAAACCGCAACTAAACCAACGGTATGTTTCACCTTTAACCGCAAGCAATTAAAACCCACCTTACGGCGCCGATCGCCGTACCATCAGCAGACCGTACAGATTGCCGACCGCAACGCAAAGTAAATTGTTTGGCCCTTTTGGAGTCGAAGGTCTGTGTTCCAAACCTTCCAGAATGTCTTACCGTGCACGGTTAGATGCGAATGAACTGTTCCTATTTCTTATTCTGCGACGGCAGGCTAATTTCAAGCTCTGCAACAGTATCCAAGCTCTCAGGCTAAGACGCGTCTGCCACTCCCCCTGGAAAGAATCATCCCTTGTGTGGGGGGGGCGGCTCTCAGATGCCAGATGCAGGAAACACTCACCCGCCTGCCCGGCAGAACTCAATTTCTACTGTTATCTTAACGCCTGACGAAACTATGTCAAGCGACATTTTCGATTCTTGTCCTGTCTGCTTGATCTTTTTTCGACATTTCCTCGGGATTCATCGACCTTTTGCCGCCTTTTTTGGCCAGTTGTACCGTCCGCGGGTCCGATAACAGTGAATGTTACATGCTGTCTATCCAGCCGCGAGGGCGCATACATGCGTTTGGCACGACAATTCCTGCCGTTGCTGCTTCTTATTTTCGTTCAACGAGCCGCCTTTGGCGAGCAGGCGATCAATTGGGAGGGCACGATTGAAGGCGCCAAGGCGACCGCCGCCCGATCTAATCGCTTCGTCCTGCTGTTCTTCACGGCAAATTGGTGCCCGAACTGCCACCGACTGGAGAACGACCTCCGCAATCAGCCCGGCGCGGTCACGGCGCTGGAGGCCAATTTCGTGCCGGTGAAGCTGAACTACGACTACTTCAAAAACACGGCGCAGCAGTATGGCGTAACGCGGCTGCCGACCACAATCGTCCTGGCACCAACGGCGTCGGGCGAAGTGCTGGCCTTCATTCCCGAAGCGATGCCCGTCGATCAATATCTTCTGAAGCTCAACGGGGTTGCCGCCGACGCCCGGCGTCGAGCGGCAGGCGCCTACGCGCAGATTCCCGCCAATCCTGCGATCGGCTCGGCTGCGCCGGCGAATCCGTTGCGGGCGGGCGATGCGCCCATGTCGCCGACCTATGGCGCGGCACAGCCGGCCGTTCCCGTTCAGCCGGCTGCCGCGCCGATTCAGGTTTCCGCTGCGGTTCCGTCGAATATGCCTGCTCCCATCGCGGCGCCGCCCGCGTCCACGACGATGCTGCCGGCGAGTCCGGCGGCTGCCAATAGCCGTCCGACGCCGCCTCAGGAAGTTCCGGCGACAGGGAGACCGACGTTGGCCCTGGACGGGTACTGCCCGGTGCGACTCGTCGAAACGGGGCGATGGCAGAAGGGCGACAAGGCATGGGGCATTATCCATCGCGGCCGGATTTACTTGTTCACCGGCCCCGAAGAACTGCGCCGCTTCCAGGCCAATCCCGACCGCTACGCGCCGATCAATTCGGGCAACGACGTGGTGCTCGCGGTGGAAGTGGGCCGAGCAGTCCCCGGCTTCCGCGAGCACGGAGCGCAATACGACGGCCATGTCTATCTTTTTGCCTCCGAGGCGACGCTGAAGAAGTTCGAGTCGAATCCGCTGTTTTACTCCGAGCGCGCGTTGCAGGCGATCCGCCCCGCTGCCCAGACCGCCGCCTTGCGGTAAAATGGCGGCATGACCATTCGTTGGGGCATTCTCGGTTGCGGCAATGTTGCCGAAGTGAAGAGCGGGCCGGGCTTTCAAAAGGCCGACGGCAGCGAATTGGTTTTCGTCATGCGCCGCGATGCCGCGCTGGCGGAGGACTACGCCCGGCGGCACGGCGTCGCACGCTGGACGACCGACGCCGACGAACTGATCCGCGATCCCGAGGTGGACGCCGTCTATATCGCCACGCCGCCGGGTGCGCACCTTGACTACGCCTTGCGCGTGGCGGCGGCGGGCAAGCCGGCCTACGTGGAAAAGCCGATGGCCCGCAACCATGCCGAGTGCCGGCAGATGATCGCGGCCTTCGCGGAAGCCCGGCTGCCGCTTTTCGTGGCCTACTATCGTCGCCGCCTGCCGCGGTTTCTCACGGTGAAGGAACTCATTGATGCGGGCCGCGTGGGACAGGTCACGATGCTGCACTACGTCTATGCGAGCAATAAAATGGGCCGCATCGAGCCCGGCAACTTGGAGTGGCGGCTTTTGGCCGAGCAGTCCGGCGGCGGACACTTCCTCGACCTCGCCTCGCACGCCCTGGACATTTTTGATTTTCTTCTTGGGCCGATCGAGCAAGTTCACGGCGCGGCGGCCAACCTGGCGTCGGCATGCGACGTGGAGGACGCTGTCACCATGCATTGCCGTTTCCGTTGCGGCGCGTTGGGAGTGGCCGGATGGAACTTTGCGGCGGCGGACCAGGAAGACGCCATCGCCATCACCGGCACGCTGGGCAAGATAACGCTCACCGTCTTCGGCAATGACCCGGTCGTGCTGACGACGGCCGCCGGCGTCGAGACTTTTGAACGGCCCAATCCGCCGCACATCCAGCAGCCGCTGATTCAGTGCATCGTCGATCAATTGCACGGCCGCGACGCATGCCCGAGCACGGGCGAGTCGGCAGCGCGGACGACCTGGGTTATGGACCTGGTTCTGAGCGACTACTACGGCGGCCGCGAGGACCATTTCTGGACGCGGCCAAAAACATGGCCGGGCCGAAGGTAGCAGGCACACGCCGTGTGCCGTCCATCTAGCTCCGTAGTCGTAGGATGCGTGGAGCATGAGACGCCTTGGGAAAGGGTGCGCTACGCAAAGCCGTCTAATGTCGCCGTGACGTTGGAAGGTAGTTCGATGTCCCATGCGCACCGCACCATTGTTCAACGGCTTCGCTCCACGCACTATTTGCATGTGATTCCGTGCTCCAGGCCCCCTTCGCGTCGCCGTGACAACGCTCTGCATCAGTCTCAAAACTGAGACTATTGAGACTGTTTTGGCAGCAAAGGAGACCGGTTTGACGCGATTTGAGACTGCGAAAAATCCTCGCGGACCCCGCGTTTTCCGCGGGGAAACCATATGCATGAGACGATTTGAGGCGCTTTGAGACACTTTTCGGTTCATTGGTCATCGTTCAGGCTAAAGGGAACACTAATTACCGCTAATTAACGCTAATCCCGACAAGATTAGTGTGTATTAGTGTTAATTAGTGTTCCTGCATTCTTTCGTTGTGCTTTTTCGGCGGAACATTTTGTTGTTTCTGAAAACGTCGCGAATTCGCCTGGTTTCTTGGGGTTTTGCAAGGCAGGATGGGAGGAGGACCGTAGTAGAACGCGAGCAGGATTGGAGCACAAGTCGAGTAGGACCATAGTAGACCGCGAGTAGGAATACTTCTTTTGGCTGTTTGTTTTTTCGGTTGCTTGGCCGCGGGAGGGATGCCGGAGGGAAAACCACGAAAGACGCGAAACACACGAAAGCCGGGCGACGGCAAACGATCCGACAGAAACATGTGGGAGAGAAAGTTGACGCGGCCGGCGCCTCGCAAGAAGTTTACGGCGGCGACGCTGGGATTCGTGTCGTACGCATGATTCGTGGTTTCCATAATCTGGCGGTTGCAAGTCCAAAGACCCAAGACCAAAGTCCTATTTGTTTCCGTCCAGTATATCATATTAACAACAGTTGTCAACTATTATAATGAAATGCGGTTACATTTGTTCGCTAACTCGTTGTAGCATCCGTACTTAAGTGCTCTGGACTATGTTCGCGCACGCGAGCCGCGAATTTCTGCTTCCAAACGAGGGGGTCATCCTAAGTGCTTGCCAATTAACGACTTAAGTGCGGTTGAGAATTCCTGCCGCCGTGATGGCCGCCGATGTGTGAAAATATCAGCGCGGGGTGGGTGCTCTCTAGCATTCGATATAGGCGAGCCGGTAATGAGCGATAAACTAACCGCGTCCCTGTTTCGACCCCCGACGATCAAAGTCGAAAGTCTCGGCTTGACACTGTGGACGCCCGACACCGTGGACGCCCGACACCGTGGACGCCCGACACCGTGGACGCCCCGACACCGCGGACGCCCCAAAATGACAAAAGCAGGGTGAAGCAATCGCCTATAACTGCTCCCCTGCCCTGCCTGTTCCGCTTGCAGGCACACCGGTTGACCCGGCGGCATACTCTTCTCTATTCTACGGCGTTCTTGTACGCCATTTCCAAAACCTTACGAATCAAGTCGCCATGCTTTGCTAATGCGTCTTGCTTTATCCGAATGACATACTTGTTATTCTTGGAGAAATACGCCGGGTCAAGTTCTGCATCCTCAAAATCCTTGTCAAGCTCCGCCGTTTGCGGAACCCTCAAACCCATACGAGTAGCTTTCTGTCGGTCGCTAAAAGTGTGACCGTACATGGGCACCATCAGGGCTTTGGCCGGCGGCGGGCCATTTTGGGGTGTAGGCTTGGACTGGCCGGATAGGTCAAGTTCAGTCACATTTCGGAGTCGAGAGTCATGGTGGGTCGGCAGGACGTTGAGAAGCGGCGGGCGTGGGAGGTGCGGTTCGAGCGGTTTCGGGCGAGTGGGCTTTCGGTCACCCGATTCTGCGAACAAGAACGGATATCGGTATGCACATTCTACTATTGGGCGAAGCGTGTCGGGTCGAAATCGGCTAGGCCGTCCACCTCGACCGCGACTCCGCCGCGGCGGAGTCGCCTGCCCGTGAAGCCCGCAGCCGCAGCAGGCAAGAGTGCGCACGCTGCCGTGGTGCGTTTTTCTTTGAAGGCCGGAGTGGAGGTGTCAGTGCCGGCCGACTGCCTGGAGGCGATTTGTTGTCTCGCCGAGGCACTTCAGCGTGCGCGGCCGGAGTGTTCCGACGCCTTCCACGAAGTCGTCGTGCGTTCGTGACATGAAAGGCGCCCGCGATGTTGCACTCGTCGCTTTTGTCTCCCTCGGGGCAGACGAAGATCTACTTGTACGCCAAGCCTGCCGATATGCGCAAGAGCTTTAACGGCCTGCACGCCATCGTGCAGTCCGAGTTCCTACGCGACATCCGCAACGGAGACGTGTTTCTGTTTCTCAACCGCCGCTTGGATCGCATCAAGCTGATCCATTGGGATCGGGATGGCTTGGCGATTTGGATGAAGCGTTTGGAACGCGGCACCTTCCAGAGGCCGCAAGGCGCGCCCAGCGGAACGCAGGTCGAAATCGACGCCACCGACTTCGCGTTGTTGCTCTCGGGCATTGAACTGGCGACCGTGAAACGTCGTCGCCGGTATTCGTTCGATGCGGCGAAATCTGCCGCATTGGGACACGTCAGTTCGTAACGGCGCAACGCAGCGCCTTCGCCGCAAAATATTTTTCGGAATCTCGCCGATTTGCGCGAAGGCGCTATTGCGCTTTTTGACGATCTTGTTATCATCAGTCACATGATCGACGCATACGAACTTCCCAACGATCTCGATGCCTGCCAGGGGCTGCTGCGTGTTCAAGCTGCGACCATCGCATCGCAAGATCAGAAGATCGAGGAGTTCACGACAGAGATGCAAAAGCTGCGAAAGCTGCTGAGCTATTTCATCAACGGGCATCGCAGCGAGAAAGCGCATCCTTTCGGCCGAGAACCAGTCTTTGCTGCCCTTTGAAAACAGCGAAGAGTTCCAGGCGGCTCGGGCCGAGGCGGAGGCCCAGGCCGAAGCGATCGTGCAGACATACACGGTGACACGCGCCGTGAAGAGGAATAAACGGGACGAGTCGCTGCCCAGCCATCTGCCGCGGATCGAGAAGGTCATCGAGGGCAATGAGGCGCAGAAGAACTGCCCCACGCACGGAGAGCGAGAGGCCATGGGCTACGATACGACCGAGACGCTGGTTTACAAGCGTCCCGAGTTGTACGTGCTGGTGAAGAAATACCCGAAGTATGTCTGTCCGGGCGAAGCCGCCTGCGGCGTGGCTTCGCCGGAACGTCCCACGTCGCTAGTGGAAGGTGATCGTTACGACACCAGTGTGGCGGCCACGGTGGTCGAGGGCAAGTGGTTCCACCACCTGCCAATCTATCGGCACCAGGACGTGTTCGCCGGCAGCGGCTGGACGCCCAGCCGTTCGACGCTGTTGAACCTCGTCAGCCAGGTGCAGTTCGTCATCGCGCCCTTCATCGCTCACATGACGTGGAAGGTTCAGCAGGACGTGGGCGTGGCCATCGACGACACGGGTTGCCGCATGCTGTTGCCGAAGACGCCGCCTGTGGTAATTCCCGGCGACGCCAAGAGCAAGCGTCTGGTCGAGAAGGTTGCCGAGGCGCGTGCCAAAGGCGATTCGAGCTTGCTCGCCAAGATGTGGGTCTATATGGGCCTTTACCTGGCACCCTACAACATCTTCGACTTCCGCGTGTCGCGGCACCGGGACGGCCCCGACGACTTCTTCCGCAACAGCCGATGTATCGTGCAGGGAGATTGTTTCTCGGGAAACTTGAGCGTAGTGATCCACAGCGACGAACGTCTGACGTTCGCCGCCTGCTGGGGGCACGCGCACCGCAAGGTCGTGGAAGCGATAACCTACGCGAAGGAAAGCGAATTGCTGCTGGGAATGATCCAGGCGCTGTATGATATCGAGACCCGTGCCAAGGACATGACCTGGCAGGACCGCCAGGCGTTGCGCCAGCGCGAATCGACGATCATCCTGGACGCGATTTGGAGTTGGCTGGAGACGAGGCCCTTGCAGGAAGTGCTGCCGAAGAGCGACTTCTCGGAAGCGTTGCGGTACATTCGCAACCACTGGAAGGAACTCAACGTCTACGTTCGGGACGGCCGGATTCCCATCGACAACAATTCAGCGGAGCAGTTGATGAAGCAGGTGGCCATGGGCCGCAAGGCGTGGCTGTTCGTATGCAGCGTGGCCGGGGGCGAGCAAAGTGCGATGATGATGACCCTGGTGAGCAGCGCGCGGCGACACGACCTCGATGTCGGGGTCTACGTCAAAGACGTGCTCGACCAATTGCTGGCGGGCTCGACGGACTACGAAAGCCTGCTGCCCGACGTTTGGAAACAGAGCCACCCGGAAGCGATCCGCATGTACCGCGTCGAAGAGCGGCGAGACAAAGCCGACCGCAAGCAACTCGAGGCCGCTCGCCGGCGTCTAGCCGCCCGCTGACGCCGGCGCCCCCGGTCGTTGCCGACCGGCGTCACATGGTACTGCTGTGCGGATACGCAGCGCTCGTGGTCTCGCCGTTGCCCAGAAACGTCGCGACCTTCCGCAGGCGACGCGGCAGGAGCTTCAGCCACGTGGCGAAGTCAATTCGCACAATGGCCGTGTCGGCTGGCCCGGTGCGGCGGTCCTCGACCAGAACTTCGCTCCAAGCCTCCTCCTCGCTATCGTAGTGATCGAGTCGCTCGATAAACACGCTTTTCCTCTGCTTGCAATAGTCGCTGGAAACATCGCGGATGTTCAATTTGCCGCCCACCTTACGGCCCTCCTTCGTCTGCCGAACTGCAAACTTTGCCAAAGCCGTGGGATAGGCCACGTCGGTCTTGCCCAGTTCAACAAGCCGAGCATAAGCCTGGCAGGCATTGCAGATCGTTTCCTGAACAGCTTCGGCGCGGGCCTCGGGCTTGAGATGCCGAAACGCGACACGGGCACAGGTCTCAATCGCAGGCAGCATGGTCTCGAAGCCAGCGTGCCAGGCCGGCGGGGATTTCTTGCAACAGGCAGACTTCTGGTACTTTCTCATACGGGTACGACCTCCAAGAACGGGGCCGCCCCCACGCGGGGGCGGCCATGTTTCAAGTTGAAACACGAGCCAACCCCCGCACCGCGCGGGGAGGCGGAACACACATTCACTCAGATTTCAGCCACAACGAGCGACTGAAATGCTCAAATACAGAAACCCTTGGTTATCTGACAAGTCCCGCAAGAACTCAGGGCGCGCGATGAACGACAAGCTCGGCAGACGCCGGCCAGTCTTCGTTCGATCGCTCCCGGCAACCCGCGCACTTTCGTAACGACTTCATTAGACTTCCAAGAAAAGGGAATCGCCCCAGACCGCGGCGATCGTGTGATGGAAAAACACAACGGCCCGCTTGTGCGAGGCGCGAAGAACGTCGTCGGTGCGACTAATAGACAGACGTACGGTCCTCGATCGACGAGAATAACTGAGTGAAAGGGTTAGATGTTAGTACCGCTGAGCCGAAGACTCGCGAAGTATGATACGTAACCTGCCCTTTCATAGTATTACGACACGTTTTATACTGTTATTTAGATAAGATATCACACGTTATCTTATGTAAGTAACAATCTTACTGGAATCGCGGGCCAAGACGTTCCGTGTGCCCAATGAAAAACGTTGTTCCACACCATCGGCAACACCGAGGACTTTGGAGTCCCGCAATCTCTGCCGCTTCGTGGACCGCGTCGGCAAGTGCCCGACTTTCCGGAACGACTAAATACCGGCGAACCAAGATGTCCAAGCTGCTCCAACCGCCCACCCGGCGATGGCAATGCTGGTTGAACCAGAGTTGCGAGCTTTTTCCGCAGGGGATCTTTGCCCGAAGAAGTCGATTATCGCCAATCAGAAGGGCGGCCCGGCTCGATTCACCACCGACAGCGGAGGCTCCAAGAATCCCAGTTTCGGCCAGCCGGCGGTCTGTCACGCTGGAAGATGTGGCAGGCGCCATCTGGTAACTTGGAAAGCCGTCTCAGCCAAGACGCCGCCGTGGGCTGGCTCGGGCTTCAGTCGTCTTCCCCGGTGCGCAGTTCTTGGAGAGGGACACGTCGCGACCCCGGGGAAACATGCGTTGCGCTGAGTTTCCTTGTGTAACTGAGCCGCCCATCGCTTTTGTGTGCGCACGGCGGATCCGTCATTTCGGGTAGAGTCGCTCGTTCGTCGTCAGAAAGCGGAGGACTATGCCAGGTAAGACGGCATGACCAATCGGCAGGTTTGTAGTGCGAAGGGCTCTTTGGAGTGAAGCTCAAGGAACTCCGTGCGCTTTCGTAACGATTTCATTAGATCTCCAAGAAAAGCGAATCGCCCCAGATCGGGGCGATCGTGTGAGGGGAAAAACACAACCGCCCCGCTTGCGCGAGGCACAAAGAACAACAACTGGTCTGGCCGAAGACGGATGCACCGCCGCCGGCCGACAATCGAAACTAGGGTGGAAGGGTTAGACGTGAGTGCTACCGCGACGGAGATTCACAGCGCGTGATACGTAATCTACCCCTCCCTTATATTATGACATGGTTTTCGTTGTTATTTAGCAATATCATCTATTAACTCTATAGGTACATGACATTCAACGCTTCTTGACCTTCGCCCATCGCACTTCGTCTCCGTGTAGCAAGTACAACGCCTAGGAAGGGAATGATTGCATGACCGTGGAAGCTGCTCGCAGTGGCATGGATTGAACGCCTCGTGGTCCGTTGTAGCGCAGGACCGTACGCGCCTCCAGAAGAATCAATACTAGCGTACTCTTCTCAGTGTTTCATTCGTTCCCGTTTCGTGATATCACGTGTAAAGACATGTTTGTATATATTATGACACGATTTATGCAAAGATTTAGAGTAAACGCCGGTCAGAAAACGTGGCGCAGGCCGGGGCTTGCGTAACGGTCGAAGAACGTGGCGTCCTGACCTCACTCGCGGTCCGGCGAGCACGGCTTGTAACGGAAGTACCGATACAAGCCTTAACTTATCAGGCCGATGGCAGCGAGTCTTCTTGCCCCCGTCGGTGTGTCAAACGAATGGCACTAGCTTAGGCGAATTTCTCGGTGACGGCCTCATTTGTCACTTCACGGGATCGCTTATCTTAAAACTCAGCGATTGAGCAACGGCTTGCCCAGCCAAGATGCGTGGGCCTGAGGCGCGATACAGCATGACACACGCCCACAACTTCCATCGACGCAAGCCTTGGTTGTCCGTATTTGTCGAAGTGACCGAACATATCACATCTATACATACGTATAAATACTGACAGCTGGTCACCGATCAGCGTAGCACATTCAGGCGAGACGGCCACTTCGACCGAGGGCATGGAAGTACATCCGGGCATTGCCGCCCGGGAAGAGGTCTCGTCCGCATTGGGTTCTAATCATGCGGCTGGAATCGCCGTCACCCAGCAGGCGGTTTCATGTCGAGCCTCGATGCGGTACGCCGCCGCTTTGCGCAATGAAGGGCTGCCTTTCGTGGACATCTTGACGGAGGCCAGCATCCAGGAGGTGCTCAACGAACATGGAGTGACGTATCGGGACCGAGTGTTCAGCCCCGTGACGACGATCTGGGTCTATAGCGACAATTACTTTTCCGGTCTGACGACAATTAGAATTCCCGGTTGAGGCCAGTTGAGGCTGGTCAGATAGACTGTTGCAAGTCTCCGTAGGAGGGGGACTTGCAATGGTCACGGATGAGCAGGTGAAGCGGTTGTGGCAGGTGTTGTCGTCAGGGAAGACTCTGGTTCAGTCGGCAGACAAGGCGAGCATGGACGAGAAGACGGCGAGGAAGTATAGGCGGCTGGGTCGGCTTCCCAGCGAAGTTGTGCCGGATCGCTCGTGGCGGACACGGGCAGACCTGTTTGCCGAGGTGTGGCCGGAAGTGCATGTGCAACTGCACGAGGCGCCTGGCCTGGAGGCCAAGACGCTGTTTGGAGCGCTGCAGATCAAATACCCGGGGAAGTTCGACGAAACGCAGTTGCGCAGCTTTCAGCGTGGCGTGAAACGTTGGCGAGCGACGGCCGGCCCGGCGAAGGAGGTGTTCTTCAGCCAAGTGCATCATCCGGGACGGTTGTGTGCGTCGGATTTCACCCACATGGAAAGCCTGGCCGTGATCATTGGCGGGCAGTCGTTCGACCATCTGCTTTACCACTTCGTGCTGACGTACTCGAACTGGGAGTCGGTGACGGTCTGTTTTTCCGAGAGTTTCGAGAAGCCTCGGCGAAGGACTTCAAGACGCCCTGTGGGAATTGGGCGGCGTGCCCGAACGACACCGCACGGATCGGATGAGCCTGGCGGTCAACAACGGATCGGACATGAAGGAGTTCACCGCGCGGTACAAGGGACTGTTGGGCTACTACGGGATGGAGATGGAGAAGATCCAGCCCCGGGAACCGAACGAGAACGGAGATGTCGAACAATCGCATCGGCGTTTCAAGGAAGCGGTGGAGCAGGCCCTGTTATTGCGTGGCAACCGGGACTTCGAGAGCCGTGAAGCCTATGGACGATTCTTGAAAGAGCTGGTGGCGGTTCGCAATGCGGGCCGTCGCAAGCGGCTGGACGAAGAGTTGCCTGGCCTTCGGCCTCTGCCGGATCGGCGACGGGAGAGCTGCAAGCGAATCCCGGTACGCGTGGATACGGGGAGTTTGGTCCATGTAGACCGAAATGTTTATTCGGTTCCCAGCCGCTTGATTGGCGAGCGGGTCGAGGTGCGATTGTACGTGGAGCATGTCGAGGTCTGGTACGCCCAGAAGGAGATGGAGCGCTTTCCGCGTTTGCGCGGGCGGAACAAACACGCCATCAACTACCGGCACATTATCGACTGGTTGGTGCGAAAACCGGGGGCTTTTGAGAACTACGTTTACCGGGAAGAGCTGTTTCCCACGAGCCGCTTTCGCATGGCCTTCGACGCCTTGCGGGAAGCGCAGCCCAAGCGCGGTCACAAGGAGTATTTGCAGATTCTCTATCTGGCGGCAGGCCACGGCGAGACGGCCGTGGACGAGGCGTTGCGAACGCTTCTAAACAGCGGCCAGCCCGCGACCCGGGCCGCGGTCGAAACGTTGGTCCAGCGGGCCGAGGAAGTTCCGGCGGTCACCGAAGTGACCGTCGAAGTAGTGGACTTGTCGGATTTCGATGACTTGTTCTTGCACAAGGAGGTGTGGGATGGGTGCGAAGGGGGATTTGAAAGAGAAGTTGGCGGCTTGCTTGCGGGAACTGCACTTGCCGACGTTTCGGGAGTGTTTTGAGGAACTGGCCCGACGGGCATTACAGGAGACGGCCAGCTACGAGCAGTACCTGTTGGAACTGGCCGAGCGGGAATGCCAGGGCCGCTTGGCAAAGCGGACCGAGCGGCTGCTGCGGGATTCCCGTTTGCCGCTGGAGAAGGATCTGGCGAGCTTCGACCTGGCGCGGTTGCCGGCGAAGGTCTCTCGCCAAGTGCGGACGCTCATGGAAGGCTCGTTCGTGGACCGCCGCGAGAACCTGTTGTTGTTCGGCAAGACCGGATCGGGAAAGACGCACCTGTTATCGGCGATCGCCCAGGAATTGGTTCGCAACGGACGGAAGGTGGTCTCATGGTCGTGTGCCCTGCTGGTTCAGGAACTGTTGGCGGCCAAACGGGATCTGAAGCTCAACCGGGTGCTAAAGCAGATGTCGAAGTGCGAGGTGCTCTTGATCGACGACATCGGCTACGTGCAGCAGAGCCGGGAGGAGATGGAGGTGCTGTTCACCTTGTTGGCGGAACGCTACGAGCGCGGCACGGTGATGCTGACCAGCAACCTGCCGTTCTCGAAGTGGGAGACGATCTTCAAGGATCCGATGACGACAGCGGCGGCAATCGACCGCCTGGTGCATCACAGCGTGATCTTGGAGTTGAACATCCCGAGCTACCGGTTGGACGAGGCCAAGCGAACCAAGCCGCCCGACGCGGCCTGAGATTGGCGAGGGCCACCCGCGGCGGCGTGCGGCCCCCCCTTTTGTTTCGCTCCGCTGCGCTGCGCTTCACAAAAGGGGGGGCCGCACGCCTCTGGTTCTCAACCGGGAATTCTAATTGTCGTTCAAGGGGAAGAGTAATTGTCGCCGAAAGTTATTGCCAAGTGTGGAAAACGGTCCCACTCCGACAAGTCACACAACCATGCTGCGACGATCCAGGCGGCAATTGGCAGATACTCCGACTCGTCTAGGACGATGTACCGCTTGAGGTACGCTTCGATTGCGTCCACCACGGTCTTGGGGTGTCTCCCTAAATGCCGTTCCAAGCGTTCCATGCGTTCCTTCCGCTCGGCAACAGAGTCTGTCTCCAGAATCCGTTCTTTGTGTTCCAAGCGTTCTTGCCGCTCCATTTTCTTCGGCGGCAATTTTGACTCGGTCTTTTTCAGTGGTGGCTTTGGCATGATTAGTAGAACTCGATAACGCTGGTGTCTTGTTTCTTCCGCCGTGCCCGTGGCGCGGGTGGCGTGGGAGTCCGCAACAATTCAAAGGCAGTGAGGGCATCAGCAGTTATCCGCCAGCGTGGCTTCTTCGATCCCACTTTCCTGCCACAGTTCACCGCCTGTAGCTCCCCACCGGCAATCCACGTTAGAACCGTGTGCTCGCCAACGTGATAGCGTTCGGCTACATCTTTCACGGAATAGGTCATAGTTTTTTGCTCCGATCGAAAATGTCCGGTTACGTCGAAATACCGGACGGAGCTAAACCGTTACGTAACCAACGGCGCATGAAAAAAGGCGGTATTCCCGATGGAAACCGCCTTGAAAATCTTTTGACGTAACGTAGAACGTAACTACTCTTCGTATGCCTCTAGGTTGCCATCTTTGTCTTTCGATCCTCGAATGCGCCGTTTCTGGTCCGGGGCCTTGTGTATCCGCATGGCCTGAGAGAGTTTCGGGCACTTGTTAGGCGCGAGGGCTTGCGTCGTAACATCGAGCATTTTCGCAATGGCCGTTTTGGTTCGTTTCGTATCTTCCAGGAACAAGGCAGTGGCCCTAGCGTCAGTTTTGACTTTCAGCTTGCCCTTATCGACCGTGGGGGCGTTGACCGGCCGTTCGGGCTTGCTCTCTTTCGGCAGTTGCGCCCGTGCCCACTCCCGCAGGCGCTTCAAGTCATCGACCGTGTAGGATTCAAGCGTGACGATGCTACGGCCCGTCAGACTGTGCCGTGTGTGCGCCGGACGAAGATCAGGCAGCGGTGGCGCGTCGGGCATCAAGGGAACCACCTTCCGCAATACCGCAAGAGCGGCGTCGATGAACTGCTGCTGGTCGGCAAGGTCTTTACCAATCGGCCCCAGCAGAAACGTAATCCACTTATCACAAAACCGATACACGCGCGGGAGGTTTCCGATCAGACTGCTGAGGGGGCCATGCACGGCCAGGCTCGGCAACTTACCTACAGGCTCGACGCACACGGGCAAGTACTTTTCATCATCGGCGATTCCAAGAGCCTCGCCTGTGTAGACCTTGCCCACCGTGAAACCACCGTACGCCGTTCCATAATTGAGAAGTCGATAGAGTGTCATGCGGCACCGCCTTCCTTCACCGGGGCCGGAAAGAGCCAAGCCCGCACATGATCGACCACGGCTCGCAGGCGGTGATCGGTTAGAGCCTCGCGGTAGTGTGCTGCGATGCTTTGGTCAATGTGGCCCATGATGAAGGTAGTCGAGATTTGCGCCGATTGCGCCGGCGTGTCACCGCCAATAGTCTCAAAAACATGGCGGAATGTTCCGGGGCCAAGGCCCTTCCGGTGAATACAAACGTCCTTCATTGCATCGCGTATTGCGTGACTGACGGGATTCGCTTGACCGCTGCTGCTGTTAATCCATTGCCGCCGCCGCGACGTGATGAATACTAGAGACTTGTCTTTCTCTTGCATTGGCTCTGGTCGATTGGCGATTGCCAGCCGCAACGCTTCTACGGTTTCTGGCCAGAGTGGGCAACGTCGCTCGACGCCCGTTTTGGTTCGGTGGAAGTCGATCCAACCGCCGTCTAGGTCAAGCGATTCAAAGCAGAACTCCGCGATATCTTGATTGTTGAATCCGCAGTTGATGCCAAGCAAGCACATTGCCCGCAGTACCGGCTTTGATTTCAGCAAGTCGAGTAGCGACCGCAACTCGGCGGCATCAAACATCTTCTTTCCGTTCTTTGCCTTGTTCAGCCGCAACACTTTCGCGGACGGTTTCTTGAATTGGGGTCCGAATCGGATCGGCTTGTCGATCAGGCCGGCTTCATAGCCGTACTTGAAAACCGACCGAACGGACTGCACTTGATTGCCAAGACGCACCGGCCCCCACTTCTCAGCCATCGTTGACCGGAGAACCTCAAAGTCATCGGAGGCGATGTCATCTACTACGCCGGTCTTTACCGAACTGGTCAATGAGTAGATTGGTGATTGCTACATAGCCTTCATACGTGGCGGATTTGATTTCTCCAGTAGTTTGCAGGCGAAGCTTCGCGGTACGGAATCGGTTGCACAACTCGCGGAGCGTCAGCCCGTCGCCCGTCTTATTGACGCGCGGAGTCCGACCGGCGTGTAGATCGTCGGCCTGGGCCTTGTAGAGTGCTAGGGCTTCCTGCCAGCCGTCATCCGGCAAGCGTTCCATCTTGCCCTTGACCATCCGGCCCCAGCGTCCGAAGTAGTGAATCTTGCCTCGGATTTTCTTTTGCCACTTGCCGCTAGCATGTTTGGTCAGTGGGAAGTCATCATAGGGCTTATCGGCCTTCCTCGTCTTACGGGGCTTGCCCTTGCGGACCACGGTAGGTGGAATGGGGGCCAGGGCGGTTTCCGTCGATATGTCTGCCGCAGAATCCGTATCGGAGAACGATACGTCGATGGTCAGCGGTTCCGGCTTGCGGGCTTTGCCTGCCTTCCGCCGAGTAGTACGTACTACCGGCATTGGTTCCGCCGAGACAGCCTCGAATGCCTTGGCGAGCAACTCGCCTTGGGCTGCCTCCCTGTTTATGGCGTCCGTGAATGCTGATTGGACCGCATCGAATACCGGGTCCGGGGCGGCTGTCCGGGGCTTGCGTTTTGTGCTAGAATCTTTCATACGTCACCTTTGCTGTTAAAGGGTTTAGGTGCCGTCGCCTTGCCCGGCGCACACCGGGCAGGGCAACTTTCAAAATACTACCGAAAACACACAAAGTAGTATAAACGGTAGTACAATGGAAATCAAGCGGTTAGCAAAGATTGACGTAAGTGCTTGATATATAAGACTTTGGAGAGGTGGCAGAGTGGTCGAATGCGCGGGTTTGCTAAATCCGTGACTTCCTATAAGGGGGTCCGAGGGTTCGAATCCCTCCCTCTCCGCTATGCCTGCTGCCGTTGTGTCATAAGTCCTTGATACAACGGCAGTTGCGTTTCTGGGTTCTCCTCAGAACTTCCCGTTTGTGGCGTTTTTTGTGGCGTTTTGTAGCGGGAGGGTTCTCCGAGGAGAGCCGTAATGCGATGCTCTGCGAAATCCTTTCGCGTGGGAAAAGTCCGCGCCTATCTGCGCGGCCGGGTGTGGTATCTACAGTATGTTGATGGCGGCCGGCGACGGCGCCCGCGGGTCGGTTCGGATCGGGACCAAGCCCGGCGGATGGCCGCACAGATCAATGGCCAGTTGGAAGTGGGGGCGCCGGCAGCCCTGAGCTACGAACCGATCTCAATGCCGGACGTCCGTCAGCGGTGGCTGGACCACCATGAGCACGTCCGCCGCTCGTCGCTCCAGACGATCCGTCGTTACCGGGCGGCGACCGAGCACTTGCTGTCATCTGTCGAAAAGTCGTGTCCGATGCGGCATGCATCGGACTTCCGGGCCAAGCATGCCACCGATTTCGTCCGCCATCTCCGCACGACTAAGGTGTCGCCAAACGGTCACCGCAAGGCCCGGAAGCGCCCACTACGGGACACAGGCATCAAGTTCATCCTCGAAACCTGTTCCAGTCTGTTCAATTACGCCCAGCGGAATCGGCATCTCTCGCCCTACGCCGAAAACCCCTTCCGCATGATCGAAGTCAGCCGCATGCCGGTCGAGGATTTTCGGCCGGTGGCTATCTTCACCGCGGAGCAGGAGCAGAAGTTCCTGGAAGCCTGCGACGACTGGCAGTTTCCCATGTTCTTGACGTTGCTGCTAACCGGTATGCGACCGGGTGAACTCGTCCACTTGCTTCGGCCTGATAATCTCGACCTGGCAACCGGCTGGTTATATGTCCGCAACAAGCCACGACTCGGCTGGCAAGTGAAGACCCGGAACGAGCGGGATATCCCACTCGTGCCCGTTCTGGCTGATGTCTTGCGACGCGTTGCCGGCAGCAGGTCAACAGGCCCTGTCTTTCGCCAGCGGCGTTTTGTCAATGGTTACGAACCGGTCTTGATCGGGTACGACCCCGCTGGACTTGAGCGTGAGCTTGCCTTACGAGTCCGACGCCAGGAGGGAGAACGCTCCGAACCTTTGAGCCGAATCGAACGGCAGCAGGTCGCTGGCACGATTTGGCGCGACATCGGGGCCGTCGATAACGACATGGTGCGTCGGGAATTCATTGACGCTATGGAGCGGATCGGCATGAGCCAGATTACGGCCCCCAAGACACTGCGACACAGCTTTGCCACGATCCTGCAGGATGCCAACGTCGATCCGCTTGTGCGCAACGAATTGATGGGGCATGTGCCTGCAGGGCTTCCGACTCCCGGCGCCGGTTTGGCGATGACCGCCGTCTACACGCACACGAGGCCCGAGACGAAGCGGCGGCAACTCGAGGACGCGCTGGCCAACCGGCCTGCCATTCAGGTGGCGCAGCAACGATTGTTTCAGATGCGTGTGGAGAACTCGTAATCTCGCAAGGCGCAACCCCTCGGCCGTGTGGCGAACGATTCGTGGTTTCGGCGAGGACTGAGCATCCAGTGGATACGCTACGATGCCCGGTCATTGTTTGATTACCGCGGTCGCAATTGCAAAACAACGCAAACTATGCCTCTCCCCAACATGAACTGAATATTTGCAAGAAACGTGTCACAATCCTTGGGGAATGTTACGTATTGGCACGGCTGTCCGTTTGCAGTTTCGGTAGCGTCGGTTTATGTGACCGAGGCAGGGTGGCCTGGTTACCACCGTTCCCGGAAAACGGTGGTATTCTGAAACAGCAGAAATCGCCGTCGCCGCCCACCTGTTTGTGGGGCTCGACCACAGCTTATGGGCACACGATTCGGGGTGCGCAACTCGATCTAACCTGCGGAGTGCCCAACCTCCGCGCGCAATGGCTCTTTCCACTCCGAGGCGACCAACCCCGCCGATGATGGGATAGACTTGCGGCCAAAAGAGTGTCTTGGTCGCGTCCCGTTTTCGTGAGTCCTAGGGCGTTGATTGAGAGATGGCAATTTGGGAATACCTAACCGCTGCCATCGTGGAACTGGGACGACTCCTGGCATCGGCGGCATGAAAGCAGGGGTTTCTCGATTGCGCTGGCTTGATTTCCCTTGGTTTCCCACTAAAACTTATCGGGATCTTCGAAAAACGCCTCAGTCGCGTTTCCTCACTGAGCCTCTGTATGCTGCCAAATGTCCGAAGTCACCCGCATCTTGTTGCAAATCGCGTCCGGCGACCCTCAGGCGGCGGAGCAGCTTCTGCCTCTGGTCTATGACGAATTGCGCAGACTCGCCGCTCAGAAGATGGCCAAGGAAAAGCCGGGGCAGACCCTCGATGCTACCGGCTTGGTACACGAAGCCTACTTGCGACTGGTGGGCAATACGGATGCACGCCGCGCCTTCAATGATTGTGGTCACTTCTTCGCGGCAGCCGCCGCGGCCATGCGCCGCATTCTCATCGACAACGCCCGTCGTAAGCGTGCCCAGAAACACGGTGGCGGCCTCCAGCGCCGGCCCCTGGATGCGGTTGCTGCTCCGGAGGCTGACGAGAACCTGCTAGCCCTCGACGAGGCATTGGAAAAGCTGGCGGGGCAAGACCCCGTCAAGGCGCGGCTGGTGGAACTGCGGTACTTCGCCGGCCTGACTGGTGATCAGGCGGCGGAAGTTCTGGGGATCGCGCCGAGCACGGCCGATCGCCACTGGGCCTACGCCCGTGCGTGGCTCCGGGCAGAGGTCCGGAACGGCTGAAAGCAACGCCCGAAAGGAATTCGTCGGAATCCGTGGTGCTTCCTGCACCGGTTTTTCGCTTTAACGATAGAGGTCCAAAACGAACTTAACGGAAGGTTCCCATGACGGAAGAAACCTTGTTCCATCTTGCCCTGGAGAAGTCGCCCGACGAGCGAGGCGCCTTCCTGGACGATGCTTGTGCGGGCGATGCTGCATTGCGCCAGCGGGTGCAAGTGCTCCTGCGAGCCCACGACGCCTCTGGGAGCTTCCTGGATCGCCCGCCACTGGCGGGCGTGGCTGCGGTGGGGAGAACCTTGGACCAGCCGGGTTCGTCGTGCCAACTTCCTGGGTCGGCTGCCGAGGCGGCAACTCAGGCCCCCGGCGTGCCTGCATCCTCCGGTTCGGCTCTTGGAACCAAGGTCCGCTACTTTGGCGACTACGAACTCCTCGAAGAGATCGCTCGGGGCGGTATGGGAGTGGTCTACAAGGCGCGGCAGGTTTCGCTCAATCGAATTGTCGCGGTGAAGATGATTCTCGTCGGGCACCTTGCTACCCAGGCCGACCACGACCGATTTCACAGCGAAGCCCAGGCAGCCGCACAGCTCGATCATCCGAACGTCGTGCCCGTCTTCGAAGTCGGTGAGTACCAGGGACAACTTTACTTCTCGATGGGCTACGTGGATGGCAATAGTCTCGCGACCCGCTTGACTGAAGGCCCGATGCCGCCGAAAGAAGCGGGCAAAATCGTACGCACCGTGGCCGAGGCCGTGGAATATGCCCACCGGCAAGGAGTCATTCATCGCGACGTCAAGCCCTCGAACATTCTGATCGATAGCAAGGGCCGCCCGCGGGTCACTGATTTTGGGCTGGCCAAGCGAGTCGATAGCGGCAGCGACTTGACGGCCACGGGCCAGGTCTTGGGCACGCCCAGCTACATGGCGCCCGAGCAAGCCGCAGGCCAGATCAAGGCCGTCGGACCGTCGGCCGACATTTACGCGTTGGGAGCGCTGCTGTATGCGACCTTGACCGGCCGCCCGCCGTTTCAAGCCGCAACGGCCTTGGAGACCATGCACCAGGTTCTGGATCGCGAGCCGGTCCCACCCCGCCAATTGAACCCGGCAGTGCCCAAAGACCTAGAAACGATCGCCTTGAAGTGCCTGGAGAAGTCGATGCCGCGACGGTATACGACGGCGCAGGCTATGGCCGATGACCTGCAGCGTTATCTCGACGGTCGGCCGATCCTCGCGCGGCCGGTGGGACGTTGGGAACATGCCTGGCGTTGGTGCCGGCGGCAGCCGGTCGTGGCCGGGCTGGCGACAGCGGTGGCGGTGACACTGGTTGCGGGCACGGTGATTTCTTCAATATTTGCCGTGAAAGCCTCTACGGAAAAGGACCGTGCAAATGATAATGCGAAGCAAGCGGCTACGGAAAAAGACCGAGCAAATGAAAATGCGAAACGTGCCGACCAAAAGGCGGAAGAAGCCTATCGCAACGCGACGGAAGCCCGGCGGAAAACCAAAGAGGCCAAGGACGAACGGGAGAAGGCGGAGCAGAACCAGTACCGGATTTCCATTGCGTTGGCTCAGCAGAAATGGCTCGCTGACGATGTCGCCGGAGTGGAGGCGGTTCTCGATGCCTGCCCGGTGCGCTTCCGCCATTGGGAATGGGGCTATCTGAAGCGTCTTTGCCATCTTGATTTGCTCACTCTTCGCGAACGTAATGTCAATTGCGTTTGTTTCAGTTCGGACGGCAAACGCGTGGCTACCGCAAGTGCGCGAACCGCTAGTGTATGGGACGCCGTCAGTGGCCAGCATCTCCTCACGCTTCGCGGGCACACAGACGCGGTCTTCTGCGTCTGCTTTAGCCCGAACGACAAGCTGCTCGCAACCGCTTCCCTTGACAATACCGCAAAGATTTGGGACCTGGCCAAAGGACAGGAATTGCTAACGCTCCGCGGGCATACGGCGAGAGTTGAAAGCGTTTGTTTCAGCGCGGATGGGAAGCGGCTCGCAACTGCTAGTTCAGACGATACCGCGAGGATTTGGGACACCACGAGTGGAGAGGATCTGCTCACCCTACGTGAACCCAAGGATCACGTCTACGGTGTATGCTTCAGCTCCGACGGAAAGCGGGTGGCCACTGGAGGAGTCCGAGCCGGGAGGATTTGGGACGCGAGTAACGGTCGGGAAGTGCTTGTTCTCGGTGGGCATATGGGGTCTCTTACCCATGTGTGCTTTAGCCCGGACGGCAAACGGTTGGCTTCTCCCACAGGGGAAAATATCGTGGAGGTATTTGACGCACAAAACGGCCAAGAAGTGCTCACGCTACGCGGCCACAGGATGCATGTCAATAGCGTCTGCTTTAGTGCAGACGGCGCACGGATCGCGACGGTCAGTAGTGACCGCACTGCAAAGATCTGGGATGCGACGAGCGGAAACGTGTTGCTCAGCCTGAATTACGTAAACGCTGGCGGTAGCGTTTGCTTCAGCCCGGATGGCAAGCGGCTGGCAACCACTAATGGCGATTCAGCGAAGATTTGGGACACGGTAACCAGCCGTGAGGTGCTGACTCTTCGCGAGCAGCGGGTTGGGACGGAAGGGCATGCTTCAGCCCGAATGGAAGGTTGCTCGCAACCGCATGCAGTGACGGCACGATTAAGGTCTGGGACGCAGCGAGCGCCCAGGAAGTCCTAACTCTTCGCGTTCCCGCGCAACGGGTCACCGAGGTGTGCTACAGTCCGGATGGGAAACGGCTTGCGGCCGCGACGTACGATGGCATCGCAGAAATCAGGGACGCGGTAAATGGCGAGCGTTTGCTCACCCTCCGCATCGACTGGGCGTCAGAGAAAGCCCTTTCGGACACCGCGGCGGCAGAAGGCAAGGCTTTGCCCACCGTCCGTGCGGCGTGGAGCCAGACTTTGGTGTGCATGTCTCAGCCCAGATGGCAAGCGGCTGGCCACCGGCCAGGACGATGCAGTACAGATTTCGGACGCGGTAAGCGGCAAGAAGTTGCTCAGCCTCCGTTTGCCCGCCAGCCGGGTCAACAGCGTATGCTTCAGCCCAGATGGCAGGTGGCTCGCGTCTGGCAGTATATGCTTCAACGGCGGTAACGGGGCGAGCGGCACAGGAGCGACGATCTGGGACGCCACCAGCGGAGAAAAGTTGCTTATCCTGCGTCACCCGAACTGGGTCAATTGCGTATGCTTTAGCCCAGACGGCAAATGGCTCGCAACAGCATGCTCCGACTGTGTGGCTAGGCTTTGGGATGCGACAAGCGGGCAGGAGGCGCTTTGCTTTGCGCGGGCACACTCTCAACGTCGAATACGTATCCTTCAGCCCGGATGGCAAGCGTTTGGCTACCGCCAGCGGGGACATGACGGCTATAATCTGGGACTTGGCGAGCGGGCAGGAAATACTAACGCTTAGCGGGAACAAAGGTTGGCTTAAGTATGCGTGCTTCAGTCCAGACGGCAAGCGAATCGCCACCGCCGAAAGGGGCGGTGCGGTGAAGATTTGGGAAGCCGCGTCGTGGGCCGACTCGTCACCCAAGTGAACGCCAACTTGCGAGCGTCGCTCCATGAATCGCCAACCCTACAACAAGCCGCCACGTTGGTGGCCGCCGAAACTCAGCCGCTGGTGGATCCGATTCTGGCGTCGGGTTCGGCTCCGCGAGCAGGTTGTCAAGCATCGGCTTGTGGAAGTCGAGGCCAGGGGGCTGGAGCACGTGCGGGAGGCCGTTGGCCAAGGAAAGGGCGTTCTGATCACGCCGAACCATTGCAGCCACGCCGATGCCTTCGCCCTCTACGGGGCAGCCGACGCACTGCGAATTCCCTTCTACGTGATGGTCGCCTGGCAGGTCTTCGCCCGGAGCAACTGGTTCCGGCAGCTTGCACTCCGGCAGCACGGCTGTTTCAGCGTGGATCGGGAGGGAACCGATGTGAAGGCCATACGCCAAGCACGCGACGTGCTGGTGTCCGGGACGTGTCCGCTGGTGATCTTTCCGGAAGGTGAGGTTTACCACGTCAACGATCGGGTGATGTTGTTTCGCGATGGCCCGGCCGGGATTGCCGTGATGGCCGCAAAGAAGGCCGCCCGCCCGGTAGTCTGCGTTCCCTGTGCCATCAAGTATCGCTACGTCGAAGACCCGTCACCTGAACTGACGCGACTCATGGCCCGGCTGGAGCAAGCGCTGTTCTGGCGGCCACGGCCCGATCTGACTTTGCCACAGCGGATTTACCACCTGGCGGAAGGCATGCTGGCCTTGAAGGAGATTGAAATCCTGGGAGCTACTCAAGCCGGCCGGCTGCCCGAGCGGATTCGCAGCCTGATCAAATTTGTGCTCTGCCGCATCGAAGGTCGTTTCGGACTGGACCCTCGCGACGCGGCAATCCCCGAGCGGGTGAAGTCCGTTCGTCGAATTGCAATCGATCGCTTGGGAGATTTGCCGCCGGACGATCCGGCCCGCGACCAGTTCTTGGAGGATCTGGACGACATGCTCTTTGTGGTGCAGGGGTTCAGCTACCCTGGCAACTACGTCTCCGAGCAGCCGAGTATTGAGCGCATCGCCGAAACTCTCGACAAATTCGAGGAGGACGTGTTAGGCGCATCCACCGCCACGGTACGAGGCACGCGCAAGGCGGTTTTGACCTTCGGCGAACCGATTGTCATAGATCCAGCCCGGGATAAGAAAGAGGCGACTGCATCTTTGACGAAGCTGCTCGAACAACGGGTCCAGACGCTTCTGGACAAAACGGAATAATGGAGTTTTGATAAACGGACTGTGCCATGAACCTCTTTCGACGTCAGCATCGGGAGACACACCTCCCGCAACGCTTCTTGCGGATGTGCCGCAGGAACCTCCGCCGGCCTAAGGTGGCTGATTCCAGTGGGATTGAACTCACGGGAGCCAACTTGCTTGTACGAACTTGGATTCTGCGCCGTCTCCTGGGCCGCTGTGGTCTGGGCCAAGACGAGGAATATGTAGGCATTTTGCTGCCGCCATCCGTCGCCGCCGTGGTGACCAATGCGGCCTTGTCCTTGGACCGCCGCATTGCCGTCAACTTGAACTACACGGCCGGTCCTGAAGGAATCAATGCCTGCATCGCTCAATGCGGCATCCGACATGTCCTGGCCAGCCGGCGGGTGGTGGCGCGCCTGCAGATAGGAATTCGGGCGGAGGTGATTTGCTTGGAAGACCTTGAGGACAAGGTCACCTGGTCGGACAAACTGGTTGCGGCAACGGCGACGTGGCTTGTCCCCATTGCCTGGCTGGAGTTCTGGCTCGGCCTCGGCCGCATCGATTCCGACGACGTGCTGACGGTAATATTCACTTCAGGTACGACGGGTTGCCCGAAGGGGGTCATGCTCACCTATCGCAATGTTGCTTCGAATATCGACGCCCTGGATCAGGTTCTGGAATTGCGGCAGAACGATGTAGTTCTCGCGATTCTCCCTTTCTTCCACTCCTTTGGCTACACGGGAACGCTCTGGACCGTTCTGACCCTGGAGCCCAAAGGCGTCTACCACTACAGCCCTTTGGAGCCGCGGCCGATTGGAAAGCTGTCCCGGCAACACGGGGCCACGATCATGGTCGCCACAGCGACATTTCTACGCTCCTACCTGCGACGTTGCGAACCGGAGGACTTCGCAACCATGGAGGTCGTGTTCGTGGGGCAGAGAAGCTGCCGGAGGAACTCGCCGATGCCTTTGAAGAACGATTCGGAGTGCGGCCTTATGAGGGCTACGGGGCGACGGAACTCTCGCCCGTCGCGAGCGGCAACATTCCGCCCGACCGGGGCCCCGCCGCCGTTCGCCAGGGCTGCAAGTCTGGTACGGTAGGCCGCCCTCTCCCCGGCATTGCGGCCAAGGTCGTCGATCTGGAGACTTGGCAGGACCTTGGTTTCGACCAGCCGGGCATGCTGCTCATCAAGGGTCCCACGGTCATGAAAGGATACCTCGATCAACCGGATCAAACCGCCGAAGTGGTTCGGGACGGATGGTATGTAACGGGTGATGTGGCCACGATCGATGCCGACGGCTTCATCCGCATTACCGACCGATTGAGCCGTTTTGCCAAGATCGCCGGGGAAATGGTCCCGCACATCCGTGTGGAAGAGGCGATCGCGAACCTAATTGGCGTCGGGGGCGAGTACCCGCACGTCGCTGTCACTTCCATTCCCGATGCCAGGAAAGGAGAACAGCTTGTCGTGTTGCACACGGTCCTGGACAAGTCAGCCTCCGAGATTTGCCGGGAACTACGTCAAACGGGCCTGCCAGCACTGTGGATTCCCTCGCCCGGCAACTTTCGCCTGGTCGAAGATCTTCCCGTCCTGGGAACCGGCAAACTCGACCTGAAACAGATCAAGCGGTTAGCCTTGGCACAATTTCCAAGTTAGAACCCGTGAAAAATGGTCTGAACAGCAAAGTTGTAGGGGATTCCGCGGAATCCCGAAACGGAGCCGAACCGTAAACACGTGTTATATACGCCCAAAAAACGAGCCTATTAACGGAAAGGACAAATCCATGAACCGAATCGCCACGCCTATGGCGGCGTCAGGCTTGTTGCTGGCCTTCACGCTCGGGGGCTGTTCGGCCAAACCGAGTGCGCTTCAGCCAAACCGAGTGCAATCGCCGCGAAGCCACCACCCGCACCGAGCTTTGGCTGGACGAAGAGGCGGCGGACATGTTCAAGCACGTCCTGCGTGATAATGCTCCGTGTGACGAAGTGTATGTAATTCGCTGGAAGAACTGTGAATAACTTCATGGCTGGGTGAAGCTTGACGACAAAGGCGGATCGGAGCCTGCTCCGTACGACTTGACGATTCTTCCCGAGAATCTATCTGCCGATAATGCCACGTTTAAGCGACGGGACTTCGGGCTGTCAGGCTGGGTGGTCGTAACCATGCGCACTCTGCCCAACACTCCCGGAAAGGCATACGATGTCCGCGTCGAGCAGGGGTATACGCAGCAGTATATTCCCGTTCCTGGGCATGATGTATCGCAAGCAGACCCGCGGAACCTGGGGCTACCCAGGATTATCGTATCACGGAGCTAGGCGGTTATAGTCCGATATTCCGGGGAACATTACTGCGAATACCGCCCGATGAAGACCAGAAGAAACTTAGTACCAGCACCATCGTTGTTTCTTCCAACAATTCTGGCCGCGTTGTGTTGCAAAAGCTCCACGAGGGACGAGAGGTTTCCTGGTTGGAACTACGGGTTGGCCCCACGGCTTCAGAAAATGAAGTCAAAGCCGGATCGTCGCCTTCACCGCAGCCCTCGGCGACGCCGGTTTCAAGTGGAGGTCCAAAAAAGGGAGTTTGAATCATGGCAAAGCAAGAGAACGCAAGTCATCGTTTATACCTGCTGGGAATCCTGCTCCTGTTTCCCAGTCTGCTCTATTTGCTTACGGCAACGTACTTTACGTGGGTACACCTCCTTTCACTGTTCTATCTGTGCAGCGAGGCTTTGCTTCTGTGTGGCGTGGCTTTGCTTATCTACTCACGACCTGCCGCGGCTCGCCAATCGCAACCAGAACGTCGTAGGTTCAACTTGGGCCTTTCCTTGGTGATTCTGTCTTCGCTTAGTATGCGAGTAGTCTTCAGCATTCTCTTCGTCTTCGATCTGGCTGCCGGGTATTTGCTGAGCCGATGGAGCGGGCAACGTCCGCCACCTAATTTAGGCGACGTGCCCGCCCCTTTGGATTTTAGCATGGTAGGACGCGTGGCCATGTTCGTCGTCGTAGTTATGTTTGCTTGCGGTGTGTATCAACTCTTACGAATAAAAGAAGGGTGAATCCCATGAACCGAATCCTGCTCCCGATGCCGACGCTGCGTTTGCCGCTGGCTTTCCTTCTCGGCTGTGGGGCAAGTCTTGCCTTCGCAGACGCCGCAGAACCCAAGCTGGCGAGCGGCAAGAAGCTGATCTCCGTCGATCTCGGCGGCGGCGTGAAGTTGAAAATGGCGCTCATCCCGGCGGGCGAATTTCTGATGGGCAGCGGTGAGTCGGCGGACGAGACGGCTGCCTTCTTCAACAAGACCTACGGCCAGGATTTTCTAACAGCAGACTTTTTCAAGGATGAGCATCCGCAGCACCGCGTGCGGATCAGGAAGCCGTTCTACCTGGGCACGTTCCATGTCACGCGGGGCCAGTTCCGGCAGTTCGTCGCCGACACGGCGTACAAAACGGACGCGGAGAAGGGCGACAATCCAGGTGCCTATGGCTGGGATTCTGACAAGAGGAAGTTTGGCTTCACCGAGAAGTATTCCTGGCGCAACGCGGGTTTCGAGCAGACCGACGAGCACCCCGTAGTCAATGTGAGTTGGAACGACGCGGTGGCCTTCTGCAAGTGGCTCAGCAAAAAGGAAGGCCAGACCTACCGATTGCCCACCGAAGCCGAGTGGGAATATGCCTGCCGTGCCGGGACGACAACGCGGTACTATAGCGGTGACGATCCCGAGACGCTGGCCAATTTCGGCAACGTGGCCGACGCGGCGGCCAACGCACAGTTCCCGTCTTGGGATTTCACGATCAAAGCCAATGACGGCTACGTGTTCACGGCTCCGGTGGGAAAGTTCAGGCCCAATGCCTTCGGGCTTTACGATATGCACGGAAATGCCTGGCAGTGGTGCGCTGATTGTTACGGCGCGGAATACTACGCCAAATGCCCCGTAGACGACCCAACTGGCCCGGATTCCGGCAATTTCCGTGTACTTCGTGGCGGTTCCTGGAGCTTCGGGCCGAGCTTCGCGCGTTCCGCCGTGCGCTACAGGGACTCGCCACACGTCCGGGGCTACTTCACGGGCTTCCGCGTTGCCAGGACTAATTGACTAACTAGGAGGTTTGGCCCATGTTCCGACAATTATCGACAGTCGTGTTGATGGCCTTTACGGCACTTGGCAGTCTTGCCATTGCAACCGCCGAAGAATCCAAGGAGGCAAGCGGTACGACGAAAGGTCGGCCAAAGGAAATCGCCATAGACCTTGGCCGTGGACTGAAGCTGGAGATGGTTCCGATCCCCGCGGGCGAGTTCCTGATGGGCTCGCCCGATTCGGACAAGGACTCCATGGACTGGGAGAAACCGCAGCACCGGGTTCGGATTACGGAGCGATTCGTACTTTTCATGAACAGGAAGAGAGAAGAAAAAGGGGAATGGCAAGCTAGTGCCATTCGTCACCCCCACCTCCGCGTGCAAACGCCATCAAAAGGGGTCCAGCCAGAAACCCTTCGTTTTCCGCCGATTAGCCGACCACTCGTAGCTCCTCCTGACTCTTGCGGCCAGACTACTCCGAGACCGCCGTTTCGGAATTCAAATCGCTGGAAAGTCGTCAAATCTGAGGTTTCTAACAACGAACGCACAGTTACCTATGGGGGTGCGGCAACAGCCGCGTTGTCCTGATTCACAGCGTCGTTTTCAACGTGCCATGCCGACCTGGTGGCCGAGGAAGTCCGCTGGGCCGATGCCGACAACCAGCCCCAGCCTGAACATCTGAGTAGCCACGAAACGAGCCTCTGGAGCCGTCGAACCGACGGCCTGCGGAAAGACTCGATGCCTTGCGGCCGACTGTCCCGACGGTAGTCCACAATCACCATAGGCAGCTTGCCGACGCGCGGTCTCGCAATGTGGCATGCACGGTCCTGGAGAATTATCTTTGATCCGGATGGTGCCGATCGGCATGCGTCCGAGTTCCTTCCCATTTCGCTCCGCGGACCGGACGCGATGCCCTGCATGAAGCGTAGCGACGCCACCGGCCGAGAGGATCTGGCAATGAAGCAAGTGCCGTTGGCGTTGGAGCGAGCCAATGCAAACGACCATCGAAACTGCTGTAGCCAAGTACCTTGCTGCCGGGAACCCGGCACGTGGCACTCGGGACGAGTACCAAACGACTCTCAGGAAATGGAAGGAATGGGGCAACGGAGTCGCAATTGAGCAACTTGGTCGAAAGGAGGTTCGCGAATTTCTGGATTGGGTCTACGAGCGTGCAGTCGCCGACGAAGGAACGAATCCCGGTCGAACCGCGAACAAGGCTCGGGAACACCTGCGGGCCGTCACTTCATGGGCTTGGGAGCAGGATCTCATCGAGTCACCACCGCGTTTCCCGAAGTCCAGGGCGCAACGTGATGTGGCTGGCCGACACTATCTGACCAAGGCAGAAATCAATGCCCTTTACTTTGCGACTCACGAGATGGAACGCCCACGAGGTTGGAACCGCACTATGCCGATTGGGCGTTACTGGCGGAGTGCGATTGTCGTATTCTTCAACTATGGGGTCGATACGGGAACGATATGGAAATCGGCGCCGTTCCACGAACCGATCCTCTGGCGGCACGTATCTTGGAGTCGCCAGTCGCCAGATCGGGAGGTCAAGGAACTGTCACCCTTTGGGTGGCTCTTCTATCGCCGGGTGAAAACGGGGAAAACCTTCTACAGGCCGATGAATCGCGTCGTTCATGCCCACGTCAAGAGCATCATGCCGGAGAGCCCAGCGCCAGATGATCCCGTCTTCTTTGGTGGTGGATCCCGCCCCAATGCCCGATTCCAGGAACTTTGCGACCTCGCCGGAATCAAATTCAAGACGAACGTCGAGACGGGAGTAGACGAGCCCTGGGAGATCAAGGACCTCCGCAAGACCTGTGCGACGTACTACGACGAGCACATGCCAGAGTCGTCGATCGAGATCCTCGGTCATTCGGTCGGAGGCATTACCTACCGCCACTACGCGCATCGCGCTCCGCTGGCATACAAGGCGATCATGTCCATTCCGCAGCCGGCCGCATTCTCGGCCCTCGTCAAAGGGTTTGACGGCGAATGTCCGTGCTGTCGGAGGAAATTCGCCGATGCTTCATAGGAACTGTCGCCAACCGTATCACACCCGAAACATTTCGTGACCGCCTGCGCGCGTCGGTCTGACACACGAATGGCACTAGCTTAAGGATCCGGATATCCGTTTCGCAATTGGCGGCCAGTGAGCATTGACCGTCGCATGGCTCCATCGCGTGGCGTTGCTGCGCATTCAGCGTGCGTGAAGGTGCCGTTGGTCGAGAAGTGACCATGCCATTGCGCATTGCGACGTGGTTGCGTCGGCAGAAACCGAGCAAACAGTTAGTTGATGGTAATAAATGTATAATCCGCGCACTCGTACCATTTGGATCGGTGTTGCGGCAGCTTGGCAATGTGTCGAGGTTGCGTTCGTCTAGCAGCGGGCTTCGGGCGTCGTTTGCGTGCCCGCGGTTCCCAGCGTCCTGGGCGGTCGCCTACGCGGTGGTACGCAATGGTGATCAGCATTGCATCGATCAACGATCCGCGCTCCTCGGGCCGGGCGGCTTCAATCTTCGGAGCGAAGGCAGTCACGGCTTGCTTGGCTCCTTTGAAACTCACCTCGCGAGGTTCGATATCGTTCTCGTTGGCGGCAACGGCCATGGCCGTACGAAGCAAGTTGTACGCCAGGAGATGAGTCCAGATTTCTTTGTGAATCATGTTGGGCGTTTTGCAACGCAGGATGTCCATTTTCATCGTACACTTGATCGATCGGATATCGACTTCTCCTTCCCAGCGGTGCTCATACAAAGCGCCGATCTGCTGGCCATCAATTGACGATGTGAGAATCGTGGTTATGACTTTGAATTGCTGGGCGCGATTGTTCTTGTCGCGAGCATCCACTGTCACCTGACGCATCAAAAGTTGCTTGGGGTAGGTCCGGTATTTTTCTCCCTTCATTCCGTGTGGCTTGTTGGGACGCTGCCAAACGAGTATATCGCCATCAGGTCTGCTTTCTGCCGTCCTGCTTCCCACCCGCGCGAAATGAGCATGAGCAACCAAGTCGATGCCTCGATTGCACAATTCGCATGCGATGAAGTAATCGTCGAACAAGGCGTCGGCAAGCACCACATCACCCGGTTTGAGCGAGTCATACATGCGTCGGAAGAGAGTCTTTTCACCCGTGCCCTTGCCGGCGTATGGCGCGATAGTCAAATCATGGCAAGCACCGGTCGCCAGGGAGAGCAGCACTGTGATTCGTGCCAGAGGAAAGCCGAGCCCCGGCTTATGATTGGGCGGCTGCGGATACATAGCTTGGTTCTCGGGTGTGTCCGGCATCGAGACACTCGATCCGTCGAGGATGAACACCGAGCGGCCGTTCCATTTCCATCGGTCATCAACGCTTGCGTGCAACTCTTCCGCGGTCCGCCTTGCCAACGTGGAGAGAACACTGGTGGGAATACGACTTCGTGCGTTGCAGTAGCTGGCCGTATTGGGCGAGCACACCGTGATGCCGTTGGCTGCGCGCTGTGCAATGATTCGCGACACGGTGTCGCGGCAACTGTGGTCTTCGCTGAGGACCTGACTCAAGAAGCCCCAGATCTTTCGGCGACAATTACTCTTCCCCTTGAACGACAATTCAAATTCCCGGTTGAGAACCAGAGGCGTGCGGCCCCCCCTTTTGTGAAGCGCAGCGCAGCGGAGCGAAACAAAAGGGGGGGCCGCACGCCGCCGCGGGTGGCCCTCGCCAATCTCAGGCCGCGTCGGGCGGCTTGGTTCGCTTGGCCTCGTCCAACCGGTAGCTCGGGATGTTCAACTCCAAGATCACGCTGTGATGCACCAGGCGGTCGATTGCCGCCGCTGTCGTCATCGGATCCTTGAAGATCGTCTCCCACTTCGAGAACGGCAGGTTGCTGGTCAGCATCACCGTGCCGCGCTCGTAGCGTTCCGCCAACAAGGTGAACAGCACCTCCATCTCCTCCCGGCTCTGCTGCACGTAGCCGATGTCGTCGATCAAGAGCACCTCGCACTTCGACATCTGCTTTAGCACCCGGTTGAGCTTCAGATCCCGTTTGGCCGCCAACAGTTCCTGAACCAGCAGGGCACACGACCATGAGACCACCTTCCGTCCGTTGCGAACCAATTCCTGGGCGATCGCCGATAACAGGTGCGTCTTTCCCGATCCGGTCTTGCCGAACAACAACAGGTTCTCGCGGCGGTCCACGAACGAGCCTTCCATGAGCGTCCGCACTTGGCGAGAGACCTTCGCCGGCAACCGCGCCAGGTCGAAGCTCGCCAGATCCTTCTCCAGCGGCAAACGGGAATCCCGCAGCAGCCGCTCGGTCCGCTTTGCCAAGCGGCCCTGGCATTCCCGCTCGGCCAGTTCCAACAGGTACTGCTCGTAGCTGGCCGTCTCCTGTAATGCCCGTCGGGCCAGTTCCTCAAAACACTCCCGAAACGTCGGCAAGTGCAGTTCCCGCAAGCAAGCCGCCAACTTCTCTTTCAAATCCCCCTTCGCACCCATCCCACACCTCCTTGTGCAAAAACAAGTCATCGAAATCCGACAAGTCCACTACTTCGACGGTCACTTCGGTGACCGCCGGAACTTCCTCGGCCCGCTGGACCAACGTTTCGACCGCGGCCCGGGTCGCGGGCTGGCCGCTGTTTAGAAGCGTTCGCAACGCCTCGTCCACGGCCGTCTCGCCGTGGCCTGCCGCCAGATAGAGAATCTGCAAATACTCCTTGTGACCGCGCTTGGGCTGCGCTTCCCGCAAGGCGTCGAAGGCCATGCGAAAGCGGCTCGTGGGAAACAGCTCTTCCCGGTAAACGTAGTTCTCAAAAGCCCCCGGTTTTCGCACCAACCAGTCGATAATGTGCCGGTAGTTGATGGCGTGTTTGTTCCGCCCGCGCAAACGCGGAAAGCGCTCCATCTCCTTCTGGGCGTACCAGACCTCGACATGCTCCACGTACAATCGCACCTCGACCCGCTCGCCAATCAAGCGGCTGGGAACCGAATAAACATTTCGGTCTACATGGACCAAACTCCCCGTATCCACGCGTACCGGGATTCGCTTGCAGCTCTCCCGTCGCCGATCCGGCAGAGGCCGAAGGCCAGGCAACTCTTCGTCCAGCCGCTTGCGACGGCCCGCATTGCGAACCGCCACCAGCTCTTTCAAGAATCGTCCATAGGCTTCACGGCTCTCGAAGTCCCGGTTGCCACGCAATAACAGGGCCTGCTCCACCGCTTCCTTGAAACGCCGATGCGATTGTTCGACATCTCCGTTCTCGTTCGGTTCCCGGGGCTGGATCTTCTCCATCTCCATCCCGTAGTAGCCCAACAGTCCCTTGTACCGCGCGGTGAACTCCTTCATGTCCGATCCGTTGTTGACCGCCAGGCTCATCCGATCCGTGCGGTGTCGTTCGGGCACGCCGCCCAATTCCCACAGGGCGTCTTGAAGTCCTTCGCCGAGGCTCTCGAAACTCTCGGAAAAACAGACCGTCACCGACTCCCAGTTCGAGTACGTCAGCACGAAGTGGTAAAGCAGATGGTCGAACGACTGCCCGCCAATGATCACGGCCAGGCTTTCCATGTGGGTGAAATCCGACGCACACAACCGTCCCGGATGATGCACTTGGCTGAAGAACACCTCCTTCGCCGGGCCGGCCGTCGCTCGCCAACGTTTCACGCCACGCTGAAAGCTGCGCAACTGCGTTTCGTCGAACTTCCCCGGGTATTTGATCTGCAGCATCCAAACAGCGTCTTGGCCTCCAGGCCAGGCGCCTCGTGCAGTTGCGCATGCACTTCCGGCCACACCTCGGCAAACAGGTCTGCCCGTGTCCGCCACGAGCGATCCGGCACAACTTCGCTGGGAAGCCGACCCAGCCGCCTATACTTCCTCGCCGTCTTCTCGTCCATGCTCGCCTTGTCTGCCGACTGAACCAGAGTCTTCCCTGACGACAACACCTGCCACAACCGCTTCACCTGCTCATCCGTGACCATTGCAAGTCCCCCTCCTACGGAGACTTGCAACAGTCTATCTGACCAGCCTCAACTGGCCTCAACCGGGAATTCTAATTGTCGTCAGACCGGAAAAGTAATTGTCGCTATAGACAATAACGTCGCCCGAAATGCGCTGCGGCAAGACGAGGCTGTTGGAGGTCATCGAACCCATAGTTCCTAACGGCATACTGACGCCGAATATGAGCATGGCTTCTATCTACCGGATGATCGAGGGCAGCACGCCCCGTCCGACCTTCCTGCTGGACGAGTCGCAGTCATTGGGCCAGACCACAACTCAGTTCTCACAAGTCCTAATCACCCTATTCAATTCCAGCATCCGCCGCAAGGACGTAGTGATACGCTGCGCATCGAGTGAAGACAACCACGAGCCGAAAAGGTTCAGCACTTTCTGCCCGAAGGTACTCGCCTTAATCGGAGACTTAAACGGCGTGTTAGCCGATAGGTGTCTGCCGATCCGCATGGAACGCAGCACGAAAGATCAACACGACAAGTACCGTTCCCGAACGGCGGAACCCATTGCGACAGCTATTAGTAAATGGCTAGGCGAATGGGCAGAGGAAAATGCTAAAGCAGTGAAGGCGGAATATGACAAGGCGGAAGAGTTCGATCTACAGAATGATCGTATGGCCGAATTGTTGACGCCGTTGCAATCCGTCTTGGCAATTGCTGACAAGACAAGGCTGCCGACATTGGAGACTTATGCGAAGGCTCTGGACGAACGAGACGCTGAGAAAGAATCGGCGGGGGTTAAGCTGTTGAGGGCATGTAAGGACATATTCGCCACAACCAAAGATACAAAGTTCATGCTCACGGTAAAGCTACTCGGCACCTTGAAGAATCGCGAGGACGAGCCGTGGAGTTGTTACCAGCACGGTGAGGAGATCACGGCGCGACAAGTTGCCGGCCTGTTGAAGCCCTACGGTATCAAGCCGGGTCAAGACAAAGAGCACAACAAGCAGCGCGGGTATTTTTGGGCGGACTTCACCGAACCGTGGAAACGCTACGTTTCGGCGTGTGTCTCTGGAAATGGCGTTTCAAGTGTTCTATCCGTTCCAAGTGTTCTGAGCAACGTCGAAGGATCGGCGCGATACGCCGAGCGATCTTGCTCGCTGCGGTCACTCGGATTCAAAACATATAGCGAGTACTTGGATTCCGAGTTGTGGCAGTCGATCCGCAAGCGGGTGTTCCGCGACAAGGGCCGGAAGTGTTTCAAGTGCAAGAAGCCTGCCTCTCAGATTCACCACCCCAGCTACGCAGTGGACGTTATGAAAGGCGATAACATCGAGCCGTTGAAGCCCGTCTGTAACAAGTGCCACGCGGCTATATCGAAGAAAGGTTCATCATGCCAACACTGACACAATCATGGAATCAATGTTGGAAGCGTTCGCGTAAGGGGAACCTCTGGCAACGGCTCCGCATTGACGACGATACCGAACTGAATGTTACTCTATTTTTACAGGAGGGCACGTATCGCGTGTGTCTCGCTGGAGCGCAGGGCCAAATTGATTTCATCGAGCTTGGACACGCCAACGAAGCGAAGGGCGCAAGGAAGCCTTGGAAGTTGTGGAGCGTATGTTTGTATGACTATACAACAGTTATTAGAAGTGGAAGAGCAGCAGATTTGCCCGATTCCCTACCCGATCAGCGACAGTGAGACACGGGCCAAAATCAATTGGGCCAGGGCAGGAGTCGTTCCGGTCGTGATTGAAAGCACAAAGCCAATGCCCGGCCGCATGGTCACGATGCCGGAAGGCCGGATAAAGCCCGGCTGTCATAGATTAGAGTAACCCGCGCATACCACGCTAAACCGCTAGAAAACAAGGTATTTGGAATCGAGCGTACTACTTTGCGTAGTACAAAGCGATACACACACCTATGACACGTACCCCCAAGACCGACCCGCCTAAGCGCCCTCCCGGAGCAGCCAAAGGCTCGATACATGCCGCCAAAAACGGGACTCGCATATCCCGCCTCACGCTAGGCGAGCTACCTCGCACCATGCGGCGGCAAACAGCAGCAGCGCGGAAGTATCGACGCGACTTGGAATCACTGGTCTTAGACGCCAAGGGAGAGGTTAGCGCCACGAATGCCCACTTGATCGACGAAGCGGCAGCAGCAGCGGTACACGCCTCCGTATGTCTTTGGCTGCTTAGGACTCGCCTCGACAAGATGACTGTAAGCGACGTGGCCCGATGCTCCGAGCAAATCGTAAAGGCAAAGGCTAGCCGTAATCGCGCCGTGGAACGGCTGCATCTTGACGCCCCACCTCCCAACCCCTGGGAAGCGTTGGACGTGCCGAGCGAAACCGAACCGACTGACAACGGAGAACAGCAATGACTACACTCACCGCCGCTAATGTTCGGGCATTCGCAGCCGACCCGATGGAGTTCTTTGCCAGCGTGACGATTCCACGCGCGATGGGCGATTGCCGATTGCGAGACTGTTGGGTGCCGTTCCAAGTGGAAGGCTTCCGAGTGCTGGCCGATTGCGTGAAGGCCATAGCCGTTGGCCAGAGTCCGCCGTATCGTGGCCTCTGGATCGAGCGGACGAAGGGTGCGTCGAAAGACAGTGATGTCGGCCTTGCCTTGTTGTGGCTGTTGATGTTCGGCGCCGTCCGCAAACGATTGAACTGGGAGCGGATGACTTTGACCAGATTGAGGAAACGCTCAAGGCTATGCAGGAGGTTATCCGGGTCAACAGTTGGATGGAATCACGGGTCACGGTTCTCAAGACGAAGATCGTGTGTGAGGCGACGGCCAGCGAGTGCTTGTTCCTCACTTGCGATTCCACAGGGGCGCATGGTTCGCGCCCGACGTGTACTGTATGCAATGAGCTAAGCCATTGCGGCAGTGAAGCGTTCATTAGCACGATGATGGACAACGCTGACAAGATTCCGAATAACCTTGCTATCATCGCAACCAACGCAGGCACAACCGACTCTTGGCAGCATAATTGGCGGGAGAACTACCGCACAAATCCGGCGTGGTATTTCCAGAAAATCGAGGTGGTTGCGCCGTGGATCGACCCGGCAAAAGTTGCCGATGCCGAACGGCGAAACCCTCCATCCCGATTCCAACGGCTATGGCGGGGCGTTTGGGTGGGGCCTGGAGGCGATGCTGTTGACGAAAAGAGCATCGCTGCTGCCTTCCAAAATGATCTACAGCCCCAAGAACATGCGGCCCCTGAGTATGAATACGTCGGCGGTTTAGACTTGGGCGTTACTAGGGATTCATCGGCTGTTTGTATCCTCGGCGTGCGCCGTGACCGTGGCGACTTCGGACGTATCAGGCTGGCGGCTGTCAAAATCTGGAAGCCCACAAAAGATAAGAAAGTAGACCTGACCGAAGTGGAAAACACCCTCATCAAGTTGAACGCTGCTTTCCATTTGAAATCGTTGGCGTTCGATCCGTGGCAGGCCCTCCACATGGCCCAGAGGTTGCAATCGACCGGCCTATCCGTCAATGAAAGATTCCTGCCGAAGTTCCACGGGCAAGCGATGCAGCCAACTAGAGTCCGCATGGTTGAGGTTCCCGCGACAGGGAGCAATTTGCAGAAAATGGCCAGCGTGTTAATCGAGACATTCAACGACCGCAGACTTGACTGTTTCGATTGCCCTGATTTGCGCCGCGACCTGACGAAGTTGCGAATAGAGGAGAGGTCGTATGGTTTCAGGTTGACGAGCCCGCGCGACGACACCGGACACGGCGACTTGTGCAGCGCCTCTTTCATTAGCACTTCTTGGCACTAGCGAACTAGCTGGCAGACGCAACATACAATTGCACGATGCGAGCAGGCCCCCGATGCCGGAGGGATCGACCTGTTGCGATGCGGCAATCGCCATGTTAAACGTTCACCGCGTTCAAGACGAGCTGGACCGCCTCAACCTGGAGGCGCAAGCACGAAGAGGAAGGGCACAACGGCCCCTTCAAACAAATGATGAAACGATTTCGGAGGTTGTAAATTGCAACCCGATCGTATATACTTAACCATAGTAAAGGAGAAACAGCAGATGCCATTAACAATCAGGACATTCGACGACTTCAAAGCCGACTGCGCCGCCGAAGGCCACCCCGAAGGCTTTCGTCCGCCCGGCGGTTCCGACAAGACCTTCTATGCGTTCGGCTGGTGGTCGGACGGCATGAACAATTTTGCTGAGTTCAACAACCGCAGCAGCGATGAGGCCGTCGCGCACTTCGTCAGATATTGTGAGCTGATGTTGGATGCATACAGTTTGGAGTATGGCGAGGCTCGCAAAATCCTCCACGATCAGGCAGCCTTGGCGGCAGCTTCACCGTCGTGCCGCAGGCCCCGCATCCAGACTGCGTGCGCGAATTGGAGTTCCTTCGCGATCGAGTAATCCTCGCGCGTCGGGAACTGGTGGCTGCCAAGGAGCGCTACGAGCAGACTGCCGCCGGCAAGCAGGAGAAGCACCGCGAATGGATGCGGCAGCGGGAGTCCGAACGGGGCCAGCAAGCCGCCGACCTTCTCCGGGCAATCCAATCAGTGTGAGTGTGTGTAAGTATTAACAACCATCATTACTAACTGTTCAGCGTAGGGAACCTGAAAGGAAAGTGTTATGTCTTGGAATCTTGTTCTAAACAGCTCGACAATGAGCGATACGGCCCGGCCTGCGGGCGAATCGAAAGGCCAATCGGCTGGCGGTAAATCCCACAGCGAAGTGCGAGCGAGGTCTATGTCCGCTCTTGCCGACAAACTTGGCGCGACAGCGAACGACTCTCCGGACGGGGACGCGCACGCGGCCGATGCCCATGCTTTCGCAGCAAAGCTGCACCAGACTGCGCCGACAATTGCGCCGGATCGTTTCGGCAAAGCCATTTGGACGCTGCCGCCCAACATGGTGAGAAATCGACGATGCACCGACAGATTGCCGACAACACCCGCCGTCAACAGAAGAGTGACGACGATGACGACGACGGCATGACCACCAATTACCGCGGCTGCGGTTGCAGCGGAGAAGGTTTTGCCGGTCAATTTGTTGGTGCCCCGCAAGGCGCGATGGACCTGATTGCCAACACTCGTCGGCAACAACTGGTAGCCAACGCAAGGAAGTTCTCCGGCGCGGACGCCCTCAGCAGACTTATCAACGACGGATCAGCCGACGCACGCGCCGGGCTTGGCCCCCGTGGCGGCGCACTCGGATACCGTCCGGGGGGAGTTGGCGACAGGCAAGCAAGCGGCGGCAACCCTGACAATTTCGCTGCGCGGCGACGGGCAAGGCAACCGGCGGCAATACAGCTACGATGACGAGTTGCAATCCGGCCCGGTCACGTTTGGCAAGGACGAGGGCGATTCCCAGAACGATCGCGCCAACGCCGATGTTATTCGCCGTCAAGCTGCCAGCATTAACGACGTAGGCTTCGTGGCTGCCCCGGATCGGCCGCTATACGACGGTGCAGAGGCGCGGCGGCGCAATTCGCAATACGGTTTCGATACGGAAGGTCTTCTCAGCGGTTCTCAAATCGCCCCGGACGGGCGCGACATTTGGCGCGATGAAGCCGACACGTTTGAAGGGCGCGACATCATCGGCGGCATCGGGGGAGGGCTGGAAGAGATCGCGAAAGGCGCAAGCCCGCGCTTGCTGGCAGCCCTTCGCAACCGCTGATAACAAAGGTAAACGGGGCCGGCGTTCTCTTGATAGGTTTGCGCCGCGTCGGCATGGCCTGCCCGTATGCCGGGCTAATGCCGCCAGTGCCGCGAGTGGTTTCACCTGCCATCGAAGGCTTCCACTCGCGGCGCTGACCCCGCAACCTAACCCCTAACCGAAAGGAAATAAGTATGACGTTCAACCAACCGCGCCGAGACATTTACCCGCCAAAGACAGCGGATTTCAACTGGGATAGCGACCCGGAGAAAACGGCAAAATGGACTCAAATCAAAACCATTGAGTACGTCCGCGAGCTATTGGAGAAGGTGGACGATCTCACGGCAAAGGTCGAAAAGTTGGAGCGCCGCATACCCACTACTTTTTCAGGAAACGCCGATGGTTCCCCCGGTGAAGAACTGCCCGATATGCGGACGGCGAATTGGCCGTAGGGCCGCGAAACAGAAACGGCGCTATTGCTCCACTGATTGTTACCACGTCGTGCGCCGTCGCGAGCGCGCCAGCCAATCCGACGATCTTGAACGCGGGATGTTTTGCCCGAATGAGCAGCAGATAAAATATCTTTGCAGCGTCATCCGCGAAGGGTGGGACGCCCGGACATTCGCTGAGCGCCAGGGTTATCGCCCGATTGCACAATCCCCGCGCGTGCCCGTGGTTTATCAGGTTCAACGCGACGTTCGGCGATAGTTTCGATTGACGAACATCGCTGTTATGAAATACACTGTCATACATGGCGAAACGAAAAGTCAGCACGAAGAAATCAGCCCAAGCGGTATTGACGAGGTGGCTCGACCTGGACCGCGATCTAGTCATCGGCCAGAAGGATCATAGCCGTGGTGTCATCCTTAACGAGTTCGCTTCTGGGCACCACGTCGAATTGCGGACCATCCAACGCGACTTGGAAAAGTTCAACGCAATCGGTCAACTCACGAAGAACGATTGGGTCCGGGGCCACTTCGGGCACACTCCCCACCACTTCTACAAACCGGGCATCAAGCCGTTGTTCCCGCCAGAGGTAGCCGCCGCGTTGCGGAAACTCATGCGACGGGCAACGATCCCGGTCCGCGCGGTGGGCCATTCGAGGCGCTTGCCGTAGGGCCACGGCACGTCCGAAGGTGGTCCAAGTGGACCCAGCCGCCTAGCGTCGATTCTGTGAGCTAGGCCCCTAGAATCCGATGTTCGGCACCGTTGCCGCCGTCAATCTGGACTCTCGGATCGGGCCAGAAACGGAGCGGTAGTACGTACTACCGAACCGGGTCATTTTGGGACATTTCGGGCCATTTTGAGCTAGGCCAAGAAACGCAAAAAACCCCGTAAATACCGGGGTTTCCGCGTGTTTTGAGGATTGGCGGTTAGTCTTAGCAAACCCGCCGCATTCGACCACTCTGCCACCTCTCCAAACTAAACCTAATGTGAAGCTTGGCAATCACTTAACGGCCGGGCGGGAAACATTTGACACTTCCCGGCAAGTCGATAGGTCTTTTAGTCTACCATGCCCGGCAAACTTGACAAGCCGACACAGGTTTTTTGTGGGTTTAGAAATAAAGCTTATGCTACAGAAGGCGGTTTCACCGTCATTACTGGTCCCTTTTCTTCGGCTAATGGCGACGCGCCGTATTACATCATCGCCGGGCGCCGGCGCCAAGGTTCGTCGAGCCGAGGGCGGGCAGGCCGTGATCGACGAAGGCGGCCAGCTTCCGCGTCGGGCCGGGATGCTGGAGCTTGCGAATCGCCTCCTGCTCGATCTGGCGGACGCGCTCGCGGGTGACGGAGAAAATTCGCCCTATCTCCTGAAGCGTGTAGGCATAGCCGTCGGTCAGCCCGTACCGCAGGCGGAGGATTTCCCGCTCGCGGTAATCGAGCGTCTGCAAAACGTCAGCGATGCTCGACTTGAGCATGGCCGCGTTCATGCCGGCTAGCGGATCGTGCTCGCGGTGGTCATAAAGCAGATCTCCGAGAAAGTTCTCGTCCTGGTGGCCCACGGGCTGGTCGAGCGAAAGCGGCTGATGACTCATCTTCAATGCCCGCTGGGTGTCCTCCAACGAGAGCCCGCTGAGTTGGGCCATTTCCTCCAAGGTCGGCTCGCGGCCTTCGTTGTGGACCAGGTCGCGATTGATGTCGCGGACCTTGCCCATCTTTTCGATCATGTGTACCGGCACGCGGATTGTGCGGCTCTGGTCGGCGATGGCGCGGCTGATTGCCTGCCGGATCCACCACGTCGCGTACGTGGAAAAGCGGAAGCCGCGAAGGTGCTCGAACTTGTCGACGGCCCGCATCAGTCCCGTATTGCCTTCCTGGATCAAGTCGAGGAAGCTCAGCCCGCGATTGCGGTAGCGTTTGGCGATGGATACGACCAGCCGCAAGTTGCCCGTCACTAGATCGCGGCGGGCCGCTTCATGGAGCCGATCCAGTTGTTCGATGCGCGCAGCCGCCGCTTGAGATGGCGCGGCGTGTCGAGCGTCATGCGCCGTAGGCGGCGAAGGTCGGCGCGCAATTGCTCCAAGGGCGGCCCGATGATCGCGTCGCCATGAGCCTTGCCCGCCAGACGGGCAATATGCCCGGCAAGGTCCGCCATCTGCCTTCCGATCTCGCGAAGCTTTTGATGGGAGCTTTGCAGGCGCTGCATTCGCAGGCCGAGTTCGTTGACTAAGTGGGCCGGCCCGCCTGCCGCCGCCGCGCCAAGCGGCGCAACGTCTGACGGCGTTCGCTTGTCGGCAGCTTACGATTGGCAACCGCGGAAAGTCATGCCTGTCCTTCCGCAGGAGGTGTTCCAGTGTGCGACGGTTGGCTTCGATTCGCCGCAAGAGCCCGCCGGAAAGGCTCGGATCCGTGAGCGTCACCTCAACGGCCTGCTCAAGCCGCATGCGGCCCGTCAAGACGTCGTCAACGACGCAAAGCGCCGATTGCAATGTGTAGTCGTTCGCCAGGATGGCGAGACGCAGGTTATGCCGTGTGCGGGCGATTCGCTGCGCGGTTTCCAGTTCTTCTTGCCGGCTGAGCAGAGGGATGTCTCCCATCTGCATCAAGTAGGTACGGATAGACCCAGGTTCGTATTCCTCCATGTCTGCCTCCTCAATGCCCTTACGATACTACGCAGACAGCCGCTATTTTTGTTCGTTTCTAATAACATTATTCGCCTGGGGTACGTGAAAGGACATACCGCTGGCTAGGTAGGTTCTGTCGCGGAATGACCTCTCGCGGCCCATTGCTGCCCGGTTTGGCGCTCCGGCGGTGAACATAAGGGCAGGGGTGGGGCTATCGCTCGCGGCACTACAAACCTACAATGGAACCATGTCGGTTCCCAGGTCAGTCCATTTGCCGGTGATGCTCGCCGAGGTCCTCGCCGGCCTTGCCCCTCGGCCAGGCGCGATCATCGTCGATGGCACCCTGGGCGGCGGCGGACATTGCCGGGCGCTGGCCGAACACGTGCATCCGGGCGGCCGAGTGATTGCCCTCGATCGCGATCCGGCGGCGGTGGAAGCGGCACGCCGGCACTTTGCGGAGTTGCCCGTGCTGGCAGTTCAGGCCAACTTTTGCGACTTGCCCGAGGTGCTCGCCGAACTTGAGATTGAAGCGATTGACGGCATATTGCTCGATCTCGGCCTATCCAGCGACCAGTTGGCGGACATCGAGCGGGGGTTCAGTTTTTCGTCCACTGGCCCGTTGGACCTGCGGTTTAATCCCCAGCCAGGGCAAGCCGGCCTGGCGATTGTTGGAGCGGCTCAGCGCGGAACACCTGGCCGATTTGATTTACCTCTACGGCGAGGAACGCCATAGCCGGCGGATCGCCCGCGCAATCATCGCGCGGCGTCACGACAGGCCGATCGAAACGTCCGCCGAACTGGCCGAACTCGTGCGACGCTGCGTTCCCCGCTCCCGGCACGAGCGGATCGACCCGGCAACGCGGACTTTTCAGGCCCTTCGGATTGCGGTGAACGACGAACTGAAGTCGCTGGAAATCGCCCTTCGCCGGCTGCCCGACTGCCTGCGGCCGGGCGGACGGCTGGCCGTCATCAGCTTCCACTCACTCGAAGACCGCCGGGTGAAGGAGGCGTTTCGCGATGACCCGCGGCTGACGCCGCTCACGCGGAAACCGGCAATCCCCTCCGATGAGGAGATCGCGGCAAATCCGCGTTCTCGGAGTGCAAAACTCCGCATTGCCCAGCGCAATTGAAGATGCACTTGCCGTTTACACCACCCGGCGGAGCGGCTATGATTCGCCCCGTCGAAAAACCCGTCAAGATCTCTGCATGGAAGTATGGAGACACGGAAATGAAGGTCAGCTGGAATCGGGAAATCGTAGTCGGTCTGTCGGTGCTGCTGTTGCTCGTGGTCATTCTCGTGACCGTCACGGTGCGGCGCTTCACGCGGCCAGCCGCGCAGCCCGATACGTTGGTCGCGCGATTGGAAGAGCGACAAGGCGAGAAGGGCCTTACGGAAGTGGAGGCACGCCGGCCGACGTTTGCCGATCCCGTAGCGGTCCCCGATGGAGGGCAAGAGAGCGATAAGGCGGCTCAATGGGATGTCCCGGCCAAAGAGCATCATGAAGACAAGCCCGTCCACGCTCTTGATGCCGGCCGGACGACCATCAATGTGTCTTGCGCCTCCCAGCCTCGCGAATCATGATCGACATGATGGCGACGACCACAAGGCGGTGGCCCGCGAGCCGGCAATGCTCTCGCCGGAGGCGTCGGACGATCGCTATGCAGTGCCAGCGACCAGTCGAGCAGGCATGAACGCGGCTCGGCCGATGGTCATCCAGGTGAGCGGGGATGCTACCGGCGACCCTGCAAGGCAGCCCGACGGCCGCCCGCATGAAGAACGAGGCGCAGCAGTGGAAAACCGCGCACCCTTCGGTACCGCGCGCGGCGACGCTCAGCCGCACCCCGACTATGCGGTCGGCGGACGAGGCGAAGTCGATTCCTTCGAGAATCGCCAGCCCGGCGTGGCCGCACTGCGGCGCAATGAAACCTCGCCCAACCAACTGCCGCCAGCTCAGCCGAACTATGGACAACCGAACTACCCGGCCGGCAATTCGCCCGCCCGTGATCCGCGTTACGCTTACCCATCGGCGGCGGCCGCGCAGCCAGTCGATAACGCCGCCGGCTATCCCGGTCCCGGTTACGGTCAAGTCGAATCTCCGCACCGCGAAGAGTTCCAACAAACTCTCGCCCAAAACCCGCTGCGGGCCGACGGCATGTACGAGGTCCTGCCGAACGATAGTTACTGGACAATTTCCCAGCGGGTCTACGGCAGCGGCGCATATTTCAAGGCCTTGGCCGAGGCCAATCGCGGCAAGGCGGCCCGGCCCGATCGGCTTTCGCCGGGCTTGCTGATCAGCACGCCGCCGGTAGCCCAATTGGAAAAGGACTATCCCGACTTCTGCCCCCGCGCGAATCACCGCGAGGCCGTGCGAAACCGCGCCAACGGGACCGCCAGCCTTGCCGCCTACTCCGGCGGGCGGACCTATGTCGTGCAAGAAGGTGACACGCTCTGGAGCATCGCTCGCAACGAGCTAGGAAAAGTCTCCCGCTGGGCCGACATTTATCAACTCAACCGCGAGGCCTTGGGCAAGGACTACGATTACCTCACGCCCGGCATGAAGCTCGTCCTGCCGCCTACCGAAGGCCCGACGCCCGACCGGACCGCCCGCCGGAATGACACTGCCCTGCCGGCCGCACGGTATTAGGGAGATTAACCACAAAGAGGACAAAGGACACAAAGAATACAGCTTTTCTTTGTGCTCATTGTGTCCTTTGCGGTTAATACCCAAGTCCGGACGGAATTCGGCAGGAAGGAAAGCGGTGATCGCGCCGGCAGATTCGCTTTATACTCCTGTCAGCCATTTCCCTGTCATCTAATGAGTATTAGTGTTCATTAGCGGTAATTAGTGTTCTTATATATTCCTTTCGTGCATCTTCCTTTCTTTCCGCTTGCCGCCATCCCGATGTTGCGTCGGTATTCATTTTGAGAAAGGAAGATTGAGAAAGGAAAATGCCGTTGCCTCCGCGCGTCAATATCGCCGCCGCGCACGCCGCCTCCGCCAGCGATAAGCCACTAGCACTGCCGCAGCGGACCCGGCTAGCGAGCGTGCAGGGTTCGGGCGTGAGCAAAGTGAGCGCGAAGATGGTTCCATCGCCGTTTGTGCCGCCAAAGGTAGTCATGCCAAACAGTGAGCCGCCGCTCGCCAGCAAGTCCCCTTGCGGGAGCCTGCCGTCGGTGCCGCCGGTGAAGTCGTAAAGGTCTTGGTAACCGAAACCGTTGATCCCAACGCCATAGATGTTGCCATCTCCGTTTGCGCCGCCCTTGCTCGTCAATCCATACAGTGTCGTACCGGAAAGTATCAGGCTGCCAACGGGATTCGCGCCGCTAGCCGTGCCGCCGGCGCCAGTGAAGGCCAACAGGTTCTGGTAGTGCGTGCCATCCATGCCGACGCTAAAGACGTTGCCATCGCCGTTGGCGCCGCCGGCGTACGTCATGCCGTACAGCGTCCCGCCGCTGGCGATCAGGCTGCCAAACGGTTGATAGCCGCTGGCCGTGCCGCCCGTGCCGGTGAAGGTAACCAGGTTCCGATAGTTCGTGCCGTTCATGCCGACACTGAAGACGTTGCCGATGCGGCTTGGGCCGCCGTCTTCCGTCATGCCGTACAGGGTGCCGCCGCTGGCGATCAAGCTGCCTTCGGGCGTTGAGCCAATGGCCGTCCCGCCTCCGCCGGTGAAGGAGACCAAGTTCTGGTAGTTCGTACCGTCCATGCCGACGCTAAAGAGGTTGCCCTTTTGGTTGGCGCCGCCTAGGGCCGTCATGCCGTAGAGCGTGCTGCCGCTAGCGAGCAAACTGCCGTCGGGAAGAAAGCCGCTGGCCGTGCCGCCGAAGGAAAGAAGATTCTGGTAGTTCGTGCCGTTCGTGCCGACGCTGAAGACATTGCCATCGCCGTTTGGGCCGCCTTCGGCTGTCATGCCGTAGAGCGTGCTGCCGCTAGCGATCAAGCTGCCGCGGGTAAGGAAGCCGCTGGCCGTGCCGCTCATGCCGGTGAAGGAAACCAGGTTCTGGTAGGTCGCGCCGTCCATGCCGACGCTGAAGACGTTGCCATCGCCATTAACACCGCCTCCGTACGTCATGCCGTAGAGCGTCGTGCCGCTCAATGTCAGACTGCCGACTGGATTCTGGCCACTAAACGGACCGCTACCGCTGCCGCTGAATTGCACCAAGGTTGCAAGAGTTTTCGCGCCAGCATGGTTAATGAACAGGGCAGCGCATACCGCAAGCGCAAGCGCCAATGCGAAGTTTTTCATATCGGACCTTACTAGAGCGAATAACCGTGGTTCCACGCACGACCACGCACAAAAGCTAAAAGAAGAGTGGGCAAGCGTCGAGCCACGGGCCGGATGGCCGTCGGGAGAAAACCGAATTAAAAAATGTCGCCGGCAAGCGGTCCCGTCCGTGACCGCCTATGCATCGTGTGCCGTATGCCTTGCCGTCGAACCGCTGCCTCGTGGTGGGGTAGCTCGCTTGAATGAAAAAATCAACCGACTGCCGCCATTATAGTCGAATTGGTGAGGGATTCAAGCGGTTTTTAGCCCGGTCTTTCGGTTTCCGACCGCAACCAACACGCCCTTCGCTCGAAGCTCAGAGCGTGCCACCCATGCCACCTGAAGGCGGGGATCGAGCGCTACCACCCATAGAGCAAACCAATCGATAGCCCGTCGAGGGCCACGTTGCCGCCGTGGCCGAAACCGTTGATCTGCCGCGGGCCGAGGGCTACACCGGTGATGTCGTAGAACTGGTAGCCGAGCCGCAGCCAGAGTTCGTCGGTGATCCGCATCCGCGCGGCGACCGTGACCTCGAACAAGCCGGCCAGCGCGCTGCCGTTGGCGGAAGCATCGCCCGGCACGAAGCCCGCGGGCACGCCTCCGGGATCGCTAGCCGTGTCGGTGCCGTGCTGCTTATAGATGTTGACCATCAGCCCGGCCTTAACGCCGGTCTCCCACTGGAAGCGCCCCCAGCCATGCACGAACTCGAGGCCGGTTTGCACGCCGACGAGATTGTTGCTCGTCGTATACTTGAGATCCTCCTGGGCGATGTTCAGCTCGTCGATTCCGGTGAGCGTGAATTGATCGGACAGATTGATGAAGCGGGCGCCCCACAGCCAGTCGAGGTGCCAATAGGAGCTATCGTGATTAAGGCGGAAGGAAGCGTTCACTTCCACGTTTTCGACCTGACTCGCGTAGGTGTAGCTGAGCGAGTTGTCCAAGCCGAGGAGCAGCGTAGGCAGTTGCAAGTAGGGCGAAAACGCGAGCACGGTGTCGTTGACCGGGTCGCCGTAGATCGTGTTGCCGACCGACCATTGCTGCAGGCCCCAATAGGTCGCGGACACGGAAAAGTAATCCGTTATTTGGTGGCTGATTTCCAGGCGTACGCCGGCCTCCAAGGGAAAGAGGGCGTCATCGCTATAAAGATTGTCGGTCGGCAGCGCGGGCGGCAGACCCGGCGTCGGATTGTAAACCGAGTAGCCCAGCGGAATGCTTCCGCCGGAACTGCGCTCCAAGAACAGGGCATCGATCGCCACACTCCACTGCTGTGACGCAAGCGGCGGTGCCGGCACGAGGATTAGCGGTTGCGCGTAGGGACCGCGGGGGCCATAGGGATACGGATAAGGCTGCGCCGGCATGATCATCACGGTACCGGGCGGCGGCCCGTAGGCGCCCGGCGGGGGGCCATAAGCTCCCGGCGAAACTTCGGACGGCCCTGCATACGGCTGAGGCTGATAAACGCTGCCCTGCGGAGCATATCCGCTAGGCGGTGCGGCGTACTGTCCCTGGGCGTACGGCGTCGGCGGAGGCATCGCTCCCGACGGAGGCGCGGCCAATGCCGGGCCAACATCCGGCGCGGCGGGCGGAGGCGGCACGTCCTGTGCCCAGCCAGTGCCCGCAAAACCGCAAACAATCAACGTTGTGAATAGAAAACTGTGAGTGGTCATAGTCGCCAAATTACACCAACTCTGAAAGATCGGCGGAAGGCCAGTTTTTTCCTGCGAAAAATGTTCGCGTTATTAAAATAGCCCGTAACGTGTTTAGAATACCTTACAGTGGTGGGTGCGAAATTGCGTACCATCCCAATCCGACGCGTAAGCGAGGGCTGGCAATTTTCTGCCACGCCAACGCTTCGGGTTGGGAGACGAACGGGCCGCGCACACTGGCGGCTCTGGGTTGACCAGCCGCGCCCGCGAGGAAACAATTGACCGTGTAAGGGGGCTGAGAGTTTAACGCGATTCCGAAGCCGCCTGAATCGGCGCTTGGCCGCCTCGGCAAGGAAACGCCATCATCCTACGCTTCTCATGAAGGGAAGCTCTCCCGGGGAAACAGGGACTTAGTGTAACAGATCGCCGGCAAGTCGGCCTTAGTAAGATAGCGGGGGAGTACATTAATGACTCCTGTCAGAGCAGGACGATGTTGAGGGGCTTTTGGCCTCTGCGAAAACGGGTCGGGCTGAGAGTCTCAACGAACTCTTGCAGCTCTATAGTAATTATCTGCGCGTGGTGGCGGGTGTGCGCCTGGACGACCGCCTGCGGTCGCGGTGCAGCCCGTCCGACGTGGTGCAGGACACGCTACTAGACGCCTATCGGGACTTCCCTCAATTTCGGGGCCGGACAAAAGCAGAGTTCTTGGGATGGCTGCGGCAAATCCTGACGAACAACATTCTGCGCATGACGGAGAGGCACTTGGACGCGGCGAAGCGGGCGGTTCGCCGCGAGGTATCGCTGGACGCCTTGCAGGGAGCTTCGCGATCCTCGGCTTCGCTCGTAGGAATACTAGCCGATCGTGCCGCCTCGCCAAGTGCGATTGTAGGCAGCCGCGAGGCCGCGAACATTCTCGTGGATCAACTGGCCAACCTTCCGCCCGACTACCGCGAGGTCCTCGTCTTGCGGCACTTTCAGGGGCTTTCCTTCGCCGAGGTGGGTGAGCAGATGCGCCGCTCGCCAGGCGCAGTGCGGATTCTATGGGTGCGGGCGATCGGTCACATGCAGCGAATTCTGGAAAATCGGGGGCTGGCATGAACGCGGCGCCGCAGACAGATTCTGCAATCGCAAACGGGCCCGTCTCGTTCTTGCTGCCACCAAAATCGGGGCAGTCCCCCAATTCTGCTCCCGTTGACTCGTTGACGTCGGACGAGCAAGAACGGCTGGCCAGCGCGCTGGAAGGCCATCTGCTGAAGCTGGAGCGCGGCCAGTTGCCGGACGAGGAGGCATTGATCGCTGCGCATCCCGCGCTGGCCGGTCCCTTGCGGGCTTGCCTGGCCGGGCTGCACTCGCTGCATCAGGCCGCGGCGGCATCGAATGGGACGAGCGAACACTTGGCGCCGCTGGAACCCGCCGAAAAATGCCTCGGTGATTATCGGATCTTGGGTGAGATTTCCCGCGGCGGAATGGGCGTGGTCTACGAGGCGCGGCAAATCTCGCTGGGCCGCAAGGTCGCGTTGAAGGTCCTGCCATTCGCCGCCTTGTTGGACCAGAGGCAGATCGCCCGCTTCAATCACGAGGCCCAGGCGGCCGCCCAATTGAACCATCCGAATATCGTGCCCATCTACGCCGTCGGCAGCGAGCGGGGCGTGCATTATTATTCGATGAAGTACATCGAAGGACAGGCGGTGGACCAGGCGATTCGCGAACTTCGCGATCTGGCGGAAACGTTCGCGCCGCCCGGATCGTCCATTGTTTCGAGCTTTCCGGCGGCGATTCGTCAAGCGGACACCGGCTCGGCGATCTCCGCGGCGCTGGCGATCAACAGCCGCGACTTCTTTCGCACCGTCGCCGACCTGGGCATCCAGGCCGCGGAGGCATTGCACCATGCGCACCAGTACGGCATCATCCATCGCGACGTCAAGCCCTCGAACCTCTTGTTGGACATTCGGGGGAAACTTTGGGTCACCGATTTCGGATTGGCCCGCTTGCCCGAAGAGGCGGGCTTGACCAAGACCGGCGACATGCTGGGCACGCTGCAATACATGAGTCCCGAACAGGCCGGAGGAAAGTCGAGCCTGATCGATCCTCGGACCAACGTCTACGCACTGGGCATCACGCTTTACGAGATGCTCACGCTTCGGCCCGCTTTCGAGGGCGGCGACCGACAAGAATTGATCGGCCGAATCGTGGAGCACGAGCCCGCCCGCCCGCGGCGGATCAATGCGTCGATCCCGCTGGACTTGGAAAACATTATCCTGAAGGCCATTTCCAAGAACCGCGAAGAGCGATATGCCACTGCGCAGGAGTTGGCCGACGATCTGCGGCGGTTCCGGGAAGGGATGCCGACATTTGCCCGGCGGCCGACGCTGGCGGGCCGAATCGCGAAATGGGGCCGGCGGCACCGCAAGGCGGTCCGCGCGTCGGCGGCCGTCGCCGTCACAATGGTAGCGGGCCTGATCGTGGCCATCTGCATGATCGTTCGCGCAAGGTCACACCGAGGAGGCGCGAAGAAGTCCGAAGACAACGTCGCGAAGGCGGAAAAGTACTTCCGCCAGGCGCGCCAGGTCGTCGATCGTTTCGGCATCCGTCACGCAGAACAACTCGCCGCGGTGCCCGGCGCCGAGCCGATGCGGCAGGGCCTGCTCGGCGAGACGCTCAGCTATTACCAGGATTTCATCAAACAGGCCGACGAAGACCCGTCGCTACGGGCCGATCTGGCGACGACGTACTTCAAAATGGGCGCCATTCGCGAAGAACTCGGCGGGGCGCGGCAAGCCCTTGCCGCCTATCGCCGCGCCGAGGCGATCTTTAAGCAGTTGGCCGTCGAGCAGCCGGCGGATGGCCGGCATCTGGCGGAAGTCGCCGTCTGCCAGAATAACATCGGTTGGCTGTTGTCGCAGATGGGCAACACGGCGGAAGCCCGCGCCGCTTATCTCGACGCCATCGCCACGCAAGGGCGGCTCGCCGCCGAACATGTGGGCGAGCCGCAATTCAGCAACGATCTGGCACTCACCTACGGAAACCTCGGCTTATTGGAACAACAGACCGGCGACATGACCAAGGCGGCCGAAGCGTTCGGTCAATCGCTCCACATCGAGGAGGACCTCGTCCGGCGTTATCCGGGCGAAACTTCCTACCAATCCGGCCTTGCCGTCGGATACAACAACCTGGCGTACGCCCTGAGCCAAACCAAAGGCGAGGAGGCCGAACGCTGCTATCAGGCGGCGATCGACATTCAGAAGCGGCTCGCAAGCGAACATCCCAAGGACCTGGGATATGCGAGAGACCTGGCGCTGAGTTACAACAATCTTGGCGCTTTGGAGGCGCACCTCGGCCGCCGCGACCGCTCGAAGACCGCCTACCGCGAAGCGATCGCGACGCAAGAACAATTAGTGCGCGAGGCGCCGGCCGTCGTCCAGTTTCGCCGGGATTTGGCCGTGAGTCACAATAACCTTGGCCGCGCCTACAGCGAGTCGGGCGACGCGAGCCATGCCGGCGATTACTTCCGGCAGGCCCGCGGCATCCTGGAAAAACTTGTCAAGGACTATCCCGACGAGCTGAATTACCACAGCAGTCTTGCGGGCGTGCTGAATAACTGCGGCATGATGCTGGAGCAGCTTGGTCGGTCCGACGAAGCCGTAGCCGCTTACCGGCAAGCAATCGATCAGCAGCTTTTCGCCTATCGGCATGCCGCGGACGTCACGTCCTATCGCGAGCTTTTGAGCAAGCATTATTGGAATCTCGGCCGCGTCCTTCGCGCCGCCGGACGGCCACAAGAAGCCGCACAGGCCGCCCTGGAACGGAAGAAACTCTTGACGGAGACTGCTGCCAAATGAGCGGGAACCAAGTCGTCATCATGAAGATCCGAACACGGCGGATGACGCTTCCTCGGGATGGCAGGCACCGCCGCCTGTCGATGGAGCAACTGGAATACCGCTGGCTGCTGTCGGGCGCCGCCAGCGGGACCGACTGGCCGACTGCCGCAACGGCTATCGACCACGCGACGACAGTGCCGACCAAGGCAGCGACCGCCGTCAGCGCGGCGAAGTGGCCGGAGGCCTGCGCCGAGTGCCGCAATCGCAATAACGCCGCAGGTGGCCGAATCGGCTGCCGCCCGCGCGACATCGCCGCCGGCTGCCGGCACTGCCGCGTCCTTGCCGGCCGCCGCTTCGAGCGCCGATTGCGACGGCCAAGGCGGTTGGGTTGACGTGGATTCCTCCGGATCGGGCAACAGCGGCAGCGATTCCGGCTATCAAATCAATCCGTCTTCTCCCTGGAGCAGTTCCGGGGCCGATCAGTTGCCGGCAAAGAAGCCTGTCCAACTTGTGCTTTCGCCCGACATGCTGCGTGCCAATGCCGCCGGCGAGGGTGGACTAGTGGACCTGACGCCGATATCGAACCAGCCGCCGATGGCCTTGCTTGCCGCCGCGGCGCCGTCGGGCGAGGGCGAGGCAAACGCCGGAGGCGATGCGGCTCTTCGGCCGTTGTCCGGCACAACTGGCGCCTCCGAACAGGAGACGTCCGCCTTGTCGGCAGTAAAGCTCGACGGGTTGCGGGGCACGTCGCAGGCGTTCGACGTGGCGGTCTCGCCTGCGCAGTCGCACGGGGACGCATCGGAGGACCCGCGCCGATTTGAAGTTCCATCCGGCGACCGTCTGGCCGATGCCCAATCTTCCGCGCATGCGATCAGATAGCAGCGGCGTTCCCTCGGCCTCGACCCTGCCCGACTTCGCGCCGCCATCCGGCGAGGGGAAGACAACGTTTGTGCCCGCTCAGGGGCCATCGGCACATTCTGTTGGCGCGATAGCCCCGTCCGCAATCACTCGATTGGTGGGCGGCGCTTTGCCATCAACTCAAATGACCGCGAACGACGCCGACTCCAAAACTCGCTCGGGACGAGCTCCACGATCGAGTACTCTCGCATGTCGCGGACTTCTTGCACGACTTGTCGGCCGCCGCGCGATTGAACGACCGGCGGCTCCAGGCAGCGGTTGTCGCGGTTGCCCTGGCGGCGATTCCGTACCGGCGTTTCCGCAAACGGCAGGACCTGAACATGTAAGCTCGAAGCCCCAGCGAGTTGGCCGAATCGAACTCGGCAGGCAAACCAAATGCCTTGTCGCTGTTCTGTACTTTCTGTGTTCGAGTACAATTCATCAGATTAAGACCGGTGAATTAGAATTACGAAACCTCGAAAGTGCGTGCGCCATGCCTCATCTTCTAATAGTTGATGACGAACAAAGCATCTGCTGGGGACTTTCCCAATTGGCCGAGCAACTGGGCCATCGGGCCACTACCGCGTCGTCGGCTGAGCAAAGCCTCGCCGCCGCCGCAAAAGACCGGCCCGACGTGATCATGCTGGACGTCCGCCTGCCCGGCATGGACGGGCTCGCCGCCATGCTGCAATTGCACAAGACCGCACCGGGCGTGCCGATCGTCATTATGACCGCTCATGGCGATCTTTCCACGGCAGTGGCCGCGATCCGCAATGGCGCGTTCGACTACCTCACAAAGCCGTTCGATCTGGCGGTGGCAGAGCGGGTTATCGAAAGTGCGCTTAAACGTCGCACACAGCCTGCCGAAAAGGCTGCCCGCGTTCCGCCCAAAGACACGGCTGATCTGATTGTCGGCGGCAGCCCGCCGATGCAAGAGGTTTTCAAACGGATCGCGCTGGTCGCGCCGTCCGACGCCTGTGTGCATGTCCGCGGCGAAAGCGGCACCGGCAAGGAGCTCGTCGCGCGCGCGATCCATCGCTATAGCCGCCGCGCGAATGGGCCGTTTGTGGCCGTGAACATGGCCTCGCTCAGCCCCTCGATCGCCGAAAGCGAGCTTTTTGGGCACGTCCGAGGGGCCTTCACCGGGGCCGAACAATCGCGAAAGGGATACTTGGAACAGGCCGGGGCCGGCACGATCTTCCTGGACGAAGTGGCCGATATTCCCATGCCGCTGCAAGTCAAACTGCTCCGCGTGCTTGAATGCGGCGAAATCGTGCCCGTGGGCGGCGACACGGCCGTGCGCAGCGACTTTCGCCTTATCTCCGCAACGCACCAGAACTTGCAGGAGAAAGTGGCCGAAAGCGCGTTTCGCCACGACCTCTACTTCCGCCTGATCACGTTCGAGATCGACATATCGCCGCTCCGCGAGCGCCGCGACGACGTTGCCCCGCTGGTCGAGCACTTCCTCGACGTGCTCGTCGACCGCACGCGAGGCCAGCGGCCGAGCATGTCCGCCGAGGCGATGGCCGAGTTGCGTCGGCGGGAATGGTTCGGCAACGTACGAGAGCTGCGAAACGCCATCGAACATGCCTTGATCCTGGCCCGCGGCGGCATCATCGCGCCGGAACATCTTCCGCCGCCGCTTTTGCCGTCGGGGCTCGGACGCGGCAACCAGGAGGATGCGATGGCCATGCTCATCCGGAGTTGGACTGCCGCGCAATTGCAAGGCACGTCGGAAGTGCAAGACCTTTACGATCGGTTCCTACGCATGGTGGAGCCGCCGCTGCTGAAGACGGCGCTACAGCACGCCGGCGGAGAGTGCCTTGCCGCCTCGCGCCGCTTGGGCATACACCGCACGACGTTGCGGAAGAAACTCGACGAGTTGGGAATCGGCGGGGAGGATTGATGTTCCCCGTCGATCCTCTACGCTCCGCGGCGAACGGATGTTCGTGGCCGAAAGGCCGTTTGCTCGTCGTCGCGATTGCCCGGAAGCCGCTTGGAAGCTGAATTATCCGGCGTGGCGCTTCTCTCGACGAATCCATCGAGCAACGGCCGCACCGCAAATGGCGGCGGTCAGCAAAGCCAGTGCGCCCGGCTCAGGCACGGGCGCAACCGGCGGCGATGCGGCCGACTGTTCGCCGTTTATTTCGGCGGCGGGAATCACGGGGGCAGGAAAGACGCTGGCGTCGCCGACGGTCAAGCTCGAACCGTCGGCAATCGCCGCTCTATTAGTAACCACCAGTACGCCTGACTCGACAAACGTGCCGCCGTTGTACGTATTGCTGCCGGATAGCGTCAACATGCCGCTGCCGATCATGGCAAGCGAGCCGCTGCCGCTGATGCGATACGACGCGGTTTGACTGCCGGCGAGATCGAAGACCAAGGCCCCGTTGTTGACGACGCCGCTCGTGCTAATCACATTGACGTACAGCGCACCGTCATCGCCGCTTTGGCCGTCGCCCAACTGCAGGGTGCCGCCGTTGATTGCCGTGGCGCCGAGGTAGGTGTTGGTGGCGGTCAGCGTCATCACACCGCCGCCTGCCGTGCGCATTGAACCTAGTCCGGTAATGCGGTAACCGATGGCCTGATTGTCGTTGAATTTGTAGAGCAGGGTCCCGTTGTCGCTGACGGCGCTGCTGCTGATTGAGCCGTCAGCGATGGCGCCGGCGGCCAGTTGCAGCGTGCCGCCGCCAGTGATCGAGGTGACGCCGGTGAAGGTGTTCTGTCCAGTGAGCGTGAGCATGCCGCCCTGCACGGTCAGCGAGGGTGTCGCCCCGCTTCCACCGGTGATCACGCCGTCGAACGTGGTGCTGGTGCCAGCGGTGTTGGCGATGGTCAGCGCGCCGTTGCCCAGCAGCACCTGGCTCCCCTGCCCGTCGGTCGAGGAAAGCGAAGCGACCGTCTGGTAGATTCCGCTGAGATCGACCGTGGCGCCGTTGGACACCGAAAGTGCCGTCGAGGTCGGCAGAATACTTATTAGCGAGTAGCTGAAGTTGCTGATCTTCTGCGTGGATGTCACTCCGCCGTCGCCGCCCGTGAAGCCGATGTAGGCCGACTCGCCACCGACCGTTGTGGCGAGATCGCCGATCGGGTACGAGGTTGTATACGTCTGATTGGTCGTCGTGTCCAACATGGTTTCCGTCAACATGCTCACTCCGTCGTAGGTAACGGTGACTGCGATCGGGTCGCCGCTTGCGGGGTTGACGGGCGAAGAATCGAGGTACGTCCCGGTCGCGCCGCCGGTGGCATAATTCGTACCAATGGTGTGACCGTTGTAGATATTGATCTCGACCGCCGCGCTAGGAGTGATGCCGCCGTAACCCAGCCCGCCGCCGGTGCTGCCACGCGCGTGGGCGCCGGAGCTGCTGTTCTGCCAAACCATGGCGACGCCGTCGGCGCCATTGAGTGTCCCCTGGTAAACGAAGCTTGCATTGAAGGCGGCCAGCGGCTCTGGCTGATTGAGGAACGCGCTGCGTGCCGAGTTGCTCCCGCCAAAGGTGAGGGTGAGCACGTTGCTCACCACAGTCGCCGGCGTGCCGTTGCTGGAGTTGAGCGTCCAGCCGGTGCCGTTGCCGCCGAACCCAGATATGGTGTTGCCGGCGCCGCTCTGGACGCTGCCAAGAAGCTGCAGCACCCCGCCGCTGACGACGGTGGCGCCGGTGTAAGTCTCTGAACCCGAAAGCGTGAAAGTGCCATTCCCCTGCTCGACCAGGCTGCCGCTGCCTTTGATCGTGCCGGCGAAGGTGCTGCTCAGGCCCGTGCTGCCCACGGTTAGGGTGACGGGCTGGCCGGTGCTCGTGGTCAGGGTTATGCCGCCGGTGCCACTGCCGGCGAGGGCGGCGATAGCCCCCGCGGTCGTCCCTGCGGCGAAGGTCACAGAACCGCCGCTGGGCAGAAGGTTCAACGTGCTGTTTTGCACCGCCAGGGGATTGGCCAGCCGCAATGGGCCGGCGACGTTGGTGGTCCCCGAATAGGTGTTCGCCCCGCCCAGCACCACGCCGCCCGAACCGCTGACGTTGATGCCATACCCCTGGCCGCCGTCGTCGATAATCCCATTAAGCACGATGCTCCCGGCCGACGCGACAACGTTCTGCCCATTTCCATTAGGACCGGCGCTGAGCAGGATGTTCATCCCGATCGTCTGTGCGCTGGTGCTAAGGTTGAGGATCGGCCCGCCGAGCTGGATGGAGTTGCCGGAAATGTTGAACGCGCCTGCCGTAGGACTGAAGAAGATCCCCGACAGGCTGAGGCTGGAGATGTTGTTCGTGTTGCTCGTGCCCGTCGTGCCGGCGAACATGACCGACGTGCCGCTGCTAGGCGCCAGCCCGCTGGTCCAGTTACTGCCGTTGCTCCAATTAAACGAGGGACCGCCGCCTCCGTTCCAAATGTCAGGGGGGCTGATCGTGACGTCCAGCGATCCGCCCGTGGCGGTGAAAGTATAGACGTTCGTGGCGGAGGGATTGAGCACCGAGAGGTTGCTCGCCAATCCGCCGATGGAATTGCCGTTGCCGCAGTTCATCAGCAAATAAGTGCCCGGCGCCGTGAAGGCGGTCGTCCCGTTGGCTTGGTACAGGCCAATGCCGCCGCCATTGATCGTCAGCCCGCCGTTGGACGTGCCGACGTTGATCAGGTCCTGCCCGGCCCCCAGGTCGAACTTCAGCGTGCTGCTGGGGCTGAGCGTCAGCCCCCCCACGTTCAGCGTGCCGGCGGATGCCACGCCGCCCGGCAGGAGCGTCGAACTGCCCACGATCGTCATTCCGCCGTTGACCGTATAGTTGCCCGTGCCGGTAAGCACCTGGCCCGTGCCCAGTTGGAAGCCGCCGCTAACTTGCGAAACGTCCAACGTAGTCCCGGTGGACAAAGAAATTGTGGAGCTTTGCGCGACGGCGCCGTTGGAACCAAGGGCCAGCGTTCCGTTGGAGACGTTGGTGGGCCCCGTGTAGCTATTCGAGGCACCCAACGTGATGCCGCCCGGCCCGATCATGCTCAATGAGCCGGTGCCGCTGATGGAATACGTGCCGGTCACGCTGCCGAGGTAATTGAATACTAGCGACGCGCTATTGCTTACGCTGCTGCTGTTGCCGAGCGTGCCATCCTGCCCGCTGAGGCCAGAGCCCAATTGCAGCGTGCCGCCGGTGATGGTCGTTGGTCCCGAAAAGCTGTTGCCCGTGCCGGCAAGGATCCACAGACTGCTGTTGGATTTCGTGATCCGCGTATCGCCGTCGTTGACCCCGCCGAACAACGGCGAGTCGGAAATCGGCCCGTAGATCGTGTTGCCCGTCGTGGTTCCGTCCAAATCGAGCGTGTCATACTGGCCGGTCGCGGTGGGGTGCATCTGGTTGTTGACATTGCCCAGGACGGTCACCGTGGTTGTGGTCGGGTTGAGGAGCGTGGTGTAGCCGGTGGCCCCCGGCAGGTTCAGGCCGGTAAAGCTCTGCCGGTAGCTGTTGGCCGCCGTGAAGTTGATGGTGCTGCTCAACGCGTTGGCCGTGGTGCCGTTGCTCAGCACGCCGAAAGCCACCGTGTTGCTCGAAGTGCTGCCGGTGGCGCCGCGGACGTCGATGCCCATAGTAGGCGTAGTCGACACCGCCGAGGTCAGCGTGATGTTGTTTCCTACGTTGATCGTGCCGCCGCTGCCGCTGCCGTCGTTGGCGATGGAAACGACGCCGCCGCCCAGGTTGATCGAGCTGCCGGACTGCAAAGCAGTGCCCGTGGCCCCCTTGAACTGTAGTGTGCCGCCGTTGACGTTGCTGCCGCCGCTATAGTTGTTGACGCCCGCAAGGACCTGCATGCCGGCGCCGTTCATGGTCACGCTGCCGGGCCCCGTCACTTGGCCGTTGAAGATTACGGTCCCCCCCGCGTTCAGTGTCAGGGCAACGGAATGCGGCGTGACATTGACAAGGTTCACGGTGCCGGTGTTCGTCAGCCCTCCCAGCGTGGCCGCGGTCTGCGGGCCGAAGCTGAAGGTGCCGGTGCCGCTGGGGTCCAGCGGGCTGTTTTGCAAGGCCAGCGGAGTGCCGACCACGAGCGTTCCGCTGCTGACGAACGTGTTTCCGCTGAAAGTGTTTGCGCCGCCCATGGTCAACGCGCCGCCGCCGATTTTTATCAGCGAGCCCCCGCCGCTCAGCGCGCCATGTAGTTCGTGCTCTGGCCGTTGTTGCCGACGTTCAGCGCGACCGCCTGGCCCGACGCGGTTGAGAGCGCAAAGCCGCCGGAGCCCGTCAGGCCGCCCAGGATCGGCGCCGTAGTCCCCGTGTTGAACGACACGCCGCCGCCGGCAAGCACGGCGTCTTGCAGCGCCGCGTTATTGGACAACAAAAGTGTGCCGGACGCCACGCTGACGGAGCCGCTCATGGTGTTCGCCGCGCTCAGCTTCAGCGTTCCGCTTCCCGCGAGCGAAAGTCCCTGAGGGCCATTGACGCCGTCGGCCATCACGCCACTGACGTTGAGCAGGTCCGAGTTGCCGGTGACGGTAAACGCCGCCGGGCTATTGAGCACCATGGGCGCGGAGATCGTATGGCTGCCGGAGACGTTGATCGCCGCCGAGGCGGACGAGCCTCCGGTGTCGTCCAGGTAGAGGGAGAATCCAGGGCTGGCCGATAGCGTAGTCGAAGTATTGGCGACGAAATTGACGATCCCCGCCGTCTGGCTGCTGGAAACCAGAGTCGCCGTAGCCCTGGCGCCCGAAGTCCCGAATAACACGGCGACGCCCTGAGCGCTGGGCAAGTAGCCGGTGCTCCAGTTCGCCGGGTTTCCATAGTCCGAAGAAGTACCCCCAAGCCACGCAGTATTACTTTGCACAGCGCCAGGCTCAGGTCGGCGATGACCACTGCGTCGCCGGTGCTATTGAAGCCGGTGATGTCGAGGAGCGTGCTGGACGAGGTTGCAAGGAGCGCACCCACTAGTAAATGTCCAGTTAACCTTTGAAGGGGCGCTGATCTTGAGGGTTTGGCCGCCGAAGCTTATCGTCCCGGCAGTGCTGCTAATGCCGTTGCGGTTCTTCGCCTCAATGTTGAATGCATAGTATTGTCCCGGAATGGTCCCCGTGATCGTTTGCTGGACGCCGCCTTCATGGTAGGTGCTACTGTTGCTGGTGCCCAGTAGCAAGCTTTGTGTGCTGGAAAGGCCGGGTGTTCCGAAAGTTGTGCCAAACTCGATGCCGGCCGTTGTGGGGATTTCGGAAATGGAATCGACCGTCCATCCCGTAAGCCCTGTGCTATTGCTGGGCGCCAACGTGGTGCTGTTCCCGCCCGGCGGCATGTTGAAGTTCAGGTTGGTGGTGACCAGTTGCGCCTCCGCAATACCGCCAACCAACAAGGATACTGCACAACCAACAACGATCCAGCGCAACATTCCTACCTCCCTCGCCTCGAAGCCCGACGCGCAATTGCCAGTGAAACCGGCTTATCGTCGCGCAAGACTCGCTTGCGCATCGGGTTTCAATGTGTGTACGCCCTCAATGGAACAATCAGTTTCCCCGCCGCCATCCGCAGCCGCGGCCCCAAGCTGCGGCAGCGAGAGCCGCCCCAAGTGCGGCCAACAGCGCCAGCGTGCCCGGTTCGGGCACCGGGGCCACGCCCTGTGATTGCGCCGAGGCCGGCGACGAGGGGACAATCGCGGCGGGAAATTGTCCGGGATCACCGACGGTCAAGTCCGTGTTGTCGGCAATTCCCTCGACGTTGGTCACGACCAGCGTACCACCATTGACGACCGTGCCGCCCGTGTACGTGTCCGTGCCGGCGAGGGTCAGAGTACCGGCAAGAACTTGCAAGGCGGTCGGGGCGTTGCCGCCGAAACCGCCATCCCGGATCGTGCCGGTAAACGTGCCCGCATCGGTACCACCCGAAAGAACGAACAGCGTAGCCAGGTTCCCGGCCCCGCTTTGCCCGTTGCCGATCGTGCCATTGCCACTCACCGAAGCTACGAACGACGAATTGCCTTCCAGGTCCAAGCTTCCGCCGGAGACATACAGCGGGCCGTAGGGCAAGGCGCCGCTGACAGGTGCGACGACCATCAGCCCTTGCAGGACGTTGGTGCCGCCAGCGTAGGTATTGCTCCCGTTAGCCAGCGTAAGCGTGCCGCCGCCGGTCTTGGTTACTGCACCGCTGCCGGAGATCGCGTAGCTTGCGGTCTGGTTGCCGGCCAGGTTGTACAGCAGCAGGCCGTTATTGTTCACGCCGCCGGCGCCCGCGATAGAGCCATCGTTGCCGCCGACGCCGGTGCCCAGTTGCAGCGTGCCGCCGCCATTGATCGTCGTGGCGCCGCTGTAAGTATTATTTTGGCCGGTAAGGACCAGTCCGCCCGGCGCCACGATGTGCAGTCCTAGCGTGCCGCCGCCGTCCTGTAGCGAACCGCTGAAGGTCTGCAGCCCGGCGATATTGCCGACCGAGAGGACGGACAAGGAGCCGGCGACGCTGTTCGTCACCGTCCCCGCGCCGGAGAGTGAGCCGACCGCGTCATTGCCGCCGTAGAGATCGACGGTGCCACCGGTAGCCACCGAAAGTGGCGTCAAGGTGGGCAGGACGTTGTTGCCCGTGAACGGTGCGCTTGCCGCGGTGTAGGTGTAACTGAAATTCCCGAACGTCTGCGTGGCGTAACCGGAAGGGGCGCCGTCAGTGCTGTCGGCGGCGCCGGTGAAACCGATGTAAGCACTGGTTCCGAGCACGCTAGCAAGATTGCCCATCGCGTACGAAGCGGTATACGTGCCGGAGGTGCTGAGATCCGTCCAGGTTGTGGTCATCATGTTCGAACCGTCGTAGCTGAGCACGACCTGGATCGGGTGGCCAGAGTTCGGGAACGCGCCGGTGGATACCGACGAGCTAACGACCGTGCCCCCCTGGAGCCAGAGTAGTCCGTGCGAGTCATAGTTGGAATTGAACCAGGGATTCACCCCGATGCCTGCGCTGGGCGTAATGCCGGTGTATCCGAGGCCGTTCGCGCTGCCGCCCAGGGCGGTAAGGCCGCTGGTGGAGTTCTGTAACACAAAGGTCGCGCCGTTGGTCGGATACGTGTAGCCGGTCGATTCCGTGTAGACGAACGTCGCCTGGAAGGCGCCGACCGGCACCTGGGTATTGTAAAACGCGCTGCGGGACTCCGGGACTCCATCGTCATAGGTAATCGTGAGCACGTTGTTGGTTATGGCATTCGTGAGGCTGCCGTTGTTGTTCACTTGCCAAGTGGAGTTCGATCCGCCGGGGCTGGTGGTATTGTCGCCGAAATTGGAAACGGTATACGGAACCTGAGGCGTTACCGGCCCCAGTTGTAGCACGCCGCTGCTGACGACCGTCGGCCCGCCATAGCTTTGGAAGTTGGCGAGTTGGAACGTCCCCCCACCCTGCTTGACCAGGCTGCCGCCGCCCGACATGATGCCGGAGTAGGTCGTCGTCGCGTTATTACGGCCCACGCTCAGGGTGACGGCGTTGCTGGTGGCATCCAGGAGGGAGAGATTCCCGCCGCCCGACAAGGCCCCAACGCTTGGCGACGTGTTACCCGAGGTGAAGGCCAAGACACCACCGTTCATGCTCACTGTGCTGTTCTGCGCAGCTAGCGGGTTGGCCAGCGTGAGCTTGCCCGCCCCTACGCTCGTGCCGCCGGAGTAGGTGTTCGCCGCGCCCAGGACGACGGTTCCCGCGCTGCTGCTCTTAGCCAAGCCCGCCGTGCCGCCGAGAATGGCGTTGATCGTGCCGCTGCGGGCGTCTACGTCCGTGGTGCTGGTAAGCACTCCGCTGGTGCCGGTGATCGTGCCGCCGGTGATCTGCACGTTGTTGACGGTGTTGCTGTGGGTGCCGATGTTCGCCAACCCGGAGGATACAGCGAGATTGGAACCGCTGTTGACTTGGCTGTCTCGCAGCCACACCGCCGTGCCGCCTGAAACCGCCAAATTGCCGGCCAGGGCGGGACCGCCGGCGGAGTTCAACTGCAGCACGCCGGTGCCGCTGACGGTCATCGGGCCGGTAAAGGTGTTCTGGTTGGTGAGCATCAAGCTGCCACCTTGGAGCGTCACGGCGCCGAGCATGCCCGAGATCACGCCGTCGAAAGTGGTACTGGTGCCGGCCGTGTTGGCGATGGACATCGCGCCGTTGCCCAGCAGCACCTGGCTTCCCAACCCGTCCGTCGAGGAGAGAGATTGGACCGTCTGCAGGCAGTTCGTTATGTCCAGCGTGCCGCCGTTGGCCACCGACAGCGCGGTCGTGACCGGCAGGATGTTAACCGGTTGGTAGCTGAAGTTGCTGATGAACTGGTTGGATGTCGCGCCGCCGTCCCCGCCCGTAAAGCCGATGTAGGCAAGGCCGCCGCCGACCGCCGAGGCGATATTGGCGGTCGCGTAGGTGTGCGAATAGGTCTGGCCGGTCACCGTATCGGACATGGTTTCCGTCAAGCTGCTCGCGCCGTTGTAGCTGAGAGTGACCGCAATCGGGTCGCCGCTGGCAGGGTTGACGGTAGCAGTAGTGCTGGTGTACGGCCCGGCCGCTCCGTTGGTGGCGTAAGCCGTGCCTATGGTGTTCGGGGCGTAGATATTGATCTCGACGGCCGCGCTGGGAGTAATGCCGCTGTAGCCCAACCCGACACCGAGGCCACCAAGGGCGCCGGCGCCGCTGCTGCTGTTCTGCAAAACGAAGGCGACGCCGTCGGCCGGATTGCCGGCGGCGGCGTTCTCCTGGTAAACAAAGCTCGCGTTAAAGGCACCTGTTGGCACCTGCGGATTGTAAAACGCGCTGCGAGCCGAATTGCCACCACTGAACGTGAGCTGAAGTACGTCGCTGCTTACCGACGGCGGCGGGGCGGTGGACGTGTTGAGCGTCCAACCGGTGCCGTTGCCGCCGAAGCCGACTAGGCCGCCCGGAACCTGCAGTACGCCGCCGCTGACGACCGTGGGACCGCCGTACTTTTGCGCGCGAGGTGAGTGCGAACGTGCCGGCGCCCTGCTTGGTCAGGCCGCCGATGCCATTCATCGTGCCGCCGAAAGTGCTGCTAACGCCGGTGGCGCCGACAATCATTTGGACCGCTTCCGAGGCGCTCGTCGTCAGGACGACGTTGCCGGCGCCGGTCAGCCCGGGCACGGACGGCGCGGTGATTCCAGGGGCGAAGCCCAAGGCGCCGCTGCTCCCCACGGCGACGGTGCTGTACTGCACGGCCTGGGCGTTGGCCAGGGTGAGCGTGCCGCTGTTGATAGTCGTGGCGCCCGTATAGGTGTTCGCCGCGCCGAGGACCACGGCGTTCGGACCGGTTACGTGGAAACCGTACCCGGAACCGCCATCGCTGAGCACGCCGTTGAGGACGATGTTGCCGGCGGTGGCAGCCATCGTCTGGGTGCCACTAGTCAACTGGATGCCCAGCGCGATGGTCTGCGTGGCGGTGCTCGTGTTGACGATCGCGCCGCCGAGCTGGATGCTGTTGCCGGAGATATTGAAGGCGCCCGCACTGGTGTCGAAGGCGATGCCATTCACGCTCAGGTTGGAAATGTCGTTGGTGTTCGACAGGCCCGTCGTGCCAAAGAAGCCCAGCGTAGCCCCGTTGACGGGCACCATGATGCTGGCCCAATTCCCGGCGACGCTCCAAACAAACGTGCGCCGGCGCCGCCGGTCCAGATGTTGCTGGGCCCCTGGATATCCACGTATACGGTGCTGCTGCTGGTGGAGAAACTGTACGTGTCGATCAGACTGGGGTTGCCCACGGATAGGTTGCCCACGGTGCCGGCCAGCGCGCCGGTGTAGTTCATCAAGGGGTACGCGCCTGGCAGAACGAACTGGTTCGTGCCGCTGGAGTCGAACAAGTTGACCGTGGTGGCGCTGCCGATGTTCAGTCCGCCGTTGCCGGTGACGTTGATCAGGTCCTGGTTCGAGCCCAGTTCATAGCTCAGCGTGCCGCCGCCGAGTGTCAGCCCGCCGGTGGTCAGCGTGCCGGCCGAGCCGGCAGCGAGCGTGCCGGGCTGGATCACTGAGCCGATGGCGCTGCTGATCGTGCCGCTGACGAGGTAATTGCTCGTGCCCTTGAGAGTCTGGCTGCTGTTCAACGCCCACGGGGAGACCTGGGAGACGTCCAATAGCGAACCGTTCCCCAAGGTGATGGCGGACGTATTATTGATCGACGCGCCCGTTCCCAATGTCAAGCTGCCGCCACTGGCGATGTTGGTGGCGCCAGAGTACGAGTTGGCGGTGCCGGAGGTGATTCCCCCGGCGAGGATGGTCACCGACCCGCTGCCGTTGATCGGGTAATTGGCGTTCGGTCGTAACCGACGACAGATTGAAGACCAGGGCAGCGTTGTTGGTAACCGTGTTGACGGGGCTCGCACCGGTGTACAGCGCGCCGTCCAGAACGCCGTTGCCCAGTTGCAGCGTGCCGCCGCTTATCGACGTCGGGCCGCTGTACGTCTCCTGCGCGGTGAGAATCCACTGGCTGGTGTTCGACTTCGCGACCCGGGTATCGCCACTGCCCGAGGCCACGAAGCCTCCTGAGTCGGCGATTACGCCGTAAATCGTATTGCCCTTGGTTGTGCCGTCGAGCGTCAACGTGTCAAAGTGCCCGTTAACTGTGCCGGACTCCTGGTTCAACGGCGTGTTGATAAACACAGTTCCGCTGTTCGGCACGAGGACGGTGTTTCCGCCCGTCAAGCCTGTCAGCCCCAACGTGCCAACGCTCGTAATGTAACCATTGGCGGCGTTGAAGGTAAAGGTGCTGCCCTGCGCGTTTGCCGAGGTGCCGTTCATCAGCGCGCCGAAGTAGATCGTGTTACCCGTGTTGGTGGAGGCGTAGTTGCCCACCTGAATACCGACGTTGCCGGCGGAGCTGATGGTGATGTTGCCGCTTGGCACGCTGATCGTGCCGCCGCTGCCGGTCCCGTCGGCCTGTATGGAGAGGGCCGCAGCCGGCGCCAGCGCAATCGTGCCGCCGCTGGGCATGCTGGGCACCGTGTTCCCGGCCCCGGCCGAGGCCTGGAACTGCAGGGTGCCTGCCGAGATAGTCGTCCCGCCGCCGTAGCTGTTGATGCCCGCAAGGCCCTGTATGCCGGCCCCGATCTTGGTCAGGCTGGCGCCGCTGCCGCCGTCACTTATGTTCACGGACGAGGCGTTGGGGAGACCGTTAGTGCCCACGAAGAGCGCCACGGCCCCGGCGGTGTTATTCTGTAGCAAGAGGTTGCCTCCATTGGCCGGGACGCTGCTGGTCAGGCCGCCGACGGTGCCGGAAGTCAGCGAGCCGAATTGGATCTGGCCCCCGCCGCTGGTGTCCAGGGTGCTGTTTTGCAGGGCCCCGGCGTTGCCGAGCAACAAGGCGCCGCCGCTCGCGACAAACGTGTTACCAAAAAACGTATTGGCCGAATTGAGGGTGAAGGTGCCGGTGCCGGTCTTCGTGAGCGAGCCCGGTCCGCTCAGCACGCCGCTGTAGACCGTGCTCGAATTGTTGTTGCCGACGGTCAGGCTCACTGGATTGCCAGTGAGGTTTGCGGCCAGGCTGATGCCGCTGCTGCCCTGCAGACCGCCCAACGTGAACGCGGCCGGCAAGACCGATGGATCGAACAACAACGAGCCGGCGGAAAACGTCAGCGTGCTGTTCTGCAGAGCCAGGCCGTTGGCCAGGTTCAAGCGGCCGGCGGAGATCGTCGTCGGGCCGGAGAAGGTGTTGGCCGCCGAGAGCGTCACCGTGTTGGCGCCGGCCGTGGTAATGCCGTAACCCGATCCGGCGTCGCTGATCGCGCCGGCCAGCACGATGCTGCCGCTGGTGGCGCTAATGGTCGTCGTCTGGCTGTTGGTCAACTGCATGGCAAGCCCGATCGTCTGCACAGACGTGCTGCTGTTGGTGATCGCCCCGCCGAGTTGGATGCTGTTGCCTGTGATGTTAAACGCGCCCGCGCCGTTCGCGAAAACGATGCCCGGAAGGCTCAAGCCAGAAATGTCGTTCGTGTTGGACAAGCCGGTCGTCCCGGCGAAGTAGGCAATTGTGCCGCCGGTTGGCGCCAGTCCGGAACCCCAATTGGCGCCGACGCTCCAGTTGAACGGACTGCCGCCGCCCGTCCAAATGTTCCCCTGCCCGACGGTCACGTCCAACGTGTTGCCGCTAATGGAAAAGGCGTAGGTCAGCGACCCGCTGGGATTGAGCACCGACAAACTGGTGGCCGAGCCGGTGAGCGAGTTGAAATCGATCAGCGGGTACGTGCCGGGCGTGAGGAACTGGGTCGTGCCGTTAGTGCCGTAGAGGCCGACGGAGCCGCCATTGATGGTCAGCCCGTTGGCGACGTTGATCAAGTCCAGGCTGGTGGAACCGCTGAAGTCATAGCCCAACACGCTGCCGGCGTTGAGCGTCAAGGCCCCGACGTTGAGCGTGCCGGAGGAGGCGACGCCGCCGGGCAGGACGTAGGCGCCGCTGTTGACCTTCACTGACCCGTTGACCGTGGCGATTCCTGCGCCAGACAGGGACTGGCTGGTCAAGAGCGCGAAGCCGCCGGAGACTTGCGAGACGTCGAACGTCGCGCTGCTGGCCACGGAGATCGTAAGGCTGCTGATCAAGGCGCTGGGCCGAACGCCAGCGTGCCGGAGCTAATCGCCGTGGGGCCGTGATAGGTGTTCGCAGCGTTCAAAATCCACTGGCCGGTGCCGTTTGCAGTGATCCGCGTGTCGCCGTTGCCCGGGGTGGTGTAACTATAAGAGTCCGAAATCACACCGTTTATCGCGTTGCCTGTGCTGCTGCCTTGGAGGAACAGCGTGTCGAAGTGGCCGACGGTGACGCCTGTCAACTGGTTGTTGACCGGGCCGTTGATCGCCACCGTGGTCGTCGTTGGCTTCAGCGTAGTGTTTTGTCCGGTGGAACCCGGCAAGTTCAGTCCGGTGTAAGCTCTGCGTGTAGCCGTTGGCCCCTGTGAGATTAAATGTGCTGGCCAAGGCGTTGGCCGAAGTGCCATTGCTCAGCACACCGAAGCTGACGACGCTGTTCGGATTAGTGCCGGTCAGAGCGCGGGTGTCGATGCCGACCGTGGCCCCGGCGGTCATCGTGATATTGTTTCCCGCACTGATCGTGCCGCTGGTGGCGTTGTCGTTGGCGATGGAGAGAGTGCCGCCGCCCATGCCGACAGCGCTGCCGCTGGGCGGGAGGTTCCCCACGAATTGCAACGTGCCAGCGGAGACGTTGGTCGAGCCGCCGTATGTCAAGTTGCCCGAGAGGGCCAGCAGGCCGGCGCCGTTCTTGGTGATGCTGCCTAAGCCGCTGATGTTGCCGGAGAAGGTGTTGGTCTGGCCGTTGTTGCCCACGGTGAGCGTCACCGCCGCGCCGGCGCTGTTGGTGAGCGCGAGGGCGCCGCCGTTGGTCAGCCCGCCCACGGTGGTGGCGGCCACGCCAAAGCCGACCGTGCCGCCGCCGCTAAAGTCCAAGGTACTGTTTTGCAGGGCGGTGGCGTTATTTATCGTCAACACACCACCGTTGACCAGCGTACTGCCCGTAAACGTGTCCGCACCATTGAGCAGCAGCGTTCCCGCGCCGGTCTGGGTTAGGCCGTAAGGCCCAGAGATCGCGCCGCCGACCGTGAGTGTGCTGGCCGAGACGTTGATCGCGATGTTGGACGAACTGCCCGAGAGCGTCACCGCGCCCGTGCCCAGGTTCAAGGCGTTGGTGCCGTTGAAGCCGAAGTTGTTGGACCATGTCATGGGATAGTTTTGGGCGAGCGTCATCGCGCCGCCGCTGGTGTTGTCCAGCGTGCCGCCGGCGAGGGTGAGCGTGCTGCCCGCGCCGCCCAGGGCCGCGGAGTTGCCGAGATTGAGCGTGCCGTTGTAAAGTAACGTGCCGCCCGTGTACGTATTCGAGTTATTGATCGTCAGCGCCCGGCGCCGGTCATTACCAGCATTGCACTGCCAATGATGCCGCCGGTTCCCGTGGACGTCGAAAACGTATACGACTTGGTTGTGTTGGCGAAGTACTGCGCTGTAGGGCGTTACCTGCGAACTGAAGCTGATCCCGAGGGTGGAGACCGCCACCGTGCCGCCGGTCGTAGGATAATAGTCGCCAAAATAAGCCATGTTGCCGTTTGCGAAGGTCGTGGCAAGGCTGGAGGAGGAACTCTGCCAGTTTGTCCCGGCCCAAGTGCTGCTGCTGGTGCCGCTCCAGATCGGATAGTTGGACACGCTGAGGCTCACGTCGACGGCGCTGGTGCCATAGACGAGCGCGAGGCTGCCGTTCGTGGGGAGCGAAATGCCGGCAGTGTTCAAAGCAAAGCTGTTGGAGCCGGCGCCAAGGAGCGAGCCGCCATAGCCTAGCACCTGGTAGTTTCCGCCCAGGACAGCCGGCCCGGCGCCGCCGAGCTTGAGCGTGACCGCGCCGCCCGCGGATAGATTGCCGCCGACGTTGACGGCCGCGGCCGTGCCGCTGGAGGCGTAGTAATTGCCGATGCTGCCCACGTTAATGGTGCCGCCGCTGGTAAAACCCAGGCTGCCGAAGCTGTCGCTTCCCAGCGCGCCGTTGCCGACGACGAGGGTGGCGCCGCTGCCTAGCGATGCGGCGGCGCTGGCGCGGACAAGGTGCCGCTCAACGTCGTGCCGCCGGCCACGGTAATTCCCGTCGCCTTGGTGGCGCTGTTAATGATCATCGAGCCGCTATTGACTCCCAGCGTGCCCGTAAAATTGGCCAACGACGACATTGTCACGCTCCCGGTGCCGATCTGGTAGATCCCGCCATTGCCGCTGATAGCTTGGGGATAGACTACCGCGTCGGAGCGGTAGAAGGAGAGGGTGGCATTGTCGGTGATCGGAGTGGTAGTGGAGAGCGTGCCGGCGGTGGCGCCGGCGCCAAGCTGGAACGTTCCCGCGCTGATCGTCAACCCGGTAAAACCGTTGGCCGTGCCGGTTAATATCAGATTGCCGGCGCCGAGTTTCGTTAACGGACTGGTGGGCGTGTTGGTTTCCGTCGCTGCGAACCTGAAGGAGACGGTCTGGTTGTCGTAGTTATTGAAAATCAATGCCCCGCCCCAGACGATCAGTTGGTTCCCATAATAGATACCGCCGCTGGTGTTGGAAAGAAGTAGGCCAGCGTTATAGAGATAGCCGTTCTGGCCGGGCTGTCCGGTGCCCAATTGGAGCGTGCCACCGTTGACGTTGGTCCAACCATGATAGCTTTCGCTGCCGGAGAGGGTCCAGAGAGAGGTGCTGCCGCCTGAGGCCGCCCCCGAGCCTGCTGGCCGCTGTAGATGGCGTTAAACTGGACGTTGGTTTCGCCATGCAGCCACCCCCCTTGGTTGATGAAGTTGGCGCTGTCGGCGATCGTGCCGTAGATGACGTTGCCGAGACCGCCGTTGCTGGTGCCCGAGGTCGTGCCGTTGAAATTCACGGTGTCGAAGCCGGTCCCCGGAGTCGCTTGCTGGCTATAGACGGCCGTAGCCGAGAGGTTGAGGGGGCTGCCGATGACCACGTTCATGTTTCCGCTGGCCGACATATAATTAGTTGCGCCGGACGAGCCTGCCAGCGCAAACACTTTCATTTGGGCAATGTAGCCGTTGTTTCCGGTGAACATGAATCCGCCTTGATTTGGAGTCACATTGGCAGTGCCGTTGGCAAGCGTGCCGAAAGACACCGTAACGCCGGTGGCACCGCCACTTAGGCTGCCTACGTCGATCCCGAAAGCAGTCGTGCCCGCCGAGCTGTTTATCGTGATGTTGTTGCCTAGATTGAGCGTGGAACCGCTGCCTGTGCCGTCGGCGCAATCTGCAGCCACGGAGTCGAACTCCCGGGAGTGAAGCCGGCGGCGGCGGCGCCACCGCCGGTGCCGGCGGTGGCGGGGGGCAAGGCATTGTTGCCCGCGAACTCCAGGCTGCCGCTGGACGAGTTGAGCTGCGTCGGCCCACTGTAGGTGTTCGTGCCGCTTAGGATCCATTGCCCGCCGTTGGCGGTGATCCGCGTGTCGCCGGCGCCGACGCCGGTGAAGTGCGCTCCGTCGGTGATATTGCCGTTGATCCGGTTGCCCGTCGTGGAGCCACCCAGAAACAACGTGTCAAAACCGCCGCCGGCAACCATTTGGTTGTTCACGGCACCATTGATGATTACGGTGCCCGAGTTCGCGTTAAGCTGGGTGCTCTGCCCGCTGCCTCCCGGCAGGTTCAATCCGGCGTAGCTCTGCTTGTAGCTGTTGGCCGCGGTGAAAGTAATTGTGTTGAAGAAGCTGGTCGTGCTGGCAGTGAGGGTGCCGAATGCGACCGTGTTGCCCGTGTTGAGGCCCGTCTGACCGCCCACATTGAGAGTGGCAGTAATGCCGTTTCCACTGAGCGTGATGTTGTTTCCCTGCGAGATCGTGGCGTTGTTGCCGGTCCCATCGTTGAGATAACTGAGTGTGGCCGCGGTAGGAAAGATGACCGCGCTGTTGGGAGACAGCGCGTTGCCACCGTTGATCTGCAATACACCGGCGCTGATGGTGGTCGGGCCCGAATACGTGTTCGAGCCAGAAAGCGTGACGGTACTGGCGTTGACCTTGGTCACTCCGCCGTTGCCGCTGATCGACCCGGCGAAAATCGTGTTGGCGCTCGTAACGCCCGTGGTGAGGGTGCCGGAGCCCAAAAGGAGCTGCGTCGTCGGGTCGCCAGTCAGCGAGGCGATGGTGGTGCTGAGGTTGTTGAGATTCAGCGTGCCCCCGCTGGTCAGCGCTACAGTGGTCGTCGGCGGAAGGAGAACGGAGCCGGCGGGACCCTGGAGCGTCAACAGGCCGCCGTTAATCTGCGTTGTTCCAACATAGCTGTTGGCGACGGAGGAACTGGCGCTCGAGAGACCACGTTGGCCCCGGAACCGACCACCAAATTGCCTGGACCCGTGATGGGGGCGGAAACGCTTGTCTGCCCGCCCCCGGAAAAGGTCAGGTTGCTGAGGCCGAGGTCGAGCGATCCGGACACCGTAAGCTGCGCTGCCAGAATTGTTGAACCACTGCTGCGATCCGCCGAGGATAACCGGCGCGGTGATGCTCATCGAGCCCGCGCCGGGATCCAGTTCGATGCCCGTACTGGCGTTGCCGCTAATCGTTGTGCCGTTGATCATGAGTGTTGACGTACCGGTGATATTCAGCGGAGCGTTTCCCGTCTGCCAGATGCCGCCAATGGTGTTGAGTTCGCCTACGTTGGGCTGAAAGCCGTAGCCGGTTGGCGAAGTGAACTGGCCCACGTCCGCGCCGCCGGGCAAGCTGCCGCCCCAGTTGGCTGCAGTTCCCCAATCAATGCCGACATTACCCCATGTAAATGTGGCCGCTTGGACCATGTTGGCGAAAACGGAAACGACTACACACGAACCAACTATAACAGTTAGCGCACGGCGCATAACAACCCTCCGGTAAAAGAAGCACACAAGTACTAACGCAATCAAAACCGGTAAAGCCAAACCCCCGAGCCTTGGCTCTCAAACCGCTTTGATACTAACAAGACTTGGGATTTTTTGCAAGCATTTTGTGTAAAATCGCGTGCTTGCCCCCGATGTGGCGTGAATTCTGAAATGCCGCTTCCGAAGAGGGGTTAAATACTCGTCCCAGGATTGGATCGCACGACGTAATGTCTCGGAATTTGCACGACTTGATGCGACATCCGGGCAAATCTTTAGCGATCAGCGATGATGCGCCACGAAAGCACTAGCGCGTCTGGCCCATTGCAAAAATGTCGTCGCTCTGCATCAGTCCTGCCAGATCGGCAACCGCCTGCCACTGGTCGCCGAGAAGCTGGATATACGTCGAAATCGTGCCGGCCAGCGTCTGCTGCGAAGTGACCACGTCGTTGAAATCCGAATCCGGATCGACTTGGTAACGCTGATAAGCCCCGCGATAGGCCCTTACCTGATCGACGAGAATACTGTTGTGATACTGCTCGGCCGTTTGGCGGTTCGTCTCGTAACGGGCAAAAGTATCGGCCAGGTTGGTGAACAAATCGTTGCGGGCTCGCTCATATTCGCTGCACGCTCGAACCAACGCCGCCTCGGCCGCGATGATGTTGCCGCGGTTGTTGTCGAAGATCGGAAGCGGAACGCCGACCTGCAAGCTGGCGACCGTCCCGAAGGGGGGCGTCGTATAATCGTGTTCGATGACAGTATTGGTGTCGATGTTCGGGCAGATGGGCGTGACCCGCGCCAGCTTGAGTTGATATTGCGCCCGAACGACGGCGTTTTGCGCCGTTACCAGGTCGGTATGTGTCCGCAAGATCTGTTCGCGGGCCGCGTCATAGCTGACTAGCGGCACAGGACCATCAATTCGTCCCGCCAGCAGCGTCGGGGGCATTCCCGGACAATTCAGCGTAATGGCCAGTTTGCGCCAGGCAGCTATATACTGCTGATTCGATTGGATCAATTGCGTCTGGGCCTGCACGGCGAGCACGCGAAGTTGCAATGGCTCATAGGCGGCAGCCTGACCGGCGGCGACCCGCCTTGCTTGCAAGCGATAGACGCGCGTGGCAAACTGGGCCAAGGCATCATTCACCTTGATACGTTCCAGCGCAACCAGCACGCCGAGATAGTTCGACCGCACTTGCGTGGCCAGATCATATCGTGCCCGTTGCAGCGCGACTTCCGCGTTTTGGAGATCGACTTCCGCCGAGGCCTTGGCCAGCCGCAACTTGCCGCCAGTGACAATCGTCTGGGCGATGGCGCCGCCCTGGTAGCCGGCGGTTGCCCCCGTATTGATATCGTCGGCCTGATAGCCGACATGGGGGTTGGGATAGGCGCCGGCTTGGATCATGTTGCCGCGGGCAGCTTCCACATCGGAGGCCGCTTGGCGAATGAGCGGATTACGGGTCACCGCGATCGATTGCAACTGGGCGAGCGTCAGCGGGGCCTGGCCGGGCTCGGCAGCCGGTTCGGCTACGGGAGTGATTACGTCCAATTCGGCGAAGAGCGCATCGATCTGGCTGCTTCGTTCGGCCGGTGTTGCGCCGGACGGGCCGGCGGCAGACGCAACGGCGGGGCCGTGCTGCCGGGGATCGCGCTAGGAATTTCCAGCGGTTGAACGGTACGCGGCGCCGCAGCCAGTTGATGAAGTGCCGATGCCGGGGCCTCGTAGGCCACGGGCCGGCAGACATCTGCTTGCACTGGCTGGTTATACAGCCGATACCGCAATGCCTCCTCATCTGCGGCGGAGACCGGACTTACGGACGGCGGGCACCATGTACCCGTGGTCGACGGTGGCGAAGGGATGGATTCGAGAGGTGCCTTGTCACTACTTCCCTGCGGCGTGGAGCCGGCGGCGGGGTTGTGTCCACAGGGCACCCGCCCAAACACCCGACACGGCTGTCCACTCGGCACTGCGTGTCATATTCACAGCCCGCCATGAACAGGCACCCTAACGCGACAAGTGCGAATCGTCGTACGTTCGTCCTCATCATGGCAAGCCCCGCCAAGCATCGTATCGGTTAAAGCTGAAATTCCTGTCTTACGGCATCTATCGGGCGTGGCAAACATGATGATTAGGCGGCCGACGGTGGTAGCGATTGTAGCATTGGCAACGGCGGCGATAGGGGTGCGGCGGCGAACGGAGCCCGCACGCGGGCTGGGAATCATGTTGCCAAAAGCCATAATCCTTGGCCAGGTCGGGAATTGACTTGAATTGACGGCCGAAGTATCCTTGAATAATAGGTATATTGGTTCGTTACAATCTCTCCAATCTGCATTTCCACGGTATTTGAACCGTCCATTGCGATGACACGCGGGAAGCGAAATAATGCCTGGCTCGTCATTGTTCTTTATGCGGCGACCGTCTGCGCGGGAGAGGGCTTGCATCTTCTTCCCGGGTGTGGCCACACAGTCCAAGGAGCAGGAAGCAGGGAGCAGGGAGCCCGGAGCTACTCCCCGCTCCCCGCTCCCCGCTCCCCGCTCCCCGATGCTGACGGTTGCCCGATCTGCAAACTCTGCTTGCTACCGGCGCATGGCGGTGCAACTGCCGCGCCGGCTTTCACCCAAGAGAATCTCTATAGCACGATTTGGTTCTCGGAGCCAAAAACCTCTCGCAAAATCGGCTCATCCTTTCTGAGCCGCGCCCCGCCCACGGTCTGACTTGTGCGCGGCTTCTATCTCAGTGCTTTGATCCTTGCCCCGGCGTGCCGGGATTTGAGCTACATCCTCCAGAGAATAAAGGGTTGCATCGATGACTTCCGTATCTCGCAGATTGCAGGCGGCCGTGTTAGTCGTAGTACTGGTGGCTGCGGTTAGCTTTGGGATCGCGTATCGCGCGAGCCTGTCGTCCTGGTGGGCCCGCATCGCGACGCCGGCCGCGGCCCGCGCATCGACAGCCGCCGCGCCCGAGTTGGCCAAGGAGAAGGACTCATTGACGGTGCCCGAGGACATCGCCAAGCGGCTGAAAGTCCAGACCGAGCCCGTTCGACCATTGACCGCGCCAAGCGCGATGGAGCTTTCCGGCTCGCTAATTCTGGATTCCGACCGGCTGGCACACGTCCATGCCCGGTTCCCCGGCGAGGTCGTGGAGCTGGGCAAGGCGTACAATCCCGGTGCGCTCGCCTCGGCCGGTCGCCTTCGGCCAGCATGTCCGCAAGGGGCAGTTGCTGGCGGTGATTTGGAGCCACGACCTGGGCGAGAAAAAGAGCGACCTCATCGACGCGTTGTCGCAACTTCGCGTGGATGAAGACAGCCTTGCGCGGATCTCCAAGGCCGCGGCCGAGGGTTCCGTGCCCGAGCGCGTCGTTGCAAGACACCCGGCGGAAGGTCGAGGCCGACCGTATCGCCATTTCGCGGGCGGAGCGGACTCTGCAAAGCTGGCGTATTTCCAAGGAGGAAATCGCCGAAGTGCGGGCCGAGGCCGATCGATTGGCCCAAGACAACACGGCCAATCGCACGAAGACGGCCAATCGCGAGGAGATGGTCGCCCAATGGGCAAAGCTCGAGGTACTGTCTCCGCTGGACGGCACGATTATCGAGCGCAACGTGGCGCTCGGCGAGCTGGTCGACACCACGACCGACCTGTTCAAGGTTGCCGACCTTTCCGGTTGGGAGTGCTGGCCTACGCTTACGAGGAAGATCTGCCCACGTTGGACTCCTTGCCCGCCAGCCAGCGGGCGTGGTCGGTGACCGTCGGCTCCGGCGGCGACGCCGCCACGCGGATCGGCCGTTTCGATCAGGTGGGCTGCATCATCGATCCCAACCAGCACACGGCCCTGGTGATGGGCTGGGTCGACAACCCCGACGGCAAACTTCGCGTGGGGCAGTTCGTCACCACGCGGTTGGAGATTCCGCCGCCGCCGGGCGAAGTCGTCGTTCCCGCGTCGGCCTTGTGCGAAGAGAGCGACCGCATTTACGTCTTCGTGCAATCGGACGGCAAAGCGACATACGTCCGCCGCCGTGTCACCGTCACCCGTCGCCGCGGCGACAAGGCGTTCATTCGCAGCCGGCCTACACCCGAGGAAACGCGCCGCGGGTTGGAGCCTCTTGCGGCGGGCGAGCAGGTGGTCGTGTCACGGGTTGTCGAGTTGGCAGCCAGCCTTGACACTCTGCAGCAAAACGCCGGCGCACTCTGACCAGATCCGAGGTATCTTGTGATCAATCGACTAATTCGCTGGGCCCTTCGCAACCGGCTGGTGGTGATCTTGCTGGCCTTGGGGCTGTTGGCCTACGGCATCTATGCCTTTCGCGAAATCAACGTCGAGGCCTATCCCGATCCGGCGCCAGCCATCGTCGAGGTAGTGGCTCGCTTTTCCGGCGCGTCGGCCGAAGAGGTCGAGCGGCAGGTGACGATCCCGCTGGAGGTGGCCCTGGCCGGCATGCCCGGGCTGAACATCACCCGCACGCAGTCGTTGTTCGAGTTATGTCACATCAGTTGCCAGTTCCATTATGGCGTCGATCAGCTAGCAGCGCGGCAAGAGATCCTCAACCGTCTGCAAACGGCGCAATTGCCCGCCGGGGTAACCCCCGATATCTCCCCGAGGTCGCCCACCGGCGAGATCTTCCGCTACGTTCTGGTGGGCCCCAAGGACGGCGGACGCGATATCTACGACCCCAACGACCTCAAGTCGCTGCAGGACTGCACGCTGGAGCGGGCGTTCCGCCGCGTGCCGCGCGTGGTCGACGTGACCAGCTACGGCGGAACCGTGAAACGCTACGAGATCCATCCCGACCCGGCGCGGATGCAGCGCTACGGCATCACCTTGCAGCAGCTTAAAGACGCGATCGCTTCGAACAATTCGAACGTCGGCGGCGACTACATCGTCCAGGGTGGCGCCGCCCACGTGGTCCGCTCGCTGGGGATGCTTGGCATGGGCGAAGACCCCATCGAAACCGCGATGGGCATGAAAGACCCTATCGCCGCGCGCGATTACCTCCGGGCCGAGGAAGATCGCCGGCTCCGCGAGATCCGCCAGATCGTGCTCAGCGCCACGAACAACGTGCCGGTGCGCGATCGACGACGTGGTCGAAGGCGGGCCGCTGCGTGCAGGCGACTCGGTCCGGCGGCAAGGCGTGGTGGTGGGCCACCAGACCCGCCTCGGACATGTGATGCGGAGCGTCGCGCTCGTCGATGACCAAGGCCGCGACGTGCTCGATGCCGAGGGCCGGCGCGTCTGGCAGGATGACGACGAAGTCGTCGAGGGCATCGTGCTGCTGCGCAAGGGCGATCAATCGCTGCCCGCCCTGGACGACATCCACGCCCTGGTTAAGCAGCTCAACGAGAACCCCGGCCGCCTGCTGCCGGGCGTGAAGATCGAGCCCTATTACGACCGCACCGAACTGATCGGCGTCACGACCGACACGGTGCGGGAGAACCTGCTGGCCGGCATGGGCCTGGTGACGGTGGTGCTGCTGCATGTTCCTCAGCAACGTCCGCACCGCGCTGATCGTGGCCATCAACGTGCCGCTGGCCCTGTTGTTCGCTTTGTCCGTGCTCTTCGTGCGGGGCAAATCGGCCAATCTGCTCTCGATCGGCGCGGTCGACTTCGGGATCATCGTCGATTCCTCGGTGATCATGGTGGAGAACATCTACCGCCACCTCAGCAGCGGCGCGGCATGCCGACTTGCCCATCGAGCAGCGGATTCTCCGCGCCTCCAGCGAGGTGCAGCGGAGCCTGGCGTTTTCCACGGCCATCATGGTGTGCGCCTTCCTGCCGCTGTTCACCATGGCCGGGCCGGAAGGGCAGATCTTCGGACCGATGGCCGAGACCTATGCCTTTGCCCTGGCCGGGGCCTTGCTGTTGGCGCTGGTCCTTTCGCCCGTGCTCTGCGGCATGTTCCTTTCGAACGTCAAGCCGCGGCCCGACAACTGGCTTGTGCGAACACTGCAGGCAGCCTACCTGCGGCAGTTGGAGCGCTGCATGCGGCATCAAGGTGCTGACGCTGGCGGTGTTTGCCGTGATCGTGGCGGCCACCGCCTTGGTGATCCCCATGCTGGGCCGCGAGTTCATGCCCGAACTCGAGGAAGGCAACATGTGGATCGCCGGCACCTTCCCGCTGAGAACTTCGTTGGACGAAGTGTGCGAGGGAGTCAAGATCGTTCGCAAGATCGTGCAGCGTTATCCCGAGTGCGAACAGATGATCAGCGAGGTCGGCCGGCCCGACGACGGCACCGATCCCTCGGGTTTCTACGGCACGGAGAGCTACGTGCCGCTGAAGCCGCACGACCAGTGGCCCAGGTTTCAATTCCAGGGAAAACGGCGCCCGGCCAGACTCGCCCGCGCACCAAGGAAGAGCTGGTCGAGGCCCTGAACCGCGAGGTCTCCGAAACGATGGTGTCCACCGACTGGAACTTCTCGCAAAACATTCGCAACAATGTCAATGAAACGCTCTCCGGCGTCCGCGGCGACAACACCGTGAAGATCATCGGTCCCGACCTGGACGAACTGGAGCAAACGGCCGACCGCGTGGTCCGCGCCTTGCAAAAACTTCCCGGCCTGGCGAACGTCAGCGCGATCCGCGTGCTGGGCCAGTCGAACCTGAATTTTCCCGTCGATCGCAACAAGTGCGCGAAGTGGAACCTCAACGTCAGCGACGTGCAGGCGGTCGTCGATACGGCCGTCGGCGGCAAGGCGCTCAGCCAGATGATCGAGGGCGAGCGGAGCTTCGACATCACCTTGCGCTACCCCGCCGCGCTGCGATCGAACTTGGACGCAATCCTTGATATCCCGGTGGAGGTGAGCAAAAACGCGGTAGTCAACAGCCAGTCGAACGGCCAGGGAACTACGCCGGTCAGCGGGCCTACCAACGGCGCTTCGCCCACCGGCTCCAGCGCCGCGCTGCCGCCGCTCACCGGCTCGAGCTCCAACCCGCCCATGAACGACCTCAGCCGCCTGCCGCGCCGCCGGCTGCGCGACCTGGTCACGCCGCTTGGGCCCGACGGCCGCCTCGACGAGCACGGCTCGTTCCTGCAGCGCGGCGCCTCGGACATCTTCCGCGAGCAGGGCGAACGGCTGATCGTCGTCAAGTTCGATATCCAAAACGTCGACCTGGCAGCCGCCGTGGCCGAGGCCAAGAAGGCCACCAAGGACCTGGTGCATGCCCCCTGCCGGCTCGAATGGGCGGGCGAATTCCAAGCGATGCAGCAGGCCGAGTACCGCTTGTGCATCGTCATTCCGCTGACCATCGCCCTGGTGGCCGTGCTGCTCTACATGGCGTTCGGTTCATTTATCGACGTGCTGATCGTGCTTTCCAATGTCGTGGCCCTGGCCTGCGGCGGCGTCTGGGCGCTGCGTCTTCACGCAGACCAACTTCAGCGTTTCCGCCGCGGTGGGGTTCATATCCATTTTTGGCGTAGCGGTGATGGATGCCATCTTGCAGGTGTCTTCATTCCACCGCGCACGATGGGAAGGCAAACCTCTGGAGGAGGCGGTCGTCTACGGCTCGCTGCTCCGCTTGCGGCCCATCATGATGACCGCGCTGACCGCGATCTTCGGACTGCTGCCGGCCGCGCTTTCCACGCGCATCGGCGCCCAGAGCCAGCGTCCGTTGGCTATCGTGGTAATCGGCGGCATGATTACGGCGCTGCTCTTGAACCGCTACCTGACGCCCGTCCTCTACAGCGTCTTCCGCCGCCAGCCGCCCAGCGAAGAAGCTGCCGACTGGGGCGATGTCGAGTGATCGACCCTATTTCGTCGTCGAGAGAGCTTTTCGCACACAGTCCGCGCATCACACGTCACAAATTGCGACAGCCTGCTTTAGCCCGGCGAGCGGTTCGGCTCTTTGCGGAATGAATTCGTGGCCGACATAGCCCTGATAGCCGATTTCCAGCAGGGCCTTCATACACGGCGGGTAGTAAATCTCCTGCGTTTCGTCCAGTTCGCCGCGGCCTGGCACGCCCGCGGTGTGAACGTGCTTGATGGCGTCCTTGCATTGGCGGATCCGAGTGATGATATCGCCGTCCATGATCTGCACGTGATAGAGATCGAAGAGGAGGCCAAAACGCGGCGAGCCGACCTGGTTGACAATCCGCATGCAGTAGTCGATGTGATCGCCCTGGAAGCCGGGGTGGCCTTTCATGGGATGGCTCGTGACGCGCGAGTTGAGCATCTCCATCGCCAGGTTGACCTTTTTCTTTTCTGCGTAGCCGACGATCTTCTTGAATCCATCGACGCAGTTCTTGATGCCCGTCTCGGCATCGATTTTCGGCCGGTTCGGAGGCAGGGTCTTGAGATCGGGATTCGCGCCGTTGTTCCACGGGCCGCTTTCTTCGGCATAGCCCGTGAAAGTGATCACCGTCTTCACGCCGGCGTCGGCCGCTTGGTCGATCCGCGTCTGCAAAAGCTCCAAGCAGCCCGGCTGGTACTTGGGGTTGTTCATGCCTTGGATAAAAAGATGGCTCGGCGCAATGGCGCAAGTCAGGCCGTATTTCTTGAGCGTCGGCCAAGTCGCGGGCTGCCCAAGTTCGACGCCCTTGCAGCCGAGTTGGCGAGCGTTCTTGCACATCTCGTCGAGCGACCAGTGCGGCTCAAAACACCAGGAAACGATGGAGTGCTGGATGTTGCCCTTCAGCACGGGGGCCTCGGCAGCCGGCTCTGCCGCTTTGGCAACACCCGCAAGGGCCAGGCTTCCTGCGGCGCCGGCCGCAACTTGAAACAACTGACGACGATTGACGGACGGACGTGGTTGATTGCTCACGATTCACCTCACGGAAGGAATTTGCTCGCGGCTCGGCGGAAGGAGCGGGAACGCGCCGCGCCGGCGCAAGGGTTCAGGGTTCAACATTGGAACGAGCGAATAAAAGGCGTTTCCTATGGTAAACCACAAGAGAGCGGCAGGCAACCGGAGCGATGCAGCGGGAATTCCACAATATCAAGCAGCCAGGAGTGGGAGGGAGGGCGCCTTGCCGCCCTGCTTTGCCGAGCGGCAAAGCAAATAAGGGGTCTAGGACGTTCATGGCCGGCCGGTAGTACTGACCGTATGCTAGCATTCCCTCACTTGTAAAGTGGAAAACGCAGGTCTGACCCCGGCGGCTCCCCAAATCGACCAACGCTTCCGTGCCGCCCGCGCCCCACTGGCTCGCCTGGCTTATCTGGCCGTAGAGGTTGTTCGACGGATTGAAAGCATATTGGTACAGTTTGTCCAAGACGAACGCGCCGTTGACGAAGCCGTCCAGCCCATTGCGATTGCCGTTGAAATACCTGTCGTAGTATGTCACGCTCGGCACGACGCCGGAATCTGCTGCGTCTCGGACGTCACGCGGGCGGCGGCGCCATAGGAATACGTGTCGGCGGCTATGCTTCGTCCTATGTCTCCCATTTTACATGGATTTGGTAGCTGTCACCTTTGTTTCTCTTGCCCGGCGCTTTCGATGTCCCGTTTTCATGCCCTTAGCGCCATTTTGAAATTGCGAGTTCGAATACGTCCCCGGGAATAAACACTGGACTGCGCAACTCCGGACACACGTGGCAAACGCAAAACGCTCTTTGTCCCGCCGGCTCGAACGAGACGATGGACTCGGCGGGCAAAAAAACGCGTCCGATCGCAAATATTTCGATTCCCAATCCATTTGGATAGATCAACCACGTAACTGTTGGACGAGTGGAGCTAAATGCGCTGAGCCGTATCCACGAACCGGGTATTTCCGACGCGTCAAGATCCTTCGGAAAGGGCGTTCTTCTCCGGTTGCCAAAAACACCATAGCGAATCGGGAAAACGCACACATTGAGGATCATCAGGACAACCACGATTCCAAAGGGGAGTACAAAGATCAATAAAATCGGCGCGAACTTATTCCCTTGCACGAGCATTAGGTCGAGGTAATAGCCGATCCCAAGCAGCCAGCAAACCAATGCCAGACCGAAAAAAATGACTCTTGACGGCGCAATATCAGAGGCCATTTTCCCGAAGTCGATGGTTTCGAGTTCGCGCAGGTGTCGCAAATCGTCGTAGATCAAATGCGACAATCACCGCGTGTTGCCAAACAACCAGTTCCAGCTCCAGCTATATGCGTTCCATGCGTCCCGCGGCGAGTAACTTCGCGATGGTGGGCCCTACAATCAAAGTCGCATTCGGGTCCGGGACGCCGGGACCGATGGTCAAATGCGGTGAGATGGTCACGGGTGCCTGCCTGCCACATGCCATGTCTTCCGGATTGAGGTTTCCAACATCGACCCCTACGGAACCAATGCCGAATGTGGCAGCACCGCCTACGGTTGCGGACACTCCATTAAACTGCTCGGGACGTGCTGCAGTGGAAAATGTCGTGACAACTCCCACTTGAGCCTCATAATTCGTTATAACTCCGGCGCCGGCGGAGTACATCAGTCCGAGCCGCCAGTCGAGCGGGTTGCATCCGTTTACACTTAACGTCAACTGTGCGGACCCGGATACTCCAAGAAACGCTGCTAGGTCGCCGGTTATACCGGCGCCGACGGTTGCCATCCCGCTCGGGTCCACATAATTTGTCGCGCTGTTCCCGCAATAACGATATGGGTTCACGTCCGGCCCCAAGCCGTCCGGGTCCTGGCTCAGCCAGCGGCCGAGAGCGGCGTCGTACCAGCGATTCAGGTTGTTCTGGATGCCGCTGACCGCGCCGGTTGCCGCGTTCTTGCCGAATCGGCTCATCGGCTCGCCGGTGTAGCCGAAAATGCAATCGACGGCGGCCGGATTCAGCGTCACTGGGTTCGTTTGACTCAGCATCTGCCCGAAGGCCGAAAACACGCGATGGTTCGCGATCACCGTCGCGCCGTTGCCGCCATTGGCCGTCGGATCGAAGACCGCCAACTCCCGCACCGTATTCAGGTGGTCGCCGAGCGCCCACACCACCGTGCCAGGCAGCGACTGATTGTAGGTCCCGCCACCCGCCGGCTGCGATTGCGCATCGGCCAGCAGTTGATTGACGCCCGGACCCCAGAGGTAGCGGTGCGAGAGGTTCGCCGCGGTCAAAGCCGCCGTTCCCGCGCCGTCAAACTGCATCGCGATCTGGTAGCCGTCGTAGGCGAACCGCGTCTGCGCAACCGTCGCGCCTCCGCCGGAACCGGTCGTCACCGTCTGCCCGATCCAACGATTGAAGGCGTCGTAGAGGTAATTGATCGAAAGGTCCGCCGCGCCGCCGTAGCTCCCGTAGTGCGTGACCGACGCCAGCCGGTTGCGGTTGTCCCAGGTGTAGATCGTAATGTCGCTGTCGCCCGGCTGCGGCAACGATCCGCCGCCCACCCACCGCGCGATCTGGTTTCCGTCGGCGTCATATTGATAGTTGTACGTGCCGTCAAACAGGACTTCGTTGTCCGGGCCGAGGACGTAGGTCACCGTGCCGTTGTTGGTCGTGATACGGTTGCCATTGGCGGTATACGTATAGCTCTCGTTCGGCGGCGTGCTGCCGCTGGCGTTCTTCAACTGCCCGGTGGCGTCGCTCGTGTACGTCACCGTGCCGTCGAAGGTGTTGGCCGACGTGTTCATGTCGCCAGCGGCTGTGTAGGTGTAGCTGTAGGCGTCCAATGCGGCGCCGTGCTCGTTGACGTAGGCCAGCGAGGCAAGCTGCCCGGCGGCGCTATAGCCGTAGGCGGCGGTCACCCAGGTCGCCGAGGTCCCCGAGTAGCTTGGCGGGTCGAGCTGGGAGCGCGTGACGGTCTTGAATTGGCCGTCGCCGAAGTAGGTGAAATCGACCCAGGCTTCCGTGCCGCCCGCGCCCCACTGGCTCGCCTGGCTCATCTGGCCGTAGAGGTTGTTCGACGGATTGAAAGCATATTGGTATGAATTGGCTAGGACGTACGCGCCATTGACGTAGCCGTCCAGTTCTTGGCGGTTGCCGTCGGAATACCGTTCGCTGTACGTCACGCTCGGCGCGAGCCCGGGAATCTGCTGCGTCTCGCTGGTAACGTGGCCTTCGGTATCGTACCCGTAGGTATCGGTCGCGGTGGTCCCGGCGGCAGTGTTCTGGTCGCTTGCCGATTGCATCAGTCCGGCGGCATTGTAGGCGAAGCTGATAATCTCCGTCGGCGGGCCGACAGGGTTGCCGCCGCCATCGACCGGGTTGTACCAGTCTTCCTCGGTTTTCTGGCCAACCCCATTATAGCGGAAGACAATGGGGCGGCCATTGGCGTCGGTGGATTGAACCAGTTCGCCTGCCGCATCGAAAGCATAATGGCTGGTTCCCAGCGGATTGGTCTGCTGGATGGCATGTCCGAAGGCGTCAACTTGCCAGGTGGTTTGGTTAGTATCCGGGTCCTGCAGCTTTACCTGATTCCCCGCGGCATCGTGCCAGTAATTCGTAACTTCCGGCGTAGCGGGCAAGTTGTTGGCGATCGAGGCATATTGCGTGGTCCGGTAGACCTGCCCCAAACTGTCGTAGGCCGTGTCGGTTTGGCTCAGCAGCAGATCGACCGCGTTCGTCTGCCACGCTGTCGCGGCCTGGAAAACCTGATTGCTGACCGCCTCGTCGAGGTTGTCGTAGGTTGCAAAAGAGTACGTGTAACGAGTGCCGTCATAGGTCATTGCCCAGACCTGCCGGTCGCGCCAATCGTTGCCGAGCTGCGCTTCCCGGTTCGCCTGACCGGCGACGTATTGCGTCGTGACCAGCATATTGCCATCGGCGTCGAAAGTGCTCGACGAAGTCTCGACCATGTTGTTCGGTGCGCTGCTGCCTTGCGGATTGATGTCCGTCGCGCCGTACGCGTTCGTGCCGACATAGGTGCTCGTCACGTCGCCCTGCGCGTCAAACACCAAGTAGGTGATTATGCCCGCGGGCGAGATCGTCTCGTTCCGCCGCCCCATCCAGGCGGGGGAACTTCCCGAGGCCGGGTTGCCGTCGTTCTCGTAACCATACTGGGTCTTATCGTAGACGCCGCCCGCGATGTCGTAGTAAACGCACGCCGATACCAAGTGGCTGTGCGAGTACTGATAGGTCGTCAAGGCGGTGTACGAGTACCGGGCGGGCAGGCCAATCGCGAGGGCGCGGACCCTGCGCTATTGAACATCTGTATGGGCGAAACGTTCGTCGGCAGCGGCATCTCGATGCTGCCTCCCGAGCCCCAGCCGATTCCGCCACTCACAAGGCTGAGTTGCTCTTGGATTGTCGCGGTCACCTGGCCGTTGCCGTTGTAGGTTTGCACGGCGACCGGGTTCACCACAACAAAAGAAGTGGTGGACGAGTTGTAGTAGCCCTGCGCGGTAAACGTGGCGTTGTCGATGTCGTCGTAGATGGTCCAGGAGGCCGGTGCGCGGAGACGGTCGATCCGGAGGACGTCACGATAGCATGAACCGGCCCAAGCGACTGCGACAACCGCAGTAGCGTGTCGTAGGAGAAATCGGTCGTCGCATTCAAGTTGGAACTGTCGCCCGACGGAGTCGCCGCGTAGGTCGTCGTGCCCGGCAGGTACGGTTTCGTTACCGAGTCCAACCCGCCCGTGATCTTCGAGGGCAGGCTCGACGTATTCACATTCGCCACCGTCTCCATCAAAAGGCCGGTCGTCGCGTCGTATTGGTTCAGCGAGAGAAACCCGTTGGCGTCTTGAGACCAGGTCTGGTACCCGTGCATATCGAACCAGGCGATGGTGGTGGCACTCGTACCGGTGCCCTTTTCCGCGGTGGAGACGGCCGGCAGGATTGTGGTTTCGCTCTGCACCACCGGGCCGGTGACGCCCGACGTGTAAAACGTGTATCTGTAGCTGGTGCGCGAGACGTTGCTCGTCGCCGGGAGTGGAGCGTCGCCCGTCTGGTCGGCCTGATACACGGTGGAATCGAACGTGTAGTATGCCGTCGCCCCGTCGATCGTGTAGCTGATGTAGTTGACGGACGTTTGCCAGTTGCGCGTTCCGCTGGCGCCCTGCTGAACCCCGGTGGCTTGCATATACCCTTCCACGCCGCCGCCGAGAGCGGTAGCGCCGAGCGGGGGCGCGGTCGTCGTGTCGTAGTCCGGCGCGGTGGTTGTGGAGTAATAAGCGAAAACGTCGATCAGCCCGGTATTGTTCATGGCGACGGTCAAGAAACCTTCGCTTCCGGCGGTGTAGGGCGTTGTGACGCCTGTGAAGGCAGATGGCTGGGCTTCGGCCGTCAACTGGCCGTCCTCATTATACTGGTCGCTAATAATCGTATGCGTAGTCCCGTCGAAGAGGTCGCTAATCAAAGGCTGGCCGATGAAGTTTCTATATACGGTGCTGATTGCGCCGTTCGGCTCGGTGGTGACCGTTTCCCGCTGCCAGACGTTCGGATTGGTGCTGGACGCGGACGCGAAGTAAGTTTCGGTGGTCCACGTGCCGGTTTCGCCGTGGATGGTCTCCGCCGACACGCGGAAGTTGGTATCGTACTGGAAATAGAAGCAGGTGAAGTCGGCGATGCTCCTGCGCTCGATCCGTTGCCGTAAGAAGTGCCTTCGAGCACGTTGTCCATGTCGCCGCCGTCGTAGCTTAAAAAGAAGCTGCTCGCAGCGGCATACGATACCGGCAGCAGCACCCGCTCCAGGCCGTGGACGAAGCCAGTCGAGGACGACGGCGTGTAGTAGCGGAAATAGACCGTCGAGTCGGTGGCGTCGCTGCTCCAGCCGGAGTGGTTGCCGGGCGTCGGGTTGGTCGCGGTGGCGTATTCCACGCTGGCGGTCTTCAGGTCGCCGGTCGTGCCGTTGTTGCTGCTGGCAGTGTAATAGACGTAGTGCATCTGCTGGACCGCCTGCAATCCGCTGCCGGAATCTGTCAGCAGAGCAGCATATTGCACGTGTCCGACGTTGGGGTCGCCCGCGCCCAGATAGAGCAATTGGACTTCCTGATAAGCGGTTAGCGCCCCCGGGGCAAAATCATCAATCGTCGTCATCCCCGACGAATAACTCACGGTCATCGCCGCGCCCCCTGGCGAGACAATGCTGACCAGCTTGCCACGGTTGACCGGTGTCGTGACCTTGAGATCGTAAAACGTATAAATCGTACCGTCCGACTCCGCCATGTGGAGATAGGTGCCGTTGTCGCTCAACCTTTCCGTACGCCGAACAGCGGCGTAAAGCTTGTGCCGCTGCCGCTGAACCAGAGCGTATCGGTAGTGTTGAACGCGATGCAAACGCCGCCGACCGCCGGGCTGGCGAACGCCGTCGGCAACGCCGATACCGACCAGCCATAGCCGTAGCCCCAATCGGGGTCGGCTGCGCGGCTGTTGTAGTCGGGCAAGAACCCCTGCAAGCCCGGGCTGACGTTGCCCGCCAAGGCCGAACTCAACATTTCGTCCGAGGCGCCGGTTGTGGGGCTGATGTTTGGCTCGCTATTGGGGTCGGCGCCGTCGCCGGTTGAACAGGAACAGGAACACGAGCAGTCCGACTGCGGGGCTAAGGTGTCGAGAGGATAGGCTTGTATTGCCAGGTTCAGCGAAACGGTGCCGATTGCCCCGTTGACCGTGGCCGCCAGCGTGACGCTGTAGCTGCCGCTGTCCGCGGCCGGGAAAGTGTAGCTGGAACCTGTGCCGCTGTAGATTGTTGTGCCGCTGGAGTCCTTTACCGTCCAAGCATACCAGCTCGGCGTAAGCGGGCTCCCTGAGGCGTCCGTCACGCTGCTGCCGAAGGTGATCGGCGTGCCCGTCGGCGAGCTTTCGCCCATCGGCAGGCCCGTGATCGCCACGGAGGGGTCAATCGCCTGGTCGAGGACCGACGACGTGCTGGTTACGTAGTTTTCATCGCCGCTGTAAACCGCGGTGATGGTGCGCGTGCCGGGAAGCAGCGAGGATGTGGCCAGCGTCACGATGTTGTCCAGCGCCTTGCCGCCACTCCATGTCGGCCCGCCGGCCGCAAGCGTGGCGCTGTTGCCGCTATTGGCAAAATCCGCAACGGTTGTGCCCTGGCCCTCGTCGCAATGAAGTCCGGCCACGAAGTTCTGGTTCCAGGGTGCTGCTGCCGTATTGCCGCGTTCGCCCGCGCCGTTGTTGAAGAGCCCCGCCAGCGTGTCGGCGTCCAGAGCCTGCTTCCACACACCAACCTCCTCGATCTGGCCATTGAAGGTCATGTAGTGTCCGCTGTAAGTGTCCGTCGCGCTCTCGTACGCGCCGATGGCCAGCCCGCTCGTGTCACTTTGCAGCGACGCGCTGTAGGCGGCCGAGGCGTCCAGCACGCCGTTGATGTAGATGTCCTCGTTCGTGCCGTCGTACGTGCAGGCGATGAAGGTCCACTGGTTGTCCGGAATGTACGTGCTGGAGACCACTTCGCCGTCGCCCGCGCCGCCCACCGCGCCGTTGAGGCGGAAATTCACCTGGTTCGGGCTGCCGCCGCCGTGTGCGAAACTGACGGAGATCGTCCCCTGGCTTTCGTCCAGCGGCCCCTTGAAAAGGATGCCGTCGTTGTCCATGTCGCTCGCGGGATTGATCCAAGCGGTCAAGGTAAGCTGCTTATTGCTGCCGTTGGTCAGGTTATCGAGCGCCGTGCTGGCCGGAACCGTGAGATAGCTGGTATCGGACGTGTTGCTGAATTGCAAGGCGGCGGCGGATTGCGCTACGAGCGAGTCGCTCACCAGCGTCGTGCCGTTATCCTTGATGGCCAGCGTGCCGCCCAGATTGCTGGGCAAGGCAGCCGCGAAACTTACCGATTGCCCCACCACGGATTCGCTCGTCGAGGACGTTAAGGCGATGGCCGGCGCGTCCGGGCCGACGACTTCGCTCACGGTATTGGAGGCGCTGCCGCTGAAGACGGCGGTGAGCGAATGCGGCGTCGTGCCGGCGGAAAGCGTGGACGTGGTGAACGTTGCCACGGCGTCCGACGAGGCGGCTACCGGCCCCGTGGCGGCCGTCACACGGCCGATGAGCGTTCCGTCGTTGCCGTTACCGGAAGAATCGGCCGCCGCGCCGTCCGCGATGTCGCCTTCGTAGTCGGCCACCGGTGCGTCGGTCAAGCCCGCCGCGCCGTAGTCGCCCGCGCCGGTGTTATAGAGATCGGTGTCTTCAGCCTCGCCAATGTTCGTGTTAAAGATCAAAACCTGTTGCAGTTCGCCGCTGAAGTAGCCGGTGCCGGCGATCGTGGCGTTGACGTGGCTATGGACGGCGTTCGCCCACAGGTTGTCGCTGTCGGTCCCCAGGGTCTGCCCTGCGCCGTCGATGTAGAAATGTGTGGCGCTCGCGGTTTTCGAGCCGTCGTAGGTAACGGTGACATGGTGCCAGGCTCCGTCGCAGATCGGCGTGCCTAGGTCCCACGCCTGCAATTCGTCGGACTGGAACTCGACGCCGGCGTTCAATTGAAAATAGAGAAAACCGTAGGCGGAGAATACCGTCCATCCGGGGGAGTTGTGGCCCAGAAAGCCCTGGCCCTTGCCGACGATCATTTGCTGGTTGGTGTTGGTGCTGTTGATCCAGAAGGAGACGGAGAACTTCTCGTTCGCCTGGAAATTGAAAGCATCCGAACTGCCCAGGTTGACATAGCCGCTGGTGCCGTCGAACTGCAAGGCCGGCCCGGCCGCCGGCTGTAGCGTGGCCGTGCCGATCACGGTGGTTCCGTCATTGAAGCTGACGGAGCCTGTCGTGCCGGCGGGCAGGCTGGCGATTTCAGTAACCGGCTGCCCATAAACGGCCGGATTCGGCGTGACCGCGAGTGAGACCGGCGTGGCACTGAGCAGTTGCCTTCGCTCCTAGGGTCAATCGACAAGACCCGGTTGGCGAGTTTCGTGCCTTTGCGCCGTCCGCCGCCGCTGCGGTCCCTTGCCTAGCAGCCCGAGAAACCTTGCCAGAAATGATCTACTGTTGCCCATTGTACTTTCCTCCGCCAAAGAAACGACAATACAGCAAAACTCACCATCGAGCCGGCCTGAAATCAACTCAACCGGCCGAGACAGGCAACCTCGAGCTAGAGCCGGATTGCCACTGTAATCTTTGTAGGCCGACTTGCGATTTATTGCAAGCGCCTGGAGCCGATTTTTTCAAGAATCATTATAAACAGCTTGTCGCATAACATCTGCGGCTAGGATGTCATGCCTCCATGTAGTCACGGGCCTTGCCGAGCTTGCCTATGCTAACTGCGGGCCGGCGTGCAAACAGCGATTGGACAGGCAGGCGCTGTGCTGCTAGTGTACGCGTAGCCACATTGTTTTCGCCGCAAAACAGCCAATTTTCAGTTGACCACCGACACTTCGACTTCCTTACTGGGTCTGTTGGAATGACTTGCCAAATTCCCGCATCAATACGCGACCTCCCAGTGAACCGCGGTGTCGAACGCGGATAGAACCATGATTTCATATGCCATATGGGCCGGCCAGGGCTAGGTGGTTTACAGCCGAAGCGGCGATTTGTTTCAGACCGTTGCGACACTATTATTTTCGGACCGTCGCGGGGCCGTCGGGGTCATGCTTGCGTTCTCGCCTTCCAAAGTCAAAGGACCGTTCCAATCGGATTCCGCGCGGTTGGCACGATAAGTGCTGTCTTGTATGTACTGGTGTTTACATACAAGAAATGGCAGGCGGCCAGCCAAGCCGCGCCGCGAGATGCGCCCCAGCCCCTTCCTGCGGAGGGCCGGCAAACGCCATCGATGCAACGTGTTGTAAACGGTTGTATTCAATAGACTTACGGCAACGGCCGGCAATGCGCCCCACGGCGAAACAAACGCGAGGGTGGGGCTCATTGCGGAAAATGGCCGCCGTCGGCTAAGGCGCTCTCGACTGCCAAAATGGCAGCCCGCGAGGCATGTCGAAGGATGAAATATGAGGGAACCGGCGATTGCAGCCGCGAAAAAACGCAAAGAACGCAAAAGGAAGAGACGCTAGGCCAGATTCGCCGGACTTTTGCGCCCTCTGCGCTTTTTCGCGGCAACAACCTTTCCCCTCGGCTTGGCCGACGAACAAAAATGCAACGTACCAAAAGAAGCAGACGCACCAAAGTTACCCAACTTAACACGCGGGGACAATATGCTAAACTCGTGTAATGACAACAGTTTACAACCTCCGACACGCCAAGCACCGGCGCCGCAGAATCGCAGCGGCGGTGCGTGGTGCGTCGGTCGGTGCGTGGTGCGTTGGAGCGGCCGCCGCCAAGCACCACCGGCCGGCCAAGCACCATGTTTACCCAGATTGCCACGTGTTGCGAATGCGCCTAAACCGTGTGATACCAATAGTTTACAGCGAAAAGCCGCGTCACGCACAACCGCCGCAGAATCGTGTAGCCGGTGCCCTGCGGGTGGTGTATGGTGCCTGACGGCGAAATGAAAACACTTTCTGCGGACAAATCGCGACAAAATGCGATACGAGACCGTTTCGCCGCGGAAATCGGCCCTGCGAAAAAGACCGCGGGCGACCGGAGCCGGGCAAATGCGGGCGAAAAACGCCCGAAACGTCCGGTTTTTTCGAGAATTCTTCCTCCCATATCCCTTACTTGCTTTGCCCAAGCTGCCCAATTAAGATCAATAGGAGATTCTCAGGGCCGGGACGGAACCGAAATCCGTTTCCGCAGCGCCCACTTTGAGTCTGTCTGGAACCGAGAAAGTCTTTTCAGGAGATCAGCGATGTCGTCTCGTGGCCTGCTATTGCGAAGGGTAATTTGGATGTCGGCTGCGGCCGCGATGCTGGCGGCGCCCAGGCTTGTCATGGCGCAGGGCGGCGTGGCCGTCGATGCCGAGGGCGTCGTGCGGCTCAAGTTGACCGCCGATCAAACCGGCCAGCTCAGCAAGCAGCAGCAAGCGGCCATCCGCGCCGGCCTCAACACCAAGGCCGCCAAGAAAAGTTCGATACGCTACATCTCGCTGAAAGCCCTGGAGCAGGATATCAAGGCGCACAACGGCGCGCTGACCGACGAGATGCGCTATCTCGCGGGGCTGCTCCGCATTCGCTACGTCTTCTTCTATCCCGATAGCGGCGACATCGTCATCGCCGGCCCGGCCGAAGGCTGGACCACCGACGCGAACGACCGCGCGGTCGGCATCTCCAGCGGACGCCCAGTCATTCGCCTGGAGGACCTCTGCACGGCCTTGCGGGCGTTTCCACCCAGTGGAAAAACCACGCGCTTGATCGGCTGCTCGATCGACCCGACGCAAGAAGGTCTGAAGGCTTACGAACAGTTTGTCCGCAGCATCGGTTCGAGCCTCGATCCGCGCGACACGCAGCGGGTGGAAATGGTCGCAGAGGGAATGCGGAACGCGAAGGGCCTGCAAAGCATCAGCGTGAACGGCATCTCGCCCAAGACGCACTATGCGATGGTGATGGTAGAAGCGGACTACCGCATGAAAATGATCGGCATCGGTTTGGAAAAACCGCCCGTCAAGCTCGTCAGCTTTGTCGATCGGGCGAACGCCTCGCAGCTCGGCAGCCAGGGTCTCGCCCGCTGGTACTTCACGCCAAACTATGAATGCGTCCGCACTTCGGCGGACGGCTTGGCAATGGAGTTGGTGGGCGACGGCGTGAAGGTTGTGGGCGAAGAAGAACTGGTTGGCCTTAACGGCCAGCGTGCCGCCACCGCACACGGAAACAGCGCCAGCCATGCGTTCACGCAGGCCTTCACTAAGGTCTATTCGGAACTCGCGGACCGCTCGCCGGTCTATGCCGAATTGCGGAACATGATCGACTTGGCGGTCGCCGCCGCGTATATGCAGCAGCACGATTTCTACGGCAAAGCCAACTGGAAGGCGGACGTGCTCGGCGACGAGAACACGATTGCCACCGAGGTCTATAACCCGCCGAAGCAAGTCGCCACGGTGGTGAATGTTATCCGCAAGGGCAACACGTTGTCGATGCCGAACGGCGGCGTGGAAATCAATCCGCTGATGGCCTTGGCGCCGAGAAGGTGATGGAAGACAAAGACAGCAAAGTCGCCCAGGCGCACGACAAGGCGAAGATCGAACTTCCCAAAGGCCGCTGGTGGTGGGACTGATTCTCAAATCCCCTCCTTCCTCTCCCGCGCTTGCTGCGAGCTTGCGAGCGCGGGGAGGAACGGGGAAAGGGTTTAATCCCCCAACACAATTTTTGCCACCCAATGGCCCGATTCGTTATTAGGCTGCTTCTCGCGGCAATACTCTAGCAGCTTGCTATCGCTGCAACCGGCCTCCGCCAGCGCGTCGGCCAGCTTCGGCAGCGTCTGGGCAGTATCGTCCGCCAGCACTTGCCGGGCAACGTCCTTGACCTTTTCCGTCCGCCACTTTTTGTCGAACTGGCTGTAGGACTGCGAAACGGCGTTGGATATCTGAAGTTCGGGCTTCCAGGCGTCGAGGATCGCCCCTTCGATCGGGCAGATGCTGAGGCATGCCCCGCAGTCGATGCACGTGGAAGCGTCGATGTAAACAAACTTGGTGCCCTTGTCGTTCGTCTTGCCTTCCACCCAGTAAATGCACTCGACCGGACAAACGGCGATGCAATCACCGAGTCCTTCACAGGTGTGGCTGACAATCGTATAGGAAAGTGCCATTATGCCTCCTCGCTTACTTAACTGCTGCCGCGCCGGCAGTCGCCACGGCGTGGTCGTTTTCCACGGTGTTGCCGGAAACGCCTATGGCGCCGATCACTTCTCCCGCCGCATTGACGATCGGCACTCCGCCGGGAAAGGTAATCAGCCCGCCGTTGGAGTGTTCGATGGCGAACAGCGATCCGCCCGGCTGTGAAAGCTTGCCAATCTCGCCGGTGGGCATGTCAAAAAACCGTGCCGTGCGGGCCTTGCGAATGGAAATGTCGATCGAGCCAAGCCACGCCCCGTCCATACGTGCAAAGCCCTTCAAGTTGGCGCCAGCGTCAACTACGGCGATGTTCATTTTCACACCCAGTTGCTGGGCTTTGGCATAGGCGGCTTCCACCGCAGCTTTTGACTGGGCGAGCGAAATATCGGCCATTCTGATCGGTTCCTATTGAAAAAGTGCGAAACGTGGAGGCGGTAATTTGCTTGGCATTATAGTCGGCGGTCTCGCCCGCTGGAAGTCGCCCTGCTAACCGATTTTTTTAACATGCGACCGGAAAAAAACGTTGCCAAAGCAGAATCTTCTGGTACAATAAAAACGCTTCGATCAGTCGTCTGGCGTTCCTTCTTACCCTAGCGGTTCCCCTGAAAAAGCAAGGTCGAAAAGCATTGGATAAAGCTAGCTTGCAAGTATTTGTTCGTCGTTCTTTGGGCGGCTTCCTGGTCCCGCTGGCGCTGAGCGTCTTCGCACAAAATGTCCAGTCGGCGCAAAATGTCCGGTCGGCGGAAGCTCAGAAATTGAGCTTCAATCGAGACATTCGCCCCATTTTGGCGGAGAACTGCTTTGCCTGCCACGGCCCGGACAGCGCGGCCCGCAAAGCCGACCTGCGATTGGACCAGCGCGAGGTGGCTGTCAAGGCGGGGGCGATTGTGCCGGGCAAGCCGGACGAGAGCGAAATGATCCATCGCGTCTTTTCCGTCGACAAGGACGAGATGATGCCGCCTGCTTCCCTCCACCGCCAGCTTACGCCGGCTCAGAGGGAAAAACTCAAAACCTGGATCGCTTCGGGAGCCGAGTATCAGCAGCTTTGGTCGTTTATCGCGCCGGTGCGGCCCGCGTTGCCGCCGGTAAAGAACTCGGGTTGGGTCCGCAATCCGATCGATCGCTTCGTGCTTTCTAGGCTGGAGCAGGAAGGCATGCAGCCTGCCGCCGGAGGCCGACCGCCGCACCCTCGCCCGTCGCGTCAGCCTCGATTTGACGGGGCTGCCGCCGACGCTGGAGACCGTTGAAACATTTATAAACGACCAATCGCCGAACGCTTACGAAAAGATGGTCGATCAGTTGCTTGCCTCGCCGCATTGGGGCGAACACCGCGCCCGTTACTGGCTCGACGCCGCCCGCTATGCGGACACCAACGGCATCCATATCGACGCCTACCGCGAGATCTGGAGCTATCGCGATTGGGTGATCGACGCGTTTAACCGGAACATGCCCTTCGATCAATTCACCGTCGAGCAACTGGCCGGCGACCTATTGCCGCAGGCGACGGACGAACAGCGGATCGCTACGGGCTTCAATCGCTGCAACATCACGACCGGTGAAGGCGGCGCGATCGACGAAGAATACCGCGTCTTCTACGCCCGCGACCGCACTGAAACCACCTCGCGGGTCTGGATGGGTCTGACCGCCGGCTGCGCTGTCTGCCACGATCACAAGTTCGATCCGCTGCCGCAGAAGGAGTTCTATAGCCTGACGGCGTTCTTCAACAACACGCCGCAACCGGCTTTGGACGGCAACATGAAGGACTCGCCGCCGGTGATCTTTGTGCCGGGCACGCCCGAAGACCGCAAGCTTTGGGATACGCTCGAAGGGCGGATCGCGGACTCCAAGAAGCAAATCGCCGCCCGAAAGAAGACCGCGCATTCCGGATTTGACAAGTGGCTCGCCGGGCCCGCCAAGAAAGCAATTTCCGCCAAGGCGCCGGAGGACGGGCTTCGCTTTTACGCCCCGTTGAGTGAAGGCAAAGGGAGCAATGTGGCGGTATTGGTCGATGTGATGCCGCGCATTGTGGCCCTGGCGTCCGACGCCGCCTGGGACCAGGTGAAATCGCGGACAAGGCCCTCATCGCCAACGCAAAAATGCCCTTCGAGATTGCCGAGGCGGGCGATCTCGATAGCCAGCAGCAATTTTCCTACGGTGCTTGGATCAAATTGCCCGGCCCGGTGGGCTTCGGAGCGGTGATGGCACGCATGGATGACGGCAACAACTACCGCGGCTGGGACTTATGGATGCAGAACGACCGGCCCGCCGCGCACTGGTCAATCATTGGCCCGACAACGCCATAAAGGTCGTTTCGAAGGCAGCGATTCAGCCCGGCAGGTGGCATCATGTGATGGTCACTTACGACGGCTCGCAGCAAGCGGCGGGCGCGGATCTATATCGACGGCAAGCCGCAGCAAGTCGTCGTGGAAACCGATAATCTCAAGGACACTTTGCGAACTCGCGTGCCGCTGAAGATTGCCCAGCGGAACACGACGGCGCGGCATCTACCGGCGTCGCGCTTCAAGACGTGCGGATTTACAATCGCAAGCTGTCCGACGATGAGATCGAGCAACTGGGTTCCGCCGCGCGGCTGGCGGCGATCATCGCAAAACCGGCCGCCAAGCGGAAGAGGGCGGAGGTTGACGAGCTGCTCGACTACTGGCTCCGCCATGAAGACAAGGGCTACGCGGCGCTTGCCGCCGAGCTGGCCTCGGTCGAACAGCAGCAGGCGACGGTCCGCCTCCGCGGCACCGTGGCCCATGTGATGTCCGGAAAGCCCGGGCCGGAGATCGCCTATGTACTCTATCGTGGCGAGTACGACAAGCGCCGCGAGCAAGTCTCGGCGGCGACGCCAGCGTTCCTGCCTCCCATGCCGACCGACTATCCGCACAACCGCCTCGGCTTCGCCCGCTGGCTGCTGCGGCCTGAGCATCCCCTTACCGCGCGGGTAACGGTGAACCGTTTCTGGCAAGAGTTGTTCGGCGTGGGACTGGTGAAGACCTCTGAGGATTTTGGCGTTAATGGGGAAGTCCCTCCCGATCAGGAACTTTTAGATTGGCTGGCCGTCAACTTCCGTGAATCGGGCTGGGACGTCAAGCGTTTCTACCGCATGATGGTCCTGTCGGCCGCCTACCGCCAATCGGCCGCGGCAACGCCCGAGAAGCTCGAACGCGATCCGCAGAACCGCCTGATCTCGCGCGGCCCGCGCTTCCGCATGGACGCCGAGATGGTCCGCGATTATGCCTTGGCCTCATCCGGACTGCTGACTGATAAAATCGGCGGGCCGAGCGTGCGGCCCTATCAGCCGCCCGGCGTCTGGGAAGCCGTGGCCATGCCTGAGAGCAACACGCGGTTTTACAAGGAGGACAGCGGCGACAAGCTCTATCGGCGGAGCATGTACACGTTCTGGAAACGCGCGGCGCCGCCGGCCTCGATGGATGTTTTCAACGCGCCGACGCGGGAGTCATGCACCGTCCGCCGCGAGCGGACGAACACGCCGCTTCAGGCCCTGGTGACGCTCAACGATCCGCAGTTCGTCGAGGCCGCCCGGCACTTGGCTGCAAGCGCGCTTGAGCATGGCGGCAACAAGATCGAGAGCCGTGTGGATTACACCGCGCGTCGCTTGCTCGATCGGCCGTTACGTCCGCAGGAGCAACAAGTCGTGCTGGCAAGTCTCGACACGCTGTTAAAGCATTACAAGGCGCATCCGGATGCGCCAAAGAGTTGCTCAAGGTCGGGCAGTCGCCGGTCGATCCGAAGCTCGACCCGTCTACGCTTGCCGCCTGGACCATGCTCACGAACGAGATGATGAACTTGGATGAGGTGTTGAACAAGTGACGACTACAATACAATACTCATTGAGCTGCCCTTGATTCCCATGTGTCGAGCCATTTGTCCGACGCACTATGCACGATGTCACCTGCATACTCTGTGCCATTGAGAAAGGCAATCCCCAGGCGGCCGAGCAACTCTTGCCGCTGGTTTACAAGGAACTCCGCCGCTTGGCTGCGGAAAAGATGGCCCAGAGAAGCCCGGGCAGACGCTTCAGGCTACCGCACTGGTTCACGAGGCTTATCTACGGTTAGTGGATGTCGAGAAAGCCCAGAACTGGAACAGCAGGGGACATTTCTTTGCCGCCGCCGCCGAGGCCATGCGGCGGATTCTGGTCGGCAATGCGAGGCAGAAGAAGAGCCAAAAACACGGTGGGCATTTCCGCCGAGCAAATATCGACGTGGAGGGCATTGCAGGGGATGAAACTCCGGACCGATTGCTGGCTCTCGATGAAGCCGTCGCCAAGCTGACGGCCATCGACCCGCAAAAAGCAGAGGTGGTGAAGCTGCGGTACTTCGCCGGTCTGACCGCCCGCGAGGCTGCCGCCGCGCTCGGGATTTCCGCGGTAAAGGCTAACAGGCACTGGACTTACGCAGGGCCTGGCTACAGCGAGAAATGGCCGAGGCCGATTCCTGAAAGGGCCTTATTTCTTTTCTGGCGGAAGTTTTCGGGATACCGTGATAGGAATTGCGGCCCGTTTGGCACTAAGGATGGAGCATCGCATGAACGAAGAATTGATTTTCACTGCTGCCATCGAGAAGACCTCGCCCGAAGAACGGGCGAAGTTCCTTGAGGAAGCCTGCGGCGGCGACGCCGGTCTGCGGGCGGCGTTGAGGCCCTCCTGCGCGCCCACGACCGTCCCGACAGCTTTTTCGATCCCGCGCCCCCGGTGTTGGACGCTACGATCCATGTGCCTCCCCCGACTGAAGGCCCCGGCGCCATCGTCGCCGGCCGCTACAAGCTGCTCGAAGCAGATCGGCGAAGGGGGCATGGGCACGGTCTACATGGCCGAGCAGACCGCAGCCCGTCCGCCGCAAGGTCGCCCTGAAGCTCATCAAGCCCGGCATGGACTCGAAGCAGGTCCTCGCCCGCTTCGAGGCCGAGCGGCAGGCCCTGGCCCTGATGGACCACCCCAACATCGCCAAGGTGCTCGACGGCGGGCTCGACCGAGACGGGCCGGCCCTACTTCGTCATGGAGCTGGTCAAGGGCATGCCGATCACCGAGTACTGCGACGCGACGCCGGCTGACGTTCCGCGAGCGGCTGGAGCTGTTCGTGCAGGTCTGCCAGGCCGTGCAGCACGCCCACCAGAAGGGGATCATCCACCGCGACCTGAAGCCGTCCAACATCCTGGTCGCCTCTACGACGGCAAGCCGGTGCCCAAGGTGATCGACTTCGGCGTGGCCAAGGCGATGCACCAGTCGCTGACCGAGCAGACGCTGCTACACCGGCCCACGAGACGGTGATGGGCACGCCGCTGTACATGAGCCCCGAGCAGGCGGAGCTCAACAACCTCGACGTCGACACCCGCAGCGACATCTATTCGCTGGGCGTGCTGCTCTACGAGCTGCTGACCGGCACGACGCCGCTCGAGAAGCAGCGGTTCAAGGAGGCGGCCTGGGACGAGATGCGGCGGATGATCCGCGAGGAGGAGCCGCCGCGGCCGAGCACGCGGCTGAGTTCGCAGCGAGACGCTGCCGTCGCTCGCGGCCAGCCGGCAGATCGAGCCGGCGCAAGCTGACGAAGCTGGTGCGCGGCGAGCTGGACTGGATCGTGATGAAGGCGCTGGAGAAGGACCGCACGCGGCGGTACGAGACGGCCAACGGCTTCGCGACGGACGTCCAGCGCTACCTGGCCGACGAGCCGGTGCTGGCGGCCCGCCGAGCGCGCGCTACCGGCTGCGGAAGTTTGCGCGGCAAGCACCGCGCGGCCGGTGACGACGGCCGCGGCGATCAGTTCTGTTTGCTCCTGGCGGGGGCGGGCCGTTCAGCGCCTGGCAGGCGGTGCGTCGAGCGGCTGCGTTGCGGAGCGGCTGCCGCAGCGGAATGACGCGAAGCAAGAGGCCGAGGCCAGGCGAGCCGAGGCCGAACGGCAGCAAGAGCCGCGTGCCGAGGCGGGCGAAAAGCTGGCGAGCGAGCGGCTGGTCCAGGTCGAAGCCGAGAAGAAGAAAACCGAGGAGGAGAAGCAGATCGCAGTCGGTCAAAGACTTCCTGCAGAACAAGCTGCTCGGCCAGGCCGATGTGAGGGCACAGGCCGATGCCCTGCTGCAGGCCGGGGACGCTGCGGCGGCGGCGAAGATCAACCCGACGATCCGCGAGCTACTCGACCGGGCCGCCGAGGAACTGTCGCCGGCGAAGATCGAGCGCGAACTTCCCGAACCAGCCGCTGCTCCAGGCGGAGATTCTGCAAACGGTCGGCAAGACCTATCGCGGTGTCGGCGAGTACGAGCGCGCGATCGGCTTCCTGCAGCGTTCCACGGCTCTCGTACCGGCAACACCTCGGCCCCGACCATCCCGACACGCTCGTGAGCATGAACAACCTCGCCTTGGCGTATCAGGCTGCCGGGAAGCTGGACCTGGCCCTGCCGCTCTTCGAGGAGACGCTGAAGCTCAGGAAAGCCAAGCTCGGCCCCGACCATCCCGACACGCTCATGAGCATGAACAACCTCGCCGGGGCGTATCAGGATGCCGGGAAGCTGGACCTGGCCCTGCCGCTCTTCGAGGAGACGCTCAAGCTCAGGAAGGCCAAGCTCGGCCCCGACCATCCCGACACGCTCACCAGCATGAACAACCTCGCCAGGGCGTATCAGGATGCCGGGAAGCTGGACCTGGCCCTGCCGCTCTTCGAGGAGACGCTCAAGCTCAGGAAAGCCAAGCTCGGCCCCGACCATCCCGACACGCTCATCAGCATGAACAACCTCGCCGGGCGTATCGGGCTGCCGGGAAGCTGGACCTGGCCCTGCCGCTCTTCGAGGAGACGCTGAAGCTCCGGAAAGCCAAGCTCGGCCCCGACCATCCCAGACGCTCTGCGAGCATGAACAACCTCGCCTGGGCGTATCAGGCTGCCGGGAAGCTGGACCTGGCCCTGCCGCTCTTCGAGGAGACGCTCAAGCTCAGCAAAGCCAAGCTCGGCCCCGACCATCCCGACACGCTCATCAGCATGAACAACCTCGCTCGGGCGTACCAGGCTGCCGGGAAGCTGGACCTGGCCCTGCCGCTCTTCGAGGAGACGCTCAAGCTCAGGAAAGCCAAGCTCGGCCCCGAACATCCCGACACGCTCACGAGCATGAACAACCTTGCCGTCGGCATATCGGGATGCCGGGAAGCTGGACCTGGCCCTGCCGCTCTTCGAGGAGACGCTGAAGCTCAGAAAAGCCAAGCTCGGCCCCGAACATCCCGACACGCTCACGAGCATGAACAACCTTGCCATCGGCATATCAGGCTGCCGGGAAGCTGGACCTGGCCCTGCCGCTGTATCGAGGAGACACTCAAGCTCCGGAAAGCCAAGCTCGGCCCCGACCATCCCGACACGCTCATGAGCATGAACAACCTCGCTGCGGCCTATTGGAAGGTGAATAAACTCGACAAATCGATACCAATGTTCGAGGACATGCTCAAACGTCAGGCGACGAAACTCGGCCGGCAGGACGCGGATACCCATTGGACGGCGGCTAACCTCGGCGTGAACTATAAGGACGCCGGTCGCCTCGCCGAAGCGTTGCCGCTGCTTGAAGAAGCCCATCGGGCCGCCAGGGAACACCCATCGCTCCGTTGGGTGAGCAAGGAACTACTAGACGGCTACGCGCAGGCCGGGAAGGTCCCGCAGGCGGCCGCCTTGGCGAAAGTTCTGCTGGCAGATGCCCGTGGACAGTTGCCGAAGGAAAGCCCCCAACTCGCCGCGAGGCTGGCAGCGACTGCCTCGCTGCTAATACAAGCGAAAGGCTTCACGGAGGCCGAACCGCTCTTACGAGAGTGCCTCGCCATTCGTGCGAAGACACAACCGGACGAGTGGACAACTTTCAACACCAAGTCCTTGCTCGGCGGCGCGTTATCAGGTCAAGAGAAATACGCCGAGGCCGAGCCGCTGCTGTTGTCCGGGTACGAGGGGATGAAGCAGCGCGAGGCGAAGATCCCGTCGCTGGGCAACGTTCGCTTGACCGAGGCCCTGGAGCGATTGGTCCAGCTCTACGACGCGATGGAGAAGAAGGCCGAGGCGGCCAAGTGGCGGAAGGAACTGGAAGGTCGGAAGAAAACGCAATTGCGGCTCAATGTCGAAAAACCTCATCGCGAAACTAGACCCGGCACGCAAGGTAAGTGAGCGAGGCTCGTTACACGGGTTGGCGGCACCTCGCGGGCGCATCGGAGGGAGAACTAAGATCGCGCGAGGAAGTGGCTCGATGACATGACGGTCGTGTAGCACGTCGAAAGTGCGCCGGGCATGTGCGATTCGTGTGTTGAACGCGGCGCGAGGCGATTGATTTACTTTTACGGCATCACCCCGACGCTCGGTCCGCGCCGGAATCGATATCTTTTCGTTGTACCGCGGACCAGGAATTGGAGCAATTCATGAAACCCATTCTGTCCGCGATATCGCGATTTTTCCGAAACCGGCAGCTTACCAACCGCAGCACGCGCAGTGGCCGGCGCAAGCGCCAAAGCGGCTGCAACTTGAAAAACTGGAAGACCGCAGGTTGATGACGGTGTCGGTCTCCGTCGCCGACGCCGTGCTCAACGAAATCGGCGACGTGAGTCCTTTCGTTGCCTCGGGTAGCGGCGGGCTCAGCGGCCCGCGAGATCTGGTCCTAGGCCCAGACGGAAATGTTTATGTTGTTTCCCGCGGGACCAACAGCGTCATTCGCTACAACGGCTCGACCGGCCAGTTGTTGGGCACTTTCGTCGCGGCAGGTTCCGGAGGCCTTTCGAGTCCCTATGGCCTGGCGTTTGGCCCGGATGGTAATCTCTACGTTGACAGCGACGGAACCAACGCCATCTACGAATATCGCGGCAGCACGGGAGCCTTCCTGACCACGTTTGCGTCTGACGGCGCGGGTGGGCTAAATAACCCTAGGGCGATGATCTTTGGCCCGGACGGCAACCTCTACGTCAACAGCTTCGGCACTCAATCCGTGGACCGCTTCCAAGGCCCCACGGGGCCAGCGCCCGGCAGCCCATTGCCCTCAGCCGCGCAATCCGGAGCAACCTTCGTCGCGGCGGGAAGCGGTGGTCTCGCCGGACCAAGGGATCTGATATTCGGCCCGGACGGGAACCTCTATATGTCGAACGGCGACCCCGCGCCGGGCGCTACCAACACCAATTATGGAGTTCTGGAATTCAACGGGACAACCGGTAGTTTTATCACGACCTTTGTTGGGTCTGGCGCTAGCAACGTGATAGATCCCGTCGGACTTGCCTTCGATCAGGACGGCAGACTCTACATCGCGAATGGACCAACCAATGAAATTCGTCGCTACAGCAGCCAAGGCCAATACATGGACGACCCGGTCACCAGTTCCGCCTCATCTCTCAATGCCCCCATCGGAATGGTCTTCAATGCGCAGGGAGCGCTGCTCGTCAGCAGTCGCGATGCAAACGCCGTCGCCCAGTACGACCGCGGCGTGGTGGTAACGTTGTCTGCCGCCAGCCCCAGTCCGGTGAGCGTGGATTACGCCACGGCCGACGGCACCGCAACGGCGGGCACGGACTACACCACACAAATCGGCACCGTTACCTTCGCGCCTGGCCAAACATCGCGGCTGATTCTGCTGGCGACCCTCGCAGATCCCGTGCCAATTAGCAATGACTACTTCAACGTCGAGCTTTCCTACCCCACGGCCGGCGCAACTCTCTGCGCAGTCAGGCTACGTGCAGAATCGGCAACAGCAACGCGCCCACCACGCTGATCGTATCCCCGGCCGACTGGACCACGGCAGGCTTGACTCTGACGCTGGGCGGCGACGGCAATCTGCATGTTTACACAACGGGCACGGCTACCGATGCGGTCCCGCCGGTCGCGCCGGCGAGCGTATCGAACATCGAGATCACCTCTCCCAGCAACACCACTGCGAACTTGACGGTCGACTCCACGAACGGAAACCCAATCCCGGCTGGCGGTCTCGCTTATGGCGGTGCCGGCGGCCTGATCATCACCGGTTCCGGCACGGTGACCCTTTCCGGCACGAATAGCTACACGGGTGGTACTGCGGTCTCTGCCGGCACACTGCTGATCACCGCTGCCAGCGCCCTGCCCGACGGTACGAGCTTGACTGTCGGAGCGGGGGCGGCGGCGATGTTTGCACCGGTGCAACCGGCGTCGGCCGCCGCAGCGGCGATGGCCGCTTCGCCCACCCCTATGATCGGCGCGGCTGTACCGAGGATCGCCCCGCGTCTCCCTCGCCGCCGCACGTCGGAATGTCTTTCGCCATGTCGCCCGCGGTCATCGACGCGGTTTTCAAGTCGCATCGCCCGGCCGTCGGGCCAGCGGACACTTCGCCCGAAGGTGCTGTGATCCGCGTGGGGCTCCCTGTGATCCGCGCGACCCTCCCGACCCCGCCGCTGCGCTTCGCTGCGCGGGCGGCGATCGAGAGTTTTTGGAGATCGTCGGACCAGGGCAAGCCGGCCGGCCCGAAAGTCGCGGCCCTGGACAGGGTCCTCGCCCGCTTCGGAGTTTGATGGAAGTGAGGTAACCGACAACCGCTATTGGACTTCTCGCGCCTGGCTGCAGCGAGAAATGGCCCGTGCGAATTCCTGATCGAGCCTTCTTTCGTTTTTTCAAAGTATTTCCGGATTCTGCGATAGGAATTGGAGCCCATTTGCGCACTGTAGGATAGGGCATCCCAAGGCGGAGGCCATGAGAAGGATGGCATGACGGACTTGTAGCACGTCGAAAGTGCGACGGGCATGTGTGCTTCGTGTGTTGAACGCGACGCGCGAAGCGTTTGATTTACTTTTACGGCATCACTTCGGCGTTCGGTCTGCGCGCCGACAACGATGTCTTCTTACTTACCGCTGACCAGGAATCAGAACAAATCATGAAACCTATTCTGTCCGCGATTACGCGATTTTTCCGAAACCGGCAGCTTACCAACCGCAGCACGCGGACCGGCCGGCGAAGGCGCCAAAGCGGCTGCAGCTTGAAAGACTGGAAGACCGCAGGTTGATGACGGCCTCCGTCTCCGTCGCCGGGGCCACCCTCAACGAGATCGGCAGCCCCAGCGGCCTTCGTTTCGCCGGGCAGCGGCGGCCTCTCCTCGCCGCGCGGCATCACCCTGGGGCCGGACGGCAATGTGTACGTCGCCGGCGCGGCGGACAACCGGTCCTCCGCTACAACGGCACGACCGGCGCGTTCATCAACACCTTCGTTCCCAGGGTTCGGGCGGATGGCTTTCGGCACTGCCGCCGGGCCTGGCCTTCGGTCCCGATGGCAACCTGTACGTCTACCAGCGAGATCAACCAACCAGATCCTGGAATACAACGGCAGCACGCGGCGCCTTCGTCAAGGCATTCGTCTCGGCCGGGTCGGGTGGGCTCAGCGACCCGCGGGGGGTGACGTTCGGCCCGGACGGCAACCTTTACGTCAGCAGCTAGCGACACGAACTCGATCCTGCGCTATCAAGGCCCCCTGGCCAGCTTCCCCAGGCGCTCCGTTGCCAGCCGCGGGCCAATCCGGGGCGACATTCGTCGCAGCGGCCAGCGGCGGCCTCGTCCGACCGCTCAATGCCTGATCTTCGGCCCCGACGGGAACCTCTACGTCGATGGCGGCCAAACCGCGGGCGTCCTGCGTTACAACGGCAGCACCGGCGCCTTCATCGGACACGTTCGTCCTGGTGGACGGCGTTGGCGGCGATGTTGGTCTATGGCCGGGGCATGGCCTTCGATCAGGACGGCCGGCTCTACGTCGGTGACTACGAGCCAACGCCGTCCATCGCTACGACTCCCAGGGCAATTTCCTCGGCGATCTGCTCGTCAGTTCCGTCAACCCGTCGCTTTCCAAACCGTCGGGAATGGCCTTCAACGCCCAGGGACGACCTCCTGATCACCTGTCAAGACTCCAACGCGGTCGTGCAGTACGACCGCGGTGTGGACGTGACGCCTCTCCGCGGCCAGCTCGACGCCCGTGAGCGTGAATTACGCGACGGCGGACGGCACTGCCCTGGCAGGAACCAACTACTATGCCCTGTCCGGCACGGTCACCTTCGCCCGGGCCAGACGTCGCAGATGATCCTGCTGGCCACCCAGGAGGACCCCCAGGCCACGGGCAATGTGAGCTTTTCGGTCCAACTGAGCAATCCCACCGGCGGGGCAACGATCGCCACACGGCACCGCGGCGGTCAACATTACCGTTGACGACACCACACGGCAATTCGCCATCGCCAACACCGTCGGCCATCGAAGGCGGACACGACGGCCCATTACCGCGGCGCCTTCGTCCAGGGCGTCCCCAGCTTCTGGTTTCGCGTCAACCTGACGTTCGGCCCGGACGGCAACCTGTACACGACCACCGGGCCGGGAGCGGGCGACGACGCCGATTACCGAGTACAACGGCACCACCGGCGCGTTGATCGGTCAGTTTGTGCCGCCGTGAATGGACAAATCGAGACCCTATGCACGGCATGGTTTTCCAACGGCGGCTACCTCTACGTCGGCAGTGGCGTCAACCGACGAAGTGCTCCAGTACAACGCGACCACCGGCGCGTTCGTGAGCGTGTTCGTCAGCGGCGTGAGCGGCGGCCCCAACAACCTGGCCTTTGGCCCGGACGCGAACGGCAACGCCAACGCTGATCTTTACGTTTCCACGTCGAACGGCGTGTCGCGGTACAACGGCACCACGGGCGCGCTATCTGGGAACCTATATCACCAATGGGTCCGGCGGGCTGAGCAGCGCTGGAGCCATGACGTTCGATCCCAGCCAAACCTATCTCTACGTCACGTCCAGCTACCAACCAGGTCCTCAAGTACAACGCCCGGACCGGCGCCTACGTGGGCGTCGCGGCCAGTGCCGGGGTGTCGGACCCGGTTGACGTCAAGTTCGGCCCGAACGGCCTGTTGTACGTGCTCAGCGCCGGGAACAATCGCATCCTCCGCTACACGGCGACCGGCACGTACGTCGATGATTACGTCCCGGCCGGCAGCGGCGGCATGGTCAATCCCTATTCAAATGGCCTTCGGCCCCAACGGCGATCTGTACGTGTCGGCTGGATCGCAACATTGACAGACCCCGACAGTCAGATCTTCGACTTCGGCACCGAGAATCGAGGCGGTCTTCACGGTCACGAACACGACGCCGAGCACGTTGCCGCTGACCGTGAACTACGCCACCGCCGACGGCACGGCCGTCGCCGGCACCAATTACACGGCCACCAGCGGCACGCTCACCTTCGCCCCCGGCATGACGACCGCGACGATCGACGTGCCGATCCTCGACAGCGGCAGCCAGACCGCTCCCCTGACCTTTACGCTCACTCTCTCCAATCCCGAGGCGGCCACGCTGTCGCAATAGCCAGGCCACCGGCACGATCCACCCCAGCGACACGCCCGCCAAGTTCTACGTGGTCAACGATGCGACCTCGGCCATCGGCGGGACCAACACGACCTACAAGTACCAGGCCTCCGGCAGCCGAGCAAGCGCCCTACGGCCTCAGCCTGAACGACCTGCAACCCGCGCGGCGTGGCCACCAACGCCGCCGGCACCACCGAATGGGTCGTGGACGCCAACAAGAACGTCTACGTCTACAGCACCGGCGGCGCCCTGCTCGGCTCCTGGTCGGCCGGCGGCTTGAGTTCCTCGGCCCAGCTCACCGGCATCGCCACCAACGGCACCGACATCTGGCTGGTGGATAGCTACGCCGACAAGGTCTACAAGTACACCGGCGCCGCCAGCCGCCTCTCCGGCAGCCAGAATGCGGCCAGCAGTTTCAGCCTCGCCAGCGGCAGAAACGGCGACACCAATCCCCAGGACATCGTGACCGACGGCACGTCGTTCTGGGTCGTGGACGGCACCGCGCTCAAGGTCTTCAAGTACACGCTCTCCGGCTCGTTGCTCGGCAGCTGGACCATCGACCCGGCGAACACGCACCCGACCGGCATCACGATCAACCCGACCAACGTCAGCGACATCTGGATCGTGGACAACGGCACGGACAAGGTCTACCAGTACATCGGCCGCGGCCAGCCGCACCTCGGGCAGCCAGAACGCCGGCGCGACCTTCGCCCTGGCCGCCGGCGACACCAACCCGCAGGGCATCGCCGACCCGCCCGTGGCTGCCAGCCGGCTGGCGTCGCGGCAAATTGCTCTTGCGGCTATGCGCAAGCCACGGATGCCGCTCTGCAACTGTTGGACCCGGCGGCGTACCTGGAGTACGAACTGCAGATGCCGTTTGGGCAGTCTACCCATAAGTTGGCGGCGATCCAGGCGATCGACCTGGCTTTGATGGAGTATGTGGCCTGAGGCTGAAAACTAACCTCGTCCAACCCATCGCAGGGCGTTGAGAATCAGTTGGTTCTGCGGCTCGCTACCAAAAGTGGACGAGAGCTGCTTGTTCGGCTTGCTGTCGAAATCCATGTCGTTGTGGCCCATGTTGAGATAGACCATCCGGTATTTGACGTTGGTCCAGGCAACCGGATAGTAGCCGCTGTGCCAGATTTCATGCGGTTTCGGCCCCGTGCCCAACGGAAAACTCGCCGGGTCGATGGAAAGCAAGATGTTGATGTCGCCGTTCTTCCTTAGATCGGCGGTCCACCTGTACCATTCGTTGGGCACGACTTGAAAGTTTCTGGCAGTCCCTTGGCGACCGGATGCATCTTGTCCTCCACTTTCAAAATGGCCGAAGTCGGCTTCCATGTGTTGCTGGCGTACGAGCCTGCCCCCAGGAACTCCTTGTGGTACCAGTCCCAGTTCTGCGGAACCTCGGATGGTGTCAACGCGAAGCCGGCAAAGTGGAATCCCAACCATCCGCCTCCCTTCTCCATGTACTTCCGGAAGGCCGCCCGCTGCGTCAGGCGCCTCCGGCCGGGTGTCGAGGAAAACAACGACTTGGTACCGGGCGAGAAAGTCCAGGTTCGACTTGCTCCAATCGTCGGTCGATTCGTATGAAAAACCGCGCTGGGCAGCCATCTCGGGAACCAGCGGTTCGCCTCGTTGACGAAACTGATGTGCGGCGGCTCCCGCTTGGCGGTGTAAAAAGCAAGCACTCGAAAATCGGGTGCCGCGCCATGAGGCAGTGGCTGAGATGCGCGAAACAGGCCAGCGAAGCCCGTCACAGTAACGCTACGTAGAGCCTTATCGTGCGTTTCGGCCGGGAATAGACAAGCATAGTTCCACCTCACTTTCTCGCCGCCCACACGATCGCATTCCGCAAGATCGTGGTGAAGGCTTTGTTCTCCAGCAGATCCGGACCGTGGCCCATGAAGATGTAGACGTTTCGGGCTTTCACGTGCTGGTTCGTCCAAATGACTGGATGGTCCCCCATTTTAATTGCGGAGTCGGGCGAATAGCTCGTTTCGTCCACGCTCGCCAGCACATGCGCCGGCGGTCCGCGGACTGCCAGTCGTAAGTGTACCATTCTTCGCGAGGGATGACGAACGTGCCGGGCACGCCTTTCATGCAAGGATGCGACTTGTCTTCCACGCGGACTGTCCCGGCGACGAACGTGGAAATGTAATTCCGGTACTTGATCCCGCCCAGGAATTCGGAAAACCAGGGCCACATTTTTTGGCCGTCGAAATCGCCCAAGAGCGAGGCGTGATGCAGCCCGACCCAGCCGCCCTTTCCCGTCTCGATGTACGATTTGAAGGCAGCCTTCGCCTCCGGCTTCCAGCCGTAGGGCACGTAGTCCAATTGCAGCACGAGCTGGTATCTGGCGAGAGAGGCGTCCGTGATCGGCGCCGTGTCGGTGATGAAGTCAACGTCAAAACGGTTCTCTTCTCCACATTTCCTCAGCCAAGGCTTTGCCGCCTTGGTGAAAGCAATATGGTGGCCGCCCGTCTCCGCCAGGGCCAGCACGCGGAAGTCCGGCTCGGCCGCCGCAAGCGCGGACGAATGCAGAGCCGCAGCGGCCGAGGCCATACAAGCGAAGACGCAGCACAAAAGCGGCTGATTCTTCATGGCGTGCTTCATCTCACTTCCGCTGTCCGACACAGTAAATATTCTTCATGCCTTCGAGAAACAACCGCCCGCGGGCGACGGCTGCCGATGGATGGTTGGCGTCGCCAAGGTCGTTGACGGCCAGGACATGGAACTCCGGGCCGGACTGGATCACGTAGCTCTTCCCCGCGCTGGCGAAATAGAGGCGGCCGTTGCCGTCCGCCACGGGGCTGGCCCAAGACGATGTGATTCCGCTCAGTTTTTCGGAATAAACCTGCTCGCCCGTGGCCGCGTCCCAGCATTTTAAAACGTCCGGTTTGTGCAGGCGATAAACCCGCGAGTCAACGATGATTGGCGAGCAGATCGCCTCGGGTATGTTCGGTCCGGTCCAGCGGACGCGGGTCGCGGAGATGTCGCCCGTGCCGCCCGGCTCGACGGCAACGCCTTTGCCTCCGCGCCCGCTGTCAAAGTAAACGATGCCCGATCCGAAGGCCGGCGAAGCGGCGTCGCCCGCGCCTCGGCACCACCAAAGCAGCTTGCCGCTGGCCGGATCGAGACTCCGCAAGGCATTGCTTTTCTCGCTCATGCCCGATGCCAGCACGAGCATCTGCGGCCGGCCTTCGGGCTCTATGATGACGGGCGTGCTGTGGCCGAATGCCATGCCCGGCAGCTTCTGCCGCCATTTTATCGAACCGTCGGCCTTATCGAAGGCGATCACCTGGGAATCGTCCGCCTTGGCCATCGCGAAAACTGAAGCACTGTGTCCTTATAGAGGACCGGGCTGCTGCCGATGGTAACGTCGAAGGTGTGCGGCGCGATCTCTTTCCGCCACACAATCTTGCCTTGGAAATCGAGGGCCGCGATGACCGACGAGCCGAAGACGCAATAGACGAGCTTGCCGTCGGTGACGGGCGTCGGACCGGCGTAGCCGCCGCCGGCCCCGCTGCGAAAGTCGTCTCTGAGCCAAGGACCCGGCGAGACAGTCGTGTCCCACAGGAGTTTGCCATCGGCCGCGTGGTGGCAGGCAATGTGGTGCTCGGGCATCACGCTCTCGTCGGCCTTGCCATCGCCCGGCCATTTTACTGTACAGACAAAAACCGCATCTCCCCAAACAATCGGGCTGGCATGGCCCGTGCCGACCAACGGGCTAGTCCAGAGGACGTTTTCATGCGCCGATCCGCCCCAGCGGACGGGCAGGTCCTTCTCGTCGCTATAGCCCAGCCCGGTCGGGCCGCGGAACTGCGGCCAGTTCTCGCCGCAGCTTGCCGGGAGCAGATTGGAAAGCAGGCAAAGATTAAAGATGATTGTGCGCACTGAGGATTATCCTTATACTGACACCGGTGCTGAACCAAGGTCCGTCACGTCAAATTATCGCGATTTTTCTAAATGTCAATCGGGCGGCTGGATCAGGGTTTCCGTTCGTGAGTAGGGGCTTGTGCAAGTGGGGTTGAAGCGTTATAATGGTAACCGACATCAAGTGAAGCCGAAAGCGATGCCCACGAAAAACGAGAATTCTTCCCGCCGCAGTTTCCTGGACCTCACCGTTCGCACCCTCGGCGGCGCGGCAGCCGCATCTCTATTAACGTCCGGCCCTCGCAAAAGCTTCGCGACGGCGCCGGCCGAGCCCACGCTCCCGGCCCGCACTTTCCCGCCAAGGCCAAGCATGTCATCTATCTGCACATGGTCGGCGGTCCCTCGCAGATGGACCTCTACGACTACAAGCCGAAGATGGACGCCATGTACGACAAGGACCTCCCCGATTCGATCCGCAACGGCCAGCGGCTCACGGGCATGACTAGCGGGCAGGCGCGGTTCCCCGTCGCCCCGTCAAAGTACAAGTTCAAGCAGCACGGCAAGTGCGGCATGTGGGTCGGCGAGCTTTTGCCCAACACGGCCAAGGTCGTCGACGAAATGTGCTTCATCCGCAGCATGAACACCGACGCCATCAATCACGAGCCGGCGATCACCTTCGCCCAGACGGGCAACCAGGTCGCCGGCAAGCCCTGCCTCGGCTCGTGGGTCTCTTACGCGCTGGGCACGCTCAACCAGAACCTGCCGGCCTTCGTCGTCATGGTGGCGAAGTCGACCAACATGGAACAGATCCAGGCCATATCGGCCAAGCTCTGGACGAGCGGCTTTCTGCCGGGCGAGCACGCCGGCGTCGCCTTCCGCACGCAGGGCGACCCGATCCTTTACATCAACAATCCGCCCGGCGTTTCGGCGAACGTCCGCCGCATGACGCTGGACGGCATCCGCTCGCTCAATGAAATGGAGTTCCACGAGTTGAACGATCCGGACACGATCACGCGGACCAAGCAATATGAGCTTGCACTGCGGATGCAGGAAAGCGTGCCGGAACTGGTCGATCTCGGCAAGGAGCCGAAGACGACCTGGCAGCTTTACGGCGAAGACGCCAAGAAGCCGGGCACGTTCGCCAATGCCGCTTTGCAGGCCCGGCGGATGGTCGAGCGCGGCGTCCGCTTCGTGCAGATCTATCACAACAACTGGGACGAACACGCCAACATGTCCGGCCGGCTGCCCATGCAGTGCAAGGACGTCGACCAAGCGTGCTACGGGCTGATCACCGATCTCAAGCAGCGCGGCATGTTGAAGGACACGCTCATCATTTGGGGCGGCGAGTTCGGCCGCACGATCTATTCCCAAGGCGGTCTCACGCACGACAACTACGGCCGCGACCACCATCCCCGCTGCTTCACGATGTGGATGTGCGGCGGTGGCGCGAAGGCCGGCGAGATCTACGGCGAGACCGACGACTTCTCCTACAACATCGTTAAGGATCCGGTAAAGGTCCACGACTTCCACGCCACGATCCTGCACCTCCTTGGCTTCGACCACGAGCGGCTGACCTTCAAGTACCAGGGGCTCGACCAGAAGCTGACCGGGGTTGAGCCTTCGAGGGTGGTGAAGGAACTGCTGGCGTAAAGTACGATGCCCATCTACCTTCCTCCCATTCCGCGGCGTTCGTTCCTCAAGGGCGCATTGGCTGCCGGGGCCGGCGCTCTTGGGCCGCGAGGCGCTTGCCGAAGCGCCGAAGAAAGACTCCAACCGCTGGGTGCTGATCTCCGACATCCACGTCAGTTCGCGCCGCGAAGACATGCACGTCGACGTCAAGCCGGCGGAGACCTTTGCCGCGACGGTCAAGCAAGTCCTCGCGCTCGACCCGCTGCCGACCGCGGCGATCATCACGGGCGATCTGGCATCAGTCACCGGCGAGCCGGGCAACTACAAGCTGGTCAAGGAACTCTTCAAGCCGCTTCGCGAGGCCGGCATTCCGCTGCACCTGGTGCTCGGCAACCACGACCACCGCGAGCATTTCTGGGCCGCCTTCCCCGAAGCTAAACCGGCCGAAGCCAAATTGGCTGGGACGATTGCCGATCGCCAGACGGCGATTGTCGAGACGCCGCTGTCCAACTGGTTCCTCATGGATTCGCTGCTCGCGACGAAGCTCTCGCCGGGCACGCTCGGCAAGGAGCAGTTGGCGTGGCTCGCCAAAGAACTTGATGCCCGCAAGGACAAGCCGGCACTGTTGGTCGCCCATCATCAACTCGACCTCTACGGCGGCCTGCTGGACTATTCAGACCTGCTGGACGTCGCCGCCCCGCGGCGGCAGGCGAAGGCTTATTTCCACGGCCACACGCACCGCTGGAAAGTTGACCGGCAACAAGGCATCCACACCATCAACGTGCCCGCTACGGCCTGGCTCTTCGACCCCAAACAACCCCGCGGCTGGCTCGACCTCCGCCTTGAGAAGGACGGCGCCACGATTGTCATGAACGCGCTGGATAAGAAGCATCCCAAGCACGGCGAGCGCATCGAACTGAAGTGGCGGGGTTAGGTGTCGCAACCTTTTGATTTACGAGCGCACCCCCAGAACTGCAATTGATGCAAACATCGGAAGTGCGCATAATGCGGATGCCCACGTAAATGCCAGGACGTTTACCAACATCCGAGGTAGGGGCCTCAGCAAGGGTCGCTGGAAGCGGGCGACCCCAGGCGTCGAAGAAACTGTCGCTCAACCATCCATTTAGGAATGTCACCCCAGCCCCTACCACAACGCCGGCAACCAAGGCTGGCAGGTCCGGCATGATCACGCCCATCACAAGACCCGCGCAAAATGGCCCGATGCCGGCGACAAAGTATGCCAGCCCGTCAATAGGCCACGAAAGATTGAGATCGGCATTCGGTGCAGTCTCACTCGATGGTCGAAAGTATCCCATCCAGGTCCTCGTCGGTTCAGTCGGAGACCTAGCCGCATTCGCCAGGCGGCCACGTCGACCGCGCTGGAAGTGCAACTCCGAATATACGCATTATACTTCGGCAGCCCGACTGTGTGAATCGCCAATGTGTCGTCCGAACGATTGACAAACGTTGCTTCCAATTATGGCCGTTCACGGCCATTTCCGCGCCAGCGTCTTAGGCCCGTGCTTGAGCACGGGTTGGACTTGGCGGCTCGCGGACCCGAGCTCAAGCTGCGGGCCTAACACCGGCTGATGCCGGAAAGGGCATGAATGCCCCTACTCTCCCGGCAGGCATCGTAAACGCCTTGCCGCTTCGAAAGTCGAACTCGCCGTCCCGGCCGGATTTGCGGCGATCGGCACGATTGTTGCTATCCTTTGTATACTGGTGTTTACATAACCAGAAACGGCAGGCCGGGCTTGGAAAGGTCGAATGACGAATGTCGAAGGAATGATGAATATCCAGTGGCGCCGCCCGCCGGCCACGCACCAGAGTTGATCAGATTGACAAGCGCGGTGGCGCAAAATGCTTTTCCGCGGACAAATTCCGACACAAAACGACACGGAGCCGTTTCGCTCCGGAATTCAGCCCTGCGAACAAGCCTCGCTCCAGCCGTTGCCGGGCAAAACGGGTGAAAAGCAGGAGAAAATGCCGAAAAGCGGCCCAATTTCGGGAATAATCCGCGGAACTTTTGGCGAACTATTGTGTTGATATATGGTAACATATAATGCTGTCGGGCGGGCACACCACGAAACACGCCAAATACACGAAAGGAGTGCGCTGCGAGTGCCCGACCGCCAAGTTCATTTTTCTTTTCCCATTGTCCTTTCCAATTCCTTCTCACCGATCGCCTATGGGCGGAAGAAAGGGAGGAAAGGAAGATCGGGAAAGGAATATGCATAAGTGCAGCAGCCGCGTCAGCCCCTTGATGCACCAGCCCGTCCACCAGGGGGTCGCTGGTGCAGTTGAGTGTGCGATCCGTAAAGCCTTTGTTGACAACGAGTTACGTCAAAAATCAACGTGCTGTACCAAGGCCAGGAATGCGGAGGGGCGGTGCATGAGGCGTCGCCAGCAGGTATGCAGGAACGCTAATTATCACTAATGGGAATGCATCAGTGGTGATTAGCGACGATTAGCGTTCCGCGTCGCCGACCACCGCACCGCACGCACCATGTTTGCCCAGTTGGCCAGCCATAAGCACCACCATTGTAGGAACGTAAGATGAGACCTGATAACATGTTACACGGACGGCCGCACCATGCACCACGCGCCGCGAAACTGCGAGGCGGTGCGTGCAGCAGTGTGGTGCATGCCCGTTCGTTTCATGTTGCGTCCGTGGCTAGCTCCGGCATTCGTGTAATTCGTCGGGGTACGCGCTTGCGGGTCGCGTGGTTCCCCGACCGTTTCCCTGTTCCTCTCCCTGGAAGACGGGAAGGAGCGGAAAAAAAGTGTTGAAAAGTGTCGAAATCTGTAGAATTACATAGCCGGTGGAGGGGAGAAAGTCGATGGTCTCGCGCCAAGACGCGAAGTCGCAAAGGGCCGAACAGAGAGACAGAAAGATGGTTGACAAAAACATGCCCGCGAAGCGCCGACCGTCAATCATATTTCTGTCAACCATTTTTCTGTCAACCCCTGTGTGTCTTTTGTCAATTCCCCATCTTCCTTTCTGGCTTCCCGACAGAAGCGACCGAGCCGGAAATGGCAGTCTCGATACCAACGCTCATATGGCGATCGGGTCTTGCAAAATGCCAAAGATACATAATATACTTACTGACTTACGCCTCGCGGCGGTTTTGCCGTCCTTTGTATCGACGGCCGCCGCGGACGATGTCTCGCTGGTGGGACTCGCTTCGCTCGGCCCACCCTACAGGAAGCCCATAGGAAGTACGGAAACATGACCAAAGTACATCTCCCCGACGGAACCATCAAGGAATACGACCGTCGCGTCCGCCCCATCGATATCGCGATGGAAATCGGCCCGCGGCTGGCTAAGGCGACGATCGCCGCAGAGGTCGACGGCCAGATCGTCGGCGCGGATACGTACCTGCCCGAAGACGGCGAAGTCCATCTGCGGCTGATCACGACCCGCGACGCCGCGGCCTTGAACGTCATGCGGCACTCGTGTGCCCACGTCATGGCCCGGGCCGTGATGCGGCTGTTCGACGGCGTGCAACTGGCCTTCGGCCCGACGGTCGAGAACGGCTTCTACTACGATTTCCAGATCGAGCGCGCCGCTCTCCGAGGAGGATTTTCCGGCGATCGAGGCCGAGATGGCCAAGATCGTCAAGGAGGACGAGCCGTTCGAGCGGGTCGAGATGGACCGCGGCGAAGGCCGTCGAGTTCTGCCGCGACCTGGGCCAGACGCTCAAGGTCGAGCACATCGAAGACCGGCCTGGCCGATCACGGCCGCGTGTCGTTCTATCGCCAGGGCGAGTTCATCGACCTCTGCCGCGGGCCGCACGTGCCCGCGCGCCGGCGCGATCGGGGCCTTCAAGCTGCTCTCGCGTCGCCGGGGCCTATTGGAAGGGCGATGCCAACCGGCAGCAGTTGCAGCGGCTCTACGGCACCGCCTGGTTCAACAAGGAGGACCTGGACGACTACCTCAAGCAGGTCGAAGAGGCCAAGCGCCGCGACCATCGCGTGCTGGGCAAGCAGCTCGAGCTGTTCACCATCGACCCGATGGTCGGCTCCGGGCCTGGTCCTCTGGCTGCCCAAGGGCGCGGTCGTCCGCCGGCAGTTGGAAAACTTCCTCAACGACGAGCTGATCCGGCGCGGCTACCAGCCGGTCTACACGCCGCACATCGGCCGCATCGAGCTTGTACCAGACCTCCGGCCACTTTCCGTACTACGCCGACAGCCAGTTCCCGCCGATCTACTTCCATCCGCTGGGCGGCGTCGTGCAGGACTCTTGCACTTTGGCCAAGGCGAGATCGACGACGACGCCTCCCGCGCGCTGACCGTACATCACTCCGCGACCCACCTCGCGTCCGCCCGCACGTACCGAACTACGACACGCTCCGTCGGCGAAGGAGAAGTGTCGGCGATCGAGTCGTGGCTGGAGAAGCAGGAGCGGTATCTGCTCAAGCCGATGAACTGCCCGCACCACATCAAGATCTACAAGTCGAAGCCGCGGAGCTACCGCGAGCTGCCGGTGCGGCTGGCCGAGTTCGGCACGGTCTACCGCTTCGAGCAGTCGGGCGAGCTGAACGGCATGACCCGCGTCCGCGGCTTCACCCAGGACGACGCCCACATCTTCTGCACCGAGGAGCAGGTGGCCGACGAGTTCCGCGGCTGCATCGAGATGACCCAGTTCGTGCTTGAAGACGCTGGGCCTGACCGACTACCGCGTGCGGCTGGGCTTCCGCGATCCGGCCAGCGACAAGTACGTCGGCAGCGCCGAGAACTGGCAGCGGGCCGAGGCGGCCCTGGAAGCGGTCTGCCGCGAGATGAACCTGCCGAACCTGCACGATCGAGCGGGGCGAGGCGGCGTTCTACGGGCCGAAGGCCGACTTCGTGGTCGCCGACTGCATCGGCCGCGAGTGGCAGCTGGGCACCGTGCAGCTCGACTACAACTTGCCCAGCCCGCAGCGGTTCGGCCTGGAATACATCGGCGCCGACAACCACCCGCACCAGCCGGTGATGATCCACCGCGCGCCGTTCGGCTCGATGGAGCGGTTCGTGGGCATGCTGATCGAGCATTTCGCCGGGGCGTTTCCCCTGTGGCTGGCGCCGGAGCAGGTCCGCGTGATGGTCGTCAGCCAGAAGGTCGAGGACTACGGCCGGCAGGTCGAGCGCGCAGCTTGCGCGAGGCCGGCTTCCGCGTCACCGGCGACTATCGGGCGGAAAAGATCGGCTCGAAGATCCGCGACGCCCAGTTGGAGCTGATCCCCTACATGTTCGTCATCGGCGGCCGCGAAGCCGAAGCCGGCGAGGTGGCCCTCCGCGATCGCTTGGAAGGCGACCTCGGCGCGATGCCGCTGGAGGCCGCGATCGAACGCCTCAAAGCCGAAGTCGCCGCGCGCACGATCCGGCAAGTGGTGAAAGGCTCGGCCGGGATCGGCGGAAGGCAGGAGGGGAATGAGTATTGAGTCAACCAAAAGATTAGGAACAAATGATCGGTGTCTATGTACCGCTTTGCATCACTAAGCCGGCGTCGATAACCGTGGTCATGAAAACAACTCGAATTCGGTCAGCAACCGCTGCTTGTCGAAGACAACCCGGAACGCATCGAAGAACCCATCACGTCCCAGCAGTAACGGAGCATCGCCCTCGGCAAAGCAGAAGGGAATTGTCAGCCGGCAACGCACGTCGCGGACATAGATGTCGAGCGGGTGAATTGCGGCCGGTACAGCACACTCGCTGCGCGGTGAGATTCCATGCAGTTCAGTTAGCTTTCCGTCCTCCCATCGCAAACCGACGAGATCGCACAAAGTCCTAGGGCCCATGCTTACGTCCGCTCCCGAATCGACAATAAACACTTGCCGAAGAAATGGACCGGCCGCGGTGCGAACAAAGATGTCCAAGATCGGCAAACGCTTCTCGCGATCATCGGGTCCCGAAAGCGTCCGCCAACGTTTGCTAAAGCTCATCGATAGACGGTCAAAGCGGGAATTTCAATGCGGTCGATAATCAATGACTGGAGGTCGCTTCCTTCCAATTCGCCGAGCAGCGCGTCTAATGAGTCGGCCGCCGCGATAATCTGTCGGTCCTTGGTCGCGATCCATTTCCCAGCGTATTGTCGGACCACGTCGAGCGGCAAATCAACCAGCCAGTTTAGCGTTGCATCATTTGCGCAAAACGCCCGCTCTTCCTCCTCGGTCGGATTCCATATCTGGATCGATAGACTCATCATTTTCCGTATCCATGCGGCCATCGCTGATCATGGCATTCTAGTTTGGAAGCGTGATGAGGTCAAGCACTACGATGCTGCCCGACGGGAACGACACTTAGATGCCACCTTCCCACTACGGCAGCTTGATCCCCTTCAATTCGAAAGAAAAGTCCTTGGTCGCGATCAGCCCCGGCGTTTCATAGACGAACGACATCTTCTCGGGAGATTGGTCCTTTTCCAAAGCGAAGACGTAGCCCATGCCAAGCTCCTTGGGCGTCCGCAAGGTCGTCTCCATCGAGTCGGGCTCGATCGGCTTGCCGTCGGCGCCTTTGAGGTAGGCTTTGTTCTGCAAGGCCCAGTTGCGGTGCGATTCAAGGGCGTCGCCGGCGTTGTCGTACTGAAGCTGCACACCGACTTCCCAGGCATCGCCATTCTTGCGGAAGTCGGTGATCGCGACCGTGGCGGCGGCGATCTTCGCCTGCTGCTTGCCCTTGAGCAGATTGCCGAACGAGAAAGTCTCCACCTTGCCGAGCATCATCACGCGGAGCGTACCCTTCAGCGTGGTGATCTCCTTCGCTCCCGCGACGGGCATCGCCAGCGGAACGACCATTTCCAGGGCCGAGCTGCCTTGGCGCGGCAGCGGCGCTTCGGCTCGCTCTCTGGGTTGTCGACCGCCAACGCCGCGCCGGTCGAATCGACGGCATTCACGTCAGCCATCCGCTGCTTGACGGAGATCGGCTGCAATCGCGGCTCCCAGGCTATTTCCAGCGAAACTTGCAGCGAGGAAAGTGTGCTCGCGCGAAGGTCGCGCAGCGCGGTGACCCGCACCGCCTCGATCCTCAGCGGCCCGACGACCGCCGCCCGGCCGACGCGCGGCAGGTCGTGTGGTCCGCGGGGTACAATCTGCAACGCGCCCGGCTGGCCATAAGGATAAATCGACAACTCGGCCTGATCGAGCACTTGATCCAGCGCGGTCCAGAACGGCGTCTTGTCGAACTCGGCCTTGATCTCCGGGTCGATGGGCGGTACACCAGCCGGCTGCGGCACCGGCGCGATTTTGTTGCCTGTCTGTTTCTGGATTTCCGCGAGTGCTTGCGAGAGCTTCATGCGGCCATGAAGCGTGACGGTCGAGGCGGCAACTCCGGCTTCCGCCCGCGCGGCAAGCAATGCTTTGATGACGCGGCGAAGGGCGTCGCGGCGCCGCGTCGGCTTGCAATTCGGGCGACGGCAACACGTCAAGCGCGCTTGGCCCAAGCTTGATCAACTGGGCTTCGGCCTTCGTGCGGACGTCGGCATGATCGTCGTTCAGTTTGAGGACAAGATTCTCGACCTCGGACTTCAAAACGCCGCTGGCGGCCGGGTCGGCCGCGATCAGGCAGCCCGCAATGAGAAGTGACGATAGCATGGAAGTAGGTCCTTTCTGCCGGAAAGGACTAATGCAGGCCGAATTCCGTAATGCTTCAGAGTCCTCGAATAAACTGGCCGGCATCAGTTCCACTCGGCAAGTGGAACCTGCATTATAGTCGCTACCGAGCCGGACGATTCACGGCCGTCAAAGCTGCTTTTTTCGCCGAACCTCCGGCAGCAGCCGCGTCGCCCGATAGAAAAGTGTACCAAGCAAGCCGCCGGCAAATCGGCGACGCTTCTTCATATCGCTCAAAATCATGCTTACGGCCGACATCACACGCCACGTCGATCACTTCCAACTTACCGCCGGCGGAGCTGGAGGGGCCAACGCGGCCCGCCGCCTCCGGGCCGCCACGCCCATAGAGTCGCGAATAGTACTTCAGCACGCGGTCGCCGCAGTTTTCGGTAACTAGCATGCGTTGGACCGCCAAAGGCGCCAAGCCGCCGCCTGCCGACGGCTCGAACCAGCCGTCGTCCACCGCAGGCGCAAGCAGCATTACACGGATGGGCCGCAAACCGCTGCTCCGCCATGCTTCCAAGCGTGCAGACGGGAGCGTGCGGCCGCCGGCCGCGCCGCCTGCCAGCAATTCGAGCGTGCCGCTCGCCGCCCGGCAGCCGAGACTGAAGCCGATCAAGCTCAGCGGCTCGCCGCGCGACAGCCCGGCCAGCGCGCGGGCAAGGTAATACGCTTCCACGTCGCTGCGACAGACCTTCATCTGGATGTCGTTGCGGATTCCTCGAACCGCTCGCGATGCGCGATCCGCCGGCCACGACCAGACGACCAGCCGAAACGGACGCCCGCACCCGACCTGCTGCATCAGGCCGCGCAGGTCATTTCCGTGATGGACGGCCCAATCGGGATCGGTGCCATAGCCGTGGACGAGCACAACGGTTGGCAAGGCCGGATCGGCCGAGGTCTGAAACGCGGCCGCATCCGCCGCCTGCCATTGACCGCAACCGCCCGACTCGGCCAAGCGCCAGTAGTTGATTCGTGCCAGCCCGGCCTCCAAATCGCCGCATCCGGGAGCGCAGCGAGTATCAACAAGCCAAACCTGCGTGGCCGGAGCAGCCGCAGGAGGCGCTTCGGCGGCGGCGCAGTGCCGTGATGCAGAGGCAAATAAGGGCCGCGATACCTAAAACGAGCCCAGTCCCTCCATTCGTCACGCCCGGCGCGAAGCGGTTTATCGCGCAAAGCGAGATTCGTGAGTCAAACGGCACGACGCGGCGCATGTCGGACTCACAATCGCGGGAATTGATTCTGGCGGAGTAAAGATCGGACATACTGGAACCTTCGTTCCGCACGGCACGGCTTCTTTTCGATGAAATCTTCCCGCAACTCTACCCCATATTTGAACGCGCCGTTGGAAAAAAGCAATGCCCGCGATCCAGAAAAACCACCGCGTCGCGGTTGCACATCATCAAACTTGGTGTAGAGTTTTCTTGTTGAAGACCTGAATAATTCGGGAATTGGTTTGGAGGGAACGAGTTATGCGTAAGCTTTTCGCCTTGGCGGCGGTGTTGATGCTGACAGCTTCGATGTCCGGTTGCGAATCGTGTTCGCTGTTCCGCGGTGAGCGGGCTCGCCCGTACCCGACCTGCGTGCCTGCTTGTGAACCCGGTTGCGCCGCACCGTGCGGGCAAGGCTGTGCGCCGAGCTACGCGCCAGCCGGCGGCTGCCCGTCTTGCGCTCCGACGGTCGGCGCCGTCTCGACAACCACTTCCATGCCAGGCGGAGGCGAGGTTTTGCCTGGACCGCAGACCTGATCGCCGTCGATAGAACGTAGCCGGCAAACTCTTCGTGCCGGAAACAGGTTTGTCCGTGTCGGTTTCGCCATCCTGAACGGGGCCGACGCGGACGAATCGTTTTCTTGTAGGTCCCTTCTGCCGAAAGGGACAATTGCGCTCGGACCTGCTTGGAAGATTCAAGTTCTCGTCGTCGCTTAAATCGCATAAATCCCGCTCGGCAGTCGGGACCTACGTTATGTGTGACTTCGCTTTCGGCGGTACAATAGAGCCATGTCCGCCAATTCCGAGAATCCCGCCACGCTCGATCTCATCGCCACCAGCGCCTTCGGCCTTGAGGCTGTCGTCGCGCGGGAATTGAAGTCGCTCGGCTACGAACCCAAAATCATCCAGCCCGGCCGCATCCTTTTTCGCGGCGGCGAGGCCGATATCTGCCGCGCGAACCTCTGGCTCCGCGCCGCCGACCGCGTGCTCGTGCGGTTGGGATGCTATGAAGCCCGCGATTTCGGCCAGCTTTTCGACGGCGCTCGGGCATTGCCTTGGGAAGACTGGCTGCCGGCCGACGCCGAGTTCCCGGTATCGGGCCGATCGGTCAAATCGCAGCTTTCCAGCGTGCCGGCCTGCCAAAAGATCGTGAAGAAAGCTGTCGTCGAACGGCTCAAAGCGGCTTATGGCGCGGACTGGTTTGCTGAGACCGGCCCGAAGTATTCGCTGGAAGTAGCCTTGCTCGATAATCTGGCCACGCTCACAATCGATACGAGCGGCCCCGGGCTGCACAAGCGCGGCTACCGGCCGTTGACGGGCAACGCCCCGCTGAAGGAAACGATGGCCGCGGCGATGGTCATGCTCAGCGTCTGGCGGCCCGATCGCCCGCTCATCGATCCGTTCTGCGGTTCGGGCACGATCCCGATTGAGGCGGCGCTCATCGGCCGCAACCTCGCGCCGGGACTGGGCCGGACGTTCCTCGCCGAGTCTTGGCCGCGGCTGCCTGCCGCGTTGTGGGAAGCCGTCCGGCAAGAGGCCCGCGGCGGCAGCGCTGCCGGAGCTGCCATCGCGGATCATCGGCACCGATGTTGACGAGGGCGTGCTCGGCCTTGCCCGGTTTCACGCCGAGAAGGCGGGCGTGGCGGCGGACATCCATTTCCAGCAGCGGTCCTTCAGCGATTTGTCCAGCAAGCGGCCGCATGGCTGCGTGATCTGCAATCCGCCCTATGGCGAGCGGCTTGGCGAGTCGGCGGAGGCACACGCCTTGCACCGCGCCATGCCCGACGTCTTCCGCCGGCTGAAGACCTGGTCGTTCTTCGTTCTCACGGCCCTGCCCGACTTCGAGGCGGTGATTGGCCAGCAGGCCACGCGGCGGCGGAAACTCTACAACGGGCGTATAGAATGCACGTACTATCAGTTTCTGGGACCGAAGCCGGGGAGGAGCAGGGAGCAGGCAGCAGGGAGCGGGAAGCTAGAGCACACAACGCAGGTTGACAACGAGCAAGCCGAAGACGCCGCAGCCGATTCGCGGCCGCAACCAGCAGAAGCCAGCGATTCCGCTGCTACTCCCTACTCCCCGCTCCCTGCTCCCCGCTCCCCGCTTCCCGTCGCTCGCCAGGTCTTCGGCGGCCTCTCCGCCAAAGCCCGCGAGCAGGCCGAAATATTCCGCGCTCGCTTGAACAAGCGCGTCCGCCACCTCCGCCGCTGGCCGAAGCAGGGCATCACTTGCTACCGGCTCTACGAACAGGACATCCCCGAGGTGCCGCTGGTGGTCGATCGCTATGAAGACTGCCTGCATATCGCCGAGTTCGCCCGGCCCACGGAGCACACGCCGGCCGAACACGCCGATTGGCTCGATCTGATGCTGCGGACGACGGCCGAAGTGACCGAAGTGCCCGTCGAGAACGTCTTTCTCAAGCGAAGGGAGCGACAGCGAGGCGCGGCGCAATATGAGCGTCTGGAAGCCGAGCAGCGGACGATCACCGTCCACGAAGGCGGCTTGCTCTTCGAGGTGAATCTCTCGAACTATCTCGATACTGGGCTGTTTCTCGACCACCGCATCACGCGCGGCATGGTTCGCGAGGCGGCGGGGACTGCCCCAGTTTTTGCGCAGGGGACTGTCCCAGTTTTTGTCCCAACAAAAACGGGACTGTCCCCTTCACGCGAACCATACAGGAAAACGCGATTCCTCAATCTTTTTGCCTACACCGGCTCGTTCAGCGTCTACGCTGCCGCGGGCGGCGCAGCGGAGACGGTCACCGTCGATCTTTCCAACACGTATCTCGATTGGGCCCGCCGGAACATGGCCCTGAATGGCTTCGCGGGAAGCAATCACGAATTCGTCCGCGACGACGCGACGCATTTTCTTGAAAGCCGCCGCGGCCGCGACTTGTTTGATCTGGCCGTCGTCGATGCCCCCACCTTTTCCAACAGCAAGGCCCTGGAAGACTATTGGGACATCCAACAGAACCACGTCGCGTTGCTCAACCGGCTGACCGAACTGATGTCGCCCGGCGGGATCATCTTCTTCTCGACCAACTTTCGCCGTTTCAAACTGGCCGAGGCGGAGCTTGCCGGGCTGACCATTCGCGAGATCAGCCGCCAGACCGTCCCGCCCGACTTCCGCAATCGGCGGATACACCGGTGTTGGCGGATGGTGAAGGAGACACAAACTAGCCACGGATGAAACGCGGATGGAACACGGATAGGAACGGCAATTCAATAGCCGCCAGGGCCACAACTTGCAGAAAGAAGGGAACGGGAGTCCCGTCGCGTTTTCTTTGTGACTGTTGTGTCCTTGTGGTTCTTTCTAGCCACTGAGCCTTGTTCAATCCGTGTTTCATCCGTGGCTAGAAGATTTACTCGTAATTCCCCTGGACGCGGGGCTTGCATTTATTTCAAATACAGGGTACAGTACGCGTGGAACGGGCCAAAGGGCGAAATGTCCGGGCTGTGCGCCTCATCTTCCATCTGCACGGCCTCAAGGAGAAGGCGTCTCTCGTCGTAAGCGAGTCGGCGGACGGCAGTCTGCTCGGTTCTGCCTCATTTTTTCTAATTCGTTCTCACTGCCGCGGTTCGGCCATTGCGCGAGAGTATCGTCGTTCTCCAAAACAAAGGAGGACGAACATGTATCGTACGAACTTTTTCTGTGGTCGTGCCCGCGCATCGCGATGGCACAATGTTTCAGGAGTAGCATGGTACTTGTGGCGGCAGCCGCTTTTCTGTTTGCCGGGCGCACGGCCGGGGCAACCTTCAATTGGACTCTTGGCGCGAATCAAGCAGGCGACTGGTCGGTGGCATCGAACTGGAGCGCGAAAGTCCCGGGCAGCGTCAACTACGCCAATATTGTCAATGGCGGCACGTCAACGATTACCTTGCCGGGAGCCGCATGTTACCAACTGGCGCTAGGTAATAGTACCGCATCGGGCAATGTCGTGATGGCCAGCGGGCAGTTGTGAACGTCGCGAGAGAACATCGCGAATCCTAGCGGCGCGGCAGTGTTTCAGCAGAGCGGCGGGTCGAACACGGCCAACTACCTTTCAATCGGCCGCTACGGACGCTACGTGCAAAGCGGCGGCACCCTAAGCCTCATTAATGGCAGCCTCGTGAACCAAGGCACTTTCGACGGCGGCGGCGGCACCGGCTCGCTTATTGCCTCCAGCGCGATCGTCAACCTGTCGCAGGGCGCCGTTCAGAACACCTGTTCGATGTCTATCAGCATTGATTCAAATTCCCTGCTGATCGTTCCGGCCGGTTTCAGTCTCGCTGACGGCTTCGGCATGCTCAACTCGCAGGGAATCACCCACAACGCCGGCACAACACTCGTCGTGCCCGCCGGAAAGGGCTTTTCGCTTTCACTTGCCACCAACGATCCCGTAAGCTGCCAGGGGACGATTCTTGCCCCGTCCGGCGGCAGCATCAGCCTTGGCAACGGGCTGGCTCTTTCAGGCACCGGACTTGTGGGCCTCGGCAGCGGCACATTGACCGTGAATGATCCGATTTCTGGCATCACGAGTGGATCACTCTCGGCGGCGACGCAGTCAATCGGCGCTAGGGGTGCGGGTGTCTTCACGCAGTCCGGCGGTTCGAGCAAGTTAACCAACCTCTATGTCGACAACGGCACGTACAATCTGTCCGGCAATGCGACATTGTCGGCAACCTACGAGTATGTCGCAAACGGCGGTCCGGCGTATTTCATTCAGTCGGGCGGGACGCACTCTATTGCCAAGTCCCTCTATGTTGGCTCTGCCGGTGCGGGGAACTACACCATGAGCGGCGGTCAGCTTTCCGCCGGCACCATCAATCTGGGCAGTTACAGTTCACCAGGTACAATGTCGCAATCGGAGAGTGCGTCCGTCATCGCGGCTGTGATATCAATGGAAGGCGGGACGTATAACCTAACCGATAGCGGTCTGTTATCGGCCGGCTCGCTCACCATCGGCGGAGATTTTAGCCAGTCCGGCGGGAAGGTCGCTATCGGCACCAGCCTCACCCTTGGGCGCGGCAGTGCCGGTGACCGGAATCTGTACGGCACCTACAGTCTCAGCGGAAACGCCCAGCTTTCGGCGAGCAACATCTACGTGGGCAGCGGTTCGATTACCGGAGAGTTCACACAATCAGGCGGAACAAACGCCGTCGGCAACCTTAACATCGCCGGGGACTATAATCAAGGCGTTTACAACTATGGTTATGGAAGCAGTTATACATTGGGCGGCAACTCGCTGCTGTCCGCCAGCAACACGTACGTGGCGGGCTCCTTCATACAGTCCGGCGGAACCCACAATGTCGCCAGCAATCTTTACATTGGCGCTCTTGAGGCCGGCAACAGCAGCAGCTATACGTTAAGCGGCAACGGGCTACTTGCGGCCAACAACTTGTACCTGACAGGCACCTTCATGCAGTCCGGCGGCACCCACGCCATAAAGACCAATCTGTACATCGGCTACTACGGGCCGAACAGTTACTTTGGCCTTAGCGGCAACGCCCTGCTTTCGGCCAGCAATGTTTACGTGGGCTATTCTCAGGGCGGCCTTAGCACCATGACGATTGACGGCAATTCGCTCTTGTCCGCGAAGAACCTTTACCTTGGCCAAAACGGAGCGGGAGCCGTCACGCAGTCCAGCGGGACTGTTATGGTCGCAACGTCCCTCGGCGTCGGCAGTTTTACCCAAAGTGGGGCTTACAACCTCAACGGCGGCCTGCTGTCGGCCGGTACGTTGACTGTGAATGGCGGCGTTGCAACCAGCTTCGCTCAGTCGGGCGGAACCGCCGTGATTCTAGGGACGCTGAATCTTTACTCATCCACCGCATATAATCTCAACGGCATCGGGCGGTTGTCGTCGGGCAACATGACCATTTCCGGCGTTCGTGCCACTTTCTCGCAATTTGGCGGAGCGAATGCGATCTCCGGCTCCCTGAATATCAGTTCTGGGACGTACAGCCTCGGCAGCGGACTGTTGTCGGCCGCCACCGTAAGCATCGGGGCTCCGAATTCACCGGCCACATTTTCGCAGTCCGGCGGTTCCAGTTCGGCCGGGCTTGTCCTGGTCGGCAGCAACGGGCGTTTCGTTATCGGCGGCGGATTGCTTAGCGTCAACGGCGGCCTGACCAATCAAGGAGTGTTCGACGGCGGGGGCGGCTCGGCGTCGATCGCGGCGACCAACTCGATCGTGGACTTTTCAACCGGAACGCTGCAAAACATCGGCGCTATGTCGCTGAGCGTCGGCCCCAATTCGCTGATTATGGTACCCGCCGGCTTCAATCCCTACGCGGCGTTCGGCAGTTTCAGTGTCCAGGGAATCCTGCACTACGCGGGCACGCCGCTCGTCCTGGCAGCCAACCAGGGGTTTGCCGGTCAGGGCAGCATCAACGACCCCGTGATTGGCGAAGGGACGATTGCGGCAAGTGCCAGCGGCGGAATCAACCTGAACGATGGGTTGTACCTTTCGGGCACCGGCAACGTCAACCTGGGCAGCGGCAGTCTCACGGTACTTGATTCGGCGTCCGGGATGAAAGGCGGCTTGTTGCAAGTAAATAACCTCTACGTGGTGGGCAATGCATCGCCTCCAACGCCCGGAGTCTTTACGCAGTCCGGCGGCACCGACGTGGTCACCGGATCGCTCAATCTTGGCGGTGGCTCCAATGGCATCTACAATCTCAACGGCGGCATTCTCGTCTTATCGAAGTTGACCTCCAATAACTCCGGCTCCGCCTCGTTCAACTTGAACGGCGGAATGCTTCGCGCCGGCACGTCCTTCGCCACCAGTGTTCCCCTGACGCTAGGCATCTCGCATGGAAACGCCACGATCAATTCGCAGGGCTACGCGGTCACACTATCGGGCAGCCTTAGCGGGCTCGGGAATCTGATCAAGAATGGCAGTGGCAAGCTAATCCTGTTGGGCACGAATACCTATACCGGCGGCACGACGGTCACGGATGGCACGTTGATCGTCACACAGCCCCAGGCGCTTGCCAGTGGTTCCGACCTGACCATCGGCAACGCGGCCGATTTTCCTGCGCCGGTCGTGGCTGGTGATGCCCCGACAGGCACCTTGCCAGGCTCGCCCGTTCCCGAGCCGGGCACACTCGCACTCATTGCCGCCGGTAACATCGGCGTTCTTGGCTTCGGCTGGAGACGACGAAGAAAAATGCGGCTAGTAAACGCCCCCGCCGACCTCGCGTCGGTGGAGCAATAGATTGACGGCTACAGTCGTGATCCGCAACGGCTTTCGCAAGGTTTGCGGTTGCCGCCCGACCCGGTCCGGCGGCAACCGCAATCCTTGCGATGAGGGGATAACGTAGCTTCTTAGCCTTCAATCTTGCGCTCCACCGGGACAAGCCCGGCGGGGGCGTTTACCGTTTGTGTGATCAGGCATCAGCCGGCGCTAACACCAGTTGCCGCAGTGCTTCCAACGTCGCCAGCATGTCGGACTGGCTGACCTCTTGCCACTTCGCGATGCGATGATGCACGATCGCCAGTTTGAAACTGTCAAACGCCTCGCGCAAATCGGCCGGCAGATCGGGCAGGTTCTCGAACGGCCGTAACGGCGGCGCAGCTTCGTCATGCGATCCGGCCACATCCACGAACTCGTGTCCCGCTGTCTCGCCGTCGGTCTCCGCGTTGACTGAGACCTCGTCTGCGAACGAAGCTTCACTAGCCGAATCGACGGCCGATGGCGCCGGGCTTTCTGGCGGGCGATCGGCGGGAACGTCAAAGGCATCTTCATCCATCTCGACCGCGGCGGCCTCGACCTGCTCTTCGACCAATGCGCCGAGCGTCCGCGAGCGCTCGCCTTGCATTTGGGCGATCGACCAGCCGCTTTGCACCGCCCCTTCCAACCACATTCCGGCGTCGTCCCAATCGAGCGCAGCCTGAAAGTGGCTCCAATAGAGTCCCACAAAGGTTTCCCGCGCCGTTGCGAAACGCTGATGCACCCGCCGCAGCCGCCCGGTATGCTGCGGCGTTACGTTGCTCGCCTGGCGGCTCCATGCCTCGTCAGTGTAGCTGGCCGCCGCCGCGCCGGCCTCGATCAGGGCCTCGCGCCACTGATTGATAATCCGGCCCTTCTCCCAGTTCGTCGAACTGATCAGCCGGTTCCAACGGCCCAGATACTCCCGCGACGCCTCTTCGATTGCTGGATTGTCGGCTGCGTCGGCAAAGGGGACAGCCGAGTCCTGTAGGGTTCCTTCCATCACGCACTTTCCTTTGTCGAACGCGTTGTGGTCGTCAGCGCCAAACGGGACAGTCCCATTTTCGCTGAAACGAAAATCGCGACAGTCCCGATGCAGCCCGGAACCCGATTCTAGCAATCTCCGTGCGAACCACTAGCCGCGCGATGCCGAGAACCGCAAGCGGGCATTTAGCAACGTGCAAATCGCGGACAATTTCGGTCTGTGGCAAAATAGGAGGGCGGCCGGCAACCGCTTCTGCCTTGGGGAAAAGTTGTCGGCACGCCGCGGTCAACGATCTTGGCCGTTGGCCGACTTTGACGATTGGATAAAGTTTGCGGGCTGTCTGGCCGATAGATAGGCGAGGAAGTCCGCTATCGACAGATCCATTCTCTACCGGTCGATCATGGCTGAAATTACCGAACAGATCATCGGCGCAGTTGTCTCGGCCTGCCAGACAGGCGCGGAAGAGTCCGCGGCCGCTATCGCCAGGGCCTTCCAGCAGACAGTCGAAATCGCCCCAGCCCAGAACGGCACATTGCAATCGCCGACCGTGCCCCTCGAACTCGACGGACCGGGGTTGATCGTCTTGCTAAAGTCCAGTCGGGAAACCGCCGTCTTGACACTGCCTGCCGCCTGTGGGATTGTGCCTGAGTGGTGCGCCAAGCCCGATGCTAGCGGCGCAAGCCGGTTGGGAACGCTCGCCCAGGAATTGGGTATGAACCTGCTGCCGGAAACATGGCTCGCCCATGACTTCCACGCGGCCTGGGTAGAGAACCTGGCCGACGCGCTGGATCGCGGGGGCGTCCCACAAAATGCGGTAACGATTCCAGTCGCTGTGACTCGGGCAGGCGAGCCGGCGGGCAACCTGTGCCTGATTTGGCCGGTGAAGAGTCCTGACGGGATATTTGCGACTGGGCCAAAAAAGCCGCAAGCCAGCCAAGAGAAAATCGGGCAAGCAAAGCGCAAGGAACTGCCCACGCTCTCACTCACTTCCAGCGACCTGCCGCCCTACACGCGGAGCCTGCTGCGGATCAAAGTCCCGGTCGTCGTCACCTTGGCCGAAAAGCGGCAAAAGCTCAGCCGCATCATCGAGCTAGGTCCCGGCGCGATTATCCAGTTCGACAAGTCGTGCGAAGAAATGCTTGAATTGGGCGTCGGCGATCGGCCGGTGGCGCTCGGCGAGGCGGTCAAGGTCGGTGACAAGTTCGGCTTGCGGATCACCTCGATCGCACTGCCCGATGAACGGTTCAATCCGGTGCAGGCGAGCAAGTAGGTCCCTTCTGCCGGAAGGGACTATTGTGCGCCGGCTTCTTCGAGTAGGTCAAAGCTGGCAGTGCGCATTACCGGTCTAGGTCCCTCTCGGCAAGAGGGACCTACGATACGCCAGCGGCAGATTCGCCGCCCGCCAAAGTTCGGCCAATGCCCGCGGCGCATTCACCGCGCCGAAGCAGAACAGCGGCGCTATCATCAGGCCCCAGTAGCGATTGAAGTCCTGTCCGACGATCGAGTAGGCGGCAATATAGACGCACGCGGCCAGCGTAATCCGCCCGCCCCACTCGCTCCGCCAGCCAGCAAAGCCGACGATCGCCAGAACGAAATAGATCACGGTAATCCATACGGGCAAGAGCACCAGGCAGGCGTTCATTTGCGCCACCGCGACCACGAACGTCATGCCGCCGAAGCGGAACCAACCTTGCTTGTGAGCCTCCGCCGTGGCCGAAATCAAGTGGCTGACCTTCCAGCAATGCAAGCCGTAGAAAACGGCCCAGCCGACTAGGCCGACGATCCAGACGAGCGACTCCTTCGGCCGCCGCTCCCAAAGCGCCAGGGCAAGCCCGATCGCGCAATACGGCAGGGCCAACTCGCGGAAGAACAGTGCCGCCAACCCCATCGTCGCGCCAAGGAATCGAAGGTTGACACCATAGGCAGCTAACGAAACCGCGATAAAAATGCCCGCCCAGACCTCCGAGAGCACGAACACGTTGCCCTGAAAACAGGGGAGCACCGGTCCGATCAACAGCACGGCCAGCGGCATCGCCAGGCGGTAGATGTTGGCTTGTTCGCGCGCGGCCGCCTCGAACGACATGAGCAGCATGGCGATGCCGGCGGCGATGATCAAGAGCCGCGCCGCGAGCGGGTCGGGCAGTTTGCCAATCAGCCACATCGGCAGCGGCGTCCGCCAGTTGAAAACGCTGGCCGTGGGATAGCCTTGGGCGACTAATTCCTCCGCGGCAACGTGGTAGTAGTTCTCGCCCGCATGGATCCGCCGCACCTCGCTCATATAAAGGAAGACATCGCCGGTGTGGGAACTCTCCTCGCGGACGTCGCATAAGGGCGGCGGCGCGGCGCGCTCCAAAGGCCGAAGCCAAGCAGCGAGACAAAAGCGGACAACACGGCGCGGGCCTGCCAGACCGAGAGCCCGGCAAAGCGAGTGGCGGAGGATGCGGTTGTAGCGGTTGTAAGCGACATGGCGGTTGTACGGACAGCTTGGTGCAATCGCGTGAATGCGAATGAGAAAGTCTAGCTTATTGGCGGCAATGCGTTAGAATACGCCAAAACGATTGAGGGATATCCTTTGACTTGGCTTCAAATCGCGATTTTGATTGCCGCGTCGGTCTTGGCCGGCGCGGTGAACGCAGTAGCCGGCGGCGGCACGTTGATTAGCTTTCCGGCCTTGGTCTTTGCCCGCCAGACGGCGCAGATCGCCAACGCTACGAATACGGTCGCGCTTTGGCCCGGTGCTCTTAGCAGCTTCTGGGCCTACCGCAGCGAGTTGGGGCGTCATCGTCGGGAAATAATCTGGCTCTCGGTCCCCAGCATCCTCGGCGGCCTCCTCGGCGCAGGTCTCATGGTGAAGACGGACGAGAAGACGTTCGCCTTCCTCGTGCCGTATTTGATTTTGCTGGCGACAGGGGTTTTCATTGTGCAGGAGCCGCTGGCCCGCTTGCAGCGGCGGCTGAGCAAGGGGGACTGTCCCAATTTTCGTACCAGCGACAATGGGACTGTCCCCTTCGCGGCGGCGGGTGGCCCGACGTTCGCGCACTCGGCGACGCCCTTGCGCTGGGCCATCGTGCTCGTATCGCAGTTCCTCGTCGGCGTCTATGGCGGCTACTTTGGCGCTGGCATCGGCATCCTCATGCTCGCGGTCTACGGCATCCTCGGCTTCTCCAACATTCACGAAGCCAATGCCATCAAGAATCTCAATGCCACGTTCATCAACGGCATTGCCGCAGCGATATTCATCGTCAAAGGACTGGTTGACTGGCCGTCGGCGCTGCTGATGTCGGCGGGTGCAATCGTCGGCGGCTATGCCGGTGCAGGCGCCGCGCGGCGATTGGGGCAAAAGAACGTCCGCCGCATCGTCATCGCCATCGGGCTGGCGATGGCGGTAGCGATGTTCTTCAAAGGTTTGTAGGGTGGTGTCGAGCGCAGCGAAGCCCCACCAATTAAAACGCCAATTCATGGTGGGTCTTTGCTGCGCTCGACCACACCCTATCTCTGAAACGCGTTCGCCGGTCAATGGGCGGTTTTTGCTTTTTTTCCTGTTTGGTATACACTGGTAGATGTCTCAGGCGGAGGATAGGGCAACGCAGGGGTGCGGCCCGAGCGCCGTCTGGGATCCGCGAGCTGATCGGCCTGTCTCCTTACGAGGCAGGCCGGTTCTTTTTGTTCCATTCGTCTTTCTTGCAGACTATTCCTTTCAGACCATCGCTTATCAGCTTGTGGTTCTAATGCGTTAAACCCAATCGTTCTATCCGCGAACATCTGGCGGTTTTGGTAAAACCAACAATCTCTACGTGCTCTGGCAGCAGCCGGCGCCTGCCGGACACCAGCCACCCACCGGACACAAAATGGACATGCGGCCCGGACGGTCCAATTACAAATCAGCCTGGCCTGCACCTGACGTGCCGCAGCGGGCTATAGGGTGACGGGACTGGTCCGAACGCATGTTCGCAGGAATATTCTTCTCCTCTTGCCGCGGCAACCTCGACGGCGCGCCGCGGACGCTGCCCGGCCTCGCCGGGGGATTCGCCTCGTAAGGCGTACGCTTCTTCCAAATGATGAACACCAACTCGGCAAGTTCGCCGGCCAATGCCACCTTCGCTTTGTTCTTGTTGACGCGGCCTCCAAAGGTCAAACGCGCGTGCCTTTGACGCAAGCGGTCGCCGCGCACGCCGCGCGTCAGCAGCGCGCCGGTGACGGCCTCGATCAAGGCCCAACGCAACGAATGATTGCAAGCCTCGCTACAGTGCCGTATGCCGTGACGGTCCGCAGAATCGTCGCTCAAAGGCGCCGTGCCGGCATAGCTGCGCAGATGCCGCGCCGTGGGAAAACGGCTGATCTCGCCAACTTCCGCGCGGATCACGTGCGCCAGGATCAACCCGATCCCAGGGATCGTCTGCAACAGGCGGACGATCTCGTCCTCTTCCAGATGCTTCTCCATCCACTTTTCAACCACCGCGATTCCCTGCACGATCTTGTCGAGAACCTCCAGGGAATTGGCCAGCACGGCGTGTGAGGCTTCCGGCAACACCAACTGCTCCAGGAAGCGACGCCCTTGCTTGCCGAACAGATCGCTATAACCGTGCAGAATCCCGAAGCGGTGCAACAGAGCGTGGATGCGGTTTTTCATGCCGGTGCGCAAAGAAGCAAGAGCCATGCGGTAACGCGTTCGCTCGCGAATCTGGCGTACGTTCTGCGGGGCGAGGTAGCTGGCGGGGAAGGTTCCCTGAAGTTGGAACTTCGCCATGCGATCGCTGTCGCAACGGTCCGACTTGGCCTCGTGCCGGGACAGGGCCTTGAGGGCCGGGGGATGCCCGAGGCGAGGGTTGAACTTCAATTCCTCCAGCAGGTCGGCGATCCAAGGCCAACCAAACGCGGCTTCCATGCCTACGAGCGTACTCACATCGAAGCGGCTTAGCCAGTGACGCATCGCATCGCGATCATCGTGCTCAAGACGGGCACGTTCGATCACTTGAAACTGGTCATCCGCTACCTTTTGCATTACACTAACCTTACTGAACTTGCGATGGATATCCCATCCAATAGCTTGCGACGACATTGCTGCCTCCCGGGGGAAAAAGGGTGAATGTTGTTTCCATACCACCCATTCTCGCCTCGGCGAGGCAGCGTTTCATCCCATTACACGGCTTGCAATTCACTGCCCGTCGGTTATCCTACTGCTTGAGCCACAAATCCATTCGGAGGCCAAATCATGCTCATGAGAAAACTTGGATCGACGGGCATCGACATTTCCGCGGTCGGTTTTGGCGCCTGGGTCACGGGCGCGTGGATGTGGGGTGGGGCGGACGACGAGAAGTCGATCGCCGCCATCCATGCCGCGTTGGAAAATGGCATCAACCTCATCGACACGGCCCCGGTATATGGCTATGGGCACAGCGAACAAGTGGTCGGCCGCGCCATCCATGATCGCCGCGATAGTGTGGTGCTTGCCACCAAGTGCGGCCTGATCTGGGACCGCGAGGAGGGCACGCTCATGTTCTACGCCGACGACAAAGGCACGACGCTGCGGCCCGTCGATAAGAAGATCTACAAAAACCTCCGGCCGGCGTCGATCCGCGAGGAGGTTGAGCGGAGCTTGAAGAATTTGCGGACCGATCGCATCGACCTGCTGCAAACGCATTGGCAAGACCCGTCCACGCCGCTGGCCGAGACCGTCGCCGAACTTCAGCGATTGAAGCAGGAAGGCAAAATACGCGCGATCGGTGTTTCCAACTGCGACCTGGACCGCCTGAAGAACTACGGGCCGATCGAATCAGCCCAGGAGAAGTTCAGCCTCTTGGACCGCAAGATCAAGGAAAACGGTATCCTCGCCTGGTGCCGCGAGAACAGCGTGTCCGTCTTGGCCTATTCGCCTTTGTCCCACGGCCTCTTGACCGGCAAGCTGCATCCGGAGCGGGATTACAAGCCGGGCGATCTGCGGAAGGCCAATCCGCGCTTCCGCCCGGAAAACGTCGAGCGAATCAACGGCCTCTTGAAGCAGCTCGAACCGACGGCCCAGCGGCACGGCGCGACGATCGGGCAATTGGTAATCGCCTGGACGGCCGCGCAGCCGGGCATCACCTGCGTGCTATGCGGCGCGCGCGATTCGCAGCAAGCAATCGAGAATGCGGCGGCGGGTTCGTTGGAGCTGTCGGCGGAGGAAGTGAAGATGATAGGGGAACTAGTGCGACAGTAATGAAGCAACCGTTGCGTGAGGTGGTTTGAGTTGAAAACCTCGCACTCGCACGGGTATAAAATACATAGTTATGTATGCCACGATAATTAACAGATTGAGAATAGCAGTAGCGATATCTTTCGCGCTGAGCGGACTTGGGTTGGTCGTTGCGGCCCTGACGAAATCCCTCGAGTGTTTTCAGTTCTTCTTTGTAGTGTTTTTCAGTAGTCTCTTCGTGGCAGTTGGACTAACGCTTGAACCGGTCTTCCGCTTCATATTTCAACTATCAAAGCCCGATGGAGATCCCGTGTCTTCAACCGCTGATCCGGGCAACGGCTCACCGAATGCCGACCCGTGACGCCGAAACTATCGAGGCTATCCTGTTATCTGGCGCTATTTTGATTCGCCAAGCTTCGTTGTATCCACGAACTTATACTCCCCGCCGCTTTGCTTGGCGAGCTTTTCCATGAATCCGTGCGCCAGCTTTTGGCCCTCGCCGAACTGGATCGTGTTGATGATGATGCCGGGTCCGATGCGGTCGATGCGCTCCAGATCGTGGGCAGTGAGTATCGGCTCGTCACCGTCGCTTAGGAGAAAGATCACGTCGGGGTGCATGCGGATGGCCATGGAAAGCGCCGCGGCGTGGTCGGTGCCGCCGTCGCCGGAGATGGTCGCGAGGAACTTCTTCACGTCTTCGCGATTGGCGTCCGTACCGAAGGCCAATTGTCCACCCGACCCGGCCGGATTAAACGCCTTGGGCCGCTCGTTATAGACGACGAGCTGAAACTGGTGGACGTTGTCGATCATCTCGATGCTGGCGAGAATTTCGGCCTTGGCCGCGGCGAGCAGCTTGCCGTCAGTGCTGCCGCTGCGGTCCAGCACGTAGACGAACTTTGCCCCTTCGGCCTTCACGCCGAAGAGCGAAACTTGCGCTTTCTCGCCCGGCGACACGAGAAGCGGCTTCGCGGCGGGCCGATCATTTTTGGGCTGTTGTCCGCTGGCCGGACGGCCGCAGCAGGCGGCAGCAACCATTGTCGCGATCAACACGCGAAAGAAGCGCAAGTTTGGCATGAGCATGTTCCCGGCGGTGGGGTGCGCCGGCCCGTTTCGGCCCCCGCCGCCTACTACACCAGTCTAGGACGTGCGGATCGGCAGGTCAACTCGCGGCCCATACAAGCCTGAAGCGCAAGCGAACGGAAAAACCGTCCTTCGCTCGCGCTTCAGGCTTGTGTGCCGCTACCGCTCCGCCGCCACGAACGAACGACGGGCAGCGAAAACAAAATGCGGCAAGTCAACATCCGACGAGGCGGGAAAGCCGGATCTGTGCGGACGTCAGATTGGACCGGTGGTCAACGCAACCCGTCAGCGTCACTTCGACTTGATGTCCCAATCCTTGCCGCTCAAGACGACTGCGCCGGAGCCTTCGGCAATCTTCACCGTAAGTCCGCTGGTCATCGCGCTGCGGTAGCGCTGAGCAATGGCGCTTTGGCCGGGATGCCGCTCATCGCCAGCCTCCTTCCAACACGAGACGGCCACGCCATATTCGCCAGGCACCAACCCCGGCGCAATCGCGGTCGTAATCGTAAACGAGCCGTCTTCGTTTACTCGCGCCGAAGCCGGCAACATGGGATGGCCCGCTACCGGCTTGAGAGGACTGAAAGTAATTGAACCGCGCTTTGGCCATGCGCCGCCGTCGAGCGTCAACTTCCCGCTGACTGGAACAATGCCGGCGGGGCGGTTATTATTGCAGCCGGACAAGCCGAGGCAGGGAATTAGTATCAGTATACATGCGATTGCGAGCGAGCCTCGGCAGGCTGCTATATCGTACGCCGGGCACGCGGAACCACGCAAGCGATGCGGAAGACAATTCATAGGGCACCTTCAGCGAGCGGCGTCATTCGGGTACGACGACGGGCAATTTCGTGGTCGTTGTCAGAGTTTCGCCGCCCGCCTTCGTGCCAAGGTCATTGTATATTTCGAAATCAATTGTCAACGGAAAACCATGAACACTGGCATCGACCATCGAAAAATTCACTATCCCCGGGTGCATGCACTTGAAACCATCGCAGTCATTCGGCGGGTTGGACGTGTGAGGGTCTTCTCCATTGATGCCGCCGGACGGACACAGGGTGCTAATATCGGCTGTCAGCGGGATGCCCGTGATGGCAACCGCGCCATTAAGATTGAAAAGCGAGGAGTGGGGCGTTCGATCGGGTAGTGTCTCACCGGCCATGATAGTGTGGGCGGCACCGTCCGTGACTTGGCTCAACTTGCAGCCCCTGGGCGTTTCGGGATCAAAAACTGCTACGAAACGATTGCTATAGGTAGGGGGGTTGGTAGTGGGGTCGTAAGCAGTTCCATCCTTGTGGTCAGTGGTCTGGCAGCAGTAGCAAACCGGGTTCGTTTGCGTGATCGAGCAAGGGCAGTACGTGGAACAGATAGTGCCGTCATGGGAAGTAGTCGGTCCCCAACAACCCACATAACAGGTGACTGATGCGGTGGTCACATCATGAGTAGTTGTATTGCAGCGATTAGGCTGGACCGGCGCGAGAGTCCACGACGGGCAGAGAAACTGCGGCACGACTTGGGTCGCCATCTGCAAATTTGGCGCAACATCCGGGGCCTTCGTAAAATCCAATCGCTTATAGAGATCGTTATACTCCATGTACGGAAAAACAGCGACCAATAGATTAAAGGGCGGCCCGGGCTTGCCGAAATCGACCGGACCCTTGGCGCTGGCCATGGGCAAGGAACCCCTCGCCGATTCGTAGTTCAAAAGCGCGAGACCAATCTGCTTCATCTTGTTCACACAGGCGGCGCGGCGGCCCGCTTCGCGTGCGGCGTTAATAGCCGGCAACAACAAGCCAATCAGAATGCCGATGATGGCGATGACGACCAAAAGCTCGACGAGAGTAAAAGCGCTGCGGCGATCGCGTTGCATTGGATATCCTCCCAGGAAAAGCGCCTGACTAGCCACCTCTCATATAATAGCGGTTCCCAGGGGATTTAGCAATAGGGCGCGGCGGCTGTTCGCAGTTATTTGGCGCGACAACATCCACGCAGTGTGGCTATGTCTCCCGCACGTCCTCTCCCGGCGTGTCGTTATTGCGTAAATGATATGCTGGGTCGGAGCGAAAACTGCTTTCTTTGTATCAGAGCGACTAAAACTTGTCTAAAAGCGGCAGGCAGGTTCTTTGGCCTAACCGCTCACGCCAATATGACGAGTCATTTCATTTCATTTCGCTCCCAGTTAAAATCGCTTGTCGAGCGTTTCGCTAGACCTGGGCTTTTGCCCCCAAAAGGTACGGAGAAGCCATGGACGATGTATTACCGTTCGAGGACATCGACTGGGCCCGCGTCTTGAAGCAGATGCGCGGCAATCCGCGTCTCGTCCAGGTGTTGGTCGAGGCGACGTTGGCGGAGACGCCGAACATGCTCGCCGCGGTCCGCCTGGCGATTGACAGGGGCGATGCCCCCGCTTTGCAATTGGCCGCCCACACGCTCAAGGGCACCTTGCGGTATTTCGGCGATACGGCCGCCTGCCAGTGGGCCGTGGGCCTGGAAAAGATGGCCGCCAGCCGCGACTTGTCGGACGCCGCCGACTCCCTCGCCAAGCTGGAATTGGCCCTCGAACCGCTGGACCGGAGTCTTCGGACTTATCTGAAAGGGGATGGGGCCTCGCGGGGATGAACGAGCAACCACGGCCTCTCCGCCTATTTGAGCGGAATTGCCGGGAGCCGTTTTGTGGTTTTGTTGGCAGGATCAACCATAATGCCGACCGATTCAAGGGCTGTGACACCTCATTTCATTACAGAATTAAAGTCGAACTGGCGCGTGTGGTCAAGCCGGTAGGCGTGGCCTGTTGATCTTGAGCGTCTGATCGCGCAAAATAGGGAGCATAAGGGAATCCTTGATCGATTGCTCGGTTTGGGGCTCCCTTGCGAATCAATCCCACCTTCCATCTCCCCAGGGTATTCTCTCCATGTCCTCCAAATATAGCCGCCGTTCGTTCTTGCGGCGGGCCTCGCTGGCGACTGCCGGCGCGTCGGCCGCGCAGCTCTTTCCCTTCCCCAACGTGTTGCACGCCGCCAAAGCTGGCTCGGCGCTTCGCTTCGCCGTGATCGGCTGCGGCGGACGCGGCATGACTCACATCGGCACCGCGATCGGCGAGAACCTCGTCGCCATCGCCGATCCCTATGAAGCGCGGCACAACGTCGTCAAGAAGACCATTGAAGGCAAGGGCGGCGACGCCGCCAAGCTTCAGACCTTCACCGACTACCGCCGCCTCTACGACAAGCTCGGCAAGGAGCTTGACTGCGTGTTCGTCGCCGCGCCGAACCACCATCACGCGCTGCCCAGCATGATCGCCATGCAGTTGGGCATCGGCATCTATTGCGAGAAGCCGCTGTGCCACGACATCGCCGAGGCCCGGAAGCTGTCGGCGATGGCCGCCAAAGTCAAGACGCCGACGCAAATGGGTAATCAAGGTCACTGCGAGAAGGGCTACCAGCAACTCTGTGCCGCCGTCTGGTCGGGGATGGTCGGCCCGATCAAGGAAACGCACAGTTGGTGCGATCGTTCCAACGGCGGCGCTGGCCCGCGGCCACCGACGGAGCCGGTTCCCGCCGGGATGCACTGGGACATGTGGATCGGCCCCGCGCCCTATCGCGAATATCATGCCGGCCTGAATCCGCACGATTGGCATGACTGGTACGATTTCGGCAACGGCTCGCTGGGCAACTTGAGCTGCCACGTCCTCGACGGCGTCTATTGGTCGCTGAAGCTGGAGTACGCGACGGGCGTCGAACTGGAGGCGGTAAACGGCGGCAGCGACGAACGATATCCGATCGGCTGCCGCATCCGCTGGGACTTCCCGGCCCGCGGTGACATGCCGGCCGTGAAGGCCTATTGGTACGACGGCTACCTAGCCGGTGGATCGGGCCGAAGCCGCAAGCACTATCTGCCGCCGCTCTTGGCCGAAATGAAAAAGGCGCATCCGAACGTAAAGTTCGAGACCAACGGCACGCTCTACGTCGGTGAGAAAGGCATCCTCTACACCGGATGCTACGGCGGCGGCGCGCAGATCCTCGGCAAAGGTCCCAGCGAGATGCCGCACGTTCCCAAGACGCCGAGCATCGCCGCCGATTTCCTCAGCGCCTGCCGCGAGGGCAGGAAAGAAACTGCCGCCCATTTCGAATACGGGGCACGGCTCACAGAAATGTCCATTCTCGGCAACCTGGCCCAACATGCCGGCTTGAACAAGCCCGTCGCGTGGGACGGCCCCGGCATGAAGGTCACCAACCTGGAAGAGCTTAACGCTTGGATTGATCGGCCCTATCGCAAGGGGTGGAGCGCTTTGGCGTAGGAGTGAAATAGGCCAGAGACTAAAACCCGCAAACGCGGTTTCGGCGCGCTGACCGAGTCACGGAAGGTGCGCCGGAACCACGCCGCGCTTTAGAGCCTATCCGAAAACCTGTAGGGTGGTGTCGAGTCCTACGAAGACCCACCATGAATTGGTGGGTCTTCGCTGCGCTCGACACCACCCTACGCGCGGATTTCGGATAGGGTCTTAGTTGCCCTTGACCTGAAATCTCCAAAGTTTGACCCGTTGTTGCCTTGAACTTCGGCCGGTTTTGCATTGAAATCAAAGATTCCGGACGTTCGATACTTGGCTCGCGTCTTCTTTCCTGGGTCACATGACACGCTTTCAATACGCTGTGCCAACCTTGCTGTTGGCGTTTCTATCCATTGCCGCGCTCAGGCCCGCGTACGGCCAAGGGCAGCAGACCGCCCATTCGTTCGCCATCGGCGACAGCGACTTCCTCCTGGACGGCAAGCCGTTGCAAATCCGCTGCGGCGAGGTTCATGCCGCTCGGGTCCCGCGCGAGTATTGGCAGCACCGCTTGAAGATGTGCAAGGCGATGGGGCTCAACGCCGTCTGCGCGTATTTGTTCTGGAACATGCACGAATCGCGGCCGGGCGAATTCGATTGGAGCGGCCAGGCCGACGCGGTCGAGTTCTGCCGCATCGCCCAGCGTGAGGGCCTTCTGGTCATACTCCGCCCCGGACCCTATGCCTGCGCCGAATGGGAAATGGGCGGCCTGCCTTGGTGGCTCTTGAAGCAAGACGGCATCAAACTCCGCAGCCGAGACCCGCGGTATCTGGAGCCGGCCAAAGCCTGGCTGAAGGAAGTGGGCCGCAAGCTTGGGCCGTTGCAAATCGACCACGGCGGACCGATTATCATGGTTCAGGTCGAAAACGAATATGGCTCCTTCGGCAGAGACACGCAGTACATGAGCGACGTCCGCCAGGCGCTCGTCGACGCCGGTTTCACGGTGCCGCTCTTCGCCTGCAATCCGACCGCCGACTTGAACAAGGCGCCGTGCAAGGGCGTGTTCAATGTGGTCAATTTCGGTAACGATCCGGCCGGAGCCTTCCGCAAGCTCCGCGAGATCCAGCCCAAGGGGCCGCTGATGTGCGGCGAGTTCTATCCTTCGTGGTTCGACACTTGGGGCGTCGAGCACCATCAGAAGGATGGCCGCGAATTCCTTCGCGATCTGAAGTACATGCTCGACCACAAAGCTTCGTTCAGCATCTACATGGCGCACGGCGGCACGACGTTCGGCCTTTGGTCGGGCGCCGATCGCCCCTTCAAGCCCGATACATCCAGCTACGATTACGACGCCCCGATCAGCGAAGCGGGCTGGGCAACGGATAAGTTCCGCATGGTTCGCGAGGCAATTGCCGTGCGCCTTCCACCCGGCGAGTCACTGCCGGAACGACCGCCGGCGAATCCGGTCATTACGGTGCCGAGGTTCACGCTCGCCGAATCAGCGCCGCTCTTTGCGAATTTACCTTCGCCGTTGAACGACCGCATTCCGCAGACGATGGAAGCTTTCGACCAACCGCACGGCTGCATTCTCTACCGCACCGAATTGCCGGCTGGCCCGCGCGGTATCGTGGGCGCCAAAGAGGTTCACGATTTCGCCTGGGTATCGCTGGACGGGAAACCGATCGGCGTTTTCGACCGCCGTGCGCCAAAATACTCAGTCACGGTGCCGGAGTTAGAGAAACCGGCACGATTGGACATCCTCGTCGAGGCGATGGGTCGCGTCAATTTTGGGCCGGAAATGTGCGATCACAAGGGGTTGCTGGCCCCCGTTTACGCATCCACCGACCACATGTTGAAAGAACTGAACGACTGGCAGGTTTATCGCCTGCCGCTGGATGACGCGATGTTGCAGCGTCTGCATTACACTGCTTCAAAGACGGATGGCCCGGCCTTTTGGCGCAGGATCGTTCAATGTTGAAAAGTCGGGCGACACGTTCCTCGACCTCCGCAACTGGAAAAAAGGCGTCGTTTGGGTGAACGGCCATTGCCTCGGTCGCTTCTGGAATATCGGCCCAACGCAGACGATGTATCTGCCGGGGCCCTGGCTCAAGCAGGGCCGCAACGAGGTGGTTGTCTTTGACTTGCTCGGCCCGACACAAGCGGAGATGAACGGATTGACAAAGCCGATTCTGGACCAACTTCGCCCCGAGGTTGATTTCGCTCGTAGGGTGGGACCAGCGAGCCTCGGCGAGCGCAGGCCCACCATGAACGGCCCTAAAACGCTCGATGGCGGGCCTGCGCTTGCTACGCAAGCTGGTCCCACCCTACGTCGCATTAGCGGTAAATCCGACATGAGCACAATCCGCTCCGGTACGGTCTGGACCGACGATCACGGCGAAGTTATTCAGGCCCACGGCGGCGGCATGCTTCAAGTCGGCAAGACCTATTATTGGTACGGCGAAGTCCATTTGGAAGGCCAGTCGAGCAAGGCGATCCGATGCTATGCCTCTACCGATCTGAAGCATTGGACCTTCAAAAACACCGTGCTGTCGCAGCAGTCTGACCCGGCCCTGGCCCGCGCCAGCTTCGAGCGTCCCAAAGTCATTTATAACGAGCGGACGAAGAAATACGTCCTTTGGGCCCACAAAGAAACGATGGGCGATTACAACGACGCCCGCGCGGTGGTGGCCGCCTGCGACACGCCGGACGGAGATTTCGCCTACGTGAAGGACTTTCGCCCCTTCGGCAACGAGTCGCGGGATTGCACTCTCTTCAAGGACGACGACGGCTCGGCCTATTTCATCTCCTCGACGCGCGGCAACACGGATATGGTCTGCTATAAGCTGACGGACGACTATCTCGACGTGAAAGAGCAGTCGATCATGCTCAAGGGCGCGCGCCGCGAAGCGCCGGCGGTGTTCAAGAGAAACGGCCGTTACTACTTGATCACATCAGCCTGCACCGCGTGGGGCCCCAACGGCAACATGTACGCGACCGCGCCGCGGATCGACGGCCGTTTCGGTCCCATGAAAGTCCTGTGCAGTGGAAAAACGTGGAACACCTATTGTTCGCAGTCGGCCTTTGTGCTCCCTGTTGAAGGCACCCACGGCACGAGCTACGTCTTCATGGCCGACCGCTGGAAAGGCTGGAACCTTCGCGATTCGCGGTACATGTTCCTGCCCATCCAATTCCAGCCCACCAAGTCGGACAAGGACGGCTCGCTCGTGCCGTTGGAATGGGACGACTCCTGGGACATCAATACGGCCACGGGTGAATGCGCCGTTCCCAAAGCCGTCACGCCCGCGCCCGGGAATATCGCCCTGGGCAAAACTTGCATGTCCAGCGTCGCCGACCGCAAGGACGGCAACGAGGCCCGTGCCGCCTTCGACGACAACCCGCGCATGCGCTGGAGCGCGGACGACGGCGAGCATCCCCATTGGTTGAAGGTCGATCTGGGCAGCAGCCTGCCCGTGTCGCGGTCGGAGATCGAATGGGAATCCAAGCGCGGCCGCATCTACAAATACATCATCGAGGCCTCCGACGACGACAAGACCTGGACGCGGGTCGTCGATGGTTCCCATAACGAGCGCGAAGGCGAGACGGCGGACGACTGTTCCGCCCAGGGCCGCTATTTTCGTCTGACCGTGCTCGGCGTCGATCTGCCGCAGGGCGGCTACGCTTGGGCATCGGTTTGCGAATGGCGGCTCACGAGCGGCGGCCGCAATGTGGCCCTGAATCGCCCCGCCACCGCCGACAGCCAGCAAAACGGCACCTACGCCGCCAAAGCCAACGACGGCGATTTCAACTCGACCTGGTACACCGGCAAGCCGACGCTCGGCAATTGGTGGAAGGTGGACCTCGGCAAGCCGCATGACCTGACCGGCTGCCGGTTGATGTGGCACGATCCGGGGTTCTGCTACCAGTACAAGATCGAGACTTCGGCCGACGACGCGACTTGGACCACGGTCGTTGACAAGACGGGCAACCGTGAGACAAAATGGGTTCCGGTCCACGCCTTCGCCGCGAAAGGCGCCCGGTATCTGCGCGTGACGGTCACTGGCATGGAAGACGGCTGCTGGCTGGGCATCCGCGAAGTGGAAGTCTTCGACACGCTGCCATTGCCAAAGCCTTAGGGTGGCACTCGCTGGGCTCGGCGTCATACGAAACAAATTGAGGAATTCCCGTTAGCCCAAATGATTTGGAATATCCGCAGATTACGCAGATTCACGCAGATAGAGCTCTATCTGCGAAAATCTGTGCAATCTGCGGATCATAGACAACTCAATGAATTGACTGGAGCTCTGTCAGTCGCTTAACTTTGTTCATACGAGTACTCGCTGCGCTCGGCCCACCTTTCAAACTGGAAGTTCATCATGAAACTGACTCCGTTGTCATTGTTCGTTTTCTTCGGCATGTCGTACGCGCTCCTCGTCCAAGGCGCACGCGCCGCCGAGCCGGACGCGCGCATAACAGTGCAGGCCGACAAGCTCGGCGCGAACATCAGCCCGCTCTTGTACGGCATCTTCTTCGAGGAGATCAACCGCGCGGGCGACGGCGGCCTGTATGCCGAAATGCTGCAGAACCGCTCCTTCGAAGACGGGCCGACACCGCTGGGCTGGTCGCTGGGGATAGCTCCCAACTCAGGGACGTTTAGCACACCTTCGACAATGTCTCTTGATACGAGCAAGCCGTTGAATGCCAACAACCGAACGAGTCTGAAAGTCACGGTTGGCAGGGGATCCGGCTTCTTCGATTTATGTAACCGAGGATTCAATGGCGCCCCCTACAATCGCAACGGCGGTCCACGCGACAGGGCCGTGCGGTTCGACGAGGCTGCCGGCAAGCCGATGTCCGGCCTCTTTGTGGAAAAAGGCAAGGAGTACCGCTTTTCGATGTATGTCCGCAGCGACGATTATCGAAAAAAACTGCATGTGGCGATCGAAGCGTGGGACGACAAAGTCCTGGCGGCGAGTAAAGCAGCCCACGGTCATAAAGCGTCGGCAATGCTAGTGCTGGCGGAGGATTCATTCGACTACCTCGAAAGCGACTGGAAGAAGTTCGAGGCTACGCTCACGCCCAACGCCACCGCGGCGAACGCCTGGCTCGTTGTTTGGTTTTCCGCCGACAAGCCTAGCGACGTCGGCGTCGCCCCCAACAAGACCACCGTCAAGCCCTCCACCCTCTACTTCGACATGGTCTCGCTCATGCCCAAAGACACGTTCAAAGGCCACGCCACGCGCAAGGATCTCACGCAGATGCTCGCCGACATGCGCCCGTCCTTCGTCCGCTTTCCCGGCGGCTGCTACGTCGAGGGCGATAGGCTTGCCGAGCGATTCCAATGGAAGAAGTCGATCGGTGACATCGCCCAGCGGCCCGGACATTACAACCTCTGGGGCTACTATTCCAACGATGGCCTCGGCTATCACGAATACCTCCAGCTTTGCGAGGACATCGGCGCGGAGCCGCTGTTCGTCATCAATTGCGGCATGGCCCACCGCGACCACGTGCCAATGGACAAAATGGACGAATACGTGCAAGACGCCCTGGACGCCATCGAGTACGCCAACGGCCCGGCAGAAAGCAAATGGGGCTCGCTCCGGGCGAAGGCCGGGCATCCCGCGCCCTTTCACCTCAAGCTCATGGAAATCGGCAACGAAAACGGTGGGCCGATCTACAACGAGCGCTACGCCCTCTTCTACGACGCGATCAAAAGGAAATATCCTGAAATCAAGCTCGTCGTTCCGCTCTGGCAGGGCATGCCGCGGAACCGCCCCATCGACTTGCTCGACGAACATTACTACAACTCGCCGGAGTACTTTTTCGCGCACACTCGCCAATACGACACGTACGACCGCGACAAGTACAAGGTCTACGTCGGCGAATACGCGGTGACCAGCGGCTGCGGCCGCGGCAACTTGATTGCCGGAGTGGCCGAGGCGGCGTTCATGACCGGCATGGAGCCGCAACGGCGACGTGGTGGCCATGTCCTCCTACGCCCCGCTCTTCGTCCACCCGGACTGGCGGACGTGGAACCCCAATGCCATCGTCTTCGATTCCAGCCGCGCGTACGGCACGCCGTCTTACTTGGTGCAGGCGATGTTCGCGGCAAACCGGGCCGATCGGGCGGTAGGCGTTTCCATCGACGCCGCAGCCGACGAATCCCGGCATGGGATGATCGGCGTCGGCACCTGGCGGACGCAGGCCGAGTTCAAGGATATCCGTGTTACGCACGACGGCAAGACGCTCTTCACATCTGACTTCAGCGGCGGCATGCCCGGCTGGAAGACTGCCGGCGGCGATTGGCAGGTCCGCGACGGCGCGCTCTGCCAGCTTAGCGACGGCGAAGGCGTCAAGGCCCTCGCCGGCGATCCCCATTGGTCCGATTACACGCTCACGCTCAAGGCCCGCAAGATCTCGGGCAACGAGGGATTCCTCATCCTCTTCAACAACCAGAACAGCGACGAGAAATACTGGTGGAACCTCGGCGGCTGGGCCAACAGCCGGCACAACCTCGAAGGCGGCGGCCTGCCGGAGTCCTCGGTGCCCGGCCGCATCGAGACGGGCCGCTGGTACGACATCAAAGTCGAGATCCACGGCGCGAAGGTCACCTGCTATCTCGACGGCAAGGTCGTGCATCGCGTGACCCGCTCGCCGATCCCCTGGCTTGCCTCCACCGCCGGCTTGACCGCCAAGGGCGACGAACTGATTCTCAAAGTGGTCAACGGCGGCGGCAAGCCGATGGATAGTCAGGTTTCACTCCGCGGCCTGCCGGAAATCAAACCGACAGCCCGCATGATTTCGATGACGGGCAGCGGACCTCTCGAGGAGAACAGTTTTGCGAGTCCGCATAATATTGCCGTTCTCGAGCAGACCATCAGTGGCATAGCCCCGGAGTTCAGGCACACGTTCCCGGCGTACTCGGTGACGATCTTTCGCATGAAGGTGAAATAATGTCCGCTCGGCGAAATCATCATAACCCGAAGCGTCAGCGAGGGAGTTCATTGCACCTCGCACTGCAAGTCAGCATTGTCGCGACGATTCTCCGGCTACCCGGCTCGCTTTTGTTTGCTCAACCTGCGCCACGGTCGGCAAGCTCCTGCCGGTTCAGCAAACTCCGGTCCAGCCGGTCGAGTTTCTCCAGGTCGCGCCCGGCCACGTTTTCATCGACTTCGGCCGCGCGGCCTTCGCGGGGCTTGAAATCCGCGTTCCGCAGGCCGAAGAGGGCCGCAAGCTAACCGTCCGCCTCGGCGAAAAACTCTCCGCGCCCCACACGATTGATCGCAAGCCGGGCGGTTCCATCCGCTACCATTCGGCAGAGATTACGCTGAAGGACGGACAAGAAAAATATCTCGTGCCGCTCACCGCGAAAGATGCCCGGCTGATGCCGCCGGGTATCGGGCCCGTGATGCCGTTCCGCTATGTCGAGATTGAAAATGCCCCCGCTTCGCTCGCGAAGGATGACGTTCGCCAGCTTGCCGCCCATTATCCGTTCGACGACAAGGCGGCCGACTTCCGCTGCTCCGACGACAAGCTCAACGCCATCTGGGAGCTTTCCAAATACTCGATGAAAGCCACGAGCTACGGCGGCATCTTTGTTGACGGCGACCGCGAGCGCAAGCCCTACGAGGCCGACGCCTACATCAACCAGCTTGGCTGGTACTACACGGCCGGCGAATACGCCCTGCCGCGGCACACGCACGAATATCTTATCACGCATCCGACCTGGCCCACGGAATGGATTATGTTCTCGGTGCTCATCGCCTGGGACGACTATCTTTATAGTGGCGATGACACAAGCTTACGGAAGTATTACAAAGATCTCGAGGCAAAAACGCTGATCGACCTCGAACGGCCCGACGGGCTGATTGCCGTTCCAAAGGGAAACCTGGCCGACAAGATCGCTCGTGCGATTCACATCAAGAAAATCAGTGACGTCGTCGATTGGCCCGTCAGCGAGCGCGACGGCTACGACATGCGGCCGGTGAATACGGTGGTCAACGCCTTTCACGTGCAGGCGCTTTCTCGGATGTTTCGCATCGCGACGAAGCTTGGCAAGGACGAGGATGCGAAGCGTTATTCGGCCGCCGAGACGAAGGCGATCAAGGCGATCAATGAGAAGCTCGTCGATCCGGCAACCGGTCTTTACGTCGATGGGGAAGGCAGCAAGCACAACTCCCTGCACGCGAACATGTTTCCTTTGGCGTTCATGCTCGTGCCGCAGGAGCGCGAAAAGCGCGTCCGCGCCTTCGTCCGCGGCCGCGGCATGGCATGCAGCGTCTACGGGCGCAGTTCCTCGTCGAGCGCCTCTTCGACAACGGTGCGGAGGACGACGCCATCGCCCTGATGAAAGCGCCGGGCGATCGGAGTTGGCGGCACATGGTCGAGGACGTCGGCACGACGATCACCTTGGAAGCCTGGGACAACAAATACAAGCCCAACCAGGACTGGAACCACGCTTGGGGCGCTGCTCCGGCCAACATCCTGCCTCGAAAACTGCTGGGCGTTTTGCCGTCGCCGTGGGGCGAAGGCTGGGCCCGCTTTTCAGTCTTTCCCCATCTAGGCAGCCTGAAGTGGGCGTCAGCGCGCGTTCCGACGCCGTACGGAGCGATAGTCGTCCGCGCCGAGTCGGGCGATGAATACTATTTGAACGTGACGGTACCCGGAGGCACGACCGCGACGGTGATTATTCTCGCGAAATCGCGCGAGGCCGTCACGGTCCCGCGCCGGCCAAGCTCGTGTCGTTTGAGGACGGTCGCGCCGCAATAGACGCGCCCGCCGGAAGTTACAAGTTTCGCTCGAAGCAAAAGTAGGGTGGGCCAAGATCGCGTAGCGAGCGCAGGCCCACCAGATTTAGACTAAAGCGTATCGTGGTGGGCCGCGCTCGCTTATACTCGCTGGTCCCACCCTACGTGCTGGGCGGCAAGACGTACAGCATCGTCGATTTGAACCATCCGGGCAATCCGAAGAAGACCCGCTTCTCCGCCTATCGCGACTACGGCCGCTTCGGCGCGTTTCCCACAGCCACGCTAAAGCAGAAGGAAACGCTCGTGTTGAACCATCGCTTCCTGGTGATCGACGGCCCGATGCCATCCGCGGCCACGATCCAGAAGTGGTGGGACGAATACGCCCATGTCGCCGCGCCCAGCCCGGTGCCGGCGGCAAGCCTTGTCCCGGCCGAGTACGGCAAGGGCCCCGGTTCCGCGCCGGCCAAGAAGCCGGCAAAGGCCGCAAGCGATGCGGCGAAGAAGGCCGCGAGCAAGTAGGGCGAGAACGGAGAAAGGGAAAAAGGGAGACGCGGCGAGGAAGAGAGAGAAAAGAAGGCTAACCACTAAGATCACGAAGGACACAAAGGGAGTTGCTTGTCTTGGTGCTCTTCGGCATCATCGTCAACCCCGGCTATCGCGTCAGTTGGGAAATACCGGCCCAAGGCGTCATGGACATTCGCCGTGATTTCGCCGTGACATACGAGGACAAGAGAGCGAAAGGAAACTGGTGGAAGGAAATATTGGCGCCATGGCGAAAACGCTTATTAACACTGATTAACGCTAATCGCTGCCTGATTTAGTGTTAACTAGCGGTAATTAGCGTTCCCCTTCCTGCCTTATATTCCTTTCCCCCATTTTCCTTTCCCCGCCCGTATCTTTCTGTCCGCCGATTTTTCTGTCGAAGGAATTGAGCCACAATGGGCACGAAGGCCACAAAGTCCCGCGCGCCGGGATTGCGTTCTCTGCGCTCTCTCACGGCACTAGCATGTGGCCGTGAGCGGGGCGGCGGCGGGGCGGGACGACGGCTCGCTGCGCGAGGACCTGCTTTCCCACGGGCGGTCCTTTCTTGCCTCCCGCAGCGCGGGGAGCGAAAGCTTCAGCTTGGGGAGCTTCAGCGTCCCCGTCCAGACCCCGCGACAGTCCTCCGGCTTGTAGTCGGGCGACGGTTTTGCCGTGAACTCGCCGGAGAGGTAATAGGTCTTGGCGTCGTCGGGCTTCAGGGCCCAAGTCTCCCCGCTCTTGCCCCGAATCATGAAACCTGCCTCGTCCATTTTGCCGCCCGCGGCAGGGCCGACGCGGAGCCGCATGCTGGAAAACGCGGGGAGCTTGATCCAGGCAGGCCCCGCGATAAAGCCTCCGTAGCCGTCGGGCGAACCTGGCACTACCTTGCCCGCGCTGTCGGTCAGTTCGCAATGCACGGATTGGGCGTCCCAATGGACCTCGCCGACGAGGCCGACGGAGTCGCAGTACTCTTGCAGCTCGACATACAACGCGATGTCCGACCCGCTAAACCCGCGATGGGCCGGGTACTCGCAGATCGCCAGCCGGCCGCGCAATTGGAAGTGGTGCTCGTTGGCGACCGGTTCCGACCAGTCGCCCAGAGCCAGGACGCCCGGCTCGGTCACGCCGGCGGAGCACGGGCGGACCAGCACCATAACGGAGGCCAAAAGCACGAGCACGATCTTCATCGCCGCACCCTTTCGTAAAAAACAACAGACACTCGCGCGAAACCGCCACACCAGATTGGACGCTGGCAGGGCGAAAAAGTTCCCGGCAATCGCCGCCGGGGTTTTCTGCCCTTACGCCAGCTTCGTGGCGATCTGCTCGACCAGAATCTCGCGGACGGTCAAGGGCGCTGTGCGGCAGTCGAAGCTGGCGACCGCGGGCCAAAGGCTCAGGTTTCGATGTTCTCGTGGCGAACCGGAGACCTATTGCGGCGTGAGGCACTTTTTGCCGCTTTGAATCGCATCAACGAGTTCTTTTACCGCGGCCTCGAAGCGCCGAAATCCGCGAAGTCTCCTGGCGCGAATCACATCGAAATCGACGATCTTCGTCAACTCATCCTGGTCGCGCGGCGGATTATAGCCCGTTTTCGCCACTTTCGAGAGCCAGCCCTTGGCATCCCGCGGCGCTTCCTCGAGATTGGCCGGAATCGGAGTGTGCGCCGGATCATACTTGTCGATGAGCACGCGGCGGTCAGATAGCGGTTTACCGGCAAGCGATTCGATCCCAGCGATCAACCAAGACTCGAACTCTTGGCATGCGAAGACGATGGCGGCGGAAAACAGAGTTCCAGCGCCGGCATCTTTTGCCGCGGCGGCCATGTCGATGGCCGCGTGTCGCGCACAAAACGGCTGGCGGCCCCGGCAAAACTTGCAGTCGCCGTCCAGAAGCACCAAACAGCCCGCCATGTCCTTTCTCTTTGCCGCCACAAGAATCCGCTTGCGAAATACTTCAAAGTCGTTCTTGGCGGCTCCCGGAAATTCCCCGATTCTTATGGCGTCTTTGTCTGGTGCAATCGTTTCCAACACATTCAATTCGGCTAGCGACCGCTTCAGCAGCACCGGCGCGGCGGCTACGTCTCCATCACCCTCAACGAGAAGTACAATCCGACGCGGCGCACTCATTCCTCTCTCCGCGGCGGAGCAACGTCGGTGAGCAACTCGCCTGCCCGAACAAGCTGCTCCTTCACCGAATCCATCTGATCCTTCGCCAGCGGTCCGATGCGAGTCTCCAGGTCGTCTAGCTCCACCACTCGGATCTGATCCGGCTTGAAGGAATCCAGCAAGGATGGACTATGCGTTGTGAGCAATACCTGCCCTCGGTCGTCGCCGGGCGTCGCCTGGAATTCCCCGGCCAAGAGCGCGAACGCGCCGGGATAAATACCATTCTCCGGCTCCTCGAAAACCAGCGTCTGCTTTGCCGGCTCCTGGTAAATCGCCAGCAGGTGGGCGTAGAAGCGGCGGAACCCGTCCGACTCCTGGCTCAAGTCGATAGGTAGAATCTTGTCCTGCGGCGCACGGTGGCCGACAACGACTTTCTGGGGGCTGTGAATATCATTGAGATCGACCGTCGTAACCGTCGCGTTAACTCTCCGCAGGATTGCAGCGATTGACTTGCGAGTGTCGCTCTTGTATAGGTTTCGGGCAATCTCGGCCATTACGTCGAGGTAGTTCCCGCCGTCGTCCGCGAGTCCATTCGCGACTCCTTGTTGTCTATTTCCAGCCTGCGCGGAAAGAACGCCGTACGGAAACGAGTAAACCCCGATCGAACTGCTTAATGCCGTATGAGCAACGACCGCCTCTTCAATCCCGGCAAGTCGTCCGAGCGCAACAGGACCAGGTTCCGGTACTGATACTAAGGCGGGCGGATTCTTCCACGCTGGCCGGTTCGCATTGTCCGAGCCTTGCACAAAGACAGTCTTGTCGCCGTACCTCAGTGATTCCTCGAGAAGCCTTTGCGCCTCGAGTTTCAGAAGATAGCAGAATTGATCTTTGAAACCAGGCAGGCTAAACCGCACCTGAAACTGAATCGGTCCGGCAGGATTGGTGAGACAGCGGCAAAGTTGGTAGTTATATCCTTGATTATATACTTGCTGGCCGAATTTCAGGTAATCCCGCAGAAACCGAACTGCCGACACGAAATTGGTTTTTCCGCTGCCGCTCTTGCCGACGAAGACCATGACCGGTTCCAGGTCAACCGTCACGTCGCGGATGCTGCGGAAGTTCTGGATCTGAATTTGGTGGATCATCGGTAGCTCGTGAGGCTATAGATTCTATCGCTTCGCGACGTGCAAGTATACTCCGCTGGAACCCGTGGAGTGTTTGTAGGTCGCCGCACTACCCTTTCGCGAGAATTGTGGAGGAAACTTTAAGGATTCCCCTCGAACCCGTCATAGTTCAAAGACCTTCCTCATTTTCTCGCACCTTCTCCCTTTCGTTCTTTTGCATTTTCGCGACTCACGGCCGTAAAAACTCCCCCGCCGCTTGCGTTTCCGCTTTCCTGGCCTAAACTACGCTTTTCGCCGGTCCGGTGGCTATCGTTGTCTTCGGGGGAGCGTGGGTGGCGGGGCCGAACGCGCGTCTTGGATGAAATCCCGCCACGGACGAAGTAAATGGTCGCGCGGAAAAGGCACTCGCGAAACCGTCGCGGGGCAAGCAGCACTCGCCAAAACGCACGTTGCCCTCGCGCGAACGAAACTTTCCCTCGCGCGTTTCCGCCCGGGATTCGTGCCGCGGGACATTTGCCTGGTTCAAGGCGACCGTGGACCCGTAACGCGTTTTCCGATTATTCCGGTGGGAAGGCGGTGCTGTAGCGGTTATGCCAGCTTCATCTCAATCTGCTCGTCGAGAATCTCGCGGACCGTGAGCGGCACGATCACCTTGCCGATCCAACTTCCGACGTAACGGTCTCTTCCGGGCAAAGCATTGCGCGAACGTCGTCTCCGACGCAAAAATAGAGTGCGCATTGCATAGTCCGCAAAAGCGGAAAGTTCTCCGGGATTGCATTTGTTGCCGGTGGTCCAAACGCAATCACGTGTTTGGCGATCTTCCGGTAGAGTTCACCGGCGGGCACAACCTGTCCTCCACCGATTGTGCGGTGATTCGTAGCGCTCGCATACAGCACCGCCCATTGCTCGATCGTCGTGTCGACGGCCACGAAAGGGAAAACCTCGGCAAACATGTACTCGCGCCCCGTATCAAACTTCCTCCTGAATTTGACCTCCCGCACCTCCCATGTGTCGCCATCAAGCGACGGCTCAACGTGGATAAGACGCTTGTGAACGGGATGGTAAGCGACAACGTCCAGTTCGCCCTTATGACCACCGATCGGCAGTTTTCCAACCCTAACGTTGCGACGAACGAAAAAACCATCGTGTTCAAAGTATTCACCTATCAATTGTTCAAGATGATTCGGCATGGTCAATCTCCAAGAAGGTAATACGAACGCGGGGGAAACTGCATGACGCGGATTTTAACTGGAAATGGTTGGAGTTCGTTTTCTCCGCGACGTTAAAGGCGATTGTAGCATGTTACGCCAATTACGCCAACTTCATGGCAATCTGCTCCTCCAGAATTGTGCGGACCGTGACGGGCACGATCACCTTGCCGGTGCGCCGGAGGAAGCGGCCGAATTGGGCTTCAAAATCACTGGTGTTCGTTTTCCCGCTTCTTCTCGCCCCGCACTTTTATTCTTTCAAGGATTTCACTTGCGGCGTACTTGAGTGCATTTCTGACGAGGAACTCCTCGAGCACCTCCTGGTCGTGAACCTCTCTACACCGCTCAAGCCGCACCAGGGACTCTAGTCCAAATGGCCCAGACTTTGAATTGTGTCCCCGAGCGCTCAGGCAAATACCCCAAATCTCTGAGTGGTAGCGTTTATAAAGTCGGCGGACGGTCTCGCGAAGGACAATTCCCGCTGGCCTTCCTTTGTAGAAGAATTGATCGGCAAGGGGATCGTATGGCCGAATAAGACTACAATTCGTCGCCTCAGAGACAAGTCGGCGCAGTTCCTCGGGGCTGTACGTATCTTCCACCCAATCCCAGAAACTGGAATTGCGGCGGAGGCTGAACCACCAATTGAGTGAGTCGAGCATAACTGCGCACAGAAATGAGTGATGCGCGTAGCGCCGCCATTTGTGATTTTCGGGTCGGCAGTCAGTTGTTCACTTCGCTCGCGCCAGCTCCCTCGACCATTCCCATGGCGGCGCGGAACTCGCATTCGAGCTCCTTCCTCAGCGCCTGGAATCCATCGTTCATTGACTTGTGGGCCTCTCTCTGTTTTCTACGGCGTTCGTCAAGAATTCCCTGACTTGGTGGAGTGGCAGAGAGGGTACCGGCGGGTATTGTGGAGGCAATGTCGTCATATTCTGTATAGTCAGAGTACGCGGTCTTTGCCGTGTAGATGATTTTCTCGATCAGCTCACAGTTGGCCGGCGTGAATAGAATCCTGTTGCGCCTGAAGCTCGCAGCGAACTTGTTAAACGCCTGCTCAGCCTTCGCGCCATGTCCTCTTCATTCTGCCCCGCAAACTTTAGCGGGGCGACAAACGCCCGAATCGCATCCTCCGCCAGTACAAGGCGCTGGTACAGGCCCTTAATTGCTTTCGCGCGGTCTTCATGAAGTTTGGAGAATCGAACTCGGCTTTCGTCGAGGGCCTTCTGGTAACCCGCCTTCCACCCCTCCAACTCCTTGGACAACTCCGTCTTTCGCTTTTCCAGCGATTCGTCAAAGGCTGCTTGCCTCTGTTGCTCCTTCACCTTGTAGGTATCCTCGACGTGGTGCTTGATCTTTTCCGAGAGCCACGTCCTGCCAACAAGGACAATGACCGCAAGAGCTGTAGCTCCGCTCGTTAACACGTTTTCAACGAATTTGAAAAGTTCGGACATGACTTACTCCATCGACAAAGCAGAGAGGAGTGATCTCGTCGTCTTCGCGACAGGAAAACGGGGCCGGAAGGATTAGCCGGTGTGACGGGTTCCCTCCTTTCGGAAAAACTCGGCCTGCACTCGCGGATTGTAGGCGGCGGCCCTCACTACGTCAAGCCGCCAACTTGCAATTTGAATTCTCCAGTTTCCATTTTGCAATCTCTTTTTTTCCCGCCGTCGTTTGACAGCGCCGAGGACCGCAACCTAGCGTTCCGACAGCGGGAATGCCGAATGCCGAATGTCGAATCAATGTTGAATGAACAATGCTGAATGATCCCGCGCGCCGGGATGCTTCGGGCTTTGAATTTGTTTCGACATTTGAATTTCGACCTTCGACATTCCGCCACGCTACGAAGGAAAAAGCCGGCGATCTCTTGCAGGGCGTCGGCGGCGAAATCGAAGGAAACAAAGAGCCCTTGGGTGGTCCTCGCGCATCATCATCGCCTCGAAAGCGTCGCGGTCGTTTAGTGCCTCCGCCGCGTCCGCCATCCGCAGCCTGCTAGAAGTGCCGCGCCGCCGAAGCCACCGAGGAGGGCGATCGCGCCGGGCTCGGGTACGACCTCCGTAATCGACACCTCTCCGTTGCCGGAATTGTAGCCCGCAGTCTCCATCGTATTGGTGAGCGAACCATCGAGGTACGATCCGCCGCCTCCGCCGCCTCCGCCATCATGAGCTCCATTGACGGATCGGGCCCCACCACCTCCGCCCGAGTAGCCGCCGCCGCCGCCGTAGCCGCCCGGGTCAGCGGAATCGCCGCTGCCCCCGCCATTGCCCCCTGAGAAAAGAGTTGGGCCATCGCCGCCGCCACCGGAGAAGGAATACGAACCTGCGCCGCCATTTCCCAGCCAGCCCCCGCCGCCGCCGCCGTTGTAGCCATTCGGCGCATCCTTGTTGTATGCTCCGCCACCGCCGCCGAAGCCGTTGATGCCAGCAGTCCCGCCGTACGTGTTGAGGACGGGGTCGAACCCCGCTTGACCGGACGTCCCGCTCTGTCCAGGACCTCCGTTACCGTGGTCAACCGGGCCACCGCCGCCGCCGCCCGCAACGGCGAGTGGTTGTGGCGCCCTGGGACATAGACGAAGCTGCCGCCGCCGCCGCCCCCGCCGGCGGAATAGTTAACGCCACCCTGGCCAACCACAATATCCAGGACGGTGCCCTGGGCGAGGAAAACGTCTCCGGACACGGAGGCCCCCAAGCCGCCGACGGTTTGGTAGTAGTAGAAGCCGGCATTCCCTTGGGCACCCGACACGCTGATGGCGTAGGTCCCGGTGGCGGGAATGACATAGGTCTGGATGCTTCCGGTGTAAGTGAATACTTGAGCGTTGACACTCGACGCCGCGGCCAGAGCAACAAGAAGCGACGAAAGCAGATGGCACGTACGCACTTCGATTTCTCCCGTAATCTCGCAGGGCGGTTCCCGCCGGCGGATTCGCATGCTCCACTACCAGCCATTAAGTAGACAGCACACGTGAAAAAATGTCAACAAATTAGCTCCGGAAGGTCGGTGGAAGAGCCGGCGGAATTGTTCGGTGGCGAGCAATTCTTTTCGGCCGCCGTTTGACAGCGCTCCATCGATGCAACGTTCAACCGGGCGCTTCCAGTTTGAGATTGGCAATTGGTAACCGTTTAGCCGATTCAGAGTTCGACCCCACTGAGCTTGTCTCAGTCGGTGAACAAGATTGGCCGGCTAATACACCAAAAGTCCGAGGCGCGATCCGTTCTTTCGCCCCTGGGCCGCCTCCGGCGGCCCAGGGGCGAAAGGACGGTCGGGAGGGGGCACCCGCTCCACCTCTAAGCCCTTCAATCTTATTCACCAACCGAGACAAGCTCGGTGGGGTCTCAAGTGTCACTCCAAACGGATTTCCCGCGATTGGCACGATAGTTGCTATTGACTGTGTACTGGTGTTTACATACAAGAAATGGCAGACGCCCGACGGCGGCCGACGGCGAGATGCGCCCCAACCCCTTCGTGCGGAGGGCGGACGAACGCCCTCGATGCAACGTGTTGTAAACGGTTGTATGCACTGGACTTACGGCAACGGCCCGCGATGCGCCCAGCGGCGCTTTTCGCTGGGGTGGGGCGCATCGCGGCAAATGGCCGATGCCGATGAGGCGAGAGCGACTGCAAAAATGGCAGGCGGGCAGTGACAAGTGGGTAGTGGATAATGAGTAGTGAGCGAAGAGTGATGAGAGAGCAAAGTTCAGAAGTCAGAGGTCAAAAACAGGAGCCGCGGATTGGACAGTGTTCAAACACGGACCGCATTTCCAACCACAAAGCGGCTGTGTTTTTTGTCAAGCGCTTTGAGGCGCGATTCTTGGCGACCATGATTCGTGGTTTTTGGTAATAGTGTTGAGGATGGTAAGCAGTTTGCGCATGCAGGCGGTATGGACGACTTTGTAGAGTTTTCCGGCTTTCTGGAGGCGCTCGGAGAAGGCTTGGATGATGGGATTGCAGCGACGGGCCGTGACGGTCGCCATGTAAAGGGTGCTTTCGGACGCTGGCGCGTCCACCCCAGATCGAGCGTTTACCGCGAAACTTTCCGCTGTCGTGGTTGTATGGCGCCAAGCCGACAAGAGCGGAGATTTCGCGGCGGTTGAGCCGACCGAGCTCGGGCAATTCGGCGACGAGCGCGGCGCTGGTTACCGGTCCGACGCCGGGCACGGATCGCAGCAGTTGGTCGGTGGCGCGCCAATCATCATCGGATTCGATGAGCTTCGCGATCTCTTTTTCAATAGTTATTATCTGTTTATTAAAGAGTTCGGCGACTTTGTCGATGCTGCGGCAGGCTTTCGTCGTCTGCGCGGAATGCCGGCGATTGGTTTCAGCCGTCAGCATGTCCATGAGCTGGCGGCGTCGAGTTACCAAAGCCGTCAGTTCGGCCTGTTTTTCCGAGGTTTTCTCCGTCAATCGCGGCCGGACCTGCTGGGCGAAACGCGCCAGGAGCAAGGCATCAATGCGATCGGTTTTGGCGAGTTTGCCAACGGCTCGTGCGAAGTCGCGAACCTGGCGGGGATTCACCACCGCAACCGGCTGGCCGGCGTTGATAAGTTCCGCGGCCAGGCGACCCTCCAGGCCGCCGGTCGCCTCAAGGACAACCAGCGCCGGCCGCAAGAGTTTGAAACGTTCAATGAGTTGTGCGATACCTTCCGTGTCGTGCGACACAGAGAAGACCTCCTCCGATGGCAAGATGCCGACATCCAAGGACTTCTTCGAGACATCGATACCCGTGAACGAGAGAGTTGGGAGAACTATATCCATCATAGTAGAGGCCCTTTCTTGCGTTTGCGAGCTCGCCGATGTTCTCGTACGGCTCTGGCGGCTGTCCGGGTTGGTACTACGAAGCCGACGAAAATCCCGCTTCGTGACGGTCTTGGAACGACCAGGACACGATCGATCTCTCGTCGGCGATTTTTTCGGGGGCTGCTGCGCAGCAGCCCCCGAAAAGACTCCCATCAACTGAACAAGTTCCATTTCCTTTGGCAACCCATCAGTGTTTCCTTTTTCCAACATACAAGAACACGATGAGCACAAAGAAACGCCTCTTTGTGTCCTTTGTGCTCTTTGTGGCTAAAATGTCTGGGCCGCCCGGCTATCGGGCCCTCCGATTGTCGAATCCAAAGAGAATGCAAACCGCCAAAAGACGTAATCCTGACCGCGTTCTATCTCCATCCTATGTTCGTTCTATCTCCATCCTATCTCCATCCTATCTCCGTTCTATGTCCATCCTGTCTTTGAAAGCACGGGAAAATGGCCGAAAACAGGCCAATTCGACGATGAACGTGGAACGAAGAAAAAAACGCGGACTCTGGCGGCCGGATAGGCACCAGCGCTACGATGCCGCATACATGAAGAACATAAAACGCCGGCTAAAGCCGGGACTCCAACGGTTGACGCCAAGCCTCGACGCCAGACTAGCGCCGACGCACCAAAGTTACCCAGATTGACAGGCGAGGTGGAAATGCATATCCCGTTTGATGGCAGAAGTTTACAGCAAGCACCACGCCAGGCACCAGCCACGCGAAATCGCGGCGGCGGTGCGTGGCCATCGGCGACAAGGTCGGAACACAGTCAATTAGCCACAAAGAACACAAGGAGCACAAAGAGCATAGGTAAGAATCGACTGATTCATTCGATTCGAGAGTCGTTGTTTCGACACGCCCGTTTTTCTTTGTGCTCATCGTGTTCTTGTATGTTGGAAAAAGGAAACACTGATGGGTTGCCAAAGGAAATGGAACTTGTTCAGTTGATGGGAGTCTTTTCGGGGGCTGCTGTGCAGCAGCCCCCGAAAAAATCGCCGACGAGAGATTGATCGTGTCCTGGTCGTTCCAAGACCGTCACGAAGCGGGATCCTCGTCGGCTTCGTAGTACCAACCCGGACAGCCGCCAGAGCCGTACGAGAACATCGGCGAGCTCGCAAACGCAAGAAAGGGCCTCTACTATGATGGATATAGTTCTCCCAACTCTCTCGTTCACGGGTATTGATGTCTCGAAGAAGTCCTTGGATGTCGGCATCTTGCCATCGGAGGAGGTCTTCTCTGTGTCGCACGACACGGAAGGTATCGCACAACTCATTGAACGTTTCAAACTCTTGCGGCCGGCGCTGGTTGTCCTTGAGGCGACCGGCGGCCTGGAGGGTCGCCTGGCCGCGGAACTTATCAACGCCGGCCAGCCGGTTGCGGTGGTGAATCCCCGCCAGGTTCGCGACTTCGCACGAGCCGTTGGCAAACTCGCCAAAACCGATCGCATTGATGCCTTGCTCCTGGCGCGTTTCGCCCAGCAGGTCCGGCCGCGATTGACGGAGAAAACCTCGGAAAAACAGGCCGAACTGACGGCTTTGGTAACTCGACGCCGCCAGCTCATGGACATGCTGACGGCTGAAACCAATCGCCGGCATTCCGCGCAGACGACGAAAGCCTGCCGCAGCATCGACAAAGTCGCCGAACTCTTTAATAAACAGATAATAACTATTGAAAAAGAGATCGCGAAGCTCATCGAATCCGATGATGATTGGCGCGCCACCGACCAACTGCTGCGATCCGTGCCCGGCGTCGGACCGGTAACCAGCGCCGCGCTCGTCGCCGAATTGCCCGAGCTCGGTCGGCTCAACCGCCGCGAAATCTCCGCTCTTGTCGGCTTGGCGCCATACAACCACGACAGCGGAAAGTTTCGCGGTAAACGCTCGATCTGGGGTGGACGCGCCAGCGTCCGAAGCGCCCTTTACATGGCGACCGTCACGGCCCGTCGCTGCAATCCCATCATCCAAGCCTTCTCCGAGCGCCTCCAGAAAGCCGGAAAACTCTACAAAGTCGTCCATACCGCCTGCATGCGCAAACTGCTTACCATCCTCAACACTATTACCAAAAACCACGAATCATGGTCGCCAAGAATCGCGCCTCAAAGCGCTTGACAAAAAACACAGCCGCTTTGTGGTTGATGAGTCCGATGAAATAGTCAACAATAGGCGTTCGGCCCAATCGCCGCCACATTACACCATGATGGCCATATAAACGACCACCAAAAGACGTGTTCACAGCCCAAAAGTGTGAAGTTTTGGGAAGTTTTGAGAAGTTTTGTGGAATTGAAGGGCTCTGGCGGGATGCGGTTCGTGTTGAGTTCATAGTTTTCATTGACCTGAAGTAGGACTATCATAAGGTGAAGCGCGACCGATGATGCAAGGCGGTTCCTCGCTTACGCTTCGGGTTGTGATAAACGGCGAAAGGACTGATTACGAAACATGGGAAAAGTAGGCATAGGCCTGAATCTGGAAGCGGTGCGTACTTCGCACAAGCCGTTTGAATGGGGCGTCGAGTTCGCCGCCGAACTGGGCTACGAGTATCTCGAGCCGATGGTCCACTGGGGCCGCGAGCTTTTGAGCGAGGCCCGCTATTTCCACAGCGTCTCCATGCTGGACGACCCGCTCAGGATTCGCCGCGCGGTGGAAAAGCACGGGCTGAAGCTCTCGGCCCTCTCGTCGCACAGCCAGCTTTCCAAGCCGGAGATCGCGGTGGAGTATCTGAAGCAGGCCGCCCGATATGCCAAGGAATGCGGCGCGCCAGTGATCAACACCCACGAAGGCCACAAGCAGCCCTGGACGACCGAGGAAGAGGATTTTGTGCTCATCCGCTACTCGATCATGGAGGCCTCGAAGGTCTGCGAGCCCGGGGCATCAAGATCGGCCTGGAGATGCATCAGACCTACTCGCTCATCCCCGACAAGTACGACCGCATTTTGAACCTCGTCGATTCGCCCGCCGTCGGCGCGAACTTTGATACCGGCAACGCCTATCTTGGCGGCATCGATCCGATTCAGTGGCTCTGCCGCATCAAGCACCGGCTGGTCCACATCCACGCCAAGGACATCAGCGTCGAACAGTCCGACAAGGAGCGCGGCAAGGTGATGGGCACGCCCGTCGGCTGCGCCTGCGGCGACGGTGTGATCGACTGGGCCGAAGTCGTATCCATACTTCGCGGCATCCCGCAAGACATCGTGCTCAGCGTGGAATGCGGAACGTTGGACCAGGCCGCGCGGAGCATCGAACACTTGAGGAAAGTCGTAAACTAACTTTGGTATGAACGGAAGTTGATAATGTGGGTGGCACGTCCTGAGCTTCAAGCGAAGGGCGTGATTGACGTTTTGCCACGCCCTTCGCTTGAAGCTCAGGACGTGCCACCCAGCCCAATCCCGGAGACACGCCATGATGACAAACAAGAACCTTTCCCGCCGCCGATTCCTCCAAGGCAGCGCCGCCGCGGGCACGCTTCCGCTGTTCATTCCCGCGGGCGTTCTCGCCGCGCCCGGCAGCCCGGCGCGAACGACCGCATCGGCATCGCCGGCATCGGCATCGGCCGCCAGGGCAGCGGCGATCTGGCCTTGTGCATGAAGGACTCCCGCAGCCGCTTCATCGCCATCGCCGACGTCAATTTGCCCCGTGCCCGGCAGATCGCCAAAAAGTACAGCGGCGAGCCCTACCAGGACTACCGCAAGCTGCTGGAGCGAAAGGACGTCGATGCGATCCTCACCGCCACGGTAGATCACTGGCGGGCGATCGTTTCGATCCATTCTTGCCAGGCCGGCAAGCACGTCTACGCCGAGAAGCCGCTGACCCTCACCATCCACGAGGGCCGGCTGATGGTTGCAGCCGCGCGGAAGTACAACCGCGTCTTCCAGACCGGCAGCCAGCAGCGCTCGATGGGCATCAATCAGGCCACGTGCGAGTACATCCGCAGCGGAAAGCTGGGCAAGATCACGGAGGTCATCGGCAGCAATTATCCTAGCCCGTGGGCATACAAGTTTGAGGCCCAGCCCGTGCCCGCGGGGCTCGACTGGGATATGTGGTGCGGCCCCGCGCCGCTGGTTCCCTTCCACCCGGACCTCTACGCTCCGCGGTCCAATCCCGGCTGGATTTCCTTCCGCCCACATTCCGGCGGCGAGATGACCGGTTGGGGCGCTCACGGTCTCGATCAGATCCAGTCTGCTTTGGGCATGGACGACACGGGGCCGGTCGAGCTTTGGACCGAGGGCGCCAAGTTCGAGGAGCCGATCTACACGCAGCCTGAATCGCGGGCCCGCGGCGAGAAGATCTGCAAGGTGCCGATGGTCTTCTTCCGTTACGCCAACGGCGTGACGGTGAAGCTCGATAAGGGCAACGAGGGGGGCGCGATATTCATCGGCGAGCACGGCAAGATCGACTTGGCCCGCGGCCGGGTCCGCTCCAACCCGCCGGAAATTGCCAAGGAGATCACCAAGAACGCGGGCCATGATGAGAGCCACCAAAAGAATTGGCTGGACTGCATCGTGAGCGGCGCGCGGCCTCGTGCCGACGTCGAGATCGGCCACCGTTCGACAACGGTCTGCCATCTGGGCAACATCGCCCGCTGGGCCGGCCGCAAGCTGCGTTGGGACCCGGTCAAGGAGAACTTTCCCGACGACGCGGAGGCCAATAAGTATCTTGACCGCGAGCGGCGGAAGCCTTATTTGCTGCCGGAGACGGTGTAACGCGGTTTATGCAGGGTGGGTGGAGCACGGAACCACTTGCGAAAGGTGCGTTGCGCGAATCGGTTGAAAACAATATGAGGACTAGAATTGGGTTTGACTCCGTGCGAAACCCACCATCGGCGCTTCGATTCACTTCACGCACCCTACGGCTAACGTGGTTCCGGCACTCGATCGGTTCTCAGGACCGGATATAAGCCATATCGTTCGTCCCACGTCGGATGGCGGCGGTAGAAGAACTCCAGTTTCTTCTCCGGATCGCGCGCGACCACGGGATGCTCGCGCAGCATGGCCTGGAAATCGGCCTCAAGCCCAGGATTCTCGGCCAGCATCTTGCGAGCGACTTCCTCGTTGACATAGCGTTCAAGATACTCCTTCTTCTCAAAGTGGGCGTTGAAGAATCCCCACCACAGAAACGACTCCGTCGATTCCGGCTCGAAGAGGTGTACGATTAGTCTCGCTCTGGGCTGCGCAATCGGCACGAAGAGCGACCCGGCCGGCACCTCGCGCCGTTCCCTCGCCCATTTTCCTTGCACGGTCAACGACTGGTGACCTTCGTACGATTGTCGCGCGAATTGAAAGTCGCTCGCCCGATAGGCTTCGGCGTCCAAAGTCATCGCGGCCGGCAAGACCTGATAACCGATGCCATGCAGCTTCAGTTTCTCGCTCATCCACGCCGCGTGTGCCCGAGGAACAACATAACCGCCTTTTGGCGCGGTCGCCACGGCGGCCGGGCGAAGTTCGTTGTACAACGGCACTTTCCAAACTTGCTTCACACTAGGAGAATACTTCGTGTAAAGCAGACCAGACACGGGGGAGAGCAGCCGCTCGAACTTGTAGCCTTGGAAGTCGATGGTTTGTGAAGAGGACGTATTGACGTACCTGAGGACGACTTCCTTGCCGCCGCTCGCCCGGCCCTCGTCGTCGGCCAGTTTCGCGGCGCGGCGCCATTCGTCGGCCTCGTCGGCCGCGACTCTCATGAGGGCCGCGACCGAGTCGTGCGTCGCCTTTACGCGGACAGCATAATCTTTCCATGAATGCGTCTCCACGAGAACGCCAATGCGGTTGTTCAATCCCCAGTACGCCTCGGAATATCGAGCGGGCGCGATCCCCAGTTTGAATCCCGAAAGCGGCTGGTCCTCCTTCACGTACTCCGGATAGAAGAGCAGCGGCAGATGCCCCTGGTCTTCAAGTTGCCGCTTCGCGCGCTCGCCAAGCCGGCGCCGACCCGTCTCAGCGCTTCGGGCCCCTTCAGTGACGGGTGGATCGTCAGCGAAACGTCGGGCTGAAAATCGCCGCCGTCGGTCACGTGCAAGTCAACGTACAGAATCGGGTCCCAGACGTGCAGCAGACGCAGCATCGCCGCCATCTCGGGCGTGTCGGCCTTCGTATAGTCGCGGTTCAGATTGTAATTCTGGGAGGTGACCCGCCAGCCCATTTCCTCCGGTCCCCGCTGATTGGGGCGATTGTTCTTGCTAATTCGCTCATGGCCATCAACGTTGAAAACGGGCACAAAAACAAACGTCAGCTTCGACAGAATCCCCGGCTCGATTTCGCCGCGCAACAGTTCGCGGAGCAGCAAAAACCCGGCGTCCTTGCCGTCGATTTCGCCGGCATGGATTCCGCCTTGCACGAACACGACCGGGCGGTTCTTCGCCTTGGCCGCCTGCGGATCCAAGACGCCGTCGGCGGAGGCGATAATTGCCATCATCGGCCGGCCGTCGGCCGTCTCACCAAATTGGGAATACGCGACCTGCTTCGGGAATGCCGCGACGAACTCTTTGCACAGCTTGATGACTTCGTCGTATCGCCCGGTTCGTTTCCAATGTGTTTGCTCAGCGAGCGTGGACAGACTTTGGTCCGGCTCGGCCGAATCGGCAAACAACGGGCGGATTGAAAAAACTAGAAGGCAAAGGATAAGGCGGCGCATAGGATTGATAGGATGTTGGTTATCGCGGCAAGTGCCTTGATGAACGGAGGTGGGGTAATCATCGAGTGTGGAATAATGCCGTTAGAGCCTACTAGCTCGCGAAGCCGAATGCAATGCCCTGTAATCGCCTCGCGCCCCCCGGGTTTCCGGCCCTCGGCGGCGCGACTGATCTACGCATTCCGCCGAATCTCGCATATAATGTTGTGTTTGCAGAAGCAGGTCAGGCTCATAGTGCCCGACGCAATCCCCAGGAGCGGAGCAGTCATTTTGCGGATCGTCAATTATCCCCATCCGGCCTTGAAGCATTTGTCCCGGCCGCTGAAGCGCGTCGATGCCGAGCTGCGCAAGTGGATCGCCGAGATGTTCGAGTTGATGTACGAGCACAAAGGCATCGGGCTGGCGGCGAACCAGGTCGATTTGCCCTATCGCATATTCATCCTTAACGTCAGCGGCGACGCGGCCAACAAGGACCACGAGCACGTGCTGATCAACCCGACGATCCTCAAGCAGAGCGGCAACACCGAGGCCGACGAAGGGTGCCTGAGCTTCCCGGAAATCTACGCCCCTGTGCGACGAAGCGAGCAGGTTGTCGCCGTGGCATACGACCTGTGCGGCAACGAAAGGCGGTACGACGTTGACGGGCTGTTCGCCGCGCGCTGCAGCACGAGAATGATCACATCGATGGCAAGCTCTTCATCGACCGCCTCAGCCCAAGCCAGCTTGCGAATATCCGCGACGATCTGCTCGACTTGGAGGCCGAGTTCATCGGCGACCGCGAGCGAGGCTTTATCCCCGACGATCAGCAGATCGCCGCCCGGCTGGCCGAGTTGGAACGGCAGAGGACGTGATGCCCGGACGCATCATTGCCATCGGCGACATTCACGGCTGCATGGCCGCATTCCATGCAGTGCTGGACGCGATTCAGCCGCGCGGCGAAGACACGATCGTCACGCTGGGCGATTACGTCGATCGCGGGCCGGACTCCTGCCGCGTGCTGGAGACGCTCATCGCTCTGCAAAAGCAAACGAACTTGGCGCCGTTGCTCGGCAATCACGACGAGATGATGTTGGAAGTCTGTCGCGGACACACTTATCTGCCGGCGTACTGGCTCCACTTCGGCGGCGACGCGACGCTGGCCAGCTACGGCGCGAGTGAGGCGGCCGGCGTCTGGCCCGCACACATCGAGTTCCTTGCACGTTGCGGCGCGGCATTCGAGACCGAGCATTTCATCTTCGTGCATGCGAACTACCGCGCCGAAACGGCGATTGACCAGTTGCCGCGAAGAGTGCTCCTGTGGGAATCGCTTCGCGATCACATGCCGGGACCACACGTCTCCGGCAAGACGGTGATCGTCGGCCACACGTCCCAGAAGACCGGCGAGGTCCTCGACCTTGGCCACCTTCGCTGCATCGATACTTGGTGTTACGGCAACGGCTGGTTGACCGCGATGGACGTGGAATCGGGCCAGGTCTGGCAGGCCGACAAGAGCGGGCGGTTGCGCAAGTACGGTCCTTTCTGCCGGAAAGGACGAATGTGCCCGCCTTCATTGACACGTTTGACGCCTCCACGCGCGGCAACTGCATATAGTCCCTATCGGCAAGAGGGACCTGCTGGCCGCACAATCGTCAAAATCATTTCATCCTGACGCAGTCCGCCCGCAACAATGCTGCGGCATGGTGCACTCCGAGACAAGTCGGATTAAAATGAATACTGACACTCGCATTAACATTTCCACGAGGTGCGCATGTTCCGTGACAAGAAAGTGGTCGTCGTCATGCCGGCGTACAACGCCGCGCGGACGTTGAAGCGGACCTATGACGAGGTGATGGATCAAGGCATGGTCAACCTGGTGATCGTCGTCGATGACGCCAGCCGGGACGAAACGACCGCGGTGGCCCGCAGCCTGCCCAATACGATCGTCCACAAACACGAAGTCAATGCCGGCTACGGGGCCAACCAGAAAACATGCTACCGCCTGGCGCAGGGCCGGCGCGGACATCGTGATAATGGTCCATCCCGACTACCAATACACGCCGCGGCTCATCCCGGCGATGGTGGCCATGATCGCTTCGGGGCTCTATCCGTGTGTGCTGGCCTCGCCGCGTCCTTGGCCGGCACGCCGTGCGGGGCGGGATGCCTGTCTGGAAGTACTTCTTCAACCGCGTCCTGACTTGGGCGGAAAACCTCATCCTCGGCACGAAGCTCTCGGAGTATCATAGCGGCTATCGGGCGTTCAGCCGGGAGTTGCTCCAACAAATGAGATTTGATGCTTGCTCGAATGACTTCGTATTCGACAACCAAATGCTGGCGCAAGTCCTCTGGCATCGGAACATTATCGCCGAGGTAAGCTGCCCGACGCGCTATGAAAAGGAATCGTCGTCGATCAATTTTCGCCGCAGCGTGGTGTACGGGCTGGGCTGTTTGCAGACCGCGCTCATTTATCGCCTTTGTCGCTGGGGGGTGATGAAATCGCCGATGTTCCCGCCCAAAGAGCAAGGCGCCGAAAGTCGAGAGCAGCAGCCCATTGCGGGGTAGCGATCGTCCCTCACAGAACCGTCAGCGTCGGCAGCACCGGCTTGGCCCGGCGGGCGCGAACCAAGTTGCCTACCAACGTATGCGGCAGTGCTTCCAGATACGATCGCGTAGCTTCGTGATCAAAAGAGGCGAAGACGCGGCCTTCGTCGCCCAACACGCGAAGCCGCGTGTTAAGCGGCACCTCGCCCAGCAGCGGCACTTCCATTTCGGCCGCCCTACGCTTGGCACCGCCGCAGCCAAAAATCTCGTGCCGCGCACTGCAATTGGGGCAGATGAAAAAGCTCATGTTCTCCACCATGCCGAGGACATTCATGTGCAGATTCCGGTACATAGTTATCGCTTTAGTGGCGTCCAGCAAGGCGACATCCTGCGGTGTACAAACCACGATGGCGCCTGTAACGTCAACAAATTCGCGAAGCGAAAGCGGCACATCGCCGGTACCTGGCGGCATATCGACAATTATGTAATCCAAGTCTCCCCAGATCACGTCCTCCACAAACTGTCGCATCATTTTGTGAATCATAGGACCGCGCCATATTATCGCTTCCCGCGGCGGGACCAACATCCCCATCGAAATCAGCTTGACGCCCGCAGTTTCGACCGGCTCGATCTTGTTGCCCACAAGCCGCGGCATTTCGGTGATCCCGAAGAGATGCGCGACGCTCGGCCCGTAAACGTCAGCATCCATTAGTCCGACTTTGGCCCCGGCACGAGCGAGCCCGCAGGCCAGATAGGCGGCGATCGTGCTCTTGCCGACGCCTCCTTTTCCGGCCCCGACGGCAATGACGCTCTTGGCTGTCAAGCCCGCCTTTCCCGTCGGTTCCGGCGGGCGGTTGTGCTCTTCAACAGTGACCTCGACCGTCTGGTCCGGAAAGCGGCCGCGCAGCAATGCGGCTAACTCCTCGGCGATCTCGTTCCACAGCGGCGCGGCCCAACTCGTCAGGCCGAGCGTCACGGATAGTTTTCCATTGCTGAGGTCAATTCGGTGTATCTGCTGGAGTTGCATGGCGCTGCGGCCGGTTTCCGGATCTTGGAAGGCGGCAAGCGCGTTTCGGACGGCGGGTTCGGTAAATGGTGTTGGCATAGGCGACTATTCTACGATGCATGACGCGCCCAGGGTAGGCTTGCCCAGATTTGTTCCGCTAAAGTCGGTGCCGGCTGCGGCACGTCGGCCAAATGTCGAACCACGAGTCTGGCCAGCGGCGACAATTGCCTAGGCGAGGCGAGAAAGTGTATCGCGCCCGCTTCCCGCACGAACCACTCGCAGCCCGCAAGGCTGCGATCCGCCACAACCGCCGCGCGGGCGTGCGGAAAATCGCGACGCAGCCAACTCACCCGCCGCACCAACTCGCCAAGGTTTTTGGCTGTGGCCTCCGCGATCAGAAACGCTGTATTCGTTTCCGCCAGCGCCGTCCAGGCCTCGGCCAACCGGCGGCATTCCCAAACTTTCACGCCCCCATCCGCATATTTCACGCCCCCACCGGCATCGGGAAGATAAACAACTGCGGCCAGTTCCACGCGCAACGCCGCCGTCCACTCGCCAGTTCGCTCGCAAACGATCAGTCGCGAGGCCGGCGAATGTGAATATGGAGCAGTCAACGCGGAGTTCGGCAAGTTCATAGTTGCGCCGATGCATTATACCGGCGCCGCACGCTTGTTATACAATAAAGACCCGCTTCCATAACATTTCCTCCTTCCGCTGGAAAGACAACTTATGATCGACACGGCCATCGCCCTTCCGCCGGTTTCACCCTCCACGCACCGCATCGGCTGGATCGGTACGGGCGTCATGGGCTCGAGCATGTGCGCCGAATCTCATGCGCGCCGGCTTTTCCGTTACCGTTTACAACCGCAGCCGGGCGAAGGCCGAAGCGCTCCTAGCCCAAGGCGCGCGCTGGGCCGATTCGCCCCGCGCGGTGGCCGCCGAGAGCGACGTGACCTTCAGCATCGTCGGCTATCCGGCCGACGTCCGCGAAGTGCTGCTCGGCGCTAACGGCGCGTTGGCTGGTTGTCGGCCCGGCGCTATCCTGGTCGATATGACCACGAGCGAGCCTTCGTTGGCGGTCGAGATCGCTTCGGCCGCCGACGCGCGCGGCGTGCTCAGCATCGATGCACCGGTATCGGGCGGCGACGTCGGCGCCCGCGAGGCCCGACTCTCTATCATGATCGGCGGCGACGCCCGCGCGGTGACCGCGCTGGCGCCTGCTGGCAGGCAATGGGTAAGACGATCGTGCATCACGGCGGCCCCGGCACTGGACAGCACGCCAAAATGGTCAACCAAACTTTAATCGCCTCCGGCATGGTGGGCCTGTGCGAAGCGCTGTTGTATGCGTTCAAGGCAGGTCTCGATCTCGAAAAGGTCTTGCAGTCCGTCAGCGGCGGCGGGGCGTCAAGCTGGTCGCTTTTGAACCTCGGCCCGCGGATGTTGCAAGGCAACTTCGCGCCCGGTTTCTTCATCGAGCATTTTCTCAAGGATCTGGGCATCGTGCTGGCGGAATCGAAGCAGATGAACTTAATGATGCCCGGCACGGCTCTGGCGGAGCAGCTCTATCGCGCGGCGCAGGCCCAAGGCCACGGCCGCGACGGCACGCACGCGTTGCTCCTGGCGCTGGCGGAAATGTCGGGCATCGCCTGGCCGCGGCCGTGATTTAATTAGTATTCCTGCGAAAACATGACACTTTTGTTAGCTTTCAAAAAAAAAGCGCCAAAGTGCTTGCCAAGCCGTTTCGCTTCGATTACAATCGGTAACAGTGTCGAATTCGCGCTGGCTGCATCGGCGCGGGGGCGGGCCGATTTGCGGGGGATCGGTGACTCGCCATAAGTTCAAGTACGATCTGAAGATCAGTCTCGCGCGAGGGGTATTGTGTGCGTGCCGGATGAAAGCATCGAAGCCGCACAAGGGTAATACGCTTTACTCACAGAAAGGTATGCAATGCTTGTGCATAGGACGTTCCGCAAGTTGGGCGCACTCGTCGCCTTGGGATTCGCAATGGCTCTCGTTGCCCAGGCGGCCACGGCAGCCACTTATAATTGGGCCAACGTGGGCACGACTTGGAGCACGCCCGCCAACTGGGGCGGAACCGTGCCGACCGGGACCGACGTTGGCCAGTTCGCCAGCCTCTCGTATACCGGCACGCAACCGACCCTTACGGCAACCGCCGCGATCGGCGGCCTGTGGAGCACCGGCGCCGGCTCGTTGACCATCAGCGGCAGCGCCCTCACGATCAACTCCACCACCATCGGCACGAACGCCAACACCGGCATCGAGATGGACCCCGGCGCGGGAGCGATGACGATCAGCTCCTCGCTCGTGCTCGGCGGCGCACAAACCTGGCTCAACAATTCCGGCAGCCTGTTGACAGTTTCCGGCAACGTGGCTAACGCGAACAACCTGTTAACTATCGCGGGCAACAGCGCCTCGTCATTCTCCGGCGTCATCAGCGGCTCGGGCGGATTCACGATGAACGGCAGCGGGCTGGCGACCATGTCGGGCGTCAATACCTACACCGGCAATACCATAGTCAACAGCGGCACCCTGCAATTGAACACGGGCAACGCCGGCAACGGCGCGCTTGCCTCGCCGACCATTTCCGTCAACAGCGGAGGATTCTTGGCCCTCAACACAGCAGACGTGCTCGGCTACACCAGTAGTCGCAATGCGCTGACTATCAATGGCGGCACCGTATCCAACATCACCGCCGGCAGCCGCGCGACGATCCAGAACACCATAAACATGACCGGCGGCGTGTTCACCGGCTCGGGCACGGGCGACGTCAACGGCTCGTATTCTTTCAACATGGCATCCGGCACGAACGCATTCAACGCCACGTCGGACGCGTCCGGCAATCCGGCGCTCATCAGTTGCAAGGCGATTAGCCCGCAAGGCGGTAATATGACTTTCAACGTGACCCGCGGCGCGGCGAGTCCTGCCTCGGATCTCACAATCTCCGCGGTGATCATGCCCTACGCCGGCAACGGCAACGGCATCGTGGAAACGGGCAACGGCATTCTGACGCTCACTGCATCTAACACGTATACGGGCAGCACGACGATCAGCGGCGGCACGCTTGTCGCCGCGAACAACAACGCGCTGAATTCGGGCACTATAACGTTCAATCCGGCCGTCGCAGCCACGCTCGCCTTCACGACCACCGCGCCGTCGGTCGGCGGCTTGGCTTCCAGCGGCGCGGGCACGTCGAACGTCGTGCTTGGCGCGGGCGGCAGCGCAACCACTCTCACCGTAGGACGCAACGGCTCTGTCACTACCTTTAACGGGAATATCTCAGAGGCGACCGCCGGAAGTTCGCTTACGATTGCCGGCGACGGATTGACGGTCGGCGGTGCCAACACCTTCACCGGCGGCATCAACGTCGTTGGCGGCGGAATCGGCTTTGGCAGCGCGGGTAGCATCCCGTCCAGCGGTGCCGTAACCATCGCCAGCGGCGCGGCTATCGGCGGCGCAGCCTATCCGAGCATCAACTCGTGGATCGCCAACTTGGGGTCGTTCAGCATTAGCCCGAGCGGGGCGGTGGCCATCACGGGCAATAGCAGCGAAACCGTCAACATGTCGCCCAGCTATCCGACCCTGTCGCTCGGCTCGATCGGCAACAACACGTTCAGCGGAACGCTCAATCCCAGCGGCAGCACGTATTACCTGGGCGGCGGCGCGGGTACGCTTTATGTGGCGAATGTCGGCGGACTGCTCGACGGCGGCGGCGCGCGAAGCGTCGTTATCAATTCGGGCGTCGGCTCCGTCTCGCTATTGGGCACCAACACCTACACTGGCGGAACAACAGTCGTCGGCGGTACGCTCAAACTGGCCAACACGGCGTCTGCTCTCGGCAGCATAGGCGCGGCAACCATCGTCAACGGCGGCGCGCTGGATGTCAACGGACAGATCATCGAAGGCGCGACTCCCTACACGTTTACGATCAGCGGCACCGGCTCTGCCGGCGGCGCTATCATCAACACCGGCGGCGCGGGTTGGTTGAAGAGTGTCACGCTCGGCGGCGACGCGACGATCTACCCGACCACCAACGAGATCAACATCGGCTCCAGCACGGGAACCGACGGCACGCTAAACCTGGCCGGCCATACCTTGACGAAATCGGGCCCTGGCACGCTCGTTTTGAACGGGCTGACTTATAGTGGCTCCGGCAACATTGTCATTAATCAAGGGACGGTGCAGCTTGTGTCGGACTATTTCGGCGCGTTCGGACTCCGGTGCCCAGCAAACGGTCGCTTTGACGGGCACCGGCGCGATCACAATCAATGCCGGCGGCGCATTGACAACTCAATCGTACACTCGGGGAAGCAGCGGTATTAATATTGCCTTGCCCATTATTCTCAACGGCGGAACGTTGGGCGACTCTTATCCCAGCATGAACGGCGCTAAGTTCACCAGCCCGATTTCCCTGGCAACGAACAGTACGTTCAACTTTGTCGGCGGCTACACGGGCAACGTTAGTTCAAACATCTCCGGTTCGGGCTCACTAAACATCAACTCGGACGGCAGCGGGCTGAACCTGAGCGGCACCAACAACACCTACACCGGCCTGGCCACGGTCAATATCGGCACGGTCAACGTCTCCAATAACCAGAGTGCGGCCAACGGCGGATGGGCGATCGGCCCGGCGTCGGCGAATGTGACCACGGTCAATTTTCTGGCCGGCTCGACGATCGCCATCTCATCGGCCGGCGGACTCCAGGTCGGCAACAGTGCCGCTGCCGGCTCGAACACTCAGGCATTGAACGTCTCTGGCGTGCTCAATAATAGCGGCAGCGCCTTCGTGGGCCGCGACGCGACTGCTACGGTGGCCAGCGGCGGTACATGGAACCAGAGCGGCAACCTGACGATCCAGGGCGCAGGCGGGTTTGGCGCAACGCTCGCGGTAAGCACCGGCGGACTGATGAATTACGCCAGCGCTAACCCGATCACGATCAACGCAGGAACGAACGCCGCCGGCAACGGCAACCTGACGGTGAGCGGCACGTTCGTCACGCCGCAGCCGTTCCAGATCCTTTCGCTCACGTCGCCCAGCACCGGGAACGTGCAATTGCAGTCAGGCGGTGTCTTGCGACTTTCCGGCAACGTGGCCGATCTCACGCCCACGGCCGGCACGGTAGGCAAGGTGCTGTTCCAGCTTAATGCCGGCGGCGGCGTTATCGACACTAACGGCTTCAATCCCAGTTTGAGCACGGTTGTCAGCGGCGCGGGCGGACTGACCAAGGTCGGCAACGGCACGCTGACGCTCAGCAACTCGAACACCTACACCGGAGTTACTCTTGTCAACGGCGGAGTTTTGGCCCTGGCCAACAACTCGGCGCTGGCTGGAAGCACGCTCGACACCAGTGGGTCCGTGCGCTGAACATCTCAGCCCTGACCGCCCTCGCGCTGGGCGGCCTGCAAGGCGTGAACAATCTTGTACTGGTGAACGGTAGCGCGGCGGCGGTTCCTTCGACCGTCGGCGGCAACGGCTCCAACACTCAGTTCTGGGGCAATTTGTCGGACGCCGGCGCGGGCAGTTCGCTCACCAAGGTCTGTGCCGGTGCGTTAATTCTAGCGGGCAGCAGCACGTACTCTGGCGGCACGAACATCAACGCCGGCACGCTGGTTTACAACAGCCCGGCTTCGCTCCCCGCTTCCGGCTCGATCAATGTCGCCAACGGCGCGACGCTCGGCGCCGGCTGGGCCTTCGACCAGACGCTATTCCCCTACATTGCGTCGGCCTCGCTGAGCAACAGCTTTACCGTGGCCTTGGGGACGTTCGATGCCAATAACCTCGACTTCAGCAGCGCCGGCGCGAACCTCGCGTTTGCGAGCCTTGGCGCATACGCCAATTCGACCTATTCCGGCACACTGACACCGAACGACAACGGCGTGTATCGGCTCGGAGGCGGCGCGGCCGTGCTTACGTTCGATTCGCAACTGACTGGCAACAATTCGCTCGTAGTCAAGGGCCCCGGCATGATCATGCTCAACAGCGGCGTGGCCAATACGTACACTGGCGGCACGACGATTACCGGCGGCACGTTGAACATCAACTCCGATTCGGCGCTGGGCACGGCGCCTTCTTCGCCGGCCACGAACCTGACGTTAACCGCCAACAGCACCCTTCAGGCGGGCGCGGCGGGAATCGCCCTCTCGGCCAACCGCGGCATCGCGCTGGCCAACGGCGCCGCCGCCACCATCGACACCAACGGCAATAGCTTGACAATTGGCGGCGCAATCTCGGGCAGCGGTTCGCTAACGAAGATCGGCGGCGGTGCGTTGACATTGGCCAACACCGAAACGTACAGCGGCGGCACGAAGATCAGCGCCGGGCAATTGGTTTTGGACTTCAGCCAAGCCGCTTCTCCGGTGAACAACATCGTGCCTTCGGCGTCCGCGTTGACAATGGCGGGCGGCTCGTTGGCGATTATCGGAAACGCCTCACTAGCCAATTCGCAAACCTTCAATGGGACCACATTCAGTGCGGGCGCGAACACGGTAAACGCCTCCAGCGGTACAAACACGCTCGCCCTGGGGGCGATCACGCGGAGCGTGGGCGCCACCGTCGATTTCAGCTTGCCGATCGTTGGCAGCATCACCACGTCGACCAGCAACGCCAGCCCGAATGCCACGATCCTCGGCGGTTACGCCACTACGGGCGGAAGCACCTGGGCCGTGGCCGGCGGCAGCAGCCCCTATGCGATCGGCGGTTTGGCGGCCGGCTCGTACAATGGCTCCTTCTCCGCGGCGGCAAACGTCGATCCTAACAACACCGGCAGCTTTACTTTCAGCAGCGGCAGCACGACGATCAATTCGCTAAGATTCAGCTTTACGGGCACGGCGACATTGGCGCTCGCCTCCACTCAGGCGCTAGCGATTGCCACGGGCGGCTTGCTAGAAACATCCGGCGTCGGCGGCAACGCGGTGACCATCTCCGGAGGCTCGCTCATGGGGTCCGTTGGCAAGGACCTGGTGGTGATTCAGAACAACACGTCGAGCTCATTGATAATCAGTTCCACCTTGACGAACAGCGGTGGTACGGCATCCGCAACCGCGCTCACCAAATCGGGTCCGGGAACGCTGTACCTTACGAGCGCCGTGAACACGTATACCGGGGGGACGTTTATCAACGCCGGCATTCTTGGGGTCGGTAACGGCGCCAACGAGAACGTCAATGCGCTGGGAACCGGCACGGTTACGATCAATCCCGGCGGTACGCTGGGCTTCTATCCAGGCAGTTCCGGATCGACGTTCAATATACCGAATGCCATTGTCTTGAACGGAGGAAAGATCCACCAGGAAGACGGTTATCAGCATTTGACGGGCACGATTTCGGTGCAGGCCGACAGCACCTTGGAAGGCCGTTGGAATCCCAAGTCGCTTTGGCTGGACGGTGTCGTCAGCGGCTCCAGCAAGCTGACCGTGACCGACGGCGGCAACGGCATGTGGCTGGCCTTCACCAACGGCGCGAACACATTCAACGGCACGGTGGCCGCAGGCAGCAACAACGACACGATCAACGACTACAACAACACGGCCCTCCAATATGCGACCGTGGATATGGGCACGAGCACGGGCAGCTTTGTGCTCGCGGCGACCACTTCGTCGCCCAATATTATCATTGCGGGGCTCAATGGGACCGCTGCCACTGTTAAGAATGGCAACGCCACCGCACAGACGTTGACGGTCAACTACAATGGCTTTGCGCCGAGCACATTTAACGGCACGCTGGGCACAAGCGGCACGTCTGCCAATTTCGCCTTCGTCAAGGCCGGCATCGGCGCCCTCACGCTCGGTGGGGCAAACGGCTACACCAATGGCACCACCATCAGCGGCGGAATCCTGCAAGTCGCCAACGCCTTCGCACTGGGATCGATGACGGGCAACTTGACCGTCAGCGGCGGCCAGTTGGACGTTGACGGCAACTATCCCACGGTCGGCGCCGTCACGCTCGTCAACGGCAGCATCGTCAGTTCGCCCGGGGGTGGCGGCTTGACGGGCGCGAGTTTCAACATGCAAAGCGGAGCGATCGGCGTCCCGCTCGCCGGAACTTCGGCGTCACTGACCAAGACCGGCAACGGCCTTGTGACCTTGGCCGGCGCCAACACCTACGGCGGCCTAACAACCGTGAGCGCCGGAACGCTGCAATTGCTCAGCGGCGCGAGCCTGCCCTACGGCGGCGGCCTTACGGCCAACGGCGGCCTGCTCGATCTGGGCGGCTACAGTCCCACGCTCGGACAACTCTCCGGCGCCGCCGGCGGGATCACGGACAACAGCACGGGGGCCGGCACGACGGTCATCAGCGCCACCGGCGGCAGCTTCAACGGTTCGGTCCAAAACGGTCCGGCCAAAACGATCGCCCTGACAATGGCCGGCCCCGGCACGCTGACCCTCGGCGGCTCCAACAATTATGCCGGAATGACGAACGTCACTGGCGGTGCGCTTTTGGTTAACGGCACGCACAGCGGCGGCGACGCCTACATGATCGGCGGCGGCACTCTCGGCGGCGCGGGCACGATCAGCGGCACGAATGCCGTGACGCTCAGCTTCGGCACCACGATCAACCCCGGCCCAACCACCGCGCTGGGTTCGATCGGCACACTCACCCTGCCGAACCTGGTATCGACCGGCGGCGCAACCGCCAACTTCGACCTCGCCGGCACGTCCACCGTCGGCGGTGGAGTCAACGACCTCGTCGCCGTGACGGGCAACCTCAGCCTGACCGGCAATATGACCGTTTCGGTGAATCCCACCGCCGGCACGCTGGCGTCCGGCAGCCCGTATACGCTCTTCACTTACGGCACGCTCGATCCTTCGAGCACTGCCGGCGGTTCGGGGCTCCAGTTGGCCCCCGGACTGCTCGGCCTGCGGCAGACCGCCGCGTTCAATTACGGCAGCGGGAACAATAGCGCCATCCAACTGTTGATAAGCGGCTTCAACGCCAACCTGACCTGGATTGGCACCAGCTCGACCACGTGGGACCAGAACGACACGGCCAACTTGCCTTGGACTGGCGCACCAACGCAGGCCGGCAATTTCTTTGCCACCAAGGACTCGGTTACCTTCAACAACAGCGCCGTCGCCACGACCGTCAATATTACCAGCACGGTGAGTCCTGGTTCGGTTACGGTAACCGGCTCGAAGAACTTCGTCTTCACCGGCGCGGGCGATATCGCAGACGGCACCGCGCTCAAAGTGTTCGGCCCGGGCACATTGACCGTTGCCAACATGAACGACTACGTTCAAGGCACGTTCATCCAGGGCGGCGGCAAAGTGATTCTTGGAACGAACAACGGCCTGCCCATCGCCGGAACGGTCACGCTCGGCAGCACCGGCAGCAACGGAACGCTTGATCTGGCCGGCTATTCGCAGCAGATCGGCGACTTGGCCATCGGCAGCGGCGCGACGGCCGCGAATCAAGCCATCACGAGCGGCACGGGCAGCGCCGACTTGATCTTCAGCGGCGTGTTCAACAACGTTCGCGGGCACGATTCGGGACACCGCGGCCACCACCGGCGGCACGTTGACCCTGACCGTCGCCAACGGCCTGCTGAACCTCAGCGGCAGCAACACCTTTACGGGCGGAACTACGCTCAATGGCGGCACGTTGCAGACCGTGCGCCGCTGACCGTGCAGAACTCGATTGTTACACCGGCTGGCGGAGCGCTGGACCTCGGTGGCTTCAACGCAACGATCGGCGGGCTAACCGGCTTCGGAACCCTCACTCCCACCGGCGGCACTCTCAGCGTCGGCGGCGTCGGCGTCACGAGCGAGTTCGACGGCACTTTGGCCGGTTCGGTCCCGATGGTCAAGGTCGGCAGCGGCACGTTCACGATGACCGGCGACAATACTTATACGGCTGCCACGACCGTCACCGACGGCGTGCTGGCGATGACCGGCAACAACAGTTACACCGGAGTGACGACCGTCAGCGGCGGCACGCTCCAGGTCAATAATCTGGCCAACGGCTTGTTGCCCAGCTCGATCGGCGCATCGAGCAACGTGCGCAGCAACCTCGTGCTCAACGGCGGCGTCTTCCAGTACACGGGCGCGACGGTCAACACCGACCGCGGCTTCACGGTCGGCGCCAGCGGCGGTTCGATCAACGTCGCCAACGGCATGCAGCTTCAGTTCGGCAACTCGCTGGCCCTGGGTGGAACGCTCACGACGGTCGATTCCGGCACGCTGCGCTTTGTCAACTATGCCGGCAGCACGGTTACCAACGGCGGGATGCTCGTCATCAATCAGGGCACGGTCGATTTCGGCGGCAGTTACTTCAATTCGTCGCCGTTCGGCTTTGGAGCGTTGAACATCCAGGTAAACCCCGGCGGCGATCTCTTGCTTTCCAGCGCGCATGCGTTCGGGCGGCGACAACATCGACGGCGGCACCTCCTGGGGCGTGATCAGCATCCTCGGCGGCACAATGACGCTGGACCGCGAGCAGTACATCCACGGCGGCACGGTCAACGGCCGCGGCCGGCTGGTACTTTCCGCCGGAACGGTCAACGTCGGCACGGGACAGAGCCAGGAGTTCCGCAACACGACCAATGCTAGCGAGATTTCCACGCTCGCTGCCGCGCAACCGAGCGTGATCAACGTCGCCTTGAACGCCGCCTACTCGACATGGGTTCTGGACGTGGCACATGGAACGGCGCCATCCGATTTGATCGTCAACGGAAACATCTACAATAGCTTCGGCATAACCAAGGTCAACAACGGCAGCCTGCAATTGACCGGTTCCGACACTTACGCCGGCAACACCACGGTCAATGGCGGCACGCTGCAAGTCGGCAGCGTCACCGCTATTCCCTATGGGGCCGGCATGGGCAACGTCGCCCTTGGCAGCTCGGGCTCGTTTGACCTCTACGGCAACACGACGAACATCAACGGGTTGAGCGGCGCCGGCACCGTGGACAACTCCGCCTCCAGCGGCGTCACGCTGGATGTTGGCAACAACGACGCCACAACGACGTTTTCCGGCTTGATTAAAGACTCGAATCTTGCGGGATTGCTGGCCCTGACCAAAGTGGGCAGCGGCACGCTAACACTGAGCGGCACCGGCACGTATCTCGGCGGTACCACAGTTAACGACGGCAATCTGATCGCCACGAACAGTCAGGCGATCGCGGATGGATCGAACCTGTACGTCGGCGATCCGGGCGAGCTATCGATGCTGCCGGCTGCGATCGTGCCTTCGCCCGTCGTCTCGTCGGCAGTTCCCGCTGCCGCTTCGGCGGTCGCGGCGGTGCCGGAGCCGGGCACACTTGCCTTGCTGGCATCCGTTTTCGGCGGCCTGGCCTTATATCGGCGCAAACGTCGCCGGTAATCGGCTTCAGTCTAAATTGAGTATCGGCAGATCTCGTTTGCCGCAATTGGGGGTCTGGCTCAGAGCTTGGAGTCAGGCTCCCGATTGTTTTTACGGCCGCTAGCAAATCCACCGCGCGGGGCTTATCCGTTATTTTGGTCGGCGGTTATACGATCGCGGACGCCGTTGGATGCGCTTAGGGCATCCGGTTGATAAAGTCGATCAACTGCCTGAGCCGGCCTTGGTTGTACCTGTTGTAGTGGAAAACTAATCGCGGCAATTCGGCCAGCGCGGTCTCTTCCTTCTCCTCCGGCAATTGCCCGGTGATCTCAAAACAGCCCGTGGCGACGATGTCGACAAATTGCTCCTGAATCGTCGCCAGCATCGCGTCGCCGGGCCGCCGGTTCAACCGCAGAACGAGCTTGCCATGTACGAAGCGCATGCTGTGGTAGACGCGGAAGAATGAGAGGATCTCCTCCACCGCCTCCTCGACGCGATCGGTTCGCCTGTATAGACAAAGGTCCTCGGGGCTGATCAGGGCTTTGGCCAGTAGCTGCCTCTTGAAGAATGTTTCCAGCGTGGCCCAGTAGTCGCCGCCGGGTTCGTCCAAAAGCACTACCGGCACCAGGTCCCGCTTGCCAGTCTGCAAGAGCGTGAGCACCTCCATCCCTTCGTCCAGCGTGCCGAATCCGCCGGGCAGCAGGCAGATGGCGTCGCTTTCCTTGACGAACATCAGCTTCCGCGTGAAGAAGTATTTCATATGCACGAGCTTGGCGTCGCCCGCGATCACCGGGTTGGCCGATTGCTCAAAGGGCAGCAGGATGTTCAGGCCCATCGACTGTTCGCGGCTGGCGCCGACGTGCCCGGCCTCCATGATCCCGCCCGCCGCGCCGGTGACGACCATCCAGCGATGCCGCGCGATCTGCCGGCCGAACTCGGCCGCCTGCCGGTAGGCCGGGTGGTCGGGCTTGATGCGCGCCGAGCCGAAAATCGTCACCTTGCGAAACGTGCGGTACGGCGCGAAAACCTTGAACGCGTACCGCAACTCGCGGAGCGTGCGGCTCAACAGTTTTACGTCGCCGCGGCTGGCGTGGTCTTTGGCCAGCTTGTCGGCCGAGAGCTTGATCTCGTCGATCAGCTCGGCAATGTGGTCCGCCCTGGCGTCGGACAATGCCGGGTCAAGTCGCGGCAGTTCCGAGCCAGGTTGCGGGCCGTTGTCCAGGGCGATTGTCGCCGGGTCATGGGGAGTATGCGGTTGTAGTGTCATTGGTCGCCTCCAGTGCGTGGATGATTTGCGGCGATTATAACTGATATTGTCCGCCGAGAATACGGCGTGTTTTCATTGGTTTTTGCCTGCGAAAAAAGTCGGAACGAAGACAGGACCGAGTCAGGAAGCACTCAGAAAGCACATGGTTTTGGTGCGTGCTTTCGGTGCAAATGCACCGCCTTGCCGTTTTTCGCTGTGTGGTGCATGGGAGCGTTATTGACGTAAGGTAGTATTTGGTAACATGTTACGCGCCGTCGGCGGCCGCGCGGGTCTGCGGCAAGCTGGGCAAGCGTGGTGCAGCCGCGCTCGCGCACGCACCAAATGGCGGCGCGAAACGCGCAAAGGTTCCGTGATTCGTATCCGCGACATTGGTGAGAGTTTTTTTGCCGGGCGTCATGGGCGTTGAATTCCATGCGGACAACGTATGTGTTAAGTCGAATACCTAGATAGAAAACGCATAGAAATGCCATAGAAAACGCATAGAAATGCATAGGATCTGCATAGGAAGGCCATAGGTTTTGCGTCTTACGTTTTAGGTCGTGGTTTTTGTTTTCTGTCGGGCCGGGGAACGCTGATCGCCGCTCATCACCACTAATCCGCTTATATTAGTGTTTATTAGTGATAATTAGTGTTCCCAGTGTTCATAACCGGCCTTGGCGACTGTAGTTTTTTCTCGGTTTCCAAAACGTCACGAATTCGCCTGTTTGGTGGGGGTTTCACGGGGCAGGACGGGAGCAGAACGCCAGTAGGGCGGCAGTAGGCCGCCAGTAGGATCGGAGTACGATGCGAGTAGGGCGGCACCAGGAATACGTCTTCCGGCCCTTGGTTTTTCCGACGATTGGTCAAATGGAGGGCAGCGGCCGCTCGCGGGGAACCACGAAAGACACGAAAGACACGAAAGCCGGAGGAAGCCACGGACGAAACACGGATGGAACACGGAACAGTATCCGTGTTTGATCTGCGTTCCATCCGTGGCTCGATTCCTTGTCTCTTGTCTTTCATCCCTCATCTCGTCTGTTCTGCTCATGGCTCACGGCTCACTGCTCCATGCTTGTAAACATCTGTCTCTATATATTATCCGAATGCCGCGCTATGCGAAAATCGAAGAAATCTTTTCGGAATTTCCCCAAGTCATTGCCGTATACGGACTTAAAGAATTTTGGGGTCATTTGTGACATAGCACAATTCGGCCATGTTTTTATTTGGCGGAGGCGAGGTGCGGGGAGCCGGGGGCAGCGAGCGGTGGCGGAAGCCCACGACGGAAACGCCTGGGCTCGAATCCACGTTTCACCCCCCGCGGCCGCCCGCGAAAGGACAATTAATTGGGTCGCGGTAGGGATGGCCCTTGCGGGCCACCCCCCGTACAGATCCGTACGTGAGGAACTACCTCATACGGCTCTTACCTTGGGTCGAACGATCCGGCCACCATTGGCAGCATTAACGCAAAAGCCATTCCGAAGAAGTCCAAAAGGACCAAGGTGAGAATAACTGCCAGAAACCAATCGCCGAACTTCCATTTTTTCATATTTTGGCTGCCGGGATTCCGATGCGCAAGAGCACGTCGTCAAAGGCCGGCAGGACAGGGCTGCTGACTGGCCCGGAAGCGGCGCGGTAGAATGGAGGGCGTGATGAATCGCGTTTCTCGCGCCAATATGCCAGGTGCCGCGAGGTCGCTCGAGTTCGGGCAATCCGGCTGAAGCAGTTTTGATGGGTGCGACCGCGATTCGCAGCGTCGAAGGTATCGCGATTATGACGAGAGTGGGGCCAGAGAGTTCGGTCCTAAGCGTCAGCTTGGAGGGTCCCGAAATCCGGGACAGTTCACTTCTACACCTCGGTCTGTCGGCCAATCTGCAATCCCTTAGTCTCATTGACACCTCAGTGACCGACGCGGGCCTCGAGCACATCAGATCAATGTTTAGTCTTAAGCACCTCTGTGTGACCGACGCCGCTGTTTCCGATGCGGGGCTGAAACTACTGACAGAGTTGAATAGCCTCGAATCGCTACACTTGTCCAAAATCAAGGTGAGTGACGCAGGACTGAAACACATAGGTCGGTTGACCAATCTCAGAACGCTTGAGCTTTGGGACGCTGACGTCTCCGATGCGGGCTTGGAAAGCATCAGTCGCTTGACGAATCTCGAGCAGTTGTTCCAGCGCGGAGTCAACGTCACTGGCACTGGTTTCTCGCACACGGGCTTCACGACTCTCGACGCGTTGGTCATCGCGGAGTCCCCGGTCAGCGACACCGGCCTGGAAAACATTAGCAAGTTGCGCTACCTTACGAAATTGGCTCTTTTCAACACGCGCGTGACCGGTTCGGGGTTGGCATGCCTTAGTGCGCTCCAAAGGCTTGGGGAGCTTGATCTGGCCGGTGCAACCTTAACCGACGCGGACCTCGAAGGCTTGAGCAAGCTGAGCCACCTCAGAGTGTTGTCGCTTTTTGAAACACACGTGACCGGAGCCGGTTTGCTGCATCTTGATGCGTTGGAAAGGCTGGAAGAACTCCACCTGTCCGGCAATTACCTGTCTGAGGCGGGGCTACAGCATCTCAAAGGGCTTACTAAACTGAAATCGATTTGTTTTGGACGGACGAATCTGACCGACTCGTCGATTTCAAGAATCCGCCAGCTCTTGCCAAGTTGTAGCGTTGAGCAGGACAGCCTCGTCTCGTTGCGGGGGTCGAAACCGGGACGCACCTAGTTTTGCAATACTCCCTGTCAGTTCGCAACTCCCGCTACCCAGAGGCCCGCATACCTCATTCTTCCAGCGACGTTTCGGCTCCCGACGTGACTGCACCCGCATAGCCGACTGTTTGCCTTCGAGCCAAGCAAAAATTTGCTTTGCGCGGATCAACACCCGGTTCTGACCGGAAATCTGAGATACCGTGTACGACTGTAAGCGTCGTAGAGGCGGATTCTCTACCGTACTTCGTCCGCAAGCTTCGCGAGCCTCTCTTTCAACCCGAGCAATTCCGATCTCTTTCGCCGGTATGTGTCGATCATTACGGCGGAAACGCCGGCGAGCAAGAACGCTCCGAGGACTGTCACAAAAACCATTCGTTCGTAGATCGCCCAGCATTCTCCTGCGATCAATGCTACGACAACAGCGAACATGCGAAGCGCGTAGCGAGGCAGGGCCGGTTCAATCGCCCGTATCTCTCGCTTAATCTGCACGCGGTCTCGCGGCGGCTCATCGGCAAAGCTGATTACCGTTTTCTCCGCCGGGACATATTTGTGCAGGAACTCGCTCACTTCCTCCGCCGTCGCGCCTTTCCAGTTCGGCTTGACCTCCCCGTGCCTGCCCCAGACGAACATGAGGTCGATCTCCTGATCGGGCAGCGACAATTGCAGGCGATAGAAATCCCGCCGCACGGCGTCCTCGCGAAAACTCTCCAAACGGTGGACATCGCTCCAAAGGTAGGCGTTGCAACGCTCGCCGGCAAGCAGCTCGATGCCCTTCTCATCGAAGGTCATGGTTTGTTTTCCGCACTTTATCGTCATCCGCGGCGGAAGCTCCGGCGGGGGCGGCAGGACGTAATGGGCGTTGATGGCCGCCACCACCGTCTCGAAGTCTTTGGGAGGCATATCGGCAAGTCGCAGGGTCCGCCGGCCCCACGGCCTGGTTTGATCTAAAAAAGTGCCACCGTACAGTTTACGAATCCCGCCGCGAGCGAAGTCGTCCCACGACCAGCGGTCCCACCAGAACAGCCGTCGCCGGAGAATGCCTTCGCAGTCGAGCCGGATTCTCCAACGCGAGAGCACGAATGTGACAATCAACAACACTGCCATCCCAAAAATGGTCGCGCCGATCTCGACGACATTATTTGGATTTCGCAGGCCGGCTGCCCAGCAATCCGCTGCGACAGCCAGACCGATTGCAATGCCTGAAATCAAAGGCATCAATCGCTTCACGCGCATCATGCGGAATTCTTGCACTAGCATTTTCTGTGCCATGATTTACTCAAACTGTAAGCTTCAAGGTAACCTGGTCCCAAGAAGCTCACCGAGCACGGTCTTACGAAAGCATCTCGCGCCACTCCTTGAAGTTTTCACAAACCTCGGCGCAGTCGAGGTCGCTGCTGGTGGTGGTGAATAAGACGCGGCCATTTGTCGATTCGGACAATTCCTGCACGAACTGCGCAGTCCTCACTCGATCCCCAACTGTGTTGCAACAGGATTGTGTTGACCGTGATCCCTTCGCGACGGCAGATTTGCCCTTCGCGGAGCGTGGCCTCTTTCGTCCGTGCGTCGGGCGGATAGAGTAAGTAAAGGTCGTTGCCCTCAAAGTGTGCCGTGGGCAAGCCGTCGGTAATGAGAATGATCTGCCGTTTCGGCGTGTCCTGGCCGGCCAGCAATCGCCGAGCAAGGTTCAGTCCGTGCTGGATGTTGGTGAACTGCGGTGGGATCTGCGACTTGATGACCCGCTTGTCGGTCATGTCGGCCTTGAGGCGGACGACCGGGTCGTAGAGCACGACCTTCTTTGGCATGAGCGCGGCGATTTTGCTCGCCTTAAGTAGTTTGGCGAAGGTGTAGAACTCGAAAAAACTCAGCCAGTCGCCGGAATATTCGCGGCGGACGAGGCCCTCCAGGGACAGGCCCATCCGCTTGGCGGTGATGTACAACTCTTGGTAGCGCATTGATGCGCTGCTATCCAGGAGCACGGCGGTGGCGCACTTGGGCGATTCGGTTTGCTGTGGGGTCGGGTCGGCCATGGCAAAGTCTCGGATAAGTGAGCGGGGTTAACGCTCAGTATTTGCAACTTCAGGAGAAACAAACGGGAGAAACAAACGGGATAAGTCCGATTTCCGTTCCGAGTAATTGGACTTGTCCACTTTGTTCACTCATGTTAATTCGAGGGCGGGTCTCCGCATTTTACCATCCAGGGAAACCAACCCTTGGCCAGCAATCGCGGCAAGAACGAGTAAGCAACATAAGAAGTCGCTATGAAGGCCAGACCGAAAGCCAGACAGCATATGACTATTCCGCGGCCTTTTATGGCGAGTTCTATCAGGATCGGAAGCAGGACCGCGGGCAGCGCGGCGACGAGCTCCCGTGCCCACGCGCCTTTCGTCGTGTAGCAAAGGGTGGCCAGCCGGTGTTGGAATTCCGCGCTCGGCCGGGAAACTGCACGAATCCTCAAGTTGGAAAATGGCTTCCGGCGTGAGCTGGTGGCGGCACTGGGACTGCTTCTCCGTTGCCTTCCTGCCACAGAGAAAACAACGCTCGCAATTCTCGCAAATGACGCTCGCCAGCGCAGCCGTATCAAAGACATCGCTGCATCCGGGGCACTGGATATAAGGCATGTTTCGACCCGCCAACTCGGCCGACGATTCGCCCGGCCGACGCCGCACACGGCCGGGCGAATCGCATCAATATGCCAGTCATTATACCGCGGCACGTTCAGCTTCGTCGTTCACTCGCTTCGCAACCCGCTTCTTCACGAGTTCCAGGAACGTGTACATGTCGTCAGTCCGAATGGTATGCCGTTCGGCGATGTAGCAGGATTCGATTTCCCTCATGCTTGTACGCATGCCCGACTGAACGAGCGAACAATAAGCATCGATGAGGAACCTCGCAGGGCTGCCCCTCAGCCTCATGCCGATGATGTGCGTCATTCTCACATGGGCGCCGCAGCACAAGGCTCGCGCCCACGGCGCGAAGAAGCGGAGAATCACGTAAAGCAGCACGGCCAAGCAAAAGCCCGCGGCAACTCCCTCGAGAAAAATGGCGTTGTTCATTGCATCCGTCTCCTCGGTTCGGAATTGCTCAAATAGCCGCTCCGCCCTCTCGCTCCAACCGCTCCCATTCCTCGGCGGCTGCCGCGACGTTGGGCTGATAATCGCGCTGCTGCCGGCGCATCTCCCGAATCTCCGGTAGCCGGATAAGCAAACGAACGCCCCAAACAACTAAGAGGGTGATGATAAATACAATAGCCGCGGAAAGCTTCTCGGCGACGGCTATAAAAAGAAATGTCGCAGTGAAACTTATCGCGGACCCGACGAACGAGAGGAACCGGACTTTGCCGGAATGCGGAAACACGCGGCCCTTAACCCGCCTTCCAGTGACCGGAACAACAAACCAAACAAAGGGAAGCCAAATACTTGAGATGACCAGGATCATTGGCACGATCCTCAGGTAGCTCGCCTCGCCAAGCCACCATCCGCGGGCTGCGAACGCGGCAGTCAAAAAGAGTATCACGAAAACGACTGTCGTCGTCATTCCGCGACGTGTTAGCAGCCTCTCGTGGTCGCGGAGCGGGCGGCCTTCATTAAGCTCGCGTTGCGGCAACGCAATGTTGCAGCAGAAAGCGTCCCAGCCGTGCTGAAAGGTCACGGGCGCCCACCAGCGAAGTAGTTCGATAATCCTCGCCCATGCCTCGGGTTCATAGCTGGGCAGATAGACATCCAATCGCGCACGCAGTGAGCGGAGGCGAATAGTTCCGCCAAACTGCACGTCCCAGCAAACCTCCGTAAGCTCGGCCAGATCAATTTTCGCAGCGCGGATAATCCCTGACTTGACGACAGACGCCTCGCTGATCGAAAGCGATCCGCGGGCAAAGGCAAGCAACGGCCAAGCGAAGAGCGCCGCGTTGGCGGCGAAAATGCCGGTCATGAAGGACATGACGAGCCGATCGTCCGGACCCTGAACCGGCCTCCATACGAAACAGCACACGACAAGGAGCAGCAGACAACCGAAGAACGCCAGGCCCACAATGCCCAGGTTGCGGAAGAAACGGCGTAAACGGAAGGTTTCGGTCATGCCTGCCCAGTAGCACGGGTTTTAATAGATTTCGTCCGTCGCCGCATTGCATTGTACGGGAAGGCGGGAGCGGCCAGCAAGGTTCTCGGATTTCGGCCGTAGTGAATTCTAGCCGTAAGCCGATCACAACGACTCCAACTCTTGTCTCAATTCCTTGATCCGCGTCCTTGCCGAAACAAAAGAAGCCGCACAAAGTGGCCCGATCATGATCGAAAAGATCACCGCCATTATCAATGCCTTGAAAACGTCGCCGAAAATCACCATTAATCCCAAACAAACGATCAGCGGCGGGAGGAATACTGCCATACAGATCGCCATCCCGCGCAGCGACCGCTCGGCATCCCCTAGCTTTGAACGGGCGTATCTGCGATCCGCCCGCTGGTCCTCGGTCGATATCGCAACCCGCTCCGACGGGATGCGTTTCAAGCAGTATTCGTTTAGTTGCTCGGCGGTCGCGCCTTGCCAGTTTGGCCGGGCTGAAATGATCTTCCACTCGATCTCGGTGCCGCCAACTTCAATCTGCATGAAGCGGAAGTCGCGCCGCAGCGGGTCCGAGCGTACGATCGAGACCCGCCGCACTTCACTCCAAGTATGGAACGCGGCTTTCCCTTGTACGAGCAAATCAATTCCGCCGTCGTCAAGCGCCGCCCGGTTCCGATATAAAGTGCCCCACTTGATCGCCAGCCGATCGGCAACGGCGGGCGGCGGCGGGAGGCGGTAGTGGACGTTAATCGCGGCCAGCACTTCGCGCAAATCATCTTCCGCAAGCCAGGCCAGATACAGAGTTCGCCTGGCGAGCGGCCGCACCGGGTCATAGAGGGCACAGGGACCCGTTTTTTGAATCCGACCGTTGGCGAAATCACTCCACGTCCACTTGTCCCAAAACAGTGCCCGCCGCCGCGATATGCACTCGTTATCGACGCAAAGCTTCCAGCGCAACGCCAGCAGGCAGGCCACGAAAAGGAACGTAAACATCGGTATCCCTGGCCCATCCGACCAATCCTGGACCTTGACGATTCGGGAAACATAAAATGACACGCCCGCCAACGGTGCCGCGCTGAGCATAATGTACCAGCAGCCACGCCGAATGGCCGGGGCAATGCCGTACTCGCGTTTCGTCGGAGTAGCCTGGTCTTGCATGAGGTCAGCGGGGTTATCAATTAAAGTTAATCACGCTACTCGCTTTGCCTTTCGTCGCAAAGAACCGCTCAGGACTCCGATACTTGAGCGCACTTCTATTCTATGGCCGGCTATGGACGGCAGCAATAATTGCGAATAAGGAGAAAAAGGGGATAAGTGAAAGCGCCGGTCAAAGCCGGCATGGGGTAGCGGATGAAAGAGCCGCATAGAAAAGGAGTAGCGAACCGTTCTAACCCCGAGTCATGCGCCGGCGGTGGTAACATCGCGGGTGAAGCGTTGACAGGGGCACACGCAGGCCAGCCATTGAGCTCCGAAATCACTTTTTCGGCGTGCCGACCTTGTACTTATGTGGGGAAGGCAACATGAGCGGCGACATCCATCGCAAGCCGTCGCTTGACGCCGCGGAGTCGAAGACCCTGCGCATGCGTGGAAACTCTTTGCACGGAAACCGGGAGACCCTGGAAACTCCTGCGTCGCAAGGCGCAGGACGCGGCCGCCCGCGAAAGGACAATTAATTGGGCTTATCCCCTTTTGCTGCCTCTATCCCCTGCCCCTATGTAAGCATTTTCTCCTCGTCGTAACCTCATTGCGAGCAAAGCCTTTATGGCGGATGAGCCATTTTGGCTGGGCGGGCGCCGTCACCATCACACTGCCCTCTTTCGGTGGGGCATCGATTAACGCGTGACATTTCTTGAGGGAAATCGTCCAAAAATGACACGTGAGACCGCGCAATGTGGATTACCCATCCATACGACCCATTTCTCCTGAATTGGCTAATGTACAACTTTGGGCTGTCTTCGGCCCTTGGAAATGGGTAGACGGACTCAGATAGGTGAATTACTTGCCGCAGGTTATCATCGACTTTACTATTGTTTGTGAGGGAACCCAGAAGGCCGGATGCCTAACGGGCAGAAAAGGGGCAGTCCCCAGGTCGGGAGTACAAGAATGACCAGCGAAAATGTTGCCGAGGCGGGCGTAGAAGACTTGCCGGTTCCCGAGTTGATGGAGCTTGCCCGGCACGGACATGCCAGCGCTCTAGGCCAGCTCCTACAAATTTATCGCAATTATTTAACGATCCTGGCGACCACACAACTCGACGGACGGTTGCGGAGGCGGGTGAATCCTTCGGACCTCGTGCAGGACGCGATGCTGGCGGCGCATTGCGATTTTGGCGATTTTCGCGGTACTAGTGAGCGAGAATTCCTGGCGTGGCTGCGGCAAATTCTGATTAACTGCCTGCACCATGTCGTCGAGACCCATCTCCGCGCCAAAATGCGCGACATGCGGCGGGAGGTTTCCGTGGAGCATATCGGCGCGGTGCTTGACTATTCTGCCTACAGCTTCACGCAGATGATAGCGGACCGGGGGCCGTCGCCCAGCGCCCGATGCGCCAGCGCGAGCGGGCGGTGGCCCTGGCCGACCAGCTCGCCCGGCTCCCGCCGCAGTATCGCGACGTGATCGTGCTGCGCAACTTGCAGGGGCTGTCGTTCGAGGAAGTCGCCGATCGCATGGATCGCAAGCCCGGCGCCGTCCGCATGCTCTGGCTGCGGGCGATCGAGAAGTTCAAGCTGATTTATCAGCCGTTGGATTAAGAGCCCTCACCCCCAGCCCCTCTCCCAGAAGGAGAGGGGAGTCGTTCCAAGCTATGAATGATTCACTGGAACTGAGCATTGAGCCGGGCGCGCGATGGCACCTGACGCCCGAGCAGAGAGACCGCCTGACCGAAGTGTTGGACGGCTACCTCTCGCAGTTGGAGCACGGTCTGCCGCCGCGCGCGAGGGTCTGATCGACTCAAATCCCGATCTCGCCGCGCCGCTTCATGCATATTTTCAAAGCCTGGATGAGTTGCACGATATGGCGGCCGGATTCCAGCGGCCCGCCACGGAGAAAATCGACGAGCAAACCGAGGGACTCCATCCGCCGGCGGGCGACGAGAAGCGGCTGGGCGATTTTCGCCTGCTTCGGGAAGTTGGCCGCGGCGGCATGGGCGTGGTCTATGAGGCCGAGCAGATTTCGCTCGGCCGGCGTGTCGCCTTGAAGGTGCTTCCCTTCGCCGCCGTGCTGGACAGCCGGCAGATCTCCCGTTTCAAGCATGAGGCCCAGGCGGCGGGACAGTTGAACCATCCGAACATCGTTTCGGTATTCGCCGTGGGCGTGGAACGCGGCGTTCACTACTATGCGATGCAGTTCATCGACGGGCAGCCGTTGGATCGGGTCGTCGCCGAGATGCGGGAGCGGTATCTGCCCGCCAGTGCGGACCGCACGAAACCCTACGGCCCGTCCGTCGGCATCATCTCAACGCATCGCTCGACCTTGACCTCGCGGCCAGCGGGCAGCAGCGAGTATATTCGCGGCGTCGTCCATCTAGGTGTCAACGCGGCCCGAGCGCTGCACGCGGCCCACGAAAGCGGCATTGTCCACCGCGACATCAAGCCATCGAATCTGCTTTTGGACGGAAACGGAAAGGTCTGGGTTAGCGATTTCGGACTCGCCCGGCGCAATACCGATGCCACGTTGACCCGCACGGGCGATCTTATCGGCACGATGCGCTATATGAGCCCGGAGCAGGCGGCCGGTCAAATGGCGCTGGTAGACCATCGCACGGACATCTACTCGCTGGGCGCGACGCTCTACGAATTATTGACCCTGGAGCCGGCGATTCCCGGCGAGGGGGGGCAGGTCCTTTTGCAGCAAATCGAGCGGCACGACCCGCGTCCGCCCAAGCTGCTGCAGCCGAAAGTGCCGCTGGACCTGCAAACGGTGATCATGAAAGGCATGGCGAAGCGGCGCGACGACCGCTACGCCACGGCCGACGAGTTTGCCGACGACTTGCAGCGCGTATTGGACGGCAAGCCGATTGTCGCCCATCCGCCGACGTTGCTCGACCGGGCCGTCCGCTGGGCGCAGCGTCACCGCGAGATTGTCGCCATGGCCGCCGCAGTCTGCTTGTTGGCGGTGCTGGGACTTGGGACGGGTGGGTTTCTTTATTTCCGCCTGCAGCAAAGGACCGCGGACAACAACTTCGCGTTGGCCGAGGACAATTTTCATGGGGCTCAAGACACGGTGGAAAGTCTTGGCATGCAGCTTTCGGAGAGTCTTGCAAGCGTGCCAAACGCCGCACAAGCCCGGAAGGCACTCCTACAACATACTCTTGGCTACTTGCGCGATTTTGCCAAACAAGCCAAGGAGAAGCCAGAGTTGCGGGCGGACGTGGCTCGGACATACGCCAAGATCGGCAATATTTCCAACGAGATCGGATCGAACGCAGAGGCCATTGACGCCTACACGGAGGCGATTGGCGCGTACCGCGCCTTGGCCAATGAAGATCTCGGCAATACGGAGTATCGACAGCGCATGGGCGTTTGCCTATATCAGCTCGGCCTGGTGTTGGCACGAACGGGCAAAATCGACGAGCGCGACAGTCGTACAAAAACGCAATCCAGTTGCAGGAGGAAATCCGTAGCAAGGCGACGAACAGGAATGAAGTTCTGGCAGATGAGGCGGTGACCCGCAACAACCTCGCCACGTTATATCGCGACACGGGCAACTTCGACGGCGCGGCGGACGAATTCGGCCAGGCATTACAGATTCAGGAGCAACTTCTTGCCGCCGCTCCGGACAACGCCGATCTCTCGCGAACCCTCTGGGCCACACTCAATGGCATGGGATCGCTTTACGTTGATGCCCATCCCGAGAAAGCTATTCCGTACTATGAAAGAGCCGCCGGCTTGCTGAAAAAGGCCGCCGACTTGCAGAACGGCGACCTCTTATACCGTGGTGATTTGGCAGTGACGTACAACAATCTTCGGCGCGCGCAATCGCTTTTGGGCAATTCTGTCGATGCGGCCGACTCGTACGCCAAGGCCATCGAAATGCAGACTGAGGCCGTTCGAGGCGTGCCTGCGAAAAAGTCGAATCGCGGCTTTTTGGCGAAGGTGTACAACAATCGAGGCATGGAACAGTCCAAGCATAACGATTCAACGGGGGCTGAGGAGTCTTTTCGACATGCGCTGGAATTGCAGGAAGCCCTCGTCAAGGAAGATTCCCATGATGTCGAGTTGCGTAGCACGCTGGGCGGGATGTACAATAACCTTGGTTTCGTGCTCGAAGGAGTGAAGCGTCCGGCGGACGCCCTCGCGGCATATGGGCAAGCCGTCGAGCACCAAAGGCAGGCGATGTTGCAGTCGCCTGAGACTACCAGGTACCGAGTGTTCCTGAGCAAGCACTATATAAACTACGCGCGCATACTTCGTCAGGCCGGGCGCGTGGGCGAAGCGCTCGAAGCCTCGCTGGCGCGACGCAACCTCTGGCCGAGCGACCCCGATCAACTTTTCTCGGTCGCCGAGGAGCTTGCCGTCGCCGCAGACAGCCGCGTGGTAAAAAGCAAGCATGGCCCGATCGCAGCCGATTACAGCGACCGCTCCGTGGAGACCCTCAAACAGGCGATCGTCGCGGGTTGGAAGCCGAAACCGAACACTAACTGGACCAAATCGTTCACCGCGATCAAAAACCGCCCCGATTTTCTCGCACTTATCTTCTGACCGTTAAACGGGAGACCTGACATGGCACAACACGGACGACGGCATCATTCAGGGAAGCGAAGCACGACCAACGCGCGAAGAAGTCTCAGTTTCGAGTGCTTGGAGCGACGCAGCTTGCTCTCGGCCAACCCCTTTTATCCGGCGGTGCCGCGGAGCGATGTTGGGCCGCCCGCGCTCGTCGGTGACGTGCATCCCGGACGTGCGGACCATGCCGATGCCGGGCAGGGCGCGGGAAGCGCGGGAGTGGTCACACTTGGTTCCCAGGAATCTATTGAGTTCTTGCTGTCCGCCGGGTCAAATGAAGTGACACTCACTGTTTCGCTCTCCGTTGGCGATGCGGCGGACTTGCTGCTCTTTGTTACGGAGTCTCCCAACGTCAGCCACGCCCCCGCGCACGGCCCCATACCAACTGGCAATACGACTTCAAACCCGCCGCCCGCGGACGTTACCAAGGCGCCGCAGTCTGATCCGGGCGGCGGCTATGAAGTGGATACGCCCGCCCCGCACGTCTCGTCGCTGCCCGTCGAAACGGCGGCGCGAACGGCCGACCCCACCTCTACACAACCGGGTAAGGATGACATTCTTGCGTTAGAGGACACAGCTTCGGCGACAACGCCGGCTGGCAATGAAAGTGCTCCCGGCACAGGAAGTGTGTCCGCGGAAAACAACTTGAGCGCGGCGGCGAATTCCATTCAATACCTGGGCAATCCGGTTGACGGCGTCGCGGATGCTTCCGCCGCGAGATCCGCCGAAGGCGGTTTTTTAGCCCTTGACGAGGGAACGTTGACTGTGGCGCAACTGGCGGCCAACGGCAACGATCCTTCCCGAGCCGATCTGGGCAATATCGGAAACGGCTCATTGACAATTGACATTGCATCGGGCTCGCATAAAGTGTCCGAGCAAGTCGCGGGCAATGGGGTTTCTTCCGGCAAGTCGTTAGTGGCTGATGCCTACGCGCCGGGTCGAGCGCATGCGATCGCGCAACTATCGCTTGATGCCACGGAAGGAGGCGCGATCGATTTGACCGACGCGGCGCAAGCTGGCGCAGCATCCGAATCGGCCGACGCAATCGATGGCAAGGCGGCCCCGGCCAACACGGACATCGGCTCCGAAAGCGGCGTCGCGGTGTTCTGCGACATGGAAGTTGCCGTCGGCGCGCCGACGAGCGATGAGTTGCCGGCGTTCGCGGTTCCGATCGGCCGCACAAGGCTGCCCGCCGCTGCACAAGACCAGCCCGTCGGCAAAGACATTAAACCGGCCCAAGAAAGCGCCCAGCGCATTGATCCGCGTCAGCGAGCGTCAACGGGGCTCAGCGACACCTCTTCGTTAATCGCGGGCGCCGCGATGCTGGTGCTTTCCAGGGGCGTTGAACTGGAACCCGCCGAACGCGAGCCAAAACGCCGTTTTCCCGGCGTGAAGCGCTAAGCTTCAGATGACAACCCTGTTGTGGGAAATGCGCCCAATTCTTGGCTATTTCAGATAGATATCCATCTCCTTGCCCTGTAGCATTCTTTCGGCGACAATTACTCTTCCCCTTGAACGACAATTAGAATTCCCGGTTGAGAACCAGAGGCGTGCGGCCCCCCCTTTTGTGAAGCGCAGCGCAGCGGAGCGAAACAAAAGGGGGGGCCGCACGCCGCCGCGGGTGGCCCTCGCCAATCTCAGGCCGCGTCGGGCGGCTTGGTTCGCTTGGCCTCGTCCAACCGGTAGCTCGGGATGTTCAACTCCAAGATCACGCTGTGATGCACCAGGCGGTCGATTGCCGCCGCTGTCGTCATCGGATCCTTGAAGATCGTCTCCCACTTCGAGAACGGCAGGTTGCTGGTCAGCATCACCGTGCCGCGCTCGTAGCGTTCCGCCAACAAGGTGAACAGCACCTCCATCTCCTCCCGGCTCTGCTGCACGTAGCCGATGTCGTCGATCAAGAGCACCTCGCACTTCGACATCTGCTTTAGCACCCGGTTGAGCTTCAGATCCCGTTTGGCCGCCAACAGTTCCTGAACCAGCAGGGCACACGACCATGAGACCACCTTCCGTCCGTTGCGAACCAATTCCTGGGCGATCGCCGATAACAGGTGCGTCTTTCCCGATCCGGTCTTGCCGAACAACAACAGGTTCTCGCGGCGGTCCACGAACGAGCCTTCCATGAGCGTCCGCACTTGGCGAGAGACCTTCGCCGGCAACCGCGCCAGGTCGAAGCTCGCCAGATCCTTCTCCAGCGGCAAACGGGAATCCCGCAGCAGCCGCTCGGTCCGCTTTGCCAAGCGGCCCTGGCATTCCCGCTCGGCCAGTTCCAACAGGTACTGCTCGTAGCTGGCCGTCTCCTGTAATGCCCGTCGGGCCAGTTCCTCAAAATACTCCCGAAACGTCGGCAAGTGCAGTTCCCGCAAGCAAGCCGCCAACTTCTCTTTCAAATCCCCCTTCGCACCCATCCCACACCTCCTTGTGCAAGAACAAGTCATCGAAATCCGACAAGTCCACTACTTCGACGGTCACTTCGGTGACCGCCGGAACTTCCTCGGCCCGCTGGACCAACGTTTCGACCGCGGCCCGGGTCGCGGGCTGGCCGCTGTTTAGAAGCGTTCGCAACGCCTCGTCCACGGCCGTCTCGCCGTGGCCTGCCGCCAGATAGAGAATCTGCAAATACTCCTTGTGACCGCGCTTGGGCTGCGCTTCCCGCAAGGCGTCGAAGGCCATGCGAAAGCGGCTCGTGGGAAACAGCTCTTCCCGGTAAACGTAGTTCTCAAAAGCCCCCGGTTTTCGCACCAACCAGTCGATAATGTGCCGGTAGTTGATGGCGTGTTTGTTCCGCCCGCGCAAACGCGGAAAGCGCTCCATCTCCTTCTGGGCGTACCAGACCTCGACATGCTCCACGTACAATCGCACCTCGACCCGCTCGCCAATCAAGCGGCTGGGAACCGAATAAACATTTCGGTCTACATGGACCAAACTCCCCGTATCCACGCGTACCGGGATTCGCTTGCAGCTCTCCCGTCGCCGATCCGGCAGAGGCCGAAGGCCAGGCAACTCTTCGTCCAGCCGCTTGCGACGGCCCGCATTGCGAACCGCCACCAGCTCTTTCAAGAATCGTCCATAGGCTTCACGGCTCTCGAAGTCCCGGTTGCCACGCAATAACAGGGCCTGCTCCACCGCTTCCTTGAAACGCCGATGCGATTGTTCGACATCTCCGTTCTCGTTCGGTTCCCGGGGCTGGATCTTCTCCATCTCCATCCCGTAGTAGCCCAACAGTCCCTTGTACCGCGCGGTGAACTCCTTCATGTCCGATCCGTTGTTGACCGCCAGGCTCATCCGATCCGTGCGGTGTCGTTCGGGCACGCCGCCCAATTCCCACAGGGCGTCTTGAAGTCCTTCGCCGAGGCTCTCGAAACTCTCGGAAAAACAGACCGTCACCGACTCCCAGTTCGAGTACGTCAGCACGAAGTGGTAAAGCAGATGGTCGAACGACTGCCCGCCAATGATCACGGCCAGGCTTTCCATGTGGGTGAAATCCGACGCACACAACCGTCCCGGATGATGCACTTGGCTGAAGAACACCTCCTTCGCCGGGCCGGCCGTCGCTCGCCAACGTTTCACGCCACGCTGAAAGCTGCGCAACTGCGTTTCGTCGAACTTCCCCGGGTATTTGATCTGCGGCGCTCCAAACAGCGTCTTGGCCTCCAGGCCAGGCGCCTCGTGCAGTTGCGCATGCACTTCCGGCCACACCTCGGCAAACAGGTCTGCCCGTGTCCGCCACGAGCGATCCGGCACAACTTCGCTGGGAAGCCGACCCAGCCGCCTATACTTCCTCGCCGTCTTCTCGTCCATGCTCGCCTTGTCTGCCGACTGAACCAGAGTCTTCCCTGACGACAACACCTGCCACAACCGCTTCACCTGCTCATCCGTGACCATTGCAAGTCCCCCTCCTACGGAGACTTGCAACAGTCTATCTGACCAGCCTCAACTGGCCTCAACCGGGAATTCTAATTGTCGTCAGACCGGAAAAGTAATTGTCGCTATAGAAGCATTTCGGCGTAATTGACAAACCATCCGTCAAGCGGTTTGCCGCCGATGATGATTCTATCAATGTTCTTGCCTTTACCTTTTTTGATGATGGTGAAGGTTTTGCCATTGCCTAGGGTTATGGCGATTTTATCGAAAATTGGCACCGATACGATGTATTCAGGGTCGGCAGGCGAGTAAGGGTATATGCCTATGGCATTGAAGACATACCAACCGGTGAGAGAACCCTCGTCGTCCATCCCTGGCAAGGCGAGACCCTCGGGCCCCATTCCAAAGTAACCGGAGAGAAGTTTGGTAAGAATCGCCTGTGATTTCTCCGGCTTGTTTAGGAAATAATAGAGGTAAGGATAGCCGAAGTCAGGCTGGTTACCCATGCAGAACTGCCCAAGAAAACACGACAGATTATCTACCGCATACCCTCTCCAAGGAGCGGTGAAAAGGGTGTCGAGTTTCTGTTCGAAATCCGCCGGGCTCTTGCAGAGGCCGATCAAGCCCTGCGTGTCGTGCGGCACGAAAAAAGATGCCTGCCAGGCATTTGCCTCGCGATACATGAACTCGTACTAGGGATAATACGGATCGAACGGCATGCACCAGGTTCCATCGGCAAGGCGGCCTCGCATCAGCTCCGTTTCCGGGTCGAATACGTTCCGGTAGTTCTTACTGCGCTTCATCATCCGGTTGTAAACATTGGTATCACCCAGCGCCTTGGCAAGCTGGGCAACCGCATAATCGGAATAGGCAAATTCAAGCGTCTTGGTGGTTCCGGCGGTTGATTTGGTTTCGGTTACCGGGTGGGCGATGTTGGCTTCGGGAACATAACAGGACTCCAGATACTCTTTGTTGTGAGGCCTGGCCCGATTACCGTTGGCCGTGTTGGCATTGTTCAGCATATAACCGTAGGCCTTCTGCACATCATAGCCCCTGATGCCCCGCAGATACGACCCCGTGATGTAAGCCGAAGCAAAATCGCCGTGGAACGAGGTAGGTAGAAATCCCGAACGCGCGCTGTGGTGCAGCATAGAGTTAATAATCTCATTGCTGACATCGGGAACCAGCATGTCCAGCAGGACAAGTTGGGTGCGGAAGACATCCCATAAAGCAGGATTCCCCAGATTTTCCGCGTCAGCGCCAGCGTCGCTGGAAACGTTCGGGAACCAGAACTGGCGGAAGAGGCAAGAGTAGAACAGCTCTTTCTCCTTTTCGGATCCGCCGCTTACCTGAATTCTATTGAGAATCGCTTCCCAGGTTTTGTTGGCTTCTTGGCGAACCTGATTGAAGCTCTTGTCAGCGATCTCAGCTTTCAGGTTGTGTTTTGCCGCTTCAATACTGGTATAGGAAAGGGCAATTTCCACCTCCAAAGGCTCGCTTTCGTTTTCGAAGCTGATTACGGGGACATCAATCTTGCCGCTGATTCTCCGTTGGCCGCCGGCGCCCTGGCCAGAGCGCGGAATGTCGGGCTGATTGCGATCGCGCTTGTAGGTATCAATGCTTTTGATGCGGTGATTCATCACGGCATAAAAATAGAAACCGCCCTGCTTTCCCGAAACTGCATGGTCGCCCGCCGGTTGCAAATCCCAACTGCTGCTGCCGCCGCCTGCATGCACCAGGTCGAAGGCGAGCTTCTTCTCTTGTCCGCCTTGATAGATGAATTTGTAATAGGCACACCGCCTGGCGGCGGTAAGTTCAGCATTGATGTGGTAGCGATCCAAGAAAAACCTGATAATAGCCGGGATGGGCCGATTCGTTGGCGTGGCTAAAGCTCGAGGCGAAATTGTCGGCGGTGAAGCCGTTGCCCTCAAGCGGCATCAGGGGAATGTTCTGTCTTCCCCACTGCGTGTTGCTCGTCTGCGCGAAAGCCTTGATCGTCTTGACTTCGTATTCATACCCGCTGCCGCTGCCGTAGGTAGTGATCGGACCTGCCTGAACCATCGCAAAGGGCACGGTAGCGGCGGGTGCGTTCAGGCCGTTCCAGGTTCGCCAAGGCGGAACATAGCCGAGGTCGGCGCTGTTGGTCAGAACCGTTGTTCCGAGAAAGGGATTCACGTAGTCCACAGGCTGCTTTTGAGTCTGCGCGGCGCACGTCGCAAACAGCATCAAGCCGAGAGAAAGTATGGGTGTAATCATAGGTGTGAACAACGCTCCAAGAACGAAGTGCGCATCGGTTGAAAAGCGTGGCGCTCAGGATAAGGCTGACTCTATTGTAACTCCAGGGTTAAGCTGCCAAGTACTTCGGGCCATTGCTCGAACGGCAGGTTGGTCGTGACGAGCACGCTTGCCCGAGCGCAGTCGGTTGTATCCTAGAATCGGGTTCCACGCTTAAGCAGTGTCAATCGTGGATTGCACCGTGCCGCCGATAGCCGAACCGTTATACCTCCAGCTTGCCGGTGCTGTCGCTGAACTTTGGCATCTTGACGCCCATTCGGTCGAGCATCGCCAGGTAGAGGTTCGTCAAGGGTGTCTCGCGCGGAAAAGCGCAGGTGGCGTCCGCCGGGGATGGTTCCGCCGCCGCGGCCGGCCAGGATGATCGGCAGGTTTTCGTGGTTGTGGCGGTCGCCGTCGGCGATTCCGCTGCCGTACATGATCATCGCGCTATCCAACAACGTATCGTTGCCTTCCTTCGTGTCGCGGAGCTTCTTTAGGAATTCACCGAACAGTCCAACGTGGTAGCGGTTGATCTTGCTGATGCTTGCCTGCTTCTCCGGATCGCCGCCGTGGTGCGACAACTCGTGATGGGCGCCATGTACGCCAATCTCGGGGTAGCTGTGGTTGCTGCCTTCATTCGCGACCATGAAAGTCACGATTCGCGTGGAATCGGTCTGAAAGGCCAGCACGACCATGTCCATCAAGAGCCGGGCGCGATCCGCGAATTCGCGGGTCGATTCGCTAGGCCGTGGCAGCCGGCGCCGAGGCCGCCTTGACTTCGGTCTTCTGTAATCGGCGCTTCAATCTCCCGCACGGCATAAAGATACTCGTCGAGTTTGCGGCCGTCGCTCTGGTCGAGCTTTCGCCGCAAGTCGGCGGCGTCCTCGGCCGCAAAATCCAGAATGCTCTTGCGGCGGCGATCCTGTTGCGCGCGCTGCGCGCGCTCGTCGGCCGATTCGTTGACCGGGCCAAAGAGGCGGTCGAACACGGCCCGCGGGTTGACCTCATGGGCGAGCGCCGAGGTCGGCGTGCGCCATGAGATGTTCGACGAATAGGCGCAACTATAGCCTGAGTCGCAGTTGCCCGCCTGTGCGCCCCCGCTCGCAGCCCAATTCGAGCGAAGCAAAGCGGGTCTGGTAACCGATTTTTTCCGCCGCAACCTGATCGACGGAAATTCCGTTGTGGATGTCCTTGCCGTCGGTTTTTTTGGGGTGGGCCCCGTAAGGAACGACGCCGCCGAACGGGCGTGATCGCCGGGTCCGTCGAATTTCGCCCGCCCGCCGTCGAGTGTCAGCCCGCTGAGCACGGTAAGGCTCGACTTGAGAGGTTCCAGCGGCGCGAGGATCGGCGGCAGCTCATCTAGCTTGCCTTCGCTCTTCGGCTTCCAATCGGGCATGTGAATGCCGTTGGGGACCGAAAAGAAAGCCATCCGCCGCGGCGGCCGTTTGCCGTCTGCCGCCAGCGCAAGCTGCGGCATGACCGATTCCAGCCACGGCAAGCTAATCGCCGCGCCGATGCCCCGCAGGACGGTTCGCCTGGAAATCTGCCGATTCATGCTCATGGCTTACTCCTTGGTTTCGCCTCGACGCTTTTGGAAAGCGTCACTGTGGACAATACCCATTACGATCGTCGAGAACTTGTAATCACGGGCCTTCGCGGCGGCGACTATGGCGTCGACTGCCGGCTTGTCATACGATTCTACACCACGGCCGAGGGCATAGGTTAGTAGTTTGCTCGTCAGGCAGCGAGCGAATGGCTCCTTGCCGCTGCGGAGCATCGCTTTCAACTCCCGCGGGCCATCAAAGGACCGGCCATCGGGCAACTGTGCCGCGGCATCAATCGGGAAGGGTCCGTCCTTGGTCCGCCAAGCGCCGACGGGATCGAAATTCTCCAAAGCGAAGCCCAAAGCGTCCATTTCCTTGTGGCAAACGGCACAATTCGGGTCGCTGCGATGCTGCTCCATGCGCTGCCGTACCGTTCCGGCTAGCATCGCGCGGTGTCCCTCCCGTAGGGCAGGCACACCCGGAGGCGGATCGGGCGGCGGCGTGCCCAGGATGTTCACCAAGATCCATTTGCCGCGTTTCACCGGCGAGGTCCGCGTGGGATTCGACGTCACCGTGAGCATGGCGGCCTGGGTGAGCACGCCGCCGCGGATTTGTCCGCCTCCTTTGCCTTCACCGGCCGGAAGCGACACGCGACGGAAATTGTCTCCTTTCACGCCCTCAATCCCGTAGTGCCGCGCGAGTCGCTCGTTGAGAAAAGTGAAGTCGGCGTCCAACAGATCCAACACGCTTCGATCCTCGCGCACGATCGTCTCAAAGAACATTTCCGACTCGGTTCGCATCGCCTGCCGCAACTTGTCGTTGAAAGCCGGAAATCGCCCTTTGTCGGGAGAGGCCAGATCGAGGTTCCGCAGTTGCAGCCACTGTCCGGCGAAGTTCTGCACGAGCGCCTTCGCCTTCGGATCACGAAGCATCCGCGGCACCTGGCGGTCGAGGTTCTCGCGGAGCTTGTTGCGAGCCGCCAACTCGAACAGCTCGTCGTCGGGCATGCTGCTCCATAGGAAATAGGAGAGCCGCGACGCTAGTTCGTACTCGTTCAGCGTGCGGATCGCCGTCGCGCCGGGGGCATCCGAGTCCAGCTCCACGCGGAAGAGAAACTTCGGCGAGACCAGAATAGCTTGCAAGACGATCTGCACGGCAGACTCCGTGCTTTCGCCTGCGCACTCGAGCGGCGACTACTAGTTTCATCAGCCGCGCGAGTTCCCGGTCGCTGACCGGGCGGCGGTAGGCCCGCGTGGCGAGGCGGCGGACGATCTTCGCGATTGCGTCGTCGGCAAGCGAATTCCCGCGACTCGGCATAACGTCGGCCTTCGCGGCGATTTGCTCGGCAGCGGACAGATACTTCTCCATCAAAAGCGGCGGCAAGCTGAGCACGTCGCCGATGTTGTCGAAACCATAACCCACGTCGTCGGCGGGGAAATCGGCTGCGGCGTTGAATTCAACGCCCAGCAAATCGCGGATGGTGTTCGTGTATTCGGCGCGGTTCAGTCGCCGGATCGTCACCCGGCCCGGATTGGCGGGGCCCCTTCCGATCGGACTCGTCGAGTGCGGCTTGGAGCCAGGCCGTCACCGCATGATATTGCTCTTCGTTTGGGCGAGTGCTGTCCTCGGGCGGCATCTTGCGTGTACGAAGCATGTTAAGCACGTTCCGCCACTTCTCCGCCTCCTGTGGCACGGCCGACACCGCGAGGTTCTTGTCAAACCGAACACCTCGCTGGGCGTCGCTGCCGCTATGGCATTCCAGGCAATAACGCTTCAGGAACGGTCGCATGGCCGTGTCGAACGATTGTGGCGGCTTGACAGGCGACTTGTCCGGATCGGCCGCGAAAACCGCCCACACGCAGGCAGAAAGCGCGACAGCCAAAAGCGACAAGACGCGTAAGGGCATTTTTCTAACGGCTATTTGTAAGGCGGGAGCGAACTGGCGGGAGCGCGACCTTGCGGCCGCACTGTGAATCAGTTTACCACGGCTTTCGGCCGTGGCCATACGATACCAAACCGATTCTTGGATGGCACACGGAGTCTTTAATCTATCACAATGCAGTGGGTCTTTGCAACTTCGCCAGCATCGGCTGCCGCGCGGTTGGCCCACAATGATTTTCCGCGACCCGAAATAGCTGGTTCCACAGCCGCCCGGCCGCAGCTTAGGCCACTCCTGTGAGGGGATCGAGTGGCGCCGGAAGGTGCCGGAGACGTTCCACGAATCGTCAGATCGTGTAATGCCAATTCTCTTCGCTCGCCACGGCGCCGCGCCGGACTGCCAAGTCGCGGCAAGTTGTTCTGGCCGCCGATAGCATTTGCGCCAGTCTTATTCCAGCTTAAGCTGCCCTAGGTCCAATGGTTGGCCAACTTGGTTGCCCTCGATCGGCGGAACAGTAAAGCGATAGTCCAACAACTGGCCTGCCCGACGGTCGCTGAATCGAACGCTTAACGCGTAATCGCCCGAGGGTACGTCGTCGATGCGGAACGAGCCGTCGCGGCCCACCGTGGCCGTAATATAGGGGCTCGCCGCGAGCGTCTGTTGATAAGCGCGGTAGGCGCTTTGCCATGCCGCGTACTTCAGCGGGTCTTTCTCCACGCCGGCCGGAATGGGCAACTTAAGCCTTGGGGTCTGGACATCAATCAGCGCGAAGTTCCACAGTACCTTATCTTTGAATCCCGCTGGGGGCAACAACTTGCCAATGACCGGACGTCCGCGGCCGCCGAGATCGACGTGCGTCGTTTCGCCCGCGGTAAATGTCGCCAAAATCATCACCGATGACGTAACTTCCGTCGCGCCGTCTGTCACCGTCAAGAAGATTTCGCGGCCAATTCGTCCTTGGCCGGGGAAGACCCGTTCGAACGAAAACTTTCCGTCCGGGCCTGTAGTTGCTTTGTGGTGGGTGAAAATGTGCGGCGCGGCCTCCCCATATGATTCGATGCCGCCGGAATTGATGATGATGCCAACGTTGGGCACGGTTCTCTGTCCCACGCGGAAGGTCCCCGCGACCCTCGCCCAAGGCGTGAGAACAATCTTGCTCGGAACCTCCTTTTCGGCCGATTTGAGGGAGCAGTAGCCGGCAGCGTGCGTGATGACCAGTTGAAAGGCATCGTTTTGCGGAGGAAGGCGGAAGTTTCCGGCGGCGTCCGTTTCCTGCCGGGCCGCGTTGGTCGAGCCGTCGTCGATGTTTCCGTTCGTGATGTTGATCTGCGAACCGGCCACGCCCAGCGCGATCTTGGCCCCGGTTGCCGGCTTGCCGTCCGGGGTCAAGACGGTCGCCACGAGGTCTTTGCCCTTTTTCAGCGCGAAGTCGAGCAGCACCTTTCCTTCATCGCTTTTGATATCCCGGGATACGGCCGGTAGATAGCAATCGGCCTCGATCCGCACGAGATGGGCGAGAGACTCGCGATCGAACTGTACGCTATATCGCCCATCTTTGGCGATGTAGCCTTCGTCTCTAATCCAATCGACATGCGTTCTGCCGGACCTCGCATGCCACTCGGTATAACCTCGAAGTCCACGTATCACCCGAAATGATTTGATTGGCGCTTTGGTTTCCGAATCGATGACCTTCCCCGCTATCGCCAAGGGAGGATACCCGCGAAATACATATTCTTCCGCACGGGCCTTGAGCGGCCGATTAACCAATTGCATGCCGTCGGGCAGGCAAATATCGGCCCGAAATTCGTCCAGCGGAGCTTCGTTCCACTGCCAGATGCCGTTCTTGTCCGAGTATTGATTGACCTTGTCGAATTCAAAATACTGAAATGGCCCGCGCCACTCTTGGAAGAAGATGCGTGTCCTGGCCGCCGGGTTACCCTTTTCGTCCAATACCCGAACGCGCACTTTGCCGCCGGGCTGCATCGTGAAATTCACCGGCTCGATATCAGGGCCGACGCGGACTTCCTTCATGTCCGTCGCGCGGCCCTTGGCCCATACCACAATCCTCGCCATCTCCGGTTCGCAGCCGGTTAGTCGATACTCGCCTTTTTCGTTCGTCTTCGCTTCACGTTTGTCGTTCAAAAACTTCGTACGTATCACGGCATTCGCGATCGGCTGTCCCGCCTCGTCAGTCACTTTGCCCGTAACGGTCAAGCCGCGCTGCGATCATGATTTTCGTGGCCGGTTTGCCGCCGGCCGCAATGCCGAACTGGCTTCGCGACAGTCTGCCGCGGCTCGCCTTGAAGTCCGGATGAGTGATTTCGACGCTGAATTCTTTGACGGACGCCGGCACGCTGTCGAATCGCCATTTACCTTCCGCATCGGTCACAGGAGTTGTCCCAAGATAAAGCTCGCTCGTGTCCCCGGGCGGTTTCTCTGAACTTGATGGACAATCTGATCTTTGCGCCCGGATCGGTTTGCCTTGATCGTCCACCAGCACGCCGCCGACCGACCAGCCGGCATCCAAGTTCGCGGTGAACTTCGGCGGAATCGAAATGGGATGCTCCGTGGAACTCCATTCCGCCCAGAAGGGACCATAGCCGGGCATTTGAATGAGCACCACAAACCTCTTCGGCGCGTGCGGCAAATTCAAATCGATGCGGCCGGTTGCGTCGGTTTGAATAGGGACTCCTCCATAATTCGATCCGGCCTTTTTCCCTTTCAATTTACCGCGCTGAACCTGCTCCGCTGTCAGCTTGGCGTCGGTGCGGAACTCGACCGTCGCCTGCGGCACGGGTTTTCCCTCGGCGTCGAGCACTGTTAACGCAAATGGTTGGCCGGCTTTTGCTTCAACGTCCGGCACAAAAAGCTTCAAGGGAACCAGCAAGAACAGGAAGTATCCCAATTGCGGCGGCGCTTTGCGGCGAATGGCCCACCACACAAGCGAAACGATTGCGAGCACGATTGCAGCATCGACAATCGACATGCCAACCCACAACGCCCAGGTTTGTGCGAACGCATTGCACCGTTCGATGATCGCGTTGAACATGACTATTGCTCCTTTTTGCTGGATGACCGCCGGGTTTCGCCGCCGCCTCGACGACGGCCGAGCGACTTTTTCTTCTCTTCAATCAGCCTTTCGAGTGCGTTGAGTATAGGTTTGTCGGATGTAGCGCCGCCCACGACCACGCTTGGCAAACCAAAGGGTATGTTGCGATCCCTTGCGGGAACCGCGCGATCGAATCTGCATTTCTTCAACCTCGAATCCGGCTTCGCGTAGACGCTGCGCGAAAGCTCGATCGGGACTGGCCGACCATACGGCCAACACGCCCATTGGCCGAAGTGTCCTAAAGGCTGCATCCAGTCCGGCTCGCGAATAAAGCCAGTCGTTGCCCTTGCTGGTCAGACCCTCTGGGCCGTTATCCACATCCAGCAAGATGGCGTCGTAGGTCCCATGCTCCGACCTCAGAAGCTGCGCGATATCGACCTCGTAAACCGTAACCCGGTCATCCTCAAGGGGACGACCCGCAAGATCGGCAAGCGGTCCCCTGTTCCACTTCACTACCGCCGGTACCAATTCGGCCACGACCAACTTGCCATCGGCGCCAAGTCGATGCAATGCTGCGGACGCGGTATAGCCCATTCCCAGCCCTCCGATCAGGACGCGAGGATGGGAACGGTCGGCGATTCTTGCGCAGGCAAACTCGGCCAGAGCATCCTCCGAGCCATGCACGCGGCTGTTCATGAGCTCGCAGCGATTCAGCCGAATGGAAAATTCTTCGCCTCGCTTGTAGAGCCGAAGAACTTCATTGCTGCCCGCAACGGGCGAACTGTCAAGCAATTCCCAGGGAATCAAGGGCGCCTCAGATCGAGTAATACCAAGTCTCTTCGCTCGCCACGGCGTCGCGGCCCGGGCCGCCTGCCGCGCCGGGGACGTAGAACGCTTCCAGAGTGGGCCGCAAGGGGCGATTCATCCACAACGGGCGGCGCAGGCCGCTGGCATCGGGACCGCCGCGAGTCTTCGCCAGCCAGCGCTTGTACGCCTCGTGCGAGCGCTCGGTGTCCACAAAGACATCGCCGTAACGATCGCCCGCCGCGGCTTTTTCGAGCGTCACCTTTTGATGCCAGCAGTGCATCCCGCTGATCGGGTCGGGCTGAACGGGGAAGGTCAAGTTTTGCGGCACGCCCCCTTCGCGCCACCAGATCCGCTGGGAATCCGGATCGGCGCTGGCGAACGGCTTTGGCCCTTCGATTTGTCGGACCAGCCATTTCCCCGGCCCTTGCTCGGTGACGTCCACGACGTTGCCGCTGTAGCGATTGCTGTCCGCGTCCTGGCGCCGCCGCCAGCGGCCGAGGTGGTGCGAGCAGGCGACCACGCCCGGCCGTATCGCTTCGGTCATCCAAAGGCGGTCCACGAAGTAGCCGATTTCGGTCCGTACCCGCACCAGATCACCGTCGGCCAATCCAAGACGCCGCGCGTCGGCGGGATAAACCCAGAGGGGATTGCACTGGGCAATCTCGTTGAGCCACTTGGCCGCGCCGCTGCGAGTGTGGATCAAGGTCGGCAAGCGGAAAGTCGGCATCAGGCAGAATTCGCCCGCGGCCGTGTCGAGCTCCCGCCAATCGACATGGCTCTTGATGTAACCGGGCACCGCGAACTCGGGCCACTTCCAGTCCACCATGCGTTTGCGAGTAGAACTCCTGCTTCCGCGACGGCGTGGGAAAGCCCTCCCGCGCGACGCCGTCGATCTGGATGCCGAGCGTCATGCCGCCCTTGAGGACGACCTTGGTGGCCGGATCGACCTCGGCCCCCGCCATGTGGGCGCTGTCCAAGGGGCGATCGTGACGGTCATAGGTGGATTTAACGACCTCGAAGGCGCCGAACTTGCGCATGTAGGCCAGCGGGTCGAGCCCCTTGGCCGGGCAGCCTCGGGAAGGCCCGGCACGCGCTCGAAAATGAAGCGGTAATACTCGTCGACGGTGATTTTCTCGCCCGGCCGGTAAGGGCTTTCGAAGTGCTTGCGAATGCCGCGTTGCCCGTCGGCATCGATTTGCCAACTGAGTTCGATCCAGAACTCGTCCTCCTCCCAGACCTTGCCCGGATTGGCTTCGTAGGTGAACTGCACCGGGTTGCCGGCGCGCTCGCGGAACGCGCGGAGAACGGGCTGGCGGAGGGCGATCCAGGTGGCGCTGTGGGTCTCGTAGCTGTTCAGATCATGCCGCTCGGACGAATTCCCCATAGGCAGCACCAGGTCGGCAAAGTAGGCGGTTTCGTTCCAGATCGGCGTGAGCGCGACGTGAAGGCCGATTTTTGTTTCGTCGCGGAGGACCTCTACCCAACTGAAACCGTCCGGATAGGTCCACACGGGATTGAAAACCCGCGTGAAATAGACGTCGATCTTGCCGCGCCCTTCTTTCAAGAAATGCGGCAAGAGGAAGCTCATCTCGTAGTGCGCCAGCGGATACTCAAGCGGGAAATGCAACTCGTTCCAGATGTTCTGGGCTGGGGGCAGGTCGAACAATTGCGGGCGAAACTTGTTCCAGGCGCTGGGGCTGGTGCCCCCTTCGGTCCCCACCGCGCCGACGAGCACGCTGAGGAAATGGAGCGCCCGCGCGACTTGCCAGCCGCCCAAGTGTCCGGCTCGCCGGCCCGCGCCAGTTGTGCGAGGCGAAACGCGAGCCCGCCCGGCCGATCTTGCGGGCGACTTCCACGATCATCGCGGCCGGCACGCCACACTCGGCCTCGGCGAACTGCGGAGTGAAACGGGCGTATTCGGACTTGAGGCAGGCGATGAAGTCGTCGAATGTCGAATGTCGAATGTCGAATGTCGAAGCGCCTTCGTCATTCGTCATTCGACATTCGTGCATTTTTTCGAGATACGTCTCCCAATTCACCCACCGCCGCAGGAACTCACGGTCATACAGCCCTTCCTCGAGGATCACGCGGGCCATGGCCAGAAGCGCCGCCGCCTCGCTGCCCGGACGGGTCGGCATCCAGTAGTCCGCCATCGAGGCCGTGTTGGAAAGCCGGCAGTCCATCACCGCCAGCTTGGCCCCGGACAGTTTGCCCTCAATGATCCGCTGGGCGTGCGGATTGAAGTAGTGTCCCGCTTCCAGGTGGGCGGAGATGAGCAGAATGAAATCGGCATTTGCGTGATCGGGACTGGGGCGATCGTAAGCCTGCCAGATGGCGTAGCCGAAACGCGCTCCCGCCGAACAAATGTTGGTATGGCTGTTGTGCCCGTCGATCCCCCAGGCCTGGAGCACCCGTTCGACATAGCCTTCGTTGCCCGGCCGGCCGACGTGGTACACCACCTCGTTGCGGCGGTCTTGTTCCAGGGCGGCGCGGATGCGCGCGGCGATCAGTTCCACAGCGTCGGTCCAACTGATTTTCTCCCACCGTGCCTTCGCCGCGGGCGCCCACGCGGCGGAGCGGATGCAAGATGCGATCGGGATCGTTGATCTGGTTGATGGTCGCCGGGCCCTTGGCGCACAGCCGGCCGCGGCTGGCCGGATGCAGAGGATTGCCCTCGAACTTGCGAATGAGTCTGCGTCTCCTTGTCGACATAGGCCAGCAGTCCGCAGGCCGATTCGCAGTTGAAGCAGGTGGTGGGAATGAGTTGGTAGTGCTTCTCGGTGCGGTGGGCAGGCCAACCGCCGGCTTCGATTTCCACCCAGTCGTCCCACTTTTCCGGCGGCGGAGCGGGCGTGAGCAGTCCGTTGGTATGCACGTCCCGTTGCGGGGTGGTCTCCTTGATCAGCCCCAGGCCGAGTGGCGCAACGCTCGATCCAGCTTACTTGATTGGACATAATGGACCTCTTGCTTGAATCCATGAATCGCCTTTAACTGAGCGGAACCTGCTGGGGCGCCATGACCAATAACCATTCGATGACCAACATGCCCGCCAGCGCCGCCAGGGCCGCGGCCACGCCTGCTGGAGCGGATCCTGTGGCCAGCAACACCAGCGGCAGCAAGTGCCCCGCGCCGACACCCGCGCACCAGAACCAGCGGCCTCTTTGCCCGCTCATAATCCATTGCATTGCCAGGCGGGCGTCGTTCGTTGGCGGGGCGGTCCATTTCTCCGCACAGAGCACAATCAAGCTGATGATCAGCATCACCTTCAGCGCCAGCCAGGCGCCGGCGGCGTTGCCGCCCCAAAGCACATCGGCGATCAACCACACTGCCGCTCCCGCCAGCAGCGCATGGGCCAGCAAATGCACGCTCAGGAGCGGATTCTGCCAGAAGTCGCGGCCTTTGGCCTGCGCGAACAGAAAGGCCGTATAGACCGCGGAAAACACCGCCAGAACCATGCCCGGCCAGAGCAGCCAGTCCGCCAGTCCGTGAGCGCCGTACTAGCGTGGCGCCGAGCCAGAGCGTCAGGATGCCCCCGAAACCCGTGAGACCATAGGCGCCACGGACGAGCCAGGAACGCCACTGCGGCCGCAGCAAGACGTACAGGAAACGCTTGGGCTGTTTCAGGTCCGCCACCAGCAATCCGGCCGTCAGGGTCAGAAACACCAGGGCCACGACGCCGGCGGTGACGGCGATGCGTGCCGCGGCTTCCGGCCCGGCCAGCAGACGGGCCGCAACCACGGCCAAAAACGCGCCGGTGCCGATCGATTTGGTCCAGGTGTAACCGGCGACTTCCCAACCCCAAGCGGGAGCGCGGGGGCGCACGTCATAAACCCGCCGCGGCGCGGCCGTATCCGGCACAGTCCCTGTGCCGGATACGACGATGGGCAGGGACAGGCGGGCGGACCCGGCCTCGCCGGCCGGCAACGACCGCGGCTTCCGCGGGCTTGCCCATCGGTCTCCACATAGGCCCCGCGGCTCCACATGCCGCGGCCGTCGGCCGCCGCCCGCGTCGGCACCAGCGACGCCTCGTCGGCCTCGATGTAAAAGAGCTTGGGGCGGGTCCCTTTTTCCGGCTTGCGGACCTGTACGGGATGGTGAGCCAGGAGCCGCGAAATCTCGCGAGAGCGGATCGTTCATGTCGCCCGCGATGATGGCCTGCTCCGGGCACACGGCCACGCAACTGGGCTGCAAACCGATTTCCAAACGGTGCGTGCAGAAGTTGCATTTCGCCGCCGTGCTGGTGTTGGGATCGATATACAGGGCGTCGTAGGGACAGGCCTGCATGCAGGCTTTGCAGCCGATGCAACGATCGGAGTTGAAATCGACCACGCCGTCCTCGCGCTTGTGCAAGGCCGTCACCGGGCAGATGGCCACGCACGGCGCATCCTCGCAATGGTTGCAGCGCATCACCGTGAACAGCCGGCGATTATCGGGAAAAGTGCCCTTCTCGATGTATTTCACCCAAGTCCGATCCACGCCCACCGGCACCTGATGCTCGCTCTTGCAGGCCACGGTGCATGCGTGGCAGCCGATGCACTTGCGGTTGTCGATCACGAACCCAAACTTTGGCATGGTGGAATCAGGCATGTTGCTTATTGTAGAAGGCAAAAGTCAAACTCTGCCTCACTCGACCTTTCCCAGTAAGAAGGAAATCAAAAGCACGACGAGGACCACACCCGTGAACACCGTATAGGTATAGTCGCGCTGTGCAGCAAATCCAGCCATGGAAATAGCGACACGCAGAATCGGCGTGGCCACCAAAAGTCCCAAACCCAGGACCGTGATTGCGAGCCCCGAGCCCGCCGCCACGCCCCGAAGAACTTGTCCCAAAGTGTGCGGGAACACTTCGCCCGGTACGCCATTCCGCCGAACATCGGCCGCCGATCGCAGGAACTCCGGATGTTGCACAAACGTCAGCACGAGGCCCACCAGCACGGTTGCCATGCTGACCACGACGCCGCCGAGCAACACCCAACTGATGTGCAACTCGACAAGTTTCATGACTTCCGCGGCGTCGGCGGCAGGCGGTTTATTCTCTGCTGGCATTTTAATCTCCCTTGGCGGTTTATACTCTCCCGCGCTAGAAAAACCCCTTCCAGATCATTTGCGCCGAGATGAAAAGCAAGATGGCGACGAACACGAACCGCAGCAAGCGGTTGCCGATCCTGGCGAGCACACGCGGCCCCAGCGATGCGCCGAGCACAACGCCCAAGGCCACGGGGGCGGCGATGACGGGGTTGACGTCGCCGCGGGCGAAATAAACGCCCGCGCTGGCCGCCGCGGTTACCCCAATCATGAAGTTGCTCGTTGCGGTCGATGCCTTGATGGGGAATCGCATGGCCAAGTCCATCGCCAGGACCTTCAGGACGCCGGAGCCGATCCCCAACATGCCGCTGATGGCGCCCGCCAGGTACATCAATAGCAGGCCGATCCTGGAGTGCGTGATGCGATAGTTGACCTCGCGATTCTGCGATTGGTCGAAGTAGCTGTCGTGCAAGTGCAGGCGGTCAGCCCAGGGATCGGACGGAACCGGCGACTTGCAATCGTGGCGGCTCGCCACAGCATAGCCACGGCCGAGACCGCCAGCACGATTCCGAAGATCAAGTACAGCCACGACTCGCGGGACCCATGCAGAGCGCCGGCCAGGAAGGCGCCGCTGATCGCGCCGGTGGTCGTTCCGATCTCTAAGAACATCGCCGCGCGAAGGTTAGTCATCCCGTCCCGCACGTAGCCCGCCGCGGCGCCGCTGGACGTGGCAATCACGCCAATGATCGAGGCGCCGATGGCGAAGCGAATAGGAATGCCGTAGATCAAGGTCAGGGCCGGTACCACGATAATCCCGCCGCCCAAGCCCACGAGGGAACCGAAGAATCCGGCCACCACGCAGATTGCGAACAATGATACGACAAACAGCAAAGGCGACATGCCGCCAGCGTGCCCTTTCTGACGATCGGCGTTCCGATCCACGGGACCCGTGGCTTCGTCGTTTCGCCGGGAGCCCCCAACCTTGCGCGAAACAATCTAGTTTCTCTGACGGTTGTTGGTGTTGTCAAGTACCCTCGCAGACTTCTAGAAAATCGGCGGCGGCGGCAATCTACATACACAATCTACTGAGGATCAATAAGCGTCGTTCGACAGAAATGAACATTGTGGCCTATGCCGCAAAAGGTTACAGCGTCTGGCCGAAATGATCCTGACCTAGTTCACAATGATTCCACGATGGTTCGCCCACCCGCAACAGTGGACCTCATTTGACTTCATTGCCTTGATTTACTCGCTGCCGTTCTCTGCTTCTCGAGGACGACCACCCAGTCATGCTTGTACACAGGCGGCGGGCAGCTCCAGTTGCCGTGCCCGTCGGTTTTGATTTCCCCTAAGGACGGAGTCTTACCCGAAACGGGATCGAACAGGTCTGCCGCATACTCGCGATGCAGGGGCAATTGTTGTACTTTGACTGGACGCGGACGGGGAACGTAGACGATCAGCAAGTCCGCGGCTGCTCCGACGGCCCAGGGCTGTATCTCGCCGCCAGCGGGCTGGCTGTCGGCCCATGCTGCCGCGGCTGGCCGGGTCTCGAAGCGAGACCAGGGATACTTGGCAAAGAACTTCTGGCCAGGGCCCACTTGAGCGGAGCCGGGCCGTTTCATGGCTTCGTCCCAGGGAATGCTGCCCCAGCTTCGGCCGTGCGGAGAGGGACCATAAGGCATATCGCGGCGGTTGACCTGCCAAACGCCGTTCGCGCCGTACGTACCGCCCGCCGCGCCGTTTTGCATCAGGCCCGTCCAGAACATCTGCCGCGAGGCATCGCTGGAAAGCACGCCGCCGCCCCAGTCCTTGAAATCGAGGCCGTCGTAGCTCGATTCGCCGACGATCACAGGCATCTTGGGCTGCGCCTCGTAGGCCGCTCGCATTTGCCGCGCCATTTTGCCGATCTCGCTTTCCGCCGCGTGGCCCGTCTGATGCATGTCAAAGTCGAGGACCGTCGGATCGGTAACATTGTCGCGGCGGGCCGCGTGGGATGGAGGGTAATCATGCGATGGTAAGGATCGGCGTGCGCATCGAGCGGATTACCTCGGTCCAGCCCTTTTTCTGGAAGGCGGCATCCTCCGCGGCGCCGCTGGCGATCCATAAAACGGCATCGCACCCTCGCCCGCCGCGCACCATACCACCGGCAAAGCGCCGTAACGGGCGATCAAGTAACGCCAGTGTTCTTTCATGTGCTCCACGCCCAGCCACGGCAGATGAAATCCCCAGGCGCCGACGATGCATGGCGAGATACCCTGATCGACCAGGTAGAAGATCCGTTGGTCCGCCTTGTCGAAATACTCGGGCCGAATGTGAGAATAGTCCTTTTCCCAAGGAAATCCGGCCTCGTTGGCGCCGCGAGGATCAAAGGCCGGCATGTCGGGGTAAAGTCCGGCGACGATCTGAACCACGCTGAAGCCTTTGGACTTGCGATCGGCGGCGAGCTGGTGAAACTCTTCCGGCCAGTGAAGCCGCCCGCAGAGTCCCATCCACCATGTGTCGGCCAGCCAGAAAAATGGCGTGCCGTCGGCGTGCTCGAAGTGCCTGTGGTCGGCGGCGACTCGCAACGGGCCGTGGTGATATAGCGGGTTCTCCCCATGATAAGGCTCAACGATCACCGTGCCCGTAATTCCATTGAGCCCGTCGTCCGCCGCTACCGAGCAGACGCTCCGCCAGCGATGACTGCCCAGCACTGACGACGCATACGCACTTTCCAGACACGACCGCCGTCCCAGAAGGCGGGCACTTTGAGCGTGTGGCCCTGAGGAGTGTCAAATAGGACGTCCAGCGTGACATCATGGAAGGGATTGCCGAAGTCGCGGCTCGACGTGAAGGAAATCTCGACCATCCGATTGGTGGTAACCCAACTGACCTTCTGCTGCGCGAAGACCGTTGAGCTGAAAAGAGTGATTAAGCTAACCGTCAGGAGGACTCGCGTTTTCATAAACACTTCCACTTGTAGGGTGATTGCACTTTCAGCGTCCAGGGCCTAACTTGCTTTAGACAGAGAAAACCATCATCCCGCGCGATCGAGCAAATTGCAACCGACGAGGAATCGCCTACTGGAGTTATTGAGCGGCCAGTGGCGGGTGACGCGGGCAAGGACGTACAATATGTCGGAAAAGATCGAGCCCTGCGCGGCGTTCGAATGAATTACGAAAAAATGCGAATCATCAAAGATTTCGGCCGCGTGGTCGTCCTGTTGACGATATTGCCCGCCGCGAAACCCGCTGTCGCGGACCAACCTCCGTCGCCGCCCGCTGCAATCCGCCCTCGGCTTCTGTCCTACCGCGATGTCGCAAGGGCGAGAACAACCGGTCAAAACGCCCAGCGATTGGTCCATCCGCCGACGGCAGATACTAGAAGGTATGGAGGCGGCGATGGGCCCGCTGCCCGATCTCACGAAGCTGCCGCCTTTGGACGTGCAAATCAGCGAGCGGTACGCCGGCGCCGGCTTCACGAGGCTAAGCTTTCCTATGCGTCGGACGAAGGCGACCGCGTTCCGGCTTATCTCTTTCTTCCACAAGGCCGACTCGGACGCTTCGCCGCGATCCTCGCCCTGCACCAGACCACGCCCATCGGCAAGAGCGAGCCCGCCGGCCTCGGCGGCGCGGCGAATCTGCACCATGCCTTGGAGCTTCTGCGCGACGCCGTTACGTGGTCCTCGCCCCCGACTATCCCTCGCTGGGCGAGTATCGCTACGATTTCAGCAAGAGCAAGTATGCCTCGGGAAGCATGAAGGGCATCGTCAATCACATGCGCGGCGTCGATCTGCTCTGCGGGTACGCCCGGAGGTCGATCCCGAGCGAATCGGCGTCATTGGGCACTCGCTCGGCGGGCACAACGCCATGTTCCTGGCGGCTTTCGATTCGCGGGTCAAGGCCGTCGTCTCCAGTTGCGGCTGGACGACATTTGCCGAATACCATGGCGGCAAGCTCGACGGCTGGGCAGGCGAGCGCGATATGCCGCGGCTGCGGACGGTCTACGGCCTCGATCTTGGCCGCGCACCGTTCGACTTCGACGAGGTCGCGGCGGCGATCGCCCCTCGTGCGTTCTTTTCCAACTCGCCGCTGCGGGACGACAACTTCGCGGTGGCTGGCGTTCGCAAGGCGGAAGCGAAGGCTCGCGAGGTCTTTAGCCTCCTCGGCGCAGCCGATCAATTTGTGGTCCGCTATCCCGACGCGGCACACGATTTTCCGCCGGAGGTCCGAATGGAAGCTTATGCATTTCTCGATCGGGGCTTCTCGGTATGAGCGATGGCGAGAATGCCGGCAATCGAACCGAGTTGCTGCCGGGGTACGCCTTCCCCGCCTTCGACCACTTGGGAGAAATCGCCCATCAAGCCAAAACCGCTGCCGCGTGCGGCGCAACGATCCTGGACGCTACCGGCCTGGGCGGCGAAGGCTACAGCGGGCTGCCCGAAGCCGCCCAATGGGCAAAGTCTCGTGAATCGGCCGCCGCTTACGTGCGTGAAGCCAAGTCGCGGGGGATTCGCCTCATGATTGGATATCTCTGCGCGACCTCAATCGTTGACTTGCCGAAATTCGACGCCCATTGGGACGCGTCGTTTCGGCCCGCTTTCACACGCCGCCATCGGAGTGGCGGCAGCAGGACCGCAACGGCCGCCCGCTGCCTTCATGGTACGGAGGTGCTTACCAGCCGGCCTGCATGAACAACCCCGATTGGCGGACCTATGAGCGATACATGGTCCACGAGCAGTTGGAGGCTGGTCACGATGGCGTGTTCTTCGACAATCCGGTCGTACACGCCAAAGGGTGTTACTGCCCGCACTGCATGGAGCGGTTCGCCCGGTTTCTGCGCGAGCGGAATCCCGCGCGCCGGGAGCCGATACTTCATTGCAGACGATGCGGAAAACAGCCGAAGCCCGGCCGAAAGAATTCATGCAGTTTCGCGCGACGATTGCTGCTGACTTCTTCGCCGATATGCGGGCCTACGCGAAATCAATTCGCCCCGGCGCTTTGCTCACGGCCAACAACAGCCTCAATTCTCCCGATGTCCTTTTCAAGCAGATCCGCGAGTCGGGCATGGACATCCACGCCATGAGCGAGAACGAGGACTTCGTGACGATCGAAGACATGGTGAGCCAGCCGCGGACCCTGCCCGACGGGCGGACGATCGAGTATGGCCCGACCTGCGAGCAAGTTCGGGCGATCATTCACGGCAAGCCACTGGTGGCCTGCACGATAGCCGAAGCCGATTACCACACGCCGCCGCACCTGACGCGGCTGGCGATGGCAGAGGCGGCGGCCCACGGCGCGAGCTATCTGCTTTGGTCCACCTGGCCGGAGAACGTCCGCGCGAAGATGATCGACGCCGTGCGGCCGGAAGTGGACCTGCTATACCGTACCCGGGAGTGGCTCGCGCGTGCGCAGCCACGCCGCGACGTGATCCTATTCTTGCCCGCCCGAGGCTGGATCGACGGCGACGTTTGCAAGGAATCGGCTCTCGCGGCGGAACTGTCGCGGGCGAATCTGCAATATGAAGTCGTGTGCGAAGACGACTTCCAATTGTCGCGGTTGCAAACGACAAAGACCTTGCTCGTGGAGGGTCTCTCCGTGTTGAACTCCAAGGAGAAAGCGATCGCGGAGGATTTCCGCCGCGCCGGTGGCGTCGTCCTCGCAGCCGACGCCGGCGATTGGTTGAAGCAGATTCGTTCGCAGCCCGGCGTCCCCGCGGTGACGGTCCGTGGTCCTGCAACCATCCGGGCGGTCGTCCGCGACTTGCCGCAAAGAACGCTCGTCCATCTGTTGAACCTCAACGTCGTCCGCCGTTCGTCCTTCGAGGATGAAGTCCGCCCGGCCGAAAACGTGCGGTTGACCGTTCACGTCCCGTTCCGCTCCGGCTACACCGTCCGCGCGATCACGGCGGATGCGCAGGGCACGTCGGGCAATTTGCCGGCCGACTTCCACGCCGATTCGCGGGGCGGTATGGTGGAGTTTGTCGTTCCGCGATTGGACTTGTCCGCGATCTTGGTCTCGAGCCGGGCCCGCGGAAATAGCCATTGTGACATGTCAACAGCAGCGCACAATAGCCGTCAACTATCGCGCCAATCACGTGAAATCCGTTTGACGGCGCGACCTTAGCCGCTCGCGGCTTCGCAATGTTGAGACCGACGATCGTCTCTACAGCTTCCCCGCTTCTCGCAATCGTCTCGCATACGGTGAATTGGGACTGTGTCCCGGATGCAGCGGCCAACCGTCGTAAGGAGTTACGAACTCCCAATGCTGTTCGGGAAGCCTCCACTTCACAGGGTTTTGCTCGATGTATGGAATTGTTCTGCGGATATCGTCGGGGTGTTCGAGGAAGACCTTCCATCCCGGACCACCCCAGACCGGATGATCGTGGGTCCGGTGGTCAGCATTGCGAAGCCGCAAGCGGCTGACGGCTTGGAAATCCTCGATCATATCCTCCGCTTGCTTCCTGTGCTTGCGAATCAGGAGGTGAATGTGATCCGGCATAATCGCGCACGCATAGCAAGTGTAGACCTGCTTGCGAATACACTCGGCGAAGGAACAAGCGATCGTATCTACGTCGTCGCGAGAGAATTTCAGGATCGGGAACTTCAGCACCTCTTTCGCTCGTTCGCGAAAACTCTTGATCATCCAACCTGCCGGCTGCACCGGCTTGCGGCCATAATGCAACTCCCCAAGTTCCGCGACGACGTCCGATGCGACGTGCTCGGACATGCTTCCGCGCGGATCGTTGGGGAGCCACAATCCGTAGGCGGTCCAAGTGAGATGATAGGCAATGATGATCGGCTCCGGCATCGTTTTCCCCTCGCTTCGATTATCGCTTTCCGCCGCTTGCGGCTTCGCAATATTCTACGGCGGGGAACGGGAATGTCGAATGCCGAAAGCCAAATGTCGAAACAATGTCGAAGGCCGAAGCATGAATGGTCCTTTGTCGTTTGCGTTTCGTCATTCTTTCGACATTCGGCATTTGGCATTCCCGCTGTGGTCGCGGTCGCGGCGCTGTCAAACGAAGGAGGGAAAAAGACCGGTGCGGCTGGGATAAAAGGCTACCGGCAGCCAGCAACTTCGGTCGCTTGACCGCCTCGAGACTCGTCCGCTAGAATGGAGGCCTTACTCGACCGTCAATTTCGATGCTACCGACTGCTATTGCTTGGAGTGAATCAAAGGACTGGCAACCGATCCTTCTCTCCCGACAAACTTCCAATGAAGGCCGACGACTACCATGGTCTGGCCGACTACGTCCGTACGCAGCCGGACGTTGCTGCCGAAGGCATCAGATCCCTAAACATCGAAATGTCGTTTGAAGAGGCAGTGCGGTTTTCGTTGGCGGTACAGTCCTGCGTGCTGCAACTCAACCGGTACAAGCGGTCAGCGACCGATGGCCGTGAGATGGGGATGTGTTTGTCGGTTAAGACAGAGTCGAAGACAATTACAGTCATTGAGAAGCGTGTGCGCCCTGAATCGTCCCCGGCATGAGATTTCACATCCTTTATCGCCTGCGGGAGCAAAACTGATGACCCTCGAAAACCCCTTTTGCGTTAGCGAGTCCGCACTGCGCATAATTGGAGAACGCGCACCATGTTGGCCGGGCGACCTTTTGTCCCAGGTGGTAATGGACGAGGTCGAGGCTGCCAAGCACCACTTCTCGAGCCCGTCGGTGACAAGCAGGCCGAGGATCGATATATCCGAAATACCGCGATGGATATTCACAGAGCGCCTTGGATCGCTGCTCCGAATCTACACGGACTGGAACAACTGGGCCGTCACGGACTTCGGTCGGTTCTTCAGTCGCACAAAGAAAGGCTGCCAAGAGGAGGACGCGGCGATTCGGCTCACAATTCCGCGCGACGCTCCAGCGGAGGATGTTCCGCAAATCGTCACGATCGCGCGCAAGGTCAGCGCGCTGTACCGGCAGGCGATCGAATGGTCGCACACTGTGCGTAACGCGGACGTGGATCCGGTTTTTCGCGAAGCAACCTACGAAATTCTCGTTTTTTGCCGATTCATTTCTACGGACGGTGGAGCGTTTCGGGCCGTCGCTCCGCGACGTTATAGCTGCTAACCGAGACGGCGTCCCGCTGGACGCAGTTATACAGGCCGCGGGGAGGGTCCACCTTGTACCGACGGTTCCAGATATCGAAGCGTTCGGCGACAAAATTCAGGGGGGTCTGCGAGCGACTCCAACGCGGCGCTGCGGTCGAGACCGGCGCAACCGGTAAGGCGGGATACCTGTATATTCTCACCAACCCCTCGTTGGGGAATATGATCAAGGTGGCTAAGACGAAGCGGAATCCGCGAGAACGGATCAACGAGTCTCCGCAGCTACTGGGATTCCAACCCCGTTCGGCGCTCGCGTTCGACGCTTACGTGGAGGACTGCGACGCGGCGGAGGCCTACGTCCACGCCTGCCTGGAACAGGACGGCTACCGCGTGGCCAAGAATAGGGAGTTTTTTAATGTCGATCTTGCAACGGCCGTCGCGCTCATCCTTGAAGCCCAGCGAGCGGTGTCAACAGTTGGCCCGCAGCAATCGAGCCAGAAAAACTGAAGGCGTATGATTTCGAGCTCGAACCGCGTGCGCCGCCCGCTCAGATACAGATGGGGAATATCCCGCTGCGTTCGTGGACGGCCCACGGCAGGCAAGTAAGCAGAGAAAAAAGATCGCTAATCGAGTCTACGCAAACGGCAGGTGCGAGGAGAGATTAAATGAAAAGGTGGGAGGAACAAACAAAAACGATTTCCGTTCGAAGCGCTGATGGACGCGGATTCGTTATCGTCCAGTACACTACGTTCGTTGAGACAAACGGTGACAGGGGGCCGGTCGTAACGGTAGCTAATGACCGTTTGGTACTCGACGACGGCCGCACGGTATTGCGCACGCCCGTCGAAGGTAGGTACGAAATCAAAAGTTTTTCAGGGGAGAATATCCCCGTTTGGGAGGACGAGGCGCGGTCGGACTAATTGGAAGTAGGGGTTCGGGCAGAGAAGCGAATACGGTGTATCTCAATTCTTCCGACCAACGATGACAAGGACCCAAAACAGACTAGGAGAGAAACGATGGAAGATAAAGGGCTACCGGATGCAATGACATCTACGCTCCGCTGGCAGTCAGAGCTTGACGAAATACTGACGGGATTGCAAGAGGGAAATCCGGAGAGTATCGGCCGCGCAAGGATATTCTTGGCGCTGGTCGCGCGATTCTACCCCCCAAGTTCTTACCGACTTTTTTGCCGCGCTCAAGCTTCAGTGCGATAAACAAGAGAAGCGAATTCGACAAATGGGGCGGCGCTAGCGTACCGAAACGCACAGTCGAGCACAATCGGGGTCACGAGCACAGTGGGGGGCAAACCGAGACTTTCTACTTTCGCGCCTTTGGTAGACTGGCCACAGCCGTGGTAAAGTCGGCTCGTGCCACGCACCGCGGATTAGCTTTCCCAGCGTATTGTACCATGCCGCCACTAGCCGTGGCAGCCGCCTGCCATGTCAGCGTACAAAATACTTTTCCAGCCTCTTTTTCCGGCCGCTTTTCGCCCGCGGCCGCGGCCAACGCCGAAGTCCTTTATTGACAAGAGTTTACTACGACGCCGGGCGATTTCTCCAAAAGCGCGGTCGCTTTTTGCGTTCCCAAAACCCAAGACGTAAGTCCTGATCCTGCAAGGCTTTAGATGCAAAACGTATCCGAATTATCTACCAACAGTTGACAACATATGAATACTGTGGTAGAATGGCGGAAAACAACCGGGCAGAGGCGGTTGGCGGAAAGAGAATAGGGTTTACGAGCCATCCGAAAACCGTAGAAGCGGCATCCTGCCGCTTGGCAAAAGCGGCGGGACGCCGCTTCTACTACCAAATATTCGGATAGGCTCCAAGGATGAGAGATAAGCAATCAAGCCAGGAACCGAACAATAGTGAAACACGGGTCGTTGCCATGTTCCGGCAGCGGCTCCATTTAGGCGGCCCATCCTATAAGCACCACGCACCGCCGCAGCCTTCATGCACCAACCTTGCCCATCTTAATACCTCGAAGCACCACCGGAGCCGAGCATTAACATGTTAGCGCACAATACCTTACGTCAACACAAGTGCGGACGCACCATTGGCCACGCACCGCGCGGCGGTGCAAACACGGCTGTTCCGCTGTCGCGGCCCGGTCTCCCTTTCCAGCAGCTTTCGCCACCTCAATTACCAAGCCAACGAAAACACAAACAGCCAAAAGATGTATTCCTAATCGCGTTCTACTACGGTCCTACTCGACTTGTACTCCAATCCTACTCGCATGCTGCTACGGCCCTACTCCCGTTCTGCTTTGCGAAACCCCAATAAAGCAGGCAAATTCACGATATTCCAGAAACGAACAAAATGTTCTCCCGTAAGCGCCCGAAAGAAGAATGTTAGAACACTAATTACCACGTATTAACTCTAATCACAATTCCATTAGTGTTCATTAGCGGTAATTAGTGTTCTCTTTAGCCCGAACAATGACCGATGAACCGAAGACCGTCTCAAAGCGCCTCAATTCGTCTCACGCATGCGGTTATCCCGTGGAAAACGTGGGTGCCGGCCCGGCCGCCGAGAGTCTCAAACGATGCCAAACCGGTGCAAATCGGTGTCAAACCAGTCTCAAAAGTCTCAAAACTGAGATGGTGCGAGGTTTTTCCGAGCGCCAATGCCCCAATCGGAAATGATCAAAGCGCGACGAATGGATGTTCGATTAGTGTGTTGCAATACGTCAAACAACGTGAGCATTTTGCCCTCCGGCCCGCGCGCTCCATCCCCAACGGGGATATGTATAATGAGTGCTCACGCGGTGACCGGCTATTGAGAGCCGAGTGTGGAACCTTATGCGTGCATCGGGAAGGTCGCGAGATGAGAATACTCCCTTACGTAGCTGTCGTCCTGTTGACTCCGTTTGCTGCATTTCACGCAGCCGCGCTTCAGGCGTCGGAACCGGAAGTCAAGCTTGCCGTGTTCAACGTCGATGCCACGCCGCCCGTCGGGTCCGAGATGGCCTACGATCCGGTCAAGCGGCTCGACGAAATGACCTTGCGCTGCCGCGGCATCGTGCTTCTGGGGCCGGACAAGCCAATCGTGCTCTGTGCCGTGGACTGGATCGGCATCGCCAACGAAGGGCATGACGCTTTTTGCGACGCGCTGGCCGAGGCCGCCGGCACCACGCGCGATCGTGTGGCGGTGCATACCTTGCACCAGCACGACGCTCCCGAATGCGACTTCACCGCCGAACGGATCGTTCGCGAGTTGAAGTTGACGAAGTACGGCCGCTATGACGGAACGTTTCATCGGGAGGTGATTCGCCGCGCGGCCGACACCCTCCGCGCAGCGTGGACGACGGCGCAGCCGGTGACCCACTACGGCTGGGGCGTGGCCGAGGTGAAGGAAATTGCATCGAACCGCCGCATCTTGGGATCCGACGGCCGCGTCCGCGCGGAACGCTACACGGCCACGAAAGATCCCGCGCTGCGGGCCGAGCCGGAAGGCGTCATCGATCCGCAGTTGTCGCTGCTTATCCTTCTGGAACGGCGACCGGCCGCTGGCCGTGCTCAGCTACTACGCCTGCCATCCGCAGAGCTACTATCGCACCGGCGTGCCCAGCCCGGATTTCCCCGGCATCGCGCGGTTCATTCGCGGCCAAGCCGTGCCGGAGGCCCTGCACGTCCACTTCAACGGCGCCGGCGGCAACATCGGCGCGGGCAAATACAACGACGGCGCCAAGGAGAACCGCATGGTGCTCGCCCTGCGCCTGGCGGATGGAATGAAGCGGGCTTGGGAGGCGACGAAGCGGCGTCCGCTGGCGGCAGACCAACTTGGTTGGGAGACCGTGCCCGTGCGGCTGCCGGCGGCCGGGCATTTGGAAGAGGCAAAGCTGATTGCGGCGATCAAGACGCAGCCCGCCCGCGGCCCCATTGCCGAGGCCGACCAGCTTGCCTGGCTGAAACGCGCCGAGACAGAACGGGCCATTGACGTATGCTTGCCTGCGCGTCGATACGGTCCGCGTGCTGCACATGCCGGGCGAGCTGTTCGTCGAGTACCAGCTTGCCGCCAAGGCCATGCGCCGCGACCTGCACGTAGCGATGGCGGCCTACGGCGACTACGGGCCAGACTATATCGGCACGGCCATAGCCTATGGTCAAGGCGGATACGAAACGAGCGCCAAGTCGAGCAACGTGGATGCACGCGCGGAGCCGATCCTCATGGCGGCGATGAAGAGGCTGTTGGACGTCGATCTTCGAGTCGGTGTCGGCCGCGCGAACATTACGCCTAAAGGCCCGATCTGGTTGTCCGGTTATGCCACGCGGAGCCGGCCGTCGGACGGTGCCATTCAAGATCTGTGGGCGAAGGCGCTCGTGATTGAAGACTCCGGCGGCGGTAGCGTCGCGCTGGTCACGACCGACCTGGTCGGCTTGCCGCACGAGCTCTCCGAAGAGGTCGCCCGGCGGCTCAAGACCAAGTACGGCCTGGATCGGTCGCAGATCGTGCTGAACGCGTCGCATACCCACTCCGGCCCGGTCGTCTGGCCTAACTTGGGCGCCATGTACTTCTTCGGGGCCGAGGAAAAGCAGCACGTGCTGGAATACAGGAAGCGGCTCGTCGATGACATCCTCCGCGCCGTGGATATGGCGATGGCCGATCGCGCTGCGGCGCAGGTCTTAGTCGGCCACGGAAGCGCAGGATTCGCCATCAACCGCCGCCAGCCGGCCGGCAGCACTGCGCGGAATGGTGGCACTGTGCGGATCGGCGTCAACCCTAACGGGCCGGTCGATCACGACGTGCCGGTAGTCAAGATCGCCTTGCCCGACGGCCGGCTGCGGGCAGTCCTGTTCGCCTATGCCTGCCACAACACGACGCTGGGCGGCGACAACTACCGGATCAGCGGCGACTACGCCGGTTTTGCCACGGCCGAATTGGAGAAGACGCTGCCCGGCACGACCGCCATGTTCGCGATACTATGCGCCGGCGATCAAAACCCGCAGCCGCGCGGCACGGTCGAACTGGCCGAGCAGCATGGCAAGACGCTCGCCGACGAAGTCCGCCGCGTGCTCGGCGGTGAGATGCGGCCGGTTCACGGTCCTATCCGCACGGCCTACGAAGTGACGGAACTCCAGTTCGCGCCGCACGACCGGGCGACCTTCGTCAACGAGGCGGCGAGCAAGGACAAGTTCAAACAGTTCCGCGCGCGGCTCATGCTGGCGGAATACGACGCAGGCCGCCCGATGCGCTCGCTCGCTTATCCCGTGCAGGCGATTCGGTTCGGCGAGGACCTTACTCTCTTGGCCCTCTCGGGCGAGGCAACGGTGGAATACGGCCTGCGGCTGAAGCGGGAGTTCCCCAAGGAGAACCTGATCGTGATGGGCTATGCGAACGAGGTGCGGTGTTACATCCCGTCGCTGGCGGTGCTCAAGGGCGGCGGCTACGAGCCGGTGACCAGCATGATCTACTACGGCCTGCCCGGCCCGTTCGCGCAGGACGTGGAGGAGACGGTAATAGCCGCATGCCGGAAGGTGCTGCAGCAGACGGGAATTGAGAATGGAAAGCCGTAAACGATCTCGCGCGAAGCTGCGAAGTTTTCGTACTTTGCGTCTTTACGCCTCGGCCTGAGAATCGAATTCGCGACAAGCGGCGTCACTGCCGTGGCGCCGAGACGTTTTTTGCTGGAGGGAAAAGGTGCGAGCAGAAGCCGTCGCGGAAGAAAAATCACAGCCCGCGGGTGCCATAAACTACAATATTGCAACCCGGCAGGGCACGGTGGAGCTTGATTCTGCCTTCGAGAGTGACCTTCGTGTCAACTAGATACAATTCTCGAAGTTTTGTCAATCTCTCGAAGCGTGGCAACGTCGCGTCGGTAAACTGGTCGACTTCGAGGTGCAACAACTCGAGCGTCGTGAGCGCTTCGAGGTCGGCCAGCCCTGCATCCGTTGCCTGTGGCCCGACGTGGTCCACGGCTACGGCATCAAGGAAGAAATCTTCTCCCAGCACCTTCATCAACAGCCCGCGTCGCGCTGGCAGACCCAGATTCGGTTTTGACAGCCAAACGCCGCTGTGGTCAGACCACGCGTCATAATGCACGAGCGCCGAGATTTGCTTCGATCGCCGCAACCACCTCTGCTTGCCGTCGCGCCTCCCTGATCCTGACCGCCAGCCAACTGCAAACCACGGCGCACAAGGTGACGAACACTAACAGCGTGAGCAATCCGAACTCCGCCGACCGCTGGAACAAGAGCGCCGCGAGCATCCATACTAGCAGCACGACCAGGACCGCCGCCACAACAGTCACGGCTAGCAGAACGGCATAGCCCTTGTGCTGGCCAAAGGAAAACCACCGCCAGCTGCTCCGATGCATACAACAAGCCCGTCGCTACCAGCACGCCGTAGACGAGCGAGGGGGGCGTGGGATGATACCAGCGGCGAGCAGCGGCTTTCGCGTCCATGCCCTTCATTATAGTCGAGTTTCAAACGGCGAAATGCCGGGCGACCTTCTCGATCGCTGCGGCCACGCTGAGGACGTACTCTTCGCTCATGTGCTCGTTGAGCATTACCCGAATCCCGGTCGCCAGGATGTCCTCCGCTTCCGGGCACTTGTGGCGCGTAAAGTCCATGCTCGTCAGCCCCATCTCCTTCACCGGCCAACGCCCGGCGAAGAAGGCGTGCTGCTGGAAGACCGGCTCGCGGTAGAGCGGCACCTTGATATAGCCGCCAATCACCGGCGCACCTTCGGCCGCAAGCGCCCGCACGAACTCCGCTCGCCCGCAGCGGAACGAGCGGTGGGCAATGCGGAACATGTAGAACCAGTAGACCGCGCGGTCCTCGGCGTGGACCTCGTGCGGCGATGATGCCAGGCAGTTTGCCAATTTTCTCTGTGAGCAGGTTTCCCAGCCGGGCGCGCTGCGAGGCGATGCCCTCTAGCCGCGGCAACTGCGCAGCGGCGACGGCGGCCTGCGGCTCGCTCATGCGGTAGTTGGTGGCGAACACCGGCACGCCGCCCCAATTGTGCCGGTCGCCGCCCTTGTCGCCGAAGCGCTGCAAGAGCTTGCCGAAGCGCTCGTCGCTGCTGGCGACCACGCCGCCGTCGCCGCAGGTGATGTGCTTGGAATCTTGCAGCGAGAAACAGGCGATGTGCCCGACGCTGCCGATCGGCTTGCCGCGATACCGTGCGCCCCACGCCTGGGCACAGTCCTCGATCAAAATCAACTTGTGCTCGTCGGCCAAGTCTTTCAGCGCGTGAAGATCGCAAGGGTTGCCGGTCAGGTGGACCGCGATGATGGCCTTCGTCTTGGGCGTGATGCGGCGATTGACGTCGGCCACGTCGAGATTGTAGTTGCCGCGGCCGAGATCGGCGAAGACGGGCACGCCCTGCTGGTAGAGCACGCCGATCACGCTGCCGATGTCGGTCACCGGAGAAGTGATTACTTCGTCGCCGGGCCCGATGCCGGCCGCCCCAACCGCGATGTGCAGCGCCGCGGTGCCCGACGAGCAGGTCTGTACATATTTCAGCGGGCAGATGGCCTGGAAGCGCTCGGTCAAGAGGCGCGTCTGCGGCCCTTGCCAGTAGAAGAGCGAGTTTTGCCGCAGCATCGTCTCGAGTTGGCGGCGCTCGGGCTCGCCCCAGCGCGGCGGCGTGGGCCGCGGGCACCTTGACGGACTTCTCGCCGCCTTCGATGGCCAGTTTGCCGAGCGATTCGGCCGGCGCGGGCTTGTCGGGGGCCGCGTCTGCCGCATTGGCAAGAACGAGGCCGGCGGAGGCCGCGGCCACAAACTGGCGACGGGACAAGTGGTCGTTTGCTTTCATGTTTGTTCGTCCGGAGCAAGGCCAGGGTGGCACGCTCTGAGCTTCAAGCGAAGGGCGTGTTTGACCTGGAGCCACGCCCTTCGCTTGAAGCTTAGGACGTGCCACCCAAATCGCTAAATTGTTTTCGTTAGGACGTGTCACACCTTGGCCAGCGCTTCGGAATGGGCCTGCACCTTTCTGATCGCTTCAACAATATGGTCCATTGCGCGGCGGTCGGTCAGGAGCGCGGTCTGCGGCACGGCGATCGTCGTCGTGCAGACTTGCCGGTTGCCTTTGAGCTCGTGAAAGCTCTCGCGGTAGGCCTTGAGCCGCTCGGCCGGCCACAACCGCTGGAACCCGCGCGAGGCAATCGCTTCGTCCAAAAGGCCGTCGAAGTATTGCTCGGTGTAGACGCCGTGTGCGGGGATGCCTTCGGCGGCCAGCGCGTTGATGAACTTGTGCCGCGGCAGACCGTGAAATTGCTGGGCGTCATACCGCATGGGAAACAGGTGCCAGACGGCACGGCCGCCTTCGGGCAGGCGCACTGGTGCGATACCGGGTATTTGCTTCAAGTTCTCAGTCAGGTAATCCGCATTCGCGCGGCGGACCGCGGTCTCCGCGACCAGCTTGTCGATCTGCTGCACGAGCATGGCGGCCTGGAAATGCTGCATGCGAAAGTTACAACCGCGCGTGAAAAGACCTTTGCCGCGGAATGTGCCGGTGGCTTGGCCGCAATTGTGATAGGCAAAGCAGCGGTCCAGAAGATTGTCGCTGTTGCCGGTGATGGCGCCGCCTTCGCCCGCGGGAATGTGTTTGGAGTTCTGGAAGCTGAAGCAGCCCAGGTCGCCGAGCGTGCCGCACTTGCGGCCGCGATATTCGGCGAGCCACGCCTGACAGGCGTCCTCGACGACCGCAAGCCCGCGCCGCTTGGCGATCGCGTTGATCGGGTCCATATCGCACGGCATGCCATAGATGTGGACCGGCACGATCGCCCGCGTGCGGTCGGTGATGCGGCTCTCGATCGTTGCCGGGTCCATTGTCATGGAGGCCGGATCGGTGTCGGCAAAGACCGGCAGGGCCTTGTTCGCCAGGATGGCGTTGTAGGTGGCGATGAACGTGAAGGGCGAGCAGATGACCTCGTCGCCCGCATCGACGCCCGCGACGTGCAGCGCGGTGATCAGCGAGGTCGTGCCGCTGGCCGTGGCCAGGCAGCGCTTCGCGCCGAGCAGTTTCGCGTAGGCGGCCTCGAACTCCGGCACCTTCCCGCCGCCGCCGCCGCGATACCACTGCCCGCTCCGCAGCACTTCGAGGATTTGCGGTTCCCACGCCTGCCGCCACTCGGGCCAGCGCGGCCAGCCGCCCGTATGGACCGGCGTACCGCCGAGCAACGCGGGCTTGTCGGCCGCGTAGCTTGTTCCCGTTATCGCCAGCCCGACACCGGCGGCGGCGGTGGCGGCAACAAAATCGCGGCGATTGATGGTCGGAGTCATGTTGATGTCCTCTATTCGATTGTCGGGCAGATTGCCAATCTGCCGTTTTCGTGGCAGGTTGGCAACCTGCCCCACGCCATGATCAAATGCTTACTTTCCTGCCGGCACGGCGATCATATCCACGGTCATCGTCCGCTGGGCCATGCCGACGCCATGCACCATCACCTTCGACGCTGCCGGCGGCCGCAGCGGGTCGAAGACGCGCGGACGCAGGCGGTTAACCCATCGGGCGGCATCGTCGTCGCTCACGTAGTAGGATGCCTTCACCAGGTGCCTCATGTCGCTGCCGGACTTCTTCAAAACGTCTTTCAATTGATCGAAGAGGTAGACGGCCTGCGGCTCGCCGCGGCTGGGGACCCGCGCGTAAAGGCCGGAGACGTAGATTTGCGTGTCGCCGCGCAGCAGGACCGCCTTGCTGAACGTGTTCGACGGCCGCACCTCCGGCGGCGTATAATAGACTACTTCCCCGCCCTGCTTATCCGACGCCGGAAGCTGGGTGATCAATTCGATCTCGACCGGCACCGCCGCCAGCCATTCCACGAAGACGACCGGCGGCATCAATTGACCGGGGAAGAACTTTCTTAATTCGCCGAGGACCACTTCGGCGGAAGTCATTGGCCGGAGAAAAACCTTCACTTGCACGACGTCCTTTGGCGAGATTTTCAAGTGTCCCATTGTTTTCATCAACCCGGACATCGACCGCGTAACAGCGGTCTCTGCCACGCCGCCTTCATCGGGCTGGCCGGAAAGATAGGCAATGTCGCCGCGAGGCAGCACGGCCGCGTCGGCACAGCCGTCATATCCCGACAGCGCCGAACAGCGATCAAACCTGACGCTCGCTCCGGCTTCAGGCGCGGCCGCGACTGCATCGACGGCCACTACGCCCTGCGATCTGGAAGAGGCGTCAGCACCGAGGTTATCACCGGAAGGACGGACGGGGGGAGCCGCTTGCGCAGGTGCTCGCGGAAGTCATCGACGACCGCGCTCGACAAGGCATAGACATTGACCCGGACCAGCTTGCTTATATCCGATCCGGAGACGTGAAGGGCGGGCCTCAGATTCTTCAGGACCTGCTCGATTTGCGCGTCGGCCGAGCCTTCGCCCACGATTTTGCCCTCGTCGTCTAGCGGAAGTAGCTGCCGCGTATAAACCAGCGGCAACCCCTGCACGACTACGGCCTGCGACATGCCCGGCGGGGCGTCGAGTGGGAGGTAGCGGATCGAAGGCGCGGCAGCTTCCTGTGCTGAGGAATGGCTTGCCGGCGCTGCCAAACATGTGGCGAAAACAGCGGTGATTAGAATTCGCGCCGTCATTGATCTGCTTCTCCAACTATTGGTTCAGTATGAATCACGCCTCTATGAGCAAGTACATGCGCTGATCGGACGACGCATTTCGAGCAAGCACCGTGATTGGCTGAAGCACCGCCAGTGCGTCTTCTTGTGTCCACCCGTCATTCAATTTGATTCCAGTCACTGAGTGAGTGTATTCCGGCGTTGACATTGTTGCGGCCCATTCCGCTGCTGCCGCGTGCAGACTTGGCCCGTCGAGCGACGCCAGTTTACTGTACATTTCAGACGGGAACTCCTGCAAAACTGAGCCCGATGTTAGCGGGGCGTATAACGGACAATCGAATCTCGCTTCCGAATCGATGGCTTGCGCGAGCGGACCAAGTTCAACATGGGTTAAGCCCTTCGCTGCCCAATGTGGCTGGGCTTGAATAAACGGCGGGAGCCGGCCCTCGAGATTGTCCTCGTAGTCGCTCGTGGCCGTCGTGACTTCGTACTCCTTTTCCCCTACATCGGCGTATGCGTCAGGAGGCCATTCAGGCGCTCTGGTCTCGATAATCGCGGTCTGTCCGGTAAAAGGACTCTTGATCTGCCGCTTAACGGGCGTAGGCAACGGAGGAAGCCACCCAGGAAAACCCGCGGCAAGCTGCTGTGGCTTGCAGAGGAAGATCGTCGTGTAGATGGCCATGCGTTTAGTTTCCTACTCGCGATTTAGGTTGTATTACCTTCAGTTCAGGCTATACTGTCTCCGGCAACTCAAACCCCTTCCGCTTCGGGCAATCAACGTACTGGTCCGCCTCGTCGTCGCCTGGAAAGATCTCCTTTTCGGGGTCCCATTTCAACCGTCGTCCCAGACGCCGGGCGATGTTGCCGAGGTGACAGAGCGTGGCGACGCTATGCCCGGCCTCGACGCACATGATCGGGTCCTTGCGCGAAACCACGCAGCCGTAAAAGTTCTCCATGTGGTTGTCGCTCTGGTAGACGCGAACGGCGTCGGAGGGCAGCGGGTCGTGGTCCAGCCCGACGGGATCGCACTCGTAGCCTTCGCGGAAGATTGTGATCCGGCCTTTATCGCCGATGAACGTCGCACCGCCGCCCAGCTTGGGGTCGATCGAGCTGAGTTCCAACTCAACGCCGTTGGCGTACTTGTAGTGGATGATCGTCCGCGAGCAGGCGGCGTCGCCGCGGTCGCGCTTTTCCGGAAAGTGGTAGATCATCTCTTCCATCTTCACGGCCGGATCGACCCAGATCTCCGTTGGGCCGCTATGGTCCATGTCGAGCGCCCAATGGACCATGCTCAGCCCGTGGCAGCCCCAGTTGGGCAGTTCGCCGCCCGAATAGGCCCGGACCGACATCCAGCCGGGCCCGACGGCGTATTTCTCGGCGGGGTACGTGTAATAAGGCGGTTCGCGCTCGTAAGCGATGCGGGAGAGGTAGATGTCGTAATGAAAGGGCACGACCTCGTTCTGCCCGCACCAGCGGTCCCAATCAAGCCACTCGGGAATCGGCTGCGGCGGAAAGTCACAATCCCACGCGCTGGGATAATTGTAGCCGATGACCTTTTGCAGCTTGCCGATCCGTCCGTTGCGGATCAGCTCGACAGCTTTGCGCGTGGCTGCGTTCGAGCGCTGCATCTCGCCGACCTGGAAGACGCGGCCGTACTTGCGGACGGCCTCGACCATCCGCCGCCCTTCGCGGATCGTGTGGCTCAGCGGCTGTTCGCCGTACATGTCCTTGCCCGCCTGGCAGGCATGGATGCAAGGCAAATAGTGCCAGTGTTCCGGCGTGGCATAGACAACGACCTCCACGTCCTTGCGGTCCAAGACCGAGCGGTAGTCCTGGTATGCCTGGCATTTGTAGTTTTTCGCCCAGCCCTCGGCCCGCTTGAGGTTGAGGTCGGCCACGGCGATGATCCGCGCGTTAGCGGGCGGCGCGCCTTGTCCCCCTTTGCCGATGGCCAGTTGCCCGTTGCGCCGTCCGCAGCCGATGATGCCGACGCCAATCTGCGAGTTGGGTGAAGGCGACAGGCCCTTTACGAACTGAGGCAGCGCGAATCCGGCCGCGGCAGCACCAACGGCTCGCCCTATGGCCTGGCGGCGGGAGATTCTTCTAGTGGCGGACATGACAGTCTTCTCCGGTGAATATCACAACAACGTATTCGAACACCAACTTGGAGTCATCATTGCTGCTAGCCGTTGTGCGACTTTCATATTCGTTCTTAATGTAATGGGAACGCCGCAGCCGGAACAACCCCTGCAACAGGGGGTCGCGCGGGCGGTCACTGGACGGCCGGTCCGATCGGTTTGCCAGTCCTGCCCTGCGCGTCAACCTGCCGCGCCCTCGGCCTTTTCCATAACGTTTTGCACCGACACCGGCCGCCCGCCTTGCCGCTTGCTCTCGTCGGCCGCTTCCATGAACGCGTAGAGTTCTAGCGTCTCCTCGGCGGGCACCGGCGACTTGCCGGTCTTGAAGAACTTGACGATCTCGACGACGAGCGGCTCGTGGCCGTTGTACTTTCCGCCACACACATTGGCCTTGCTGCCGTAGACCGTCGCGCCGTAGTCGGGCTTCCCTGCGACAGACCGCGAAAGCTGCCGACTCGTCCGCTCTTCCACACGCCAACGGCAACGTCCGTGCCGGGCGTGTGTACGCGGCTGACCGACTGGCAGCCAACACCCATAAACGTGTAGAGGATTTCGACGCCGTGAATGCCGTACCAGTAGAAATCGGGATGGTGCTCCTCCAGCGTGCAGGGGCTATGCGTTTCACATCCGAGCACCTTGCCGACTTTCGCCGGATCGGCCAAGGCGATGATGTCCGGGCTGAATCGCAACGAGGAGCTGGAAAAGCAAGGAACGCGGCTCTTCTCGGCCAACCGCATGATGGCCACGGCATCGGCCAGCGTGCCGGCCAGCGGTTTGTCGATATAGACCGGCTTGCCGGCCGCGATGACCGGCTTCACCTGCTCAAGGTGAGAGCGTCCGTCCACGCTGGTCAGGATCACCGCATCGACCTTGTTCAGCAAGGCGTCGATCGAATCGACGATTTCCACACCCGCCTTTCGCGTCGATTCGGTGAATTGGCGGACGCGGGACCAGCTATGCGGATTGTCGCGCGTTCCGCCTGGAAAGGCCGCGACTACCTTTACGCCATCCAAGGGGCCGCCCGGTTTCGCGCGGCTGAGCGCCTGGAGCGTGTCGGGCACGTGCGATGTGTCCAGGCCAATCAAGCCGACCTTGATCGCCTGGCTGGGCGATTGCGCCAGGCTCGAATCCACGACGGCCAAGCTGCCGAACGTCAATACCGCGGCGGTCCCGGCTTCCGCGAATCCGCGGCGAGTGAGCTTTTCCGTCATTGAAATCCTCCTGAGTTGCGATGGGGTTCCTCGATTCAACAGATGCAGAACATGCCAGGATAATCGTCACCGGGACGCTTCGCAAGTAGTTTGGCAAGACCGCTCGAAAACGCGCTTTGACCGCCTACGACTTCATCGCCGCGGCTACCTGCTGGATGGCCTCTTGATGCTCGCGGCGAAACCGCTCCAAAGTCGGCCGCCAGGGCGTCTGCAAGAACCCCTTCAGGCGCTCGCGCGATTATGCGCCGGCAGTACTTCACCGTCTCGCCGAAGTTCTCGGGACGCTCGAAATTCGAGCCGGTCGGCACTTGATCGAACTCGTGCCGTTCCAGTTCGTCGTAGAGCTTCACGGCCGTCGCGCTTTCGGGCAGAGTCGCGCCGTAATACCAGTTGCTTTGCAGCACGCACTTTGGCATCCGCTGCAAGTATTCGCCGCGATGTTTCCAAGCGTAGTCCGACCAGATCCACGGTCTCATGCCATTTCGCTGGACTTCCGCGACAAAGAACTCGAAGTCGTGCCACCACAATTCATGCTGCCGCACGACGACGTAGTCGTTGTTCACCTGATTCCCCGCCGTCTCCTCGTCGTAGCCCAGGTGGAAAAACCGCGGCTTGTCGAACAGCCGCGCCACTTCGGCGATCAGCTCGCGGCAAACCTTGTAGTATGCCGGGGTGGAGACCTGGCGGCGGTAAGGGCCGAGCCAAACGTCGTGGGACGTAGAAAAGTTGAGCTTCGGAATCGGCTCCAAACCCAACTTCCGCAGGCGGTCCAATTCCTTGCCGAGCTTTTGGGGTGACCAGGCATTGGCCACGGCGATTTCGGGGTGACTTTCGTAATGCACGCCGTCGCCGAGGTCGATCAAGAGCAGGTTCAGCCCTGCCTCCGACATCCGGGCGGTGAGGTCAAGCCAAAGGCGGTCGTCGAATCGCAGATACGGCCGGCAGCAATTGACCTCGGTCCGCGCCTTGCTCATGCCCGGCAATTGTTCGACCACTCGGTCGCACCACATGTTGTAGCTCAAGTGCAGCAGATTTCCCCAAATCAAAGGGGCGGCGGGCGTAGCAACAGACGGCCGCTCGTTTGCCGGATTGGGCATCGGCTCGGCGGCCATCAATTGATGCGCGGACGCGGCTGCCAGTCCCCCGCCTGCTTGTCCCAAAAAACGCCGGCGCGAAACCCGGTCCGCGCCAAGGGATGGTCGAGTACGACCAGGTTGGATAACTCCCATTATTTGTCTCCCTTGCGGATCAGTAAATGTCGGATTGTCGCCTTTCGCTCCGCGAAAGTTGCGCAACTTTCGCAGAGCGAAAGGCGACATTGCCGGTCCTACCGTGCGGCGCCGGGCGCGGCGGCCGCACCGAGCGGATGCGCGCGTAAAGCGGCTTTCAAGGCGATACATCGGTGTTCCAGTGCGTCAACCGCATCTTCCGCCGCGGCAGGGGTGAATCGTTCCACTAGCGACGCCGCCTCCGCGGCCGATTCCGCGCCCAAATAGGCCAGCGTTCCCTTCAAGCTGTGTCCCAGCCGGCCGACCTCTGAAATATCGCCACTTTCCAGCGCTCTGCGCATTTGGGACAACAGGCCGTCCACATCGGTGAAGAACGCTTGGATCATCGTGTCGAGCATCTCGCGGCTATCAAAGCACTGTTCAAGCGCCCTCTTTGCATCAAAGACGGCCATGCGTTCGCGCGCTGCGCCGTGGGCCGCGGCAGGCACGGCAACGTCGATCTCTCCCGGCCGATCAAAGACTGGGGCCTCGCGGGGCTTCCCCTTTGCCAAGCTCTCGACCAGGCCGATCAATTCCCGGCCATTGACCGGCTTCGTCAGATAGGCATCCATGCCAGCCGCCAGACAACGCTCGCGGTCGCTCTGCATGGCATGGGCCGTCATGGCGATGATCGGCACATGGCGGCCCTCGATCTCGCGCTGGCGAATGGCGGCGGTGGCCTCCATGCCATCCATGCCCGGCATCTGCACGTCCATCAAGATCACATCATACGAGTTTCGTTCGCTCAAATAGACGGCCTCCTCGCCTTCCCCAGCAATCTCCACCTCGTGGCCCCGGCCGCGCAGCACATAATCGACCAGTTTTTGATTGGCCAGGTTGTCTTCCGTCAGCAAGATACGCAATGGGCCAACGGTCCGCGGCGGCAAGACCAACGATGTTCCATCTTCCGCCGGCGATTCGTTGGCCAAGGGCAAGGCAACGGTAAAATAGAACGAACTTCCTCGACCCAATTCGCTTTCCAGCCAGATACGCCCGCCCATCAAGTCCACCAATCCCTTGCAGATGGAAAGCCCAAGCCCCGTGCCGCCAAAGTGCCGCATCGTCGAGGCGTCGACCTGGACAAAGGGCCGGAAGAGCCGCTGCTGATCGGCGGACGATATGCCGATGCCTGTATCGCGCACGGCAAACTCCAGCGCGGCGGTTTCCTCGCCCTCCGGCAGGTTCGCGCCGCGGACACTGATCACCACTTCTCCGCGCTCCGTAAACTTGAGGGCGTTGCCGGCCAAATTGAACAGCACTTGCTCCAAGCGCGCCCGGTCGCCGACGAATCCATCCGGCAACTCGTCCGGGCAGCGGCTATTCAACACCAGTTCTTTCTCGCTGGCTTGGATCGCCAGTGTACAGGTCAGTTGGTCGAGCATGCGGCGCAGGCTGAACGGCGCGGCTTTTAGTTCCAGCTTGCCGGACTCGATCCTTGCGGAGTCCAGAAGATCGTTGAGCAGAGTCAGCAACAGGTCTGCGGAACCTTTGGCGGTTTCCAGGCAGTCTTGGACGAACGGGTCGAGGGCCTTGGGCAGTGCCACGTCGATCATGCCCAGTATGGCGTTCATCGGCGTGCGCAATTCGTGGCTCACATTCGCCAGGAACTGGCCCTTCGATACGTTGGCGGCCTGGGCCGCCCGCGCGTGTTCCCGCACCGACTCCTCCGCCCGCTTCCGCTCGGTGATATCGGTGATGGCCGTTTTCGTAAACGTGCCTTCGTGCCCGTCGGCCTCGACGGGAACGCTATGAATCTGCACCGTGATCAATCGACCTTGGCCGGCGACAAGGCCCAACTCGGCGGTCGCCTCCCGACGCTCGCCGCAGCACTGCCGAACGTGCTCCAAGAAGGCGGACCGGTCGGCCGCAATGACATGCTCGGCAAACTCATAGCCCGTCAGTTCCGCGCGGTCGCGGCCCAGCATCGCGGCGCCGGCCAGATTGATCTCTTGAATGTAGCCCTCTTCGTCGAGCGTTACATAGCCCAGCGGGGCATGGTCGTAAAGATCGACGTAACGATCGCGATACTTTTCAGCTTGGCGCTGGGCCGCCTGAAGTTCCCGGTTGGCCGTTGCCAACTCTTCATTCTGCATCTCCAGTTCGATCTGACGCAAATGCAACTCGTGGACCAGCGCTTGCGCATCGGCCACCGACACAACGTCCGCCGCCTTGGACTCGCTCGCGCAACGCGCTCTTCAGCCCGGCGGCGCAACTCGGCCGCTTGAGCCGCATCCGATGTCCTAGTCGTTCTTGCGTTCATCGCTTCCTCTTACGCGCCGCGCGGTGCTCGCTGATCCATACGTACTGCCATCCCCGGCCTCAGCCGCTTTCCAACATCCACTGCACCGCGGCGCGGTTCAATTCGGCGGCCGTCTTCAGGCCTAGCTTCCGCTTGATCGCCTGGCGGTGGGCCTCCACGGTATGACTGCTGCGGTGGAGGTGTGCGGCGATCTGCGATGCGGCCATTCCCTGGCCGATCATGCGAAAGACTTCCAACTCGCGGTTGGAAAGCGAGCCGACGCCGGCGGCATCGCCGGTACCGTCCGCGCTGAAACCGTGGGCCAGCATGTGCTGCGCGGTATCTTCCGCAAGATAGATCTTGCCGTCTCGAACGCAGCGTATGGCCTCCATGATCCGGCTCGTGGCGCACTCCTTGTTGATGTAGCCCAGCGCCCCGCGCCAGCGCCCGCTGCGCGTAAATGTCATCGCGAAACATCGACCAGACGAGCACGCGAATCGACTTGTCCAAGGCCTTAAGCCGGTCCACGAGGTCGAGGCCGTTGCCGTTCTTCAACTGGATATCGACGATGGCCACATCGGGCTCGTTGGCCCTGGCCAATTCCAGGGCTTGGGGAATATCGCCGGCCTCGCCGCAGACCTCCAGATCGGCCTCGGCGGAAATCCGCGCCGCCAAACCTTCGCGAACGGCGGGATGGTCGTCAACGATCAAGACCTTAGTTGCCATCGTTTGCATTTCCCTTCAACTGCCTAACGCCAAAAATATCTTCGTATCGCCGCCGCGTCACAACGTTACCACGAAAGCGCGAACCGGCCGGGATATTCTCACGCCGTGCGAAAAGTAATTCGCCACTTATGCCATTATATTCCCGCGGCGCGGGCGTCGAAAGCGAGGGCAGAGCGGGATTTCGGCGACGGCCAGGGTAGCGGAATTAACTAGGGGCGATTAGTCGGGAGGAGGAATTGCATTTGACCAGCGGCTAGCGGAACATTGGTTATCGTGATAGGAACTTAACGTTGATTGAGGAGACAATCATGCTGCTTCTGACTCGTAAACAAGGCGAATCGATCCGCATCGCTGACGACATCGAGGTCCGCGTCCTGGAGGTCCGCAAGGGCCAGGTCAAGATCGGCATCGAAGGACCGCGGCACGTATCCATCCACCGCGAGGAAATCTATCGGAGAATTTTAGCGGCCCAAGCAGAACCGATGGAATGCCACAGTTGAAGCGGTGCAAGGTCGGTTTTGTTCTCTTACTCAACCATGAGCACGGCGTTCATGCCCGGACTTTCTGACGAACAAGGCCACGCGCCGCCCGTCGGCGAGGGCGCGAGGCGGACAAAAGGGGCCGCACGGCTCGAATCGAAGCTGGGCGGCTCGAAGCCGGGCAAGCGCGAGCCGGCCGCAAAACAAGGCCGCCTCGATTGCGAGATTCGCGAGGGCGTGCCTACCGTCCAAGGAAAGGCGCGGGCGCATTACGCCACCGGCCAAAGCGGCGGCCTGATGCTCGTCTTCGAGCGCCGCGCGGGCGAGCGGATCCGCATCAACGCCACGACGGAAGTCGTGATTCTTGAAGTCAGTCCAGAGCACGTGAAGGTGGCCGTCGAAACTTCGGTGAGCAATGAGCGGTGAGCGGTGAGCCAGACGCATAGCTCAAAGCTCATAGCTCATAGCTTTTTCCGATTCGCCTCCAGGCAGGCCTCCGCGCACTTTTTCAAAAGCCCCGCGCACCACTGCCGCGCGGCGTCGGCGTCGATTGCTGCGGCGCGAAAGGTTTTCTTGGGAAGCGTCAGGAGCGGCACGGGGTCGGGAGCGGGGAGCGTTGAGTCAGAAGGAGGCGGAGAAGGGGAGACGGGCCGCGGAGCGAAGAGCGCGGTCCAGGCCGGTTCGCCGCCGTCGGCATCGTCTGCCGCGAACTCCGCCGTCGTCGCGTCCAAACACTCCACCGCCGCCTCAATGCGGCCGGTCTCGTCAGGGATGCACCAGACGCGGACTTCGTAATGCGGACTTCCTGGCGCGGTGCCGAGGGGCTCGCAAGCGGCAGAGATAGCCTTCCGTGTGCTCTTCTTCGACGCAGCCGCCGCAGAGCACGCCCGCCGCCTCCATGACCTCGCGGAACTCTTCGAGCAAGGGCAAGAACACTTCGCGGGCGAGCCGCGCGGCGGCACGGCGGGTGTCGTCGCGGAGTTTGGTTAATGCCTGCCGCTGGCGCTCGTCCTGCAACTCGCGGACGAAGAACTGTTCCTTCTTCTTCGCGAGGAGGGCACGCAGATCGTCGCCGAAGTCAGTCATGCCAGGGGGAAGTGGGGAGTGGGAAGTGGGGAGTGGCTAGTGGGAAGTGATCAGGCGGGAGGGAAACCACGAAATACGCGAAACACACGAAAGGAGAAAAGAAAATGGACGAAAAGAAAATGATGGTGCGGCGCTGTTGTCTTCCTTTCAACGATTTTCCTTTCTGGAATCTTCCTTTCTTCATTTTTCTGTCATCATTTTTCTGTCAAAACCTTGGCCTCACGCCATTGCCGGCACGTCGATGCAACTATAGACCGGCGGGGCGATCGGCGCGGGGGCGCGGCCGGGGATGTAATTGGCCTCCAGCAACACCTCTGCACAGCGCTTGAGAGCGTCCTCGCACCACTCGCGCACGGCGGCGCGGTCGGTGCCGCTGGTGGCGATCGTCAGTGGCGGCAGTTCGAGCAGCACGGTCGGCGGCACCGGCACGTTGCTGCGGCTCGCTGCGCCGCCGGGGTAGGTGAGGCACGCCGCCCCTAGTTCGATCGAGCTCAGGCGGCTGACGTCGACCGAGACGCGGACCTCGTAGTATTGCCGCTCGCGGCGGCGGGCCACGCCGCGGTAGGAGACGGCCTGGCGGCCGGCGTCGCTGCGGTAGTGGCCGGGCCGCTCGCAGCGGACGCGTCCTTCGCGGAGCACGTTTTGGGCGTCCATGATCTCGTTGAGTTCCTCGAAGAGCGGCGCGAAAACCTCCTCCGCGAGCGCCGCGCCTGCCGCGTCGGCCTGGTGGAAGCGCTCGAGCGCGGCCTTCTGCTCCTCCTCTTTGCGGACCGTCTCCGCCCGCGCGTCGTCGTTCTTTTGTGCGAGCTGGGCCCGCAGTCTGTCGGCAAAATCGCTCATCGTCAGTGGAAAGGGGTTAGTGACCAGTGGTTAGGGATTTTTCTTGTAGCCTCGGCAATTATCGGCGCGGCGGGGGCGGGGACGTTGAGCCGAAGGCGGCGGAAGAGGGGTTAAGACAGAAAAATGGCGGTGGAAATAGGGGAAGAAAGGAATATGCTGGGAAGGAAGATGTTTCACGCAAAGGCGCTGAGGCGCAAAGGAAACGGGCTTTGCGCCTTTGCGGCTTTGCGTGAGACTTGATTTATTGAAAGGAATATGCGCCCAAAGGAAGAATTCTCACGGGGAGGCGACGGCACACGCGCAGCGCGTCTCGCATTGCAAGCAGGTGCGCCGTTCCCTTCCTGCCAGCGGAGACCACCGCTGACGCCGCAGCCTCCGACTTCATCAGTTCTGAACTTCCATCAATTCTACCAGCCTCCCACGGTCCGTACCACCAAGCGGCGGTCTGCGCAGCGACTTTGCAGCCGTGGTGTTGGCGGCTATCACTCCTTTTTCGGAAGCTGCTTCTTAAGCTCTTGGATTGCCCGTTCGAGCACCTGGACTCGCTCGTCGCTCGTCAAAGGGGAGATCAAAGATTCACCTTTTGGCGTGGCAGGCCCAAACCAAAGCAGATGTCCGCAGTGTGGACAAGGAGCATCACCGGGCGGACGCGACGGCTCAATTTGCAGGCCCTTGCCGCAGACTGGGCAACGGTTCGGCTCACCCTCTGGCGTGCGCGTCGATGGTTCCATGATTCAGTTTGGCCAACGCTGTTCTAGCGGACACGGTGTCCGCAAAGCCGGGAAATCCGCCCCTTTCACCACGATCCACGGGCGATGCCGGTTTCGCTACGGGTATCAGGACGCCAAAGCGGACCCCTCCTTCCGGCAGTGGGCACGCAACGACGGCTAGCCCCAACTTAATACGCCGAGCGACGGTAGTCAATCCGAAAAGCCGCCACATTGCAAGCTTGCCCGGACAACAGCGAAATCGCCCCGCCGCGACGCCCGCGTTCCCGTTTTCGTGGCCCAAACTCCGCCTCTCGTCGCCCCCTGGACGCCGGTCGGCGCTGGCTGTTCCGCGGGTGGAGGCCGCTGGGCGCGGGTTGGGTGAAACTTTCCCACGCGCGCCGTGCAACGTCACACAGCCAGCGCGTGTCCTCTCCCGCGCCGGGCAACGCTCCATTCGGCACAATGCAAACGGCATTCGCGCGAATGCGGTTCCAAAACGCGCGAATGAACGCTCGCCACGCGCGAATGCGAACCGCAACGGGCCGAGGCACTTTTGGACCTTTAACGCGAAATCCGATTATTTGGCGCGGCAGGAATTAAAGCATGGCGGCGGAAATGATCGCACCGATTCTGCGGGCCGGCGTGGGAGGAATTTACCATCCGCAGATTACGCAGATTTTCGCAGAGTTGCGGGCGGCCTTGTCGAATCTGCGTGAGTCTGCGACATCTGCGGATCGTGCTTCGCCGGGCTGCCATTCCCGCTTCGAGCTTGTTTCGACATTTGAATTTCGACATTCGACTGTTCCCGCGGACCCTCTATCCCGCCCAACCCGCAGCCGTTGCGCGCCCATCTTTCGCTAACCGGAAAAATTTCGCTAGCCGGCTTGCTTCCTCCAAATTGACGCGCATTTTTCAGCAGTCGATCGCATTTATGACAATTTACGCTGTCTAAATTGTGATAAAGCCAGATCGGCCTCCCCGCCGCGGCCAACGTGGACGCGGCAAGTCCCCTTCCCCTCCAACGCAAGGAGCCGCAACGTGCCCGCCCTGCCTTCTTATATGCCCGCGCAAGAACGCCAGTTCACCGACTGGCTCAATAATTTCTCTACGCTCATTGGCGCCAACCCGCTGATGTACGGACTCTTAACCACCGACGCCGCCACGATCGCCGCCCAGAACGCGGCTTGGGCCGCCGCCTTCGCCCCGCTCACCTCGGCCACCACCAAGACTGCCCAGGCCGTGCAGGATAAGAATATCGCGAAGGTCGGTGTCCAGGGCGCAGATCAGGACGTATGCGCAGAACATCGCCAACAATCCCGGTGTGAGCGCAGGCAACAAGATCGCCTTGGGCCTGAACCCCAAGACGAGCACCCCCACGCCGATCACCGCCCCCAGCACCTTCCCGGTCCTCTCGCTGCAGTCGCTCACGCCGCGAGCCGCCACGTTCTACTATCGCGACTCGGCCGCCAGCACCTCCGTGAAGGCCAAGCCCTATGGCGTGACGCAGTGCCAGGTGTTCGGCATGACGTCGGAGACGCCGATCGAGGACCAGGACGACCTGCCGCAGATCGCCGCGCCAACGAAGTCGCCGTTCGTGCTGAACTTCAGCGGCGCGGACGTGGGCCAGAAGTTCTACGTCGCCGCCCGCTGGGCCACGCGGACCGGGCTGGTCGGCCCGTGGTCGCAGATTTCGAGCTTTATTGTCACGAACTGATGCAATCGGGGGCAAGTGAGGAGTGGGGAGTGGCAAGTGGGGAGCACCCGCGTCACCGCCGACTCCCGTCACTTCCCACTACCCACTACCCATTTCCCACTAAACACTACCCACTATCCACAAGGAGTTTCCATCATGGCCAGTTTTCCCGGATCTAAAGTCCACCGCGTCAGCCGCCGCCAGCTCGGCAAGGGGCAGCACGTGAAAATCGCCCCCGTGACCATTACCGCCACCGCCAGCACGACCACGATCACGCTGACATTCTCCGTGCCGGTCATCATCAGCGGCAACATCCCGCTGGTGAGCAGCACGGGCGAGTTCGTCTCGCAGACCGTCGTCTCGCCCACGGTGGTGCAGCAGGTGTGGAGCACCTCGCAGGCCGCCGCCACCTGGAGCATCGCCGGCGGCGTGCCCCAGATCGCCACTTTCCAAGGGGGAGGAAACGCCCCTGCGGGCGGCACCTTTTGAGGTCGGGCTGATCTCGCTGCTGTCGCTCTCGTCGAGCTTGCTCGTCTTCAGCGCCCCGGTGCTCTGGACGGCCAACCCGGAGCCGAACATTTTCGACGGCGTCACCGGCGCAGCCGAATTTCGCCGCCGCCGGCGGACCGGCGGCCAGCGTGCCCGTCAGCAGTTGGGTCGGCGGGGCGACGCCCGCGCCCGGCGACCCGTGGGTTTTGGCCGTCCCGCTCACCATCATCACGCCCGCGGCCCCCGCCACCGGTTTCGCCAATTCGGCGGGACTGGTCGTGGAGTGAAAGGCAAGGAGCGGGGAGCAAGGAGCGCGGAGCCCGGACAGCTTCGCCCTGCTCCCCGCTCCCCGCTCCTCGCGTATAATTGCGCTCGCAGACACCCGCGTTCATGCACAGGAGGCCATCATGCAAACGTCCCATTCGGACGCACTCGTTTTTTTCGGCGCGAGCGGCGATTTGGCGTTCAAGAAGATTTTCCCGGCCCTGCAATCCATGGTCCGCCGCGGCCATCTCGACATGCCGGTGATCGGCGTCGCCAAGTCGGGATGGGACCTGGAAAAGTTCAAGGCACGGGCGAAGGATAGCATCGCCAAGCATAGCACGCTCGACGCGGCGGCCTTCGCCAAGCTTTGTTCACTGCTAAAGTACATCGACGGCGATTATAAGGATGCCGCGACCTTCACCCAACTGCGCGGCGCTCGGGGCCGCCAAGCCCGCTCCATTACCTGGCGATACCGCCGAGCATGTTCGAAACGGTCGCTGAAGGGCTTGCCGGGGCCGGTTGCACGGCAAACGCCCGCGTCATCGTGGAAAAGCCGTTCGGCCGCGATCTCGCTTCGGCCCAGGAGTTGAATGGCACGCTGCATCGAATTCTTTGCCGAGCCGGCCATATTCCGCATCGACCACTATCTGGGCAAGGAGCCGGTGTTGAATCTCATGTATTTCCGCTTTGCCAATCCGCTCGTCGAGGCGAGTTGGAGCGGCGAGCATTTGGAGAGCGTGCAAATCACGATGGCCGAGTCGTTCGGCGTTCAGGACCGCGGCAAGATGTACGACGAAGTCGGCGCGATCCGCGACGTGGTGCAAAACCACATGCTGCAAGTCGTCGCCTGCCTCGCGATGGATTGTCCTTGCGGCAGCGACCACGACGCCATCCGCGATGAACGGGCGAAACTTCTGCAAGCGGTGCGGGCGCTCGCCCCGGCCGACGTCGTGCGCGGCCAGTTTCGCGGATACCGCCAGGAGCCGGGCGTGGCGGCCGACTCCAACGTGGAAACATACGCCGCAGTCAAGTTCTCGATCGACTTGCCGCGCTGGGCCGGCGTGCCGTTTTTCGTCCGTGCGGGCAAGTGTCTCCCGGTTAGCGCGACCGAGGTGATGATCCGCTTCAAGCGAGCGTCCCGGCCCGTGCTCGACGAAGTGAAGCCGCCGCCGGCCAACTATTATCGCTTCCGGCTCTCGCCCGAAACGGTGCTGGCCTTTGGGACCAACGTTAAAAAGGCGGGCGAAGAGATGGTCGGCGAACCGATTGAACTGGTGGCCCATCACCAAGAGCCCGATGAGATGGAGCCTTACGAGCGTCTTTTGGGCGCGGCGGCGAAAGGCGATCCCACGCTTTTCGCGCGCAGGACGCCGTCGAGCAATCGTGGCGAATCGTCAACCCGGTGCTTGGCGACACGACACCCGTCTTCGAGTACGAGCCGGGAACTTGGGGACCGCGCGAGGTCGAACAAACGCTCCTGCCCGAGTGCGGCTGGCATAACCCGGCGGCGACGGAGTGAACGCCTGGCCGCATTTTATTGCCATAGATTCTCCAGGAGTATGGATGCAACGAAAAGGCGCCAAGCGGTAAGCATTGGCGCCTTTTCTTTGCTGCTTGCGAAATATGCCGTCACGGCCGCGCGGCCGCTTGATTCCGTTTTCGCGTGCGTGCGGCCTTCTTCGCGGAAGCGGAACGTTCCGCTTTGCTGCGGGCGGCCGAGTGGGCGCCTCCGATGCACCCGCCTTTCTTTGCCGGGGCCTTGTTCATTTCCTTGCCCCGGCCGGAACCACCCTCCTTCTTCCCGCCGCCGGTCATTTTGTTGACCGTGGCCCATGCGCGTTGCGCGGCCTCGCTCTCGGGAAGGCCGCGTTCTTCGTAGCCTTCCTCAATATGCCGGGCTTGCCGAACTTCTTTGTCCGAGTACTTGGATTTGTCTCCGCGCGGCATGGTCAGAACCCCCTTTGACGGCTGCCGTTTGCTCCCGCGGTCTCGGCCTTGGTGTTAATATTGTTTTCGGCCAATTCGGTCAGCCGGAGGTCCGTCCGCCGTTCCTCGGCCAACGTAGTTTGCAGCAATCTCGCGACGTTGGTGTGACCAAGGCGCTCGGCAATCGTTCGGGCTGTGCCGTATCCGGCCATCTCGTAATGTTCTACACGCTGGGCCGCGCCGATCAAGGCCGCGTCCTTGACTTCGACGCTGCCCACCGCCTCGACAATCTCCGCGCCTTCCTTGATGAGTCCCTTCATGGCGTCGCAGGTGTGACGGCTGGCCGACTTGCCCAAATCGACGTAGATCTGCTCCAGCCGCGAAACTTGTCGCTGCGTTTCTTGCAGGTGCTGTAGAAACGCCTGCTTCAATGCCGGCGCAATGGCCGCTTCGGCCATTTGCGGCAACGCTTCGACGAGTCGATTCTCGACGTCATAGAGGTCATTGATCTCCAGCAACAAGAGATCGTCAAGGGAATTCAGTTCGGTATTGAAGAAGATACCCATAGCTATGCTCCATTCCTAAGGAATTGATGTCGTTTAACACTTCCACGGGACTGTTCAGAATCCCGACATCGCCATTGCAGAGTACGCAACTTCCGTGCCGCCGGCAACGATCGATGCCCATGAGCCAGGCGACACTTCGATGCGAACGGTTTCCCATGTGCAACCAAGCAATGCCAACGTCATGGGCTATGCCGAGCCGCCCGCGCGGCCTGACGCAGCACGCGCTCGGCAAACTCCACGTGCCGCCGTTGCTGGTCCAAAAGTGATTGCACTTCGCGGTCGCGCGTCGAGTCGATCGCTTCGTCCAAGACCCCGCGAAGTTCGCTTTGGGCCTGCTTAGCCATGGACACGATTGATTCGTCGCCGCCGCGCTCGCGAAGAAGCTTCATTACATGGTCGCTGAGGGCCGACGTGATCGCCTCTTCGAAACCCGGCTCGCGGCCGTGGCTGACGACGATTTGCTCCAAGTAGGTCGTTTCGCCCGCCAAGTCGTCGGCCAGTGACTGGCAAGTCGCCTTCAAGTCATCATCGTTCAAGTGGCTGGCCGCCGAGTAGAGTTCATTCCGGCCGCCGTACATTGCGACGACGAGTTTTCGCAACTGCTCGATCGTTTTGTTGTCTATAGATATGGGAACGTATGATACTCTAGCGCCCCAGCAACTTGGCAACAATGAAAATCAAGATTGCGCCCCCGAGGCCGCCACCCGCCAACAAATAAACAAGCGAATAGCCAATCGCCGCGAGGGGCAACGTTGCAAAAATGACTGTTTCCATTGCTTTTCTCCTATTGAAAAGGACGCCCTTCCCTTGCTCCACACAGGGGACGCGGCCTAAACTGTTGGAAGAGACGATGCAAGTCGTGTACCGAATGCGGCTGCGGCCCGCCAAATGCGCTGAATCGATTGGGCACCGGAATTGCTAAGGGAATGCGATACGATGATATGCCGTCCCACCAAGAGCGATCTCGCGCGCCGATATGCGATCGGCGCGGAACTCCAGCCATCAGGCGGAACCACTTTCCGTGTATGGGCGCCAGGCAAAGAACAGTTGCACTTGGTGCTGCTCGATGAAAACGTCGCGGAATGTGCGGAGGTCGAGATGAGACGAGAGGGCAATGGGTACTTCGCGGCGTGCGCGAATTGCGATGCCGGCGCCCTCTACGGCTTTCGCATCAACCGGCAGCCCGCGCTTTTGCCCGATCCGGCGTCGCGATTTCAGCCGCTCGGTCCCACGGGACCGTCGCGAGTCGTCGATCCGTACAGTTTTCGATGGTCCGACTCCCCTTGGAAGGGCGTATCGCGCGAAGGCCAGGTGCTATATGAAATGCACATCGGCACATTCACCGCCGAAGGCACGTACCTGTCGGCGGCCGAGCAACTGTCCGAACTGGCGAATCTAGGAGTGACGACGATCGAGTTGATGCCGCTCGCGGATTTTCCCGGCCGTTTCGGCTGGGGGTATGACGGGGTGTGTCCTTTTGCACCGTGTAGGCTTTACGGAAGTCCGGATGATCTCCGCCGCTTCATCGATCGGGCACACACCCTTGGGTTGGGCGTGATCTTGGACGTCGTATACAACCATCTCGGGCCGGTCGGGCAGACGATGGAGGCATTCTCGGATCACTATCGATCCCGGAAACATAAGACCGATTGGGGCAGCGGGCTGAATTTCGACGGACCCGAGTCGGCGGACGTACGTGAGTACTACCTGACAAACGCAGCCTATTGGATTGAAGAGTACCACTTCGACGGCTTGCGCTTCGACGCCACTCAGGATATCCACGACGAGTCCGATGACCATATTCTGGCGGCACTTGTCCGCCGAGCCCGTGCCGCGGCAAAAGACCGCACAACGCTCCTGATCGCGGAAAACGAGCCGCAAGACGCCCGCCTGGTTCGGCCGGCGGAAGAAGGCGGCGTCGGCCTTGATGCGCTATGGAACGACGACTTCCATCATTCGGCCCACGCTGCGCTGACGGGTCATTGCGAGGCCTATTTCAGCGGCTATCGCGGCACTCCTCAGGAATTGATCTCGGCGGTTAAATACGGTTTTCTGTACCAAGGGCAGTGGTTTCAGTGGCAGAAGAAAAGCCGCGGGGCGGCGGGGCTCGACTTGCCCCCCGCCGCGTTTGTCAATTACATCGACAACCACGACCAAGTCGCCAATTCCATCCGCGGCGAGCGCAGCCGCGCGTTGGCCAATCCAGGTTGTTACCGGGCCCTGACGGCGCTATTGCTGCTTGCGCCCGGCACGCCGTTGTTGTTCCAGGGCCAGGAGTTCGGCAGCTCGCGACCGTTTTGCTTCTTTGCCGATCTGGGGCCGTCGCATATCCGTCAAATGCGCGAGGGACGCGGTCAGTTCCTCGGGCAATTTCCCAGCCTGCAAGCGGCCGCATCGCAAGAAGCGATCCCGGATCCCTCCGACCTCACGACGTTCGCCCTTTGCAAGCTCGATTTTTCCGAGCGGGCCATGCACCAAGGCATTTACCTGCTGCACCGTGATTTGCTCCGCCTTCGCCGTGAGGACGGCACCCTGCGCCGGCGGCGCCGTGGCAGTGTCGATGGCGCGGTTCTTGGTCCAATGGCATTCGTGCTGCGTTTCTTTGGCGAAGGCGACGACCGTCTATTGATCGTCAACTTGGGCGTTGACCTGCGTCTCGACCCTGCCCCCGAGCCGTTGCTTGCGCCGCCCTGCGATCGCGCGTGGCAGATTCTCTGGTCGAGCGAAGATCCTGCTTATGGCGGAGACGGAATTCCGCCCTTGGACAACAACGAAGCGTGGACTGTTCGCGGACACGCGGCGTTATTGCTCGCCGCTTGCCGCGTCGAATTGTAAGGAGACGCTAATGACCGAATTATTGCAAGTTCCAGCCCGCGAGTGGCTGGTCACCAATGGCCTGGGGGGCTATGCCTGCGGCACCGTGACGGGCGACATCACCCGGCGATATCACGGGCTGTTGGTCGCGGCGTTGCCTGCGCCGGCCGGAAGAACCATGCTCATGCCGCATTTGTCCGAGCAGGTCCGGCTTGCCAACGGCGCTACGGTGCTCATAGGCGGAGCCCGGCCCGACATGCCGGCCGTCGAGGGTGAAGCCCGTTGCGCGACCGAATTCCGCCTCGAATCGGGTCTTCCCGTTTGGCGACATCGAGTGGACGACATCGAGATCGAGAAGCGAATCGTCCTGCCGCACCGCCAGAACACGGTTTATGTGATCTACAGGCTCATCGGCGGTTCCACCCGCGTTCGCATCAAGCTTCTGCCTTCGATCCATTTTCGTTCCCACAATGCTCCGGTGAGCACTCCCTTGCCAAAGGACTTCCACCTCTCCAGCGCGGGTGGGCGCCACGAGTTCAGCGCCGGTTCTGAATTCCCCACGCTGCGGATGACGCTCTTCGGCCCCCAGCCGGCGTTTACGTTGGAACCCCAAGTGTCGCACTGGCATTACCACATGGAAGAAAGCCGCGGCTATGAATCGAGCGGAGAATTGTGGAGTCCCGGCTATTTCCGGCTCGACATGGTCCCGGGTGAGAGCGTCGCCCTGGTCGCGTCGGTCGAGTCGTGGGAGACGATCGCCGCGATGGCCCCGCACGACGTATTGGAAGCCGAAGCCGAGCGCCGAGCGCGGTTGCTCGCCGACGCGCATGCCTCCGCAGATTCGTGGCTGGTGCGCGAACTAGTGCTCGCCGCCGACCAGTTCATGATTGTGCCGGTCGGCCGGACCGCCGACGCGGCGCGCGTGCAGGCCGAGGGCGATGAGGCGCGGACCGTCATCGCCGGCTATCACTGGTTCACCGATTGGGGCCGCGACACGATGATCAGCCTGGAGGGCCTCGCGCTGCTCACCGGACGCATCGTCGAGGCCGGATACATCCTGCGGACATTCGCCCACTACATTCGCAATGGCCTGATTCCGAACCTGTTTCCGGAGGAGAACAAGGAAGGGCTCTACCACACGGCCGACGCTACCCTCTGGTTCTTTCACGCCTTGTCGAGGTATCTCGCCTATAGCGGCGACCGCGCGGCCTTGCCGCTCATGCTGCCGCGGCTGAAGGACATTATCGAGCATCATCTTCGCGGCACCAGCTTCAACATTGGCGTCGATCCGGCGGACGGCCTGCTGCGGCAAGGCGCCGAGGGCTACCAACTCACCTGGATGGACGCCAAGGTGGGCGACTGGGTCGTGACGCCGCGGCGCGGCAAGGCAGTCGAGATCAACGCGCTTTGGTACAACGCATTGCGGCTCATGGAACGATGGGTCAAAAGCATCGAAGGCGAAGAGGCAGCACGACCATATGGACTTCACGCTGCGAAAGTCGAGACTTCATTCAACCAGCGATTCTGGTTTGCCGGCGGGAATTACCTTTACGACGTCGTTGATGGGCCGCATGGCGACGACTCGGCCTGCCGCCCCAACCAGATCTTCAGTTTTTCACTCGAATATCCTCTGCTTGCACGCGATCGTTGGGAGCCGGTGCTGCACGTGGTTCGCGAACGCCTGCTTACACCGGTCGGATTGCGCTCGCTGGCGCCCGGCCATCCGGATTACCGCAATCGCTACGATGGCGACCTGCGCGCCCGCGATGCCGCCTATCACCAAGGCACGGTCTGGGCGTGGCTTATCGGCCCGTTCGTCGATGCCTGGCTCCGCGTCTATCCGGACGATCGCGACGGTGCCGGCCAATTGCTATGCGGCTTCGAGCTACATCTGGGCGAGGCCTGCCTGGGGACGATTAGCGAGGTGTTCGATGCCGAAGCGCCGCACACGCCGCGAGGATGCGTCGCCCAGGCATGGAGCGTCGCCGAAGTGCTGAGAGCGCTGGCGAAAACCCGCGCGCCGAAGCGCTTGCAAGAAATGACGACAACGGTGAGCCGGCTCGCGACCGAAGGGATTATTGAGAAGCACGACCCGCCGATTTACAAAACTTGGTCGGGCGCGGCACCTTGGACAGAAAAAGAGCCACCGAGCACGGCGCCAAATCGTAGCTGGCTCCGCTGACCGGCTCGCCGTCGCTCGCCTGATCGGGACGGGCGGTATCGAAGATCAGTTCCCAGGGGTCGCCGTTTTCCGGGGCGGGGTACGTGAAGGGAATCGTCGCCGGCATGATCGGCGTTGAACATCAAGAGCATCGTGTCGCCGATGATCGGCTCGCCATGCTCGTCCACGTCGATAGCGCCGCCGAAGAGTTGCACGCCCAGGCAGCGCACGAAGGAGTCCTTCCAGGCTTGATCGTTCATTTCCTTGCCGGAAGGCTCAAGCCAGGCGATTTCCGGCGCTTCGGCTCCCTGGATTGCCTTGCCGTGAAAGAAACGGCGGCGATGGAACACCGGCTGCTCGTGGAAGACGCGGGACCACGCGGCGGACAAACTTCAAGAGCGCCGCTTTCCGTTCGTCCGGCGTCCCAATCGAGCCAGGTCACCTCGTTGTCCTGGCAATAGGCGTTGTTGTTGCCGCGCTGGGTGTGGCCGCATTTCGTCGCCGGCCAGCAGCATGGGCACGCCCTGGGACAGGAGCAGCGTGGCCAGGAAGCTCCGCATTTTTGTTTCTCGCAGGTTGTTGACGGCTGGGTCGTCGGTCGGACCTTCGGCGCCGCAATTCCAACTGTTGTTGTTGCTTTCGCCGTCGCGGTTTTCCTCGCCGTTGGCTTCGTTGTGCTTGTGGTCGTAGGAGACCAGGTCGTTCAAGCGTGAAGCCGTCGTGGCAGGTGACGAAATTGATGCTGGCGTGCGGGCGGCGGCTGCTCCATTCGTAGAGATCGCTGGAGCCGGAGAAGCGCGTGGCGAATTCGGACACCATGCCGCCGTCGCCTTTCCAGAACTTGCGGATCGCAATCGCGGTACTTGCCGTTCCATTCCGACCACAACGCGGGAAAGTTGCCCACCTGGTAGCCCCCTTCGCCCAGATCCCACGGCTCGGCGATCAGCTTGACCTGCGAAAGCACCGGGTCCTGGTGAATGATGTCGAAGAACCCGCCCAGCATGTTCACTTCGTGCAGTTCGCGGGCCAGCGTGCAGGCCAGATCGAAGCGGAACCCGTCCACGTGCATGTCCAGCACCCAATAGCGCAAGGCTGTCCATGATGAGCTGCAGCACGTGCGGGATTCTGCATGTGGAAGGTGTTGCCGCAGCCGGTGAAGTCCATGTAGTAGCGGGGATCCTCGGCCGACAGGCGGTAGTACGAAGCGTTGTCGATGCCGCGGAAGGAGAGCGTCGGCCCCATGTGGTTGCCTTCGGCCGTGTGGTTGTAAACCACGTCGAGGATCACTTCGATGCCGTTGCTGTGCAGGTCTTGACCATCGTCTTGAATTCGCGGCACCGTGTTCTGGCGGCCGGCCGCGGAGGCATACTCCGGCTCCGGGGCGAAGAACGACGAGCGTATTGTAGCCCCAGTAGTTCGTCAGCCCCCGATCGACCAGATGCCGGTCGTCCACGTGGTCGTGAACCGGCAGCAGTTCGACGGCCGTGATGCCCAGCTCGCGAAGGTAGCGGATCGCGGCTTCGGAGCCCAAGCCGGCATAGGTGCCGCGAAGCTTTTCCGGCACGTCGGGATGCAGCTTGCGTGAATCCTTTGACGTGCATCTCGTAGATGATGGTCTTGTTCCAGGGGGTCTGGGGCGGCCGATCGTCGCCCCAGGTGAACGCCTCGTCGATCACCGCCGCCAAGCGGCGCGCACGCGGCGTTGTCGCGATCGTCGAACGACAGATCGGCCTGCTGGTCGCCCAGCTTGTAGCCCCAGACGGTCGTCCGACCACTTCGTTTCGCGGGCGATCCCTTTCGCATAGGGATCGAGCAAGATCTTGTTCGGGATTGAAGCGATGCCCCTTGGCCGGCTCGTAGGGCCCGTAGACGCGGTAGCCGTAAACCTGGTCCGGCAGGACATCGGGCAGATAGCAATGCCACACGAGGTCGGTGCTCTCCGGCATTGCGATCCGGCAGGTCTCCTTTTCGGCATCCGGCGAATCGAACAGGCAAAGCTCGACTTTTGTCCGCGTTTTCCGAATACAAGCGCGAAGTTGACGCCGCTGCCGTTCCATGTCGCCCCCAGCGGATACGGGCGGCCCGGCCATACGCGCATCTTCATGGCATCGTTCCTTTCGGCCCTTTATGGGGTATAAAACCCGCGGCGGCCGACAACGAGCGACACGATAAAGAGAATCAGAAAGACAACGAAGAGAATCCGGGCGATCTCCATAGCAAGACCTTCCAGGCCCCAAAACCCGAAGAGTCCCGCCACGAGTGCCACGATCAAAAAAACTAATGCCCATCGCAACATGATGCACCTCCAGAATAAGAACGGTTGTTTATGTTTCAGACGATTTTCTGCCGGTCACCGAGTTTGAACGAGAGCGTTCCAGTTTTTCGGCTTTGGGCTTTGAAGAGGGACTCAGCAAACTGCGCACCGCTTGTCCCAGGCTGGTTGGTTGATGAACCGCGCGGCAAACGCTGTTCGGAGGCAACATGCGTAGGTTTCAAATAGACCAATCTGAACGAATTTCTGCCAGAATGGCATTGAGGTGGGGACGAAAGCGACACGGCTGCTTCTTGCAATCTGTTACCATTTCTCAATTAGGAAGCTCCCGTCAAACAATCCAACAGGGCCTCGCCGTCGCGAAAGTCGGGGATTACAACATCCGCGCCCACATCCAGCAGCCGCTGGCGCTTCCAAGGGTCCATTCGTCCGCTGCCGTTATGCGCCTCGTCGCTGGCCACGGCAACCGCCAGGCCCCCCACTGCCTTCGTGTTTTCGATCTCCACATAGCCGTCGCCGAACGACAGCAGTTGCCCGCCTCCGATCGCATTGTCGCGGAGGATCCGCTCGATAACCATCTGCTTGGAAAACGTCCGGTGGTCGTCTTGCGCCCCGTAAATCCGTGGACCGAAATAACGGGCCACGTCCAGGAGCTCGGATTCGGACCGTACAAACGGCTCGTCGGTGCCGCTGGCCAGATAAAGCGTGAAACCGCGGCCGTAAAGCAGTTCCAAGAGCGCCCGGCTTCCATACACCAAGAGTTCGTCGGGCCGGATTTGGCCGTTCTTGAGCCCTTCGACGCGATGAGCTATCCAGCCATCAAGCCGCCGCAGGTACTCGCGCTTGTACCACAACGGCTCCCGCGGCGCACCGCCGCGCTCGGCCACGCGCACGGCAAGCTGCATCATTTGGTAAATCGTCTGCTTGCCATTGAGCCGCATGATGTCATCGTAGACACGGCGGCGGAGATCGGCGTCGCTTTCGCCGCCTTTGCGGGGCAGCATCTCGACGAACATCGGGACCATGACGTTCCGGCCAACCTTGGCGGACCAGCGACAGCGTGCCGTCAAAATCGAACAACACATGACGAATGTCGGGCCGAGGGCTGAACCCGGCCGAAAACTCCACGGAGAACGCCACTGGGCCTGCGAATGGCCGATCACAGTTTATCGTCGATTTGCTCATTGCGGCAGTATAGACGATCACCTCGGTAAAACGGCGAATGGCAACGGCTCGATCCTTCGCGTCAAGCCCGCATCGTAATGGTACGGTTTCCGCCAGGCGGCATCAAGACGAATGCCGTTCAGGTTGGACCTAGACTTTCTTCATTCAAAGTCGAAGAACTCGGCCTGACGCGGACTGCCCCGCAATTCTCACTTCTCGGCGATATACAACACGTTTTCCAGCGAAAACGACGCGTTCCGGCCACAAAAAAAGCACAAAAAGCTTGTGGCTCTCACCGGCGGAGGCTATGATTAAAGGAGTTTCACAAGGGTGTCGAGGTCGCCATTGCGCTAGGTCACTGTCACAACACTCTTCCTTGAGGCGGCGTTTGTTGCTCGCGGTTTTCAGCGGAACGTGAGAAATCAAAAAACGCGCGGAGAATATGGGATCACCCACAACTCCTTCCGCACCGCTCCCCCAAAGTGAAATGACGAGATGAAACCAGGCGCGACGCAAACTGAGGTGATGGGATGGAGATTGGCCGGAGTTCGCGACTGTGTTGTCTGCTTGCTGGAATTGCGATGAGCATTCTGGCATCGCCGTTCGTTCCGCACGGGTCTGCCACGGAACTTCAGCCGGGCGACATACTTGTCAACTATTTCAACGGTAGCCAGATCCTTCAGCTCGCGCCGGATGGCACGCTGCTCGCCACGTTCACCGGTCCCGGTTCCCAGTGGCTGGGCGCGGCCCTCGCCCCTGATGGAAGCATCGTCACGACCACCCGGAGCCCCTTGCCCCGCGGGGTCAATGTCATTAATCCTGGCGACTCGACAGTATATAGTTTTGCCACGCCTGAAGTCTACGTTCCTGGAAAGTGCTCGGTCTTCGCAGATGGCGACATTGCCGTGCCCGATCAGTTGACGCACGTGTATCTGTACACTTCAACCGGCCAGTTGGTCCGGACGATCAGCCCGTATGGCGCGACCTACCTGGCCGCTAGCGAAGTCGCAGCCGATGATACGTTGTGGGTCACCGATTTGCAAGGAGACGGCGTGTACCACCTTACCGAAACAGGGTCGATTCTCTCGTCGTTTTCGGTCGGCTTTCGCCCAAACGACATTGCCGTTGATCCCACGGACGGTACGCTATGGCTGGCTAACCAGACTAGTGGCGTCATCGATCACTTTAGCCAATTCGGCGTTTCGCTTGGCAACATCCCAACGTTCGACAGCGAGCCGTCTGAGGGTGTTGCCGTTGCCGCCGACGGCAGCCTGTACATGACGACTGCATTCAGCACACTTGTCGGTCATGTCTCTCGCACAGGTGTCCTGATCAACTCCTTCGATTCGCATTCGGCGGAGCCGTACTGCCTGACCGTGGTTCCAGCGGCCGTTCCTGAGCCATCGTCGCTCTCCCTTGCGGCAACGCTGGCCATGGCATGTCTTGTACTCGGTTTGGCGCGCGAGCGTCGCGGACGACATCTCTCGCTCAATAGTACCCGATGCGCATGAAAAGGTGACATTTATGAAAAGGCGAAATGACTGATTATCGGGAAAATGGTGTCCAGAATATTGGGTCAAAGAAAACTCGGTCGGGCCAACGCTTGGAACGTGGTGAGGATCGACAGTCAGATCCCACCAATCGGGCACGTCCAAGGCCCGCAGAAGATTTTCGTGAGGATCGACTTGCGGTCCGTGCGAGTTTCCGTCGGGCATCGGACGACCCTCGTGAAAACCAGTCCATCAGTCGGACGGCGAAGCCGATGTCCTCAATGCTGAAAACGTCCTCTTCTTCAACTGCTGCATCGGGGTCCCATTTCAAATAGTGAATCGTCGAGGGGCTTTCGATTTCCAACTCGAGCGAGCGCCGGCCGGCGTTCCACTCGAATTGCAAATTGCCCGTGGCAGAAGGCACGACGGCGGCAATCGGCGCTGCGTTCGACGGCAATCTCGCTATAAAGTTGCGTGCCGATTGAATGATTGCCCTGTCGATTTGCGGCGCACCTTCGTGGTCCCAGTTCACCGGCAACGACGCCAAACGATCCAATTCGCGCTCAATCGCGTCGTGGAAACCGCCGTTCACGGGAGAGGCGGCCAATTCAACGCGCACCTCGGCGCCCTCCGGCAAAGCAACCGGTTCATCTAGCTGAATTACGCCGTTTGCAACGTGACCGCGATAAACCATGAGATCGAACTTCCATTATGGTTACATTCGGTGGATTATAACCTGAAATGCCGCCGTATCCAACACCCCGCGAAGAACTACTCCTGCTTCTTCCGCTTGTACTCGAGGGTCCCAATTTGGATCTCCTTGCCGTCCGGGCCGTTCATCATGAATTTGGTTACGCGGCTGTCGTTACTTCTTGTAACGCCGCTCTAGCGGGGAATCAAGCGGCTGATCGCCGGCGGGTGCATTCCCGTTATTGCTGCCTCGTCAGGCCGCGTGCGTGAGTCGGCCGGAGCCGGCAGCGCGGCGGTGTTTTCGCGGGCGTAGCCAGTTGTTCTTCCAGCGGTCGTCCTCACTCAATTGAGCCGCGCGCAATTGCAGCATCGCTTCGGCGCCGCCTTCCAACCAGAATTTCTCGCTGCCTTTCACGCGGCGGTTGATTTGCTTGATCGACGACTCGACGGGGGCGCTGCTGATGGGCAAGCCCAAGCGGCGGTACTCGGGATAGTTCATTCGCTCGCGGTTGTTGGTCACATAAGTCAGCGTCTCGGCAACGGTCAGCTTTCTGGCCGCCGCGGTCGGGCCCTTCTTCGCCAACTCCGCGGCCGCGGCGCGGAGGCTCGACAGCAACAAGCCGACCTTGCCCGACCACGCCCAGCGGAGCCATTGTTCGTACGTCTTCCAGCTCCGTGCCGCGTCGCCGCCGCGATACGCGTGGGCCGCCTCGTAAAGGTATGCCAGCAGATGAAGGAAATCCAAGATGGCGATGAACCCCGCAGGCAGAAGATGCATCTCGTAGATCGACCAGTTGTACGCCTGGCCGTCGCAGACGCAGCCCTTGCGTTTCGCTCGGTCCAATCCGCGACGATGCACTTCCGCCGCTACCTGCCAGCCGAATACGTCGCTGTTCTCCATCGTGGCCACGACCGTCCTGACCCGTGCCAGCATTCGCTTCCTCCGACGGGCGGATTTCTTTCCTTTCTTCCTCTTCTTCGACGATCGCCTTGCCTTGCGGTCCTCATTGCTCCGTTCCACGGCAGGCCGGCTGCGACGCTTGATTTCCGACGCCAAACGGGCCGCTTCCGTGGGTTCCAGGAATTTCGACGGCGGCTCCGGCTTGGGGTCCGCCTCTGCCACCTTCGTCTCCAGCGTCAAACAACACGCCACCTTCGACTCGCGCCAACTTGCCTCGCTGACGCCCCGGCCGCTCTCCTCGGCACGCGTCTGCAAACGACCGCCGTCGAGCATCACTGCCGCCGCTCCACGCGGCGGCTCCTTGTAAGTTCGTTCCAGTTTGGCCTGGCGAAATCTCTCGACATTTTCGTCGCGGACTTCGGCCCATTCGTCACCAATCCGCTCGCTCAACCGCTGAAGGTGCGTCGCACTTATCTTTACGCTCAACAATTCCTGCAAGTCATCGCTTGCCTCAGCGAACGACGACGACTTGCTCGCCTGGCGAACCGCTTTCGCCAGCACCATCGGGCTGAAACCTTCCGTTCCCAAACGCAACCGAACGTCTAACGGAAAAAAAAATGACCCGGCATTTCGCACACCGCCAACGCTGGCGGTGCATGCAAATGTCACCCGCAAGCGTGGTCATGGTCCGCGTGGGCAACTTGTCGCCCTTCCGCTCCGCCGGCGTTCCGGGCTGACCACACTTCGGGCAGCATGTCGTGGAAGCCTGCGCCGGCTGCGCCGCGGCATCCAAGCTCACGTGCTCTTCCAAAAGAAAGGCCGCGAGTTCCCTGCCGATCAGCACTGCCATAGTCTCCCGCTCCGTGAGCGTCACTAATTCCTCCTGGCTCTTACCCTCAAACATCCGTCGATATGCGGTTTCCGTCCGTTGCAACCATCGCTCGTGAAGAGTCCCTTTGCCTTCCATGGCAATCCTCCGTGTTGTGCCGGTTTTTAAATCAAACGCCGCCCCAGTCTAACGTAAAAACGCCGGCGCAGGAACGGGAATGCACCCATCGCCGGCATACTTGTACCCCACGGCTAGGGTGAGTATACTGTCCGGCGTGCATTCTGTTCGTCCGACCTCACGTTGGGAGGAATCTCATGAACCGCCTGGTACTGTCGATTCATGCCTCGAGCCTCCTGGTCATGGCTGCCGCAACCCATGGCTTAGCCGCGGAAGCCGGTCCTGAGCAACCGGATAACGCGACCGTCGATTACGTCGTTCCGCAAGGCAACGCGCTGCTACCATTTGCTCAGCCCTACTAGTTTTCGAGGCAGTACAAATCATGAATAAACCACTCACTGGAATGATCGGGACAGGCGCACTGACATTGGTCGGCATCATCCTGAAATGGAATGCACACGATTTGGCTTGGCCACGCCAGGGCAGTTGGTCCGGCCCGGCTTCAGAGACGGTTTGGGGACGACAAGAAGTTGCCATTGGTCAGATCGGTTTGGCCCTGATGTTCGCCGGCATCCTGGTTTTCGTGGTGACATACGCCTATTGGCTTTTCGACAAGAAGCCGGATAAATGAGATCCACGCGGAGTGGCTGGCATTGGAATGGATACCAGGGGACAACCGCACATGGCCTCGTACTTCCGGAACAACGACAGCCCGACGGACGAGAACGAGTTCATCGGTTTCCGCATCGCAAGCAGCGAAGCGGTCCCTTAGCCGACTAGCATCGCGTTATTGCTTGCCTGCGCCGTCGGGTTTGGCATAATTAAGGAACGATGGCAGCAAAAACCATAGCAACGATCATCGTGCTTTTGGCGACTACCGCGGGGTTGCGTCTCGACGCCGCCGACAAGCCCGATGTGGCAAGGTCCTCCGCAGCGGCCAAGCCCAATATCATCTTTTTTCTCGCCGACGACTTGTCCTACTGGGACTTGAGTTGCTTCGGACAGAAACATTTTTCGACGCCGAACATCGACCGACTGGCCAACGAGGGCCGCGTCTTTACCAATGCGTATGCCGGCGCGCCTTGGTGCGCGCTGTCGCGGACTGCGTTGATGACCGGCATGAACGGTGCGCACTTCGCGCCGCTTGCAAAGGACCGGTTCAGGCCGACCGTCGCGGAGGTGCTCAAAACGGCCGGCTACACGACTTGCACGCTTGGTAAGTGGCACATGCAGGAGGGGGCGAACTCGTGGTTGAGTCAAAAGACATGGAAGGAACAGAAGCTCGCCACCAATTGGCAACAGATGCCCTGGCACCGCGGCTTCGACGTTTGCCGGATCGGCTACCGCTGCGGATTCATGGGCAGCAATGGCAATCCGTATTTTCCATTCCAGATCGAGACCGGCGACAACCAGGAGATTGTCCTGCCGGAAAACTTTAACCTCGATCCGGACTGCCTGTGGAAATACTCTGCCGCGCGCTATGACGCCGAAGGCCGGTTTCTCGACAAGGCCGGCAAGAATTCCTCTCAGATGCGCTACGCGGAGGATTTTTACCGGGCTGAAGCGGTGGCCTTTCTCCGCGCAACAAGAGCAAGCCGTTCTTCCTCTACTACGCCACGCCGCTAGTGCATGGCCCGCTGGATGTCAAACAGCTTGGCCAGTTCAAGGATACAACCGGCTGGACCTTACGGCACAAACTATGGGCAACGATGGTGCAGGAACTCGACCGCAGCCTCGGAATGATCGTGGACGAAGTGAAGAAGCTTGGCATCGAACAGAACACCATCATTATCTTCGCCTCCGACAACGGCTACGCCCAATGGGGCTATTTCGGCCGCAAAGCATGGAGCGACGATCCGATCTTCCACAACAAGGGCCCGTGGAATCGCGGCAAGTTCGTGACGACCAACGGCGGCGTTATCGTCCCGTTTGTCGCGTGGGGGCCGGGCCGCGTGCCGGTGGGCAAAACCGGCCGGGCCGTCAATTTCTACGACTTCTTGGCTACGGCCGCCGAACTTGCCTGCACGAAACCTATCGGCCCGACGGACGGTGTGAGTTTTGTTCCGCTGCTGGAAGGCCGCGACAAGGACCAGCCATTGCGGGCCGCAATGGTCTGGCCGCACTCCACCGGCACAATGAACCTGACCGACGACTGGGACGCCGATATGGGCAGCGGCAAGAAGGCGATTCGATGTCCGGATGCGGCGTTGTTGGACGAGAAATGGTACGCGATGGAACTCGACGGAAACATTCGCCTTTTCGACATTTCAACCGATCCCGGCATGAAACACGATCTCTCCGCCGGCCACCCGGATTTGGCAGAGGCGCCAGGTCAGAGTTTCAGACGCTCAAGCCGAGGTAGATCAAGCCCGATTAGTGGGGCGTACGCTAGAATTGACGGCGCGCGTCGGCCTGGATAAACTCAAACTACTTCTCCGCAGCCGACACGGCCTGCACGGCCTCGCCGTCGCTGAGTTCGCTGGTGTCGCCGATGATTACCTTCTCGTCGCCGGTGACTTTCGCCCAGGGGTCGTCGATTTTAAGCTTGACTACTTCCACCCATTTGCTGTCGCTCAGGCCGGTCTCGACCGGCGTCTTCACCGCTTTGCCGTCGCGAACGAGGTAACAGTACTTTTGATTGCCCTCCTGCTTTATCGCGTTCTCCGGCAGCGTATAGACGTTGGGCCGATGGATGTAAACCGTGACGTAGACGTACGCGCCAGGCCGCAGCTTGCCGTATTCCTTCTTCGTAAGATCGACTTCCGTCCAGAGGCTGCGGGTCATCGAGCGGATGGACCATGAGGTGCGGGTCACGGCCGCAGGAATATCGATGCCGCTGCTGTCCTTGGCCTGCACTGTGGCCTTTGTGCCCGGCTGCACGTAGGCGGCGTAGCGCTCGTCAACGTCGCAAAAGACGCGAAGCTTGTCGATTCGCTCGACGACGAAGATGGCAGAGGGGTTGGCGTTCGATTTGTCGCCGGTGGCGGACTGCACGTAGTCGCCCTTGTTGGCGTTGCGGACGGTGACCACGCCGTCGTAGGGCGCGGTGATTTGGGTGTAGTCCAACATGGCTTTGGCCTTGCGCTCTTCGGCCTCGGCGACTTCGACCTGGATGCGGGCCTTGACAAAATTGGCTTTCGCCATGGCCAAGTCGGCGTCCCGGGCGTCGACGGCGGCGGCGGCGGCCTTCTTCGTGGCAACGCTCGCGTCGAGCTGCCGCTGCGTTTCGGTGAGCGTCTCCTTGTCGAGCGCGTTTTCCGCGACCATGTGCGTGAAACGCTCGACTTCGCTCTTCCATTTAACGACCTCGGCCTCGTACCGCCCCACGTTGGCCCTCGCCTCAGCCGCTTCGGCCTCGGCGTTCTGCACGTTCTTCTCGGCGACGACGACGAGCTGCTTGTCCAGCTCGACCTGCTTCACCATCTGGTCGCGCTGTTCCTTCATCTCGGGGACGAAAATCTTGGCCAGCAACTGGTCCTTCTTGACCTCGTCGCCGATGTCGAAGTAGTAGTCGTCGATGAATCCGGACACCTTGGCGAACAGCGCGGTTTGGTTGAAGGCGTTGACGTAGCCGGGCTGTTCGATCGCCACGTCAATTGTCCGCAACTCGGGCTTCGCGACGCGCACCGTGGTGGCGGCGCGCTCCTTCGGCGCGGGGCCGTCTCGTGGCGGCAGCCGGCGACCAGAAGGGCAAAAAGGACGAGAGAATACGCGACAAAACGCCGCATTTGCCAGGCGCGGGTGGCACGCACGTGAGCTTCCAGCGAAGAGCGTGATTTCCGGGGCTTGCCACGCCCTTCGCTTGAAGCTTAGGGACGTGCCACCCGGTACGAAAGCTGGCAACGCATCTACACATCATTCATTCAACTCCCTGTCCTGGCGCGTCTTCGTGCGGCTCCGGGCCGCCGTGGAAGGCTGTGCATCGTGCCACTCCGGATCGTAGTGACGGCTTTCGGGATCATCGGGATCGATCGACGGCGAGACTTTCTTCGAGTCGCCCATCACCAGGGCGAACATGGCCGGCACGATCAAGAGCGTGGCGAAGGTGGAGACGAACAGGCCGCCGATCACGGCCCGGCCCAGCGGCGCCGTCATCCGCTGCCTTCTTCCAAGGCCAAGGCCATGGGCACCGTGCCCAGCACCATGGCGATGGCCGTCATCAGGATCGGCCGCAGCGCGGTCGCGGGCCCCTTCGATGGCGGCCTGCCAGCACCGTCGCCCCGGCCCGCCAGTGGTCGTCCATGAAGGTCGACAGCAGCACCGAGTTCGACACCGAGACGCCGATGCACATGATCGAGCCCATGAACGACTCGATGTTCAGCGTGGTGCCGGTCAGCAGCAGGATGATGGCCACGCCGCAGACCACGCCCGGCACGCGCGCCGATGGAAACCAGCCCCAGCCGGAACGACTGGAAGTAGCCGGTCAACAGGACCAGGATCACCACCACCGACAGGGCCAGGCCGATCGTCAAGGAGTCGAACATTTCGCGTCATCGGCGCGACCTGGCCGCGGACGCTGACGTGCACGCCGCGGGGCGGCTCGCCGGCGTCGGCGATGGCCTGCTCGATGTCGCGCCGGCGCCCGGCCCAGGTCGTCGCCCTCGATGTTGGCCGTGATGCTCAGGTAGCGCTGCATGGCGCTGCGATCGATCTCGCCCGGCGTGGTGCCGGTGCTGCACCTTGGCCACGTCGCGGACCATCAGGTTGCTGTCGGGATTGACCTCTCGAGGGGCAGGGTCTCGACCTGCTGCGGCCGGTCCATGCGCTGCGTGGGGACTTGGACCTGGACCTGGTAATCGACGCCCGATCTTCGGGTCGCGCCAGTAGTTCTTGGCCACGTAGCGGCTGGAAGAAGTGCCCACCAGCAGCGCGTCGGTAACGTCCTTGACGGTCACGCCGCTGAGTCCCGCCTTCTCGCGGTCGATGTCGACCCGCACCGTCGGGATAGTCGAGTTGCTGGTAGAGCTGCACGTCGCGGAGGTCGGGAATCTTCTTCATCTCCGCCAGGATCTTCAGGGCGTGCGCCCGGACCGCGTCCCGCTCGGGCCCGACCACCACGACTTCGACGGGCGTCGGCGAACCGAAACTCATCACCGTGCTGACGATGTCGCCCGGCTCGAAACCGAAGGACAACTGCTTCGCGCGGGCTTCGCGCCTCCTCGGCGGACACGCCTTGCTGTTGCCAGGTACTCCTTGCAGCCACGGCACGACCTTTTCCGGCAGGGCCTTGCGCAGACGCTCGCGCAGGTCGGCGATCGCGCATGCCGCTGCCTTCCTTCAGCCGCACGCGGAGCTGCGCCGTCGTCGCTGGCCCGCATGAACAGCAGGATGTTGTTGGTCGCCGTGTTGGTGGCGCCCATGCCCGACGTAGCCCATCGAGATCGCCACGTTGCCGCCGCGTCTCCTCGTCGATGACGTCCAGGATCTTGACGGCGCATTTGCCGCGTCAGTTCGTATTCGGATCCCGGCGGGCGCGCGGAAACGGAGCACGAACTGGCCGGAATCGACCTGCGGGAAACAACTCCGTGCCCACCTGGCTGCCGACCAGCCAAAGCAGCAGCGCCGCACGCGGCCAGATAGGCCGGCACCACGATCCAGCGGCAGCCGTACCGTCGCCGCCACCATCCTTGCGAAGACGGGCAGAAAGCGGTCGAAGAGCGACTCCTTGTGCGTCGCCGTCGCCCGCGATGCCGCACCAGCCAGACCGAGAGCACCGGCACGAGCGTGCTGGAGAGCAGGTAGGAGGCGATCATGGCGAAGCCCACCGCCAGCGTCAGCGGCATGAACAGCGAGCGGACCGGCTCGTTGCATGATGAACGTGGGAATGAACACCGACAGGATGCAGAGCATGGCCAGCAGCCGCGCCGTGGCCGTGGCCGCGTCTGCTCCGCCGCGCCGCGCGGGCCACGGAATCGCGTGTGCCGCATCTGCGCGTGGGTGTTCTCGATGGTCACGGTGGCCTCGTCGACGAGGATGCCGATGGCCAGCGCCAGGCCGCCCAGCGACATGATGTTGATGCGTGTTGCCCGTCAGCCACAGGCCGACCAGGGCGAGCAGGTCAAGCGACAGGGGGATGCTGACCAGCACCACGATCACGCTGCGCAGATCGTCGCGAGAAAAAGCAGGATCATCAGCCCGGTCAGCGCGGCGCCGATCAGCGCCCTCGGTGGCCACGCTCTTGATGGCCGCCCGCACCGTCGGCGATTCGTCGAACTCGTAGCGGACGTTCACGTCCTCGGGCACCACCGACTTGAACAAGGGCATCGGCATCGTGGATCTGCTGCACCACGGTAGCGTCGATGCCGTGTCCTTCTTGACCACGGGAATGTAGATCGACTTGCGGCCGTTGACCAGGCGCAGCCGTAGTTGATGTCCGTCGTGTCGTCGAATGGTGGCCACGTCGCGGATGTAGACGTCCTTGCCGGGCTGAATGGGAATGTTGCCCATCTCCTGCGGATCGGCGACCATGGCGTTGGTGGGCACCAGCGGCATCTGCGCCTTGGCGTATACAGATTGCCCGACGGCGCGACGACGTTGCCGGTCTCCAGGGCGGCGACCACGTCCTCGGGCGTGAGGTTGTGGGCGCGCAGGCGGTCGGGATCGACCGTGATGACGATCGCCCGCGTGTTGCTGCCGAAGGGCGAGAAGGCGACCGTGCCCGGCATCTGCGCTGATCAGCATCGGGCGGATGCGGTACAGGCCCAGGTCGGCCAGATTCGCCCAGCGGCCGGGTCTTGCTCTCCAGCACCAGGTAGCCGATGGGCACGCTGGCCGCGTCGAAGCGCATCACGAAGGGCGGCAGCACGCTGGGCGGCATCTGCCCGCGGGCACGGTTCGGCAGGCTGACGACCTGCGACATGGCCGCCGCCATGTCGGTGCCCGGATAGAACGTCAGCTTGAGCAGGACGAGGTTCTGGATGTTCTTCGACTCGATCGCCTTGAGCCCGTCGACATACTGGAAGTTCTGCTCGTAGACGTTGGTGATGATCCCCTCGATCTGGCTCGGGTCCATGCCCGCGTAGTTGTTCACCACATAGATTTGCGGCGCGTTGATGGAGGGGAAGATGTCGACCCGCATCTGGTTCAGGGCCAGGACGCCGCCGCCGAGCAGGGCCACGACGACCATGGCCACCGTGATCGGCCGCCGCATTGCGAATTCAGTTAGATTCATGGAATGGCAGCGAAGGCAGGATACTCGTTGGGATTGCGTGCTGGATAACGGCCCGAACTGTAAGCTGGGGAATGGTTTGCAACGCTCGACAGCAATTTACGCTGTATCAAAATCACTCTCGTTATTATAAGTTGTTGCCATCGGCAATGCGGGCCTTATCGACAGGTAAAAAAACCGCCAAGACATGGGCCTGGCAACGAATAGCGGAAGATAGGATGCGAGCATCAAAACCGCGTGTATTTCGACCTTCCGTGTCAGGTAACATCCGATATGGTCGTAAAAGTGAGCAAAATCGGAACCTTGTTTTCCTCATGTAGCGATGAAACCCATTCTACAGACCATCCCGCTGATATTATGACGGACCCCGATGGCATGCATTCCCCATGCCAGATTCGGAAATTCTCTCCCCACAGAAGGCGCAAATGGCAACAGGCTCGTGGTTTAGGACAAGAGCAATCCAGCTTTAAGACTTTGCGGTTCTCCGTTGCCGTCCAAAATTGACGGGAGTGCTGCAAAGGTGTCGGAAAACGGACGCCAGTAATATCACGATTTCCATAGTTACTTGCGGAAACCGGTGCCGGCTGCTCTATTGCTGGGATTTTGCTCCCAGAGTCTAGCGAGGTCGCTTCTCTCTTCGCGTCCTGTCACTTGTTGAAAAAGCGGACAAGGTCCTGCGTCCATCGAGAATCAACAGAATTTGTACATGGCGGGGTACCAAAACAAGAGGCGGGCATGGGCGTGGGCTCGGCGTGCTCGGGTCGACTATCGGATTCGCGGAAGTTTATCTGCCGAGTCGTTTCAATGTATTTGCGCCGCAGCGAATGATTGGCACCGTACTTGCGGTTCGCTTGATCGTCGGCTGTCATACGTGTATCAAAACCCGATCGGCCGATAGACGAGGCAGGAGTTAAAAAGATCATGGTCGCGTTCAATTACGATAATCGCCGCCCATTTTTCGTAGCGAGTTCCGTCCCCTCAGTGAGTCAATTGGGGGCACGTATCCAGCACTATTTTTATAACCATCCGGAGGTATCCCGCGAGACTTTTTTGTTTGATGCCGTGCGAAACGAGCTTTTTCTTCGCGAGCGCATAGATCTGCAAGATCGTCGCGGCATAGCGCACTCCTTTGATGAAACGATCGGAGTACGGTCGAAGCAACAGTCGCAGCGAACTGCGAGGGCTAGCGACATGAACGATCTCTTCGCCTGCGCGATTGACGGCGCTGAATTACCAGCGGTACGGCGTATGGCCGCGTCTTCGGCGAGCTCTTCTTCGAGGGGTACTTGGCGAAGTTGGTGTGGCGACGACCCAAGCTGAACCGATCGCGGTGAGTTATGTGGATTGTGCGTCTGGCATTGGCAGCACTGGTTTCCGGAGCCCTCGCTCAATGCCGGGAAGCAAATCTGCGTTGTCTTGACGGCCGCCCAGGACCAACAACGTAATTGAACGACTTCTGCGGCCAGTCGCCATCGCTCGCAAGAACTACTTGTTCATCGGAAGCGAGAAAGGCGGAAAGACGGGGGCCACGCTATACACGTTAGTCCAAGGACTACTACGGCAAGTCGTCCGCCGACGCTCCAACTGGCCCAGACTTGTCGCGGTGTTCGGCTTGCCACGGAATGCAATGCTGGCGATTCATTGACGGTAACGTGCCTTTAGCGGTTCAATTTCGGCGCCGGGAGCTTGCCATTTGACTGTGGTGGGGGATTTGCCGCGTAGAAAATGAGATTCGCAATGCGCCACTGGCCTCGAGACTTCGCCAGCGTGAAATGGTCGTACCCGAATTGCTTCGTGGCGCCAGCGGTCAACTTCCAGTACACAACCGCACGTGCTAGTTTCGATTCAAATCGGATGTCAATCGACTCGGGGACTTCGGTTAACCGATGTGGTGAAGTGCGGAGCGATTTGCTTTGAGCTGCCAGGAATTGATCGAGCGCGTAATGTTCCAGTTGACCATCCGCGCCGATGAATTGGACGCAAGCGTTGTTGGCGAAGCACTGGCCGTAACCCTTCATGTCCTGCGCTGACCATGTCCGAAAATAGCGTTGAATCACTGCTTCAACCTCTTGACGCCGTGGGTCCGCGGTCGGTTTGGATTGCGGCCCCGTCTCTACGCCCTGAGACCATGCCAACTCGCAGGAAACCGATGCGGCCAAGACAACAACGCATCTCAGTAATGCGGCATATCGGTCAAGAGAGAACGCGGTCGTCGTCATTGAACGGTGCATCGTAATGGCCTTTGGTTGCGAGCAACGTACTTGAATGGCAAGGGCCGTCGCCCGTTGCACCTTGCGTTCCACCCTGGCGGCGGCTGTGATAGCAAATTAACTTGATTTCCATAAATGAACTCCTCATCGTGTCAAAGCATTCATTGGACTACTTCCGGTAAAGCAGATATTCTGAGCTCGCCTCGGAAAGCATTCCCCGTGCCAGAATATGGAATTCTCCCGATAAGAGGCGCAAGTGGCAACGGGGTCGCGGTTTAGGACAACAGCAATCCTGCAAGAGGCTTTGTGGTTCTCTGTTTCCCGCCCAGATTTGGACGGCGATAACAGAGAAGTGTCGGAAAATGGACGCGATTGGTAGCCGCCTCATGTGGCCTGCGACCGTGCGACAACGCGACGGTCGCCCAGCACATGCGCGGTCGCCGACAAATCTTGAATAAGGACAAGAATGCAATCGACGGTGCCATCGGTTCTTCTAAACTGCTGCACCGATACGCTGGTATGCAGACTTTTTCCGTCCCTGCGGACCAACCGCAGTTCCTTCATGTAGCCCTTGCCGAGTCCATCCAGCAGCCGTTTGAAATCGCATTCCTCCTGCGGCAGATCGGCCGGATGGACGAATCCGGTCCATTTCTTGTCCAGTAGCCCGGATTCCGGAACGCCGAGCATTTGACATACGCGCTGATTGACCTCGACGAAGGTCCTGTCGGGCGAAAGCATGGCCATCGCGACGAGTCCTTGCTCGAAGTATCCGCGGAAACGCTGTTCGCTTTCCAGTAGCCAGCGTTCGGCCTGCCGGCGATCGGCAATTTCCTTTTGCAACTCACGGTTGACTGCGGCGAGTGCGCCGCGTGCCATTTCGATTCTGCGACGGTTTGCATGCAGAGATTCGCATAGCACCGCAACCAGAGCCCCTACGACAAGATAAAGGCCGAGTCCTACCTGATGCTCTAAATTCGAGGCAAAAAGCGAGAGATGCGGTTCGATGAAGAGTACGTCGGCCAGGACCGCGCCGGCGACGAGCGTGGCCAGCGAGGGACCGAGTCCGGCATACCATGCAGTGAACATGACGGCGGCGTAGTAGGTCGAAAAAGGGGCCATGTTTTGCAGGACCGGATCCAACGCCTTGCGGACCAGCGTTGCGATAGCTATAGCGGCAATGGCAGTGCCATAGCGTCCCGCGAGAGGCTTCCAATGATCCCAAATTGGACGGTTCACCATGTTAGCGATTTGGCTTTCTGTCGTCCGCGGCAGTTGACGAACCGCCGGAATCGGCCGATCTCCCCTTGGGCGGCTGTGGAGAATCGTACATCGGTTTGCTGCGATAATAGGTTTCCAGGATCAAGCAGGCCATGCAGGTGTCGTAGTGACGGCCGCCCATCGCGTTGCTCTGGCAGGGACGAAAGCTCCAGCTACCGGCTTCATGCCCATTATGCGATTGCGTGCGAACCAGGTAATCGCGCAGCTTGCGGTTCCATTCGTCCCATAGCGGGCCGCCGTAATGATGCAGCAGGAGCGTGGCGTAATAGTTGTAGTACATGTCGTTTTCCGATGGCCCTAGCGCAGCCAAGATCTCGACGCCGCGCTGCAGTTTCTGGCGATCCCAACCGGTATAAACGCGACAAAGCAGGCCGATGGACGAGCGCGTCGGTGTCGCTTCGCCAGCCGGTCTCTGATATCCGTAGACGGCGCCGAAGTTGCCTTGCACTGAATCGAGAAACGCGGTGATGCCTATCGTAGCCCGTGCGGGAATCGTCAAGTTGATCGCCTCGGCGCTATGTAGCGCCATGACGTGCCAGCCGGTCACCGAGATGTCGCTGTCCGGATGGCGGGGCTCGTATCGCCAGCCGCCGCGGCGCGGGTCCTGGGTAGCTAGCGCGAAGGCAAGCGTGTTTGATGCGGCCAAAGGAACCAGCCGGTCGAGCAACTCCCGCTGCTGCTGCGCTCGAAGCTGCGGGAGCGGTTGGCGACCGGACTTGCCGCTCCGGTTAGGGCTATCGCGCCAGCCACAATATGTGTGCCTTTCTTCTCGGTCGTAAGGGATAAGGCTAAGTAAGGCGTATCGGCAGCCTGCCCCGGCGCTTCTCGGCCTATTCGCAGGTCCTCGCAGAACGCCAGAATCCCTAAGGCTTGCGAGTACAGCCAGCCATCGGGCTCCCACAGCGAACCGTCTTTGTCTATCCGTGCAATCAAGTACCGCAGGCCCGCCGCCACGTGCTGCTGGTAGTGCCCGGTCTGGTGCGTGTTCCCATGGTCGATGAAAGGCAGCAAGGCGATGGCCGTCGCCGCATTGACGGCCTTGACCAACGGCTTGCCGGGGTTCGAGCAACGGCCGCGGCATGGGCCGAGCCGGTGGTCGAAATTCCAGCCGCCCGTCGGAAACTGATGCTCGGCAAGCCAAGCCAGGGCCAACTCAACTGCGCCTCGCTCTCCTGCGAAGATCCCGACATATCTTGGGCTTGCAGCCAGGTCGGTGAATTGGCCGACTGATTGGCTGCGCCTTCGTTGGCAAGCGGCGCCGATTTCTGACTCGCTCCCTGCGGAATAGCTTGCTCGCCAACGACGGGCGGTTGGGACTGGACCGGCGCGGCAGACCATTGGACAACCGCCAGCAGACCGGCAACAATGGCCAGCCCGTATCTCAATCGCGGTAATCGCTTGTTCTTCGGCATCGGTTGGTATGCCAATCTCGTTGGTGCTTCGGGACCGACATCATGCGGCTACCCCAGGAACTTTGCGAGCCTCTGCGAATGACCTGCGGACCGCCAATAAAACGGACCAACGTCAATATCGAATTCCACCGACAATCGAGGCGGATTCAATATATCAATAACTTCTTGCACCGCCGCGTGCGCCAATTGGCGAGCGTGGCGGGACCGCGCGAAGCCGTGGACTACGATTTGGCCGTCGAGCAATTCGACGGCGAGATGGCTTATGCGGCTGCCGGTTCGTTCGATGATCCGCTCAATTAGCCGACGATCGAGATTGGCGGGCGACGACCGGATTCCCGCCGGATGCTCTTCTTTCCCGTTCGCCGTGCCACGATTCTCTGCGCCGTCGTCGTCCATTCGTGGCCCTTGTTTCGCCTCCTGAAGCCGTTCCTGGACTTCCTGGCGACGAATGGGTACGTCAGACGGGGCGGCAATCCCAAGCCGCACTCGGCTTCGCCCGATCTCCACAACATCGATCGTGATGCCCTGTTCGGGCAGTATGATTCGTTGGCCGATCTTTCGTTTTAACACCAGCATTCAAAATCCTTTCTGACGTGCATTGTTACTGAGTCGAGTTTGCTTCCACTGCTTCAATCCTTACTGTCGTGCGGATGAGGGCGGTCGTGCGCACTCCATGTCTGCGGGAAACGGCGGCAATCCCATCCGCCGCGATTCACCGTGGGCCCCGTGTGCCCGTTCGTTGAGGATCTGTTTGATACTTCGCTTCAACTCGCTCAGGTCGCCGCCCTTTGCGACACATGCCGTCGCCAGCAGCGCCCGGCGGTCTTTCAGGCAGTTGTCCCCGTGCGCCGTAAAAAGGACCACGGGTGTACACGAAGAGAGTTTATTGATTTGCTCCAGCGCCTCCAGCCCGCTGGTCCGCGGCATGGAGATGTCGAGCACCACCAGGTCAGGCATTTCACGCATGAACGTCACAACCGCTTCGGCGCCGTCCTCCGCCAGAAGGACGCGATATCCTTCCTCGACGAAGGCAACGCCGCAGTAGTCGCGAATATTCTTTTGATCGTCGGCCAGGAGGATCGTTCGCATCAATGCACCAATCCCGTTAGCGCGAAGGCGGCCGTCAGTTTTTGCTCGTCGTGCTCGACTTGGAGCCAATCTTGCCAGCCATAGATCTTCGCGGCCTCTCTTGCTTGAATCTCGGCGTGGGCGGCGCGACGATGAATCTGCTCTTTCGTCGCCCCTTCGTCTGCGAGAACCTGGACGAGAATGACGTCGGGTTTCGATCTGTCATAAAGATAATGGACCACGCTGCCGCGGCGCATCTGCTCGCTGTTCGCCAGGGATTGCCGGGCATTCAGAAGCACGCACAACCACTCGCCCCGCGTCGGGGTATAAGGAGCAGCGCCGCTTCGATCCAAAAAGTTGCCGTCACGCTGGGAGGCCGTCACGGCCGTGGCGACGAATAGCGTCATCGCGCCGCAAGACAATAGCCATATTGCCCATCGCCAGTCGAATTTTGTCCGGGACCGTATTGTCGAGTCTTTCATGGGACTACCCTACCTTCGTCAAGCCTGTTGATTGATCAGTTCCAATACCACTTCTTGGAGTTGCCGGGTGCGGCCACAACCCGAACGTTCGCGGGCACGTCACTGGACCGGGCTCTCGCGACAATCTCGCTCGCTCGAATCGCCACACCACCCGACGCGCTGATTATCCAGTTCCGACCCCGCTTGAGCATGCTCACCTTGCTATCGACGTGCTTCGGCACGGAAAACTCAGGCACCTTGAGCGGCTCGTCCTCCAGCAATGTTGGCGTGCGGCAACCGGCCCGATCGGCCAGGTTTTCCCTTGCCAACAGCGTGCCCACGACGGCCAATTCCATGCAATTACGAAGTTCGCCGAACACCGGTTCCGCAACGGCCAATTCGGCGTAGTGTTCTGTCATTTTGTCGGCCCACTTCTTCGCCGCGGGATTGGAATGCCCCAATTGTTGGCGGCTGCCGTTGGCAGCCGCAAAGGTCTCTTCTGTCATGCACTTTACGCCTGCCCCTCGCAACTCCCACGCCAAACCGTCCGGGGCGCGGAGCACCGCCTCGTAAATCGGTTCCAGCCACCAGCGCTGCATAAGATTGCTCATTCCCGGGCCGCCTACATTGATCATTTGCAAAAAGCTTGGCATTCCCCGTACCGGCGACTCTTCAAAGCCCATCGCCAAACGTTTCATGCGGTAGTCGGCTGCGACGAGGACGACGGCAAAGTGACTTGTGGACGGAACACCAGTGAAGCTTATCTCTTGAGTCCCCAAGGCCTGTTCTATGCCTGACGCGGTATTGGCTGGATCACCAATTGTGTGCAACTTCGACACGTGCGATCGCAGTTGGCGCAGCCCCTCGGTCGTCGGATCAATAGAGCACGTTATGCCTGTCTCTGCCGCGGCGGTCGCGGTCCGCAACGCCACCAGTAGATCTTCCAGCAACATCACCGGCCGCCCGCTGGTTAGCCCGACTACGTTCCCCCGCCGGTCCACTTTCCAACCCTCCGCGGGTCCTACCAGCACAATGTCTTGCTGCTCCGGATAGACGAAGACATATCGAATTCCCTGCAGCCCGCCCAGGAAAAGCAGTTCCTCGGATAGCGGCTGCCGTTGTTTGAGCTTTGCGGCCAAGGCGGCGTCCAACTGTCGCAATGACACCTTTCGCAAAGGCGTTGCCTCCCGCAAGTCGTCCGGAGCGCGGTGTACGCTCTGCAATCGCATCCGACTCAACTTGCCAAGGGTATCCGTGCTGGCATTGTCCAAAAGGCCATTGGCCTGTATGGAAACACCGCCCACGGCCTGTATACCCGGGAAACCAGGAACGAACTGGCCCCATGATTTGGCCTGCACTTCCAAGAACCCAGGCCGAAAAGAGTGCTCCCGTGACGAAGGCTCTTGCCAGGGTGGCTGACTCGCTCATGGACAACATCATACGAATGCCTTTTTCGAGGATGCTAGGTCACTAGCGGGTGTCGGACGGGTCGAGCGCCGTTGAATAGTGATCTTTTCCCACTTTGTCAGCATGGTGGCGAGCATTTCCGGTGCCAGATGTTCGCGCATTCGAAACAAGAATCACAAACTCCACCATGCTCGTGGTTTAACCGGCCCCGCCGCGAGCGTGGCGTGATTTGTGTTACTTCCGCTGTCAGGAATTCGACGGCCGCGTCGGCAATTGGACAGGCGCAGCATGCAAAAAACGACCTGAGTATTCTCCGGCGGCTAGAAGAGATTGCGCAATGGCAACATCGCGCCGAGAGGCACGATGTTTGCAGCGGTTCTGCTGCTGTTGGCAAGAATTGGAAATATCGAGAAAGAGGTAAATCATGTCGGCAAAAATACTTTTCCGAACAACATCGTTTGTTGCCGCGTTGGTGCTGGCGCTTTGTATGACTCCCGCGGCTGTGATCGCGCATGGCGGCGGCGGAGGCGGTGGCGGAGGTCACGGGGGCGGGGGCGGAGGTCATGGTGGAGGCGGCTTTGGTGGCGGCGGGTTCCACGGCGGCGGCGGCGGTGGCGGATTCCGCGGGGGCAGCTTTGGCGGCGGCAGTTTTGCCGGCCGCGGATACTCCGGCTTCTCCGGCTACAGCGGGGCGAGAAGCTTCGCCTCACCGGCCGTCCACAGCGGCCAATTCGGAACCGCCGGCGGCTTTGGCGGAAATCGTGGCTTCAACTCCTTTGCCGGCAGTGGCTTCAATCATGGCAACATGGCTTTCAACCACGGCAACTTCGGCAACTTCAACGGCCGCTACGGAGACTACTTCAATCACGGCTTTTACGGCCACCACGGCTTCGGCTATGGGGGATACGGTGGGTTTGGTGGATACGGATTCGGCTTTGGCGGCTTCTGGCCCTCGTACGGCCTGTGGGATTCGGGCTGGGGCTATCCGTATGCGTACTCGCTCTACGATTACTATCCGTACAGCGATTACACGTACGATTACTATCCCTACGCCCAGAGCAGCTACGACTATTCGTATCCCGTAGCAGGGTCCGACTACTCGAGTAGCAACGTCGCAGGCACCGCGCCGCAGACGGTCGCGACCGTCCCTCCAGACCAGCAGCAGGCCGCCAGCGAAGCCGAACAGTATTACTCGGAGGCCCGCGACTACTTTCTGCAAGGCGACTATGCGAACGCCCTGAGGATGGGCGCGCACGCGGAGATCAATGCGCCCGCGAACGCGAAGGTCCACGAACTGCTGTCGCTGGCCCTGTTCGCATCGGGCAAGTATGGACCCGCAGCCAGCGAGGCGCACGCCGCTATGGCGATGGGAAAGATCGCCGAGTGGAGCGACCTTTACGCCTACTATAACGATGTCAACAAGTACACGACTCAGTTGCGGGCGCTGGAGAAGGCTGCCAGCGACAATCCCAAAGCGGCGGCCGATCACTTCTTGTTGGGCTATCACTACTTGATGACCGGCGCACGTCCCGAATGCGCAATCGGAATTTGCCGAGGCCGTCGAGTTGACGCCCAAGGACAAGTTGGCGACGCATTACCTGGCGGAGCTGAAGGCCAACGGGCCACTCACGCCGCCGCAAATCACCGCGCCGCCGCAAACCGCGACCAAACCGCAGTCGGCAGCCACGCCGCAGGGCCAGGTGCGTTGAGCCATGCAGTTTGTGGCAAGGGTATGACAATGCAGAGGAGAAGAACCATGTCAGCGAGATCAATTTTGCGAACGGCATCAATTGTCGCCACGCTTCTGGCCGCGTTTTGTGCGACCCCGGCGATGGCAGCGCATGGTGGAGGCGGTGGAGGCGGCCACGGAGGTGGTGGAGGTGCCCACGGAGGCGGTGGAGGTGCCCACAGTGGAGGCGGCGGGCACGCCAGCTTCGGTGGCGGCCATGCCAGTTTTGGCGGCGGCCATGCAAACTTCGGTGGGGGACATTCCGGCTTTGCGGCTGGCCACACTGGCTTTGCCGGCGGACATGCTGGTTTCGCTGGCGGACACAGCGGCTTTGCCCCCGGACATGGCAGCTTTGCCGGCGGTCATGCCGGATTTGGCGGTGCCTATGGCGGCTTCGCCGGGGCGCACAGCTTTGCCGGTTCGTCCTTTGCCCGCGCGGGCAACCAGTTCGGCCGCGCGGGCGGCACCGCATTTTCGGCCAATCGACTTAACGGTTCGCTTGCGCGAACGGCGTGAATGCCATGCGCGGCAACTGGAATGGGTACCGCGGCAACGGGAACAACTGGAGCGGCAACCGCGGCAATTGGAACGGCGGGCGGGGCAACTGGTATGGCCGCCACGACTGGGACGGCTATTTCAACGGCGGCGTCGCGGGCGGTTGGGGCTGGGGAGGCTATTCGCCTTGGTACTCCGGATGGGATTGGGGTTGGGGTTCTCCCTATGTCTATTCTGCCTATAGTTATCCGGACACTGGCTACTATCCGACGTACTATCCCACTGTCAACAATTATTATACGGATGGCGGTTCCTATCCTTCCGCGAGCGGCTATTACCCCAGCGGTGGTTACAACGACTACTCGTACGCACCGGACGATTACTATTCCGGTGCCAATGTGGCGGTCGATCCCGGCGCGGCAGTTCCCCAAGCGGCGGATGTTCCTCCGCAACCCGCGCCGACGGCCGCCGCGGAGCAGTCGGGAACCCCTGATGCGCTGCAGTATTACTCCGAAGCGCGCGCGGACTTCCTGCAGGGCGATTATCAGAATACCTTGCGGCTGGCGGGCCATGCCGAGTTGGAAGCCCCGGAGAATCCCAGGGTGCATGAACTGCTTTCCCTGGCCCTCTTCGCGTCGGGGAATTACACGGCCGCGGCCAGCGAGGCCCACGCCGCGATGGCCATGGGGCCCATCGCGGAGTGGACGGACCTCTACTCCTATTACAACGACGTGAACAAGTACACTACCCAGTTGCGGGCACTCGAGAAGGCCGCGGCGAATAATCCCAAATCGGCCGCCGATCACTATCTACTGGGCTACCAATACTTGATGATGGGCGCACGTCCCAGCGCGCAGGCGCAATTCGCCGACGCCGTTGAGTTGGCGCCCAACGACAAGTTGGCGGCGCATTATCTGGCGGAGCTGAAGGCCAACTCGCCGCTTACCCCGCCGCAAATCACCGCCCCGCCGCAAACGGCCACTAAAGTGCAGTCCGCTACCCCGCGGGGTCAGGTTCTCTAATCGCAGTGACAGCGCGGCGGTCGTTCTCGGCGTGGCGGTGAAAGCCCCTCAACCCGCGCCGACGACCGCCGCGGAGCGATCGATTGCTCTTCGCATCAAAGCAGTCCGTACTTCTGCATCCTGGCGTGCAAGGTCGGACGCGGCATTCCCAGGAGGAGAGCGGCTTGCGTGCGATTGCCCTGCGAACGCCGTAATGCTTCGCCGATCATAAGTTTCTCGACCTTCTCTAGCAACTCGTCGCCGGCCCGATCTCCTTGATGTGAGGATAGATGCTCCTGGATCAGGCTTAACCATTGGTCCTCGCCGGAAGGAGATACGTGCGAGTGAGGGTCGCTTTGCAATGCCGGCAAAAGGTCCTCGGCCTGAATGGTATAGCCTCCGGTGAATATGATGAGGCGTTGAACGAGGTGCTCCAACTCGCGCACATTGCCGGGCCAAGCGTAGTTCACCAGCACGTCCAGCGCTTCGCGAGCGAGCGGCGGTTTTTCCACGCCGGCGGTCCGCGAATGACGGTTGAGAAAGTACTCGACCAGCCGGGGAATGTCCTCGCGCCGCTCGCGCAGCGGGGGCAGAAGCAAAGTGACTACGTTGAGGCGATGGTAGATGTCTTCGCGAAAGTGACCCGCGGTCATGGCTTGCTCAAGATCGCGATTGGTGGCACACAATACTCTCGCGTCCGATTGAAGCACGGCATTGTTCCCCAGCCGTTCGAACGTGCGATCCTGTAGGACCCGCAGAATCTTTGCTTGAACCATCAACGGGATGTCGCCAATTTCATCCAGAAAGATCGTACCGCGGTGGGCCTGCTCGAATTTTCCGATCCGCCGCGTCGTGGCGCCGGTGAAAGCTCCCGGCTCGTAGCCAAAAAGTTCGCTTTCCAGCAAGGTCTCGGGAATCGCCGCGCAGTTGACGACCACCAGAGGTTGTTGATCTCGCCGGCTGTGCTGATAAATCGCGCGTGCCACCAGTTCCTTGCCCGTGCCCGACTCGCCGCGGATTAGAATTGTGGCGTCGGTAGCCGCCACGCGGCCAATCGCCTTGTAGAGCTGCTGCATGGCGGGACTTTGCCCAACGATGGCATCATTAGTTATCTTCGCCGTCTCCGGCCCCAACTCCAAGCGGCCTTTCATCAGCCGAAACGCCTCCAGGGCCTTGGCGATGGTTTGCAGCATTTCTGCCGGCTCAAATGGTTTTAGCTGATAATCGAATGCCCCTCGTTTCGTAGCTTCGATGGCGTTTTCAGTCGTGCTCTGGCCGGTCATGACAATCACGGGCAGCATCGGCCGGATCTGTTTGATCTGGGCTAATGCATCCAATCCGTTCATCCCCGGCAGGCAGATATCCAGAATAACCAGGTCGAATTCGGTGTTTTTCAAATGGCGGATGGCGTCTTCGGCGCCGCGCACGGACGCGACCTCGTGCCCACGGGAGGTGAGGATCTCCTCGAATGCCCGCTGCACGCTCGGCTCGTCGTCAACTACTAGGATCTTGGGCATGAGCGTCCTTTGGGGCAACAGGCAACCAGAGAGCAAACGTGGTGCCTTTTTCTGTGGAAGATTCCAGGACGAGAGCGCCGCCGTGGCGGGCCATGACTTGCGCCGCGATGCTCAGGCCCAGCCCGGTGCCGGATTCCTTCGTGCTAAAGAAGGGCTCAAAAATGCGTGATTGTACATCCGGCGGCACGCCGGTGCCCGTATCTCGGATTCGCACAACCACCATCGGCTGGCCCTCGGCGTTTGTCTCCCTGGCGGATGAAATCTGGATTTCGCCTCCGCAGGGCATGGCGTCCGCGGCATTGCCCAGCAGATTAAGAAAGACTTGCTTAAGTTGGCCCGCATTGATCATGACCTGCGGCAGCGCGGTCCGCGGCGCGTGGTTGACGCGCACTTTACCTCCCTGCAATCGCGGCTCCAGCAGTTTCAACGTTTCATCGAGCACCGCGCCAACGTCCTGTGGGCGACGCTGTAGTGCCGCCGGCCGAGAGATTCCAGGAAATCTCGCACGATGTGCTCCAGCCTCGCGATCTCCTCCGAGACGATTCCCAACCTGCGGACCATTTCATTATTCCCTTGGGCCATCTCGTGAATCGAAAACAGCCACATCTTCATCGCCGTCAAAGGATTGCGGATTTCATGTGCGACGCTTGCGGCCAGCTTACCTACGGAGGCCAACTTCTCCGCTACGAGGAGACGATCGCGATTTCGCTCCAGTCGCGAACGTGTATCGGTGACCTCGGACATCAGATTGCGGAGGTAGCCGCCCATGATGCGCAATTCGTCTTCGACGGTGCCTTTGTCTTGCTCCTGGGGACTGCCGCGGTAGATATGCACTTCCGCAACCATGCCACGCAACGGCACGAGCACGCGGTAGAAGAAGATCCATAGAAGGAATCCACCCAATAGCAGCGTCAAGCCGCCGGAAATGCCGACCACCCACGTAGTGATGCGAATGCGTCGGGTGGCGCGCGACACGATATCCTTGCTGTACTGTTCGTAGAGTGAAATTAACTGCTCGCACAAACCGCGAATTTCAAGTGAAGGGCCGGCGTCAATATCTCGCAAAAGCGCCTTTGCCTTGTCCAGTTCGCCCTTATTCCACAGCGATATTGCTTGGCCGCGCAGGGCGTCAACATCGGCCCATTTTTCTTTCAATTGCGTCAATATCTTGCGTTCATCTATCTTGCGTTCATCTATCTTGCGTTCATCTATCTTGCGTTCATCGTCCGAAGTATCAGGCTGATTCGGCAGGGTCTCGAGCCAGTTCTGAAAGCGAAGCTGCGCGGCATGATAATCGCTGGCCCAGGAGGGGTTGGTCCTGTCAGCAAGGTAGATTGCAATAGAATTATTGCCGTCGGCCAAGGCGATTTCCGCTTCCTCGGCGCGAACCCGCGGCAGATTCTCCTGGTTAACCTGTTCCAGACGGATGTTGACGCGCCAAGCCCCATAGAAGGTCACCAGGCTGCTTAGAATCGCCAGCGCAACGACACCCAGGATCGTGGCAGAAAACGTACTCGCCAGATTCCAACGCATGTCCCGTCGTGCTTTAGGGTGATTTTGCAGGGAGAGGATTTGCTCCAATTGTAACATACCCATCGCTGCCGTCTTACTAAGAAGCGGCGAGATTGCGGGTTAGGTAAGCCGCACGAGATAGGAGGGGGCTGTCGAGACCAGCGATAGTTCGATGGCTGTATCCTCTCGGCATCCGATACAATCCGAAAGACAAGTAGAATCGGAATCATTGTTCTCAAAAGCGGTGGGCCGTTTTTGCCCTAAAAGTCATGTCGCACATATCTATTGGCTCTTTAAGTTTGTCGATACTGTTGGTTCTTGCAACATCCGCCCTAGCCGTTCCCCCGCAAATTGCGGAACCGCCCGAGGAGATCCGTGCCCCATTGCCGCCCGACACCGTGCAAGGATTCCCCCCCAGTTACCCCAGTTCCGGCGCGGTTATGGGGCCGCCGATGGTCAACGAAAACCCTCAGCCGCCGGCGATTCAGCCCGCGCTGCCGGCGGTCACCGATACGACCCTGCCGATCAATCTGGCCACGGCGCTATATCTATCGAATGCCCGTTCGCCGTTCATCGCCTATGCCCAGGCCAGCGTGGAAGAGGCCGCGGCGCGGCTTCGCGGATCTGAAGTGCTTTGGCTGCCGAACCTCAACGTTGGCACCGACTTTTATCGTCACGACGGTTTGGACCAGTCAACCGACGGTACGATGATCAGGGACCACAAGAGCGCTTTCGCGGCCGGCGGCGGAGCGACTATGGATCTCGGCGTGACCGATGCCATCTTCCGGCCGCTGGCCGATCGCCAGGAACTTTCGGCGCGGCAGTGGGACGTCCAAGCGGCACGGAACGATGCCTTGCTACAAGTGGCGCTGGCCTATTTCGATGTGCAACAGGCCCGGGGAATACTGGCCGGAACCGCCGACGCCGTTGATAGGGCCAATGTGCTTGTCCAAAAAACAACGAGTCTCGCCCGCGGGTTGGTGCCGGAGTTCGAGGTAGATCGCGCCCGGGCGGAGCTATACGATCTTGAGCAACAAGTAGCCGCCGCGCGGGCCAACTGGCGGATTGCCAGTGCCCGGCTGACCCGCGTCCTGCGCTTGAACCCCAGTGCGGTGGTCGTTCCGCTGGAGCCGCCGCATCTTCAGGTGACGCTCGTCTCGCCCGAGGCGGCCGTCGGCGATTTGATACCCATCGGATTGACCAACCGGCCGGAGCTTGCCTCGCAGCGGGCATTGGTGGCGGCAAGCAGCGAGCGGGTGCGGCAAGAACATCTACGCCCCTGGCTGCCCTCGGTGGTCGTGGAAGGCGCTGGCCCGGGCGGATTCTTCAATGGCGGCGTTTTCGGTGGCGGGCCGGACAACGGTCCGCACGTTTACGATGGGCGGTTCGACACCGAGGTCGGCGTGGTTTGGACCTTGCAAAACATGGGAGCGGGCAACCATTCGCTCGTCCGCCAACGGCTGGCGCAAGAGCAATCGGCGTCGATCGACTTCGGCATTGTCCAAGACCAGGTAGCTCAGGACGTGGTCCAGGCCCATGCCGTACTCGAGGCGGCCGCAATACAGGTCCAGCGGGCCATGAACGGCGCGAAAGATGCCCTCATTACCTACAATGGCACGCTGAGGGGTATCGGCCAGACCCGAGGCGCGGGCGAGGTCATGCAATTAGTCACTCGCCCGCAGGAAGCGGTGGCGGCGCTCATCCAATTGAATCGCGCCTACGGGCTTTATTTTGCCGCCATCAACGACTATAACCGCGCGCAGTTTCAACTCTACCGGGCGTTGGGATATCCTGCCCGCACCCTGGTTTGCGATCGACCGCTTGGCCCGATCGGAAGCGTTGACACGACGCGGCCTGCCTGCATGGTGCCGGTCTGTCCGCAGTGCCCGTAGGCGCCGTAACAGAATAAGTTGAGCGATTGGGTGGCACGTCCCTGAGCTTGCGAAGGGCGTGGTGAGGCCGAGGTCACGCCCTTCGCTTGAAGCTCAGAGCGTGCCACCCTAGTTACCGGATTGCTTAGGTTAATCTGTTACGCCGCCTCAGACAAGGCGCGCGGTTTATGTTTAGAAAATTATTTGAAAGCGAGTGTACAAAGCATCTTCCGTGTGCAGCGGAAACGCCTCGTTCCCGATCTTCACCGGCTCCGCAAACCAGGCGTGCTCCCAGTTGAACTGCGTGCGGATCCACTTGTTCAAGTACCAGTTGACACCGATCGTGCTTTCCGTGGCCTCGCGGCTATAGAGGCCGGTGGCGGGCGTCAGCGTCAGCGCGTTGGGACTCATGTCCAGCCTGGAAACGCGCCACAGGATTTCCCACGCGCCGGGATTGCAGATCGGCGAATGAGGGGAAAACGGCGTGATCGGGTCCACTTGCTCGGTGTAGTCGTAGCGCTGCTCGCCCGTTAACAGATAGCTGGCCATTACGTAATATCCGTCGGTATGAACGGTGGCTATCGGCTTTCCCGCCAACTCCCCCGCGAGCAATTGCTGGTTCATGACGAAGTACTGGGTTGCAAAGCCGAAGGAGCCATGAAAGTACTCCAGTTCCGGGCTGACGCGCGTGCGGACGCCGTCGGCGGCGACGAGGTTGTTGTAGGCGAACCACTCGAAGGTCGAAGGCGTGGTGAGCGTGCTCGGGCTGACCGCCACGGTCCCGCCGGAAGGGAGGCCCTCAAGGCCGACGCCATAAGAGCAGCCGAATTGCAGCCCGCGCAGAAGGTCGAAATCCGGATCGTTGAAGGGCCGCACGACCATTCGCGTATTGACGTCCTTCGTGTTGTTGCTGTCGATCGTGCTGTCGTTCTGGTCCCCATTGGAAATGGCGATCGCGTAATCAAAATGGTCGGCGAACATCTTGCGGCCGTGGACCATCAGACCCTCGTCGCGCTGCGGCGTCAACTGGTCGATCATCGACCGCTCCATAAACGGCGTGTACCGGTCTTGGATCAACTCTTCGTAGCTGAACGGCTGCTTGAACTTGCCCATCTCGACTTGAAAGGCGTCCCAGTAATGGACGTTCACGTAGGCATCGGAGATCGATTTGGACGTCGAACTCCCTGCGAAGTCGGGCAAAACGCGGAACTCGTAGTACTTGAACACCGTTGCCTCGATGCCGAGACGAGCTCGACGAATGAGGAACGTGTCGGGACTGGTCGCGGTATCGACGTCTTCGGGGAAGCCGCGATAATCGACCTGTAGTTGCCCGGTGATATGGAGTCTCGTACGTCTGATCGTCCGACCGCATGTAAAAACCGTTGTTCCAGCCGGCCAAGGGAAAACCGCCGGTGTGGATCCCCTGCCGTTCGGTTGGCCGCTGCGGCACGGAGGAACTTACGTCGGGTGCTCCGGCGGTAGTTGGATACGACGGCGGGTCTTCTGTGTTGGCTGGCGGCGGAGGGACTTCGCTCGTGGGAACAAGAGCGGAGCTCCGCGGGTCCTGCATTTGCCGGACCATCATGCCAAGTTCGTCGACCTGGCGCTGGAGGTCCGCCATTTGCACGTCCCTTGGGTCATCTGCCTTGGAAAGGCGCGTATCGCAGATCGACGCAACGAACATTCCTGTTAAAAGAACGATCCGACGGGCAGCGATAAACGTAGCGTGAGTCATTGCATTCCCCTCCCTGAGACGAACATTCGCAATCCCTGCGCGGCGCAATGCCATCTCGCCGATGCCGTAATTCCTGCTACGATCGACCGTTTCCTTCGATTTGATCGAATCGTTACACGAGGCATACGCAAACTAATTGGAACAAACGGCGGGCCAAATTGCGGTGTGTGTCACCATGCGGCGTTACAATCGGAATATCCGACATCTCTTAACTGCCGGGCCGCGAACCACTCGCGACGACCAACGTGAGAATGCAATCAATGTGCCATGTGAACTAAGTTTGCCGCATTCGATATGCGACAAATGGTTCTTGATAAGCCATTCCGATCAGCAAAGCCGTGCCGGACAGCCGGCCCAGTTTGCAAGCGGAGTGTCCAGCGGCGGTGCTGGCCAACCGTGGGCGGTGATAGCGAAAAATAAACGGCATTTCGCGGCCCGTCACCGGGCGGCGAGTTACGGAGTTTTTTCATGTTGGCCCATGATTTGCAATACTCTCACGAGAACGGAAAAACCGAAAGCGATGGTTCACATGTTAACTATGGAAGGAATGCTGTACGCCGAGACGCCGCGACGGGCGAGGCGATTAGAGCCACTCTCGAATCGCGGCCGCTAAGCCAGGAAGCGCGGATCCTCGCCGCGCTGAGAAAGCCCGGCGGCGCGTTGCCGCGTGTCTCCACGACGTGGCTCGTGCGGTATTACGACTACCTGAGCGCAACTTTGATTTTCCCGTTCGAGGCCCGTTGCCCGGAGGCGAGCGACTCGTTGCGTCCTTGGACCGCCGCTGTTTGGGTGATCGGACTCATGCCGCCGGCCGCTTTGGCGCAACTCGACGATGCTGGCTTGTTGTGCGCGGTGCTGCACAAAGGTGAGGCGATTGAGGTCCCGCTCATTGATCTTGACGTTGCAGCGGAGCACTCCAACGCATTGCTCATTGAGGACTATTGGTACTGGTTCTGGAACTGGCGGTTCGACCCGGGTATCTGATGTGTGTGAATCTACTCCCGAAACTGCTTCCATTCGATTTTGAGCTTGCGCATCCGCCCGCGCAGCGTATGCGGATTGATCTTCAAGAGTTGGGCTGCGCCGCGCGTGCCTTCTATTCGGCCGCCCGTTGCCGTTAGTGTCGCCTCGATGTGCCGGCGAATGACCTCGTCCAAGGGGTCGATTTCCGCGACGGTGTTCGGTTTCGGCAGCGGTAGCGGCGTTGTCTCCGCCGCAAGGGACTTTGCCGCCACGGGCAGTGACGGCACGCCCAGCGACTTGGCCACGTCCAAGAGCTTGCCATCGCCGAGAATCGCCGCCCGATCGATCACGGTGGCCAGCTCGCGGACGTTGCCCGGCCAGGCGTATGCCATGAGAAGCTCGATGTCTTCGCGGGTGGGCTCGGCCGGATAGAGGCCGAAGCGCGTCGCCGCGCGCTGGGCGAAATGTCGGGCGAGTTCCGGCACGTCCTCGCGGCGCTCTCGCAAGGGCGGAATAACGATGGGGAAGACGGCCAGCCGATACCAGAGGTCCTCGCGGAATTGCCCCGCGGCCACCATCGTCGGCAGGTCGCGATGCGTTGAGGCGATGATCCGCACGTCGACGCTGATCTGCCGTTGCCCGCCAACGCGATCGAGCCAGCCGTCTTGCAGGATCCGCAGCAAGCGGACTTGCGCGGCCGGCGGGAGTTCGCCCAGTTCGTCCAAGAGAAGTGTGCCGCCGTCGGCCCGCTCGAACCATCCCTGCCGCGTCTCCGTTGCACCGGTAAACGCGCCCTTTTCGTGCCCAAATAGCTGCGAGTCGATAAGCTCGTGCGGGATCGCGCCGCAGTTCACGCGGATGAACGGACGCTCGGCGCGTGGCGAGCCGTTATGGATGGCGCGGGCGACGACCTCCTTGCCTGAGCCCGTCTCGCCAAAGATAAGCACCGGTACGTCCGACTTGGAAACCAGCTCAATCCGCTCCATAACGGCGCGAAGTCCGCTGCCGACTCCGACGATGGTGTCGCCCAGCTTGTCACGTCCTAGGCGCTTCAAAAGCGATCGCTTGTCGGCCTCGGCCGCTTCGCGAAGCGCGGCCATCTCGGCCACGCGGCGGTCGTTCTCCAATGCCACCGCGAACGGCTCCAACAGCACCTGCATCAGATCGACGTGTTCGGCCTGAAAGGCGGCGCCGAACTGCGCCACAAGAACCAGCACGCCGAAGCGGTTGTCGCCGAGGGCCAGCGGGCCCAAGAGCGCGTCGGACTTGATCGCTTTCGGCGGAACAACTGCCAGCACCGGCTCCGCGCCGCGCTCGTGGCAATGAAGCACCTTGCCGCGGCGGCACCACTCCAGGATTGCCGCCATCTGACCCGGCTCGCATTCGCTCCGCAGATCGCCGGGCGGGCCGACCTTCGATACCTGCCCGACAGCAACCGACTCGATGCACCGCCGAGCGGTATCGACGCGACGCACAAAGATGCGTTCAATCGGCACCTTCTCCGCCAAGAGGCTGACGATGGTCTCAGTGGATTGCGTAATTTCGATATGGCGGCAGGCTTCCCGCCAAACATCCATCAGTAACTCACGATATCTATCCATAGCTTGCTATCACTAATAATGGAATTATACCTTATTTAACGGTCATAATCTAGTGCATTTAACAGTGTTTGTCGTAATTCGGCGGAAAAGTGACCATATCCGCTAGAATTTGAAAAAAAAACTGACGTGGCATAATCGTTGCACTACCTCCATACAGCAAAAAGCGGTGCCATTCGGATAAAAATCAATATGATGAGCAGGATTCTGATGAATTGGACGCGAAACGTTGTTGGGGTGATCGCCCTCACTCTCGGCATTTTGGGAGTCGGCGGCTGCGAGCCATCGGGCGGGCCGGACGGCGGAAAGGAGATCTTGAACGTCTCCTACGATCCGACTCGCGAGCTTTACAAGGAATACGATGCCGCCTTCACGCGGCACTGGCAGGAGACGACGCACCAGACCGCGACGATCCATTCGTCCCACGGCGGTTCCGGGAAGCAGGCCCGTAGCGTAATCGACGGATCTGATGCGTCGGTTGTGACGCTTGCCTTGGCGTATGACATCGACGCCATCGCCGAGCATGGTTTGCTGGCCAAGGATTGGCAGACCGGTCGCGAAAAAGCTTCCGCATAACAATTGCCCGTACAACTCGACGATCCTCTTCCTCGTCCGCAAGGGTAATCCGAAAGGCATCCACGATTGGAGCGACTTCGTGAAGGCCGGTGTCGAAGTGATTACGCCGCATCCGAAAACTTCCGGCGGCGCACGTTGGAATTACCTGGCGGCGTGGGGCTATGCGCTCAATCGTGAATTGGGCGACCTGGCGAAGCTGCACGATCCTAAGCAGTCCGCCGCGGTCGAAGCGGCGCAGCAAAAGGCCAAAGAGTTCGTTCGCGACCTCTATCAACACGTAAAGATCCTCGACAGCGGCGCCCGCGACGCGACCATCACCTTCGTTCGCAAGCAGCAGGGCGACGTGCTCATCGCCTGGGAGAACGAAGCCCTGCAGGAAACGGCTGGCGAGGGAGCGGAGAAACTCGAGGTGATCGCGCCGAGCATCAGCATCCTTGCCGAGCCGCCCGTCGCGGTGGTCGATGCGAATGTCGATCGCCTGGGCACGCGAAAAGTGGCCGAGGAGTACTTGAAGTATCTCTACTCCGCCGAAGGCCAGGCAATCGCCGCGAAGAACTTTTATCGGCCAAGCGATCGCGCGGCGGTCGATGCCGCGCTGCTTAAGCCGTTTGCTGACGTGAGACTGTTCACGGTGGACGAGGTCTTCGGCGGCTGGCAAAAGGCGCATAAGACTCACTTCAGCGAAAAAGGCGTATTCGACGAAATCTATCAGTCACAACGCTAGCAAGGACGCGATCGTGCTATTGCAACTGAAAAAACCGAGCGTGTTGCCGGGCTTCGGCCTGACGATGGGTTTCACGCTCTTCTACCTCTCGTTGTTGGTTCTAATACCGCTTGGCGGACTCGTGCTCAAGACGACGAGCATGGGGTGGACGCGATTCGCCGCGGCAGTCACCACGCCGGAAATCCTCGCGTCGTATCGTTTGAGCCTAGGCGCCTCGCTGGCAGGCGCTTTGGTGAATGCTGTGTTCGGATTCCTCGTGGCCTGGGTCCTGGTGCGATACGCTTTTCCCGGCAAGCGACTGATCGAGGCGATTGTGGACCTTCCTTTTGCCCTGCCGACGGCCGTTTCGGGAATCGCATTGAGTGCGCTCTACGCTCGCGGAGGCCGGATCGGCCGCCTGCTGCCCGCGGGCGTGGAGGTTTCCTATACCTACTTGGGCGTAGTGATTGTGCTGACGTTCATTGGCCTGCCGTTCGTGGTGCGGACGCTCCAGCCGGCATTGGAAGACCTTGATCCTCAATTGGAAGAAGCGGCCGCCAGTCTTGGCGCGGGCCGCTTGCAGACGTTCCGTCGCGTCATCCTCCCCGCAGTCTTGCCTGCGCTGTTGACTGGGTTTTCGCTCGCCTTCGCCCGCGCCTGGGCGAATACGGTTCCGTCGTATTCATCGCCGGTACGTCGGCCGGGCAAGCTCAGATCGTGCCGATGCACATCATTTCCAAGCTCGAACAATACGATTACGCCGGAGCTACGGCGCTCGGCGTGGTGATGCTCGGCGCTTCGTTTGTGCTGTTGTTGACCGTCAACGTGATTCAGTGGTGGAGTCGGAGACATATTGGTTGATACTCGCATTGCATCTAGGACTTGAAATCTGAGATTTAAGAATTCGTCACAAGGATACGTGCCATGCCCGCCGCTGCCGGCTCACTGACGACTGCCGCATTACATCACCGCGCTAGCGCGCGCGTTAGCGAACCACTTTGGCTTCGCGGTCTGCTAATTGCCGCGGCGCTATTGTTTCTCGGTCTGTTTTTGGTCTTGCCGCTTGCGCTGGTCTTTGCATCGGCCTTGGAGAATGGCGTGCGGGCCTACTTTGCCGCATTGACCACGCCCGACGCGCTGCACGCGATCTATCTGACGCTGCTGGCCGCCACGGTCTCGGTGCCGCTGGGGACTCTCTTCGGTCTTGCAGCCGGATGGTCAATCGCCAAGTTCCAATTCGTGGGCAAGAACCTCTTGATAACGCTGATCGACTTGCCGTTTTCGGTATCGCCGGTGATCGCGGGTCTGCTTTTCGTCCTGCTGTTCAGCCCGACGCACGGCTACTTTGGCCCGTGGCTGGCCGCGCACGGCATCCGCATCATCTTTGCGGTTCCAGGCATCATCATTGCCACGATGTTCGTGACGGTGCCTTTTGTGGCTCGGGAGTTGATTCCGCTCATGGAAGCACAGGGCACCGAGGAGGAGCAGTCCGCCCGCGTGCTTGGGGGCAAGCGGCTGGCAAGTTCTCTGGCGCGTCACGCTGCCAAATGCGAAATGGGGACTGCTCTACGGGGTCATCTTCTGCAACGCCCGCGCGATGGGCGAGTTCGGCGCGGTGTCCGTTGTTACTGCGCACGTCAGCGGGGTAACAAACACGCTGCCGTTGGAAGTGGCGACGCTCTGCAACGAGTCCGGCAGCTACGCGGCGGCGTTCGCCGTCGCCTCGCTCTTGGCCCTGTTGGGATTGGTGACGCTGGCGGCGAAAACACTTGTCGAATGGCGCGTAGGAAGTGAAGGGCTGTAGGGTGGGGCAAGCGAGTTTCAACGGCGCCGGCCCGACCATTGAAATCACCCGGCGCGGATGGCGGGCCGGCTCGCAGGACTCGCTGGTCCCACCCTACGCTAAGGAAAGGCAATCGATCATGAGCATCGAAGTCAAAAACATCAGCAAGACTTTCGGCACGTTTGCGGCCCTAAAGGATGTCAGCGTCACGGTCCGCCACCGGCGAACTGGTGGCCCTGCTCGGGCCGTCCGGGCTCGGGAAAGACGACGCTGCTGCGGATCATCGCCGGCCTGGAACAGCCCGACGCCGGCAGCGGGGCGATCCTGTTCCACGATCAGGACGTGGCCGGCCACGACGTCGGCAGCCGGCAGGTGGGCTTCGTCTTCCAGCACTACGCCTTGTTCCGCCACATGACGGTCTTCGAGAACGTGGCCTTCGGCCTGCGGGTGCGGCCGCGAGCGCAGCGGCCGTCGAAGGAGCCAGATCGTTACAAAGGTCATGCGGCTGCTGAAGCTCGTGCAGTTGGACGTGCATGGCCAATCGCTATCCGCATCAGCTTTCCGGCGGGCAGCGGCAGCGCGTGGCGCTGGCGCGAGCGCTGGCCATCGAGCCAAAGGTGCTGCTGCTGGACGAGCCGTTCGGTGCTCTGGACGCGCCGGGTCCGGCAGGAACTGCGGCAATGGCTCCGCCGCCTGCACGACGAGATCCATCTGACGAGCGTCTTCGTGACCCACGACCAGGACGAGGCGATGGAGCTGGCCGACCGCGTACTGGTGATGAACGAGGGCCGCGTCGAGCAGATCGGCACGCCTGACGAGGTGTTCCACAATCCGAAGACCGAATTCGTGATGAATTTCTTGGGCCAGGTGAACACGTTTCATGGACGTTTGGAGGGCGGCAAGGTCCACTTCGCGGCACGTCGCGGTTGACGTGCCGAATACCTCGCTTGCCGCCGAACGCAAGGTTCGCGTCTTCGTCCGCCCGCACGATCTGGAAATCGAGACACACCTCAACGGCCATCCGGCTTTCCCCGCAGTCATCACGCGGGTCCACTCGGCAGGTCCCAACGTGCGGCTGGAATTGCGCGCCGCGTCGGGCGAGTTGCTGAATGCCGAGTTGCCGCAAGACCGCTACCGGACCTTGCAGGTCGGGCTAGACAGCAACGTCTTCGTTTCGCCGCGGAGCGCGAAGGTCTTTGCGGCGGATCAGACCACATTCGGACATGGCGGGGGAATCTGAGGCGGTAAGTTCCCACGATCGCCAGCGCCATTCTCTTCACAGTACACATCTCCCGTCCCTCGCTCCAAGAAAAAACACGACTCGCCTTGGGGGCGAGTTGTGGATACCGAGGTCCTAGGGCAATCGGTGAGGCGCAACGCACGCCTCACCTTCGAACCGCGGCGTTTTTCCGCAATGTATCAATGGTTCAATAAGTCTCTTCCAAATGTCGGCGCGGGTGGCACGCCCCTTCCGGATGCAAAGGGCGTGGTGTTCTGGCTAGCCACGCCCTTTGCAAGTTCAGGGACGTGCCACTCCAAACGCGTCGTGATTCCGTTAACGACTCCTTAAACATGGAAAAAGTCGAACTGTGATGCAAACAATTGATCTAGCGCGGCCAGTTGAGTCGAGGTCTGGCTAGTGCTCGGCGCTGCCGCACTGAATTTGGCCGCGGCGTTGGTGCTGAAACCCAATCCGCCGAACCCGCCGCCCCAACCGAATCCGCCGCCAAGGCCAAAACCGCCGATGCCGGACGAACCGCCCGACGAATCGTAGCTCACGCTGAAGCCGTCGCCGGTGGAGTTCAGGATCGAGGTCGTGGCTTCCGCGGCGCCGCGGCTGCTCGCCATGTCGATGGCGATTGCGCTCCAGGCCGAATCGTTGATCGGGCCGGTCGTGCCATTGATCGTCGCCGAAGCGCTGGTAAACGTTGCCGTGCCGAAGTTCGCCAGCGGCAACACGCCGCCGGACAATGGCGCCTCTACCACCCACTCCGCCGACGACCGCTGCAGGTTCGCGCCGGCCTGTTGCGTGGTGAACGACTTGCCGGTCGTGGTGTCTTTTATCGTGAGCGTGAACGTCCCGTTGCTATACGCCACGGAGGCCGTGATGTTGTCGCCGGCTGAGACGGCCAGGCTAGTGATCGTCTGCGACGCGGCGGGGTACATTTCGTACCAGGCGTAATCGCCGCCGCCAGCGTCCTGCTCGGTGCCGATCTGCTCGACCGTGCTGGACTGGTAACCGTCGATGCCGACCCAAATCGCGGAATAGCCCGTGCCGGAACCGCTGACCGTCGGCACCGCCCAACTTCCGGCGACGGCCGTGACGGCGCCGCTCTTCGTTTGGACCGCATAGCCGGACCAGTTCGTGCTGGTGGACGCGTTCGGCGCTGCCGTACCGGTGCCGCCCGATCCGCTGCCGCCGGAACCGCCCGAGCCACTTCCGCCGCTTCCACCCGAACCGCCGGAACCTCCGCCGCCTCCCCATCCGCCGCCGCGCGAGGACGATACGACGGCGGTGAATGCCTCGGCCGTGGGCAAGGGATTCGTGGCGGCCTGGTCGGCCACCGTCACGGTCCCTTGCGTTCCTACTGCGGCCGAAGCAAATGTGACGCTGAAGGTTGCCACGCCGTTGGTGAAGTTGACGTTCTCGCTGGTCGTGCTGGAACCGGTGATCGTCACCGTGGCCGAGCCGCTGTAGCCCTTGACTGTGTGGCCGTTGGCGTCAACGGCGTACACCTGCACAGCCACCGATTGCCCGGCGCGGACGACCGAAGGCAGATTGATCAAATACTGCGAAGCGGCGTCGGCCACCACGCTCGTCGAGACGCTGTCGGTCAGCGTGTTGGCGCTATCGGCCGCCGTGAGCGACTCCGTCGTTCCGGCAGTGCTGCCCGTCTCGAAGGTCACTTGGACCGTCGCCACTCCGTTGACGAACTTGACGCTGCTGGGCAGGACGGCCTTGGTATCCGTGCTCAAGAGCGTGAAGTCGGAGGGCGTCGCGTAGTTCTTGACGACGAACCCGTTGGCGTCCTCGGCATATAACTTCACGGTTGTCGGCGCGCCGCTCACGACCGTCGGATTGAGGACCATGAAGTACTGAGTGACAACATCCGGCGTCGTCACCAGCGTGCCGGCCGAGCCGGCGATCGAACTGATCGTGCCATCGCTCGCGGTGACGGTCTGTCGCCCGGCATTGGCGAACTTGACATACACGGTGGCCGTGCCGTTGGCGAACGTGATCGACGTGATGGGCGTTGTCGAAGTCGACGAGGCGTAGAAAGTCGCGCCGCCGTCGGAACTTGTCAGGTTGGCCGTTCCCGTATAAGTGGTCGCAGTGCGGCCGTTCGTCCCTAGAGCGGTCAGCTTGACGGCGGTCAAAGTGCCGCTTTGGACTTGGGAGGATACGGATACGGAGTAATCCACGGCGTTAATGACCGGGGCGGTCGCGCCGTGGCCGGACGAACCATAATAGCCGCTAACGCCATGCGGCCCAACTAGCGCCGAAAAAGCCGGGCTGTGCTCTAAAAGGGCGCGGCGTTCCAGGCGCTCCATAGTGAGCCGCCGGTCTTTTCTTGTTTTTCCTAGGGTGTGTTTACGCACGTTCCAAAACATCATTGCCTCAACTGTTCCGTTCAACGTTGTTCAGCAGCCCTTCACTGGCTTGCCAAGCTCGCTATGTTATTAAGGAGGGTTGTGCAAACAAGAAGTCACGCCTGCGGCAAAATAAAAAACGGATTTTTTGTTGTCAGTGCCGAAGCTGGCAACGTCTGCCGGTGAAACGTTCTCCCACGCATAAGGTCCCGATTCCCTGGCGAAACGGCATGTGTAAATACAATACGCAGGCTGGAATCGTACCGAGAGAGTTGGATTGCACAGGAGTTTTATCAGGATTTTTTATGAAAAAAAGCTTTCGCCCGAATGCCATTTTTGGCGATCGGGTTTTGCTTGGCGGCGGGCGGCATTTTTGGCGGCCGGTATTCTCGAAAAGCGGCGTGTTTTCATAGATTTCTTGCCTGCGAAAAAGACAGGACCGAGACAGGACGCACTCAGGTTGCGCCAAGAAGCTTGGATAAGGAGGAAGATCGAATGATTTGAAACCTTGTATTGGGACCTTGCGGGTAGAAGCCCGTCCAGGAGAGCCTGACCAGCACCTGGAAGCGAGTCTTGCGCGATGAAGGGCAACCGACATCGTGAAGCGTAGACAGCGAGCCCGAAAGCCATGCTATTGAGCCTCGAAATCGTCCTTCTCGTTGGCGCCTTCGTCGTCCTGAGAGCGGGGGCCACGCCCGACGTGCCGTAAGCGGTTAGGCACACAGGGGTCGGCCGGGGTCTGAGAACATGTGCAAACGGGAATCGAGGTTCCCCAGGAACTTGGGAGATCCTGTCGTCTCCACGGAAGCATTCCCGGACGGGGATACCGGGCAACAACCCCAGGCCCGACGCTGCCGCACGCAGCGGCGGCGGGAGCGAAGTATGCGTGATCCCGTGGTACGTCCAAGCGAAGGAAACGAAGCGCGGCGGGAAGGGCGGCAGGAAGTCGCAGTGCCTTGATAGTACCGAAGAAACCGGGGAACTCGACCCGCGAGGACCCGGGGGATGGGAAGCGAGGCATCGAGTAACTCGCCCGTCGGCAGGCAACACCCGGAGGACATTGAGCCTCCACTCGGTGTCACCGCAAAGCCGACGGATAGTATACTACGGGTTTGTCATGGCGCTAGCTAGGTCGTGGCGAAGCGAAGGGGTTACTTGAAGAACCGGATGCTCTAATGCGGGCACGTCCGGATCTGTGGGAGCCTGGGCGGGCAACCGCCCAGGGCGACCCGGCAACCGCATGGTTTTGGTGCTTGCTTTTGGCGCAAATGCACCGCCTCGCGGTTTCGCGGCGCGGTGGCGCATAGGATCTGTGTTGACGTAAGATATTATGAGATAACAGAAAACGCTGGGTGGACGACGAAACCGTGCATCGCACGAAATCTCCTATCGCAAGCGGCCATTTCAATTCCCGTGTTTTGCGTTCTTTGCGCTTTTTCGCGGCAAGCTTTGCCTGATCTAATTGCCACAAAGGCAACACAAAGTCCGGAGGGGGCGCGGATGAAGTCCCGGCGGGCCGGGATTTGATCGCTTTCCAATCGGCGGGCTAATCCATTGACTCTCATATCTCATTTCTTGCTGCTGAGGACCGATGGGAACACTAATCGCCGCCAATCCTTTCGGCGACAATTACTCTTCCCCTTGAACGACAATTAGAATTCCCGGTTGAGAACCAGAGGCGTGCGGCCCCCCCTTTTGTGAAGCGCAGCGCAGCGGAGCGAAACAAAAGGGGGGGCCGCACGCCGCCGCGGGTGGCCCTCGCCAATCTCAGGCCGCGTCGGGCGGCTTGGTTCGCTTGGCCTCGTCCAACCGGTAGCTCGGGATGTTCAACTCCAAGATCACGCTGTGATGCACCAGGCGGTCGATTGCCGCCGCTGTCGTCATCGGATCCTTGAAGATCGTCTCCCACTTCGAGAACGGCAGGTTGCTGGTCAGCATCACCGTGCCGCGCTCGTAGCGTTCCGCCAACAAGGTGAACAGCACCTCCATCTCCTCCCGGCTCTGCTGCACGTAGCCGATGTCGTCGATCAAGAGCACCTCGCACTTCGACATCTGCTTTAGCACCCGGTTGAGCTTCAGATCCCGTTTGGCCGCCAACAGTTCCTGAACCAGCAGGGCACACGACCATGAGACCACCTTCCGTCCGTTGCGAACCAATTCCTGGGCGATCGCCGATAACAGGTGCGTCTTTCCCGATCCGGTCTTGCCGAACAACAACAGGTTCTCGCGGCGGTCCACGAACGAGCCTTCCATGAGCGTCCGCACTTGGCGAGAGACCTTCGCCGGCAACCGCGCCAGGTCGAAGCTCGCCAGATCCTTCTCCAGCGGCAAACGGGAATCCCGCAGCAGCCGCTCGGTCCGCTTTGCCAAGCGGCCCTGGCATTCCCGCTCGGCCAGTTCCAACAGGTACTGCTCGTAGCTGGCCGTCTCCTGTAATGCCCGTCGGGCCAGTTCCTCAAAACACTCCCGAAACGTCGGCAAGTGCAGTTCCCGCAAGCAAGCCGCCAACTTCTCTTTCAAATCCCCCTTCGCACCCATCCCACACCTCCTTGTGCAAGAACAAGTCATCGAAATCCGACAAGTCCACTACTTCGACGGTCACTTCGGTGACCGCCGGAACTTCCTCGGCCCGCTGGACCAACGTTTCGACCGCGGCCCGGGTCGCGGGCTGGCCGCTGTTTAGAAGCGTTCGCAACGCCTCGTCCACGGCCGTCTCGCCGTGGCCTGCCGCCAGATAGAGAATCTGCAAATACTCCTTGTGACCGCGCTTGGGCTGCGCTTCCCGCAAGGCGTCGAAGGCCATGCGAAAGCGGCTCGTGGGAAACAGCTCTTCCCGGTAAACGTAGTTCTCAAAAGCCCCCGGTTTTCGCACCAACCAGTCGATAATGTGCCGGTAGTTGATGGCGTGTTTGTTCCGCCCGCGCAAACGCGGAAAGCGCTCCATCTCCTTCTGGGCGTACCAGACCTCGACATGCTCCACGTACAATCGCACCTCGACCCGCTCGCCAATCAAGCGGCTGGGAACCGAATAAACATTTCGGTCTACATGGACCAAACTCCCCGTATCCACGCGTACCGGGATTCGCTTGCAGCTCTCCCGTCGCCGATCCGGCAGAGGCCGAAGGCCAGGCAACTCTTCGTCCAGCCGCTTGCGACGGCCCGCATTGCGAACCGCCACCAGCTCTTTCAAGAATCGTCCATAGGCTTCACGGCTTTCGAAGTCCCGGTTGCCACGCAATAACAGGGCCTGCTCCACCGCTTCCTTGAAACGCCGATGCGATTGTTCGACATCTCCGTTCTCGTTCGGTTCCCGGGGCTGGATCTTCTCCATCTCCATCCCGTAGTAGCCCAACAGTCCCTTGTACCGCGCGGTGAACTCCTTCATGTCCGATCCGTTGTTGACCGCCAGGCTCATCCGATCCGTGCGGTGTCGTTCGGGCACGCCGCCCAATTCCCACAGGGCGTCTTGAAGTCCTTCGCCGAGGCTTCTCGAAACTCTCGGAAAAACAGACCGTCACCGACTCCCAGTTCGAGTACGTCAGCACGAAGTGGTAAAGCAGATGGTCGAACGACTGCCCGCCAATGATCACGGCCAGGCTTTCCATGTGGGTGAAATCCGACGCACACAACCGTCCCGGATGATGCACTTGGCTGAAGAACACCTCCTTCGCCGGGCCGGCCGTCGCTCGCCAACGTTTCACGCCACGCTGAAAGCTCTGCAACTGCGTTTCGTCGAACTTCCCCGGGTATTTGATCTGCAGCGCTCCAAACAGCGTCTTGGCCTCCAGGCCAGGCGCCTCGTGCAGTTGCGCATGCACTTCCGGCCACACCTCGGCAAACAGGTCTGCCCGTGTCCGCCACGAGCGATCCGGCACAACTTCGCTGGGAAGCCGACCCAGCCGCCTATACTTCCTCGCCGTCTTCTCGTCCATGCTCGCCTTGTCTGCCGACTGAACCAGAGTCTTCCCTGACGACAACACCTGCCACAACCGCTTCACCTGCTCATCCGTGACCATTGCAAGTCCCCCTCCTACGGAGACTTGCAACAGTCTATCTGACCAGCCTCAACTGGCCTCAACCGGGAATTCTAATTGTCGTCAGACCGGAAAAGTAATTGTCGCTATAGACCAATCACCACTAATCCGCTTACATTAGCATTAGTGATAATTAGGTTCCCAGCGCTTTTATCAATGACTTTTGCGGCGGCACTTTTTTTCATTTTCCAACACATCGCGAATTTGCCTGTTTTTCTTGGGATTTTGCCGGGCAGGATCGGAGTAGAACGGCAGTAGGATGCGGGTAGGACGGCAGTAGAACGCCAGCAGGATTCGAGTAGAAGCCGAGTAGGAATACGTCTTTCGGCCGTGTGTATTTCCGGCGGCGGGGCAAATGGAGGGGCAAGAGCGGCGAGCACGGAGCGAGGAGCAGGGAGTGGCGAGCATCACGGCTTTCGATACCTGACTTCCGACCTCCGACGCTTTTCTCTCATCCCTCATCTCGTCCCTTCTGCTCATTGCTCACCGCTCCTGGCTCACCAGTTGTAAACACCTCTCTATATATATTATCCGAATGCCGCGCTATGCGAGAATGGAGAATTCTTTTTGGATTCGGTCGGAACTCCTTGCCTGGCACGGACTTAAAGAATTTCCTGGTCGTTTATCTGAACATTCGCAGATTTTTTGATGGAATTTGATGATGAAAAGAGGGCGGGGTTCCTTGTACACTTTGCGTGATTTACAAGCGTCGCAAGACGCTCGCAAAGGACAAGGAGGTCCCCGTCCATGTTTACGAGCATACCCTCTCTCGACCCCGTTCTGCAATGCCTGCTGCCTGCATTCACTCTGCCATCGTTCCAGACGCACATCGAAGTGTTGCTCGGTTGGGCGATGTGCCTGGGCAAGCGAACCGAGTTCGGCGTCTTTCAAGCCATCCAAGCCGATACGCCTATCTCCCGGAAAGAGCGACATCCGTTCGACCGCTTCTACAACTTCTTCAGTCGAGCGGCCTGGACCGTCCACGATCTGGCCCGCCAATTGGCCCTAGCCATTGTTGTCGCGCTCAACCCGCGCGACTTGTTGTATCTGGTCGTTGACGATACCTTGCTGCACAAGCGCGGCAAGCACGTCTACGGTTTGGGCTGGTTCCGCGATGCCGTAGCCTCGACGGCCAAACGGGTCGCGACCGCCAGCGGCAATCACTGGGTTGTCATCGGACTGGCGATTTGCATTCCCGGAACGAACAAGATTTACTGCCTGCCGATCTATGCCAAGTTGCATCTTGCCGGCAAGAATCACCCCAGCGAAGCCACGCTGGCCAAAGAAATGCTCCAGGATCTGCTGGCTTGGTTTCCCGATCGAAAGCTGGTTTTCATCGGCGACGGGGCCTATTCCGCGGGCAATCTCCTGGCCGATCTCGACCCGCGCGTGACCTACGTCGGCGTGATGCGTGCCGACGCGGCGATTTACGATTCGATCGTGCCCAAGCAATCCAAGAGCAAGCGTGGGCGAAAGCCGACGAAAGGTCCTCGTCTTCCGAACCCCAAAGAGGCGGTCAAGAAGGCCGACGGCAACCGCAGCGGAAAAGGGCCGTGGGTTTGGAAAACCGTCAAGGCGACGTGCTACGGCGTAACGCGCAAGTTGAAGGTGCTTTCCTTCCAGGCAGTCTGGCCCGAGGTGCGTGGGTTGTTGCCGATTCTTGTGGTATTGGTACGCGACCCGAAGGGCAAGTTCGCCGACAAGTATCTCTTCACCACCGATGTGAACGCCGAGTTGAGTTGGGTAATCTCCACGTTCTCGCGAAGATGGTCGATCGAGGTCGCCTTCAAAGCGAGCAAGCAGGTGATGAAGATTCAAGCCCCACAACACTGGTGCCGGCAGAGCATCGAGAAGCTGTCGCCCTGGGTGTGGATGATGCAAAGCGTGATCGGTCTGTGGTATATCACCGAGGGCCACAAACTTCCGCAAGCGCGGGCTGCGCGTTGGCGTTTCGGCGACTGGGACACGGAATGGTCGCTCGCTCATATGCTCCGCATCCTGCGCGGTTATCCTCGCGAATACAATAAACACCAAGTCGGGCACCAAGGCCGACCTTCATGAATTACTTGTAGCCCTGGAAAACTACGTACATCTCGCCGTTTGACCGGCTTGAAAACTGCGAATGTTCAGTTATGACATAGCACAATTCGGCCATGTTTTTATCCGGCTGCGACGACCAGCAGCAGGGAGCGGACCGAAACGGCTCCTATTACCGCTCGCCTTTCATACTCTGGGGCTGCCATTTTGGCAGCCGCGTCGCGTCATTGGCAGCGGCCGTTTGCGGCGATGCGCCCCACCCCAGCGAAAAGCGGCCAGTGGGCGCATCGCCGAGCGTCGCCATAAGTCGATGGCACACAACGCTTTACATCTGATATCGTCCAGGCCATGCATCGACCCTCCGCACGAAGGGGTTGGGCGCATCTCGCGTCGGCCATGGGCGGCCGCCTGCCAGTTCTTGTATGTAAACAGAAGTACACAAGAGCCAGCAACTATCGTGCCATTCGCCCGGAATCCGTTCGCAGCCGTACTCGCGACTTTGAAAGTCGAAAACGCTGGACTGCCCCCCTTGCCACCGAGACCCCCTAGCCACCGGACGCTTTCACCGAACCTTTTGTCCTCCGAACGGATGGATGGCCGCGGACCGACGCGAGGCCGACGGGTGGCAGCGCGTATCGCGAAGCGATGCCTGCCGTCAATCGGAGCCTGCGCCACGCCGGCGATTCGCAATGAAGCAAGTGAGTCCAGTTCCCAGAATCGCAAGCGTGCCGGGTTCGGGCGTGGGCAAAGTGAGAGCGAAGACCGTGCCGTCGCCGTAGGTGCCGCCAAATTCGGTCGTGCCGTATAATGTGTTGCCGCTTAGGGTCAAACCGGCGACGGGACCGAAGCCGTTGCTGTTGTTGAAGGAGGCCAGTACCGTGGGTGTGCCGCCGCTTACCGGCAGGCCAAAAATAGTCCCGCCGCCGCCGAACTGGCTATAGGTGCCGCCTTGCAACGTCGTTCCATAGAAAGTGTCGCCGATGAGCGTCAAGTTGGACTCTGGGTAGTTGCCGTCGCTGCCGTTGAACGAGGCCAGTACCGTGGGAGTGCCGCCGCTCACGGGCACGCTGAACACCGTGCCGTCACCATCGGCGCCGCCCTCTTCCGTCGTTCCATAGAGCGTATTGCCGATAAGCGTCAAGACGGCCCGCGGAAGGCTGCCGTTGCTGCCACTGAATGACGTCAGTACAGTGGGAATGCCGCCGCTCAACGGAACGCGGAACACTGTGCCGTCGTTATTGGCGCCGCCGATATTGGTTGTCCCATACAACGTGCTGCCGCTGAGCGTCAACCCGGCAAAGGGCCACGCGCCATTGCTCCCGCTGAAGGAGACCAGCGCCGCGGGGGTCCCGCCGGAAAGGGGAAGGCTGAAGACCGTGCCATCACCCGCGGAAAGAGCGCCGCCCTGGCTCGCCGTTCCATACAGCGTGTTTCCACTCAGCGTTAAACCGGCAACGGGGAATATGCCATTGCTTCCGTTGAACGCCCCCAGCACCGTGGGACTGCCGCCACTTAGGGGAACGCTGAAGACTGTGCCGCCCCCGTTGCCGCTCGCTGTGTAGACCGTTGTTCCATATAGGTTGTTTCCGCTGAGGGTCAATCCGGCTTGGGGATTGGAGCCGTTGGGACCATTGAATGAGGCCAACACGGTTAGACTCCCGCCGCTCACGGGCAGGCTGAATACCGTGCCGTTGCCGCTTTGCGCGTTTCCGTTGTAACCCGCGCCGCCATAGTAGGTCGTGCCATACAGCGTACTTCCGCTGAGCGTCAACCCGGCCTCGGGAAAGTAGCCGTTGCTGCCGCTGAACGACGCCAAAACCGTAAGCGTCTGTGCGCAGAAGCGGGGTTGCTAACAGGCTGGAAAGTATCAAGATGCTCACTCGCACGGGCAGCGCTGCCGCCGTCAATCGCCTCGCAATCGTCTTGTAGGACATGATTTGTTTTCTCGCGAATTAGAAACTGAATTGACGCTCTCCGGCTTCTGCCCAAGCGCCGCAAGGCAAGCTCCATCGTGAAAAGAAGGGGATTGGCTTTCAGAGCCGAGGCAGCAAAGCGAGAGAATGTATCCGGCACATCCGCGAAGGGCGGACGAGTCACTTCGACTTACGGATACCGTTGCTCAACACGGCCCGAACAGGAACAAATCGTCTCAACAAGCGACCAGTTGTTCGATTGCAAACCGCGAGCAATCTTTAGCGCTGCCTCAAATAGACCGTTGTGGCGGTGGCTCGGCACAAAACGCGGCCGGGGCACCCTTTGCGTAACCCTCTTATCATGGCTCTGACGACGGGCCATGTCAAGCGTGGGCGTTTATTCTTTAACATACGGATCGGCATCCTGCCTGTGTCCGACGCGGTTTGATTGACGGACGAGAAAGGATATAATGATTGCCAGCGAGGTGTGTTCCGAGGAGAGCGGTCTTGGCGTTCGAGTTCGCGATGGCAGAGAAATTCGATCCTTATCACGAGTGGCTGGGCATTCCAGTTGATGAGCAGCCGCCCAATTACTATCGGTTGCTCGGCATCCCACCGCTGGAAACGAGTGCCGCGGTCATCGAGAACGCCGCCAACCAGCGAATGGGCCACTTGCGCACGTTTCAAGCGGGCAAGCGTTCGGCCGATTCGCAGCGTTTGCTAAACGAGGTTGCGGCGGCGCGGGTCTGCTTACTCAGGCCGGAAAAGAAGGCGGCGTACGACGACGAACTCCGCAAGAAGCTCGCGCCGAAAACGGGCCTTGCCGTAGCTGAGGCGATTGACTCCGGACTGGCCGATATCTTCCGGACGCCGCCGGCAACCAGCGCATCGGCGATCCTAAAAGCGCCGCGACAAGAAGCCGCCACAACTGTCCCTGCCGACGGTCGCTGCCGTAATCGCGGTTGTGGCCGCGATCGTTTTGTTGGGAATGTGGTTGGCTTTCTCGCAAACCGACAAGCCGACTGAGAAACAAACGGCTGATGCCGGCGCAACCAAAGCGGACGGATCCTCGGCTGGGACGCGCGATTCCACGAGCAGCTTGTCGCGACAATCGAAGCCGCAGCCATCGTCGAGCATCGCTTCGGCCGCCGTTTCAGATGCTGTCAGCGCCAAGAGGGAGTTGGCGGCGGCCGAGCCAAAGCCGTCAGGGCGTCAACCGTCCCAAACGAAGTCCGAATTCCGTCGTTGTCTCCCCGACCATTCCTGTCCCGCCCCCGCACGGGACGGGAACCCCCGCCGTGCCGGAAATCGCATCCACAACGGCAGCGCCGATTGCGGCCAAACCAGCATCCGATCCTTCTTCCCCGGCGGAGCAGGCGCCGCCGAGCGATGAGAACAAAACGGCTAGGCTTGCTCCGCCTCCAGCCGAGCAGCAACAGAAACTGATTGCCGAGATTGATGAAATCTACAAGCCGGGCGACATTAAGGAACAAGCAGCGAGAGAGGCCCTGGCCCGTAAGCTATTCGAGGAGGGGCAGAAGAACGACGCCAATCAGGCCGAGCAATTTGTGTTCTTGCGGCGGGCCGCCGAAATCGCCCGCGACGCCAATGACGTGAACTTGATGCTGCAATCCATCAATTCGATCGCAGCGCACTTCGACATCCGGCCGTTTCAGGTGAAGGCGCGGCTTCTGAAACAGCTCTTGACCAAAGGGTCGCCAAGCAGCGCCGCACAAGTTTTGGCCATCAACGCGGCGTGCGTGACGTTTGCCCAAGCGGCTGTCGCCGACGACGCCACGGGCGAGGCATTCGAGGTATTGGATGCAGCGGGCAAGTTCCTGGCCAAGCTCCTTTTGCAGTCGCAAGCGGCACAAAGGGCGGCAAAGTCCGCGTTGCTCCACGCACGCTCGCCCGCGGAGAAAGCCGAACGAGAGAAAACAGCAGCGGACGCGGAAGAGGAACTCGACGCGATCAAGACTGCGCAACACGCCCTAGCCGAATGCGCCAAGAATTCTCAGCAGGCGCACGCGAGCACGAGATGATTCGATCGGCGCAAGAACGGCTTGAAACAGATCCCGACGATGCAACCGCTTGCCTGGGCGTTGGCCGCTGGTATTGCTTTGACCGCGGCAATTGGGACGAGGGGCTAAAGCTCCTGGCTAAGGGAAGCGATCCGGCACTTAAGGCGCTGGCGGCCGGTGATTTGGCGGCAAAGCCTTCTACTACTCAGAACTGGTCGCCAGAGGTGACGCGTGGTGGGATGCTGCCGAGAAGACGACCGGCAAGACCAAAGCCGGCATTCGGCTTCGCGCTGGCATTGGTACAAGGAGGCGCTGCCAAACATCGCGCAGGTCTGTCGAAAATGAAGCTGGACAACCGGCTTGCCCAAGCGGCCGAAGAGCCTGTGCCGGAGACGATCAATCGCTCTCGGCGCTTCGCGCCTCCGCTGGCGATTGCGCCATTCAATGAGAAGTCTGCGAAATTGCATCAGACGCGCTGGGCGAAGTATTTGGGCCAGCCCGTTGTGCAAACCAACGCGATTGGAATGAAGCTTGCTATCATTCCGCCGGGCGAATTCGACATGGGCTCGCCCAATGAACTCATTGAGGCGGAACTGAACGCCCCAGCTCCCGATGGTTGGTATCGTGGGTACGTTCCCAGCGAGGGGCCGCAGCACCGGGTCCGCATCACCAAGCCGTTTTGGATGGGAGTGACGGAGGTGACGCAGGAAGAGTACCAACGCGTCATGGGCGATAATCCCAGCAAGTTTCAAGGTGATAATCGGAGGCCTGTCGAGAATGTGTCGTGGGACGCCGCCGTCCAATTCTGCCGCAAGTTGTCCGATTTGCCGACGGAGAAGGCGGCGGCACCGGACTTATCGCTTGCCTAACGAGGCGGAATGGGAATACGCCTGCCGCGCGGGCAGCGAAGGCCGCTTCAGTTTCAGCCCGAAGTGGGACCCCTCGTTGCGCGCTGCCGAAGAGAAAATGCTGGGCGAGTATGGCTGGTTCAACAGTAATTCGGGCGGCGAAACACACCCTGTGGGTCAAAAGAGGCCAAACGCCTGGGGTCTGTACGACATGCACGGCAATGCCTGGGAGTGGTGTGCCGACTTCTTCGGGCAGGACTATTACAAGACGTCGCCGCAAAGCGACCCGACGGGCGCTGCATCGGATTGGAGCCACGTGACGCGGGGCGGCGGTTTTAAGGAAAGTTCCGGCAACTGTCGTTCCGGCTATCGCTACGGAGCGTCGGCGGGCAGGCGCGCCGGACTGGGCATGCGGGTCGTGCTGGAAGTTGCAGACGTTGCGAAGGACGCATCTCTAGCGGCAGCGGGGAAGGATGCTGTGGCCGCGCTCAACCCGGTGTTCGTTAAGACCTCTAGTATCGGCGGAGACGGCGGCGAAGCCTTCGAGGAAGAAAATGGCAGCGCCATGCTGATTGGTCTGCGCGTAACAACGAACAAGCGGCTTAAACATACGGTCGTCGGTTCGATAGAACCGATCTATCAGAGCGGCGGAAGCCAGGCGAACGGCAAGCTTCACGGCAGGCCCTTTCAACACAGGCGCATCGACTTTCTTGCCAAGCCCGGCTACGCTATCGCCGGAATCATCGCCGTCGGAAGCGAGTGCCTCGACGGGTTTCGACTTGTATACATGCGCGTCAAAGGCCGGAAGCTCGATCCGACCGACTCGTATGAAAGCGACTGGTTCGGCGAACCTGAGAGAGCCCGGGAGACTGCGCCTGGGCTGCGACGGCAAGGTGGTGGTCGGCATCTTCGGCCGCGCGGGCTCGTTTATCGACGCAATCGGGCTGATTCAACTCCTGCCGAACCAGGGACACCCGACGGCACCGCCTGCCCGCGCTCAGGCCGAGGGCCGGCGATAGTGCTGGTAGGCGAGGAGGACTTCGTAGAGATCCATCGAGATGCCCACTTCGTCCTCGGCAAAATCCCGTAGCCAAGTTCGGTCGGAGCGAACCGCGTCGGACAACAAGGGCAGGATCTCCATGAGCGGCACATTCACCGTCTCGCGAATCTTGCCGTCGGCGACGCGAATGTTGGCTGATTCCTCGTGCGGCCCGTAATAAACGCGGAGATGACTGGTTGCCATGAATTGCAAATCCTTTGCGGCTTGGGGACTTCCTTGTAGCGCCGGTTTTTTCTTGCTTGCGTCGGATAGTGGTGCAAACGTAGTCGTGTGACCACAGTTTGCCGCACTTCCCGCCGCTCGCAGTTTCGGCCCCCTCGTGGGTTATCGGCCGAATTGCCGTGCGATGTGCGTTGCCGCCCCTCTCGTGCCTCTTATATCGGCAGGTGGACCCTTGCAGGTTTGACCTATTTGAGGGAAAATATCGTTTTTGACCACTATCACCCTTGCGACAGTGGTAATTGATAAGCGGAACTTCTTGAACTTGCGGAGTTTCCTGTTAACCTAGGCATTTTGAATCAGTCCAAAGAAGACGCGTAGGGTGGCGTCGAGTGCAGCGAAGACCCACCACTTTCCAGGTGGGTCTCGTCGAACTCGACCGCACCCTACGAGTTTGAAGCAATGGCTCAACTTGTCGTTTGACCGCTTCGACGAAGCAGTCCTATCACTTTTCGTAGGTCTTTATGGCCAGTACGGTAACAATCGATTTGCGTCATGTGGCACGCGGCCTCGACTTTCCACTTCGCCAGGTCCAGGCGGCGGTGGAACTTTTGGACGAAGGCAACACGGTCCCTTTCATCACCCGCTACCGCAAGGACCAGACGGGCGGACTCGACGAAGAGCAGATTCGCGAGATCCAGGATCGGCTGAGCAAAATGCGGATGCTCGCCGAGCGCAAGCAGACGGTGCTGCGGTCGATCGAGGCCCAGGGCAAGCTGACCGAAAAGCTGGCCAAACAAATCCTTGGCGCCACGACAACCAAGCGTTTGGAAGACCTCTATCTTCCCTTCAAGCCGAAGAAGCAAACGCTGGCCACGTTGGCGCGCTCGCGCGGCCTGGAGGAGCTGGCCACCGAGATTCTGGAAGCGGCTCCGTCGGCGCTCGATCTCGACGCGCGGTCGCGCGACTTCGCCAACCCCGACCGGCAGGTTCCGTCCGGGGCTGATGCGTTGCTGGGCGCGGGGCATATCCTGGCCGAACATTTCAGCGAACGTGCGGACCTGCGGCAACGCCTGCGGGAGATTTTGCAAAAGTCCGGCAAGATTGTCACGACGCAGATCGTTTCGGAATCGCCGCCGGTCGAGGAAACTGCTACGGCCGATACGCCGGCAGCCGCGCCGGCGGAAGTTCCCGCTGAACCGGCCGCCGATGCATCGTTTAACCCGGAGCCATCGTCGACGGAGCAAGCTGTATCGGAGCCGCAAACTGCCGATGCGCCCGCAGTATCGTCGGCCGAAGTGCCAGAAACGCCATCGGCCGCCGTCCAGGTTGCGGAAGTCGCGGCAGAGAAAGAGCCGGTTCAAGCTCAAGCTGCGGAGACGTCGGCTCCTGCAATCGAAGACGCCACCGTGCCGGCGCCAACGGCGGACGCGGCGGGCGAAATCGAAAGCGGCGACGCTGGCGTTCCTTCGGCCGACGCCACGCCGGCAGCCGTCGAGCCATCTGCCGAGGCGTCAACTCCCGCCGCACCGGCGGCCGAGACCGCTCCTCCGCTTGCTTCGGCCGCGCGCCGCGTCCGCGATCGCGAGCGGGCCAAGGCGCAAAAGCAGGCCAAAAAGGACGCTAAAAAACGCAAGCTGGAAGAACGCCGCATCAAGGCCTTCCGCGACTACTTCGACTACTCCGAAGACATCAAGAAAATCCCGCCGCACCGCGTGCTTGGCCATCAATCGTGGCGAGCGGGCGCAAGGTCCTGCGCGTGAAGATCGAGTGCGACCTGGAGGCGATGGGCGCCGCTCTGGAGGAGATGCTCGTTCCGCCCGGTCATCCGCACGCCGACTATCCTCCGCGGCTGCGGCCCGCGACGCGCTCAACCGCCTGATCCTGCCGGCCTGGAGCGCGAGGTCCGCCGCGAGCTGACCGATCGTGCCGAATCCCATGCCGTGGGCGTCTTCGCCCGCAACCTCCGCAATCTGCTCTTGCAGCCGCCGGTCCACAACCGCCGCGTGCTGGCGGTCGATCCCGGCTTCAAGAGCGGCTGCAAGCTGGCGGCGCTCGACGAGTTCGGCAACCTGCTCGGGCACGACGTGATCTATCTGGTCGGCAGCAAGCCCGAGCGGAAGGAAGAGGCCAAGCAAAAGGCGATCGACTTGATCCGCCAGCACCAGCTGACCGTCGTGGCCATCGGCAACGGCACCGCCTGCCGCGAGACCGAGGAGTTCTTCGCCGAATTGCTCAGCGGCGAACTGAAGGAGCAGGGCGTGGCCTACGTGATCGTCAACGAGGCCGGCGCGAGCGTCTATTCGACCAGCCAGTTGGGCCGCGAGGAATTTCCCGAATACGACGCCACGCTCCGCGGCGCGATTTCCATCGGCCGCCGGCTGCAGGACCCGCTCAGCGAGCTGGTGAAGATCGATCCGGCCAACATCGGCGTCGGCCTCTACCAGCACGACGTGAAGGCCAAGCACCTGCGAGGCCTCGCTGGACGAGGTGGTCGAGTCGTGCGTGAACTACGTCGGCGTCGATGTGAACACGGCCAGCCCGGCGCTGTTGCGATACGTCTCCGGCCTGAACCAACTGACCGCCCGGCGGGTCTACGAGTATCGCCGCGAGCACGGCCCGTTCCGCAGCCGCGAGCAGCTTCGCGAGGTGCCCGGCTTCGGCGAGGCGACGTTCGTGCAGGCGGCCGGCTTCCTCAAGATCGCCGGCGGCGACAACCCGCTGGACGCCACCTGGATTCATCCGGAAAGCTATCCGGTGGCCGACAAGGTCATGGAGCACTTCCAATGCAAGGCGGCGGACCTTGCCGATAAGGAAGCCGCCGCGGCCTTGGCCGAGCGAATGGCGGCCGTCAAGCTCGACGAACTTGCGAAACATGTTGCCGAAAGCTTGGCGAAGCAAGTTGCGGAAAAGCCCGCGCTGCGCGAGCAGGAGTATCCGCTGTTTCCGGACGAGCCGCCGGCCGATCGCGAAACCGCAAGCGAGGTTCCCGCCGTTGCCGAAGCCGCGCCGGAAGCACACACTTCCCAAGCCGAAGCGTTAGCGGGCGCGCCATCCCAACCCGACGCGTCAGCGAGGGACGATTCCGGTGGAGATGCACAAGCGACAGCCACTTCCGCCGCGCCGCGCGAGCCGTCCATCGGCACATTGACGCTCCGAGACATTCTCGCGCAGCTGGCGCGGCCTGGCCGCGACCCGCGCGAAGACCTGCCACCGCCGGTTTTCAAGCAAGGCATCATCAAGCTCGAAGACCTCGCGCCCGGCATGGAACTGACCGGCACGGTTCTCAACGTGGTCGATTTCGGCTGCTTCGTCGATATCGGCATGCACGACAGCGGCTTGGTCCACGTCAGCCGTTTGGCCGACCGCTTCATTCGCGATCCGCACGAAGTCGTGGCGGTCGGCGATGTCGTTCACGTCTGGGTGATGGAGGTCGACAAGGAGCGCCGCCGCGTGTCGCTGACGATGGTCCGGCCCGGTTCGGAACGGCCGCGGCGCCCGCCGCGTGGCGAAGGCGGCGCGGATCAGGCTCCAGCGGAAGACGGCCAGCGGCGCAGGGCCGCCGCGATCGCCCGCCGCGCTCGGGTCAAGACCGCCGCGGCGGCCGTCCCCAGGGCCAGCAAGGCGCGGCGCAAGGCCAGCAGCAAGGCGATCGTCCGCCACAGGGCGGGCGGCCGCAAGGTGCCAGACCGCAGGGCGCAACACCCCAAGGCGGCCGGCCCGATCAAGGCCGCCGCCCTGCGCCAGCCGGCTCGCAAGGCCGCCCCGGCGGACATGGTTCCGGCGGACAAGGCCACGGCGACCGCCGCGGTCCTCCCTCCCGCGGATCGCGCTACGAGGACCGTGGTCCGAGCCGCCCCCGCGAGTTCAAACCCAAGCCCGGCCCGGTCACGCCTATTACCGAGGAGATGAAAAAGGGCAAGGCGCCGATGCGGACTTTTGGCGACCTGATGCAGTTCTTCGGCGCCAAGGAAGAAAAGAAAAAGCCGCCGGAGAAGGAGCCCAAGGAAGGCGGCAAGAAGCCGGAGTCGATCGCGTCCGATCCGCCGACGGAGGCGATATCGGCCGAGCAGGCTTCTCCGCCACACAAGCCTGAAGCGCAAGCGAACGTTGTCGAGCCCGCCGTCATGCCCGAACCCGAGGCGCAAGCCGGCGCCGCATCACAACCCGACGCGTCAGCGAGGGAAGCATCCCAGGGCGAAGCGCAAACTACTGCCGAGGAGAATTCCGGCGAACCGCCCGCGCCGACGGAGTAGGGTCGCGTTTCTTCCTGTGTGCTTTGAACTTGTTTCGTCATTCGTCAATCGACATTCGCATTTCAGATTTTTCCCATTATGGAATTTCAGGAACGACTCGAGCGTGCGATTCAGCGCGGCCGCCGCCAGAGCAGCGACCGGGCGGAAGAAGAGGCCCAGCGCGCTCTGACGGAAAAGGAGCTGCAGCGGCTGCACTCGCAGGCCCGGCTGGATCTGGTCGAACACATCGAGCGCTGCCTGCGGCAGTTGGCCGACCGCTTTCCGGGCTTCCGCTTCGAGACGATCGTTCGACCCGCGCGGCTGGGGTGCCGTGCTCAGCCGCGACGACCTCCGCCTCGAGCGCGGGCAGCGCCGCACGAGCTGCTTCAGCCGGCTGGAAATGCTCGTCACGCCGGCCACCGCTTCGCAAATTCTGGAGCTATCCGCAAAGGGGACCGTCTGCAACCGCGAGATCTTCAGCCGCACGCAATACCAGCGCCTCGCCGAACTCGACCTGCCGGTCTTCACGAACCTGATCGACCTCTGGGTGCTGGAATTCGCGGAGCGCTATGCGGCGCAGTAGGTCGCGACCTACTTGAACGTCACGCCATAATACTCGCAAACGTCATTTCCAGGAGATTAATCATGCGTTCGCCTGCCAGAGCGCCGCTGCCGGGCGGAGGTAAAAGGGAAAAGACTTATTGAACCCTGTTTTGGAAGTGGAACGCTCAGTGCCAATTTTGCCTATTTTTACCGGGTTTCCTGGATTCGCCGTTCCATAATCAAAACATGGCTCAAATAAACCGCAAACGGTAACAAGGCCAGATGTCATACTATTACTGAGTCCTGGCAACGCGAAAGCCTGCGCGGCGGAACCGGAAGTCGTCCGGCGCAGCCCGCCACGATTGGCGGAACGGGAGTCGAACGGCTTCGTGATCCGCACACGGTGCTGCGGGTGCTCGTCCTTGAAATAATCTGCTTTCAGAAGACCCTCGCCATAGGTCTCGTTGAAGACGGCAGCCGTCGCCTCCGCTGACTCACCGCTGCCCATCTTGAACTCGCCCGACGGAATGAGCACCAGTTCCATCTTCACCCCGCCGCCCAAGTCTGCTGCAAGCTTCTTCGGCGGCTCTTTCGTCTCGCTGAAAGCAGTGCCCGCCGTTGTGAAAAGCACGATGCACGCAATCAGGGAGTTTCTCATAACGTGTTCTCCCAGAAGAGGTTTTATTGGCCCGGCGATGCTCACGCCGAACGAGGACGACCAGCGTACCCCCCCGCAACGAAGACCATCGGCAACCAGACCGTAATCAAGAAGACCCACTCCCATACATAGACAAACTTCGTTGCCGTCCCGAGCAGAATGCCGGCGATCGCTCCGAGGACCAGCGGTATGCTTGCCGAGCGGGGAAATCTCCGGTGAATAGCCAGAGCTGCCGCACACGCAAGGGGACCAACGAGGATGGTTAGTGCCATCAACAGTCGCTCCATGTCATGCGCTCGTCGAGAGGGGGCGGGATAATCGCTAGGAACGGGAGCGAAAGGAGAGCCGTAGAGTCCGGCACCGGCCACTGCAAAGAAGGCAGCGAAAAGCAGGGATAGTACGAGGATGACAATCAGTGACTTTCCCATGGTAACAGTCCAGGTTTTGGTCTTGATTTAGCGTGAAATGGAAACCAAGCGGCCTACGTCCCTTGCTCACCTTGCTTCTCACTTGTCCCCCGGAACTCGGCAGACGCGGAAGCCCGCGTTCCACTGCGCGAACCCAAGCACGCCGCCGGAACGGATCGCGGACCGGCAGATCTCCGCCGGGTTGTTCCAGCCACCGCCGCGAATCACGCGGGACAAGCCGCTAGTTGGACCCGTGGGATCGTCCGTCGGCGACTTAGCGTAGTACCGGTCCAAATACCAATCCTGGCACCACTCCCACACGTTCCCTTGCATGTCACGATTAACCCACGCCCGTTGGAATCCCCACCCAAATCGCTATACTGACGACTATGACCACCCGAAAGCCTCCCTGGTATCATTTCAGCCTGCGGTCGCTGTTGCTTTTCACGGCCTTCGTGGCCGTCTTGTGTTCGATTGGTGTCTCCACGGATTGGGTCGTTGCCGCCGTCATCGGAGCTGGCGGCGTCGTGGGCAGGCTCTTCGCGGGAACAGGATGGGGACTTGCAGTTGGGGCCGTGACAGGATTCGTGTTTTCAATGATGTCGATCTTCGTCTGCGGGGTCTTTTGGCAAATTCTCTCGAAGTCATCGCCGCAGTTCATGCTCTCCGTGGTGATCGCAGCGATTGTCGGGGCGATGATCGGCGGCGGCGTGGGCGGCTATTCGATACGACTTCTCGCAGGTCCGAAAAAAAAGTAGGTGAATTTGGACGTCAAGCATTCCCGTGCATGTCGTACAGCCCCCAGCCGTTTGGCTTCTTCTCGCCTACAGGATGCGTCGTGTCGCCCGAATTCTTCCCATACCACGCATATTCGCCAAACCGAGTCTCGTCGTCGCCGAAGCAGTATTTCGTCTTGCTCCCTGCGCGGCAGGCATATTCCCATTGCGCTTCGCTGGGTAATACGAACGTCCCGCCTTGCTTGCCGGCTTTTGCATTGAGTTTCTCAAGAAACTCCTGGCAATCGTCCCAACTGAGCCTCTCCACAGGGTTCTTCTGACCCTTGAAGGAACTCGGGTTGCTGCCCACGACGGTTTCCCACTGCTCCTGTGTTACCAGGTACTTGCCCAGGTAAAACGGCTTGGTGATCCGAACCCGATGTTGTGCCTTCTCCCCGGGAAAAGCGTCCTTGTCCGAATCGGGCGAGCCCATCAGGAACTCGCCGGCCGGAATCAGGACCATCTCCAGCTTGACACCCTTGCCGAGGTCCACCGTGAGTCTCCTTTACCGAATTGTCCGTCTTGCCGCCTGCATCGGCTTCCTGTGATGCCTTTCGCTGCTCGACGGGTTTGGGCTCCTTCAGGTCCACGCTGAGATCCTTTGGCGAACTGTTCGTCTCACCGCCAGGACCGACTGCCGGAACCAGGGAGACACGGAAGCCCCGGGGGAGGCCCAAGTCCACCAGGCCCACGCCCCGCATGGGCTCGCAGAAGCGGGCCGCCGACTGGCAGAGCCTGGCCGGGTCGCGCCAGCAACCGCCGCGAATCACGCGGCCCGGGCCCCTGGCGGACCAGCAGGATCATCCGTTGGCGATTTCGCATAATAGTCCAAGCCATACCAATCTGCGCACCACTCCCATAGGTTCCCGTGCATGTCATACAGGCCCCAGGCGTTCGGCTTTTTCTCGCCAACCGGGTGTGTTTTGTTGCCAGAGTTCTTGCCATGCCACGCATAGTCTCCAAGCCGAGCCTCGTCGTCCCCGAAGCAGTATTTCGTCGTGCTTCCTGCGCGACAGGCATATTCCCACTGCGCCTCCGTGGGCAATGCGAACTTCCCGAAATGCGTACCGATCTTTGCATTGAGTTTCTGAAGGAACCGTTGAACATCGTCCGAACTGACCAGTTCCACCGGGTACTTCGGACCCGTGAAATGGCTCGGCTTGTCGTCCATCACCGCCTGCCACTGTTCCAGGGTCACCAGATACTTGCCCAGATAGAAGTGCTTGGTGATCCGAACCCGGTGCTGCGGGCCAATTCTGTCCTTGTCCGAATCAGGCGAGCCCATCAGGAACTCGCCCGCCGGGATGAGGACCAGTTCCATCTTCACCCCACCGCCCAAGTCTACCGCGATTTCCCGAGGCACGCCTTCAGGCCATGAGACCTGCGAAGGTTCCGAGGGTTTGGATTCCTTGTTGCAAGCAGTTCCGACCATTGCGAAAAGCACGATGCACCCAATCACGGAGCTTCTCATAACGTGTCCTCCCGTAAGAAAGTTTGTAATTGTTCACGCGCCGCGCACCGGCTTCGCTCTCTTCACTTGTCCGCCGGAACTAGGGAGGCACGGAAGCCCCAGTTGTTGTAACGGAACCCGGGCCCGGCGTGGGAGCGGAACGCAGACCGGCACCACCGCGCCGGGAAGTTCCAGCTCCCGCCGCGATCCACGCGGCGCGAGCCCGTGGCAGCACCTGTCGGATCGTCCACTGGCGACTGCTTGTAATACCCGTCGTCAAACCAATCCTGACACCACTCCAATACGCTCCCGTGCATGTCGTATAGCCCCCAGGCATTCGGCTTCTTCTCGCCTACAGGATGGGTCTTGCCGCCCGAGTTCTGCCCATGCCACGCATATTCGCCCAGTTGCTTATCTGAACATTCGCAGTTTTCAAGCCGGTCAAACGGCGAGATGTACGTAGTTTTCCAGGGCTACAAGTAATTCATGAAGGTCGGCCTTGGTGCCCGACTTGGTGTTTATTGTATTCGCGAGGATAACCGCGCAGGATGCGGAGCATATGAGCGAGCGACCATTCCGTGTCCCAGTCGCCGAAACGCCGACGCGCAGCCCGCGCTTGCGGAAGTTTGTGGCCCTCGGTGATATACCACAGACCGATCACGCTTTGCATCATCCACACCCAGGGCGACAGCTTCTCGATGCTCTGCCGGCACCAGTGTTGTGGGGCTTGAATCTTCATCACCTGCTTGCTCGCTTTGAAGGCGACCTCGATCGACCATCTTCGCGAGAACGTGGAGATTACCCAACTCAACTCGGCGTTCACATCGGTGGTGAAGAGATACTTGTCGGCGAACTTGCCCTTCGGGTCGCGTACCAATACCACAAGAATCGGCAACAACCCACGCACCTCGGGCCAGACTGCCTGGAAGGAAAGCACCTTCAACTTGCGCGTTACGCCGTAGCACGTCGCCTTGACGGTTTTCCAAACCCACGGCCCTTTTCCGCTGCGGTTGCCGTCGGCCTTCTTGACCGCCTCTTTGGGGTTCGGAAGACGAGGACCTTTCGTCGGCTTTCGCCCACGCTTGCTCTTGGATTGCTTGGGCACGATCGAATCGTAAATCGCCGCGTCGGCACGCATCACGCCGACGTAGGTCACGCGCGGGTCGAGATCGGCCAGGAGATTGCCCGCGGAATAGGCCCCGTCGCCGATGAAAACCAGCTTTCGATCGGGAAACCAAGCCAGCAGATCCTGGAGCATTTCTTTGGCCAGCGTGGCTTCGCTGGGGTGATTCTTGCCGGCAAGATGCAACTTGGCATAGATCGGCAGGCAGTAAATCTTGTTCGTTCCGGGAATGCAAATCGCCAGTCCGATGACAACCCAGTGATTGCCGCTGGCGGTCGCGACCCGTTTGGCCGTCGAGGCTACGGCATCGCGGAACCAGCCCAAACCGTAGACGTGCTTGCCGCGCTTGTGCAGCAAGGTATCGTTGACGACCAGATACAACAAGTCGCGCGGGTTGAGCGCGACAACAATGGCTAGGGCCAATTGGCGGGCCAGATCGTGGACGGTCCAGGCCGCTCGACTGAAGAAGTTGTAGAAGCGGTCGAACGGATGTCGCTCTTTCCGGGAGATAGGCGTATCGGCTTGGATGGCTTGAAAGACGCCGAACTCGGTTCGCTTGCCCAGGCACATCGCCCAACCGAGCAACACTTCGATGTGCGTCTGGAACGATGGCAGAGTGAATGCAGGCAGCAGGCATTGCAGAACGGGGTCGAGAGAGGGTATGCTCGTAAACATGGACGGGGACCTCCTTGTCCTTTGCGAGCGTCTTGCGACGCTTGTAAATCACGCAAAGTGTACAAGGAACCCCGCCCTCTTTTCATCATCAAATTCCATCAAAAAATCTGCGAATGTTCAGTTATCATCGTCCCCAAAGCAATACCTCGTCGTGCTCCCCGCCCGACAGGCGTATTCCCACTGCGCCTCGCTGGGCAACTGGAATTTGCCTCTCCCGGCGGCGGACTTCGCATCGAGCTTACCCAGAAACTTCTGGCAGTCGTCCCAACTGACTGTTCCCACCGGCTTCTTCGGACCCTTGACGTTGCTGGGGTTACTGCCCATAACGGCTTCCCACTGCTCCTGCGTCACCAAATACTTGCCGAGATAGAAGGGCTTGGTAATCCGCACCCGGTGCTGCGGCTTCTCCCTGTCCATGGAGTCCTTGTCCGACTCAGGCGAGCCCATCAGGAACTCGCCTGCCGGAACCAGGACCATCTCCAGCTTGACACCCTTGGCGAGGTCTACCGTCAGTTCCTTCGGCGAACTGTCCGTCTTGCCGCCAGTACGGGCTGTCTGCCTTGCCTTCCCCTGCCCCGAGGGCTGTGGCTCCTTCAGGTCCACCGTGATTTCCTTCGGCGGGCTCTTTGCCTCGCCGTCAGTACCAGCTTCGTTTGGTGCCTTACGTTCAACCAGTGGCGTTGGCCGGGTGACCGTGATGACAAAGGTGGTCCGGCCCGACCTCTGGCCGTCTGCCGATACCACTACCGTCACGGCATACTTGCCCGCGGGCTGTTCCAGCGGCGGCGTCCAGGAAAACACACCCGACTGCGGGCTGATCCTCGCACCGGACGGTGCGCCGGGTGCGAGGCTAAAGTGTAAGTCGCCCGTCCACGGGTTCGCGCCAACCCCCATCCCATGGCTCAGCGGCTTTCCTGCCTCGATGGGCTGGGGGGCAAGGGATAGGAGGCTTATTGGCAGAAGCGCATCGAACAAAAAGGACACGAGAAGGAGTGTGGCACTGAGCACCGACAGGGCGATCAGTATGGTCCGTCTTTCCAGGCTCGTGAGTGTACGAATCGCTCCGTAAATGGCCCCCAGTGCGAAACCGACGAAGATGCCGCAATACCCTATATAAATTATCAATACTTCTATGCTGATATTCGGCGCAAATACATTTTCTACAAGGATACAAGCACAGACCGCCAGAATCAATGGACCGAGAGCACCAACGAAGCCGCAACCGATGCAGCGGATGACCGACATGAACACCTTGCGGATGATCGACATAAAGACTTCCAGCAGGTCGGAATTAGTGTATTACAGTTATTGCAAAATGCCTCTGGCCTCTGACCTCCGGCCGTCATCGTTCATCCTTCACCCTTCATCGCCGTCCGGCGATTGGGGTTGGCGCACTCCCTTGAGACGTTCTCGCGTGGCGTCGGCGGCTTGGGGGCCATCCAAACTCACTTTAGAGTTTCCTCGCTGTCCGAACGTTGCTCGAAAGACTTGATACACGCCACAACAAAACATTCCCGCGCTAGCAATTAGGGCCAGCAAGAGGATCCTGGCAGTTGCAGGCGGAACGGGCTTATGTCCTGCCCAGATGTCAGGGAGCCCAAATACGACGCCAATGACGGCTGCCCCGAGCAGCGCCAGAATAATCAAGACAATGCCCAACAACAACTTGGCATAACCTGTTATCGTTTGGCGCATGTTTCCGTTGTGCTTTGCCAGCATCCAACGGAATCCTCCAGCGAGGGTACAAGCGATGCCCAAGAAAGGAACTCTCTGCCAAAGCTGTTCGGCGAGAATGGGGGGACCATTATCAGTTGCGATTGGGATTGCGACGACGATTGCGGCCAATCCCCCGATGGTCACCCAGCCCGCGAGACTACCAGGCCAACGTTTCTTCATCGTTTCATCCTCATTATCTTGCGGCGATGGTCTGTCATGGTCGTGACCGCCCGATTCTGCTGACGACGAATTGTTACTGGTAGGATCGGCGAAATCACCTTGGCCCAAAACCGAGCAGGTTCCCGATACACGCGCAAACGATGAAACCGTTCATCAGAATACCAATCAGCGCGGCCGGGATGATGAACAGGGCATCCCGCCACGAGCGGACACCGAAGAGACTTCTTACCCCCGCGAAACCTCCCGCCCCGCTCACCAATAGGAGGACGAGGAACACGGCGGTTCCTCGTTCATGCACCATCAACCCCACTTGGCTTAGCCCCCACAACGCACCGCCGGCGCAACCCACAACCCCAGCGCATAGACTTGCCCATGCCGTCAAAACGTGATTACGATTTGCCATTTTCTTTTTCTTCTCTCTTCCTGTTCATGAGAGTACGAATCGCTCCGTAAATGGCACCGAAAACGAAACCGCCAAAGACGCCGCTCAATCCCGTCATCATCAGGGCAAATTCTTCCCAAGCCTTGACTTCACTGTCGCCACTCGGCGTAAATACATGGTTGTTGGAGAAGATGAAATAAACGCATACCGCCGCAACCCCTGCAACAAGAGCACCAATGAAGCCGTAGCGGATGATCACCACAAACACCGTGCGGATGATCGACATAAAGACTTCCTGTAGGCCAGAATTGCCGTATTACAAAGTTGCCGGTCCAAATCAGCACACAACCGTTTCGGGCGATTCCCAAGATCTGCCGGAAATTCAGGCGAGTTGCCGCCGTTATGACTATAGGCTCGGTTCTCGTGACAATATATCGCCAGTTAGCAATTTGTGGTTAGTTCCCGTGCCCGAGCCGTCGTCGCGCGGCAACCGTCATTCGCGGCCTGCGGCCGTTTCAATGCACCCTTACGCTGCACCGTCGCAGTATTCGCTGGAGCCTCTGTACGCCGGCGTCCGTCACCGTGGTGCCCCGCAGGTCCAAATCCTGAAGTTTCGTCATCCCTTTGAGGTGCTCCAGGCCCGCGTCGGTCACTTCGGTGCCCCGCAGGTTCAAGTGTATAAGAAGCGTAAAACCGTCGAGCTGCTTCAGCCCCGCGTCGGTCACCTTGGTGTCCTGGAGGTCCAAATCGAGAAGTTGCGTGAACCCATTGAAATGCTTCAGCCCCGCGTCGGTCACTTCGGTCTCCGCCAGGTACAGGAACTGGAGTTTGGCCAACCCTTTCAGGTGCTCTAGCCCCGCGTCGGTCACCTTAGTGCCCCGCAGGTCCAAATCCTGAAGGTGCGTCATCCCTTTGAGGTGCTCCAGGCCCGCGTCGGTCACTTCGGTCTTGATCAGGCTCAGCGTTTGGAGTTTGGTCAACCCGTTGAGGTGCTCCAGCCCCGCGCCGCTCACCCTGGTGACCGCAAGGTGCAATTCCTGAAGTTGCGTCAACCCTTTGAGGTGCTCCAGCCCCGCATCGGTCACTTTGGTGCCCCCCAGGTCCAAATCGTGAAGTTGCGTCAACCCTTCGAGGTGCTCAAGCCCTGCGTCGGTCACTTCGGTGCCCCCTAGCCTCAGGGATTGGAGCTTGGTCAAATCCTTGATGTAGTTCATAAGCCACGCATCTGTCACACCGCTCTTCGATCTCACGTCTACGAAAGTCACTGTGCCGTTTTGATCACAGGTACACGAGCCGCCAAATTCTTCAATTTTAGCTGCCTGTGGATTGTTTGGATGGAGGACGATTCTTTTATGCCATCCAACGACGTTCAAGCCCAGCAGTATCAACAAAACGACGTACAAGGACCAGAAGGCACGGCGTTGCGGAACGATTACAAGCGCAAGTGTTAGCACGACATAGAGGATATACGCAATCCCGATTAAAGGCGCACTCAACGGATCGCCGGGGCTTGGTGAGGACCAGAAATTTGGCATGATGTCAGGCGGCTTCAAACCCAGAAATTCTTACAAGCCCGACGGGGAAAAACACGAAAAGAGGAATAAAGCGCCAGAATCCGGCGACAGATAGTGCCACAAGCCACGCTCCGAAAACGAGCGGAGCACGCAACCGGATCGAGATTCTGGCAACTGGCAGCGGATCTGGAACGATCTTGTTCGAGGTCGACTGGACGACCGGCGGGTTTTCTTTGGACATGTTCGAATCAGGTCAAAGGGTTTGTGTTGCTCGCCTACGCGACCCTATTCAACCACGAAGGCGAGCACGATATGGAATTGTAACGCCAAGCAAGTACCCAGGAAGTCGCTCCCTTGTCAGTTGCCGTATCAAAATAAGTTGTCGGTCCAAATTAGGACACTACCGCTTCGGGCGATCCCCAAGATTTGTCGGAAATCCAAGCAAGTTGTCACCGCTATGATTATAGGCTCGGTTCTCGGGAGAATATATCGCCTGTTAATAACGATTCGTAGATAGCCCCCATGCGCGACCCGTCGTCGCGACATTCTGATCGACCGCGTGCTGCCACGAGTGCAGGTTCCGGGCCAGTATATCCGCGGCGAGTGGAATTCGACCTCCAAAGACCTTGCGGCGGTCTCCGCATCCGACAATCACCTCCCGCCAATACTGCCGCCGATCCGCACTCCTGGCCTTCGCCATCGCTCCTCGAATGTCTGTGGATGAATCCTACGCGACATTCAGCCTACCACGGCCCGCAAGGCTGGCGATTTATTGACGGTGGCGCTTTGCCTGCTCATCGCCGGGCCGGGCTGCCTCTCGCTGGACGCCCTGCTTCTTCCGCCCGCTGTTCGGCAAGCGAATAGTACAAGAGAAGACGTAGGGTGATGTCAAGCGCAGCGAAGACCCACCGTTGAACGGCGCTTTTTGATGGGTCTCGTTGAACTCGACCACACCCTATCTCTGAAACGCTTTCGCCGGTCAATGGGCGGTTTTTGCTTTTTTTCCTGTTTGGTATACACTGATAGATGTCTCAGGCGGAGGATAGGGCAACGCAGGGGTGCGACCCGAGCGCCGTCTGGGATCCGCGAGCTGATCGGCCTGTCTCCTTACGAGGCAGGCCGGTTCTTTTTGTTCCATTCGTCTTTCTTGCAGACTATTCCTTTCAGACCATCGCTTATCAGCTTGTGGTTCTAATGCGTTAAACCCAATCGTTCTATCTGCGAACATTTAGCGGTTTTGGTAAAACCAACAATCTCTACGTGCTCTGGCAGCAGCCGGCGCCTGCCGGACACCAGCCACCCACCGGACACAAAATGGACATGCGGCCCGGACGGTCCAATTACAAATCAGCCTGGCCTGCACCTGACGTGCCGCAGCGGACTATAGGGTGACGGGACTGGTCCGAACGCATGTTCGCAGGAATATTCTTCTCCTCTTGCCGCGGCAACCTCGACGGCGCGCCGCGGACGCTGCCCGGCCTCGCCGGGGGATTCGCCTCGTAAGGCGTACGCTTCTTCCAAATGATGAACACCAACTCGGCAAGTTCGCCGGCCAATGCCACCTTCGCTTTGTTCTCGTTGACGCGGCCTCCAAAGGTCAAACGCGCGTGCCTTTGACGCAAGCGGTCGCCGCGCACGCCGCGCGTCAGCAGCGCGCCGGTGACGGCCTCGATCAAGGCCCAACGCAACGAATGATTGCAAGCCTCGCTACAGTGCCGTATGCCGTGACGGTCCGCAGAATCGTCGCTCAAAGGCGCCGTGCCGGCATAGCTGCGCAGATGCCGCGCCGTGGGAAAACGGCTGATCTCGCCAACTTCCGCGCAGGATCACGTGCGCCAGGATCAACCCGATCCCAGGGATCGTCTGCAACAGGCGGACGATCTCGTCCTCTTCCAGATGCTTCTCCATCCACTTTTCAACCACCGCGATTCCCTGCACGATCTTGTCGAGAACCTCCAGGGAATTGGCCAGCACGGCGTGTGAGGCTTCCGGCAACACCAACTGCTCCAGGAAGCGACGCCCTTGCTTGCCGAACAGATCGCTATAACCGTGCAGAATCCCGAAGCGGTGCAACAGAGCGTGGATGCGGTTTTTCATGCCGGTGCGCAAAGAAGCAAGAGCCATGCGGTAACGCGTTCGCTCGCGAATCTGGCGTACGTTCTGCGGGGCGAGGTAGCTGGCGGGGAAGGTTCCCTGAAGTTGGAACTTCGCCATGCGATCGCTGTCGCAACGGTCCGACTTGGCCTCGTGCCGGGACAGGGCCTTGAGGGCCGGGGGATGCCCGAGGCGAGGGTTGAACTTCAATTCCTCCAGCAGGTCGGCGATCCAAGGCCAACCAAACGCGGCTTCCATGCCTACGAGCGTACTCACATCGAAGCGGCTTAGCCAGTGACGCATCGCATCGCGATCATCGTGCTCAAGACGGGCACGTTCGATCACTTGAAACTGGTCATCCGCTACCTTTTGCATTACACTAACCTTACTGAACTTGCGATGGATATCCCATCCAATAGCTTGCGACGACATTGCTGCCTCCCGGGGGAAAAGGGTGAATGTTGTTTCCATACCACCCATTCTCGCCTCGGCGAGGCAGCGTTTCATCCCATTACATGCTCGCTGGCGCATCGGGATTTGATGCGGCGAGCTCGCGAGCTTAACTTTCGGTAGGAACGCCCTCACGCCACTTACCGCCCGCGTGCAGCGTGAGATGAATAATCTCCGGCGGGCAGTTCAGCCGCAGCGGCACCTCACCGGAAACGCCGCGGCTGACGTTGAGGATGGTAGGCGGAACGTGGAACAGCCCGGAGGCGTATTCCACGCCTTGCATGCTCGGCGAAAGGATCGGCCCGATGAACGGCAGCCGGATCTGGCCGCCGTGGGTGTGCCCGGCCAGCATCAGGTCGGCGTCCGCCCGCGCGCGCCCATTGGAGTTGATCCGGCGAATGGGCGAGGACCAGCCGGAAGGTAACCTCGCTCCGCGGCGGAAAAGTGCGCGGATCGGCGGCCGGCTTGAACCAGGGCAGCTCGTTGCCAGCCAATAAGAGCGGCTGACCGCGGACTTCGATCGAAAGCCAGCGTCCGCCGACATAGATCAATCCGCAATCGACCAGCACCCGCGCCATCCGCTTCCAATCGACGCGAAGATCGTGATTGCCGAAGATGTAATAAACGCCGTAGCGCGCCCGCAGGCGGCCCAGCGTGTCCGGAAGCCACGCGATGCAATCGTTCTTGTCGGCGATGTCGCCCGTGACGGCCACGATGTCCGGCTCCAGGGCGTTGCTCATCCGCGCCATTTCCTCGAAGAACGGCTTGCCCACGTGGCCCGTGTAATGGAGATCGGAAATATGCACGATCGAAAGCCCTTCCAGCCCGGCCGGCAGGCGGGGAACGTCGAGGCCGCGCTCCGTCAAGTCGAGCTTCAGGCACTCGTTGCCGGGAAGATGAACGAGTGCGTGATGCGGATGATCGGGCGAGTGCAGGACGTTGCGGGTATTGAGGCTGCGGCTGCGATGAAAGCGGAGCACGGCGCTGACATCGTATGACAACACTCGCCGCACTCGCGCAAACAGGACGAACGCGGCCGCCAGCCAGCAAACCACAAGGTAGCAGGCCAGCGCAGCCATGCCAGGCGAGAAGCGGCCGGGAGTGGCCGCGAAGACGCGCCACGGCATGAGCGAGTCCGGCGGAATCCAAAGCAGCCAAACGGCCACCACGGGCGGAGGTACGAACAAGAGGAAGAATTCGAGCTTGTCGAGTTTGCTCACCAGCGCGCGTGAGACCAGCCGGAGGCGTGCGTGCGATTGACGCTCCCGGCCCAAATAGCGGCATGACCCGCCGCCGCGACAAGAAGGAGAAACGACCGCGATCACGTCGCCGCCACCGGTTTCGGCTCGTTGATGTAATGTTCCACGGCCCCGATAAGCTGATCCAGTCGGAACGGCTTGTAAAGGATGGCCCACGCCGGCAGGCCGGCCTGGCGGGCCTTGACGATCGAATGGCCCGGGATCGTAGCCGAAGCCGGTCATCAGCACCAGCGGCACCGGGTCCATGATCTCCTGCAGCTTGAACATGCAGCTCGTAGCCGGTCATGTCGGGCAGGCGGATGTCGGCGATGATCACGTCGTAGTCGCCGTCCGGCAGCCGCGCGGACCATGTAGATGGCCTCGCCGCCGTCGTGGGCCGTTTCGACCACGCAGCCGTAGCGCTCCAGCAGGTCGTGGGCGGCGCTGCGGACGCTCTCGTCGGCGTCGACCACCAGCATCCGCCGGCCGCGCAGCACGCGGCCGCTCCTCGACCTGCATCGCCTGCGGATGGGCCTTGGCGGGCGCCATCTTCTGGCCCACCTTCTGAATCACCTGCTTGATGTCGCGGGCGTTGCGGAGGATGCGCTGCAGCCGCTCGACCACTTCCGGCTCGTGGCCGATGTAGCGCTCCATGACGTTGACGGCGTCGTTGAGGATCTCGTCGACCGGCAGGGCCACGGCGCTGTGGATGGCCTCGACGCTTTCGGCGGCCGTGGTGGCCTTTTCGGCCACGAGCAATTCCAGCGTGTTCAGCGCCGCGGCCACGTCGCGGCTGAAGATCTCCAGGAACTGCAGGTCGCTTTCGGTGAACGCCCGCGGCTCGGGGCTCTCGACGTTGAACGTGCCGATCACTTCGTCGTGCAACACCAGCGGCACGGTCAGCGAGCTCTTGGCGCCCTTGACGCCTTCCAGGTAGAGCGGGTCTTCGGTCGTGTCCTCGCACAGATAGCTCTTGCCGGTGGCGGCCACGAAGCCCGTCACGCCGTTGTTCTGCGGCTGGGCGAACAGGTCGCGGGCGGCCGCCTCGGGATCCATGCCCATCGGCCAGCAGCGGTTCGAGCCGGCCCGTCTTGCTGATCCAGCAGGCGGATCTCGACCACGTCGAAGTGCAGCAGGTCCTTGGTGAAGTGCAGGATGTTCGACTTCAGCAGCTCGATGCGGTCCTCGACCGGCATGTGGAAGACTTCGTCGGGCGTGAGGTCGGCCAGTTCCATGCCGGCCTGGTGGATGGCGGCCAGCTTTTGCTGCTGCTGGACTTCGTTGCGTCACGTCGCGGACGGTGACGATCAGGTGCTCGCGGCGGCCTTCCCGTCTCGCGGACCGGGCGCGGCGTGGACCTGGAAGTAGCGGTTGTCGCTCGCTGCGCAGCGTGGAGCTGCTGCGCCTGGCCGGTGGCCAGGGCGGTGTGGAAGGGACAGAAATCGGGGCCAAGGATTTCCGGGCTGCCCAGCACCGCGTAGAAGTTGACGCCCGACGACCGACTCGCGGCCGGTCCACTCGCGCAGCCGGCCGTTGCCCCAGATGATCGTGTTGTCGCTATCCAGCAGGACGACGCCGTCGGGCATGCCTTCGAGAATCTGCTCGTTCTGCAGCAGCTTGCCGATCTCGAACGCCTCTTGAAAGTACTTGGCGGTGACGAACACGCCCGCGAAGCGTTCGCGGGAAAGCATGGCCAGAGCCCGAATCGGGTTCTGGACTGCGACGATGTCGTGTGACTCGGAAGCGGCGGAGAGCATCTCTTCACGCTCTTGCACGAATCACCGACAAGCAGCAGTTTGGGCTTTTCCAACAAGGTGTTCATACTCCGAATAACCCATACCCTCTCGCTCTTGATTATACGAGGTCTTTGCGCTGCAAACAACCACTGGGGGCGCTTCCGCCTTGCCCAGCGCCCAGTAGTGGGATCGGCTCCCCCGAACCGACAAATTGACTACGAACTGTGTAAATCGCCCGGTTTTACGCGCATCGGGCCGCGTCGCGAGGTTGCCGCCGCTGTGAACGACAAAGCATGACCCCCACGAACGACCGAAACGGCTTGTCCAAGCCGAAAATGCGCTGCGGGGCGACGCGAATTTCGGCGGAATCGAGGTGCTTCTGGCGGCTTGTCTGAAGCCCGACGAAAACCGCGACGATGCTATGAAATGAGCCGCGCAGCGCCTCGGGAGCAGAAACCATGTGGCGAGCATTATTCCTTGGAATTGGCATTTACTTGATGATCGCCGGCGCCGAATGCCTGGCGGTGGAGCGCGTCGTCTGGCGCGGCGGCGCCGAGCCTGCGCCGTCGGCCTTGTCTTTTGCGCCCGCTCCCAAGCCAAAGGACATCGCCCCCGAACCTTGGCTGCCCTGGTGCCTCTTGTCAACCGGAGCGGTCGTCTGCCTTTACTCTTTTACGATACCCAAGCGGATGGGCACCAAGTGACGTTGGGATTTCTTTGCCCCTCGTGACGCTGGCTGGGATGGTCGCGCCGCCGCGCCAGAACTTTTACGCAACTATTACATAGCCGCGGCCGCGCTCTGAAAACCGCGAATTTCCCGGCAAATATCGCGTATTCTTCTTGCCGATCGGCCCCCTGATGCAGCTCTTGACGATCAATGCCCCGTCGTCTCGCTTGACGCACTTTGCCGATTACTGACAATTGCTATGGACATTATTCCGCTCGCGTTTTGCGTTGCCGGAGCTAGTGCCGCAACTTTGCGATTTCGAGAAAACCCCCCAACGATTGTCAGTAATGCACAACGAAACAAACACGATAGAAGATTCCAACGTGGCGTTGGCTGATCCGCCGAAACCGGCGGAGGCAGCCGAAGTTGCGCAAATGCGCAAGTCGAAGGAGACGGCCGAACGCGAGATGATTCGCGAATGGTCCAACGGCCTCGATTGGCCCGTCGTCGGCTGGCTTGTCGTGTTGCACGTCGGTGCCTGGCCGCGCCGTTTTGCTTCACCTGGATCGGGCTGCTCGCCTTCTGCGTCCTATCCTGGATGACCGGGGGCCTAGGGATTTGTCTCGGCTACCATCGCTTGTTGACCCACGGCAGTTTTCAGACGTATCGGTTGGGTCCGCCGCGTGCTCGGCCTGATGGGCACCTTGGCCGGCGAGGGGCCGCCGATCACTTGGGTCGCCGTACACCGCAAGCACCATCGCTATACCGACAAGCCGGGCGATCCGCATTCGCCCCACGACGGCGGCTGGTGGAGCCACATCCTCTGGCTCTTTCCCCGGCCCGAGGACCCGCAGTGGACCAAGAGATGCACACAACGCTACGCAAAGACCTGCTGAAGGATCCGGTTCATGCGGCTGCTTGGACAAGACCTTCCTGCTTTGGCACATTGGCCTGGGCGCGATTCTGTTCGCCGTCGGCTGGGGCTGCTGGGACCTGCGCACGGGCATTGTCGCTGCTCGTCTGGGGCATGTTCCTGCGGCTGGTGTACGTGCTGCACATCACCTGGGCTCGTCAATTCGGCCTCGCACATGTGGGGCTACCGCAACTACGACACGCACGACAACAGCCGCAACCTCTGGTGGGTCGGCCTGCTGGCCTTCGGCGAAGGCTGGCACAACAACCACCACGCCTTCCCCGCCTGCGCCGCGGCACGGCCACCGCTGGTGGGAAATCGACGTGACCTACATGGCCATCCGCGTCATGGAGAAGCTCGGCCTGGCGTGGAAGGTAGTCCGTCCGAAGAAGTGACTCAAGTCTCCCCTCTCCTTTTGGGAGAGTGGCAGGGGTGAGGGCAACTTGCCGTTCGGCAAGCAAGACCTACCGCAGCCGTTCCCGGTGCGCCCACAGCCCCAGGCCGGGTTGCCGATGAAGTAGATCCGCTCGCCGTCGGGCAGCGTGGCCCAGCCGTCGCGGCGCGTGCCGGGTCGTAGCGCGCGAGCATCGCGGCAAGATCGGCGTAATCGTAGCCGACCGACTCGATTTCCTCGCGGCTGAGATGGCCAGGGCAATAGGTGATGCGGAAGCGGCCTTCGGAGGAGCCGTGGATCAGGTGGGCGGCGGCGGAGAGGTTGTGCGGCAGGTCGTCGGTCTCGCGGACCATTTTGCATCACCCGCGGCGTGCCGCAGTAGCCATACTTGCGGATCAGGGCGTCGATCTGCCGGTCCTCGCCGAACGTCTTCACGCCGGGGGCCAAGCACGATCAATTCGCCGCCGTCGGCGATGGCCATCCGCGTGCGGTAGATGGCCTTGTTGCCCAGCCACGTGCTGTGGAACTCCTCGGGATCGAGATAGACGACCATCTTTGCCGGCGCTTCGTCGAGCACCGTGAAGTTCACCTTCACCGAGAGTTCCGAGGCCGCCTCGAAAACACTCGACGTCGCTGCCGATGTACAGCCCGCGGACGGCGAGGCTGCCATCGTCGCGCGGGCCGATCACCGTGAGCACGAAGACCAGCGGCAGGTTCGTGCAGAAGTGGTCCTGGGCGTAGTTCAGGATGCGGCGCAAGCGGCGTGTCGGCGCGGCCCATCATCCGCTCCATGCCGTAGGCCGCGCCGATGAAATGGCTTTCGTTGATGCCCCGCACCCCGCCCGTGCCCACGAAGACGTTCTTGTTGTAGTTGGCCATGCCGATCACTTCGTGCGGCACGACCTGGCCGATGGAGAGCATCAGGTCGTGGCCGCCCTCCCAGATCAGCCGGTTGAGCTGGGCCGGCCAGGGCTTGTCCCAAATGCCCTCGGTCATGCGGCAGACCACGTCGGCCGGGACCTCGCCGATCGTGACCACGTCGTTCCGCCAGTCGTGTTCGCGGATAAGTCGCCGGCGGCAGTCCGGGGAACATGCTGGCGATTTGCCAGTCGGGCATGGGCGCGTGCGTGCCCAGGGCCGGCATGACGTCGGTCAGCCGCGTCGCCGAAGTACTCGTAGGCCAGGCAAGTCAGCGGCCCGGCCATGCTGTTGGCCCGGGTGAAATCGGGCGGCAAGGGCCAAGACCTTCTGCCGTGGCCCGAGCTTATCGAACACCGAGAACATGGCCGCGCGGAGGTCGCCCGGCGTCAGGTCGGTGGTCGGCGAGCCTTGGGCGAAATAAGTGGGCATGATTCAGCATTCATCATCCATCACCAGCCGGTCTTCGACTTGTCGATCGGATTGGCATTTGTCAGGCTGCACATCATGGCGAACGTGGGCGGGTCAATGCTGTAGGAAGTCCAATGGCCAGAGCCGTCGCACGTGAAAAGGTTCAACCCATCCGCGTGGGCGCTTCCGAACATGGTTGGATTTTGCACATTAGCCCGATCACGCAACGGCGGCGTTGGCACGACGCTGACGCTCGCATTGAGCGGGAAGGAGTTTGCGGTTCCGGGGGCGACTTGTGTTCCGCCCCAGCGCTCCCAATCATACCAGAATCCCGAAAACACCTGTGCCAAGTCACCAGGGTCTTGACCACTCAAGTAATTCGAGGCGTCCATAGACTTCTCGCCGAAAAGAATCATGTTCGACGCGCCGTTCCGTGAAATCTCGGCATCGGTGACCACGCTCAATGTAAAGATAACGCCATCGGCATACGTGCCCGTGGCGGGATACTGAAACCCAGGTTGGTTGACGACAGTGCCGGGATTGCCGCTTTTGGGCACGTTGCTCCATTGTGTATTGGTTGGATCTTGATTCGTTCCTGCGTTGGCGGCGTAATCGCAGCGAGCAGACATGTTACTAGGATTGGAAGAGTTGCACGTCTTCGTAGACACAAGATACACGACGGCCGTCCGCCGCGTGGGGCAATTAAAGGACGTGATTGTCGTCTGCGCCGCTTGGCCTAGCAGAGCCGGAGGCGCTGGGCGCCGTAACGATTCCCATATCATGCACGGGTTGTTGCTCAATAAACGGCAAAATGTTATAAGTCCAGCCTCCCGGCTGGGTCTGGCCCGTGCCGTAATTCGGATCGCCGGACCAGGTGTTCGCCCAGCCGCCGGTGGGAAAATAGGTGTGGGCCGTTTCGTGCTGCCTCGCCCCGAGGGTCAACTGCTTGAGATTATTCGCACATTGGGTTCGCCTGCCCGACTCGCGGGCGCTTTGCACCGCCGGCAAGAGCAGTCCGATCAGAATGCCGATGATAGTAATGACGACCAACAACTCCACCAACGTAAACGCGGCCCCGCCTCATCGTTTTCCTCCCTCTTGCCCCGCGGGTTTCTTTGTCCCGCAACCTAAGAGAATAATACAGCGTGGCGGAGTTTTTCGCAAGGAAAGGGTGGATTTTTCGTTCCATACCGTGCAGTGCGGGGGAATTCTCCGGCCGACGCGAGCGTCAGGGCTAACCATCGGCCGACGCCGTCCAAGAGCCGCTTTCGGCGGGATCAGATTACACTTTCACACTGGCAGATATTGCCGCATGGCGATAGAATGACGCGACCATCCGACAAAAACGAGTCCCAAAACGGGAGCAGATACATCATGTCCGCCGTTCTTGCCACCGTCCACACCGAGACTTCGACTATCGACGAGCCTGCCGCCAGCGCCGCGCCTCTCTTGCAGCCTGCGGTCATGGTAATCTTTGGCGCCACGGGCGATCTGACGGCCCGCAAGCTGATGCCGGCGCTCTTCGGGCTCCATCAAGGCCAATACATGCCGCCGGAGTTGGTGATCGTGGGCGTCGGCCGGCGGGCCAAGACCGACGATCAATTCCGTGCCGACGTGCAACAGGCCCTGGCGAAGTTTCGCCCCGATGCGACCGCGCAGCCCGATGTCGTGCAACGGTTTCTTAACCGGATATTCTACCACTGCGGCGATTTCAGCAAGCCGCAAGGGCTGGCCGAACTGCGGACGCACGTGGAAGCGCTGGAGAAGGAGCACGACCTGCCCGGCAACCGGCTGTTTTATCTGGCCACCGACCCGGAGTTTTTCGCCCCGATTGTCGATGCCTTGTCGCAGGCCGGCCTGGTTACCCGAGGCCAACGAAAGTAGTTGGCGGCGCGTGGTCATCGAAAAACCGTTTGGCCACGATTTGACCTCCGCGCGGGCGCTGAATGCGGATATCCTCAAGCGGCTCCGCGAGCACCAGATCTACCGCATCGACCACTATCTGGGCAAGGAGACCGTGCAGAACTTGTTGGCCTTCCGCTTCGGCAACGCGATCTTCGAGCCGATCATGAACCGGCAGTTCGTCGACCACGTGCAGATCACCGCCGCCGAAACGGTGGGCATGGAGGGCCGCCGCGGCGCGTTCTACGACCATGCCGGCGCGCTCCGCGACGTGATTCAGAACCACTTGTTGCAAATCCTCGCACTGGTGGCAATGGAACCGCCCGCCTCAATGAAATCTCGCGACATCAGCGACACCAAACTCAAGGTGCTGCGGCAGCTTCCGGCGTGGACCGACTACCAGATTGAGCGCCGCGTCGTCCGCGCCAGTATCAGGCTGGGACAGTTAACGGGAAGCCCGTTCCGGGATATTTACAGGAGGAGGGCGTGGCGCCCGACTCGTTCACAGAGACATTCGTCGCGATTCGCACGAACGTGGAAAGCTGGCGCTGGTCCGGCGTGCCGTTTCTATTGCGAGCCGGCAAGCAGTTGGCGCGGCGAGTTACGGAAGTGGCCATCCACTTCCGCCAGCCGCCGCTGCGAATGTTTCGCACGGTGGAGTGTGAGGGCGACGTTTGCGATCTGGCCGCCGCCCGTCCGAACGTGCTTTGCTTCCGCATCCAGCCGGACGAAGGCATCCACCTTGTCTTTTCCACCAAGCGGCCGGGCATGAACGTCGATCTGCAGGCGATGCAGATGGATTTCTTCTATGACAAGTCATTCAGCAAGTCGATACCGGAGGCCTACGAGCGGCTATTGCTGGACGCCTTGCGGGGCGACCGCACGCTGTTTATGAACGCCGATGAAGTGGAGGCCGCCTGGGAGTTTGCCACGCCGATCCTCACGGCATGGCACGAGGCCGGCAAGACCGGCGTGGCGAGTTATGCGCCCGGCTGGTCGGGACCGAAGGAGGCCGACCGACTGACCGACGGCTGCAACGCGCCTGGCGGCAACCGTAATAAAATCGCCACATTCCGCGGGTTGGGTGGCACGCAATGTCGTTTTCAGTTTGCGGCAATTTAGAATCTCAAGATCGCGTACAAGAGAGGGAGACCAATTCTGCGGATCAGCGGGCTCGGCCAAACGAAGCTGCCGGATGCCACCGAGAGGGAAAGTGGGAATTTCATCGCCAATAAGATCATTGAAGAGAGTGAGTTGCTGCGTATAATTGGATAGGGTCCTACGAAAGAGAACCCAACAGATTGTGCGAATTTGGACGCCACCAAATCTCGAGGAGGCGTGAAAAGGTCCCACTTTACGTAACCAATCAACAGAATTATAATACGTTATAACTTATCGGGGTTTACTGCTTCGGTCTGGGATTCGTCTATTCCAAAACCGAAGCCTCAGCGGATTTGCAGCGGGGAATTACAGCATTATGGGGATACGCCTGATGATTTGCGATGACCACCCGGCCATACGTGCAGGCTTGGTGTCGTTGCTGGAAGGGAGTGAAATCGGCGTTGCATTGCAGACTGAGACTTGCGACGAAGCGGTTCGACTTGCCGAAAAAGGAAAGCCGGATGTCATTTTGCTTGATATCCGCTTGGGCGACGAGGATGGACTTGACGCTTTGCGGAAGATCAAGCGAAACAACCCCTCAATTCCCGTGCTTATCTTTTCCATTGCCGACGATCTGAACGACATGGCCCATGCGCACAAGCTGGGGGCCGACGGCTATATTGTGAAATCCATCCGACAGGAAGATTTGTTGGAAATCATTCGCAGGGCGGTTGGCGGAAAAAAACATGGAGCATTTCGCAGATTCGGAAGATCAAGAGCCGAGCCGGCGCCCAACTGGCCGAAACGCGCAAGCCGTTCCCCTTAAGCCGGCGCGAGGGACAGGTGCTTTCTCGATTGATAAGCGGCTCTTCGTCGAACGAGGAGATCGCCGAGCACTTGGGCATCGACGTGGAAACGGTGAAGCAGTACGTCAAGAATATCCTCCGAAAACTGCACGTCGAGGATCGAACGCAGGCGGCCGTTTGGGCCTTGCGCAACGATTTTCGTGCCTGATCCGGCCCTGGTGTTCGCAGGCCGCGCGACCGCGAATCCCGCCGCATCTGCCTTGACTTGAACCTAGGTCAATGGTACTTTTGGCGGCGCGAAACACCTAAGGTTCACGATGGCCGCGACCAGCGAGCAGAAAACCGCGATTCCCGGCGGCGATGCCCTTTTCAACGGCATGCAAGGCCGGCTGAAGGCGCTCTATATCTCCACCGCCAGCCGCGAGGGCGCCTGGCTGGCTGAAGCCTTCGCGGCTGATAGCGCGGCCGAAATCCTGCTCGAAGAAGTCACCGGCCAGGCGGCCGGAGTGGAGCGGCTTCGCGAGGAAGTCTTCGACGCCATCCTCGTCAGCCACGAGCCGGGCGAACTTGAAGCCCTGGACTTGATCGAAGGTTATCGCACCGGCGGGGCCGAAGAGCCGATCATCGTGCTGGGGACGCCGGCCGAAGCGGAAATGGCCGTGCTTTGCTACGAAGCGGGCGCCGACGGTTATGTTTGCGTCGACTCTTGCACAACACGGCATCTAATTTGGGTCGTCGCCCTGGCGGTCCAGAAGCGGCAACTTATCCAAGAAAATCGCCGCCACCGGCAGTCCGAACAGTCGCGCCTGCAGCGCGAGCAGGACGAAGCCCGGCGGCTCTTGGAGGAACAGTGCGCGGCGGTCGGGGATTTTCGGGCGGCCCCGTCCTGCGGCGGCGACGAGCGCGACCGGAAGCGATGTGCCCCTGCCTTCCGAATTGCGCGCCCATTACCGCGAGCTATTGCGCACTTATGTCATCATGGGTTCCGGCAATCTGGCCGACGAACTGCGGCGGTTGGCGCGACTCCTGGTAGCGGGGGGAATCTCCGCGCGAACAGACGGCCGAGTTGCACCTTACGGTGGTGGCGGAAATGATTCAGGGCCTGAGCGCCCGCAGCGGCCGGCACGTCATGACCCGGGCCGATCTGCTGCTGCTGGAAGTGATGATGCACTTGGGCGAAGGCTACCGCCGGATTTACGAGGACTTGGCTCGGGTGCCGCGGCAGAAAGCTCTGCCGGGGTTGGAGTTTTAGCGTCAGAAATCTCCGCCCCCACCGCCGAAGTCCCCTCCGCCACCGAAATCTCCGCCTCCGCCAAAATCTCCGCCGCCACCACCATAGTCGCTTCCTCCGCCGCCGTCGCTCCCGCTATCGAAGCTTCCTCCGCCGCCGGATCCATCGTCGTCAAAGCTCCCGCCTCCGCCGCCGGAATCGTCACCGTATACACCCGCTCCCGGCTGATCAGCCGGCAACGAATCCTGAACAGTGGACGAGTCGTATCCGGTTTGCGAAGTATCGCCCCAGGACGAACTGTGACCTTCGCCGCGGAAGAACGAATCGTACATCCAGTTGCCCGCCGCTGCGCCAAACATGCCGCCAATCATCGAGCTGAGGAATCCGCCGCCGCCACCGCCGTAGCCTGGTCCATATCCGCCGGGAATGCCGCCCGGTCCGTATCCGCCGGGCATTCCTCCGGGTCCGCCGCCATAGCCGCCCGAAGCACGGCCGCTGAAGGCGCGAATCAGTCCCATGATCATCCAGATAACGAGGATCGCCACTACGGCCAGGCAGAGCCAGCCTCCTCATCCGGAGACCACATTGTTTACTTGACGCGGCAGGCCGCCGGGCACCTGAGTCGGCGCCGACGGTCGGCTGCGGACGTGCGATTCCGAAGCTATGACCGAAGCACTAATCGTGCTGACGATTTTATCGAGCGCTGCATCGAAATGCTTCTCTCTCAATACCGGCAGCACGCTGGCGGCGAGGGCGTTGCTCTGCTGCAGCGTGAATGCCTTTCGTCGCACCGACTCGTCCGGTTCGATCTGCAAATGCCCAGGACTCTTGCAGATAAGGACGTAGACGCCTTTGACGCCTTCGTCCGAGGCGCGAATCTCCGCCCAGCGCTGAAAGAAGCGGTTCTTCTCGGCCTCCGTCTTGGCCATGTCGAAGCGTGTACGCATGTCTTGCGGGACCGAGGGGAAAGTCTCCACGACCACCTCGACTTTATAGCGGCTGCGGATCTCCTGCAGCTTCGCCGTCGCCTGGTCGATGGCCGTCTTGGAGAAAAACCCGGCCTGATCGTTCACCGAGGACACGGCAGCCTGCGCCGGCCGCGCAAGCACGAGCCGCTGGCCAGAATCGCGAAAGAAAACAATCCGCGGCGTATCATATTGAAATCCCTTGTGTTAGGCGTGGCCAACCCCGACGAAGGCCGCTGAGGCCGCGCAGTTATTCTTACGTAACCCTAAGAGGTTGGCAAGCCGGCCGCATCGAGGACCTCGATCCGCACTCGTTCGATCCGCCGCCGCGTGGCATCCAGCACCGTGATGCGGACATTTCTCCAGGTCAAGTCCTCGCCGGCGGTGGGGATGTGCCCCAACTCGTTGAAGACGAACCCACCGATCGTGTCGTAGTCCGCGTCCTCGGGCAGTTCCAGCCCCAGCCGCTCGTTGACTTCATCGATGTGGACCCGGCCCATCGCTTCGCAGACGCCGGGTGAAAGGTCGCGCAGGCCCTCGACGTGCGCCGCGTCGTACTCGTCGACGATCTCGCCCACGATCTCTTCGAGCACGTCTTCGATTGTCACCAGGCCCGACACGCCGCCGTATTCGTCCAGTACGACGACCATGTGGTTGCGGCCCCGCTGCAATTCCTGAAGCAAGGCGTCGACGGGCTTCGTCTCGGGCACGAAGATAGGCTGCCGCAGCAGCTTCGTCCAAGGCTCCACGCGCTTGTCCGGCTGGCGGGCCAATTCCGGCAGCAGGTCCTTTATATGCAGGATGCCGAGGATGTCGTCGCGGTTGCGGCCGTAGACCGGGATCCGCGTATGCCCGGCGTTGATCGCCTGCTGGAGCATATCGTCCCAGGAGGTCGAAGCCGGGATGGAAATCATGTCGGTCCGTGGCGTCATGATCTGCGAGAACGTCGACGTCGCCCAGTTCGATCACGCCCTCGATCATTTCTCGGGCCTCTTCCTCCAGCAGGCCTTCGCGATGGCCTTCGGAGACGATCGTGCGGATGTCTTCCTCGAACGAATCTTCGTTGGGGGCCGGCTGATCGCGCCCCGCCACGCGGTGCAAGGCCACGTCGACCACCCGCGCCGCAAACGCAGAGCGGCGCTAGAACGAGGCTCAATCCCCAAAGCAGCGGCCAGGCAAAAAAGAGAAACGGATCCGCCCAGAGCCGCGCGAAGGTCCAGGGTAGCCAGACGTTGGCGGCGAGGAAGCCAAACAGACCCGCAAACAACGCGATGGCCCACGTGCCGGCGACCGCATCGTGTTCTCGGCCATACTGCCATGCCGCCAAACCGCCGGCCGCCGCGGCCGCGGCCAGCGCCGCCGTCCGCAGCGACTGCATTGCCAGGCTGACACGTGTCCCGCCACCGCAGCACGTGGCCCAACCGCTCGGGCTTTTTCCGCCGCCGGCAAATCTCCTCAAGTTCGGCCGGAGAGAATTCGGACAGCGCGGGCCGCAAGCGCCGACAAGCAAGTAACGCCGAGCGATGTCGCGGAGAGCCAGGATAGGGCGGCGATGCTCATCTTCTTGTGATTCCAAGGCCTTCCAATACTTCCCGTTCTTTGCGCCGCATCTCGGCCCGCTGGCGCGCCGTTCGATCGTCATGGCCCGCCAGGTGCAGCGTGCCATGTACGACGTACAGTAAAAGCTCGTCTTGCGGCGTCCAGCCGTAGTGCGGCGCACGGCTGGCGGCCGTCTCCGCGCTGACGACCACCTCGCCCTCCAATTGCCCGCCATCCCCAAGCGGAAAGCTCAGCACGTCGGCCGGGCCGCGATGGCGCAGGTATTTCCAATTGAACTCGGAGATCGTGTCGTCGTCAACGATCGCCACGCTGATCGCGGCCTTGCCGACGCCCGCCATGCGGAGCACGTTCTTCACGGCCCGCCGCAGCAACCGGCGGTCCACGGTCACGTGACTTTGCTGGTCGGCGATCGGGACGGTGATCTTGTTGCGGCCGGCGATTTGCTTCATGCCGTGCGTTGCTCGGGATACTTTAGCCGGCCATGATAGATGGAGGCGACCGACATGGCAAGACTCCGCTCGATGGTGCCCAGCTCGCGCAGGGTAAGGCCGCTTTCGTCGAACTGGCCGGCTTGCAGCCGCCGCTGGGCAAGGTCGCCGACGAGGCCCTCAATGCGGCCGGGGGTGGGATCGACCAGCGTCCGGCTCGCGCTTTCCACGGCATCGGCCAGCATCAGCACGGCCGCTTCCTTGGATCTGCGGCTTGGGACCGGGGTAGCGGAAGAGGTTCTCGTCGATCTCGCTGCCGTTGGGATCGGACGCTTGCTGCGTGTGGGCGCGGTCGAAGAAGTACTCCATGAGCGTCGTGCCGTGGTGCTGCTCGATCATGTCGATGATCGGCTGCGGCAGGTGGTGCTGCCGGGCGAGGTCGGCGCCGTCCTTGATGTGGGCGATGATCACCAGCGTGCTCATGGCGGGCACGAGTCCGTCGTGGCGATTGCCTTCCTTCCCCTGGTTCTCGACGAAATAGCCCGGCTTGAGCATCTTGCCGATGTCGTGGAAGTATGCCCCGACGCGGCAGAGCAGGCCGCGGGCGCCGATCGCTTCGGCGGCGGCTTCGGCGATCGAGCCGACGGTGATCGAGTGGTTGTAGGTGCTCGGCGCGCGGCGGACGAGTTCTTGCAGCAGCGGATGGGTGACGTCGCCCAGTTCCAACAGGCTCAGGTCGGTGAGCACGCCAAATAGCCGCTCCACGAAGGGCAAAAGGCCCGTCATGATGAAGCCCGCGGCCAGCGCCCAGCCGAACTGGTGGCCGGCGTCGCGGAACAACGCCCAATTCAACGATTGGTCGGCCAGCCGCAGGGGTTGGTTCTCGATCAGCTTCATGTCCAAGTCCAACGTCGCCGCCACGACACCGGCAAACAGGCCGACGTAGACCAGCTTGCTGCGGCTGCGGATGCGCCACAGGCTCAGCGCGGCGGCGGCCGTCGTGCCGAACAGCAGCAGGAACATCGGCAAGTCGCCGCCCAGCGCCAACACGACAATCCAAGAGACGACGCCGGAAAACAGCAAGGCCAGTTCCTGCCGATAGGCGATGGCCATGATCATGCCGAAGAGAATCACCGCCACGGGTTCTGCACGCCAAGGATCGAGGGCGGCCAGCCGGGCCGCGAGCACGGCCCCGACCGCCAAGGCCAGAGCGGCAGCCAGCCGATCGAGACCGGCCTGCACACCGCGCTGTCGGTAACGCATATACATAGCACAAAGTGTGAAGAGCACGAAGACGGCGAACAGCACCGCCATGCCCTTGCAAATGCGGCTCTGCGGTGGTGCGGTCCGCGAGGAATGCAGCATATTCTCTCTTGAGCAGCTCCAGCTTCGGTTCATCGATCGACTCGCCCCGCTTCACGAGGGGCTTGCCCGGATCGAACGTGAACATCACTTCGGGAATTTTGGCGTTGTCATCCTGGGCCTTCTTGCTGGCGGCCTCATTGAATGTCAGCGTGGTAAAGGGGGTCGAAGGGTGCAATAGCCGCGGCTCCAGCCAGGCGTAAATCCTCTCGGCGATACCCTTAGAGGCGAGGCCGTCAGCCAGAGTCCGCTTGATCGCGTCCGGGTCGATTTCGACATCGCGGGCTTCCACTTCGTGGCTCTGCTCCGCGTTACCGCCGGGAAAAACGACGATCGTCTTCTTGTTGAAATCCTCGAGGGCCTTCAGCGGTTCGGCCAACAGGCCGTGCCGCTCCAGCGGTGCGAATGCCTCAGCGACGGCGTGATCGAGTTGATCGAGATTGTCCTTGCCGGCCAGTGCGTTGCGAAACTCCTTGAATGCGGCCGCTTCGTCTGCCGGCTTGGACGACGTGGCGCTTTTTTCCAGCTTCTCCGGCCGAGGCGGCTGGAATTCGTTCCACAGCTTCCGCGTCGAATCGTTCAGCGTTTCCGCCTTGGTGAGGTCGGCGATCGTCGTCCGCAGCAGGGCCCGCAATTGCTCCAGCGGCTTCGTATCCTGGTTGAACACGGCCATCGTTTCGTCGCGGGCGCTTTTGCTGCGCTTTGAGCGTCGCCTCGTGGTCCTCGCGCTGGAAACTGACGCGCGACGAGAAGTAGCGTGTGTGTACCATGCCGGTGCGCCAGTGCAGCGGCGGGTCCCACGCCTGAATGATGAGGCACACGGCCACGGCCGCGACGAAAGCCAGCGCTAACCGCGACAGCATGTCGCGGTGGCAAAGCCCGAGCCACGCGCGCTCCAAACGCCCTGGCGGCAGTTCTAGCGCGGCGACGCGTTCCGATCTCGTTTTTCGTTGACCGCCGTTTGCCATAAACTAATGCCTTTTCGCCGCCCCGTGCTCGTAAGCGTTTACAATCTTCTGCACCAGCGGATGTCGCACGATGTCGCCGCGGCCGAGCTTCACGCAGGCCACGCCCTCGATGTCCACTAGACGCTCCAAGGCGTCAACCAGGCCGCTCTTGCAATGTTCCGGCAGATCGATCTGCGTCGTATCGCCCGAGGCGACGATCCGCGAACCGGTGCCCATCCGCGTGAGGAACATCTTCATCTGCGAGACGGTCGTGTTCTGCGCCTCGTCGAGAATAATGAAGGCGTCGTTGAGCGTCCGCCCGCGCATGTAGGCCAATGGGATGACCTCGATCAGGTCCTGCTCGCGGTAGCGGACGATCTGCTCGTAGTCCATCATTTCGTGCAGAGCGTCCATGAGCGGCCGCAGGTAGGGATTGATTTTGGCTTGCAGATCGCCCGGCAGGAAGCCGAGGCTTTCGCCCGCCTCGACGGCCGGCCGCACAAGCACCAGCTTGCGGACTTTTTCGGCCCGCAAGGCGGCCACCGCCGTCGCCACGGCCAGATACGTCTTGCCGGTCCCGGCCGGGCCATGACAGAGGACCACGTCGTGCTGGGCGATGGCCTCGACATAGCGGGCCTGGCCCTGAGTGCGGGCACGGACCTGTCGCCCGCTGGTAAAGACCGTCAACGGCCGCGGTGGAGTGGCGGTTTCGCCCTGCTGCACGCCGGCCAGCACGCGGCTGACGTCGTCGGGGGCCACGTCGCCGTGCCGCTGAGCCTGGGCCTGGAGTTCCTCAAGCACTTGCGTGGCGCTGGCCACAGCCCGATCTTCGCCCTGGACATGAATTTGTCCGTCCCGCGCGGAGATTGAGACCGACAGTGCCTCGCGGATTCTGCGAACGTGCTGATCGCAGGCGCCGAAGAGCGTTAGCAGTTCCTTAGAACTAACTACCGGGATGTCTGATTCAGTCATTCAAGTTGCGACGGAAATCACTTCCGCCGCAGCGACCATAGAAGTCATTCAACGACTCTAGTATAGCTAATCCGGCAAGGAAAGGTATAGCGAGGATGGAACGTCCGACGCAACTCTATATTTGGCAAAGGGTTATGGAATCAGCGCAGACGCAATCCGCGATTTCAAACCCCCAACTAAGGGTGGCTCTAATAGTTGCGGCGTTCGCTGCTCCGCTCAAAGTGGCTCATTCGCGAATCGCCCCGACTTAAATCAGTTTTGCTGGGGAGTATATGGGGAGCATGTGCGGTTGCCCGTAACGACTTGTAGTAAGATTCGGCCTCTAGGGGAATGGCGGAAGTATGGTTACTTACGCCGGACTGCGATTGATCCGCATGTTTCGCGTCTGAAGGCGCTTATTGATTGCTGGACATCAAGTGTCACCCCATTCAATGTTGTACCAGTGACATTCCCACCAAGGATCAATCAATGAGTGCCTCACCCCAATCAATCTGCTTGTGCGGCTTGGCGGTTTGCTTGCTCGTGTTCGGTGCCGCGACGACTCGCGCCGCTTCGTTGACCGTCAATCTTAATCCCTCGGCGGACGCATTTGTATCTGCCAACAACCCCAACTCGAATTATGGCGGCGCAGGCGCGTTGGAGGTTTCAGGCAGCGCGTCCAGTAATGGAGCATTTGAAAGCGTGCTTTTATTCGCCACTTCGGCGGCAAAGTCGTCGTTTGACGCACAGTTCGGCGCCGGCAACTGGTCGGTTACCGGCATAAACCTGCAACTAACGTCCGCGTCGGTGAATAATCCGCTCTTCAATGCGCAAAGCAGCGGCACACTCGCTGCCACGTGGATGCAAAATAACACTTGGGTCGAAGGAACCGGCACGCCGGCCAGCCCCACCACCAACGGCATCACCGCCGCTACGTTGCCTTCGTTTCTGGGCGCCAACGATCAATCACTCGGCTCATTCTTTTTCAACAGTTCGCTGAGCGGCGCTTCGGGCGTCTCGGCGACGTATGCCCTGACGCCGTCTTCAGGAATACTGAACGACATAGCAGCGGGCAATGTAACATCAATGGAACTCGCGCCCGCGGATGCGAACGTGAGCTACCTCGTCAACTCGCGATCGTTTGTGACTACGAGCTTCCGCCCGGTCCTGACAATCACCGCCGCCGTTCCCGAGCCGTCAACGCTCACCCTCGGCGCGGCTGGAATAATCCTGTTTTTGATAGTTCGTTCTTTAATTGGAGGAAAGACATGTCGCTCGCTCGATTCTACAACAAGGTCGTAATGTTCGCGGTGGTTGGGTTGGCCGTCTTCTTGGGATCTTCAAGACACCTCTTGGCAACAGTTACTCTTCCAACAAATCTCCCTCCCAATTCGCAGTATGAAATAATCTTTGCCACGTCCACCGAGACCGGCGCCTCCAGCGGGTCGCTCGGTTTCTACAATTCGTTCGTCACCTCCGCGGCAACTCCGCTCACCGCGCTTTTGCCGGGAGGCGTCACCTGGCACGCTGTGGCTTCCACGGGGGCATCGCCCAACGATGCCAAGGATAACGCCCCGTCATCGGCGGGAATCCCCATTTATAATACGCATGGTGTTGAGGTTTCAGCCGGAAGCCTTTATTCGGGCGGCAGCCTGCTGGCTCCGATTGGGTTTGACGAGAACGGAAACGGGCCTCCCATCAATCTTATTTGGACGGGCGCCGATGCCCTGGGAGGTTCCTTGAATCCGCTCGGTTCGTCAACTCCCGAATACGGCGACAGTAATGCGACGACCACGGGTTGGATTACCGGTGACCCTGATGGAGCTTTTTCCAATGGCGTCGGATGGCCGTTATATGCCCTCTCGTCGCCCATTACCGTCGTTCCCGAACCGGCGACGCTGAGCCTGCTGGGAAGCGGGTTGATTGCTCTCAGCGTGTTCGTTGCCGCGCGCCGTCGCGTCGGGACCGGAGCAAAGTAAAGTCGGCAAGAAAATGAGCCGTGGTGTTCTGACACCGCAGTCCGGCCGCTCGAATAGAAGCGGGCCAGTCTCGCTTGTGCGCCCGTCTCGGAATTCTTAGTTTTCCGATCGCCCGCGTTGCGGGTCGGGCGATCAACGCCTTGCAGCCATTGCGGGTGGTACTCGCCCGCCATGACGCGGCGGTGCAAGTCGTGGAACATCTCCGCCCCTTCGGGCGTCAAGAAGCTAAATACTCAGTTTGCCGACTTGGCCCGCGAGCCGTATTATTTGCTGCACTTTGTCGTCCGGATTGGCTTGCGGACGTTGAACCATCACTTCCCAGGCTATACACTATTTAAGTCGGCAAGCCTGGGAGGAAAGTGGTATTTTCGCGAAGGACGTGCCCGCTCTCTGGACCAAGAGTTCCCTTGCCAAGATCACGATGTATAGTAAGAGGTCAATACGCTGTGAAGAAACAGTTGCGGAAAAGACTACGGGCGAGGCGATTCGCTTTACAACTGTTGGGTTTGCTGTCGCTGTATTCCCGTGCTGCGCAGGCTTTGGATTGGCCGGAATTCCGCGGGCCTTACAGCAACGGGCATGCTGCCGCCGCCGAAGACGCCCAACCGGCCGGTTTGCCGCTACATTGGAGCGAGACGGAGAACGTGGTTTGGAAGACACCTATTCCGGGTCGCGGCTGGTCCACTCCGGTGATCCTCGGCGGCCAAGTGTGGCTGACGACTGCAGACGAAGAAGGGCACGACTTTTACGTGCTCTGCCTTGATGAGCAGAGCGGCCAAGTGCGCGTCAACAAGAGGCTGTTTCATGCCGACACGCCGGAGCCTTTGGGAAATGGCCTTAATTGTTATGCCTCACCGTCGCCGGTAATCGAAGCCGGTCGGGTGTATGTCCATTTTGGCAGCTACGGCACGGCCTGTCTCGACACGGCCAGTGGAAAAACTCTCTGGCAGCGGACGGACTTGCCTTGCCGGCACTATCGCGGCCCGGCCTCGTCGCTGCTCTTGTTCAATGATCTGCTGATCTTGAGCATGGACGGCGTCAACTCGCAGTACGTGGCGGCCTTGGACAAACGGACGGGGAAGACCGTATGGAAGACCGATCGCACGACCCGCTGGGGCGACCTGGGCGCGGACGGCAAACCAATGTCGGAAGGTGACCTCCGCAAGGCTTTTAGCACGCCAATCATCATCGAATTCGGCGGCAAGCCGATGATGATCAGTTCCGGTTCCAAGACCATTTTCGGCTACGATCCTCGATCTGGCCGCGAGGTCTGGAAAATCTACCACGGCAGCCATACTACCGCATCACGGCCGGTATTCGCTCAGGGGCTGATCATGTTCGTAACCGGCATGGGAAACACCGCTCTGTGGGCAGTCAAGCCGGGCGGGGACGGGGATGTCACCAGCTCGCATGTGGTGTGGAAGAACGGCAGCAAAGTAGTTTCCAAGCTTGCCTCGCCGGTGACGGTGGGCGAGTTGATCTTAATGGTCAGCGACAGCGGCGAACTCAGTTGTTTGGAGATTGCTTCCGGCCGCGAAGTCTGGAAACAGCAGATTGGCGGTCACTTTGCCGCCTCGCCGATCTTCGCGGACGGCCGCATCTATTTTTGCAGCCGGGACGGAAAGTTCACGGTGATCAAACCCGGACGCCGGTTCGAATTGCTTGCCACCAATACGCTAGACGGCGGTTGCATGGCGTCACCGGCCGTGTCAGGTAAGTCGCTGTTTCTCCGCACAAAAACAAACTTGTATCGGATCGAGTCGCAGAGGACGGAATGAGACGGCTGCTGGTGGGCTGACAAGTACGGGCCGAAATCGACCGTCGCGGAAGCCGGTTTGCAACACTTTAGCAACACACCACCCGATGAAAGTATGGCCCGATGAGAACGGCTGTTGACGTAACCTCTTTGCTGGAAAGTCTTTCCTAAGTGGACAGGGCCGGGATTGAACCGGCGACACCAGGATTTTCAGTCCTGTGCTCTACCAACTGAGCTACCTGTCCCTCGCCCCGATTCGCCCGGGGCGATTACGCCACGCGTCAGGAACCGAGATGAACCGTTGCCACAAAAGCCACGACAGTTCCTTCGCTCCCAACACAGGCGATGAAAGTACCATCTTATCGAGAACGATTGCCGCTTGTCAATTGTGCCCACGCTTCCTTGACGAAACTTCCCCCGCGCGCTATGATCGATGGACCACCCCAAAAGCGGGTTCCGTGAGCGAAACTGCCCGACTTATCGAACCGAGTACATGGCGTCCGCCGAACAGTTTTTGCAACTTCTGGAGGAAAAAGACCTCGTCTCCGCCCAGGTTCTGGACTCGGCGCGGCGCGAGATCCAGCGGACATCGCCGCCGCCGGACGCGGTGGGCTTGTCGCTGTGGCTGGTCCAGGGACAGCACATTACTGCCTCCCAGGCCGAGCGGCTGCTGTCGGCTGTGCTGCAGAAAGCGGACGACAAGCCTTCGTTCTCCCGATGGCAAAAGGGCGAGCCCAAGCCGACCGAAGCGTTGAAAACTTCGATTCCCGCGCCGCCGGCGCCGCCGCGAACCGAGCCCGGCAAGCGCCGGCCCGGCCGACGCCGCAGGGCGCGCCGGCCGCAAAAGGCTCGCAGCCGGCCGCGACGAGCTCGCCCGACGACCTCGATCTGGCCCCAGAACCGGAGCCGCTCGGCAGGGCCAAGAGGTCGGCCAAACCGGCCTCGCCCCCAGCGGATGGACCGGCGGCAAAAAAAGCGGCGGGCGGCTCTGCCGTGCCGGCGACCGCGCAGCCGAACCGCTCGAAAGCCGCCAGTGCGACCAAGCCGGAGGGCGTCGGCGAAAAGCTGGAGCCGCTGGATAAAAAGCTGGAGCCGCTGGACTCGCTCGTCGAAAGCGAGGCCCGCGAGTCGAGCCAGTTCGACGACCCGATGTCCGGGCCGGCGCTCGGCGCGCCGATTTCCCGGAAGTTCTCGTTCCGCCGCGTCATCAAGAATATCTTTCGCCGCCACAGATCGAAAACCGTGCAGGTCAAGGCGGCCGATCCGAGGCAAGTGAAGCTCGTGCTCTTCAGTTGGGGCGTGGCCGTGTTCGCCATTCTCGCCATGTTGACGGCCTTTTGGTACTTCTCTGCCGCCGACCCCGCCGAAATCCGCCGCAAGGCGGAAGACGCGTCGAGCAAGGGCGATTATGGACACGCCATTGCCTATTACGATGAGTTCCTCAAGAGCTACGGCAACTCGCGGGAAGCTGACGAAATGCGCGGGCTGCGCATCTTGGCCGAGCTTCGCCAAGCAAGCCAGCAAGCCGACAAGTCGGGCGATTGGGCCGCCGCGATCGAGGTGGCACAGGCACAAGTAAAAGCGATACCCAAGTCGCCGTCCTCTGATCTTTTGCAGAAGGTTGGCGTCGCCCTGGCGCAGATCTGCGAAGGCGCGGCCCGGCAGACGCAGGCCCAGCCGGACCTCGCTTCGGTCACGCGGCTACGGAGCATGATGAATTTGATCGAAACCGCCATCCCAGCCGCGGCTCGCCCGGCGGATGCGATGCTTGCGCCAATCAATCGCGTCCTCAAGCTGTCCAGCCAAAAGGTCGAAGGGCGAAATGAAATCAAAAACGCGGTAGGCGAGATCGGCAAGGCTGTCGCCGCGGATGACCTGCCCAGGGCCTATGCGGCTTATCGAAACGTCGTTCAGGCGTATCCCGATCTGGCGGACAACCCGGACCTGGCCGCGGCGATGAAACAAGCCTCGGCAATGCAACAACAAGCTGTCAAACAAGGCGACCAGACGCTCGCGATTTCTCGCGAGGATCGGCCTTCCGACCTCATCGCCGACATGCCGCTGGCCGTCCAGCCGGTGAGCGGCGAACTGCCCGCCGGCAAAGGCAAGCTGCGGTTCGTCGTCCATCAGGGAACCGCCTACGCGCTTGATGTGCAAACGGGCAAAGTGCTTTGGAGGCGGTTTGTCGCGCGATTCGCGGCCCGCAGGTGGGATCGCCGGCAACGCGAGTCCTCCAGTGGTGACGGCGCTGCCGGTTGCCGGATCGACCGGTGATGACGTGGTGCTGTGCGATCCGTTCCATCAGGAGCTTCTGCGCGTAAACGGCGTCACCGGGGCGCTCGTCTGGCGGTTGAATGCGGGACAGCCGATCGTGGCCGCTCCCGTGACCTCGGGCAAGTCGTTGCTACTGCTCACGCAAGACCAACGGCTGCTCTTCATCAATGCGGCGACGGGCGACGCGCCGCACTATCTGCATTTGCCGCAGGCCGTCAAGCTTCCGCCGGTTGTCAACGCCGCGCATGGCCTGACCTACCTCGTCGCCGATCAGTCAAATCTCTATGTGATTGCCGATGGGCGCTGCCGCCAGGTATTGCACCTGGGCCACGAACCGGGTACGATCGCCGCCGCGCCGGGCGTTGCCAGCGATGCTCTGTTGGTGGCTGTCAACGAAAGTTCGGATGAAGCCACAATCCGCGTAGTGTCGATTTCACCATCGCAAAAAGACGAGCCGCTGCAAACCGTCGCACGAATTGGCGTGAAAGGCACGATCAATACGGCGCCCGTTGCTACTGTGGGCGGCGCGGCGGTTGTTACCACGCAGGGCGGACTGATCGCGCTGGCAAGCGGCGAATCCGGCGAAGCGGCGTCGTTTCACGTGACCGCCCGGCTCGATCCGAGTTTGGACGATAGGCTGGAACACTTCGCATTGTTCGACGGGAAATCCGTCTGGGTGACCGGCCGGCAGTTGACCGGCTATGCGGTCCCCGGCAGCAATGGGCCCAGTGCGGAAGGACAAATCGTACCGCAGACGACGCTCGAACAAGGTTCGAAGTTTGCCGCGCCGCCTGCGAACGTCGGCGGAGCGTTGTTCTACGCCGCCGAGCGGCCCGGAGTGCCTGGCGCAACCGCCTCGACGATCGACTTGGCGACGAACGAACTGGTCTGGCAAACATGGCTCGCCGCGCCCCTGGTGGCCGCGCCGACGATTGGCGCCATCACCGGCAAGCTGACCGCGGTGACGGCCAGCGGCGGCATGTTCCGCCTGCTGCCGGCCGAGCTGCGCCCCCACGCGCAGCCGACTCAGCCGATCGTGTCTGTCGAGGCCTCGCGGCTCGGCAAGCCGCTCAGTTCGCTCTTAGCGCTGCCCGATGAGAGGTTCGCCATCAGCAGTGGCGCAGGCACGACGCCGATCGCCATCTACGACCCGCAGGATCAAGAGCGGCAGTTCCGCTGGTTGGTCAGCCCGCACGAGTTGGCCGCCGCGCCGGCTTCGTTCGCCGGCGGTGTGATGGCGGCATGCGTGAACGGCGAGGTCAGCCTCTTGGACCCGCTGGCCCGCGTCGATCGGATGGCCAAGCCCTACGCGATCTCGCTGCCGGGCGTGACCGAGTGGAAGTGGCAGGTTCCCCAGGCCGTTGAACGAAAAGCTGGTCGGCGACAAGCTGGCCGTGTTGTGCGACGGCGATCGGCGCATGATCGCGCTCCATATCACGGGCGTGGCCCCCTACCAAGCGCTTACGGAAGCGGCGGTTGCCCTGTCAAAGCCCGCGCTCGTATCGCCGATCGCCGTGCTCGGCAAGTCGGTCTACGTGGTCAACGCCGACGACAAGCTTGCGAGTTTCACCCTGCCCGGCCTTTCGCCGGGCAAATCGCAGGCCCTGGGCGGCCACGCGGCGTGGGGACCGCAAATCGTCGGCAATCTGGTGCTTGTGGCGACGGACAAGAATCGTTTGATCGCCGTCGATGGCCGGCAGCAGATGATTTGGCAAGCGGAGCTTAGCTACGGTCCCCTGGCCGGCGCGCCGTTTCAGCGCGGGCGGCGATATTTTTTGGGCATCGCAAAGCGGAATCGTCTGGCGCATTTCAGCCGCCAACGGCAAGGAGCACGGCAAGGTTGACGCCGGCTGTCCCTTGGGCAGCGGGCCGCTAGTGATCGGATCGAGGTTAATCGTCGGCGGCCAGGATGGAAGTCTGCTGGAAGTGAAGAAGCCGTAAACTTGCATATCCGCCTGCCGAGAACAACATGGCCACTTGCTGCGGCCGTACGTTCGACGATAATTGAGCCGGTTCACAACACCAAGGTCCATTGAAATGTATTCCCTGGCCGCCGCCCTTTGTTCGCTCTCGCTTCTAGCCGCTCCAACAAGACAAATGCCCGATATTCCCGCACTCAAGTTCGAGAAATTCACGCTGCCCAACGGCCTCCAGGTCATCCTGCACGAAGACCATTCGACGCCGATAGTTTGCGTCAACGTGTGGTACCACGTCGGCTCCAAGGACGAACGGCCGGGCCGCACCGGGTTCGCCCATCTTTTCGAGCACATGATGTTCCAAGGCTCGAAGCACTACGACAAAGTTTACTTCGGACCGATCCAGACCGTGGGCGGGCAACTCAACGGCTCGACCGCGATGGACCGCACGAACTACTGGGAAACCGTGCCGTCGAACTATCTTGAGCTTGCCCTTTGGATGGAATCGGACCGCATGGGCTTCTTGCTCCCGGCCATGACCCAGGCCAAGCTGGACAACCAGCGCGACGTGGTGAAGAACGAGCGGCGGCAGAGCTACGAGAACCGGCCCTACGGCCTCGTGCATGAGACGATGCTCGCGGCCATGTATCCACCCGACCATCCTTATAGTTGGCCGACGATCGGCTCGATGAAGGATATCACCGAGGCCTCGCGCGACGACATCGCCGATTTCTTCCGCCGCTATTACCATCCGGCCAACGCCAGCCTGTGCGTCGCCGGCGACATCGATCCGGCCGAAGCGAAACGCCTGGTGGAAAAGTACTTTGGCCCCATACCGGCCGGTCCAAAGGTCACGCTCCCCCGGCCATCGACGCCTGAGTTGAAAGAAGAAAAGCGAATCACAATGACCGACCGCGTGGGCTTGGCGCGCGTCTATTATGCCTGGCCGACGCCGCGGCACTTTACCGCGGATGACGCGGCCTTGGGCCTGCTGGGCCATGTACTGGGCGGAGGCAAAACGTCGCGGCTGCATCGCGCGCTGGTGCGCGAGAAGCAGATCGCCCAGGACGTGCAGGCCTATCAGGACGGAGAGGAGTTGACGAGCGACTTTGGCATTGTGGCAACGGTGCGGCCGGGCCACACGATCGCGGAGGTCGAGGCGGCCGTCGCCGAGGAAATCGCCCGCATCAAGGCGGAACCGCCCACGGCCGACGAAATGGAACGGGCCATCAATACGTATGAAGCTCGCACGATTCGCTCGCTGGAACCGGTCGGCGGCTTCGGCGGCCGCGCCGATCAATTGAACCTTTACAACACCTTTACCGGCGATCCGGGCTACATGGCTAAGGATTTCGCCCGCTACGCGGAAGTAAGTGCGGCCACAGTGCAGCAAATGGCCCAAAAGTTTCTTGGCCCCGGCCGCGTGGTTGTCGAGATCGAGCCGGGGAGCGAAGTGACGATTCATCCGAATCCGCTCGTCGCGGCCGACGCCGCGCGCGAAGACATTGCGAAGAAGCTTGAGCCGCTTCCTCCATACGTCGCGGTGTTGCCGTCGATTTACCCACAGCTCGCCGCCGCGGGCGAGGCGGGCCGCGAGTCGTTGCCCGAAGGCGCCACGGAGCCGAAGTTCGCGCTGCCGCCGATCCAAAGGGCAAAACTCGCCAACGGCATGAACGTGCTCTTGGTGGAAAAGCACGAGTTGCCGGTGGTCAACCTGCACGTGGTCTTTCCCGCCGGCCGCGCGAACGACGGCAAAGAAACACCCGGACTGGCCGACATGACTGCGGCCATGTGGGACGAGGGCACGCCCACGCGTACGGCCGACGAGATCGCCGCGCAGTTGGGCGATATCGGCGCGAGCCTGGGCGTCTCGGCCGATTGGGACTCTACGGGCGTGCGGCTCTTTTCGCTTAAGCGTCAACTGCCGAAGGCCCTGAATATCATGGTCGATGTCCTCCGCCATCCAACGTTTCCCAAGGTGGAATTGCATCGCCAACAAATCAGCTCACTCGCGCGATTGAAGCAGTTCCGCAACGAGCCGACGGTGCTCGCCTCGATGGCCGTCTCGCAGTTTCTCTATGGCAGCGAACATCCTTACGGCCATCCGCAATGGGGCAATCCGGCCGTCATCAGGGCCCTGAAGCCGGATGACTTGATGCGGTTCTATGAAAGCTGGATGCGGCCGGAGCGTGCGGCGATAATTGCCGTTGGCGACATCACGCTTGCCGAGTTGACCGCTAGCCTGGAGCCGGCGCTAGGTGACTGGACGTTGGTCGCAGCACCGGCCATAACCCCACCGCCCGCACCGAATTCGCGCTGCCCGAGCGGAAGCCGACAGCGCTGAATTTGATCGACAAGCCGCACGCGGCCCAATCGGTAATCAGCGTGGCCTTGATTGGTTCCTGCCGCAATACGCCCGACTACTTTCCGCAAAGCGTGATGAACACGGTCTTCGGCGGCCAGTTCTCCAGCCGCTTGAACATGAACCTTCGCGAGCAAAAGGGCTACACCTACGGTGCCCGCAGCGTGTGGGACTGGCGTGTCCGAGCCGAAGGGCTTTTCGCGGCTACGTCGAGCGTGCAGACCAACGTCACGGCCCCGGCCCTGACGGAGTTCCTTAACGAGCTCAACGACATGGCCGGCGCGCGGCCCGTCGAAGCCAAGGAACTCGACTTCTGCAAGAAGTACGTCACGCGCGGCTACACGGCCGGCTTCGAGACGCCGTCGCACGTGGCCTCGCAGCTTGAAACGCTGGTGACCTATCAGCTTCCCGACAACTATTTCAACACCGTTGTGCCGGGCATCCAGGCCGTGACCGTCGCCGACGTGACGCGCGTGGCGAAGAAGTACCTCGCCCTCGACCGGCTGGCGATTGTAGTCGTCGGCGATCGGGCGACGATCGAACCCGAGTTGCGCAAGCTGCCCTTCGGCAAGGACTTGAAGGTCTATCGCTTCGACGATGCGTTTCGACTGAAAGCGGCCGACTAGCTAGAGCGCCGTTTTTTCTGCGAAGCGATCTCGCCCGAAATCGTCGCGGAGCGAGGGCGGCGGCAGCGGTTTTCCGATCACGCGATCAGAGCCGTCACCGCCTCCCCTTTCACCAGCTCGCGAGGCTGGTTCAAGTGATTCAATACGATCGTGCCGGGCGAGATGCCGAAGAGGTGATAGACCGTAGCCAACAGATCGTTGGGGTGTACCGGGTTGTCCAACGGCGCCGAAGCGGTGGCGTCGCTCTTGCCATGCACATAGCCCCGCTTGATGCCCGCGCCGGCGATCAGGCCGGTGTAGCAGTAGGGCCAATGGTCGCGGCCGTCGGGACTGTTGCCGTTGCCGGACGTGCTGACGCCCTTCTGCGGGCTGCGGCCAAATTCGCCGATGGCCAAGACCAGCGTGTCCTTCAAGAGACCCCGCTCGTCGAGGTCCTCGATCAAGGCCGAGAGCCCGGTGTCGAGCATCGGCCCGGACTGGTTCTTCATCCGTTTGGTCAGGTCGACGTGGTGGTCCCACGAGTGGTTGTCCGAATTGGCGATTTTTGGCCAGATGACTTCCACGACGCGCGTGCCGGCCTCGACCAGCCGCCGCGCCAAGAGACAACTTTGCCCGAACGTGTTGCGGCCGTAGCGGTCGCGGATCTTGGCCGGCTCCTGCTGTAGCGCGAAAGCCTCGCGCGCCCGGCCGGAAACGATGAGATTCATGGCCTGCTGGTAGTATTCGTCGAGCTTGTAGGAGGCGACGGCCTTGTCGATGCCCGGCATCCCCGCGTCGATCGCATCGCGGAGCGTGGCCCGCCGCTTCAGCCGGTCTGCATAGACTTCGGGCTGAAGCTGCAAGTCGTCGATGCGGATGCGATCCATCTTCTGCATGTCCATGTCGTCGCCCGGCGGGTAGAGCGTGTAGGGGTCGTAGGCCTTGCCGAGGAAGCCGGCCGCGCCGCCTTTGCCGACCACGTTACTCTCCTGTAGGGGCCGCGGGAGCATCACGAAGGGCAGCATGGGCTGATCCGTCGGCTTGAGGCGGACGAGGTTCGAGCCGAAGTTGGGAAAATCCTTGGGGCTGGGCGGCTCAAGCTGGCCCGACGGACTGACCTTGTCGGTGGTGTAGCCGGTCATCATCTGATAGATGGCCGCCGTGTGGTTGAAAAGGCCGTTCGGGGTGTAAGCCATCGAACGGATGAGCGTGACCTTGTCGTTGACCTGGGCGAGGTTGGGCAGGATCTCGGTGAACTTCACGCCGGGAACCTTGGTGGCAATCGGCTTGAACGCGCTGCGGATGTTGTCGGGTACGTTCTCCTTGGGGTCCCAGAGGTCGATATGGCTTGGCCCTCCCTGGAGATAGACCAGGATGATGCTCTTGGCCTTGCCCCAGCCGGGCCCGCCGCCGCTGCCCGCCTCGGCCGCTTGGGCTTGCAATCGCAGCATGGAGCCGAGCGTCAGTCCTAACAAGGAGCCGCCGCCCACGCGGAGCAAATCTCGCCGGGAGAGAGCGGAGCCGCTTGCGCAGTAATGAGATACTGGGTCGCAAAGGTCTCTGCCGGCGGGTCCGGGTAGTACGAGCATGGTTCTCTCCTTATAAATGGAACGGTTAATGATTGAACAAAAACGAGGGACTGTTGACCAAAGCCCATACCAGGTCTTGAGCGAACGTAAGCCGTGATTTTTCCAATTGGCCGCGGCTTAGCTCCGTGTCGCGGCGGAGTGTTTCCAACTTTCCGTCCGGCAGCAAGGGCCGCTCGGCTTCGGCTACGGCATCGCGAAGCTGCACAAGCTTCGGGTCGATCGGCAACGCCTGTTTGGCGCTCGTCAAAGCTTCGCCGCGCTGCTTCAATTCGACATCGAGACTGTGATAATGGGCCACTAGGACCGCCTTTTGCTTCGCGGTCCGCTTTTCACTCGGCACGGCCAGAATCTTAGCGATCATCTGCGGCTGGCCGAGCGAGACCGGCCGCGCCGCATTGGTCACGGAGATGCGGAACCGGCCTAGCGTATGCTGGCCGTCGGGGAAGTTCTGCTCCATATGGATCGTGAAAACACCCGGAGCAGAGATTGCGTCGCGCAACTGGAACACGGCCGTGTGGGAGCGGCCCGTTTGCGGCACGATGGCCCAGCCGCGGGCGGACGTGCCGTCGATCGCGGTTTGCACTTCGTAGCCGCCCTGGCTGAAATCGGCCTCGGCGGATTGAATCGCGACTTGAGCTTTCTTTTGCGGCACGCCGGCCGGATGCCACTGGACGACGAACTGCGAGACGACGAAATTCCCATTGGGCGCCCGGCCGGGACCTTTGGCAGGCAGACGCTTGTCACTCAGAGCTTCAAGCCTTAGCGCGGTCACGCTGGGCAGCGTGTTCTCGGCAACAAGCTCGTAGCTGGCTTTGCCGTTTGGACCGCTGGCGAAGACCGACTTGTCGGCCTCTTGAGTCAACTTGGCGTTGTTGGACGCGGTGAGACCCGCCGCGACCAGCGGCGTCCACTGGGGCTCCTTTTTGGCCGCTTCCTCCCATACGGCCATGCGCTTCGGCAGGGTCTTTTCCGCTTCCTTTAGCGCGGCCTCGGCCGCCGCGATCTTCTGTTCTTGTTCGCGTTGTTGTGCGACTACTTGCGGCGAGATATGCGTCTCGTAGTCTTTCAGCGACTGCCGCGCGGCTGCGATCGCCTTCTGCCGCTGCTGTTCCAGCGGAACTCTCGCCGCCGCCGACTCTTTCTCGACGGCAGCAAAGCGCACTGCAAGCTCCTTGTTCGCTTGCGGCAGCCCGCGCAGCTCGGTCAAGCCGATCTCGATCTCCTTGGCGGTCGCGGGACGATTCAGGACGCGAAGGAAGATTTCGCCGATAAGCTTCGAGTCGTCCTTTTCCGCCGCGACGAGTTTCGCGATTTCGTTGTGCGGGTCGGAAACCGCGGCTTCGACCGTCGGCCCGCTGATCAAGGCCATGACGGAACCAAGCTGCAAGCCCTGGCCCGTTCGCACTCGCAAACGCTCTCCCGCGCCGGCCGGCCGAGATTCGCCAGGAAACCGTCGGGCGAGCCGATTCCCGCGTCCGGCAGCGCCTCCGCCCGCGTTCCGTCCGGCACGCCGGGAATTCGCGACGTTGATCCGGTAACGCGATGGATCGCGTCGTAGAGCACCTCAGCCGGCAGCCGCCGCGCCAAAGCATGAGAGTAATTGATCTTGTCGTCGCTGTTCCAGCGATTGGCTTCGATGGAAAGCTGGTAGGACCGCGAATGGCAGATCAACCGCAGCACGTGCCGGACGTCAAATTGATGATCGACGAACTCGTGCGTCAGATAATCGAGCAACTCCGGATCGCTCGGCGGATTGCCGGCGCGCATGTCGTCCAGCGGCTCGACAATCCCGGCCCCGAGCAGGTAGCCCCAGAGCCGGTTGACGTAACTCTTGGCGAAGTAAGGGTTCGCCGGCGACGTAAGCCAATCGGCCAACTCTTGGCGGCGCGTGGCATGGTCGCGATGCAGAGCAGCGACGGGAAACGGGAATTTCGGCGGTGCGACGGCCTTGGTCCGGTCGTGGATTACCTCGCCCTGGGCCTTGTCGCCGACGATCTCATAAAGCGGCTTCGCGCTCTCCACGCTCGTGCCCTCGATCTTGCGGTCGCCCGACGCCGGGTCGGGTTTCAAATCGAGGCGGGCGAAGTACGCGGCCGTCTGATAGTATTGGTCTTGCGTCCAGCGTTCGAACGGATGATCGTGGCACTTGTTGCAATTGAACCGCACGGCCAGGAACAGGTGCGTGGTCGCCTCCATCGTGTCGGTCGGCTCGCGCAGGATCTTGAAGTACGAGGCGGGCGGATTCTCGAGATTGGAACCGGTCGCCGTCATGATCTGCTGGACGAACTGGTCATACGGCGTGTTGGCCGCCACCTGGCCGCGAATCCACGCCCGGAACGCGGCCGCGCCCTCCGGCCCAAGGAACTTGCGGTTGACCTGCAGGAGGTCGGCCCACTTGTTCGTCCAATGCTCGATGAAGTCATCGCTGCCGATCAGCCGGTCGATGACGGCATTTCGCTTGGCGCGGGTATCACGCCCATCGGCCAGGAACGCGCGGACATCGTCAGCGGTCGGCGGCAGACCGGTCAGGTCGAGATAGACGCGGCGGAGGAACTCGGCGTCGCTGCAAAGTCCCGAGGGACGGATTTTCATTCGCTGCCATTTGTTGGCGACAAGTTCGTCGATGCGGCCCCACGTTTCTGGCGTCTGCCAGACGAATCCGTTGCGGTCGCCCATCACCGTGAGAGTCGTCGCCGCATAGGAACCTTCAAAACGAGCGAGGACCGGGGCCTCGCCGCGGCGGATCGCGGTCATCACTCCTTGGCGGTCGCCAGTCGCCACTTCGGTATTGCCGCTGTCGATGAACGCCTCGCGCGTCACGTCGCGCGTGGTCGCGTCGGAGTAGGTCGCCACCACCCGCATCTGCTGGCCGTCGCCGATGGTTTCGATCACCGGGTCCTTGGGAAAAATCTCCAGCTTGACCACGCGGGCGACGGACAGGTCGAGCTTCGCCCCGCCGGCAATCCAGCGCCGCAACGTCCGCTCGTAGGGCGAATCGCGATCGAACAGCTTCCCGCCTACGTGCGGCGCAACGCCCGTCGGCTTCACGATCATCAGGCTGTCGCCGGGCGACGCCAGGTTGATCCGCCGCGCGGCGAGGTCGTCGGTGAGGGCGCGGTGATCGAAGATCGGGTCGTAGCCGCGAAGCGAGAGCTTGAAGCCGTTCTTGCCCTTGGCGCTGCCGTGGCACGTGCCGGCGTTGCACCCCGCGCGGGAGAGCACCGGGTTGATGTCCCGGATGAAGCTGGGCATGTAAACTTCCAAGCCGGCGGCGACTTCGGCGGAAACTTCTACTCGCTGCCCGGCCAGTTCGCCGACGATCCGGCCGCGGCCGCTTTCGAGCGGTGCAAAGTGCCCTTCGGGCGAGATTGCCCCGATTCCGCCTTCGACAGTCCAATGGACCATCCGCGTGGCATCGACGCGGGCGCCGCCCGGCAACTCAGCCGTGGCGAGAAGCTGAGCGTAATCGGTCGGTCCTGCAATGCGGATCGACGTCGGATCAATTCTCAAGGAAACGACTTGCTTGGGTGGCACGCTCTGAGCTTCCAGCGAAGGGCGTGGTTGTTGTCCTTTCACGTCAGATTCCGCGGCGGCGAACCAGCGCGAATCGTTCTCGGCAGACGGCGCAATCTCAACCGGCATGAACGTTTTGCGAATCGCGCCTTTCGCCGCATCGACCAGCCTGATCGATCCATCGCCGCCGGCCACGGCGACGGTCGCGCCTTCCGGCGAACTGGCGACCGCGTACATGGCGCCCGAGTTTAACTTCAGTGGCACGTCGAGTTGCCATAACGTCTTGCCGCTGTCGGTCGCATAACAGCGGACCTGACCCTGGCCGTCGAGACTGCTCGCCGCGACGAACCGCGCGCCGTCGGGGCTAAATCGCACGTCATAGATCCGGCCCGGCATCGCTTCGTATTCGCGAATCTGGTTTGGGTTGCCGCCCTCGGCCGGAGCCGCCGTGACTTCCATCTTGAAAAGCTTCGGCGCACCGTCGGCCGCTCCGACGACAATTTCATTCCGCTTCGGGCGGCGGTCGATCGCCTGCATTCCGCCGCGAAGAACGCCCGGAGTGTGCGTGGTCACGTTGCCGACAAACCGCTGCGTCGCGACGTCGGTCATCTTGACGGTCATGTCGCGGCTGGCGGTGAAGATCGACTTGCCGTCGGCGGAAAAGACGCTGCTGCGGATCCAGTCGCCGTGCGCGGCCATATAGACGACTTGTCGCAAGGACTCGGAATCGAAAGCCCGCAAAGTGTTGTCGGGCGCTCCAATGGCGATCAGCCGGCCGTCCGGAGACCAACTGCCGCCGTAAAGGGTATCGAAGCCGACCAGGCTCGAGGCGATGAGTTTGCCAGAGGCCACGCGCCACACCTGGATTTCGCCGCTGCGGCAGGGATTTCCGCCGACAACCAGCAGCTTCGTTCCATCTGGAGAGAAACGCACGGTTTCAATTCGTTCCGAAAGGCCGACCAGCCGCGCGACGAGCTTCGATCCGTCTGCCTTCCAAATAAGCGCCTCGTGAAATCCGCTGACCGCCAGCAGCTTGCCGTCCGGCGAGAAATCGAGCGACGTAATCACCGGCCCGCGCGAGTAAACCGGCGGATGCCGGGCATCGATAACCGGCCGCGAACGAGCCGGGCTGTCATCCCCCGCGCCTTCGGCGATCCAGCGGCGGATCAGCTCGACATCGCCCGCCGCCAGCGCCGGGCGGCCGCGCGGCATCTCGGCCTTGCCGCCGGTCTTTGTTTTGCTGGAGGCTGGCGGCGTGATCAATTCCAGCAGATGGCTCTCCTCCGGCTTGCCGGGCACGACGGCCGGCGAGTCGCTTTCGCCGCCTCGCAGCAGTCCCGCCCGTGAGGTCATCTGGTAACCGCCCTCCGCCTTGGCCGGCTGATGGCAACCGTAGCATTGGTCCTGAAGCACGGGCTGGACCTGTTTGCTGAAGCTGACCTTGGCCTCGGCCTTGTTGACCTGGACCTTGCTCGGCTGTTCCGCGAATACGGCCGTCTTTACGCGGTTGAAGCCAATGATTGCCGCGCTGAAAATTGCAACCAGCAAAAAAAGCCGCTGTTGTGACATCGAGGGAACCTCCGCGATCTACTCGCTCTGCCAGCATCATTTTAGACAGTCCCAACTGTGAGACATTATAACTGCATTGCTTACAAATACAAACCGGGGAATGTCGGGCGTGCAACCCGGCTATTTCGCCGGGGTCCAACGCTACCGGTGCCGCGTAGCGGCAGGACGTGAATAACCGCGCGGTGTAGCGCAGCGCAACCCCCGGAATCAAAATCATACGGCCCATGCCGCGTAGCGGCATTACCATCGCCGGATGGACGCGATCGTGGCGCCGCTATGCGGCTCACGTTGATTTCTGGTCGCGGCCGGGGGTTACGCTGCGCTTCACCGCGCGGTTATTCAAATTACGCCGCTCCGCGGCGGATTTATCAGACGATCCGCGCCGCGTCTACCCCTTCATTGATGCGCAGTTACGCGGGCGATGTGTGCCCTGAAAGGGCGTCGGATGATCCAGCGAAGGGCGAAGCCCTGGTAACACGGTCCCGCGCATCAGATTTCTCGGGCCAACGGCCCAACAATTCCCCTTGCGCAAAAGAGGGAAACGGCTAACTGTTTAGCGGCTTGAAGTACGATTCCGAGACCCCAGCGAGCTTGTCTCGGTCGGTGAATCAGATTGGATGGCTAGAACTCCGTCCAAACAAAGCCTTTTCCTCTCGCTCCCCGCCGGGCCGCCTCCGGCGGCCCGGCGGGGAGCGAGAGGCGGAATTTGCGTTGGTTCGCTGCTTAGCCGTCAAACTTGTTCACCGTCCTGACGAGCCGGCCGGACGAGCCGGATGGAGTCCAACAAACTTCGATCCGCTAAACAGACACGGAGCCGGGCCTTCGGCGCGAATGTCCGCCGGATGGGACGCGGAACAATAATCGCATCAAAACGCGACACTGGTTGATCGCGCCCCTTGCCGCCCGATTGCGCGGGCAAGGGCGGCCCTTCGGCAGCCAGGTTTGGCAAAGGATGACTGCCGCGAAACTCGGGCTGGAATCCACCTTTCAGCCTCGCGGCGGATTGAGGAAACACAAAGAAGTGGACGTAACCCTTCCCCTTCGACTCGGCCCTAATCGATCTGTGGGCAACTGCTACGGTACAATCCGTGTAGTCGCCGCCAGCGTTCTTTTTAGTGGCCCTAGATGATTGCTTTCAATCGGAGCGAAGCCCGTTATGCCGATTTCAATTTCCAACGACTTGTTCCGCGACTTTCTGAATTGCAAGTACAAAGCGTTTCTCAAGATCAGTGGCAGGAGTGGGCAGAAATCGGATTACGAGAACCTCCAAGCTGCGTTGCTTCAAGACTATCGCCACCAAGCCGAGAAACACCTTCTGCATTCCCTGCGCCCCGATGCCACGGTTGAGCATGACCCTGCATCACTATCGGAGGCGATTGGACGCGGTCCCGCCGCGATTACCTCTGCCAAGGTAGCAGCCGATGGCATATCCTGCCATTTCGATGCTTTGATCCGAGTTTCCGCTTCGTCGTGCCGAGCCGAATACTTGCCCATTCTGTACCAGTATGCCAATCAGATCTCCAAGTACGAGAAGCTACTGCTGGCCTTCTGTGGTTTGGCACTGACGCGCCTTCAAGGCGGAAAGGTGCCGATCGGCAAGATCATCTGTGGCTTTGAGCATACCACGGCCGGGGTGCAACTCGCGAAACTACTAGGCCCAGCGAAGAAAACATTGCAACGCATGGTCGATTTGCAGGACAGCACAACACCACCAATTTCCCTCCTGAACGATCATTGCTCGATCTGCGAGTTCAACGAACATTGTCATACAATCGCGCGGGAGAAGGACGATCTGAGCCTCCTTCGCGGGCTAAAGGAGCAGGAGATCGTCAGGTTAAACAGCAGGGGCATTTTCACCGTCACTCAATACTCGCACACGTTCCGTTTACGGAAGAGGCAAGTCAAGGGACCGAACCACGGCCGCAAACACGATCTCGCATTGCAGGCGATGGCTATTCGCACGGGCAAAACGTACGTTACGGAAACGCCACAGGTGGCATCGTCGGACACGCAGCTATACTTGGACGTTGAGGGGCTGCCTGATCGGGGCCTATGCTACTTGATCGGACTCTTGCAATGCAATGGGCCTATCCACGAGTATCATCCGTTCTGGGCCGATCGACCGAGCGACGAAGAGGCGATTTGGAAATCGTTCATGGCCCATATCGGCACGCTGAAGGATTTCACGCTGTTCCACTACGGCGTTTTCGACTTGCAGACTCTCAGGCGAATGCACAAGCGATACGGAGGCGAATCGTCGGAGCTTGATCGACTTTCCGCGGCCTCCTGCAATGTCCTGGCGACGATCTACTCGCGGGTCTACTTCCCAACCTACTCGAACGGCTTGAAGAATGTCGCTGGACATCTTGGCTTCAAATGGACCGACGAAAAGGCTTCTGGCATTCAGAGCATCGTGTGGCGCAATCGCTGGGAAGCTACAAAGGACGAAAACGTCAAGCACACGCTGCTCACCTACAACCGTGAAGACTGCCTCGCATTGCAGAGGGCGACAGAGGCGCTCCGCGTGATGAGTTCACAAGCGGCCTCCACTCTCCAAGTGCCAAGAGATACGAACTCCCACTATCATAAGCAGGCGTTCTTCTTCTCTGAATTGGATCACGTGAATAAGTGTGCTTACTTCGACTACCAACGATCACGGGTTTACGCTCGCACTGCCCCAGCGGTGGGCAAGAGCCTGCGGCGGAAGGAATCCAAAGAGAAATCCATCCAACGGGTAAACAGAGAAGTCATTTTTGGGCCTCCGCAAGCCTGCTCGCAATGCGGCCAAACGAAGTTGCTAAAGGGATATTGTCGCACGAAAGTGGTCTACGATCTGAGGCTTACAAAGAGCGGCATTATGCGGTCAGTGATTCGCTACAAGTCATGGACATTTCGCTGTTGCCGCTGTAACTGCACCTTCATTTCACCCGAATATCAATCGGCTGCCGCATCAAAATACGGCCTGACGCTGAAGGGGTGGGCAGTGAATCACATCATTGCCCTTCGTAACCCCTGGACGGTGATATCCGAGCATCTATGCGATCTATTCGGTTATTCTCTTGCGAGAGGAACTATCGGCTACTTCAAGAGGACGATGGCTGCCTATTACGAGAAGACCTTTGCTGCCATTGGTGAGAAGCTGAGGCACGGGAGTCTCGTCCACGCGGACGAGACCCAGGCCAAGGTGAAAAACGCGACGGGATATGTCTGGGTGTTTACAAATTTGGAGGAAGTGCTTTACGTCTACAGCGATACGCGAGAAGGGGACACCATGAGGGAAATCTTAAAAGGGTTTCACGGTGTTTTGGTCTCGGACTTTTACGCAGCATACGATTCCGTTTCGTGCGCCCAGCAAAAGTGCCTGATCCATTTGATCCGCGATTTGAACGACGACCTCTTCAAGAACCCCTTTGACGAGGAGTTCAAGCAATTGGCGCAGGGATTCACCTCGGTTATTGCACCAATTGTGGAGACGATCGACCGCTTCGGGTTAAAGAAGATATACCTGGAAAAGCACAAGCCGATTGCACAGATGTTCTTAGACGCCGTAGCGGGCCATGACTACAGATCGGAGGCCGTCGCAGCTATCAGGCACGATTTGCCAAGTGCCAAGGCAAGCTATTCTGCTTTCTTGACTACGACGGTGTTCCGTGGAACAACAACAATGCAGAACATGCCGTCAAGCGGTTTGTTTATCTCGACGCGACAATGAATGGATCGTCTACACCTGATGGGATGCGAGAGTACCTCATCCTCCTGAGCATCTCCGAAACGCTCAGGCGTAAGAACGTGAGTTTCTTGAGGTTCCTGGTGTCTGGGGCCACTGACATAGACGATTTCGTGCAGACCCAGACCCGCAGCCGACGGGGAGCGAAACGGGGATGAGTGAAAGCGCCGGTCAAAGCCGGCATGGAGTCGCGGATGAAAGAGCCGTATGGAAAAGGAATAGCGAACCATTCCAACCCTGAGTCATGCGCCGGTCATGGTAACATGACGGGTGAAGCGTTGATAAGGGCACACGCAGGCCAGCCATTGAGCTCCGAAATCACTTTTTTCGGCGTGCCGACCTTGTACTTACATGGGGAAGGCTATATGAGCGGTGACGCCATTCGCAAGACACCGCAAGACGTTGCGGAGTCGAAGACCCTGAGCATGCGTGGAAACTCTATGAACGGAAACTGGGAGACCCTGGAAACTCCCGCGCCGCAAGGCGCGGGACGGTCCGAAAAGGTGAATCGCCGTACTTCGGACATGCTCTCTATAGCGACAATTACTTTTCCGGTCTGACGACAATTAGAATTCCCGGTTGAGGCCAGTTGAGGCTGGTCAGATAGACTGTTGCAAGTCTCCGTAGGAGGGGGACTTGCAATGGTCACGGATGAGCAGGTGAAGCGGTTGTGGCAGGTGTTGTCGTCAGGGAAGACTCTGGTTCAGTCGGCAGACAAGGCGAGCATGGACGAGAAGACGGCGAGGAAGTATAGGCGGCTGGGTCGGCTTCCCAGCGAAGTTGTGCCGGATCGCTCGTGGCGGACACGGGCAGACCTGTTTGCCGAGGTGTGGCCGGAAGTGCATGCGCAACTGCACGAGGCGCCTGGCCTGGAGGCCAAGACGCTGTTTGGAGCGCTGCAGATCAAATACCCGGGGAAGTTCGACGAAACGCAGTTGCGCAGCTTTCAGCGTGGCGTGAAACGTTGGCGAGCGACGGCCGGCCCGGCGAAGGAGGTGTTCTTCAGCCAAGTGCATCATCCGGGACGGTTGTGTGCGTCGGATTTCACCCACATGGAAAGCCTGGCCGTGATCATTGGCGGGCAGTCGTTCGACCATCTGCTTTACCACTTCGTGCTGACGTACTCGAACTGGGAGTCGGTGACGGTCTGTTTTTCCGAGAGTTTCGAGAGCCTCGGCGAAGGACTTCAAGACGCCCTGTGGGAATTGGGCGGCGTGCCCGAACGACACCGCACGGATCGGATGAGCCTGGCGGTCAACAACGGATCGGACATGAAGGAGTTCACCGCGCGGTACAAGGGACTGTTGGGCTACTACGGGATGGAGATGGAGAAGATCCAGCCCCGGGAACCGAACGAGAACGGAGATGTCGAACAATCGCATCGGCGTTTCAAGGAAGCGGTGGAGCAGGCCCTGTTATTGCGTGGCAACCGGGACTTCGAGAGCCGTGAAGCCTATGGACGATTCTTGAAAGAGCTGGTGGCGGTTCGCAATGCGGGCCGTCGCAAGCGGCTGGACGAAGAGTTGCCTGGCCTTCGGCCTCTGCCGGATCGGCGACGGGAGAGCTGCAAGCGAATCCCGGTACACGTGGATACGGGGAGTTTGGTCCATGTAGACCGAAATGTTTATTCGGTTCCCAGCCGCTTGATTGGCGAGCGGGTCGAGGTGCGATTGTACGTGGAGCATGTCGAGGTCTGGTACGCCCAGAAGGAGATGGAGCGCTTTCCGCGTTTGCGCGGGCGGAACAAACACGCCATCAACTACCGGCACATTATCGACTGGTTGGTGCGAAAACCGGGGGCTTTTGAGAACTACGTTTACCGGGAAGAGCTGTTTCCCACGAGCCGCTTTCGCATGGCCTTCGACGCCTTGCGGGAAGCGCAGCCCAAGCGCGGTCACAAGGAGTATTTGCAGATTCTCTATCTGGCGGCAGGCCACGGCGAGACGGCCGTGGACGAGGCGTTGCGAACGCTTCTAAACAGCGGCCAGCCCGCGACCCGGGCCGCGGTCGAAACGTTGGTCCAGCGGGCCGAGGAAGTTCCGGCGGTCACCGAAGTGACCGTCGAAGTAGTGGACTTGTCGGATTTCGATGACTTGTTCTTGCACAAGGAGGTGTGGGATGGGTGCGAAGGGGGATTTGAAAGAGAAGTTGGCGGCTTGCTTGCGGGAACTGCACTTGCCGACGTTTCGGGAGTGTTTTGAGGAACTGGCCCGACGGGCATTACAGGAGACGGCCAGCTACGAGCAGTACCTGTTGGAACTGGCCGAGCGGGAATGCCAGGGCCGCTTGGCAAAGCGGACCGAGCGGCTGCTGCGGGATTCCCGTTTGCCGCTGGAGAAGGATCTGGCGAGCTTCGACCTGGCGCGGTTGCCGGCGAAGGTCTCTCGCCAAGTGCGGACGCTCATGGAAGGCTCGTTCGTGGACCGCCGCGAGAACCTGTTGTTGTTCGGCAAGACCGGATCGGGAAAGACGCACCTGTTATCGGCGATCGCCCAGGAATTGGTTCGCAACGGACGGAAGGTGGTCTCATGGTCGTGTGCCCTGCTGGTTCAGGAACTGTTGGCGGCCAAACGGGATCTGAAGCTCAACCGGGTGCTAAAGCAGATGTCGAAGTGCGAGGTGCTCTTGATCGACGACATCGGCTACGTGCAGCAGAGCCGGGAGGAGATGGAGGTGCTGTTCACCTTGTTGGCGGAACGCTACGACGCGGCACGGTGATGCTGACCAGCAACCTGCCGTTCTCGAAGTGGGAGACGATCTTCAAGGATCCGATGACGACAGCGGCGGCAATCGACCGCCTGGTGCATCACAGCGTGATCTTGGAGTTGAACATCCCGAGCTACCGGTTGGACGAGGCCAAGCGAACCAAGCCGCCCGACGCGGCCTGAGATTGGCGAGGGCCACCCGCGGCGGCGTGCGGCCCCCCCTTTTGTTTCGCTCCGCTGCGCTGCGCTTCACAAAAGGGGGGGCCGCACGCCTCTGGTTCTCAACCGGGAATTCTAATTGTCGTTCAAGGGGAAGAGTAATTGTCGCCGAAAGATGCTCGTTTCCAGGGAGTCGGACGGTCCCATAGTACCCAAGAAGCGGGCGAACAATGCCGGCCCGAAGGCGGCGGCGGAGTCCGTGGAGGGAAGGGGATCGACCAAGGGAAATGCCGAGCGAACCTTACTCACACCGGACTCTGAGCCGGAGAAGCGAGGCATGGGATCGTGAGGAGTACGAGAAGCTAACAACTGATCGTCACCAAGCCAAGGTAAGAGCCGTATGAGCTAATTCCTCACGTACGGATCCGTGCGGGGGGCACCGGGCAACCGGTGTCCCTACGGCGACCCACTTGCTGCCACGCCGGCGCAGTTCCCGGGCCATTCGAGTCTCCTCCGCCCGCCGCAACTTCGGTCGCGGGCGCACTCCGGACGGATTCCGCGCGATTGGCACGATAGTTGCAACCTAGTATGTACTGATGTTTACACACAAGAAATGGCAGGCGGCCGGACGTGGCTGGCCGCGAGATGTGTGCCAACCCCTTCCTGCGGAGGATCGACCAACACCCTCGGTGCAACTTGCTGTAAACTGTTGTATATACACGACTTGCGCCCCCGGCCGGCGATGCGTTCCAGTGGCCGTTTATCGCGGGGGCGGAACACATCGCGGGAAATGGCCGCTGCCGGCAAGGCGGCCCGACTGCCAAAATGGCAGGTGGCATAGATTAAGACCCCACCTCGCTCGTCGAGGTGGTGAATAAGACTGAATGGCTAACAGCGCCGCGCAACGAATAGCTTTCCATTCCGTCCCCCTCCCCCGGCCGCCAAAGGCGGCCGGGGAGGGGGACGAAATGGAGTGTGGTTCGGTTGTACGTCGGTGTTAGCTGTCCAATCTGCTTCACCGACCGAGGCGAGCTCGGTGGGGTCGTAACTGTACCCATTGACTCCCCCCCGGTTTACCCAATCCCGGAAAAACACGTGGCCACAAGACGTAATCCTGACCGACTCCTGACTGCACCCTGACCGTAGTCTGAGCCGGTCCTGATCCAGCCCTGATCGTCGGCTGATCGCGTCTTGACTTGCAATAACCCCAAGAAACAAGGCGAAAACCGTGAATTCCAAAACGTGAGGAAAAATGTCGTTCCAAAACAACCGCTCTCACGCAAAGCCAAGGCGCAAAGACAGAAAGATGTACAACAGAAAAATGCCCACGTGCTGCCGACCATGCCCTCACCCCTGCCCCTCTCCCGAAGGCGAGGGGAAGGAGCGATCAGACCGGGCTCTCATGTTTCTGTCCGTGATTTTTCTGTCAACTCCTTTGCGAGCTTTGCGCCTTTGCGCGAGAATTTGTCGAGCCTGCGCTATAGCCGAAGAGCACGCCGCATGATAGTTTATTAAAACCGTCCGCCGTCGCCGACGGGCGCCGGTTGGAGTCCCGGCTTTAGCCGGAATTGCCGCCTAAAGGCGGTACTCCAGCGCTCACACTAGCTTTCGAGGCAGCTACATGTTCGCCAAACCGACGTCATCGTGCATATTCCTGTTCATTGTGGCGCTGGCGTTTTGCCTGCCGGCTATCGCCGCGGCCGCCGAGCGGCCCAACATCGTTTTCATCCTCACGGACGACATGGGTTACAGCGACCCTGGTTGTTACGGCGGAAAATTCGCGCCCACGCCAAACATCGACCGGCTCGCCAAGGAAGGCATCCGCTTTACGCATTTCTACGACGACGCGCCGATTTGTTCGCCCTCGCGCGCGTCCTACATCACCGGCATGTTTCCGGCGCGCTGGAATTTCACCACCTATCTCGACACGCGCAAAGAACCTTGACTGCGAACAGGCCGATTTTCTGCCCACCCGCGCCGGCGCTGCGCGCGTGCTGAAAGCCGCCGGCTACCATACGGCGCACTTCGGCAAGTGGCACCTCGGCGGCGGACGCGACGTGACCCACGCGCCGCCGTTCAGCGCCTACGGCTACGACGAGCACGTCGGCACCTATGAAAGTCCCGAGCCGGACCCGAACATCACCGCGACGAACTGGATTTGGTCGCCCCAGGACAAAGTGAAACGCTGGGAGCGCACGCGCTATTTCGTGGACCATGCTTTGGACTTTCTTCACCGCCACAAAGACGGGAAACCGCCGTGTTATGTCGAGATCTGGCCCGATGACGTCCACACGCCGTGGGTGCCGAATGTCGAGCGGCAGACGGCGGCCCCGAACTCCGCGCAGCGGCGAGATTTCTGCGCCGTGCTCGCGGAGTATGATGTGCAGATCGGCCGGTTGCTGGACGGCTTGAAATCGCTCGGCGTGGAGAAGAGCACGCTCGTGGTTTTCACCAGCGACAATGGTCCCCTGCCCAGCTTCAACCACACGCGCACCGGCGGGCTGCGCGGGAGCAAGCTGAGTCTTTACGAAGGCGGCGTCCGCGTGCCGTTCATCGTTCGCTGGCCCGGCCACACGACGGCCGGGCGAGTTGACGAACAGACCGTGCTGGAAATGGTGGACCTCTTTCCGACGTTCTGCGCCGTCGCCGGCGCGGATGCCGATCGAATTCACCTTCGACGGCGAGGACATGACGGCGGTCTTCGATAACAAATCGCTGCCGCATACAAAAACGATCTTCTGGGAGTATGGCCGCAAATCGAAATTCTTCAACTATCCGGGCCCGGTTTACGACCGCAGCCCGCACCTCGCCGTGCGCGAAGGGAAATGGAAACTGCTCGTGAACGTCGGCTTGTCTGGGGCCGACGGGTCGCACGTGGAGCTTTACGACCTGGACGCCGATGGCAACGAAACCAACAACGTGGCGGACGCACACCCGGAGCTTGCCAAGCGGCTAACGGACGCGGCGTTGAATTGGAAGCGATCGCTGCCGCGACTTGACGTGGAGCCCGCTCGGCCTTAATCGGTCTGACATGATGCATCATCCTTTGATAAACTGACTTGGCGGCAATGGCCATCGTCCGATTACCAGCCCGCGGCTTTTCCATTTACCCGCGGATCGCTTGCGCCTGCAAACCGCCCGTCCGGAAGCCGGAGGATCGCCTGCGTGACGCCCATCGAAGAAGTCTTTTCGATCTTCTGTCCGAGATTCGCCAGGCCGGTAATCAATTCGCTTGGCGCCGTATCTTCAATAGTCAGACGGTCGGGCGACCACTGATGATGGAAACGCGTGCGGCCGATCGCCGTGCCGAGATCGTCGTGGAGATCGAGCACGTTCGTGACCGCGAGCACCACTTGGGAAATGATCGTCGGGCCGCCGGCCGCGCCGAGCGTCATGATCGGCCGGTTTCCCGTCATGATAATGGTGGGACTCATCGACGACAGCGGACGCTTGCTGGCTTGCGGCGCATTGGCATCGCCGCCAACCAGATTGAAGGCGTTCGGCGTGCCCGGTTGGATCGAGAAATCGTCCATTTGATTGTTCAGCACCACTCCCGTGCCGGGCACGATGACTTTCGAGCCGAAGGTCGTGTTGACGGTGGCCGTGATCGCCACCCAATTGCCCGCCTCGTCGGCGGCCGCGATATGCGTCGTGTGCTTCTCGAAGTTTCCGGCCGGCGGCGGTTCGCCATGCGCGACGCCCGTCAATGTGGAATTCAAGTTGATCTTCTTCGCACGTTCGGCGCAGTATGCCGGATCAACCAAGCCCTTCGGCACGTTAACGAAATCGGGATCGCCGAGCCAGTAGGCCCGATCGGCAAAGGCCAGCTTCATCGCCTCGGCCACGACATGCACGCGACTAGCCGGGCTTTGTTTTTCCAAGGAGTTCAAATCGAAATGCTCGATGATGCTGAGAATCTGGGCGACGTGGACACCGCCGGAACTTGGCGGCGGAAATCCAACGATCGTGTAACCTCGATAATGCGTCACGAGCGGCTTTCGCTCCTTGATTTCATAGCGGCTGAAGTCGTCCGCCGTCAGCAACCCGCCGTTCGCCTTCATGCAGGCCGCCGTCGCCGCGGAAAACGGTCCCTTGTAAAACCAGTCGGTTCCTTGTTTCGCGATCGCTCGATACGTGCGGGCCAGATCGGGCTGCCGGAACACGTCGCCCGCTTGATAGGGTTTGCCTTCTGGATTGAACAATACCTTGCGGGTTGACGGAAACCTGGCGATCTCGGGGGCGACCGACGCGATCTTCCTCGCGAATCTCTCGTCGATCTTGAATCCCCGTTCGGCGAGGTCGGCGGCCGGCAGCATCAGGTCGCCGAGCTGGCTCTTGCCGAAGTGCGATACGGCAAACTGATAGACGGCGAGCGAGCCGGGAACGCCGCTTGCGAGGGCTCCGGTCTGCGACAAGCTCGAATCGCCTTTGCCGTTGCGGATGAACATCGTCCGCGTCGCCCGTATGGGTGCCGTTTCGCGGCCATCCAGTGCTATCAGCCGGCCATCCGCAAGCCGGGCGAGGAGAAAGCAGCCGCCGCCGATACCGCTGTTGTATCCATCCACAACGCCCAACGTAAGCGCCGTCGCAACCGCGGCATTGATCGCATTGCCGCCGTGTTGGAGCACCCTCACGCCGGCATCCGTGGCCAGCGGATTGACGCTGGCAGCCATGCCGCGGCTTGCCACACTCACGTCCGCACGTGCCGCGGCAGCGATTAACAGAAGCCAAGCGAGGAAGAAGGATGATCGAATACTCATTACTTGGAATCGGGCTTCTCGGATTTCTCAGGTTTCTCTGCGGCCAGGCTGGCGCAGACCAGTTCCTTGTCGCTGCGTGCAAAAATGTGCTTGTAGGCGTACGCCGGGTGCGCCCAGCAGACGCTTCCCCGCGCTTTGAATTGGTCGCCCGCCGGAGCGATCAGCTTCGCGCGGCTGATCTCGTGAAAGCCTTGCGGAGAAAGCGTGCCGATGACCAGTTCTCCGCGCTCGTTGAACATGAACATCCGCTCGCCATTGCGTGTCATGTGAATCGTGGACCATCGCGCCTTGGGCACCGCCGTCAAATCCTCCCAGAGGCGATCGCCGGTGCGGGCATCCAGGCAGCGAAGCTCGCCATAGCTGTCCACGCCATAAATGTAGTCGCCCTCCATGTAGGGCGTGCTAATCATGGCGTGCAGCGCGTCGGTCTTCTGCTCGCTGGCGCCGTGCCGCCTCCAGATTTTCTCGACCCGAGGTTCGTCCTGCCCCAGTTTCAGCATGAGCGAGCCGTCGTAAAAGCCGGTGAGGAAAAGCCGGTCGCCTGCAATGACGGGCGTGGGGACGTTGATGACCATTTTTGCCGGCGGGAAGGGATACTTCCACAAGACGTTGCCGGAGGCCGGATCGAGGCCGGCAACGTTATCGCCCGTCCAGCATACGAGCACTCGCCGCCCAGCCTGCTGGATAATGATCGGCGCTGAATACCCGGCCCGATCGTCCAGCGCCCGCCAGCGCTCCGCGCCGGTCTTCTTGTCGAAGGCGACGAGGCACGCCCCTTCGGCGCCGAGTTGGACGATCACCAGGTCGCCATCGACCAGCGGCGCTGCGGCAATACCCCAGATCGGCACACGGATTTTGTAGTCCGTGCCTGGGACTTTCTTCCAGAGCACTTTTCCCGTCGCGGCGTCAAGACAGTGGAAATGGCCCATTGTCCCAAGCGCATAAGCGCGGCCGTCGTCGATGGAGACAGCCGCGCGCGGCCCCGAGGCATAGCCGACACGTTCGAAGTCGCAGTCGTAGCTCAAGTTCCACAAGGCGTTGCCGGTTTTCCAATCGAAACAGAGCACCCGTTCGGCTGGGCTGGGCTCCGGCTGGAAGTCCATCACATAGACTCGGCCCGCAGCCATGGTCGGGCCGCTGAATCCGCCGCCAATGTCGGCGCGCCAGCGGAGGGGGATCTGCGGGCCGGAGAACTTTTGGACAATGCCGGTTTCCTTCCACACGTCGTCGCGCGTGGGGCCGCGCCACTGGGGCCAATCGTCGGCCATGAGGTGACCGCTGCACATCGTCAAGCTGATTAACGTGCAGAAGAGCAGTATCGCGCTGATGGATTTGTTCATTATGCCGTTCTTACATTCGAGGACCTTGAAAACCGCATTCATTGTGACGCCTTTACGGCCATGATCAAGTGGCTACCGGTTCGGAGCTAAAGCCCGTTGATCGGATCGCGGATTGGGTCTTCGCGCGAGGCGTTGTCTGCGGCGGCCGGTGGTGCATAAGTTGTTGTTTTGGACATAGCTTTTTATTTGGGTTAGGAATTCGCGGTTTTCGTCGGGGATTTTGAGTGTTTTCAAGTCAGGATGGACTCAGGATGGACTCAGGAACACCTCTTGTGGCTGGTTTATGCACCAATGCAGCACGGGCACGGAGCCGCCTTGTTTCCCCTCGCCTTCCGGGAGAGCGGGCATTTTCCTGTCAACCATTTTTCTGTCCTTCCCTCTTGGCCTGCGTGCTTGCGCAGAAAAGTTTTCTGCTTGGCATAACTCCTCCGTATTGGTGCGGAAAACGGCATGTGCATAATGCTGACCGGCTCGAATTCTATATAGAAGGAGCATAGAAACTGCATAGATAACGCATAGAAAGTGCATAGAACTTCATAGGATTGCATAGGAATCGCGAGGGGCCAGGCGGTTGGAGTACGCGAGGCGCGCAACTGCGCAAGCCGGGAAACCACAAAAGCACACAAAGAACACAAAATGCAGGGCGGAGCCACGGATGAAACGTGGAGGGAACACGGACCCGATCCATGTTCAATTCGCGGCTCAATCTCTTTTCTTTCATCCTTCATCTCTCATCCCTTCTACTCGCTACCCACCGGCCACCTTCCATCACTCCTTAATGTTTACAGTACCTAACACCTCTATATATATTATCCGAATGCTGCGCTATGCGAAAATCGAGAATTCTTTTCGGATTCGGCCCGAACCCGTTGCCGGACAAGGAGTTAAGGACTTTTGGAGGTCAATTATGACATAGCAAAACTCGCCCACTTTTTGCCCGGCGGCGGCGACTTGCGGCGCACGAGTGCGGCAGGGAGCCAAGCGGATAGTGGCAAGTGCATAGTGCTTAGTGGATAGTGGCTGGGCGGGGACCATCCGTGTCTGATCCGTATTCCATCGGTGGCGTGACCACTTATCCCTCATCCCTCGCCGTCCACTACTCACTACTCCGGCTGCCATTTTGGCAGTCGCTCTCGCCTCCTCGGCATTGGCCATTTGCCGCGATGCGCCCCGCCCTCGCGATAAACGGCCGCTGGGCGCATCGCCGGCCGTCGCCGTAAGTCCGTTGCATACAACAGTTTACAACACATTGCCGCGAGGGCGTTTGCCGGCCCTCCACACGAAGGGGTTGGGGCGCATCTCGCGGCCGGCCGCGCCGGCCGCCTGCCATTCCTTGCACGTAACCAACAGTATACAAGAGATAGCAACTATCGTGCCAACTGCACGGAATCCGTTTGGGCCAGCGATTGCGACTTTCAGAGCCGGACGTGCCGGCCGGACCCGACTGCGCCTCCCCGACCGGCGAGCGACGTAGGGCCTACCGAAATGGAAATAATTCGTGCAGTTGTAGAATAGGCGTGGAGTGATCCAATCGGCGAAGAGCGGGAAGGTTATAGAATGGTATTTGCGGCCATTTGTGGTGTTCGTAATGGCACCACGTGTTGTGGGGAAAGAAAAACACTCGCGCGAGCCACCCTGGCCTGAAGCGATGGGATGTGGCCTTTCCCGCGGGCGCAATGCCGACGTGCTCCGTATAGGTTCTGACGCGAAAAATTGCGTAGAAGCCGCTAACAATCGACCACGCCCAAATCGCAGGAATCCACCAGAGACCGAGGAGGCAGAATGTAGTCGTCAGCGCGGTCCAGAGCACCATTGGCGCTACGAACGAACGCTTGTGACCGGTTGGAAACGTCTCTCTCAAAAAGCCAATCGCGTTGAACGCGCCGAGCCCGAACAGGTCGCCAATGAAGAGCAGTCTAATCCTCCTCCATGTCACGTTGCCGCGATATATTTCTGCGTCGCGGTAATGCAACTCCGGGTCTTCGCGCGTGCCTAAATCACGGTGGTGAGCGAAATGCCACGGACGATAACCGTGCTGTATGCATATCAAAAGCGGCCAACTGATAAGCACTTGCGAAAGCCAGTCGTTAAGGCGGCGGTGCCGGACGACAAGAAAGTGCGCACCATCATGACCCAAAAGTGCCAAAGCATGTTGACGACTTCCAATAAGAAATGCGGCGACGGGCACGAGGTAGATCGGGGTTCCCAATGAGGCAAACGCGCCGAACACCAATGCAATTACACACCAGTCGATCAAAAGCGCCTTGCACCAGCGCCACGGGCGCAACCGGCTTAACTCCGCCGGCACCCGTTCAAAAGGGACTTCGTCGCGGATACGCACAGTTTCACTCATGTCAGCACTCCTGTGTCGCGCAGATTACTCGATGTGCCGAAAGTAGCCGTAAACGGGCCGACGGTGCCTATGTCCTAATGCTTCATGCCTTTGTAAGTTCAAGATATACAACATTCCCGTACGGGTCGCGGACCACACTTGCGCTCTTTTACTGTTTCGGGCGGAAGCTGATCAACGAAACTCATCATCCTTCCTTCATCGCGGTAAATCAGCGTCCACGCCATAAAACCCTCCATATAACCACGGCCAAAACTATCTGGCGTAAAATTGCTGACCCATAGCATTCCCGACGGCCTCGTCATACTCCAAAGCGATTGGGTTAATCTCGCAGCAAGCCGATCTGGCAGGTAATCGAAAAGACCCATTGAGTAAATAACGTCGAAGGTTCCAAGCGAAAGTCGCGCGGAAACAAGATTCAGCACAGAGTCATGCACGACCTTGACTGGCGTTCCTGCGTACTCTTTCGCCACAACGTCGAGACTTTCTCGATCGTGGTCGAAAGCTCAGCGATGCGAACTTCGCTTGACGTACACCCACGCTGTCGTTGGCCTCTCTTAGATGACCACATGCAACGGAGAGTACCGACGCCCCGTCATGATCACCAGCAACTCGGTCAAGATAATTCGCTACGAAGTCTCTTCTATATATAACGCTTAGGCCATTAGATAACCGCGTGGTTGCCTTAAATATGGCCTTTCCAAGCCCCGACGTTTCAGGCGGACATGCTCCGAAGTATACATAATCAAGCATTACGGCGTCCCCGGCAAAGCCGCGCGGCTTCTGGAATGCTCGGCACGTATACGGATCCTGCAAGAGCTTGGAAAACAAAGCGTGCTGCTGACAATTTGATTTGAAGCCGGCCAGCCAGTCATTTTCGATCGCGTGGTCGCATAAGTTGGCGAGGTCCGGGCAAAGCATCTCAATAACGTCAACGGCATTCGCGCTTGTGATTACTGAATCTACGTGATCCAAGCGTGCATTCAATAGCGATTGTGCGTCGCTTATACTCGCGGGTGCCGGCATAGATCTAGTCTTATAATTGAAGTTCACACTTCCTGCCGCCCTGGGCTTGTTCGGAATCCGATCATTACGAAGTTGCGAGGCTTACGCATCAATGCGAAGGGCTGGCGGGCGTGTGCGACGTGCCTGATTGGGATACTTTCTTCGCCATGGCACTAACCTGCGCGACGCTTGGGTGTTTCAAGTGCGATACAAGCCCGATCCAATTTAGGCAGCAAAGTGCAATCCATCCGAGGTCAACCTGCCACCAGGCTAAACCAAATCTTGCCGACCACGGGAATGCATGGTGGTTGTTGTGCCAACCCTCGCCAAAGGACGGAACCGCAAGAGCCCAATTGTTGGCAGAATCGTCACGCGTTTCAAAACGGCGAGCACCGCTAGTGTGGCAAACCGAGTTTATCGCCCAAATGATTTGGCTGCCGATGAGAATTCTGAGAAATCCGCCGAAAACGCACCCTCGTAGGAAACCGAGTAGCGACGGCTCGAACAGGAACACGAATGCGCCAGGCAGCGCAATACCGACGATTGCCCACACCCAGTAAGTGCGATCGAAAACCCGGACAATTCGATTGTTACGGAGGTCGTGAGCGTAGATGCGAGGTACGGGAACATCATGATTCACAACCCAACCGATGTGGCCGTGAAAGAATGCCGAAATCCGGCCCAGGAATGAGTCGCGGTTGTTCATAAACCGAGGAGAATGAGGATCCTCCTCTCTATCACTGTGTTGGTGGTGACAGCGATGCACCGTAACCCAATAAGTTATCGGACCTTGGGCAGCCATCGAGCCTGCGGCCGCCATTGCAATCTGCAAGGAGGGATGAGCGTCGAAGGAACGATGGGTGTAGTATCGGTGAAAACCAAGCGAAATCCCCAAGCAGCCTGTGAAGATCCACATGACCAGGAACAATATGATATCGGGGGCTGTGACGTGCGGCTGGCTAATAAACCAGCACACAACGGCGAGAAATGGAACGGCTGTCCAAATCAAGAAATGGAACCATTGCCTGACTGCGAGGCGCTCCGCTGATACGAACCGCTCGTCGCGATCTTGGGAGCCAAACGGTTCTTCGGATTGCAAATCAGCCATTGCTCTTCGAGTCGATTTCGGATTTAAGGCGTGTCGTCGTTTGAGGCAGTCCACGAAGCGGCCATCGTCTCTCTATGGCGTGTTGCCCTTGCAAGTACGCGGTAACGTATCCTGTCCCGCGGAGAGAATTATGCACGCAGAGGCGGCGCATGCTCACTTTCTTTTGGAAGTTTCGCGAATGTAGTTCAGCACGTCGGCAACCGTGCTCATCTTTTTTAGGTCTTCGGTGGGAAAGTCGATCTTGAAAATGTCTTCGGCCCGGTCGGCCAGGTCAACCATATCCATCGAGTTGGCATCATAATCCTCGACGAGCTTTGCATCGAGCGTTACCTGTCCAATCTCTCCCAACACTTTGTGGAGCAGCGCGGCTAGTTTATCAAATACCGGATCGGAATTCATTTCTCAGAACCTCTTTCATGGTGATGCCGATAGGCGGTGGCCGCCGCCGAAGTGAACCCTGCCGAAGGCAACAAGGCCGATCGGTTCGTTCGGGCGGAGGTCAGACCAAAATCTGTCCAGGACGATCGGTATGGAACTTGACGACGTATTGCCGGTATCTCCCAACGTGTGGAGGACCTTGGACTCGTCGATTTCCAGGCGGCGACCGACGCTTTGTAGAATTCGTATGCTCCCCGGATGCGGAATGATGACGGACAGGTCGCAAGGCGAAAGCCCGCATTCGGCCGCCGCCGTCGTCAGAATCGTTGACATGGCCTTGTTTGCCTCGCGCGCGACGGTAATCCCATCCATCTTGATATAGCCGTTGCCGATGCAGGGGCTGCGAAGCGCCACATGAGGATCGTGCTTCGACCGCAGCAGCGGCCGGATGACGCGGAGCGCATCGCCCGACAGCGGTTCGGCGGTCACCAGCGTCGCGGTTGCGGCGTCGCCAAATAGGAACGCGGTATTGAAATCGTCCGGATCGGCCCCGCTCGACAGGACCTCCGCGCTCAGCAGCAGTACCATACCGCTCCTGTTCTCACTGAGGTAATCCGCGGCGGAGCGAAGTCCGTAAAGATAGCCCGAGCACGCGGCGTTGATGTCGAAGGCGTGGCAATCGTCCGCCAGACAGCCTTCGGCCGCGAGCGCCCGCCACGCGGCAGGAGATGCTGGGCGTCGCCTCGTTCGGCGAGGTCGTGCTGCAGATCACGCAGTTGATGCGGGACTGCAAATGTCCGGCAGTTTTGACGATCGCCTGGGCTGCGCTCGTCGCGAGCGAGACGAACGTCTTCGTTTTGAGTTGCCCAGTGCCTGGACCTTACTCCCGTTAGCGAAGCGGCCTCTTCGGCCGACCAGCCTTCCCTGGTCCGGGCAATCTCCTCGGTCGGCACGACGCGGGAGCCGAAAGCGACGGACGGGCGCAATATGAATACGGAGAACGGCCGCTCGCCGGTTGTCTGCGGCGCGTTCGACGCTGCTTCGCGGGGCGTAAAGACCGGATCGTCCGGCTCTTCGCGGCTTACTTGCCTAGCGGCGCGCCTGGCATTGGCATGCCGAATCCTCATGAGCGGCGTATGGACCGGCACGCTCGCGCCCTTGGGAACGAGAATCTCCTCGATTGTCCCGGCATCGCGCGCGGTCAGGTCAAAGATCGACTTTTCGGCCTCGATCTCGGCAAGAACATCGTGCCGCCGGCACGTTCTGGCCAGGCGCGACTTTCCATTCGAGCACCGTCACCGCCTGGTCGGCCGGGCTGGAGCCGATCGCCTCCACGGTCGAGACCCCGCCGTCTTCCGCGAGCGCAGCCTGCCATCGGACTTCAAGGCCCAGCATCCCTGCCGCCGTAGACACAATCTGCCGCAGCGACGGCAAGACCTCAAGTTGGTTCGTGAAATTGCAAGGCACGAACGTATCGGGCCGCGCTACGCGCTTGACGTTCTTGAGGCCGGGAACCGCTTCCACAACCGTGGCGACGACCTCCGCACGAACCCGCAAGTGATATTGTCTTCGTGAACGACCAAAAGCGCGCCGGTCTTTCGCACGGAAGCAATGACCGCCTTGGCGTCCCAAGGCGATATCGAGCGCAAGTCGAGCAATTCCAGGCCTTTGCCCGCAGAATTCAGTAACTCGACTGCCCTCTCGCAAAGCGGTGCCGTGCTGCCCCACGTTACGAGCGTAAGATCGCTTCCTTCGGCCACTTTCCGCGCCGCGCCGATCGCAGATTCCGGCGATGCTGAGTCCCTTGCCGCGCCGGAACCGCGTCGAACCGCGCACGATCGTTCAGGCATGCCTTCGGATAGAGGAAAACCGTTGGCCGGCCCGAATCAAACGCGGCATCTAGCAATTCCGCAGCGTCCTCGGCGCTCGACGGCATGCAGCACGTCGATGCCCGGCACGTGTGCAAGAAGCGATTCCATCGTCTGCGCGTGGAACGGCCCAAGGCCCGGTCGGTAGCCGCCGCAGGGCGCCATGACGATCATCGGGCATTGCCAACCGCCGTTGGTTCGCCAATACATGCTTCCCATTTCGCTGAGAATCTGATTGAAGGCCAGCGGAATGAAGTCGGCGAACTGGATGAATGCGACCGGCAGGCCGCCGGCCAGCGCAGGCCAATGCTCTTGCCGACAATCGTCGATTCGCTCAGAGGCGCGTTGACCACGCGGCCGGGAAACGATCGCGATAGCCCGCGCGTGACGCCAAAAACGTCGCCCTTGGGGTCTTCGATATCCTGACCGAAAAGCGTGACGCGGGGATCGGAACTCGAGCCGCCGCCGGAGTACGCCGCGGATCGCCTCCGACATAGTCTCCGCAGGATCGCTTGGCACCAGTTCTCTAGGGGGCGGCAGCGGCGCTTTCGCGGTATAAACCGTCGCCGGCTGTCGCGCCGGAGAGCGGCAATCGAATGCGGCGCGCGCGTCAGCGGCGATTTCGTCATCGATTGCCGCCAGCCGCGCGGCACCGATCCCCGATTCGAGGAGCCAGGCCGCAAGGTTCCGCAGTGGGTCGCCCGACTCCAGCGCCTGCTCGACTTCCGAGCGGTCGCGATAGACGTTCTGGTCGTCTGAGTTGGTGTGATCGCCAAGGCGTTCGACGTTGCAAACGACCATCGCCGGCTGGCGGTCCGCGCGCATGGCGGCGACGACCGACTCAAGGGACTCAAAACACGCCGGCACGTCGCGACCGTCGATGTGCCGGATGGTCAGCCCATAAAACTCCTGCTGCGGCTCGCGACCCGGCAGGCAGTAAAACGTCTTGCCGCTGGTCCGTGTCGAAATCGCCAGGCGGTTGTCCTCGATGAGGAAAAGAACACGCAGTTGCAACCGCACGGCTTCGGCGATCGCCTCCAGGACCTCGCCCTGCTGCGATGTGCCATCACCGAGCGCACAGACGACGATCGAGCGTTCAGGGCGAAGTTTTATCTCTTCGGCGATGCCGACGGCTTGCAGCGCGTTGTTGCCGCACGGACCTACGATGCTGAGGATGCGCCGCGAGGGGTCGCTCATGTGCGCGCTCATCTGCCGACCGGCGGAGTGCGAAGCCTCGTTGCAGAGCAGGCTATGGAAGAACATTTCGGGCGGCACGCCGCGGGCCAGCATCGAGCGCCTTGTCGCGGTAATGCAAATGGAGCCAGTCATGTTCGTCCAGATGCGGCGCGTGAGCCGCCAAGCCCTCGTGGCCGGCCGAAGAGACGTGGAAGAATGCGTCGCCACATTGCACCGACTCCCGCTCAAACTCGTCGATGCAGCGCGACATCCGCATTGCTCGGTACACGCCCAGCAGCTTGGCAGTGCGAGATTCAGCCCGGCCGTTTTGTTTCGGTGCGCTTTTCGACGTGTGGAGCATGATGAGCAGCCATTACGGTACTTAGCCCAAAAACACCGTATCGGAACGCGCAACGAGGGCACTTCTTCCGAGCCAAGATACACCTCCATAGTAACGTCCCAAGATGATATGTCAATAACCTGTGTAAAAAACATTGCGACTCGGGAAAATCGACGAAGGGAATGCGACAAAACTGTACCGACGGCCGGGAATTGCGGGCCGGGCCGGTCGCGGACAGCGAACCGGGCCACAACGATTTAGAGCCAATCCGAAAACCGTGGAAGCGGCATCCTGCCGCTTGGAAAAAGCGGCGGGACGCCGCTTCTACGACCGAGCTTTCGGATAGGCTCTTATGTCGTCGATGTATTGAAGAACCGCCCCCTGTCTGGGACACGGCCCGTCCGGCCAATAGAATACTGCTTGCAAACGCCAACCCATTTCACCTGCCGAGAGTGCCTCGATTCATGCCGTCTGCCGCAAGTTCGGTTTCCCGCTTGTTTCTAATCCCCTATTCTCCGTGCCCGGACGCGCGAGGATTCTGGACGCGGCCGTCACACAACAACGAGACAACCTTGAAGCTCGCGTCGCGGTGCTGGATGACGCCGAGAGCCGGAAGTTCTTTGGCGTGCCGATGGCCCGGCGGGGCATCCAGCCGGTTTGGGTCCACATCGTCAACCATACCGACCAACCCTACCGGCTTCAGTTCGTGGCAATGGACCCGAACCATTTCTCGCCGCTGGAAGCCGCGGCCATCAACCATTACTCGGGCGGAAAGCGGCTGCTTGCGTTTGGCATCCTGGCATGGCTGTTTCTGCCGCTGCTTGATCCTGCTGCCGATCAAGCTATTCGCCGTCCGCCGCGCGAACCGGAAGATGGATGCGTTCTTCCTGGAGCACGCCTTCCGCATGCGGCCGATTCCAGCCGGCGGGGAGCAGTCTGGGTTCGTCTTCACCAACCTTTCGGAAGGGAACAAGATCGTTCTCGTGCGACTGCTTGGCCCGGACGGGTTTCAGGAATTCGAGTTCTCGTTGCAGGTCGAGGGACTCCGCACCGATTACCTGCGGCACGAGTTCGATAAGCTTCATGCGGCCGACGAGCTGACCGAGGTGGACATCCCCGGACTTTGTCAATATTTGGCCGCGGCGCCGCAGGCTACCACCAACAGCCGTGGGCGGCGGTCGGGCGATCCGGTCAACCTGGTCGTGGTGGGCGATTTTCCCACGGTGCTCGTGGCCTTCGGCGCCCGCTGGGACGAGACCGAAGTAATCAGCCTGGCGACATGCTGGAAGACCGCCAGGGCATTTCTCATGGGGGCCGAGTATCGCTACTCCCCGGTCAGCGCCTTGTGCCTGCTGGGCCGCTGCCAGGACTTCGCCCTGCAGCGGATTCGCAGCTCGATCAACGAGCGACTGCACCTGCGGCTATGGGCCACGCCGCTGCAATTCCAAGGGCAACGCGTCTGGATCGGGCAGATCAGCCGCGACATCGGCGTCCGATTTACCTGGCGGACCTGGAATCTGATGACCCATCGGATCGACCCCGACGTGGACGAGGCCCGGGATTACGTCGTCGAAGATCTGATGCACGTCGGCCGCTTGGAGTGGACGGGGTATGTCGACGGCGTCGGCCCGTGCGACCGCGCAGCCCGCGGCGCAACTTGACCGGCGATCCGTATTACACCGACGGCAAGCGGGCCGTCGTGTTCCTGTCGAAATCGCGGACCACGCCCAAGTACATCGATCTTTCCTGAACGTCCGAAAAAGGGCGATTCAGCGCAGGGCGTTTCAGCGTGACGCCGTACGGAGCAACGGACCAAGGTCAATCTCATTAACGCCGCCAGAAAGTTTTTGCTCTGTTCCTTGCCAGACAAAAACGCCGGAGATCGTCGCCGGCAGCGTGACGCTGCCGCGGCAATGATCCTTCTCAAAGGCCAGGGCGAGCTTGATGAACCCGTCGGGGTGAGGCGTAGTGCTGACGATCTTCGTCAAGTTGCCCGGCAGCGGCGCAATGCGGACGGTGCGGAATCCCGGCGAGGCGGGGCGGACTCCGGCCACGCTCGCGTGCAGATGAAACAACGGATGGCTGCCCCAGGCGTGGCAATCGCTGCGGGTATCGCCCGGCATTTCCACGGGCGTCTTGAGCCCCTGTCGGACGAGGTCCTTCCAAAACTCCATCCGCTGGACGATCAGGTCGCCGCGTCCGAACTTCCGCCATGTCTCCAGCAGGTAGAAGCTGAAGTAGATGGTCGTCCGCTTGAGGTCTTTCGCGGTCAACAACTGCTGGAAACAGCGGTCGGCCTCCGTCGCCGGTCAGGGTGTCGGTCAAAAGGGCAAGGCACTGGCCGTGCTCGCTGAACTCGGTATGCGCAAGGTTGTCGGCGATCAGCCCGCGTTTTTCGTCCCAGAACTTTGCTTTCACCGCTTGTGCCGTTCGCGCCGCCTTGCGCGCGAAGGCGCTCGGCAAGCAGCCGCTCGCCGAGTCCCTCTTCGACGTCGGCCGACTTTTGCAGGGCCGTCACGTAAAGCAGGTTGTTGAGCGACGAAATGCCGTTCACTCCGTCCGGCGCATTGCCGGTGTTCCATTGCGGCACCCAGTCCATGAACGGCCAGCCGGGCAGATTTTCCAGCAGGCCGTCGCCGTTCACGTAGGGCTCGAAATGCTCCAACATCGAGCGCAGGCCGATGGCGCGAGCACGAACGAACGCCGGGTCGTTGTGCCATGCGGCATAATCGGCCAGCATCAGCGCCCAGATCATCGAGAAGGTCGGCGAGTACTGCGTGAGATAGGCGGGATACCGCTCGTTGACGAAGCCGCCGTTGCGGCGCGAAAAATCGAACAACTCGATGGCGCGCTGAATCAGGCGATCGTCGCGGGTCATTACGCCGGTGGTCAGCAGTTCCAGCCGCGAATCGCCGTCATACATGAGCTGCTCGTAGAACGGGCAGTCCATGTAGGTCTCGTGCGTACACATTTGGATGCCGCGAACCGCAAGCCGGACCACGCCGTCCAGCTCCTTGTCGCCGCCGTCGAAGCTGCTCTCGTTCTCATGCGGGTATCGGCTTTCGTCCAGTGCCAGGCGGTGCAGCGTCAGCGGCTCGGCGGCCGTCTTGACGTTGATCAGGCACCAGCGGCCGGCACGCCACCAGAGCGTCGAGAACTTCTGATGCGCACCGCCCGTGGGCAGGAACGTGTCCGTCATGCCGCGGAAAGTCTTGCCCAGGAATTCGTTGCGGTTGCCTTTGGCCTGCGAGTTCGGCCGATAGAGCGACTCGGCCCAGGTCCAAGTGAGCTTGGCGCCCGCTCCGCCGGAAACTTCGCACAGCGGATAAGCACAGTAGTAGTCTTCAAGGTCCCAGAGCAGGAACCGCTCCGCTATGCGGCGGGCACGACGATTTCGCCTCGGCCGGCAACGAGAGCCTGCCAATCGGGCAACTCCGGATCGCGGGCCTGCTCGGCGCGGAGCACGTCGCTGGTTCCCAGCAATACATCGCCCAGCGCAGCGGCGCGGCCGGCGGTGATCTCGCGGTCGAACTGGTCGGGCAGGTGCGTGGGATAGAGCTTCCAGCCCGGCGAGGTCTCGCCGTAGGGATTTCCCGCGATCGGCGAACGGACGACCTTGGCCCGCGACGTAGTCGCCTTCTTTCCATTGCGGCCCGCAGCCTGCGCGGTCAGTTGCGAGCCGACGAAGAAAATGCCGGGGCTGAATTCGAAGCCCTCCAGCCGGGCGACTTCCCAGGCGGCCTTGCCGGTCGTGAGCTGCGCTTCGTATAGCTGCCCTCCGCCTTGAGGATGAAACCGCCGCGCCAGGAGATCTGTGCGACCGGCGCGTGGGGGCCGATGCTCCATGCCAGGGCCTCCAGGCTGTGCTGGCCCGGCGTAAGCCGGATCTCGTACGTTGCATACGACCAGTGCTCGACATCCGAGCGGTCTGGCCCGCGGGCGATCCGCCGCCCGTCAAGGAACAGTTCGAATCGCTCGTCGGCGCTGACGTGCAGGCGCAGCGGGGCGTCTGTCGCCGCGAAACTCTTGCGGAACCGCAGCAGTACTGGCTCATGCCATTCAGCCGAGAAGTTCTCGGCATGGGCCGCCTTCGAGAGGATTGGCAAATGCGGGATGCCAGATCCACGCTGCCCCGTCGATCGGCTGCAACGGTTTGATGCCCGTATTGCCCTCATGCAGGCGAGGCGGAAGGATGATTTTGGTGATAATCGGCTCGGCGGCATTGCCGGCGACCACCGTACACAACAACGCAAGGGCGAGAAGGGCTTTCATCACGGATCCCCGTCTTGTGATTTACCGATACCCGACTTACAGCGATGCCAAGAAATGGCAATTCAAAGCAAGTCATTTATTCCCAGTTAAGTCAACTGCATTAAGGGTAAAGTACCCAGAATCGGCGTCAAGCCCCCGCGTGCTCATTTTCCGTCCGACGGCTTGCTGCTAGATGTCGCCCGACGCTGGCTCGATCGGACCATTACATGAGGCCGGGAAGCGTGCTGGCACCGCCCGAGTGATACAATGATGCTTGTCAGTCGCCGCCCGCGCAAAGGAGAATCATCGTGGTCCATAATCCCTGCCAAATCATTTCGTGGTTCTGCATCCTGTTCGCAGCATCCGCCCTTGTTTGCCGCTCAAGATGATGGCGGTGTCTACAACGGTTCCTTCGAGAAGACCGCGGCCGGCAGCCAGTCGCCTGACGGCTGGCAGGCGGTGGGCGACAAGGCTGTGGTCCAGGAATTGACCACCGTGCATGACGAGAAGCGCGGCCACGTCGCGCGGCTCCATTGCACGCGGTTCGTGCCGGGCACGCCGTCGAGCCACGCGATGATCTGTCAGTTCGGGCACGTGGCCGTCCGCGGCGGTCAATGGTATCGCCTTAGCTTATGGGCGCGGGCAGCCGACCTGGAAGCCGGCGTTGTGCAGCTCAACCTCGTCAACTTTCGAGGCTGGTCGCCAGCCGGACTATCGGGCAGCTTCATGCCCACCGAGGCTTGGCAGCGGTTCGAGTTCGTCTTTCGTGCCGAACGCGACTTGGCGGCTGCCGACAGCCGACTGGCAATCTATTTCATGAGCACCGGGACATTGTGGCTGGACGACGTGGCCATCGAGGAGACGATGCGCCCAAGCGCCAGTGGCTGCCCGCCATTCCCATCGAGGGCGTGACGAACGCCCTGCCCAATAGCAGTTTCGAGACCGGCGAGGGCTGGGGTTGCTCGGCGGGCCGGAACTACGGCTGGATGGCCAACATCTTCCGTCGCGTCGGCCAGTGGGATGATTCGCAGGCTTTTCACGGAAGACGTTCCTGGAAGGTAACACTCTCGCACCGCGAGCCGCTGATGGTCTACAGCGGCTACACGCAGTTGGCCGCCGAGGTGCGGGCGCTCGAACTAGGCCATGCGGGGTGGGTCCGCGTCGAGCCTGGGCAACCCTATGTCTTCTCGGTCTATCTGAAATCGGACCAGACGAGCGTCCCGGTCAGCGTAAGCCTAAAAGAGCCGGAGGACTGGCGCCGCAGCAGTCAGAGGACGGCGTCCGTCGGTCCGCAGTGGCAACGGTTGGAAGTAAACTACACGCCCAAGGGTGAGTTCCTCCGCGGATGCCTCGGATTCGAGTTGCCCGAAGGGGACCGAGGGGAAAGGACCGTGTGGATAGACGCCGCCCAGTTCGAGCGCGGCAAGTCGGCCTCGCCCTTTCACCCCCGTACTGAGTTGGAAGCCGGCATTGAGACGGACGCCACTGGCAACGTCTTTACCGATCCGAGTTTGGGCCTCCGGTTCCGGCTGCGGGCCTTCAATGACGCCAAACAGCCGAGGGCGTTGCGCGGACGGCTCCGTGTGACCGATTTCTGGGACCGGACCGTATGGGAAGAGAAACCCGAACTGAAAATCGCGCCGGGGCAGGCGGCCGAACGCCGCTATGCAATCTTGGCCGGGCGGCGAGGGTTCTTCCGCATCCATTGGGAGCCCGAGGACGGCCTGGCCCAAAACATCCGCTGTGCGGTGATCGAGCCTTGCAGCGGAGAGGACGCGATGTTCGGTTTCAATCATGCCTTTGGCCAGGACTTTCTGCTGCCGCTAGCTCACCAAGCAGGGCTGCGATGGTGGCGTGACTGGTCAGTCCAATGGGACGCTGTTCAGCCGAAGCGGGATGCCCCGTTCGACTTCCGCCTGCCGGATATCCAGATCAATCGCGTGCTGGATCGTAAAGGCCGGATGGTTGTGCTTCTGCCCTATCCCAGCGCGGGTTGGTCGGCCGATCCGCAAATGACCGAATCGTTGCGCCGGCGGCAGGCCGGGGGACAGATTGCGGCCGATGCGATGCGTCAGACCCTGGCTGCCGCAAAGCCGGCGCGGCTGGAAGATTTCGCCCAGTACGTGCGGGCGACGGTACAGCATTTTCATGGCCGCGCCGCGCACTATGAAATCCTCAACGAGCCGCTTTATACGCATTACGCACTGCCCAACTCCGCAAGGCTACAACGTATCGGATTACATCGACGTGCTGCGGACGGCCTATCAGGCGGCCAAGGCGGCCGATCCCCAATGCACGGTAATCGGCGGCATCGCCTGCGGACCGGGCAATCAATGGGCGGACCGGTTCATTTCGGCGGGACGGCCTTCGCTGGTGCGACGTGACCAACTATCACCTCTATCCCAGCCGGCAACGGGCGGAAGCGGCAGAAGCCGCGTTTCAGATGAGCACGCGAGCAGATGCAGGGCCGCGGCGAGGCCAAGCCGATCTGGGTAACGGAGTTCGGCCTTTACGCCGAGGACGACCCGGTCACGCTCCCGGCCCATGCCGGCGACAGTACGATGGACGACGCTATGCGGCCGGACGAGCGGACCGCCTCGTCGGACCTCGTGCAATGGACGACCGTGATGTTCGCCCACGGCGTGCGGAAGGTCTTCTTTCACGCCGGCACGTGCCAGGGCCTTCACGACAGCAGTACGGGCAACATGTTCTTCGAGTACGGCGGCGCGCCCCGCAAGATGTATCCGGCAGTGGCGACGTTGGCACGGCTGTTTGACGCCGGATTTTCAGTTCGTCCGCAAGTGGGAAAACCCTGATTGGCTCGCCGCCTACGAATTCCGATGCCGCGGCCGGACGGTGGTGATTCTGTGGACCCGTAAGGCAAACGCCCCGAAGTTGGAAGTGCCCGAGGGATTCCGGGCGATTGATATTATGGGCAACCCGATCGAAGGCCGGGAGATAGTCCCTGGCGAATCGCCGATCTACCTTGTCAAAGAATAAAGACTTGCCCTACATGTTCCGTATTGCCACATGTTCCAGGCTTGCAATGAGCCCATGTCGCGGGCCGATGCCGGCGCAACGTATAATGAGCAACGTGTCAATTGGAGGCTAGTAATGCAAACTACATCACATGCGAGATTTCCCAAGCGGCGGGCGGTCACAGCGGTCCTGGTTGCCAGTAGCTGGGCCTGGGCTTTTGCTTAGGCCCTGTGTGCCTCGTGCCGCAGGCGAAAACTTATTTCGTTTCGCCCAAGGGCGACGACATCCATTCTGGTCTTTCCGTGAGGGAGGCGTGGAAGTCGCTCGACAAAGCCAACCAGGTCACGCTCCAGCCCGGTGACCGGCTTCTTTTCGAATCTGGCGGCGTCTGGAACGGACAGCTCAAACCGCAAGGGTCCGGGGAGCAGGCAAGCCGATCATTTTGAGCAGTTTCGGCGGCGAGGCAAGGCCGGTGATCAACATCGGCAAGTGCAGTAGGCGCTGCGATCCGGCTTACCAATCAGGCTTGGTGGGAGATCAGCAACCTGGAGATCACAAGTGCCGCGGCCCCGGAAATGGGAATCGGGTCGCCAGGGGATTGTGTCCAAGGTGCTGGGCGCCGATCAGCACATCCGGCACCTTGTCGTCCGCAACTGCTATATTCACGACGTCTGGGGGCAGCTCGGCGGCCGAACGGAGTACGTGGGGCGCAATAGCTGTGCCATCCTGGTGACGGCGCCGCGTGGCGGTGAGTCAACGCTGGATGATGTTCTCGTGGAGGACAACCGGATCGAGCGATTCGATAAGGTGGGCATCGTCGTGGATGGGGGACGGAGCGGCGTGATCGTGCGCAGGAACGTAATGGACAACCTAGGGAGGCGACGGGATCATCTTGGGTGGTGGCAGCGGGGCTGTGATCGAGTACAACGTGGTCAAGCGCTCCTGTCTCAGGTCGGGTTCCCCGGATCTGCCTGTCGACCAGAAGGGTCAGAAGTCCTGGTGGCCACACACGGCCGCGATCTGGATTCATCACACGACCGAGACGGTGATGCAATTCAACGAGGTTTACGACACGGGGCGCAGCCGCGCAACGGCGACGGAGAGGCATACGATTTCGACTTCGGCTGCCGCCGGTGCGTCTGCCAGTACAATTATAGCAAGCACAACCACGGTCTACTGCTGATCATGTATGACGCCACGGACAACATCACCCGCTACAACATCAGCGAAAACGACCAGACGCACCTAATTCAGTTGCAGTGTGCCATCAGCGAAAAAAACTTGCTCTACAACAACATCTTTTACGTGGATTACGGTACGGCCGACCTGGATTTCTTCTGCGGCGACGACGGCACGAAGGATAAGAGCGAGCTGGGCGGCTACCTCTCCAACAACATCTTTTACGCCGCCGGCCAGGGGCGATTTCAGGAGCATATACACGAGCGGCTACGCGTGGGAAAGAAAGTTCGACGAGACCGTAAAGCTGCCAAAAGCCCCCGGGACGCTGTTCCACCACAATCTCTATTTCGGCCCCTGGAAGAACGGCCTGCCCGACGACGCCGAGAAGCTTGTCGCCGACCCGCTGCTGGTGGCCCCCGGCACCGGCGGCGATGGGCTGGCCTCGCTGGCGGGATATAAGCTCAAATCGGGGTCCCCGTGCATCAACGCGGGGATACCGATTGCCGACAGTGGCGGCCGGGATTTCTACGGCACTCCGGTCAACGGTGGGTCGGTCGACATTGGCGCGTATCAACATGGTGAGCGCTACCACTTTGGCACTTACCGCAGGTCTTGCCGCGCAGGGCGGCTGCGCCGAGCGCGGGAAAAACATCCTCCGGCACGAACGCCGGCGAGGCAAAGACTTGGGAACAGGACCTCACGATCCCAACATACCGCACGGGCGAGCCTGAAAAGGACCCGATCTTCTATAGCGGCAGGAGTTACCAGGGCGCCAAAGGGCCGGTCTACCCTTATGCCCTCCTGGATAAACTCACTGAGGTGAAGGAGGACCGCAAGTACCGAGCCGTCTTCCTGGAGAATCCCTACGTACAGTTCACCATCTTGCCGGAACTTGGAGGACGCATATTTAGCGGGCAGGATCGGGGTAACGGCTACGATTTTCTTTACCATCAGCATGTGATCAAGCCCGCGCTGATCGGAATGATTGGGGCATGGATTTCCGGGGGCATGGAGTGGGACATTCCTCACCACCACCGGGCAACGTCCTTCATGCCCGTCGCATACCGCCTGGTGGAAGGTCCCGGCGGAAGCAAGACAGTCTGGCTGGGCGAGATTGATCGTCGCGATCGGATGAAGTGGCTTGTGGGATTGACGCTCTTTCCCGACCGGTCCTATTTGAAGGCGACTGTCAAATTGTTCAATCGTACGCCCCTGGCCCATTCGCTTCTTTACTTCGCCAATGTCGCCGTGCCGGCGAATGTCGACTATCAGGTGATTTTCCCTCCCGGCACGCGCTACGGCACGCAGCACGGCAAGAACGAATTCGTCGACTGGCCGATCGGTCGTGGCGTCTATGGCGGCGTGGATCGGTCCGGAGTCAATCTTAGCTGGTGGAAGAATCTGCCCACCCCGGTCTCTATTTTCGCTTGGAACTTCGAAGATGACTTCTTTGGCGGATACGACCACGGCAAGAAAGCGGGCATAGCGATTGTCGCCGACCACAACATCGCGCCCGGCAAGAAGTTCTTCGCCTGGGCAATGGGCCCGAGGGCAACATGTGGAGCAAGTTGCTGACGGACGCCGACGGGCCGTATCTGGAGTTGATGTCCGGCGGCTATTCAGACAATCAGCCGGACTATAGTTGGATTGAACCCGGCGAAGTGAAAGTCGTTGAGCAGTACTTCTATCCTATCCGTGAGCTAGGCGGCATCAAGAATGCCAACCTCGACGCCGCGGTCAATCTCGAGGTCAGCGACCGCATTCATATCGCGCTGAACGCAACTGCGGAGTTTCGCGATGCCCGCGTAATCGTGTAGGCGGGCCGCAAGCCGATCTTCCAGAAGCGGATTGCCATCAGCCCAACGGAGCCGTTTGTCCAGGACTTGCCGCTGCCATCGGGCGTGAAGACGGAAGATCTGAGCGTCTCACTGATCGCGGCAGACGGCAGGGGAGCTCATTCGCTACGCCGCGATGCCGCAAGGCGCGAGCCCAATGCCTTCGCGGGTGCAGCCGCCTCCCGCGCCAAAGGATATCAAGACTGTCGAAGAACTCTACCTCGCCGGGCTGCGGTTGGAGCAATTCCATAATCCCTCGAGGGAGCCGTATCCCTACTATGAAGAGGCGATCCGTCGCGACCCCGGTGATTATCGTTCGAACGTAGCCCTGGGGATCCTTGCTTGCAAGCGGGCGATGTACGCCGAGGCCGAAAAGTACCTTGCCGCGGCGGTCGAGAGGGCGAGTCGCAATTACACTCGCCCCAAAGACGCCGAAGCGCTCTACTACCTGGGGATTGCCTTGCGCGGCCAGGGTAAAGCCGCGGAGGCCGACGATGCATTCCACAAGGCGGCATGGGACCTTGCTTTCAACGGCGCGGCCAACGTGGCGCTGGCGGAGAGCGCGTGCCTCAGCGGCGACTTCAGCAAGGCCCTGGTGTACGTCGATCGAGCGATCGCTGTTGGAGCAATGAATACGAAGGCCCTCGGACTGAAGGCCGCCGTACTACGGAAACTCGGCCGCCCAGAAGAAACAGTCACCATCGCGCAACGGGCCCGTGAGATCGATCCGCTCGACGCTTGGGCCACTGGCGAGTACGGCCTATATGAGCCGCAGCCGCCGGCGACTCCGCCCTGGCCGGCGCTTTGGGCAACGATATCCAAGCTTATCTTGAATTGGCTGTTGACTACGGCAATTGCGGCATGTACGACGACGCGATTACTGTCCTCGCGCAAGCCGCACGGGCGTCGCCGGATGAGACCAGGGTCGATCCGATGGTCCATTACCACATGGGTTATTACTGGTTGAAGAAGGGCAGCCGCGCTAAAGCCGACGAGTGTTTTCAGACGGCGGGCAGAATGTCGCCCGACTACTGTTTTCCTTTTCGTCTGGAATTGATCGACGTGCTCCGCGCGGCAATGACGTTCCAATCCACACGACGCGCATGCGGCCTGCTACCTGGGCAATCTTCTCTTTGACATTCAGCCGGAGGCTGCCATTCGCGCGTGGGAACGAGCCCGTGACATCGACGACAAATGGGTCTTGTGCATCGTAATCTCGGTTGGGCCTACTCGCACGTAGAGCACGACAACGCGAAGGCCATCGCCAGCCTGGAATCTGCGGTCGCTTGTAACCGCCAGGACCCGCGGGTCTTCGCCGAGCTGGACACCCTTTACGACTCGGTCAACGCGGATCTGACAAAGCGTCTGTCGCTGCTGGAGCGGAACCACGAGGTGGTCGCACGGCGCGACGACGCCCTGTTGCGGGAGATCTCCTTGCTGATCCTTCTGGGTCGTTACGATCGCGCCCTGGAACTCATGGAGAACAACCATTTCCGAGCTTGGGAGGGCGAAAACGGTGCGCACGACGTTTATGCCAACGCCCTGCTGCTCCGCGGGCAGCGATCCCTGGATTTGGGAAAATACGCCGCGGGCAGACGGGATTTCGAAGCGGCCTTGGAGTATCCCGAGCGCTTCGAGACCGCCAAGGGTCGCCGCGGCCAGGGCAAGCTTGCCGAGGTCGAGTATTTCCTGGGACTAATCAACGAGGCCGAAGGGCGCACGGAGCAATCGCGGCATTGTTTCGAGCAGTTCGACGGCTGGTCCGGCGGTTTCGCCCGACATGCGTTACTACCAAGGGTTGGCTGCTCGGAAGCTAGGCCAGGATACCAAGGCCGCGCAGCTCTTCGAAGATTTGATTCGCGCCGGACAGGATCGGTTGCGCCCGGCGGGTGAGTTGGACTTCTTCGCCAAGTTTGGCAGCCGGCAGTCGGTGGCAGCCCGAACGGCCGATGCCCATTGGCTGATTGGACTGGGGTTGTTGGGAAAAGGCCAAGCATCTACAGCACAGAAGGAGTTCGAGGCGGCCCTGCATGCGCAGGTCTCGCACCTGGCGCGCGGGGCATGTTGGCAGCGGCTAAGCAGAAGAGAAACCGATGACTCCCACTCGTGCGCGTGAGATCGCCGGCCGTTTCGCCCGGCTGACGATCACCGTACTGGGCGACTTCTGCCTCGATCGGTATTTGGAGATCGACCCGGCGCGGAGCGAGACATCGCTCGAAACCGGGCTGCCGGTCTTCAATGTTGCGCGTGCGCGCCCAGCCCGGCGGAGCGGGCACCGTCGTCAACAACCTTGCCGCGCTTGGCGTCGGCCGGATAATTCCCGTGGGCGTTGCCGGCGACGACGGCGAGGGTTTCGAGCTGGTCCGGCGCTTGAGGGGCTTTCCGGAGTGCGGATGGACCATTTCCTGCGAACGCCGCATCGGCACACGTTTACCTACTGCAAGCCGCTCGTGCTCGAACCGGGCAAGCCGCCGCGGGAGCTCAATCGATTGGACACAAAGAACTGGTCGCAAACGCCCAGCGAGGTCGAGCGGCAACTCATCACTTCCCTCAGCGCGGCGGCTGAGCAAACGGACGCCCTGGTTATCCTGGACCAGGTTGAAATTGCAGGAACGGGAACTGTGACCGCCGGCATGCTCGGCGCGGTCGAACGCCTTGCCGCCGAGCGGCCGGAATTGCTGATCCTGGCTGACAGCCGCCGCGGCTTAGCTGGATATCCGCCCGTATGCTGGAAGATGAATCGTACCGAGCTGGGAAAGCTGCTTGGGGAGGCGGCGCCGGCGGACGTGGACCGAACAATCGGTTGGGCGAAATATATTGCCCAGCGGAACGGCCGCATGGTGTTCGTCACGCTGGCCGAGCAGGGCATGGTGGCGGCGCTGCCCGATGGAACGGCGATTCACGTTCCCTCGCAGCCGACTCGCAGCGAGATCGACGTGGTGGGAGCGGGCGACGCCGTACTGGCGAGCCTGGCCACGGCCCTTGCAGCAGGCGCTTCGCCGGGCGAATCCTTGGAACTGGCGAGCGCCGCGGCATCGGTCGTGATTCATCAACTTGGCACCACCGGAACCGCGACGATTGCTCAGATTGCAGATGTCCTTGGAATGCTATGATGTGCATTTGCTTCCGGGGTTGACTGAATTGCTTGCACGGCGGTTCGCCCGGCCATATTATGGCTGAAGGCGACAAAGTTTTGACGGTAGGAGAGGAGGACCGATATGCTTGCACATTTCGTTCGGAAGGTGTGGATCGGCGTGCTTTGCCTAGCGGCAACCGTCGGACCGACTCGCGCCGATGGTAAGGAGGAGAAGAAGTCCGGTGAACCGGTAGTGCCGTACAAGGGGGCGTCTCTTCCGACTCCGCCGCAACAAGGCAAGCCTTGGGTTCCGCCACCTGTTAAACTCTCGCGCGGGTGGGTGGACGCCGTTCGCAACCTATGGCAACAAGGCTACGCCGATCCGCGCGGCTGCGAATATCGCGAAGTAACGCTCGCTTTTGCAGGAGCAACACACGCTTGGTTAATCCCGCGTGATCCGTCCAACAAGGTGAGCGGCAATCGCTATGCGGTGACGTGGGACGGCATGGTGTATCCCGTCATCTGCATTGGTCCCGCAGCCAGCGTGAAGAGCGACGTGGAGGCCCTGCTCACCGAGGCCGCCAAGCATCCGAGTCTGAACGCGAGCGGACCGAGTGTTTTTCCGGTTTCGGTTCAGGTGGCGGCGAGATGCGGGAGGTCTGGCAGGGCGGCATCGTGCGCCGGGCCGCCAGTTGCTCCGAGCAGGAACTCGTTGCCCAGAATTCGTTGTTGGGATTCAAGAGCTGTACGTTGATGCTCTTGAGAGAAGGATCACTGGCCGAGCGCGTCTGGAACGTCTGGATTCAGCAGGAGGGCGATTGGTCACCGGACGCAACGCAGAGTGTCCTAGAGGAGGAATGGGCCTGGCTCTATTTCGGTGCGCGATAGAGGCCCATCATCGGGGCGGCGACGTCATTGCGACGCTTACGCGCGAAGCGACTAATTGCGCTCGAGCACGGGAAGCAACACCCGGTGTTCAAGGATTGGCCAAATCGGATCATCGACGACGATACGCGCCGCTTGCAGTCGAATCCCGTGCGGCGCGCTTTGGAGGTCGGGCTCGATAAGTTCCCCGACCAATCCAAGCGAATCGCCGCGCTTATTCGCGACCTGGAAGTGGCGGACTACGGGAGTTCGCCCTTTCTTGGCTTTGGATTTGGGCCGACGCCGCCCGACATGGTCATCGCCGCATCGCCGACCGTCAAGGCCCTCGTACACGAGGGAGGGCCGGCCGTTGAACCCTTATTGGATTGTCTTGCCGACGATCGACGATTGACCCGAGCAATCCCATTCAAGGGCATCAACTATATCGTTACGGTGGCCGACGCCGCTTATGCGGCGTTGCGGCAGATTCTCCAATTCGAAAGCTTTGAGCGGCTGACGCCGGACCGATTCGGCCCCTTTGAAATCGCCAAATCGAGGATTGACGATCCTCGTGGACTCGCCGCCGAGATTCGGCAATTCTGGCTCAAGCACGGCCGACGGACAGGGCCGGAAATCTGGCTGAGCGTGCTCGCGGATTCCCAGGCCACGCATCCGCAATGGCTTGAGGCAGCCAGCGCGATCGTCGCGCCCGTGCCACCGGACATTGATCGATTCCCCGCTCTCGGCCGATCCCCAGCAGGAGAAATGCCCGAGGAAGAGGCCGCAAACGTGAACCGGCCGATGGCCGGCGAGGTCTTGCGAAAAAAGCGGGACCCCAGCGTCGCGGAGTTGATGGCGCGACGAGCGGACGAGTTGGACGACATTGTCCGGCTTGGCGGTTTCTTTGGCGGGTTTGTATCCGAGCCCGATTTGACTATGACGACGTGCCTGGCAAAGTGGGACGCCAAGGCGGCCGTTCCCTCGATCCGCCGCCGCTTTGCCGAGTGGCGCACGTATTTGGGAAAGCGCGGCGATCCGGCCGCGCCTTGGCACCCAAGTCTGCGGGACACGGCCTTGGCGCTGGCAAAGCTGGCCGATGCCAGCGCCCGGGCCGGTGACGATTCGGTTGTTGAGGATTACTTCGCCTGGGTCCGCGAGATGCCCGAAAAGGCGTTCTCGGGCTTTGACTTCCCACGGCTTCTGGTGTTTCTGCCCGTGTGGCGGCATCAGGAGAACCCCAAGCTTGCGGAACTGGCCCGTTGGGCGTTCCTGGCCGAGCAGTCTTTCTGGCGTCCTGTTTACAAATCGAACCGGCCATGGCATGGAGATTTGGTCCCGCCGCTTCTCGCAGTTCCAGCATTCCGTAAAGCTTTGAAGCGAGAATTGGCCAATACGACGATCATAGGCACGGCCAGTTTTGATTTCGGTGACTATCAAATGAAGACTAATATCGACGGCACTCCGGGAGAGACGGGCGCTTCACGTTCCAGTTGCACGGTTTACGCTCCCGACGCGGATGTGCCGCAATCCTTGACAATTCCATTGAGGGCATGTGACGAATGTGCTTACGAAATCTCAGAGTTCGACGGTGCGCCACGGATCGGGTTTTACTGGCCAGACGAGAAACGCGAAGCGGCGCGGGCCGAAATCGCCAAGTTCGTTAACCGCTGGGGCGATGCGTTCCGCGATCGCGACGTGATGATGGATGCTTTCGATTTGGAATTCTATCAGGCCGCCGGATTCCGTGATTGGCTTCAATTGCCGCATCTCTCGCGTCCGGCCACCCAGGAGGACGTGGCCGCAGGTCGGGCGATTTTCACTCTTGGCAATGGGAGCGGCAGTCAGGTGCGGCTCGTAGCGATGAAACCCTATCCGAGAATCGCACGGTGGAAAACGTTGGAGAAGTTTCGACTTCGGCAGCCCGTTCCTATCACTTCGCCAGGGGAAGATCTCGGGCAAAGCGATGAAAGACTCAAGGCATTGCCGCACGAATCCTTCGATCGGGAAGGCCGCATCTGGCAAGCCGAGGAAATCCTTATTGATGGAAAATGGCGGCGATTCTACGGATTCGTCGGCAGCCACATTATTGCCAAGGTGCCGGCGGAGGAAATCGAGCTTCTGGATGATTTCAGTTCAGCGCATTACACCTTGCGTTAGTGACCAAACCGAACCGGTTGTTTGTCAACCGACCGACCGCTGGGTCGCGGACGGCGGTGCCGCCTCGATGCCACCTGAAGGAAGTGCTGGGCGAAGTCGTGCGTTAAGCACCGTGCGGCTGAAGCCTGGCAACAAGGGCAGCGTGATCGGCTGAGGCGATGCCCTCTTGGACGACGGCCATGACGCGGGCGACGTTGCCGCGGACCATCGCGCCCGCGTCGAGCCAAAGGCCGGGAAAGACTTCACTCTTGAGGACGCCGGAACGGTCAATCGCGAGCTTTTCGAAACTCCCATCGCGGAGCACAAACCAATCGATTGCCGCATCCTCCACACGCCAAACCACGTATTCTTGTATGCCATTGCGCTGGTATGCATGGAGCTTCTCGTGCAAATCGTAACTGGCGCTGCTGACAGCGACTTCCGTGACTAATTCCGGCGGTCCGGCCACATAGCCATCTTCAATCCGCGTACGCCCACCGCACGCCGGCAGAATACGCAGCATCCCGTCCGGTTGCGGCTCATTGTCCAAGTCGAGCCGCACTGTGCCGTCGGCTCCCCCGACTACTCCCGGCGTCGCAAAACGATAAATCGCCAGCCAGCCGACAAAGTCAAAATGCGGGTCACAGTGCTGGCTCGAAACCGGTGACGGCATGTAAACCCTTCCTTCGACAAGTTCTGCCTTCTTGACGTGCGGCATGGCCGAGTAACGCCGCTCAAACTCCGCGCGGGACAAGTGATCGCCCGCAAACAAGGTGGGAATCGGTTCCTCTGCCGCCGGGAACACTGGATCTGGCAGTGATACGGTGCCCGTTTCGACTGTCGCCATGACGCTGCGTCCTTTTCTTAAGTCGGTGATTCAATACAATCAAGTATACCGTCCCGGGCAGCCTCGGGAAAACTCTCGGTCATCTCGGCACTTCCGGCGGAGTCTTGCCGTGGCCGCGACACTCGATCGAGCCGTTCAGCTTTGTCGTCGTGTGCGTATCACCGCCGGTTTGCAGATAGAAACGGTCCTTCACCGCGCCGGCGTCAATCGTGTCCTTTGCTTCCCACGTTGCGCCGGAGGCCGTGAAGCGGGCTTTTTCCAGCGGGGTCCACCTGCCCGACGCGTCATGCACCCAGCCGTTGCCGAACACCGCGCGGCGGACTTGCGTGGCGGACTTGCCGTCGCGGCGAAAGTCTTCGATGAACGAGTGCGGCGATTCAAGCTGCGTACCGCCGGTGATCGTGCGGAACGTGACCAGATGTTTCCACACCTTCTTCTCCGGCAAATAGATGTAGCCCGAGAACGAAGTCTTGCCCTCACCCCCTACCCCTTTCCCGGAAGGAGACGGGGAAGTTTCGGCCTTGACCAGGAAGCGATAGGTCTCGCCGACCTTCCACGGATACTCGAAAAAACTCTGGCCGCCCGTTCCTTCGCCGCCGAACCTCCGGGCGAGCACGTCGTTAGCGTGGTAAAGCACCTCGACGCGCTCTTTCTCCGGAACCTGATTGGGGTTATCGCCGCGGCCGGGATCCCATACGGAGAATAGCACGACCTTGCGGCCGTTGGCCTGTTCCTGAATGCCGAAGTAACCGTGGCGGAAGCCGCAGACCATGAAGTAGCTGCCCGGCACCGATTTCTCGACCGTCACTTCGTTGTAGTACATGTCGGCCTTGGGCGCGGCATAATTCAAATGGACCGAACGGGCCGCACGGATCGCCTCAGCATTGGCTGCGGCGGTCGATAGGCAGATTGCCGCGGCAACAAGATAGAATCGTATCGGGTGCTTCATGATTTTCCTTTCGCGTGTCCGCTGAAATGCTCCTCGATCTCCTCCAGAGTCTTGCCCTTGGTTTCAGGGAGGAAGAAGGCGGCAGTGATGAAATAGATGATCGTAAACGCCGCAAAGGCGAAGAACATCGAGGAATAGCCGTACTTGCCGACGGTCGGCAGGAAGATGGCGGCGATCGTCGTGGACGCCGCATGGTTGAACACCAGCGCGATGCTCATTCCGTTGGAGCGGATGCGCGTGGGCATGAGCTCCGAGAGGGCAAGCCACACGCAGACGCCCGGCCCCACGGCGAAAAAGGCGCAAAAGACGTAAATCAGGGCTGCCGTCAGCCAGCCGTTTCCTGAGCTGGGTATTGGAGTCAGAAGGGCATTGTCGATCTTCAACGGCGCCGCGCTGGCACTCGCCAAGCTTGCGAAAGGGTTCTTAAAGAATGCGTTGAACTCGATTTGATGGGAGGCAGCCCTCTCGGGTTATCTCCACCGTCTTTGGCTGCTTTTCGTCCGAGCGCACTGCGTTCGCGGCGGTGACAAAGTCGCCGCAACTGTAAATCACGGTCAGTGTCACCGGTTTGCCCAAGATGTCGCGCCCCGGCTGGCCGGCCGCTAGTAGCAGTTCGTCCGCCTTCGCCTGATCGAACTGCATGGTCAACTTGCCATCGGCAGTCATTTTTTGCATCGCGCTGGTGCAGTCCACGCGGTGTTGCTCGGTGTGGCGGAATACCATCCCGGTCATCGCACACGCCAGGATGATTCCGGCGGTGCCGATCGAAAGGAGGAACTTCCGCCCCTTTTTGTCAACCAGCACGACCGCGACGATCGTGGCCAGGAAATTCACGGCCGTGAAGATCACCGCGCCCAGGTGGGCATATTCGTCGCTGAGGCCGGCCTGAATCAGGATCGTGACGTTGTACTGAATAATCGAGTTGATGCCCGTAAGTTGGTTACAGGCAAGAATGATGCAGGCGAGAACGAACGGAATCACATACTTGCGGTGGAGCAGCGATTCCTTGACTCCACCGCTAGCCGATGCGGCTTTTTCGCGTTCCGCGGCCGCCGTTTCCTCCATCTCCGCCATCTCCCGCTCCGCCTCCGCGGGCGTCCGCGTGAAGAGCAGCGCGGCGCGGGCCGCCGCCTTTTTGTCGCGGCGGAAAAGCCACCGCGGCGATTCCGCGACGAACAGACTGCCGAGTACAAACAGAACGCCGGGCGGCAGCGAGACCCAGAAGATGGTCCGCCACGCCCGGTCCTTGAATGCGAACAGCGTTGCCGCGTCGCCCAGTTTTTCCACTTCCGCAACGCGGTGACTCATGTAGTAGCCGACGGTAGTGGCCGCCAGGATTCCCAAGGTCAAAAGCCATTGGAAGCTGGCGGTTCCCTTGCCGCGCGTGGTGGCGCTGAGACACTCGGCCAGATAAAGCGGCACCACGACGGCAATCAATCCGCCGCTGACGCCCTGCAACAGCCGGCCGCAGATGAGAAAAGCGTACCCGTCGGACAAGGCGATCGTCGGGATGCTGGCAACGAACAACAGTCCGGCCAACACCATGAGCTTTTTCCGCCCAATAAGATCGGCCAACATCCCGGCAAACAGCGTGGAAATGAGACTGCCCAAAAGCACGGCTGCCACAATGAACGAAAGCTGCTGCGGATTGAGTTTCGACGTTGCCTCCAGGTAAGGCAGCGCGCCGGATATGATGCCCACGTCAATGCCGAACAGTAACCCGCCGAGGCCGGCAATGAGCAATAAAAAGCGGAGCGACCAGACTTTGGATGATTGACCGGAATTGACGGCGGACATGAGAATTCCTTGCTGGGCGAGTGATGGTCGGCGAGTTACGCTGGATTGTAAACTGAAAAACGTGAATTGGCTATTGGGTCGAGCGGCTGGACTTGCAGTACTCACTACGCAGAGCATAGTACACAGTACTCACTTGAGAGAACTGTGTACTGGGTACTGAGAACTTTGTACTCCGCACTCCATCACTTCTTCGGCCGCGCCTCCAGTACCAAAACCTCGTAAGGCTGCAAAGAAAACGTCGCCGCTTCGCCCGCCGTCAACGAAGTGACTGTCGTCCGTTGATCTGCATAGGGGCTCTTCAACGAGTAATGCCGCGGGGCGTCGTCGGGCAGTTCAAACGCCTTCGCGGCGTCGATTTCGATCGTCGCCGCGCGGCCGCCCGGATTGCGCAGCGTGAGAATGCCTTTCCGCGGCGACCAGGCGGCCCAGCCGTATACCTTCAGTTCCGTCGGATCGCCGCCCACCCAGTGCGTGTCAACGAGCACGTCGGCGTTATCGCGAGCCCAGCGGGCAGACGCGGCCAGGGCGTCCCAAGTCGCCGCGCTCAAGAGCTTGGGCGTGATGTACATCTCCTGCATCTGCGTGCCGCTGCCGAAGAACGACCGCACTTCCGACGTGAAATCGCCCTTGGGATCGACGTTCAGTTTGTCGGCGTGCCGGGCGAAAATCATGCCATGCAGCATGAGCGAATTGAGCGGGTAAAGCGTGGTGCGGCTGACGACCCGCTCGTACACGTCGCCGTCGCGATAGGTGATCCAGCGCTGGCGGTCGCTGCCCGTGCCGGCGAAGCTGTGGTCCTCGCCGCCCCGCCAAATCGAGTCCGCGTGCATCAGCCAGAATGGTGATGGCCAGGTGCCGGTCGTCTGGTTGATGTAGAGATCGGGCCGGATGGTGCGCAGTTCGGCCACGAGGCGAAGCATGGCCTCGAAATCCCGAGTTGCGCTGCCGGCCCCCTCGCCGCTGCCGCTGCCGATGCCGTCGAACTTGAACTGGTTCGCGCCTTGCTGCTTGAGGACTTCGACACACAAGCCGCGAAATCGCTCGTAGAACTTTGGTCCCGCCATTGAGAACGAGCCATCCCTGATCTCAAAGCCCTCCAAGCGGCCTTGCTTCAGTCGCTCCTCTTTCGGCTGGCCGTAGCCGCCCCAAGGCGAGAGCCAAAAGCCGAGCGCTGCGTTGTACTTTTTGGCCGCCGCGGCCACCGGAGCGAAGCCGTCGGGAAAATTCTTCTTGAGCGGACGCCAGAGGCTCTTGCAATCGTCCCAGCCGTCGTCCAAAAGGAACGAATCGATCCGCGTCTTCCGTTTGACGACTAGTTCCTGGCCGAAGGAATTGATCGCGTCGATCGCCGCCGCGGCATCGAAACGGCTGAAATAACCGATGTCGTACCAGGTGTTGTAGTTCAAGAACGGGCGATAGGGGTGTGCCCGTTCGCGCTCCAGATAGGCAAGGAACCCGCGGCGCAATTGGCCCTTGGGAACGAAGCCGATCACCGACGAAACGTTGACCGGCTCGCCCGGCTTCAGATCCGTGCTCCGCGGCAAAAAACAGCGGACGCGGCCAAGCTCGCCGCGATTGATCGACATGGGATGCTCCACGGCAAAGAAGGTTGTATTGGCCACCGCGGGCGAGCCATCCACGCTGCCGCTGCTGCGCGAGGAGGCCACTGGAATGTCGATGAGCAAAACTTCCTTGACGGGAATCGCCCTTTTTCCCGCAACTAAAGTAACTTGCTGTCGAATATAGGGCGAACCTTCGCGGAGGATTGCCCGCCACTCTGCGCGCAAGTTTCCATCCTCACTTTGGAACGAACAGGAATACTCGCCGCCCGGCAACCGTTCGGACAGCCGCGACGCCTCGGGCCGTGCTGTGAGCGCGCCGAATGCGCCGGAGGAGCGATTCAGTTGCGACGCGCGGATATACGTGCCGTCCTGCAGGACGAGGCTGAAAAGCTCCCCGCTGAGGTTGACGGTTTGACCCGATGGACGGTATGTTACGCTCCCGTCCGCGGAACCATGATCGCCGACGTGCCATATTGCCGTGACGAGATCGTTCGACAGCTTCACGTCCGACGCCGCGGCCGATGTGGCGACTAGGCCGGAAAGCAGAATAACTGATGCAATTCTCATAGTCTTATAAGCTCACAGCGTGTTTAGGATGCCTTCTTGACAGGTTTCTGCACAGGTTTCTTTGTTGCGGTGGGTTGGGCGGCAAGGTCGACCTTGAGTCCGAACTGGCTCAGCCGCGCGGCGTGTGATTTCATGCGAGTCTTAAAATCGGGCAGATCGCGCACCTCCTTGGGCGACCAGCCGACCTCAGCCAAGGCACATAGTCGTGGCCACGTCATGCGGTCAACGTCGGCCGCGGTCGGCGTGTGCTCGCTCCACATGTTGCCTTGCACGCCGAGACAGTGCGATTGCTTATCGGCGGCGAGCGTGGCCGGCACCGGCTCGAAGGAATATGCCTTCTCCAGGCTGATCCGTGTGTACGGATAGTCCAGATAACAGTGCGAGGTGGGCGTGGCGACGTAGTCGTGGCCCGATTCGGCCGCAGCAAGCGCGCCATTCATGCCGCGCCAGCTCATTACGGTCGCCCGCGGCGGCAGGCCGCCTTCGAGAATCTCGTCCCAGCCGATCAGTCGCCGCCCTTTGGATGCCAGATGCTCCTCGATCTTGCGGATGAAATAGCTCTGTAGTTCGCGCTCGTCCTTCAGCCCTTCCGCTTTGATCCGAGCCTGGCACTTGGGGCACTTCTTCCAGCGGTCTTTGGGACACTCGTCGCCGCCGATGTGAATGAACTGCGAGGGGAAGAGGCCGACGACTTCGTCCAACACGTCGTAGAGAAACTCGAACGTGGCGTCGTTGCCCGCGCAGTCAGACGTCCTTCTCGACGCCCCAGAGTGTGCGGACCTTGAACGGGCCGCCCGTGCAGGAGAATTGCGGATAAGCCGTGAGCGCGCCGAGCGAATGGCCGGGCATTTCGATCTCTGGCACGATCGTCACGTGCCGCTTGGCCGCATAGGTGACGATCTCGCGGATGTCGTCCTGGGTATAGAAGCCGCCATACCGCTTGCCGTCGTGCTCTGTCTCATTCCGCCACGAGCCGATTTCCGTGAGCTTGGGATACTTCTTGATCTCGATCCGCCAGCCCTGGTCTTCGGTGAGATGCCAATGAAGCGTGTTCATTTTGTGGATGGCCAGCAAGTCAATCGTATGCTTGACGAAATCCTTGCCGAAGAAGTGCCGGCCTTCGTCCACGAGCAGGCCCCGCCAAGGGAAGAGCGGTTTGTCTTCGATTTTGCAACAGGGCACGGTCCACTTCACGTCTTCTTGTTTGGACTTGGCGTAGATGGCCGGTGGAAGCAACTGCAACAAGGTTTGACTGCCATAGAAAAGTCCGGCGGGCGTAGCAGCGGCGATCCAAATTTCGTTGCGATTCACACGAAACACATAGCCCTCCTTGCCAAGCGTGTTCTCCAAGGGACGGTTGGTGAGGAGTTCAATTCTGAGGCCGGGCTTGCTAAGGGCAATCGGCCCGCGACTGACGGGGAGCGGCAGATCGGTCGCGGGCCGAAGCAGGGAGGCCAACATTTCGGCCTCACCTTTTGCGGAATCGTCCCAAAAGTTGATCTGCGTGTCAGAGTGGAGTTGAAACCCGTCCTGCTGCCATTCGACCTTCATTGGCCGGGGAACAATTGCCGTACGCTCCGCCTCGGTGCCGAAACTTTGCGCGGCAATTGGCAGCAATGCAATAAGCGAAAGTATCGAAAGTACAAATCGCAATTCAGATTTCATGGCCTCGGCTTTCATTCCAAAGGGGCAACTGGGTACTCATTGCGAAAACCACAAATGCTCCCACGCCAAGGCGCTAAGGCGCAAAGCCGCAAAACAGTTACAAAGTGTTCTATCAATTCATGACTACATCGAATGACTCCAACTCCCTGATCCATTTGCGCCTTTGCGGCTTGGCGTCCTTGCGCGAAAACCTCTTCACACTAATGCTCCATCTGTTACCGACCTACTTCCCTAGTTCCTCTCCGGCTTTCCTTCAATCGGCTGCGGTTCGGTCGCGATCAGATCGAGCACGATGATCGTATTCTCCCCCTTCTTCAACCACGGCGCGGGGCAATAGAGCCGCTGCTGCGGGCCGATCGACCAAAAGCGGCCCAGGTTGTGGCCGTTGACCCACACGACTCCTTTCTTCCACTTCGACATGTCTAGGAACGTGTCGGCCGTTTTGTCGAGATTGAACTGGCCCTTGTAGATGCCGCCGGGGCGGCCTGGGACGGCGGTCGTCTTCGTCAGCCCGGTGATCCATTCGTCCTCCAACGGCAGCAGGTACATCGTCCAATGGCTTAAAACATCATTGCCAAGTTTGACTTCGCCGTAGATACCCTTGCGGTCGGAGTCCATCGCGCCGCTGTAGTTGATGTGGCCCATGCCCTCCACCAGAATTTGGAGCGTGGCAACTTTGGCACATTCCGGCAAGTCGATCTTTCGCTGGCCGAGGCGGCGATCCAACGTGCCGATGAGCTTGCCATCGAGGAAGACCTGGCCGTAGTCATGCAAGTTGGCGAACGTCAGCGGGCGTTTGCCGCCGGCGGAAATCAATGTGTGATAGATCGTCAAGCCCTGGTTTTGTCCTAGATCCTCAAAGCAGCGCGGCTCACCCATCCGCCAGGTTGGTGCGAGGTGTTGTTCCCAAAATCCGGTCAAACGCTCCAACTTGATCTCCGCCACGTTCATCGAAGGAATCTCCTCCGGAATCTCCGCTAGCTTCTGGCCCGCCGGTAGATACGACGCTAGTTGCTTCCGCATCGCATGATAGACCCGGTTCGGCCGGCCGTTTTCGTTGCAGGGCGAGCCGTAATCGTAGCTCGTCACGTCCGGCTCGTAGCCGTGGCCGCCGTTGTTGGCCCCGGCGGTGAAGCCGAAATTCGTGCCGCCGTGGAACATGTAGAGATTGAACGACTTTTTGTTTTCCATGTAGAACTTGATCAAGTTCGCCGGATTGCTGGGCTGCCAGTTGCCCTCGCCCCAATGCCGCAGCCAACCGGGATAGACCTCCGAGGCCATCGCCGGCACGCCCGGATTGAGCCGCCGGGCCAAGGCCCAGTCGCGTTCGTTGCTCCCCGTGTTCAGTCCGACGGCGACGCCCTTGACGACGATGCCCTTAAGGTATCCCTCGCCCGCGCCGTCGGCCGTGTAGAACGGTCCCTTCACGCCGTTCTTGATCCACAGGTCGCGGAGCCAGACCATGTAATCGTGGTCGCGGCGGGGATAGCTGCCGTACTCGTTTTCAATTTGCGTGATCAGTATCGGCCCGCCGTTTTCAGCAAGATTGGGGCGGACGATCTTCGCCAACTCGCGAAAGTAGTTCTCCACGGCCTTCGTGTAGTGCTTGTCCGCGAGCGTGCGGAGCTTGAGGTCCGGATAGCGCAGCAAGCAAGGAGGGATGCCGCCAAAATCCCATTCGCCGCAGCAATACGGCCCTGGGCGGAGATTGATCCAAACGCCTTCCTCGCGGGCGATTTGCAGGAACCGGGCCGTATCAAGATTGCCCGTCGTGAAGTCGTACTTGCCTTCCTCTTTCTCATGGGCGTTCCAGAAGATATAGATGGCGACCGTGTTCAGGCCCATCGCTTTGGCCATGCGAATGCGGTGCCGCCAATACTCGGCCGGGATGCGCTCGGGGTGCATCTCGCCGGTGATCATCTGGAACGGTTGGCCATCAAGGAGAAACTGCGAGTTCTGCGGGCCGCCGAACGTAAAGGCATGCGGCTTTCCGTCGGGAACCGGCGCGGCGGTTAGGCGGGTAGAGAGAAAGGCGAGGAAGCAGGCTGTGATAAACAGGCGTTTCATGGTGGATTCTCGTTGGGTGGGACCAGATCGCGTAGCGAGCGCAGGCCCACCATTCCCTGGGGTTTTTGTAATTCATGGTGGGACGGCGCTCGCCAGGAGCGAGTTTGTCCCACCCTACGATTCATAAGGCTCAAACCGTATCGATCCAAAATACTTCGGTTGATGGAAGTTCAACTCCTCGCCGATCGGCGCCCAACTAGCCCAGTGCGGATGAGTGCTGTCGTCGGCACACTTGAAAAAATTGCCCCGCCAGGTCTGCCCTGCCAATGTTCCTAAAGGACCAGTATAAGCTTCGAGCACCTCAAGCGGAATCGCACAGGCGATGTGCCAGACGGTCGGCTCCTGGCGCTCCGGCACGACGAGCGAAGGAAGCGAGTGACTAATGCGAATCCGCCGCCCGCGCTCGCTGGACAGCTTCATATACTTGGCAAAGCCATCGGCCGTCCGGGTCGGGTCCTCAATGTAATACGAAAGCAGTGCCCCGCCGCAGTTGATCTCAAAATTGAAGTACCCGCCCGAACCGCGTGGCTGGACAAAGAACTCGACGCAACTGTCCCGCCAGACGGGGTCTTGGAACTCGGTGTGCTTTGCTACGACGTAGCGATCTTCCACGCGGAAGCGCAGATAGAGGTTCGCGGCGTCGTACATGAGCTTCGCCCGAACTATTGGCCGGTGCGGGCTGCTGGCCGCGTGAAAATGGTCAACGCGGGCTTCCTCGCCGGCTTGCCAATTCGGCCCGTCCCAAGGCTCGTCAAGCGGAGCATCTCCCTGAAAGTAGTAGGCTGTGTATTGGTGAGGCATGGCAACACAATCCGGGCTGGCGCAGAACCTCCATTTTATTAGTCTTGTTAAATTAGGTCAACCGCTTGTTGCAATTCTTCCACGGACACTACATAATGGCGGAAACCGGCTTTAGACGGCCGGTCCACTTCAAAATCTCGCCCACCTCTCCACGATTCTTTCTCCATTCCCATGAATCCTACCGAACAGTCCCGTCGCAGTTTTCTCAAAACAGTGGCCGGCACGAGCGCCGGCCTGGCCCTTGCCGGAACGCTTCAGGCCGCCGATTTGCCCGCGAACCTGCCGCTTGTTCCCGCGTCGCCAAAGCCGCTGGAACGCATCCGCGCGGCCTTCATCGGCGTCGGCGCACGGGGGTCGGGCCACGTCGCCCAAATGATGCGTTTCGAGGGCGTCGAGGTCGTCGCCATCGCCGACAACTGGGAGTCTTCGCTCAAGGCATCGGTCAATCACGTGAAGCAGGCCGGGCATAAGGAACCGGCCGCCTACGGCCGCGGCGACGAAGACTACAAGCGGATGCTCGAGCGCGACGACGTTGACATCGTGATCATCGCCACGCCTTGGGAACTGCACACGAAAATGTGCGTGGATGCGATGCTGGCCGGCAAACGGGCCTTCACCGAAGTGCCCGCCGCGGTGACCCTCGATGAATGTTGGCAACTCGTCGAGACCTCCGAGAAGACCGGCAAGTCGTGCATGATGATGGAGAACTGCTGCTACGGCCGCGAGGAGCTTTTCTGCCTGAACCTCTGCCGCCTGGGCCTCTTGGGCGAGTTGCTCTATGGCGAAGGTGGCTACATACACGACCTCCGCTCGCAGATGCATGAGGTCAAGCACGGCACCGGATCGTGGCGGACCTGGCATTACGTCAAACGCAACGGCAACATTTATCCTACCCACGGCTTGGGGCCGATCGCCCAGTATATGGGCATCAACCGCAGCGACCGCTTCGAATACCTCTCGGCCGTCGCCTCGCCGGCAGTGGGCGCGCGGCCTATGCCAAGGCCCATTTCCCACCGGACCACCAATGGAATAAGGTCGCCAAATGGAACTGCGGCGACATGGTAACGACGATCGTCAAGACCGCGCTGGGCCGCACGATCACGGTTCAATGGAATGAAACCTCGCCGCAGCCCTATTCCCGCATAAATCTCATCAAGGGCAGCCGCGGATCATTTGCCGGCTATCCCAATCGGCTGATGATCGAAGGCATTACGCCCGGCGGCGACGAATGGACCGAAGGCGAGAAGCTCAACGAGTTCTTCAAGAAATATGACCATCCGCTCTTCAAGAAGCAGGGCGAGATGGCGGTCAAGCAGGGCGGGCACGGCGGCATGGACTGGCTGATGCTCTGGCGGATGGTCGATTGCCTGCACCACGGCGAGCCGCTGGACCAGGACGTTTACGACGCGGCCGCCCTAGCGTCGATCGGCCCCTTGAGCGAAAAGTCGATCGCCACGCAGAGCAATTCGGTCAACGTGCCAGACTTCACCCGCGGCCGCTGGAAGACCACACCGCCGCTGGGAATCGTGGGTTAGCTCCCCTCACCTTCTGGGAGAGGAGCACGCGGTTAGGGCAGATGAATTGATCGCGGCGCTGGGTGGAGCGGAAGCGGCAAATTGGTCGCACGCGAAGGCGAGGGCACACGCGCAGCGGGTCTCGCAAAGAAAGCAGGTGCGCCGTTCCTTTCCGGCCAACGGTTAGGCCAAGCCCTCAGCCGGAGGCGGACCTTGCGGCTGGCCGGTGTTGGCAGAGAATGCAAGTTTCGGATCGGGATAGTCTGTTGGCATGGGTATGCCGAGCTGTCTGGTCACCGTCGCCCAATTCCTCAAGGTGAACTCCAACACTTCACGCTTCGGCGCAGTTGGGTGCAGGTTTCGGTAGCCCCATTCGAACGACATATTACCACAACCTGCCGCCTCACCTGCTTCCGCGAGCGCGTTGAAATACTTGTCATCCTGTTCCGAGACGTATGCCCAGGTTCTATGGTAAATCCAGAGGGCCTGTTCGACGCCGGCCACGTCTTCGCCGTACATAGCGGGACGGGAATAGATACTGGCAATAATCTCTTGCAAATGCTGGACAACCTCGTCGGAAGTTCTCATTCGCGTCCTCTTGGCCAACGCTGTTCTAGCGGACACAGTGTCCGCAAAGCCGCGAAATCCGCCCATTGCAACCACCATCCACGGACGACGCCGGTTTCGCCGGGTAACAGGATGCCAAAGCGGACCTCTCCTTCCGGCGGTGGGCAAGCATCGACGGCTAGCCCCAACTTAATACTCCGAGCGACGATAGTCAATCGCCGCGGCCACGCGGCTTTCCAGGTCCGCTTGTAGAGCCCCCTCCGTTGCCGCGTGCGAACGCGTCGTAGGCACAATCCATCCCTTCGCCTTCATCCTTCGTCAGTCTTGCCCTCGCAAACGAGAAAGCCGGCGCATGGCAAGCTTACCCCGGACAACAGCGAAATCTCCCCGCGCGATGCCGGCACTGCCGTTTTTGCGGCAAAGAACTCGCCGTCTTCAGCGTCGCTCTTGTAGCACGTCTGGATTTCCATTCCGTTAGGCTATTGACGCGATTCATCTTGCCGCGATAAATTCAATGTGCCTAGTGTCCGTTTGGTTGTCCAAGCAACTACTGCATGAGCACGCCCCTTTCGCCAATCCCGAGGAGGTTTTACCGCCTTGCCTACCAACGCCTTGAAGAAGCGGAGGTTCTGTGCGACGCCGGGTATTGCATTGGGGCCGTCTACCTGGCGGGGTACGCGGTAGAGTGCATGTTGAAAGCGCTCATTTTGAATTCGATTCCCGAAAGCGGTCAAGAGGAAGTGGAAGCGGAATTCCGCGGACAGCGAGCTCACGAATATGAATGGTTGAGATATCGTTATGCACAGACCAGCCCTCCGGGAATTCCCGCGGCGATAAGTGCATCGCTTGCATTCGTGTCAACTTGGGACACATCGCTCCGATACAAACCCGGGCTCGGAGAACCGAGAGACGCTTCGCGTTTCTTGGAGGAAGTCAAGCTTATCCTCGATTGGGCCGATAATCGCATTTAACAGAAGGTGCAGAAATGGTGACAGTATTACGGAAAACGGACGACGCCGTCAACCAGACTGCGAGTGCGCTGTCTGAATTCGTCAAGTCGCACGAACACGCTGAGTGTCTCGTATACCGATATAATCCCGCTTCGATCCGCGTGCGAATCGTGGACCCGGTTTTTCACGGCCTTCCCAAAGGCGAACGACACGATTACGCGATGCAATTCTTGCGACAACTGCCCGAAGATGTGCTCGCACAGATCTCGATCCTTCTATGCCTCGAACCGGGCGAAACATCGCTTCTCGATCTGGAATTCCAGGATTCGATGCGATCGGGGCTTTGAATTCAGGGGGGCTTACCTCGTTTTCGCATATTCCGCGAACGCCTCCGCGACGTGCCCCTGCTTCTCGTCGCCGGGGTGCAGCAGGATGCGATAGCGGAGGGTGATCTCTTCGCCCTTTGGCAGCGTGTAGGAGACCGGATGACTTGTGTCGCCGGCGAACTCGCGCTCGCCAAACGGATTGGCCGCGAAGAGGCCGTAGGTCCGCACGTGCCAGGGAGTCGGATAGCGGAAACTGCTCGGGTGGTTCAATATGGCGATGCCGACGGTCTGACCGTCCAGCGGGCCGTGGTAATCGACCCACTCGGCTGGCTTGCCCCACGCGGCGTCGTTGGTCTGGCCGCGGCTGCTGACGATCTGCCCGCCCTTTTTAGCTTCCACGCGAATCGAGTCGGCCACGCGGAGGCCGAACGAGCCTTCCTTCGTATCGCCAAACTCCACCGGGCCCTCGCTGGCGCGGAGCGTGATCGTGTAATCAATCCACCTCGATTCGCCGTCCGTGCCGAAGAGCAGCCTGCACTGGTCCTCCAAAACCTTCTTGTCTTGGGGGCTGAGCCAATCGTCGTGGGCGACGATCTCAGCGACCGGGCCGCTCGTGATTTTTGCGAAGTCCCGGTGGACTACGCGTCCCCGTTTGTCGGCCGGCTTGTCGGTCCAGAAGTCGATGCCGTTCACGCTGCCGTGCGTGAACCAGAGCGAGCGATGGTGGGGATGGTCCTTGGTCTGCTGCGGCTTGCCCTCGACGGGCCACGGCCGCGTGACCGGCTTGCCGGTCGGGCCAATGATCGGCCAAAGAATGGGCTTTGTACACGAATCGGTCAAGTATTCTGTGAACGGTTGGCCGTCGATCTTCACGGTAACGCCGTGCGGAGACTTCTCCGCGGTGACTTCGGCGGCGCGAAGCGAAGTGGAAGAGGCCAGAAATGCGATCGAGGCCGCGATGAAAATGTGGCGAGTGTTCATTGGATTGAAGCAGGTTCGGGAACGGTGGATGTCCAACATGATAGCGCGGCCGGCCGGCAATTGCAACCGCCCGCCGCGTATCGGTTTTCATGGTTTTGCTTTGGGCCAGGTCGAAGCCATTGGCCACACGTCCAATCGCTTGATTTTCGCGGTTCCGCCGCCGCAAGAAAGGGCGAGCGTTTGGTTGTCCTGCGGCGGGAGGAAGCAAAAGGCCATGTTGGCGCGGCCGTCGGCGGTGAAAATCTCGATCGACGCCCGGTCCACGAGGACCCGCAAGGCCAGGCAGCCATCGATCAACTCAATGGTTGCGGTGCTGCCCAGGCAGGAAAGCTTGCGGGTCTTAACGTCAAACTGGATCGGTGTGCCGCGTACGTTCAAGGTGATCGCCTCGGCCGCTCGGGGTTCGACCTTCAGGGCCACGTCCCATAACTCACCGCGCAGATTCTTCAGCGGGTTCTCGCCCGGCTTGAGTTCGCCGGCGAACGACAGTTTCACGCCTTGGCGCAGTTGCTCGACTTCGCGAACCGGCAGCGTGCAAAGCCGCACGCCCTCGGGAAAAGTCCGCAGCGTGAGTTCCGCCGGGATCGACATCTGCTGATTGAAGGGCATGTCCGGGTACTTTCCTCCCGCCATCCAAGCGATTTGGATCCGCCTGCCATCGGCAGCACCGGACCGATCGGGCGGGATATCGCTGTACGTCTGGGCGGCGTATCGATTCGCGCCAAAGTGGGTTGCCAGCGGCTCCGTCTCCGCGCGGAAGTTCTTGCCGTCGAAGTCGCCCAGCCGGTAGCGATTGTTGGCCGTCCAAAACACCCATTTCACATTTGCCGCGTCGCCATCGACCGGCAGCGCGAAAAAGTCGGGGCACTCGGACGAACCGGGCACACGCACGTCGCACAACTTGGTCCATGTCTTCAGGTCCGGCGACGAGAAGAGCGCGTAATCGTTGCCGTCGAGGTAGAGGGCCATGATCCAGCGCTTGCTCGGCACGTGCCAAAACACTTTGGGATCGCGGTTTTCGCCGGCGATGTGCTTGAGCACAGGGTTCCCCTCGTACTTCTTCCACGTCCGCCCCCGGTCATTGCTGTAGGCGATCGACTGCGTGAACGGCTTGCCGGCCGACGTGTAGATGCAGACGATGGTCTTTTCGGTGCCCGTCTTCTCAGGGCCGGTCTGGAAGCCGGCCGTATTGTCCCAATCCACCACGGCCGAACCGGAGTAGATTGTGCCTAGCTTGTCCGGATGGATGGCGTGATCGAGTTGCTGCCAGTGCAGCAGGTCGAGGCTGACCGCGTGGCCCCAAGTCATGTTGCCCCAATTGATGCCCGTCGGATTATGCTGGAAGAAAAGGTGATATTCGCCTTTGTAGAAAACCAGTCCGTTCGGGTCGTTGGTCCAATTGATCCGCGGCGTGAAGTGGAACTGGGGACGATAGCGCTCGGCGTAAAGCGGCTCGCTCTCCGGCTTTTCGGCCGCGCGGGCTTCGGTCATTGCGGTTCGGCCGACGTTGCCGGTCAGGAAGCCGAGCAACGCAAATGCTGGTAGTACGATCTTCATAGGTTTTTCCTCTTTTTTCGGAAAACGGAATGGCGGCAGCTCGACTGCCAGAATATCCGGCAATGGCATGATTCTCAAGTCGGCTTTCCCGTGGGCTGGTCCGCTCCTACAATGACGGCGGGAAAATCGAAAGGAATTCTTCACATGCGAAGGCCGTCCAAGCAGGCGTTACGCGGCGCTACAAAAAGCTCTGGCCGACGTTCCATTCGGTATCGCCGACTAACCGTGGAGTGGTTGGAGCCACGACGATTGCTGACCGGGGTGCCCCAGTTCTCGCAAGCGATTGTTTTTGGCGACAGCCTGTCCGACACCGGGAATGACTCCGCGTACGCGTCTTTGCTGGGCTATAAAACGAGCAACGGCCGCTTCACTTCGGATCCCACAAGCAAGCCGCCCAGCGCGGGCACGGGTGTCTGGCATGAAGTGCTGGAGACCGAGCTGGGAATTGCCCGTGCCACACCTTCCTCCAGCGGTGGCTCGAATTGGGCGTATGGCGCCGCCACAACGGGCTCGGGAACGCAAGATTTTGGCATAGTTCACAATGTCGGCCAGCAGGTCTCGGATTATCTTTCGTCCGCGCACAACATCGCCTCCAGCACCGCGCTTTATATGTTCTGGGCCGGCGAAAACGACCTCCTGGACGCCGCCGACAATCTGACCGGAACGGTCAATGTTCACGCACTGGAGTCGGCAGCAAACACGGCCGCGACGAATCTCGAAAACGACATAAAGCAGTTTGCCGCCGACGGCGCGAAATATGTTCTTTGGCCGAACCTGCCCGCACTCGATCAGACGCCTGATGCGCGTTCCTCGTATTCGGCCACAACGGAGGCGGCACTGGCAGACGCGGTGCTCACATTCAACAATGACTGGGCCGCAGCAATCCAATCCATCCATAGCGTCTATCCGAGCGAGGTCGTTTACAGCCTTGATATTTATACTCCGTTCAACCAGATGCTCGAGCATACGTATGCCGCATACAACTTTAGCAATGTTACGGACGCGGCGTCCAGCGTGACTCCTGTGCCTGCAAGTGCCGACACTTATCTCTTTTGGGATAAACTGCATCCGACCGAAGAAGTGCATAAGCTGCTCGGCGACACGGCCTACAACCTCATCGCGTCCACACCGTTGGTCGCAAGGTGGTCTGGCGGGGGGACGAATGCCAATTGGAGCACGGCGGCTAACTGGGGCGGCACGCCCATAGCCGCCAATGACTACGTGGAATTTGTCGCGGCCGCGGGCGTGAGCACCACCAACGACCTTGCCGCCGGCACGCAATTCGACAACGTGACGTTTGACGCTGGCGCCGGGGCGTTCACCCTGAATGGCAACACTGTGAATTTGGCGGGCGACGTCACCAATAACAGTGCGAACAAAGAAACAATTAATCTGTCCTTGGTGCTGACGGGCAATCGAACGCTCAATGCCGCCGCCGGTGGCTTGAACATCGCCGGCAACATCGGACAAACGGGCGGTTCCTACGGCATCACCAAGACTGGTTCGGGAACCGTGACGCTTTCGGGCGTCAATACCTATACGGGCGGCACGCAGGTCTCGGCGGGAACCGTCGTTGTAACCAGCCCGAGCGCCTTGCCGCCAGGCTCGGCCCTGACGGTTGGCGCCGGCGGCGCTTTCGGGTCCGCTGCGTCGGCGCCAGCCTCGACTTCGGCCGGCGCGGTTACCGCTTCGGTCAGTTCGGTGCATGACGTCGTTGCCCCTACGGCATTCGGTGAGAAATCGGCATTGCCCGGTCGCTTGATTCCGGCGGTCCACGATCATGCAATCCTGGCGATTACCGCGACGGAACACCCCGCGGGCTACGCTTGGCTCACGGATTGGCTGGGCGCTTCGGCATCGGGCGGTCAAGATGATATCAAAAGACGAGCCATGCAGGCAGCGGACTTCGTGTTGGCCGAGTACGGCCAGCGATGATGCCGCTTCGCTTCGGGCGGTTTCGCTCCACGGAGGAACGACGGGGCGAGCCAATGCCTGGATCAATAGACCCGCTGTCACAGGGGATCTGTCGCCGCAAGTGCTTGTTGGATAACGCCTTGGGAAAACCGGCCGACCGGCTTTTGCGCGGTCGATAACGGGCACTGACATAATCAGCGCCGGCGGCCCGCGGGGGTTCAGAAACACTTGCATTCCTGCCCGACTGGCGGCCGGCAGCATTCCCTGACCGAGCCGCAATCGTGATTTATCGCCGCGCGAACGAATCGCCGGCTCGCCCTCCTTGACAACCTACGTGTAGTCCAGTACGATGTTAGCAGTACAAAGGAAATGACAAGGAGAAGCTTGCGAATGGACACTATTCCTACCGATCGAGAACTGGAAGCCCTGAAAGTCTTGTGGCGGCAGGGCGAGGCCACGGTGCGAGAGATTTATGCCGAGATCAACGCGGGCGGCACGCTGGCCTACACCACCGTGCTCAGCCTCCTACAGACCATGGAACAGAAGGGCCTGGCTGGCCATCGCAAGGAGGGCAAGACCTACCAGTATTTCGCCAAGGTTGAGCGCGAATCGACCTTCCGCATGTTGGCTACGGGCCTCTTGAACCGGGTGTTCGAGGGGGCGGTTGACGAGTACCTGGTCCACGCCCTGCAATCGCGGCGGCCCAGCGCGGAAGAGTTGGAGCGGCTGGAAAAAGTGGTTGCCGAGGCCAAAGCCCGGTCTAAGCGCCCACGCGACAAAAGGTAGGGTGGGACCAGCGAGCGCGAGCGAGCGCCGGCCCACCTTGACCGACACCGACAAGCAACTTTATGAAAAAGACATCAGCAATCACAGAAGGATAAAAACCACGAAATACACGAAACACACAAAAGGGGGAACGAAGGAAGGATTCACAGAAAAATGGAGGACAGAAAGATAATCCTCCGGTTTCTCCTATTTTTCTGTTCAACATTTTTCTGTGAAGCTTGGTCTTCTTTCGTGTGTTTCGTGTATTTCGTGGTTGGCAAGCCTTGTCCTGTTATCCCTTATCAACATGAAACTACCAAATAGCTTCGAATTCGTCGGCTGGCTGGCCGATTTCTATCTGCTGGCCACGCTCTTGATGTTGGTCGCCATCGTCGCGCGGCGCTGGATTCGGCAACCGGCCCAGCGATTGACGGTACATTGGATCGTGGCCGCCGAATTGGCTATTCTGGCCGCGGTCTCGCCATGCCCTTCTGGCCGCGAGTTTCCCTGCGGGGGACTGCTGCGCAGAAATCGGCAGTGAAAAACGCCACGGTCGCCGAGTCCCCAATATCCGTGCCCCTGCCGCGGACAACATTCCCGAGTTTGCCACGTGAGGTTCCCGAATTTGACGCGCCTGCGGCACCCGGCGTCGCCCAACCGGCCGCCTCGCCGGTTCCTCCACCGCGCCGCTGGTCTTGGCTGGAAATAGCTGCCGCCGCATATCTGGCTTCTGCCGGGCTGGTGGTCATGTGGCTGATTTGGGGCGCGGTGGCGGCGGCGAGGGCCTGTCGGCACGCGGAGAACGCCCCTGATTCGTTGCGAGACCAACTGCTGCGTATCGTGGGCGATGGCTGTCGCGCGCCTCGATTGCTGACGAGTTCGCGAGTCACGACCGCTGTCGCATTGGGGCTACGCTGGCCCACGATCCTACTTCCCGCCGGACTCCTCCAAGAGGGTTCGCCGCAGGCGATTCGCGCGATCCTGACGCACGAATGGGCGCATATCCGCAACGGCGATTTGTGGCTTCTGGCCCTGGGTCGTTGCCTGCTCGTGTTGCTATTCCCGCATCCGCTTCTGTGGTGGCTGCGGCGGGCGATCCGCGGCGATCAAGAGTTGCTTGCCGACGCAGCCGCCGCAGGCGACAACCGGCCGGCTTATGCCGAACAATTGCTACGCCTGGTCCGCAAGACCGCATATCCCTCGCCCATCGCCGCAACCGTGGCCGTTGGTATATGGGAGAGTCCGACTCAACTTTCAAGGAGAATTGCCATGCTTCTGGACGAGAGTTTTCACGTCGAGCCGAGCGCCTCGCGCCGTTGGCGGTATTGGGCCTTGGGCCTGCTGCTGATCTTGGGGGCGGCCTGCTCACTGATGACGCTCCAGCCCGCACGCTCCCAAGGGCACCCGGCGCAAGCCAACACCTCCGCCGCGCCGCGTGTCATTCGGCCGCTGGACGTGCTACAGATTCGGATCTACAACGCGCCTACAGACCCGTCAATGAATGGCGAGCAACTCGTGTTTATCGGCGGACAAGTGAGTCTCGGACACATGTACGGGCAAGTGAAAGTTCTCGGCTTGACCCGGAAGGAGGCGGAGGCTGCAATTCGCGAGAAGCTTAGAGAGACTGTCCCGGACCCGCAGGTCGAAGTAACAATCCGGGGCCGCGAAGCGCCGTGGACGGCAGACACGCTTCAGCCCGCAAACTCGGCGGCGAAGCCAGCGGAGGCCAAAGGTCAAGCCGCACCGCACGGCGGCACGATCGGCCTCACGGGTTCGCCGGCCAACCAGACCGGGGACGGCGGTCCGTCCATTCCGATCAAGACCGGCAGCGGCACGTTGACACTCACGGGATCGCAGGCCAGTCAGCGCGCTTTGAATTTGGGCGACCATTCGGAAGGGTTCGACCCCACGTTCCAGCTTCCAGTTCACCCCGACCTTTGCAACGCCAATTCGCGGAAGCGATTTGGAATCGAGTTCAGCGCCGAGCAATGGAAAAAGCTCCGGGCGATTTCCGCCGACTGGCAAAAACAAAGTAAAGAGCTTTCTACCAAAGATAGGCCAAAGACCACGGACCAAAAGCAACTTGAGAAGTTTTGGACTCTGGTTGAGCCAAAGTTGATCGACCTGATCCAAAGCTACGGAAAGCAGGTCGATGCGGTCCTCACGCCAGAGCAGTTGCAGAAGTACCAAAGATTCAAGACCGGTGAATGTGTTCGGCAACCGCAATTCTTGAAGTCGATGGGCGTTGAACTGACAAGAGAGCAACAGAAGAAAGTGGAACAGGCCGACCGTGAGGATGCCGAGAAATGGTACCAGGATCTCGACCGCGAAACGCAATTGGTTGTTGCCGCACTCAGCCGAGAGCAACGCGAACAACTGCGGATCGCCGTCGGGCAAGAGAGTTCCGCCAGCGAGGAATTTACCTGGAAGCTCGCGTGTCAAAGCAAACCCGACGAGATAGTTACGAAAGAAGGGGGCCACTTCAACTGGGTCGTTCCAGACGCAAAATATGCCAACCTGGCCTCTGAACAACGAGCGATACAGTACACGCCGGTCGCCAAAAAACTGGAATTGACCGCGCATCAACAGAAGCAACTATCGGCCTTAGACGCCGAGCAGGAAAGCAAGACCGAGAAATTGCTCGGCGAGACGCTGAAGCTCCCGCAGGACCAGCGGAATCGGCCTGAGGTATCTGAAAAGGCAGCGCGGATTCGAAAGGAAACCCGGCAGCGCATTGATGCAATCTTGACCCCGCGGCAACGCGACGTGCTGAAGGATCACAAAACTGAATCATGGGCACTCAAGGTGTTCCGGCAGAGCTTGCCGGAAAACCCTAACACCGCCGCCTTTGGATCGCAGCAGAAAATCACGCTGAACGAACAGCAGCTCGCCATCGTGCGCCGCGTACTTCAGGACGTGGCCACAAAAATGGAACTGAACAATCGAGAAAGCGATCGCCGGTCATCCGACATTCTTACCGAGGAACAGCAGAATAAGATTCGAGATTATTATATCAAACTGCGGGCTTGGTAGGTGGCGGCTGGAGGCGCGGCGAAACGCTTCGCTTTCAGACCGGCAAACCGTCGGCCCGCCACTTTATACGGATTCGGCGCGAAAGCACGAGGGAGTTTCCTGCCGTCGCTGCTCCTTTTCATTGGACCGGCTGGCCGATTTTGGCTGCCGCATTAGCAGCGATTTCCGTTGGCTTTTTCATCTACACTTGCGGAATCTGGGTCATCTCGCAAAACCACCGATTCTTGACAATCGCGCCAACCGCGCTACATTGGTGGGGATGCGGGCGTCCGCGGCTCCAAAAAAGCGACCGCTTCGTGACTCTCGACCAGTAGATTTGCAGCTCGTTGACCATCCCAGCTCATTTCACACCATATACGGCATATGTGGAAAACCATCTGCTCCGCTCTCGTCCTCAGCATCACACTACTGGCAGAAGTACCCGCCCAAGGGGCAACCCTGAAGCTTACAGGCGAACGTCTCGGCCAGGGAAAAATCAGCCAATATCAGTGTGGTCAGTTCATCGAGTACCTCTGCGCCTGACGCCGTCCATGTTCGCCGAGAAGGTCTTCGACGGCAGCTTTGAAGGCGTGCCGCCGTATAAGTTTGTCTTTCGCAGCCTGACCGACCGTCTCGAACAACCGTGGTACCCCGACGGCGCCGTCAACCGGGGCGAGTTCGTGCTCGACACCAACAATCCGTTTAACGGGAAGGTTTCGCAACGGATTCGCCAGAACAAAGGCGATGCCTGCACGTTGGGGATTTCTCAGGGCGGCAAGTTCGTCAAGGCAGGCGAGGCCCTGCGCTGCGTGCTGCACCTCCGCGCGGAAGAGGTGAGCCATCCCGTTCGCCTGGCGTTGTGGGGCCGCGGCAAGACTTACGCCTCCGCGGAATTCCGGCCCACGCGGCGATGGGAACGCTATGAGGCGACTATCACCCCGACCGATACCGACAACCAGACGACGTTGACCATCTCTTTTCGCGGTCCCGGCTCGCTGTGGATCGATCAGGTTTCCGTCATGCCGGTAAAGACCGTCCACGGCTGGCGCATCAATGTGGCCGAAGCGATCAAGGCGCTCAAACCGGGGATCATTCGCTTTGGCGGCATCACCACGGAGGGCTTTGATTGGACCACTACTATTGGCGACCCGGCGAAGCGCGTCCCCTTCACCACTTATTGGGGCGGGCTGGAACCGGGCAATGCCGGTCTCGAGGAGTTCGTGCAGCTTTGCCAGTGGGTCGAGGCCGAGCCGCTGATCTGCGTGCGGTTCAGCGGCAAGAAGCCCAAGGATGCCGCGGATCAAGTCGAGTACTTCAACGCGGCGGCCACGTCGCCGATGGGCAAGCTCCGGGCCGCCAACGGACATGCCGATCCCTACCGCGTGAAGTACTGGCAGATCGGAAACGAACTGGGCGATGAGAACTACCAGAAAGGTCTTGCCGAATTCTGCAAGGCCATGAAGGCCGTCGATCCGTCCATCAAGCTCATGGCATCGTTTCCGTCGCCGGGCCTGCTCGACCGCGCCGGGCAGTACCTCGATTACATCTGCCCGCACCACTATGGTTGTCATAATCTCCAGGCGATGGAAACGAGCGTCGCCGAATGCCGCAAGATGATCGCCGAACACGCACCGGGCCGAAACATCCGCCTGGGGATCACGGAGTGGAACACGACGGCCGGCGACGCCGGACTCGGCCGCGCAATGCTCTGGACACTCGATAATGCCCTGGCGTGCAGCCGCTATCAAAACTTCATGCACCGCCATTGCGACCTGATTGAGATTGCTAACCGCAGCAACCTGACCGACAGCTTCTGTAGCGGCATCATTCAGACCAACAATAGCGACCTCTATAAGACGCCGACCTACTATGCGCAGCAGTTGTACGCCGGCCACGCCGGCTGCTACCCGCTGAAGATCGAAGGCGGCCGCGCTCAGGGCGATTCGACGCTGGATACGAGCGCAACTATGTCGGACGACGAGAAACGAGTGGCGATCTTCGCCGTCAATCCGACGGTCGAGGTCCAAAAGCGGACGGTCGATCTTTCAGGGCTAGCGCCGCCAGATGGGGATGTCGGAGTTTGGACGCTGGCCGATACTGCCAAGGCCGGAGAACGAGACGCCGCAAACTCGTGGCGCGAACCGGACCGCATCCGAATTCAGCCCGGCAAAACGAGCCTGGTCAAGGGTAAGATCGTCTACGAGTTTCCAGCCCTTTCTTTGAGCGTGCTGGAAATCGACCGTGGGAACGCCGCCGCAAAATAAAACTTCTGTACGGAGAACGATCGGCAATGTCGAAAACAAGCGCGACCATGAGACCTGTCAGGTTCGCACTGCCGCTGACCATCTTAGCCTGCCTGGCCTGTTCGCCTTTGCCGGGCCAGGAGCGGCAGTCGCCGGACTTGGAAAACCTGGTCGGCCAGCCGGCCGACATCGCGCCCAGCGCCTATCAATACCGCGCCGACCGGAAGCCGGAGGAGAACCCGCCGGAAAGCTGGATCGGCTTGATGAAGTTCGCGGGCCTGCCGTTTGACAAGCCGGTCGATGTGCATTCACCGACGCTCAAGAAGGTCCTCTGCGGCCTGATCTGGGAAGAGGTCCGCCGCGTGCGCCGCGTGGAACTCGTCTGGAACGGCGAGGAGCGGCGCAGGCCGAAACCCGAAGAGGTCGTGGTCTCCTACTTCGACGCCGAGGCCAAAGGAAACATCCCGACGTGGTGGAACACGGCGGTCATTCGCGAAGCAGACAAACCGCAGGTGTCCGCCGACGGGCGGACCTATACCTTCGACATTCCCGTGGACACGTTCGGATTGGTGGTCAGCGTCCGCGGACCGCCGAATGCCGCGGCGTGGGAAACGCCTTCGGTGCGGGCTTTCGTGCCCGATCGGTGGAAGAGGATGGACCTGGAAATCGAGTGGGGGTTCGACAAAACTGCCGCCGCGGCGGACTACAGCGGGCGAATCGAGGCGTATGACGGAATTGTGGGCGGCGTTCGACCGCTGCCCGGCGATGCCGCAACTATTATGAAGGGGCCACAGCAGTGGCGGTCGGCGCCGGTAGGCGTCAGCCGGCGCGGAGTGAGCTTGAGTCTTCTGTATCTGGGCACATCGAAAGATCGCAAGGTCTGGCCGTACAACGCCGAGCCGGAAGACGTTGCCCGCACGATCGTCACCGTCCGGACGACCGCCGGGAACTTCTCTTTCCTGGCATCGGACCTAGAAAAAGGGCCGATCCTCGCGCCGGAGTACGGCTTCTTCGTTCGTGCGGCGGCCGACTCCAGCGCAGGGACGGCCGACGAATTCATGAAAGGATTGGCCGCGAAGGGCCTCAAGACGACGCGGCAACGCGTACGTGAGCACCCCGAGCAAACGTGGGACGGGGCCGTCGGAGCGATGTATGACATTAAGTCCGTGCCATCGATCCCGCGGCCGGCATTCGACCCGCCGATGAAGGTCGAGGTCCCTTCCGAGAAACTCTCGGCTCAATGGAACCTCGGCGCGTGGCACCTGCTGCGGCACGCCGTCAAGAACGACAAGGGCCAATTTCGTTTCAACGATTACCCCTATGGCATCTTGGCCGCCGAGACTTATCAAGTGCTCCACGTGCTGGACCTGATGGGACAACACAAGGAGGCGGCGGACGGGCTGGACCAGTGGCTCGGTCTTCCTCTTCATAACCAGAAGCCGGCGGGCCTATTCTCCGACGGAGACAGTTGCCTCACCTTCGCCGTGGGCCCGGCGGCGCAGGCGGAAACATGGACGGCATTCACGCGATGGGCCCCGGCGCTATCATGTTCGCCCTCGTCGAACATTTCCGCCTGACAGGCGACATCGAATGGCTGCGGGCCAACGCGCCGCGCATGAAGGCCAACGTCGATTGGATTCTGCGGCAGAGGCGGCTCCTGGCCGATGTCGTTCCGGGCGGCGATCGCCTGTGGTGCAGAGGGCTTCAACCGGCCCATCAGGTCACGCCAGACAGCGGCGGCCAATTCATGGAGTTCTATGAATCGGAGGCCTACTACTGGCTGGCGGTGCAGCGATTCGCCCGCATCCTGGCTCAGATCGATCCTGGCGAAGGCGCTCGCTTGTCGGTTGAGGCGGAGTCTTATCGCAAGGATTTGAAGGCCGCGGTGGAGCGTTCCATCGCCTGTAGTCCCGTGGTACGGGTGCGCGACGGGACCTACCGGTCGTTCATTCCTTTCGCCTGTTACGTTCGCGGGTTCGCTTCCGGCGCGTGGAGTTGGCGGCGGCCGGGCAGCGGGGCCCACGTCGGCGGATTGTACTGGGACACGATCCAGGGGGCGGAGGCGCTGATCAACCCCGCGGAGTTGCTGCCGGTCCAAGACCCGCGCGTACAAGGGATGCTCGACGTCCTGGAAGACCGGTTGCTGATGGAGAATCCGAAGGTTGCCGAGCGGACGCCCGGCTTTGACCCGGCAAAAGACTGGTTTGCGCACGCCGCCTGGCACTATCAGCCCGGCTTGGAGCGGCACGCCAACATTCACCTGGCGGCCGACGATCCGCCGAACTTCCTCCGGTCGTGGCTGAACCAGTACGCGGCACTCATCTTGCCGAATGTCGACTACACGTTCCGCGAGCACACGACCGCCGGGCCGCCCGACAAGATTTTTGAGGAAGCCGCGTTTCTCGAGCGGTTCCGCGACATGCTCGTCATGGAGGAAGGCGACTGGCTGTGGCTCGCTCGGGCGACTCCTCGCGAGTGGCTGGAACAAGGCAAGAAGATCAAGGTCGAAGCCGCCCCGACGCACTTCGGCACGGTGGCCTATGAGATCGTCTCGTCCACAAACGACGGAAAGATCAAGGCAATCGTGGCGATGCCATCCCGCGGCGGTCAGGCCGGCGTACTGCTCCGCTTCCGCCATCCCACGGCCGCGCCGATCAAGACCGTCACGGTAAACGGCCGGCCTTGGCAGCAGTTCGACAAGGACAAAGAGGTCATCCGCTTGGTGGGCCTGATCGGAACGGTTGCCGTGGAGGCGGCGTATTGAGAGTTTGAATGTTGAACGTATCCCGGTAACCGACAACTCATTCGTCGATCAGCACTTTCTTCGCCGGTTTGAGGTGCTCGGTGTCGAATTTCGCCTTGCGACGGCCGCATCCTCACCCCTCCAATGGATTTATTCCGAGGATTCTTGCCAAAACCCTGTTCAATTGTTAGCGCGATGTTAGAATGACGGCAATTGTGGTTATGCTTCTCGCGGGTAAACGCTAGGTTCGTTCGCCGCTAGGCGGGATGCAATCTTAGGTTGCAACCCTAATCGCCGCCACAGTATCAGGAGCAACTGCTTCATACTTGGTGGAGTCGTGCCAAAGAATCCGGCAGACCCGAAGTTTTGCACTTGTCCTGAGCACCGCGGAGGTGCAACGTGCATGAGATCCTTGGCAATTCTCCCTGGCGCGTGAAATCCGCCGCTCGATCCAGCGGGCTGCCAAGGTGCAGTCCACGGTCTTGATCGTCGGTCCCAGCGGGACGGGCAAGGAGTTGATCGCGCGGGCCATCCACGAGCAGAGCTGGCGGTCGGCCGGCCCATCGGTTGCCATCGACTGCACTTCCATTCCCGCGGGGCTCTTTGCCAGCCAACTCTTTGGGCATGTCAAGGGGGCATTTTCGGGGGCCGATTGCGATACGTTGGGCAGCTTCCGCGCGGCGGACGGCGGAAGCATCTTTCTCGACGAGATCGGTGAGTTGGGCCTGGATTTGCAGGCGCAATTGTTGCGCGTGATCCAGGATCGGGCCGTGACTCCGGTGGGAGACCACCGCAGCCGTCCGGTCGATGTGCGGATCATCGCCGCCACGAACCGGGACCTGCACGGCGACGTGGCGGCCGGCCGTTTCCGTCTGGACCTGTATTATCGTCTTAATGTCGTGAAGTTGACGACGACCCCCTTGAGCACGCGTCCCGAGGACATCGAACCTCTTTGCCACGGCTTCCTGGAGCGGTGGTCGATCGAGAGTGGACTGCCGCACAGGCGGCTCTCGGCGGCGGCGCTGCAATTGTTGATGGACTACGATTGGCCCGGCAACGTGCGGCAGTTGCAAAACGTCCTGGAACGGGCCGTCGTCTTCACCGATGGGGAGGAGATCGCCGCGGAACACTTGCTGGAAGCCCTGGATGCGGACATCGAGCCGGCGATCGCCGGGCGCGTCGGAGACTTCGACGACATGCCTCCCGCAGCCGCGGACCCTTGCCAAGAGCGCGGCCTGGCGGGCGCCGCGTGCTCCAGTGCGCAGCCGGGCGCCTGGCCGACGCTGGCGGAGTGCGAGGCGCGGCTGATCCGCGAGACGCTGGAAAAGACGGGCCAGAACCAAAGCGCCGCCGCCCGTTTGCTCGGCATCGACTGGCGCCTGCTTGCCCGCAAGATGCACAAGTACGGCATCGCGGCGCCATCGCACCGCGCCCGCAGCGCCTGATCTTAGGCGTTGCGCGGGAATAATCGCTCGATTCGGGTGGCACGTCCCTGAGCTTGCGAAGGGCGTGGCAAGTCCCGGAATTCACGCCCTTCGCTTGAAGCTCAGGGACGTGCCACCCTCGCGCTGGAAGCGCGATACCGTACTGTTGCTCCTTCCCGTAGTGGACCGTCGCCGCGGCACGCCCTTGCGCCTTGGCGCTTTGCGGCACTACCATCTTGGTAGTGCTCCACTACCAAAGCAGCATTGATCACTACCATCCTGGTTTAACTCTTTACTGCTATTCCAACCAAAGGGTGCGGCGGTCATGCCGCACGGAACTCTCGCAGCCGCCGAGAGTTACGAACAATCGCCGCGCCACGGACCCGACTTCGGCACGCCGCGTGCTTAACGTCGAAGCCAAGTTGAATGAAGATGTCCTTTGTTCAATGTGCTCTGCCTGTCCTTTTGCCCTGGAGGTGTTGTTCGATGAGCAGTTTCTGGAAACTTGGCTTTGTTTTCGTTGTGCTGGCGAATCCTCTTCGCCACAAAATTGCGGCCGTGCCCGGCTTGGCCGTGGTCGCCTTGCTCTTGAGCGGAATGATCTCACCGGCCTATGCCCAGGTCTACTCGCAGATTTTTACCCCGTCTGGGACGAACAGCTATGTGCTCTTCCACGGCGATCCCGCCTACACGGTACAAAATGTCGATGGGCCTGGCGCCGGCAATGGCACCGGTGGCGACACCGGCGGAAAGCGCCGACCCCGGAAACGGAGCGGACCGAGACGCGTGCATCGTTACGTCCTTCGCGAACGGGAGCTACTTAATCCCGCAGAGCGTCAACCCCAGCGTCAGCCCATACTTCCTGGCCGAGAACACGCTCAATCCGTCGCTCAGCGGCAGTGACTCCTACGCCTCGCAAGTTTGGGGAACGCCGTCGCCATCCGTGTCAAACCCTTCGTTTCAAGACGTGCAGGTGATGCCGGGTCAGCGATACATCTTCACGTTCTGGTTGACCAATCTTGGTCCGATCGGTACGCCCAGTCCGGCCAACCCGGCGAAGATAGTGCCGGTAATTAACGGGGTGAACTTACTCGACAACACGGCGGAATTGGGCGGGCCCAACTTCCCGACGCTCAGCAATGGCTTGAATCCGAACTACTGGGTTAGTGCTACCGGATACTATGGGGATGGGAACGGCTCTGCGGACGAATGGCAAAAATTCTCGTACGAATGGACTGCGGATAGCTCGGGCCAGGCCAATATGGGCCTTTACAACCTTCAAACCGCGGCTTATGGCAACGACTTTGCAATTGACAACATTTCGTTGACCGCGGTCTCCGAACCTGCGTCCCTTGCGCTCCTCGGGCGCGGCGCTGCTGGGACTGGGCGGCGTTTTGTTTGTTCGGCGGCAGCGCCTCGCGGTGGTACGGTTGGCCGCGTTGACCGCGGTGCTGGTGCTCGTCGCGCGCGCCGAGGCGGAAACGGTTACGCTTACCGTTGTGGGCTCGGCCAATCCGTGGCTTGCGGGCATGCCCATCGGATCGACGGCCCCCTACGGGGATTCCGTGCCCAACGAGTCACCTGCACAAGTTGTCGGGATACCTATCTCCACAGGCACCACGCTCGTCTTTTCCGCGAGTGGTTTGGCGGCGTACAGCCCGACTGCCCCGTTGGAGCCGCCCGCCGGCCAGCTTAATCCCCTTTATATATACCCGGACCCCGCGCAAAACGGCATGTCCGGGGTCGGCACCTGGCCGACCACCGGCGGCGCCCTGTCCATGGCGCTCATGGGCGTTTTCCTCGACAACACGGAACCGGACCTTTCAGGGATAACGACACCGTCGTCGCTGGATTTCTCGGCACAAGCGGAGCAAGACTACACCCCTTTGTCGCCGGATCTACAGCAAGTCTTTTACATCGGCGACGGCTTCGAGAACTCCAATCCCAGTCAGCAAAAGGAGTTTGTGGCCCCGCCTGGCGCCACGCGGCTCTTTTTGGGAACGTACGACGGAGTTGGTTGGAACAACAATCCGGGCGAGTTCACCGTCACCGTCACGGCGGTTCCAGAACCGGGAAGCCTTGCGCTCCTGGGAGCAGGAGTCCTGGGATTGGGGCTGGTTCATCTTCGGCGGCGCGGGGTAATGGTTTGACAACCGCAAATGAGCAGGGGCAACAGATCCTCAAACCATCGGGAGTTAACCAATGAATACGATATTGAAGTTTCGGCGTTCCGTTCCCGGCGCCACTGCCGGACGGACTACTTTGTTGTTGGCGTGCATGTTCAGCATTACGACTTTCGCCGATGTCAAGGTCCATGCCGGCACGTTGTCCGGACCTGTGGTGCCCTATTCAAGTTTCACCGCCAGCAGTCCGTTCTACCCGAATACGTTAATCTCAGGGTATTACAGCTACTTTTATTTGGATACGTGGGAGGGTGCGCAAGCTTCCTCCGTAAACGGAACCGGCTTCACCGCATCGGGCTTTCAATTGCAGGTCACTGGGCCTGGTCCGGACGTCGATTCCGTGGAAGGCGTGAACAACGGCCATTCGCTATATGCTGGCGATTCTGCGGGTATCACGTTCACTTTCGATAAAGCGGCCCTCGGTGGGCATTTGCCTACCGACGTTGGCATCGCCTGGACCGACGGCGGCGGGCCCAGCCGGACGTTTCAGGCGTTCGACGCGATTGGAAACCCTCTTTCGGGATCGCCGCTCACCGACAGTACCGGGGTTTTCTTTCCGGCGAGTGACAGCGACCCATCCAATTACCGCCTCTTTTATGCAACCAATCCGGGCGGCATTTCCTCCATCGTCATCGCAAACTCGACCGGTGGAATAGAAGTTGACGACCTCCAGTATGGCTATGCTGTTCCCGAACCCGCTGCGCTTGCACTGCTCGCCGTCGGTTTGCTCATGGTCATCGGGCCGCGAGTGCTGGTCGGCCGCGTCGCTCTGGCAATGACGCGGGCAGCGGAAGCGTCTCAGCCTCTGACCTGAGAGAGGAGTCCCTACGATGCGATGTTCCCGTTCCAGTGTTCCTGCGACTCGCGGCATGACGGTCGCGGTCGTCGATTCGCGGTCGTGCGAGTATGGCGCACTGCCCAAGGCCGTAGGCCGTCCCGACATGAACTGGCACTTCGTAAACAGCGGCCGCAGTGCCCTGCGGCTGGCGCAGGCGCACAGGTCGATCTGTGGGTGATCAACTCAGTGCTGGCCGACATGTCGGGCGTTGATTTATGCGCGATGCTCAAGGGCCGGTCTACGCCCCCGGTAGTCTACATGGTGACCGATGCCTACCGTGCCGAAGACGAACGCGCGGCCCGCTGTTGTGGCGTCTCTCTGTTCGCATGCAAGCCGATTCGGGCGAACTGGTTTCAAAACTGATTCCGGGCCGATTTCCCCAGGAATCCATGCTTTTTCCAACACTTCCCACAAAACGACCATGGCCTAAGCTAAGAACGGCGGCACGCTGGCCAACGTGCTTCGGCCACATCGACCGATGCGCATCATCGTGGGCGCTACGGCTTGAACTGATGCGCCGACGACTCATTCGTCGATCAGCACTTTCTTCGCCGGCTTGAGGTGCTCGGCGTCGAGTTTGTCCAGCGACCAGAGCAGCCCGCGGGTTACGAGATCGAGATAGCGGGCGTCGCCCACCGTCTCGTTATTGTGCCCCAGCGTGGTGCAGAAAACCCGCGTCTTGCCGGCGTACGTATTCGTCCACACGGTCACGAAATCCTGCCGGTCTTGCTTCCCGCGGGCCAAGGCGTGTGCTGTATCGAGCAGGTGGCCGGCGCTATTGTTGTAAAGCTCTTCGTTGATCGTCGTCCAATCCGCCAGGTGCGCGGAGATGGGGCTCTCGTGGTCGATGTAGGAGACGGCGATCGGCGCCTGGCGGCCGTGGCCCGTCGAAGGCAAGCCGGTGAAGCCGAACCACGGCGTGACCTCCTTCGGCCAGCCTTGGCTGCGATAGCAGTGCATTCCGCAATGAAGGACGACGCCCGGCAAACCCTCGCGGTGCGGCTTCAGGATGCGATCGATGACCTTGAGGTCCTTGACGTCCGCCGTACACTCGTCGTGTACGACAACGTCGAATCCCTTGGCCCAGTCGTCGCTGCCGTAGATCGGGTTGACGTGCTTTGTGCCGGTGTCCGGATCGTAAGCGATCTTCCACTGGACGTTCGCCCGCGCGGAGATTCCCTTCGTAAGAATGTCCTTCTGCTGCTTGTAGTCGTGGCAGCATCCGCCTGCGACGAGCAAGGCGCGGATCGGCTGACTCTCGTCGGCGGCCCGCGCCGCCGAGTTGAACGCCGTCAATGCGGCCGCGCATGAGAGAACGAATAGAGTAACCGAAGACGGGCGGATGGTGCGATTGGACATGAATTGGACTCCTGCCGCCGAATGATTCAGCGGTCGAACATGGTGAGCGATTACGGTTGGATGCGATTCATCGCGAGACACTGATTGTACTAGGGGCTGGATCACTATACCACACATGATACCCGGCAAGGGGGGTCGCAGGATTAGCTGGGCTTGAGGGCCAAATTTTCTTGCAAAGACTTCATGGGAGCGTTATGATGAACGCGGTCCTGGGTTATACGGCGATCCCACCTCTTTCGTCAGGCGGCGCATGTCGCGCTGTCACCCGGGCCAATCCCACCTCTCTATCGTAAGGAGTGTCTCATGCTACGAGCCACGATGTGTCTCGCTCTGGCCGCGTTTCTGGGGCTGAATACGGCCCGCGCGGCCGATCAAATTTCCCAAGCCGGCCCCGCCAAATCGCCGGCGATTGTTCAAAAGGCGCCTGTCAAGAAGGCGGCCAACCATCCGAGCGCCGTCAAAAAGGCGGCCGAGAAAACCGCCACGTCCTCGAAACCGGCCGCGAAGAAGGCCGTCGCCGCCGCCAAGCCGAAGGCCAAGAAGGCAAGTTTGAATCCCCTTGTTGCCGCCCGCAACAATCTCACAGCCGCCCAAGGGAACGTGGCCAAAGCCGAAGGCCAGCTTCGCCGCGCAAGGCCCAGGTCGCCGCGGCCCGCACTCGCTATCAAGTTGCCGTCAAGGCCGATCGGATCGCCAAGCACAAAGCCCTGGTCGCCGCCCAAAAGAAAAAGCAGGCCGAGGCGAAGAAGCGCGCCGTCGCGGCGATGAACGCCAAGAAGGCCGCCGCCGCAAAACACGCGAAAGAACTGGCCGCAGCCAAGCGGGCGAAGCAAATCGCCGCGGCCAAGAAGGCTGCCGCGGACAAGCAGGCCAAGCAAATTGCGGCCGCCAAGAAGGCAGCCGAGGCAAAACGAGCCAAGCAAATTGCTGACGCCAAGAAGGCAGCGACCGCTAAACACGCCAAGGAAGTCGCCGCAGCCAAGAAAGCCGCCGAGGCCAAGCGGGCCAAGCAGATTGCAGACGCCAAGAAGGCGACAGCCGCGAAGCACGCCAAGGAAGTCGCCGTGGCCAAAAAGGCGGCCGCCACAAAACACGCCAAGGAGATAGCCGCGGCGAAAAAGGCTGCCGACCAGAAGATCGCCGCCGATAAGGCGCGTCTGGCCAAGAAAAAGTCGCCCGCGCGCCGGCGAAGAAAGCCGTTCCCGCGACAAAGTCCAGCCCCACCAAGAAGGCTGCCCCAGCCAAAAAGCCAGCCGAGTAAATCGAACGGCTTTATTTGCTTACGGAGCACCGGCCCCTTGACGAAGTCAAGGGGCCGGTATCGTTAGGAATTGTAATACCATCGCATTCCGAATTGGGTGGCACGTCCCTGAGCTTGCGAAGGGCGTGGCAAACCGGCAATCACGCCCTTCGCTGGAAGCTCAGGACGTGCCACCTGCTCACAAGATTGACAATCATTCTTACTTGGAGTGATGGAGAAGCGAGATCGGCGAGCGTACGAGGTCAATGCTTCCCTTTGCCCTGTTGAATCTGCCAGTCAAGCTGTTGGATTTGCGACTCAGTATTATTAAACCTCGTAGGCCACGGCTTCGCGCGGAGCTGCCGCACGGTTTCCGCGGCGGCGTCCCACTGCTTTTCATGGATTTGCGCGGCGGCGAGGCGCAAGAGACCGTTCGGTTCCAAGGCGCGGAGCCGCACGACATCCTGCCATTGGTCGATCGCTTCGGCCCAGTGGTTCTGGCTTTCGCGGACTTCGGCCAGCATCGTGTGGCTCTCCGCCTCCGAGGCGAGCACCTCGACGATCGACGTGTAGGCCCGTTCTGACTCCCGGTCCTCGTGCAGCTTTGTCAGGCGGCTGCCTAGTTCCCTGTAAAGAGCCATGTCGCGCCGCGCGAACTCTATTTTCGCCAAGAGTTCGCGAATGGCGCCGCGCTGGTCGTTGAGCCCGTCAAAGGCGGCGATTAACGCATCGTAGATTTCGCCGTCGTTGGGCTGTAGCTCGTGGGCCAGACGCAGTTGGACGACAGCCTTGTCGTACTGCCCGCGTTTGTTGTAGACCTGGCCCAGCGCCTTGCGGACGAAGGCATTGTCGATTCCCATCATGGCGACTTGCGCGTCCAGCCCGGCGACGTAGGCGTCGAGCTTGTCGCAGCTTTGCAAGATGTTTCGCAGCGCCTCAAGTGCCTGGGCGCGGTTCTGCACGTTGTTGCCCCAACTGATGACCGCCCCGTTGGCGGCCTCGACCGCCTCGGGCATTCGCTTCAAACCAGCCAGCGCCTGGGCCTCGCCGCCATAATAGCCTGAGAGCGTGCCGTCGCCGATGCCGCGGTTCGCGGCGGTTCGCTCGTGCAGCGGAATCAGTTCCTTATAATATTTCACCGACTGCTCAAAAAGTTGGTTTTGCAGGCAACTTCCGGCGAGCATCGCCATCGGTCCTTCGCCCCAGCGGTCCTTCTGGTGGAAGTAGTCGTCGGACTGCTTGAGCAAGCCGAGCAGCTCATCCTTGCGGTTGGTGCGGAAGTACGAGTACATGAGGAGTCGTCGGTATTCGGTGTTATCGGGATGGGCCTCGACGAGCGCTTGCAAGATGCCGATCGACTCGCCGACGCGATTTTGGGAGTGCAAGAGGTTCGCCAGCTTCCATTGGCCTCCCTCGTCCAACAGATGGTCCTGCTGGGCGGTCTGAAGAATCTCAATCGAGCGGTCGTAGCGGTGCAGTCCCTCGGACATGTAGTCGGACACGTTGACGACGACCGCGGCATTGTTTTTGTTCGCGGCGTAAATCTCCTCGGTGAAGCGGAGGAAATCGTCCTTCCGCTCAGCCCAGAATTCGCCCGGATAGCCCTCGGAGACGATCGTCATGCTGTACGTGCGGCGGATCAAAAGCTCATTGCGGAGATAATCGAGCACCAGCTTCAGGAGGCGATCGGAGAGTGCCGCGTCGAACGTCTTGGCCTGCTGCGCCTCGCGCCGCCAGTTGTTCAACCGCCCGAGATAAGAGTTCGGGAAGTTCTGCTTGATCTTCAACCACTGCGGCCGCTGTTCATAGCGGTCCAAGAGGAATGCTATGCCATCGGCCGGGCCGCACACTTGATGCATCCGCTCGCACAGATCATTGACGAGGTTTTCATATTGCTGGACTTGATGCGCGAGCAACGGCGGGAACGTTTTGAAAGCGAACGTCCGGGCATCGGCACTTACTCCGGCAAGATTATGACCGTGGGCCGTCTCGTAGAGCGAACTGAGGAGCGTGATCAGCCGGGCGTCGAACGGCGCGTCGCCCGACGGCAGTTGGCCGAGAATGCGCGATTGCACGGCGCGGTAAAGCTCCGCGCCTTTAAGGTCGCCGACTTGGCCTTGGTTGCGCACGGCGTCGGTTTCGACTTCGATGACACGGGCCTCGAGATTGCGGCGATTCTGAATCCTTTCCGCCTGCTGACGCTCATGCTCCAATCGCTTCACCGCCTCAGTATATTGGCCGGCCTGATCGAGATAGGAGATGTAATCCTGGAAGATTTGTTGTTCGCACAAGGGTCGCCCCTCTCCCGGAAGGAGAGGGGAGCTTATGGCGTACCGATCGACCTCGGATTGCAGCAGATCGAGCGCCGGCTGGCGGCGGTCGTAGCTCCAAAGAGCCCTGGCCCAGGCGCAGGCCATGTCCAGCCGCTGTTGCGAATCGGGCTTCGCGCCGTTGTAAAACGCCTCCAACTGCCGAAGCTGCTCGGCAGCCAGCTTTTCCTGGGGAATCTTCCCCAGCGCGGCGAGGTAGTCGGCCATCAACCGCTCTTCGCCCGGCGACCATTGCCGTTTGAACGCTTGTTGGAGTGCGGCTACCGCCCTGTCCACATGCGGGCCGGGCTGGTTGCGGAGTTCGGCTGCGCGGCGCTCGGTCATTGCCTCCAGCAGATCGAACGCGCGGCGATCAACGTCCGTGGTCGCTTTCGCGCGTAATTCGACGAGTTGTTCGACCAACGAATCGACCGCGGCCTCTTCGTGGATTTCGTCGATGACGCCGCGGGCCGATTGCAAGTAAGGATAGATCTGCCCGGCAGTGTGGCCCGGAATGCTCTCGGCCAGGCACGACAGCAGCCGGAAGTCGCGGCACGCCTTGTACAATTCGCGTAGCTGATAGCCGATGTATTGTTGCGGATTGGCCGATTTCGACAACAGGCGCGGAAGGCGAGCACGACCTCGTCGTCCAAATGCGAGGGCAATTGCCCCTGGTTGTTGAGCCACGGCTGAATCTGGCCGTTAATCCACTGGTTGAGCCGCGATTCCTCGGCGGTCTTGTAGATTTCGACCTTGGCCCTTTCGTAGTCCTTGCGTCGATTCACGGCCTGATACCAGTCGGCGAGCGTCCGCCATTCGCCGGGTCCAAGTTCATCGGCGGCTGCCACGGCCTCGAATCGGGAGATCGCGTCTTTCAGATTGCCCTCTTCGGCCAGCAGATAGCCCTGCGCAACGCGCCAGCGGTTGTCGGCATCGCCGGCCTTGATCCAATCGTCCAGCGCCTTCTCCAGGTCCTTCGGCTTGTCGAGCGCGACCAACAGTGAAAACTTCAAGAGCTTCCATTGCTGGTTCTCGGATTCGGCCTTCAGTTCCCTCGCGATGTTCTGATCGAGATACTCGAGCGACCGCCGCACAAGCTCAGGCGGCGCGGACTTGCGGGCCGTAAGGTCCATAAGCGTCATCAGATAGCGATTCCGCAGGAGGGCGTCCAACTCCGCCCGGACGACGGCCGCATCGTCCGGGTTCTCCCCGATCTTCGGCGGCTGGGCGTCCAGCACTTTCCAGCACATTTCGGCGGCCTTGTCCAGATTGCGGTCCAGAAGCACGTCGAGATACATCCGCTCGGCGGCGATCCAGGTCGCTAGTTCGCTGCGGTGCTTCGCTTCCTCAGCGGCCAGCCGCGCGGCGAATTCCTCGCGAGTCTGCCGCAGTTGGTCGGCTTGCTTCTTGCGCAACTCGGTGCGGGTGAGCTTTTCGGCATGCGTGATGGTCTTAGCCTTCACCTCGTTGCGGGCCTGCAACATGCGGTCGGTCAGTTGATGGAGCGCGCGGATTTGTTCCAGAAGCTGCCGCTCGGGCGATTGTCCGCCGCCCAGTTGGCCGAGCAGATCTAGTGCCTCGCTCTCGTATTTCTCGGACCAAGGCTGACTGAGCAAGGTTTGGAACAACTGCGAAACGTAATACGGTCGATACTTCTGCGGGGCTTCGTGCGAAAGCTGCCGCAGATAGGCCATGTACTCGTCCGCATCGGCGGCAAAGGAAAGAATGTTGGCGACCGTCTGGGCAAGGCGGTTCTTCAATTCCTCGTTCGGCTCGGCCGAGTACCTCAATTGCAGCCGCCGGGAATGCTCTTTCCATTGCGGTTTCGTCACCAGCGAGTCATTGCCTCGAAGCCAGTTGATGAAGCGGCCGATCTCCTCCAGGGTAAGACGGTCGACGTTCTCGGCAAAGACCTTTGCCAAGGCCGCCCGTGCTTTTTGATTGCCTTCGGTCTGCTGGAACCGCCAATCGTTAATAATCTGTTCGGCGATGGAAAACCGCGTCTTGTGCCGGCAGAAGAAAACGGCCGTTTCAATAAGCTGATTTTGCCAGCGCTGGTCGATATGATAGCCGCCATAGTAGCTGTAATTCGTCTGGCATTGGTTGAAAATCCAGTTCATCGCGCCTTGCAGCCGCGCCGTCGCCGGCGGGGCCACGTCGTCGCGGCGGCCGTCGCGGAACCAGCGGTCCATCAGCGCGTTGGCCTCGTCGGCCCGATCAATGTAGTAAAGCGCGTCGAGATATTGGTTGTAGGGGTCCGCGCTTTCCGGATTCTGCTCGATCCACCGCGCGAGATACGCGGCCAACTCCTCGTACCGCTCCTCGGCGCGGAGCGATTGGGTATAGCAACTACGGAGCTGATTGATTTCGTCCGGCTGCCACGGTGCGTCGCTGGAGAGCACGCGATCGATCCACTTCCGCTCAGCTTCATACTCTTGGCTGTTCTGCAGATTCTGCAGGTAGTTGAACTGGACGCCGAAATCGCGGGGCGAGGCCTCGGCCAACTCCTTGTAGATCGTCGTCGCTTCGCCGCCCCGCCCGGCATTGGCCAGATAACCGGCCCGTTGCTGTTTCCAGCTTCGCGGGGCATGAAGATGCGCCGGCTGATGTTCGTAGACTGGCCTTAACGAATCGAGCAGCGTGAGCATCTCGTTGGCCTCGAGGATTCCGTTGGCCTGGCCGAGGAGGTAGCCGGCGAGATAGAGATTATCCGGCGTCGTGTCCGTCAACTTTCCGGCCTCTTGCAGGAATAGGCCCTTCAATTCCTCGTTCCGCCGGGCCGATTTCAGCACCGCGTAGCGCAGCCAGCGGACGCCCGGCTTGCCGTCGGCCAGCTTTTCGACCGCCGCCAAATGTTCCATCGCGCGGGCCCATTGTCCGCTGCGGGCGAAGTGCATCAAGAGCGTGACCTGGTCGTCGAACGATGCCGTGCCGGATGCTAAGGCTTTCTTCGCCGCCAGCACGGTTTCGGCCGGGTCGCGGAGGAACTGCACAAGTTCGCGGCCGGAGCGCTCCTTGGCCATCGCTTGCGAGTACTGTTCGTCATCGAGCCGGGCGAACTTGCGGCTCGTTATGTTCGTCGCACGGCCTTTTTCGTCCAACGTTTTTGTGGTAGTGGCCCACCACGCGCCGGCGACCTCCACGAAATCACTGAACTGCTGCGTGGTGGTTGTTTTTCCCTGGTAGCGGTTTTCGATCGAGAGCACGACATTGCGCTTGGTATCGACAAGGACGCGGCATTCGTTCTTGCCATCGTCGCGCGATTGGAAGTTGAGCAACGTCTGTCCATCGGCCGGATGCCGGATCGTCACCTTGAACCCGGACAAGGAGAATTCCAACGACGCATGGATGTAGCCGTCGAAATTGATCGGGGGCGAATTGAGCTCCGCCGCGACGGCCTTCCGCGCCCGGCCGAGTTGGAACGAGCGGTTGAAGATTTCTTGCTCTTTTCCGTCGCACCAATGGACCGTGGTCTGTCCGCCATCGGAGGCCGCGCGGACGAGCCACGACCCGGCGCTGGACAAGACGCGGTAATCGAAATGCGATGTGACTTCGCCGGATATTGGATTGAGGTAATCCTGTAGCAGATCGATCCGCAGGCCGCCGTCCTCCTGCGCGAACTGGTCGGACCGCAGCAGGTTCTTGGAAATCGCCAGGGCTTCCGCCGGCCAATCCGGCCGGGCCGCGGGCCGCTCCGCGCCGGCCGGCGCGGGCAGCAGCGAACCGAAGAGGCTGTTCAACCAGTTTTCCACTTCGCCATTGGTGCCATCGGCGCCGTAAATGTAACGCCCCCTTGTATTCTCGAAATTAGCGAAGAAGTCGCGCGGCCCGCGCCGCGTAGAGTATTGAGAGCTCATCGCTTGGCCGCCGCTTAAACCGCCTCGCCGGTCGTGCTGTAGCGCCGCGGGGCGGAGCGCCGGAAGATCTTCGAAGGAATCTTGGAGAGACTCGCCTCCATCAATGTCTTTCCGGTCGGCATAAGCAAGTTTTTCATCGCTATCTTCGGCGAGCGAGTCCGCTGTCTTTTCGGACCTGCCGAGTAGCTCCGCATCGTCCTTGCCCGCGACGTTGAGGAGCTCACGCGCGCGCACTGACTCCGGACTGTCTATAGGCGCGGACTCGACCGCGAGCTGGTCAAAAGTGACCAATGCACTCTTATTCACGCCGAGTCCTGGCAACCCGAAAGAGAAAGCGCCGTTGTTGATAACGGTGCCGCCGGAGTAGGTGCTGAGGCCCGAGAGGCTGAGGTCGCGGCCGAGCGATGAAAACCCACCGCCTATGCCGCCGCCACCACCCCATCCGGCACGTCGGTCCCAGCCCCATTGGTTGACGGGCTGGAACGCGCCCGGGTTACGGCCCAGCGTGCTGAACTGCCGCAAGACGCCCATCCGCAGGCCGATCCGCCAGTTGCCGGCCCGCTTCATCTGCTGTTGCTTGAGCTCGAAATCGGCGTTCGCGAGGCCCTCGTGGAAGAACTTCTCGCCGTCGCGCATCGTAAAGCTGCGTTTCACTTTGAATCGCTCGCGGTCGGCGTCGCTCTCCAACACCAGAAGCGACGTGTACGGCGTGATGATGTGATACTCTTCGGACAGGCCAATAATGTCGTCCTTGATCGTCGGCGTCGCGCCTTGTTGTAGAAGGTAATCGAGATCCATCCGCGCCCAGAGCCGTGGAATGAACGAGTTGCCCTGCTCGGCGTCAGCCAAGGACACGGCTTTCTCGTAGCGAACGTCCTGATCGCCTTGCTTGCCGGTGACAATCACCTTGCCGGACTGCTCCTTGCCCTGCGGCAGGTATCGGCCCAGGATGATCTGCTGTGACCCGCCGGGCAAGTTAGGCAACTGCTCGGGATAGACCCGTGCCACGCGCAGCCCGTCGAACTGCACTTTGAGGTCCCGCAGTCCCGGTCGCGTCATTTCCTTGAGCAAGTCCAAGGCGACCACGCGCGGACCCTGCTCGCCCGTGACCTGCCGCATCGACCCGCCGCCCAGCGAGCCGATCGCCTTCAATACGCCCGACTCGAACATGCTGCCGACGGAAACCGCATGGCAAACCAGCTTCTTGTCGTGGCATTTCTCGTCATAGATGCGGCGGAGCTGCGCGGCTACGGCGGCGGGATCGGCGCGGCCGACCGTTGGAATGCCGTCGCCGACGTAGACGATGCACGTGTTCCGCCCGGCGCGCTCAAAGACCTGAGCAAACGCCTTGGCCAAGTCGGTCCAACCAAGCGACGCGCGGCGATCAAGGAACTGCCGGATGGTTGTTATGTTCTTCGGTTCCGCGGAAACGCCCTTCTCAAAAGCCCAATCGCAATCCACGTCGCAGCACGCCAGGTTCACCGTGTCGCGGGGCGTGAGCGATGCCAGCACCGCGGCGATGAACTCGGCTTGTTGCTTCCGCTGGCCGGCGTCCATTGAAGCCGATGTGTCGGCCAGCAGGATCAGGTCCAGCGACTCTTTATCAACCAGCAGGTCGCGGTCGTTCGGGTTGTCGATGATTTGCCTGATCTTGGCCACGTCTTCTTTCGGCGAAGTTAGAGGAAGCGTGCCAAGCTTCTCCAGAGACTGCAACGGGACAGGGGAGATGTCCTGGTCGTAATCCTCGGGCAATGCCAGCAGTAGCATGAAATAGCCGTCGTCGCCGCGGCGGTGCGGGATGAGCGTCAGCTCGGATTGCTTACCTTCCAACTCGGCAACCACCTCGAAATCGCGCGTGGGCGTATACTCTTGCGCCGCGAACTCGACGTGGGCCGAGTGCTCGGTCTGGGCTGTCCGCACCGTGTGCGTGGGGCAGGATACCTTTTTCAGCGGCACGACCGAATTGAGCTTTACGTCGATGGAAAGCTCGCGAAGCGGATGCTGTTTGAGCATCTCGCTTTGCAGTGCGTAGCTGTAGCGGAACGTGTTGCCCGTCCGCGGCAGCACTTGCGTATAGATGATGTGGATGCGTTTTTCGGCGTGGGCCGGAATCGGGTAGACGCGGGCCGAGAAGAGGTTGCCGCCCTGCCATTCCAAGAGGCCCGGATCGCGGTGCTCGCTCCTGATGATCTCGTAGATTTCGCGTGCCCGCTGCTTCTCGACGATGTCGGCCTCGACCAGCTCGTTGCCGATCCACATGCCGAAGCCGGAGATCGAGGCGTCTTGCGGCAGCGGAAAGTAGAATACGCCCTCCAGCGGAACGGGAGAATCGGTCATGTTGACGAACGATTCCTCGACCGTCGTGCGGGCGATCTGGTCGCGGATTTCGACCGTCACCTTGTGGTAGCCGACGGTGAGCGGCACGTTGCGGCCGTCGACGTTTGCCACCAGCGAGCCGATCGACTCCTGCGTCTCTTTCCCGAGAAAACCCTTGAGCCATTTGGGGTCTTCTTTGGCGAGCGCGAGCCGATCGTTTTGGATGCGGTAGACGCCTGTTGACTTGACCGTCATCTTCTCTTCGCCGGGACCGAGCAGTTCGATCTGTGGTGCAGCCGTCCCGGCTGCAACTTCGGCAGGCGAGACGCCCGCACCACGCGCAGGCGGGACGAGCAACTGAATTTCGCCTTCGTAGAGGCGGACCTTCTTCGGACCATCCAATTCGACGAGCGCGCCGGGGCCGGCGACGACTTCGGCCTTGCCCGCAAGCCGCGCGGCCACGGCGTTCGCCCCGCGAATATCGGTCCGCAGCCAATCGCCCGGCCGGAGAAGGATGTTGCCGCAGACGGGCGTCCAGCGCTCAGCCATCACAGGCTTGATGGAGACCATGCCCTGCACGTCGCTCACTTTGCCGATGCGGCCATCCTCGGTGAGCGTGTCGCCGACGACGAACAGGTCCTCGTTGACGGGCTGGTTCGCGTCGAGGACGGTCAGCGTGATGGCGGGCGTCGTCTTGCCATCGCGATCGACGAGCGTTTCCAGCGAGTAGAGGAACTGCGTCGCCTGATCGACGCGAGCTTCGACCAGCAGAGGCCGGCCGACGTCGGTGATTTGATAGCGGTAAACGTCGTAGCGCTTGCCGCCAACCGATTCGGCGAGGGGCCGAGCGGTCGCGGCGAGTAGCGAATCGCGTGCTTTGGAGGAGTCCAAGCCCAAGAGCGGCAGCAAGTCCAACGACTTGTTAGCGGCCCGATAGTAAGGCGACTCGCCCGACGCCGCTCGATTTGCCTTTACGTCGATCCGCCAGAGCTTGTCCTTGCGGGCGATGTCATAAGTGCCATCGGCATGATTGACGCGCAGTTCGTCGGCCTTGGCGGACCAGGCTTCCGTCGCCGTGTGCCGATCGGCATGGGCGATGCGAAGATGCAGCGACTTGGCCGACACCGTCTTTGCCAACACCGTTGCCAAGGTGGCGGTGTCGCCGCCGGAGCTGGTGGTCGCAAACCAACTCACCGTCAAAACAACGGCCGCCGCGGCGGCCGCCAAAGTGCGCCAAACATAGATGAACATTTTCGATTTCCTTGCTGCGGGTGTTGGTTCGCCGGTCCCTCGCTCACGCGTGGGGTTGGGATTCGAGGATCGGAACGCCGCGGTCGATTCGGCGCGGAGCCGCGCGAGGAACCGCTCGTCGGGCGGAACCGCCGGATGCTGCGCAGAGCGGAGAAGCTCCGCCAAACGCTGTTCGTCCCAGTTGTGATTTGGATTCGTCATCGCACGCGCTCCTCGCTGTCCGAGGAATAAGCCAAGGTTTTCACAAATAGCTCGCGGAATGCCTGTCGCGCCCGAGCCAGCTTCGAGCGGATGGCGACGGGCGTCGCCCGTTCGGCAGCGGCCAACTGCTCGACGCTCGCCCCGTCGATGTACTTGCCCACCAACAGGGTTTCATAATCGGCCGGCAGCGCGGTGAGCGTCGCCCGGACCACGCCGGCCATTTCGGCCGCTTGCATCGCCGCGCCGGGGTCGTACTGCTGGTCTTCCAGCCAAAGCATGAGCCGGCCGGCCGCGGCCGCGCCGTCGGGTCCGGGCGTCACGCGCTCGTGCCGCTTCTGCTTGCGGAAATACAACGCGACCTTGTTCCTTGCGATGCCGCTGAGCCACATCCCTAGCGAGCCGCGGCTGGCATCGTACCGCCCGGCCGCGCCGGCCGCCGCCATGAACGTCTCCTGGACGACATCGCCAATTTCGGCGTGCCGCGGGCCAAGCCACCTGGCCACCGACTGCCAGATCGACGGGGCGAACTCGTCGTAGAGCGCGTGCCAAGCCTCCGACTTGCCATCGCGCAAGCCGATCGCAATTTCGCGTTCTCGCTGATCATCCATCGTCGAAGGGGAGTCGGGGCTTGGGCGTGCGATCTTTTGCCGCAACCCGAGCTACTACATTAGACTATTTGCGCATTAGACGCCAAATGTGTCGCAGAGTTCCAGAAAAGCATCGGAATTCCCGCTTCAGAGGGCGTTATACGGCAGTGTGAAGAGCTTGTTGGCTTCTTGGAGATTGCCGGATTTGAGGCCCTCGGTAAACCAGCGAACTCGCTGCTGCGAGGTGCCGTGCGTAAATTGCTCGGGCACGACATAGCCCCGCGTCTGTTTTTGCAGGCGGTCGTCGCCGATGGCCTGAGCGGCCGTAATCGCCTTTTCCACGTCGCCCTGTTCTAGAATTTGCCACTTCTGATCGGCATAATGGGCCCAGATGCCGGCAAGAAAGTCGGCCTGCAGCTCCAACCGCACGGAAAGCTGGTTCTGTGTTTCGTTCGGCAGTTTTTGATGCTTCGATTCGATGCTGATGCCCTGAAGGTTTTGCACGTGGTGACCGACTTCATGGGCGACGACGTAGGCATTGGCAAAATCGCCGCCGGCATGGAAGCGGTTCTTCAGTTCGTCGTAAAACTCCAAATCGATGTAAACTTTTTCGTCCCCCGGACAATAAAACGGCCCTACTGCTGATTCCGCCAGCCCACAGGCCGATTGCACACGTCCAGTGAAGAGCACGAGTTTCGGTTTCACGTAAGGTCGAGGGCGTGTTAATTGACGCTGGAACAGGTCGGTCCAGACCTGTTCTGTCATAAAGAGAATATGCTTGACAAAGCGGACTTTGAGGGCCTCCTCCGGCGAATCTTGCCGCGGCACGCCGGCGCCCGGCGGGGCGCCCTGATTCTGCTGCTGTTGTTGCTGGATCAGCGCCCGCGGATCGAAGCCGAACAAAAGTCCGAGCACGATGACAATGAGCGTCCCCGCTCCGCCCAGCACCGTGCCGACGGGCAAACCCCGCTGGTCCTCGACGTTATCGCTTTCGCCGCCTTCTTGCCATCGCATGTTACGGTTTCCACGGTAAAGTTGGCACGGGATACGCTCGAATCGCGTCGTCTACTGTCACCAGCGTCAAGCCGTGTTGAAGCGCCTGTGAGATCAAAATGCGATCGAACGGATCTCGATGCAACAAGGGAAGTTTTGCGAGATGTTTCAAGGCGTCCTCCTCGACCGGTAAACCGGCGATTCTGTGTGCCATGCGCTGCTGAGGAAGATACTCTGCGGGGGCGGCCGGCAAAGGAAGCTTGCCGAGCGCGTACTTGACGACCGCCTCCCACACTGACGCGACGCTCAAATGTGCCTCATTGCCGGAATCGCGAATCGAATCGCGAAAAACAGCAGGCAACTGCGGGTCGGCGCTGATATACCAAAGGAAAACATGGGTATCAAGCAGAAGCCTCATGCTCCCTCGAACTCCTTGACAATCTCCTCGGGCAGGGGCTCGTCGAAGTCACGGGGAACCGTGAATTGACCGGCGCATAGTCCGAAGGGCCGCGGTTCAATCAAGGAATTCGCTACCGGACGGACTTCTGCCAACGGCTGTTCGCCTCGGACCACGAGGAATGACTCCCCAGCCTCAACCCGTTGGAGGAAAGTTGGAAAGTCCCTCTCTATGTCATGCACACTTATGGTACTCATGCGTCAATTGTAACAATCGGGCGCTATCAATCAAGTCGCCGCAAGCCTCACGCGCTCCCAATTAAGATCCCCGCCGCAAACACGAGCAATCCTCCGCCAAACACTTGAATTATTGTAGGCACGAACGGGCTATCCATGTAGTGATTGCGAATCCAGGCGATCACGATCAATTCAATTCCCACAACGAACATGGCAACCGTCGTGGCCAGCCAAAAGTGCGGTATCAGGTACGGCAAGGCGTGTCCGATCGCCCCGGCGAATGTCATCAACGCGCAAACCACTCCGCGGACATAGGGCCGGCCGCGGCCGGTAAGGCTGCCGTCGTCGGAAAGGGCTTCGGCGAATCCCATGCTAATCGCGGCGCCGACGGCGGCCGCCAGTCCGACCAAGAATGTTGCCCAAGTGGCTTGCAAATCGGTCATGGCGCCTTTCGCCACCGCGGCACGGGTGGCGAACGCCGCGGCGAACAGCGGCGCCAGCGTCGAAACCGACCCGTCCATGAGACCCACCAACCCAGGCTGGATGACCTGCATGACATAGAGTTGCCGCGCAACACGCGCCTCGGCGGCGTGCTCATCTTCCGGCTGGCCTTCGGGGGCGAGCGTCGACGAACGGGCCTCGTGGTGCCGTTCCTCCTCGGCCAGGTCGCCCAGAAGTTGACGCATCTCCGCGTCGGTCACCATCGCCGCCGCTTTGCTGTAGTAACGGCCCGTCTCCAGTTCCATCAAGGCGACGTAGCGGCGAATGCGGGCGACGTCCCAAGGCTGGATCGAGGAAATCGGTTCGCGGCGGACAAAGCCTTTAACGTCTTCGCGATGCAGGAGCGGAATCTCTTCGCCGTACTTCTTGCGGAACAGCTCGACGAGGCGATGCCGGTGGCCGTCCTCTTCGATGCGCATTTCATCCAGTTCGGCAGCCGCCTTCGGATAGTTCGGCCGCAAGAGCCGGGCGAACTCCTGAAGAATCCGCGCGTCCTCTTCTTCAAGGGAAATGGCCAACGCCAGGACCTCGGCCGGTGAAAGTTGCTTAAATGATCGTTTCATAGGTACTATAGCCTAGCCAAATTCGTCCGGCGGACCAGAGGTCCAGCAGCGATTTTTTGCTAGAATTGAAGCCCGACGCGCAAGCGAGTGGGGGAATACGCTCTCGCTCGCTTGCGCTTCGGGCTTCGATACTCCGGCGGAAATCAGGTCATTTTGACCCGCGGAAGGTTTAGCATGTCGCCAAACAATCCTGAAAGCCGCAAAGCAGTTGACATCGGCGCTGCCCGCGCCATCCGCCGCGGGTTTATCGCGTTTGCCGTGTTCTTTTTCGTGATGGCGGCGTCGATGTTCCTGGCCGTGGGACGACTCGACTGGACGCCCGGCTGGATGTTCTTGATTGTCTATTTGGCTTTAGGGGTCATCGCCGTCGCTTATCTCTGGCGTACGAACCCCGAAGTCCTCGTCGCCCGGAGCCAGTTCCATTGGCGAGATCAGACGCCCGCGCACAAAGTGATCTTCGTCTTACTTATCTTGCTCTTCATGGCGATCTTCCCGGTTGCCGGGCTGGATAACGGCCGGCTTGGCTGCTCCGTCGTGCCGCCTTGGCTCATGCTTGCGGGCTACTTGCTGGTAGTGATTGGCAACGCCGGGGTCGTGTGGGCGATGAAAGTGAACAAGTTCGCGGAGCCAAGTGTGAGCATTCAGACCGAACGCGGCCACCACGTCATCGACCGTGGCCCCTATGCCATCGTTCGCCACCCGTTCTACGCCGCCACGCTATTCCTATGCCTCGGCACGCCCTTGACGTTGTGCTCCTACTGGGCGCTCGTCCCCTCGGGGCTTGCTTATCTACTGCTTGTCGTGCGGACGGCGATGGAAGACCTGCTGTTGCAAAACGAGCTGGTCGGATACAAAGAGTATGCCGCGCGGGTCCGCTACCGACTGATACCGGGCGTGTGGTGATTGGCGTCCGGATCAACAGTGCCAGCGTCTGGCCGCGCGGGAGCGGGCCTTCTCGATCGGCCATAGGCTCCGCCGCTTTTTTCTAACGGCCACGCGCTTCACCTTGCGGATTAGGGTCCTGCTCATGCCGTCCCGCGCTCGCGGGCGGCGTCGCGGTCCTCGCGGAGGAAAATCCGTAGATCGGCTACGGGAATCTCAAAGGCGGTCAATATGCGGGCGATCGTGTCGCGCAACCCGTTGGCCGAAAGATTGATCTCGGCAAAGATGCCGTCGCCGATTTCGCTCGCCGAGCGCAATTCCTCGGCCGAGCGGCTGAACCCGCGATGACCACGGTTGGAAAAACGTGTATACTCAATGCAGCGACCAGAGTGGGCCGGTCCTTACCGACTCCGGACACTGTCCCTGGCCGCTCCTTTTTTGGAGCAGCTTGTTATTCCCGCTTATTCTTCCCCAAGTACCTTTTTCCGAAACCGAGCGAATGCCGGTATCTTTTCGAGCCGGCTCAAGTCCGGCAAAGCGCGTACTATTGCGATCGCGTCCCGCCGGTCCGAATAGATGCGGTGGATGTGCTTCTGAAATAGTTTGGTGAGCCGCGTCTTCGGCTTGGCCACAGATTCCGGTCTCTTCGTGTGCGCGATAGTCCGCGGGTGTGCGGGCGAGGAGAGCACGGCGGAAACCGCGCGGCCGTCGGCAATCAGCCACGCCTCGAGTTCCTCGCGAATGCAGACCAGGGAGACTTCTGGGACAAGCACGTTCTCGGCGCGAAGCGAGTTGAAGACGGCTTGTCTGTGTTCGCGGCGGCAAGGGCGTATGCCCTTCTCTCGCCAGGCGGGAAATAAATCCCAGGCGATGACTACGCGCCGGCAGCCCTGCTGGAGCAAATCGCTGGTCGCCTTGCCGCAATCCACGATTAGATTCGGAAGATTGCCAAGCGGCACGCATTGCGGATCAACATTCGGCGCGAAGCGACGGACCAGCTCGGGAAAGACATCGACCTCGGCGCCGTCCGGCCCACACTCGCAAACAATGCCTACCTTGGTCCGCTTCTTCACCGTGTGCCCCCGCCGCGAAGTTGCCCCATGGTATAAAGTCGCCCGGCGCGAAGTTCTTGGCCCACATCCGGACTTGCTCGCTGTCCGCCGGACGAGTGAACCGGGGCTCGCCTTCAACACGGTCTACAAGCACAATTGTCGATAGCGGCAGCAAATCTAGAAGATAGGGCGAATGGGTTGTGATGAGGAGTTGTGTCCGGCCGGCTTCGAGCACTGCGCGGATTTCCTCGACGAGGAGGTGGACCGTCCGGGGATCGAGGCCGTTTTCAATCTCCTCGATCGCCACCAGCGGCGGCGGCTCTGGATGACGCAAAAGCGCCAAGATCGCGAGAATCCGCAACGTGCCGGTGGAAAGCAGCCACCCAGGGACTTTGAAGTCCCGCTCGCTCAATTGAAGGTAGACCGTTCGTTCCAGTTCGCTTGTCACGGCCGGTTGGACGTCTTCCGCGTAGGGCAAGACCGCGCGGAGCGCATCGACAATCCCGTCAAATGCGGCGCGGTCCAAATCGCGGATACTGCGCAAATACTCGGCGATGTTAGAGCCGTCCTTGGCGAGGCGGATAGGCCCCTTGGAGCGGATTTGCGGCGTGGGGTTTCCCATCGCCTGCGGCCAAAGCGATAAGAACTGCCACCGCTTAATGTAGTCGCCCAGATCGACGTTCAACAGCGACTTGCCGGCCGGAAGGAGCATCGGGCGGCCATCCTTCACTTCGGCGCCGGGGCGAAATTGCGTGCGGACACGGTTGCCCTCGCGCAGCCGGACCATGCCGCCCATGCGAACGGTCTCGCCTTCGAAAAACAACTCGTTCTCCGCGCCGTGCTCGTTCCAGGCGGTCGCGGCGCTGAAACTCCCCTCGATCAGGCGGCCCTTAAACATGAATACGATCGGCTTCGTCGAGCGGAGCTCGCCCGCCGCTCCTGGCTTAACTCTCCCTTTTCGGGCCTTGTTTCGCACGTGCTCGATGCCCCGCCACATTTGCAGTGCGGCGTCGATATTCTCCTCGACGCAGCGTTGCACGGTTTCCAGCCCTTCGAGCACGCTGCTCTTGCCCGAACCGTTGTTGCCGATTAGCACGGTCAGCGGCGAAAGCTTTAGACTTTTGCTGTCGCGGATCGCCTTGAAGTTGCGAAACCATAGGCTCTTCAGCAATGGAGCTTTCATCGGATCAATCCTCGCTCTACGTCGCGATAGGCGTTATGCGCGGCAATTTTTACCGGGTCGGGCACGAGTGGGAACGTCGAAAGCACATGGACAAACTCCTCTTCGGTGAGGCCATAAAGGTGCGCGATCAGGCCGTCGAGTTCCGCGCGAAGCTTCGCACGGCCGGCGAACTCGGTCACTCCCTGCTTGTGGCTCTTGATGCCGGCAGACTGTGCGAGTTTGTCAAACTCCGCCGTCGTGCAGATAAGCTTAGCAACGCGCACTGACACTGCGCAAGCCCGTGAGTCGGACTCAGTAAGCCGCGGAATCGGCAATTGGTAAATGAAGAACATAGTGAGGTTTTGCGACACGGTTGATCGTAGCGCGAAGTCCACGACGAAGCTATTCAGTAGTCCGGTGACATACAGCAGAGCGAGTTCGGATGACGGTTCCTTAGTCGCGTTTATCGAATGGCCGAAAAACACGTTCGGCGGGAGGATTGTCGCAATCATCGTTCGTTCGTTTGTGCTGGACGCGACGGAGCGATGTCCGAGCCGGAAGCCTTGATTTCTAAGTTGCTGTCCTACGTCTTTGGCGCTCCCGAGCAGTGCCTTTCGCCCGTCCTTCTCGCTTAACCAATAACGCGGTTCGCCATATTGATTGTCAAATTGCCATATCATTTTTCCCTCGAACAGCGGTATTCGACCATCTGCCGGAGACGTTTTAAACAGCGCACTGTCGCCCGTCATGTGGAATTCGTTGCCCAAAACGAAGTTCCAACTTCCCTCCAAACGATCGCCCAATCGCGGAAAGCAGTAGAGCTTCTCTGCAATAGTAATGTCTCTGGCAGACTTGAACTCCATTACGGATAGCGAGTCAGGAGATAGCCGCCGGATAAGTTCGGCAGAAACCTTCAAGTGTTCGGATGGCGAATTCAGGAATTGATCCAGGTGGTCTTGCGCCACAGCCTCCCTTGGATTGATTCGGAAACCGACTTCGAAATCCCTCGTCAGGCCGCCTTTCTTGAACACAAGTAGGCAGAACTTTTGCGCATGATGAACTCCGTCGAAAATGAACTTCTCGTTTGATAGTCCGAAGACGCTGTTCACTTCACCATGGCTGAACAGCATTTCACGTAACTGCTTGGAACCCAGATCGGTGTACACTCCAGCGGGAGTGATTATGCCAGAACGCCCGCCTTCCCGAAGTAAACTGAAACACTGTTCAAGGAAAAGCTTATAAAGATTGATGTCGGTTCCAGCCTTCTTTCCATTTACGACGCTAATCTGATTATGATACTGCGGCGCCGATCGAAAATAAGCCGACTCATGCGGAAACTGACTCAGATACAAAAGCCACGAATCGCGAATCTCGCAATCTTTGAGCAGCTTCGCTTGTTCCTCCTCAAACTCGTGGATCGTCATGTTCTTCTTCGAGACAGCGTCCGAATGCTGCTCGAAAAACTCCTTGCCATTTGGCTTGAATATTTCCCACGGCGGGTTGGTGATAATGGCATCGAAGCCGCCGCGCTTGTTGAGAATCTCGTCGAACTCGTATCCCCAGTGGAACGGATGCAGGCGCTCGATGTCCACCGGCTTCAGCGGTCGCTTCTCGGGCTTGCCCAGCGCCTTTTTCTTCTCGTCCCAAGTCGCCTGCTCGTATTTGATGCCCAGTTCCTTGAACTCGTCCAAAAGTATGTCATCGAGCGTTTCGTAGGCTTCATGCTTTTTCTCGTCGATCAGGTCGCGGGTCGAGGAAAGGTCTTCGGCGTACTCGGTCGCGTGGCGGAAGCCGTCGATGAGAAGGTTCTTTTCCTCCAGGACCTGCTTGTAGCTTTTGCGGAACAAGTTTCCCTGCGTCTTGCGGGCGTCGAAGTCCTCTTCGTCTGACCCGCAACAGCCCAATGAGCGAGTTGCCGGGCAGGATGTTGAAGTCGATATTGGGCAGCGGTTCCAGGTCATCGACCGATTGCGCCGAGGCGACCAAGGCCAGGAAAAGCCGCAGCCGCGCAATCTCCGTGGCCTCTTCCATGATGTCGACGCCGTACAAATTGTCCGTAATGATCCGCTTCTTGATGAAGTAGGCGACGCTCGGATGGCCCTTCTCGATATCGGCCAGCCAGCGGTTGAGGTCCTTGTCACCGACGAACTTGACCCGCCCGACGATGGCGGAGTAGATGTTGATGAGCGTCTTCATTGCCGCCACGAGAAACGCGCCGGAGCCGCAGGCCGGATCGAGCAGGCTCAGCGACGGCAGCACTTCGTAGAGCAGGCGCTTGCAGACGGCGCCGTCGAGGTCCAAGAGGAGATCGGCCAGGGTTTCGTAACGGCGAACCTTTCCCGCCCTCACCCCCTGCGCAGGGCCGGAATTCAGAGTCGAGTTGCCCACCCTCACCCCCTGCCCCTCTCCCGGAGGGAGAGGGGAGACTGGGGAGTTTATCGCGTCCAGAATCAGCCGATGGATCGTGCGCTCGGCAAAGGTACTCGGTGATTTCGGTCCGCGTGTAGTACGCGCCAAACGCCTTTTGATTGATGTATTTCTCGAAAATGTAACCGAGCACGTCGGGGTTGATTTCGTCGTCCTTGCCGCCGGGCGTATCATCGAGATGCCAAGTGTAGCGGTCGAACAGGTCGAACAGGTTTTCAAAAGCCCGGTCGGGGACGGCGATCTTGTCGTTCTGCTGTTCGATCTGGTGCGGCAAAAAGAGGCCGCCGTTGAGGTATTTTACTTGGCCGATGAGCGCGCGGGCCGCTGGCGATCGCTTTTCCTCCGGCTTGGCGAAGCCCTCGAAAAAAAGCGCGTGCAAGAATTCCGGGTAATAGCGGTCCTTGCCGCGCTTCTTCGATTCGTCCAGCTTGTCGCGAAGGTAGTTCTGGTTCCCGCCGTCGAGAAAGCCGGGCGGCTTCTTTTGCAGGAAGTAGATGAACATCAAGCGGTTCAAGAGCACGCTGGCGTACCAGCGGCGCTGCCGCTCGTCGCGAATGCCGCGGATCAGCTCGAGGAAGTTGACGTGCTGCTCTTGAAACTCGCGAAAGAATTTCTTCGTGACCTTTTCGACGTCCAGTGCCGATTGCAGCCGCCGCGCCACTTCGACGATGCCCACGTTTCCCTCGGCGTCGAAGTCGGCCAGGTCAAAAACGATCTGCGCGAGCTTGCCCAGGAAGAGGTCGCCGGGCTGGCCTTTGAAGAAAAGATGGTCGCGCGCGAAAAGCTTGCCATCTTGCCGCTTGACCCAATACCAGAGGCTTTGCGTGCGCTGGCGATCGACGAAAATAAGCAGATTTTCGTGGTGCAGCTTGGCGATTTCCTTGTGGACGGCGGCGCGGGACTTGGCGTCGGGAATCGTGCCGTGTTCGGCTTCGACCTCGACGACCACCGCGCCGGCCAACTGTGCGACATGGCGGCACGTGAAGCGGGCGCCTTTGACCTCGATATCCAGCGGCGTCTTGCGCGACGGCTGAGACCAGCCAAGCTCCTCGATGAAGAGTTGCCGGAAGTCGAATTGCTTGAGGTGGTCGCGCGACGCTGAAAGTCAATTGGCATGCGTTACGTTCCCGCTCTGGAAGCTCGGAGTCCTAGCGAGCAAATGATCCGCGGTTCCTGCTGTTGTTCTTCGTCGTGTACGACACATAGCCGGCCTTCGGCCCGCAACTCGACCGCCAACTCGGCCAGCTTGTCGTCAGCGATGCCGCCGCGAAGCTGGCGATTCAGCGTGTCGACCGCGGCCTGCCGCAACGGATAATTGTAGATATCCTCAATGGCCTTGTTGAGGGCCTGCGCAAATCGGCGCTAACCAGCAATGTGCCCTTGGTCTCTTCGGCAAAATGTTTTAACCGTTCGTAGGTCCGGAACCGCGCGCCCGAGGGCCGGCCAAGCTGGCCACCGACCGATTTCTCTTCCGTGGCGATAAGCTGCACGCCCTGGGACACAAGATCGTGGTGATTTTCCAATCGCGGCAATGCGGGCGTATCCGGCGCGCACTCGGCTACTTTCAGGATGGCAAACTGCGACTCGGTCACGTTTCGGCCATTCGTGTCGGTCCAGGCGAGGGCGTCGTTGCCTTGGCCCGTGCGAACGTAGACCAGCACCCCCTCGGCGCGCCGTTCGTAGTTCCGCCTTTAGGCGGCTGTCCTGGCGCAAGACCGGTGAAGCCGGAACTACGAACGGAGAAGGGCGAGTCGAATAAACGACGTCCGGCAAGGCGGGAATCGCCTTTTCGAGCGCCGGGTCGCGGTCGATGGCGTTCTTCCAGATTTGGTAGGCATAGGAACTGAGGTCCACCTCGGTGTCCGGGTCGTCATCGAGAATGCCGGAGTTTTCTGTAAACAGGTCGCGGACTATCTGCTCGTTGCGGTCATCCTCGAAGAACTGTTCGTCCGTGCCGACCACTTCTGCGTTCTCCTTCAACCGCTGGCGGACTCGCGTCCGCAGCCGCAAGATTCGTTCCACACCGTCGGCCGGCAGGAACGAATAGCAGAGGATGTTTTCCGCTTTCTGGCCGATGCGATCGACGCGGCCGGCTCGCTGCACCAGACGAATGATGGCCCAAGGCAGATCGTAATTCACGACTATGGCGGCGTCCTGCAGGTTCTGCCCTTCGCTTAACACGTCGGTGGCGACGATCACGCGTATTCCTGCGCCGGCGGCACTCGCTCGCGCTTGTTATTGCTTTCCGGGCTGAATCGCCATGCGATGCTGGTGGGGTCCTCGCTGTCGCCCGTCACGCACGCCAGGCTGCCGACGCCGGCGGCGCGGACATGCGGTTCGAGGTAATAGGCAGTGTCGGCGAATTGCGTGAAAATCAGCACCTTCTCGTCGGGGTGAGTCTTAGACAACAGCTCAACGAGCTTCTTCAGCTTGGAGTCTCGCTCGGGAGCCCAATCGCCGCATTTCTTGAGCACGGGTAGCAGGGCCTTAATGTCCGCCCGCAAGTCCTTGGCCAGTTGGGGAACGAAGAGCGCGGGCCGGAGCCACTTGAACCGCCGTTTGTAGGCTCTAGCATATTCCGCATAGACTTTTTCCGCCCGCTGACGAAAGTCGTTGTCGCTTCGCAGCGGTGAGCGCTCAAACGCGGGCTTGTCGTCGTCTTCTTGTTCTAGGCCAAAGAAGTCTGGGGACGCGGCCGGATCGTCGGCATCGCCGTCGAAAATCCGCGCGTCCAACATCGCGGCATCTTGCGTGCCGATCGGCAACGGCTGGCCGGCTTCGATGGCTTGGAGATAGACGTAGTTCCGCAGGATGTGACGCTCGATCGATTGTATGAATGCGCGGCCGCCGCTTTCCAGCCGCTTGAAGAGGTTGGTCCGGCAAAAGCCCATGAGCCGACGGCCTGCTCGGGACAAGTCTTGAAGAACTTTCGCTTCAGCTTCGTCGGCGGTTGATCAGTGTTCGTAGTTCCGCCTTCAGGCGGTTTCCTTCCATGACCGCCTAAAGGCGGAACTACGAACGGACGGACATAATTCGCCAGCCCATAGCGCGGTAAGGTAAGATGTTCAACGGCATCGACCACGTCGTCGGCATAGAGCTTCGCGTATTGATCGTTGGGGTCCTTATCGTCGATCTTGAATTTGACTGTCTTGGGCTGCCGCACCGGAAACCAAGAGCGGCTTCCATCTTCAAACGTGAGGAAACGCCGATCCGCATCCGCTTTCGGCCTGCCACAGCGGTGACACGCCGCTTGCGTGGCTTTGATTACCACGCTGCAATCGGGACATTCGACCTCAGCGTAGTTTTGTTTGATGAACGTTCGCGTGCGGCGGACGAGGTAGAGCCGCATCAGCTCCCGCCAGTCGTCGGCATACTCGCTTTTCTCAAAGGCGGCCAGCGAACGCACCGGGCACTGGTGGCGGCGGATGAATTCGGTCTCACCCAATTCGCGAATGTAGGCTTCGGGGCGAACTCCAAGGTCGAGGTCGTCCGCGATGAAAAGCCCCAACTGATTGGCGAGGTCAAGATAGGTCTTGTTGTATGGCGTGGCCGTTAGCAGGATTACCTTGCTGTCGTTCTCGCGGATGTATTCCTGGATTTCCCGGTAGCGCTTGCCCGACCGGTTGCGGAGATTGTGGCTTTCGTCGATCAGCACGACGCGGTAACGGCGCAGCTCCGGCAATTCCTGAATGACCCGGCTGACGGGCAGGACTTTCGCGCGCAGGCGGTATTGCTGACGATAATCCTCCCACATGGAAGCGAGGTTCTTTGGGCAGATGATGAGCGTTTCAAGGTCCTGTTCGTCCTCAAAGATGCGGGCGAGTGCCGTCGCCATCAAGGTTTTGCCCAGGCCAACCACGTCGCCGATGAGCACACCGCCGCGCTTGTTCAGGTGATGGGCGGCGATCTTCACCGCGGCAACTTGAAACGCGAAGAGTTTTTGGCCGAAGTCGCGGGGAATGCGGAAATCGGCTAGACCAAAGCGGGCCTCCTGCGAAAGATGGTAGGCCATTTTCAGATAGATATGGTACGGTGCAAGCGTCTGCTCGCGTGCCCAACTCTCATCGATGATGGCGACAAGCTCGTCGGAAATGTCGATGCACCATTTGTCGTTCCAGCGGTCCTCAAACCATTTGGCGAGCTTATCGCAGGCGTCGTGGTCCATGACATCGACGTTTAATTCGCCCTGGTTGGAAAGGCCGGACAGTGTCAAATTGCTGCTGCCGAGAAAGCCGACGGACGGATTGACCGGATCGGGTCGAAAGAGTAGATAGAGTTTTGCGTGCAGTTGGTGACGAACGAACAGCTTAACGACGAGCTTTTTGGCCTTGATTTGAGCGGCGAGCCGCCGCAGACCGGCTTCGTCGCCGTTAGTCGGGATTCCTAACGTCAATTGATTCTCGAATTCCTCCGCCAGTCGCTTTTTGTAGCGCAACGCGGTTACGTTGTCGATGCCTTCATCCCGCTTTATGATGCTCAGCGCGTCGCGTAGCTCGTCCTGCGGCAGCCGCTGCATGCCTACGAGAAGCCGGCAGCAGTGGCCGGGACCGCCCGACCACTGCTCGACATGGCAATCGATCGTTTTCCAGCCGCGAAGGTTGAAGTATCCGACGCAGAAGTCGGCCCGGTCAGCGACTTGCAGGGTGTCGCAGAGGGCCGGCAGCAGGGATTGTGAGATATTGTCGAAGATTCTCGGCATTCGCTCAGCTCCGGGAGTGGGAATCGCCAAGTTTACCAAAAAGGGTGGTCGGCAAGTAGGTGGCATCCTTTTTTTGCGCTTTTCGTCGCACCACTGACTTTCAAGGCCGCTGATTTATGACCCGCAAGCAATCCACGAGTCCGCCGTGGCATATTCGCCATTCCCTATTCAGTGTGCCGCCGTAGCCCCGAATAGGCACTGGCCGCCGCGTAGGTGGTTGGATGGAGACTCGACAGGCTCGATGTTCAACGACTTCGGCAACAGGCCCGCTTTTGCGCTGATGCCGCGAGATTGGCATAATATTTGCTGGCTATTGTATACTGGTGTTTACAATACCGGGAATGGCAGTCCGCCGGCGCGGCCGGCCGGGAGATGCGCCCCAACCCCTTCGTTCGGAGGGCCGATCGACACTCTTGGTAGAACTGGTTGTAAACTGTTGTACGTATTCAACTTACGGCCGCGGCCGACGATGCGCCCCAGTCGCCGAATTCCGCTGGGGCGGGGCGCATCTGGGACAGACCACCGATGTTGACGGGGCAGGTAACTGCCATAATGGCAGGCGGAAAGATGAGGGATAAAGGATGAGATACGAAAGTTCAGAGACGGAGTCGGCGTTTTCTATGACAAAAGTTCTCACGCTAAGTCGTCAAGGCGCAAAGGACCGCAAAGAATCAACGGGGATGACAGAAACATGATGACAGAAAAATGCCAGGCGTCGATCATTCTCATAGCCCCGTCGCCCAATCTCCCTTTCTCCTTCTATGTCCGCCCCTGCTGCCTGCGGTTCACGCACCAACCCTTCCATCAGGTGGCTGCTGGTGCGGTGGTGCATGTTTTCCCTAAAGCATTTGTTGGCAATAAGTTACGTCGCGATTCAACGTGCTGCACCACCGCGTGAGAAACGAAGGGGCGGTGCATGAAACGCTGCGTTAGGATTTTAGGAACACTAAGTAGCACTTATTAACTCTTATGAGGAGTGAGAGATGAGAGATAAATGGGCCGGTGAGCACGTGGAATCAAGGCCACTAAGACCTATGTCCTAAGACCCAAGACCTTCCCACTCCGTGCTCCCCGCTCCCTGCCGCCCGGCAGGTATCCACAAGACGTATAAAGTGCGCAAAAAGTGTCCGATTTTGTCCGAAAGTGTCCACTCGGAATAGCCAGAGGAGTGGCTATAGGCGAAAGCATATCTCACGGATATAAAGGGTACGCTCGCCGCGCGGGCACCGTAGAAGCGGCATCCTGCCGCTTGGAAAAAGCGGCGCTCGCGCCGCTTCTACGACCGAGTGTTCCGATAGGCTCTAACCAAGCTAAGTTGATTGAGAGGCTATACGGAAACGATTCGTCGTATTTTGCGGAGTTTCATGCAGCGGCACGGTAGTGGAAGTCGGGTTGGCGTTGCGGTGCCAACCTGCGGAGCATCAGGTGGATGTTGCTGATCTGAACCATCGCGGCGCTCGAATCGGGGCGCCGCTCGTAGTCCTTACTGTTGCGTCGGCAGCGTCCATTCCATGCATTCGTGCGTTCAACCACCCAGCGTTTCCTTAACGGCGCAAATCCAATCGATCCCTCGGGACGCATCTTGACCTCGATGTGCCAGTCGGGCCGATGTTCCTTCAACCAAGCCTCCAGCGCATGATTGTGGTATTTGTTGTCTCCAAAGATCGTGACCAGGCGAGGAAAGTCTTGCACGGAGATTTGGCTCAACAACTGCGGTGCCGCCGCCCCATCATCAGTGCCCGCGCTGGTGATCAACACGGAAACTAACAAACCCAACGTATCCACGAGCAAATGTCGTTTCCGGCCCTTGATTTTCTTCCCTCCATCATAACCTCGTCCCTCGCCGCCGATCTCGGTGGTTTTGACCGACTGGCTGTCGATGCACACCGCGCTGGGCGTTGACTCGCGTTCCTCCTTTGTACGAATTTGGACACGCAACGCATCGACGAATCTGGTCATAGTACCGTTGTCGCGCCGACTGGACGAAATAGTCGTAGACCGTGCTCTTGGGAAGCAGATCGTGTGGCAGCATGTCCCATTGGCAACCGGTTCGGTTGAGATAAAAGATCGTATTGACGACTTCCCGCATATCGACTTCCCTGGGCCGTCCGCCGCGAGCGGTTCGGGCCGGCGGAATCAACGTTTCTAAAATTGCCCACTGCTCGTTCGTCACGTCCGAGGGATACGACTTCCGTGTTTCTGATTCGTTCGACATGTTGGCGCACTCCTTTGCTTATGAGGTGTGCGCTAACTCTCGGATAAATCACGACTTGCAGCTAGACCAGTTTCCGGATAGCCTCTGAATCCAAAATGCGTCACAAAGCCATAGTTTTCGATCTCGACGGCACACTGCTCGACACGCTCGCGGATCTTGCCGATTCGACCAACGCGGCCCTGGCGGAAATGGGCCTGCCGCAGCATCCGGTCGAGGCGTATCGTTATTTCGTCGGCGACGGCCTGGAAAACCTCGTCAAGAGAACGATCGGACCGCGGGCGAACGATCCGGAAGCGGTCGCTCGTGGTGTCGAATTTGCGCGGCAAGAGTATGCGCGTCGCTGGGCGGACAAGTCCAAGCCATACCCTGGAATCCCAGAGTTGCTCGATCAACTGACAGCGAGCGGCATCCCAATGGCCGTGTTCTCAAACAAGCCCGACGAGTTTACCCAGCTATGTGTGAAGCGATTATTGCCGTCGTGGCGATTTGCAGCAGTCCTGGGTGCGACAGCGGAACTCCCGAGAAAACCCGATCCGAGCGGAGCGTTTGCCGTCGCCGCGAAACTCGGCGTGGCTCCGGCCGACGTTCTCTACCTGGGCGATACGAATACGGACATGCAAACCGCCGTCGCGGCCGGGATGTATCCGGTCGGCGCCTTGTGGGGCTTTCGCACGGCCGACGAACTGCGGGAGGCTGGGGCGGCCGTGCTGGTGGAGTCCCCGATAGACGTGCTTGGCGTGTTCGGCTAGAATTCCAAACCATAACATCGAAACCGTAGGGTGCGTGGAGCGAGCCGCGGCGGAATTGGTGGGTTGCGCACGGGACGAAACTGTTTCATGCGTTCCACGTTGTGTTCGGCCGGTTCGCGAAACGCACCATCAGGCGCGGGTCCCCGTGCTCCACCCACCCTACATCCTTCCAACTATTATCCTTAAACGAAAAGTTCAAGAGGCCATCGATCATGGGAAACCACGTTTACCAGAAGATTCAAATTGTGGGCACCTCCAGCGTATCGCTCAGCGACGCCGTTTCAGAGGCAGTCGCCAAGGCCACTTCGATTCTCAAAAACGCTTGCTGGTTCGAGATCATCGAGCAACGCGGAGCCATCGCCGACGGCAAGGTCCAGCAGTTCCAGGTGACAATTTCGGTAGGGGGGAAAATTGATTGAGCGCTACTCGGCCACATACGGATTCGTCTGCTTCTCGATGCCAATTGTGGTTGCCGAGCCGTGGCCGGGCAATAGGACCGTATCGTCCGGCAAGTCAAAAACTCGCGCCCGGATGCCTGAGGTCAGTTGGTCCATATCGCCGTCGAAGAAATCGCACCGGCCCACGCTTCCTTGGAAAATCACATCGCCTACAAACACCAGAAAGGGGGTATTCGCCTTCCAGACAAAAATGACATGGCCGGCCGAATGACCGGGCACTTCCCGGACCTCCAGGTCGAACCCGGCCGCGGAAACCTGGTCGTCTTGGCTCACTGTCCTGTCGGCTGGAGGGCTGGTTATCGCCCGGCCGTAGCGGGCCGAGAGGTTCAGTTCAGCGTCCGTGAGCTTGGCGGCATCGCCGTGGCCGATGATCAATGGGCAATCGGGCCATCGCTGTTTCATAGCCTCATTTCCCGCGATATGATCGCTATGACCGTGCGTGTTTAGAATGGCCGCCGGCACAATTTGGTGCTCGTCAAGAAAACTCAGAATCTGCTCCGGCTGGAACCCAGGATCGATCACTAGGCAGTCGCTGCGTCCTTTGAGCCAGATGACATAGGTGTTTTCGTCGAAGGGGGCGGAAACGATCCGAGCGACGTTAAAAGGGGCATCTTCCACAAACTGGCCTCCCAATGATTTTTCAATTGTGATAAACTATGCGGCCTATTCTGGCGCGGTCCGCCGCGCCGGCTGGCCGCAGCACAGAACTTGTCCCGCGGGCCAAAACATTGTAATTCCGCTGCCCGGAAGTTGCGATAAGGTCGAAGAGGACCGTGCTGGTTAATAAAATAACAAGGCGGGCGACGCAGTGTGTTCTCCTCTGCGCCGGACCCGAGGACGCGCCGAACTCCAAGGAGGGTTTTGTCGATGTTCAACGGATCGAATAACCGCGGCTGCATGGCAGCCATTTTCGCCAGTTTTTCGCTGTTGGCGGCCGCCAACGCCCAGGATCCCCAAGCTCAGCCCCAGGGCGCCGCAAACATCCAGGTTGCAGGTGCCAACGAGCACCCGCTGATGCCCGCCTTGCGTTGGGCTCGCGAGGGCCTGCCGGCGATCGAGAGGATTCAGGATTACACCGCCACCGTCATGAAGAAAGAGCGCATCGGCTCGAAGCTGGGCGAAGACCAGTACATGGCGATCAAAGTTCGCCATAAGCCATTCAGCGTCTATTCCATCTTCCTGTCTCCCGCCGCGGAAAAGGGCAAGGAGTGTCTCTACATCGAAGGCGCAAACGGCGGCAAGATGTGGGCCCACGGCACCGGCCTGCAATACAAGATGTTCGGTACGGTTTCTCTCGATCCCGACGGCAACGTGGCGATGCAGAACCAGCGCTATCCGCTGACGCAAATCGGCATCCTCAATCTTACGAGGCGCCTTGTTGACGTGGCCAGCGAGGACGTGAAGTACGGCGAGTGTGAAGTCAAGTACTTCAAGGGCGCGAAGATCAACGACCGCACTTGCACCTGCATCCAGGTCGCTCATCCCGTGCCGCGAAAGAACTTCCTCTTCAACGTGGCCCGGATTTTTGTTGACGACGGCCTGAATGTCCCGGTCCGTTACGAAGCCTACGATTGGCCGAAGACGCCGGGCGCCCAGCCGGAACTGATCGAGGAATACACCTACCTCAACCTGAAGATCAACGTCGGCCTGACCGACGCCGACTTCGACCGCAACAATCCGGCTTATCGGTTGAGCAAGTAAGCGACCGTATTGCGAGTATAATATTGGGGACGGCAGGACTTTCCGCCGTCCCTGATTTTTTGCGCTTATGAACGACATTGCCAACCGTCGTTCCCCGGCCAGGGCCTGGCTCCGCTGGGTCTGGCGCGTCGCTCGCATCCTTCTGATTGCCTACCTCGTTCTGCTCCTTATACTGATGTTCCTTGAAAACTCTCTGATCTTCATTCCCACGAACTACGCCAACGACAATTGGTCGCCCGCGGGAATTGCCCTGGAGGACGTCCATTTCGCCGCGGCCGACGGCACGAAGCTCCACGGCTGGTTCGCGCCGCGTGAGAGCCCTACCGCGGTTATCCTCTATTGTCACGGCAATGCGGGCAACGTCACGCATCGCATCGATGTAATTCGCGCATTGCACGACCGAGTGGGCGCGGCGGTGTTCGTTTTCGATTATCGCGGCTACGGCCGCAGCGAAGGCAAGCCCGACGAGCAAGGCGTGCTGGCCGACGCCCGCGCCGCACTCGCGTGGCTGGCCGAGAGGACGGGCGTGGCCTCGCAGCGGATCGTGCTCATGGGCGAGTCGCTGGGCGGAGCGGTGGCCGTTGACCTGGCCGTCGATGGCGCACGAGCACTGATTCTGGAGCACACCTTCAGTTCCATGCCCGACGTAGCCGCGCACCATTATCCGTGGGTGCCGGTGCGGCTGCTGATGAAGACGAAATTCGACTCGGCAGCCAAGATTGGCCAATATCACGGCCCGCTGTTTCAGAGCCACGGCGACCGCGATTCGATCGTGCCGATCGAATCCGGGCGGCGTTTGTTTGCCGCGGCCAACGAGCCGAAGCAGTTTCTTGTGCTCGAAGGGGGCGACCACAACGACTCGCCGCCGCCCGGATACTACGAGAAACTCCGCGCGTTTCTTGAACATGCCCCGTAGGCATGCCGCCGCGGTGTGCGTTCCGTTCCGGATCACGCCCGCCGTACAAGGCGGCGAGACATCCATAGCATCGCTCCGGCGGCAAGCAGCAATAGCAAAGAACCTGGCTCGGGAGCAGGATAGATCGTCAAGTCGGGCGCTTTCGTCTCTTTCTCCACCGGAACGTATGCTTCGTCGCCGCGGATTTCCGCTTCAATCCAATCGTGGAAAGCCGACACCCGCGTGTGCCCGGAGAAATTGCCGAAAATCGATCGCGGTGCGCCGAAATCGGAACCGATGAATGAGTTGACGCCGGCCAGGTAGGTGCCCGTAGGCGTGGTGATGAAGAGGCCCCCGCCGCTGTCGCCCGGCGCGATCAAGCCGCCCAGCGGCAGCGATCGATTGCTGTTAAAAGAAAAAATGCCCGGCGGCTGGGGATTCTGGAAGTCCGCCACCAGAAGGCGTTTGTTTTCGATCTCGGTAATAAAGTTCTGCGCCGCCCGTTTGATGCCGTCGCACTTCGTGTCGCCGCGGGTGCCCGTCCCCGTCTTTCCGTAGCCCACTACCGTGTCGGCGTGGTTCAGTTCGGCCGAGCCGGTATAAAGATGTGCCGGCGCGATGTTGTCTACCGGTTTCGTCAGATGGGCGAGCCCGATATCGTAGCCGGACCAGAGGTCCTTGTTCCAACCTGGATACGGCACCGTGCGGTCAACTTGATAGATCTGGCCGCCGATCGAAAACGTAAGTGACTTCGCGTTGTCAACCACGTGGGCCGCGGTCAGCACCCAGTCGGGCGCTACCAAAGTGCCGGACGCCAGAAAACCGGCCGTCGACGTCTTGCCCGTGATGCGGCCGACACTTTCAAACGGCGAACTGCCTCCCAAGGCGCGATAGAGCATATCGTTTTGCTCGTCCTGCACGACGATTGCCATCGCAGGCCGAACAAACAATCCGGCCAGCATGGCTAATACAAGGGCGGCGGTCCAAGAGCGTCTCAGCATCTGTCGACTTCCAATCGAGCAACAACCCAGCGGACCGATCACAATACCGAAAGACCAAATCGGAATGGCACGCCTTGCCGTGCCACCGGTTTCGGTGGGAAATCCCCGCGATTCCCGTCAATCCAACTTATCACGATCCGAAAAGACTGTCAACGATTTGCCATTCGCCTGCGAAAACGAGGGCACCGCACCCCTATTATGGGTAAAAAGGCCCCCGGCCCCGCGCCGCTTCCGTGCGGCGTGGGGCCGGGCATTTGCGGTAGCCCGTTGGTGAAGGCAACGGACGGCTCCGCCTCGAGCGCCGGAGAAATCCTTTCTCCGATTCTGCGGAAACACGTTGCACCGGAGGTCAATGCCGTGCCGCCGGTACGTGGCCAATACGCACCGGCGACCGTGTTGGCGAGCAGGTCGCGCGCTCAATTCTCATCATGCACGGTTTACATTGCACCGTCGCCGAGTGCCGATTCGGCAATCTCGTCGAAATGGGCCTGTTTGTCGGCCACGTATCGCTGCCAAACCTCGGCTGCCCAAATCTCCAAATGGTCCTGCACTCCCACCAATACGACATCCTTTTGCAGCTTTGCCAAAGTCGCAAGCTCCGATGGAATCCGTATCCTGCCTTGCCGGTCCAACTCCGCGAATTGGGCCTGCCCATAGAACAGCCGGCTGAACGCGCGAACGTCCTGTCGCGTCGGTGGGCTCAGGGCGAGCCGCTTTCCAAGTTCCTGAAACGATTCCTCCGTAAAAAGGGTAAGCGATTGGTCGGTGCCGGGCGTCACGTAAAGCCCCTTTCCCGCTGAACATGCCAAGGCGTCGCGGAGGTGCGTGGGAATGGCAATTCGCTGTTTTTCGTCCAGTACGCGATTGAATGTTCCTGTCAGGAGCATCTTTCCCACTTTTCACCACTGCGACCCACAACAACCCAAGAATATCCACTTCTCCCTTTTCGTCAAGCGCGCTTTCCCTAAACAGAATTCGCGGCAGATTGGTCGCCGTCGTCGTATATGCAATGCACGATTCAACTTCCGACGACCGCGCCTTTTGCAGCGAGCGAAGAAGATTTTTCCCGGCGGCCAATTCGGCCTGCCATAAGTGATCGCGAGAGGGTTTTTTGGCACAATTTCGCGGTGCCGTTAGCGACATTCTGTACAGTTAAACAATGGTCAAATCCGCTCCCCTACAACGTCTGGGGGACGGCGCTTATACTCAATTGAATCGACGTGCGAAACGGATTTGAATGACTATAGAAATCGACCAGTACGACTATGAATTGCCGCGGCATTTGATTGCTCAACAGCCGGTGGTGTCGCGAGTGGACGCTCGGCTGCTGCTCGTCGACCGCCACCGGCAGACGCTGGAACATCGCTACGTCCGCGATCTGCCGGAACTCCTGAGTCCTGGCGACTGCTTGGTGCTCAACGACACCCAAGTCGTCCCCGCTCGGCTGCTTGGCCGCCGCGAGAACACGGGCGGGCACTGGGAGGGCCTCTTTCTCGAAGTCGGCGAGGGAGGCATGTGGCGGATTCTGTGCAAGGCCCGCGGCCATCTCGCGGCCGGCGAGTGGATCCGCCTGACAAACGCCAAAGGGGAAGACGATATCCGCATCCAACTGGCCGCAAAGCAGCCCGATGCAAGCTGGATCGTCTGCCCGGAGAGCGACGAAGAGACGTTCCCCCTGCTGGAACGCGTCGGGCGGGTTCCCTTGCCGCCCTATATTCGCAAGGGCGAGATGGTCGAGGCCGATCGTCGCCAGTATCAAACCGTCTATGCCCGTTGGCCGGGGGCCGTCGCCGCGCCCACGGCCGGTCTGCATTTCAGCGAGTCGCTCCTCCGCCGGTTGGAGGAAGACCGGATCGCGATCTGTCCGTTGACACTGCACACGGGCACCGGCACCTTTCGACCGATCGGCACGGCGACGCTCGCCGCGCACCGCATGCACTCCGAATGGGGCACCATCCGCCAGGAAACGGTCGATCGCATATTGCAATGCCGGCAGAACGGCGGGCGGGTCGTGGCGGTGGGAACAACGTCGGTCCGCCTCTTGGAAACCGCGGCCGCGGATGGTACGCTCAAGCAGTTTTCCGGCCACACCGACCTGTTCATCCGCCCGCCATATGAGTTCCGTATTGTTGACTCCTTGATGACGAACTTTCACCTGCCGCGGACGACGCTACTGGTGCTGGTCCGCACGTTCGGCGGCGACGACCTCATCATGCGGGCGTATGAGGAGGCGGTCCGCGAGAACTACCGTTTTTTCAGTTACGGCGACGCCATGTTGATCCTTTAGGAGACCACCTTGCCCGATATTCCTGTCGAACGCATTCTCGTCGTGCCCACGGAGCTGTTTCACCGGCTGGGTCACTTCCAAGGCTTCTCGCCGCAGATGGACCGCTATCTTGGCGAGTTGTTCAGCCCGGCGAACATCTCGTTCCGGCCGCGGCCAGACATGGAGCACGATCCAAGCTTCAAACAGTTGATTCCCTACGTGATATTCCGTCATCGCACCGAGGGCGGCGAAACGGTCTTCCAATACACGCGCGGTGGCGGCCAGGGCGAAAAGCGGCTGCACCGCAAGCGGAGCGTCGGCATCGGCGGACACATTTCGGCCGTCGATGTGGGGGCCGATGGCAACGGCAATCCCTACGAGGAGGGCATGCGCCGCGAATTGGAGGAAGAGGTCTCGATAGACACTCCTTATGCCTCGCGCTGCGTCGGCCTGATCAACGATGACGAAACGGACGTAGGTCGCGTTCATTTGGGCGTCGTGCATCTGGTCGATGTCGATCGGCCGGCGATTCATCCGCGCGAAAGGGATATTATCGAATGTGGATTTCGCCCTGTGCCGGACATTCTGGCCGACATGGATGGTTTTGAGACATGGTCGCAGATTTGCATGAAGGCGTTGTTTGCCTCGTCCCCTCGCCTGCCGGGAGAGGGGCTAGGGTGAGGGCGGCTGATGCTCCAACTCCCCATCTATCTCGACAACCATGCCACGACCCGCGTCGATCCGCGGGTGGTCGAGGCGATGCTGCCGTACTTCACTGAAGTCTACGGCAACGCCGGCAGCGCGAGCCATGCCTTCGGCGCAGCGGCCAAGGATGCCGTCGAAGACGCGAGAGAGAGGATTGCCACCGCCATCGGCGCCAGGGCGAAGGAAATCGTCTGGACGAGCGGGTCCACCGAAAGCAACAACCTGGCAATCCGCGGCGTGGCGGAAAAACACACCGCCCGCGGGCGGCATATCATCAGCGCGGCGACCGAGCATCCTGCCGTGCTCGATCCTCTGGCCGCGCTCGCCCGGCGAGGTTACGAGATTACGCTTCTGCCGGTGATCGCCGCTCCCGATAAGCGGGCCGGCCTGATCGAAGTCGAGCGCGTGGCTGCCGCCATCCGCAAAGACACGATCCTCGTCTCCATCATGTTGGCGAATAACGAGATCGGGGCCATCCAACCGCTGGCGGAGATCGGCCGATTGTGCAAGGAGCGCGGTGTGCTCCTGCATTGCGACGCCACGCAGGCCGTTGGCAAGGTTCCCGTCGATGTCGAATCGCTCGGCGTCGATCTGATGAGTTTTACGGCCCATAAAATCTATGGACCAAAAGGCATCGGTGCGCTCTACGTGAGGAGCCGCGGACCGCGCGTCCGCCTGGAGCCGCAGATCGACGGCGGCGGGCAGGAGGGCGGCCTGCGGAGCGGCACGGCCAACGTGCCCGGCATTGTCGGCTTGGCGCGGGCGTTGGGACTCTGCCTGGCGGAACTACCGAACGAAGCGGTCCGCCTCGCCGTATTGCGCGATCGGCTTTACATGGGACTGACGGCCAGCCTGAACAACGTTTCGCTCAACGGTCCGGCGTGGCATCTGGCCGGCGTGCGGCTGCCGGGTAACTTGAACGTCAGTTTCGGCCTGGTGGAAGGCGAGGCGGTGATGCTGGAAATGCGGGAGATCGCACTGAGCAGCGGCAGCGCCTGCACTTCCGCCCGGCCCGAACCGAGCCACGTACTCCGCGCGCTGGGCCTGCCGGAGGACGCCGTCCGCGGCAGCCTGCGTTTCGGCCTCGGCCGTTTCACGACCGCGGAGGAAATCGAGTTCACCATCACCCGAGCGATAGAGAGCGTCGGCCGCCTGCGGGCGATGAGCAGCATGGCGTGAACCAGTGCAAAGCCGTGCCCTGGTTAGTAGCGGTACTTATCGGAGTAGAAACACGTCGTTAGTCGAAACGCTGAGCGACTCGATTGCGATGGACCGCAGTTCCTTGCCCGGCCCGAACGTTGCGATGTGCCGATACTCGGCGGCCGTGGGTTTGGCGTATTGCGTGATTTGTTGCAAATTGACGTCAACGAGCCAGACTTCCGGAATTTTCATTCGGGCGTATCGCGGCACCTTCTCGTCGCGGTAATATTCCAGGGTTGTGTCAGCGACTTCGATGATCAGCAACACGTCGCCGGAGCCCGGAAGTTCGTCCTTATAATAATCATCCCGCATCCGCAGGACGACCAGATCGGGCTGCGGTTCGGTGAAGTCATTGAGGATCACGGGGTTCTGCACGCTGACGATCGCTCGGCCGGATAGCTTTGCGATCAAGAGCGCGGTTAGCCGGTTGACAATCGCGGCATGCACTGAGCCGATTGGAGACATTTCACGTACCTCGCCGTCAATCAGTTCCATGCGCTGGCCCGCCGCTAAGATGCCGGTTTGGACCATCCTGGCAAAGTCGCTGACCGTGAATTGATGCCGCTGGATTACCACGGACATTGCTCTTACTCCCGTCGTGCGGACAGCCGCCGCGATTCCGTTTTTTTCGCAAGTGCGGGCGAGAGGACTTGAACCTCCACTCCTTGCGGAACCAGATCCTAAGTCGGTTCAAAGGACTAACGAATCAGATTCGCCCGCGTCGGAACCTCTTGATTCGTTTTAGTTTACGTCTAAAATCGCTTTTGTGTGCTACGGGTCGTTTTAGTTCGCTTTTACCCAATTTGACGTTTCGCGTAGCACGAAACGTAGCACGAAAGCCAATCCGTAAGGCACAAGAACAAAGATCAGGAGCCTCCGTAATGGTCTCTATTTTCCCCTTCTCGGAACCAAAAATCAAGGCGCTAAAACCGCCCGCCGGCGACGATCCGAACGCACGCGATTATCACAAAGATGCCAAGACGCCCGGTCTGCAAGTGTGCGTCACGGGCACCGGATCGAAGACCTACTACTTCGTCCGCCGCATCGACGGCCGCCCGACGCGCGTGCGGCTCGGGACAACGATCGAGCTATCGGTGGATGGTGCCCGCAAGGCTGCGGCGAAGATGGCCGGCAAAGTTGCCTCCGGCGAGAACCCGCACGCCGAACGGCGACAGAAGCACAAGGAGCCAACGCTAAAGGAACTACACGCTGAATGGATGACCTACGCCCGCACGCGGCCGGAGAAGCCAAAGGGCCCGAAGAGCCTCTATAACGACAAGCTGAACTTTGACACGCACTGCAAGCCGCTGGCCGCTCGCCGGCTGGGAGCGGTCCGCAAGGGCGACATCGAGAAGCTGCACCGCGGCATTGGCGAGAGGTGCGGCCACTATGCGGCCAATCGCACGCTCGCCCTGCTCAAGGCCATGTACTACCACGCGATCCGCTCCGATGACATTGCCTACAACGGCATCAATCCGTGTTGCGGAGTCAGGAAATATGAAGAGCCGTCGCGAGACCGATTTTTGCAGCAAGACGAGGCCGAAGCGTTTTTCAAGGCCCTCTATGCCGAGGACGACGTGTTCCGCGACTTCTTCTTGATTTCGTTACTGACGGGCGCCCGCAAGTCCAACGTGCTGGCCATGAAGTGGGAAGACGTGAAGTTGGACGGCGGCTACTGGCGCATCCCAATGACGAAGAATCGGAGCGTAGTCGTCGTCCCACTCGTCCCGGCCGCTGTCTCGATTCTGGAAAGCCGTCGGTCAATCGTGGGCAGCAGCCCGTGGGTCTTCCCCGGACATCGCCGCGGTGACCATCTTCACTCGCCAAAGCATGCGTGGGAACGAGTGCTTGCGGCCGCCAAGCTGGACAATCTGCGGATGCACGACCTGCGGCGGACTCTCGGCAGTTGGATGACGATGCAGAACGTGTCGTTGACGATCGTGGGCAAAGCGCTGGGGCACCGGAACCCGCAAGCGACGGCCGTGTACGCCAGATTGGCGATGGATCCCACGCGGCAAGGCATGGCCGCGGCAACGACCGCGCTGCTTGGCGCCGCGAAACAGACGAACCTTTTGACCATCGACGTGAATTCAACGGAGGATAAAAATGTCGCACCCGAAGCCTAATGACGGCCTACACGAATTGCGCGAAGAGACACTACGTCAATTACTCGCGCTCGAGGGCATTACCTATACCCCAGAGCTTGGTCCTATCACCCCCCACGCGCTCGCCGCCATCCCTGGTGACCCTCGGAAAAAAGCGGCCACAGATGCGATAGTCTCGCGGTATTTCACTATAAAAGGCGATGTTAACAGGGCGATTATGGCGGCGGGGAAAGATGCCACACTGCAAGAGGTTCTGTCTGCAATTAAGGCTCTCCCGCAAGCGGCGGCGCCTCCCAACGAGCGATTCAGGCCGCCGCCGTGCCCGAGCTGCCGCGCCAAAGCCAAAGTCACCAAAAGCCTTGCCGCCGCGCGTACCTTCAAGTGTGTCGGGAGCAAGAAAAAGCCAGGCTGCGGACACACCTGGACGATGGAACGTAAATGACGCGCCGGAGTACATGAGATTCTCGTGTACTGCATTCTGACTCCGATTCGGCGCAATTCTCAGCGTCAAATCCTTGGTACACGAAATCTCGTATACCATAGCCGTCCATTCTCATCTTGATGCTCTGATTCTTCGCGGTAGTATGAAACGTATTGAGTGAATACGTTCTGTACTTCAGGAGTCTATGTATGTCTACAGCAGTCGAATCGCCGGCCGTCGACTTCCTCCCGCGCGAGGAGGCGGCGGAGTACATCCGCATATCGCCGCGCACACTGGCGTTCTGGGCCCATACGGGGAAGCACCGCGAAGAGCTACCATTCGCCCGGATCGGGAAACGCGCGTTCTACCGCCGTGCGGACCTTGACCGTTGGCTGGAATCCCGTTTCTCTCCGAACGCGAAGTGAGGAGGTTCAGCGATGACAGGTCCATCGCCTGCATACCCGCGCCGGCCGCCGTACTTCGCGCACCGGTACGTCCGGATGCTGACGAAGACCTGTGCCGCGAACGAAATCGGGCATGTAGCCTTTGTGCTGTGCGTCGTCATCGCCCACATCGAGGACGCGAAGCGATACAGCGGGCCCGTCAGCTTTTACACGGCGCAGCTCATGGCGTTGATCGGCGTCACCAAGTGGGAATCGCTCGACATCGCCCGCAGGAAAGCCATAGCCGCCGGCTGGCTGCACTATGAGCACCGCGGTCAACGCGGAGCCGGCCACTACTGGGTGACTTTGCCGGCCGCCGCGGACTCTTTAGACGATTCGCCATGCGACGAAACGAGTCAAGAATTACATCCGCCAACGGGTAATAATGGACACCTATTATCACCAGCAAACGGGGATAAAGGGGGGTATAAAGGCGGGGATAATGCCGGGGATAATGAGGTAGATAAAGGGGGGGATGCTTCTACCCTATCCCTTAACCCTAGCCCTATCCCTAAAGAAACGGCCGCCAAGGCGGCCCGTCGAACCTGCCGGTTCGACCCCACCGACCGCGAGACGGCGATTTGGATGCTTTCGCTCGTACGGCAAGTCGATGACCGCTTCAAGGAACCAAACCTTGACCGGTGGGCCAACGACATCCGGCTGATGCGCAGCAGGACAGCGCCACCGACCCCGAGATCCGCGGCGTGTTCACGTGGGCCAATGCAGACAACTTCTGGAAGGCGAACATTCTCAGCCCTGACAAGCTTCAAACCAAATTCACCACCCTCCTAGCCCAAAAGGAAAACCAAAATGGAAACCACCATAAAGGAACCCGTGAGCCAATGCCTGTCGGACCATCCCACCTCCACCCAGCCGACCGAAGCGGATTTGGCAAGGTTTAGAGCATGGCGCCGTCAAGAGTGGCACCGCTTAGCGGTTTCGGCGGCAGACTACATCGCCAACCGGCAATTGCGATACTTTCCGGAGCCGCAGGACGAGACCGCCCGCGCGGAAGAAGCGGCGGCTAACGAGATTGAGCATCACAAGTTTTACAAGCAGTGGCGTTACGCGACCAATGAAGATGTCACGGCGATAGCCCAAATGGCAATCGTCGATGCCACAAAGATGATTATGGAGCGGAGCGAAGAAGCGTTCAAAAGGTACCAGGAGGAGTTACCGCCGAGATTCCAGACGGTACGGCTTGCTGACTACAGTGCCAGCTTGCCAGAGCAAAAGCACTTTGCGTCCCTCGTGAAGGACTTCGGGATGAACGTCATACAGAGAATCGACGAGAATACCAGCCTGATTCTGTTCGGTCCTGTCGGAACCGGAAAAAGCCACATGGCCGCCTGTCTGGGTCGTCAAGCCGCGCAGTTGGGTTTTAGGGTGAAGTGGCAAAACGCGAAGGTCCTCACGCGCGAAATTTCGCGACATCATTGATTCCAAAGAATCGGAAGAAACCTTCATCTCGCGATACACACGTCCGCACGTGCTGCTGCTGGACAACGTCGTTCCCAACGTGCCTCTTACAGGCTTTCAGGCTGACATGCTCTTCGCCATCGTCAACGGACGGTGGTCGGCAAACAAACCCACATGGATTACGGCGAATTGCGCCGGCGGTGATGATGCCGCGAATAAGATCGGCGTCAGCACATGGGACCGCCTACGCGACCGCGCCTTGTCGTTTTTTTGTAACTGGCCATCCCACCGAAAGGCACAATCCGAGTGACGGGGGGCGAACACCGCCCGCCACGCCCGCGGCCAAAATCGACTTTGACACCCGCCAACAGGTGTCACGAAAAGACAATGCCAAGATAAAAACCCCGTGATTTACGGGACACACCGTAGTTAGAGCAATGGTTCCTAAACCAATACGACATTAACGCATACCCAAACATGGAAGAATCCGCCCCAGAAACCGTCACGGAAGCACCGAAACCGACGCCGGTGGCAACGATGCGCACATGGTCCTCTTCCTGCACAAGCCGCCGGATGGAATAGAGGATTATGACCGCGACCATCCCAAGACACCGTTCCGGAGGCCGTGGCCGGCGGAGTTGATCCTCGCCAAAAACCGCAACGGCGAGGTGGGCATCGTGCGCCTGGATTGGATGCCGGAGTTTACCCGTTTCGAGTGTTGGAACTGCGCGGAGAACGCACCCAATTGTGAGCCCGCTTTTGCATGATGACACCTGTTATGACTTACGAGCAATTCTTACACGATTACTGGCGGCTGGTGTGCGCCAGTTCATTCGGACACACAACCGACCTTTTTGAAACGCTTCGAGGATATGACGTTTCCTTCGATATGCACGGCGACGCGCACGGTCGCGAGATTGCCTCGCGGATTTTCAGGGTGCCGGCAGTAGCTCCCATGTGCGATGGAGCTTACGAACTTCACGACGGCGGCAAATACATCTTCTTGACGCATGTGTGGGATCGAGGTCCGCGCGGCCGCGGAGTGTTGTTTGCTATCAGGAAAGAGTTTTTTGCCATGCAGGAGGCATACCGAAAATGAACCGACGTGAACTTGATCGCGCCGCCGTCCGCGCCCATGCCGAGGCCGTCGCGTGGGGTGACTTCTACCGCCAACACGCGGCCTCCGTTGTCCGTGCGGAGCCGTGTGATTTGTCGGAGCGGAGCAGATTGATTCGCCGGCTATCTGTCCTTGTCGTGATCGGAGACTTCGACGGCCACCGCCCGGTTGGCGACGAAGTGCCGTGGGAATCGGACGACGGGCCTCTGGTGCCGATCAGCGACAGTCAAACGACGGCGCACGTTAACTGGTCCGCGGCTGGCGTTGTGCCGGTCAGCATCGGGGCGCGTCCATGAAATTGTCAGTTGCCACGCCGTCACGCAAATCGAAGTTTGGCACGACAATCGTTGCCGGGCGGCCATCGCGGTCCGGTCAGAGGCCACGGAATAACATTTTCTTGTTTGATATTGACGGACGCTGGAATGAGATTATGCCGTTTCTCGACGAGCCCCTGGTACAACGCGCTCTGAATGCAGGCATGACTTCGTACCTTGCGGATGCGGGCGGAAGACGCGAGTGGAAGCCCGGAGAAGGCCCATGGGTATATTCGAGAACGGATTACTGGGCCACGCGGAGCCAAGATCTTGCAAACGAGTCACCGGAGTGGACCGCATTTGTGAAGGCTCATCCTTGGGTTGAATGCGACGATCCAGAGGAGCAGCCGGATTCATCATGGTCAGTTTTCGACAGAATCTCCGAGCAGTTCTATCCGCAACCCAGCACACCAAATTGGTTTCGTTGCTACGGCGCGTGCCATTGGCTTGCCGGATGGAACTGCGCGATCGGTCAGCTTCTGATGCCGGAGCGAGACTGGTATGTGCTATCGGCGACGAGACATTCGAATGCAATCGGTCTGGGACCGGACGACATCGCAATTATGGACATTCTGTGGGGGCATGATCATACTCCGGCTCAGATCTGGAGGGCCGTCGGGCGCGGCACTTGCGCGACCCTTGCGGACGAAATCGCGGTTCGGATGCGCCGGGATGCAACTACGACACTTGCGTGCCGTTGCGCCACCTGCTTCCTGACTACAACCGCTAAGGCACGGTTTGTCGGCGGCATGCCCACTCATGGCAGAACCGCCCGCGCCCCGCCCGCATTTGTCGGGCGCTGGTGCGAAAGCGACAGACTGCAGCATAGCTCTTTGCTTGCCCACCCTTCCCATAAGTTTGACACCTCCGCGAAGGCAAGTTAGAATCGCGCGTTCGCCGTTCGGCTGGATTCTTCGGCGCACGATTTGAAATGAGGCAACCCATGCTAAGTAAAGTGATGCTCGTCGTACCGTGGGTGGTTGTCGCTGGGCTGTTTGCGACCATCGGTTTCGGACTCCATTTCGGACACAAAGCGCTAAAATCGAAAGACAAGTTGCTGGAAAGCGCGCAGCGGCAGGCGGCCGAGGCGGATGCAGCGTCTCAAAAGGCCGAGTTGGCCGCGCAGGCTGTGATGTTGCGCGAGAAAGCCAAGGACGATGCGCTCGTCGCGGCGGAGCACCAAGTCGCCGCGGCGCAAACAGCAGCACGCAGAGCCGACTTGGCGGCTCAGGCCGCCGCTGCGGATGCCAAAGCCAAAGACGAGGCATTGAACACCGCCAAGCGGCAACTCGCCGAAGCACAGACTGCCGCAAGCAAAGCTGAGTCGGCCTCCCGAGCTCCCGCTGTCGTCGCGAAGGAAAGTAACTCGCAGCAGGGCAAGCCAGGGCCGTGGGGTCAAATGGGGTTCCGGCCGATCACGATCGGCCTGCCCGATGAATACGTCTTCGTTCCGCCGGCCGACCGGCCTCCCGTCCGTTGGTTCTTCCACGGCTACAGCAGGAAAGAGGCCGTCGATTTCCTCAAGTCGGCAGGCATAACGCCGGCACAACGGGCACTGATTGAGAAGGCCGAATGGAAATCCGAGCCGGACGGCGCAGCGGTCGAGCCGGGCGACGAGTTCATTCTCTCTCTTTCCTCCACCTCCCGCGCAAAGATATATACCGAATTGATCGAGTTCGAGGAAAACTCGCGGCAGGTCGATCCCGTATGGTTCCAGACGGGGCACGTCAACGAGCACCTGAAAGACAGCGGCCTAGCATCCTCGTCGCTCGATCTGTTGAAAGGTCTGCTATATCCGCAGGGCACGTCGCTTTCGCTCTTCGCCGATTTTCTGCCCGCGCTGCGGCGGCTGCCCGACGATCGGGAGCGGCGACTTTTAATGAATGCGGTGTCGCGGAAGAGGACGCTGCTGGCCGATCTCCACGTTACTGCCAACTCGAACTTGGAGGCGATCATCGACTATTGGAGCATCGGCGGGCGAAAAAAGGACATCGCCCCGCTGTTGCAGTCCTTGCGACGCGAGGGCGATGCCCACGTCAACATTGTCTGCCTGATTCCACCGTTCGCCCGCGAACGCCTATACACATATCCCCTGGCCAGCGACACCGACACGGCAAACGTGAAGCAGGACACATTCTGGACGGCCATGAACTTCTTCAGCGAGCATCCCGATAACCGCGTCAACGACATGAATTACTTGCGGGAGCTGCTCAAGACCGATTACACACCTATCAACCAGCCCACGCAGTTGGGCGACGTGCTGTTCCTGGCAACAACAAGGACGCCGTGATCCACGCCGCGGTCTATATTGCCGATGACCTCGTGTTCACTAAGAATGGCGAATCGTACACGCAGCCCGTGGATCTTCATGCGCCTGGGTGACGTGTTGGACACCTACACCGTGAAGCATCCCCATAGCGGTCCGCTCAGGTTGCTCTACTACCGCAGGAAGTCACTGTTTTGACCGATAGGACTTGGCATCACGAACGGGGAAGCGCACCCATCCGCCAGGCCGAAGTAATACACGTTCCACACTGCCTGCCTCCACTTCCCGCCGCTCGCCGAGGTCGAACGCCTTTTCGCCCGCAGCAAAACGGCTTGGCGAGGACCTGGTTTGCGACCAAGCTGCAAATACGGCCCAATCGCCAATGGGGGAAAAAGGCGGTTTTGCCGCCTGTGGAGGCGCGCTTGACCACGAGGGACTTCGTGGCAGTCCGCTTGCGCCACCGACAATCTGGCCAACGACTGCGTGGTCAACTATCGCATAGAAGTTGTCATTCGGCCTCCCGATTTGGTGTTTTCGATGGAACCTGGCTAGCCGCTTTTGGATGTGCGATAATCACGGCATTGTAGCTTCGATACTCTGGGCGAGAAGGAGAACTTCCATGGTACGCCTCTGCTTGTTCGCTGCCGCGCTGCTTGTCGTAAGCTCCGATTTGGCCCTTGCCCTGGAACCGGCCAACCCCAAGGCGAATCCCAAAGCCCGTGCCATCCTCAACTACCTGGAGAAGCTCCCGCAACGTGCCGACAAACGGCTCGTCTCCGGGCAATTCACCGACTTCGGTCCTTCCGCCAAACTTGCGGTATGCGAAGAAATCCATGAGAAGACCGGCCATTGGCCGGCGATCATCGGCGTGGACTATGCCGACTTCGCCCGCGGCGGCCTGGAGTATAAGACCGCCAATCGCGTGGCGCTGGAGTACGCTCGCCAGGGCGGCTTGGTGACGATCTCCGCCCACCTCTATAACCCGGCCAATCCCAAGGGTGGCGGTCTGCGCGATCAATGGCGTGGACCTAGAGAAGCTTCTGACCCCCGGCAACGAGACCCACGACCGCTGGATGAAGGAACTGGACACGATCGCCGCCGGGCTCAAGGAACTGCAGGACGCCAACGTCGTCGTCTTGTGGCGCCCGTTCCACGAGATGAACGGCGGTTGGTTCTGGTGGGGCGCGCAAGGACCCTGAGACCTTCATTCGGCTGTGGCGGCAGATGTTCGATTACTTCACCATGACCAAGGGCCTCAACAACTTGCTTTGGGTCTATTCGCCCAACCACGGTGACAAGACCGCAGCCTACTATGCCGGCGACAGCTACGTGGACATCGTGGGGCTGGACGCCTACACCGATTTCATCGACCCGCAGCATATCCGCGGCTACGAGGCGGTGGCCAAGCTGCCCAAGCCGTTCGGCTTCACGGAATTCGGCCCCTTCGGTCCGCAGAACCCGCCGGGCAATTACGATTATCTGCGGTTCCTGGACGGCGTGCAGAAGCATTTTCCCAAGACGACGTTCTTCATGGCCTGGAACGCCAAATGGAGCCTCGCGCAAAACCGCAACGCCAAGCAACTGTTGGACAATCCTTGGCTAGTCAACCGCGAGGACCTAGGTCCGACAAAATGACCGGATACAAGATGATTTCGACGATAGGCCAGGCGCTGGCATGTTTGCTGTTGGGGGCGACGACCGTTGCGGCCCAAGCACCGCCGGTCCCCTCATCGCCAATCGGGCATGGGCTGATTGTCATCACACCGCGGAATTTCGGTGCCGCGTTGAATCCGTTCGTCACGCACCGCCGCCGGACTCTCCCGGTTGAGGTTGCTATCCTGGAAACGGTCCTTGAAAAAACGCGCAGGCGTGGACGATCCCGAGAAACTCAAACGATTCCTGTACGCCGCCTGGCAGAAGCGGAACGCCCATTACGTTTTGCTGGTCGGCGACGCCACGGTAATGCCGGTTCGCTACATGGTTCTCGACCGGGTCACCCCCGCCGCCTTCGATACGGCTTTCTATCCGAGCGACCTCTACTATGCCGACGTGGCCCGAAAGGACGGGACTTTCGACGACTGGAATGGACGCAAGGACGGCTATCATGGCCACTACTTCGGCGAAGTTCACGGCGAGAAGAACAAGCATGATGCGATCAATTTCGACCGCATCCATTACGTTCCGCCCTTGGCCGTTGGGCGCTGGCCGGTGAGCACGCCCGAGGAGGTGGGTACGCTGATCGAGAAAACAATCGCCTTCGAGAAGCAGATCGCAGCCGGTGGGGCAAGCGGTCCGCGCCTGGGGCTGGTCAATCACGACGGCTGGGTCGATGCCCGCGATCAACTGGATCGGATGGCGGCCTGGATGCCTAAGAGCTGGATAATCGAACGACGGTATTATGCGGACTCTCGCCGGCCGAGCAAGCAACTGCCGACGGAGCAAGGTGTCGTTGATTTACTCAATTCGGGCGTCGATTTGGTGGTCCACGTCGGTCATGGTTCGGATACCGCCTGGGAAGGATGTCTTTCCGTGCGCGACCTGGGCAAGATCAAGAATGCCGGCCATTTGCCCGTAATGCTTTCGGCCGGATGCAGCACGGCCCGATTTGCTACGCTTCCGCCTTACGAACCGTATGTGGACGTCCACGGCGTAGAGCACAAGGGCAGCGACGCGGGCGAGGTTTTCCGGAGTCCGCCGCCGCCCCGGCGCCTTATCAGAAGGGACGACTCAGCTCAATCGGGCTCGGCCGACAGTTTGTGCGCGGCGGATTGAACGGCGCCGTGGCCTACTACGGCTGCAACACGGGCGGCCAACCCTGCGGCATCACGCTCCTGGAAGGATTTGTCCGTACCTGGAGCCAAAGCTCGCATCCGCACTCGGCGATTGCTGGATAGGCGCGATACGTTATTACTACGACAAGGAGAACCTGGCGACGCTGAAGCCGACATCCGACTGGTATCCGCCAAGCATTTTCTTTCAAGGCATGAAGTACATGCTTTTCGGTGATCCTTCTCTTCCATTGCCGAAGTGAGCACCTGAAAATGGGCCTCTTTGCCACTGTCGTCAACGCAGATCGCGGCGATTGGCATAGGCACCCGCATGAGCCGCGTTCCTCGCACGTGGACCGCGGGAACTTCCAAGCTCGCCCAAGCGTCTATAGCCTCTGGAGGGCTAGGTTTCAGTTCGTCCAACCGTAGGAGGCAGATCATGTCGCGCGATGTGCAACGTGTCGTAATCGTATTGGTAGTCATGGCAACATACTGGCTGTCAGTCCCCCTGAAACGGACGTCGGCCCAAGAGAACGGGCCGGCTCCCAACGCGCCGGCCATGCAACAAGCAGTGAATCAGACCCAGTCCAGTGCCCACCCAGCGACCGGCCCCGCCGAAGATCGCCGCTCCCCAGCCCTTCACGAGCAAGGATGGAAAGCGAAAGGGCTGGAAGGTACGTATTCCCGGCAATCATGCCTTGGCAACGCCGGCCGTCGTGAACGGAAAACTCTTCATTGGCGGCGGCTTTGGCAGCCACGAGTTCTATGGCTTTGACGCGCAGACGGGCAAAACGCTATGGCAATATCGAACCAGTGATGATGGGCCGACCGCGGCGGTCGCGGTCGAGGACTACGTCGGATTCAACACGGAAAGCTGCGAGCTGGAGGTCCTCACGTCCGAGGGCAAGCCAGTTTGGAAGAAATGGTTGGGCGATCCGCTGATGAGCATGCCGGCCATCGCCGCGGGCAAGCTCTACATGGCCTACCCCAACAGCCGCGGCGACCACAAACACTACTTGGCCTGTTTTGAGTTGAAGACCGGCAAGCAACTGTGGCAGCAACCGATCGCCGGTGAAATCATCACGGCGCCAGTCGTGAACGATGGGCAGGTCTACTTGGCCACGCTGGAAGGAACCGTTTTTTGCTTCAACGCCCCGGACGGAAAACCCGTCTGGTCCGAGCAGAAGAACGCCACTTCGGCCCCGGCCGTCTGGGAGAAACGGTGCTACTTCAGCCGCCGCGAGGCGACGAAGGCCAAGGAAGGCGGCAGGACCGCCGCTCAGCAGAACGAGCAATTGGCTTCGCGGGCGACGGCCGCAACGGGTCGGGTCGAGGACTTGGCGGAGACTGCCCGCAAGGCTGACTATCTCGACTTCTCCAAGCGGACCGCGTCGTCCAAAGAAGCAGCTAACCAGTCGGCCGACGCGAGCGTCGGCTTCGGCGGCATGTCCAAGGGCGATGCCAAGATGGCGAAGGCGATGTCCAACCTCGGCCAGGCCAGCGTACAGGGCGTATGGTCTTACCAAGGTTCGAAGCCGTTCATCTACAAGGACCGTGTGTACAGTTCCATGGGCGATACGCTGACGTGCGTCGATCCCAAGACGGACAAGGTCCTATGGAAGAAACAAATTGCCCCGCGAACCACGGAAGGGCGGCGGCTTCTCGATGCGCACATCACGCCGCCAGTCACGGTGAACGATCGCGTCTTTCTAGGGACTGGCGACGGACAGATCGTATGTCTGTCGGCGGACAATGGCGAAGTCCAGTGGACGGCGGAGATTGGCGAGCCAATCGCCTTCCAGCCGGCTGTCGCCAAGGGACGGATCTACGTATCCGCCGGCAGCGGCAGTTTGTACTGCTTGGAAACAGGCGACGAAAAAGATGACGGCTGGTTAATGTGGGGCGCAACCGCCGCTCACTATGGGAAGTCGCGATAGCACACGAATGAATAAAGCTATCGAGCCACAGTCCTTTCGCTTGCTTCTTCGATCCCAGAAGGCCGTGAATGCCGTGGGCATCTCCCTTTGTGGCCTGATGACCATATATAGTCAACCTCACCAGGTCCGACGTGATCCTTAACGATTTCCTTCTGATCGACGAGTTGAAGCACGGGTACGGCCAATTCGTGCTAGACAAGCCTGCGCCGCGACGGACGCTCGAAGCCCTGAGCGATGAGGCGGCCAGCGATTCGAAGCGAGTCCTGATGCCGGCGGCGACGACGTACCTACGTGTCAGCGTCGCCACGCACATTCCTCCATTCCGTGAAGCGGCCTGGTATCAGGGCGGACCGTCGGCCGACGATTAACTGAGAAGGCCGGGCCAGTGGCCGAGTTCGTCTTGTCGTGTGTCTGTCGGCTGGATCGCCCGGATGCCGTGCCGCTGGGCCTCGCGGTGGGTGTTGTTTACCACACGACTGCCAGGGGCAAGCTGGAACGGGCGAGCGGGAAGCTCGAAGAACGGTTTCTGGGCGGCAGCAAGCCGCCGGAGCCCACGGTTGTCCAGGCGCTGGACCACTGCGGCCACTGAGGTTGTCCGCGCACTACGGCACACCGACGCGAGAAGCGTACCGCCAGACACTCCAGAGGGCCGACGAGATCCTGAGCGAAGTGCAGGCCGACGACTTCGCTTACTTAAGCGACACGTCCGTGATCGGCTTCGATCAACGGTTGGCTCGCTTCGGCCAGTGCTTGGCCGGCGTGCTGACGAGCAAGGCATGGAACGTGCTCGATAGCCTGGTCGAAACTCGGCGTGCTGTACGTGAACATGACCAATCGGCCCGCGAGCAGCGGCGCTTGGAGCGCGTTGACATGGCCGTGCGGTTGGATCGCTGGCTGGGCCAGCGATCCCAGCAAGGTGACGCCGAGCCTCGATCTCTGGCTGAGACTGCGGCCGAGCATCTCCGAGTCAACGGATTCGTGGACTCGGCACGGCTCAGCCTGCGATCGGGAGATCCCGTCCAGTTACTTTCCGAAGCTTACGCGAAGCTATTTAACGTCGTCACCCAAGTGCGCGAGAAGCAGTCCAGTGCTTTCGCCAAGCTCCTGGTGGACTGGACCGCCGCGGGCTCGCAAGGCGGCGGAGTGGTGCCGGTCGAGCACGTCTTGGACGAGATCGTCGCTCCGATCGCCGCCGATCCGGTGCTGTTGATCGTCATCGACGGCATGAGCGTGGCCGTTTGCCGGGAGCTACTAGCCGATCTTACTCGGCACGAGTGGTTGACGTTGTGCGAGGCGGGCGGGACGTTCAACGGCCGGCGGTAAGACGGAGGCGGCGTTCCTGCCCGTCCTGTCACGTATGCTTTCGGAGGGCTGGAAGGGGCTGAGCGTGCTCTACGTATGCCCAATCAAGGCCCTCTTGAACAACCTCGACGTGCGGCTCCAGCGGTACTGCACGCTCCTGGGGCGACGGTCGGCGCTCTGGCATGGCGACGTGACCACTACGGCCCGCCGTCACGTACTCCGCGACCCGCCCGACTGCCTCTTGACCACGCCCGAGTCGCTAGAACTGATGCTCGTCTCGCCGAACGTCGATGCCCGCAGCCTGTTCTCGAATCTGCGAGTGGTCGTCGTGGACGAAATCCATGCCTTCGCCGGGGATGATCGCGGCTGGCATTTGCTGTCAGTCCTCCAGCGTGTCACACGGTTGAAGGGACCACAGTGGTAAGCGACGATGGCCACGTGGCCTGGTGGACCTTCGCCGGGCAGAAAGCCAACGCCGCCCTCGCCCCCGCGCTTGCCGATGTCAGCCACGTGGCGACAACGAGCGACAGCCTGTTGATCGAGTTCGAGCAAGTTGTGCCGCTAGAGTCCGTTCAGCGGGCGGTCGAGGAACTTCAGCCCCGAGACCCGGCAACGCTGCTACCCAACGTCAGCCCCGCGGCGTTGGACGGTATGAAGTTTTCGGACTGCCTGCCGCCGGCACTGGCAATTCACGTGCTGGGCATGCGGACCCGGGACTCGGCAGCCGTTGAGCTGGTGCTGCGGTCGCCAATCCGGCTGGTATCGAGCTGACTTGAAAACCGAACGATTGGAGGGAAAAACCGCAGGTCGCAATCTACAGCGATGCGAAAGTTAGCATGCCGTCGCAACACTCATTCTTCAGAGGGTGATTGTATCGCGTTGGAACGGTTGGTAAGGTCTAAGTTGCGTTTACCAGAGAAACGGCCAAAGGGACTCGAAAGTGAAATGAACAGTCAGCCCGGCAATCTCGACAAGCTACACTTCGACGCATCCAAGCCGGATGCCTTCGATGCGGTTCGGCAACTCCTGCTGCACCGCATTCGCAACGAACCCAGCTTCGACCAGTTCTCACCCAACATCCACGGTGGTGGATTCTCGCATTTTGTGACCTTTGCCGGCCTTCGGGACCGAGACGCTTTCCCCCGTTTTCTGCTCGATGCCTTCTGGTCGCTGGTCGTAGAAGGTGTGATAGCTCCGGGAAATGAAAAGGGCGACCCGAACCCGTCGCTGTTTCATGTGACCGAGCATGGTAAAAGAGTTTTCGCCGAGCCGGACTACCAGCCACACGATTCGACCGAATACCTGCGACAACTTGGAGTGAAAATCCCCGGTTCCGACGCCACGGTCCGAGGAGTTCCCTTCGACCGTCTACCGCATCAACGGCACGGAGTTCTGTCTGGAGCTGGCTGAGCGGTACTTCGATCCTGCGACGAGCCCCTTCCGCTTCAAGAGCGGCCCGTTCTGGCATTGCCTTCTTGTGGAGGAGCTGGAGTTCCTACACCAGCAGACGATCAACTACCTCAAGAACCACCTGGAGAACACGATCAAGAACCGCGATCGCAAGGTGATTGTCGTCGCCACGAGCAACGACATAAGCCTGTTCCGCAAGAACGGGAACCGCGCCTTCCTTGATCGGTGGAAGCAGTACGAGTTCACCGGAGGCGTTGATTTCGCAACGGCCTGTCTCGCGAGGCTGGCCCAGGTGTGCATCGTGGAAGGTGTCCAGCCGCCGACCTTCCTGGAGGCCTTCGACGACGACGGAGCCTTCTCGATGCGCAGGGCAATCGACATCGTCGAGGACATTGTGACAGAGAAATCGCGGGTCGTGGCATGAGCGGAGTCGCCAAGCTGCGTCTCAATCCCGACGGTAGCGTCCTCGTGGAACTGGATGCCGCCGCCAGTGACGAAGACGAGGCGGTCGCCATCGCCGTGGCCGAAGCGATGTGCGCCGAGATCAATCACATCGGCGACGAGGAGGTCGAGGACGGCTTCCTCGACTACATGCGCGAGCGTTCCGCCGCCCCTTCCAAGCCGGCCTGCCGACAAAGGGCTGAACCGCCGAAGCAGATGTTGCTGCTCGACCACTTGGACGAGTGCCAAGGCCAGCAATTATTTTGGGAGTAATCCATGCCCCGCCCCGAAAGCCTCCGCCTGCGTACAAAACTCATCGCCGAGTTCGAACAACTCGCCGAGCGACTCGAACACGGCGACGCCACGTCGATCGAGGAGGCACAGGATCGCCTTTACGGGATTGCCCTCACGGAGGATTGCGATATTCTCGCTTTGGTGTTCAGGGCACTGCTGCGCGTACTGGATGACATGCAAAGCAAGGTTGACGAAAGCGGAGTCAAGTGGAGCAGTGACGATCGCAATTCGGAATGACGCACCCTGCGGGAAACAGGGCATGGCTCTGGCGGTTTGTTGGCTCCTTATTGCCGGGGCCGCGTCTCTAACAAGTTGCGATCGACATTGAAGCAGCCTGTGGTAAATCTCAACTTCCCAAAGGACCAAAAGCAAATGACCAGCCAAAGCAACAACCCGCCCTTGGTTCCCGTGGGTGGAGAAATAATCTTAGTTGGGCATCGTTTCGAGGTGATCGGGCATTCAGTTCGACAAGAATGGAAATGCCGTCGAGGTGCCCGGCAAACACTTAGGGCCTGCACCCAAGGTATCCAAAACAAGGCGGACTGCACAGAGCTTAGCCATCGCTCCAGCTTTACCTATGGCGAATGCGCCTACAGCAGAGTGCAGTCCGTCCTTTACATCTCGGCGGCCGCGCAAGGCCCGCCGGCCTCGCGCTCCGCGGGGAGACTACCGGCGGTTTCAGCCAAAGCCGCGTCCGATCGTCGTGGTGAATGAATCGTGGGGCGCGGGGCAATGGCTGGCTTTGATCGTGGTACTGGCCCTCGTCGTCGCCGGAATCTGGATCTCGAACCAGGGCAGCGAAGCCCGCAAGTGGGAAAGAATAGAGGACGCCGCCAAGGCGGTGGAAAGGAGATGACCAATGGAAGCAACAATTATTGAGAGCGGCATCACCGGCCGTGTCATACGCGTCGAGCTGAAGGCGGACTCATTTGAAGAAGAGAGACTTCTCCGCATGATCGTGAATGGAATAGCCGATGGCGGCACCCTGTTTGAGCTTAGCAGGAATGGCGAACCAAAGGGTGCATTTACCTTCAATAATACCATACGAGAAGAAGGAGTTGACAATGGATAACCAGAATCCTCCACGGGTGTTCGGTCTGGTGCGGGCCTCGGATATTAAACAAACCGAAAGTTGCGCCACGCAATCCCAGCTCATCGAAGCTGCCTGCAAGTCGCTTGGCCTGCCGGCACCCACTGTGCTAGAGGAACCGCCAGGGACGAGCGGCTACAAGACGAAGTTCTGCCAACGACCGATGGGATGCTACTTGCTCAGAACCTTGCAGAAGGGCGACGTTCTTGTGACGCTACGCCTCGACAGAGTTGGTCGCTCGATGTCCGATTGTTACCAGACCATCGAGACATTCTTCAACCGTGGTGTCAGGATCGTCATCATCAAGGGCTGGTCCAGCAGCATAGTCGATTTGCACGACCCAACCTCTCGCCTTCTATTGGCGATCCTTTCATGGGTCAGCGAAGAGGAGGCCCGCAAGGTGGCAGAAAGAACCAAGGAGGGCTTGGATTTTCGCAGAAGGAATGGCCTATCGGCAGGTAAGCGGGCATTCACGTTTATTCAAAACTATGATGCTGACGGGAATGAAATCTCAAGTGGCGAGTTTGATCGTACTAAAGGGCACTGCAAAAGGAATCTTCCAGATGCCCAACTCTTGGACCAGATCTGCGAGCTGCTCGCGCTAAATCAGGCCGGCGTGCTCCGCGGCAATGGGCTCTACGACTACTGCGAGGAGCGTGGCTTCGTTGACCGCCGCGGGAAGCAGTGGTGGAAGAGCACCGTCTTCATCAACCCCAGAGGCATCCCCTACCGCAACGAGATCCAGCGACTGCTCAAGCGGGTGCGCCGCATGGCGGTGCGCGGCGAACTGCCGGAGGACTACAACGACCGCGTGCTTATGATCACCGGCGATACGCCGGCCGTGCTGGCGCCGAAGTTCAAGCGGAAGCCCCGTGCGGAGTACGCGGCCGCAGCCGATGCGCGGGCCCACTGGACGCTGGAGGACTGGCAGCAAAACTTCCTCACTGGCCAAGAGCCATCTCAAGCCAGCCTCCCACGGGTGTGATGCCCCGGAAAGCCGCTACTTGAAGCAGACCTCGGATTGGATTTGCGGGACGGTGAACTGCACCGCGCGGGACGTGGCTACCAGGATGCCTATCGTCGCTACGAACAGTTGCTGCGACCGTTCGTTGAGGGCAAACAGAAGTCGGTCTCCCACCAGCCTTTTCCCAGCGGGGGTATCGCTACCTTCCCAGATTGCTCGGCCGCGACGTTTGATGGCAGATTAAGACACGTTCCGAGAATCGAAGGTAACCGCAACGCGGCGCTCCCTAATCCGTACTATCTGCGGTGGAATATACCTTGTCTGTCGTTTTCGCTCAATTATGAAGCTATAGCATCGGAAAGTGGGTGGAAGAGGTATCCGGCGAAAGCCGCATGGCAGGCGGCCGAGGGGACGGAGTGTGCTTTGTGGGTCTTTTTCTACCGCGACTGGAGAAACTGCTCCAAGTCCCCCTGCATCTTCCGCAAATCAGGCGGATTGAGGTACATCATGTGCCCCGATGCGTATTCCGCGTAGCTGAATCGCTCGCGATACGCCGGACCAAGATTCAAATGGTCGATGCTATAGCGAATGCCGTCCACAGGGCACGCCAAGTCGCAGCGGCCGTAGAGCACAAGAACGCGAAGTTGCGGATTCTCCTTCATTTCGGTGCCGAACTCCAGCGTCACACTCGGAAATCCCTCCCGGAGTTCGAAGGGCCACGGGCGAAGCGGGCTGATCAAGCCGTAGGGCAGATCATCTTCGAACTTTAGCTCACCCCGCACATAAGCGTTCATGGCGGCCGAAAAAGCGCCGTCCACCAGGGACAGGGAGGGGTCAAATCCCGGATAGCGCGCCGCTGCGCCAGGGTCGCTGCCGGTGATCCGGGCGTCGTAACGACCGAGAATCAGCCCCTTGTCACGCAACAACTCCTTGCGGAATGTGGCGCTGTTTACGCGTAAATCGTTCTCCTCGATGATCCGAGCTGGCAATCCGGTTAGACGGGACAGTTTCGCCACCACCCTGCCACGGTCGTCGGCCGTCATCGACGCCCCCTTAAACAATGCCACGGAATAGTCCTTCTGCATGAACTCTCGGGCCTCGGCCAGCGCCTTGGGCAAGTCGGACTGCAAGTCGGGCGGCAACCTCTTGTGATAGTGCGCGATGGCCGTGTACGCGGGCAACCAAACCTGGCAGCCCAAATCGCCCGACATCGCAGCAAAGTCGAGCACACCGGACACAAAGATCAATCCTTTGAGCGTCATGGCGTATTGCGAATGGAGGTAATGCGCCAAACCGGCGGCGCGGAAGACGCCGTAACTCTCGCCGCAAACATATTTCGGCGAAAGCCAGCGCTGATGCCGAGTTGTCCACAGCCGGATGAACTCGCCTACCGACTCGATATCGGACGATTTCCCGAAGAACTGCTCGGCCTTGACATCCTCGGCTGGCCGGCTGAACCCGGTGGCCACCGGATCGATAAACACCAAGTCGGTGACGTGCAGAATGGAGTAGTCGTTATCGACCAGGCCAAACGGGGCGGGCTTGGCGGCGTCGGGTTCGCTCAGTTTGGCTCGTCGCGGCCCCAGCGCGCCGAAGTGCAGCCATACGGAGGCCGATCCCGGCCCGCCGTTGAAGCAGAACGTCACCGGCCGTTGTTCCATGTCAGTCTCGCCCTGCTTCGTGTAGGCAACGTAGAAGATCGACGCCCGCAGCGTGCCGTCCGGTTTCAGCAGCGGCAACATGCCGGTCTCGGCGACGTAGCTCACGCGCTGCCCGGCGATCGTCACCGTGTTCATAGTGAGAATCGGCTTGGCCTTCGCGTCCGGGACCGTGCCGGCAGGCGGCGTGGGTTCCTTCTTCCTGGCAACTTCTTTTTTCTCACCGCCTTGATCCGCTTTTGAAGACGTCGCCGCATCGCCGGCGCCCGGTTGGGCCCAACCCGTAGTGGATTGCAACATCAGCCCGGCGAGGCAAAGTGACGACAAGTGGATTGCGACGCGCATGGTATGCCTTCTTTCAGTATTCACAATACGTGCGAGCAGATGGGGCACCGCCGATGGCTAGCATGGATATGTCAGCTAACAGACCGGCCGGACGTGGACTCCTATCGTTCCTGATCGTCAGCCCCGATTATAGCCCGGCATAACACCCCGCCGCAAATGGTTGGTTTGATGGCACCTTCTGGCGGCCTTTTCCAACCGAGGGCGTCTTTTCATTCCCTGATTGCTCGACGGCAACGATTGATGGGAGATTAAAACACGTTCCGAGAAGGGGTCGTTTTACCGGAATCTCAGAAAAGGGGTGCTTTCTGCGGACACCGGCTGATGTTGCTGCTCAGTCCCCGATGGCCAAGCTCTTTGCACGCCAATAATCAGCCCCGCGTCAGCCGGCAGCGCCAGCGTTTCCGGTTCCGACACCGCGATGGCTCCGGCGGAAGAGGCCGATGATGACGGCCGAGCAAGGCTGCTGCGGTCCGCTTCATCTCATCTCAGACAAGCGGTCATTTCCCGTTCCGCTGTACCTGGGTGACAGGGGCCGCATCGAACTTGATCAGGGCTTTCGCTTCTTTGCAGGCCATCCAGAGGATCAGGTAGTCGAAATTGGAACCTTCCGCTAGCGGGTTCTTTTCGTCTTGTAGCGGGTTCTTCTCGTCTTTCGGAAAAGGCTTCATCTTGGAGGAAGCATCAATCGCAAGCCGGCGAGCCTCGTTTTTCTTACCTTGCCGGAACAGACTCATGGCGCGATAGAACGCCGCGGTGCAGGGCACTGGCGTGTTGGTTCCGCCAGCATTTTCCGCAGCGCTCAGCGCGGCGACGGCCTCCGCGAAATGACCGCTGCGGTATTCGGCTATGCCGAGGTCCATCTGGAACCAGTGAAGCATGGCGTTGTTCTTACCGAGTTCCACCGCTTTGCGGGCGAGGGCCAGTGAGGCTTGCCGGCGGGCCTCGTCCAGTGTGGGTCGCAGGCAGGAGATCTTCGCTATTCGGTCTGCCGTCATGGGATTGGATGTGCCTTTGGCGAATTCGAGAGCTTGTTCGCTGGTGTCCGCAAGTTCCTTGTCCTGGCCGAACCACGCCTGGTGGACAGCGGTCGTGAGGTAGGTATTGGTGAGAAGGTCTAATAAATAACTTGTATTGCTGGAGTCGTGACCCCAAACGCGTTTTGCAGTTTCGTATGCCTCTTTGGCGAGCGGCAAGGCCAGGTCCGGCTTCCCAGTGTATGCGTACACCCAGGAGAGATCGCTCATTCTCCAGATCGTAGATGGGTCGTTGGGGCCATACTTCGCTTTCGTGAGTTTCAATAGCTCCTCGCAAAGCGGCAGGGCCAGATCCCACTTCCCGGCAGCCGCATACTCTTGGGCCAGGACCGTCAGCCGTTTGAGCGTATCGTACTCGTTGGCCAATCTGCGCTGCTCGGCTTCGCTGTCCCGAGCTTCGCGCGCCTCTTCGGCAGCGACTTCGGCAATCTCCCTTTGCCGCTCGGCCCGAATCATGCCCGCGGTTGTTCCGACGATCCCCATTACTAACAAGACCGCAATCACGGCTGCCGTGGTCAGTGCCGCCTTATTCTTGCTGGCAAACTTCCGCAACCGATAAGTCGCTGACGGCGGACACGCCTCCACCGGCTCATCGCTCAAATAGCGCTGGATGTCCCGCGCCAGGCCGTTCGCCGTCTCGTACCGCCGCGTGCGGTCCTTCTCCAGCGCCTTCATCACGATCCAGTCCAGGTCGCCGCGGATCAGCTTCGAGAGCTTGGCCGGCTCGGTGTGCCGCTGGGCCGCGATGGAGGCAATGGAATCCGACGTGCTCAGCCGCGTGCTCGGCTTCGGCGGCTCCTCTTCGCGGATGATCCGGCGAATCTCGTCGTAGGCCGCCTTGGCAAAGCGTTTCTTGTCGAACGGCGTCGTGCCGGTGAGCAGTTCGTACAGCAGCACGCCCAGCGAATAGATGTCGCTGCGGGTGTCGATGTCCAGGCCGCTCATCTCGGCCTGCTCCGGGCTCATGTACAGCGGCGTGCCGATCATCTGCGCGAAGTTGCGTGTAGATCGTCCGCTCGGTCAGTTGCTGGTTGATCGCCTTGGCGACGCCGAAGTCGATGACCTTGGCCACCGGCTTGCCGTCGTGCAACGTGACCAGCACGTTCGACGGCTTGATGTCGCGGTGGATGATCCCTTTCTGATGCGCGTGCTGCACCGCCTGGCAGACCGTGACGAACAGCTCCAGCCGGTCGCGCGGCGCGAGTTGGTTCTGGTCGCAGTAGTCGGTGATCGGGAATGCCGCGGACCAGTTCCATGACGAAGTACGGCCGGCCGGAGTCGGTCGCCCCGGCATCGAGCACCCGGGCGATGTTCGGGTGGTCCATCAGCGCCAGGGCCTGCCGCTCGGCCTCGAAGCGGGCGATGACCTCGCGGGTGTCCATGCCCGGCTTGATGACCTTGAGCGCGACCTTGCGCCGCACCGGCTCCTGCTGCTCGGCCACGAACACCAGGCCGAAGCCCCCTTCGCCGATCTGCTCCCGCAGCAGGTATGGGCCGATCCGGGTGCCGGGGCGCTCGACAATTGGTTCGTAGTTCAACGTCTGATTCAACGGTGTTTGGGATGCGTCCGGTTCTTGTTCGTGCATTTCCAGAAGTGCCCGCACCCTGCCGGCCAGGGCGGCGTCGTCGCCGCACGCCTGGCTAAGAAACAATGCCCGAGCGTTGGCGTCAATGATCCGGCGGGCGGCGTGAAAAAGCCCCTCCTCATCCAGCAGTTTGGCTGACATGGCAGTATTCCCGAGTCCACGGTTTCGAGTCCACATTACAATGCGGAATCGGCGCGGCAAATACCCAATCGATTTTCAGGATTTTTCGAGTTCGAGCCGAAGCCAGGCCCGGGCGTAGGCCCAGTCGTTGTCGGCCGTGGACGAGGAAATACCCAGAGCCTTGGCCGCCTGCTCGTTGGTCAACCCGGCGAAAAACCGCAGTTTAACGAGTTCTGCTTTGCGCGATCCTTGGCGGCCAGGCAATCGATTGCTTCGTGCAGCGCCAGGAACCCCGTGGGGGTTTCCTCGGCCTCCAAATGTAGTTGCTCCAGGCGCAGTCGGCGGCGATCTCCGCCGCGCTTGAGGCTATTCCGTTCCCGGGCGCGATCGACGAGAATCCGACGCATGGCTTCGGCCGCGGCGGCGAAGAAGTGGCCCCGGCCGTCGAACCGCTGGTCCCCGACCAGCCGCAGGTAGGCTTCGTGGACCAGCGCGGTGGCAGCCAGCGTCTGGCCGGGCACTTCTTTCGCCAGCTTCTGGGCGGCGAGTTGTCGCAATTCGCTGTAGACCAGCGGCAAGAGATCCGCTGCGCGCGCGGATCGCCTTGTTGGATCCGGTCCAAAATCAGCGTCACTTCCGACATGAAGTGATCTTACACTGCGCATCAGGCCACAGCAACGGTCGGCAGCTCGTCGCAAGAGTCAGTCAGTTATTCCCTCCAGACTGAACTGCGACTGTGCCCAGACCCATAGTTCGGCAACGCACCAGCCGCAGTGGCCATTTAACTCCCATAAACCGCGGCTTGGTTTATCGCTCGTATATCCGATCTGCCGATTCACCTATTGCGCAAACTGTATCCTTGCCGCGGCAGATGGATAAGCTACTCGGCGTTTTTCTGGGAACCTTGCCTGCTGCCTGTGTGCCGAGGTCACCCCCACCTCCTCGCGCAATCACCATCAGACGGGCTCAGCCAGAAACCCTTGGGTTGATGACACCTCCCCTCGGCCTTTTCCAACCGGGGGTGTCGCTTCGTTTCCCGATTGCTCGGCGGCAACAATTGATGGAAGATTAAAACACGTTCCGAGAATACGGTGGTTTGATGGGAACACCGGAAAACGTATGACTTCTTGAGACCGTCAGACGGCGAAACACGAAAGAACCGGCTGCTGTGGTAGAGCCAAGCTGGGTGGATAGTTCACCGCTATGACATCAGTTGCCGACAATAATCGAGGTTGTTTTTCAGGAGCGAACTATCTGGGAATGCCGAAATCGCTTTTTCATAGACCTTGATTGCCCCGTCCCAGTCTTTGGCGTTCATCAACGAATCGGCCCAGGCGTTCCAAGTTGCAATCGAATTGTTCGTTAAACGAGTGAACCATTCTTGGCCTCCTTGCCATTTGGGATTTGGCGTTTCACAACCCCCCTTATGACAAGAGAGGCCTTTTATGTCCATATCGTCTTACCGTGTAACCACTTACGAAAGTTCAAGTTCCATTCGGTCATGGCTTTTAGTCCCACTCGATCGTCATTGCTCCACGCGCAGCGTCAAGCTCGATATGTCTTGAAGCAGAATCGGGTTGCTTTCCGAAATATGACAGGTGAAACTGGTAGATTGACTTTGCGGAACGAAGTCGCTACCGTGATGTAATAATCTGAGGTTGATTGTCGTCACGACTTTAGCCGGTTTTTCTGGCAGCCACGGCCTAAAGGCGGGAGCAAATCGCGAAAGGGCTTTCCCATGGGCTGGATCTCTGCTTTATTCAATCGCGTCAACAGTCGTAGCGAGCTTCGCCGCAAGGGACGCAAGTCGCATGGGCCTCGTATCTCTCACCGGCGGCTCCTTTGCGAGCCGTTGGAAGTCCGGCGGCTCATGACTGCCGGCGACGCGGCGTCGCTTGTCTCGCAGACTGTCGCCACGAACGCTGTGGAACTCCCCGGCGCGTTCTTTTCGCAGACGTGGACGATCAAGAATTCGGGTACGACGACCTGGTCGTCCGGCAACTCGGGATATACGCTCAATCTTGTCGGCACAGATTCACTAGGAGTCTCATCGCCGACGTCCGACGGCATCTCGGGCTACTACCATCCCATCGCGCTCATCAACGGCGGCGGCACGGTCGCGCCGAATGGCACGGCAACTTTCACGATGAGCTGCATCGCCCCGGAAACGCCCGGCACATACATATCTAGGTTCCAAATGAGCCCGACAAGCGGCTCCGACTTTGGCCCGCTAGTGACCGTGCAGATTGTCGTCTCGCAATCGGGACCGGCCGGCGCTACGACCGCGCTGGCGCCGTGTCGTATGCCAACAACTATGCCGGCTACGTCGTCACCGACGGCTATTTCTGGACAAGCAGCAGCGGGTATAGCTACTACGGCAGTGGGACTGCCGTACCGACGAATCCCAGCGCCGACGACTGTGCCCACTTCGTTTCATCCTGCATCGGCAGCCCGGCCAGCGGCGTGGGCGGCGGCCTCACCATTGCGAGCCGCGTGCCGCCGACCTATGGCGAGCCGGGGGCGCAGCATCTTGTTGACACGACCTTGATTGGCGGTGGCTTGGCAACGGCAGTTACCTCCTTCAGCAGCCTTTTGCCGGGCAACGTCATCGGCTGGGACTGGACCAGCGACGGTGCCATGGACCACGTTACTATGTATATCGGAAACGGACAGATCGCCTCGCATGCGGTCTCGCAACTGGCAGTTTCCGCGACCACCTACTATCAAAGTATGTATCCGAATCTCACGGCCTACCCGACCCATATCCTTGATGCCGCGGCCACTCGCTACATCTCGCTCAGCGGCAATCTGGACCTCGGCAACGTGGCCGTGGGATCGTCGGTACAGACGACCCTGACCATCTACAACGGCGGCAACTCGCCGCTGAGCATTACGAGCATCAGCTTGCCGAGCGGGTTCAGCGGCAATTGGTTGGGCACAATTCCCTCCGCCGGTTCGCAGAACGTCACGCTGACCTTCACGCCAACTGCGGCGACGAGCTACGGCGGCACGGTGACGGTTAACTCCAATGACACGGCCGGCATCAGCACCATGAGCGCTTCCAGCGCCGGCGTAAAGACCGCCACCACGACAGCCGTCGCGGTCAGCGGTGGAACACTGACATATGGGCAGTCGATCACTTTCATTGCCGTCGTCACGCCCGTCAGTGGCAGCGGCGAGACGGGCAACGTGCAATTCCAGGTTGACGGCAGCAATTTCGGCTCGCCCGTTTCCTTGAGCGGCAATACGGCGACCTACGCGACGACCGCGCTTGCCGCGGGCAGTCATTCCGTCGTAGCCGTCTACAGCGGCGACGCGAAATTCACTGGCAGCACGAGCGGCACCGCCAGCCAGAGCGTCGCAAAGGCGATGCTGACGATCACGGCCAATAGCGCCGGCAAAAACTTCGGCACCGTTAATAACTTGAGCAGCGCGGCGTTCACGCAGAGCGGATTGGTGACGTACAACGGCGACAGCATCACAAGCGTCACCGAAACCAGCACCGGCAGCGCGGCGGCAGCGTCGGCGGGCAACTACGCGATCGTGCCCAGCGCCGCGACCGGCACCGGGCTCGCCAACTACGATATTTCTTATGTGAACGGCAGCCTTACGGTTTCCCAAGCCACCGACCTGATGGTGACCGCGATCTCACTGGTGGTTACCAGCCCTGCAAGCCTTGCCGATGGCTGCAATCTCACAGTCGGCTCATTTCCCACTGCCGGGTCGCCGATGGTTCCAGCGGCAAGCGCCGCGGCCGCGCCGACATGGGCGACTGTTCCTTCGATGAAGCCGCGAATGATTTTTCGTCCGTGGCAATTTCCAATCCGATAGCGGTCCGTCCTCAAGCGTTCAACTGGACGGGCGGCCTCGCTCATTCACCTATCGGGCTTCGAGCGGAAATCACTATACTTGCCCTTAAGACGGACAATACAGGGCAATAGTTCCCGTTGTCACCGAATGATTCTGATTGACGTTTCAACTATCGGTGGTTTGATGGGAACACCGAAAAACGTATGACTTCTTGAGACCGTCAGACGGCGAGACGCGAAAGAACCGGCTGCTGCGGTAGAGCCAAGCTGGGTGGACAGTTCACCGCTTTGACATCTGTTGCCGACAATAATCGAGGTTGTTTTTCAGGAGCGAACTATCTGGGAATGCCGAAATCGCTTTTACATAGACCTTGATTGCCCGGTCCCAGTCTTTGGCGTTCATCAACGAATCGGCCCAGGCGTTCCAAGTCGCAATCGAATTGTTCGTCAGACGGTCATTTTTCGGAAGCCGTTGCAAACCTTGCGAGTACACGTCAACTGCACCTTGCCAATCTCCCTTGCCTCGCAAGCCATTTGCCCATGAATCATATACCGCGCAGGCCAGATTCTTGGAATCCGATTGCTCTTTGAGCAGATCCTTGTTGTTGTCGATGGCAGCTAGGGCGTCCTTGAATTTTCCCGCGTCCCGAAGGTCGATGACAACGCGCTGGATGTGGGCTTTCGTTGCAAGGCGGTCAAGTAACCGATAACACACTGGAACAGATCGATGAAATAAATCAATTGGAAATACTGGGCCTCTGGTATACGAAGATCCCCGACGGAGAAAAGGAGCATCTCGACGGACTCCACGAGCTCGCAGAACTTCACCTCCACGGCCCAGAAGTTACGGACGCCGAGTTAGAGAAGATCGCTGGGCTGACGCAATTCAAAACACTCTGGCTTGTCGGAACGCAAGTTACCAATGCTGGACCGGGAAAGCTCGGCGGTCTGGGCAAACTCCGAATGCTGTGCCTTGACTATGGGGGAGGAGCCACAGCCATGTGCGAGTTGATCGTCGAAAACTCCCCGCCCGCCTTCGTGCCGAGGTCATTCAACACTTCGTAATCAATCGTCAGCGGAAAGCCATGCACGCTGCCGTCGCACATCACGAAGTTGGACACGCCCGGATGCGCGCTCTTGAAGCCGTCGCAATTCTGCGTGGCATTCTGGCCATGCAGAGCGGCGTCGGACAGTGTCGAGGGGCCGCTGACCTGTGGACAGAGCGACATGTCTGCGTTCAAGGGCACGTTCGTGGTGGCCGTCGAGCCGTTCATATTATACAACGAGGCGTGGAGCGTTCGGTCCGGCAACTGCTCGCCTTCCATGATCGTCTTGCTGAGTCCATCCGTAATCCGGTTGAGCTTGCAGCCGACTGGGATTTCCGCGTAGAAGACTCCGATGTCCTGATTGCAGTAGGGCGGCTTCGCGCTGTAGCTGCGCGAGTCTTGGTGGTCCGTGGTCTGGCGCAAAAACAAACCGGCTGCGTGTCGGTATCCTTGCATGGACAGGCCGCAGGGTATTGGCCGGCATGGATTAAAACCGGACCGGCGTTGCCCACGTAGCAAGTAACCATCGAATACCCCTCGTCGGGATCAGATGTGCAGCGGCAATAGCAGATCGGCGGCCCGGTCCACGACGGGCAAAGAAAATCCGGACAGACCACGGTCGCCATGGCGGCATTCGGCGAGGTAACCGGCGACACCTGGAAATTGAATCTGCTGTAGATGCTTTTGCCCTCCATGAATGGTAGAATCGCCAGATTCTGGTTAAAGCACTCCCCTCCCTTCGGCGGGGTCGAGTCGGCGATATAACCTTTGCTGCTGCCGGCGGGGAGAGTGCCGTAGTTGCCTTCGTAGTTCAAAAACGCCAGACCAATTTGCTTCAGCTTGTTCACGCACGCGGCGCGGCGGCCCGCTTCCCGCGCAGCGTTGATAGCTGGCAACAACAGCCCAATGAGAATGCCGATGATGGTGATGACGACCAAAAGCTCGACAAGCGTAAAAGCAGAACGGCGATCGCGTCGCATAATACTTCCCTCCGTGAGAATGCCATGTACTAGCCAACTGCAAATATCATAACGGCTCTCGCGAGTTTAGCAATAGGGCGCGGCGGCTCGTCGGGGGTATTTCGCTCGACAATGTCCACGCAGTACGGCGGTGTCGTCCCACACTTCCTTGCCCTGCCGACGTGGCCCTGAGCACGGCGCAATGAAAATTATTTCGTCCAACCGAGACACCGGCTCGACGGTGACCGATCCTTGCCCGCCGCCGTGCTGGACAAGTTCCCGTGCGGTAAGCGGCGCGAAGTTCTTGTTGTCCGCGGACGAATACTCAAACGACCTGTTCTGCACGAGTTCGGCGTACGGTCCGCCGTCGGCCGCGTGATTGAGGTCCTCGAAGAAAATGCCGAACAGATCGGCGCTGATCGGCTTGCCCTGGGTGTCGGCATGGACAGTCAAAGTAGCTGTTTGTGCGGCGGCGAACTGGGTGGAGAGGCCGAGGCAGAGAATGACCAACAGCAATGATAGCGTGTGAAATCTTAACATCGGACAGGGCGAAATGGATACGCGGATTGCTGGATCCTGGCCGGCATACGATACGGCCTTGAACGCCGCCGGCGTCTCTCACGAGGGATACATCTACCTCGGCGCCGTTCACGGTTTCAACTACGACGCCACACCCGCCCGCTACAACAAAGCAGCGGCCACGCTGGCCTGGCAACGCACGATTGACTGGCTCAACAAGTACCTGTGATAGCCATAAGTCCAACCGCGACATGATCGCCGTGCTCCGCCCTTCCCAGCGATTCCACGCCGCCGCGCCGGAACGCCCTGCACGACGCGATGCGGCGGCAGACGGTTCCGGACGCCAGAGGCCCCGTGAGCGGGGAGGCGGCACCGCTGCTGCAACTGAGCGGGTGATGCGGGGCTTGCGCCTCATCAGTCCATTGATTTGCACTTCTGTCATGGTACAATCGCTCCCATGAGAGGAGATCAAATCTCCTCTCGGCTCCTATCCGTGGAGATCCGGACCGAACGGGGCTGGATCGGCTCTTCTCAACGGTTTGGAGCACGCCGCTGTCGGACACGGTGCGTATCCCAGAGATACTCAAACAAATAACAACTGAACGAGGCACAAAGATGCATGTAAGACAGCGTGTCACGAGGCGCGAAGCGATAAAGACCACAGGCCAGGTCTTGGCCGGAATGGCGGGCCTTGCCGCGATGTCCCCGCTCCCTGGGCTTTCGCAAGCGGCCCTTGCCGAGGCGCAGCCATCCGCCGCAATCCCGGAGGGGGCCGCTCACCCCGGCGAAAAACTCAGGGTCGCCACCTGCCAATTTCCCGTCAGCGGCGAGCTTAGCCGCAACGCAGATTATATCCGGAAGTTTCTCCACCAGGCGTCGGCGGAGGGCGCACACCTGCTGCACACCTCCGAAGCTTGTCTGTCGGGATACGCCGGGTGCGACCTGCCGTCGCTAAAGCGATTCGACTGGGAGGCCCTGCGCAAGGAAACGACAGAACTTCGGAAGCTGGCCAGCGAATTAAAACTCTGGCTGGTCCTTGGCTCGACCCATTTCCTGGACCGGCAAACCAAGCCGACCGACTGCTTGTATCTCATCGACCCGGAAGGCAAAATCGCCGACCGCTATGACAAGTGCTTCTGTACCGACGGCGATCAGCAGCACTATTCGGCCGGAGACCGCCTAGTGACGCGCGACATCCGGGGAGTCAAGATTGGCCTGGCCATTTGCTATGACGTCTGTTGGCCGCAGCTTTATATTGGCTACCGCGAGCGGGGCGCAACTGTCATGCTTCACTCCATGCACAACGCCAGAAGCGCAGGTCTAAACTGTCTGGACACGCTCAATGTCCGAGAGGTCCCGACCCGCTGTGCCGACAACCGCCTCTGGGCGGTGTGCAACAATTCCTCGCAGCCCTATTCGCACTGGGGATCGTTTATCGCCCGGCCCGACGCGACCATCGCCAAGCAACTTTCGATGAATCGGCCCGGCCTACTGATCCACGATTTTCCCGATGGCCTCTCCGCCGGCGGATGGTATCACAATCACAGGCCAATGCGCAACCGGGACGATGAGATCATGTGGTGGGGCACGCCCAGCAAACACCCGCGCCAGACCAATGGACAGGCCGAGCCGTAGCCGGCCTCGCCGCGAAGCAGCAATTCTCGACAGCGTGAACTACTGGCGCGGTGGTACGATGACATCGCCGATCCTTTCGATCCGGCATTGGCGGATGAGGCTTCTCATTCAATTCTGCCACGACGGCGCCACGCGCGGGGCGACATGCCAACTTTGAGCTTGAGAACGTTCGAGAAATGAAACGGGTTCTCGAAACGCAAAAGTGATTTGTTTGATCGATTTCACCGGTCTCGTCGGCGTCGCACGAGGGCTGCGCCGCCGAGACCCAGGGCCAACAGCAGCAAGTCGTGCGGTTCCGGCACTGGCGTTGCGCCCGACGGCGCGGAAGCCGGTTGAATCCCGCCGGCCGCGGCCGAAGCGAGCGGAGCAAAGCGCGAGGCGTCGCCGACGATCAAGCTCGAACCGTCGGCAAGCGCCTGGTTGTCCGCAAGAACCAACGTGCCGCCCAGGACCTCCGCGCCGGCGGCAAAGTTGTTCGTGCCGCTTAGGACGAGCGTTCCGTTATCGACCTCCAGCCGACCGCTGGGCGCGGTGATTTCGCCGGAGAACGTGCTGGCGGCCGTGCTGTTGTAATGCATGCCGTCGCTGCCCGTTAATGCGATCGCTCCGCTGCCGGCCAGTTGGCCAGCCCCCCGGCCGGTGCCGTCGGAGTTCTGCGCGACATTCAACACCGAAGCGCTCCAGGCCCCGTCCACGCGGAAGACGCCCGCTGGGACGTTGGTCGCGCTGGCGGTTGCGCCCGTGCCGGCGATATCCAGCACGCCGCCCTGGACGGTAGTCATCTGCGTGCTGACGTTTGTGCCGGTGAGGACCTGGGTGCCGTTGTTGGACATAACGAGGTTGAGCGGACCCAGCGAGCCGCCGCTTTGGATCTGGCCGCTGAACGTGGTCGAACCGCCCGCGGGAGCCAGCATCAGGACGGCCGTCGCGGCTGTGTTGCTGCTGATGAGGCTGCCGCCGCTGCCGCTGCCGTCGGACAAGGAAGCAACGGTCGAATTCACTCCGCCGAGATCAAGCGTGCCCTGCGCCGATCGAGACCGCAGAGTTGAGTGGAAGGGAGCCGGCGACACCGAGCTGGAGGACGCCGCTTTGCACAGTGGTGCCGCCCGAATAGGTATTGCTGCCGGACAGGACCATCACGCCCGTGCCCGTCTTGACCAGCGCGCCGATGGCCGGCGAGGGGCCGGCATCGCTGATCGAACCGGCGAAGGTGGTCGAGGTGTTGTCGCTGCCGACGGTCAAGGTGGTGGAGGACGCACCGCTCTCGTTGCCCAGCACGACGGCGGCCGCGCCCGCACCTGCCGAGGCCAGCGAGCTGACCGAAGGACTGGCGCTGGTGAAGTTCGCCGTGGCCGAACCCTCCGCGGGATTGAACGTCAACGGGCCGGTTCCCAGGGCGGAATTGGTTTGGGCCACGATGGCGCCGCCGCTGACGACCGTGCCGTTGGCGTAGGTGCTGTCGGCGGCAAGAGTGAATGTGCCGGTGCCGGTCTTCACCAGAACGCCGCCGCCAGTAATGCTGCCGGCGAAGGTGGTGTTGGTATTGTCGCCGCCGGTGTTAAGGATTCCCCCGCTAAGCGACACATGGGCGCCGGTCACGCCCGAGAGCGAGCCGATCTCCTGCGGAATACCATTAAGATCCAGCGCCGCGCCGGCGACGGTGAGGTTCACCGGAGTGGCCGCGGGAAGATTCTGGTAGGTGAGGCTGAAGTTCGAGAGGTCCTGCTCCGTGGACGCGGTGTTGTTGCCGCCCGTGAAACCGACGTACGCCAGGCCGCCCGACGGGCTGTTCAACGCGGCGGCCAAATTGGCGCCAGCGTAGACTTGCGTCCAGGAGTTGCTCCCCTGTCGGGCAGTGAGATAAATGGTAGAGACGCCGTCGTAGCACAAAGTGATATCGACCGGGCTACTGGCGGCATCCAGGTTGACGCCGTTGCCGGTGGGGGTACTGGTGTTCGAGTTGGTGCGGGTGGTGAAGTCGAGTTGGCTGCTGCCATAGATGTTCCAGACGATTTCCGCCGAGTTGTAGGGGACGCCGTTGTAGATGGGGTTATTTGAGCCGAACGTGAGGCCCTTGGCGCTTTCGGGTTGGCCCATGACGTTGTCGCCGTGGGGTCCCATCTGCAACACAAATGCGCCGCCGTTGTCGCCGTTGCCGTTGACGTTGGTGTAAGTGAACTTGGCCTGCCACGGCTGGCCGACGACCGGCTGGGTCGTAAGGTAAAACATCGAGGCGGCCTCGCCGCCCGATGCGCGTGGTGGTTAGGACGGCCAGGTTGTTGGTCACCACGCTGGGATAGGGGTTTCCTCCTCCCGACCAGAAGACGGGAGCAGGGGGAACGGCGTGAAGGTTGAATCCGTGCAATCCCCAGCCGGCGGGGGCGCCGCTGCCACCAAAGCCCGTGACGCCGACGGCTGCGCCCAGTTGCAGCGTCCCGCCGCTGATCGTCGTCGCCCCGCTGTAGGCGCTTGTGCCGGTGAGGGTCAACATGCCCGAGCCGCTCTTGGTGAACGAGCCGTTGCCGCTGATGCCGGTGGCCAACGTGGCATTGGTGTCCTGCTGGTAGTTCACGTTGGCGCCGTTCTGCAATGTGACCGCAGTGGGGATGCTCGCAGTGCTGCCTTGCAAGGAGCCGCCGCCCACGATGGTCGGACCGGCATAGCTGTTTGCGCCGGTGAGCACCGTCGTGCCCGGTCCGACCTTTACCAGACTCGGCGAACCGCCGCCGTTGGCCGTCAAGGCTGAACTAATCGTCAGGGCGCCGGTGTTGAACTGCTGGACCACCAGGTCGCCCGCGGCCGGGGTGAGCGAGCCGCCGGCGATCGTCGTGGCATGGGCGCCGACCTGGCTGCCTACTAACACGCCGCCCGCACCCAGCGTGACCGCGCCGGGCAGGGTCAGGGTGTTGGCCTGCGCGGTGCGGAAGGCCAGCGTGTCGCTGGTGATCGAGGCCGGAGCCGGGTTCACGGCCGTAACGTCAGTGTTCACGCCCGCGCCCGTGTAGTTGTTCGCGCCGTAACCCGTGTAGGCGGCAATACTGCCGCCGCTCACGGTGGCCCAATCCGTGCCGCCGAAGGTGGCGTAGGCCGTATTGTTGGGGCCGGCGATGATGCCGCCCGCGTTCAAGGCAGGGCTGGAGGCGAGGGTGCCCCCGTTCAGGGCGAAGTTTACCGCCGCGCCGGAGTTGAGGGTCCAGGTGTTGCCCGCGCCGACGGAAAGGCCCGCCGCGCCATTGGGCGTCAAGTTGAAGTTGGCCACGCCGTTGAACGTCAGATTGCCCAGCGTCTGGCTGTTCGTCGCGCCACCAGAGCCAATGAAGGCCAGTGTGCCCTGATTGAAGGTAATGGGCGTGCCGCTGGGGAGGATGTTGGCCGCGAGCGAGCCGGGTTGCGAGAAGTCGGCCGCCAGTGTGCCGCCGGAAAGAGTCGTGCCGTTGGAACCGGAGTAGGTGTTCGCGCCGGCAAGAGTCAACTTGCCGTTGCCTAGCTTGGCCAGCGCTCCGCTGCCGCTTAGCGCGCCGCTATAAATCGTGCTTGCCCCGTTGTTCCCGATGCTCAGCGTGCCACTGGGGCCGGCCAGGTTTCCGCCGCCCGTCAGGCCGCCGAACGTGGCGCTGGGCGTTGTCGCGCTGAAGCTGATGGCGCCGCCGCCCGCGGAATTCAACGTCGAGTTCTGCAGGGCCAGCGCGTTGGCAACGGTGAGCGTTCCGGAACTGACAATCGTCGGACCGTTGAAGGTGTTCGTGCCGGAGAGGGTCAGCTTGCCGCTGCCGGTCTTGGTCAGTCCGCCGTCGGTGACCGTAAGGTTCGGGTCGTGCAGGAGGGACTGGCCGATGGTATCGGAAAAGTTGTTGGAGATGCTCGCACCGCCCGCCTGCACATAGGCCGCGCTGAGGCCGCTCATGAACGCGGTGGTGGCGCTGCTGGACTGCAGGACGCCGCCGTTGAAGTTGAAGACGCCCGTGCCCCACAGGCTCTGGGGGATAAAATTGAAGGGGTTAACATTCAGGCTGACAGAATGCGTCGTCAGCGTGCCGCCGTTGAGGTTGAGCGTGCCCAGGCCGGCGCTGCTGCTGGTGTTGCCGGTGTAGCCGGCCATGGCAAGGTAAGGCGTCGTGACCACGGCGTTGCCGCCGATGGTCATGGTGCCCGTGCCGCCATTGATTTGGCCCGTGCCGCCAAACGTCACGATGATGCCGCCGGTGGTAAGGCTTCCGCCGGTGATGGAGGCCACGGCCGTGGAAGGAGGGTTATTGCACATCCGCAATGCGCTCGTGACATTCACCACGCCGCCCGTCTGGTTGTACGTGCCGTTGCCGTTGTCGCCCAGGGCGATGGTTCCGGTGATCGTCAGCGCCCCGCCGCTTATGTTGACCGCGCCGGGCTGCCCGTTGTTCTGGCCGACGTACAGGGCATAGCCGCTGTTGCTGGTGGTGACCGTGCCGCCGGAGAGGTTGAACGTCGCGCCGCCGGGGCCGCCGACGATGATCTGCCCCGCGTTATTGATCGTGCCGCCCGCGGGCAGTTCCAGCGTGCCGCCCGTGATCGTCGTGTTGCCCCCGTAGGTGTTTATGCCGCTGATGTCCAGCAGACCCGCGCCCGCCTTGACCAGGCCGGCGCTGCCCGTGATGGCCGAGCCGATCGTCGCGTTGGCGGCGTTGACCGTGACGGTGGGCGTGGGGCCGATGAGCGCCAGCGGGTCGCCGTTGAGCGTGTAAGCCTGGTTCTGGAAAACCAGGCCGCCCGCGTTGATCGCGCTCCCACTGTTGCTCAGGGTCACCGCGTAGGGATTAGCCGCCGGGGCGCCGGTGCCGAAAACGGCGGTGTCGGTCGCGTTGAGCCAGACCTGGTCGCTTGTGCCGGACCACCAATTGCTGCCGGTCAGTCCCCATGTGCCGGCCCCGTCGAACGAGGAGCCGTTGCCGCTGGCGTCCCAAGTGTAGGTGGCGGCCCGCGCCGGTTGGCCGGCCGACATCAAAACGAGCCCCAAGGCCACAAGCGCGTGGGACAGTCGCAAACTTCTGTTGACGCTCACGAAATTTCCCTCTTTTGAACGCCCAGTTCGATGGTAACGGCTACATCACTCCGCGGCGCGATGAGTACGCCCGCCGCCTGCCGCGGACCAGCAGCAACGCCGCGGCGCCGCCGGTCGCCAAAAGCGCCAGCGTGCCCGGCTCGGGGACCGGGGCAATGGCGGCCGCCATGCTTGCAAAGTCGGTGGACGCCGCGTTGCCGACGGTCAAGTTCGACCCATTCCCGAGCGAATAGGCGTGCTGCACGACCAGCGTGCCGCCCAAGACCTCCGTGCTGCTGTAGGTGTTTGTGCCGCTCAAAAGCAGCGTGCCCGTGGAATACGCGTCCACATTCAGCACGCCGGTCCCCGCCGCGGCCTCGCTGATGTTGCCGGTGATCGTGAAGCTGCCGGCCATGTTAAGCGACAGATCCAAAACGCCGTTGCCGTCGAGGACCATGGGGGCGTCGATCTCGTGGCTGCCTTGGAGAACCTCGATCAGCGAGTTCGATCCGCTGTTGTTCATTGTAATGTTGTTGCTGGCGGAGAGGCTGGCCAGCGTGTACTTGCTGGTGTTGCTGAAATTCATCAACCCCTCGGTCACCGGCTCGTCGACGGTCACGGTCCCTGGGGCGGTGCTTGCGTGCAGGAAGTTGGCCACGGCGCCCGGCGCGTTGGGCGGGGTGGATGCGGTCGTGGTCGTGCTCCAGTTGCCGGGATCGCTCCAGGGAAGCGGGGAATTGCCGTTGAGGTCCGAGTTCCAAGTCGGCCCGTCGATCTGCACAATGTGAACCGCGTCGAACGATTGCGGCGCGGACTCAAAACCCAGATAGTGGATTTGCAGGTAAGGATGGCCGCTGTCGGAGGTAATCCACACGCCATAGCCGCCATTACCGTCCGGGTTCGAAGCTCCGCCGTCGCCGCTCGAATCGGACTGGGGGCCCGGCCCCAGTTGCACCCAGCCGCCTTGGTTGTTCTGTGGGTTCTTGAGCCACTGCTGGTTGGTCCCGAACTGCCCGTACCAAGGCTCGCTGGGAGGTTTGTCGTACAGCGGTCCTCCGTCGGCCCCGATATCTACCACATAGAATTGCTGCGAATGCACATTGGGATCCCACTGGCAAACAGCATATTGATGCCAGCCCGGCTGCATTCCGGCCGGCAGGGGAATGACGATCGTGCCCGAGGGGGCGTTGGCATAGTTGGGGGTCCAATAATAGCCGGCGGCGTTATCGCCGGGATAGGCGTCGGCGGTGCTTTGCGAGATATTAGTCCCAAACGTTTGCACCTGGAATTGATCGGGCGTGACGATGACATCGTACTGCGCATGGGCGCGCGGCCCAAAGCCCCAGCAGCGCGGACGCCAAGGCCAGGACACGCGAAAAACTCAACTTCGTTTTCATTAATCTTCCCTTCGTTTATTTGCCATCGCTTTTCCAGAGGTTTTCCTCGACGGTCTATTGTAATGCATCGGCGCGGAGGATTGAATCGCGAAGCGTAAGCGAGGAACCGATTTAGGCTCCTTGCTTACGCTTCGGGTAATCGTTGACGGGCAGCTAGATGGCCAGAATGCGGCACGAACCGTCTGACTCCAGGGTTGCCCGATGGTCGGGCGAATTGCAACGTGCGAGGCGTTGCCGGCGGCCAATCTCTGCCCGCCAGCAAGCGTCGCGCCGTTATCCGAGTCTTGGCGCAGTCTCCTGCCCGCGCCCCTCGGTAAGTTACGGATACATCAGCCGCGGCGCGACGACTATGCCCGCCGCCTGCTGCGGACCAGCAGCACCACCGCGGCGCCGCCGGCCGCCAACAGCGCCAGCGTGCCCGGCTCGGGAACGGGGGTACCAACTGGCACAACCCGGATCGTGTCGAACGATTCCGGCGCGTTCTCAAAACCCAGGTAGTGGATTTGGAGGTACGGATAGCCGCCTCCAGGGTCTCCGCTGTTTGGGTTCATCCACACGCCATATCCGCCATCGTTAGTCGAATCCGACTGCGGGCCCGATCCCAGCTCCACCCAGCCACCTTGGTTGCTCTGGGGGTTCTGGAGGTACTGATGGTTGGTCCCGAACTGCCCCACCCAAGGCTCGGAGGGACTGTTGGTCAAGGTTCCGTTGCCCGCGATATCCACTACGTGCCATTGCGTCGAATTCGCATTGGGATCCCATTCGTAAACATCATACTGATTCCAGCCCGACGGCATTCCGGGCGGCAAAGGAACGATAATCGTCGCCGATTGCGAGTTGCCATAGTTATTTGTATACCAGTAGCCGCTGGCATTATCGCCGGCGTAGGCGCCGGATGTGCTTTGCGAGATATTGCCCCCCCAAGTCTGCATAATAAATTGATCGGGCGTGATGGTGGCAATGTACGGGGCCGCATTCGCGCGCACGGTCCAAAGCCCCAGGCGCACGCCAAGGCCGGGAGCGAAAAACTAAGTCTGAGTTTCATTGATCTTCCCTTCGTTGATTAGCTTTGTCTCATTTCATTCACATAAATCGACCCAAGATACAAAGACACGCGGCAAATCAGAACCCTCCCTTCAGTAAACGTGCCTTCTTTCAACCCAGGCCGAACTCACAAATACCACACGTCAGAGGACAATGTGGAGCAGAGAATATCATTGATTGTACACAATTCTGTATTCCTGTCAACGATTTGGCAGGGAGGTTGCATGGAAGATTGCGAAACAAGAGGATGCGGCAGCGATAATGTGCGTGGACGCACGGAAGTGGACCACGACAGCGTTAATTGCGCGTGAGCACACAATTATCTTGTGTACTAACGACCAGGTGATAAAATAACCGTTGCGTCGTTGTGGAACTGCCGGCGTTTTTCCCCGCTGGTAAAGATTTTGCTCACCCGTTTTCCAGCGTCCACTGCACTGCCTCGCGATGCAATTCGGCGGCCGTCTTAGCCCGGCCCGCTTGTGCCATCCCCTCTTGCGGCGCAAAACGGCGCGATGCCCCGCCTGACTCCCGCTGAAAAACAGGACATCATCCGCTCCTGGAAGCCGACGAGGCTTCTCGTTCCCAGAAACCCAGAGAAGTCCCCTAGGAACCCGCTAGTCCATCCTCAAGCCCGCCGACGCCGCATCAGCAACCCGGCAACTCCCACTCCCAGCAAGGCGATGCTCGCGGGCTCGGGGACCGATTGAACGTTAAAATCGTCGTACCAAAAGTCTTGATTGGTCGAAGAGTTTGACCCCGTGCGGTCCCACTCCAAGCCGACGGACGTGTTGCGCGACAGGCCACCGGCAACTGACGGCGTGACGTCATTTCCGTTGATGAAGAAGTGGTAAAGTCCGTCTCCACCGTCCGACGGATTAGGGTCGGCGGTGATCTGCAGATGAAAGAACCCCTGCGACCGCGGCACGCCGGTGTCGAACCACGTGGTTCCATGCGCCTGGTCATAGCTGCGAACGCGGATGACCCAATCGGTCAATCCGTTGGGCGCTGTGTTGCCCGAGATCAGCCCCAGCTCGGCGTAGTCCGTGCCGAAGCCCGGCGTCGTCGTGCCGTTGGCGCCGGCGAAGGCAAGCATCGCGTTGACCGGCGTGCCGCCGCTCTGCGTCACGCTGTTGTCGTCCCACACCCACACGTCCGACTCGATGCCGCCCGTCACGCCCGACGTGGTGCCCGTCAACGTGTACGAGTCGCTCCAAGCGCCCGGATTCGTCGCGAACGCCCGCGCCGACTGGGTGCCCCCGGACGTGTGATTGTGATTCGCATCCAGGGCCAACGTGTTCTGTAGAGATCCGGGCCACGCCTGGTATGTTCCAGGCGCCGATGCGCTTTCGAAGTTATCGAAAAATGGGATGGCTCCGGCGCGAAGCTGGACCGTTGCGGCAAGCACAAAAAGGGCAGCCGCGAACGCCCTGAAAAGATAGGAATAGCATACGGGACCAGTGTACTTGACTGCGCTCATCGGTTGACCTCTCGTTAGGAAATAAGGTGTGAAGGGTGTCGGGTGATGCTCGCCGGTTGTTCTCCAAGCGAGAATCCGCCCAGGGCGAACAACAGCCGGGAGGGATTGCCGCCTGCAAGGGCAAGTGGGAGGTGGCTCGGGAAGCTCAAGCCGTCATTGCACCGACGAACACGTCGAAGAGTCGCCGCCAAGCGCAGTGGCTTTCGCGGAGTGGCCAGTGCTGCCGAATGCAGCCAGCAAGACAACCATCCTCACGTATGGGACGTTTATCGACTGGTTGCGGGTCGCTGCCTCAGTTGGGGTGTGCCGATAGCAAGTTCCTTCAATATACGGAGAATGAATCTTTACTGCAAGCAATTTGCAAGAAACTTTTGGTGGAACGGCGATTTAACGCCGGCATTTTATGCGAAGGCAGGGAGCCGGTTGCGTTTTGGGCATTTTCATATAATAGGTTCTGTCGGGACGGAAGTGCTAGTTTCCTCAACATGAGCAAGCCGGAACCGTTGCCCATCGACGACGACAGTGACTCCTTTGGCTGGACCACAATAACAGATAAGCGAGACCTGGTTGCCGCTGCGGGCAGTGCTGCTGTCCTTGCCGCCGCGCAGCAGCTCTCTCTTATTGCGGCTTGGGGACCTTGAGAGTGAAGGGCGATTCGCTGCTGTTCACTTTGAGCGGAGTCGTCTGTTCACGTGCGTATTTATCCGGAACCAGTTTGCGCGTTCCGACTGCCTCTACGAAAACCTTGTTTTCGCCTCGGATAACCCCATCCCTGAAGCCAAAGGTGCTCACAGAACCGAATTCGCCGGTCTTCACATTGACTTCGGCCCTGCCCTTATGGGGAGGAGTTTTCGGGTCGACGCTCGGCACTTGCGGGACGAAAATCAATAGCAAGCGCGAGGCGGGTATCGGAGTGCCGTCCTCGTAAGTGATCTTGCCCGAAACCTTCTCAACCGGATACGGGTTCGAGTCGCCGCAGCCGGAAACTGCCGCCAGCGCTAAAGCGGCAGCGAGAGAGATAGCGGCAGTCGGTGACCGAATTGCGCAATGTTGATGTCGAGTTGCAAACATAGTAGATCTAATACGAATGCGAATCTACCGCCTGTCCGTCGTTCGCGCTCATCAGACTCTCCCAGACGCCAAATTCGGCGGGAACAACTACTGGCGGATTCTTTTGTTCGCCGGTGTACGTCCAAATATCGGTGGTGTTGATGCTGTCGCTGATGAACGTGACCGAGCCGTCGCAGAAGCTTATGTTGACGCCGCCGGGGTGCATGCTGCGAGGAGTCGCCTGCTCGCTGCCGTTGCCATCGAAGCAGTCCATCCTGATGTTGCACAGTGCCAAATCGCCGGGACCGCCTTTGCCGGCGCCGCCGAACGCCGCTTGAATGTCAGAACAACTGATAAGATCGTCCGACCCGCCACCCGCGTTGCCCTCAAAAGTGTCAGAAGGCGGCGCTATGCAGTTCGGGCCGTGTTCGTCGGTATCGGAGTGCCCGAACAGCAGGCTCGAGCCGACAGCGCCCATGGCCCAGATGCCGCGGGGGTCCACCGAGCAAACCCCGGCGCGGATTTCGCCCAGAAGGCAGGTGTGCGCTGCGCCGTCGGTGATGTCCTTCATGGCACTGGCCTCGTTAATTCCCATCACGCCCCGATACCCAGGTGCCGACCATCCTGCGGAACCTGGACCGAGGAAGGGATAGGCGTGCGGCGGGTTGCCAGTATAGGCAACCCCCGCGATAGTTATAGATATGTCGGGCTGAACGATCGAGCCGTTGCTCGCGTAGTTGCCGCGTGCCCAATTCGGACCCGCGCCGCTGTTTGACGGGGCCGGCTGGTAAGGCTGGGAGTTGTAGTACGCGTCGCTCGGACAGAGAAACACCGGCCTTTTCGTAGCACGAAATTGTGCGTTTTGCGCACTGCTGACATAGAGGACCGTGGCGCCCTGTTGGGAAACGTACATCTTGGCGAGCCCGGCGTCCTCGGTGTAGGGAAGGGTGAGAATGGCCCAATTGGCGCCCCATCGGGTCAACCACGACAAGGCCCCATGTGCCCTGTTGTACGTCACCCCGTAAGGAAATGCCCCGTGCTCTTCCTGATAGGTGATGCAGGCCAGGCTGAGCTGTCTGATATTGTTCATGCACTGTACCCGGCGGCCAGCCTCGCGAGCAGCGTTGATCGCGGGCAGGAGCAGTGCGATGAGGATGCCAATGATGGCGATTACGACAAGCAACTCCACGAGGGTGAAAGCGCGTTTGCCCATGACTTTGTACCTCTTTGCCCCGTTCGCAAGCCGTGCTCGCGCAAAACGGCGGTATTGAATCACTATAAGACCCAGTAGTGTTACTATACCCATCGGTCCATTCAAAGTAAAGCAACGCAATCGGTGCCGGCATCGCCCAATTTGGGACGCGCGGTCTCTACTGGCCATAGGGAGCGCCTCCACGGCTTTCCGTGACCGTGCCCCAAAACCCGGCCGCACCGTTCAGCGTTGGCTTCCCTTTGCTGGCTGCTCGCATCGCCTCAAGTCCCAGGATAGGATTAGGTCGGTGACGGGAAATCCAATTTCCTGCCCGCTCGATTGTTGACGCCCTGATCTGGTAGAATCATTGTAGGCGTACAGGGCACTCATCATGATGCGCAGGGGGCTTGGTTTTCTGAGACGGGTCACAAAAGCTGAAACACGCTGTCGGAAGAGCGCGCGAAGGCTGTCGCCGGCGTCTCTTGCTCCCTATCTTCGCCGCTTGCGAATCGAGTCGCTCGAAGACCGGCGAATGCTGACCGCGCCGGCGATAAGCGGCTTGGATCCCGCGTTCCCCGTGGCGACCGGCAGTGCGCAGCCGCTTACCATCAACGGCAGCAACTTCCAAAGCGGCTGCGTCGTGACCTTGCAGGACATCACCACGAACACTACCTACGCCAACCGGCCGATATCGTCGCAAACTTCGACGCAGATTGTCATCAACCCGAACTTCGGGACCGCGCAGGATGTTTGGCTCGTCCAGGTCACAAACCCTGACTACGTATCCTCGGCGCAGTTCGATTTCGCCCTAACCCCGGCGAGCAAGCCTCAGCCGACCCGCTTCGGCGTCGATTATTCCTTTGCCCGCCCTGCTCCAACCACGCTGCAAGCGTCGGGCAGCACCTTCGCAGTCCGCTATGTCAGTCCTGCGCCAAATAATAAGAACATCAGTCTCTCTGAGGCCCAGTCCTTGCAGGCTGCTGGGCAGGACGTCATCCTTGTATTCGAGAACGCTGCGAACCAGATGCTCAACGGCTACAGCCAGGGCGTGGCCGACGCCAATACGGCCGTCAGTGTGGCGACGGCGGCCGGAGCGCCGGCAAACTTCTTCTGCTACTTTGCCGCCGATTTTGAAGTTCTTCAAGCCCAGTACCCCGCGATTAACGCCTATTTGAACGGGGCATCTTCCGTGATGGGGCTTAGCCGCGTGGGGATTTACGGGAGTTATTATGCCGTAGCGGAATCGCTCAACGCCGGCGTGGCGAGCAAGGGCTGGCAAACGGTGGCCTGGTCCTATGGGCTTGAAGACTCGCGAATCAGCCTTTTCCAATATGCGACCCATATTTTCGGCACCTCTTGCGACGTGGACGTGGGCTTCGGCAGCAACCTGGGCCAGTGGTCGCCGCCGACGCCGACGGGGCTGAGAGCATCGGCGCCGGGCGTTCAAAACCTCTCGGTAAGTTGGAGCGCGACGAACGTGGCCACCAGCTACACGCTAAACCGCGCCACATCATCCAGCGGGCCGTGGACGCAGGTCTACTCCGGGGCCAGTACGTCTTACGCGGACAGCGGCTTGCAGATCGGGACGACGTATTACTATGAAGTCTCGGCCAACAACGGCGGCGGCAGCTCCGCGTTTTCGTCCTCCGTCTCCGCGACGACAATGAAAACCATGACCTGGACCGGCGGCGGAACGGATGCCAATTGGAGCACCGTAGCCAACTGGGGCGGGGCCGCTCCAGTTGACGGCTGCGATCTCGTTTTCGCCGGCTCGACTGGGCTAAACACTACGAACGATATTGCCGCGGGCACGCAATTCGGCAATCTGACCTTCAACGCCGGCGCAGGCGCGTTCATCCTCAACGGCAACAGCCTGACGCTGAGCGGAACCATTACCAACAACAGCGCGAGCACGCAAACGATCAACCTCACGCTCGGCGGTACCAACGGCCTCGCAAAGACGGGTGCCGGCATGGTGATACTCGCCGCCGCAAATAATTTCACCGGCGGCACACTGGTCACCGGCGGCACGCTGCAAGTTTCGACCCCCGCCGCCTTGCCCGACGGATCGAATCTCTCCATCGGCGCGAACGTGCTCACGGCGTTCGCCGCGCCAGTCGTTCCTGCCGCTACAGCCGCGGCTGCCGCAGTGTATGCCCCAATAAATACCTCAGTGAACGCCGCGCCGGCCGCGCCTAGCGATCGGACACTCTCGGTCTTCAACAAGTCGATCCAAGCGGCGCTGGCCGATGCTCGCTGGCGCAAGGCGGTCTGGCGAGAACACTGGGCAAACTGGCCGCCCTTCGACGACCGTCAAGACAGGACGATCCCGCCGCTGGCTGCCCATGACGCGGTCTTGGCCGATTATTGGCCTGGCACCTGAGCGCCATCGCCCACGTGCATTCCGCGGCTGGTAGCTCTGCGTCCCTCCGACGCACAGCCGCCGCGCGAGCGACATCTGGTACCGTAAACGATTCGCCAGCGTCCCCCTCCAGCCATGCCGAACTAAAATAAGTGGCCTACTGACGGAAGTGGACGTGCGAGCCTCCGTCGGCTGGTTTACTTGCATCGCCTCAAGTCCCATTGTAGGATCACCTTGGTTAAGGGAAATCAGCTTCCCCTACAGGACGGCATCAGCTAACGATGGCAAGGAAAGACTCGGTTCTGGCTGGCGGTGAGGTGTTTTCGATCTCGCTCCCGAGCCTTGGAATGATATGCGGCGTGGTATCTCGACCTCCGAATGCGGAGACCGGTTTGCTACACGTCTACATTCGCATGGACTTGGTTGAGCGTTCGATTAAGGCGGAGAAGATCGGTTTGCCGCACGAATGGCCAGCGGCGTGGGTAGGACTAGTGACCACTAAATCGATCGTGACCGGCCGTTGGCCCGTCTACGGACGCATCCAGCGGTTCGAACCTGACGCGTTTCCAATTCCGCCCACTCGCCTTGAATCGACGGTTCGTAATTCGACGGTCTGGTCGATTCAAACCAGTGCAGACGAGCCATCACTCACGATGATCGACAACATCAGCGCGACCAAGAACGAGGCAATACAATTTCCTTCTCTAGAAATCGTGATCGCCGGCAGCGCACTCGAGAAAAGTTTGGTCCGGCATTTTCGTGGGATGGGCTTCACATTTCATGATGTCCCGGTCGAAGCGATCAAGATCACAAAAAGCGATATCGGTCGATGGAACAAGCACGCGAAGAAGGTCCGGGCAGCCATCGATCTGAATGAGCTTCACTTCGCGCCGGCCGGCTCGAAGACAGATCGAAATGCGAAACCGGGTGACTGGTTCGGTTTCCCATTGCCCGGCGGCGGGTTCGGCGTTGCGATACTGCTGTACCGCCCAGCAAGACACGAGCGCGTGTTCTCCGATGTGCTAGTTCTCTCGATGCGGAAGCGCTTCGACTGCTGGCCGACGCTTCAGGATGTGTCGAAGTTGACCGCCGATGACGGCGCGATCATGCGTCAATCGAGTTTTATCAGCGTACGCGATGGTGCTTGGCGGTTGCTTGGACCCCACCCCAGCTTCGATCCGTCGGACTGGCCTTGGCCGTTGCGGTGGCACCTGGAAAGGTATGACCAGCCGACGGATAATATTGTTCTGACCGACAGTTCGGGCGGCCTCGTCATGGCGAAGCTCGATCCGAAACTTCGCGCACTCGACTGCGCAAGCCGGAGAAGTGCTTTTGACTATGGGCGACGGCACTTCGATCGCAGCCGATACGCGCGCACTGATCGATGGAGTTATATTGACGCGCATCGCATTGCGTGGCGAGTCGTCGATCGATCCTGGCGTCGTCACTCCCGCGAAGCTCAAGGCGTGGAAGAAGATTAATGCCGCGATCGAGGCAGCGGAAAAGACTCCCTTGAAGCGTCTCCACAATTCATAGGCGCGATCAGATTTGTAATCGGGAAATCAAATCTCCGGGGAAGTCGGGGTCACGGCTTTAATCATCACTTATAACGGACGTTAATATCCGTATACACAGGCGGGATTCACACCGCAAGGCGCGTTTGTGGCCTTCCCGAGTCGGTCAAGGGGTCAAGGAGCAACTTTGCGCGGCCTGGCGGGAGGCCGTGTTCGCGCTCTGCCTGGCCGTCTGTCAGTGGGTTTACGGCTGGTACTTCCCGCAAAGTGGGCATTCGGGCACCCGTCGCGTATGCGACAATTGGCGCTATAAACGTCCGGTTGAACGTCTCGCTCTGGCGACGCTGAATCGACGCGAGTGTTAGCCTAAGGTTAGCTCGGTAAGGGGAAAACCGCCTTTGCTGTCATTGCTACCAGATTGCCGTGGGCCTCTGTTTCATTTGCAGGCGTTGGCCGTGTGCGGCAACATTTTCTGGCGGCCGAATACAAGCCTGAAGCGCAAGCGAAGGAAGAAGTGTTCCTTCGCTTGCGCTTTCAGGCTTGTCGGGACTTGCAAGAAAAACTTGCCACGCACCGTTGGCCGCGGCCTATTGCCAAATCCCCGCCAAGCGTTACGATAACGGCAGTGGCTAGGTAAGTATCATTTTCACGGGAGGAAATCCGATGCAAGACATTCGCCGCAATGCTTTTAAGCGCGGGGCCTTTACGCTCGTTGAGCTTCTGGTCGTCATAGCCATAATCGGCATACTCATCGCCCTGCTGTTGCCTGCTATTAACGCCGCGCGCGAGGCGGGCCGCCGCGCCGCCTGCGTCAACAAGTTGAAGCAGTGCGGGTTGGCGCTCTTGAGCTACGAAAGCACCTACGGCACTCTGCCCGCCGGCAGCAGCAAAGGCTATCTCGTCGAATCGAACCCTGCGCGGGCGGCCAGTCCTTTAACCAGAATCTCGCGATTCTGCCCTTCATGGAGGGCAAAAGCATCTACGACCGATTCAATTTCCAGGTACCGCCCAGCGCCGGGCCTAATGCCATCATGGCGACCCGGGTCGATCCGGATTTTCTTTGCCCGTCCTGGAACGGCCCGCCGATCTGCCACTGCCGTTGCACGGATTTTTCCGACGAGGAGTATGCGATGGTTACTTGCTACGTGGGCAACGCGGGACCGGTTATAATCCATACCGGCCAATACCCTAGCGCATGTCCGTGCAAGGATACCGACACGAATCCGATTTGTTATTGTGCCCAGACTACGGACCACCAAGACACGCGGGGCTACAGCCAGAAGGTGCCCAGCAATACGGACATCGGAGTCTTCTTTTCGGAAATCCCAGTCGGCTGCAAGTTCAAGCGGATTACGGATGGACTCAGCAAGACGATCATGGAAGGCGAACAATTGCCGGACCGCACGATCCACGCCTCGTTGTACAATCTGAACGGCTCGACGGCCACCACGAACGTGCTTTTGAACGCGGATATGTCGCTATGTCCTCTGGTCAGCGGCCCCACGACACTGTCCAACAGTGCGCTGCATGGCCAGAATCCCACGCAGAACTGCGACGGCTTCAAGAGCGCGCATCCGGGCGTGTGCAATTTCGTAATGTGCGATGCCAGCGTGCATGGCTTTCCGCTAACGATTGATTACGAAGTGTTCAATGATCTTGGCACGAAGTCTGGCGGCGAAGTGTCGACGCTCTATTCGCGCATGACCGTGGCTCCGCCCCTGTAAGGCAAACCATATCAAGATTCAAGGAACAACACGGATTGCCCTTTGCCGCGAGGAAGCCGCGAGGAAGTCAGAGCGAGGAAAAGATATCCCATGGCCGGTGATCGTTCCTCCCACCGACCCTGATTATGTGAAAGAGCGGTCCTCCTGGTGCTATACACGGTGTAGCGACGTTTTACTTTCACTCACCAAGAGCAAAGCCAGGAGGACCGATTATGTTGTACCTTGCCGTTGACCAGCATCGCAAGCAGTTGACCGTCAATTTACGCGACGAAGCGGGAGACGTGATTCTCAAACGCCAGATCAGCACGGAATGGAAGCGCGTGCGGGAATTTCTCGATGAAGTGCGAAATCGAAGCGTATCGGAAGGGGGATTTGTAACGATCGTGGAGGTCTGCGGCTTCAACGACTGGTTCTTGAAAATGCTCGCCGAATACGGCTGCCGGGAGATCGTGCTCGTCCAGCCGGAAAAGCGCAGCAAGAACAAGACTGACCGCCGCGATGCCGACGGACTCGGAGAACTATTGTGGACCAACCGCCAGCGGCTGCTGGAAGGCAAGAAGGTCCAAAACGTGCGTCGAATCGTGCCGCCGTCCGCACGCGACGCCGAGGACCGCCAGTTGACGGCCGTGCGGCATCGGCTAGGGCGACTCCGCACGCGAGCGGTGAACCGAGTTCAGCACCTGCTGCTCAAACACAACTTGCAGCAGGAATGCCCGACGAAGGGAATGCAAACCAAGGCCGCACGGAAGTGGCTGATGAAGCTGGAAGTTGGCGCGATGGACCGCATGGAGTTAGATCATCTTTTGAGCCAGTGGGAGCTTTACGACAAGCAGATCGTGGAGTTGGAGGCGAAGATTGGTGCGCGTCAAGCGGAGAACCAGGCGGCGGTGACGATTGCCACGATTCCCGGCGCCGGGCCTTACGGCAGCTTGGCCTTGGCTTCCAGCATCGGCTCGGTCGAGCGGTTCCGATCGGCGCGTAGCCTAGCTCATTATTGGGGATTAACGCCAGGATGCCGGAACTCGGGCGACGCCACACGGCGACTCGGCTCGATCACCAAAGAAGGCAGCGCCATAGCGCGGTTCATTCTCGGTCAGATCGTGGTGCATATCCTGCGTCGCGATGCGCGCATGAAGGAGTGGTTCCAGCGGATCAAGAAACGCCGCGGCTCCAAGATCGCGCGGGTGGCGGTGATGCGCCGGGTGGCCACCATCATATGGCACATGCTGAAACATCAGCAAGCGTATCGATTGATTGGCAGTAACAACGCAAACGATCCGCGGTCTGCCTGCGTGCTGCCGGATCGGAATGCGTTTTTTGAGGCACGGCAAGGGCGTTCAAAGGAGGATTGCGGACAAGACAAAAAAAGTTGCCGCGACTCCGAGAGCGCGGCAACCGCGCGTCTTTGACGCGCCCTTGACCTGACGATCCCTTGCCGGGTTGCTCGCCAGCAGAGCCCGGCTCCGTTTCGCCAAGCAATTCGATTATAGCACGAGGAAAACGACGAGGAGATGACGGTTGCATCGGCCCTTCTTCCTTGGAAGAAGAGGCCCTCGCGACGCACGGCCAGCCTGACCAGCCCAGTGGACCGGCGGATTCCGCCGGCGTTACCCTGATTGAGGCGGCCCGCGTTCGCGAGACGGTCGAACAGAATACTCGGTGTCAGGGTCGATTGATCCTGGACGGCCGCTGATTCAGCGGACGGAATCACGAAGGGATGGATATGGGGTGCAGCCGCAGTGAAAAGAACGGCTCGACAACCTCGCACAAAAGACCGCGACAACTCGATACCTTACCCAGCTCCTTGCGAAACTCAAAATCCAACCAAAACGAAGCCCTTAGCGACTTCCAGATCGATGCTATGCACCTAAACCACAACTCACCGAAAAAATCCCCAGGTTCGACCCTTGACAACAATATCTCTTTCAGGGATGGGCTGGGGGACATATCCCCGTTGGGGATGAATTGCGCCGCTCTCTATGCGTTGCGGCGAGCACATGAAATTGAATCCCAACGGGATTCCGTCCGCAAGCCCAGGGTTGGCTATTCAACCTAGGTTTGCCCTGGGTTCGGTCAGGTCTCAAATAACCCCTAAATCACGCGAGAAAACGCGATGAAACCATGTTGAACCACTGGAAAGAGAAAAATCGGCCGTCGCAGCCAATAATCCTGCCCACAAGCCTGAAGCGCGAGCGAAGGACAGGTTTAACGTTCGCTTGCACTTCAGCCTTGTTCGGACCGTGCCAAAGAGATGTGCCGCACACGCAACGATGCGCAACTTGCGGAGAACCTGGCCGCGTGATACGTTATTCAAACCGGACGGTATGAGCAACGGGCGCTACGCTCGTGCATCCACATCCGCCCACCCCAATTGATTTTCGAGGCAGGAATCCATTATGGTTGACACGATTAGTGCCCGGCTATTGTTCGTGCTGTTAATGCTGGTCGCCGCTCCATGCCGTGGCCAATGGCTGGTGCTGCCTCCTTTCGATCAACGCCAAACCACTCCTCCGCAAAATTGGAGCGAGGGCAAAGCGATCAAGGTCGGCGATGCCTGGCCGACGGATCAGAAATTTCGCTGGCTTGGGGCGGAGCTGACAGTGCCGCAGAAAATCGAAGGAAAGCCGTGCGCGGGCGAGCCGGTCGGGCTGCGGATCAATTGCGGAGACGGCGGAGAAGTGTGGGTCAACGGCGAATTGCAGGGGCGTTATGACAACGATCATCCGGCGCTGACGGTGCTCAGCGAGCGGGCTGTTCCGGGGCAGAAAGTGCGGGTCGCCATCCAGGTTTATGGAAAGGTGCAGGGGGGCGACAGTTTTAGCGAGGGGAACTGGACGATCATCGAGCCGAAACGGGCGCGTGAGACGCTGAAACTGGCGGTGCATCCGCAGCAGGTCTTCGGCCCGGTTCTCAACGGAATTGTGGGGCTGAGCCAGGGTGGGGGAATGTCGGATTATGACGCGGCCACGGCCAAGAAATTGCGCGAAGGCGGATTCAAGTGGTTTCGCATGGATAACGTCTTGACAGGCGCGCTGAAAAAAGGTGCTGTCGGCAAGTTGGTGGACGATTGGGGCGATTTCGACAAGCGGCTCGATTTCATGGCGCAGATCGGCGCCGAGCCGATCATTTGCGTTTCGTATATGCCGCAGGTTTTGGATGCAGTGCCCAATGGCGAGCGGCAAAGCGCTCTGCGCGATTACGGCGTTTGGGAAGAGCTTTGTTTCCGCGCCGCGCGGCACGCGATCGAGCGCGGCACGCGAGTTCCGTTTTGGGAAGTGTGGAATGAGGTCAATGCCGGCTGGCTCAAGCCCGGTCCGGAAGACACCGGCGGCGAACCCTTTAAGAGTCTTTATACCCAGGCGCTGGGCAAAGCAGAAACCGACGCCAACGTGGTGCGGCGATTCGAGGCGTATTGCAAGCTCTATCGCGCCACTGCCCGCGGTGTTCGCCGCGCCGATCCTAATGCAAAAATTGGCGGGCCGGCGCTTGCCAGCGGGCCATTCGAGAACGCCGAGCATGGAAGTTGCCAGCATGGTCGCGGTTTTGCCCGCGGGCTGATTCTTTATTGCGCGGCGTGAGAACCTGCCGCTGGATTTTGTCAGTTGGCACGAGTATTTCCAGGAAGCGTCAATGATTGCGGAAGAGGTGCGGGCTTTTCGAGGTTACCTGGCGGACCAGCCGCGGCTGGAGAAAAGCGTCCGGTCGTTCATGATCACCGAATGGAACCAGGCATGGTGGGCCGACCGCCCGCACGACCATGAACTGGGCGCGGCGTGGTGCGCGGATGGGATTGTGCGCGCTATGCTGCCGGAGAAGATCGACCGACCATGCTTTTTCTACGTCAAACAAAATGACATGAATTTCCGTGGCGACTTCAGTCTCTTGATGCAAGATAACTTGCCCAAAGCCAGTTATAATGTGGCGAAAATCTTCAACGGGCTTTCCGGCCAGTGGGTTTCACTCACCGGAACCGATGGCGAGGTGTCGGGCGTGGCGGCGTGGGACCAGAAGCGGGAGCGGCTGGCTATCGTGCTGGTCAATTTTACTTGCCGCTATGGTGTGTCGCGGAGGGTAGCTATCGAGATTGAAAAACTGCCCGTGGGATTGCGAAGTGGAGTCTGGCGCGAGAGCATCGTTGATCCGACGCACGGCAATATTTGGCACGACCGCAGCCGAGCCGAATTGACAGTGTGCAAAGCGGGGAGTGTTAGGGAGGGGCGATTCGAGTTTTCCGAGAAACTCATGCCTAACTCGGTGACGCTGATCGAGGTAAGCGCGGGATCGTTGACCCGTTGCAGCGTTGAATCGTTACCCGTTCGGTAGTTCGAGACGACGCTTTTTGGAACGGGGACGGCCTTTCTCAAGTGCGGCGACCGGCATCAGGGTTTCGCCCGCATGCGTTGCCCCGATTGCCAGCACGAGATGGCCCGACTCTTGCGATGCGACTTCCTCCCGCTGGTCCCAGTGCTTTGTGCGCAGAGATCACGTCGCGCGAAGTGCCCGGGCAAAGAGTTCGTCCCGCGCGGAGGTCGCCTCTGCCGACGTGCAGAAGCGTCTTCATCTAAGTGCAGGTCACATCGCCCACCGCCTCGAAAAGATTAGTGCGCCTGGATATCACAAACCGTTCCTTTTCTGCGCTTGGCTGCCGATTCATGGCCCGCATTTTTTGCGGTCAGACTACTCCGAGACCGCCATCTCCTAATTCAAAGCACTGGAAAGCCGTCAAAACTGCGGTTTCCAATAACGAAGGCACAGATACCTTCAGGAGGCAAGACGGCCCAAAAGTGGCTCGGCCGATCGCTCGCGGGTCGAATGCGCATGGACGCCAAAAAACGCAAAGTTGGAACCCGATTTTTTCAACCCGAGGAGTGTTCTTTATGTTGATCCCGAGAACCGTGCGCCGGAACGCTCCTTCCGCTCTATCGTATGGCGAGTTGGAAGATCGCAGTGTGTTCTTGTTGACTACGAGATTCGCCAGTTCGCGGGGACATTCACGTACGTCTGATCAAGCGCCGCGACCGACGGACATCCCAAAAGCCTGAGCGTGCGTTCCACATCGGTACGTAGAATCTCAATGGCGCGACTAACACCGGCCTCGCCCGCGGCGGCCAGCCCGTATGCATAGGCGCGCCCGCAGAGCACGGCTTTCGCTCCCAGGCAGATCGCTTTCACGATATCTGCTCCCCGGCGAATCCCACCGTCCATCCAGACGTCAATCTGACCGCCGACTGCTTTGACGACCTCCGGCAATGCACGCAAGGACGACTGAACTCCATCCAGTTGGCGCCCTCCGTGGTTCGATACGGAGATTGCAGCCGCTCCGTAGTCGATTGCTCGCTTCGCATCATCGCCCGTCAACACGCCTTTAACTACGATCGGTCCGCCCCAATGCTCGCGAATCCATGTGAAGTCGGACCAGGTGACGGTCGATTCCGCCAGTGCAGCGCCAACGTCGAGCAACGGCATCGGACCTTTGCCTGGAACCACGACGTTCGGCAGTGCCGGCAATCCGCCGTCGAGGAGAAAGCTTACAAGCCATCCAGGGTGCGACAGAATATTGGGAAGATAGGGCAACTTGTCGAAAATGCCGCCGCCGATGAGTTCCTTCATTCCATTGCGGAAGTCGCGTTCGCGGATGCCCGACACCGCGGTGTCGATCGTAACTACCAGCGCCGAAAACCCGGCGACTCGCACCCGATCGATTGCTGCCTCCGACGCTGCCCGTCCTCCTAGTAGATAGAGCTGGTAACACATTGGGCCTTTCGACGCGGCCTTAACGTCTTCCAGCCGATACCCCGAGATTGTTGACAGGATGTACGCCGTGCCTGCGTTGCCCGCCGCTCGCGCTGCGCCTGCTTCGCCGTCAGGATGCATGAGCCGGCTATATCCGACCGGAGCCAGCATGAAAGGCACAGCCAAGTCGAAGCCCAGAGTCTTCGTGCGAAGGCTGCACTCAGGGAGTGCAACTGCATGGCGCGGACGGAAGGTTACATCTTCAAAAATGCGGCAGTTTTCGCGTAACGTGACCTCACCCTCCGCGCCGCCATCAAGGTAATCGAATACTGCTCTTGGAATGCGCCGCCGCGCCATTGGACGAAAATCTGCAATGGAGACGACTTTTGGTGAGGCTACCTTGCGAGACGCCGTGTTCATGATGGATTCGTAGTCGGTGGAAGCTCAGAGACTCCGTATTGTGACGGGAATCCACCAAAAACGCAAATAGAGGCTAGAGAAACCCAATCCAGCCCCGTCCTGAGAGGAGATTTTATTGCTATATAGGGCTTGAGTATAACCTGGAGAATTGACGAAACAAGCCTTTTATGTTTCATTCTTGCCGAAGTCTCTCCAGGACCTCGACGCGACCAGCGTGCAAATAGGCTCGCTCAACGGCCGTTCTGGCTTCAAGCCTGCCGCAGCCGAGGACAGGTCCCACTGGACGCTGGAGGACTGGCAGCGAGTCTTCGCCAGCGGACGCGAGCCGCCTCTGCCCGTGGAAGACCAAGCCTGATCCTTGTGTTTCCACGACAAGGTGCCCGCTAACGCGCGGAGATATGCGCAGCCTCGACTATCCCGAACTGAAAGCTCCTCGAAAGCGAAAGTCCAAGCCTGCCATTGGTGAACAGGACAAGTCCACATGGACGGCCGAGCAATGGCGCGAGCTTTGGGAAGAGTACTCAGGCGGACAAATTAGCCTTGGTCGAAAATCAAAAGGGCGCGATTTCGGTGCTGACTTCCTCGCCTGTGGCGTCGTCAGGCTGGCGATGATGAAGGCCGGCTTATTGCACACGGTCCAGAGCATGTGTCGGAAACTTGCGCAGACGAAGACATTAGCATCTGTCCCAAGCTTTACGCCGCAGCTCCTCGGCGTTGGGTTCCACTTTCAGCCAATCCACGATGCGAACTGAGGGCTTTGCCTCGGAACGTTTTCACGCGAGTGTCTTACCGCGGGAAGTGTCCATGTTGTTTTGCATCCGTCAACAGAGTTCTCTCGCGTCCGTAGCACCCGCGTAGCACGACGTATTCACACTCTTTCTGGTTAAACAGTGGCGCAATAGAAAAGCCTTGCGTAACTCTTTGCGACGTAAGCCTTTACGTTGAATGCGGGCGAGAGGACTTGAACCTCCACTCCTTGCGGAACCAGATCCTAAGTCTGGCGCGTCTGCCAATTTCGCCACGCCCGCACACACCTGGTTTTCGAGTCTACCATGCTCACGAGGATCGGGCAAGACATTGCGCAATAGGACACGTATTGCCGCCGTTTTGTTCATGCTATACTGGCCGTTTTCACCACGAGGAGTTTATCCATGACGATGCCGCGGCTGCCGATCGCGCCGGATGGGCCGGAGTTTTCACGTTTGATCTATGGGACCTGGCGGTTGCTTCGAGACCAGCCCGCCCCGCAGGAAATCAACCGTCGCCTACAGACTTGCGTAGAGCTTGGCATCACCACGATCGACACGGCGGAAATCTACGGCGTCTACGAAGTCGAGCAGGCGCTGGCGCCGCGTTGGCACTTTCACCGGGCTTGCGCGACAAGCTGGAGATCGTCACCAAAGCGGGCATCTACATTCCGTGCAAGTTTCATCCTGAACGCCGCACTGCACATTACAACGCCACCGGCGAGCGGATGGTCAAGAGCCTGGAGAAATCGCTGCGATTGCTGAGCACGGACCGCGTCGAACTGCTGCTCGTGCATCGGCCCGATTGGCTCACCCGCGCGGACGACACTGCCGCCGGCCTGAACGCGCTGGTGCGCGAAGGCAAGATTCGCGCGGCGGGCGTGTCGAACTACACGGTCGCACAGTTCGATCTGCTCGCCAGCCGAATGGAACGGCCGCTGGCGACCAATCAGCTTGAATTCCACTTGCTGCGAATGGACCCGATCTACGACGGCACGTTTGCCCAATGCGAGAAGGCGGGCATCTTGCCGATGGCCTGGAGCCCGATGGCCGGCGGGCGGCTGTTCGATCCGGCCAACGACGCCGCGCGGCGGATTGCCGACGCGGCCCGCGGCATGGCCGCGCGCTATGGCGGCGCGAGCCTGGAGCAACTGGCCTACGCCTGGATTCTGGCACATCCGGCGCGGCCGTTGCCGATCATCGGCACAAACCGAATCGAGCGAATTCGCAGCGCGGCGGCAGCCGCCGAAATCGTGCTCCAGCGCGAAGACTGGTACGCGCTTTGGGAGGCCGCGCAAGGGCGGAAAGTGCCGTAGAGGCGCGATTGCGAGTTGTAGAATGGACTTGCCCGGCATAGGATAATACGTGCGTGGCCATCGCGCCATGGCGAAGTCCAGTTTGATGGCCGGCCGCGCGAGGAGGCAAGCCGATGCAGAAGATGCAAAGCTTTGATTTGCGGACAGTTCTTATTGCCATAATCCTTTTCGCGGTGGGGTCGTCGGCGCTCTGTCAGGAGGAGTCGGCGCCGTCCAAGCCGCTGGCCATGCGCGATATCGCCCGCATGAGGCACGATCGCATATCCGCCAAGACGATCGTGCAAAAGGCTTCCGAGCAGGGCGTCGATTTCAAGGTTACACCGGGCATTGAAAAGCAGCTCGACCGCTTGGGCTTCGACGCCGACCAGATCGACGCGCTGCGGCAGGCATCCGCTCCGCGCGAAAAGCCGGCCGGCGGCGAAGCCGAGAAGGCGCCTCCGATCGTGCCTGGCGAAGGCCTGCCCGGCAATGACCAACAGCGAGATTTCATCCTCGAACGCGTCAATAAGATCGCCAAGCTGAGCGGCCTCGGCTTGAAACCGCTTGACACGCGGCATCTCACCCTCTGGGCGGGCAAGGAAGCTCAGGACCGCTTCTTGCCCGACATCAAGAAGATCGAGAATTACCTGGAGGGCAAGTACACGGCGCCGCTGCGATCGGGCTTGGATAAACGCACAGCTCATCTTGTTCTTCTGAAGACGCACTACGAATTCGAAAAATGGGTCAAGGCGATGCACGACGAGATGCCGGATGCGTTCAAGGTGGCCGGAAGCGCCGGGCGTCGTGACCGACATGAAGGACGAAGTCTTGAAGTGGTCGAGTTTTTATACGCGGAACGTGGCGGTACTCTGCTTGTCGGGGCAGGAAGACGAGTGGCTGCGCCGGTTGGCCGCGGCGGACATCGGCTATATGAACTTCGTGCAGCAGGTGGAACCACGGCGGCACGATCCGCTGGCGACCGGCTTCGCCAACGCCGTCGAATCGCTGATCTTCGGCCAGCCCGGCGTGATGATGTTCAGCAACAGCTATCACAACGAAAACCGCGAGCTGGGCAAAGCCGATCGGGGCTGGCTGAAGCTCGTTCAAGACAGGATACGAAGGAAGAAGGCATCGGGCGTGCGAGCGTTGCTGACAATGGACACGACGAACATGATCTTGCCGCACTACGCCGAGGCCTGGACGCTCGTCGGCGTATTGGCCCGGCAGCCGGAAAAGTTCGGCAAGCTGGTCCTGGCGCTGCGCGAAGAGAAAGACACTTTGAAGGCCATCGAGCAAGTGTATGGCTGGGACGAAAAGAAGCTCGAATCCGAGTGGTACAAGGGAGTATTGGCACAGAGGTAGCTGGCAACGTCGGATGCCAGTCGTAGGCGTAGGGCGGGCCGAGTGCAACGAGTCCCACCATGAATCAGAATCGGCCGAATTTGGTGGGACTCGTTTCACTCGGCCCACCCTACATGTCTTGAAGGAGTAGCATCAATGAGACAAAGAGGATTTGACGCAGGTGCGTCACGAGTATTGATCGTATTGATCGCCTTCGTTACTTGGCCGCTCGCCGGCTGGTCGATGACCCGAGACGAGGCGGTCGGGTTGTGTCGAAACTACCTTGCTGCCGACCGCGCGCCGCAACGGCAGCGCATTCTTAGACAATTGGCCGAATACGGCGGGCCGGTCAACCCGGTCATCGAGCGGTTGATCGCCCGAACCTACAAGCCGGTCAAGCCGGGTTTGCTGCCCGCGGAGCATTTTTCGACGGATGACTTGCGCTCAAAACACCCCGACGATCTGCTCTACTTCCTGGTTCCGCCAGGCTACCAGCCCGATCGGCCCACGGGCCTGATCATCTTCATGCACGGCGGCGGAGCAACCACGCCGCGGCGGGTCGCCGGCGCCGCGCTTTCAACTCCTGGACAGTCGCCGGCGAGCAGCGCGTCGGGCGATCTCTTCTCCGCCACCGGCATGATCACCGTCGGCCCCTCGTCGCCGGACAAGCCGTCCTACCGCCGCTGGTGCCTGGAAGAGGCGGACGACTACATCGCCGACACGATCCTGGAGTGCAAGGCCCGCTTTCACATCGATCCCGACCGCGTGTTTCTCGTCGGCCACTCGATGGGCGGCTTCGGGGCGTATCATATGGCGCTGCGGATGCCCGATCGCTTTGCGGCCATCGTGGTCCACAGCGGCTCGTGGAACTACGGCTACTGGCCGGCGCTCCGCGGAACGCCCTTGTGCTTCGTCAACGGCGTCCACAACGCTCGGCCGGGCGTCCGCAATCATACCACCGACGCGGACTTCGGGCGGCTCACCGATCAGCTCCTCACGCGCGAGCACCTTGAGCACGTATACTTCGAGCACAACGGGGCCCACGGCTTTCCCGAGGGTCGGAAGTACGTCTTTGATTACCTGCATAAGATGCAGAACGCGCGCCGCGACCCCTATTACGATCATATCGGCCTTGCGAGCCCGAACGGCTTTCGCGAAACGTATACTTACCCCGTGGTCAACAATCGCTGGCTCTCGTTGGAAAAGTCGACGACCGGTAGAATTGAATACGACGAACTGATCCCGCACGACATCAACAGTTTTACGACTTGGCGGCTGGAATACCGCAAGGTCGCCCTTGGCGGGGCTTCGCTGGACGCGATCAACCGCCGCGACAATACGATTCAAGTCGCGACGCAGAACGTGACGCGGTTCACGGTCTGGCTTCATCCCCGCATGGTGGACGTGACCCGGCCGGTGACGGTGGTGGTGGACGGAAAAGTGCGGTTTCAAGGCCCGCTCGCTCCATCGCTGGCCACGGCCATGGAATCGTACGGGCGACGCCAGGATTGGGGCCTGATATACCCGATGAAAGTAGTAATCGATCTTCAGAAGCCATGACCGCGCTGATCCTCGTCGATATTCAAAACGATTTCTGCCCCGGCGGGGCGCTCGCCGTGCCTGAGGGCGATGCGATCGTGCCGGTCGTCAATAGCGTCCAAGCCGGTTACGACCTCGTCGTGGCCACGCAGGACTGGCACCCTGCGAACCACGGGAGCTTCGCCGCCAATCATCCGGGCCGCGCGGCCGGCGAGCAGATCGAACTGAACGGCCTGCCGCAGATTCTCTGGCCGATACACTGCGTGCAAGACACGCCAGGCGCGGAGTTCCATCCGGCCCTGAACCTCGACCGCGTGGCGCGTGTCTTTCGCAAGGGCACGGACGCGAGCATCGACAGCTATAGCGGTTTCTTCGACAACGGCCATCGTGCGGCGACCGGGCTGGCCGAATACCTGCGCAAGCGCGGGGTCGAGGACGTACACGTCTGCGGACTGGCGACCGACTATTGCGTGAAGTTCACGGCGCTGGACGCGATCTCGCTCGGCTTCCGCGTGGCGTTGCTGGATGAAGCCGCTCGCGGCGTCGAGCTTCGGCCCGGTGACGTGCGGCGGGCGATCGAGGAAATGCGGCAGCATGGAGTAACGATTATTTGACGAACGAATTGGTGCAAATTGACGGCTCGCAAGGCGAAGGCGGCGGGCAGATGGTCCGCTCGTCGCTTGCGCTGTCGCTTGTGACGGGCGCGGCGTCGAGATCGAGAACATTCGCGCCCGGCGGAAAAAGCCGGGCCTAATGGAGCAGCATCTCACCGCCGTCCGCGCGGCGGCGGAGGTCGGGCAGGCGGAAATCGAGGGCGATTCGCTGGGCTCGACGCGACTTGGCTTTCGGCCCGGCAAGGTTTGCGGCGGCAACTTTTCGTTCAAAGTTCGCACCGCGGGCAGCGCGACGCTCGTCCTACAGACGGTGCTGCCGGCATTGCTCACCGCGCCGGGCGAGTCACACCTGACCGTCGAAGGCGGGACGCACAACTCGATGGCCCCGCCGTTTGATTTTCTGGCAAACGCGTTCCTGCCCCTAGTGAACCGCATGGGACCTATGGTCACCGTGTGCTTGGAACGTCCTGGTTTTTATCCGGCCGGCGGCGGGCGGTTTGAGGCCGCGGTTCGGCGCGCTCCCTTGGGCCGATTTGAGCTGACCGAGCGCGGAACTCTGCTCGAACATCGAGTCCGCGTCTTGCTCTCGCGTCTGCCAAGGCATATCGCCGATCGTCAGTGCGATACGCTCGCCAAGGCGACCGGCTGGGATTTGCAGTCTATGCTGTACGAAAACGTTCTGGGCGGAAAAGGCCCTGGAAACGTCGTGATGATCGAGTTGGAGTCGGAACATGTGACTGAAGTCTTCACCGGCTTCGGCCGGCTCGGAGTTCGGGCCGAAGATGTTGCCGCCGAATGTCTTCACGAAGCACAAGCGTATCTTGCCGCGGACGTGCCCGTCGGGCCACACTTGGCAGACCAACTCCTTTTGCCGCTGGGAATCGCGGCTTACCAGAAGACCGGCGGTGGCATGTTTCGAACGATGCCGCTGACTCAGCACTCGTCGACGCACATCAATATTCTCCAACGTTTCTTGGAGGTCAAGATCAAGGTGCGAGAGAGCGGCGCGAACAGCGTCGTCGTGGAAATCGGCTGAGGTCGATGGCGTAGAAGCGGCGTCCCGCCGCATCCGGCAAGCGGCGGGACGCCGCTTATACGGCAAGCAGGCGCAAAAAAACCCGGCTGCCGCGGCAGATCCAAGCTCCTGAAACGCATGTGCCAGTCTGGGGGTGCGCTGGCACTTCCGGCTCTGGGTAAAACCGGATGGGGTATAGAAGCGCGTTCCAATCCTGTTGGCCTGCCACGACAGCCGGTTACTTTTTCTACGACTGGTCGCGCCCAAAGGTTCAATCTGTGAAATAGTTCGCTTCGCGCAAACGCCACAGTTGGACCCAGGGAATTACCGCCGAAATTACGTCCGGCAGCAATCACACCATCAATCCTATCACTTATCGCTTGCTTTGGCAAGTGTTTTGTTCCTTTCTTAGGAAAGCAAAATAAGTCACGCGGCCGCGAATTGGGTGCGATCGACAAAACACATGAAATTCCCTGACACTAAGACTGTCGCACGTGATTTTCCACCGATTTTCTGTGCCGCGCAAGGGTTTTTGAGAAATTCCGCCAATCTTCGAAAAGGGGGCGACGGCCCAAATACGACATCGTAGAATGTACCTTTGCCACAATCTGTCACATCAGCCAAAGTGTCCAGTTGGAAAACCGCCGATCTTTCATCGAAACTCGCGGCCTCTCCCGCCACTACCGCGTCGGACCTGCGGAGATTCATGCCCTGCGCGAGGTAAACCTCGAGATTGAAGAGGGCCAATTCGTTGCCGTCCTTGGAGTTAGCGGTTCGGGCAAATCGACGTTGCTCCATATCCTGGGAGGACTTGATACGCCGGACGAAGGGGCCGTTTGGGTCCAACAGCAGGAACTGACTGCCCTCGATCGCCACCAGCGGACGCTCTATCGCCGCTCTAACATCGGCTTCATCTTTCAATCCTATTATTTGATCGCAAGCCTGACCGCATTGGAAAATGTGGCAATGGCCCTTACTTTTCAGGGGATTTACGGCACCGAGCGAGCCCGCCTGGCACAAGAGTCCATAGAGCGTGTCGGACTCGCCCAACGGGCCGCACACCGCCCCACCGAACTTAGCGGCGGCGAGCAACAGCGGGTGGCGATTGCCCGCGCGATTGTCCACCGCCCGCGGCTGCTGCTGGCCGACGAACCGACCGGCAATCTCGATCGCACAACCGCCGCGGAAGTGATGGAGTTGATTCGCGAAATCCACAACCAGCTCGGAGCGACCGTGGTGATGGTGACGCACGACGAGGAGATGGCCCTCCGCGTGGCCGACCGCGTGCTGCGGCTCCGAGACGGCCGCTTGCTCCCGGAAGACGGCTCACTGCACCCGGAGGGGATCGGCCCATGAGAACTTTGGAAATCGCGAGGCTGGCGTTGCAAGGACTGCGGCGGTCGCCATTGCGTGTGACGCTCACGACGCTTGGCGTGACCTTCGCGGCCGGTGTGCTGGTGACGATGGTCGCCCTTTCGCTGGGCGTGCAGCGGCAGGTGGAAACGCCGTTCCGCGCCCTCTCGCTTCTGAACAATATCGAGGTCCAGCCGGAAGATCACCACGGCGCCAAGCGGCCCGCGCCGCTGAATGACGAAGCCCTGGCGGAAATCGAAAAGCTGCCGGGCGTTGCCGCGGCCTACCCCGATGCCCACGTCAAGAACATTCACCTCCGCTACGGCGGCAAGGAGACGACCGCCATCGGCCTGGCCCTCCCGAGCGAAGTGGCCCTGTTGGGCATTTCCCACGAAATCCTCCTGGCCGGCCGCTTGTTCGACGAGGCCGCCGGGCACGAGGCGATCGTGGGCATCGAAATCGTCTCGGCGCTGGGACTGAAGTCGCCCGAGGAGGCGATCGGCAAGGAAATCAGCGTCGAGGCGGCGGAGATGGCCGTCGAAGGCGGAAATCAATTCAAGTTCACCCGCAAGGAATTCACAGTGACCATCGTGGGCGTCTATCAGGCGCCGGCCATCATGCGGCGCGCGTGCCCAAAACGGCATCTTTTTGCCCATCGAGTTGATGAAGCAACTCCGCGGCATGTACATGGAGTCGGCCTGGAACATCGTCCAGTCCGGCGGCGACCCGAAGGCCGCGGGCTACGGCAGCGCAACGGTGCGGGTCCGCAATCCGGACGACTTGGACACGATCGAGAAGCAAATCCGCAAGATGGGCTTTCATACGAAAACGATGCTCGCCCGGCTGCAAGACATGCAGCGGTTCTTTCTCGGCATCCGCCTCTTGTTGACCGTGGTTGGCGGTATCGCGCTGACGATCGCGGCGCTGGGAATCGCCAACACGCTCTTGATGGCCGTGATGGAGCGGTTCCAGGAGATCGGCCTCTGCAAGGCGATCGGCGCCTCCGACGGCGACCTGTTCGTGCTCTTTCTCACCGAGGCGGCTGTCATCGGCTTCTTGGGCGGCGCGAGCGGCATCGCGCTGGGCTGGCTCGTCTCTTGGGGCATGGAGGCGCTGGCAACGCTCTACGCGCACCGAGCAGGGAATAACTGGCGAACTGGACCTTTTCGCCTTCCCCTTGTGGCTTATCGCGGCATCGATGGCCTTTGCGATCGTGGTCAGCGTGGTGGCCGGCATCTATCCGGCGCTGCGCCGCGCGGGTCGATCCGATCCGGGCCTTGCGGTCGCATTGAGGGAAAGCGCCGGTTCGTTTTCGGCATTCGGAGAACATTTTTTTCTCGGGGTTTGAAGACGGCGAATTCTCCTTGTTTTCCCGGGGTTTTCGAGGCAAGATGCGAGTACGATGCGAGTAGAACCGGGGTAGGATCGCAGCAGGACGCCAGTACGACCGAAGTAGGGCGACAGTAGGATTACGTCTTCTGGGCATTTCTTTTTGGGCGACCTGGTTACTGGTGGGGAACGGCGCAAGGGGAGGAATGAAGAAACCACGAAATACACGAAGCACACGAAAGCCGGACGCGGCCACGGATGAAGAGCGGACGAAACACGGAAACAATCCGTGTTCATTCCGTGGCTAAAACCCTTTTTCCTCATCGGCCATCCCTAATCTTTCTTCTCTCGGCTTTTCTCACTACCCACTTGCCACTATTCCCCAGCCCTCCTATGTTATCATATATTTACTCTACATAACGTGTCTCTATATATATTATCCGAATGCCGCGCTATGCGAAAATCGAACAATCTTTTCGGATTCGTCCCCAAGTGCTTGCCGCTCAAGGACTTAAAGAATTTTCGACCCCCTTTGTGACATAGCACAATTCGGCCATGTTTTTATGGAGCAGGGAGCCTCGCTGCTGCACACAACTCGCGCTCGACCCCGTCTGCGCTGTGCGGTCTGTCGATCTAATCCGCCCCCGCCGGGCTTGTCCCGGTGGAGCGCAAGATTGACGGCTACAAGAATGCTGCTCGATGCCCTTGTCGCCCGGTTTGCGGTGGCCGCCCGGCAGGGCCGGGCAGCCACCGCAAACCGGGCGAAAGTGCGATGGGATGACGACTTTAGCCATCAATCTTTCGCTCCACCGCGGTAAACGCGGTGGGGGCGAGACTGCGAATTACGACTAAACCGACCGACCGCAAGCCGGATGGGGTCCTTAGATGTGTCTAACGACCATCGCCACGTAGCGCCGTCACGTTCACTCCGCACGGTACGGCTTGCGGGCCTCATATTGCTTGAGCCGCTGCCGCATGGCCTTGTCATCTTCGGGATGGGCCTTTGCCTTGGCGGCAAACAGATCAATGGCCTTCGTCTGCCACTTGACCGCCTCTTCGTAGTGCCCTGTCTCGGCGTTGGCCGCCGCTAACGTCTCCACCTGGTCCGCCACCTGCCATTTGAACTTTTCGTTGGCCCTCTGGGCGAGTTCGAGGGCCTTCTTGCCGTCGCGGAACTTCGCGTCCGGACAGGTGGCCAGTTGCCAGGCGTAGGCGCATAGCAAGTTGGGGTAGTCCGGATCTTGCTCGAGCGCGACCTTGAAGTCGGCGACGGCCTTGTCGTATTCCTTCAGCGCATTGTAGGCTCGACCCCGCCGGTAATGGACCATCTCGATTTTGGGATCCAGGCGCAGGGCCGCGGTGAAATCGGCCACGGCCTTGGCGTTGTCCTTCTTGTACCACTGGTAGGCGCGGCCGCGGTAATGGTGCGTCATGGCCAGACATTCGTCCTTGCTCTCCACGTTCCTGGAGAAATCGGTGTCGCCTTCGATCACCTTGGTGTAGTCGGCGATCGTCTTGTCGTACTCGCGCAGATATTCGTAGTCGAGGGCGCGATTGAACCGGGCGCTGATAGTCTTTGGGATCGATCTCCAGGGCCTTCGAGTAGTCGGCCGCGGCGTCGGCATACTGCTTGTTTTGCTCGTGAGCATTGCCGCGCTCGTATGCGGCAGCCGCTTCCGCGGACGCGCGGGGATCCTTGGAATCTGAACGTTTTTCGGCGTTATTCGTTCCGTCCCCGTTGTTTGCCTCCTCTTTCGCCAGCCGGCTTTCGGCGTCGAGGCGGGCGGCCTTGGCTTGCGTCCAGTCGGCTTCGGATCGGAGACCGCGGCCAAACTTATACTGCACTTCGATGATGCGCTCGTATTTACGGCGGTTATCGACCAACTTCCTAAGCAGCTCGATGCGCTCGGCCTTCGTCTTGGCCGCTTGAAGCCGTGCTTCCAGCAGAGCGCACAAGGCGGCATCGGGCTCGTCCTCTGCGGCGCGGCCGTTCCGGAAATGCGCCATGGCGATGTCGTATGCGTCTAGCGCCTTGTTGATCCGCTCGGCCTGGGAGACGCCAGATGCCGATTCGGTTATCGGAGCCTTTTTGGCTCCCGGGGCGTTGGTCGCGGGGAGTGTACCCGGAACGGTTGCCGACGCCTTTTCCGTGCGCTTGCCGTCGTTTGGCCGTACCGGCACATCGCGGAACTCGATCAACGTGTAGGGGCGGCGCTGGAGCTTGATTTCCTTGAACTGCTTCAACGAAGTGTCGGCGAACAACGCGAAGAGTCCGTTGAGTTCTTGTTTTGGACCCTGGAACCGCGTGGGGGCCTCGACAACCGAACCGTCGCGGCGCATGCCAATCACGCGCAAATCGTCGCTTGGCGGGCGGACATTACCACGGTGTATATTCGTAATGAGGACATCGGCGCTGCCAAGCTCCTGGGCTTCGAGTTTGCCGCCGAGGTCGCCAACTCTGCCGGACGAAGAACTCTGTATTTTGCCAGTTGCGTCGTATTTTTCCGACCAAACGTCCTCCCACGGGCCTGTGCTAACGCCGACGCGCACCGTGACCGTACGCGCCGTTTCCGGCACCCAGGCCGCAAAGCCAAGCGGAGTCACCGAATGCGGGAGTGCTCGCAGGCCGAACGTATTTGGCCCGACGAGTTCCTCGCAGGGCGTTATCTCGTACTTCAATCCGCAAGGCTCCGCCATGCTGGTTAAGACTCTCACGAAAAACGTCCGGCGGACTGCTTTCTCGTGCTTCTCGTGCGAACTCTGAACGCCAGATTCCTCAAATTCCCCGCTAGGCGACTTCTCGGTAAGCGTGCCGTCGGGCCGCCACCATTGGCCATCGCCGCCCACATCCTCAAGGAACACGCCGAAATCGCTAGGCAGTCCCCCAAACCACGCGCCGCGGCGATTCTTTTCGATGCGGATCGCCGCCGCAGCGGTCCGTTTAGGTGCCGCGGCGGATTCTGAAACGGTTCCTGACAACCTTTCTGCTCTAATCTCCGCTGTCGCATCCTTGAGCCATTGTTCGGCCAGATCGGGCGGAAGTCCTTTGACGTCGGGAACCGAGACAGGATCGGCCAGATTTGCAGGCGCAGGCAAGTTGTGCCAATTCTCATTTGCGTGCCCTTTTCGGTTGTCACGAAGCCGTCGGGTTCCCAGCAGACGCAGGCGATTAAGAGTGAAAACCTTTGTTGGAGGCTTGCTAAACGTGTAGTTGGCGAACTCGATTGTCTCCTCGCTATCCAGTGTGGGCTTGCGATTCTCGCCCAGAGGCATTGACTCGATATCGCGGCTCACGCACTTGCACAGTTCCAAGACGCCCGAGACTGCATCCTTATGGTACTCGAATGTCTGGCTTTGGAAGGGATAATCGTCGCGCAGCTTCTTCCTACCTCCTCTCGTCGCATTGTCGAAGTAGCTTTCCCGCAGCAGCAGGACGAAGTCGCGTTCAGGATCGAGAACCTGGACGTGGCGCACACCGGCCCCCGAAAACACCTCTTCCAGTCGGCAACACATGTGCACCCTCGTACACGACTTGCTTCACGCTCAACCCGTCTGAATCCGCGACAACGACTTTCGACATTACCCGCGGGTCGAAACGTTGCGGAATAAAATCCCCAGGAGGATCCCAAATATGGATAACGTCGGACTGCCCGTCCCATTCAGCAACCCATTTCTTCGTCAAAACTCGATGCCAATGCTCGACAGTTGAGGGTCCATCAGCGTCCGCATGTGCACCCGTCGATTGTTGCTGACCTTCTTCGGCATCCAAGCAGAGGTTGTCCTCGTCAAAATAAAGTTTACCCTGCGCGACCGCGGACGATGGCTTGGCGTGGAACTTTTCTCCCATTCCAGAGCGCCACACGTTGTTGATCCGTTTGTAATTGACTTGGCCGTAGCGCATTGCATCGGCTTGCCGGGCGGCTTGCTCGCGCAACGAGGACAAGACCGACGGCACGTCCAGCTTCAATTTCGTCGCTTGGCCGAGGGCCGGCGGCTTCGACTCGGAATCCGTTTCTGGCTGCGTTTCTTTCGCTTCAACCGGGATTTCCACTGGCTTTCCGCCGGCCTTGCTGATTAGTGCGCGGAGAACCTTCTCGCTGACGGTGCTGGGGATGAATCGCACGGACGCATCGGCCATGGCAACGTGGAATCCGTCTGGAAAACAGCCGCCCAGCGCGGGCATGGGCGTGTGGGGATCGTAAGGGATGTCTTCGGGCTTGGTCCAGGGGATGTCGCGCTTGGCTTCTACCAGCAGGATGGTGCATGAAGTGCCATCCGTGATTTCTTCCAGTTTCGTTCCCTGCTTGCCGTCGAAGATCGCGCCCTGGCCGACCAATGCAAAGTAGGACGCATTCTTCGACTCGGCCGGTTTCTCCAAGCAGCAAAATACGTCTGGCATCTGCTCCAACACTTTCCGATTGTGCCGGCTGTCCCAGGCTTCGTCGAAATCGTACCAATCGTAAAGCCGTTTCTGCCCAAGGTACGGAAGCAGGGCCACTCGCCAACTGTAGAGCTGTTTGCCGCTGGGGCCGTAAAGGATGGCAGGCGGAAAATGGCCATTGGCTTCGTAGTACCCGTACATGGCCAAGGCGATCTCATGCAAACGTCTGGCCGCGACAAACTTCGGCGCCAGCCGGATCCGGACTGGCAGGCTGCCGGCGTTCAAGCTTTCCGCCAGGTTCGACGCTTCCGCCGCGGTAAAGTTGCCCGTAATTCTGCCCTGGTCGGAGATCGCGCTCATGATCCGCGGCGCCGAGTAGAGTTCGCCGTCAACGATAATGCCCAACGTGTAACTAAAGCTGGTCGAACGGTCGGGCAAGTGATCGCTAGTCAGCTTGGCGAACAGATTTCCGCCGTCCTCGTTGAGAGTGAATTCTATGCTGGGATTTCCCATGTTGTCGGCGCGGGACTTGACCTTGGTAAGGTAGCGGCCGGTGACGTTGCAGTGGTCGGCGACGACGAGGACTTCCGTGACTTCGCGATGGTCCCGCGTCTTGGTGCGGCGAACCACGTTTGGATCATCGGCAAAACTTTTTTCCTCTCCAGCCTTGACGGGCACCCACCAGGCCAATCTCTTGCCGGCCCGATCGAGCACCTCGGCCTTGGACTGGTCTTTCTGGGCCTGCGCGACAACCGTTTTGTCTTTGTCGGGACGTGCCAGGATGCGGAACTCCAATGTGCCGGGCCGGGCCAGCAACCGCTCCGCGCTGGCGATCAGCATCGCCGGGGCGGAGCAGAGCGACCTCAATGCGGCCATCGTCCAGTTTCCGCACTCGGGCTAGCTTCTCCGCGCCCGAGTTGAGCCGCCGGTCGATCGCGCCTAGCAGTGCGTTCATGTCGGAAGCCGATATGCCGGCCGGCGCGGAGGCAGGATCGACCTCGTAGGTCAAGATCGGTCCCGCTGGCGCATCGGCTGTGTCATCAGGTCGCGGTTTTTCCGTTGAATCCTTTTCTAGCAGGTAAGCGACCACGTCAGGGGTATCTTCGGTAATCCTGACCGAGCGTCCTTGCTTGTCATGCCGAAAATCGATGACCATTGAGTCCTTGCTCTGGGCCACCTTGAAAGTGTCATCAGCCAACGCCTCGTTTATTTTGACCGATGTTGGCGCCAATACGTCCGCGGAGATCAAGCGGTCTCGAGGCATAGCCAGCGCGGAGGACGAGGGCGGGGAAAACGACATCCCCTGCGCATTGGATAACTCCCAACTGATACAGCACTTTAGGCGAACGTCGGTTGTGATCGGTCAAATTGGTCTTTGCAAAAAAGCGGCTCTCGGCGATTGTTGATGATTGTATAGGTCATCTAATCCATCGGGAGAGCCACGGATGGCTAAGTATAAGCGTTCGTCGAATCGTCCGCAACCGAAACATAAGAAACACAAGAAGTCTCAGCACGATAAACGCCGGCGGCTTCAGAGTCGGAATCCCAAACGCAAGAGGACAACTGCCGCCAAGGTGCCGTTGACCGGCGCGATGCAGTCGGCGGTTTCCGTCCTGCAAGCGGTCATGGACGCCAGAATCGCTGCTCGCTTGGCAATCGTGGTCGCCGGGATGTTGCTGGCCGACGATCGACGCACTGCCAGCGCCTGGTTCGTCGCGGCGGGAGTGCGAGATGATTGGGACCGCTTTTACGATTGCCTGATCAGCGTGGGCCGAACGTCGGAAAAGCTGGCCGCGGCCATGCTCGGCTTGATCGTGCAGAAGTTCGCTCCTGCGCTCGGAGATCGCATCCTTCTGGCCATGGACGACTCGCCCACGGCGCGCTATGGACGGCACGTCGAAGGCGCCGGTGTCCATCACCATCCGACGCCCGGACCGGCGGACGGCAAGTGGCTCTACGGACACAACTGGGTTGCCCTGGCCTGGCTGGCAGGGCATCCGCTGTGGGGCGTGATCGCGCTGCCGCTGCGCTCGATGCTCTACGTCCGCCAAGTTGACATCCCCAAGCTGGCAGAAAAATATGGCTGGGAATTCCGCACCAAGCACCAACTGGGCGTCGAACTGTTGACTTGGTTCATGCAGGCGATCGGCAGGCTGGGAGTGAAGGCGAAGGTGTGGCTGGCGGTCAACGGCGCTTATGCGGCGCAACCGTTTCTCAAACCGATCCTTGGCTTGGGCATCGTCGTCGTCAGCCGCCTGCGAAAGGACGCTTGTCTTTACGACTTGCCTGAAAAACGCGATCCCCGCCGCCGCGGACGGCCGCCCGTCTATGGCAAAAACAGAATCCACGTGGCGAAGCGTGCCGCGCATCGGCGGGGCTGGCAAACGATCACCTACCATTGCCGCGGCGTCGAGGCGACCCGTCAGTACAAGACCTTTCTGGCAACCTCGAAGTTGGTTGGCGGCCAGATCCGCGTGGTGCTGCTTCGCTTCGAGGACGGCAGTTGGGCGCCCTATTTCTGCACGGACACGTCGGTGGACGTGCGCGACATCCTGGAAGCCGTTGCCGCACGCTGGACAATCGAGGAACACTTTCACGACGTGAAGGAGGTGTGGGGCGCGGGACAACAGCAAGTTCGCAACGTCTGGTCGAACATCGGTTGTTGGCACTTGAACCAATGGCTCTACGCGTTGGTCGAGTTGTGCTGTTGGGACCAGCCGGCGTCGGAGCTGAGCGACCGTTGCGAGCGTCCCTGGGACAACCCCGATCGGCGTCCCTCGCACACCGACCGCCGTCGCTGGATTTCGCGGAAAAACCTGCATCAACAATTTCTCGCCGTTCTGCCCAACGCACACGACATGCATAAATTCCACGACCTCGTCGCCAGCCTCCTCAACCTCTGCGTATAATCTATCCACGCGTACCTGCACCACCAGGAAAATCACCTAAAGTGCAGAACTGATATACTTCAAACTTCAATTCGCCCTTGAAGAAACTGGTGTATCGGCGGATGATTCCCGTCTTGTCATCGACTTGGATTTCAATTGTCCATTCGGAGTTGGCAAAGCTTAGCGTCGAAAAGCCATCCTGGTTGTGCGTCAGTTGCAGCTTGGACTTGTCCGGCGGCCTGAGCTCGCTAGCAAAATCTGCCAGGTGCAACGTTCCATATCCGCATTTGCCGGCGCTCCACACCATGACTTCCTGATCGCTAGGAAGGGAACCCCGGACGTTCGCCCGAGCATCTCGCACGAAGTGGTAAGCGGATCGTTCGGCAGTGCGCCTGCCGTCGGTGGCGAAGGAAACTTCGTCCCACAGAGGTCCGTTACCAGCCCATTTGGGCCTTAGCCCCCGAATGAGAGACTCCAACGCCCGGGTCTGGTCTTTTGTCTTGCCATATTCTTGGGTAAGGACTTCAATGTCCTTTGCGGAAAGCTGATGATTGACGTCCGATCCTCCTTGTCTGAACAAACGTGCCTCGATCGATGCCGTGGAGATAGCGCGTCGGCGTTCCTCCCATCTTGCGAACAGCTTAAGCAAATCAGACTGCTCGGCTGGCGTGGATGGGACAACGACCTGCATGTCAGTCTTCTGGCCCGGACGTAGCGCCACGCTGCGGAACTCAATGCGCTTGATTTCCCGCTCGCCCAGCCGGAACACCTTTATCTGGCTCAACGGCGCGTCAAACTCAAACTGCTCGATGGCGAAGTTCGCACTTACGCTCACCGGCTCAAGGATCTTGCCGTCGGTCGATTCCGCGCGAAAATCCCACAATTTGTTCTTCGCCTCTTCCGGACCGCGCGATATGGTCACGAATGCCCGCCCCTTCGCCGACTGCCCTACGACCGAAATCGTGCTCCGATCGACGCTGATTACCCCTTGAAAACTTGATGCGACTTTGGTCTGCCGGTCCCTCCACGCGCCAGGGTACTCCAGAACCACGGTGCCCTTCGGCGGCAGCGCAACTCCGACCGCTGCCGCGAAATGGCAAACAAACCAGTTCATCCCGTCGGCCCCTGGCTCGCCGCCATTGCTGATACTACCGGTATTACTGGCCGGAATCACGTGTCCGCCATCGTCCTTGATCTCGATGGTCACGCCACGCGAAACCCAGCTCGTCGCTGCTCCGCGAACGGAGAACCAGAGATCAAGGATGTGCGCCTTGTCTCCATCTTTCGCGCCGCTTACTACCATGGTTGGAGAGTGGCGCAGAATCGTGATGCGCTCCGCGTCCGTGTCGACAAGCGAACCGTCGGTGCGCCATGCTTTGATATCTTCCTGTCTACTCTGACCCGACAGTGCGTGCATGTTCTCGTCTTGCCAAGCAAGATACCGCAGTTCGGGGGTCGCTTTGGCAATTGCACCTGCCATAGTGTCAGTCACAGGCAAAGTGTGCATCCACAACAGATCCTCCAGTCGCGGCGTGGCGGGGTTTATTTTGGACTTCGGGTCGGTCGTACGTGCGCCGCGGATTTCATTGCCGACGGGGCGGATGGACAGTTCGCCGAAACGGTCGTCGTCGCCCTCGCGCCACGTGCCGTTGAAGCGCCGCTCGATCCGCGACCATTTCAGTTCGATTCGGCCGGGGCCCTTGCCGACCGTGTCGTTGTAGCTGCCGGCGTATTGGCCGGGCGCGGTCTGCTTGAGCACCACCTGGCCCCAATCTGGGCCCTGCCATTGGCCGGAAATGTCGGGCGGATTCGTGGTCGCCACGCCCACGGCGAAGAGGCTGATGGCCAGGAGGGAAAGCATGAGTAGGGTTCCTTTGGTGAAGAAGGTGCGACCGGTATATAAGCCCGACGCGCGAGCGAGGAGGCCTTGCTTGCGCGTCGGGCTTTTATTGCCCACTCGCTTGCGCGTCGGGCTTGCATCGGCAACAACCGCCTCGGGCAGCGGGACGCTGGAGGGCTGCTGCAAATGGGCCAGGCAGCCCTCCAACAGTTCGCTGACTTCCTTGGCCGACGAGAAACGCTTCGCGGGGTCCTTTTCCAGCAGGCGGTCGACGATGCTGACGAACCAGGGCGGCAACTCTGGATTGAGCGCGAGCATCGACTGCGGCGCGTCATCGATCAGCCGCCGCAAGGTCGCCAGCGTCGAATCGGTGCGGAACGGCGAAACGCCCGTCGCCATCTCGTAGAGTACGCAGCCCAGGCTGAAGAGATCGCTGCGGCAGTCGAGCGGCTCGCCCCGCGCCTGCTCGGGCGACATGTATTGCGGCGTGCCGGCGATGATGCCCCAGCGGGTCATGGAGACGTCGTCCGCCGCGCGGGCGAGGCCGAAATCGGTGAGCACGGCCCGCTCGACACCCTTTTCCAGCAGGATGTTGGCCGGCTTCACGTCGCGATGCACCAGCCCTTGCTCGTGGGCCGCGGCCAGGCCGGCCGCGGCCTGCATGCCGATGCGGAGAATCTCTTTGAGTTCCAAGCGGCCTTGGGCCGTGAGCCGCTGGGCCAGCGACTCGCCGGCCACCAGCGGCATGACCAGGAACGGCAACCGCCCGGCGGGCTGGACCTGGTGGATGGCCAGCACGTTCGCATGGACCACAGCGGCGGCGGCCTGGGCCTCGCGGGCGAAGCGCTTGCGGGCCAGCGAGCTTGCGGCCAGGTGCGGCGAGAGGACCTTGATGGCGACGCAGCGCTTCAGCTCGCGGATCGAAGGCCTTGAGCACGACGCCCATGCCGCCGCGGCCGATGATCTCCAGCACGTCGTAGCCGCCGAGGCGGCCGAGCACGCCGGGCTCATCGGCCGGTTCCAGGTGCTCGACGGTGAAATCGACCTCCGACCACTCCGCGCGGCCTGCAATGGAGTGTCCCGGCAGGGCCGCGTCCAGATCATCCTCGACGAGCAGTGCGGCGGCTTCCTGGCACCATGCCGGGCCGCCCGCCATGCGTTCCAGCGCGGCGCCGCAGGGCTGGCACTCTTCCAAGTGGCGGTGCAAGGCGGCCTCGTCGTCTGCCGGCAGATTGCCCGCCAAGGCGGATTCAAGGAGTGCGATAGAGCAAGGGGTGGACATTTGACGTTCCAGGTCGTTAGGATTTGTAAAGGAATTAGTTACCGAATTGGGTGGCACGTCCCTGAGCTTGCGAAGGGCGTGGTGAGGCGAAGAATCACGCCCTTCGCTTGAAGCTCAGGGGCGTGCCACCCGCAAGCGAATTCAGCAAGTTATTGTTTACCACTTTCTTAGCATGTCAGTCATCAATCCACCGACACGGGGTCGGTGGGGATCAGTCGGTTTTCTCCTCCAACTGAATCACGACAGCGCGCAGCCGAGCGAAAACGCGGCACTTGGCGACGCGGACCGCGACGGCCGTCATGCCCAGCTTTTTGGCGGCGTCCGCGGGCGAGGCGCCGACCACGCCGGTCTCCCAGAATGCCTGCCAGGTTGCCGGCTGGACTTCCGCCCGCACTTGTTCGGCCGCCCGCTGGAACATCGCCCGCCGCAATTCTTCATCGAACTCGACCGTTTCCTGGGCGGAGTCGTCGGGCAGCGCCTTCAGCATGGCCAGGAGGTCGGAACCGCCGGCGGCCGTCTGCGCCGCCCGCGCTGCTTCAGCCAATTGATGACCAGGTTGCGGGCCACTTGCCGCAGCCAGCCGCGAAACGAGCCGCGCTCCTTCGCCGGGTCCCAGCGGTCGATGCTGCGGCTGACGGCCAGCAGCAGTTCCTGCATGACCTCGCGGGCGTCGGCGTCCTGCAATCTGTGCCGCCGCAACAGCCGGTAAGTCACGGGCTCATAAAGGGATACGAACTCCATCCAGGCCTCGTGATCGCGGGAATCACGCAGCCGCAGCAATAAGCTGGGGCGGGTGGTAGGAGTGGGCGTCATGTTCTTATCCTACTGTAATACACAACGGAAATCGCCCGGTGTTACACGGGAGGGAAGAAAATCGGCCGGAAAGACAGTCCTTCGCTTGCGCGTCAGGCTTGGCGTGAACCGCAGGTGTTGTTAGCTAAGTCTCAAACGGTGCGATTTTAACAGAAAGGAGATTCTGATGAAATCTAATCCTACCCGAGCGGGTCCAAGCCCGTTTGGAAAGCTTCACCCGAACTTGCGCAAGCCAGGGTATGCAGCCAGCGTCGGAAGGCAACAACCGGCGACGGAGGGGCCAAGTGAAGTCAGTCCGGGAGGCGTCACGTTTCGGCTCGGATGGTGGGCCAAGCTCCCAAGCCTGTGGAAGCCCTGGGGAATAATCCTCCTTCTGCCGTCGGTACTTGGTTACGACGTGCAGCCCATCAGAGTGATTGGTGGAGTCGCCTGGACACAAAGGCCAACGACATTGACCGGTGAGAGTCCTACTTCGTCCGCCGCGAAGGCATCGGCCCCGCCGCGGTAACGCCCCTCCATAAGTCCACAACGAAAGGAGCGGCGGATGCGATGGAACGGGAAAGGCGCCTGGCCTCTCTCGTGAAAGGACGACAGCTTTTCCGGAGTAGTCCCGGCAACGCGCGAGCGGGACCGGGATGAAAGGAAGAACCGTTGTGAAAGTAGTGACAAACCGCCCCAGACAGGGAGGAAGTTAGTCCGGCGATTGGGACCGCACGACGGTCCGCCTGTTCCTCTTTCAGGAAACCCGCCAAGACTAAGAAACGCCTTCAAACGCTGGCCGCGAGATGTCATTCGACCGAACGATCCCACAGGATCAGCAGAAAGGAAAGGACGTGGCAAAAGGAAAGATCAAAGTTCACAGCCTGACAGGAAGGATTACTCCCAAGCTGGCGTACGAAGCTTGGCGTGCCGTACGGCGGAATCGCGGTGCGGCGGGAATCGACAAGGTCAGCATCCAGATGTTCGAAAGACAACTGGAAGCCAACCTCGACCGGTTATTGCGGGAACTGAAAGGGGGCGCTTTCGTGCCTCTGCCCGCGCGGCGGGTCTACATTCCCAAAGACGCCAAGCAAACGAAGTTTCGCCCGCTGGGAATCCCGGCAGTCCGAGATCGGGTCGCTCAAGAGGTGCTTCGGCGTCTGTTGAGTCCGCTCTTCGAGGCAAGGTTTCACGATCAGTCCTACGGTTTCCGGCCAGGACGAAGCTGCCATCAAGCGGTGGAGAAGGTCTTGGAGTTGGGACGGCAAGGGTACCGCTGGGTGCTCGACGCCGACATTTCCGGCTTCTTCGACAATCTCTCCCACCGAGCCATGATGCGTGAGCTGTCCGAGGTGGTGGCCGACGGGAACATCTTGCGGATGGTGGAGAAGTTTCTCAGGGCCGGAGTGATGGAGGACGGCAAGTTTCAGCCGACGCGAGTCGGCACGCCCCAAGGCGGGGTAGCCTCTCCGCTTTTGGCCAACATCGCTCTGAACGTGCTCGACTGGCATCTCCAGAAGCACGGCTACCGCTTCGTGCGGTATGCCAACGACTTCGTAGTGCTCTGCCGCACCGAGCAGGAGGCGAAAGAGGCCCTAAGCTTGGTACAGCAACTCCTCACGGAGCGTCTCGGACTCACTTTGAGCGCCGAGAAGACGAAGATCACGAGGTTCCATGAAGGGTTCACCTTTCTGGGCTTCGACATCAAGTCGCGTTTCGTGCGGATGCGAGCCAAGTCGGTGGAGAACTTCAAAACGAAAGTCCGCGTGCTGACCCGACGACACCACAACCTGGACGCCGCGTTGATCGAGAAGCTGAACCGCGTCATCCGCGGCACGGCGAATTATTTCGCCACGCCGTGGTCCCACTGCGGCGATGCATACCGCAGCCTGGACCGGTGGATACGTATGCGACTGCGGTGCATAAAACTCAAGCGGAAATCGGGAAAGGACAACTTCCGCATCCGCTTGAAGCACTTCAGGAAACTGGGCTTGCTTTCCCTCAGCAACTTTCGACCTTCATGCGTAGGCGGATCGGTACGGCCCTCCTCGGGGAGCGATTTCCACGGTACCGCCCGGTGCGAGAAATTCGCCCGCCGGTAAATATGAGGAACTGACCTCATTGCGATAACGGGGAGGGAGTGGCGAAAGCCACTCCCTTACCCGCTTATAAACGGCCGCTGCCAACAGCAAGTTTTGTCGCGCATACCGCCGGGCCGGTTTTTGACAGCGAGTTCATGGGCGATATAATTGGGCGCATAAAGGAGCTGTCAGACGGTTGTGGCCTTCCCACTGGGTCCGCTGCAAGGAGCCTTTTTATGAAACGGGCTGTGACGTTATTGACCATTATTGTGCTTGCCGTTTCGATCGCGGCGGCACAGAAACACGCGGCCGGCGATCCGCCGAGTGCCGAAAAAACTCCGGCGGCGGAAAGTGCGGAGTCGCCTGTCGCCGAGCAGGCCTCGCCGCTGGACGAACTGGCTTGGATGGTCGGCCGATGGGTCGATGCGGAAAAGGACTCCACCGTCAGCACGCGCTGTTCTTGGACGCAGAACCACAAGTTTCTCACGCAGTCGTTCAGCATTACGATCGACGGCAAGGTGGGCCTTGAGGGCGTGCAGAAGATCGGCTGGGACCCGATCGAAAAGCGGATCCGCTCCTGGATCTTCGACTCCGAGGGCGGGTTCGGCGAAGGCCGCTGGATCAAGGACGGCAACCGGTGGGAAGTCAAAACCACGTTCGTGCTCGCCGGCGGCGAACGGGCGTCGGCGGTCAACGTATACACCTACGTCAACGCCAATACGTACCGCTGGGAATCGATCGATCGCGAGATCGGCGGCGAGATGCAGCCAAACATCGCCGAGGTAACCGTGGTCCGCCAGAAGACTGATGCTGGCGATGCTGGTCAAGGCCAAAAGGAGGCGTCGCCATGAAGAAGAACCCGCTTATTCTCATCGCCTTGGCCGCGACTTTGACGCTCGGCGCGGATGTTGCCCTATCACAGCGTGGCGGGGGCGGCGATGGCGGTGGCCGTGCCGGTGGTGGCGGAGGCGCAGCGGCGGCAGGTCGCGCTGGCGCCGCCGTCAATCGCTCTCCATCCATGAGCAGGCCCTCCGTCAGTCAGCCGTCCGCAGGCAATCGGCCGGCGGCTGGCCAGCGACCTGCGGTCAGCCAGCCGGCCGTGCCGAATCGGCCTTCGGCCGGTCAGCGGCCTTCAGTGGGCCAGCCGACCGCGCCTAACCGCCCCGCCGTTGGCCAGCAACCGGCGACACGCCCTGGGACCGGAGTCAATCCTCGGCCCACCCCTCCTGCCGCTGGCACTCGCCCGAGCATCGATCGCGACAAGATCCAGAATTCGATCGGGGTCGGCGCGGGGCAGCGGCCTTCGATGCCCGACTGGTTCAAACCGGGCGTATCGCCGTTGCCATCGCAGCCGCCTTCCGTCCGACCGCCCGGTGGCGGCCAGCCGCCAAGCGTTTCCCTGCCGATCGCGGGTGAACGTCCGTCGGTTAGGCCGCCGACAACCGGCCAGCCGCCGACAGTTGCTCCGCCGATTGCCGGGATACCTCCTTCGGTTAAACCGCCGGTCAGTATCCAACCCGTTCCACCGATTGCCGGACAGCCGCCAACGGTGGCGCCACCGATTGCCGGGCGTCCACCCATGACGCGGCCACCGGTCGCCATTCAGCCGGTTCCGCCGATCGCGCGTCCGGTCCCACCGGGAGTTCGCCCGCCCGTTCGGCCGCCCGTTCGATATCCGCCAATCGCCGGTCCGCCGCGCTGGCCTTGGTATCCCGGCCATCCGGGCTATCCCGGTTATCGGCCGGGTTACTGGTGGGGATGGGCCACGGCGCCGGCATTGACCCGCTGGGTGGTATACGCCTGGCCGCAGCCAATTTACTACCGCTACGGCACGGGCGGCAACGTCTACTACCAGAACAACACGGTATACATCGACAACCGGCAATATGCTTCCGCCGCGCAGTACTATCAGGAGGCCTCAACTATCGCTTCGTCGGCGCCGAAGATGGACGAGCAGCAGGCCGAAAAGATTGAGTGGATGCCGCTGGGGGTCTTCGCAATCACCGCCGACGAGGTGAACGCGAGCAGCATGTATTTGCAGCTAGCCGTCAGCAAAGAAGGGATGATCGCGGGGACGTTTTACAACGAATCGACCGGCGCCGTGCATCCCGTGGAAGGCGCCGTCGATCAGAAGACGCAGCGCGCCGCATGGAAGGCCGCCGACGGCACGAACGCGAATCTGATCATGGAAACCGGTATCTATGATCTCACCGAAGACCAGGCCTCCGTGCTCATGCACTTCGGGCCGGACGAAACGCAAACGGCCTTGCTCGTCCGCCTGGAAGAGCCCAAAGAACCCAAATCGGGCGCGGCGGAAAAGCCGTAACGAAGCGTATAACAATAACCAGCCGAATTTCGTTGCGGGTGGCACGTCCTGAGCTTCAGGCGAAGGGCGTGGTTTTCCGTCTCGCCACGCCCTTCGCAAGCTCAGGGACGTGCCACCCAATTCGGAAACCAATTGTCTTAATCGCAGTATCCAGAGCACAGATCGAAGCCGAGCGGACGATCTTGGCCGCGGCGAAAGAAAACGAAAGGAAGCAATCTTGGCTGGCAAGAGTACGCAAATCTTGACTTGGCTCATCCCCGCGCTGGCGATCGGTCTGCTCCTCGTCGCTATCGCGCTGGGCGTAGGAACGTGGCTCGCCGCGCTGTGTGCCGCCGCCTTGATCGGAACGGTTTTGGTCGCGGTCCACCACGCGGAAGTCGTCGCGCATCGTGTGGGCGAACCTTTCGGCACACTGGTGCTCGCGCTGGCCGTGACCGGGATCGAAGCGGCGCTCATCCTTTCCATGATGATGGCGGGCGGCGAAGACATGGCGGTCTTGCCGCGCGATTCAATCTACGCCGCGGTGATGATCATCTGCAATGGCGTCGTGGGCCTGTGCGTCCTCTTGGGCGGCCTGGCGCACCGCGAACAGACCTTTCGCGTCGAGGGGGCCGGTGGCGGACTCGCAGCGCTGATCGTCATGGCGTCGCTGACGCTCGTCTTGCCGGCGGTCACAACGACCACGCCCGGCGGGACATATAGCAGCTCGCAACTCGAATTTGTCGCGGTGATGTCGGCCGCGCTCTGGGCGATTTACGTCTTCGTTCAAACGGTTCGCCATCGCGACTATTTCATTCCCGCCGCCGACGCCGCCAATCCGGATACGCATGCCGAGCCGCCGACGGACCGCGCGGCCTGGATGAGCTTCGCGCTGCTCGTGGTTTCGCTCGTGGCGGTCGTGGGCCTGGCCAAGATGCTCTCGCCGAGCATCGAACTGGTGGTTAAGAAAGTCGGCGCGCCGCGGAGCGTCGTAGGTATCGTGATCGCCGCACTCGTCCTCTTGCCGGAAACTTGGGCCGCGGCTCGCGCCGCACGTGCGAATCGGCTTCAGACGAGCATGAACCTGGCGGTCGGCTCCGCGCTGGCCTCCATCGGCCTGACCGTGCCGGTCGTCGTGATCGCGTCGATCGCACTCGACTTGCACCTGGTTCTGGGGCTGGACCACAAAGACATGGCGATGCTCGCGGTGACGTTCCTGGTGAGCGCCGTCACGCTCGGCACGGGCCGCACGTACATGATGCAGGGGGCGGTGCATCTGGTGCTCTTCGCGGCTTTTCTATTTCTGGCCTTTGTGCCTTGAGGCCGGAATCGGCCAGGTACTACTTGACGCCGTTCCGCCAAACCGATATATTTGCCTAAGCGAATATGAAATCCAACACCATTCCGCCGGCGAAAGTGATCTTCCGGGCGCTTGCCGACCAGACCCGGCTGCGGATCCTGCACCTGCTCCAGTCGGGCGAGTTGTGCGTCTGCCACATCGTCTCGGTGCTGGAGGTGCCCCAGCCGACGGCGTCCCGCCACTTGGCCTACCTGCGCCGTGCGCGGCTCGTGGTTGCTCGCAAGGAAGGGCAATGGATGCACTACTCGCTCGCCCCGGCCCGCGGGAAGGCCCATCGCATGTTGCTGGAATGCCTTGCCCAATGCTACCTGGAGGAGCCAGTCTTTAGAAACGACAAGGACCGGCTTGGCGGCCAACTCACCGCGTGCGCACGATGAGGTACTTCGTAGAAAATATATTCGCGTATCCATATATCCTCACTATCTGAGAAAGAAACAGCTAATGGCAGAAGACATCACGAGCATCGTTCAAAACAAGTACGCGGCCGTTGCCAAGGCCGGGCTGTCGTCCGATCACGACGGTGTCCGGGCGGTTGCCGAGGCGTTCGGCTACACGACCGAGCAACTGGCGGCAATTCCCGCCGAGGCCAACATGGGGCTCTCCTGCGGTAATCCCACGGCCTTTGCCAGCCTGAAGGCCGGCGAGGTTGTTGTTGACCTCGGCTGCGGCGGCGGGCTGGATGTCTTTCTCGCCGCCCAACGCGTGGGGCCGACGGGCAAAGCGATTGGCATCGACATGACGCCCGAGATGCTGAATCTGGCACGGCGAAACGCAACCAAAGCCGACGGCGGAAGGCCCGTTACGAATGTGGAGTTCCATCAGGCCGTAATCGACTCGCTGCCGCTTCCCGATGCTTCCGTGGATTGCGTGATCAGCAATTGCGTCATCAATCTGGCGCCGGACAAGAAGCCGTCTTCCGTGAGATTACAAGGGTGCTCAGGCCCGGCGGCCGCCTGGCGGTGAGCGACATCGCGCTGAAGCATGCCCTGCCGGATGAACTCGGCAACGATCTCATGGCCTATGTGGGCTGTATCGCCGGCGCCATCGCCATCGAAGACTACCGAAACTGGTTGATCGAAGCGGGCTTCTCCCAAGTGGAAATTATCGACACCGGCAGCGACTTGAACGCTTACGCCAAGGTGGAGAACCAGTCGGGCTGCTGTTCGCCCGAGATGGGGTCCGCTTTGCCAATGGTCTCAGCCTCCTCGTGCTGCTCTTCCGCTCCATCGAGTGATGCCGACTTGCATCAGAGGTTGGCCGATCTCCTGCGTCGCTACAACGTGAACGATTATGCGGCAAGCGTGAGAGTGTTTGCAGTCAAACCAAACTGATATTCAGCTCGACAAGGCAAATCGAATGAAGAAGATATTGTTCCTCTGCACGGGCAACTCCTGCCGCAGCCAGATGGCCGAAGGCTGGGCCCGCCATCTCAAAGCCGGCGTGATCGCGCCCTACTCGGCCGGCATCGAAACCCACGGCATGAACCCCGATGCTATCAGGGTCATGGCCGAAGCGGGCGTCGATATCTCGGGCCAGCGGTCGAAAAACGTCAGCGAGCTTGGCGATATCGAATTCGATTACGTGGTCACCGTTTGCGGCCACGCTAACGAGAATTGCCCTGTCTTTCGCGGCAAGGCGAAAGTGGTCCACGTCGGGTTCGACGATCCGCCGCGGCTTGCCAAGGATGCCAAGACGGAGGAAGAGCGTCTTGCGCCTTATCGCCGCGTGAGGGATGAGATACGCGAGTTTGTCCGCACCTTGCCCGAGTCGTTGCCGAAGTAGCTAAACAAGAAGGAGCTTGACAGTACCATGACTGCAATGTGACGCCAAGAGGCTTTCGTTTCTCGACCGTTTTCTGACGCTCTGGATATTTCTGGCGATGGCGGCCGGGGTGGCCTTGGGCTACTTCGTTTCCGGCGTCGAGGCGTTCATCAACCGCTTCCAGGCCGGGACGACAAACATCCCCATCGCCCTCGGCCTGATCCTGATGATGTATCCGCCGCTGGCGAAGGTGAGGTACGAGGAACTCGGCGACGTGTTCCGCAACTGGAGGATCCTCGGCCTCTCGCTGGTGCAGAACTGGATCATCGGTCCCATCTTGATGTTCGCCTTGGCGCTTATTTTCCTGCACGGACTATCCCGACTACATGGTCGGCCTGATCATGATCGGCCTGGCCCGTTGTATCGCGATGGTCATCGTCTGGAACGATTTGGCGAAGGGCGACACGGAATACTGCCGCGGGGCTGGTGGCCTTCAACAGCGTCTTCCAAGTGCTGTTCTACAGCCTCTACGCCTACGTCTTCATCACGCTGCTCTTGCCGCTTTTCGGCCAGCAGGGGCGGTCGTGGAGGTGAGCATGGGCCAGATCGCCCGGAGCGTGTTCATTTACCTCGGCATTCCGTTCCTGGCCGGCATGTGTACGCGGCTGGTGCTCGTCAAAACCAAGGGACGTTCATGGTACGAGAAGTCGTTCATTCCCAAGATCAGCCCTATCACGCTGGTCGCTTTGCTTTTCACGATCGTCGTCATGTTCAGCCTCAAGGGCAAACTGATCGTCCAGATTCCGATGGACGTGGTGCGGATCGCCATCCCGCTCTTGATCTACTTCGTGGTCATGTTCCTCGTCAGCTTCTTCCTGGGCTACAAGATCGGCGCCGACTACTCCAAGACGGCCACGCTATCCTTCACCGCGGCCAGCAACAATTTCGAGTTGGCGATAGCCGTTGCGGTCGCCGTGTTCGGGATCAACTCGGGCGTGGCGTTTGCCGCGGTGATCGGGCCGCTGGTCGAAGTCCCGGCCTTGATCGGGCTGGTGAACGTCGCCTTCTGGCTCCAGCGGCGTTATTTTCTGGCCTGATCGCCGCAACATTCCGCCGAATCGGGGACAGACCAAAACCTTCTACTTTGATATCCTTCTGAGGAGTTTCGCAACAGGATTTTCGACGACCGCCGGGTCGTCGGGCCGGTTGGTGAGGCGACGATGGACATCGGCGCGGCAAACTCCTTATCTGGGACGTCGTGATCATTCGCCAACCTCGCCGCTTTCTTCGCCAGGTTTCCGCTTTCGCGGCCGCTTCGGCTTCTTCGGCGTCTCATCCGTCAGTCGCTTGACGGCCTGGTCGAAGTCGCTCGCCGCGGAATCATCTATTGCCCGCCGCTGGCGCTCGAATTCCTCGTACTGCGAATTTGCCCGCTCTTCAGCCTGCTGATGCGAGATTTTGCCGGCGTGGGTGAGAATGTCGCGATCGCTAAGGCGAAGAAAATCGTCGAGCTTGGCGATCCAGTCGGCCATGTGCATGGGCCGATGCGAACGGGCCTGAAGTTCGGCGAAATCGAGATAGGCGGAAACGATCAAATTGAGCGATTCGAGTTCCTCTTGCGTAAGATAGTTCTTGGCAATTGCCACGTCCGCCTTGCGCACCGGGCCAGCGGGGGCGTTCTTCCAAGTCGTCAGGCCCATGTTTTCTTTCGAGGCGTCGGCGCGGCGGCAGACGATTTCCGCAGCCGTGTGGCCGTGGGCCGCCCAGTGCATCTTATTCTGGACGGTCTGGAAGAAAAGTTGCGTGAGTTCTGCGTCGGCGTCGTAGTCGATGCTCGTGGCGTAGATAGTAGATATCGGTGATTTTCTGGTAGAACAATCGCTCGCTGGAGCGAATGTCGCGAATGCGATCAAGGAGTTCATCGAAGTAGTTGCCGCCCAGCGTGCGGCCCGCTTTAATGCGCTCGTCGTCCAGTGTGAAGCCTTTCACGAGAAGTTCGCTAAGGCGCGCGGTGGCCCACTGCCGAAAGAGCGTGCCACGGGGCGAACGGACGCGATAGCCGACCGCCAGAATGGCGTCGAGATTGTAATGCAGTGTGCGGTATCGTTTTCCATCGGCGGCAGTTGTCAAGTATTCCTTGACAACTGATTCTGGATCTAACTCCTTTTCATCAAAGATGTTCTGAAGATGCAGGCTGACGTTCTGCTTGGTGGTTTGATATAACTCCGCCATCCCCGATTGAGGTAACCAAACGGTCTGGCTGTCCAGGCGAACCTGAAGATTGAGACCGCCGTCGCGGTAAATCAGCAGCCCTCCACTGCCGGGCGGAGGCGCGGGGGCCAAGTTTCCTTCGCTCATGCTTGCTCTCCATGCAGAAGGAAGCCATTGGGTTTACTGGGAAACCGGGCTCGCCTCCCTCAAGCGAACGCTTCGGGCAGCACTTTGACAATCTTCACCGTCTCCACACTCACCCGCACCACCTGCCCAACCAGCCGCACGATGTACTCTTCGTCGTCCTCGCGGTTCGGGTCGCTCTTGATGCCGCTCCGCTTGTCCTCGCTGACCTGGTACTGGTCGATCACCCATTCCAGGGCGCTGCGGTTGCCCAGGCGGTACTCGCTCGTCTCGGGCGGAATGCCGCCCAGCGTGAGCGACCGGTTGACGACGAGCGTGGTCTTGTCCTTGCTGAGCTTCATCTTCTCGACGCGGTAGGAGAGCGGCACGCCGGGCGTTTCGATCCATTTCAGCGCGTACGGCTCCAGCGTTTCATAATCCAGGTGCAGCCGGGCCAGCTTTTCGCCCGCCTTGGCGAAGGCGCGAAAGTCGGGGGCGAAGGGAATCCGCGGCAGTTCGCGTTTGAGGTTGTCGGCGAACTTTTCACGATACCCCGGATGATGCAGCACGCCGTAGACATAATGGAAAATGTCCCACTTGGCGATTTTCTTGTCCTTGTAGTGCGTGCGGAACTGTTCGAGTGCCCAGTCGGTGATGTTCTCTCGGCGGTTCGTGCCGTCTTCGTCGTAGACGTAGAACGGGAAGCATTGCGAACCGCTAACCGGAAGTAGATCGACGACTCGGTTGGCAACAAGAGCAAACATGGGCCATACGGCGCCGATTTTGACCCATATGATCGTGTTGTCGGCCTCGGCGCTCGGGAAGAACGATTTCATCAAATAGCGCCGCTCGACCAAGAGGTCATCGAAATAAAGCCACCTCGTTGTAAATGGCCGATACTCGCAGGCGCGAAATGAACCTTGCTCAAACGCTACGTGAGACCCGGTTTGCAACTGAGCCTTGAGAGCTTCACTCCATTTGACCTTCGTGTAGTCAACGAAGGCATCGATATCTTTCGGTCTACCTTTGCGGTTAAAGCGGTCGAGTTCGGCGTTGAGATTATCGATCTCCTGAGCAACACGCGGTTTCAATTGCTCCAATTGAAAGTCATAGACAACCTCGTCTCGATTGGTTTTGACCCCGCCAGAATACGTCGCAAAAATCGCACCGAACAGCAGGCCGCCAGACTTCACAAGTTTCGAGGCGATTGGAGTGAAATTACCGAATTCCTTCACGTGTTCTGGAGAAAGCCAAGTTCCATCGCTCGTCGGCTTCAATTTCTTCCAATCAATCAAATTGAGCGAGCCGTTCGTTGCCAGCCATTTTAGTTTTGCCTCACGGCGAAGCATCTTGCTTATGCGATGAAACATAAGTCTTGGTTTCGTCAGCCCATGATGCTTTATTGCAAGCGTGATGCCGACACCGACTTGTATGCCGAAGACGTTATAGATTGTGCCAGCCAGTTTGAAGTCCTGTCGGACATTTCCCTCCAAATGCAGGTGATATACGGCCTGGAAATCGGACAAGAGGCGCTTCCGGAATCCATCGAATGCGAGTTGCTCGACGAAGCTATTGTTGCTGACGAAACAGACGATCCCGTCGCGTTGTTCGAGCCGATCAGATGCCCAACGAAAGAACTTCACGTATGCGTCCCCAAGCGCGTTCTTGTTGGTTGCCTTGCTCTCCTTTGCGTATGTGACACGAATACGATCTTCTATTACCGGATACTTTCGATTCTTGTTGTTCTCGTTCTCGTCCTGCTGTCCTGTGTTATACGGCGGGTTTCCGATGATCACCGTGATCGGCGTTCGCTTCTGCCGCTCGACCCGTTCGGTATTCTTCTCGGTCATAAAAGAAAATCCGTTCTGCCGCGGCTCCGCCAAGTCCAGCGTGTCGACAAAGCACAATCCGTCAAACGCCTCGTACTCGCCGGTCTGCTCAAAATAGGCGTGTTCGATATTCAAAGCCGCAATGTAATACGGCAGCAGCATGATTTCGTTGGCGAAAAGCTGCTCGGTGTAGACCCGCTTCAAGTGCTTCTTGGGAATCCGGCGGATGAGGTTGACGATGAAATTGCCCGTCCCGGTGCAAGGGTCGAGGATGTTCACGTCCTTGTCGCCCAGCGACTTGCCGAACTCTTTTTCCAGCACTTCGGCCACACTCGCGCACATGAAATCGACGATCGGCTGCGGCGTGTAGACGATGCCCATCGTGTCGGCCAGCTTTACGCTGTAGCCCTGGAAGAACCGCTCGTAGACCGTGTTCAGGAAGTGCTGCTTGTCCGACCATTCGGTGATCGTGCGGGCGGCGTTCTCGATGGCCACATAGAAGCGGTCGAGGCTCTTGAGGAAGACGTGGCGGTCGAACGACCGGCTGGTGAGCGCGTCGATCACCTTTTCGATCTCGGCGGCAATCGCGTTGCGGCGGGTGAACTCGGGGTTATCGAAAATCTCGCGAATCAGCCGCTCCGTTAAGAGGTGCTGCACGAGCATGTCGTCGACGGCGTCCTCTTGGATGCCCGGATTCAAGGCCGTGCGGCACATCTCGATGAACGACGCGTAGGCCTCCTTGAACTTCTTGTTCGTCGCGTGGGCGTCGACGATCTTTTCCTTGAGATGCTTGGCGATGTCCGGCACGCGCTCCTTGAACTCGTCAACCGCCTTGCCAAAACTCTCGATCTGCGGTTCGACGTAATCGAAGAACGCCTGCAGCAGCCGGGCGAGCTGCTCGCGGTCGCGGAGGTCGATGCGCATGACTTCGCTCTTGTTCTGCATCAGGACGGCTGTGCGGGTGTCCTCGAAGATGATATTGCCCAGCGGGTAGCCCTTGGCGATCTTCTTGGCGATTTCCACGTCCAGGTTGTCGTCGGTGTCTTTGGCTTCCCAGTGGCCGCGGACCAGGCCCATCGGGTCTTTGAGGGTTGCATCGGGGCGGATGCCTTTCCCGCTAAGCTGCGGAATCAGCGTCCAGTGGTGCCGCCGGGCGGTATCGGCCAGCAGCGTTTGAAAGGCCACGCTGACCGCCCCCTCGTGCGTGGCGTATTGCTTGGCCAGTTCGTCGAGCGTGCTGTAATACGCGTCGATTTGGGCGTTGAGGGTTGACTGCTTTGCCATGCTTTTCGAGGCCGCCGCGACGCTAGATTTCTCGCATAGGGTCTTAATCATCGCTGGAACGAGAAACTTCGTCAAGATGCGGCATGACTCGTCGTGCAAAGACGACGGCGTGCGAAAATGCCAGCGGCTTGCGGGCTGTCGATTTAATGCCGAGATGCACCGATGAATAAGGAGTTACGTCAATGCCGTCGTCGTAAGTCCGTATTCTTTGGTCACTTTTCGACTAAACCAACAGACCGCTTGCCCGATGGAAGTTTACGCTCATCGCTACAACGAAGCGTTTCGCGCAAATCCTTTCCTTCCCCCGCGTTTGCAGCGTCGGCTCCACGGTCGCTGCAAACGCGCCAGAAGGCGTGGTAGAGGGCCGTTTCCGATGTAGCGACGAACGTGACACTCCGCCGGGCACGCTGGCGCTCGTCGGCACCAGCGCGGCCGCGCTGGTGACTTGTCGCTGGCGGCGGATGCGGCGGCGGTATTAACGCGATGTGGCTTCGACATTTTCCTTTCGTCCATCTTCCATTTTTCTGCCCTCATTTTTCCGTCTTATAGCGGACGCGAGATCTTGGTTCTTAGGGCTTAGTTCTTAAATTCCGATAGTACGCCGAGAACCAGGCCGACCCGGAGGCGGCGAAGAAGCTGGCCGAATTCCCTCCGCAAGTCCGGTTCGATCTAGCCCTAAGCATTACTAGAGCCAGCCGTGAAAGTCGGCGGCCTCTGCACGAATCGCACGGATCGGGGCAGGAAGCCGTATCTTTGGTAGAAGGACCACACATCATGGTTGCCCCATGCAACTTCAACGATTCTGGATTGTGTGCCCACCTCCTCCATCCATCTCATCGCCCTCCGGATCAATGCATCGCCAATCCCTTGTTTTCGGACCGGCGGTTGTACGAAGATCGAATCCACCTCTCCAATCCGATTGCCGTCAATGGTGCTGACGCAATAACCGACGTATTCGCCACTGCCTATCCGTGCCAAGTCAACGCGTAGATGACCCTGGCCGCCTTTTGCGGCCAATTCCGCTCTTCTGGCAGCGAATGTCCGCTGGGCAATCGCTTCGGCGAAATGCTCAGAAAGCGCCCGATGATGAGCGTTCAGTTCTGCCCAAAGCGGCGCAATCAGGTCCAAAGACTCCACGCCGCCTTCGATGTAATCAATGCCTTCACAGCAGTTGTCAGTGGTGCACTTAAAGGATACCAGTGATGGGCGCTTGAAAGGATACCAGTTGGAACAGTGACTGTGAGAGCTTCTCTTGAGTGGTTTGGCACATCCGAACCACCGCGAGAGAGCAGCTCATGGCGAACCAACTGGCAATGGATAAAGTACAGTCAATTAAGAGTTTACGTGCGACGGGCATGTCGCAGCGGCGGATCGCGAAGACGCTGGGAATCAGCCGCAAGGCGGTCCGGCGTCATTTGGAGCCGCTTCCGCCAAAGGATACCAAAGCGCCCACCGGCGAAGCGCCCACCGGGTCGTCCGGCGGCGAGAGGCTCAAAAGATACCAAAGCGCCCACCGGGTCCGAGTGTCCGCCGGAGCCTGCCGGCCAGCGGTGCCGCAGCCTCTGCGGGGCGTACCGCGAGACAATTTTGGCCAAGCTCGAACAGGGCCTGACGGCGCAGCGCATCTACCAGGATTTGCAGCAGGAGCACGGCTTTCCCGGCAAGTACAGTTCGGTGCGGCGGTTCGTGGAGCAACTCGTTGAGCGGAAGGAACTGCCGTTCCGCCGCATTGAGGTCGAGCCGGGCTACGAGATGCAAGTGGACTACGGCACGGGCGCCCGCTGCGAGGCGCCGGACGGGAAGCTGCACAGGACTCACGTCTTTCGCTCGGTGCTGAGCTTTTCGCGAAAGGGCTATAGCGAGGCTGTGCGGCGGCTGACGACCGAGTCATTCATTCGTTCCCTGGAGAATGCGTTTTGGGCCTTGGGGGGAGTGCCCAAGACGGTTGTCTTCGACAATGCCAAGGCCGTGGTCAGCCAGGCCGACTGGTACGATCCGGAACTCAATCCGAAGATCTTGGAGTTCTGCCGGCATTACCAGTTCACGCTGTTGCCCACCCGGCCGCGAACGCCCCGACACAAGGGCAAGGTGGAACGGGGCGTGGCCTACGTGAAGTGCAACGGCCTGCGCGGACGGAGCTTCGAATCGCTGGCCGCCCAGAACGATCACTTGCGCGAGTGGGAACGCACGGTCGCCGATACGCGGATCCACGGCACCACGAAGCGGCTGTGTTTTTTGTCAAGCGCTTTGAGGCGCGATTCTTGGCGACCATGATTCGTGGTTTTTGGTAATAGTGTTGAGGATGGTAAGCAGTTTGCGCATGCAGGCGGTATGGACGACTTTGTAGAGTTTTCCGGCTTTCTGGAGGCGCTCGGAGAAGGCTTGGATGATGGGATTGCAGCGACGGGCCGTGACGGTCGCCATGTAAAGGGCGCTTTGGACGCTGGCGCGTCCACCCCAGATCGAGCGTTTACCGCGAAACTTTCCGCTGTCGTGGTTGTATGGCGCCAAGCCGACAAGAGCGGAGATTTCGCGGCGGTTGAGCCGACCGAGCTCGGGCAATTCGGCGACGAGCGCGGCGCTGGTTACCGGTCCGACGCCGGGCACGGATCGCAGCAGTTGGTCGGTGGCGCGCCAATCATCATCGGATTCGATGAGCTTCGCGATCTCTTTTTCAATAGTTATTATCTGTTTATTAAAGAGTTCGGCGACTTTGTCGATGCTGCGGCAGGCTTTCGTCGTCTGCGGAATGCCGGCGATTGGTTTCAGCCGTCAGCATGTCCATGAGCTGGCGGCGTCGAGTTACCAAAGCCGTCAGTTCGGCCTGTTTTTCCGAGGTTTTCTCCGTCAATCGCGGCCGGACCTGCTGGGCGAAACGCGCCAGGAGCAAGGCATCGATGCGATCGGTTTTGGCGAGTTTGCCAACGGCTCGTGCGAAGTCGCGAACCTGGCGGGGATTCACCACCGCAACCGGCTGGCCGGCGTTGATAAGTTCCGCGGCCAGGCGACCCTCCAGGCCGCCGGTCGCCTCAAGGACAACCAGCGCCGGCCGCAAGAGTTTGAAACGTTCAATGAGTTGTGCGATACCTTCCGTGTCGTGCGACACAGAGAAGACCTCCTCCGATGGCAAGATGCCGACATCCAAGGACTTCTTCGAGACATCGATACCCGTGAACGAGAGAGTTGGGAGAACTATATCCATCATAGTAGAGGCCCTTTCTTGCGTTTGCGAGCTCGCCGATGTTCTCGTACGGCTCTGGCGGCTGTCCGGGTTGGTACTACGAAGCCGACGAGGATCCCGCTTCGTGACGGTCTTGGAACGACCAGGACACGATCGATCTCTCGTCGGCGATTTTTTCGGGGGCTGCTGTGCAGCAGCCCCCGAAAAGACTCCCATCAACTGAACAAGTTCCATTTCCTTTGGCAACCCATCAGTGTTTCCTTTTTCCAACATACAAGCAGCACGTGGGCCAGTTGTTCCAACGCGGGGAACGCGCGGCATTGGGGCCGTTGCCGCGGGAGCGGTTCCCTTTCTTTGAGGAGGGGATGCGGCGTGTCAGCCGCGACGGGCACATCGAAATCAAGCGTTCTTTCTACTCGGCGCCGCCGGAATATCTGGGCTGCGAAGTCTGGGTCCGCTGGAACAGCCAGATCGTGCGAATCCTGAATCATCGCTTCGAGCAGGTGGCCGTGCATTGCCGCAAGGAGCCGGGCAAGTTCAGCACGCTTAACGAGCATCTGGACGACAAGAAGATCAGCGGCGTGGAGCGGGGAGCGGCCTATTTACTGGGAAAAGTGCGGCTTTTAGGTCCTTTTTCGCTGCGTTGGGCGGAAGCCGCCCTGAGCGAGCACGGCATCCGCGGCATGCGCATCGTGCAGGGCCTCTTGGCCCTCAGCCGCAACTACGAATCCCCGGCGATCGAGGCCGCCTGCGACGCCGCCTGGCGCAGCCGGGCTTTCCGCTACCGCATCGTGAAGAACCTGCTGAAGCGGCAAACCGCCGCCGCGCAACAGACGCTGGAGTTCATCGAAACCCATCCGGTCATTCGACCGCTGGCGGAGTACCGAGAGTTCATCAAGACCGCGATCCAAGGAGGATGACGATGTACGATCAGTTGTTGACTACGCTAAAGAAACTTCGCCTTTCGGGATTGGCCGACTCGCTGGAGGTCCGCCTGCACGAGGCAGCCGCCACCGGGTTGGGCCATCGAGAGTTCCTGGAACTGCTCTTGCAGGACGAACTCCTGGTCCGCAACAGCCGCCTCTTGAACCGCCGCACGGCCGCCGCCGGCTTCCGCGATACGCGCCGCCTGGAGGACTTCGACTTCGGCTTCAATCCTTCCATCAAGAAGGATCGCGTCTTCGACCTGGCCACGGGCCGCTTCGTCCGCGAGCGCCGCGACGTGCTGCTCGTGGGACCGCCGGGCACCGGCAAGAGCCACTTGGCCCAAGCCTTGGGACTGGCGGCGATCCGCTGCGGCGCGACGGTCTACTATCGTTCGATCTTCGACACCGTGCGCGACTTCCTCCACGACGAGGCCCTGGCCGGCCAGGAGCGGATTCTGCAACGCTACTTGAAGCCGGACCTGTTGATCATCGACGACATGGGCATGAAGCAACTGCCCAAGCGCAGCGGCGAGTATCTGTTCGAGATCGTGCTCCGCCGCCACGAGGTCAAGTTGACGCTGATGACCAGCAATCGGCCCCTGGAGGATTGGGGCAAACTGTTGGGCGACGTGCCCAGCGCCACGGCGATTCTCGACCGGTTTTTACACCATGCGGTGATGATTCAGATCACCGGCAGGAGCTATCGCCTGGCCACCCGCGAAAAAGCGCCAAAGGATACCAAAGCGCCCACCGGGTCCCCAGCCGATGATAGGACCGGGAACTGACTCCAAAGGATACCAATTTCACCCTTCCACACAGAAACCGCCTTCCCTGGTACCTTTTGAAGCGCCCACGGGTGGTATCCTTTCAAGCGCCCAATGACACAGCAGTCACGCATGCTTGGTAATCTCAAAAGAAAGCGCAGGCAAGGAGTACCCGAGGGGGAGGGGAAACCACTCATTTCCGCCTCACTTTGTCTGTGAAATCAGTGATGTCCGCTTTTCCGCTTCGTCCGCTTCGGGTATAGCATACGCAACTGCGCGTTCAGGACACAGACCTTGGCAGTGGTTGGAGTTGCAGGGTCTTATCAAGGTAACTCTTCCCACATTTCTCAATCCCGCCATCAAATAACGGGTCCTTGGGGTCGTGGGTCCCTTCCTGCCCTCCCTCTCGGCCATTGGAAAGAATCCAGCGAACAAAGACGTAGATTGCCTCCGGGCGGCGCTCAACGACCCCGATGAGAAGCGGCCACTCGTTCGGAGCAGGAACAGTGATTGCTGATACGCAGCCCTTGTCGGCAATCGGTAGATGCCGAAGATTTCCGCCATCCAACCAGAACAATTCCGCTTTTATTGCCTCGTCACAACTATCTCGTGGGGTCACTCGTATCACAGTACGTCCCCAACGCCGCGAAACATTCAGGACCAGGACATCGTGTGTCAAGTCGGTATTTCCGCCCCGTTTAACGTCAAGGCGAGGCACTTGCAAAGTTACAATATCGCTTGGCCACCAACGGGTCAATCCCAGCACGATAGCGACCACGGCAGTCGTTGCCAGAAGCGACCTCAAGGAAAACTGAAACCGAATACGTCGCTTGGCAATAGCGATGCACAGCCATACACTGCACGCAAGTAGGACGAGAACGATAACGATGGCAAGGGGGCTCATGTTGTTTCGTTCCTGCTGGGGCCATCGGGTCGCCTGGTGGTCGCCGCAGGCGATTCGGCGTAGCCGAACACTCCCACCGGGCGGTGTTGGCCGGGATAATCCTTCGTGTGCTATGGATTATTTGTGATTTCGTAATGAATGCCATTCTGATCCAGTTCCGATTGTAGCCGCTCGATGAACCGCTTGTTGTCGGTGGCCGGACGCGCGACGATTGAGACAGAAGTCGTCCGGGAGAGCAGGCTGCAGGGGCGACGGCAGGTGATCTCCACATCGACGCAATGTGAAGGCGAATCCGTATATCGGACGACTTTCCAATCGCGCGATGAGCCGAAGTAATCGAATGCTGAGCCCTCGCCGCCGCCGGGATGAACTACAATGCTGAGCTTGGCCTTGTCCTTCAAGTGCCCGTAGTCCTTTTCCCATTCCGCAAAAGTGGTGGGGTTTGTTGCCTTTGCCTCCTCTGCCCACGTTTCGTAAAGTTCCTTTTCAACCTTGGGAAGGATTGTTCCCAGTGTCATCTCAATAATCCTTCCCTTGGATGCGAAGCCTCGACTCGCGTCGTTCTCGCATTTCACGATGGCGGCTACAACGGCACAACACGTCGTGATAGTCAGGAGTGCCTTCAGGCTAAATTGTGGACGGAATCGCGCCATTCGTAGCAATCCTCTGTTCAGGCTCACTCTTCCGCTGCCAACGCAAGGCCAAGCCGTCAGCCGCCCGGCTGATCCGCCGCGGGCGGACTTTGCGGCTGACCGGTGTTGGACGCGCTGCCGCCGATTGCAAGCTCAATCAATACGACTTGGTTCGCGTCCTCAAAGAGAGTCGTCTTCTCGCCAGAAAAGCCAGAAGTGATCGTAGTCGTCACGGCATTCGGCTCCCCCTCCGGGAACACGCGAGTAAACTCGTAGATGTCTTTGCCAGTACGGTGTTCAATGAATCTCCATGAAACTTTGGATACGGCGCCGGGGTGGCCGCAAGTGAGCGCACCAGAGAGGACTTTGAGCGGTCCCTCGGCTTTGGCAAGCCCTCCATCACAACTGCTGGCCTTTGATTTTCCAGCACAAATGATCAGCCGCGCGGCAAATCGAGGTTGCTGGTCCTTCTGTGCTTCCATCGTAGTTGCCTGCGTCGTTGTCACAGGCTGCGTGCTGCAACCAAGGAGGATCACGAAAAGCGGAGCAGCGGACAAAACGGTCGCATACATGAACTTCATTGTCATACTTCCTCGTTTGGGCCAACGGAGGCCACGGCTGCCGCCGCAGCCTCCGACTTCATCAGGTCTGACCTGCCAATTATTCTACCCGCCTCCCGCGCCCCGCACCACCAAGCGGCGGTCGCGCAGCGACTTTGCAGCCGTGGCGCGTTGGCGGGTTCTGCCGATTAGCGTTATCGCCATTCTCGTAGTAGTAGTTCTCGCCTGTCACGCCTTGTCGGTGCCCAAGGCCTCCCGAAAAATGCGGCGTAGGGTATCGGCCTGGGGCAAATCCGGGTTCAGCAGTCCCGTGGATGGATCGAGGAAGGTGGCAAGATGCCAGATTTCAGGGCCGATGTAGCAGAGCCTCTCCCATGCCTTCAGAAAGTCGTCGAACCCAAGGGCGATTATAGGGTGTTCGCCTCCACCCGTGTAGCAAAGATATCGAACTGGTGGCTGTTCGTACGAGGGATCCATGTCCAGGGCCAGGTGATCGCCGCTAACGACCTTCAGGAAAGGCACACAACGATGCCACAGCTTGCTATCTGCTTCCGCCCTGTCGCCCCAATACTCGTCAAAACTCTCAGCATTGTCCTTGGCTTCTTGCTGATAATCGGACAGTTTGATGGCACTGCACAGCCCCGGAGACTCATAGTCTATAGCGACAATTACTTTTCCGGTCTGACGACAATTAAATTCCCGGTTGAGGCCAGTTGAGGCTGGTCAGATAGACTGTTGCAAGTCTCCGTAGGAGGGGGACTTGCAATGGTCACGGATGAGCAGGTGAAGCGGTTGTGGCAGGTGTTGTCGTCAGGGAAGACTCTGGTTCAGTCGGCAGACAAGGCGAGCATGGACGAGAAGACGGCGAGGAAGTATAGGCGGCTGGGTCGGCTTCCCAGCGAAGTTGTGCCGGATCGCTCGTGGCGGACACGGGCAGACCTGTTTGCCGAGGTGTGGCCGGAAGTGCATGCGCAACTGCACGAGGCGCCTGGCCTGGAGGCCAAGACGCTGTTTGGAGCGCTGCAGATCAAATACCCGGGGAAGTTCGACGAAACGCAGTTGCGCAGCTTTCAGCGTGGCGTGAAACGTTGGCGAGCGACGGCCGGCCCGGCGAAGGAGGTGTTCTTCAGCCAAGTGCATCATCCGGGACGGTTGTGTGCGTCGGATTTCACCCACATGGAAAGCCTGGCCGTGATCATTGGCGGGCAGTCGTTCGACCATCTGCTTTACCACTTCGTGCTGACGTACTCGAACTGGGAGTCGGTGACGGTCTGTTTTTCCGAGAGTTTCGAGAGCCTCGGCGAAGGACTTCAAGACGCCCTGTGGGAATTGGGCGGCGTGCCCGAACGACACCGCACGGATCGGATGAGCCTGGCGGTCAACAACGGATCGGACATGAAGGAGTTCACCGCGCGGTACAAGGGACTGTTGGGCTACTACGGGATGGAGATGGAGAAGATCCAGCCCCGGGAACCGAACGAGAACGGAGATGTCGAACAATCGCATCGGCGTTTCAAGGAAGCGGTGGAGCAGGCCCTGTTATTGCGTGGCAACCGGGACTTCGAGAGCCGTGAAGCCTATGTACGATTCTTGAAAGAGCTGGTGGCGGTTCGCAATGCGGGCCGTCGCAAGCGGCTGGACGAAGAGTTGCCTGGCCTTCGGCCTCTGCCGGATCGGCGACGGGAGAGCTGCAAGCGAATCCCGGTACGCGTGGATACGGGGAGTTTGGTCCATGTAGACCGAAATGTTTATTCGGTTCCCAGCCGCTTGATTGGCGAGCGGGTCGAGGTGCGATTGTACGTGGAGCATGTCGAGGTCTGGTACGCCCAGAAGGAGATGGAGCGCTTTCCGCGTTTGCGCGGGCGGAACAAACACGCCATCAACTACCGGCACATTATCGACTGGTTGGTGCGAAAACCGGGGGCTTTTGAGAACTACGTTTACCGGGAAGAGCTGTTTCCCACGAGCCGCTTTCGCATGGCCTTCGACGCCTTGCGGGAAGCGCAGCCCAAGCGCGGTCACAAGGAGTATTTGCAGATTCTCTATCTGGCGGCAGGCCACGGCGAGACGGCCGTGGACGAGGCGTTGCGAACGCTTCTAAACAGCGGCCAGCCCGCGACCCGGGCCGCGGTCGAAACGTTGGTCCAGCGGGCCGAGGAAGTTCCGGCGGTCACCGAAGTGACCGTCGAAGTAGTGGACTTGTCGGATTTCGATGACTTGTTCTTGCACAAGGAGGTGTGGGATGGGTGCGAAGGGGGATTTGAAAGAGAAGTTGGCGGCTTGCTTGCGGGAACTGCACTTGCCGACGTTTCGGGAGTGTTTTGAGGAACTGGCCCGACGGGCATTACAGGAGACGGCCAGCTACGAGCAGTACCTGTTGGAACTGGCCGAGCGGGAATGCCAGGGCCGCTTGGCAAAGCGGACCGAGCGGCTGCTGCGGGATTCCCGTTTGCCGCTGGAGAAGGATCTGGCGAGCTTCGACCTGGCGCGGTTGCCGGCGAAGGTCTCTCGCCAAGTGCGGACGCTCATGGAAGGCTCGTTCGTGGACCGCCGCGAGAACCTGTTGTTGTTCGGCAAGACCGGATCGGGAAAGACGCACCTGTTATCGGCGATCGCCCAGGAATTGGTTCGCAACGGACGGAAGGTGGTCTCATGGTCGTGTGCCCTGCTGGTTCAGGAACTGTTGGCGGCCAAACGGGATCTGAAGCTCAACCGGGTGCTAAAGCAGATGTCGAAGTGCGAGGTGCTCTTGATCGACGACATCGGCTACGTGCAGCAGAGCCGGGAGGAGATGGAGGTGCTGTTCACCTTGTTGGCGGAACGCTACGAGCGCGGCACGGTGATGCTGACCAGCAACCTGCCGTTCTCGAAGTGGGAGACGATCTTCAAGGATCCGATGACGACAGCGGCGGCAATCGACCGCCTGGTGCATCACAGCGTGATCTTGGAGTTGAACATCCCGAGCTACCGGTTGGACGAGGCCAAGCGAACCAAGCCGCCCGACGCGGCCTGAGATTGGCGAGGGCCACCCGCGGCGGCGTGCGGCCCCCCCTTTTGTTTCGCTCCGCTGCGCTGCGCTTCACAAAAGGGGGGGCCGCACGCCTCTGGTTCTCAACCGGGAATTCTAATTGTCGTTCAAGGGGAAGAGTAATTGTCGCCGAAAGCATGCGCGTTGTCAACAACGGGGGTGGCCGCCGGAGGTGGCGAATCGCTCGGTTGGAAAAGCCCCTGGACCGTTTCGGCGAACACCCAACGACCGTCGGAGCCTTCCCGTACCGGCGTGTGGGCCACCAACTCTCCAGCCGCAGCCTTTTGCTGCAACTCACTGTAGGTGAAAGGCCCATGAACCTCGGTGCCAATCTCGAAGAACCAATCGGCGGCTGGATTTGTCGCAGACATTGGGACCTACCTTCCAGCCGAGCGGCCAGGGCACGCGCCGAAAGGTACAAGGCTAATGGCCCTGACCCGATTCAAGCCCGGCGCGTTGCGGCGCTGCCGGGACACTCGGCTATCACTATACTACATCGTAACCTGACCTGGTTCAACAAGGGGATAAGTCCAATTTCCGCCCCGATAATTGGACTTATCGACTGTGAGGTTTCCCCTGTGAGGTCTCCGCGCTTAGTCCGATACCACCCTAAACGGCAGATTTTGCCAATCCTTGGCGAGGAGTCTGATTTCCAAAACGTTGAAGAATGTAAGCACTTCTCCGCTGCCGCTTTGTCACTCCAACCGAATTTCCCTTATGAGTTCCTGGAGTTCTGGAGTGTATGAATTAGCATCTTCCCTGTAGGCGCTCGAATTGAAAAACTCCTTGTGATGCGATAAATCGAGTTTTAGAGCGTGCCTCCAAGATGCGTCATCCGGGAGTAGATTTAGGATTTCTTCCGCAGCAAACAACACGTACGTCACAAACGCGTCATACTTTCGACCATCCACACTGGTTTTTTCTTTTTGTTCATCTCGACGGCTTTCTCGGGGGTTTTCAATTGCGAGCGTAAGATATCTTCTGTAGGTGTCTAGCGCATTCGCTTCCCTCCACACTTTGATTTGTTTTTTCGCTTCGCGATAAGCAAGCACGGCAATAAATGCTGTCAACACCTCTGAAATGCTGCCAATCTCTGAAAACAGTTTTCTTAACAAAGTCAAGACAGAAGTGAACCATCCGTTTGGATTAGACATGCATACAAATGCGATCAATAGAATCACCATCACGAACAGAATAGCTCTCTGCCAAACCAGTATGCGATTTCGGTGTTCAAGACGTTTAACTCGCTCTTCCATCTGCTTCATCCCTTCCCGTTTATCGTTTGGAATATCCGTGAGGAATCCTATTGAAGAAGGCTTACTTCTCTCAAAAACTAATAAAATGGGCCACGGTGGCAATGCGCGTTTGCGATAGCGATGATTTGGCTAATGTATCATGTGGCACGGTTTTCCGCAACTAGACAGCGGTCAGGGACTGCGGTCAGCCAGCGGTCAGGGACAGACTCTAATTCTCAATTATGGAATTGAGGCTAGGCGTACGCCTGCCGGCGCGCCTCCACGGCCAGCTTCTCATGTTAGGCCGGCGAGCCGCCTAGGCTCTCTACGAATAAGAACCTGAGGCTACGAAGGCACGCGGCTGCGGAGCTTCGCTTGCAAGTCCGCCGGCCAGGGCGTCAAGCTGGTCCAGCGTCATCGCACGCAGCATCGACACACGGTCAACGGGGGCGTGGCGGTCATCGAGACACGGACATCCAATTCATGGGCGTTCACGCCCATTTCCGCGCTAGCGGTATTAGGCCTGTGCTTTAGCACGGGTTCGTCAAGGCCGTACGCCCCTCCCTACCTCCCCACCCGCCGTCCCCGCCGCCGCCACTGGCGGCGGCGGGGACGGCGGGAGTTTAGCGGGCGGCCGCGAAGCGCGTTCAACCCGTGCTAAAGCAACGGGCCTAGCACCGGCTAAAGCCGGAAAGTGGCATGAATGCCACTCGCCGCGCCGCTCGCGCCAACTGCGGTACAACGTAAAGCAAGTAGCGACCCGGCGGCAAGTGCCCGTCGGGAATCGAACGCCCGGCGTCGGCGGTCCCGGAGGGGCCAGGCCAGGCCGGCAACTTCGCCTTTCAAAGTCGCAAGCGCCGATTCGCGCGGATTCCGCGCGATCGGCATAATAATTGCTATCTCGTGTATTCTGATGTTAACATGCCAAAATGGCAGGCGGTGGGCCGCCTCGCGCCGCGGAAGCGGTCCCACTCGGAAGACCCGAAATGGTGGGCCTCGCGGTACTCGACCCACTCTACAGAATGCCCGAAGGCGCAAACGCAAGACGCCGGCTAAAGCCGGGACTCCAACGGTCGGTAGGCAGCGTCCCGACGCACCAGGTTTACCCAGTTGCCAGCCCGGAAAGCCGCGGCAAATGGAACCTAAGATGATATATGATAACAGTTTACGCCGGTGCATCGCCCACGCACCACCCGTCGCGAAATCGCTCGGCGGTGCGTGCGGAGGCTGGTGCTCGCGGCTCGATACTCACTGCTCAAAGCTGCTGGGTCTCGTGGAACTCGACCACACCCTACACAATGCCCGGCAGCACGAGTGCCCACGCACCAGGTCTACCCAGTTTGCCAGCCGGGGAAACCTCGGTAAAATGAACGTAAGATGATATCTGATAACAGTGTACATCGATGCCCGGCCCACGCACCACCCGCTACGAAATCGCTCAGCGGTGCGTGCGGAGGCTGGTGCGTGGCGTTCTTCCGGCTCGACAATCGCGGCCGTCCGTACTCCTCACGCTCCGCCGTGTGGCCGCCATCACGACGGAGCGTGATGAGTACGTTCCGGCTCCATGCCGCCCGCTCCATGCTAACCAAGATACCGCCACAAGACGTAGAAATAGCTCGAAAAGTGTCCAGTTTTGTCCAAAAGTGTCCAACTCCGCCAACCGCCGGCGGTCGCCTGGCTGGCCGAGCGGTGGCAGGCTTAATCGCCGCCGCCCAATTCTTGATACTTGGCTTCGTAGCATTGCGTGCAAAGCCGGCGCCGTCTACCACCAGGGCGTTGAGGACCGGAACGCCGCAGTCGTCGCAGGTTTGTTCCTGCCGCTTGTGTGGCTGAAAGGCGAGTACCAGGAGGTCATGCGTCAGCCCGTTCTCGCTCAGGGCATGGTCCCGCAACACCGCCTCCTGCTCGAAGCCAAGCTGCTGGAAGAGCCGCTGGGCATCGAGTTGGTCGCGAGTCATTCGGGCAATGATCTTCGTCGCCCCCACGTTGACGACCATTTCGAAGGCCAATTGCAGCAAGCGGCGGCCAACGCCGAGCCTGCGGGCCGATTCGGCGACCGCCACTCGGAGTTCGGCCACGTGGCGCATCCAGCGCGCGGCCCTGCTCGTAAGTGGCAAAGCCGACAATCGCCTCGCCGTCGAGTGCTACGAGCGTGGTCAGCCGGCCCTCCGCGTTGTCGGCGATCCAGGCCTCGACTTCGGCCGGCTGGCTGATGTCTCGCTGCAGGAAGAGCAGGTCATCCTCCGCCAGGGTCCCGGCAAAGGCGAGCAATGCGCGTTGATCTTCCGCCAGCAACGGCCGAATAACCACGCTTCGGCCTTGGCCGCCCGCGGCAGTGGGAATTCACGATTGATATCTTGACACGAGATCATGAAATCCTCCGTATCGTAAACGGAATTCGTTTCGTAACCCGGAGCCGGCAACGCCGTCGCCGCCGGCTCCGTGTTAAACGAGTGACCGAAGTCCGATCCAATCCGTGCCGCTCACATTCTTTCCACGGCCATCGCCACGGCCTCGCCGCCGCCGATGCAGAGCGAGGCGAGCCCGATCTTGGCCTGCCGCTTCTGCATGGCGCCCAGCATCGTGACGAGGATTCGCGTACCGCTGGCGCCGATTGGATGCCCCAAGGCCACTGCGCCGCCATTCACGTTCATCTTCTCGTGCGGGATGCTCAACTGCTTCATCGCCGCCAGCGTCACCACCGCGAACGCCTCGTTGACCTCGAACAGGTCGATGTCGGACACCGTGAGGTTGAGGCTCTTCATCAGTTGCTCGATCGCGCACACCGGCGCCAGCGTGAACCATTCCGGCTGCCGCGAGAAAGTCGCGTAGCCCAGGATGCGTCCCTGCGGCTTCACGCCGAGCGTCTTCGCCTGTTCGGGCGAGATGACGACGATCGCCGCCGCCCCGTCGTTGATGCTCGAGGCGTTGCCGGCGGTTATGCTGCCGGTCGGGTCGAAGGCGGGCTTCAGGGCGCGCAGCTTCGCTTCGTCCAAGCGGGCCGGCCCTTCGTCTTCCTTGACGAACGTCGAGCCCTTGCGGCCCTTGATCTCTACTTCGACGATTTCCGCGGCGAAGGCGCCGTCCTTCTGCGCGGCGATCGCCCGCTTGTAGCTGGCCACGGCGAAGTCGTCCTGCTCCTGGCGGGTGATGTTTTCCTTGGCGGCGCAGCGGTCGCCGAAGGTGCCCATGTGGAGGTTGTTGTAGACGTCCCACAGGCCGTCGCGAATCACGGCGTCGATCAATTCGCCGTTGCCCAGCCGATAGCCGGTGCGTGCTTTGGTGAGCAGGTACGGTGCGCCGGACATGTTCTCCGTGCCGCCGGCCACTATCGTCTTAGCGTCGCCGCACTGGATCGCCTGGGCGGCCAGCATTACCGACTTCATGCCCGAACCGCAAACCTTGTTGATCGTGGTCGCGCCAACCGAGGGCAGCAGGCCCGCGCCGATGGCCGCCTGCCGGGCGACATTCTGCCCCAGCCCCGCGCCGACCACGTTGCCCATAATCACTTCGTCGACCTGTTCGTTCGTCACGCCGGCGCGGCGCATCGCTTCTTTGATGGCAATGCTTCCGAGTGCCGGGGCCGGAACCTCGGCCAGGGAACCCGAGAAACCACCGATGGGAGTTCGTGCAGCTCCCGCAAGCCATATTTCACTTTTCATGATCGTCTTCCTCCTGAAATTGCGGATTACTTGTTACATTTACATACCACCGTTGGGTCCGTAGAAGCGGCGTCCCGCCGCTCAAAAAACGCTGCGGGACGCCGCGTCCACTTACATATACATGCCGCCGTTGACGGGAATGACCTGCCCGGTGATGTAGCTGGCCTGCGGCGAGGCCAGGAAGAGCACGGCGGCGGCGACTTCTTCCGGCTTGCCCAGCCGTCCTACCGGCGTCATCGAGGTGACGACGGCCAAGGCCGCCTCGCTCAGGTCCTTGGTCATGTCGGTCTCAATGAAACCCGGCGCCACGGCGTTGACCGTCACGCCCTTGCGGGCGACTTCGCGAGCGAGGGTCATCGTAAAGGCGATCAAGCCGCCCTTGGTGACGGCGTAGTTGGCCTGGCCAAAGTTGCCGGTCTGGCCCACGATGGAAGCCATATTGATGACGCGGCCCCAGCCAGCCTCGACCATCGTCGGCAGTACGATCCGCGTGACGTTGAACACGCCGTTGAGATTCACGCCCAAGACCGCGTCCCACATGTCGCGCGTCATTTTCAGGAACGACTTGTCGCGCGTGATGCCGGCGTTGTTGACGAGGATGTCGATGCCGCCGAAATCCTTCTTCACGGCATCCATCAGCGCGGCAGCTTCGTCTTCGTGCGAGATGTCGGCCTGATAGGCGCGGGCCTCCGCGCCGAAGTCACGGACCGTTTGGCAGACTTCCTCGGCCGCTGCGGCCGAGTGTTGATAGTTGACCGCCACCGTCGCGCCCGCCTCAGCGAGCAGCAGCGCGGCGGCCTTGCCGATCCCGCGGGAACCACCGGTGACCAACGCTCGTTTTCCGGCCAGCACTTTACCGGGCATGGCCCGGTAATGCGCTTCGCGGTCGGTAGCCTCTTCATCGTACGCCACGGCACACATCGTAATTCTCCTTTATCGTAAGAGTATAGAACTCGTAATTATTTCGCTATTTGCGGACAAAGAGAAGCCTTCCGCGGCAATCACCATGAGAGGCAGGATTGAGGCAATGAATGTCTTGCGACAGTCCAAACCTCCGTCAAGGTTCGATCCATGAAAGCGGCAATCCAGAAGAGCACGGGCCGCGACCTTGAACCGAGAGCATTCTACCCGACGAAGGTACAAGTTTGTCAAGTGCCTGCCTCAAACATTCCAAAAAAATCAACTTGGGATTTACACATCGAAAGTTGCGAAAATGTCGCTAGCGTTGCACTCGAATTGTGCATGGGATGGGGCGACAGCACCCTAAACTTCCCACAGCTTCCACGAATTGCCGATCTTTACGACTGGATTGACCCAGCTATAATGGCATTTACCTTCCTTTCTACGCCTTCGCCTAAGTTTGAGGAAAGCTATGTTCAAGCCCCGTTTGCACCGCGTTGCCTTGATCGGATTGTTGGCCTGGGCATGCGTCGTGCCGGCCGCTCGGCTCGCAGCCGCTGAATTGCCAAGCGAAACGCCCGAACAGAAGGCCGCCCGCATGAAATGGTTCGCCGAGGCCCGCTTCGGCATGTTTATCCACTGGGGCGTCTATTCTGTGCCGGCGGGCGAGTGGAAGAACCGCAAGGATTTGGGCGAGTGGTTCCTGGAAGAAACACACATGCCGGTCTCGCAATATGAAAAGTTTGCCCAGCAGTTCAATCCGGTGAAGTTCGACGCCAAACAATGGGTCGCTACCGCCAAAGGGGCGGGCGTGAAATACATCGTGATCACCAGCAAGCATCACGATGGCTTCGGCATGTGGCCATCCGAGGAAACTGATTGGTGCATCAAGAGCACACCCTTCCAGCGCGACCCGCTCAAGGAACTCTCCGCGGCCTGCCGCGAGGCGGGTATCAAGTTCTGCCTCTATCATTCGATCATGGACTGGCATCATCCGGACTGGGGCACGCGGCGCGCATGGAACGACAAGGCGACCGGCAAGCCTGATATGGACCGCTACACGGCCTACATGAAGCGGCAACTGAAGGAAATCATCACCAATTATCATCCGGGCATTCTTTGGTTCGACGGCGAATGGGAATCGCCCTGGACCACCGAGCGCGGCGAAGATCTTTATGCTTACGTTCGCGGCTTGCAACCGGACATCCTCGTCAACAATCGCGTCGGCAAGGCCCGCGCGGGGATGCAAGGAATGGACAAGGGCAATGGCGCGGGCGACTACGGCACGCCCGAACAGAACGTGCCAGCTAACGGTTTCGGTCCCGGCGTCTACTGGGAATCGTGCATGACGATGAACGACCATTGGGGCTACAACAAGAATGACCACAACTTCAAATCGACAAAAGACTTGATTCACATCCTTGTCGATTGTTCCAGCAAGGGCGGCAATCTCCTTTTGAACGTCGGCCCGACCTCGGAAGGTCTGATTCCCGAGCCGAGCGTCGAACGGATGAAAGGAATTGGCGAGTGGATGAAGGTGAACCGCGAGAGCATCTACGGCACGACGGCAAGCACGATCGGCAAGCCGACGTGGGGAAGGTCGACGACGAAGGGAGAGAGAGTTTATCTGCATGTGTTTGAGTGGCCGAAGGACGGCAAGCTGGTGGTCGAGAAGTTGGGAAAACCCGTGAAGAAGGCTTGGCTGTTGTCCGATGCCGAGAAGAAGCCGCTGGGCATGGGAATTTATAGGTCGTCGCGAGGCAAGGTGCCGATGATCGACGTGCTGTCCGCGGCGCCAGACAAGAACGATACGGTGATCGTGTTGGAGTGAAGTGAATTGAGAATGCAGCTTTGGAGTACGAGGGCTTGCCCTTCCTTTTCTTAGGGTCACTTCGCGGCACATGCACCATCGTGCTATAATTGTCGTATCACACACTTTGACTGATAATCTGAGATGAACCACGAAGCGGCCGAAACGATGCAGCGACTGATCGCGGCGCACGCGGCGGTCAAGTCCGAGGATGTCAAGCGCTTGCGGTCGCTCAGTATGGAGGAGCGGGCCGCATTGCTCGAAGCGGCCTGCAAAGCCGCGGCAGTAATCCAGCGCAGCAAGGCGGCGGCCGGTCTGCCCCAGGGCGAGCCGGCGCCCTGGCCGGCGTCCACGCGAGAATTCTTCAAGAGGCATGCCGTCCGTGTCCGAGCTTGATTTGTCGTCAGACGCCGCGGCCGTCGCCGCCACCATCGCCGAGAGACTCGAGTCGCGGGGCCAGGACTATGCCCTGGGCGGCGCGATAGCTTTGGCCTATTGGGGTCTGCCGCGAAGCACCGTTGACGTAGACGTGACCATCTATTTGCCGACGGACCAGCCGTCGCAGTGCGTCTGGCTGCTGCAAGGAATTGGCTGTCAGCTCGCCGCCGAAAAAGCGGTCGAGTCGTTTCGCGAGGACGGGTTTTGCCGTGTAACGTTTGGGGGACTAAATGTTAACGTGTTTTTGCCGATTGTACCGTTTTATGAGGCGGCCCGGATCCGCCGCAAGAGCGTGCCGCTGGCCGGACGATCGGTATTGATTTGGGACGCCGAGACCTTATCAGTGTTCAAAATGATGTTTTTTCGTCGAAAAGACATGGCTGATGTCGAGCAAATCCTGAGAACGCAGGGGGAATCGTTGGATCGCGCCTGGGTGCGAGAGCGGCTCATGGAGATGTATGGGCCGCTCGATCCGCGCCTTTCCGAGTGGGACGGCTTGGCACGGGAAACGCAGGAACAATAGAATACTCTTGCTATGGACGCAATATCTGACACGCCAGCCTATCAGCAGCTTCGCCAGCTCCTCGCCCAACGGATCGCCATTCTCGACGGCGCGATGGGCACGATGATCCAGCAGTTCCGCTTCGGCGAGGCCGAATATCGCGGCACGCAGTTCGCCGCGCATCACCGCGACCTGAAGGGCTGTAATGACCTGCTTTCGATCACGCAGCCCGAGGCGATTGTCGGCATCCACCGCGGCTACCTGGACGCCGGGGCGGACATCATCTGCACCAACACGTTCAACTCCAATAGCGTCTCGATGGCCGACTACGACCTGGTCGATCAGGTCCGGGCGATCAATTTGGCGGCGGTGGAGTGTGCGAAGAAGGCAGTCGAGGAGTATCGGGCGGCCAAGGGGAAACCCTCATCCCCAGCCCCTCTCCCAAAGGTAGAGGGGAGCCGCACGGGTCCCTTCATCGCCGGTTCGATCGGCCCAACCAATCGCACCGCGTCGCTCTCGCCGGATGTGAACAACCCAGGCTACCGGGCAGTGACCTTTGATGGACTCGCTGCTTCCTACTACGAGCAGGCCGAGGCTCTGGTCGATGGCGGCGTCGATATCCTGTTGGCCGAAACGGTTTTCGATACGCTCAATCTCAAAGCGTGCCTGTTCGCCATCGATGACCTCTTCACTAAACGGAAGATCAAGCTCCCGGTGATGGTCTCGGTCACGATCACCGACCTCAGCGGGCGGACACTCTCCGGGCAAACGCTGGCCGCCTTCCTCGCCTCGATCGAACACGCGGACCTCATCAGCGTCGGCATCAACTGCGCGCTCGGCCCCGCGCTCATGCGGCCATACGTCGAGGAACTTTCGCAGCGTTGCCCGCGCTACACAAGCTGCCACCCCAACGCCGGACTGCCGAACGAGTTCGGCGGCTACGACGAGACGCCGGCGCAAATGGCCGCCACGCTGGGCGAGTTCGCCGCCAACGGCTGGGTGAATATCGTCGGCGGCTGCTGTGGAAGCACGCCCGACCACATCCGCGCCATTGCCGATGCCATGCAGGGCAAACCGCCGCGCCGGCCGCCTCCGCCGAGCCACGATTCGATCTACAGCGGACTCGAGCCGTTCGTGATCTTCCCCGAAAGCACCTTCACGATGATCGGCGAACGGACGAACGTCTCCGGCTCGAAACGGTTCGCCCGGCTGGTCCGCGACGGCAACCTGGGCGAGGCGGTTTCCGTCGCCCGGCAGCAGGTAGAGGGCGGCGCGAACATCATCAACGTCAATATGGACGAGGGACTGCTGGACGGCCCCAAAGTGATGACCGAGTTCCTCAATCTCATCGCCGCGGAGCCGGACATCGCCCGCGTGCCCGTGATGATCGACAGTTCCAGTTGGCCGGTGTTGGAAGCGGGGCTGAAATGCGTGCAGGGCAAGTCGATTGTCAATTCCATCAGCCTCAAGGAGGGCGAGGCCGAGTTCCTCCACCACGCTCGCCTCGTGCAAAAGTACGGCGCGGCCTGCGTGGTGATGATGTTCGACGAGCAGGGTCAGGCCGTCACCGTCGAGGACAAAATCCGCATCGCCAAGCGCGCCTATAAACTGCTCACCGAAAAGGCGGGCATCAAGCCGGCCGACATCATCTTCGATCCGAACATTCTGGCCATCGGCACGGGCATGGAGGAACATGCAAAGTACGGCGTACACTTCATCGAGGCCGCGCGGAAGATCAAGGAACTGCTGCCGGACGTGAAGATTTCCGGCGGCGTGAGCAATGTCTCGTTTGCGTTTCGCGGCAACGACACGGTCCGCGAGGCGTTCAACGCGGCATTTCTCTACCACGCCATCCACGCCGGGCTCGATATGGGCATCGTCAACGCCGGGCAATTGGCCGTCTATGAAGACATCGAGCCGACCTTGCGCGAGCGGGTCGAGGACGTGATTTTCGACCGCCGCCCGGACGCCACCGAGCGGCTCATCACCCACGGCGCGACTCTTCAAGGAAAGGCCGCACAGGAAGACAAGGCCGATCCGGCCTGGCGACACGGCACCGTCGAGGAGCGGCTCAAGCACTCGCTCGTTCAGGGCATCGTCGACTATATCGACGTCGACGTGGAAGAAGCCCGGCAGAAGTACGCCACCGGCCTGGAAATCATCGAAGGCCCGCTCATGGCCGGCATCCAGGTCGTGGGCGATCTCTTCGGCGACGGCAAGATGTTCCTGCCGCAGGTCGTGAAGAGCGCCCGCGTGATGAAGAAGGCCGTGGCTTACCTTATGCCGTTTATGGAGGAGGAGAAGAAGGCCGCAGGCGTCAGCCGCGAAGCCGCCGAATCGTCCACGCGCGGCACCATCGTCATGGCCACCGTCAAGGGTGACGTCCACGACATCGGCAAGAACATCGTCGGCATCGTGCTGGGCTGCAACAACTACAAGATCGTCGATCTGGGCGTGATGGTGCCCTGTGAGAAGATTCTGCAAACGGCCCGCGACGAACATGCGAACATTATCGGCCTCAGCGGGCTGATCACGCCGAGCCTGGAGGAGATGGTCCACGTCGCCCGCGAGATGCAGCGGCTGGGAATGGACGTGCCGCTGTTGATCGGCGGCGCGACGACCAGCCCTCGCCACACCGCGGTAAAGATCGCGCCGGCCTATTCCCGCGAGGTCGTCCACGTGAAAGACGCCTCGCGCGTGCGTGCCGGTCTGCGAGCGGCTGCTCTCCGCCGAGAAGCGCCCTCAGTTCGACGCCGAGAACCGCGCGTTGCAGACCGAGATGGTCGCCGCCCATCAGCGAAAGCACGATCTCAAGCTCGCTTCGTACCGCGAGGCTGTCGAGGGCCGATTCCAAACCGATTGGGCCGCGATCGACATCCCCACGCCCGCGTTCCTGGGCGTGCGAACGCTGGCCGATTATCCGCTGGAAGAGCTCGTGCCGTACTTCGACTGGGCACAGTTCTTCGCCGCCTGGGAGATGCGCGGAAAATTCCCGGAGATTCTCGACCATCCCCAGCGCGGCCCCGAAGCGCGAAAGCTCTACGACGACGCCCGGCGGTTCCTCGATCAGATCATCGCCAACCGCTGGCTCCGCGCGTCGGGCGTTTACGGCTTCTGGCCGGCGGCCTCCGACGGCGACGACATTCTTCTCTTCGAGGACGACACCCGCCGCGAGCAGAAGGTCCGCCTGCACCATCTGCGGCAGCAGTGGCAGAGCGAGACGCGAAAGTCCTTTTACTGCAATGCCGATTTTATCGCCCCGCCGGAAAGCGGCCGCAAGGACTATCTCGGCGGTTTCGCAGTCACCGGCGGCCTCGGCACGGACGAACTGGTCCGCCGCTGCGAGGCCGACCACGACGACTACAACGCCATCATGGCCAAAGTCTTTGCCGATCGGCTGGCCGAGGCGTTTGCCGAGCGGCTGCACGAAATTGCCCGGCACGACTGGGGCTATGGGCAGGGCGAAAACCTCTCCGTCGCCGACATGATCGAGGAGAAGTATCGCGGCATCCGCCCGGCGCCGGGCTATCCCTCGCTGCCGGACCACACCGAGAAGCGGACGCTCTTCGATCTCTTGGGCGCTGAGCGGCAGGCATGCATTACGCTTACCGAGAGCTTCATGATGCTGCCGGCCGGCTCGGTGAGCGGCTGGTATTTTGCCCATCCCGACTCGCGTTATTTCGCCATCGACCGCATCACGCGGGACCAGGTGGAGGACTACGCCCGCCGCAAGGGCTGGAAGATCAAAGAGGCCGAGAAGTGGCTCGCGCCCGTGCTGGCGTATGATCCGGATTAAGGAAGCAAAATCCATGTCGCCCTGGCTTTTCGTCGTACCGCTCATCATCGCAATCTTCCTGCTGGTTACGGCGGTTCTCGCCGTCCGCGATTTCTTCACCTGGTACCGCGAAGGCCGCGAGTTCGCCCGCGAGCAGAAACGGGCCAAGGAACTGCGGCAGCAGCGGAAGCTGGACAAGCAGGCAATGCCCGCGTTGAAAGAGCGTCCGCCCGAACCTGCCAAAACGTCGTACCATCCGATCAAGCCGCCGGAACGGCCAAAGTAGCGATCATTCGCCGCTCAAGTCGATGCAGACAATCTTCGTCATGTCGCGAAGATAGAGCCGCGTGCCGACGAGCGCCGGGTGCGAAAGCACTTCGCTGTCTTCGGGAAAGACCCGCAGCCGCGATACAATCGTGAACTTGTCGGCCGCCGCGTCCACGAGCAGCAGTTCGCCGTGGTTCGTGGCGACAAGCACGCGATCTCCCGCGGCGATCAGGCTGGCGTAGTTCGCCAGCGCGTCGTCCTCGCCATTCCAGCGCACCGCCAATCGCTTGGAGACGTCCAAACAGTACAACGAGCCCGAGCAGCCGAACAGCTTATTGCCGACGAGGACCGGCGTACTCATGTCGGGCACAAGGTCACCGTTGCTCGCGGCCGGCGTCGTCTTGATGCGGCCCTCGGCGTCGAAGTTATAGAGCCGGGCGCCGTTGTTCTCGCTGGCCACAATCAACCTGCCGCCGGCGTCGATCGGCGAGGGCACGTTAAAATCGCCCGGCACAGGCGGCACCAGCGTCCAGAGCCGCCGGCCGGTCGCCGGGTCCCAGCCGCCCAGCGACTTTTCGTCGTAGCCGACGATCTGCCGCACTCCGCCGAAGGTGCCGACGATGAACGATGCGTAGGCCGGCGGCAGCCCGGCCGAGCGCCAGACTTCCTTGCCCGTTTCATAGTCCAGGGCCACGAGCGCGGCCTTCCTCGCGCCCGGGTTGACGATAAGCTTGCCGTCGACCGCCAAGGGTGAGGAGCAGTATCCCCACGTCGGCACACGGGCCGCGAAGTCGCGCACCAGATGTTTCGACCAGCGGACCTTGCCGCTTGCTAAGTCAATGCAGTTCAAATCGCCCAGGCAGCCGAGCGTGAATACCTTGTCTCCAAGCACGAGCGGCGTCGCGCGGGTATGTTGCCGTAATCTTTCGTCGTGCCGGTCGTCGGATACGTCAACTGCCAGACATCGTTGCCAGTCGCCGAGTCGAGGCAGCGGAAGAGATCGCCGGTGTCGGTCTCCGTGCGGTCGGCGACGAGCACGTATTGGCTCGTCGCGGCGATTCCCGCCAGCCCGCGGCTATTGAGCGGCTTCGACCAGACGATCTTCAGCCGGCTCGGCAGCCGCGCCGGCAATCGCGAAATGACGCCGTTGCGGTGCGGGCCGCGGAACCCGGGCCACTCGTCCTCATCGTTTGCCGCTAGTTTTTTTTTGCGGTTGGTTCCTTGCCGGCAGTCGCCGTCTCGGCGGCCGGTTTGGTTTCCGCCGGCACGTCGATAAACCCGATCGAGGTTTCCATCGCCGTCATCAGCTCCGGCTGGTCCTTTACGGCGACCAATGCCCGACAAATCTCCCGGGCGCGATCTTCGCCGACGCGCGCGGTGAAGAAGACCGTCACGAAAGGCACCGGCTCGGTTACGCCGATCACGCGGATCGAGCCTTTTTCGATCGTGCCGCAACCTTCCAGGAGCGCCGCCGCATAGCTTGAAATCACGGACGCCGTCGGCTTCTCCGGATGCTCCAGCATCTCGACCACCGAATCGCTGCAGCCGGGCCGGGTCTCGATCTTGGCCGGCAACTCGATTCCGGCCTTCTTGAGCGCTTCGCCGGCGGCCCTGAATTTCTCGTCGCAGTCGGGCGGTCCGAAGAAGACCGTATAGCCCTTCAAGTCGGCGAGGGACTTTGCCGGGTCGTCCTTGCGGACGACGATCAACCCCGTGACCGTCGTCTTTCCATCTTGGCCGGTCAACATCATCGCCGGGCGGACCTCAAGCTTGTTGATCTTGGAATCGAACCGCACGACCGATTGCTTGCCGATGATCACGTCGATGTCCTTCGTCTCAGTGCGAAGGACCTTGGAAATGTCGTCCGAGAAAAGCACCTTCACCGGCTGGCCAAGCTGCTTTTCCAAGTGCGCGCCGAGCTTGTCGTACAGCCGCTGCGCATGGCCTTTGACGCAGGGACACGAAAGCGGCAGCGCCAGCGGGTCCATGACGAGCACGGTTAGCACGGGCCGCTCGTCGGCCATTGCCGGAACGGGTACGCTCATTGCGAATGCCGCGAACAATGCGGCGGCGGTGAAGCAACGCATATTCGTTCTCCTTGTTGGGACTTCTCGATGACTTAGGTTCGTGGGTGGCACGTCCTGAGCTTGCGAAGGGCGTGGTTCCGTGCCGCCACGCCCTTCGCTTGAAGCTCAGGGACGTGCCACCCATTCATGTGTTAACAAATTATTAATTCACGCTCTTGTCCGGCTTGAGCGATGCCGTCGCCGGCGGCGCTTCTGTTGCCGGCTTCTTGGCAAAGACGTGGATCTGCTGGTCGCCGCTGTTGAGCACGAAATAGCGGTCGTGGTCGGCGTCGTATTCCGTCGTCACGCGCAGCGCAGCCGGAGTTCCACGGCGCTACCAAGCTCACGCCGATGAATTTGCCCGCCAGCGTGTACCGCTTCACGCAGGTCGGCGGTCCCGATTCGCAGCACAAGACAACGTCGCCGGTGCCGAATCGCAGGTTCTTGGGCTCGCAGCAGCCGCCGAAACCGTCGGCGGCGACGCGATCGGTCTTGCCGAACGAGCCGAGCTTCTTCCCTTCGCGGCTGTAATGTTCGACCTTGTGCCGCGAGTTGTGCGCCACCCACAGGTCGCCGCCGTGGGCCTGAATGTCCATCTGGCTGCAACAGCCCGCCAGATTCTCGACGATCTTCTTGGGGTTGGCGAAGTCATGGTCGGTGCGCCAAACCGTGTAGCCGAAGCCTTTGGTCTGCGCCAACAGACGAATAGATCGCGATCCGTTACAGCCATGCCCGTCACGGTCGCCATCCGCTCGCGCATTGCGCGGGCCTGGGCCACCCGCATCTCGGGCGTCATAATTGCTTCTTGATACTCCTGCTGGGTCGCTTGCAGTTTTTCCATCGGCGCCTTGAGCTTTTCCTGAAATGCTTGCATCAATTCGTCGTCGTTGGGCTTGAGTTCCTTCTGCCCCTCTTGGACGACCTTCATGTAGTCCTTTTGCGCCTGCTGCATTTCCTTGGTCAAGCTGGCGATCTTTTCCTTCTTCGGCCTTTTCCGCGGCTTCGGCCTCGGGGCCTTCTTTCTTAGGCTCTTTCTTCACTTCCGGAACCGGCGGCAGTTCGCGAGAGTTGGGAGTGTCAACCTGGGCAATGACCTTCCCGCTTTCATCCAACTTGGCGATCCGGCCGCCGCCGGCGACATAGATCGTTCCGTCGCCGCCGAGACAAATGGCCTGCGTGGGAAACGGCATTTTCCAATCGGCGATGCTTTTGCCCTCGGGGCTGAATACGGCGATCTCGCCCTTGTGTGAATTCCCGCCGCCGCCCAAGAGGCCGCCCAAAAGCGAAGGTTGCTCTCCGCTGCAACAAATCAGCAGATTGCCATCCTTATTGCGGCAGAAGCTTTCGATGGGGCCTTTGCCCGGTTTGATCACGGCGACATTTTCATGCGAGGGCTGCCAGGCCGGGTCCTTTTCCAGCCGGTCCTTCAAATCGCGCTGTTCTTTTTCGTATGCCGACTGGGCATCCTGCATCGCCTTTTGCATGGAGTCTTCGGCCTTCTTCGCCTTATCGGTCTTGCTATCAGTCTTGGCGGTGGGCGCCGCTATTTCTCCTCCCGCTGCGTCATCTCCGCGGGAAGCAGGAATGCTAACGAGCAGTCCGCAAGCGACGGTCAGGACGGGCCACAATGACGTTCGATGAATACGATTGAGAGTACGCATTCTTATGCCTCCGAATGGTTTTGGGCAGATGCCGAAGATTGTTCCGGAACTGGTGGTTGATTCTACAGGAGTACGCCCCGCTTTGCAAGCAATTCCTTTTGCCAAACATGCTGCCGCTCGAAATATATCGCATAGTCCGAGCAGGCTGCCGATTTGCCGTTGAGCTGGGAAAACGCCCGGAACAATGAGCTTTGAGCACGCTTGTCTGCACCATGTACCACGCGCCGCCGCTCGTGTCCGTGGCAAGCTGGACAAGCGCGGCGCAATGGGGCTTGCGGACGCACCAAATCGCGGCGATACAGCCGCAATGGTTCTCCGCCCGGTGCAGCCTCGCGTTTTTTTAACCGTGCAAAAAACATTTGGGCGGCGATCGCGATTTTTCTCGGAAAATGGCCATGCGTTTAAGGCGAAACCGATTAAACAAAGGATTGGGGAAGTTTGGGAATCGTTTGGGAATCGCTTGGCAGCGTTTGGGGGCGCTTGGGAATAAAAGGGAACGCTTGAGATAGCTTGGAATCGCTTGGGAAACGCTGGGCGGACAACGAAATACGCGCATCGCACGAAGTCTCCTATCGCAAGCGGCCATTTCATTTCCCCTCTTTTGCGTTCTTTGCGCTCTTTCGCGGCTAGCGCTGCCTGGTTCAACTGCCACAAGAGCACACAAAGAACACGAAAGCCAAATGAGGCCACGGACGAAACACGGATGGAACACGGAAGCGATCGGTGATTCGTATCCGCGACATTGGTGAGAGTTTTTTTGTCGGGCAACATGGGCGTTGAATTCCATGCGGAAAACGTATGTGTTAAGTGGAATACCTATATAGAAAACGCATAGAAATGCCATAGGAAACGCATAGGAATGCATAGGATCTGCATAGGAAGGCCATAGGTTTTGCGTCTTACGTAGTACGTCGTGGTTTTTGTTTTCTGCCGGGCCGGGGAACACTAATCGCCGCTAATCAACACTAATCCGCTTACATTAGTGTTTATTAGTGATAATTAGTGTTCCCAGCGCTTTTACCAACGACCATTGCCGCTGTAGTTGTTTTCTTTTGCCAAAACATCGTGAATTCGCCTTGATTTCCGGGGTCTTGCGAGACAGGATCGAGACAGAAACGACTCAGAATCGAGTCAGGATTACGTCTTGTGGTTGTTTGTTTTTCAGTTGGCAAAGCAATTGGAGGAGAACAGCGGGGGACAGGCAGGAACCACGAAATACACGAAGGACACGAAAGCCGGAGGAAGCCGCGGACAAGACACGGATAGAACACGGAAAGAAATCCGTTTTTTGATCCGCGGCCGGGTGGCCCTGGGCGGTTGCCCGCCCAGGGCTCCCACAGATCCGTACATGGACGCATTAGACCATACGGCTCCTCGGGGCATGGTTTCGCTGCTTGACGCAGGAGTGGACGATTTTCGGCGGCGGGAGGCTATAACGCTTCAGCAGCCGTTTAAATCGGTCCCAGTTCATGTCGCGTTGCCGGTTGCGGCGGTCAAGCCACATCCGCCAAGCTCGTTGAACCGCATTCAGGAACGCCTCCAACATTCGCATGTTGTTGGTGATCCCATAGTAAGCGTAATGTCCGCGAACCTTTTGACTCAGTATTGCATGCTGCTCGCAGACCGGTCGGTGCCGGTTGTTCCGACACCATTGGGCAATGCTCCGCACCGCCCGGCTCAGACGCTTCGAGGCCGTTTGCCGCATTACCGCCCAACCGCCCCGAACCGTGCGACCCCAGTAATGGGTGAAACCCAAGAGGTCAAACGTTCCTGGTCGAGTGGTCCGGTCGTTCCCGACACCTGTCGCCTTGCGGGGCGGTCGGCGAAAGGGAATCAGCCGGGTCTTGTCAGGATGCAGCGTCAGGCCGTACTTGCCAAAGCGTTTGGGCAGCACCTCCATCACTCGCTTTGCATCTTCCTCGTGAGTAAACAAGATCACGAAGTCGTCCGCGTAGCGGATGAGGTGGGCCTTGCCCCGGAGTCGCGTTTGCACCTCCTGCCGAAACCACATGTCCAGCACGTAGTGCAGAAACACGTTGGCCAGCAGTGGCGAGATCACGCCTCCTTGCGGGCTTCCGGCGTCCGGGTAACTGATGTTGCCCGCTTCCATTACGCCCGCCTTGAGCCATTTGCCGATCAGGCGTGTCAGCACGCCGTCACGCACCCTGAGTTGGATAAACTGCCGCAGATGGGCGTGGTCCAAAGTATCGAAGAACTTTCGGATGTCCACCTCCAGGACCCAGCCCACGCTGGTGTTCATCGTCTGCTTCCAGAGGTCTTCCAGGGCTGCGTGTGCCGACCGCTGCGGCCGGAATCCGTACGAGCCGGGATCGAAGTCCTGCTCGTAGATCGGTTCCAGCAGCATGACGACCGCACGCTGGAGAACTTTGTCCTCCAACGTCGGTATTCCGATGGGGCGGGTTTCGGTAGTCGATCCCGCCTTGGGAATATGCACGCGCCGCACCGGCGGTGCCCGGTACGTGCCGGACTTGGCCCGGTCGAGAAGCGATTGGAGGTTGGCCTCCAGGTCTTTCGCGTAATCGTGCCAGGTCTGTCCGTCCACGCCCGGTGCTCCGTCTTTGCGGGTCCGGTAGAAGGCCGCTTTCAACCAGTCGATATCCATCAGGTAGGCCAGCGAAGTGAAGGCCATCTGCGGCGATCGTCTCGCCAACTCGGCTATCCGTTGCTGTTTCGTTAATACGTACATCGAATCTCCAAGTATCCGTCGTATGTCCCAACAACGATTCCATGCTCCCGATGCCTCGCTTCCCTCCACAGGGTCCGCACGGGCGTTTGTTCCCCTGCTTCAACGGTACTATCAAGGCACTGCGACTTCCTGCCGTCCTTCCCGCCGCGCTTCGTTTCCTTCGCACGGCCGGTACCACGGGATCACGCATGTTTCGCTCCCGCCGCCGCTGCGTGCGACCGCGTCGGGCCTGGGGTTGTTCACCCGGTCGCCCCGTCCGGGAATGCTTCCGTGGAGACACCAGGATCTCCCAAGTTTCTGGGGAGCCTCAATTCCCGTTTGCACATGTTCTCCGACCCCGGACGGTCAACGGTTCCTGACCAATTCGCGGAACCGTCGCGTGGCCCCCGCTATTGAAACGACGGAAGCACCGACGACAACCACCTTTCGAGGCTCAATAGCATGGCTTTCGGGCTCGCCGCCTACGCATCACGCCTTGGTTTCCCGCAACGTGCAAGGCTGGCTTCCAGGTGCTGGTCAAGCTCTCCCGGACGGGCTTTCACCCGCAAGGCTCCTACAGAAGGTTTCTAACTTCACTTCATGTGTGCTGTCCTCCTTCTCCAGTCTTCTTGGCACAATTCAATCCGTGGCCACATGTCTTTATCTCATCTCTCATCCTTCAGTCCTCGCTTGGTCAATGCCGCTGGTCTGGGACCGAGAAAAAAAGCGTCGCGCAAAAGGATGCGCCCCGCCCTCATGTTTTTCCGGCGCTGGGCGCATCTAGGCCGACGGTCATAAACATTTGCCAACGCACGACTTAGGGCGCGGGAACATGCCGCCGGTCCGGCGTGCCTCGGAGGTGCGGACTGGGGCGCATCTCGCGGCCGGCTGCCATTTTGGCAGGAAAGTTGCGACATCAGGACGCGGTTCCTCGCGATCAGGATTATGTGTACTCGTGTTGACATAAAAGTACGTCCGGCCTCCGACCTCTGGTTTCCGACCTCCCATTCCTTGTTCTTCCGCTGGCCATCCACTATCCACTCCTCACCACCCACTTTCCGCTCAGTGTTTACAGTACATAACGTCTCTCTATATATTATCCGAATGCCGCGCTATGCGAAAATCGCAGAATTCTTTTCGGAATTTGTGCAAGTCGTTGCCGGATAAGGACTTAAAGAAGTTTTCGGGTCATTTGTGACATAGCACAATTCGGCCATGTTTTTAAGACGAGCGTGGCCGGGCGGACCTTGCCGCGGACGCTGCCGCCGCGGAACGGCCAATATTGAAATGAGCGCGTGGCCAGTTGAGCGGCCGCGGGACTGGCTGGCGCGAGTCAACCGTACCGTGGAATGAAGGAGGAGCAACTGGATGGCGTTCGCACCTGTGCGCAGCGCGGTCGTCCACTGGGCGCGGCGGATTGCGAACAATGGACCGCGGCGCGGCTGGGACTGGAATTCACCCTCCGCAACGCCGGCCGGCCCCGAAAACCGGAAAATCAGTGATGCCCCGTTTTCATGCGCATTTTCATGCCTTGGAAGAATGGGAATCTCGACTTTGTTGGCTGCTGCCCGAGCAGCGCGAGCGGGTGGAATCCCCCGAGTTTTACCAGATTCTTCAAACGCACATGACGCGCCGCTATCTGGGCCTGAAGCCCAAAGGGCCGTAGACGGTCCGTCGGCCAATAAATCGCCATAACTTCCGGCAATCGGCGCATCTGTTGCGACGGGCCTGGGCCGGGGCTTGCACCGACGGCTGGCCTTGCCGCCCTCCAATTCATGGTGACCGGGCCGATCAAGGTCGAGCCCGTATTGATTCCCCCTCTGCTTGGATATAAACTGAAAGCAGTGAAGGGTAGCGTGCAACCTTGCGAACGGAGCGTGGACCGTGCCGACCCCCGGCGGACATTGCGCAGTTAAGAAGACCGTTGGCGGAGGACATGCCAAATGGCAAGTGACCAAGCGTTCAACATAACTCGTTACAATCTGCCGGAAGCAATAGAATAGCGGACATCCGATGAAAGAGTCCGAAGAACCCGGGCGTTTCTACTGGTCGCTCGTCGAGCCGCATTGGCATCCACTTAATTCCAGTTGGCACGACGGACCGAATGCGTTCCTTTCCGAATTTCGAGCGTTGCCGCCCGGCGTGGGACATTTGTACGCAGGGCATTGGTGTCAGTCCGAAGTACGCAACGGAGGACTGGAGCAGTTCTTCTGCAATACTACCGGATTGCTTGCTCCTGAGGCATTGGCAGCCTTCCACGCAATCGGTATTCCCAGTTGGGCTGACGTACTTTTGGAAGCCATGAGCTTCTTCGGTCAAAGCTATCCGCGTGACCGACTCAAGCGAAAAATGCGACTGGCCAACGATCAACGGCCATTCCGAGAACTGGATAAGAGATTCTTCGATTGGCTCAAAGGCGACTGGGATCGGTGGAGCCGTATCGCCGATGAATTCGCTAAGCGACTGAATTCCGAAGCAATGACAACGTAATACTGCTGCCAACATGGCACGGTCGCAGGGCGAGTCGCCGCTTGATGGTGCGGGCCGTGGGAAGACGGTAAACTGAGTGATAATTCAACCCGTAGGACGATGGCACGGGCGGCGACGACCGTGCGAACCGTTGGTGGAGACGAAGCGCTCTGTAAGGGTGCTCATCATGGGTAGAGCAGGAATGTACACAGCGCTGAATGCGGCCAAGGAGTACGCAACCCAGTGGGGCTTGTCCTGGGATGACCGCGGTTGTTTAGCCGCAGGGAAGGAGCGAGCGTGGTGGCTTCTCTTCGGCGTCCGGTACTATACTTTCACGTTTCTGATCGCTGAGGGCGTGATCATTGCAGGTATATCTTGCCCCGGCTACAAGGTCCGCCGATTTGAGGTCTATCCGCTGGCTGGCAAGGGCCTGATGCTGCCTTTGTGGGCCGCATATCCAACTCTCGACTCGGTGACTATTAATTGGCGAATGGGGCGCGGAGAGTACTACAAGTATCGATGGAATGGCTGGTATCGCAGCCTGGCTGACGACGAGCGGGCCGAGTACAAGAAGCGATTTCCTCCTCCAGACTATGGCGCGTGGCCGGGTTTCTACGAGGACATCGCTGACCGGCCGAGTACCGGTTCAATAGGAGACGTTATTATGGGTCGCGTGTAAGGGGTCGTAACCAACACTGGCCGGCCGCAGAGCCGCTGCGCGGCCGCCTTGGTGGTAGTTCAACCGCCCCACCCTGGTAGAATAGAACCGTAGTTCAACGCTGGCTGGCGTTGGCGGGTACGGCGTCGGCCGGCCCACCCGTTGGCGGCGGCGAGCAACATGACATGAACTCCGCGGAACCGCAATCTGCTGTAGCTCCACGCGGTCATCATTGGCTTGGCTTCGTCTCGCTCATGCTCCTCATTGCTGGCTGTCTTTTCGTGTGGGCGGCAATGCCCGTCAGGCCATTGCACGCACGACGGGATGCGTTGCTTCGGCAGCTCAAGGCCATTGCTGGGGAAGTAAATGAGTATCGGGAAAAAAGCGGTTTACTGCCGAATTCTCTCGACGTTTTTCCTTCAGCAAAGTATTGCCCCTATCCGGAGAAAGGCTATGAATTAGTCGTGACACCAAGTCATGCGGGCTTTCTAGTTGTTGCCATCCATGTTTCCGTCGCCGAGAATGGAAGCCGCGTACGATATGCTTGTAACCAAGATTTGCAAATCCAAGAAGTTCCGCCGGCACCGGACGAGCGGCAACGTCCGGCTGCGCCGGATCAACTTCGTTGACCGCTGTCCTAACCGTTGGCAGCGACGAACGATTGAGGAGAACCCCATGCCCCCTATTTCGCTCCTGCTGCTTGCACTGGCGTTGCCGCTTTCCCCAAAGTGATATGCTCGATCTTGCAAAATGGATTTCGCGGGGGATTGCGTTTGCCAACAACTGCCGTCGTCTGCCTGAAATGTTCGACGTGGCGATCAATGTCTTGCCGCCATTATCCGAGGCGGCGGTCAATGAACTAGCTCACCGTCTGCCACGCGGACTACCAGCCCCAATGCGGCGGTTCTTGACGGAAGGCGCGGGCCGTTGCGAGTTTCCCTCCTACGGAGACTTGCAACAGTCTATCTGACCAGCCTCAACTGGCCTCAACCGGGAATTCTAATTGTCGTCAGACCGGAAAAGTAATTGTCGCTATAGAACCCTCGCGCCGCCGACATTCTTTTCCGGCTCTTCGCGTGAATTCCTAGCCGAAAACGCATGGATCCTGGTCAGGAACCATCTCATAACCCGACGCGTAAGCAAGGCCGTGCATTCGAAGCCTTGCTTACGCGTCGCGTTACGCAGTTCTCCTTGCCCACCTTGCCCACCTTGCCGACAGTGCCAAATCTGGCACTTTTGGCACTGTTTGGCACTAAAAGGCACCGGTTTGACGCTGTTTGACACTGCGAAAACTGGTTGCCGACTCCGCGAATTCCGCGGAGAAACCGCAGGCGTGGCACGATTCGGCTCACTTTGGCACACTTTTCGGAAGTGAGTGCGCAAACTCGATATATTCTCGCGCAAAGGCGCAAAGCTCGCAAAGGGGATGACAGGAAGATGGTTGACAGGAATATGAGGAGATTGGCGGCGCGTCTTGGGCATTTTTCTGTCAGTCATTTTTCTGTCATTCCCTTCTGACTTTGTGGGCCTTGCACGTTGGCGCGAGTCCCGTTCCGGGCACTTGGAATGGAGGGCGAATCGGGCGGCGGGAGCAAAATGATGCGCAACGCGCAACGCCTTCGCGTTTTCTTGGCGTTGTTGCACAGCGGTGCCGTCGTCGTAACGCCATACGGATAAAGTGTTTGCGGCGTAGGTTCGGTACACGTCATTCATCCCATCATGCGTTGTAACTGTTGCGCAAGCGACTCGCGGGCAAAACGGAAAGCCGCGAAAGCACACAAAGGACGCGAAAGCCGGACTGGGCCACGCATGCAGCGCGGAGACAAGAGTGGCGTTGCCTCACTTGACTTTTGCGTTCTTTGCGCCTCTCGTGGCTAAATCGGCCGACCTCTGACCTCTGACCTCCGCTCTGTCCTCTAATCTCTCATACTTCATCTCTCGTCCCTTGCCACGGCTGGCTTCCACTTCCGCAGACCGCAGGATTTGGCATCGTGCAGTCGATATAACATGCTTTCCATCCTGTGTCAACAGATGTAATGAAATGTCGATAAAGAATTCGCCTAACCCCTTGTGCGAGAACGCTTTACGACGGCGGCGAAAGTGAGCAGTTTCCACCCTCGCGGGAGTGACATCAGAGAGTTTGGCCGTCGCAAACCATTGTGGCATAAGGGGTTGTGAATCGCGGACGAAGTCCGAGGCGGACACTCACGGCGGTGCCGTTGAGCGAAATATCATGAAGCATTTTTCCTAACCACCGTGCGGCGGCGGCCACATTGCGCACCCCCAAAAAATGGCAATGCGCCATAACGCTGTCACCGGGAGTCTTGAAAGGGCGTCCGTTGTATCCAGCGAAGGGCCGAGCCATGGTAACGCCGTCCCGCGCATCACGTATTTCGGGCCAACGGCCCAACAATTCCCCTTGACTGATAGGGGGAAACGGTTTGGCCCGTTGGGCCGGACAAGACCACGGGGCCATTCCCAACTTCTAGGGCCGTGCCCTTCGCAGGGTAAACGACCGGGCCTTCGGCCCGAATGTTAGTCGGATGCTCTACTCGGTGCAATAATCGCATCACCGCACCGAGACCTTTTGCTTAGATGTACCGGGAAAGGTGCGCTTATTGACGTGCGACGGACGGAGTCCAGAAGCACGCCTGCCCCCCCCTTTCTTTCCTCTTGGCACAATCCCCGTTTCGATTCGCGATTTGCAGCGCGCCGCGTTGCATTCGGGCTGCAGCGGTGTTAGGCTGTCGTCCTGCCGATGGTGCCTGGTTTCCCAGACCCTGGACACGAAATTCAAATGAATACGAAGTGCTTGTTCTTCGTCGCCGTGACGGCCGCCGTCGGATGGTGCGCGCCGTTGCAGGCGGCAGGAGAGCCGCGTCGGAGCGTCAACGCCATATTGACGGAACTCTCCGCTGTTTTCAACGAAGCTCGCGCCACGGCGGACAAGCGGGATCTGAAGTCGCTCGTTGTTCTTTCTGCTCCGATGAAGAGCGTTCGCTCGCCGGCGCTTTCCCGTCTTCTGCAAAACGCGCTGTTGGAGTCGTTTGCCGAAGGTCCAGAAATCGTGCAACCGCCCGCGCATATCAAGGCACCGCCGAATGTCGTCACCCCCGCTGCGCTTTCCCGACTTCGTTGGGAGCGCGGTGCCGTGCCAATGGTGCTTGCCGTCACCGTCAAGAACGTGGCAAGTCAAATGGAATTCTCATTTGCCATGCTCGACGGCAAGGAAGAGTATTGGCGAGGAAGCTTCAAGATCAATCGCGGAGAAATCAACTCGCTGCCGCTCGTTCCGCCGGTCAATCAACGGGTTCTTGACTATGCGAAGAAGAATGCCGGGCAACAGGTGGGGAACGGCGAATGCTGGACGCTCGCCAACGAGGCTTTGAGAGCGGCCGGCACCCAACACCCCGCAGTCATGGTGTGGGGGCGGAAATTGTCGCCCGGCGAGGAGCCAATACCGGGCAACGTCATCCAGTTTACTTCGGTGACGTTCCATTCCAAGAAAGGAACCTGGCATTACGGCAGTCCGAATCATACTGCCATCGTCGTGCAAGTAGTATCTCCAGGAGTGTTCTTGCTCTTGCAGCAGAATATGGGCGGAAAAAAGACGGTTTCCGAAGACACGATTGACCTGGCAGCTAAGACGGAAGGCGAGTTGGCAATCTACCGCCCGATGGCCAAAAGATCGAAGGGTTAGTTGGAGTATCGAGACGGTCGATTTACGGTTGCCAGCGATTTGCAACCTTTGGCGCCAAGACGACCGACTGAGCGACCAACTTGACTAGAACTTCATCGCCTTCCAGGTGAACACCGATGGGCAGCCGCTCCAATCTGGCAATCGTTCTGAGTGACAACAGCGGCTGTTTGCGTGATTCAATCTCCTCCTGGGATTCTGCTATGGCGTAGGCAAAACATCCTCCGTGCGACTAACGGTATCAGGGGAACTGGCGCTACTTCTCGAGCTCATAACACGCCAGTTCCTTCTCATCCCGCACGAACAACCGCCCGGCGGAGAGCGTGGGAACGGTCCAAGTCCGCTCGCTAGAGAATTGGAACTTGGAAATCTCCTTGTATTTCTGCGGCGAGGGTTCCGCGAGGGCGAGCGTGCCGGACATGCCGAGGATTATCAGCTTGCCGTCGGCGACGATCAGGCTGCCGCGGTTGAAGCCGCTGGCGCGCCACTTGACCTTGCCTGTCTTGATGTCCTGGCAGGCGAGCTTGTTGTTGTCGAAGCCGTAGATATAGCCGTCCCAGAGCACGGAGGTGGCGAAGTAGTTTTTCATCTCCTTGTTTGCCCAGACTTTTTCGGCGGCCGGCTTGCCGCCCTTGGCAGAAAGCTGAAACAGCGCCAGCCCGTGCTGTAGCCGGTGGAAATGAAAAGCTGATCGCCGGAAAGGACCGGCGTGGCCACGTTCGCGTCCAATTCGGTCTTCCAGGGAAAGTGCCAAAACTCCTTGCCGTCGGCGGGCGAGACGCTTACGACCGCGTCGCCCATCAGGACGATGACTTGCGGCACGCCGTCGGTAGTCACCGCGCGGGGCGTCGAGTACCCGATGCGGTTGTCCAAAGAAGTCCAAAGAAGTTTGCCGGTTTTTTTGTCGAAGGCGGCGAGCGACTTTCCGCCGCCCGCGCCGACGACCGCGATGACCTTGTCGCCGACGATCACCGGCGACGCGGAAAAACCATATTCGGGCAGTTTGCCCTCGCGCGAGGCTTGGAGATCGCCTTCCCATATTGCTTTGCCGTCGGCTACCCGGAGGCATTGAAGTCGCCCTCGCGCTCCGAGCACGTAGACCAGCCCGGCATCGACAGTCGGCGTTGCCCGCGGCCCGTCGCCGTAGTCGCCATTTTTGTAGAGATCGTCGAGGCGGATTTTCCAGACGGTTTTGCCGTCGGCCACATTTAGGCACACGGCGAACTCGCCCTCGTCGCAGCCGAAGCACGTGTAAGCCCGATCGCCCACGACCGAGACCGATGAAAACCCGTTGCCCAGCGGCACGCGCCAGAGCTGCTTGGGCCCATTTTCCGGCCATTTGGCGAGAAGACCCGTTTCGCGGGAGATGCCGTCCTGCTTTGGCCCGCGCCATTGGGGCCAGTCGTCGGCATAAGCGGATGTGGTAACGAGGTAAGCAGCGGCACTTAGCAGAATTGACGCGAACGAGCAGCGAATATTCATTGACTGATCTCCACGAATGGGCGTGACACGGGGACCAAAGCCGGAATTCTAACGTACCGCTGCAATCAACGCCAACCGGGTGATCAATGTCCCGCCGGCACGTCCGCCGTTTCGCCGTCGGCCTCGGGGTGCATCCACTTGTTCAAAAGCGGTGCGAGCACGAGGCATATCGCCGCGGAGATCATGGCCCCGATGGCGATTTTGCCGAAGATGTCGCCGTAAATATTCACGGTTTTCAGCGGAACGGGAATGCCCGTGCCTTCGGCGCCCTCCGAAACATCCGTAAACTGGGCAATGATCGCCGCCAGAAACTGCGAAAACGCGGTTGCCAGAAACCACGCCCCCATAACCGTGCTCACCAGCTTAGCGGGCGAAAGCTTGGTGATCATCGATAGGCCGACCGGCGAGAGACACAACTCGCCTGTCGTATGCAACAGATAGCCAAGGCAGAGCCAACTCATGCCTACCATTCCTCGCGGGTCATGCAGTTTGACGCCAATCCAAAACGCTCCGAATCCTAGCCCCAACTGCAAAAGGCCGAGCGCGAATTTGACCGTCGTGCCCGGCTCGATACGCCGCGCGGCCATGAAACCCCACATGGCGGTGAAAATCAAGCCGAAGATGAGGATGCAGATGGCGTTGATTGATTGGAACGTGCTCGCGGGAATCTCAGACTTCCGCTGGGCCAACTCCATACCCACGTCCCGGTCGGTCACTTTCCAGTCGATCTCGAAATCGGGATGCTCCTTATTCTTGTCGCGCAGCTTGTCCAGCGCGTCCATCGTCAAGGCCGTGCCGCCGTTATAGTAGCCAAGTTGATTCTGTGTCGGTTGGAGGCGAACGGTCTTGCCCACGTCGGCGGCGGTAATGATGCGGTCCGGTTTGCCGAACCCGCCGAATTGGAAGAAGCGATTGACGTTGCGGTCGGTGAAGTTATTGAGCGAACTGCCGGCCTGCTCGAAAAACGACCAGAAAAGCATGGAGAAGAACGTCAGTATCAGCACGACGTACATCCGCTGCCGCGAGATCTTTTCCAGCGTGAATGTTTCGGCGATCAGGTATCCAAAGGCCAGCAAGCCGGCGAGCACGAGCACGAGCCCCGCCGGGCGGCTGCTCTCATGCACGACCACGGCCATCAATTTGACGAGCTTGCTGTCGCTCTGCTCCAAATGCTTGACGTATTCATCGCTAACAAGCGAGACCGGCTTATGGTCCTTGGTAAGCGGCGCGAATCCGGAGACGAGGAGCACGAAGAACAAGACGGCCACTACGCTGCCCGCGTAAACCAACCATTCGAGCGAGATCGGCCCGACACGAGGACGGGTAAGCCGTTCGCGGTTGGGTGGGGCGCCCGCTTCGTCGGGCACGCCGCCGCGTCCCAGTGCGATCGTCGCGACCACGCCGGAAACCAGTAGGGCAATCGCCACCAAGAAATTGATTCCGATGGAGAACAAGTTTTCCGGCCTGTAAAGCAACAAGGCTCCCGAGGTTGCCAGGGCGGTGACCATGATGAGTATCTGCGTTGCCCAACGCCAGGCCACGAAGATCGCAACTCCCACAATCATCCCGAACGTCGCCAGGCCGAATCCCCAGTGCCAGCCGTAAGTCTCGCCTATGAAGCCGCAGAGCAGCGGAGCGATGGCCGCCCCCAGGTTCACGCCCATGTAAAAGATTGTGAAACCGCCATCGCGTTTGGGGCTGTGTGGCGGGTAAAGCGAGCCGACGATAGTGGATATGTTAGGCTTAAAGAAGCCGTTGCCGCAGATCAGCAGGGCGAGCGCGGTGAAAAACGCCGTCCGATTTTCCACCGTCATCAGCAAGTGGCCGGCGGCCATGAGGATTCCGCCAAGCACGACCGAGCGCCGTTGACCTAGCAAGCGATCGGCAAGCAGTCCGCCGAAAAACGGCGTCATGTAAACCAGCGCCGTATAAGCGCCGTAGATCGCGTAGGCGTCGTTGTCGCCGTAGCCCAGGAAGCTTTTGGTCATATAGAAGACCAAGAGCGCCCTCATGCCATAGAACGAGAACCGCTCCCACATTTCGGCGAAGAAGAGCGTGAAGAGCCCCGCGGGATGGCCGAGAACCGTCGGCGACGCGACCCACTTGAGATGGCGACCTTCTTCCTCGGAATGGTCAGAAATATCGGATTTGTTCGAGGACCGGCGGTCGTCGGGCTGCTTCGGCTGGGCCATGAAAAGCTGAGTGGGTCATGGGAATTTGGGAACCGGCTAGGCCGTTTGATTCTAACCAACCGGCGGCTTAGGTGGTAGGTCCCACCTTTTACTTTCGCGGCAGCCGAACTACGATGGTGGATACCTGGGATGGCTCTCACATTTCAACAAGGCATTTTACCAATGCATCCGTCCGTTCGCTCCCGATTCCATCGACCCTTGCTGGCCGCGATTGTCGCGTCATTTTTGTCGACGGTACAGCCCGCGTCATGCCGATCGGCCGACGGCCCGGTGGGCAAAACTGTCAAGCCGTTTCACGCCTGGGCGGCCACGCCGCCGATGGGCTGGAACAGTTGGGACTGCTTCGCCACGACCGTCACGGAAGACCAGGTCAAAGCCAACGCCGACGTAATGGCTGACAAGCTCAAGCGCGTCGGCTGGCAGTATATCGTGGTGGATATCCAGTGGTACGAGCCGCGCGCGACCGGCTATGACTACCGCCGCAACGCGCGGCTCGTCATGGACCCGTGGGGGCGGCTGCTGCCGGCCGAGAACCGTTTCCCTTCGGCCGCAAACGGCGCGGGTTTCAAGCCGCTGGCGGACTATGTGCATGGCAAGGGCCTGAAGTTCGGCATCCATCTCCTCCGCGGCATTCCCCGCCAGGCCGTCGCCCAGAATCTGCCGATCAAGGGCACAAAATTCACCGCCGGCGAAATTGCAAACCGCAAAGACACCTGCGCCTGGAACGGCGACATGTACGGCGTCGATATGTCCAAGCCGGGCGGCCAGGAATACTATGATTCGGTCTTCGCGCTCGTTGCCTCCTGGGGCGTCGACTTCGTGAAGGTGGACGATCTCAGCCGCCCGTACCACACGGCCGAGATCGAGGCGATCCGCACGGCGATCGACAAGTCGGGCCGCGCGATCGTTTTCAGCACCTCGCCCGGCGCGACGCCGTTGGCCGATGGCGGACACGTGGGGCAACACGCCAACATGTGGCGCGTGAGCGATGATTTCTGGGACCAGTGGCGGCCGCTGTTTGAGCAATTCAAGCGGCTCGATGACTGGACGCCCTATCGCGGACCTGGCCATTTCCCCGACGCCGACATGCTGCCGCTGGGCGCGATCCGCCAGGTGCCCGGCTCGCGCGACCCTGGCCATACGCGATTCACGAAAGACGAACAACAGACGATGATGACGCTCTGGTGCATTGCCCGGTCGCCCTTGATCATGGGCGGCGACCTGACCAAGATGGACGACTTCACGCTTTCGTTGCTCACGAACGCGGAAGTCATCGCCGTCGATCAGCACAGTTCGGGCAACCGCCAACATTTGAATCGCGACGGCTTCATCGCCTGGATCGCGGACGTGCCCGATTCCAAGGACAAATACGTGGCCGTTTTCAATACGACGAACACGGCCGCCGCGGCGGTCAATGTAGCGGCGTTGGGTCTCGGTGATAACGTGCGTGTCCGCGACTTGTGGAAACAAATGGATATGAGCATCGTTTCCGGCCGCTTTGCACCGACGCTGACCAAGCACGGCGCGGGAATGTATCGTGTTTCGCCAGCACAACGATAGTCAGGACCAGCCATCATGTCCGCCGCAAACAAGTGGAAAGTGGCCCTGCTGATTGAAACGGCGCGCGGCTATGGCCGGCAGGTCCTGCGGGGAATTGTCGACTACGCCAATCACCACGGGCAGTGGTCGTTCTACGTAACGCCCGGCGATTTCGAGCAGGCCCTGCCGGAGATGAAACGCTGGGACGGCACGGGCATTATCGCGCGAATTATGAGTCCCCCGCTCGCGCGGGCAATCGCGGCGACGGGGCTGCCGACCATTGCATTGGATCTGCCGGAGGAGCGATCGAACCCGGACGGACCGTTTCACGGTTTCAGCGAGTTGGCCACCGATTCGTTCGCCGCGGCGAAGATGGCGGCGGAACACCTTTTGTCCAAGGGCTTCAAGCACTACGCCTTTGTGGGCACTCCCGGCCACGTCTGGTCCGATCGACGCGAAAAGGCGTTCTGCGAGCGGATCACGGCCGCCGGCTTCGCCCCGCGGGCCTTTCGCACCACGCGGCGAAAGCGGAAGCTGCACTGGGCCGTGGAACAGGAAGCGCTCGCCAAATGGCTGCGAGCGTTGCCGAAGCCGATCGGCCTGATGGCCTGCAACGACGATCGCGGCCGCGAGGTGCTGGAGGCCTGCCGGGCCGCACAGATCGAAGTGCCCGAAGAAATCGCGGTAATCGGCGTCGATAACGACTCCTTGCTCTGCGATCTGGCGTCGCCGCCGCTCTCCAGCGTAGCCTTGAATGCGGAACGCGCCGGGTTCGAGGCCGCGGAACTATTGGATAAGCTGATGTCCGGGCGAGTCTCCGCGCCGCAGCGAATCGTCGTCGATCCGCTCTATATCGTCAACCGCCACTCGACGAACATCGTGGCGTTGGACGATGCGGACGTGGCCACGGCGATGCGATTCATCCGCGATCACAGCGGCCAGCCGGTCCGCGTACATGAGGTGGCTGAGGCCGTCGGGCTGTCGCGGCGGATGCTAGAAATCCGCTTCCGCTCGGCGCTGGGCCGCTCGCTCAACGACGAAATCCAGCGGGTCCACTTGGAAATGGCCAAGCGGCTGTTGACCGAGACCGACTGGCCGATGGAAAAGGTCGCTTTGGCCTCGGGCTACAACGGGGCAAGCTACTTGAGCGTGCTCTTCCAGCGGTTCTTGAAGCTTAACCCCACTGAATACAGGCGGAGAGTGCGGTCCGTTTAGCAAGTCGTTCGCAACCTGCCCCCGGCCTCGATGACCCCGCTGGTACGCACCTTTTGGGTGTTGTATCTTGGCTGAATGGCGCAAGTGCGATATGCCAATTCCCATTATCTTGCTCTAGGAGGTGGAAAATGAAGTCGCTGAAAATCTGCACGATCGCCCTGGCGGCGCTGGCCTTGGTGGCATCCGCAATGGCCCAGCCGCGGCCCGCGGCGCCGGAGGGCGTCAAAGTCCTGCGCGACCTCTCTACGTCGAACACGGGCACGAGCGGAACCGGCTCGATCTCTATCTGCCGGAAAAAGCACACGCGCCGCTGCCCGTTGTCGTGTGGGTCCACGGCGGCGCGTGGCAGGCCGGCAGCAAGGACGGCTGCCCGGCCGTCGGGCTCACGCGCCGAGGCTATGCCGTGGCGAGCATCAATTATCGCCTTAGCCAACACGCCGTCTTTCCCGCCCAGATCGAGGACTGCAAGGCGGCCATCCGCTGGCTGCGCGCCAATGCCGGCAATTACCACTTTGACCCGGACCACATCGGCGTCTGGGGCGCGTCGGCCGGCGGCCACCTCGTTGCCCTCTTGGGCACCGCCGGCGGCGCGAAGGAGCTGGAAGGCAAAGGCGGCAACGCGGACCAATCGAGCCGCGTGCAGTGCGTCGTCGATTGGTTCGGTCCCACGGACATGGTCAACATGGGCGGCCAGGCCGACAAGCCGGACACGCCCGTTGCCAAGCTCATCGGCGGCCCGGTGCAGGACAACCGCGAGAAGGCCAAGAAGGCCAGCCCCTTGTATTACGCCGGCAAGGACTCCGCCCCCTTCCTCATCATGCACGGCGACAAGGACCCGCTCGTGCCGCTGAAGCAGAGCGAAGTCCTCGCCGACGCTTTGAAGAAAGCCGGCGTCGAGGTGAAGCTCCAGGTCATCAAGGACAACGGCCACGGCGGTCCCGGCTTCAACACGCCGGAGAGCCGCAAGCTCATCGAGGAGTTTTTCGACAAGCACCTCAAAGGCAAGGACGGCGGCAAGACTGGAACGACTGATCGCAAGCCGCGCGTTTTGGTCACAATTTCCAAGGAAACCACGTACATCACCGGGCCGCTGCGGAAAGACGGTTACCCGGATTACATCGCAGCGTTGAACGAGCGCTTTAAGAAAGTCGTGACGGCGGAGAACAATTCCGCGGTGCTTTTCTGGCAGGCGATGGGGCCGGCGGAAATTGATGCGAAGCTGCGGTCCCGCTACTTCCAGATGCTGGACATGCACCCGCTGCCGGAAAAGGGCGACTACTTCGTTCCGTGGGACGCATACGTCCAGCGACGGAAGGACGCCAAGGACGGTCGGATTCTCGAAGCCACGAACGAGAAACCTGACCCCATGCTGGACCAACTCAGCGAAGCCATGAAGCGGCCCTGGTCGAAGGAAGAATTTCCCCTGCTCGCCGAATGGCTGGCCGCCAACGAGAAGCCGCTGGCATTGCTGGTCAAAGCGTCGCGACGGCCCTATCGCTATGATCCGTTGATTTGCGGAGGCAGCGACGAGGGAATGGTGCTCGCCGCACTTTTGCCCGCCGCAAACTCGGGACGCGTCGGTGCGCGGCGCTGGTTGTGCGCGCCATGCTGCACGCCAAACAGGAAATGCTCGATGAAGCTTGGGACGACTTGTTGACTTGCCACCGTCTGGCGCGGCTCGCCGGCCAAGGGCCTACGATAGTGGATACCCTGGTAGGAATTGCTATCGATTCGTTGGCGTGCAATGGCGATCGGGCACTGCTGCAGCACGCAAAGCTAAACGCACAACAAGTCGCGAAGATGAGGGAGCAGCTTTCCAAGTTGCCGCCAGTTTCCAGAATGGACGATAAGCTCGATACCACCGAACGCTACATGTTTTTAGATTGCGTAGCATCGGTTGCCCGCCAAGGAATTGCTTCGATCAGCACATTATCGGGCGGTGGGTTCGACGGCAGCAGCAAGTCCAAGTCGCTCACCGAGATGCTTGTGGAGGATGCGGTCAGCGTGATGATTGACTGGGACTTTGTCCTGCGCATGGGCAATTCCTGGTACGACCGCCTGGTCGCGACTTTCCGCAAGCCGAGTTGGAGCGAAAGGTCGCGCGAGTATGCCGAGCTTGACCGCGATATCAAGGCGCTGACTGCCGGCGTCAAGGACCCCAATTCGCTGGGCAAGGACCTTTTGTCCAAGGGGCCTTGCCGGGCGGCGTCGGAACGTATGGGAGCGGTCTTTGTCGGGCTGTTGATTCCGGCGGTGTCCGCCTGCAGCAACGCCGAAGGCCGCAGCCTGATGCAGTCCGAAGTGACCAAGCTCGGCTTCGCCCTGGCAGCCTACCGCGCCGATCACGGTTCGTACCCGGAGCGGCTGAACGAACTGACACAAAAGTACGTTGCCAAAGTGCCCGGCGATATCTTTTTAGACGACGGCTCGCTGCACTACAAACGGCAAGGCACGGGCTATCTGCTTTACAGCGTGGGGCCCAACGGTAAGGACGACAACGGTCGCGGCTATGACGACCGCAAAATGGGTGAAGACTGGGACGACATCTCCATCCGCATACCCTGATTCGTAAGGCTGCGACGGCCGCGCCTACTTGCTCCCCGAATCCACCAGTTCCACCGTCGTTGTCGTGCCCGGCATACCTGGAACCATCGTCGTCGATTCCATTTTGACCATGCCCGAGACGGGCACATCCTTGGAAAACCACATCTTGGTGTCGCTGACGATATTCATGTCATTCACCGTTGTGGTGGCTCGCTGCTTGGTCCACTTGGCGTCGATTTCCTTGCCGCCCGCCTTGACCTTTTCGCTGCCTTCGCCGAGCTTCTCGATTTTGGTGTTGTTCTGCTTCAAATTGGCGGCGATGATCGGATCGTAGGACTTGGTGAGGTCCACTTTGATCTTCTGAAATCCTTCAGCCGCCAAGCTCGTGGCTCTGGCGAGTTGGCCACGATGTTTGCCTTGGCGGCTGTTCTTGTGTTGCTATCGCGCTCACGGCGTGGCGGGCGGCAGCGGATTGGCCGCGGCCGGGATCGGACTTGCGGCGGTGACGACCGTGCTGTCGGAAACGTCGCGGACGAGCGACCAGGCGCCGCCGGCCGGAATGAACTTGTACGCGCCGCTGGTCAGCGTGAAGCGGTTCCAGCCCTGCGCGCCGCCGCGATCAAAGGCGATGACCGCATCTTGATTGAGCGTGACCGCCTGGCCGGCCGGCAGCGATTGCACCGCGCCGCCGTCGAGCGTGTAATTCAGCGTGACCTGGTTCGGATTGGCTAGCCGAATCTCCACCGGCGGCAGATTCGCCGAATAGACCACGGGCGCGGGATTGACAACCACGGCCGGGCCATAGCCGTAGTGGTACCCGTAATGATACCCATAATGGTAATTGTAGGCGTGATGGTAACTCACGCACGGCGGTGCGCAGTGATACGAATGAGCCGACGCCGTAGCGGCCGCTCCGGCCACGAGACTTGCCGCCAACAACACACCAAACATCAGTTTAGAAGCACGAACGAACATGTTTTTCTCCTAGGGGGTAGATCAAGATGCATGCGGGAACTGGGCACGCAAGGTCACATGCGTGCATAGGTAAGCCAGTTGCGGCAGCCTCTGAGTAAACTGTTCTTGGTTTTGAAGATTTGCACGTCGTGTGCCAATGCGGAAAGCGCCCTGTTTTCAATGGAGCGGCGCAAATTCGTGATCGAATTGACGACAGGGCGGTGAAAGAAATGACGACACCGCGCCAGGAAGTGATACCGGCGACGCTTGACAAGCCGCATTCCGAGGCGCACGATGACGCTTTTGGCGGATTTCGCAACCCGACGCGTAAGCGAGGGAATGCATCGGCCCTCGCTTACGCGTCAGGTTGTGAATTCGTTCCGCCGCAATGCAGACAAAAAAGGGTAGATTCCCATTCCCAAGGAGTAGATCATGAAAACGATCCTGATAGCGTTTGGTCTTGCGTTGGTTCCAGCTTTCGCGTGGGCAGCCGCTGAATCGCAGTCCAAGCCCCTGCCGGCCGCCCCCAGCGGTTTCGACGCGCAGCGGCAGAACATTGAACACGGCGACGTTGCCACAGTCGAGTACGACTCCAAAGCTACCGGCAGCAAGCGGAAAATGGTGATTTATACGCCGCCCGGCTACTCGAAAGACGCGAAGTATCCGGTGTTTTACCTGCTGCACGGAGCGGGCGACGACGAGACCGGCTGGACGCGGAAAGGCGCGGCAGCCGAGATTTTGGACAATCTCTACGCCGAAAAGAAACTCGTGCCGATGATCGTGGTTATGCCCAACGGTTTCGCCCGGCCCCCGGCGCCGGCCGGGGAGGCCACACCGCAAGCGAACCCGCCGGCTCAGCCCGGCGGACCAGCGGGCAGGCCGCGGAGAGGCGGACGAAATAGCGCCTTCGAGGCCGATCTGCTGAAAGATATCATTCCTTACGTAGAGTCGCATTATCCGGTGAAGAGCGGCCCGGAGAACCGGGCGCTCGCCGGTCTCTCGATGGGCGGCGGGCAGGCCCTCAACATCGGCCTGAAACATCTGGACACCTTCGCCTGGGTCGGTGGGTTCTCTTCGGCGATCTTTGGCGGCGGTGGCGGACTGGTTCCGGCCGACGGAAAGGACTTGCGGCTGCTGTGGCTTTCCTGCGGCGACGCGGACGGGCTCATGCAAAGCAGCAAGGCATTCCACACGGTGCTGGAAGAGAAGAAGGTGCCGCACATTTGGCACGTCGATTCCGGCCGACACGAATGGCCGGTCTGGAAAAACGACCTCTACCTGCTTGCGCCGATGCTTTTCCGCGATAAGGCGGGGCAGCCGTAATAGAACAATGGAGGGTCAATAAAAGCCCGACGCGCAAGCGAGCGCGGAATCGATGACCACTCGCTTGCGCGTTGGGCTTTGATGTTGGCGACCGCTACTTCGGCAGGAACGGCTTGATGTTGGCGTCGTTGCCTTGGATCTGTGCCGCCCGGCGGAAGAAGGGCGCGGCCTGATCGACCTTGCCGTCGCAGTAGAGATGGATGCCGACGACCAGCGCCAAGTCGCCGTTGTTCGGCTCATTCTCGGACTGCTTGACCATCGCGGCGACTTGACCCTTTTATCGGCCGCGTTGTCGCCATAGACGTCGTCGAGCCGGAAATTGGAGTCCGCCCAGTCGGGCTTCTCGTCCAGGCCGCGGCGTATCGCCTTGGCCGCCTGGTCGTACTTGCCCATCGCCGCCAGGGCGAACCCTTCGCGGAACCAGGCGTCGCCGAGCGAGGGGCTTTCCTTGGCCGCGCGGCGATAGCGGTCCAGGGCCTCGCTGTATTTGAGCTCGCCAAAGCGAGCGTCGCCGAAGGTGATGAACTTCCAAGCTAGTTCCGTCGCTTTCGTCCCCGCCGCCGGCTTATTGGGTTGCGGCGCTGGCGGAACATTGGCCGCGACGTTTCCGCCCGGCTGATTGCCGCCCGCAAAACCCGGATTGGGGTTGTTGTTGCCGTTGGGGGCAACATTTTGGTTGAAGTTGGCAATCGCGCCGACATTCTGCTGATTGAACCCCGGGTTTACGCCCATCAACTGCTGGATTGGGCCGATGCCGAAGAGCTGGCCCGGATTGACGAACACCGCGCCGGGATAGCCAAAGCCCAAATAAGGATTGCGGTAGTACGGGTACTGATAACCGTATCCGTAGGGCGAATACCCGTAAGGATTGTAACCGCCTGGGTAGACATATGCCTGACCGCTATAGGGATCGTAGCCCAAGACGTAAGGTGTCGTGCCGTAAGGTGCATACGGATAGCCGTACGGCCCATAGTTGCCGTAGCCCCCATAAGGATAACCGTATGGATAATTGCCGTAAATGTAGCGCGACGGTCTGGCAGGGACGGGCGTGACCGATTGGACGACTGGAGGCTGGACGACCGGGGGTTTGGAGCCAAGTGGTCGGACCTGGGCCGGTGCCCCAAAGGCGGCAGACACCTTTGCCGCCTGAGCCGCTTGGGCGGCGCGGACCGCATCGGCCTGACGGCTGGCGGAACTGCTATTCGTGCTGGCGGCGGAAGGCTGCACAAACCGTGACCCGCCGGAAGTTGCACCTGGATTTGCAGCCGGCTGGGCGGGTGCCGGCTGGCTACCCTGCCGCTTCGTGTCGGCCGCCAAAGCGATGGCCCCGACCGTCAAGATAACACCCCAAGCGCCGCCCGTAACGAGAAACCGCTTCATGGACCTTCTCCTTCGCCCTTACCCAATTACATTATCCGCGCTGGGAAGCAATATGCAATGGCAAGACATAGCGCTGAAGATTTCGCATCTCTACCGGATCCGTACCTGGGGCATGCCAATCATGCCATTTGATTGGCCCCGAGGGAGCCTCTAAAGTGTCCTCGCCAGGAGTCGAACCTGGTCCTCGACCTTCGCAGAGTCGCGTGCGATCCGCAACACTCCGAGGACAGAAATGTACTCATCACGCTCCGCCGTGATGCTAGTAGTCTGTGGGAAGTTCCGTCACGACGGAGCGTGAGGAGCACATGAAAGCGCCCCGCCGAGGAATTGAACCTCGTCCGGCAGTTTCGAAGACTGCCATGCTCATCCGGCACACCCGCAGGGCGATCGAATCAAATGCCTCGACCAGGAATCGGACCTGGACTTGGACCTTCGGAGGGTCCCGTGCGATCCACTACACCATCGAGACAGGAAAGCTGTGAGCCGCGAGCAATGAGCTATGAGCCGATTACTTCCTGTGATAGCTCATAGCTCGCCGCTCCGAGAGCCGACGACTGGATTTGAACCAGCATCGAGCAGTTTACAAAACTGCTGCCTCGCCATTCGGCCACGTCGGCAAGCAGGAGCGCAAGGATTCGAACCCTGTCGAGCGGCTTTGGAGGCCGCGTCCTCTCCCAGGAGGACACTCCTGAACAGCTATGAGCCGTGAGCTTTGAGCTTTGAGCTATGAGCTATGAGCCGAGCACATGGCTCACCGCTCATCACTCACCGCTCATTGCTCATCGCTCATCACTCCTTCAGCGTCACATTCCAGTACGCTTCGCTGATGAACTTCGACCAGCTTGCCATCCGCATGGTGTGGTCCGCGTACAGCGGCTTCCAGGCCGGACGGACCGGCCGCTTCCGCATACGCATCCGTGCCTGTTCGGGAGTGCGGTCCGCCTTCCGCTTATTGCACTCCATGCAGGCCAGCACGCAGTTCTCCCAGCTCGACACACCGCCTTGCGCGCGAGGTACGACGTGGTCGATGGTCAACTCCTCGCTGCCCGGCTGGGCGCCGCAGTACTGGCAGGCGAAATGGTCGCGCTTGAAGATGTTGCGGCGGCTGAAGGTGACATGGGCCACCGGCAGCCGGTCGTAATCGGTCAAAGCGACCACCTCCGGCACACGCAGCTTGAACCGCACCGCCTGGATGTGGTCCTCGCCGTCGCGCGGACGCAACTTCGCCCAATCTTCCCAGGTGTAAAGCTGGAAGTCCTTGGGGTCGACGACGCGCGCCGACTCGTTCCACAACAGCACCAGTGCCCGTGCCACGGTGGCGACGTTCACCGGCTGCCAGTTGCGGTTCAAAATCAGCGTCGGCCGCTGAAGTACTTTGGTCATGGTTAAAGTCCTTCGACATTCGTCATTCGGCATTGATAAAAGGGGTATCTGACCGGAGTCGAACCGGCACCTTCTGGTTCACAGCCAGGCGTGCAGAAACCGCTACACCACAGACACCATAAATAACCGTAAAGTTCAGTACCCCGACCAGGAGTCGAACCCGGAACGGCTCGTTAGAAGCGAGTCATGATTTCCATTTCACCATCGGGGCGTAGGGCGGGGAGCAGGGAGCGAGGAGCGGGGAGTGGATGCCTTAGACTCCCTGCTCCTGGCTCCCCGCTCCCTGCCTCGAAGCGGAAGGCATGGGATTTGAACCCACATCCCGGTAAAGGGGCACGGTTTAGCAAACCGGCTCGGCCAGCCGTATCCGACTACCTTCCCTAGAGCGATCAGCTATGAGCCGTGAGCGATGAGCCACAAGGAACGCTCATGCTCAAAGCTCATAGCTCGTCGCTCGAAGCTCTGTGGACCGGATGGGAGTCGAACCCACCACACCGACCTTGCAAGGGTCAGTCGCCTCCTGGGAACATGCCAGCCCATTTGTATCGAGAGGTCCGTCCCGGAGTTGAACCGGGTCTTCCTCCTTACCACGGAGGTGTGCTGCCAAAACACCTACAGACCGGACGGCGAGGAGCAGGGAGCGTGGAGCAGGGAGTCAGCAGCCGCTCACAGCGCATTGCTCCCGGCTCCAAGCTCCACGCTTTACCAGTGATCCCGGATGGAGTTGAACCATCACTTTCCTGGTTGTCGCCCAGGCGTCTTTGCCGTTGGACCACGGGATCGTTCGGGGCCATCTTGTGCCAAAATCTAGCGGCCATACAATAGAGTTGTTTCGAGGCGCAATGCTTCACAAGAGGCTGCCTATGCCCGCACTACGGCTTATGTTCTTGGTGGGTTTTGCCATTTGCTTTCTCTTTGCAATACTTCGCAAGAGCCTGCCTACGTACGCGCTACGGCGTACGTTCTTGGTGGGTTTTGCCATCTGCTTACTCATAACGTGTGCCAATGGATATTGGGAAGCAAGCCTCAGAACCCCTGAGCAGGATGGAACCCATCTAATCAACCTTCCGAGAGCGCCGATATGGAGTCCGCCGCCACCGCCAGACTACGACGCATTCCAACGTGTATTCCATGACATTCCCAAAGATCAACCGGCGGGTGCGGTTATCGAACGAGTCCCGGAGTGGGAGTTGACGCTTTCCGACGGCAGCCTCTATCTTTGGGGTCTCACAGCCGTGACCGCGTTGGTCTATCGAATTACCAGGCAAACTCGACGTGATCGTGTGCTTACAGTAATCGAGAAGATCGGCATTGGAATGACATTTAGTGCGGTAACCTGTATCTCACTTTGGCTTGTTGCCGGGGGCTGGGGCCCGCCGATGCCACTGTTCTTTTCGTTTGCCGGAATCTCACTAGGTATCGTCTGGGGACTTCTGGTTCCGTTTCCACCCGAGAATTACTGAGTAACAGAGCTCGAAGGGTGAATAATATTCATGCTCTTCGCCGCTGGAGTTCAGGGGCGTCTTGCTAGTGACCGAGGTGGGACTTGAACCCACAGGCACGAGGCTCTCGACCTCGCCGCTATGCCAGTTTGCGTACCCGGCCCGGGAAAGTTGAGGGATGGGGGTTGAGAGTTGAGAGATGAACGCTGGCCGCTTCCTTGATCTCTCATCTCTCAACTCTCATCCTGCATCCAAGTTGCGGGTCTCGGAGTCGCACCGAGCGTTCCAGGCTTATGAGACCTGGTTGAACCTACGCCCACCCGCGTCAAGTTGCAGGCCCCGGTATCGAGCCGGGCGAACCGGCCTTATGAAAGCCAGTTGGGCACCTGCCGCGCCTGCAAAGGTTCGTTTCGGCCGATCGAAGCCCGACGCGCCAGCGAGTGGGAACCATTGACCTCTCACCGCCGCTCCCTCTCGCTTGCGCTTCGGGCTTCAATCGGAGTGACCAAGGGGAGAGTCGAACTCCCATGCCTTAATTGGCACGACGGTCTGAACGTCGCGTGTCTGCCATTCCACCACTTGGCCGTGTTGTTTCAGTAGCCCGTGCGGGAATCGAACCCGCCTCGCCAGCGTGAGGGGCTGGCACTTTCGGCGACAATTACTCTTCCCCTTGAACGACAATTAGAATTCCCGGTTGAGAACCAGAGGCGTGCGGCCCCCCCTTTTGTGAAGCGCAGCGCAGCGGAGCGAAACAAAAGGGGGGGCCGCACGCCGCCGCGGGTGGCCCTCGCCAATCTCAGGCCGCGTCGGGCGGCTTGGTTCGCTTGGCCTCGTCCAACCGGTAGCTCGGGATGTTCAACTCCAAGATCACGCTGTGATGCACCAGGCGGTCGATTGCCGCCGCTGTCGTCATCGGATCCTTGAAGATCGTCTCCCACTTCGAGAACGGCAGGTTGCTGGTCAGCATCACCGTGCCGCGCTCGTAGCGTTCCGCCAACAAGGTGAACAGCACCTCCATCTCCTCCCGGCTCTGCTGCACGTAGCCGATGTCGTCGATCAAGAGCACCTCGCACTTCGACATCTGCTTTAGCACCCGGTTGAGCTTCAGATCCCGTTTGGCCGCCAACAGTTCCTGAACCAGCAGGGCACACGACCATGAGACCACCTTCCGTCCGTTGCGAACCAATTCCTGGGCGATCGCCGATAACAGGTGCGTCTTTCCCGATCCGGTCTTGCCGAACAACAACAGGTTCTCGCGGCGGTCCACGAACGAGCCTTCCATGAGCGTCCGCACTTGGCGAGAGACCTTCGCCGGCAACCGCGCCAGGTCGAAGCTCGCCAGATCCTTCTCCAGCGGCAAACGGGAATCCCGCAGCAGCCGCTCGGTCCGCTTTGCCAAGCGGCCCTGGCATTCCCGCTCGGCCAGTTCCAACAGGTACTGCTCGTAGCTGGCCGTCTCCTGTAATGCCCGTCGGGCCAGTTCCTCAAAACACTCCCGAAACGTCGGCAAGTGCAGTTCCCGCAAGCAAGCCGCCAACTTCTCTTTCAAATCCCCCTTCGCACCCATCCCACACCTCCTTGTGCAAGAACAAGTCATCGAAATCCGACAAGTCCACTACTTCGACGGTCACTTCGGTGACCGCCGGAACTTCCTCGGCCCGCTGGACCAACGTTTCGACCGCGGCCCGGGTCGCGGGCTGGCCGCTGTTTAGAAGCGTTCGCAACGCCTCGTCCACGGCCGTCTCGCCGTGGCCTGCCGCCAGATAGAGAATCTGCAAATACTCCTTGTGACCGCGCTTGGGCTGCGCTTCCCGCAAGGCGTCGAAGGCCATGCGAAAGCGGCTCGTGGGAAACAGCTCTTCCCGGTAAACGTAGTTCTCAAAAGCCCCCGGTTTTCGCACCAACCAGTCGATAATGTGCCGGTAGTTGATGGCGTGTTTGTTCCGCCCGCGCAAACGCGGAAAGCGCTCCATCTCCTTCTGGGCGTACCAGACCTCGACATGCTCCACGTACAATCGCACCTCGACCCGCTCGCCAATCAAGCGGCTGGGAACCGAATAAACATTTCGGTCTACATGGACCAAACTCCCCGTATCCACGCGTACCGGGATTCGCTTGCAGCTCTCCCGTCGCCGATCCGGCAGAGGCCGAAGGCCAGGCAACTCTTCGTCCAGCCGCTTGCGACGGCCCGCATTGCGAACCGCCACCAGCTCTTTCAAGAATCGTACATAGGCTTCACGGCTCTCGAAGTCCCGGTTGCCACGCAATAACAGGGCCTGCTCCACCGCTTCCTTGAAACGCCGATGCGATTGTTCGACATCTCCGTTCTCGTTCGGTTCCCGGGCTGGATCTTCTCCATCTCCATCCCGTAGTAGCCCAACAGTCCCTTGTACCGCGCGGTGAACTCCTTCATGTCCGATCCGTTGTTGACCGCCAGGCTCATCCGATCCGTGCGGTGTCGTTCGGGCACGCCGCCCAATTCCCACAGGGCGTCTTGAAGTCCTTCGCCGAGGCTCTCGAAACTCTCGGAAAAACAGACCGTCACCGACTCCCAGTTCGAGTACGTCAGCACGAAGTGGTAAAGCAGATGGTCGAACGACTGCCCGCCAATGATCACGGCCAGGCTTTCCATGTGGGTGAAATCCGACGCACACAACCGTCCCGGATGATGCACTTGGCTGAAGAACACCTCCTTCGCCGGGCCGGCCGTCGCTCGCCAACGTTTCACGCCACGCTGAAAGCTGCGCAACTGCGTTTCGTCGAACTTCCCCGGGTATTTGATCTGCAGCGCCTCAAACAGCGTCTTGGCCTCCAGGCCAGGCGCCTCGTGCAGTTGCGCATGCACTTCCGGCCACACCTCGGCAAACAGGTCTGCCCGTGTCCGCCACGAGCGATCCGGCACAACTTCGCTGGGAAGCCGACCCAGCCGCCTATACTTCCTCGCCGTCTTCTCGTCCATGCTCGCCTTGTCTGCCGACTGAACCAGAGTCTTCCCTGACGACAACACCTGCCACAACCGCTTCACCTGCTCATCCGTGACCATTGCAAGTCCCCCTCCTACGGAGACTTGCAACAGTCTATCTGACCAGCCTCAACTGGCCTCAACCGGGAATTCTAATTGTCGTCAGACCGGAAAAGTAATTGTCGCTATAGACTGGCATCCTGAACCGATAGACGAACGGGCCATAATCTAAGTACTGAGTACTCGTTACTGTGTACTCAGTAGGCAGTGCGACGGGCAGGAGTTGAACCTGCAAATCCTTGCGGGATGGCTGGGTTACGGCCAGTTGGGCTTGCCAATGCCCAGCCGACGCATGATGTAATCAGTGGCGCAGGCGGGAGTCGAACCCGCAGTCACGAAGGTTTGAGCTTCGCCGCTTTGCCGGTTTGCGTACCGCGCCGTTTTTCAAGCGTCCTCGACGGGATTTGAACCCGCGATCTCCTGCGTGACAGGCAGGCGAGCACTCCAGGCTGCTCCACGAGGACGTAATTCTCTCAGTAGTCCCGGAGGGAGTTGAACCATCGTTTCCTGGGTGTAGGCCAGGTGTCGTAGCCATTGGACCACGGGACCGTGTTTGCACTTATTAAGTGGAGTCACCGAGAGTCGCACTCGGATCTCTGGATTGCGGAACCAGTGTCTTCCTGTTGGACCATGACCCCAATATCTTTCTCAGCGGAAGCCGTGAGACTCGAACTCACAAGCGGCATCGCTGCCGCCGCCTGCCTTCCAAGCAGGTTCCTCGCCGTTCGGATGACTTCCGTTATCAAGCAATACAAGCTGCGGAGGCTGGAATCGAACCAACATGAAGACGTTCAGAGCGTCTCATCCTACCGCTAGATGACTCCGCAATAGCTTCCTCTTAGACACACATCTCACAAAAAGGCTCGGGGAGAAGGAATCGAACCTCCGTCGCCTGGTTCAAAGCCAGGAAGCCTGCCATTAGCCGATCCCCGATCAAGTTTTAATTGCAGACGTTGAACGTTAAACAGACGTTACATTGTGACGACGGTTTTCATCAGCCTGCGCTGTTCGCAAAAAGAGTGCCTTGCGGGAGTCGAACCCGCCTCGCCGGCTTGGAAGGCCGGAGCCTTTGCCGCTCGGCCAAAGACGCTTCAAGCGGAAGGTGAGGGAGTTGAACCCCCAAGGCTTTTCGCTCGGCCCCTTTCGAACGGCTGCCATCGCCAGTTGGCTTGACCTTCCGATTCACGAGCTGCGGCGGCAGGAATCGAACCTGCGTCGGGGCGGTTAACAGCCGCCTACCCGTACCAACACGGGTCCCACCGCAAAAAGTCAGGATGGCCGGATTTGAACCGGCGATCTCGTGCTCCCGAAGCACGCGGAATACCAGGCTTTCCTACATCCTGCTAATCAAAAGCGCCCAGCGGGAGTTGAACCCGCACTTTCGCCATGGCAAGGCGACAGGCTGCCGCTACATCATGGGCGCGTTATGGCGTGCTGAATTGTCAAAGATCAAACGAAGCACCGGGAGGGACTCGAACTCTCGTCGCCGCATTACGGGTGCGGTATCCTCGCCGCTGGACGACCAGTGCGAACAAGCTATGAGCTATGAGTAGCGAGCAATGAGCCATTCTTAGCTCATAACTCATTGCTCAAAGCTCATTGCTCAAAGCTCATCGCTCCTTGCTCAGTGGGACCAGAGGGACTTGAACCCTCACCTGGCGGATTAAGAGTCCGCTATGCTGCCGCTAGCACCTTGATCCCGTGTGTTTCGTTTCTGCCAATAGGCGCGGAAGGAATCGAACCTTCGGCCTGGTCCTTATAAGAGACCTGCTCTCACCACTGAGCTACGCGCCCTTGTAGGGTGGCGTCGAGCGCAGCGATGACCCACCATTTGGACTTTGGTGGGTCCGCGCTTCGCTTGACCACACCCTATCTCTGAAACGCTTTCGCCGGTCAATGGGCGGTTTTTGCTTTTTTTCCTGTTTGGTATACACTGATAGATGTCTCAGGCGGAGGATAGGGCAACGCAGGGGTGCGACCCGAGCGCCGTCTGGGATCCGCGAGCTGATCGGCCTGTCTCCTTACGAGGCAGGCCGGTTCTTTTTGTTCCAAGCGTTTTGCTTGCAGACTATTCCTTTCAGACCATCGCTTATCAGCTTGTGGTTCTAATGCGTTAAACCCAATCGTTCTATCTGCGAACATTTAGCGGTTTTGGTAAAACCAACAATCTCTACGTGCTCTGGCAGCAGCCGGCGCCTGCCGGACACCAGCCACCCACCGGACACAAAATGGACATGCGGCCCGGACGGTCCAATTACAAATCAGCCTGGCCTGCACCTGACGTGCCGCAGCGGGCTATAGGGTGACGGGACTGGTCCGAACGCATGTTCGCAGGAATATTCTTCTCCTCTTGCCGCGGCAACCTCGACGGCGCCGCGCGGACGCTGCCCGGCCTCGCCGGGGGATTCGCCTCGTAAGGCGTACGCTTCTTCCAAATGATGAACACCAACTCGGCAAGTTCGCCGGCCAATGCCACCTTCGCTTTGTTCTTGTTGACGCGGCCTCCAAAGGTCAAACGCGCGTGCCTTTGACGCAAGCGGTCGCCGCGCACGCCGCGCGTCAGCAGCGCGCCGGTGACGGCCTCGATCAAGGCCCAACGCAACGAATGATTGCAAGCCTCGCTACAGTGCCGTATGCCGTGACGGTCCGCAGAATCGTCGCTCAAAGGCGCCGTGCCGGCATAGCTGCGCAGATGCCGCGCCGTGGGAAAACGGCTGATCTCGCCAACTTCCGCGCGGATCACGTGCGCCAGGATCAACCCGATCCCAGGGATCGTCTGCAACAGGCGGACGATCTCGTCCTCTTCCAGATGCTTCTCCATCCACTTTTCAACCACCGCGATTCCCTGCACGATCTTGTCGAGAACCTCCAGGGAATTGGCCAGCACGGCGTGTGAGGCTTCCGGCAACACCAACTGCTCCAGGAAGCGACGCCCTTGCTTGCCGAACAGATCGCTATAACCGTGCAGAATCCCGAAGCGGTGCAACAGAGCTTGGATGCGGTTTTTCATGCCGGTGCGCAAAGAAGCAAGAGCCATGCGGTAACGCGTTCGCTCGCGAATCTGGCGTACGTTCTGCGGGGCGAGGTAGCTGGCGGGGAAGGTTCCCTGAAGTTGGAACTTCGCCATGCGATCGCTGTCGCAACGGTCCGACTTGGCCTCGTGCCGGGACAGGGCCTTGAGGGCCGGGGGATGCCCGAGGCGAGGGTTGAACTTCAATTCCTCCAGCAGGTCGGCGATCCAAGGCCAACCAAACGCGGCTTCCATGCCTACGAGCGTACTCACATCGAAGCGGCTTAGCCAGTGACGCATCGCATCGCGATCATCGTGCTCAAGACGGGCACGTTCGATCACTTGAAACTGGTCATCCGCTACCTTTTGCATTACACTAACCTTACTGAACTTGCGATGGATATCCCATCCAATAGCTTGCGACGACATTGCTGCCTCCCGGGGGGAAAAAGGGTGAATGTTGTTTCCATACCACCCATTCTCGCCTCGGCGAGGCAGCGTTTCATCCCATTACAAGCCAGTGGGGTCGAAGGGACTTGAACCCTTACGCGCCGGATTAAAAGTCCGGTGTGCTGCCGTTACACCACGACCCCAAAATGTCGGTCGGGTGTATGCGTTTCAGACGTGTCGGTTCCATTTCATTTCTCCTGGTTTCCAAGTGGTAGCCCTGAGAGTCGAACTCAGCACTACGCGGTTATCAGCCGTGTCCGGGCAACCGGCCCTCGACTACCAATGTGCCAACGTCGTCGTGGTGCGGGCGTCCCGCCTGCTCTTGCCGGGCAGGCGCTCCGCCCGCACCACGCTAGTCGGGATGGCAGGACTCGAACCTGCGTCTCCGTGCTCCCAAAGCACGTGGGTTCGCCGCTACCCTACATCCCGCCAATCATTCAGTCCGTCAGTCAGAGCGGGCGGATTTGAACCGCCGATCTCCTGGTCCCCGACCAGGCGCGATGCCAGGCTTCGCCACGTTCTGATTTTTGTGGGGCAGATTGCCAATCTGCCGTCCAACCTTCCGTTCGTTGGCAGCTTAGCAAGCTGCCCCACAGTAGCTCGTGCGGGAGTCGAACCCGCCTCTGCGCCTTGAAAGGGCGCTATCCTCAAACCGATAGACGAACGAGCCATCCGTAGGCGCGCACCTTCCACGCAGAAAAATCTGGGGCCGGCAGCGGATTTCACGCAGTGGACTGGGCGGTGCTCGAATCCGCGTCTCCTGGTTTTCAGCCAGGTGCTATACCGTCTCAGCTACCAGTCCAACAAAAAAAGCCCGATGTCCTTATGACACCGGGCTTTGGGTATTCTTTGCGAATAGGACGGCCAAGTGTCACGTGCGCAATGGATAAAAGGGCAGCGCATTCGCCGGGTGACCGGCGATCGTCCCTTTCCAACCTTGCTGTTCGCAACTTAGCCGTATCGAAGTCATGGCTCTTTCTCGCAATTGCACGGCCCAACGAGAGCCGTCTTGTGTGTATCTATCGTTTAGACGCCGCCGGTTCTGAAATGGTTCACGAAAAAGTCCGAGAATCCGCGGGCCTATATCGAAGACGCGGAAAACTGCCGTTTTATTCCCGTGGCGGCGAAAAATACGAGGAAATCTCCATCGCGACGCCCAAGAGCCTCGTCACCGTGCCATCTCGGCAATAGAATATCTCGATCCAGAACTTACCCGCGCAAGGAGCAAGTCATGTACGAAGTTAAGCAGTCAAAACCGGACCACCCGATCCACCAATTCCTGGCGGCCCGATGGAGCCCCTATGCCTTCGCCGACAAGCCGGTCTCGGACAGCGATTTGAAGTCGCTCTTTGAGGCGGCCCGCTGGGCGCCGTCGTCCTACAACGAACAGCCGTGGCGCTACATCGTGGCTACAAAGGCCAACGCCGACGAGTTCGCCCGGCTGCACTCCTGCCTGGTCGAGGGCAACCAGCCGTGGACGAAGAATGCGCCGGTTCTCGCCTTGGGTTGCACGAGCTTGAACTTCGTTCTCAACGGCAAGCCGAACGCGGCGGCACAGCACGACCTTGGTATCGCCAGCGAGAACCTTGTGGTCGAGGCAACCGGCGCGGGCTGTTTGTCCATCAGATGATCGGCATCCTGCCCGATCGGGCGCGCGAGCTCTACAAGATTCCCGAGGGCATGCTGCCGTTGACGGCCCTGGCGATCGGTTATGCGACCTCGCCCGATATTTTGCCGGACGGCTACAAGCAGCGCGATCTGGCGCCTCGCACTCGCAGGCCCTTGGCTGAGTTCGTCTTCGGCGGCCAGTGGGGGACAGCGGCTGCGATAACAAAGTAGCGAAACAGGGTGGCACATTCTGAGCTTCAAGCGAAGGGCGCGGATTTCGGCGATTAACACGCCCTTGACCAACGCTGCACGTCGGTGCCCGAAGCTCATTGCGTGCCACCCTCGCGCTGGCCTGATAAAAAGTTGCTTGATTTCGGCAATTGGACTTGATTTGAAAGAAAAAAACTGTTGCGCTTCTTTCTGTGAAGTTATTCCAGACCGAACGCCTAGAAGCGAAGGACGCAACAGTGGTGTCATTATGGTCGAAGTTTGGATCGCAGTGCAAGTCCCGTTTATCCGCCATTGCCAGAAGTTGTTTTCTGGGGCGTGCCCGTTGGCGAGAGAAGTTCAAGGAAGCACGTGAAGCTTTGGAGCAATTGCGCGCGAAGCTGGCGCAGTCCGAGGCGGGGCGGGTGGAAGTGGAACAAGAGAGGATGAAACTGCGCCAGCGGGTGTGTGAATTGGAAAATCAGCTTGCTCAACCCCAACCGGTGACGTTGCCGCTGGGAAAGCCGCCGCGGGGTCTTCAATACGGAGCCGGCCTGATTGCGTTGTGCGTCAATCTTGCACGCCAGATTGGCCTTCGACCGACACGACGAACCCTGGAGGTCGTATTCGACTGGCTCGATGTGGCGGTAGAGATTCCGCGTTACCAAACGATTCGTCTGTGGATGCAGAGGATCGGCTTGGATCGCATGGACCACGCGAAAAAAGTTCCCGGCGGAATTTGGCTGACGGATCACACCAATCAAATCGGCAAGGAAAAGGTGCTGGTGATGTTGAGGGTTCCTGAGGCCAGATTGCGGCGTCGCGGAACCCCGCTACGCCATCGGGACGTGGAGGTTCTGGCGGTGCGGCCCGGCGAAGCGTGGAAATGCGAGGACGTGGCGAAGGTCTATCAGGAAACGGCCGAGCATTATGGGATGCCCAGGGCGATCGAGTCGGATGGGGCCGTGGAGTTACGAGATCCCGCCGAGGACCTGAGAAAAGCGGGAAAAAAGCCCTTGGTGATCCGCGATCCCAAACACTTCCTGGCGAACCAATTCGAGAGATTATTGAAGCAAGACGCCGATTATGAAGCGTTCGTCAAACAAATCGGTGGGATGCGTTGCGCTTTACAGCAAACTGAGCTGGCGCACTTCCTCCCGCCAGGTTTCAAGATGAAGGCCCGCTTCATGAATCTGGCGCCGACGCTGAATTGGGCTTCCGCGATTCTGTGGCACTTGAATCATCCCGAATCCCGAAGCCGCGAGGGGATCAAGGAATGTCGTATGACAGAAAAGCTGGGGTGGCTGCGAGACTTCGCGCCGTGCATCCAATCGTGGCAAGAGTGTCAAGAGGTCATTGCCACGGCGCTGACGTTCATCAACCAACGAGGTATCTTTCGCGGGGCGGCGAAGCAGTTTCACGCGCTGGGCGCCCCTCTTGTACATCATTCCCTGAGCCGGCAGCTCTTCCAGACTACGATAGCGTTTTTGCGCAAGCACGAACGAAAACTACGGCCGAACGAGTGTTTGCCGATGAGCACCGAGATTCTGGAATCCAGTTTCGCACTCTACAAACAACTGGAAAAGCAACACTCCAAAAGCGGATTCACAGGCTTGTTGTTGGCCTATCCCACATTGCTTCGGCCTACGACGCCCGAAGAAGTGACGGCCAGCTTGAAACGGATCAAGACTGTCGATGTGAACCAATGGATTGCAACGTACTTACCAAACACGGTCGCCTCCAAACGCCAACTTATGTTCCGGGAAGCAAAAGCCAGACCCTCTGGAGGCGCAACGTCAGCCCGCGCAGCAGCTTAGAAGCTTTTATCAGGCCAGGCAGGGGGTGAGGGTCTGAGCTACCTTGCCGGGCAGCCAATCAAGTATGTACCGATCGGCGGCAAGATCGAGTTGAACCTGGGCGCGGATCCCGAGGTGATCTTCGAGCTGGTGAAATTGAAAACGTGGCGCGACAACATCTGGATGCACGTCGGCAATGCGAACATCTTCCAACGCGCGGATCAGCCGGGCATTCAATTCCGCATCAACAGCACGGTCGCGGGCTGGGACGACCACACGCTTTTCGCCCAGCGTGTCCGCAACTACACCAAAAAGCCGATTGAGCTGGAAATCCGCCGCACGCTACTGGGCGACGTGGTCTTCAAAAGCAGCCTGACTGCGAAGAACCACGATTTCCGCACCGTCGAGTACATCGCGACGCTGAAGCCGGGCGAAAAGGCCGATCTGACCTATGAGGTCATCCTCCACGACGGCCATAATGCGAAACAGCAGCGCGTTGTGATCGACGCGGCCAACTGAAACATCATCTCCGCTACCGGCAATGGCGGCAGTCGTTGGCGGTCACTTCTCCAGGCGACACTGCCGTTTTGCCAGCCTTTCTGCCGGATCGTCGGCTGGCAGCTCGTCCCAAACATCGGCTGGAGCAGAAGGAAAAGGAATCCCGCGAAGTCTAGGCCCGTCGCCGACGGAAGCGGCTGTCGGCCGCGCAGCGCTACCTTGTAGTTGACGCCGACGCGGGACGCCCCGTTCACGACTTGTCCGCTTGCGGTTCCATTCGGCCGAGCCCTATAATAGCGGCTGAAGACACGAGGAATGTAGCCTGTACGCCATCTCGACGGGTCAAATGGGCTACCAGCAACCGGTTGGAATGGGACTGTCACCGCTATGGATCAGTCGAATCAGCGATCCAAATCGCCAGTAGTGGTCACCGTGCTGGTGGTCGGGCTCACTATGGCCTACGGCGACACGCAGCACCTATGCTATCTACAGTCTGATATCGTTGAGATCCCTCTGCTGGTTGGAGTTGTCTTGGCTTGCTACTTGTGGACTGCACGCGCCAAGACCTCTGGCCAGGCGTGGCGGCGTACGGGACTGGCATTCCTGTTGGCGATCGCAATTGAAATGGTCTATCTTACCTGGCTGCATTCGGATTTCTTTCCCCGCGTTCTACTCTCCCCTGCCGCCAAGCAACGCTTGGCAGAACAAGAGGAAATGCGGCAAGCTGTCCGCCGCCAACAAGCTACTGAAGATGAGGCCCCTCGATGAGACGAATAAGCAGGATGATGCTCGTGCTGGCGCTGGCCGCAGTCGTCGCGGCAAAAGCGGTCGGCGCGGAGGGCAATCTCTGTTTGCTCGGCATTGGAATCAACCAGCAGGGCGACCAAGGCTCGTGGCAGCCGGTCGGCCCGACTGGAGGCTGGAAGAATACGCTCGCCGGCGTCTTCTTCCGCGACCGGCTGTATACCGTGGAGACCAACGGCATCCTGTGGCGGACCGACATCGACACGGGGACCTGGCAGCAAGTCGGCCAGCCCGACTTCGGCAACACGGCATTCATGTATTGCGATGCCGCCTGGCTGTACACGATCGAAAAAGATGGAAGCCTGTATCGGGTCAGCGCGGCCGACGGCACTTGGAAACAAGTCGGGGCGGCCGGCGATTGGAAGGACACTTTGGCCGGCGCGATCCTTAACGGGCGCCTCTACACGATCGAAGCCAGCGGCGCTCTGTACGCGACCGATCTGGCCACGGGCAAATGGAAGCAGATCGGCAAAGCGGAATTTGCCGATACCAAATACTTGTTTGCCGCTGGCACGTCGCTGTATGCCATCGAGCGCAACGGCGATCTGTCTTGGATCAATCCCGGAGATGGCTCCTGGAAGCGGCTGGGCGCGGCCGGCGCCTGGAAGGATGTCCGCGGCGGCGCGGTGGTGAGTGGCCTGCTCTATACGGCCGGCGGCGACGGCGTCCTTTGGGAGACCAATCTGACGAGCGCCGCGCGAAACAAGATCGGTGCCGCGGATTTTGCGGCAACCACGGCGATGTTCGCGGCCGGCAACGTCGGCCTCACCATTGAAACCGACGGCAGCCTGTACCGAGTCAACGTCAAGCCGACCACGGCAATCGACGACTATGATTGGTGCTCGCAGGAAATTGAAAAAGCGTTTCGCGAACAAGGGCGGCCCTTTTACCGCGCCATGAACGTCCGGCAGATTCTAGGCAGGCAAGCCACCCGGGCGAATATGTTGGGCGGCCTCAGTTGGCTCCGCGGAATTGTCACGAAGAACGACCTGGCGATTGTGTACATCGACTCGCACGGAATGACGGAGCCGAAAAAAGGCTGGAGCATCATGACGGCGGACGGCAAGCAGTTATGGGGCCGCGAAATCAAGGCCCAATTTGGCCAACTTCCTTGCCCTGTCATCGTCATGATCGAAACTTGCACATCCGGCGGCTTCGCGCGGCCGCATCCGGACGACCTGCCCGTGCCGCCGAACGTGACGGTGCTGTGCGCCTGCCAGGAGGACCAGTCCGCCAACAACGAGTTGGACCTTGCGGTGGGCGAGGCCCTCTTCGGCCGCGCCGACTTCAATCACGACGGCGTCGTCGATCTAGACGAGTTGATCCGCTACGTCCCGAGCCGGTATCGCGAAATGTGGCCTAAGCCTGAGAGCGGCAACTCCCCGGTAATTGTCAAGTCGGCTGGCCTGCCCGGCTCGCGGCACCTGACGCGCGTTTCGCCCGCGCTGGCCGCGGTGGTCGATCACGGCGAGCTTTACTCGGCCCTCGTGGAAGGCGCGGCCGGCAACCGATATCGCGTTCATCTTTTGGGCTGGTCGAGCAGTCCAGGACCGTACTTTCGCGCAAATACCGAGGTCCGCGACAACCTTTGCCTGCCCAGCGACGGCCCGCCGCTCTTGGTAATTCAGAACGGTCAATGGTATGGCGCGCGGCTGGTCGGGAAAGTAGGCGGCAAGTTCAAGGTCCACTACCTCGGCTACAACGAAGAAGAGGTTGTCACGAAGGAACGAATCAAGTATCCGTTTGTCGGCTTGGGGCCGGGAAAGAACTGATCATAGCCGCGCTATCACGGCATCGGCAAAGGCATTGGTGGAAAGCGTTCCTCCCAGGTCGCGTGTTTTTTCACCCGCGGCCAAGGCCGCGTTATACGCCGTCTTGATCCGCTCGGCCGCCTCGTGCGAGGCCGCGCAGCTTCGCACGTCGGCCAGATGGTTGAGCATCATCACGGCCGACATCGTAAGCGCCAGCGGGTTGGCGATGCCCTTGCCGGCGATGTCCGGGGCGGAGCCATGCACGGCCTCGAAAACAGCCGCGTCGTCGCCGATGTTCGCGCCGGGCGTCACGCCCAGCCCGCCCACCAGCCCCGCGCAGAGGTCGCTGAGCATGTCGCCGTAAAGGTTTTCCATCAAGAGAACGTCGAACTGCGTGGGGTCTTGGACCATTTTCGCACAGCCCGCGTCAACGATGACCTCGTTGTACGGCACCTGGGAAAACTCCCGCTCATGCACCTGCCGGGCACAGCACAGAACAGCCCGTCCGTGAGCTTCATGATATTCGCTTTGTGCATCGCGGTGACCTTTTTTCTCCCCCGCCGCACGGCGAACTGGAACGCAAAGCGGGCGATCCGCAGGCAGGCCGCCTCGGTGGCCACCTTCATGCTCATGACTACGCCGTCGGTTACCTGGTTCTCCACGCCGCTATAGAGGCCCTCGGTGTTCTCGCGGATGATCACCAGATCGACGCTTTCGTACCGCGTCTTTACGCCGTCGAGACTCCGAACGGGCCGCACGGCCGCATAAAGCTTGAGTTTTTTGCGCATCGAGACGTTGATCGATGTAAAACCCTCGCCGACGGGCGTCGTACACGGCCCTTTCAGCGCCACGCGGTGCGTGCGAATGGCGTCGAGCACTTCTTCGGGCAGCAGATCCTTGCCTTGCTGCACGGCCGCCAGCCCGGCTTGATACTCCAGCCACTCGACCGGCGCTTTGGCGGCTGCCAGGATGCGTTTGACGGCCTCGGTCACTTCCGGTCCGATGCCGTCGCCGGGAATCAGTACGACTAGGTGATTGTTAATGAATATTTCTCAGGTGCAAAGAGGACAATTATGATCTCTATCGTGCAGATAGTAAAGGATGACCCCTTCTAACTCGTCCGGCGGGAGAAGGAGATTTGAAGCTGGCAAGCTGCTACAATCGTTGGGTGTCTGCCGTTTCCTAAGAGCTACGTCTATGAGCGACGTCACCCAGATCTTAATCGCCATCGAGCAGGGCAATCCCCAGGCGGCGGAGCAACTGCTGCCACTGGTCTATGACGAGTTGCGCAAATTGGCCGCCCAGAGAATTGGCCGGGAGAAGCCGGGGCAGACGCTTCAGGCCACCGCCCTGGTTCACGAGGCTTATCTGCGACTGGTTGGACAGACCCCGGATCAAGGCTGGCATCGTCGCGGCCATTTTTTCGCCGCAGCGGCCGAGGCGATGCGACGGATCCTCGTTGAAAAGGCGCGTAGCAAACGTCGCCTCAAACGGGGCGGCGGTCTTCTGCGAAAATCCGGCGACGTCGAGGCGATAGCTGAATCGCAAGCCCAGGATCCGCTCGAAGTTCTGGCAGTTCATGAAGCACTGGACGGGCTGGCGATAAAGTCACCCCGCAAAGCAGAGCTTATCAAATTGCGGTACTTTCTCGGCTGCACGATGGCCGAAGCGGCACAGATTCTGGGCATTGCCCCGGCGACTGCCGAGGAGGATTGGACTTACGCCAAAGCCTGGCTGCGTCGGCAATTGCGCCGGGACGAGGAAAAAAACTCGCCCGGCTAAGAAAAAGTTACCTGGATTTTCTCCACCGTTGTCGCATTGCATGATGGACGACCATCCACGAAAGTGAGAACATCATGTCAGAAAGCGCAATCTTCAAGGCGGCTGTCAGGCTGCTCCCGGAACAGCGCGCGGCCTACCTCAACCAGGCTTGCGGCCCCGATACGGAGCTGCGCCGCGAAATTGAATCGCTTTTGCGGGCCTATGACACCGCGGACAGTTTTCTTCAGCAGCATGGTTCCGGATCGGAGGCGACAGGAGATTACCATCCGATTGCCGAACGCCCCGGCACAACGGTCGGCCCGTACAAGCTGATGGAGCAGATCGGCGAAGGTGGCTTCGGCCTGGTCTTCGTGGCCGAGCAGCAGCATCCGGTGCGACGCAAGGTGGCTCTCAAGATCATCAAGCCGGGAATGGACACTCGCGATGTCATCGCCCGCTTCGAGGCCGAGCGCCAGGCCCTGGCCCTGATGGACCACCCCAACATCGCCCGCGTGCTTGACGCCGGCGCAACCGAGCAGCGGCCGGCCGTACTTCGTAATGGAACTGGTCAAGGGCATCCCCATCAACGAATACTGCGACCAGCAGCAGCTCACGGCCCGCGAGCGGCTGGAGTTGTTTCTGTCCGTCTGCCAGGCGGTGCAGCACGCCCATACCAAAGGCATCATCCATCGCGACCTCAAGCCCTCGAACATTCTGGTCGCCCCGCACGACGGCGTGCCCGTGGTCAAGGTCATCGACTTCGGCGTCGCCAAGGCCATCGGCCAGCAGCTGACCGACAAGACGATCTACACTCGATTCGCGCAGATGATCGGCACGCCGCTCTACATGAGCCCCGAGCAGGCGGAGATCAACGCGCTGGACGTGGACATCCGCAGCGACGTCTATAGTCTCGGCGTGCTGCTCTACGAGCTGCTGACCGGCACCACGCCGTTCGACCGCGAACGATTCACGAAGGCGGCCTACGACGAGATTCGCCGCATCATCCGCGAGGAGGAGCCGCCCAAGCCGAGCACGCGGCTGAGCACGCTGGGCGAGAAACTGACGAAGGTCTCCGCGCAGCGCAAGACGGAGCCGGCGAAGCTCTCGGCGCTGGTAAGGGCGACCTCGACTGGATCGTGATGAAGGCCCTGGAGAAGGACCGCACGCGGCGTTACGAGACGGCAAGCAGCCTGGCCCGCGACGTCCAGCGGTATTTACGCGACGAGCCGGTGGAAGCATGTCCGCCCTCGCTGCGCTATCGGCTCGGCAAGCTCTTGCGGAGGCGCCGCGGGCCGGCAATAGCGGCGGCGCTGGTGTTGCTCGCCGTGCTGGGCGGCATCGTCGGCACGTCGTGGGGATTGGTTCGAGCGAGGCGGGCACTACAAACGGCGGAACAGGCTCGACAAGCGGAATCCGATCAGCGACGGATCGCACAAGCCAAGGAACAGGACGCCGAGGTGGAGAAAAGTAAGGCGCTGGCGGCGGCAGAGGAAGAAAAAATGGCGAAGGGCGTCGCCGTCAAAGCCCAGGAAGCGGAAGTGGGCGAACGAAAGAAGGCCGAGGCCGAGCGCGACGCCAAGGACAAGGCGCTGGAACGCGCCGAGGGGTTGCGGCTGACCGCGCAGTCGTCCGTCGAGCTGCGGACCGACCCGAGCTTGGGGTTGCTTCTGGCCATCGAGGCGGCCCGGATCGCGCCGAGCAAAGAGGCGAACGAGGCCCTGTTCGCCGCCTTGGACACGTGCCGCGAGCAGCGAACGCTGCTGGGCCACACGGGCCCTGTCCACTCCGCGCGGTTCACGCCCAACGGCAAGCGAATCATGAGCAAGGGCAGCGATGGCACGGTCCGCTTCTGGGACGCCGAAACCGGCAAGCAGCTCTTTGCCACGCCGGAGTTAGGCGGCTCGTTTATGGCCGACGCCGTGCCCAGTCCGGACGGCAAGTACTTCGTCACGCTCTACGGCGGCGTTGTGGAACTCTATCAGCCTGATGGCAAACGGATCGCCTATACCGACCGGGTTGCCCGCCTTTGGGACGCGGCCACGGGCAAGCAATTGGCCGTCCTGCGGGGGCACCGAGGGCGAATCAGGAGCGCCGCCTTCAGCGCAAACGGCACGCGCCTGGTCACCGTCTCGTACGACGCGACGGCGCGAGTTTGGGAAGTCCCAAGCGGCAAGCAGTTGGCCTTACTTGAGGGGCATGCGTGCTGTCCGTACTCTGCATGTTTCAGCCGCGACGGCCGACAGGTCTTGACGATCTCTTCCAACCATGATTCTCAGCCGTTGAAATCCTCAGTTGTCAACTCCCCGCCGATGATGAAACTGCCAGGCGCCAGTTCCCCGCCGCCGACGGAGTCGGATCCCGAAGAAATCCGCGTGCCCAAAGAGACTATCGGCACAGGCAGCACCGGTTCCGGCTGGAGCTCAGGGTCCAACAACGAAGAGAAGACCCTAGTGCGGGTGTGGCAGGTGGAGACCGCCAAACAGGTCGCGGCGATCGCGAGGCCCACGGTACTCTTTGTAGCACAAACGCAACTTCCCGTGTTTGGCGATTTCAGCCCCGACGGCAAGCGAGTCGCGCTTGGGTTCTGGAACAACGTCCAAATTTGGGACGTCGCGGCCGGCAAGATGCTGTTCACGCTCAGACACGGCGGTATGAGCGGTGAAGACCATGCCGCTTGGAGTCCTGACGGAAAGCGGCTTGCTACAATCGGTGGAAATTATGTCTCCATTTGCGACGCCGACAACGGCAAGGAACTGACGACGCTCCACGGCCATGAGAACACTATTCGAACCGTGTCGTTCAGTCCGGACGGCAAGCTGGTGTTGACAACTTCCTTGGACCGCACCGCTCGCGCTTGGAACGCCGAGACCGGCGAGCAGGTCGCCGTATTTCGCGGCCATAGGAGCCAGGTCAACACCGCCAACCTCAGCCCGGATGGCCAGCGCGTTGTGACCGCAGGGGATGACGGGACGGTCCGCGTGTGGTGGCTTGACCCGCCCAGGGACCAGGCCCGGCCGTTGGCTGAACCGATTGTCAACTTCAGCGCGATGGCCGTCAGTCCCGACGGCAGGTATCTCGCCACTGGCGCCGGCGATTTTTCGAAAGCCGGCCGGCGAATATGGGATACGTCCACCGGCAAGTTGATGCACAAACTCCAGGCCCCGCGGGAGGGAATTCTCGCCAAGGTCCCCGATCGCAGTGGATTCGCGAAAGTCTCGGGCGTCGTCTTCAGCCCCAATGGCGGGCGACTGCTGAGCATCGCCGATGACGAGCGGATCTCGATCCGCAAGAGCGGTCCCACACAGATGTGGACGTTTCCCTTCCTGGACGAGCCGAAACGGCCTACGATTGGTCCCGATACTGTTGGGAAAAAGGACGAGGCCCTGCCCTTTACACCCGCGCACATCTGGGACGTCCAGACCGGCAAACAGTTGGCCGCGCTTCAGGCAGGCGAGTACAGCCTTTCCTGCGCCTCGTTCAGTTCCGACGGGCGTAAAGTGCTCACCGGCGACAGCACGACTAAGCGTTACGCCCTTTATTACAACAGCGGCCAAGAGATTAGCGGTGGGATGTCCTCCGGTGGAAGCCCGACGCAGACGTTCGTCCGCATTTACGACGCTGCCACGGGCAAGGAGTTGCACAAGCTGCCGCACGAGGGAGAAATCCTCCGTGCCGAGTTCAGTCCGGACGGACGGTGGGTCCTGACGTCGGCCAATCCTTCTCATTGGCCGAGCAAAGGCATCCGGATGTGGGACGCCGAAAGCGGCACGGTGCTGCTTGCCATCGAAACGAACGGCTCGCAGGACGTGGCCTGCTTCGCTCCTGACGGAAAGACGATCGTGGTTTTCGGCGGCTATCCCGGCATCCGCGTTTACGACGCCGCCAGTGGTAAAGAGCTTGCCAGCTACCACGGCTCCGACGTTTGGGGTTGGGAGCATCGCCGTGCCGGCCTCAGCCCGTTCAGTCCCGACGGCAAGACATTGCTGGCATCCCGCGGGAATTCGCTTTGCATCCTCGACGTGCGGACCGGCAAACAGATCGTGCCCTTTGGAAGCGAATTGGGAACGGTGAGGTCAGCCTTGTTCAGCGCGGACGGCCGATTTGTCGTCACTGCCTCCGACGATCAGACGGCGCGAGTCTGGGACGCCGCAACGGGCAAAGAAGTGCTCGTTCTCCGACACAATGCCCCTGTCCAATTTGCCGTCATGTTCCCGGACGGGGGTCGCCTGGCAACTGCTTCGGACACCGTGCGGATTTGGGACCTCAACCCGCTGCCCATCGCCATCCAACGCAAGCCCCGCGAGCTGTCCTCATATGAAAGGGAACGATTCGGAGTCAAATAGGTGGCCCGTGTTAAGCCCCGAAATGTTAGCCAGCCCAATCCGTGCCTACTTCGGCCAAGCCGCATCGGCCAAGCGGTGCTCGCCGCCGGCCGGACACGCCCCGTTTTCCACGCACTCCTCCCAGGCTTCGTCCAGGCGGTGCAGCGCCGAAGGCAAATCGTAAACCTTGAGCACCGCGCCGCCGTGGGCCGTGGCCGAACCGGGGTGGCACACTTCCACGACGAGCTCCTTGTCAATCAGCGTCTGAACAGCGCCCGAAATATCGAAATCGACCGCGACGCCGAAGTGCTGGGAAAGCCAATGTTCGGCGCGGCGATCGAGCTGCTCGCGATTGAAGTCGCGGTCCCGTTCCACGTAGAGCAGAAAGTAGGCCAGCAGCAACTCCTTGCCTTGTTCGCATTCCGCCGAGTCGATAACGTGAGCGATCATGCTCTGGTTGTTGGCCAGGTTCTGAAAGTAAAGGTTCAACGTCAGCTTCTGAATGTAGCGGGTCTTGCTGGCGACGAATTTGCTCACGCCGTTCACGCAGGCCCCGGCAAAGCCGGCGCCAACAACGGCCAGCAGCCACGGCGAGAGCATCGTCGCGGTCCAGGCCTTCCACGACGCCGTCGCCAACGAGCCGACGACCGACGTGCCGATCTTCAGCCGATCGAGCATCTTCATGCGGATACGCACGTAGGGCAGGAGCATCTCCAGGTCTTCGGCGACGACGTTTTTGAAGAGTTTGAGGAACACCGAGCCCGGTTCCCGCGTGCGTAGGCGGACCAAGAGCGCCAGCCGGGCGAAGACATGCACCGTTTCTTCTTTCCTCCGCCAGGAGTGCCAGCCGCGATAGCTCCGCGTCTCGTGCCGCACGCCGCGGTAGAAAATCCGCAGGTCGGCATAATCGCTGAAGCTCGCTTTGACCGTGATGTTGCGGTTCGCCTGGAACTCGGTGCAGGCGACGATCTGCTCGCGGGCCATTTCCTGGTAGTTGGCGTCCAAGAGCAATTGCTCGAACGCTTGGGAAAGCGCCGCGTTGCTTGTCCCCTCTCCCTCCGGGAGAGGGTCAGGGCGAGGGCCTTCGCGTTTCCCCTCGCCCTCCGGGAGAGGGTTAGGGTGAGGGCCCGTTTGATTGTAGGATGGACTTCCAAGTCCGTCTGTTTTACTAGTGACGGACCCGGAGGTCCATCCCACCGAGCGCCCATTCATGCACGCCCCGCCCACCGTATCCAGGTCCGGATCGAAGGGCTCATAGACGGCCTTCAAATGTTCCAGCCGAGTGCGGAATTCCATGTGGAACCGCTGGGCGATCATCTCGAAGAGTTTTGCCAGCAGGATCCTATCACGTGGCGAGAGCCGGGCGTCTTGCAGCATTCTTTCCCGCAGCGCCGCCGGCTTGACGGGCAGAAAATGCTCCCGCCGGTCGAGAAATTGCAATCCGCGATGAAGTATGGCATTGCCGGGCATGATGCCGGTATTATCGCCGACTGGGCGGCGCGGGAAGGCGGGCGGCGGTTTGCGGTTTCCGGCACGGCCTGTACTATGGCCCTGTATCTGCGAGCGACGACGAACATTCACACGATTCGCGGGATCGCCACCGCAGCGGACTACCCGAATTCGGACTCAGAAACTGGAGAGTCTATAGTTCACCGACGCGCTGACTTTCACCTCCTCGTTTCGACTGAACCCACCACTCGTCAGCGTCAGCCGGCAGCTCTTACCCCTTTGAACGTGGTAATCAACCTGACCGGACACCTCTTGACAGTCCCGTATACCGATTGGACCGACCCAAAGCTTGTCGTCAGGGTCGTCGTCTCTTGCGACAACCAGCAGTGTCTGGTGATGCCTAGCTGAGCAACCGTTTTCGGCCTGGACTTTGTAGCCGATGAGTTTCCCAGTGATCGGGAAAACAAGACTCGTCTATCGCGACGGCTTCATACGTCTGCTTTTGTAATAATGAGAGGGGGCGAACGTGGTTTGACCGCGATATTCGGAACTGTCAAGAAATGCATGTAGGATGCGCTGGAGAGGAAGGAATTGGCTTGATTGCAATAGCTGTGCGCACCGCTGGCCTCCCCAGCGCTCAAGTCACTGGCATGACCTTCTCAGCAGGAACCATAATCGCAGTTGACCGAAAATCGATTGGTTGCAACCGCCGCTGCGCGCTACCGCGCATTGCGCAGACCACCTATATTAACGGGTAATAATACATTTGTTTGGTGATAGGGACAACAAGGCGGGTCTCCAGGGTAAAACATTGAAGTGTGTGAAGCATGTTTCATTGTCCTACCACAGGAGCCCGAGCAATGATTATCGAGATTGAGGATCGGTTTGGCAAGGCGGCGAAGGTCTTTTCGGAAGTGTTGAACAAGGTTCAATGTGCGGCCGAACGGGGCGATGCAATGCATGAGGTCGAGGAGATGACCTGGAGCGGCCTGATCGAAACAGGCCGCCAATTGGTCATCGCGTACATCAACCAGCAAGAGGAAAGCCTTTCGCGGCCGGAAGTGATCGAACACGAGGGGAAGACGCTTCATCGCCTGCCCGAATTGCGGACGCGGCCGTATATTTCGGCCTTCGGTTCCACGCCCTTTCTACGCGACGCCTACGCCACGCGGGAAACGCAGCGTCAGGAGGTGGTGCCGTTGGACGTGAAACTCGGCATGCCCCAGAGCGATACGTCGTACCTGTTGCAAAAGTGGAGTGGCGCCTGTTCGTGAAGGAATCGTACAAGGAATCGCGGGTCACGCTACTGGAAATCCTCGGCTTTGCTCCGTCGGTCAATTGCCTGGAAGACATGGCGGCGGCGGCAGCCGAGCGTGCCGATGCCTACTTCGAGCAACAGGGAGCGGTTGATCCGACGACGGAGGAGGAGATCCTCGTCGCCACGAGCGATTGCAAAGGCGTGCCGATGCGAAAGGTCGATGCGCCGCAGAAAAAACAGGACGGCGATCCGGGCGCGCCGGGACGAGGGAAACGGCTGAAAAAGGGCGAGAAGAACGGCCAGAAGCGGATGGCGTGTGTCGGCGGAGTCTACTCGGTGGCCCCCTTTCGTCGCACGGTCGAGGAGGTCCTCAACGAGGTCCTCCGCAAAGAAAAGCAGGATCAGCGGCCCCGACCGCAAAACAAGCGGCTACGCGCCGTCTTGACTCGCGAGGTTGACGGCAAGGAAGTCAACGCCAAGGAGGTTGTCTTCGACTGGCTTGCCAACGAAGTACAACAGCGCAATCCGCACGAGCATCGGACGGTCGTAGCGGTCATGGACGGTGAATCGAAACTTCGCGACTTGCAGGAACTGAAGATCAGCCGGGCGATCGGCATTTTGGACATCTGGCACGTAACCGAATACCTATGGGCGCTGGCCTACTGTTTTTACCGCGAGGGGAGTGATGAGGCGGAAGCATTCGTGGAAACGTATCTGCGAAAGTTGCTCGAAGGCAACGTCAACCGCGTGATTGGCGGTATTCGGCAAATGGCGACTAAACGCAACTTGTCAACGCCAAAATGGGAGAAGGTCGAGGATTGTCTGACCTACTTCGCGGTGCGGTCTGAATACATGAAGTACGACCAATACCTGGCTGCCGGCTACCCGATCGGCAGCGGTGTTGTGGAGGGCGCCTGCCGGCACTTGGTGAAGGACCGCATGGAACAAGCCGGCATGCGGTGGCGAATCGCCGGCGCCCAGGCGATTCTCAGCTTACGAGCCTCTATGTCAACGATGACTGGGATGCCTTCCACGCCGATCGAATCCAAGCCGAGCAACGTAAATTGTATCCCTACAAAAAACGCCTGCACGCTATCCTAAGCTGCGCAACCTAACGAGAAGCAGAGGTTGCAACCATATCAATTCTGCCCCGCTCTCGATTATCTCTTTAACCCAGGTCGGATCGAGCGGAATGCCGAACCAGGCACCCTGATTCTTATTAATCACCGTCACACTGCCGATCAGGTCGCCGATGCGTTCATGATTAAGATTAACCGACTATCATTCTATTCTTAGAATATAGAATACGGATTGCATCCTGCATTGACGACTGCACCGGACTTATTGACTACGTTAAAAGCGCCAGTGAGACCCAAAATCACTGCAACCGCCTGGTCATCTGGAACGCCACCTGCATAGAAACAGGTAATAGCGCCGTTAGAAGTGATGCACGCATCCCCATTCTTGACCGTGGCTTGAAAACTTTGCGCGTGGGGGACAACGCCAATGCCACTCAGAATAGGCTCAATGTCAGGGACTTCACCAAAAGTAAGTATCGGCATGCTAATCACAATCATCTCCCCATCAAAAGGTATTTGGGCCAATTGGCATTGTATAAGTGAATTTGTACCAAATGGCTACTTATTCTACTTACAAACGCAATACGGTCACCCTGGGTAGGAATGCTGTCGTTCGGCTCGGGACCGACGAAACTGTGCCGCTTGACACCCTCGGTCAGCATTGGCATTGCCATGAAGAATTCGAACAGACACACGAACAGTTATCAACGAGTATAACAGCGCCTTCGGCGTAGCGAATCCCGGCATAATCACAGTCTGCCGGACGTATGCCTTCCTTCCTGTCGAACGAGGAGGCCGTCGTACGCATGGCCAAGGTTCCATGGGTGTCCTCACCACGGGAAAGAATCGGCGGACGCATTTTCTGCTCCTTGAATTAAGTTGCCTTGCGAAGAATTACATGGACGTGTTTCCTTTTCGGGAACGGACTCGCATCATCTTTCGATCAATTATTGGTCAACTGTAGTCGCGCCTACGCAATCGACAAGATGTCGCCAAGCGCGAACGATTCTACACACTCAATCAACGCAGTGCAGCTTACCATTGAGGCGTGGCGACAGGAATACAACCATGTCCGCCAGCATTTAAGGCTCAATTACCATCCGTCAGTGCCGCTTGTCACTATCAGCATGTTACCGCTTTTCGCGATTCGTGGGCTGCAAGCGGTAACATGCTGATTAATATAAATGCCACAAAGTTCACACTGGACACGTTTTCGGGGCTTGACAGGCCCCGAAGCCGTCGGGCGCGAGCAAACCCTAAGCGCCGGTTTGGCACTCGCCAGACATGCAAGGCAGCAGCGTCCCTTCAATCGAGGACGGGACACAGGTGCCATTCGTTAGCAAAGATTGCAAAAGTTAAGCCCCGGAATGCAGTCGCAGCAACTGCTACATAAGCTTCCAAGGCAATTAGCGTAGCATGAAGGATCCGTGCCACATTTGCTACAATTGTAAACAGCAAGGGCACATGAAATAGCATCACATTGGGCAGTAATACCGAATCCAGCCTGTGGACTCACGAACTCGGCTCGCTTCACACTCTCGGTCAGCATCGGCATTAACATAACAGTTTTCTCCTTTGATCAGGGGATACAGGGGTTGGGTAGGTCAAAATCTTCGTGACGGACAAAAGTGGTTTGTTTTCGGAATCTAGCATCGGAACCTCATGGTATTCGAGGTCCACAGTCCCCATAGCGGGCTTTTGTAGGTCATGTCAAAAGCAAAAGTCGGCGTAACGCAATGGTCGGTCGGAAACGGAAGCGACTGACATCAACAAATCTTCCTCGATTCGCAACAAAGCTGGGGCCAGCTGTGGATCTGGCCGATCATGACAGGCACAACGTCACTCACATCGACGGTAAACCGGAACACATACCTTGCAGTCTGTAGATCCTCAGGATTGAAAAAAATGAGTTTCACATCCCAGCAGTCGGAGTCTGGACGGCAGAGTGGGCTTCGATCGACAGCAATACTGTCGAGTTGATACCCTTTGTACTTCGGATCAACGTGGACAGTTTTGAATACATGCGACGCTTGCAGGGCGTCGGTGGCAGCATAGTTGAGTGCCCGCTCCTGCGGAGTAAGCCCCAGGTTCCGCATCTCGCCGTAGACTTTGTCGAAGAACCCGCGAATATCATCGCCCAATTTGTCCGGCTGCCCGGGTTCTGGCCTCCACTGGTCGAGAGATTTGCGGACAGATTCAATTAGGCTACCAACGTCCCAGGAGTAAATCCCGCGTACTTCCGGAGCGATGACAGGTACAGTCTCGCCGGAGAAGAGGCGCACCTGGCCGGTAATGATGCCGGGGATGGAGACGCGCTCGGACCGCTTTTCCTGGTTAAGCTGATCCTTGAAGGCCGCAACCAAGTAATCTTTATAGATTTCCGAAGCGAAGGCATCGATCGGTTTAATCGCGTAAATCGGTGAGTCGTCGAGCTTTAATGTCCAAAGGATTGAAGTGCTCTTATTAAGGTTGCCTGGCTGCTCCAGATACCCGATCAGGGTCGCCGGGTCATCGACGTTTGGCGTGTCATGCGTGCTCCTCTTCATGGCGTTGAAGAAGTAATCGCGCCGGGGCCGGTTGCCGTAGTCGAAGGATAGCTTTCCCAAGGCGAAGACCAACTGTGACGGTCCGCCCTTGCCACCGCAGCCGCAATCGGCCGGCGTCACTTCGCGAATCGTTTCACTCGCAGTGCCACCGCCGCACCCACAGGCAGAAGCTGTGATAAAGCCGCTGCCGGGTCCGCGCTGCTGGTTGATTGGCTGATTCGCGCGAGGCCTCCGCCAAGTGCCGTCTGCGAAGCGATTCTGTCAGGCTCGGCGACTGCCTGGCTAACCTGGCTGCTGGCAACGAGCAGCGGATCGTTCCCATTAGCATCTCCAGGCTGCGGAAGGGCATCCTTAGAATACGTTTGTGTTGGTAAATCTCTCATGCGACTTTCTCCTCGGTTAAGTATTGAAACGGCCCCAAGAATGTCAAGACGGCCCGCAAGGAGTCGGCGGCAGTCTGGGGCACGCTGAATCTCACAGCCCAATGCGCTTCGTAGCAAAGCATCGCGGACGGAATTCACGTCGAGTGGCTTTCCGCGCTTTAGTTGGAGGCTCAAGAGTAAAGCTGCCACGCCCGAGATGATGGGGGTAGCGAAGCTCGTAGCGCTGCCCGTGGTCGTCTCGTTGCCGGGTTTCGCGCCAGGATGTTTTCACCTGGGGCCAGGATACCCTGGGACTGGTACGCATTACCCCAGTTACTGAACGGAAGTGGCTCCCCCTTAGCATTCATCGCGCCTACCGCCAAGACGGACGGCAGCGCCCAGGGATGTGAAGGCAATCACAGCCTTGGTTGCCGGCAGCAGCCACGATAAGAACACCGCTCTCGGCGCACGTTCGAACCGCATCTGCTAGGATGGGGTGCGCGGTCCCCGAGGGTGAGAATTGCCCGCCGCTGACGTTGATGATATTCGCGCCCGCCTGGACCGCCTGCAACAAAGCCCTGGCCAGGTCAACCTGGGAACAGGGCGCGGGCGAACCGGAAATCATGTCCTTGAATATTGGCGCTATCAAGCCACGGCAGCGCGGCGCGACGCCCTTGACTGGGCCGTCGTGCCGACCAAAAATGACGCTCGCAACATGGGTGCCGTGTTCGGCAACTGGTTCACTTCCGGCTTTGCCCGAAGCGAGCGTCTCAATTTGCGTAAGGTCTGCCCCTGCAAAGCTGGGGTGGGTCAGATCAACAGGGCCATCCAATACTGCGATGCAAATCCGCGGATCACCGAGCGTCTCAGCCCAAAGCTCTTTGAGGCCGTGGATCGCGGTCACGTCCAACGCGGTGGTGGCCGCCAACATGCCGTTAGAAGGCGCGGCGGCCGCGGTAACACCGAGTGATGGTTCACGTATTATGCCGCAAGCGCCGTCCGGCCTGGGGCAAGCAACTGGGTGGCCGCTTGCTGCAATCTCACCGAGGCAATGGATTGTTTCGTCGATGTCGTTTGCGGTGTTGAATAGGCCGATGCTAAATCGCACTGCGCCGCCACTGTCGAAAGTGCCTAATATGCGGTGTAATTGCGCAGCGCAATGATAGCCCGATCGGGCCTGAATGCGATATCTGGCGTCCAATGCCGTTGCCAAATCATGTGGTAAATGGCCATCCAAATTCACCGTCACAATTCCAATCTGACTGGAAATGTCCGTCGGGCTGTAAACGCGGACGCCGGCAATCGAGGATAGTCCCGTGAGCAGGCGCGAACGTCAAATCGATCACGTGATGGCGCACGTCGTCCAATCCGCGCTCGATCAGATAGGACACACCCGCGCCAAGCCCGATGATACCAGGTATGTTTGGAGTGCCCGCCTCGTACTTCTCGGGCAGCGCGGCGGGCTGCCGATCAATCTCGCTCTGGGTGCCCGTGCCGCCCTGCCGCAGGCTTTCCAAGAATTCTTCACAGCCAGGACGAACGTATAGAAGCCCGGTACCCGTGGGACCAAGCAGCCCCTTGTGGCCCGAGGAAGCGAGGAAATCGGCCCCTAACTGCTCCACGGAAACCGGAATGTGTCCGAGCGACTGGGCGGCATCGACCAGAAACAGGGCACCGTTTCGACGCGCGATCCGACCGACCTCCGCGGCAGGCTGAATTGCTCCCGTTACGTTCGAGGCTTGGGAAAGCACAACCAATCTCGTGTTTGGCCGGATCGCTGCCAGGAATTGCTCGGCCTCGACGAATCCGGATTCATTGCACGCGATCCGCGTAACCTCGACTCCCCGGTTCTCTTCTAGCCAGCGCAACGGGCGGAGGACCGCATTATGTTCGATTGCACTTATGACGACATGGTCGCCCGACTTCAAAACGCCGTGCAGGACGAGATTGATCGCGTCAGTACAAGAGAAGGTAAACGCGATACGGTTGGGATCTGCAACGTCGAGAAGCTGAGCCAAACTTGACCGGGTAGCTCGTATTGCCTCGTCAACCGCTACCGCCTCACGATAGACACCCCGACCGGCGGGGGCACCCAATTGTCGTTGATAGCGCTCCACCGCCGCGTAAACCCCTTCAGGTTTCGGCCAGCTTGTGGCGGCGTTATCGAGGTAAATTCGACGGTGACCGGTCAAATGCAGCGCCTTCCAAGCAAGTTCGCGCAAGGCTTCTCGGGAATTGGAAGTCAATTGAAGTCGGAACCTCGCAAGGTTTCCGTATCGCTTACATCTTTCTTGCCTTCCCCAGAATGCTAGCAGACTTTGCAACTCCGTCACCAGTCAATCGCATTTCGATTGCTTTTCGATGACATTTCGCTCTAGCGGCAGCAACTTCCACCCGAGCCCGTTCCCATTCCCGTTGCTACAGAAACGCAAGAGTGGCAGCGATTGACCGCAATTCAGGCGGTGAACCACGTTCTGTAGGCGTTGCTTGGGCACGATCCCCGCTTTGCCCGGAAGCGGATCGTCAATGAAGTCCGGCCAGCTCTCCTCCTGAAAGGCCGCTAAGACCAATTCTTGATTTTTGGCACGAACCCGGAACTGTTTTACGAGATAGTCGCCGACGCGAAGCTCCCGCCGGCGCGACTCCCAGATCGGCTTGATGTCGTCGAGCAAATGGAGCGTGACCGGGGAAACCGCCCTCGTGTCGCCGTTCGCCGACTGGATCACCGTACTCGAAACCACCGCTTTGTAGCGATCGGACGAGATCAGAGAGTTCACATTTACCGCTTCGGACCGCAACTGTGCAGCAGCGCCGTGAATACGCAGCGGCGACGCGGCGCCCGCTATCGAATTTCGAGCAACCGCGGCACCGGCCGGCGTTAGCACAAATGACGTGGCCTGCGCAAATGTCAAACCGTGTCCTGCGCGAAACGTGCGATGGACGGCTTCAAAAACCGGCGTCTCCTCGCCATGCTGCAACAGCCCTTTGACGACCAGCCAGCGAAGGTCGCTCGACGTCATGCCCACCGCGCGAAGATCGGAAATCTCGACGGCAAAGTCCCAGACGTCGCTCTCCGATTCTACTGCGTAGTCGAAAGCCAGCAGCAATTGCGCTAGACCGGCGTGTATCGAGGCCGCCAAATTCGGCAAATAGGTGACATTTGTACACGAACCGTCGGGAATCCTCACATCGTTCATTGAGGCGGCTCCTGATTCGGGCAGCTAAGCCCGGCACGTTCCAGTGGATGAGTAGCGAACGCCTGAATAGCTAAACGCCACGTACTATACGACTAGGTAGTAATCGTGTTCGTGCTATATTTTCAGCGCTTCGATGTAAAAGGCAATACCCGGCCACGTAAAAAATCTGTTAAAACGCAGATTCCGGGTGGGAAACGCCTTTTGACCGGAAGATTCGCCATCGCCCAGGACTTGACTGCTTCCGCGGGAAGCCTGCCATATTAGAGAAGTGCTAGCGATTTGTTAGCTTACATCCCCATCGCCTGCCGCTTCTCGGCCACGAACTTGAGATGGTGCGCGATGTGCCCCGTCGCGCGGGCCACAAGCGTCTCCAAGGTCAACGGGCCGGCTTCGGCGTGGATGCCGGTGCGTCGGAAATCCTCGGGCTTCAGCGTTCGCAGAATCGCGGCCACCTGGCAGTGTATGGCCTCGACCAGCGCGAGTTCGTTCTCGACATCGCGATCGTGATAGCGCAAGTGAGCGGCGAAGAGTTGCTCGTCGCCACCGGGCAAGTTCGGCTTTTCCTCCGCAATCACGCGCTTGATCCGGTCGGCGAAAACGATCTCGAAATCGGCCAGATGGCAAACTACCTCCAGCGTTGACCATTTTCCGGGGATCGGCCGCTGTTTCAGTTGCTCCGCAGCGAGCCCGGCCACGCCCTCACGGAGTTGCCGCGCGCTGGCCACATAGTCGTCGATCAAGGCAGAAGTACTCATGTTCAATCCCTTGTCCAATCGTTTGGCGCCGCTATCGCTTGGGCGGCTCGCGCCTTCTATCGAAGGGCCTCGCACCGTTGACGCGCGGCGGCCGGCGATCGCGACCGTTCCCATTGGCATGAGGAACAAGGGCCGGCTGCATTTCCGCCAGTTGGTCGAGAAACGTCTGCGCGAGCCGCTGAATGCTGCGGCGGCGGCTGCCGTCGCGGAGCTTGGCGGCAAGCTGCAGCAGCCGCTCCGCCTGCGACTTCGCCAGGTGCGTCGCATGAACGAATTCTTCCGGCTCGACGATCAAATCGGTGACCGGCATGTCCAATGCCGCCGCCCAAAGATTCAGCGTGCTGATGGGCAGGTCGGCCGCTTCTTCCTGGAGGCGCACCTCCTCGACCGTAACGCCGATCCGCCGAGCAACGTTGAAACACGACATCCCCTTTTCACGGCGAGCGGCGGCAAGGCGGTGCAGCCCGGCTTTCGGAATCGAAGTTCCCAACTCCACGATGTCTTGGTTGTCAATGTCCTGGTTGTCGATCCCAGCGTCTTGCGGTAGATGTCCGTCCATAAAGTTCCAAGTTAATTCACGCGGAGAATTGCGTCAAATTAGAAATTGGCAAGGATTTCCTAAGGTGTCTGTTCGGCAGAGCCATGTGAAGAAGAGCGGCGTCCGACTTTCTTCCTATTCTGATCGCTTTCGGCTCAAAATGCAAATTCCGCGTTGCCAAGCTAGCTTCTTCACGTCATAGGAGTCGTTTCCTGACAGCTTGAGCAGCCTGAATCGCGTGTGAAAGGAGCAATTCCGTCGCACACCACGTCTTTGGAATTTATGATCGTCTTAGTCCGCGAATACGGCAACGGTGTAAGAAAGAGAACGGCACGGCCTTTGTGCATACAAGAATGGGGGGATCGACTTCGCCCGTCCGGCCCACCATCGCATGCGTCTATTAAATTGCTCTTGCCCCGATCAGACGCCTCAATTAGAACCAGCCCTTTCAATGTGCTGGCAGCATTGCTGCCGGTAGGTCTCCATCCTTGATTCTTCCCCGCGGAATGCCTATACTGCAATGATTATGCACAACCGTCCAATTCCCTTGGGGCAGATGCTGACCGGCCAGCGCGGCCAGATCAGCCGCATTCAAGGACATCCGGACCACGTTCACCGGCTTGAGGAATTCGGTCTCCGCGGGGGCGCATGCATCGAAATGTTTCGGCCGGGGAACCCGTGCATCATTCGCATGGCGGGCAACAAGATCTGCTTTCGCGCCGAAGACGGCCTGAAGATTTCCGTCGTGCCGGTCCCCTAGCGGACACCAATGCGTATGCCAGGCACGCTCACGGAAACAACCATCACTGTCGCCTTGATCGGCAACCCGAATACGGGCAAGTCGACTCTCTTCGGGGCGCTCGTCGGCATTCATCAGCACGTAGGCAACTATCCGGGCGTCACCGTCGAGAAGAAGACGGGCCGCATGGAGCACGCCGGCAAGCGTTTCGAGTTGATCGACCTGCCCGGCCTCTATAGCCTTGCCGCACGCTCGCGCGACGAAATGGTCGCCGTCGAAGTGCTCTTGCAGCGGCAGTCCGACGTCGGCGTGGTCGACGTCGTGCTTTGCATCGTCGATGCGTCGAATATGGAACGGCACCTCTATCTTCTCAGCCAAGTCCTGGAGCTGGGGCTGCCGACCGTCGTGGCGGTCAACATGCTCGATGTGGCCGCCGGCCGGGGAATCAAGCTCGAACTGCGGCACTTGCAGAATCGGCTCGGCGTGCCCGTGATTCCCATCCAAGCCAATCGCGGCAAAGGCGTCGAGCAGATCAAGGCGGCGTTGCTCGAAGTGCACGATCGCGGTGCGCGGGCCGATGTTTCGCTGTTTCCCGAGGTCTTCGAGAAGGAGACCCGCAGCCTGCAAACGCTGCTTTCCACCAAGGGATGCCATGCGGCCCACTGCCAGTGTCGGCAGGCCGCTACAGTAGCGGAGCATCCCTCTCCAGAACCGACTATTAACGGTAACGGTCATGCGCCGCCTGTCGCCATGCACTCGCGTCCGCCGCTGCCGCCCGCCCTGGTGCGGCGCTTGCTCTTGGACGTGAGCGGCTATTTTCAAAGCGCGCTGCTGCCCAACGCCGACGATCAGTTTCTTGGGCCCCTGCATTCCGCCCTGCGCGGGTGGAAGCGGGTGGCTGCCCGATTCCCGGCGTGGAAACGACCGTCCGCTACGACTGGGCGCGGTCGATGCTGCAAGGAGTCGTCGTCGAGCCGAAGGAATTCCGGACGACGGCCACCGACCGCATCGATCGCCTGCTCACGCACAAGATCGCGGGGCTGATCGTCTTCGCCGCGCTGATGCTCATGGTCTTCCAGTCGGTCTTCGTCTGGCGCGGCCGCTGATGGACGCCATCGCCGCCGCCTTTGATATGCTCGGCGATTGGGTTGGATCGCGGATGCCCGAAGGCGCGTTGCAGAGCCTGGTGGTCAACGGCGTTATCGGCGGCGTGGGCGGCGTGGTACAGTTCCTGCCGCAAATCCTCATTTTGTTCACGTTCATCGCGATCTTGGAAGATTGCGGCTACATGGCGCGGGCGGCCTACCTGATGGACCGCACCATGGTCCGCGCGGGGCTCAGCGGCCGGTCGTTCATTCCTATGTTGTCGTCGTTCGCCTGCGCCGTGCCCGGCATCATGGCGGCGCGGGTCATCGAGAACGAGCGCGACCGCCTGACGACGATCCTCGTCGCGCCGCTCCTGACGTGCTCGGCCCGCTTGCCGGTCTATGCCCTCTTGATCGCCGCCTTCGTGCCGTCCACAACGTTCCTGGGCGGTTGGCTCGGCCTGCAAGGGCTGACGCTCGCCGGCCTCTATGTGCTGGGAATCGTGGCGGCGGTGGGAGTGGCCTTGATTTTGAAGCGGACGATCCTCCGCGGCGCCCCGCCGCCGTTTGTGATGGAACTGCCCAGCTACAAGTGGCCATCGCCGCGCAATGTGGTGATGCGCGTGTCCGAGCGGGCGTGGATTTTCATCCGCACGGCGGGTTCGCTGATTCTGGCCATATCCATCGTCGTCTGGGCCGCCGCTTACTATCCGCATAACCCGAGCGTCGTCCGCGAGGAGTTGCAAAATAGGGAAGCGCTGGAGGCTCAACTCGCTTCGTTTAACCCGGAGCCAGCGGCGACGGCGACGACGCGAAAGGCAGAAATCGAGGGGCAGCTCGCTCAAGTCAATAACGAAATCGCCTCCAAGTACCAGCAGCACAGCATCCTGGGCTGGATGGGCAAGGCCATCGAGCCGGCCGTGCGTCCGCTTGGTTGGGATTGGCGGATCGGCTGTGCGGTGATCGCCTCGTTCCCCGCCCGAGAGGTCGTCGTGGCGACCTTGGGCGTCGTTTATGGGCTGGGCGAAAAGTTCGAAACGAAATCGGACGAGAGCCGCCGGGCGTTGGGCACGAGGCTGCGAGATGCCAAGTGGGACGGCACCGATCGGCCGGTTTATACGCTGCCCGTGGCGCTTTCGATCATGGTCTTCTTCGCGCTCTGCTGCCAGTGCGCGGCGACGTTGGCGGTCATCCGGCGGGAGACGAATAGTTGGCGCTGGCCGGCCTTTGCTTTCAGCTATATGACGGGGCTGGCGTACGTCGGCGCGCTGGTTACTTATCAGGTGGGAACGTGGATGCATTTGTGATTTTTCCCGTCTCCTTGTGGGAGAGAGTTATCGAGTGAGGGCTTTGCAATGATCCAGGACATCATCGTGCTCTTATTAGTCGCCGTGGCTGCTGTCTACACCGTCGTGCGTCTGCGCCGTCTCGCCGCGGGCGAAAGCAAATGCGCATGCGGCACGACTTCGTGCAGCACCGCATCGGAGTCCTGCGGCAGTGGCCAATGCAATCTGGCAGCGAAAAACGAGACCGGCGGCCTGCCAGTCATTGGCTCCTCTTGCGGTCAAGGCGGTTGCGGAGCCAGGAAGGGCTAACGCGAGCCCTCAGTCTTTGATATCCTCCGCGAATGCCTTCGCGCCCAGCAACTCGCCCGTCGCATTGCGGGTCAGATCATTCCAATTCATCGTGCATGCGGGGCCAAAGACCCGCTCCCGAAGGAACCGGCCGACGGCCGGATTGCCGACATAGACCACCGTCCGTGGATCGCCGCCATGATAGACATCTCGCGCGATCGCGTGGTGGACCTGCGAGGCAAACAACTGGCCCATCATGTAGCTCTGATAGTAGACCGGCGAGCTGACGATGTGGATCTTGCTCGCGTAGTCGGGCTGAGTGCGGCCTTCCGGCCGTTTCACCTCCTGGTACTTCTCCACCAGGTCCCACCAGAGCTTATTGAGGTCCTGGTCGGGATTGTCGTAAAGTCCCATCTCGAAGCGGAACATGACCTGGCACCAGCGCGAGAAAATCAGCAGCTTGTTGCGACTGAGCTTGTGCTTTTCCACGGCGAAATCGCCGGCATGCGGAACTTCAACGCCCATTGCCGCCAGCCACTTGGGATCGTTGTTCAGGCGCTCGAACATCATCGCGAGCCCTTCCGTCGTCAATGCGTGCGACTCGGTCCGCAAGACATAGGGCACGCCGTGAGGAAGGTTCTTCTCATAGACCGAGTGGCCCAACTCGTGCAGCATCGTGCCCAGCCACTCCTCATCCGGCACCACGTTCGCCAGCACGCGGACGTCGCCCTCGCGGTCGATGTCCTGGCAGAAGGCGTGCGGGCATTTGCCGGGCTTTTCGTAAAGGTCGCTGCGGGCAATCACGTCGTCGATCGGCAGACCGATGCCCGCGTAGAACGTGCGGCAGAGTTTGATCGTGTCCAACGGCCGATAGACCGCATCGTAGTCGCCGTAAATCGCCGGCGACTCCTGGAAGAACGGGTCGTGATAATGCCACGGCCGCAGATTCTCGACTTTCACGCCGGACTGCCGCGCCAGCGCGGCGTCAATCTCGGCCTTGGCCGCGTGATAGGGGGCGCGCGTGAGGGCATCCAACTCGTCGAACAGCTTGAGCACGTCGGCCTGCTTCAGTTCCGACAGGGCGAGCTGCATGACGTGATAATCCTTATAGCCAAGCTGAGTCGCGGCGCGGTTCCGCAGCCGGGCAAGTTTTTTGAGGTTCGGCTCGATGATCGGGCCGACCGCCTTGCTCGCTTCCCAGGCTGCGCGGCGGCGAGCCGAGTCGGTCGATTTTCGCAGCACGTCGCGGACGTCGTTCTCGGTCAGCTCCTTGCCGTCCACTTTGGCGCGAAAGACGCCGAAGGCCTTTTCCACCTCATTGGATAGCGCGGCCATCTCCTTGATAAGCGCGGGGTCGATCTGCTGGCCCAAATATTGCAGATAGAGCACCTCGATTTCGCGGGCTAATAGCTTGTCGGTGCTCGGCTGCGCGTGGATCGCCTTGAGCTCGGCGAACGTCTCGTGGTCGGCCAGCAGGAGATTGAGACGGGTCTCGATCTCCTCTTTCTTCTTGAATGCCTCGTCGCTGCCCGTGATGTTGGCCTCCCACCAGCGGCGGTTAGACTCGGTTTCCAACGGCCGAATAGTCGCTTCATGCCGCGCAATAAACTGGCGGGCGTGGGCGTCGTTATCGGCGGCTCCTACTGAGGAGGGGGCGGCCGAGGCGGTGGTGAAGGTCATGGCAACGCCGGCCAGGACGGCTGGCACGGAAAGGAGAATACCGCGGGAAATGGTCATTTATCGTTTAGTGGTTCGTGTTGGTTTGGCTAGATTCTGCCACCGTACCATCGCGCCCGTAGAAATGTAAGTCGGACACGCGGTTGGCGGCCTGAAAACGGCATCTTGCGAATGGGCACGCTTTGCGTTTTGCGCACCGCCTCACGAATTCGCCGAAAGTGGTGCGCGCGAAAGGCAGTAAACCTTCGTCCAAGGCGTGGTGGGGGTGATTTGCGCGGAGCGTAGCGCAGTTCAGGTGAGTAGTTCGTAAGCGAGGCGACACATGCCTTTTCAAGAGGTGTCGCGCGTGGCAAGGGCCAGCGAGTTGCGACGTTGCTCAGTCATCGTCCAGGGAAGAAACTGAGCGATTTCCTCGGGAGCCGTTCCGCCCGCCGCGGCACAGCTTTCAAGATACCACGTCAGCCACGAGCGCGGGTTCAGTCCGCAACGGCCGATGGTGGCGAAGAGCGAAAAGAGCATCGCTGCCAGGCGACCGGACCATAAGGCGCCCGAGCCATAGTAGTTCTTCCGTCCTACCGCGGGACCGCGATTGGCGCGCTCCGAGGCGTTGTTGTCCAGCGGAATGCGCAGGTCATCCACGAACCGCGTCAGCCCGGACCAATGCTCTTGAAGACTGACCAGGGCCCTGCGGCAAGGTTCGTGGAGTCGCGGATCGGCCAGTTCCGCGGCGGCTTGCCGTTGCATCCGGGCAAGCGATTGACGCATCGCCGCGTCGGCGGCGCGAAACTTCGTGCTTTCGGGCTTGCATGCCAAGCGCCGCCGTTGGTGATGATACACCGCGCGGATGCGCTCCAGCCAAGCCAAGGCCCACGGTTTCAATTCGTCCCAGCCCTTGCCGACTTCGACGAAATCCCGTCGCACGTGAGCCCAGCAGAACGCCAGGGTCACGTTGCCGCGTTTGACCTGCGCCATGGCCTTGTATCCGGAGTAGCGATCGACCATCAACGTCAGGCAGGCATCGGCGGCGAAATGGCCTTCGGGCACGTCGTGACTGCGCGAGGGATCGAGTCGGAACACCACGCTGTCTTCGCTGAGCAAGACCCACAGCCACCAGCGATGGCCGATCTTGCCTTCCTGTTCGATGAAAACCAGCCAGCGGGTCTCGTCGGCCTGCGCGAAACCGGCTTGGGCGCGATGCGCCAACAACTCGTCGTAGAGCGGCTGAAACAGCCTTTCGAGGTGTTGCAGTCCGCCGCTGACCGTGCCGGCCGCAAGGTCCAGTCCGCGCAGCCGCCAGGCGGCAAGCTGCCGTTCGATCGGCTCATGGCTGAAGTATTTGCCCAGCAACAGTTCGGCCCAAACCGACACGCCCAGCAGTCCCTTGGGTATCAGCTTCGCGGGCGGCGGCGCGACGAGCGTCCGCGGGCCGCGGCAGTTGCACGTGCGTCGATAACGCCGCCGGCGGGTCCGTCGTCGATAAGCGCGGACATCGATTTCGAGTTGTTCCGAATCTTCGCTGCCGTTGGGCGTACATGGCCGACCGCAACGAGGACAGCAAGTGTCCTCGGCGGGCAGTTCGATCAACTCCTCCACAACCGGCAGATGGCTGTAATCGCGGCGCGGAGGACCGGGGTTGCCTTTCCGCTGCCCGCGCGGCTTGGGCGAGAGGGATTCGCTGTCGGCTTCTTCGCCCGGCAGATGGTTGGAGCGATCGCGGGAGGCGGAGTGCTCGCTTTTTTGGCCGTAGAGTCGGGCTTGGAGTTGGCGGACTTCACCCCGCAGTTGTTCGTTTTCGGCTTCCAGCTTGGCGATCCGTCCCACCGCATCCGCATGGCGCGACTTCCAATAGCCGGCCTCTTGCCGCAGGATCAGATTCTCCCGCCGCACCTCCGCCAATTCCTCACGCAGCGAGGCAACCTCCTGCTTCAGCTCCTGGACAAACTCCAGCAACTGGGAGGTATTGCTGCCCCGCCGATCCAAAACAACCTGTCCGCTCATAGCGAAACAGCTTGTACTACGGCATGGCGATCCTCGCCAGATCAGAATTCAGCAGAAACACGTCTATAGCGACAATTACTTTTCCGGTCTGACGACAATTAGAATTCCCGGTTGAGGCCAGTTGAGGCTGGTCAGATAGACTGTTGCAAGTCTCCGTAGGAGGGGGACTTGCAATGGTCACGGATGAGCAGGTGAAGCGGTTGTGGCAGGTGTTGTCGTCAGGGAAGACTCTGGTTCAGTCGGCAGACAAGGCGAGCATGGACGAGAAGACGGCGAGGAAGTATAGGCGGCTGGGTCGGCTTCCCAGCGAAGTTGTGCCGGATCGCTCGTGGCGGACACGGGCAGACCTGTTTGCCGAGGTGTGGCCGGAAGTGCATGCGCAACTGCACGAGGCGCCTGGCCTGGAGGCCAAGACGCTGTTTGGAGCGCTGCAGATCAAATACCCGGGGAAGTTCGACGAAACGCAGTTGCGCAGCTTTCAGCGTGGCGTGAAACGTTGGCGAGCGACGGCCGGCCCGGCGAAGGAGGTGTTCTTCAGCCAAGTGCATCATCCGGGACGGTTGTGTGCGTCGGATTTCACCCACATGGAAAGCCTGGCCGTGATCATTGGCGGGCAGTCGTTCGACCATCTGCTTTACCACTTCGTGCTGACGTACTCGAACTGGGAGTCGGTGACGGTCTGTTTTTCCGAGAGTTTCGAGAGCCTCGGCGAAGGACTTCAAGACGCCCTGTGGGAATTGGGCGGCGTGCCCGAACGACACCGCACGGATCGGATGAGCCTGGCGGTCAACAACGGATCGGACATGAAGGAGTTCACCGCGCGGTACAAGGGACTGTTGGGCTACTACGGGATGGAGATGGAGAAGATCCAGCCCCGGGAACCGAACGAGAACGGAGATGTCGAACAATCGCATCGGCGTTTCAAGGAAGCGGTGGAGCAGGCCCTGTTATTGCGTGGCAACCGGGACTTCGAGAGCCGTGAAGCCTATGTACGATTCTTGAAAGAGCTGGTGGCGGTTCGCAATGCGGGCCGTCGCAAGCGGCTGGACGAAGAGTTGCCTGGCCTTCGGCCTCTGCCGGATCGGCGACGGGAGAGCTGCAAGCGAATCCCGGTACGCGTGGATACGGGGAGTTTGGTCCATGTAGACCGAAATGTTTATTCGGTTCCCAGCCGCTTGATTGGCGAGCGGGTCGAGGTGCGATTGTACGTGGAGCATGTCGAGGTCTGGTACGCCCAGAAGGAGATGGAGCGCTTTCCGCGTTTGCGCGGGCGGAACAAACACGCCATCAACTACCGGCACATTATCGACTGGTTGGTGCGAAAACCGGGGGCTTTTGAGAACTACGTTTACCGGGAAGAGCTGTTTCCCACGAGCCGCTTTCGCATGGCCTTCGACGCCTTGCGGGAAGCGCAGCCCAAGCGCGGTCACAAGGAGTATTTGCAGATTCTCTATCTGGCGGCAGGCCACGGCGAGACGGCCGTGGACGAGGCGTTGCGAACGCTTCTAAACAGCGGCCAGCCCGCGACCCGGGCCGCGGTCGAAACGTTGGTCCAGCGGGCCGAGGAAGTTCCGGCGGTCACCGAAGTGACCGTCGAAGTAGTGGACTTGTCGGATTTCGATGACTTGTTCTTGCACAAGGAGGTGTGGGATGGGTGCGAAGGGGGATTTGAAAGAGAAGTTGGCGGCTTGCTTGCGGGAACTGCACTTGCCGACGTTTCGGGAGTGTTTTGAGGAACTGGCCCGACGGGCATTACAGGAGACGGCCAGCTACGAGCAGTACCTGTTGGAACTGGCCGAGCGGGAATGCCAGGGCCGCTTGGCAAAGCGGACCGAGCGGCTGCTGCGGGATTCCCGTTTGCCGCTGGAGAAGGATCTGGCGAGCTTCGACCTGGCGCGGTTGCCGGCGAAGGTCTCTCGCCAAGTGCGGACGCTCATGGAAGGCTCGTTCGTGGACCGCCGCGAGAACCTGTTGTTGTTCGGCAAGACCGGATCGGGAAAGACGCACCTGTTATCGGCGATCGCCCAGGAATTGGTTCGCAACGGACGGAAGGTGGTCTCATGGTCGTGTGCCCTGCTGGTTCAGGAACTGTTGGCGGCCAAACGGGATCTGAAGCTCAACCGGGTGCTAAAGCAGATGTCGAAGTGCGAGGTGCTCTTGATCGACGACATCGGCTACGTGCAGCAGAGCCGGGAGGAGATGGAGGTGCTGTTCACCTTGTTGGCGGAACGCTACGAGCGCGGCACGGTGATGCTGACCAGCAACCTGCCGTTCTCGAAGTGGGAGACGATCTTCAAGGATCCGATGACGACAGCGGCGGCAATCGACCGCCTGGTGCATCACAGCGTGATCTTGGAGTTGAACATCCCGAGCTACCGGTTGGACGAGGCCAAGCGAACCAAGCCGCCCGACGCGGCCTGAGATTGGCGAGGGCCACCCGCGGCGGCGTGCGGCCCCCCCTTTTGTTTCGCTCCGCTGCGCTGCGCTTCACAAAAGGGGGGGCCGCACGCCTCTGGTTCTCAACCGGGAATTCTAATTGTCGTTCAAGGGGAAGAGTAATTGTCGCCGAAAGAACACGGGTTGGACGAAGGTTTACGAAAGGCATGTCGCAAGTTCTTACTGTACAATGCTTTAGGCGCCGGCGTCTTTGCCACTGAGTGACACGTGGGAGGGGGTGGTGCGCAAACGCGTCGGAACACGCCGCGGACCTCGCGCAAAGTCGCCAAGCTCGCAAACGAGCCGACAGAATCCGCTTGCGCACCGCCTCGCGAATTCGGTGCAGTGGTGCGCAGACACTTTCGTTGACATAAGGTGTTATCAGATAACATGTTGCGCTGTTGCTTCCGCTGGTGCGCAGATTGTCAACCTGGGTAAAGGTGGTGCGCACAATCGGGGAGTCTCGGGTTGGGCCGCGGTCTGGCGCGGCAATCTCAGGCACCACGGCCACTTTTGCACCGCCGCGCGATTTTGCACCGGCTGGTGCGTTGTCGTTGCGTTGACGTAAGTTGTTATCCGATAACATGTTGCGTTCCTTTGACGGAGGTTTTCCAGTCTGGCAAGATAGGCAGCTTCGGTGCATCGGCCGTTGGAGTCCAGGCGTTAGCCGGCGGATTGTCTTCTTGCCTTCGGGCAACCTTTCGGGTGGGCCGAGCACCGCGAGTCCCACCATTTCCGTTCGCGGGCGTCGGCCGTCGGAGTCCATGTAAGCCCGAAGCGCAAGCGAGAGGGGCCGCTTTACCGCTCGCTCGCGCGCGGGGCTTCGATCCGACTGGTCCCGTGGATGCGGCATCGTAGCGGTGGTGCATATCGTGTCGTTTTGGACCAGGTTTTTTTCTTCGCGTATTGAACATCAAGGATGCGGCCTATTTTTGCCGGTTTTTGCGATCAGGAGTCGATCAGGATGCGGTCAGGAACACCCCTTGTGGCCAGACTACGCAACGCGGCGCATTCCGACTCCTGTCTTCGGACCTCTGATCTACGATCTCTGATCTCCGATCTCCGATCTCCGATCTCTCGTCTTTCATCCCTATTCACTATCCACTACCCACTACCCACTACCCACTAACCACTGCTCCACCTGCCATTTTGGCAGCCCGGTGGCCTAATTGGCATCCACCAATTGGCAGCGATGCGCCCCGCCCCCGCGAATTTCGGCCGCTGGGGCGCATCGCGGGACGTCGCAGTAAGTCTAGTGCGTACCATAGTTTACGTCTACTAACACGGCGGCGGTTATGCGATCCTCCGCAGGAAGGGTGTGGGGCGCATCTCCTGCCGGCCGCTTCCGACCACCTGCCATTTCCTGTATGTCAACACCAGTACACAAGAGACAGCAACTATCATGCCATTCGCGCGGAATCCGCTTGTCGCGTGCCCACGCCGGATGGCCGCGCGATCGCACGCCTTGGCGGAAGTCGGGCCGCTCGCGAGGAAATCGCCGGGCGCGAGATTAGAGCGAAAAACGTAAGCTGAGCCCCCCACGTCCAGGGTCGCCATGCCCGGTGCTTGACCTCTCGTTGTTACCCAGTAATCAGGAAAGGCTACCATCCCACCCATTTTGCCAAGACCAATTTCAAGATGTGTAGAACAACAAGCCCTGCGGGCGAGGGGACAATCGGGTGCCCTCTCGGCGAAGCGAGATGAGTACGATGGCGGTATCGTAAAGCGTTTTATACCAACATCTTGCGCACAATCGTGATGGAATTTGTTCACTAAAGCCGCTTTCATCGCAATACTATACTAGCTGGCCATTCCGGCCGTCGCTGGGGTCTTCGATGAATCTGCAAGAAAAGAGGGTTGAGCTTGCGCAGTTACTTGCGGTGAGCCAACGCCCGCTTTACGTCTTTATCCGTGCCCAGGTCCGTACGCCGACGGATGCTGACGACGTTTATCAAGAGACGGCGACCGTCCTTTGCGATCATTTTGACGACTACGATCCGGAGAAGCCTTTTCTCGCCTGGGCATGCGGCATCGCGTGGCGCAAAGTCCTTTCACACCGCCGAAATGCCTCCCGGCTGAAACTCGTGGCTGGTGAAGAATTGGGCGCGATTTTGTCCGAATCGGTTGCCGCGGCAATTGCCCGAGTCGATCCGCGAATTGACCGGCTTAAGGAATGCCTGGATTCGCTCAAACCGGAATCGCGCGAGATTATCGAGCAACACTACTACCAAGAGAAGCAAGTCAAACAGATTGCGGGACGGATAGGGGTTTCACAGCGGTGCATTTATAAGACGCTGGCCAGAATTCGCCGGCTCTTGCTAGATTGTATCGAGCGTAAGCTCGCGGAGGAACTTTAATGCCGCTGTCGCCAAGCTCCAACGAAAACGGTGATCGCCAGAAATTGGACGAGATGCTGACCGCGCTCTACGACGGCAGCCTGGACGACGTGCAAAGCGAAGAACTGCTTCGAACGTCTCGAAGAGCCTGAAGTCCGGGATTGCTTCGCGACTCATGCGATGCTCGACGCCTACTTAAGCATCGGGTGCGCGGATCCCGCAAGCATCGCCGCGCGGGTGCGACCGGAGAACCAATTTAGTGCGACGCCCTGCGCATCGGCAGTTTGCGACGAACCGGACGCTGCTGCCGCGCCGCGCAAGTCAACCCTCGGATTCTTGGGCAATCTGACAGGCGGAGTGGGTTGGCAGAACACCTCGGCCTTCAGCGGTTACATGGTGGCGGCCCTGACGGCAATCGGATTAATGCTTTCCCTGGCTGTCGTCGTGCTCGTGTTGCGATTCCCGTCCAAGCCGGGCGGCACGGCCCCAGGTGGCAAAGACCCGGGCGGTAAAGATTTCGCGCAACAGGCACCCCACATTGCATCGCCTCCACCTGTGGTCGGAAGCATGGATGTGAGCAAACAAGTGCCGTCCGCCCCAATTGCTCGGCTTGCGCGCGCCGTTGATTGCCGCTGGGCCGACTTGGCCAACGCGCCTCGTGCCAACAACGTCCTTAGATCGGGATCCGAGCTGCGCCTCGCTTCGGGTATTGTCGAACTAAACTTTGACGTCGGGGTCCGGGCGGTCATTCAAGGCCCGGCGCGGCTCGATTTGCTCACGCCGGCAAAGGTGTTTTTGTATGCGGGCAAGATGACTTCCGAGGTTCTCAAACCGGACGCCCGCGGTTTCGAGGTGCGAACGCCCAAAGGTTCCGTTGTTGACCTTGGGACTGAATTCGGAGTCGAAGTCACCCCGTCGCAGTCGGTCAAGGTGCATGTGTTCAAGGGCGAAGTGGTGGTGGAGCATACGGCCTCGGCGGCCTCTTCCGGGAGCCATCACGTCATCCGCAATCAGGGGCTGCGCATGGATGGCGGTGCCGCCAAGCCGGTGTTGGTCGAGGAGTCGGGCGAGAACTTTATCCGCACGATCGACGCTGCGGACCGCGACAGGCACGTAGTAGCATATTGGCGCTTTGAGGACCGGCCGCTGGGAGTGGTGTTGCCCGACACGAGCCGAAATACGCGGCCGTTCCTGGCGACGGCCGACTCGTCGTACAACGGCAACGACTTGTTCAATTTCTCGCCCAACAACGGTCCGCAGTTTTCGGGCAACGTGGAAACCTCGCGGGTGCCGCAGACCGGCGCCTCCAACCGCGGCTGCCTCGACAATACGGCGCCTCCGTCTCACAATTCGGCGACACGCAACGTCTATTCCCATTCGCAATTCAGCTATGCCTCGCCGATCGACCTGCAGGCCATCGAGCCCTCGGAGTGGACAATCGAAGCCTCGGTCAAAGTCAAAGCCCTGCACGGCAAACGCCAAACGTTTGTCGTCCGCGACGGCGGAGACGGACCGAATGAAGCGAGGCTGGCGTTTCGGATCAATGAGAACGACCGTTTTGAATTAGTTTTTTGCAACGTCCAGCATAGAACCCACAAAGCGGTCGTCGATGAGGTGGTGCGGGCCAATCAGTGGTACAACCTCGTGGCAGTAAGCGACGGAGCAACCTTGAAGCTCTTCGTCGATTCGTGCGAAGGCAACGGCTATCGACTCCGCGCCACAACGAATTTACAGCCGCACAGCGCAGGGCTCGGCGGCCCTGGGCTGCTCGAGTCCCGATGCCGAGTGGTCCGTCGGCCGCGGCTGCGGCCCAAGCGAGTGGTTCCAAGGGTGGATCGACGAGGTGCGCATCAGCGACATTGCCCGCGAACCGGACGCCTTTCTGTTTGCGGTGCGAGGCCCGGCGAAAAATGCGAAGAATCCGGTGGTCAAACAACCTGCCGGCGCTACGGCAGTGGCTTCGGGGGTGGTTAATGCTGCCGCAAGACTCATATAAGCTCCGTCGCGCTTGGAGTTATAGTCGCAAAGGGGGGTGCCTATTTTGACAATAAACGTAAAGAACAATTGGATTCCGCCAAAGTACTTGCAAAGAATCCAGGAATGTGGATAATGTAAATGACTGATCTTAATTTCTGGTGGATTTGGTGGACGAGCCGATCATGTTGCTCCGGCAGGTAATGATTGGCTTCGCCTGGGATACTTGGGTGTTTGAGGGTTTGAACGGTAACTAGGTCCCGTAGCCCGCTTTTCGAGTTTTCGTAACTTCTTGATTTGGAGAGTTATCATGCGGTCGCGCGCCAATGGTTGGTGGTTTCCTGCGTTCTCGTTTCTATCCTAGTTGGCGGTCCGCTCTTCGCAGCGCCGCTAGCTTGGGATCCCGGCGCAACGAACAACGCGAGCCCCGGGCGGCACGGGGACTTGGAACACATCGAGCTGGTGGAACGGCGCGGCCAACGTCGGCTGGATCACTAATAGCGACGCCACCCTGGGCGGCACGCCGGGCACTGTAACCCTTAGCGGACCCATCAGCGCCAACAGTGTCACGTTCAGCACGTCGGGCTATACGGTCAGCGGCAGCCCGCTCACGGTGGGCGGCGGCGGAATTACGGCCAGCGCCACGGGGACGACAACGATTTCTTCAGACGTGGTGCTAAACACCGCGCCGCTATTCACGGTTGCCTCCGGCGGTACACTCGCCCTCAATGGGGACCTTACTCGCCCTGCGGGAACCGCGCTCCGTTTCCTCAATGCCGGCACGATTACCTTGAACACCGTGAACGGCACGGCAGCGAGCACGGTTGTTACCAACAACAATGGCATCCTGGGCGGCTGGGCGATTATCGACAACGGCAACAGCACATACAGTTGGGCTACGACAAACGGCAACACCGTCACTGCCGCCACAACCAGCGCTACCACGCCCCCCGCCAGCACCGACAACTGGGCGCCCAGCGGCAGCGTCACTCTCAGCGCCAACACGACGGTCAATTCGGTCATCGAAACGGCCGACATCCACCTCGCCGGTTTCACCCTAACGATCGCCAGCGGCGGCGTCATCTTCCAAAGCAACAATTTCTGGATGCAGGATGCCGGCAATGTGACCAGCGGACTGGCTAGCGGCGAGTTCTTCGTCCACACGCCGAACACCGGCTTGGGCGACACCGCATTCCATTGCAACATCGCGGACAACGGCGCGACGCCGGTTTCACTGATCAAGGACGGCCCCGGCCGGCTGCGGCTCAACAACTCCAACTCCTTCACCGGCGGCGTGTTCCTCAATAGCGGGATTTTGGAGTTTACAGGCGGCGGCGGCGGCGCCGGCACCATAGCCAACTCAGCGATCACCGTAAATGCCGGCACCGAACTGGACCTCAACACCGGCGATGCCTTGGGCTACACGAACAACCACCCGATCACCATCAGCGGCACGGTCGCTAAGCTCAATAATCAGTCGGAAACACTGAATCGGCCGATAACCTTGTCGGGCGGCACCATGACTTCCACGGCAACGTTCACCACCGGCAACGCCGGGGCCTGGAACTTCTTCGGCGGCTCGATCTCTACCTCACCGTCAACGACCAACTATATCAACGGCACCGCCACCGGTTTCTTCAGTCTCCGCAACAGCAATGCCTACTTCAATCTCGGAGCCAACAGTTCGCTTATCATTAACGTGCCCGTCACCCCGTACACCGGCGGCACTCCCCTGAACGTCCGGGGCAGCGGCGTTATGACGCTCAACGCGGCCAACACGTTTACCGGCATCGCCAATGTTACCGGCGGCACACTTTCGCTGGGGCCGGCAGGTACGCTGGGCACCGGCGGTGCGACGCTCGCCCCGGGCGCGGTGTTGGACGTTTCGGCCTATAACGGCGGCGGCGGCTACAGCCTCACTAGCGGCGTGCTCACCGGGGGACGCACGAGCTCTTATGCCACCAACGTCAACGGCAGTCTGAACGTCGTCGGCGGAGCCCTCGGGGCGTCCGGGTCGAACAGCACGATGACCATCAACGGCAACCTGGGGATGAGCGGCGGATCGCTCAACTACAACCTGGGCGACATTGTCGCCGTGCCCAGCGGCGCCCTGACGCTCGGCGGCACGGATTACGTCGTGCCGCAGTCGGTTTTGACCCCCGGCACGTACAATCTTTTCACCTATAACAGCGGCACTCCCGCCGCAGCCGACCTGATGATGGTCGGTCCCAACGCCAGCGGCCGGCAAACGTACACTTTCGGCGCCTCGGCCGGCACGGTCAGCGTGGCGGTCACCGGCGGCCCTAACAGTCTTTACTGGCGCAGCGGCACTTGGGACACCCAAATTAGCACGAGCTGGTTCAACGCGACTTCCGGAAGCTCGGACGTGTTCTTTAAGGGCGACATGGTGACCTTCGACGACAGCGCGGGCACCGCCAACGGCACGGTAACGATCAGCGGCGCGGTACAGCCGGGCAGCGTCACCATAAGCAACACGGCGGTCAGCTACCTATTCACCGGGACCGGCTCCATTGCGGGCGGAACATCGCTGACGATGAACGGGCCCGGCAGTCTGACGATTAGCAATAGCAACACCTACTCCGGCGGGACGACCTTCAGTGGCGGCCTGCTCGTGTTGAACAACAGCGGCGCGATCGGCACCGGAAGGTTGACGATCAACGGCGGTACGTTGGACAGCACGGCGGGCTCTATTGGACTGCCCAACAATACGCAGACCTGGAACAGCGACATCACGTTCCTCGGCACGCAGAACCTCAACATGGGCACCGGGGCGGTGACCCTCGGATCCAGCCGCACTGTGACCGTCAACGGCGGCACGCTGACGGTTCGCGGCGCTCTTGGGGACAGCGGCAGCGGCTACAGTCTGCGCAAGGCCGGACCGGGCACATTGATCCTGGGGGGCGCAAGCACGTATACCGGCAACACCACCGTCAACGGCGGTACGCTGCAACTAAACAACGGCAATGGAGCCAACGGCAACGTGTCCTCGCCGGCAATCACGGTCAACGCCGGCGGGCTCCTGGCCCTTAACGCGGGAGACACCCTCGGCTATACCGGCGGCCGCGACGCCTTGGTTATCAACGACGGTGTCGTATCCAACACCACGTCGGCCAGCCGTGATACGATGGCGAACACGATCACCATGACCGGCGGCACGCTGACCGGTACGGGCGTCGGCGACGCCGACGGCAGCTATTCGATCTTCACACAAACTGGCAGCAACGCGGTCGTTGCCACCTCCGATGGCGCCGGCAATCCGGCCGTCATCAATGCCGCCGCGATCAGCCTGCAGACCTCCGGTTCGACCTACGGAATCGTCGTCAACCGCGGCCCGGCGAACCCGCCCGCGGACCTGATCATCGCCTCGGTCATTAAGCCGTTCGGCACTAATGTCGGCATCGCCCAGTCGGGCAACGGCATCCTCGAACTGACCGGAGTGAATACCTATGCCGGATCCACCACGGCGGTTAGCGGCGGGACGATGCAGTTGGGCGACGGCACGACCGGACACGACGGCGCGTTTACCCAGGTCACCTTGCTAACCAACAACTCGGCACTCGTTTACAACCTGTTCGGCAATTCGTCGGGGGCCTACGCCATCTCGGGCAGCGGCAACTTGACCAAGCTGGGCCCGGGACAGTTGACGCTCAACGGAGCCAACAGCTATACCGGCACGACGACCGTCGGCGGCGGCGTCCTGAACATCAACGGCGGTGACGCGAGCGCAGCCTTCTCCGTAAACGCCGGCACGCTCTACGTCAACGCTAATAGCCCGGCTACAAGCGTCACCGTGGCAGGCGGCGCGACTTTCGGCGGCACAGCATCCCTGTTTTCCGCCGCCGCCAACGTGGCCAATGGCGGCATTCTCGATTTCAGCCCGGTCACCACCAGCACGGTCTTCCTTGGCGGCATTACCTACGCGGGCAGCAGCACCCTCAAGCTCGGAGCGGTGGCGGGCTTCACCGCCATCCCGCTGCTAAATGCCGGCGCGCTGACGACCGCCGGCCAAATCAATATCAACGCCAACCAGGGCGCCGTAAGCGTCCTCTCGGGTACTTACGACCTGCTGAATTACAGTTCGATCTCCGGGACCGGCACCTCAGTGTTCCATCTGGCGTCAATCGCCGGCCTCAACCTTAATCGTAACCAAGCTGGCACTCTCCTACAGTTGCCCGGACAGGTCAACCTGGTTATTACGGGCGATACGCCCTACTGGAACGGCAACCAGCCCGACTGGCTCTCCACAGGCGCTTGGACGCTGCAGCCCTCCAATTCCACAACGACATTCATTTCGGGCGATACGGACATTATCGACGATTCCCATAACACGGGCGGCGGCACCACCTTGTCGTTGAATATCGGCAACATCGCGCCGCTCAGCGTGACGTTCAATAACATTAGCTTGGCCTACACCGTAAGCGGCAACTTCGGTATTACGGGCAGTGCGGCGCTGGCCGTTGAGGGCGGCGGCTCGGTCACCATTCTCAATTCGAATAGCTATACTGGCGCCACCACGGTGAATAACGGACAGTTGACTCTCGGCAACGGCGGGGCCACCGGCTCGCTGTCTCCCAGCAGCAGCATCTCGTTAGGCAGCAACGGCCAACTGACATTCAGCCGCAGCAATACCATGACCCAGGGCGTCGATTTCAGCAGCAGCCCAATCAACGGCGGCGGCAATGTGGTCCAGAACGGCCCCGGCGCGCTGATCTTCACCACGAGCAACGGCTACACGGGCTTGACGACCATCAACGGCGGCACGCTGCAGCTCGGCACCGGCCTCAGCGGCCAGGACGGCTCGCTGCCTGGCACCAACGGCGTGAACAACAACTCGACGTTGGCCTACAACCTTTACGGCAGCCAGACTACCGCCTACTCGATCACCGGCGGTGGCAGCGTGGAGAAGTCCGGGACGGGCTCTTTGACGCTGACGTATACAAACAGCTTCACCGGTGGCACCACCGTCAACGCAGGCAGGCTCGTCCTGGCGACTTCCGCCGACACCGGCGTCGGCATTATTCAAGGCACGCTGACGATCAATCCAGGCGGCACCGTGATTCTCGGGGCGCACGACGTCTTCGGTTACAACACCCCGTCGGTTACGCTCTCCTCGTTGAACATTAACGGCGGTCTTTTGGACAAGGCCATCAACACCGGCGTCAATGAAACCTTTACCGGCGTGGCAGTCACCATGACCGGCGGCACGTGGGCCGGCACGGGCGGCTACTACGACATATTCACCAACGGCAATTACACCCAGTCCGACTCGGTAACCACGCTGGCGAGCACTAGCACCGCGCTGATCTCGGCGCAGCTCAATTTCCGCAGCTTAAGCCCGTTGTTTACCGTCGCCTCCGGCACGACGCCCTCGGGCATCGATCTACTGGTCAGCGGACAATTGACCGGCGGAAACGGTTTCAGCAAGGACGGTCTCGGTGTCATGCAACTAACCGCCTCCAACAACACCTATACTGGTCCAACAACAATTCTTAACGGCACCCTGCAATTAGGCAACGGCTCGCTAGGTTATGACGCCGGGCTAGGCGCCACCACCAGCGGCGTTACCAACAATGCGAATCTAGTCTACGACATCGCCGGCACGCAGACCGCGACTTACCCGATCACCGGGACCGGCAGCCTGTTCATGACCGGCACCGGCACGGTCGTGCTCACGGCCAACAACGGCTACACGGGCAGCACGACGGTCAATGCCGGCAAGCTCTACGCCAACGGTTCGTTGGCCAGCGTGGTGACCGTCAACGCCGGCCTGTTCGGCGGCCGCGGCACGTCCCCCGGCGCGAGCGTGGCCGTCGGCGGCGGCATCGAGGGCGGCTACAACGGCGCAGGCGCCTTGACGCTCGGCCTCCTTGGCTACACCGGCAGCGGCACGTTTACTAGCAATGGATATGCAAGCTTTCCGGCCTCCGCCGGCGCGGCGCCGCTGAACGTCACCGGCAGCAACGGCCTGACTATCGGCGCGAGCCCCGTGGTGATCAACCTGGGCGGGCCGCCGGCCGGCATCAGCGGCATCTACCACTTGATCCACTATTCCGGCGCGATCGGCGGCGGCTTCGGCGACTTCACACTCGGTACGACCGGCGCCAACACTCCGCGCGGCCAGGTGAACAGCATCTCCCTGGTAAACGATCCGGGCTACGTCAACTTGTCCGTAAGCGTCACGCCCGTGATCTGGACGGGCAGCCTCTCCACGGCTTGGAACGCCAACGATACGCTCCCCGCGCCGGGGAACTGGTCGTATTCCGGCGGCACCACGAATTTCCAAGTGGGAGACGACGTGCAGTTCGACAACAGCACCGCCTCGGGCGGCACCGTCGTCATAAGCAACGGCCCCGTCTTGCCCACCGCCGTCTCGTTCAACAACGACGCGGCACACCCCTATACGCTGACGGGCCTGAACGGCATCGGTGGCACCGGAGCGTTGGTCAAGAATGGCGCGGGCAGCCTGACGATCACCAACAGCAACGGGTACACAGGCGGAACCAATCTCTTGGGTGGGGCTATCAACGCCGACGCGGCCTCCGCGCTGGCCACCGGCGCTGACGGTCAACGGCGGCACCCTTAATTCGAACTTCTCAGAGTCGGTTGCCTCGGCGACCCTCAGCTCCGGCCTGATCGTGGTGAATAACAATAACGGGATCGGCCCCGGCACGTTGACCATCGGCGGCGGCTCGCTGGACAGCACCGTCGCCGGCGGCGTCACCCTGCCCAACAACGTGCAGAACTGGAATGGCGACTTCACCTTCATCGGCACCCAGAGCCTCAACATGGGCACGGGCGCGGTGGCGCTAGGTTCCAGCCGCACGGTTACGGTCAACGGCGGCACGCTGACGGTCGGCGGAGTTATCTCCGACGGCGGCAACGGTTACAGTTTGACGAAGACAGGCACCGGCACCATGGTTGTCTCAGCGGCTAACACATACAGCGGCGGCACAACCATCAGCGGCGGAACCTTGATAGACACGTACCTAAGCAATGCGGGCAACACCAACCAGTCCGGGCTAGGAAGCCTTTCCCCTTCGACCACCGTCAACGTCAATCGCGGCGCTGCCCTCGTACTTGCCGCCGGGAATGCGTTCTCGGGCGGAACGTTCAATAGCGCGTGGACCCTGGCGATCAACGGCGGTCTGGTCACCTCAACCAACCTCAACTCGAATAATAACCTTGGCAACATAGTGCTCAGCGGCGGCACCCTTCAGACAAACAACGGGGTTCAAGGCACCAACCAATGGCAAAGCTACAATATCAATGGCAGCGTAACCGTTACGGGTACGAGTCCATCGTATATCGTGCCGGTGGCCGGCACGACGTTTAACGGCATTACGCTGGGGGCCAGTGAAGGTGCCGGGTATCAGACGGTGTTCACCGTCAACTCCACCGGTGCAGGCGGTCCAGACCTGACCGTCGCCGTCCCGATGGCGGACAGCCCATCCGGCTCGACCGGGCTAATCATGCAGGGCAACGGCCTCATGCTGCTCACCGATGCGGGGTCGCCTCCCGTCAGCGGCAGCACTTATACGGGCGACGTTACGATCAACGGCGGCACGCTGGAAATAGCCGCCAAGGCCAGCGGGGCCAACAACACCGCCCTCGGACAGGGCAGCAACACGCGGAACATCAACGTCAATGCGGGCGCGACACTGTTGATCGCTGCTCCCAATGCCACTGCCCACGATTTCAACGTGACCGCCGTGGCCACGCTGAATATCAACGGCGGTACGGTAACCAATGCCGATCCGGCGCCACCAACGCCGTCAATAACGCCTTGAACAACGTCAACCTGACCAACGGCGTGCTGACCGCCACCACCGGCGAGCATGAGCCCGTCGGCCCGGGTTACGCCGCCTGGAACATCAACGGCACGGTCACCTCGTCGGGCACTTCGTTGATCTCGACGTCCGACCCGGTCTATGGGACCGTGATGCTCGCCAACGGCGGCGCGTTGTCGGGCACGACGACGATCAACGTCTCCGACGGCACGCTCACCGTCTCCGCGCCGCTGGTGCAGGACGACGCCGACAACAACGTCAGCGCCATGCTGAAGTCGGCCTCGGGCACGATGGTGCTCAGCGGCACTAACACCTATACGGGCGGTACCATAGTGAACGATGGGACGTTGATCGCCACCAATGTTCACGCAATCGCCGACGGGACGAACCTTGCGGTCGGCGATCCCACGCTATTGGCACTGCTGCCTGCCCCAGTGGTCCCCGCGCCGGCAGTTTCGCCGGCAGCGGTCACGCCGGTGCCGGAGCCAGGCACGTTGGCGCTGCTGGCGGCTGTCGCGGCCGTCTCGGCATCGCTGATTGTGCGCCGCAAGCGGCGCGGTAGTTCTCGTTTTCGCGCTTAAGCGCTTATGTTTGAACGCGAGTTAATCTCGTGAAGTAGCGAGGCGATTGCCGGCGGGTCGAGCTTGACCGCCGGCAACGCCTCTTTTAAGGGAATGTCGTGAGGAGAGATCGATGAGGTCCGCCAAGAAGTCTAGTGGTCGAAGCAAGCACAATTGCAGCCAATCATTTAGAAGACTTGCAATTGAACCATTGGAGACGCGGCGATTGTTGTCGGTCGATGTGCTGACATGGCACAACGACCTGACGCGGCAAGGACTCAACTCCAACGAAGTGGCCCTCACGCCCGCGAACGTCAACTCAAGCAGCTTTGGCGAGTTGCTCAACTATCCCGTCACCGGTGCGATATATGCGCAGCCGTTGTATGTCTCCAACCTGGCGATCCCCGGAAAAGGGACCCTCAACGTCGTTTTTGTCGCCACCGAGAACAATGATGTTTACGCCTTCAACGCCAATAGTAATGCCGGCGCTTCCGGGGGGCTGATTTGGCACGTCAATTTGGGACTGGCGGCGGCGACGCCGAACGCCTACTTCGCCAACCGTTACGGACCGTACCACGACATCAATCCCCAGGTCGGCATCACGGGCACGCCGGTCATCGACCTCAGCACCGACACGTTGTACGTTGACGCATTCACCAACGACGTTGCCGGACAAAACGTTTACTCGCACCACCTCCACGCGCTGGACATCACGACGGGGCAGGATAAGGTTACGCCGATGCTGGTGAGCGCTTCCGTGGCGGGAAATGGAGTCGAGGGCAACGGCTCGACGATAACTTTCGTCGCCGAGCAGCAGCTTCAACGTCCGGCGATGACTTTGCTCAATGGCGTGTTGTATGTAACCTACGGGAGTTATGCCGATACCGATCCGTATCACGGCTGGATACTCGGTTTCAATCCGTTGACGTTGCAACTGAAGAGCGTCTTCAACGACACGCCGAACCTCATTAGCACGCCTGCCTCGTCAACGGCCGACGAAGGCGGAATCTGGCAAGCCGGTGCGGGATTGGCGTCCGACGGCACGAGCTTGTTCTTCATGACCGCCAACGGTGACTTTCAAACTCCTGTGTCTTCTTACGGCGACTATGGCGATACGATTCTGAAAGTCACGCCCGACAGTAGTACTCAGTCCAATCCGAACATCAACGGATACGGAATGCATGAGTCTGATTACTTCACTCCCTACAACCAATTGGCGCTATCGAATGCGGATGAAGACTTGGGATCAGGAGGCGCAATGTTGCTGCCCACCCAACCAGGTTCCTATCCGGACGAACTCGTCGGTTCCGGAAAGCAGGGGACCGTCTACCTCGTCAATCGCGACAACATGGGGCAATACAATTCCAGCACCAACAACGTAATCCAAACGGTGAGCCTAGGACATGGGAATTGGGACAGCCCAGCCTATTTTAATGAGACCGTCTATTATCACGCCGTCGGAGACGTGCTGAAAGGCTACAGCTTGACGAACGGCTTGCTTTCTCCCGCGCCGGCGGAACAATCGACGATTGCCTACGAGAGCAGCTATGGGGCGACGCCCAGCATTTCGTCCAACGGTACGGCGAACGGGATCGTGTGGGACGTGGAATATGATAGTTCGCACCAGGTCCTCCGAGCCTACAACGCGACGACGCTGGCGGAGCTTTACGACAGCAACCAGGACGCCGCTCGCGATCAGATGGGGGCCGGCGTGAAGTTCATCACGCCGACCATCGCCGACGGCGAGGTCTTCGTGGGATCGAGCGGCGCGCTGACCATTTACGGTCTGCTCGCGCCGCCTACGACCCCGCCCGCGGCGCCCACGAACCTTACGGCCACCGCCGCGAGTGCATCCGCTATTACGCTCAACTGGGTCAACAATGCCAACAATCAAGGCGGTTTCAAGATCGAGAGATCGACGGGCAATGCATCGAACTTCGCCCAGATCTACATTGCCAGCGCGACCGCCCTAAGTTACACCGACACGACGGCCAGCCCCGGTACGCTCTACTATTACCGAGTGCGGGCCACGAATGTCATCGGAGACTCGGCCTATACCAACAACGCAAGTGCAACCACGCCGGCGCCTCACGGGAGCCATCGAACGTCTATCACTTTGACGAAGGATCGGGGACGACGACGGCCGATTCGGCAGGTACGAACAACGGCACGCTCACCGGCACGACTTTGCCGCAATGGGTGAAGCCCGGCAAGATCGGCGCGGCGGCCCTCTCGTTCAGCGGCGACGGCACCTACCTCCAGACAGCCAGCGAGTCCGCCGTGAAGGTTTCCAGCGACTTGTCGCCGATTCTCGGCACCACGAGTACGCTTGACGTGTGGGTCAATACGACGCAGGTCGGAAACAACACGCATTATATGGCCCCTGCCATCACGGGCGTCGAGGAGGCCACCGCCAGCAACGACATTAATTGGGGCACGATTAACGCCTCTGGCCACATCGGCATCTATGTCGGCGATGCCGGCGGGGTTTACAGCACCAACGCGCTGAACGATGGCACTTGGCACAACATCGCCATGACCCGTGACGCGACGACAGGAATCGTGCAGCTTTACGTGGATGGCGTTCTCAACGGCAGCGGCACGTTCGACACCGGCAATAAGACCAGCCAGTTCTTCTTAATTGGCGCCCTGTCGGACGTGGCCAGCGACGGCGTGACGCCGACGGGCGACAATTACTTCAACGGCAAGCTCGACGAAGTCCGCGTCTACAATCAGGTGCTGGGCGCGAGCGAAATCGCCGGGCTTCTCCATTATTCCGTCTGCGCCGACGCTCAATTCGGCCACGGCGGCGTCCGGCTCCGTCGTGCAACTCGCATGGACTGTTCCGTCGAGTTTCACGCAGTATATCGAAGTGGACCGCAAGATGGGTGCGAACGGGACTTACACCGCCGTGGCGACGCTCGCCGGTAGCGCGACCAGCTTCATGGACCAGAATCTCACCCCTGGCGTTCAATACTATTACGAGGTCAAGGCGATTGACCTGGCCGGCACGTCGGCCGCCTCCAAACGCGCTGAGTGTGACGCCGCCGATCTCCACGGTCGTCGGCAATTACATCTTTTACAACAATAGCACATTTGACGGCCAGAACGGCTCGTCGAACCTCACCGACGACAACGCCATCGCCACCAATAAGACCGCGCTGCTGCCGGGACAGACCGCGACCTTCGCCAATTACACTTCGTACAGCAAGGGCATTAACGGCGTCATGATCGACGTGGCGAATCTGAATACCGTGCCGACCGCGGACGATTTCAGTTTCGCTGTCGGCAACAACGACAATGTCGGCTCGTGGGATGACGCGCCGGATCCAACTTATGTGAACGCGTACCGGGCCGGGGTCCGGGCGGATCGACCCAGATCACCATTATTTGGGACGATAACGCTATCGAGAATGAATGGCTGCAAGTCACCATGCTCGCCGACCAGGTCACCGGACTGGCTCAAGACGACGTGTTTTACTTCGGCAACGCCATCGGCGAAACCGGCGACAGCAGCACGAATGCGCTTGTGACCTCCGCCGACGCGGCCCGCGTCGCCGCGAACGAAACCAGCCACGCAACGGTAACGAACCCCTACGACATCAACCGGGACGGGGTCGTTGACGCGAACAACGTCGCGATCGTCAACAGCAACCTGACAACACCCGCCAACTCGCTTATACTCCTCTCTTTCACGGCGCCGACTGTCGCCATGTATGCAAGCGCTTCGCCCAGCTACATTACCGGAACCACCACGAGTCTGCGTGTTTTAGGCGCCGATGCCGAGGGTGAATCGCGATTGACCTATACGTGGGCAACCAGCGGCACTCCGCCCGCGGCAGTCACCTTCAGCGACAACGGCACGAATACCGCCAAGAACTCTACCGCCACGTTTACAAGCCCCGGCCTCTACAACTTCTTTGTTACTATTAGCGACCCCGGTGGAGCAACCGCCACGAATGCCGTGAGCGTCATTGTTGCTCCAAGTCTGGCCGCCGTCGCCGTTACGACGGTCCCGTTGGTACCCGCGGTCCCGGCTGGCAATTCGATCGAACAGTTTTCAGCGAGCGGCCTCGACCAATTCTCCCAACCGATAGCACTAGGCGCTTCTCCCACGTGGTCCGTTGTGTCAGGCGGAGGCAGTATCAATAGCAGCGGACTTTATACTCCTCCGTATGCGGTTGGTTCGGCCACCGTGCAAGCGGCTATCGGTGCGGCAGACGGCACGGCAAGCGTGACGTATTCAAGCCAGGCCGAGTGGAATTCCTCCGCCGACGGTTCGTGGAATTCCAGCGGGAACTGGACGGATACTTCCTCGGAGGCCACTATCGCGTCACCGGGCGTGGCGGGTTTGTCGGCGACACCGTTCTTTTCGGCTCGACGACCGGGAGCACCGCAAGACTGGACGGCGCCGATCCTAGCGTTGCCGCCGTTACGTTCAACAATGCCGCGATGGGCTACACCATCGCCCAAGGTTCGGGCGGCAGCTTGACGTTGCAAGGCGGCGTGGCACCCGGTGAGCTCGCGACGGTAGCCGTGTTGGCCGGTAACCATGCGATTAGCGCGCCATTGCAACTTGCCAGCGACACTGTCTTCAGCGCCGCTGCCGCAAGTAGCCTGACGGTGACCGGCCGCATCAATGGCAGCGGCAGCCTGACCGTGAACGGCGGCGGCAAGATCTATTTGTCCGGAAGCAACGGCTACACGGGTGGTACGTCTGTGGCGGGCGGCACGCTTATCATCACGACTGTGGCCGCGCTGCCCGATGGCGGGAATATCGTCGTGGGAAGCGATAGTTCGTTTGCCTCTGGCGGTGTTGCTCACAGTCAGCAGACTTCAACGGCCGAATCCGCCGCCGTGGCGACCGCCGGTTTGACGACGAACAGTGCCGTTCTGCCGGCGGCAAGTTCTACGACAACGGAACATTCTCCCACAGCCTCCTTCGTCGGCCCATCGCAATCGCAATTCACAACACGCGCCGTGAACAACGGGCCCAAGCCTCTGTCCGTCAGTGCAAGCGGACCGAAGTTGTTGCCGGCTTGGCTTTCGGCAATTGCCCAGGTCTGGAGCGAACAACGGCAGTCAGTCGGTCCCGCAAAAGCGCGAGCCGTCGATATCGTGATGATGATGCGCAACACCTGAGCCGGCTAACACGCTTCCACCCGATTTCGGCCGCGCACAGGTCTCCACGCATCGATTGCAGGGCTGCTTTGCCCGTCCTTGGATTTTGGGTACACTGGGGCATGGAGCGGTGCTGGGATTAGATACGCCTGATAGCTAAACAATCCGAGCCTGCTCCGACGCCTCCGAGGACGAATTGATGCGTACCGCGCCTCTTCCGCGAGCAATTGCCCTGTTTTCCGCCCTGCTAAACGGCATTGTTGGTGTGTCGCTAACGGTCGCCGGCGACTACGCGGGGGCCGCGACGGGGCTCCCGACAAAGGAGGCCGGAAGCCGCGCAGCGGTCGATTCGCTGAAGGTCAAACTTGACCAAGGCGATCTTTGGGGCGAGCCGCTTGCCGCGAAGACTTTCTCGCAGGTTCCGCTGACGAAGCCTGACGCGGTCCGCGCGCGAGAATTGATATGGCGGTGCCACGCGCGGCGGATTGCCAAGGAGCGGGAAGCGGAGATCGACAAAGGCGTGCTTCAGGACAGCAAGCACTCCATGCCGATCTACCTCACTACTTTCGGCAAGGAGCCGAAAGACGGCTGGAGCCTCTGGATTTCCATGCACGGCGGCGGCAACGCCCCGACCCGCGTGAACGACCAACAATGGGAGAACCAAAAGCATCTTTATAAGTTGGACGAAGGTATCTACGTCGCCCCCCGTCGCCGACCGACACATGGAACCTCTGGCACGAGCCGCACATCGATTTGCTATTCAATCGCCTAATTGAGGACCTGATCGTTCTGCGGCGCGTCGATCCGAATCGGGTGTACCTCATGGGCTATTCCGCCGGCGGCGACGGAGTGTATCAACTTGCTCCGCGGAAGGCCGACGCTTTCGCGGCCGCCGCCATGATGGCCGGGCATCCCAACGACGCCTCTTGGCTCGGTCTCCGCAATGTCGGCTTCGCCATCCAGGTCGGCGAGCTCGACTCGGCCTACAATCGCAACAAGGTCGGCCGGCAGTGGATCAACAAGCTCGACGAACTGCAAAAGGCGGACCCGAAGGGCTACGTTCATTATGGCAAGATTCACGAGGGTAAATCGCATTGGATGGACCGCCAGGACGCCAAGGTCCTGCCCTGGATGGCCGCGATCCGGCGGAATCCGGTCCCCGACCGCGTTGTCTGGAAGCAGAGCCCGGTGACTCACGACCGGCTCTACTGGCTGGCGTTGCCAAAGAACGACCCGACCGTGGCCGGAGCGGTAGTGACAGCCCAGCGCAATGGGCAAACGATAACGATCCAATCCGCCGAGGAGGTTGACCGGCTGCTTGTCCGGCTAGATGATCGCATGGTCGATCTAGACCGCCCGGTGCGGATCGTCTACCAGAGCAAGACCTTGTTTGAAGGCAGCGTGCCGCGCACCGTTGCCACGCTAATGCACACGTTAGACCATAGGGGCGATCCGGAGTTGATGTTCGACGGCGAAGTGGAAGTGAAGCTGCCAGCCGAGAAGCAGCAGAAGAATTGACACCAAAGGGAGGTTTGAGTAGCGTCATGCACGTTCTCCGCTCAATTGCCTTGTATCTTTCCGCCGGCCTTAGTTGTGGGATGTTCTGCATTACTGCGAGAGTCGCCCTCGGCGGCTCGGCAGAAGACTGGGCGAAGATGAAGCTGATTACGCCGCGCGGATATGTCTGCGGGTTCGCCGCCAAGCCGCCGGTGATCGACGGCCGCTTGGATGATCCGGCCTGGCGGGCGGCCCCGTGGACGGAAGACTTTCTCGACATCGAAGGCCCAAGCAAGCCGAAGCCCCGTTTTCGCACGCGGGCCAAGATGCTCTGGGACAACGACAACTTCTACATCGCCGCGGAACTTGAGGAACCGCACGTGATGGGCACCGTCAAAAAACACGACGCGGTGATCTTCGCGGACAACGACTTCGAGGTCTTCATCAATCCCGACGGCGATAACCACAATTACTACGAACTGGAACTCAACGCCTTGAACACGACATGGGACCTTTTCCTCTCGCGCCCATACAAGGACGGCGGCAAGGCCGACGACCGTTTTGAGCTCACCGGCATGAAAACCGCGGTCCGCGTCAAGGGAACGTTGAACGATCCCCGCGACAAGGACGAAGGCTGGTGCGTAGAGATCGCCATACCTTGGAAGGCCCTGGCCCAGCACGCGCATCGGCCGTGCCCGCCGCGGCCCAGCGACCAATGGCGGATCGACTTTTCCCGCGTCGAGTGGAAGTTCGACGTCGCGGGCGGCAAGTACGTCAAGGTTCCCAATCTTCGCGAGGACAATTGGATCTGGTCGCCGCCCGGCATCATCGACATGCACCGGCCGGAACGCTGGGGCTACGTGCAGTTCTCCAAGGAACCGCCGGGAAAAGAGAAGTTCGTGCCCGATTCGACGCTTCCCGCCCGCGACCGCTTGATGGAAGTTTATCACCGCGAGAAATCGTTCCGCGAGGAACACGGACATTGGGCGGCCAATTTGCGAGAACTGGGTTTGGGGCAGGTCGAATCGAAGGAATTTCCCCAACCGCTGGAGCTAAAGGCCACCGACAGCGGCTTTGAAGCGACCTTGAAGATGCATGTCGCCAATGGGGCCGCGCGTCGGCTGCGAGTTCGCGAGGATTCGCAACTCACGTCTGCCGGCGATGATCCGGTGGAAAGTGCGCTGGATCGTGCGGACGAGAATCGCAACGAGATCCAAAAGGCCCTGAATGAGTGCCCGGCAGACCAGCGCGAGGCGATGGAGTTTCTCGTCGCCAACATGCCCCGCGGCGACCTCCGCGAACTTACCGCGAGTTTCCTGCTGGAGAATGTTCGGCTCGCCTACAAGGCATGGAACGAGGCGCCCTGGAAGAACAATGTGCCGAAGGACATTTTCCTCAACTATATCCTTCCCTATGCGAACATCGACGAGCGCCGCGACACGTGGCGCAAGGAGTTTTACGCGAAATGCCGGCCGCTGGTCAAGCATGCCCGCACACCGGGCGAAGCGGCCGTTCTGCTGAACCAGAAGGTTTTCCCGCTGCTGAAGGTCCGCTATTCGAAAAAGCGCCCCAAGGCCGTGCAAAGCCCCGCTGAATCGGCCCGCGCCGGGCTAGCGTCTTGCACCGGATTGTCGATCATCCTGATTGACGCCTGCCGGGCGGTCGGCGTGCCCGCCCGGTTCGTCGGCACACTGTGGGCCGATAACAGCGGCAACCACTCCTGGACGGAGGTCTGGGACGGCGGTGGCTGGCATTACACGGGCGCAGCCGAGCCGGCGGGCGATAAACTGGATAAGGCATGGTTCGGCGCAAGGCCGCCGCGGCCCCTCGCGACGACCCGTGGCATGCGATCTATGCCGTGAGCTTTCGACGCACGCCGGTCAAGTTCCCGCTGGCCTGGGATCCGGCCATCGACGTTTACGCCCACAATGTGACGGATCGGTACAAGAAAGCCAAATGATTCTCCACTGCGACATGGACGCCTTCTACGCTTCTGTCGAGGAGCGAGACCGTCCCGAACTGGTCGGCAAGCCGGTCATCGTCGCCGGCTCGGCGGAGAAGCGAGGCGTGGTCGCAGCGGCTAACTACGCCGCACGGGCGTTTGGCGTCCACAGCGCAATGCCCTCGGCCACCGCTCGCCGGCTCTGCCCGCACGCCGTCTGCCTGCCTCCGCGCAATGGCTATTATGCCGAGGTTTCCCGCGACATCCGCGGCATTTTTGAGCGATTCACGCCGTTGGTCGAGCCACTGTCGCTGGACGAGGCATTTCTGGACGTAACCGGCAGCGAGCACCTTTTCGGCACGGCGGCCGAAATCGGGCGGCAGATCAAGCAGGCCGTCCGCGAGGAACTTCGGCTCGTGGTATCCGTGGGAGTGGCACCCAACAAATTCCTGGCCAAGATTGCCAGCGATCTGCGAAAGCCGGACGCCTTGGTAATAGTGGAATCTGACAAAGTGCAAGAGTTCCTCGACCCGCTGCCGGTGGAGCGGCTTTGGGGCGTCGGCAAGCAAAGCAGCAAGGTGTTCCAGGGGCTGGGCATCCGCACTATCGCCCAGCTTCGGCAGTGCCCGATCGAGGTGCTCAAAGCCCGTTTCGGTAGCGGCGGCGAGCACCTGTGGGATCTGGCCCACGGCCGCGACGCCCGGCCGGTGGTTCCCGAGCGTGACGCCAAGTCGATCTCTAACGAGACGACTTTCGAGCGCGACATCGCCGACATGGATGTCTTGCGAGCCTGGCTGGTGGATCTAGTCGAGCAAGTCGGCTGGCGGCTGCGGCGGCATGGGCTGCGGGGCCGGACCGTGCAACTCAAGGTCCGCTTTGCCGATTTCTCGACAATCACTCGATCCCATAGCTTGCAGGAGCCAACCGACGTGACCGACGAATTGCGGCAAACAGCCGATGAACTTCTCTGCGAGCGGCTTCCGCCGCGGCATTTGCCGGTGCGGCTGCTGGGCGTCGGCGTAGGCGGCCTCGACGGGTCGGGGCAGATCCAGGGCAGGCTTTTTGACGAGGAGAATCGCCAAAGACAAAGCAAGTTGGACGTCGTCCGCGACCAGATCAATGACCGCTTCGGAACGAGCGCGCTGCGGCGAGGCAGCAGTCCGGACCTCGCTCAGCCGACGCCGCGCGATTAGGCGATAACGGTGAAGCGCCGCGGCAGCCGAAGCCAGCCGACAATGCCAATCGCGCAGAAACCCAAGAGGGCCAATGACGACGGTTCCGGCACTTCCTGCAGTCCGATGGACGTTTCGACAGGCACAGTCGGACTGCCGAAATAACTTGACGCGCTCGATCCGACCGTTAGACTCGACCCACTAAGCAACGAGCTGGGGCTGAGCACGCGCAAAGTGCCGGAATTGACCGTCGTCCCGCCGCTGAAACTATTCGTGCTGCTAAGGACCAGAACGCCCGCGCCGCTCTTGGTCAGCTTGCCGCTGCCGCCGAGGCCGGCGGAGAGGGTCATGGTGCCGCTGCCGATGTCGAACACGGCGTTGCTTCCGGCTCCGATCGAGACGGGCACGTTGCTTGCAAAGGACGTCCCGCTGTGCAAAGTGCCACCGTTCATATTCAACGACCCGCTGCCGCCCGACTCAACCGTCAATCCGCCACTGCCGACGATCAGCAATCCTCCGTTGAGATTGTACGTTCCAGTCGCTCCTTCGTTTTGACCCAAGACAAGTCCCTTAGCAACCGAGTTGGTACCGCCTGACTGCGTGAGGGTGCCGGCGGTCGTATCGCCGATAACCTCTTGATTTGCAATGAGCAGGCCGCTGCCGCTCAATGTGTAGATCCCGCTGCTGCCGGGGGAGACGCCCTCGTCCAATTCAGAGGAGATCGAGCAGGTTCCGCCCGATTGCGAGAAGTTCCCCGGAGCAGCATTGCCCACATCCAAGTTCGCAACAGCCAGGCTTCCAGCGCTCAGAATGTAGGTTCCCGTCGCGCCTCCGGCGTTACCAAGCAATAGACCGGTCGCGATGGTATGTGTCCCGCCGGACTGCAGGAAGCTGCCGGGCGACGAATTGCCGATTTGTTCGCCGAAAACTATGCTGATCTCCGTCAGGCTTCCGGATAACATCTTGATGGCGCCATTTCCGGCGCCACCAAGGGTAATATAACTACAGGTCTCGGCAGGCTGCGAGATGGTGGCAGTTCCGCCATTCACTATATAGACCGAATCAGAGAGAGTTGGAACCGCGCTATCGCTCCAAGAAGAGGTGGCGGACCAATCACTGGGCGACGTCGGTAGCCAGTATACGCTCGCAGCGTAGACTAAATCGCTCGCCGGGCTAGCAATAGCAAGACTGGCAAGAAGCGCAATCACACACACGCTTGGGCCGCGAGCTGAAATGTTCATTACCGGCCTCGCTTACTTGTCACGCAAGCGCCGCCGTGCAACTCCTGCCAATGAAACCAGACCCGCCGCTACTAGAACCAGGCTCGAAGGCTCCGGTACAGGCTGCAAGACGCCGGAAAGGGCCTTGTCCTTGCTGATGATAAACGTACTTCCCGGTGCAATGGTTCGGTCCCACTCATAGGCCCAACTAACGTCGCCGGGCCCAATCTGCGCGTCCGGCGTGTTATTGTTAACCTCACCCAAAGTGTAAGGCGCGTCGTTTTCAATTTCATTAAGCAAGTTCGGAGCGAATCCGGTTTCGCGATAGTTTGGCTTGGGAGTGATGACAGTTTCGGCCAACGTTTCAACACCGTTGTGTTGGTCGACGGCATTACTATTCTGAAACTGAACATAATCTTGGGCAGCGCTCGAACTTGTAGTCGGCGTGTCCAAGGTGAAATTCGAATACTGAAAGAAGTGAACGTCTTGCGACGCGGGACTGTTGTTCGTAATGGCGATCGATTCACCGAGGTCGGCGGCCCCGCTGAGATTCGCGCCGCCCGTCAACAAGTAGGTTACTTGGATCGTCAGGCCATTGGTCCCCGAATAGGTGACGCTTGCCTCCGATGGACTAACTTGCGAACTCGATGACAAACCCAGTGTGTCAATCGAAGACTGAGGTCCGGAACTGCCGATGCGATACCAGAACCACTGCTGAAAAAGCTGATTCACGTTGTCCACCGACCACCCCGACACGCCCGCGGGACTGCTGGGGTCCAGTGTCACTACTGAGTTGCCATCTGTTAATGAAAGCGTTCCGGCGAAAGCGGACACGCCGCCCGCCAGCCACGCTATCGCCGCGACGATCAACGCCGCAACGGTTGTTTTGAAGTTGATGATCGTCCTGACGCAATTCAGGCCAAGACGCTGCGGCCTTTCCGCACCATCGATTTTGATTGTTTCAATGTAGTTCACAGTGTAGCCTCGTACTTTCGTCGCACTCCGTTGAAATCCACCGGTTCAACCGATGCCAGATGATAAGATCCGCGCCCATTGCGCACTATTTCCGCTTATGAGTAATGCACACTGCACTCAGAATATGGCAGTATGATTTTTTTGTCAACGATTTGACTGTAGAGGGTTTGTGGAAGCTTTGTGGAGACTTTGTGGAGAATGCGCGAACGATGTGCAGGCGCGAGTTTAACGGCCTTTTACAAACGCACTAGCCGTTGATAGCGTGGCGCGGCTAACTATGATGGTACGTCCCGGCATTGCGATTACCGCAGCAAGGGTTCAATCGCATTCGACTGCCATTCGCTTTGCATCCCGCCACGACAGAATCTGATCGCGCTGTCAACGATCGCGGCCGGCGCGGCAGTCCGCTGACGGGAAGTGGAAGGGCGGCCCTTCGCGCTCGGCGTGCTGCATTGGTCGGTGTTTTCCGGTGCCCGACAACACACCCCTCCTAAGTGTCACGTACGTGTCTTGGCCCAATGTGGCGATTGGCGAAACGCTTTTCCGCGTGTAGTGGGCGAGAATGAGCCAAATCTCTGCGCAAAATGCTTGACACGCGGGATAAATCCATTATGATAACCGTTGAGAATCTAGGTAATATCCCATTGGAGTGCGGCTCGCGATCCAGGCCAATCCGCTTTACTTCCTCGTTCGCTACACTTATGCCGACCTTATTGGAACGACAGCCCAATGCGCGGCGTCAAGCCACATGCCGTACAACTGGTCCCCGATCGGCGGCTGTTGAGCCGGATCGTTGGGAGCGGCGGTTTGCGGATCTCTTGGATTTCAAGGCCGCGCACGGTCACTGTAGCGTGCCATCCAACTACCAGCCGGATCGGTCGCTGGCGGTATGGGTTTTCAACTGCCGCCGGCAGCGAAAACTAGGGACTCTTAGCGCGGAGCGGATCAAGCGGTTGGACGGGATCGGCTTCGTCTGGGAAGTGCGGCCACGTCGCTTTGTCGCGCACGATTGGGATGTTATGGCGGCCCAGTTGGAGACATTTCACCGGAACCATGGGCACAGTGACGTTCCGCACGCTGCCCGCGCCATCGCGAGTTGTTCGCTTGGCTAAACAGCGTTCGCAGCAGTAGGCGGTCGGGCCGGCTCGCCGCGGAGCGCATCCAGCAGTTGGAAGAGTTGGGCGTCGTCTGGGAGCCGCAACAGGCACGATGGGAAAAGATGTTCGCCGCGTTGACCGACTACCGCCGGCGTTATGGCGATTGCAACGTGCCGTACGGTTGGTCGGAGAATCCGGCGTTGGCCAAATGGGTTAAAGGACTCCGCGCACTGCAAAAGCGCGGGGACATGGCGGGCGAACGTGCCCGCCGTCTCGACTCGCTGGGCTTCGAATGGGACCGCGGCGGCGACTCGCGTTGGGATGAGATGTACGTCGAGTTGGCCGACTTCCAGCACGCGCACGGCCATTGCCGCATTTCGACGCTGTCAGACGAATACCGAGCGCTGGGCGTTTGGGTGCATACGCAGCGGACACTGCGCAAGCAACGGCGACTGGATCCCGAGCGAATTGACCGCCTCGACGCGATCGGCTTTACCTGGGAACTTCTTCGCGAGCAGTGGGACGCGATGTTTGCGGCACTTCAGCATTTCCGCCGCGAATCGGGGCACTGCGACGTTCCCCAACGCTGGTCGCAAAATCGCAAGCTGGGCAATTGGGTCATGGTGCAGCGCTCCGCCTATAAGGCGGGCCGTCTCGACGCCGAACAAATCGAGCGGCTTCGCGCCATCGGCTTCCACTTCAGCCTCGTCGGCGATCATCTCCCAGTGACCCAGCCCGAAGAGCGTCGTACGGCGCCTCAGCCCAAGACGCGGCGCACGGCGTAGTTTCGTCGCAAACCTCTCATTTTTTACGCGGAAAACGCGATTCAGTGCAGGCTTCCCGTGGCTTGCTCACGCGCACAAACTGAACGCTGTGGGCAAACTCTGCACAGCAGACACTGTCTCTTACGCCGCCGTCGCGTGGATGTTTGCCTAAGTTTTCCGCGCGCCCGCCGTGCCGTAGGATGCTTGAACAGTGCCTATAGGCGAATGCCGCTAATCTCTGAATCGGGCATGGCATTTGCGACACCGATTGATTCGCCGCTGTGCCTTCACACCCCGAGCCCACGACCTGAGAAACAATCGCTGACGAACAACCATGTCCTCCCCGCCGTTGATCGACAAGAGTAAAGGTGCTTCGCGGCTGGCTGCCAAGCAGGACCAGCCCGCAGCAAACCCGCCGGACCAGAGAATTCCGGCGGAGCGCGTGAATCACAGGCGTTGGCCAGGCGAGTTTTATTTCCGCTTCAAGAAGTTCACCGGGTTGACGTTTCTTATTGCGATACTCGTGACTGCTTTTGCCGTGGCACTGGGCGCGATGAAGCTGCCGTGGGCGCCGGGCGCAGGCGAGGCGTCCGCACCGCCTGCCAAGGACGCCGGAGTGGAACTCGTGTCGGGAATCCCCAATTGCCTGCGCGTGCCCGACGATACTCAGAAGTCGCTCGGTATCGTTCGGGGTAAGGTTGCTCAAATCGCCATTGCCGAGCGGCCGAGCCGCAAGACGGCGCTGGAAATGCCTGGCTCGACGGCGCTGGATCCATCTCACTTGATTCGAGTCCGCGTGCGCTTTGCACCCGCCGACGTGGTGCGGATCGGGCAAATCAAGGATCCGCATGGCTCGCCGGGCAACATCCCGTTATTGACTCGCAACCTGCAAGTCGGCGACCCGGTGAAACGCGGGGACTTGCTCGCGGTGCTCTTCAGCATCGACGTTGGCAACAAGAAGAACGATCTGTTCGATGCGCTATCCCAATTGCGACTCGACGACGATGTGCTCAAGCGGGCCGAGGCCAACGCCGCCGCGGTGCCCGAAGTTTTTTTGTTCAAAGCGCGGCGGAATGTCGAAGCCGACCACAATGAAGTGAACCGGACCGAGAATACGCTGAAAACGTGGAATATTCCCGAGGAAGACATCCAGGCCGTCCGCGACGAGGCCCGCCGCGCAACCGATACGCAACAAAGGCGGGCGGCGGAAAAGGAGAAACTGACCGAATGGGCCCGCGTCGAACTCAAGGCCCCCGACGACGGATTCATCATCGAGCAGAACACGGCCCTCCACGAGACGATCGTCGATAATACGACGAACTTGTTCCAGATCGCCAAAGTCGACCCGCTCATTGTGCTTGCCTCCGTTCCAGAAGACGAATTGCCCGGCTTGCACGCTCTCAAGACGCGGACGCAGGACCATGTTCGCTGGACGGTCCGCACGGTCGGCATTCAACCGATCGACGGTTTCGTCGACGATATCAGCTACCTCATCGATCCGAACCAGCACACAGCCGTAGTCCGCGGCCATATTCCCAATCCCGACGGCCTGTTGCGCGCACGGGCAATTCATCACCGCGACTGTGGAGCTTCTGCCGCCCAAGGATGTCGTCGAAGTGCCGATCAGCGCGATCGTCGAGGACGGCAACGAGTCGGTTGTGTTCGTGCAGGCCGACGCCAAGCAACCGGTGTTCACCCAGCGTTGCGTGGAAGTTACGAATCGTTTCGACCAAACCGCCTACGTCCGCAGCACACCGTTGAGCAAGGATGAGAAAGGCGATGGAAAGCAGGCGGCGAATGAACCGCTCCACGAAGGGGAACGCGTGCTCACCGCAGGCGTGCTAGAGCTCAAGACTGTTTTGGCCGACAAACAATCGGAGGCGGTTAAGTAGGGTGGCGTCGAGCGCAGCGAAGACCCACCATGTTACTTGATTCTTGGTGGGTCTTCGCTGCAATTGACCACACCCTACCTTTTCATGCTACGTAAACTCATCCAATGGTCGCTTGACAATACACTGATGGTCCTGCTATTGACGGCGGGGCTGTTGGCGGTGGGCGTCTTCGCGTTCCTGCACATCAACGTCGAGGCCTATCCGGACCCGGCGCCGCCGACGGTGGAGGTCGTCGCGCAGATGCCCGGCGCGTCGGCCGAAGAGGTCGAACGGCAGGTAACGGTGAAGCTTGAACGAGACCTTGCCGGGATGCCGGGGCTAAGTTCGATGAACACCAAGACCGTGGTCGGCCTGAGCGACATAAAAATGCTCTTCGACTACGGCTTCGAATACAAGGAGGCGCGGCAAGAGACGCTCAATCGCCTGCAGTCCGCCCTGCAGGACATGCCGCCCGGCGTGACCCCGCAGATCTCGCCGGAATCTCCCACGGGCGAGATATACCGCTACTGGCTGCGCGCCGCCAAGGTCGGTGACAACAACATCTATTCGTTGAACGATCTCAAGGCGCTGCAGGATTGGGTCCTGGAGCGCGAGTTCCGCTCGATCCCGCGAGTGGTGGACGTGACGAGCTGGGGTGGAACCGTGCGGCGATACGAGGTGCAGCCCGATCCCGACCGCATGCGCCGGTACGGTATCACGCTGGCGCAGTTGCAAAACGCGCTGAGCAACAGCAATGCCACAGTGGGCGGCGACTACATCGACCAGGGCGACGTAGTCCTGACGGTCCGCAGCGTCGGCCTGTTCGGCGGCGGCGAGGACCCCGTGCAAAAGGTGCTGAGCATGACCGATCCGGCGAAAGCGGCGCGGGTACTCCGCGACGAGGAAGAACGCCGCATGCGCGACATTCGCGGCGCTGGTTATTACGTCCGTCAACAATCAGCCCGTGCGCGTGGAGGACGTGGTCGAGGGAGGGCGCCTGCTCCCCGGCGAGCGCGCCGGCAATCGCGGCGTGGTCGTCAGCCATCAAACGCGATTAGGCAAGATGGCCCATTATCGAGTAAAAGACGGCTACGAATCGCGATTTCAGTCGGACCGTTCGCTAAGCCTGACCAAAGCGGGCCACGACGATCCGGACCAGGTTGGGGCGATCATTCTTCTCCGCAAGGGAGAAGACACCCTGCCCGCCTTGAAAGATATTGAAGCCAAGGTGAAGGAACTGAACGACCCGGCGTCGGGGCTGATGCTGCCGGGCGTGCAAATCGTGCCCTACTACGACCGCACCGAATTGACCAGTCTCACGACGGACACGGTGACCGAAAACATGGCGGTGGGCATCAGCCTGGTCGTGGTGATCCTGCTTATGTTTCTGAGCAACGTGCGAACGGCGTTCATCGTGGCTGTCAACATTCCGTTGGCCTTGCTCTTTGCTTTCGCCGTGCTTTATTGTCGCGGCAAGTCGGCCAATTTGCTCTCGATCGGCGCGGTCGATTTCGGCATTATCGTCGACGCCTCGGTCATCGTGGCCGAGAACATCTACCGTCACCTGGCCAGCGGCGAAAATGCCTTCCTTCCGCTGAAGGAACGCATCTTCCGAGCGGCGGGCGAGATCGATCGGGCATTACTTTTTTCGCGCCTCATCATGGTCTGCGCTTTCATACCCCTTTTTACGATGGAAGGTCCCGCCGGGGCGTTGTTCGGGCCGATGGCGCAGACCTATGCTTGGGCGCTAGCCGGAGCATTCGCCTTGGCGGTGACGCTGACTCCCGTCTTGTGCCTGCTGTTTTTCAAGAATCTCCAGCCAACTCCGGACAATATCTTCGTTCGCTTCATCAAGGAAAGCTACCTCCGGCAACTGCACCGCTGCTTGGAATACCGCTGGCTGTCCGTGTCGTTCTTTTCCGCCTTGATCGCTTCCACTATCTGTCTGCTGCCGTCGCTGGGCCGCGAGTTCATGCCGCAACTAGAGGAAGGTAATCTCTGGATTCGCGATACGGCGGCGCTGAACATTAACCTCGACCGACAGGCCGCGATTTCCAAGGAAGGCCGCGCGATCATGGCGTCATTTCCGGAAGTGATCGACGTCGTCAACCAAATCGGGCGGACCGACGACGGGACGGATACCGACGGATATTACAACTCCGAGTACTTCGTGCCTCTTCGTCCGCAAAAGGATTGGCCAGCCGTGATCGAGCGCGGAGGTTGGCGGCGGAGCCTCTTCGACAACCTCATCGCCCGATTCCCGCCGGCCCAAGGCGTTGACGAGCAATCGACTTGGCTATGGCGTATTTGCGCCGCGGCGGCCGCGCACCAAGGAGGAGTTGGTTTCCGACATGCAAGCCGAACTACAGGAGAAGCTTCCCGGCGTCGTTTGGAACTTTTCGCAAAACATTCGCGACAATGTCATGGAGGCGCTATCGGGCATCAAGGGCGATAACTCCCTGAAAATCGTCGGCCCCGATCTAAAAGTTCTACAAGACCTTGGCGCGCAAGCGGCGACCATTATGCAAACCGTGCCGGGGTTGGAGGATGTCGGCGTGTTCAATGTCCTCGGTCAGTCGCATTTGGCGTTTCGCGTCGACCCGCAGAAGTGCCAGCGGTGGGGCGTGCAGGTGGCCGACGTGAATAACGTCGCGGCCAGCGCCTTGGGCGGCAAGGCGCTCACGGAGATGATCGAAGGCGAGAAGGTCTTTGACGTCGCCATCCGCTTGCCGCCAAAGCGGCGGGGCAACGAAACTTCGATCCTCGACATCCCCGTGGATATTGGAAATAACCAGGTGGTCGTGCCGCAAGGGCCGGGATTCGTGCCCTCGGCGAACGGAAGCAGCCAGGCACCGCCGTCGGTCGGCGGCAGCCTAGCAAATACGGCCAATCCGCTAAGCAACACGCCCCGCCTGCGGCTTCGCGACCTGGTTAGCCCGGTGGGCGAGGACGGCGCCGCCGATCCTGAAGGTCAATTCGTGAGGCCCGGCGCCGCGGTGATCTACCGCGAACAGCAGAAACGGCTTATCGCGGTGAAATTCAGCGTCCGGGGGCGAGACCTAGCCGGCGCCGTGGACCAGGCGCGGAAGAGGACGGCGCATCTCTTCAAGCCGCCCTATCATGCTGTCTGGTCGGGCGAATTTGAGGAAATGCAAGGTGCCGAGACGCGGCTGATGTGGATTGTGCCGCTGTCGCTTGCGCTGATCTTTTGCCTGCTTTATTCGGCCCTGCGGTCATGGCTCGACGCCGCAGTTGTAATCAGCAACGTCCTCGCCCTCGCCATCGGCGGCGTGTGGGCTTTGTACCTGACGGGCACCAATTTCAGCATTTCCGCGGCGGTCGGATTTATTTCTCTCTTCGGGGTGGCCATCATGGACGGCCTTTTGATGATATCATATTTTAATACGCTCCGCTCCGAAGGAATGCCGTTGGACGAAGCCATCATCGAGGGGGCGGCCAAGCGCGTCCGCCCGGTGATGATGACGGCCCTGACGGCCCTTTTCGGCCTGCTGCCCGCCGCGCTCTCGACCCAGATCGGTTCGCAGACGCAGCGTCCGCTGGCCATCGTCGTCGTGGGCGGAATGACGACAACTATCCTCCTCACTCGCTATCTCATGCCCGTGCTTTACAGCTTTTACGGCCATCGCCAGCCGCCGGCCGCGGCCAGTGGGCTGGCGCACTGAAAGGAATCCCCGATGAGCCTTCGACTGACCGTCCGCGTGGCGGCGCCAAGCATCGCGATCAGCCTCGTGCTCTTGGCACTGGGCACGGTGGGAGGATGGTATGTCCAAAGCCTGCAAAAGAACACCGCGGCGCTAGTCGCGCTCGATACGTCAACGATCCGTGCGGCCGAGCAACTCCTCTTCGGCATGAACGCGATTCGCTCCGAACTGACGGAATACCTTGTATCCGGGGACCGGAGTCATCTCGACTCCGTTCCGCAGAAATGTCAGCCGGCCGAGCAGTCTCTGGCCGAGACCGAGCGTTTGGCCGACGATCCGAAAGAAAAGGCTTTGGCGAAGACCATCCGCGACGGTTTTGACAAATTCAAGACTGCCGCGCAAGAACTGCCGAAGGTCGCGGACGAAAAGGACCGACGCACGGCCGTCAAATGGCTGATCGATGACTCCCTCGATCAAGGAGTGATCGCGCCGGCCAAGGAATTGCTGATCATGGAAGAAGACCTGGTGAGCAAGAGCGGCGAATACAATCAGGGGCTTGGCCGCTGGATCGCTTTCTTCCTCGTTCTCGTCGGCGTATGCGGCGCGGTCGCTGGCTTGGTGGCAGGCTTCGGCATCGCCCGCAGCGTCAGCCGCTCGATCGTCGAACTCTATTTGCCGATTCGGGCTGCCAGCGGACGATTGGAAGAAGTCGTTGGGCCGGTCGACATCGCGCCGGCAGCCGGCATCGACAACCTCGATGCCATTTTGCGCCGCATGGCCGACCACGTGGGCACGGTGGTCGATCGGTTGCAGCAGAATCAGATCAATATGCTCCGCAACGAGCAGATGGCGGCTCTGGGGCAGCTCGCTGCCGGCCTGGCCCATGAACTCCGCAATCCGCTTACGGCGATGAAGATGCTCGTCGCCGGCGCAGCCGAGTCGGGCAATGCCGGCCGGCTGACCTGCCGCGACCTGACCGTGCTCACGACAGAGATTGGGCGATTGGAGCGGTCGATACAGACGTTTCTCGATTTCGCCCGCCCTCCCAAGCTGGAGAAGCGATGCCGCGATCTCCGCGAGGTTGTGCAGCAAACTTTCGATCTTGTCGCTGCACGCGGCAAGCAGCAAGGCATCCGCCTGCAAAGCGACATGCCCAACCGGCCGGTCATCATCGAGGCCGATCACGAGCAGCTTCGTCAATTGCTCCTTAACCTCGTACTCAATGCGATGGACTCCCAGCCCCAAGGCGGCGCGGTCCTGATCAGTGTCGCGGTAGCGGCGGCGGACGATGGCAGCGACCCCGATTCCAAAGGCCGTCGGCACACACCGTGGATCACGCTGACCGTCGCCGATCAGGGGCCGGGCATTCCCCCCGGCACGGCCGAACGGATTTTCGACCCGTATTTCAGCACCAAGGATACCGGCCTGGGAATGGGGCTTGCCATTTGCCGGCGAATCGTCGAGGATCACGGCGGCGAGATCAGCGTCGAGAACTCGGCCGCCGGCGGGGCCGATTTCCGCGTACGGCTGCCAGCCAGTGGAAAACAGGAGTCGTCGCTATGCCAAAGCTCCTGATCGTCGACGACGAACCGAACGTCTGCTACTCGCTGGAAAAGGTCCTTGCCAGCCCGCGATTGCAGGTGGAATCACTGGGCACAGCACGAGAAGGCATCGAGGCCGTCCGCGCGGCTTCGCCCGATGCCGTTATCCTCGACGTCGCCTGCCGGACATGTCCGGCCTGGATGCCTACCAGGCAATCCGAGAAATCGACGCCCGATTGCCGGTCATCGTCATTACCGCGCATGGCACCACGGAAACGGCGATCGAGGCGATGAAACTCGGGGCGTTCGAGTACCTGCTCAAGCCGCTGGATCTGGCGCAGCTTCGCGACGTGGTCGGCCGCGCGATCCACCTTAGCCGAATCAGCCGGCAGCCCGCGATCTACGCCGACAGTCCGCAGCCGTTCGCAGAAGGAGAGCAGCTCGTCGGCAATTCGCCTCCGATGCAAGAGCTTTACAAGTCGATCGGGCGGATCGCGCCGCAAGATGTTACCGTGCTGATCCTCGGCGAAAGCGGCACGGGCAAGGAGCTTGTCGCGCGGGCGATCTATCAGCACAGCCGCCGAAGCCAGGCGCCGTTCCTGGCGATCAATTGCGCGGCGATTCCGGAGCCGCTGTTGGAGAGCGAGCTTTTCGGCCACGAGCGCGGCGCCTTCACCGGGGCCGACCGCCGGCGGATCGGCAAGTTCGAGCAAGCCGACCGCGGCACGCTGTTCCTCGACGAAGTCGGCGACATGGCGCCGGCAACGCAAGCTAAGCTCCTGCGGCTCTTGCAGGAAGGGCAGTTTGAGCGCGTCGGCGGAAATGCCACCATCTCCACGAGCATTCGCATCATCGCCGCCACGAATCAGGATCTCGAGTCGCTGGTCGCCGCCGGCCGCTTTCGCCAAGACCTCTACTATCGGCTGAATGTGCTCACGCTGCACATACCGCCCTTGCGCGACCGCATCGACGATCTGCAATTGCTGGTCAACTACTTCATCGGCCGCATGAACCGCGAATTGGATCGGCGCGTGCATGAAGCAACGCCCGATGCCATGCTGTTGATGAAGGACCACAATTGGCCGGGCAATGTCCGCGAGCTGCAAAGCGCCATTCAGTACGGCCTGGTCCATGCGTCCGGCGACATGCTCACCGCCGATTGCCTCCCGCACCACTTGCGCGACGCCGCCGCTGCGCCCGCGGCGGCACGGGCCGTCTGCGACGTCGCCCGCATCGTGCGCGATCTGCTCAAGCAAGGCAGCGGCAACATCTATTACCGCGTGCAATCCGCGATGGACCGCGCGGTGCTGGAGACCGTGCTGGAGCACGTCAAAGGCAACCAGGTGGAAGCCGCCGACATGCTCGGCATCTCGCGCAACACCTTGCGATCAAAACTCCGCAGCCTCGGTCTGATCGTGGAAAAACAGGTCAGTGAGTCGCAAGAGCCGTAGGCTTGGCGCCGGTCATGCCTATAATTCTCATCCGTTCAACGCCCCGTTAAGCACGCCCAGATAGAACGAGAACAAACGGAAGATCAGGCAGATGATCAAAATGGCCACCAGTCCCCACACGGCAAATCCGGCAAGCATTGTCAGCGTGGCCAGCGCCGCGAGCTTGCTCTTGATATTGCCGCGAGAGATGAGCCATTGATTCCACCAGCTTTCCGCTATGCTCGCCCACCTCCACCGAATCGAGAAAGTCGGGTGGAAAGCAGCCGGCTTCGTAGAACGCTTCGTAAATGGAGTTTCCTGCGGCGATCGTCGCGTCGATCTTGTCCGCCGCGTCCGTGTAGCGCCGCTGCCCGTGTTTCGCAAACTCAACCGCAGGGCCTTGCGCAACTCCATTCCAGCGTTCATCGTCAAATGCATCGACCACGCCAGCCGCGATAAGGCGAGGGTTTGCAAGGAAGACCCCAAAACGGGCACGCGCAAGATGGCCCGCTGCAGAGGACGAACGAATAGGAGACCGCGGCTGGCCGCTTGGATCAAAATAAACAGCAGCGCGGCCGCGACTGCCAGCAGCGTCAGATAAATGGCTAATCCGCGCTCGCCGACAAGACCGAAGCCCAAAAAGTCGATCGGCTTGTCGCCCATCCGGCCGATGAAGCCTGCAAGCCAGATGAGTAATCCGACAACTCCCAGCGCGATGCTCAACTGGATGATGGGCCACGTAATCGCACCGAGAAATGTCCGGCGGAGCTGCACCTGGTTTTCGTAGTGCTCGGCCAGTTGACCAAAGATCTCGCCCAGATGTCCCGTTTGCTCGCCTACTTCGACCATCTCGCGAAACAGCAGCGGGAAGTAGTCCGCGGTGGCGTCCAGAGCCGCCGTCAGGCTCTCGCCCTGTGCGACGGCCTCGCTTAGCGCCGTCAGTCGTTGCCGCGCCGCGGCATTTCGGGACTGCTGGGCCTCCCGCGCCAAGACCTTGCGGATGTTGACGCCTGCGGTCAAGGCCGTGGCCAGCCGGCGGCAGAGGGCGGCGCGATTCCGCAGCGACATTCGAGCGGAGAACAACATGGTTATAAACTTTCCGTCGTAATGGCTGGCTTTCGATCAAAGCAACGAGTTGCCGTTTCGCGTCTCTTTCACGATGATCTGGATGAAATGAATCTTGCGGAGCACGGGGCGCGACATGACGAAGGGATAGAAGTCCTGCTGGCCCATGCTCCGCGCCAATTCGTTGAGCACCGTGGTCAGTTGCACCCAGGAGTTGATAAGCAGGATAAACTGCTCCGCGTCGGGAGCGCTAGCGTCATAGAGGTCGTCCACGGAGAACGGCTCGACGACCGCCTCCACATCTTCGCCGCGGAGGCCAAAACGCACGCGCCGTGTCGAGGCTATCGACAACGTGCAGATAGTGCGCCCAGCTCTCCGCCCAATCTTCCCACGGGTGCGACGACGCGTAGGAACTGATGTGGTTGTCGGCCCAGTTTGCCGGCGGGCCCTCGTCATAATTCCGTTTCAGCGCCGCCGCGTAATCCTGCCGCTCGTCGCCGAATAATTCGCGGAACTTTTCCAGCCACGGCGTCCCGGCTACCAGACGGTCCCAGTAGTAGTGGCCGATCTCGTGGCGGAAGTGGCCCAGCAGCGTGCGATACGGCTCGTGCATATCGTGCCGGATCTTTTCTCGCTTCGAGTCGTCCGCTTCTTCTATGTTCAGCGTTATCAGGCCGTTGGCGTGGCCGGTGAGGACCGGTGGTCCTCCCTCGGGCGAGCGGAGGAGGTCGAACATCACTCCATGCTCGGGATCTTCGCTGACCTTCGATTTGACCGGAAGGCCCATGCTCAACAATTGCGAAACAAGGCGGCGCTTCGCATTTTCGATCAGCCGCCACCAGGTCGCGTTGTCCGCGTCGTCGAGACTGGGAATCATACGGTTCAGCCGGCAGGATATGCAAAGCGTTGCTTCTTGCTCGGCGGATACGAGCCAGTTGCAGCCAGCCGGCGCATCGAAGTTTTTGCAGCGCCGCCACAACCGCTTGGCATCCGATTTACCATTTAGCCTCCAGGTGTCCGGTTTCGGTCCCGGCAAAATCGCCCGGACCTCTCGCAACTCCGGTTCAAAACCGAGCGGCGACTTGCACGCCAGGCACAAGCTATTGTGGAAATAGACGGGCCGCCCGCAGCCGCAACGGTAGGCGTAGCCGCGACCCGACGGTTCGTCGGACCGCCACGCTTGCACCAGCCGTTTCGTGATTGTCTCGAAAATGCTCGCCATGGAAGGTGCTGCCGCGGTTGGAACTGTACTTTTACTTCAATACACGCACAAGTTTGCCGCCCCCTGGCGGCAACTGAAGCTGCACGCGCACGCCGGCCGCGTTCCACGAACCGGTTTTCGCGTCAAACACTTCTAAGGTGTTCGTCCCAACCAAGGTAACTTTTGCCGCGGCTTTGTAATCCAGATTGACGACCACCGCATGCGTCGTCTTGTCGCCCGCGCCGAAGCATCCGAGCAAGTATCCCCGCACACGTTCCGGCGGCAAGTACGGCAGCGGGGCAACGGGCGAATCGAACCGGATCGGCAATTCTGCCGGCAACGGTGCTGAGCCGGGAGGCGACATGCCGGCATGATAGGCGCCTATCGACCGCAGCGGCTGAAGTTCCTTGGCAATCGCCGCGAACTCCCGATTCAGCGACTTCAAGGCGTGGTAAAGCGGCGTGGGCGTGCCACTGGCCAAGGCGATTCCGCCGGTCATCCCCGGAGTGCAATAAACAAAATAGGAAATGCCCTGTCCGCCATAGGCCAGCGTCGTGTACACAAGAAAGCGCACTTCGTCTGGACCGGGCACGCGTATGTCGGCCGCGTACGAACAAGCTTGCACGATGTTGAGGAACGGCAGTTCAGCCTTTTGTGCAGCACTGCGGACCATTGCCAGGTTGTGAAAGTAATCCGAGTTGTCGCCGAGAACCGTGAACTGGTAATGGTCGTAGCTCAGCAACGACGGTTTTACTGTTTCCACGTATTGCCGCAGGTAGCTCTGATAGGCGGTCGTCACGTCGCCCTTCGTGCCAAGCTGGTCGTTGGCGGCATAAGTCGGAAAGAGATTGATGTATGCCAGGTGCGCCGGGTCGCGGGCGCAAAGGTGGGCCACCATCTTGCCCAGCGTGGGAAATGTCGCAGCGCTTGGCTCATCGATAATGAAGTAGCTGTAAAGCGCCGGATGGTTGCGAACACGGTCGATCAAGGCGTCGAGTTTGGCTTGCTGCTGCGGATTGTTCAGCGAGTCCGGCGATAGCAGCGCGTCGTAAAGCTTCGCCCTCAGTCCGTGTCGCTTGGCGACATCGAGCTCTTTTTCGGTACACCAGACCAGATTCCAGCCGCCCTCGGCCATTTGCTGCGCGGCGGCATCCGTCAAGGCCGGCCCGGCCCAGTAGGTGACGATCGGCGTGCCGATTTTCCACGCGGCGACCGCGTCGGCAGCAAACGAATCGGCTGCCGCAAAAAGGATGAAGAAAGCAACAATCGGCATAGGTCTCCTGATCAACATGCTCCGGCTCCTCAACAGTGAATGTCCTCTAGCAGTATAGCCGTCGCGTACTTTTACGGCTACCAGTCAGGCGAATGTAGCGGAACGTCATGCCGATTCATCGGGCGGTTCCGGCAGTTGCATGGCCAGCGCGGCCGCCGGCAAGAAGAGCACGGAGGACCAGAGAATGGCTAGCCGATGATCGCCCACCACGGAGAACAGGCCGAAGAACACCGTGGCGCCGGCCGCGGCCATGCGGCCGATGTTATAGCAGAAGCCAGCGCCTGTGGTCCTTAATAATGTGGGGAACAACGGCGGCAAATACATCGTGAACAGGGCGAATAGTCCCTGGCAAATGCCGATCGGCACAAACGACCAGGCGAGGCTCGCGTGGCCCAGCGGCACGCCGTAGGCCGCCGCTATCGCCAGGAAATAGAGAAAACACCCGGCGGCGATGGCGCGCCGATAGCCGATCCGGCGTGCGACCGCCGCCGCCAAGAAATTGCCCGCGACTGAGCTGATCATCATCACAATCATGGCCTGGCTGGCTAGCCGCGTACGCTCGCCGGGGGTCCAGCCGCGAAGTTCGGGCAGATTCCGCAGATGTTGCAAGGACCAGAACATGTAGGCCCAATGCGCCGAGAGCGAGAGCGCGCAGACGAGAATCGTGAGCAGTGTCGTGCGGCGGATTTTACCGCGAAACAGGTCGATAATGCCCGGCCTTTGGCTTCGCTGCTGGCCGCGGGCCTCGCGCCACTCCAGCGGCTCGGGCACCGAGCGGCGAATCCAGACGACAATTCAGCGCTGGCAGGATTCCGACCAAAAAGACGGCGCGGTAGGGGAAACCGGATAACAGATACCCGGCGATCATGGCCGCGATGACGCCCACATTGACGCCGGTCTGGAGCACGGCCGCAATCCACGGCCTCCATTGCCGCGGCCACGTCTCGCTCAACAAGGTCGCTCCGATCGCCCATTCTCCGCCGATCCCCAGCGCGGCGACGAAGCGAAAGATCAAGAGATGCCACCACCGCGAGGCGAAAAACGATGCGCCGGTGAACAAGGCGTAAGTCAAGATCGTAAGCACCAACGTCCGGCTGCGGCCCATGCGGTCTCCGATCCAGCCGAACAAGCCGCCGCCGAGGGCCCAACCGACAAGAAACGCCCCTTGAATTATAGAACTGTAATAGCCTACTGCCGCATTCTTTGGTTCGACGTGCAGCAATTCGGCGACGAAGGGCTCGGCGACGAGCGTGAAAAGGTGCAACTCCAATCCATCGAACGTCCATCCGAGCCACGCGGCGATGCCCGACCGCCACTGCTGCGGCGAAAGATCGCTCAGCCGCCGAACCTCCCGGTCGCCGCCGAGCGAATCGGCTTCCCCGACTTGCGTAACAACCTTGAATGGCTCTTTGGTAATACCCATTTGTCGCTATTGTAACGTTGTCGTCGGCCTCATGTATCGCTACACGAATGAACTGTCAAGAACCAATCGGGCACGAATCTCGCCGAATTGCATCCATACCATACCGCGCCGCAGCCCGGTATAATGCACGTTGATCCACTTAGCGAGAACCTGTTCGCCGGCTCGACCCGGCTTCCGCTTGGAGCGGGAAGTCGGGGAGGTGTGCCAACGGTTCCTGGCAGGGAGATGAGATGATGAGAACGTTATTCGGGCTGTTTGTGATGGGACTTGCTCTTGTCGTGTGCGGATGTGGCGATTCGACTGACACGGGCAAGCCGAAAGACACGAAGAGTGAAATCGACAAGGCCAAGGCAGAAGGCGAAAAGCTGAAGGCGGACGCCGAAAAGGCGGCGAAAGATGCCAAGGACAAGGCCAATGCTGAAGCCGACAAAGTAAAGGCCGAGGCAGAAAAAGCCGAAAAGGCGACGAAGGAAGCGGCTGATAAGGCCGTCGAGAAGGCCAAGGAGGAAGCTGATAAGATCAAGCAGGGCGCCGAGAAGACGACGAAGGAAGCCATCGACAAGAGCAAGGAAGCGGCCGAGAAAGTGAAAGCGGAAACCGATAAGGCCGTCGAGAAGACCAAAGATGCTATCGATAAAGCGAAGAGCGATGGCGATAACACGCCCAAAAACCCAGACAAGGATTCCAAGTAGCAAGGAGTCCGAACAGTTTTGGCAAGATGATCGTAGCGCGGTGAACGGCGCGATTGGCTAAACAGCGGTGACGATCGAGCGGCGATCAACGGTCGTGCCTGCAATCTGGAGTCCTGAAAATGATGGGAAGTCATATGGAAAATCGCCGTGAGTTCCTTCAAACCGGCGCCACCCTGGCTGCGGCTGCCGCGGCCGAGTCGCTGGGATTCTCACCTTCCGCCAAGGCGGCCGACCGCACGCCGCCGCGCGTGAGCATCGGCATCCAGGTCGGCTCGGCCTCGTTTGTCGACGAAGGCACTGAGAAAGTGCTTGACATTTTTCAGGACCGCGGCGCGATCGATACGATCTATCTCACGACCTTCACCTTCGGACGCGGGCTGGCCGGGCGGCAAATACCTGGGCAACCGTTTCCAGACCACGGCGTCCAGGCATCGGACGAGCGATCCTTTCGCGGCGGAAACTATGCCACGCCGCACGCCGAGTTTTACCGCAATACCGTGCTGCGGCCAGGCCACGCCCCCGACCACGGCGACCTGGACATCGTCGCCACGGTCGCCCCCGCCGCCAAGAAACGTGGCCTGCGGGTCTTCTGTTCGATCGAGGATGTCTTTCGCGCCGACGTGCCGGGCGCAAAGAGACCGCGGAAATCGATCTCGCGGGCAATAGGGCTGGCACGCTTTGCCTCTGCCATCCCGACGTCCGCGCATTCTGGGCCGCTCTGGCCGCCGATCTTGCCAAGTCCTACGACATCGACGGCATCCTCTTCTTCAACGAACGCAACGGGCCGCTGCTAAATGCCCTCGGCGCCAGTCACGCCCAGAGCATCGCCTCGTCGCGCGTCACGTGTTTCTGCGAACATCATCGCCGCACAGCCAAGGAGCAGGGCATCGACTTCCCGCGCCCGCGAGGGTTACCAAAAGCTCGACGAATTCGTCCGCGCTGCGCTCAAAGGCGAACGACCAAGCGACGGCTACTTTGTCGAGTTTTGGCGGATATTGGGTGAGTGGCCGGAAATCATGGCATGGAACCGGCTGTTCGACGACGCCAAGCATCGGGTCGTGGCCGATGTGACCAACGCCGTCAAAGGTGTGCGGGCCGGATTGCAGGTCGGGTTCCACATCGAGCACGTCAACTCCTTCAATCCAATCTTCCGCGCCACGCGGAGCTACGCGGATCTCGCCACGAAGGCCGACTTCCTGAAGGTCGTCGTCTACAACAATTGCGGCGGGGAGCGCTACGCGAACTACATTCGCAACGTCGGGTCAACCGTCTTCCGCGACGTGCCGCGAGATGAGCTTTTGCGATTCAATAATCATCTTTTGAACTATGGCAACGAAGCCCCGCTGGAGGAACTGGCCGCGGCGGGCTCTCGCCCGATTACGTCTTCCGCGAAACCCGCCGCGCCTTGGCCGGCGTGCATGGCAAGTGCAAGGTCTTGCCGGGCATCGACATCGGCATCCCGACCGGCAAGAACAGCCGCAAGGCCTCGCCCGACGACACCTACGCCGCCGTTGCCGCCGCGTTGAAAGCCGGCCCCGACGGTGTGATCCTCTCGCGCAAGTACTCCGAGATGCAGCTTGCCAACCTCTCCGCCGCCGGCCGGGCGGTGCGCGATGCGGCGAAGCGCGGAGCACGTGACTAAACTAGCGATTTGCCTCGTAGGCCCGCAACTCGACGATGTGCAGGCCGGGATTGGCGCTGTTGTGCAGCATCGTCACGCGAATATAGCGGGCGGCAACCGGCGGGAACGTATGCGCGTAGCCATGCTCCCTGGCGACGATGCGGTTCCGCGAAGCGTCGGCCACGGTCGTCCACTGCTGCCGATCGGTGGAGACGTCAATATTGTATTGGTAGTACCGTCCGCCGTCCCAGTAGGTGTAGAGCACGATTTTGTTCAACATCTTGCTCTCCGAAAGATCGACGGCAAATTGCTGCGGGGCCGGTTGAATGTCCAAGAACTGCTCATGATCGACGATGCCATCGACAGCCACTTCGGCGGCCTGCTTCGTGGAGTTGCCCCAGAGGATCACCGGCTTCTTGTACGTGATGTTCGTGGGGTCGAAATCGACCTTGCGGAAGCTCCGCCGCCAGATCAGCCCGCGCGGCTTGTTTTGGGTGTCGAAATAGCCGACCGTTATCTCGCCGAACTTTGTTACCACCAGCGGCTTGTCGAAAATCGGACTGGCCGCGGTGAGCGCGCCGCCGAGCGCGTAGCGGATCGTTCCCTCGGCGGGCGATCTCCGCAAGCTGATCTCCACGGCCTTGCCGAAGCGGATTGTCGCCTTCGGCCACCGCGCCCTTGACGCCGATGACATAGGGCTGCCAGCGATAGGTGCGCAACCAGGCGCCGGCGAGCGGCTTGCCGGCGTCGTCGAAGAGCCGGGCTTCGACGGCGACCGCTTCGCCTTCGGGCGGCGCGATCGCGATCGGTCCGGCCGCCACGGACGACTCGGCCGTGGCCGCCTTGCCATAGAGCGACGAAGGGTTGAATTTCGGAACCTGCGCAGCGCGTAATGGATTTTCGCCACGGGCACATTGGTCTTCAGCGTTAGTTCAAGCAGCTTGTCGAAGGTAAAGTCAGGCATGAGGCCCGCGCCGCCCGCGGCGAGCCATTCCGGCACGGATTGCGTGAGACCCTTCTCCGTGACCTCGATTCCCGAATAAAGCCGGTCGAACAAGGCGTCGGTATGCGCCAGGTTGGCGGCGAACTGGGGATACGTGATATCCGCGTCGGGGCTGTAGGTAACTTGCTGCCGGGCGGGCACCTTCTGCCGCAGGTAAGGCATGGCCACCGAACCGTTCTGCTCCCAGAGCACGAGTTGCGAACCCAGGGCCAGCTTGCTCGGCGCGATCTGCTCGTCGAACGGCCGCCAGGAGAAAAGCTCGTTCACGGGCGAACCGCAAGCCGGCGTCCAAGTGACCTGGATCGTGGGATAACCGGCCCGCATGATCGGCAGTGTGTCGCCGTGATTGTAATCGATGTGCCAGACCATGCAGATAATGCTCTTGTTGTCCCGCGGCAAAGGGCAGTCCTGCCAGACGATCGTCCGCTTGCCCTTGCCCGCGATGACTTTGGCCAGGCGGTCAATGTGGAAGCGGTAGAGGTCTTCGCCATTGGCGATGCCGTGCTTCTGCATGTACTCCTTCGTGCCAGGCTGCTGCATGACGCCGCCGATGCTGGCCTCGTCGCAGCCGATCTGGAAATAGGGCGAGGACTTGAAAACGTCGCACAACTCTTCGATTAGCGGATTGAGCGAACGATAGAGCTTCTCGCTGCCCATGTTGAGCACGCCGGGGCCGCCGAACTCCTCCGGCATGTCCTGCATCATTGCGCCGGTGTGGAAAACGGTTTCCAGTTCGGGAACGAGCGTCACTCCGCGCTCGTCGGCATATTTGATCGTCGCCAGCAATTCGTCCCGGTCCCATAGCTCGCACTTCGGCCCGCCGTGGGCCGAGCGGTTGTGCGTGCCCAGCTTCGGAAAGAGTTTCGACGGGAAGACGAAGCTTTCCATGTCGTTCAGATGGAGATGGAAATAGCGAACTTTGTAAAGACGGCAGAGGTCGATGCAATCCCGCACGTCTTGCAGCGTATTATTCTGTCGGGCCACGTCGAGCATCACGCCTGGATACGCGGCGGCCGAATAGTCGCTAATGCCAACGCGGGGAACTTTCACGCCGGCCGGGCCGATGTCGAGCAGTTGCAGGAGCGTGGCCGTACCCAGTGCGACGGCGTTGTAGTCGCCGCCGGCGATCTCGACGCGGTCGTGTACGGAAAGTCGGTGGGACCAATGCCGCGCTTCAGCGTCCGTCAACGCGCGATCAATTGACAGCACGATATCGCCCGATTGGCCGGTTCCGTCCGCAGTTGCCAGGTTCAGGCTGGTCAGTTTCAGGACGTCGCCGCGAAGCACGTCGGCCAGCGGTTTCAATTCACCGGACGTGGCGACGATCCGGGCGGTCGGTTTGAGGATGAATGTTCCGGACGAGACCTTCACTTCCTTGGGAGTGGGAACCAGGTGCAGCGCGGGCTGCGCAGCGGCGGACGGCGCGTCTGCTGCCGTATTGCCGAATGCGGCCGGCGCGTATTTGGCGAACATCGTGCGGCTCAATTCGTAGGTATCACCCTGCGGCCGCGCGGGATAGTCGCTGCCGGCGGCGGTGGCAAACTTCCACTCGAAAGCCCGCCATTTCCGCTGGAGTTCCTCGCGGTTGGCGGGCTTCCCAGTCTTCAATTCGACTACCGTGGCGTCGATAAACATTTGCCAGCGCGGCAGATAATAGTCGCGCATCAGGCCGTTCCATTGCTTGCCGGCATAGTCAACAAGGATCGACGGCCGCGACCAGACGGTGATGACCGTCCGCGCGTTCCGCTCGTAGTATGCCTCCTCCGCTTTATCGGCGGCCCAAGACTTCGCGTCCGCGATCCACTTGCCGAACATGAATTCGCCCTTGCAGGCCAAGAGCGCGTCGATGTCGCGGCCGAGCGCCATGAAATCGGCGGCCGCGTGGGCGAACGTTTTGACGTCCTTCTTGTCGTAGGCCGCGGCCATCTTCGCCCGCAGATCGAGGCCGAGATTGCCGAGCGCCTGCCGCGAGATATCCAGCAGGTCGCGGCGGTAGGCGCTTGTCGTTTGCGCGGCAGGGCCAGCTTGCAGCAGTACCTCCCATGCGCGGAACAGGTCCCTATTGTCGTAGGCTATCGCCGGGTCGAGCCATTGGTTCCCGCGCAGCATGAGGTCGGACAGTTGGTAGACTACCCCGCGGCCCCAGTAACTGGATGAGTCGTCGAGCAAGATCCTTTGCCGCAACATGTCCCACGCCTGCTCAACCTTCTCATCGGGACCGCCGGCCCGGGCACGGGCGGCGTCGCGGACCCACTCGGCAACGTCCATTTTCTCGCCTTGCCACGGCCGCTCGAAAAGCATCTCGTAAACAACCGGATTGTTCAGACCCTCCAGCGTCGCGCCGACGCCGTCGAGATTCGGCAGATTGGGATTGTTCATCGCCTCCGTTAGGCGAACATTGATTTTGTTCAGCGGGCCGACAAGCTGGTTGTTGCCGCCAAAATTGCCGAGATAGTCCCAGAGGAACGGCGCGCCGTAAAAGGCGTCGGTGGTTTTATAGATTTCCTCCTTCTCGCAGACGTAGTCGATGAGCAACATGCGGCCCTGCGGCACGGCGCGGATCATGGCCGAGAGCCGCGGCGCGGTCCAATGCTCGTGATCGTTATGGAAAGTCCAGGCCATCTGCAGCCAGACCGCCTCGGGATCGACGGCCGCCATGCCGCCATAGATCGCCCGCGCCGTGTCTGCCAGATACGCCGGCTCCCAGCTTGGCGGCTGGATTTCATTGAAGGGATCAGTGCCCATAGTAGTGGCTCGTGCCGTATTCCTTCTGCTGCTCCTTGAGGAACTTGACTTGGATCTCCTTGAACTTAGGGTCGGCCGGGCCGAGGAACCAGCAGGCGTAATGTTCGGGCATCCCGGCCCAGCCCGGCGGGATGCGCTGCAAGTGGAACTCGGGGTGCTTCTGTTTGAGTACCGGCGGGACGTGCCCGGCGAAGGCGCACAAGACGGGCGACATGCCGAGTTCGCGCTCGCGGGCGACGATCTTCTTCTGCAAATCGTGCTGGCCGTCGATGTAGCTTTGCGGCAGCGGGCCTTGCCACCAGTCGATATTCAACATGCGGTTCCAAGGCAGATGGGCCGGCCCCGTGAAAAAGGAGCGGATTTCGTCGTCGCTAAGACCGTAGCCCCGCCAGACCTTTTGCCAGATGTATTCATTGCCGTTTTGCGCCAGCGGCAGGTTGATGCCCTGCAAGGCCATCCAATCGACGAGCCGCTCCCACTGGTCCCAATGCCAAAACGGCATCGTATAGCCGAAGGTGCAGTAGTTGAGGAAGAACCGGTCCTTGAGGCGGGTCGTGCGGCGAACTTTTTCTTTGGGCAATGGAAGGCTTTCGGGGACCGTCACCGCGTCTTCCAAATACCATGAGACCGAGACGAACGCCGTGTGCTTGAGATACCAGTTGAAAGCAACTGCTTGCGACAAAGGCCCGTCGCCGCGGAGGACGATCTTGCCGTCGCGGGAATCGACCTCGAAGACGTTTTGTCCGGCCGGCGCGGCGATGTCTTCGATGATGAAGTCGGCGGCATGTCCGGGAACGATACGCTCGATCAGCTCGCGGACGGCGGCGTCCGATCCGGCGGCGGAGTTAGGCAGCCAGACGGAAACGACGATTGCTATTCCAACACTGTAGTATGCTTTTCTCATGATGGACTGTTCTCTCAGTGTTTTAGAGTCTCTAACAATACCGATCCCGGGGCAGCGCCAGTCGTGTCATTTGACCGGTTCTGATAGAGCCTCTTAAGTCTTCAACCAATGTTTCTCAATCTCTTCCAGGCTCTTGCCTTTCGTCTCCGGCACCAACCGCCAGAAGAAGAGCGTTGCCACGAAGCAGATGCCGGCGAACGTGAAAAAAGCGGCGTGCATGCCGAAGCGCGTGACGTACCAAGGAAAGAGGTAAACGCCGACGCAGTTCGTGCCCCAATTGGCGAACGTGGCAACCGAAACGCCTCGCCCGCGGACGCGGTTGGGAAAGAGTTCGGACGTTAGCACCCAGATCACGGCACAGATCGAGATGGCGATGAAAGCCATATACGCGCCGATCATCGCCGCGATTGCGATGGCGACCGTTCGAGAAATCTCGCCCGTCACTTGGACTTCGCCGCCGGCGATGGACACTCCGGAGACGCCATAGAGGAAGAGCCCGCCGATGATCGCCAGAATGACAGTGACGACCGCCATGCCGCCGATAAGCAGAGGCCGCCGGCCCCAGCGGTTGACGATGAACAGCGCGATGATTGTGACGACCAGGTTGATCAGCCCGATCCCGACCTGGCCAAAAAGCGACGCGATGTTGCCGAAGCCGGCCGCTGCCAGGATTTTTGGACCGTAGTAGACGACGATGTTCACGCCAGAAAGCTGGCCGAAGACCGAGAGCATTACCGCGACGAGCAAGGCCATCCGCAACCCCAGCCGGAGCAGTTCGGCGAACGAGGCTTCCTCGCTCGTCAGCGATGCTTCGATCTCGGCCATTTGCCGATCGGCGTCGCGGCCGGCGATGCGGGAGAGGATCTTGCGAGTCTCGTCGATCCGGCCTTGCCGAGCGAGCCAGCGCGGACTTTCCGGCACGAGCACGAGCAGGAACAGAAACGCGGCTGAAGGCAGAACGCCCACGCCGAGCATGGATGCGCCAAACCTCGTTGACCATGATCCAGTGCGACAAGCCGCTTCCCGTCACGGCCGCATTATCCTTGGCAAATCCCATCAACTGCCAATTCGAGAAGTAGGCCGCGAGGATGCCGGTGACGATCGACAGTTGATAGGTCGCCACGAGCCGGCCGCGAAGCTGCGGGGCGCGAATTCAGAAATGTACATCGGCGCCAGCACCGACGCCATGCCGATGCCAACGCCCGCGACGACCCGCGCCGCGAACAACTGCCAATACTCCGGAGCGACGGCACAACCGATGGAGGAAGCAAGGAAAAGGACCGCGGAGACGATCAAAACCGGCTTTCGCCCGACGCGATCGCCCGCCGCTCCGGCAACGGCCGCCCCGCCGATGCAGCCAAACAAGGCCGATGCGGTGAACAGGCCTTCCGCCAAGGCGTCGAGGCGATATTGTGCCTTGACGAGTCCCACCGCGCCGGAGATCACGGCCGTGTCAAAGCCGAACAGCAGGCCGCCGATCGAGGCCACGAGACATATCCCGGCGAGATACCAACCACTGCCGCGTGCGGTCGAGTGGGCGGGAGCGGCTGATTCTACGGTCATTTGCCCACCATTTCCTCAAGCAGCTTCCAGCAATACCACTGCATCCGCGGCAGATGAAAGGGCCCCTTCCAGATATTCCCCTTGATCCGCGTGGAGACGCTGCCGTCGCGGTGCAGATAGCCGTACCACTCGCCGTGCTCCTGGTCGGGGAAATGGGCGTAGGCCCAGTCGTGGGCCATCTGGTGCCAGCGGGCGTATTTCTCATCGCCCGTCAGTTGCCAGGCCAGCAGCGTGGCGATGATCGCCTCGTTTTGCGGCCACCAGAACTTCATGTCGTGCCAATACTCGGTGGCCGGCAGGCCCTTGGCGTCGCGGTAATAGATGATGCCGCCATATTCCTTATCCCAGCCCTTGTTCCACGAAAAGTTGACGATCGTCAGCCCGATGCGTTTCAGCCGCTCGTCGCCACGGAGCTTGGCTTCGTGAAGGACGAACCAGCCGCACTCGATCGCGTGGCCCGGGTTGAGCAGGCGGCCGTCAAAGCCGTCGAGGAATTCACCGTATGGGCCGACCATTTCTAGCACGGCCTCGAACTCGGGTTTGATGAAGTCGCGCTCGATCTCATCGATCGAGCGATTGATCCATTCGTCGCAGATCGGATCATCGGTGACTTGCCGCAGGATCTGGGCGGTGGAAGTGAGAATCATCGGCATCACCAGGCCCTTGGCCCGCCGCGTTTCGGGAATGACTTTCGGCGGCAGCAGGCCCGGAGTGGTGTGGTAGCGGATCATCAGGCAGTACAGGTCGAGCGCCTCCTGGGCGGCGCGCTTATCGCCCGTCGCCTTGGCATAGGCAGCCAGGGCGATGACCGCGAACGACTCACTGAACAAGTAGCGTCGCTTCCGCAAGGGCCGGCCGTCGCGGGTGACGGTGAAGAACATCCGCCCGTCGGAATCAAAAGCGTGCTTGCGGAGGAATTCGATTCCGTGCCGAGCCAGATCGAGCCATTCCGGGCGCTGCTCGACCGTAGTATAGAGCGTCGAAAGCAGCCAGACGAAGCGCCCGTGAATCCAGATCGGTTTGTCAGTGTCCAACACGCTGCCGTCGCGATCCAGACTGAACAAGAAGCCGCCATGCTCTCGGTCCACCGCATGATCAATCCAGAATGGCAGCGTATCCTGGAGCAAGCCGTCGCGGTAGACCGCGATCAATTGCTGGATTCGTTCCGCGCTGAAAATCCTGCTAGCAGGAGGATTTGTCGCCGGCAGCGTTGACATACTCTTCTCCGTCAGCTCTTACGATACGTTGGAAGCTCGCAAACGGTATAGCATAACAGGCCGCTGTATCGCCGTAATTACTTTTACGCGCGCGACTGCAAAATCGTAACTTTTTCAGGAAAATAACGGTATCGAGACGATCAATCCTCGGTTATAAGCAAGTGAACACAACATCCGAGAAAACTCATGCGATTACATCACAGATTGCTTTTCCCAATGATCGTCGGACTCGCGGCGATTGCTGGATCGTGTCCACCCGACGCAGGCCGGCTTTTGGCCCAAGAACCGCCCGCGTCGATTCGGCCGGTCAAGACGGACTACACGAGCTTCCAAGGCGAGCGGGTCGATCGCTTCGCCTGGCGTGGACGACACGTCGCCATTCAAACGGTTCGCGCAAACCTCGACCCGGCGGCGATGAAGGGGCTGTGCGACACGTTCGACAAGGTCTACGAGTACTACCATGAGGCCACGCAGCGCGAGCCCGCTAAGGCCAAGTTGTACGACGGCCGCGCGACGATCACCGAGATCGAAAAAACCTGCGGGGCCGGCTGCGGCAACATGGGAGCGACCGGCATCGAGATCATGCCCGGCAATTTCCAAGAGCTTTACGACGGCTTTTTGAAGCACGGCGAGATCGATCAAGTTCTGCCCTACGAGTTCGGGCGGAACTTCTGGTTCTACTCGCCGCAATTGGCCCCCCGCCGCGGCACCTACGCCGATTCGATTATCACCGGTTATGCGGTCTTCATGCGCTTCATGTCGCTCGATGCGGCCGGCGCGAAGCTGGGACCCTTTGCAAATCGCAACGGCAACACGTTTCGCGACGAGGTCGAGCGGCTCGTCGATCGTTACGTCGCCGATACCTCGCTCAACCTGGATAACACGCTTCGGCAAGGCCGAGCGCCGGCAAATCGAATGGGCCTGGGCTCGACCGATCTATTCGCATCTTTTTGTTTCCGACTATGCCGCGACCACGGCGGCCCGAAATATGCCGCCAAGCTGTGGCAGGCCGTCCAGAACCGGCCGCGCGCCAGAACGACGCAAGACGCGATCGACAACTTCGTAGTAGCGGCCAGCGTGGCGGCTGGCGACGATTTATCACCGCTCTTCTCGAAGACATGGCGCTGGACCGTTTCTAAATCGGCACAACGTGAAACGGCCAAGCTCGCCGCGGCGGACGCGCCCGCAAAGTCGAGCAGTACGGGTTCCGCAGCGGCTGCCGCAAGTGCCCTGATCAAGCGGCTCCTGCCCGGCCGGGCCGACGAGTTTGTGCTCGAATCGATTCCCCGCGCCGACGGCCTGGACGTGTTCGAGTTGGAAAGCGGCAAAGATAACAATACTGGCAAGATCGTCGTCCGTGGTTCGACCGGTGCGGCGATCGCCTCGGGATTGAACTTGTATCTGAAGCACTACTGCCATGCCCATGTGTCGTGGTCGGGCAATCAACTAAAGCCCCCGAATCCCCTGACGCCGCTGGAGAAGAAGATCCGCATCGTAACGCCCTATCGCTTCCGCGAATACTTCAATTACTGCACTTTCGGCTACACGATGGCCTGGTGGGACTGGCCGCGCTGGGAACGCGAAATCGACTGGATGGCCCTCTCCGGCGTCAACATGCCGATGGCGGTTCTTGGCCAAGAGTCGGTGTGGCAAAGCGTCTACGGCAAAATGGGTTTGTCGGACAATGACTTGAAGAGCTTCTTCGTCGGTCCCGCTTTCGCCCCGTGGGGTTGGATGGGCAATCTCGACGGTTGGGGCGGACCCTTGCCGCAGAGCTTTATCGACAGACAGCGCGAATTGCAAAAGCGCATCCTCGCCCGTGAGCGCGAACTGGGCATGGAGCCAGTGCTGCCGGCCTTCTCCGGCCATGTTCCCTCCGCGCTGAAAGCCCGCTTTCCCGACGCCAAAATCAAACAATTGGACCGCTGGGCCGGCTTTCCCGGCGTCTTCATCCTCGACGCCCAGGACCCGTTGTTCGAGCGCATCGGCAAGGCGTATCTCGAAGAGCAGACGCGCGTCTTCGGCACGGACCACCTCTATTCCTGCGACACGTTCAACGAGTTGCGGCCGCCGACCAACGAACCGACCTATTTGACCCGCTCCGCTCAAGCCGTCTATCGAGCGATGACCGGCGCCGATCCGCAGGCCCGCTGGGTGATGCAGGGCTGGCTGTTCTTCTTCGATCGCGGTTTCTGGCAGCCGCCGCAAATCCGCGGACTTCTGTCGGGCGTGCCGAACGACCGCATGATTCTGCTCGATCTGCACTGTGACTGCGCGCCACAATGGAAAACCACCAACTCCTTCGAGGGCAAGCCGTGGATCTGGTGCTTGCTGCATAATTTCGGCGCATCGCGCGATGTTCGGCAACCTGGAAGTTGTCGCCGACGATCCTCCCGCCGCGCTGGCCGACTCCAAGCGCGGCCAGTTGTGCGGGGCCGGCATGACGCCTGAAGGCATCGAGCAGAACGCCGTCGTCTACGACCTGATGACCGACATGTTCTGGCGGCGCAAAGCCCCGGACCTCGATCGCTGGCTTACCGAATACGCCCATCGCCGCTACGGCAAGGCCCTGCCGCAGGCCGATGAGGCTTGGAAGCTGTTGCGACAGACCGTCTATAACCGGCCGCGCGGCACCACCAGTGTGCCCTTTTCGCTGGTGTGCGAGGCGCCTTCCCTTGGCGTCGGCGGCGATCTCTACTATAGCCCGATCGAGCTTACGCGGGCCTGGCAATTGCTCGCTGAGTGCGGGAGCGAATTGGGCGACGTGCCGACCTATCGCTACGATTTGGCGGACGTGGGACGCCAAGTGCTCTCGAATCTTGCCGGGCCGCTGGCGGCAAAAGTGGCCTCCGCCTACGAAGCCAAGGATGACGCCGCCTATCAAGCCGCCACGCGGCAGTTCTTGGAACTGATCGACGATATGGACGCGATCGTCTCCACGCAAGAAAGCACGCTCCTGGGCAAATGGCTCAAGGACGCGAAATCTCTGGCGACCAACGACGCCGAACGGAAGCTCTTTGAGTGGAACGCGCGAACGCAAATCACGCTCTGGGGACCGCCCAACGGCATCCTTCGCGACTACGCCGTCAAGGAATGGGGCGGCATGTTGCGCGGGTTCTATGGCGAGCGGTGGCGGCGATTCTTTGCCGCCTTGGAATCTTCCATGACGGAAGGCCGGCCCTTCAACGGCGGCCAGTTCGACCGCGAACTTCGCGCGTGGGAGGATCAATGGACGCGCCAAACCGATGTGTATCCCGCCGCGCCCTCGGGCGACGCCGTCGCCATCAGCAGAAAACTGCTGCAAAAGTATTTGCCGATCATCGAAAAGTCGTATCAGTACGAAAAGAACCTGACGACCGGCAAGCCGGTCACCGTGTCGGGCGGCTCGCAGCCGGGCCATCCGCCGGAAATGGCAGTGGATGGTATCGCCGATCGCTCGTCCGCCTGGTGGGCCGCGCCGTGGCCCCAGTGGCTCGATGTCGATCTTGAAAAGCCTGCGCATTGGCTCGATCGAACTATTCACCTACTGGGACGGTGGCCGCTCCTACCAATACACGATCGAAACATCGCTCGACGGCAAGACATGGACCAAGGTTGTCGATATGAGCGGCAACACGAAGCCTGCAACCGCGGCCGGCGACCGGCACACCATCCGGCCAACGGACGCCCGCTACGTCCGCGTGAACGTGCTTCACAACAGCGCCAACGAGGGCGTACACATCGCCGAAATCCGCGTATACCCGGCCAAGGAGGCCGCGCTGAATCTGATTCCGTGGCCGAAATCGGTACGGTTGACTGGCGGTGAACTCGTTTTGACGAAAGACTCACGAATTGCCTGTGCGAATGCCACGCTGCTGCCGTTGGGCGCGATCCTGGCCGATGAGATTGCTCGCACCGCCGGATTTCGGCCGGCGGTGCTGGCGGATGCTTCCAGGCCGGGCGATATTTCACTCGGATTCGATCCGAAGCCAAAAGACGAAGCGTACGGCCTCACAGTGGCGGACCGCGCGGTGGTCCGCGGCGGCGATTACAACGCCGTCGCGACCGGCACGGTGACACTGCTGCAGGCGCTCGGTGTTACGCCGGACGGCGTGAAGCTGCCTCGCCTTCGCATCGCCGACGAGCCAGGGCTGAAGTATCGCGCCGCAATGCTCGACATCGCCCGAAAACCGCACTCGCTCGCCGTGCTGCGGCAGTGCGTGGATATCGCGCGGTTCTATAAGATCCGCTACATCCATCTGCACATGAGCGACGAAAACGCCTGGACGTTTCCCTCGACCAAGTACCCGCAGTTGGGCAAGAACAACTTTGCCTGGGCGGGCGGAGAAAAGCCCGAAGTCTACAATCTCAACGAGCTTAAGCAGCTCGTCGCCTACGGCGACGCCCGCGGCGTGACCTTCGTGCCGGAGATCGAAACGCCCGGCCACAGCGGGCAACTGCGGGGCACGATGCCGGAAATCTTCGGCTATAAGACGGCCGACGGCAAGATCGAGAGCCCCGGCGTGATCAATATCGCAAGCGACGAGGCCATCGCCGCCCTGGACGACCTGGTGGGCGAGTTTGCCGCGGTCTTCAAGAGCAGTCCTTACATTCACATTGGCTGCGACGAGTCGTCCGTCGGCGGCATCGAGAAGTACCCGGCGGTCAAGGCCCGCATGGCCAAGATGCATCTCCACAACGACGGCGAGGTCTTCACCGACTACATCAACCGCATGGCGGCCATCGTGAAAAAGCACGGCAAACAGATGATCGTCTGGCAGGACGCTCCCATTGGCCCGACGACGGACAAGAGCGTGATCTTTATGTCCTGGCGCGAAGGGAGCGGCGCGGCGGCCGATTATGTCGCCCGTGGATTCCGCACGATCGAAGCCCAGCCCGGCGAAAAGCTCGGCGGCTCGGGGCCGCTGTTCCTCGGCACAACGTCGCTGCAATGGCAGTACACGGAAGAGGTTTCTCTCTATCACATGCGGTATCTCGCATCGCGCGCTTGCGATCGCGCGTGGAATCCTGCGCGGATGAGCGATACAAGCGAATTTCTCCGCCGGCAAATCGCGCTGGAGCCGGTGCTCGATAAGCTGCTGTCGGGCGTGACTTTCGACGCGCAAGGCACGATTGATCCTTTGGCTTTCTCCAAGCTCGATCCGATGTTTGCCGGCCGGCTGACTTTGACGCCCGATGCGCGGCTCGCCGCCGGCAAAATCCACTACACGCTCGACGAAAGCGAGCCGACGATTACGTCACCGATCGCCGACAAGCCGATCACTCTTACCGATTCGAAGATCCTCAAGGCGCGGTGGTTCGACGAACGCGGCCAATCGCCGCTCTTTCCCTTCGTCCGCCAGTATCGGCGGCTGACTGCCGTCCGGCACGACGCTCTGGGCGCGAAAGTCACCGTCACGCCCGGCTTCAACCGCGCCGACCCCGCCATCCTCACCGACGGCTTCCTGGCGGCCGGCGACAGCTACGACGATCCCGGCTGGATCTGCTGGAACGGCGGCGGTGTGAAGGAAATCACGCTGGAACTTAAAAGTGCCACCGAGGTCCGCAACGTCCGCGGCCATTACGACGCCGCTTTCTTCGGCCTAGTGCCGCCCAAGAGCGTCGAAGTGCTCATCTCCGACGACGGCAAGACGTTCCGGTCCGTGGGCACGGCTGATCAGGCCGCCGGCGTGAGCCATCGCGGCTGGTACTCAGTCGAACTGCCCTCGTCCGCGACGGCGCGTTATGTGCGGCTCCGTGCCACCCCCGGCGGAGAATGGACCTACGTCGATGAAGTGACGGTCAACGGGCAGCTTCCCGAACCGAACTTCCCGCACGCCGCGGTCGGCCGGCCCATAACGCTTGCGACGAAGGCGGCCAATCCGGCCGTCGGCCTGGCGACGCTTACCGACGGCAACATCGGTCATACGCCGCAGTACCAATGCCACGGCTACATGGGCTTCGATTCCGTACCGATCGACGCCACGATCGACATGGGCAAGCCCGTCGAGGTCCATCTGGCCGGCGGGCATTTCGTGCAGCAGGCCTTCGCCGGCGTCTTTATACCGGCAAAGCTGGAGGTGCTCGTCAGCGACGACAACAAGATGTTCACCTCCGCCGGCATGGTCGTTCCTCGCGCGGAGCAAGCTGGACTACGTGGAGACCGTGCAAGTGGACTGCCGCGGCGTGAAGGCCCACTATGTCCGCTTCAAGGTATCCGGGGCCGGGCAATGGATGTTCGTGGATCAGTTCTTCGTAAATCCGGTGCCGCAGTGATGCAGCCGGACCTGTGCCCTTCATTTCTCCGCCTTCTTTTCCTGCTCGCTCGAGCCAGTTCGGCGGCCGTCGGCGGCGGACCGACGCCGACGTCGCCGTCCGGGTCCTCCAGCTTTCCGCCGTCATCGCGGAGGTTTCGGCCGACGGAATAGACGAACCAGCCTTGCGGCGTTTTTTTGACGTGCAAAGGCTCGCCGTTGAACGGATCGGTAATTGTCTCGGCGGGCAAGCCGAGGTCCGTGAGCTTCGGCGCCACGTCGCTCCCTGCCGCCGCGTGCGTTTGCAGGGCGTTGAGCACCCGCAACGAGCGGATCAGGGCCTTCGTCCGCGCGTGACCGACGCATAGGCGCGTTTGAGGCCCGGAAGCATTAACGAGGCCCAAGTCGATTTCTGGAACTTATCGTCAATCGTCCGCTCAATCTGACAGTACGGGCGTGGATCGCCCGCCAGCGCGATACAATCGGGGAATAACTCCAGGCACGCCGATCGTTGCATGTTACTCAAAAGCCGCGGACGATGAGCCAGTAGTTGCCGACCGGAATGCCGCTAAGAAGCCGCTAGAGGATGCCACCCAAGACCGCTCGCTCTTCAGTGCCCAGCGCAAATCCCGTCCATGGGCTGTTGAATCGAGCAAGTTCGGCATCCAAGGCATCGCGGACTTCTTTGGAGACGGGTCCGGATTGCAAGGCTTCATTCGCGGAATCGATCGCGATGCCGCGTACCGCAATCGATACCAGGTAGTTGACAATCGTGGGATTGTGGTCGAGATGCGTGGCGAGCCGAAAGATCAGCAGCGCGGTCCGCACCGCTTCATCGCGTTTTCCCTCAGCCACCAGCAGCCTCGCCCGGTAACGCAATATCCGCGCGGGCGATTTGGTTTGCCCTACGCCGTCCAGCAACTTGGACAAGAAACTCCTCGGACGGGAGCGTGTAGTCAAGTTCGGCATCGTAGTCGGGGCAGGCTGCTGCTTGTTCCAAAAGCGGGATCACGTTGGGGCAGGCGGCGAACGCTGCCTTGACGGTCTTCTGGTCCGCGGCAAGCATCAGAAACCCCGGGCACTCCGAAGCGGGACGCACGTTCATGGTCTCTTTTTCAATTGCCGCCAAATCCGCCTCCGCGCGGCGGAGATAAGTGGCCGCGTTCTTCTCCGGCGGGATCGCCGGACGGGCCAGATCGGCCAGCGTCACGGGGTCGCCCGCCGCGCGAATCTCGGCCAACTGGCGCTCAAGCCGTGAATCGGTGATCCAGACGAACAGGGCGTTGGCAATCAGAGCGATCGCCACCAGCCCGCCGAGGACGATCCCGGTCCATTTGAGAATCTTTTTGAGGCGTTTCATCGAACGGTTCCTTCATGTTAATAAGCCGTCTTAGCACGTCGTTGTAGGCTGCGTAGGCCGCCAATCCGCCGCCGCGCGGATGCACAGCGGCAAATTGGCGGCAAACCCATTGCGCGGTCTGGGCGTCGGCGACCTGCTCCACGTCTTCGGCCAATTCCATCACCTGCTTGGGGACGGGAGCCGGGCCGAGAATCTGTGCCATGCGCCGGTCGGCCATGACGCTCGCGCCGACGTTCATGGCGATTCCCGCCAGCAGCGCGGCGGCAACGGCCAGCGCCGCTCGCCGCAGCCAGGGCGACGCGGGCTCCTCGATCAATCGCCGCTGGACGGCCGCCAGCACACGGGGCCGCAACTCGGGGCCGACGCCGCGAGGCTCTAGCCCGCTGAGCAATTGTTCTATGTCACGGTTCATGGCTGTCTCGAAATCCAACTCTGCATTTTTGCCAAAGCCGAACGATAGCGCGTGGCAACGGTCCCTTGCGGCAGGCCGGTCACCGCGGCGATCTGGTGGAACGTCAGTCCCACGTAGGTTTTCAATTCCACGATCTCGCGCAGCTCGTCGCTCAAGCCGCCAAGTGCGCCTGCCACCGTTTCTGCCGCCTCGCGGGCCTCGACGTTCCCCAGGCGGCGAGCAGAACAATTCCGCGCCGTCCAGCGGCTTCTGCTTCGCCCGCCGCCGGGCATCGCGAGCCATCATCCGTGCCGCCTCGTTGCGTGCAATGGTAATGACGTATGATTCGAGGTCGTCGACCTTCGCCAACTTGTGCCGCACGCGCGCCAAGCGGGCGAAAGTCTCCTGCAACACGTCGTCGGCATCGTGTCGCGAGCCGATGCGAAGCAGCAGGTAGTGACCGACCCGATTCGCATAGGCATCGTACAACTCGGCAAAAGCGGCCTGGTCGCCTTGGGCCAGTCTTGCCTGAAGTGTCGCCATGCCGCCGCTCGTGCTGTTTGTCGCATCCTATAAGAGAAGACCCGCCCTACCGGCGTATTTATTGAAAAATCTGGTCGGTTCGCGGCAAATCTCAGAATAGCCCGGTTGCCGGCCGATTGTCACCCCCCACGATGGCACGAGCGGAAATAGGTCCGTTAACCGTGCGGCTTTATTCACCAACCAAGGCGAGTTCCGTGGCGTCTCGGGCACGCGAATCGCTTCCGCAGCGGCATCCGTCGAGCCTTCTTCTTAAAAACATGGCCGAGTAGTGCGTATGCGAAAAACAGGTCGAAATTTTTTTAAGTCCTTATGTGCCAGGCACTTGGGACAAATCCGAAAAGAATTCTTCGATTTTCGCATAGCGCGGCATTCGGATAATATATATAGAGAGAAGTTTACAGTAGATGCGCGTAGTAGATAGTGGGAAGTGGGCAGGGACGGGGAAAGGAAAATGTTGGAAAGGAAGATGACGAGCGAACGGGCTTGCGAGCGACGGGAGCTGCGCAAGGGGATCGCCGCAATCCATTTTCCTTTCCCGCATATTCCTTTCCTAATTCCTGATTGCAAGAAACCTCGTCCTGACATCGCACGTTTCCTGCCGGATTGGCAGCCGCAACGAAAAACACACCCGACGAATGGCGTGGCATGAAACCCACGGCTGAGTCATTCCTGAGTTGATCCTGAGTCGTTCCTGAGTCGTTCCTGTCTTTTTTTGAAGCCAAAAACCAATGAAATCACGGTGTTTTTCGAGAGTTCGCCACGGCCCAAAAACTCGGCGCGCCAAAAGGCAAATTGGGGCTGCCAAAATGGCACTCGGGCGAATCTCGTTTTTTTCGCGAGCGGCGAGTTGGCCCTTCGCTCCTTGCTCGTTGCTCCACACCCCTGGCTTGATGCTCCCCGGGCTATTCCGCAAGCGGCACGAGCAGTTCGTCGAGCGACCGAGGCTGGTCCATGCCGGGACCTTGATACCGGGCGACCGATTTCCCCTTGTTGCCCGGATCGGTGAAGACGGTCAGGCGGTGGAGGCCCGCAGTGAGGCGCAGCTTGCGGCTCTCCGGGACGGCTTGCCCAGCCGCTTTCTTGCGGGTCGCCGCCACCGCGCCGACGGCCACGGATTGACCGTCGATGACCACCTCCGCGCCGCCGTCGGCAAAGAACTGATAGTCGCCGTCCGCCGGGATTTGGATGCGGCCCTCCATTACCAGGTAGGTCGAAGTGAAATAGACGCCCTCCTGCGACGGCTGGAAGGTCAGCCGCCCCAGCGGAAACGTGAGGACCGGCTTGAGGCCTTGCGCCGCAAAATCGGGATAGGGCCGGTCGCCGCCATCGCTTTCCGCGCGGCGCTTGCGGACCGCTTCATCGACGCCAGGACCGTCGTACGCGCGGCAGATGAGTTTCGGCACGATCGGCCAGTAGCGCCGCTCGGTGCCGTAGGCGACTCGATGTCCTTGTATGTTGGAAAAAGGAAACACTGATGGGTTGCCAAAGGAAATGGAACTTGTTCAGTTGATGGGAGTCTTTTCGGGGGCTGCTGCGCAGCAGCCCCCGAAAAAATCGCCGACGAGAGATTGATCGTGTCCTGGTCGTTCCAAGACCGTCACGAAGCGGGATCCTCGTCGGCTTCGTAGTACCAACCCGGACAGCCGCCAGAGCCGTACGAGAACATCGGCGAGGCTCGCAAACGCAAGAAAGGGCCTCTACTATGATGGATATAGTTCTCCCAACTCTCTCGTTCACGGGTATTGATGTCTCGAAGAAGTCCTTGGATGTCGGCATCTTGCCATCGGAGGAGGTCTTCTCTGTGTCGCACGACACGGAAGGTATCGCACAACTCATTGAACGTTTCAAACTCTTGCGGCCGGCGCTGGTTGTCCTTGAGGCGACCGGCGGCCTGGAGGGTCGCCTGGCCGCGGAACTTATCAACGCCGGCCAGCCGGTTGCGGTGGTGAATCCCCGCCAGGTTCGCGACTTCGCACGAGCCGTTGGCAAACTCGCCAAAACCGATCGCATCGATGCCTTGCTCCTGGCGCGTTTCGCCCAGCAGGTCCGGCCGCGATTGACGGAGAAAACCTCGGAAAAACAGGCCGAACTGACGGCTTTGGTAACTCGACGCCGCCAGCTCATGGACATGCTGACGGCTGAAACCAATCGCCGGCATTCCGCGCAGACGACGAAAGCCTGCCGCAGCATCGACAAAGTCGCCGAACTCTTTAATAAACAGATAATAACTATTGAAAAAGAGATCGCGAAGCTCATCGAATCCGATGATGATTGGCGCGCCACCGACCAACTGCTGCGATCCGTGCCCGGCGTCGGACCGGTAACCAGCGCCGCGCTCGTCGCCGAATTGCCCGAGCTCGGTCGGCTCAACCGCCGCGAAATCTCCGCTCTTGTCGGCTTGGCGCCATACAACCACAACAGCGGAAAGTTTCGCGGTAAACGCTCGATCTGGGGTGGACGCGCCAGCGTCCAAAGCGCCCTTTACATGGCGACCGTCACGGCCCGTCGCTGCAATCCCATCATCCAAGCCTTCTCCGAGTGCCTCCAGAAAGCCGGAAAACTCTACAAAGTCGTCCATACCGCCTGCATGCGCAAACTGCTTACCATCCTCAACACTATTACCAAAAACCACGAATCATGGTCGCCAAGAATCGCGCTCAAAGCGCTTGACAAAAAACACAGCCGCTTCGCTGTCAAAGAGCGCGGCGTAAATCACCGTCGGCCCGGTAATCGTGATCGGCCCCTTGTAAACCGGCGAGGAGGAGTCCGGCAGGGCCGGCGGGTTGAAATAGTCCAGCGGTTCAGTGCGGTAGCGGATCACGCCGGGCAGCCGGCTGCTCAAGTGCAGCGTGAGCGAATTGTGGAACACGATATCGCCCGGACTGAGCAGCCCTTCGGCCTCGATCTTCACCGGGAAGACGAGATCATCCAGCCGCTGGTCGGTAGCCCGCCATATGTCTTTCCATTGCTCCCAGGGCCGGCGGCTTTTCTTGTCGTACTGGTTCCAGGTGTTCTCGGCGACGACGGCCATCGTGCGGCGGAAGTCGCGGAAGGTGACAAAATGCCAGTTCTGCCAGGAGAGGATGTGGACGCCGAATACATTGTCCGGGTTCGCGATCGGCCGGTCTTTGAACGTGTGGTAATCGGCGTTGTAGACCGGCTCTGTGAAGCTCGAGTAGAGCATGATCGTGTTGTAGGGCGGATCGCAGAACGTGACCAGGTGCTGCGTCACCGAGCCGCCCATGTAGCGCACGACCTTGTATCCTTCGGCGGTGTAGGTGTTGTCGTTCCCCACCCACGGCATTTGCAGCACGTCCTTCGGGCCGCCCTGGGCGTAGGTCATAAGCGTTTTGCCGCGACGCTTGGCTACCTCGTCCATCGCGGCGACGAAATGGTGGAACACCTCGGCGGCGTTTTTCAATCCGTGCCGCTTGCAGAAGTCATCGTACTCTGGGATCTTGGCGATCGCCGGGCGCGCCACTTCGTCGGCCCCGATGGAGATGTACGGCGACGAGGCGAAAACGTCCATCACCTCGTCCAGCAAGCGGCCGCAGGCTTCGATCGTGTCGTCGCGCGTGAGGTTCACCATGCCGGCGCTTCGATACTGACCGGAGTTTGGGTCCTTCGTGCCGAAGACCTCCGGCATGAGGCGGCCGGCGTCGCTGTGGCCGGGCATTTCAATCTCGGGGATGAGCGTCACGCCGCGCGGCGTCAGCATAGGCCACGAGGGCCCTGAGTTCTTCGATCGTGTAGTAGCGGCGGCCGGCAGTACCGTCCGTTGCCGCTCCGCGGCGGGGGCCGATCGTCGCAAGCTTAGGGAACTGCTTCGATCCGAAGGTGAACATGCCGTGATCGTTCAAATGGAACTGGAGGTAGCGGATCTTGTAGAAGCGGAAGAGGTCCACAAGCTCGTAGAGATTCACCAGCGAGTGCCATTTGCGGGCGATGTCGGTCATCGCGCTGCGGAAGGGAAAATCGGGCCGGTCGCTCACGGACATTTTCGGCAGCGACGCGCCATGCTGTCCGACGGACAGTGCCTGCAAGAGCGTGACGGTGGACCACGCCGCTGCTACATAGGTTCCGCCGCGGCAGACGGCGCGATCGCCGACGTCCAGGGCGTATTGTTCGTCGTGCAGCGCGGGATCGATCTTAAGCTCGATATCGCCGGCCGCCGCCGGCGATTCGCTTGCTGTCAGCGCGGAGCCCGCTAATCCGGTAGATTTCTCCGGAAAGGATGTCGGCCAGCGGCCGAAGCCGGGCGTCCGCGGCCACGATCCGCGTCGTGGCGGTAAGCTCCAGCCGGCCCGATTTGAGCTCGACCGATTTCGGCAGCGGAATGAGATTGAGATCGTCGGCGGCAGGGCACGTTTGTGCGGCGAGACTAAGCTGAACTTTCGCAGATTTTCTGATGGATTTTGATGATGAAAAGAGGACGGGGTTCCTTGTAGACTTTGCGTGATTTACAAGCGTCGAAGACTGCGCAAAGGACAAGGAGGTCCCCGTCCATGTTTACGAGCATACCCTCTCTCGACCCGGTTCTGCAATGCCTGCTGCCTGCATTCACCCAACCATCGTTCCAGACGCACATCGAGGTGTTGCTCGGTTGGGTGATGTGCTTGAGCAAGCGAACCGAGTACGGAGTGTTCCAAACCATCCAGGCCGATACGCCGGTTTCCCGGAAAGAGCGACATCCGTTCGACCGCTTCTACAACTTCTTCAGTCGCTCGGCTTGGACGGTCCACGACCTGGCCCGCCAGTTGGCCGTGGCGATCGTCGTCCGGCTCAATCCGCGCGGCTTGTTGTACCTGGTCGTCGACGACACCTTGCTGCACAAACGCGGCAAGCATGTCTACGGTTTGGGCTGGTTCCGCGATGCCGTGGCCTCGACGGCCAAACGGGTCGCGACCGCCAGCGGCAATCACTGGGTGGTGATCGGATTGGCGATTTGCATTCCCGGAACCAGCAAGATTTACTGCCTGCCGATCCACGCCATGCTGCATCTTGCGGGCAAGAACCACAAGAGCGAAGCCACGTTGGCCAAGGAAATGCTCCAGGACATCCTGGGATGGTTTCCCGATCGAAAGCTGGTTTTCATCGGCGACGGGGCCTATTCGGCGAGCAATCTGCTCGGCCGATCTCGACCCGCGGGTGACCTACGTCGGCGTGATGCGTGCCGACGCGGCCATTTACGATCCGGTCGTGCCGAAGCAATCCAAGAGCAAGCGCGGGCGGAAGGCGACGAAGGGCCCTCGTCTTCCCAATCCCAAGGAGGCCGTCAAGAAGGCCGACGGCAACCGCAGCGGAAAGGGGCCGTGGGTTTGGCAAACGGTCAAGGCCACGGGCTACGGCGTGACGCGCAAGTTGCAGGTGCTTTCGTTTCAGGCGGTCTGGCCCGAGGTGCGTGGGTTGCTGCCGATTCTGGTGGTGTTGGTCCGCGACCCGCGGGGCAAGTTCGACGACAAGTATCTGTTCACCACCGATGTGAATGCCGAGTTGAGTTGGGTGATTTCGACGTTCTCGCGAAGATGGTCGATCGAGGTCGCCTTCAAAGCGAGCAAGCAGGTGATGAAGATTCAAGCCCCGCAACACTGGTGCCAGCAGAGCATCGAGAAGCTGTCGCCGTGGGTGTGGTTGATGCAAAGCGTGATCGGCCTGTGGTATATCACCGAGGGCCGCAAACTGCCGCAAGCGCAGGCGGCGCGTCGGCGTTTCGGCGAGTGGGACACGGAATGGTCGCTTGCTCATATGCTCCGCATTCTCCGCGCGGCAATCCTCGCGAATACAATTAACCCCAAGTCGGCCACCAAGGCCGACCTGTCATCAATTACTCGCCGCCCTGGAAAACTACCTACATCTCGCCGCTTGACCGGCTTGAAATCTGCGAAAGTTCAGTAAGAATGACAACCGAAATGATACTTATGACGGAATTCATGCCACGCTATCCAATGACTACAGCGAAAGATGAACGGGCCGCCGCGGCAGGTCCAAGCTCGAGAAAGCCTGCCGCGACAGCCCGGTATAATGACGCCCAAACTTATGAGCGCCGGACTCTACGATGCGCCGGGCCATCCGCCGCCGCGCGGCCGCCGCGGCCGCAATCAGCCCCGCCGCCGCGAGCGCCAACGTGCCCGGTTCGGGAACTGGGGAAACGGCCGAGGCCTGGCTGGTGGGGATAACGGCGCGGGAAGGCGCCCGCATTGCCGATGGTCAGGTTCGATCCATCGGGTATCGAGTAAGCGTTGCTTACGATGAGTTGACCGCCTTGCACGACGGTATTGCCTGTGTAAGTATTCGTACCGCTCAGAGTGAGAGTGCCGCCGTTGACTTGCAGATTGCCGCTGAAGGAGATAGGGCCAGTAACCGCCTGGGAACCGGTGCCGCTCACCAGGATACGCGAGGTAGCTGCCGCCGAAGCCGTCATCCAGCGCGCCGCCGTAGGTGTTGTTTCCCGCCGCGTTGATTGTCAACGTCGAACCGGTGGCGCCGTAGTTGCCGACCTCTCCGTTGCCGGTGTTGCTGGTCAAACCGCCCACGGTCTGCTGGAAGCTGTTCAAGCGGAGGCTGCTGGTATTGTTGCCGAAGGAGACAATGACCGCAGAGTCGATCTGCTGACCGTTACCCAACTGCACAACTGCGGTGTTGCTGCCGGTGCCGATAGTAATCGGCCCGGTGATGGCGACGGCCGTGCCGCTTTTGTGCAAGGTCATGGCGCCTTGCTCGACGATGGTCGTGCCGCTAAGCACGTTTGCGGAGGTCCCGCTGAAGGTGACCGAACCGCCCTGGTCGTCGAAGGTGCCGCCGCCGCTAATAGCGCCAGAGAGCGTGCCTCCGGTCACGCCCAGCACGTTGTAGGCGAGTGTTGCGCCCGAGTCGATGGCAATCGCGCCAGAAAGGTTCGAGGTTGCGCCGCTGCTGGCGAACGTGGACGTGCCGCCGGTGATATGGAACTTTGCGCTCGTGCTGGCAAGTGTGTTCCAGACGACATCATTAAGGGTCGTTGTGGATGCGGTTCCGCCGAAGGCGTTGGCTGCCCCCAGCGGCACGTCGATGCCGCCGTTGTTGATATCCAGATTTCCGGTGAATGCTGCATTGTTGCCCAGGTTTTGGGTAATGCCGGAATTCGCCGCGTTCAAGACGACCGTGCCGGCTCCCGTGAGTCCGTACACATTGTTGTTGCCATTCGCGGCGACATTCAAGGTGCCGCCGTTCACGGCGATTGCCGCATTGCTCGCCGTGCTGTTGAGCGATCCGATCGTCACGCTGACTTCCGTACCGGTCACGCCGAACGTCGCGCCGCCGTTGACGCTTACTGGCAGGGTGCCGGCCAGGCTGCTAGCCAGCAGTGCTCCGCCGTGAACACTCAGTCCGCCGGTGAAGGTATTATTCGTCCCGGTCAGGGCCACAGTTCCCGTCGAGTCGGGATCGAGCGTCAACACGCCGGTTCCGGCCGTGCCTTCGCTGATGTTGCCTGCCATCGTCAAGGTTCCACCGGACGACTGCGCGACGAGTTCCAGAACGCCATTGCCGGCGACCACGATCGGCACATTGATCAGGTGGCTGCCTTGCTGGGATTCGATTACCGAGTTCAGCCCGCTATTGTTCAGCGTAATGCTGTTGGTTCCGGTGGTATCCAGTAACGTATATTGGTTGGTGTTGCTCAACTTCATCATGCCGAGAGTCACCGGCTCGTCGAGGGTCACCGTGCGCGGGGCGCCGATCGCGCCGAGAAAGTTGACGACGGCGCCCGCTGCGTTCGGCGCAACGCCCGTGCTCCAACTGCCGCTGGCGCTCCAATTGCCGCTAGCGTCAACATTCCACGTATACTGTGTCTTGGAAACCGCCATGACCATTCCAGAGGAATTCGTCAGCGAGTAGAGAAACTGCGAATCCCTGGTGAGCAGGCTTTCCAGCAAACTCGGCGCGATGTACGTGCCGCCGCCGCTGTAGTCGAGCAAGGGAATCGGCGACCCCGTCAAGGCGGTCAGGTTCCAAGTCATGCTGCCGGAGGAATCGACCGCGCCGGCTGCGCCGACCATGATCTCTTCGCCGGGATTGAACGCGATTTTGCCGCTGCCGTTCAGCGTGTCGGCGGTGACGCTGATATTGGCGTGGGCCAGCGATCCGTTTATGGTCAGCATCCCGCTGCCGCTGATGGTCGTACCGCCGCTGTAGGTGTTTGCACCACCGAGTACCTGCGTGCCGCTTCCGCTCATCACCACGGCCAATGAGCCGGTGCCGCCATCGACCAGCGCGCCGCCGAAGCTGTAGTTCCCCGCGCCGGCGATAGTAAGGATCGAATTTCCCGTCGGGCCGTTGGTTACGAAAGAGTCGTTAAAGACACCGACGGTTCCCTGGCCGAGGCTGCTCGACAGGCCGCCAAGCGTCTCGTTCCAGCCCTCGAGGCGAAGATCGCTATAAGGCGTGATGAAGCTGACCGTCATGGACGGATTGATTTGCTCGCTGGCTCCCAGCAACACGTGCGTGGTGTTGTTGCTTGAGGAGAAACTGGGCGAACCGATGTTCAAAGGCCCGTTCACCGCGATAGCGCCATTGGTCTTGTCGAGGAGCAAAGTGCCAGTCTGGACGTTGTAGGGTCCGCTAAAAGTATTGGAATTGGATCCGCCGAGAATGAGCGGTGTAAACTCTTGGCTTTGCCTGACCCCGCCGGCGTAATTAAAAACGCCGCTGCCGGCCAGGACACCCATGAGAAAGGTCTGGTTGCCTGAGCCTGTGTTCATTGTGAAAGTTGTCGAGGGGTTGACCGTCAGCGAGCCGGACAACACAAAGTTGAAAGCGGCGGAGGTGAACTGGTCGTTCCCGCCCGTCAGGTAGAAGTTTGCCGAGGTATTGCCGATACTTCCCCAATTCACATTACTAAGGACGTTAAGCCCGGAGCCGAAGGCGGTTGCCGCACTCACGGTCGAAATCAGGCTCATGCCGCTGCCGACATTGGCGATCGTCAAAGTGCCCGTGAAGTTGGAGTTCTGGCCCAACGTCTGAGTGACGCCGGGACCGGGCACCGTCAAATTAACCATCCCGGCACCGGTAAGGCCGTAAATATTGGCGATGATGTTGCTGGGAACATTCAATGTGCCGCCATTGATTGCCAGCGTTGAGCCGGTGGCAAGGCAATTGAGCGAGCCGATCGTGAGGTTGGTGGTGCTCGTGATAGCGAACGTCCCGCCCGCAGCAACGGTCACCGGCACGCTGCCGTTGAGCGTATAGCCGCCGGCGGCTATCACCGTGCCAGCCTGGACGTTCAAGCCGCCGCTGAAGTTGTTGGTCCCGGTAAGCAGCAGCGTTCCCCCAGAGCCGGGCATCATATTCACCGTGCCGCTATTGATAGCGCCGGCGACAGTCAAGGTACTGCCCGAAGGCGTCACGGTCACGTCCAGGTTATTGTTCCCGCTGACGTTGATCCCGGCGTTGATCAGGTGGTTGCCAGCCGCCACGCTGATGGTGGAATCCTCGGCGCCATTGTTGAACGTGATGCTGTTCGTGCCCGTGGTGTCCAAAATGGTGTACGTGTTGGTGTTGTTGAAACTCATCGAACCGAGCGTTACGGGAATATCAAGCGTCACCGTGCGCGGCGCAGTTATCACGCTGCCAAAGGTGGCGGGCGTGCCCGACGAGTTGGGCACCATGCCGTTCGTCCAGCTTACGGAACTGCTCCAGTTGCCGCTGGCATCCACACCCCAGGAGAAGCTTGCCATTTGCGAAGCAACCAGCAGATTATTGACGTTGGTAAGCGTGAATTTGGCCTGCGACGCCGGAGTCAGCAGGTTCTCCAGACCCGACAACGGCGGATCGAACGTGCTGCCCGGCGCTAGGCTGGCGAGGGTGGCGGACGAAACCGACAGTCCGGCGATGTTGAATTGCATCCCTTGTGATACATCAAGTGTGCCGGAGCTGTTGACGACAATCACGCCGTTGGAACTGCCATTGCCGAAGTTGATTGTGCCGCCGCCGTTCAAGTCACCGGAGATGGTAATGTTGGCTGTTGGCAAGGAACTGGCAATGGTAAGCGTGCCGCTATTGACGGTCGTTGCTCCCGTATAGAGGTTCGAGCCGCTCAGGGTTTGTACGCCAAGTCCGCCCATGTGGAAGGAAAGCTGGCCTTCGCCGGTTGTGGTGCCGTCTCGGAGGATGCCGCCATAATTGAAGCTGGTGCTGGGGCTGACCGTCAGACTGGAGGTTCCCGAGGGGTTCTGGCATTGCACGATGGCGGTTCCCGCGCCGCCGGTGTCTTGAAGGCCGCCGATCGTGTCGTTGAAGCCGTTGAGCCAGAGTTGGCCGTCGTTACTCGCGGAACCGGACGAATTTATCGTGCCAAAACTACCAAGCGTGAAGTTGCTATTGCCGTTGACCTGGTTACTTGCCTGCCAGACGACTATCCCGTAGGTGTTGTTGGCACTGTGGCCGACGAGCACGCTGGCGGTCCCGATCGCGCTGGTACCGGCAGATTTGTTCAAATTCAATCTGCCCTGATAGACGTAGACCAAGCCGCTGAGCGTGTTGGCGTTCGCGCCGGCGAAGAAAACGTCCGGGTCCAGGCCACTGGTGTTGCCATTGACGGTGACGACACCGGGACCGCTCAAGAGGCCGGTATAATTGTTCTGGTTGCCGTTGCCAGTGCCGAGCGTCACCGTTCCGCCGCTTGTGACGGTCAATTGCTCCGGAAACGTGCCGGAATTGTCGAAATAGGTCCACCCGGTGTTGATCGTAATGGGAACCGACTGTCCGTTCGGGACGCCGCGCCAGGCGCCGTTGGTGAAGTTGATTGCCGCGGCGCTGCCCAAGTTGCCGCTGAAGAGGCCCCCGGACCCCGTCGTAAAGGTGCTGGGAGTTGTCGTGACGACGTTGACCGTGCCCGTGAACCCGGTAGTGACGCCGCTAAACTGAACCTGTCCGGTGTTCGTGCTGGTAATAGTCAGCACGCTGGAGCCGGTAAGTGCGCCGTTGATATTGAAATTGCCGACACCGCCCCCTCCGCTGACCGCGTTGTTGGAGCCTATCGTGCCGCTCCCCAGGAGCGCGACCGGGTTCGAGACAACCTGCGCGACTGTCTTTCCTGTGGTACCTAAGATGATTTCGCCGCCATCGCTGATGCTGATCGTGCTGCCGCTGAGTGTCGTCGTGTTGCTGGACCCCATTAACAAAGTGCCCAGCGTTATCGGCGTTGAGATGTTAATCGCTCCGGTCAAGCTTGTCTTCGCGAAGAACGCGGTGTCGCTATTGGAGAGGCTCCCCGGATACCCGCTCGCGGTGCTGCTCCAGTTGGTCGTAGAGGTCCATACCTTGTCGCCGGCTGTGTTTGTCCAACTGTAGACATTCTGTGCCCGCGCGCAGTTGCTCAGCCCGGCTGCGAGCAGGGCAACGAACAAGACTCCCGATATCGTTGGGCGAACGTGGCGTATCATAGAGCACACTCCTTCTCGGTTTGTTGTCGCGGCCACGGACGGCCATCGACTGCGGGACCAGTGCGACATTTACAGATGTCGCCATGAGAACACCCCTTCTCAAGGACCCACTCGCATTTTAATGACAAGGAAACAATTTAGATACCGTTTTTTGTCTAAAATACTTACGATTTTGCCGTTCATTTCAGCGAATTGCTGTGAAGCAATCGGCCATTGCACGACCGTTGTGGCAGCCGCCCATTAGCCGGGGCGCCGCCGATAAAGCTTCGCGAAAAGAACGACGCTTGTAATCAAAAGTACCAAGCTGCCTGGCTCCGGAACTGAAGCCACCTCCGCAACCCGCGCCGCGCCTACGGTCGGCGCCGCGAACATCGAGGGGTCGCCGACGGTCAAGTTGGTCCCCGTGGGCAGTGCAGCAGCATTGTCCGCGATCAAGACGCCGGAGTTGATGATCGTATCCCCGTCATAGGAGCTTGTCCCCGCGAGTATCAGGGTTCCGCTGCCGCTTATTGTCAGGCTTAACGAGTTAGTGCCGCCGTCGATAAGCGATCCGCCATAGGTCGTGATGCCCACGGCGTTGACCGTTAGTGTCGAGGCGGACGTGCCGAAGTTGCCGACCTGGCCGTTACCCGTGTTGCTCGACAAGCCGCCCACCGTTTCGTCAAATCCATTGAGGCGAAGATCGCTGACGTTGTTTCCGAAGGATATGACGACAGACGGGTTGATCTGCTCATTGGCGCTCAAAACCACGTGCGCCGGATCGATGCTGTATCCGATGGTTAGAGGCCCGGCGATAGCGTTCACGCCGTCGGGTTTCTGAAGATATATAGAGCCTTGCTCAACAAGCGTTGTGCCGCTAAACGTGTTCGCCATTGCTCCGGTGAGAACAAGCTCGTTTACTATAGGACTGGCGGCCCCCACAACTGCGAAAGTGCCGCCACCGCTGAGGACTCCCGAAAGGGCGCCGGGATTACCGTTCCCTGTAGACCAATTGAACGTGGTCCCCATGTCGATGGCGATGTTTCCTGAAAGCGTGGGGTAGAGGCCGTAATTGCCGAACGAGTCCGCCGTACCTGTCAAATGGAAATTGACGGCCGTGGAGCCGATCCCGTTCCAAGTCACGTTGTTGAGCGTCGTCGTGCCGCCGGCGGCCCCGAAGGCGTAAGAAGCGCCTTGAGTTGTGGCGATGAGCCCGTTGTTGATCGTCATGTTGCCAGTGAAAGCCCCGTTGTTGCCCAAACTCTGCGTGACGCCCGCGCTCGTCGCGGTGAGAATGACAACGCCCGAGCCGACGAGGCCGTTAATTGCATTGCTGCCGTTGGCGGCGACGTTCAATGTTCCTCCGTTAGGATAGATCACCGTATTGCCATGGGAGTTGAGCGAACCGATCGATTGATAGTCCGTCTCGGCGCTTAGGCCGAACGTGCCCCCTTGCTGGACGGTCACGTCGATGGTGCTTGCCAGCGCCTGACCGCCGGCGACGGTGAGCACGCCGCCTGCCACTTTCACTCCGCCGGTGAAGGTGTTAGTGCCCGACAGGACCACCGTTCCGGCTGAGGCGGCAGCGATGTTCAGCACACCCGTTCCCGGCACGCCTTCGCTGATGTTGCCGCCGATCGTCAAGACGCCGGCCTGGGGCGTCACATTGATGTCGAGCACGCCGTTGCCTGCCAAAACGATGGGGACGTTGATCGCGTGGCTGCCCGTGCCAACGCCGATCGAGGCGTCTTCCCCGCTATTGTTGAACGTGATGCCGTTTGTGCCGGCGCTGCTCTGGAGCGTGTATTGGTTGTAGTTGTTGAAGTTGATCGAGCCTAGGGTAACGGGAATATTTACGCTGACGATGCGCGGCGCAGTAATCGCGTCACTGAAATTGGCCGGCACGCCGGCGGCATTGGGCACGAGCCCGTGCAGCCAATTGCCGGAATTGCTCCACGTGCCGCCGGCATCGACGACCCACTCGTTGTTCGCCAAAAGCGTCGCAACAATCGTGTTGTTGACGTTCCGCAAGCGTAAATTTGGCGGCCGAAGCCGGTGTCAGCAGGCTGTTGAGCGAGCCCGAGCTGGGCGATACGAACGATCCGCCGTTGCTGAAGTCCAACAGAGTGACGGGAGAGGTCGATAGCCCGACAATGTTCCACGATCCGCTGGAAGCGTCGAACCGGCCCGAGGAACCGACCGTGATTTCATCCCCGGGCTGGAACGTGATAAGGCCGCTGCCGTTGAATGTGCCCGAATTGACTTGGATGTTCGCGTTGCTTAGCGTCCCGTTGAGCGTCAGTGTACCGCCGTTGACGGTCGTGGCTCCGCTGTAGGTGAGTGCCCCGCCGAGGATCTGGCGTCCGGCGCCGTTTACATCCAGGGCAAGAGTCCCCATGCCTGGACTATCGCCGTCGCGGATTCTGCCGCCGTAGTTATAGCTGCTGCCCGCGCTGGGGCTGATGGTCAACGTGACGGCGGAAAAGGAGGCGTTGTTCTCGACGATCGCGGTGCCGCTGCCGCCGGTGTCCTGCAATCCGGCGATCGTGTCGTTGTGGCCGTTGAGCCAGAGTTGGCCGCTGCTGAGCGTGCCGCCCCCGGCGGCGAGACTGCCAGCGCTAAGCAGCGTGAAGGAAGCCGTGCCATTGACCTGGTTATCGGCCTGCCAGATGACCAGCGCCGTGTTGCCGCTGCTGCCGACGCTCACACCGGCGGTTCCGATTGCGTTGACGCCGGCGTTTTTGGCCAGGTTCAAGCGGCCCGATTGCACGACGACGGCGCCGCTGAGAGTATTGGGATTGGCGCCGGCGAACCAATTGTCGGTCCAGCCGGAATAGATATTGCCGTTGCCGTTGGGGACTACCGTTCCAGGACCGCCGAGCGTTCCGTAATAACCGCTCGTGTTGCCCCCGCCCGTGTTGAGAGTAAGCGTGCCGCCGCTGTTGACGGTAATACTGTTGGTTGTGTAGCCGCCGCCGAAGTTCGAAAAGAAGGTGGCGCCGGCGTTGACCGTAATGGGCGAAGTCACCGCGCCATAGCCCTGCCAAGCGCCGTTGGTGAAGTTGACGGCGCTCGCGCCATTGACGGAGCTCCCAAAAAGACCGCCGGCGTTCGGCGTCGTGGTGACGACATTGATCGCGCCTGTGAAGCCGCTATTGTTGCCGCTTAGCTCGACCAGGCCGCCGTTGGTGCTGCCGATCGTCAGCGCCGGCGCCGCTGAGGTTGCCGCTCACGTTCAAAAGGCCATACCAGCTATTTGACGTAAAATTGTCATTTTCGATCGCGGCCGAGCCCAAAAGGTTGATCGGGGAACTTATCGTGTTATTGAACGCTTGATTGTTGAGATTGGTTTGCACGATCGCGCCGCCGTTGCCGAGACTGATCGTGCTGCCGGCGACGGTGTCGGCCGCGGCATTGTTGCCCAACACGATTGCGCCGACCGTCAGAGGCGAACCGACGCTTATCGTGCCTGCCGACGAACCGGCTGGGAAGACCGCAGTGTCCGAAGTGGCGAGCGAACCGGGATAATGAAAGGTACTGCCCAGATCCCAATTGGCACTATTGGCCCAGACGAAGTTGCCGCCGCCGTTGGTCCAGTTGAGTAGATGTTGGGCACGTCCGCAGTTGCCGAGGCCGCACCAAGATCCGACGAGTAGTAATAGTTCCGAAAAGAAACGATTGAACTTTGCCCATTATGACAGCGGCCTCCGGCGGCATGTTGGCTCGGCCCGGCGGATCTATCGATCGCAACATCATCATCCGCCGGTTCGTGAATTCGTGAGGGCTTCAACCCCAAAGTCTGAATAGACTAATCTTAGTGACACAAATGGAATTTTTGCCACCATTATTTGGCTAAAATAGTTACGATTTTGCATTTGGCTGCGACATTGAATTGACACGCTATTGGAATTGCAACTATAATCTTCGCAGATAACCCCGCCTGTGGAGGAACCCATGAAGCGAAAGGCTTTTACGCTAGTGGAGTTGTTGGTCGTCATCGCGATCATCGGCATCCTGATCGGTCTGCTGCTGCCGGCGATCAATGCGGCCCGCGAGGCTGGCCGCCGCGCCCAGTGCCAAAACAATCTCAAACAGCTCGCCTTCGCCACGCTCGTCTATACCGAGGAGCACGGCGCTTTCCCGCCAGGTGCTACGTGGGTCGGCAACGATCCGAGCAATCCAGCGGGCGGCAAAGACAATTGGGTCGTCATGATCTTGCCGCATACCGAATACAACCCGCTGTACAAGCAGATCAACCACAATAAGCCGATGTCGGATCCAGCCAACGCCCTCGCGCGCGCGAACGTGATCCCCACCATGCTCTGTCCTTCCGACCAGAATAACCGCAAGCCATTTAACGGCTCGTCTGGACAGCACACGGTATCAATGGGCGACAACTGGGCGCGGGGGAATTATGGTGCCAACGGCGGCCTGGGGATGTTGGAAAACAATTCTAGCCCTGACAGCGCGGGCGGGCTCGGCACCCCCGGTTGGCAAGACCAGCGCGTGCGGGGCATAATGGGCTCCGGTTGCTCACTCACGACCGCCAAGGTCGTCGACGGCCTCAGTCATACGATCTTGTTGGCGGAACTCCGGGCCGGCATCGCTGACTACGACGCGCGCGGCGTGTGGGCGATGTCCGGCGCCTGTCCCAGCGGAATCTGGGGTGTGAACGACTGGTCGGGCGACGATCACGGCCCGAACTGGTCATATTTTGCAGCCGACGATATGATTAACTGTACGCAACTTCGCACGGCCTATGGCGATGCCAGCTTTTATCAAACCAACGGTAACAATCTGGCCGTCGCGACGAATATGCCATGCTCCGGCGTTGATATGTATAATGAGCAACAAACGGCCCGGTCGATGCACACGGGCGGCGTTTATTCGGCGTTCGCTGACGGTGGAGTGCATTGGATTAGCGACTTCGTCGAGTCATCGGGGGGCTCGGTGACCAACCCAACGATTTGGGACCGCCTCATCGCGTCCGGCGACGGCAAGACCGTCACGGGCGACGATTTTTAATCATCGCCGTTCGACGGAGCTTTTCTAGTTGGCGGTTCGCCACTATTGCTTACCTGGCATCCAACAACGTCAGGCCCACTACGCCAAGCAGCGTTTCTGTGGCCACACAGCGCAGCTCGATGGAAGCGAGCGGTTTTGCGCCGTCCAGCACGGTGTCGGTGACGGAGAAGTAGCAAGCCGTATCGGGCACGGGGTTTCCTTCGCCTTGCAAACTGCCGACGCGAATCGCGCAGGCGGCGGGGCAGATGCGGCCCACCACGCTCGGAAGCGTATGCGGCGGGGACAGCGAGAACAACTGATCCGAACCATCGGCGTATCGTGCGCGGATCTCCGCCCCCGGATAGTAGCACTTCAGCGTCTTCACCAGGTTTGCTGAAAGCAGATAGAGTTTTTCCACCCGCCTTGGTTCCGGCAACCGCAACAGCACGCGGCTGGGGAACTGCTCGTAGGGCTCGGTGCAGCAGAGCGCGAGGACTTTGCCCGGCGTCGTACGGAAGGGAACCCCGGCCGTGTCGTTCAACGACTCCGAAGGTTTGTCAAACTTGACGAATTTGGAAGCCTTGCATTGTTCGGGCAGGACGCCGTACTCAAAAAGACTCGTCACACCGTTCATGATCACCCAACCACGCTCGTCGCGAAGCGGCAGTGGCTGCCGCCGATCGACGCCATGCTGAGCGCCGGTGTAGTCGATGCGTCATTGCGTCCGAGGGCTGAAAAGCCGTTCCGCGTCGGCGTTATAGAAGGCCGTCAAGTCGATCGGCCGCATCCGTGTCGTCCACGAGGCCGTGGATTTGCCGATTGTCCAGTCCACGGCCCGCGCGGTCTCCGTGCGGCCCGCCAACTCCACTTGAACCGATACGCTGCCGGGCGAGAGGCGGTCGAAGATGGAAGCCAGCGGCACAATCAGCCGCGTGTCTGACGAGGGTGCAATGCTCACGTCTTGCCGGCGACCTTTATCCGCGCGACGCCCGAAATCGCTCGCCGGCCGTGGTTCGTCAAATCAATCGTTAGTGCCCGCGTCTTTTCGTCCACGGCCGGCAAAACGACGGCCGGGCCGCCGCGGCTGAACTCGGGAAGATAGCGCTCGCGGATTGTCCACGGCGGCGAAACTGCGAGGTCCAAGGGATGCAGCCACTTCACGTTTCCTGCTTCCAATTCGAGGAACACTGTCGGCTTGCCCACCCGCGTAGGAACCAACGTCACTTCCGCGCCGTCAACGCGGGCAGCAATCGCAACCGCCCGAAGCGCTTGCTGCGGATCGTGAACGGCCACAATCTTGGCATGACGCACCGAGAAGGTTGCCTGCTCGTCGAGTATTACCGTTGGCGAGCCTGCTACATTCGGAAGCAAGGTCCCGTACTTGACCGCGAAGCGGTGCTCGCGCCCCACGGGAGACCGCACGACCACGCGAGCGCAATTCACCGCCGACTCCAATTGGTATTCGATCGCGCTGCCGTCCAGCGTCACGTTCTCCACGGGGCCGCGGACGGGAATCTCCACCCGCATTATCCGCGGCACGGGCGTGGTGACGTTCATGCGAACGCCGCCGGCGTCGCGATGGAACTGACAGGAGACGTCGCAATGCCGCAATTCCGCGTCGTTCCATTGCCAAGGAAACGCAGGGCGAAGCACGAGCAAGTTCTCGCCGAACCACGGCTTGACGCCAAACAGCCCGTCGATCACGGCTTGCAGGAACAAGGGTTCCATCTCCATCGAGTTCGACCCAGTCGCGTGCCACAGCATTCCGCCGTTGGCGTAAGCCGACTCGGCGACCGTATCGAATGCCGGCCAATGCGCGTCAACGTCGCCGGCCGCGCACGCCGATTGAAACGTGGCGCACGTGTCTCCGCTGGCCGGGTAATGGTGGCTCCACTGGATCGGCCACCAGTCGTTTATATACTCGAATTCGGAGCCGGTCGCCGGATCAATCCGGTGCAAGTTCTCGCGGATGTAACGGAGGGCCATGTAGTTCCGCATCGGCGTGCCGAGGCCGCGCCAAATGGCATAGTTCTGTTCGCAGGTGTGTGGGCGAGGCCGGTTCACGCCGTTGTCCTCCGCCGAAGCCCACGCTCCCACGTCGTTCTGCCAAAGGCGGGCAAGGTACTGCTTCTCCGTCTGTGCCATGAGCCGTTGATACCGCCGGTCATAGTCCGGATCGTAGGAAACGCCCGGCAGGCCGGTGCGGCCGAAGTCAACGTCGCCTAGCGCCGCGGCCATGTCCCGTCCGGCCCGCAACGCGGCCCAGCCCAGCGCGGTTTGCAGTGCAGAGATGCCGCCGGGGTTGTTTTGGTCGGAGTTCCACATCTCGTAGTAGCCGGTCATCAGGCCATCGCCGCGGGGACTGCTTGCAGCCAAGCCATGCTCCAGCGCCCGCCGCCCGGCCGGCCAGATCGCCCGCAAAAACTCCTTGTCGCCCGTCCAACGCCAGTGATACCAGCACTGCTCCGCGAAATAAAAATCCATGTCCTCGTGCCAGTTGCTCAAGGCGAAAGCGGGAGTGAAGTAGCGCTGCCGGCCGGTGACATCCTGAGTGCCGGAAATGAAGTGCAAAGAATCGGCCGTTTCGGCGTGCATGCCGGCGGCCTCGAAGCCGTAGTAACCGTGATTGATCTTGCCATATTTGGCGTAGCCGAGGCCGTGAATGAAGCCCGGGTATTCAAAGAGCACGCGGGATTCAGCGGCAACGTGGTTGACCACGTTGTCGAACCGCGGATCGGGTGTTTTGATACGCACGCGCGCACGCTGGGCATCCCAGAAGTCGCTTGCCTGCTTATGCACCGCGTCGGCATGTTCGCGAGCGTCGAGAAACTTCTGCCGCGGCCGGAATCCACCGCCGATCCAATGATCGAACCATTTCGGCTTCATGCCAGCCAGCCAGGTCTGGTCGAAGGGGCGAAAATCCAACCGCTTATATGCGTCTGCGACGCCATGTTTATCGTAGTCGCTATAGCCCCACACACAGAGCAAGCGGCTGGTGGCCAGCTCGCCCGACGACGGTAGTTTAAGGTCGGCTTCGATGTTTCCGTTCCGCGCGACGCCGTTGCGTTCAACCGTCCCGAGATAGATCTGCGTGTACTTGCCGGTTGTGAAATGGGCGATTTCGGCTTCGCCGGCGTCGTGAGCGGCTTGGCTGAACTGCCAGGACAGCGTTACAGCGTAGGATGGGACCAGCGAGCTTGCGATGCACGGCCCACCAGCCCGATTGTTTGGTGGGCCCGCGCTCGCTGCGCTCCCTTGTCCCACCATACAGACTTTCGCTGTCGCCAAAAAACCCCAAGGCGAAACGAAAGGCGCGGCCTGCAATTCCACCTTGAGTCCCAGCCCATCGTCGCTGCATCTCCAGAGTACCGAGCCGGGCGATAGCACGGCATCGATGCTGCGGAACTTGTCAAGAAACTTCTGCTTCTCGCCCACTTTGACGGCCATGCGCAGTTCCCCGCTCAGGGCCAAGCCCGGCAGCAAAGCTGGCTCGGCATAGGCCCCGTGGCCTCTGCGAAGTTCGAGACTCATTCGCGGCCGGTCGCCGACCCGCAGCCACCACATGCCGGTGGTGAGAATGAAATCGTGCCGTCCCGGCCCGTTGTGGACCTGGAAGCTGTCCTGCCCGATCGGCTTATAACCGTTGCCTGGGACGGGTCGCCCAACAGGCTGCCCGCCAAAGAGCGGCTTCTCGACTGGCAATCCCGACAGAATCGGAACGACGGCAGGGCGCTCTGGACCGTGGGCCGTTGTGACAGATACGGGCAAGACTTGGGAGTCTTGCTGCGGGTACGCGCGACTGAACAGCAGCGGAACAAATGCCGACGCCAACACTACAAGATGTCGAAATCGTGTTGCGCTGCTCATGCGTGTCTCATGCACCGGATGCTTCTCATGCTTCTCGGTCGTCATGCTCTAAGCGTAGAGTGTGCCGCCTGGCGATTCAAATGGAAGTGTCGCTCATCGGCGCATTGCCGCGAATAATAGCCGGCAACACGAAATCCGAGAATGCCGTTACGGCTCCTCCCACCACCGCCGCGCCTCGCGGGAAATCTCGTCTTCCAGGTAGTAGGGCGCGGTCGCGCGGACGCGGCGGCCGCCGGGAGCGGATAGCATTGGGCCGCCCCAGTAATGCGGGCTCGATTTCTTGGCAAGGTCCACGGTGACGAATTGCGCGTTCTGAGCGGCGTCTTTCTCGAAGGCCAAGATCGCATTCGGAGCGGACCGTGTCACGTCCGGATCGCCGCCATCGGCCTGGTTGCCGCCGCTGTCCCACACGCCGCAAGGACTGCCGCTGGAGGCGGCGATCACGATCCCGTTGTCCGCCGCGCGGGCGTGCATCAACTGCATGTAGTAGCCTGCGCTCGGAAAGAGAACCAGCTCCGCGCCCTTGTAGCCCAAGAGCCGCGCGACCTCGGGATGCCAACTGTCGTAGCAGGTCATGATGCCCACCTTGCCGAAATCCGTGCGGAAGACGGGCAGCTCGGTGCCGCAGCTCGTGCCGTTGTCCAACTCGGGGTCGTACAGCATATTCTTGTTGTAGATGCCGACGAGCTTGCCGTCGCGATCCCAGAGCGGGCAGGAGTTGTACACCAGGTCACCCTGCTTCAGCAGGAGCGTGCCGGCGACGTACATCTTCCATTGCTTGGCTTTCTCGGACATGAACTTCATCCAGGGGCCGTCCATCACGTCGGGCTTCTGCGGATCGCCGTTGCCGTTGAAGAACTCGCCCATCAGGGCCACGTCGCAGTGCTTTTCACCGGCCGTATCGAGGAACTTCTCCCAGCGACCGCGGTCGCCGGGGCCTGACGTGACGGCCATCTTCACCGGCCGCGGCTTGACCGGCTCGCATTCGGTGAGCGACGCTTCCGAATACCAGACTTTCCCCTGAGGAGCGAAGCGGAAGATCAGCCGCACGTCGCCCGTGCCGGTCAGCGTGATCGGCGCTTCGCCGACGACCCATTCGCCGTCCCTGCGATAGCTGAAAATGCCGTCGTTGCCGCTGGTGTAGCAGTAAACATTGTGGACGAGATTCCGATTGACGTCCTCGAAACCCTCGAACTTGAAACGCACACGGAAGCGATAGGTCTTGCCCGCGGCCAGGTCGATCGGGTGCTTGAGCAACCCAAAGCATTCCTTCCGCCCATTGCCTTCGACCAGCAGCAGGTTCTTGCCGTCCTCGCCGCGAACGAGTTTGTACGTCGGCGCCAAGGCTGGATTGGGCGTCGATACGTTCCACCCGTCGGGCAACTTGCCGATTTCGCCTTTCGCGAAATCGCCGTTGGCCACCCACTTGCGATGCGCGGTCTGGCCGACGATCTTGAATGTCCAGGCGTCGCGGCAGGGACGATTCTTTTCGACTTGGAGGTTTTCGGGCAGATCGATCGCCAGCCCGCCCGTCTCCGAGTAAGTCCATTTGAGCGGCTCGTTCACGCCAAGCATGACGATTTGCGAGTCCTTTTCCGGGCGGACGGTGTCCAACACGAGCCGCTTGCCGGGCCACTTCGTCGATATCGTATAGATCGTCTTGTTGTCCTTGCTGCGCGTGTAGCGGATCTCCTTGCCTTCCTGCCAGAGTTCGCCGTCGCGCGGCCGCGTGGCGTAGATCGCCTCGCCGTTGACCTTGAGCCAGTCGCCGACATACTCCAGCCGCTTAACTGCTTCGGGATGGAAGTTGCCTTCCGCATCGGGTCCGATCGCAACTTGAAAATTGCCGCCCTTGGCGCAGATATCGATCAGGCTCGTCAATATCCACTGAGCGGACTTGTAGTTCTTGCCGACGGGATCGTAGGCGAACCAAGGCGAGAGGGTGTAGATCACCATCCACGGGCGATCCACCCGCTTGTCGCTGAGCCCGGCCGAGTCGGGCACCCAACACTCCGGCGTCGTGTAGTCGCCGTAGGCTCCGATGCCGCGCTCGCGGAAGAGCACGTCCGGTTGCAGCTTGCGGGCCATCATCACGGTCTCTTTAATGTCCGGCCAGCATTCGTCCGGCAGCCAGATGTCGAGGCACATCATGTCGATCTTGCCGTAGTTCGTGAGCAGTTCGAGAATCTGCTGGCGATGCCGCTGAATGAAGCGGGCATACTCGGCCGGATTGTTCTTCTTGCTGAAGTTCTTGTCGTAGAACGGATGAAAGGGGTCCATGCGGAAGTCGGCGTCGTTCCAGTCGATGTGCGAGAAGTAGAGATCGATGGCGATGCCCCGCTTGTGCGCCGCGTCGCAAAGTTCCTTGATAATATCGCGATGGATGGGGGCTTCCATGACGCTGTAGGCCCGATCGCAATTTTCCAGCTTCGGCCCGCCGGCGGTGGCGTAATCCACGCGGCTCTTCACGCGGGTTTTCGTATCCCAGAGCGCAAGGCCGTCGTGGTGCTTGGTGGTAATGGTGAAATTCGTCATTCCAAAGCGCTGGAGCATATCCATCCACTTCTCGGCGCTGAAGTCCTTGGGATTGAAATTCTTGTAGAGCTGAAAATACTCCTGCCGCTTGGCGTCCGTCATCAGCTTCAACGGCCAGGAGGCTTCGCAGGGGACCTCGCTGTATTGGCCCCAATGGATTCTGAGGCCGTATTTAAGGTCCCGCCAACGTTCGTAGGCCGCTTGCGACGCATGATAATAGGCCGAATCGAGAGTTTTGGAGTCATCGGCCCTGGCGGCGCCGATCGCGACAAGTAGAACAGCGCACAAGGCAATTCTCGTTTTCACGTTCATTGCAGATTCCTTTATTGTTGATGGACTTTCTTGACGAACCCAGCGCGGACCCAGTTGCCGAGCTGGTAGGGATCGCGCGGGCCGGTCGGCGCACAGGACAGCACGATCTGGCGACAGCCGGGCGGCAGCGAGACGTCAAACCGCCACGGCTCTTGCGAGATTCGCATCACCGGGCTTTCCGCCGCCAGGCGGCCATCGACGAACACTTTGAATACCATACTGGGATGCAAGGCGATGTTGCGGCCTAGTTCGTGGTCGAGCATGTTGTCGTCCACGCCGGTCAGGGCCACGAAGCGATCGTATTCGGGCTTCAGATCGTAGCGCAAATAGCCCGGCGCCCGCATCCCCGCGCCGCGATCGTATTGAGTACCGCGAATCCGCAGCGGCTTGTCCTCGTACGATCGGCCGAGCCGCGGCTGCCAGAGGCAGGCAGCGTAGACCGGACCGTTCTTCGCGTAGAGGTCAGTCACGCTCGTCAACCGATCGATCGCGATCTGCGGCAGCGGAGGCAGCGGAGGCAGGCGGACGAAGCAGCCATCGTTTGGCAGCGAGACTTTTTTGCCATCGCGGAAGGCCACGGCATGTATCGTGCTCGTCTTTTCCAGCACAATCGGCCGATCGTATTTGGTTGAACGAAACGGCCGGCTCGCCACCATCTAGTGTATAACGAATCTCCGCGCCACGGACCATCGGCACGTCCAGCGACACAGCCACGGACTTCTCGAAAAAGTACGGCCGCGACTTCTTGCCGGCAGGCGTGATACGGACCGGCTCGGTGATCCAGCGATCGTCCCAGAGGCCGACCTTTTGCAACTCGTCAACGAAGTGAATCGTGGGGATGCCGCCGCGCTCCAGGTCGTCGGCGGCCATGTCGTTGCCCACCGAGGGCGTAAAACGACTTTCGGGATCGTAGTGGGTCCACGCGAAGGCCAGGTCCCGCGCGAAGCAACAATCCAATCCCGCGGAATACATGGGTCCTAGCCCGATGTCTTTGCCGGTAAGACAGATATTCGTCGCCCCGCCAAAGTAAATCAAGTGCGTGAGGCCGCGGGCCTTGCAAAGCGAATACAACTCCTGTGTGCCGGAGACGATATAGTCCGGATCGGCGATATTCACCCGTTCGTCCATCGCGTCCTCGCCATAGTTTGGCAGGCAAGCGATGCCCGGCCCGCAGTGGCAGGGACCGCTTTTGACGGTCCAGCGGCAAGTGACGCCTCGCACTTTGGGAACTTCAACGTAGGGCACGGCCATCGCGCGTTGGCGCTGCGGCCAGTCGATGAACGTGTCGGCCGTGTCGGTCGGAGCCCAGAAAACGGGCATGCCAAGCTTGCGAGCCCCTTCCAGCGCCTTGTTCATGCGATATGACATCCCGCCTGCCTGATCGGTCCACGTCATGCACCAATGGTAGTTCCACATATCAACGATGACGATGCCGGCCTTGCGCGGTCGATCTTCAGCGGCGCGATCTTGAGTTCGTTAGTTTTTGGGTCTCGGGTGCGAAGCGCTAGAGTAATCGTGCTGTCTTCCGGGCGCGCCGTGGCGAATTCCACCGCGCTGAATAGAAATAGGAGACTTGCAAGGGCTGCGAGCGGGCGCATGGCGCCTCCGGTGAGTACATGGGCAAGGTGGGACGTATCAACTCCCCAATATACCACGCGACACTTCCGGAAATCGCCGCTACTGTTCCACTTTTGCCCAAATTCGATCCGCTTTTGCACAAATCCTATCGCAAGGTTTGCGAGGCCCGACCGGCTATGATAGAAGAAGGATTCCGAATCGGGAGACAACTATGCCGGTAAGATTTTTTGCAACACTGTGCTTGACGCTGGTCTTTTTTGTCCAGTCGGCCGCGCCGCTTTGGCCGCTGACTCGAAGCCTGCCGACACCGACCAACGCGTACCGGAACTGAAGCTCGATGAGACGGTCACCGTTGTGCTTGACAAGGCACGCAATGGTCTGCCGGCGAAGACTGTAGTTGTGGCAACACCCTCGTTTCCAAACTATCGCTTGACCCCCATTGTCAACGGCATCAAGCAGCGCAAGGACATGGGCTGGCAGGAAGCGTCCTGGGTCTCCGAGGAGGATTCCGCGGCGCATGGCATCGAAATCCGCCTCGGCAAGGCTGTCCGCTGCGGCCAATTCCAAATCACCTGGGCATACGACATCAACAACAATGAAGGCGGACGCTGGTGGATTTCGCGAAACTATTGCATTCAGGTCAAAAACAAAGCCGACTCCCCGTGGAAAACAGTCCTCCGCGTCAAGGACAACCAATCGGCTATCGGCAGCTACCCGCTGCCGGACGAACCGTTCCACTTCCTCCGCGTCGTGCAAATGCCGGGCGGTGGCCACAAGTTACGGCCCAATCTGATGTGGGTAGGCCAAATCGAACTGACCGATTGACAAAGCGCCGATTAACAAAATGACTGGCATGACTCGATTTCTATTTGCCATTGCTCTATGTGCCGTGGCTGTTGCCCCAGCAGTTGCACCTGTTTCCGCTAGCGCCGCGCCGAAGCTCGTTGCCTGTTGCCAGGCGGAGAACGATCTCTATCGCGTTCTTCTGGCAAGCGGCATCGCAGTTTCGCGAGCGAACACGCCCGGTGAAGGCCTCTTCGCAGCCGCAGCGGGCGACGGCATGCTGGTCCTCGTCGATGGAGATTCGCCATCGCTTGTGCCGCTGCCGCCAGGATTCTTCGAGCAAGCGGCCGAAAAGCGATTGCGGCTCTACGTCGAATATCCCGCGTCGTTGCCAGGGCTGGAAATTGGCAAGCCGCGTGCAGTGGCGTTCGAACGGCTGGTCGTCAACTCCGACTTCTTCGGCGCAAGTCTGCGGCCGATGCGAATTCTCGGCACCAATGGCATGTCGTTTGTGCCCGTGAAAGGTGAGAAGGTCCACTTGGTTGCCGCGCGGGTGGCGGGCGTCGAACGCGCCGTCTATGGATTGCCGGAGGAGACGTTTCCAATTCTGTTCGAGCATCCTCAGTTCAAGGCGCTCGTAGCCACCGCCGGGCTGAGCCATTTCGTTACCGCCCGCTACGCACCGGCTGACGCCTGGCGCAGCGTCTGGTCCGGCGTGCTGCGTTGGCTCTTGCCCGGCCGAAACCTTCCCGACCTGAAATGGACGCCGACGGTGCGACCGTCGTTCGGCCCCGACGAAGCACTGCCCACCGATGTCGAGCGATCCGCACTTGGCCGTGGACTCGACTGGTACAAGCACTCGAAACTCATCCCACCCGAATCGCGCCGCGCGGAGATCGAGAAGTCGCCCGGCAACTTGCCTGTGCCGCCGCGCGACAGTCCCGACGGCGACGGATCGCTGGGCATCTGCGAGGCGATCCTTGCCAGCATTCACAGCGACGGCAGCCAGTGGCAGGGCACGTCGCGCCGTGGCGACTGCAACGGCGAGTCGGCGGCCGCGTTGGCTCTTGCCGGGAAAGCGCTCGGAGACCCACAGGCCGCGCAATTGGCGGGGAACATCTTGGACTATTGGTACAACCGGTCCGGCGCGAGATCGCGAATGGGGTGATACCGAGCATGGCGCGTACGGCCTGATCGCCTGGAGTCTCGGTTCGCCCGCCAACTACGGCGACGACAACGCGCGACTGTTGCTGGGCACGATGGCTGCCTCCGGCATGCTGGGCACCGACCATTATGATCGCCCGATGATGATGTGCCTTTTAGCCCAGCTTCGCACGACAGGACGGCTCGGCTTCCGCGGCGATTGCTTGTATTTGAAGCAGCTTGGCCGTGAAGGATGGCAGCACTACTTCGAGCGCAAGGAATTCGTCAACTATTCGCCGCACATGGAAGCCTATCTCTGGGCGTGCTTCCTGTGGGCCTATCAGCGGACGGGCTACGAGATGTTCTACCAACGAGCCGAAAGCGCCGTCCGCATGACCATGCAACAACACACGGACGGCTGGCGCTGGACCAACGGCCTCGCCCAGGAGCGGGCCCGCATGATGCTGCCCCTGGCCTGGCTGGTCCGCGTCAAGGACACGCCGGAGCACCGCCGCTGGCTTCGGACCTGCGCGGAGGGTCTTGCCGGATTGCAGCAGCCGTGCGGCGCGATCCGCGAGGAGTTGGGCTTGCCGGGGCACGGGATGTTCGCGCCGCCGCGAGTCAATCGGCATTATGGCCTCAGCGAATCGCCGCTGATCCAGGAAAACGGCGACAAAATCTGCGATCTGCTTTACCTGAATATTCGCAGTTTTCAAGCCGGTCAAACGGCGAGATGTACGTAGTTTTCCAGGGCTACAAGTAATTCATGAAGGTCGGCCTTGGTGCCCGACTTGGTGTTTATTGTATTCGCGAGGATAACCGGCGCAGGATGCGGAGCATATGAGCGAGCGACCATTCCGTGTCCCAGTCGCCGAAACGCCGACGCGCAGCCCGCGCTTGCGGAAGTTTGTGGCCCTCGGTGATATACCACAGACCGATCACGCTTTGCATCATCCACACCCAGGGCGACAGCTTCTCGATGCTCTGCCGGCACCAGTGTTGTGGGGCTTGAATCTTCATCACCTGCTTGCTCGCTTTGAAGGCGACCTCGATCGACCATCTTCGCGAGAACGTGGAGATTACCCAACTCAACTCGGCGTTCACATCGGTGGTGAAGAGATACTTGTCGGCGAACTTGCCCTTCGGGTCGCGTACCAATACCACAAGAATCGGCAACAACCCACGCACCTCGGGCCAGACTGCCTGGAAGGAAAGCACCTTCAACTTGCGCGTTACGCCGTAGCACGTCGCCTTGACGGTTTTCCAAACCCACGGCCCTTTTCCGCTGCGGTTGCCGTCGGCCTTCTTGACCGCCTCTTTGGGGTTCGGAAGACGAGGACCTTTCGTCGGCTTTCGCCCACGCTTGCTCTTGGATTGCTTGGGCACGACCGAATCGTAAATCGCCGCGTCGGCACGCATCACGCCGACGTAGGTCACGCGCGGGTCGAGATCGGCCAGGAGATTGCCCGCGGAATAGGCCCCGTCGCCGATGAAAACCAGCTTTCGATCGGGAAACCAAGCCAGCAGATCCTGGAGCATTTCTTTGGCCAGCGTGGCTTCGCTGGGGTGATTCTTGCCGGCAAGATGCAACTTGGCATAGATCGGCAGGCAGTAAATCTTGTTCGTTCCGGGAATGCAAATCGCCAGTCCGATGACAACCCAGTGATTGCCGCTGGCGGTCGCGACCCGTTTGGCCGTCGAGGCTACGGCATCGCGGAACCAGCCCAAACCGTAGACGTGCTTGCCGCGCTTGTGCAGCAAGGTATCGTTGACGACCAGATACAACAAGTCGCGCGGGTTGAGCGCGACAACAATGGCTAGGGCCAATTGGCGGGCCAGATCGTGGACGGTCCAGGCCGCTCGACTGAAGAAGTTGTAGAAGCGGTCGAACGGATGTCGCTCTTTCCGGGAGATAGGCGTATCGGCTTGGATGGCTTGAAAGACGCCGAACTCGGTTCGCTTGCCCAGGCACATCGCCCAACCGAGCAACACTTCGATGTGCGTCTGGAACGATGGCAGAGTGAATGCAGGCAGCAGGCATTGCAGAACGGGGTCGAGAGAGGGTATGCTCGTAAACATGGACGGGGACCTCCTTGTCCTTTGCGAGCGTCTTGCGACGCTTGTAAATCACGCAAAGTGTACAAGGAACCCCGCCCTCTTTTCATCATCAAATTCCATCAAAAAATCTGCGAATGTTCAGTTACACCAGCAATTTCGCCCTCTTGGGCCTGCACGAAGCGGCCGCCGCCACGGGCGACGCCTTCTACACGAACATGGAAAACAAGCTCGCAAGATTCCTCTGCCGCATCCAGATCACAAGCCAGACGCATCCCGAGTTGGATGGCGGCTGGTATCGCGGTTTCGACTATGGCCGCTGGGAATACTGGGCCAGCAACAGCGATCCCGGCTGGGGCGTGTGGTGTATCGAAACCGGCTGGACACAGGGCTGGATCACGAGCGTGCTTGCCATGCGGCAACTTAAGACCTCGCTTTGGGACTTCGCGCGGCAAAGCCACATCGAAAAGGACTTTGACGCGCTGCGCAAGCAGATGTTGCCGGACGACGTGCTGGCCGGCGCAACCGAAAAACAATAGCTTACCACCAACAACACGAGAATCGAGATGATGAAATTCCCGACAGCGGCAAATAAACCCCGTTCCGTGAAGCTGGCCGCGGTTGTTGCCGCGCTGGCGTGGATGGCAATGTCCAGCGTCGCGAAAGCTCAGCCGGCCGCCGATCTGCCACTGGTTCCCTGGCCGAAATCGTTTCACGCTAAGGAGGGCGGATCGGCGGCGCTCGTCATTCAGCCGACGGCTCGGATCGTCGCCGCCGACAACACGCTCCTGCCGCTCGCCAGTATCCTGGCCGAAGAAATCCACCTGACACTCGGCCTACGACTTTCGGCCGCGAGCGGAGAATCTCGACCCGGCGACATCGTGCTCAAACTCAACACAAACCGTGCGAAGGGCTACACTCTCAACGTCGGCGATCGGGCAGTGGTCGAAGGCGCCGACTATGCCGCGACGGCTCAGGGCACAGTCACGCTGTTGCAAGCGACGTGCAACGATGGCGGCAAGATAACGCTGCCAAAGATAACAGTTGACGACGAGCCTTACTTCACCTACTGCGGCGCGATGCTGGACATCGCCCGCAAGCCGCACTCCATCGCCACGTTGAAGCGTTGCGCGCTGGCGGCGCGGATGTATAAGATTCGCTATATTCAACTCCACATGAGCGACGAAAACGCGTGGACGTTCCCCTCCACGGCATATCCGCAGCTCGGCAAGACGAACTTCGCCTGGGCGGGTGGTGACAAGCCGGCGGTCTACAACCTCGACGAGCTGAAGCAGCTCGTCGCCTACGCCGATGCCCGCGGCGTGACTTTCGTGCCCGAGTTGGAGACGCCCGGCCACAGCGGCGCGCTTCGCGGCAGCCTGCCGGAAGTCTTCGGCTACAAAGACAACTCCGGCAAGATGGTCGGGCGATCGGTGATCAACATCGTCTCGGACCGCGCCTATCAGGCGCTGGACACGATCGTAGGCGAGATGTGTGACGTATTCAAATCGTCGCCTTACTTCCATGTCGGCTGCGACGAATCGAGCCTCGACATCCAGGACATGCCCGAGTTCAAGGAATGGGTCCAGCGGCACCATTTACCCAAACCACACCTCGCGTCGGTATTCGGCTATCACCTTCAAAAGATGGACGAACTCGTGAAGAAGCGCGGCAAGCGGATGATCGTCTGGGAAGGCCCGCCGTTGGACCCTATCGCGCCGCCGAAGGACATTATCTTTATGCCCTGGGTCGGCGGCGCGGCTCGGCGGCCGAATATGTCCGCCGCGGCTACGCCATCATTAATCCGCCGTGGGGTGTCAAAAGCCCCTACTTTGATCCGTTCAACGTCAATGTGCGCAGATTCCACGCGGCAACAAGCTCTTGATTGGCGCGACGGCGATCTCGTGGGAGGCCACCGAAGACAAAGCGCTCCCCTACTTCCGCTATGCCGCCGCGCTTCGCAACGAGCCGACATGGAACCCGGGCACCGAGCGCAGCTTGGTCGCGGGCCGTGATCTGGACGACTTTCTCGCCCGCCATCAGCGCACCGACGCCCTATTGGATGCGCTCCTATGCGGCCTGACGTGCCGCGAAGAGGGCCTGTTGGACCGCCGCGTCTTTGGCCGACCCGACGCGATGTTCGGTGACAAGTTGCGCTTATCGCTGGTGAGTTGTCGGGATGCGGCGCAGGTTCGCTATACGCTGGACGGCAGCGAGCCGACGGCCGCATCGAGCACCTATCGCGTCCCGATCGAATTGGCGAGCACGGCCATGCTCAAGGCGCGCTGTTTCTCGGTCGACGGCAAACTGCTGGCCGATACGTTCGCGCGAGTATCGCAAAGTAACCCCGCTGCCGCACGATGCCGTGGGCGCAAAGATCACGGTCGATCCGCCCATTTCCGGAAGCTATTCGGGTCCCGCCGAGCGCCTGGTCGATGGAATTCTGGCCCCGGCCGATAGCTGCGGAGAGCCCGGCTGGATTGGTTGGCTCGGCGGCCAACCGGTTACGATTACGTTGGACCTCCAACAGACGAAAACGGTCCGCAACGTAATCGCCCATTTCTGCCGATCCGGCGGCGGTCTGGAAATCCCCAAAACCGTCACGGTCTCGCTTTCGGGTGATGGTCGCACGTTCCGCGAAGTGGCCGCGGTCGCCCGCGCCAAAGCCCTCACGCGCCGCGGATGGTATGTAGCCGAACTCGAAAACCCCGAGGCCGCCCGCTATATCCGCGTCGTCGCAGTGCCGGGCGGCGATTGGACCTTTATCGACGAAGTGGCCCTCAACGCAAAAATTCCCGGACCGACGTTCGAGCACGCCGCCCGCGGCAAGAAGGTCACTTTCACAAACCCGCCCGGTCCCGGCTACACCGAGTCTGGTTTGGACTGCCTTACCGACGGCTATCTCGGCACGACACCGCATTGTGCCAACCTCGGCTGGCTCGGTTGGGAAGGCAAGAACATCGACGCCACGATTGACCTCGGCAAGCCGACGCGCATCCGCACGGTCGGCGCGCACTTAATGCAGTTCATCCAAATGGGCATTTTCATGCCCGCCAAGATCGAACGTCATGATCTCTGACGATGGCAAACAGTTTAAGTCCGCCGCGGTCATTAATACTCCCGCGAGCAAGGATGGCCAGTTCGTTCGCACTCTTGCGGCGAACCTGGACAACGTCACCGCCCGCTATGTTCGCATCATCGCCCACACCAACGGCATGTGGCTCTTTTGCGATGAACTGATCGTTAATCCGGGCGATCCTCCGAATTGAAAGATCTTACGATTTTGCGGAGTATTGCCGCAAACGCCGACATCGACTATGTTAGGAAGGGGTTAGCGAAACGGGTGCGCATTTAATCCAGCCACACGGGGTACTCATTTCGTGTTGAAGAACGGGAAAGAAAAACGCATCGCCGTCTATCTGCCCGCCACGGCCGAGTATAGTCGTCGTTTAGCCACGGGCGTGCATCAGTTTTGCAACCAGCACCAGGGTCACTTGTGGCGGGATTTCTGGTTCGCGCCCGAGATGGGCTTTGTTGACGCTACCCGCGGCGAGCCGCCTTGGATCCCTTGGAAGCCCCACGGCCTGATCGCCCACGCCGGCCGTCCCGAGGTCGATGTCAAATGGCTGAAGGCGGGCGTGCCGCATGTTGTGACCACAACGTCGGATTGTTCAACGGAGATGATGCCGGTGGTCCACGTCGATCGCAGTTCCATCGCCCGGTTGGCCGTCAAGCACTTCCTCGAACTTGGCCGCTGTCACTTTGCCTGCGTTGGCCTGCAGCAGTATCGCGCGGGGCTGATTCGCCAGTTCTTCGAGGAAGAGCTCGCACGGCAAAAGCACTCGCTCCGGCACTACGACCTTTCCACCAATCCGGGCCACGGCCTGAATTACCAACAGGACTCCGCCACGAAAGAGCCCGAACTTCTGGACTTCCTTCGCGACGCGCCAAAACCGCTGGCCATTCTGGCGTCCACCGACGCCGTCGCCCGGCAGGTTTGCGACGCCTGCTTCGCCATCGGCTTTACCGTGCCCGACGACGTTGCCGTGCTCGGTCTTGGCAATACGATTCTGGCCGAGTCGACGATACCGTCGCTCTCAAGCATCGACCCGCCGGGCGAGGAAGTCGGCTTCCAGGCCACCGCGGTCCTCCATCGTTTGCTGCAAGGCGAGCCGCCGCCGCCGGGGCCGATTCTGATCCAGGCAACGAAGATTGCCGTGCGGCAATCGACGGTCGGCGCGCGATACAATCCCGACGTTGTTCGAGCGCTGCAACTCGTGCGCGAGCGGGCGGGGCAAGGGATGCGCGTGTCCGACTTGGCGCGGATGCTCGCCGTTTCCCGCAGCCACCTGGAGCAGGAGTTCGCACGCGTGGTCGGACACACGCCGGGCGAGGCGATACGCCGCGCCCGCCTGCAGCACGCCGAAGAACTTCTACAAAAGTCCGACCACACGATCACCGAGATCGCCGGCATGCTCGGCTTCGACCGCACCGGCAATTTCAGCGAGTTCTTCCGCAAGCATGTCGGCATGTCGCCACGGGCCTACCGGCAATCCAAGCGCGTGCCGGAAGTGGATTAAGTGCCGCTCCGACGGCGTGCAGGGTGCGGTCGAGATGTAGGGTGTGTGAAGCGAAACCGTTTCCCCGGGGTGCGTTGCGCACGGAGCATGAAACATTTTTCCGGTATTAATCTGCTATAAGACGGCTTCGCGTAACGCACCACTTCTCAAGGGATTCCGTGCTCCACGCACCCTACGACTGCGCTCGACGCCACCCTACGATTTCAACGGCCGCGAACGGTCGTTGTCGACACGCTCGTAGTAATCGAAACTGGGTGCGAGCCTGCGCATGAGCCGGTCAGTGCCCGCGTCGAGGCGAGCGCAGACCGCAGGGTCGAGCGGCTTCGCGGCCGCGGCGACGTTCTCCTCCAATTGCGCCTCGTTCCGCGCCGACCAGCGTACAGACGATTTCTTCGCGGGAGAGAGCCCAGCGGATGGCCAGGTCCGACATCGGCGTCCCTTCGGCCGCCGCGATCGCGCGGATGCCGGCCAGAGCCTCCTCGGTTTCCTCCTCGGCGCCGGCTTCGCCGTGGCGGCAGAGAGGACCGGCGCGACGGGGATGGAAATGCCGCGTCCGCCGCCGCCAGAGCGGCACGTCGTCCAACGTCGCGAATGCGCCGGTCAATATGCCTTGCATCAAAGCCATGTACCCGATCACGCCGACGCCCGATTGCCGGCAATACGGCAGGATTTCGAGCTCGATCACCCGGCAGAGCAAGTTGTAGGGCAGCTCATTCACCGCAATCTCGGCCGACTGGAGCGCCTCGCCCAGGTACTCCGGGCCAAAATTGCTCACGCCTACATGGCGGATCTTCCCTTGGCTGCGGAGCGACATCAGCGTCTCGAAGGCAGCCGGGACCGATGGGCAAGCACAATCTCGATTGAAATGCACGATCGAGTGCGCCGCGATCGGCCAGTGGACCATGTAGAGGTCGATCGCCTCGATGCCCAACCGCTTGAGAGACGCCTCGCAATGGGCCACCAGCGTCGCCGGCTCGCTGTTGTTGGGGCTGATCTTCGTGCCGATAATCAGTTTGTCCCGTGGCAAGCCGCGAATGGCAATTCCCAGCGACTCCTCGCTGCGGCCGTCGTTATAAGCCTCGGCGGTATCGAAGTAATTGACGCCCAGTTCGACCGCGCGGCTGACAACGCGGTTGATCTGTTTCTGGTCGCGCGGTCCCCAATAGTCGCCGCCGCCGAACGACCAGCAGCCCAGGCCAAGCGTTGGCAGGCAAAGGCCGCTTCGGCCGCAGGTTCTTGTTTGCATAGTTACGGCAGGCCAAATAGATCATTATCATTATTGTCCTTCGTTATCAGGAAGAACAGATTCGCGGCGTCAACTTTTTTGTTGATCGCCATCACCGAGCCGTCGCCCATCGCGACGATCTCGACGTTCGGATGTGCTGACGAAGGACCATAGGCCGGTGGCTTGGCCCAGCCGGGGTCTTCGTATTTGCCGGCGTCCGCGCCTCCGGGACTGAAATCATACGATAGGAAGGTCCGCAACCCTGCGCGGGCGACGGCCGAGCCCCTCGCCAAAGCTATCGTCGAAGCCGGGCGGCGCAAAGAACGTGCCTTTGTCACTCTGCCCCAACCCCTTCTCGCCCGTCGGCGATGACGCCTGCGGCAGGCCGACCAGTGTGCATTCCGCGCCGACCATCCAGCGGCTGTTCGTGTCGTCCATCGTTTCCATAGCCAGAATAGTATGGGAAGTTCCGTCCTTGAGGTCCGCCATCGACAAATGCTTGTCGCTGGGATAGAGCACGCCGTCGGGATGCATCTTTGCGGTTCCGTAGGGCGGCGGGACGGTCGGGTCAGCCGCCATCAGCAGGCTGCCACGCGTCAACGCGCCGACAGGTTTGAAATTCGTGAGCGGGAATTGTGGCGGGGTCGCGCTCGGATTCTGGAACGCCTTGTTCGGGTTGCTGGGGCAGATCAATTCGGCCAGCGGTGTGTTCATCGCCTTAGCCAGTGCCGCGTTGCCGGACATGGCGGTATCCATGTCGCCATTGGGAATGGTTTTGGGCAAGGACTGGTAGAGGTCGTTGTATTCCATGAACGGCAAGAGCTTGACGATAATCGAGTATCCGCCAACGGTTCGGTGGCCTGCTGCATCTGTATAGACTTCTGCCGACGGTGGAAATGCGCTGTTGTTGTTGCTGGCATAGTTCTGCATGCAAAGGCCAAAAGCCTTACCGTGGCAGAGGCAATTCGCCCTCCTGCCCGCCTCCCGTGCCGTTTGGATCGCCGGCAGCAGCAAGACTAGCCCGACCGCGATAACGGCGAGCACCACGAGAAGTCCCGTGCGAGTAATCGCTCTGCGAGTTCTGGAAATCGCAAAGTTCCTATTCGCCATTTCAAGTCCTCGCTTATTCGAAAAGCCGCCAGCGCTACATTATATGGCGAAAGCGGCGGTCGCGGCAGCTTCCGCAACGAATAATAGGCCGAGAAAGAAGTCGGTCAAAAACGACGAGAGGTCAGCCAGCCGTCTCTTCCTACACAGTTTCTTCCTTCACGATGCCCAGCACGATCTTCCGCAGCTTCGGCTCGGCCGCGGCCGCCGTCGCCAGGATCTCGTCGATATCGGCCGGCTTGAGCGCGTCGGGCAGGCACATGTCGGTCACGATCGAAAGGCCCAGCACGCGCATCCCGCCATGCACGGCCACGAGCACCTCCGGCACGGTCGACATGCCCACCACGTCGGCGCCGATCAGACGCAGAAAGCGATACTCGGCGCGGGTCTCCAGATTGGGCCCGGTCACCGCCACGTAGACGCCCTTGTGGGCGACGAAGTTCTCCCGCCGCGCGATTTCCAAGGCCCGGTCGATCAACTTACGGTCGTATGGGGCAATCATGTCGGGAAAGCGCGGGCCGAGGCGGTCGTCGTTGACGCCGATGAGCGGGTTGCCGTTCATCAGGTTGATGTGGTCCTCGATGACCATGATGTCGCCCTGGGCAAATTGCGGGTTCATACCGCCGCAGGCGTTGGAAACGATCAGCAACTCGGCCCCCAGTGCCCGCATCACGCGGACCGGAAACGCGATCTGGGAGAACGAGTAGCCTTCGTAAGCGTGAAAGCGGCCCTCCATGGCCACAACTTCGGCTCCATCCAGATGACCGCAGACCAACTGGCCCGTGTGGCCGATGGCGGTCGAGCGAGGAAAATGCGGAATGGAGGCGTAGTCGAGTGTCGCCTCGGCGTGGATGTGGCCGGCAAGACTGCCCAGCCCGGTGCCGAGGATGACGCCGATCTTGGGCCTGCCCTGCCAGTGGGTACGGACCGCGGCGACGGCCTGCTCAATTTGTTCAACGAGACCCTTCATGGCTGCGAGTCCCTTCGTCCCTACTCGGGGTCTTCGCCGGGATCGAAGCCGCAGCTATCTTCCTCTTCGGACTCCTCGCCGTCCTCTTCGTCATCGTCCTCGTCGAGATCGTTGTCGAAGTCGTCGTCAAAATCCTCCTCGAAGTCGTCGTCAAAATCGTCGTCGAAGTCGTCGTCGTCGAACTCGTCGACGTCGCCCTCCTCGGTGCTCAGCGTCGGGCAGATTGCCAATCTGCCGGTGACTTGGCAGCTTGGCAAGCTGCCCCACGTGCCGTGGGAAGCGTCAAAACGGTTCCGGATAAATGGGCCAATGCTCGACATGGCAGTTCTCGTTGCGAAATATGGACCGTGGAAAAGCCGACCGCCAAATTGTGGCGGCAGCGGCGAGGCTTGTCAACCACGGACCGCGGTGGATTTTTTCACCCATTGACCGGCTCAGGCTGCGGCGCGGCGAGGTGCGGAGAGAAGGCGGCGGCCCCTTGGCCGGCGTCGATGCGCAGGCGAGGGCGGCTCGCGGCGGCCTCGGCCAGCTTGCCTTGCTTGCTGTCGAGGATTTGGAGTTGATTGGCCAATCGTTGACTGTCGGGCCGGGCGGTCAGGGCCGTTTCCAACACCGTGCGGGCTTCGTCGTCGCGCTGCCGGGCTTCAAGCGCCAAACTGAGGCATACGGCAGCTATTTCGCGGGCTTCGCACAGATGCCAGACCGTGGGCGTGAGCCGGCCGAAGCGGACTGCCGCGTCAAACGCTCGGATCGCCAGGTCCAACCGCCCGCGGACAAGCATATAGTTGCCCAGTGCCAGAAGAAGCTGCAGGTCGAAAGGAAACTCTTGCAGGGAGTCGAGGCAGGCCGTCAACTGGCTGGCATGCATCTGGGGATCGTCGTCGAACGTGGTCAAGAGGCCGTAGTAGGCTTCCAGGCGTTCTGGCGATCCCTTCGGCGCGATTTGAATCGCCCGACGGAGCATTTCGCGGGCCTGGTCTTGCTGGCCCAGCACGCTGTGGGCCTGCCCGGCGGCCAAGAGCAGCCGCGGCGGCCAGTTGCGCGTCGCCTCGGCTTCGGCGGTCGCCAGAGCCAGATCGCGGCGTGCTTTCGCTAGGAATCGCTCGGGATCGTGCTGTCGCGGGTCGCGGAGGATGCGGCAAGGGGCCTCGGCCCGGCCAAGTCCGGCCGCGGTAATGGAACTGTCCGCGGTCTCGCGGACGCGGCCGACAAAGCGCAGGCCGACGTGGGTCGGCAAGAGACGGTACTGACCGACTTGCTCGGCGGACGCCCCGTCGTCGCGCGGCGGCACTTCGATCATCGCCTCATAGGCTAAAGTGGCTTTGGCCTCGTGATCGAGAAAAGCCCGCAACCGAGCGGCATCGACGGGTGCGATTTGTTCGCCGGCGTCCAGCCACAAGACCCAATTCCCGGAAACTTGCCGCAAGCAGAGGTTCCGCGCGGCGGAAAAATCGTTCTCCCACGGCTGGCGATGGACCGTCGCGCCCAGTTCAGCGGCCAAAATAGGCGTCCTGTCGATCGAGCCCGTGTCGAGGACCACAACTTCGTCGGCCAGTCCGCGGACGCTTTCGATCGACTGAGCGAGCACGTCCTGCTCGTCGCGGACGATCATCGCCACCGAAAGGCGGGGGCGCGAAAACAACGCGGCGTGGGTCTTCATAGTGCCATCCTTGGCAGGGCAACCGACATCCATGTACGGTCAATTCGGCCGGTATGGAAACAAGCAATTACCGCAGAAGGGGGCGCTAGTTTCAAATGCCGACGCAAGCAACTGGGACTCTACCGTGGAATCGGAATCGGTAAAATAGCGATTTCTTGCCTTTTTTGGCCCCGGCCCCTTGCCGAATGGGTGCGGGCTCGTAACATGATATTGCTTTGCGGGGCAAGTGCTAGCAGCTTCGCAGGGTATCGAGCGGTTCTTTTGTCCTAACCCGGCCCCGGCCTGGGTGTACATTGCGTCGCCGCGCAATTTTGCGCTAGGAAGCCTTTGTGCTAGCTTTGTTGAAAACGTGCTACGCGTAGCCCTGAGAGGAAAGCAGATCATGCAGCGACGTGAGTTTTTGTCCGGCTCCCTGGCGGCCGGCATCGGCGGCGGGGCAATGCTCCTGCTTGCCCGCGGCTCCCGAAGTGAAGGAGCCGACCCTACGACAACCAACGACCCAATTCAGGAGAAGCCCATGAGTTACACTTTGCCAGCATTGCCGTATCCGGCGGATGCACTGGAGCCATACATCGATAAAATGACCATGGAAATCCACCATGGCCGCCACCACAAGGCTTATGTGGACAACTTGAACAAGGCGCTCGAAGGCCATGCCGATCTGGCGAAGCTGCCGGTCAACCAACTCCTGCGCGAGATCGACAAGGTGCCCGAAAAGATCCGCCAGGCGGTCATCAACAACGGCGGCGGGCACGCCAATCACAGCATGTTCTGGGAGATCATGGCCAAAGATGCCGGCGGCAAGCCGACCGGGCCGCTAGCCGACGACATCAACGCCAGCGTTCACCGATTTTGCGACCTTTCAGCAGCACATCAAGCAGGCTGCCCTCACGCGCTTCGGCAGCGGTTGGGCCTGGCTGCTCTACGCCGACGGCAAATTGCAAATTGCCAGCACCGCCAATCAGGACAGTCCGTATATGAAGGGCCAAGTTCCCATTCTCGGCATCGACGTATGGGAACATGCTTACTATCTCAAATACCAGAACAAGCGTCCGGACTATGTGGACGCCTGGTGGAACGTCGTCAATTGGGCGGCCGTAGGCGAGCGCTATTCCAAAGCAAAGGCCGGTACGCTATAGGCGCCGAGCGTACAACGACTGTAATGAGTGAGCCGCGGCTCGAAAGAGCCGCGGCTTTTTCGTGGCTCGATTGGTCCCGCTTGCGGTTTCGCGGCAAAGAAAAGAGCCGAACCTGGAACCCAGGTTCGGCTCTAGTGGATATTAGGTTACAGGCCCGACCAACAGGGCAGGTCGTAGCCGCGTGGATATGCCGCCGGCAGTACCCGCCGGCGAACCAGCGGGACATGCCAGTGCATGGTTCAAACTACTTAGCCGGCTTGGCCACAGGGGCCGGAGGAGCCGGGGGAGCCGGAGCGGCCGAAGGCGAGGTCACCGGAGCGGCCGGAGCGGCGGCGGGAGCCGCAGCCGGGGCAGCAGCGGGACCGCAGGCGGCCGGGGCGCAGGCGGCCGGGGCCGCACAGCAAGCCGGAGCGGCACAACCACAGCTCTCACCGCACTCGTGGCGGTGGAACAGACGGCAGCGGTGACGCGGGCGGCAGCTCGCAGGAGCTTCGCCGCACGAGCTGCAAGCAGCCGGTGCGCAAGCGGCGGCCGGAGCGCAGGGCGCCGGAGCAGCAGCGGCCGGAGCGCAAGGCGCCGGGGCGGCACATGCGGCCGGGGCCGCACAGCAAGCCGGAGCGGCACAACCGCTTTCACAGCACTCGTGGCGATGGAACAAACGGCAGCGATGCCGCGGATGGCAGCTCGCCGGAGCCGCTTCACAACCGCAAGCAGCCGGTGCACAAGCGGCGGCCGGAGCGCGAGGCGCCGGGGCCGGAGCGGCAGCAGCCGGAGCGCAAGGAGCCGGAGCCGCACATGCGGCCGGGGCGGCGCAGCCGCAGCTCTCGCCGCACTCATGGCGATGGAACAGACGGCAGTGATGCCGCGGATGGCAGCTCACTGGAGCCGATTCACAACCACAAGCAGCCGGGGCACAGGCGGCAGCAGGGCGCAGCAATCGCCAGCCACTGCCAAGTTGGCGCCGCCCAACAGGGCGAAGCCGAGGACCGCCACAAACAATGCGGCGAAAAGGATAAAGGTGCGATTCATTGGAAAACCTCCTAGTTTACAGGTACCGTAGCGTTTAGACGGACGCACTTTTGCCATCACGGGTATTCCTGTCTCCGGTCCTGATGGCTTCAACCGGAAACGAACAGTCGCTCTCGCCGTGACCCAAGTTTGCGATCGACTCTTGCTGCCCTGTTCAAGCCGCAAACCGATCACGCTCCTGGTTTCGAAGACACAGCGAATGCGCCTAAGCTAGCACAGCTACCCCAGATGTCAACCGGGTGGACCACAGAAAATAACCGTACTGGGTCAAGTTGGCTGTCTGGGGGCAATCTAACATAGTTACGGAAGTTTACACCACGATTCGCTCGTAACAAGTACCCTCGCACAAAAAAAGGAGGCTTTCCTGTTGGAATGGCTCATGGACAATATGCCTAAGTTGCTGATATCAAAAAGTTTAGCGATTGCGACGCCGCTTTTATTGAAAAAGAAAAAGTTTCTTATTTCCTGTCAATGTGAGGGGGAAACGACCACGAATGAGACTTTTTCGCCCGCGCGACAATGGTTGGTTATGGCGATCGATTGGTTTCAAATCGTACGCCGTCGTTGACCCCTGCTTTCAGAGTTGCCGACGATCCTGGTTAAACGAGTTCGACCAGCTTTCTTCCGGTACTGCTTAGCGGCAGATGCTCCAATTCGGCCAATCGAGTCCACTTCTGCGCGAGACCTTCGCCGCCGCCATGTTGTGAGACGTACTTGGCATCGTAGCAATCAAGCGTGATGCGGAAGCGGGTCACGCCGTGGCGTATGGTCTTACGGTGCTCGCCAAGTGCGATGGTCACGCCGGTCATTTGCTGCACGTTTTCGACCAGTTCGCGGCGGACCTCGGCCGGCTTGCCGCCTTTGATGACGACTCGAGGAAAGTCCCAAAGCCCGGCCCAGCGGCGGCCTTCGGGCCACTGGATTACCAGAACTCGGCCGCGATGGCGGACGAGCACGGCCGCTTCACTGACATCTTCGAATTGCGGTCGCGGCTTGGCGCGGGGAATCTCGTTCTGCACTCCCTGCCGCCGGGCCTCGCACAGGCTCCCCGCCGGGCACTCCTCGCATAGCGGCGCGCGGCCGCGACAGACCGCACTGCCCAATTCCATCAGAGCTTGATTGAAGAGGCCGACTTCGCCGCTCGGCAGCACCGTTTCGGCCGCCGCCCAGAGCAGCTTTTGCCCGGCGGCGGAGGTGGTTTGCCCATCGTAGGCCAGGAGCCGGCTGAAGACGCGAATCGTGTTGGCCTCCAGGATCGGCCGCCGCTGATCGAAGGCAATAGAGAGGATCGCGCCGGCCGTGTAGCGGCCGATGCCCGGCAGCCGCGCGACCGCCTCGGGATCGGTGGGGAAGCGGCCTGCGTGCTCCGCGACCATTTTTGCGCGGCCGCATGGAGCTGTCGAGCGCGGCGGTAGTAGCCCAGTCCTTCCCAAAGCCGCAGAACCTGTTGTTCCTCGGCCGCGGCCAAGGCATCGATCGTCGGCAGTACGGCCATGAAACGCTGAAAGTACGGCTTGACCGTTTCCACCTGAGTCTGCTGGAGCATGATTTCGCTAAGCCAAACGGCGTACGGGTCGCGGGTCCGCCGCCAGGGCAGATCGCGGGCGTTGCGGTCGAACCACGCACGAAGCTTGCGGCGGAAAGTGCGGAGCCAGGCAGGCGCCGGTTGAAACGAATCCATTCTGTTCAGTGCCTCGCAATCCGTCTAGCACGATTGGATTTGCACGAGTATATACGAATGTCGCCGCACTGGCAATCGTTTAGCATCAAAAACGCTGATCATACGTTGCAGAATCCACATGACTTCCGCTACGATAGGGGAGTTGGTTCCAAGTGTCCCGATTCATTCAAATCCATGCAACTTTCCGTTCACGACACCAAAGAGGACCTGGGTCGCCGCGCCGCAGCCTACGCAGCCGAGGCGATTTGTGCGGCACTGACGGCCCACGGCCGGGCAAACATCATTCTCGCCACCGGCACGTCGCAATTCGAGGTGCTCGCCCATCTGGTTACGGCCGAAGGCATCAATTGGCCGCGAGTGACCGTCTTTCACTTGGACGAATACCTCGGTTTATCAATGTCTCATCCCGCGTCGTTCCGCGGGTACTTGAAGGAGCGGTTTGTTAAGCGACTGCCGCAGCCCTTGGCGACAATGCACTACATCGACGGCGAAGCGGCCGACCCGCAAGCCGAATGCGCCCGCCTCGGCGAGGCCATATCACAATGCCCGATCGACGTGGCTCTGGTCGGCATCGGTGAGAACGGCCATCTCGCGTTTAACGATCCGCCGGCCGATTTTGAGACCGATCAGGCGTATCTTGTGCTCGACTTGGACGAAGCCTGCCGCCGCCAGCAGTTGGGCGAGGGCTGGTTTGCTACGCTCGACGACGTGCCGCTACAGGCAATCTCGATGTCGATCCGGCAAATCATGCGGTCGGCGCGGATCGTGTGCAGCGTACCAGATCGGCGCAAAGCTTTCGCCGTGCAGCAAGCGGTGCAAGGTGTGGTGACGCCTTTGGTGCCCGCGTCGATCTTGCAGGAGCATTCGGCCGCCACGATTTATCTCGATCGCGAGTCGGCATCGCTGTTGTCGTAGCGGTCTTTTACTTCATCTTCATCAAAAGTTCGCGTGGATTGCCGGCGACGAGCCGTTCAATCTGGTCGGCCGTAAGACCCAACGCCGCCTGTGCTCTCGCCGACATCGCCGGCATGGTGACTGCCGAACCAACAAGGTGAGAGCGATCCGCCGACCACGTCGCCCCCTCAGTGTCAACTTCGACCGATTGTAGGCCCAGCTTGTATCGGCCGGGACCAAGTCCTGCCGCCGATATGGCGTCAGTTACGAAGATCGTCCGCTCGATGCCGGTTATCCGCAGATAGTTGCCCAGCGCCGTGTATGGAATGTGTACGCCGTCAGCAATGAAGCAAATCGTCAAGCGGTCCGAGAGACTCAAAACTCGCTGGATGACGTTGTCGTGCCGCGGGAGCATAAGCGGGCAGCCGTTTCCCAGATGCGTAAAGAGCGATAAGCCAGCGTCAATCGCCGCCCGCAGTTGGTCCATGCTCGGATTGCAGTGACCAGCCGAAACTAGGATCCCGCGGTCGGCAAGGTATCGCGTGAGTATCATGTCTGGGTCGCACTCCGGCGCCTGCGTGACCAACCGTACCAGACCTTGGCTGGCGTCCAGCAGGCGTTTCATGGCGTCGAGATCGGCCGGGCGAACGTGTTGTCGCGGGTGCGCGCCGACATAGCCCGGCTCCGCGCTGATAAAGGGGCCTTCGATGTGGATTCCCCAGATGATCCGCTGTGCGAGCGGGTCCCGCTCTCGCCAGCAGGCCAGCCGATTTAACCGGGCCGACATCCGCTCAACATCATCGGTAATGATCGTGGCCAGTATCCCTGCCACAGAGTCGCCCGCAAGACGCTCGCAGGCAGCGTGCAATTGCTCGGAATTGAGCTCGTCGCCGTTGAAATCGACGCCGTAGCAACCGTTGACTTGCAGATCGAAGTACTCCATGATGCCGCTACCGGTCTCCCAGCCGAATCCTCACCAGGAATTCATGAATCGGCTGCCGATCCCTGTCTTCAGGCAGCTTCGATTCTTGAAATGCCTGGTCAAGCTGCTCTTCCAACTCGTTTAGCCGCGCCTCGTGAAACGGCCAATCGATTCCGCCAGCCGAAATGTTCTCGCCGCCGACCTTTCTGGCGATCAATTCGTCAAGGAAATCGAAGCGAAAGCACTCGTTCAGCTTCAGCAGATTAGCTTCGACCTCGCCCGATCGCAGGAGATGGATGCCCGTCATCAGCACGCGATAAGCGTAGAGCACCGGTTTGGCCCGCTTCGGCTCTTCCTTGCCGATCAACTTTCGCTGTGTGGCAATGAAGCCACGGTAGTGGTGGTAGTGGTTCCTCGTGATACAGCATCGAGCAAGCGGGCGCAGCTCGTCGAGAAACGATTGGCCATACACCACGATCGGCGAAAAGATCTGTTCGAGGATGTAGCCGTTGTTCCGCAAGAGGAGTTGTAGGTATTTGCCCGCCTCGTGGCTGACCAATTCCACCTCCGTTCCGTCATCAACCGTTTTGTGCTCTCTCGTGAGTGGCGGCAAATTGAGCCCGACCACGTCGCGGAGGGGCAGCAGGTGGCAGCCGCGGAGGTCCACGTCACTGTCGGCCGAGGGAAATCCGTAGAGGTGCGCGCCGCTGACCGTGACGAATAGCGGGCGGTAATCCAGCCGCTCGACGAGCCGACGCATCGCTTCCAGGTTCACTTCAAGCATCAGTCATCCTCCGCCGAGCACGAACCAAAAACGCATCGACCTGGGCGTAATCCGGCTGTTCCGGCAGGATGGTACGCTCGAACGCCTGTTGGAAACGCTCGTCAAGTTCCAGTGCCCGCGATTTGACTTCTTCGAAAGGCAAACCGTCATTGCGAATGTGCAGTAGTTCCGCTCGATGCTCGCCCACATCGACACGGATTTCGCCCGTCTCCAAAACGGCAATTCCCGAATAAAGCAGGCGGATGAGGTGCATTGCGTGCTTGGACTTGTATGTCCCTTTTGACTTGTCGGCATTCGCCATTCGGCGGAACTGGCTGAGGACATAGCCGGAATACGTCTTGTAGATATGTTTTGAAAGGAATGCCTGCCGCATCGGCACAGTTCGTCCGCCGTTTCGTCCGCCAAAAGGACTCGCGGCGTCCAAAGCGTCTCCAGCACATTGGGGTTGGCCTTCAAAGCCAGCCGCAGGAACTTTTCCAGCTCCCAATAGACCTCGTCCTGTTGGTCGTCGGCAAACTCCAATTGCTCCGGTAGCCGCCGCAGCGACCAGTGCAACCGAGCGGGCGGCAGATAAATACCGCGATGATCGTCGTCCGAATCGTCGTTGGCCAGCCCGAATGCCTTGGAACCGACCTGGCAGCGATAGATGATCCAGGGCCGCATGTCTGTGTCGATCTTACCCAATTCGTCTTCGACTTCCCGTCGGCGGAGCGCCAATTCATGAAAGGCCGCAGTTACCGTTACACCGTCGGTGAAGTAGACAAGGTACGGCTCGGTATTGTTCGGTGGGCATTTCAGGACGACGCCCACGCTGCCCGGTGGCTTGTATCTCTCGCCTTCCGGCAGCGGTTTGGGCACCTTCAAAACGACCTGAGTGCCGGCCGCGATGACGAAGCCGGGAAGCAGCTTGCGGAAAGAATGGCTTGGCGGCGTCATGTACTCACGCAGGCTTGTCAAAATCGTCATCCGCCGGCGGGCGGCGGACGGGAGTTAATATCTTGTGGAACGCCCAGTGGCCGCCAATCACGAGATAGACCCCGACCAACAGCTCCAAGATGGGACGGACGACGAACTCAAAGGAGAAATGCTCCATCGCCTTATCAAAACCACCTAGCCGGTTGATGCGCATCGCCAGTTGAATGGCGAAGCTCACCACCCCGATAAACCCCAAGGCCGCGATGTAGAGGCCGATCGAGCGCAGCATCACCTTGGCGAAGCCCGCCTCGGTCAACAGTCGGGCGGCCGGCGGCTGGGATGCCTTTTCGGATTCGCCGCGCGGCCGGCCGCACTTCCGGCATACTTCAACGTCGTCGGCAATTGACTCTCCGCACCGCGCGCATGTCCACATGGCAACACCCTCCAAAACGTCACGCGGTCGGCACGCGAAAAGCCGCATAGGCCGCGGAACGTGCGTTGACCCTAACCTACCAATAGTCTAACACGTCGGTGGAGGCTGGTGTAGGCGCTATGGGTTGTATGAAGCGGTTTTCTTCGAAGCCCGCTACTCTTTGGCCAGCTTGGCGGCCAGCAAGTCCAATTGGCTCTTCAGATCGCTCAAAAGGACGTCCGAGCCCGCACCGCCGGCCCAATGGGCATAGAAGGCGTTCGAGGGAGCGTGGGTCGTGCCGAGCAGCGAAGTGGTTGTTTTCAGGTCGTGGATCTGCTTGTCTACCGTTTGGAGCCGTGCTGCTGCGCGGCGGCTGTCACGCCAAATGCGGTCCAGTTGCAATATGAGTCCCAGTACCAAAGCGACCTGCGCCCGAGAATGATCGGAGCGCCGATTGCCCAAAGCTCCTGCTGGCCGGTATGCGCGGACCAGCCGAGCAAGGCCAGCCCGCAAACAACGGCCATCGTGCCAAATGTTAAGGAGGACCAGACGACGAAACCTACCAAGCGGTCGCCCAGCGAGGTTGACCTGGGCGGTTCTTCGGCGGCAACGCCCCGGTCGATGCGTCGCAAAGGCCGGCGCGATTTCTTGGCGTGCGGACCGGACACAGCGTGTCCTGCATCGAGGCGAAACTTCGCTCCATTCGCCGGCGCACTGCGTTTCTTAGTTCCATTGCGCGCCGGGCCGAGGACGCGGAAGGCATGACGAAGTTGTTCCTCAATCTCCCAGCCGTTGTACTCCGGCGGGTGTTGGGACGCCGTGCCAGCAACGCCGGCGCGTTCGGCCTTTTTACTCACCAAGTGCGGCGTGCCGGGCACGGATACCGGGCCCAGCGGCCCAGAGCATTGGGCGCACGAGTACTTGCCCTCCTCAAGAGAGGGAACACCGGGAACGTCCTGTCGCATTTACGGCACCACATGTTAGTCCATATTTCGGCCATCGGTTATGTTAAACTGTAGCGATTCCGCAGGATTTACCGGCCTGCCTCATACCACTCGCCCCGCAGCCAATCAACCAGCAATTCCAAATCGTGTTGGCTCAGGACGTTCTTCTTGGCATCGGCGGCCGACTCGGCAAAGGCCGGCATGCGGTCGTTCGACTTGCCGTAATAGGACTTGTGGGCCGGGTTGCCGATCATGCCGATGAGCCACGCGTGGCTGCCGTAGCCTGTCAAATCGGGCCCCTTGGCGTCGGCACGCTTGTCCGGGCCGTGAAAAACGTGGCACTCGGTGCAGTTCTCCGCAATGAGCTTTACGCCAGCGGCGATGTCCGCCTTGCTGTCGCCGTCGGCGGCCGATTGCGACTTTAATTCGGCTTCGTGCGAAAGGGCGACGATGATTTGTTCCTTCTCCTTCTCTTCGTAGTCAGCGAACGTCTCTTTGACGAACCCGTACATCTTCGCCCGCTTGAACTTCGTGTTGCCGAAGTATTTGGGGCCGCCGAAGCCATCCACCGTGAAAAGCTCCTTCAGCCACTTTCGGCCGGCAAAGCCCGCTAGGTCGGCGGCGGTCGGTTTGTCGGGCCGAGTAATTCCAGTCGCGCCGCTGTAATCGTGGCAGCTTGCACAGTGCTGGCTGAATAGCCGCGGGCCTTGCGTTTTTGGGTCGTCCCGCAGGAGCGTTCGAGCGCCGCCAGCGGGAATGCGCGGCACGTCGCCCACCAGCTGCCCGTTTGCGGCGTCCTCCGGGCTGGGCTGCATTGCCAGTTCCTTCGCCCGCTCGGCCTCCTCTTTGCCGGCCACGAGCGCCGCCTGATACTTCTCGTCCTTGGCGTCCTGTGCGTAGGACTGCCAGGCAAGCGCGGCGACGCCGCCGAGCACTGCCAGCAGCAACAGCACGTTGAAGACCCGCCCGACCAAGTTCCGGCCGATCAGCGGCATGGCAAATAGCAACAGCACGGTCACTCCGGGAATTACCATAATCGAGACGATTTCGGGATAGGAAGCCATTTTTTCATGGAGTTCGTAAAGGCCGCGGAACGACCACTCCGGCCGCGCCGTGCCGGGATCATCGACCGTGTTGGCCGGCGCACCAAGGTCGATGCCGGCGCTTGGAAGACGGACGCCATTCTTCAGCGAAAGCCCAACTATTATAGCCAGCACGATCAGGCAGGCCGCCGCGTCGCGGCACGCCTGCCGCGGCCAATAGTTCGACTCTCCCCTCTCCCTTTGGGAGAGGGGCAGGGGGTGAGGGCGTCTTAGCAAAAACGGGAATGTCCCCTTTGCCTGACGTTGCTTCGCTCACCTGCCGCCCAGCCAGCCAAGCATGAAGCCAAATCAGCCCCAGCAGCGCCGCTGTTAGCACTCCCGCATGCAAAGCCAGAAACCGGGTGATCGTGAAAGTCCCGAACTGCTGTCCGCCCACCGCAAGCTTGGCGAGCCACGGGCCGGCGACCGGCGTATGGGCGAGGTAGGCAATGCGAATGCCCGAGGCCCAATAGCTGTTCTGGTCCCAGGGGAGCAGGTCGCCGGTAAGGTTCAGCCCGAGCGTGATCAGCGCCATCAAGAGGATGGTCCAATAGAGCACGGTCCGCCGGGCGGTGTACGTGCCGAGGAGGACCATTTGCAGGACGTAGAGTCCGATGAGCACAAGCAACACCTGGCCGGCATAATAATGGATGGCGCGGAGCAGCCAGCCGCCGAGGGCGTGGTATTGCAGGTAATAAACGCTCTCCCACGAGCTTTGTGCCCCCGGGCTGTAGTACATCCAGATCACTAGCCCGGTAATGGCCTGGACGAGGAACGTGAAGGCGATCGTGACGGGCCAGACGAACCGCCATGCCGGCCCGCCGGCAACGGGCCGCTGGAACCAGTTGCCCAGGGCGGTGACGAGTCCGGTTTGTTCATCGAGCCAGCGGAGTGGGGAAGGCATGGTGCTTTTTGGGGGTCGGGTAATGGACGAAACCATCCTAACCCGAAGCGTTAGCGAGGGAAATGGGAGGTTGGGCAGTGCGGGGAGCAGGGGTGGGGAGCGGGGAGTGGGGAGTGGGGAGTAAAATGTAGGGTGTGTGGAGCGAACCGCCGCGGAAATGGTGGGTTACGCACGGAGGCCGTTCGCGCCGCAACGCTCGACACTTCTTTCGAGCGGTTCGCGCAACGCACTAGTTCAATTGGTGCTCCGTGCTCCACCCACCCTACGTTAATAGGCCGATTTTGGTGCGGGATGAACGGCCAAATGCACCGCCCCGCATGTTTGCACCGCGTGGTGCATGCGGTTGCTGTTTTCGTAAGTTGTTATGTGCTAACATGATGCGATCCTGGTGCGACGGCGCCAGCAGTGGCAAACTGGGTAAGGCTGGTGCAATTGGCTTCGCGCATGCACCAGATAGGCGGGGAGCGGGGAGCAGGGAGTACGGAGCAGGGTGTTTCAAGCGGGCCGCGCACGTTTGCGCACCGCCTTGCGAATTTGCTCTGCGTGGTGCGCAGAAAAGCCAGTAAACCTTCGTCCAACCCGTGTTTCTGCTGAATTCTGATCTGGCGAGGATCGCCATGCCGTAGTACAAGCTGTTTCGCTATGAGCGGGCAGATTGTCATGGATCGGCGGGGCAGCAATACCTCCCAGTTGCTGGAGTTTGTCCAGGAGCTGAAACGGGAGGTCGCCTCGCTGCGTAAGGAATTGGCGGAGGTGCGGCGGGAGAATCTGATCCTGCGGCAAGAGGCCGGCTATTGGAAGTCGCGCCATGCGGATGCGGTGGGACGGATCGCCAAGCTGGAAGTCGAAAACGAACAACTGCGGGGTGAAGTCCGCCAACTCCAAGCCCGCCTCTACGGCCAAAAAAGCGAGCACTCCGCCTCCCGCGATCGCTCCAACCATCTGCCGGGCGAAGAAGCCGACAGCGAATCCCTCTCGCCCAAGCCGCGCGGGCAGCGGAAAGGCAACCCCGGTCCTCCGCGCCGCGATTACAGCCATCTGCCGGTTGTGGAGGAGTTGATCGAACTGCCCGCCGAGGACACTTGCTGTCCTCGTTGCGGTCGGCCATGTACGCCCAACGGCAGCGAAGATTCGGAACAACTCGAAATCAATGTCCGCGCTTATCGACGACGGACCCGCCGGCGGCGTTATCGACGCACGTGCAACTGCCGCGGCCCGCGGACGCTCGTCGCGCCGCCTCCCGCGAAGCTGATACCCAAGGGACTGCTGGGCGTGTCGGTTTGGGCCGAACTGTTGCTGGGCAAATACTTCAGCCATGAGCCGATCGAACGGCAGCTTGCCGCCTGGCGGCTGCGCGGACTGGACCTTGCGGCCGGCACGGTCAGCGGCGGACTGCAACACCTCGAAAGGCTGTTTCAGCCGCTCTACGACGAGTTGTTGGCGCATCGCGCCCAAGCCGGTTTCGCGCAGGCCGACGAGACCCGCTGGCTGGTTTTCATCGAACAGGAAGGCAAGATCGGCCATCGCTGGTGGCTGTGGGTCTTCCTCAGCGAAGACAGCGTGGTGTTCCGACTCGATCCCTCGCGCAGTCACGACGTGCCCGAAGGCCATTTCGCCGCCGATGCCTGCCTGACGTTGATGGTCGATCGCTACTCCGGATACAAGGCCATGGCGCAGGTCAAACGCGGCAACGTGACCCTGGCGTTCTGCTGGGCTCACGTGCGACGGGATTTCGTCGAAGTCGGCAAGGGCTGGGACGAATTGAAACCGTGGGCCTTGGCTTGGCTGGAGCGCATCCGCGCGGTGTATCATCACCAACGGCGGCGCTTGGCATGCAAGCCCGAAAGCACGAAGTTTCGCGCCGCCGACGCGGCGATGCGTCAATCGCTTGCCCGGATGCAACGGCAAGCCGCCGCGGAACTGGCCGATCCGCGACTCCACGAACCTTGCCGCAGGGCCCTGGTCAGTCTTCAAGAGCATTGGTCCGGGCTGACGCGGTTCGTGGATGACCTGCGCATTCCGCTGGACAACAACGCCTCGGAGCGCGCCAATCGCGGTCCCGCGGTAGGACGGAAGAACTACTATGGCTCGGGCGCCTTATGGTCCGGTCGCCTGGCAGCGATGCTCTTTTCGCTCTTCGCCACCATCGGCCGTTGCGGACTGAACCCGCGCTCGTGGCTGACGTGGTATCTTGAAAGCTGTGCCGCGGCGGGCGGAACGGCTCCCGAGGAAATCGCTCAGTTTCTTCCCTGGACGATGACTGAGCAACGTCGCAACTCGCTGGCCCTTGCCACGCGCGACACCTCTTGAAAAGGCATGTGTCGCCTCGCTTACGAACTACTCACCTGAACTGCGATACGCTCCGCGCAAATCACCCCCACCACGCCTTGGACGAAGGTTTACAAAAGCCAAGTCGTAAGTCCATATGGGGCAAGACTTTCGGCGACAGAGTTCTTCACCGCCGTCCGATAGGACGTTGTGGGGGTTGGTGCGCAAAAACTTCCGGCACACGCAAGACGCGGTCGAAAATGCGCAACGGCGAACGAGAGGAAAGGGAAATCGGGGAAAGGAAGATGCGAGCCATACGCCGGCATGTGTGTCGTCTCAGTCGTCCTTCAAGGGCCTTGCCGAAACCTCGGTCGTAGAAGCGGCGTCCCGCCGCTTTATTGAAGCGGCAGGATGCCGCTTCCACGGCTTTCGAATTGACTCTACGTCTATCCATAACTTCCCCACTCATTTTTTGCGTTCTCTGCGCTCTTTCGCGGCAATTCCCATTCATGATCTCCGGCAAACGGGAACACTAATTAACTCTGATTACCGTTAATCCGATCATATCAGTGTTTATTAGTGTTAATTAGCGTTCCCATGCTCCAATTCTAGGCATCGGTTTCCTGTCTCCTGGTTCGGTGCCTGCCATTTTGGCAGGCGGGCGGGCTCGTGGAATTGGCCAATTGCCGCGATGCGCCCCACCCCCGCGATAATCGGCCCCTGGGGCGCATCCCGGAGCGTCGCCGTAAGTCTAGTGCGTACCATAGTTTACATCTACAAACGTCACGGCCGTTGATCGACCCTCCGCAGGAAGGGTGTGGGGCGCATCTCCCAGCACCTCGCGGCCTGGCGCCTGCCATTTCTTGTATGTCAACACCAGTATACAAAAGACAGCGATTATCGTGCCAATCGCGGAATCCTTCCGGGGGAGTCCGGTTTTGCAGTCTCGCCGCCCGATCAGGCAAGAAAAGCTCTTGCCCTGTCCAAAACCATGTGTTACACTTCGTCGGGAGATATGAATATGCCCCGACAATTTGTAACTACGAAAAAGCGACTGAAGCCGGGCAAGGACAAGGTTCTTGAGCTGGCTAGGCAGGCTGGAGTGCTGCGCCCGAGAGACTTGGACACCGAGGGCATCCCCCGCGAGTATCTGCGACGGCTTCTCGCCGAGGGCCTGCTGGATCGCCCGGGGCGTGGAATCTACGTGGCCGCCGGGCTGAAGCCCACACCCAGCCATAGCCTGGCCGAAGCCTGCAAGCGGGTTCCGCACGGAGTGGTCTGCCTGCTGTCGGCCCTTCAGTTCCACGAACTGACGACCCAGGCGCCTTTCGAGGTCTGGCTCGCCATCGGCGAAAAAGCACGGCTGCCCAAAGTGGACTACCCGCCACTACGAATTGTAAGGTTCTCTGGCCCCGCCCTCGAAGACGGAATCAAGGAGCATCGTATTGAGGGCGTGTCTGTGAAGGTTTATACACCGGCGAAGACCGTGGCCGACTGCTTCAAGTACCGCAACAAGATCGGCCTTGAGGTCGCCCTGGAAGCACTGCGGGACTGCTGGAAGAAGCGACGGGCGACGATGGACGAGCTTTGGCAGGCCGCCGAGACGTGCCGCGTGTCAAACGTGATGCGCCCGTACCTGGAGTCCGTAACATGACCAAGGAAAAACCTCGCAACCTGGCAGCCTCGGTGCGGCAGCGGCTGATGAACCTGGCGCGGGCACAGAACGAGGACTTTCAGCTTGTGCTCACTCGGTACGGATTGGAACGCCTGCTGTATCGCTTGAGCCGGTCGGAGCACCGCAACGTCTTCGTACTCAAGGGCGCGATGCTTTTTCGGCTTTGGAGTGATCAGCCGCACCGGCCAACGCGCGATCTGGATCTGCTTGGACGCGGCGAAAACTCCATTTCAAGGTTCGAGCGCGTCTTTCGTGAGGTCTGCACGCTGGCGGTTGAAGACGACGGTCTGCTGTTCAGCGCGGAATCTGTGCGGGGCGACACGATCAAAGCGGATCAAGACTACGAGGGGCTGCGCATCAACTTGGACTGCCGTTTGGAAAACGCCCGGATTCCGATTCAGATCGACATCGGTTTCGGCGACGTGGTGACGCCCGCGGCGATCGAGGTGACCTATCCGGTGCTGCTAGATTTCCCGCCCCCCGTGCTGCCAGCCTACCCGCGGGAGTCGGTCGTGGCCGAGAAGTTCCAGGCAATGGTCATGCTGGGCATTGCCAACAGCCGCATGAAGGATTTCTATGACCTGTGGGTCTTGGCTCGTCGATTCGAGTTCCACGGACCCGTACTGTGCCAGGCAATCCGAGCGACCTTCGAGAGAAGACACACGCCGGTTCCCGCCGAATTGCCGACGGGACTGTCGTCCGAATTTGCCGAGGATCGGGGAAAGCAGACGCAGTGGCGGGCGTTCATCGGCAAGGGCAAGCTGCACGTTGGAGGCGTGGAATTGGGCGAGATCGTGGACGCCCTGCGCGGCTTCCTTATGCCCGCCGCGCAGGCCATCGTCGCTGGCGGGCTGCTGGAAATGGAGTGGCCGGCATCGGGGCCTTGGCAAACGCCACGTGATTATTGACATGCCTGTCTTTCGAAGCGACAATAGGGGCAGTACCTCCACCCTAAACTCTCTGACAGTGCATACCAGGGGGCCTCATTTGTTTTCCGATGACGCCTGTAAACATAATTCAATGATTTCCCGTTTTAATACGCGCGACGCGTGCGCAGTGGGTGCGGCGTGAGCGCTCTTGTTCGGGTTCTCTGGATGCGGCAGAAACACGGGAACTGCGGATGGGGCCTTTCCCCACATGCCCGACGAAACGACGCTTGTACGCGTTAGGTCCAACGACGCAGCAACGGTCCTAAAAAGCGGCGCGACGTTTATCCTAGGCGGAGAGATTCGGGTTGCTGATCACTACATTTGCATCGATCCCGCTTGGAATTCTTACGCGCACGACCCGTTCAACTTACTATTCGTTGGCGTTCCACGAGATTGGGCAGAAATGCGGCGATCAAACACCAGACGGCGGAGTATGGGGGTACTTAGGATCTGTAAAACAATAACTTGGTGAAGTTCCTATTGTGTTGGCTGCCGGATTGTGCGATGACATGTGGATGCAGGACGCACGGGTTATTGCCAGGATTCGGCGCAAGTTTCGGCAGTTGAAAGAGGCGCTCAACGAGCGGTCGCGGCGGTTGTGGGCAGCCAGTGAAGCCTTGGAAATCGGCTGGGGAGGCGTGACGGCGGTGGCGGATGCAACGCATATGTCGCAGACGACCATTCGCAGCGGAATCGCGGAATTGAGAGCTCCACGGCGGGGAAAGGCCGCGTTGCCGCCCGAACGAATCCGCGGGACTGGCGGCGGACGCCACCGGATTGCCGCGAACGACCCGCAGTTGTTGCTGGCACTGGATGCTCTGGTGGAACCGACTTCGCGAGGCACCCCGGAGTCTCCGCTGCGATGGACGATCAAGAGCACGCGCACGCTCGCCGAGGAATTGACCCGGCAAGCCCATCCGGTGAGCCACGGCACGGTAGCAAGTTTGCTGGACGAGGCGGGCTATAGCTTGCAGGCCAATCGCAAGACGCGCAAAGGCGCCTCGCATCCCGACCGCAACGCGCAGTTCGAGTACCTCAATGCCGAGATGGCGAGATTCCTGAAACGCGGCCAGCCTGCGATCTCGGTGGATACGAAAAAGAAGGAATTGGTCGGGGATTTCAAGAATGGCGGTCGGGATTGGCGTCCTCACGGGCAACCCGAACAGGTCCGCGTGCATGACTTCAAAGACCCGCTTCTCGGCAAGGCCATTCCTTACGGCGTTTACGATATCCTCAACAATCAAGGTTGGGTGAGCGTCGGCATCGATCATGACACGGCGGAGTTTGCCGTCAACACGATTCGCCGCTGGTGGAAACGGATGGGACGCCGCCGTTTCCCTCATGCCCGGGAACTGCTGGTCACTGCCGACAGCGGTGGCAGCAACAGTGCGCGTTGCCGCTTGTGGAAGGTCGCGTTGCAGCAGTTCGCGGACGAAACTCGAATGAGCATCACAGTCGCACACCTTCCTCCTGGCACAAGCAAATGGAATAAAATTGAGCACCGGCTTTTCGCGTATATCACGCAGAACTGGCGCGGCCAACCGCTGGCGAGCTTGCAGACCATTGTTGAATTGATCGGACATACTCGCACCGATGGAGGATTGGTCGTACGCGCCGAACTGGACGAAAACACCTATCCCAAAGGGATCGAGGTCTCTGACGAACAACTCGAACAAGTTCACATCAAACGACACGATTTCCACGGCGACTGGAATTACACCCTCCAGCCACGCTGAGCCAAACTTCGTCAACTTATTGTTTTACAAATCCTTACTTGGCAGAATACGCCCCAGCCGTCGTCGAGCTTATTGCCCAAGCGAAATGGCCGGAGCTACAGGAGTTCTTTTGGACGACGATTCCCTTCGGCACGGGCGGCCGCCGCGGACATCTTTACCCAGTCGGCACAAATGCCATCAACGACCGAACTATCGGTGAAAGCGCGCAGGGGCTGGCGGACTACGTCCGCGAAGTGGCGGGCGACAGACCGTTGGCCTGCGCTATCGCCTACGATACGCGATACCGCTCGCGAGAGTTCGCCGAGCTTGCGCGTCGATCATGGCTGCCGCCAATTTCAAAGTCTGGTTCTTGGACGGCTATCGCAGCACGCCCGAGACATCTTTCCTGGTGCGATACAAGCATTGTGATTGCGGAATCATGATCTCCGCCAGCCATAATCCGCCGACCGACAACGCAATAAAAGTCTACTGGTCAACGGGCGGCCAGCTTCTTCCGCCACACGATACGAACGTCATTGATCGTGTTCACAAGGTCAAGGAAATCGAGCGCATACCCTTTGCAGAGGGTCGTGCGTCGGGGAAGATTGTCTACTGCCAGGGCGAAGTTGATCGGGCGTTCGTCGCGGCGGTTTTGCGGCAGAGCAGTCCGGGGCCGCGCGACGTGAGAATTATCTACTCGCCATTGCATGGCGTTGGGGCTTCGGCCGTGTGCCCGGTGCTCGAAGAGGCTGGTTTCTGCGGCGTCGAGATCTTCGGGTCACACGCCGCACCAGATCCCGATTTTACGAATGTCCCAGGCCGGATTGCCAATCCCGAGAATCCGGCTGTCTTTGATCCGATTATCGCCCGCGGCAACGAAGTTAGCGCCGAGCTGATCCTGGCGACCGACCCCGATTGCGACCGGCTCGGCTGCGCCGCGCGGCTCGCTCCCGGCAGGGGCGCCGCCTGGGCAACGTTGACGGGCAACCAGATCGGTGCGCTGATTGGCCGACTCGGTCTTGGCGGCGCGAAAGGCGGCCGGAACACTTAGTCCACGCAGCTATGTAATCAAGACGCTCCTCACCACCGAGTTGACGCGCCGCATTGCCGACGACTACGGAGTGCAAACTGCCGGGGATTTGCTGGTCGGATTCAAGTATATCGGCGGCGAGATTGAGCTTCGCGGATCGAGCGATTTCGTCTTTGGCACCGAGGAGGCGCACGGCTATCTGGCCGGCGATCATGTTCGCGACAAGGACGGATCTGTGGCGGCGCTCTTGTTGGCCGAGCTGGCTGGTCGATTGAAGGCCCAGGGCAAGACGCTGCACCAGCAGTTGGACGAGCTTTTCACCCGCTACGGCTGCCACACGGAAGACCAGATCAACGTGTTCATGCCGGGCGAGCAGGGGATGGACGCCATGCAGGCGCTTATGGTCCGGTTTCGCAACGATCCGCCGCGCAAATTGGGAAGCATGAAAGTAGTCCGCGTGCGCGACTACCTGAACGACACGAGTACGGTTCTCGGCGGCAAGATATCGCCGTTGAATGGGCCCCACGGCGACCTGATGGTTCTGGACTTTGAGACGGAATGGAACTACGCGGCCGTGCGTCCGTCGGGGACTGAGCCAAAGGTGAAGTTCTACATGTTTGCCTACAATCCACCGGAAAGCGCGGACCGGCTGTCGAAGATAAAGGAGGAACAGTCCACGCGGAATCAAGCCGTCGGTGCGGATTTGCGGAAGTTCGCAGATGTTTGAGTGAGTCGTTTATCTGTCCTTGCTATTCGTTTAACAAGTCCAGAAGCTCCCCGCGCGGGAAACGACGATTGCGTGCCAGGCGAAAGGACTGAGCGGGTGGCGACCGCTCCGGCCTTGCTCGCGGCGACGGTCAAAGTCAGACCGCTGGCAAGGAAATAGGCTAAGCTGCCCACAAAGGCGTCGCCCGCGCCCGTGGAATCGACGGTGCGGACCTTTTCCGCGGGAACGTGCGCAACGGCGTCGGATGTCACGACCATGCTGCCGCGCTCGCCGAGCGTGAGAATCACCGTGCCGGCCCCGCGGCGAAGCAGCTCGCGCGCCGCCGCCTCGCATTGGTCAAGCGTTGCAACGGCCATGCCGGTAAGCATTTCGGCTTCGCTCTCGTTCGGACAGAGAATGTCCGAAAGACCGTAAACCTCGCTGGGCAACTCGGGCCGCGCCGGGGCCGGGTTGAAGATTGTGCGAACTCCGACTTGCCGCGCCACTTGTAGGGCAGCCAGGCTGATCCCCACCGGCACTTCCAGTTGGCAAATCAGAACGTCCGACGCGGCGATCTCCGGCCGCGCCGCTTCGACTTCCGCCACCGACAAGAGATCGTTTGCGCCAGTGACGATGATGATGGAATTGCGCCCTTCGGAATCGACGGCGATGGGCGCCACGCCGGAAGACGCCTGATCGGTCGCGTGGACGTGCCGCGTATCGACTCCTTGCTCCTGGAAGTTCCGCAGCGTGTTCTCGCCAAACACATCGCGACCGAGCTTGGAGATCATGGTCACGCGTGCGCCCAGCTTGGCCGCCATCACGGCCTGGTTCGCGCCCTTGCCGCCGAAACCCATTTGGAACCGGGTGCCGTGCAGCGTTTCGCCGATCTCCGGCATCCGCGGCACGTAGCTAATCAGGTCGATGTTGCACGCACCGACGACGCTAACCGCCGGCACTCGAACGGGTGATTGGGACATGGTGATTTCCGCTAGGCAGTCGTGGCCATCGTCGGCTCGAAGCGTGGGCGAGGAAGCCAGTTATTGCCCCGCCTATGGATCGGGTTGCGATGCGGGCCGAACTTCGTAGTTCGATTCTACGTTGAATTGGCCACGATTGCCAAGCCCAGGGAGGCGAAGGCGAATTCGCATGGGGGGGGACTTGACACAATCTACCAGCAAGACGAGACTGCTTAGCGAAGGAGCACCGGCCCACGGACAATATCTCGGCTGCCAATCGGCCCCCATCGACTAGAAGGCCGCAACCGTCGCGGAGGAAATCGCCACGGCGATGATCGTCAAGCGACACACAGCGGAGTTGCACTGCAAAGCGAGCGCTCGTTAGTGACGGCATTTCAATAGGCCGTCCTCGAGGCAAAACCGGAAATCTCTAAAGGACCAAACTTGGAAATCGCTCGGAGTATGCTCGGCGTGGCCGTGTTGTTGTTGCTGGCCTTTGCCATTTCCAATAACCGAAAAGCCATCAGGCCGCGCGTGGTCTTTTCTGCTTTGGCGACGCAATTTGTCATTGGCGCGTTGGTCCTGTTTGTGCCCCTTGGCAGGAATATCCTGGCAGGCGCGGCCCACGCCGTCGAACCGCATGCTGGAATACGGCAACCAAGGCATCTCCTTCATCTTCGGCGGCCTGGTTGATAAGAAGATGTTCGAAGTCTTCGGCAATCAAGGCTTTGTGTTTGGCCTCCGCGTGCTGCCCATGATCATCTTCGTTACCGCATTGATCTCCGTGCTGTATCACGTGGGAGTGATGCGCTGGATCGTCACCGGCCTGGGAGTTCTGTTCCAGAAGCTGCTGGGAGTGAGCCGCATTGAATCCTTCTCGGCCGTGACCACGATCTTCCTCGGTCAAAGCGAAATGCCGGCGGTGGTCAAGCCGTTCGTGGGGCAATTGACCGGCCCGGAGCTGTTCGCGGTGATGTCCAGCGGCATGGCGAGCGTGGCAGGTTCCATTCTGGCGGCGTATGCCGGCATGGGCGTGAAGATGGAATACTTGATCGCGGCCTCCTTTATGGCGGTGCCGGGCGGACTGTTGTTTGCCAAGATCATCTGCCCGACCGTTGAACCGAGCCGGGTGGAGATTGACCACGTTCAGTTTGACGAACACAAGGCGGCCAATGTCATCGAGGCGGCGGCCTCCGGCGCTGCGACGGGTCTGAAGATCGCGGTGAATGTTGGCGCGATGCTTATCGCCTTCATCGGCCTGATCGCGCTCTTGAACGGAATTGTGGGCGGTCTTGCCGGTTATGCCGGGCACCCCGAGGTAAATCTGGAATTCCTGCTGGGCCGCGCTTTCTCCCCGCTGGCATGGATCATCGGCGTACCGTGGGAGCACGCCAACATTGCTGGCAATGTCATCGGCCAGAAGTTGATTCTGAACGAGGTCGTGGCCTATGGTACGTTGTCGCCCTACCTGAAGGATGCCGCCGCCGTCTCTGCCGCCGGGCTGCCCGTGCTGGACGTGCGCGCAGGCGATCCTGTCATTTGCCTTGTGCGGCTTTGCCAACTTCTCGTCAATTGCCATCCTGACTGGCGGCTTCGGCGTCGTGGCGCCGGAGCGCCGTTCGGAAGTGGCGCGCTACGGCTTGCGCGTCGTGGCGGCGGGGACGCTTTCCAACCTGATGAGCGCCACCATTGCCGGTATATTTCTGTCTTTGCGTTGAAGGCCCACCGATGAGCAGCCTGAGATCGAACCAATTGATCGAAACAGCCCGGCGGGCGCTGCGTTTGATGGATTTGACCTCATTGAACGACGGCGACACCGACGATTCGATCCGCAGCCTCGCGGCGTCTGCCACCACCCCCTTTGGCACACCGGCCGCACTCTGCGTCTATCCGCGCTTTCTGGCCACGGCCAAGGCCGCATTGGCGGGCCACGGCTTGAGTCTGCCTGTGGCGGTAGTGGCCAACTTCCCGGCGGGCGAACCCAATCCGGAGCAGGCCGCCGCCGAGACGGCGTCCGCCGTCACTGCCGGCGCGGACGAGATTGACGTGGTATTCCCGTATCGGGCGTTGAAGGCCGGTGACGCCGAAACGGGGCGCCGGCTGGCAGCGCAATGCCGCGCGGCCGCGGGCGACAAGGTCTTGAAGATCATCATCGAAAGCGGCGAGTTGCATGCCCCGGCACTGATCCGACGAGCCAGCGAAATCGCCATCGAGGCCGGCGCGGATTTCATCAGAACGTCCACCGGCAAGGTGCCCGTCAACGCGACGTTGGAAGCCGCCGAGATCATGCTGCAAACCATCCGCGACAGCGGCAGGCCGGTCGGCTTCAAGGCTGCCGGCGGGGTGCGGTGCGCCGCCGATGCAGCTCCTTACCTGGCGCTGGCCGACCGCATCATGGGCCGAATTGGGTTTCCCCGCACACATTCCGCTTCGGCGCGTCGAGCCTGTTGGGCAACTTGCTGGCCACGCTGGAAAACCAGGCCGCCGGCGCGCCCTCTCTCCCGTGGAAAACTGGCGGCGGCTATTGAGCAATGAGGTGAGAACTCAGCATGTTCCTGCCACAAGAAATCATCCGCAAAAAGCGCGACGGCCAGGAGTTGAGTCCGGCCGAGATTGCCGCTTTCGTGCAAGGCGTGACGACGGGAAATGTGACGGACAGTCAGATTGCCGCGCTGGCAATGGCCGTGTTCTTCAACGACATGAGTGTTGCCGAGCGCGTCGCCCTGACCTGCGCCATGCGCGATTCCGGTCAGGTGCTCGATTGGCAGACGCCGAATCTGCCCGGCCCGCTGGTAGACAAGCATTCGACCGGCGGCGTCGGGGATTTGACTTCGCTCTTGTTGGGACCGATGGTTGCCGCTTGCGGCGGTTTTGTGCCGATGATCTCCGGCCGCGGCCTGGGCCACACCGGCGGAACCTTGGATAAGCTGGATGCTATTCCAGGCTACAACACCGCGCCGGATATCAGCGCGTTCCGCAGCGTGGTGCGAGAGGCGGGCGTGGCGATCATCGGTCAGACGGCCCAATTGGCGCCGGCCGACAAGCGGATCTATGCCGTTCGGGACGTGACGGCGACTGTCGAGTCCGTGGCCATGATCACCGCCTCGATCCTCTCCAAGAAGCTGTCGGAAGGGTTGGATGCCCTAGTGATGGACGTGAAAGTCGGTTCCGGCGCGTTCATGCCAACCTTTCAGAAATCGCTCGAGCTGGCTGAGAGCATCGTCAACGTCGGAAACGGCGCAGGGAATGAAGACCGTAGCTCTGATGACGGACATGAACCAGTCGCTGGCGCCATGCGCCGGCAATGCCATCGAAGTCCGCTGCGCCGTTGAGTACCTGACAGGCAAACAACGCCCAGTCCGCCTGCACGAGGTCACTATGGCGCTCGCCGCCCGTTTGCTGCTCGTGGCGAGGCTTGCGCGGAACGAGACCGAGGCTCGCGCCAAACTGCTTCAAGCCCTGGACTCCGGCTGCGCGGCCGACCGCTTCGCTCGCATGGTCTCCGGCCTGGGCGGCCCGCCTGATTTGCTCGCCGCTCTCGATCGCCATCTGGCCAGCGCGCCGGTGATGCTGCCCGTCAAGGCGGCCGCCGACGGTTATGTTCATGCCGTCGATTGCCGCCGTCTGGGCCTAACGATCATCAGCCTGGGCGGCGGACGCCATCGCCCTGAAGACGATATTGACCGCGCCGTCGGAATGACCGGCTTGGCGGAGCTTGGGCAGCAGGTGGAAGCAGGGCAGCCGATCGCGATTGTGCATGCCCGCAGCGAGGACGCCGCGCGGCATGCTGTCGTCTCGGTGCTGGCGGCGTATCATGTCGCGGACGAGCAGCCTGCGTTGCCGCCGAGCGTGTATCGGGCCCTGCCGCCCGGAGATTGGCAATCATGAACCAACAAGAACTGATTCAAGAAGCGGCAGCGGCCCGCCAGAAGGCCTATGCTCCTTATTCGCATTTTCTCGTAGGCGCGGCAGTGCTGACGCAAGACGGCCGTGTATTCCACGGCTGCAATGTCGAGAATGCGTCATACGGACTGTGCAATTGCGCAGACGCACTGCCTTGTTCAGCGCGATCGCGGCAGGATGCAAGCCCGGTGAGTTCGCGGCGATGGCAGTGATTGGCGATACCGACGGCCCGATCGCGCCGTGTGGCGCGTGTCGTCAAGTGATGATTGAATTGGGCACCCCCGCATTGCAGGTGATGCTGGCCAATCTGAGACAGGATGTGCAAGTGACGACCGCGGGCGCCCTTCTTCCGGGCGCTTTTTATCTGGATCCGAACTCCAATTGAGGGGCGACTTTTTCAGTTGACTCGGACATCTTTGCCTATCTGCTTGTTGAACGCACCGGTTGCGGTCTGACCCTTCCGCGCAAAGGAGGGCCCGTCCACAGCTACAACATGTCGTTGCCGGAGTGCTTGGGCGGTTTTTGGCATCGTTCTGCTACAGCGAAAAGCTGTCGGTGGAACAATATTGGCAATCGAGGCCGGGTAAGGCCCGCCCGGCCACCTTCCGCCGACCTCCGGCCCTTGACTCGCCAATTCTTGGCAGTTTAGACTTATCTGATCGGGAACAGAATTCCCTATTGGAGAAACGCTGAAAATGCATCTTGAGTCCTCGCGCTTTCCTAGAGGGAACCTGGCGATTGCGGCAATTGGAGTCTGGCTCTTGTCCGCAGCGGCCGCGGCGGCGGGCGACCTCCGCGTCGTCTGTTATAACGTCAACGCCGATACGAATGGCAGCGGCGGAGTGGGCACTTTCGGCACGGGGATGAGTAGCGTACTCCAAGGCATCGGCAGCGCGACCCTGGGCGACGGTATCGCCCAGCCAATCGACGTTCCTGCGCTGGAGGAATTGTCGTGGGTCGGATCGGGGGCCTCGCCCACGTTGCAGACCGTCGTGAACGACCTCAACGGCATCTACGGCGCCGGCACCTACGCCTACGATCCGACCTACGATCCCACCGACGGAAACGATGTCGGCAATGGACCGAGCGGTTTGATTTACAACACCAAGACCATCAAGGACTTGGGCGCCGTGGCGATCGGCACCGCCAGCGGCAGCGGGGCGGCCCGTGCGCCCATGCAATTCAAGCTGTAGCCGATCGGTGGGAGCAGTTCGTCGGTGTTCTATCTCTATGTGAGCCACGCCAAGTCGGGCACGAGCGGCTCCGATGAAACGCGAAGGACCGACGAGGCACAGGAGATCATCGCCAGCGCGGGCACACTGGGCGCCGGTGCCAATTACATCTATTCCGGCGACTTCAACTTCAACGGGAGCACCGACACTTCCTATAAGGCCTATATCGCGTCCGGAGCGGGACAGGCCCACGACGTGGCGAACTCGGGAGGAAACCGGACTGACACGTCGGCCTTCCAGGGCTTGCTTACGGAATCGGCAACGGACCTGTTGTATCGCGACGACGCGCAGCTCGTCTCCGGCTCAGTGCTCAATGGCACCAATGGCCTGCAACTGTCGGCCACAAGTTACACAGCGTTCTTCAATAACGGCAGCACGCCGATTGGGACTTCGGTCAATAGCGGCTCGAACACGTCCTTTCCTAGTTTGCCGAACCGCGCAGCCGTGCTCAGCGGGTTGACGACCGTGACCGATCACTTGCCGATTGTCGCCGACTACCAGTTTGCGTCTGTCGCCACGATCAGCGTGAGCGGGGCCACGAGCGCCACGATCATCACCGGCGGCACGGCGACCCTGGGCGCGACGCTGACAAACTCCGCGGCTGCGGGATCGAACAACCTGAACTATACGCTCTCCGCCGTGGTGCTGGGCGGCAGCGCGACACTGGGGAACCCCTCGCCCAGCGCCGGAACGCTCGCCGCCGGTTCGAGCCAGCCCTGCGCGGTTGCCGCCACTTCAACCAACTTGGGCCTGAACACGATTTCGATCACCGCAAGCGACCCCAATTCCTCGAACTTGAGCCAATCGACCACTGCGACGATCAACGTGCTGGGCCACGCCGCGCCCAGCCTCTCGGTCAGCTCGGGCAACAACACGCGAGTCATGCTGGGATCGCAGGCGACCACCGCTGGACTGGTCCTCTCAAACGGAACTTCGGGCCTAAGCGGGCTCGCGTCGCTGGATGTCAATTCGTTGGGCAGCGGAGTGAGCGGGCCAACCGGCGGAGAGCTCGTGGCCTCCGGATCGGCGCTGGCCTACACGGCCACGCTGAGCACGGCAGCTTCCGGTCCACAGACACAGACCTTCACGCTGAACGCGGGCGACGATCACACGCTGCCGGGGGCCTTTGCGGCCACCAACATTTCTGCGGGGGTCTCGGTAACCGTGGTCGCTAATCGCGTAGTTACGGCAAGCTCGGCGAGTTTCGGCCTCGTACACCTCGGCGCGGCGACGAGCCAGCCTGTCACCCTTTCCACCACAGGGGCCGACAATGACTACACCCGCGTGACCGTGGGCAATGCCGGACAGGACGCCAACGGAATTAGCGTCACCGGCGGGGGCGATCCGTTGTTGAGGGGTGTAGGAACGGGCTTCGGCGGGCTGAGGGCGGGGTGAAAACTCGGGTGGTGGATTTGTCCGCCATAGGTTAGGTTTTGGGCGTACTTGGGCAAGTTGGAAACTTTGGAAAGGAAACTGCGATGAGCAAGGACGCTCGAAACGAGGATCTGGAACTGACGGCGGAGGAAAAAGAGAAGTTCAGCGAACTGGTGGCGTTGCTGGCAAAGCATGGGTTTGGACCGGCAGGACCGCCGCGGGAAACCAGCTTCGCCCAGATCGAGCGGTTTGGGCATCGCGCCGGGCGGATGCTGGCGCGGGCGATCGACGCGTCGCTAAGCGAACAGCACGCGGCGCACTTCGCGGGCGAGGAACCGTGCCCGACGTGCGGTGAGAAGCACCTGCCGGAAGAGAAGCCGCACGATCTGGTGTTGCAGACCGACGACGGCGAAGTTCGACTTCGCGAACCGGCCTTCGCTTGCCCGCCCTGTGAGCGGGATTTTTTTCCCTCAACGCATCCCGTTGCGGATTGACGGCGGTTCGGCGAGCCCCGCCGTGCTGGAGAAGAAGGTGCTTGCCGCGGCGTATGCCCCTTCGTACGCGGTGGGAGAGTTGGTGCTACGAAAGATCGGCGGGATCGAAATCACCGGTCGCGGATTGAACAAGACGGCGGTGAAGATCGGTTCGCAGATGGTGGCGCAGCGCGACGCGCGGGTCGAGGCGTATTTCGATCGGCCGTTCCCGCGGCAGCAGGCGCAGGCGAAGACGCCGATCGATTTGGCGTGCGTCAGCGCCGATGGCGGACGGATGCAAACGCGCGACGAAGGGGGCGGCAAAGGGGTGCATCATCCGCATTGGCGAGAGAACAAAAACGCCCTGTTTTTGCGGATGAAAGGCCGCTCTTTCACGGACGATCCGCACCCCGACTTGCCCCCTTGTTTCGCCAACCGTGAGCGGATGAAGAAGTTGTTGTCGGGCGTTGGCGAGGAGAATCCGCCGCGCGTCGCGGCTGAAAAGGCCGCTTCTTCTGCGGGCACGGTCGGGGAACACGCCTCCGACGACTGGCGTCCAGAGCCTCTGTTTCGCACCTCTCTCAGCTCCCTGGAGGACAGTGACGCCTTCGGACGGATGATGGAGGTGGAAGCCGATGCGCGCGGCTTCTATCATGCCGCCAAGAAGGCCTTCGTGAGCGATGGATTGCCGTACAACTGGACGATTCAGAAGCGTCACTTTCCCGACTTCATGCCGGTCCTCGATTTCGTGCATGCCGTTGAACACCTGTACGAAGCCGCTGGCTGCGTTCACGTTGACGCGGAGCGCCGCTGGACGGACTATCTCCGTTGGGCACGCGCCTCTTGGGCCGGCAAGGTTCTCCAGGTGATCGGCGAACTTCGCGAGCACCAGCAGCGCCTGGGTTTGCCCCCGAAGGATTGTGAAAAGAGCGACCCGCGCAAGGTTCTCGCTGACGCGCTCGGCTATTTTCAGAACAACGCCTCGCGTATGGACTATCCCACCTATCGTCGGCAAGGGCTGCCATGCACTTCGGCGCACATGGAGTCGTTCGTCAAAGAGATCAACGCCAGGGTGAAAGGGACCGAGAAATTCTGGAACGACGGGGCCAGTGGCGAAGCGATCCTGCAAATCCGGGCCGCCGCCCTGTGCGAGGACGACCGCCTGAGCAACTTCCTCAACAGTCGCCCAGGTCACCCCTTCCATCCCAACGTCCCCCGAGAGCCGTCCCTAACTACCGTCGGATAAAAGAAGCCCGTTCCTGCACCCGTTGTTGAGCAGCGGCTCGGTGACGGACACGCGAACCCTTGGCGGCAACTTTGGCACGCCCGGCGCAATCCAGGGTGCGATCACATTGACAACGTCCGGAGAGGGGCTTGTCGGCGAATCGCCGATCAATGTCGTGGTCAATTACTCGGCCCAGGTTTACTCCGGAAAGGCCCAATGGAGCACCACGAACGAGTCCTGGTCCGCGCCGGCCAACTGGGTCGATACTATTGGCGGCGGACCGTCGGGCTCGCCCGGCCTTTCGGGCTTCGCAGGCGATTCAGCGACCTTCGGACCGGGCTGCGGCGGCACTGTGAACGTGACTCTTGATTCGGCCGCGCCGCTGCTTGGCGGTCTGGTCCTTAACAGCACGAGTACGAGCTATGCGATCCTGCAAGGCGCCGGCACCACGGGATTGACGCTCGCCGGTTCGGGAGACAGCCCCGTGGCCCTAACGGTCGTGAGTGGGACCCATTCCGTGCTGGCCCCCATCGTGCTGGATGCCGATTTCGACGTTGCCTCGAGCGGGAGCCTGACGCTGGCCGGCAACATCAGCGATCTTGGTATTGGCGCGGGATTGACGCTTTCCGGCGAAGGCACGCTTATCGTCAGCGGCATAAACAGTTACGGCGGCGGGACGATTGTGGAGGACGGCACACTCGTTGCGACCAACCCGGCGGCGCTTCCGGCTGCGGGCAACGTTGCTGTGGGCGCGGAGGCCGCGTCGATCTTCGCGCCGGTCGCAGCCACGGCGCAAGCAGCAGATGCGCCCACCCCCGTGCCCGAACCCTCCACCCTTGCCTTGCTTGGCTTCGCCGCTATCAGGCTTATGCGATGGAAGCGGCCAGGACGTTCAATACCTGAATACTCCTACTCCTAACTCACCGACCTTCTCCGTAATGATAAGCGGATGCAGGCTGCCGCGGCGGCACTTAGGCCGACGAACAGAAGCGCCAGCGTTCCAGGTTCGGGAACGGCTATCGTCGAGGACCCCGAATTGGACGAGACTTCAATGACTCTGTCGGAAGGTACAGCAAGAGCGAACAAAGCGCCATTCCCGATGGTCACATTCGAACCATCGGGGAGTGCGCCGACGTTCTCCGCAATTAGCGTCCCGGCGTCAACGAACGTGCCGCCCATATAGGTATTACTGCCCGACAAGGTAACCGTGCCGGTCCCGCTTGTCGTGAGATCCAAACCTCCGCTGATGTTTCCACCATAGCTCAGATCAGCCATGCGGCTGATTACGAGATGGGTGCCGGATTGGCCAGTCATATTCACGCTGTTGCCCGAGGTTTGGTCGTGGAGTGCAGCATAGGGACTCGGGGCGGCATCCGGATCGGCCACCGCGGGCTCGGAATTTGGATCCGTGTCGCCAAGCAAAAGCGTGGCCTTGTTCAGGAGTTTGATCGCCGCTCCCAGGGCGACGCTCACCGATCCGCCAGAGTCGCGCAAGATTTGGAACTGGCCGCCGTGCCCGCCGCCATCCACGTTCAACGACCCGCTCCAGAACCGTGTTGTAGGTGAGCAGGGTGCCCGCCGCGAAGGCCGCCGTGGAGTTGGAAATGATTCGGCTTCCCCCCAACAATTGCACCGTGCGAGCACCGCTGCCGCCGATGGGGTCATAGGTATCTACTGTTGACGTGCCGGCACTTACGACGAAGTCCCCACCCAACTTCGCCGTCACCGGCGTGTTCGTGGCGACAACCCCAGTCTCTGAAACTGCCGACCCAAAAGAGACCTCAAATCCGGTAGCCGCCAGCGTGCCGCCGTTGAGGGTAATCGGATTGCGGAGGTAGCCGGGCGTGTCGTTTTGCGGCGTCGGACTACTATCCGCGGCTATCGACGGGTTCTGGTTGACTTGATCGACCGCCACGGCGAACATGCCGCCGGAATTCACCGTTATGCCGTTGGGAATGTCCGGATCGCCCGTCACGCTGCCCGCACCGGTGTAGGTTTGTCCCTCGGCCGTCTTGAATCCCAAGGCGTTGAGTAACTGTCCTTGTGGCCCCGTAGTCCAGTTTGGCGTGGTGGTTGGAAAAGGTCCGACCTCCAGCACGCCCGACTGAACATTCCATTGACCGCTGAATGTTTCGTCGGAAGAGACGCCTCCAGATTGGAGTTGGATCATTCCGGGACCGGCGACATTCAGGGTGATCAGTTTCGCGGGATCGGCGACGTATCTGCCCGCGCTTGAGCTGTATAGTGCGGTCCCATAGTTATTGTTAGCGCTCGAGGCGCCGGGGTCATACAGCTTGACGGAATTCATAATCGAGAAAACGTCGCTGGCGTTGACGGTTTGAATTGTCGTGGAGGCCGGCGAATACTTTGTGCCGCTGACGGTTAAGACCGGCGTTATAGGGCCATTGGCGTAGCTGGAGCTGCCGCTGGCCTTGAGCGTCGAGCCGTTATAGAGATCGACAAATCCCGAAATGGCGCCGCCGGAATCCAGGAGCTGCCCCAATGCGACGTTGGTGAGTTGCAGCGTAGTTCCATTGCGGACGGCGATGTCTCCGCTGCCCAGCGCACTGTAGTTGTTTACAGCGGCCGTGATATTCAATGTCCCTTGATCGATGAACGTCTCGCCCATGGCATAGGGAGGCGATTGGCCGGCCGCGAGAACCAAGGTGCCGGAACCGGTCTTATCGAACGATTCGGCACCGATCGGATAGAACTGTCCCGTAAACGTGACCGTGTTGCCTTGCGTGTCGAGGTAAAAAAAGTTGCTGCTGGTGGGGAGATTGATCTGGTTCGAGAAGCTCAACGAGCTGGTAAACCGCAGCGTGGCGTTTGCACCGATCCCGTGAAAGTTATGGGGCCGCCGCCGAGCGCGCCGGAAGAACCGATGGAGACGGTGCCGTAACTAATTACAGTTCCGCCTTGGTAGTTATTGTTGGAGTTGGCAAGAACCAAAGGTTCCCGCGCCGATCTTGGTCAATGTACCACTCGGCCCAGTAACCTGTCCGTTGAGCGTTAGCACGTTGGCCGCGCCGGAAACATCCACGATGCCGCTATTGCCATCGCCGCCCAGGGCAATCGTCCGACTTGTGCTGAAGGACGCGGTGGTTTGCAGCGCACCGCCAAAGTCGAGATTGATGCCGTTGGACGAGTTGCCCAAGCCGAGGTCCAACGCGACGGAGAGTTCACCCGCGTTGACGGCGACCGCGCCGGTGAACGTATTCGTGCCCGAAAGCGTCGCGATTCCGGCGCCGTTCATGGTCAATGTGCCGGTGCCGAGAATCGTGCCGGCGAAAACTTGGCTGGTGGAATCGCCGAACGTCAGCGACCCTCCGCCGCCCAAGTTCACGTTGCCGCCTGCCGGGCCGCCGCCGCTGAGAGCGCCGATCGTGGCCTGCTGTCCATTGATATTGAATTGCACTCCGGCGGAAATTGCCAGCGTGACGGCCGTGGGAGACGAAAAAACGTTGTCGGCCGTGAGAACCAGCGTTCCGGCATTGATCGCCGTAGCGCCGGCATAGAAGACCGGCGCGCCCAAGGCCAAAACTCCGCTGCCGGTCTTAGTCAAGGAGTAACCAAGGCCGCCGTCGCCGATCCCGCCATTGGCGGCGAGGGTCCCGCCAGTGACATTCCACAACTGACTATTTCCCAGCACGACGTTGCTGGCGATCGTAGCGGTCTGGTTCGCGGTGCCGCCGGTCATTACTGTGAGCGTGCCGCCGGTAAGCGTGTAGTTCGCCGAATTGGCGTTGAAGGCGAAGCTATTGGCCGTCGCGGTCCCTGAGAGGGTCACTGTGACGGCGCTTCCCGCCGTGCCCGCTCCGGCCCCGAATAGGGCGTTGTCTGGACGGGTCGAATCGAAACCCACGGCGGGGCCGCCCGCGCTGTTCGCCCAGCCGACGGTACTCGACGTGCCGCCGCTCGTTTCGCTCCAAGTGCCACTGGCATCGGCTGGGGTTGCCGAGCCATTCGACCAAGTCAGCTTACGGGGCCCCAGTTGGTTCGGCACATAGGTCAACACAACGTCGCCATTAGAGATCGACGTGTTAAAAGTGCCGTCAGTGAACGACGGGTTGGTGATCGACCCGAAGCTGCCGGCGGCGCCAGCGTTCGCAGTGATATTCCAGGAATGGTCAACTGTCGTCCAAAAAGCACTGCCGGCGCTGCTGGGGCTCTGGCTGAGTGAGGCGAAATTCAAAGTCAGGCTCGAACTCCCGCCCAGCGCCAGGCTTCCGCCGGAAAATGTCAGAAGGTCCCAATTGGTTCCCGCGGTTCCACTGCTATTGTCAACCAGCGAGCCAAGTTTCCAAGAGTAGTTTCCTCCCGCCGAGAGGCCGGCGCTACCGTTGATCGTAAGATTGCCCGGCACGGTTAAACTGCCGGGTGTGATGACGACGCCGGCTCCGAGTGTCAAAGCGCCGATGGAGCCCGTGCCGCTCAGTGTCCCCGCATTAACGTACACCGGCGCTTGGAGCGCCGTGTTGACCACCAGGGCACCGCTGCCACTCATGGCCAACAAAGAGGCGCTCACCGCGCCGCCGGAAAAAGTGTAGGTGCTGCCGGACGAATTCGAGACCGAAATGCCCTGCGTGCTTTGCGAGACCCACGATGTTTACGAGACTGCCGTTTGCCAGCCCGGTATTGTCGAAGCTCGCCCAGTTGTTCGTCACGTTGGCCGTGAAACCCGACGATGTAGACCAACTCGGAGTGGAGCCATCCCAATTGTTGCTGCCCGCGGTCGGCTGCCAAATTGCAAAGGGGAACCCCGTGATCGTCACATTGTTGACGCGATCGGTGCCGGCGGTACCGGGCGTGGATGTTGCATTCGCAGGCAGTGTCGAACAGTCCACCAAACGGAAGTAGACCGTCGGCGAGTTGTTCAAAGCGGCCGCCGAAAAAAGATTGGGGGTAACCGTGTATACCGAGTCATGGGCCGCTGTTCCCGACCAGGCCGGATTCCCGGTGCCGTTTGGCAGCACTTGATAGGTTCCGGAGGGCGTAAAGGCCATGCCGTTGGTGCTGTACTCCAAGAGATAGTACCCCGGTCCCGTGTTGCTGCTTGCCTGATCATAGGAGATGTTGATTCCCCCTACGCCCGAGGCAGATACCTCAAACTGGTAGTAGTCGCCGACCGCCCAGACGTTCGAACTATACGAATGGGGCGAACCATTGCCCGCTGGGGTGCTGTAGACGGCGGAGGCGCTGGCGTGAAAGCCAGTGGCCGTTCCGGAGCCCACTTCCGGTGAATATGGTCCGGCAGTCGAGGGCGCGCTGGTGTCGAAAGTCCAATCAGCAATTGTCGTTTGTGCCCGCGCAGTGCCGGCAAGGCACATTCCTGAAACCAGCACCGCCCAGAATCGCTTCGACCCCATCCCGCCCCAAAACTCCTCGCGCCAAACCATCTCAGAATCCCCCTGTCTATGTATTTCGTTGCCCTATCTTCTTGTATTGGAAGAAGAGCGTCCAAACTGCCTGCACCCCAAGCCAGTTTATTCAGCGGACGCTGTCGTTGTCAACGGAGTCAACAGGAATACACATGGATACTCGCGGCAGATGAGTTTCCTGTTGACATAAAAGTAAAGAGAATTCCCACCATTGGGATCGGCAACCGCCAACGGTTGCGGTCGTGCAGCACCCCGGCCAACAGGTAGCTCAATTCCTGTCACTCGCTCGGACCACTGCCGATTTATTTTCGCCATCCTTGGCTCTCCTATCACTTCCGTCGTCGCTCAGCGCCGCCCTGTCATAACAACTCTCCCACCGGCGTCAAGCCGGACATTTCAGCGCATCGACCACCTCTTCGGCCACCTTATCGAGCGAGCCGGTAGTCGAAGGCAACTTGATGATCGCCGAACATGCACCGGCGCTCATGATGTTGATGCCGTGAATTTCGCCATCGCGGAAGTCGGTGCGGACGCCGATGATCGGCTTGCCAATCGCCCGCGCGTAACCGATCTCCACGCACGTGCCTGAATCGGAATCGGGACCGTCCAAGATCGCCACCACTGCGTCGCAGCGGTCGATGGCCTCGATCAGCACCCGGTAAAGCTGCTGGGCGAAGTCGGGCTTGCCTTGCAGGTCATGGTCGCAGTCCTGCGGAACGAAGATTTGCGCGGCCGGCATCCGCCGCCGGATCTCAGCGGAGAGGTCTTCGTTGAATCGCCGCTCGGCGAGGGTAAAAAGCGGGCCGGCAAAGTAGATATTCATGGGCAGGGACCGGAGGATTCGAAGGGGGGAAGATTGCGTAGCAAGCGCACAATCGCTGTAAGCTACCTATCGTCAAACGGAGCCGGCGGAGGGCCTTGCACTCGCTCAAAACTGCTTTCCCCCAAAACGGCTCAAAACTCCTGATTTCAACTTTACACGGTCGCAGGGCAAGCGTCAACAGTCCCACCCCACACGTCCCGCACACCGGGGCCGCCGCTTCAACGCGAAGAACAATTTTGTCACGCGCGAGTGCATCGACTACTTCAAGGCGCTCGTTGGCCCCTTGCCCCAACATATACTGCTGAAAGAGATCTCAGCGTAGCGAGAAGATCATTGATCGTGTAGGATGGACCTCCGAGTCCAGCAGACAAGCAGCGGACTCGGAGGTCCCGCTTACGCCAGCCGATAAACTTCGTTCATGCACACGCCTTCAGACAACTCCTCCACGACTAGCGATTATGCCTGGGCCGCGCCGGCGACATCAACGCGTTCTTCGGTCTGATGTTGGACAACGTGGCAGTGATGAGCGTCCTGTTGGTGCTCATTACATCGTCCGACAGTTCGGTGACGAGCCTGTTTTCCCGCGAGTTCGTATTCCGGCAGATGATCCCTGGCACGGCGCTAGGCGTTGTAATTGGCGACCTTGTGTACACTTGGCTGGCGTTCCGCCTGGCACGCCGCGCCGGCCGCAACAACGTCACTGCCATGCCGTTGGGCTTGGACACGCCGAGCACGTTTGCGGTGGGCGCGCTGGTGCTCGTGCCGGCGTTGCGGTTCGGCATGGACCAATTGCATTACAACCACCGGGAAGCGATGTTTTTCGCCTGGCACGTCGGTGCCGTGCTGCTGGTGGTCATCGGCGTGGCGAAGTCGATCGTTGCGCCGTTGGGGTCGGCGGTGCGAAAGTGGGTGCCCCGCGCCGGGCTGCTCGGCTCGCTCGCCGGGATCGCCTTGGCGCTGATCGCGCTGGTGCCGCTGTGGCAGAATGTCGCCTCGCTGCCGCTGGTAGGCATGGTGACGCTGGTTTTTATTCTCGTGACGCTTGTGGCGCACCATCCGCTGCCCGGCCGCGTGCCGGGCGCGCTGGCGGCCGTCGGACTGGGCGCGATCCTGTATTGGTCGCTGGTCAAGCTCGGCCCGGCGGTGCATGTGACCCTGGTGCCTCCGCCCACGGAGGCGGAGACCGCCGTCCGGGGGCTGCCGGAGTTTCTGCCCGCGTTCGCGCGGAACTGGCCATGGTGGCACAACGTCTTCACACATGCGGCAACGCTGTTGCCGGTCATGCTGCCGTTTGCCCTTGCGACGATTGTCGGCGGCATCGACTGCACGGAAAGCGCGGCGGCAGCCGGCGACGAATTCGACACCCGCAGCATTCTTTGGACGGAAGGGATCGCGTCGATCCTCGCCGGTTTGGCCGGCGGCGTGATCCAGACTACGCCCTACATCGGCCAGCCGGCCTACAAGACGATGGGCGGCCGCGCGGCCTATACGCTGGCAACGGCAGTATTCATCGGGCTGGCCGGCACATTGGGCTGGATCTCGCAATTGTTCGTCTGGATTCCGCAAGCGGCCTGTTTTCCGATCCTGGTCTTTGTAGGACTTGAGATCAGCGCGCAGTCATTCCGCGCCACGCCGACGCGGCATTACGCAGCCGTGGCGCTGGCGATTCTTCCGGCGTTGGCCTACATGGCCACGATCCCGATGGAACTGGCTTTGGGACCGGACCGGCAGGCGGTTCCGTACATGGCGGACAAGATGCTGGCCTTGCGATGCCTTGCGCACGGCTTCATCGTAACGAGCCTGCTTTGGGCATCCTGCTTGTCGGCGATCCTGGACCGGCGGATGTATCGCGCGGCCTTATTCCTGGTCGTGGCGGCGGCGTGTAGCCTCGTCGGCATCATCCATTCACCATTGTCGCCGGAGGCAATCGCCTGGCCTTGGGACGTCGTCGCCAAGATGCCACAATCCCCGGACCTCATTTGCCAATCGCCCTATCACTGGGTCGGTGGTTACCTGTTGGCTGCGGCGCTGCTGGTGGTAATCGGGGCGATGGATCGTGGCACGGGCTGGAAGGATGAGAACGCGGCATAATTTACGCGCCGTGGATTAAACGCGGAGGCGGTTGTGTCAAGACTAAGATCGAGTTGACGAAGGACCGCAATGTGTCTTTCGTTGTCGGATAGCAGGCGCAAGTCAGGAGCACGGAGTGCGCGCATTTGGATAGAAAGGCATTCACGTCGCGCCTCGTCGTTTTGCCGGACCAAATCGGGCCGTTCGGCCTGCTCGTAGAGGGCGGAAAGATCGCCGCCATTGTTCCTCAAGAGCAAATCCCTTCTGCCTTGCCGCTGACCGACTTTGGCGACGTGGCGATTCTTCCCGGTCTGGTCGATTCGCACATTCACATCAACGAGCCCGGCAGGACCGAATGGGAAGGATTCCGCACCGCGACTCGAGCTGCTGCCGCCGGAGGTTACACGACCCTTGTGGACATGCCGCTGAATTGCGTCCCCTCCACAACAACTGTAGAAGCCCTTGAAGTCAAGCGGCACGCCGCGCAAGGGCAATGCTGCGTCGATTGGGCAACTTGGGGCGGCGTGGTCGCCGGCAATCAGTGCCACATTCTCGCATTGGCATCGGCAGGCGTGGCGGGCTTCAAGTGCTTCTTAATTCACCCCGGCACTGAAGAGTTCAGCATGGTACAAGAGGACGATTTGCGAGTTGCCTTGCCGCTTATCAAGCAAACGGGGCTGCCGCTTCTCGTCCACTCGGAGCTGCCTGGTCCGGTCGGAGCCGCCGCGCGGGCATTAGCTGATTCCGACTGGCGGAAGTACGATACTTATCTGAAATCTCGCCCCGACGAGGCCGAGATTTTGGCGATCGAACTCCTGCTGAGGCTCTGCCGGGAATTCGATTGTCGGATTCACGTCGTCCACTTGTCAGCAGCGCGGGCAATCGGCATGTTAAGCGAAGCGAGGGGCCGCGGCCTGCCCATCACCGTGGAGACCTGCCCGCACTATCTCCATCTTGCCGCCCAAGATATCGACGAGGGCGCCGACACAGTTCAAGTGTGCCCCGCCCATTCGCAGCCGCCAAAACCGCGAGGCGCTTTGGGAAGGCTTGCGCGACGGGGTTATCGACCTCATCGCCACCGACCATTCTCCTTGCCCGCCGGCGTTGAAGCATCTGGACCGCGGCGATTTCCGCAGCGCTTGGGGCGGGATTTCCAGCGTTTCTCTCGCGCTATCCGTTGTGTGGACTGAAGCACAAGAGCGAGGCTTTTCCCTGAAGGACGTTGCACGTTGGATGGCCGAGCGCCCGGCGGAATTGGCGGGACTTAAAGATACCAAAGGGCGGCTCGCAGCGGGGCTGGATGCCGATTTTGCCGTGTTTGACCCGGAAACGAATTGGACCGTCACCGAGGCGCAACTCCACTTCCGCCATCCGGTGACGCCCTATCTCGGCGAGACCCTGAAAGGAAGAGTGTTGGCGACGTATCTCCGCGGAGAATGTGTATTCCGAGAAGGAGACTTTGGGGATACTCCCCACGGTCGCGAACTGATCAAAAAGCCCACTGCAAGAACAGTCAATTGAACGTGCCGCCGCAAGGAACAATCGTTGGAACCTCCGTTCCCCGTAAGGAAGGCCGCGACAAAGTCACGGGCACGGCTCGATACATAGACGACATGCGCCTCCCGGACATGCTCTTTGGCGCCACCGTTCGCAGCAAGTTTCCCCACGGCCGCATCACGGGCATCTCCTTTGACCCGGCGATTGGCTGGGACGAGTTCGTCATCGCCACCGCCAAAGACATTCCCGGCCAGAACTGCATCGCCTTGATCCTCGACGATCAGCCCTGTCTTGCCGACGGCGTAGTGAACCATCCCGAGGAGCCTGTCGTTCTGCTGGCTCATCCCGATAAACACGTGTTGGCCCGCGCCGTCGAAGGCGTCACAGTAAACTTTTCCCCGCTCCCCGCTATCTATACGATCGAGGAGAGCGAAAGGAAAACCGACATCGTCTGGGGCGCGGACAATATCTTCAAGCGGTTCCTGATCGAAAAGGGTGACGTGGATAGCGTCTGGGACAAGGCCCACTTCATCGTCGAGGGCGAGTATTTCACCGCGGCGCAAGAGCACCTCTACATTGAAAACAACGGCATGATCGCCGTGTTCGACCCAACGGCAGGCATTACAGTCTGGGGTTCCCTGCAATGCCCCTACTACGTCCACAAGGCGCTGATGAAACTGTGCGGACTGCCGGAAGAAAAGGTCCGCGTGGTGCAAATGGAGACGGGCGGGGCGTTCGGCGGCAAGGAGGAGTACCCCTCCATAATCGCCGCTCACGCCGCGGTCCTGGCCATGAAATCCGGCCGGCCCGTAAAACTCATCTACGATCGCCTGGAAGACATGGCCGCCACCACCAAACGCCATCCCTCGCGGACGCGGCACCGCACGGCTCTGGATAAGGATGGAAAGCTGCTGGGTGGCGAGATCGAATTCGCGCTGGACGGCGGCGCCTACTCGACGCTCACCCCGGTCGTCCTCTCGCGGGGCACGATCCACGCGGGCGGCGCCGTATATTGGCCGAGCATCCGCGTGCGCTCGACGGCCTGTGCGCCACGAATATGCCACCCCACGGTGCGTTCCGCGGCTTCGGCGCGCCCCAATGCCTGTTCGCGCTCGAGCGCCATATGGACCGCATCGCCCAGGTAGTCGGCCTCGAGCCGGACGAGCTTCGCCGCCGCAATTTCCTGCGGCCCGGCCAGACCACGGCAACCGAACAAGTGATCCGCGAGCCGATCGATCTTCCGCAATTGCTCGACAAAGCGCTGGCCCACGCACGCTACCGCGACAAAAAAACGATTCGCGCAAACAAACAAGACTGGCTCCGTCAGGAGAGGAATGGGCATCGCCACCTTCCTCCACGGGGCTGGCTTTACCGGTTCGGGCGAACGTCTCTTGGGGTCCGTCGTCGGCGTGGAAGCCACCAGCGAAGGAAAAGTCCGCGTGCTCGTTTCCAGCTCGGAATTCGGGCAAGGCACGAATACCGTCCTTTGCCAAATGGCGGCGGAAGCACTGGGAGTTCCCTATGACTTCGTCTCGATTGCGCAGCCCGATACTTCAGTAGTCCCCAATAGTGGCCCGACCGTTGCTCGCGCACAGCAATGGTGATAGGCAACCTCGTCCGTTCCGCGGCCATCGGGCTGCGGCAGACCTTGCGATTGTCGCACGGCCTGGAAGAGCCTTTCACGCCTGAACAGTTCGCCGCGGCCTGCCGCCGACAGGTATCGCAAAACGGCCGACTGCGCTCCTTGGCCCGCTATGACGCCCCCAAGGGCGTTTTCTGGGACGACGAGAAATACCGCGGCGAGGCCTATGCGGCGTATGCGTGGGCGGCCTACGTTGCCGAGGTCTCGGTGGACGTGAGTACCTATCAAGCCTCGGTGACCGATTTTGTCGCCGTTCAGGAGGTCGGCAAGGTGATCCATCCGGTTCTCGCTCGCGGGCAAATCATCGGCGGCGTCGCGCAGGCCATCGGACTTGCGCTTTACGAAAAAGTGGTCTGGGAAAATGGGCGAATGAAGAACGGACAAATGACCAACTACATTATGCCCGCCTCGTGCGATTTGCCTCCCATTCACGTCCTGTTCGAAGAGCTAGGCAATCCGCACGGCGCCTACGGCGCGAAGGGCATCGGCGAGCTGCCCATGGACGGCCCCGCCCCGGCCATCATCAACGCCGTCGCCGACGCCTTGGATCTGCCATTCAATTCAATTCCTCTCCTACCGGAGGACATCTTCGCGGCCGTGATCGCTGGGTCCGTCTCGCGCCGCCAAAATGTCCCATCGGGTGCGTCCTGTTGAATCCGTCGTCTGCCGCAGCTACGAAACAGGAAATCAACCTCACCGTGAATGGCGTGCCACACTCTATTCACGCCTATCCCATGGCGCGGCTCCTGGACGTGCTACGCGATGTGCTTCATCTGACCGGGACCAAGGAAGGCTGCGGCGAAGGTGAATGTGGCTCGTGCTCCGTACTTTTGGACGGCGTTCTCGTGAATAGCTGCCTGGTGCCGGTGCTGCAGGCCAAAGGCGCGAGCATCGTCAACATTGAAGGGCTGGCCGAAGACCAGCGTCTGCACCCGCTCCAGCAAGCCTTTTTAGAATGTGGGGCGGCGCAGTGCGGCATCTGCACTCCCGGCATGATCCTTGCCGCCGTACATCTCTTGGACAGAACTCCCCAGCCGACGCTGGAGGAAATCCGCGAGGGACTTTCCGGAAATCTCTGCCGCTGCACCGGCTACATGCAGATTTTTGAGGCGGTGGCGCAGGCCGCGCAGCGGGAACCAACGAAATGAGAGCCAACCCCGCCGAATTCGAGCTTGTCGCCCCGGCCACGTTGCAAGAGGCCATCGCGCTGCTGGACCGGGAGCCGGGAGTGTGGCTGCCGGTCGCCGGCGGCACCGACGTGATGGTGCAATACGCGGCCGGACAATTGAAATCGCGGAAAGCAGTGAGCATTTGGGGCCTGCCGGAATTGCGGAGCATCGGGACCGCCGCGGCCGAAATCCGCATCGGCGCCGCGTGTACCTACTCGGACATTCGCCGCCACAAAACAATCGCCGAGGAGTTTCCCCTGCTGGTCCGTTCCGCGGGCTGGACAGGCGGCATCGCCAACCAGAACCGCGGCACCTTGGGGGAAACATCGCCAACGCTTCGCCGGCCGGCGATTCGTTGCCCGTGCTGCTGGCCTACGACGCCGAGCTGATCCTGATCTCCGCCCGCGGCGAAAGGCGCGTTCCCTACCGGCAGTTTCACTTGGGCTACAAGAAAAACCTGCTTTCGCCCGACGAACTTATCTGCGCCGTCTGCCTTCCAAGAGTATTCGCGGGCTACGTCGGTTACGCCAGAAAGGTCGGCACGCGGAACGCCCAAGCCATCTCCAAGGTGTTTCTGGCGGCGGCGGGGCGGATGACGGACGGTAGGATCGCGGATGTCCGCCTGGCGGCGGGAAGCGTAGCGCCGATGCCGGTCCGGTTGACTGCGCACCGAGAGCGTCCTTTTGGATCAGCCAGTCGGCGATCATTTGATCGAGGCTTGCAAGAAAACGTTGGCCGAAGAGATCCAGCCCATCGACGACATCCGCTCGACATCCGCATATCGCACCGTGGTCCTGGCGAACCTGCTCGGTGAATTCCTGACGAGCTTCAGAGGGAGACATATCAGCTTGAACGCCGTGCTTTCCCGTTGGAACCGTTTGCCGCCGGACGACGCGGCCAGCGAGATACTGCCCTGCTGCGGATCAAACCAGTGGGCGAGAGAAATGTCTTCCGAACGGCCACTGTCCGACGTGCCGGCGGTGCTGTCAGCTTCCGACGCGATTTGGCGCGGACTGAGCGCGGCGGATTGGGACGAAGCGTTCCAGAGCCACCCGCGCATTGGCGGCAGTGCGAGCACAGTGGAATCGGGCGCAGTCCGCAAAATGGTCCGCCGAGGAACAGGCTCGCGCCGCAGAGACCGCCGGTTCCTTGCAGCAGGCCCTGGCCGACGGAAATCGCGAGTACGAAGATAAATTCCGGCGCATTTTCATCATTTGCGCAAGCGGCAGATCGACTGCTGATGTCCTTGCACATCTCCGCCGCAGACTCGATAATGGAGAGGCTGCCGAACTGCTGGAAGCGGCCGAGCAGCAACGGCAGATAACGCAAATCCGGCTTAAGAAATGGCTGACAGGATGAATCGGGGTGAGGTCGTGAATCGGGTCTCCACGCACGTTCTCGACACCGCTCTGGGCAGGCCAGCGGCGGCCGTTCCGGTCCGCTTGGAACGCCGTGAAGACTCGGGGGAGTGGCGGCTTGTGGGTTCTGCGCAAACCGACGGTGATGGCCGGTGCGTGCAACTTCTCCCGGACCCCACGTTCTGTCCGCGGGAGTCTACCGCCTATCATTCCTGACCGGGTCGTACTTCGCCACCAAGGGCAATGCCGCACTTTATCCAGTCGTCGAGATCACGTTTGAAGTTCGTGCCGGCGAAAGTCACTATCATATTCCCTTGCTGCTGAGCCCGAACGGCTATACCACCTATCGAGGAAGCTGACGTGAGCGTGAAACTGGCCGAAAACCGCTATGGAAAATCCCGCGTCCGCCTCGTGCGCGTTAATCGAAACAAGCCGGTCCATGAGTTCCAGGAATGGGCGGTTGACATTTTGCTCCAAGGTGATTTTCTGACGTGCTATGCCGACGGTGACAACAGCCGGATCCTCGCAACGGATACGATGAAGAACATCGTCTATTTGCTCGCACGCAAGTCCTCCGCCGAGTGTATCGAGGAATTCGCCAAAGAGCTGTGTGAATTCATTTTGAGCGGCAATCCGCAGGTCGCCGAGGCGGAAATTAGCATTCGGCAGGAAGCGTGGAATAACCTTAACTGCGGCGGAACACTTCATCCCACGACGTTTGTCAAATCCGGCATCGAGCGACAGACTGCCCGCGTGGTCCAGGGCCGAGCGGGCGGGCCCGGGTCGAATCGGGCATCGCCGACCTGGTGCTCATGAAAACCGCCGACTCCGCGTTTGAAGGCTTCATTCGGGACGGCCTCACGACATTGGCGGAAACGAATGACCGTCTCCTGGGCACGTCGCTCCGCGCCAATTGGCTTTACTTGTCGGCCGAATTGCCTTTCGCCGGCGCGCGAAACGCGGTCCGCGAGGCCTTGCTTGCCGCTTTTGCGTCCCACAAGAGCAAATCGGTCCAGCATACGCTTTACGCGATGGCCCAGACGCCCTTGCGGCAGCGCCGCAGATTTCGGAGATTACTCTGACGATGCCGAACAAGCACTGTCTGCTCGTTGATCTTTCCCGCTTCGGCCAGGACAATCCCAATCACATCTTTATTCCGACGGACGAGCCGTATGGAACCATCGAAGCCCGTGTCTGCCGCGGGAACTGAAAGCCAGTGGAACCGACCGCGGAACTAGTCCGGTGCGCCGAGGAAGCCATATCGCGGTGCCAAGCGGTGGCCCGTTTCAGCGAGGATCCGCCGCGCATTACGAGAACTTTCCTTTCGCCGCCCATGCGCGCCTGCCATGAGGAGATCGGCGGCTGGATGCGGGCACTGGAGATGGACGTGCATATCGATGCGGCGGGAAACCTGCGCGGCATTTATTCGGCCGTGGACGGGGCGGCATCGCCAAGACTTCTCATCGGGTCCCATCTGGACAGCGTTCCCGACGCCGGCGCGTACGACGGCGTTCTGGGCGTCGTGCTAGCTGTCTCCCTGGTTGACGCGCTGGCAGGGCGCCGGCTTCCGTTCGCAATGGAAGTCGTCGGCTTCTCGGAGGAGGAAGGCGTGCGCTTTGGGGTCCCTTTTATCGGCAGTCGTGCGCTGGCCGGTACGCTCGACGAAGACTTGCTCGGCCGCCGTGATGCGCAGGGTGTCACGGTTCGCGAGGCGATCCTCGAATACGGCCTAGACCCCAGCGGCATTTCCGCCGCCGCCCTCGGCGAAGGCGTCCTCGGTTTTCTCGAATTTCACGTCGAGCAGGGGCCGGTATTGGAAAAGCAGGAGTGTCCGGTCGGCGTCGTTGAAACGATCGCGGGGCAGACACGAATGGAACTTGCCTTTACCGGCACCGCGGGCCACGCCGGGACCACGCCGATGAGACTGCGGCGCGATGCGCTGGCGGCCGCCGCGGAATGGACCGTGGCCGTTGAGAATGCGGCGCAAGAGACATCCGGCCTTGTTGCCACCGTCGGGGTCTTGGATGCTCGGCCGGGGGCTTCCAACGTGATCGCCGGCGAATGTCGCGCGACGCTTGACGTGCGCCACGCCTCCGACGTTGTACGCGCAAAGGCTGCAACCGGCTTAGTTGCGACGGCTGGCGAAATCGCCCAACGCCGCGGCATCCGAGTGGCATCCGGCACAGTTCTGGACCAAGCCGCGACGCCGATGGACCCATTCCTGGTTTCACAAATCGAGACCGCCATGTCTTGTTCGGGCATCACGCCGCACCGCCTGGTCAGCGGGGCGGGCCACGACGCTATGGTCCTCACCCAAAAGGTTCCCGCGGCGATGATTTTCCTTCGTTCTCCAGGCGGAATCAGCCATAACCCTACGGAAACCGTGCTGGTGGATGACGTGGCGAGTGCAATTGAAACCGGGCTTCATCTGCTGGACCATCTTGCCCGCTCTCACGACTTTCAGAAAAGGACCTGTCGTGCATAATCTCGGCCACACGCGCACCGCCCACTGCCGCAATCATCTGTTGATAACGCCGGATACTTTTGTGCGCACCGTGTTGCCGGGCATGAAGGGCGCATCGGCCATCGTGCATATCGGTCCCGCGTTGGGCGCCGCGTTCACGCAATACACGGTCGAATTCGAGAAAGGCGGCCAACTGGGAAGTACGGGCTCGCAGCGCTTTATTTACGTGCTCAATGGTTCACTGGACCTGAAACTCGACGGGGTGAGGCACGTCCTTGCGTCGCGCGGTTTCGCTTATATTCCGCAAGGCAAGGCCCACGACATATTGTCGGGAGAAAAAGCGCGAGCGATAGTCATCGAAAAGCCGTATTTCGCGTGCCAAACCATCCAAGCGCCTGGAAGCCTTGTGGGAAGCGAAGACGCAGTGGGTGCCATGCCGCTGCTAGGCGACTCGTCGCTCGCGGTGAAATTGCTGTTGCCCGACGAGCAGGCGTTTGATTTTGCCGTAAACATCATGACCTACCAGCCCGGCGCCTCCCTGAGCCAAGTGGAAATGCACATCATGGAACATGGCTTAATGATGCTGGAAGGCGGCGGCATCTACCGCTTAGGCGACAATTGGTATCCCGTCACGGCGGGCGATTTTATTTGGATGGGCCCTTGGTGTCCCCAGTGGTTTGGCGCGATCGGAAAAGTCCCGGCGAAGTACATCATCTACAAAGACGCCAACCGACATCCCCTGGCAGGCATGAACGAATGAACCTGGATATTGATCACGAGCGGTTGCAGTCGGAGATCGAGGAGCTGTCCCGCATCTCGGATTCCGACCCTCCCGCGGTAACGCGAGTCGTATTCACTCCCAAGGACCTTCAAGCCCGCGCCTGGCTGCGGGAAAAGTGTGAAGAGGCGGGCCTTAGCGTTCGGCAGGACGCGATCGGCAATACGTTCGCCCGATGGACCGGCAGCGAAGTCACCGCGCCGCCGGTCGCAACGGGCTCGCACATCGATGCCATTCCCAACGCCGGAAAATACGACGGCGTCGTCGGCGTGTTGGGTGGATTGGAAGCCATCCGCGCTTTGAAAAGAAGTGGATTTCGTCCGCGGCGCTCCATCGAACTGATTGTCTTCACTTCGGAAGAGCCGACGCGCTTCGGCATCGGCTGCCTCGGCAGCCGCATGATGTCCGGAACGCTCTTGCCGGAAGACGCGCGGCGACTGAAGGACGGCGCAAATCAGCGGCTGGAGGACGTTCTCGCAATAGCGCTGATGAAAGGTAGTCTCGAATCGGTGCGATTGGAGAACGGCTGCTACAGTGCGTTCGTCGAGCTGCATATCGAACAGGGTCCTCTTCTGGAACGCGCCGGCGTACCGCTGGGCATCGTCGAAAGTATCGCGGCTCCCGCAAGCCTGGAAATCGCAATCGAAGGAGCCGGAGGCCACGCGGGCGGCGTGTTGATGCCGGACCGCAAAGATGCGCTGTGCGCGGCGGCCGAAATCATCCTCGCCATTGAACGCACGGCCGTCGCCGTCGGCTCGCGCGACGCGGTGGCCACCGTGGGCATCTGCGACGTGTTTCCTTCGGCGGTCAATAGCATTCCCAGCCGCGTTCGGCTCACTCTGGATGCTCGCGATATTGACCTCGCACGGCGCGACGGCGTCTTGCAATCGATCCGGGGACAGGCGCAGCTCGTTTCCGCGAAGAGAGGCGTCTCCATCGGGATTGTGGTTGTGAACGCCGACCCGCCCGCCGCGTGTTCTCCCAGCGTGACGCGCTGCCTTGGCACAAGCGTGCGACCAACACTCGTTAAAGTTCCAGACAATGGTCAGCCGGGCCTATCACGATTCCCTCTTCATGTCCCGGATCGCCCCCACGGGCATGCTCTTTATTCCCTGCCGCAACGGCTACAGCCATCGCCCCGACGAATTCGCTTTGCTGGAAGACATCGTCCGCGGCACGCTCGTGCTGGCAGGGACTCTGTCAATTTTGTCGCGCTGAGCGACAATTCTCGGATTCATTCGGGCTGTTGCCCTGGATTTCGTTTCGTCGTTCCTTAGAATGCTGTAACGAGCCGATATCCTGATCCATGAGAACGCAGTAGCTATGGAAAACTATCTTGGGGCATCTTTCGGGAACTTTCAATGCGGCACGGCTACTACTGCCGCAGAGCGGGCATTGTCAATGAACCTTAGGGAATTCATTGAGGGAATGCCAAAAATCGAACTCCATATTCACATCGAGGGAAGTTTGGAGCCGGAATTGGCATTTCAACTGGCCGATCGCAATGGAATCACTATTCGCAAGAAGGACGGGACTCCCTACGGCAGTGCCAAGGAATTACGTGCGGCGTACCGATTCGGAAATCTGCAAGAGTTCCTGGATGTTTATTATCTGGGTATGAACGTCCTTCAAACCGAGCAGGATTTTTACGACCTGACCCATGCCTACCTGACAAAGGCCGCGTCTCAAAACGTGATGCACAGCAAGATATTCTTCGATCCCCAGGGCCATACCACGCGCGGCGTTCTGTTCGAGACGGTCATCACCGGCATCTTGCCGCGCTCTGGAGGACGGCGAACGGGATTTCGGTATCACCTCGGAACTCAATATGTCATTCTTGCGCCATTTGAGCGAGGATGACGCCTTCCAAACCCTGGACCAAGCCATGCCGTACTTGGACCATATTGAGGGATTCGGATTGGACAGCTCCGAAAAGGGGAATCCGCCTTCGAAGTTCCGCCGCCTGTATCAGAGTTTTGCTACGATCAATGGCGCAAAGACCGGCAAGCCGAAAGAGAAGAAAGCGCATGTCTGCGAAGAAGGTCCGCCGGAATACGCGGAGGAGGCATTGGAAATGGGGATTGATTGCGCCGATCATGGAAACCGCATTTTGGAAAAACCGACGTTGGTGAAGGAGTTCGTCGAGAGGAGAATCGGGCTCACCCTGTGTCCTTTGAGCAACCTCAAACTTTGCAATGTCAAAGGGAACGATCTGAGGAACCACCCGCTGAAGGCCATGCTCGATCTTGGCTTGAAAGCAACCGTCAACAGCGATGATCCGGCCTACTTCGGCGGGTACATGAACGAAAACTACACGGCCGTCGCAGAGGCGCTGGAATTGACGAAGGACGACATTATCACGTTGGCGAGAAACGCCATCGAAATCAGTTTTCTCTCCGCCGAACAAAAATCAATGAAGACGGCGGAGTTGGATAGATTCGTCGCGCAATTCAACGGCCCGGAGTCGCACCGAAGTTGAGGCTCCCACTCAGTGCGGGTAGGGCATCGGCCGCTCGTCCCACGCCTCCACTGCCATCCTCAATACTGCGTTCGGTCAGCCTTCCGCAGCCACACCGCAAACGCCTTGCATGCCTCTTCTCGAAGGTCCTGCACCGACGGGATCGACCGTTCGCCGCGCGGCAGGTCGAATTCACGATAGAACGAGTGATCGTCAAAGCCGGCCGCCGACGCGTCCTCGATGGTGGCGGCGTAAATAATCCGGCCAAGACGGGCCCAGTAAATCGCCGCCAGGCACATTGGGCAAGGCTCGCAACTGGTGTAGATCTCGCAGCCGTCAAGTAAGAACGAATCGAGCTGCCCACATGCATCTCGAATTGCAACGATCTCGGCGTGAGCCGTGGGATCGTTGGTTGACGTAACTCGATTCCATCCCCGCCCGACGACTTTGCCGTCGCGCACAATTACGGCGCCGAAAGGGCCTCCTTCGTTGGCCTCCATTTTCTCAATGGAAAGCCGGATCGCTTCGTGCAGAAAGGACTGATTCATGGGTTTGGTCCGAGGTTGAAGAATTCAAAATTGGCGGAAGGAACCGATTTCCGCCGATAAATCGACGGCTGGTTAGTTGGGATAAAACATGAGCGTCAGCAGCAGCGGCCAACCCTCGTACTTGCGTGCTCGCTGCGATGCGCTGCCGAGAGAACGGTCGGCGGTGTGCTCCGTGATTCGCGCTAGCCGCAGGCCGCCGCCGATGGCAGCATTGACATAGTCGCAAATCCGGTACGGGTATCCCTTGGGGTAGACTTTTCGGCCCGAAGCCTCGGTATAACGCGCCTGCACGCCCCGGAGCACCATGGCGGGATGCATGGCTGTGAAGTAGAGAAACCCGTTTTCCCGGCAGACGCGGCGGCAATGCGAGAAAAAGCGGCCGAGATCGGAAACATGCTCCAGCACCAGAAAGCTCACCACCAAATCGTAGGTCGCGTCGGGAAACGAGAAGGCTTCGTCGAGATTCAGGTGAAGGAACTGAACTGCCCCGCGGGTGTCTTTCGCTTTCGCCTTTTCCAGCATCCCTTCGGATTGGTCCACGCCGGTTACCTTCGCCCCTTTTTCGGCGAGTCGCAGCGTCTGGCGGCCCGTTCCGCACCCCAGGTCTAGGACCGCTTTTCCACCGACGTTGCCCAGCGCCTCGCCGACGACCGTCTCTTCGAGAACGTGCAGAGGATTATCGTCGGCGTCGTAGAATTCCGCCCAGCGGTTGTAGCCTTCGTTCAGAGAGAGCAGTAGCGGTACTTGCGCTTCCATTGACGTTACGGCGAGTTGGTTCACAGGAATTCTCCAGCAAAGACGGCTGTCACAGAACATCGGCAGGTGAGACACTCAAGTTCGTATCCGACCCATTTTAGTTATACCAGGCCGCTCGTTCGGCGGCATGTGGGGGGCTGAAGCCGAGCGGCGCCGCAAACGTCACCGCCGCAGGCTCTTACCCGCTCCGACGCAAACACGGCCAAGCGGCGTTTTACGGGAAAAGTAGACAATTTTGTCATTTGTCGTATTTTTCTAACCAAATAATAACAGAAGGCTAGCGCTTTTTCATCAATGGCTAATCGACCACTGCTATAATGTAGATAATCGCGGCTGGAATGCGACAGCATCCCGCCACGGAGTGGTCTGGCGACTGTTTGTCGCCAGAGGATACGGCCATTGTTTCACAACGACAATACGAGGCAGCGATAGCACCTTGAAAGCTTTCGTTCCGTTTGCCCCGAGACAAGCGGAATAGGAATTGCGGCCATAGGCGGCAGCCGATTGGACGCCCTTCCTGGGCTTTCCAACGAATACAGACGGAACCTTCCAGGTTCCGCTTGTTCTAGGGTGCGTTCTTTCGCCGCCGGTCCCCACGCTTCGGGCAACTCCTTTGCCCAATTCTGGTCTCGGTTCGGCGGTCGGTTGCAACGCCCCCGGAACTTCTCGCGTTCGATAACGTGTTTTTTCAACTAACTTGCGTCCTATTTCGAAGGGGAGTAGTCAATGCATCGACCGAAGAATTTGATTGTTTCTGCGGCTGTTTTGGCAGCCTTGTTTGCCTTCGCCCTCCCGGCGATGGCCGATTATATTTCTGACATCCAGGCCAACCAGACGACCGGCTGCGCTCGTCGAGGTCAATAATGTGTTGGGGGCCGGCTTTGTTCCGGTTGTCTCCCAAATTCTCAGCGCGCCGGGCTCGGTGGATGGCAGGACCTACAGCAATTGGGCCTTCTATCTCAATGACAACACCGGTGGAGTAAACATTTTCGCCACCTCTGCCAGCCTTGCAGGGCTGGGTTACACACCGCACGTCGGCGACGGACTTGATCTCAAGGGGACCTATACTCCGTTCGACGGCTTTCCTGAAATCGCGACGCTCACGCAAGCTACCGTGTCGTATGGCACGGGCAACGCCGTTCCCGGCCCTGTCACGGGCTACAACATTGGCGGTCTTTTGAACGACTATGCGAACTTTGCCCAAACGTCTGGTAGCACGACGATTTTGCCCAACGACATTGCCTCGCAAATGGTGACGCTGAGCAACGTTTGGATGACGACTTCCGGGACTGCGACCCCGCAAACCAGCTTTGGCACTGCAAATTCCAATAGCGGCGCTAACGGCGCCGTGCAGCTAAACGATAGCAGCGGCTCGTTGGCCTTTTTCTACTGGCCGAGTTCCTATTCGGGCGAGCTCAGCAACCTCTACGGGCAACCTATAGCCTATGGCCCATCCAATCTGTATAACATGACGGGCTTTTTGGACTATTTCAGTGGGACCGGTATGGAGTTCTCTCCGTTTGCCGTCACTCCCGTCAACCCAGTCCCTGAGCCCGGCACCCTTGCATTGCTCGGAAGCGGCACGGCGCTGGCGCTTGCGGCTTACGTTCGCCGGAAGTGCCGGAGGTCAACTCTCCGCGCGGCACAGATCGGGCACCGCCTTCGGCGCGTGACGCATGGTTAGAGAGCTCACGCGAGACCGGTGCGCGTCTTCTACTTAGCATTAAGTTGGCGCGCGTTGGTCTTGGATATACTTCGGGGGGTTCTTCGCTGCCAAGCAATGGTGAAAAGCCAATTGAGAGCAAGGCGACGCGGGTTTGGAGACTATTGTCAGCAAAGGGGTTTGTTCGGTCATTAGTGCTAAGGGAGGACTAAAGATGGTTTGCAAGGTTTCGACGCGGAATCGGCCAATGCCAACTTGGGCACCGGTCGTTTCGACCGGTCGTCGTTTGTTGGTCGTGGGACTATTCTTGGGAGTGATGGGCTGCCTGGACGGCATTGCAATGGCCCAACAATACGAAACGATCTCATGGCTTCAGCAGAACGGAGCTTACCAAAGCACTCAATACTCAACCACCGGTGTGATTACGGCGATTCTCAGCAAACCGGGGGCCGTGAACGGCATCGGCGGCACGGGGTCGAGCGTCGTCTACACTAACGCGTATTACGTCCAGGACGCGACGGGAGGCATCAATATGTACGGCGCCTTGCCGCACGGCGATACCTACACGCCTACGGTGGGTGACGTGGTAAGCGTCACGGGGCAGTATGCTCCATTTCACGAGTTTTCCGAAATGGCGACTTTCACGGCCGTCAGCAAGGTCGGTACCGCCTCAGTCCCCGCGCCCTCGGTGCTGACGATCCCGTACATCCTTAACGACTATAACACGAATTCCATCCTGGGCTCGCAAGCCGGCCAGACTCCCAATAACACGCTCATTCTGCCGAACGACTTGAGCGGGACCATGATCACATTGAACAATGTGAAGATTAGCGGGGCGGGCACGCCCGGTACCCTGTTCGGCACCGCCAATTCGCCGTCTCCCGGAGCATTTGTCACAGATTCGCAGGGCAATCAACTGGCCTTTTACTACTGGCCAACGTCCTATTCCGTTGCCAATCAGAACTTGGCCAACGTGCCGATCCCTTCCGGCTATGTGGATATGACCGGCTTTTTTTCCCTATATGGAAACAGCAACGTTCCCGAGTTTTCCCCGATTTCGCTGACTCCGTCCGCCGGGCCGCCGCTGTATTGGCAGCCCGCGTCGGGCAGCAACAACTGGGACGGCGTTACCACCTGTTTCTCGACAACTTCGGGTTCGCGCAGTTAATCCAGCGGCCGACGCGAGCAGTCGCGCCGCCACCTTCGACGACACCGGCTTGGCCATCAGCGGCGGCAGCACGGTGAATATTGGAGGCGGTGCGACTGGGGTCGCTGCCACGTCGATCATCGTATCGAATACCGGAGGCACGTACAACTTCACCGGCACGGGAAGCGTGACCGCCACGCAGTTTATCAAGAACGGCGCCGGCACGCTCCTTTTGAATACGACGGTCGTCGCACCGGTGAGCGTCACCGCGGGGACGATGGCGGGGGCGGGAACGATCTACGGTTCTCTGGCAGTCGGCGGCACTTCCGGCCCGGTTGTCGTCACACCCGGCGCGACTCCGTCAACGGTCGGTACGTTGACGATCGACAATAACGTGAACAGCGCCAGCGTGGCCAATTTTTCAACAGGTGGCACGTATCTTTGGAAGATTGGACCTTCGCTTTTGGATAGTTCCAATGGGACTGCGGGCGTCAACTGGGATGTGCTTAGCCTTGGCTTTTCGGGCGGCAATCCTACCAATGCCAATGGGCCTGGGGGGTATGGTGGCTACGTCAATTTTAGCGGCAGCTCGCAGCTTGCCATCAGTTTCGCTAATAGCGGCGAGATTCCCGGCAACGGCAACACGTTTTGGAATACCAATCACACCTGGGTGATCGCAGGCAGTTGCAACAACACGCTAGGGAGCTTTGCGCCGGAGCTCGGCGGCAGCATTCTGAACAACGGCCTCTATTCAAGTGCGGGCACGTTCAGCCTCGCGGGTGACGCTGCCTATGACTTGGTGCTGAAATGGACGTCCGCACAAGCGGCGCCGCGGAATCTGTTGTGGTCCAACGGAAGTTCGACCTCATTGGTCAACGGCAGCGGCACTTGGAGCAACAGCGGCAATGCAAAGTGGACCGACGGTACGTCCGCTGGTTTGACCTTCGATTCAAATCGCCCCGACAATGCAACCTTCGGAAACCCGTCCGGCACCGGCGGTTCCGCAACCATCACTGTCAGCGGCGCGGTTACGGCCGGTTCGATAACCTTCAACGGCGGCACCGCGGCGCAGTACACCATTCAGGGCACAGGCACAACCTTCAGCAGTGCGGGCACTCTCGCGATCGACAACGGCATCACGGCGAACCAGTCAGCGACGCTGACACGCATCAAAGACATCGCATTGGGCTACTCTCAGACCTGGAGCATCGCCTCCGGGCAGACGTTGACCTTGGCGTCCACGGGCATTTCACAGATTTCGCAGGACGCGCTTTCCACGCTTACCGTGGCCGGCCCCGGAACCCTTAGCCTTGGAATCGCGGGCAACTACGGGGGCACGGTACTCACCAATAGCGCCATCCTTACGAATACGACCGTTGGCGGCGGACGCGTACTCCCGCTCGACGCGCCACTTACCATGGCCGCGGGAACGGAGTTCAACATTGTTACCACCGCCGGGCAGGTGAATGAAACGGTCAGCGCGCCTGAACGGCTCCGGTACAATCAACCTCGGCTCCGGCACGCACAACAACGTGCTCACCTTCGGCGACGGCGGCAACGAGGCGTTTAGCGGCACCATTATCGGCCTTGGTTCCGTCAACTACGCGGGCGGCGGGACCGGGACGACGCTGCTCTTCGGGGTAAATACCTTCACCGGTAGCGTTTCGATCAATGGGCAAGAAGGGGGCGGCGAGTTGGTGGTCGCGGCCGACAGCGGCCTGGGCAACTCCTCCAACCCGATCACCGTCAACAACGGCAGCATGTTGGGGGCAAGCGCCTCGTTCAGCAGCAGCCGGTCGATCACCATCGGTACCAACAACGGCGTCCTAGACGTGATCGGCTCCAATACCGTGCTGAACCTCACCGGACCGATCACTTCGCAAGGCACGCTGACCGTCAATAATCCAATTGGCGCCGCGGGAACCGCGGGCATGTTGGTCCTTACCAACAGCAACAACAGCTTCGATCCGGTCGCCGGCGCCGTTATGACTCGGCGCCGGCACACTCTCAGTCAATTCGCCGGCCTGTCTGGGGACCGCACTGATCAGTTTTCTCGGCGTGCATGACGGCTCGACCCTGCAGTTCGCCGGCCCGGGGGTTTACGCGAACAATATGTCGTTCCCGGTCATCGGCAAGAAGGCCATTTACTTCGACACGGATGGCAACAACGTCACGATTACCGGGGCCCTCTCGCCGGCCGGAAACGAGTCTCAATTCTTTACCGTGGATGTTCACAAGACCGGTTCTGGAAGCTTGACGCTTGCCTGCAGCCAGCCTGGGCCGGGCAATATCGGCAATATGTTCGTCGATCAAGGGGCCGTCGTGTTCTCGACCTCGGCTTACTCTTCCAGTTTTCCGAATGATAGTCCGTTCGGAGGCAACAGCGGAGGTTTCATCAACGTCAGCGCCGGTGCTTCGCTGCAACTGGCCAACGCCCAACTGGGCCTGAGCGCCGACGTGGCGACGAACGGAGTCTCCCTGCCCACGGTTTCTCTTTATTCGGGTTCGGGAGCGGCGTCGTCCGCGCCTGGCGCATCGCTGCTCGGAAGCGGCAGCTCAACCTACGAGAATGGCGGGGTCGAAGTGCGGTTGAATTACAGCGGCACCGCCGTCACCAATAATGTCGGGAACCTTTCAAACTATGGGTCGGGCTCGGTGACGATCGGCAGCCCAAGCTCTGGTGGCGTGCTCCAAATCGGCAGTGCGATCCACCAGTACGACGCCGGAAGCAGCGTCAACACCGGCGTCGGCAACTTTGGTGGAAATGCCATCAAGACCGGCCCGGCAACCTACGCGGACGATCCCAACAAGTTGGTCACCGTTCACGTCACCGGCCCCGGCGCGGTGCAACTGCAAAGCGGCGGTGTCACGTCGAATGCCACTTTCGGCGGAGAATGGTCCGTCAACTCGGGCGTGTTGGAGGTCGGTCCCTATCCGCTCAGCACGAGCGTATGGAGCGGACCTTATGGCCAGTTGTTAAACGCGCTGGGCTTCAAGACGCTTGACGGCCAGACCACTGGGATCGCCGGAACTCAGGCAGTCAACGGTGATCCGGACATGCCCAACGGCGTGACCGTGAATCACGGCGGCATGTTTGTCGTGGCCGCCGATCAAGTCAACTACACGTGGAACTCTACCGGCGTGAACAACATCCTCAGCGGCAGTGGCGACTTCGGGGTCAACGGGACGCCCAACTACCTCCGCAATCCGATCACCCTGAACGGCGGCACATTGGCCGTGTCGGGGAATGAAGTGGTCATGTCGCTTAGTCCTTTTGATTACGGCGGGCTGCCTATCACTGCCGGCACCACCGCGGTAACTGGCCTGTTCGGCGGCAATTTCACTGTTTCCGCCGGCACATCGACGATTGCCACCTACGATTTGTTGGGAAGTACAGGCGCACGGACCGTGCAACTCCTGGGCGGCAGCCGGGTCCTCTCCAACTCCACGGCGGCCTACGCTGCCGGCACGACGATCTCGTACGGCACGAACTGGAGCGCCAACAGCGTACTGAACGTTGACGGCGGCACGGCAGGCGGCGGCGAGTTTGACTTGCTCCGTGACGCCGGCGGTGTGGTGACCGTGGGAAGCAACGCGAAAATCAACATCATTAACGGCGCGACGGTTCGCGTGGCTGACACCAGTCCCGACGACGGCAGCAACCAGAACTCGGACCCCAACGGCGCTTTCTATGACTCTGTGTCGCACAATAGCGTGAACTTCACCGGCACGAACGGCCATTTGGTCTTCAGCCGTACTGCCAACATCACTTACCGCGGCGACATCAGCGGCGGAATTGGTCTCACCCAAAACGGATCGGGAACGCTTTTATTGACTGGCAGTAATACCTACACGGGCGGAACTTACGTGCCGAACGGAATCGTAGTGATTGATGGCAGCAGCGCGATTCCCGACAATGGCAATGTTTACTTAGGCAACATGGGAGAGTTCGGCATGATGGTTCCGGGCGCCGTTCCGTCGGCCGGAACGGCTTCCGTGGCCGTGCCGGAACCAGGATCGCTCGCACTGCTCCTGCTGGCTGCGGCTGGTTTTGGAACCGCTGTCGCTCGGCGTTTGCCGCCGTGGAAGAAATCGCCCGTTGCGGATGCCTTTTGACTTCCGAAGAGGGCGCTTCCGTGAATCGCTGTTTGAGGCTCATTTGAGGTACCGTGCTGATCGACCGGTCGAGCTTGGCGGATTGTGAACGCGGTACCTCCTTTACATTGCAAGAAACTCGATTTGACTAATTTCGATTTCCGCATAAAATGCGAGAAATTGGGTGCGTTTATAAAGTGTTACTTGAAGTGTTGGCTTGCTTCTAGTGGGAGGTGGCGTCGATTGGATGCACTGCCGCGAGGAGTGCCGCTTTTTTTGCGTTTGCCCTGTATGGATTGGAGGTTGACAGTGAAGGAAGCAAGAAGAGAGGGTTTTACGTTGGTGGAACTGCTCGTGGTGATCGCCATCATCGGCATTCTCATTGGCTTGTTGTTGCCGGCCATCAATGCGGCGCGTGAGGCCGGGCGGCGAGCATCATGCTCGAACAACATCAAGCAGATTGCCTTGGCACTGAACAACCACCTTTCCAGCTATAACTATCTGCCGCCGGGCGTGTCAGTCACTCGTAACTTCGCTTCGCAATACTACTCCAAAGACTACAGCGTGTGGTACGAAGCGACTCAGACGACGACCGGTTTTAGCGGTGCGAGTTGGATGCTCTATATCATGCCGTTCATGGAGTACCATGACATCTTCGACCATTGGGATTTAAGCCATAGCGTACTGGTGAACAAGGCACAGGCGCAAAGGCACATTCCAGGCTTCTATTGTCCGTCGCGACGTGCTGGAGTTCGCAATGGCGACTTGACTTCCATGTTCCAACAGTGGACGGCCGGCGGTACGGACTACGGCGGCGGCGTGGGGCGCACCGATTTTTGGGTCAATGCCCCCCTCGGGCCGCAGGGGGATCACATGATTTGCGGATCGGAATACACGGTGCTTAACGCCTCTCCGATTGACCCGACTACCAACAAAGCGACGAACGGCCAGGTGGGCGTTTTCTACGCCAACAGCCGCACCACGTTGAACCAGATTACCGACGGCGCGTCGCGTACCATCATCGTCGGAGAGCTTCAGCGCTTGCAACCCCCTCCCGGCCCCCCGCCGCCCGGTCAAGATCCGACGTACTGGGTTCCCGAGCATACCAGCAACGACGGCTGGGCGACCGGCAACTCGTGCCTATTCGACTGCAACACCAGTGGAGGCTACGACCAAGGTCAACCGGGCGGGTTGAATAACAACTTCTTCGAGTCGGCCGGCAGCCAGCATCCCGGAGGCGCGAACTTCGCAGCCGTGGACGGCGGCGGCCACTTCATTAGTGAAACCGTTGATCAATATACTCTGGGGTTGTTGGCCAGCATGGCTGACGGCGGAATCGTTGACCCGACAATAACCAATCCGCTCAACCCTCTCGGGCAAATGCAAGTAATCCAGTTCCCGCAGTGATGATGGAGTCAACCGTGTCCCATCGGATTCTCTTTCCGGTTCCCGTCGCAGGCCGGTCCTTTATTCTTGCCGGGCCCACGCGGTTCGCCGTCGTGGTTGTTTGCGTTATTAGTTTGGGATCGATCGGCGGCTGTAAGGGCGCACGGGCACCTGTTCACGGCCAGGTCACCCTTGACGGCAAACCGCTTGCCCGTGCTACGGTGGTATTCGTGCCCGTGGTTCGCGGGAAAGAGTCGCGTGGCGTGACTAACGACAACGGAGAGTACATTCTCAAGTTCATTCGCGAAGAACAAGGCGGCACCGTGGGCAAGAACACTGTGCAAATCACGAAGCTACGAACGCATGCGGAGAGTTCGGATGTGGTGCCGGCGAAGTATAACCGGGAAACGACGCTCACGGCCGAGGTCACTTCCGGCGACAACGTGTTCGATTTTGCGCCAGTCTCGAAATGACGGTCGGCCAAGCGTCAAGTAACTGCAACGGGCGGGCCACGCGCCGCAGTTCTAGAGGTAATTGATTGCCGGCTTATGTAGGAATCAAGATAGGCTTTGGATGAGCTGGATTATGCGGCATCCGATCGTCCTCATCAATCAGGTTCCACATACCAAAGCCGCTGCGAACAAGATTCAGTGTAACCTGCGACTCTAACGCCCCCACGCCGACGCAGAAAATCTTCCTTTTCATTACCTCCGTGCCGTGTGCGGCGGCCGTTGCCAACCGCTGTAAGCTGAAATGGTGGTGGACAGCATCCACTTGCACGTCGATGCCACGCCGCGATTCATCGGGTGGAATCGACACGCCGACGGAGAACTTGCCTTTGGTCTCCACCTTGTCCCAGATGCCGATTCAATGCTGTTGCGACAGAATGCTATGATTGCTCGAACGACGCGTGATAGATAAAAAGATGCACACCGCTCCAGCCGGCAAGAACGCTCCGCTCGCGGCACCCGCCCTGGGTCAGCTAAGCCCAAGGCAGGCGCCCGCGGTTGATAATCTTTTCGGCGTGACGCCTTGCGCGGGCAAGCCGATCCAAAACCTCGTAGCCCAATGCCATTCGGATTCCAGTCGTTGTTCATAAGCCGCGTCTTCCAAAGAACCGCTCCTCCACGGCTCTGCAGTGTCGAGGGTAATACGATAGCCCTGGCCGCGCAGCGTCAGCGCGGCGGCCCATATGGACCCCTCGGCAACGGCCAATGCCTCGGAAGGCAAGTTTCTACGGTTCAATAATGGTTTGTACCGGCCGGAAGCCGAACCACAAGCGGCGATCACTAGCGTTGAAAATGGCACGGTATCCGGCGCGGACGTGACGAGGCAGATTGTTGTACGCTCCCCCACGTAACACGATTCGGTTGTCGCTATCCGGCTGTCCCGGTCCGCCGTCGTCTACGACCGAATCTTCCGAGGTTGGATACAGCCGAAACGGACTTCCGGTCCATTCCCAGGTATTCCCAAGCATGTCGAACAACCCAAAGTCGTTTGGTTTCAGCATCCCCACTGGCATTGCATGATCGCCGCTGTCGGCTTCATACCACGCGTAGTTGGCCATCAGCGAGTCGCTCTGTCCGAAGTAGAAACGTGTGATCGTTCCGGCGCGACACGCATACTCCCATTCGGCTTCGGTGGGCAACCGATAACCGGCCAACTTTTCGTAATGGTCCTTTGCACGCATGCCTTCGGCATACTTGCCGCCGCTGTTGGTCACGTAACAGAAGTGCGCTTTGGGAATTCCATCCAGTTTACTTAGCCAGTTGCAGTACCGTGCCGCCTCATACCAGGTCATGCCCGTCTGGGGAAAATCGTCGGTCTGCACAGTTGAGGGATCGATCATTCTCGCCGCGTCCGGGTTTGACCGCTGAAACCGCTGGAACTGAGACAAAGTGACTGGAGTTGTGGCCATCGCATAACGCCGTCCGATCCGGCGAAGATGTCGGGATTCATGGTCATCAGGCTCGGTCTCGCGCCGGAATGAACCCATCGTGAACGGCGCATGGGCGTCTAAAACCACGTAGGTTTGCCGCTCGCTGTTGACGTACCACTGCCGCCGATTTATCTCCCCGTCGGCCTGCCGCTGGCCATAATTCTTGCCGAGTCGGCCGATGGCGTTCTGCACGCGGTCGCCGCGGCCCCATTTCTTCAAAATCCACTGCAGCGCGCCGTGCAGCCCTGGATCGGGATGCTCCTCAAACATTCGGGCGAGCTGATCATCGATCAGGCGTGCCCGCTGACCGACGGGCCAAGCGTCTTCCGGGTATTCGCCCAACAGCAGCAATAGCGCACTCCTGCGCCGGCATCGGTTTCCTTGAAAAAGCGCTCAGAAACGATTTGCGGATCGACTCCCAGGGGGCGGCTCCAATGAATCAGGTGGCTGCGAACGGTCTCGTCCTTCGTGCCCTTAAAGAGCGGCCATACTTTATCCGCTTGTTTGAGCAACAATAGCGCGATCCCAGCATCGGCCTTGCGCTCGGTAATCAGCCGGTTTTTTGGGTCGCCCGGATCACCGATTGCGTCGCCGTCAAGCTGGGCGTCAAGTGTGCTCACAGGCAATTGCCGTTCGCGTACCAGCAGGGCGCGGCGGATCGTATCGATTTCGTCCGGCGGAGCGGCAATCAGGCAGTCATAAAGGAATCCGGTTTGACTTTCATCGCTGGGAAGGAGTGCAAGGCTGGCACGGAGCCGCGCGCGGTTGTCGCGGCTCCTAGTCTCTTCATCCTTGTCGTTTTGCAGGTTCTTTGTTGCCTCGTCAAGGTCCTGACGGAGCGCCGGAACCGCCCAGTGCTGGTAATGCGCCAGCTCCTCAAGAATAATCGGAAGCCGGTTGAATTCGGCGTATACAACTCCTCCCGTAGCGAGTTTGCCCTTATCCGCCCGTGGGACTCGTAGACCGCGAAGACAATCGAAGCGACAACGACGAGCGCAGCCGTCCAACGCAAGCCATGGAAGCGGCCCGCGGCACGCATCATCCGTCGCTGCGAGTCATTCCATATTCTTGGCGACGCGTATAAACGAATCTGCAGGAACTCCAACAGCGAAGGGAGACGACGGTTTTCCGGCTTCGCCGCCCAAAAGGACGCGATGTCCGCCAAACGCATTTCCGCCCTGCCGTGGCGCGTCGCCTTCTGTTTCCGCGTAAGCCAAGTCCGCAGCGAAGGAACGAGATAATCGTGGGTCAACTGGTATTTCTTATCTCGGGGGACGGGAGGTGCCGTGGTCCCGCCATCCTCTTCGAGAGGTTCCGAGTCCGCGGGCGTCACCAAGCGCAACTCGCCGTCCAAGAGCGCGACGACTTCGTCAAACTGCCGGGGGCGATTACGGCAGCCAGAGATCTCGAGCAACTCCTCCCGGCCGCGCATGTGGCCTTTGATTTCGCTCCCGGCTTCCGGCAACAGGGCCCCCAGGACCAATTGCACGGTTCCTTGGTGCAAGCGATGGTGAGGCGGGGCCGTGGGGGACGAAAATGTTTCCTCAAGAAAGGCCACCCCGACTCCCTCGGCCCCGCCGATTTCGCGAAGCGCCGCCGGGGTCCAGGGCTTGCTCTTGACCATCTCGGCAAATAGCGACAGCCGCACGGGAACCACCTTGCCGTCCTGGGAAAGTGCGGCAACCGCTTGGTCGAGAAAGGCGTCCTGCTCTTTGCCGCGATCCGCCTCGGGGATTGTGCCGAAGGCAAAACCTAGCGCTGCGAGCACCTTGCGCGCGTGGCGTTCGTCAAAGAGATCAACCAGGCGCGAGTTCTCTCCTTCGATCACGCGGATCTCCAGCGCCTGCATGAAACGGCTCACCGCCAGCCAGAAGTCGTCCCGCACCATGACCAGGCACTGGACGCGGGTCCCGTCGCACTGCCGCAAGGCTTGGACGAGTTCCGCATCCTTTTCGCCGCCGTGCGAGTGGAGCCATTGCTCGAACTGGTCGATCACCAGAAGTACCCTTTCACCGCGTGCGAGAAACTGCCCGCGGCGGAGGGCCGATAGGACTTCAACCAGGCCCTGCCGTTCGTCCAGGCCGGGGAATTGCCGGCCAAGGATTCGCAGCAGGCGCCGCTCAGTATCGTCGCCCGATGCCTCCACGTAGATCTTGACGATCGAGCGGTCCAACCGCGGCAACAAACCGGCCTTGACCAGCGACGACTTTCCACAACCCGACGGGCCATAGATCAGTCCCACGGCAAACGTCTCCTCGGATTGCCTCGTCTCGATTCTCGACTTCCAAAAGCGAAGGCTCTCCGGCATTCCATCACGGTCGCGCGGACCGGCCAAGAGTGCGAGGAAAAAGTCGGCGTCGTTGGCGTCGAACGAGCGAAGCCCCTTGGGGACGACTTTAAGTATCTGGCGGTCGGAGGAGGGCTTGAGGGCCGGTGTGTCGTGCCTTGAAACGGTCGAAGGAGCGTTGCCTTCCTCCGCGCCTCGATTGGGTGGCGTCCATTCCGGTTCAAAACCAGCATCGGCGAATGCCGCACGGATCTCGCCCGAATTACGCTCCTCTCGCGCGTGGCACAGCCAGTAGCGCAAATCGTCCGCCATGTCCTTCGCCGTCGTGTACCGCTCCGAGGCCCGCTTCGCCATGGCCTTCAGGCAGATCCGCTCCAACTCTTTGGGAATGCGGTCGTCGATTTGCCGGAGCGGACGTGCGTCGTCCATAGCAATCCTGGCGAGCAGTTCGGAAATCGGATCGCCTAGAAAAGGGCGCCGCCCGGTCAGCATTTCGTAGAAGACGACCCCCAGGCTGAAGATGTCGGACCGGCCGTCGACCCGGTGGCCTTCGCCGCGCGCTTGTTCGGGGCTCATGTAGGCCGCCGTCCCCACGTATTGCGGTCCTTGGCCATACTCGTGTTCGCGAAGCGCCAAGCCGAAATCGGTCACAAACGGCCGTTCGCTCTGGTCCAACAGCAAATTGCTGGGCTTGATGTCGCGATGCACCAGGCCATGAATGTGCGCATAATGAAGTGCCTCGGCCACGGTAGCCACGGTTTCCACAGCCGTCGCGAGCGGCATCGGCGATTTCGCAAGCCGCGCGGCCAGGTCGGCGCCGTCGACGTATTTTGAAACGATGAAGCAGGGAAACCGCTCGCTGCTGCCGCAATCATAGACCGGCACGATGTTGGCATGATCGAGGTTCGCAACGGCGCGGGCTTCGTTCAAGTACGCTTCGGCATCTTCGGCCAGCGACACCAAATGAGCATGCGGCACCTTGACCGCCACCGAGCGTTTCAATTGCTCGTCACGGGCTAGGTAGACTAAACCGAAGCCGCCCTGCCCCAGTATCCGCTCGACCTGATAACGGCCGATCCGCTCCGGCATGGGCATATCGGCGCCGGACGAAGGCGGAACTACGCCATCGGAACGCGGATCGATGGTTGGGGGCAGATCGTGCATGAAGTGGCTAATTTTGCGATTATACACAGTTTTGCAATGGGTACGACTTGGGGGTTAGCTTCAAATAACCTCCGTCTCTATTGCTCCACATGAAATGGTTGTAAAATCCAACGTGACTCCGCACCCCAATCGCCCCGCCTTTTTGCCCCGGGGAGGTATTTCGTGGCCGATTTACAGCCTGATGCAAGAAAAATCGCGGCACGCCTGAGGGCCGGCGCGGATTTGGTGCCGCCAGAGATCGACGAGCGCTATCGCGGCAGGCTGTGCCTACTGGTCGAGCAGGAGATGAACCGCCGTTTTCGTCGTAAAGAGGATCCGGAGGACGTCGTGCAATCGGCATTTCGCACTTTCTACCGCCGCAACGCCTTGGGCGAGTTTCAAATCGACTCCTCCGGTGATCTGTGGGGCTTGTTGGAGACAATCACGCGGCACAAGATCCTCAAACGGATCGAAAAACTGGCCGCTGGGAAACGGGATGCAAAGCGCGAGGAATATCCTGACGGCGACGGCTTGCAAGGGCGGCAACCCACGCCGGAGGAGGCGGCAATCGCCGCCGATCTGATGGAGAAAGCCCTGGCTGGCCTCGACGAGTCGTACCTCAAGGTGTTTCATCTGCGATTGCAAAAGTGTACCGAGGAAGAAATCGCCGTCAAGCTTGACTGCTCCCGCGCATTCGTCCGCACGAAATTGAATCGGATTCGCGTTCGACTCAAGAAGCTGTCGGGCGATACGGCAGGCGCCGTAGTGTAGTGTCGCACACTGATGGCGATTTGTGGGTGGCACGCTCTGAGCCTCCGGCGAAGGGCGTGTTATGGCAATCACGCCTCCCGGCGTGCCGGGATTCAGGCTGTGCCACCTTTCTTTTCGCAGATTGCCATTATTAGTTCCGCCAAATCCTCGCTCCCGCTCGGCATTTCCGCGCCGATTTCGGATTTCTTCGCCAATTTTCTGCGGAATCCGGCTTGATGAGGTAGACACACCTCAGAAAACCAGAAAACGTCCTTCAAACCGTCAGAGGTTGCCATGCCGGCCAGTCCCGGATCGCCATGCTCAGTTATCGAGTTTCAGCCGTCTGAATTGCATTGGAACTTACTGTATACATCCGGAGAAGACGCCTCCGGACCATTGGACCTTGAAAACCTGGTTCAAGCCGTGAATCCGCCAATACCGCACACGGGCGGGAGAAAGGCGTTTGCCGTTCATCGCCCTCGGGGCACTTCGCGGACAGGTCCAAAACGCAGGAAAGCTCGCGAGAGCGGCCCTCTAGCTCGACTGATCGGGGTCATGATATCGGGACTCTTAGGTCTTGCCTGCGCCTATAGTCTCGCATGCGCGGTCGGCGGCAAAAAGAACGACGTGTTTCATGTAATCTATCGGGAGTGTCCCGGCCAACATGCTCAAATTAGATAGCAGGTCGCGCTACCACAAGCGGAAAACAAGTGGCTCCTTAGGGGGGTGCCGCGTTGCCAAATCCAGATCGTCCTCCCGAGCAGCCAGTTGCGAGGCTGACAAGCCTCTACTATTATCGTGTATTACTTACTAGTCTGTAAATCCTCAGCGTATCGCGGGTCAACCGAGAGGGAGCGATCATGTTCAGTCTCATTCGATTTCTGAAGCCGAGCGGGCCTTGCGAACGTTCCAGACGCACCGCACCCGCCCGCTTGCCGCGTCGCGGCACCAGCCACGTCGGTCTTTTCGCAAGCTGCCGCTCCCTGCGGATTGAAGCGTTGGAGGACCGGCGGCTGCTGACGGCGATTCCCGCGGGCGCGGTGTCGGGAACATGGACCGCGGCAAACTCGCCTTACGTTCACCAGGGCAACGTCACGGTGAACTCGGGCACTTCGCTGACCATCCAGTCGGGGGTCACCGTGCAGTCCGCGTCGGGGCAAACATACAACCTACAGTTTCAGACCGGCAGCACTGGATCGATCAGCACGGCATCATTCACCTCGGCTTCACTTACAATTAGCGACCCTTCAGTCGCCGTTACCGGAAGCACCTTTGCCAGCACCGTCTACTGCCCAGCGGCGTTTGTTCCCCAATTGGCGAACAACAGCAAGTTTCGGAATCGTGGACGTCAGCGGCGGGACGCTGAGCCAGAACCTGGAATTGGACGTGCTGGGCAGCGGCATGGCGTACTACCAGTTGGACAGCAACCTGACCATTGCGCAGGGTTCGACGCTGACGCTGGGACCGGGGACGGACCTGCTGGAGAATAATGGGGTCACAGTGACGGTCAACGGGGGCATGACAGTAAACAGCGGCGCAATGGATCCACGAGTACACACACAACAGCGGGGCCACGGGATTTCAAGTGTACGGGACGTTCACCGCAAGCAACACCTCCATTGCCTATTCCGACGGATACAACGGCGCCAACGCTTACTTCACCGTCAACAACGGCGGGACCCTGAACGCCACCAACTGTAGCTTCGGCCTTCAGCTCAGTCACGTTCGTGCCCGGCAGCACGCTCAGCCTGACGAAGAATTCGTTCGGCGGCACGCTCTACTGCACGCTGCCGTACGTGCCGCAGTTGACGAACAACACAAGTTTCGGAATCGTGGACATCAGCGGCGGGACGCTGAGTCAGAACCTGGAATTGGACGTGCTGGGCAGCGGCATGGCGTACTACCAGTTGGACAGCAACCTGACCATCGCCGCAGGGTTCGACGCTGACGCTGGAACCGGGGACGAACCTGCTCGGAGAATTATGGGGTCACAGTGACGGTCAACGGGGGCATGACAGTAAACGGCGGCAATGGATCCACGAGTACACACACAACAGCGGGGCCAGCGGGATGTTCAAGTGCAGCGGGACGTTCACCGCAAGCAACACCTCCATTGCCTATTCCGACGGATACAACGGCGGCGAGGCTTACTTCACCGTCAACAACGGCGGGACTCTGAACGGCCAGCAACTGTAGCTTCGGCCTTCAGTCGAGTCACGTTCGGCCCGGGCAGCACGCTCAGCCTGACGAAGAATTCTGTTCGGCGGCACGCTCTACTGCACGCTGCCGTACGTGCCGCAGTTGACGAACAACACAAGTTTCGGAATCGTGGACATCAGCGGCGGGACGCTGAGTCAGAACCTGGACATTGAACGTGCTGGGCAGCGGCATGGCCGTACTACCAGTTGGACAGCAACTTGACCATCGCGCAGGGGTCGACGCTGACGCTGGGACCGGGGCACCAAGCTGGACCTGCATAACGGAAGCGATAACGGCGGAGTCACAGTGATCGGTCAACGGGGGCATGACAGTAAACGGCGGGCGATGGATTCAGCGAGCACACACACAACGCGGGGCCAGACGGGATTTCAAGTCGTACGGGACGTTCACCGCCACTACCACGGCTCCATTGGGAATTCCGACGGATACAACGGCGGCGAAGGCCTACTTCACCGTCAACAACGGCGGCAGTCTCGAACGGCCACCGACTGTAGCTTCGGCCTTCAGCTCGGCAGTCGTGCCCGGCAGCACGCTCAGCCTGACGAAGAATTCGTTCGGCGGAACGCTCTACTGCACGCTGCCGTACGTGCCGCAGTTGACGAACAACAGCAGTTTCGGAATCGTGGACATCAGCGGCGGGACGCTGAGCCAGAACGTGGACATTGAACGTGCTGGGCAGCGGCATGACCGACTACCAACTGGACAGCAACTTGACGATCGCCGCGGGGACGCAGCTCACGTTGAATCAGGGCACCGGGACTGGACCTGCAATAACGGAAGCGGTAACGGCGGAGTCTCGGTAATCGTCAATGGCAGCTTGGCGATCAACGGCGCGGCGTGGATTCAGCGAGCACTATACACAACGCGGGGCCAGACCGGCATTTCAAGTGCGACGGGACGATGACGGCAAGAACACTACCACGGCGTATCTCTGACGGAATAACGACGGCAACGGCGGCAAGCGCTTACCTCAACGTCAACAACGGCGGGAGTCTCGAACGGCTAGCAGCTGCAGCTTTAGCCTTCAGCTCGGAGTCGCTCGCCGCGGGCAGCACGCTCACCCTTACGAAGAATTCTTTCGGCGGAACGCTCTACTGCACGCTGCCCTACGTTTCGCAGTTAATGAACAACACAAGTTTCGGAATCGTGGACGTCAGCGGCGGGACGCTGAGTCAGAACCTGGATTGAACGTGCTGGGCAGCGGCATGGCGACTACCAGTTGGACAGCAACCTGACGATTGCCGCAGGGTTCGACGCTCACGCTGGGACCGGGGACGGACCTGCTGGAGAATTATGCGGAGTCACAGTGACGGTCAACGGGGGCATGACAGTAAACGGCGGCGAATGGATCCAGAGTACACACACAACAGCGGGGCCACGGGATTTCAAGTGTACGGGACGTTCACCGCAAGCAACACCTCCATTGCCTATTCCGACGGATACAACGGCGCCAACGCTTACTTCACCGTCAACAACGGCGGGAAGTTTAACGCCACTGGTTGCTCGTTTAACTTGCAATCGGTCTCGATCTGCGGGACCGTGTTTGCCGAGGCAAATAGCTTCCCCGGCCAGATTACCCTCGGTGCCGATTGTCGCGGCACGGTTAAGTACAATACATTTACTTACAACGGCTACAACTTTTTCAATGCCGGAATGTCAGCCACTGTGGCCAAGAACGACTTTTCCACATCAAAGGCGGAATCCCAGGGCAGCGGCGGGCCGGTCATTCTGACGGGAAACTACTGGGGTAGCACGGACCCGCAGACGATTCGGGCGAGGATTTTCGATCAACAGAATAACGCGAGCCTGCCCGCAATCGACTTCTCGTCGCCAATGAGTTTGGGGCCCTGTATTCACTGAGAAGTTGGCCTTCACATCGCAGCCCAGCAGCACGGTTGCAGGCAGCACGATTACCCCGCCCGTGCAGGTGTCGGTCGAGGATCCCGACGGGGTGGTCGTTCTCACCGACAGTTCCAGCGTGACCATGGCTTTCTGGGCAAATCCCGGCAGCGGGTCTCTCTACGGCGGCCTCACCGCGGCGGCGGCCAATGGCGTGGCGACGTTCGGCAACCTGTCGATCAATAATGCCGGCACAGGCTACACGCTGGCCGCGTCGGATGGGTCTGACGCCGGCGCGATTTCGAGCAGTTTCAGCATATCGCCCGGCAATCCGATCCCGATCAGCGTAAGCACTTCGCAGCCGACGGGGACTTGCGGCACGGGCACGACCATTCCGATTATCGTTAGCTTCAACCGCGCGGTGATGGTGACGGGCACGCCGCAACTGACGTTGAACAACGGGGCGACCGGCAATTATCAAAGCGGCAGCGGTACGACGGGGCTCACGTTCAGCTTCACAGTTGTAGTAGGGCAGAATTCCGCCGATCTGGATTACGCCTCGACGACGGCGTTGAGTCTCAATGGCGGCACGATCATGGATTCCGGGAACCTTCCGGCCATTTTGACGCTTCCTGCCACCGGCGCCGACGGTTTGGCGACCAAGAACATCGTGGTCCATACCGGCACGGTTATCTGGAACTATGCGAACGGCGGCGACTGGGACACGGCCGCCAATTGGCTCGGCAGCGTCTTGCCCGGCGCTACCGACGCCGTGGTGATACCGTCACTGACGAGCGGATCCGTCACTCATGGTTCCAGCCCGGCCGATACTGTTTCCAGCATCACATCCAACGCGAACATCTCCCTCGCCGCGGGCAGCCTGACCGTCAACGGAAACATTCAGGAGGCTTCGGGCACGGCAGTAACGCTCGCGGGCGGAACGCTCGCCGACGCGACGCTTGCAGGCACAACGACGCTGACGCTGACAAGCGGCAGCGGAACGCTCAATGCGGTCACCATCGGCCCCGGCGCAACCTTGGACGGGACCTATTCGCCGAGCAAGGGCTATATCGCGACGGCGAACATCCTCAACGGCCTGACTCTCAACGGCGTGGCCAACCTTGGATCGGCCAGCGGGTCGTCGTCGGCCCAATTGTTCTTCATCCAGCCCGGCTCAGCTTCTCCCGCAACCGAAACTTTGACCGGATCGGGGATGGCCACGTTCGGCGCTTCAACGAGCAACGAAATGCTTTCCAAAGGCAATAACGCCGCCGGGCCGGTGACGCTGGTGATCGACACCGGCGTCACGATCCAGGGCGGCAGCGGAACGCTGGGAAGCTATTATGGCAACGACTCGTTCGTCAACAATGGATTCATTTTCGGAAATGGGAACGACACGGGCGGCACGCTTACTATCGGCGGCAACAACCAAACCAACGGCGGGCCGAATAATTGGACTAACAACGGGCTTCTTTACGGCGGTGGCGGCACGGTCAATCTTTCCGGATCGTTCACGAACGCCTCGCTGGCTGAATTCGCCAACAGCGGCGGGATCGTCAACGTAGTGGGCTTTCTTGCAAACACGAAATTTGGCCCTTGCGCCCGCCTTGGGGAACTGGAACCTTGCCGGCGGCTCGATCGTGGGCGGTTCGATTTCGACCGCAAACGGCTCCAACCTGACGTTGAACAGCACGGCAGCGGCATCAATTCCAGTATTTCTGGTGCAGGTGGAGTGACGAAGTCCGGCACGGGAACCGCCACGCTTTCGGGCCAAAACAGTTATACGGGCGGAACGTCCGTCATTTCCGGGCGTTTGCTCGTAACGAATCCCGCGTCGCTCCCCACGGGATCGAGCTTGACCGTGGGGACGAACGCGGGGTCCTTTTTCGGCGCTGGCCAAGCCGCAGGCGCGTTATCGTTGGTAATCGGGGAAATGGTAGCCGGCAGCAAGGCGGGAAATCCGGCTAATGCCAGCCGGGCCGAGCCTTGGTGGGTCGCGAACGCCGCATCGCAGATTTGCACCAATCCGCCGCAAAACCTTGCAGCGACGCTTGCGGCCCGTCACCAATTCTTCGCCAACTATGGACGTTAACTAAAATTGAAATTAGCCTCGCAGGCAGGAGGACCGGTCGGAGGCATCGTTAAAGTGCGACAAACTGATGGCATGTTCATGAATTCGGTTCCTTTGTTCCCTGCGGCTTGGCCGGCGGCGTTTGCCTGGAGGCACAAATCGTTTCTCATCGTCGCCGCGCCGCTCTCCGGATGCGCAGGCGGCCGTCGCGCAGCGCCTCTGTCGATAGTGTGCCTCGCGTTTTTGGCGGGCACCTTGGGAACGATTTCCCGCGCATGGTCGGCGACGTACACGTGGGACAGCACCGCAGCCGCGACGAGCTGGAACGCCGCCTCGAACTGGGGTGGAATGGTGCCCGGCGGCGCCGACGTGGGCCTTTTCTCGGCCGGCTCATATACCTCGCAGCCATCGCTAACAACCACGGCAGCCATCGGCGGGATCTGGGATACCGGCAGCGGGGGCATAACGATCGGCGGAACGACGCTTTCGATCGCCGGCGCAACGATCAACGGCAATGCGGGGACAGGGATCGAGTTGGACAGCGGGGCCGGCCCGCTGACGATCAACGCACCGCTCGTGTTGACGAGCGCCCCGACTTGGATCAACAACTCGATTAGTCCGATTAGTGTCCAGGGTAACATCGCGGCGGGTAGCCTGACCGAGACCGGGTCAGGAATCGTGTCGTTGTCGGGGTCGAATACGTTCAGCGGCAACTTGACAATCAACGGCGGAACGCTGCAATCGCCCGGCGGCGCGAATACTGCAATCGCAAGCATCTCTGTCGGCGGCGCCGGCGGCAGCAATGGGACGTTCCAACTTGGCGGCGGGTCCTTGGCAGCCAGTTTGGAGTTTGTCGGCAACGGCGGAACCGGGGCTTTCACGCAGTCGGGCGGAACGCAAACAATAGGCAATTTTTTGACGATGGCGCAGGCCGCCGCCAGCAGCGGTAGCTATACGCTCACGGGCGGCAGCTTGTATACCGCAAGCGCCGAGAATATCGGCCTATTCGGAAACGCGAACTTCGCGCAGTCCGGCGGTACGAACTCGACCACCAACGCCTATATTGGCAAAAACTCGGGCGCGGCCGGGACGTACAACCTCAGCGGCAGCGGCCTGTTTTCCACGCAATCCATTTCGGTCGGTTATTCGGGAACCGGGGCGTTCGGCCAGACAGCCGGCACGAACGTGGCGCCAACTCTTACCGTAGGCGACCAATCCGGCGGCGTCGGAACGTACACATTGAGCGGCAGCGGCACGCTTTCCGCGGGCACGGAAACGATCGGCAATTTGGGAACCGGCACGTTCACGCAAAATGGCGGCACGAACTCCATTTCAACGGCACTTTACTTCGGGCAGTTCGTCGGTTCAAGCGGCACGTACACGCTCTCCGCCGGGCTGCTCGTCGCGCCGAGCATCATCCAAGGCGCCGGAACGGGAATCGTCAACGTTACCGGAGGGACACTCATGGGCAGCGCCGGCAATCTGACGATCTCGACCTCCGGCGGCGTGCTGACCATTGCCGGCCAGATTAGCGGTTCCACGGGGCTGACCAAGACCGGCTCTTCGACGCTGATACTTGCCGGCACGAATACCTACACCGGCAACACAAACGTTTCCCAAGGCACGTTGGAACTTGCAGCCGCGAACGCCGTGCCGAATTCCACCGTCTTCGTGAACGTCAACGACGGCCTGCAGTTTTCAAGCAGCATCGGGGCGTTCAACGTCGGCGCGATCGGGGGAACCGGAGGTCTCGTGCTGGCCGATACCGCGGGAAAGCCGGTCGCTCTCGTCACTGGTGCAAACAACGCCAACACGACGTATAGCGGCCTTATCAGCGGAGCCGGAACCTTGGTCCATAACGGCTCCGGCACTTTGACGCTGACCGGCACCAACATCTACTCCGGCGGAACCGTGCTCGGACCCGACAGCCTGGTCATAACGAACGGCCATGCACTGGGGACCGGCCCGGTGACGTTTACCGGCAATGCCACGTTTATCGCCGGCGGCAACATGACCGTGGCGAATTCAGTCGCTGTGCAAAGCGGCGCGACAGGCATCCTCGATACGACCGGCACGACGACGCTGAGCGGTGCGATCTCCGGCGCGGGCGCCTTGGCGAAGGTCGATTCTGGAACGCTCGTCCTTGGCGACGCGAACACTTTCTCGGGTCGGACGACGATTGACCAGGGCACGCTGGTGATCGGCAACAGTGCCGCGCTGCAGAGCAGCGGCGTGATAATCGGCACGGGCGGGGTCCTGCAAATCGACGTGCAATCGGGCGCAGCGGCACTGATTCAAGAGCTTAGCGGCAGCGGTTCGGTCGTGCTCGGCGGGAACTCGCAATCGCTCGTTGTCGGCGGCGACAACGTCAATACGACCTTCAGCGGCACGATTAGCGGCACCGGATCCTTGGTCAAGGCAGGCACGGGTTCGCTCGATCTGACCGGATCGAATACTTGGATTGGCGGAACCATCCTCGACCCCGGAATCCTGGCGATCCAAAGCGATGCCGCTCTGGGGGCCGTGCCAGCGCCCTCGCCGTCGGCGAACATAACCTTTCACAACAACAGTACCTTGCAGACTCGCGGGTCATTTGCTTTGAACGCCGCCCGTAATATCTCGATTGCGGCCAGCACCACGGGATCGTTCGACGCGTATGGTGGCACATTTACGATCGGCGGCCTCATAAGCGGTTCGGGGGCTTTAGCCGTCGTGGGAAGCGGCGCGCTGGTCCTCACCAATACTGAATCCTATGCCGGCGGCACCATCGTCGGTTCGGGAACGCTGCAACTGGGCAATGGCGGAACGTCGGGCAGCGTCACTGGAAGCATTTTGGACAACGGCCTCGTCGTATTCAATCGTTCCGACAGCACATCGTTCTCGGCCGGCATTTCCGGCGCCGGCGGCATTCAACAAGCCGGGTCGGGTACTCTCGTGATTGGCGGCACGAACAGCTTCAGCGGCAATACCACGGTCGCCACCGGACTGCTGCGACTGGGCAATGCCACGGCATTGCAAGACAGCACGGTCGTAATATCCGCCGGCACGCTCGATCTCAACGGATTTTCCGCCACATTGGGCGGCCTGGCCGGCAGCGGAAACCTGGCGTTGGGCAGCGGCACTGTGACGATCGGCGGCAGCGGCAACCAGACCACGTATTCCGGAAGCCTTTCCGGCTCGGCCAACTTGCTCAAGACGGGCAGCGGGAAGCTTGCTTTGACACGGAGCAGTTCCTTTACGGGTGGAACCGCTCAACCAGGGAGTCCTGGCGATCGGTAGCGATGCGGCCTTGGGAACGGTCACTTTATCAACGTCGAACAATATCAACTTCACTAACAACTGTACGTTGCAGTCCTTGGCTTCGTTTAGCCTGTCAAGCAGCCGGGGGATAGCAATCGCTGCAAACGCTGTCGGATCCTTCGATCCCGACGGCAACACGTTTACGATCGGCGGTGTGGTCAGCGGGCCAGGAGCGCTGGCCGTCGCGGGCAGTGGAACGATCGTCTTGACAAATTCCGAAGCCTACACGGGCGGAACGACCATCAGCGCCGGGACGCTCCAGTTGGGCAACGGCAGCACGACGGGCAGCCTTCTGGGCGGCATCGTCGACAACGGATTGATGGTGTTCGACCGCTCGGATAGCACGGCCTTTACGGCGGGCATTTCCGGCACAGGATCCGTGCAGCAGGCCAGCAACAGCACGCTCCTGTTCGGCGGACCAAACAGCTTTACGGGCAATATGATCGTCAGCGCAGGCGTTCTCAAACTGGCGAGCTCCAATGCCCTGCAAAGCTGCACCGTATACACGACCGGCGGCTCTTTGGACCTCAGTAATTTCTACGCCACCTTTGGCGGCCTGGCCGGAAGCGGCAACCTGTCCTTGGGCGGCGGCACCTTGACGGAAGGCGGAAATAACAGCTCGACGACCTATGCCGGAAGCCTCACCGGGCCCGCTGTCTTGCTGAAAGCCGGGACGGGCATATTCGTCCTTTCCGGTTCGAACGGCTATGCCGGCCCGACGGTGATAAGCGGCGGAATTCTTGAAGCGGCAACCACAGCGTCAGTGCCTGGTTTACTCTCCTCCTCAACTGGTTCGGTGCTGTTGCAAGGTGGAAACATTGCCGTAGGTGTCGGCGGACCAATGGGTTGGTCAACCGGCAACATCAACCAGTTGCTCGCGACCTCGTTGTTCAACTCAAGCCGCACACTGGGCATCGACACCACCGTTTCAAACTTCACGCTTACCGGCACGGGGATCTCCACTGCCGGCCTCAGTCTGCTCAAATTGGGGCCGAACACGCTTACGCTTTCGGGTACTAATACTTACACCGGGACGACTCAAGTTGACGGCGGTGCACTGGAATTGATGTCAACAAGTACGCTTCCTAATGTTGCTGCGGCCGGCAAGGCAAACATCGCGCCTGGAGCCACACTGACCCTTGACGTCGGTGGTGCGCAGCAATGGGATTCCCCGAGCATCATCAACCTGCTAGATGTTTCGGGGCCGGGGTTATTTAGTCCCGGATCCATCCTCGGCCTTGATACAAACGGTGGTAGTCTTGAACTGGGGACCATCAGTAGCAACTCGATCGGCCTAACGGTCACCGGCAGCAACCGATTGACGTTGACAGGCAGCAACGGTTTTTCGGGCGTTACCAACGTCAGCGGGGGCACGCTACAGTTGGCGAACTCCGCGGCCCTCGTCAACAGCACGTTAGAGATCAATTCAATCAATGGATTGCAGTTCAATCCTGGAATCGGTACCTATTACCTGGGCGGTCTTGCCGGCAATGGGAGTTTTCAGCAGCTCGACACGAGCGGCAGCGCCGTCAACCTGGAAGTGGGCAGAAACGGGGCTTCGACGACTTTTGGCGGATACGTTAGCGGCACCGGTTCGTTGACAAAGGTCGGCTCAGGCAATCTTGTGCTCGCTGGAACCGACGGCTCTCTAGGGGGCCTGTTTGTCAATTCAGGAACCGTGACGCTCCTCGGCGAAGATTCCATCGTAGACGGATCGAACCTTTCGGTGGGGGCCGTAGGCGTTTTCTTCGGTTCCGCCGCAGTCCTGCCCTCTCCGGTGGCGAACTCGAATTTGGAGCCTTCGCAACCCTCGGCCGAATTGCCGTCGCATAGCCAACCGGTTCCGGAACCGGGAACTCTAGTCTTGTTTTCAACAGTCTTAACGTCGCTCGGCGCATCGCGCTGTGCGGCCTTTGCGCGTCTGTCCGCGTCGAGCAAGTTGCGCGAATCGCCGCGACAACAGAAGTCGTTAACGGGATCCCGCGATTTCGTTCCACTTCTGACGCTCGGCTACCGATTCGTGGCCGCCCCACACTTTTCCGGCCTCGGCAGTCCGAGTGCCATATCACAATTCAAAGCACCGCATCGCCGTAAAAAGTGAGGTTTCCACCAACGAACGCATAGATACCTGCGGGAGATCAGGAAGAGCCGCACTGCCCCGGTGCGTTGCGGCGTCGTCAACGTGCCAAGACAACCGGTGCCGGCGGAAGTCGGGCAGGTTCCGGTCGCGACGGCAACAACCCCGGTCGCCGTGGGCGGCGGTCATAGCGGATCGTCCGGCTTGAGATCACCGGCTCAACCGGGTGGTAGATGTCCATTGGAGCAGACTGCGGCTGTGCTGAATTTGTGCTGAAAGCAATGCCCAGCAACCCCAAAAAGCCACAAACAGCCACCAGCAACCACAGGAGCGTAATTGCTTGCGAAATCACGAGTTGCGTCGCAAAACGTGTTCGCGTAAGGACTTGCGAAAAGTACCTCGGGAGAATCCCTCCCTCTCCGCTCTTTTGGAAAACGCCTGTCGGTACTTACGAAAGGCGTTTTGCATTGTCCCAGTGAGTGGGACAAACACTGGGACAAATCCAGCCCGCCATCACTGCCGCCAGAAGGGTGGGGCGGCTTTTACGATTATCAGTCTTTTTGCCTGATCGTCCGCATCAGGATGCCCTCCTTTCCTGCGTAGTTGCAGATGGGCAATTCAAGTGTTAGCAGCGTGACGGGATGGTTCATCCGCCCGCGCCTGCCATATGCGGTCAGCCGGCTTGAAGCTTGTGGTATAGGCAGTTCAAACATATACTAAAGTGCTTGTCGCAATTCACGAAGAATTGCCTTTACGCCCCGTGTGGAACAAAATGCCATGTCAACGATTACTGCCAGCAACCCAGTTCTCACGTCCGCCGCGGTCGCCTGCCCGGCTGCCGACCCCCCCGCGCTCACTTCCGGGGCCGATATCGTCGTCCAGTCGCTGGTGAATCATGGCGTCGATACGATTTTCGCCTATCCCGGCGGCGCGAGCATGCCGCTGCACCAGGCGTTCACGCGCTTTCGCGACCAGATCCGCGTCATCCTGCCGCGCCACGAGCAAGGCGGCGGGTTCGCCGCGCAGGGCTATGCCCGGAGCACCGGCAAGATCGGCGTCTGCATGGCCACCAGCGGCCCGGGCGCCACGAACCTGGTGACGACCATCGCCGACGCCAAGCTGGACAGCATCCCCTTGCTGTGCCATCACCGGCCAGGTGGGCACGCCGGTGATCGGCACCGACGCCTTCCAGGAAACGCCCATCGTCGAAGTCTGCCGCAGCATCACCAAGCACCATTACCTGGTGACCGACGTCAACGACATCGCCCGCGTGATGCGCGAGGCGTTCCACATCGCCACGACCGGCCGGCCCGGCCCGGTGCTGGTCGACCTGCCCAAGAACGTGCAGCTCGCGCAGACCGTGCCCGACTACGACGCGCCGATGAACCTGCCCGGCTATCACGTCGACGAGACCGCGCGACCGCCGCGGCAGATCGCGCGAGGCGGCGGCGATGATCAAGCGCGCCAAGCGGCCGGTGATCTACGCCGGCGGCGGCATCATCGCGTCCGGCGCCAGCGACGAACTGACCGCCTTCGTCCGCAAGACGCGGCATTCCGGTGACGACGACCGCTGATGGGCCTGGGCGTCTTTCCGGGCGACGATCCGCTCTCGCTCAGACATGCTGGGCATGCACGGCAGCGTCTATGCCAACTACGCCGTCGACAATGCCGATCTGCTGCTGGCCCTCGGCGTGCGGTTCGACGACCGCGTGACCGGCAAGGTGTCGGAGTTTGCCACGCGGGCGAAGATCGTGCACATCGACATCGATCCTTCGGAGATCAACAAGAACAAGAAGGCCCAACTCCCGATCTGTCAGCGACGTGAAGTATGCCTTGGCCGAATTGAACAAGGTCGTGCAGCCGCCGCCGGACCTCGGCGAGTGGCACCGCAAGATCGACGCCTGGAAGCGCGAAGATCCGTTCGACTACGACCGCAGACTTCGACGGCATCTTGCCGCAGCACGCCATCGGACCTGCTTTGGCAACTGACCAAGGACCGCGACACGATCGTCGCGACGGGCGTGGGCCAGCACCAAATGTGGGCGGCCCAGTACTACAAGTTCCGCCGGCCGCGGCGCTGGCTTTCCAGCTCGGGCCTGGGCACGATGGGCTTCGGCCTGCCGGCGGCGATGGGCGCCAAGGCGGCCCATCCCGACGCTCTGGTGGTCGACATCGACGGCGACGGCAGCCTGCTGATGAACATCCAGGAGATGGCCACCTGCTACTGCGAGAAGCTGCCGGTCAAGGTGCTGTTGCTGAACAACATGCACCTGGGCATGGTCGTGCAGTGGGAGGACCGCTTCCACGCCGTCGAACCGGGCCCACACCTATCTCGGCCCGATCGACCATCCCGAGGCCATCGGCCTGGGCGACGGCATCACGCCCGAGGAGCGCTATCCGGATTTCGTGACCATCGCCAAGGGCTTTCAATGGGGCGCGCGGCACGTGAAGAAGAAGGCCGAACTTCGCGACGCGCTGCGTGGAGATGATCGATTCGCCGGGCCCGTATCTCCTGGACGTGCAGGTGCCCTACCAGGAGCACGTGCTGCCGATGATCCCCTCGGGCATGACGGTGAAGGATTTGATCAAGAGATAAATACCATGACAGTTCCAACCGAAAACATCCATTCGTCGCGCCGCCAATTCCTGCAACTCGGCGGCGCCGCGGCGCTGGCCTGCGCGGCTTCGACCGCGGCGGCGCAGTCGCCCGCGCCCAAAGCCGAACATGCCAAGGGCAAGTCGCTCAATTTGAGCGTCGCGTCCTACACGTTTCGCGCGTTCAGCCTGGATAAAACCATCGAAATGACCAAGCGGGCGGGGATCAAGAACATCTGCCTGAAGTCGATGCACATGCCGCTGGACGCCAAGCCAGACGTGCTGGCGGCGACGGCCGCGAAGGTGGCCGCGGCGGGCCTCACGCTCTACGGCGCCGGCGTGATCAATATGGTAAAGGAAGCGCAAGTGCATCAGGCGTTCGAATACGGCAAGGCAGCCGGGCTGCGGCTCTTGGTCGTCAGCCCGGCGCACGAGATGCTGCCGCTGATCGAAACGCAGGTCAAGAAGTTCGACATTTCGGTCGCCATCCACAACCACGGCCCCGGCGACCGCCGCTTTCCCACGCCGAAGAGCGCCTACGACGCGATCGCCTTGCTCGACCCCCGCATCGGCCTGTGCATCGACATCGGTCATACGGTGCGCGCCGGCGTGGACCTTGTCGATTCGGTCAACCGCTATCACGATCGCCTTTTGGAGATGCACATCAAGGATGTAACCGAGGCGGCGGCCAAGGGCAAATGCATCCAACTCGGCCGCGGCGTGATCGACATGGTCGCGCTGATCCGCGCACTCGTGAATATCGGCTATCAAGGCACGTTCTCTTACGAATGGGAATCCGAGGAAAAAGATCCTCTGCCGGGCCTTTGCGAATGCGTCGGCTACACGAAGGGCGTACTGGCGACGCTGTGAGGTCGTATTCGGCGGATTGGGTGGCACTTCCCTGAGCTTGCGAAGCGCGTGGGCCTACGTGCCAAACACGCCCTTCGCCTGAAGCTCAGGAACGTGCCACCCAGCATTGTGAGCGAAACAAGCGGTGCTGCCGTTACTCCGTCAACCCCAGCCCCGGTCCCTTGGGCAATATCAGCTTGCCCTTTCCGACTGTCACGCCGTGGAACGGATCGTTGGCGATGAGCAGACTGCCGTCCAAATCGGCATAGTCCACCAGCGGCGAAAGATGGGCGGCGGCCGTGCAGCTCACCGAGCTGGAGACCATGCAGCCCAGCATCGTCTTCATGCCCAGCGCCTTGGCGAGGAGGAGCATGCGGTGCGCCTCCAAAATGCCGCCGCTCTTGTCGAGCTTCACGTTCACACCGTCGAAGGCGTCCCGAAGCTTGGGGATATCGGTGATCCGCTGGCACGATTCGTCGGCGATGATCGGAATGTGTACGCGGCTGCGGACCCAGCGAGTCTCCTCGATCATCTCCGCAGGCATCGGCTGCTCCATGAACTCCACGCCCTGCTTCTCCAGCCAGTTGATCTTGCGGACCGCTTCCTCCTTGTCTTTCCAGCCCTCGTTGGCGTCAACGCGGAGCGGCTTCTTCGTTACGCTCCGCACCGCTTCGATGGTCGCTTCGTCGGTGGCCAGGCCGACCTTGATCTTCAGCACGGGATACGCTTCCGCCTCGCGGGTCATCTGCCGGGTGATTTCGGGCGTGTCGATACCGATGGAGAACGTCGTGACCGGGGCGTCGGCCGGATCGAGGCCGAAGAGGCTGTAGAGCGGAACGCCCAACTTCTTGCCCACCCAGTCCATCAGGGCGATGTCGATCGCTGCTTTGCCGGCCCAATTGCCCTGAACCTGCTGAAAGACCCGCGACATGATCTTGGAAAACTGCATCGGATCGGCGGAGAGCAGCAAGTCGCGAACCGACTCCGCCGCCTTTTGCGCGTCCTGAGCGTTCTCATGGTAGCGGACGATCGGGGCGCCCTCGCCGTGGCCGGTGATGCCGTCGCGGCAAAAGGTCGCGTGCAGCGTGTCGCGGTAGGTGCTGGTCAACATCGTGGTCGTCCATGCGTGCCGCAAGTTCAGGCGGACGATCTTCGTGGTCAGACTGGCGGGCTGGTTTGTGATGTCTGCCGTCGCCGATTCCGCGAGAGCGGCAATCGGCGAGCCGCGGCCGCAACGGTCATAAAGCTTCTCCGATTCATTGAGTTCTCCTGGTGTGGTAGTGCTGGAGTCCCGGCTTCAGCCGGCAGTTAATCGCGCCGCCTAAAGGCCGAGCCACAGCGCGTTATTTCAACCTTCTGATCGCGACCAGCGCGCTGGTCCAATAGGGTTCGTTCAAGTCGTCGATGTGGATGGTAGGCGTTCCATGCGTAGTGGCGTTGATGAACTTGCCCTCGCCCAAATAGTAGCCGGTATGCGTGACCTTCTTCGCGCTGCCGAAGTAAAGCAGATCGCCCGGCGCGATGCCCTTGCGATCGACCGGCATCACCCCATCCCATTTTACCTGAAGCCGGGCGTCGCGGGGAACGGTCGCGCCGCGGCGGCGGCAGAGCATCTGCACGAAGCCCGAGCAATCGTAGCCGAAGCTCGAGGCCCCGCCCCAGGTATACGGCCGCCCGATAAAGCGCTTGCTGAACTCCAAGGTCTCGGCGATGCTCATCGGCTTTGCGTTGAAGTCAACATCGCCATGCTGCACCCACGCCGTGCGATCGTCGGGCAGCCGGACCTGCAGCCAACGCTCCTTGCTGGTCTCTTTACTGGGCGGCTCTGCGATTACTTCCAGTTTGGTCTCGAACGGAACGGTCAGCAGCGGAGCGTGTTTGATAACGTCGGTCTCGCGGTAGAGGTGAGCGGCCAAGGACTGCACTTCGGCCACCCGTCCGGACGTGGCGTAAGTGCGGTCCTTGCGGAGGTCCGCCAGCGGCATCCAGCCGGCGTAATTGTCGGAGGTGCGGACGCGGCCCCAACTCTCCTTCTGCTCCAACACTTCCACGTTGGTCCCATAAATGGCCTGCGACACCACTTCCGAGTCAACCGTCGGTTTGGCATACATATTGGCCGCCGGCTGCGAGCACGGCGGCGCCCGGCAAGGCCGAGGCGAGGAGGATCAGGGCTGCAATTCCAGTCATAGTTGGCTCCGTTTCCGCGATGGAACCTGCGATAATAGCTCACGTTCGGCAAATCGAGGATGACCTCAGTTTAGTAACGCCGCAGCGTTTTTACAATTCGGAACCGGAGCTTTTTTCACGTAACGCGTGGTCAAGGCCCCTTGAAGATGCGCCAAACGGTGGCGAGGGACGTGCGCAGAATATGTTGAACTTTGCAGTTCTGCTGTTCGCGGCTTCGGGCCGCTTGAATCCGAAATCGGCCCTGTTACACTGGAAGCTTCCATTTCCGCAGGGAGCTATGATCATGAGCCTTCGTACCAATCAGAATTCCATGAGCCGTCGCGCAATGTTGGCACAGTGCGGCGCCGCCGGCGTAGGCGTATTGGCCGCCGCGCCGCTTCGCGCGGAGCCGGCAAAATCGCCACCAAAGCCGCGAATCGGGCTGAGCTTGAATACGGCCACCATTCGCGGGCAAAAGCTCTCGCTGCCCGATGAAATTGAAATCGCGGCCAAGGCCGGCTATCAGGCGATCGAGCCGTGGGTCGAGGAGATCACGCACTACGTTTCCACGGGCGGCAAGCCGGCCGATTTGAAGAAGCGAATCGCGGACCTCGGCCTGGTCGTGCCGAGCGCGATCGGTTTTGCCGATTGGATCAACGACGACGATGGCCGCCGCGCCGCTGGATTGGAACAGTGGAAGCGCGACGCGGAACTGGTATCCGCGATCGGCGGCATTCGCATGGCGGCGCCGCCGAAAGGCGCGTACAACGTGGAGTTGGACTTGCGCCGCGTCGCCAACCGCTACCGCAAGCTGTTGGAATTGAGCGTGCCGCTGGGCATTGTGCCCGAACTGGAAATGTGGGGCGGATCCAAGACCTTGTCGCGCATGAGCCAGGTCGCCTTCGTTCTCGTAGAAGCAGGCCATCCGCAGGCATGCGGACTGCTGGACGTGTTCCACATTTTCAAAGGCGGGTCGGACTTCGCCGGCATCCGCGTATTCAACGGCGCCGCACTGCACGTCTTGCATATGAACGACTACCCGGCCGGGCTATCGCGCGACAAGGCTACCGACGCCGATCGCGTCTATCCGGGCGACGGCGCCGCCCCGCTTGCCGATCTGGTGCGAGACCTGATTGCAATTCGCTACCAAGGTTATCTCTCGCTGGAGATCTTCAATCACGATTATTGGAGACAAGACGCGCTCGCCGTCGCCCGCGAAGCTTGCAAGAAAAACGCGGGAGCTTGTGGATAGGGCAACCGAGGGGACGCATACTGGGCGAGACAAGGGCTCCGCTGGCGCTTCGCTCGCCCGATCTTGAGCTGGCTTGGACCCTGCCACGATGGAAAACGTTGCCCAGCGGGAACTTTCCCGCCGTGGCACTCGTCTATGCTTGCGAAGTCTGCAAATAAGCTGTGGGACGCCCCCAGTTTGGGCTCGGCGTACCGACTTTATGACCTATTTTTGAAGAGGATTCCTCTTCCACCCTGGAGAATTGCCATGCGATCTCGAAATTGTTTCCTCGGGCTGGCCGTGTGCGTGCTCGCGGCGTTGCCGTCAACTGCCCTGGCTCGGATTAAGCTCATTACCCTGCCCGTGCGGGAACGGGTTGAAATCCAGCTCGATAATCCCAACGCCACGCTCGTGGAAGAAGAGCGGATCGTGCCGCTGGTGCGGGGCGTCAATCAGGTCGATTTCTCCTGGGCAAACACGCAGATCGATCCCGGCACGATCGTCTTTCGTGTGCTGGGCGGCATCAACGGCGCAAGAAGGGGACGGCGGCGCCGAGAAGGCGGCGCTGGACGTCAAGGTCCTTTCGGTCAGCTATCCGCCCAACGAAGCCTCGCTCGTCTGGCAAGTCTCGTCCAGCGGCTCCGGTTCCGCCCGTGTGCGGATCAGCTATTTGCTGGGCAACATGACCAAGAGCTTCAATTACCGTGCCGTGGCCGCCAACGACGAGAAGTCGCTCGTGCTCTCGGAGTACATGCGGATCCAGAACCTGGCCAACGAATCGTACGGCTCGACGGGCCTCTGGGCTGGCTTCGGGCAGCGGTTCCACAAGCCGATCGGCTTGAACGAGACCAAGGAGATGCTCGCCGAGAAGTTCAGCGAAGTGCCCGTTAAGAAGACTTATACCTGCGATCCGCAAGCCTTCGGCTATCTTGACCGGCCGCAGAACAAGCTGCTCGTGCCGATGCACTACGTGTTGAAGAACGACAAGGCGAATCACCTTGGTGCCGCGCCGCTGCAATACGGCAAGGTCCGCATTTTCCAAGAGGACGGCCACGGCGGCACGGCCTTCATCGGCGAGGATTGGGGCAAGTTCACGCCGCTGGATGATGAGATGCGGCTCTACGTCGGCGTCGCCCAGGACATCGTCGTCAGCCGCACAATCGACCGCAACGACGTGAAGCGGATCGCCGGAAACCTCTACAACCGCGAAGTCGTCGTGAAGTTCGAGATCGAGAACTTCAAGGACAAACCGGCTGTCTTGGACATTTCCGAGAATGTCCGCGCGATTCGCAACGAAGTGGCGGGCGATACGGGACGTGACGTGCAGTGGGAATTGGGCAAACAGACGACATTCGAGGGCAAACCTGACAAAGAGAAGAGCACGTTCGAGCAATTGCTATACCACGTTCCGCTCAAAGCCCGCGGCGCCGACGGCAAGGCGGAAAAAGTCGTGCATAAGCTGCATCTGCTTATCAAGAACGAATGGTAAAGCGTAGGGTGGGTCAAGCGCAGCGCAGACCCACCGCAAACCGGATGGTGGGTCTGCGCTGCGCTGACCCACCCTACGAAAGAAGCAACCATGTTTCCGCGAACTCTACTATCATCAGCGTTACTCACGTTGATTTTCGCTTCCACGGTTTCCGCCGACGAGGCCGCCCCACTCAGCGCGCTGGCCAAGATGCCGGTCCGCGAAGTGACGGTCTTCAAAGACGGCCACGCGCTGATGCTGCATTCCGGCAAGATGCCCGTCGAGCCGTCGGGCGACGTGCTCATGGACTATCTGCCCGCGCCAGTGCTGGGAACGTTCTGGCCCTACTCGGCCGACAAGAACGTCAAGCTGACAGCAGTCGTCGCCGGCAAGCGAAAGGTGCTCGTCGAGCGGACGTCGCTGACCGTCCGCGAGCTGCTCGAGGGAAACCCCGGCGCGGAGGTGACCGTCAGCGAAATGGCGATGTCCGGCGCAGCGACAACGCCCGAAGGGCTCACCTACACGGCCACGATCGTCGGCCTGCCGGAGCGGAACTCAAAAGAACTGGAGGCCAACGCGCCGCCGGGCGAAGGCGAAAAGCTGCCGGAGAAGAGCAATCTAATCCTGCTGAAGACCGCCGAAGGCGTCCGGGCGGTCAACATCGATCGCATCCAGCAGGTGACGTTCCGCGGTCCGCACAAGTCGTCCGTCGCCGACGAGGAGTTCCGCAACTTGCTCCGTCTCAAACTCGACTGGGGCGACCGCAAGCCCGGCAAGGAGGCCGACATGGGCCTGCTCTATCTGCAAAAGGGAATTCGCTGGATACCGAGCTACAAAGTGGCGATCGACGGCAAAGGCAAAGCGACGGTGCAACTGGAAGCCACGCTGATCAATGAAATGGTCGATCTGGAAGACGTGACCGCCAATCTGGTCGTCGGCGTGCCAAAATTCGACTTCGCCGAAACGCCCGACCCGATCGGCCTAAGCCAGACGGTGGCCCAGCTTTCGCCCTACTTTCAACGCGATGCGCAGACGCAGTACGCATTTTCCAATGCGATAATGAGCCAGGCGGCTGGCGTTTCCCGGCCAGGGCGCACGCATGGGCGAACGTTTTGGCGGTGGTCAGCCAACCGCGGCCGACCTCGGCCCGGAGATCGGTGGCTCGGAGAAGAACGAGGATTTGTACGTCTTTACGCTGCACCATGTCACGCTCAAAAAAGGCCAGCGGATGGTCGTGCCGGTGACGTCGTTCGACCTGAAGTACGAAGACGTGTTCACGGTGGACATCGGCTTCGCGCCCCCGCCCGAAATGCGGCGGACCTTGAATTACCAGCAGCAGGGCGAGATCGCCAAGCTCTTTCTCGCCCCCAAGGCGATGCACAAGCTCCGCCTGACGAACACGAGCAAATACCCCATCACGACGGCCCCGGCATTGATCATGAGCGGCGGTCAGGCGCTCGGCCAGGGAATGACGACCTACACGTCCGCCGGCGGCATGCTCGATCTGCCCATCACGACGGCGGTCGATATCCTCGTCAAGAAGACCGACAAGGAGACCAGCCGCGAGCACAACGCCGCAAACGTGGGACGGCAACGTATTGGCCAAGATCAATCTCGAGGGCATGATCCGGCTGACGAACAACCGCAGCGTGCCGTCCAAGATCGAGGTCACGCGCCAGGTGTTGGGCAATGCCACGGAGGCCGACCGCGACGGCAAGGTCGAGATGATGAACGTCGTCGAAGACGATTCGCTTGCACCGGCCAGCGGCTATCCGGTTTGGTGGGGCTGGTACTCGTGGCCCCAATGGTGGACGCACTTCAACGGCGTCGCCAAGATTACCTGGAAGCTCGATCTGGAGCCCGGCAAGAGCGTCGAATTGAAATACAACTGGAACTATTACTGGCGATAAGAACTCCTTTCTCGAAAGACTGAACCCATGCGAAATTTCCTGCAACTCAGTTCGCTGACGCTGTTGGCCCTTATCCTGCCCGCTGCGTATGCCAAGGCCGAAAACATCGACCTCTCCACGGTGCCCAATCGCAATACCGTGCAATTGACGATCTACAACTCCGAAGACCTGACGCTGGTCCGCGAAACCCGCAAGGTCACGTTCAAGCCGGGCGTCAATCCGCTGCAATTCAGTTGGGCCAATACGCTCATCGATCCGACCTCGGTCGAGCTGCGGTTCCTCACCAAGGCCGACAAGCTCACGGTGCTGGACACGACCTTTCCCCACGCCAAGCCGCAGATGCTCTATTGGAACGTGCAGAGCGAAATCGACGGCGAGGCGACGATCGAGATCACCTACTTCACCAGCGGCATCAGTTGGTCGGCCGATTACGTCGCCATCGCCAACCCGGAAGAATCGGACTTGGGTCTCGAAGGCTTCGTGCGGCGTGGCCAACAATTCGGGCGAGGAGTACGAAGATGCCCAGGTGCGACTGGTCGTGGGGCGGATCAACCTCGTGCAGAAGATCGCCGAGCTGGCCCGAATCACGCCAGAGCAGGTGGCTCAGCTTGATGACGCGGCCAAGACCCGCCTCCGCGGCGAAGTCATGCGGAAGGCGATGGAGGCGCCGATGGCGATGCCTGCGGCGGCGCGGCCGCTCGCCGCGCCGGCGGAACAACCCAAGGAAGTCGCCAAGGAGGGCCTGGGCGAATACTTCATCTACACCATCGAAGGCACCGAGACGATCCCCAACGGCTGGTCGAAGCGGATGCGGAGCCTGGAGGCGGCCAAGGTGCCCTTCAAGATCCAGTATCGCTATCGCCCGCGAGGAATACGGCGACCAATTGGTGCGGATGTATCTCTTGACCAACAACAAGGAGTCGAAACTCGGCACGACGCCGATGCCCGACGGCATGGTCCGCGTGTTCCGCCAGAACGGCCGCGACGGGCTGAGCTACCTGGTCGCCCAGACGATCAAGTACGTGCCCATCGGCGACAAGATCGAACTGAATCTGGGCTCGGATCCGGAAGTGATCTTCGAGTTGATCAAGCTCAGGACCTGGCGCGACGACATCTGGATGCAGGTCAACGGCACGAACATTTTCCGCCGCGTCGGATCAGCCGGGCATTCAGATCGAGGTCAATAGCTCGGTCGCCGGCTGGGACGACCACACGTTGTTCGCCCAGCGGGTGCGGAACTACACGAAGAAGCCGATCGACCTGGAGATCCGCCGCAGTTTCGACGGCCACATTATCTTCCGCAGCGAGTTGGAGGCAAAGAACCACGACTACCAGACGGTCCAGTACACGGCCACGGTCAAGCCCGGCCAGCGGTCAGACCTGCTCTATGAAATCGTGCAGCAGCAAGGGCACAACGCCAAGCAGAACAATGTGACGATCGAGCGCAGCCGCCGTGGAACCGTGAGAGCAACCGATGAAATCAGCTTTCGTTCTAATAACCGTCCTCATCGCAGTTTCCGCGGCCGCCCGCGCGCGAGAACATCGACCTCTCCACAGTGCCCCGCCGCAATACGGTCCAATTGACGATCTACAACTCCGAAGACCTGACACTCGTCCGCGAGACCCGCAAGGTCACGTTTCAAGCCGGGCGCGAATCCTTTGCAGTTCAGTTGGGCCAATACGCTCATCGATCCAACCTCGGTCGAACTCCGCTTCCTCACGCATCCCGACAAGCTGACGCTCTTGGACACTACCTTTCCTCACGCCAAGCCGGAGATGCTTTACTGGAACGTGCAGAGCGAATTGGACGGCGATGCGACCGTTGAAATCACCTATTTCACCAGCGGCATCCACTGGTCGGCCGATTACGTCGGCATCGCCGACCGCGACGAAACGCAACTCGGCCTGGAAAGCTTCGTCCGCGTCGACAACCAGTCGGGCGAGGAATACGAGAACGCTCAGGTCCGCCTCGTCGTCGGTCGCGTCAATCTGGTCGAAAAGATCACCCAACTGGCCCACGGCATGGAAAAGGAGCTGAGCGAACTTAAAGCGGACGAGAAGAAGGAACTGCACTACAAAGCGATCCGAGAGTTGTCGCGAGACAAGGACAGCAAGGGCCAGGGATTTGGCGGAGGCCGCCTCGGGAAGGAGGCGGACGAAGCTGCAGGAGGCCCCCAAGGAAATCGTCAAGGAAGGACTCAGCGACTACTTCATCTACACGATCGAGGGCATGGAAACGATCCCCAACGGCTGGGCGAAACGGCTCCGCAGCTTCGACGCCGCTAAGGTGCCGGTGAAGATCCAATACCGCTATCGCCCGGCGGAATACGGCGAACAACTCGTGCGGATGTACATTATGACCAACGACAAGGATTCAAAGCTGGGAACCACTCCGCTGCCCGACGGCACGTTCCGTCTCTTTCGCGACAACGGCGAATCGCTCCCCTCTCCCTCTGGGAGAGGGGCTGGGGGTGGGGGTCGATCCACGTCTCTCGACCAATTCGCTGGACATAAACCAATCGACCGCGGGCACGCCGCTGGTGACGGTCGACCCCCAGCCGGTGCATTGCACGGGCGCCGGCCCGCGCGAAGGGCAAAAAGTAGTTCAGCGCGTCGCTGCCGACTTCCCAATAGTAGATCAGGTCGCACGCCGCCTCGCGTACTGTCCATACCGCGTCGCCTAGCTTGTCGCGGAAGCCGACAATCGGCAGGTCGTCGCGGCGGATTCCCGCGCGAATCATGTCGGCGACGGCCCTCGAACAGAGGATGACCGGCTGAAAGCGCCGGCCGTCGAGTTGCTCGATGACGCCCCGTATCGACTGGAGGAACATCCTCTCGTGTCCGCGGGTGACGAGGATGCCGATTCGCTTGCGATGACGACCTCCGTTGCCGCGCGGGAGTGGTTGCTCGCGGAAAAATGGCTGGTAGATCGCAGCGAAGTTTTCCTTCAGCCGCCGCACGTTGCGGCCGAGATACGACAGCCCGAACGTGGGAAACGCCGCCGCCTCAAGGATGTCGTTGATGTCGTCGCATCTCCCCTCGACTGCCGAGAGAGGGGCCGGGGGTGAGGTCTGTCCGCTTCGCATTGCTTCAGCCCCCCCTCCACCCTCGCCACGTACTCCTCGATCTCCTCGTTGGTCTCAAATACCGCCGGCCTACATATCTCCGCGCGGAGCCGCCAAAACAGCTTGTCGGGCCGCAGTCTTGCCGCGCGGTCAAAACACCGTTGCGCGGGTGTCGTATCGTGTAGCCATTCCAGCGCCTGGCCGAGATTGAAGTACATCCCGGCCTGGTTGGGGTCCAATCCGATCGCCTTGCGGTACGCCTCTGTAGCGTCCTCGGGGCGGAGAGCTTTCAAGCAGAAGTCCCCGAAATCGGCGAAGACCGCCGCGGTCGGAAACGTCGCCAGGGCTTCGCGAAGAACTTTTCCCGCCTCGTCCGCGCGGCAGAACGTCAACGAGCAGCGCCGCCAAACGCCGCCGCGCGTCCCGGTGCCGCACGTCGATTCCTCAGCGCCGTCCGGTAACATACCATTGCGGCATCCTCCCGCCCCAACGCGGTCTCCGCAAGGCCCAAGTTGGCGAGCGCGTCTGGATAGTCCGGGCAAAGCCTCACCGCCGTGGAAAGGCTTTCCTTGGCATCGGCGAATCGCTCCAGCGATAGAAGCGCCGCACCATAGTTGTTGTGAAAGACCGCGTTGGCGGGATTGACGGTGATGGCACGGCCAATCAGTTCCAGGGCCTCCTCGTACCGCCCCTGCTGCTGCCGAAGGGCGCCGAGAAGCTGCAACGCCCCGGCGTGTTGTGGCTCCGCGGCAACGATTGCGCAGTAGGCTCGTTCCGCCTCGTCAATGCGGTCGTTCCTATGAAGCCCGATCGCGGCACTTAGCGAGCCCACCGCATTTCTCCCTACGATTGCGCTCGGGCCAGTTGCAACGCCCGGCGATCCTTTCGATCGCGCAGGTCCCGACAGATTGCAAATCAGCGACGAGCGCGGTGCGCCGGCAAGGCCTGTTTGAGCTTGTCCCGGCCCTGCGGAGTAACCTTCGTCCTTAGCAAGTCCACCGTATCTAGCTGTGGCAAGCCTATTAGCTCTTCCAATCCGGTGTCGGTGATTTCGGTGTCGCCGAGGCCGAGCACTCTGAGATTCTTCAGTCCCTTGAGGTGCTTTAGTCCCGCGTCCGTTACCCTCGTCTCTCCAAGGTCCAACCATTCAAGACCGGTCAGCCCCTCGAGATGTATTAGGCCGGCATCCGAGATTTGCGTGTGGTCCAGCAGCAGCATCCGCAATCCCCTCACGCCCGCCAAGCGCCGCAAGTCGTCATCCTTCACCGCGCTCTCGGAAAGGCATGCGTTATGCACCGCGCGTAACTCTTTGAGGTGTTTGAGCCCCTCCTCGCCGAAACGCTTGGTGGCGTCAACGCTCTCGACGGTCGCGAAACAGTTGTCTCCAAGCCAACGCTTCAGCCAGGCAGGGCCAGGTGGTTGTGGGTTGGGAAGCTTTGTACACTGCCAATCCCATCGGACAATCCCGCCCAATCTTTCGATTTCCGTTACCGCCGCCCGCTCCCGCCTCGCATCCTCCGCCTTCAGGAAAAGCCAGCCGCAAAAACCGAGCAGCACCAATGGACTTATGATGGTGTACTGAGCCAGTCGGATTGCACTCTGCGCGCACGACGCGCCGCCTCGGCACGTCGTACTTCGAACATACCGAGATCGCGAGTGCTCGACATCGTTGTGACTCCTGCTATTGCGCTGCAAACGGCCGCGGGGTGTTACGATAGTTGAAAACCTGTAGCGCGAAAATCAGCGAGCATCCCGGTGCCTTGGCAGTGCCTGCTTGAACTTGTTCTGACCCTGCCGCGTAACCTTCGTCCTTAGTAAACATACTGTGTCAAGCGATGGCAACTTTTGAAGCTCGTCCAGTCCCGCGTCTGTGATTTGAGTGTCGTCGAGGGAGAGAATAGTTAGGTTCTTTAGCCCCTTGAGGTGCTTAAGCCCGTCGTCAGTAACTCCGGTCTGATCCAGGTACAACTCTTCGAGCTGCGACATACCCTCGACATGCTTTAGCCCCGCGTCGCTAATTTGCGTTCGGCCCAGCAGCAGCGTTCGAAGACCCTTCACACTCTTCAATTCGGTAAGCCCGTCGTTCGTGACCGCGCTTTCGGAGAGGCGAAGTATATGCAATTCCCTCAGGTCTTTAAGATGTTTCAGGCCCTCGTCTCCGAATTGCTTTGTGGCGTCAACGCTTTCGACGGTCGCGAAACAGTTGTCCCCGAGCAAACGCTTGACCCACGCAGGCCCTGGCGGCTGCGGATAGCGGTCCTTGGTATACTGCCAATCCCATCGGACAATTCCGCCTAGCTTCCCAATTTCCGCTACCGCCTCACGCTCCCGTCTCAACTCATTTCGCTTGTCATCGACCCAACTATAGAGCATCGCGACCAGCGCGAGAAGGAGCAATCGGGCTCCTAGGCTGTATTGCAACCGCCGGCGCGTAGTCGCACGAGCTTTCAAGTACGAGTGCGCGTCCGGCCCTATCGGGACACCAAAGTTCGACGTGTTCGACATCGCTGCGACTCCTGCTAGGGCGTGGCAAATGGCCGCGGCTTGTTACGATAGTTGAAGAGCTGGATCGCGACCGAAGCAACGTTGATGAAGCGGACGTGTTCCGTATTCACTTTACTAATGCCGCCGCCGTTGGACTCCAAAACTTCACCGTTCTCGGGCCAAATCTTTTTATACCACGGAACCGCCAAATTGTATTGGCCGATCAGGGCTGCGGCCCACCCGTTATAATCCTTTTTTCCGATTGGGAATCCCCAGAAAATCGCGGATGCCCAACCCACATAAGCGAATTTGCCCGCGTCGGTGCAGATGACGTTCTCGCCGATGTAGTCGGGATCAACCCCAGGCGTTCCTAAATACTCGGTGACATTGTCAATATAGGCCCAGTCGCCCGGCTTCCCGGTCCATGTATAGATCGACGAAAGACTTGCGCGCCCCCTTTGGACATTATGTTCCTCGGCCGACCCGCTTACCGGCCGAAAAGGCACGCGCTGATGCGCAAACAGCGAATCGTAGTCGCCCGTGCCGATGACGTCTAAAAGCGCCTTTTCGTATATCAGAAGCGCGGCCGCCTTGCAATCAAGCGGAAGAGTCTCGGCGGAGGGCGTGCCCGTGAAGTAGTTATCGACTGCCGTACTGCCCAAGGGTGTGCCCGCCGCCAAGTGCGACTGACCGTGTGTCGCAAACGTCGAATACTTTAGGTTGCCGACCGCGCTAACGACAGCATCTCGCAAACTATCCTCCAGGTCTTGAAGCAGCGGAGCGACGTCAATAACCGTGCCGTTAGCAATACCATCGGTATCAGGCACAAACTTCAACCGGTTTGTCTTCATCAAATCAACCCAGTCATTGGCGCTCCCCGTAATGAGCTTCGCCAGATCAGTAACCGTCGGGTTGCCGTGCGCAACGACGTGCGCGGTGTACGCACCGCTATCGCGCATCGTCCACGAGTCACTGGCCGACCACCACGACTGCTGGACGGTGCATTGCACGGTAATCGTCTGCGCTGTCGGGATTTGCTGCGTGCCATCAAATTCCCATGCCGATAGTGTGAAGTCACCAACTTTCTGGTCCGGCGATGCAATGGTTGGAATCGAGATCGTCCTCGGTGTGTAGCCGGAGCCGTTGTAATAAAGAGTAATACCATAGCAGGTTGGACTGTAGTCGATTCCGCCGCGAGCACCGCCGTCTATCGTATGGTAGCTAACGGTAACGTCGGCGTGGTTCGGCGTGCTCCCCGAAGCGGAAACGAGAAAATACGCCGGGGTTCCGCCGATAACGGGCGCGGTGGTGGGAGTGCCATTGGCGTCGCATTCCGTGATCGTCAAGGTTGGCGAGTCCGGCTGCCACGGCGTCAGGTCCTGGCCGTAGGGTATCGTCATGCTATGCCCGGAGATGAACAAACCGTCCTCGTCGGTACAACTGAAGTCAACCGTGTAATTCGCCTCCTGCGTAGGAGTGAACGTAAACGTCGATCCATAACCGGTGTCGAAGTACTCGCTGCCGCCATAGGCATCCCACTCGTAGGTCTTTAAGGTCCCGTATTGGCCCGGATCGGCAAAGGCAGTGCTAACGGTAATCGCGTGGCCCGGCTCGATGTGGGTCATCGTCGAGATGATGTGTACCGCCGCGTTGTCGGCGCCAAAGCTCGCCTCCTGAATACCGATGCTGGTATAGTCGTCAACCGCCTGCCGCCCGTCGCTGGGCGTAACGATGATGTGGACTTCGCACGCGCTGAGCAAGGGTCGGTCGGACTGTCGATGTAATGGTGGCTGATGGTGAACGACCGCGGGTCGAGAGGATGGTCCGGATTGGCCGGAAAGGTAAGGGTATCGGAAGTCTGGTTGGAACCCCAGTTGACGGACAGCGTGAAGCCCGCGCCGTCGAGTCCCAACACGTTGCCTGCCAGCGTGGCGATGTCGCCCTCACCGACGACGAAGCTGCCCTCCGGCGAACCTATCGAGACGTTGTTGATCGAAATCGTGTCGGCGGCGACCGTGATATTGGCCGTCGCCGGAACGCTGTCGGTTCCGTTATAGTCGGTGGCGACCACGCTCACCTGATAGGCCGCCAATCCATCGGGCGTGAAACTGATGTCCGGCCCGCCGCCGGCAGTGAAATCGGCGCCGTTCTTGGTCACAATCCAATTGTAGGTGAAGCCCATCTCCGCGTCCATCGCGCCGGCGCCGGTAGCCGCGGCGGTCAGGTTGACCTCGGTTCCAACGGCCCCGCTCGTCGGCCCGCTGATGGCGGCCCCGACCGGAACGTAGATCGTCTCGCTGTCGCTGCCGGTCACGCCGCCGACGGTTGCCGTCAGCGTGACGGTGTAGGCCCCGCCGAGCGTCGGCGTGAAGTTGCAATAGGACAAATGTCCGTAGTCGGACGTGGTTCCCGAATCGTCAGTTACGGTCCAAGTAGTACTGCCCCCGCTGAGCGGCTGGCCGTTGACGTCCGTCACATTGCTACCGAGGGCGGCCGTCGCGCCTGGGCCAAAACGTAATCCGTGGGCAAGTTCGTGATTGCCACCGCCGGGTCGATCTCTTGATATAGTTCCGCAGAAGTGCTCGCTGCGTTGTAGGTGTCGCCTGCATAGCAGGCCGTGATCGTGTGCGTGCCGACTGCAAGCGACGAAATGGTAAACGCGGCTTGCCCGGACGAATCCAGCGTCCCGGCGCCAATCAACGTACCGTTATCGTAAAAGTCAACGGTACTGTTATCGCAATAGTCGTCGAAGGGGCCGCCGGTCGGAGCGCCGCCGGAATCAAAACGGCAGACGGTCGCCGTAAACGTAACCTCCTGGCCGGGGAGCGCGGCGTTGCCTGAGGTGTCGAGGGAAACGGTCGTATTGACGGCGGCCGCGCCGACGACTTCGCGGACGACGTTGTTGAACTCGTCGGCAATGTAGAGATTGCCCCAGGCGTCCACCGCCAGCCCGGTCGGATTCTGCAGCTCCGCGCTCGTTGCCGGCCCACCATCGCCGCTGTACCCGGCTTGCCCGTAGGTCCCTGCGACCGTATAGATCGCGCCGCCGGAGAGTGCGTAGACCGTGTTGTCGCCCGTGTCGGCGATGAAGAGGTTTCCGGCAGCGTTGACAGCGACGCCCTGCGGCACGTTCAATCCGGTGACGACCGTGGTAATCTGGGGATATGCCGTGCCGAGCCCCGTCACCTCGCGGATGCAGTTGTTTTGCGCGTCGGCGATGAAGACGTTTCCGGCGGAGTTGACGGCGACGGCCTGCGGCCCGGACAAGGCGGCGTCGGTTGCCAAGCCGCCGTCGCCGCTGTAGGCCCACGTGCCGTTGCCCGCGATAGTCGTGATCACGGGCGCCGAACCATTAATAATCTCGCGGACGGCGCTGTTGAGCCAGTCGGCGAAGAAGATGTCCCCGCTGGAATCGACGGCGAGGCCCATGGGCAGCCCCAACTCGGCCCACGTGGGCGGGCCTCCGTCACCGCTATAGCCCTGTGTGCCGTTGCCCGCGAAGGTCATCAGTTCGCCCGGGTTTCCGGCGGCAACTTTGTACATGAGGTTGTTGCCCGTGTCGCTGATAAACAGATCCCCCGCGGCGTCCACGGCGACGCCGATCGGCCAACTCATCCGGTCTTCCCCCGGCAAGCCCGGCCCCGCGAAGGTGCTGATAATGCCATTGCTGACCATGCGGACCGAACCATTGCCGGAGTCGGCAATGTACACGTTGCCGGCGCCATCCACGGCGACGCCGTTAGGATAGGTCAACTCGGCGCTAGTGGCGGTTTCGCCATCGCCGTTCCCGCCGTAATTGCCATTGCCCGCGAACGTGATGATCGTGCCGGGCTGAAGCGCGGCGCTGTCGTCCAAAGGCGTGAACAAAGACGTCGTGCTCCCGGCCGCCAGGCTCGGCGCAGCAAGAGCCAATGTGGCCGGCCAAACGGGGCCCATGGCGATCTCGGTCGAAACATTGACTTCCAGCGTGGCCTCGGCCGATTGGCCGTGCGGATCGGTGGCCTGGACCGTCAGGTCCGCGCTTCCCGACGTGTTCTCGGCGGCGCGAAGCAGCAACTGCCCTAGCGGAGTGACGACGGGCGGCGTGACGAACAAGAAGGGATTCGAGTTCGCAATAATGCTGCAACGCAGGCCCGGATGCGAGCCATCGGCTTCCGTGAACGTGTTGGCCACGGACACAACCCTCGTCAGGTTCGCCTGCGAGATAAGGACGGCCGGCAACGGCTGGGAGGTCAAGCCGGCGGTCGATTGCGGCGCGGCGCTGAGCAACTGACGGGTTTCGAGAGGTTCAAAGCCCAATCTCCGCGAGGCAGGCTTACGGGCGGCCGGTTTGCTTTTGCGAGGATTCCTTCGCTCCCCCTTGCCCAGCCATCCAAAAAACCATCCCGGAAACAATCTGCCGCCTATGACAAACTCCTTTGCTAAACGGGGTGAACCGATTCGCCAGTTGTCACACGGAGCCACACCGATAGCCATTGTTCCGCGCGAAGAAGAAATGTCAAGCGCCGAAGGCGATTTTCCGTCGATTTTTTTCTGCGACTGCAATTAACGCATTTTACGAAGCGATAATTGCGAAATATCACTTTTCTGCGGGAAACAAGCCAGTGCGCGCGATGGAAAGGGTGCCCGCCGGCGGGGATGAACTCAGCCGCGAAATATTTTTTTTGTAACGTCGCAAACGTCGCTGGACACTTGGGCAAATGAGACAAAGTCCGGTTTTCCGAGTATTGCCGACCGTCGATTGGAGATGCGGGCCGGCTTTCCGTGGAGCGACCAAGGTCACTCTTATTCACCGTCCGAGACAAGCTGGGTGGGATCTCCGGCAAGCGTTTTCGCGGCAGCGGAAAAAAATTCTGTCCAGGCGATTTTTCCGGCGCGGGCGGGAGAAGTTTCCGCCCGACGCCGAACTCGTTGTACGGCAATAGGTTACGGCGACGCGGCCCCGTCCGGTCCACCCGCGCGTGGGGGATTGCGCGAACAACCAAACGGCGGCGCAAGTCGGTTCCAGGCAACGACTTAGCGACGTTTTGTACCAACTATTTCTTACAAGTGTTGACATATAATAAGAGTTGTGGTATATTGGCGGAAAGCCGAGGCAGGCAAAAGTGGATGGTGGGTAGTGGTAAGTGAGGAGTGACCGGACAGATGAGAGATAAGACATTGCATGCCGGAGAGAAGAGGGCGGAGATCGGAAGTCGGAGGTCGGGGCATCGGAAGCCAGCGTGCTCGCCGCGCTTGCCCCCCTCCATTTGCTTAATCGCTGGAAAAACACATGACCACAAGACGTATTGCTACTCGGCTTCTACTCCAATCCTACCTGCGTTCTACCGCCGTCCTAGCCGAATCCTACTGTCGCTCTACTCCGGTCCTGCCGGGCACAACCCCAAGAAAACAGGCGAATTCAGCATGTTTCAGTTTGCAAAACATCTTTTCGGCGACGGAAGAAATACGCCTAGCAAAGTCAGAGGCGAAGACAGAAAAATGCTCGCGAGCCGCCGACCGAGTACACTCTTGCTGAACCTTGCCCTCCCATAGCGCCATGACCCGCGAACACGAACCACCAAAAGACGTATTCCTGACTCGATCCTGAGTGCTTCCTGACTTGATCCTGATACTATAACCGCCCGGCGAGTCAAGGCCCCTTGCCGGTAGACTAGAGATTGAGGTTCGCAACTCATTCCTAGTCCACCGAACAAGGAGACCTATATGTGGTATCTCGGTATCGACCTTCATCGTCTTACCGTTGTCATCGCCGGCGTGAACGACGCGGGCGAAGCCATGAACGCGACCACCATCCGCTGTGAAGACACGGAAGCCATTCGGCAGTTCGTCGAAAAGCTCGGGGCGTTCCGCGCAGTGATCGAAGCCACGGGCACGTACCGTTGGCTCTACGACCTGCTTCGCCCGTACGGCGTCGTCGTCCTGGCACATCCACTCCGCCTGCGCCGATGATACAGCGCCGCAGCAAGACGGACAAGCTTGACGCGATGCTGCTGGCCAATCTGCTGCGGATCAACCAAGTCCCGTTGGCCTACATTCCGCCAGAGCCCTACCAGCAATTACGCAACCTGACACGCGCACGAGCACGACTCGTCCGCGAGCAAGTGAAGGCGAAGATCAAGCTCCGCGACCTGTTGGCGCGGCAGAATCGGCAGACGCCCTACCGCACGCTCGGCAAACGCTGCTTGGCGTGGTTCGGCAAACAGGACTTCGGCCCCATCGAGAATCTGGTGCGCGACGAGCTGGTGCTGCGATTGCAGCACTACGAGAAGCAATTGGCGATCCTCGACGAACACATGCTCGCGTTGCGTGAAGCATTCCCGCAGGTGGAGACGTTGACGGACATCCACGGCATCGGCCTCTACTCGGCGCTCTTGATCGTGGCCGAACTGGGCGAGGTAGATCGATTCCACAATGCCAAGCAGGTCGGAGCTTACACCGGCCTGACGGTGCGCGTCAACCAGTCGGGCGGCCACTGCTATCGCGGATCGATCACCCGTCAGGGCTCGTCCTGGTTGCGATGGATCCTCGTGGAAGCGGCAATGAAGGTCGTCCAGGAGGATGTTGCCTTGAAGAACTTTTACACGCGCGTACGGAAACGCGCGCAGCGCCAAGATTCGCGCGTGGCGACGGCGCAAACTGGCGGAGATATGTTGGAAACGGCTGCGCCGCTGGCAGAGGGAAAACGTTCCCTCGGCGGCGCCGGCTTGAGGCAAACAAGAGGAGTTGCGCTGCGCACGCAAAATCGGCGAAAGCGACCCGCGATTGAGACTGGCGAGGCCTTGCGCCTGTGCCGAGATCCTGATTGGGTGCTCTTGCCGGTGAACAGAATAATGTGCGGCGGTCTCGCGGCCGAACGGCACGAATGGGTGACTACGATATGCGCAACGCACACGAACGAACATCGAACCGGCATCCTGCCGCGGACATTTCGGCCGATCCATCGGCCGACCAGGGCGCTCATTGCCGCCCCTGGACCCCGGCTAGCCTTTCTCTGTTCTGCTTTTTTGGCCTATCGCGAAAATCGGGGCCTTGACACGCGGGCGGTTATGGGTGTCTTTTTCGCAGGTAAGAAAACGATGAAAACACGCCGAATCTCGAAGATACCGGCCGCCAAAAACCGCGGCCGTCAAAACGCAATTTCTGTCTCCCGCAATGGCAGTCGAACATTGTTTGCGTTTATTCGCGTGGAGGGCTATTCCCGCGATCTTTGTCCTTGCGTGGTCTTGCCGATTTCCGCACGTCTCCGAGGCGACGTACGGCCGATTCAGGCTTCAATTGATGGACAAAAGCCGGCATATGTGTTAAATTAAGAGTTGCTCGCGAGATACGGGCCAGTTCGGTAGGGCAGCCCGTTCGGAGGTAATAAGGTCAATGTCCAGATGTTTCATGGTGCGCGGCCGCGCAGTTTTGGCGACCTTGTCGCTGCTTTTGGCGGCCTCGCATGCCCGTGCCACTATCTTTCAGTGGAAGGTCTCCGGCGGCAACCTCGTGCAGTCAACTACGGCTTGCCAGGACGGCGCGGGCGTAAATGCCGTGCCCGACGCCAACCTCGCGAACCTTGATCTGACCAAGGCGTATTTGACCAGCTTCAACTTGACCGGCGCGACCCTATCCGGCGCCACGCTGGTTACCGCCATTGCCAGTAGCGCCACTTTGACGAACGCCAACTTGAACAGCGCGGATCTAACATCCGGCACGTTGATCAACGCGAACTTGACCGGCGCCGAACTGTCGTTTGCCAACCTGTACTCATCTACGCTGACCAACGCCAATCTGACGGGAGCTACCGTGCTTGGCGTGAATTTTAGCCAGTCAAATCTTACCAGAGGCGCAGCTTTACTCCACGGCCAGCTACCAAGCCAAGAATCTTGCCGGAATCACGTTGGGGGGCAATCTGAACGCCTGGAACTTCGCTAGCCAGAACCTGACGAATGCCGAAATGGGAAACGCGAACCTCACCTCAGGAACTTTCGCCAGCGCCAATTTGACGAGCGCAGACCTCTCTTCAAGCACCTTGACCAATGCCAACTTTGCCGGCGCTACCGTGACAGGCGCGATCTTCTCGTCCACGAATCTCTCTTCTACGCAGCTTTACAGCACGGCGAGCTATCAAGCCAACAACCTGCAAGGGATAGTGCTGGCCAATGACGATTTGACCGGTTGGAACTTCACGGGCAAGGATCTGACCAACGCCGTCCTGGCGGAAGCGACGCTTACGAACACGAACTTTACCGGGGCGATCGTGGTCGGCGCGGACTTCGGCACGACAAGCCTCACGTCCACGCAGCTTTACAGTACCGCCAGCTACCAGTCACATAACTTGCAAGGAATCGGGTTGACGAACAACGACCTCACCGGATGGGACTTTTCCAACCAGGATTTGACCGGCGCGGCGCTCACGAATGCGACACTCACTAACGGCACTCTCGCTGCCGCAAACCTGACGAACGCATCGCTGGCCGGTGCGGAACTAAGCAACGTCAATATGACGGGCGCGACCGTGGTCGGCGCCGATTTCGGCGGCGCGACGGGTCTTACGAACTCGCAGCTATACACCACCGCAAGCTACCAGGCGCTGAACCTCCAAGGTATCTCGCTGGCCGTCAACGATCTAAGCGGCGGGAACTTTGCGTGGCAAAACTTGAGCAATGCCGTATTCTCCAACGCGACATTGACCGGCGCCAACTTTTCCAACGCCAATCTGACCGGCGCAGCCCTCGACGGCGCGATACTTGCCAATGCGAATCTGAGATTCGCCAACCTCCAAGACGCGGTCTTCTCGGGCGCGACCACTACCGGCGCCAATTTCAGCGCGGCGGACATGCGCGGAGCGACCGATTTCAGCACCGGTGACTCGACGACCATGAACACGATCCTTCCAGACGGAACGATTCAAGGGTTGAACCTTAGCGGCAGCAACGCGTTATTGACTGTCCGCGACTATGCCGGCACCGAGCCGATTCCGATTCATGTCACCGGCGGGATCACGATTTCAAGCGCCGGCACGCTGCAAATCGTATTGAGCGGGCCGACATGGGGTTCGACGATCTCATCCGATTCCGGAATCCCGGTCTCGCTCGGCGGCGTCCTCGACCTGCAGGCCCCCGGCGTCGATCCCGCCAGCCTGCTCGGTCAGAGCATTCAGTTGTTCGACTGGACGGGCGTCACGCCGAGCGGGACATTCAGCCAAGTCGCGAGTCATCTGCCGTCGCGATACACTTGGGATACTTCGGGCCTCTATACGTCCGGCACTATCGACTTGACATTCTCGACGACTGCCGCGCCGATCACCGGGCAATGGGCCATCAACGGCGGCGGCGATTGGAGTTCGCCCGCGAGTTGGTCGGGGGGCTACATTCCAGGCGCGCCCCAGGACACGGCGGTCTTTGGTGCCGTGTTGACCACCGGCACGGCAAACGTAAACCTTGACTTCCCGGCAAGTCTGGCCGGCCTCACCTTCGGCCCCAGCGGAAGCGCGAGTTATCTAATCTCCTCGGCGTCCACCGGCTTGACTTTGTCGAATACGGCCGGCCCGGCGACGCTCGCCAGCAGCACTGGCACAAACACGATCGCCGTGCCGATCACGCTCCAGAGCAACCTTAGCATCAGCGCATCGCCTGGCAGCGTGTTGACCGTATCCGGCGCCATTGAAGAGACCGGCGGCAGTCGCAGCCTCACATTTAGCGGAGGCGGAAAACTCATCCTCAGCGGCGTCAATGGCTACAGCGGCGGTACGACAGTTTCCAACGGCACAGTGGTCGTTACGTCGCCGGACGGACTTGCCGACGGTTCCGACCTGACGGTGGGAAATTTCGTCACACCCACGACGATCGCCGGGCAATGGGCCAAAAACGGCGGCGGGAACTGGAGTTCGCCGGCAGACTGGTCGAGCGGCAACATTCCCCGCACCGGCCAGGACACGGCCGCCTTCGGCGCGGTTCTCAGTAGCGGCACGGCGAACATAATCCTTGACATTCCGGTGAGTTTGGCCGGTCTCTCTTTTTAGTCCCAGCGGCGGCGCGAGCTATCTCATCACTTCGGCGTCCTCCAACGGCCTGACGCTATCGAACGCCGCCAGCGCGGCGTCGATCGGCGACAGCGGCACAAATGAGATTGCCGCGCCGATTACGCTCGGGAGCAATCTCAGCATAGTCACGTCAACCATCAGCGTATTGACGATTTCCGGCGCGATCGGGGAGAGCGGCGGTCATCGCAGCCTCGCGTTCAGCGGGGGCGGCGAACTCATTCTCAGCGGTACGAACAGCTACAGCGGCGGCACGGCAGTTTCCGGCGGCAGGGTGGTTGTTACATCGGTGCATGGACTGGCGGACGGTTCGAATCTCACCGTTGGAAACCTTGCCGCTTTCGCGCCGTCGTGCCGGCGGAGACGGTCGCCGTTTCGCCGGTGCCCGAACCGGGCTCGGTCGTGTTGTTGTCCGCAGCCGCGGCAATTGCGTATCTAGGATATCGTTCGCGGCGGCGCATCGCACACTCGCATTTCACCCCCGGAAGTACAAATACGCCCCGAGGATTGCCGCCAGCACGATCGCTGAGGCCAAGACTTCGCGCCAATCCCAACTTTCCCGCGTCTTCTCTTGTCATCCTCGGTCGCAGTGCCGAAGGTCAGACTCCTGATCTGCGCCTCCGACGGCGGCGCGGTCATGTGGCTCACCACAACCATCACAACCGCTGACACGATCGTGATCAGGATGCTGAAATACTGGAAGAATGTCATGTTGACGATCCACAGAAACGACCCTGGCGCGTAGCCATTCTCAAAGCCGGGCATTTTCAGTGTGACGGGCGTGTCAACGAGCATGCGGAAGATGCCGAGGACAAAACCGACGACCATCGCCCACCAGCAACCTTTGGCATTCAGCCGCTTGAAGAAGACGCCCAAGAAGAAGACTACGAAGATCGGCGGCGCCAGATATGCCTGGACCCCTTGCAGATATTCATACAAGCTATTGGCCCCTTTAACTACGGGAATCCAGGCCAGCGCGATGGCCACCATGACCGCCGTGGCGATGCGGCCCACGCGAACGATTTGGTGCTGGCTCGCGCCCGGCCGCCATTTCTCGTAGAGGTCGACCGTGAAGAGCGTCGAACAGGCGTTGAAAACGCCTGCCAGCGAGCCCATCAGCGCCGAGAGGAGCCCGGCCACGACAATTCCCCGTAAACCCATCGGCAATAGATCCTTGACCATCAGCGGGAACGATCGCTGGGCGACGTCCTGGCCTCTTGCTGGACAACCGGATCGGAGCTGTCGAGATTCTGCATCTTCATCAACTCGCTGGGACGGCCGTGAGAATCGGTAAGAACTTGCCGGACTTCTGTGTACTTACTACAAGCGCGTAGCAGATCAGGCCAGGGATGATGAACAGGTAGACGGGAAAGAGTTTCAGGAAAGCGGCGAAGATGCTGCCGCGGCGGGCGGTGCGCTCGTTCGGCGCGCCCAGCGCCCGCTGCACGATGTACTGATCGGTACACCAATACCAAAGCCCGATCACCGGCGCACAGATGGCCATGCCCAGCCAGGGGAAATGGTCGTTGAAGTACCACGCTTCGCGAACTACCTGTCCGCCGGCATCCTTTTCCAGCACCGGCGCCCAAGTGCCTTCCACGCCGGCGGGCACGAGCGGCTTCCAAAGATTGAGCATGTCGCGCGGTCCGCAGAGCGCGCGCACGTGGCTCCAGCCGGCGATCAGATCGCCGTGCCCAGTTTCCACAGCCCGTAGATCGTCAGCGTCGCCGAGCCGACGATCAGGACCGACCGCCTGGATGGCGTCGTTGTAGGCGACGGCCCGCATTCCGCCCAAGACCGTGTAGAGCCCGGTGAGGACGATCACAAGCACCGAGCCGATCCAGAAACTGTCGATCACCTGCCCGTTGGGTAACGGAATCTTCATCTCGGGAAGGAGCACCGAAAAGACGATACCGCCGGCAAATATGCCCACCGCGATTTTCGAAACGACGAAAGTGATAATCGAGACGATCGATAGCACGTAGCGCGAGCCAACCGAAAATCGCTTCTCGAGGAACTCGGGCATAGTGAAGACCATCGACCGCGCATAGAACGGCACGAAGACCCACGCCAGCATCAAGAGGCACCAGGCATGCAACTCGTAATGGGCCATTGCCACGCCGTCCTTTGCCCCCGAGCCGGCCAGGCCGACGACGTGCTCCGAGCCGATGTTGGAGGCGAAGATCGAGGCCCCCACGATCCACCAGCTTAGGTTGCGGCCGGCAAGGAAATAGTCTGCCGCCGTGTCCTTGCTCTTGGAAACAACCCACCAGACCACGCCCATCAAGAGCGCGAAATAGCCGCCGATCATTACCCAGTCCAGAGGTTGCATGAATGTCCTCGTGTCTTAGAAGAGTATTGTCCCAGGAATGCAGGATGGGCAAGCGTACAATCAGTACCGCCACAGGTCCATCCCATTCAGTACGCCGCCGCGTTCCAGCGCAGCTCGTTCTTAATATCGCTGCAGTCGGCTGCGTTCGTCAATCGTGATCAGCTCGATTTCCAGAATCTCGGCAAAATCTTCGATCTGCTCGGTCGTCACGGCCTGGCTGAAGACCGTGTGGTGCGGGCCGCCGGCATAAATCCAGGCGGCGGCCGCCGTCTTCAGGTCCGGCCGCGGCTTCCAGACCGCCCGGGCCACCGGCAACTTCGGCAAGCGGCTGCGGCGGCGTCACGATATCGACCTCGTTCACCAACAGGCGGAAGCGGTCGCCCAGGTCGATGATCGCCGCATTGACCGCCGGACCGGCCGGCGCGGTGAAGACCAGCCGCACGGGATCGGCCTTGCCGCCGATGCCCAGGGGATGGATCTCGCACGAAGGCTTTTCCGCCGCCAGCGAGGGGCAGATCTCCAGCATGTGGGCGCCCAGCACCAGCGGCCCGGCCGGATCGAGGTGATAGGTGTAGTCCTCCATGAACGACGTGCCGCCGCTCGTGCCCTGGGCCATGACCTTCATCGCCCGGCCCAGGGCGGCCGTCTTCCAGTCGCCTTCGGCGCCGAAGCCGTAGCCGTCGGCCATCAGCCGCTGCACGGCAAGCCCGGGAAGCTGCATCAGGCCGTGCAGGTCCTCGAAGGTATCGGTGAAGGCCTTGAATCCGCCGCCGTCGAGAAAATGCCGCAGGCCCAACTCGGTGCGGGCGGCATAGTTCAGCGACGCGCGATGATCGCCGCCGCTGCTTGAGACTGGCGGCCAAGGTGTACTGCTGTTCGTATTGGGCCACGAGGCGATCGACCTCGGCGTCGGAGACCTCGGCCATGCGCTTGGCCAGCTCGCTGACGCCGTAGCCGTTGACCTCGACGCCCAGGCGGATTTGGGCCTCGACCTTGTCGCCCTCGGTGACGGCCACTTGCCGCATGTTGTCGCCCAATCGGGCGACCTTGAGCGAGCGAATCTCCGCCGCGCCGGCCGCCGCCCGCATCCAGGCGGCCATGCGGTCTTGGACCTCGGCGTCCTGCCAGTGGCCGACGACCACCTTCCGCGGCTTTTTCATCCGCGTGCAGATGAAGCCGAACTCGCGGTCGCCGTGGGCGGCCTGGTTGAGGTTCATGAAGTCCATGTCGATCGTCGCCCAGGGCAGGTCGCGATTGAACTGCGTGTGCAGGTGGAGCGAACGGCTTCTGCAAGGCGGTCAGCCCGGCGATCCACATCTTGGCGGGCGAGAAGGTGTGCATCCAGAGCACCAGGCCGGCGCAGTTGGGCGCGGCGTTGGCCTCGCGGCAGACTTCGAGGATCGACTGCGGCGTGGTGACGATCGGCTTGCAAGACGACGCGCATCGGCAGCCGTCCGCCGGCGTTGAGCCCCTCGACCACTTGCCGGCTGTTCTCGGCCACCTGTTTGAGGGCCGCTTCGCCGTAAAGGTGTTGGCTGCCGGTGACGAACCAGACTTCAAGCTTCCTAAGATTCATGACGGACACTCCGACTTTACCCAGGTGTGAAGTATTCGAATCGAATACTTGGGCGAATGAGTCCGGTGTGAGGACTTTCATACGCGTATCCTTCCAGTTTAGCGACCGCCCCAAATGCCGCTAGCAATAACGCGCAGAAATTTGCTCGAAATTGCGCAACACGCGAGGAGTGCCATCCGCCCCAGGCGGGCAGGTAGGGAACGGAGAGAAAGGAGCAGGAAATCCGGCTCCAAGCTCCCTGTCATTTACATCGCGCTATTCATGGCAGATTCCGCCGGCCGCGGCGGCAGCAAAAGCGCACCGGGCATCGGCGCCGGACTTGGTGACGGCACCGGTTCAGGAATGTTCGGCGGGGGCATTTGCTGGGGTTGCGGCGCGGGTCCGCTCGATACTCGGCGCGCCAGTATCTGTGCCTCGCTTCCGGCGCTGACCACCGGCGGCACCGCGAACGCGTAGTCAATCGACTTTTCGTGCCCACGATGGTCCGCGCGGCGGACGGCGTCGCGGTATGCCTTGTCCGGCCACGCGCGTTCCGACAGTCCGACATCGCAATAATCCAGCAGCGAGCCCTTCTGGTAGTGGACGTTGCGGATCGCCAGCGCGTATTGCACGCGCGACTGATAATAATGACTGATCGCCTCCGACAACCGCCGCTGGGCGTCGAGCACTTCAAAAAAGCCCTCCTGCTTGGCCTGATAAACCGCCTCGAGGGCCGCAAGCTGGTCCTTGGCGGCTTTCGTGCGATAGATATCGGTCTGCAATAGGGCGTAGGAGCGGTCAACCTCGGCTACCGACTCGCTCAACTCGCTGATGACCGTTCGCTCGCCTTCACGCAGCACGGTCCTGGCCTGACTGAGGCGGAATTCAGCGTTGCGAACGGCGGCGTTTCCTTGCCGGAACCCGAGCGGCATGGAAAACTCCATGCCAACTTGCCACTCCTGGTGATCGGCCGTGAAGAGGTTTGCGTAGCGCTCTGGTCGCCCGGATCGCTGTCGGTCAACTCGTGACCGAAACCGCGCATCCCGTAACGGGCATCCAGATCCAGGTTCGGCTTTAGGAAGTTGCGCGAGGCAACGAGTTCCAGTTCCCTCGACTTGACGAGCCATCGCTGCCGACGTAGCTCCTCGCGGCGGAAAATGGCCTCGACCGTTAGCGCCGACCAATCGAACGCGACCGGGGCCATCGTCGGTTCTTCGGCGGGGCGGAGCATTTGCTCGCCGGTGGCCGGCAGACCCATCAGCAGCCGCAAGCGGCGTTCGGCAAGCTGCACGCCCGGCAGCGCCGAAAGGTGCCCGGCTGGGTGCCATTGAACGTCCTCGTGCCTTCCTCGGGATAGCCCATCAGCGCGTTCTCTACGTCGGCCTGGAAGCGAAAATACTGTTCGCGGGCCTGGGCTTCCCGGTCGGCCTCACCGCCCTTGCGGGCGCCGCCGCCGGCCAGGTTTAAGGCCCGTACGCGACGCCACGTTTCCAAGGCTTCGTCGCGGGCCTGGATCTTGACGTTTAGGTCGCGGTAGGCAAAGTACAAATCCCAATAGGCATTTTCCACGTTGGCGACAAAATCCCGCAGGCCGGCCTCGAAATCGGCGGCGCTGATGTCGGTGCGGATGCGGGCGACGAGTACGCCGTTGTAGTTTCCCGGCTTAGCGCCTGGCCCGGCGATGCGGTTATATTCCACGCCTGCCCCTTGTAACAGCGGCTGGCGTATTTCGCCTTGGATATTGGTATCGAAAGCCCCGTTGGGGAAGATGTTAGCGGCATTCGTGTCGCGGGCGAAGTCGATCGTGCTGCGAATGGTGAATTGCCCGCCCGTCACGCTGCGCTTGGTGATGCTGGTATCCCACTCGTCATAGTTTTGGATGAACAAGCCGTTGGTGCCCAGGGCCAGGTTGTTGTACTGCTGGTTGTTCTTTTGGGAATAGAGACTCGTGGCAAACTGGGCGTCGAACGCGCTGAGGGCCGCTTCGGGACCAAACTGCGGATCGGTCTCCGTGACGGCGATGCTGTAATTGGTTTGCACGCTGTCGGGCGTGCGGAGGATCGTGCCGCCAAGGTCCAGCAACACCCGCGAGTTGCAAAGCGCGGTCCGGATCGTCTCTTCCAGCGTCATATCGCGGAACTGGACGTGGGCAAGATCGCGGATTGTCCGCGGCGGCGGCGTATTGGTAAGGCCGTCATCGCAGGGCGCCACGGTCGGATACTCAATTTGCGTGGCAACAGCCTGGTAGTGGACCGTTGATTCCGCGGATACAGGTGCGCTGGGAGCGACCGGAGTCGCGGTGCAGCCCAAGAGGGCGACGCAAATCGCTCCACAGCAGCCTCCGAAAATGGCACGCAACTGGTTCATTACTAGCCTCACTACCATAACAATCGGATTTGCCTGCCTTATAATGTTGTTCGATAAACCCAGTCAGCTTTGTCTAACTCATCTTCCCAGTATTTCCATAATTCCAATTACAGACGGCAAAGTCGGCCCGTTATAATCGAAAGGACCGTTAAAGATCACTCAGCTTTCCACCCAGCGAGCGAGCCAGGCGCGCCGGGACGGGAGATTGAAGTGCCACGTTTGGGCGCCGCTGGTTCCGCGCGCCGGGGTTCGACAAATTAGGCAACTATTTTGGTGGGCAGTATACTACAGCATGGCAAGTCGTCCTCTCGCACCCGAACCGCTTTCGTCCGAGGCAGCTTGGGGCGACCTCGACGACGTGATCGACACCATTGCCAAATTGGCAAAGTCACAGGATTCGCCGGCCAGCTTTTTTCCGGCATTCTTGGATCTGGTCATCTCCGCCTTGGCCGCCGAAGGGGGTGCGATCTGGAGGCGGGATCCCGACGGCAATCTCCAACAGGAATGCCTCGTCAATCCGCCCCACCCGTGGTCCAATCATGACCTGTGCGAAGCGACAGGACATCGAGGTTTGATCGAAGGTGCCATCGCGGCCGGCCAGCCACAACTAATTCCGCCGCGTCGCAAGCCAACGGCCGATCCCGGCGTGCCCGGATCGGCAAATCCAACGGACGCTCTGTTGGTACTGTTCCCGTGGCATGTCGATCAGTCGCCGACAGGCTTGATCGAGTTGTTCCAACGGCCGGGCGGCGGACCGGGAGCCGAGCGCGGCTATCTTGAGTTCCTCGAAGTCGTAACCGAGTTCGTCGCTGAGTTCGACCGCAATTGCCAGTTGCGGCGGTTCAAACAAACGGCGCGCGACTGGTTTCGTTTCGACCAATTTGCCCGGCAGGTCCACGCCGCTCTCGACCTGCGGCGCACAACGTATACGATCGTCAATGAAGGACGCCGGTTGTTCGAATGCGACCGGGTTAGCCTTATCGTGCGGCGAGGCCGCGGCTTTCGCCTTATGGCGGTAAGCGGCGTGGACACGCCGAACCGGCGGGCCGAACTGACCCGCCGTTTGGAAAAACTGTGCAAAGCCGCCGCTAAAGTTGACGAGCCGCTTTGGTTTCCGTCCGAACGGAACGAGCATCCGACCGAATTGGAAAAGCTGTTAGGGGAATACGTGGACGAGTCTCACGCTCGCTCCGTGGGAATCGTGCCGCTTGTGGCGGAAAGCCCTGCGGCCGAACCGCCCATCGCTATTCTCGTCGTCGAGAAGTTCTTCGGCACATTTGCCAAGAAAGAACGCATAACCATTGCCGAAGCGAGCGTGCATATCCAGGCCGCGCTCGGCAACTGCCTGGCAGTTGAACGCATCCCGTTCGCATCGATCCTTCGCCGCGCGCGGATTGGCGGATTTCCGCCCGTGGATCAAGGCGGCGTTGGCGGCCGGCGCCGCCGGTTTGATTGTTGCCGCCGCCTTGCTGATAAAGGCCGATTTCACCGTCGTGGCCGAAGGCAATTTACAACCCGCACACCTCCGCGACGTTTTCGCCGGCGCCGACGGCACGGTGAGCAACCTTCGTGTCGAGCACGGCCAACACGTCCGAGCCGGCGACCTCTTGGCCGTGCTGCGGCGGCCGCAACTGGACTTGGAATTCAAGCAGGTGTTTGGCGAATTGCAAACCGCCCAGCAGAAGCTGGTTTCGCTCGAGGCCGAGCGCCTCCAGGCTTCTCGCGACAACGACGAACAACGACGCCGCTACGGCCAGGCGACGGCCCAAGAGGAAGAGCTTCGCGAGACGATCCGCGGCCTTCAGTCGCAATATGATGTCCTCAAAAGCAAGCAATCCGAGTGCGATGTACGCAGCCCGATTGACGGCGAGGTGCTGACGTGGAACGTCCACCAGTTGCTGGATGACCGGCCGGTGACTCGCGGTCAGATCTTGCTGACGGTCGGCGACCTGTCGGGTCCGTGGAGGGTCAACCTTCGCGTTCCCGATCGTCAGGCGGGCCACGTCCTGGCCGCCCAAGAAGCACAGCCCGACGCGCCCTTGCAGGTATCGTTTATGCTGGCAATGAACCCACGGGAGAGCTTTTCGGGCACGCTCGCGCGACTGGGAATGCGCAGCGAAACGTCGCCGGCGGACAGCCCGTATGTCGAGGCCACCGTCGATTTCGACCGTTCAGCCGTCCCCCAGTCTACGGCCGGGGCCGGCGTGCGGGCTTCTATCCAATGCGGCCGCCGCAGCCTGGGCTATGTCTGGCTCCACGATCTGTACGACACGATCCGAACGTGGCTATACTTCTAGGGGAAGTTCCAATGTTTTGCGCGATGTTGCTTTCGTTTGCACTGACTTCCGCCGATCCCGCGGCTGCGACTACGACTTCGGCCCCGCGGCCGGCGCCGCCGGCAGTCGAGATCGTCGAAGTTCCTTCCATGCTGATCCGCATTGATGAGCAGGTCGAGGTGCCGGCCAGGGAGGCGGGCGTGCTGGCGGCCGTGAACGTCCGCGAAGGACAAATGGTCGAGCAGGGGGCCTGCATCGCCCAGATCGAAGACGACGAGGCGCGGGTCGCGGCGGAACGAGCGAAGATCGAAATGGACATCGCCAAAGCAAACGCCGAGAACGACGTGGGCGTCCGTTTCGCGCGAAAGTCACGAGAAGTCGTCGAGGCCGAATTGCGGCGATCGAGCGAAGCCCTGGACCGCTACGCCAAGAGCATCTCAGCCTCAGAAATGGACCATCTGCATCTCCTCGTCGATAAGAGCAAGGTCGAGATCGAGCAGGCCGAGCACGAATTTAAGATCTCCGGTTACACCCGTCAAATCAAGGTGTCCGACTACCAGGCTGCACAACAGGCGGTCAGCCGCCGCCTGATCACTGCTCCGCTCGGAGGCGTCGTCGTCCAGGTGTCGCGGCATCGCGGCGAATGGGTCAAGCCGGGCGATTCCGTAGCTCGTATCGTCCGCCTCGACCATCTCCGCGCCGAGGGATTCCTCAGCTCCCGATATCTTTCGCCGAAACTCGACGGCCGCAAGGTCAAATTGATCGTGGACTTGCCCGGCGACCCGGCTGCCGAGTTCTCGGGCAAAATCGTATTCGTCGATCCGGAAATTGATCCGGTCAACGCACAAGTCCACTTGCGAGTTGAAGTCGATAACCAGGGCCTGCGGCTGCGGCCCGGGATGCGGGCCAAAATGCGGTTGGAAGCGCCGCGTTGATATCCAACGCCCACAAATGAACGCAACGTTGACTAACAATGACCGTTTGCATTACGAGCCGCGATTGGCACGCGATAGCGCCGGTGATCGTCCGCTCGCGTTGCGGCGTCGGTCCGACTTGACCATCGTACCGCAGGAGTACGGGCGGCATCGCTATTGGCTCGTCAAAGATCCGGTGTCGCTACAGTACTTCCATCTCCGCGACGAAGAGTTCGCAATCCTGGAAATGCTTGACGGCCAAACCGGGCTGGCAGCGATCAAGGCCCACTTTGAAAAGCGCTTCGCGCCTTATCGACTTCCGCTAGAGACGATTCACGCATTTTTGGGGAGGTTGCATCGGTGCGGACTCCTTCTCTCCGACGCCCCCGGGCAAGGCGAACAGTTACTCGAGCGCGCCGAACTTGGCGCAAGCGACGTTGGCTCGCCGGCGTGGCGAACCTCCTGGCGATCCGTTTCCGCGGAGTCGATCCGCAGCCACTGCTCAAATGGCTCGCGGCCCGATGCGGCTGGTTGTTCTCGCGAGCGGTCTTGATCTTGATGCTCTTCCTGGTGCTGGCGGCTGCTGCCGCAGTCGCGGTCCGAGTACCGAGCTTATCGGCCATGAGGACTGAGTTCCGCCAGTTCGTAACGCCCGGCAATCTCGTGTGGCTGGCCGTCACTCTGGCGGCGGCGAAGGTTCTGCACGAATTAGGCCATGCCGTGACGTGCATCCGTCTCGGCGGCCAATGTCGCGAGCTAGGACTAATGTTGCTCGTCTTTACGCCGTGCCTTTACTGCGACGTATCCGACGCTTGGACGTTTTCGAACAAGTGGCAACGGATCGCCGTCTCGGCGGCAGGAATCATCGTCGAAATCGTCCTCGCCGCGCTGGCCGCCTTGCTATGGTGCTTCAGCCCGTCCGGACTGGTTCATGCCCTGGCGTTCAATGTCATGGTCGTCTGTTCGGTGAGCACGCTCTTATTCAACGGCAATCCTTTGATGCGTTACGACGGCTACTACGTCCTCGCGGACCTAGTGGAAGTTCCGAATCTGGCCGAACAGTCGCGGTCCGTGCTAACTCGCGCAGCGGCGCTTATCTTTCTAGGCATCCGAAAGGCCGGCGATTCGGTACGGCCAATGCGTGGACGATTCTGGCTGGGACTCTACGGCTTGGCATCATTGGCCTATCGCTGCTTCGCCGTTTGCGCAATTATCTGGATCGTGCATCGCGTGTCCGCCGCTTGGGGCGTCGCGGTGATAGGCGATGGCGTGACTTTTGTCGTGCTCGTTGGCATGTTGTTGCCGCCGGTCTGGCAGTGCGCAGCATACTTCAGATATCGATCGATGACGCGCGGTGTGTCGCGGCTACGGCTGCTTGCCTTTGGCGGATTCTGGACGACGGCACTGATGGCAATCGCTTTCGTCCCGTGGCCATGCCGTGTCACGTCGCCTCTCGTGATCGAGCCAGAGAACGCCACGGCCATTTACGCCGTCGTGGCCGGCGCCATGGAGAGTTCGGTTCGACCGGGCGATCGAGTCGAGAAGGGCCAAGAGGTGGCACGTTTGGCCAATCTGGAAATACGCCGCGAAGTCGTGGAACTGGAGGGCACGCGCGACCATCAGCATCGCCAGCTTGAAGTCCTCCGCGCAAGGCAGGCCCTTGATCCGGCCGCTGCCGCACTGATTCCGACCGCCGAAGCGGCTCTCTCAGACCTCGACGAACGACTGCGGCAGCGTCAACTCGACGAGCAAAGTCTCGTCCTACGGACGCCAGTGGCGGGAACCGTCCTGCCGCCGGGCAATGTTCCTGCTCCGTCACCATCGCCGGGACAGTTACCCAATTGGAGCGGTTCGCCCCTGAAGGAGCAGAACCGCGGCTGCCAGATTGAACCGGGCACGCTGGTTTGCATGGTCGGCTCGCCTCGGCCGGCCGAGGCGTTTGCGCTGGTCGATCAGGATTCCGTCGCGTTGATCCAAGTGGGGCAACTCGTACACGTGCGGATCGATTCGCTGCCTGGCCAGGTTTACGAGGGCCGCGTCGCGGAGATCGCCAGCCGCGACGTGAAAATCGTTCCGCGCGAAATGGCTTCCGGCGGCGACCTGCCCCTTCAGGTCGATCGACAAGGGGTCGCCTGGCCGGCTTCCGTCACCTATCAAGTCCGCGTGCAATTGGCGCGGCAGCCCGACGTCGCTGTGCCCGGCAGCCGCGGCAAGGCCAAGTTTTTCGTGGAACCGCAATCGCTCTTCGCGCGTATCGAGCGCTCCATTCGCCAGAACGTTATGCTGCGCTGGTGACGCCGCTTATGGTTCGTCGCCGTGCCACGCCGCGCACGGCGAAAAGTGCGGATAGTTCCACTGGAAGGGAACGCAACTGCCCGGCCGGTACTCGCCGAGCGTGTAAACGCACTCGTGCGGCGGTTCCGCTACGAGCAAGTAGGGCGTTGCAACCACCGTGCCGAAAAAGTGGGCGCTGGAAACGAGCGGCTGTACGCTGCGCAGATACGTCTGCGAGTAGCCGAAGCGTTCCAGGTTGGTTTCTTCGAAGTAGAGCGGGCCGTAACTCAGCACCGGCGCCTCCCAGCAATAGCATAGCGGCGCCACGCGCGGGCGGTCATGGCGTAGGCCGGTTCCCGCTGGACCGGATGGCACACCGCGCCGACATCCTCGGGACGTTCATTGTTACCGGATTTGAGCCCAATGTTTGTGTTGATCGCGGTGATCGGCCGCATCTCCGCGCACGCTTCCGTGGGACCCATCGAATCCAGTTTCGCCTCGCCCGCGTCCGTGGGTTGAGGGATGGCTCGTCCCTCGGCCGGCGGCGGCGGTTGTATAAAGCTTGACGGTCCAGGGGCCGGTCCGCCCGGTGCGGATTGGGCCTGAGCGTTCGACATGGAGATAACGACGAGCGCGAATCCCCATAGTCCGGCAATCGATCGTACCCGTTTGCGAAAATTGGGGCTCATAATTCACCCTGGCTGCGTGAGAGCAAGTCTTTTTCGTGCGGCTCGTTGCTTACTTCGGTCTGTTACTTTCGTTTTGATTACTTCTCGCGGAACAACCAATAGGCTCTTGCCAGATTACGTAACAGGACCATACGTCTGGTAAGCTGGTACGTCTTTTCGCCTTAACCCCCCATAGCGCTATCGGGTCACGCGCTTCCGCCTATCGGTGAGATTGCAGCGCGCGGCCAGAATTCACCCCCAATGCGGCGGGGGCTTTGGTTGACATCCCCTGCCGGGGCGAGCACAATAGGGATTATTCGCAGTTCGCCCTGTACTAATTCCGTTTGGCGGCTGCGACGGCCTTTTTCGCGCTACTTGTGGTTGTCTCTATTGGGCTAAAATAGATGCGCACCTCCGGATTCCTTGCTTACGTCTCGCAGCTTTCGCGGAGGATGGGCGCCTGCTCGAGGGCAGCTCGCATCGTCCGCGGCGTGACGATCTTATCCCGCAACTCTTCGTTCGCCGGCTGGAAGACCGTTGCGTGCTGAACGCCCATGCGACACCGCTATCTGCATTGGCCGGCGTGCTTGTGGTCAATGCGAGCCAGCCAGGTGCCACCGACCGCGGCGAGAGCATCGTGCTGACCCACGAAGGCAACCAGTTCGATATCGCCGTCAACGGTAAGCAAATGGCTGCCGCCAGCCTGGGCAAGACAGACACCATCCAAATTGTCGGCGACGGGCAGCGAGATTCGCTCACGTTTACCATCAATACGATCGACAATCGCGCAGCAGTCTTTCAGAATCAATTGGAGGATTGGGCGGCCGCGATCAGCATCGAAAACATTCAGTGGCATTCGCCGTTGAATCTCACCGTGCAGGCCGCCGCCGGTGACATGATTACGATTGGCGGCACGAGCAACCTCGACGGCGGCAACCTGACGGTTTCCGGCGGCTCGATTCGATTCGACGGAACGTTGACGAGTCGCGGCGGCAGCGTCACGCTGGACGCCGGCCCGCGTGGAACACTGACGGACTACGGCAGCATCAATGTTTCCAATCTCGCGCCTGGTGCAAAAGGTGGCGCTGTCGAGTTGCTCGGCAGCCAGGTCGAACTCCTCGACCAGGCCCGCGTCGATGCATCGGGGGATAGCGGCGGAGGAACTGTGCTCGTAGGCGGCGATTCGCACGGGGCCAATCCGGATATTCGCGACGCGTCCTTCACGTACGTCGGACCGAACATTCAAGTAGCTGCCGACGCTCTTAACAATGGCGATGGTGGCCGCATTGTCGTTTGGTCCAACGATGCAACCGTGGTTCAAGGCTACCTCAATGTTCTCGGCGGCGGTTCGGGCGGCGACGGCGGATTCGTGGAAACCTCCAGCGGCAACGCTCTGGACGTTTCCTCTGCCCACGTAACCGCCTCGGCCGAGCATGGCGCCGCGGGAACCTGGCTGCTTGATCCGTGGAACGTGACGATTACGCCCGGCAGCACCACGTCGGGCAGTTTTGCAGCCGGGGTTTATACGCCGACCGCTTCCGGCGCCACCGTGAGCAACGCCGATATCGTCAATGAATTGAACGGGGGTACGAATGTCGCCATCACCACTGGAAGCAGCGGCGGCGAAGCGGGAGATATCGCGGTCAACAGCGCTATCTTGTGGACATCGTCCGCCAAGTTGACTCTGGATGCGGCGGGCTCGGTCTTTGTCAACGCGACCATTGCAAACAAAGGCACGGGCGGGCTGGAGTTGGACGCCGGCGGTAACGTCAACATCGCGGCGCCCATCAATATGGCCGGCGATATCACCATCAATGCGATTAATGGCGACATTGTCGAAACAGGTGCAGGCTCGATCGCCACCGCCGCACTCGCGATCAATTCGGCCACCGGTGCCACGTTCACCGGCAATAACTCGGTGGCGGCGTTTCAGGCCACAAACACGACCAGCGGCGGTATCAATCTGCAAGACAATGCCGCGACCCTGACGGTCACCAGCGTTACGGAAAGCGGCGGAGACATCAACATCAACGACTATGGTGGCGCGATCATCGTGACGGGGTTCGTGTCTGCCGAGACCGGCGACGTGGGACTTTTCACCGCGGGATCGCTTATCGAAAACGGCGGTGCGATCGACAGCTTCATTCTGACGACCAATTCCGTCGGCGGCACCGAGCTCAATGGGGCGAACACGGTTCAGTTCGTTCGCGGTGGGAACGCGGTCGGTGGCAACTTCGAATTTGGCGACAGTACGCCGACCTTGGTCGTCATCGGCATGGGGGAAAGCGGCGGCGGAACTCTTCGTATAAGCAATACCGGTTCGATCAGCCTCGTCGGGCCGGTGATGGCGGGTACGGGCAATGTCAGTCTCTCCGCCGTCGGAACGGTGACCGAAGACAATAACGGCCGGGTCGGCGCCGCCGGACTGGAGCTTTTGGGCAGCGCCGACTTTACCCTTGCGAATGACGGCAATCTCGTGACGAATCTTGCCGGCAATACCACGGGAAATGTCGTTTACCAAAATGCCGGAAATTTGTCCATCGCTACGGTCAATACCGTAGGCCTGACTGCCGCGGACAAGTCGATCGAGTTAACCACGGATGGCAGTATCGGAGTCAATGCAAGTCTTGTGGGCAGCAGTATAGACCTCACCGCCGCGGGACAACTTACTGAAAGCGGAGGCGCGATCGATGGTTCCACGCTGACGACTAATTCCGCCGGCGGAACGGAACTTGCCGGGCTGAATTCGGTGCAGTCACTTGACGGCACAAATTCCGGCGGCGGCGACTTCGATTTCGGCAATAGTGCGCCGACTCTGGTCGTCGTCGGCGTCACGCAAGTCGACGGCGGAAACATTCTTATTAGCAATGCCGGGTCGATAAATCTCACGGGGCCCGTCGCGACCGGGTCGGGCAATGTCACTCTCTCCGGCAGCGGATCGGTATTCGAAAGCAGCCTCGGCAGAATTGCCGCCGCCGGACTCGAGCTATTGGACAGCGCCGACTTTACTCTTACGAATACCGACAACCTCGTGACGAACCTGGCGGGCAACACGACGGGCAACGTCGCATACTATAACGCCGGCAGTCTTTCGATCGCTACGGTCAATACCGTCGGCCTGACCGCCGCGAACAAGTCGATCGAGTTGACCGCGGATGGCAGCATCGGAGTCAATGCAATTCTTGTGGGCGGCAACATAAGCCTAACGGCCGCGGGACAACTTACTGAAAGCGGAGGCGAAATCGATGGTTCGATGCTGACGACCAACTCCGTCGGCGGTGCGGAGCTTGCCGGGCCGAATTCGGTCCAGTCGCTTGACGGCACGAATTCCGGCGGCGGCGACTTTGATTTCGGCAATAGCGCATCGACCTTGGTCGTCACCGCCATCACGCAAGTCAACGGCGGAAACATTCGCTTAAGCAATGCCGAATCAATTAACCTCGCGGGGCCCGTCGTGACCGGGTCGGGCAACGTCACGCTATCCGCCAGCGGATCGGTAATCGAAAGCGGGCTCGGCAAGATAGCCGGCACTGGGCTTGAGCTTTTGGGCAATGCCGACTTTACCCTTACCAATTCCGACAATCTCGTCACGAGCCTCGCCGGCAATACCGCGGGGAATGTCATTTACCACAATGCCGGAGATTTGTCGATCGCGATGGTCAATAGCGTGGGGCTATCGGCCGGAAATGGATCAATCGAACTGACCGCGGATGGCAACATTTCCGTCCTCGCCGGGATTTCAGGCGGCAGCTTGGATCTCAAGCCGCAGAACGAGATAAAGTTCGATTCCACTTCAGGCCTTGCTGTGTTGACCAGCGGCAGCCAGACTTACAACGGTCCGGTCCAATTACTTGCTGATACGAGGCTTACGAGCACGGCCGCGGGCGAGATTCATTTCACTTCGACCGTGGATGGCACACACTCACTCACCGCGGAATCGGCCGGCTCGCTAGTTTTTGACGACGTGGTAGGAGGCACGACGCCATTGACAAGCCTTTCGGCCGACACCGCGCACCCGACTGGTTCAATCCACTTTAATATGTCCATCGGCCCCGGCAATGGGGCGGGCGTCTCGGCCGGAGAAGTTACACTCGACGGCACCACGTTCATCAACATCGCCAACAGCACGGCGGCAAATCCCAGCGTGCAAACCAGCGGCAGTCAAACTTATGGAGGCCCTGTTCGATTGCTTGTCAATACGACGCTCACGAGCACGGCCGCGGGCGAGATTCATTTCGCATCGACCGTGGATGGCACACACTCACTCACCGCGGAATCGGCCAGCTCACAAGCCTTTGACGGCGTTGTCGGAGGAACGTCGCCGCTGACCAGCTTGACTTCAGACGCCGGACATCCGAACGGTTCGATCCACTTCAATATGACGACCGGCCAAGGTAGCGCGGCGGGGGTCACGGTCGGTGTTCTTACACTAGACGGGACGACGTTCATTAACGTCGCCAGCAGCACGACAAGCAACCCAAGCGTGAAAACCGGCGGCGGCCAAACCTACAATGGCCCGGTTCAATTGCTGCTGGACACGGTGCTTGTCACCTCGAGCGGCGGCAATGTCGCGATGAACAGCACCGTCGATTCGGGAACTCCTGCCGCGGCGCTGACGATCAGCGCGGACGGCGAGGTCCTGTTCGCCGACAATGTCGGCGCGAGCGGCCCGCTGCGGAGCGTTATTTCGGTCGTAAACCAAGGCGTCGCCATTGCCCTAGGCAAAAGCATCAACACGGTAACTGGAGCCGTATCCAGCGATCCGCCCATACTTTTCGTCCTGCAAACGACTCCGCAGCAGGAACAAATCTTTCCCTCAAACCTCACCCAGACCGTATACGGATACATCGGCTTTGTGGGCTCGCCAAACGGCTATACAGAGCTGGGCCAGAACTACAACATCGAGGTTTTGTGGAATGACGGCAGCGTGACGATGTCGGACACGCAGTCGCTGGCGATCGCCCGACCGTCGCCGGGATTCGGTACTTTCGTCGGCTACGGCACGGTGGCGACGATGACCAGCGTTCCGGGTTCGCCGGGCGTTTGGTCGTACCACAACACTAGCGCCGTGTTGCCTTCCTTCTTTCCCGCCGCGCCGGCAAACGGCATTACTTTCGCGATATCGCACACTTACGACATCAATTTCGTTTCCAGCCTGGGCCGCTCGAGCCTAACGGCGGTGGTGAAGCTTGTGAACACCAGTTCGATCGTTTTGAGCGATACGGCGCAGGACGGAAACATTGCGACCGGCGCCCCGCCGTCGGCAGCCAGCTTGAACGCGGTGCAAACGTCGACCACGGTTCCCGTCACCAGCGGAATCGCCGGCGTACCGATACCGGCGCCCTTCGCGCCGCCGACGGCAGTCGAACCGCGTGCCGTAGCCGCCGCTCCCGCGGTCGCCAGCACGCCGCCGGTGCAGTCCGTCAACGCGACAAACGAATTCAACCGCGCGAGGAGAAGATCGCCACGGAACGGCGGATGATCGAGATCGTGAAGCTCGATCCCGACGGCAATCCGGAAAAGGCAGTCATTCTCACCGACGTGCCCGAAAAACTGAACGAGCTGCTGGCAAAGCTCAGGCAGGGCAGATATCGCAACGGCCGCTATGCCGTCTATCTGACGGAGTACAGCTCCAACGGCAACACGGTCATCGGACGCCGCCTGCTGATGGAAGTTTACAAATCGGGGCACACGCTCGGCGATCCCGTGCATGAACCGGGCCCAAGCTCTAATCCGCTTCCCAACGGAAAGTCCGACCAGAATGCGCCGAACGGCGCCTGAAGCCCGCGCGCCACACGGCGCTGCGCAACCTGCAACGGGCGCTATTCCCGCGATATCGCCCGCGCCGCGGACTACGTCCGGTCAGGCGATTGAATCCCGAACCACCGGCGAACCGGAAGGACGCCGCTTGCTTGCGCGTCGGGCTTCGATCGCTGCTGCCGCGGCCGTCGCCGTGATCGGCAGCCGTGCAAGTAAATCGTCCAACGACGACTGGGCGACACGGGTCGATCAAGCGCTCGGAGAGAATCAACCGAAGAAACTGCGGCGCATGGCGTGGCGAGCCCGAGCCGGACGTCGCCGCGAGTAGGGCGACGCGAAGCGATAAAGTCACGCCTCCCGGCGCCGCGGGACTCAGGAGCTGCCGCCTGCGATGCAGGTCCACGGCGAGGAGAAACACGACATGAATACCTGCGAAGCTTGCCAAGTGAGTCTCACTCAGGCGGATCTCGATCGCGGGCGCTGCCCGGCGTGCGGCCGTTCGTTGGCGGCTGTGCCGGCAAAGCCAGGGGAATCGTCGCGCACCGCAGACAAAACGTGGAAGATGGCTCAATCCGCCGGCCCTTCGTCGCAAAAATCCGACAACGAGAAGGAACCGGGCATCATCGACCGATCCGCCCAAACGCTTCAGGCGGGCACGATTGAGATACCCGATTCGCAAAGTGATACCGCCGGCGGGAACGAAGCCCGAGGGGCGGCGACGGTCGGCGTTCCTGAGCCGCCATCTGTGCCGCCAGGCGGCGAAAGCAAGGGACGCATCGAGGCCACAATCGCCTTGGGCGCCACGGCCGCCTTCGCGCCGGCGCGCCGTTGACTGAGAACGACCTCCGCCGCATCGCCGCTACGATCGACAGCGGAAACGTCCCGCCCGAGTTCGTCCGCCATATGACCATGATGTGGTCCGGAAAGGTCGATTCGTCGGCCACTCCCCAGAACGTCGATCAAATCCGATGGCGGCGCCGTCGAGGAAGACGAGCGGAGGGTAATCCCTCCGCGGGCGGTCAGCGAGCCGACCGACTTGCCCAGTGGAAAAGCCGATTATGAGCTGCTCTCGAAGCTGGGCGAGGGCGGCATGGGCGTGGTCATGTCCGCTCGCCAGTCGTCGATCGACCGCGTCGTGGCCGTCAAGAAGATCAAGCCGTCCGAGGCGGCCAAGGCCGAGTCGCGGCAGAAGTTCCTTTCCGAAGCGACGGTAACGGGCGAATTGGAACACCCGAATATCGTCCCGGTCTACGATCTCGGCAAAGACGCATCGGGCACGCTCTTCTACTCGATGAAGCACGTCAAGGGGACGCCCTGGGACAAGGTGATCGGCCAAAAGACGGTGCTGGAGAATCTGGAAATCTGGATGAAAGTCTGCGACGCGGTCGGCTTCGCGCATTCCCGCGGCATCATCCACCGCGACCTTAAGCCCGAAAACGTGATGCTGGGCGGCTTTGGCGAGGTCTTGGTCATGGACTGGGGCCTGGCGCTGACGGTCGGCTCGCCCGCGGCGGTGAAGGCAGGCATGGCGGGCACTCCCGCCTACATGGCGCCGGAGATGGCCGTCGGACCGATGGAACGGATCGGCTTCGGCAGCGATGTCTATCTCTTGGGCGCCATTTTCTACGAAGTCGTCACCGGCAAACGGCCGCACACCAGCAATTCCGTGGCCGCATGTCTGATGGCCGCCGCGCGGAATGTGATCCAGCCGACGGACAAGTCGGGCGAGCTGGTCGAAATCGCGCTGAAGGCGATGTCTACCAACCCCGACGACCGCTACGCCACCGTTACCGATTTGCAAGACGCTTATCGCCAGTACTGCTCGCATGCCGAAAGCATCTCCCTTTCGATGCGCGCCGAGGAAGATCTGCTTCGCGCGCAGCAGGCCAGGAATACGAGTTCTATGCCCGCGCCTTGTTCGGCTTCCAGGAGGCCCACGCGCTTTGGGAAGGCAACCCGCGCGCCGCACAAGGCATGGAGGAAGCGACCTTGGCTTATGCCGGCCTGGCGCTGAAAAACGGCGATTTCGATCTGGGGGCCAAGCTGCTGGACCCTCAGAAAGCAACGCACGCGGCGCTCTTGAAACAGCTTCAAGAAGAAAAGCAAGAACGCGATGCGCGGGTACAGCGGCTGAAGACGGCCCGCCGAGTCGGCGTGGCCTTGGTCGTGACGGTCCTCGTCGTGGTCACCGTGGCCTTCTTTCTGGTCAACAATCAACGGAATATCGCCGAGGCCGCAAAAAACGATGCCCTTGAGCAAAAGAAAGAAGCCGTTGCGCAAAAGAAGGTGGCCGAGCACGAAAAGGAAATCGCGACGGAAAATGAAGAGAAGGCCAACAAAGCCAAGGCGGACGCTCTGGCCCAGAAGCAGGTGGCCGTGCAGCAGCGCGGAATCGCCGAGGCCCAAACCGAGATCGCTAAGCAAAACGAAGAGAAGGCGAATCGCGCGACGCAGAAGGAAGAATACGGCGCAGTATATCGCACGCATCGGCCTGGCGGCGGCCAAGATCGAAGACAATGCCTTCGATCGCGCTTTGACGCTTTTGGAAGAATGCCCGCCGGCGTTGCGGAATTGGGAATGGGGAAGGCTCCGCTATCTTTGCACGCAGGGCAGTCGAACGATCGACGCCATCGATCCCGTTGAGGCCCTGGCGTTTGCTCGGGACGGCACACGTTTCGCCAGCGGCGGCTGGGGCGGAACGGTGCGGATTTGGGACGCCGCATCGGGCCGGAAGCTGCTTGAGATACGCACCGGCGGCGACTGCGTTTTTGCGCTCGCGTTCTCGCCCAACGGCCGGCATCTGGCCGCCGGCACGAACGCCCGGCCGGACTACATCAAGGTTTACAGCGCCGCCACTGGCGAGTTGGAGAAGGCGATTCCAGGCCATCGCGACGCGGTTTTGAGTCTTGTCTATTCGGCGGACGGCGGGGAGCTTCTGAGCGGTTCGTACGACAACACCGCGCGGATTTGGGACGTAGCCAGCGGCGCCGAACTTCGCCTGCTCCGCGGCCACGAGTGGTGGGTCTGCTCGGCGGCCTTCTCGCCCGACGAGAACCGCATCGTAACCGCCTGCCAGGACGGCTCGGTGATGGTTTGGGACGATCGCGAGCGAAAAACGGACCGCGGGCTTCGCAATCTTGCCCCTGCGCCTCACCTTCCTCGGACACACCGGGCCGGTCTACGCGGCCGCTTTCTCGCCCGACGGCAAGCAGATCGCCAGCGCAGGTTATGACGGCCGCGTGCTGCTTTGGAAACCTGTCGCCGATGCCAAAGGGGCTGCCATCAAGAGCACGTTTGACGCCGCGTTGGAGGGACACACCGCGCCCATCGACGCCCTGCAATTCTCCGCGGAGGGCGAAACTCTCGTCACGGCCAGCCACGACAACACGGTGCGCTCGTGGGACGTCAAGAACGGCAAGCTTCACGAAACGCTTCGCGGCCACTCCGGCCGCGTACGAACGGTCGCGATGGTTCCGTTTCCAAGTCAGCAGGTCCGGAAGGATTCGCCACCGGTCAAGAGTCGCTTGATTTCCGGCGGACACGACGGGCACGTCAAGATTTGGGACCTTCAAGGCTACCGTGAGGAGCTGGTATTGGGGGCCGACATCGTTCATGCGCACGACGATTCCGTGCTCGGCGTATCGTTCTCGCCGGACGGCCATAGAATCTCGAGCGCCAGCCGCGACCGCACCGCTCGGCTTTGGGACCGCGCTCAGCGGCAAGCTGCTGGGCGAGTTCCAGCAGGGGCACCATTACCTTGCCACCACGGCCGTATTTTTCCCCGACGGCGCGCGGTTCCTTACCGCGGCGGTCGACAACACCGCGCAAATTTGGGACGTCTCGACGGGCATGCAGGTGCAAACGCTGGACGGCACCGGCGTCAGCGCGGCGGCGGCCATCTCGCGAGACGGCACTCGCATCGCCACCGGCAGCGATCGGCGAACCGCCCTCATTTGGGACGCCCGCGGGAATCGTCTTGCCGAGACGCCGGACCACGAAGCCGAGGTCACGGCGGTCGCGTTTTCGCCGGACGGGCGTTTGCTCTTCACCGGCGACGACCTTGGCCGCTGCCGGCTCTGGGATGCTTCCGATATTAAGCAAGGCTCGACCCTCAAATTGTTGTGGGAGTCGCAGCGGCACTCGCGCGGCGTGATCGCGGCCTGTTTCCTGCCCGGCGGCAAGCGCCTCCTCACCGCCAGCAGCGATCGCACGGTAGCCCAGTGGGACGCGGAGAGCGGACGGGAAGTGACCGCGCTGGCCCTCGGTCATCCCGCCGCGGTCACTGCGCTCGCCGTTTCGCCCGATGGTCATCGCGCCCTGACCACCTGCGAAGACGGGCATGTCCGGCTGTGGGACGTCGATGCGGCGCGGCAGTTGGGCGACTTCGGCGTGCCGGGCGAGACGATTACCTCGGTGGCCTTCTCGCCCGACGGTTCCGCCGCGGTCACTACGAGCACCGTGGCATCTCAGCCAAAGGACTCCGCCGCCAGCGCGCGCAAGCACGCGCCAGCGCCGGCCGAGGCGGTTAGCGAAATCCGCCTTTGGGACTTGAAGACGTTCAAGCAGTTGCCCGGCGCGGGCGGTGCCGGCGCGCCCTTCCACCAGTTTCGCGAAACCAGCGCCTTGGCGTGGCAAACGATCTACTCGCCCAACGGCGCTTCGCTCTTGACGGTCATTGGCAACGAAGTCCGCTTGTTCGGCGCGAAGTCCGGTCAGGAAAGCATGGCGTTCATTCCCCAGGGTGCGGTGGCGTCGGCCCGCTTCTCGCCCGACGGCCGCCGCGTCGTCACCAGCAGTTGGGACAACACAGCCCGCATCTGGAACATCGTCGGCCCGCGAGCGGAAGTGAAGCTCGTCGGCCACGCGGGATACGTCAACGACGCCGTTTTCTCGCCCGGCGATGGCCGCTATGTCGCCACTGCCGGCCGCGACAACGAGGTCATCCTGTGGGACTCCGCAGCCGGCAAGCTGCTCGCGCGCTTCAACGGCAAAGATGGCCATCATGGCCCCGTCACCAGTGCCGCCTTCGACGCGGCTTGCCAGCGGCTGGTCACGGCGTCGCAGGACCGCACGGCGAAAATCTGGGATGTGAAGACCCGGAAAGTCCTCGTCACGCTCGGCGGAGCGCAGCGCGGCAGCGACAAATCGGATGCCGCAGTGCGGCGCATCCATCCGCATACGCAAGCCGTCTTGCGGGCCGAGTTCTCGCCCGACGGCAAGCGCGTGCTCACCGCGGGAGAAGATAATAGGGCGATCCTCTGGGATGCCGCCACCGGTGCGCCAATCCTGCAACTCCAGGGCCACACGGCCGCCGTCACTTCCGTCTGTTTCTCGATCGACGGCAAGCGGGCCATCACCGGCAGCCGCGATGCCACTGCCAAGCTCTGGGAGTTGCAGGAGGAGGCCGGCAAGACCGACGCCGGCGAGCTTTTGACGCTCAAAGGCCACTCGCGGGACGTCACGGCCGTGGCCTGCTCCAGGGACGGGCAGAGCATTCTCAGCGGCAGCCTCGACGGCACGATGATCCTTTGGCCCACCGCATCGTGGGAGGCCGCCGCCGTAAGCACCGCTTCCATCGCGAAGTAAAACGGGCATTCTGGGAATTCTGGCAAGTCTGTTTCTGACCTTGCCGCATCCGTAAAGAGTGCTAAAGTAGGGGCCTTTGTCGATTCTGCAAGAAGTGCGCCCGTAAATGCCGAAGTCACCTAAGTTTACCGTCACGTAGTCCCGGCCGACCAAAGCATGTTCGATGGCTTGCAAACTGAAAAACGGCCGCCGCGGACGCCGGCGTCGTCCAGCGGATCGCGCATCTCGATCTTGACGATCGCGATCGCGCTGGCGTGCGCACGGCGCCGCGCAGTGGGCCACCGAACCGACGGTCGATCCCTTCCAACAGCGATCCTTCCCGCGCCGGCATCGCGCGACGGCGCAACCGGGGAAATGGACCCGCTGCCGCCGCTGAACGCCGATCCGCCGGCTAGAAACTATCCACGGGTGGCCGCTGTGCCGCAACAATCCTATCCGCCGGTTGCGTATCCGCCAGCATCGTATCCACCCGGTTCGTATCCGGCCGGTCCCTACGCTGGCCCGGCAACGGGTCCGGCAATGTCCGCCCCGCCGGTTTCGCCGCAGCCGCCGCCTGTCATGCCGGCGCAGTCGTATCCCGTCGCCGTGCCAGCCCAGCAACCGCTGCCGCCCGTCGGCGACCTCCCGCCGCCCGGCGACTACATCCAAGGCGCACCATGCCCTCCGCTCGTGCCGGCCGGGCCGAGCCCCGCCGCGCGGCTGCTCGATCACCTGGAAGGCAACGTCGTCGTCCGGGGATACTACCGCAACGACCAGCGGGTCAACTGGTCCGGCATGGAGGAGACGTTCGGCGCGGAGGCCGATCTCACGCCGCGGCTCCGCTATCGCTGCGGCGACTTTGAATTCATCGTGGACACCGAATTTTGGATCAATCAGCCCTACGAACGAAATCCCTTGCTGAACATTCCCGAGCGGCAATCCTACGCCGCGGACTTTCAGGTTAATCAGTTCGAAATCGGGAAGCTGGCTCTTGTCACCAACTACGGCGACTGGACTTTCAAAATCGGCAAATTCGAGACGCCCTTCGGCCGCGCCTACTATCCGATTTACACAAATCCGTATCTCTCCACGAACCAGGCGATGGACCAGCCGTACATCCGCACGGAAATCATCGAAAATCGCGAGACTGGCATCCTGGCGCACTACAAGTCGGGCTACTTCACGGGCGACATCGCCCTGACGAACGGCGGCGACAACATGGACACGAACTCGTCCAAGGCCCTTGTTGCTCGCCTTGGATTGGAATCCGAAAACTGGGCCATCGGCGCCTCCGCGAAGAAAGAGGACGGCGATGGATCGGAAACCATCAAGGAGTTCGGCACCTACTACGGGGTCAACGCGATGCTGCGGCAGAAGCCGTGGACGCTCTCCGCCGAGTGCATTTACGACGAGTACGGCTTCGGCCGGCCGGGCTACGATCCCATGCAAATCTACTGGATCAAAAGCATCTACTACCGCGACGAGAGTTCCGGGCAACAGGGCGTTCCCTTGACGGGCGTCGGCTATTACGTCGATCTGGATTACGCCGAGGGCCGCTGGGACGTGGCCCTGGACTACGGCGAGTTCTACCCTCTCTCCACGGGCACGGCGCCCGATCAGCGCACGGAGCGCCGCGGCTTGATCAAGGTCGCGTTCCAGTGGCTCAGCCGCTGCAGAGCTACACGGTCCTCATCCTGGAAAACGACGGCTATATGGCGCGAGCTCAACTCGGCGCGGAGCGGCGTCGCCTTCTTGCAGGGCTTCCAGTTCACGTTTTGACGTTGCGTCTTCGCATTGAAATAGTGATATGGGGCAGGTTGCTAACCTGCCTTTTTTTGGCAGATTGGCAATCTGCCCCACGGCAAAACGGCCCGTCTTCTCGGCAAATATCGGCACAAATTGCCGTTGCTCCGTCGTGGCTGCATGGCTACAATCCGGCCCCAATGAAAACAACTACCCTCGTGGCGCCGGCGCTCTTCTCGCTCGCCGCTTTGTGCGGCGGGATAGCGCACGCGCAGTATCGCGAAAACGTCGTCGTGAATGACTCGCGAGAAGTCATTTCCGAGATCATGGCCATTCCGGCCAACGGCATTCCAGCGTCTCTGCTGGCCAACGCGCAGGGCATCGTCATTGTTCCGGACCTCGTCAAAGGCGGCTTCGTCGTCGGCGCCCGCTACGGCCGCGGCATCGCGATGGTCCGCGACGAACGCGGCTTCTGGCGGCCGCCGGCCTTCGTCACGCTCGCGGGCGGAAGTTTTGGCTGGCAAATCGGCCTGCAAGTCACCGACATCATTCTCGTCTTCAAAACCAAGAGCAGCGTGGACGGGCTGATGCGCGGCAAGTTCACTCTCGGCGCCGACGCTGCGGCCGCCGCTGGCCCGGTGGGACGCGAAGCGGCCGCCGCCACCGACGCCGAATTGCGATCGGAAATCTATACGTACTCCCGCAGCCGCGGACTATTCGCCGGCGTCTCGCTCGATGGCTCGGTGCTTTCGGTCGATCACACAGCTAACGCCGCCTTTTATCAAGGCACCGACGTAACCGATCCGTCGCGGCAAGTGCCCGTGCCGCCGTCGGCGATCTCCCTGATGCGGCTGGTCGGCTACTACGCCGGCACGCCGGGCGAGGCGCTCTCGCCCAATCCGGCCGCGCCGCCGCCGGCAAACCGCCCGCTCGCGGGAGCACCCGCGCAAGCCGTCAACGTGCCGACGCCCGCCGCGCCGACCTTGGCCAACGTCCAGGCGACGCGGCAACAGCTTGCCGCTGCCTCGCTGCGGTTGCACACGATCCTCGATCCCAATTGGCGGAACTATCTCGTTCTGCCGTCCGACGTTTACGCGGGCGACCGTCCACCCAATACGGCAACGCTTCAACCGGCGCTGGACCGCTTCGAGGGCGTCTCCCGCGATCCGCGTTACGTTGTGCTGTCGAACCGCGTCGAGTTCCGCGCCACGCACGAGTGGCTCAAGCGGTACGTCTCGGCCGCGGCAGCGACCGCAACGGCCCAGAACGCGCCGCCATCGGCCCTGCCGCCGAAATAAGGCGAGGGATTAAACACGAAGGCACGAAGGACACGAAGTCCAACTCTTTGCTTTGTGGTCTTCGTGACCTCGTGTTTAGAAATACCGTCTCACTTTCTTCCGATTCGCCTTCACCCTCCGCAAGTTAGTACAGCTTTACAAAACTTTACAAAACTGGACACTGTTCACACTACTTACGAGTGTACGGGCACCCGCCGGGAGCAGGGAGCGACGTTGTGGCAGGCTTCGCACCAGCCCTCCGCACGCACCGCCGAACGAAGTCGCACCGGGTGGTGCGTGGGTCGAGCCGCAGCGTAACTTATTATCAGGTCTCATCTTACGTTAATAATGTCACCCATTGCTGCACCGGCAATCTGGGTAAAGATGGTGCTTTGTAGCTTAGCGGGCTCGCGAATCCATGCCCGAAACGGAAACCAATGCCGCTCGGCACGACGAAGTTCTGGCCGCTTGACTTTTCCTTATGTGTTCTTTGCGTTCTTTCGCGGCAAACTCGCCGGCCGCCGCACGCGACGTGCAGTCGTCTCCTGGCGTTTTGCGCACCGCCTTCGCGTTTTCTTGTTCGTGGTGCGCAAAAGGCCGCTGGGCACAAGACGTTGCGCGGCAACAACTTGCGGCACGGACGGGCCGTCGCATATCCAACCACCCGGAAGTGGCCGTGGTGCGCGAACCGGTTTTTCGCGCCTGGCAGAGCGAGGTCCGTGGAGTTGCGCTTCCGACTTCTGGTTTCTGACTTCTGATCGCTTATCCCTCATCGCTTCCTGCACCGCCCCTTCGTCTTCTTGCTCCTGGTGCATCATGTTGACTGTTGATGTAACATGTTCGTCGAGTCAACATATATAAACACCACTATTCGCTAAAAGTTCCGCGGATTATTCCCGCATGAACTACGACCCAAGCCAAAGGACGGTTAGCCACAAAAAGCGCAAAGTACACAAAGAACATCGCCTTTCTTTGTGCTCTTTCTGTCCTTTGTGGCTAATATCAGCGTGCCACAGCACTAAACTGCTGGCTACTATCAATCGTCCCCACTGAACCGCCGACTTGCGCGACGCCTTCGACCACATTGTTGCACTGTTGCACAGTTGCCCGTTCGCTCTAACCTCCTTGGCCATAAAGACTTGCAACCAACCGCGGCGCCGGCCCGTGATCAATTCAGTTGCGAAAAGCGTTGCACAAGTGTCTCCTCCAACAGGTGGTTCATCGCCGGCTTCCCGAGATGCACACTTTATTGGAAAGGGGGCAGGCGGAAGCCCTGGCGATAATATACATTAGATCAGTATATGGCTTGCTCGCAAAACTGTCAAGCACTTTATCTGGCAACATGTATTTATACGGTTCGCGGGCCGAAATGATTGAAGCCCGGAACGGCTCGTTCCGGCCGGCGAACAGCATAGGAACGCGGCGCACGGCGTTTTTCTTTTTGCTCCCGCGGCCAACGGCGGTAAGACAGAAAAATGAGGGCAGAAATATGGAAAGAAAGGAATATGCAGGAAGAGTTTTCGCGCAAGGCGCAGAAGGAATTGAACTTTGCGCCTTGGCGGCTTTGCGTGAGCTTTCCGGGCGTCAGGCGGTTCGGCCGAAGGCGGGGGAAAGGAGATTTACAGAAAAATGGATTGACAGAAAAATGAGGGAAAGGCCGATTGGGGGAAGGAGAAGGGGCGGCCGGCGCGGGTAAAGTGCGTTGGAACACTAATCAACACTAATTACCGCTAATCTTCGTCCGGATTAGTGTTAATTAGTGATAATTAGCGTTCCTCCTCCTCCCTCCTCCATATTCCTTTCCTCCATCTTCCTTTCCCTGCCCGCATTTTTCTGGCGACCCGGAGTACCGGGTACCCCGATTTTTCTGTCGAAGGAATTGAGCCACAGAGAACACAAAGAGCACAAAGAATTCTTTGCGTTCTATGCGTTCTTTCGCGGCAATAGTACGTGGCCGAGCCGGGCGTCGATTTCGGAGAAGGCCGGTTTCCTGGCACCGTTTCCTGGCCCCCGGCACTATGTCGGCCCGCAGCGGCTTCTTGACCGTTACCGGCGTTTAGGGTAGTATCACGGGTGCTTCGCGGGACGGTAATTCCCGTCCGTGTTCATGTTGAAGAAACTGCTCAACACGCCTGAACGAATAACCTACGGGCGCCTGTGCGAGGTCTGCACCGCCACGCCACGGCGGTTTACGCCAAGGTCCGGCTGGCCGACGTTCTCCCCATAGAAGGCTCCGGCATTTCCGGGCGCTTACGAGTTCGCCCTCGTGGCGCATTACGACTTCGTGGTTGCGGGGCGAGACCAGACGCCGTTGTTCGCGGTCGAGTTCGACGGTTCGCAACACGCCAATTCGCCGCAAGCCGAGCGAGACGCCAAGAAGGACGAACTGTCGCGGCGGTTTGGCCTGCCGCTGATGCGCGTTCAAGCGGAGGATCTCTACCGCACGGAATGGCAGCGCAACAAATTGACCGAGTTGATCGAGCGCTGGTTCGCAGACCAGAGCGCACTGTCGGCAGGGGTTGTCAATATGCAAACTATGCCCAAGTGTCCCTTGTGCGGGGGCGAGATGCAGAAGAAGCCCGGCAAGTTCGGCCCATTTCTGAGTTGCAACCGCTACCCGGCTTGCACGGGGGCTTGTGATTTGCCGGAATCGCCGCATCGCATCCCTGCGCCGCTGAGGAGAAAAATCGTCATTGCCTGCCTGGTCTCCGCGGCGATTGTCGTTGCGCTTGGGATGGCGCTGCTGTTCAAGTACCAGTTCGGAGCTTCCAAAATACCGCGCACCCGTCCGCGATGACCGTCCAAGAGCAATGGGACTATGCGAACGCACTGAAGCCGTCTGACTATCCCACGTGCCCTCGTTGCGGAAAGCCCATGGTCGTTCGTAAAAACACAAGTACCGGCGACCCATTTTTCGGTTGTTCGGACTTCCCTCATTGCCGCGGATCGCGAGATGTTGCGTTTCCGAGGTAGCGGCCGGAGATGGACGACGAACAAGGGCCGCCGAAGAGCCTCCCATTTTTCTGTCCCCTTATTTTTCTGTCGAAGGAATTCAGCCACAGAGAACACAAGGAGCACAAAATTCTTTGCGTTCTATGCGTTCTTTCGCAACAATAGTACGTGGCGGGCAATGCCCGTTTTGCCCCGACGCTATGAAGAATCTTTCGCCCCGCGCGGGCGGTGCGGGTTTCGTGGCCTGGAGTTCGCTTTTCGACAAGATCGGCGGGTCCGCGACGCGCCCGCCAAAGAACCGGGAGGAAAGGAAAATGGGAGGAGAATGACGGAAAGAGCGAAAAGTTTCACGCCAAGGCGCTAAGGCAGGCAAAGAGAGAGAAGAAAGGAATATGCACGAAAGGAAAATGATCGGCCGCTCCTTCATCTTCTTTTCGTCCATTTTCCTTTCTTTGCGCTTTGCGGCTTTGCGTGAGACCTTTAATATAGGGACTCGCACCGTTCCGGCCTGCGCAACGCGAGTAATGAACGGCCCAAACGGCCTAATGAACGGTGCATTCCCGCTAACGCATCGTTCATTCGCGCGAATGCACGGCGGATTCCCTCGAATGAAGGGCGCAGAACCGGGAAATGGAGCGTGCATTAAGGGAAGTCCAGCGTGCATTCGTGGAAATGGGCCGTGCATTAGGCTGTTGCGCAGACGCAAACAGCGGCCAGATTCGGCAGAACGGGGCCGGGAAGCGGTAAAATGCCAGCGGAAAACGGGCGGCCGAGAGGGGCGAAAGGGAGAACGCACGGCGGCACGCCTCGGGCGCACGAAGCTGCCTACGGCAAAGCGGCGGCGGGACCCGGCAACGAAGGGTCTAAAGGGCCGACAGAAAAATGACGGGGAGAGAAAAATGAGGCAATCGTTACCAGGGCGATGCCCTTCGCTGGGTAAACTGACGCCCCTTCGGGACTCACTGCCGCCTTCGCCGCCGCCGCCAGCGATACGAAACGAGCGCGGCCGCGCCCGCGACGACGAGCGCCAGTGTGCCCGGCTCGGGCGTGGGCAAGGTCAGCGCGAAAACGGTGCCGTGGCCGATTGGACCGCCTTGCGAAGCCATGCCAAACAGCGTGCCGCCGCTGGCCAGCAGGTCGCCTTGTGGGAAGCCGCAGTCTTCGCCGGCGGTGAAGTCATAGAGGTCTTCGTAGCCGGAACCGTCGATGCCCACGCTGAAGATGTTGCCAAAACCATGCACGCCGCCGCCGAACGTCATGCCATACAGGCTCGTGCCGTTGAGGATCAAGCTGCCGTACGGGGCGTTGCCGCTGGCCGTGCCCCCGGTGTAGGTGAAGGAGACCAGGTTCTGGTAGTTCGTGCCGTCGGTTGCAACGCTGAAGATGTTGCCGCTTCCATAGCCGCCGTCTCGCGTCATGCCGTAGAGGGTCGTGCCGCTGAGGATCAGGCTGCCCTCGGGAGACCGACCGTTGGCCGTGCCAGTGGTGCCGGTGAAGGAGACCAGGTTCTGGTAGTTCGTGCCGTCGGTTGCAACCCTGAAGATGTTGCCGTTGCCGAAGCCGCCGCCCTGGAACGTCATGCCGTAAAGCGTGCTGCCGCTGGCAATCAGGCTGCGAAGGGGATACTGGCCGCTGGCCGCGCCGCCGCTGCCCGTGAAGGAAAGCAAGTTCTGGTAGTTCGCGCCGTTCACGCCGACGCTGAAGAGGTTGCCGTAGCCGCCGGTGCCGCCTTGTTGTGTCATGCCGTAGAACGTGCTGCCGCTGGCGATCAAGTTGCCCGTGGGATACTTGCCGCTGGCCGCACCGCCGCTGCCCGTGAAGGAAAGTAAGTTCTGGTAGTTCGTGCCGTTCATGCCGACGCTGAAGAGGTTGCCGTAGCCGCCGGCACCGCCCAGCTCCGTCGTGCCGTAAAGCATGCCGCCGACGGCGATCAAGTCGCCATAGGGATACTGGCCGCTGGCCGTGCCGCCGCTGCCCGTGAAGGAAGCGAGGTTCCGGTAGTTCGTGCCATTCATGTCAACGCTGAAGACGTTGCCGTTACCGCTGGCGCCGCCTTGGCTCGTCATGCCGTAAAGCGTGCTGCCGCTGGCGATCAGGCTGCGAAGGGGATTGTCACCGCTCGCCGTTCCGCCGGTGCCGGTGAACTGGACCAGTGTTTTGAAAGTCTGCGCATGGGCGCTGCACGCGCAAAGAGCGACACCCAGGGCAGTCGTGCATGCAAGGTGTCTCATGTTAGCCTTTCGGAATCGGAGCGGGGCACTTTGGATGCTTCCTTCCGGCCGCATAAGATGCTTCCTTCCGGCTACATAACATGACTAGATAACAAGTCCAAAAGACTGTCAATGATTTGACTGTGGAAGCTCTGTGGAGGCTCTGTAGCGGATCTGTGGAAGCTCTGTGGAATAGTTTTTTCCCGCCGCTATTTGACAGCGCCAAGACCGCAACCTAGCGTTTTTTGTCCAGAGATCAGATGTCTGACCGCTGACCGCTGACTTCCGTCCTCTGCCCTACACACCAACCACCTTCCACACGAAAGGAAACCCATGCCCAGCTTAGCCCCTTATATGCCGACCCGCGAAGGCGATTTCACCAGTTGGCTGGCCAACTTCAGTTCGTTGATTTCGGCAAGTCCGTCCATGTACGGGCTCTTAACTAGCGACGCCGCCACCATCGCCGCGCAGAACGCCATCTGGGCCGCCGCCTACGGCCCCCTCACCTCCAACGCCACCAAGACCCCGCAGGCCGTGCAGGACAAGAACATCGCCAAGGTCGGCGTCACCGCCCAAGTCCGTACGTACGCGCAAGCAATAGCGAATAACCCCGGCGTCACGGCCGGCAACAAGCTGGCGCTCGGGCTCAATCCCAAGACCAGCACGCCCTCGCCCATCACGCCGCGGGTGTGAGAATCATCATCGGGCCTCGCTCCCCTTCTCCCGCTCTCTGTCTCCGTATCTCCGCGTCCCCCTATTCGTATTTCGCTTCACACGAGCGCCGTCAGCGTGGTGAGCCCGATCGGCTCGTGGCTGGCGAAGGCCTCGCCGAACTCGGCGCCGATCGCCCAGCCCCAGGTTGACGCGAGGTCGCGCTGGCGGTCGATGAAGGTCGGCGGATTTGTGGGGCGGCCTTCGATAAGCTGGCTCTTATAACATTCCATGGCGGCTTGCTTTCGCGGCCAATAGCGGCTGATGTCCAAGATGAAGGCCGGCTGGGGAATGATCCGCAGATGGACGCAGTAGTAATAGAAGATCCGCTCGGGATGGTGCGGCTCGCCGGGCATGTCGGTCTTGGTGAGCTTTGACCAGAATCGGGCCGCCTCGATGAGCTCGGTCGCGGCGACGTGGTCCGGATGGGCGTCAACCCAATAGGGCGCGAAGATCCAACGCGGACGCTCGCGGCGAAATACGGCGGCCAACTTGGCGCGGGCCTCGATCGTGGCCTCCAGGCTGCGATTGGGCAACCCGAGGTTCTCGCGCCAGTCGATGCCCAGCACGGCGGTGGCCGCGGCCGTTTCACGGGCGCGGATTTCCGGCGTGCCGTGCGGCGTCGGTTCGCCGTTGGTGAGGTCGAGGATGCCGACCCGCCAGCCGTCGTCGATGAACTTCATGATCGCGCCGGCCATGCCGAGTTCGGCATCGTCCGGGTGCGGGGCAACTACGAGAACGTCGAGCATGGGAGGGAGTCCAAGTTTGGTTTCGGTGCCTCGTTTAACCCGGAGCCGGCGGCGACGGCATGCGGGGTGCCCGGACAAACGATCACCGATGGCTCCGGGTTAAACGAGCGGATACGGCCAATTTCCTCGCACGGACGATTCCGGTCAAGGGGTTGCACAATGACGGGCATGGAATTGCTCTGGACGAACTGCCGCAATTCTGCGAGATTCCTGGGGCCAATTCGCCTCGCCGGGAGGGTACAACTGACATGTGCATTCGAAGGACGCTCCGCCGTTTGACCGCCGCGATACTTTTCTGCTTTGCGATGGTCGCCGGTTGTGCCAGCGACGAGTCTACTCCAAAAAACGCGCCCAACAGTGATCCGCTCGCCGCCCAGGCCCGACGATTTCGGAGTTCCGAACCCGATCGGGACGGCAGCGGGCTTTCTTCGCAAGCGCGGGACGTTGAAAAGGACCTTAACTTTCGCTAGGCTGTGTCTTTTCATACCGTGAAAGGACCGCCCATGCCCGACTCTTCCGAATCGCTTTTCGATGACGTTTGCAAGCACGTTCGCCAGACCGGCCTGCTTGCCACCACCGGCGCCGTCCTGGATTGGGACGAACGGACGAAGATGTCGTCGGCCAACGCCGAGTATCGCGCCGAGCAGACAACGCTCCTCTCCGGCTTGACTCATCAGCGATGGACCGACGAGGCATTCGTGGGCAAAGTCGCGGAGTTGGCCGCAGGGCCGATGGCGGCTGACGCCGAGAGCGATCGGGCCGTTACGATCCGGCGGATCAAAAGGCAAGTCGATAAGAAGACCAAGCTGCCCCGCAGTCTCGTCGAAGAGTTGACGCGAACGGCAGTGCTCGGGCAGAGCGCGTGGGAGAAAGCCCGGCCGGAGAACAACTTCGCCGCATTTCCTGCCGTGGCTTGCGCGGACATTCGAGCTCAAGCGGCAGCAGGCCGACGCCCTGGGCTACAAGACATGCCGCTACGATGCACTGCTGGACGACTACGAGCCGGAGGAAGTCACCGCGAATGTAGCCCGCGTGCTTGCCGACTTGCGCGAGAAGCTCGTGCCGCTGGTGTCGGCCATCGCCGCAAGCAAGCGCCGCCCGGACGTTTCGCTCCTCGCCCGAGAGTTTCCCGTGGACGCGCAGGAGTCGTTCGGCAAGGAGGCGGCCGCCGCGATCGGTTTTGAGTTCGACCGCGGGCGTATTGATGTCACGGCGCATCCGTTCTGCACGACGCTCGGGCCGCACGATTGCCGCATCACGACGCGCTACGACAAGAACTTCTTCAACGCGGCCTTCTTCGGCACATTGCACGAGGCCGGGCACGGCATCTACGAGCAGGGCTTGCCGCCCGAACAGTTCGGCCTGCCGTTGGGCGAAGCCATTTCGCTGGGCATCCACGAATCGCAGTCGCGGATGTGGGAGAACCTGGTGGGCCGCAGCCGGGCGTTCTGGCGGCATTTCTATCCGGCGGCGCAGGCTGCGTTCCCGGCCACGCTGGGCGGCGCCGACGCCGAGGCGTTCTACTTCGCCATCAACAACGTCCGCCCATCGCTGATCCGCATCGAGGCCGACGAGGCGACTTACAATCTGCATATTCTGATCCGCTTCGAGTTGGAGCAGGCCCTGCTTTCCGGCGACCTGGCGGCGGCCGACGCCCCGGCGGCGTGGAACGACAAATATCGCCAGTATCTAGGCGTCGCTTCGGAGACCGACGCCGACGGCGTGATGCAGGACGTTCATTGGAGCGCCGGGCTGGTGGGCTATTTTCCCACGTACTCGCTGGGCAATCTTTACGCCGCGCAGTTTTTCAACGCGGCCGACCGCGAGTTGGGCGGGCTTGATGCCCAGTTCGCCCGCGGCGAGTTCCGACCGTTGCGGGAGTGGCTGCGGGAGAAAATCCATCGCCACGGGCAGCGGTACACGTCGGCGGAACTTGTCAAACGGGTCACCGGGCAGGAACTATCGTCGGAGCCGCTGGTGCGGCATTTGAAGGCGAAGTATGGGGAACTGTATGGTGTGTGATTGAGTGTCCCACCACCACCGGGCTTGTCGCGACACGGGGTCGGCGGGGGTTGTGAGTTGTGTTATTATGCAGAGATCATGGCAGATCGAAACCTAGAACACGTTCGGCGACGACTGACCGCGGAAGAGCGAGCACGGCACGCACAGATTCAGTTAGAGATCGTAAAGGAGATTCCTCCACTCGCGCCGGCAGTCAACGACGAACTGATGGAATCTCTAATTGAACTCCGCCGCGCATTGCCATCAATGCGACTGGGACAACTAATCGCCAACATGGCCACCGTGGCCCGCGGGGCCGTACCCAGCGCGGTTTGGGAAATGGAGGACGAAGAATTCTTGCGGGCAGTCCGCTGGCAGCTTCAACAATTGTCCGCGCCTGTAGCGGCAGTGCGCGACCGCCTATCTGGTGCGTCGGACAGGTAGAAAAAAGCTCTAAGTGATCTTGATCGAGAACAGGAGGCAGAACGACTGGACGTGAAAAGCGATCTTGCCGTCTCTTGATCAATGCTTATAAAACCAGTCAAGAAACTCACTGACCGTCTTTTCCTCGCAGCACTCAAGGAAACACTTGGATAACGGCAAATGTCCCTTCGAGACAGCAGAGCACTGCGCCGACAACTGCGGCATAATCGGCTGGCCACGAATGATCACGCACTGCATGCGTCAAATCGTGGAGGCGCAAAACGGCCGCCGTATAATCTGAGAGAATGTCCTCATCTGTTTTGGGATGCTGCCCATCTAATCTGGACTGCTCAATCAATGTCGGCAACAAGAAAAAGCCGACGTCAATCTCCTGGCGTGAAGCGGCTCGCATCCCGATATCGATGATGTGGGGAACGGCTGCAAAAGAAGCTGAATAGATCGTGCCTTGGTGACAAAGAGATGAAACAAGAGTGTCCCAGGGCTGCCAATCAGACGGGGGAAGCCGCTGTGGAGCAACCTCTAGACGACGAAGGCACGCGATGACATTCGGAATACCTTGGTAACCGTGAAATCCGCTCGCCGCACTCCAGCCGGTCGGTGCGGATGTGTCATCGGATGCGCAACCATATGCGTGCTTCAGGTTTGACCATCTTGGAGAATCGAAGGGCAGCATAGACGGAAAACGGGTATTCGACCGCGAAATTGCGGTCGAGTCTTACGCTATTTTCACGGCCGAGTATGGACATGTAAAGCCCATGTTGCGGAATCTAACTACATTTCCTGATCTCAGGATGCTCGGCGGACACAATCCTGGTTACTGTTTTCTTGAAGCGGCCACGTTTCTAAATGCTCACACCATCGTATAGTCATACGGCTTCCGCATCGGTCGGGTGACGTAGGAGTTCGCCTCCGCGTCGCCAACGTACTCTTCTTTCCGCGGGTCCCATTGCAGCTTGCGGCCGAGGCGGATCGAGGTCACGCCAAGATGGCACATGCTGGCGCATGCGGTGCCCGACTTCGGCGGGGCAGATCGTCGGCTTGCGTGAGCGGACACAGTCGACGAAGTTTCCCATGTGGTCGCGGCTTTCGTAGACCCGCTTCGCTCCGGCGGGCAACTTCTCGGTCAATAGCTCGCGGGCGCTGGCCTTGATTTGGCCGCGAGTGACCCAGATCCAACTGTCGCTGCCGATGAACTTGATGCCGTGCTGCTGCTTGCCGGCATCCTTGACTTGTCCGTTCCACTCGCTGCCGACCGTGCTGCGGCAGTCGTGGACGACGCCGTTGGCGTAAGTGTAGCGGACCTCGTACTCGCTGGCCGCCGTAAAGCCGCCGGGGATCATCTCGACAAGCTGCTTGCCCTCCACGCTCACGGGTCCGCCCTCGGGCGGATCGATCGCCCAAAGCGCGATGTCGTTGTGGTGCGCGCCCCAGTCGGTCATCGTGCCGCCGGAGTACTCCCACCAGTAGCGGAAGCTGAAATGCGTCCGCTCCTTGACGTAATCGACCTTGGCTGTCTGGCCAAGCCAGAAATCAAAGTCGAACCCGGCGGGCACCGGCCGCTTGGCGAACGGCCCTTCGCCGCAGGCCAGCGGGTAGCCAGACCTCGACCTTCTGGAGCTTGCCGATCCGCTCATTGCGGACCAGGTCGCAGGCGAGCCGGAAATAGATGTCGCTTCGCTGCTGGGTGCCGGTCTGCAATATGCGGCCGGTTTCTTTTTGCACCTTCACGAGGTGCTTGCCTTCGTCGATGGTCAGCGTGAGCGGCTTCTCGCAGTAGATGTCCTTTCCGGCCTTCATCGCGGCGATGGCCACGAGCGTATGCCAGTGATCGACGGTACCGCAGATTACCGCGTCGATGTCCTTGCGGTCCAGGAGCTTGCGGAAGTCCGAGTAACCGTCCGCGCCAGGGAATTGCTTTTTCGCGTCCGCGACGTGGGCGGAATCGACATCGCAAACGGCCAGAAACTTGCCGAAACGCGCGGCGTTGCCGGCGTCGCCGCGTCCCTGCCCGCCACAGCCGATTAGGCCGAAGCGAAGCGGGGCCTTCGTCGGAACCGGCGGAGCCGCCAGACATTCCTCGGCGTACCATTTGGGCAACCCCGCCGCCACCATTGCGCCCAGCGACTTCAAGAATCCGCGACGTGAAAATCGATTATCCATCAGTTTCCCTTTCTCAGTCTCCCCAAGTCAGCAAGTCGTCCGACGTGATTATACGGCCAACTGCGAGTAAGCCAAACAAATCGACATTCCCTGAAATGGTTATACACAACAGAAATTCTCCCGCCGCAATTGCCAAGTTATTGACAGAAGTGTCCGTGAAGGGTACAAAGGAGACTGCGCTTTTCTTTACTGGACTGTGGTATCGGGCAAGAACCACGATCTAACGTAGCAGGAGGTCTATTATGTCCCGAAAACTGGTTTGGGCCGTAGCTCTTTTGACCGCATGTTTCGGTCCGACCCTCGCAAACGCTTTCGCGGGGGACGATGCCTTTAGCACCAATCTAATCGCCGTCGTTTCGAATACGAAGCCCGGCGGAGGAACGCCGCAGGCGACGACGACCGTCATCGTGCCGACGACGTGCCGAGCGGTGACGACGTTTTGCCCGGCGACTCCAACGCAATGTCCGCCGCAAGTGACCGCCTGCCCGAAGCAGCAGACGGCCTGCCCGACGACGGCGACGAGCTGCCCGGCAACCGCGCTGACGGCCTGTCCGGCGACGGCAACGAAGTGCCCTGTGGTGCGGACGACGTGCCCGTGCGCAGCACGGTCTGCCCGACCGTGGCGACGAGTTGTCCTGCCACACCGACGCAGTGTCCGGCGACAGCAACTGCAACGCAGTGCCCGATCAGCAAGACGACGTGCCCGACCTTGCCGACGATCTGTCCGGTAACAGCAACGCCGACGACGTGCCCGGTAACGCGGACCGCGTGTCCTAGCGTGCAGACGCTATGTCCGAACGTAGCGACGAAATGCCCTCCGACGGCGACGCAATGCGCTGGTTCGAACTCGCCCACGGTTTGCCCGGCAACGGCCACACAATGCCCACCGACGGCAACGCAGTGCTCCGGGTCCGCCGCGGTTACCGTTTGCCCGGCGAACGCAACGCAGTGCTCAGGGGCCGCGACGCCGACTCGATGTCCGGTGGTCGCCACGCAATGCCCGCCGACAGCAACACAATGCTCGGGTTCCAGCTCGGTCACAGTCTGCCCGGCGGTTGCGACACAGTGCCCGCCGACGCCGACGCAATGCACAGCGACGACCGCAGTGACGGTCTGCCCGGCCACGGCCACGCAATGCCCGCAGCCGACGCCGACGATCTGCCCCGTGACGGCGACGCCGACGACCTGCCCGCTTGTGAAAACATCGTGCCCGGTCATTGCGACGGTGTGCCCGACGACGGCCGTTCCAACGACTTGTCCAGTATCGCAAACGACCTGTCCGCCGCCCGCAGCCGGCACGACCTGCACGCCCGGCGGGAACGTTCCACCGACGAGCACGGCGAATGCCGTCCCCGCAAGTGTCAATATGACTGCTGGCGCGCCGATTCCGACATTTGGCACACGGCTGCCGCCGCCGACGTGAAGTATAATGTAGTGTACATATTGCCTTCGTTCGGATGAGGAAAGGCGGTCGCTTGACCGCCTTTCTTTTTGGACACCTATTGAGCAGCTACCGTGAATATTCCAGACGTGGGCGGCGGATATGCGCCCGTCATTGGCGACAGGGCGCGGGCTTCGTCGGCCGCGATCACTGCTTCGGTCTTCGGGCTGGCGGCCGGCTGGACCGCCGCCGGGTCCGTCGGCTTGATGGCCCACTCGCTGCGGCACGGGCTGACTTGGTCCGCGTTGGTGCTGGTGTTTATCGCCGCGTGGCCACGGCAAGGCAATCGTGGGTTCGTATTCTGGATCGGCCTGCTGGTGGCCGGCGCGGCGGCGATTTTCATGATCGGCTCCCCGTTGCAACCGCTGAATGTTCTGGCGGTTTCGCTCGTCATTGCGGCCGTAGCACAGCGGTTGGGCAACGAGGATCGCATGATATTGCTCTATGCGGCACAGGCGACGGCGATCCTGGGCATCTACCGCGCGGCGTATACCTCGATTCCGCTGGTCTGGTATGCGGCGGATTGGCTCGGCTCGGCGATGGGTAGCGCGGCTGCATTCCTGTCGCGCCGGCCGCTTTGGGTCGGCGCCACGATGGGCGGCGTCGATTTTCTGCTTCCGATGTTATACGTCGCCACGGCGATCGTCGCTCTGCGGCCGCGGGGCGCTGGCGTCTCGTCGAAGCTGATGCGGCTGGGCATTGCATTTATCTTCGTCCTGCTGGGAATCTGGTTTACCTGGTGCTGCTCTCGTACTCCGCGGATGTGCTGGATTGGCTCGGTCCGGAGCAATCGAAAGAAACGGCAACTTTTGCTGCGGTCTGTACCGCCGCACTCCGCAAGCTGGTGCCGTGGAACGTGCCCGCGCTGGCGGCGTTGATCCAGTGCGCCGTTGCCTGGTGTCTTTTCCGCCGCTTCGAGCCGCCAGCAACAACGACCGCGCCGCAAGGTCGAAGCTCTCTCACACCGCTGGGCCGCTTCGCGGCTACGTCGGCCGTCGTCCTTCTGGCGGCGGCGATACCGGCCGCGACAGTTCTCCGCACAAGCCGGCCCGATATCGCCGACAAGAAAATCGTGTTCTACGAAAAGGGCTACGTGAACTGGCTCAAGCCGGAACATGGGCAGTACGGACGCCTGTCGGTTGGCATGTACGGCCTGCTGCCGACGTTTCTGGAAACGCTCGGCGCCTGCGCGGTCGTCTCTCCCGATCTCTCGGCGGACGATCTGAAGGACGCCGACGCCGTGGTCGTCATCTACCCGGATAAGGACTTCGACGAATGCTGGGGGAACGGAAAACTCCAGCGCGTCGAGGATTTCGTCCGCGCGGGCGGTTCGCTCATGGTGATGGGCGAGCACACCGTCCGGGAGAAGGACGAGAAGGACAGCGACGGCCAGAGCCGCATCAACGACGCGCTCAGGCTGACCGCCATGCGGGTGCCGTTCGATTCGGCCATCTACGCCATCGGCGGCTGGCTGCATTGCTACGATGCGATGGCACATCCGATCACGGCCGGTATCGGCGACGAGAGGAATGAGTTCGGCGTGGTCATCGGTGCGAGCGTTTCGGCACATTGGCCTGCCCAGCCGCTATTGATCGGCCGCTGGGGCCTTGCCGATTGCGGCGACGCCAGCAACGGCGAATCACGGCTCGGCAACGAACGCTACGATGTGGGCGAAAAACTGGGAGACGTGCTCCTCGCCGCCGAACAGCCGGTGGGCCGCGGCAAGGTCATCTGCTTCGGCGACCCTTCGATGCTCATCAACGGCCTGACGCCCGGCTGCCATGAGTTTACCTCGCGGCTTTTTACGTATCTGCTGGGCGGCGGCTGCACACCACAAATCGTTTGGCGGCAGTTGCTCGGACTGTTCTGCGGGATCGCGCTCGTTGCGATACTTTGCTTCCCATCGTTCTTTCCGTTTACACGCCTCGTCGCGATCGTAGTGCCGCTGGCAGCATCGCTGGCCATTTGCACGGCGGTCACGCATCGCGCCTGGGATGTGCTTCCCGACGGCAGGTGGAAATCACCAAACAACCTGGCCTATATCGACGCCGGTCACCTGAACGCCGATGACCCGGAGTCGTGGCGCGAGGACGGTCTGGGGGCGCTGGAACTGACATTCATGCGAAACGGTTACGAGCCGCTGCTGCTTTCGGAGATTACGTCCGAGAGGCTTGCCAGGGCGCGGATACTGTTCATTGACGCCCCGGCCCGCGAGTATTCCGAAGCGGAATGCGAGGTCGTCGAGGATTTTGCGCAAGGGCGGAATTGTGATTATCACCGTCGGCTATGATCGGGCCGGGCCGAGCCAGCGGCTGCTTTCGACACTTGGCTTCCGCGTTGGCCCGACCGCCGAGGAGGAAGAACAGGGGATAAAGCCGCGGCCGCTGGGGCACTTCAAGAGCCCGTTCTTCAATGGCGGCGACTATTATGCATTCGTCCGTTTCCACGCCGGCTGGCCCGTCTATTGTGACGACCCGACGGCGCTGGTAGTCACGCAATACAAGCCCGGTAAGCCGGCGATCATCGTGCGGCGCGTGCGGCGGGGCGCGGTGGCCGTGATTGGCGACACCTGTTTCGCGATGATGAAGAACCTGGAGAACGAGGACGGCTTGCCGATCGAAGGAATGCGGGAAAACGCCGATTTCTGGCGGTGGTTTATTCCGCTTTTGACTGACGGTCCGCCTTGGTATCCGCCCAAACCGCAAGTCGAGTCGCCCAGCCCCCGCGCGGTGCCGCCAACGGGCGTAGAACCAACCGGGAAACCCGTCGCCGAACCGCCGGGTAAACCGGCTGACGAGCCGACCGACAAATCGTGACGTGTGTGGAGTGACGTTTTCATGCTAGCTTGGATCGGCCTCGCCCTGTTGTCTGTCTCCTGGTTGCCGGGACTCGGCTATTACCACGGCGCAGATTGGCTGACTTGGGCGGCGATGTTGATAGGCGGCACGGCCCTGCTCGGCGCGGCCGATCCGCATGCCCTCCTGGCAGGCGCTGATTGCGGCGTTGGCGATGGTCCTTCCCGCGGTGTGGATCATGCCGTGGCCTTATGCGCGGCCCCGGTATGGCTTGCGATCGGATCGGCGTTGGGCTTGGCGGCACATCGGGAGCGGGCCGGCCGCTGGATGAAAGCCGCCTCCGGGGTCTTCCTCCGAGCGGGCTGTGTGCTCCTGGCGCAATCACTGGCGATGGTTACTTATGCGGTCGCGACATCGCGGTCGCATCTTTTGCCCTCTCCGTTGCCGCGGATCATCGCCGCGGCTGTTAAGGCGCTGGGCATTGATGCTGGCGTTCACGGCACGACGGTGGCCGTGTTCTCGATGCGGAAGAACCATCTCTTTACCGCCACGTGGGAACTCCTGCCCGATCCGCCCACTCTGGTGTTTTTTGATCGGAGCGGCCGTTTTGCTGTGGTGGACGTTGCGCATTGATGCGCCGCAGGAAGGAACGGAAAAACGACCGTGGCTCAGCGCGGTGCTTAAGCTCTTCCTGCTGGTCGCACTTTGGCTTCCCTTCCTGCGCGGCTTTGCTGATAGCCATTTATCTCGACTGTGGCGCTGACGAACCGAGTACGACTGCGCCGCTGGAGTGCATGAAGCTCTTCTGGAACTCGTGGGTCCTGCTGGCGATGCTGGCCGGGCCGGTCTTGCTGGCATGGCGGTTCGCAAGCATGACCGTAAGATGGACCTCCGAGTCCGTCCCCAAAGAGAAGAAGCCGAGTCGTGGCTCCATTTTGTCGATTGACAACTGGTGTTATCCCGCGAGTGCCGCACTAGCGTTCGTCGCCGTCGGCCTCGCGTGCCTGGGCCTGTTTTGGGACCCCGTCGGGACGCCAAAGGAAGGCCGCGTCTTCATCGAGGAACTTCAAGGCGATCGTCCCGTCTGGGAACCGACCGATAAACCCTATAACACCGAGCGCTGACGGCAACAATTCGGCCTACACGTACTACAGCGTCTTCAACTATTACGGACACTACTATGATGTTCTCGCGCCTCACGACGCCGATCGACGGTGATGTTCCTGAAGAAATGCGATGTCCTCATCCTAAAAATCCCGACGCGCGAATACACCGACGACGAAGTCGAAGCGATTGTCCGCTTTGTCAAGAATGGCGGCGGGCTGATGTTGATCGGCGAACATACCGACGTCTTCGGCTCGGGCACGTACCTCAACAAAGTCGCCAAGCACTTCGGCTTTTCCTACCGCTTCGACTGTTTATTCGGCGTCGATTCGGTCTTCAAGGAGCACTACGATATACCGCTCGCGCCGCATCCCATTCTACAGTACATGCCGACGTTCGACTTCGCGATTTCCTGTTCGATAGATCCGGGCACGAGCGGAGGCCTGCGCGGTCATCCGCAATTGGGGACTGAAGAGACTTGGACCCGACTACCACGCCGATAATTTCTATCCGCGTCCCGACGATTCGGCCGAGATGCAATATGGCTCGTTCATCCAGCTTTTGGCGGTTCGCTACGGCAGGGGTCGCGTGGCGGCTTTCTCCGACTCTACCGTCTTCTCGGACTTCTGCAATTTCGAGCCCGGCAAATGCGAGCTGATGATGGGCATGTTGGAGTGGCTCAATCACGAAAGCGGGTCGTGGAACACCCGCGAGTTGTGCTTGGGGGTCGCTGCGGTCCTGCTTTGCGTCGCCATTTGGCTCGCCCGCCGGTGTGCGCGCCGCGTGGCTGATGTTCGCGGCGGCCAGCCTGCTGGGTTGGACGGCGGCCGTCTTCGGAACCAACGCGATCCACGCGCATCAGATGCCCCGGCCTGCCCCGCTGCCGAGCCGCCCGCTGGTTCAGTTCGTCATCGACCGCACGCTTAGCGATGCTCAGCTTTCCGACGCCGGATTCGTCACAGGAAAGGAAAACGGCTTCGGTCTCTTCGAACGGTGGATCTTGAGGCTGAATTTCCTTCACCGTCCGCCGATTCGAGGACGATCCGAGGTACTACGACGGCAACGCCCTCGTGCTCTTGTGCCCACACCTTCCCCTGCCGCCCGGCTATCGAGAGCGGCTGGTAAACTATGTCCGCGGCGGCGGCAAGCTTCTGGTCTTGGATTCGGCGGACCGCGTCGTCGTCGCGCCGCCGATCGATCCCTTCGCAACTTCGCCCGTCGCGGCAAATCCACCACCTTTCGAGACGCGCTCGACCGCCGGCGACGTGCTTGAACCCTTTGGCCTTTCGATCGACGTCACCGCGCCGATCAGCGGTGCATTGGACAGCCACGGCAAGTGGCCCGAGGTGCCGATCAGCAAGGCTGCGGTCGTCAGCGGCGGAGAGCCGCTTGCGTGGGTGGAGGGAAGGCCCGTCGCGGCGCGCTCAGTTTTCGGCAAGGGGTCCGTGACCGTGGTCGGCTTTGCCAACCGTTTCAGCGACACGAATATGGGCGTCAGCGGCGACGTTCGTTCCGGACGAAGCCTTGAGGAACGTCTTCAATGTGCAATTCGGATTGATTGGCGATATGATAAACGACAAACGCGAGGACAACCCGAAAGAGAAACGGCCATGAACGCGACACGACGGCTTTTGGCCATGGCGCTCTTGGCGGGTGGAATACTATGCTCCACGAGCACAAACTCCGCGTCCGCCGCCGTCTATACCTGGGCAGGCGGCGACAGCGGCTTTTGGGACACAGATTCCTCAAACACCGTTTGGTTCAACGGCGCTTCACTCGTGGCGTGGTCCAACTTGGCGTCGCCGAACGATGCGGCGTTTCCTTACATCGATCAGGTGGCGTACGTCGATGCACCGGTAACGATCCATAACATCACTTTTGCAGCGGACGGCAATCTGATTTACAGCTACACGGGCGACGCCGTAACGCTGGGAGGTTCCGCGCCGACGATTACCGTCTCCACGGGAGTTGCGACAATCTATGCGCCTACGGCGGGAACCTCTGGGCTCACGAAGTCTGGCGTCGGCACGCTGGAGCTTGCTTACCCCAATACCTACAGCGGGACGACTACCGTTTCCGGCGGCATCCTGCAACTCTTGGACCCCGATGCCCTGCCCGGCGGAACTGGAACAACGGGCGGGACGGGCAATTTAGTACTGAACGGCGGCATCGTGGAATTGGGGGTCGCCGATTTCACCCGCGGCCTGGGAACCGGCGCGAGCCAAGTGCAGTTCGGCGCTCGGCGGCGGGTTTAGCGCGGTGGGAGGCAATCACGTCGTCAATCTCGGCGGCGGATCGGCCCAAGTGACGTGGGGCAACGGCAACTTTGTGCCGTCGGGCGGGAGCTTGATCCTCGGCTCGCCCAGCGACGATTCGACGGTCGATTTCCAGAACCCGATCAATCTGAATGGCGCTGTCCGTACGGTCCAGGTTCAAAGCGGCTTTGCGTTCGTCGATGCCAAGCTCAGCGGCACACTGAGCGGCGCGGGCGCCGCTGGTTTGACGATCAAAGGCGATGGCGTGTTGGAACTTACGGCCAGCAACGGTTATGCGGGGGCGACGACCATCTCGGGAACGAGCGTGGTCCGCCTGAGCAATTCCGCCGCGCTGCCGGGTGGAATGGGCTTCGCTGGCGGAACAAGCAACCTGGTTCTGAATGGCGGCGTTGTCGAATTGGCGGCCGGCGATTTTACCCGCGCTGGGCACGGCCGGAAATCAGGTGCAGTTCACATCTAATGGCGGCGGCTTCAGTGCCTACGGAAGCAATCATTTTGTCAATCTCGGCGGCGCTTCCCGCCGGTGACATGGGGAAGCGGCTTCTTCGTGCCGACGGGCGCGGTCTTGATTCTCGGTTCGCCCAGCGACCTTTCGATGGTTGATTTCCAGAACCCGATCAATCTGGGCGGCACGACGAGGACCGTCCAGGTGAATAGCGGCTTCGCCACAGTGGACGGCCAACTTAGCGGCGCGATCAATGGTAGCGGCACGGCCGGCCTGACGATCACGGGCAACGGCGTGCTTCAATTAACTGCCAGCAATGCCTATACCGGCACGACGACAGTCTCCGGCGCAACATTGCGGCTTGCCAACAGCGCCTGCGCTACCCGGGCGGCACGGGGTCTGTGGGAGGAACGAGCAACCTGGTGCTTGACGGCGGCGTGATCGAGTTGGCCGCCGGTGATTTCACGCGAGCGCTAGGTGCGGCTGCCAGCCAAGTTCAGTTTACGGCCAACGGCGGCGGCTTCAGCGCCGTCGGAGCGAATCGCAACGTGAATCTCGGCGGCGCAGGGGGCCAATTGACCTGGGGTAGCGGCAGTTTTCTGCCCGGCAACGCGCCGCTGACACTCGGTTCGGACGGAGCGGATTCGACGGTGAACTTCCAGAACCCCATTCATCTTGCCTCTTCAACCGGGACCGTCAACGTCGTTGCCGGCACGGCGGCGGTCGATGCCCGGCTCAGCGGGGCGATCAGCGGCAGCGGCACGGCCGGACTGACAGTCACGGGCAATGGCGTGTTGGAACTGACCGCCAGCAACGGCTACTCCGGCGCGACAACTGTCTCCGGTCCTTATTTGAGGCTAAGCAACTCCGCGGCGCTGCCGGGCGGAATCGGCGCGACCGGAGGTGCGAGCAATCTGGTCCTCGACGGCGGCATTATCGAACTGGCCGCCGGAGACTTCAGCCGCGGCGTCGGAACGGCTGCCAGCCAGGTGCAATTCACTTCCAACGGCGGCGGCTTCAGCGCGGTCGGGGCGAATCGCAACGTCAATCTCGGCGGCGCGGGAGCGTTATTGACTTGGAGCAGCGGCAGCTTTCTGCCCGATAACGCGCCGCTGGTTCTCGGCTCGCCCGGTGCCGACTCGACGATCATTTTCCAGAACCCGATCGGACTCAGCTCCACGACAGGGACGGTCGATGTCGTCGCCGGTTCGGCAGTGATCAATGCCCGTATGAGCGGCGCGATCTCGGGCAGCGGCACGGCCGGAATTTCGATCGTTGGCAATGGCGTGCTCGACCTGACCGCGAGCAACGGCTACACGGGCGACGACCGTTTCCGGCGTCGATCTGCGGCTGAGCAATTCGGCCGCATTGCCGGGCGGAACGAGCGCGGCGGGTGGCGCGAGCAACCTGGTTCTGGATGGCGGCGTCATCGAGTTGGCCGCGGGCGATTTCAGCCGCGGCACGGGCACGGCCGCCAGCCAGGTGCAGTTTACAGCTAACGGCGGCGGCTTTAGCGCCGTCGGGGCGAATCGCAACGTGAATCTCGGCGGCGCATCCGCGCAAGTAACGTGGGGCAGCGGCTCGTTCTTGCCCAGCGGCGCTCCGTTGTTCCTTGGCTCGCCAGGGGCCGACTCGACGGTACTCTTCCAGAACCCGATTAACCTCGGCTCGTCCACAGGAACGGTTCAGGTGAACTCCGGTTCCGCGACGATCGACGCTCGACTCGCAGGCACGATCAGCGGCAGCGGCACGGCCGGTCTCTCAAAGACCGGGGCGGGTACGCTCGAACTGGTCGCCAGCAATACTTACACCGGCGCGACGACCGTCTCGGAGGGCATCGTCCGCCTAAGCAACAGCGGCGCGCTGCCCGGCGGCACCGCGGCCACCGGCGGCACGAGCAATCTCGTGCTTGACGGCGGCGTGGTCGAGTTGGCCGCCGGCAACTTCACCCGCGGCCTCGGCGCCGCGGCCAGCCAGGTGCAATTCACGTCCAATGGCGGCGGATTCGGCGCGGTGGGCGGCAATCGCGCGGTGAACCTCGGCGGCGCGTCGGCCCAAGTGACCTGGGCAGCGGCGGATTCGTGCCCGTCGGCGCGGCACTCGTCCTCGGCTCCGTCAGCAGCGATTCGCTAGTCGACTTTCAGAACCCGATCAATCTGGGCGGCACCGGCGGGACTGTCGAGGCCGACGTTGGATCGTCGCCGGTTGCGGGCCGCTTGAGCGGCATGCTCAGCGGCAGCGGCGGGTTCGTCAAAACCGGCTTCGGCACGCTTGAACTGACGGCAAGCAACAGCTATAGCGGCGGCACCGCGGTCAGCGCCGGAATCTTGCAGTTGGGCATGCGCCAATGCCCTCGGCGCCGGATCACTGGCGGTCAATGCCAACGCGGCGCTCGATCTTCAAGGTTATTCGACGACGATCACAGCGCTTACGGGGAGCGGCGTGATTGCCAATTCGTCCAGCGGCTCGTCCGGCGCGGCGACACTTACGGTAACCGCCGGCGGCCTTTTCGCCGGCACGATTCAAGATGGCGGCCTTGGCGGTAACGCGACCACAGGCTTGATGCTGAGCGGCGGCACGTTGACACTAAGCGGATCCAACACCTATAGCGGCGGGACGATTGTAAGTGGCGGCGGACTGATTGTGGCCAACGCCTATTCGCTGTTGGACGGGTCAAACCTGACGGTTGGCAACGCAAATGCCTTCGCCGCGCCGGTGATTTCCGCATCCGCCCCCGTCCCGGAACCGGGAACGCTCATGCTCGCGGCCGTTGCCCTTTGGAGTGCTATGGCTTGCCACCGCTTTTCACAACGGCTTGGAAAACCGATTCGTACTTCGCCGCCCGTTCTGAAAAGCGAAGGCAAGCCTTCGCACTCCAAAACCGCCTAATGCGTTGCGTAGCGGTCGTCGTCCTCCGGATTGTGAGCCGGTGCGAGAGAGGCGTCGAAGACGGTCCAGATGGGAAACTTCTTCCGCAATTCTTCGACATATTCTTTGTATTTCTTTTCGAACCGCTCCTTCTCTATCTTTTCCTTGACTTGCTTCTGGGCGTCCAAAAAGCTGGTGCGGGTCAATTCCTTCCGTTCCACGACCCGGACGATGTGGTAGCCGTCGCTGGCTTCCAGACGCTGGCTGAGCAGCCCCACAGGCAGGTTGAATAGCGCCTCGTTAATCGTCTTGGAGTCGAGGCTGTCGCGGTGGGTCCAGTCCCACTTGCCGCCTTGTGCGGCCGTCGCGCCTTCCGAGCTGGCACGGGCCACATCGGCCAGCGACGCACCGGCGAGCACGCGGTTGCCCATCTCTCCCAAGACCGCCCATGCTTCTTCGTGGTTTGGGTGCCGCGCAAATGAAACCGAAAGCTCCTCCCAGCGAACACGCGGCTGCTGCTCGAATTCCTTGATGTGGGCCTGGTACCAATTGATCATGTCCTGATGCGTAATCTCGTCGCCGTCGGGCTTGATCTGCTGCTGGGCCCACTGCTGGGCGATGAACTGCTCCTGGAAAATCTTCCGCTCGCGGTCTAAGGAACTGCCCTTGGCGAGGAGCGCGGTTTCCAGGTCGGACCGGGAGACCACGTTTTCCCGCTTCATCAGGATTTTGACCTGCGTGTTGTCAAAATGCCCGTTGACGCTCTCTTCGATATGCGACAGGTTCTCCTTGGGGACCGATTTGCGGAAGTCCTGGTAGATCAGCTTCACATCGACTTGCTGGCGGACCATCTGGTAGAGCAACATGCGGTGCGAATCGGACATGCCCTTGGCCGGATCGGGATCGCCGGCGTTGACGTGCGCGGCGTACTCGTGGATGCCGTCCGTCACTTCCTGCACCAGCGCCGCCCGCTGCTGGGCGTATTGCGCCGCCGGAATGCGGCCCTTGGCGCGGGACATCATATCGTCGATGCCGCCCAGCAGATCGCCGGTGAGCACGACGTCGTCGCCCACGCGCGCAGAGATTTGCGCCATTTCACAGAGCCGCGCCGGACGCGCCCGGGGCATCATCGCTTGGGCGGGACCAGCCGGACCGAGATACGAGGCCGGAACCGCGCCGTTGACCTGCTGTCCCGGTTGGTACAGCGGGGCGAACGGCTTCGCTTCCTGCGGGCGAACGCCGTTGGGCACATCGGGCGACGCGGGACCGCCAAAAGTCGCGGCTTGCTGAGTCGGTTGCGTCGGCATGTTCGGACCGCGACCGTATCCCGGGTACCCGCTTGCAGGTGGAGGATAGTTGCCGTTGGGCGGCTGGCCGTTGGGATTCTGCCCACTGGGATACTGACCGTTGGGATAGCCCGGCGGAACCTGGGAGAATGGATCTTGGGCTGCCACGACAGCGAGGTACATGGCCAGATAAACAGCCGCGATCAGCACCTTGCACGCGGAATTGATTCGCCGATGTTGCACGATGTCGGGTCCGTGGGATGACGGAAAAACGACATAATACTTGGTGATATTCAAAACAAGTACTACGGCGCGGGCGGATTATAGGCATCGGGTGGTTCCAGTTGCAACAGCGATTTGACCTGCTCGCGGACCGATTCGGCGTCGCTAGCATCGCCATTCAGCGGAAGATAGGCGCTTTGATTATCCACTATCCGCAACCGGCCCCCACTCTGGGCAGCCAACTCGCGGATCAGCCTGCCCAACCGATAGCGGAAGACGACGTACGGTGGTTCGACATGGATCGATTCAATCCGCCAGCGATGGGCGTCCATCCGCAGTTCGGCCAGCCAGAGCAGATGATCGACCAGCGGCGGCGGCGTGCCGAAGCGGTCTTGCAACTCGCAGCGCAGATCGCGCCAGCTCCTCGCCGCCGGCAACCCGCGCCAGCCGGCGGTAGAGGTCGATCTTCAGCCGCATGTCGGGCACGTAGCGCCGCGGGATGTAGCCCTCGCCCGGCAGGTCGATGTCGACGTCGATCCGCTGCTTCGAGCGGCTGCTGCTTCAGGCTGCGGACGGCCTGCTCCAAGCAGCTCGCAGTACAGCTCGTAGCCGACCGCCGCGATGTGGCCGCTCTGCTCGGTGCCCAGGATGTTGCCCGCGCCGCGGATCTCCAGGTCGCGCATGGCGATGGCGAAGCCCGCCCCCATGTCGCTGAACTCCTCGATCGCCTTCAGCCGCCGGGCGGCGGTGGGCGTGAGGTGCTTGTTCGGGTCGAGCAGCAGGTAGCAATAGGCGCGGTGCTTGTAGCGGCCGACGCGGCCGCGAAGCTGGTGCAGATCGGCCAGGCCGTAGTTGTCGGCCTCGTCGATGAAGATCGTGTTGGCGTTGGGGATGTCCAGCCCGCTCTCGATGATCGTCGTGGCCAGCAGGATGTCGAACCGCCGGTCGACGAAGTCGAGCATCACCTGCTCCAGCTCGTGCTCGGCCATCTGGCCGTGGCCGATGCCGATGCGGGCTTCGGGCACGATCTGCCGCAGCCGCACGGCGAGGATCTGGATGTCGTGGACGCGGTTGTGGACGAAGAAGATCTGCCCGTCGCGGTTCAGCTCGCGCAGCACGGCGTGGCGGATCAGCTCTGCGTCGAAGCGGGCGACGCGCGTCTCGATCGCCAGGCGGTCTCGGGCGGCGTTTCCAGGTTCGAGATGTCGCGGAGGCCCAGCAGGGCCAGGTGCAGCGTCCGCGGGATCGGCGTGGCGGTCATCGTCAGCACGTCGACCGTCTGCCGCAGCGCCTTCAGCCGCTCCTTGACCTCGACGCCGAAGCGCTGCTCTTCGTCGATGATCACCAGGCCCAGGTTGTGGAAGTGCACGTCCGGCTGCGCCAGCCGGTGCGTGCCGATGACGATGTCGATCGAGCCGTCCAGCCAGCCGCTCGATGATTTCGCTCTGCTGCCGCCGCGTGGCGAAACCGCGAGAGCGCGGCGATCGCGAAGGGAAACTCGGCCATCCGCGCGGTGAACGTGCGGAAATGCTGCTCGGCCAGCACGGTGGTCGGCACGAGCACGGCCACCTGGTAGCCGGCGTCGATCGCCTTGAACGCGGCCCGCATGGCCAGCTCGGTCTTGCCGTAGCCGACGTCGCCGCAGAGCAGGCGGTCCATCGGCCGCGGCGGCTGCATGTCGCGCTTGATCGCCTCGATGCGTGGTCAACTGGTCGGGCGTTTCCTGATAGGGGAACGAGGCGTCGAACTCGTGCTGCCAGTCGGTATCCGCGCGGAAAGCTGATGCCCGGCCGCGACGCCCGCACGGCCTGCAGTTCGAGCATGTCGGCGGCCAGATCGATGACGGCCTGCCTCGACGCGCTTCTTTTGTTTGTCCCAAAGCCGGCCGCCGAGCCTGCGCCAGCGTCGGCCGGCTCTTCGCGCCGCCGACGTACTTCTGCACCAGGTCGATCTTCGACGCCGGCACGTAGAGCTTCGTCTCGCCGTGGAACTCCAGCTCCAGGTGTTCTTCGACCTGGCCGTCCTTTCTCCAGCAGCTTCAGGCCGCGGTAGCGGGCGATGCCGTGGCCGACATGGACGACCAGATCGCCTTCGCGCAGTTCGAGGAAGCTGTCGATCGCCCGGCCCAGTGCCGCCGACCGGCGGCCGGCCGCTGCAGTCGGCGCGGCGAAACAGCTCGCCGCTGCTCAATAGCACGATGCGATCCGGCACCAGCCGAAAGCCGTTTTGCAGCGCGCCGATGGAGAAGTGCAATCGGCCTTCGCGGGCGAGCGTGCGTCGGCCGAAGACTTCGCCCAGGCGGCGGACTTCGGCCTCGGTCTGGCAGATGAGAAACACCTCCTGGCCGCGCGCCGGCGTCGTCCAATTCGTCGCGGACCTTGTTGATGTCGCCGCTGAACCGCTCGACCGACTCGATCTGCAGGCGGCAGGTCGTTTCCAGCGATCCCGTGGCGATGGCCGCGGCAGTGACCGAGGGAAACGCCGTGGCTTGGCGTATGACGTCGGCCACCGAATGCATGTCCTGCGGCCGCGCCACACGTTCGAGATACTGCCGGCCTTCGCTTTCCAGTTCGCCAGGCTCGACCAAGAGGAACCAGCTTTGCGGAGGCAGGTAGTCGGCAAGGTGCGACAAACTCCCCTCTCCTTCCGGGAGAGGGGCCGGGGGTGAGGGCGAGCTTGTTGAACCTTCGCTTACCGTATCGACTACCGCTGTCACATCGACCGATTCCAACCGCTCGCGGCTTCGCTGGCTTTCCACTTCAAACGGGCGGATCGACTCGATCTCGTCGCCAAAAAGCTCAATCCGCACCGGCTGGAACCAGTCGGGAGCATACAGGTCGATGATGCCGCCGCGGCGGGCGAACTCGCCGGGCAGTTCCACGGCGGTCGTGTTTTGGTAGCCGTTGCTTACAAGCCACGATGCGATCTCGTCCAGCGAAAGCGAGTCGCCCGTTCGTAGCGTGCGCGTTTGCTGGGCAAGCCGCGCACGGCTGGGGACCGGCTGCAACAATGCCGGCATGCAGGTAACAAGCACTTTGGGAGGATTTGGTCCGAGCAGCGACTTGAGTGCGCGGACGCGATCACCAATCGCTTCGTCTTGGACCATCCTGTCAACGTTAAGTGATTCGCAGACCGGAAACCGCGCTGGCTCCGCCGCGGAAAAAATGCTCAGGTCGCCGATAAGGCCCTGCACTTGGTCCATTCGCGGACAGACGGCGACCAGCACGGCGGGCGCAGCTTGAACGAGCGCGGCGGCGATGAGCGCGCAGAATCGAGCCCCAGACTCCGTCCAGCGTCGCCGCATGGCCCGCTTGCAGACTCTCGACGACTTCCGCGAAGTCCGGCAGCGCTTCGATGCGTCCGACAAGTTGCTGCAACCGATCGGACGCCGCCGTGGCTGTCGGGGCGGCAGGCATATTCTGTCAGTTACCGTCGGTCCGGCCGTCGGTCGCGTCCACGGCCCCGTCCGCCGCGACCTCCCCGTCCGCCCGGCCCGCGGGAACCGCCGGGATTTCTCGCCCGAGATTCCATGTTTTTGGCGATGATTGATCCAATAGCGTCGTGCCAAGTGGGAATGTTGCGGAAGCCGATCCGCGGCGAATCGTCGCCGTCGTCAAGCTCTTCGTCAGCCTCGAAATCGCCCGAGGCTTCCTCGACGGCATGACTGGCTTCATCGTCCTCCACCTCGCTAAACTCGTCCGGCGATTCGGCGGCGAATTCTCCTTCCGCGGCGAACGGCTCGTCCCGAGGGCGGTCCCGGTCGCCGCCACGTGCGCGACGGCGGCCGCGCGGGCGGCGCTCGCCGCGATCGTCTTCCGACGATTTGTCTTCGGCCGCTTCTGATGGCTCAAGTTCCAGGCCGTCGCCGAACCCGCCCTCGGCAGCTTGGTCCTGGTCCGGCTCGGTGGATGGTTGTTCGCCGCCCTCGGCCGCGTCGCGATTCCTCCCCCGGCCGCGACGGCGGCGACGGCGTCCGCGCCGCTCCTCGCGTTCCTGCGGCGTCGATTCGGCGGAAGCAGCGCCGGCCTCGCCCCTGAAATTCCTCGTCGAACTCGTCGGCCGTCTCGTCCATCACGTCCAGCGCCTCCTGCGGTTCGAACGCCTGCGGCTCCGTGGCGGTCGGATCAATGTCATCCCAAGCGGTCAGTTCCGCCTCAATCTCCGCGGCGATCTCGGCTGGCGCCATGCCTTCTTCAACGTCCGATGAAACCGGCGCCGACCACGACGGTCTTGACTCTACCAATTCGGGCACGGGCCTCAAGGGGGAAGCCGGCGGCGGGGGCGGCGCGATCCCAAAGTCGCCCGCCAGTTGGTCCCAGCCCGCCGGTTGCGCGGGTCGCTTGGAAGGTCGCACCGTCTTGGCTGGCGGTTGAAAAATCGGCGGCGGCGCGGCCGCTGGCGCCCCCTCCGCTGAAATTTCGGAAGCGGTGGGCGGCGGCTGCGGTTTTTCTGGCGCGGGTTTAGCGCCCAAATCGCCCACTAATGCGGCCCAATGATCGGCGGATTGAGGTTCACTCATAATCAATATCTGGGCTCAACTGCCCCAAAATTAGGTGGAATCCTAGTTTCCAATCGAATCGGGCACCCAGAAAAAACGGCGGCAGCCCGACCCATGTTTGACTAAGTATAAGGGTCGCGGGGATTATTGGGAAGCCGAGTGGACCGGATACGCCCGGGTGCAACATAGGAAGAGGCCGCCAGCATCTGATGCCGACGGCCGCGCCTTTCATCGAAAAATGCAGGACGACGCTTAGAACCCTTGCAGGCCGCGATTGGCTACCGCCGACGGGGTCGGGTCCGCGTCGGTCGTCTTGGGCGGCGGCGGCAGGCGCAATGGCTCGGCGGCGGGCGCGGGGGTACTCGGGGCCGGCGCGGGGGTCGCTGGCGCCGCGGAACCGTCACTGCAAGGACCGTAGCCGCACTTCGGGCAGGTCCAGAGCACAGTGCATTTCTTAACCGGAGTCTCCTTCGTAACCGGGCAGACCACGAGTTTGTGTACACAGCGGATCTGGCAACAACCGCAATCCTCGCAATTGCCGTTGCCATTGCCGTTGTCGCATCGATCGCAGCCGCAGGCGGGCGTTACCGGCGGCAGGCAGATCCACTTGCACGTGCAACCATACTTGTGGACCGTCTCCTTTTTCGTGTCGCAAGTCATGTGGCAGACCGGTTCCATGCAGCAACCGCACCGCGGGCAGCGATCGCAGCATCCGTTACCGCAGCCTTGCGGGCAGCTGCCATTCTCGCAGCAGCCGGTATCGCCGCCCAGCGCCCGCGCTTGCCAGGCCAGCGAACCGGCGGCGAAGATTGCCAATCCGATCAAGGCAATGAAAAAGCGTGTCATATTGTTGGTCTCCTTCTTGATTTAGTGTCGCGGGCGATCGCTTAGAACGACACCTGCACTTCGGTGCCAAAGCCGTTCGTGGAGCCGTTGGAAATCGCCGCGCCCGTGGTCGGGCTATTGGCGTCGAAGCGATAGTCGTAGCTCCAGTCGGTCATTACGCTCAGGTTCGTATTCAGATACCAATTCAACGCGACGGTGACGCCGTTCAAGATGCCGCCCTTGATTGGATCTCCGGATCCCAAATCCGAGTTGAGGTTTACGTAGGAATAGCGGCAGGCGAGTTCCCATGCGCCGCGGCCGCAACAGAGGTCGCCGAGCGCGTCGCGAACGAGGAAAGCGTTTTCGTAGGGCCCGTCGCCGCCCAAGTAATATCGCGACAGCGTGCCGTACTTCTTGTCGTAGTGGCGGTACTCGCCCGTGAGCAAGTAAGAGACTTGGAAGTATCCGCCGTTGAACTCGTAGTTCTCCACCGGCTTGCCGTCAACGTGCGCGTCGTTGAGGAAGTTCCAGCCGTATTCCGCTTGGAACGACCACGGCCCGTGGATGTACAAAAACTCCGTGCCCAGAAGGTACTCTGTATTGCAGGTAATCGCGCCCGTATCGATCAGCCGATTGGAATTGGCGTCCGGCAGATACTGGCCTGCGCCGCCGACACCATTTGCGTTCGCGTTCGATCCTGGGCTGGCGGCCGGATCGTCGTCGCGCATTTCCGGCCGCGCCCGCAAGCGAATGGTGTCGGCCGCGGTCGTCCCCGAGCCAAGATTATTCGCGCCGTCGCGCCAGCCGCCCGAAAGGCCGAGGTGCAGAAGGTGGCGGCCTTCGTCCTCATAGATGGGCAAGCAAGTCCAGCGGGTCTGCCAGCCGTACTGGCCGGTGCCGAAGAAATCGCCGCTGCTGCCGTTATCCGGATGGAACACGACAAACGACCCGAAGACGCGTTCGTCAAACCATGTATTGCCGAGCCAGACGCCGTTGACGAAGTGCTGGTCAATTTCGATCGCTTCCGAATAAGCGGACCGTTCCATGAAGGTCATGCAGCGGCTGGAACTCGACATGTCGCCTTCTAGGCCCATGCAGCTCGTGACGTGGCCGACACGCATCGTGCCGATCAAGGGAATCTTGTTGGCGCCCACCCAGAATTCGTCGACCCCGGATGCGCTGAATTGGTTGTTTTCCAAAGCGAGATTGAATCGGTACTCGTAGGTTGCAAAGAACGTGCCTTCAACGAATGGCCGAATGCGCCGCCAATAGTCGCCATCCTGCAGCGGGCCAATGTCGCCGGGCGTTGACGTTGGCCCGTTGACGGAATTCTGCCGCCACCAGACGTTGTCCCACTGCACCCAGAAGCCGGGGTGCATGGTGAAGTCTCCGTTGGGTGTCGCCAAGTACAAGCCCGTCCCGTTCTTGAAAGCGGCCTTGATCGACATATCGCTGCCGACTTCCGCGCCTTTTGATGCACTTGGCGGGTCCGCGGCGGCGGTGCCGCCTCCCTGCCCGAAGGCCGCCGGAATGGCCGGCGTGCCTTGTGGCTGCTGTATGGCGTTGACTTGCGATTGGAGTTGGCGGATTTGCTGGTCCTGCTGCTCCAAGCGTGCGGAAAGCGCGTTGAACGACTGCGCCGTCGATCCCTCCTGCGCGACGGCCGGGCCAGCCGCCAGTTCAAGACAGATTGCCGCAAGCAGTGCCGTCATTGAAACCCATCTCATAGGTTACTCTCTCGATGTTTTGCTTCTGCGTCGAATGCTGAATGCGCGGTTCACACTGATTCCACGCATTATCCGTATAGCGCCCGCGCCGGCCGGTCTTGTCGGATCTACCTCCTTTATCGAGTCTCTCGCCGAATTGGATTGTTAGCAGCGTACGACAAAGCACGAAATTGTCGAGTGCAAGGGTTGCGCCGGGCGTAAAGCCGTCATATTCCGCACAAACGGTCCTGCCGCAAGCGACATAACCGTTACCGGGCGAATGTTCTGCGCAATCGGACCATCCGTCCGCCTTGGCGGGATCGGGCGACCCGCGGCACCGTCGCGCCATTTGGCGCACGGTGGGATGCGGAAACAAGGAGATTCCCCCCCAATTTGCCTTGGACGTGAATGACGGCGGCGTTGAACGGTTCACCTCAATTTGTTGTTGCGATTTCGCCCTCCATCGCCGCGCGGGAAAAAACGGGTCTCGCCGGCCTGCCGTTTTGGCAGGCCGAATTTGCATGTTGGCGGCTCGCGTTTTTTGGCTGGGCAGAATCCTCAAAAACGCCTTGTTTTCACAGGTTTTTGCCTTCAGAAAAAGACAGGATCAACTCAGGAAGGACTCAGGAATGACTCAGGACGGGTTTGCAAACTACACCAGTTGTCGGGTGTTTTTTCTCCTCGACTGCCAATTTGGCAGGAATGTTGCATTGTCAGGACGGAGTTTCTGGCAATCAGGATTCGTTCGGGCGACTGCGCGCCGCGCAGGCGTTTTGCACCGCCTCGCCGTTTCGCAACGCTTGGTGCAAAAGCTCTGATGTATACGTAAGTTATTTTCAGATAACATGTTACGCTCCGTGAGATGCTGGTGCGAGAGTCGTTAATCTGGGCAGGTTTGGTGCAAAAGGGGCGCGGGACAGGAAGTTGAAAGGAAAATGGAGGAGGAAAGGAAGATGTCTCGGCGGCCGCGTCGCCGGGCACATCGCTCCCGGTGTTGTTGGCTGCCATTATCCTCATCTTTCCGCTCGCTATTCGCTAACCACGGTTCGCTTCGTCCCGGCCAGTATAACCGATTTATCAAGTTCTGTCAACAGCTGTAAGGAAATGTCGGTACAAAACATCTCTAACTCCTTGTGGGGCAAGGCCTTACGGCGGCGGCGAATGTGCGGTCCCTCCACCCCGCGCGGGAGTGGCGTCAGAGAGGTTTGCCGCCATAAACCCTTGCCGCATAAGGAGTTGGGAAATCCGGCCGGTGAACCTTCGTCCAACCCGTGTTTCTGCTGAATTCTGATCTGGCGAGGATCGCCATGCCGTAGTACAAGCTGTTTCGCTATGAGCGGACAGGTTGTTTTGGATCGGCGGGGCAGCAATACCTCCCAGTTGCTGGAGTTTGTCCAGGAGCTGAAGCAGGAGGTTGCCTCGCTGCGTGAGGAATTGGCGGAGGTGCGGCGGGAGAATCTGATCCTGCGGCAAGAGGCCGGCTATTGGAAGTCGCGCCATGCGGATGCGGTGGGACGGATCGCCAAGCTGGAAGCCGAAAACGAACAACTGCGGGGTGAAGTCCGCCAACTCCAAGCCCGACTCTACGGCCAAAAAAGCGAGCACTCCGCCTCCCGCGATCGCTCCAACCATCTGCCGGGCGAAGAAGCCGACAGCGAATCCCTCTCGCCCAAGCCGCGCGGGCAGCGGAAAGGCAACCCCGGTCCTCCGCGCCGCGATTACAGCCATCTGCCGGTTGTGGAGGAGTTGATCGAACTGCCCGCCGAGGACACTTGCTGTCCTCGTTGCGGTCGGCCATGTACGCCCAACGGCAGCGAAGATTCGGAACAACTCGAAATCGATGTCCGCGCTTATCGACGACGGACCCGCCGGCGGCGTTATCGACGCACGTGCAACTGCCGCGGCCCGCGGACGCTCGTCGCGCCGCCGCCCGCGAAGCTGATACCCAAGGGACTGCTGGGCGTGTCGGTTTGGGCCGAACTGTTGCTGGGCAAATACTTCAGCCATGAGCCGATCGAACGGCAGCTTGCCGCCTGGCGGCTGCGCGGACTGGACCTTGCGGCCGGCACGGTCAGCGGCGGACTGCAACACCTCGAAAGGCTGTTTCAGCCGCTCTACGACGAGTTGTTGGCGCATAGCGCCCAAGCCGGTTTCGCGCAGGCCGACGAGACCCGCTGGCTGGTTTTCATCGAACAGGAAGGCAAGATCGGCCATCGCTGGTGGCTGTGGGTCTTCCTCAGCGAAGACAGCGTGGTGTTCCGACTCGATCCCTCGCGCAGTCACGACGTGCCCGAAGGCCATTTCGCCGCCGATGCCTGCCTGACGTTGATGGTCGATCGCTACTCCGGATACAAGGCCATGGCGCAGGTCAAACGCGGCAACGTGACCCTGGCGTTCTGCTGGGCTCACGTGCGACGGGATTTCGTCGAAGTCGGCAAGGGCTGGGACGAATTGAAACCGTGGGCCTTGGCTTGGCTGGAGCGCATCCGCGCGGTGTATCATCACCAACGGCGGCGCTTGGCATGCAAGCCCGAAAGCACGAAGTTTCGCGCCGCCGACGCGGCGATGCGTCAATCGCTTGCCCGGATGCAACGGCAAGCCGCCGCGGAACTGGCCGATCCGCGACTCCACGAACCTTGCCGCAGGGCCCTGGTCAGTCTTCAAGAGCATTGGTCCGGGCTGACGCGGTTCGTGGATGACCTGCGCATTCCGCTGGACAACAACGCCTCGGAGCGCGCCAATCGCGGTCCCGCGGTAGGACGGAAGAACTACTATGGCTCGGGCGCCTTATGGTCCGGTCGCCTGGCAGCGATGCTCTTTTCGCTCTTCGCCACCATCGGCCGTTGCGGACTGAACCCGCGCTCGTGGCTGACGTGGTATCTTGAAAGCTGTGCCGCGGCGGGCGGAACGGCTCCCGAGGAAATCGCTCAGTTTCTTCCCTGGACGATGACTGAGCAACGTCGCAACTCGCTGGCCCTTGCCACGCACGACACCTCTTGAAAAGGCATGTGTCGCCTCGCTTACGAACTACTCACCTGAACTGCGCTACGCTCCGCGCAAATCACCCCCACCACGCCTTGGACGAAGGTTTACTCCGGCCGGCCGCCGGGCCGCGCCCGGCCTTTTGCGCGCAGGACAAAATATTCTTTTCTCTTTAGCACTGCCTATTGACAAGGTACGGCGATAGTCGTAAGATGTACGACACTAGCCGTAAGCAAGGAGAATCTTATGACTCGGTCCATTCCGAACCTCGGAGACTTCGAACTCCACGTTCTGCAACTGGTTTGGGACCACGAACCGTGCCCGGAGCGGCAAATCAGCGACCTGGTGCGGAAACAGCGGCCGGTCGCCCGGACCACCGTGCTCAAAACGATGCAGCGGTTGGAGGCCAAGGGCCTGCTCGTGCGCGAGGAGGGCGAGACGCCCATCCGCTTCCGCGCGGCGATTGCCCGCGGGGAGTTGATGCCGGCGCTCATCGGGCAATTCGTCGATAAGGTGCTCGGCGGATCGGCCGAACCGCTGGTGGCCTATTTCGGCGGTTCCAAGCGGCTTTCGGCCAAGGATTTAGCATCATTAAGCGCCATCGCAAAGAGGATCCAAGAATCGTAGGGTGGGACAAGCTCGCTTCAAGCGAGCGCGGCCCACCATGAGATCTCCCCAACATGCCGGCCATCATCGACAACTTGAACCGCCTTTCCACGGTCTGGACCGGCCTGATGGCCGCCGTCTTATGGCAATCGACCGTGGTGATTGCCATCGTCACCCTGGTGGCGCTCATGCTTCGCCGGGCATCGCCGCGGGTGCGATACTGGCTCTGGCAGATCGTCGCGATCAAGCTGCTCGTGATGCCTTTTTGGGTCCTGGCCGTGCCGTGGCCTTTTGCCCACTGGCCGTTCGCTCCGCCTCGAAATCCGCCGCCCGCGGAAGCGGAGCATACGCGGCCGCCGCTTGCGCCGCCTCCCATCAAAGTTCCCGTTGGATCGCCAGCGCCAGATCTCCGCTCTCCTTCCGCGAGAGAGGCAGGGAGTGATAGCGGGGGAACCCGGTTTGTTGTCGCTGGTGAGTTGGCAAGCGTGGCTCTTGTTGACCTGGGCGGTCGTTGTGACTTGGCGCGTGACCGCGATAGCGTGGCAACGCTATGCGCTGCACCGTCTGATGCGGCTGACAACCGCGGCCGGTAACGACCTGGCAGAGCGGGTACGCGAGTTGGCCGAGCGAATCGGACTTCGGCGGAGCCCGCAAGTGTTGCTGGTCGATCATCCGGGCGTGTTGTTCGTCTGCGGGCTCTGGCGGCCTAAGCTGATGCTGCCGCAAAGCCTGCCGGGCACGCTCTCAGGGGACTGTCCCGATTTTTGCGGGGTCCCTGCGCAGCGTGGGGGCAAAAATGGGACTGTCCCCCTTGGTGACGCGCTGGACTTGGTGTTGTTGCACGAATTGGCCCATCTCCGTCGCGGCGATTTATACTGGGGCTGGACGATCGAGCTGGCCCGGACGATTTACTTTTTCCATCCGCTGGTCTACTGGGTGGGCTATTGCCTGCACCTAGAGGCGCGAGTTAGCCTGCGATCAGGTGGCGATGTCCGTCAGCGGGCATGCCGCCGGCGATTACGCGCAAACGCTGGTTCGCGTCGTCAGCCACGCATCCGAGCCGACGACTTCGCAAGCAGCGGCGATGAGCGTGCAAAGCAAAGACGAGGGATCGAGGCCCAAGACATGATCCAAGCAAGCCAAACAGAAAACGCCCCCACCGCCCCGGCGCATATTGAGGATGCCCCTGGCTTGCCCAGGGGAGCATCACGTTTGCAGCTACACACACGGCCACTTCCGCACCCTTTTTCCCACGTTCCCCGGCGGCGGCTCCGCCGCCGCCGGGGAACGTGGGGAAGGTCGTGGATCGCTTGGTGAGTAGCTACGAACGTAACGATCCTCCGGGCAAGCGGTCTGTTGGTTTAGTCGAAAAGTGACCAAAGAATACGGACTTACGACGACGGCATTGACGTAACTCCTTATTCATCGGTGCATCTCGGCATTAAATCGACAGCCCGCAAGCCGGAGGCATTTGAATCCGAGACTTATTTGGCATCAAAAGGAACCTTACCATGAACCGCCCCTACGGCCCTTGGGCCACGTTGATTTCCGCCGGACAAAACCCGCAGCTTCACGCCTTTGGCGGCGGCGGATGGGAATGCTCGTTTCGGTCAGCAAGGCAAGCCCGTTGCTTTCGCCGCAGAGCGTCGCGGTCCTCGTCGTCGCAGCGTGTTGCATCTTTCTAGTGCCGACCTTCCGCGCGGCGCCAGCCGTTGCCCAACAGCAACCGCCGGCATCGGAAAACGGAAATGGAGACTCTATCGACGGCAAGGAGGTCGTTAACCGGCCATCGACGCCGGCAGAAAAACTCCAAACAGTGGAAACCGGCAAGGCGACGACGATCACGGAAGGTACCGAGCGAGGTCTGCGATGGGGCGAACCGGCCAACGGGCTTCGGGCAGCCATTGCCATTCGCCGCGTTCCCGGCAAGCCGAAGACGCTCGACTCGATTGAGTTCCCCAACGAGCTCTATTTGGTATTGCAAAACGTGTCGGACGCAGCGATCCGGCTGCTCGATAAGACTGTGGAGACGAATCTCCGTGAGTTGCATTTAAAATACGACGGAGTACTCGAGGCGGTACACGCAGATAACGACCCAACAGGAATCAATGTCGTGCTACGGTCTCGCGAAGTAGTGTTTCTGCCCATGTTTACGCCGGACACAAAGAGCTCTGATAAAGCCAGTGTAGGATCAATCTGGGCGGAGGAAGTGCTTAAAGACGCGCATATTACCATGATCGCTAAGATGCATGTCAACGAGGCGCCGGCAGGTGCGTGGACCGGTAATCTCCGCACCGGTGAGGCAAGCGGTGAAGCCGCGGCGGGCAAGCGGCCGATCACATCGGCCGACACTCGGACGGCCAAGCCGGACGCAAACGATCGCGATCTGAGCTACTACTGGGCCGCGGCGGGCGAAATTCGTCGCGACGAATTCCTCCAGCTTCCGAAGTACTTTCTTCTCGCCACCCGCGACATCCGCAAGCAATTCAGTTTTAAGGACGAGCAGGAGAAAAAGATTCGCGAAGTCTCCGCTGGCTATGTATCGGCATTGCACGCACTCGAAGAATCGATCAAGCAAGAAACGAAGAACCTGCCGCCGCGGGAGCAGGGAAGAGAAAGAGCAGTCGAATGCGCGCGGCGTCGCTCCCACCGGTCGCGGACAAGTTCCGCCGCCAGATCGAGGACCTGCTCACGCCGGAGCAACGGGCGGCCATTAAAAAGTTCGACTTGATTAACGTCGCAATGACGTTTTGCACCACGCCGCACGCGGCGAAGGAAATCTACAATCTCGACTTGAACCGGGAGCAGGAAAAGCAACTGAATCGGCTCTATGACGACATCATGCGGACTGCGGGCAGACGAGGCATGCAGGTGCGCGAGCGCGTACTGGGGGTGCTTACACCGCTACAGCGGGAAAAGCTGCTGGCCGGCTTCGCCAACGTGAATGAGGCTGGGCCATTTATCCGGACCATTGAGCCGGGGACGCGCATCCTTCGAGGCATGGACATGCCCTTTGCCCCGCCGCCTTCGTTCGTGGTCTTATCCCCAGGCGCCGGGTCGATGTACGTCTGCCCGGAGTTGGGAAACGAAGCGATCCGTGACACCATCGGCCTAACCGATGCACAGGCGCGAAACTCGTGGCCATCGACACGGATCTCAAGTCCAAAGCGGAAAGAATCTTCGCTCAGTTTCACCTATAACGCGGGCAGTGAAAAGCCGGTCGAAGAACAAAGGGTCGGTCTCGTCAAGCTCCGTGAAAAACTCGATGGGCTCGGCAGGTCGATAATTCTCCGCATTGCTGACGCGCTCACGCCGGAACAGCTGGCGAAGCTGAAGAGCGTACGGCAGGAAAACGACGCTGTCGCCGCCCTGGCAGGCACGGACCGCAAACTGAGGGAATCGCTCGGTCTCGCGCCGGAGCAGAAGCGAGGCTGCAACAAATCATCAAAGATTCCTCCTTCCCGGACTTGTCCATGCACCGCGCAACGGGCGAGAAGGCGAGTGGCAATTCTCACGCCGGAGCAGCGCAAGAAGTTGGAGCAACAGTTGCAGAGCAATGGGTTGTGATTAAAAGGAGACTTACCATGAACCGTCCTTACGGCCCCTGGGCCACATTGATTTCCGCCGGACAAAACCCGCAGCTTACGCCTTTTGGCGGCGGCGGATGGGAATGCTCGTTACCGTCAGCAAAACCAGTCTGTTGCTTTCACGGCGAAGCATCGCCTCCCTGATAGCCGTGGCATCTTGCGTATTCCTCCTGCCGACCCTCCGTCCCGCGCCGGCGGATGCCGGACAGCAGGCAGGTACAGAAACAAAAGCCGCGCCGGTACCAAAATCGACCGCCTCAACGGCTGCGGCAACGCCCGGGCCTGGCAGCGGCCGCCGAAAACGACAATGTCTTCACTTGGCTTCGCAATCTGGATCTGCTCCTGCAGCCCCGCGTCGTCAAGCAACTCGCCCTCACGGCGGACCAGAAAGAGAAGCTCGCTGCCGCCCGCCGGAATCTCAATGCCGCGTTAGAAGAGTCGTTAAGCAATGCAGGAAAGGAAGGAAAGCACAGCGGGCAAAGCCCGGCCTCCGACCGCTGGAAACGAGGCGCCGAGAAGTATGTCCAAGAGGTGGAAACGATCCTTACGCCCCAACAGATCCGCGCGCTCCGCGACGCCAAGCTCGCCGAGGAAGCCTCTACCTTCCTGGGCACCCCCGATTTCGACCCCGGTCTCACCCAGGGCGCAGAAGGACCAATTGCAACGCCTTTATCTGGAGAATACGCAACAGACGAGCCGACTCACGAAGGAAGAATCGGACAAGAAGCTGGCTGTCTTGACACCGCAGCAGCGCGCACAACTCCGCACGGAAATGCTCGACAAAGACGATCCGAGTGGCGAGTGGGGAATTAAAATCAAGGGTGAGCGGGGCTTATTCTGGATCTACACATTGCTTCCCTACGCCGACTTCGGCAAGGAAGAGATCCAGAAGGAGTTGTCGCTCACCGCCGCGCAGCGGGCAAAGGTCCGCGAAATCCTGGGCAAGTCCTCCAGCCTGTGGGAGAAGTACGCCGAGGACTTGGCGACGGTTCCGCATGCCGAGCGGGAGAAGCTGCGGGGACCCAATGGCGGCACCAGCATCGCTTCCGCGGCGGGTTTTATGCTGGGAAAGACGCCCCAGACGCGTTGGAAAGAGTTGCCGGAGCACGAGAAGAAGATCGCCGCGCAGCGGCAAGAGCGCCTGCGCGGCCTTCGATCGCGAACCGGCGGCAAGGAAAATCGCCATCACTCTACGAAAGCAATTTGAGGCCGTCCTCACGCGCGAACAGCTTGCGAAGTATCAGGACATGGCCATTCGCGAGGACGCGTGGACGGCACTGGACTATGTCGTCTTGCGGGCAATCGGCGCCACCGACGCGCAGCGCGAAGCGCTGCTGGAGATCGAGAACGACTGGTTGCAGGACTTCCAGGAACAGCAGCGGAAGACCGGCGAGAAGAAGCTGGCGGTCCTGACGCCCGCGCAGCGCGAGGCGTTTCATGTGAAAGTCGAGGAGACAGTGTACCGCCTGCGGTCGGCGAATACCAAGACCGGTGCGCAGTCGAACGTGTCCGGCGGGACTCTATCCATCAGCAGTGGGACTCTATCCATCACCACCGGGACCTCGACGAGCGGACGGCCGGAGGACAAGACAAGCACGAAGAAAGGAGGTTTACCATGAACCGTCCCTACGGCCCCTGGGCCACGTTGATTTCCGCCGGACAAAACCCACTGCTTAGCGCCTCTGTTCGGCCAATCCCTGCCGCCAAGTCTATTGAAACCCGCGCGCGGCGGGATTATGATGACGTTTTCCGCAACTTCGCGTCATTCAAGATTCCTGGGGTGCTGCAATGTCACGGCTTTCATTCGTGGTTCTGGCTTGTTTGGTCATTGGTTCCGGCATGGCGCGTGGTCAGGCGATTCAGGTCGCCGATTTACGTTGCGAGTATCTCCGCGATCCGTTGGGAATCGATGCTCACCGGCCGCGGCTGGGCTGGATTATCGAATCGGCCGAGCGCGGCCAGCGGCAGACGGCGTACCAGGTGCTTGTGGCGTCAACTGCCGCGATCCTGGAGCAAGACCGCGGCGACCTTTGGGACAGCGGCAAGGTTGCGTCCGATGAAACTACGCAGATCGCCTATGGCGGCAAGCCGCTCGCCTCGCGCGATAAGTGCTATTGGAAAGTCATGTCGTGGGACCGCGATGGAAAGCCCAGCGCGTGGAGCAAGCCGGCCCGTTGGGAAATGGGGTCTCTTGAAGCCTGACGATTGGTCGGCCAAGTGGATCGCTAGCGATTTGACGTCCCGCAATGCGGCTCTCGGTTCGCTGGCCATTGCGAAGTGGATTTGGTGCCCGGAGCCGGGCGTCGATCTGACCAAGACCGCACCGGCCGGCGACCGCTACTTTCGTTGTTGGGTCGATGTGCCCGCCGGCGAGACGCCCAGCCAAGCGGAGTTGACGCTCACGGTTGACGATCAATTCACGCTCTATGTCAACGGCGAGAAGGTCGCTCACTTCGCCCAGCGCGACGGCTGGAAGCGGCCGCAGCATTACGATCTTCGCAAGCACTTGCATTCGGGGGCAAATGTCGTGGCCGTGGCCGCCAAAAACATTGAGGGTCTTGCCGGCGTTTGCGCGGAGATTGTCGTGACTTATCCCAACCACATCCATGTGATCGCCAGCGATCGGCATTGGAAGACATCCAAGCAAGCGGCCAAGGGCTGGAACACGGCAGGCTTTGACGACTCCGCCTGGCAAAATTCCTTCGAGATCGCCGACTTCGGCAAAGGGGTTTGGAAGAACGTAGCGGCGGACGCAACGGCCGCGCCGGTTCCCTTCCTTCGCAAGGAATTCTCCATTGAACGGCAAGACGGTCGCATCGGCGCGGTTGTATGCCACGGCGCTGGGCCTCTATGAATTCCACATCAATGGCAAGCGGGTCGGCGATCATGTCTTGGCCCCCGACTGGACCGACTATCGCAAGCGAGTCCGCTATCAGGTCTACGACGTGACGTCATTTCTCAAGACGGGCAAGAACGCCGTGGCCGCCCTGTTGGGCAACGGATGGTATAGCGGGCACATCGGCAACGGCGGATTTCAGTTCTTCGGCGCCGAGCCGGCCCTCCTCGCTCAACTAGAGGTGACATGCTCCGACGGCAGCGTCGAGCGGATCGAGACCGACGCGAGTTGGCGGGTCCATCCCAGTCGGATTCTTGCTTCCGACTTTTTCCTAGGCGAATCCTACGACGCGACGAAAGAGGTTGCCGGATGGGACGCACCCGGACTGAACGCTAAGTTCTGGCCGACCGTCTCGGTTCGCGAAGAGCCGCAGCGGCAGATCGAAGCCCAGGTCATGCAACCGGTGCGCGAGTTGGCGGAGTTGAAGCCGAAAGCGCTCACCGAGCCCAAGCCGGGTCATTGGACCTTCGATATGGGCCAGAATATGGTCGGCTTCGTGCGGTTGAAAGTGTCCGCGCCCGCGGGAAGCAAAATCACGCTGCGGCATGCTGAGATGCTCAATCCGGACGGCACGATTTATACGACCAATCTCCGCGGTGCGCCGTCGGTCGATACGTATATCTGCAATGGCGCGGCGACGGAAACCTGGCAGCCAACATTCACCTTCCACGGATTCCGCTACGTGGAACTGTCCGGTCTTACGCACAAGCCCGATTTGGACGCCGTGACCGGCGTCGTCATCGGCAGCGATACACCCCGCGCCGGCGAGTTCACGTGCTCCGATCCGCGGATCAATCAGCTTGAGTCGAACATCCATTGGGGCCAGCGCGGCAACTACGTCAGCATTCCCACCGACTGCCCGCAACGCGACGAGCGGCTGGGCTGGATGGGCGACGCGCAGGTCTTCGTCCGCACGGCCACGATGAACGCCGACGTGGCCGCCTTTTTTACCAAGTGGCTCGTCGATGTGGACGATGGCCAATCGCCCGAGGGCGCATACGGCGACGTCAGCCCGAACACGATGGGCGGCAAGGGAACCCCCGCCTGGGCCGATGCCGGCGTGATCTGCCCCTGGACGATCTATCAGGCCTATGGCGATCGCCGCATCCTTGAAAAACACCTGCCCGCCATGACTCGCTGGATCGAGTGGTGCCGCAAGCACAGCGATGGCCTGATTCGGGATCGGGACCGCGGCGGCGATTATGGTGACTGGCTCTCCATCGGCGCGGAAACGCCTAAGGACCTCATCGGCACCGCCTACTTCGCCTACTCGACGGACCTCCTCGCGCGATCGTACCGAGCGGTGGGAAACATCGCGGAGGCCGAGAAATATGAGCAGCTATTCCGCGACATCAAGGCGGCATTCATCAAGCGCTACGTCAAGCCCGATGGCCGCATCCAGGGCAATACTCAATGCTGCTACGTGATGGCCCTGAAGTTCAACCTCCTGCCGGACGAACTGCGCGGCAAGGCGGTGCAGTACTTGGTGGATGGCATACGCGCCAAGAATGGGCACCTCTCGACGGGCTTCGTGGGCGTAAGCTACCTGCTGCCCGAACTCACGCGAGCCGGCAAACTCGACTCGGCTTTCGGGCTGCTCATGCAGGACACGTTTCCTTCGTGGCTCTTTTCCGTCAAGCATGGGGCGACGACGATCTGGGAGCGCTGGGACGGCTGGACGCCCGACAAAGGTTTTCAGAACCCGGGCATGAACTCGTTCAATCACTACTCGCTGGGCTCGTGCGGGCAGTGGCTCTTCGAATCGCTCGCCGGCATCGGTCTCGACCCGGACCATCCGGGCTACAAGCACATCATCGTCCATCCGCACGCCGGCGGCGGCTTGACTTGGGCGAAGGCGAGTCTGCGGTCAATCCATGGCCCGATCGCATCGTCGTGGAAGGTACAGGGCAAAGAGTTCGCCCTGGACGTTACCATACCCGCAAACACGACTGCCACGGTTTATATGCCGGCGGCCAGCGAAGATACCGTGCGCGAGTCCGGCAAGCCGGCTGCGGAAGCGGAGGGTGTCAAGTTCCTCCGCGCGGAGAACGGCGAAGCGGTTTACGAAGTGCAGTCGGGCAGCTACAAGTTTACGGCGAGGTAGGGCCTCCAGGCGAGACAATAGAGGGTGGCACGCTACGCCGTTAACCCTTTTTGATAGAGATGATAAATTGGTCTTGATGCGTTAGCCATTTTTTGGGATTTGCGTAGTTTACCACAACTCGCACCCCCAAAGGAATTGGCGATGGCGCATCAAGACCATGGACGGAAAAGTTTGTTATGGGCACACGCACACGACTTGCGCGACGTACTGCAATGGCTTTTGAAGGGCGTCACCTTCAATGGAATTGCCTTGCGGGGCGACTGTACTTGGACGCCGCAGTGCTTGGTTTGTGCGGCGCTGTTGTGGGCTTGGTCGGACGAAATAACGCTCGTCGAACGGTTCTCGACTGCCCGCAAGATTATCATGGATTGCTTCGGCGATCAACGCAGCCCGCGGGAAGTTACCAGGCATTCATCAAGCTGCTGGGGAAATGGACCGAGCCCTTGCGGGCACTGTTGCGCCCGCCTTTCGGCAGCGGATGCGGGAAAAGCTGTCGCGTGTCTGGAAGGTCGCGGGTTGGATCGTCTTTGCCGCGGACGGCAGCCGCGCGGACGTGCCCCGGACCCGCAAGAACGAAGAACGTTATTCCCCCAAGTCAAAGCTTTCACGCGAGGGGCAGAAGAAGCGTCGCCGCCGGTCGAAGCGTCGGCGGAGCAAGCAGGAAGCCAACCAGCGCAAAGCCAATATTCCGCGGATTTGGATGACCGTTCTTTGGCACGTCGGATCGGGACTGCCCTGGGATTGGCGTACCGGTCCTTCCGACAGCAGCGAACGCGCCCATGTGCAGGAGATGCTGCCGACGATACCTGCGGGATCCTTGCTGACCGCCGATGCGGGTTTTGTGGGGTACGAGTTCTGGAAAGCGATTCTCGACGCAGGCCATCAATTTCTGGTGCGTATGGGCAGCAATGTGACCTTGCTCAAGAAATTGGGCTACGCCCGCGAGCGCGACGGACGGGTATACTTGTGGCCCAACCGGGCAGCAAAAAAGCATTTGCCGCCACTGGTGCTACGACTGATCGTGGTGGACGGAGGCAAGCATCCGGTGTATTTGGTGACGAGCATCCTCGATCCGCGCGAATTGTCGGATGCGCAGGCCGCGGAAGTCTACGGCCGGCGTTGGGGCATCGAGGTTTTCTATCGCCATTGCAAGCAGACCTTCGATCGTCGCAAGCTCCGCAGCCAGAATCCGGACAACGCGATGGTCGAGTTGCACTGGACGTTGTTGGGAATGTGGGCGATGGGCCTGCATTCGCACCACCATCTCGTGGAACAAGGAATTGCACCACAGCGTATCAGCTTTGCAGGAGTATGGCGAGCCTACCGCAGGCCGATGAGGGAATACAAAGGCTTTCCTGGTCCAGGCGAAAAGCTGAAGGATCTGCTGGACCTCGCCATCATCGATCCGTACATAAGGAAAAATAAAACCAGTCGTGACTATCCGCGAAAGAAACAAGAAGACGCCGCGGGCTCTCCCGTAATCCGCAGGGCTACGGTATTGCAAGTCAAAACCGCGCAACGACTAACAGAAGAACACGAAAAAGGGTTAACGGCGTAGGGTGGCACGTCCCTGAGCTTCCAGCGAAGGGCGTGGTGTCGGTATTGCCACGCCCTTCGCAAGCTCAGGGACGTGCCACCCGAACAATAGCCTATGACCGCGGACGCTTCACCGCCGGACGGGCCGAGAGCTTAGCCTTCGGCGGCGGGGTCTTGGCGTACTTGTTCGGCCGCCGCTGCTGCCGCGCGGCAAGGTAGTTCGGGTTCTTCGTCTGTCCGGTGATCTCGTAAAGGAAACGGCTGGGGATTGTCGCCCGCGGCTTGCCCCATTTCTGCCGGCTGAGGGCGAGCGTCAGCGTCAGCCGCCGCTGGGCGCGGGTCACGCCGACATAGCATAGCCGCCGCTCTTCGTCGATGGCGGCCGCGTCGACCGCAGCGACGCTTGCGGCGTGCGGCAGCGTGCCTTCCTCCATGCCGACCATGTAGACCTCGCGGAACTCAAGTCCCTTGGCCGCGTGCAAGGTCATCGAGCACGACCGCGTCGCGCTCGAGCTTCGATTCCTTGTCGCGATCCTGCTCGCTTGTTGTCAGGGCAATGTCTTGCAAGAAGCCAGCAATGGTCGGTTCCTTCGCCCGCTTGGCGTAGCTGCCGATGGCGTTTACGACTTCTTCCACGGCCGACCAGCGGCTTTCCTGATCGGCGCCGTCGGGATAAAGCCGCGCGATTTCCTGCTTGTAGCCGATTTCGTGAATCAAGTTCCGCGCGACTTCCACGAGCGGGTCCTGGTGCGCAAGGCGACGGTAGCGAGCGATCATTTCGCGGAATCGCCGACGACGGAATCGACGCCCGACTCGCCCAGCACGTCCCACAGCGGCCGGCCGGCCGTGGTCGCCTTTTCCAGCATGTTCTTCACCGCCGCCTGGCCGATGCCGCGGGGCGGCGTGTTGATGATCCGCAGCAGCGAAACTTCGTCGCGCGGATTGGCGAGCGTTTTCAGATAGGCCAGCAGTCGCGGACTTCCTTGCGATCGTAGAACGACATGCCGCCGACGAGCACATAGGGCATCTTCGCCCGGCGGAGTTCCATCTCGAAGGCGCGGGGCTGCTCGTTGGTGCGGCAGAGGATGGCGAAGCTCGCTGTAGCTCAGCTTGTGTTCCGGCGACCCGCGCTGGCGATCTCGTCGACCACGGTGCTTGGCCTCGACCGCTTCGTCCTCAAGCTGCAGGATGCGGGGCGTCTCGCCGTCGATGCCCGCCCGCAGCACCTTGGCGTGCCGCTTGCGATTGAAGGCGATCAGCCGGTTGGCCCAGGCGATGATCTCGCGAGTGGAGCGGTAGTTGTCCTCCAGGCGGACGACCTTGGCCTCGGGCCAATCGCGGTCGAAGCGCAGGATGTGCGTGACCTCGGCGCCCCGCCAGCCGTAGATCGACTGGTCGTCGTCGCCCACCACGCACAGGTTGCGGTGCCCGGCGGCCAGGGCTTTGACGATGCGATACTGGCTGCCGTTGGTGTCCTGGTATTCGTCGACCAGCAGGTGATCGAAGCGGCCGGCCTCCGCCGTGCGGACTTTGGGAAACCGCGCGAAGAGCTCTTCGGTCAACAGCAGCAGGTCGTCGAAATCGACGGCGCCGGCCGCCTTGCAGGGCCTTCTGATAGCGGCGATAGGCCGACGCGGCCAGGTGCTCCTTGTCGGTCTGGGCCAGCGCGACCGCCTCCTCGGGCCGGATCGAGGTCGTTCTTCCAGCGGCCGATGAGGTAGAGCAGATCGCCCGGCCGCAGCAGGCCGTCGGCCACTTTGATCTCGCGCAGCGCGGTGCGGGCGACGCTTTCCTGGTCGCCGCGGTCGTAGATGGCGAATGCCGGCCGGATAGCCGAGGTGGGTGATGTGCCGCCGCAGGATGCGGACGCAGAGCGAGTGGAAGGTGGAGATCTCCGGCTGCTTGGGCAGCTTCTTGTCCCTTTGCCGCAGCAGTGGCCGGCCCGCTCCTGCATTTCGTCGGCCGCCTTGTTGGTGAAGGTGACGGCCAGGATGCGATCGGGCGACGTGCGATGGCGGATCAGTTCGGCGATGCGGTAGGTGACCACCCGCGTCTTGCCCGTGCCCGCCCCGGCCAGGACCAGCAGCGGTCCGGACAGCGTCTTTACGGCTTCCAATTGCGGCGGATTAAGGCTCATGCGATGGATGGTAAGGCACGGACCCAATTCCGGAAAGGGGGCCAGTCCCGCTTGACGCCCCTCCCTTAGTGGCTCTATATTTAAGGGTTTCTGCCAAAATCAAATTGCGCGAGTGAAGAACCATGAAGAGTGAACGCCGGCACGAGCTTCAGCACAACGACCTTGCGGAATGGGCGGTACGAACCTACGAAGGCGTATTGCCGTATCGGCTTTCGATTCTTGGCGTCATCTTGCTGTTGGTCGTCGGCGTAGTCGCCTGGGAAATCTGGCATGGACATTCTGAGAGCCAGGCGGTCGAGGCTTGGAACGCGGTTGAGGTTCCCGAGGCAGTTTATTTTCCGGTATACGAGATGCAGAATTATACCGCCGCAATGGATAAAGCGAGCCAAAGCTACGGCGGCACGCCGGCCGGCGAATGGGCACAGGCCTTACCGCCGATTCGTGCTTGTTCCTGGGCACGACTCAGGTCTTGAGCAACAAGGAAGCGGCGACGAATTTCTTGAACAATGCCGGGGAACGGTACGAAAAGACGTTGGCCGCCTCGGCAGGTCCGCTGGCACGCGAACGGGCAATGTTCGGCAAGGCGCGGATTTTGGAAACCATGGGCAAACTTCCGGAGGCGACCGCCGCCTACCAGGAGGTGATCAAAGAGTTCCCGCAGGGCACGTTCAAGACGATTGTCGACCAGCGGCTCGAGCAGCTCGGCAAGCCGGATACCGCGGAGTTCTACAAGGCCCTCGCCGAATACAAGCCGAAGCCCAAGAAGGAAGCGGCGGAGAAGTCGGCGGCTGGCCCAAGCGGCAAAGCCGAGAGCCTGACGCTGCCGGAGAATCCCGACATGCCGCCGCTCGCGGCGCCCGCCGGGGCCGGGCGAGAGCAGTTCCGGCACGGCGGCGAGCACTCCCAAGTCGTCCGGCACTGGGACAGCACCGAAGACGGAGACGCCGAAGGCCGAACCGCCCAAGGCGACGGCCGCATCGCCCACACTTCCCGCGCCCGCCCCATCCGCCGCGCCGCCGGCGAAAAAGTAACACTGACTCCCCTCTCCCTTCGGGAGAGGGGCAGGGGGTGAAGGTAGGTTGGTGGCCGGTTGTTGGTAATTCTTAACGATAGAATCTAATGCCCTCACCCTAGCCCTCTCCAGCGGGAAAGGGGACTCGAAGTGACCAACGTTCCGCGCTATCCGACGCTCTCCGACGAACCGGTGGAGTTCATCGTCGCGGAGGATGAGGCCGGGCAGCGGTTGGACACGCTGCTCACCGTCCATTTCCACAACTACAGCCGCGGCCATCTGCGGCGGGTGATCTCCTGGCGGCGGAGTGCTGATCGACGACCGTGGCGGCAAGCCGGCCTATCGCGTCCGCGCCGGGCAGCGGGTGCGGATCGTGCTGCCGGAAATCCCGCGCGCAGTCCCCGCGGCCCGAAGACATCCCGCTGGAAATTCTCTTTGAGGACGACGATCTGGTGGTCGTCAACAAGCCGCCGGGCATGGTCGTGCATCCGGCGCGAGGGCACTGGTCGGGCACGCTGGTCAGCGCGCCTGCAGTACCACTTCGGCCCGAGCCTCAGCAGCAGCGGCGGCCCGTTGCGGCCGGGCATTGTGCATCGCCTCGACCGCGACACGAGCGGCGCGATCCTCGTCGCTCGGCACGACCAGGCCCATCACCAATTGGCCGCGCAATTTCAGTCGCGATCGATCGAGAAGGAGTATTTCGCCCTCGTCGCCGGCACGCCGGAGTTGGATAGCGACATCATCGACCGCCCGATCGCCGTGCATCCGGTGCATCGCGAGAAGATGGCCACCGTCCGCGACGCGCACGAAGGCCGGACTGCGCAGACGTTCTATCGAGTTGAGGAGCGATTCCGCGGTTTTGCCGCGGTGCGGGCGATGCCGAAGACGGGCCGCACGCACCAGATCCGCGTCCACTTGGCGCACATCGGCTTGCCGGTGCTCTGCGATCGAGCCTACGGGCACCGCGCCGAACTGACCCGCGGCGAGTTGAGCGGCGACGCCTCGGACACGACCGTGCTGCTCGATCGCCAGGCCCTGCACGCCCAGCGGCTGCGGTTCGTGCATCCGCGATCGGGCCGCATGATGGAGATCGAAGCCCCGCTGCCGGCTGATATCGCGGCGGTGATTGTAGCGTTGAGGAAGTACCGATGATTCATCAATCCAGAATCGCCGCTTCACTGTTATTCCTATTTGCGCTGCGGCAACACGACCTATGCGGACGAGTTTCCAAGTCGGCCGTACGCCGGCGTAGCGTACAGCTATGAGGCAAAGACCAATCCGCCCGGCGCATCTATGAGGCTATCGTTGATCTAACCCACGGGGGAATCGTCGTGCGCAGTCGCTCGCGGCGGAGCGGATCCCGACGGGAACGGACCGTGGCAGACGACTTTGATGCCGCCCACCAAGATCGCGGATCGCGAGAAGTTCGATGTGGTCATCAACGGTGATTTCTTTGAGCATTTTCGGGGGAAAGACGCTGAAGGGCAAGCCGCCTTGTCGCAGTTCAATGCCTCGACCATGGCACGAGTGACCGGCGTCGCGGAGACCGATGGAGTGGTCTGGTCAAAAGCGGGACGGGATATGCCCATGCTCATGATCGATGCCCGCGGGAAAGCTTCGATCGCGATCGGAAAGGAACCGCCGCGCGAGGCGAAACAGGCCATCGCCGGACACGATACCTTGGTCCGCGGCGGCAAGAACGTCGCACCGATTTCCCGAAGACCGGGCTTTATCACGGGGCCGCATCCCGCACGGCCGTAGGAATCAAAAACCACGGCAAGACTCTGATCGTGGTCGTAGTTGACGGACGTAAAAAAGGGGTGGCGACGGGCATGTCGCTCGCCGAACTCGCCGAGGTATTTGTTGCCCAAGGAGCCGAGGAGGCAGTCAACTTGGACGGCGGCGGAAGCTCGGTCTTGGCCATCCGCGATCCCAAGACGCATCAAATGGTCATCTTGAATCATCCAAGCGATGGAAGAGAACGCCCGGTAGCCAATACCCTTGGGATTTCAATCGGCCAGACGTTCCGATAGACTGAATCCTGCCCCCCTTGTGGGTTCGAATGCAATTCCGCGTCTTGGCCACGGCCAGCAGTAGTACAAAAACGTCACGCGGCGGGTATTTTTCTGAGTTTTCCCCGTTCTTTTATTGAAACCATGCCCGCAGTAGTTAAAATCATTATGAGTTTCTCACATCATCTTGGGGTCACAAAAATGCTTTGCACAAAATCGTCACGGCACATGCACCGCTGCGTCCTTTTGGGGCTGACTATCGGCTTCGCCTTTGTCACTTCGCCAATTTGGGCGCAAAAACGTCTACACTTGGGCCAATGTCGGCTCGGACTGGGGCACCGTCGCCAATTGGGGCGGGACCGTTCCCACAGGCACCGATATCGGCCTGTTCAACGCCGGTTCGTACCCGTTTCAGCCGGACCTTCGCGCACCGTACGCCGTCGGCGGCGTCTGGAGCACCGGTTCAGGCAACGTCGTGATCACCGACAACGCCCTGACGCTGAACTCGACCACGGTCAACGGCAATCCTTCCATCGGCATTGAAATGGACCCCGGCGCAGGGGCGCTGACGTTTTCCAACTCGCTCGTTGTGGGCGGGCCGCAAACCTGGCTCAATAATTCAGGCAGCCTGCTTTCGATCCAGGGCAACTTGGATACCGGCAGCAGCTATACTCTGACCGTCGCCGGCAGCGGCAACGTTTCGGTCGGCGGCGCGATCTCCGATGGCGGCAACCTGACGATGATCGGTCGGGGGAACGCTACAGCTTAACGGCGCCAACAGCTTTACGGGCACCTCGACATTCGAGAATGGCACGGTCTCGATGACGGACGGAACCTTGGCGTCTACCATCGAATACGTCGGCTTCAATAACACGGGCAACTTCGTGCAATCCGGCGGCGTCAACTCTGCCTCAAATACGGGGTCTGTAATCTGGCTTGGTTACAACTCGGCGAGCAGCAGCGGCAGTTACACTATCAGCGGGGGAACGGTTTCCCCAGAGCGTATTCGGATGGGTTACTTGGGCCAGGGAAGCATCACGCAAACCGGAGGAGTCGTCGCGACCAGTATCGCTTTGAGCATCGCCTACAGCAATGCCGCTAACTACACCCTGACGGGCGGACAGTTAAACGCGCCGAATGCCACAATGAATGTCGGAACATTCGCAGCCGGCACCTTTACCCAGTCGTCGGGCGGATCGGTAAACGTGAGTACCGCGAACATCGGCGCCGATGCTGGCAGCAGCGGGACCTGTAGCGTAAAGCGCCGGCCCGTTTACGACGGCTGAAATGATAGTCGGCAACGCCGGCAACGGCACCTTCATACAATCGGGCGGAATGGTCTCGGCGAACATATCGGGGTACTTAGATGCCGCCTTGGCGTATGGTCCCGGCACTGTCGGGTCGTACTATCAGTCAGGGGGGACCAATTCGGTGACGGCTACCGACCTGATCGTTGGTGAGCATGGTGTCGGGTACTACGGCTTGAGCGGCGGTTTGGTCGCATCGACAGAGACTATCGTCGGCTATTATACCAGCGGCACTATGGCGCAGCTGGAGGAACGAACGCGGTATTGAACGCGGGCGGCGTGCTCTGATTCTGGGCCTCATCGGTCCAGCCGATACCGCTTCCCTCTCCTTGGGTTCCTACACTTTGAGCGGAAGCGGCGTGCTCACCGCCGATGCAGAGTATATCGGCTATGACGGCAGCGGTGTTTTTTCCAGTCAGGCGGAACCAATATGGTTGGCACGGGCGGCATGCTGATTACGATCGACGCAGCGAGCGTTGGAACCTACAATCTCAATGGCGGCCTGCTCGTCCTGCCCGGCGTCGTGGACCAGTTTAATAGCACCTCAAATGTATACGGATTCCAGGCCGGTGGCCCGAACGCGCAGTTCAACTTCGGCGGAGGAACGATCCAGGCCACCGGCTCTTGGCAGATCGCCATGCCCATCAGCCTTACGGGGCAAGGAACGATCGACAGCAACGGCAACGCCCTGCTTTTGGCCGGCCAGCTAAGCGGTTCGGCGGATTCGTCTACCAGGATACGGCTGGCGGCGGCTCGCTGATGCTCGGTGTCGCCAATAATTACACTGGCGGAACCACCATCACCAGCGGTTCAATGCAAATCGGCGATCCAGGCCCCTGGGAAGCGGCAGCCTGGCTGTCAACGGCGGTACGCTAGATTTGACCGGGTTCAGCATCGTCGTGGCCGGCTTGAGCGGCGGCACGGCAGGGACGATCACCAACAGCACCGGCGGCTCGGTCAGCTTGACGGTCAGCCAGAGCGGCACGAAGACCACATTCGGCGGCTCGATCCAGGACGGCGAGGCGGAGACTTCGTTTCAATTGACTTCGGGCACGCTGGTTCTGGCCGGAACCAATACCTATACGGGCGGTACGTTTGTCTCCGGCGGCAAGTTGATTGTGACGAATGATGAAGCGATTGAAGATGGCTCCAACTTGACGATCGGCAACCCGACATTGTTCGGCGCGGTGGTCCCAGTTCCAGCACGTCGCCCGTGGCGCGATGGCTGACCATCCGTTGCCTCTGGGTAAGTTCAAGATTGCGATCAATGCCGGCTACATGTCGATCGAGGACCCAAGCGTTGAGGGCCATCAATCGGGCGTAGATCAGTCTACAATCACTCCCGTTCCCGAGCCGGAACGCTTGCATTGTTGATCGCCGGTGTAGCCGCAACGGCTGCGATGTGCGGGCAACGTCAACGTGGGAAGTAAACCGTTACAAAGGACTCAATCGTAACGCCCGCTGGCCTCGATCGGCCAAACCGCTTCGACCTTCCCCTTGCGGACGCCGAGGCACTGCCGATGCAAATTCATCGTCGCACAGCAATGCGCCGGCAGGACCTCGCGCCGGTCGCTGATGTGTACGCCCGCCGGATCGCCTTGTGCCCTCATGTCGTACTGCACCTTCGTGTGCTCTTCCGAGAGTCCCATTACGATTTCTTCAGGTCTGTCCTTAATCACCGGCTTACCGAAATCCTGGGAGATCGCCTTGCTTCCGGCGTCGAGGACATACCAATCGGGCCGCACGCTGATGATGGCCGCTAGGATGGAAAGGGCATAGCCGAACTCGGGGCACACGGCGTGATACGCGCAGTCCATAAGCACGAACGAGCCGGGCTGGATTTCGGTGACGCCGGGATAGCCCGCGACGAACTCCCAGTGCCCGTGCCCGCTCCGGTGACGATGGTATTGGGAATGCCCGCATCCTCGATGCGCCGCCTCGTCAAGGACGAGTTTTGCGAGGCCTTCAAGGCACCGGGTGCGGCCTCGGCGGCGTCGGCGATCATCTGTAGATGGCCGTCGTAGCCTTGCAGGCCGTCAAAGCGCAATCCGGGACTTTGGCGGATATGCCGGGCGAGCGCAACGGCGGCTTCGCCGGGCGGCAGGCCACAGCGGGCCATACCGATGTCGATTTCGATCAGGATGCCGAGCGTCGCCCCGGCGGCGTGCATCTCACGGGAAAGTTGATCGACATTCTCGGCTTGATCAACGCAAACGCGAAGTTGCACGCGCTGGGCGAGCCGGGAAAGCCGCTCCATTTTCTGCGGCCCGACGATCTGATTGGCGATCAGGATGTCGGTGATCCCGGCGTCGGCGAGCACCTCGGCTTCGTTGAGCTTGGCGGCCAGAAAGTGGCGCACGCCGCGCTCGCGGATATAGCGTGCCAAGCCGCCGCATTTGAGCGACTTGAAGTGCGTGCGCACATTGACGCCGCGCTCGCGGCCCGCCTCGAACATGCGCCGCAGGTTGGCGTCGATGGCGTCAAGGTCCAGCAGCAATTGCGGCGTATCGAGGGCGCGGAGCGGTTGGCCGATTAAAGATGACATGATTGATTGCGATCTTGAGCGTTTCTGCCATAACGGATTCTGGGCCGGAAAACGGCTCGTCCATCGACACTTAATATACACTTTCGTGAATTCTGCCGCAGCGCTCTCCCGCCGAAGTGCTTTCAAGGGTGTACACAGCAAGACAAATCGGGTACAGTTCGTGAATTCGTTCCAGCCAATCGAAAAACTGGTGCAATTCGTCATGGATACAAAAGATACGTTCCCGCCCGGCGACGAGATGGTGGATGCCGAGCTTCTGGAAGATGACTTCGAACTGCCAGTCGCGCCCTTCCAGGGCACGCCGGAAGAGATCGAACGGCAATGGTTCGAGAAGGTTTACAAGGGCCGCGGTGACTCGATGGCCCAATTGACCTGGCGGGCGGTGATCATGGGCTCGCTGTTGGGGGCCGTATTGTCGCTCACCAATTTGTACATCGGCCTGAAAGCCGGCTGGGGTTTCGGCGTGGCGATTACCGCCTGCATTCTTTCCTACTCGCTTTGGACCGTTCTTCATAAAATCGGCATTGTCGCGCACCCCAATGACCATACTGGAGAACAACTGCATGCAGTCGGCCTCCAGTTCCGCGGGGTATTCGACGGGCGGGACGCTCATCTCGGCGTTTTCCGCCTACCTGATGCTAAACCCGGACAATCCCCTTTCGCTTACGTTCACGATGGGATGGATCTTCTTTATGGCCGTGTTGGGAGTGACTATGGCAATTCCCATGAAACGGCAGATGATCAACGTCGAACAGTTGCGATTTCCCAGCGGAATCGCCGCGGCCGAGACACTGCGAGCTTTGCACTCGCATGGGGCAAAAGCACTGCGCGCCGCTCGAGCACTTGGCATCGCCGGCGCCCTCGCCGCCGTCAATCAGTTCTGGAAAGAGGGGCTTGGGTTGCTCAGCGAAAATCTCAAACCGATCATGGGCGACACGTTATTCAAGCGGCTCAATATGGTACTGTTTGGCCAGGGTTGGGCCAATCGCACGGTGAAGTTCGACTGGGACATCATTTTCATCGCCGCCGGTGCGTTGACCGGTTTGAGGGCATGCGCGAGCATGCTATTAGGCGGAACATTGTGCTGGGCCGTGTTTGTGCCGATGCTCCAGCACGAGGGGATCATTCCGACCGCGGCGGAATCAAAGGTCGATGGCGTTCGCGTTGTCGAGGCAACCAAGGGCGACATGAGGGTCAAGATATCAATGGTTTCCGACGACGATGCGAAGAAATTCATCAAGGTCGAGTTGAACCCAACATGTTGACGGCAAGGATGTTACCGCGATCTACGAAGCCGAGGATCCAATACAACTGTCCAAGATCAATCCAGAAGGCTTCAAGATCTACGACGAAATGGATCCGTCCCATTCCTTCAAGGTATTCGTGCAGTGGACGCTTTGGGCTGGTGTCTCTTGCATGATCACTTCGGGGCTTCTGTCGATTGCCTTCCAGTGGCGAAGCGCATTGCGCACGTTCGGCGGATTAACCAAATCTCTCGCGCGCAACAAATCTCGCGTCGCAAGCCAAATGGATGCGATCGAAGTGCCAACGTCGTGGTTCTTTGCGGGGCAGTTATTTGGTTTGATCGGCTTGGCTTTTTTGGCGAAAGCGACGTTCGGCATGCCATGGTGGCAGAGCACAATCGCGGTACTGCTAACATTTGTTTTGGCGCTCGTAGCTTGTCGCGTGACCGGTGAAACCGATACAACTCCTATTGGCGCGATGGGAAAGGTTACCCAACTTATTTTTGGCCCGCTTAGTCCGGGGAACATGACCGTCAATCTGATGAGCGCCAATATTACCGCGGGCGCCGCGGCGTCATCCGCCGATTTGCTGACGGATCTCAAGAGCGGTTATCTCCTAGGCGCGAATCCGCGAAAGCAATTCTTGGCACAGTTTGCGGGCATCTTTATGGGGACCGTGGTATCTGTTCTCTGCTTCCGGGCGCTGGTGCCCAACTCCCTGGTGCTGGGAACCGATCAATTCCCGGCACCCGCGGCACAAACTTGGAAGGCGGTAGCCGAGGCGTTGAGTAAGGGCTTGGAATCGCTGCACCCGCTGAAGGTCTGGTGCATTGCAATCGGCGGCTTGATCGGCATTATCTTGCCGATAGCAGCTAAGCTCTTTCCTAAGCAGGAAAAGTGGATCCCGTCGGCCCGCCCTTGGGTTGTCATGGACATTCCAATGGTTTACGTCGCTACTATTTTTTGTGGGCGCGGTTCTAGGCTACAGTTGGGAAAAGAAATCGGCGGAGCAATCAAAGGAATTCCTCTTCCCCGTCGCGTCCGGGATCATCGCTGGCGGCTCGCTTATGGCGGTCGTAATCATCTTCTGGGAAAATGGACCAGAGTTATTGAAGCAACTGTTCCATAGATGAGCGGACTACCTGAAGACCAGTAGATGCGGAGTCCCGCCGCATCCTGAAAGCGGCGAGACGCCGCTTCTACTTCTTTCCCGCCTCCGCCACGCAATACAAATACTTGCTGGAGCGGATGAAGATCTGGCCGTCGCTGATGGCCGGCGTGGCGCTGAAGTCGCCGCCGGACGTGAACTTGTTCTGCGAGAGGGGCGTGAACTCCGGACCGACCGCATAAACATATGCCGTGCCGGAGCGGGAAAGGTAGAAGATCTTGCCATCGGCCAGCACGGGCGAGGAGTAGTCCTGTCCACCCATTCCGCCGCGGCCGCCGCCGGGTCCACCGCGCCCGCCGCCTTGCCCGCCGCGACCAGGGCCTTGTCCGCCCGGTCCTGCAGGCCCGCCACCAGGTCCACCGCCACCGGGGCCGCCGAATCCTCCGGGACTACCCGGTCCACCACCGCCCGGTCCACCGAATCCGCCGGGGCCGCCCGGCCCGCCGGGCCGGCCGCCGCCGCGGCCAGTGTCAGCCGGCGCCGGGCCGCCCGTGACCGACACATGGTAAATCGACTTGCCCGTTGCGGCGTCAATGCAATCGGCGGTGCGATTGCCGACCCAGTAAATGCGGTTGTCGTCAAAGACCGGCGTCTCGATCCGCGAGCGTGCCTGGCCGCGCCAGAGAATGGCGGTCTTGGTCACGTCTCCTTCGCCGCCCGCCTTCACGGCCATCGCCCCGCCGCCCCGGGGGCCTGTTTCGATCAAATAGACGACGCCGTCGTGGGCGAACGCGCTGGTGCAGATCGAGTCGCTATTCAGCCCTTCGCAGGTCCATCGCGTTTTGCCCGTTTCCGGATCGAGACCCCAAATCTTGTTGGGCACCGCCAAGACGAGATCGGTCCGGCCGCTGCCGCAATCGACGAGCACGGGCGTGCCCCAGGTGCTGGCGAAGCCGGGATCGGAATGCGTCCACAGCTTTTTGCCGGTCTTCTTGTCCAAGCCGACCATCGATTTGCTCTCGGACATGGCCGGAACGATGAGCACGTCCTTGTAAAGGATTGGGCTGGAGGCCGTGCCCCAGCCGCGCGAGCCGGACCCGGTGCCGACGCTCGTCTGCCAGAGTTGCTTGCCGTTCAGGTCAAAGGCCAGCGCCCCCGTCTTGCCGAAAAAGACGTAAATCCGCTCGCCGTCGGAAACCGGGGTATGCGTGGCGTAGCCGTGCTGCGGAAAGGTGCCCGACCAGGGATCTTCGGGCAACACTGGCTCGACCGTTTTGTCCCAGATCACATTGCCCGTCTCGCGGTCTAGGCAGATCAGGTGGCGGCGAAGGTCCTTCTCGTCGCCTTCGTCGCTTCCGCCGGCTTCATAGCCTGACCAGCAGGTGACGTAAACCCGGTCACCGACGACGATCGGGCTGGACGAACCGGGTCCCGGCAATTTGACTTTCCATTTCAGGTTCTCCGTGTCGCTCCACTTGCTGGGCAGCGCATGCTTGTCCGCGCTGACCCCGCTGCCATTCACGCCGTGGAATTGCGGCCAATCGCTGGCCGCGGCAAATGTCAAGCACGACATTACGATCAAGCCCAGGCCGAAGCCGCGGGCTAAGCGGGCGAAACGGATATGATGCATGATCGAGGCTCCTGCACTGTGGGGTTATTACTGTAGGGCTATTCCGGCTCATCGTCCAGCAAGGCGAAGTTCTTGCTTGGCAACTCGAACTGCACCGGCTCGGCGGGCTGGCGGCCGGGGCGGTAGAAGCCGATCTTCTCCAAGGCTGCGTAAATGGTTTCCAGCGTTTTCTCACCGAGGTTGGGAATCTCCAGCAATTGCTTGGGAGTGGAGTTCAGCAAATCGGCGACAGTGAAAATACCATGGTCTTCCAGGCAGTTGACCGTGCGGACGACGAGGTCAACCTCCGAAAGGCTCAGTTCCATGCGATTGTCGGTCTTTTGGGTCTTCGCCCATTCGGGAATACGGACACGAGTAACGGCCATGCGACCCTCCTTGGATAAGTTGTGAAATGCGTCAAAACGCTCGTCAATATACCATAAACACCGCCGATCGCGATAAGTTTCTTCGGGGTCCAAGCGCCAAATATAATGGTTCGCCAAACTACGCATTTGCCGCATTCTGTCATTACGATCGAATCGCTTAGGCCATGTACGACTTATTGAAACTCTCTCGCGTCAGGGATATCATGGCATTTTTGCACTTTCTGGCCTACACGTTGCAATCATGGCTAACGTCAAACGCTCCTCCTCGACACTTGGTGCCGGCTGTTTGATCCTGTTTGCCCTACCGTTTGCCGCGGTAGGAGTTGGCATGGGTGTGTGGCTCGTAATCACGCTTCTCACATATCTCGACGCGCAGAGTTGGGTTGAGACGCCGGCCCAGATTCTCAAGACCAAGCTGAACGTCTCGCGCGGAAAATCGACCAGCTATCAAGTGGTCGCCGACTATGTGTACGAATTCGGCGGACGGAAATACCAGGGCAGCCGCGTGGGTCTCACCGGCGGCGCCGACAACATCGGTTCGTTCCAGCAGGACGCCTACCGCGAATTGAGCCAGCACCAGAAATCGAAAAAGCCGTTCCGCTGCTTTGTCAACCCGCGGCAGCCAGCCGAGGCCCTGCTCTATCGCCAACTGCGCTGGGAGATGGCCGCGTTTCAAATGATCTTCGTACTGGTCTTCGGCGCCGTCGGATTTGGCCTGCTGATCGGAGCGCTGACCTCGCTTTCAAGCCAGAGAGCTGTAGCCCGTCTGGCGGCCGAGCATCCCGATAGCCCGTGGATGTGGAAGGCCGATTGGGCGGCCGGTCGAATCGTCTCATCAACGAGGAAGACGATGGTAGCGTCGCTCGTCATCGCGCTTTTCTGGAATGTTGTGACGTTGCCCCTTTGGTTTGTCCTGCCCGGCGAAATCATTGACAGAAGAAACGGTTGGGCCTTGCTGGGACTTATCTTTCCGGCCATCGGTCTGCTGCTCATCTGGTGGGCCATCTATTGCCTGCTGCGGTGGCGGAAGTTCGGAAAATCCGAGTTCCAGATGGCCGACGTGCCGGGCGTCATCGGTGGGCAGCTTGCCGGAGTGATCCGCACTTCCGCCAAAATCCGGCCGGAAGACGGCTTTCACTTGCACCTCCGCTGTGTGCGGCGGGTCACAACCGGCAGCGGCAAGCAGCGAACCACTTCGGAGTCGGTCCGCTGGGAAGCAGGGCAGACCGTAATGCACGAGCTGTTGGAAGACCAGGCCGAACTGTCGGCAATTCCGGTGGTCTTTCCAATTCCGGGCGACTGCTGGCCGAGCGACTCGGTGAACGCGGACGATCAAACCGTTTGGCGCTTGACCGCCTCGGCCCGCGTGCCGGGCATTCAGTATTCCGCGACGTTCGAAGTGCCTGTGTTTTCAATCAAAACGGCGGCGGCGGGCGATGACTTTGCTTTAGCGCCCGCGTAAACCTTTCAGTTTGGCTTGCCGCTGCGCTCGAACGACAGCCAAATTGTGTTGCGAGTTGGCATGATCGGGCTGAATCTTCAGCGCCAGCTCGTATTGCTCGATCGCGGCATCGAGCCGCCCTGCGGTTGCTAGGGCATTGCCGAAGTTGTAGTGGAACTTGGCGATACCCGGCTCGATCGCCAGCGCCTGCCGAAAGTGGTCTGTGGCGGAGTCGATGTCGCCCGCGCGAGCCAGGATCGTAGCGAGATTGTTGTGGGCCGCGGCATAATCGGGCGTAATTCTCAGTGCCTCTTGATATTCGGCGCTCGCTCCAGCCATGTCTCCCTTGTCGGAAAGCGCGATCGCCAAATTGAAATGGGCCAGGGCGAAGTCGCACCTTGCTTTCAGAGCGGCGCGATAATGGTTGATCGCTGCGTCGTTTTGCCCGCGGCTTGCCAGGGCCAGCCCAAAATTGTAATGGGCTTCGCACAGGTTGGGATTGATTTGCAGTGCCTCCCGGTAACGGGCCATCGCGGCGTCGGCGTCGCCTCGGGCCATCAACGCGGAACCAAGACCGGTTAACGCAAACGGATGCCGCGGCGTGCAGGCCAGCGCAGGTTCCAAAGGGCCTCGCTGTCTTTCCAGTAGGATGCCTGACGCCACGCCGTCACCGCGAGCACTGCCAGCAGAAGCGATCCCGCAAGGCATAAAGCCGATCTCGCGTGCCGTCGTCCAACCCAGTTTGCCGCGCTCCAAACAATCGCCAGGCATAGCCCGATCTGCGGCAGATAAAGGAAGCGGTCGGCCATCACTTGTAGACCAACTTGCACTAGCCCGATCGTTGGCAGGAAGACGAGCAGGTACCATAGCCAACCAACGGCCAGCCAGCGTCTTCCGTTGTGAGCTGCCCAAATCGACCCGGCGGTGAGCAGCACGAGAATGCCTGCCGCGGCCCATCCCCACGTGGAATTATCCAATGAGTCGGCGGGATAAACTGTCAGGTCCATCGGCCATAACGTCTTTCCGATGTAAACGACATACAACATGGCTGTTCGAGCGACCCGCGTGTCAAGCGGCACTGCGGCGAGCGATACAACGTCGCCCATGGAGCTTTGCGCATAGAACGTGACGCTCGCCGACAGCGCTGCGAGAATCAGCAGGGGGATTTTTTCTATTAGCAGCCAAATTGCAAAAGGCCGCTTCAACGGCCAGTAGTCCAGCAAGAGAAAAAGGAGCGGCCAAGTCACGAGCACCGGCTTGGCCATCAACCCTGCCGCCAACAGCGCCGCGACGAGCAAATAACGGCCGATGCCGGGCTGCCGCGCATACCCGCCGTAGGCCCAAAGCGCCGCCATGCCAAACAGTCCGCTAAGCACGTCCTTTCGTTCCGTGATCCAGGCCACGGATTCGACGTGTGCCGGATGGATGGCGAAGATGCCGGCCACCAGCGCTGGGCCATAATTGTCGCGTCATCTGCTTGAGGGCGAGGAAGAGAATGACCGCGCTGGCCGCATGGAGCAGGACGTTAGTGACGTGAAATCCGCCGGGCCGCGACGCGCCGTAAACCTGGCTATCCAGCATTAATGAGACCCAAGTGAGCGGATGCCAATGGGCAGCCCGCCTTGCGGCAAACGCCCAGGCCGCGCCGTCCAGGGTCAGTCCCGCGCGGACGTGGCGGTTGCCCGATACGTAATCGTCATCGTCGATGTTGACGAAACCGTGCCCGGCGGTTTGCGCGAAGACGACGAATACCGCCAGCACGAGCAGACCGCAGACGGCCGTAGCGAGTAAACGATCGCGCGTGGCGACTCGTGGTTGCTGCATGCGCTGCATCTGGCCATCCGCCTCCGTTGCACGACACGTTTCGCCTTGGGGACAGTCGGCTTTTGTTCGCTTGTCGGGTCACTTGCGGAGATTACTGGCTAATTGTGTACATCGCGATTATGATGAAATGGCTCATTTCTCACCATGCAAAGTATAACGTCGCCCCGTAGATTCGATACAACCGGCACAGTCCGAATTGACAGGACGGTTGCTTCCGACGGTGGGTTGTTCCGATTAACGCGGTGGAAACGAGGGAGACGATGAAGCCTTGGAAAGCGAAACTGTCAGAATTGCCGGTCAATTGGCCGGTTAGCCACTGCCACTCGCAAGCATGGCATGAGCAGCCGCCGAACAACAATCGTCCTCGCCGCCGTGGCGTGGTTTGCCGCATGCCAGGCCGGCGCGCGCGCGGACGAGCCGTTTTCGACCCATTGGTTCGACCTGGACCCGGCCGCGCTGGATCAGCGATTTCCACTCGTAACGGCAGACACGACACCAACGAGACTCGTGCCGGCTGAACCGCCGATCGACGCAGTACCGACCCAGTTCCCCGCGCCGCAAGCGGCTGCGGCCGATGACAGGCCGCGGATGAATATCTTCTGGGACAACGGCGCCGTCATGGAAAGCGCCGACAAGAAATTCCGCCTGCACGTCGGCGGCCGCTTCGATTTCGACAATACGTTCTATCATCAGTCGTCGGACCTGCCATTTCTCTTGCAGGACGGCTCCGATATGCGGCGCGCCCGACTGCGGGCCGACGGCAGTATCGGTGAAAATGTCGATTTCGTAGCCGAAGTCAACTTCGCCAACATCCAGGACGTGACCAATGAAGACTCGACGGCGCAGGTCGGCAGCGTCGGCCTGACTGACTTCTATGCCACGTTCAAGCAGGTGCCGCTTTTTCAAAACGTCCGCGTCGGCCACTTCGCGCCGCCGATCGGTTTGGAGTTCACTACTAGTTCGAACGATTGGTACTACATGGAGCGATCGCCCGGCAATGATGCCTTCCTGGTGCCGACCAATTACGTGACGGGCGTCGAGAGCTTCAACACGTGGTGCGACGACCGGGTAACCGGCACCATCGCCTTCGAACGCGTCGGCAAGCAGGACATTTCGCCTTTCTCCTTCGGCGCTGGGCCGGGAAAATACGCTGCGACGACCCGCGTGACCTGTCTCCCGTTTTACGCGGATGACGGCCGGCAGTTGCTGCACCTGGGGATTGGCTATACTTACGGCGGCACGGAGAACAACTTCTACGCCGCCAATCGTCCGCTGGTCCGCGCGGCGCGGGGTCGCAAGACATACCAAACGTCATCTACACGGGCACGTATTACACGCCCAACGCGGTGCAAATCGCCGACGAAGAAATCGCCGCGGTGATGGGCCGGTGGTCGCTTTCGGCCGAGTACCAACTCGCGCATGGCACGGACCTCTACACGCAGCTCAACAACGGCGTCTTTTCCGGTCCGCACGGCGACGTGACCTATCAGGCCTGCTACGTTGAGGGCGGCTTCTTCCTCAATCCCGACGACTACCGCCGCTACGACAAGACACAAGGCGTTTGGGGAAGGCAACTTGCCGCATGTTCGGGGTCCGGCCGGCCAAGCTCGCCGTGGCTCTTCGACCACACGCCCGTGCAGTTGCTCTGCCGCTACAGCTATCTCAATCTGGCGTCGGGCAATCCGGTGCTCACGCCTTCCTCCGGCGCTCAGGCGGGCTGGGAGAACGATATCACGGCCGGCGTTGACTGGTATATCAATCCTGAGGTCCACTTCATCGTGAACTACGTCTACACGCATTTGACGTATGTGGACGGCACGGGCGGCGACATCAACGGCCTTGGCTGCCGGCTGCATCTGGATTTCTGAGCAATCAACCACGAAGGGCGCGAAGGCCACAAAGACTGCTTTGCGCTCTCTGTGCTCTTTCGCGGCACTCGCGTGTGGCCGGCGGGCGAACTGATGACGGCCTGTTTTCATGCCCCGGGCATGAGCTTGGCGGCGGGGGCCGGGAGAGTTATGCTGGGGGCCATGAAGATTTCCCGGCAACTCACGCTTACTGAGAGACAACAATGACACGCAATCGACCGATAATCCTTGCACGATGGGTTTTTCTTACGCTGATCGGCACGTCAACAGCGTGGACCGCCAGCCAGGCCGCGGATCCGGCCCCGACCGAGCCGTTGAGGCTGCTTGAACCCAAGCCACTAGTTCCTGGCGCGAAGGTGGTCACGCTCTGGCCCGCCGGGTCGCCGATGCTGAGGCCGCTCGCAGGGTGGGATAAACCGGAGGTCTTCAATCGCTCCAAGGGCCGGTCCGATCGCGTGGAGTCGGTGGTGAACATCCACAACCCGTCGATCGAGGTTCATCTTGCGCCGCCGGACAAGGCCAACGGAATGGCGATCATCGTTGCCGCGGGAGGCGGAAACATGACGTGCAACGTCGGACCGGAGGGAACCGCCATCGCCGACTGGCTCAACGGCCTTGGCATTCATGCCTTCATCGAGCGCTACCGCCTGCGACCTTACGGCTCGGGGACCGATGCGCTGGCCGATACCCAGCGCTCCTTCCGCGTCGTGCGGGCGAACGCCAAGCAGTGGGGAGTCGATCCCCGGCGTGTCGGCATCATGGGCTTCTCCGCGGGCGGCGAGCAGGCTGCACGGGCGGTGCTCAAGTTCGACACCGGCAAAGCGGACGCATCAGACCCGATCGAGCGATTCAGTTGCCGGCCCGACTTCACGGTGCTGGTTTACCCCGGAGGCCGCGTCGATATGAGCAGCGTTCCCAAGGACGCGCCGCCGGCCTTCTTGGTCAGCGCGGGATTGGACGACGCATCTCATGCCGTGTTCACCGTCGATTTTTACAACGCCTACTTCAAAGCGAAGCGCCCGGTCGAACTCCACATTTACGGCCATGGCGGCCACGGCGGCGGCATCTCGCCGCGGAAGGGCATTCCGTTTGGCACGTGGCACCTGCGTTTCATCGAGTGGGCCAAAGACCTGGGGTACATGACGCCAGCCGGCAATAGTTGAATTCGCGTCCGCTCATTTTTCTGTCGAAGGAATTCAACTACGAAGGGCACTCGGCCGAAACAATGCCGCATAGCGGCATTATTCGAATAACCGGGGGTGTAGCGCAGCGGAACCCCCGGCCGCAACCCTAAACCAAGAGTAGCCGCGTAGCGGCGTCACAATCGAGCGCATTGGGCGGTTGTAATACCGCTACGCGGCATGGACCGCATGATTGTGATTCCGGGGGTTCCGCTGCGCTCCACCCCCGGTTATTCACGTCTTGCCGCTCCGCGGCACACGTAGCAATGATGACCGATGCAATAAAGGGAATGCACCCGGCGGCCGGTTTGCGCTTTTCGCTGGCGCTGGGAAGCGTTATGCTGGTGACAATGAAAATCCCCCGGCCCAGCCGCCGCTGGTTCCAATTCAGCCTCCGCACGCTGCTGCTGTTCGCCACGCTCTCGGCCATCCCTTGCAGTTGGCTGGCCGTGAAGCTGCGCGAGGTGAAGCGCGAAGAGGCAGCAGCGGCAGCGCTTGAGAAGGCGGGCGGGATAGTCGAGTGGGAAAAAACTGCGGCGGGACCGGCGTGGCTTTGCGGTGCCTTGGGAGAACATTTCTTTGCGCACGTTGTAAGTGTGGTCTCGTCGGACGGTGAAGTGACGGACAGCACGCTAGAGCCGCTCGATGCGATGAATCATTTGCACCGATTGTCTCTCTTCGAAAGAAATGTCACCGACGCCGGCCTGGAGCATCTCCAAGGGCTCCGCGAACTCAAGGAGCTTGACCTTTGGCACACGAACGCGACGGACGCGGGGCTGGAGAAGATCGCCAGGCTGAAGCAACTCGAAGGTCTCGACATTGGCATGACGAAAGCTACGGATGCCGGCCTGGGGAAGCTCGTCGGGCTGAATAACCTCCAATCTCTTGGGCTTAGCGGCACGAGCGTGACGGATGCGGGCCTGGAACATCTTCAGGGGATGAAACAGCTCACAGTAGTCTCTTTGCGCGGCACCCACGTCACGGCCGCCGGCGTGAAGAAACTCCGGCAGGCATTGCCGAACTGCACAATTGACTGGGCGCCCTGATTCGACGGCCTAGGCAGCGTCAATCGTGACCATGCTTTTTGATTGTTATCGTTGGCTCATGGGGCACCGCCGCCGTCATCGCGTGCTCGCGCAGAATCCTCGCCAGCTCGTCCACCGCTTCATCGACTTTGTTGACGCGGGTGTGCTTGGCGAAAACGAACCGCTCGCTGCACGACCCGGCCAGTCGCGCGCTGGGGACCGGCACGATGCCGTCGCTGCCCTCACCGTCGAGCGTGAAACGACGGTCGCCGATGATCGAATGCCAGCGAACGCAACGGCTGATCGGCATGCGGGCCATCGCCGCGAGCAAGGGGTTCTCCGGTTTGAGCAGTTCAATCGACGTGGGCTTCTTGTCCCAAAGCTCTTCACGAAACACGTCGCGATTACAGTCCATCAATTGGCGATACTCGGCCTCTTCCTCCTCGGAGTATTTGACCAGCCCGGAGGCCGCGTGGCCGACGACCCGCACGGCCATGCTGGACCCGTGATGCGGCGTCGCCATGAAGACAACGCGCTTGACGAGCGGCGACGGATCAAAGTAGAAGTCCGCCCGCAACTGGTCGAGCACCTTGGGCGGCGCGCGAACGGCCGCCAGCGGCCGCCGCGCGGCCTGCTGCCAGAGGATGTCGTACGAGTAGCTGACCTGGAGCTGGGCCACCAAGCCGCCCAGACTGTGCCCGACGAGGACGATCTGCTGCAAGGCCGGATCGCGATGCTCGGGATCGAACGTATCGCGGGCGATGAGCAGCTTCTCCCGCAGCGCGGCCGCCGATTCGAGCAGGTCGCCGCCCGTCGGATAGCGGAAGAACCAGAACTGGAAGCGGCCGTAGATATCGCTCTCGGCCCGCAGCCGGTTGACGGCGTCGGCCCAGGTGAGCGAATCGGAGCCGAGTCCGTGGATGAAAACAACGGGAATCTTGCCGGGCTGGTAAGGCTCCAGAAAGATGAGCTTTGGCTTGGCGGCCATTTCGCCCGGATCGAGGAAGCCTTCGATATACGTTTTCGGCGCCTCGGCCTTGAGAAAGACGAACGACGCGCTCAAGTCGCGGTCGAGAGGCATTGCCGCAGGACCGACTGGAATCGCGCCAAAGACCAGTGGATTGTAGAATTCCAACACGGCGCCGTCGTCGGCCGGCCGCAAGACGGCAGTTACGGGAAACGCCTGCCGCTGGCGATAGCAGGATTCCTCGCTGCACGACTCACGCACCGCCACCAGCGATACGCCGAGTCCGGGAGTGTAGTAGTGGTGTTCGAGATCACCGCCTCGGAACTGGCTTGCGGGAAGGACGCGGCTGAAATCGGCCGGCCGCCAGGCGAAACCGTGATGGCAAATTGAGATGACTTCCGGCCCTCGACCGGTCAAGACGGTCAAACGGCCGCGGGGATCCAGGCGGCCGGCGCGGTTCGCCCGCACGATCAGCCGGCCAAGACTGTTGCGATAGTTGGCGACGGCGGACGTGTTGCCACATTCGATTTGCCGCCATGCCGCGAGCGCACTGCGCGGTAGTCAAACTCGATGCCGCGCTGTTGGTCTTCCGTGGGCGAGCGGAGCGCCGTCGGCTCAACTGGGCACACCGGCATCGAGGCGAAGCACGCCGTCTGCTGGGGTTGGCAATGATGTGTCGAATCGAAGATGCCGTTGCGGTCCGGCGATCTGCACACATTGCACCCCGCCAGGAGGATTGCAGCGATTGTAACAATGCCCGGCATTCGCGCGGCGGGGCGCGATTCGCAAACGGCAAACGCCACAGCCCGTCGGGATCGTTCCATGACCCGTCATCTCCACGCCGGCGGATAATCAAGCAAGTATACCACCATGCCGATGCGCGCTCGGGGGAAAAGACTCGTAAAGGAAGTTGTTACCGAATTGGGCTGCATGTCAGGGGAGCTTGGGAACCTCGGGACAGGGCGGAAAAACACCCCCTTCGCTTGAAGATTAGGGCCGGCCACCCACCGCCAAAGTTCAATGTTGGCAAGATTTGACGACAATGCCGTCGATGAGGGCCTTGCCATGTTATTTCCGGAGGCAAAGGAGCCTATCGCTCAAACGCTATTCTCCTCAGAACCGATGTAACGCGATGTATCGATTCCCGAGACATTCGAGGGCGTGGGAAATGAGTTGCCGTTTTTTGTTCACTGCTCTGGCAGTCGCGTTTGCATCGACGATTCTCGCCGGGACCAGCTACGGACAAGGCTACGGCTCCAACCTCCAGAACTTGCTGACGCCGGCCGACGGCGGCATGGCGGGCGTAAGCGTCGCCCAGCCGCAAGACGTGCCGTCCGCGATCTTCGGCAACCCGGCGACGTTGACCCAATTCAAAGGGACTGAATTCACAATGGGCGGCGGCTGGATCGAAGGCTATCCGACGATTTCAAACGACGGCTCATTCAACGGCGGAACTCCCTTCAGCGTCACCTCGCGAACGCCCGGCTTCGTCGCGCCCTCGATCGGCGTCACGCAGAACTTCGATATCGGCGGCAAGTCGGCCACGATCGGCATGGGCCTTTCGAGCGTGAGCGGGGCGGGGGCGGAATACCGCGGCCGGGCACCGGGCACCATCCTCAACAATTACACCGAAGAATACCTCGTGCTGGGCCTTACGACCGGCTTCGGCGTAGAACTGACCGATCGGCTGTCGGTCGGGGCATCGACCACGCTCGGCGTCGGGTTCGAGCAGTTCGGCTTTCTGGGGGCTACCTTCGCCAACAACGCGATGGCCAACGCCTACGCGTCCGCGCAACGGTTGGCGCTGACTATGCCTTGAACGACTGCAACACGGTGGGCCTTTTCTGGCAATCGCCGATGAAGTTCGCGTTTAACGACGCGGTTCAGATTAACCCGCTGGTTGGGCCGACGACCTACCAAGACATGCGCATCACTCAGCCCGACACCTACGGCCTGGGCTTCGCCAACCACGCCCTGATGGACGGCAACCTGCTGCTTTCCGCCGACGCCTACTATATTCCCTGGTCAACCGCGGCGCTCTGGCAAGACGTGTTTGTCGACCAGTGGGCGTTCGCCGTCGGTACACAATACACGCGGGGAAGTTACAAGTATCGGGCCGGCTACACGTACAGCACCAATCCGATCAACCATAACGTAGGCGGCAGTCTCGACGGATTCCCCATCGGCCAAGCCGAAGTTCAACTGATCCAGGCGGCAGCCGTGCCGCTGGTCTATAAGAACCGGCTCACCATCGGCGTCGGCAAAGAAGGCGTGATGGTCCCCAATCTCGACATCGATCTGTACGGCGGTGTTCTATTCGAGGGGAGCGACAGTTTTGGGCCGCACACCACAGCATCGCTGGCTATGTATTACTTGGGCGCGGGTTTCACCTGGAAATTCGGCAACTGCACGCCGCGGCCCTGAGTCCTTGGCGTAGTGAATTCCGGCGGGATTCGCGTAAATAGCGGGCCGTAACTCGCTATCTGACAATTGAAATGCTCTTCCGACGCGGAATGCGATCCGGTATAAATAGCCGTGAAACTAGGGCGAAAACCGGTCGGGACGAGTTCGCAAAGTGGGAGCGGTGACAACTAAGCTGCATGACTTGTTCCGGGCATTTGTCGGCATCAATTGCCGCTGGTCCGCGCAGGCCGACCGGCTTGCCCAGAGATGGTTCGGCCGGACGGCTGGCCTGGATGACTTTTCCACGCGCGTCGTGCCGGGGCTGCTTCGGCCGGGCACTAGGGTGCTGGACGTGGGAGGCGGCCGCGCTCCTTGTCTTGATGCGGCGACCGTGCGGCTGCTCGGCTTGCACATGACCGGCGCGGATATCTCCGCGGCCGAGTTGGCCGCCGCACCGACGGGATCGTATCAGGCGACGATCGTCGGCGACGTGGGTGCGCAGCCAATTCCAGGTTGCTACGACCTGATCATCTCCCGCGCGGTGCTCGAACATGTGGCGGACACGCGGGTTGCGATCGGTAATCTGGCCGCGGCGCTGGCGGAAGGCGGCGTAATGGCTCATTTCATGCCTTGCCGCAATGCGCCGTTCGCGTTGTTAAATAGACTGCTCGGTGAGCGGCTCTCGCAGCGGCTGCTTTGGAGCGTCTATCCCGAGACGGTCGGCATTGCCGGCTTTCCCGCGTTCTACCGCAACTGCATTCCCTCGCGAATGGCCGCCCTCTTGCTCGACAGCGGCATAGAGCCGCTGGAGGTCAAACCGTACTTTGCCTCGGAATACTTGCGATTCTGCGCCGGCTCACGTGTTCGACCTGTGCCGGCAATTGATTATGAAGTCACTCGGTGCGACGGACCTCGCCGACACGTTCGTGATCGTTGGCCGCAAACCGTCCGCACCAGGACGCGGCACATTGCCGCTCGTCGATTGCCGAGAACGATTTGGTCGCGGCGTAGGCTGACGCTGCTCGGGCGCGTAGGGTGCGTGAAGTGAAGCCGAGAGAAGACGGTGCGTTGCGCACGGATACGAAGGCGATATTGACCGTAATCATTCGATCGACGGCTTCACGTAACGCACCATCTATCCGGTAGTTCCGTGCTCCACGCACCCTACGGCTTCGCCGGCGCCGAGTCTTCCGGCAAGGCGTTTTCCGGCAGATCTTTGAATGTCGGCACGCCTTTCTCGTAGGTGATTTCCCAAACGCGATTGAAAAGTTCGTCGGCCCATTTGTCGGGGACTTCCTTCGCCCCCAGCGCCTTGGCCAGCTCAGGCAATTTGCCGTGATGCCAGGCGATCAGCACTGTCTTGCCGGAATACTTTGGATCAGTCAGCAGCTCGTGGGCGAGTTCGTTGAATTCCTTATCTTTGTACTTCGATTCGATTTCCTCGTGCAGGGCCTTCGAGAGCGGGGTGATCGTTTCAACGGATCGATTGCTGTTTTTCGATCGCTTGGCCGCGATCAGATAGTCGGGCCGCGGGAAATGGGCCGGGAACACGGTGGCCAAAGCCTCCGCTCTTTCGTAACCTTTCTTCGACAGGTCGGAATCGGTTTTCTCGGCGGTCTTTTCCGCGTGACGGATAATCATGACGAGATGCGGGCCGGCCTGCGGCTCGTCGGATGCCGCCCGCGCGCGACCGCGCAAACGGCCAAGGCCAACAGCACGAGGCCTGGCAATCTAGTCTTCGCATTGGATTCGAACATGTTCTTGTATCCTTGCTTTGGCCGCGGTTTTCCGGAGTTCTGCGACTAACGGCAGAGAGCCGACATTCTAAGAGAGTTTGGCAGGGCCAACAAGTGAACACAATGTTAGGACTTTGTTAGCCCATTGAGCCGGCAAGGAGCGGATCTTCTTGGTCCGCACGAGATGCAAGGCCGTTTCCGTCAGGAATCTGGCGAAAAAGTTCGGCCAAGTATTGTTCGTAGTGCCGCCAGCGGCCGACCGATGTCCGATAGACCGGCCGACGCACTTGCACCGTGCTGGCCGTCCTGACCGGCCGCTTGGCCTGATGGAAGTTCAAGCAGGCCGGATCCCAGTCCAGGCCGCACCAGGCAATGAGCGTTCGCGCCACTCTCTCCAAGTCGGCGACCGTTTCTTCGTAGCCGACTTCCAGCAATGGCAAAGGCAACACCTTTCGCCAACGCTCCATGATCCGCTGGTGCTGAAAAAAGCGCGAGGCGATGTGCCCAGGATGGTTCGCCCAGCGGATATTCTGAAAGTGGGTCATCCAGCAGGAGATCGCTACGTCGCGCAGATCGCGTCGGCAGTAGATCAGCTTTGCTCGCGGAAACAGGCTCGCTACCAGGCCGAGATACATGTAGTTGTCCGGCATCTTGTTGACGATGCGACGGGCCGAGCCGTTCAGTGCCCGGAGTCGATCCAAGTGCCGCATGGCAAGTCCTTGTGCCGTCGTGTGGTCCAACCGGCGAAGGCCTTCGGCGGCGTCTAGCCCGTTGCCCCCGAGCGCTGCAAAACTTTCTCCGGCAAACTTGACTTCGCCGGCGGCAAAGACCTGCGGGTGAGCGGATAGAATCTGCTCGACGAGCGTCGTGCCAGACCGCGGCAATCCGACAATAAACACCGGGACTTCGCTATCCAGGCCGAATCCTCGGGCCCGCGCGAAAAACTCCGCCGTGCAGACTTCCATCATTCGGTCGATGCGCGATTCGTGGTCTTGCGGATCATACTCTTGGCCTCGCCTTCGCCATTCGGAGGATTGCAGTGAGTTCGCGTGAACAAGATCTTCGGCAGCTTCTCGAAACTTGCCCTTCGCGTCGAGAACTTGGGCCAGGCCGAAGTGCAGCACGAGCCGTTGGGCGTCCGGAAGAGTTTTGTCATCCAACAAACGACGCTGCGCGTCAATATCGTCGTCCGAAAGCCGGCCGCCGAGAAGTTTTGCCAATTCGCCATGAGCGAAGGCGAAACGAGGATTTCGGCGCAAGGCCTGCGCCGAACCGAACTCTCTGCGCCCTGAAAATCGCCAATCGCCGCCAGGACGCCGCCCAGATTACCGTGGGCCTCGGCGTATTCAGGCTTCAGTTCCAGCGCCCGGCGATAGCACGCGATGGCCTGCTCCGATTTCCCCTGATCGTGCAGAGCGTTGCCGAGGTTGTTGTGGGCTTCGGCAAAGTCCGGACGCAGCGATAGCGCCTTGCGGCAACATTCGGCCGCTTCTTCTAGTCTGCCGTGACTCCACAAAGCGTTGGCCAGGTTGTTGTAGGCCGCGGCATAGTCCGGCTTCAGTTCGATCAGCGCGGCGGCAGCAGGCAACCGCCTCATCCAGCTTGCCTTGATTGAGCAAAGCGTCGCCCAGGTTGCTCAGGGCCTCGACAAAGTTCGGCCGCAGCGCCAACGCCTGGCGGTAACAAGCGATGGCGTCGCCTAACATCCCTTGCTCCTTGATGACAATTCCCAAGTTGCATTGCGCCTCGGCATACGCGCGGATTCAATTCCAATGCTCGCCGGTAGCAGGCAACCGCGTCTTCGAGCTTCGCCTGCCTTATGAAAACGTTCCCCAGATTGAAGTGCGCGGCGGCAAACTCTGGCTTCAATGCCAGCGCGCGGCGGAGGCAGGCCACAGCTTCCTCCAACTTGCCTTGGTCGGCCAGCGACACGCCCAAATTACTCAACGCGTCGGCGTAGCCGGGCATTAGTTCCAATGCGCGGTGGTAACACGCATCGGCCTCCGTCATCTTGCCCAAGGCGCGGTACGATTCGCCCAGATTGTTATGGAAGCAACCTTCGTTGCCTTTCAGTGCGATCGCGCGGCCGATGTGCTCGATGGCCGCCGCGTGATGGCCCGTTTGGGAAAAAATCACACCGAGCAGATGGAGTGCGTCGGCCTGCTGGGGTTGGACCGCGAGGATCTGCCGATAGATCTGTTCGGCGGCTTGCAGGCGGCCAGATTGATGATGTTGGAGGGCAAGCGTCAATGCTTCGGGAATAGTTGCCATGAGGCACCTTAATAAAGGGCTCGGACGCCCCGGCTTGCCCAGCTCAAGGCACTTCTTCCATACGCTCGGCGACAATTACGGTGCCCGCATTTCGTGCGAGCCCGCGTTCGCCGTCAATGATTTACTTAGAGTCCATGAAGTCACAGACTCGCCGGCGTATCGAAACCCCAACTTCTCGTAGAAGCGAATCGCCGCCAAATTGTTCTTCAAGACGCCGAGGCGATATGTGCGGCACGATCCGATGATGGCCTCTTCAAAGCGGCGGACGAGCTGTGTGCCGATCCCCGCGCGTTCGGCATCCACGGCTACGGCGATCGACAATAAGTGGAACTCTTCATTGAATGCCGCGCGGGACTTTGACGGCAGCAGTTTTCCGACGAGCTTGGCGAAGGAACGAAACGCCAACAGCCAAATTCGCGGCCGCCGCAGGACATCGAGAATACACCGCAGTCCGCAATGGCGAACGAACGACAGCCGGCAATTGAATACCTCGCGCGCCGCCCCGCCGACGACGAACCCATCTACCACGCCATTGCCGACGTGAACGAGGAAGACGGATCGATCGACAAACTTCCCATACAACGCGGCGATCAGCGCGGGAGACAGCTCGCCCAGGAGCGCCCGGCATGCAGAATTGCGACTTGTGAATCTCGGCGATCCTGGCGAGATCATCCTTACGGCAAGTGCGAATCGCGGGCAGCGATTCGGGCAGCGACGACATCCCTGGCGCAAGTTCAGCCTCCGGCAGAAAGGCATCCCCCAGCAGGGCTTGCTCCGTAGCGCAATAATCGATTTGGTCTGGTATGTCCACGTGCGGCAGTCTGCGAGCAAAATCGGACGATACCTGCAATCATATTTCACGAAAGAACTAATGTAAAAAGTAAAAAAATAAGCGCGCATGGGTAAAAATATAAGCGCTCAATTGGCGCTGGCAGCGCGTTCTACTCTGCATTACGTGTAGTTTGAGTTGTGCTCGCCACCGTGAGGCCAGCCTCGTACTAAAGAATTGTGCAAACTTATGTCGCAAACCGCAGCCTCGCTGGCTCTTATACTTTAGGCTCGGCAAAGCGCGCTTTCCGCGGCAAGAAAACCATAAGGCGTCGTCGAAACTCTCCGTTGCATATTCGCAGGCTGTCCATGCAGTCCGATAGCCAACTTGTATCTGCGGCGCTTGACGGCGACCAGGCAGCCTTCGCGACACTGGTAGACAGATATCAGCGGGCGGCGCGGGCGGCGGCATTTCATCGGTTGGGCGACCACCACGCCGCGGAGGATGCCGCGCAGGAGGCGTTTGTTACCGCGTATCGGAAGTTATCAGGCCTGCGAAACAGCGCCTGCTTCGGGCCGTGGCTGCTGACAATTGTCCGCCACAAGGCCGAGCGGATGGGCCGGGCGCGACGGCACGACGTGCCACTGGATCGCGCTGCCGGTGTTGCTGGTCGTGAGAATAACCGACTGAACGAGGATGCTGAGCATTTGCTGGCGGCAGTGATGGGCTTGCCGGAACGGGAACGACAACTTCTGATGCTGCGGCACTTCGGCGGCCACAGCGTCGCCGACATCGCCCAAATGGTCGGACGGCCGGTGGGAACAGTGACCAAACAGTTGTCGCGGGGCTATGGCCGGCTTCGCGAACAATTTGCTGCGTCGCAAAGGTAAAAATCGGATTACCGGAGTATGCGAATGAAAAAGGTTGACCGCGAACCATCATCCTCCGACGAAGGCATTGAACAGGCACTTGACCGCCTTGGCGAATTGACTGCGCCGCCGTCGGCGGCAAGTGAGAGCGACTTCGTTTCGCGGGTCATGCGGCAGATTGGCGATGCGCCTTCGCTGCGGCGACCTCGTCGGTCCCAGCGGCTGGCGCGACTTGCGATCGCCGTGGCGGCGTGTGCCATCGCTGCGCTTGTATTTTGGCCGACGGCCGCTGCGCATAGGCCGGCGCCGGACGTTGTGGCGGCCAAGGCGCAAAACGAGGCGTCTTCACCGCGCGGATTGCCCGCGGATGCCTCGCCTGCCGTGCGGATTTCCACTTGGAGCACCATAACTGAAAGTGTCGTGTTGGAACAGGACGTGCCCGTGCGAAAGCTGCTCTACCGCGAGTTCGAGCGGGTCGAGTTGGTTGACGCAAATGGGAACACGGAAGGCCAGATGGTTGTTCCCACGAAGGCGATGCTCCTGGCGACCAAAGAGCGGTATTAGTTTCTACTGTGAGAACCTGTTGGCGGCGCGAAGTTTATCCGAGAACGCGGCGTTCCGGCTTCAAGCCACCGGCGGTTCCGAGACGTATGGAAGGAATGAGAAGATGATGAAGTCCATAACTACGGCCATGCTCGGCGGCCTGTTGCTGAGTGGTCCATGGGCATCCGCCCACGCGCAAACCGACCCGGCGGCGCCAAGAGACGTTAAGTCTGCGCGGTTGAGGTGCAGGTTGAACCCGGCGCCGGAAATGTCAATTCTGGCGGAACGTTCGCCATTGAGGGGCAAATGGTCGTTCCGCCCGCGCTGCCGGTGCCTGTCGATACCGCGGGCGCCATGGCGCTCCCCGCGGCGGGTCCCGGCGTTCCGCCATCCGAGGAAAAGCGGGTAATTTCCATCCGTCGCGTCGGCGGCGCGCCGGGCATGCCCGGTCCGTTCAATGGGCCGGGCGGCAACAACCGAGTGTGGATCGCCTCCGCCACTGCCACGCTTGCCGGAAAGGCTGAAAAGGCGCCGTTCCTCGGTGTCATCACGACCCGTGTCTCGGCCACGCTCCGCTCGCAGTTGAAGCTCAAGGCCGGGCTGGTCGTCGATATGGTCGAACCAAAAAGCTCCGCGGAAACAGCCGGCTTGCAAATCCACGATGTCATCGAGAAGTGTGACGACCAATGGCTGATCAATCCGGCGCAATTCATCGGCCTGGTCCGCATGTACAAGCCGGGCGAAGTGGTGACATTGACCGTCCTCCGCGAGGGCGAGCGGAAGAAGATCACGGCCAAGCTCGAAGAGCGCGAAGCCTACGCCCTGGATGAAGGCCAGGACTTTATCTACACGCAGGCGGGCGCCTTCGATCCGAAGAATCCGCGGGGACCGGTCTCGGTCTTTGCCAAACCGGTGGAAGGATTTGGCGGTCCGGTGCAGCAGATAACGGCCGGCGCTGGGCGGCGCACCCCTGGTGCCCGGAGTGGTGGCGACCTTCGGCGACGACAGGCAGCAACTGCTCATCACAATCCGTGACGGACACCAGTTTCTGAGCGCGCGGACCCCAGCGGCAAGCAGATATTCGATGGCCCCATCGACACGCCAGAGCAGCGCAAGCTTGTACCTGCGCCGGTGCTCAAGCAGCTTGAAGAGATGGAGAAGATCAAGGTCAGAATTTGCGCGGGCGGTCCGGCTAAACCGTAACCGCGGTTCGATAAGGGATCGATCTCGATTCCGGAATGTATGGCTGGCAAGCCCGACGCTTCTTCATGGACTAACTGCCGGCTAAGAATCACTTTGCGAGAATCACGCGCCGGGGGCGATTGACGCGCCGCCGGCGCGTGATACGCTATGGGGAGTCGCCACGGCTGGAACCTTACCAAACGTGGCAGGATATCTCTTCGAAGCGCAGGAGCAATCAGATGGCGACTCTAACCGTCTTGAAGTTTCACGAAGCCGACGCGGCCGACAAAGGCTTGGCACTACTGAAGGACCTTCAGAAACAGGCCCTTATAAAGCTGCACGACGCGGCCATTGTAACCTGGCCGGCAGCGGACAGAAAACCAAAGACCCGCCAACTCTTCGACCTGACGGCCGCCGGGGCGTGGGACGGCGCGTTCTGGGGCATGCTCTTCGGCCTGATCTTTTTTGTGCCGTTCTTCGGTGCGGCCGTCGGCGGGCTGATGGGCGCGCTGGCCGGCCATTTCACCGACTACGGCATCGACGACAAGTTCATCAAGGAGGTCCGCGAGAAGATAACGCCGGGAACGTCCGCGTTGTTCCTTTTGACGAGCGACGCCGTCGTGGACCGTGTCGTCGAAGCCGCGAAGGCGCTGCCGAAGTTTGAAATCATTGCGACGAACCTGCCCAAAGAGCAGGAAGAGAAACTCAAGGCGGCCTTCGCGTGACGTCGCCGCTTCTCAGGCATGAAAACGTAGCGACTAAACTCTTAAGGAAGATTTCACCATGAGATCCCAGTATTTGGTTTGTCGGATGCGAACCTTCCGTCGCCCCTTGGCGGCCGGACTGGCAGTAGCACTTCTATGGAGTCTCGTATCGACGGCGAGCGCCCAATTGATCCGCCGCCCGCGACGAGTTACCGCGGCTTCGTCCCCCGCGCAGCAATATCCGCCGCCGCAAGTGACCGGCGAACCAGGGTCGCCGAGCGCAACGGCGACCATCAGCGGCAGGCAATTACCGCCGCCCGATCCGAAGTTCGGCGGGGTCATCAAGGAGAAGGCAACCGAATCCAAACCGTGGTGGCCGCCGCGGGTCGTGCCGCCCAAGGGCGCGCCCAACGTCCTGCTTATCATGACCGACGACTGCGGCTTCGGAGCGCCGAGCACGTTCGGCGGCGTCGTGCCGACGCCTGCCCTAGACCGCGTTGCGAAGAACGGGCTGCGGTACACGCAGTTTCACTCCACGTCCCTCTGCTCGCCGACGCGGGCGGCGCTGATCACCGGGCGCAACCACCACGTGGCCGGCTACGGCGTCGTGGGCGAGGCGGCCACGGGTTATCCCGGCTACGATTCCGTCATCCGCAAGGAATGCGGCACGATCGGCGAAATCCTCAAGGAAAACGGGTACGCGACCTCGTGGTTCGGCAAGGACCACAATACGCCATTTTACCAGTCGAGCCCGGCGGGGCCGTTTGATCAATGGCCCAACGGCATGGGTTTCGAGTACTTCTACGGATTCGTTGGCGGCGACACGAGCCAGTGGCAACCGAACCTGTTCCGCAACACGACGGCCATCTATCCGTTTCAAGGCAATCCGGGTTGGAATTTGACGACGGCGATGGCCGACGATGCGATCCGGCATATGAAACAACTCAAGGAGATATGCCCGACCAGCCATTCTTTGTGTATTACGTGCCGGGCGGCACGCACGCGCCGCATCATCCGACCCCGGAGTGGACCAAGAAGATCAGCGACATGCACCTGTTCGACGGCGGCTGGAACAAAATCCGCGAGACCATTTTCGCCAACCAGAAGCGGCTCGGCATCATGCCCGGCAACGCGAAATTGACGGCGTGGCCGGACGATTTGCCAAAATGGGATTCGCTGAACCTACTGGAGAAGAAACTGTTCATCAAGCAAGCGGACGTGTACGGAGCCTATCTCGCGTACACCGACCACGAGATCGGCCGGGTCATCCAGGCGGTCGAGGACATGGGGCAGCTCGACAACACCCTGATCATCTACATCAGCGGCGACAACGGCGCGATGCCGAGGGCATGCTCAACGGAACACCGAACGAGTTCACCACGTTTAATGGCGTCGCCGTGCCGGTCAAGGATCAGTTCCTCTGGTATGAGTTCTGGGGATCGGACAAGACCTTCCCGCACTATGCCGCGGAATGGGCGTGGGCGCTGGACCGCGCCTTTCAAGTGGATGAAGCAAGTCGCGTCGCATCGCGGCGGCACGGCCCAAGGAATGTGCATCTCGTGGCCCGGCCACATCAAGGATGTCGGCGGCATCCGGCACCAATTCTGCCACGTCATTGACATTGCGCCAACCCTTCTCGAAGCGACCGGCATTTCCGCGCCGGAGACGATCAACGGCATCAGGCAGAAGCCAATCGAAGGCGTCAGCTTGACGTATACGTTCGACAAGGCCAACGCCAACGCCCCAACTCGTCATACGACGCAGTATTTCGAGATGCTCGGCAACCGCGCAATTTATCAGGACGGCTGGATGGCGGTGACAACCCCGGTCACCTTGCCTTGGGAATTGAACACCAAGCCGCCGCCGGACGTGATCACCGGCTACAAGTGGGAACTCTACAACCTCAACGAGGACGTCACGCAGGCCGATGACCTTGCGGCCAAGATGTCCGACAAGCTCAAAGCATTGCAACAAGTCTTCTACGTCGAAGCGGCCAAGTACAACGTGTTGCCTTTGGACAACTCCACGCTCGCGCGCTTCCTGACGCAGCGCCCCAGCACAACCGCCGGCCGGAGCGTGTTCGAGTACTCCGGCGAGTTGTCGGGCGTTCCGCCCGCATGCGCCCCGAACATCTTGGCCAAAGACTTTACGATCGAGGCCAAGATTGAGGTGCCCGAAGGCGGTGGGGAAGGCATGATCGTCACCGAAGGGGGACGGTTCGGCGGCTACGGCTTGTTTCTGAGCAAAGGCCTAGATGGGTTTCGCCGCGGCAAGGTGGTGTTCCTCTACAACTTGCTCGATCTCAAACGCACGATTTGGGACGGCCCGGAACTCACGCCCGGCAAACATACCATCTTGTTTGACTTTAAGTATAACGGGCCGGGCTTCGGGAAGAGCGGCACGGGCGAGTTGTTCGTGGACGGCAAATCCGTCGCGAAGAAAACGATGGAACAAACGACTCCCATCATGTTCCCAGAGGACGAGACGTTCGACGTCGGCCAGGACACTCGCACGCCGGTGGCGATGCTGGAGTATCGCTACGATTGCCCGTTCAAATTCACCGGCAAGATCGACAAACTGCGCTTCAAACTCGGCCCGTCTCAGTACACCGCGGACGACAAGAAGCAAGCGGCCGACGCCATATCCCGCGCGAGATTGAACGGAATTGCGTGATTCACGTAATTCAAACGTCCAATGAAGAAAATGCTCGCATTCACCGCCGTGGCTGAAGTGGCCACGGGTTTGGCGCTGATTGGTCGCACCCGCGCTTGTAGGTCGGTTGTTGTTCCGTGAGGAGCTTGCCGGCGTTGCCGTCCCCATAGCGCGCGTGACCGGCATCGCCCTGATCGCGTTAGGGGTCGCCTGCTGGCCCGGTCCGCCGCTCGCCGGCATGTTGATCTACAGCGCGGCCGTCACGTTGTATCTTGCCTACGTCGGTTTCGCGGGCGGTTTGACCGGCATATTGCTGTGGCCGGCCGTCGTCCTGCACGGGATCCTGGCGGCACTTTTGATTCGGTCATCATCACGCGATAGGTAGACGAAAACTTAGGTGGATTTGGAGGATAGCTGTATGCCGGAAGGGATGAACATCGAGGTCGCGCACAAGCTCACCGAGTCCGAGCCGGAGACTGGCCACAAGCCGTCGCGCGCAGAAGAGCGGGTCGAGATCGCCGAAGCTGTCGTACTGGCACTGGTCGCCGTGGCCACGGCCTGGAGCGGATATCAGTCGGCAAAGTGGGACGGGCGTCAGGCACTCCTGTACGGAACGTCCTCGCGGCTTCGCCTGGAGGCGGCCGCCGCTCACGAAGAGGCCCGGACGTTACAGGTGTACGACGCGCTCACGCTCAACGCCTGGATCGAAGCCAAGCAAAGGAACGACCCGAACGGGGTCGCCATGTATCAACGCCGGTTCTCACCCGAGTTCCGGGCGGCATTCGAGGCCTGGCTCAAGATGGACCCGCTCAACAACCCGAAGGCGCCAATCGGACCTGCCTTCATGCCCGAGTACCACAACGCCCGCCTGGTTAAGGCGCAACAGCTCGGAGAGGAGGCCACCGCTGCATTCACGGAAGGGACCGAAGCTCGGGAGACGGCCGAAAGGTACGTCCGCATAACGGTTCTGCTCGCCACTATCCTCTTTCTGACCGCCCTGGCTCAGCGATTTAAGATACGCAAGGTGCGGGTGGGCCTCTTCCTAGTCGCGGCTGGCCTCATGGTCTACGCGCTCGTCACCGTGGGGACGTACCCTCGACTGTAATATGAGCGAATCAACTCCCAATCCTGTTGATCCCCGCACCAGCTTGGCTCGTGATCGTACCGGCATGGCGCGATTCCGAACTCAATTGGCGCTTGACCGCACGCTGCTGGCATGGCTGCGCACGACTTTGACGATGGCCAGTTTCGGTTTTGCCCTGGCGGCGTTCTTCCGCTCCTTGCAGCATGAATCACCCAGCGAGGAGAGCATGCGAATGCACCGCGGGGCGATCCTGTTCGGCATGGCACTCGTCTCGCTGGCGATCATCGCCACGGTGCTGGCCGGCGTCTTTCACTGGTTTGCGCTACGCAGACTGCGCGGCGGAGAGTCGCCGGTCGTTACTCTGTGGACGCTGAGCTTGACCGTAGCCGCCTTGACCGCGCTGCTGGGGCTTGTGGGACTTTGGCTTTTGTTCGTTATATGACGGTGCGGCCGTTGGGTCCTCCTGTCGGCATAGCCGGCAGCCGTGTATGTTGTTAGATAAGAAGCGTGCCAGCTACACTTTTAAGGAGAATTCTGCTATGAGATCCCAGAATTTGGTTTGTCGGATGCGAACCTTCCGTCAACCGTTGGCGGCCGCACTGGCAGCAGCACTTCTATGGAGTTTGGTATCGACGGCTAGCGCCCAATTGATCCGCCGCCAGCGGCGAGGCCCCGCGACCACAGCTCCGGCGCAGCAATATCCGCCGCCACAGGTAACGGGCGAAGTCGGTTCGCCGAGCGCCACGACGACGATCAGCGGACGGCAACTGCCGCCGCCCGACCCGAAATTCGGCGGCGTAATTAAAGACAACGCGTTGCAATCGAAGGCTTGGTCGGCGCCGCGCGTGGTGCCGCCCAAGGGCGCGCCGAACGTGCTCTTGATCATGACCGACGACGTTGGCTTTGCCGCTCCCAGCACTTTTGGCGGCGTCATTCCTACTCCCGCGCTGGACCGCATTGCCAACAACGGGCTGCGTTACACTTGTTTTCATTCGACGGCGCTCTGTTCGCCGACCCGCGCGGCGCTGATCACCGGCCGCAACCATCACTCCGCCGGCTTCGGAGTGGTGTCGGAGCAATCCACGGGTTTCCCCGGCTACAACAGCGTCATCCCCAAAGACAAGGCAACCATCGGCCGCATCCTCAAGGACAACGGCTTTGCTACGTCCTGGTTCGGCAAGGACCACAACACGCCGACGTTCCAGGCAAGCCAGGTTGGTCCGTTCGACCAGTGGCCCATCGGCATGGGCTTCGAGTACTTTTACGGTTTTGTTGGCGGCGACACCAGCCAATGGGAGCCGAATCTCTTCCGCAACACCACGCCCATCTATCCCTATGTCGGCCATGCGGGCTGGAACCTCACCACCGCACAGGCCGACGACGCCATCAATTGGTTGAACCAGGCGAATGCCATCGACCCCGGCAAGCCGTTCTTCTGCTACTACGTGCCCGGCGGCACCCACGCCCCGCACCATCCGACCAGGGAATGGGTCGATAAGATTCACGACATGCATCTCTTCGACGGCGGTTGGAACAAGCTCCGCGACACGATCTTGGCCAGGCAGAAAGAGCTTGGAGTCATTCCCAAAGACGCCCGGATGACGCCCTGGCCCAAGGATCTGCTAAAGGACTGGGACCAATGTACCGCTGACGAAAAGAAGCTGTTCATTCGCCAGGTCGAAGTCTATGCCGCGTACCTCGCCTATACCGACCATGAAATCGGCCGCGTTATCCAAGCCGTCGAGGACATGGGAAAGCTCGATAACACGATCATTATTTACATCAGCGGCGATAACGGCTCCAGCGCAGAAGGCACGCTCATCGGCACTCCAAATGAAGTCGGCATGTTCAACGGCGTGAATCCGACGGTCGAGCAACAACTCAAACTCTTTTACGATGTCTGGGGCACCGACCAGACCTATAACCACATGGCTGTGCCGTGGACTTGGGCGTTTGATACGCCGTTCAGTTGGACGAAGCAGATCGCCTCGCACTTCGGCGGCACGCGGCAAGGCATGTGCGTCTCCTGGCCAGGCCATATCAAGGACGTTGGCGGCATCCGCCACCAGTTTCATCACATAATCAACGTCGTTCCGACATTGCTGGAAATCACCGGCATCCACGCGCCGGGATCGTGGACGGCATCCCGCAAGCGCCAATCGAAGGCGTGAGCTTTGCGTATACGTTCGATAAGGCAAATGCCGACGCCCCCTCCACGCACAAAACGCAGTATTTCGAGATGATGGGCGACCATGCCATTTATCACGAGGGCTGGATCGCCGCCACCAAAGTCATCCGCCCGCCTTGGAATGTTGTCGGCACCGTCAACCCGGACCCGCTCAACAACGTCACCTGGGAACTTTACGACCTGACCAAAGACTGGACCGAGTGCGAAGACGTGGCGGCCAAGAATCCGCAGAAAGTGAAGGAACTCAGCTCGCTCTTCCTGACAGAGGCGAAGAAGTATCAAGTATTGCCTCTGGACGCCTCGGTGGCCACGCGACTCGTGCAGCCGCGTCCCAACATCACCGCCGGCCGCAGCGAGTTCGTCTACACCCGGCCGCTCACGGGCATCCCGCAGGGCGATTCTCCGCTTTTACTGAACTGCTCCTACAACGTCAAGGCCGAAATTGAAGTGCCTCAAGGCGGCGCGGAAGGCATGATCCTTACCTCCGGCGGACGTTTTGCCGGCTACGGATTCTACCTGCTCAAAGGAAAGCCCGTCTTCCTCTGGATCCTCGTCGACTTGAAGCGCATCCGCTGGGACGGCAAAGAGGCCCTCACGCCCGGCAAGCATGTCGTCGAGTTCGATTTCAAATACGACGGACTCGGTCCGGCCACGCTGGCCTTCAACAACATGAGCGGCATCGGCCGCAGCGGCACGGGCGTGCTCAAAGTCGACGGCACGGAGGTCGCCAGCCAGAAGATGGAGCACACGATCCCCCTCATCCTGCAATGGGACGAGACGTTTGACATCGGCTCCGATACGGGCACGCCGGTCTGCGACGAAGATTACAAGTGCCCGTTCGCGCTCACGGCGAAGCTGGACAAGCTGACGCTCAAGATCGACCGGCCGAAGCTCTCACCCGAGGACATCAAGAAGCTCGAAGAAGCGACGCGGAACAACAAGACAAGCGAATAAGGTAAACGAGCGAATGAGTTCCCTAACAATCAGCGGCATCGTGTTTGCGTGCGTCTTCGGCGGCACGCTGTTGGGAATGTTTTTGCGGGCAGTCTTGCCTGAACAGCATTTGAGCAACGAGTCAAAAGACGTCGTTAAGCTGGGCATGGGCCTCATCGGGACGATGACGGCCCTGGTGCTCGGGTTGATGATTGCTTCAGCGAAGAGGCTCCTTCGATACGCAACGCGCGGGCGTGGCGCAGTTGGCCGGGAATGTCATCATGATCGACCGCTCGTTGGCGCATTACGGCCCGGAAGCAAAGGAAGCCCGCGAAATGCTTCGCGCTTCGGTGGCCGACATGCTCCAACGAACCTGGCCGAGCGAGAATCCCGCGCAACGACAAGCAAACGAAAAGGGCGGAACCGAGGGCAAGTACGAGGGCCTCTTCGAGAAAATCCAGGGATTGACTCCGAAGACCGACGCCCAACGCACCTTTCAGGCCCAGGCCGTCTCGACTGCTATGGACACCGCCAAGCTCCGCTGGACTCTCTTTTCGCAGAAGGGAAGCTCCATTCCCTTGCCGTTCCTGGTCGTTATGGTGGCCTGGCTGGCTCTGCTTTTTGCCAGTTTCAGCCTCTTTGCTCCGCCCAACCCGACGGTGGTCATCACCTTGGCGATCAGCGCGCTGGCCGTTTCCAGCGCGGTCTTTCTCATCTTGGAATTGGATCGTCCGTATTCGGGCATGATCCAGATTTCCAGCGCGCCGGTGCGCGCTGCGCTGGAGTTGCTGGGCGAGTAGCAATCTGGGGCCGGTCACTCACGCAACGCACGCCGCCAGTTCGCTGGAAGCGGCCGTCTCCTCCTCGTCGGCGCCGCCGATCGGAGAGTATTGATAGCTCGGGTCAATCATCGGCCGGAAGTACTCGCAATCGGCGCGGCTGATCGGCCGCGGCCGAAGCTGCTCGTCGTCCAGCGGGTCGTCGAGCAAAGCCAGGTAGCTGGCCGACTGCTCCCGCCGCAGCCGGGCAAATTCGGCCCACAGCGCCAACGCCGGCCGATTGCGGACGTTCGGGTAGTCGCGCTGTTCGCCCATCACGCGAAAATCGAAGCAGCGGCGGTAGAACCTCGCGTGCTTCGGATGGACCGCCGCGAGCACGGCGTCGAGTCCCTCGCGATGCGCGTATTGCACCATCACCCGGCTGGCGCGGAGAAAGACCGGGAAGAACCGCTGCATGCTCGCGCGGCGATCGGCCAGGCAGGAGATCTCGCCGAACCGCAGCCCGCGCCGCCGCAGGCCGGCGATCTCGTCGCCATAGACGTGCTCCATGGGCACCCCCAGACGCGCCGTCGGTCACCAGGCTCATGGTGAAAATCACCTGGCCCTGGTACTCGGCGATGAACATCTCCGTGGTCGGCAGGAGATGATACGGCGTCACGCGCATCTGGTGGCGGTTGATCTCCCCCAGGCCGCCGCGGAGGTACGACGCGTAGAGCAGCCGAAAGGCGGCTTCCCGTTCTTCCCGCGTATTCGCAATGCGATAACTGATGTCTACAGTTGTCTCTGGACGTGCCTCGATCTCCTCCGGAGCGAGCAACATACGGTTCCTCCACCTGTCGCGGGAGCGGACATTCCCGACGGGCGGACTCACCGCCGCGTGCGAGACGTGGTTGCGGCCTGTCATCGCGGCTTGCTGTGAGGGGCGCGGTTGCCAGGTCGGTCGAAAGACGAGATGCGTGATAAGAGCAAGCTAATTGAAACTTAGTTCAGGGCTGCCGGAGGTCAAATGATCCGCGGGGCCTTCGCCGGCAATCGCCGCCGCCAAAGGCTGCCGGCGCGATTTCTGAGGCATGTAGCGCTTGTAGCGGCGGCGCGGCCGGCATGTGAAGGAGTTCGTCGCGTCGCCTACCCGTTGCTTGTGCGCCGGCGGAGTGCGGCGCAAAACCGAGTCTCAACACCAAAAGGCGCGAACGCCGCATTGCGCTGGACCATCGTCCGCCGGTCATCGGGCTACGCGTCGATGTGTGATAGATTATGGCCGTTAGATGCGGCAATGCATTCGTTTCGCGACGCGTTCAAAGCTTCTTGCCGAAAATCGCGCCGTGATCGCTAGGCAGGCACTGCCGCTGCACTTGCGAGAATCCCGCCTCTTTCATCCAGGTCTCGTATTCCTGCCACGTATAGAGCATACCTTCACCGGTCGCCAGCGTGATGAAGTACGGTGAGCCAAGCGCGGCCGAAAATGGGCCATCTTCGTCGTCCGACTGCATCATGTTGAAGACTACGACCATGCCTCCCGGCGGCAGACTGCGATAGCACTTCTCCAAGAGGGCGCGGTTCTGCTTCTCCGACCAAATGGTGAAGAAGTGTGCGAATAGGATACAGTCGGCGCCCTCCGGAAACGCGTTTTCGAAGCAGTTGCCCGGCAGGGCGTTCACGCGGTCGGCAAGTCCCGCGGCCTTAATGTTCTCCGTGGCGATGCGGCAGACCGTGGGCGAGTCGAATACGCTGGCGCGGAGCGACGGATATTTTCGCGCCAGTGTCATGACGTTGGTGCCGTTTCCGCCGCCCACGTCAACCAGGTAGCGAACGTTGGAGAAGTCGACGCAATCGGCGAGCACTTGGTTCCCATGCACAGAAATGCCTTGCATGGCGTCTTGGAAAATCCGTTCGAGTTCGGGCTGGTGCGCGAGCCTCTGGTAAAGCGTCGGTTCGTCGCCCGGGAACTCCTCAAGTCCTGACATTCTTGTTCTCGCGCAAAGCATCGTAGAAGCGGTACATGGCGCGGTAATTGATGAAATGCTGCCATTTGATAATGGCGACAAGATTGCCCGGACCGTCGTTGACAAGCAAGCGGTCGGCTAACTTGCTGTTCGAGTACGACGGTCCCGACTTGCACACGAGGCCCAACGTAGCGCAGCCCAACAGCAGGATTCTTGCCGGCTTTTGCTCTATATCCAGCCGCTGGGCGATCTCCGACAATGTCAAGGAACCTGCGCTTCAACTCGCCGAAAAGGTCGAATTGAACGGCCGCACTGAGCGTCTGAAAGTAAATGTGGCCGCCAAGTATCGGATAGAGCTTCTCCATGGCCCCGTCGAGAACCTCATGATCCGTTGTCAAGCTTGTCATGCTTCTGTTCCTTTATTGAAAAAAGTATTTTGCGAATTGCGCGTTTAGCTTTTGCGCTTTCGATCCTGTTCCATCGATTTCAGATGCCGCTTCAACAGCCACCGTTTGAGGCGTTGCAGTGGGTGCCGGTTCCCGCGCCACAAGTAGCCGCGGGCAAACATCCCCTTGAACGCGTCGAATTGCTGATAGTATGGCGCCGCGCGGACGGTTCCCTTCTGCGCGAGGATTTTCACGGCCTCGCAGCCGATGGCGCCGGCGGCCAAATGGCACGCCGCGGCACACGATGGCGCGATCCGCGATCCGACATCAACGTACCGGATGTCCATGTACGATCGCTGTGTTGCCTTGGGAGCAACACCCGTCGCAAAGGCAACCAGTTTGTCGAGCGGGTCCATGGTCGTCCGAGATATCGAAATAGTCGTCGAAACTAAGACCCTGCGGGTCGAAAACAATCCAGATGCCGCTGAAACCCACCGGCCCTCCGGTGATGGCGTAGATGTTCTGGGCCGCCGCTTGCCGGAAAAGCGTCCGCCGAACGTCCGGTTCGAACACTTCCACCGCGTCAATGAAAAGGTCGGCGTCCCGCAGAAACTCTTTTGCGTTTTCTGGCCCAAGCGGCTCGCGAAATACTCGCAAATCGAGCTCCGGGTTGGCGTCGCGCGCTATTTCGGCCATCACCTCGACCTTGGATCGATCAATGGTGGACTGCAACGCTCCATACTGCCGGTTGATATTGGCGACAGAAAACTCCTCGGGATCGGCGATCGAAAAGCGGCCCACGCCCAAGCGAACGAGAGTCATCAAGTCGATGCCGCCGATTCCGCCCATTCCCGCTATCGCCACGCGACAATTGCGCAGGCGCTGCTGCTCGTCGGGCGTTATTAGCCCTCGGTTTCGGACAAACGCTTCTTCGTAGGTCCAAGCCGCGGCCTCGGATCGCCCAGGCGCATGAGCGGAATCTGATGTTGCTCCGATTGGTGCAGCCATAGGATTTGTCGCTCAAAGCTCCTGGCGTCAGTACCGGTTGGAAATGGCAACATGCAATTCGGGCCAGTCAATTCCCGAAATAATGCGATGCACCGGTCAATCCGACGACAATTCTAGCTCCGGGATGGTGTCGTGCAACCGCAGTTCATCGCGGTCGCAAGGTCCAGAACGCGAGAAAAACGTGCCTTGTTGCTCAAGTGACTTCCCGTAGTATAGTTATATGACGCCATTTTTGAGGATTATGACAGGTTGGAGATTTTTTTGAGGCAGCCGGCGATTCAACAACTTGGGCATACTGCCTGCGGTGGCAATTGCTTGATTTAGTTCCGGCCGCTGGAGTAGGAAAAATGAACTCGCCCATGCCGGATTCGGCGGGAGTTATGGATACCGCATGTGAAACGCTCATGCGAGCGGCGATCCAGGCCCCTTCTGGCGACAACACGCAGCCCTGGCGGTTTGTGGTTGATTCTCCATTGCGCCGCATCGCCGTCCATCTTGACGAATCCCGCGATCCGTCACCTATGAATACAGGCCAACGAATGGCGCGGCTTGCGATCGGCGCAGCGGTAGAAAACATGCTGCAAGCGGCCAAGAGCCTGGGTTGGACGGTCCAGCTCGAAGAGCCATGCAATGGCGCTTCGGCGTCGTTGCGGATTGTCGATTGTCCGAAGAACAATCGAGACATCTTGCCGGCGATCGCACGCCGCGGGACCAACCGGCGTGAATACGACGGTCGTCCATTGTCGGAAGATTTGAAAGCCGATCTGGCGAGCGCAATCGGCGACGTACCGGGGATCAACTCTATTTGGATACACGAGCGCGAGCGAGTCTTGGCTTTGGCTGACTTAGTAGGAAGGGCCGATTCCTTGATGCTGAGCGTACCCTCCATGCGAGGGGCCTTCCTGAACAACGTTCGCTTTGACGTTTCCTGGGACAGTGTAGTAGATGAAGGATTGTCACTTGGTTCGCTGGAAATTCCCGCGACTGACCGGCTTGCACTCAGGGTAATTCGTTATCTTCCCGATTGGCTTCTCCGCCTTGGCGGTGCGGCGAGCAAGTTCGCCGCGGCCGGTCGGCGGCTGGTAGCAAGTTCTGCCGGCGCCTTAATTATCACAGAAAGCACCGGCACCGAACAATCCGAACTTCAGGCCGGCCGCGCCGTCCAGCGTGCGTGGCTCGCACTAGCCGACCGTGGAGTCGCGGTCCAACCAATTATGTCGCTCGCCGTCCTTGAAGGCGTCGTTTGCCGCGGTTCTCCGGAGTTAGTCGCATCGTTGGGGCGACGGCAGGCAGAGGCGCTCCTGGGGGAGCTACGCAAGTTAATTCCCGAAATAGGCGAAGCGAAACTTGCGTTTTTGATGCGATTCGGGTATGGCCCGCCGCCGACGGTTCGAACTGGTCGGCTAAAACTGTCTGCGATGGTGTTGACAGATACTGCCCGGGCGAACTGTATGTCAGAATTGTCGTCCTGAGCCAGAAAAGGAGCTTATGCAAGACATGAAACTTCCTCACCTCTTTGAATTCATGGACCAATCGTGGCTGCCTGAGAGCTTGGCAGCCACGCTGCACGACATCCTCTCGTGCGGCAACGCCCGTCCGTTTCGAAGCTACTACAATTGGGTAGCCCAAGAAGTGAAGCGTCAAGTGCTCGCCCGACATTGTGGCACGGTCGTTGAATTAGGCGCTGGTACTGCTCCGATCAGCCGCTTGTTGGCAGAAGATCCGGATATGGCGCATGTCAAAATCATTCCCTGCGATGCACGGCCCGACCATGATGCATTTGCCGATCTGGAAAAGCGCTATCCAGGTCGAACTAAGTCCCCGCTACGAGTCGGTGGACTTCGCCAAGGCGCAGGCATGGCCAGCTAACACATTGTTAGTTCTTTCGGGGACTTTACATCACGTCCCGTCTCCCGTGCGAACTGACATGTCCTTACGCGCAATGACGAGCCCAGAGACGCACGTCCTGATTGCCGAGCCTTTGCGGAAAACGGTATCTTCCATTTGTTTCGTTTTCCTCTCGATATTTCCGGCCCTACTATTGCCGCTTTGGTACCTCGGCAGGCCGGGCAGGCTTCGTCGCTTCTTCTGGTGCTGGCTGCTTCCCGTCGCACCGCTGATGTTCTGGTGGGACGGCTTGGCTTCGTGCCTTCGTATGTGGACCGAGCGGGAGTGGAAACTGCAGTGCGAAAATGACTCCGGCGAGCTGAGGCCGCCCACCATCCGGCAATCCCTTTTCTCCCAGATGGTGATATGCTAGCAGTTTCGGGCACACCCAAATCAATCGTGAATGAGAAAGGGCAAATTATCTTAATGGCCATTGGTTTAATGATCATTATTCAATCTGCGGAATCGGCGTTACCGGTTAGCAGATCGCTCAAACCCACCTAATAAGGCTATTCACAAGAAAGGGTATTTGGGTGGCCTTGTTGGGTGTTCGAGGGCTTACGCGGGTAGCACGGAACCGTAAATTGACAAAAAAGCTTCAAAATTCTAAAAGTTCTCCAGTCAGCATGTCAGGAAGGGGCTGCGGGCGGCGGATATAGCGGTGGAGGCGAGTGGGAGTCCCAAACATCTGCCGACCGGTGGTCGGTGGGGAATGGCGATGTGAAACCGTCAATAGAAAACCTTTTTGGAGAAAAAGAACAACATGGCTTCTAAGCTAAAGATCGTTTCTGTAATCGCCATCGCGCTGTCGCTTGCGGTCGCTGTTTTGCCGGCCCGCGCGAGCTTGGTCGGTAATCTAATCAATGGCTCAAACACGTTTCAGGACAATAGCGTTACCTACGCGGTTGCCGCCGATGGAACAACTGTTCTCCCGGCAAACGCCACGCTTGCCACGGGCGACTATCTCGTGGGTGTCGCGGCGATCTCGGAGAACTTGTCCAAGCCCGCAGGTAATCAAACCATTAGCGGCGCTGTGGACATCGTATTCGCATTTCAGATTTCCAGCGCTGGGGCACCTGGCACAATGGGCCTTGGACCGAATCAAGTTCCGATTGCCTTGCAAGACGGCGCAGCTTCAAATACAATCCTCAAATCGTTGCTGAGTGGAGGGCAGTTTTCCGCGCTTCCCAGCACGGACTCATATGCGGTCATTTCGTCGCCCAATGCCTTTAATGTTACAACATTGACGCGCACTGGTGCAGGCAATGCATTCTCGGCCATAAATGCCGGTTACTCGCTGGACGCGGGCGGGAATATTGGCGGGACGCCCCCAGTACTGCCAAACTTTGATCAGGTAGCGCTGACTGTGGGCTACTCGACTACTTCTCCTGGCAATACCATCGGTTCGGAACAAGCCGTCCTTAATATGAACTACCACCCCGGCTTTAATATCGCAGGGAATTCCTCGCTTAACGAGTTGTTTGGCCCCTATTCGCTAGAGAGTGGTGATGTTACGCTTTATTCTCCGTTGTTCGTCGCAACCACTCAGCAGTTGGCTAATGGATGGGCGTACGCCGACAACGCCACTGTAACGCTTGATGCGGCTATTCTCCCCGAGCCAACCGGTTTCGCCGTTGTGGGTGGGATATTTGGTCTATGGGCCTTCGGCACCGCCGCCTATCGCCGGATGCGGAAGGCGTAGGCCTCGGCAAGCGATATTAAGCTAACATTGTAGAAAACCAGAAAACCCCCCCGAATTCGGAGGGGTTTTCTCGTTTTGTGGCATACGGTATACTCCGCGGGCAGGTGAATACCCAGATACACCCATTAGCCTCGGAATTGCTCAGTCCTTTGTAATTCGGCACCACGGGACTATTCTGATCGATGCCATATATCCGGCGACGGAAGGCCGTTCTCGGCAGATGTCATGCGATCCATAGCATACTAACGGCACCACATCCTGCGAACAAATTCTCAGTCGCGTACTGGTACCCATCCAACTTGGATGTCTGTCGCTGGCGGAAATACAAGAACCCCTCAAAGCACCGAATGCTCGGAGCTGCACATTTATTTGTTGGCAGGGCGCAAATTGCTTGCCAGCAAGCAATTTTCCGGTAGAATGTAGGTCGAGAGAGTTCCAAAAAACGCGGAGACCTTCGGCCGCGCTTTGGAATGACAACCTGCTTGCAGGAACATTGCACCCCCCAAAACGAGGCAGCATTTAATCCGAAGGCCATCCCGGTGTCTGTTATTCGCTCCGCGCTTGGCATTAAATGCCAACGCGATTGCTGGGTGAATGCGCTGCTAAGTTCTTGCTCGCAGCACGCATTTTTTGCGCGGAGTTGGATCGCGCTTTAGGAAGGCTTCCGATTAGTCGATTTTTCAATGAATCGAGGAATCCATGATTAGCAACTCAGTGACGCGACTAGTGTATCACGCGGCGGTACTTAATCGCGTGTTCTCAATCGCGATTTTGTTTAGCATTCCGTGCTTTGTCAGCGACTTGTCCCACGCAGGAACGATCTCCACGGACGCAAATCAATTGCTCGGCGGGCTGACGAAGTACGATCTGAACGACTTTGAGAACATCTATGACACTGCAGGCAACTTAGTGACCAGTGGTAGTGGCGCCCAACTTATCGGTGACTCGCTACAGGGTGTGTTTGTCGTCAACGCGGTTACGAATCAGACTGGAAACGTTAATTACAGCCCGCAGAACGGCGGCGTTCAGATTACCGGCGTTTTCGATGAGTTGATCACAGGTTTCGATCCGGCAGGAAATTTCATTTTGCGCCGGATACCTCGACCGGTACGAGTGGTGCGGTGAACGGCAAACCAATCTCTGGGCAAGGTTTCCAGAATTTTGTTCGGCTCGGGTGCGATGATCGCCGTCTTCCAGAACACCACCGCCGCCATGAACCCCAACCAAAACGCGTACGGCTTGCAAGGGCTCACCACCGCGCAAGGTTTTGCTCTTGCACAGAGCGGCAGTGAATGGGCGTCCTTCGGCGCGAAGGGCAGTTGGGGACAACCCGGCGGATACTACTGGTCGGTCCCGCCTACTTCTTCGCTCGTTGCCGTAACAAGCTTCGCGGCATCGTTGGGATTCATCCAGAATGACACGAGGCTAAACGTGAACCAATTCGTGCCCCTCAACCAAGCGGCGCCCGGCGGTTTTGTCAGCGACCCCGCATTGTTCGGACTTGCGAACGCGTTCATTATTCAGGGCACGCTAAATCCAACAAGGCAACAACTCGGCGGCACCAATTACGAAGAATACAGCACCGATCCAGCGCAAGTGGATTTCGTGCCGGTTTCCGAACCGTCTAGCATTGTGCTAAGCGGCCCCCTTTTCGGAGTTCTGGCTTTGCTATACCGCTGCAAGCGTATGTGCGTTCGCTGAACGAGGCAGTTGGCATGGTGCCCGCCCATCACGGCTTGCCTAAGAAGAATGCCTTGAGCTTTTCTCGAATGCGATGGCAACGCTGCCAGATGGTTGCGTCGGACCAGCGTTTCTCGCCATCTTCAGGTTGACCTAAGAGGTGTTCCTCTAGGAACTCTTGCTCACCGGCCGTAAGCGTCGTGGCAAAGTCTTCAATCATTGCGTTGACCTGCCAATCGGAGAAGCTCGCCGAGCCTCCCGCATGTGCAACGCATGCGGCCTCTTGGTTCCTCCGGCGATACTCGGTGCGAAAGTATTGCATGATTTCAATGCGGGCCAAACCACGCAGAAATCCGCCCAGCCGCGTATGCCTCGCCGGATCGAAGCGATCCAGCAGTTCACCGTCGTTTCGCACGACGGCGTACCATACGCGGGCGGCGATCTCATCGACGCGGCTCAAATCCGAACCGCCCGCTCCCAGCATTCCTCCGATCGCGCGACAAAGCGGCTCGTGGCAGCGGCCATACAGATCCTCCCACGCAGCAACTTCGCCCGCCAAACAGCGTTTGGCCAACTGCCGGTCCCCCTCGGCGCTCCCCGCCAATTCATTGCTGTCGGCTGACTCGGCGTCGGCCTGGTCAACTTCTAACGACAATCGTCGATCGCCAGATCGAGGCCGGGGCTCAGGCTTGCACTTGCGACGGCTCATGCTTCAGCAACTGTGATCAAGGTAGAAAACCAGCTAGGCGACCGCCCAGGCTACAATGCCTGCGCACTAACCCACCATTATCCTAGTTAACCATTGTCCTGCGGAATTGTCAAGTAAATAGCGTGCGCTAATTGCATATCCGTTGGGGGGGGCATCAAGGTCCACTTTGTGGTGTTCGGTTCCATATTTTGCCCGCAAACTCTTTGCATCGTTAAACGGTATGCTGTACAATAAACGCACTAGGCTGCGCAATCCTGGGAAACAGGTAAGGGCAAAGCGGACTTATCAATTTAATTCTTGGACCACGGCGGGTTAAGAACTTTTGCAACGTGATTTTTTCTGACCAGGACCTCGGTACGGGGAGAACATGGCAGATTGATAATCTCGGCCCGACCCTGGAATCATTGGCTATGCGTGAAAAAACAGTGAAGACGGGAGTCGCAAGGCCGATTCACGTAAAGATTGTCCACCAGAATCGTATTTTCCGGGAATGTCTCGCTGCGGTGCTCGCTGAGAATGGCAGCGCTGTTGTCGGCACGGTCGATCATGCTGATCCCGATGTGGTGGCGGCAATAGTATCCGACCAGCCGGAGGTCGTCTTGATCGATAGGAATCTCCCGGAACAGTTCGCGTTGGAATTGACCCGGCAGATTCACGACCAGCCGTCTGGCCCAGGCGTTGTTCTTTTGACTCATGCCAGCTCGCAAGAGGATCTTGTCGACTGCTTTACCGCCGGCGCGCATGGGTGCGTGGAAGAAGGCGCTTCCGTGCAAGACCTCCGCGAAGCAATCGAAAAGGTCGCGGCAGGCGGAATCTATTGTTCGAACGGTCTAATCCACACCATGTTCCACCGTGTCGCCCAGCAAGCCCGGGAAGGCCGTGATCGCACTGGCAATGACGAAGCGTTGCTTACGCCGCGCGAACTTGAGATCGTCCGCTTGATTGGCGAACATCTCAGCAACAAGCAGATCGCCAGGAAGCTGTCCGTGTCGCTCTACACGGTCAAGAATCATGTCCACAACGTCGTCGAAAAGCTGAATGTCTCCGGGCGCTACGAGGCGGTCGAACTATGCGCGCAAGCGCCACATGCTAGGCCCGCCGAAATCTCCCTGGCCTAGAGCGAATTGAATCTACGAGTTTCTTTCGGAACCCATCAGATGGCACGACCGAAGCTGCCCCAGGATCGGTCTTGTTAAAGACTCTAAAACTTCCTTGAGAGTAATGACGCACGGCAATACGTTAACGACTAATTCCAGTTTCAATCGTGTGCACGACCCGGCTAGTTCCAAGGATCTATAGTATGCCTAGTTCCCTGGCATCATTCGATCCATAGCCTCGGTTCTACGCCGATGTGGACCAAGAAGTCGCGGCTTTTAGCTCCAAATCACCATTCCACCAATAGGATAGAGGCGATATAAACGATAGAGAACAATGACAAGGACATTCGTGAACAAGCACTACGCCTGTTGCTCCTTCGAATTGACTCCGCAGGCTTTCACCAAGTAAGACACCCAATGCACGCCTCCCAAATCGGGCCTAAGACATCCGTCTCCGTTCTGAGCGACTCGCGGCTCTTCCGAGAAACAATCAGTGCGTGGCTGAAGTGCCACAAGGATATTCAGTTCGTTGCCGCAGCCGGCTCGCTCCAGCATTTGCGGCAGCGGCCCGAGATCCGTGCGGCGCAAGTCCTGCTTGTGCGTGCGCAGAGCTGCGGCATGCTCGGTCAGGAGCTAGTTTATGAGATGCGAACGCTTCTGCCCGCGTCACGCCTGATTGTCATGCAGTCGCATGACGGCGAACAGGATCTGGTGCGCTGGATCGAAGCGGGAGCCGTGGATTACCTTCATCGCGGCGCATCGCCCGCGGAGCTCCTGCAGAGCATCCGTGACGCGGCCCGCGGATGCCCGCGGTGTTCCATGTCGCGGCACACGCGCGTTATCGGGCCGTCCAGCGAAACAACCTACACAGCCGCTTATTTCGGCGATAGTTCCCCCGTGGCCAAGCCTGTTTCCGTTCGCGAGTTGGATCAAGCCTTGCGGCCGCACCCCGGTCTTGCGCATAAGGCTGCCGCCGGTCCGCGCGGTATAGAAATGGCCCGCAGATACGACTCATCAAAAGTTCCTGTTCAATTTCAATAGATTCCGAGCCGTGTCGCGAATCGACGCCCCACTGGCGGGGCGTACTGCGCAAACGGATTAAATACAGTAAAGAATCCGGTTTAGTCCGGATTAGCGGCAGCTCGGGCAAGAGCCGACCGCGTTTTTGGTCGATAACCAAATGGGAGAATCAGTGCTATGACCCAAGCTTGTGGTCGCACCGCAACAATTGAACCCTCCACCCCGGAAACGAGACGAAGCAGTCTCGCCAATCCAACGACGGCACAGCAGGCAAAGGTCAAAAAACAAGGCCGCACGGTAAATCGCGAGACGGAAAGCCGTGCTGTCAACCGCGTCTCCACTTCTTTAAACCGCCGCTCTTGCGTAGAATGCCGGGTTACTTCATATCCCGACGAGCTTTTTGCGGCGTTTCGCCTGGTTTACGAGCAATATCAGCGCTCCGGGCTAATGAACCCCAACAAGTGTGGGTTACGAATTACACCCTACCATTTGCTTCCAACGACGGAAGTCTTGGTGGCTTCAGAAGGCAGGAAAGTGACCTGCACCATGAGCCTCGTTTGCGACAGCGACAAGGGCCTGCCGATGGAAGCGGTCTACCCGGAAGAAATCGCCGGCCTCCGCCTCAAGGAGCTTTCGCTCGCCGAAGTTTCATGCTTTGCCGAGAGCCAAAACAATAGCCAGGGCTCTCAATCTGCCGTGTTTCAGCTTATGCCGCTCATGGCCCAGCTTGCTTATCGCCGCGGCGCCGACGTGCTATTGATCGCCGTCCACCCCCGCCACGCCCGCTTCTACCACCGTTTCCTGGGTTTCGACGTGATTTCCGAGGAACGAACCTACGGGAAGGTGTGTGGTAAGCCGGCAATCGCTTTGGCCGCGGATCTGAACCGCTTGGCCATCAATCATCCCCGTGTCCACGAGTGGATGTTCGGAGAGCCATTTCCCAACGCGGCGCTGGCCTACAAGCCGCTTTCTGCGGAACTGCTGGACGAAATGAAAGCCATTGTCGAGGAATGCTTCGGAGTTCAGTGCTCCCGCGAGCATGCTCTGGAAATGGCCCTGGAATGCCTCTCCGGCGAGCTTGCCTAGGTAGTCTTCCACCCATCATGGTGGAGTCAGGCCATAATAGTGTGCGGAACTTGTTCCCGTGCGATGTTTTGCTCACAATCTCCATTTATTCTGCCGAATCGATCTAAGCGGAAAAGTTGTCGCGTCTTGCCTAATCGATCGTTAAGGCAATTTGCCAACACCGCAATTGCTCGATCCGGGGATGCGCCATGCGGGACCGCCGCCGAATCTTTTCGATGCTTGGCTTGGTTCTTGCCACCAACTTGCTTTTCGTTGGCAGGATCTCAGCGCAAGACCGCGATGATCAGGTAAAGTGGGCGTCCTACGTCGCGCCGGTTGATCTTGCAAACAGAGGTAATCCTGTCCAGCCCACGGCACCCCCGTCTGAAACCCTGCAAGACGCTTGGCGGATCGCCTTAGAGAACGACGACCGCATCAAGGCGGGCGGGTGGAATATCTCAGCGGCAGACCACGATCGTGCGGCGGCGTGTGCCGAAAGCTGCCCTTCCGTAAGCGTCGGAGCAAACGCGTTGGCGTTGAGCGACCAGATTGGCATATCGTCGCCGCTGGGCAGTTTCCCGGTGTTTGGCCAGGGCAGTCTCGGTTTCCATGCCACGGTGACGCAGCCCATTTACACGGCTGGGCGGATCGGAAGCGAGGCCGCCGCCGCCGGGGCTCAGGTCTCGGCCAACCGATCGGAAGTCGAACGGACAAAGCTCGACGTGAAAATGAATGTCGCCGAGGTCTACGTGGCAGTGCTCCGCGGTAAGCGGGTCGCCGAAGTCGCCCGGAGCAAGGTGAACAGTCTGAAAGCCCATGCCCAGGATGTCGACAATCGCTTTCAGGTTGACAAGGCTTCGCGTAATGAGGTGCTCGCCGTCCAGGTGGCGCTGGCGGACGCGCAGCAGCAGGAACTTCGCGCCGTAAATAACTTGGAGATGATGAAAGCCGCCTACAACCGGGCCTTGGGACGCGACCTGATGGAGGCCGTCAGCATAGTCGATCTACAGGACGACGGCGATCCCGGCGCCGTGGACGAGTTGATCCGCACTGCCTGGCGGCGCCGCCCGGAGATCCGCGAACTGACCGCGCAGGCGACGGCCCTGCGCGAGCAGGCCTCCGCCGAGAGTTCCAAGACATCGCCGCAGGTTTCCTTCCAGGGCGGCTATGTGTACCAGGGCGACAATTACATTCAGCCCAACGGCGTCGCTGTAGCTGCCGTCACTGCGGAATGGAACCTGTTCGATTCTGGCCGCGCCTGTCATCAGGCGACGGCCCTATCCCAACGCGCGGAAGGTCTGCTCAGGATGCGGCGCGACGCGGAGTCAATGATCGCCCTGGAAATTCGCCAGCGGTGGTTGGAGTACCAAACGGCCAAGCAACAAATCGCCTACGCCGGCGTTGCGATCACTCAGGCCGACGAAAACCTCCGCGTCGTCCGCGACCGGTACGTCCAGCAGTTGGGCAATAACACTGAGGTCCTCGACGCCGAAACGCTGCGCGCCCAAGCCTACATGAATTGGTACAACAGCACCTACGACGCCTTGCTGGTCCGCTTGCGATTGCGAAGAGCGACCGGCATTTTTTGATCGGCTAGATCAACGGTGAATCGCCGGTCGAGGAACCTCGCCCGCACGATCTCGCCCAGGGCCAGGAAACCGTCGCGGGGGCGAATCTTCTTGCCTTCGTGGTAGCCGCGGCTGTTGTAGCTGATCGGCACCTCGTAGATTCGCGCGCCCCACTGCGCGAGCCGGCACGTCAGTTCCGGCTCGAACGTGAAAGTGCGGCTCGTCAGGCGCAGTTGCATGAGAACATCGGCCCGCACCATCTTGTAGCACGTTTCCATGTCGGTCAGCCAAAGATTGTTAACGATGTTGGAAAGCAGCGTCAAGCCGCGGTTGATCAGCGTGTGCCAAAACGGCGCAACGCGGCGCGGCGTGCCGGCGTAGCGCGAACCGAATACGGCGTCGGCCTTGCCCGACAAGATTGGCGGCAAGAGCAGGCGATACTCGTGCGGGTCGTACTCCAGATCGGCGTCCTGCACGATGGCCACGTCGCCGCTGATTTCCGCGATCGCCGTCCGCAGCGCCGGCGCCTTTGCCCGCGTTCCGCACCTGCCGCAGGGGCTTGATTCGCGGATCGACGGCGGCCAGTTCCTGAATGACTTCCCATGAACCGTCGCTCGAGCAATCGTCAACAATGATCAATTCGATATTCAGCGGAACGGGCGACGAGAGCACGCGGGCGACGATTTCCCGCAACGTCCGGCGCTCATTGTAGACCGGCATGAGCACGCTGAGACGGCGAATATGCTCGCCCGATTCGTCGCCGGCTGATTGCTCCGCTTCATCTGCGTCCGACCGAAAGAGCTTCATGCGCGCATTCCTTCATCCATTTCGCCACCTTGTCGGGCCGGAACGATACCGAAGCGCTGGACTTGGGTAAAGAGCACTCTTGGCGCAATCTGCCGGGGTGTGGGCGTCAAATCTGTGGGTAAGGATTAGTTGGGGTTCGGATTCCAGAATGATTCCCAGCAGGCTGGCTCGCTGAGATATAGCCCGCGAAGGTGGCAGACGGCGTCGGCACCGGCTTGCCCCCACCGCATTCCCCCGCCCTTGAGGCGATTTCCAATAACGGTTTTGCACGCCGATTCCACTGGGCCGGAGCCGATTTGCCAGCCGTTGCGAACGTATCGCGGATAGTCCATGCGGTGTTCATGGTTGCGGAAGAATTGTGTCTCGCGACGATGCGCTTCCCGCACCTCCGTGGAAGCCGAAGTCATATCCAGCGTTTCCAACCATGCACGTACTGTCGATCCGCCTTCATGCTTGAGACGATGAGCAATGTCGTCTGTCCAGTTTTGCCGCGCAGATTCGTCGTGGGGATGAAGCACTTTGCCCAACTCCACCAAGTGCTCGTTGGCATGCCAGAAATCCAAGATGACTTCCGCCTTGGGAAAGTAGGTGCGGAAGAAATCTTCCAAACCGTTGCCGGCATCCGAGATCGCAATCTGTTGCTCTGCGTTCGTCAGGCCAACTTCAAGTGCCTCGCGGTGCAATTGACGACCCAACGTCCGAAAGTCGTAAAAACCCGATAAATACCGCACTTGCCGGGGAGGTGGCCGTGTCGAATCGTGCTCGCTATTGGCGTTGTACACCATCGCCACATAAGCCATCTTTCCGTCAGTCTGTGAGCCTCCCGGGCCTTGTTGACGAATGCCCGTGGCATCCGCGCTAACGTAGGCGCAACTCCGCCCCGCCGCGTCCTTTTGCCAGTCCCATGGCCTGCTCGGGCCCAACGACTCGCCCGCCGCTAATTGCGCTGCCACCCGCTCGCCGGCCGCTTCGGTGGTTCGCTCGACGGTCGATTCGCTCAGCCGCAACCCGGCCATCTTTCGCAACACCCGCTCGGCCCCGTCGGCAAAACTGCCCAGCACACCAGCCATCGCCGAGACCTCTTCCGCGGCCGGAGTCAGCGGTTGTGCGCCCAACCGCAACAAGGGATCGAAGGAGCGGCACCCCCCGCCGCAACCATCACGACAATGATAGTAGGGCGAAGAAACCTTGATCGGGCCCATCAAGCTCATGAAGGTCTTGTCACGCCACTCGACGAAGCGCGCGTCGGCCCCGCATTTCTCACAGACCGTGCTGCACCCTTGGTACCCCCTTTTTTCCGCCCGTTGACGGCGGTCTCGACGGCCTTGGCTCCTAGGCGAAGCACTTGGTCACGCACTTCAAATTCCGTGCGACCAAGCAACCGCTCAGTCGGCTTGCCCGCCATCAGACAGGCGATCCGCCAAAGATCCTCCTGTACGGCTTCCTTCATAACTTCAAAGCTCCGTTCGGCTTCCGCCAATTCCTCGGGCGTCAATCCTTCCGACATTCTTGTGCCTTCCATGGCTTCCTCCAAAATTCTCGACCGGAAAATAGGTAAACTTCCCAACCAGCCTTTCTTGTACCAAATTTCCCGCCCACAACCAAGACGCTCACACTCTGCCGGGCAACTGAGCTGAGCGGACTTGCGGGAACTCGGCCAAATTGATACCCTCCGTCCGTTGAGGTACCGGCTGTAGCCGGTTCTTCCCATAACCGCCGACCTCGTTGAACCCGGCACTTGGGGCCATGAAAGGAATTGCCACCGCGCCGCTGTTCCGAAACTCGGACGACGACGGCTCCGACGCCGAGTCCGCGACGCCTAATTGGCAGGCGCGCTGGATCTTCGCGCTGCTCGCGCTTGGAGTAACAATCCGCTTGGCTCGGTATCTCCTTCGCTTTCCCCTTTGGGGCGACGAAGCCCTGTTGGCCGCCAACTTGCTCGACCGCGACTTTGCCGGCCTGCTCCGGCCGCTGGACAGCCTCCAGGTCGCGCCCTATTCGTTTCTCGCCATCGAACACGCGGCGACGTTGCTGCTGGGCTACTCCGAGTGGTCGCTGCGGCTGTTTCCGCTTATTTGCAGCCTCGCCAGTTTGTTCCTGTTTCACCGGCTCGCTCGGCTCGTATTCCGAAGCGAGGCAGTTGTGCTGGCGGTCGGCATTTTCGCGGTGAGCTACGCGGGACTGCGGTATTCCAGCGAGGTGAAACCATACGGCGTCGATCTGTTCGTCTCGACCGCGCTGCTCACACTTACGGCATCCTGGTGGCGGCGGCAGGACCAAGTGCGCTGGCTATGGGGACTGGCCGCCTTCGCGCCGCTGGCGTTGGCCTTGTCGTTTCCCGCCGTATTCGTGGCGGGCGGAACCAGTCTCACTGTGGCCTACCTGCTTTGGACCTCAAGATCCCGGCGCGGCTGGCTGCCCTGGTCGATCTATAATCTGCTCATCGTGGCGACCTTCGCCAGCCTCTATCTGCTTACGATGCGAACGCAGGAGCAAGCCTCGCTAGGCGGAATGCGGGAATGTTGGGACCATGCCTTTCCGCCTCTGGCCTCGCCCGGCCAGTTGCCCTACTGGTTGCTGCTTGCCCATACCGGCCCGATCTTCGGGCAGCCTGTGGGCGGCGACCATTTTGGGAGCATCGGCACGACGCTGCTTTGCCTTGCGGGAGTGATCGTGCTCTGGCGCGGTAGGCAGCGCTGGTTCTTGCTCTTTCTGCGCCCCGCCGTTCGCGCTGAACTTGGCAGCGGCTGCCCTGCGCCGGTTCCCCTACGGCGGTCACATGCGGATGGCCATGCATCTAATGCCGCTCGTCTGCCTGCTGGCCGGCTTCGGTGCGGCCACGCTCCTACGGCGGTTGGCAGCGCACCGCGTTGCTGTTCGGCCTGCGACTGGAGGTAAACACGGCTGGCAAATCTCGCTTCGACCGGCGGGCGTGGCCGCGGTCTGCTTGATGGTTTTGGGCACGATGTTTCTCGTCCGCGATTGCTGGCTGCCGTGCAAAGACGTGCAGAACCTCTGGCTGCGGGACTTTTCCCGCTGGTTCTGGCCGAGCATAGGCCGCGATTGCGAGCTGGTCTGCGTCGAGGCCGATTTAGGCGAGAAGTTCTCCGTGTCGCCTTTCTATCGCTGCTACCAGCGGATTTACTCGCCGCGCCACGCTCGTGGCGAGCCGGCCCATCTCGAACGGGTATCCAAGACGCGGCCGCTGGCCTGCGTCCAGTACTGGTCGCACTTCGAGCCGTACGACGCGGCCGCCTTCGGAGAATGGCTGGACAAGATGAAACGGAATTATGACCTGATCGCATGCCAACAGTATCCCGTGCGCACGGACGTGGACGGCGATGCGGTGCCTGAGCCGCCCGATCGAGTCGAAGTCTACCAGTTCGTGCCCAAGCTGCGCTGATTTGGGTGGCACGCTCTGAGCTTCAAGCGAAGGGCCTGGTGACGGGAACAACCACGCCCTTCGTCTGAAGCTCAGGGACGTGCCACACTTTTGTTTGACCTTTCATTACCCGTTCGGTCCAGTGCTCGGCGCTGGCGGCGGCGGGACAACTTCTGGCGACGGGGTGTACGTCGGCTGCGACGGCGCGTAGGTCGGCTGCGGCGCCGAGTTGGACGGCGCCGCGGCGCTGCCGGTGCATAGTAATACTGCTGCGCCGGCGCGGCTTGCGGATATGCATACGCCGGAGCCGGATAGGCGGGAGCGGCATACACCGGGGCTGGAGCGGGATAATATGCCGGGGGCGGATAGTAGTACAGCCCGGGCGCGACATATACGCCGACTCGGTACGGTGGATAGTACGGACGGTAGTAGTGGTGGTACGGATAGGCCGGGATGCCGATCCCAAAACCGATCGCCACGCCCGCTTTGGCACTTGTCGCAAACGCGACGCCCGCCAACAGCACGACGGCCACCAATATGTTCCTAGTTTTCATGATCGTGATTCCCTCCAATTTTTCGTTCGGCAGCCATGCCCGACGGCCGCCATCCTTTTCAATCGTATCACTCGCGCGGCCCACGGCCAATGGCAATTACGCGCTGGAGTCCCGGCAGGGTGTAGGAACGGGCTTCGGCGGGCTGAGGGCGGGGTGAAAACTCGGGTGGTGGATTTGTCCGCCATAGGTTAGATTTTGGGCGTACTTGGGCAAGTTGGAAACTTTGGAAAGGAAACTGCGATGAGCAAGGACGCTCGAAACGAGGATCTGGAACTGACGGCGGAGGAAAAAGAGAAGTTCAGCGAACTGGTGGCGTTGCTGGCAAAGCATGGGTTTGGACCGGCAGGACCGCCGCGGGAAACCAGCTTCGCCCAGATCGAGCGGTTTGGGCATCGCGCCGGGCGGATGCTGGCGCGGGCGATCGACGCGTCGCTAAGCGAACAGCACGCGGCGCACTTCGCGGGCGAGGAACCGTGCCCGACGTGCGGTGAGAAGCACCTGCCGGAAGAGAAGCCGCACGATCTGGTGTTGCAGACCGACGACGGCGAAGTTCGACTTCGCGAACCGGCCTTCGCTTGCCCGCCCTGTGAGCGGGATTTTTTTCCCTCAACGCATCCCGTTGCGGATTGACGGCGGTTCGGCGAGCCCCGCCGTGCTGGAGAAGAAGGTGCTTGCCGCGGCGTATGCCCCTTCGTACGCGGTGGGAGAGTTGGTGCTACGAAAGATCGGCGGGATCGAAATCACCGGTCGCGGATTGAACAAGACGGCGGTGAAGATCGGTTCGCAGATGGTGGCGCAGCGCGATGCGCGGGTCGAGGCGTATTTCGATCGGCCGTTCCCGCGGCAGCAGGTGCAGGCGAAGACGCCGATCGATTTGGCGTGCGTCAGCGCCGATGGCGGACGGATGCAAACGCGCGACGAAGGGGGCGGCAAAGGGGTGCATCATCCGCATTGGCGAGAGAACAAAAACGCCCTGTTTTTGCGGATGAAAGGCCGCTCTTTCACGGACGATCCGCACCCCGACTTGCCCCCTTGTTTCGCCAACCGTGAGCGGATGAAGAAGTTGTTGTCGGGCGTTGGCGAGGAGAATCCGCCGCGCGTCGCGGCTGAAAAGGCCGCTTCTTCTGCGGGCACGGTCGGGGAACACGCCTCCGACGACTGGCGTCCAGAGCCTCTGTTTCGCACCTCTCTCAGCTCCCTGGAGGACAGTGACGCCTTCGGACGGATGATGGAGGTGGAAGCCGATGTGCGCGGCTTCTATCATGCCGCCAAGAAGGCCTTCGTGAGCGATGGATTGCCGTACAACTGGACGATTCAGAAGCGTCACTTTCCCGACTTCATGCCGGTCCTCGATTTCGTGCATGCCGTTGAACACCTGTACGAAGCCGCTGGTTGCGTTCACGTTGACGCGGATCGCCGCTGGACGGACTATCTCCGTTGGGCACGCGCCTCTTGGGCCGGCAAGGTTCTCCAGGTGATCGGCGAACTTCGCGAGCACCAGCAGCGCCTGGGTTTGCCCCCGAAGGATTGTGAAAAGAGCGACCCGCGCAAGGTTCTCGCTGATGCGCTCGGCTATTTTCAGAACAACGCCTCGCGTATGGACTATCCCACCTATCGTCGGCAAGGGCTGCCATGCACTTCGGCGCACATGGAGTCGTTCGTCAAAGAGATCAACGCCAGGGTGAAAGGGACCGAGAAATTCTGGAACGACGGGGCCAGTGGCGAAGCGATCCTGCAAATCCGGGCCGCCGCCCTGTGCGAGGACGACCGCCTGAGCAACTTCCTCAACAGTCGCCCAGGTCACCCCTTCCATCCCAACGTCCCCCGAGAGCCGTCCCTAACTACCGTCGGATAAAAGAAGCCCGTTCCTGCACCCCGAAGTGCCGGCGGGGCGATAAGTTGCGGCCTTCGGGCAAGTTCGGCGTCCCTTGTCACGCTTCGATTGGTGGTTTCCTCGGTTTACCGCTGCACTCCATTTTGGGGTGACGGGGATCGCGCAATCCGTTCGTCGGCCGGTGTCAGCGCGTGGATCAAGGTTGCCACGCATGGCGGCGCTTCGCCGGCGGGCGCGTCGAGATCAAAGCCGTAGGCCGGCGGTTCGACGGTGCGGTCGCGAACGATTCGCATCCGCACGAGCGGCTTCGCCGGACTGTTCGCGACGCGGAAGGCGAGTTGCGCCTGCATCCCGGCGGGCCGCGCGATAAGCCCGATCCCGCCCTCAACTTTCTCAAGAACCTGGACATCGTTGCCCTCGCGCAATGTCCACTTATCGGCCGCAAGGCGGACTTCGACCTCCGGCCGCCCGATCTGACATTCAAGGCTGCGGCGCAACGTCTCCTTCAGCCGTTGCCAAGCGGATGCCGTCGATTCCACGTTTCTCGCTTCAAGCGCAATCGCCGGACGTGTGCGGCCCTGAGAATCTGTCATCGAGGTCCACGTGGCTTCCACTTCGCCGCAGCGAAGCAACTCCCGGCCGGTTTCGGGATCGGTGAGCTTCAGCCCCGAGTAGCGCACAACGCCGGGCAGCGTGTGCGACATCGAATCGAGCGACACGGCGAGGCCCAGTTCCGCGCTGAGCCGCGCCTCTTCGGCCTGGCGGTTCCACGGTAAGTCGCCTTGCGATCGCCCAGCCGCCCACGCCGAGCGTCGGCAATACGCAGAGGCCCATGAATAGGGTCACGCAAATCTGGCGTCGTGTGCTGTCGTGAAGGCGGAACATCCGTGTTCGTCCTGTAGGTCCCTCCTGCCGAGAGGGACTAAACGGCATCGAGCTCTGAGAAAAGCTCTACGTCTCGCAAAGGTTTCAACCGCAATTGTCCCTTCCGGCAGAAGGGACCTACTCGTTCAACTTCTTCCTTGCCATCTCGTAAAACAAATCGAGCCGCTGCTTGATCTCTTCCAGATTATCGCCGCCAAACTTGTCGACCACCGCGCAGGCCACCTCGAAGGCGACAACATTCTCCAGGATGCAGCTTGCGGCCGCGATGGCGCAGACGTCGCTCCGCTCGTAGGACGCTATCTCAGATTGCTTGGTCTGCAAGTTGACCGATTCCAGCGGCTTGGCCAGCGTGCTGATCGGCTTCATCGCCACGCGGAGCACCAGCGGCTGTGAGTTGGTCATGCCGGCTTCGAGTCCGCCGGCGTTGTTGTGCGTGCGGGTGAAGCCGAGCGTGCGAGTTTGAACTTGCGCCGGATCGAACTGGATTGGATCATGCACTTGCGAGCCGGGCCGTCGCGCGGCCTCAAAGCCCATGCCGATTTCGACGCCCTTCATCGCCTGCACTGCCATTACGACCTGGGCGAGCCGGCCGTCGAGCTTCTTGTCCCACTGCGTGTGCGTTCCCAGGCCGTAAGGCACTCCTTCAACGCGAATCTCGACGATTCCGCCCAGCGTGTCGCCGGCCCGCTTGGTGCGGTCGATCAAGTCCGAGAGTTCGCCGTCGCGTTCTTTGTCGAGCGAATACATGATGCTGGCGTCGCGGTTGGCTCGCTGTTCGGCAAGTGTGCCGGCCATCGGCGGAATCGCCATCTCGCCCACCTGCACCACATAGGCAAAGGCCGTGATGCCCAGCGGATGAAGAAGCTGCTTCGCCAACGCCCCGGCGGCCACTCGAACGGTCGTTTCGCGGGCGCTGGCACGTTCCAGGATCGCGCGGACCGATGTGAGATACTTGATCGAGCCGCTCAGATCGCCGTGCCCCGGCCGCGGTCGGTCGAGGTCGTCCATCTCGTTGATCTTGAAATCCTTGTTCGGCACCAGCAAGGCGATGGGGCTGCCAAGTGTCGTCCCGCGCCAGATGCCGGAAAGGATTTCGACGTGATCGGTTTCGATCTTCTGCCGCCCGCCACGGCCATATCCGCCCTGCCGGCGAGCAAGCTCGGTGTTGATTTCTTCGACATTGAGTTCGACTCCGGCCGGGAATCCATCGACCAGAGCGAGAAGGGCCCGGCCATGCGATTCACCGGCGGTAAGGTAGCGTAACATGTTGACAATTCAAGGGTTGCGGCAATTCGATGGCGCGGATTTTGCGGAACAAAACACCGAATTCTACCTAGATTCACGGGCGATGGATAGGGCGGTTTTTCCAAGAAACCGAGCATTTGACGATAGTTCCTTGCGCCGCTATGCTTACCGACATTTGGTGAAATCAAGGAGAGTGCCGTCATGAGCGAAGTGGGAGCAGCGGCAGGCGTAAGACTCTATTTCAAACTGGCGAAATCCTGGTATCCGCTGCCGCCCAGTTACGAGAGTGCAGGGCCTCCGCTGGCGGAACTTAAGCAAACCTACCGCAAATGGGATTTTCTCGAGTTACCGCTCTATTTTCTGTTAATTGCTGGATTGACCTACGCATGGTCGCAACTCCTGATGCCGCTACAGGCATGGAACGCATCCCGATACGAGCCGGCTGCATTCCATCTGTATCCGCCGCCGATGGCAATGGTAGTGCCCGCGATCTTCCTTGGCATTTTGTGCAGCTTTCCATTTGCCTATGTCACGTATTATGCACTATTGCGCAAACGGTTCGCACTTTACGAACGCTACTGCAACTTGAAACGCGGCTTTGACCATCGCAGAGCAACGCGGCAGTTCCTTTGGTTTTACTCATTTCTATGCGCGGCGATGGTGCTGGGAATTGTGAATTGGCACACGGTCTTCGACGAAAGGGGAATTCGTTTCCAGTCGTGGTTTGGCTTAGAGAGATCAACGTATCCCTATGATGCGGTTCGTGACATCCGCACGTCGGCACAATTCCAAGCGCCTAACGGCAACCTCGTGCAGCGCCGCGAATGGATTATCGAATTCGCTGACGGCGCGAAGTGGAAGACCTCTTTTAACATGTTCGAGCTTACCGAAGCGAAGAAGGACGCGATTGCAAAGTTCGTGTCGCAAAGGTCTTGCAAGCCTGTACGCGAATTGACCTTACTTGAATGACGCGCGTGTTCGATGTCAAAAAGTACTGCAAGCTAACAGCGGGGAGACCATGAGAACAGTGATTGTCCACAGCAAGGTGTTGCGAATACTGGAGGTGGCTTTCCTCGTAGTCCTGTCGTTCAGTGTTTGCATGCCGATTTTCGCTAAGCCGCCGGCGGTCTCCGTGATTACGGACAATCGGGCCGGTCCGGCCGCATTTGGAATCGAGAGGATCTTGGACGCGCTTCGCGGCAAGGGCGTAACCTGGAAAATACTGCCTCCCCCGATGTCGCCCATGGTCCGCTTCTCATCGTCGCCGGATTGGCCACCGGCGATGGGCCGGCCGCGCGGTTGCTGAAGTCCGAGAAGATCCCGCCGCCGGAAGTTCCCGAAGCGCTTGTTATTCGCAAGATCCAATACCATGACCAACCCACTTGGGTCATCGCCGGCGCGGACGATCGCGGGCTGATGTATGCCGAACTGGATGTCGCCGATCGCGTACGGCTGGGCGGAAGACCGCCAGTCGCCGCTTAGCGAGGTGCGGGACGCGGCCGAGAAGCCCGACGCGCCTGAGCGGGCGACTCTCCATCTACACAATGAACCGTGCCTATTGGGAAAGCCGCTTCTATGACGAGAAGTACTGGACACGCTACCTCGACCTGCTGGCGCAGAACCGCTTCAACTCGCTGGTCGTAATCTTCGGCTACGAGAACGGCGGCTTTCTCGCGCCCTGTTATCCATACTTTTTCGACGTGCCCGAGTTTCCCGGCGTGCGGATGGTCGGCATCACGCCGCAAGAGCAAGAGCGAAACCTCAAGGCACTGAAGCGACTCATCAAGATGGCGCACGATCGCGGCATCCGCTTCACCGTCGGCATTTGGGACCACATCTATCGCGGCGGCGTGCAGGCCGGCGGTGTACCGGGGGCGCAGCGAGCCGTCTCGCAGCCGACGCCCGGTCTTGTCTGGGGCGTGACGACCGAGAACCTTCTTCCCTACACCAACGCCGCGCTGACGAAGTTCGTTCGCCTCGTGCCGGAGGTCGATGCCATCCAGTTCCGCATGCACGACGAGTCGGGCCTGAAGCAGGGCGAGCAGCGGCAGTTTTGGCAAGCGATCTTTCGCGTGATGAAAGAGCACGCTCCGCAGATGCGATTCGACGCCCGTGCCAAGGGTCTGCCGGACGCGGTGATCGACGACGGCCTGGCGATGGGCGTCAACTTGCGGATCACGACCAAGTACTGGATGGAGCAGATGGGCATGCCGTTCCATCCCACGCACATCAACCGCGAGGACCAGTTCAATCGCCGGCACAGCTACGCCGACATGCTCCGCTACCCGCAGCGCTACAAGATGCACTGGCGGCTGTGGAACGGCGGCACCGTCGCGGGTGCTGCTCTGGGGCGATCCGGAGTACGCCCGGCGGTTTGTCGCCAGCACGCACCTCTACGACGGCGATGGCTTCGAGGTGAACGAGCCGCTGGCCACGAAGATGGAGGCCCAGCCGCACGACGCAAAGCCGTTCGAGCTGCTGAATCCCAAGTATCGCTACTACGATTACGAGTTCGAGCGCTACTGGCACTTCTTCCAGGTCTTCGGCCGCATGGGCTACAACCCACAGACGCCCGCGGAGGTCTTGGCAACGCGAATTCCAGCGGCGGTTCGGCAAGGACGCGGGCCCGTTCTCGAGCACGCCCTGCACCGGGCGAGCTGGATTCTGCCGCGGATCGTCGCCGCCTGTTATCCTTACAGCTACTTTCCCATGACCCGCGGCTGGGCGGAGAAGCAGCGGCTTGGCGACTTGCCGACCTATGCCAAGGCCGAAGGCAGCGATATCGAGCAATTCGCCAGCTTCGACGAAGAGGCGAAGAACCTGATCGAGGGCGGCGAGACCGCCAAGACGCGGCCGGGCGAGACTAGCCGCTGGTTCACGAGAGGCCGCGAAAGACATCGCTGTGAACATTCTGGACGCGGGATTCGCCAGTGACGGCCATCGCAATAAGGAGTACGACGCAACGGTCACCGATCTGAAGATACTTTCGGACCTCGCCGTATTCCATTCGCGGCGGATTCCGGCGGCGGTGAACTACCGGCTTTTTGTGCGGACGCAGGATGTCATGGCGCTGGACCGAGCCATCGCCGACGAGCGGAAGGCAATCGATGCCTGGCGGCAACTCGTGGCCTCGGCGGGCGACTATTATGCGGACGATTTGAAGTTTGGCGTCCGCAGCGCTGGATTGTGCGGCCACTGGCGCGACGAGTTGGCCGCGCTGGAAAAGGGGCTGACCGCGCTGGAGCGCGAGCGTCGAGAATTTCGCACGTCGGGGAGTTCCAAGGTCGCGCCGCGGTATTCGGTCGCGCTTGCCGAGGGCGATCACGATCCGCCCACGGTGGTCCATCAGCCGGTGACCTCCGCTCAGGCCGGCAAGCCGCTGACGATCAACGCCGTCGTCAACGATCCATCGGGCGTGAAGTGGGTGCGGCTGCGCTATCGCGGCGTCAACCAGTACGAGGATTACCGCACGTTGCCGATGAGTTTGGATTTGTCCAGCGAAAACGGCCACTATCAGGCCGTCATTTCGGCAGAGCACGTCGGGCCAAAATACGACCTGATGTACTTCATCGAGGTCATGGACAACCGCGGCAACGGCAAGATCTATCCCGATATGGAGCGGGAAACGCCGTACGTTGTTGTCCGGCTGTCGCGATAGGCAGCCGCAAGACCGCCCATACTCAATTCAAATTCATTTCCAGGAAAGATATGTGATGAAATACCGACCGCTTGGCCGCACAGGATGGAATGTCTCTGAAATCAGCTTTGGAGCCTGGGCGATCGGCGGGGCCTGGGGCGACGTTTCCGACGACGAATCGCTGCGGGCGTTGCATGCGGCCGTGGATGCCGGCGTCAACTTCATCGACACGGCCGACGTCTACGGCGACGGCCGCAGCGAGCGGTTGGTCGCGCGGCTGAGGAAAGAACGCAAGGAAGAGATCATCGTCGCGACCAAGGCAGGGCGGAAGCTGCCCACGCAGACCGTCGAGGGCTACAGTCGCGGGAATCTCTCGCGCTGGGTTGACGACAGCCTGCGGAATCTCGCCGTAGATGCGCTCGACTTGCTGCAGTTGCATTGTCCGCCGACCGACCTTTACTATCACGCCGAGGTGTTCGGGATTCTCGACGACCTCGTCCAGGCGGGAAAACTGCGTTACTATGGCGTGAGCGTCCAGCGCGTGGAAGAGGCCATCAAGGCGATCGAATTCGAGGGTGTGCAGAGCGTGCAGATCATCTTCAATTGCTTCCGACAGCGCCCGGCCGAGGTTTTCTTTCCGCTCGCCAAGGAGCGGAAAGTGGGGATTCTCGCCCGAGTGCCGCTGGCCAGCGGAATGCTAACCGGCAAGTTGCGCGGCGATTCACAGTTCGCGGCGGACGATCACCGCAACTTCAATCGCCACGGTGAAAAGTTTGATGTCGGTGAAACTTTCTCCGGCGTGGACTTCGAAGTTGGACTTCGCGCGGCGGAAGAATTCCGAGCGCTGCTCCCCCAAGGCACGTCGCTGGCACAGTTCGCGCTGCGGTGGATTCTCATGTTCGACGCCGTGAGCTGCGCGATTCCCGGGGGGAAGCGGCCGGACCAGGTGCATGAGAACTGCCGCGCCTCCGAACTGCCGCCACTCAGCCAGGAAGTCATGGCCGAAATCCGGCGAATCTACGACGATAGCATTCGCTCTCAAGTGCATCAACGTTGGTAATCGGTTGGAAACTCTATTGACTGCTTGAGAATCGCTCCAGACTCTTAATCCGGTCGGAGATCGCATTCTTAAGCGGCCTCGATCGTGCTAGCAAGCCGGCCTTGTCAAATAGTTCGCGCGCTTTCTTGTGCTGCCACCATTGTGCTTCGTAATTGCCAGCGTAGTATGTTCCTCGCGCCAGCATGTCAGTCGAATCGTTGCTTGTCAGATTCATTTCAATCTCTTCGGGCGTGGCGACTTCCGCAAGCAATATACCATAAACGGCGTCTGCAAGGTCTAAGCCGCTCCTCGTCGAGCACATTTCGAGGACGCGTTCCTTCACTTTGGCCGCGAAGTCTGGATCGCCCTTGCTTGCACGCAACATGTCGCTCAGGAAGACGCCGTGTGAGGTGGGGCGATAGGGTACCGGATAGAAGTACCAAGTACCGCAAGCGATAATAGTGCTTGAAACTACCACAAAGACAAGCAGAGACATCGCTCCATGCGGGAGCAGGCGGCGAAGAGAGGAGCGGCTCGCCAGCCTGACGACGCCTGCAAACAGAAGCCACGCGCCGATCGCCGCCGCGGCAAGAACCCAGCAGGTAGTTTGGTCGAAGAATGTTCGGCGCCAATGCCACGCCACGCACACGACGATAACACAGGGTCCCGTCACGAACACCCGCGCCGGCCATCGATGCCTCGCACTAGCCGCGGTAAGAAAAACTCGCATCCCAAGCCAGACCAAGCCCGCAAGCACGAACAACGCGCCTACGACCCAAATATGCAATATCAGCCAAGCGTTCCAATCGAACGGAGAGGCATTTCCAATCGGGAATGCATCAATTTGGGCAAATGCGAACTTCAATCCTTCATCCGTAGGTTTCAGCAGAAGGGCTTCGACCAGCTTGCCAAGGCGGTGCTCGCCAAACGCGACATCCTTGCCGGCGAAGACCTCCGGCGCGAGGGAGTTCATTTCTTCCATCAAGGGCTTCAGTGCGTCAGCGTCGCGCGCGGAAATGTACTTCATGCCGCATTGCTGGGTCTCTATGCTCACACCTTGAACCCGACGAACGGCTTCCTCCATGTTGCGAATCTGGGGTTTCCCGCGAACCAAGAAAAGAACTTCGTCTTCAAGTCGCAAATCCAGCGTATCAAAACTGGGCGGCTCTAGATCGCCGTCGCAGAATATGAAATTCTCGGCCGATTACGCGATCCGCTCGGAACATTTCGCGAATCACGGTCGAACCTGCTCGATGCGCTCCCCGAAAGACTCTGACGACCTTGACCTCGGCCTCACGGGAATCGACTTCGCGAACAACTTCGCCAACGTAGACATCACTCGCCTGCCGCACGTTTTCGGCAAGGTAATTGTAGATGTTGCACATCGGGCAACCGATCGCGGATTGCACCAGAACGCAAGAGAACGAAAAAACGAAAAACGCTAACGCCTTTATCAACATAGTAGTCTCCTCCTCGCCAGGGCTGATTTTCGGCGGTCAAGGATGACAGCAGCGTCAATCGCCTATCGGTGTCGAGAAAAAGTGCTTGAACCTAGCGTGTGGACATAAGTATTATATTCTCCCGCAAAGCCAATCGCCACGGGATGTCGGTTTCCTTGGCGTGGTGCCACGCATAAAAACCGGTTTGAGCGCCCATACGGCATTCCGGGACCGATCATCGCCAAAGAATATCATAACCGACCACGAATATCCCCGCATCGACCATCGCGTGGCTAATCCACGGCCCCAAGAGCGAGCCGCTGCGGTGATAGATTACGGCCCAGGCCGCGCCGCCGATGGCGACGCAGAGCGAAAATAAGACGGCCGGCAATGTCAGCCCGCCGAAGAAACTCGCCAGCAGGATTACGTGGTGCGCGGTGAAGGCCAAGGCGGAAACGGCCACCGCGGCCGCGACCGGCATATAGCGCCGCAGCCCGCCGAAGACGAACCATCGCCAATAGTACTCTTCCAAGAGCGCGTGGAGCGTCGAAAGCAGTACAGCCCCCACAATGAACGCCGGTTGGTTGCCCATGCCAAACCCGCGGGCCTTGGCGCGGATCAAGGGCGCGAAATGCGCCAGATACTGTTCGGGCTTGAGCCACGAAAAGTACATCAGCAACATGCAGGCCAAGACGGCAGCGCCCAGCAGCAGCCCCGCTCCTAAGCCTGCGGTTCGCGTCAGCGGAAGGCGCATGGACCGGCGGCAGACGAGCCCGATCCATACCGCAGGAAGCGCGAACTGCAATACCTTCGCCGCGCCGTAGGCTGCCTGCACGATGCCCGATTCATGCCCGGCAAGAACAACCAGGTAAAGCCACGCCGCCGCAAAGGGAAAGATCGCGGCAAACGCCAAGACGGCCATTTCGGCGCGTGGCGAAGGTCGATTGGCCCGATCGGTGGTGCTCATCATGCACGTTCTCCCCGGATTATGGCGGGAACAAGCCGGTATTATAACGCAGAACGAGCTGGTCGAAATTGGCCTGTCTCGGTTCTCCTTCCCGTTTCCATACGGCTGCTTCTTGGAGTAGAATGCACGTAGAGTCAAGGCGAGAATCCGGCAGTTTCGGCAAGTCGAATGCAAGAAGAGGGGCAACCGATCATGGATGCTTGGCGAGATAGAATCACCGTGGAACCTGGCAAACGCGGCGGAGACTCTTGATGACTTTCCGTATCTGACCGCCGCGGACATTCAAGCCTGCCTGGCCTTTGCAACCGAACGGGAGCGAAGCATGCTGATCGCGGGAACATGAAGCTGCTGTTCGACCAAAACCTGTCACCGAGTCTGGTGCGTCGATTCGCCGCGAATTTTGCTCCCAAGAAGATTACTTGCTTGCCTGTATCGCAAGTCACGGCGCGGCCCGATTTCGCTGCTGACCAGCCGCTCGGACGATGGGTGCGAAGTGCCGATCTGTCCGCAAAGTTGCAAGATTACCCCTTTGTGGAATCGCTGGAAAACTATGAGCGAGAGTATTTCGCCACCAGAGACAAGACCGAAATCGGCCACTACATCGAGGCCGAGCTTCGTCCGAAGGCAGGTGACGACTCAAAGGGATTTCGAGCTAGGCATTTGGTGTGGCGGCATGGACAGAAGATCGAGAACCCTATGGGTGCTGAATGGAAACGCGGACTATGAATCAAATCGCAGCAGAGGCATAAAATGAAGATCGTTGTCTTGAATGGCAGCCCCAAGGGGCAAATCAGCGTGACCCTGCAATATGTGCGGTTTCTTGAAAAGAAATCGCCGCAGCATGAGTTCACGATCCTCGATGTATGCCACAACAGCAAGCGATTGGAAGAAGACGAGGGTGCATTCAACGAAACCGTCAAGACGATCCAAGACGCCGATGCTGTCCTGTGGGCCACGCCCGTTTACGTTTTCGTCGTTCCTGGTCCCTATAAACGATTCATTGAATTGGTGATCGAGCGGGGAGCGCAGGCCGCGTTCAAGGGCAAGTACGCTTTCATCCTTACGACCTCGGTTCGTTTCTTCGACCATACGGCACATGCCTATCTGCACGGCATCAGCGAGGACTTGGGAATGCACGTTGCGGGAGCGTACTCGGCTGAAATGTACGATCTGCTCAAGAAAGAGGAGCAAGAACGGCTGGCCCTGTTTTGGGACTTCTGCATGAAGGTGGCAGAAGAAAGGATGCCGATGCAGCGCAGGTTCGATCCATTGCGCGAGCAACCATTTTGCTACAGTCCAGGCCCGTCGCAGACAAAGATGCAAAGTGGCGGCAGGAGAATCGTTATCGTTACAGATGCCCAGGTGGACAGCACCCTTCACGGCATGGTTGTCAAGGTTCGTGATTGCTTGGCCGACGCCGTGGACGTCGTGAACCTCAACGAGATCAGGATGCTCTGTGGCTGTATGGGCTGCATCCAATGCGGTTTTGATAACGTATGCGTCTACCGCGATGCCGACGACGTGTTCGGGGTTTACCAAAAACTCATGGCTGCGGATATCGTCGTGGAAGCCGTGACGATCAAGGACAGGTTCTTGTCCGCGCAGTTGGAAGACCTTTTGGGATCGTGGGTTCTTCAACAACCACATCCCGATCTTAGTGGGAAAGCAAGTCGGCTACCTCGTTTCAGGCCCCCTACGCCAGCTTCCGCATTTGCGGGATATTCTTGAGGCGTCGGCACAGTTACAGCAGGCCAACCTTGCGGGGATTGTGACAGACGAATGCAGCAGTTCGCAGGACTTGGACGGTCTCTTGGAACGATTCGCCGGCAGCTTGATGGAATGCGACAAAGCAGGCTACATCCACGCGCCGACGTTCTTCGGAAAGGCGGGGCACAAAATCCTGCGGGATGAGATTTGGGTAAGCCTGCGTTTCATCTTCCATCGTGACCACGCATACTATGAGAAGCACGGTCTGTATGATTTTCCTCGCCGTAGTCTCAAAACGAGGTTTAACGACTTCCTGATGCGGCTGATGCTGAAGTCTCCTGGCTTCCGTAAGAAGTTCAAGCAACAAATCAGAACTGGAATGGTCAGACCGCTGGCAAAAGTGGTTGATGAGATAAGGAATCCCTGATGAAAAGCCTTTGCTCATCGACAGTTTGGGCGATGGGCAAGATTCTGTATTCGCCGTCCGATGGCCGACCACGGGCAATTGCCAACGGGCCGATCTTGCTCAGAAGCGAGAGGACGACGCCATGAAGGCGGATTCGTAAAATGCTGATTTGGTCCATTATCACTCCCGAAGCTTGGCATGAACTGTATCGAAAGGGCTTCGCCACAATTGTCTTGCCCGACCGCTTGTATCCTGACGAGCGATGGGACAAGTGGGGCAATATGGTTGCCCGCAGACTGCGCGACGACGAAGCCGATCCCGCGGAACGCCTCGGACTGGCGATCGTGCTCAACATTATCCTCGATTGCAGTACACTTTAGGACCCTACTTCGTCCTAATGCCACAATCATACCGATTCGACAGTTTGCGGAAGAGATTAACGCCAAAGCGAAGGCGAAGGGGATGCGTCTCGATCAGGATCCGTGGTCGATTCCGCCCGCCGCCGGGTCGATCCTCGATCCTCCCACGCCCGAAGGGATTCGGCGGACAGCAGAATTGCGTCGTGCGAGAATGGAGCGCGAGAGACTGTCATTGGGCTTGAAAGGATACCACCCGTGGGCGCTTCAAAAGGTACCAGGGAAGGCGGTTTCTGTGTGGAAGGGTGAAATTGGTATCCTTTGGAGTCAGTTCCCGGTCCTATCATCGGCTGGGGACCCGGTGGGCGCTTTGGTATCCTTTGGCGCTTTTTCGCGGGTGGCCAGGCGATAGCTCCTGCCGGTGATCTGAATCATCACCGCATGGTGTAAAAACCGGTCGAGAATCGCCGTGGCGCTGGGCACGTCGCCCAACAGTTTGCCCCAATCCTCCAGGGGCCGATTGCTGGTCATCAGCGTCGACTTGACCTCGTGGCGGCGGAGCACGATCTCGAACAGATACTCGCCGCTGCGCTTGGGCAGTTGCTTCATGCCCATGTCGTCGATGATCGTGTGAGCGTCTTGGTTGTGGGCGGGAAATTTGGTACAAGAAAGGCTGGTTGGGAAGTTTACCTATTTTCCGGTCGAGAATTTTGGAGGAAGCCATGGAAGGCACAGGAATGTCGGAAGGATTGACGCCCGAGGAATTGGCGGAAGCCGAACGGAGCTTTGAAGTTATGAAGGAAGCCGTACAGGAGGATCTTTGGCGGATCGCCTGTCTGATGGCGGGCAAGCCGACTGAGCGGTTGCTTGGTCGCACGGAATTTGAAGTGCGTGACCAAGTGCTTCGCCTAGGAGCCAAGGCCGTCGAGACCGCCGTCAACGGGCGGAAAAAAGGGGGTACCAAGGGTGCAGCACGGTCTGTGAGAAATGCGGGGCCGACGCGCGCTTCGTCGAGTGGCGTGACAAGACCTTCATGAGCTTGATGGGCCCGATCAAGGTTTCTTCGCCCTACTATCATTGTCGTGATGGTTGCGGCGGGGGGTGCCGCTCCTTCGATCCCTTGTTGCGGTTGGGCGCACAACCGCTGACTCCGGCCGCGGAAGAGGTCTCGGCGATGGCTGGTGTGCTGGGCAGTTTTGCCGACGGGGCCGAGCGGGTGTTGCGAAAGATGGCCGGGTTGCGGCTGAGCGAATCGACCGTCGAGCGAACCACCGAAGCGGCCGGCGAGCGGGTGGCAGCGCAATTAGCGGCGGGCGAGTCGTTGGGCCCGAGCAGGCCATGGAACTGGCAAAAGGACGCGGCGGGGCGGAGTTGCGCCTACGTTAGCGCGGATGCCACGGGCATTCGTCAACAAGGCCCGGGAGGCTCACAGACTGACGGAAAGATGGCTTATGTGGCGATGGTGTACAACGCCAATAGCGAGCACGATTCGACACGGCCACCTCCCCGGCAAGTGCGGTATTTATCGGGTTTTTACGACTTTCGGACGTTGGGTCGTCAATTGCACCGCGAGGCACTTGAAGTTGGCCTGACGAACGCAGAGCAACAGATTGCGATCTCGGATGCCGGCAACGGTTTGGAAGATTTCTTCCGCACCTACTTTCCCAAGGCGGAAGTCATCCTGGATTTCTGGCATGCCAACGAGCACTTGGTGGAGTTGGGCAAAGTGCTTCATCCCCACGACGAATCTGCGCGGCAAAACTGGACAGACGACATTGCTCATCGTCTCAAGCATGAAGGCGGATCGACAGTACGTGCATGGTTGGAAACGCTGGATATGACTTCGGCTTCCACGGAGGTGCGGGAAGCGCATCGTCGCGAGACACAATTCTTCCGCAACCATGAACACCGCATGGACTATCCGCGATACGTTCGCAACGGCTGGCAAATCGGCTCCGGCCCAGTGGAATCAGCTTGCAAAACCGTTATCGGAAATCGCCTCAAGGGCGGGGGAATGCGGTGGGGGCAAGCCGGCGCCAACGCCGTCTGCCACCTTCGCGGGCTATATCTCAGCGAGCCAGCCTGCTGGGAATCATTCTGGAATCCGAACCCCAACTAATCCTTACCCACAGATTTGACGCCCACACTCGATGATCAACAGGTCCGGCTTCAAGTAGCGTTGCAGAATCCGCTCCTGGCCGGCCAGGGCCTCGTCGTGGAGGAAGTCGCGCACGGTGTCGAAGATCGAACGATAGTAGACCGTCGCGCCGCAGCGGATCGCCGCCAGTCCCAAGGCTTGGGCCAAGTGGCTCTTGCCGGTGCCCGGCGGTCCCACGAGCAGCACGTCGCGGCGCTCGCGGACGAAGCGGCCCGTGGCCAGGTCGAAGACGCGATCCTTCTTGATGGAAGGATTGAAGCCGAAGTCGAAGTCCTCCAGGCGGCGCGTATCGCGGAAGCCGGCGGCGGCCGTGCGGCGGTTCAAGAGGCGGCTGTTGCGGACCAGGAGTTCGTCCTGCAAGAGCAGTTCCAGGAACTCTCGATGGCCCAACCCGGTGGCGGCTGCCTCGTGCAGGCGGACCTCCAGCGAGTCGGCCAATCCCGAAAGGCGCAGTTTCTTTAGCGTAGTCAACAACTGATCGTACATCGTCATCCTCCTTGGATCGCGGTCTTGATGAACTCTCGGTACTCCGCCAGCGGTCGAATGACCGGATGGGTTTCGATGAACTCCAGCGTCTGTTGCGCGGCGGCGGTTTGCCGCTTCAGCAGGTTCTTCACGATGCGGTAGCGGAAAGCCCGGCTTCGCCAGGCGGCGTCGCAGGCGGCCTCGATCGCCGGGGATTCGTAGTTGCGGCTGAGGGCCAAGAGGCCCTGCACGATGCGCATGCCGCGGATGCCGTGCTCGCTCAGGGCGGCTTCCGCCCAACGCAGCGAAAAAGGACCTAAAAGCCGCACTTTTCCCAGTAAATAGGCCGCTCCCCGCTCCACGCCGCTGATCTTCTTGTCGTCCAGATGCTCGTTAAGCGTGCTGAACTTGCCCGGCTCCTTGCGGCAATGCACGGCCACCTGCTCGAAGCGATGATTCAGGATTCGCACGATCTGGCTGTTCCAGCGGACCCAGACTTCGCAGCCCAGATATTCCGGCGGCGCCGAGTAGAAAGAACGCTTGATTTCGATGTGCCCGTCGCGGCTGACACGCCGCATCCCCTCCTCAAAGAAAGGGAACCGCTCCCGCGGCAACGGCCCCAATGCCGCGCGTTCCCCGCGTTGGAACAACTGGCCCACGTGCTGCTTCGTGGTGCCGTGGATCCGCGTATCGGCGACCGTGCGTTCCCACTCGCGCAAGTGATCGTTCTGGGCGGCCAGCGATTCGAAGCTCCGTCCGCGCAGGCCGTTGCACTTCACGTAGGCCACGCCCCGTTCCACCTTGCCCTTGTGTCGGGGCGTTCGCGGCCGGGTGGGCAACAGCGTGAACTGGTAATGCCGGCAGAACTCCAAGATCTTCGGATTGAGTTCCGGATCGTACCAGTCGGCCTGGCTGACCACGGCCTTGGCATTGTCGAAGACAACCGTCTTGGGCACTCCCCCCAAGGCCCAAAACGCATTCTCCAGGGAACGAATGAATGACTCGGTCGTCAGCCGCCGCACAGCCTCGCTATAGCCCTTTCGCGAAAAGCTCAGCACCGAGCGAAAGACGTGAGTCCTGTGCAGCTTCCCGTCCGGCGCCTCGCAGCGGGCGCCCGTGCCGTAGTCCACTTGCATCTCGTAGCCCGGCTCGACCTCAATGCGGCGGAACGGCAGTTCCTTCCGCTCAACGAGTTGCTCCACGAACCGCCGCACCGAACTGTACTTGCCGGGAAAGCCGTGCTCCTGCTGCAAATCCTGGTAGATGCGTGCGCCGTCAGGCCCTGTTCGAGCTTGGCCAAAATTGTCTCGCGGTACGCCCCGCAGAGGCTGCGGCACCGCTGGCCGGCAGGCTCCGGCGGACACTCGGACCCGGTGGGCGCTTTGGTATCTTTTGAGCTCTCGCCGCCGGACGACCCGGTGGGCGCTTTGCCGGTGGGCGCTTTGGTATCCTTTGGCGGAAGCGGCTCCAAATGACGCCGGACCGCCTTGCGGCTGATTCCCAGCGTCTTCGCGATCCGCCGCTGCGACATGCCCGTCGCACGTAAACTCTTAATTGACTGTACTTTATCCATTGCCAGTTGGTTCGCCATGAGCTGCTCTCTCGCGGTGGTTCGGATGTGCCAAACCACTCAAGAGAAGCTCTCACAGTCACTGTTCCAACTGGTATCCTTTCAAAGCGCCCATCACTGGTATCCTTTAAGTGCCCACTGACAAGAGACTCGCCGCGAGAAGCGTTGCGTTAGATGAGCTATCGCCGGGAGTTGAGCATGGGGTGGCAATTCCTGACGCGCAGGGTATGAATGCAGCCGGTCCCGCCCACTTACACACCCATTGATAGACGACATCCAAGAAACGGCCGCACGCTGCCATTCCCCTGAAACAGCAGCGTGCGGAGCACAATGAACTGACATCACGGCGGAGCGTGACGAGTACGATTGGACGGCACGGCGGAGCGTGGCTCGCTACTTTACTTGATAAACAGCATTTCCTGGTAGGTCGGCAGCGGCCAGCAGGTCGTCGGCCACGAAGCCTTCCAGCTCGTCGGCCGACTTGCGGACCGCCGCCATGGCCGGCACGATCTTGTCAGCAGTAATGCTTCGCCTCGGCGAGCAGACTGCCGCCGTCATGGTGCCCGGCGTTTTCTCCAGCTCGGCCGTGCTGTCCTGCAGCTCCTTGACCAGCTCGGTCATCTTGTCCAGCGTATCGGTGTCGAACTTGTAGCCGACCGCCTTCAGGTTCGCGCAGGTCGAGGCCAGCTCGCTCTGATAGCGGATCGCCGCGGGGAAGATCATCGTCTTGGCCATCTCGATCGTCTGCTTGGCCTCGACGTTCACCGTCTTGCAGTATTGCTCAAGGTAAATGTCCATGCGGCTCTCCGATCTCGCGCTTGCTCAAGACGTTGTACTTCTCGAACAGTCGATGACCTCCGGCGTCCGCAGCGTCGGGCAGCGCATCGACCGTCGTCTTGAGGTTCGGCAGGCCGCGCTTGGCGGCTTCCTGCTGCCAGGCCTCCGAATAGCCGTCGCCGTTGAAGATGATCGCGCTCGTGCTTGTTGATGATCTCCTTCAGCAGCTTCTGCACCGCGCCGGTGCAGCTTCGACGGATCGCCGCCGCGTGGCTTTCTCCAGCTCCGTCGCACAGTAATCGAGCGACTCGGCGATGATCGTATTCATGGCCACGAGCGGGCCGGCGATCGACTGGCTGGAACCGACCGCGCGGAACTCGAAGCGGTTGCCCGTAAAGGCGAAGGGGCTGGTGCGGTTGCGGTCGCCGGCGTCCTTGGGCAGCGGCGGCAGGACGTCGACGCCGACGGTCAGCGTGCCCTTGCCCTTCGACGACTTGGCGCCGCCCGCCTTGATCTGCTCGAAGACGTCGGTCAACTGCTCGCCGAGGAAGATCGAAATGATCGCCGGCGGGGCTTCGTTGGCGCCCAAGCGATGATCGTTGCCGGCTGAGGCCACGACGGCGCGCAGCAGATCCTGCGTACTTGTGCACGGCGCGAATCACCGCGGCGCAGAACACGAGGAACTGCATGTTCGCGTGCGGCGTGTCGCCGGGATCGAGCAGGTTGCCCTGGCTGAGCTGCCCAGCGACCAGTTGACGTGCTTGCCCGAGCCGTTGACGCCGGCGAACGGCTTTTCGTGCAGCAGGCAGGCCATGCCGTATTTCTCGGCCACGCGGCGGAGCGTGATCATGATCAAGCTGCTGATGATCGGTGGCCAGGTTGGCCGTCTCGAAGATCGGGGCGATTTCGTACTGGGCCGGGGCCACTTCGTTGTGCCGCGTCTTGACCGGAATGCCCAGCTTGAACAGCTCGCCGCTCGGCTTCCAGCATGAAGGCCAGCACCCGCTCGGGAATCGCGCCGAAATAGTGGTCTTCGAACTCCTGGCCCTTGGGCGGCTTGGCGCCGAACAGCGTGCGGCCGGTGGTGAACAGGTCGGGCCGCGCGAAGTAGAAGTTGCGGTCGATCAGGAAGTATTCTTGCTCCGGCCCGGCGGTGGACGACACGAGCGCGCCGTCGGTGTGGCCGAAGAGCTTCAGAATCCGCTGGGCCTGCTTGTTCAGGGCCTGCATCGAGCGCAGCAGCGGGCGTCTTCTTGTCGAGCGCCTCGCCGGTCCACGAGACAAACGCCGTGGGAATGCACAGCGTCGTGCCGTTGGGGTTTTCCAGAATGTAGGCCGGGCTGGTCACGTCCCAGGCCGTATAGCCGCGGGCCTCGAACGTGGCGCGGATGCCGCCCGAGGGAAAGCTCGAAGCGTCCGGCTCGCCCTGGATCAGCTGCCTTGCCGGAGAACTCGGCCACCGCGCCGCCGTCGCCGTCGGGCGAGAGAAAGCTGTCGTGCTTTTCGGCCGTGAGGCCGGTCAGCGGATAGAAGACGTGGGCGTAGTGCGTGGCGCCCTTTTCGATCGCCCAGTCCTTCATGGCCGAGGCGACCGTATCGGCCACCGAGGGATCGAGCTTCTCGCCCTTCTCGATGGTCTTTTTCAGCGACTTGAAGACCGGCTTCGGCAGCCGTTTCTGCATCTCAGCAATGCCGAAGACGTTCGAGCCGTAAAGTTCGCCGGAGGGCGTCTCGGCGAAGTTCAGCGGCGGTGACAGGGGCTTGTATTTGGTGACGGCTTCAATCGCCTTCAGGCGTGACGAACTTCCACTCATACGCTTATTCCATTTTGGTTCTGTATTAGGAAATCGAAAAACGGCTCACTTTGCAAATAGTGTACCCGAAGGCAAAAGAATGTAAAGTAGCCGGAACAATAGCATGAAAGTTTTTCGCAACAGTGCGACATTATTGGGAAGCGGTTGCACAATTATTAGGCAGTCGGATGGTCACTCATCGGCAAAGCATTGGTTTACGAAACGCGTTTTAGGTTTTGCTCAATCTGTGGCAAAGGCCGTGATCTGGCGGAGGCGGCCGCGGGTCCGGGCGACTTCGCTGTTTTGCGCACCGCCTCGCGTATTTCTTGTTCCCGGTGCGCCGGCGGACGCGGTTGTAACCTATTGCCACAATTCAACTTGCGAGTCGGAACCGACAGGCTCCATGACACCACCCGTTGCGGTGTCTGGTGCGCAAATCGTTTATGACCGCGGATGACACGGATATCGCGGATCAAGGGATCAGGCTTGGAAACCACGAAATACACGAAACACACGAAAGTCGGTTATCGCCACAGATAAAACACTGCGGAACAAGGAATCGATCCGAGTTTCATCGGTGTTCAATCCGTCGCTGAATCTCTTACTTTTCATTGTTTCTCCCTCATCTCCGATTAGAGTTAATGAGTGTTAATTAGTGTTCCTAACTTCTTGTGTCTTTCCGTCTTGCCTTTGCGAGCGTTGCGGCTTGGCGTGAGTCCTCTTCTTGTTGTCGCCGGTCCGTCGATTGCCTATTCAAACTCCACACTTTTCCACACTTTTTGCGACTCTCACCCATTCCTTCGGGCATGAAGAAAGGAAGATGGGCGAAAGGAAAATGACTGCCGGCCGTTTGCGTCGCCGGCAATTCATTTTCTTTCCCAGACTCTCTAGTCCAAATCATTGTGCTCAAAGTAACTTGCCTCTCGGACCTGCCATTTTGGCAGTCGGGTAGTTTTCTTTGGCGGCGGCCGAATCCCGCGATGTTCGCCGCGTTCGCGAAAAACGGCCGCTGGCACACATCGCCAGCGTCGCTGCAAGTCTTGTGTACACACGAGTTTACAGAGCGCTTATCAATGCCGCCGAACACCCTCCGGATGGCGTGATTGGCACACATCTCGCCGCGGCGCCGGCCCACCTGCCATTTCTGACGTTGTAAACGCTAGTACACAATAGACAGCAACTATCGTGCCAATTGCGCAATCCGTCTGTCGGTCGCGAGACGAGGGGCATTCATGCCCCTTCCCGGCTTTAGCCTTTTGTTAGGCCCGCAGCTTTAGCTCGGGTCGATGGGTCTCACAACGCGCTAATACCCCCGCCGTCGCTGCCGCCGCCGGAGGCGGCAGCGACGGCGGGGGTACGGCGGACGCTTGGCCCAGTCCAACCCGTGCTAAAGCAGCGGGCCTAAAACGCTGGCGCGGAAATGGCCGTAAACGGCCATCGTTCCAGCCCCGACCCACACAACGACCATCCGCGACGGCGTCTTCTTTCGTCGGCGCATTCTTTGCCTGAAGAGTCCTCACGGAAGGGCGGTATTGCAACCGGAATTGCCCTGATTACAATAAAGGGCGACGTTTCGCGTCCCTTCCAGCAGTCTCTACCACGAGGCAGCGTCGTATCCTAAGCCGCAGGCCGTAGCGACAGCTTCTCAAAAGAGCTTCTAGCTTCGTGCCGTTCTTGGCCGGATACGTTCCCTTTAATCTTTCAGGAGAAGTCCGATGTTTTGCAAGGCGATGGTGCGAGGATTGATAGCGGTGGCGTTATTCTGTTCGCTATCCGCTTTGGCGAAGGGCGTCACATTCAGTCCGATTGACTTTTCCAGTCAGGCCGACTATAGCTGGCCAGGAACTAGCGTCCCTGGAGTCGGTGTCATTTTCCCTGGCGCACCGGTCGGAAACGTGACGCTTGGCGGAGTTCCCTTCAATATCAAATCAAACGGATCGGGGAACCAGGCTTGGAACGCCGCATATGCTGCTGGAGGGACGACCGGCGAAAATGATCTGGGTGGTGTGCAGAGCATTATGATGAACGAAAACATCTATGGTGCTACGGACGTGTATACGCTTATCAACACTTGGCATGGGCAAACCGGCCCAAGCTACTTCGCGTGGATCACCTTCACAGGGTCTGCGGGTGCCGTCTACACCAAAAACCTGGTAGGTAACTCAGATATCCGGGACTGCAACCAGGACGGTTTTACGAATTCCATAAACGGCACGACAACAACGCTAGTATACTCAACCTCTAGCGATGTTTATGGGACACCTGGCCGGCTCGACATGCAGGACGTTTCGTTGCCTGCGGCCTTTGCAACGCAATCACTAACCTCAATCCAGTTGGTTGACAACGGAGGACCGAATTTCCAACGCACGGTATTAGATGGCGTGACGGTTGAGTCCATTCCAGAACCATCCACCTTCGCCCTCCTCATCGCCGGTGCCGTCGGATTGCTGACCTTCGCTTGGAGGAAGCGGCGGCATGTAATGTAGGGAGTGAAATGCCCAAGGGTACATGGGTCCGCGAAGGTCGGCATTTCTATTTCATCGCCTCGATCCGCCGCTCGATTTCTTCCGGCGAAACGTCCTCGACGTGTGTCGCGATCGTCCATTGATGGCCGAAGGGGTCTTTCAGGCTGCCCAAACGGTCGCCGTAGAATTGGTCCGTCAGCGGACGCATGACCGTTCCGCCGGCGGCTACGGCTTTCGCGAAGCGGGCATCGACGTTCTCGACGTAGAGAAGAATGGAGCTCGTCGCCCCGCCGAGCGACGCGGGACTGAGTGCTCCACGCGGCCATTCTCCATTCAAGGTAATCGCAGGGACGTAGGATCAAGCACCGCGACGCCAGGGCCAAACCCCGCCAATCGAGTGAAGTGCGATACGTTAAAGGTGAGCAGTTGGGCGACAGCGTTTACCTGACAGACCGCTACAAGTCGCGCGTCATGCACTTGCTTCCCGATCACGCCTAGCCCTGGACAATTTCTTTCCACGCCGGGAATATGTCGGGAGTCTCGTCAAGAAGCGGAAACGCCGCTTCAAAGGTCGCGATTAAACCGTGTCGCCGCCGTCGCGGCCAGCCCGAGGCCATTTGCGCTTACCGGCCGAGTTGCGAAGTTTAGAAACTCAATCAGATTCTGAGCGGTCACGTGCAGCACCTCGCCACGGCGATGAAGTTCGGCAACGGCAGCCTTGGCGATCGGATAGGATGCGTCCGCGCGATTCGCGAGCCGGCCCAATATGCTTGTGTCCACGAGAATCGCCATTACTCATACAAGCCTTCGCTGCTTAAGGCCCAATCCGGCACCGACACGCCACAATCACGTGCGGCGTCGAAGAGCCGCACCTCCCAATCGTCCTGGGCCTCAACGGTAGCCAGGTACATCGGGAGTTGGTCGCGCGGCTGGTTTCGCTCTTGTATGAAGTCGTCGGTAAACTTGTCCATACTGTCGAGGAGCGGCTGCCGTGCGCTGGACTGCTTCGGAACCAGGACCACGGACGAGCCAACCTGCGATACGAGCACCTCGTCGCCTTCTAAATGGACGCTTGACGGGAGCCGCACGATTTGACCGTCCGCATCGGTGACTACAGTTGCCATTTGCATTGCGTAACCTCCGAGTTCATTATAGCTCAAGACTTCCGCTCCATCCAGAGAGTCGGTAGGCCATTTATCCACCCGGTACATAGGTCGGCGAAATTCGGCATATCTACTTCATCGCCCCAACCCGCCGCTCGATTTCTTCCGGCGAAACGTCCTCGACGTGCGTCGCGATCGTCCATTGATGGCCGAAGGGGTCTTTCAAACTGCCCGAACGGTCGCCGTAGAATTGGTCCGTGAGTGCCCGCATGACCGTTCCGCCGACGGCTACAGCTTGCGCGAAGCGGGCATCGACGTTCTCGACGTACAGAAGTATGGAACTCGTCGCCCCGCCGAGCGACAACGGACTGAGGGCACTCATGGTGGCATTCTCGTCGGCGAGCATGATCCGCGCGTTGCCGATCTGGATCTCCGCGTGCCCGATCCGGCCGGCGAGATTAAGGCGTAACTATTGATGCGGTAACGACATAGACACGAAAGCAGGCGGCAAGGCTGCGGTGTGCCCGGCTAATAAAGTATAATTGTCGAATGAGAATGCTAAATCCAAACTGCTTTTGGCTGCTGGCTGCCGCGGCGTTGGCTCTCGCCGGTTGCAGCGGGACGTCGTCGGCCACTCCGGACGCCGGCAAGTCGACCGCCGAACTGATTTCCGAGGGCGAAAAATCCCTCGCCGGCGGCGATTTCAACGAGGCCCTTGGCCACTTCGACGATGCCGTTGCGAAAGATCCCGACTCGGCTAAAGCCCGCGAATGCCGTGCGCGGACGTACGTGCGCCTCGGCAAACTAGAAAAGGCGATTGAAGACTGCAACGCCGCCTTGAAAATTAACGCCAAGCTGGCCGACGCCTATGTTACCCGCGCCGAGGCGGAAAGGAGCCAAAACGAACTGGCCAAGGCGCTGGAAGATTTCTCCAAGGCGCTCGACCAGAATCCCGAGCGGGCCGACGCCCTCGCCGCGCGCGGGACGCTCTACCAGCAGATGGCCGAGGCCGATTCCGATGGCGAGCAGTCCCGAAAGCGGCTGGACAGAGCGGTGAAGGATTTTGACAAGCTTCTGAAGCTCGATGGCCGCGACACGGCCAGTTTCGTGCGCCGGGCGGAAATCATGCTCGCCTTGGGCGATTACCAGTCGACAATCGACGATTGCTCCAAGGCGCTGGAGATCGATCCCAAGTTCGCCGCCGCGCGGATTGCAAGGGCCCGCGGCTTCCTTGCCAAGGAAGATTTTGACAAGGCGGTGGAGGACTGCGATGCGGCGATTGGCGCCGATGCCGTGCGGCCGGATGCATACGTCGTCCGCGCCACGGCCCGCGTGGAGAAGTCGGCTGAGATGCAAACGCTGGCCGACGTTGCCGCGTGCGACAAGGCCGCCGACGATTGCCGCACGGCCGTTTCCTTGGCGGCGAAGGTCAAAGGCGATGCGGACGAAATGCGCCGCGTCAAGAAGTCGATCGCGGTCGTTCACGAATTGCGCGGCTCGCTCTACGACGGCACGCGCGCCGGCAAGAAGGCGTTCGATGAATATACGGCGGCGATCGCCTTGGACCCGGCGCTGACCGACGCGCTGGTCCGGCGGGCCGTAAACCGCGTCAAGGGCGAGGACTACCCCGCTGCGCTGGCCGACTGCAATGCGGCCATCGAAATCGACAATTCGCGGCCCGAAGGATACTACGGGCGGGGCTTGGTTTATCGCGCACAGCAGAAGTACGCGGAAGCCATCAAGGACTTTGAGGAGGCGCTGACGCGAAAGTACTCCAAGGCGTATCGCGGGCTGGCCACGACTTACTCCGCCTTGGCCGCCAGGGAGCACGCCAAGGTGGCGGACTTGCAGAAGAAGCCCGGCGGACGAAACAGCCCGAATACACCTCGGCGGTCGATGCGGAATATCAGATGCGGCAGAAGTGTGTCGAGAACGCGACCAAGGCGCTGGAGGCCAATCGCCACCTTCCGGCAATTCTCATCACTCGCGGGCTGGCATACGCCAATAGCGGCCGTCCGGAACAGGGATTTGCCGACTTCACGGCCGCCGTTGCCGAAGATCCCAAATTGGCCTTGGCCCATTTTTATCGCGGGGTGTATTTCAGCAACACGAACCGGCCGAACGAGGCGATCAAGGAGTTTACGGCGACGATCGAACTCCAGCCCAATGCCACGCTGGCGTACTTGCGCCGCGCCGAGACTAATACAACGCATCGGCGACGAGCTGAGCGAGCAGATTGATTTCAAGAAGTTCAAGGAGGCTCAACGACAAGATCCAGCAAGAGCGGAACGACGCGGTCACTTCTCCCGACGAGCCTTTCGGCAGCCCCGCGAAACTCGTGGAGGCCGAGGTCTGCGCGGCGCTTCAACCGCTCTTCAAGGCGAAAAAGGAACTCGAAAAGAAGCTCGACGACACGGCCGTGAAGACGATTCTGTAGGGTGCGTGGAGCGAACCGTTAGAACAATGTCGGGTCGCACGCTCTGAGCTTCAAGCGAAGGGCGTGGTGGACCGCACAACCACGCCCTTCGCAAGCTCAGGGACGTGCCACCCTATGCGCGCGGATGGAACTTGCGCGTGTACGGCCTTCAGCCGCGCCGGATCGACGTGGGTGTAGATCTGCGTCGTGGCGATGCTCGCATGGCCGAGCATTTCCTGGACCTGGCGGAGGTCGGCCCCGCCGGCCAGCATGTGCGTGGCGAAGCTGTGCCGCATGGTGTGCGGGCCGATCTCCGGCGGGCGCCGGCCCGCAGGGCATAGCGTTTCATCAGTTCCCAAATCCGCTCCCGCCGCAGCCGCCGCCCGCGATAGGAGAGGAGGACCCAATCGGGCGGCGAGGCGACTTGGGACGAGAGCGAGCCGCGTTCCTTTTCAAAATACGCCGTCACTGCCGCGGCGGCCTTCGCGCCCAGCGGCACCATCCGCTGCTTGTCGCCCTTGCCGCGGCAGATGCAATAGCCTTCGTCCAGATGCAGATCATTGAGCTTCAAGTTCGACAGTTCAGACGCCCGGCAGCCGGTGGCGTAGAGCAGTTCCAAGCAGTGCCCGGTCGCGCCGCCAGCAGCGGTCGCCCGGCTTGGGCATATCGAACATCCGCGTCGACCTGCGCGGGCGTGAGCACCTTGGGCACGCGCTCCCAGAGCTTCTGGCTGCCCAGCAGCTCCGCCAGGCTGTCCACGAGCACGCCCTCAAGCTGCAAATAGCGGAAGAAGACCTTGAGCGAGGCGATATGCCGGGCGATGCTCGTGGGATTGAGTTTCTGCTCATGCAGCCAGGCGACGTAGTCGGCCAGATCGCGGATGGAAAGCGCCGTGACCGGCCGGGCCTCGAGCCATTGGAAGAACCGCTTGGTGTCGCGGCGGTAGGCGGCCACCGAGTTGTCGGCCAGGTGGCACTCGCCCGCCACGTAGGCGACAAACGACTCGAGGTACGACTTCGAGATCGTCGCGGCGGCCGGCGGGCGCGGGCGGAGCGGCTTTTTGGGGACGATGGGCATATCGTCAGGAATCGTCCGGCCAGGGCGACTCACTTGACGACGCTGCGCGATTGTAACGGGTTTGCCAATAAGTTCCAACCGCCGGAAAAGTCGAATGCGCATATCTCTTCCCTGTATTTTATGTACACCCGCTAAGATTACAGAATGGCGTTCGCGATCAAGATTGAGCTATGATAACAATTGATTTGTCCGAGGTTTTAGTGCTCGCGCCGCACGTCCAGCCAGGGAGCCACGAGCCGGTCATCTTGACCCACGCTGGGGAGACCGTGGCCGCGGTTTTTCCCGCCAGCGGCGACGAGGTGGAGGATCTCCTTCTCGGCGCCAACACGCAGTTCCAAAACATTCTAGAACGGTCTCAACGTCGCTTCGAAGCGGAGGGCGGCGTAAGCATCGCCGAAGTGCGGCGTCGGCTTGGGCTGCCGGCGCGAGAACGTGGCGATTCGAATGAATGAGCTTACGTCAACCCCGTCAGCGCCCCGTCCTTGCAGTAGTTCGGATTGCCGAACTTCTCGATCTCGTGGCCCATGCCGTGGGCCAGCGCCAGCAGCAGCCGGTTGTGCGGCACCTTCGGGTACTTGAGCGAGCGGCCCATCTTGAAGTCCAGGCCGTTGCCGACCAGCACGAACGGGATGTTGTCCAGCGTGTGCGAGTTGCCCTTGCCCAGCTCGTTGGTCCAGACGATCAGCGTGTTGTCCAGCAGGCTGCCGCTCGCCGCCCGGCTCGGGCGTCTCGGCCAGCCGCTTCGCCAGGTAGGCCAGCTGCTCGCAGTACCAGTTGTTGATCCGCGTGAGCTTGTCCTGCGCGGTTCTTGTCGCTGTCCGGCTTGTGCGACAGCTCGTGATGGCCTTCGTTGATGCCCAGCCAGTGCATCCGGGCCTCGCCGACCGAGTTGGTGAATTGCAGCGTCGCCACGCGGGCGAAGTCGCCGCGAAAAGCTGTTGACCATCAGGTCGATCTGCATCTTGCTGATGCCGCGGCATGTTGTCGTTCTCCTCCTTCACGCCCGGCTCCAGCTCGGGCACCGCGTGCTCGTCGGCCGCCGACCTGCGGGCCTCGAGCTCCTGCTCCATCTCGCGGACGAAGGTGGCGTGCTCGTCGAGCAGCTGGCGGTCCTCGGCGCTGACCGCCGAGCTGACCTTCTTCAGGTCGTCCTGCAGGTCGTCGAGCATGCTCTTCAGGCTCTCCCGGTCCTTCATCCGGCCGTAGAGCTTGTTGAACATCTGATAGGGATCGTCGATCGGCGCGATCGGCTTGTTCGGCGCCGGCGTAGACCATGCGCGTCCAGGTGTCGGCCCGATTCGGGCACCATCACGCCGAACTCCAGCGAGCCGAAGCGGGTGCGCGTGGCGGGATCGCTTTGCAGGATGGTTCTTGATCTCCTGGTCGATCGAGATGCCGCTGGCCCAGCCGGCCGGCGTGTCCGAGCCGCCCTGGATGTTGCCGGGGAACAGCTCGATGCCGGTCAAGCAGGCAGCCGATGCCGCGCATGTGGTTGTCGCCGTCGCCGCGGACCTTGTCGCAGACGCCGTGCAGGATCAGCGTCTTCGTTCCGGAACGGCTCCAGCGGCTTGAGGCTCTCCTTGAGCGATTGAAGCTCGCCTTCCTCGTCCGGCCAGAACGTGTGCGGGATGACGCCGTTGGGGCTGAACATGATGACCAGCCGCTGCTTGCGGGTGTGCGGAGGCGGAGCGCCAATGCACAGGCTTGGCAGATTCCAGACGAACGGCAGCGCGGCCGCGCCGATGCCCAGTTTGCGAAGTATTTCACGGCGAGTGAGAAATCGGGACATTGCTTTTCTCCTTGGACGATGGCTCTGTGACATGGGTGGCACGTCCTGAGCTTCAAGCGAAGGGCGTGTTGACGTTCGTGTAACTAGTACGATACCGTAGGATCCATTTCGATGAGTACTGGTCGTATCCCCGCATACCAACGAGCGCTTGACCACTCCCAATCCTCGGGTAGTGCGACTAATCCGCGGCGGACAGGATTCGCATGAATATACTCAATCATGGAGTGTATCGAAGTAACTTCGTAAGCGTTTCGGTCGTATCCTCCGCCCCGCTGCCAGAATCGTCGGCACACTTTCGCGCCCTCGCGAACAGTAATGCGAGGCAGCCATTGCGGCGAGTTTGCTTCGAGAAAACGAATCGCCTTTCGCGCAACCTTTTCCTTGAGTTCGCCGGCAACTCGCCCAACTTCCAGGGACAGCGATTGAGGGTGGATCAGCAAGTGAACGTGCTCGGGCATGATAACATACGCCCAAAGATGAAATCCCCATTTCTTTCGAGAAGCGTTGAGTTCATCGATGAACCACTGTCGCGTACGATCGCGAGCAAGGAACTGATAGCGATGGAAGCAAGAGAACGTAAGTTCGCGAGCGTCACCGAGCGCGTCATAACGCTGGCGGAGCTTCCTGACTTTGTGCTTTCCAGTCTGCGGGTCGATGATTTCCGTGTTCCACCCCTAATTGCCGGGTCAGGTGGCACGCCCTGTGCTTGACGTGAGGGCGTGCTGCCCGAGCCTGCACGCCCTTCGCTTGAAGCTCAGGACGTGCCACCCAAACAGGAAGTGCCACGCTTGATTCCCATGCGTGTTTACTTTACCGTCCTGGCCACAATCTCCACAACCAAGTCCTGCATATTATACTGCTTCGCGGCGAAAGCGTGTTTGATATCGGTCAACGTCTTCGGTCCATACGCCTGGACTGGCTGCTTCACCAGATACCGAAACAATTGTTCAAGAAACGCCTGATGGACTTCATCGCTGCCGGCGAGAAACTCGGCCAACTCGCGCGGCCCGGCAAACTGCACCTGTTTGCCGTCGCGCGTCCGGTAGGCGCCGGTGGCGTTGATCGGCCGGCCTTTCTCTTGCTGCCGCAGACGGCCGGAGGCGTCGAACCGCTCCAGGGCGAATCCCAGCGGATTAATCGTTGCATGGCACGACTGGCAGGCCTCAGGCCGGGTCTGGAGTTCCACGCGCTCTGCGCGTCGTCATTGTCGGCTGCAACTCCGCGGCGATGGGGGCGATCGCCATCGGCGGAGGACGCAGAGCAAGGCCCAGCACTCCGCGAGAGATAAACACCCCGCGATGGATCGGCGAGGTATCTGCCGCGTGGGCGAAGACGGCCATCAAATATGGATGCGACAAGATGCCCGCCCGTTGATCCGGCTCGAATACGACCTTCTGAAATTCCGTCTTTTGCGATTCGGTGCTCGCAGGCAGCTTCTGCCCGTAGTAGCCTGCCAGCCGGTCATTCATGAAAGTGTAGTCGGCAAGCAGGAGTTGGCGGAAGTCGGACGCCTTGTCCCACATCACGTTCTCGACGAACATCTTCAGCGACGTTCGCAGGTCGGTGGCGATCGAAGCATCGAACGCCTTGAACGATTTCGGGTCTTTGGACAGTTCCGGCGGCGTTTCGACCTTCATCCATTGCAGGAAGAAAAGCCGAAGTTTGGTCCTTGCCCGCGGGTCGGCCAGCATCCGCCGGGCTTGCGCGGATTTGCTCGTCCGTGGCGAGCTTGCCCGCCGCTGCCGCCTGCCGCAACGCGTCGTCGGGCAGGGAATCCCACATCTCCAGGGCAAGCCGGCTCGCGGTGGCTTGCGGGCCGTTATCGGTCGGAACGTAAAGGAATCGCGGCGAGATGAGCGTCAGCAAAATGACGCGGCGGACGGCCGTATCGAGATCGGTGCGCCCTGGAAGCGGCGGTCGATGTAAAGTTGCCGCTGGGCGTCGGTCAATGGGCGACGGAAGGCCCGCTCGACAAAACGTCGGCAGAAATCGCGCGTCTTTCTCGTCATGCCCGGGCTTCTCGTCCGCCATGCCGGAATTGTGACGGGAGCGAGACGAAACATAAGCCGCCACTTCGATTGCCGCATCGGTAATGGCTTGTTCCCACTGCTTGGAGACCGACGTGCCTCGTTCGTAACCGGCGCTGCGGTCGTCCGCGGGCAAGGGCGTTTCAAGGACAAATACCTCCGGGACGTCTTGCTGCGACAAGCACCGCGCCGGCACGATCTCCTCGGCCGCGTGCGGCGGCTTCCATTTCAGCGCGACGCGGGCCGCTTCGTGCTTCCCTTTCACGTAGTCAACATGGATCGGATAGGTCCGCCCGCCGAGCAGGTGGATCGACGCGCGATGCTCGCTCTGCGCCGCCCGACTTGACCCAGGCGTCGATGAGCGGGCGATGTTCATTGTTGAGAAACAGCCGGCCGCCGCCCGTGGTATCAAGGTCGAACTCGTAGTCGCCCGACTCCGCGCAAACAAAGCCCCACGCCAATGGACCTGGTATTCTTCCGTGGCAATCTTGCCGTCGAGCGGCCCCTTGGCGCCGAAATCGAAGTTGATGCATGGATCGACCTGCTTCAACTGGGGGTCGTCGTGGACCTGATCTTTGACGCGGTGCCGCGCGGTGTAAAACGCCCGCAAGCCGCGCGGGGCGTCGCCCGGCGGCCCGCCGTGAACATTGCCCACCAGGTCCGCCACAAGGTTCACGTACTGGTTCACCGTCACGCGGGCAAGTTCCACGCGGAGCGGCTGGTTACGTGCGCGAGCCACGGCGGAGTAGAACGAGTCGTAGACGTACGTCGCCACGTTCTTCGCGTCCGCGCCGACGCACGTGCCCGGATCGTCCTCGGGCATCGAACTTTCGATGAAAGCGGTGAGTTGGCTCAGGGACTTATCGCCGGCCAGCGGACGCGGAAAGCTGTCGGCCGTGCCTTGCCCCGCGGCGCCGTGGCAGGCAGCGCACTCTTGGCGGTAGATTTCCTGGCCGCTGCGGGTTTTGGCGGGCTTTTGCGATACGTCGGCCGCCAAGGACGCGGCGACGGCCAAGCCTATGGCAGCCGCTAGCGCAAGCGTACAGTGCGTTATTATGCGGTGGGAAACGGAGGCGCGGGGCATGGCGTTGGCCCTCCGACGGTCGTGTGCAAAACGGGCAGGACTTCATTATACACGGAATGCGCGGGCAATGGAACCATGCCGTCGTGCGTACTATTTGACCAATTGACACGACGTTTCTCGCCGCTTAGGCTGGTAGTCAGTGGCATGAGACTAGGGTCTCTGCCGGGCCGTCTCTTCGCCGAGGAACATCAAATGGAACTAACCGCCGTATACATGCAGGTCCCAGAAGGTTACATCGCCTTCGTCGAGGAGTTGCCCGGCGCGAATACGCAGGGCGCAACGCTCGACGAGGCACGCGAGAACTTGAAGGATGCCGTGCAACTCGTCTTGGAGGCCAACCGGGAGTTGGCGGAAAGGTCGCTGGCCGGTAAAAGCGTCTCTAGAGAACCTTTTGCCTTGTCGGCCACATGAAACGACAGAACCTGATCCGGCACGTGGAATCGCACGGATGCCTACTTCTTCGTGAAGGCGGCCGGCACAGCGTCTACTACAATCCAGCGAACAATCAAACGTCCGCAATTCCTCGGCACCGCGAAATCAATGAGTTCCTCGCCCGCAAGATTTGTCAGGATCTCGGCATCCCTCGACCATAGTCATGCCCTCCACCATGCCAATCATCGCTTTATCCGCCATCGTACCCGGCCAGGAGGCCGACATGTTTCTGCTCATGACCACTAAGGAGCAGCTCAATACGCGGGAAGGAAAACCCTATTTCCGCGTCGGCTTTCGCGATAGCGGGCGCGAGGTGGCCTTTCCTATTTGGGACAACTCGCCTTGGGCGGTCGATTGCCGCGACAAGTGGACGCCCGGCGCGTTCTACAAGGTCAGGGCCATCTATCGCGAGACGAACTATGGCCCGCAGTTGGACATCCGCAAGATTCGCGAGGTCTGCGCGGCCGACGCGGCCGACGGCTTCGACCCGGCGAGCTGCCAGCCGGTTTCGCGCTACGAGCCGCAAGCGATGTTCGACGAGATGCTGGCGATCGTCCGTGAGCGGATCAGCGACGCGCCGCTGCGGGCGTTGGTAGAGAAGATCCTTCACGACAACAAGGCCGAGCTATTTAGGCTTCCGGCCGCGCGGCATAATCATCATGCCTTTGTGGCCGGCTGGCTGGAGCATACATTGAGCGTGACGAAGACGGTGATCTACTTGACCGAAAAGTACGCGGCGTATTACAACGATATGCAGCCGCCGTTGGACAAGTCGATGGCGGTGGCCGGCGCGATTTTGCACGACATCGGCAAGCTCCGCGAGCTGGAGCAGCGCCGGATGGCGCGGTTTATACGGCCAGCGGCGCGCTGATCGGCCACATCCTGCAAGGCCGAGACATCGTCCGCGAGGCGGCCGCCGCGAGTCCTTTGCCGCCCGATACGCTGCTTCGTCTAGAGCACTTGATCATCTCGCATCAGCGGCTGCCCGAATGGGGCTCGCCCAAGCCGCCGATGACGCCCGAGGCCCTCTTGGTGCATTACGCGGACGACATCGACGCCAAGTTCCACATGATGGCCGAGATCATTCGAAGCGACACGAGCGACGGGCCGGTGACCTCGAAGAAGAACGTGCTGATGCAGCAGGTTTATAAGGGGATATAGAGCGGGTTTTCTCTCTCGAGATTGAATTCCATCCAAGATTTCGAGTATAATTTCCCAGTATTGCGATTTCTGGCCATGCAGTTCCGCGACCACGAATACTACGCCGCCTCGTTGGAACGCATGCGTCAAGCCCATTCGCTGTTTTCGCGAGGTGATGCTTATGCGCTCACGGTTTACTGTGGTGGCCTTGCCGTTGAGTGTATGTTGCGCACATTTCGCTGGAAAGTCGATAAGAACTTTGAAGGAAGGCACGACCTCAACGAACTGCTGAAAGCCAGCGCCGTACTCGCTGTTGACGAGGATCGCATGCGCCGAAGAGATCGAGGGGAAGAGGAAATACGAGAATCGTCAAAGGCATTCAAAGCCGCAATGAATGAAATCGTTGTCCATTGGCACAATAATCTCCGGTTTGCCTCCGAAGCGCGACTGAAGGCCCACCTCCGGAGAATAGAACGACTACAAGGCATCAAAGGCGATCCACTGAAAAAGAATGCTGCCGACTTAATCCAAGCAGCTCAATTGGTGATCAATAGAGGAGTCGTATTATGGAACTCACGGAAAGAATAGAGAACGCGCTTCGCACGTCTCTCCAGGCCGAGTATGTGCGTTTGGAAAATGACGACGGCATTTCCGGTTTCGTCGTTTCGCGGCAGTTCAAAAATCAGTCGACGTTTGAACGCCAGGAGCAAATTGACCAGGCGCTTAAAGACGCCGCGGAACCACTCTCCGCTGAAGAGCAGCGCCAGGTGCGGATGATCGCTGGCCTTACGCCACTTGAATACGAATCGGTCGGTACTCGAATCCGCGTACACCGAATCAAGGAGCTTAATGACGGTTGGATCGAGGTAATGTTGCGTGGAAATCTTTCGGACGCCCAGTATGTGCGAGGCGCGCTCAATAATCAGAAAGGAGTAATCACGACTGATCCCCAGCCAAGTCCCGGTGCGAAGGGTGTTCTCATGACGTTCCGCGCACGCGGCACCGAGACCAATCCATTGACGAAAGAAAAAGCGATCCATCTGCTAAAAACCGACGCGTACATCGCGGTAATGAATGGCTCGCAACGGTCTTCCTCCGACGTCTCGGCAGCAGGCTAATCTGATAGGGAGGAATCGAAACCATGACAATGTCGGTTTCAGCGGTGTTTAACGGCGTCTTGCGCCCGCTATCGCCCTTGGACTTGAACGAAGGCCAGACGGTGCAGGTTCTGATTGCGGATCAGGAACCCGCTGCGCCGAAAAATGCCGCGACTATCTTAGCTGAACATTCGCAGTTTTCAAGCCGGTCAAACGGCGAGATGTACGTAGTTTTCCAGGGCTACAAGTAATTCATGAAGGTCGGCCTTGGTGCCCGACTTGGTGTTTATTGTATTCGCGAGGATAACCGCGCGCAGGATGCGGAGCATATGAGCGAGCGACCATTCCGTGTCCCAGTCGCCGAAACGCCAACGCGCAGCCCGCGCTTGCGGAAGTTTGTGGCCCTCGGTGATATACCACAGACCGATCACGCTTTGCATCATCCACACCCAGGGCGACAGCTTCTCGATGCTCTGCCGGCACCAGTGTTGTGGGGCTTGAATCTTCATCACCTGCTTGCTCGCTTTGAAGGCGACCTCGATCGACCATCTTCGCGAGAACGTGGAGATTACCCAACTCAACTCGGCGTTCACATCGGTGGTGAAGAGATACTTGTCGGCGAACTTGCCCTTCGGGTCGCGTACCAATACCACAAGAATCGGCAACAACCCACGCACCTCGGGCCAGACTGCCTGGAAGGAAAGCACCTTCAACTTGCGCGTTACGCCGTAGCACGTCGCCTTGACGGTTTTCCAAACCCACGGCCCTTTTCCGCTGCGGTTGCCGTCGGCCTTCTTGACCGCCTCTTTGGGGTTCGGAAGACGAGGACCTTTCGTCGGCTTTCGCCCACGCTTGCTCTTGGATTGCTTGGGCACGACCGAATCGTAAATCGCCGCGTCGGCACGCATCACGCCGACGTAGGTCACGCGCGGGTCGAGATCGGCCAGGAGATTGCCCGCGGAATAGGCCCCGTCGCCGATGAAAACCAGCTTTCGATCGGGAAACCAAGCCAGCAGATCCTGGAGCATTTCTTTGGCCAGCGTGGCTTCGCTGGGGTGATTCTTGCCGGCAAGATGCAACTTGGCATAGATCGGCAGGCAGTAAATCTTGTTCGTTCCGGGAATGCAAATCGCCAGTCCGATGACAACCCAGTGATTGCCGCTGGCGGTCGCGACCCGTTTGGCCGTCGAGGCTACGGCATCGCGGAACCAGCCCAAACCGTAGACGTGCTTGCCGCGCTTGTGCAGCAAGGTATCGTTGACGACCAGATACAACAAGTCGCGCGGGTTGAGCGCGACAACAATGGCTAGGGCCAATTGGCGGGCCAGATCGTGGACGGTCCAGGCCGCTCGACTGAAGAAGTTGTAGAAGCGGTCGAACGGATGTCGCTCTTTCCGGGAGATAGGCGTATCGGCTTGGATGGCTTGAAAGACGCCGAACTCGGTTCGCTTGCCCAGGCACATCGCCCAACCGAGCAACACTTCGATGTGCGTCTGGAACGATGGCAGAGTGAATGCAGGCAGCAGGCATTGCAGAACGGGGTCGAGAGAGGGTATGCTCGTAAACATGGACGGGGACCTCCTTGTCCTTTGCGAGCGTCTTGCGACGCTTGTAAATCACGCAAAGTGTACAAGGAACCCCGCCCTCTTTTCATCATCAAATTCCATCAAAAAATCTGCGAATGTTCAGTTAGGAGAGATCGCGGCAATGCCGGTCGAGGGCGGGGGCGATCCGTGGACAAGCCGCGATCGCCATCAGGTTCTCTACCGTCCGAAAGCCGAAAACGGCTGAGCCGAAACAGGTTCGGCACGCGCTTATACACTTTTCGTTCAAGGAAAGAGAGATACGATGCCCGCCAAACCAATTCCCGACGGTTATACCGCGGTCACCCCCTACCTCTATATCAAGGGCGCGGCCCAGGCGCTCGATTTCTATAAGAAAGCATTCGACGCCATCGAGTTGTTCCGCATGGCGGACCCGGCCGGCCGGATCGGGCACGCCGAGATCCAGATCGGCAATGCGCGGATCATGCTTGCCGACGAGAATGCCGCCATGAGCGCCCTCAGTCCCGCGTCGCTCGGCGGGGCGACGAGTTCCATTCTTCTGTACGTCGAGAACGTCGATGCCCTCTTCGCGCAGGCCATAGCCGCCGGCGGGACCGTCATGCGTCCGCTCACGGACCAATTCTACGGCGACCGCTCGGGCAGCTTGAAAGACCCGTTCGGCCATCAATGGACGATCGCGACGCACTCCGAGGACGTTTCGCCGGAAGAAATGCAGCGACGGATCGAAGCGACGAAATAGGTATGCCGAATTTCGCGGACCCATGTACCCCTGGGGATCTTCACCCCCGCGTTGCGTGCGACCCACTCCTCCAAGCGAAGGCCAGCAAACCTATTGCACCCGCAAGCAACAGGCCGATGCTGCCGGGCTCAGGTACACTTGCGACGCGGAAGCCGATATCGCTGTACTCAATCGTCGGGTCGAAGCCAACATAGTTCCGGTAGGTCGATGGCAAGGCGAATGGGTAGTAGTAAAACGACCCGCCGCGAAACCCACGCCCATTAGCCATGATTGCCTCGTTCCAGTCCCAGACATCGCCTTCCATATCATACGTGCCGTAAGGTCCGGGCGATCCCGCGAAGTACCCAACTGGCGTCAGGTAGTTTATCGGATCGGTGTAGCTTCCGTTGCTGTAGTTGGCGCTGTTCGTACCAGTCGAGGAAAGCGTGTTGCTCGGCGTCGAATTGCTCCTGGTTGAATAGGACCAGTAACCGCCGGCACCGCCGTTCAACGTCGAGTCGTAATACGCCGCCTTGTACCATTCGTTTTCAGACGGGATGAAGTACCTTGCACCAGGATTGCGGGCTATTTGCATGAAGCCCTGGGCAGTGCCCATACCGTCGACATTGTATGCGCCCGTTTCCGTCGTGCCGTCGCCTTCTGGCGCAATCGGTTGGCCATTTTGCAGCCAGTTGCAGAAGCGCGCCGCATCGCCCCAGGAAACGAACGTCACCGGAAAATTCGCGTCGCTCGGCGACACCGTGTAGCTGTACGTTCCCGAACTGACTGTACGGCTGATTCCGCAGCCAACAGAACTAGGGCCTAACGAAGGCGGGTTCGCCATATTCACGTTGAAAAGCCCAAAGCTGTCCCCAGGCATGGCTACGGCATTGAGAAACTGACAGTATTGCGCTGCCGTGACGTCGTACTTGCCCATGCTGTAAACGTAAGGGACCGAACCGAAGGATGTTGCATCGGCCGCATTGCCCGGATCGCCGACGGTGGCGAATTGCAGGCTCGCCTGCCCACTGGGCATGTTGAACACATCGGCCTGCACCGTCACCGCGGAGGCTACAATTGTCAAAGCGAGCCATCCTCGCGCGATCGTCGTGTAAAACATTCCGACTTCTCCTCGAGCAATCGCTACGGCCTGCGGCTTAGGATACGACGCTGCCTCGTGATCGAGACCGCTGGAATGGACCCGTTACGCCGCCCTTTATTTTAATCGAGGTAATTCCGGTTGCAATACGACCGATCATTCGCTATTCCCCTTAGCTGCCGCTGCCAGCCACAGCGGCGGCGGCAGCTACGGTGGGAGGCTCCGGGCGTCGCAGACCCTATCGACCCGAGCTATTGGATTTCAGGGAAGCAATGTCGGGGTGACGTGGGGCGGCGCGAGACACATCCCCGTTGGGGTTGAGGATCGATTTGGACGGTTTCCCAGGGTAGGTGCTCGTTCCTCGCACCAACCCTGATTATGTGAAAGAGCGGTCCTCCTGGTGCTATACACGGTGTAGCGACGTTTTACTTTCACTCACCAAGAGCAAAGCCAGGAGGACCGATTATGTTGTACCTTGCCGTTGACCAGCATCGCAAGCAGTTGACCGTCAATTTACGCGACGAAGCGGGAGACGTGATTCTCAAACGCCAGATCAGCACGGAATGGAAGCGCGTGCGGGAATTTCTCGATGAAGTGCGAAATCGAAGCGTATCGGAAGGGGGATTTGTAACGATCGTGGAGGTCTGCGGCTTCAACGACTGGTTCTTGAAAATGCTCGCCGAATACGGCTGCCGGGAGATCGTGCTCGTCCAGCCGGAAAAGCGCAGCAAGAACAAGACTGACCGCCGCGATGCCGACGGACTCGGAGAACTATTGTGGACCAACCGCCAGCGGCTGCTGGAAGGCAAGAAGGTCCAAAACGTGCGTCGAATCGTGCCGCCGTCCGCACGCGACGCCGAGGACCGCCAGTTGACGGCCGTGCGGCATCGGCTAGGGCGACTCCGCACGCGAGCGGTGAACCGAGTTCAGCACCTGCTGCTCAAACACAACTTGCAGCAGGAATGCCCGACGAAGGGAATGCAAACCAAGGCCGCACGGAAGTGGCTGATGAAGCTGGAAGTTGGCGCGATGGACCGCATGGAGTTAGATCATCTTTTGAGCCAGTGGGAGCTTTACGACAAGCAGATCGTGGAGTTGGAGGCGAAGATTGGCGCGCGTCAAGCGGAGAACCAGGCGGCGGTGACGATTGCCACGATTCCCGGCGCCGGGCCTTACGGCAGCTTGGCCTTGGCTTCCAGCATCGGCTCGGTCGAGCGGTTCCGATCGGCGCGTAGCCTAGCTCATTATTGGGGATTAACGCCAGGATGCCGGAACTCGGGCGACGCCACACGGCGACTCGGCTCGATCACCAAAGAAGGCAGCGCCATAGCGCGGTTCATTCTCGGTCAGATCGTGGTGCATATCCTGCGTCGCGATGCGCATGAAGGAGTGGTTCCAGCGGATCAAGAAACGCCGCGGCTCCAAGATCGCGCGGGTGGCGGTGATGCGCCGGGTGGCCACCATCATATGGCACATGCTGAAACATCAGCAAGCGTATCAATTGATTGGCAGTAACAACGCAAACGATCCGCGGTCTGCCTGCGTGCTGCCGGATCGGAATGCGTTTTTTGAGGCACGGCAAGGGCGTTCAAAGGAGGATTGCGGACAAGACAAAAAAAGTTGCCGCGACTCCGAGAGCGCGGCAACCGCGCGTCTTTGACGCGCCCTTGACCTGACGATCCCTTGCCGGGTTGCTCGCCAGCAGAGCCCGGCTCCGTTTCGCCAAGCAATTCGATTATAGCACGAGGAAAACGACGAGGAGATGACGGTTGCATCGGCCCTTCTTCCTTGGAAGAAGAGGCCCTCGCGACGCACGGCCAGCCTGACCAGCCCAGTGGACCGGCGGATTCCGCCGGCGTTACCCTGATTGAGGCGGCCCGCGTTCGCGAGACGGTCGAACAGAATACTCGGTGTCAGGGTCGATTGATCCTGGACGGCCGCTGATTCAGCGGACGGAATCACGAAGGGATGGATATGGGGTGCAGCCGCAGTGAAAAGAACGGCTCGACAACCTCGCACAAAAGACCGCGACAACTCGATACCTTACCCAGCTCCTTGCGAAACTCAAAATCCAACCAAAACGAAGCCCTTAGCGACTTCCAGATCGATGCTATGCACCTAAACCACAACTCACCGAAAAAATCCCCAGGTTCGACCCTTGACAACAATATCTCTTTCAGGGATGGGCTAAGGGACATATCCCCGGTGGGGATGGAGAAGCGCGTGACATTGAATCCCAACGGGATTCTGCCCGCAAGCCCCGCGAAGAACAACGTCCGCCACAAAGAGGGCCGGTTGAATCCCAACGGGATTCTGCCCGCAAGCCCAGGGTTGGCCGGAGGTACGACGGCCTACCCTGGGCGCTGTGCGATTTAACACCTCAACCCCAAGGGGGTTGTGTCGATGCGCCGCCAGGTTGCTAACCCGCCAAGCAGATTGGCAATCTGCTCCACGGCATTACTTTTCTGAAACCCGATAAAGCTACAGGCCTAACACAAGGCTAAAGCCGGGAAGGGCATGAATGCCCATCGTCTCGCGCGCAACCGAGCGGATCCCGCGCCATTGGCACGATAGTTGCTGTCGGTTGTATTCTGATGTTGACACAGCAAGAAATGGCAGGTGGGCCGGTGCCCCGCGGCGAGATGTGTGCCAAACCCTCCAGTCGGGGGGTGGTCGGCGGCCTCGACGAGCTCGCTGTAAACGGTTGTGTACACAGGACTTGCGGCGACACCGGCGATGTGTGCCAGCGGCCGAGTTTCGCGAAGGCGGCGAACATCGCGGGATTCGGCCGTCGCCGAAGAAGGCAACACGACTGCCAAAATGGCAGGCCCGGCAAGCAGGATACTGTGAGCACAATGATTTGGACGGTGGAATAAGGGGCACAAAAATGAATTGCCGACGACTCCAACGGCGTGGCAACCATTCTTCTAGCCTAACAACTATTTCCCAATGTCTCTCACCTCGGCCCCGGTATATCACGGCGGTTGAAGATCAACACCGCCACGACATAGCTTGCGAACCCCAATCCGATCAGCGTCAAGTTGTACCGCAAGGCGACGTGGCTGGCCGGATCGGTGGTGAGAATCAACTCTTGCGGCTCGAAGGGCGTCAGGAAGGTCAAGTAGAAGAGCCACTTACCGTCGGGCCACATCCGCGCGACCAGCTTGATTATGACCTCCACGATGTAGAATCCGCCGGAAATGGCGAACGCGATCCAGCGGTCGCGAAAGCCCGCGGAAATCATGGTCGTAATCCCCGTAAAGCAGAACGTCATGCAAGCCAGATTGACGGCGCCTGGAATAAAGGCGCGCAGCGGCACCGGTTGATCGAAATGGACGCAGGCCATGCCGAGTCGCGTGCCCAGCAGGACGGCGGCTGAAATTAGGGCGGCCCCGGCCGCGGACACCACGGCCGGTATCAGAATCACGCTCACGCGCCAGATCGGCAGCGTGAGAAGGAGGTCCATCGTTCCGCGGGAGATTTCGCCGGTGATGGAGTCCGATCCGCGGCCCAGCGACCAGCCGACGCAAATCAGGAGCGTCACCACGTCGATGTAGAGGATGCTCAACTGGCCGACCGGCGTGGCGAGCATTTCCAGCGGCACGCCCACCATCAATTGCACGAAGCCCGGCAGCCACTTCAAGATGACGCCCATTCCGCCCGGCGGAAAGCGGCTCATCAGCCAGACGAAGAGCCAGGCGAAGAGCGTCAGCAAGACGAACGACACGATGAATTGCCGCCAGGCGTCGGAAATCGCTTTGGTCCAAAGGGCTCGGTTCATATTTGGAGTGCGAGGGCTTGCTCTCGCTTTTCAAAACGCGGGGATTATGTGTTGGCGGCAAGCCAAGGCACCGGTTTGGAATCGCCCATTCCGTTCTGAAAAGCGGCGGCGAGCCGCCGCACTCCAAAGCCACCGCTAGCTCAATTGTATGCGGCAAGTTACCATAGAAAGGAGAGTTTGCCCAGTTAGCTCGAGAGGTTTTTCGCCATGTGCCCGACCTTGACCTGCCTTGCGCTTGCCTTCGTGGGAGTCGATCTCGGTTACCGTCCCGCATCCGATGGAGGCGTGGAATTGATCGTGCAGATTGATCCGGTGATGTTTCAGACCTTGCGGCCGGGCGATCCGATCAGCGTGGCCGTAAGGCCCGAAGTCCAGCCGTATCGGGCGAGCAAGATCACGGTCGCCGTGGAGAACGCGCCTCCGCCGCGAATCCCGCCGCCGCAGTCGTCAATGCCATCCACCGGGCCGTTGTCCGCGCCCGGTCGTGGCGCATTGGCCGCGCCGGCGACGATGCCGAACGTGGCGGCTTCGCCGCTTCCGTCATCGCCTGTGATGCCGGCGACCGCCACGGTGCCGCTGCCGAACACCGGTCCATCGCTTGGTCAGTCAGCGGAACAGGGGCCGGTGCATGTTGCGAGCGCCGACGGGAGCGCCGGTCGCGCCGACAACGTCCAACGAGCAAACGCGAGGCGCCGCCGATCCGCGGGCCGGTTTGACACTTGCGCCCGGCAATCAGGTGGCCAACACACCTTACCCGGCTCTCGATCCTGTTGACGGCGGCAAGACGGCAACTGGAGGCTTTAACGTCAAGGAACTCATGCTTTACCTTGCCGTCATCGGCCTGGCCGCCTCGAACGGCTATGTCGGCTGGCTCTTCTACGATGCGCGGCAGCGCTATATTGGCCTGCTATCCATGAAGTTTGCCGCGGCGAAATGAACCGGTGCCGGGCTATGCAGATATTGTGCGAGAGATCATTTCTCCGGCCACGCGACCTCCAAATAATCTCCAACGGGCCGGCCGATTGCCCGCAACTGCTCGTGGCTGATTTCGATCGGCCGCGCGGCCGCCTTTTCTTCCGGCGAAAGTTGCACGTCGCCGTACTCGGCCAAGATGACGATGCGGTCGTTATTGTCGCCGAGACGGCGGCGGACGCGCGACGGCGTGCCCAATCCGTAGGCAACATGGCCCGCTCCGCAAATCACCACCGCCTTCCGGCCGCGGCCCGCATCGCTGCGAAGGTAGCCAGCCAAAGCGGCCGACATTGCTTCGTCGCGGGCGATCTGGGCTTCGATCATCGGGCGGAGCCGTTCAGGCGAGGCAGCCATGTGGACCATCATCTCGCCGCCAGCAGCTTTTCATAAACCGGGTCGTGAAGCTCCAATTCCGCCGGCAGTCTCTTCCGCGATGAGGGATCGAGCTTCGCCACGCCGCCTGATCGCGCGACCGCGCGGATCACGTCCGAATTTCGGACTCAGCCCGATGACCGGCGCCTTGGCTTTCCGCGCCGCCTCCAGCACCGGGCGGTACTGCCGATACTTCGGCCACTGCTTGCCCCAGTCGATCGCCCGGGCCAAGCCGTCGAAATCAAGCTCGCCGCGGTTGAAACGGTCGATTTCGGCCTGCTGGGACGATTCCAGTTGCTCCATCGCCACCACTAGCGCCGCACCGCTGGGCCAAATCGGCAATGACGCGGGCCTGCGTGTCATGGTGTCGCTGGAGCGTGTGCCGCTCGCCAAGGTAAACCACGCGGGCTTTTGCCAGGTCATCGTTCAGCCGGACCTGTTCGACCGGCTCTCCTTCGCAGGCATTGATCCACATTCGCGGCCGGTCGGAGGCCGGGCATGGGATTGCCGCAAAGAGCACAAAGAGCATAAAGAACCAACCGCCTTTTGTAGCTTTCAATGGTTTGCTCCTGCAGGCATCCTTTTTTTGCGTTCTTTGCCCCTTTTGCGGCAAACACTGTTCATCATTACAATTCTTGAGCGCGGCTATTGTACCAGTTCAATCTGCCTCGGTAAAATGTCTGCCATGACTACGATCTTTCGAAACGAACCAAGTGGCGTTCCAAGTTCCACGTGTTGTCCAGGCGGCAGTTGCGGCATCGAGTGCCGTGATTTCATTACGGCACTTGCTGCCGGCGCCGTGTCGGCGCTGGCGGCAATGCCCGTCATGGCAGGGCCCTTTGAAGCCGCCGAGCAGGAGCGGCTCATCCCGGCCGACAAGAAGCTTCATCCGCAGTGGGTCCAGTCGCTGACGGTGCGCGGCGCTCGCGAGGTCTATCGCGGCAAAGAGCTGGAAAAGATCGGCATGCCGATCGGCGGCCTGTGCGCGGGCCAGCTCTACCTGGGCGGCGACGGCAAACTTTGGCACTGGGACGTCTTCAACAAGCATATCGGTACGGGCGACGCGAACTACGCTCACCCGCCGCGGCCGCATTCGCCGCTGGAGCAGGGTTTTGCGATAGAGGTCGAGGCCGGCGGCGAGAAGCAGGTCCATCCGCTCGATCGTCGCGGCTTTGCGGACATCAGCTTTTGCGGCGAGTATCCGATCGGCTTCGTCGAGTATCGCGATCCGCAAGTCGCCGATCGCGGTGTCGCTCGAGGCCTTTTCGCCGTTTGTCCCGCTCGACACGCTGGCCTCAAGCCTGCCCGCCACCGTGATGCGGTTCACGATCAAGAACACCGGCCCCGCGCGGGCGACCGTGCGGCTCGCCGGCTGGCTGGAGAACGCCGTCGGTCTCTACACGATGCCCGGCGATACGGCCCCGCGGCGGAACATGGTCGACGCAAGCCCGGCGTGCTGCTGATCAAAAGCGCGATGCAAGAGGAGAAGCCCGAGGAATCGTCCCGCGCCGACGTCGTATTCGAGGATTTTCAGAAAGCCGACCTACGCGGGCTGGACTGTGACCGGCGACGCCTTCGGCAAGGGGCCGATCCTCAAAAGCCAGATTCCCGCCTATCAGGGCGAGGTGGGCAGCAAGGGGCCGCGCGTGGTCAACTCGCACGCCTCCGCGCCCGGGCAACGATCGAGGAGAAGGACAGCCATACCGGCACGCTCACTAGCCGGCAGTTTACGATCGAGCGCCATTTCATCACTTTCTGGATCGGCGGCGGCAATCAGCCCGGCAAGACTTGCATCAATCTGCTTGTCGACGGCAAAGTCGCGAGGACCGCGACGGGACACGACGACAACCGCATGAGGCGAGAAATGTTCGACGTTCGCCCGCTGCAAGGCAAATCGGCCCGGCTGGAAATCGTCGACAAGGCGAAGGGGCCCTGGGGCAACATCGGCGCGGGGCCGATCGTGTTCACCGACCACCGGCCCAATCTCGGCGAAGACCACGACCGCGGCACGCTCGCCCTTGCGCTCTTGGAGACCCGACGAGACCGATCAGGCCGCGCCGGGGCTGGCCGAGGGCAAGCTGCCGGCGGCCGCGTTCGTGCCCAACGTGCAGTCACACGCTGAGCAGCCTAGCGGCCGCAAGCTGATCGGATCAATAGTGCGGAAAATGACGCTCGAGGCCGGGCAGGAAGCGACGGCCACGTTTGTCATCGCCTGGCATTTCCCGCATCTGCGATTGAAGGACGGCGGCAGATTCTACGCCACGCGGTTCCACGATGCCGCGGCGGTGGCCGAACATGTGGCGGCCGATTTCGCCCGGCTCCGTTCGCAGACCCGCCTTTGGCACGATACCTGGTACGATTCCACGCTTCCCTATTGGTTCCTCGATCGCACGATGCTGAATACGTCGATCCTGGCGACCTCGACCGCGCACCGCTTCGCCAATGGACGGTTCTACGGCTGGGAGGGCGTCGGCTGTTGCGAGGGAACTTGCACGCACGTCTGGCATTACGCCCACGCGGTCGCCCGGCTATTCCCCGAGTTGGAACGCGACCTTCGCCGGCGGACCGACTTCGGCACGGCGCAGGACCTGCGCAGCGGCATGATCAATTTTCGCGGCGAAGGGTTCGGGCTTGCCGTCGATGGGCAAGCCGGCTGCGTCCTTCGCGCGTACCGCGAGCATCAAATGTCCGCCGACAGCCGCATGCTCAAGGACCTCTGGCCGCGAATCAAGCTTGCGATGGAGTGCCTGATCCACAAGGACGACGGCGAAGGACTCGTCGGAGGCCCGCAGCACAACACGCTCGATCAGCCCTGGTTCGGCAAGATCGCCTGGATCAGCTCGCTCTACCTGGCCGCGCTGCGGGCGTGCGAGGAAATGGCCCAGGAAGTCGGCGATTTGGCCTACGCTACGAAGGTCCACGAGATTTTCGCCCGCGGCAAGGCAAACGTTGACCGCGAGTTGTTCAACGGCGAATACTACGTTCACATTCCCGACAAGGGCCACGAGCACACCGTCGGCTCGCACAACGGTTGCGAGGTGGATCAGGTGTTTGGGCAAAGCTGGGCTCATCAAGTCGGTCTGGGCCGCATCCTGCCGGTTGATCACGTGAAGCAGGCCCTCGCATCGCTCTGGAAGTACAACTTCGCGCCGGATGTCGGGCCGTTCCGCAAGGCACACGCAGCCCGGCCGCTGGTACGCGATGGCGGGCGAGGCCGGCTTGATCATGTGTACCTGGCCGCGCGGCGAGGGCCGGCGCGTGCAGCAAGGTTACGATTTCTACTTCAACGAGTGCATGAACGGCTTCGAATACCAGGTGGCCGGGCACATGATTTGGGAAGGGATGGTCGAGGAAGGGCTGGCCGTCAGCGCGGGCGGTCCACGATCGCTATCATCCCGCGCGACGCAATGCCTGGAACGAAGTCGAGTGCGGCGACCACTACGCCCGCTCGATGGCCAGTTACGGCGTTTACCTGGCCGCCTGCGGCTTCGAGTACCACGGGCCGAAGCGGCATCTCGGCTTCGCCCCGCGAATTACGCCGAAGAATTTCCGCGCCGCGTTCACGACGGCCGAGGGCTGGGGGCACGTTCGCGCAGAAGGACGAAGGCGGCGCGAGGAAGGCCCGAGTGCAAGTGAAGTGGGGCACACTGGCCTTGAAAACACTGGCGTTGCAGTCCGTTCACGCTGACAAGCAGGTCTCCGTGTCAGCGATCCTTGCGGGCAAACCTGTTAATGCTCAAGTCGCCGTTTCCGGCAATCGAGCGTTGATTACCTTTAACGAGGAGATTACGATTCAAGCTGGTCAAGAACTGGCAGTCGAGTTGTCGTAATCGTAATGGGAGGTCGAGCGCAGCGAAGACCCACCAGTTCCGAACAAAGCACGGTGGGTCTTCGCTGCGCTCGACACCACCCTACCATCAGCCGCTCAGCTTCTTTCAGCGTTCTGCGGGCTACCGCCGTCGGCGGAAGAATGAACCGATGCCGCCGGCCGCAATTCGGAGCGTTCGATTCCATAGTTTTGCATGGTCAGACTCAGTACGACGATCACGACGCTAACGATTGCGAGAATAAGCAAAACGCCCATCTCGACCCAAAACAACGGCTTCTCTTGCACGCCTTCCACGAGCCGTTCCCAAAAGCTTCGCTGCTTCCGCTTGGCGCAAGCTTGGCGAGCGCGGCAACCGCGGCTGCGTCCGGTTCGGGCGGGAGATTGGACAGGGAAATGGCTTCCGCCAAAGACGCCGTCGAATCGCCGCCAGGCGAAAGCGATGGCACGTTGATGATGCCCACTTCGCCCGCTGTCGCAGTTTCCGCGGCCGCAGAATCGGCGGTCGCAACCTTTTGCTCGCGGCGACCTTCCGGTCCAGGCGCCGCCGGAACTGCCCCCTTTTCCCCGGACTTTGAATGATGCGTGCCGGCGCTCGCCAACTTCATTGAAACGGTCGGCGGCGACGGCGATTCTTCGATTGGAGCGAGATCTAAATCGACCGTCGTTGACGGCGGGCCGGCCTCGGATCCGTCTCCGCCCTCGCGTTGCCGCGATCGCCGCGCCGCGGACTTGAACACGGCGAGTCGCGATGACTGCCCGCACGTCTCGTCCTGTAGCCAGGTTTGCAGGGTTGACGCCAATTCATCGGCCGAACTGAAGCGCCGATCGGGCAACTTGGCGGTCATCCGCTCGATGATGCTGATAAGGTCGTAGGGAACGTCGGGACGCGAGGCTTCAATCGGCTGCAGCGATTCCTTGCAATGCGCCGCCAGTATCTCCGGCATCGTTTTCTTTATATAGGGACGCCGGCCGACGAGCAGGTAGTAAAACGTGAGACCGAGGCTGTAAATGTCCGCCCGGCCGTCCAGATCGGGACGATTGAGGATCTGTTCAGGCGCGATATAGTCGGGCGTGCCGCTGACCCAGTTGCCGGCTTGCGCGGTTTCCGATGGCCCCTGCGCAAGGCGGGCCAAGCCCAAGTCGAGAATCTTCAAAACCCCTTTGCCGTCCACCAAGAGGTTGGCCGGCTTGATGTCGCGATGGATGAAGCCCGCCTGATGGCGCTGGCCAGTCCCACGGCCGCCTGGCGTATGAACTCGGCGGCGCGTTGGTAGTCCATGACGCCTTCTTTCTCGACGATCCGCTGCAGGTCCTGGCCTTCAACGTACTCCATCACAAGGTAAAAGAGCTCGCTGCCGGTGGACGTGTCGCGGTTGAAGTCGTAGGCCCGGACGATGTTGGGATGATCAAATGCCGCGATCGCGACGGCCTCGACCTTGAAGCGGGCGAGCAAATCGGGATCCTGGCGGTGCTTCAGGGCAAGGAGCTTGATCGCGCAGTTGCGGTGCATCATGACATGTTGGGCGAGATACACATGACCCATCGCGCCTTGACCCAACGGCCGCATAAGCCTGTAAGGACCAAGATGGAAGCCGCGATGTTTGCCCTTCAAAAGCGCTTCGGCCTGCCAGGCCGTCAAGACGTTTCGCTTCACGAAAGCGTCGGAAAGGGCGGCGGCGTCCGTGGGATTGATACCAGCGGCGCGCATTTCGTCCAGCGCCTTGCCGAGTTCCTCCTCGGTCATCAGACCGCTCGTGCGCAGCGTGGCAAGAAAGTCGTCAATTGATGATGGATTCGCCATTTCGCCCCCCCGCCAGAACGGCAGCCGCCGAAACTCCACTCGGAACTGCGCGCCCTTCGGGATTCTGAGTTCGGCCGAACAGCTTTACTCACCTTTAATCTTAACCCAGTGTGATGTTTTTCGCAAGCCCCCCGCGGGTTAAGACACTAGCCGATTTCCTTGGCATGAGTTCGCAAGTTTTGCTGGAATGGGCAGTCGCATCGTAGTCGCTTTGGCACTAATTTCGTAAACTATTTCGGCGTAGTCAAATCCGTGCCTCAAAAAAGCGATCGGCCAAGTTCTTGCCAACCCCTTGGCGGCACTTTGAACGTTTGCGAGGGCTTGAAAGATGGATTGGAAAGCGCTATGGTGTTGCGGGAGATGAGCTTTGCCACTCGCGACTTGTGGGCCACGGAGCGGCGCCATTTTCGCCACCTGGCTCAAGAACAAGTCTATTCCGGCACCACTGCCACCAGTTCCCGGCAAACGGCCTCGAAGTGTGCGGCGGAGAGCGTGGATTGCTCCTCGGCAAATCCGACCAGCAATGCCAAATCGCCGAGACGATTGATCTGCCGCGGGACGCCGCGGGTCAGCTCAAAGAGCGTGGGAACGGCCGCGTCCTCGACGATCGGCCGCGACGCGCCGGCGAGTTTCAAACGATGGCTGACGTACTCGCCCGTCTCGCTCGACGTGAACGGGCGGAGCAAACACTTCACGCCCAATCGCTCCTCGAGTTGCGGCGTGCGGTCCAAGAGCGGCAAAATGCCGGGTTGGCCAACCAAGAGTAGCGTCATGCCCGACGTGCCGTCGGGGCCGAAGTTCAAAAGCATCCGCAGCGTTTCCAACATCGGGCTGCTTTCCATCAGATGGGCCTCGTCGATCACGACGACGGCGTGCCGCCCTTGCGCCGCGTTGGAGCGAAGGGCGGTCTGGATGCGGCGTATGCTGTCCGGCACACTCTGGCTTTCGTTGGTGCCGCCGTCGAACTCGTCGGCCAGGTAAGCCATCAGCTCCGCCGGCGACATTTGCGGATAGACCAGGTGGATGAATGGAGTGTAGTCCTCGCCCAGCGACTGGCGGAGCATGGTCACAAGGTAAGTCTTGCCGGTGCCCGCCGCGCCGCAGAGCAGCGCGCCGCCGCGGCGGTTCTCCACCGCATAGCGAAGCTTCAAAAGGGCCGACTGATGCGTCTCGCCTGGAAAAAAGAACCGCGTGTCGGCCGCGTTTTCGAACGGCTTCTCTTCAAACTGCCAATAGGTCTCATACATGATGGCTTATCCGGCGACAAAGTTTTGGATCGTACCTGCGTACCGCATTTTCGAGTCGGCCAGGCGCTTGTGGACTTCGGCCAGACGGTGCGGAGGCGTGACGCGGACGTTATGCACTAAGACGACGGCGTCCACGTGCAGCGCCACCGCATGGGTCGGCGAAGTCTTGTCGGCGATCTCGCTCAAGGAACCGAGATCGACCAGCACGAAGTCGAACTGTCCGGCGAGCGTTTCCAGGCTCGTTCCGATGGCAGTTTTCGTGAAAGCGCTCGCCGGTGGCTCGCGGACCGGCAAGACCGCGAGTCCGTCGGCGAGCGATTCGATCACGATTTCTTCCAGCGGCAGGCCGCCCGACAGGGCCTCTTCCCAGCCGACTTGCGGCAAAAGTCCCAAAGACCTGCGCAAGCTGCGGATTGTCCCAATGGCTGTCGACCACGGCAACTTTGCGTCCGCGCTCCAACAGATTGCGGGCGGCGGCGGAGAGCAGCGTGGTGACGCCTTCGCCGCGGGCACAACTTGCCAAGCCGATGACCTTGCGGCCCGAGTCGCCGATCGACTGCAGGCCGTCGGTCATCTGCGCGATGGCCGCTTTGGCGGCGCCTTGCAGACGATTGTGGATCGTCGGCCAGACGACGCGATCGACCTGCAAAAGCGGTGACCAGGCCGGTTCGGCCGTCCCGGGCCCAATCGTGACGTTTTGGGCCGGAGACGGCGGAAGTTGTACGGCCGTGGCTGCGGTGTTTGAGTTGCCGATCATTGCGGGTTGTTCAGACAGCCGCGCGGCCGCGACCTCCTGAATATGCGACGGGAAAATTACGGGCTTTTGACGAGTCTTGGTTGCCGCGACATTGGCGACCTTATCAGGTGCTATGGAACTTTCGTGCGGTTCCGAACCGAGCGCTTCGTCCAACATTGCCCCGATGGCAGTCGAAACCCGCTCCGCGGTTGCCGTGGACGTCGTCGAACCGCTGGAATCGGTCGAGTTCATTCCCGCCAACGCCCGCGAGAGCGGCACTGCCGCCGCAGAGACGGCACGAGGTGCAGCGGTGACGGCTTCGGCGGTCGGCGCGTCGATTCGCCGCGCGGGCCGATGGTAGGCCTTGATTATTGCTTTGTCCAGTGCGCTCATGGGTTCGTCCTGGCTGGAGGTGCGGTGATGTTTCCATTGAATCGAGCAACGCCCGACTCGGAATCCGGCATGGCCTGGTTGCGATTGTCGTAGCCGGCGCCGTTGTAGCCCTGGGGCACTCCAGGAGCAGCCGGCTGCTGCTGGTAGCCGCGATTGGCGGGAAAGTTGTATCGATCTTCGCCGGCAGGCGCGGGCGGCTGAACGTCCCGCCGCATCGCGGGACCGTTGGGCGGATTTCCTCGATAGTCGTGACCGGGGGGAGGATTGCCAAAACGCGCCGCGGGATCATTGCGACGGTCGGCCTGAATGTCGTAACGGTCTGGCGCAGGACCGTAGCCACGGTCTGCGGCGCGAGGCGGTGGCAGATTGCCGCCGGCGTAGTCCGGGTTCAGATTGCCGGCCTGCGGCGCGGCGTTATCTTGCGGCGGCGACCAATTGCGCCGGTTCAACACTGCGGGCCGGTAATTGTCGGCCGGAGGCGGCGGAATGGAGATATCGGGCGAGGCTGGCTGCGGCGGAATCGCGGCCGCTTGCGCCGCTGGCTGAAAGAGCGGAGCCTGTGAATTTGCGCCGGACGAGTTCGTTGCCTCGACGTTTCTAACATTGGTCCAATCCGAAAGCTCATGCACCGGCTTTGGCGAGCCGCCTCGACCGAACAGAAACGGCAGGATAGCGCCGATGATCAGCCCAATCCCTAGTCCGAATACCAACTTTAAGGACACCGCCTGGCTGATGAGTCGCCCATCCAGTCGTTTGAAACTTGCCAACGGGCTTGGCTTCTGGTCAAGATCGGGGATTTGGGCAAGAACATGGCCATGCTCCGGCGCGATGCCGGTCGTCCGTGATGCCGGCACCCGAGGAGCGGCGGCGGCTTCCGGCTTGGCGGACTTGGTTAAGCCGTTTATGAGTTTAGAAATGGGCATTTGAGTGACCTTTGTTGGTAACCAAGCCGTAATCGCTCGCGCAGCAGGCAATCGGCCGAGCGGCGTACCGGATGTATCGGTTCCGTTTGTACAAATCTTGAGGATTATCCGGAGTTTGCCGGTTTCGCTGCTTTGATAAGCCTGGCAAGGCGTGCCGGAAGCGCCGGGCGTCGCTTGCGCCATCAGCCTGGCAGCCGTCAGACGGGCGAGATCCTGTTTGGTCCACGTGTCGCCGGCCGTGTAATCATCGACTCCCGCCGCCACGCGCGCCTCGCCGTTTCGGCCGTGCCTGAAGGCGATCACCGCCGCCGGGTTGGCTGCGCGGACGATCTTGCCGATAGATTGCCAGTTCTCCGGTATTGGGAGGGTATGGCCGACTCGATTTGCGAGAGAGGTACGTCCTCTACACGTTGCCGGGGTTTAGAGATTGGCCGCGGACCGGCTAAACGGGTGTACGCATTCGAACACGGTCTGCCTGCCATGCCGTCGCACGATGACCAGCGGCACGCGATCGGCCGGGTTGCGGCCCGGAGCGACTGCCGTGTAAACTACGGTTCCCGGCACTCCCTTGAATCGCAGCCGGTACTGCACACCGCCTTGCTCCCACTGGCACCACCAGTCTCCGTCGGGCCGAGCTTCGGATACTTTTTCTACATGGGCATATTCCAGCGGCCCACGGGGTTTGAGTTCAAGCGACGTACTGAACTTGCCCGGCGAATGGAAGGCGTAGTCGTAGTCGTGCTCCTTGGCCGAGGAACACTCGAAGCGATCGTGCAGGGCGGCACCGTCGAAATCGAGAGTGCGGCGCAGTTCCACGCCGGGATAGGCCGCACTCGCGTGTGCGGCGAGATGGCCTTCGCTCCAGGCATCGAGTTCGCCGTCGACCGCGGCCTGGTCCTTGCCGTCAACCGCCACCGTGTTGTGCGCGATCGTCGTGCGATACCATTCGTGGTGCAACGGAACGCCGTAGTTGATTGAACCAGGATCGAGCCCGAAGAGTTTTCCATTGGCAAAAGTGACGATGCCGAGCATGTCCATATGGCCGTGCCACCCACCGTGCTTGCCGAAGCGGACGGCCACGGCGTTTCCCTTCGCGCGCAGCACGGCAAAGCCGGCGTCTTTCATAAGCACGCTGGCGGTGGGAATGACGGACCCTTGCGGCAACGTGTCAGCGCCGTACAACAATGCTTGGAGATTGTTTCGATCGGACTGTGCGGCCAGACGACCGTATTCGGGTCGCTTCCAGCGGGCGTAGGCAAGCTCGTAGAGCGGGGCTGCCGCTTTCACATTGCCGCCGTCGTTGTCGTTGAATCCCGGGGCTTGGCCATCCGGCAGGGCCAGAGCGAGCGGAGCATCGAACATCGTGCGATAGCGCTCGCTGTAGAGGTCAATGCCCTGCAAGCGCGCGGCTTCAGCCAAGGGCCAGAGGGCTTCCATCGTATAGCGGTGATAGCCGAGCGAGCCTTCATACCAAAGGCCGTCGTCGGTGACGCCCTGGGCGATCTCGGCGCGGAAGCCGCGCTGGGGATCGTCGATAGCTTCGCGGACCAGCGATTCGTCGCCGGCGGCGAAACCGGCCAGGCCGACCGCGCTGTTCTTCCAGCACTGGATGTTGTGGATTCCCATCTTGTGCCGCGGATTACGTCGGCGGCGGCGACGAGCAGGTCCTTCTCGATGTGTGCCCGGCTCGCGGCGGGCAGGGCGTCGCGCACCAGCACGTAGCCGAACGCCACGGGTATGAGCCACACGCTCTCGTCGAGCGTTTGCGCCAAGATGTGTCCGCCGCCGACCTTTTCCTTCCCGTCCTTGTCGTGCAGCGGATAGCCGGCGTACCGATCGGCGTAAGCCAGGAGCACCTCGCTCGCCTTCTCGGCGTACTCCTTTCGCCCGGTGAAGCGATAGGCGAGCCCAAGATCGCGGACGGCCTGACTCCACTTCGAGTGGGCGGCGCTGAAAATCACGGCGTCGTACGGATCGCCATGATACACCGTGCCGCAGATCGGGCAGCGATGCGAAGTCGGCGAATCGGTGACAAGCCGCGAGCCGTCTTTCTTGCAACTGTACCAATGGCTCCACTGCCCGCCGCGCGGCGGCAAGTCAACCATGCGTTTCAAGTCGTGATCGGCTCGCGAGAGGATCGCGTCAAGAGCCCGTTTTGCCCACGGTTGGGCCTCGGCCTTGCGTTTTGCCGCGTCGATGCCGGCCTGATCGATAAGCAGGTAATTGTCCTTGGCGAGCGCCGTGCGATAGGGCGAAATATCGGCGGCGAATGCGTGAGCGGGCGCGAGCAGCGCCACAAGGGCAAACAATTGGAGCGTTTTGCAGGGATTTTTCACCAAGTTTCTCCTTCCAACAACGAATTACCACTACGCCTTTGTCGCAGGCAAGCACATGGCCTGCAACCCCTCGTCGGTGGGGTGTGGAACTATTACGAATTCAAATGCGTCTAACGATTCGCCAAGAATTCCCAGGCAGCCTTTCACTGAGATGATTAAACTGGGAATTGCTTGCCCCGCGCGTGGGCTACTGATATATTGGCCGCAATACGACGCCTTGTCGAGTGGCTTCGCTTTGATATTCACCAAAGGATTTTGGAGGTCGTGGCATGTTGGAAACGGTGGCAACTCCCGAGCGTCAACTTAGCGATAACGACATCGAGGCCGTCGATGAACTCCGCAGCGTGTACAACCGGCTGCGGCAAGAGCTTGGCTGCGTGATCGTCGGAAATCGCGACGTCATCGAGCGGTTGTCGATTTGCCTGTTCGCCCGTGGGCACGCCTTGCTGATGGGCGTGCCGGGCTTGGCCAAGACGTTGCTGGTCAGCAAGGTGGCCGAGACGATGTCGCTGAAGTTCAGCCGCATTCAGTTCACGCCCGACCTGATGCCGATGGACATCACCGGCACGGATATCCTGCAAGACCAGGCCGGCGGGAAGCGCGATTTCGAGTTTGTTCACGGGCCGGTGTTCGCCAACATCGTGCTGGCGGACGAGATCAACCGGGCGCCGCCCAAGACCCAGGCGGCGATGCTCGAAGCGATGCAGGAACACAAGGTCACCGCGATGGGCAAGACGATGCACGCTGGACCTGCCGTTTCTGGTGCTGGCCACGCAGAACCCGATCGAGCAGGAAGGCACCTATCCGCTGCCGGAAGCGCAACTGGACCGCTTCATGTTCCTGATCGAACTGGACTATCCGTCCGAGGAGGACGAGATCGAGATCGCGCGGACCACGACCGGCGACGCGCTTCCGAAGTTGAACCATCTTTTGACGGCCGGCCAGATCATTGCGCATCAAAGCCTCGTCCGCCGCATTCCGGTGCCGGAGCCACATTTACACGTACGCCGCGCGGCTCGTGCGCCGCACGCGGCCCAAGGACCCTACCTCGCCAGCCTGGTTGAAGCCCTTGGTGGCCTGGGGGGCAGGGCCGCGCGCCGTGCAGAACCTGATTCTCGGCGGCAAAGCCCGGGCGGCCCTGTTGGGCAGCTACATGGTCCGCCTGGAAGACATTCAGGAAGTCGCCGCGCCCGTGCTGACGCATCGCGTGATCACCACGTTCGCGGCCCAGGCCGAAGGGATCGGCGCCAAAGAGATCGTGAAGAGGTTGCTGGAGGAAACGGAAAGTGTAGCGTAAGTATTGTCGGTTTGTCGCCTGTCGCTCCGCGAAGAGCTGGCAAGCTTTCGCGGAGCGACATGGCGACAGATCGCATTTGGAGCCGTCGATGTTCCCGGACCGCCAGACTCGCAGTTTTCTCGATCCGCGGGCGATTGCCCGCCTGGCTGCGGTTCCGCTTTGTGCCCGCTGGCCGATGCTGGGCGAGCGTTTCCGGGCGGCATCCCAGCCCGCACCGGGGCGCAAGCGTCGAGTTCGCCGAGTACCGAAAGTACGTCCCCGGCGACGATCTGCGGCGGCTGGACTGGCGGGCCTACGGCCGGTCCGATCGTTTCTACCTGAAGGAGTTCGAGGCCGACACCAACCTCCGCTGCTGCATCGTGCTGGACACGAGCGGTTCGATGGATTTCGGTTCGGACGGCACGACGAAGATCCAGTATGCCCGCAAGCTCGCCGGGGCCTTGAGCTATCTGGCGGTGCAGCAGGGCGACGCCGTGGGCTTATCTTGCGTGGCCGGCGGCATCGTCAGGAACATTCCGCCCCGCCGCAATCCGGCTCACTTGATGAACGTTTTCGACGTGCTTGAAAAGCACAGCCCGCCGGGCAGACACAGCTTGTGCCCGTGCTGCACGAACTGGCGGAAACGATCGACGAGCGGGCACTGATCGTTATCATTTCGGACTTGTTCGTGGAGCCCGCAGCTTGCGCCGCTGCTTCGAACATTTGCGATTTCGCAAGCACGACGTGGCAGCATTTCACTTGCTCGATCCGCCGCGAGATTCGCTTCGATTTCCAGCGGCCGATGCGGTTTCTCGACATGGAGGGCGGCCCGTCGATCTTTGCCGAGCCGAACGACATCGCCGATCGATATCAGAAGGCGATCGGTGCGTACTTGAACGATATGCGGAAGCTCACGCTTGAATTGGCGATCGACTACCACCGCGTGAGCCTCGACGAGGATTATGAGAAAGTGCTGATGCGGTTTCTCGTCGGACGAACCCGGATGAAGGGCAAGCGATGATGTTCCTGCAGCAATTCATGTTGTTGGCATTGCCGTTGGCTCGCCCTGCCGGTGATCATCCACTTAATCAACCAGCGCCGCTATCAGACGACGCGCTGGGGCGCGATGATGTTCCTGTTGGCGGCCCAGCGGATGTCGCGCGGTTACGCCCGGCTGCGGCAATGGTTGATCCTTTTGTTCCGTATCTTGGCCGTGGCAGCCTTGATCCTTGCCGTGGGCCGGCCATTGGCTAGCGGCATGCTCGGACTGGCGGCGGGCGGCCGGGCCGATACGACGATCATCCTTCTGGACTGTTCTCCCAGCATGCAGCAGCACGACGCCGGCGCCGGCGAGTCGAAGCTCGAGGCGGGACGCCGGCAACTTGCCAGCGCCCTCGCCACGTTGGGTTCCTCGCGCTGGGTGTTGATCGATAGCATGACCAATCAGCCGCGCGAGCTTCCGTCGCCCGGCGCGCTCATGGACGTCTCCTGCGCGAAAGCGACGGGCGCGGAAGCGGACCTTCCCGCGATGCTCGAAGCCGCGCGTACCTACATCCGGAACAACCACGCCGGGCGAACCGAGATATGGATCTGTTCCGATCTTCGCGAGAACGATTGGCATGCCGACAGCGGCCGGTGGCGGACCCTCCGCGAGAGCTTTATGGAACTGGCGCAGGGCGTTCGCTTTCATTTGCTGGCATATCCCCAGATGGCCCAGGGCAACACGGCGGTGCGCGTCACCAGCGTCCGCCGCCAGCAGTCCGGAGATCGCACCGAGCTATTGATTTCGCTCGTCTTATCGCGCGAGGGGAAGGCAGAAGACAAAGTGACGATACCGGTGGAATTCGAGATCGAAGGGGCCCGATCCCAGGTGAACGTCGAGATGACGGGATCGCAATACGAACTGAAGGACTACCGCATCGCCGTGGAAGGCAAACGAGAGCGGGGCTGGGGACAAGTTTCCATTCCCGCCGACGCGAATCCGGCCGACAACCATTTCTATTTCGCCTTCGACAAGCCCGCGCCGCGGCACGCCATCATCGTTTCCGAGGATGCACAGGCGGCCTGGCCGTTGCAGTTGGCGGCGTCGATTTCGCCCGATCCGGCGTTTGCCTGTACGGCGGATGTGGTGCCGCTGGAACAACTGTCGGGTGCCGCGTGGGAAAAAACGGCCCTGCTCATTTGGCAGGCCCCTTTGCCGCAGGACAGCGCCGCGAAACTGGTAAAGGCGTTCGTCGAACGGGGCGGGCAAGTGATATTCCTTCCACCCCAAAAAACTGCCACGCAGGAGTTCCTCGGCGCTCGATGGGGCGAATGGGCAGCCGGCGAGCCTGTATCGGAAGATTCTGGGGCGCCGGTCGAAACCTGGCGCGGCGATCAAGACCTGCTGGTGCATACGCTGAGCGGCCAGTCGCTGCCCGTCGGCGATTTGAAGGTCCGGCGGCATTGCGCGTTGTCGGGCGAAATCACGACGCTGGCCGCCTTGCGGGGCGGCGCGCCTCTCTTGGCTCGCCTTGCCACGGAGCGCGGGGGCGTCTACTTTCTCACAACCACGCCGGCGGCGGCCGACTCCTCGCTGGCGGCTGACGCCGTCGTCCTTTATGCCGCCGTGCAGCGGGCGATGGCCACGGGAGCGGCCGTTCTGGGCAACACGCGCGATCTTGTCGCCGGCCGGCCGCCCGCCGACATTTCTCAATCCTGGCAACGTCTGGCAGGCGACGAAAACGCCCTTTCGACTGAGTATCCTTACTTCCCTGGAGTTTACCAGGTGGGCGACCGGTTGCTGGCCGTCAATCGCTCGGCCGCCGAGGACCAAGCTGCGGTGTTGAACGACGATCGCGTGGCCGGCCTATTTCACGGGCTGGATTTTTCCCGCGTAGATCATACCGCGGGAAGCTCGAAGTCGTTGGTGGAGGAGATCTGGCGGCTGTTTCTGCAGGCCATGATCGTAGCGATGATAGTTGAAGCCGCGCTCTGCCTGCCCAAACTGCGCACTAAAACGGCAGTTGCCAAGGAGGGGTTTGCCAAGGAAGGAGTTGTTGCGTGAGGTTCACACACACGCTCACCTTCCTGTGGACGCCGTGGTCCGTGGCCACCTCGGTGCTGCTGGTGTTGACCGCGGCCGGACTGGGTTTCGTCGCCTGGCGGCGCAGCGGCTACCGCGCTTCGATGGGTCTATTGGAACTGCTGCGGCTGGCGCTGGTGATCGTAGCGGCGCTGCTGCTCAATCAACCGGAGATCGTCCAGGAATTCCGTCCCGAGGAAAAACCGACGATTGCCGTATTCTGGGACGCGTCGCCCAGCATGGAGACTCGCGACGCCGACGGAGCAGGGAGCAGGGAGCAGGGAGCGGGGAGCAAGACATCGAATCCTCCAGCTTCTAGCTCAACGTCCCCTCCTCCCCGCCTCGTTTCGCGCCGCCAGGCAATCGCCCCGCTAACGGATGACTCATTTTGGCAGCGGCTCGGCGAGCGATTCCAGGTGGTCGTCCAACCATTTTCCGGACCCGGCGGCCAGGGTAAGGCGGGCCTGGGCGGCACGGAACTCTACGGCCCGCTGGCCACCGCACCGACGAAGTTCAAGAACCTGGTCGGCGTCGTGCTGATTTCCGACGGGGATTGGAACGCCGGCTTGCCGCCGGTCGAGGCCGCAACGCTTCTGCGCTTGAAGGAGGTCCCAGTCTTCGCCGTGCCGGTGGGCAAGCCCGAACGGCTTCCCGACGTCGAAGTCCGCAGCGTCGATGCGCCCACCTTTGCGATCCTGGGCAAATCGGTGCGCGTGCCCTTCACGATCGAGAGTTCCTTGCCCCGCGACTACGTGACGACCGTTGTGCTGCGCTCGTCCGGCGGAGATGAAGTCTCCAAGGAGGTCCGCATCGCGGCGATGGGCGTCACCAACGACTGGATGGCCTGGAAGCCCGCGGCGCTGGGCGACGTGACGCTGACTCTGGAAGTTCCGCCGCACCACGACGAGACGATGACGGACAACAATAAGATGAGCGTGCCGGTCTCCGTCCGCCAGGAGAAGCTGCGGGTCCTCGTCGTGGAATCGTACCCGCGATGGGAGTATCGCTACCTTCGCAACGCCCTGTCGCGTGATCCGGGCGTCGAACTGTCGTGCTTGCTCTTCCACCCCGACATCGGCAAGCCGGGCGGCGGAAACAAGGACTACATCCGCCAGTTTCCGGCCGGGCTGAGCGAACTCTCCAAGTTCGACGTGGTCTTTCTCGGCGACGTGGGCGTTGGCAACGGCCAGCTTACCGAAGAACAGTGCGGTTGGTTGAAGGGACTTGTTGAGCACCAGGCGAGCGGCATCGTCTTCATGCCGGGTTCGCACGGCATGGAACTCTCGCTACAGAAAACCGAACTGGACGCTCTTTACCCGGTCGTGCTGGATGACACCAAACCCGATGGCTGGGGATCAACCACGCCATGCCACTTCGCGCTCACGGATGTCGGCCGGCGCAGCCTGCTGACGAAACTGGCCGACACCGAGGAAGAGAACATGGAAGTCTGGGAAGGACTGCCCGGCTTTCAGTGGTACGCACCGATCGTGAGGGCGCGGGCCGGCGTTGAAGTGCTGGCCGTACACAAGGACAGCGAGAACAAATACGGCCGCATGCCCTTGCTGGCGACGCGCACCTACGGCGCGGGCAAGGTGCTCTTCATGGGCACCGACGGCGCATGGCGCTGGCGGCGCGGGGTCGAAGACAAGTACCACTATCGCTTCTGGGGCCAGGTCGTGCGCTGGATGGCCTACCAGCGCAATATGGCCAAAGGGGAAACGATGCGGCTCTATTACTGCCCGATCAGCCGCGAATCGACGGTACCTTGACGCTCAACGCGAACGTGATGGACCACGGCGGCGAGCCTCTCCAGGGCGGCGACGTCTCGGCACGAATCACGGCACCTTCCGGCAAGGCGGAAAACGTCGGCTTTGTCTCGTCCGGAGATACCTGGGGTGCCTACTCCGCGCAGTTTACCGCGAAAGAGCCCGGCAGGCATCAAGTGGTGCTCACGTGCAAGCAAACCGGCGCCGTTTTGGAAGCCTCGTTCTTTGTCCAGGGCGAAGCGGCCGAGCGGGCCGGCCGCCCCGCGAGGCCGGAAGTGATGGAGGAAATAGCCCGCGTGACGCGGGGGAAGGTGATTCGAGTGGACCGGCCCGAGGAGATCGTTACCTCGCTGGCCAGCCTGCCCGATCCCTCCCCGTCGATACGGCGCGTACAATTGTGGAGCCATCCCGTCACGGCTGGAATTGTGATAGCCTTAATGGGAATCTTTTGGATAGGTCGAAAAGCAATCGGATTGATCTAATAAAAACGGAGGATCGATTATGAGCGTTGCACAAACACGAGAACCACTGCAATTGCCGGCCAGTCTCCAGACGCAGTTGCATGCGTTTCGCCGCCGGGTATGGACCATCAAGCTGGCGGAGGCGACGGGTGCGGCCGTCGTCGCGGTGATGTTGGCCTATCTCTGTGTCTTCGCGCTGGATCGCCTTTGGGATACGCCGCGCTGGCTGCGATTCGGCATCTGGATCGCGGCCCTCGGCGGCTGCGCGATCGTCCCGTTTTGCCTGCATCGTTGGATTTGGCGGCAGCGGCGCCTGGAACAGCTTGCCCGCTTGCTCACCGCAAAGCTCCCGCGCCTGGGCGATCAATTACTCGGCATCATCGAATTGGTTGAAAGCGCCGGCGAGCAGGCGCGCTCGCGGGCCCTTTGCGAAGCGGCGGTTCGCACCGTCGCTAGCGACGCGCAGAAATGCAACTTGGTCACGGCCGCGCCGAATTCGCGCCATCGCACGTGGGCATCGTTAGCCGCGGTCTTCGGGATCGCCATCGTCGGCGTTAGCGTCGCTTTTCCGACCGCGGCCGGCAATGCCTGGGCGCGGTTTCTCGCGCCTTGGGGCGGCACGCCTCGTTACACCTTTGCAGCCGTAACGCAGCTTCCCGCGGTCATCATCGTTCCCCACGGCGAACCGTTCCATATTGATTTGAAACTGGCACACGAGTCGCGCTGGAATCCTCGGCAAGGCTCGGCGCAACTCGGCGCACAGCAGCCGATCGTCTCTCCTTTGGAGGAGGGCTACTGCGGTTTCAAAACCGGGAGAGAGATCGCTCGCGGTAAGGCTGGAGATTGCGACTCACCCGTGAACTTCTACCGGTTCGAATTTCCAGCCCAGATTGCGGAAAGCCGCTTGTACGTCAAGATCGGCGACGCGAGGCAGGCCGTGACGATCCGGCCAGTGCTGCGGCCCGAGTTGACCGCGATCGTGGCCGAGGTGACGCTGCCCGCGTATCTCGGGCAGCCTCATCCAATTACCAGAGACGTGCGCGGCGGCACAATCGCGCTGGTCAAGGGAAGCCGCGTGCGGTTTTTGGCCACCGCCAATCGCAACCTATCGGCCGCCAGCGTGGATGGCCAGCCGCAAACGCCCGCCGGCGCGGTTATCCAGAGTCCAATGAAAGACGTTGACGGTCCCCAGAAAATCGAATTCCAATGGCGCGACGAGTTCAACCTGGCCGGCAAGGAGCCGTTCACGATCACCGTCACGCCGTGCGACGACGAAGCCCCGCTGCTGGCCTGCGAAGACTTGCCGCGATCGAAGGTGGTGCTCGACTCGGAACAACTGAACTTCCGCGTCAAGGCGGAAGATGATTTCGGCGTGAAGCAGGTCGGCATTGAATGGCAGGGAGCCGATTCCGCGGCCATCACGACTCCCGCCAAGGGCGAACGCATCATTGCGGCCGGCGGATTCGAAAAGCGCATCGTCGAGGCCGGCGGAACCTTCTCGGCCCAATCGCTGGGAATCGAGCCGCAACCCATCCACCTTCGCGTGTTCACCGAGGACTACTTCCCCGGCCGCAAGCGAGTCTACTCGCCGGACTACCTTTTGTACGTGCTCAATGCGGAACAGCACGCGATCTGGATGACGGAACAACTCAACAAGTGGCACCGCCAGGCGCTGGAAGTTCGCGACCGCGAACTGCAACTTCACGAAACGAACAAGCAGCTTCGCGACCTTCCGCCGGAGCAACTGGATCGGCCCGATGTCCGCCGCCGAATCGAGAATCAGGCCGCCGCCGAGCGGGCCAACGGTCGCCGGCTCACGGGGCTGACCGCGGCCGGCGAAGACTTGCTCCGCCAGGCGGCGCGCAATCCGCAATTCGACGTCGGGGCCCTCGACCGCTGGGCCGAGATGCTACAGATCCTCAAGGATATCGCGGCCAATCGCATGCCCTCGGTGGCCGATATGCTGGCGGACGCCGCCAAGGCCCGTCCCGGTGCGCCGGGAGCCAAGTCAAGCGTCGCCGGGCCAAAGGCCGGGCAGGCCCGCGCCGGGGGTGGCCAACCGTCTTCCAGCGATCCCAACTCCAAGAAGAACGAGACGAAACCCGTGCCAACGGCCGTCGATGGCGAATCTTCGTTGCAGCCGTCGGGCACAGGCTCGGCCGCGCAGGGTCCGCCCAAGAAACCATCAGCTCCCAGCCTGCGGCTGCCCACGACGACCCTGATGGGCCAGGCCGGCGCGATACTCCGCCTCCGCCAAGCCCCGCGGGAAACAAGATGGACGAGGCCGTTCGCAAGCAGCAAGACCTGTTGGCAGAATTCGAGAAGATCGCCAACGAGCTGAATAACATCCTTGCCAACTTGGAAGGCAGCACGCTCGTCAAGCGGCTCAAGGCGGCGTCGCGGGAACAGTACCGCGTGTCGGGACGCGTCGGCGGTCTGGTGGAAGGGTCCTTCGGTCGGTATCCGAACCAGGTCGCGGCGCCGCATACCGCGGTCTACCTGGAATTGTCCAAGGTGGAAAACAACAGCAGTCAAAACGCCTCCAACATCATGGACGATCTCCAGGCCTACTTCGAGCGCCGCAAGTTCCTGAAATTCAAGACGGTGCTGGACGACATGAAAAAGCAAGATGTCGTCGGCGGCTTGCGGCAGATCGCCGATGAGCTGCAAAACGAGCCCGGCTTGTCGATTTCCGAATGCGAATACTGGTGGGACACGATGGACCGCTGGGCGGAGGACCTGGTCGATCCGGCGGGCAGCGGCACGTGCAATTGTTCCGGCGGCAAGGACAGCCTGCCGCCGGCGATCGTGCTCGAAGTTTTGAAGATTCTCGAGGCCGAGATCAATCTGCGTGAAGAAACCCGCGTCGCCGAGCAGGCGCGGCCGGCCCTCGTCAAGGAGCAATATCGCAAGCGCGCGGGCGATCTCTCCAAGACGCAGGAAGGCTTGGAGAAGCGCACAGTGGACGTGACCGAACAGATCCGCAAGCTGCCCGACGGCGAGGCGCAGTTCGCCAAGGAAATCAAGCTGCTCACCGCGGTTGCCGAGGTCATGGACGACGCGACTGGAATTCTCGCCAGCCCCGAGACGGGCTCGCCGGCGATCGGCGCCGAGACCGATGCAATCGAGCTTCTCTTGCAATCGCGCCGCATCAATCCGCGCGGCGGCGGCAGCGGAGGCTCGTCGCCCGGAGCGGGAGGCGGCGGCACCACGAACGCCTCCGCCTTGGCGCTCTTGGGTCTCGGTGTGAACGCCAAGGAAGTGCGCGACCCGGGCACTGCGACGCAAGCGGTCGGCACGGCGGGGCGAGTGCTTCCGGAGGAATTCCGCGCCGGATTGGACCAATACTTCAGCCGGTTCGAGAATCGGGAGGACGGAAAGTGAGCTTGTGGCGTCAATCGTCCGAATGGATGGTACTGGTCTGCTTGGGGCTGATGCCAGCAGGCGGTGGCCGTTGCGTGGCCGCGGATCCACCGCTGCCGCAAGCTCCCACGGCGCGGGTGCCCGTAGAAATCGAGCCAGCGCGAAAGGTGCCTCCGCCGGCTCGGCAAGCCCCCGCTAAGCCGGCGGCCAAAAAAGGAACGCTGGCCGATGCGATTATCAAGGCGTTTGTCGGCGACCGGGACGCCCAACAACGGCAGGCACAAGCTGCCCAGGAACAGCAGCTTCGCGCTCTGGAAACTGAGAACCGTCCCCAGTTCGAGCATGCGCTTTATATCGAGTTGGCGTTCCAGCGGCGCGCTTGCAAGCCGGACGCCAAGGCGTTCGTCGAGATTGCCAAAGCGGCCAAGGCGGAACTTCACGTTCCCCTGCGCAAGTACGTCGTCGCCCTGAACTCGCCGCGACCGGACGCGACGGCCGACGATCCGCGCGCGGCCGTGCAGAAAATGCTAATGCCGTTCGCCGAAAGGGCGCTGGGCCAGGAAAAGGCCCGGCTCTACCGCCAGGAGTGCGACAAGCGGATGGAGGCTCGCAAGCACGCTGCGGTCATGAATCTGGTTGCGGCGTTGGACGAGCGGCTCGTCTTGACCGCCGCGCAGCGCGCTAAACTTGTCGAGTCTTTCGCGGCGAAATACGACAAGTCGTTGGAGCAGCAATTCGAGGTCTTGGGTGATCGGTATTGGTGTTTGCCGCCGATCCCCGATGAGTCGATCCTGCCGCTGCTCTCGCGCGAGCAGAAGAGGGTATGGCAAGAGTTGGCGAAGCCTAGCGCAGACGAGTGGTCCGTTGACGAAATGGATTCTCGTGACGTTGGCAACGAATCGGCGGAGCTTCAAGAAATTGCGAAAATGGCGGAGGGCGTCAAAGATGGTCCGTAGACCGATGATTTGCGGGCAGCTTTCGAGCTTGATAGTAGTGCTGTGCTGGGCGTTTATGGTGGCCGGCGATGCACGGCACTGTCTTGCGGCGGATCCTCCGCTGCCGCAAGCTCCCGCGGCACGGGTGCCTGTGGAAATCGAGGGGCAAACGCGCGCCAAGCCGGCGGCCGACCCTTCGCTTAAGCAGGTCCGTGTAACGCCTGCCGCCACAAAAGTCCAACGCGAGAGAGCTCAGGCGCTGTTTGTTTTCCAAGCGGCGGCCGTTAAGGCTGTGCCCGCCAAGCCCGCCGCCAAAAAGGGAACGCTGGCCGATGCGATTATCAATGTGTTCGGCGGCGGCCAGGCTCTTGTGAATCGCCCCGTAGCGGGACGCCCTGTGGCGAATCAGGACCAGCAGCTTCGTGCGATGGAGGCCCAATATCGTCCCCAGTTTCAGCAGATGCTCTATATGGAATTGGCGATCTTGCGGCGAGCGTGCAAGCCGGACGCGAAGACATTTCTCAACGTCGCCAGGACATCCAAAGCGGACCTTCACGCCCCCCTGCGCGAGTACGCCGCCGCATTGAACACGCCGCGCATGCGCTCGGCGGCCGACGATCCGCGCGCGGCCGTGCAGAAGATGTTGGCGCCGCTTGCCGAAGCCAAACTTGGCGCGGAGAAGGGCCGGCTGTACCGCCAGGAATGCGACAAACGGCTGCAGGCCCGCAAGCACGCCACGATTATGAACCTGGTCGCCGCGCTCGACGGACGGCTCGTCTTGACCTCCCGGCAGCGCGGCAAACTGGTCGAGTCCTTGACGGCGAAATACGACTACTCGTGGGAACAGTACCTCGAGATTTACGGCGGCTTCAACCAGTTTTTTCCGATGGTCCCGGAATCGTCGATCGTCCCCGTGTTGGACGAAAAGCAAAAAAGCGTCTGGCAAGAAACCGCGAAGATGAACGGCCAGATTTTCTTTGGAGGAATGTTCTTTCGCGGCGCTCAATTTGGTGAAGCCGAGGAGATTCAAGAAATCGCCCGCATGGTGGAGGACGTTAAAGATGGTCCGTAGAAGTCCAAACTTGCGCGTGACGCTTGGCTTCCTATTGGCCGGCATGTTTTTCTCTGCCGGCCGGCACTTGCCGGCGTGGGGACAAGACGATTGGGACGTGCCGAAGAAGGCCGTGGACAACGCGGCCGAACAAAACCAGTGGAACCTTCCCAACTTCGATCAGTGGGTGCTTGGCAACAAGACCCGCGACCAGATTAAAACCACGATCAAGCAGATGCTCGCCCTGCAAGTCGAGTCGGTCGGCCGCGCTTGTGAACTCTCCGCGGCCCAGCGGGAGAAACTGGAATTGGCGGGCGAGTTCGACCTGATTCGCATATCGCGCATGATCGACGAGCTCCGAGAGAGATTTCTCCAGGCCGCGCATGACCAGGAGACGTACAGCCGCCTTATCACCGAAGGTTCGGCGATGCAGCAGTCGCTGCGTTCGGGGGTCTACGGCGAGTCGTCGCTGTTTCAAAAGGTCGTCCGCCAGACACTCAATCGCGATCAATCGCTGCGCTATGAGCAGCAGGAACGCGAGCGGCGGAAGTTCCACTATCAAGCCATCATCGAACTGGCCCTCTCGAACTTGGAAAGCAGCATCACGCTCACGGCCGATCAGCGGCAACGGATGGTCAAGCTCCTCGTCGACGAAACGGAGCCGCCGAAAAAGTTCGGTCAATACGATAACTACGTGGTCTTTACCCAGTTGGGCAAGTTGAGCGAGGCGAAACTCGAGCCGATTCTCGACGCTTCCCAGCGGAAGTCGCTCAAGACGTTGGTCGGTCGGTTCCGAGGGATGGAGCGGACCCTGCAGGCGCAGGGATACCTGTAGTGAAAAAGGAAACATTCATGTTCAATATTTTCCATCTTGTCCGGCTGTCCTTAGATGTCGCAACAAGCGTCTTTAAGCGATCTGGGTGGCACATCCCTGAGCTTCAAGCGAAGGGCGTGGCAGTACGTCAATCACGCCCTTCGCAAGCTCAGGGACGTGCCACCCTGTTGGCGCTCGCGGCTTGCGCGTGCCTCGCGGCGTTTTCCACCGGGGCGGCCGCGGCACAATCGCCGCTCATGCACCACGGCGAAGTCGTCCCCCGCGACGTGCGGGAAATGTACGATCGCGGTTTGCAATATCTGGCCAATAAGCAAACAGACAACGGCGACTGGAGTGACGGGCAAAACGGACCCGGCACGACCGGCATGGCCTTGCTGGCCTTCCTGGCGTCGGGCGACGACCCCGACTTCGGCCGCTACCGCAACCACGTCCGCAAGGCGCTCCGCAGCATTATCTCGGCGCAGGACGCCAGCACCGGCTACCTGGGAAACAGCATGTACCATCACGGCTTCGGGATGCTCGGCCTGGCCGAGGCTTACGGGGCCGTCGACGACCGCGACCTTTGGCCGTCCGGTCAATCGTCCAAGCGCCGCACGATCGGCGCGGCGTTGGAATTGGCCGTCCGCGCGGCTATCACTTCGCAAAAAAAGAACTCGCTGCACGCCTGGCGCTACTCGCCGGATTCCAGCGACGCAGACACTTCCGTCAGCGGAGCGGTGCTGGTGGGATTGCTCGCCGCCCGCAACGCCGGCATCGAGGTCCCCGACGTTTCCATCGACCAGGCCATCGGCTATTACAAGAGCATGACGTCCGACTCGGGAGAGGTCGGGTACTCGGGCCTCGGCTTTGGCGAGTCGACCGCGCGCACTTCTATCGCGACCTTGGTCTACGCCCTCGCTCGGCGCTCCGATCTGCCGCAATACAAGTACACGCTGGGGTTCCTGGTGCAGCACCCTGAGCAGGAGTCCTCGCCGTATCTGGAGTACGGACGCTACTACCAGGCCCAGGCCTTGTTTCAAGGCAATATCGAGGCTTGGGAGAAGTGGAACAAGCAATTGATCCGGAAGCTAAAGGCCAGCCAGCGCGACGACGGCAGCTTTCCGGGGCAGTTCGGACAGTCGATCGGCACTTCGATGTCGCTCTTGGCATTGGCGCTCAACTACCGGCTTTTGCCGATCTATGAACGATAGGACGTTGTCATCATGCCCAATTCTCTATTAAGACTTTGTAAAATAACTGGGAGAACCGCTTGTTTGTTGGCTTTCTCATTGCCGTTCATGCTTAGTGCCGTCGCGTTCGCCGCGGAAGTTAACGGCGGCGTGCTGATCGTCACAGCCAACGAACCTTACAGCACGGGCACGATCGTCTCGGCCGGAACCCTGCAGGTCGGCAAGGACACGATCGCCAAGTCCGGCGCAGCCGCCACGCTGCACCTCGCTGACGGCGACTACCTGGCGGGCGAGTTGCGCGGCTGTGGCGAGGCAAAAACTCTGCGCTGGCAAGGCTCGGCGTTCGCGGCGCCCCTGGATTTTCCGCTTGGCTCCGTCAGCACGGTTTCCTTTCCGGTGCGCGGGCCGCGGCCGCGGCCCGACAGCCCTTACTGCTTGGAGCTTGACGGCGGGGACGTTCTCTTCGGCACACTTATCGGGCTGTCGGACAAGGAGTGCCGGTTTGACGCGGCCGGTCTCGGCGTTCTCAACATCCAGCGATCCGCCATCCGTCGCATCGTGCATAGTCGCGGCGCAGCCGATCTGGTCTATTTGGGGCCCAACGGCCTGTTGGAATGGAAGCAGTCTCCTCTCGGCGCGTGGCAGCAGGATGCCGGCCGGCTCTTCACGTCCCAAAACGGAGCGTCGCTCGTCGGCGATCTCGGTCTCCCCAAACGGGCGTGCATCGACTTTGAAATCTCCTGGACGTCGGATCCCGATTTCACCTTGGTTTTGGGGGAACGTGCAGGCTCCGCGCCGGAAAACAAGGTTGCGCGACCCGGGGCCAGGGTCGGCGTAGCCAGGGTCCGGGTCCTGGTCGTTGGCGTCGGCGCTAATCCCAGCGCGCCGGAGAAGAACCGCCTTTTCGCGTCGAGGTTTTTGCCGGCCATTTGGTGCTAGTCTGTGAAACGGCACAAAAGGCGGACCTGGTTCCGCTGCAAAAGATCGCTCCCGGCGCGGGACGTTGTCATTTCCGGATTTATCTCGATCAAGAGCGCAATCGGGCGATCGCCTTCGCGGCCGACGGTAAACCGCTGGCCGACTTGACGGTTGCCGATGCGCCTTCGCCATCGGCGGCGGCGCCTCCCGTAAATACCGGCGGCTTGGGCGGGATCTTCACGGCTGTCGCCGGCGCGGCTTCGCCGCCGCGCGTTGGGACCTCCCTGCGACTCGTCAATCATCATGGCGACGTCCGGCTTGAGCAACTCGGCATTACGCGATGGAACGGCCGGCCGCCAAGCGAGCAGCAAACCAGCAAATCCCGGATCGTTCGTTCCGACGGCTCGCACCTGGGCGGCGAGATTCAAGGGTTCGATGCCTCGACCAAGGAGTTCTTGCTGGCCGCGGGCGGCCAAACTTCGCGCGTCCCGGCGGACGCGCTGGACAGTATAATGCTGCCGTCATCGGGAAGCCCGTCCGCGTACGACGTGCGCGCGGTGTGCGATAACGGCGTTCGGCTGAGCGGCAATTTGCGGAAAGTCGATGACGACCGATTGTGGCTAAGCCGCCCTGGCATCGCCGAACCGCTGGCCATCAAGCTTTCGTTGCTGCACAGCCTGGTAGCGTTGGAAAACAGCAAGCCGCTCTCGGAGCCAAGCGGCCGAAACGGGCGCTTGGAGGGCGAAGGCGTGAAACTGCAAGGTTGCCTGGTGGAATCGAGCGGTGCATCCGCTCGAAGTTCGCCGGCGGCGAGCTGCCTGGTTTGGCGACCGCGCGGATGTGTCGCAGCCAGCCCGCTCAAGCGAGAGTTTTCCGGCCGCATCGTCTATCATGTAGAAGCGCTGCAGCAATCCTCGCAACCGAATCAAAACGGGCAGGCGCAAGCTGTGGTCGCGGCGCCGGCGGGAGGAGTTCTCATTTTGGGAGCGGTCGTGGACGTGCTTGGCGGCGCCCCCTCGCGTCCCCAAACTTCGTTTTCGCCCTGGAAGGGTCCGGCCTTGTACTTGCGCACCGGCGACACGATTCAATGCCAGGTGGAACGAATCGACGAGCGGGGCGTGACCTTCCACTCGCCGCGGTTTGACGCCACTTTCGTGCCCAACGACAAAATCAAGGCCGTGGAATTGGAGAACCGCAGCCGGGCGACAAAAATCAATATTTCCAAACGCGATCGGCTGTTGACTCTGCCGCGCTTACAGAAGGAGGACCCGCCCACGCACCTCATCCGCTCGATCGACGGCGACTATCTGCGCGGCCGGCTCGTCGAGTTGAACGACAAGACGCTCACGATCGAGGTGCGGGAAGATTCGCGCCGCGTGGACCGCGATCAGGTCGCGAGCATCATTTGGCTCGACAAGAGCGAGAAGAAGGACAAGGCGGGCCCGCCCAACGAAAAGGCAGCCGGTAAGAACCCGGGGAACGCCGCGAAGACTTCACCGGACAATCGCGTGCAGTCGCTCGGTCGCGACGGCGTGCGCATGACGTTTCGTCCCGAAAAGCTGGCGGGCACGGCCTTGCAGGGCACGAGCGACGTGCTCGGCGCGTGCCGCGTGGAACTGGGCGACGTGGACCAACTCATCATCGGCCGCGCCATTGAACGCGATGCGCAGTCGCTTCCCTATCAGCGCTGGACCTTGCAGCCCGCCATCGAGCCGAAGTTCGCCCAGGCGGGTCAAGGCGGCGGGGGAATGGAGTCCGAATTGGTAGGCAAGCCCGCTCCCGACTTCGAGCTGGATACGCTCGATGGCCGGCGGTTCCGCCTGAGCGAACAACGGAAGAAGATCGTCGTAGTCAACTTCTGGGCCACCTGGTGCGGACCCTGCCGGCAGACGCTGCCCGAGTTGGTTCGCGCCGTGGATAAATACCGCGACCGGAACGTGGTCCTGCTCACGGTCAACTTGCAGGAGACGCCCGAGGCGATCAAGGCCATGCTGGAGCGCATGGAACTGAAAATGGCGGTGGGGCTGGACGTCAACGGTTCCGTCGCCGAAAAATACGCCGCCGTCGCCATCCCACAGACGGTCATCATCGACGGCAACGGCAATGTGGCCCGCCTGTTTGTCGGCGGCGGACCGCAATACTTCGACGAGTTGTCCGCTGCGCTACAGGCGCTGGCAAATCCGGCGGCAGAGCAGGGCAAATCGCCCTGACGCCGCCGCGGCGAAGCTGCTTGCGGGTGCCTACGGCTCGACGATCACCTTGCCGCGGCCTTCGATCCAAGGTGCGCGGGCAGCCGTGTATGTGCCCGCCGGCTGTTGGACTCCGCCGACGACCAGGGCGCGGACTTTGAGCACGCCGCTCTTGCCGCTCGGAGCGTCGGTTTTGACCTTGTTGTCGGCCGTCATGATCAGCGCGGCCGCGGTCTCCGAGCAGCCGTTCAGGTCGAGGTAGCCGGCCCCGTTACTGGGCGATGCAATCAGCGTAATCTTGGCCGAGTCCTTGATCTGCTCGCTGTTTTCCCAGCGCAGGCAATCGTTGTAGCCCTGCCCGCCGACAATCACGTCGCCGGCAATGGCGTCGATGCCTTCGGGCTTTTGCAGTTGCACGCGGCCCTTCGCCACGCAGTAGGTGCCGCTGGCCGTATTGGGGCGGTCGCCGCAAAGAACCATCGGGGCGTCGCGGAAGCCGGTGTGGTAGGGGCCCATCGTGAACTTGACGTTGCCCGTGCCGGAGATCGCGCCGGCGATGGTCGTGGCGTTTCCGTTGCCGCTGTCGAAATGCGCGGTGTGGCCATTGGTCTGGACATCGAATGCCAGGGCTCCCCAGCCGAACAAGGTGTCGCCGGTAAGGTTGGCGATCAGTCCCGCGGCCGGCGGCTCGACATTTCCGCTCACGTCAACGTGCGGGTCGATCACGACCTTGCCGCCGCCCGCGTTCCAGTGGGTATAGACGCCGGGTGGAACCGGCTTGCCGGCTACGGTCACCTCAACTGGCCATCCGCGCCGGTACGAACTTCCGCGGCGTCGGAGAGCACTAAACGCAGAACGCTTTGCTTGTGCCGGTTGAGGTCCAAGTAGCACCGCTGACTGCCGCTGACGGTAATGGTCGCCTTGTCGGCAATTTGCTGGTCGCTTTCCCATGTGACGGCGACCCAGTTTTCGGCGGCGTCGCCGCCGAGAATTAGGTCGCCAGGAATGGCCGTCACGCCGGCCGGTTTGGCAAGGCGGAGAACGCCTCGAGTCAGATGCGTAGCTCCGTGGTATGAGTTGGCGCGAGTGCCGCATAATAACACATGCGCGACGGTCGGACCATTTTCGGGGGGCGCGGCGATGCTAAGATCGCCGCCGCCGGCAATAAAGCCGCTCAGGGGAATCGGCTGTGCTCCGTCGGCATGGAACGACAGCGTAAAAGTCTCGGTGCGGAAGACATCGGCGAAGTCCCAGTTGAGATTGACGGTGGTCGGTCCCGTGAGCCGCAACACACTCGTTCCGCTCGTTGATAGCGCGAGCGTGCCGGATACGTCGCGCTCGTGAACGTCGCCGACCAACATCATTCCCGCGCCGTGGCACCACGGCTCGCCCGCATAAACGCCTACCGCCATCTCGCGGCCTTCGAGCGTGAGCCGGTCGACTCGTAGGATGCCGCCGCCAGTCACGATGCGCATGCGCGATGCCATCGCTAAGGAGTGAAACCGCTCGCTGTGCCCGTTGAGATCGAGATAAGCGCCGCCATGCGGCGAATCGAGCAGTTCGATCGAAGCGCTGTCGTCGATCTGGTTGTCGGTCGTCCAGAACAGCCCGTCGTTGGCGCCCTGGCCGCCGACAATGATCTTGCCGGCCAGCGCCGCCACTCCATCGCGCTTGCCCAGACCCAGACGGCCTTGTTTGATGCGGTAGATTCCTGTCAGCGTATTAGGCTGGTCGCCGGTCAGCGTAAGAGGCAAGTCGCGAAAACCGCTATTCTGCGGGCCGGCCTCGAATTCCACCGTGCCGCTGCCGCTCAAAACACCCGTCAATGTAGAAGCATTCCCGCCACCGGTTCCTAGAGTCAGCACATGCCCTTTGTTAACGAAGTTGACGCGGCACTGGCCTACGTTGGGCACTGTCGCATCGCCGGCGCAGACGGCGTAATTGCCGTCGCCAACGGACTGAATGTCGGTCACCGTCCCAGAAATCATGCGCATCAGCCGCAAACGGATGTCATCAACGATCAAGTTCCCGGCCTGTGCGGCACACTGAATCCGCACGGCTTTTACCGCCGCATCCTCGACGACCGCCCGCGCGGCGCCATCGTGGAATTGGGCTACGGTCTTGAATGTCTTGCCGTCGGCCGAAGTCTGCAATTCGCCTTGGCCGAGACGGCCGCGCCCGTCATGCCCTGTAGAGACTTCCAGTTCATAGACCGCCCGCGGCCGGTCGAAGGCCACGGTAAGATGATCGTTCGCCGCCGGTTCTCGGCACGACTCGAACCATGTCGCCGTTCCGCTGTCCATTTGCCACGAGCTTTGCGGGTTATCGAACGCGCGGACTGCATCGACCAATCCGACGCCCGGCAGCGAGGTTGTGACCGTGGACGGAAGCTTAGGCTCGCTTAGCCCGGCGAGTTTGGCGGCCAACGCGTCCGTGCCGTTCCAGCACCGCGCGAAGCCCGCCTCGGTAAAGTAATTGTCCGGGCCCAGGTGCGTTCCTGCCGTTCGGGCAGGCCGCGCCGCGCCGGAGAGATGTATGGCCGGCGTCTGCTCCCACATCACCGTGGTCGCACCGATCACCGGATCGCTCGGCTTGAGCATGCTGCCGTTGCAGACGTACATGCTCCACTGCGGCCAGGGAACGCCGAGACCCCAGGGGCAGGTAATCACCGTAAAGCCGTTGTGGGCGGCGCGTTCGGCGGTGCGGTTGTTGCCGACCCAGCACATCAAGATCACGTCCTTGCATGCCTCGTCGCCGACGCCTTCCCATTTGATCGTCTTCTTGCCGCGCTTGGCGATCATGGCGTTCACCTGGTTGATGAAGTAGCCGCAGACCTCGCCCTCGTTCTTCAGTCCGCGCTTCGCCAGAAACGCCTTGAAGCCGGCGTGGACCGGCAGCCCGTTGGTTTCGCATTCGTCCGTGCCGATGTGGAAGTAGGGCGACGAGCGAAACACGTCGCACATTTCGCCGATGAGCGTGTCGAGGACGGGGTAGAGCTTTTCGTTGGCGAGATTCATGCAGCCGATATCGACCGGCTTGCCGGTCTTGGGATGGATCGCGCAGAAGACCTCGGGCATGCACCGCCGGGCGGCCCCGCTATGGCCGGGCATTTCGAACTCCGGCACCAGCGTCACGCCGCGGGCGTCGCCATTGGCGACCGCGCCCTTCAGTTCTTCGAGCTTGTAGACTCGCGGGGCCTTGCCGCCATGCGCGCCGACGTTCCGCCGGCCGAGTTCAGGATACGCGGTCGAAGGGAAGGTCCAGCCCTGGTCGTCCGTCAAGTGCAAGTGCAGGTAGCGGACCTTGTAGAGCCGGCACATTTCGATCAATTGCTTGATCGCGTCGATGGGGTGGTCCTGCCGGCCAACGTCAAGCATCGCGGCGCAGTAATCGGCGCGCGGCCAGTCCTTGACCTTTAGCACGGGCAAGAACGAATCCCCCTGTGTCGCGCGAGACGGCTTGCAAAAGCGTAGCCGTGCCTTCAGCCACGGCGCGGTAATCGAAACCGGTAACGACGGCGCGGTCGGTTATGACAAGCGTATATGCGCCGTCGGTCGTCTGAACAACGCGGCGTTGGCGCACGGCGTGGATCGGCTCGTCGGCCTTCAAGAGCTGGTCGATCGCCAACACTATGTCGCCGGTCTGGCCCGCACCGGATACGACTTCGGGCTTCAATCCGGCAGCCCGAGAAAGTTCACCGGCGAGGATTTCCGCCAGCGGGCGAAGTTCCGCCTGCGCCGCGACGATGCGGATCTTCGATTCAAGCCGCATCCTGCCTTGCGCCAACTCCAGCGTCTTCGGCCAAGGGATTAGGTTAAGATTGGGATACTTTTCCGAAGGGTCAGCCGGTTCGGCGGCCGGAAGCGCAACCGTCTGGAGCGCAAGGAACAACCAAATGCACGTGGCGAGACATTTCATGGCGTGGATTTTCTGGGGCGGGAAGGCGGGAAAATGGCGGGGCAATGTCAAATTCATCCTAATCCTTGCAGCGCGGCGCGGTCAAGAGTCCAATCCATAGCTTGACACATCACTTAAGAGGGCCGCAATCGCTCGGTCCGCCGTAATGATTCGCCGCGGCTTGGCGAAATGCTTGGCGGCGACTATCATCCAACGATGGCACTGATCGCGTTGTCCGACGTCAGCCTGGGTTTCCGCGGCCCTCCGGTCTTGGATCGGCGCAATCTGACGATTGAGCCGGGCGAGCGGGTCTGCCTCTTGGGCCGCAACGGCACCGGCAAGACGACGCTCCTCCGCCTCCTCCAAGGCGCCCTGGAGCCCGATCGCGGCGAGGTCATCCGGCAACAGGGGCTGCGAACCGCGATGCTCCCCCAGCAAGTGCCGCAGGACCTACACGGCTCGGTCTTCGACGAGGTCGCGCGGGGCTTTGGACCCAAGGCGGAGTTGCTGGCCGAGTATCACCATCTGGCGAGCCGGCTGGCCAGCGAGGAAAGCGACGAACTTGCAGGCGGAGTTGGGCCGCATCCAACACGCTCTGGAAGTCGATGGCGGCTGGCTCATGCACCAGCAGATCGAAGCCGTCCTCTCGCGGATGAGCCTCCAGGCGGACGCCGACGTGGCGACCCTTTCCGCCGGCATGAAACGCCGCGTGCTCTTGGCCAAGGCCGTGGTCGGCAGCCCGGACCTCCTGCTGCTGGACGAGCCGACCAACCACCTGGACATCGACTCCATCCGCTGGCTGGAGGATTTTCTGCTTCGCTACAGCGGCACGCTGCTGTTCGTTACGCACGATCGGGCCTTGCTCCGTCAACGTGGCCACCCGCATTCTGGAACTCGACCGCGGCCGGCTCACAAGCTGGTCGTGCGACTACGCGACCTACCTGAAGCGCAAAGAGGCGGTCCTGGAGGCCGAAACGCGGCAGAACGCCGAGTTCGACAAGAAGCTGGCCCAGGAAGAGGTCTGGATTCGCACCGGAATCAAGGCCCGGCGCACCCGCAACGAAGGCCGGGTCCGCGCCCTGGAGGCCCTGCGGCAAGTCCGCCGCGCGCGCCGCGATCGCCCGGGCGACGTGAAGATGGAGATCCAGGAGGCCCAGCGCACCGGCCGGCTGGTGATCGAGGCCAAGAAACTCGACTTCCGTTACGGCAGCCATGCCGTCGTCCGCGATCTTTCCACGATGATCATGCGCGGCGATCGCGTAGGGCTGATCGGCCCCAACGGCTCGGGCAAGACGACTCTCTTGCGACTGTTGCTGGGCGATCTTGCGGCCGCAGACGGGGACCATTCGCCACGGCACCAATTTGGAGATCGCCTACTTCGACCAACTCCATGCCCAACTGGACGAGACGAAATCGGTGCGGGAAAACGTCCGCGACGGGTCGGACTCGGTGACCGTCAACGGCCGCACGCGGCACATCATCGGCTACCTGGAGGATTTCCTCTTCACGCCCGAGCAGGCCGGCGGTCCCGTTGCGCAGGCTTTCGGGCGGCGAGCGGAACCGATTGCTGCTGGCCCGGCTCTTTACCAAGCCGTCCAACGTGCTGGTGATGGACGAACCGACCAACGACCTGGACCTGGAGACGCTTGAATTGCTGGAAGACCTCCTTGGCGAGTATGCCGGCACGCTGCTGTTGGTCAGCCACGACCGCGAGTTTCTCAACAACGTGGTGACCAGCACGCTGGTGCTGGAAGGCGAGGGCCGGGTGAAGGAATATGCCGGCGGCTACGACGACTGGCTGCGGCAACGCCCGGAAGTGCCCCCGCCGGCGGCAAAGTCAGTCGCCGCCATGCCGTCAGTCGAAGCCCATTCGCCGCGGCAGCGCCGCTCGGCGTTTGACGTACAAGGAACAGCGCGAGTTGGAAGCCTTGCCGCAGCGGATCGAGGCGCTGGAAGCCGAACTGGGCGAGCTTCATCAACTGATGGCCGATCCCGCCTTCTATCGCAATGACCCCGGCCGAAATCATCGGCGTCAAGAGCCGTCTGCAGTCCCTCCAGAACGACGTTGCCGAGGCATACCGCCGGTGGGAGGAACTCGAATTGCCCGGCGCACCAAGCGATTGATCAGCCGCACCTCAGCTTATCCGTTTGAAACCCGCACCTCGCTGAAGTGCGCTACGCGATCGTGAATTTTTTGCGTAACGATGTTCAGCGAGTTGCCTTCGGTGATCTTCAAACGTCGGGCAACGCTTTCCGGAAACTCCAGCCGCATTGCCGCGTCCGCCCGGATCGTGCTCAGTTGGTCATTTGGAACCCTGAAGGTGCAGCCCCGCGCATTGTTCTCCTGGGGACCGGTCTCCCGTTCGATGGAGACCAGAAGCCGGTCGGACAGCAGTTTCTCCCCCGAATACAGTTGACAATAGACGATTGCCATGACAAAACTCCGTCCGTTTTTGATGACACCCACCCGTATGTCGGGAGGCGAAGCCCATCAACAGCACTATCGACTCGCGGCACGAGCTTTGGTCACAAGAAACGACGCTTCGGCGTCGAAAAGATCAAACGGCTAACGACCGTAACGGTCGGTGATTGAAGGGGGTAACAACGCGTCCCGCTGCAATCTGACCGTCATGGCAGGCGACTGTGATATCGAACAGACGGCACCGCACCCCGGCCGACGTGCTTTCGGCACCTTCATCAGGAAGGGCGAATCAATCGCTCGGCGCGCAGGCGGGTCACGGGCCCGTGTTGACTGTCACACCGACGCCCGCCGAGGACCCGCTGACCACAGAACTTGCCGGAATGGTGAATTGCGTTGTGGGGCCGCTAGCCTCGCTCCAGTCGGCGTAGAGGTTTACCGCGCTGGTGGCGAGCGACTGCTTGACGGTGAAGGTATGCGAACCATCGCCGATCGTGGTCGTCCCGTCGGTCGTGAGAGTGATGGTGGCGGAGCCGGCGGCCACCGTGCCCGTGGCGATCGGCGTCGTGCTGCCGTCCATATAAACCGAAACGATCGCGCCGGCGACCGCGCCGGTAACGTCGAATGAAAACGCCGTGGTTGGCGAGCTGTTGTTGCTCGAAGTGCTGCCGTTGATCGTCTGGCCGTTGGCCTTAATATCGCCGATCGCCGGAGCGGGCGGATCCACGAAGACCGGCACAAACGTGTGATAGACTGGATTTACGCCAGAGTTCGCGTCCCAAGCCGGGCCCGTAGCGGTGAAGGTCAGCGTTTGCGAGGCAGCCGCGGCGGTGGCCGAGTTGGCGAACGTGATCGGCAAAGGATTGGTGGACGCCGCGGAGTACGTGATGTCCGCCTGACTGGCGGCGAAGGTCACATCGAAGCTGAAGTACTCGTCCCCGCTCGCTTGGTCAACCGTCACCGTTGTCCCGGTGAAGCCGGCCGTCACGAGCGCGTTTTGGATGTTTGTCGCCGTAACCGTCAGGTTGGTACTGTCGAAAGTGATCGCCGCGGTGGTAGTCGATCCGATTTGCAACTGGAACGTGCCGCTGACCGCATCGAGGCCCGTCACCTCCAGCACCTGCACGCCGTAGAAGCCGGCGGCGGGCGTCACCGTATGAGCTCGAGCCGTTTTGCGTGACCGTGATATTCGGGTTCGGGTTCTGGGCGGGAAACGACTGCGCCGTGCTCGTATTGAGGAACGAGCTATCGACGTACGCGCCCCGGGGCACTGGGCACTGCCAGCATCGCCTGCACGCCCACTTGCACGGTCGAGCCGTCGGCCGATTCGCCCTGCGGAGTGAATGTGAACGGTGTGCCCGCGGCAACGGTGATCTTATCGTTGCCGTTGATCGGATCGACCCACGGATTGGGCTGATCGTATGTCGCCGGTGCCGGTGACGTCAAAGGTCAAGACCTGAGAAGCCTGGAGGTTTTGGGAAGCGGTGACCGAATTGTTAAACGTCACCGGCAGGTTGGAGGTCGTCGCCGTGATCGCTTGCTCGGGCCCGGGGAAAGTCACGTCGAACTTGAGGCTCGTGGCAGTCGAGCCGGAGTTGAACCGAGACGGTTGTCCCCGTGTAGCCTTCCGCTACCAGTGCGCTTTGAATGTTGGCCGCCGTGGCGGTCAGGTTGCTGCTGTCAAAATCGATCGGCGGCGGGGCTGTCACCGTGCTGCTGCTTCCCACGCTCAGCGTGAACGGGCCGGTGAAGCCGATGTGGACCTGAAACGATTGCAATTGGCCCAAGCCGTTGTTGATCGTGACCGTGTACGTGTCGCCGACCGTCGCCCCCGGCGCGGCCTCGCAGCTCCAGCACGCCCCCGCCGCTCGTCTGGTTGACGACGCTCATCGAGAGGATCTTCGGTGCCGTCAGCGGCACGCTGATCTCGGGGGGATTACCACCGTTGCTCTCGACCGGCGTGGCGGCGATCGCCGAGCGGACATTGTCGCCGGAGATCAGCTTCCCGAAGATCGTGTAGCGGAAGTCCAGGAACCCGTTGCTCATGTCGTCGGGATTGGTTATGAAGAACTCCGACGAATTGCCGTCAACACCGTTGTTGGCCATAGCCAGCAGGCCGTTGGACGTGAAACGGAGATTGGAGTTCAGTTCGTCAGGGATCGTCGTTGCCGTCGCCGACCCGCCGACGCCGCCCTGGTCCATGAACGTCTGAATGATTCGATAGAAGTCGGCCGACCCCGTGTTATATGTGCCCGAATTCACCAGGTCAACAAAGTGCTGCACGGTGTTGGGCGTGAAGTTATTGAACAACTGGAAGTCCATCTCGCCCTGGTCGGTCACGATCTTCAAGACCTGGTTGGTCTCGGGCAGGAGCGTGGCCGTCAGATTGCTGCCCGTCGGATCGCTCGTGCTGGAGGTGGAGATTGTGTAGGCCGGCGTGCCGGCATTCGTGTCCTGGAAGCTGACGAGCACGGGCGAGCCCGATACGACGCTGCCGGCCGGAGCGATCACGGTCAGCCCATTGGCCGCCGCGACCGAGACAAAGATCGGCCCCAAGGTCGTGGTGTTGTTCGTCGTGGTGTCCGTAACGGTGGCGGTGAACGACGGCGACGTGCCCGCTTGGTCCGCCGCGGGCGTCCAGGTGAAGGTATTTGTCCCGGCGTCGAAATTCATGCCCGCCGGCAACGTCGTGCCCGGCGTCACCGTTATCGTGTCACCGACGGCTGCATTCGTCTGAATCGTATACGTGTAGACTTGGCCGACCGTGGCGACGGTAGCGGGCGTCGAAGTGATGGCGAGTTGAGAAAGTGTCGCGGAAGCTGAGACCGGCAAGCCGACGTTGCCGACCGCGTCGGTCAAGATGATGCTGAAGGAAAGCGTTCCGTTGGCCAGCGAGGAGACGTCCACGCCGGTGACCGACTGCGCGGTCGCCGTAATCGTGCCGCTGCCGGTAACAGTCTTGCCGGAATTGTCGCTCGGGTTGCTGATCGTATAGGCGAAGGTGTCGCCGTTCTCGGCGGCGGCGCTGTTGACGGTGAAGCTGACGCTCGCCGCCGACGAGTTGCCGATCGTCGCCGGAAGCCCGCTGATCGTGTAACCGCTGGGCAGCGTCTTGTCCAAAACGGTCATTGCCGTTACGGTGTTGCCAGTGATGTTGCCGTGGGTCACTTGCACGCTGTACGTCAGGTTCCCGCCCGGCAGGCTGGAAACGTCGACCGTCACGTCTTGCGACGGAGAACTGGAAGTCACGGTCCCGTTGCCGGTTACCGGGTTCGTGGCCGGCACGCCGTCGCTCGTGATACTGTAGCTGTACGTGTCGCCCTGCGAGACGCCGCCGATCGTGAAACTGGCAGCCGTGTCGTTGCTCGGGCCGAGCAGCGATTGGTCGGCGGTGACCAGGTAGCCGGCGATATGCAGTGTGGCCGCGGTGGTCGTCGCCGTGCCGACGCTGTTGGTGAACACGGCTTCGTGCTGATTGGCGTTATCCACGGCCGCGGCGGTAAAGCTGTAGCTCGTCGAAGTGGCTCCAGCGACATCGCTGAAGGTCAGGCCGCCGTCCGTGCTCACCTCCCACTGCACCGTAGGCGTCGGATTGCCGCTGGCGGCCGCCGTGAACGTGACGCTGCCGCCGGCGGTGGCCGACTCCGATATCGGGTTGGTAGTCACCGTCGGGGCAAAGTTCACGGTCAGCGTGGCCGCATTGCTGTTTGTCAAGCCAACGCTATTGGTGAAGGCGGCCTGATATACGTAGTCGTTCATGTCCGCGGTGGCGCCGGTGATTGTCAGCGTTCCCGTGCTGCTGCCGCTATAGACGCCGCCATCGCTGATATTCGTGAAGCCGCTGCCGTCGTTTTTGTTGACCTGCCACTGCATCGCGGCCGTCGGATTGCTGCTGGCCGCCGCCGTAAAGCTGACCGTGCCGCCGGCATTGACCGTCTGCGACGCCGGGCTGGTGGTCACCGTCGGAACGGAGTCCACCGTCAATGTGGCCGTGTTGGTAGTGACCGTGTCCGTGCCGTTAGAGAAGACGGCCCGATACAGGTAGCCGTTGTCCACGGCCGCGGCCGCAAAGCTGTAGTTGGTCGACGTGGCCCCGTTGATCGCGGTGAAGGTCTGGCCGCCATCCGTGCTCACCTCCCATTGCACGGTCGCCGCCGGATTGCCGCTCGCCGCCGCCGAGAGCGTGACCGTGCTGCCGGCGTTGACCGTTTGCGGCGTCGGGTTGGTCGTCACCGTCAGGGCAGCGTTTACCGTCAACGTCGCCGGACTGCTTGTCGCCGTGCCCACGCTGTTGGTGAAAACGGCTTCGAATTGCTTGCCCGTGTCTCCGGCGGCGGTGGTAAAGCTATAGCTGGCCGACGTGGCGCCCGAGATTGCGGTGAAGGTCGCGCCGCCGTCGGTGCTCACCTGCCACTGCACGGTGGCCGCCGGGTTGCCGCTGGCGGCCGCGGTGAATGTAACGCTGCTGCCGGCATTGATCGTCTGCGATGTCGGGCTGGTTGTCACCGCCGGAGCGAAGTCTACCGTCGTCAACGTGGCCGCGGTGCTCGTCGCGGAACCGACACTGTTCGTAAATACTGCCTCAAACTGCTTGCCGTTATCGGCGGCCGCGGTGGTGAAGCTGTAGCTGGTCGAAGTAGCCCCGGCGATATTGCTGAAGGTCGCGCCGTTGTCGCTGCTCACCATCCATTGCACCGTAGCCGCCGGATTGCTGCTGGCCGCCGCCGTGAACGTCACGCTACTGCCGGAGATGACCCCCTGCGATGTCGGGCTAGTCGTTACCGTCGGGGCGAAGTTCACCGTCAATGTCGCCGCAGTGCTTGTGACCGTGCCAGCGCTGTTAGTAAAGACCGCCTCAAACTGCTTGCCGTTATCGCCGGCCGCGGCAGTGAAGGTGTAGCTCGCCGAGGTCGCTCCCGCGATATTGCTGAACGTCGCGCCGCTATCGCTGCTCACCATCCATTGCACCGTAGCCGCCGGATTGCCGCTCGCGGCCGCCGTGAATGTGACGCTGCTTCCTGCGTTGATAGTCTGCGAAGTCGGACTGGTCGTCACCGTCGGAGCAAAGTCCACCGTCAACGTGGCCGGACTGCTGGTGGCCGATCCCAAACTGTTCGTAAACACGGCCTCGAACTGCTTGCCGTTATCGCCGGCCGCGGTGGTAAAGCTGTAGCTGGCCGACGTGGCTCCGGCGATATTGCTGAACGTCGTGCCGCCATCGGTGCTCACTTCCCACTGCACGGTGGCCGCCGGATTCCCGCTGGCCGCGGCTGTGAACGTTACGCTACTGCCGGCGTTGATCGTCTGCGCGGTCGGACTGGTCGTCACCACGGGGGCCGAGGCGACAGTCAACAGCACCGAATTGCTGGTGGCCGTGCCTGCACTGTTGGTGAAGACCGCCTGGTACTGATACCCGTTCATGGCTGCCGTCGCGCCGGTGATCGTTAGCGTGCCGGTGGCGCTGCCGCTGTAGACGCCGCCGTCGCTGACATTCGCGAAGCCGCTGCCGGTGTTGACTTGCCACTGCACCGTGGGCGCGGGCGTGCCGCTGGCCGCGGCGGTGAAGCTCGTCGTGCCGCCCGCATTGATCGTTGCCGCCACGGGGTTGCTCGTCACGATCGGCACGCTCTGGCTGCCCAGCACCACGCTGATCGTCGAGGTAGCCGCTTGGCTGACGCGGGTGCCGTCGTTGACCACGACGGAGATCGTGCGGTTGCCCGTATGAGCGGCGAAGAGCGAATCCTGGTACGTCACCGACCGCAGCACCGTATCATACGTCGCGATGTCCGCCACGCCGCTGATCGAAAGCGTGCCGCCAGAGTAGCTCGCCGACAGGGGCGTGCCGGTGGTCGTGGCCGCCAAAGTCTCATTGCTGCCGTCCAGCGGGTTGGCGATCAATACGGTCATCGAGGCCAGCGTGGGACTGTCACTGGCGGTGATCACCGCGTCCGCCGCGGCGATGGCAACTGCCGCTCCGCCGGTGGTGAACGTGGCCGAGTAATGAGGCGCTGCACTGTCTCCGGTGGCCACCGTCGGGACGGTGTGCATCAATGTCAGATACTGGCTTGGCGTGCCCGTGGATGCCAAATACATCCGCAGCGAGAGCAGGTTGGACTGCGGCCCGGAGATGGCGAAATCATTGCCGCTGGCCGCCTGGCCGTCGGTCAAGGTCATTTGGATGTCGTTCGTGCCGGTTGTGCCGCCCGCCGTGCCCGGCGTCAACGTGCCGATTGCCAGCTTCGACGACGGCTCGATTTGGACTTCGTAATTGCCGGCCGCGAGGCCGCTGAACTTGTAGGAGCCGTCGGCAAGCGTCTGTGTCGGGCCGACGCCGGAAACGGCGCTTGTGTTCCCTTGGCTATCGACGCTCCAAAGTTGCATCGTGACGCCGCCCAGCCCGGCGCTGGCCGCGGCCATCTGGCCCGTGTTCGAGGGATCGACATAGGCGAACCCCGAGATGCTGCCCGTAGCCGAGAGCAGCCGCCGCGTCTCTAGCGGCTCAATGGCGATCCGTCGAAACGACCGCTGCGATCGCTTTGTTTTGCCGGTCCTTCTGGACCCCCCTATTAGATTTCCGAATAGCTTTCGAAGTCGATGGATCATGCTTTAATGCTGCCGCTTCCCAGTTGTCCGGCCAATGGCGAACCTTTATTATACCCGTGCGAGGTGAAAGTCCCAAAAAGGCGGCAACCGTTAAAAAATGAGATAATTCGGAGTGGACCGTCCCGGATTTCTAAAATGAGCAAAAACGGGGCCGTCCCTCCTTTTCCTCGGTTAAAAGGAACGTTCCATGAAAACAGAAGTTCACGTTTCGCTGATTGTAAGCGTCGTATTGGCCGGCATTGCGGCCCTGAGCGCTCGGGCATACGCCGCCGAGGCCCCGGAATCGGGCAAAGTCTACGAACTACGGGTGTACCACGCCAATCCCGGCAAGCTGGATGCCCTGAATGCACGTTTCCGAGATCACACATGTGTGCTCTTTAAGAAACACGGCATGGAGCTAGTCGGCTTCTGGACGCCCGCCGAAGGCCCAGATGCGAAAAACACGGATTCGAAAAATACGCTCTATTACATCCTCGCCTTCCCCAGCGCCGAGGCACAGAAGAAGTCGTGGCAGGAATTCCGCGGCGACCCGGAATGGGTCAAAGTCAAAGCCGACTCGGAAAAGGACGGCTCGCTCGTCAACAAGGTCGATAGCACGAACCTGAAGGCGACGGATTATTCGCCGATGAAGTGAAATCAGCAAAACGGCAACGGCTGCGGCAAACGACTAAGCGTTAAGCAATCCCTCATAGCGCGGTGTTGGCCGTTTTGTCAATACTAGTCACGTCCCCGTTTCGGCCGCGCGATCTGAGGCCGAGCAACATCACCAAATTTGTGCCCATCAACTTCAATTAGAGGCGAACGATCCAACTCGCCATCCCTTACGGTCCACTGGAGAGAAACCTTGGTGCCCTTAGCAAGTCGCTCAGCCAGATCACTAGACTGAAACCAGAAACTCGAAACATCCCCTCGACAACTAGCGCTGTAGCTGGAACCATTGGCTTGCGAGACATCCTCCACAACAACCGTGCAACCAACTTCCTTCCCCTCCATCCGCTTCTTAAAGGCTTCAACTGCGTCGCGCCAACGCTTTGAGTTTTGAAGCTGCGTAAGACTGCTGTCATTTTGGGGCCTGTAAGCGTCCCGATGGGCTGCGTCCCAATCCTTGTACTGTATGACTGCTGGCAGCACTTGTTGTTGAGGTTTCGGCGGCTCCGGCACACGATCTTGTGTCGCCTTTAGCTGCCCTTCAAGACTATCGACCCTTTGCTGCAACGCCTTCAGCGCCGCTCGCAACTCAACGATCTGCCGTTGTTGAAGCTTAAGCATAGCTTCCGTAGAGTCCTGCTCGGCAGGAGCAGCACGACCATAACGCTCAACCTCTTGAGAATAGCAGACTTCGACACAAAGCAACAAACCAATGACCAAGACGACTCGCATAACAGTCTCCAATCAAATCAATCGGCTGAATGTTGTCGCGCTAGTTTAGCATTGGTCGTTTAATCGCAGCACTTTAGGCGAACGTCGGTTGTGATCGGTCAAATTGGTCTTTGCAAAAAAGCGGCTCTCGGCGATTGTTGATGATTGTATAGGTCATCTAATCCATCGGGAGAGCCACGGATGGCTAAGTATAAGCGTTCGTCGAATCGTCCGCAACCGAAACATAAGAAACACAAGAAGTCTCAGCACGATAAACGCCGGCGGCTTCAGAGTCGGAATCCCAAACGCAAGAGGACAACTGCCGCCAAGGTGCCGTTGACCGGCGCGATGCAGTCGGCGGTTTCCGTCCTGCAAGCGGTCATGGACGCCAGAATCGCTGTTCGCTTGGCAATCGTGGTCGCCGGGATGTTGCTGGCCGACGATCGACGCACTGCCAGTGCCTGGTTCGTCGCGGCGGGAGTGCGAGATGATTGGGACCGCTTTTACGATTGCCTGATCAGCGTGGGCCGAACGTCGGAAAAGCTGGCCGCGGCCATGCTCGGCTTGATCGTGCAGAAGTTCGCTCCTGCGCTCGGAGATCGCATCGTTCTGGCCATGGACGACTCGCCCACGGCGCGCTATGGACGGCACGTCGAAGGCGCCGGTGTCCATCACCATCCGACGCCCGGACCGGCGGACGGCAAGTGGCTCTACGGACACAACTGGGTTGCCCTGGCCTGGCTGGCAGGGCATCCGCTGTGGGGCGTGATCGCGCTGCCGCTGCGCTCGATGCTCTACGTCCGCCAAGTGTGACCGTACATGGGCACCATCAGGGCTTTGGCCGGCGGCGGGCCATTTTGGGGTGTAGGCTTGGACTGGCCGGATAGGTCAAGTTCAGTCACATTTCGGAGTCGAGAGTCATGGTGGGTCGGCAGGACGTTGAGAAGCGGCGGGCGTGGGAGGTGCGGTTCGAGCGGTTTCGGGCGAGTGGGCTTTCGGTCACCCGATTCTGCGAACAAGAACGGATATCGGTATGCACATTCTACTATTGGGCGAAGCGTGTCGGGTCGAAATCGGCTAGGCCGTCCACCTCGACCGCGACTCCGCCGCGGCGGAGTCGCCTGCCCGTGAAGCCCGCAGCCGCAGCAGGCAAGAGTGGCGCACGCTGCCGTGGTGCGTTTTTCTTTGAAGGCCGGAGTGGAGGTGTCAGTGCCGGCCGACTGCCTGGAGGCGATTTGTTGTCTCGCCGAGGCACTTCAGCGTGCGCGGCCGGAGTGTTCCGACGCCTTCCACGAAGTCGTTGTGCGTTCGTGACATGAAAGGCGCCCGCGATGTTGCACTCGTCGCTTTTGTCTCCCTCGGGGCAGACGAAGATCTACTTGTACGCCAAGCCTGCCGATATGCGCAAGAGCTTTAACGGCCTGCACGCCATCGTGCAGTCCGAGTTCCTACGCGACATCCGCAACGGAGACGTGTTTCTGTTTCTCAACCGCCGCTTGGATCGCATCAAGCTGATCCATTGGGATCGGGATGGCTTGGCGATTTGGATGAAGCGTTTGGAACGCGGCACCTTCCAGAGGCCGCAAGGCGCGCCCAGCGGAACGCAGGTCGAAATCGACGCCACCGACTTCGCGTTGTTGCTCTCGGGCATTGAACTGGCGACCGTGAAACGTCGTCGCCGGTATTCGTTCGATGCGGCGAAATCTGCCGCATTGGGACACGTCAGTTCGTAACGGCGCAACGCAGCGCCTTCGCCGCAAAATATTTTTCGGAATCTCGCCGATTTGCGCGAAGGCGCGATTGCGCTTTTTGACGATCTTGTTATCATCAGTCACATGATCGACGCATACGAACTTCCCAACGATCTCGATGCCTGCCAGGGGCTGCTGCGTGTTCAAGCTGCGACCATCGCATCGCAAGATCAGAAGATCGAGGAGTTCACGACAGAGATGCAAAAGCTGCGAAAGCTGCTGAGCTATTTCATCAACGGGCATCGCAGCGAGAAGCGCATCCTTTCGGCCGAGAACCAGTCTTTGCTGCCCTTTGAAAACAGCGAAGAGTTCCAGGCGGCTCGGGCCGAGGCGGAGGCCCAGGCCGAAGCGATCGTGCAGACATACACGGTGACACGCGCCGTGAAGAGGAATAAACGGGACGAGTCGCTGCCCAGCCATCTGCCGCGGATCGAGAAGGTCATCGAGGGCAATGAGGCGCAGAAGAACTGCCCCACGCACGGAGAGCGAGAGGCCATGGGCTACGATACGACCGAGACGCTGGTTTACAAGCGTCCCGAGTTGTACGTGCTGGTGAAGAAATACCCGAAGTATGTCTGTCCGGGCGAAGCCGCCTGCGGCGTGGCTTCGCCGGAACGTCCCACGTCGCTAGTGGAAGGTGATCGTTACGACACCAGTGTGGCGGCCACGGTGGTCGAGGGCAAGTGGTTCCACCACCTGCCAATCTATCGGCACCAGGACGTGTTCGCCGGCAGCGGCTGGACGCCCAGCCGTTCGACGCTGTTGAACCTCGTCAGCCAGGTGCAGTTCGTCATCGCGCCCTTCATCGCTCACATGACGTGGAAGGTTCAGCAGGACGTGGGCGTGGCCATCGACGACACGGGTTGCCGCATGCTGTTGCCGAAGACGCCGCCTGTGGTAATTCCCGGCGACGCCAAGAGCAAGCGTCTGGTCGAGAAGGTTGCCGAGGCGCGTGCCAAAGGCGATTCGAGCTTGCTCGCCAAGATGTGGGTCTATATGGGCCTTTACCTGGCACCCTACAACATCTTCGACTTCCGCGTGTCGCGGCACCGGGACGGCCCCGACGACTTCTTCCGCAACAGCCGATGTATCGTGCAGGGAGATTGTTTCTCGGGAAACTTGAGCGTAGTGATCCACAGCGACGAACGTCTGACGTTCGCCGCCTGCTGGGGGCACGTGCGCCGCAAGGTCGTGGAAGCGATAACCTACGCGAAGGAAAGCGAATTGCTGCTGGGAATGATCCAGGCGCTGTATGATATCGAGACCCGTGCCAAGGACATGACCTGGCAGGACCGCCAGGCGTTGCGCCAGCGCGAATCGACGATCATCCTGGACGCGATTTGGAGTTGGCTGGAGACGAGGCCCTTGCAGGAAGTGCTGCCGAAGAGCGACTTCTCGGAAGCGTTGCGGTACATTCGCAACCACTGGAAGGAACTCAACGTCTACGTTCGGGACGGCCGGATTCCCATCGACAACAATTCAGCGGAGCAGTTGATGAAGCAGGTGGCCATGGGCCGCAAGGCGTGGCTGTTCGTATGCAGCGTGGCCGGGGGCGAGCAAAGTGCGATGATGATGACCCTGGTGAGCAGCGCGCGGCGACACGACCTCGATGTCGGGGTCTACGTCAAAGACGTGCTCGACCAATTGCTGGCGGGCTCGACGGACTACGAAAGCCTGCTGCCCGACGTTTGGAAACAGAGCCACCCGGAAGCGATCCGCATGTACCGCGTCGAAGAGCGGCGAGACAAAGCCGACCGCAAGCAACTCGAGGCCGCTCGCCGGCGTCTAGCCGCCCGCTGACGCCGGCGCCCCCGGTCGTTGCCGACCGGCGTCACATGGTACTGCTGTGCGGATACCGCCAAGTTGACATCCCCAAGCTGGCAGAAAAATATGGCTGGGAATTCCGCACCAAGCACCAACTGGGCGTCGAACTGTTGACTTGGTTCATGCAGGCGATCGGCAGGCTGGGAGTGAAGGCGAAGGTGTGGCTGGCGGTCGACGGCGCATATGCGGCGCAACCGTTTCTCAAACCGATCCTTGGCTTGGGCATCGTCGTCGTCAGCCGCCTGCGAAAGGACGCTTGTCTTTACGACTTGCCTGAAAAACGCGATCCCCGCCGCCGCGGACGGCCGCCCGTCTATGGCAAGAACAGAATCCACGTGGCGAAGCGTGCCGCGCATCGGCGGGGCTGGCAAACGATCACCTACCATTGCCGCGGCGTCGAGGCGACCCGTCAGTACAAGACCTTTCTGGCGACCTCGAAGTTGGTCGGCGGCCAGATCCGCGTGGTGCTGCTTCGCTTCGAGGACGGCAGTTGGGCACCCTACTTCTGCACGGACACGTCGGTGGACGCACGCGACATCCTGGAAGCCGTTGCCGCACGCTGGGCGATCGAGGAACACTTCCACGACGTGAAGGAGGTGTGGGGCGCGGGACAACAGCAAGTTCGCAACGTCTGGTCGAACATCGGTTGTTGGCACTTGAACCAATGGCTCTACGCGTTGGTCCAGTTGTGCTGTTGGGACCAGCCGGCGTCGGAGCTGAGCGACCGTTGCGAGCGTCCCTGGGACAACCCCGATCGGCGTCCCTCGCACACCGACCGCCGTCGCTGGATTTCGCGGAAAAACCTGCATCAACAATTTCTCGCCGTTCTGCCCAACGCACACGACATGCATAAATTCCACGACCTCGTCGCCAGCCTCCTCAACCTCTGCGTATAATCTATCCACGCGTACCTGCACCACCAGGAAAATCACCTAAAGTGCAGGGGAAGTACGACCGTGGCGAATTTCGCGCCGAGCGGCCCGACCATCACCCTCCCAACCGGCGGCCCGACCTGGGGCGACGGCATGGCCCTTGACACCGTCGTGACAGTGACCCCATCCACGCCTGACGCCCGGCACGCACGCCATTACCGCGGTTTACACGCCCGGCGGAGACGGCAATTACACGACGAGCACGACCGAGCTCGACCAGCAGGTCGATGCCAACTTCGCGCTGACGGGCTTGACGGCGGCTACCTCCGGCGCGAGTTTAACCTATCTGGCGACGATCATTCCGGACGCCAATGGCGATACGCCGAACGGAACCTTTGAGTTTACATTTGACGGCAGTACTTATGGCCCCTACGCATTGAGCGACGGCGCGAAAGCTCTGGAACTCACTGCGCCAGCCGCCGGCAGCTACACGCTCACGGTCACCTATAGCGGCGACACGGTTGACTCCAACTATGCCGCCTGCACGTTGACGCGGACTCTGGTCGTGGCCGGGCGCCGACCTTCGCGACCGACGCGGCGGCGACCGTGACGGGCACGACCGCGGCGCTCTCCATGCTGGGCGCGGACGACGGCGGCGAAGCGAACTTGATCTATGATTGGTCGGTCGTTTCCACGCCCGACGGCGCGGACGGTCCGACCTTCAGCGATAACGATACGAACACGGCCCAGGCCGCGACGGCCACGTTCTACCAGGCGGGAACTTACACGCTGCGGGCGACGATCGCCAACGCGGCCGGGCTGGCGGTGAGCCAGACTTTCGACGTTACTCTTACCGCCGCGCTGGCGAGCATCGCGATCGCGCCGCCGCCGGCCGAAGTGCCGTTCGATGGCCACGCGAGCTTCTCGGCCACGGTGCTGGATCAGTTCGGCAACCCGCTGGCCACGCAGCCGGCAGCAACGGACATCACGTGGGGTTCGACCAACGGCGGGTTCAGCGGTGCGATGTACACCGCGCCCGGCTCGGGCGACAGCGACACGGTCACGGCGAGTTATAGCGGCTTTTCCGACAGCGCGGACGTTGCGCTTGGCGGTTATCAAATCTCCGCCACGGGCGCGGCGACTTACCGCGACGACATGCCCTACATGCTCACGCTGGCCTCGGCCGGCGTGGACGACCATCCGATCACTAGTTGGCATATCGACTGGGGCGACGGCACGGGCACACAGACGATCACCGGCCTCACCCTGCCGGGCGTCGTGCCGCACGTCTTCACCGGCGAAGATTCGCACACGATCACCGTGACCGGCTATAATTCCCTCACTTCGTACGAGGCGACGGTCAGCGTCGCCTGGGACGGCTCCGGCGTGCCGCTGCCGCTTTCGGGCGATGCCACGGTCGCCGCCGGCGACACCTACACGCTCACGTTCGGTGACGACCAGACCGATCTGGGATCGGGCGCGGTGCTGGCGTACACCGTCAACTGGGGCGACGGCACGTCCGACCCGCCGGTAACGGCCGACGACCTGGCCGCCGAGGGCGACCAGGTGACGCACGTTTTCGCTTCCGCGCCCGCCAGCCCGATCACGGTCGATTTGTCGCTGACTGGCGACTCCAATTCGCCCTATACGAGCGTCGGCACGCAGTCGGTTTCGGTCGATACGAGTGTCGCCACCACGACCACGCTATCGATCACGAATAGCCCGGCCAGTTTTGGCGATAAAGCCGACCTGCAAGCCGTCGTCGCGCCGCAGGCGGCAGGCGAACCGACCGGTACGGTCGAGTTCTTTGATCAGATCGGCAGCGGCAGTATAATTGACTTGGGACCGGGAACCTTAAACCCTTCCACCGGCGTGGCCACATTTACAACCCAACCGCTGATTGCCGGCAGCCATAGCTTCACCGCCGTCTATGGCGGCGATGACACGTTCACCGCCAGCACGTCATCGGCGGCAAGCGCCTCGATCACGAACTATCCGGTCGGCAGCCTGACCATGACGGGCGGCACGACCGCGACCGAGGGGAATACCACGACGCCCTACGCACTCACGCTGCCAACGATGCCGGCGGCAACTCGATCGACACCTGGCTGATCACATGGGGCGACGGGTCTGCCGATACGGCACTTTCCGGCACGTTCTCCAGTACGCAATCGCACGTTTTCGGCTCGCCGGGCACGCTTGCCGTCACGGCGATCGCGGTCAACTCGCTAGGCGCGGCCTACACCGCGACGCTGAACAGCGGCTCAGTCCACACGGTTGCCGTGTCGGCCGCCGCTCCCAGCATCACTTCAATCACGGCCGACAACGCAGCTTACAGCGGGGCCGACACCGAGGACGGCGGCAGCCTCGCGCCCGACCTGTTGCACGTGAGCTTTGCCGCGCCGGCATCGCAAGAATCGTATAACGTCTCGATCAATTGGGGCGACGGCACAAACAGCAACCCGGACACGACCACGTTCGCGCTCGATCCCGGCCAGACGGAGTTCGATTACCCGCTGCCGCAATATTTGGGGACGGGCAGCTACGGAATCATCGTCACGGTGACGGACGCGGAGAGCAATTCCGCGTCCAACGCCACGCCGCTGACGGTGAATTACAGCAACGCGCAGCCTTCGCCGCCGGTCTTTAGTTTCGACGAATCGACCATCTATGCTGGCGACATGCCGACCTTGAGCGGTTCCTTCACCGACCCGCAATTCAATACGGCACACCTCGTCACCATCGACTGGGGCGACGGCGGCGGCACGCCGGATACGACGACGATCAGCCTCGGCGCGGGCGAAACGACGTTCTCCGCCGATCCGCATTCATACGCCGCCGCCGGAAGCTACACGGTTGCCGTCACGGTGGCCGGTCTGGACGGCACGACAATGGCAACTAACTCGGTCACCGTCACTCGCGCCCGTCGGAAGTAATGATCGGCGCGACTACGCCTGAGGCTTCCGAGTATATCGGTAGCGGTAGTAGCGGCGCGCCCAGTGGCCCGTACCTGGGCGCGTTCGCGGTGACCTGCGGCGGCGGATCGGCCGGCGATGTTACCATAGATTTCAGCCTCGGCGGAAGCGCTACCCCCGGCGTCGATTACACGCTATCGAGCAGCGCCACCATTACCTACGACTACGTGGCGAAGACGGGGACCATTACCATCCCCGGCGACGGGCCCGAAACGGCAACTATCTACGTGGTGCCGAACGACATCTTCCAGGTTGGCGGCAGCAAGCTGGTCAGCATGACGCTCGCCTCCGGCACGGGCTACAATATCGTCGGCGGCTGGTCCACCGCGAATGTGACAATCAATGAGGACGACCTTCCCCCCACCCCGTGGTCGGGCGATACGACCCCGCAGATCACCGCCTTCAAACCCGACGGCTCCCAAACGGATTCCGCAAGCGCACCGCTGGGGGACTTCATCCCCATCGAAATCTCGATCCCCTCGGGGGTGCAAAGCTCGGCCTTGTTCACCCTGGATTGCCCGAGCGGGGTCTCGGTATCTTATACTCCGGACGGCCAGAAGTTCGGCTTGACGGGGGTTGAGGGCGGCCCGCGGTTCGCCGAGCTAGGGCCCGGATACGGTTACTATTTGATGCTGTACGCCTCCGCCACGGACCCCACGACGAACCAGGAAGCTTGGGGCCCGATTAACCTAGAGTGTGCCTCGGGGGGCGCCAATTTCCCGACTACCGGCGCCAACGTGGACTTTAAGCCGCTGCAAATGTACAACAACGCGCTCGATAACATTACCAGCAGCACTCGAACCGGACTAATTGGCAAAGTGCTGGATTTACAGGTCCGGGATCTATCGGGACAAGGCGGATTAGTAACATGGTCAATGCCGGCCGGGAACACTGTGAAGAATTACCAGCCTACGACCGGCACTGGCGCGAACGAAAGAGCGGTAGCGGCTTGCGCGCCAAATACCTTGGTGATATGGACCGGCGCGCGCTTGCGATAGACAACAATCTGAGCCTGCTCCCGCTCGCGTTTGCGTGGGTTGATGGGGGGACGGGCCGGGTAGAAACAGCCAAGCTTTGGAGCCCGTTTGGAAGCGCCACGCGCAGTCAACGTTCAACGTCAATAGGCCGATTATCACCACGGTGGCGGCATTCTTAACGCAACCGCGTTCGTTCTATCCCACGACCGCAGCTACGTTCGGCGACGGCACTACAACTTGGACGGGTGCGCATATCTCTTTTGGCGATGAGTCGTTTGGACCGGTTAGAGCACCGGGCGTGCTTTGGCGCGGGAAGCCGGCGGTGCCGAGCGACGCTAGTCAGTGGCAATATTGCTTTGCACAGGTTGTCAATAATCGCAGCACCGTCTATACAGTTGGCGCATGGCGCGCGAGTCAGCTTGCCGCCGAACTCAGGGCTTGACCAAGTTTTTCCATACGGCCCCGATGATCCGACGAGTCCCAACGCGACCTTCACGGCGGGTACGATTTTTCAGGGTGACACGCCCGACGCTAATATTGCAAAGGGTGGAACAACGACGAGTAATAAGTCATTTACAACTTGGTTGATGTGCAAGCCAGCGAGCGGCACGGGATGCTGGGTGCCCCTCTCCAAGATAGATTGGTCGATACATATCGACGGTGTTTGGGCGGCAAATAGTGCGATTCCCGTAGCGCTTCCAACATCAGTCTACAAGACCCCCGCCCAGAAGTTTTTCGACGCGAAGATTTTGAATCCCAATAACTCAAGAGACATTCCGTTTCCTGGACCACCATTCAAGTATACAGGGTATAGCTTCTCCGATACGCTTACTTTCCCGACATGGTCTAAGAAGCTCGACGAAGGCTCGTTTGGTTGGAGCAAGTGACCGAAAAGGCAGGTCTCGGCGACGGTTAGAACGGCGGTTGAGAGGATTGCATTATGAAGGGCCTGGCGTTTTCGAAATTGAACCGACAATCGGGTAACCTCCCGGCAAGCGTGCCGTTTGCGTTGGTACGTTTGCCGCTCGACCTGGAACGAGTAAATGTTGGGTGCTCGACGCACGCTAAGAAGTATCGAGGAACGATCGCAGGTACGAAGCTCACGATCATCGTATCCGTCATGACGTGGTTGACAGCACTTTTTGGAATCAGCAGTAGTGCTGCGTTTGAGCCTGCCGTTCGTCGCACTGATAAGGTGAACGCTACTAGTGAGGACAGGCCGAAAGATGCAAGCACCGAGTGGGACCAGCTTTTCGCAAAAGCGGGAGAGGTCAAGTGTGGATTTACGCTGACGACGAAGCTTGTGCGGGACCGTGTACCTACCGGTGACAGGTACTCAGTTCGCATTTGTCTGAAGAATCATCTCCGAACTGCCTTCCCAATTCAGTAGGGAGCGGCACGGGCTGAATATTTCTGCGATGCTTATACGGGGCCCGACGCGCGTTCCGGTGCCAGCGACGGAGCAACATTTGCGGCGCATACGAGTTGGCCGAACGTGAGGGAAGCCGCGTAATTGAAACGCTTTGGCCTGGGGACGCAGTCGCATCCTTGCAGCCTTTAACTGGTGAGTTTGCATTGGACAAACCTGGTCAATACTCGCTACTTGCTGGACTCGGATATTGCGGCCGGCAGTTGCTTGTTGCGAAGCCGTTAATCTTTACCATTGGGGAAAAAGGCTGGAATGAAGTAGACGCAGAGGTGGCTGTGCGTAAGTTTTCGGCAGCGAATTCGGATTCCGATCCCCAGTGGACGAGGCTTCTGACGGAAGCGGGAGTCGAGCACAAAGGCTTTACTTTGGATGGCATTATTTCACCCTCTTCACCGAATGCAGTCCACCTCGTGGTATCGGTCACATGCGTGCGCAATAGGAATGTTCACAACTCGACGCAAGACGACAAATTGCGTACCCGCACTATAAAACTGGGAAGGGTGCCCTCGAATTACCGCGTGTTCGTTTATGACGCGCGTGGCAAAGCCGTGTCGATGACGAGTTTTGGCCGCGAGTTCTTTGTGCGGCAAATAGAAGAACATTCCTGTGAAGTTGCGATTGGGTGTTCGGTTGGGACGTGGCTACCGCTCGACGAGCTTTTTCCCCTGAAGTCGAATGAGAGATACATGGTCATCGTGATGCTTCCCGACGAGCCGGGATCATTAACGGGATTGGTCTCGCTTCCGTTGAATATCCACGTTCCGGCCTTACCTATTGCAGGTGAAACACGGCCGCTCTACGGCTCGGACCAACTATGGGCGAAGCTTGTAGATCGAGTGCCAAATCGCAATCCTGAATACGACATTGAGTGGAAGGTCATTAGGTCCAGCGATCCGTTTGAGTCAGATGACCCCAGGATCGTCTTGTCCAGTCGTTCAGTACGCAGCCTCGCCGCCGCACGAGGTTCCGCAAAGGTAACATTGCTCGTCCGCGACATGCGAGGGAAGCCGGTTTTCACTATGCGGAGGGATGTAGGGGATACAGAGACGGCTGACCTGTCGTGCGGCACGGTGAAAACGTCCGACGCCAGCCCTTTCGAGCCCGTCGGCGGAAAGGCGGCCGCTGGCGGTAGGTCGGTCGCCGCTTACCCTGCGTTTCCTGGTAGCTTCCCGATTATTCCGGGTGAACCGTATACGGTCCTTGCCGCAGTGCGAATTAAGGGCGATCATCCGTCGTTCGTAGTGGCACGGCCATTCACGTATGTGCCGCGATTCGGCGGCGACTTCCGTGCAAACAAGGAGAGTGACTCCCACATCCAACCGAGCCAAGATATGTTTGCTGCCGTCGCGCCACTCGACTCGCGATGGGATGAGTTGGCACGCTTTGCCGACAGACCTTTTGAGGGTCTTCATTTGACCGCATCCGCGAGGAAGCCGGACGTGCTTATGCTTTCGTTGGGGAATCAAAGCAAGCGGCCAATCATCGTGAAGAAGTGGGAAGGGGCTGGCGGCTATAACGTGCAGCTTCGCAACTCCGACGGGAAGACCGTTTCCTTGACCGAAAAGGGAAAGAGATTCTTCGACGGTGGCTCGGCAATCGACACAAGGGAGCTACAGCCGAAGGAAACGATTGAGCAATCGATCCCGCTTTCCGAACTTTTCGACATGAAGACGCCAGGCGAGTACTGCGTTCTTGCCAGCCTGCCGGTGATCGGTGACGTTGACGCGGTTCTTACGGCAGCGCCAGTGAAAATCCGAATCGGCCAGCAACCGGCCGCGCCGGGGAAATAATCGGCAACCGTGGCTGACGTAAAATGCTCTCGAGCGAACGACTAACATGAAACATATTGGGGAGGCAGTTGCGACGTGCGTAAACCGGACACGCGCGATCCCGACGCACTAGTAACAACGGCTCGTTTTTTGGAGCAACTGGGACGTGCTGATGAAGCGATTCGACTCTATCACGACGCTATCGAGCACGCGCCGTGTCTGGAGTTCTACGTGAATCTTGGGGCGCTTCAAATCTCCGCCAAGCGGCCGGATATAGCCATAGCGTCACTGCAAAAGGCAGTCGAGCTTGCGCCGACCTGCGTCCCTGCGCACGTCAATCTTGCCGGCGCGCATTCGATGCTGGGGAACGATGCCGACGCCCTGGCCAGCTTCCGTAGGGCATTGGAAATTGAGCCGGACAATTTAGAGACGTTGACGAGGCTATCGGCGTTTATGGATCGGCTCGGCAGAGTTGGCGCGGCGGCAGCGAAACGCGCACAAAAGGCCGCGTTGACGACGGTGGTGACGACGCTGCCGAATACATTGGCGGCACCGAGTTGGTTGGTTTATGAGGGGAGGCATTTTGGTTTACAAACACAAACCACACGCCCTCACCCTAACCCTCTCCCAGTGGGCGAGGGGACTTTTGGTGCTCACCGTAACCTTCTCCCGCGGGGCGAGGGGGAGAAAGTGGTCGCGCCCGCTGACCTCGCGTCAGTGGAGCGAAAGATTGAAAAGCTAGCAACGCGACCTTTATCACCTTCGGATTCCCTTCGTCCGCCGCCCGGCCCGGTTCCGGGCCGGGCGGCGGACGAAGGGAGAGAAATGGGTTCGTTGGGCGCCGCGTTTAGCTGTCCAATCTTGCGCTCCATTGGGACAAGCCCGAATGGGGGCGTGATGGCGGAGGGCACGCCCTCACCCCCTGCCCCTCTCCCGTCGCTGGGTACAGCGAAAGGAGAGGGGAGAAATCGGGTTGCCTTTGTATCGCCGCATTGCATCATGGATTTTGCCAACGGCGCGGCGACGGCCACGCGAGATGCGTTGGCGCTTCTGGCCGCGCAAGGATTCGCCTGCGAGGCGTTTTGCGGCACGCGGACCGACGCGCCGCAGCAAAGCGCGATCGTGGAATCGCTCGCGCGGGCCGCGTGCCCGCCACGGTCCGCGATGCGCGGATCGGGCCGTTTCACGGGCGCATGACCTTTGCGTCGCATGGCAACGCGGCCGTGACGATGGTGGAGACGGAGGGGGAGAGCGGGGGCGGTCAACTCGCTCACGCTTCGGGTTTCGATGGTCCGCTCGCTGGCGCGTCGGGTTTCGATAACAGAATTCAACGCGAGGAGATTGCCGCCTTCCTGACGGGCTGCGAGATGTTCTGGACCGCTTCCGGCCCGATATGGTTTGGACCTACGGCGGCGATCCGGTGGCGCTGGCCGTGCAGCAGATGGCAAAGCGGAACGGGGCGAAGATCGTCTTTTGGCTCTACAACTTCGCCTACACCGACCGCGCGGCGTTCGCGCTGGCCGATTACATTATCGTGCCCAGCGAGTTTTCGAGACAGTATTACCGCGAGAAGCTGGGGCTGGAATGTCGCGTGCTGCCGCTCATCGTGCATTGGGAGGAAGCGGAGGTGAAGGGCAGGGAGCAGGGTGCGAGGAGCGGGGAGCAAGCCATGGCAAACCGCCCTCACCCTAACCCTCTCCCAAAGGGCGAGGAGACCGATTGCGCTCACCTTAACCCTGCACCGGCGCGAGGGGAGACTCGGCGCTATATCACGTTCATCAATCCGCAGGAGACGAAAGGCGTGTATGTTTTCGCGCGGATTGCGCGAGAGTTGGCGAAGCGCCGGCCGGACATTCCGCTTTTGGTCACTCAAGGCCGTAGTCGCGGCGACGCGCTAAAGAACCCGGCGCTGGGCTTGGCGGAGCACATCGCGGGGGAGCTGCATTCGCAGGCGGGACGCCCACACCACGAGTCAGCGAGCCGGCTAAAGCCGGGACTCCAGCGCGGAACATCACGCTGATGCCGTTCTCGCCCGACCCGGCGGACTTCTATCCGGCGGTATTTGCGAACACGAAAATGCTGCTCATGCCGTCGCTATGGTTCGAGTCGTTTGGGCTCGTGGCGGTGGAGGCGATGCTCAACGGTATTCCGGTCTTGGCCAGCGATCGCGGGGCTGCCGGAGACGATCGGCGACGCGGGGTTTCTCTTTGAAATCCCCGCGCTATACGCCGCAGACGCGCAAGAGTTCCGACGGCCGAAGACGTCGAGCCGTGGGTGGAAGCAATCATCCGCCTATGGGACGACTCTGCCGAATATGACCGCGCGAGCCGCGCCGCCCGCGAGCGCGCCCAAGCGTCGCATCCCGATCGTCTCGCGCCGCTCTACCGCGAGTACTTCAGCCGCATTCCCCCGTTGGATGCATGCCGTCCGGTTCGCATTGGACCATAAGCGGTAACTAGCATGGGAGCAAAGCTACCGGACAACCACATCGAGGGGTGGCTTCGCTCCAAAAAAATAAGCTATCCTTGACTAGGGTTGCACATGCGCAAACTAGGAGCCACGTCCAATGGCAAGGGCAAAACCAAATCGCTCACTGCGAAAAACTTTGATTGCTGACATACAAGTGCAAGGGGCACTGATCGTTCGCGTGGTCATCTATTGGATGCTTTGCCTCTTGGCGATCGGCACGCTCCTGCTGCTGTGGCGAATGGTTGTCCGGCCGCTTAGCCCGTTCGATCAGCAATTGCATGATCTATGGTCGCTTTATCGCCCGGCGGCCGTGGTTTCGCTTTTGCTGCTGCCGATCGTGGTGCTCGACATGCTGCGGTTGACGAACCGATTTGCCGGGCCGCTATTTCGCTTGCGCGGCACGATGCGCGATTTGGCGCAAGGCAAAGCGGTGGAAATAGTCCAGTTCCGTAAGGGCGACTTCTGGCAGGATTTTGCTGGCGACTTCAATATTGTCGCGGCGCGGTTGCAGAAAACCGAAACGGCTTCACGCGGCTTATTCGAGGAATCATCGAACGGCGAGGAACTGGCGGAGCCGGTTGGAAGCCGGTAGGGCGGGACCGTTTGGAATTCCGTGGCATGGGCTTCCAGCCCATGATGCGACACGGCCAAGATGGCCGTGCCACGCCGTTCGACAAAGGTATTTCCGCAAAGTCTCGAAAATCGCCTTATTTCCTTCTCCCCCATTCTCGTGCCCTTTGCGGTCTCTCCCGGACCCCTCTATCGCCTAGACAGCCGACCGCGGATTCGGTTATAATCAGCGGGTCGGATTCGTTTTGCCTACCCTCTTGGTACAAGGGCTGTTACAATCATGCCACTTTTCGAAATCGAAACTCCATCGCATATCATCATCACTTGGGCAAGCGACGAGCAATCGGCCGTCGGCGTTGTCCAAGAAAACTATCCGAAAGAGAACCCTGTCCGCATTACCAAGCGTCCCCGCGACACCTGGGTCATTTCCAAGGCCGCGTTGGGAATCAACGGCAGCGCCGACCCCTGCTCAACGGCACGCGATTGCCTCTCCAAGGCCGAAGGCGACAAGTTACACGCCATTCGCCTTTACATGCACCATACCGGCACCGATTTGGAACACGCTCGAAAAGCCATCGAATCGAACATGGTCATGGGTTGGTAGACATGGACAGCGATGGACTGCTGGCCGTGCTTCGGCCGTTCGGCCAGGAGCATTTGCTTGACTTTTGGGACCAATTGAGCGCGGCCGGGCGAGACTCGCTCACGCGGCAAATCCAGGGCGTCGATTTCCGCCTCATCCAGAAGTTGCACGCGCAGGGGCAGGACCAGAGCAACTTCCGCGACCTTGCGCTGCGTGCCGGGCCGCCCGTCGGGTTCCGTCTCGATGCTGCAAAGAACCGTATCACGCTTGATGATGCCCGTGCGCGCGGGCGACAGGCCGTGGCTGCTGGGCAAGTTGGCGTCATACTCGTTGCCGGCGGGCAGGGCACGCGCCTGGGGTTCGACCATCCCAAGGGCATGTTCCAGATCGGCCCTGTCTCCGGCCGCACTCTCTTCCAGATCCACATCGAAAAGCTGCTGGCCACCGCGCGGCGTTTCGGTGTGCGGATGCCGCTCTATTTGATGACCAGCCCGGCAACGCACGAGGAGACAGTTCAATATCTTGACGCACATGATCGATTTGGACTGCCCGCCGAGGATCTGCTCGTTTTCTGCCAAGGCACGATGCCGGCCGTCGATGCGGCAAGCGGCAAAGTTCTTTTGGAATCGCCCGATCGCCTTGCGCTCAGCCCCAACGGGCACGGCGGCATGTTGGCGGCCTTTGCCACGAGCGGTGCTATGGACGATGCTGCGCGGCGCGGCATCCGCGAGCTGTTCTATTTCCAGGTCGACAACCCGCTCGTCGAGATCGCCGGCGCGGAGTACCTTGGCTATCATATTCTGTCCGATGCGGAAATGACCACGCAGGTGATCGCCAAGCGCGATCCGCTGGAAAAGGTCGGCAACGTCGTCAGCGCGGACGGCCGCTCGCTGGTCATCGAGTATAGCGATCTTCCGGACGACGTCGCCCGGTTGACGAATCCCGACGGCTCACTGAAGATTTGGGCCGGCAGCATTGCGGTGCATGTGTTCGATCTCGGCTTCCTGCGGCGCATGGCCGGGCAGCTCGATTCGCCATCGCATGATTCACTGCCCGACGAATTCCCCTTCCACATCGCGAACAAGAAGGTCGCTTGCATCGACGCGTCCGGAAAGCGCGCGGAGCCGGCGAAGCCCAACGCGATCAAGTTCGAGCGGTTCATCTTCGACCTGATGCCCGCCGCCCGCAACGCAATAGTCGTGGAGGTCGATCCGGCCAAGGCATTCGCTCCGCTGAAAAACGCCTCCGGCGCGGCGACCGATACGCCGGAATCGGTCAAGGCGCAGATGTGTGCCTTGCATCGAGAGTGGCTCCGCGCCGCCGGCGCGGAAGTCGGCGACGTGGCGGTGGAAATCAGCCCCTCGTTTGCGCTGGATGCGGAAGAGTTGCGTGACAAGATCCGGCCGGGAATGAAAATCACAGCGCCGACTTATCTGAAATAGATGGGCGGCGATGGCCTTCCAACGAAAGGAGATTACCGCATGGAGCGAGCACTGGGAGTGGGCGGAGTCTTTTTCAAAGCTCGCGACCCGCAAGCGCTTGCCGCCTGGTATGCGAAGCACTTAGGCGTGCCGGTCGAACCCGGTCAGACATATGGCAACTTCGCGGCCGCTGCCGCCGGCGAGCAAACGGTTTGGTCCGCGTTCCCCACAAACACAGAGTATTTTGGTCCCGGCAATTCGCCCATGATGCTCAACTATCGCGTGCGCAATCTCGATGCGATGCTCGCGCAGCTCCGTGCGGCGGGCGCACAGGTTGAGGACCGTGTGGAAGATTACGATTACGGCCGCTTCGGCTGGGCCGTCGATCCCGAAGGCAACCGCTTTGAGTTATGGGAGCCGCGGTGAGTTGAAACCTGATGAGAATTGCAGCGGCCGTAATCGCGGGCGGAAAGGCAACTCGGATGGGCGGAGTTGTCAAGGGGCTGCTGCGCGATGTCGGCGGGACCTCGATCATCGAGCGGCTGCTTGACCAAGCCGCCGCGGCGGACGTTACCGACATTGTCATTTCGGCCAACGAGCGGGAGCCTTATGCGGCATTCAATTTGCCGATTATCGCTGACCGGCTCGCAAATATCGGCCCCCTGGGAGGAATTGAAGCGGTCGTAACGTACCTCGCGAGGCGTTGCGACTGCGTGCTCTTGCTTCCCTGCGACTTGCCGAACGTTACCGCAGACGAGATACTAAGGCTTGTTCGGGCGTACGAGGCAAGCTCCGGGCGTCTAGTCGTCGCCCACACGACCGAAGGCGATCACCCGCTTTGCGCCGTCGTGCCGGTGAGCGTGCTGGACAAAGTGAGGGCGGCCATTGGCGCGGGCGCCTATGGCGTGGGCCGACTGTGGCGGTCGCTCGACGCGCTGCCGGTGGAAATCGACGACAGCGCACGGATGATGAACGTCAACACGCCTGAAGATGTGCGCACGTGGCGACGTGCATCACAGCCGCCCAAGCAGAAAGGAATTGATTTGTCGGACTTGACACACGTTGACGCTGAAGGCCGCGCGCACATGGTTAACGTCGGCGGCAAAAAACCGCAGCGACGCCTGGCGCGGGCGAGCGGTATGATCCGGCTCGCGCGGGAGACTTGCGCGTTGATACGCGAGAACCGCGTCGCCAAGGGCAACGTGTTGACGGTCGCTCAAATCGCCGGCATTCAGGCCGCCAAGCGGACGGGCGAGTTGATCCCGCTCTGCCATCCGCTCGGCTTGGACCACGTGGACGTGGTGTTTGAACTGGGTGAAGACCACGTAACGGCTACGGGCGAGGCCTCTTGTACAGGCCGGACGGGCGTTGAAATGGAAGCCCTAACCGCGGTGAGCGTCGCCCTGCTGACGATCTACGACATGTGCAAGGCCGTCGACAAGCAGATGCAGATCGGCCCCATCGCGCTCGTGGAAAAGGTCAAGTTCGATGACGAAACCTGATTCGCACGAACTGCCGCGAGCGATGCATTGCATGATCATTACGCTCAGCGATCGCGCGGCGGCAGGCGTCTATGCCGATCGCTCCGGGCCGCGAATCCGCGAATTGTTGGAAGACTTCTTTGCTGCTCGCGATATTGGGGCCACGATCGAACCAAGGCTGCTGCCGGACGACGCCGGGCTACTTCGCTGCGAGATCGTCCGCGGCATTCAGGAAGGCATTGATGTCATCTTCACGACCGGCGGCACCGGCGTCGGGCCGCGCGATATCACGCCCGACACGGTCGCGCCGCTCTGCGACCGGCTCATTCCCGGAATTATGGAGCATATCCGCGCAAAGTTCGGTGCCGGCAATCCGCGGGCGCGACTGAGCCGAGCGGTCGCCGGCATCGCCGGAAAGACGCAGATTTATACATTGCCCGGCAGCGCCGCGCTGTAGAAGAATACATGCCTGAAATCCTAGCCACGCTGGAACATGTCGCCGACGTGCTTCGCAGCGTGGACGCTCATTGAGGCTTGCGCATGATTACTCCCGGCGAAGCATTGGAACTGGTCATCCGCACTGCTGCGCCGCTGCCGCCCACCGACGTTGCGTTGGAGGATGCGCTCGGGCTGGTCTTGGCCGAAGAAATTGTGGCCGATCGCGACTATCCGCCGTTTGCGCGCTCGATGATGGACGGTTTCGCGGTGCGCCTCGCCGATGCCGGAAGGACGATATCAATCATTGGCGAGGCGCCGGCCGGGTCGGTATGGTCCGGCGAGATTACGGGTGGAAGTTGCATTGAGATTCTCACCGGCACTCCGTGCCCCCTCGGCGCGGAAGCGGTTGTGGCGAAAGAAAACGTCCAGCGGCTTGAAGACAACGTCAAACTGCCCGATGCTATCCGCGCTGGGCAGCACATCGCGCCCCAGGGCAGCGATTGCCGACAAGGGCAGCGGGTCTTGACGGTGGGCCAAGTCGTCACGAGCGTGGCGGTTGGGACATTGGCGGCATTCGGCCGGTCATTGGTTCGAGTCCTGCCGCGGCTGTCGCTTGCAATAATCACAACTGGCGAAGAGCTTGTTCCTGTGGGACAACCACTGCGCCCCGGTCAGATACGCAATTCCAATGGTCCTATGCTGGCGGCGATGGTACGCGAAATCGGTCTCGCGCCGCCGACGCAGTTGACCGCGGCCGATAGTCTGGACGCGACGTTGCAGGTGTTGGAGCACTGTGCAAACGCGGATATTATTGTCCTCTCCGGCGGCGTCTCGGTCGGCACGTATGATTTTGTCCCTCGGGCCTTGCAGCAGTTCGGCGCGGAAACAGTCTTTCACGGCGTCTCTCAAAAGCCGGGCAAGCCGATCCTTTTCGCGCGGCGGGGACAGCAATTGATTTTTGGGCTGCCCGGCAATCCGCTCTCGTGCCATTTCGGATTTCACCGTTACGTTTCCGCCGCGATCCGGAAGATGAGCGGTCAGGCGGAATACCCGAATGTGTATCGCGGTGACTTGGCCGAGCGCACGGAGGTCAAAGGCGGCCGCGTCAATTATCTGCCGGCCCGCGCGGCCCCGGCTGGCGATTCAGTAAGCGGCTGGCGGGTGGAACTCCTGGCGGGCGCCAGTTCCGCCGATATATTTCAGAGCTGCGGCGCGAATTGTTACGTAGAACTGCCGGAAGTTTCGCGCATCTATGAGGCCGGCGAATTTGTTCGTTTTACGTGGATGGGGCTATTGACAAATGAGTTAGCAGGCCGACGCACGCGATAAGTTTATCGCACGTATTGCCTGAAAGGCTCAATCCGTATATTCTGAATTGACGGCCTCATACCGAGACTGTCAACTATTGCTTAATTGCGATGCCGCGTTCCTTATACTTGCGACTTTCCGTCACCGACGCCTGCAACCTGCGCTGTCGCTATTGCCGGCCGGAACACGATCCGTCCGGAGGTCCGGCGGCGTTTACGGCAAGCGACGACGAACTGCTGGAAATTATCCGCCACATTCGGGCCGAGTATCCGATCCATAAGGTTCGCGTGACCGGCGGCGAGCCGACGCTGCGACGCGACCTGCCGCAATTGGTTGCCCGGCTGCGTGGCGAGATGCCGCACGTCGAATTGGCCCTGACGACCAACGGGCTGCTTCTGGCGCCGATCGCGGCCGACCTTCGACGCGCCGGCATGGACTCGCTCAACATCAGCATCGACACACTGGACGCCGAGGGCTTTCGCGACGTGACGCGCGGCGGAAATATCAAGACCGTGCTGAAAGGACTCGACGCCGCCCACGCGGCCGGGTTCCGCAACATCCGCTTGAACGCCGTGCTCATGCGGAGCGTCAACGGTGGCCGCCTCGGCGAGCTAGTGACGCTGGCGGCCCAATACGATTCCGAGATCCGTTTCATCGAACTCATGCCGTATGGCGAAGGGGCCGCCATCTACGACGACGAGTACCTATCGGGGGGCGATGCCCTGGCGTCGCTGCAAGAGTCGTTCACGTACTTGGGGCCGGCACCGGACAGCGCGACGGCCGCGCGATATCGCTTTGTGGTCGAAGGCCGGGAACGGATCGTGGGATTCATTACCACGGTCTCCCATCCGTTCTGCGAGCGCTGCGACCGTCTGCGGCTGGACAGCCACGGGCGGATCTACGCATGCATGAGAACGCCCGTCGGCGTCGATCTGCTGACACCGCTTCGCGCGGGGCGCGAGGACGTTGTGCGGCAGCGAATCCGTCGGGAAACCCCCAACAAAACGATACCCCTAGGCGTCTGGCCCGACCATTCGCTGGTGACGATCGGCGGATAGAATTGAAACGATGTTGGCCCGCGTGAAACTGTTTGGTCCGATGCGACTGGCCGTTGGAGAAGGCGAGATATCTCTTGCGCTCGAAGGCGGCCCGGCGAGCTGCGCCGCATTGCGCGCGGAGATTCGAGCCCAAGAGCCGCGCCTGGCCGGATTGATCGACGGCTGCCGGTTCGCCGTCAACGGGCGGTTCGCGAACGAAGAGCGAACTCTGACGGAAGGAGACGAAATCGCGCTGATCGGTTTCGTCTCCGGAGGTTGAGCGATGGGCAACGTACTGGCATCGATTCACGCCGGGCCGCTGAAGGGACTGCCACCGCCGTTTCCTTGCGACGGCGCTGGCGCGGTCGTCTGTTTTGAAGGGCGGGTGCGCGAGCTGGAGGACGGCCGATCAATCCGCGGGCTATGCTACGAAGTCTACGAGCCGATGGCCGGCGACATGCTCACCGTGCTAGGGGAAGAGACACTTTGCCGGCATGGTCTGCTGGGGCTTTGCGTCGAACACAGCCGAGGAACGGTGCCCGTAGGCGAGTGTTCCTTTCGCCTGCAGGTTGCCGGCCGGCACCGCCGCGAGGCGCTGGAAGCCATGAGTCAGTTCATCGACCGAATGAAGCAGGACGTGCCGATTTGGAAAACGGCGGTCGAGTAACGCGAGCACGTAGGGTGGCGTCGAGCGAAGCGAAGACCCACCGTCGCCCGGGTCTATGGTGGGTCTCGTAGAACTCGACCGCACCCTACTCGCCGGCCAGTGCGCGTCAAGCAACAAACGCGCCTCCTTGGGCATTTCGAGCTTCAAAGCGGCAGCCTGGCCGCGCGGTGACATTTTGCCCCACGTTTTCCGCAGGATATTCACTACCTTGTCCGGCTCGTGCTCCTTGGAGAAGTCAGCAAAATAGTGCTCCAGAACACAAGGCACGCCACGTCCTCCAGAAGCTGCATCTCAGGGTCGGTCTTGAGATTCTTCTTCTGCAAGAGTTGCTCGACCCGGGCGACCGTCGGCTCGTCGTAACCGACTTCGCGAAGGATCGCCCCGGCCTTTTCGGCGTGGAAGCCATAGAGAGTTATCCGCCAGCGATAGTATCCGGCGCGGTCCAGCGGGTAGTCGCTGCGCGGGATTTCCCAGCGGCAAACGTGCTGCGACCGGGCCGCCAACTGCAAAACCTCCGAGGCGTCCGGGGCGAGTTGCTTGAGCCAATGCGTCATCCGCTCGGCATAAAGCAATTCATACGGGCATTCTCGGCCTTGAAACGTGATACGGCGCGGATCTTCGCCGTTGGCGGCATCGAAACGGGCGAGCGCCGCGTGAAATCGTTCGTTGTCGGGGGTGGTCATCGTAAATCCTCAACCACATCCTAAGACTAATATGCCGAGTTGGCAATTGGCTCCATTGTTCGAACCCATCGCAAGCAGGGCCAGCGTGACGTTTTTGTCGCAGTCGCAAGTGCTAATGGGAAACGATATCACAATATGTGGCTTGTAGCGAAAATGCCGTGACGAAAGTGTCGAAAGTGGGGAATTTGACGACTTTTCCCGCCTCTTGCCACAGTTGGCCGTACCGATATATAAATCGTGCCCACCGAGGAGTAAAACCTCGGCAGGTCGTACCATGCTCGACATCGCTTGGCTGGAACTGGGCCATCGATAGGAGACGGATCGTGAACAGTGCAATGAAACGGGCTGCGTACTTTACGGCTTTAATGCTGATCTTATCGATCGCCGGCGGCGGTGCGCGTGGCCAAACCGTCGCCTCAGAGGACGATGGAAATTCGCCGGCTCAAGACAACTCATCCTTCTTGGACGCGGCCGGCGGTGGAGCGGGCGCGGCACCGGGACATGCACCCGCCGTGCAGCAACAGCTTTCGGACCTGACGCTCGGCAATTTCTTCTCGGACGGATGGAACGACAACTACGCCCTACGCCAGCGGCCGACCGGAACGCCCGACTATCCGCTCTTGCGCGTGCAAACGAACGAGTTGCTGCGGCTCCTGCGCGTGAATTTCTACGACCAACATAACCTCAAAAATGCCACGCGGCTGAACCTTGTGGATCTCGACGGCTTTGTCGATTGGGCCTTCAATCGCCGCTTCATGATCGAGGTCGATGCCGCCCATCAATGGGTCGATAATCGGTCGGGCAGCAACGATTTCAGCGGCGACAACTCGTATGCTTTGCTGCGGTTCAAATTGATCGATACCGAGGCGTCGGAGTGTACGTTCAATTTCAAAGTCACCACTCCTAACTATGGAACCGGCGTCAACGACTCGACGATAACGTATGCCATCACGGGCTTCGAAGACTTGGCCTATTGGCTGAACATGGACCGCGTAGGACTTTACTACACCGTTTCGTTCGACAACCTGGCCGGGCCGGCTGCGGTCGGTGCGCAGCGGAACGACGTCCAGTACGACATTAGCATCGCCAAGACGGTCACGCGCGCCCGACGCCCCGATCTTCAAAAACCTGACCTTGTTTGAAGAGAATTTCGCCCAGACGATACTGGATGGCCCCACGCCCGGCCGGACTTACGTCACGGTGACGCCGGGGCTTCGCTTCAACTTCGGCCCGTGCGACTGCTGGAAGATGGGCACGACGCAATGCGCTGATCTTGGGCGTCGATCTGCCGATAACCGACTATCAGCCGTGGAGCGAGACCTGGCGATTGTCGTACATCAAAGGTTTTTGAGAGGACGGGCCGCGCGATTTAGCCGCCGCGCCGGCTGCCAAGGCCGTTCCAGGCAGTTGCCGTCAAGACTCGACCTGGCGGCGCCGCGCCAATTCGCGCTGATAGTCCTCGGGATAGTTCATGTCGGACACCATGAGGCTGGCCGGAACCTGGCACTCAAACACATCATCGGCATGTGCGGCAAGCAGCCCGCGCAGGCCGACTTGATCATGGCCCGTAAGTATTTCGGCGCAATACGACGCGGCAATTAAGATCGGATGCCCGCGCCGGCCCGCGTGGCACGGCACGACGATCCCACGGCTGCCGGTTGTATAACATTCGATCAAGGCGTCGATCAGTTTGCAACTAATCGCCGGTTGATCGCCCGGCGCAACGAGAATCGCGCGGCACTTCGGCGGCAATTCCGCCAGCCCGCAGCGAATCGAGGCCAGCATATCCGTATGCTCGTGATCGGGATTGGCAACGATCCGAGCACCGCGCTGGACTAGTTCGTCGCGCAGCCGCTCCGCCTCGTGCCCGACGATGACGCGAATCTCATCGACTCGGCTGCGGCGCAATTCGTCGACGATGTGTCCGATGACCGTCGTGCCGGCAAATGGCAAAAGCTGCTTGCACGCGCCCATGCGGCGCGACATTCCGGCGGCGGGCACGATGGCGACGATCATGCCGGCGGCCCCTTGCGGCGCACGGCGATGAGCTGCGCCACGATGCTGACGGCGATCTCCGGCACGGTTACCGCGCCGATATCCAGACCGATCGGCGCCCGCACGCGCGCGAAGTCTTCTTCCGTCGCCAGGCCGCTCTCGAGGAAGTTCTTGCGGACGAAGGCCACCTTGCGTCGGCTGCCGATCATGCCCAGATAGGCCAACGGGCGATGAATGCACTCGGCCAATGCCTGCGAATCGTGCCGGTGGCCGCGGGTCACCAGGACGACGAAGCTCTCCGCGTCCAACGGGCAGGCCGCGATTTGTTCCACCACGGGACCGCATCGCACGCAAATCTCGGGCGGAAAGTCCGCCGCGTCGGCATACTCGGGCCGGTCGTCGATCAAGGTCACGTGAAAACCGACGCGGGACGCCTCCAAAGCGACCGCGCGGCCGACGTGCCCGCCGCCGGCGATCACCAAGAGCGGCGGCGGCAGGACCGGTTCGATAAAGACCTCTTCGGCCGGCCGATCGTTGAACTGCGTCTGAAGGAAGCTCTCCGGCCGGCCACTTTCCAGGCACGATCGGTTTGACGATGCTATCTCGTCCAGAAAGGACGGCTCCGCGAGCCATTGGACTTCAACCGGTCATTTCGTCTTCGTTGTCCCGTCGAATCCGCGTGAGCAGGCAGCCCCGGCGGCGGTTCTTCACAGCGTGAGCGGCCGCGTCAAAGCACGCGCGATGCCGGGCAGACCGTCGGATCGACGAGGACCCTCATCGTTCCCGCCGCACACCGCGGCGTCCACGTCGGCGTCCAGGTTGGTCATTTCGCAATCGAAGACGAGCGGCCGTCCGGTTTGACACGCCTCACGCGCCAATCGCAGGGCCTGGGACTCGACCATGCCGCCGCCAATCGTGCCCCAAAGCCGGCCCGAGGCGTCGATAATCGCCCTCGCGCCCGCGCATTGCGGCGTCGAGCCTTGGGCCGAAAGAACCAGCGCAACCGCCAACAGGAGCGCCGCAGTCGATCAGTTCGACGATCTTTTCGTAGAAGTTTTCCGGCATGCTCCCGAACGTACGGTTTCTTCAACGCCTTGCCGACCAGCGGCATCGAGCGGATCCTCAACCCGGTCGCATGAAAGACCGCGTTGCCCACGGCCGGAGCAGATGCCGACAATCGGCGTCTCTCCGGCCCCGGCCGATGCGAGGTCCGGACGGTTTACGAGATGAACGTCGATCTGCGGCACGTCCTTGAATCGCGGCACCGGGTAGTTGGCGAAATGCGGGTTCGATGATCGTGCCGTTCTCGAAACGAATCTCTTCCATCAACGCGCCGCCCAGCCCCATGACAATCGCACCTTGGTTCTGCGCAACGAGATTGCCCGGATTCACTACCGCGCCGCACTCGAACGCCTGACAGACGCGGCGAACCTTGAGCGAACCGTGCTGGCGATCGACGGCCACTTCGGCACAGGTGGCGACATAGGAGCCTTTATCCGTTCCGCAGGCCAGGCCCACGCCGACGTTTTCGCGACTTTTGCCGCCGGCGGTTCGCCCAATCGAACTCCTTGGCCGCCTTTTCCAGCACGGCGCGCAGGCGCTCGTTCTTCAGATGTGCCAGGCGGAAGGCCAGCGGATCGGCCTTGGCCGCGTGCGCCAACTCGTCCATGAACGACTCGCGGGCGAAAATGTTGCCCGCCGCGGCCAAGGACCGATACGACCCTTGCCGCAGCGGCGAGTCGGCGCGGAGCGAACGCGAGCGGTTCTTGGAAATGGCATAGGGCGACTCGAGCGCCGACCGCCCGCGTTGACGTTGATGAAGTCCCAGACGACCAGCGAACCGGCGGCGTCCAGCCCGGCGCGGATTTCGATCAAGCGCCGCCGGACGGAAGTAGGCCCAGGTGAACTCCTCTTCGCGCGATCCAGCGCAAGGAAACGGGCTTGCCGGCCGCGCGGGCCAAATGGGCCGCTTCGATCGCCGCCTCGCCAGTGTGTTTTCCGCCGAAACCGCCGCCCGTGTCCGGCACGATCACATGCACGTTGTTCGCGGACACGTTCAACGCGGCGGCCAATTCATTGCGGACGCCGAATGGGTTCTGGCTGCCCGTCCAAACGGTAACTTTGTCGCCGTTCCATTCGGCCACGGCGGCCCGCGGCTCCATCGGCGCGTGCTGGATGTAGGCGACTTCGTAGCTTTCGTGCAGGACGGTTTTCGCTTTCTTGAGATCGGCATCGAACACGCCGGCGAGGCGAACCTTGAGCCGTCTCGCGGAAATGGGAGAATAGCTCTTTGCTCGAAATCTGCGGTTTGGTCTGCCATTTTGCCGTCTTGGCCAGCGCCTCGACCGCCTGCTGGGCCGCATAGCTCGTCGGCGCGGCGCAACCGACCAGCGAACCCTCGCGCATCACCGCCACGCCCGGCATTGTGCGGGCCGCGGCGAGATCGATCAATTCGAGCGTCGCGTTAAAGGAAGGCGGGCGGAGGATCTTGCCGAAGAGCATTCCGGGCCGGACGATGTCGGACGGATAATGATGCGCCCCGGTGGCGATATCGCGGGCGTTCGGCCGCAGCACCGACGTGCCCATCACCTTCCACTCGCTCACCGGCGCGACCGCGACGTTGCCGGGAATCGGCCGGGCGAGCGTTTTGGCGAAATCGTCCGCCTGGGCCAGCTCGGCATAGGTAATCTTGTGGTCCGTCGACTCTTGCGTGATCGCTCCATCACGCACTCGCAGCGCGGCGCGGTCGGCCTTCCATTGCTTGGCGGCCAGATCGATGAGCAGTTCGCGCGCGGCGGCAGCCCCGCTGCGGACGGACGGGACCGTCCTTGGCGTGGTGCCGCTGCCGGCGGTCATGCCGTCGTCGGGTGACAAGGCCGTGTCTGCCATGATAAGGCGGATGCGCGACGGGTCCAGACGCAACTCTTCGGCGGCGGCTTGCGTGATCTCGGCGCGGGAACCTTGTCCGACCTCGACTTTGCTCGTCATCACGGTGATCGTGCCGTCGCGATCGATGTGCAGCCGCGCGGCGATGTTCGCCGGGCCGCGGCCGCCAAAGCCTCCACGGCCTCCGCCGCGCCCCCGCGGCGCTGCTGCGCCAGGGCGATCTCGCCCGTTACGGTGATCAGCAGCCCCGCGCCGAGCACTTGGACGAACTCGCGCCGCGAAAGGCCGTTGACCGAGTCTTGCGAGTTCAGCGGCTCATAGATTTCCGGATCGATTCTGTGGTCCGATGAAACATAGGGATCGGACAAAACTTGTGTGCTCATGATCGTGCGGCCTCCGCGGTTTGGGATTCGGGCTGTCCCGCCGCCCGATGGACGGCACGCAAGATATTGTGATAGTTGTTGCAGCGGCAGAGGTTGCCGCCCATGAAACGTGAGTACCTGCTCTTGCGTCGGCTTGGGATAGCGCTTCAAGAGCGCGACGGTCGTGAGGATCATGCCGGGCACGCAGTAGCCGCACTGCATCGCCCGTTCGGCGATAAACGCCTCCTGAACCGGGTGCAGGGCGTCGCCTTGGGCGAGGCCTTCGATCGTAGTGATCGACTTGCCGTCGTGATCGACCGCGTTCTCCTGGCAGGTGCGGACGTTTTTTCCGTCGATCAGGACGGTGCATGCTCCGCAGAGACCCTCGCCGCAACCGTACTTCGTGCCGGTCAATTGCAAGTCCTCGCGGAGGACATCCAGCAGCAGCCGCTCCGGATCGGTCGTCACCTTCTTGGCGACGCCGTTGACGAACAGGGTAATCGTCTGACTCATTTCGCATTCCCCGTGAGATGCCGTCCGAGCCCGTGCATCGAGCCGAATAGCCGGAGACGAGCATGGATCGGCGCAAGTATTATCGCCGCTTGAGACTTGGCAGGCAATAGCCCTTCCCTGCTCCTACGCTTCGATCCCCTTCAGCCGCACGTAGTCCGGCAGCGGGCCGATGAGCGGCGGAGATAGGCGAGACATTCGGGCGTGACGTAGTTGCCCTCGTCGTTGATGAACACGTCGGGCATCGGCTTGGCGCCCAAGGCCACGTCGGCCAGCGGCGGCCGTGCCGAGCGACCAGCGATATGGATCGCTCGACTCGCGGACGATGCTCACCATCACGCCCGACGTGCCCGCCAAGGCCAGCTCCACCGCGCGGCGGCCGCAGGCAATCGCTTCCTCGACGTCGCCCGGATGGACGCGGTCGGCGGCGCACATTTGCAGCGACTCGCAGACCTGGAACTCGCCCCGCCAGCCGAAGGAGGCATGGATCATGCGGTGCAGCATCATCGCGGCGCTGGTGCCGCCCATCGCGCCGAACTCGACGTTGGCGAACTTGTCGCTCACACGGGACTCGCTGATCGGCGTGCCGTCGGCATAGCAGACGCCTTCGCCGCAGACGATCGCTGCACCAGCCGTGGCGGTCGTACGTGCGCTTCACGTCGGCCAGGAAGCGGTCCTGGTCGAAGGGCCGCTCGGGCAGAAGGATGAGGTGCGGGGCGTCGTCCTCGTTGACCTTGGCCAGCGCCGCCGCCGCGGGCAGCCAGCCCGCCGAGCGGCCGACCGTCTGAAAGATGACGAACTGGTCGACGCGCTTCATGTCGCGGGCCAACATGCCGGCCTGCTTGACCGAGAGGGCCACGTAGCGGCCCGCGCTGCCGAAGCCGGGCGTGTGGTCGGTCATGCAGAGGTCGTTGTCGACGGTTTTGGGCACGCCGACGCCGACAAGATCATAGCCCTCCGCGCGGCAGTAGTCCTCGACGCGGTGGATGGTGTCCATCGTGTCGTTGCCGCCGATGGAGAAGAAATAGCGGATGTCGTGCCGCTTGAGCATGTCGAGGATTTTGGGGAAATCGGCCTCCTTGAGCTTGTGGCGGCAACTGCCGAGCGCCGAGCTGGGCGTCGAGCGCAAGGCGGCGATCGTGGCAGGGTCTTCCGCCGCCCAGGTCGATGATCTCGCCGCGCATGAAGCCTTCGATGCCGTATCGCATGCCCAGCGTGTGGCGGATGGCCGACTGACCGCGGGCGGCCTCGATGATGCCGGCCAGGCTGGCGTTGATGACGCTCGTGGGTCCGCCGCTTTGGCCGATGATTGCGTTGCCTTGAAGCATGTTTCTCCTCGTAGGGTGGGACAAGGTCGCTTCAAGCGAGCGAAGGCCCACCAGTCATTTCAAATCTCAAATCTCAGATTTCAAATTGCAAGACGGATGGTGGGACTCGCTGCGCTCGGCCCACCCTACAATGCCACACCCTACCAATTTCCCGCCCAGGCGACCAGGTTGCGGAAGAACCGGGCGTACCAGTTGCCGACTTCGATTGTGCCGCCGCCGACTTCTTGCACAATCCGTTCATTGCCCCAATCGACGAGTCCGCCGACCCAATGGGGCGCTACATCGGTGGCCAGCGCGGCCGTCCGGCCGGCGCCGTGACGGCCGACGACCAAGAGCGGCGCTGCACCTTGCAAAGATCCGATACGATTCCCCGCTAGGACCGACCGCGAACGACGCCGCCGCGACCTTGATCTCATTTCCTTTGAGGACAACGCTTCTGTCAGGGGCGTATCGTCGCACGGTAAGCCGCGCCGCGGCCAGCAGTGTCTCCGCTCCCAACTTGGCTGTTATCAAGTTAAAGCCACCGATCGTGGGCGGCTCGTCCCAAGGCAAATCACCAAGGATCTCGTGAAACGTCAGTTTATCAACCAAACACGGCTGCGGGCAATTGCAGCGGTCGTCGAAAGAGTGCATCGTTACCGGCAGCACTTCGGCCAGTGGCGACTGATGGTACTCGCCCAATCGGCCATGAAAGCTTTCCCAACCGCCGATCATCAGCAGTCCGGCGCCCTTTTCGACCCGCGCCGCAATGTGATTCATCGCCGTTTCGCCGAATCGCGCGGCCGGATAGTCGCTGACCACGTAGGCCGCGTAGTCCGTAGAACCAAAGGTTGCCGGCGGCGATTCCGCGCTCGGCACGTAGTCGAACGCGATGCCAAAATGCGTGAGGATTCCAGCCAGATACGCCGCCGCGCCCTGGAGGTGGTCGTCGCCAAGATAGCAAATCTTTTTGGACATTGTGTTGGGTCAGTAGAAGCGGCGTCCCGCCGCTTCAGCAATGCGGCGGGACGCCGCATCTACGTTTGCCTCGCAAACAGCCCGCTGTATTGCTTGGGCGAATAGAAACGGAACTGCAGCTCGCGAAGGTACTCCACCGGCCCCGTTGCCCGTTGGATTTCCACCAGCGCGCCGATCTGCTCCTGGCTCGCGTAGGCCATGATCGCCCGGATTTTGGTCTCCAGCATTTCCGGCGGCGTTTCCACGCGGATTTGCGGCGGGTCGGGGAAATCGCAGTAGATGGCCATCTCGTAGACCCGCGGCACGGCGGCGATCGGCTCGCCAAGCTGCGGCCAGATGGCGCCCTGGGCGTGAAAGAGGCTGATCATCAACTGTTCGTGGACGATGCGATGGTCCGGATGCAGGTCGGAACTGGTGGGCACGAAGACCCGCGTTGGCCGCACCCGGCGCAAGAGCCGCGTGAAGGCGATTTGCATGCCCTCGGTTTCTTCGGCGTGGCCGGACTCGCCGTTGGCAATGAACGCGCCGGTGCAGGTGCTCAAGTGATTGTCGGGATAGCCCAAGAAGTAGAGCCGCTCCGGCGCGAGGCCGAGAACTGCGAACGACTGCGTGGCTTCCTCGGTGCGGATCGTCGTGATGGAATCGCGCTGTTCTAGGCGGCAGTAGCCCATTCGGCCGTCGGTGACAACCGCTGCGTGTACTTGCGCGCCTTCGGCGATGCCGGCCTGGAAGACCAGCCCGCCGCCGAGCACGATGTCGTCGTCGTGCGGCGAAACGAAGAGCCAGATTTCCTCGGCGGCGCGCCAATCGTCCATAAGTTCAGCGATTCGCGAGGTCGTCAGCAGGCCGCCGGCCGTGCGTCGAGCGTATTGTATCGTAGAGCACATGTTTCGTTCTCCAGCCCTCATCCTAGTCCTCTCCCGGAAGGAGAGGGGACGTTCATCCGCCCAAAAACTCGTTGCCGATCTTGCGGGCCCGCTCGGCCTTGTCGAGGTTGATCCCCAGACCGACGCCGACCTGAACGAGGACGTTCCAGCCCGCCAGGAGCTGCAAAATGTTCCAATATCCTTCCACGCGAGGAATAGTGATCGTCGGCACGATCGTCGGTTCGGCTGAAATCGCAATCACCGTCAGGCCGACGCCATCGACGAGCGTCGTCTTGAATTTCTCGATCTCCTCCGGAAATGGATCGAAGACGATCACTACGTCATCGCGAGTCATGACTTCTTCGACGCCGTGGACCGCGTAGGTGCCTTCAAGATAATCGCTCTTCTTGTGCGTGATCTCGTTCGTCTTGAGCGTGATTTCCTCGGCCACGCCATTGTTGCGTCCGGCGAAGTAGACGGTGGGCGCCTTGGCGATCTTCTGAATCAAAGCCGGATCGATCTCGGCTTCCAATACATCACGGGCCTTGACCGCGGCCTCCTGCTGACGCTCAACCAGCGGCGACTCGGCGCCGGCGGAGACGACCAATGATCGGTAAAACAGGGCCTGCTCGACCACGCTCTTCGTGGCCGCCACCGCGTCTTCCTTGCCGCATTGCAAGGTGTAGCAGCGGTTCGAGACGGTTTCCAACATGCACGGGCTGTTGGCCGAAAGCCCGAACCGCTTTTCATGGCCCTGGCGGCAGAGCCGGTTGAAAAGCGAAATGAGTTCCTTGGTCTTGCCGCTGTTGCTGGCGCCAAAGACGACGAACTTCGACAGGTCGTACTCGTGTGCCTGCCGCGCTCCCTCGGTGGCCACGGCCAGCGGCAGGCCAAGCGCAAGGACCTCGTTGATGAGGTTCTTCGCCGGGAAAATGCGGCTCGATCCCTCGCCTGTCAGGAAGAGCCGCCCGCAGTCGCGAATGGCCGCGGCGGCCTCCTTGGAGCCGGAAAAGTCGAACTTTCCGATCAGTCCGGGCGTTTCCAACATCTCGCGGACGAGCGCAAATTCATTGTATTTTTGGTCTTTATGATTCATTGGTCTACTCCGTTGGGTGGGCCGGCCTTAAGATGGCCAATTGGGCCACAGGATGCCTCCCTTCCGGTCCTACGCTGCAAATGTCCTATACTTTGTGTAAAATAATCACCCATGATGAAAATGAACCGTTCGCGATCGCATTCTCCTCCCGAAAAAACTCAGCCGCAGGTTCGCCCGAATTTGCTTCGGCGGATGAACGAGCGCCGCATCCTGGAGATGATCCAGGCTCAAGGCGGGCTTTCCCGCGCGGAGTTGGTGCGTTTGACCGGCATCAGCCCGCCGACCGTCTCGAAGCTGGTGCGGTCGCTTCTGACGGCGCGTCTTTTGGAGGAAGGCGACGCCGCCGGCGCGGCGCTGGGCCGGCCCGCGCGGGTGCTCCGGCCCGCCAATCGAGCGGCCACCGTGCTCGGGGCGGTCGTCGATATTCGTGAATGTTCTATCGCCGCGACGGGGCTGGACGGCCAACTGCAGGACGAGCGCATCGTTCGTTTCGCCACGCCGGACACCTATCCGCAGCTTCTCGACGCGTTGGTCAAACATTCCCGCAAGCTGATTCCCAGCCGCGCAAAGGCCACAACGCTGGCGCTGGGCATTACCGCGCCGGGGCTGATCGATCGGCAGCAGCAGAAGATGCTCCTTTCGGCCAACATGCACCAGCTCGACGGCCGCTATTTGGCCGGCGACTTGAAGCGGCGGCTGGGACTTCACACGATTCTCCTGCACGAGACGGACGCGCTTTGCCTGGGCGAACGAGCGTTCGGCCACGCCCGCGGCATGGACAATTTTGCCCTGGTCGACGCCACCGGCGGATTGGGCGCGGCCGTCATGAGCGACGGGCAAATCATGGCCGGCCATAACGGCCTGGCGGGCGAGATCGGGCACATCACGGTCGAGCCCAACGGCAGCCGCTGCGGGTGCGGCAACGTCGGCTGCCTGGAGACGGTGGCTTCCGACATGGCGCTGGCCGGCATGATCTCGGCCAAGATCGGCAAGACGATGAATATCACGAAGGCCTTCGATTTGGTCCGCTCCGGCGTGCTGAATGCGGATGCCGAGATCGGCCGCGCGGTCGAGTTCCTGGCGATCGGCATCGCGGCCCTGATTAACATCTTCAACCCGTCGGCCGTGCTCGTCTTGGCCCGCATGTTCGACATTCGCGAGGGCCTTTTCGAGCAATTGCTCGAGATCATCCAGCGGCGCGCCTTGAGTCCAGTCGTCGCCGACTGCAAGATCATGCGGGCATCGTGCGGCAAGCTTCAAAGCGCGATTGCGGGAACGATCCATCACTTGACATCCGTTGTAGGGCCGAAAGTGTAGGGTGTGGTCAAGCAAAGCGCAGACCGACCGACTTTGCTTTGGTGGGTCGGCGCTACGCATGACACCACCCTACGATAAACTCTCCACCAGCTTATTCATTGCTTCCTCTTGACACTCGATCGAATCGACCAGCTTGAACTGGGTTCGGCAGCGATCGAGGTTGTGCCCCTCGCGATGCACCTTGAAATAAACGTCGCCGGCGAGGTAATCGGCGAGAAAGCGGATGCCGATCTCAAAGGTGATCAGCTTGCCGGAAAACGCGAGGTTTTGCTTCTCCGCCCGGTTGAGCACGTCGCCGGCCGAGGCGAGATAGCCGCGCACCAGCGCCTCGAACATGGGAAACTGCATGCACACCTTGGAAAGATCGCGTTCGTCTTCCACGGCGGGACTGGTCGCCGTGCGGACCATGTCACCGAAGTCGTACAACGCCAGACCGGGCATCACCGTGTCGAGGTCGATCACGCAGATGCCCTCCTGCGTCGCGTCGTCCAGCATCACGTTATTGAACTTCGTGTCGTTGTGCGTCGTCCGCTCCGGCAGCGCGCCTTGGGATTGCAAGTCAATCAGGTGCGAGGTAATCGACTTCCGCCGCAGCGCGAAATCAATCTCCGCTCTGGCCAGAGCGGCGCGGTTCGCGGAATCCGCCTCGATTGCTTTTTCCAAGGCGGCAAAACGCTTGGGAGTATTGTGGAAATCGGCGATCGTGTCGTGCAGCCGCGGCGCGGGCAGATCGGCCAGCAGCCCTTGAAAGCGTCCGAACGCCTTCGCCGCCTCCAGTGCCTGCCCGGTCGACTCGACGGCGTCGTATGTCTGCGCACCTTCGATGAAAACGTACGTCCGCCAGTAATCGCCGCCGGGGTCTAGGTGGAACATGCGGCCGTCGCGTGCGGGCACCAGCGTCAGCGTGCGGCGCGTGACGTCCGGCTGGCCGGCCATTTTCGCGCGAAGGTGATCGGTCACACGCTCGATGTTCTCCATCAGCGCCGCAGGATTCGTGAAGATGTTCCGATTGATCCGCTGATGGATATAGCGGACCGCCCGGCCGCCCTGGCAATAGGTGGCGGCGTAGGTGTCGTTGATGTGGCCGGTTCCGTAGGGCTCCGCCGACTGGAAGTCGGCGAAAATCTGGAAGCTCCTGGCGATCGATGGGATGTCGTGACGAAGTTGCATGGCTAATCAATCAAGTTGCGGCCGACACGCCCGTCGGCATTTACACCACGATACAATCCTATATATCGACTTTCATAGATCTACTTTTATTCCGGCCAGCCGCTGGGTGACCGGCCCGATGTCGTCGCGGCTGGAAAGGTCCAGCACGGCCGCCTTGCACCAGACAATGCTGAACTGCTCACCGAGTCGGTCGGCGGCATATTGCACCGCGTCGGTTATCTCCAGCTCGCCGCGCGGCGATGGCTGGATCGAACGGCAAGCCTCGAATATCGCAGGGGAAAACCGCCAGCAGTTCATGCTAACACCCAAGGGACGCGGCAGGCGGGCCAGCGTAGCTGCGTCCGGTTTTTCGATAATCCGCTTCAGACGAGTCGTTCCGTCGGACCGCGGCTCGCCTTCAACCACCGCGAACTTGGCGATCCGGTCGGCGGGAATGTTGCTCTTGGCCACGAGCGTATCCTGGTCGAAGATCGCCACCGCCGCGCCCGGGGCGTCGCGCAATCCGCAGAAAGCTTCCAGCGGGTAGTAGTTGTCCGAGTTGATCATCACGAAGGACCGCTCGCCGACGACCGACTCGGCCGCCGCGACCGCGTCCGCGGTGCCCAGCGGCTTCTCCTGGACGGCGAACTCGATCTTCATCCGCCGCGGCCGAAGGTCGGCATAGTATTGCTGAATCTGCCCATGCTCCGGACCGACCACGAGACAAGCACGGGTAATGCCCGCCTCGGCGGCAACGGCCAGCACGAAATCGAGGAACGGCCTGCCCATCGTGGGTATCATGGCCTTCACGCCGCTATCGGCCGCGGCCGCCAACGCGGGATCGAGCGCAACCGCCGGATCCGCCTTTCGCATCCGCGTGCCGAGACCTCGGGCAAGAATTACCACTTGTTCCATACCAGATGTAGCCTGAGAAAAGGTATTCCGGCCAGGGAACAACCCCAGCCCATGCAAAACCCTATTTTAATAATACTAAGAAAATAGTCAAGCGGAAGGAAAGCGGCCACTCCGCAACTGCCTTTCGCGCGGGCAAATCTTACCCTCTCCCTCCGGGAGAGGGATAGGGTGAGGGCGGTTCAGTTCAGGGTGACTTGCATTCCCCGCTCCGCCTCGTCTCCCTCGCCCTCTGGGCTTGTTGTTACACACAGGTCTCGCCTCGACCCCATCCACCTCGTGTGGATGGTGAAGGAGGTTGAGCAGCTAGCACCGAAAACCAGGACAAGTAAAACTCCAAGACCTCCGACTTCGTCAGATTATGATTGGCAATTCAAATCGGCCACGCAGCAAGTTCTTCAATGCATTCGATGACATGTTGCGGCAGCGGTGCGCGAGATGATTTCCCAAGTCCACGCGTTCAGCCCCCTCATCCCCAGCCCTTCTCCCCCGGAGTACCGAGGGAGAAGGGAGCCAGGTTCGGGCTGCGGCCGGCCCTTCGCCGCGGAATACGAGGAGAAGGGCGCCAAGTTCAGGCTTGCGGCTACTCCTGTCTCCCCTCGCCCCGGTACTCCGGCGGCGTGAGAAGCCTGGGGTCAAGATCAGGCTTGCGGCCTCACGCTCGAACTCCGGTTTCCCCTCGCCCCGGTACTCCGCAATGCCGTTCGGCACGCGGTTCGGCGGGAGGATTGAGTGGGTGGAGTGTGAGGAGTTTGGTTCGACGGAGGGCGTTGCGGGCAATCTAGTCGAGCTTGCCCGACGCGGCGAGGATGCGGTGGGCGCAGCCCGCGTGCGGCCACGTCCGTCGGGGGCGCACGGAGTGGTCGGATCAATTCTTCGATTTTTTCAAGCTGGCCAGGTAGGCCGCGAACTCTTGGTCACTGACCCAGCCGAGCAAGTGGAATTGGATCGTCTCGAAGGTCCGCTTGGTCGGCTTCGAGCCGGTGCGGATCGCGATCAGCAAACTGACGATCAAAGCCGCGTACATCTGCACGCGCGACGCCGTTTTCCTGATGCGACACCAAGTGTCGGGCGCCGAGCACGCACTTCAGCCAACGGAAAAACAATTCGATCGTCCAGCGATAGCGATAGGCAATGGCCACCAGGTCGGCCGCCAGATCAAGCCGGTCGGTGATCAGCCACAGCTCGCTCGTCTTGCCGGTCCGATCCGCGCAGCGCACGACCACCAATCGCATCGCGCGCCCGACGACATCCTTGTGATGGGAAGTGCCCAGCCGCTTGAGAATCACGTCGCGGACGACGCCCGCCCGAGCGGCCTGCGGCGCGACCGGAAGTTCTTTCTCGACATGCAAGGCGAGATCGTCTTTGACGTGTGTGATCAGCGAGGAACCGGCGTCGAGCACCGACCGCATCAGCTCGAAGCTGGCGTAGCCCCGGTCATTCACGTAGAGCAGTCCCGGCTGGAGCATGGCCTTCATCGCGGCCGGCTCCGAACAAGCGGCCGAAGTGATGGTGGCGTCCAGCGGAACCCATTTCGCCACGGAGAACTGCAAGTGCAGCTTCACGCCGCGATGCTCGGCGTCTTCCCAAAGGGCCCAAGCCATGCGGGGCAACGCCGCAAAAACCGAGCCGTTGACCGCCGTGAGATTCTCCAGGGCTTCGGCTTCCCGCCCGCGCAGTTGGGACCGGGCCTGCCGAGCGAGTTCCTTGAAAATCGGCCGGACCAGGGCCGGATCGAACACGCCGACCGACTTGCTGAGCGAGCCGAGCGACACGCGGGGAATGCCCAACTTGCGTTGGACTCGTTCCCAGTTCGAGGCGTTCTGCAGAGCCCGCAGGCTGTCAAGCGAGGGATTAAAAAAATACAACAACAGCAGCGTGAGGTAATGATCGTAGAAGAACTTCCGGTTACCGGCCCGATCGCGCTCGGCGCCAGCGGGATGGATTTGCTCCAGCAGCCGCCCCACGGGAGCGATCAATCGCATCGCCTGGAGCCGGCCACTCGCCTGCTCTGTTTGCCGCTGTCGGGTTGAATCAGTGCGCGCCATATGGCAGTCATCATTCTAGACCATCATCTCCCAGGCGCAAATTTCGTGCCGAACGGCATTGCGGTACGCCGGGGAGAGGGGCCGGCAATGTCGTTCGGCACGCGGTTTGGCGGGAGGATTGAGTGGGTGGAGTGTGAGGAGTTTGGTCGACGGAGGGCGTTGCGGGCAATCTAGTCGAGCTTGCCCGACGCGGCGAGGATGCGGTGTGCGCAGCCGCGTGCGGCCACGTCCGTCGGGGGCGCACGGAGTGGTCGGATCAATTCTTCGATTTTTTCAAGCTGGCCAGGTAGGCCGCGAACTCTTGGTCACTGACCCAGCCGAGCAAGTGGAATTGGATCGTCTCGAAGGTCCGCTTGGTCGGCTTCGAGCCGGTGCGGATCGCGATCAGCAAACTGACGATCAAAGCCGCGTACATCTGCCAGCGCGACGCCGTTTTCCTGATGCGACACCAAGTGTCGGGCGCCGAGCACGCACTTCAGCCAACGGAAAAACAATTCGATCGTCCAGCGATAGCGATAGGCAATGGCCACCAGGTCGGCCGCCAGATCAAGCCGGTCGGTGATCAGCCACAGCTCGCTCGTCTTGCCGGTCCGATCCGCGCAGCGCACGACCACCAATCGCATCGCGCGCCCGACGACATCCTTGTGATGGGAAGTGCCCAGCCGCTTGAGAATCACGTCGCGGACGACGCCCGCCCGAGCGGCCTGCGGCGAGACCGGAAGCTCTTTCTCGACATGCAAGGCGAGATCGTCTTTGACGCGCGTGATCAGCGACGAACCGGCGTCGAGCACCGACCGCATCAGCTCGAAGCTGGCGTAGCCCCGGTCATTCACGTAAAGCAGTCCCGGCTGGAGCATGGCCTTCATCGCGGCCGGCTCCGAACAAGCGGCCGCGGTGATGGTGGCGTCCAGCGGAACCCATTTTGCCACGGAGAACTGCAAGTGCAGCTTCACGCCGCGATGCTCGGCATCTTCCCAAAGGGCCCAAGCCATGCGGGGCAACGCCGCAAAAACCGAGCCGTCGACCGCCGTGAGATTCTCCAGGGCTTCGGCTTCCCGCCCGCGCAGTTGGGACCGGGCCTGCCGAGCGAGTTCCTTGAAAATCGGCCGGACCAGGGCCGGATCGAACACGCCGACCGACTCGCTGAGCGAGCCGAGCGACACGCGGGGAATGCCCAGCTTGCGTTGGACTCGTTCCCAATTCGAGGCGTTCTGCAAAGCCCGCAGGCTGTCGAGCGAGGGGTTGAAAAAATACAACAACAGCAGCGTGAGGTAATGATCGTAGAAGAACTTCCGGTTGCCGGCCCGATCGCGCTCGGCGCCAGCGGAATGGATTTGCTCCAGCAGCCGCCCCACGGGAGCGATCAATCGCATCGCCTGGAGCCGGTCACTCGCCTGCTCTGTTTGCCGCTGTCGGGTTGAATCAGTGCGCGCCATATGGCAGTCATCCTAGACCATCATCTCCCAGGCGGAAATTTCGTGCCGAACGGCATTGGAGGGGCCGGGGGTGAGGGGAGAGACGTGACGCGCGAGGGGCCGGGGGTGAGGGGCCTTGTCGCTCGTTTTCCTCTGTACTAAGAACCTGTCCGAGTGCCCGAAATTGCTGTCCGATGCCGATCTCAATGCGCAGGGCAAACGGGCTGCTGCGGAAAAAGACCCCAAGCAATGGGGTCGCGAGAGTTTTGAGTTGGCCAAGGAGAAGGTCTACGACGCCAGAATCCGCGACAAAATCGTCGCCAACGACACAGGACCAGATACACTCCTACCGTGGCGTGTTCGTGCGACTGTCCGACGACTACCGGGACCGCGCCCACGAAATTGGCAAGCTGCGGGTGATTCAGGGCGGCTGTCGCACGGCGGAGTTCTGAACGCGCGTTAGCGATCGACCGAACCAATCACGTCGGCCGGCGGGCGGCCCGTCCTGCCGTTGGCGGCCGGTGATGTCATCGTTTCCGCGTTCCTCTCCGGCCGGCCAGGAGTTGCGCCAGCGAGCGTCCGGCTGAGAACCCGCGAAGGCCCTTGCTTCACGCGCATTCTCCACGTTCCAACAGCTCCTCATCGCTCATTCCCGCGTCCCATCCGTACGCGGCGAAAACGGCGGCATCGGGCTTTTTATGTGCGATGTCGAGCCACGCGGGGCGCCGTTGTAGAGATTGGTGAGCGTCCGCTTCTTGAGTCTCGCGGCGCAGTCGGCATCTTTGGGCACGAGGCGGGGCCAGCGGACGGTGCCGATGCCGCGGGCGTCGGGATCGACGACGTACCGCGCCCACGGCCCATCCAGCGAACCGGGAAACTCCAAAACCTCCGTCTTCGTCCATAGGGCACATCCGGCCAATGCGCCCGCTATTTCAATCCGTGCTTCCGCAGCAGTTTTGTCAGGCTCGAACCGCCGGGCAGGCCGCGGAGGCCATGCCGTAGCGAGTTTTCCCGCTCCGCCAATTGACCTTCGCGTCAACCGACGCGGAATAGGCCGTAGGCCATTTGCCGTGCGCTCTGTAATACGCTTCGGCCCAGTCAAGGATTCGCGTCTCGGTGAGGATCGGCGGTCTTCGGCCGATGCCCACGCCGCGGTGTTTTTGCAGGAGTTTCGGCAAGCTGCTTCCGGCCGGTAGGCCGCGGAATCCTTCGCACAAGCAACGGCTGATTCGGCGCCAAGTCTCTCCACTCTCGGGAATCGTGCCGGACTTCTGCGTCGGCCACTTTCCGTGCTTGGCGTGGTAGGCGTCGGCCCAGGCCACGATGTCGTCAATCGTAATCGGACGGCGTTCTATCCCTCCCCAATCGAGATTGGGGAGGAATTTGCGCAGCATGTCCGCGACGGAATCGAAGCGATCCAGGAGCGTCGCGTTGATCCCGTAGGCCCGAATCCGGCGCCAATCTTCCGGCCGGCGAAATCCGAGTTCTTTCCCCAACCAGATCAGATAGCGACGACGGTTCTCCGCCGAATCCCAAAAACCGGCGGACACGTGCAGGAACTTCCACTCCGGCCAATTGCGGCCGGGGAACAATTCTCTCACCGCGCGGATCGGCGCACTGCGGTAAATTGGCAGTATGCCTTGGCCGCGGTTTTGCACAAATTCGCTATTGGTTAGCGCGTACCAATCGTCCGCGCACTTGTAACCAAGGCGCTTTCCGAGCCAGCTCAAGTAGCGGCGGCGATTGGCACGCGACTCCCAGAATCCTTTCGGCACACGTTTGAAGAGCCACTCCAGCCATTCGTACTCCGGAAAAACGTCTCTTACCGCACAAAAAGGAGAACTTTGCCAATACCTAGCCATGGGCGTGTAGCCCCAATTTTGCGACACGGTTGTTATAGTGAGCCGATAAAAATCGCTCATGCGGCGAAAGCGGAGACTTTTGGCAAGCCACAACATATAGTCGCGGCGATGCGCGCGGTCCTCCCAGAAGCGCAGCGGCACGGGGCCGGGCATCCAGACCGGGTCGATCCGCCGCAGGTACGCGGGATCGCAAATCGGCGTGTCGTTCGACGGGTTTTGGCTTGCGCCATGACCTTATTATGCTCGCTCCGAATACAACCGCAATCGCCATCGCGCCAGTGGAGGCAATTACTTTCGGGCTCCGTCCACGACGACTAAAAGGAAAATCGCGAGCAAATCCCAGGCGCCAATGAACCAGCCCAGCAGCCCACCGATGATGATCGAACCGAGGAGTTTCATAATTGCACGATACATTCCCGGAGGGCGGACTGTACGCCGAGCATGCCCGCTACTGCTTTTGCGGCTGAGCCCGTTCCAAATTCAGCCGTAAGAGCCGCTCCAACAACTCCTCGTCGCTCATGCTGGGGGCCCAGCCATACGCGGCGAATACTGCCACGTCGAGCTTCTTGTGCGCCAGATCGAACCATGCGGGGCGCTCGTTGTAGAGATTGGTAAGCGTCCGTTATTTGAGGCTGGCGGCGGAGTCGGCGTCTTTGGGTGCAATACGCGGCCAATGGACGGTACCGATGCCGCCTCCGGCCCCCTCTCCCTCCGGGAGAGGGTTAGGGTGAGGGCCTTGCAGCGGGCGCACCGGTGCCGGATCAACGTACCGCTCCCACGGCCCGTCCACCGAGCCGGGAAACTCCAAAACCTCCGACTTCGTCCACTCCGGCGGATTCAGCCACCGCGAGCGCAACTCGTTCAGTTTCTTCGCCGCCGCGGATCGCAACGATGTACCTTTCAAAGAAGATTGCGTGGGAAGGAAGTCGAGGTGCCGTCTGTTGCCTAGAATGCGGATACCACACTACGTGTCACTGTCACCTATCTGAACGTGGATCGTTTTTCTTTCCGTGAAGCGAAGCGTTGAATTGATGATGAATTGCTTAGGTGCTGTTGGGTCGTCGGTGGCTTTTCCGCCGCGAAATGCGTTGTCAAAGAACTCCAGGATGCCTGCCTTATTTCCCCAGTAGTCATTAAATGAAAACACTCTTCCACCGCTGTAGAATTCAAAACCAGCGGGTATCATTTCATGTCTATTGACCCTTGCTCCAACAACAGCGGCGATAAGCCCGTATACAAACGATTTAGAAAGAACCAACGGGTTGCCAGTCCGTAATCAAGTATTTGTCCGAGAACTGAATTTCCGGCGAAATCTCGGCATTGTGAAGCAAGTCGCAACGCACCTTGTACAGTATTTCCTCGATCGTATGCGCATTTTCTGGGACCTGTGGCGGATTGCGCAAGTCTGGATGGTCGCAGAGAAAAGACCATGTGGCGTCACATCCGAACTTGAGCACGCCGCCCGTGGCAACGCAAAAGATAATGTCAATGTTGTTGCGCACGAAGTTTGTAAAGGCTGCCCCGTCTTTGATCTTCTTCCGATTAGGAAACATCTTTCGCGATGTAGCGGCAGTGGCAATCAGCGCTGATCGCAGCGCAGCGCGAGTGTCACCCCTCCTCATCGCATCAAGCGTGTCTCTAATCTCATCGCCTATTGCTGCCATTGTTGCCGACTCCCCGCCTTAGTACGGAGACAGAGAAAGTCCCCAACAGGTTCACTATACCGCCAATGAAAGCAGTGACCAACCGGCGCGGACCACCGACTGAGCATAGGCGTCTTGATTGCCCCAATGGTCGCGCGCGAGTTTTTGCCGTGCCGGTGAAGTTGGCATGGACCTCGAAGCGGTCCATGTCACAGACGACCAGAAGCGGCGGGTTTTCCAAAGCCTCGCGGTAGAGCAGAAGTTGCGCGTAAGCCGCCTTGAGGTCGCGATGTTTGCCCTTGTATTCCCAGCCGAAATGGCCCCGCATCCAGGCGTCGGCCCAGCCTTGCTTCTCCTCAGTGGTTTCGACGCCTTTCTCAAACGTGTACCAGGTTCCTTCCGGATCGGCCTCGGCCGGCTTGGGCTGGCCCAGCAGGTCGCACAGGTCGAGGAAATGCTGTTGGCAGGCCGATCGCTCGCTGAGAGCGGCGCGTTGTTGCCACTTGGCGATGAACTGCAGGGGTGTCACGGCCGTCTCCTGGAAAGTAGCAGGCACAATCCCTTGTGCCGTCCGCTGTATGGAGTACGGGCGGCGGACGGCACGCGGAGCGTGCCTGCTACTTTGCCCCATTGTAGCGGGTTGCGGCCGGGCTTGCCATATCAGCGCCCGGGCCGGCATCACGGCTAAAAGTACGAGGGTTGCCGCCGGCCAAGCCGGCGGCATCGGAGCCCGTGAGCCACCGGACGCGAACGAACCGCACGCTCCCCACGGATTTCGCGCGATTGGCGCGATAGTTGCTACCACTTGCGTACTGATGTTGCCATACAGAAAATGGCAGGCGGCCGCCAAGTCTCGCCGCGAGATGCGCCCCAATCCCTTCCTGTGGAGGGTCCGTCAATGGCCTCCCATAGTTCCGATGTAAAGTGTTGTATACTTGCGACTTATGACGACGGCTGGCGATGCGCCCCACCGGCCGATTATCGCGAGGGCGCCCACGCATCGCAGGAAACAGCCGATGCCGGCCGCGCAGACCCGACTGCCGGAATGGCAGCCTGAGTAGTGACTAGTGAATGGTGAGTAGTGAGTAGAGAGCGGGGAGGGATAAGAAGCCAGAGGGCAGGGGTCATAGGTCAGGGGTCAGACGTCAGAGGTCAAAGCCACGGATGGCACACAGATCAAACACGGTTGCTCCCCACTCCCCACTCCCCACTCCCCGCTCCCCGCTCCCTGCTCCCCGCTCCCACCGCCGGGCAAAAAACGGCCGAATTGTGCTATGTCACAAATGACCAGGAAACTTCTTTAACTCGTTATCCGGCAACGACTTGGGGAAATTCCGAAAAGATTTCTTCGATTTTCGCATAGCGCGGCATTCGGATAATATATAGAGACAGATGTTTACAAACATGGAGAAGTGGGAAGTGGGAAGTGGGAAGTGAGCGGTGAGCGGAAGAGACGAGATGAGGGATGAGAGACAAAAGAGCCACGGATCGAATTGTGCCAAGAAGACTGGAGAAGGAGGACAGCACACATGAAGTGAAGTTAGAAACCTTCTGTAGGAGCCTTGCGGGTGAAAGCCCGTCCGGGAGAGCTTGACCAGCACCTGGAAGCCAGCCTTGCACGTTGCGGGAAACCAAGGCGTGATGCGTAGGCGGCGAGCCCGAAAGCCATGCTATTGAGCCTCGAAAGGTGGTTGTCGTCGGTGCTTCCGTCGTTTCAATAGCGGGGGCCACGCGACGGTTCCGCGAATTGGTCAGGAACCGTTGACCGTCCGGGGTCGGAGAACATGTGCAAACGGGAATTGAGGCTCCCCAGAAACTTGGGAGATCCTGGTGTCTCCACGGAAGCATTCCCGGACGGGGCGACCGGGTGAACAACCCCAGGCCCGACGCGGTCGCACGCAGCGGCGGCGGGAGCGAAACATGCGTGATCCCGTGGTACCGGCCGTGCGAAGGAAACGAAGCGCGGCGGGAAGGACGGCAGGAAGTCGCAGTGCCTTGATAGTACCGTTGAAGCAGGGGAACAAACGCCCGTGCGGACCCTGTGGAGGGAAGCGAGGCATCGGGAGCATGGAATCGTTGTTGGGACATACGACGGATACTTGGAGATTCGATGTACGTATTAACGAAACAGCAACGGATAGCCGAGTTGGCGAGACGATCGCCGCAGATGGCCTTCACTTCGCTGGCCTACCTGATGGATATCGACTGGTTGAAAGCGGCCTTCTACCGGACCCGCAAAGACGGAGCACCGGGCGTGGACGGACAGACCTGGCACGATTACGCGAAAGACCTGGAGGCCAACCTCCAATCGCTTCTCGACCGGGCCAAGTCCGGCACGTACCGGGCACCGCCGGTGCGGCGCGTGCATATTCCCAAGGCGGGATCGACTACCGAAACCCGCCCCATCGGAATACCGACGTTGGAGGACAAAGTTCTCCAGCGTGCGGTCGTCATGCTGCTGGAACCGATCTACGAGCAGGACTTCGATCCCGGCTCGTACGGATTCCGGCCGCAGCGGTCGGCACACGCAGCCCTGGAAGACCTCTGGAAGCAGACGATGAACACCAGCGTGGGCTGGGTCCTGGAGGTGGACATCCGAAAGTTCTTCGATACTTTGGACCACGCCCATCTGCGGCAGTTTATCCAACTCAGGGTGCGTGACGGCGTGCTGACACGCCTGATCGGCAAATGGCTCAAGGCGGGCGTAATGGAAGCGGGCAACATCAGTTACCCGGACGCCGGAAGCCCGCAAGGAGGCGTGATCTCGCCACTGCTGGCCAACGTGTTTCTGCACTACGTGCTGGACATGTGGTTTCGGCAGGAGGTGCAAACGCGACTCCGGGGCAAGGCCCACCTCATCCGCTACGCGGACGACTTCGTGATCTTGTTTACTCACGAGGAAGATGCAAAGCGAGTGATGGAGGTGCTGCCCAAACGCTTTGGCAAGTACGGCCTGACGCTGCATCCTGACAAGACCCGGCTGATTCCCTTTCGCCGACCGCCCCGCAAGGCGACAGGTGTCGGGAACGACCGGACCACTCGACCAGGAACGTTTGACCTCTTGGGTTTCACCCATTACTGGGGTCGCACGGTTCGGGGCGGTTGGGCGGTAATGCGGCAAACGGCCTCGAAGCGTCTGAGCCGGGCGGTGCGGAGCATTGCCCAATGGTGTCGGAACAACCGGCACCGACCGGTCTGCGAGCAGCATGCAATACTGAGTCAAAAGGTTCGCGGACATTACGCTTACTATGGGATCACCAACAACATGCGAATGTTGGAGGCGTTCCTGAATGCGGTTCAACGAGCTTGGCGGATGTGGCTTGACCGCCGCAACCGGCAACGCGACATGAACTGGGACCGATTTAAACGGCTGCTGAAGCGTTATAGCCTCCCGCCGCCGAAAATCGTCCACTCCTGCGTCAAGCAGCGAAACCATGCCCCGAGGAGCCGTATGGTCTAATGCGTCCATGTACGGATCTGTGGAAACCTGGGCGGGCAACCGCCCAGGGCCACCCGGCCACCGATTGAACACGGATGGAACCACGAATGACACCAACGCCACGAGTACAAATGCGATTGGGAGCGTTGTACGGGGAGGCGTCGACCGCCGCATTGTTCTGTCGCCCATTGTTCTGTCAACCGTCTTTCTGTCAACAAGGCCGAACATGATCCTGACCGCGAGGAACCGCGTCCTGACATGCCAACTTTCCTGCCAAAACGGCAGCCGGGCCCGAGATGTGCCCCAGTCCGCACCTCCGAGGCACGCGCGATCCGCAGGCTGGGGCCGTGCCTTAAGTCGTGTGTTGGCAAGTGTTTACGGTGGCCAGCCACGATGCGCCCACCGGCCACAAAACGTAACAGTGGGGCGCATCTCTTGACGGAGCGTTTTTTTTCGGTTCCAGACCAGCGGCACCGACCAAACGGGGACTGAAGGATGAGAGACGAGAGGCAAGAGATCGAGCCACCGTTTGAACGCGGAGCAAACAGTGGCAGAACCACGAATGACACCAATGGCACGAATATCGACACGACTGGATGGACATCTGGGAAAGGCGCTGCCCGCGTCATTTTTCCGCCCCCTATGTTTTTGTCGAATTGTTTGCGGTTCGTTACTTCTTTGACTCCCCACCGATTGCCGGACGCCCGAGAAAACACATGGCCGAAAGACGTAATCCTATCTCGATCCTATCTTCGTTCTGTGTCCATCCTGTGTCCATCCTGTGTCCATCCTGGGTGCTTCCTCTTCTTCCTTTGTCAAGTGCTTGTTTTTGAAGGGAATTGGGGATGTGTTTCCACACGTTGGACGGCTGCTTTTTCGATTGTATCGAAGAAGCGTTGTGCGCACACCAGCGTGTGGGGATCGGTTGAGGAGATTGTTTTCGTTTGACCCGTTCGAGCGAGGCTGTGCAGTAGCGCGCTTGGATAACTCCAACCTCTTACCTGAAACGTCCTGCCGTGAAGCAAGCGTCGAATTGGCTCTATAAGAGATTCCACGCCAAGCGGTGCTGCCGGTCCCTCGAAACTGAGTTTAGCGCTCCATGCGGGCGCGGGACGCACCCAAAAGGTGGCCGAGCAGCCCCAAGCTCGATTGGTCAAACGTTGACTTGCTCCTCGGTTAATTGACTTTGTTTCGGCTCGTCAGAGCCGCTTGATCATGCTACAGTTCATTGCCCGGAGAAACGGAAGCAGGCTCTGCGGGGACGCAACCTGCCAGGGATATCCGGGCCAAGGTGCGTCAAGGCACGACCGGCTCCGCAGGGATGATTGTCCTTCGGGGCCGGTTCTTTCTCTGCCCTTGAACACCTTGCCATTCCTCCAAAAATCCGCGGGGCGTCAGCCCCGCTCAAACCTTCTGCTTTCGCTTCTTCTGCTCCTTCTTGGCACGCTTCGCGGCGCGGCGAGAGTGCTTGACCGCCGGCGAAAACAGCCGCCGCGCGTCAAAACTCTCTTCGCCCACGCCCAATGCGTGCAGGCCCAAGGCCAGCTTCCGCATCACAGCCACCAGCGCCCGCGTGCCGCCTTTGGCGCGCTGGCCCTTCTTGACCGCATACCATTCCGCGATCCCGGCCGTCTGGACCAGACGCATGGCCGCAAAGAACAGCCAACGCCGCACGGCGCCGGGTCCGCGCTTGGTGATCTTCAATTGCCCCTTGTGGCGCCCGCTGCTGCGTTCCTTGAGGTTCAAGCCCATCGCCTTGCGGTACGCCTCGGCACAATGGTAGTTCCGCGGATCGCCCAGATGCGCCCACAGCACGCATGCCGTCGCCCAACCCACGACCGCTGCCTGACGGGCGATGATCGCGTGGCTTTGGGCCAGGTTCTCCAAGGTTGCCGCTGCTTTCTGGACCTCATGTTTGGCCGTCAATGCGGCTTCGGCATACTCTTGCATTCGCCGACAATCAATCGCCGTCTGCCGAACGCCGACGCTCCTGGCCGCAGCACCCACAAAGCGTTCGATCTTCTCGCTCTTGAGGTAATTGCGGCCCCAACCTTTCAATCGCTTGGCGGCGCCGCCATCGGCCGCCAGCGCTGCTGGGCCGCCGTACTGGGCGAGGGCTCGCAGCAAGGTTTCGGAGTTGAGTTCCAAATACTGCGTCGCTTCCGGCCAGTGCCGCGCCAACAGTGCTTCCAGCGGCCCCAGCCACAGCATCCCAATCCGCTGCTGCGCGTCGGCCCGTTCGACCCAATAGCGCAGCTCCTGGTCGAACTCCGCCGGCGGTTGGTACGGCCAAGGAGACGACTTCCCCATCGCCGCCAACTCCGCCACGATCGCCGCGTCCTTGCCGTCGTGTTGGGAAGGAACGCCATCGAAGATCTCCGCGTAGTCATGCACCGCCTTGCCGCTGACGCGGTGGACCACGAGCCCGGCGTCGGTCAACGCCTGGCGGAGGGCGTCGCCGTAGGTGCCCGTCGATTCCATGGCGATCAGCAGCGGCCGGCCTTGCGCCAAGTCTCGCAATCGGTCAACCAACACGGGAATCTCCTCGGGAGTCTTGGCTGCGCCATGGCCGCTCGAAATCGCCGCTTTGCCACCGCGTCACGGCCAGCGATTCTGACTTGGCCACGTCGATTCCAACGACGGCGGGCACCGCTGGCTTATCCACTACCAACGATTCAATCGAAACCTGCTTGACATCGACCGAACGATACGCTTCTCTTTTCATAGGGGACGACCTTTTATACGTGGCGTTGATGGACTTAGAACCGTCAACCTTACCACTCTTGAGGCGTCCCCTGTTCTTTTTGACTATAGCCAACTGGGTTCGGCCCGGCTCGCAAACCCCCAAGAAAACAGGCCGATTCGACATGAACGCGATAAAAAGAAAAAAACTCGGGCCAAAGCGGCCGGATTATGCACCACCGCCACGATGCCGCGCGGATTTGTGGCGGCCTCTGGTGGGTCTCGTAGGGCTCGACCGCACCCTACGTGTTGCGCCAGCCAAGAAGGCAGGGCACCGGCTAAAGCCGGGACTCCAACGAAGGCGCCGGCTGAAGCCGGGACTCCAACGGCCGATACCCAGCGGCGCATGATACCCAGCGGCGCAACGCCCGACGTGTGCCGAGGCACCAAAGTTACCCAACTTGCCACGGGCGAAACACCACCATCAAAGGAACGTAAGATGATGTCTGATAACAGTTTACGCCGCCGCCCGGCCCACGCACCACGCGGCGCGCGTTCGCTCGGCGGTGCGTGCGAAAGCTGGTGCGTAGCAGGCTCTCGATTCCAAGCTCCCCGCTCGCGGCTCCCGATGGTATCCAGGAAAACGAAGCGGGGCGACCTTTCGGCCGCCCCGCCAGTTTCAACACGGCGATTTTTCACATACCCGCTCAATTTCAGGGCGTGTTACTGCCGCTCACACGTCATCGTTGCCGCCTTTTGGTGGCTGCTTTTGGTGCATTTCCTTGAGCTTCTTGATGTGCTCCTCGGCCTTCTTGGCGATTTTTTGGGCCGCGGTCCACACGTCTTCGACCGGGGCTTCCCAGCGGAAGTTGAACGTGCTTTCCCGAACCGTCGAGTTCCCTCCGTTGACCAGCTTCATCAGGTCCGCGTCGCCGGAAAACCGCAGCGACGCCATGGCCTTGAAGCCCTCGGCAATTGTCTTGATCTGCTCGGCCGATTCGGTGTTCTTCATCACCAACCGCACGCGATAGAACGACTTGCCACCGTTCTCACCCATCGCCACGCGAATCGACTTGGCCTGCTTCATAATCGGGCAATGTTCATCTCCCGGAAGATCGAAGGCCCGGATGATTACCGTCGCACCGGCAATCGCGCGGCCGCCCAGCGGCGAGTTGAGAGCGGTAATGCCCTTCGCGGAGCCGTCCAGAACGTCGATCGCCTTGCCGACGCCCTCGGCGCTGGCGGCAAAGACGATGGCGTCCGACTTATAGAAGGCGCCGGCGGCAGTATCCGACTTGGAGCCGTGCTTCATCGTCCAGGAGTGAATCTCGAAATCGCCGTGCTTCCGCACCTTGTGATCGCTGGCCTTTTCGGCCTTCTCCAGCAGCAGCTTTTGATCGACCGACGCGTAGACGATCGCCACGGCGTGCCTGTGGCCGGCATCCGGACCGTAAAGCGTGATTCCGTGCAGGTCTTTGCGGAGATCGATGCCGATCTTCTCGCGAATCTTGTCAAAATGCTTGCCCGAATCCTTCAGCATCGGGCAGGTCTCGAACGCCTTTTTCACGATGTAGTTATCGCGGATCGCGTCAACGTCAACGTGGATGACCCATTTCGAGTCGGCGGCGATGTCCTTCGACTGGAACGGGGCAGCCTGGGCCGCGGCGGCCACCATCAAAACCAGTGCAGCCATCGGTGCAAGAACGTACTTCATAACAGACTCCTTCTTTAGGGTGGATGTGGGAGGACGAAACTCCGTGACGAGTATACACACGCTGCCTCGATCAGGTTACAGCAATTCCGCTGACACATACCGAATAGGGTGACGTCGGGGCGATCAAGTCGGCGGGACAGCAGCCAGCACCGTTAAATCGACTGCAATTGCGGCCCAATTGGCCGCCATTGGTCCGGCCCGCGGACTGGCATGGCATCTGCATCAAAGTCATGTCGGATAGATAAATGGCGATAGCTGCTCATCAACGAATCCGAACGTTGGATTCGCGGCAGCAAACAATTTTCAAGACGCTGCGTAGAAATGATGGAGGCAAACTTATGCGATGCATCAAATTACTTGCGGTGGCCGCCCTAATGTTGGGCCTGGCACAAGGAACCGCCCAAGCCTATCAAGGCGTTGCGGTCGGAAATGTAGGCGTGGCGGTTAACTCAGCCGCTCCGGGCGTAGCCGTCAACGTGGCGGCCCGGCCCGATCAGTGGCGCTACCGTTGGAACAATGGGCGCTGGTGGTATTGGGCGCCGGACAATCGCTGGATGTGGTACGTCAACGGACAGTGGGCCTACTACGTGCCGGGGGAACCGGCTTATAGCGATGCCAACCCGGTTCCTTACTCGACTTACTATTCGCCGAGCTACAGTTACTCGTATCCAGGCTACGGATATTCGTATCCGTATAACGGCTACTATAGTTATCCTGGATATTACGGAAGCTATTACGGGCCGGGAGTCTCGATCGGGGTAGGAGGCTGGTGGGGCGGATACGGACATGGATATGGCCATGGAGACGGGCATGGCGAACATGGCCACGAAGGTCACGAAGGACACGGCCACCATTAAGGCCATCAGCGATCGACAATCGTAAAGGCCGCGGCAATCTCCGCCGGAATTTGCGCGGGCTTGCCGCTGGTTAAATCGACGAAGGCCCAGTTGGTTTCGGCCGTGGCGAGCAATTGCCCGTCGATAGGGGACTGTCCCGATTTTTGTGTCAGCAAAAATGGGACTGTCCCCTTCGGCGTTGCGCGTACGACCCGGTAACGTCGCAACGAGGTGACTTTCTTCATCGTGGCCACCCAGGTTTCGACAACGACGCGATCGCCCGCGAAGGCCGGCTGCAAGTACTCGATTGCGTGCGAGCGGACGACCCATCCTTGGCCCAGGCGCGATAGCGCTCCGACGGCCAGCCTTGGGCCGCGGAATGGGCGACCGCCGCGGCCTGGAGCCAGGCGACATAGGCGACGTTATTGGCGTGGCCCAAATCGTCGATCTCCGCCGGTTCGACGACGTGCGAATAGGAGTAGATTTCCGGCATGCACGCTCCCGCGTATTTTGCATCCGATCCGCAAAGCTCAGCGTTCCGCGGACGTTTTCACCGCCCCGGCCGTTTCCGGCGACGAGTTGCCGACATCGAAGTAAACGGGCCGATCGGCCAGCTTCGCCCGAATCATCCACTCGTATTTCTGCGGCACGGGCTTGAACGTGAACCGGCTTCGGCTAACCGCGCCCAGAAGCGAATGGCTCGTCTTGATGTCCGAGTCGTAGCCCACGTAGATTCCCTTGTACTGTTCCGAGTGCGCGTGCAGAGCCACATAGAACTTGCCCTTGACCTTGGTCGGCAAGGTGGGCACTTCGATCCAGTCTTTCTGATACGTGAGCCGGCTGTAGGGGAAGGACGTGCGGGAAACGACGCCGCCCTCGGCGTTCAGGATGTAGATGTCGCCGCAGACCGCGTCGGCATCGTGCTGTCCGCCGTACTGCGAGCCGTAAAAAGAAACCGCGTAGACGTACTGTTCGCCCGGCGGAGCCTCGAAGGCGACCGTCTCCGCGGTAGGGCCGCCGTAGCTCCTGTGATTGTCCATCTTGCCGCCGTCGTATTTCAGCAGTGTGGCCTTCGCTCCTTTGAGCCATCGCTCCTCGTGCGCCGCCAATTCCTCTTGCCGCTGCTTTTCGCGCTGCTGCCGGTCCAGCAATTCCACGGCGGTCGCCGGCTGCTTCCGCGTCAGGTGGGCGGATCATCCATTCCCCGCCTTGTTCCACGTCGCCGAGGTGATCGCCCGGCACGGCGTCGCGAGAATGGCTTTCCGTGGCGCTCGCGGCGAGCCCCACGTACACGCCCTTGGTCTGCGTGGGATTGAACACCAGGCACACGTAGAACTGTTCGGGCACGCGGACGGGAGGCAAGGCGATATGCGTCCAGGTCTCCGCTCCCCGCTTAAACGTAGCGTAGGGCCGCGCAACGGCGCAGTAGCGTTCCATCTTCGGATCGGTCACGTACACGGTGAAATCCTCGTCGGGCGGCTGCGGGAATCCGTAGCGGGCCCCGAAAACTTCGACGCCGTCGAGATACCATTCACCCTGCGGACGGTCGAAAAGAATTGCATGGCCACCGCCGGTGTTGCTCAGTTTCGATTGCATCTTCCCGTCGTCGTGCTTGAGAATGACGCCCTTGTCATCGCCGGCAGCGCGGGCACAAGCCGCCAGAAACATCACACCGAGAATCGCGGACCAAGAGCATTGCAGGAACTTCTTCATCGCACACCTCCTTAGTTTTGAGAGAGAAGAACAGACGGCGCGAGTGTCTTGGACCAGCGCCGCCAAAGAGCGGCAAGGCCGATTACACCGACGCCAAGCAGAACGAGAGTGGACGGTTCTGGGACGGCGACCCATGTTCGCACGGGAAAGGCCCCCGTCGTCGTCTGCCAGCCGAGGCCGTAAACAAACGCTTGCGCCGCCTGGTGCCGCAGTGCCATCGGCCAGAATGGTCCAAGGCGGGGAGCCACCGCCTGACGAATCCAACATGAAAGTAATGGCAATCTGTTGGCCAGCATCAAAATGCAAGTTGGCGGCAGATACATCCACCGGCGTAATTGGAACTGTCGTAAATGACCCATAGGTCGGCAATTGGTTGCTCAGTACGGTAGTGCGATATAGGGGCTGAGCGGTGAATTGGTCTGAAGGAACCCCATTGACGGTTGACCGAATGGACAACAGCACGTTTCCCGGCGCGCTGGAGTACCGATACGCTTGAAAATCGACTTCCTCCAGCAAGCCGGACTGTCCGACAGTGACAACTTCAGCAAGCTCCCGATTCAGTATTGCCCAGCCACTCACTCCCGCTGAACTGTTTAACGTCGATTGATCGATGACGGGCAACTGCGAGGCCGACGCAGTCGAGGCGAGAATCACGAACATCGCGAAGGGCAAGTCAAATGCTAAAGCAGGGCTTTTCCGCAGCAGAGCGCACCGCAACATGCCGAATGCACCAGCCACTAGCAGCGCCAACGTCCCCGGTTCCGGCACAACATTGAGCACCAGATTATTGCCCTGCACGGCTAGGCTCGCTTGCAATCCGTCGATATTGCCGTTGGCGTTCGCGCCCAGGCTGCCGCTGATCGAGCCGGCGTCGATGAGCATGTACTCGCCAGGTCCAAAGCCGGCGAGCGGCGTGATGTTGAAATCCGAGAATTGCTGGCCGTTGAGATTGAGATGCGCCAGAAGTCATTAAGACCATGTCGCTGTCCAGCGGCGTATCCAGTTCGTAATCCATCTTCGCACCGGAGAGAAGCGTCAGGCTGCCGGCGAGAGTCAACGTGCCCGGCGCATTGCCCGGCGCAAGGTGGCCGCCAGAGTTTACCGTTATGCTCGCTAGGTTGCCCGTGCCGCCTAGTGTGCCGCCGCCATTGACGGTCACCAGGCTAACCAGCGAACCATCGACGATGAGTTTTCCGCCGTTGATGGTTGTCGGGCCGGTGTAAGTGTCGCTGGCGGTAACGGTAACTGTGCCGTCGCCGATTATGTTTAACCCTCCGGAGCCGGACAGTGCCCCGGCGAGCACGACCGAGTAACCGCCGGCATCGATATTGCCATTGCCGCCACTGCCAGAAAGCACAATGGCCTGGCTTGTGGAGAAAACGCTGCGCACCACGAGTGTTCCTCCGCCGAGATTGAAAACTCCCGTACCTTGGATTCCGGGTACAATCAAGGCTCCTCCAGTGAGGTTATACGTGCCGGCCGTGCCGAGCAAAAACGCGTTGGTTGCCGTATTCGTTCCGCCCGATTGATTGAAAGTCCCTGTGCCGGAACTGCCGATGGATTCGATGCATGCGGAGAGGATGCCGGAACCGCTGAGGTTGTATGTGCCTACAGTACCCGAGTAATAGCCAATGTTAAGAGAACCGCCTCCGCTGGTTAGATCGTTGGTCCCGCCCGATTGGATAAACGTGCCCGCGGCGCTATTGCCTATGAGTTCGTTGAAGCCGAGCACGAGTCCCGAACCGGTGAGACTGTATGTACCGGAAAGGTTGTAGCCCACGTCAATTGTGTTCCAAACTCCGTTTGCGTTGTTAGTGCCGCCTGACTGAGCGAATGTGCCGCCGTTCACCAATTCAGAGTTGGCAGTAAGCAGCCCCGGGCCGTTCAACGTGTAGCTCCCTACGATATCAAGCTCGCCGCCATAAACCTTGCCGCTTATTAGGCTATTGGTCCCGCCAGATTGAAGAAACGCATCGCCGTTGTCAACCTGTTCCTCGCTTGCGACAACGATTCCGCCAGTCAGGACGTAATTGCCGCGCGGAAACATGTTGCCTAACGTAAGGAGGCCGGTGGTGTTTGTGCCACCAGATTGCGCAAACGAGCCTCCTGAGACCACGTCTTCTTCCCCGGCGTACAATGATCCGGCGATAATGCTCGACCGCGAGTTGCTAACCACGACTGTTCCGCTGCCGTCGTTGACGCTGCCGGTTCCGGTAATGGCCACGCCCCCTTCAAGATCGATCCCTTGATTCGCAAGGCTCGAAACGGTTCCCTGGCAATCCAGAAGGTCCTCAATTGACCCGCAGCCGGCAAAGCTTTGCCCCGGCGATATCGTCAGGGTTGTGCCTATGGTGTGAGTCAGGCCCAGGTTGCTGTAATAATGGAACGCGTTGGCCGGATTGAAAGCGGTTGAAACGAGGACAAGCGATCCTGGACCGACGGTCATCGACATTGCACCGACGTTTTGGATGGTCCCGCTCGAGAAGTTGACGATTGAGCTGCCGGCGACTGTTAATGTGCCCGAACTGCCCATGCCATCGAAGACAGCGAGACCGCGGTTGGCAAATCCACCGCTGCCGATTTCAAGCGTACCGCCGCCGTACCGATACCGACCGTAGTTGACGAGATTCGTCGCCAGGTTCAAACCGCCAAGTTGAGTGAACGTGGCGGAGGCCGAGTTGACGCACTCGTAAGCTGAGATTAGCACTCCCGAGCCACTGAGCGTATACGTCGAAGACCCGGAAGCGAGCCATAGGTAGCTCGTCGTGTTTGTCCCCCCGGATTGGTTGAAAGTCGCGGCACCCCCGACACCCCCGCCACCGAGGTCCTCTTGCGGTGCGGAGAGGACGGCCGGACCGCTCAGGTTGTAGGTGCCGACGGCGCCGGAGTTGAACGAAAGAAAGAGCGTACCGCTGACGTTATTCGTTCCACCTGTCTGGGTAATCGTTCCCGTGCCATTGTCGCCCACGTACTCGCCACCCGCAGAGAGCAGTCCCGAGCCGCTGAGGCTATAACTGCTGCTTACGCCCGAGTAATACGCTAAGTAAAGCCCCGCGCCAACATTATTGGTCCCGCCCGATTGGGAAAACGTGCCCGGCCCTTTGTTGCCGATGTATTCGCAATACGACGGCGTCAGATTACCGGAACGCATTTGAATGGCGCCGCTCGCCGAGCTATTCGAGTCGCCTACGTAGAGGTAATAGAAAGAGGCACCGGGGACAGTGATAACTGCAGTTCCGCCGTTGGCGACATAGGCGGTGTCGAAACCACTTGGAACAACAGTCCCGCTCCAATTTGTGGCCGACGACCAGTTGCCCGACATGGACTGCCAGGAGCAGTTGGCTCCGTGCGCCACAGAGGCAACAAGCGCGATCGCTAGAGCGGCTAAAGTAATGGGCGAAGCCGCAAGCGGTTGGCCGCGAGCGAATCCGCGGAAACGTACGAAAATCGCACGTCGTTGTAATTGCTTCGCACGCATGATGCCTCCTTAGCGACCGACTTATCGCCTCGGCTTCAGTTTCTGTCCGAGCACCGCAAGGCAAGCTCCAACACGAGAAGGGGATTGGCTTTCGGAGCCGAGGCAACAAAGCGAGAGAATGTATCCGGCGATCCGCTTCAAAAGCGGAAAACTCAAAACTGCGGGATACGGTAAACGCTGCCTGCTAGGGTCGATTATGATGGTGGCTCAGCACGGAAGATTGGCCAAGGCACCCTTGATGAACGCCCTTATCATCGCTCCAAAGAACGGCCGCGTCAAGCGCCAGCGAGTATTTTTTTATTGCCCCTGATAACCGAGTTTTCGCCAAGAAACATGCGAAATATAGCGAATCGCCTGGCTTTTTGCCGGAGCGGATCGTGGCCGCCAGCCCCAACAAAGCATCGAACTAATAACGAAGCTGAAAACCCAAAGGGAAAGCAGGCCCTGGGTCGGCTAACCGGTAAAGAAATGCGCCCCACTGCTGCCTCCCGCGAGGGCGGCATAGGTCGGGAATTTTCATTAGTCATGCGACTGCCGCAACGGCAGCCCACAGAGGGTGAAAGACGAGGGATGACAGGGGCCGCCTCCGCTTGCCCTGCGGCTTCCGCGTCGCCCCGCAAATCTCAGCCGCCGGGCTCAAAACGGCCGAATTGTGCTATGTCACAAATGACCAGAAAAATTCTAAGCCCTTGCCAGGCAACGACTTAGGGACATTCCGAAAAGATTTCTTCGATTTTCGCATAGCGCGGCATTCGGATAATATATATAGAGAGATGTTTACAATAATGGAGAAGTGAGCGGTGAGCCATGAGCAGAGGGGACGAGATGAGGGATTAGAGACAAAAGATTTAGCCACGGATGGAACGCGGATTTCTTTCCGTGTTCCATCCGTGTTTCGTCCGTGGCTTCCTCCGGCTTTCGTGTCCTTCGCGTCTTTCGTGGTTCCCCGCGAGCGGCCGTTCCCCTCCGTTTGCCCAATCGCCGGAAAAACATATGGCCGACAGACGTAATCCAAATGCCGCCCTACTCGCATCGTACTCCCTTTCGGCGACAATTACTCTTCCCCTTGAACGACAATTAGAATTCCCGGTTGAGAACCAGAGGCGTGCGGCCCCCCCTTTTGTGAAGCGCAGCGCAGCGGAGCGAAACAAAAGGGGGGGCCGCACGCCGCCGCGGGTGGCCCTCGCCAATCTCAGGCCGCGTCGGGCGGCTTGGTTCGCTTGGCCTCGTCCAACCGGTAGCTCGGGATGTTCAACTCCAAGATCACGCTGTGATGCACCAGGCGGTCGATTGCCGCCGCTGTCGTCATCGGATCCTTGAAGATCGTCTCCCACTTCGAGAACGGCAGGTTGCTGGTCAGCATCACCGTGCCGCGTCGTAGCGTTCCGCCAACAAGGTGAACAGCACCTCCATCTCCTCCCGGCTCTGCTGCACGTAGCCGATGTCGTCGATCAAGAGCACCTCGCACTTCGACATCTGCTTTAGCACCCGGTTGAGCTTCAGATCCCGTTTGGCCGCCAACAGTTCCTGAACCAGCAGGGCACACGACCATGAGACCACCTTCCGTCCGTTGCGAACCAATTCCTGGGCGATCGCCGATAACAGGTGCGTCTTTCCCGATCCGGTCTTGCCGAACAACAACAGGTTCTCGCGGCGGTCCACGAACGAGCCTTCCATGAGCGTCCGCACTTGGCGAGAGACCTTCGCCGGCAACCGCGCCAGGTCGAAGCTCGCCAGATCCTTCTCCAGCGGCAAACGGGAATCCCGCAGCAGCCGCTCGGTCCGCTTTGCCAAGCGGCCCTGGCATTCCCGCTCGGCCAGTTCCAACAGGTACTGCTCGTAGCTGGCCGTCTCCTGTAATGCCCGTCGGGCCAGTTCCTCAAAACACTCCCGAAACGTCGGCAAGTGCAGTTCCCGCAAGCAAGCCGCCAACTTCTCTTTCAAATCCCCCTTCGCACCCATCCCACACCTCCTTGTGCAAGAACAAGTCATCGAAATCCGACAAGTCCACTACTTCGACGGTCACTTCGGTGACCGCCGGAACTTCCTCGGCCCGCTGGACCAACGTTTCGACCGCGGCCCGGGTCGCGGGCTGGCCGCTGTTTAGAAGCGTTCGCAACGCCTCGTCCACGGCCGTCTCGCCGTGGCCTGCCGCCAGATAGAGAATCTGCAAATACTCCTTGTGACCGCGCTTGGGCTGCGCTTCCCGCAAGGCGTCGAAGGCCATGCGAAAGCGGCTCGTGGGAAACAGCTCTTCCCGGTAAACGTAGTTCTCAAAAGCCCCCGGTTTTCGCACCAACCAGTCGATAATGTGCCGGTAGTTGATGGCGTGTTTGTTCCGCCCGCGCAAACGCGGAAAGCACTCCATCTCCTTCTGGGCGTACCAGACCTCGACATGCTCCACGTACAATCGCACCTCGACCCGCTCGCCAATCAAGCGGCTGGGAACCGAATAAACATTTCGGTCTACATGGACCAAACTCCCCGTATCCACGCGTACCGGGATTCGCTTGCAGCTCTCCCGTCGCCGATCCGGCAGAGGCCGAAGGCCAGGCAACTCTTCGTCCAGCCGCTTGCGACGGCCCGCATTGCGAACCGCCACCAGCTCTTTCAAGAATCGTCCATAGGCTTCACGGCTCTCGAAGTCCCGGTTGCCACGCAATAACAGGGCCTGCTCCACCGCTTCCTTGAAACGCCGATGCGATTGTTCGACATCTCCGTTCTCGTTCGGTTCCCGGGGCTGGATCTTCTCCATCTCCATCCCGTAGTAGCCCAACAGTCCCTTGTACCGCGCGGTGAACTCCTTCATGTCCGATCCGTTGTTGACCGCCAGGCTCATCCGATCCGTGCGGTGTCGTTCGGGCACGCCGCCCAATTCCCACAGGGCGTCTTGAAGTCCTTCGCCGAGGCTCTCGAAACTCTCGGAAAAACAGACCGTCACCGACTCCCAGTTCGAGTACGTCAGCACGAAGTGGTAAAGCAGATGGTCGAACGACTGCCCGCCAATGATCACGGCCAGGCTTTCCATGTGGGTGAAATCCGACGCACACAACCGTCCCGGATGATGCACTTGGCTGAAGAACACCTCCTTCGCCGGGCCGGCCGTCGCTCGCCAACGTTTCACGCCACGCTGAAAGCTGCGCAACTGCGTTTCGTCGAACTTCCCCGGGTATTTGATCTGCAGCGCTCCAAACAGCGTCTTGGCCTCCAGGCCAGGCGCTCGTGCAGTTGCGCATGCACTTCCGGCCACACCTCGGCAAACAGGTCTGCCCGTGTCCGCCACGAGCGATCCGGCACAACTTCGCTGGGAAGCCGACCCAGCCGCCTATACTTCCTCGCCGTCTTCTCGTCCATGCTCGCCTTGTCTGCCGACTGAACCAGAGTCTTCCCTGACGACAACACCTGCCACAACCGCTTCACCTGCTCATCCGTGACCATTGCAAGTCCCCCTCCTACGGAGACTTGCAACAGTCTATCTGACCAGCCTCAACTGGCCTCAACCGGGAATTCTAATTGTCGTCAGACCGGAAAAGTAATTGTCGCTATAGAGTGGGTGAAGGGTTCAGCCTTCAAAATCTATCCCAATCAAGGGCTAAGGAGGCCAATCAAGGCAGTCTTATAATAGCACGAACGCCAGCGGTGTCAACTGGTTCGAAACGGGGCGTTCTACCGGATTGCCGAAACAGGTACGCAGCTAGTTATCAACCGATCTCCGATACTAGCTACGTCCCCTCCCCGCCGCCGCAAGCCGGGTCGAGGAAGGTCTTGCCCGGCTGCCAAACCTCCTTCGGCAGCAAGCAAAGCATGCCGCAGGCGGTCTCGGACGGCGTCCAGATTCCGTCTTGGCGGCGGGGGCCGATTCATCGCTTGACCTGCCTTTCCGAAAGGCTTGTCTTCGTGTTGATCGTCACCATGTTCGCTGAATCAGTTCCATCACAGTAACGATTGTACTCTTCAGCCCGTTCCTCTTCCGAAGGCTTTCGAGCCCATACACCCAAAACGACAGACGTGGGTTCTCCTTCTGAACATACAAAATGCAGCCAGATTACGGGCAAGCGATTGGCAAGCTCCCATTCGTGTTCTCTTGCTTGTCGCTTCCGCTCTGCAAACGCAGCCTCACGTTCATCGGCTCGCTTGCGCGTATCTGCGAGTGGATCGTATGTCATTTCAATTCCTTGATCTTGCTTGCGATGAAAGCCTGTTCCCGCCTAGTCAGCTTGAAACGTCCGGGGTAGCAACGTCCGGGGTCAGACCGGATGTCCTTGACCCCGGACGTTCTCTTCCCGCCAAGCCAGCACAAACCCTTCCCTAGCACTTCTTCTAATAATCTGAAGCCTGTCCTCCACTCCTTTTCCGAACGCATTTCTGTATGCCTTGGATCTCGAGTGAAATCCTTTCCAAGCTTCCTTTCTCATCTCTTGAATCTGCGGTTCCAAAACGCCGGCCTCGTAGGATTTCCAGGCAGCTTCCATTTTAGCAGCTATTTCTTGTCGCTCCCGAAGTCTTGCAAATAACGAGGAGAAGGATTCCTGGATCAGTCCAAGCAGTGCTTTCATGCTTTATTATCCTTATACCTGAACTTACCGAACGCCGTCCGAGTTGAAGGGCCAGAAAACGGGACACCACTGGTTCTTTGAATGTGTATTCTACCACGGACAACTTCATCGCTTACACCCCGGACCGCCGACGAAGCGCCCGGGGTTCGCCCCGGAGTGGTCTCCATCCTTCAGCACCTGCACGCCGTTCACGAAAACGTGGCGCGCCGGCGGGCGGGCGCGACTGCGGCCGAGAAATGTCGAGCTTCTTCATCTTCCAGTGCAAAGTGGAACGCTTCATGCTCGAAGGAGAGGCAGCGCTCTCGGGACCGCCCAGCACCCAGCCGGTGTCGCGGAGCACGCCAAGGATGTGCTCACGGCTCGGCCCGGCCAACGATTGCCCCTCACGCCCCGCCCCTCTCCCAAAGGGCGAGGGGAGCAAGATGCCGAACTCGCCGCCCCAGATCACCAGCACGGAGCGCGGCGGCAAACCGAGCCGTTCGGCCACATCCGTTTGCCGCAAGTTCTTTGTAATTCAACCGCCCACCACTTGCCTCGCCCATGCCTCTCTTTCAGCAGAAAGCGGCGGCACGAGGCGAGACGGGTCGTACCGCACGCGGCGCCGATACGGTCCCGTGTCGTAACATCGCGTGAAAATGGCCGCCAGATCCAGCGGCACTTCCCCATCGCCCGGCAAAAGCGGAACGGCGATTTCGGGCAAGGCATCTTCCAGCTTCCAAGGATAAATGAAGAAGCGGCCGGGCTGGTCGAAGCGATGGACGGACGCGTGGTAATCGAAGGGGCCGGCCTTGCGGCGGAGCCTTTCAAGCGACATCGGCGTCGTATGCTCGCCTCCGCGGAGCAGATCGATTTCCACCAGGTTGACCGGGCCGCTCAGAACTTCACGTTGTTTTTCCAAGTACAGATCCCGGCCCTTTTCGCCGGGCGTTTTGTTGGCCAGGCTGAGGACCTCGATCACCGTCACGAGCCTCTCCCCTTCATCCCCCAGGCGCGTGCGGATTTCCACCTCCATCTCGGTCCGCTCGTCGTCGGTCACCTCGAAGACCAGCGGCTGCGTTCGAGTCGCCAGGGCGACGCCGCCCATTTCGTTCCGGCCGTCCCCGATGCCGGCATGGATCACGGTCGTGTCCGGTTCCACGTATCGCGCCGAGGTTTCAACCCATACCCGCTCGTTGATCTCGGCGAAGTAGGGCGCCGGCAGTAGAGGTTGCAGGGATTCGCGAATGCAAAAGTGCATGGCTCCGTGCAAGCCGGGAAAGAAGAACGGGTGTTCGAGAAACGGGTCCATTCCCGGAAACCGCGAGGGCATGGGACGATCTCCTGATCGCGAAAGTTTGCGTCACCTATCCGCTACATTGTACTCCGCCGCGTTGCGTCACGCGAGCGCCTATGGCCACGCGCCGGCGGACGGGCGCGTACGTTGGCCGGGAAATGTCGAGCTTCTTCATCTTCCAGTGCAAAGTGGAACGCTTCATGCCCAAACGAGAAGCAGCGCCCTTGGGGCCGCCGAGGACCCAGTCGGTGTCGCGGAGCACGGCGAGAATGTGCTCGCGGCTCGGCTTTAGCCAGAGTCTGCCCGGCGGTTGGAGGCGCATTGCCCTCACCCCCGGCCCCTCTCCCGCGACGGGCGAGGGGAGCTTCGTTAGGCGCCCTAAGTCACGGATTGAACACAGCGCAAACACGGACCGGGTCTGTGTTTCATCCGTGCCTGTCCGTGGCTCCGTCCGGCTTTCGTTTGGTTCGCGTCTTTCGTGGTTTTCCCTTATGGCTCCCTCCGATGGTCCAGCCGCCGAAAAACAAATGGCCAAAATGCGTATTCCTACTCGGCCTCTACTCGGCATGTACTCCGTTTCTACTCGGCGTGTACTCCGTTCCTACTCGCCTTCTACCCGTCGCCTACCCCGAAAAGCCCCGAGAAAATAGCCGGAATTCGCCATCTCACAAACGATAAGAAAAATTCTCCCGCCGACGACACCCAAACCCGATGATTGGAACGCTAATTATCACTTATTAACGCTAATCTCGATCGCAGTAGTGTTTGTTAAATGATTATGAATAGGCCCATCGCCGAACCGCACCAACCGTCACCGTCCCTTCGGATACGGTTTCACGTGGGCGCGCTTCGCCCAGGCGTCCCACTTCGCGGACAACTCCTGGGCAAGTTCCGGCCGCGCGGCAGCTTGGTCGTGCAGTTCCGTGCGGTCGGACTTGAGATCGTAAAGCTCCCACTTCCCGTTGCGGCCAAGACGGACCAGCTTCCAGTCGCCTACGCGGATGGCCGCGTTGCCCTCGTGCTCCCAGTAGAGTGCCTCGCGCTCGATCGGCCGGTTATCAAGGGCGGGCAAGAGACTCTTTCCTTCCATCGGCAAAATCGCCTTGCCTTTGATTTCCTTGGGGTAGCTTGCTCCCGCCACGTCAACGCAGGTGGCCATGATATCGATCACGTGACCGGGCTGCTTCCGCAATTCGCCGGGCGTTTTGATCTTTGCCGGCCAATGGACGATCAGCGGCGTGGCGATGCCGCCTTCGTGGTTGAAATGCTTGTACCGCCGCAGCGGCGTGTTGGAAAGCGTCGCCCAGGATTGACCCTCGAAAACTTCCGATCCAACAGCGCCGGGCGGATTGCCGTTGAGCTTGCCGTTGGGGCCGCTCTCGGCATTCGCCCCGTTGTCGGAAAGGAAGAGGATCAGCGTATTATCGAGCATATTTCGTTTTTGCAACGAATCGACAAGGCGGCCCACCGCGGTGTCCATGTGCGACACGACGGCCGCGTAGATCGCCATGATGTGGTCGAAGCGGTCTTGTTCCGCCGGCGATACGGCCGCCCACGGATGCACGACCGGCGGCAGCGGCGAAAGCGCCCATTGGCGATCGACGATGCCCAGTTCGATCTGCTTGGCGTGCCGCTGCTTGCGAAGCTCGTCCCAGCCGATCTTGTATTTGCCGCGGTATTTCGCGATTTCCTCCTGCGGCGCCATGAGCGGATAATGCGGGGCGTTGAATGCCACGTACAGGAAGAACGGCTTCGACCGATCGCCGGAATCGATCATTCGCACGGCGTTGTCCACGAAGGCGTCGGTCGTGTAAAAGCCTTCGCCCGGCTCGATGATCTGGTTGTCGCGCGTGAGCGGCTTGGGCCGATAGTAATCCGCCGCGCCTTGGATGATGCCGAAGTAGCGATCGAAGCCGCGTCTGCAGCGGCCAATTGAACTTCTTCGCCTCGTCGGCCGGCTTGACGAACTTGGTAACGTGCCATTTACCGGTCATGTACGTGCGGTATCCGGCGGGCCGCAGCACTTCGGCGATCGTCACGCAATGCTCGTTAAGATCGCCGCGATAGCCGTCCTCGCCGCGGTCCGCCGTCATGTGCCCCATGCCCGCCTGATGCGAGTAGAGCCCGGTAAGCAGTGCCGCGCGGGTCGGGCAGCAGCGGCCCGTGTTGTAGAACTGCGTGAACCTGAGGCCGGTCGCGGCCAGCTTGTCGAGGTTTGGCGTAGGGATCTCGCTCCCGTAGCAGCCGATATCGCTGAAGCCCATGTCGTCTACGAGGATGACGACAATGTTGGGACGCTTGTCGGGCGGGGCGGCATGGGCGAGGGCGGCCGTGATGCACCAAAGGACGACGAAGACGATGAATCGCGAGACATACAGATTGACTTGGCGGCGCATGGTGGCTCCCTAACGGGAATAAAGTTGACGACGGTCTGCACCACTGGGAGTATAACGTCGGGGAGCCGCTTTGTGTAGGTTTCCGACGGCAAAGCGTTGGCATGGATCGCAAAGCGCGGTACAATTGGAAGTAGAAAGCTTGGGAATGGTGAGGGTTGGTATGGCGATTCAGCCGGTTGTCCGCTACATGATTCCGTGCGAGGACTGGCATGTGGAGGCGGACAATCCTCGGCGGATCACGATAGTTGGGTTGATCAGCTATATCGACTCGCTTGACGATCCGCCCTATCCTTTACTGCTGCACGAGATATGCGTTTTTCTGTTGCTGACCGGAGGCCGAGGAAATGGGCGAGCAAAGATCAGATGCATTTTCGAGGAAAGTGGTCAAACGGCTTTTGAAACGCCTTGGAGATCAATCGAGTTCGGACCCGATCCAGTTGATATAGCCAATTTTGGATTTCGGATTCATGATTGCCCGTTCCCGAGGGCCGGCGTTTATAGTATTCAGTTTTGGTTTGACGGCGAATTGATTGAGGAACGTCCCATCAAATTGAGGTGATTTATGGACGGCAAAAACTACAGGTTTGGTTCTGCGCTCGTGCAAGAGTTCGTGTGTCAAGCGATACCAAATCCCGAGTTTGGTAAAACGACGAAAGCAAAGGATACGAACGGTACGGACACACGTATCGAAGATACCACACTAAATAATGGCGGCCCCGACGCGAACAGCGGCGATTCAGGCCAAGAGAAGCCGATTAAGTGACGATGCGTCTCGGCTCTATTGGTCGCGCAGTCCGCCGCACGGCCAGATCACATACAAGCACAACGGCGGCAAAACCGAGCAGCCACGGCCAAATCTGGACGGTCCGCAGTCCCGGCTTCTCGGCCACTTCGACCGTTCCGTCAAGCGGAAGAACGGTATTGGGCATTGCAAGCACGGCCGCCGCGCCACGGGCCGTATCCAGCAGCTTGCCGTCGCGGCGGATTTGGGCGCTCAGCCAATATGTCCCCAGTCCGGCAGGCTGCAAGGCCGTGTAGCGACCCGGTGCGATTTGGCTCATCGCAAGCTCTGTCGGCTTTCCGTTGTCCTGCTCTACCATAACATGAACGTCGGCCGCGTTAATAAAATTCCCGGCGCGGTCCTCCGCATCGAGCGTAATGTAAAGCCGCCCGTCGGCCGCCTCGGCGGTGAGCCGCGAGGTCGGCGGCGGCACGCGGCGCATCGTCTCGCGCCACGAGTTGCACCCAAAAGCGGCCGAAGCCGGGCCAGTTCAACCACGGCGCGGCCCAGCGGCTCTGCACGTCCGAAGTGAAAGCCGCCGCGGTCCCACGGCCGTAGCGCCACATGGCCAGGATCGGCTCGCTGGTCTTTGTCGCCAATACGACATTGGCCTCCGGCCGGGCGATCGTTTCGACATAGCCCAGCAGTGTCGGTGCGTGTGCCATGTCCAAACCTCGGAGTATCGGCGAGGAGTGAACGACTTGCGGAAAGAACGGTTCCTCGGTGATGCCGATTTTCGCCGCCACAACCGTATCGGACTGAAAAATCTGCGGGATGGCCTGCCCGTTCTCGCAGAAATAGGCCCGGCCTTTGGCCTCATCGGCCAGTTTTTGCATGAACGGCCGCACCGGCTCGCTGCCGACGCCGACGGTGGACATCGTGATCCCGGCGGCGGCCATTTTTTTCGCCAGCCCGTCGAAATCGCCCGGCCCGCCGATGCCGTCGGTGGAGACGATGATATGCTTCACGTCGGCATAGCTCTCGCGGAGCGCCAAATAGGCCTGCTCCAGCGGCGGATACATGTTCGTTTCGCCCTCGGCCCGGATCGTGTCGATCTTGGCGATGATTTTATCCTTGTCGGTCACCGGCGCGAGCGGCCAGATCCAGCGGCTCGTGTCCTCGAACACGAGTACGCCGACCTGATCGCGCGGCCCCAATATGCCAACCGCACGGCGAAGGGCCTCTTTTGCCAGATCGATGTTTCGCTCCTTCGCGCCCTTGGAGACCGGATCGTTCATCGAGCCGGAAATGTCCAGCACCAGTACCATCGCCAGCGTCGGTTTGGGCTTGGTGGTGTGCGATTCGGATATCACCGGCAGCATCTCTTCCAGCGGTGTATGGCGATAGCCGCCGACGGTAAAAGCGTGGTCTCCGCCGACGGCGATCAGCCCACCGCCCGAACGAACGTAGTTTTCGAGGGCCGCAGTTTGCGCTTTAGGCAACGCGTCCGCTGGCACGTTCGAGAGGATGATCAAGTCGTAGCTGCCGAGAGCTTCTGTAGTTCCGGGCAATTCCGGATGAACGTCCACTTCAATGTGTTCGCCGGTCAGCGCGTTCTTGAGATGCTCGGCCAGCACCGGCTGATTTTCAAGAAACAGCACCGCGCGGCGGCGGATCGACGTAAATCGGGCAGGCGGCCATCGAATCAGGAACGCTTCGTGTGCCGTCCGCCTGATTTGGCTTACGGGGTACGCCTAATACGCTCGCTGCATAGACAACCCGCGACTTCTTTTCAACCATCGCCTCAATGCTCATATGGTTCGCGCCCGCAACGAGCGTTATCTGCTCCTGCGATACCGGCTGCGAGCCGCGCAGTCAAATCAACATTGGCCGCGCCAGATGAATCCGATCGCACGAGAACATCGAGCGTGAACGGCTCGCCTGCGAGGACGTGGTTGGGGCCAGACAATTCCACCGGCGGCGGCGCGATGCGGGGGCTGTTCGGACTGCGTCGCCGGCAAGGAACCGTTCACTTCTGGGAGCTGTAGCGGTTGGTCCCGCCAGGGCGATCACGGCCGCCGCCAGCACCAGCCTGCGCAGCAGCATAGCAACGAATTGGCGGCGCGGCGATGCGCGCAGCAGTGAGCGCTGCCAGAAGTCGATCAATAGCAGCACCGCGCCCGGCGCAAGCCAGAGCGGATGCGCAAATTCGACTTGCCAGGTGAATAACGCCATCTCAAATAGTCCAACGCCGCAGATAAAAATGCCATTCCAGAACCAGTAATACCGCAGCGACGGCGGCCAGCAGAATCCACGGCGGCAACCACGACGGCTCATATCGCACGGCCGCCACGTCAACGCCAAGATCGCCGGGAACGCGGTTATCCACCCCGACTGGTTCGCCGTAAAAAGAACCACGGAATTCCGCATAGGCTTGCGAACCAGCGCCCACCTTGGTCGAATGCGCATCATTGAGAGCGCGCAGCGGTAAAGCGCAGCAAGTCCGCCTTCCGAGGTGCTCCGCATCTGCTCACTTGGTAAGTGCGGAAGCGGCGGCCGGGCACTAATATCCGAAACTATGTTCGTCTGTGGCCGGTCGGGAACATCAAGCACCGCGGTGTCGTCAAACGGATATGCGTCGCCGGGCGTGATTTCGGCCGTCAAACGTGCCGCGGCCGGAATCGCCAGCTTGTCGAAAAGATGCTGCCAGCAGCCGTCCTTGGCGATAGAGAAGCGGACCGATGGGCCCGGCATTCCATCAATCGAGAGCTCCAGGCGGCCTTGCGCGGACGCGTCGCTGTGATTCCGCACCTCGACGAAGGCTTCGCACAGCGTCGGATCGACTTTGCTGTGCCGTGAGGTGAAGCAAGTGATCGCGCGGTTGCCGGCGCTAGTTCCCACGCGAAGAATCTCGATGCCGCTCTTCTGTGCGTCGCGAGCGGCCTCCCGCGAACAGCCGTCCGTAATGAGTACGATCCGCGTCGGCGATTCGTCGCCCAGGCGGGTCGTACGCGCCACTTTGACCGCCAGTTCGATCGCCGGCGGTTCGGCCTGTGGCTCAGAGCACACGAGTCGCGTCAAAAGCCACAACCTGCGCGTTTCGCCGGCCATATCGTAGAACTGCTTGGAGTCCAGTGTGTCCCGCAATAAGGTGCGATCACTTGTGAGCGGCTGCACTTCGACCGGCTGCGGGGATGTCGTGACAATCGCCATCTCGTCGCACCAGCGGAGGTTGTCAATCATCCGCCGGGCCGCCTCCTTCGCTGCGTCGAAGCGCGACGGCTGCACGTCGGTCGCCCGCATCGTCGCCGAATTATCGAGAATGAGCACGATCCGCTGCGGCGGCGGAATTGCGGGTCCCGCCGCGGCCAAGGCCAGCAAAATCACCGTCAGCATATGCAGCACCAGCGAGACGGGCGTCCGCCAGCGCTGCCAACCGGCGCGAAAGCGTTCTTCGGCCAGCGCTTGCTGCCAGAACGGCGCGGTGCCAACGACTACACGCGGCACCCGGAGTCGCAGCCAATAGAGCAGCGCCACAGGAATCAGCAGGAGCAAAAGAAGCAGCGCCAGCGGATGGGTGAAGCTCATGACGCGGCGGCCTCTTGCAGTTTTCCGGCCGCCGGGCGAAAACTGCCCAATACGAGGCCATAGATTTCGCCATCGGGCATATCGCAAGCGACAACTCTATGGGTAATGCCTTTCCGCCGGCAGTAATCCCGCACCGACTCGTGAAACTTTGCCATAAGTTGCTTATACCGCCGCACCGTCCGCTCGGTGACGGTGGCGCGGACGCCAGTTTGTGACTCGGCGTCAACTATTTCCACATCGCCCTGCAGTGCGGTGTCGGCGTCGGCCGGATCTTCGATCTGCACAATCCGCGGGTCATAACCGTGGAATTGCAGGAGGTCCAGGCTGCGCGACCAGCCTTCGATATCGTAAAGATCGCTGATCACCACAACCGGCCCGCTCCGCTGCGGATGTCGGACGAAAGCCTGCACAGAACGAACGAAATCGGTTTTCGCCCCGCGCGGCGAGAGGCCGTCGAGAAACTGGAACAACCGTAGCGTCCGCGATTCGTGCCTGAGCGGCGGCATCGCGGCAACCAATCCATCGGCAAACGCCGCGGCCGTCAGCCGATCGAGCCGCGACAAACTCGCGTAGCCCAAAGCCGCCGCAACCTGCCGGGCGATCTGCAATTTCGGCGGCCGGCCGAGACCCATGCTCGGCGAGCAGTCAACGAGCAGATGCACGTCGCGATCGACGTGACCTTCAAACAACTTGACGTACAACTCATCGCGCTTGGCACAGAGCGTCCAATCGATGGCGTGAAAATCATCGCCCGGCGAGTAGTCGCGATGGCCAGTGACTTCCGTCCCACCGCCCGGCAATCTTCTCGGCGCCTCGGCCAACAGCCGGCTGCCGCCGCTCCGCTCGGCAATGAGCGACAAGCGTTCAAATCGCTTCAGTAGATCGGGCGAAAATTGTGGCATAGATCGTATGGTGTCATCATCCCATACTCTTCACAATACCATCAATCAAACTTTCCGGCCGAATATTCTCCGCCTGACCTTCAAAGTTGAGCATAATCCGATGCCGCAGCGCGGGAACGATGACCGCGGCCAAGTCTTCTTTGGCAACATCGGTCCGGCTGTTGGCCGCCGCCCGAACTTTGGCGGCCATAACGATGGCCTGCGCCGCGCCGGGCTGGCCCCATAACGGACATATTTCTTGATCCCCGCCGGCGCCTTGGCGAAATCCGGATGCGTCGCCGCCACCAGCGCCGCGATCCAACGCCGCGCCGCTGGGGCCAAAACCACGTTCCGGGCGACCTCGCGCATTTCCAGCAGTCGCTTATCGTCCACCACGGCTTGCAATTCGGCCGGCGCGGCTGCCGTGGTCCGCTCCAGGATCGCGTCGATATCTTCCATGCTCGCGCAGGTCATTGCCACCTTGAAGAAGAAGCGGTCGATCTCCGCTTCCGGCAGCGGGAAGGCGCCGTCGCTCTCCAGCGGGTTTTGCGTGCCGATGACCATAAACGGCTGCGGCAAATGAAAGGTCTCCGTCGAGACGTTGATCTCCTCGCCCTCCATCGCCTGAAGCAGCGCGGCCTGGGTCTTCGGCAGTCCGCGATTGATCTGATCGGCCAGCACGAGGTTCGCGAAAATCGGCCCTTGCTGGTACTCAAACGTGCGGCGGCCGGCGGCGTTCTCCATCACCACGAATGTGCCCAGCAGATCCGAAGGCGTCAGGTCGGGAGTGAACTGGATGCGGCTATAGCGAAGCTGCATGATCGCGGCCAGTGTGCGAACAAGCAGCGTCTTGCCCAACCCCGGAACACCCTCAATGAGCACGTGTCCGCCGGCCACCGCCGCGATGAGCACTTGCTCGATCGCCTCCCGCTGACCGACGATCACTTTGGCCAACTCGTGCCGCAGGGCATTAAAATCATCTTGGAACCCGACCAAGTGGGGTTCGACTAGGTGGGCAGTGCTCATTGGCTGTTCCTTGGTTGTCGGCCTATGCTCGAAGCGGCGGGACCAGATACAAACCCATGCAACAAGGGGAAGTTTGTAGCATTTCCCGTGCAGGCAACATAAAACCTTTTCCAAATATCCCACCGATCCCCCGGCAGGTCAAGGATTTACCAGGTTTCCACCTATTGCTGGAAAATAAGCGATCCGGGTGACAGGTTCCCGACCCGGCGCGCCGGAACCAGAGTCGTGCCACCGACCGCTAGCATTCGTTTCCCTACCGTTTTGCAAATGTCGGGAATAATATAGTGGGCGTATTCCGAAAAGGAGCCTGGGCCGGTCCAGAGAACGAGGCACTCGGAATAATACTTTCAGGTGGCGTATGCTAGCTCACTGGAATGATTGTGCGAAAATTGAGAGTTTGATAAAATACTTACGGTTAAGGTTGGGATGAAGCGCGCACACGTCTTGCTACAGGTGAAGGAATCGCGCTTCTCACCTTATCCGCCGGCCCCATAAGCAGCCAAGCATTTTGCAAGGATCCTAGGGCAAACCATCTATCGAGGAGATATCGGATGAAATCCGCTCTTTCGCTTTTCTCAGCCGTGGTCGTATTGAGCGGCCTCTCGGTCGCGCACGCGGTCGATCCGTGGAATCATACGACCGTTTCCCGGCTCGATCAGGCCCGGCCCGGTGCGGAAGCCGCCGCCGAAGCAGGCCCGCAAAAATATCTCCAGATTGAAATGCGGTACGTCAACCCGTCGGTGGTGAATAACCTCGACAAGTTCCGCGTGGTCAACGGCAGCGGCAACGAGGTCGGTGAGTATTGGGGCAACGATCCCAAAAAGGGCCTTATTTTTGAATCGAAGGCCCGTTGGGACAGCCTGAACGGCTTGTACCTCGACGGTTTCGGCCATCGTGAGCCGCTTTTCCAGCAAGTTGTAGCCCCCGCGCCGCAGGCGGTTGTGACCGCACCCGCGATCGTTGAGCGTCCTGTGGCCGAGTACCGCGATCCGTATGAATTGGTGCCACAGCACGATGTGATTGTCGAGCCACGGCACGACGATGTTTACGTGGCGCCGCGAGTTGTTGAGGACCGCACCATTGTTGACGATCGCGACGTCATCGTCCGCGGCGGGCACGATACGATCATCGACGATGGGCTCCACTATGTTGGCGGCCGTCGCGTCGATGTCTACGACGATGGCGACCACGTCGTCGTACACCACCGTGGGCACGGCGGTTATCGCGCGGGTGGTGGCGGTGGCGGTGGAGACGGCTACGGTGGCGGAAGCGGCGGCGGGGGCGGCTATGGGAAGGGCAAGGGCAAGAAGGCCAGCAAGGCTGCCAAGGACTCAGGCGATGATTCCGACATGAGCCCCGACGATGTAACCATCGACGATCCGACGGCAGGCAAGGCGATTGCCAAGGCGACCGGCATCAATCCCGATAAAGCCAACGGTTCTGGGGACGGCTCCGGCGACGGTGCCGCGGACGGTTCCGGCAAGGGCTCGGGCAGCGGAAGCGGCAAGGACGGCAAGGGCGATGGCAGCGGCTCGGGGGATGGCTCAGCCAAGGCTGACGGCCAGGGCGACGGCCAAGGTTCCGGTGACGGAAGCGGCGATGGCAAAGGACAGGGAACTGGTGACGGTAAAGGACAAGACGGCCAAGGTGCCGGCAAAGACGAACAAAGTCCCGGCCAAGACGCACAGGGCACCGGTAAAGACGGGAAAGGCCAGGATGCCATGTCGTGCCCCCCGCAGAATGGCCAAGGTGCGGCCGACGGTTCAGGCCCCGGTGATGGCACAGGCTCCGGTGACGGCCCTGGAACAGGTCCAGGCCCTGGTCCCGGCGATGGCCCCGGAACAGTTCCAGGAACTGGCCCCGGTCCTGGTCCCGGCCCAGGTCCAGATCCCGGCCCGGGCCCCGGATACGGCCCTGGCCCCGCACCCGGCCCCGGTTGTGGTCCTGCACCAGGCCCCGGTGGCGGCCCTGGCTATGGACCAGGCGGCCCCGGCGGATACGGCCCTTATAGCTACAACCCGTACCGCTACCGCGAGCCCTACTACTACAACCCGTACGGCTACTACGCGCCATATCGCTATAACCCATACGTGCCGAATTACCAAAGGCCTGAGTACAAGTCTCCCGATCTCGGTGCGCTGCCTCCACCTGAGCACAAGATGGATAAGATTCCCGAACTCGTGCTCTACGTGACAGCGGGCGACGCGGCCGGACCTGGCAAGGTCTATCAAGTCGAGGGCACGGACGGTCGCGTGCTGGGCAAGGTCAACCTGCCCACCACGGCCACGGGCATCGACATGTACCGCGATCACGGCGTCGTCCTGGCCAGCCCGCGCGAAGGCGGCAAGATTCTGCAAATCGACGATACTGGCAAGCTTTCCACGATCATCGAAAAAGACCCGGCGCTGCTGCATCCCGTGAAGATCGCCATGCCGGGCAACTCGGATACAATGGTCGTTGCCGACGACCTCTCCGACCAGCTTGTGATGTCGACCATCGCTGGCACGAAGACCAAGGTCTACCAGAAGCTCGACCAGCGATGCAGCTCGCAGCCGATGTCGGTCGCCGTCACCAACGACAAGGGAGTGGTCTTCAGCAGCGATGCCGAACCGGGCGTACACAAGTTCATGGGCGACCAGTCGGCCTCGGGCGACAAACCCGTCCTGCCCGCCAGTGGCGGCGTCGCGGCCGACCACAGTTCGCTGCGCTGGGCCGCCGCGCAAGGGACGAATGCCATCAAGGTCTATGAGGGTCAGCAATACATGAAGACGCTCCGCCTGCCGCCGAACAAGAGGTTCTACAAGGGCGGCCTCATGTCATTCGGCCCGGAGGGCTCGCTCTGCGTGGCCGTGCAGGACGAAGACAACCCGAGCGGTGATGTCTGGATTCTTGCTTACCATGTCGAGAAAGAGAAGATTACCAACTCCTTCAAGTGGACGCACGAAGAGATGCAGGACTTCGCCGTCGGCAACCGAATGATTTGGGAGCGCAACTCGCCGAAGGATATCAAGAGCCCATTGTAAGGTGCGTGGAAGAAGGTTCGCCATGCGAGTTTGCATTGTCGCATTTGCCGCCGCTGGGCTGCTTTCGCTCTTAGCCCGCGCGGCATCGGCCCAGACCCTCCAATTGCCCACCTTCCGGTTCTTTTCCGTCAGCACAACGGTTTCGGTGCCCGACAATGGCGGCGCCTTCATGGGCGGCATCGATCGGGCGGCCACAGGCCGCAACGAGTTCGGCGTGCCTGGCCTGGCGTTTCCCGGCTTCCAGAGTCGCTCCATCGGGCAGGACATGAGCGCCTCGAATGTCTGGGCGACCGCGACCATCCACGATTTCGACGCTATGGACCAGGCGATCTTGAACTCGCCTTCTCCCAACGATTTCGCTAATGTCGGCACATCGCGGTGGAACACCAATCTCAATCTGCCTGCCGTGCCGCGGATAGCGCCGAGCATTCAGCTCGACGCCGTCAACCTGGCCGGCAATTGGCGCGCCGAGCACTCCGCGGCGCCCGCAAGCAACGTTGCCGCCGAGGAAGCCGATCGCAACACCCGCCGCGCAACGCGCTCGTCCGAAGCCGACAGCTATTTCTCCCGCGGCCAGCAGGCCGAGGCCGAGGGCAAGCCTAACGTGGCCAAGATCTACTATCAAATGGCCGCGCGCCGTTCCAGCGGCGACTTCAAGCAGCAGGTGCAGGCCCGGCTCGACGCCCTCAACGGCCGCACGACCGCGGTGGCGAACAACACGCCATGACGGCGTTCGATGTTGTTTTACCTAAGAGTTGCGTGTGACCAGTTCGGCCAATTGCGAACTCCTTGCTAATTCTGTCTCGACAGCCGCTGCCACCATGCCGAGTTCTAGCACCTGTTCCGACGTGCTGGTGGCAAACATGTGCATCGCGCGGGCGATAATTCCCGTCCAACCGGTCTGATGACTGGCGCCGAGTCCCGCGCCGTTGTCGCCGTGAAAGTATTCGTAGAACAAAATGCAGTCGCGCCAGTGAGGGTCCTCCTGGAACTTCCGCACTCCGCCGTAGACCGGGCGGCGGCCGTTGGCATCCTTGACGAAGATGTTGGCCAGCCGTCGGGCAATCTCTTCGGCAACCTCGTACAAGTTCATGTAGCGTCCGGAGCCCGTTGGACATTCCACCTTGAAGTCGTTGCCGTAGTACGCAAAGTATTGCAGCAGCGCCCGGATAATCATGGCGTTGACAGGCATCCAGATCGGCCCGCGCCAGTTCGAATTGCCGCCGAACATGCCCGTGTCGGACTCGGCCGGAAGATATGAAACGCGGTACTCCTGTTCGCCGACCTGCATGACGTAAGGGTTTTCGGTGTGATAGCGCGAGAGCGAACGGATGCCGTAGTCGCTGAGAAACTCGCTTTCGTCGAGCAACTTGGCCAGCACGCGGCGTAGCTTGCTCTCGTCCAGCACCGAGAACATATGGCGGCCGGCGGCGCCCACTTTGAGCGGGTCGTGAAACGCGGCTGTCAACTCGGGGCGGGCCTCGATAAATCGCCGGTAGCGCTCGACAATTTCGGGATACTTCGTCAGCAGGCCCGCCTCGAAGACCGTCGCCGCACAAAACGGCAACAGCCCAACCATCGAACGAACTTTGAGCCGCTGTGCGTTGCCGTCGGGCAGCCGCAGCACGTCGTAGAAAAAGCCGTCCTCCTCGTCCCACATGCTGGTGCCGCCGCCGAGATGCGCCAGCGACGATGTGATCCACGTGTCGTGCTCCAGGAACTTCAGCACCATGTCCGCATAGTCCTCGTCGTGCAGCGCCAGCTCGATGGCGATCTCCAGCATGTTGTCGGCGAAGAGGGCCATCCACGCCGTGCCGTCGGCCTGCTCGAGGTATCCGCCGGTCGGCAGCGGTGCGCTGCGGTCGAAGATGCCGATGTTGTCCAGTCCCAGGAAGCCGCCTTCGAAAACGTTCCGCCCCGTGCGGTCCTTGCGGTTGACCCACCAGGTGAAATTCAAGAGCAGCTTCTGAAAGCAGTTCTTCAGCCACTTGATGTCGCCCTTGCCGCGCTTCAACTTGTCGAGGCGGTAGGTGAATACCGTTGACCAGGCATGGACGGGCGGGTTCACGTCCCCAAAATTCCACTCGTAGGCCGGGATCTGCCCGTTGGGGTGCAGATAGCGCTCGCGGAGCATCAGCGCGAGCTGCTGTTTGCCGAAATCGACGTTGACCATTGTCAGCGCGATCACGTGGAAGGCGAGGTCCCACGCCGCATACCAGGGATATTCCCATTTGTCGGGCATGGAAATCACGTCGCCGTTGTACATGTGATGCCACTGGTCGTTGCGGGAACCGTTTTTCCGGCCCGCCTTGAAGGGATTGCTTCCCCGCTCCGCCAGCCACTTGTTGACGTCGTAGTGATAGAATTGCTTCGTCCATAACATGCCCGCCAGGGCCTGCCGCATGATGTTGGCCTGATCGCCCGAAAGCGAAGCCGGAATAACGCTGCCGTAGAACTCGTCGGCCTCTTGGCGGCGGGTTTCCATCACGTCGTCGAAATGGCTGCCGATGGGGACTGTCCCGGGTTTTGCCCCGGCAAGGGCGGGATTGTCCCCCTTGCCGCCTTTCCCATTGCCATGCACAAGCGCGACCGGCGCCGCGTCCGAAAGCCGCAGGCGAATGGTCTGGGACTCTCCGGGGCCGATCTTCAAACGATAATGGGCCGCGACCTTCGTGCCTTTCTTCTCCGGATTCACCGCGTCCGCCTTGCCGTTGACCACATATTCGTTGATGCCGTCTTTGACATAGGGCGTGCGGTTGGCGACGCCGAAGATCCGCTCGGTGTTGGTCTCGTTTTCGGTGAATAGCAGCGCCGCGTCGCCGTCACAATAAAGATAACGCTTGCCCAGCTTAGGATGGGACGCCTCAACGAGGCGGCACCCCGCCGCGCCGTCGATTTGCGCGAGTCTCGGGCCGTTCGGCATCGAATTGCCATGACCACTGGTTGCGGAACCAGAGCGTCGGCAGCACATGGAGTTCCAACGTTTCCTGGCCGCGATTGTGGACCGTGATCCGGATCAAAACGTCTTCCGGCGACTTCTTGGCGTATTCCACGAACACGTCGAAGTAGCGGTCATCGTCGAACACGCCCGTATCGATCAGCTCGTACTCGAAGTCCTGCCGGCTTAGCCCGCCGCTGGTATCGACGAGGTCGGCATAAGGATACGCCGCCTGAGGATACTTGTAGAGATACTTCATGTAAGAATGGGTCGGCGTGCTGTCGAGGTAGAAGTAATACTCTTTCACATCCTCGCCGTGGTTGCTCTCGCTGTTGGTAAGTCCGAACAGTCGTTCCTTGATGATCGGGTCTTTCCCGTTCCAGAGGGCCAGCGCGAAGCAGAGGTTCTGCTTGTCGTCGCAGATGCCGGCCAGGCCGTCCTCGCCCCAGCGATAGGCCCGCGACCGGGCCTGGTCGTGGGTGAAGTAGTTCCAGGCGTCGCCGCCGTCGCTATAGTCCTCGCGGACCGTGCCCCACTGCCGCTCGCTGAGGTACGGCCCCCATTTCTTCCAAGGCGTCTTCTGTTCGCGGGATTCATCGAGCCTGGTTTGTTCTTTCGTCATGTTGCATCTCCCGTGTTGATCGTCCGATCGGTCCGCAACGCAACCTGAAGTTATACGCCTGCGCTGCCGCTGCCGCAATTGCTGCCCACGCCCTGTGCATCGCTGATTCCCGCCTGCGCCTGGTCTTCCGGCTCCGGAAAGAACCGCGCCGCGGAACGGTGCAGCAATTCGAGTTCCTGTCGAAGCAAGGCGGCGGCGCTCGCCAGGTAGGGTGCGGATCAGGTCTTCCAGCATCGCCCGCAAGCGCCGTGCGATCTGGATGCTTTCGCCGCCGAAGTGGCGGATTTCGGTGACCGCCAGGCGGACGAAGTCCTCCCAGGCCGGCGTGCGGTAGACGAGCCGCACCCGGCCCGAGGCGTCGCGGACTCGATCGTCGTCCAGTTCCCGGCCGCCGACATTGCGGAGAAGTTGGTGGATTTGATCGATCGCCAGCACGGGCGTGGTCGGATCGTTGATGGCCGGCGAGAGCCCCTTGTTCGCGATATCGACCATGATGCGGAAGGCCAAGGCTGGGTCTTGCTCCATCGTGCGTTCCTGGCCGACGGCGATGGAATTCCGCAGGCCGGGAACATCGACCCCCGTTCCACCTTGAAAGACTCTGAACAGCGGCTCGCCGACGGCGACAAACTCGCCCACCTGAGGGACCATTTCGATGACGTAATCGGCACGCTGGGCCTTCGACACCAGCCCCTCGATATCAAACGCCAGCACCGCGCCTTGGCGAAGACTTGTCACCGTCAACGTCGTGCGCGCCGGTTACGATTCCGGGCGTCCTTGGCGAGCCGCCTCCGGCTTGGCTCAGTTTTCTCGGATAGACGCTTTCGATGACCGCGCGTCCCAGGAAGGCCACTGCCCGCAGCGCCCCGCTGGGCCGCAGGGCCTTGCCTACGTGGTCGATCAAGAAGAGGAATACGACCAGGCTGGCCATGCAGCCATAAGCGGCCATGCGGGTTGTCAGCATGGGCACGGTGTTATTGATGCGGACGAGCGCCGCAAGAGTGAACGTGAAGAAGAAGACAAACACGGTCAACGGGTACTTCAATACCGGGTCGCGAAACACGATGGCGATGATCCGCGGGGTGAGCTGCGTGCTGGCCAGTTGCACGGCCACCAAGAGCGCGGAGCAGACGAAAACGATGAACGTGAACATCGACGGCGCCAGCGTCCCCAGCACCGCCCGCGCGGTATCCGGACCGATGCTCGATTCCCACCCCAAGGCGGCCTCGACACGGTGGAGCACGGGCACCGCGATGAAGGCCGCCAACATGCCGAATGTGGGCAGAATCCAGATCGAATTTCGGAAATAGTGGCGAATCTGGTAGCGATGCAGCCAAGTCATTCCCGCCTCTCCCAGCAGCTAGTCGGAGTTTGCTCCCAAGCTGACAGAACAATGGCATTATAACATGCAGTCTGACCTTGGGCGGCTCGGTGCGCCGGCAATGCTGCCGCGCGGAGCAAAAAGCACGAATTGACGGTACAACCGGTTAAAACATGCTAAGCTTGTGCAGCAATACATCGTGTTTTACGGGCCTGCCATGCGCAAGAATCGCGAAATCGCCCGAATCATCCAACCGCTCGAACATGGCCCGCCTATGCCGCGCGGGCACGAGCGGCGGCGCGATGCCCGCTGGCCGTATCGCGTCACGCAGATGGTGGCTTTCCACGACGAAAGCGAGAAGCCGACCAAGGAGATGCTTCGGCCGGTTCGCTGTCACGACATATCGCTGAGCGGAATTTCCTACTTTCTCGCCGGTGCGCCTCCGTGCCAACATTGCACGCTGATTCTTGGCCGTCCGCCTGGACTGATTTTCGTCGAGGCGCGGATCGTACACTCCGAACCGGCGGAAGGATCACCGGGCGAGTGGATCGTCGGTTGCGAGTTCGTCGCCAAACTCGACGCTTTTCCCTTGCGAGACGGCTAGCCGCGCCGACGATTTATGCCATCGCGGATATTTGCCGGAGCGAGTTGCTGGTCGAGATCGAGGGAGTGGCGTTCTCGCGCCTGGCCGGAGCTAACGAAAAATGAAGAAGGCGGGGCCGATGTTCGGCCCCGCCTTGCTCGATAGCCGCCAATGATGTGGTCCGATTACGGCTTGCCGATCTGTTCGCCAAGCACCCAGCCGTTGTGCTGCTTGCCGTCGATTTCGGCCCGAACGCCGATCCACGAGCCGCGAATCTCCAGCACTTTGAGCTTCGTGCCCTTGGACACAATCTCGCCCGTCTTTCCCGCCACGCCGATTTCTATCTTGTCTTCGACCGTGACGACCTGATCGCCCGGCTTGTAGACCACGGCCTCGGTCGTTTCCGGCGCGGGCGCCGGCGACGTACTGGCGGCATTCTTTTGCACGAAAGTGAGCGCCGTGGCGGCGGCCTCGGCGACGTTCTTATCGGCATCGTGCGACGCCTTTTGCAGCGCCTCGACCGCGCCCTTGGCCAAAGGTCCAAAATAGCCCAGCGCCTCCGCGGCCAGCAGCTTTTCCTGCGGATCGTCGAGCGACAACCCGGCAATCAGCACAGGCACGTCCTTGGCCGCGACCTCGCCGGACTTGGCGTCGATCTGCGCCAACGCCCAAGCGCCCATCAACCGAGCGTTGTCGTCCTTGCTCGCGAGTCTTTCTTCAAGTGCCTGCTCGGCCGTCGCGGCGCCGGCGCCGATCTTGCCGAGGGCATATTCGATCGCCGAGAGGTTCATATCCATATCTTGGGCCTTTCCGAGGGCCGTGACGAGCGCGGGCACGGCCGCCTTCGCGGCGGGACCGATATTGCCCAGCGCGATGATCGCCTCGCTGGCCACGCGGGAGTTCTTGTCCTCGACCAGTTTGGCAAGCTCTTCGGTGGCAGGCGCGGCGGCCGGTCCGATGCGGCCCAACGTATAGATAATCTCGGGACGGAACTTCTCGTGCTTCAGCGCCTCGATGAGCCTCGGCACGGCCGGAGCGCCCAACGCGGCCAAGGCGTCCATCGCCATGTGCATCGTATTTTCATCCGCGCCCTTCAATGCCTTTTCAAAAATCGGCACCGTGATCTCCGGCGCGGGCGGCAATGCGACCAGCGCGGGCGGCCATGGCGCGAACAAAAGCGTTCTTGTCCTTCAGCCGCTTGACCAGCTTCTCGGTCGTCTCTTTGCGAAGCTCCTTGTCCTCCGGATGGACACGTGCCAAAGCCCAGAGGCTCGTCGAACTGAGCATCCCGTCGTCGCTCTTGGCGTTGGCGCGAACGGTGGCCTCGGCATCCTTGGGGATTTCGCCCAATTGCCCCATGACGAACGTGGCCGCAATGCGGGAGTCTTCATCGGTGAGCAATTTGGCGAGTTCCGGCAGCGCGGGTTTGGCGGCGTTACCCAGCGCGCCCAGCGTGAGCACCGCCTCGCGACGGACTTCAACTCGCTTGTCCTTCAAGGTTTCGACGATCGCCGGGACAGCTTCCTTGGCCGCGGGTCCGATATCGCGGAGAATAATCAGCGCCCAGAAGCATCCCTTATCGCTCTTCAGCGCCGCAATGAGGCCGGGCACGGATTCCGCACCGCCGTCGGCAATGGCGCGAAGAATGCGGGCGCGAATAGTCGGATCCGCGTCCTCCAACATCTTGGTGCAGAGCGGGACCATCATTTTCGGCCCGGGGTGGATCGAGTGCAGCGCATGGAGCACCGATCTGCGAACGGACACGTCGGGATCCTTGAACAGTTCCGCCAGCGCGGGCGCGGCATCTTTGGCCGCCGGCCCGATCGCGCCAATCGCCATGACGGCATGGGCGCGGACTTTGAACGACTTGTCTTTCAGGAAGTCTTCGATGCCTTTCGCCGAGTCGGCCGTCTTCGGCCCTCGCTCAATATACTCGTCCAACGATTTCAGCTTGTCCGCTTCGGAAGGCGCGCTTGTCTCCTTGGCGCCGCAGATAGCGTTACTGCTGCCGGCGATGTTGGAGCTGCCGTTGTTGCCGGTGCCGCTTTCGTATCATCTGCAAGTGCTTCTCGCGTTGCAGGCGGCAAGGCAGCCGCAGACCGCGAGAAACAGAATGGTGGATCGTGTCGTCATTGGGAACATGCGTCCTTCTCTATTGGGATTTGTTTCGTATTTCGGCATTCCGCCTTTGAATTCCTAGAACATGGTTCGCGTAGTCGCGTAAAGCAGGCTCTGCAGGAAGCTCCGGCACTGGGTGTAATCTTGCGGCGGGATTACTGTGATCTGGCCTTTCAAAGTGTCGAACATGCCGTTAACGTTCTGCCGCATCTGGGTCTGGTCGGCGTAATCCAACGAACCGTACTTCACCCACTTCGCGGCGTATTCGTCGACTGGAGCGCGCTGCGGGTCAAACATGGGCTGTTGCAAAGCGCTGGGCCAGTGCAATTCGCCCGTTACGGGATCGATCTGATTCGTGTTCAACTGTCGCGGCGCACGGCGCGGCGCGGCGGCGAGTTCCTCGGGCGTGGGCGCGGGCCGCGCTCCTTCTCTCGCTCTTCCTTGCCCATGTCGCGCATTGCCCAGAAGGTCTGCACGCCCTGCACCTGGTTTTGCAGCGAGTTGCTCTCGGCCTGCGTCCAGTTGATGGCCGCGGCCGAATTGGCCAAGTTGGCCTGACCGTGGGCACTGATGACTTGCGACATGCCCTGCAACGCGGCCCCCTCCGGGGTTTGACCGCCGCCGCCCCAGCCACCATAGCCGCCGTTATAAACCTGCGTGGATGGCGGAGGGGCGATTACTTGACGATTCTGCCCATTGCCGGGCATGACCTGGTTGTTTTGTCCCATTGCCAGGACCGGCCCGACAAGCAAGATGGCAATGATCGCAAATCGTTTCATGGAAGTTCCTCCGGTAGAAGCCAGGATTGAGGTTTACGTCATATTCTACAAGTGTGCGGAGCAAGAAGGAATCGCCCCCCATCGCCGCGATAGAATTTGGTTATAATCAAATCTCCCCACCGTCTTCTCAATTCCCACCATTTGGAGTATGTTCCTATGCAATCAGACCGGAAAGCTTCCGTATCTCGCCGCGATTTCCTGAAAAACACTGGCCGCGTCGCCGCGGCAACGACGCTCGCCGCCTCGATGGTTCCGCCCGTCCACGCCGCCGGGAACGACACGATTCAAGTAGCCCTGATCGGCTGCGGCGGCCGCGGCACCGGGGCGGCGGGAGATGCGATGTCGGTCAAACATTGTCCCGTGAAACTCGTGGCCATGGCCGATGTCTTCCCCTTCAAGCTGAACGGCAGCGTTCGGGCTCTCAGGGGAGAGTTTGGCGACGCGATGCAGGTGCCGAAGGAGCGTCAATTCATCGGCTTCGACGCCTACCGCCATGCGATGGACTGCCTGAAGCCGGGCGACATCGCCATCTTCGCCACGCCGTTGGCGTTCCGCTGGGTCCATTTCGGCTATGCCATCGAAAAAGGCCTGAACGTCTTCATGGAAAAGCCGTTGACGGCGGACGGCCCGAGCTCGCGCAAGATGCTGGATTTGGCCAAGCAGGCGGACCAAAAGAATTTGAAAGTCGGCGTGGGACTCATGTCTCGGCACAATCGCGCTTGAGCAACTGGCCGATCGGATCCACGGCGGTGAAATTGGCGATCTCGTCCTCCTTCGCGGCTACCGCATGGCCGGCCCGGCGGCGTCATTTCGGTCGCCTCGAAAACCCGATGGCATTTCCGAGGTGGCCTATCAGATCCAGCGATTTCACAGCTTCCTGTGGGCGAGCGGCGGCTGTTTCAGCGACTTCAATATTCACATTATCGATCATTGCTGCTGGATGAAGAACGGCTGGCCCGTCGAGGCCCAGGGTGTCGGCGGCCGTCACTATCGCGGCGAGTACGTCGATCAGAACTTTGACAGTTACGGCGTGGAATACAGTTTTGCGGACGGCACGCGGTTCATCATGGACGGCCGCTGCATATCGGGCTGCGAAGAATCGTATCATAGCTTCGCTCACGGCACGAAGGGCACGGCTGTCGTATCGCGCAGCGGCGACTGCGGTTCGCCCTCCGCCACGTTCCAAGGACTCGGCTCGGCGCAAGGACCGCATTTGGGAATCGAAAACGCCCGCCGGCGAGGAGAGCCCCTATCGCAACGAATGGAACGACCTTGTCGGCGCGATTCTCGACAACAAGCCGTACAATGAGGTTCATCGGGGTGTCCAGGCCAGCCTGGTGACCTCGATGGGCCGCCGCGCCGCGCATACCGGAAGGACGGTCACTTTGGAAGAGCTGCTCGCCAGCGACCATGCGTTCGCTGCTAATGCGGACAAGCTGACGATGGACGGCCCCGCGCCGCTGCTTGCCGACGCCAACGGCCGCTATCCCGTGCCGCAGCCGGGCATTGTCACTAGCCGGGAGTATTGATAATTGATAAGAGACAGAGGGGAGAAGGATGAGGGAAGAGGGGAGATTTCTCCCCTCACGCCTCTCCCTTTTCCCCTCGTCCTTCACCCTTCCGGGTTCTACTTCTCTCGTTGAACGACGCGATCAGTTTCCCGCGCCGCCCGACGAGGAGCCGCTCACCAGGTCCTGGCGAAGGTCGCGCTCGTCGTGCCGCAGCTCATGGCGATCGCCGCCGAGTTGCTGGCGGTCAGCTTCGGTCTGACTCAACTCCTGGCGGAACGACTGGCGGTCCTGCTTGAGCTGCTGCATGTCCTGCTGAAGTTGGCTGCTGTTTCCCGAAATCATATCGGCTCGCACCCGCTCCCAATCGGCCCGCAGTGCGCGGCGATCGCTGCGGACTTGCTGGCTGTCGCTCTGCAGCTCTTGCGTGTCTCGCGCCAGGTTGCCGAAATCTTGCTGTACGTCCTGGGCATCCTGCTGCGCGGAGGAACCTTGACCGCTGGAACTCGCGCTCTGCCCGCCGGATGAGGAGCTTGCGACGGTGGCCGGCGTCTTGTTGACGGAAGCGGACCCGCCGCTGGATGCCAGCGACCCGGACGGATTCTTTGGCGTGCCGCCCAAGGCTCGGTCGCGCAGGTCGTGGCCAAGCCGGCTTTCGTCGCGAGCTAGGTCGCGGCGGTCGTCGCCCAACTGCTCGCGATCGTTGTGCTCCTGGCCGCGGGCATCGTGCAACTGGTACTCATCTTGGTGCAACTGGCTGAGGTCCTGCTTAACCTGGGCCGTATTGCCCGCAGCCAGATCGGCGTTGAGCTTGTTCTTGTCGCTGCGAACTTCCTTCCGGTCTTGGTGGACGTTCTGCGTGTCGGTTCGCAGCTTCTGATGGTCCTGATGCAGATCGTGGCGGTCTTGATTGACGCGATGCACGTCGTGCCTGATTGGATGCGGGTTGGAGGCTGCCTGCTGATGCGGATGATTGGCGGCTTGCGCCGCGAGGGCACAACCTGCCACGAGGCCGAATGCCAACGCCAAAACAGAATACTTCTTCATGGTCTGCTCCTTGGGGAAAAGAGTTGGGACCGGCGTATGCGCCGAGTTGATGGACGAGATTGAGAAAAGGCGGTTGCACAGTATCGCCGACGGATACCCTGCGCGGGAGGCGACGACGAGCAACTCGCTTCCGCATCTGAAAGATAGGTCGATTTGCCGGCCGGAGGCGGAAAAAGTCGCCGCCTCGACGCAAGAAAAGTCCGTTGACGGGCCGCTCAATCTCGGCCAATCGCTAGGACCGGCATCACCGCAACGGGCTACGGCATCAGCGAGCGGCCGTAGCTCATAAACGGCCACGGCACCGAAACGAGCACGATCGCTAGCGCGGCCGTATAACAGAGCACAGCCGCGCGAAACTTGCGGCGGTCGTCGCGCATCCGCTTCGAGACGGAGTAGCCCACTTGTCCGAAAACGACCGCTGTGAACATCGCCATCGGGTGCATCATGGCGAAGAATGCCGCGGTTAGCCGGTCCTGGCCTACAGCGATGCCGGCAAAGTAATCATGCACGGCCTTGCCGCTGGTGTAGCTGGCGTAGTACATGACCAAACCGATGAGAAGCTGCGTCGCCAGCGCACTGGAGAATACTAGCCCGGCGATTCGCTCGCGCTTTGTCCATGCCGAACCGGCCGACTGGCCGCGCCATACGGTTGCAACCGCCCAGATGCCCGAGAGCAGTATGATCCACCAGGTCAAATTGTGGAAGTGCTTTGTTGCGACGTATAAGGTTTGCATATTTGCCTTTAGCGAAGTCCTTATTCGATTCCCAGTTTCTTCTGGATCCCTTCCAGCGGCACGCCCTTGGTTTCCGGCATGATCCAGACGACCCACAGGAGTTGCAGCACCGTCATGGCGCAGTAGAACGCGAAGGCGTGAGCGCCACTGCGTGCGGCGATCATGGGAAACGTCTGCGTGATAATGGCCGCCATGATCCAGTGCGTAAAGCTGCCCAACGCCTGCCCGTTGGCCCGGACGCGATTGGGGAAAATCTCGCTGATGAAGACCCAGATCACCGCGCCTTGCCCAAAGGCATGCGCCGCGATGAATACTAGCAGGCTGACCATGACTACCGTGCCGCCGGCGCCGACCGCGGCCTGCACGTCGGCGGGCACCGGCAAGTTTGCGGTGATCGCGTCTTGCGCCGCCTTGAACGGGCCGCTGTATGTGTAGAACGCCCAGGCAATCGCGCCGAGGCTGACGATATAGCCCACCGAGCCGACGAGCATGAAGCCCGCCGGCCGAAGCGGTCGATGACCGACATGGCCAGCATCGTGACGACCAGGTTTGTCCCGCCCACGGCCACCGTCGGCAGCAAGGCAGAGTCCTTGCCCGCGCCGGCCAGCTTGAAGATCATGGCGCATAGTAAATCACCGCGTTGATGCCGGAGAGCTGATTGAACATGGCGATGGCCACGGCCAGCAAAATCGGCACGCGATATCGGGCCTGGAATAGCGACTCGTGCTCGCGGTGATGGGCAACGTCCAACGACGTTTTGATGGCGGCGAGTTCCGATTCTACGGCGTCCGGCTCATTGCCCAGTTTGCCGAGCACTTGCCGCGCCTCGTCGGTTCGTCCCCGCCCCATGAGCCAGCGGGGCGAGGCCGGCACCCCGAACAGCAGCAGCACGAAGGCGATCGAAGGGACCGCTTGCACGCCGAACATCCACCGCCATTCGTTTTCGCCCAATTGAAGCTGGCGAATGAGGTAGTTGGAAAGAAACGCCAGCACGATGCCCAATACGATGTTGAATTGGGTGATCGCCACCAGCCGGCCGCGGAGCCGCGCGGGAGCGATCTCGGCGATGTATAGCGGCGAGACCACCGAGGCTCCGCCCACGCCCAAACCGCCGGCAAAGCGGAAAAAGACGAACGTATACCAGTCGTGCGCCAATGCACAGCCGATGGCCGAAGCCAGGTAAAGCACGCCGATGACCATCAACACCGCGCGGCGGCCGTAGAGGTCCGACGGCTTGCCGGCGACGATCGAGCCGATGATCGTGCCGATCAAGGCCGACGCCTTCGTGAAGCCCAGCCACGAGTCGTCCAAGGTAAAAACGGCCTTCAGCGCATCGTCCATGCCGGAAATCACGGCCGTGTCGAAGCCAAAGAGCAGACCGCCCAGGGCGGCCACCAGCGAACAACCGATGAGATAACGACTGGGCGGCATGTTATAATCATCCCAAGGACGGCCAACTGGGCCGCGAGCGCTCGAGTCCCGCATTAGTGTAGGATGGACCTCCGAGTCCGTCCGCGAAAACTGAGACGGACTCGGAGGTCCATCCTACAGTTAAGCAAAGCATGGCGTAATCGTACAATGTTCCGATAAGGACCGCAAGATGACAGGCGTTGCCGTCGGTGATCGAGCACCGCAATTCACCGCCGTCGCGCATACGGGCGAGTCGATCTCGCTGGCCGACTTCCTCGGCAAGCAGGTCGTCGTGCTCTACTTCTACCCTCGTGACGGCACGGGGATGTGTACGGCCGAGGCCTTGCGCGTTCCGCGACGCCTACGAGGATTTCGCCGCCGCCGGGGCCGTCGTCATCGGCGTGAGCCGCGACTCGCCCGAACGGCACCGCGGCTTTATTGATCGGCAGCGGCTCCCATTCCTGCTTATCAGTGACCACGACGGGGCACTGGAAAAGGCGTTTGGCGTGCCCAAGCTCCTTGGCTTTCTGCCGGGACGGACCACCTACGTCATTGACAAGTCGGGCGTCGTCCGCCATATATTCACGGCGCACTTCTCGGCCGGGCGGCACGTCGAAGAAGCCCTCCGCGTAGTGCGCGAGTTAGGGGCTGCAAAAGAACAACTTTAACAATTTGAGAAGAGGGTGGCACGCTCTGAGCTTCAAGCGAAGGGCGTGGTTGCATGGCTCGCCACGCCCTTCGCAAGCTCAGGGACGTGCCACCCCATGATTGGATGAAGAAATATGGGAACCGACACTTACGCCAGACCTGAGCCGAGTTCCATTTCCTCGACGCTCCTGGAACGGGTTCGCGCCGGCGTCCGGAGTCATGGCAGCGGCTCGTCGATCTTTACGGCCCGGTGGTATATCGCTGGTGCCGGCAGCTCGGCGTGAGTCGGGCTGACGCGGCCGACGTGGTCCAGCAGGTGTTCGCCGCCGTCATCGTCGATGTCGGGCGGTTTCACCGCGATCGGCCCGGCGATAGTTTTGGGGCCTGGCCTCGCACGATCACGCGGCATCGGGTCTACGATCACTTTCGTCTGCGGCAAGGCCAAGCCTCGGCGGACGGCGGCACCGAGGCGTACCAACGTTTGCTCAGCGTCGCCGAGGCCGAGGAAGAATCGACTTCGGCCCCGCCCGTCGAGCAGGAAGGAGGGTTTTCTCACCGGTTGCTCGAATTGGTCCGCGCAGAGTTCGAAAGCCGCACGTGGGACGCCTTCTGGCGGATCGTCGTCGAAGGCCAGCCGCCGGCCGAGGTCGCCGCGGCGTTGAATATGAGCTTGCCGGCGGTTTACAAGGCGAAATCGCGGGTCCTGCGGCGATTGCGGCAGGAGTTGGGCGGGTTGGGAAGCGGGTAGAATAAAATGCTGTCAGGCCTTTCCGCTAGATAATGTAGGGTGGGACAAGCGAGCTTCAAGCGAGCGAAGGCCCACCATTGCAACGCTGGACGGTCGAACTGGTGGGCCGGCGTCGTTTAGACTCGCTGGTCCCACCCTACGCTTGAATAAGGATTCTTCCCATGCTCGTCGCCACCTGCCCCTCTCGCGAAGAACTGCTGGACTACGCCGTCGGCAAGCTCTCCGAAGATGCCGCCGAATCCCTGGCGGGCCACCTCGACTCCTGCGAGAATTGCCAAGCCGAATTGGCGGCGTTTTCCGACGCGGACGATACGCTGGTCGCCCGACTCCGTGGCCCGCTCACGCCCGACCCGATCCTCGACGAGCCCGAATGCAGCCGCGCCGTTGCTCGGCGCGTGCCATCACGGAAAGCGACGCCTCCACGACCAATCTCCCGCGGCTACTGGGCGAATACCAACTCCTCGAGCGCCTCGGCAGCGGCGGGATGGGCACGGTCTACAAGGCTTTGCATACCAAACTCGGCCGCGTCGTGGCCCTGAAGGTGTTGACGCGGGCTCGGACCCATGATCCGTCCGCCGTCGCCCGCTTCGAGCGCGAAATGCAGGCCGTCGGCCAGTTGGACCACCGCCATATCGTGCGGGCACACGACGCCCGCGAGATCGACGGCACGCCGATCCTGGTCATGGAATACTTGGACGGCCTCGACTTGGGCGAGATTGTCCGGCGTGTCGGCTGGAGTCCCGGCTTTAGCCGGCAGTCTCCCCTCTCCTTCCGGGAGAGGGGCAGGGGGTGAGGGCGGCGGAAGTTCGGCGCCGGGCCTTCCGATCCCCGACGCCGCGGAACTAACCCGGCAAACCGCGATCGGCCTGCAAACCATCCATGAACACGGCCTCGTCCATCGCGACATCAAGCCCTCGAACCTGATGCTAACCGCCGATGGTGAGGTCAAGATCCTGGATCTCGGCCTTGCAAGACTGCGCCCTGACGTCCCTCCCGGCGATGAAATGACCGCCACCGGCCAAGGGATGGGCACGGCCGATTACATGGCGCCGGAGCAAGCTTCGGACAGTCGCGCAGTCGATATCCGCGCGGATATTTACAGCCTCGGCTGCACGCTCTATAAGCTGCTGACGGGCCGCGCCCCTTTCGGCGGCCCGGAATATCGCACGGCGTTTGACAAGATGACTGCCCATGTCCATGCGGTGCCGCCGCCCGTCCGCGACTTCGCCCCGACCGTGCCGGAGGGCCTTGCGAAAGCTCTTGATCGCATGTTGGCAAAGAACCCGTCCGACCGCTTCGCCACGCCGGCTGAACTGGCCGACACCCTTGGGCCGTACTGCACCGGGGCGAATCTGCCGGCGCTCTTGGCACGTGCGAAGGCAAGTCCTCCCCGCCCTCCGAGCGATGGCCGGAGCGGAGGCGGCTCAGGTCTCCCCTCTCCTTCCGGGAGAGGGGCAGGGGGTGAGGGCCGGACCGCCGCGCTCCACCCTGCCGTGAAATCAAGCCGCTGGAGACGGTTCGCCACGCTACTCGCCTTACTGTTATTCGCCGGCGGCCTCGGCTTCGCCCTGGCGATCATCCTCCGCATCCACAAGGACGGCAAGGATACGACCGTCGAATTGCCCGACGGCGCAAATGCTCGCGTTAGCGCGGCTGGGCAAGTGGACATCAAGTTGCCGAATAAGTCCGGCGGCGCGGCGATGTATGCGCCGCCTGCGTCGGCTCCAGAATCCACTTCGCCCCCCAGGGTCGCCGCCATCCGACCTTTTATGCAGTCCGCTCCGGATTACCTGGAAACAACGGGCAAGATTATCGCGGAAAAGGCGGCCGACGGGACTGATGGCGAGGGAAGCTCTTGCGATTCGAGATCGATCAACAAACGTTTACGAAGTTGATGCAGGCGGCCCAAAAGCGATTAGCGGCCCCTAAAGACGACCCGTTCGCCGATGGTGTTGCCCGCGCCACGCTTCCCAGGGGTTCCGCCCGTCCCAAGTCTTCGGCCATTAATTCGGCGCTGGTCTTGCACGTAAGCTACGGCTACGTCGCGGCCGGCGAAAAGGACTTCCCGCATCGCGCGGAGGTCAGGTCCCTAGTGAACCACTTCGACCCGAACGTCGCCGGGGCTACCTGCACTGCCATAATTGGCAAGGACGACGCCATTGCCGCGCCCGGCATGTCGGTGCTCGTGCGGCTGAATACGGGCACGATGCACGATAACTTGTTTCTCCCGCAGCAGACGCTCTTCAGCGATCGAGGCAAGCAGTTCGTTTATATCGTACACGTCGGAAATGTCGTCGAGCCGCGAGCCGTGGAAGCCGGCCCATGGGAACGGGGTTCGCTGACAGGCGTCAATCGCAATGATATCGTGATTGCCGATCCTTCCGCGGTGAAGCCGGGAATGGTCGTCAGGCCGGATTTCATCTCCCGCGTCCTGCAGTCGCCGACGCCGCCAATCGAGTTCGTAGAGACTCCGCTAAAGTACGCCGTGGAGTACCTTGAGGACGCGTGCCATATTCAGATCAAGATTGACGAGCGGGGCCTTGCCGCCGTCGGCATTATGACCGAACGTCCGGTGCACCTTCACTATCCGGGACGTTTCGCTCGCGTCCGCATTGAAGCTGCTGCTTAACCAAATCGGGCTGACCTACGTCGCTGAGGATGAGTACATTTTAATCACAGCGCCGGGCAAAGACGCCAGCCCAAGCATTCCCAAGCCGTCAACAATATCGGCGCAAAGCGGCAGACCGAGCGGCGGCGAAGTTCACGCCGCCGCGCCGCTTCCGACCGTCCGCGTCACCCAGCCGGTCGTTTGCGATGTGTGCGACTACGAGGAATACGGTGGACGCGTCGAATCGGGCGGCTTGGTGCCAGTAACGAGCCCAGTGCGCGGTCGCGTAGTCTTCAAGGTCGATAGCCCAACCGTGGTCAAGACGGGCGACCTGCTGGCTATTGTTATCCCTGAGAAGGAATGGGAAGAACGTGGAATTCAAGGGAAGCTTGAGTCGATGAGGCTCGCGTATAGGAACGGGCGGATGGCGAATCGTAGCTCCGCGGCGAACGGCAGGACCGAAGAATGGAAATCGGCACGCGCGGAATTTGACCGTGCGTGCGAAAACTCTAACCCGACTAAGGTTTTGGCGACTTTTTCCGGCCAATGCAACCTGACCGCCAGTCCAAACGTCGCTACGAACTCCGGCGCGACTATAGCCGCTATCACTGTGCCGGACTCGTTAGTTGTTACCATTACTTTCGACGTTCCCGAGTCCACCGTTCTCGCTCACCGCCGGTTGCCCGAACGCAAGCCGAATTGGGAACTCTCGTTGCCGGTCGTGTTTGCGCTAAGCGACGACAAGGGCTTTCCTTATCGCGGCAAGATCGTCTCGGTCGCCGCGGACATCGACCCGAAAACTCAAACTCAACGCTGGCAGGGCGTTGTGCCGAACAAGGACGGCCTCTTCATGCCCGGAATGTCCGTCCGTGTGCGACGTGATTACGAGCGAGCCGCATAAGGTCATGCTGGTTCCACATAGCATTTCCATTCGCGTAATCTCCCCGTTAAGTGAAGGTCGTGCGGACGCCAAAGTCAACATCGTAAACAATCGGGACGTTATCGAATCCCGAAAGGTGAGTATAGGGCGACAGCACGATGGATTCGTTTTTATACAAGACGGTCTTAACGCCGATGACTGGGTTGTCATACGGGAACCGCGTAGCGGTATGGGCGGGCTCTGGAATGCTGGCACGACGGTAAAGCCGGAGAAGGTCACGACCCCGCCACCGCCTTGGGCCGCGATCTCCGTGCCGCCATCGGTCACCGTCGCGCATCCTGTCGTTCGCGAAGTGACCGATTACCAAGACTTCACCGGGCACATCGAAGCGGCGCAGACGGCGGAGATCCGTGCCCGCGCCAGCGGCAATCTGGACAAGGTCTTCTTCAAGCCGGGCATGTCCGTCAAGCAAGGCGATCTCCTTTTCGAGATCGACCCGAGGTTGTATCAGGCCGAGTTTTTCCAGGCGGCGGGCGGCGCGAAGCAGGCCAAAATCCGCCTCAACGCGCGGAAGTTGGATTTCGATCGCATGCAGGTCTTGGAAAAGACCAAGGCCGTCAGCCAAGAGGCAGTCGACAAGGCCAGGAGTGAGCGCGACGAGGCGGAAGCGGCGGTGCAAACGGCCGAAGCCGCCTTGAACGTCGCCCGCGTTCATTTGGAGTACACGCGGATTGTCGCTCCCTTTGACGGCACGATCGGCCGCTCGCTCTTGGACGCGGGCAATCTCGTGACGGCCGACAAGACCGTTTTGGCCACGCTTGCCTCGACCGATCCGATGTACGTCTATTTCGATGTCGACGAACGGACCATGCTGACCATTCTCCGCACGGGAAACGAACGGGCACTTTCCTTGCCCGTGTCTTTCGGTTTGCCCGACGAGCAAGGATTTCCGCATCAAGGCAAGATGGATGCCGCGGACAGCCGCATCGATCCGGCCACCGGCACGGCCCGCTGGCGCGCCGTGCTGCCGAACAAGGACGGGATGCTCTCGCCCGGCATGTTCGTCCGCGTGCGGTTGGAAACCGGCGCACCGCATAAAGCCGCGATGGTCCCGGACCAGTCGTTCAGAACCGAAAAGGGACGGATCTACGTTTTGATCGTGACGGATCGGAACGTTGTCGAGCGCCGAGACGTGAAGATCGGGCGATTGGAAGACGGCTTGCGAGGCGTGACGGAAGGCTTGACGGCCGACGACTGGGTCATCACGTCCGCCTTGAAGGACTTGCGGCCGGGAATGACGGTCACGCCGGAAAAGTCCGAGATGCAGGCGAAGTAGTACTCAGTACACAGTGCCCAGTACGCAGCGGCCGGTACACAGTAACCAGTACTCCCCACTGAGTACTCGGTACTGTGTACTCTGCCCGTCGTTCCACTACTACGCCTTCTCCCCGCCCGCTTTCCCCGGTACTACCGCCGGCGCGACAACTTGTGCCGCCGCGGGAGCGGCTACGGGCACCGCCGTCGGCACGGCCGCTGCCGCCACCGGCGCAGCCGTCTTCTTCGGATTCACCTCGATCCCAAGCTTCTCCGTCGTCAGCAAGCTCAACAGCGCGCCCAACATGCTCGCCTGGCCGCCTTCGCCCTGGCCGCCGAAGTTGATAAGCTGCGACGGCACCAGCGGCTGCTGGCTCTTCCGCAAATGGTCTGCCACGATGTTGATGGCGTAGAGCCGCGGGTCGCGGTAGGAGTCGATCTTGAGTTGCAAGACCTGGGCCTCGGACTGGCCGACGGCAGCGATCCGCTTGCCTTCGCCCTCGCCGATCAAGGCCGCCTTCTTGCCTTCGCCCTCGCCGATGAGCGCCGCCTGCTTGGCCTGAGCCTCGGCCACCACCAGCAGCCGGCCGGCCTCGCCTTCGCCCTGCAAGCGGGCCTGCTTGGCCGCGGCCTCGGCCTGCACGACCGTGGTTTCGGCCGCCTTGCGGGCCTTGGCCAGGTCGGCGTCGCCGGCGTTCTCAGAAATGCGGATTTGCACCTGCGACTTGGTCAATTCGGCTTGCAATTGCGCCTGCGCTGCGCCTCGTTGAGCGACTTCTGCCGCACGGCCGCGTCCTGTTGCTTCTGGAACGTCTCGACCTGCTCGATGGCGAACTGCCGCTGCCGCAACTGGTCCAGCAGGTTTTCGATCTTCGCATCGCCCGCCTTGCTTTCGGGCCGGCCGATGAGCACGTCGACGCACTGGATGTCGAACTGTTCGAACCTGGTCCGCAGTTCCTCGCGGGCCTGTTTCTGGATTACGTCGCGGTCGTGGATCAGTTGCAACATGCTCTTCTTGTGGGCCACGTCGCGGAAATAGGCGCTGAGCATCGGGTCGAGCGTCTGCGTGATCAGTTGCTTCACGTCGCCGAAGCGCTGAATGACCGAAGGGGCCTTTTCGTAGTCGATATGGACGACCAGCGAAAGCGGCAGCATCGGCTCGTAGGCGTCGGCGGTGATAAGCTCGATCGACTTCAGCGAATCGTCGAAATGATGGCTCTCCGAACGGCCGGTGATCCAGTGCAGCACGAAGTTCGTGGTGGGCACTTCGACGATCACGCCCGCCGACGTGTTGAAGGCGTACTTGCCCGGTCCGAGCGCCGTTTCCCAGACGCCCTTTTCGCCTTGGCGGACGCGCTCGCCGTGGCGGAATGCAATGCCCGACGTGTCGGCCCCTTTCGTGCCGTAGAAGCTGACGACCACTCCCACATAGCCGATGGGCACGAAGCATTTGGGGATCATCTCGATGGTGGCGAACCAGCGGTTGATGAAATACGTGCCGTCGATCAGCGGCATATACTGCACTCCGCGGCGGCCGCCCGCGCGAGGAAGGCCTCGATGTCCTGATAGTTGTTGTGGAAGTTGGGCTGGTCCTTGTCGGTCCCCACCGCGGGCGCGATCAGTTCGCCCGGCGGCGAGCGTGGGGCCTTCGTGGACGGTGACGATGCCGATCTGGTCGGCCTTGCCCGAGATGACGACGGGGCTGAAGCCGTTGACTTGCTTCAACTGCTGCTGCCATTCCTCGAGGCTCTTGGCGTATTCCAGCGTGAAGACGCGGTCTTCGGTGATGACGTTGAACAGGGCGATGTTGATCGCGTACACGCCTTCCCGAAGGATGCCCCGCTGCCGGCCCTTCTGACCGCCGTGGGCGAGGAACTTGCGGGCGTCCTGAAAGGTGTTGCAATCGACGATCTCGGCCAGCGTCTGCGACGGTTCAAGCTGCTCGCCGCCGCGGGAGAAGACATATCCGATCCGGCCCTGCTTGATAGTAATCAGCGGGAACTTGTGGATCGCGTACTGCCAGCGCCACAGCCCCCAGTGCCAGCCTCCACGGAGGATGTCGGCCTGGTAGCCTGCCTCGCCCGCCAGCGCGATGATGGCACCTTCTTTCAGCGATCCGCCGGCCGACCACAGCTTTTCAATGATGCCGATGCGGTTGTTGGGAATGTAGCGCAGCGTCAGCCAACCGGCTATTAATACTGCGAATGCTAAAGCAAGAAATATCAACGGCACGATAAGTTCAGTTGGAATTGTAGGCATAGTATTCCTCTCATTTAACACCGGCAGTTCATAACCCGACGCGTAAGCGAGGGCCCTAAATCACTCCCTCGCTTACGCGTCGGGTTGTGATAATCTTCGTGCGCGGCTGTCTTAGTCTACCTCGCCGCAAGTCGGACGCAATTCGCGCGGCTGTCAAAAACGGTATTTCCGGCGCTTTGTGCTGTGGGTGCGCGATTTATTGCTATTGCCGCATGGGCGTTTGTCGCCGAAAAGCGTTTGTCGCCGGTCATTTGTGTGCCTGGCTTTTGAAATGTGGTATTCCCTTCTGATGTCCATGTGCTGCATAAAGGGGATTCGTTTCCGCACACTTTGGCATTGGTTTTCGCCGGACTACAATATGGGCAAGAAGCCTTCGGCGGCACAAAGAACCCCTCGATGAACCGAATATCAGTACGCACTCTCGCAGTCTTGGCCGCACTCGCCCTGCTCTCCGCCGCCAAGGGAGCGGCGGTTGCGCAGGCCCAGCGGCCGACTGTTGACAGCGCTGCGATGCGCCCTGCCATCGTCGCGGAGGCTTTCGATCTGGCCGACGTGACCCTGCTCGATAGCCCGTTCAAACAGGCGATGGAGCGCAATCGGGCTTATCTGCTGCGGTTGGAGCCCGATCGTTTTCTGCACTACTTCCGCGTCAATGCGCATCTCGCGCCGAAAGCGCCGGGCTACGGCGGCTGGGAATCGCCAACCACCGGCGCAGGACGCTGCCTCGGACACTACCTCTCGGCGCTCGCCATGCAATACCGCGCCACCGGCGATGAGGCCATGAAGCGGCGTATCGACTACATCGTTGACGATCTGGCGGTCTGCCAGGCGGCCGGCGGCGACGGGTTTCTCTCTGCCCAAGCCGGCTTGCGCGAGGCGTTCTGCGCCTGGCCGCGGGGAAGGCCGATGCCTTGAAAACGGAACGCGTGCCTTGGTACATCCAGCATAAAATGTTCGCGGGACTGCGTGATGCCTATCTGCTTGCAGGCAGCGCCAAGGCCAGGACCGTATTGCTGAAAATGGCGGATTGGGCCTGCGCGGTCACCAAGGGGCTCAGTGACGCGCAATTCCAGACCATGCTCGAAACCGAGTTCGGCGGCATGCAGGAGGTGCTCGCGGACATCTACGCATTCAGCGGCGATGAACGCTTCCTCGACCTCGCGCGGCGTTTTCATCATCGCAAGGCCGAGGCCCGCATCGACGGCGGCCGCGACGATCTCGCCGGCACGCACGCCAACACGCAGATTCCCGAGTACATCGGCGCCGCGCGGCTTTACGAGCTAACGGGAAATCCACGCGATCGCCAGCTCGCCGAGGCATTTTGGGACCGTGTCGCGAATCACCACTCCTACGTCAACGGCGGAAACAGCGACCACGAGCATTTCCAGGAGCCCGACAAGCTCTCCCGGAATCTCTCTCCCCTAACGGCCGAAACGTGCAATGTCTACAACATGCTCAAGCTGACGCGGCACCTCTTCGCCTGGCAGCCCAAGGTCGCCTACGCCGATTTCTACGAGAAAGCCCTCTACAACCAAATCCTCGCCTCGCAGGATCCCCGGCAGGGCATGTTTACCTACTACCTCACGCTTACGCCTGGCCATAGCCGCGTCTTCAGCACGCCGCTGGACTCCTTCTGGTGCTGTGTGGGCACGGGGATGGAGAATCATGCCCAGTACGGCGAGAGCATCTACTTTCACGACACCGACGGCATCTACGTCAATCTCTTCATCCCGTCGCAACTGCGGTGGAAGGAGAAGGGCCTCGTGCTGCGGCAAGAGACCCGCTACCCGGAAAACGGCTCCCTTCGCTTCACCATGAATTGCGCCAAGCCGGTGCGTCTCGCGCTCCGCATCCGCCATCCCGGCTGGGCGGACAAGGAACTTGCGCTGTCCGTCAACGGTCGGCCGGTCGCCGTGTCGAGCGCGCCGGGCGAATACGCGGTCGTCGATAGACTATGGCACGACGGGGATGCCATTGAGGCGCGAATCCCCTTCGGCCTGCGCACCGAGGCAATGCCCGACGATGCCCGTCGCATCGCCATCCTCTATGGCCCGCTCGTGCTGGGCGGGCGGCTCGACACCGACCCGGAAGCGGCCCAGCCGATCTACACCAGCAACCCCGCCGCGCCGCTCAAAGAGGCTACGGCCGAAGTCCCAACTCTCGCCGTTGCCGGCCGCCCGGTATCGCAATGGGTCGAGCCGGTCGCCGGCCAGCCGTTAACCTTTCGGACCAAGGGCGCGGGCCGGCCCCGCGATGTTGTACTTGTCCCGTTCTACAGCCAGTACTACGAACACAGTGCAATCTATTGGAGGCAAGAATCTTTGGCACGGCCAATACAAGCACGAAGTGCAAGCGAGCGGAAAGACGGTCCTTCGCTTGCGCGTCAGGCTTGGCGTGAACCGCAGGTGTTGTTAGCTAAGTCTCAAACGGTGCGATTTTAACAGAAAGGAGATTCTGATGAAATCTAATCCTACCCGAGCGGGTCCAAGCCCGTTTGGAAAGCTTCACCCGAACTTGCGCAAGCCAGGGTATGCAGCCAGCGTCGGAAGGCAACAACCGGCGACGGAGGGGCCAAGTGAAGTCAGTCCGGGAGGCGTCACGTTTCGGCTCGGATGGTGGGCCAAGCTCCCAAGCCTGTGGAAGCCCTGGGGAATAATCCTCCTTCTGCCGTCGGTACTTGGTTACGACGTGCAGCCCATCAGAGTGATTGGTGGAGTCGCCTGGACACAAAGGCCAACGACATTGACCGGTGAGAGTCCTACTTCGTCCGCCGCGAAGGCATCGGCCCCGCCGCGGTAACGCCCCTCCATAAGTCCACGACGAAAGGAGCGGCGGATGCGATGGAACGGGAAAGGCGCCTGGCCTCTCTCGTGAAAGGACGACAGCTTTTCCGGAGTAGTCCCGGCAACGCGCGAGCGGGACCGGGATGAAAGGAAGAACCGTTGTGAAAGTAGTGACAAACCGCCCCAGACAGGGAGGAAGTTAGTCCGGCGATTGGGACCGCACGACGGTCCGCCTGTTCCTCTTTCAGGAAACCCGCCAAGACTAAGAAACGCCTTCAAACGCTGGCCGCGAGATGTCATTCGACCGAACGATCCCACAGGATCAGCAGAAAGGAAAGGACGTGGCAAAAGGAAAGATCAAAGTTCACAGCCTGACAGGAAGGATTACTCCCAAGCTGGCGTACGAAGCTTGGCGTGCCGTACGGCGGAATCGCGGTGCGGCGGGAATCGACAAGGTCAGCATCCAGATGTTCGAAAGACAACTGGAAGCCAACCTCGACCGGTTATTGCGGGAACTGAAAGGGGGCGCTTTCGTGCCTCTGCCCGCGCGGCGGGTCTACATTCCCAAAGACGCCAAGCAAACGAAGTTTCGCCCGCTGGGAATCCCGGCAGTCCGAGATCGGGTCGCTCAAGAGGTGCTTCGGCGTCTGTTGAGTCCGCTCTTCGAGGCAAGGTTTCACGATCAGTCCTACGGTTTCCGGCCAGGACGAAGCTGCCATCAAGCGGTGGAGAAGGTCTTGGAGTTGGGACGGCAAGGGTACCGCTGGGTGCTCGACGCCGACATTTCCGGCTTCTTCGACAATCTCTCCCACCGAGCCATGATGCGTGAGCTGTCCGAGGTGGTGGCCGACGGGAACATCTTGCGGATGGTGGAGAAGTTTCTCAGGGCCGGAGTGATGGAGGACGGCAAGTTTCAGCCGACGCGAGTCGGCACGCCCCAAGGCGGGGTAGCCTCTCCGCTTTTGGCCAACATCGCTCTGAACGTGCTCGACTGGCATCTCCAGAAGCACGGCTACCGCTTCGTGCGGTATGCCGACGACTTCGTAGTGCTCTGCCGCACCGAGCAGGAGGCGAAAGAGGCCCTAAGCCTTGGTACAGCAACTCCTCACGGAGCGTCTCGGACTCACTTTGAGCGCCGAGAAGACGAAGATCACGAGGTTCCATGAAGGGTTCACCTTTCTGGGCTTCGACATCAAGTCGCGTTTCGTGCGGATGCGAGCCAAGTCGGTGGAGAACTTCAAAACGAAAGTCCGCGTGCTGACCCGACGACACCACAACCTGGACGCCGCGTTGATCGAGAAGCTGAACCGCGTCATCCGCGGCACGGCGAATTATTTCGCCACGCCGTGGTCCCACTGCGGCGATGCATACCGCAGCCTGGACCGGTGGATACGTATGCGACTGCGGTGCATAAAACTCAAGCGGAAATCGGGAAAGGACAACTTCCGCATCCGCTTGAAGCACTTCAGGAAACTGGGCTTGCTTTCCCTCAGCAACTTTCGACCTTCATGCGTAGGCGGATCGGTACGGCCCTCCTCGGGGAGCGATTTCCACGGTACCGCCCGGTGCGAGAAATTCGCCCGCCGGTAAATATGAGGAACTGACCTCATTGCGATAACGGGGAGGGAGTGGCGAAAGCCACTCCCTTACCCGCTTATGTGCGGCACCAAGGAATATTGCCGCACACAGACGGTCGCCACTGGTGTACGGAATACCGGACGATTATACTAACATCCGAACTTTCCCACGTCCTTTTTGAGTTCTCAAGTGCCATGAAAACGCTGCCCCTGTTTCTGATGCTGATCGCCCTGCTTGCGACGGAGGCCGATGCCCGCGACAAGATTGCGGATTCTGTCGTCAAGGTCTATTCCACACTGCGCGAGCCGAGCTATCTGCGTCCTTGGACCAAAGAATCGGCGAAGGAAGTCTCCGGCACGGGGGTGATCATTGAAGGCAAACGCATACTCACGAATGCCCATGTCGTCAATCATGCCAGCCAGATCTTCGTGCAGGCCAGCCAGACGACGGAGCGCGTGCCGGCCACCGTGAAGGCGATTGCCCCGGCGATCGATATGGCGATCGTCGCGGTCGAGAGCCCGAGTTTCTTTGAGCAGCGGCCAGCCTTGCCGCTGAGCGATAATCTGCCCGCGATGAAGCAGAGCGTGAGCGTTTACGGCTACCCGATGGGCGGAGAGCAGCTTTCGATCACGCAAGGCGTGGTCTCTCGGATCGAGTGCGTCTCGGTCAATTATGGCAACACGGCAGTACGCATCCAAATCGACGCGGCCGTGAATCCCGGCAATAGCGGCGGCCCGGCCGTCGCCGACGGAAAGCTGATTGGTCTGGTCTTCAGCAAGTTCTCCAGCGGTGAAAACATCGGCTATCTGCTGGCGGCAGAAGAGGTTCGCACCTTTCTCGACACCATCCAGCACCGACCGTATCTCGGCAAGCCGCAGATTCGCGACACCCTCGCGACCACCGAGAACGCCGCATTGCGTGCCCGGCTCGGTCTCAAAAAGGAAGCAGGATTGATGGTCGTCGAACCGGACAGCGACAAGCCCGACTATCCTTTGAAGCGCTGGGACGTCGTATTGAAAATCGGCGATCAAGAGATCGACAGCAACGGCTTCGTAAAAGTCCGCGACGACCTGCGGCTGAGCTATCAGTATCTCGTCCCCAAGGTGGCCCGCGCCGGGCGGGTGCGGCTGAGCGTCTGGCGGGACCGCAAACTGGTCAACGTTGATTTGCCGGTCCGCGACCACAAGGACTACGTCATGCCGCCGTTGTTGGACAAGTATCCGCGCTATTTTATTTACGGTCCAATGGTCTTTACTCAAGTGACGCAGGATTTGGCCTCGCCGATCGCGACCTACTCGGGCTATTATACTTCGGTCTATCGCAGCCCGCTCGCGCCGCGGCTCTTGAAGCAACCGGCGTTTGCCGGCGAGGAGATAGTCGCGTTGACGACTTTGCTGCGCCAGAAACGTCCAAGGGCTACTCGCCGCCGCCGGTGTCGGTCGTGGCAAAAGTCAACGGCACGAAGGTCCGCAACTTGGCCCACTTGGTCGAATTGCTGCGCGACGCCACGGGCGAATTTATCACGGTCGAATGCGTCGGCCCCGTGGAGCCGTTGATCTTCCGCCGCGCGGAAGTCGTGGCGGCCACGGAGGAAATCCTCTCCGACGAATCGATTCGAAAGCAATACTCCGACGATCTGGAAGCCGTTTGGCAAAAACACAAGTGACACAATAACTACGAAGACTTCAAGGAACCTCATGGAACGAACGTTGATCCTGTTGAAACCCGACTGCGTCCAGCGCCGCTTCGCCGGCCGCGTGATCGCTCGCCTGGAGGACAAGGGCCTGAACATCGTGGCCCTGAAAATGCTCCGCGTCACGCCCGAACTGGCGAAGCGGCATTACGCCGAGCACGTCGCCAAGGGCTGGTATCCGAGCCTGGAGACTTTCATCACCTCCGGGCCGATTTGGGCGCTGATCGCGGAAGGGCCGGAGGCGATCCGCGTGGTCCGCGACATGGTCGGCGCGACGAACGGCCGCAACGCGGCGCCGGGCACGGTCCGCGGGGAATATAGTTCCAGCCGGCAGATGAATCTTGTCCATGCCTCGGACGGTCCCGAGGCGGCCCAGCGGGAGATGCAGATATTCTTTCGGCCCGAGGAACTTTGCGAATCGACGCCGGCGCTGCAAGACTGGACGTTGGCGGGCGACGAGCGATAGTAGAAGCGGCGTCTCGCCGCATCTCCGGAAGCGGCGATTTGCCGCTTCTACGCCAGGTGCCCCGCTGGCGTCTCCGCGCGAAGTTGTGCGATCATGTCGTCCGTTGCGGCTGCCACGGCTTCCTGCCAACGACCAGCGCCGAAGCGATCTTTGTACGGATTCAGCGAGTGGGCGAAGATGATGCCGCGGGAGTTGTTGATGATCGCCCCGCGGCCCTGGGCGTCGAAGGCCGCTGCCACATCCGCCGCGGTGCCGCCTTGACTGCCGAAGCCGGGCACGAGGAACCAGGTGTGCGGCATCGCGGCCCGCAGTTCGGCCAGTTGTGCCGGATAAGTCGCGCCAACCACCGCTCCCACCGCCCCGTACTCGTTGTCGCCTTTGGTCTGCACGGCCAGGCGTTCGACGAACTCGGCCACGTGCCGGTAGATCGGCCGGCCGTCGGCGGCCAAGTCCTGGATCATCCGCCCGCCAGGATTGGAGGTCTTGACCAGCACGAAGATGCCGGCCATTTGCGCGGCGGCCACATCCATAAAGGGCTGCAAACTGTCGTCGCCCAGATAGGGGCTGACGGTGAGGGCATCAGCGCCCCAGGGGCTTTCGCGGCCCAGCCAGCCGTGGGCGTAGGCCGTAGCGGTCGAGCCGATGTCATTCCGCTTGCCGTCGAGAATCACCAGCAAGCCGCGTTCGTGGGCGTAGCGGATGACCCAGCCCAGCACGATCATGCCGGCAGGACCGAGTTCCTCGAAAAAGGCCGCTTGCGGCTTGACGGCAGGCACGCGCTCGGCGACCACGTCGATGATTTCACGGCAAAACTGGTGATAGGCGGCGGCGACTTTCTCCGGGTTAGCCGCATCTTCCGCCGCAAGAAGTCCGCCGGGCAACATGTCGGCCCGGGGATCGAGTCCCACGAGCACGGGGTTGCGGCAGCGCACGACCGCCTCATCCAATCGATCGGGAAATGCAAGCATGATGGCAATAGGTTAGCGATTGCACAAGCACTTGCATAGGCAGGCGGCCGATGTAGGGTGGGCCGAGCGCAGCGAGTCCCACCACGAATCGACGCGAACCGGTGGGACTCGCTCCACTCGGCCCACCCTACAACTCGGCAAGCACTTGCATAGCCTTGCGCCTCCCGCGAAAATAGATTCATGGCCAAGAAGTACGATCTCCGCCGCCGCGGTCGCCGCATCTCACACGCTGAGGCCGGGCTGCGGGTCAGATCCTTTGGGGTGACTGATTCCGCAAACCCGGTGATCAAATCATTGCCGGAGGGCAATCCCAAGGCTAGCAAGTAGTTCCTGGGCTGCGGCAAGTTTTGTCGTCTCTGGTTCTTTCCCCGCGGCCTCTACGAAGGATTTCCATTCCCACGGCTCGACCACAATCACAGGCTCGGTCGAGGCCAGGCGGCGTTCAAAAAGCGACCAGACAGCCCGATCACCCGACCCCGGCAACTCCATCCCACGCCACCAGTTCTCCAAGGCAATTTCCGGCGGAAGCAGGTGCTCGTGACATGCCCAACTGTGGTCGTAAACGTCCTCCCAAGGTTCGGCCGCCGTGAACCATTCGCCGTCGGCCCACATCGCCGCGGTAATAACCGCTCCACTTGGGTTCCCGGTCTCAAACTCCAGATCAGTCATGAGGGATAGCGCCGTGTTCCTTTGCGCGATTCAATTGCTCGGGCATGCCCTGGAAGTACTGCGACTGGTCATACGGCGGGCTCCCGCTGGGGAACGGGTTGCGAGGCGACTCACTGGAAAAGAACACAGCAAGCGACCCGCTATCGTTGAATACGGCAGACCAATACTCGCATTGCCCCGTGTCGTGAAAGTAGGCTCCGTCGTGCCAGTAAGCTGTACTAAGCACGGGGTCGCGCGGCAAGCCATAATGACCTCGTGATGCAATTGAGCAAGGCCGCTCGCCGCAACTGCTCGACGGAGGGGAAGTCCGAATCGCGTGAACTGTGGAAGGCTGGGCTTGAATACACAGACTATACTTTCACAATCTATTACCGACCGACACGATATGCATTAGGTTAACGTTCGCACGAGCCCTGGCATAGGCAGGCGCTTTCAGCCACCTAAGGAACCTCTAGCTCGCGCTTTGCGCTTGTATGGCACTTGCATAGGTCCAAGGCCGCCGACACAATGGATTTATAACGTCTGCGCCGGGGAAACGATGCAAAAGCCTCGCGTTGCGTGCATTTCCCTCAATTCTTACCTGTCCGAGCGAATGGCCAAGAAGTACGATCTCCGCCGCCGCGATCGAAAGGATTCGCTTGCCCGAGAAAAGACCGCACACGTCGCGCCGCGAGCCGGCCGAGAGATGAACGCAATGGCGACGATGCCGGCCGTGCAACCTGGTCATCGGTCCGGCCGCGGCGTGGTGATCGCAATTTGCGGCCTGCTGGCGCTGAGCACGGTGCTCGTTTTCGTGCAGACCGCGGGTCATGAATTCGTCAATTGCGACGACAACGAGTACGTCTATGAAAACACGGCCATTCAGCGCGGTCTGACCGCGAAATGCGCCTGGTGGGCGATCACCGAGGCCCATTCCGCCAACTGGCACCCGCTCACCTGGATGTCCCACGCGCTCGATTGGCAGCTTTTCGGCAAATGGGACCCGGAACTCAACCGCTACGTCAAAAGCTGGCCCGGCGGACATCACCTGGTCAACCTGGCGCTGCACGGGCTGTGTGCCGTGCTGCTGTTCCTCACGTTGCAAGCGATGACCGGCGCGACGTGGCCCAGCGCGGCGGTGGCGGCGCTTTTTGCCGTCCATCCGCAGCACGTGGAGGCGGTCGCCTGGGCAACGGGCCGCAAGGACACGCTCAGCGCCTTGTTTTTCATTCTGACGCTTGCCGCCTACCAAGGCTACGCGATTCGTCCGTTTTCGTGGTGGCGATATGCCTTGGTGGTCGTCAGCTTTGTTTTGGGTCTCGCCTCGAAGCCAATGTTGGTTACGGTACCATTTGTCTTGCTCCTGCTGGACTTCTGGCCGCTCGGCCGGTTGCCCGCTCGGCCTCCGTCTTCCACGGCGTATCGGCGGATCGTGCTGGAAAAGCTGCCGCTTCTGGCGCTCTCGGCCGGTTCGTGCTGCCTGACGACGTGGGCGCAGGGATCCGTTGGGGCCTTCCGAAATACTATCTCATTCGAACTCCGCCTGTACAACGCCATCATTTCATATTGCGCCTTTATCCGCCAGATGTTCTGGCCGGCGGGAATGTTGCCGCAATATCATCACAAGGGAGGAAGCCTGGCCCGGAGGATGCGCTACTGCCGCTGGCGGTGCTGATCCCGATCACTTTGGCGGCGATCTGGTTCGGCCTGCGGAGGCGCTACCTTTTCGTCGGCTGGTTCTGGTACGTCGGCATGTTAGTGCCGGCGATCGGGCTGCTGCAAGTCGGTGCCCAAGCTCGGGCGGACCGCTATACCTACCTAACCGAGATCGGCCTCTGCATCATGATCGCCTGGGGTCTCAAGGACCTTGCCCAATACTTGCGGGGCTTTAAGTTACTTTATGCCGCGGCGGGCGGCGCGGTCATCGCCGCACTGACTATCGTGGCATGGGCACAGACCAGTTATTGGCGAAACAGTCTCGCCTTGTGGGAGCACGGCACTGCCATAGAGCCCGAAAACGATTATGCTCAGAACTCCTACGGCGACGCTCTCAATGCCGCCGGGCGCACCGATGAGGCAAACGAACATTATCGAAAATCGTTCACGGCAAATCCGAAGTATCTTCCGCCGTACTGCCATCTGGCGGGAAATTTATACAAGCAAGGCAAGGCGGCGGAAGCCGTAAAAGTGTGTGACGAAGCCCTGACGGTCAAAACCGATAACCCGGACACCGACTTCGCCAACGTCCACTTTCTTCGCGCGGTAGCCTTCTGCGGTGACAGGCAGGTGGACGCGGCGATCGGGGAGTTCCGCGTCGCGATTTACCAGTTTGGCCGTGCCCTCGAGGCCAACCCCAGAATTTAAGCTTGAAGGCTGGCTTGGCCGATTCCCATGCCGACCTGGCGATGGTGCTCAAGGACAAGAAGCAATTCGATGAAGCGCGAAAGGAAAGTCTTGCCGCGCTGGAGCTCAAGCCGGAATCGGTTGAAGCGCATCGCACGCTGGGCGAAGTACTGTTCCTCCAAGGCGACCAAGTCGCCGCCGCGGAGCAATTCCGCACTGCGTTGAAATTCAATCCGGACGACGGCTTGAGTCGCCAAGGGCTGCTCGCCAGCGAATTGGCAGTCATCCGAAAGTTGCTCAGCGATCCCCGGCCCGAAGCACACGCCGAGGCCCTGGAGACCGCCCGCCGCCTCTGCGAACGGACGGAGTACCAAAACATCTTCGCCTTGGAATTGCTCGCCGGGGCCTACGCAGCGACGGGCGACTTCGAGCAAGCGGAGGCCGCGATCCGCAAGGCGCTGGAGACGCCGTTGGGAAAGGAACCGAACAACGCGGCGGTGTTGCAGCAGCGAATACAGCTCTATCAGGCGCATAAGATTGTCCCCATTCCACCGTCGAAGCTGTAGAAGGGAGCGGTGGCACGATGGCGGCTCCTGAGGTAGGCAGACACTTGGGCTTTATTGTACAATTCAAGGGTGGAAGTTGTCGATGTTGCATCAGGTTCCCCAACCGCAACTGCGATCCGAGAACAGCGACTATTCTCCTTATTCCTGAGCTTGGTGCATCATGCCGGAAGTTGATGATTTGATCCGCGAGCTTCAAATGTACCGGAAAACGGACGAGATTGTTCGCGTCGCGCGAATCGCCATCAAGGAAGCCCAGGACGAGAGCCGGCGGCTTGGCGTTGCCAACGTCTATTTCATCGACGGCCGCACCTACTACGAACTGCCCAACGGTGATTACACGCAAACGCCGCCGCCGGGATACGAGGGATGCGGCGCGTAGATCCCTCCATACGAGCCGCGCGACGTGCGTGGCGCGATGGGCATTCTCGTTTCCTGAGTGGCTGGCGAGCCCCGTTTACGACCAAGCAGCGAAATCGACGTTTCTGGGCACTGACCCAGAAACTCTCCACGCATGGCAACGTCAATCACCATCCTTGTTGGTCCAAGCGATCTTCAAGCTTCTTCCGCTGCTCGGCGGTAAGGACGGCCAGCGCTTTCTCACCCGACGCGCGAGTCACAGTGAACCCGCTTGCCTGGAGCGCCTCGGCTGACTCGCGCAGCTTGGTCCGCTGCTGTGGCGTGACGTTCAATTTGTGAAGCGTCGCATCGTTCGCCCACATCAATTGTCCGGCAAGCGACTCTTGTTGCGCCTCGTCGAGCTTGGCTTTCTGCGCTGCCCACCGCTTTGGCCCGAGGACCGCCTCTACCCGTCGGATCGTGTTCGAGCCGATGTCTTTTAGTTTTTGTTCACACTCGGCCCGCTTGGCTATCTGCTCGCCCTTGGACAGCTTGTCGAGGGCCGCGTTGGTGGCGGGATAAATCTTGAATGCTTGCTGCGCGTCGGCCTGAAACTTCTTTGCGATCGCCAGCAAGCTCTCCTGCTGCGGGCCGCTGAGTTCCAGTTGCTTGCGAACGACGTTTTCCGTCAATGTCAGACAGACCCAAAGTGTCGCGCCGCGAGTGTCAGCGGCCCGAAACAGCGGCGAGTCAGCGTCGTCAACGACAAAGGCGCCGGAGGAGCCTACATTATTCCTGGCAGGTACGACAACGTCGGGTATGGCGGCGTCGACGCCACGCATTGTAGACATGAATGTTCGGCGTTGTTCCGGACTGAGTACGGCAAGCAACTGTCGCGACTTTTGTAGTCGGTCCTTCTCGTCGTCGCGTCGCGTATCGTCAGTCAGCCGTTGCAACTGCACTTCCTGTTGGGGGCTGAGTCCGAGCTGCATTATGTCGCGCAACCGTGGGATCGACAGACCGCGCCATACGATCCCATCGTATCATGTTTATACGCGGCCACTTGCTCCTTGGTGAGTACTTTCTCGATTTTGTTGTGGCATGCCAGAGTTTCCTCTCGCCACCGCTTCCCAAACTCAGCCTGCTTCGCGGGCAACTGTTGAGGCGGTAAGTTGGCCAACTCCTTGGCGGCGTTTTTTTGCAGCTCTTGTAGGCGTGGTTGGAAGTCCTGGGAAATCGCGACCAGCTTCTTCTCTTGGTCCGAACTAAGATGATAATGCCGCCGCACATCAGCACTACCCAAGTCGGAGTAAGCCCCCGCCGGCAGCGGAATGAAACCGGACGGCCCGCTTGAGGGCGGCATGTCAGCTTCACCGGCTTGCAGGTAATATTCCTCGCTCCGATCCTGCGCAGGTGCCGCGCCACTGCCTTTTGCGGCCGCTTGCTTGGCGGCGGGCTTCTCCTCGGCAACTGCTCGTGGCACAAACGAAATCGCGGCCGTAATCGCCGCCAGAACCACAGCCGCAGCCGTGGCCGAAACTGTCCAAAACCGCCCGCGCGCTCTTCCAACGATTGGTTCTTCAACAACATGATCACTCTCCGATAAAGTTCAGATTTTCCAGAACGCATACTCAAACCAAGGGCCGCCGGCCGCCACTTTCCTTTCGCGGCCAAAGCGGTAAGAAACTCGGCGTAATCCTCCGCCTGAGAAGCTTGACCGGCCGCCTGCGCGTCGGCCAGAAAGTCCTGGCACAGACGCAGTTGCCGCCGCAGCCACCATACGAGCGGCTGATAGAAGAACAATGCCCGTGCCAGCCCGGCCAGGAGCCACGCGCGGAAGTCGTGCCGGGCGATGTGCGCCCATTCGTGCGCGAGGCACCAACGCAGCGCCCGCTCGTCGCCGCAAAGGTCCTCCGGCAAGACGATCGTCGCACGGCCCCAGACCGAGGCAAACGGCTGTTTCAGGCGGCGGCTCGTCAACAGCCGCACCCGATCTCCGCGGCCGGCGGAAATCTCGGGGAGCAATTCACGGCAGCGCGGCGGGGCCGGGCTCGCCGTCCGCAAGACCCGCACTAGCCCGGCCAACCCAACAAGCCACGAGCCAATCGCAACGGCTACGCCGGCGAGATACGCGGCGACAAGCCACGGCCGAATCTCCCAGGCGGGAGCCCGCGCCTCGGTCGCCTTAACGCCAGGCGTCGGCGGCGCATCGCGATCCGAGGCGGGAAGACTTGGCGGTCCGGCAACTTTCGGTCTGGGCGTCGGTTCGATTGCGGGCGGAGAAAGTGGTTCCTGTGGCTTCGCGGCCGCGGAGCGCCAAGCAACAACCGGCAGTTGCGGATAGCCCGGCACCATTCCCAGAAACGGCGCCAGCAGAACCGCACACAGCACCAATTCGATAGTCCGCAGCCGACGTACGGGCTGACGCAACGTCAGGACTGCGCCGCTGCCGACGAGAAGAATCAGCAGCCCCAACAAAGCTGAACGCACCAGCCAGGAAAACAGAAAGTCGGTGATAGTCATTTCACGGCTCCTTTTTCGCCCGGTCTTGCCGCTCTTTCTGACGGCGGCTCTGGGCAATGATTCTTTCCAACTGTTTGAGCTCGTCCTGGCTGGCGTCGGCGGCGCTGAGCATGCTCACGATCACCTGGTCGATGGCCCCGTCGAACACCTGCCGGAGGAAGCGGGAAGCCGCTTTGTCCCGACTGTAGCGAGCGGCATAGACGAAGGACCGTCCGCGGCTCTTGTGGGTTACCAGCCCCTTTTCGTCCATGATCCGCAGGAGCGTCTGCACGGTCGTGAAGGCGAGTTCGCCATTGGGACAGAGCCGCTGGCGAACCTGCCGCACGTTGGCCGGGCCCAATTCCCAAAGCACTTTGAGTATCTCCAACTCTCGGCCGGTCGGCGTGGCTTCTTCCATGGGTTTTCTCGGTGAGAGGCAAGATCAACTAATTCTTTAGGTGATTCTAGCCGCTCGAAGGAAACGTGTCAAGGACCTGGAACTAAGAATTTAGGCGAAATGAGCCGGAATAGGGTTGGCCGGCGCTTACAAGTTCGCTTGTCCCACCCTACAATTGCCGCGGCAGCGTACGGCGGTAGAGATTGGACTCTGTGACAATCGCGTCAACACGGACATCCTGCGGCATCACGGGCACGGCGTCGAAAATCTGGCATTCGAACGCTACGGCCGCCAGCAGGGCGTCGGGCCGGGCCTGTTTCAGAAGCCCGTCGAAGTAACCTTTGCCATAGCCCAATCGCCCGCCCTGGCGATCGAACGCCAATCCGGGGATGACAAACAGGTCGATTTCCTCGACGGCCACGCGGCGGTCGCTGCGCACGCGGAGCTCGGCTTTGGGTTCCAGGATGCCGAGTGTGCGCGGCGACAAATCGGCGAAGTCGAGAAAGCGAAACAGTTCCAGGCGATCGGCCTCACAGTAGGGCACGACCACTCGCTTACCCTCGGCCAGCATCCGGGAGAGCAGATCGTGCGTGGCGACTTCCGTGCGAAAGCTGACGTAGCAGAGAACGGTTCCCGCCGCGCCGTACTCCGCCAGCGCCGTCAAGCGATCGATGATCAGCCGGCTGAGCCGCGGTCCATCCTGTAGATGCAGCCGGCGGAGATGGGCCGACGCCCGAAGATGGTGTTTTTCTTGATGCGGATCGGGCGGCGCCATGAGGATTGTAATACTCTATTGCCTCGCGGCCACCTTGTGCGCTGCGGGCAGCATGGCTTCCGTCGAACGGCCGATGTAGCGGATGCTGCTGGCCTCGCCGCGGAAGCCGACGACGCTGCGGTCAACGTCGATCTGCCGCGCGAGGATCTGCCCGGCGTCGATGTCGAAACGCACGCTGCCGGCCGTCTCGTATTGCACGACCTGGGCCTCTACGGCCGGGTCCATGATCGGCGACATGAACTGCGTCGAAACGGAAATGGTCGCCACGCCGGTCTTAACGCTTTCTAGCTTGAAGGATTGCATCGTCTTGAAACGCCGCGTCGTGCCATCGGAAAGCGGCAGGTCAAGATTGTTCAGGCTCGTCCAGCGGCTGCCGACGGCGACCGAATGGTCCGGCAGTTGGATCGTGATCTCGCCCTGCCCGGCCACGGCGGCCTTGACGAAGTTCTGCTTTCGCTGGATGAGCTTGCCTTGGGAATCGATCGTCACCACGGCCAGCGGCACGCCTACCGCCCGTGCGACGTCCTCGAATCCCTTGGGGGCGACCGGATCGGTAAGACTGTTGTAATGTACCTCGTCTCGTCCAGTCAGGCGGTGCCGCATGTCAACCGATTCGACCATGTGGTCAAAGACGATCTGGCCGTTGGGCTTGACCTCGTGTACGCGCCACACCTTGACCGAACTGGTCGTGGTCTCTGCGGTCTGCGCGGTGCCGGATATGGACGTATGGACCTGACTGCGATGGACTACGGTCCAACGGAGGGCATCGCCGGCGTGGAACTTGTAGCGGAGGAGGTATTCCTGGGGCTTGTTCCAATTGTCATAAGGGCGGACGTCCACAGGCTGAGCCACCGCCATTTCCTCAAGTTCGTGGTCCTGGCCGTACGCCGCCCTCGCGGCGGCGAAACATGCCAATGTGCAAACCAGTCCAGCAACCATGCGGGTCTTCATGCTCGATTCCTTTCGAGATTGATGGTTTTTGTACGTCTGGCGTTCCAGCCTGACCCTTCGTCACGCCAAGGTCAGGCTAAAAAGCCTGATGTACTACACGCACTTTCGTTCGTTTCGCGGCGGGAACTGGCCGCCCCAATTGAGCTTCTCGCGCAACGTGCGATAGTAGCTGTGGCCGTGCGGGGCAACCAGCTTGAACCGCACCGGGGCGCGGGTCACGCGAATCCGGTCCCCTCGTTCCAACGCGCAAAGCACACGGCCATCGACGACGGCCGAAGTGTCTTCGTACGTTTCGACGACCTCCATTTCATAGAGCCGGTCCGCCGAATCGACCACTGGCCGGTTGGTCAGCGTGTGCGGATTCAGCGGCGTGATCACTACCGCGTCCATGTTTTTCCGCAAGATCGGGCCGCCGGCCGAAAGGCTGTAAGCGGTCGATCCGACGGGAGTGCTCACGATCAGGCCGTCGCCACTATACGTAGTTACCAGTTCCGAGTCAACGTAAAGATGGATGTCCATCAGCAGAAATGGCGGGCCGGCACGGACGGCAATTTCGTTCAGACCCATTTGCTGGAATTTGGTCTCGCCGCCGCGGATGACCGAACAATTGAGCATCAGGTGCTCGACGATTTCCAGCCTGCCCGCACAAAGCTCACCCAGGATTTGCGGCACCTCGTCAGGACACACGTCAGCCAAAAACCCCAGCTTGCCCAAGTTGACCGCAATGACCGGCAGTTGCCGCTGTCGCATCTGGTGGGCCGCGCGGAGGATCGAACCGTCGCCGCCGAAAACGATGGCCACATCGGCATCCGTGCCGGAGATATCGTTGTGGCCGCTGTAGTCCTCGGCAACGATATCAACGTGTTTCACGATAAGCGGCCGGACCCGCTCGATCTCGCTCAGGAAATGCTGCCGCTCGCCGGAGCTAAGAAGTATTGCTCGGAGACGAGCGGAAGCGGAGAACAAGGGCGTGGAGGTCATATCGTGTCGGTCGCTGCAATGTGTGGTGCTGGTCGGATAGAAAGGCGCTACTGAAGAGTCTTTTGCAAGATTATCATCAATCAATTGGACAAGCAACCGAGGCCGGCGATGCGACGATGCAACGTATTCAGTCGTACGCCCGAGCCGTCAATCTGTAACCAGATTATTGCACGTTACACCCCAAACAGCTAGAATACCTTGGCAAGCGGCACACGGCAGCCGTTTCGGCATAGAATTATCCGATGCACATCATCACTCGTAAACGGCTCAACGAGTTTGCGAGCAAACACCCAAATAGCCGGTCAGGTCTGAAGCATTGGTACCGATTGCTTAAGCCGGCGACGGTTCGGTCGTTTGCCGAATTGCGATTGCTTTTTCCGAGCGCCGATCAAGTCGGGAAACTGACAGTTTTTAACATTGGTGGAAATGCGGCGCGACTCATCGCAGCGATACATTACAACCGGCGGAAGATCTACATACGCGGTATTTTGACTCACGCGGAGTATGACGAAGAGAAGTGGAAGGAGTGAAGCAATGACTACTGGCGAAATAGAGATTGTCGAGCATGTCTGGCCGACTCTCGCGCCGATTTTGTCCGTTCCTCATACGCAGCACGAATACGAGCGATTGGTGGACCGGCTCGACGCACTTATCGACGTGGTCGGCGAGGACGAGGAGCATCCGCTCGCTTCGCTTATGGAGGTTATCGGCGTACTTATTGAGAAGTACGAAGACCAGAATGTGCCCGAACTGACTTGAGTGACGAACGAGTCCAGCCTTGCCTATGGCACGACCGTTCCAGTGGCTCGCCGCAAGGCAGAGGTATCCAAACCAGCCAAGCGGCGGCACCTATCGGCGATCGATGCGGCCGAGAGTCCCAGGTCGGCCAGCAATTCGGATCGCTCCGCATGTTCGACGAACTGGTCGGGAATTCCAAGCCGGCGAATGTGGCTGGTCTCCAAGCCGGCGTCGTTGGTCGCCTCCAGCACGGCGCTCCCAAAACCGCCCATCAGACAGCCTTCTTCGACCGTGAGCACAAACGGCTGCTCGCGGACCGCTTGGAGAATCGCTCGAGTGTCCAGCGGCTTGACAAACCGGGCATTGATGACCGCGATTTCGACGCCCTCCTCGGAAAGTTTCTCCGCTGCCTGGACACAATCGGCCAAGGGAGCGCCACAGGCGATGAGCACGCCGTCGGGACCGGGGCGGACCAATTCCGATACGCCCGATTCGATCGGTGCCGGCTCGCGTGCCACGCAAACCGCGTTGGCCTTCGGATAGCGAATTGCCGTGGGATGGTCGTGCTCCAGCGCCCAGGGAATCATGAGTTCCAAATCGTGCTGATCGCCGGGGGCCATCACGACCAGATTGGGAAAAACGCGCAGATAGCCGATGTCGAAGGCGCCGTGGTGCGTCGGGCCGTCGGGACCGACGACTCCCGCGCGGTCCAGAAGCATCGTCACTGGCAGGTCTTGGAGCGAAACCTCCTGGAAGATCTGGTCATAGGCCCGTTGCAGAAACGTGCTATAGATATCGACGACCGGACGCAGCCCGCCCTTGGCCATGCCGGCCGCCATCGCCACCGCGTGCGACTCGCAAATCCCTACGTCGAAGAAGCGGTCCGGAAACGCCTCCCGGATCGGTTCGAGCATATTGCCCTGACACATGGCAGCGGTAATCACCACCGCTCGCGACCCTTCGCGGCGCATTTCCTTCAGCAAGGTATCACGGACGACCGCCGTATAGGGGCGCGACGCACTCTTCTTAAAAGCGATTGAGCCGTTGCTGCTGGAAAACGGCGCCGGCGTGTGAAAGACGACTGGGTCCTCCACCGCGGGATCGAAGCCGTGACCTTTTTCTGTGACGACGTGCAGCAGCACCGGGCCGTCCGACTGCCGGGCTCGGTTCAAATAGGTCTGCAATTGGCGAATGTTATGGCCGTCAACCGGGCCGTGATAGTTGAAGCCAAGTTCCTGGAAAAGCATTCCACCGACCAGCCCCGCCTTGGCCGCGTCTTTGACACTTTGCAAGAAGCGTTCGGCCGGATCGCCGATGACCGGCAAGCTGGCGATCATCTTCTGCACTTCGGTCTTGATGCTCGTGTAGAGCGAGTTGGAACGGACGCGATCCAGCGACTCGGCCAAGCCGCCCACGCGGGGACAGATGGACATTTTGTTGTCGTTGAGCACGACGATGATCTTCTGCTTCATTCCGCCGGCGTGGCTCAGCGCTTCTAGGACGATGCCGGAACTGAATGCTCCATCGCCAACGACGGCCACGGCATGGCGGTTCTCGTCGGGCCGCAGCGCCGAGTCGGCGGCTTTCATGCCCACGATGCAGCTTGCGGCACAACCGGCATGGCCGGTGAGGAATAAGTCGTAAGGACTTTCCGCCGGATTGGGGTATCCCATCGGCCCGCCGCGAAGGCGAATGTTGTTGAAATCAGGGTAGCGACCAGTAACCAGCTTGTGCGGATAGATCTGATGGCCCGTATCCCAGATTAAGCGGTCGCGGCTGAAGTCGAAACAGGTGTGGAGCGCGAGCGTCAGTTCGACGACGCCCAGGTTGGAAGCGAAATGGGCCGTCCGCCGCGACGCAAGGCCGCAGAGCACTTCGCGGATTTCCGCGGCCAAATCGGTCAACTCCTGCAGCGACAGCCGTTGCAAATCGTGCGGGGAGTTGATTGTGGAAAGAATCTTGTCCATCAGCGGTCTCTCTCCAGGACATAATGAGCGAGCGTGAGCAGTCCTTCGGCGCTGGACTCAAATGGCCCTAGCGCCGCGCACGCTTCGTCGATCAATTGTGAGGCATAAGCGGCGCTAGGGTCAACGCCCATTAAAGCCGGATAGGTAATCTTGCCCTGTTGGGCGTCCTTGCCGACCCGCTTTCCCATGCCTTCGTCGCTGCCGCGAACGTCCAAGAGATCGTCGGTGACTTGAAATGCCAGACCGAGCCGCCGGCCATATTCGTCCAGCGCCCGCAATCGCTCGGCCGTGGCCCCGGCGGTCATCGCTCCAAGCCGAAGCGAAACGCGAATCATCGCGCCGGTCTTTCGGGAGTGGATCGATTCGAGGTGTTCGAGCGCGGAGCGAGGAGCAGGGAGCGGGGAGTTTGCAGGCTCCCCGCTCCCTGCTCCCTGCTCTTCGCTCGCTTCGGCAAGAATGTCGTCGGCCTGTCCGCCCACCAGTTGACACGGTCCGGCAGCCTCGGCCAGCGCGGCGCAACATGCTCCGGCGAGGCTCGCCGGCCGCACATGTTCGGCGAGCACTTGAAACGCCAAGCTCAATAATGCGTCACCCGCGAGTATGGCCATCGCTTCGCCATAGACTTTATGGCAAGTCGGCCTCCCGCGGCGGAGGTCGTCGTCATCCATGGCCGGAAGGTCGTCGTGAATGAGAGAATAAGCATGAACCATTTCCACGGCGCAGGCGGCAGGCATGGCGGCTGCAAGTGTCCCGCCGCAGGCCTCGGCCGCCAGCAGAGCCAAGATGGGCCGCATCCGCTTTCCGGCGCGAGCAGGCTGTAACGCATCGCCTCGCCCAACGGGGCCGGGCAGCCGGGCGGTAGACAGCTATACTCTCGCAAAGCGACGTCGATTTTTGGAGCCAAGCGGCCGACGAGCGGCTCGAGCGAGGACGTAAGGGTCTGGGCCATAGAACCGTATTTTACGGGAAAGTGAAAGAAACGTCCACAGATACCGCTTTGGTACTAGTTTCCGCCGCGGAGCAAGCTCTTTCTCAGAATTTTCGGCACTATGGCGCATCCGGCTCATTCGAGCGGCGGCCGCGCGGTCCGGCCCTTTCACGCCGCGGGGAAGCCGGCGCCTGGACCGTGGCGTTGACCTCCAAAGAGAAGCTGGCGGCGTCTTCGATCGGTCTGAGAACCGGGTTTCCTTCGGAATCCAGTCCGGTGAGCAAAGCGATTTTGCGTTCCGTGCGCTGCAGAATCTCGTATGCCTTGCGGAGCAGCCCGACGCCTTCTTCGTATTGCCCCAGGGCTTCGTCGAGGCCGATCGTCCCGTCTTCCAACTGGTGGACGATTACCTCCAATCGAGCGAGGGTTTGTTCAAAATTGACGGCGGCGGCCGTTTCGTCCGTTGACGCTTCCGCGGGATCGGTGCCATCGGGGGATAAGGCCATCGCTGTAGTGCTCCTTGAAGTCTTCATTCTACCAATCTTCGTCCGCAACTTCATACGGGTCCTCCTCATGCAGCTTTCGGGCCTTTGTCCGCCAGCCGGACACGACCTGCCGCTGCCGAGCGTCAAGAGCGGCGTCAGCGAGTTTAGCGAGCACCTTTAGGGCTTGTGCCGGACGCCGCTCCCGCAAAAGCGCTTCGCCGAGCGCCATCCGTAGCGCAACCGTGCGCGTTGAATACCGCGCCAGGTGTTCGGCCATCAGCGGAATAGCGTCGGCCCAAAGCCCCGCCTTGCGAAGCGCGACGATTAGGCCGAAGAGTTCCGCGTCCGGCAGCGACCAATCGGGCATCTCGAATCGCACGCGGCGATAGGCCTCCGCCCCGATCTTGGGATTGCCGGCGGCGATTTGCTCGCGTATCCACTGCTGGGTTTCGGCCGCGCGCTTGCTGATCTGTTCATTTTTCCGCTGCCGGTACTCCGCTGAATTCAAGACCTCTGCGTCGCGGTCTCTTTGCGTCATGCGATGTCGCCCCGCTCGGATGGAGAAGATGTCCCAGTTTTCACAATTGACTCGCTTGGTCTTCACCATCCATATTCCGACCGCGAATCCAAGCGAGGCGCCGAACCCGTGCAGCATCGCGCTCGAAAGCGCCATGCCAGACAAGACGATCTCCAGGACTTGCAAGGCAAGGAATACTCCCACAAAGACCTTGACTGAAACGTCAATCCATTTGATGTAGGTGATGCCTATCACGAGTACACACTGTATCGAATTCTCCGGCGCCCAGACGAGGCTCATGGCCATAAATCCGCAGATTATCGCCGACGCTCCCAGCACATGATGTGCCGGCCCAAAGAGCATAAGCATCTGCTCAAGCGCACTTTGCACGATTCCCAATCCCAGGTAGATAAGAAGCGTCCTCCACCAGCCGAGCTTTCCCTCCACGATCAATCCAAATGACCAAAGAAAGATCATGTTGCCGGCGATATGCCAGAAGCCCTCGTGGTCAAAATTGGAGGTCAGCCATTCCAGCGGGTGCAGCCCGTTGCCGGTCTGAAGCGAGAGCCATTCCGCGAGACCCGGGTTGGTCATTTCCAAAACGAATACCAGCACGTTCACGACGATCATTGCGACCGTCGTGTACGGCCAGTAGTAGATCGGTGCGTCGGTGCCGTAGGGGAAGAACATGGCAAGTCACGTCAGTATACTTGAATTGGTCGTAGCAATTCTACGGATACCGCCGCAAATAAGCGTGCGGCAAGCCGCGGAACTGGAAGCGTCGGAAAGCAAGTGCTTGCCGCACTTCTGCCGATGCTAATGTTTATGTTCAAGAAATCTCCGCTCCTGCTGATATTTCCACTCGTGGCCGCGGTTGGCGGTCCGTTGGCTTACTTCAAGTTCCTCGACCACGGCAAAGCTCCGGCAGCGGCAACCGCCTCAAGTGTAACGGGCAGCGAATCGGGTCATGAGCCGGCGATTGCTGACGAAGCGACATCGGGGACCGCCCTGGCTATCACCGGCAGCCCCGCCGCGCCGCGCTCCGACTTCAAGGTCCACGATGCCGGCAGCGTATTTAACTTCGACGTTACGCCCGAATGGATTCTCGCCCGATGGCCAAGCGTCTCAACCGGGCTGTCTCAGCTTCAGCTCGAAGGTTACCGGGTGCCGCTTGTTACCGGCACGTCACAACAGGATCTGGCCGGGGCATTGACCTACTATTTCGACGCCAAGCAAAGGCTGCAACGGATCAACTTCGTAGGCATCTCCGGCGACCCTCGGCCCTTGATCGGCTTGTTATCCGACCGCTTCCACATGACGCGTCGGCTTGCCAACGATCCCGGACTGGTCGTTTACGAGGCAGCGCCGGCGGGACCTGGGCCTATGAGCGGATTGCAGGTACGAGTGGCACCGCTTGAGCCGGGCGAGAAGTTTCGGCGGTACGAAATCGAAGTCTCGTTGGAAAGGGTGGAAGAGTAAAATGTTCGCGTGGGGGCTGGTGGGCCGGCGTCGCTTGAAGCGAGCTTGTCCCACCCTACACTCCCGCCGCCGCCGGCCCGTCGTCCAAGTCGCGCCAGACCATCGTTCGCCGCGCATAAGGCTCGATCCGCAGCACCGTCTCGCCGTTCTGGAAGATGCGGACCGTGCCGTTGCTCTGGCTGACCGTGATGGCCACCGCGTTGGTCGCGCGGCTGATGGCCGCGGCGGCCCAATGCCGGGCGCCGAGGCCCTTGGAGAGCGTCACGTCGGCGGCCGAACAATCAAGATAGCGGCAGGTGGCCTCGACGGTCCCGTCGGGCGAGACGATGATCGCCCCGTCCATCTGGGCGATCTCCTTGATCCCCTCGCGGACCCGCGGATCGTTCAGATTCCGCTCCTTGCGGCTGTAGCCTTTGACGGGATCGAAGCCGGCCGGGCGGCTGCATGCCATGACTTTGCGGGAGTCGCCGACGACGAAGAGCGTGCCCACCGGCTTGCCTTCGCGGCCTTCGCGGCCGATTTCGATGGCCAGATCGACGACGATCTTGAGCGTGTCCAGGGGCACGCGGGTCTCCAGTTGGCGGAGGTCGCGGCCAGTGAGGCGATTGAGGTGCTCGTCGAGGTTGATCACGCTCAGGCAGTCGATAGCGTCGGCGTCGAAGCCGCTGTAGAGGGCAACCACCGCCGATCCGGGGGCCAGAATGTCGTCGGCCACCGCCTCCAGGACCGCCTGGGTAAGCTTTTCATTAGGCGGATTGTCGGGCATTTCCAGGCGGATCGGCTCCAGGCCAGCCTCCTTGGCGCCCTCGAGCTGTTCGAACGTATCGGCGGCTACCAGGAGCTTCGCCTTGGGGGCCATGTTCCGCACCCGCGGCCAATCGGCAGTACCCTCGACCAGGAGCAGAATCGCGTCGATGCCCACCGTTTTGGTCAAGTCGACGGCCATCGACATGAGATTTCTGAACTGGTCTGTCAGTCGCAGGGTTTGCATGACTTTGGAAGCGGTCTGCTCGCGGTTTTCAGTGGCGATATGAAGCGGGGGCGCACCGCCCTGCTGCCCCGGATGGACCACGTGCCACCGCCCGCCGATCACAGCTCTGCCAATCGGTCCCAAAACTGCCCGTTTCGCCGGACCCAGCGCGGCCGCGGTCCGCTCGGCGAACGCGACATCCATGTTCACAAGAGCGGTCATATCCTCAGTGCCACCTTATCCTACGGGTTCTTTTATAATGAGGCAACGCCAACGCCGGTCTTAATGAGAGAGATTTTTCAGGCCGGCGTAGGGTGCGGTCGAGCACGGCGAAGACCCACCAATGAAGCGAAGAACTCGGTGGGTCTTCGCTGCCTCGACGCCACCCTACATTGGATCGACCGACGTAAGAGAGAAGTGAGTCGAAAACGGCGATTTCCGATGGTCGAGCGCTTGGAGCGAACCGTCGCGCGACCGCCCTAGCGATACCACCCGAAGAACTTCTGCGCAAACGAGCGGTCGTCGTGAGCTTCGCCGGTCTTCACGTATTGCCGCCAGCGATCAACGTCGGTGCCGAGATCCTTGCCGGTCGACGATTGCAGCGAGACCATGGCGCGATACTGCATGGCGGGATCGGTATCGTTCAAGATCGTTCCCAACGACCGCACCACGATCGGATCGTGACACTGGCCCAAGGCTCGTGCGGCAGCCATGCGGACGTCCTTGTCGCTATCGCTGGCCAGCACGTCGGCGAGCACTTGCGCTGCCTCGGCATCGGGCCGGCGGCCCCAAAGATCGCAGACCAGCTTGCGAACGTCGGCGTCGGTGTCTTTCACGGCGACATGCAGAACGGCCGTGGCGGTCGGGCCGCCGTAAGCCGCCAATGTGCGGATGATCTCGCCACGAAGAATCGAGTCGGGCTCCTTGCGGATCTGCTGAGCCAGATCGCGGCAGATCGCTTCCCGCTGGCCCGGATCCGGCGTCGTGGGGGCCTTTTGAGCCAATTCCTGTAGACTCTTGATCCTCTCGACAGGCGACGGTACGCCCGGCAATTTGGTCGGCGGTGTGCCCAAGCCGGTCCACATGGGCATCTTTTCATCGCAGCCGCAAACGGCTAGCGCGAGCAGGCTGAGGACGAAAACGGAGATCTCGCCGCGTCGCTTGCTGGGCATTTGCGTTATTTCCCACAAGAAAAGGATATAATGGGCGGACTATAGCATCGCCCCGTTATGCGGCCAAGAGGAATTATCAGCGAATTTCGCGTCTTTCTATCGCCTTGCCATCCGCGATGCCAAATACTACGCCGCTCGTATTGAATTCCCTGGGGCTGACGCTGGAGACGCTGGCAATCAGCGTTCCCGTAGGAACAGCGCTGGCATGGCTGCTGGTTCGCAGCGACCTGCCGGGCCGTCGTGCCGCGCTTTGGGTCATCGGGCTGATGATCTTTGTCCCAATCTATTTGCAGGCCAGCGCCTGGCAGGCTGGCTTTGGACAGGAGGGATGGTACTCGCGCGGCGAAACCGGCAGGCCGTGGCTGACCGGCTGGTACGCGGCACTGTGGGTCCAAACCCTGGCGGCTATTCCGTGGATTGTGCTGATTGTCGGCCTGGCGATGCGAACGGTCGAGCCAGCCTTGGAGGAGCAAGCGCTGCTTGATGGCACGCCTTGGCAAGCATTCTGGCGGGTCACAATGCCGGCGTGTTTAGCGGCGCTGGGGTTGGCTGCCACCTGGGTGGCCATGCTTGCCGCCGGCGACATGACCGTCACGAGCATTTTCTTCGTGCGGACCTACTCCGAGGAAGTGTTCAACCAAATTGCCTTGCACGACGAAAACTGGGACGCCGCAACCGCCCTGGCACCGGGGATCGTCGGCACGATGGTTCTGTTGGTACTGGCAATCTACTTCTGCTTCCGTGCGGCCCGGCCCGACAGACCGTTGAACCTTCGGTCGAGCCGGACCGCGACGCTAGGGCAATGGCGCTGGCCGCTGTCGATTGGCCTGGGGGCGGTCTTGATCGTGCTGGCCGGCGTACCTTTGGGAAACCTGCTTTACAAGGCGGGCGTCTTGGTAGTGCAGGCCGGTGACGAGCGTGTGCGAACGTGGTCCGCCGTCAAGTGCCTGCGCATCATTGCGACAGCTCCGATGAAATCCCGGTGGGAATGCTTCTGCTCGTTTTCAATTGGCGGCTTGGCCGCCACGGCGGCGACGGTTGTAGCGATTCCGTTGGCGTGGGCCGCCCGGCGATCGAGATGGCGGGCGGCCGCCGTGTTGCCGGTAGCAATTGGGTGCCTTGCCCTGCCTGGCCCTCTGCTGGGGCTGGCCGTTATCGGACTGCTGAACAATCCCCGGTTTCCAGCGCTGATCTGGCTCTACGACCACTCGATCCTCGCCCCCTGGCTAGTTCTCACGATTCGGGCAATGGGACCGGCGGTGCTCGTATTGTGGCACGCCATGCGAACCATCCCCCAAACTATGCTCGATAGCGCAGCCGCGGACGGCTGCAGCTCGATTGGTCAGCTTGCGTACATCGTCCTGCCTCAGCGGCGTAGCGCGGTGTGCGTGGCCTGGCTCATTGGATTGGCTCTGGCCCTGGGCGACCTGACGGCCAGCAGCCTCGTCGCGCCGCCCGGCGTGGAAACACTTGCCGTCCATATCTTCAATCTGGTGCATTATGGGGTCGAGGACCAGGTGGCGGGCATCTGCCTGGCTTTGCTTTTTGCGTTCGGCTTGGTGGCGGGCACGACGGCAGCACTCGCGAAGAGGTTATAATGGAACATGGGGAAGATTACCTGGCCGCCGAGTATTATGAGGTTGGCAGTTCGTCGAACATAGATCTCGAAAGAGAAATCGCATTTGGGAATAATGGGAAGACAAAGCCGGATATTGTTTGCCGTTGTCGCATTCATCCTTTTTGCGCCGACTGCATTCAGCATGGACCACGTGACGTTTAGCCGCGGCGGCGAACAACACTATGTCGATGGCCGCATTGAGTTGCAGGCCGAGGATGGCGGCCTTGTCGTCCTCGGTCGCGATGGTTTGCTCTGGCGAATCTTGCCGACCGAGATCGTCAACCGCACGGTTGATAATGCTCCATTCCGAGGCCTCGACAAGGACGAGATGGCGAAAAAGACGCTGGCGGCATTGCCTAAAGGGTTCAGCGCCTATCATACCGAGCACTACACGATCTGCTACAACGGCTCGCAGGCTTATGCCCAGTGGTGCGGCGCACTGTTCGAGAGGTTGTTCATGGCCTTTCGCAACGCCTGGAGCCGCCAGGGCTTCGAGATGACCAAGCCGGAAATCCGCCTCGTGGCCGTGGTGTTCACCGACAAGGCGTCCTACGTCAGATATTCCGAGAAAACGCTTGGCGACGCGGCCGACTCGATCTTCGGCTACTACGAACCGGAGACCACCAACCGCATTATCATGTACGATCTGACTGATCCCGGGGTTGCCGGCCCTGCGCGGCAAAATCGAATGGGACCGTCGGCGCAGATCGCCCAGTTCCTCGCCAGTCCCAACGCGCCGGGGGCCGTTTCCACGATTGTCCACGAAGCGACGCACCAGATCGCGTTCAACAGCGGCCTGCATCAGCGGCTGAGCGATTGCCCTAAATGGTTCAGCGAAGGCATCGCCATGTACTGCGAAACGCCCGATCTTCGCGGCAAGAGTGGGTGGGCGGGGATCGGCGTGGTGAATCGCACACGGTTGGACGAATTCCGGCAGTTTTTGCAGCAGCGGCGGCCTGTCAGGTCGCTGAAGACGCTGATTGAAAACGACGAACGGCTCATCGATTCAAAGCAAGTCATCGACGCCTATGCCGAGTCCTGGTCCTTAACCTATTTTCTCATCCACAAACATTCCAAAGAGTACATCGCGTACTTGAAAGACTTGTCGCGGAAGCAACCCTTGGTCGTCGATGGCAAGGCGAAGCGATTGGCGGAGTTCGAAAAGCGCTTTGGCCCGATCGACGCGCTGGAAACGGAGTTCGTCAATTACATGGAGAGGAACATACGGTAGTGCGGTCTTACCCGGCCGTCAACTGCCGCTCCACCTGGCGGATGGCCTCATCGATCTTCCACGTTTGCTCGGGCCGGGAGATTGGCTCGTCGTAGACCATCCAATGATCGACTCGCTTTTGCGCGGAAATGACCGTGCTATGGCTGCGGCGGCCGAAGAACTCGCCGATCTCGCTCAGCGCCGCACGGGTGTGCTTCCGGGCCAGCCACATGGCCAACATCCGCGGCTGGCTCACGCGGCGGCTCTTGTCCGAGGATTGCAGCGATTGCGACTCCAGACCGAAGAGCTTGCAGACCGCCTTGTCGATATCGCTCAGGCGGACCACGCGGCTGTTCTGTTGGATCATCTCGCCCAAGGTTTCTTCGGCAAGTTCCAATGTGACCTTCCGGCCGGTTGCTTCGCTCATCGCCTGCAAGCGGCAAATCGCCCCGGAAAGCTCGCGGGCATGTCCGGTGAACTGCGTGGCAACGTACTTCTGTATTTCGGCGGCAAGCTCCACGCCAAGGCGACGGCACATATTCGCTACGATGCCCAACCGCGTGGAATAATTCGGGCGGCTCGATGCGACATACCATGCCGCTGCTCAGCCGCGTGACCAGTTCGGGCATGAAGTCGCTTAAACTCCGCCGGCGGCCGGTCGGCGGCGATGACGAGTTGCCGCCCCTCGCGGAGGCAGCGTTTCCACCGTGTGCATCATTTCGACTTGCGTGGCCCGCTTACCGGCAAGGAAATGCAAATCGTCGAGTCATCAGCGACGCGGACTCCGCGATGCTTGCGGCGAAAGATGGGCAGCCCGTTGCCGCGCAGGGCTTCAAGGAACTGGCTCGTGAACTGCTCGGCGGAAAGATAAACGGTCGCCGTTCCGTGGCCCGCCTTGCGCTCGGCCGACCAGATGCCTTCCAACAGGTGCGTCTTGCCGACGCTGGTGGGGCCGTGGATGAACAAGGGCGTGACTTTGCCGGGGTTCCTCACGACCATTTCGGCCGAATACATGGCAAGCTTGTTGCAGGCGCCCGCGACGAAGGAGGAGAGCGACGCAAACTTCCGCGGCGCAGAACGGCGCAGCGGGCGAATCCGGTGCGGCCGCTTCGGCGAGTCGCGATCCGACGACCGCTGGCGCCATTTTATCGCGCTTACTGTGACCAATCAGCGAAACCATGCTAGCATTTCCTGCAACTGTTGCCGCACAATCGGCTGCCCGGCCTTCCGCCGCGGCCGGCGCCTTTTGGCATCGCTGTTGTTTATTCTCGCCCTGGCTCTCGACCTGACTCTCAACTGTGAACTCAACCCGGGGAGAGCACTCCAGAACCGACTTGGCGGCCACTTCGATCTCCGTGCGGAAGTTCCAACGAATCCAATCCAACGAGAACGAGTTGGACGCCGCGATCCGCAGCACTTGGCCGTCCCAAGCAATCTGCGTGCGCGGCCCGAACCACAGTTCGAATCGTTCTTTTCCGACCTTGTCGGCCAACGCTGCCGCAGCGCCGACACGATGTCCTTATCGTCCTTGGTCAATTCCACTCACCCCAACGCGCACCTTTCCGGCAATCCGCACCGACGGCACGCCCGTTGTCAGGTCGAAATGACGGCGCGCGGCGATTGCAAGTCTTCGCGCCGTTCATTTGGACCTAACAGCGAAATTCGCGCCATTAAGTCGGTGCCGCGGTTGCCGGAAAGGCGCCCTGGCTGTGCGACGGCCAATGCCGTCGTTAGTTCCTATGATGCCCGCCGCCGTGGCCGCTCGCCGGGAGATTCCCGGAGTTGTCGTATGCGGCGTCGGGCTACCAAACACGTCACTCGATCGCCTGATTGTAGCGTTGCTAGCACTGCTGTCAAAGGCTTTTGGAGATTGCTCGCTGGAGAAAAAAAATTTCTACGGCCGGTCGCGACGTATTCAGCGAAAAACACGCTCCTAACAAAATGCTCGCCGCCATTTTCTTGCCTCAGACAATCAGCGTTGTTTCGTGGAAAACCTGTTTGATCGCTCTGTGCCCGTTGCGCGCCTTGGGCGAGAAACCCGCCGGAAAGCGGCCGATATCGAGTCTTGGCGTCTAGGGCATGACGCGAATGAAAACTGATTTACGGTCCCAGGCTTGAAATCCGGCGGCCGCGTACATTCTGAGCGCCGGCTCGTTTGCCGCATCGACCGCCAGCACGAGCCGTTGCCGCCCAGCCTGTGCAGCCAGCCACAGCGCGTGACGAACGACCACCGTGCCCAGGCCTCGTCGCCGCGCGGTCGGCGTCAGGCCCATGTAAATCAATTCGCGCGTATTGAACTGGTCGTGGTCGGCGGTGATCAGACAGCCAACGTCCTCGCCCCGATGGCGAACAATGAGCCACCCTTGTGAATCAAGTTTGCCCGTGGCTCGGTATCCTAGAAGCACGTCCTCGATGCTTCGCAAGCCGTTCACCGCCGGACAGTCGCGCGTGTCAATGTAAGTGGCCTCGACCAACTTGGCGAGCCGTTGCTCCTGCTCAAGTCCACTCGCCAGGAATTCAATGCCCGACGCGAGTGGGCCCGACATGAATGGGACCGTGGGGAAGTCGCGGTTCAGGCAAACCAGGTAAAGCAGGTCGGAAAAGTGGCGGAAGCCGGCAAGTCGAAGTACTTCGGCATCTTCCCCCACATCGGTCGGAAGCAGCGCCTGAATGATGCGTAGATCGGTCTGGGCCAGTGCTTGCAAAGCCGCGTCCATTAGGCGGTGAGCTGTCTTGAGCGATTCGCCGGCGATCAGCCGTGGAGGCCAGAACAAGGCACTTCGGCCGGGTTGCGCCTGCCCCAGCAAAGAGCCGGTAAGAATTCCTTCTCGAAACGCGCCCCAAACACGAACTCGGGCGGGCAAGCTGGACCCTTCCGCCTCGCAAAACGCCTCGGATTGTAGCTGGTATTGGGCCTCTTCCAACTCTCTCAAGGCCAGCCGCATGCCCGATTCTCGCTCGCCGGAAGAAAGATCTTTGATTTCCAGTGTGGAATCCCCCATCGCTTGTTATTTCACCGCGCGTCCCACGGTCCGTGATCGCGTTCCCGCCGAAGGGTATAATTGTCACAGACGACCGACCATTTGTCGACCATCCCACGCGACAGTTTAATACACCGCAGGTGCAAAGGACCACAATATGAAATCGCCCCGAATCGCGAGTCTTCTGACGCTGCTATTGACGGCCGCTGGCGTTTGCGTGCCGGCCACGGCGAAGAATGTGCTCGGACGTTTGGAATCGGACATTCGCCAGGCTAACGGACAACCGACTGCGACCGCTACGGTTCCCCAGAAAGTCTACCTTGGCGCAATCGCGCTGGACGAAGCAGGCGGCGGCGTGCGGATCACCGGCGTCCGCAATGGCGGGCCTGCGCAAAGGGCCGGTTTGCAATCGCAGGACCTCGTCGTCGGCGTGGCGGGCAAACCAATTCAACTTTTGCGCGAGTTGACTACCGTACTGGGCGGAATGAACCCGGGCGATAAACTCCCTCTGGAAGTTGTGCGCGGCACGCGACGGATGCGAATCGAAGTCATATTGGGAGCGCCGCTCGCCGCGTTCCAACCGGGCGAGCATACAATTCCGCCTCCGCCGAGCGGACTTGGCGCTGGGCGGACGGAAGCCATTCCGCCGCCACCCGGCGAAGTTGCATTGCCGTCGCCGGCCGACGGGCCTGCCCTGAACGTGCCCGCGCGGCCGGTCGCACCGAACGGCGCTCAATCGCAAATCGAGGAGCTTCGCCATCGAATCGACCAGTTGGAGCATCGCGTACAGGAATTGGAGCGCGCTTTGGCGGAAGCGCGGAAGAAATAGGCTCATACGATTTCCTCCACTAATCGCCGCGGGCGCCGATGTCCAGCACGTGAACGCGGCCCGTATAGTGTTCTGCGCCGGCGGCGAGGAATCCCTGTTTCATCGCCATGAAAGTACACGTCTCGTGAGCGCGGATCGTATGCCGCGCGGCGACGCCGGTATCGCAATCAAGTCCGCTGGGCAGGTCAACCGCCAGGCGTCTTGCCGCTGCGGCGTTGATCTGATCGATCACGGCGTCCAATGGCGGACGCGGCTCGCCTCGCGCACCGGTGCCCAACAAGGCATCAATGATCCATTTCGTTTCCATGAGTTGCTCTTGCAGTCGGGCGGCGTCGTGGCGGCTGCCGAACAGCTCGATCGGCACTCCGCACTGCCGTAGGATCGCATAGTTCGCCCCCGCGTCGCCCGTCAATTCGGCTTCCTCGGCCCATACGAGCACATGGACTCGATGTCCCCGCAAGTCAAGATGCCGGGCAATCACAAAGCCGTCGCCCGCGTTGTTCCCTTTGCCGCAGCAAACGACGACTCGCCCCGGCGGGCGGCCGAACTCAGTCTCGGCAAGGCGGCACAAGACATCGGCGACGCCGCGGCCGGCATTTTCCATGAGCACCAGGCCGGACATGCCGTATTCCTGGATCGCGCGGCGATCGACCTCGCGGGACTTGTCTCGGGTAATTGTAGTCGGCATGGTTTGGTTTATTAGGCGTCACTTGCGCTAGGCAAATCGTCAACGGTAAGCTAGAATACAACAAGTTCAAACCGATGCAAAGCGACTGACTTCAGGGACTGTTTCCATGCCGATTTACGAATACTCTTGCAAGGATTGTGGAAGCGACTTCGAGTTGTTGATCCGAGGCGAGGAAAAGCCCGTCTGCCCTGCCTGCGGCAAACGACACGTAACGAAGTCGTTCAGCGTCCCTGCCGCACATTCGGCGAGCACCGTCAAGGAGCTTCCCTGCGGCCCAACCGGTTGCGGTATGGGCCAGTGCGGCGGCGGCATGTGCGGAATGGAAAACTGAGTTTTAGAGTCACTAACAAAACTGATCCCGGTGCAGCGTCGATCGTGCCACCAGATCGGTTCCAATAGAAGCTCTCATAGCGCCGGAATTGTTCCCAAAAACAGCCCTTCGTTGATTGCCCCGCGAACGCTGAGCGGGAAGGGATCGAAGTAGTACGGCGCAACTGCCCGGCCGGTATGTGCCGAGATCGTAAATGCACTCGTTGGGCGGATAGACTCCCATGTAATACGGCACCAACGGCACCGTGGCGAAGAATTTCACGGCCGAGAGCGTCGTCTGCGTGACCGGGCCGAACGTGTGGCCGTACCGTTCCAATTGATCGTCGTCGAAGTAGATCGGCTTGTGATAGGTGGCTGCGGCGACCCAGGAAAACGTGGTTCGCTCCCAATGCCGCGGTTCGAGCCGCTCCTCGCCCAGTGAACACTCCGGCGGCACTGGCAGCGGATGGCCGGTTTCGGGGTTGGCAAGGTCCCGCTGCTTGATGCTGATGTCGGCCGTGATGCTGCGGATCGATTTCAAATCCCGTGCCGATTTGCAATTCACTACGTCGTTCATATGCCGAGCGTCCGAGTTATCGAGCGTCACGGTGCTGTCCGCTGGGGGCGTTACCGGCACTTCGATTTTTTGCGGCTGCTGTTTCCCGTCCACTTCGCGATGAAGGTCTGGCGACGACGGCATCGGCAACATGGCTGTCTTGTCCGATTCCAGAGGAAGTTGCCCCGAAGTTTGAACGACTTCGGAATCCATCGCCTTGGGAAACGGCGCCGTTCGGAATGCTCTCTGCCAGGCGATTCGCTCGCCGGGCAGTTGCGGCGCGGGCGTTGGCTGCTCTTGAGCCGCGGCCGCGCGCGGTGTCGATGCGGCATTCCATTTCTTAACGGCAAAACCGCTTTGTCCCCGTTCCAGCATTTCGCAATGTTGTGGCCGCGCACCTGCATCATCGCTGAGTGCAGGTAACCTCTCGCCGGCCTTCGGCGCCAGGCTAAACTGGCCAGAGCGCGGCCTCGAAGGCACTAGCGAGGGCAACGGAGCGTCACTGGAGTCTCCGATCTGCAACGGGGCCGGTGGCGGCTCGTCAGCTTTAAGTCGCGTGACGACACCGATCAATAATGTCGATGCCGCCAGCAAAATGGATCGCCAGTGCGGCACGAATGCACGAGCCCGACGGCGACTCGCACGATGCTCACAGCGCTTCGCCGCTGTGATACTCGGTGCTGTAGTTCGGCGCTTCCTGCGTAATGGCGATGTCATGAGGATGACTCTCCCGTACACTGGCTGGCGAGACTTGGATGAACCGCGCGTCCTTGCGCAATTCCTCGATGGTGCGGGTTCCGCAATATCCCATTCCAGCCCGCAATCCGCCGACGAGCTGATAGACAAACGGCCCAACGGTCCCTTGAACGGGACGCGTCCTTCGACGCCTTCGGGCACCAGTTTGTCCGGCCCGCGGCCGTTGCCGCGTTGGCGATAGCGTTCGCTCGAGCCCTGCACCATGGCGCCCAGCGATCCCATGCCGCGATAGACCTTGAATGTCCGCCCCTGGTACAGGATCTGCGCCCCGGGCTTTCTTCCAATCCGGCAAACAGTCCGCCGATCATCACCACATGGGCCCCGGCGGCGATGGCCTTGGTCATATCGCCCGAGTAGCGAATGCCGCCGTCGGCGATGAGCGGAACGCCGCCTCCTGGGCTACCTGGGCTGCCTCGCATGATCGCGGTGATCTGCGGCACGCCGACGCCGGAAATGACCCGCGTCGTGCAGATCGAGCCCGGCCCGATGCCGACTTTCACGGCGTCGGCCCCGGCGGCGATCAGGTCCCTGCAGCCGCTTCGGCGGTGGCCACGTTTCCGGCGACCACGTCGATGTCCCACTCCTTTTTGATGCTTGCGAACCGTTTCGATCACGTTGGCCGAATGGCCGTGGGCACTATCGACAACCAGCACATCGACGCCTTTCTCAATCAGGCTGGCGGCCCGTTCGTAATCGTGCACGCCGACGGCGGCCCCGACCCGCAGCCTGCCTTGCCCATCTTTGCAGGCTTTCGGAAAGCGCCTCATCATGTCAATGTCTTTGATCGTGATCAGTCCCGTCAGCCTATAATATTCGTCAACCAGCAAAAGCTTCTCGACCTTTTTTGCCATCAAAATCTTCTCAGCTTCCTCAAGCGTTACAGTCCCCGTCGCGGTGACCAGGTTTTCCCGCTGGTCATGACGCTGGCGATGGGGATTTCCAGGTTCTCTTGAAAGCGGAGGTCGCGGCGGGTGAGGATGCCCACCAGGCGGCCGTCCGGCTGAGTGATCGGCAGGCCGGAGACGTGTGACTGGTTCATGACCTCCCGGGCGTGGGCGACGGTCGCATCGGGCGGGAGCGTCGCCGGATTGCGGATGATGCCGTTGGCGCTGCGCTTGACCTTGTCGACCTCCTCGGCTTGGCGTTCGATGGACATGTTCTTGTGAATCACGCCAATCCCCCCTTCTTGGGCCAGTGCGATGGCCATCTCGCTCTCGGTCACCGTATCCATCGGCGAGCTGAGCAGGGGGATGTTCAGCCGAATCCGCTTCGTAAGCTGGGTGGTGACGTCGACCTCGGCCGGGCAAAACCTCACTGTAGCGGGGTTCCAAGAGCACGTCGTCGAACGTCAGGCCAAAATGATCCGTGATTTTGTCGTGCATTACCGACTGATCCTTGTACATTACGCCCAACCGGGCGAATTTTGAGGGAATCCGACATTATGTCGCTCAAGAGCGAAAAAGGAAAGATGGTGGCGGAACTCAAAGCAAGCGATGGCGCCTATCCGTCCATTTGATCCGCGTTTTATTCGTTATATTGCGTTCATCGCCGGAGCGGCCTTTTTTCGGCCGTTTTCGAAGTCAGGAAGCGCGTAGAACAAGGGCAGAATGAGGCCAGAACGAAGACAGGATGAAGACACCCATAACCGCCCGCGTGTCAAGGCCCCGATTTTCGCGATAGGCCAAAAAAGCAGAACAGAGAAAGGCTAGCCGGGGTCCAGGGGCGGCAATGAGCGCCCTGGTCGGCCGATGGATCGGCCGAAATGTCCGCGGCACCCATAACCGCCCGCGTGTCAAGGCCCCGATTTTCGCGATAGGCCAAAAAAGCAGAACAGAGAAAGGCTAGCCGGGGTCCAGGGGCGGCAATGAGCGCGCCTGGTCGGCCGATGGATCGGCCGAAATGTCCGCGGCACCCATAACCGCCCGCGTGTCAAGGCCCCGATTTTCGCGATAGGCCAAAAAAGCAGAACAGAGAAAGGCTAGCCGGGGTCCAGGGGCGGCAATGAGCGCCCTGGTCGGCCGATGGATCGGCCGAAATGTCCGCGGCACCCATAACCGCCCGCGTGTCAAGGCCCCGATTTTCGCGATAGGCCAAAAAAGCAGAACAGAGAAAGGCTAGCCGGGGTCCAGGGGCGGCAATGAGCGCCCTGGTCGGCCGATGGATCGGCCGAAATGTCCGCGGCACCCATAACCGCCCGCGTGTCAAGGCCCCGATTTTCGCGATAGGCCAAAAAAGCAGAACAGAGAAAGGCTAGCCGGGGTCCAGGGGCGGCAATGAGCGCCCTGGTCGGCCGATGGATCGGCCGAAATGTCCGCGGCACCCATAACCGCCCGCGTGTCAAGGCCCCGATTTTCGCGATAGGCCAAAAAAGCAGAACAGAGAAAGGCTAGCCGGGGTCCAGGGGCGGCAATGAGCGCCCTGGTCGGCCGATGGATCGGCCGAAATGTCCGCGGCAGGATGCCGGTTCGATGTTCGTTCGTGTGCGTTGCGCATATCGTAGTCACCCATTCGTGCCGTTCGGCCGCGAGACCGCCGCACATTATTCTGTTCACCGGCAAGAGCACCCAATCAGGATCTCGGCACAGGCGCAAGGCCTCGCCAGTCTCAATCGCGGGTCGCTTTCGCCGATTTTGCGTGCGCAGCGCAACTCCTCTTGTTTGCCTCAAGCCGGCGCCGCCGAGGGAACGTTTTCCCTCTGCCAGCGGCGCAGCCGTTTCCAACATATCTCCGCCAGTTTGCGCACCGTCGCCACGCGCAGATCTTGGCGCTAGCGCGTTTCCGTACGCGCGTGTAAAAGTTCTTCAAGGCAACATCCTCCTGGACGACCTTCATTGCCGCTTCCACGAGGATCCATCGCAACCAGGACGAGCCCTGACGGGTGATCGATCCGCGATAGCAGTGGCCGCCCGACTGGTTGACGCGCACCGTCAGGCCGGTGTAAGCTCCGACCTGCTTGGCATTGTGGAATCGATCTACCTCGCCCAGTTCGGCCACGATCAAGAGCGCCGAGTAGAGGCCGATGCCGTGGATGTCCGTCAACGTCTCCACCTGCGGGAATGCTTCACGCAACGCGAGCATGTGTTCGTCGAGAATCGCCAATTGCTTCTCGTAGTGCTGCAATCGCAGCACCAGCTCGTCGCGCACCAGATTCTCGATTGGGCCGAAGTCCTGTTTGCCGAACCACGCCAAGCAGCGTTTGCCGAGCGTGCGGTAGGGCGTCTGCCGATTCTGCCGCGCCAACAGGTCGCGGAGCTTGATCTTCGCCTTCACTTGCTCGCGGACGAGTCGTGCTCGTGCGCGTGTCAGGTTGCGTAATTGCTGGTAGGGCTCTGGCGGAATGTAGGCCAACGGGACTTGGTTGATCCGCAGCAGATTGGCCAGCAGCATCGCGTCAAGCTTGTCCGTCTTGCTGCGGCGCTGTATCATGCGCGCAGGCGGAGTGGATGTGCCAGGACGACGACGCCGTACGGGCGAAGCAGGTCGTAGAGCCAACGGTACGTGCCCGTGGCTTCGATCACTGCGCGGAACGCCCCGAGCTTTTCGACGAACTGCCGAATGGCTTCCGTGTCTTCACAGCGGATGGTGGTCGCGTTCATGGCTTCGCCCGCGTCGTTCACGCCGGCGATGACAACGGTAAGACGATGAAGGTCGATACCGAGATACCACATATAGGTCTCCTTGTTCGGTGGACTAGGAATGAGTTGCGAACCTCAATCTCTAGTCTACCGGCAAGGGGCCTTGACTCGCCGGGCGGTTATAGTATCAGGATGAAGATTACGTCTTTTGGCGGTTCGTGTTCGCGGGTCATCGAGCAATGGGAGGGCAAGGTTCAGCAAGGGAGTACTCGGTCGGCGGCTCGCGAGCATTTTTCTGTCTTCGCCTCTGACTTTGCTCTGCGTATTTCTTCCGTCGCCGAAAAGATGTTTTGCAAACTGAAACATGCTGAATTCGCCTGTTTTCTCTGGGGTTGTGCCCGGCAGGACCGGAGTAGAACGGCAGTAGGATGCGGGTAGGACGGCAGTAGGATCGTGGTAGCATGCGAGTAGGGCGGCATCAGGAATACGTCTTATGGCCATGTGGTTTCTCGGGCATCCGGCAATCGGTGGGGAGTCAAGGAAGTGCCGAACCGCAAACAATTCGACAGAAACATAAGGGGCAGAAAAATGACACGGGCAGCGCCACTCCCTGATGCTCACCCAGTCGCGTCGATATTCGTATCATTGGTGTCAGTCGTGGTTCTACCGCTGTTTGCTCCGCGTTCAAACGGTGGTTCGATCACTTGCCTCTCGTCTCTCATCCTTCAGCCCTCGTTTGTTCCGTTCCGCTGGTCTGGAACCGAGAAAAAACGCTCCATCAAGAGATGCGCCCACCCACGCGTTTTCTGGTCACTGGGGCGCATCGTGGCTCGCCGTCGTAAACGCTTGCCAACACACGACTTAGGACGCGGACGCAGCCAGCGGGTACGTAATGCCTCGGAGGTGCGGACTGGGGCGCATCTCGCGGCCGACTGCCATTTTGGCAGGAAAGTTGAGACCTCAGCACGCGGTTCCTCGCGATCAGGATTATGTGTACTCGTGTTGACATAAAAGTGCGTCTGGCCTCCGACCTCTGGTTTCTGACCTCCTATTCCTTGTTCTTCCGCTCACCATCCACTATCCACTCCTCACCACCCACTTTCCGCTCAATGTTTACAGTACATAACATCTCTATATATATTATCCGAATGCCGCGCCATGCGAAAATCGAGAATTCTTTTCGGATTCGGTCGGAACCCCTTGCCAGATAACGGCTTAAAGAATTTTCGTGGTCATTTGTGACATAGCACAATTCGGCCATGTTTTTATTTGGAGGCGGCAGGGAGCAGGGAGCAGGGAGCAGGGAGCGGAGCAAGTGCTTCTGCCCGCCTGACCGTCGTTTCCGCGCGCGGTTTCCCTTCGATCGTCACACTCCATCGGGAAGCTAGACAAGTTGGCGAAAACCCACGTGCCGCCCTGTAGAATTGTTACCCAGACTTTCTCGCACAAATCGCTTGCTTTATTCTCACTTAGCGGTAAAGGAAGTGCAGGGGCCTGATACCAGAGGACATCACTGGGCCTGAGTCCCAAGGGGCCGTAGACGGTCGCTTGGCCAATAAACCGCCATAACTTCCGGCAATCGGCGCATCTGTTGCGACGGGCCTGGGCCGGGGCTTGCACCGACGGCTGGCCTTGCCGCCCTCCAATTCATGGTGACCGGGCCGATCAAGGTCGAGCCCGAATTGATTCCCCCTCTGCTTGGATATAGAGTGAAAGCAGTGCAGGGTAGCGTGCAACCCAGGGGAACGGAACATGGACCGTGCCGACCCCCGGCGGACATCGCGCAGTTTAGAAGTCCGTGCGTCGAACTTGGAGAGTATCGTGAATCGTAGCGAAAAAGCCTTTGTGCTCTTCTACGCGGCTTACATGCTTGCATACATCCCCTGTTTCTTCCTGTTGATGCCCGATCACTTTTGGCAGGTCATGCCTTTCCATATCCTCGGGATGGTTCTCGGCATTCCCTTGTTGATCATCGTGTTCCGGGACCTGTATAAACGCCACTTCCCCAACCCCAATACAAAAGTCACCTGGGCGATTCTTATGTTGGTTCTTACGCCCAGTATTATCGTGTACCTCTACAAATACGGCTTCCGTCCTCGCGCGGAATCAGGGGGCAGATCGCCATAAAGCTGCGAACAAGCCGCACCCGCAGAGCGGGTCGTCGCTTGGTAGTGCAGGCCGTGGGACAGTGGTAGAATGGATCGCCGTTCCGACCTGATGAGCTTGGAGGCTGCGACGTTAGTCTAGCTTCCCGTTGGCCAAGCCCGAGCGCATCCAAAATGACTGATCACAAATTGTGCCGGTTATCGCCGTTGCTGATTTTCGTGCTACTGTGCTGCCCCGCAGTCGCGCAAGAGCCACTCATGCTAAAAGGCCACACGGACCGGGTCACTTCCGTCGCATTCTCGCCCGACAACAAGACGCTCGTCTCCGCGGGTAAGGACAAGACGATTCGCCTTTGGAATCCGACGACAGGGAAACTGCTCGCCACGCTGACCGATGCAAAGCCGAACGGCAGGGCGGTTGCCTTCTCGCCCGACGGGCATCGTCTTGCCGGGACATGCGGCGGCTTCTATTCATCACCCTACTCGCAGGTCGTGATTTGGGATGCCGAGACACGAAAGCCGCTCTATTCGATGCCCACGGCCTACATACAGGACGCGGTGGCAGTGGCGTTCTCTGCGGATGGCGCCCGATTGGCGACAGGCGCGGTTTATCCGCACGGCGGGTGGAGCTTGAGGGGGGAACCTGACGTGCGCAAAGCGGCGCCATCGAAGTCTGGGATCGGGACGACCCAAAGAGGTTTCCGTATCCGAAGAAGATGAAACCGTGGCAGAGCGGATTCCCCAACGAGGATTTCCGGCACCGAGGGACTCTCTCCGCTCATGAGGACCCTGTTTCGTCCCTCGCGTTTTCGTCCGACGGAAAGATCCTGGTGACGGGCGGATGGAGCGCAGCGTGAGCGTGGTACAATCATTTTCTGGCGCGTGAACGACGGCAATCTGGTCCGCCAAATCGGACCGCTTGACTCCCCTGTCGCCAGAATCGCACTTTCGCCGAAGGGGCATCTTCTCGCCAGCTCGAGCTCGGAGATATTTGCGTCATTCGGGGATTATTCCCTCGACATTCACCTGCCCGAATCTCTGCGGCGGCCGACGGACGTTATCGTTCAACTGTGGGACGTGGACAATGGCAAGCAGGCCGGCAAGCTGGAGGGGCATACGGCGGAAGTCACGTCGGTCGCGTTCTCGGCCGATGGTCAGTATCTGGCGTCGGCAAGCATGGATAAGAGTGTACGATTGTGGCGCGTCGATACGCGCCAGCAGATTGCAAAACTTAACACGTGCGATGCGGGCATGCTGTGCCTCGCGTTCTCGCCGGACGGGAGGCTGCTAGCAGGAGGCGGGACGGACAAGGTCATCCGAGTGTGGAGCATTGAACGAACACTAAAAACCGGAGGGAGCCGCTAAGCCCTGCCAAACCCGTCCAACATAGAACGGTTGCTTTGCGAGCCGCCGCTTGGCGCTGCGGGCCGTGGCAATGTGGTAAACTGATTGATGTTTCAACCCGTAGAGCGATGGCATGGGCGGCGACGACCGTGCCAGCCGTCGGTCAGCAGAAAATACGAAGCGAATACCTCGACCTTAGTGTGGGGCGGAAAAATGCGACTTGATACGGCCGATAGAATCGTCCTCTCGCTTGTAGGAAAGCTCGACGCTTCAAACTCCGAGTGCATCTCAGATAGCCACATTCGATGGCTTCGCGATGCAATTCGCGCTGAAGTCACCGAGGCCGTCCAACGAGAACGCGAAGCGTGCGCGAGAATTGCGGAGACCATGTCGTTGCGGGACCTGATCGCAGCGCGCATCCGGGAGCGAGGGGAGATACGCGACTCAAGCCATAAGCGGGAGGAATCTCCAACTCCCGCGTAGAGAGCCCATTTGATTGCTGCCAACCCGGCACACTCGCAGAGTTGCCGCGCAATCGGCTTCGCCGACGAGTGTGCCTCACGTTGGGCGAGCGGCAAGGGAAATGTCGAGATTCAACTCGTCCCTTTAACCTGATCGCGACGTGAGGAAGATCGCTATGAAAAGCCCCTTGATGTGGATGGTGATGGTCAGCACGGCCCTGCCGGCGTCCTCGTGGGCGCAACCGGGTTCCGCCTTGGACCATCGCTTGGGTCAGTGGAACTACTACGATGTTGAACGATCGGGCTGGCAGCAACACGAGAAATACTTGGGACCGGCCTGCGAGCCAAAGTCCCGCATGACGTTTGGCAATTCCCACGACTTTATCGCGTCCGTGGCCTTCAGCCCGGATGCAAAGACGCTGGCCGGAGTGTGTTTCGATAACAGGGTCTCTTGACTCGGGCAGGTTGTCTGGGACCATCGAAATCTGGGAGATGGCATCCGGTAAGAGGATCGCCGCCTTCGGCGGAGCAAAGCCCTACGATTCACTCGCCTTCAGCCCGGATGGCAAGACTGTGGCCTCGGCGGGGTCCGACAAGACCGTTAAGCTATGGGACGTGGCCACAGCCAGAATACTGCCAACCTTGGAGTGGTTGGCGGTTTTCGGACTACGATAGCCTTCAGTCCGGACGGCAAGGCACTGGCTTTGGCCGATGGTGATAATACCATTGACCTCATGGACGTGGCTGGTCACAGGGCCATCGACGTTTTGGACGCGGCCACGGGCACGAGAAAGGTGGTTCTCCAAAGACAATCGGAGACTAGGTACTCATTGGTGGCTTTCAGTCCGGACGGAAAAACCTTGGCTTCGTGTGGGCTGAGGAGAGTCCATGATCAGAACGCGACCGCGATGATTAGTCTTTGGGAGCTGGCTACCGGCAAGATTATTACCAATTTTAGCACGACTGGGCCTCAGTACCTGTTTTCGGCGCTGGCATTCAGCCCTGACGGCAAGACATTGGTCTCGGGGCGTGCGAACGGCGAAGTCTTGGTGTGGGACGTGGCGAGCGGCAGAAACACGGCGACCCTTGAGGGCCATGCTTCTTGGGTCCGCTGCCTCGTTTTCAGTCCGGACGGCAAGAGGATCGCTTCGCGGAGTCAGGACGACACGATCAGACTCTGGGACGCGGTGACCGACAAAGATCGGGCCGTCCTGAATGCCGGCATCAGCTACACTTTCGACTATTTCCCGAGTAGCTGGAGCCTCGTATTCAGCCCGGACGGCAAGACTTTGGCTTCGGCCAGTTCCTGCAGTTCCGTTCGGTTTTGGGACTTAAGTTTGGCCGAGGACAACTACGAGAAATCAAAGGAACCAACACGGCATCCCCGGTGAGGCGCCTTTGCAATTGAAGAAATGTTATCATCCGATCGGTCCGAAGCGTTGCTAGGAGACGCCAATGGCTGATGATGAGGAGTTCGTCGATTTCGAGATTAGGCAGCGGCGGCGCCGAGCAAGGCCTCTCAAACCATTCCCGACGGGCGAGGGGAAGGATGGGCGGAGCGCGAAGAGTACGAAAGAACGGGCGGCGTTCTCTGCCGGCAGGCCGGTTGTCATGCTCATCTTGACGACGCCTATCGGCCAATTTGCCCCGTCGGGGCATTTGATAGATAGGGGTAGGGAGGGCCGGTTGAGTCCGGCTCCCCCTCCCTCCGAACCGGACTGGCGGATTTCTCGCATCCGGCTCTCCAGTTGATGGTGTTACCTCCGAGAGGATTGAACAAAACGAACATGGGCGGCTTGCAAGGCTGTACAGCCCATGCTTGTCGAAGAAGCGATTCGGCCAACGTTGATGGTCCGTTCCGCGAGCCCGACCGCGCCGTTTCCGTCGCTTACGCAGAATGCTGCGCAGGCGACCACGAATCCAGCCGTCCAGTTCGCGGAATACCGAACCACGACAGTGGCGAAAGTACGTGAACCAGCCACGCAATTGCCGGCTCAGCCGGGCACACGTGAAGGGCAGGTCATGCCCATTCGTGCGTTTCGTCTTTTCCCGCACCGCGTCCTTGAACTTCTTCAGGCTCTTCGGCCGAGGCAAACGCAATTCGCCGCGGAAATGATAGCCCAGAAAATCAAAGCCCTCGGTGCGGGCGTCTACGATCTTGGTCTTCGTCGGATGCAACGTCAGCTCGTTTTCCACGACCCACTCTGCACCAAGGCCAAGGCCGCTTCCGCTTCCTCGCGGGTCTTGCACAGAATCACGAAGTCGTCCGCGTAACGCACCATCGCAAAGCCGGCGTCGGCCAAGCAGGTGATCCAGCGGATTCAGGTAGATGTTTGCCAGCAACGGCGACAGGACCGCTCCCTGGGGCGTGCCCGTTTCGGGCGTCCACTTCCGCAGACCGTCCAGGACGCCTTGCTCCAGGAACATCTCCACCATCCGCAGCACCCGGCTGTCCGACACCTTCTCGCGAATCCGCGTCATCAGACGTGGTTTCGAGATCGTGTCAAAATAACTCTTGAGGTCCGCATCGACGACGTACACGTTGCCGGCATTCAGCAACTCCTCGACTCGTTCCAGGGCGTGATGGCACCCCCTTCCGTGGCGAAAGCCATAGCTGTTTTCCGAGAACGTGGCGTCGAAGATCGGTTCCAGCACGTGCAACAGCGCGGTTTGCACCACGCGGTCACGCACGGTCGGAACGCCCAGCGGTCGTTGCTCCTTGCTTCCCGGTTTCGGAATCCAGACCCGCCGCACCGCCTGCGGACGATACGTATTGGTCCGCAGGGCCTCGTGCAGTCGGTCCAGTTCTTCCTGGCGATGTGCCTGAAAGCCCTCCACCGTTTGATGGTCCACTCCCGCCGCCCCCTGATTGCCGATCACATTTCTGCTGGCGGCAAACAGGTTCAGCGGCGCGTACACTTTGTCAATCAACGTGTGCCATCGTCCTCCTCGCACTCCTTGTTCGAGCGTCGTCAACATGCGGTCCGTCCAGACGCACGGGTTCGCCCAGTCGCGAATCGACGGAGGCTCTCCGGCGGGGGTAGCCGCGAACGGCACTGTCGCCGGTTGGTCGTTCTTTCCCGTCGTTTGGACATCACGCATCCATCTTCCTGCACCCCTTCGCTCCCCCGGCATTACCCGGCTTCGACGCTACTATGGGTGCTCTGACTCCTGGGCGGCGGGCTCTTCGTATCCTTATCAGGGACAATGAACGCCGTCCTTGAATCCGCCCAGGTCTCTCTCTTTATGGCGTTTGATCTTCCGTCCATTCCGTCCTCAACCACCGTGTTGCCATTTCCCCGTCGCGGCTTTCGCACGTTACTTCAGCCGGACGGGCCGCCGCGTCTATCCCCCGGGCAGACCGACAGGTCGGAGGGATCGCCGTCGCGCGGTCGGGGGTTCGCCATTGGCTAGCAGGCTCCCCGACAGGCTTGGCCGAATCAGGTTCGTCATCCTACGGACTGGACATTCACCTCCAGTTGCTTCCCACCCCTCCTCACGGAGACGCAGTTACTTTCGGTTACAGGTTCGTAACGTACACCTCGCGGGGACTTGCACCCCACTGATCAAACGTTTTCAGAGACGCACTAGCCCAGCAGTTTACTGCTGGGACTAAGGTCAACGAAATCCCGCCGCGAGTCCGGAGGGACGACTGAAATTTGGGAAATCCGCCTTCTCAATCGTCCCTCCGGGACTCCAAATCCTGAAAGCCGCTCATTTCCCCAGCAACGAATTGCTGGGCTATTATCAATGGACCCTCCGGGACCGCAAACGCCCGCCGACTTGTGTGTAACAACGGGCCCGGCGGGAACAAGCCCTCACCCTGCCCTCTCCCGAAGGAGAGGGGGAGTGACGGGTTTCTTGTTCAACATCCCCGCACGTTATACGCCGGAAACGCTTCATGTAGGGTCGGCGTAACACGGAAGCCCTTCGCCGATGGTGCGTTGAGCAAACTGATCCAAAACAAGATGTGATCTGGCGGTAGGTTTGAATTCCGTGCGTAACCCACCATTTCCGTGGCAGTTCGCTCCACGCACCCTACCGTTTGTGAATAATCCGGTCTAACAAAACAGCCGAACTACGGGGTGAAGCAGGCCCCGAGTTCGGCAGTTTTCTGAAGTTCTGTGTTTGGTCGAACCGTCGCTAATCCAAGAAGCCCACCAGCTCCTGGCTGCGGCTGGGCTGCTGCAGCTTGCGGACGGCCTTGGCTTCGATCTGGCGGATGCGCTCGCGGGTCACCTTGAAGATGTGGCCCGACTTCTTCCAGCGTGTAGCTGTAGCCGTCGCCCAGGCCGTAGCGGAGCTTGATGATCTCGCGCTCGCGGTAGCTGAGCGTCTTGAGCACCTTGGCGATCCGGTCGCGGAGCATCTCCTGGGCGGCGCCGATGGCCGGGCTCTCGGCCGCCGCCGTCGGGCAGCAGGTCGCCGAAGTGGCTGTCTTCGCTGTTGCCCACCGGCCGGTCGAGGCTGATCGGATAGCGGCTCATGGCCAGCACGCGGCGGGCTTCGTCGACGCGCGGTGCCGGCGGCGCTTGGCCGTCTCTTCGATCGTCGGCTCGCGGCCCAGCTCCTGCAGCAGCTTGCCGCGAGACGTTCCGCACCTGCGACATCGTCTCGACCATGTGCACCGGAATGCGGATCGTGCGGCTCTGGTCGGCCACGGCCCGGGTGATCGCCTGGCGAATCCACCACGTGGCATAGGTGCAGAACTTGAAGCCGCGGCGATACTCGAACTTGTCGACCGCCCGCATCAGGCCGGCGTTGCCTTCCTGGATCAGGTCCAGGAAGCTCAGGCCGCGGTTGCGATACTTCTTGGCGATCGAGACGACCAGCCGCAGGTTGCCTTCCGACAGGCCGCGCTTGGCCTCCTGGTACTGGGCGTAGATCTGCCTTGCAGATACTGCACGCGATTGCGCAGGCTGCGTGGGCGTTTCCTGCGTGGCCCGCAGGATGTTGCGGATACTCGGCGATCCACGGCTCGCGCTGCTCGGCGGCGGCCCTTGGCCGTTCTTGGCGTTGCGCTGTCGATCCGCGCGCTTGAGCTCGTCGACGCGGCGGCTGAACTCTTCCGAGCGTCTTGATCATCGGCTCGATCCGCTGCGTGCGCAGGCCGAGTTCCTCGACCAGCCGCACGGCGCGGCGGCGGCGGCGGCCCAGCCGCCGCCAGGCCGTCGCGGCGCTGCGGCCGTCTGGCGCGACTTGCTGGTGGCGATGTCGATAGTCGCGCCGGTTCCGCTTCAGCAGCGTTTCGAGCGTCCGCAGATTGTGCGGCAAACGGCCGAGAATCTGGTCCTTTTCCAGCCGATCGGTCACCGAAACCTGCACCGTGCGGTCGAACGGCAGTTCGCCGTCGTGCACGCGCTGCAGCACCTTCACGGCCGTCTGCATCACGTAGTCGCATTCCAGCAGCTTGCGGCGGAAGCGGGCGCGGGTCATTTCGATCTGCTTGGCCAGCGCGATTTCCTCCTGCCGCGTCAGCAGCGGGATCTCGCCCATCTGCGTCAGATACATCCGCACCGGATCGTCCGACCAGGATTCCGTCTTCCTCGACGCCGCCAGCAGCCCGTCGACGTTGACGTCCAGGTCCAGCTCGTCCAACTCGGCGGCCAGGTCGGGCACGTCGCGGATCAGGTCGTCGTCCACATCTTCGAACGCCGCTACCGCGTCCTCGCCAAGTCCTCGATCACCTCGTCGGTGCGCGACGTCGCGTCGTCATCCAAGTCGTCCAGCAATGCGTCGTACAATTGCACTCCTCCATCAATCAGTCCAGGACCTAGCTTCCCCCAACCTGACATTATGCCACAAGCCGAGGCCAAAGCCACGAAATTCTACCACTGTTTTCCTGCAACTCTAGCCAGAGAAGCCATTTGGAAAGGGATTCCTTTTGTGATGAAATCGCCGACCGGGGAAGATGGAGCTGCCGGTATCTTGATGGGAAACCTGGGACGGTGACCTTCTCGCGAGCGAAATCTGCTGAACCTAGTGGTTGCCGCAGGAAGAACTCCCTCAATCTTTGCTTCCGCGTTAGTCGCGTGGTGAAAACATCTAATTCTAGTTAGGTGAAATTGTTAGTCCAGTGTTTTGGGGCTGATTTAGTATTAAGCTGTTGTATGATTTTCTTAGCAACATTATGGTGACTGGAATCTGTGTTGCAC